>CAVOPT010000001.1:0-15913 GCA_963698165.1 uncultured delta proteobacterium
GGGAGTGGGTGGAGGATGACTGGCATACCAACTATGAGGGGTGCGCCGGATGACGGCCGCGCCATGGATAGACAATCCCGGGGCTCCGACCGGGTGATGCGCGGCGGCAGCTTTGGCTGCGACGCGGCCTACTGCCGGTCGGCGATTCGCGTCTACGGCTCGCCCGACGACCGCAGCGTCGTCCTGGGCTTCCGCCTCTCCAGGTCCGTTTCCCTTGGCCCTTGAGCCCTTGGTTTTTGGCGGGCCTTGTTGTGTGTTGCGCTGTGGAGGGAGCCCAAGCCGCCGAAGCGGAGCCGGCGGCTTGGAAGCGACCGGAACAGCGCCGACGCATCGGCAGGCCCGTCTGGTCTCCATTCCCCTCCCCGTGGCGGGAGGGGTTAGGGGAGGGGGTTGATCTCATCCGCTTTTCACCCTCCCCCAACCCCTCCCATCGAGGGAGGGGAGACCTGATATCTCAGAGGGTGTATAGAAAGCCCTGAGTTCACACACATGTTTTGGGGATCGCACCCCAACGCCCACAAGGGGCTAGGCTACGAACCGGCGTCGGGCTGGGTGTGGCAGGATTTCGAATCTGATGGCGGTTGAGCTGAGAAACGGTAGCGTAGGGCCTTGTGCCCGTGTTGTATGCTAAACGGGAAGATATCCTTTGAGCGCTGGAATGCAGGTTTTTCAAGCACCTCTTAAGATGGACTCCGATGTGCTCCATGGCTGAGAAGACAGGAGGAGGAGGAAAATGCGGTTCACCCCGGTGAAGAAATGGCTCTTCATCTCCATTGCCGGGGTGGTGGCGCTCCTTGGGGTGCTTTTGATCCTTCGGACCCGGGCGGACCTGCTGCCGATTCCGGAAAAGCTGGCTCCGGAAGCCCGGGAGATCCAGAGGCTCCAGATCCTGGACCGCCACGGCGCACCTCTTTCCGTCACCTATCAGAACAGCTGGAACTTCCACGATTGTCTTTCCCTGCATGAAATCCCTCCCCTGATGCTGAAGGCCTTTGTGGAGTCGGAGGACCGGCGCTTCCACCGGCACGGGGGGGTGGACTGGGTGGCCCGGTTTCACGCGGCGGTGCAAAATGTCCGGGCATTCAAGGTGGTGCGGGGGGCGAGCACCATTTCCGAGCAGGTGGTGCGCATGCTCCATCCCCGTCCCCGCACGTTCTGGTCCCGCTGGCTCGAGGGAATCGAAGCCCAAAGACTTGAAGATCGCTTCTCCAAGTCGGAAATACTCGAATTCTACCTGAATCAGGTCCCTTACGCCCATCAGCGCCGCGGGGTCATGCAGGCGGCCCGTTTCTATTTCGACCGGGATCCCGGTTCCCTGAGCACGGGAGAGATCCTGGCCCTGGTCGTCCTTGTCCGCGCGCCGGGCAGGATGGATCTCCGACGGGACAACGACATGGTGAAACGGGGAATCGCGGGTCTTGCGGTGCACCTGAGAGACCGTGGGGTCATGGGGGACGAAGAGGTTCGCGCTGCTCTGGAATGGGGATGGTCTCCCGAAAGGCCTGCTTCTCCGGTAGAAGCCGGCCATTTCGTGCGGTTTGTGCGGGGATTGGTCGACCTGGATGGGCCTGACGAGAGGACCCAGGTGTTCACCACCTTGGACAGCGGTCTGCAGGCGCGGATTCAAAAAATCCTGGACACGCGCCTGCGGGATTTCCCGGGGCCTGACAGGGTGGATGGGGCCGTACTGGTGGTGGACCATGTGAAGGATGAAGTCCTGGCCTGGGTGAATGGGGGAGGGTTGTCCACGGAGCTCCCCGGCGGCTGGATCGATGCGGTGATCGCGCCCAGGCAGCCGGGATCCACCCTGAAACCCTTCCTGTACGCCCTCTCTCTTGAGAGCGGCTGGACCCCGGCCACCATCATCGAGGACACCCCCCTTGCGGAACCCGTCGGGCAGGGGATGCACCGGTTCCACAACTACAGCCGGATCCACTACGGGCCGCTGCGGCTGAGGGAGGCCCTCGGAAACTCCCTGAACGTCCCCGCGGTGCGTACCATCCAGTTTACGGGGCGAGGCCGGTTCCTGAAAAAACTCCACGAGCTGGGCTTTCAAAGCCTCGACCGGCCCGCTGACCACTACGGAGACGGCCTGGCCCTTGGCGATGGGGAGGTGAGCCTGCTGGAGCTCGTCCAGGCATACGCCGTCCTTGCCAGGCGGGGCGATTTTCGGCCCTTGCGAACGCTTCTTGAGGAAACAACCCGGGGGGACGGGGGCCGCCAGGTCTTCGACCGGGAAACGGCGACTCTCATCGGGGACATCCTGTCGGACCCCCATGCCCGGCACCTGGAATTCGGGGATGGGCATCTTCTCCGTTTTCCGGTCCAGACGGCGGTGAAAACGGGCACTTCCAGCGACCACCGGGATGGGTGGGCTGTGGGGTTCACTCACCGGCACACGGCGGGAGTCTGGATGGGCAACCTTGAGAGAAAGCCGGCGCGGGGCCTGACCGGCGCCTCCGGGCCGGCTCTGGTTCTTCGGGCCGTGTTTGCGGAGCTCAGCCGGCTCCAGGAGCCGGAACCCCTCCCCGTGAGCCCTGGCCTGGTCCCCATGGTGATCTGCCGGGAAACCGGGCTTCCCGCAGGTCCCCTTTGCCCCAGCATGAAGGAATATTTCAGGAGGGAAAACGTCCCTGAAAGGCAGTGCCCCTTCCACCGATCCAAATCCCTGACAGCGGGGCGGGAGGAGCTTTCTCAAGGGACGGGCCAGGCACGCGCCGCCCTGATCCAACCGACCCGGGACTTGCAGCTTCGCATGGACCCCCACATCCCCGATGAATTGGAAGCCTTCCCCCTTGCCGTGTCCAAAGCCTTCCCCGTGGAAAGGATCGAGTGGTTTGTGGACGGCAAAATGGTGGGTGACACCGGGCCCGGCAAATACCGCTTCCTCTGGAAGCTTTCCCGGGGACCCCATCTTGCCCGGGCCAGGGTGTGGGAGAGGGGCCTGGATGATCCGCGGGAGACTCCGGAAGTGCCCTTCCTGGTGAAATAGGGTCTGTCCGCCGTGTGCTCTCAACGCGGCGAGGTTGCCAAACCTTGGGGCACCCTAAATCCTGAAAGGTGACCTTTCGGAGCAGCCCCTCATGCCCCTTCGGGTCACCCGAATACGGATGAAAAGAAAACATGTTTTTTCAAGGCCTTGTGTGACGGATGCCTGGTGTAGCGTAGCCCCTTGTGGGCGTAAGGACGGGCACAAGGCCCTATGCTACAGGGTGCGAGGCTCTGAAACAGGATGAATCTGACCATTTCTCAGAGCAATACCCACAATACGCAAGGAGCTGAAACTTTTCGTGAGCAGAGGGCGCCGAGAGCGCAGAGATTCTTTTTGCACAACCTGTTTTCTCAGCGACCTCAGCGTGCTCGGCGGTGAAAGGGCTTTTCGTGGGGGGCTGCCGTTGCGTCCCGAAGGCATGGTGAATGCCGGGAAGCCTGAATTGGTCTTGATCCACCACTACCCTTCTGTTATCCTTGCGAAACTTGTTTCATGGGGACCTTCGCAGTGAAGTGCCCATTGGAGCTTGAACGCGCGGGGAAGGGTGGAACATCTGAAATCGATCTTCAGAAAAGGAGAGGGAAATGAGCAGAAAATTCGTTGCGGTTTTGGCATGCGTCTTGGGGCTTTTTCTCATGGGGACCGTTTCAATGGCCCAGGCGCAGGAAAAGGTTTACGTGAACGGCATCGATGCAAACTTCCCTCCTTTCGCTTTCGTGGATAAGACGGGAAAGCCGGATGGCTTCGATGTGGCGTCCCTCGACTGGATTGCCAAGGAGATGGGTTTCAAGGTCAAGCACCAGCCCATGGACTGGGACGGGATCATCCCAAGCCTCAATACGAAGAAGATCGATATGATCGCCTCCGGAATGAGCATCACGGATGCCCGCAAGAAAGAGGTGAATTTCAGCAATCCCTACTGGAAGATCACCCAGGTTCTCGTTACCAAGAAGGACTCGGACATGACTCCCGAGAAGGCCATGAGCGGGGGCAACAAGGTGGGAGTACAGCGCGGTACCTCGGAAGCCAAGTGGATCGAGGAGAACCTCATCAAGGAAAAAGGGATGAAGTTCGAGCTGGTGTATTATGATTCCGCGCCCCTGGCCGTGGAAGACGTACTCAACGGCCGTATCGTGGCGGCCGCCATGGATGACGCTCCCGCCAAGGACGCCGTGAAAAAAGGGAAAGCGGTCAAGACCATCGGCACCTTTGGAATGCCCGAAGAGAATTTCGGATATGCCGTCCGCAAGGAGGACGCGGAGCTCCTGACCAAGATCAACGACGGCCTCAAGAAACTGATGGCCTCTCCGTACTGGGCAGAACTGAAAAAGAAGTACGAACTGGACTGATGTTCCTGGTCGGAAATGCGCAGGCAGTTTCGGTGGGCACGGTGAAGCCTTGCCCACCCCGCTCTGTCTGCTGAAGAAGCCGCGTCCAGGATGCTTGTATCGGGAAGGCGCCGGGGGGATGTCTCCTCGAGGCCTTCCGATTTTTTTCAAGGACATGTCCGTTCGGGGCATTTGCAGTCTTGATCATTCAACCACGAAGAGCACGAAGAAACACGAAGGGATATGCAGAGATTCAGTGGAATCGATCGTATCTGCTCCGTGCTCTTCGTGTCCTTCGTGGTTCAAATAATATCCATGCGTTACAAGGATAGAGGGGTTGGCGCACGCCCATGACAGATGGCCTGAACGCCGTGGTGAACGCCTTTCCGTACATGCTGGGAGGATCTCTCGTCACGATATCCGTCGTGGTGGGAGCCATGCTCATCGGGCTTGTCGCGGGCATTCCCCTGGCGGTTGGCCAGGTTTACGGCAAGGCTCCCATTCGCTGGATCGTCAAGACGTACGTCTGGTTCTTTCGTGGCGTTCCACTCCTGGTCCTCCTGTTTCTTTTCTATTTCGGCCTCTTCTCCTTTCTGAACATCAATCTTTCCGCCTTCACCGTTGCCGTGATTGTTTTGGGGCTCATCAGCGCCGCGTATCAGTCTCAAATCTTCAGGGGTGCCATCCGCTCCCTGCCCGAGGGGCAATTCAAGGCTGCCCGGGCCCTCGGCATGCGGGACACCCAGACCATCGCCCTGATCATCCTGCCCCAGGCGCTTCGGTTGTCCGTACCGGGCTGGTCCAACGAATACTCCATTGTGCTGAAGGATTCCGCCGTGACGTATGCGCTGGGGGTGGCGGAAATCATGGCCAGAACCCACTTTGTCGCCACCCGCACGTATCAGCACCTTCCTCTGTATATGGCGGCCGGCTTTATTTACCTGGTGTTGACCTACGTGGGAACGAAGAGTTTGCGGATTCTGGAATCCAAAGTGAGAATCAGAGGGTATTCCCACGGTAACCTGTGAACCCGGCTCTGCCGCCAGCAGGGCTGAAGGGACATTGCCTTCGCCGGCCCTCCGGTTCGTCGCCACAACCGATGGCACTCAATGGGAAGGATTGACGGATTTCGTGTCTGGCTCGGAAAAGGAACCCATCCTCAGAGTAGAAGACGTCCACAAAAGGTATGGAGAGAGGGAGATCCTCAAGGGGGTCTCCCTCTCCATCCACAAGGGAGAGCTCAAGGTGCTCATCGGTCCCTCGGGGGCCGGAAAGAGCACCTTTCTCCAGTGCATCAACTTCCTCGTCATGCCGGAAAAGGGGGAAATCTTCCTCGAGGGACTGAGGGTGAACCACGCTCACAAGCGGGATCTCTACCGGTATCGCCAGCAGGTGGGAATGATCTTCCAGGATTTCAACCTTTTCGATCACCTCACGTCGGTTCAGAACATCGAGGTGTCCCTGGTCCACGTGAAGGGGATGCACCGCAAGGAGGCCAGGGAGCGGGCCATGGCCGAACTGGAGCGGGTCGGGCTGAGTGGACACGCCGATCACTATCCCGCTCACCTTTCGGGAGGCCAGAAGCAGCGGGTGTCCATAGCGAGGGCCCTCGCCATGGATCCCAAGGTGATGCTCCTGGATGAGCCCACGTCGGCCCTCGATCCCGAGCTGATCGGAGAGGTCCTTGCCGTCATCAAGGATCTCGTGACCCATGGCATGACCATGATCATGGCCACGCATCAGATCGGTTTCTCGCGGGCCCTGGCAAACGAGATCATCTTCATGGAGGACGGGCTGATTTTGGAACGGGGCCCCCCGGCAAAGATTTTCTCGGAAGCGGAATGCGAGCGAACGAAGGAGTTCTGCTCAAAGATCACGGAGCTTTACGGAGAGGCAATCTGAGGTTCATGGAAGAGCTGCTTTTCATTCAGGAAGAAGTGTTCCCGGCCCTCTTGAAGGGATTCAGCGTGAGCGTTCTCCTGATCGTCCCGTCTTCGATACTGGGGCTGTGCATCGGGGTCCTCGCGGGAGCCCTGAGGGTGTACGGCAACCCGGTGACGAGGCGGTTCGCCGACACCTATGTGGCGCTTTTCCGAGGCGTTCCACTCGTCGTGCAGCTCTTCACCTGGTATTTCGGGCTCCCTCATCTCGGGATATACCTCTCGCCCGTGGCGGCATCGGTGATGGGATTCTCGCTGTGCAGCGGGGCGTACCATTCCGAATACATCCGCGGGGCCCTGCTTTCCATCAAGCAGGGGCAGCTCCTGGCGGCGCAGGCCCTGGGATTCACCAAGCTCCGCATGGTCGTTTCCATCATACTCCCTCAGGCTCTCCGAAGAGCGCTTCCCGGATGCGGCAACGAGATCATCTACCTCATCAAGTATTCGTCGCTTGCGTACATGGTGACGTGCATCGAGCTCACCGGCGAAGCCAAGATCCTTGCTTCCCACTCCTTCAAGTACATGGAGGTGTTCCTGTCTGTGGGAGTGTTTTATCTCATTCTCGTTTCGTTCGCCGGCTGGATACTCCACCAGGTGGAAGACCGGCTCAGCCTCCCGGGCTTCGAACAGCACAGGATCTAGACCTTGAAGGACCTTCACTCGCCCTATTCGCCCATCACCGCGGAGATTGCCGACTGCATACGGAACGCCGTCGGCGACGGTTTCGTTTTGACTGGAGAGGAAAAACTGGAGCCCTTCGGGCGGGATGCCACGGAACTGTTTCGTCTCCCCGAGCTCGTGGTGGAGGCGGTGTCGGTGGACCAGGTCCAGGCGCTCCTTCGGCTGGCCAATGGGTACCGGTTTCCCGTGACCCCGCGGGGTCTGGGAACAGGGCTCACGGGTGGCTCCGTGCCGATTTGCGGAGGAGTCGTTCTTTCCCTTGCCCGCATGAACCGCATCCTCTCCATCGACCCCCGCAACATGGTGGCCGTGGTGGAGCCCGGTGTCGTCAACCTGGACCTGAAGAAGGCCGCCGAGAGCAAGGGGCTCTTCTACCCACCGGATCCGGCCAGCCTGGACACGTGCTCCATCGGCGGCAACGCGGCCTCCAACGCCGGGGGGCCGTCGGCTGTCAAGTACGGCACGACCCGGGATTATGTCCTCGGCCTCGAGGTGGTTCTGCCCAGCGGCCGGGTGATCATGACGGGTGTGCAGACGCGCAAGGGTGTCGTGGGCTATGACCTGGCTCACCTGATTGTCGGGTCCGAAGGCACCCTGGGGGTCATCACGAAACTCATCCTCAAGCTCATACCCCACCCCCCGGCGGTGTCGACCCTGGTTGCCTTCTTCCCTGACCTGCCCTCGGGCATGGAGGCGGTGACGGCCATCTTGACCAGCGGGCACACACCGTGCGCCATGGAGTTCATGGACCGGCACTGCCTGGAGTTGGTGGGGGACCTCCTCGCTTTCGAGGGCACGGATGAGGCGGGGGCCTTCCTGCTCCTGGAGACGGATGGAGCCCCGGCCATCATCCAGAGGGAAATCGAGGCGTTGGGCGAAATCTGCCTTGAATACGGAGCCCTGGACGTTCTCCTGGCGCCTGATTCCTACAAGAGGACCAAAATGTGGGAAGTGCGCAAGGAGGTCTCTCTGCGGATAGAGCAGCATTCGCCCCTTTATATTCCGGAAGATGTGGTGGTGCCCATCGGCCGCATCGCGGAATTCGTCAATGGACTGCCGGATTTTGAAAAGCACTACGGCATGAGGATTTATTCCTTCGGCCATGCGGGGGACGGAAACATCCACTTGAACATCACCGCCACGGACCGGGAGGCGGCGCCTCGCCTGGAGGAGGGGGTTTTCGCCATCCTCAAGCAGGTCCTTTCCCTCGGAGGCACAATCTCGGGAGAACACGGCATAGGCGTTGCCAAGAAGCGCTTCCTGCCCCTGGAAATTTCCCCCGAGAGCATTCGACTCCAGAAGGAAATCAAGAAAATCTTCGATCCCCTCCACATTCTGAACCCCGGCAAAATCTTCGATTGAACCCAGGACCCACAGGGCCCCTCACCAGGAGACTCCATGACATCTCAGCGTTCCGCCCTCGTTGCATCGGGCAAGTCCTACCGCACGGAAGGAATCAGCCGCAGGGTGAGGGGGATCACCATCTCGGCCATCAAGGAAATGCCGCTGCTGGCGAGCAGGATAGGCGGGTGCGTCTCCCTGGGGCAGGGCATTCCCTCCTTCGCCACTCCTCGACACATTGTCGACGCCGTGTTTCGAGCCATGATCGAGAACCCGGACGGCGGCAAGTACACCCTGGGGCCCGGGCTTCCGGAGCTGCGCGAAGCCGTGGCGAAGGAACTCGGTGTGAAGGCGGGCGTCCCCGTCGACGGGGAACGGGAGATCTGCATCACGGTTGGAGCTATGGAGGCCCTGGCGGCTGCGGTTCTCACCGTCGTGGACCGGGGGGACGAGGTCATCCTCCCCTCTCCAAACTATGCGTCCCACATCGAACAGGTGCTCCTGGCGGAGGGTGTCCCGGTGTTCGTCCCCCTCGAAGAGGGCGCGTGGCAGCTCGATGTGGAGCGCATCGAGGACGCCGTTACCCCAAAGACCAGGGCCATCATCCTGTGCAATCCCCACAACCCGACGGGAGCCAACTTCCGGGAGGAGGACCTCCGCGCGGTGGCTGAAATGGCCGCGCGGCGAAATATCTTCCTCATTGCCGACGAGACCTATGATTTCCTGGTTTACGATGGAGAGAGCCATTTCAGCTTGACTGGCATCCCGGAAATCAGAGACCGGCTCATCGCCACGTTCAGCTTTTCGAAGAAGTATGCCATGACCGGGTGGCGAGTCGGTTACGTGTTCGCTCCCGAAGCCATTCTGGACCAGATGATGAAGATCCACGACGCCGTCGCCATCTGTGCCCCGACTCCTTCCCAGGTCGCGGCTCTGGCGGCTCTCGAGGGTCCTCAGGACTGTGTCCGGGACATTGCGGATGCCCTGCGCAGGCGCAGGGACCTCACCTGTGAGCGCCTGGACCGCCTTGGGGATCACTTCACCCATGTCACCCCCAGGGGGGCCTACTACCTGATGGCCCGCTTCAAGGCGTCGGGGGTTGATTCCATGACTTATGCCCTGCGCCTTCTCCACGAAGCCCGGGTGATCACGATTCCAGGCGCCGCCTTTGGCCCCGCGGGGGAAGGCCATGTGCGCCTCTCCTTCGGAGGCCGGGAATCGGAGATCCATGAAGCCTTTGACCGGATCGAAGAGTGGCTGAGACGCAATCCCTTTTCCGCCTGACTCGCCTCAGTACTGGCTGTACTGAGTTCACAGGTTCCTCTTCCGACAGGAATGCCGAGAGTCAATTCTCACGGCTGTGCTCCTGCAGTTCTTATCCTCCAGGTCCTCACTTGGAGGGCTTACCTGACACCAGGAGGACCCCCTTTGATATCGATGAGCAATTCGGGTCGATATTCGAAATGCAGGGTATCGTAGTGAGACCACTTGCCACCCCAGATGAATCCGTGCTTCTCAAAAATCAAAACAATTTCTATAGGTATACGATTCCGATAGATGGACGGCCTGCTTGAAGCACTGGCGTTCCACAACCAGTAATCGCCGGTCGCGGCGTTGATATCGAAAGCTATCCCGAAGCTGTGGGGGCTCAGCCTCTTTTCCGCGGCGATGACTCGCCAGTGGAACGCACCTGCCGGTTGGTCCACAAATCGCTTGAGAGCATTGGGCAACTGGTCCAGCTCGTTGGAAACCGCCTGCAGGTGTTCATGAACCCGATTGATGGTGGTGACCTTTACGCGTTCTCCACTTGTACTCGGCAGCCAGATCACGGAAGCCAGATGTTTCTGAACTTCTTTGGCGCTTCCTCCATACATTTTCTGAAAAAACTCCTCGTTGCGAATGCGCCCTGGTTCGAAGTCGGGAGGTGGCGGCGAAGGATAGCTGGCCCCACGGGGATAAGGCTGCTCCATCTGCTCCTGCAAGTCAGCATTTTCCAACTTCTGAATATGGGTCTTGGTCCCTTTGCCGTCGTCGTAGGGCATGGTGGTCCCGTCGCACCACACCAGGGTTTTCCCTTCGGCACCACACAACTGGTCCGGGTAGGTTTGCAGTAATCTCGCGATGCCGTCGTCATTGGCATATGCAGAAGGAGGAGCCAGCACGCCAAGCAAACGAAGACCAATGATGAAGATTAGTGTTGCGCTACTCGCTGAGGATAAGCACATTGGCATAATCGCCGCTTTTCGTACGATAGACATTGACCCGCACCAGAGGTTGACCATTGACAATGGCGCGGTAGGCCCCTGGAGTCGTGTGTCCCCGTTCGAGAAATTTTTGCAGCAGTTCGCGGTTCTTCACGTCTCGGAAAAACATGTCGTCTTCATCTTCCTCGTTGCCCCGACCAAATTTGTAAAAGTTGGCACGATCCTGTCGGATAATCAGGGCTGCAGAAGTGAGACGCTCGCCTTTGGAATTGAAATGATCATTTGCGCCGAGGCGGGCAACGTAGGTTTCAATCAGTTCATCGGCGGATGCAGGCACACTCGCCAGCAGCAGAATGAGCACAAGGAAAACTTTTTTCATGTGAATCCTCCTCTGGTTTGGTTTGTTGCCCAGCGGTGAATTAAGCAGTCCTTAGAATTAGATGAAGGGGGCGTGCGGCGAGATGGTCATCGAGCCTCCGCTATCGATCCGGGTCCAGCTTCACATAGACTTCCGGGTACAGCTCCTTCGCACATTTGGGGCAGATGCAGTGACTGAACTCCGCTTCGGAGCGCTCACTGATATACACTTCAATCTGATTCCAATAGCCCTTGTCATCGCGGATTTTCTTACACGACAAGCAGATCGGTAGAAGACCTCTCAACCTGTTCATCTCGGCCATCTGAGCTTTATGCAGCGCTTCCTGAGCTTCTACCTTCTCGGTCACGTCGACACAGCTGCCAATGTAACCGGCGAAGTCGCCCCGCGGATTGAAAAAGGGTACGCCACGATCAAATATCCAGCGATAAACGCCGTCGTGCCGGCGAAGGCGGTACTGCATCTCAAATATTTCGCGCTTTTCGAAGGCCTCCAAATATATCTTCAAGCACATCTGGCAGTCTTCAGGGTGAACCCCTTCCGTCCACCCGCTGCCGTGCTCCTGCTCTATCGAGCGCCCGGTGAAAGCCAGCCACCTTTCATTGAAATAATCGCACTCGGCCTTCGTGTCCGAGCGCCATATCATGATTGGAGCTTGCTCAACAAGGGTGCTGTATTCTTCAAAACTGAGAAGGATGTCTGCCATATCTGCTCCTCCGCCGGCTGTATGATCAAGAATACAGCAGATTGCTGCAAATAATGGAAGCGTCCAAAGCCTGCCTCGCCCGCCGGCGCCACCTGGGCTGACCGGGAGAAGCAACCCCGTGCGTCACCGGTCCGCTGTGCATGCGTTTGTGTGCGCTCGGCATGGGCGTGAACTCATGGGGTGCAAGTCCCCTGTACGTGAATCCTGCCAGTGTGTGTGACAGTTGCACAAGTGCAGGCCGAAGGCAAGGGCTGAACGGCGGGGGACCGTGCGAAGGAACCAGGAGCGCGATGCAATGAACCTCGGAGGATATTCGGCACGCAACGCCCAGTCCCCGGGGTCATCTCTGCGACATACCAGACCACATGGCCGTCCTGACGCAAACGTTCCACAATTTGACGATCAAGGTTTTCGTCAGCCACGAACTTCAACGGACTGCCTCATCAATGGGATAGACGACGTCCGCGCGTAGGGCTTCGGCTGCGAATGCCAGTGCGGCTTGAATACCTTCGCGGGTGAGTCGTGGATGTGCATCGAGAATCTGTTCCACGGTTTCACCCGCTGCAAGCTTCTCCAAGACATGTTCTACGGTGATGCGGGTTCCTGCGATCACCGGCTTGCCCATCATGACAGATGGGTTTGACACTACCATCTTGGTTTGACTTTGCATGTAATCACCTCACAGTATGCTGATGGTGTGGCCCAACGTTCAGGGTAACTGGCGGCGGGCCGAGTGCTTCTGGCAACCGTCGCACTATACCCGCCTTCCAGTTGACCCAATCGTTACCCCTGGCCTATGCCGCTATTTTGAGACTGACTCGCATGCCAGCTCTTGTTGCAAGAGTAATGAGCATTTCAAGGCTGAATCTCTCCCATTTGCCTCTTGTAAGGTCTGAAACCCTGGCCTGGCTTACAGCAAGTATTTCAGCCGCCTTAGCCTGTGTCAGTCCTTTTGTTTTGATCCACTTTCGTAGATCAGACATAAGGTCAGAACGCATTTGAAGAATTGCTGCCTCATCTGGAGAAAACCCTAAATCGGCAAATACGTTCCCGGAAGAGTCAAGAATCTCCTCACCCATAAGTTACCCTCCAATCTGCTTGTACCTTTGGCGAGCCAATTCGGTATCTTTCCTGCTCTTCTTTCTGGTCGTCTTCTTGAATGAATGAAGGACGTAAACCGCATCGTGCAGCTTTGCCACATAGATTACGCGCCATTCACCCAATACATGAATACGAATCTCCTTTGCACCTGAACCGATGGCCTGCATTGGCCTCCAATCACTCGGATCGAGTCCGTTTTGAACTGTACGGAGTTCAAAACCCGTCGCCCGACGGGCTTCATCTGGGAAGTTTCGGAGATCGTCCAAGCTCGACCCTACGAATTTCAGTGGCTTCATGTTCGTCACGGCATTATATAAGTTCTTGTATATTCCGTCACTCGAATGATCGAAGAACTCCGTGGATGGGGGTAACGTCGAAGGTCAGGGGCGCTGCGCGGCGCTTTATCGCGCAGCGTCCCCTGGACCAATGTTGGGCGACAATCGTTCGCTAGCCCTGCGACTCAAGAGAACTCTCCTGTTTGAGGTAACGGGCGCATACAAACTTCTTCACGTATGGGCGGGCTCTGACGTTGTTCATGAGTCGCCAAAACCACTGGCAAGGAATGTCCTCTTTAATGGTATCGGGGTACTGGTAGCTATGTACCGGCGAGTCCTCCGGGCCGGCCCTAAAGGAACGTACAAACGTTGGGCTCAGGTACGTTTGTAGGCCCCAGCGTACGTTGTTCAATAGCTCTGCGAGCCACGTGCTGTAGTAGATGAAGTAGTTCTCAGCTAGATGCTCTCTGAAGTCGTCGAGGGCAAGGGGTATCTGCTCTTCGGGAACCGAATACCCGTGGTCGCCTAGAATTCCTGCAACCTCTCGGGACACAGCAGTTAGACGGGAAAGATTGTGTTTGGAGTGATTGCCGATGATATTCAGGAACTCCAATCGGGATACAGAAATACTCGCATTGATATCAAGCGTCGGTAGCCACAGAGTTATGGACTTCTTGTAGCTGAGCCAACTTTCCAGTGCCTCCACTGCGATCTTGAGATCGGTAACACTTCCGTCAATATCAAAGCACTTTGTGACGCAAGCGGCCTTGAGAACTGCCAAGCAGGAACCCGTTACACCTGTCAGCTGCTTGCCTCCAGGTTCTTTTGCGAAATCTGGCAAGCGAATGAGGAATAGATCCCGGTGGGCGCGGTCTTTGAATATGGCCTCTGCTTCTCCTGGATATGCAGATACATCGCGAAGCGTGAGCAGCGCATGGTTTACCATGTCGCCTATGGCCTCAAGGCAAACACACAACCCAATAGCTTCTTGCTCGGCTGCGCTGTAGGTCATCTTGTCGCCCAACATCAGGCCTGAGCCGCGCGGCCGGGGTCTTGACAAAGACACCTCGGACGTGGTTCCGCGACGGCTCCAGGCCTTCGTTAGCTTGGTATCCTTTTGATTGTGATCGTCAACTCAGAGCACTACGTCCCTGGGATGTTTTCATCATGATATGATTACTCCACCACACACAAAAATGATCGTGTTCACGTAGGCTCTTAATTCCGGGCACGCAGCTACTGCCACAGCCAGATCATTTTTACTCAAGATGCGTCCTGCATCACGCGGCTTTACATAGCTGTCCCTACTCGTTCCAATCTCGAAGATTTCCTTGATACGATATGCAGGTGGATTATCATGATTGACGGTTTCAGGGTTACCAGTTGGAGCACACTTATTATGCCCTGCCAGCTTCTGAATAGAATCCCAATAAGGCAGTAGCCACGCCTCAAAATCGTGAAGCGCAACATGAGGATGGAATCTGGGTTCCGCTCCTACCCATAATCGCATTTTATCCTTGGCATCTTCAGCATTACGGAATTCTGGAGGCCGGCTACCTGTATAAACATCAGTCAATGCAACAACATGATCAGACGGATGCCGGCCACACAACAAATTCTGAACATCCCGTTTTAATTTATCTCCCGTAGGTATTCGACCATCATAAGGATTGACATCAAGGCGCAGCATTTTATTTGGTAAGCGGAACTCAAGGAACTTTCTAAGATGGGGCAAAAAAGCCTTTTCGGTTTTTCCTTCGACGATCAGGGTTATTTTCATGACCGTCCTCCCATCCGGCCCATCCGCCAAACTTCATCAAGGCCGTAGTCTTTTAGCCAGTCATCCAGATCTAAGGAATCCCCCCATGTTGTAGTAGCGTCACCATCGTCATCACTATCCATGACGACAACTTCCCTGGGCTCAAGGAACCGTATAAAGCGGTCTGAATGGGTGGCTACGATAAGCTGGGTTCGTTTCGCAGCTTCGCGCATAAGGTCAGCCAGGAGACTCAGCATTTCAGGGTGCAAGCTGACCTCAGGCTCGTCGATCATTGTGAAGGTTGAAAGACCCGGGCTCTGTAACAGAGAAACCAACCAAATAAAGCGAAGTGTACCTTCAGAAAGTTCTTGCATAAAAAACGGCTTCTTAAAGTTCTTGTCTTTCAATGTCATCGTCAGCATACCCGCTGCAACAGGGGGGAAACTCAACGATTCGAAACTGGAAAACGCCGCTCTCAATGTATCTTCAATCGCCTCGTAGCGGTCGTGGTTGCCTTCCCGCAGATAATAGAGGAAAGGGATTAAATCTTCGCCATCTGAACCAGGCAAATCAGCCGGTTTCATCTGCTGTGGTAGTTTGACGGGGGCGCGTGGCCCCACATCCAAAGCATGATACTGGGTTACAGAACCGAGAATACGGCGCAGTTCCTCCGGTTCGCGAAACATTTTAGGCACCTGAAAAAGGGATGTCTCAAGGGGGTTGTGCTCCCAGTTCGGGCGAACAAGGCGACGGGGTTCTTCGATTTCGTAGTAGCGAATATCGCCGTCATATGATTCTATATGTTTGAAGGTCCCAGTATGCCCATCGCGCGCTTGCGACAACACTTCATGGGAAATTGCATACCCAACGCCCTTCGGTGTCAGCCTGAGATCATACTCGATTGGGCGGTGTCCGGGGACATTCATGTCAACAAAAAGGGATACCGACTCTGCTTTTTCTCGGGTTAAGATACTCGCCACTCCTCCGAATTCAGAAAGCTTACTATTTAATCCTCCTGCGGCTGTGGCGGATAGCAGAGAACAAGCGTCGAGTAGAGATGTCTTTCCAACGCCATTGGCACCGATAAGCACCATGAATGGTCTAATCGGCAGGTCAATGTCCTTTAACCGCCTAAAGCCGCCAATTTTGATATGGTTGATCTTGTACATTACACTGCCTCCCATATATTGATTCTTATCTTCAGCCTTGC
>CAVOPT010000002.1:0-14422 GCA_963698165.1 uncultured delta proteobacterium
CTGGCCTGCCTCGCAGCCCTCATGAAAACCTCGGAAGATCCCGCGCGGGAGGCTCCCGGTGATGCTCCAGGTGCTCGCGCAGGGGGACGAGGGGACAAGAGAGGTATGCCTGGAACGCCTGGGGCTCCTGGGTGAATTGGCAAGGGATTCCGTTTCCGCGGTTCTTGCCTGCACCGAAGATCCTTCGACCAAGGTGCGTGGAGCGGCGGCCCTCAGCGTGGCAAGAATCGGGGCGAACCCGGATGAGGCCGTCCCGGTCCTTGTGCGCCTGCTATCCGATGAGGATCCGACGGTTCGGGTCAACAGTGCCATCGCCCTCTCGAGCTTCGGACCCGCCGCCGCCCCGGCCCTCCCCGACCTCCGACGGATGGCGGAAGAGGAGGACTCCCGGCTTTGCGGCACGGCAAAGGCTGCCATCGATCGTATCGAAACGGAAGAGACCAGGCCGGAAGGGGATTCACCCAGTGGAAACACCTGACAGGTTCCATGCCCACATCGGCTTCAAGAACCCGGGGACACCCATCAGCTCCGCCAGGTACTCTCCAAGGCAGGCTACAGTGAAGCGTCCATCCTGGAAACCCTGCGGGTCTCCGACACCCCGTCCCTTCGGGGAACCGACATTGCCCTGCTCCTCCATCGGACAGCCGGCGGGACTCCGCTGGACGCCCTGATACGGCTTTTCCTCATTGAAGTTCCCGTGAGCCTCGAAGCCCTGGAAAAGGCCGCCCACCCCATGAAGCTTGCGACATGGGAAGAAGCGGGGCTCATTGCCGTTGACGGGGATTCCGTCGTGTCTTCCGTCAAGCTGCTTCCATTCCGGCAAATGGTCGTGGCCTTCGATTCTCCGCGAAGGCTCCTGTGCGCGAACAACCCCGACTATGTCATGGGAGTCGGCAACAGCACCTTGACCCTGGCCAATCTCACCATCCGAAAGAAGGTGGACGCCACTCTGGATCTCGGAACGGGGTGCGGCATTCAGGCTTTTCTCGCAGCCGCCCACAGCCACCGGGTGATCGCCACGGACCGCAATCCCCGGGCCCTTGAATTCGCCCGCTTCAACGCGGGTCTCAATGGCTTTCACAACATCGAATTCCGTGAGGGGGATCTGTTCCAGCCGGTCCGGGATGAAACGTTCGACCTGATTGTGTCCAGCCCGCCCTTCGTGATTTCTCCTGAAAAGAAGTACCTTTACCGCGATGGGGGTCTGGAGGCTGACGGGATCTGCAGGCGAATCCTCGGGGAAGCCCCGCGGCACCTCAACCAGGGCGGCTTCTGCCAGGTCCTCGCCAACTGGGCCGAGAGAGACCCTGAAGATTGGCAAAATCAGCTTCTGCCCTGGTTCGAGGGAAACGGCTGCGATATCTGGGTGATGCGCTCGGAAAGTCGGGATGCGGCGACGTACGCGTCCACATGGATCAGCCACACGGAAAGGGATGAACCGGCCGAGGGCGCCCGGCGGTTCAATGTCTGGACGGACTACTATCGGGACCTCGGCATCCGGGCGGTGAGCGCGGGAATCATCACCCTCCGCCGGTCAACCGCGGCGAGCCCTTGGTTTCGGGCGGAAGACGCCCCGGATAAGATGATTGGACCCTGTGGCCCCTACCTTCAGCGGGGATTTGCCCTGCGGGATTTCCTGGAAAGCCTTGGCTGCGAGGGAGACCTGCTCCGGGTTCCTTTCGTGGTGTCCCCCGAAACGCGTTTGCACAAGCTGTGCGAACCGTCCACCGGCGGGTGGGTGGAAGCGGAGGTGACCATCCAATTGTCGAAAGGGTTCGCTTACAGGGGGCATGCGGACGCCTTCGTGGAGAGCCTTCTCGCCCGCTGCGACGGATTGCGCCCCATGGAGGACCTGATGATTGAGCTGGCCTCGTCCGTGGGCATGGACCCGGAGGTTTTGTCGACTCCCCTGTGCGACATTGTGCGGGGGCTGGTTGAGAGAGGCTTTCTCCTGCCGGCCCATCTTGACGCCGGGAATTCCGAACCCTTGACTCACGGTTTTTCCTGAGGCATGAGTCTGAACGCCATGAAAACCGAAATCGTATTGAAAGAGCACGGATCGGACAGAAAGCATCCCATCCAGCTGCCATGCGTTCTCGGCCGCACCAAGACCGCCGACCTTTCCTTCTCCGATCCCACCATGTCCCACCGCCACGCCCTCATCTCCTTCGAAGACGGACGGGTGTGGATCGAAGACCTGCAGAGCGCCAACGGCGTTCACATCAACGGCGGGAAAATCACGGGGAAGACCCCCTTGGTGAGGGGCGACACCATATTGCTTGGCCGAACGGCCCTTTACTACGTCCCGGAAGAAGAAGAGTCTTTTGACCAGACCGTCATCCTGCACTCGATGGAACACAGCGAGGACTGCCAACTCGACCAGCAGCGACTGAAGCTCATCAACGAAATCGCCTCACAACTGGCCGAAAACCAGGACCTCACCACCCTCCAGAGAAATCTTTCTTCACGGTTCAAGGACATTTTCAAGCACGATCGCGGCTATTTCGCTCTCTTCCGGGAAGATGGCTCCCTTGAGTCCATCCTTCCTGAATCACCCGCGGAATCGGTGCCCATCAGTCGGACCATCCTGAACCGCCTCTTCGAACGGGGCGAATCGTTTCTGCTTGCCGACGCGCTCGGTGATTTGTCCCTCAAGGACCAGGACAGCATCCTGGCCTTCAAGATCAGGTCCGCTCTTTGCGCCCCCCTCATGTACCACGGCCACATCTACGGTGTCGTTTACCTGGACCGCGACGTGCCGGGGGCCTACAACGAGGACGATCTCGAACTCCTGAGAACCATCGCCCTCATTGTCGCTCCCCTCATCGAGAATGCCCGGCTATGGTCGGAACTGAAGCGCCATTATGGCCAGGCCATGGAAACTCTCAAGGAAACACAGGCAAAGCTCATTGAAACGGAGAGGGAAGCGGCCTACATGCGGCTGGCTCAGGCCATGGCCCACGAAATCAGAAATCCCCTCATGGGCATCGGGGGCATGGTGAGGAGGATGTGCCAGGGGGAGTCCGACCATCTCGACCGAAACAAATTGAAGACGGTACTGGACTTGGTTGAGCGCGTCGAATCGTTCATGAAGGAGGTGGACGACTTCGTCAAGCTGCCTCCCCCCGAGCAGAAGCTGGAAAGGATCGACTCCGTAATCCAGAGGTGCATCGAAGATCACGAAGGGCTGTGGTCGAAACAGAGGATTCGACCCGTCCTTGTGAGCTTCACCCCTCGGGTGATGGTTCCACTGGACGCGGAGCTCTTTTCCCAGGCCGTTTCCATGATTTTTAGAGAGATTCTCCCGAGCCTGTCGCAGGGATCCGACCTGAACCTGAGCCTTGTGGACTCGGGCAAGGACATCGACGTGGTCATCGGCGAGGTCCGTGAAGGCCAATGCACCAGCGAAATCTACGACAGGGAGATGCAGCGGAAAGCCTGGACCATGGCTCTTTACATCAATATCGCCCACAAGATCATCTGTGACCATGGAGGAAAAATGCTCTTCGACCCGGAAGCCAACTCACCACATCCCCTGGTCATCAGGCTGCCCAGAAGCATGAAAATGAAAGAGGCGCCCGACATGGCCGAGCGCCACCATTGGACTCAGGGAGACTGACCCTTTTTCCCCATTCCCTCCTGCATACCCTTGAGGAATTCCCCCACCTTCTTTCCCGCTTCCTCCGGCGGCATCTGATCGATCTTGCCCATTTCCTTTCCCCACTTGTCCAGTTCACGAGCGTACTTTCTCGCGGTCAGCTGCGAACTGACGGACCCCAGAGCCAGCACCCCCGCCAGAATGCCGAACACGATCCAGGCCATCTTGGGCTGGACCTCATGGACTTCGACACTGGCGGCGACCATGAGGAAGGTCATCCAGCCAATGCCGATCAATGGTCCGACATAGGGGATCATGTTGAGGACGGTTGTGATGGGAGAGATGGCCCCCGCATAGGCGACGCAGCGGTACGCGCATTCATAGGACTGGTGGGAGCCGAGGAGCTTCCAAATGACGAACATTATCCCGGCACCGATGAAACTGAAGAGGACCACCATGATGGGCACAAGGATGATGGAGGTTCCCAGGGCAAGCATGGCACCGGCCGGGCCAAGACCCACGAGATTGAGAATGGTCTGAAGAATCCCGGAGATGACACCCATGACCACCATGAAAAGGAGGGGTTCAACATATCCGCCACCCCTTTGCATGTAGCGGAAGAAGCCTACGGGGTCAGTGATCACCTTGATGACGGTAGCCTGGGTCGAAGCGAAAAAAGTCTGAAAGTTCATGTCCTTCAATGGACCGTTGGTCATGGACTGCCTCCTCTGAGAGGGTGTCGAAAAAGCTCCTGTAGACCAGGGGTGTTGTTCCGGCGTTCTAAGTGCAGCTCAACGCAATAAAGCGGCCTGTAAGCCGGTCGTCATTCCGGGCCTGACCCGGAATCCAGAGGACCTGCCTGGACCCCGGCTTTCGCCGAGGTGACGGTTGAAATTGGTACTCTCTTCTGTGTACGCCTGTACTCAGGGCTTGACGTCCTTCTGGATGAGGTAGGCGTAGCCGGCGTCGGTCTTGATGTGTGCCACTTTGAAATATGCATCCGCCTGACTCGTCTTGCCCCCTGCTTCCACCACTCCCTTCATGGCATAGGCACCCTGGGGAAGATTCTTCGGAAAAGTCACCTCTTGTTCCGAATAGTACGTGCCAGAGACCCTATCGACGCTCTTGGGACCAATTTCCTTGAGCATCTCCTGGCCACTGATGATCTGGCGTCTCTCCACGACAGACACGGGACGACTGGCATTGGGCTCCAGAATGGCGTAGGTCATGACCAGCCTCGCGGGTTTTCCGCGAACGATGACCTCAGGCTCCACGCGCACGTCCTCCACCCGCACGACGGCTCCCTGAACCGGCTGGTAGTTGTAGTACTGGGCTGTCTGGATGGCGTTCCGTTCCTGCCGGTCTATGTAATTTCCGATTATGGCCCCCGCGAGGGCTCCCACAGCCGCACCCACAGCCGCGCCGATCAGGGCTTTTTCAGCACCGCCCCCTATGAGGCCGCCCACGAGGGCACCGGCACCGGCGCCCGTGATGGCTCCAAAACCAGCTCCCCTCCTCGCTTCGCTCGCTCCAGCGCATTCTGCGGTCATCACCACCATTGTGACACACAGCATAATCGCCATAAGGGTCTTCATGGTTTTTCTCCTTTTTCTGTGCGGTTCCGCGGTTATCGCAAAGCTCCTCGAATTTTCCTCTCTCCCGTCTTCGCTGGGAGGAGGCGGGGGTCTTGCTCTTGACCCCTTTCCGACCCTCCCCCGACCCCTCCCATCAAGGGAGGGGATTCGCGAAGCATCTCCCAGCCATCACTGTCCCTGGTTGAGTCGCCGTGAGCGCCACTCCCCGACACCCCAGTCCTCCGTGGCCGGAGGCTTCGGTTGAGTCCTCCCGGTTGTGTCTTCAGTAGTTGGCTGCCGGGGTTTTGGGGGCGACTGCCTCCTTGGAGGTTCCGGAGCCATCCTCACGTTCAGGGGGTACTCCTCGGCTGCTTTCAGTTGTACCTGAGACTCCCAGTCTCTGAACTTGCTGAGGGTCATGCGCACGTCGTGTTTTCCAGGGGGGAGCTTCAGCTGCAGGGGTGTCTCACCCTTCGCAATTCCATTGATGAATACCTTCGCCCTGGGCGGCTCACTCCTGACGGACAGGAGGGCATCTCTCGAAAGGAGCTTGAGATCCACATTGAGAGGGTGTTCCTTTCCCTCTTCCACCTGAACCTTGCCTTCCCATTCCTGGTGATTCGCAAGGGTCAGGCGCACCGTGCGTTTGCCCGGGGAGGCCTTCACCCTCAAGGGAGTAAGTCCCCTCGGGGTATCATCGACATAGACCTCCGCCCCCGGCGGATTGCTGTTGATGGCCAGCTCCGATTCCCTCACCGCCTGCTTGAGATTGATCTCGAGGGGTGTATCCCTCGCTTCCTGCAGAAGTACGGTGTCGCTCCACTCCTGGTATCCATCCAGGGAAACCCTTACCGTTCTCTTTCCGGCTGGGAGTCTCAATGTGACGGGTGATTTGCCCTCCAGCCTCCCATCCACGGTGACATCGGCTCCGGCCGGAACGGTCGTCACATTGAGGGAGGCCAGGGTCTGCACGGGCTTGAGGTCAACCGTGAGGGGGTATCTCTTCTCCTCGCCGAGTTGGACCACATCCACCCAATCCATGTAACCGTCGAGCCTCATGCGCACCAGATACTTACCCAGAGGAAGGGAAACCTCCAGGGGACTTCGCCCTCTGAGTTCGTCATTCACATAGATGGCAACCCCCGCCGGCGCGGTGTCCACCTTGAGGGTGGCAAGCTTCGCCTCCGCCGTGGGCGTCAGCTCCGCCGAAACCGGATATTCCTTGTCCTCCTGCAGCGTGATTTTCTGTTCCCAATCCTTGAAACCGGAGAGAGCCATCCTGACCGAATGGTCACCGAGGGGCAGTTCGAGTCCGACCGGCGTCTTGCCTTCGGGGGCCCCGTTCACAAAGACCTGCGCCCCGGGAGGCTTGCTGTCAAACTTCACGAAGGCAAGTTCGGCGGGCCTGCGAAGCTCCATCTGCAAGGGATATTGCCTGGCCTCATCCAGGGAGACCTCCTCGGACCAGTCCGCATGGCCGGGAAGCGATGCCCTGACGGTGTACCTGCCCAATGGCAGCTCAAGCTCCAGGGGGGTCTTGCCCCGCACCTCGCCGTTGATCTGCACCTGGGCGTCCGGAGGACTGCTCCTGAGCTGGAGGCGGGCCACCTTCTTTGGTGGAGGCTCCGTGCGGAACAGGCTGCCGACCCTCTGCCACGCAGCCTCAAAGTAGCCCGGCGCCATGTAGTAGAGGGACCCCGCCAGGATGGCGATCAGAAAAAGGGCCAGCAGAGGAAGATTGGCTCTCGCCTTCTTTCTCTCTTCTCTCTTTTCCACAACGGGAGGCGCAATGACGGTGGCCTGGGCAGCCTGTTCCTCTTTACGACAGTTGCGAAGGGCTTCCGCGAGAGCCTCGCCCGAAGGAAAGCGCCCTTCAGGCTCCTTGCTCAGGCACTTCATGATGATCCCTGAAAGCCGCGGATCGAGGTCGGCATTCACCTGCGTGGGTTCGGCGGGTTGAGAGTGAACGATTTCGTTGAAGAGCGTCGCAAGGGTCTTGCCCTCCCGCCCGAAGGGTCTCTTTCCCGTGCTCAGTTCGTAGAGAATGACGCCCAGGGAAAAGAGGTCCGATCTGCCATCCACGGAATGCCCCAGCACCTGTTCGGGGGACATGTAGGCGGGGGTTCCCAGTATCTCGCCGTCCTGGGTCTGCAGCGTGGCCGATGGGTCCTCGATGTGCGCAATGCCGAAGTCGGTGATTTTCACGAGTCCTTTCGGCTGGACCACGATGTTGCTCGGCTTGATGTCCCGGTGGACGACTCCCTTTTCATGGGCGTAATCCAGGGTCTCGGCCACCTGGACCCCCATGCTCAAAATCTCTTCAAAGCTGAATCGCCTCTCCTGCATCAGTTCGTTGAGGGGGCGTCCCTCGAGGTATTCCATGGCAATGTAAATGGTGCCCTGATCTTCTCCGGCATCATAGACCGTCACAATGTTCGGATGGGAAAGCCGCCCGATGGCCTTCGCTTCCTTGATGAACCTCCTGACGAAGGCCTCGCTGGTGTGCCGGTCCTGCCTCAGCACCTTGAGAGCCACCGTGCGGTCGATCTGAGGGTCATGGGCCTGGTAGACGACCCCCATGGAACCCTTACCCAATTCCCTCACTGTTTCATAACGGCCATAATGCATCGTGGTGCGACGTCCTCCCGGAACGACTGACTGGTCCGGATTCGGAGACTGCCAAGAAAAAGAATACTTCAGGCACTTTCAGGGAGACTGGAAACTTTCCGTCCACGGACAAACACTCCTTGCATGCCCTCTCGCATGAACAGTTTACAGCAGGGAGGCCGTGGTCCACAAAACCAAAAGAACACAATTTGGACCGGAGATGATTCTGGGATTTCAGTTATGTGTAACCAATGCGAGAAATCGTGGCTCATTTCACCTTTTCACGGGTAAACCTTTCTCGCGAGCTGCAAGGGGACCGATTTTCCACTTCCACTTTGAAATGTAGCCAAGGCACCGAAGGAGTCAAGGAATTTCCTCAGGGGCGGTTGCCCCTCTCCATGATCATCCCGCCGAGATCCGCTTGAGGGTGGGATGACTTCCGGGAAGTTCCCGCTTTCTTACTCAACCTCATGGAGAGCTTTCGGTTTAGCCTTTCAATGTGATTCCTTCACGAATACAATGGTGCCAATTCATGACGGCCAACACGCCAGAACCCTTGAACCTTTGTCGGAGGTCTCCCTTGAGCCAGCAAGCCAAGCTTGTCCTGAAAGGCGATCCCGGGACGTTTTATGAGATCGGGGAAAAGGAAACCATCATCGGACGCGCCGACGGGTGCGACATACAACTGCCGGACGGCTTCGTGTCCCGACGTCAGGCAAAGCTCTATTTCGAGGCGGGCGCCTTTGTCCTCTCGAACACGGGCAGCAACCCCATCTTCGTCAACAACATGAAAGCCGATCATCACATCCTCAGCGACAACGACGAGATCCTCCTTGGGAAGACGGAACTCGTTTTCCGGGTATCTCAACCCGCAGCCCCGCCCCGGGAAGCACCCCAGGAACTCCCGGAAGTTCAAGACCAGACCATTTTGGTCCCTGCTTCCTCCCAACCGGCACCGCAAGGGCCTCGACTTGTCATCACCTCCCAGGAGGGAGTCGTGAGCGTCCACCCCCTGAAACCCCGAAGATTTCTCATCGGACGCGCACCGGATTCGGACCTCCAGCTCCAGGATCTTTCCGTCTCGAGAAAGCACTGCACCATTGAACGGGAGAAGGGGGCCTTTGTCCTGAAAAGCCTCACCTACACGAATCCCGTGGTCATCGATGACCAGCCGGTGAATGAAAAACCGCTCACCGCGGGGGACCAGTTCCGCATCGGTCCCTACAACGTGACTTTCCTCTCGGACCGCCCCGAGGACCGCCGGGGCGTGGAAGAAAAGATCGTCCTCAAGACCAGGTGGGGTTCGGTCTTCATCGCCGTCGCGCTGGCTCTCCTGGCATTTTCCGCGGCGGGCTACGGAATTTACCGCTCCATGTCCACGCCAAAGCCTTCCATGCCCACGCCAACGCCTTCGGCAGTCCGCCCGGAGGACCCCCGGGGCCTCGACAAGCTGAAAGTCGCCTCCCAACAGATCGAGGCGGGAGATTATGCCTCCGCTCAAGCTTCTCTGGCAGCCCTTCTCCACGAGAAACTCTCTCCCGCGGAACTGCAGAAGGTGAACGAAATGCTGGCCCTCGTGGCTCTGTTCGAAGCACAGAAGGCGACGGAGGCGGGAAATCTCAAGGGGGCCAAGGATCTTCTGGCCACCTTTCTGGCCAAGCACGGAGGAGGAGAGCAATCCAAGGCGGTTCGCGACCGTCTTGACCTGTACCGTTTGGAATCTGGTCGAGCCCTCGAGGTTTCGGGCGATCACCTGGGTGCCCTGCGGGAATTTTCCTCCATCTCCGAGGAAAGCCCCCATCATGATCAGGCCCAGCAGGCGGTGAGCCGCATCTGGCTGACCTATCAACAGAACCAGGTGACCCCGCAGCCCGTGCCCCAGCTCCTGGAACAGGCCGACGAGCACTTTCAGGCAAAGCGTTACACAACCCCGCCCAACACCAACGCATACGTCATCTACCAGATGGTTCTCGCCATCGACCCCCACAATGTCGTCGCCCGGGATCGCATCAACCAGATGAAGGCCTTTTACGTGGAAAACGGCGACAGGTACTACCAGCAGAAAAACTATGCGGCCGCTCTCTCCTTCTACCAGCGTTACACGCTCATCGACCCCGACAACCCGGAGGTGAAGGAAAAAGTGGCACTCAGCAGGAGAATTCTGCGAAGGGAAGGCCCGGCCCCGCGCATCTTCACCAGGAATCCCGGGACGGAAGATCGGAGGGAAGACAGGGTGAGGGACCTCCTGGAAGGGCCGGGGAGCCAGTCCCAGTGACCGGGGAGAAATCACAGCGCCCCGCGCAGTGCCGTGAGTCTTCGGAAGGTATAGGCAAAGGCGACAATGGAAAGGGGGATGGTGACGAAAAGCCCCACCAGCAGGGCGAGGGCGCCGAGCGCATTGACGGCCAAGAGAGCCAGGCCCAGGAGAAAGATGTCCATCTTGGCCCCGGCGGTGATCCTGGCACTGCTCTTCAGGGCCTCCAGCGGACCCTGCCCCTGGTCCACAATGAAGTAGCCGTAAAAGGAAAACTTGATGGACCAGATGATCCCCGGCACAACGAGGAGAATGAACCCACCCAGAACAGCGAGTCCATAGAGCAGGGTTGAAAGGAAGTACTTGAAGAAAAGGGGCAGGCAGTCGAGGAGGCTTGAAAGTTGGGGCTTGTCTCCATCGTGCACCTTGAGGGAAACCTTGATGAACCCCATGGTCACGGCTGCTTCGAAGACGATCGCCACGGTACGGAAGAGAAACCGAGTGACGGCCGGAGCATGTTTGTCGGCCAGATCCGCCATGAAACCCGGCAGGAGAACCAGCATTCCTCCCAGTATCAAGAACCCAATGAAGAAGCCCAGGTGCTCCCTGGCCTTGGCCCACCCAAACTTGACAGCGGAACCGATGGAAAAGCCCGCTCCATCGGCATGACTGGGGGGGACGACATCCACCGGGGCATCAGCCTGGATTGGGGCAGTGACCCGAGTTCCTTCCCGACCTCCCGCATCCTGAAGAGCTCCCGCAACAAGAGCCGGATCAGCCTGATCCGTGATTTTCCCGAAGACTACCCCACACCGGATGCACTCCGGCCCAGGGGCCTGCCTGGTGCCGCATTTCGGACATACCATCTCCTCCCTTCCCGGGGGCGGTTCCACCCTGAAGCGATGACCACAGCCGTTGCACCGGGCCGTGGCTCCCTCTCCGGGAATGCGGGCCTCTTCGATGCTGTACTCCCTCTGACAGTTGGGACACTTGGCGATCATGAACGCACCTCAACAGCATTTGGAATTCCAAGGAGAACGGCCCACAAAGGGCTGACCTTCCACGGGCGGAAGCCTCCCCCTGATTCCATCACGACGGAGACCGGATCTTTCGAGCTCCCCGCGAGATCCACTTGGCATCAGAGGTGCCCCATCCCATGACGAATCGGTTACTTGAAGAGCTTCTTGAAGATGGATTTGCTCTCTCGATCGGGTTTTTCCTGGCCGGATGCCCCCTGGAGCCCTTGGTCCCTCTGTGGGGAAAGGCTGTCGGGAGATTCGGGGAGGGCCTCTTCGACCTCCGCCAGGCGACCTTCGCCCAGAAAACGAAACGTCGGCCCCTGGGGGCTCAAGACAAGGAGGTCATCGGTTTTCAGAGGATGAGGCTTCAGACCGACGGGGTGCCCGCTCACCTGCACGAGGCTTCGGCCGGTGAGATCCTTCACCCAGTACTGGCTCTGGGCGTAAAGGATCTGGGCGTGCATGTCGAGCAACCCCGGGTGGTCGAGTGAAAACTGGCATTGGGGATGCTTCCCGATGTTTACGGGCAGCTGCTTGAAGGAGCGCAGGGTGGGTCCGTATTGAAAAACGAGGGGGGCACTCACGGGTTGGGAGGCTATCTCGGGTTCCTCGGGAACCGCCCGGGGCCTCACTGCAGGCTCTTTTCGAGGGGCCTGGATTTCTTCCTTCACCGGCGCCTCCAGGACCACTTCGGAAACAGGGGCGGCCTCCTCCTGTTCCTCTCTCATCTGCATCAGGAAGCTCACCTTGGGACCTCCTTCGGCAAAGGTCAGCACATCCCCGTTCTTGAGGTAGGCCTCCTTGGCCCGCTTCCCGTTGACGTAGGTCCCGTTGGTGCTGAGGTCCGCCAATTTGAATCGATTGCCATCCCTGGTGATCTCCGCGTGCTTGCGGGAAACCACGGCGAGGTCCGCCGGGAACCTGATGGAAGAGTCAGGGTGTCGCCCAATGGAAATCACGGGTTCCGTGAATTCCTGAATCTGACCCTTCAGGGGTCCGTGCAGGTGGACAAACTGGACCACAATGGTTGGAGCGCGCTTCATTGTTGTAGACTCGAATTCTTTTGGTTGAGTGGACTCAGCATCGGGATCGAGGGGCCGAGTCGTGGCGATTCACAGTGACACGAAGCACTTGCATCGGGAGCGTGACGAATCTATTATAGCTTCACACCAGCAGTCGGTGCAATTGATGTTTCATGGAAGCCATGATCATCGGCACCCTTTGACCCTGAGATCAGACACTCTTCGCCAATGCCGGAGGGCCGCCAAACGCCTTCCACAAATGCACCGGGTGCCTTTGCGGGGTGTGTGATCCTGACCGGCGGATGCACTCCGTTTGCCGAAGTGGGCCAGGGCACTGCAGGCGAAGTCGGGAAGCGAATCGAGGCAACTTCCGGGCGCGGACGAACCCGTTCCCCGCTGAGTTGGCGCACCGCCGCAATCCGGGGCGGCTGGCAAGGCATCCGGTCAGGTCAATCAATGCTCAAAGCCCTCTTGTACGGCAAGTCCGACGTAGGACTCAAACGCACGAACAACGAAGATGCCTTCCTGCTCAAGGCGGAACTTGGGCTCTGTGTCCTTGCGGACGGTATGGGGGGCGCGGCGGCCGGGGAACTCGCCAGCCAGTTCTTCGCGGATACGGCCCTGGAGGTTTTCTCGAAAGCGGATCATCGCTCCGAGGACAACAACGTGCAGCTCATCCAGGGCTCATACGACCTGGCCAACCAGCGCATCCTTCAGCACGTGAAAGACAACCCGGAACACAAGGGAATGGGCTGCACGGCCGAGCTCCTGGTCCTGCACGGCGAACGCTTCGCTCTCGGCCACGTGGGGGACAGCCGCACCTACCTGCTGCGACATGGCGTGATGAAGCAGCTCACCCACGATCACTCGCTGGTTCAGGAACAACTCGATCAGGGCGTCATCACCCAGGACGAGGCCCGCAAGCACCCCATGCGCAACGTCATCCTTCGGGCCGTCGGCACCCAGGAATCCCTCGCCGTGGACCTGATCCGAGGGGCCGTCGTTCCCCAGGACATTTTCCTCCAGTGTTCGGACGGCCTTTCGGACATGATCGACGACGGCACGATCCACTCCGTCCTCATCCTTCCCGTGGGCCTTCCGGAAAAAGCCGAGAGGCTCATCGATCTCGCCAAGCAGGCTGGTGGGCTCGACAACATCACAGTCGTTTTGAGTGAGATTGTGAGCGACTGACAACCCATCGAGCCACCTCCCCCCTTTGCCGCCCCCATCGGAGCATCCTGATCATGGGTGAACTGAACGTCACCCCGAAGCCGTGGCAGCACGTGCGCGCGCCCTCTGCCCTGGGGTCCAGGCCAGGGTCTCCTTATCATTTCGGAGAAGGGGACGGACCGGGCCCATCAGGCGCAAACCTTGATTCGGCTTGAATTGTCCGTTGCTTTCCATTTTCCCGCCGTGTACCCTCGACCTTACGGCAAACCACCTGGACAGCAGTCCATTTTCGATACCCGAATATCGCCAACCCTGGAAAATTTGGCATGCTATAAAGGCCATATCAAGGAAACATTTCCATCTATTCAGATCGTTGGGCTACCTGCCGGCCCTCAGTAGCTGTGACACCGTATGCCTCAGAGGGGGCTGAATGAGACTGAGCTTTGAGTGGGATGCAGAGAAAGCTGCTGAGAATTATCATAAGCACAGGGTCACTTTCGAAGAAGCCGTCACGGTCTTCTACGATCCTCTCTCCATCTCCATCCACGATCCAGACCATGCAGCAGACGAGCAGCGCTATATCGACACCGGCACTTCTGAAAACGGTCGCGTCTTGGTGGTGAGCTATACCGAACGGGGCAGAAACATACGCATTATCAGTTGCCGAGAGGCAACGCGAAGAGAACGGAGACAGTATGAAGAAGGCATCGACTAAGACAACCCGGAGAGATAGCGACAATATGTGGGCTGAATATGACTTCACCGGTGGGACCCGTGGCAAGCACTATCGAGCGATGCAGGCTGGGTATACGATTACCATCCATCGCGCAGATGGCACAAAGGAAGTCAAAGAGATCAAGCCCCAAGAGGGGGCAGTGGTCTTAGCACCAGATGTGCGGGAATATTTCCCCGATTCAGAATCAGTCAATACGGCGTTGCGTTCACTCATCAAGCTTATTCCCAGAAAGCGACATCCAGCGAGGAAAAGAGCGGAGGGACCCAGGGCAGAAGAATAGCATGGCATCTGTCGAGATGCTCGAAATCAACGGACTGGAGGCACAATTGGTTCTCTTCGCTATGGCCCAACGAAGCGCTCAAGCCGACCACCGACCGCATGAGCGATTCTAGGAGTCTCGTGCGTGGTTGCTGCGGTTGGTGGCGGCTTAGCTTGGGTGTTA
>CAVOPT010000003.1:0-157629 GCA_963698165.1 uncultured delta proteobacterium
TTATTGCCTGAAGTGGTGTCATCTCCCCCCCCCGGGGGGTAACCGGGAAGCCGTAGAAGTCCGTAGACCGGCTGATAGACTTGAACTATGCTGCGGAAGCGAGGGTGAGCAAGACTACCATGGAGCCACTACGCAAGAACCTCTCATACGAAGTTGCAGTCAAGCTGGTGTAGCACAGGGCCTTGTGCCCGTCGACATCGTTGCGCCCGCAAGGGGCCGGGGGAGGCGAGGGGAGCGTGCCTTCCAGCTGTGTACCACAGATCCCCAGTTGCTTCTGCTTCACGGGAACGCCGGGACGTCGCGAAGGAATCTTCGGGCGGGATTGTCAATACCATCTCAGCATTCCACTGCTGCCCCCCCACAGTTTCCCCCAGAATCAACAGAAGGCTCTATGTTTTGTTGGGAAGGCGCGTATCGGTGTACCAGTGGCGTACATCACAGTGAGAAGGCGGTGTTTCATTGGAGCGTGTGGGGGGAGCACACGGGCAAGAAAAACAAAGGGGTAAATCTGAAGTGCGCGTATGTAAACGAAAAAGAGATTCAGGCGACCACCTCTAACCCATTGATAAGAATGGTGCCCCCGACAGGACTCGAACCTGTGGCACCAGGATTAGGAATCCTGTGCTCTATCCGCCTGAGCTACGGGGGCACGACGAAAGGATGGATTGGTGCATAGCACAAGGGACTGGGCGTGTCAACACAAGCACACGGGAACGAGTTTGATCGTCGGGATGGTGCAAAACTCCAGCGTGGCCGAAGAATTCCCGACCATGGCCCCAGTGCGACCAAGCCCGAGTCCATACCCTTTTGGGGGCGGGCAGGGCTGTATCCTGCCCGCCTCAACTGGAAAGAGACCTCCGCCAGGTTGTACTAGAAGTATATGATTCGGCGCTTTCTCTGGTGGCGGCCGGTGAACCACCCGATGAGCCATCCGCAGAACATGACGAAAGCGCCCGCCGCAAACCAGGTGACCCGACGTGACAGGCGGAGACTCTCATTTTCCTGGGTGAGGGTCTGAATACTCTCCTGGGCCGACGCGAGATTGGTTTTCGTCGCGTCGTACTCGTCCCTCAGGGCCACGTAATTCGCCGACCCGCTCCTCAGTCGCTCATGGTCTGTCTGCAGCTTGGAAAGATCGTCGGAAAGCTTCTTCTCCCGCTGGTGCAGCTGCTCGCGCTCCTTCTCCAGTTGGGCCAGGCGCTCGGTGAGGGCGGCGTTTTCATTCTGGAGTTCCTTGGTCAGGGTCGATTCCGGAGGCCTGGCCCCCAATGCTCCCGTGGCGACCCAACCCTCGCGAGGCTTGCCTTCAGAGTCCGTGAAGCGCACAAGCGTCCAGTCGGAGCCCTTCACAATTTCCAGGCTGGTCCCCGGCTCAAGCGTGGCAAAGGCCTTGCTTTGGGAGTTGGGAGACGAGCGAATGGGCGCATCCTTCGTGTCCACGATGTACGCCTTGGCAGCCCAGCTTGCCTGGCAATGGAGAACCATGGTAAGAAACAGCACCGGAATTGGCCAGAGACGAATATTCTTCATGCTGAGTGACTCCGTCATTGAAGGTCCGAGAACGCAGTCGGCGCTTTGATCACCCGATCAAAGAACAGCGGGAGGCAACGATCATCACTCTGGCGGCATGAGGAGAAACCCGCCGATGGCCCCATTCCGAAATGCCCGGAGCTCTCTGGACAACAATTGCCGGGAGGAAAGCAAAACCCTGCATATTCTGTCTCACCGTGGAGAGGGTTGTCCTCGGGCCGCGAGCACCGCGAACCCCGACGAGAGAAAACAAAGCGATGTGGTAGAGTTCTCAAGAGTCGGGAGTTCAACGCCTTCTGCAAGCCAAAACGCTGTAGGGGGGCATTATAGAGGGAGAGGAATGGTCAAGCAAGGCAAAAGGCTTTGCTGCAAGGCCCAGAAGCTTTGGAGAGGTTGGACGAGATGTTGATTGATACCCATGCGCACCTTGATTTCCCCGAGTTTGCCGATGACCTGGTTTCAGTCCTGGCGCGTGCCAGGGACCGGGGAGTTGAAGAGATTGTGTCCATCGGGATTGATCTGCCCAGCAGCGAGAAGGCCGCCGCTTTGGCTGGAGATTATCCCGGGATTTATGCCACGGTGGGCGTGCATCCCCACGGAGCGCATGAATTGAGCCCCCAAACCCTGGTCCGCATCGAGGATGTGGCTAGAAACGACCTGGTGGTGGCCATCGGAGAAATCGGCCTGGACTACTACCGGGACCGCCAGCCGCGACCTGTCCAGAGAAGATGCCTGGAGCAGCAGATTGACCTTGCCTGCGCCTTGAGGCTTCCTGCCGTGTTTCACATCAGGGACGCTTTCGACGACTTTTTCAAGGTCATCGGGGGGTATCATTCCCGTCTCACCGGGGGAATCCTCCATTGCTTCTCCGGTGATTGGGCCGTCGCGGAAGCGTGCCTGGAGATGGGGTTCTACCTGTCCATCCCGGGCACCGTGACCTTCCCCAAAGCGCAGATCCAGCAGGAAGTCGTCCGGCGAACCCCACTGGATCGACTCCTGGTGGAAACCGATGCGCCTTACCTTGCCCCGGTCCCTTACCGCGGCAAGGTCAATGAACCCGCTTTTGTGTTCTACACGGCGGAAAAGATAGCGGAGCTCAAGGAATGCACCCTCGAGGAGGTCGGTCGCCGGACAACCCTCAATGCCCGAACGGTGTTCAAACTGCCTGCGGTCCACAATTCCGGAATTGGCCACAAATGAGCCCGATCTGTCCAGGCTCTGGAAAACTGTACCGGATGCTCCAGCCTCTCATACTGGCCTCGGCTTCTCCGCGAAGGAGTGAGATGCTCGGTTTAATGGGACTGGAATTCCAGGTTATCCCGAGCGGTGCCGAGGAGAACGGCGGGGTGGGCAGGGGGATCCTGGCCCAGGTGGAAGCCTGGGCGAAAGAGAAGGCCGCGGCCGTGTCGAAGCTCAACCCCAACGCGTGGGTTCTGGGCGCGGACACGGTCGTGGTGCTGGACGGGAAGATCTTCGGAAAACCCGCCGACGCCTCGGAAGCCAGGGAAATGCTCAAGGAGCTCAGTGGAAGGACCCATGAGGTCTTGAGCGGTGTGTGCCTGATCCACGATGAGAGCTCCCTCTCCATAGTTCAGTCCGTGAGGACCCTGGTCCACTTCAGGGATCTCCACGCCAGGGAGATCGATGCCTATGTCAAGACGGGCGAACCCCTGGACAAGGCTGGTGCCTATGGGATCCAGGGATTGGGAGCATTCCTCGTGCGGGCAGTCTCGGGATCCTACACCAACGTGGTAGGCCTGCCCCTCTGGGAGACCCTGAGTTGGCTCCTGGAATACGGGGTCATCGAGCCAGCTGATTGAACCTGGAAAGGGCTCGCCACAGGAAAATAGTGCGCTCGAGGCAGACGGCCAGGACCCCGAAGCTTCATTCGTGGGGATTCTGCGCTGCTTTTGTCTTGGTATCTCTCGTAACCTGTCAGAGAGCTTTTTCGGTTTCTTTCCGCACCCGCCGGATACACCCCTAAGCCCTTGCCCATTGACATGACCCCGCCGGTTCTCCATAATCCAAGCCATTGATCAGAAAGCGCAACTCGTTGTGATCATGTCATATACCCGAAGTTTCCCGTGGTTATGCCGGCGGTTCATGATGCAGGAAATGCGGCACAGCTGCGAGGAGGCCACGGGTAAGTCAACACGGAACAGCCCCCCGGAGTGGGGGGTGCTGTTCCCTGCTCCGGGACCTGCAGTGTTCCGGCTTAGGTCATGATCGGACATTGCGGGCAGGCCGTGTGGGGAAAGGTTTCCGCAACATCCAACCATATTCGTAAAGGCCGAAAATCTTCCCTAAAGTGAGCGATTTTACAGCATGCTTGTCACTGCGGGAGGGCGTAAAGCCCTCCCCTACGAAAATGTCCTTTAACCCACATCGTAGGGGCGGGGTTTATCCCCGCCCGCATGGCAAGGCATTTTCTAAGGGCTTTCAGAGAGTGAATCGCTCAATTTAGGTCTTCCATGCAGTGAATTCGTTCGGGGAACTTCGAGCCCTGACCCTGGATGCAGTCTGTCGAGGAGACCGGCCCGGTGACATGAAGAAACGAAGCGGCTGTGCCCATCCACCAACCTCCAAAGCAAGGAGGCTTGAGTATGTCCATCGAAAGATACATCAAGACCCTGACCCTCGCCGACGCAAACCTCGCCCCAACCCCCTTGCCCGATCTCAAGTCTTTCGCCAAGACGACCCGATCCGGCACACCGGCATATCCGCCAATGCCGCCCGCACCGTCGAGGCCAGAAGACCTTCAATCGGCCGTGAACGTCGGAAGTCTGCTGTCTTTCGTCGAAGGTGTGAGCGCACAGGAGAAGGATGACGTCCTCTTCTCGGTTCAGCTCGCCCAGAGGGGGGCCAGCGGCGCCTTCGATCGATTTGGCCAGACCCGGTCATGGTATCAGAAATATGTTGAGATCCTGGAGAACCTTGGCTGGACGGCGGAACAGCTTGCATTCGTCCAATATGATCAGAGCGAAGGTGAGATTCGCATGGACAAAGCGGCGCTCGCCATCATCACGGCTATAGCCACCCAGAACCAGCTGGCGGTGCTTCAGGAATCGCTGAAAGCACTGGCGGCGCTCGCTGAAGAGGATGGCACGATCCGGCTCTTCGATTTTCATACATCGACGAAGATGAGCGGCAACTTCCAGATTGGGGCGATCCAGAAGGCGGCCAATGACGCGCTGGCGATGGCGCTGGGTGCGTTCTATTTTTCTGGTGCTGACGCACGGCGGAGGTTCCTGTTCTTTTCCTGGGGCGGGCAAAAGGTGAGTTTCTGGACGGCCGCCCAGAAGATGACGCTGAATGTCACCTTTTACGCCGAGCACCGTGACATCGTGAAACGGAAACTGGGGACGTCGGCCGCCGACTTCATCGATGCCCTGGTGCTGGGCTGAGAATCGCTGTCGAGACGAAGGAGGGGCAGGGCATGGACGCTCGCATTGAACAAGTCGGCGCGGATGTGTTGTGCCGGTCGGAGGGTGGCTCTCCCGCGGAGAATCGCCTTGCCGGCCATGAGGCGCAGGGGACACTCGCAGGATGGGCTGCACGTTACAACGAGGCGGTTCTCCTCGGAGATGATGAAGAGCTTCTCGCCATCGGCCGCGAGATCTTCACCTGGTTCGACGGGAACGGCTGGGCGTCGGCCTGGACGAAAGGGGCCGGACCGCGGTCGCTGGAAATCCGGATCGACGACATGAGCGAACCCCTTGCGCGGGCGATGCTCGATGCGCCCTGGGAGCTTTTGGCAAACCGGGACGGGCATCTTGCCGACGACGTGGTCCAGATCTTCGAGGTGGTGCGGCGGATCGGGACTAAAGGGGAACCGATCGCACCCCGTCACAGCGACCTGCAGCTGATGTTCATGGCGGCGGCCCCGGAAGGTCAAACCGTCCTTGATTTCGAAGCCGAGGAAACGGCGATCCTCGATGCCACCGCGCGGCTTCCCCTGCACCTGGTCGTGGAGGAGAGCGGCGCCGCCCGGTTTCTCGGTGAGCGCCTGGACCTGGACGGCCCGTTCGAGGCCCTCCACCTCTCCTGCCATGGGGACATCCATCCGCGGCGCGGCCATGTGCTGGTGCTCGAGGACGAGGTGGGTGAAGTCGCCCATGCGGATGCCGGGGACATCGTGGGGCTTCTCGGCGATCCGGAGCGGACACCGCTGGTCTTTCTCTCCGCCTGCCGAACCGCCGAGCAGGCCGAGTCCCCCGGAGAAGGCGCCCGCTGGTTCGAGCCCTTTGTGCGCGATCTGGCGCGTGCGGGTGTGGCGAATGTGCTCGGGTGGGACGGCTCGGTCTACGACGCGGATGCCGCGGCTTTCGCCCGGACTTTCTACCGAGAACTGGCGGGGCGTGAGCGGATTCCCCGTGCGGCAGCCGTGGCGCGGCTGGAACTGCGCCGGGCGCAAAGGGAAGACCTGCGGCGCGGCCAGCACTGGCATCTGGCGCGGCTCTACCTTGGTCCCAGAGGCGGCGGAGCGCTGGCGGCCAGGGGGCTGCCCAAGCGCAAGCTCGCGAGCGCCGCGCACGAGGATCAGTTCCTCGACAAGGTGCGCGGGGAGGTCCCGGTCGCCAAGCCCGGGGAATTCGTGGGGCGCAGGCGGCAGGCGCAGGCGGTGTTGAAGGAGTTTCGCGACGGCGCCGCGGCCGTGCTCATTCACGGCATGGGCAATCTCGGCAAGTCGAGCTTGGCTGCCCGTATCGCGAGCCGGATGACTGGGCCACACGACGGTGGTCGTGTTTGGGGCGTACGACGCCTTGACCATTTTTGACCGCATTGTCGACGCCATCCCGGCCCAGCAAAGGGCAGAAGCCAGAGCGACCTGGCGTGACGCCGTCATGGCCGATGCGGAAGCGCTGAGCGACGCGCTGGAGGCGCTGCTCGAAGGCCCGCTCGACCGGCAGCCTGTTCTCCTTGTGGTCGACGATCTAGAAAAGATTCTGGAGACACCAGCGCAAACCGACGCGCCCACACGGGTGCGGCAGCGCTACCTCGGGACCGTAAAGGCCTTGATCCATGCATTTGAAAAGGCCCAGACCGACTCACGGCTTCTCATCACCTGCCGGTATCTTTTCACCGTGCCGGACGAGCGCGGTGGCGACCTTGCCCAGGACCTTGCCCGCATCCCGTTGAGGCCGATGGAGGAGGGTGATCGGGTCAAACAGCTGCGCGCGGCGGCCCGGGCTGCAAAGACGGAAGATTCCGCGATGGACTGGACACTTGTGCGGCCCGCCCTGGAGGCGGCGGCAGGCAATCCGGGTCTGCAGGCGGTACTCACAAAACCGATCCTCAAGGGAGAGACGGAGGTGGCGCAGAAGGCGCTCGACGCGATCGAGCACTTCCGAAAGACCGGTACCCCGCCGGAAGAGGTCAGCAGGCTCATGGGGTCGGGGGTCGCCAAAGACGAGGAGAACGCCATGGTGGCTTTCTTCCAGCGCATGGCGTTTGATAGCTACCGGGAGGCTTTGACGCCGCCTCAGGCGACAATGCTGCGTGCTGCCTGCGTCTTCTCTCCGGGGCTTCCAGTCCCGCACCCCGCATTGCATGCCGCGGGCGCGGCGGCCGGTGTCCCAGACCCCGGTGCGTCACTCCAAAGGCTCCTGGGCCTCGGTCTCGCCGACGACTGGGGGATGCTGAAGGAAACGCACCACGCCGCGGCCAATCCCCTGGCGCGGCCGCTGGCAGGCAGTCTGGATGAGGAGACGACATGCCGTCTTGCGGAAGCGGCTCTGCCGGCCCTTGGCAAAGCGTGGCGGGATGCCGGCGGCGCACTTCCCTGGGACTCGAGGGCCGTCGAACTGGCGCGTCTTTCCCTCCTTGCGCCCGCCCCGACCCCACGCTCCTCGACAACGCGGCCGAGGCTGGGGCTCGGTATCTCTTCGACCGTGAACACGATGCACGCCGAGCGCACTGGGAGGTGCTGCAGCCCGCTTTGGCCAAGCTCGACGGCATGGGTGTGCGGCCGGGCCATGGCCTCCTTCTCGTTGCCGCCGACTGCGCCGAACGCCTTGGCGAGAGGGAAGCGCAGGACCGGGTACTTGAAATGATGCTGGGGTCCGATGCGACGGGAGTCAATCGAGGAAGTGCTCTCTTGCGCCATGGCCGGGCCAATTTCACCGTCGGCAAACTCGCAGATGCGGAGCAGGCCTTTGAAGACGCCGCGACTGCGTTCAGGAACGCCCGCGCAGAGGGCGAATGGGCAATCGCCCGGGGTGGGGTGGCCGACATCCTTATGGCGCGTGGGGAACTGGATGAAGCGCTTCGGATCCGCACGGAAGAAGAGCTGCCGGTGTATGAGCGGCTTGGGGACGTTCGATCGAGGGCGGGACGCAGGGAAAAATCGCCGACATCCTTATGCGCGATGGGAACTGGATGAAGCGCTGCGGCTGCTCAGGAAGAAGTACTTGGTGATATGAGCGGCTTGGGGACTTGCGATCGAAGGCGGTGACGCAGGGAAAAATCGCCGACATCCTTAGGCGCGTGGGGAACTGGATGAGGCGCTTCGGATCCGCACGGAAGAAGAGCTGCCGGTGTATGAGCGGCTTGGGGACGTTCGATCGAGGGCGGTGACGCAGGGAAAAATCGCCGGCATCCTTTGGCGCGTGGGGAACTGGATGAGGCGCTTCGGACCGCTGAAGAAGAAGTGCCGGAGTATTTGAGCGTCTTGGGGACGTTCGATCGAAGGCGGTGACGCAGGGAAAGATCGCCGACATCCTTATGGCGCGTGGGGAACTGGATGAGGCGCTTCGGATCCGCACGGAAGAACAGCTGCCGGTGTATGAGCGTCTTGGGGACGTTCGATCAGAAGGCGGTGACGCAGGGAAAAATCGCCGACATCCTTATGTGCGCGTGGGGAACTGGATGAAGCGCTTCGGATCCGCACGGAAGAACAGCTGCCGGTGTATGAGCGGCTTGGGGACGTGCGTCGAAGGCGGTGACGCAGGGAAGAATCGCCGAGATCCTTGTGGCGCGTGGGGAACTGGATGAAGCGCTCGACGCTGCATAAACAGCGCCTGCCCATCGCGGAGCGCCTGGGGGACATCGAGAGCATCGCCCACATCAAATTTTCTACCGCGTCTCTTCGTTTGCAGCGCGGTGATCACAACACAGGGGGAATCCAGCAGATCTACGAAGATCTCTCCGAGGCTTTCGCGATCAGCCTAAGGCTCGGCCGTCCCGACGCCATCGGAGCGATCGGACCTCTGCTCGTCCAGGTCCTCGCCATGGGTGGCCATAAGGATGAGGCGCTGAAGGTACTCCAATTCACAGCGGAGGCCTTCGAAAAGCTTGGCAATACCCAGGGGCTCACCCAAGTGCGCCAGCTGAGGGAGAAGATCAATAGAACCTGACATGAAGACAGTTGGCCGTCGCATGTATTCACTCAAGGAAAGAGCCTTCACTCCTTACTCTGTTCTCGTTCACTGCATCGATTTGTCTGGATTCCGCTTTCGCCGTGGTGAGGGAGCGATGGGAATTCGGACATGCAGGGTGGATCGTGCACTGGGAAAAGGCTTAACTGCATGAGGCTCTCCGGCAGGATATGGCAATCCATAGATTTACCGCATATTTGAGAATGAAGTTCTGCGAAAGAGGCCGTATCTTAGGAACGAAGGTGCGTAACCGAAAAGAAGTCTCCAGACAGATGCGGCTCGGCGACCGATGCTCTCATTTCAAAGAGTGTGGCTCAATCTCCTCGGGGCACGATGAATCCAGCCCTCTCCCCCAAGCGGTCGAGAGGGAGCGTCAAAGCATCGATGTACTTGGTAAGTAGCCTGTACTTTATGCGGCTGGATCGGTGAAGGACATATCCCCCGTTGTCATGAAAGAGCAAAATTTATGCCTTCCATCGCTGAGAATCTTTGGTCGATCAAGGAGAGAATCCGGGGCGCGTGCGCCCGGGTGGGGCGCTACCGCCAATGAAGTCCGGGTTGTGGGAGTCACCAAGACCGTGCCCATCGAGAGGATCCGTGAGGGAGTTCTCGCCGGCATCGGGATACTCGGGGAAAACTATGTGCAGGAGGCTCGGGGCAAGGTTGAGGCTTTGTTGGACCTTCCCGTTTCGTGGCACTTCATAGGGCACCTTCAATCGAACAAGGCCAAGGCAGCTCTCCAATGCTTTGACTGGATCCACAGCGTAGACCGGCAGAGCCTCGCACGGGAGCTCGACCGGCAGGCCCGGAAGCTGGGACGGGCGATCCCGGTCCTGATACAGGTGAACCTTGGGGAGGAGGAAACGAAAAGCGGCACGGCCCCTCAAGATGTGCTGGACCTCTTTCGGTTGGTCGACCGCATGGACGGCCTATCCCTGAGAGGTTTGATGGCCCTTCCCCCATACTTCGATGACCCCGAAGACTAAGGCCCCATTTTCGGAAGCTTCGGGAACTGCTGGAGCGGCTCAGGAAGGAAGCGTCAAGGCCGGACGAGTTTTCGGAGCTTTCCATGGGCATGAGCCACGATTACGAAGTGGCCGTGGAGGAGGGGGCCACCCTCGTGCGCATCGGCACCGCACTGTTTGGGGAGCGGACCAGAATCAGGTAGGATTTTCCGGGTATTCGCCAAATGAATGAGAGCTGCGTGCCGCGATGTAGCATAGCCCCTTGTGGGCGTTCAAGACGGGCACAAGGCCATAGGCTACAGGGTTTTCGGGATGGGCGCGAGGCCCGTAGACGACGGCGCTACGAGCTGCGATTCAGGATGAATCCGGCTGTTTTCGCGCCAGTCTGCGGCGAGCCGATATTCTTTGCCGCTGCACTTCGGCGAGGGCCACGGCGCCGGCCACGGCCGCGTTGAGGGAATCGACGGGACCGTGGGAAGGGATCCGGACCAGAATGTCGCAATGGCTGCGCACAAGGGGGCGCAGGCCCTTCTGTTCGTTTCCGATCACCAGACCCAACGGCACCGTAAGGTCCACTTCGTGTATGGGAACACTCCCCTCCGCCTCGAGCCCCACGATCCAAAGGCCCGATTCCTTCAGCCGTTCGAGAGATCTCGCCAGGTTGGTGACCTGCATGACAGCCAAATGAGACGCCGCCCCGGCCGAAACCTTGATGACCGATGCCGTCACCCTCGCTGACCGGTCCTTGGGAATGATCAGCCCACGCGCCCCCAGAAAGCAGGCGCTCCGCATCATGGCTCCAAGGTTCTGGGGGTCCTGGATGGAATCGAGGACGATGAGCGGTTCTCTCTCACGGAGGTCCAGCTCGAGCACTTCGTCCAGTTCGGTGTACGGATACTCGGAAACTCTGAGAGCCACGCCCTGGTGGTGCACATGCCCCAGCAGCGCGGCGAGGATCTCGCGGCTCTCCTGACGGGCCGGGATGTTTCTCGCCTCGGACAGCTCAACCAGTTCCCGCAGCCTCGAATCGCCGCGGCAGTAAACGAGCTCTAACGGATGGGCGGCCCTCGAGCGCAGGGCTTCGCGGACTGGGTTCACACCGCCGATCCACATGCCCGCGCCTGAGGAGTCTTTCTTTTCTTCTCATGGGTGAGACTCAGGGTACCAGGGGATTCAGCGGTTGCGACGTCAGCTTTTTCAGGAGGGATTTCAGTCGCGGGGCCTGCTGGAACCGGTCGCAGCGGCAGGCTTTGAGGATCGCCTGGAAGTCCTCGACAGCCTGCTGCAGCACGTCGTTGATGATGACGAAATCGTACCAGGCCGCTTCCCGAACCTCCTCCAGGGCTCCCTGAAGGCGGCGTTCCAGCTTCTCCGGTGTTTCCGTCTTCCGCGCCAGGAGTCGCTCCCTGAGGGCTTCCAGGGAAGGAGGGAGCACGAAGATCGTTCGGGCCAGGGGATAGGCGCAGCGCACCTGACGGGCTCCCTGAACGTCGATGTCGAGAAGCACGTCCTTCCCCTGATCCAGCCATTCCCTGACCTGGTCTCCGTCTGTTCCGTAGAATTCAGCGTGTACCTGGGCCCACTCAAGAAAGCGGTCCCCCTGGATCCCTTGAAGAAAGGCGTCTCGGGACAGATAGTGGTAGTCCTTTCCAGGGATTTCACCCGGGCGCGGAAGACGGGTCGTACACGAAACGGAGAAGCACAGATCCGGCCATTGGGGGAGAATGGACTGAATCAGCGTGGTCTTGCCCGCGCCTGACGGCGCCGATACCACAAAGAGCTGCCCCTGAGAGATGGTCTTCGGCATGGACTATTCTTTTTCCTGCTTCAGGAGGTTTGTCTCTTTCGGGTGATTGTCGGAAAGGAGCCTTTGGGCGATCGTCTCGGCCTGGACGCCGGACAGGATCACGTGGTCGCTGTCCGTGATGATGATTGAACGGGTTCTTCGTCCCATGGTCGCATCGACCAGCTTGTTGGCAAGCTTGGCATCTTCCTTCAAGCGCTTCATGGGGGCAGACGCCGGAGATACGATGGCCACAACGCGGTTGGCGATGACCGTGTTCCCGAATCCGATGTTGAGCAGTTTGACTTCCATGGGTGACCTTTCTCATTGCTCAAATAGTGACTTGGTTGACACCCTCCGTCTCTCGGGAGGGATGGGGAGAGAATTCATCAACGGTTTCTCCAACAGAATCCGTGTCATTCCACGTTCTGGACCTGCTCCTTGAGCTTGCCGATTTCGCTTTTCATGCGGACCACCGCCTGCACTGTCTCCAGGTCGCTGGTCTTGCTTCCGATGGTGTTGGACTCCCGATGGAGCTCCTGGATGAGGAAATCGAGCCTTCTGCCGTCGGCGACAATGTCACCGGCCACGAGCTCCCCCAGTTGGTCCAGGTGGCTCTGGAGTCTGACCAGTTCCTCATTGATGTCCGAACGCTCGGCGAGGTATCCGATCTCCTGAAGAAGCCTGCCCTCATCAACGGTCACATCCTTCAGGAGCTCTTCCATCCGCTCTCGAAGGCGCACCTGGTATTCCTGGAGGACCAGGTCCTTGCGGCTCTCAATGAGCGAGAGCTCCTCTCGCACCAGGGTGAGCCGGGTGAGGAGGTCATGGAAGAGGGCCTCGCCTTCCTGGGCTCTCGACCGGATCATCTGATCGAGTGCTTCCGACACGGTTTGCGCCAGGAGCTCCCGAAGGAGCTCCCGGTCTTCAACCGCTTCCCGTGTTTCGAAGATGTATGGAATGTGGAGCAGGATCCCCAGGGTCGGCTTCTCGGCTCCAGGGAGGCTGCGGTGAAGTTCCTGCAATTGATCCCAGTAGCGGCGGGCCATGGCGAGATTCAGCCGCGGAGCCTTCTGGCTGAAGGCGGTGCTCTCGATCTGGACGTGCGCTTCAATGCGGCCCCGCCTGATCATCTGGGCAATCTGTTTGCGGAGGGGTTCCTCAAACTCCAGGAAGTTCCGGGGCAGCCGCACGGCGATATCCAGGAATTTGCCGTTCAGTGCCTTGATTTCGACGGTGATGGAATACCCCGCCTCTTCCCGTTGGGCCCGCCCATATGCGGTCATGCTGTGGATCAAACCGAATCTCCTGCCTTTTTCGCTTTCCGGGGAATCCTGCCGCTTCGCTGAAACTGGAGCTTTTGCCGCAACACACCCAGGAAGTGGAGCATCATGGGGTTCCTGTAATCCGGATAAGTCCAGGGCAAAGCCCGGTAAGAGCCCCCTTGATACACCAGTGTCAGATCCGCGTAGATTCCCTTGCCGAGATAAATCCGATGGGTGAAATTCTTGCCCGTCGCCAGCACGAAGCGCTCTTCCGTGAGAAGGCCCGGGTCGATGTTGATACGCCGCTTTCCCTGGAAGGACAGATCCCCCTCGATTCCGTTGGTGGTGCCCTTTATGTCCGGCAAAACGTCCTGGGGAACGAGATGGAGGAAGCCCACCAATTGGCGCTTGATGCCCTCGCCGAGCTCCGCATCGTAGTAGCTCGTGTAGACGAAGGGTTCGGGTTTGGAAAGGAAATCCAACGGCCCAAAACTGAGACTCAGGGCTTCCAGGGCCCGCTGTTGCACGGCGGAATCGCAGAAGAGAAGCCCCATGAGAAGCTTCGCCCCCGGGGGCTCCTTGGGCCGGCTCATGGGCACCCCGAGATCTGGCTGTCAAAAATCATGGGGGTGACGGTTCCCTTTGGCATCAAATCCCCGTGAGGGGGGTTGCCCCGTGGCCGAACAGATGGGGATTCGGCCTCGAAAACGGCTATCCGCTGTTCTGGATGACGTCCAGGAGTTGGGCCGCGGACACGGTGGCCGTTCCCACCTCACCCACCACGATTCCCGCTGCGATGTTGGCTAGAATGGCCGCTTCTACCGGAGACAGCCCGGCGGCCATCCCGAGGGTCACCGCGGCGAGCACTGTATCCCCCGCACCCGTGACGTCGTAGACGTGTCTTGCCACGGTGGGAATGTCCTCCGTGGTCCCGTCGTTGAGGAAGAGACGCATGCCATGCTTCCCCCGCGTTACGAGCAGCATTTCGCACTCAAGCTTTTGGATCAGCAGCCTTCCGGCCTCCCCCAGGCTTTCCTCGTCATGTATCTCTCTGTCCGCCATGCGGGAGGCCTCGTGGTGATTGGGCGTGACCATCGTCATCCCGCGGTAGAGTTCGACCTGGCGCACTTTCGGGTCCACGACCACGGGAATTCCTGTTTGGCGGCGGAGCGCCCGGATGCCGTCCATCATCTCCTGGGTGACCATCCCTTTAGCATAATCAGAGACAATCAAGGCATCCACCTGTGGAATCCTGTCATGGACATATCCGAGGATCTTCTCGAGGGTAGTGCCGCGCATGGGCCTGCGCCATTCCCTGTCGAAGCGGACAACCTGCTGGTTTTGGGCAATGATCCTGGTCTTGGTGGTCGTGGGGCGACCCTCTTCGATGACCAGACCATCGGCGGAAACCCCGATCTCCCGGAAGAGTTCCACCATCCTCTTTCCGGAAAGGTCGTCCCCGATGGTTCCCGCGGCAGATGCCTGGGCCCCGAGGGACGCCACATTGCGGACCACGTTGGCCGTTCCTCCAAGAAGCCTGGTCTCCTCCCTCACCTCCACCACGGGCACGGGGGCTTCGGGGGAAATGCGGTTCACGTCCCCCCATATGAAGGTGTCCAACATGAGGTCGCCGATGACGAAAATCCGGCACCGAGGAAAGGACAAGATGGCTTCCGCGAGACGGTTTCTCAGCGCCGAAGGGAGTTCTACCCGTTTGATCATGAGGAAGGCGGCCTACTCTTCGAGGGGTTTTGCCTCATCGATGAGCATGATGGGAATGCCCTCGCGGATCTCATAGACGAGCTTACAGGCGCCACAGACCAGACCGTCTTGAGCTTCATTGAGGAAGATCGTCCCCTTGCATTTGGGGCACGCGAGGATGTCCAGGAGTTCTTTGCTTATGGTCATCGTATCTCTCACATTGGTTGATGCACTCAACGGTTGAGGACCTTCACCTTGTTTCCAAGGTCGCTTTCTTTTTCCTCTTCCTTGTCCATGTCGAGGAGCTGCTGATAGGTTTCGATGGTGGTGCGGAGCTTGGTCTCCAGCTGAATGCGGTGTCGCTTGAGCTCGGCGATGTCTTCGTGAAGCTGACCCAACCGCTGGTGTGCGCTTTGCAAAATCTTTTCAGCTTTCAGTTCGGCCTCGGCCACGATGAGCTTGGCCTCTCTTTCGGCGTTCACCTTCATCTGGTCGGAGGTCTTCTGAGCACTGAGGAGGACGTTCCTAATAGCCTTTTCGCGTTCCTTGTAGCCCTTGAGCTCCTTTTCCTGTTCCTGCACGGTCATCTGCAGGGTTGCGGTTTCCGCCCGCAGGCTTTGCATCTCCTCTGCCAGCTGTTGGAGAAAGAGCTCCACCTCCTGAGGGTCCAAACCCTTCCAGCGTACCCGGAACTTCTTGTGTTGCAGGTCTACGGAACTGAGCTCCATGGCGATTTATCCCGATGATTGCGTCACACGCCAAGGCGGAAAGCAAACTGGGCAAGTGAGGGAACCAGGAAATTGTCCAGGAAGACAATGACCAGGATGACGAGCAAAGGTGAAAAATCGACACCTCCGAAGAACAGGGGCAGACGCGCCCGAACGGCTAGGAGGACAGGCTCCGTCACGCTGTAAAGGAAACGAACAATGGGGTTGTGTGGATCCGGATTCACCCACGAAAGAATGGCCCGGGCGATGATGAGATACATGTAGAATGTAAGCACATAGTGAAGAATTACGGCAAGAGCATTAAACAAGTTGGCAAGTACGAACATAAAACACCTTTCCTGGGTCCACAACATCAACCATCAGCCGAAGCCGGAAAACCACGCAACTGAAACTACTTATTTTCTCACCACCTGTCAACTTCAACTCTGATTAAGGCTTTTTTCGATCTTCGCCCAGGTGTCGCGCAGCGTGGAGGTTCTGTTGAAAACAAGCTTGCCGTCGGTGGAGTCGGGGTCCACGCAGAAATACCCCTGCCTCTCGAACTGGACCCGCTGGCCCGGAGGAGCGTTACTCAGACTCGGTTCCACCGGACACGACTCGAGGACCAGGAGAGAATCGGGGTTGATGTCCGCCTTGAAATCCCCTTCCTTGTCTTCTCCCGGATTGGGGGTCAGGAAGAGGTTCCCGTAGAGGCGGACCTCCGCTTCCAGTGCGTGGGGCGCCGAAACCCAGTGGATGGTCGCCTTGACTTTTCGCCCATCGGGGGAGGAGCCCCCTCGGGTCTCCGGGTCGTAGGTGCAGTGCAGTTCGGTCACCTCACCGGTCTGTTCATCTTTGACGACTCCCGTGCAGGTGATGTAGTAGGCGTAGCGCAGTCGCACCTCCCGCCCCGGTGCGAGCCGGAAGAACTGCCTGGGGGGATCTTCCCGGAAGTCGTCTCGTTCGATATAGAGGACTCTCGAGAAAGGAACCTTGCGCGATCCCATTTGAGGATCCTCAGGGTTGTTGATGGCGTCCAGTTCCTCGACCTGTTCTCCGGGGTAGTTCACGATGACGACCTTGAGGGGATTGAGAACGGCCATCACCCGGGGAGCCCTCCTGTTCAAATCCTCCCGCACGCAGTATTCCAGCAGGGCCGCATCCACCGTGCTGTTCCGCTTGGCGACCCCTATCAGTTCGCAGAACCTGCGAATGGACTCGGGGCTGTAGCCGCGCCTTCTCATGCCCGATATGGTGGGCATCCGGGGATCATCCCAACCCCTCACATGGCCTTGTTCCACCAGGGCCACCAGTTTCCGCTTGCTCATGACCGTATAGGTGAGGTTGAGACGCGCGAACTCGATCTGCTGGGGATGATAGACCTGAAGCTCGTCCAGAAACCAGTCGTAAAGGGGCCGGTGATCCTCGAACTCGAGAGTGCAAATGGAATGGGTGATCCTCTCGATGGAATCGGACACGCAGTGGGTGAAATCGTAGAGCGGGTAAATGCACCATTTGTCGCCGGTCCGGTGGTGTTCCGCGTGGAGGATGCGGTACATCACCGGGTCCCGCATGTTGATGTTGCCGGAGGCCATGTCGATTTTTGCCCGGAGCACACGGGTCCCGTCGGCGAATTCCCCGGCGCGCATTCGGGTGAAAAGGTCCAGGTTTTCCTCCACGGACCGATTCCTGTAAGGACTTTCCTTGCCCGGTTCCGTGAGCGTTCCCCGGTACTCTCTCATTTCGTCGGAACTCAAATCGCAGACGTAAGCCTTGCCGTCCTTGATGAGCTGGACCGCAAAGTCATAGAGTCGATCGAAGTAATCCGAGGCGTAGTAAAGGTGCTCGTCCCAATCGAACCCGAGCCATTTGACGTCGGCCTTGATGGATTCGACGTACTCGGTTTCCTCCTTGGTCGGGTTGGTGTCGTCGAAGCGGAGGTGGCAGGTTCCTCCATATTCCAGTGCGATCCCGAAGTTGAGGCAGATGGATTTTGCGTGGCCAATGTGAAGATATCCGTTGGGCTCGGGAGGGAAACGCGTCACCACCCGTCCTTCCCACTTGTTGGTGCGCAAATCCTCCTCGACGATGGCTCGAATGAAGTTCGCTGCGGGGGCTATTTCCGTGTTGCGCATGCGTTCCATGGCTCCTTCCTCTTTGAATTGAACCGGCACACTATACCCGTTGCATTCCCATTAGTTAATAGGGGAATCACCCTTGCCCCTGCTTTTCGTGGAGCTCCCCAGGATCGAGCTCAGGTCGAGGACGGGAAAGCCGCATCGCGCATCGTGCTTGAAGATCGACGCCTCAAAGGGTCCGGGGACAAATATGGCCACATCTTCCGCCGGAATAGCGGCAAGGGAAAGGTCACCGCGTGAGCGCCACTCCCTCTCTTGCTTCCAGGAACGCCCTGGTGGTTGATGGAGCTGGAACCGGAAGCGGTCAGACGGATCAAGCCGCAGGTAGAGCGCATTGCCGCCGTAGATCGCCGGCTTTGCCCCGATTTTCTTGAGGGCCGTTCTCGCGACGGCGATTCCAAAAGGTTCGAACGTCCAGCGGATCAACGCGGGATTCCATTGCCGGATCGACTCAAGCTCCAGTGGAGATCTGGAAGTCCACGAAACGACCGGTTCCGAGCCTCTGACAAGCCCTGTGCCTGCCCTGATCTTTCCCTCCACGACCATGCGCATGAGAGTGTCAAGCGCAGTGTGTCCCGAATCGGGATCTCCCCTGAGCAGGCTTTGCAGGTATTCCTCATGGGACTGCCCAGGCCACGCTCCGTTGCAGGCTCGCGTGTAGTGGTAAAGGCAGTCTTTCCATTGGATTTCCGGGGGGGCCTCCGGCGCCGCTTCAAGAAAAGGCGGGAGATCAGCCTCGATGCGGAGCGAAAAAGATCGCGTTCTTTCGGGATCCGCTTCCAGGAGACGGAAGTTTCCTTCGTTTTCGATACATCGCCGGGCCGGGGCCAATATCCACCGGTTGCGGGGCCGCCTGGACTGTTCCTCCTCAAGGATGGGAAAAAGATTTCCTCCTGACGTGATGGCCAGGACACAGTGTACATCCGCGAGGCGGGCGAGCATCCGGTCCCTGCGGAGCAGACGGCATGGTTTGGCACACGGGATGGCCCTTGACACTGGGGCGAGCACAATTCCTGAATGGACCGGACCGGAGAACAGGGAGGACTGCCGTCTGCTTTCGAGGTGTTCCAGGGGAAAGGGCACGACCAGGAGCAGGGGGCTACCCGTTTGTTGTGCATAAGCTGTGGCAAGATCGTACGTGAGGGTCCCCACGCTGCCCGCGATCCCGCCTCCACTGGAGACCACGTGAGGCAGCAGGACCCGCAGGGCCGCGAGCCACTCCTCTTGGGGCGCAAGGGCCCTGGGCTTTCTCGAGTTGAAGAACCCGACCCATGGCGATCCCGAAAGGAGCCTCCCCTTGCCGAAAAAGACCCGCGGAAAATCGGGGCTGTCGAGTGCCCCGGCGGGTGCATCGCTCCAAGTGGCGGCCCAGATGCCTTTCCCAAGGAATGATTCCGCCTCGCCCCGAGCGATGTTCATTTGCCTTCGGGTGATCAGGGGGATTCCGAGTTTTTCCGTTAAAAACCTCTGGAGATGTCTTTCTCCATATTCCATGGCCTCGACCCAATCGGCAGCCCACCCTGCGTCGATTTTACCGATCGGTGTTCGGCACTTCACCAGGATACTCTCCAGGACAAGCAGTGAATAGGCCGCCTCTTCGGGCAGAATACGAAGAATGGACTTGAGCTGTGAGGTTTCCGGGAGGGCAAGACTTGTGATTTCTGGAAGGATTGACGTCTTCAAGGGCTTTGGGTATCTTCGTCGGCACGTGGTGATGGACAGACTCGAAAGGAGCCGATGTTCCTCAACTTGGAGTCATGACCGCGTAAAATGGCCGTCAAGGTTGCGGCCGCCGGGTCTGGAGCACATTCTTCTTGCATGCATCTAAGCGGACATGGGCGGCCCTGTCAAGGAGTCGGATAGAATCAGGGGGACGCGGCAGTCGGCGTCGTCACGTGAACACCGGGCCGACGGGCCTCAAACCGGGATGAACTGAAGAGTCCCCTGGAGAGCAGAATGAGAATAGGGATCATCGGGCTGGAGCGGTCCGGCAAGACAACGGTTTTCAATGCCCTCACCCAGCGCACGGGTGAGTCGGTACCCCCGGGGGGGCAGGCAGTGCCGGTGCTCGGGGTGGTGACCGTGCCGGACCCCAGGGTCGACTGGCTGAGCGGGCTTCACCGCCCAAAAAAAACGACCCATGCCCAGATGACCTACATGGATTTACAGGGGCTTCCCGGAGCACTGGAAAGCAAAGCCGAGTACATGTCCTTGCTCCTCACCCACATGCGCGCCGTGGACGCAATCCTCATGGTGATCCGCAACTTCACCGATCTCGCCGTCGGTGCACCCGATGTGTCCAGAGACTTGCGAGATCTCGAGGACGAGTTTCTCATAGCCGATCTTGCGACGGTGGAAAAGCGGCTGGAGAAGCTCGACATGGAACTGAAGAGGGGGAAAAAGATCACAGGTCCTGAGAAGGAGCTGCTGGAGGCTTGCGGTGAAGTCATCAACGGCGAGAAGCCTCTCCGGACCAGGCCCGAGTTGTGCGCCGCTCCCGAACTGAGAGGCTTCACATTCCTCTCGGCCAAGCCTCTCCTCGTGGTGGTGAATAATCCCGACGAGGATGATCGCATGCCGGATGTTTCCTTCGAGGCTGCTGAAGCCCTTGTGATCCGGGGAAAACTGGAGATGGAGATGGCCCAGCTTTCCGACTCGGAGGCCGCTATATTCAGAGAGGACTTCGGCATAGCCGAGTCAGCCGTCTATCGAGTGATCGAGCACTCCTTTTCGCTCCTTCGCCTCGCCACCTTTCTCACGGTGGGAGAGGACGAAGTGAAAGCCTGGACCGTCCCCAGGGATCTCCCTGCCTTGGAAGCCGCCGGAGCGGTGCACTCCGACATTCAGAGAGGCTTCATCAGGGCGGAGGTGGTCGCGTATGAGGATCTGCACAGGTGTGGGGACTACGCCGCCGCACGCAAGCAGGGTCTCGTGCGTCTGGAAGGCAAGACCTATCCCGTTCAGGACGGGGACGTCATTCACTTCCGATTCAACGTGTGACGGAAAGGGCCTTTGGCACAATTCGTCGAGGTGAGCGACCTTTGAAGTGGAGAAATCATGCCCTGATGGGGGCTTCCATAGCCATCATGATGGACCTCAACCCCTGGGAGGTCGGCCTGTGCGCTTTCGGTTCCAACTTGCCGGATCAGCTTGAAAAGATTGGGCGATTCAGGATCTTCGGTCACCGTGCCCTGACCCACGAGCTCCTTTTGTGGCTCGTTCCCTTCGTCACTTTCCTCCTTTTGCCGGTTCTCTCCAAGTCCACATCCGGTCCCACCGGGAACATCCTGCCCCTGGAAACCGTGGCGTTCACCCATTTTCTCGCGGTTCGCACCTGGGTCCTCTTTCTTCCGGGACTGATTCATCTTGCCGGGGATGTCATGACTCCCCGAGGCATTCAGGTTGCCGGCAAGCGGGTCAGCCTGAGGCTCTTCGAAACGGGTCAAGTGTTGGAATACCTGGTGGCGGCCCTTTTCGTTGGTTTGGCCGTCGTTCACAAACTGGGCTGGGAGAATGTCTTTCCGGGCAGGCCTTGAGGGATCGCCGGGCCGAGGCGCAGATTTTCCGTCAGGTCGGGCACGTGGGGGATTTTCGAAGGCTCATGGCGTCCCGTAAGCGGAGGGACCGGAAAAGCAATGAATCCAGATTGTCGAAAAGGGTCCTGGACAGTCCCGCGTGATTCATTTGATCGCCGAATAGAAAGGTGCGGAGTGCGTCCACCCGCTCATTGACTCGGCCCAGTTTCGTCAGGTTGCCCGTCTGTGCCGAGAGCTTCTCCTCAAGGAGGAGGAGCTTGGCCTTGTGGCAAAACTCCTCAATGTGTCCTTCGAGGTCTTCCAGCGGTTCGAGCCACGGGTCGGAGTGATCCCCTTCAACGGACATCTCCCCGAACTGCCTGAGGAGGAATCCCGCGACCACGGCAAGGGTCCCGTACTCCAGGCCCCGGATTCCCCTGCGCCAGCGAAGGAGCCAAGGGTTCCTCCAGTTCCAGAGCAGATGTTGCTCCCCAAACCGGATCAGCCCATCGATGCGCTCTTTCGAGCGGCCAAGGGGCCTCAGGGTCCTCCGTGTGGGTGGGGTTGGAGGATCTCCAATTTCGCTGTACTCCAGACCACGGCTTTTGAGACCCCTTGAGGAAATCCGGTTGAGATAATCGAGCACATTGCGGAACAGGCGGTTTCCCCAGAAATCTCCGGGGGTCTCCAGGTGAGGATAGGAGAGGATCAGCACGCCTTTTCCCAACCTGGCCTCGAGGATGGCCGGGTGCCCGAGGATTCTCGAGGGGTCCAGGTTGATGCCGTATGTCCGCTCCCATTCCTCGATGTTCAGGGATGCGCTCCTGATGTCCGCCATGGGGAGGTCGGCAACCCAGAAATCTTTCCCGGAGGCCGAGTAAGATGCGATGCAGTCAACGGATTCGCAGGGTTCAAATGCGAACTGGGAAGGCCACCAGACGGATACCGGAATTTGTGGAGGCAGGTCCTTCCATGCCCCGTGGCCGGGGGGTCCCGTGATCCACAATTCTCCACTGGCGCTTGGAAGGCGCTTCGACAGGGGCAGCCGCTTGAGGGGAATGAGATTCAGGGAAGGGGGGCTCGAAAGGGCGAGGCCGGCACCGCCGCAAAATCCCAAATAGGTGCCGCCCTCGTGGATGAACCGGCGGATCTGCTCGCCTCCTTCCTCCCCGAGGGCGCTGACCTTGTGGGAAGCCCAGCCGCCTGGCACCAGAAGAACGCGGTATTCCTCCAGTGCCCCTCCCGCAATCTCTCCTGCGCTCAGGAGACGGTATGGGACATCGAGGTTCTCCATGGTTTCAATGCATATGAGGCCCCATATGAGGGACTGATCCCAGAGGACTGCAACCGGGTGGGCATCCCAATGGGATCCGTTGGGAAGTCCTGCACGTTTTGGGTCCACGGTTCTATTCATCGCCGAGATTCAGCAACCCGGCTTTCTTGAGGGCCGCAACTCCGCCCTGGACATTCACGGCCTCGCAAATCCCCGCATTTTCGAGCTGGCGCAAGGCCTCGTAGGACCGCACCCCCGAATTGCAGACGACGAAGAGGCGTCTGTCCCTGGGAACTTCCCCCATGCGGTGCTTCAAGGTCTCCTGGGGGATGTTCACCCAGCGATCCCCGAAGCAGGCGACAAACGGAGCCGCGTTGGCGGGTCCCCGCACATCCAGGCAGAGAGCCTCCTGGGACTCGTCGCCTAGAATGCACCGCTCGAATTCTTCCAGCTCCGCGGGCCTGTTGTAGCCGTCGAGGATGTTTTCAGCGGTGTTTGCCGCGGCGTTCAGAATGTCCAGGGCGGCTGCGAAGGGCGGAGAATAGGCCAGTTCCATGTTGGAGAGATCCTCCAGGGTCGGGCGAAACGGAAGGACTCCGGCGACACTGTTGATCTTTCCCACCAGAGCATCCCCGTTGTTGGCAAGTCCCTGGGCGCCCAAGATTCGCCGCGTTTTCCTGTCCACCACGAGGTGCAAAACCATGAGGTCCTGTGTCGGATAGAAATGGGCCCGGTCCGCCTGGATGACCAGCGCCTGGATGGCATCGAATCCCTCCCGCAAAGCCGACTGGAAGGAGATGCCCGTGGATGCGAGGGCCAGGTCGAAGATTTTGATGGTGAAGCTCCCCACCACCCCCTGGAATGTGGCCTGACCGCCGGCCAAATTGGTGCCGATGATCCGGCCCTGGCGGTTCGCGAGGGATCCTTGAGGAAAATGGATGGGCTTACCCGTGATGAGATGGTTCACTTCGATGCAGTCGCCACCGGCGTAGATGTCCGGGTCGGAGGTCTGAAGCCTTCGGTTGACGACGATGCCCCCACGCGGCGAGACGAGGAGCCCTGCCTGGCCGGCCAGCTCCGAGTTGGGGCGCACCCCGACGGAGGCGATGACCATATCGGCGTCCAGAACCTTTTCCGAGGTCACCACCTGAAGAGCTCCCTCGCCGTTGCCGTTGCGCCGGATCTCACGGACGGTTTCATTGAGGCGGACGGTGACCTCCTTCTCCTTGAGATGATTCTCCACCATCCGCGCCAGGGTCGAGTCCAAAATAACGGGCATGACCTGGTCCGCGATCTCCACGATGGTGGTCTCGATTCCCCAGAGGTCGCTCAAGGCCTCGGCCATTTCGCAGCCGATGGCTCCGGCGCCCACAATGACCGCCTTGCCAACTTTCCCTTTCGCGATCCGTTCCTTGATGGCGATGGCCGACGCGAGATTGGCCAGGCTCATGACCTCTGGAAGGTCTCCCCCCGGCACGGGAAGCCTGTTGGGCCGGCTTCCGACACCGAGCACGAGGCTGTCGTAGGGAAGGTCCTCTTCCTTCCCTGTCGCAAGGTCCAGGACACGGACGAGCTTCGCCTGGCGGTCTATGGAGAGGGCCTTTGTGCGGATTCTCACCCGCACGTCTTTTGCGTCCTCGAAAAACTGGGGAGTCCTCACCATGTGGAAGCTCGTGCTCATCAGCTCTCGAATGTCGCTCACGTCTCCCGAGATGAAATAGGGCATGCCGCATCCCCCGTAGGAGATGTGCTCGTCCTGGTCGATCATGGTCACCTCGAAATCCGGGCGGAGGCGCTTGAGACGGCAGGCAACCTTGGGGCCAAGGGCAACGGCACCGATGATGAGCACACGCTTTCTTCCCATGGAGGTTCACCTTTTTCAGATTCAGTCGTTTCCGAAACCGCGGATGGATCCGCAGTCGGGGCACGTCCAGTTGATTCCATTGCAGGTCATTCCCCAGAAATTCTCTTCCATGCAGTCGGAACAGATCATGAAACCGCAGGGGCATGACCAGCAGAAGAGCTGCTCGCGATCGCAGGTGGAGCATACGTAAGCCTTTGGGCGGCGCCACCTGCCTTTGCCTTTCTCGCGATGAGGGCCGTCGTTTTCTTTCACGGGTGCACTCGACAGACTGGCACTTTGATGCCGGATCAGTGGTCCAGGGGAGGTCTTCGGGACCTTTCCCTCTTGAGGAGGCTCCGGCGCTTCTTTTCGTTGAGACGTTTCAGCCTCGCTCCGTGGGAAACGGATGTGGCCTTGCGGACGGACGGCGTTCTCAGGGCTTCTCTGAGCAATTCCGCAAATCGTTTGATGACGATTTCTCGATTGGCCGCCTGACTTCGGCTCTCTTGCGAGGTCACCCAAAGGAAGCCTTCTTTGTTCACGCGGCCGCGCAAGCGGGAAAGGAGCAGGTTCCGTTCGTCATCCGACAGGCAGCGGCAATGGGCGACGTCAAACCAAAGGGTGACACGGGTGCTCACCTTGTTGACGTTTTGCCCTCCCGGCCCGCTGCTTCGGGATGCGGTGAACGCAAGCTCGCTTTCGGGGATGGAGAGGCGATTTGTGATCCTGATGGCCTGGTCCGACATCAGAAAAGATTATACACGTTCGTGATACTTTTGAAAACCGAACCTGACCCGTCCTGGCGATCTTTCGTTGAACACTCCCTGATGAGGACTCTCTGAAAATCGGAGTTGAGGACCGTGCACGAAAAGGGGCCCTTGAAGGCAAGAAGTGTCAGCGTGTTCAATGGGCTAAATTGCCTTGCGGATTGTTTCCGCCAGCGAGACGACATGCTCGTGCAAGCGCTCTCTGATAAAAGTATTCTCGTCACTCTCCACCATACAGTCCTCGATGACACATTCTCCGAAGGAAATCCAGTCTTCCCGGTTCAACTGCCGCGTGACCTCGAGGACATCTTCGGCTGCATGCAGGATGGAGTTCGTCGAAGTCTTTTCCCGCCATGCTTCGAGAAACCCTGACAGGACACCGCTCAGGGAATCGGGGGGGGCCCAGGCAAGGGGACCCCTTCCGTCAAGACGATCGAGGCGCATGCGCACCGAGAGGTTGAAAAGGAAGTGCAGAATGGGCACCCAGCGGTCTTCGGAATCGAATGCGGAGGCGCAGAGGCAGCGATAGTCCCTGGCGGCGATGAGCCGCACACGGATGCCCGCGGCGTCTCTGTGAACGACGAAGTCCCCCGCGGCGTGGTGCCATGGCTGGATCTGCCGAAAGGAGTTCTCATCGAAGCACGCGGTGAGGATGAAGGAAGCCTGGTGATAGAGGGAGCGGGTTTCGGCCTCATCCAGGAAGTCTCCTTCTTCGTCCGATTCCCACAGCCTGATGCGCGGGACTCTTCCCTCCTGCGGCCCGGAGAGGTGAAATTCGTGGTAATCCTCGAACCACTCGGCAACGAGCACCCCCAGGGGAATGGGGTTTTCCTCTCCAAACCGGTAGCGGGCTTCACCCATGAGATAAAAGCGGGGCAGGAAGGGCCGGTGGAAGCCACCGTGCAGTTTCCTCACGGTTTGGAATTCCCGCTCCATGGCACTTTTCTGATGACCGGTTACCGCCACGTCGACTGCCAGCGAACAGACGCCTTCAGGGAGAGTCGTCCTGACCTGGAGTACATGGTAACAAGCCCCGTGTTTCTTGCTGATGATCTCCACGGCACAAATATCCTCTAGGGCGACGGGCCTTTGAAGATGGGCGGAAAGGGCTTCCCTGAGGGGCCGGTGGTCGTCCTGGGCAAGACAGGATGCAACGGAGGAGAGGTAAGGCCCATAATGCAAGGGGGGAGAGGTCTCGCCGGGCCCCTGGGGAAGGGGAATCGGGGAGCGTTCCAGAGTGAGCGGGAGGGGGCCCCGGACCGTGTTGATCATCAAGCTTACCGGAAATGGGTGTGCCACTGGACCGCCTTTCGTCAATGTGGATCTCCCGGGAGGCTGGACTCCCGGCACGTCGGCAGAAACGCGCCCGGCCGTCACCGGGTTTCGCATGCATTGCTGTCTATACAGCAAATGCTGGAAGAATGGTATTCACTTGAGGAACCGTTTTGGTGTACTCGTGGCAGGTACTCAGATTGGTGCACTTTCAAAGGGGGGGCGACACGTCATGAAGGAATTTTTCCGGGCAGAGAGCGTTGCCGTGGTGGGTGTTTCCAACTCACCCCTGAATCTCGGGCGCGCCATAGCATTCAACCTCATGGAATTCCAGTATGAGGGTTGCGTTTATCTTGTGGGGCCCAAGGGTGGGTCCTATCTCGGGCACAAGATTTACAGATCGGTGACCGATGTGCCGGAGCCCGTGGATCTCGCCGTGCTGCTGGTTCCTGCCCCCGCCGTCCCGCAGGTTCTTCGGCAGTGCGGTGAAAAGGGCATTCACAGGGTGGTCGTTGAATCAGCGGGGTTCAGGGAACTGGGCGGCGATCGCATGGCCCTGGAAGAGGAAGTGGTGAAGGTTTTGCGAACCCACCGCATGCGGATGATTGGCCCCAACTGCCTTGGGATCATCAATCGAAGCAATGGCCTGGCTGTCCCATTTATGCCCTTCAAATGCGAAGTGTCACCAGGTGGAGTATCGGTCATTTCTCAAAGCGGCGGGGTGGGGGCCATGATGCTCAATGTTCTCGCAGCCGAGAACCTGGGCCTCGCCAAGTTCTCAAGCATCGGCAACAAACTGGATGTCGACGAAACCGAACTTCTCGAGTACCTGATCGAAGACGATGCAACCGAGGTCGTTTTCTGTTACCTGGAGGGAATCACCAGGGGACGGAAGCTCATGGAAACCGCGATGCGTTCACCGAAGCCGATCATTGTCCACAAGTCGAACAGCGGGAAAACCGGAGCACAGATTGCCAGGTCTCATTCGGCTTCCCTGTCCGCGGACGACAAGGTGGTGGATGCCGGTTTGCGCCAGTGCGGCATACTGAGGACACGGGACCAGCGGGATGCCCTTGTCGCCATGAAGGCATTCTCACTCCCGCCCATGCGAGGAAGTCGTCTTGCCATCATCTCGAGGTCGGGCGGGCATGCCGTGATGGCGGCTGATGCGGCGGAAGACCATGGATTCGCCCTCCCTCCCTTCCCTCGGGATGTCCTGACCCTTGTGCAGGAGCGGTCCAGGGCGAAAGTCATTCAATTCCACAACCCAATGGACCTGGGAGACCTTTTCGACCTGTCCCTCTACAGGGACCTTGCGGAAAGAACCCTGGCGAGAGGCGACATCGACGGGCTGGTTTTCATTCACAACTATCAGGGGGTCTTCGACGCGGACGAATCCAGGGAGCTCATCCTTGGCTTCGAACGATTGATCCGCGGATACAACAAGCCGATGGCGGTGTGTGTGTTCACTACCCGTCATGAGTTGGGCGGGCATCTGAAGAAGGCGAATTTCCCCCTGTTCGCGGACCCCTGGGAAGCCGTGAGGGCCTTGGCATTGAGCCGGGATCACTTGGCCACCAGACCTGTCCCTTTCTCCTCGGAGCGACCCGTGGGGATCAATGCGGCTCGGGCCCGATCGGAGCTGAACGCGGTGGCAGGAGGCCAGATCCCGCCGGAGACGCTGGCCGCGATTCTCGGGGCCTACGGCGTGGCCACGGCGGCATGGGAAAACGCGGACAGCCCGGACGACGCGGTTGCCGCGGCGGAACGCCTGGGTTTTCCCGTGGCCCTCAAGACCAGGAATCCGGACATTGTGCACAAGACGGATGTGGGGGGCGTCCGCCTCAATCTGGCCGATGCGGCGTCCCTGGCGCATGCTTATGACGCGATGCGGCCACTGGGCAGTGTCGTGACAGTTCAGAAAATGGTTTCCCGGAGCCTGGAATGGTTGGTCGGGGGGCGTCAGGACGGGAACTTCGGCCCGGTCCTTGTGGTGGGATTGGGGGGCATCCATGTGGAAGTCTTTGGTGAGACGTCGATACGCGTAGCGCCCATAACCCGGGAGGAGGCAGGCAGGCTCGTCGGCGAATGCCGGGGCTTCCAGCTCCTTCATGGTGTTCGCGGAGAGAGTCCGTATGATCGGGGAGCGTTGCTGGACCTGGTCGTTCGGGTCTCATGGCTTCTCCACGACCTCCCGGATATCAGGGAACTGGATCTCAATCCCGTAGCGGTTTTGCACGAAGGCTGTCTTGCTCTGGACTGGCGGGCCACCAGGGAAGATCCCCGAGAACTCGGGAAAACCGCCTGGAAGTAAAATGTCGTGTACAATCGCAAACGATTTTGTTATCAACATACGCCGATTTTCGGCAGGGCGACGGAAGGCTCTCGAAGCCTTGCAGGATCACAGTTTGACCGAGACCGCAAGAGTTTTTTCACGGTCTCCCGGTCGGAGGTGAATGTCTGATGAACGCACGAAGGTGGATATGCGTTGTGTTGATTGGGGCTCTGCTTGGTATTCCCGGCCCTCTCTTTGCCGGGATGCCCCAGGCGGCTGGGAAGGAAGAGACAATAGTTGGGTCGGTGGTGAAGGGTGAAAAGGGCGTCGTGATTGAAGCCGAGGATGGTGATTACCTGGTCAAGGGTAAGGACCTGTCCAAGATGGTGGGCAAAATGGTCGAGGCCACGGGAATCATCGTGGAAAGCGATAAGGGGGACACTATCGAGGTCAAGTCCTTCGAGGAGGTTCAATGATGGCGCGTGGGGTGAGACGCGGCGGATCAAGACGGACCCCGTGACAGGACCTCCGCCTGGAACGGCGGATTCCGTGAGGGAACCTTCCGTATTCAGTCGCGGGAGGCTTGTGTGTCTTGAAACGTCGAGTCACTCCCTTGTTTGTCAACCGGGACCGTTCACCTGAGTTTCAGTGCTGTGGAGAAAACAGGAGCCACCAATATGGAAGAGACCCAGTGGATCGAAAAGACGAAGGAACCTCCGGACGAGGACGGTGAACCTCCGGACAATGGGTCCGTGGGCCCCGCGATGCTGCCCGCGAACCTCATTCACCCCTCCCCGTTTCCTGCCGGGCTGTCCCTGGAACGGCCGCCCAAGACCGGCTCCTCGAGGCCGAGAGTCCTGCCTCACGCCAAACGATTCCCAACGGGACCAACAACGGACGATTTCCGAAAACGTCATTTTCCAACAGTTTCAGATGGCGAGTGGGGCGACTGGCACTGGCAGATCCGAAACAGGATTCAAGGCTCCCGAGGGATCTCCGACATACTTCGCCTTTCCGGGGAGGAACGGGAGGCTCTTGCACTGAGTCCCGGTGTTCCCCCTTTTGCGGTCACTCCTTATTATGCGAGCCTCCTGGACCCGGAGGACGAGAGACAACCCTTGCGCCGCACGGTCATTCCGGTCATGGGAGAGCACCGCAGGCTTGAGGGGGAACAGGACGACCCCCTCGGCGAGGAACGGGACAGCCCGGTTCCCGGCCTCGTCCATCGTTATCCCGACCGGGTTCTCTTTCTGCTTACCGAATACTGCTCCACCTACTGCCGTTACTGCACGCGGTCCAGAGTGGTGGGAAACCGCACTCCGGCGCACCTCGACCATCACCGCTGGGAACAGTCTCTGGCCTACATAGAGGGCAATCCGGCTGTGCGGGACGTGCTGCTCTCGGGGGGGGATCCTCTCACCCTGCCCAACGATCGACTGGAATGGCTTCTCTCCAGGTTGCGGCGTATCCCTCACGTGGAATTCCTGCGGATCGGGACAAAGGTGCCGGTGGTGCTGCCCCAGCGCGTCACCCACGCACTCACCCGCATCCTCAAGCGCTATCACCCACTGTGGATGAGCGTTCACTTCACGCATCCGGACGAATTGACCCCGGAGACGACGGAAGCCTGCAGCCGCCTTGCCGATGCTGGAATTCCCCTGGGGAGCCAAACGGTTCTCCTGGCAGGTGTCAACGACGACGTGGAGACCATGCGGAGATTGTTCCGCGGGTTACTGAAGATCCGGGTAAAGCCCTATTACCTCTATCAATGCGATCCGCTTCCCGGGACATCCCATTTCCGGACTCCCGTGGAAAAGGGGCTCGAGATCATCAAGGGATTGCGGGGCCACACGACCGGATACGCAGTGCCCACATTCGTCGTCGATGCTCCGGCGGGCGGCGGCAAGATTCCCCTGCTTCCCGACTACCTGGCGGGACGGGACGGCGATGAACTGCTTCTCAGGAACTATGTGGGGGAGGTGTACCGATATCCCGATCCCGGGGGAAAATTGGGGGCATGATGACAGCGCTTCCCTTCTGGGGCTGGACCTGCTGCTTTTCTCTATTGAACCGTTGATGAGGCCGGTATGAATGTGGGGATGACGTATGACCTGAGGGAGGACTACCTCGCCGAGGGATACGGCGAAGAGGAAGTCGCGGAATTCGACCGACCGGATACCATCGACGCCATCGAGGGGGCTCTCCGCGGTCTCGGCTTCGAAACAGATCGCATCGGACATGCCAGGCAGCTCTTGAAGCGTCTTGCAGCTGAAGATCAATGGGATCTGGTTTTCAACATCGCCGAGGGGCTTCATGGATTTGGAAGGGAGAGCCTTGTCCCGGCCCTCCTGGATGCGCACGAGATTCCCTACACCTTTTCCGACCCTCTCACTCTGTGTCTCGCTCTGCACAAGGGAACAGCCAAACGTTTCGTCCGGGACCTGGGTCTCCCGACGCCCGATTTTGTCGTCATCGAGCATTTCGGAGATCTGGAGAAGGTGGACTTCCCTTTTCCACTTTTTGCCAAGCCTGTCGCGGAGGGAACGGGAAAGGGGATCACCGGGGCGTCGAAAATCGATTCCGCTGGGCAGCTTGAATCGGTCTGCCGGGAACTTCTCGCCCAATTCAGGCAACCCGTGCTTGTGGAGTCGTTCCTTGAGGGCCGGGAGCTGACGGTGGGCATCGTTGGAACCGGAGAAGCCGCCGAGGCCGTGGGCGCCATGGAGGTCCTGTTCAGGAGCCCGTCTGAGGTCCCCATCTATTCCTATCACAACAAGGAAAACTACAGAGAGCGGATCGAGTACCGCCTGGTTCGGGACCAAACGGCTGAAAGGGCGAAAGAAGTCGCTCTCGGGGTGTGGAGAGGGCTCGGATGCAGGGATGCCGGGCGGGTGGACCTGCGCTGCGACGGGCGCGGGGAGCCGAATTTCATGGAGGTCAATCCCCTGGCCGGATTGCACCCGGAACATTCCGACCTGCCCATCCTCTGCTCACTGGCAGGCATTTCGTTCAGGGATCTCATCTCAAGGATCATGACCTCCGCCCGGGAAAGGATGCCCCGGATAACTTGGGGGCACTGAGAGGCTGGGTCGCGATGAGAGCCGAGAGAACTGTGATCCTGTACAGCGAGGTTCCGGGAGGGGCGGGGCCCGATGAGGCCGATGTCCTGGATCAGGTGAAGGTCGTGCAGGAATCCCTGGCTGCCATGGAGATGGCCTCTTCGTCCCTTGCTTTCAATCTGGACGTCCAGGGCACCATTGACCGGCTCCTGAGTCTGGAGCCACATTTCGTCTTCAACCTGGTAGAGACGGTCCAGAGCAGCGGCAGGCTCATTCACATGGCCCCGGCGGTTCTGGATTTGCTGAGAATTCCCTATTCCGGAGCGAAAACAGAGGCGATCTTCCTCACATCCCACAAGATCATCGCCAAGAAAATGCTTCGGGCCTCAGGCATTGACACACCCGACTGGGCTACCCTGGAGACCCTTGCGGACGGGGATGTCGGGAGGCCTTTCATCATCAAGTCAGTCTGGGAACACGGCTCCCTGGGCATGGATGACGCATCCGTTGTGTGTCCTGGCAATCCGGGAGACCTCCAGGAGGCAATGGTTTGCCGCGCGCCGCAGTGCAACGGGGAGTGCTTTGCGGAGGCCTATGTGGACGGGAGAGAATTCAACCTCTCGATCCTTGGGAGGAGAGGTGTCCCCCAGGTCCTGCCCCCGGCGGAGATTTCCTTCCAGCGTTTTGTCGATGGGAAGCCTCGCGTTGTTGGCTATCGGGCCAAATGGAATCAGGACTCTTTTGAATACCGCCACACGCAGAGGATTTTCGAGTTTGAACGGGAAGACCTCCCTCTGTTGCAGCGACTTGAAGAAATCGCGTTGGACTGCTGGAGGATTTTTGAGCTCCGCGGGTACGCTCGCGTAGACTTCAGGGTGGACGAAGACGGGAAGCCCTGGGTTCTCGAGGTGAACACCAATCCCTGTCTGTCTCCGGACGCGGGTTTTATGGCAGCCGCGGAAAGAGCCGGCATGTCCTGCGTCGAGGTCGTCCGGCGAATCGTCGAGGATTCTCTTCCGCCCTCTGAACATAACGGTTAAAGTTAAAAGGTTGAGTAAAGCTCCACCCAATAGAGTGGCCGATAAGGCGGTCGTCATTCCGAGCTTGACCCGGAATCCAGGAAAAATCTCTGGATGCAGGCGCCCGTCCCGGACTCCGATCCGGGGTTCGCCGGCATGACGGAGTGGAACATGGACACCTTTTTATGTGGATCTGTACTGGGTTTTCAGAAGGAAGTCTCTACTGGGATGAGAGAACGCAGGATCTGATCCTTAAAAAGTATGGATGAATCTCTATGATCCGAGAAACCGCAGTCCATCGCTTCCTCCACTCCAAATGGTCCTCGAAAACACCTCCAACTTTTGTCCAAGACGGGAGAAGTTCATGCACCGCCCTTTGAGGCACTCTGCCCAAGTGCCCTCGATCCATTCATGTTGCCGGAAATATCGCACGCAGGTTGTGCTCTCGGACCTTGTTGCCGTGGAGAGGATTGTCCTCTCGTCTGGATTTTTTTCGAGGGCAGAAGTTGGTCTCGCGCGGGAACTGGTGGATGAGCGGTTGCGCATGGGAGTAAAAAGCGGCTATGATTTCCTTTTTCTCGAACTGGATGGACAGGTGGAAGGATATGCCTGTTTCGGCCCGATTCCCTGCACTCGCGGTGCGTACGATCTCTACTGGATTGCCGTCCACGATGCATTCCGGGGGCTGGGGCTGGGCCGGGAGATCCTTGCGGGTGCCGAGGATATCATGGCTGCAATGGGCGGGAAGCGCGTTTACGTCGAGACATCCGCCCGGCCTCAGTATGAGCCCACACGCATCTTCTACCGCGCATGCGGGTATCGCGAGGAAGCCGTGCTGAAGGATTTCTACGCGGAGAGTGAAGACAAGGTTGTCTACCTCAAGGTTTTCACAGTGGCAGGTCCGGTGAGCAAGTCGAAATGAGAATCAAGCACGTCCGGACACGTTCCACACAGTGAAGTGCGAGTCTCCAGCCTGACCCCTTTGGCCCGCGGGTCTTTGCAAGGGTCGGTCAGGGACTGGTTCCGGAGGAAAAGCATGTCTCCCTATGACTGGAACAAGGAAATCGCCGACCTTCATCGCCGCATGAACAAGTGGTTTGAGCTGGTATCTCCCAGGCGGGTTTCCTTTTGTTTCTCGGGTGAACACTGCTGGGTTCCCGCCGCGGACATCCATGAAACGGAAAAGGCCTATCACGTCTTCGTGGAACTGGCGGGTGTCGATCCTTCGAGCATCGAGGTGACTGTGGACGGTAACACCCTTCACCTGAGCGGCACAAGGCTTCGTCCACACATCGAGTCATGCACCAGGATTCACCAGTTGGAGATAGACTTCGGCAGGTTTCGAAGGGTCTTCCGCTTCCCTGTGGAACTGGATGCCGAGGAAGCCGGATCTTCTTGCGAGCAGGGAATGCTCGAGGTCATCCTTCCGAAATCGAAATCACGGCAGGCGGTTATGGTTCAGGCGAAAAGCGAATAGGGACTTTTGGGGAGCCATGAAGACGGAGGTCCTGATGGATCAGGAATTGCCCGGCAAAGTTGAGCCGGTGGAGAATGTCCAGGGGAGGCTGCCTGTGCTGCCGGTGGGGGATATGGTTCTCTTTCCCGACCTGGTGATGCCCATCGACATCAAGAGGCCGGCTTCGCAGAAGCTCGTGGACGATGTGCTCATGTCCGACCACATGCTCGTTGTGGTCGCGCAAAAACAAAGAGATCTGGAAATGCCCAGCCCGGGAGACCTTTTCGGTGTGGGCACTCTTGCCAATGTCATGAAGCTCATGAAGCAAACGGACGGGTCCTACCAGATCATCGTGCGGTCCCTCCAGCGGGTCAGGCTCAACGGTTTCGAAACCATCAACGGGTATTGGGTTGCCGACATAGAGAAACTGGCCGAGGACATGGCGGCGGGCTCTGAGATCGAGGCCCTCGTGTTCAACCTCAGGGCCCAGTTCGAAAAATTCGTGGGGCTTGCCAATTTGCCCATGGAGCTCGGCCTGGTGGCGCTGAACGTGGAACGGCCAATCCAACTGGCCTACATCGTCGCCGCCAATCTCAACCTCACGGTGCTGGAACAGCAAACCCTGCTGGAGCTGCCTGACCTTGGGACGACCCTGGAACGCACCACCTTTTATCTGACCCGGCAACTCGAAAAGCTCGAACTGGTGCAGCAGATTCGCGACCGGGTAAAAGCCGGGATGGACAAGCGCCAGCGTGAATATTTCCTGAGGGAGCAACTGCGCACCATCAAGGGGGAACTTGGGGAGAGCGACGACAGGAGTCCCGAGACCCAGGAGCTCCTGGTGAAGCTTGAAGAGATGGAAATGCCCCAGGAGGCCAGGGCCGCTGCGGAAAAGGAGATCGAGCGCATGGCGCGCATGGCGCCCAACTCCTCCGAGTACACGGTTTCCAGAAACTACCTTGATTGGCTCCTGGAGATGCCCTGGAGCGTCTCCACCCAGGACGCCCTCGACGTGCGCCAGGCGGCGGAGATCCTGGACCAGGATCATTTTGACCTGGAGAAGGTGAAGAAGCGGATCCTTGAGTACCTCGCCGTTCTGCAGCTCAAGCAGGACATGAAGGGCCCCATTCTCTGTTTCGTAGGCCCTCCGGGAGTGGGAAAAACATCACTGGGACAGTCCATCGCCCGGAGCCTGGGCAGGAAGTTCCTGCGCCTGTCTCTGGGAGGGCTCCGTGACGAGGCTGAAATTCGAGGCCACAGGCGCACCTATGTGGGAGCTCTTCCCGGGCGCATTGTCCAGGGATTGAAGCGGGTAGGAAGCAACAACCCGGTTTTCGTGCTGGATGAAATCGACAAGGTGGGCACGGATTTCCGCGGAGACCCTTCTTCGGCCTTGCTGGAGGTTCTCGATCCCGAGCAGAACCTTGCCTTTTCAGACCATTACCTGGGAGTGCCGTTCGATCTGTCCAGGGTCCTGTTCATTGCCACCGCCAACATGATGGACACGGTTCCCTCCGCCCTCAGGGACCGCATGGAAGTCATCGAGATTCCCGGATACACGGAAGAGGAGAAGCTGGAGATCGCGCGGAGGTATCTTGTTGTGCGTCAGATCGAGGAGCACGGCCTGATCAACCGCGATGTGACCATCGAGGACGGGGCCATTCTGGAGATCATCCGCTCTTACACGAGGGAAGCGGGAGTTCGCAACCTCAACAGGAACATTGCATCCCTTTGCCGCAGCATTGCCAGGGAGATCGCCGAGGGCAGAGAGGGTGGCGTGGTCCTGCGCCACGAGCATGTGGCGGAAATCCTTGGCCCGGTGCGATTCATTCCCGAAATGTCCACGCGATCATGGGGACCGGGGATCAGCACGGGCCTCGCCTGGACGCCGGCCGGGGGCGACCTGATTTTTATCGAAACCTTGAGGACCCAAGGTCACGGGAAGCTGACCCTCACGGGGCAGCTCGGCGATGTCATGAAGGAATCGGCCGCCGCCGCCTTGACTTACATCAGAGCCCGCGCGGCGGAACTGGGAATCCAGGAGGAGGACTTCGAGCACTCGGACATCCACGTGCATGTGCCGGCGGGCGCCGTGCCCAAGGATGGTCCATCCGCCGGCGTCGCTCTGGTGGTGGCCCTGGCCTCTCTCATGAGCAAGAAGCCCGTCCGGCGCGATGTGGCCATGACTGGGGAAATCACCCTTCGCGGAGATGTGCTGCCGGTCGGAGGGATCAAGGAAAAGGTGCTGGCCGCCAGGAGGGCCGGCATCAAGGAAGTCCTCATTCCCCATGTCAATGCGAAAGATCTTGTGGACATCCCCGGTCACCTGCGCTCGGACATGGTGTTTCATGAGCTTCAGCTCATTTCGGAGGCCCTCAAGCTTGCCCTCGAGCCGCGGGACTCCTCGTGACACGATGAGCACGGATCAACAAACGGAGTCACTGGCCGGTTTTCGGTCTGCTAGCAACCCCCCCTTAGCGGATAGTCTCAAGGTAGGCTTCGATAGCTCGGGCAGAGGAGATGGGATTCTGAGATGGTTTACTGGCTGTCGCTTTTCAACGTACGTTGCCTGTCTCTCAAGCGCGCATCAGGTGAAGTGTTGTTCGGGAGTGTCTCTGAATTTCCTCGAGAGTTGGAAGATGGGTCGCAAATTGTGTATGGGCAATGATATCGGATGACTGAGAGCGGCAACAACATGACCGACCGTTTCGCGATATCAAACCGAAAAGCGGACTGAAATGAGCGGCATCACACGGGAACAGAGAGTGGAAATCCGGCGAACTGTGGATGAGCGGAGCGAGGCGGCCGCGCTGGAGGCCATAGGGTGTCCGGCTTTGGGCATGGCGGCTGGTATCCATGAACGGTGGATGAGAGTCCCTGCGAGTCGGGTCAAAGGCGCGCGAGCCGCCATTGTGGAGGCGGGCGGGAAAGTGTTCAAACCAGAACAGATTTGAGGAAAGCCTGTTCTGTTTCTTTGTGGCATCATCGGCCGCTCCTTTGCGAGCAATTTCAAAAATCCGAACATATTCTGTTCGACTCCCTCAGGCCGCAGCGTTTCCATTTCGGATGAATGGATCTCCTACCCCACTCTTTCTGAGATTCTCTTCTTTTCCATATGTAGCTCATAAGCGTTATGTACGTCCTCAAATGGTGAGTTCTTCAGATTGGCAAGATGAAGCAACTCTCCAACTTGTGTCCAGACGGGGATTCGCGGAGATCTGGTACGTACAGTGGCAAGCAACGTGGAATCCAAATCGAAGCACAGACAAATGCCTTGACCGGAGAAATCTGAGAGCCGATCAGCCTGTGCCAAGCAGTGGAACTTGGCGGTGATAGTCATGGGCAACGATTTCGTAATGATGTGCAACAAAAAGCAGGGGGTAATGCTGACCCTGCCCTTCATTAATCAGAATTCATTTGTCATCCTACTTTTTATATTCTCCGACACTCCCTTCAGGTTTTCTCAAGGCCGAGAGCCTTTTGGCGGCCTACCCTTGTTCCCTCGTCGAGGTCCGCAGTTGTGCCTGTTCCCCAACGTCACTCGACGTCATAATACGTCGGGAAGATTTCGCCGTTCGACCGGGTTTCCGGCAGCACATAGACGATGCCATACGTCCCAGTAAAAGCCGGGATCACGACGTTATTGTAGAACTTCGCTGGAACATTGATGCAACCATAAGAAATACGGTTGTCGAGCGGCGTTGGAGTGTCCAAGCGCTGCAGGCGGTTCTCCGTGGGCTTGCCCGTAACCACCCGATGCAGGGAAACGGAAAGGTCGTAGTCCACCCAGAGGACGTCCTTTCCGTGGAAATTGTAGCCCAGAGAGGCCACGAAGCGGCCCGCCGTTGTAGTGCGCTCCTCAGGGCGCATGTCCGACAATTTCCGGTCGCCGATACCGGGAATGGAGTCATCACCCCGCACCAGGCCCAACAGGGCTGGGGCTGCGCCACGAAGTCGCCCATTGGCATCGAATACAAAGACTTTGGCGTCCATCTTGTCGACAATCACGAATGGCATGCCGTGATTGTCACCTGAATCGAAGACCCAGTCTGCCACGCGCTGGGCATTCCTGGACTTATGTTCCCCTTCGAAGTTCGCCCGTTTGGGATGAGGTGCCACAACGGGTTGCGTCTCAATAGTCAAGCGGGTTGCTGCAACTTGATGGGCAGACAATGAGTGGCTCGGCTTGGACAATTGCGCAGCGTTGTCCGCAGCGGCAACATGGTGGGGGGTAAAACTGACGGCGAGCAGGCCAAGACAAAGCCCTTTGGTTATGATCGCTGCGAGCGAGCCAACGCTCCCTGAGCGCTTTGTGCAACGCAATGCCGCCAAGAGGCACAGCCTGAATTTTTTTCTATTTGTGTCATATGATCGTCCGTGCCGCATCGGCATGTTTCGCTCGTCCAGCAACAACGGTAAGTTGCCCTGCCTCGTGTTCTATCAATCAGCAAGGCAGGGCGCCGGTGGTGTGAATTAGTTGCGGTCCTTTTTTAGCGGAGGAGCCGGTTGGACTGGCACATACGGGCGCTCAGGAGCCGCTTGGACTACCGCAGGCGCAGGGGTCTCTTCCGCGCATTTCCACCCGAGACACGCGCAACCACCCAAAGATATACTGATGATGCCAACAAACAATACGAGCAAAAATGATGTTTTTCTCATGGTGCACTCCTTCATTAGATTATTTTGTTAGTTACCCACTCTCACCAATTGCCGAACCTCCAGAATGACCGGTTCAACAATCTCTATACCGGCCAAACATCTCCATTCCTAAAATTGTTTTTGGAGACCGCACAATTTGTCATAAACCATGGCACCGCTGGGAGTGATTTCGAGAAAATCTCCTGCTGCGATGATCTTGATCTTTGTTGCCATGTGGATACCTCTTTTTGCTCATTATGGATGCGCAGGCGTCTATAGTACTTTGGTTCTACGAAATTTTCCACGGGTTCTTTCAATCCACGTCGCAAGTCAATTCAGACGCTTGACAGAATGTTTGGGATCCTTATCCGGATCAACCGGGATTTTTCGGATCTGTGTGTCAGAGGAGATAATGAGTGTATTGTTTTCGTTTGTTCCTGCTCACACTGAGTCTGGTATTGATTCATCATCTCGGGATAATGCTGTCTTGTTGATGAGAAAAAGGAAGTGATAATAAGAACTTCACGAAGCTCTCCTGGACCTTAGACATCTCGATCGCCCGGAAAGTCAACACCTCCAAATCATTTCCGTTCTGCTCACCCGCCAGATCGAGATTCCACCTTTTGGCAAGTTAAGCAATTTTTTTGTCGAGTATGCCCGACCGGCATATGAAGGGGGAAGGTGCATGCGGTGGCAAGGACGGTTGAGCATCCGGAGTTCTCCAGTTTTTGGCCATCCTTCCAATTTGCGTGATGAACAGAAAGATGCACGCACTCTATCCGGAAATCCTTGCAAGGACTTTACGCCTAAAATATATTACGAAATCAGGACGATGAGGAAAGCCACCTCTCGTCAGGCACCCATACAACAGTCCACTCTCTTGTCCCTGTTGCTCAGGCCACCCCCTCTGCGTCCTGGAGATGAACAGTCCTGTTCAATCACTTGTTGGGAGAAAGCTAGGCTAGCGGACCAAAGCACGCGCAACTGAAATGCACGTGAGCGGGTGGTACTGCCCGAAGTACATTGGCGGCACCACCAGCGACGGCATGACGAACTTCTTGACCGCATGGATCGCGCCCAGCACGCTGTACTCCGTGGTGAACACGATCCCGTTGGGAATCTCTACAAACTGCCCTAGGAACGCGAAGTTCTTTGAGCCCGCCGGCACCACCGCAGGCCGGTCGCCCTTGGCTCTGCTGAGAAACTGGCTGATGCTGTAGGGCAGCATGCAGGGGATGCAGGTGGAGGTGTCGAGGATCTCGTTCTTCTCCACCTCGTCCTGGTCGAACTGCAGGTGGCCCAACAGCTCCTCCAGGATCTCGCGACCTGTGCACTCGGGCATGGTCTTCTTCACGAACTTGCCGATGTTGTTGTCCCGCAGCGCCGTCACCCAGATGACGCACGTATCGCGGGGCTGGTCGGGGAACAAGGGCTGGCGGTACGTGTGGAGGTGCATGATCCACGGGGAGGCGGTGATGGGCAGCGGGCTCTGGCGACCCATCTGGCGCTCCACTAACCACTCGAACTTGCGCTGGAACAGTCCTCCGCGGAAGGTGACGGTGAAGGTCATCATCTTGGACTGCGAGATGTCGCGCAGGAACTGGTCGGGGCGGCCGAAGTCGGGCTGCTTGGCGGCAATCTTCTTCCACAGCGTCCACGCTCCGCCAAGGTTCTGGCTGCCGACGGCGGGCTTGTCCACCGGGCGGTCGTGGGCGCCGAACGAGGCGTTGCTGATCATGGAGCCGATGGTCAGGAAGACGAGGTCGGTGTCGCGCACCTGGATGGAGGGCTTGGGCTCGCCGCTCTCGGTCTCGAGGTGGATGCGCTCAATCCAACGCTCCTTGCCGCCGGCGGCGATCTTGAAGTCTACGTCCGAGATCCTGCAGTTGTAGTGGAAGTTCACGCCCTTCTTTTGCATGAAACGCAGGGCGGGCAGGATGAACGAGTGGAAGTTGGTATAGCGAGTACGCTCCAGAGCCACCATCGTGTTCATGTTCGGCATCTCGTGAAAGAAGAGGTGCATGTAGCGCTTCATTTCCACCGCTGAATGCCACGGCTGGAAGGCAAAAAGTGACCGCCACATGTACCAGTAATTGCTGGTGAAGAAAGCTTCTCCAAAGATGTCCGTAATCTTCGCACCGTCTGGAATCAGAAACTCGGGTGTGGCTAGAAGTTTTGCCATCTTCAATCTTTCAGCAGTGTTGAGACCAAGTTGATATCCGGTGTCCTTCTTACCATTCTCATGCAGAAGGCGAACGACAGTGTCAATTCTGCATTCTTCACGGTTCTTCTGATGGTCTTGTAGACACGATTCATTATCATTGTACGGAATAATGGACCACAGTTCTTTGGTGCAGGGATATACCTTGTCTTCAAACATGCGACTGCCTTGCATGAGGTACGCCGGTTGGTCGTTCACTATCATCTCTGAGGCATCACAGCTTCCTCCAACAAGATCCTTGTCGCCCTTTTGCTCAAAGATATGGATATTGGATGGATTAAAGTCCGCCTTCTGGATCAGATACATCGCAGCAGCAATGGAGCCCAAGCCAAGACCATTAAGATAAACCTTGACAGAAGAATCTTGTTTCTTTTCCATTTTAGTGTACCTCTCTTATTAGAACTTCCCGGTGAAAAGCTTAATCGCCCCCGACAATACCGAAATCCCGCAGCAGTGCGCCGATCTGGGTTTTGTCTAGCTTGTTCATCAGCAGATTGCTCAGGAACGCAGGACCCGGGATGTCGATCTCCTTGCCGTCGCGCAGGCGGCCGGTCGCGGATAGGAGCAACCGCGGCCACGCTTCTCATGGTGCCGTCGGCGCTTCCACAGCCGAGTCGGGCGTTGCCATGGCCTCGGGCGGCGGTCGGATTGCATCCGGCCTGGACCAGCGCTGCGGCAGGTCTCCCGACCCGGACTCGATGAACAGTCGCTTGATCATCGGAAACCGTTCCCTTACCCGGCGCTCCACCTCGGCCATCGCCAACGCAGCGTCGGCAGTTTCCGTCCCCGCGTCGAAGTCCAGGTCCATCGTGACCAGCGCGTCGTTGGGCCCCACGTACATCGACAGCACGCGCCCGACGTCGCGCACCCCGGGCTGTGCCAGCGCGATGTCGCGCAGGGCGCGCGCGGTTTCCGGGCGGATGCCTTCACCGATGAGCAGGCCGCGGGACTGCCAGGCGAGCAGACTCGCCACGCCGGCCAGCAGGATGCCGATCAGCACCGAGGCTGCACCGTCCAGTGCCGGCATCTGCAGCCGATGGCTGATCGCGATGCCCACCGCGGCGATCGCCAGGCCCACGAGTGCGGCCGAGTCCTCGGCCAGCACGGTGTAGGTGGTCGGGTCCTTGCTGCGGTGCGCGAACTCCAAGAACGGGGTACCGCCGGCCAGTCGCTGGAACTGGCGCAGCGCGATGGCGAAACTGATGCTCTCGAAGAGCGCTGCTGCGCCGAGCACCGCGTAGTTCCAGGTCGGGTCGTGCAGAGGCTGCGGATGGCGGATGTGTTGCACGCCTTCGTAGAACGAGATGCCGCCGCCGAGGCCGAAGATTAGCACGGCCACGATCAGGCTCCAGAAATACAGCTCTTTGCCGTGCCCGAACGGATGTTCGGGTGTGGCGGGCCGCTGGCTCAGGCGGATGCCGACGAGCAGGAGCACGCCGTTGAAGCTGTCGACCGATGAGTGAATGCCCTCCGAGAGCATGGCCGAGCTGCCGGTGATGCCGGCCACCACGAGCTTGGTGACGGCGATGGCGACATTGGCCGCGATGGCCGCGTAGATGGACAGCTTCGAAGACACCCGCCACGTGGACCTCATCGCGCAGCCGATCCGACCGGCCCGCTGAAGGTTAGACCCATCCGGCCGTGGTCAAGCATGTCGCGCTGCCGTCGATCTGTCCCACCAGTCGCAAGACATGGTCCTGGTCGCGTGCAGGCTCTTTGCATATGCAGAAGTCTGGTCATTCGCCACCGACAATACCGAACTCGCGCAACAGTGCGCCGATCTGGGTTTTGTCGAGCTTGTTCATCAGCAGATTGCCCAGGAACGCAGGACCCGGGATGTCGATCTCCTTGCCGTCGCGCAGGCGGCCGGTCGCGGACAGGAGCTGACGAATGTCGTAGGTGGAGTTGAATACCTCCGGCACGCCGCGCTCGACGTCGAGCAGTGTGTAGACAGCCTCCATCGGCGTTCGTACGGAGTACTCGGTGGTGAAGATGCAGTCGCGCTCCTTGGATTCCGCGAACTGCCCAATGAAGGCGAAGTTGACAGCGCCCTCGGGCACCACGTCCGGGCGATCACCTGCCTGGCGTGGCATGAAGAAGGCGGTCACGTACGGCATCATCACCGGCACGGTTATCGCACCCGTTGCGGCCAGTTCAGGGATGTCATCGACCGGCACGCCCAGGTGGTAGAGCCATTCCTGGGTGATCTCTTCGCCGCTGCAGTCCTGCATCGGCTTCTTCACGTAATCGCCGGGTTGCTCAACGAACAGCGCGTAGACCCAAACCACGATCTGGCCCTTGGGCTGCTGCTTAAAGTGCGGCTGCCGGTTCACCGTCCAACTGAGCAGCCAGGATGAGTCCTTCGCGGTCACGATGCCGCCAGTCACCACCTTGCCGCTGAACGGATCACGCTTGGCGATCTTCTGGATGTACTTCGGGATGCGCTCATCGAGCGTAGTGACGGTGGCCGACTCCCATTTGGTCTCGGGGATGTGCGAGCCGAACACGTCCGGGCGCCCGAACGCCGGATCCTTTGCGGCGATGCGCCGCCAAAGATCCCATGCCGGCGCAGGCCCTACATTGAGATTCGCCGGTGTGTGGTGGTCACCGTTGTCGGAGTTCTCGGTGAGCGAGCCGATGGTCATGAACACCAGGTCGTCGGGGCCAAGATCGCCGCCGCCTTCGACGCCGTCCCTGCGCCAGTGGATGCGGGTAGCCTGTTTGCGTCCGGGTGCGATGGTGAAATCGACATCGGTCACCTCTGTTCCGTAATGGAACACCACGCCATGATCCAGCAGCCACTTGACCAGCGGCAGCACCAGCGACTCGTACTGGTTGTACTTGGTGAACTTCAGCGTGGAGAAGTCCGGCATACCGCGGATTTGGTGGATGAAACGGTGCAGGTACCGCTTCATCTCCAGCGCCGAGTGCCACTCCTCGTAGGCAAACATCGTGCGCCAGTACAGCCAGAAATTGCTGCTCAGGAATTCCTTCCCGAATACCTCGTTGATGCGCTTGTTCTCCATCTCTTCGCGGGTGGCCAGGAAGAGCTTGACGATCTCCTTCTGTGCCTGCTCGCTGAGCGTGAACAGGCCGTCGGTATGCGCGTCCTCGCCTCGATTCACAGTGGCGCGCTGCAAAGAGGAGTTCGGATCGTCCTTGTCGAGCCAATAGAACTCGTCGAGCACGCTGGCGCCCTCGATCTCCAGCGACGGGATCGAGCGGTACAGGTCCCACAGGCACTCGAAGTGCTCTTCCATCTCGCGCCCGCCGCGAATCACGAAGCCTCTTTGCGGCTCCTTGATGCCGTCCAGCGCACCACCGGGCAACTGTTGCTGCTCCAAGATGGTGATTTGGTTGCCCGGCATCTGACCGTCGCGGATCAGGAAGGCCGCCCCCGCCAGTGCAGCCAGGCCCGAGCCGACAAAACAGGCAGTCTTGTTCTCCACGCCCTTGGGTTTGCGCGGTCGGGCGAAGGCTTCGTAGTTGCCGCTGCTGTAGTACATAAAGCTCTCCTTTTGTGTGCCTAACGCCATGATCAGCCTCGAGTGTAGCGAGTCGGCTGCATCAATTAGTTGAAGACCTCCTTTATTTCGCCAAGCTTTTTCTTCGCCTTGACCTTCAGTTGGTCGTCTTTTCCCTCTTCTTCGAGGTCCCGGTTGCCTGTAAGCTTTCCCAAACCTTCTTTGATGTCTCCTTTGATATTGTCTTTCTCACCTTTGATTTTATCTTTCGTGCTCGACTTCATGATGTTTCCTCCAAGTAAGTAGACTCTCCAGTGCGGCCAATCGGGAAGCACGTTGCCCCCTTAAGGTTCTGACGACATACACATCAGATGGTTCACGCTTCGGCATGAGTTTAGGGCAATCTTCATGCCCAGCAAATTGAGAGTGGTTTTCTTTGGATGTTATGCAATAATGTAGGACAGTTATGGACAGATTAGGTGCGATGGAGGATTGTAGATTAAACAGAAAAAATGATGCATGCAACATAAGCGCTGCATCGCATGTCCGTTTCATGCAACACTTTAATTTGGGCTTATGAACATCCAGCTAAGGTTCAGTGACAGTCAACCTTGCTTGCCACACAGCTAACTAATTGAAAAATAACGACATGATTCTGGCTTGTCACCGACCGGGCGCATGTAATGAGGAGAGAAAATTTGCTGCAAGGATCATCAGTGCCGTGCATCGGAACGACTTTGGTAAACACCCCCGCGTGAGAAATGAAGTGTGGACAGAAATTCCTGATTCCGCCCACATGGGCTTTTCATTGGAGAGCCCACAGGGGCTACCTGAATTCTGTAGTGTGGATTCACCCAGCCTGACCCGTCCCCGGTGGTTTCAATCATGGAATATCCCCCAGGGAAGCCAGGTGATCTTCATGATCCCCCCCTGATACTTCTCCGCTGGTTTCCACTATGGAGGAGCCCTAGGGCAAAAGCAAAAGTATACATATCTCTCCTATATGGCGTTATGAGGGAATCTCGTCTCATATTCAAGGAAGGAAGATCATTATCGCAATTTGCGCGTCAAGCTCTTGCCTCGGCTACGAAAGGGAGGCGCGTTCCGAATCCAGCGGCTTTTCATGTTTGCCGATTCAGGAGGGGAAATCTAGCTTGCCGCCTTGGAAAAAATCGGTTGTGGGATAAATCAGAGGGATCGTCATTTCGAGGGGTTCTTCCATATCCCGCCTGTCCCGCCAAATGCCGACCAACAGTTCTTCAGCCAGGTGGGGTTTTCGGCGTTGATCTTTCGCCGGGCTTGCTTGGTACATTTGCAGGGAAACTCGATGAAATCCAAGACTTCCTGTTGAGACTTCGGGTCAGAGCGACAAGCTTGGGCCACAATTTTTCCTGATTCATTTCCTTGCTCTCATTTCGGAGGGGAATCATCAGGCAGAAACCTGACCATAGCTGCAGGCATGTTTCCGCTTGGGATCGGTCCTTTCGCTGACGCGTCGATCAAATAGCCTCACGGCGTCTTCCATCGAGTGAAGCTCCCGAGCGCGCCGGTCCCACAGACCTATTCGGATGCATCGCTTTCCTTTGTCCCTCCTTCCGCCATAGGTGGATGGATTCCGCAGCATCACGTGGGGCGGTTTATCGTGAATGGGCAGAGATCTGTTCCTGCCATAACCTGATGAAGCTCTTCAGGGCGAGACTTGCCGCCACCACTTTCCGGGGGGGGGTGATGGGGCACCATTTTTGAACCTTTTGGGCTCTTCAGCGGGGCCCAGTTGGCCATCTCCGAAGAATCAGAACGGACCCCTTTGCTCACGGTTCACAATGTTGACCATGATCAAACCTCAGCCTTTTGCGGTTTTGAAACAGCCTCTTTACCAGCCGTGCTTTCTTCGTTGAGGCGGTTGCGCAGATTGCACACGCTGCACAGATCTTCGTAAGCAGGCTCGCCGCATCCTCTGCACACGGCAAAATCTGAATCAGCAGCGGGCGCCTCCCGCCGATCGACATACGAAAAGAGGAAGTCCCGCTTGGTCCCGGGCATCTTGGTTTCCAGGAGGTCGAGGGCTTCCTTGAACATGTGGCTGGTGGCCCCCCTGGACAAGGGGCAGGATTCCTCCAGCGGCCTGATGTCCTTTACGCGGCAGTAGGTTCTGATTTCACGGGCATCCACCCGGTAGAGGGGTTTCAGCTTTGTGGGGATTCTGTTGTGGGTGGAGGGAAGCAGCGGGTATTGCTTCTCGAAGTATTGAGAACGGTGCCTGACGATGTTTCCAAGAAGCCGTCCCGCCTCATCGTCCAGGTTGTGGCCCAGGGCCAGGGCTCGAAAGCCTTCCCGGATCGTCAGGCGGTTCAGCAACTGGCGCTTGAGGAAGCCGCAGACACCGCATATCTTTCGACGTGTCCTGGCCCGTATCTGGGGCAGATCGTATCCGAAGACTTCCTTCAGGGAATAGGTCACCACCGGGAGCCCCCTCTGGGCGGCAAAGGATTCGACCGCTGCCGCGGAGGCCTCGGAAAACCCATCGATCCCCACATCGAGATGAAGTCCTCGCGTTACATAGCCCAGGCCGTGAAGAACATCCCATAGAGCGAGCGAGTCCTTTCCTCCGGAGACGGCCACCATAAGGGGCGCGTTACGGGGGAGGCCGAAAAGGTCCATGGCCCGCGAAACGGCCCTTTCGAAAAAGATGACGAAACACTGCCCGCAGAAGTTTGCGTGGTGACCTGGCATGCGTATGGTGGCCCTGCCGCGGCATCGTGTGCACTTGGCTTCAGGGGGCAGCTCGTGGTATCTTTTCTGCATGTGGTGGTGCTCTTCCGTTGGCATGATGCGACTTCAATGCAGGGCTTCCGAGCCGTGGTCCAGGAGACCTGGCAGGCCGGCATTCCAGGGAGCAAGGTGCCCCTCTGGGGCATTCCCCTGTGAAAAAGGCATTCCGGGCCGGTTCACGGATCCTTGGAAGGGAGGCCCATGGACGGCTTGGAGCATGTAGCATATTCAGACCATGGAAAAGAAGAGATGATTGTTGATTTTTCCCAAGACGTTGTTTGAAAAGTGAGAGGAGCTGCACGGTTCATGGATGGGATGCACTACGAGGGAATCATCATACGGCCTCCCAGCGAAGCCGAGAGTGTTCTGCTGCAGGTTACCGTCGGATGTTCCCACAATAAATGTACCTTCTGCGGCACGTACAAGGGAGTGCGATTTCGCATCAAGGACGATGCGGTGGTCGATGCGGACATCCGCTATGCCGCGAAGCATCTCGCATTTCTCCGCCGGGTCTTCATCACCGATGGGGATGCCCTCATCCTTCCTCAGAGGAAACTCGTGTGGCTGCTCACGAGGATTCGCGAGGAAATGCCCTGGATACGGCGCGTCGGACTTTACGGCAATGCCAAGAGCATTCTGCGCAAGACCCGCGAAGAGCTCGAGGAGCTACGCGGGCTGGGTTTGGGGATCGTCTATCTGGGGCTGGAAAGCGGGGATGCCCAGGTGCTTCGGGAAGTGAACAAGGGAGTGAGTCCCGAGAGGGTCATCGAAGCGGGTCGCAGGGTGCGGGAGTCGGGCTTGAAGCTGTCGGTCACGGCCATTCTCGGCATTGCGGGCCGGGAAAGGTCCCTCCAGCATGCCCGGGCCACGGGGGAGGTGCTCAGTGCCATGGATCCGAACTATGTGGGGGTGCTGACCCTCATGGTGCTTCCCAACACCGACATGGGCCGGCAGGTTGCGGATGGAACCTTTGAATTGATCAGCCTCCCCGAGCTCCTGTTGGAGCTCCGGGAGATGCTGGCCCACACGGTCCTGACCAGGGGGTTGTTTTTTGCCAACCATGCATCGAACTATCTGCCCTTGAAAGTGAGAATGCCCGGGGACAAGGACAGTGCGCTGGAGCAAATCGACGCCGCGCTGAAGGGAAAGATTTCCCTGCGGCCCGAGTGGCTGCGGGCTCTGTAGAATGGATCCGGGTCCGCTCCCGGACTCAGCTTTAGCTCGTTTCGGCCGAAGAGAAGAACCCTGGGAGAGCTCTCGGCTGAAGGGATTCCGAGTCGCCTGCGGGGGAATGGTGCACTTCATCCTGAACGAGCCGATATCCGGGCCGTGGAGAGAATATTCTAGTTCTGACCCCACTTGAGCTTGGATCTGAGGATCTCAAAGTAGTCGACGAAGGGGGTCTTGATGCAGCGTACCGGGTTGGCGTCCGCCGATATGACGATGCGATCGGCGGGAGCCAGGGCGCAACCGACCTGACCGTCGCAGGTGAGGGTGAGTCTCTGGATCTGGGCTTCAGGCTCGATGCAGAGGGTCACGTGGGGTGGCAGGATGATGGGACGGTTGGCCAGGGTGAACGGGCATATGGGTGTGAGAATGATGGCCCCGGCGGAAGGGACCATGATGGGGCCGCCGGCCGAGAGGTTGTAGGCGGTGGATCCCGTTGGAGTGGCCACAATCAGGCCGTCGGCCCGGTAGTGGGTGAGATAACGGCCGTCTATGGTGGTTTTCAGTTCAACGATCCGGGCCAGGGCCCCCTTGTTGATGACAACGTCGTTGAGGACGCAGCGTTTGAAGTATTCGTTCCCGCCCCGAAGGATGACGACCTTGAGTCGCATGCGTTCCTCGATCTGGTAGTTTCCCTCGATGACCTGTTCGAGCTCCCGAAAGCAGTTGGCCGTGCTGATTTCGGTAAGAAACCCGAGGCCGCCGAGGTTGATCCCGATGATCGGCATCGTGCGGTCTTCCAGGAAGCGAGCGACACTCAGAAACGTTCCATCCCCGCCAACGACGATGACAAGTTTTGTGTACTCGGGAATTTCAATCGTGGGCAAATTGAAGGTGATGTCCGTCGTGCCGATGTTTTCTCTGCAAAAAACCTGGATGTTGCGCTCCAGAAGCCAGGATTTGAGATCCAGAGCGAGTTCTTCGGCCTCGGGTCGGGCTCTCTTGTAGATGATGGACACGTGATCCATGCTGTGCCTCCTGAGTGAACGACGTGCAGATCATAGGCAACCGGATCACTCAAAAGCAATGAAAAACGTTTGTAAAAGTGGGCGAGTTCAACTAACTTGAGTCCCAAGAGAATGCTGGCCGATGACTATCAGGCAACGTGGACGGCTCGGTGGCGAAGTGCGTCATTCCTGCCCGTGATGGATGGCTTGACCTGGATGGGGGAAGGTTGGCTTTCCGTTGAGTGATCGATGTGGCCGGAATGCTTGTGATACGCCGTAAGTTTAGCATCAGAGCCTGATAGTCCCGGTGTGTTTCGGCACCTGGAAAAACCGGCCAAAGACTTCGCCAACAGCTGGACGTTCCCGTTTGGCGCCAACGGCATTTGAGACTTCGGAAGTTGAACTCCGTCGGCTCCCCGCATTCTGTTGTGTCTTCCCCCATTTTGCCGCCTCAAACGTTCGGTGCTTTCGTGGGGCCGCGATAAGGTCTGTCCGCGAGTTTGACGCTGTTGCGACCGGGTTTTTGCCTCCCCCGGGCTTCCGTATACTGGAAACGTGGCCTGGAGTCATCTAAGGAAGTTCATATGGAATTCGGTTCTCACAAGATACTCGTGGTGGATGACGAGCAGCAGGTTTGTGAGATCCTCGCCGAAGCGCTGGGCCTTATGGGTCATCAGGTCGGCACGGCCGAGGATGGCATCGACGCTCTGGAGAAGCTCCAGAACGGCAATTTCGAGCTTGTGATCACCGACATCGACATGCCCCGGATGGACGGCATCGAACTGATCAAACACCTGGTTCAGCACAAGAGTGTGACCGACGTCATCGCCATCACTGGCCACATGATGAGGTACAAGTACATGGACGTGGTGAATGCGGGCGCCGCGGATTTCATCACGAAGCCATTCAGTTTCGACGAATTGGAGGCCAAGCTTAATCGGCTCCTTCGTGAGCGGTACCTGAGGCAGGAGTTGGAGCGCCTCGTGACGGAGGACGCTCTGACCGGTCTCTACAACAGGCGGTTCTTTCAGAAGGCCCTGCGCAAGGAAGCCATCAGGGCTACGCGCTATCAGGACCCGCTCTTCCTGTTCTTTTTCGACATCGATCAATTCAAGACCTACAACGACCTCAGGGGACATCAGGCAGGCGACAAGCTGCTTGTCGAGTTTGCCCTGCTTTTACGCTCTTCCGTCCGGGAGGAGGTCGACACGGCTTTTCGATTTGGCGGAGATGAGTTCACCGCTCTGCTTCCCCACCTGCAATGCGATCAGGTTGCCCTGGTGGCGGAAAGGATCAGGGAGCGCTACAACCATCTGAACTTCACGCCGACCACCCTTTCGATTGGAATCGCCCAGTTCCGCCAGAAAACTGATGACGTCGACCAGAACTCGGAGGACATGATCCTGCGGGCCGACAGGGCTCTCTACCATGCAAAACACGCGTTGGGCGGAAATTGCGCCTATTTTGATGAAGAATCCGTCGGCCAGACATGATGGATAGGGGCTCACTTTCGCTTTCCATTGTTTTTCCTGCTTTTCCTGCCCATACTTATTTTTTCTTCGTGTTCATTTTTTCTTGACTCTCCATATGCGGTCCTTTATATAAGGCACACTTCAACGGCTGCTCCAATCCACGTAAGTTTTGGAGTATCCTTTGAAAAATGGACAAAGCGCGTCACTTGATGGGATGAGCGGGGTCCATTCGTTTGTTTTGGGCATGTATTCCCGAAGGTTGACGCAAAGAGACCATTACTCACCTTAACGCTCCATCAGTGGTGTGGCATGAAGCTGGTGAACGGTCCGCCCCTCTGACCAGGCAGTGAGTCCATCAGAAAACTGAAAGCTGGAAGCACCAAGGCCCTGAGGTTCTTCCAGTTGTCTAACGGTGGCATCTCCAGGTTTTTGGGCGGCAGTGCAGTTCGGGTTTTTGAGAGAAAGGGACATCTCTCAATTCAGAACAGGGAGGTGGCTGCCATGGGCATGGGCAAACCTGAATTCGGATTTGGGGTTCACCTGATGGTGGATGGCTATGGCTGTGAACGGGCAAAGCTCGAGGACATCAATCTGATTTACAGTTTCCTCGATGATTCACCGGAACAAATGGAGATGACTAAGATTATGCCCCCTTATGTGTTCCGGTATAATGGGGTGATGCCCGAGGATTGGGGTATTTCCGGTTTTGTTCTCATTGCCGAGAGCCACATCAGTGTCCACACATTTCCCGAAAAGCAGTATCTGAGCTTGGACATGTTTTCCTGCAAGCCGTTCGATACGAAACAGGCGGTGGAGACCGTGAAGAAATATTTCAGCATGCAGAAATATGAACTGAAGGTTCTGGACCGTGGACAGGAATTCCCCAACAGCATCGAAGAGTCGGCTCAGGTTGTCCGCATGGATCGGATCTTGATGCAGCGAGGCAGGTAACGGGCTTTATGGTTGACGATCACAACGTGGGGTCCAGGCTTTTGGATTTGCCTGGACCCCATTATTCGTTTTTGGGATTGAATCCTTCGGCAGGGAGCCTGGAAGGGGCCAGGGCCGTCATCGTGCCGGTGCCCTACGACGGGACGACGACCTACAGGGCGGGAACCCGGGAAGGCCCCCGGGCGATTCTTGCGGCCTCCAGAGAACTGGAGCTCTTTGACGAAGAGACGTCCACGGAACCTCATCGATGGGGAATTGCCACCCTCGGCGAACTGGAAGTCACCGTGGCGTCCCCCAGGGAGATGGTGGCAAGGGTGCGTCGCGTTGGAAAGAGCGTTCTGGGAGCGGACAAGCTTCCGGTGCTCCTCGGCGGTGAACACCTCCTGTCCCTCGGGATGATCGAGGCTGTGGCGGCTCGTTTCCCCGACGTCACCATCCTGCATTTGGACGCCCATGGAGACTTGCGGGAGAGCTACCAGGGGAGCCCCTACAGCAACGCCTGCGTGATGCGGCTGGCAGCCGACCATGGGAAACTTGTCCAGGTTGGAATCCGGGCGGTGTCGAAAGGGGAGGTCGAGTTCCTTCAGGAGAGGAACATTCCCTGCTTCTTTGCCCATCAACTGAACCGCAATCCAGGGCTTTGGCGGGACATCCCGGATCTTCTCGGTCCCCGGGTCTATGTGAGCATCGATCTGGATGTATTCGACCCCTCCATCATGCCGGCGGTGGGCACGCCTGAACCCGGCGGGGTGGGGTGGTACGAGGTGCTGGCCCTGCTTCGGGAGGTGGCCAGGAAGAGCCGCATCGTCGGGTTCGATGTGATGGAGCTCCTCCCCATTCCCCAGATGGTCGCTCCGGACCTGCTTGCCGCCCGATTGGTGTACAAGCTCCTCGGTTACATTTTTATGGACTTCATGGGTTCACCTTGTTAATTTGGCTGTAGGTCGATATGGAAGCCCCCGTTAGCGGGTGATTCCGAGTTCCCGTCAGCCCTTGGAAGCTGGATCTTTTAATTTCATTGAAGGAAGAGACACGGCGTTGGAAGAGGAGTCTGCCAAAGGGTTCAAAGATTGGCTCAGGATGTGCTTTCGGCGGCTTGCGCGGGTCGAGGAAACCGAGAACATCGAGAAAGAGATCCAACAGCTCATTGATGAAGGTGAGCAGAGGGGACTGATTTCCGAAGACGAAGGGGAAATGATTCAGGGGATTTTCTCCTTCCGGGACACCATCGCCAGAGAGATCATGGTCCCCAGAACAGACGCCGTGTGCGCTCGCAGCGACGTCCAGTTCCCCGACATCATCCAGCTCATCATCCAAAGCGGCCATTCCCGCATTCCCATCTACCAGGACAACATCGACAACATCATCGGCACGCTCCATGCCAAGGACCTCCTCGGTTACTGGGGCAGGGAAGACCTGGAAGTGAGAAGCCTGGTGCGGTCCCCGTATTTCATTCCGGAAACCAAGAAGATCAGCGAGGTGCTGCATGATCTGCGGGACAACAAGTCCCACATGGCCGTGGTCATCGACGAATACGGGGGGACCGCCGGCATCCTGACCCTCGAAGACATCATCGAAGAGATCATCGGGGATATCATGGATGAGCACGATGAGGATCAGAAGCTCATGGTGGAGCACGAGGATGGGACAATTTCCGTCAACGCCCGCCTCGATTCCGAGGAACTGGAAGATTATCTGAAGCTGGAATTGCCTGAAGGGAAGTTCGAGTCGGTGGGCGGATTCATCATCAGCCTTCTGGGCCGTGTTCCCGTGGTGAACGAGAGAGTGGTATACAAGAACATTGAAATTGTCATCGAAGCAGCCAACAACAGGAAGATTGAAAGGGTCAGAATCCACCGAATCGACGCCCAGCCCGGGGAATCGGGTTCTTCCGAGGGTATCGCTCACTGAGGTCCGTGTCTCACTGTTCCGGGAGACCCGGGACCGGGGATTTACGGTCCGCCACGTCGCAGGAAGTGTCCTCTTCCAAGTCCCATGAATTCACGAGCCATCGTTGATAGGGCGTTGCACATGAAAGGGAAAGAATTTTGGACGGCTTGCGTCCTGAGTGCCCTGAGCGGCGTTTTGCTCACGGTGGGGTTTCCCGCGCTCCAGTTCCACCATGCGACCTGGGTTGCCCTGATCCCGCTTTTTTTCGCCCTTCGAGGAAAGGGAGCCAAGAATGCCCTGTTCCTGGGGTATGTCTGCGGGTTGTTTCATAATTTTACGGTCCTTTTCTGGATTCGGTACGTCATCCACCACTACGGAGGTCTTCCGTTCCCGGTGGCCATTTCCATCCTGCTGCTCCTGTGTGCATATCTCGCGGTTTATCCTGCCTGCTTTGCGTTTTTCGCCCAGTGGTGGAAGCCGCGCCCGCTTCTATGGACATTCGGCCTTCCCTGCGTGTGGGTGGTGTTGGAGTTCGTCCGGGCTTATGCCGTGACGGGGTTCCCCTGGGCGAACCTGGGGTACACCCAGACCCCGTTTTCTCACCTGATTCAGTTTGCCGACATCACGGGAGTTTATGGGGTCGGTTGGCTTGTGGTGCTTGGGAACACCGTTCTCATGGCGTGCATCGATCGCGGGAGGTCTCTGATGAGGCCGGTCATGAGTCTCACGGCGCTGGCTGCCTGCATCCTTGCGGCGTTGGTTTACGGAACCGTTCGCGTCAAGGAGGTGGCGCAGCTTCAGGAGAAGACGGTCCCCTTCCAGGTGGCGGTAGTCCAGGGAAACATCGATCAAAGCCAGAAATGGAACCCCGCATTCCAGCAGGAGACTCTGAGGCGATACAGGGAGCTTTCCCTCAAGGCGGCATCAGGCGATCCCGTCCCTGAGCTTCTTGTGTGGCCTGAGACTGCCGTGCCCTTCTTTTACGGTACCGATGAGAAACTCACCACCCAACTGACCGGCATATTTCAGGAGATCGGAAAACCGCTGCTCTTCGGCAGCCCTGCCGTGACCAGGGTGAACGGCGAGATGAGATTCCAGAACAGGGCCTACCTCGTCGATGGGAATGCCTTGACTCTCGGGAAGTATGCAAAACAGCACCTGGTTCCCTTCGGGGAATATGTGCCGCTGCAGAAACTGCTCTTTTTCGTCAATCGCCTGGTGGAGTTCGCGGGAGACTTCGTTCCCGGGGCCGAGTCTTCCCCGATCCCATTGCACGGGCAATCCCTGGGGGTTCTGATCTGCTATGAGGGCATATTCCCCGAACTTGCCCGGGAGGCGGTGAGTAGAGGGGCGACGGCCTTCGTCAACATCACCAATGACGCGTGGTACGGGCCGACCAGTGCGCCCTATCAACACATGGAAATCGCGCGGTGGCGTGCGATCGAGTTTAGAAGGCCCCTCATTCGAGCGGCCAACACGGGCATCAGCACCTTGGTGGATGCAGCCGGAAACCTGTGCGGCACAATCGCCCTCAACCAGCAGGGATATCTCGCATGCGGCGTTCGCCCGGTCAAGGTGAAGACGTTCTATGCGGAATGGGGGAATCTCTTCGCCTGGCTTTGCGCTCTTGCGACGGGATTGGGAGTGCTTATATGCTTGAGGCGGAAAGCATTCGAGGAAAGGACCGGAATCGGAGTCTGACCCGCCTCGCAGGGGCGAGGACTTGATTCCTTCGACCGTCTCATGGAATAATTCGAAAAATTAGGAAATCAATACGCATGCACAAGGAGGAGACATCATGACTGTCGACATCGCGGAAACAAGAGCCGGACTTCGGGACTTATCTCAAAGGATCCAGAACCTCGGAGGTTATCTTTGACATAGAAGGAAAAAGAAAACGGCTTGAGGAAATTGAAAAGATCCTGGTTAAACCGGACTTTTGGGACAATCCTGAAGCGAGTAAGGTCATCCTGAAAGAACGTTCAGATATCGAGTCCCTGGTTCAGATCTGGCTTCAGCTGGCCAATGAGCAGGAAGAAACGGAATTGCTCATGGACATGGCCCTGGAGGAGAACGACGAGGAAACCCTCGGGGAAGTATTTCAGAAAACCCGGACCCTGGGTGAGAGCCTGAGGAACCTTGAGCTTCGCCAGATGCTCAGCGAGGAGAACGACGAGCGCAACGCCATCATCAGCATCAATTCGGGGGCGGGAGGTACCGAGGCCCAGGATTGGGCGGAAATGCTCCTGAGGATGTACCTGCGGTGGTGTGAAAAAAAGAAATTGGCGGCCCAGACGGTGGATATCCTGGAGGGGGAAGAGGCCGGCATCAAGAGCGTGACTTTCACGGTGTCAGGCTCTTTCGCATACGGGCTCCTCAAGGCGGAATCGGGCATCCACAGGCTGGTGAGGATCTCCCCCTTCGACGCCAGTGGTCGGCGCCACACCTCTTTCGCGGCCGTTTCGGTGTATCCTGAAATCGACGACAAGATCGAAGTGGACGTCAAGGCAGCGGATCTGCGCGTGGACACCTACAGGGCCAGTGGAGCGGGTGGTCAGCATGTCAACAAGACGAGCTCGGCCGTGCGCATCACGCACCTTCCAACGGGCATTGTCGTTCAATGCCAGAATGAGAAATCCCAGCATCGCAACCGGGATATTGCCATGAAGATCCTGCGGGCGAGGCTTTATGAAAGAGAAAAGAGGATCCAGCAGGAGAAGCTCCAGGAGCTCCATGACAATTTGGACGACATAGCCTGGGGTAGTCAAATCCGCTCTTACATTCTTCAGCCCTATCGCCTCGTCAAGGACCACAGAACCAACGCTGAAAAGGGCAACGTGGAAGGCGTGCTGGACGGCGACCTCGATGACTTCATTGAGGCTTACCTTATGCACCTTTTGAACAGCAAACAGAAGACGGCGGCCTGAGGGGCCACGCCAAGCCTGTTCGCGCGGCTGTTGACGTGCGAATTGCTTTGCCAAGGCACAACAAAAATGCTATGAAACGCAGCGTTTCCCTGAGGGGAGGCATTCCGTGGCCTCCCCTCAGGGAGGCGTGCTGTTCGAGGGTTTCGATTGTCTCTGCCGTCAGGGCCGAAGAGACCCTCACTTGTGGGCATCGATTTTCAGGAAACCTCCGCCTTCCGCGGTGCCATTCCCGCGAATGGAGGAGCGTCCTTTGAATTGACCGTCACAGGGAGACCAACACGTTCTGGCGCGGCCCATTTTGCCAGAGAACTCGGCTCCGGTGAGCCTGAGAGCCACCGGGAGCCACTGCCGGGGAGTCAGCCTTAGAGGATGCTCCCTTTTTTGCTTTCTAGTCTGAAGACTGTGGGGAAAAACAATGCGAAAGTCCACTGTCATTGGGTCTTTGGGACTATTTCTCTTTTCCGTTGGGATATCTTGCCTTGTCCATGCCCAGGATCGAGGAATCGTCACGCGCAAGTTTTCCGAGGGACCTGCCAAGCCGGAGCAACGTGTGGCACTGGTCGTGGGCAACAGCACATATGAGGCGGCCCCCTTGCGCAACCCGCTCAATGATGCGCGGTCCATGGGCAGAACCCTTGGTGACCTGGGCTTCGATGTGGTGGTCCGGGAGAACCTCACCCAAAAGGAGATGAAAATGGAGATCCAGGCCTTCGGCCAGAAGCTCCAGAAGGGCGGGGTGGGTCTCTTCTACTTTGCCGGGCACGGCATTCAAGTCAACGGACGGAATTTTCTGATACCCGTGGGTGCGAAAATTGAACACGAGAAACAGGTGGAGTACGAAGGGGTGGATGCGGGGTCCGTTTTCGCGGAGATGGAATTCGCCCGCAATCGCTTGAACATTGTGATTCTCGATGCGTGCCGCGACAATCCCTTTGCCCGAAGCTTTCGGTCGACCTCGATGGGATTGGCTTCCATCAATGCGCCGACTGGAACGCTCATCGCCTACGCAACCTCCCCTGGTTCCGTGGCCAACGATGGTCCCGGGGAAAACGGCGTTTACACGGGGGAGCTCATCAAGGCCATGCAAGTTCAGGGCCTGCGAATCGAGGACGTCTTCAAACAGGTGCGCGGCTCGGTGAGAGAGGCCACCCAGGGGAAGCAGATTCCCTGGGAGTCTTCATCCCTGGAAGGGGACTTCTACTTCAGACCTCCCGCTGCCGGGAGGACTCCGCCGGATGACCCGGTAAAGGTGGCCACCGGCGGCATCTCCCAGAAGACCCGTGGCGAGGGTTCGCCAAGGACCGTCAAGATATGGAAGGAGCCTGTCACGGGCATGGTGTTCGTGTGGGTTCCGGGCGCCTGTTATCTCATGGGGAGCCCACACGACGAGGCGGGCCGAGATGTGGATGAGGGGCCCGTCCATGAGGTGTGCGTGGATGGATTCTGGATGGGCAAGACGGAAGTGACCAACGGCCAGTTTCGCAAATTTCAGCCCAATCACAACAGCGGAGATTACCAGGGCATTTCACTGAACGGGGACAGCCAGCCCGCGGTGCACGTTAACTGGAATGACGCAGCGGGTTTTTCCCAGTGGTTGAAGGGCCAGAACGGGGGGCTGTACACCTTCCGGCTGCCCACGGAGGCGGAGTGGGAGTATGCCTGCCGGGCCGGAACCGAGGCTCCGCGCTACTGGGGCGCTGAGCCGGCCATGGCCTGCGAGTACGAAAACGTCGCCGATCAGACTCCTCAGCGTCAGTGGGACTGGACTGGCGTGCACGAGTGCGACGACGGATATTCGGCCACCGCCCCAACTGGAACCTTTCAGCCCAATGGCTTTGGCCTCCACGACATGCTGGGGAACGTGTCCGAGTGGTGTCAAGACATTTACAGCGTTGATGTGTACACGAGGCATGAGCGGGCGAATCCCGTCTTCAACCAGGAGAGTGTCGGAACTGACCGGGTGATCAGGGGAGGGCACTGGCACGGGGATGCGGCCGCCGTTCGTTGTGCCGGTCGCAGTGCCGGCTTGCCGGGCGGGATGAACGACAATCTCGGCTTTCGTCTGATACGGGAGCAGTGAAGCTTCCACGAGGAGGGATCCCCGTGGGTTCAATGAATGGTGAGGGCTATCAAGCCGCTGAAGGAGGTGTACCATGGGATGTTTGGGTCAGTGCACTCCCCGTGGGCGTGTCGTGACGACCCTGTTGAAGGTGATGCTGCTCTGTCTGCTGGTGCAGGCGTTTGTTGCGGTCCATTGGACCGTGCCGGCTCTTGGGACCGATGACGAAAAAGTTGGCCTTAGATGGGCTCTGGGCGCGCTGGTCGAAAGGGATGGCGAAAGCCGCCTCGAGTCCGTGACCCGCGATGCGTCTCTGCGCAGCGGTGAACGCTTTAAAATGATGATCGAACTGCAGAAGCCTTGCTTTGTCTATGTCATCCACCACAGTGCCCAGGGCCAGATTGCCTTGCTCTTTCCTTACAGCATGACCCAGTTTGATACGGACTACCGAGTTGGCCGCAAGTACAGCGTCCCCGAAGGAGATGCGTGGTTTGAACTGGACGAGCATCCCGGAAAGGAGACCCTGTATCTGCTGGCTGCGCCGGAGCGACTCAAGGAACTGGAAGGGCTCCTCTCCCGGTATGCATCTGCCGAGGCTTCAGCCGGGGAAGAATTGCAGAAACAAATCCTGGAAACGATCAGGGGTCTCAGGAAGCAGTACCGGGAATTGGCTGCGCCCGCCGAGAGACCGGTGACCATCGGTGGAACCGTCCGTGAGTTGAAGGTGCCCGAGGCACCCGGGCGGCCGAAACTGGACACCATCGCCGTTGACATTCGTTCCGGCGGCATCCTCGTGAGGACCTTCACCATTGAGCACAAGGAATAAGAGGAGAACGAGGGTTGCGATCCTCTGGGTCGTAGCATCCTTCGCCTTTGCCCATGCCTGTTTCTGGTCCCTGCCCAAGGTGTTCGAACCATGGAACGCCCAGACCATCGACCGGTTCTTTGTGCTGCGCTCCGGCCTTGAGCAGTTCAGGCCCGCCTATGACGGCAGGGTCGTCCATATAGACATCAACAACTCATCCATCCAGCGGCTCAACAACTTCTATCTCAATCGCTCCCACTTCTCCCGGGTCATTCGGAACCTGGCGGCCATGGAAACCGCCGCCCAGGTGTATGATTTCATTCTTCCGGCTCTCACCAACGAAACGGATGATCGCGCTATCATCGATGCAACCAGGGAAGCCGGGAACGTTTACTTCGGCATGGCCCTGGCCCTGGCCCCCCGGCCGCCTGAGCAGCAGAGGCAGGGCTCCGGGCAAGACGCGGGGAATTATCTTAAGAAGACCTCGTGGCACCTTCGCGTCCAGGGAGACCCGTCGCAAGTCCCGACGGGGTCGAACCCCCTCGCGACTTTTCCTCAGCTGGCATCGGCATCGCGGGGCTTGGGGTTTCTGACCATGAAGCCGGACAGCGACGGGGTGTTTCGGCGCGTTCCCCTTCTGCTGCGCTACGAGGGGGCATTCTATCCGAGCATGGCCTTCCACGTGGTTTGCGATTACCTGGCGGTCCCTCCCGAGAGGATCCTCGTGAAGCCAGGCGAGAGCGTCACCCTCGAAAAGGCCAGATTTCCCGGCGGCTCCGTTCGCGATCTCGTGATCCCCACGGACCGTGAGGGAAGCTTGGTCGTGAATTTTCTGGGTCCTTGGGAACGCATGGCCCATTACAATTTCGCCGATGTCTATGGAGCGTCCCGGGATCAGGAAGAGCTCGAGATCTGGAGGGAAGAGCTCAAAGGCAGGATCATCCTCATATCCGATGTTTCCACGGGTTCCACAGACATCGGGACGGTCCCGACGGACATCAATTTTCCTTTGAGCGGCCTGCACGCAAACGCCATCCACACCATTCTGACCGGGCAGTTCCTGAGGGAGCTCGGGCCATTGGAAATGCTGCCGTTCGAGCTTTTCCTGACCATCGGGGTCCTCCTCCTTTCCATCCGATTCTCTCCACTCGTGTTCATCACCGGGACCATTCTCCTGGCCGCGGGTTATTTCGTTCTTGCCGTCTTTCTTTTTCTCCAGCTCCAGTTGATCCCCCACGTGGTGCGCCCTCTCTTTCTCCTGGCCCTCTCAACCATTGCCCTCACGGCGTATCGCTACTTCGATGAAGAGAAGGAAAAGGAAGTGCTTCGAAAAACCTTCGAAGCCTATTTCCCTCCCTCGGTGGTGCGCAAGATCATGGCCAACCCGGGCATGCTGACCCTGAAAGGGCAGAAGAAGGTGCTCACCATTCTTTTCAGCGACATAAAGGGGTTCACTGCTTCCTCGGCGACCCTGGCTCCCGACCAGGTCCAGAGATACCTGAATGAATATTTTGAAGAAATGGTGGACATCGTTTTCAGTCACCGAGGAACCGTGGACAAGTACATCGGTGACGGATTGATGGTTTTCTTCGGGGATCCCGAGCCCCAGGAGGACCATGCCCTGCGGTGTGCACGCGCCGCCGTGGACATGCAGAAGAAGGCAAGGGAGCTCGATGCAAAGTGGCAAAAGGAAGGGGGTATCCCCATTCAGATTCGCATCGGCATCAACACCGGGGAAGCCCTGGTTGGAAACATGGGGTCATTGAAGCGGCTCTCCTACACGGTCCTGGGTTCCGCAGTGAACCTCGCCCAGCGGTTGGAAGCCAACGCCCCAATAGGCGGTATACTGATCTCGAAGGACACCCACGCCCACGTGAAGGATCACATGCCCACCCGGTCGCTGGGCGAGATCCATGTCAAGGGAATTGAAGACCCGGTCAGTGTCTATGAAATCCCCATGGATGAGCACATGCCGCCGTCAACGCTGCAAAGCGAAGTATCCCACACCAAGGAGTGACCGTGCCCATGAACACGTCCAGGCAATAAAGTGCCCGACCCACCGTCGAGCCGCGATTTCAGTGAATCGCATTCAGCGGGATTCGCGGATGACAAGACCTTCCGTTTTTTCCTTGCGGTTGAATTCCGCCGCGTATCGCAATGCATCAGCCCTTGACTGAAAAGATCCGACGAGCACCCGGTTCCAGCGGGCGCCGCTCAGATCGAGGGACTCTATACGCGCGGGATACCCCTTGGTCTTCAACTGATCCAGAAGGCGCTGGGCGTTTTCCGAGTCGCGAAGGGAGGAGATGAGCAGCGTGAAGTGTTCGGATGAGGTCTCGGGCCCTCCAGGATCGGGCACGGGTTGCTGGGAGGCCGTCTTTTCGGCTGGCGACCCACGTGTCATGTCCGTCCCCTCTGGTGTGCTCGGCGTTTTCTGCTTCGTGTCGGCCGGGCCCTCGGGGGAGCTCTTGGGCGGAAGCTGAGGCGTGGCACCGGCATGAGACGGGGTGGGCTTGGCTGTCAGGGAAACGCTTTTTTGAGTCAGATCTTCATAGTATTTGAGGGTTTCCAGCATTTTCTTCTGGTCTTCCCAGGTTTGGGCCACGTTGGATGGCGGCTTGGCGGGCGTTCTGTCCAGTCCAAGGAATCTCAGGAAAACCGCGGGAAATGATATGTCCGAAGAGTCCACCAACGGAACCCCACGTCCCACGAGAAGGCCGAACACGAACATCCAGGAGAGTGCGACGATGAGGCCAGAACAGCACAGCGAGAGTTGAAGGCGACTCAGTTCAAAACGGTAGCGTTTGGGTTTGGGACCTTTTCCCCGCTGTTCGGGAGCATTGTCCTCGATCATCGAACGAGCCATGCATTCCTTCCCTGCAAAGTCGCATCACATTTTTTCGGGTGCCGTGACGCCCAGAAGCCCCAGAGCGTTTCGGAGAACCACCCTAGCGGCGGCGGCCAGATGGAGCCGTGCCCGGGTCAATTCGGGATCGTCTCCGAGAATCCGGTTCTGATTGTAGTAACTATGGAAAAGAGAAACAAGTTCATGGAGATAGTAGGGGATGAAATGCGCTTCGAGAGACCGGGCGCAATTGGCCACCACCTCCGGATATTCGCCAAGCAGTTTGATGAGGTCCAGCTCCTGTGGAAGCGTCAGGCGATGCACCGAAGAAGGGGAACCGGTCCCGGGAAGCTCACAGTGGATTCCTCTCTCCCTTGCCACTTCGAAGATGCTGCAGAGCCGGGCGTGGGCGTATTGCACATAGAAGACGGGGTTGTCGTTGCTCTGCATCTTGGCGACTTCCAGGTCGAAATCAAGGGGGCTGTCGGAGCGGCGGGTGAGGAAAATATACCGTGCGGCGTCTCTTCCCACCTCATCCACCACTTCCTTGAGAGTGACGAATTCACCGGCCCTGGTGGACATGGCGACCGGGGCTCCGCCCCTCAGGAGGTTCACCAGTTGGACGAGGATGATCCGCAGATCCGACCTTTCCCTGCCCAAAGCCTCCACGCCGGCGAGCATGCGCTCCACGTAGCCGTGGTGGTCGGCGCCCCAGATGTCCACCACGGTCTGGAATCCTCTTTCGTACTTGTTCCGGTGGTACGCCAGATCCGAGGCGAAGTAGGTGCTCAACCCGTTGGCCCGGATGACGACCCGGTCCTTCTCGTCCCCAAAAGCCGTGCTTCGAAACCAGGTGGCTCCACCTTCCTCATAGATGTGGCCGAGGGCCCTGAGTGCTTCCACCGTTTTGCGAACGGCGTCTTCCTCGTGGAGGCTTCGTTCACTGAACCAGTTGTCGAAGTCCACGCCGAAGGCGTCCAGGTCCTGGCGGATTCCTTCGAGGATGCGATCTCCCGCAAACCGCGTGAAGGTGTCCAGTGCATCGTCCAAGGAAGTGCTTCGGTACTGGTCTCCCGCCTCCGCATGGAGTTCCCGGGCGAGCTCCTCCATGTAATCTCCCTGGTAGTGGTTTTCCGGGAATTCCACGTTCTCGCCCAGGACCTGAAGGTAGCGGTAGTAAAGGCTTCGACCCAGGGTGTCCATCTGGTTTCCCGCATCGTTGATGTAGTACTCCCGCTGCACGTCGAAGCCGCAAACCTGGAAAATGTTCGCCACGACGTCTCCCGTGGCGGCTCCCCTCCCGTGCCCGATGTGCAAGGGACCCGTGGGGTTCGCGCTCACGAATTCCACCTGTGTCTTCCTTCCCCGACCGATGTTCTGACGCCCGTATGCTTCTGGATTCTCCAGTATTTCTTCCAGGATTCCATGCCATGCCTGGGGCTTCAGGAAAAAATTGATGAAGCCGGGTCCGGCGATTTCAACCTTCTCCAATATGCCTTCAGGGTCATGAAGGTTCCCGAGGATTTCCCCGGCAATTTCCCGTGGGTTGCGCTTGAGTTGGCGAGTCAGGCCGAGAGCCACGTTGGTGGCATAGTCTCCGTGCTGGGCGAGCTTTGGAATTTCCAGTTCGACGGGGATATGGTTCACGGGCGATCGACCTTGCCCGGCGAAAAGTACCTGGACAGCTTCCTGGATCAGTGCGATCAACTTAGTGCGCATGTGTGCCATTGAAATCAAATCCTCCTTTGCATGCACCGGGCTTGCGATCATCTCGGGTTGGAGCGCACAGGTTATATATCAGCAGTTGGGTGCGGGGCAAGGGAAGAGGGCGTTTCATTGAAAAAGGTTTTGAACCGGTGGTGTCCGATGCTGCAATAGACTTCATAGCTGATGGTCCCGCTCAGGTCCGCCAGTTCTTCCGCGGATATCCGCTCATTTCCCTGCGCGCCCAGGAGAACCACTTCGTCGTCTTCCTTCACGGCGGGTATGTGCGTCACATCCAGGGTGATCAGGTTCATGGACACCCGTCCGACAACGGGAGCTCTCCTGCCTCTCACAAGGACGCTTCCGCGGTTGGAAAGAAGGCGCGAGTACCCGTCGTCGTATCCGACCGGGACCGTGGCGATCTTCGTGGTCTTTTCCGTCACATAGGTTCGGCCGTACCCGATGGGATGACCGGCCGGAACCTCCTTCAGCTGGAGAATGTTGGACTTGAAAGCCATGACGGGAAGGAGTTCCGCGGGCTGATCCAGTTCCATGGAAGGGGGGGAGCCGTAGAGCATGATGCCCGGCCTCACCAGTTGGAAATGGGCGTGGGGAAGGTCCAGGATCCCGGCGCTGTTGGATATGTGGGCATAGGGGATGTCAAACCCGCTGGCTGCAACCATCTGAAGGGCTTGCCGAAATCTTTCAACCTGGTATTCGCTGTAGGATTTGTCGGTTTCATCGGCTACGGCAAAGTGGGACAGCACTCCTTCCAGGATGATTCCGGGCAGTGTCTTGAGCTCTGTCAGGAACGCATGGAGCTCGTCCACCGGCACCCCGAGTCTTCCCATTCCCGTGTCCACCTTGATGTGCATGGGGGCGGGCATTCCCAGACGGGTTGCCCCTTCACTGATGCGCCTGGCATGGTCCAGGCGAAAAACGGCGGGTCGAACCCGGGAGCGGATGGCATCCTCCACCTCCTGAGGCTCCAGCCCCAGCAGAACCAGGATGGGAAGCTCGATGCCGTTTTCCCTCAGTTCCCTGGCCTCCCAATACTTGCTGACGGCAAGAAATGCCGCCCCGCACGCGGCCATTTCCCTCGCCACGGGGACCATGCCATGTCCGTATGCATCGGATTTCACGATACCCACGACGGATGTCCCTGGTCCCAATCTGGCCAGCGCCTGGTGGTAGTTGTGCCGGAGCGCGCCCAAATCGATTTCCACCCAACTCGATGGCATTCCCTTTGTTCCCCCTTCGCGTCTGAGATCTATTTGCAGCGAAAGAAAAATATGTTAGGCGATTACACCTCGAAGGGAAAGCATTTCTTAAGGAGGGCGAAGCGGCATGCTGAAGGGATACCTGCTCACCGTATTGGGATTGGGGAGACACCATGGGGGATGACCGCGTATTGACCTACAGCCTGGACGATTACGATTATGATTTGCCCGAGGATCGCATAGCGCAGGCCCCTCTGGAGACCAGGCACTCCTCCAGGCTGCTGGTGCTGGATCGATCTTCCAGTCTGCTTGCCCATCATCGGTTCGAGGAACTGGAGGGATTCCTGCGGGAAGGCGATGTCCTCGTCGTCAATGACACCCAGGTGGTTCGGGCCAGGCTTTTGGGCAGGAAAGAGACCGGTGGCCGTGTGGAGATGCTGGTTCTGGATCCCTACAAGGATCCCAAGGATGCTGAAAAGGAGGGGTATCTGTGTCTCCTCAGAAGCTCGAAGCCTCCTCGCCCGGGTATGCGCATTCTTCTTCCAAAAGGCCTTTCCGGGACGATTGTGAGCCGTCCCGCCGACGGCATGGCTCATGTTCGTTTTCCCCATGTTCATTCCGTTATGTCGATGCTCGGGGACATTGGGGAAGTGCCGCTTCCTCCCTACATCGAGCGCAACGGCAGGGAGCCTTCCATGGACGACGGGTCTGCCTACCAGACGGTGTACGCCGTCAACCCCGGTGCCGTTGCCGCGCCGACGGCGGGTCTCCACTTCTCCAGGCCCCTGCTTGCGGCGCTGGAAGAAAGGAACATTGAACGGGTTGCCATCACTTTGCATGTGGGTTACGGCACGTTTTCCCCAATACGCTCCGATGACATCCGCCGGCACCGGATGCACCGGGAATACGTTCAGGTCTCGGAAGAGGCGGCAGCTCGAATCGAAGCCGCCAAGAGGGAAGGGCGGCGCATCGTGGCGGTGGGGACCACGGTGGTGCGCACCCTGGAGTGGCTGTGGCTCAGGTTCAACGGCCTGCGGGCCTTTGCGGGGTTCTGCGACCATTACATCTATCCGGGCTACCGATTCGGCGTCGTGGATTCTCTCATCACCAACTTCCATCTTCCCCGGTCGACGCTCCTTCTCCTTGTTTCCGCCTTCGCGGGGCGGGAAAACATCCTCCGTGCTTATCGGGAGGCCATACGGAACGATTACAGGTTTTTCAGCTACGGCGATGCCATGCTGATTCTTTGAGGGAGAAAGGAGAGGGCGAGAACGTGGATTTTCAAGTCATAGCCCGGGACCCGTCCTGCGGCGCCCGCCGAAGTAGAATGGTGACGGCTCACGGCCCGGTGGACTTGCCCGTGTTCATGCCCGTCGGGACCCAGGCCGCCGTCAAGAGCGTTTCGCCGGACGAACTCGAGGACCTCGGAGCGGAAATCATTCTCGGCAACACGTACCATCTCTACCTCAGGCCGGGTGCCGAGAGGATACAGCGCCTGGGGGGCCTTCATCGCTTCATGCACTGGCACCGATCCGTCTTGACGGACAGTGGGGGATTTCAGGTCTTCAGTCTTGCCCGGATGAGAAAGATCCAGGAAGACGGAGTGGTCTTCCAGTCCCACATCGACGGATCCCGGCACACCATCACCCCGGAAGACGCGACCAGGATCCAGATGCAGCTCGGAGCCGACATCATCATGTGCTTTGATGAGTGCACGCCCTATCCCGTGAGTCGCGCGTACGCCGAGGAATCCGCCCGGCGGACGGAGCGCTGGGCCGAACGGTGCAAGAGCGCCCACGCTCTTCCAGAACAGGCCCTCTTCGGAATCGTTCAGGGAAGCGTCTTCTTGGATCTTCGCCGTGCCTGCCTCGAAAAGCTTGTGGAAATCGGCTTCGACGGTTATGCCCTGGGAAGCCTTTCCGTGGGGGAGTCCAAGCAGGAGATGCTGGAGGTCCTCGAAGCGATGGCCCCCCTGTTGCCCTCGCAGCGGCCAAGGTACCTCATGGGGGTGGGGACCCCGGAGGACTTGGTGGAGGGCGTGCGTTTTGGCGTGGACATGTTCGACTGTGTCATGCCCACCCGAAACGCGAGAAATGGGATGCTCTTCACCGCCTTTGGGGACATCCAGATCAAAAACAGCCGCTACGCCGACGATGAGAAGCCCGTGGAGGAAGGTTGCCTGTGCAGCACCTGCCGGCGCTTTTCCCGGGCATACCTGAGGCACCTCTTCATGTCCCGGGAGCTCCTTTCCTACAGGCTCAACACCATCCACAATCTCCATTTCTACCTGAAGCTGATGGCGGAGATGCGCCAGGCCATCGAAGCCGGGGTCTTCACCGAATTCAGGAGGCACTTCACCAGCCGCCGCCAGGCGGGAAAGCAGGACTGAAGGAGCTCGACCCCCACCGGCACAGGGTTCCGGGGAGGCGCTCTCTCAGGACTTACTGGGATAATGCATAGTAGGACACCGAAGCTTCCGCATCCCGTGTGGGTCTGCGGTCGTTCCCTATCCCCCGGTTCGGGGAAGAGGGAGGTCCAAAGCTTCGTTGTCGTAATAGGAACTTCAAGGGAAGGCCCGGGATTCAGTCAAGAGTTCCGTTGACTCCCTGTCGGCTGCATGGTTATACTCTGCGCCACCTGATTCTTGCGGTTTCCCGTATGCCGCGGAATGGTGAGGCGTGTTGCAGGGTCAATGACAAGGGTAATGAATAAACCATTTAGGACGCCGATGATCGAGAAGCCCACGGGGATGAGAGACGCACCTCGATGGGTATTTTTTTGGCTCTGAACGAGGAGATTTGATCATGTTGCCCAAGAGAGTTGTATGGCTCATCGTGCCTGTTCTCACCGTGTTTCTCGGCGGGTATGCCCTTTGCGCATCGCCGAAGGAAGCTCCCCCCAAGAAGGAGAAGCCCGCTGAAGCCCCGAAAGGCCAGGAGAAATCCAAAGCACCCGGTGCCGCAAAGGAATCGACGGAAGACAAGATTGCCGTCGTCAATGGTGTTGCCATCGGTCGCGGCGAGTTCGACAAGGCGATGAGCCGGTTTGAAAAACAGCGGAGTGCAGAGGAAAAGCCGGCTACCCCCGATGAAATCAAGGCGATGAAAGAGCGTATTCTGCAAAGCCTGATCGACCGCGAGCTCCTGTTGCAGGAAGCCAAGAAGGCGGGAGTCAAGGTCGACGACAAGGAAGTGGAGGAGCAGGTTGCCAACCTGAAAAAGCGTCTTGGAGACGAAGCACGGTTCAAGCAGATGTTGGAAAAGTGGGAATTCAATGAAGCCCAGTTCCGGGACAATCTCCGCAGTGAAATGATTGTGAGGAAATTCCTGGATCAGCACGTGGGGGCCAAAGCCACCGTTTCCGACCAGGACGCCAAGGCTTACTACGATGCGCATCCGGAAGTCTTCAAAACACCCGAGCAAATCCGGGCCAGCCACATTCTGGTGAAGGTGGAACCCGATGCGAGCGCGGAAGACAAGACCAAGGCCAAGGAAAAGATGACGGCCGTCCAGGAGAGAATCAAGAAGGGGGATGACTTTGCCGCCGTTGCCAAGGAGGTGTCCGATTGTCCCAGCAAGGAACAGGGAGGCGACTTGAACTTCTTCTCCAAGGGGATGATGGTTGCCCCGTTCGAAGAGGCGGCTTTTGGCCTGAGCCCAGGATCCGTGAGCGATATCGTGGAAACCCAGTTTGGATATCATCTGATCAAGGTGACTGAAAAGAAGCCGGAAGGCACCCGGGCGTATGATGAAGTGAAGGGACCTGTGCAGCAGCACCTCAAGCAGCAGCGCTATGCTGAGCTGAGAAACAAGTACATGGAGGAGCTCAGGAGCAAGGCCAAAATAGAGGTGTTCATGAAGTGAGGTCTGTTCAGGGCCGATAGAGTTGACTTAAGGGCTTCCTCGCTGCGCTTGGGTGAGTGGGCACATAGCCATCCTGCCCACCTCACGGAGCGAGGGCTCTTAGAGGGTGCAAAAAAGAGCTCCCATCGACCATATCTTTCGTTCCGGCGCCCGGAGGAGATTGTGCTTTTTTGCAAGTGAAACGGGCACAAGGCCCTAGGCTACTGGTCTGTAGTCTAGCCCCTTGTGGGCGTTAGGGTGCGATCCACGCAAATATGGGCGGGGAATCACGGCTTTTTAGCCACCCTCTTGGTACTGCAGTGAAGCTTCGAAGCTCCCTCGCACCCGATTGGGGGAGAGGGCTGGGGTCAATGCTGTTGAACTAAGCTCGTTGACTTGCATCCGGGAGGGTGCCATGGGCCAAGCGAAGGTTGCCCATGCAAGTTCATCCGACCACGGGCAAGCTCCGCTTAGCCCGTGCCACCCCTTAATTCAACAGCATTGAGGGCTGGATTGAGGGGGGCTTCCACGCCTGATCCACCCTAACCCTCTCCCTGAGGGAGAGGGGGACGATCGCAGTCCCGCATTGGATCTGGGAGCTTCGCTGTGGTATTGGATACGCCTTTGCGGGTGGGCAGCCCCGCTGCAGGAGGGATTGCCCACTCTAGGGATCTGCCTCCCTTCATGAGAGGTTGGCTCAATGGCTGGGAAAACGGGTTTCGAACTCAGTGGGGACTCGCTCGGGACAGACGACCGGCATCAACTGGACGCAGACGGTGCGGACGCCTCCGGGGATGAGACATCCATGCGGGTTCTCACCTTCACCTCCGGTGATCTGCGGCAGATGGAAGCCCTGGGCGTATCCGAAGCGCAAGTCAGGGCCCATGTCGAGATCTTCAACAAATCCTCCTTCTTCATCCGCCTGAACCGGCCCTGCACGGTCGGAGACGGAATTCATCAGATCTCCCCCGAGGAGACCCCCAGGTATCTTCTGCTCCATAAGGAGGCTGCGCGGAAACGGCGTTTTTCCAAGTTCGTTCCCGCCTCGGGTGCGGCAACCCGCATGTTTCAGTCCCTCCTGCAAATCTACTACCTGCCCCAGTTTCTGGAACCGGGAGAACTTCAAGAGAAGGCGGCTCAGGGTGTTGCCGTTGTCGTGGAGTTCCTGCGGTTCCTGGAGAACCTGCCGCGGTTCGCGTTCTGCGGAGACTTGAAGGAAGCCGTCGCCCGGGACGGGAGCTCCCTCGACGGGCTGATCGCGGACTACCGGTATCGTTCCGTTCTAGACTATCTGCTCACGGACATCGGATTGGGTTACGGGACCCTTCCCAAGGGACTCCTCAAGTTTCACCGCTACCCCGACGAGTGCCGCACCGCTTTCGAGGAGCACCTCGTGGAAGCGGCGGACTATGCGGGGGATGGTGTCTCGGCCTGCGACCTGCATTTCACGGTATCCCCCGAGTATGTCGAGAAATTCGAAAAGGTCTGCCATCAGGTGCGGCGCCAATATGAGGAAAGGCTCGGAGTCCTCTACAATGTGGACTTCTCGGTTCAGAAACCCTCGACAAACACCATCGCCGTGGATGCGGACAATCGTCCGTTCAGGGACCGTTCCGGCCAGCTCGTCTTCAGGCCCGGCGGGCACGGTGCTCTCATCGAGAATCTGAACGACCTCAAGGGGGACCTGGTTTACATCAAGAATGTGGATAACATCACACCCGACCGTCTGAAGGGGATCATTTCCCACTGGAAGAAGATTCTCGGGGGCTACCTTGCTGAAACCCAGGAGCAGGTCCACGGCTATGTTCGCAAACTCGTGGCCGGGATCGACAAGGACACGACCGAGGAAGCCGTCCAGTTCGCCCGCCGTCGGCTCTTGATGCAGTTTCCACGGGGTTTTCAGGACTGGCCGTGGGAGCGGCGTTACGTCCACATGCTGGGGAAGCTCAACCGTCCCATTCGCGTCTGTGGCGTGGTGAAGAACGTGGGTGAGCCGGGAGGAGCTCCCTTCTGGGTCGAAGACAAAAAGCGGGGGCTCAGCCTGCAGATCGTCGAGAAGGCTCAAGTCAGGTTCAGTTCCACCACGCAGAAGAAGATCTGGAAATCCTCGACCCATTTCAACCCCGTCGATGTGGTGTGCGGTGTCAGGGACTTCGAGGGCAGGCACTTCGACCTGAAGCGCTATGTGGACCACGACGCCGTGTTCATTTCCGAGAAGTCCAAGGAAGGCAGGACTCTGAAAGCCTTGGAGCTCCCGGGGCTCTGGAACGGGGCCATGGCTGACTGGATTTCGGTGGTGGTGGAAGTTCCCCGGATTACCTTCAACCCCGTCAAGACCGTTTTCGATCTCCTCAAGCCGGAACACCAGGCGGAAGGCGAAGAAGCGGACTACGCCTGAGTACCCGCATCCGGTCTCGAACGGTTCCGCAACATTCCCCAATACGAATGTTCCAGCCTACAACGCTGAGCTGGGCCCCCTGATCAACTCAGCCCAAAATTCCCCTCCCCGCGGCGGGAGGGGTTAGGGGAGGGGGGCGATCGCATGGCCTTTTCACCCTCCCCCCAACCCCTCCCATCGAGGGAGGGGAGTTCGATTTCTTCATGTCAGCGGTATTGGGGGGAGGGGTTCTGCGAGCCTTCGCTCAATGACCTCCAACACGCCGTGGATGTTCCCGAGAACCTCATGGTTCCAGAATCTCAGGACATGGAACCCTTGCCCACAAAGCCAGGAATCCCTCTCCCGGTCCTTGTCTTTTTCAACAGCATGTTGTCCGCCATCCAATTCGATGACAAGTCTTGCCTCAAAACATACAAAGTCCACGATGAATTGGCGTATCACTTGTTGGCGGCGGAATTTGAATCCACAGCGGTGCTTGTTTCTCAAATGGGTCCAAAGAACCTTCTCGGCTTGAGTCGAGTCGCGCCTCAGGCTCTTGGCGGCCTTCACAAGGCTTGGACCGCTCGCCGGAGACATTTTTTTCACCCTCCCCCAGCCCCTCCCATCAAGGTAGGGGAGTTTTGCTGTCCTTGAATCGACAGCATTGCCCCCTTCCCTCAACACTGTTGACTGTATCAACGGTGCCGACTGTGTCAACGTTGTTGACTCAAGAAGGTCTTCAAACCACAGTTCCCCTCCCCTCAATGCTGTTGAATACAGGCAGCCTTCCATCCAGAGTTCCCCTCCCCTTGGCGGGAGGGGCTAGGGGAGGGGGTTGATCTCATTCGCTTTTCACCCTCACCCTGACCCTTTCCCCCAGGGAGGGGTGCCAAGCTCGGACCCACATGGGAGTTGGAAGTTTTGTTAGAGTGCGGCAACAGGGTCCATCTATTCCTTTGGCTCAGGCAGCTCCGGGCAGGTTTTGCGGTAAGGTTCATCACCCAGGAACTGCCGCCATTCGGAGCGACTCAGGTTGCGGTTTGCCATGCGGCATGCTCTTGACTTCCATGACTCAGGGTCAAGATCCCAGAGGATGACGGTTTTATCTCGCACTCCCCGAGGCCAGGGTCTTGCCGTCGGGGCTGAAGGCGAGGCTATCTACGGATTCCTTGTGGCCTGTTAGCGGCTCGCCCATGGGTTGGCGGGTGGCCAATCCCAGAGGATGATGGTTCCATCCATAACCCCCCGAGGCCAGGGTCTTGCGGTCGGGGCTGAAGGCGACGCTATTCACGGATTCCTTGTGGCCTGTTAGAGGCTCGCCCAATGGTTTTCGGCTGGTCACATCCCAGAGGATGACGGTATTATCCCCACTTCCCGAGGCCAGGGTCTTGCCGTCGGGGCTGAAGGCGACGCTATGCACGTACCCCTTGTGCCCTGTTAGCGGCTCGCCCATGGGTTGGCGGGTGGCCACATCCCAGAGGATGACGGTTTTATCCCAACTCCCCGAGGCCAGGGTCTTGCCGTCGGGGCTGAAGGCGACGCTATGCACGTACTCCTTGTGGCCTGTTAGCGGCTCGCCCAGGGGTTGGCGGGTGGTCACATCCCAGAGGATGACGGTTTGATCCAAACTTCCCGAGGCCAGGGTCTTGCCGTCGGGGCTGAAGGCGACGCTATACACGGAGCCCTTGTGGCCTGTTAGCGGCTCGCCCATGGGTTGGCGGGTGGCCACATCCCACAGGATGACGGTATGATCCACAACTCCCCGAGGCCAGGGTCTTGCCGTCGGGGCTGAAGGCGACGCTCCACAGGAATCCGTTGTGGCCTGTTAGCGGCTCGCCCAAGGGCTGGCGGGTGGGGACATCCCAGAGGATGACGGTTTTATCCCCACTCCCCGAGGCCAGGGTCTTGCCGTCGGGGCTGAAGGCGACGCTATCTACGGATGTCTCGTGGCCTGTCAGCGGCTCGCCCAGGGGCTGGCGGGTGGCCACATCCCAGAGGATGACGGTTTTATCCCAACTCCCCGAGGCCAGGGTCTTGCCGTCGGGGCTGAAGGCGACGCTCCACACGTAATCCTTGTGGCCTTTTAGGGGCTCGCCTATGGGCTGGCGGGTGGCCACATCCCAGAGGATGACGGTTTTATCCCAACTCCCCGAGGCCAGGGTCTTGCCGTCGGGGCTGAAAGCAACGCTATGCACGTACTCCTTGTGGCCTGTCAGAGGCTCGCCCAAGGGCTTGGCGGGTGGCCACATCCCAGAGGATGACGGTTTTATCCCAACTCCCCGAGGCCAGGGTCTTGCCGTCGGGGCTGAAGGCGACACTAATCACGCAATCCTTGTGACCTGTTAGGGGCTCACCCATGGGTTTGCGGGTGGCCACATCCCAGAGGATGACGGTCTTATCCCAACTTCCCGAGGCCAGGGTCTTGCCGTCGGGGCTGAAGGCAACGCTCTTCACTTCACTCTCGTGGCCTGTTAGAGGCTCGCCCATGGGTTTGCGGGTGGCCACGTCCCAGAGGATGACGGTTTTATCCAAACTCCCCGAGGCCAGGGTATTGCCGTCGGGGCTGAAGGCAACGCTCTGCACTTCACTCTTGTGGCCCGTTAGAGGCTCGCCCATGGGTTGGCGGGTGGCCACATCCCAGAGGATGACGGTTTGATCCGCACTTCCCGAGGCTAGGGTCTTGCCGTCGGGGCTGAAGGCGACGCTCAATACGACATCCTTGTGGCCTGTTAGAGGCTCGCCCATGGGTTGGCGGGTGGTCACATCCCAGAGGATGACGGCTATTATCCAAACTCCCCGAGGCCAGGGTCTTGCCGTCGGGGCTGAATGCGACACTCAACACGGCGTCCTTGTGTCCAGAGAAGAAGGTGCTAAGGTAGGGGTTGTGGAGAAGGGCTTTCAGAAGACTGGATTTCGCTTCAAAGTTGTCATGGGCACTCCAGGATTCCACCCCCAACAACAGGGCTTGGTCCAGCTGAGTGTCCAACCGGTTCAGCGCTTGGGCGGCCAACTGGCGGGACAAGGCTATCCTGCGCTGCTCATCCGCCTTCTTCTCATTGGAAATTGCGATCCGGGCCTGTTCTTCGGCCCGCCGGGCTTCGTTCCCCGCTCGCCGCCACTGCACCCCGGCAAGTCCCGCCAGAACCAGGAAGACGAGGGCTGCCGCAAGCGCACCGACGGTTATCCGCCGTCTGGTCCGCTCCCTGGCTGCCCGCTCACGCTCCCTTGCGGCCATGCTCTCCCTGATGAAGTCCTGTTCGCCGGGTGGCAGGTCTTGAGGCCTTTCTGAAAGCCAACGCTCCGCCTCCGCGAGAGGCGCCCCGCGCAGGAGGGTCTCCGCATCATGATCGGTGCGCTCCCACTCTTCCAGAGCGACTTTCAACCGCTGGGACCACAGCAGGAACTCACGGTCTTCGTCCACCCAGCCCCGCAGGCGCCCCCAGCTGCGGATGAGGGCCTCATGGGCCACTTCAACGCTTTGCACCCCGGTGACCCTGTCTTGCCCCGTCACCAGGAGTCGTGCGTCGGCCAGGTTCTTCACAAGCGGTTGGGCTGATTCAGGCACTTCGTTTATAGTGGCGCGCCGCCTGGTATCTTCCACCCCCTCGCCGGGTTTCACCAGCTGTATGAACACGCTTCGCACCATCTTCTGCTCCGGGGGCGTCAGCCGTGCGAACAGTTCCTCCGCGCGGCAGGCGATGGCACCCTGGACTCCTCCCATGGCCTCGTAGGCTTCGTGGAGCAGTTGGCCTCCATGGCGCTTTTCCCAGAGCTCAGTCAATACGAACTCGAGAAGAGGAAGGTTTCCGGGCTCTTCCCTCACATCGTTTAAGATCCGCTTGACCAGGCCCGGTTCGAAGTTCAGACAGACCTTCTCCGCGGGACCCACGACCGCCCGCTCCAGTTCCTCCCCGGTCATGGGGCCGAGATTGACCACGGCGTCCTGCAGGCGATCTGCCAGGGGGCGGTAGCTCAAGGCATGGCCGAAGAAATCTCCCCGAAGGGTGAGCACAACGGTGAGGCAACCCGCCGCCGCGGCATCGAGGAGTTGGTCTGTGAACCGGCAGCGCATGGGTTCATCCGGGCAGAGGGTGTAAAGCTCCTCCCACTGGTCGGCCAGAAGGAGGAGGTGGTCCGTTCCGGGCTGTTTCTCCAGCGCTCGGGTTACCACGTCCCGCAGAGCCACCTCCCCTTCGGCAAAAGACTTCCCCAGTTTCCCCACCTCCCGCAGACGATCCGTTTCCGTCATCTCCGGCTCGAGCAGAGGGATAAGGGCAGCGGCCAGAGCCTGCAGCGGGCGGTCACCGGGAACGAGGGTGGCCACGTCCCAAACCTTTCCCCCGCCTTCCCGCCTGAGGCGTGGCACCAGCCCTGCCCGCGCCACGGAGGACTTGCCGCAGCCCGAAGCCCCAACGAGTGCCACCAGGCTCTGCCGCCTGACGGCTTGCAGCAGCTTTTCCGTGAAGGTTTCCCTTCCGAAAAAGAAGGAAGCGTCTTCCTCCCGGAAAGGGCGCAGTCCACGGTAGGGGCAGACGGCGGCGAGGGTCGCCTGGATTCTTTCCTGGAAGCCCGGGCCTGGAGCTTCCCCGCGCACCGCTGCCGCGAGGATCTCCAGTGCCAGGGGGCTTTCCTGCCCACTGCTCAAGTCCACCCAGGTGTTCAGGGAAAGAAATCCCAGGGCGGGTTCCGCACGGGCAAGAAGCACGGGAATGACCGGGAAGAGGGGATCACGGGCCTGGCGATCCAGCGCCAGATCTTTCTCCCTCTGCTGCCAGCGTCCCATCCCATTGGGTCCGAGGAAGACCGCAACAGCGCGGCACGAGCTCACAGACTCTTCCAGCGCCTGAGGCCAGGGACGGCCGGGAACCAGATACCATCGGTCCAGAAAGACCCTCAGGTCTCTATCGCGCAAAGCCCGGGCGACACTTTCCACCGCTTCGCGATCCCGCGCGTTGTAACTGAAGAATACGTCGTATTTTTCGGGAGCAAGATTCATCGGATCACCTCTAATTCGCACTTTCCGCAATTGTGCCAGATTTTGTTTTCACCCACACGCTCATTTTGCAGATGGTCTTCCATGGTCAGGTGGAATTCACCAGAGTCTGCCGTAGTCCTGAAGACACCTGTCGAGACATGAAATGCATGATTTAGGGACCTTGGATGACCAGCGACAACCAAAGACGCAACCATCCATCATTTGTTCGACATCACAACAAAAAATGGAGTGCTCCGGTCATTGCTCTTGGCGACTTCTTAAGGGAAATGGGATTAAATTGGTGACAATTTTGTAGTATTGAGGTATGTTGGAGGCCGATAATGACAACGGAGGGCGGTGAGTTCACCAACGATGACACAGACTTACAGTTATCTCGAATTGCGGTCGCTGCATGAGATAGCCAGGGTGTTGGCTCATCCGGGTGACCTGAAGGATCAGCTTCAGGAAACCCTCGATGTTTTGAGCACCTGGCTGGGCATGGAGCGAGGGATGATCTCCGTCCTCGATCTTCACACCGGGGAGGCGTGGCTGGACGTCGCGAGGGGTGTGGATGTCGAAACGGGAAAGATCAGCTATCAGCCCGGCGAGGGAATAACCGGAAAAGTCGCTCAGACGGGGCGGCCCATGGCGATTCCCAATTTGGGAGACGAGGGGCACTTCCTGGACCGCACGGGAGCGAGGAAATCCCTGGACCGGGCCGAGCTGGCTTTTCTTTGCGTCCCCATCTTTTACCAGGGGAGAGTGGTGGGTGTCCTGTCGGCGGACAAGCTCGCTCATCAGGTCGAGGACCTCGAAAGGGAGGTGGCCTTGCTCGGCGCCGTGGCGGAGCTGTTGGGCAAGGTGGTTCAGTTCCGGGCGGTGGAAGAGGAAAACCGCCGCCTGAGGCGCATGCTGGCCGAGGCCAAGAGGCCCAGCACCAAGCTCATCGGCCGCTCCAAGGTGATTCAGGAGGTGTTGCGGGCCATAGACCAGGTGGCGGACACCAACACGACGGTCTTGATTCACGGGGAAACGGGGACCGGTAAGGAGCTGGTGGCCAAGGCGATCCACGACAACAGCCCCAGGAGCAAGGGGCCCATGGTGCAGGTCAATTGCGCCGCCATGCCCGATACACTTCTTGAAAGCGAGCTCTTCGGACATGAGAAAGGGGCTTTCACCGGGGCCATCACCCGGCGTCGCGGCCGTTTCGAGGAGGCCCAGGGGGGAACCATTTTCCTCGATGAAGTCGGGGAGCTCTCCCCCATCGCACAGGCCAAGCTCCTGCGGGTGCTCCAGGAACGGGAGTTCCAGCCCCTGGGGTCTTCCCGGGTCGTCAAGGTGGACGTGCGGGTCATCGCGGCCACCAACAAGGATCTTGAAAAGGAAGTGTCCGAGGGCGCGTTCCGCTCGGACCTCTATTATCGCCTCAACGTGTTCCCCATCTTTCTCCCGGCCTTGCGGGAGAGGGGGCCCGACATCCTGCTGCTGGCGGATTACTTCGTTCTCAAGTACGCGCAGGAATTCAAGAAGGACGTGAAGCGAATCTCCACGGGGGCCATCGACACGCTCATTGCCTACCACTGGCCCGGGAATGTGCGAGAATTGGAAAACTGCATCGAGAGGGCGGTGCTCCTTGTAACGGGGCAGGCCATCGATGCGTGGCATCTGCCTCCGACGCTGCAGATGAAGCCCGCCGGGATGCAGAACGTGAGCCGCGGTAAAATGGAAGCTCTGGTGAGTGCCTTCGAGCGGGATCTCATCACGGACGCCCTCAAGGACGTCCGCGGGAATCAGTCGCAGGCCGCGCGCCTCCTTGGAACGACCAAGAGGATCATCCAGTACAAGGTCGAGAAATACGGCATCGATCCCAAGCGCTTTCGCGCCAGAGCCTCTTCCTGAGGCGGAGAGGAACGGCGCTCGCCATGCCTCCCCTCCCCAATGCCGCCGAAAACCACAACCCTGAAACCCATGAATCAGACGGAGTGAAGGCAGCTCCGGAGGTGAGCTTTGGCCCGGATTTTGCCTGTAGAACTGTGCCAGAGTTTTTTTTGCCGGGTTGGGTGGCTGTGTCACCCGGGAAATACCCCCGCAAAGTGACATTAGCGAAGCACCAGAACAAGGCGGCAGAGCTCTCTACCGGGTTTCCAAGTGGAAATGTGCGAACTCCTCACTGTAGTTTTGGGGCCTTGTGCCCGTAGCGTCCCCTCGCGAGTCGCTCGCCAATACGGGCAGAAGGCCCTGGGCTACACCACTATTCATTGCTTCAAACTGGGTGGGAACTTACGCCCATTTGTGCTGGAACTGTCGTGAACCCCATCAACGGGAAGAGCACCGCCTCATGCGCATCGCACTCGCACAGCTCAATCCTCGTATTGGAGACTTTGAAGGGAATACCGGCAAGATCTGCAGATTCATAGATGAAGCGCGCTTACAAGGTGCGGATCTCGTCGTGTTCCCGGAATTGGCCCTGGTTGGGTATCCCCCTCGTGATCTTCTGGACAAGCCGAGCTTCGTCCGCGCGGCCAGGGGTTTTTGGCCGCGAATACAGAAGGCGAGCAAGGGGATGGGGGTGATCGTCGGGACTGTGTCGGAGAACCCGGCGGAAACCGGGAAGCTTTATCACAACACCGCCCTCTTCTTCGAGAATGGAGAGCTTCTGACCCTGACGCATAAAAGGCTCCTTCCCTCCTACGACGTTTTCGACGAGGAGCGCTACTTCGAGCCGGGAGAGAAGACCGCATGGGTCGATTTCAGGGGGGAGCGGATCGGACTGACCGTGTGCGAGGACGTGTGGAATGTGACGGATTATTTGCCGAGACCACTGTACCACTGTGATCCCCTCTACGATCTGAGGGACAAGTCCATCGAGATTCTCATCAACATTGCAGCCTCGCCCTACCATCTGGGGAAAGCCCAGTGGGTCGGAGAACTGCTCAGGGCCCATGCCGTGCACGAGCACATGCAGGTGGTCTATGTGAACCAGGTGGGCGGCAATGACGAGCTCATTTTCCAGGGGCACAGCATGGTCTGGGACGAGACGGGGAGGCTTGCGGCGTCGGGGTTCGACTTTCAGGAGGACATGGTCTTCTATGACACGAAGACCCGGGAGGGCGATATGCACGTGTCTTCGGAAGATCAGACCTCTGAATTGATCGAAGCCCTTGTGCTTGGGATCCGGGACTACGCTCGCAAGTGCGGATTCGTGAAAGCCGTCGTGGGACTGAGCGGGGGAATAGACTCGGCCCTGGTGGCTTGTCTGGCAGCGCTGGCCCTGGGGAAGGAAAACATTCTGGGGGTGGGGATGCCGGGTCCCTACAACGCTCCGGAAAGTCTGACGGATGCACGGGAACTGTCGCGGCGTCTCGGGATTTCCTTTGAGGTGATCTCCATCGGTGAACTGTTCTCCCTCGCCTGCACGACCCTCTCGCCGGCGTTCCACGAGCTTCCGCCCGACGCAACGGAGGAGAATCTGCAGGCCAGGCTGCGGGGGTTGATTCTCATGGCCCTTTCCAACAAGTTCAATCGACTCCTCCTGAGCACGGGAAACAAGTCGGAAATGGCCGTGGGTTACTGCACCCTTTACGGGGACATGAATGGAGGGCTGGCCGCGCTGGGTGATGTTCCCAAGATGCTCGTCTATGAAATGGCCCGCAAGCTCAACGAACGGTTTGACTGGATACCCCGGCGTATAATCACCCGACCCCCGTCTGCCGAATTGCGCCCGGATCAGAAGGATCAGGATACCCTCCCGCCTTACGAAGTGCTGGATGCCATTCTGGCCGCTTACCTGGAGAAGCGGCTCCCAGCCGAGGAAATCGTGGCACAGGGCTGGGATCCCGAAACCGTGCGCTGGGTGATCCGGCGGGTGGATCAGAACGAATACAAACGATGGCAGGCCCCGCCGATTCTCCGGGTGACGACGAAGGCGTTCGGGACGGGTCGGAGGAATCCCATTGCACACGGTTATCAGGAATTCAGCCAGTCTCAGTCAGGGGATGAACGGAAATGAAAAAAGTCGAAGCGATCATTAAGCCCTTCAAGCTGGATGACGTGAAAGAAAAACTTGCCGCCATCGGCATCAAGGGGATGACCGTGTCGGAAGTGCGGGGGTTCGGCAGGCAGAAAGGACACACCGAGATTTACCGGGGGGCCGAGTATGTGGTCGACTTTCTCCCGAAAATCAAGATCGAATTCGTCGTCTCCAACAGCCAGGTGGGAGAAGTGGTCGAAGCCATTCGCTCAGCGGCCTACACGGGCAAGATAGGAGATGGCAAGATCTTCGTCTTTCCGGTGGACGACTGCATCCGGATCAGAACGGGTGAGTCCGGGGAAGACGCCCTGTAGAGGCGGCTTTCAGGCCATGTGTTCCGCGGCCCTTAGAGAACCAAGACTGCTGCGAAAAGTATTTCACCGCGGAGCACGCCGAGATCGCTGAGAGAACAATGCGTATAAAAGACGTCTCTGCGCTCTCGGCGCCCTCTGCGGTGGATTCAAAGCTTTTCATTGTTTCGGGTGCCCCGAAGGGGCATGAGGGACTGCCTGGATGTTCTCCCCGTGATTTCCCTCGGGCTTCAAAGCCTCCCCACTGGAAGGGTGCCATGAGCCAGCAGCGTAACCTCACCATGCTCAAAAGACTTAAAGAACTGCGCCAGACGTTCCTGCAGATTTGCCGCAATGATGTTCCTGGTCTCCTGGCCGCGCGCACTTATGCTCGAAATCTCATGGACGCGCTTTCAGAGGCACTTCGGGAGAACGGCTATCCGCTGGACAAATGGTCTCTGGTGGCCGTGGGAGGATTTGGGAGAGGGGAACTCAGCTTTGCATCGGACATGGACCTCCTTTTCATCCACGAAAAGAGGCTTTCGCAGGAACTGCAGGAGGTCATCCGGGAAATCGTCTACGGGCTCTGGGACGGCGGGTTTGAAGTGGGGCACGTGACCGCCTCCATTTCCGGTCTCAAGCGGCTGGTTAGGGAGGAATTCGCGACCTTGACGAACTACCTTGAGGCCCATTTCATCGCGGGTGATGAGCAGCTGTTCCAGCAATGGGAAAGGGGGTTCTTGAATGATTTCGGAAAACTGAGTCGCCGGCGATTCCTGAAAAACCTCCTCGCATACAGGGAAGGAAGGCTCCGTCAGTACGGTGAGAGCTCCTACCTGCTCGAACCCCACATCAAGGAGGGTGTCGGGGGGCTGCGGGACCTGCACATCATCCGCTGGGCCGCGATGGTGTACCTCAGGGACACTTCCTTCGGCGCTCTCATCAGCAGGGATTGGCTCACCGCCCAGGAGCAGCTCTGGCTGGAACGGGCCTGCGACTTCCTGTGGCGGGTCCGGCTGCAGCTCCACCAATTGACGGGAAAGCGCCAGGATCAGCTTCTTTTTCCCGAGCAGGAACAGGTTGCGGTCCGCCTCGGTTTCATGGACGGGGACCAGGGTTCCGCCGTGGAGGCCTTCATGAGGCTGTACTACCGCCATACAGCCCGCATCCGTCGCACGGCATCCTTTTTTCTGGAGAGGGTCGAGGAGGAGCAGGCAAAGGTGGCGACGACCCGAATCCGAAACCGGGTCCTGCCTGGCCCCTTCCTGTTGGAGGGGAAACACCTCCATTTCATGGAGCCGGATTGGGTCAAGAAAGACCCGCGCCTTGTCATGAGGTTCTTCTGGCAGGCCAGCCGCTCGGACGCCCATTTCCATCACCAGGCCGGGCAGGTCATTCGAGAAAATCTGAGGGCTTTCGACGATAAGCTGAGGAGGGCCCCGGATGTGGTCAAGCAGTTCTTTGATATTCTCCTCGATCCCAAGCACGCCTTTTCCGTACTCAAGGTCATGTTGGAAACCCGGTTCCTGGAGGTCTTCATTCCTGAATTCGTTCCCATTCGTTACCGGGTGCAGCATGACGTGTATCACCTCTACACCGTGGACAATCATCTGCTGAGGACCGTGCGAGAACTCCACCTCATGGAGCACGAAAGCGGTGACGCAGTAGTGCGGCTGAACCTGAGTGACATTTTTGTGCAATTGAAAAACCGGAGAGTTCTTTTTCTCGCGGCCCTGCTTCACGACATCGGCAAAGGCCAGGGGAAGAACCACGCCCAGCGCGGCGCAGAGATGGTGGGAGACATCGCGGACCGCTTTGGCCTGACCCCGGATGAAACCGATCTGCTGAAATTCCTCATCGAGAAACATCTCATTCTTGCCGACACGGCTCTAAAACGTGATCTCATGGACGAAAAGCCCATCCTGAAATGCGCCATCAGTACACGGGATCGGGAACGCCTGCAAATGCTCTACCTTCTCACCATCGCCGACTCGAGAGCCACGGGGCCTGGGGCGTGGAACACGTGGAAGGCATCCCTTCTGCGGGAGCTCTACTTCAAGGTCGATCGGCTGCTCGCCCGTGGTGGATGGGAGGCCGAGGATCTGCAGGAAAAATCGGCCAGAGTGCAAGGCGAGGTGCTGGACCTCGTGGAATCCGACGCCGAGAGGCAGAGTGTGTCGGAGTGGCTCGATCATCTTTCATATCGGTATCTCCTCTCCCAGCCATCCGAGGCCATCTTGAGACATCATGCCATGGAAAGGCAGATCGATCAGAGGATGCTGGTTTTGGATTCAAACCCGGCCGAAGGGGAAATGTGGCAAATCACGGTCGCCACGCGGGACAGGCCAGGCCTCTTCGCCCTCATCACTGGGGTGCTCTGGGTCAGGGGACTCAACATCCTCTCGGCGGATATTTTTACCCGGGATTCAGGTGTGGCACTGGACGTCCTCATTGTCGAAAGGCTGCCGGACCCGCTTCACGCCGATGAACTGTGGAAGCGAGTTGAAACGGACCTCCTCGAGTCATTGAAGGACAGAGATCATCTCAACGGGCTGGTCGCGACCAGGCGCAGGCCATCGATCATCCCAAAAAAGAGCTTGCCCCGGAAGGAGGACAAGATCGTCATCGACGAGGAGGGATCCGATTTCTACACCATCATTGAGGTCTACACCTGGGACCGTCCTGGTGTCTTGCATGCCATCAGCAACTCTTTCTACGAAATGGAGATATCCATACAGCTGGCCAAGATTTCCACGCCCGGAGCACAGGTGACCGATGTATTCTACGTCACTGACCTGAGCGGCAACAAGCTGATGGATTCCCAGTGGCACGACAGGATTCGCAGGAGGCTGCTGGACTGTCTGCTGGTGACGACCTAAGCACAGATTCACGCAATAACGTGCCCGAAATACGGCACGTCATTCCCCCATGCTTTTGGCGGGAATCCAGTAGAAAAGCCTGGATGCCCACCATCGCGGGCATGACGGCTGAATATCGGATACCCATTCATGTGGCACTGTATCTAACAACACCTCAGAAATTCCAATGCCTGTCTCAAATCCTGATATCTCTCTGCTGCGCCGATCATAAATCTAGTCCAGCCTTGACCTTTTGGTTCTCCACGACCACCGATGTTACATTTTTGTATAGGATGTTCTTGCGACAGCAAAACCAAGATCCCATGCCGCTTTTCCGGCGATGATCGCCACTGGATGTAACAAGGGCGGGTGCGGGAAGTGCGATTCCGACTTCCAAAGAGGTTCATTTTTGTGCCTTTTTCTGAATGGGGGGAGCCTGTCTTCTTCAGGATGGCGTGGAACGGTCCTGCCCCTCGAGTCTTGATCTACAGGGCGTTTGGGAGCGCGATTCAAACGAATGCGCTTTTTGGCAAGGTAATTGCCTTGGGTATGAGTGACTTTGTCGAAACCATCACGAAGACTAAGGAGGAACCAGCATGACCCCGAAAGAAGTACTTGCCTTTGCAAAAGAGCAGGGCACCAAGATGGTGGATTTCAAATTCATGGACTTTCTTGGAACGTGGCAACACTTTACCGTTCCCGTTGAGGAACTCGGCGAATCTGATTTTGAAAACGGCTACGGCTTCGATGGATCCAGCATACGCGGCTGGCAGCCCATCAACGCCAGTGACATGCTCGTGATTCCCGATCCGACGACGGCGGTCATGGACCCGTTCATGGCAGTTCCGACCCTCACCCTCATCTGCAATATTTCGGACCCGGTCACCAAGGAGCGCTACAGCAGGGACCCCCGCTACATCGCTCAAAAGGCGGAAGCTTACCTCAAGTTCACGGGCGTTGGGGACATGGCGTTCTTCGGCCCCGAGGCGGAGTTCTTCATCTTCGATGACATTCGCTATGACGGCGCATCCAACTACGGCTACTACTACATCGACTCGGTGGAGGGAACCTGGAATTCGGGCAGAGACGAAGGTCCCAACCTCGGTTACAAGCCCCGGCACAAGGAAGGATACTTTCCTGTTCCTCCGACGGACTCGCAGCAGGATCTCCGCACGGAGATGGTCCTTTACATGCAGCAGGTGGGGCTTGCCGTGGAGTGCCAGCACCACGAGGTTGCCACCGCGGGACAGGCCGAGATCGACATGAAGGCGGCACCCCTGGTGAAGATGGCAGACAATCTGCAATGGTACAAGTATGTGGTGAAAAACGTCGCCCGACGCAATTGCAAGACCGTGACCTTCATGCCCAAGCCCCTGTTCGCCGACAACGGATCCGGCATGCACGTTCACATGAGCATCTGGAAGGAAGGCCAGCCCCTGTTCGCGGGTGACAAATACGCGGGACTGAGCGAAATGGCTCTCTTTGCCGCCGGAGGCGTCCTGAAGCACGCAGCGGCCATCTGTGCCATCACCAACCCGACGACAAACTCCTACAAACGCCTCGTGCCCGGGTACGAGGCACCTGTGAACCTGGCATATTCGAGCAGGAACCGCAGCGCCTCCGTGCGCATTCCCATGTACTCGCCGTCTCCCAAGCTCAAGAGACTCGAGATCCGTTTTCCCGATCCCTCCTGCAACGGATACCTGGCGTTCAGCGCACTACTCATGGCAGCTCTCGACGGCATCGAGAACCGGATTCACCCGGGTGAGCCCCTGGACCGGGACATTTACTCCATGAGTCCCCAGGAGCTCGCCAACGTTCCCTCCACGCCGGGCTCCCTGGAAGGCGCCCTGGAAGCCCTCGAAAAGGATCATGAATTCCTGCTGAAGGGTGACGTCTTCACGGAAGATGTCATAGAGAAGTGGATCGAGTACAAGACGGAAAACGAGGTGGATGCCGTAAGGATGCGGCCGCATCCCCATGAGTTCAAACTATACTTTGACATTTAGAATCTATCTCAAAACTGGTTTGCCAGCCCTGTCGCCCGTTCGTGCTGAGCTATCGAAGCACGAACGGGCAAACTTCATGGCCCGCCCCCCCTTCGACAAGCTCATGAAAGGCTATACCTCTATTCTATCTCCTGAACAGGGTCTAGCCGGCGCATTGATCCGCCGCTGGGACACACCCGCCGCGTGCTTGCCTCCGCTTGCCCGCGCATCCCCCTCCCCGGGTTCAGCCAGTCACCCGGGGTGCACTTTGCGATCGAGCCGCCCCCGCTCGCTTTTGCCCGGCAGATCCCATTGAAAAAGAGAATGTTTGCTCTGGGAACTTGACAATTGTTGCCGTCGGTCTAATAAACTGACTCTGACGATTGTGTTTTCCAGGAACACAGGCTCGCGCGTCGACACACATCAGTCCTGTCCAGCTCTCAAACCCATCACATGATCTCACCCAAAAGGGAAGCCGCCATGGACGTCTTGATGCTTTCTTGATTGCAGTTCGCTGCAGCAACGTTCTTCCATTTTCTGTTTGTCCCCCTCACTCTTGGGCTATCCGTGATCATCGCCATCATGGAGACCCAGTACGTGAGGACGGGGGAAGAGCAGTACAGAAACATGGCGAGGTTTTGGGGGAAAATTTTCCTCATCAATTTCGCCATCGGGGTGGTGACGGGGATCACCCTGGAATTCCAGTTCGGGACCAACTGGTCCAGGTGCTCCAAGTACGTGGGTGACGTGTTCGGGTCGCTCCTCGCTATCGAGGCGTCGGTAGCGTTCTTTCTGGAGTCCACGTTCGTTGCAGTGTGGGCTTTCGGCTGGAATCGTCTTTCACCCAAGGCCCATGCGGTGAGCATCTGGCTGGTGGCTCTCGCCTCGAATCTTTCCGCGGTGTGGATTCTCATCGCCAATGCCTGGATGCAGCATCCGGTGGGGTTCACCATTCGCAACGGGCGCGCGGAGCTCACGGACTTCCTGGCAGTGATCACCCAGTCGGCGGCGGTCCACCAGTTCATCCACACGGTGAGTGCGGCGTATATCCTCGCGGGGTTTTTCGTCATGGGCGTGAGCGCCTACCATCTCCTGAGGAAGCAGCACGTCAGCTTCTTCACCAGGTCTTTCCGTCTCGGGCTCACGTTTGCTCTCATCTTTTCCATCGTGGAAGTGGTGCAAGGCCACGCAAACGGTGCCAAGGTGGCCGCAATCCAGCCCACCAAGCTGGCGGCCATGGAATCCCTCTGGGAGACCAAAGCGGGCGCCCCACAGTATCTCCTGGTCATTCCCATCGACGAGGAGGGCATTTACCGAGGCACCCTCTTCACGCTGTTGAACCCTTACGGTCTGTTGGGCGGCGTCCTGTTCGTAGCCCTCACGTGCGTGCCGGTGGTCATCGGTTACCAGGCCTGGGTCTATCGCCTGTTCAAGGACAAAGTGCGAGAATCTGATTTGGCCCACGAAGAGGGGGTACTGACGAGTGGCACTCGTTGGGCGAGGTGTGAGGGACACCTGTAGAGTGCCGCGAGACGATGAAACGTGTGTCACGAGCCCGGGGGGTGGATTTTTGCCACCCTCCCCGGGGTCCTGAGCCGTCGCGGGCAAGGGCCTCGGTGCCGCTTGATGCGGTGGGGGTCTGGAAAAACAAGAACACTGCACCGAGATGAGGGGGATGTTCATGATGGAGAGATCCTTGCCGATGGGTTTTGAAGAGGTGTCGCGGGAAGAGTTGGTTCGCTGGGTCATGGAGGGTTTCAGACGCACCCTGATTCACTACGGATGCTGGTTTCGAGAAGTGGAATACCAGCTCGGAATGAAAAACGCCGCAGCCGTCGAATCCGAAGCGGGTGAGGTCTCTTTCGGCATTATGCTCAAACGCCTCGGGGGCATTTTGGGCTTCGAGGTGGAAAACGGCTGCCCGAAGGCACTGAAGCAAATGGGCAGGGAGGACCTTCTCAACCTTCTCGACGCGATCTGCATCAACTGGCTGGCAAACGACGGGGTGTGGTTTCAGGCTGTCGAAAAGCGTTTCGGCATGGACAGCGCCAAACGCTGCAACGACACCTGCTGGTCACGGTTCTCTCCCTACGAGGCGTTGCGGATCAAGGAACTGCTGGGGCTCTCCGATTTTCCGGGTCTGGACGGGCTCAAGACGGCCCTGGGTTTTCGGATGTATGCCCGAATCAACAGACAGTCCATTGAAGAAGTGGACGACACGATATTCATTTTCAGAATGAACGATTGCCGGGTGCAGTCGGCGAGGAAACGAAAGGGGCTTCCCGATTATCCATGCAAGTCCGCGGGAATGGTGGAGTATCCCTTTTTTGCCACGAGCATCGATTCGCGAATCGAAACGGAATGCGTGGGCTGTCCCCCCGACGCGCATCCCGACGAGTGGTTCTGCGCATGGAAATTCACTCTTAAAGGGTGATGCAGGGGGGTGGGAATGGAAGTGACCAATATCTTTGAACAACTCCCTGAAACACTGTCGGATGAGGTATTTGAGGAATTGGCGAGTTCCGGCAGCGTGAGAGTCGAAAGGATAATCTCTTGTGGACAGGCCTCCCCGGAAGGGTTCTGGTACGACCAGGACGGCCACGAGTGGGTATTGCTCCTCCAGGGAAGAGCAGGCCTGCGATTTGACGGGGTCGAGGGGGTGGTTGTGCTCGGTCCCGGAGACTGGATTCAGATCCCCGCTCACACAAAGCACCGCGTGGAATGGACCGATGAGGTGCGGAAGACCATCTGGCTGGCAGTCCACTATCGGTGAGGCAGTAGAACTCTCGGGCCCCCCCGGGGCTGCCGGGCGGCACCCGAACAAAAACCTATTCAGCGCAAAGGCGCGGAGGATACAAAGACTGCCCTGCTGAAAATGGTGCGGTCCCCGGCTTTCGCCGGGGCGCCCATCATAGGATGATTGGATCGGTCATGAGATTTGATGAATGGTCAGCTTTGGCGTCTCGAATCCAGGCCCGCCGCAGCTAGCTCACAACCCAGACCGCCATGTCCCGGGCTACCTGGGTCAACTTGGCGGCGACCCGCCCCATTTCGAACTCTTCCACCTCGGAAACGCCTCTCCTGCCCACTACAATGGTTCCGAAACGCCCATTTCTCGCCTCATTGAGGAGGGCGGTGGATCGGCTCACAACTCCGGAGAGCACCTTGGTGGAGATCTTCTCGGGTTTGACCCCCAATCCGGTGAGGGATTTCAGGACTTTGTCGAACGTGGGCTGGATCCCCTCGGCGGCCTCATCCTGGATCTTCTGGAGGTAGTCCCCGGAAAGAGGGCCGGCCTCTTCCTCATGGGGAAAACGCACGACATGGGCGAGGGTTATGGCGGGGTCCCCCTTGCTGAGCACTTTGCCGACGAAATTGGCGGCCCGCATGGATCCCCAGGAATTGTCCAATCCAACGAGGATCTTTCCAGCCTTGGGTTTTCCTCCCACCAGGCAAACCGCCGGGCCACTGGCGTGCATGAGGACCTTGTTGGCGACGCTTCCGAGCATGGCGTCGTCAGCGCCCCCAAGACCTCTGCGTCCCAAAGCCACGACGTCGTACCCGAACCGAATCTCCTCGAGCACGTCTCGGGCGATGCCTTGTTTTCTCTTCTGGATATTGAGGGTGATCGAATCGCCAGGCATCCCGGCGCCCACGAGGATCTGGCTGGCTTGCTCCATGAATTCTCTCACCTTCTCTTCCTTGTGAGCGGACCAACCCTGCATGTATTCCAGGTGCTTGGCAGCGAGCGGATCATGCTCTCGGTCCCAGAAGATCGGCAGGACCTTCTCGAAGACATGCAGCAAAACCACTTCCGTGTTCGAAAGGGTCAGCACTTGACTGATGTACCTGACCATGTCCAAACACTGTTCGGACCCATCGAGAGCAAGAAGAACAAGTTTACGATCAGCAACCATGGTCCCCTCCGGTTAAGGTGTGTGATAGTTTGAGGAAAAGAATGGCAGCGTGGGGCGCCATATCCAGGTCATTCGAACGTGTCCTGCGTCCGAGCGGCATAGACAACACCGCATCGTCGCCACAATGTGGTCCACAAGGCTGCCCGGAGAAAAAGCTCAACGCGGGAATCGCGTCACGGGCATCAGTTCCCCTTCAGCCATTCTTTCCAGGTTTAAATCGAGGGGGTAAAGTATTGTAGCACGCTTTGAACACATTTTCACAAGAATCTTTTGGATATTTCGCACTTCAATGGGTTTGGGACTTGTCCCCAAAGAAGCATTTCCACCCCCACCCCGGCCCATACACCCTAACGCTGAACTGAGTCGATGGCTCAGCTCAGCTCAGCGAGACGCGAAGCGGATTGCTGAACATCGAGGGAAGGGGAAAGAGCCTCCCTCTCTCCTGGTGGGAGAGGACTGGGGCGAGGGCGGGAAAGCTGGCCGGGCTTTTCCTGACAATTACGGATGAACCCCTGGGCCGTTCATTCCCCACCTGTGCCATTGCTCATTGGGTGCGAGTCTGTATTGCTATTTTCTCCCATGCTTGTTACATTTCAAAGCATCGGGGAAGCGTCAGAAGACCGGCGGCAAGGCCTTGAGGCGTTGCCCCAATTTGAAAGGTTTCAAGCAGACCAGGAGGGCTCAAAGAAATGGAAAAAAGAACACTCGGTCGCGTCGCCGCCTGCATTGCGGCGGCTCTTTTCTTCTTCACCATCGTGCTCGAATCTCATGCCTGGGCGCGGGCGGGAGGGGGCGGATCTTCCGGAAGCAGGGGAAGCCGAAGCTTTTCCTCTCCGAGCATGCCGTCGCGTCCATCACCGAGTTCCCCCGGCACACCAGGCTCAAATCCCGATTTCAGCAGCCCTCGGGGACCAGTGGGTCCATCCGCCGGGTCTCCCTCGGCCCTGGGCGGTTTGAGTCGCAGCCCCTTCATGCAGGGTTTGGCCGGCGGTCTTGCGGGTGGCCTCCTCGGGAGCCTTCTTTTCGGCGGCAGCGGGCATGCGGCCCCGGCGGGAGCCCAGTCGGGCGGAGGCATAGGTCTGTTGGACATCATCCTCATCGGTCTCCTGGCCTTCTTTGCATGGAAATTCTTCATGAAAAGGAAAAGGGAGGCGAGTCAAGCAACGGCCTATTACGGTGATGCAGGAGGCGGCGAGAGTGAGCGCCCAACCATCCCCAGTCGGCTCGAGCCTGCGTACGAACCCGACCGGAGAGGAGGAAGCTACGGGGGTTCCGGTGGGATCGACGGGGGACTCGACCTCATAGCGAAGACCGACCCATCCTTCAACCTGGAAAAGTTGAAGGAAACGGTCCAGGATATGTTCTTCCGCATCCAGGCGGGTTGGATGAACCGAAGCCTTGAAGGCATTGGAGGCATGTTGACGACGGAGATGTCCGAATACTTCAAGAACGACTTCAAGGCGATGCAGGAAAAAAATCGCATCAACCGGCTGGAGAATATCGCCGTGCGCAAGGTGGAACCGGCCGAAGCCTGGCAGGAGATGGGCAAAGACTACGTGACGGTGCTTTTCACTGCAAATCTGTTGGATTACGTGGTGGATGACAAGACGGGAGAAGTCGTCGAAGGGGACAAGCTAAACCCCGTAAAATTTGAGGAGTTTTGGACTTTTTGCAGGGAAATCGGCGCCCCTTCTTGGCAGCTTGCCGGCATCAATCAGACGGAAGAGCCACCGACGCGCCACTGAGATTCGTCCATCGCACCAGGGTGGGAAAAAGCCCTGGTGCTGCATCAAGTATTCACACTCGTCCTGTTCAAAATCCCGGCAGGGGTTTGGTCTCCATCGGTGAATGGCGCAGAGGCTCCTGCCGAAATGTCTTTCCTCCAGGAGGAATGCGCAGAACCGGTGGCTTCTGCCCAAACCCTCCCCAAAAGCTTCCATCCATGAGTCAGGGATTTCATCCGCGAGGGGGAAGTCCGGCAGTCCGCTCGCTATCTCGCAGCAAGCCCCGCAATGGGAGCAGTATCCGGGGGGCGGACCCGAGTCGCCGGAGGATTGGCTCCGGCTTTCCAGGTTCCCCGAATCGGCCTGATTTCTCGCGAACCTCCATTTGCAAACCTCCAGAAAGAAAAGAGACCTCTCCGCGATGATACGCGAGAGAGAGGCTCTCCTCAGTCGCGAGGGCAGTCTCGCCCAGCCGGGTTCCGTCTGCAGGGTCACGAGATTGCGCAGGAGGAAGGTGAGGGGAAAAGACGGGTTCAAAAGGAGTCGGTGCAGCCTGCCCTTGGGCTTTTTCATGGCTTTGCGGGTCGAGGACAATGCAGTTCCGCCTCCGATGGTCTGATGTAGAGAGGGACACTCGATGCCGGATCGTCGGCCTGCCCGCCTGAGAGCCGGGATGCGGCGATTTGTGCCACAAAGCTCGCCCTAATCACGTGAAAAGGGGATGGAGCGGCGACGGCCAACTCGCCCAGTTCGCGCTTCAGAAGCTCCCCGTAGGTAATCCAGCCGTTCCCGCAAAAGATCGTCGGCGCAGAAATCCTCTCCGTCAAGGCCTTGGCCCCCAGGACTTCATAGGGGTCCGTCAGGGACAGGGAGCCTTTTCCATCGGGGAGAAACCGACCCCAATAGACCTGCTGTTTCTGAGCATCCAGGAGACTGCAGACGGGGAGCGAACCCAGGGCGAAGGGAGCGGCCAGAGCCTCCAGGGAGGTTACTCCGATGAACGGCTTGCCCAGAGCCCATGCGAGGGTCTTGAGAGTGGTCAGGCCGATGCGCAGACCCGTGAAGCTTCCGGGCCCCCGAGTGACGGCGAAGGCGTCGATGTCATCGAGAGTCCACCCGGCTTCTTGAAGGAGAGAATGGACGGTCTTGAGGAGTCGGCGGTTATGGGTTTGGGCCGACAGGAGGGTCCATTCCAGAACCAACTGCTCTCCGTCCAGGAAAGCGATGCTTCCTGAAGAGGTACAGGTGTCTGCGGCCAAAATCCTCATGGCAGGTTCTTCGCGCACACTCCTAAGGAAGGAAATCGGGCTTGCGGCCTGGAATCAACCGCATGATGTCGTTGTAGAAGACAAAGAGCATCAGGACCAGCAGCACCACCATGCCGATTTTCTGAGCGAATTCAATCTTCCTGGTTTCGATGGGCCTGCGCAGGATGGCCTCCATCGAGAAGAAAAGGAGGTGCCCCCCGTCCAGTACGGGGATGGGGAGCAGGTTGAGCACGGCGAGATTCACGCTGATGAGGGCGATGAAATAGATGAGGTTGATCGCCCCCTCACTGGCCTGCTGGCCGGCCATCTGGGCGATCAGAATGGGGCCCCCGAGTGTCTTGAGGGAAACCACCCCCTCGATCATTTTTACGATGGTCAGGAGGAAGAGCTTGCTGAGATTCACCGTCTGAGCGATGCTCTCGTTGAAGGCGCTGAGGGGATTGACCTCCCGGATGGTGAACTTCCCGGATGCCGTGACGCCGATGACCGCCCTGCTGATTTTCTCACCGAAAAGGTTGGGCACTTCGTTGACGGCGGGCTTCACGTGCAGGAGCAACACTTCCTCGCCACGCTGGATTTTCAAGAGGAGAGGTTTTTCTCCCGCCTGTTCTATATTTTTGGACAGTTCCTCCCAGGCGGTGATGGAATTGTCGTTAATGGCGAGGACCTTGTCCCCGGGCTGCACACCTGCCTGTTCAGCGGGAGATCCCGGGTTGACGGTTCCAATGTCGGCCGTCATCTGAGGAATGCCCGAAAAGGCATACACCAGGGTAAAAATGATGATGGCCAGCGCGAAGTTCGACATGGGCCCGGCAAGGACGATGCCGGCCCGCTTGAGCAGTGGCTGCGTGGAAAAGCTCCTGGCAAGCTGGTCTTCGGTGACCTCTTCGTCGGTTTCCTCACCCAGCATTTTCACGTACCCCCCCAGGGGCACGAGAGAGATGCAATAGTCCGTGTCGCCCCGCTTCACGCCAAAGAGCCTTGGACCAAAGCCGAACGAGAAGCGCAGCACCGTGACGCCGGACCACTTGGCCACAAGGAAATGGCCCAACTCATGAACGAAGATCAAGACACCCAGGACAAGAATCGTGGAGAAAATCGTCGTGAACAAGATGATTCCTTTTCTTGAAGGACCAAACAAACCCAATCAGGTGAAGGAAATGATGCGCAGATCCGTTCCTCACCTATATCGTTTCAAGCCGTGCCGGCCATTAGGCAATTTGCACGGATAGAGCCTCTGGAATGATTCGGCATGGGCGCCCCCACAACCGAGGCTGCCCATTTTGTATTGAAGGGACTTCACAATGCCTTGGCCTCCAGTTCCGCTTCGGTGCGCGCCCAGACATCCGCCTCAAGGATGGCTTCCAGGGTCAAGGTTTCGGCGGGTTTGTGCCTCTGCATGACGGATTGGATCACCCGGGGAATATCCAAAAAACCGATGTTCCCATCCAAAAAAGCCTGAACTGCGATTTCATTGGCTGCATTCAAAACCGCGGGAAGTGTCGACCCTCGCCTGCAGGCATCGTAGGCCAATCTCAGGCACGGAAATTTCTCGTCGTCGGGAGGATAAAAGGAGAGCTTTTCCAGGCGAAACAAATCCAGCGGGGGGCTCTGCACCGGAAGGCGTTCGGGGAACGCCAGGGCATAGGCGATGGGAATCTTCATGTCAGGCATTCCCATTTGTGCGATCACCGACCCGTCTATGTATTCCACCATGGAGTGAACGATGCTCTCGGGGTGAATGTGCACATCAATCTGGTCCACCGGAACCCCGAAGAGCCAGTGGGCTTCTATGACTTCCAATCCCTTGTTCATGAGAGTGGCCGAGTCAATGGTGATCTTCTGCCCCATGGTCCAGTTCGGATGGCGCAGGGCCGCCTGCGGGGTAACGGAAGCCAGCTCTCCCTTTTCCCTGTTGAAAAAAGGGCCTCCCGACGCGGTGAGGAGGATCCGCTTCAAGGCGCTCCTGTGATTGCCCCTGAGAGCCTGGAAGATGGCGCTGTGTTCACTGTCGACAGGCAGAATCTGTATGTTCCGCTCTTCCGCCAGGGCCATGACGATTTCCCCGGCCACCACGAGGGTTTCCTTGTTGGCAAGAGCGAGGCTCTTGCCGGATTTGAGGGCCGCGATGGTCGGAAGAAGCCCTGCCGCCCCAACCATGGCCGAGACGACGTTCTCCGCTTCGGGATGGGTCGCCACCAGTTCGTAACCTTGAGGGCCGAAGACGACCTCGGTTTCCCTGTCGTCTCGTCCCATGGCCCCGGTGAGCTTTGCGGCCAGATCTTCATCCATCACGGCCACCAGCCGGGGTCGGAATCTCCGAATCTGATCGAGGAGCAGGTGGGTGTTTCGCCCAGCCGCCAGCGCGACCGCTCGAAAACGCCCGGGAAACTGCTCCAAAACCTCAAGGGTGCTCACTCCTATGGAGCCGGTACTTCCTAAGACTGCAATATTCTTCAAGGTGCGGTCTTCTCCTTGAAACCCGTTTCTGTTCTATTCCATCCATTTCGCATAAAACCACATGCACGGGAACACAAAAAGCAGACTGTCCATGCGATCGAGAATGCCTCCATGGCCCGGCAGGAGCCGGCTGGAATCCTTCTTTCCGCTGACGCGCTTGATCATGGATTCGATGAGGTCTCCCAACTGACCGACGAGCCCAAGAACGGCACTCAGAAGAATGAGCCCCGTAATGGAAGAGCCCTTGATGAGAAGAGTGCCGAAAAGAGCACCGCAGGTCATGCTGGCAAGCAATCCTCCGAGAGATCCTTCCACGGTCTTCTTGGGGCTCACTTTCTCATAGAGCTTGTGACGCCCAAAAGCCCTTCCACTGTAAAACGCTCCGGCATCGCCCGCGATGATCACGATCAAAACGAAGAAGATCCACGTTCTCCCCTGGCCATCTTCGCCGATGAGCAATACGTAAGACAGGAGATAGGGAATGTAAAGCCAGCCGAGCTGAAAGAGAGCAAGCCTCGGAATTCCCGCCGGGTCGAGGGGGGAAGTCATCAGGAGCAGGACCAGACTCGTGAAAAAGGCGGTGACGAGAGTGACGTGCAGCCAGACGATTCCGCCCATGGCCGAGGCAAGGGGCAGCAAAACCCCCGCCATGACAAAAAACAGCTGCCAGGGTCTGGACAGGCTATCTCGGAAAAGAAGTCCCTGCAGCTCCCAGAGCCCCAGGGCGGAAACGCCCATGACGAGGAGCGCCCAGCTCCAGAAGGGTCCGGCGGCGAGCAAGAACACCAGGGGAACGCCCAGAAGGAAACTTGTGACAATCCTTTGTTTGTGTGATCCCCACTGACTCCAGTCAAACATTTCCCCAGGCCGCCTCGCATGATTGGGAGTTTCAAGTCGATTCCGTGCGCTCAAAGCCTCTTTATGGCGGTGTCCTGTGCAACGGGACCGACTCAACGATGGACATGGCACCGGAGAAGGACGGCCAAAACACTCTCACCGAAGGGCATCCGCGACTTGCTCTTCGTCCAGTTCTTCGCGAACCTGGTCGCCGGTCATGCCGAACCGTCTCTCCCGGCGCTGATAATCCTGCAATGCCTCGGAGAATTGGGCCTCGCGAAAATCCGGCCAAAGCACTTTCGTGAAATAGATCTCCGTGTATGCCAGTTGCCAGAGCAGGAAGTTGCTGATTCGCGATTCACCGCCTGTGCGGATGAGGAAATCCAGTTCCGGGAGATGTGTGGTGAACAGGTATCGGGAGAACGACTCCGGCGTCAGGTTCGAGATCTCAGCCTTGCCACGCTGGACGTCGGCGGCGAAACGCTTTGCGGCTCTTGCGATCTCCTGCCTTCCTCCATAATTGATGGCAAGGGTTACGGTCAGCTTTCGGAAGCGGCGTGTGATGTCCACGGCCCTGTTGAGCTCTCCCAAGACATCGTCGGGGATCCCTTCCACGTCACCCATGTGGATCAGGCGGATCTCCTTCTCCACTAAATTGGAAAGCTCCGCGTGGATGAAGCGTTTGAGAAGCTCCCACAGCGCCTTCACTTCCGAAGGCGGTCTTCTCCAGTTTTCCTTGGAGAAAGCGTACAGGGTCAGATAGGGAATGCCCAGCTCGAGGCAGGAGCGCACGACTTCCCTGACGGAATTGGCTCCCTCTTCGTGACCGAAGACCCGCTTACGGAGCCTTGCCTTTGCCCAGCGCCCGTTTCCATCCATTATGATGGCGACGTGGCGCGGCAGCCTGTTGGGGTTGAGATGAAGCATCCTCAGATTTCCAGGATTTCCTTTTCCTTTACAGAGTATAACGCATCGATTTTTTTTATGTAGTCATCCGTTATCTTCTGCGCCTCTTCTTGGGCCCGAAATTGATCGTCTTCCGATATGGTCTTGTCCTTTTTTAGATCCTTGATCATCTCATTGACGTCACGGCGAATATTCCTGATGGCCACCTTCGATTCCTCGGCCATCTTCTTGACCACCTTGACGAGTTCGCGCCTCCGGTCCGCGGTGAGAACGGGAATGCTGATGCGGATGACTTTCCCGTCGTTGTTTGGTGTGAGCCCCAGTTCGGATTTGAGGATCGCCTTCTCGACCTCGCCGATGATGGTGGTGTCCCAGGGTTGGATCATGATCGTCCGCGGTTCCGGGACGGTCAGGGTCGCCAGCTGGCTGAGGGGGGTGGAGGTGCCGTAATACTCGACCTTGAGGCCATCCACCAGGGAAACCGAAGCTCTGCCCGTGCGCAAGCGCTTGTAGTCGTTCTGCAAGCTCTCGAGCGCCTTGTTCATGCGGTCTTGAGCGTCCTCGTAGACTTCATTCAACATGATCGACTCCCTCCACAACGGTTCCGACGGATTTGCCCAGGATGACCTTCTTGATGTTGCCCTTCCCCTTGAGGTTGAAAACCACAATCCGCGTGTTCTGATCCCTGGCGAGGGAAATCGCCGTGGCGTCCATGACCCTCAGGTTTTTCTGGAGTACCTCGGAGAAACTGATGTGATCGTACTTCTCCGCGCCAGGGTCCTTTTCGGGGTCGGAATCGTAGATGCCATCAACCCTCGTGGCCTTCATGAGTATTTCGGCGCCTATCTCTACGGCTCTCAGGGCCGCCGTGGTGTCCGTGGTGAAAAAGGGAAGACCGGTCCCGGCGGCAAAGATGACAATGCGCCCCTTTTCCAGGTGACGTATGGCCCTGCGTCGAATGAAAGGCTCGGCGACCTCTTTCATGTCAATGGCCGAAAGGACCCTCGTGGGTATTTCCTGTTTCTCCAGGGCCTGCTGCAGGGCCAGAGCGTTCATGACCGTGGCCAGCATCCCCATGTAGTCGGCAGTGGCCCGATCCATTCCCCGCGATGCACCGGATACCCCGCGGAAGATGTTGCCACCCCCGATGACGATGGCGACCTCCACTCCGAGCGCATGGACTTCCCGTATCTCTTCGGCGATGGATCCAAGCACGGCGGGGTCGATTCCATAGGACTCCTGTCCCATGAGGGCTTCGCCGCTGAGCTTGAGAAGAATTCGTCGATACCTGGGCTTTTCCTCAGGATTCATGTGTCGGCCTATTCCATTCCCAGCTGGAATCTGGCGAAGCGCCTGATGATGATCTTCTCGCCGATCTTTGCCACCAGCTCGTTCAAGTAGTCGCGGATGGTCTTGTCCGGGTCCTTGACGTAGCTCTGCTCAAGGAGAACGGCTTCCTCGTAGAACTTGCGCATCTTGCCGTCCACCATTTTTTCCAGAATATTCTCCGGTTTGCCGGATTCCCGGGCCTGGGCCATGAAAATGGCTCGCTCACGGTCGGCAATCTCTTGAGGGATGTCCTCCTGCTCAACTCCCATGGGATTTGCAGCGGCGATGTGCATGGCGAGGTTCTTGACAAATTCGACGAAGTCCCCGCTCTTGGCGGCAAAGTCGGTTTCGCAGTTCACTTCCACCAGCACTCCCATGCGGCCGGCACCGTGAATGTAGGCGTGGATCAGCCCCTCAGATGCCTCCTTGCCCGCCCGCTTCATGGCTTTCGCCAATCCCTTCTGGCGCAGAAGGTCGACGGCCTTTTCCATGTCTCCCTGGGTGTCCTGCAACGCCTTCTTGCAATCCATCATTCCGGCGTTTGTCTTGTCTCTCAGATCCTTTACCATTGCTGCCGTGATTTCCAAGGAACTCCTCCTTCCCCGCAAGCCCTGGCGGCCCGTGCGGGTCATTGGCTCGCTTTGAAAAATTATCTCACCGCAACGACGCAAGAGGTGCAAAGAGCTTCTCGGGAATCACCTCTGCGGCCCTCAGCGCGATCCGCGGTGAGGGCCCTGCTTTTCATCGTTCCGGGTGTCCTCGGGGGACATGTTTTGCCGCTCCCAACGGAGCCTTGTCCGGAATGGACAAAAAAAACCTCCCACCGGGATGAGGGTGAGAGATCGCAATAAACGGGGTCCCACGGGAGAGAAGCCTGTACGGCTTCGCTCCGTGCTTCGATTCGAAACGGGCTTCACGCCAGGGCGGAAGCCAAGGAGGGCGCCCAGCGGGTCTCGGCTCCGAAGGCAAGGCCCAGCGGGGATCGCTCAACACAGACCCTCAGTCGTTTTCTCCGGATTCAGAGGCCTCGACGGGATTGGGATTGACGATTTCCACGATGGGACCGCTCTCTTCGTCTTTGAGGAGATGGCCGGCCGGGACCTCTTCGAGAGAAATCTCTTCCTTGTCACGGTAGCCCTGGTGCATCTCTTCGAACTTTTGCCGCCCCTCGACACAGGCATCGGCGATCTTTGAGGCGATGAGCCGAATTGCGCGAATGGCGTCGTCATTGCCGGGGATGGGATAATCGATGACGTCCGGATCGCAGTTGGTGTCCACCACGGCGACAACGGGTATGCCCAACCGATTCGCCTCGGCGACGGCAATATTCTCTCGCTGGGTGTCCACCACAAAAAGGGCCCCGGGGAGACGGGTCATTTCCTTGATGCCGCCAAGGTTTCTCTCAAGCTTTTCCCGTTCGTTCTGGAGCTGGAGAATCTCTTTCTTGGGAAAGCGGTTGATGCTCCCGTCCTCGGTCATGGAGTCCAGTTCCTTCAGCCGCTCGACTCTGTGCTTGATGGTTTTGAAGTTGGTGAGCATACCGCCAAGCCAGCGTTGATTGACGAAATACATGCCGCATCTTCGCGCCTCTTCCAGGATCGTGTCCCGAGCCTGTTGCTTGGTCCCGACGAAAAGGACGCTCTCCCCGGCCGCCGCCGTGTCCACCACGTACTGGTAGGCCTTGTTGAACAACCTGACGGTGCGCTGCAGGTCGATGATGTAAATCCCGTTGCGCGCACCGAAAATGAATGGTTTCATCTTGGGGTTCCAGCGCCGTGTCTGATGGCCGAAGTGGACCCCCGCCTCCAAAAGCTGTTTCATTCCTACGACTGCCATTTTCATCTCCTTCTGGTTGTGTCCTCCACCCCTCTCACCTCTACCGCGCATCACAGCAGGGCACCAAAAGGGTCAGGGGTGTGCGGTTTGGTAAATCGAGTTTTCTTATCACGACACCTCAAAACCAGGCAATAGAAAAAGGAATAATCCTCGTCGTTCCAGGGGATCGAATCGAAAATCCCAAATGATTACAGATTGCTGTTCGGTCACATGGTTGTTCATGCCTGATCCGCCTTGCATGGGCGCCTGAAAGAGGGTTTCTTTTGGAGGTATCAGCGATGAGAAGTATTGAAAAAGCGAGCATTCTGTCTTCACAAGGCCGAGAAAGTGCGCTATCTTGAGGAGCGCTTGGGCATGGGCTTTCTGAATAATTTCAATGAAGAGGGGGGGCTGCGATGAGAACCACTTTCTGGAGGATCGAGAGGTTTTGGGCGCCTTTCGTACTGATTTGTCTCCTTGGACTTGTGTCGACCGATGCGGGAGCAGAAAAACCTTTGGTCCTGGGACTGGACGAATTGATCCGGATGGCTCTCGAGACCAGCCCTCAGTTGAAGGAAGCGGACCAGGACATTGTCGCCGCGGAGAGCGATCTTGGCCAGGCAAAGGCTGCCCGGTGGGCACAGGTGGATGTGGTCGGCACGGCTGGACCCACGGCCGATGCCAAGAAACCGATTATTCAGGTGAGCCCCATCCCGGTCAGTCCCGGAAATTTCCTGGTGGGACAGTTGAAGAACCGGGACGAGGATGACATAGGGATTTTTGGTCGCCTCGACGTGGCACTCATTCAGCCGATATTTACCTTCGGGAAGATATCCCGACGCAAGGACGCCGCAACCCACGGGGTCCTGGCCCAGAAGGCGGCCAGGGAAAAGACCTCGGGGGAAGTCATCCTGAACGTCAAACAGCTCTATTACGGGCTCATCGTGGCCCAGCAGGGCAAGGGATCGGCGGAGGATGCCGGTGCCTTCGTGCAGGATGCCAAGACCCGCATACAGAATCTGCTCAAACTCAGATCCACCACCGTGGACGACACGGACCTCTATCGCATGGAGACCCTGGAGTCACAGATCACGCAATTCAAAGCCAAGGCGGAATCAGGGGCACGGGTCGCCTACCTCGCCTTGAAGAAAGCTGTTGGACTTCCGGCTCACCAGGAGTTCCAATTGGACCGCAGGGAGCTTCCCAAGGACACGAGGACCCTCGTGGAAGTCGAGGATGATTATATCCGAACCGCCATGGAGCGCCGCCCGGACTTGGAGCAGTTGAACGAAGGCCTTGCCGCCAAGAAGTCCCTCTACGATGCCGCCAAGGCGGATCTTTATCCGACGGTCTATGTCGGCGCCGTTGGATCGTTTGCTGGTGCCCCAGGGCGAGATCGTCTCGACATCTCGTATTTCCCCGATGCCTTCAACCACGCCTACGCAGGGGTATTTCTCGGCAGTCACTGGCATTTTGATTTTGGGATCGGTTTGAACAAGGTCAAGAAGGCAAAGGCGGAATATGAAAGGCTTCTGCACACCAAGGAGTTCGCGGAGCGGAACATCCCCGTTCAGGTGTCCAAGTACTATCAGGATGCCGTCGAATCCAAGGAGTCTTACGAAGCATACGAGAAAGGCGCCGTGTCCGCCCGCAAGTGGGTGGTTGCCGCGTTCGCCAACTTCGACTTCGGAGTGGGGTCGGCAAGGGACCTGTTTGATGCCATCGGTCAGTACGGAAAAAATCAGGGCGAGTATTTGCTTTCCCTTTATAATTACAACGTGGCCTTGGCCAACTTGAGCGATGCCATCGCGGAGTATCGCACGGCAGGCCGCTGATGGACACAGGACCTTCAGACGGCTATTAGGTCTTTGGGTCTGTTGGGCCGAAGGGAACTCGGATATCCTGGGAACGGCCCCGCCTGCCAGGTGGATCACCGCGGCGGGGGACCGGGGGCAACGACCATTTCAGGACGGCGGTCTTTCATCCGATGTTTTCGGGAGCAGGTGATAACTCATGGTTTGGAAACGGAAGCCGTTGAATGAGGTGACTCGAAGCGCATGAAATACCTTTCAAAAATTCTGCAAACTTGGGTGGCTTGGGTTTTGACCAGGCCACGTTTCGTTATTGGGGTTTGTGTCGCTCTGGCGCTGGCCTCTCTCTGGCTCACCGTGAGCAGGCTCAAGGTGAGCACGGATCAGCTCTCCCTGATTTCGAAGGATCACCCTCTCATTGATCTCTCGGAAAAGCTGGAACCCTTCAATTTCGACGGCAAGACGGCCTTTATCGTCGTCATTGAAGCCCCCAAGCCCGAGCGGGCCGTTTTGTTTGCAAGGGAGCTCGAGAAGCGCCTCCTGGAGGATCAAAGCCGTTTTCAGGAGGTGTTCTATCGCATCGACCCAAATCTCTTCAAGAGATGGGCTCTCCTCTACCTCGACCGGGAAGACATTCTCAAAATCCGGGACAGCCTCGAAGCGAATTCGGCTCTCATCGGCGGATTCTCCCAGGACCCCGACGTGCTCTCCTTTTTCAAGCTCATCAACCAGGAAATGGCATCCCGTATGGTTGGGGAGCTTTTCACAGGCTTTCTCGACGAAAAGCCGGCTGGAGGCGAAAGCGGGAAAAAGGACGAGCCCATGGACCTTGGGGTCCTTGTCCAGACATTGGAGGGGCTTTCCAGCCACTTGAAAGGATCCCGAGAGTATTTCTCTCCCTGGTCCTCCTTCTTCAAGGACAGTTCGTGGAACCTTGATTTGGAAGGATACTTCTGGGAGGCTGACAAGTCGCTCCTGCTCATGTCGGTGGTTCCCCGCAAACTGGAGAAGGGACTCTCATCCAAGGCGAACTGTCTGGACTGCCTGCGGAAGCACATCCGCAAGGTCCAGGCGTCGTTCGGCGATGTCCAGGTGGGAGTGACGGGGCAGGAGGCCCTCAACACCGACGAGATGATGACGGTGTTCGACGATATGACCAAGGCCACCTGGATATCGTTGCTCGGGGTGCTTGTCCTGATGGTTCTGTTCCTGCGAAGTGTCCGTCGACCCCTCATGGAGCTCTTTTCCCTTGGCATCGGCCTCTGCTGGACCTTCGGCTGGACCACGGCTTTCATCGGCCATGTGAATATCCTTTCCATCGTTTTTGCCCCGTTGCTGTGCGGGTTGGGGGTCGACTATGGAATCCACTGGTTTGCCCGCATGGAGGAAGAGGAAACGAAGAACGGGGTGACCATGGACACGGTGATTCGCCGCGTGACGGAGCGGTCCGGTCCGGGTATCTTCCTGGCGGGTCTTGGCACCTCCTTTTCTCTCTTGCCTTTCGTCCTCACCGGCTTCAAGGGATTGATGGAACTGGGACTCATCACGGGGACAGGCATCCTCCTCACATTGACCGCGGACTTCACCGTCCTGCCGGCACTCGGCGGATTGTTTGAAGGCCGCGGTGTCAAAAAGCCCGCCCGCTGTGAGGAGGTCGAAGAGAGAGACGTTTTGCGCCTGGGTCCCAAAACGGCCTGTGCCGTCCTCGCCTGCGTGGGTGTCTTGGCCTTTTTCAGCTTCCAGAGCGCCAGCAAGGTCCGGTTTGATCTCAATCCGCTCCGCTTGCAGGCTTCCAACGCCGAAGCCGTGGTGTGGGAAAAGCTGCTCCTCGAGAAGTCGAAACGCTCACCGCTCTCGGCGGCCGTGTTCGCGTCCTCGCCGGAAGAGGTCGCGAGGAAATCCGCCCTCATTGAGTCTCTCCCCTCGGTCTCCGAGGTTGAGAATCTGTTCAGCTTCCTTCCCAAGGATCAGGGAGCCAAGATCCCCCTGCTTCGTTCCATGCTGCCCCTGCTCCCCGTGATCCACTCCAACGTGGACCCGTCGGCGAGTCTCGATGTGCGCGAGCTTGTTGAAACCCTGGAGAGGATTCGATTCAAGATGCAGGATGGGCAGGCTGAAAAGTGGGGCGCCGGGAGGCCCGTGGTAGAACAGATTTCCCGCGTCAGAGGCCTGGCAGGGGAAGTGATCACGCTTCTCCAATCTCCGTCTCTTGATCGGCAGGCCTTGCAGGACTATGCCGGAAAATTCCAAAAAGACCTCCTGGTCACATGGGATTTCCTGCGGGAAGGGGCCTCGGCTTCCAACATGTTTCCAGAGGATGTCCCCCGTGATCTCAAGAGCCGTTTTTTCAGCGATGGACTCTACCTGCTCCGGGTATACCCCAAGGAATCCGTCTGGGAAGAGGATACTCTCACGAAGTTTGTCCAGGACTTGCAGAGGGTGGACCCTCAGGCCGTCGGGGACCCCGTCTCCCTGTATGAGTTTGCCTCCGCTTTCAAGAAGGCCTGTATCAAGGCGTCCCTGTATGCGGTCGTCTGCGTCTTTGTCCTGCTGCTTCTGACCTTCAGGTCCCTTTTCCTGGCCCTGTTGGCTCTGGTGCCGCTGGGTCTCGGAGCCCTTTTCACCATCGGGATCATGGGCCTTGTGGGAATACAGTTCAACCTGGCGAACAGCATCTTCATGCCCCTCGTGGTCGGTGCGGGAGTCGAGTACGGGGTCATTATTCTCAATCGCTGGCGGGAGGGTCGCATGCGTCCGGGACACCTGCCCTACAGCACGGCCAAGGGCCTGCTCCTCGCCTCGTTGACCACCACGCTGGGATTTGGTACTCTCATGATTTCGCACCATCAGGGCATTTTCAGCCTGGGTTTTGTTGCCTGGGAAGGAAGCCTGTGTGTGGTGCTCTCGGCGATCATCATCTTGCCGGCGCTTCTGGCCGGCATGCGGCAGCCGACGGCTGTCCTGGATAAGGAGGAAATGGATGCGCGGAATTCGAATGTTTTTGGCTCTGGGGATCCTTCTATGGTCACTTGCGGTTGTGCCACCGACACTTGCCGAAACGAGCGGAGCTACGGCGGGAGTTAAACAGATCCTCGACAAGGCGATGGACATTCAGACGAGGCCTGACCTTGCCGGCGAGGTGAACAGGAAGGAACGGGCTCGGCTCATACAGAAGCTCATTGCCGACAACTTCCTTTCAGATCAGATGGCGCGGGACTCCCTCGGGGGTAACTGGGGCAAGCTCTCGCCGGGCCAGCGCTCCGAGTTTCAAAGCCTCTTCATCGTGCTTTTCCAGGATTCCTACAGCCGAATGGTTTTGAATTTTCTCCAGCAGGAGAACATTGAATACAGGGGGGAGTCGGCCTCAGGGAAGGGAAAGCTCGTGAAGACCGTGATCATGCGGTCCAACGAACACATCCCGGTGGATTATCACGCCATGCAGAGTGGCAGTCGCTGGATGATTCAAGATGTGGAGATTGATGGGGTCAGCATCGTGGACAATTACAGGAAGACCTTCGATCGCTCCATCAGAGCCGGTTCCGTGGACAACCTCCTGCAAAGGATGCGGGTACAAAAGCAGGCCCTTTGAAACCCTCAAAGGTCAATTTCCCGCTGCCTCCCTGTAGTGCAGTTGCCCGAGCCAATATGGGTCGCTCAATCCCTGGCGGTAAGCCTCCAGGGATTCGGGCGATGAATTCACCCGGAGGTTGGAAACCGTATCATCAGCGTTCTTCCATCGCTCATGCCAGTAAACCGCCGCCTTGACTTGCCCGTACTTCTCCTTCATTGCCCCGAAAGCTTCGCGAATCCATTCCGCCTTGTCACCGTCTCGAGGGAATTCGCCCACCCCCCATTCTGCGAGAATAAGGGGTTTCGACCGGTCGATAGATTCGATCTGCCAACAGGCCGTATCCATGACCTCTTGAAAGGAAATCCACGGCTCCTCCTGGATTTGTTTGCCGTAGACGCTCAGACCTAGCCAATCGACATATTCAGGCCCCGGGTAGTACTCGGCCATCCTGTTCCATTCTTCGTCCGGGTCCGAAAAGGCGTTGCAGTGAAATCCCCAAAGAACGTTAAGGGCCCCTCGTGCCCGGACGCGGGAAACGACGTACCTGAATGCGTCCTTGAACAGTTTCGAACCATCACCGAAGGCTTCCTTGGACTCACCTCGATAGTAGTACCCAGACCACGGGAACCAGTAGCCGTTCATTTCGAGACCCCAGGACACGAGGAGGGACTTTCCATGAGTCCGGGCCTCATCGGCCCATTGATCGATGTAGCCGTCCCACGCGCCGGTGAGGATGCTCACAAGGCTGAAGCGGTCCGGGTATTGTCGTTGCACGTAGGGCTTGTCCCAGGGGCACCAGAGGATGAGTGGGAGGGATCCATGGCGAGAGATGACGCGCACCGCTTTCCTGGGAAAACACTGCTCTCCCCAGTAGCTCGAGAAGGCAACAATCGCCTGGTGCTTGCCGACGAGCTTCTCGAAGTCCTCGACGGCGTCGAGGGTGACGTTGCCTTCCGCTTCCCCGAAATCAATGTACGCACCGGTGTAAGCACCGCGACCGGGAAAAGACGGCCTGTCCACCACGGTTCGGTGCCCCTGATCCGGGTCTCGACTGCCGCAGCCCTGGCAGAACAGGGTCCATTGAAGCGCCAGCAACAGAACGAGACACCTTGAACGACCACCACCGCAGAAAGCAAGCCTGCGTTTCCTCATGGGGATTCCCCGTATATTCTCCATGGTATGCGCGGGAGGCACCTCCAATTCATTGGATCACGCACGATTCGGCACCGACGCGGTGCGCTCGAGCTTCCCCCAGCCCACCCACGCCCCCTTGGCAGCCTTGATGAAGGACTTCCAGATGACCCAGCTCAAAAGGGGTCGGTAGATGAACCGCATGGGGATGATCAGCAGCGCCTTGTGCACAGGCTCCCTTTCCATGGTGCAGGCAAGTCCCGCGAGGAAGATATCGACGGCCAGGAAGGCAATGAAATAAGCGAGCACCGCCTGCCCGGCCCCGAAGATCACGGACCACAGCAACAGAGCATCCACCAGTGGGCCAAGGGCCACGAGGATGATGTGGAAGAGCCAGATGCTCGGCAGGCTGAACCACCCCAGGGCTCTTTTTCGTGGTGACAGCAGAAGATCTCCGTGTTTCCACAGGCACTGGAGGGTGCCGAAAGCCCAGCGGAAGCGCTGTTTTGCCAGGCCTGCCACCGTTTCCGGAGCCTCCGTCCAGGCAATGGCTAAAGGGGTGTAGGCAATACGGAAACCTCTCTTGTGCAGGCTCAGGGTGAGGTCTGTGTCCTCGGCCAGGGTGTCTCCGTTTATGCCTCCAACCTCCAGGACGGCGCTGCGCCTCAGGGCGCTCACCGCCCCCGGAACGACGGTGATGCAATCCAGCTGGTCATAGGCCCGCCGATCCAGGTTGAACCCGCACATGTACTCGAGGGCCTGGCATCGGGCGATGAAGGTTTGGAGGTTTCCCACCTTGGCATGTCCAGACACTGCGGCGACTTGAGGCTCTTGCAGTGGACGGACGATGTGGGTGATGGTATGGGGCTCAAACCGCGTGTCCGCATCGAGCATGATGAGTATGTCATGGTTGGCGGCCTCGACACCCCGGATGAGGGCTCCGGCCTTCCCCCGGTTCGGCTGCCGAATGAGTCGAATGCGAGGATCGTTTCGAGCCATGTTGGAAACGATTTCACTCGTCTTGTCCATCGAGCCGTCGTCTATGACGATGATCTCCATCTCTCCGGGATAGCGGGACCCGAGGAGGTCTTGAAGTGTGGCGCCGATAACCTTTTCTTCGTTGTATGCCGCGATGACGGCGGTCACGGGAGGAGTGAAGCCCCCTTCGGGAGACTTCCGGCTGTTTCTTTCCTGCCCATATGCGAGGACGGCGACCGCTATGGTCCGCAAAATCACGAGGACCGTCGCGACAATCATGAAGGACCAGACGAATTCTTCCACGACATGGAGGAACCGGAATCCCCCGCCGCTTATGAGAAAAGCCAACCGGTCACCTTCCTCTTTGACGGGAGGCATGAGGTAGTCGCGGGATTCACTCAGCATCTCGGAAAGGGAGACAACGGAATCCCCCCGATCCATGAAATAATCGATGATGCGCGGCAGAGCCTCCACCGTCTGGCGCCTGTCGCCTCCCGCGTCGTGGAGCAGAACGATACTGCCTTCAGCGCGCCTGCCGAGCTTGACGCGCTCGACGATAGCATCGGCCCCGGGTTGTGCCCAGTCCTCGGGGTCTATGTTCTCCGCGACGGTGATGTAACCCAGGTTCTGAGCCAGCTTGATGGGGACGATCTCCTCCTCTTCGTGAGGCCGAGAGTCAGCCTTGTAAGGCGGACGAAAGAGGATGGTGGATCTTCCGGTGATGATCTCGATGAGCCTCTGGGTGGCGTTGAATTCCAGGAACGCCCTGTCTTCGGATACTGTGGCGATATTCGGGTGGGTGTACGTGTGGACTCCGATTTCGTGACCCTCATCGACGATTCTTCTCAGTATGCCGGGGTTGGACTCGGCTTTCATACCCACCACGAAAAAGGTGCCTTTGACTCCCTTTTCCTTGAGGACGTCCAGGATCCTCGGGGTCCAGCGGGGATCCGGTCCGTCATCGAAGGTGACGGCAACCTGGTCCTGATCGGAGGTACCCTGATGGGAGAGGGTCAGGTAGCTGGGAAAGCGATCGTAGGACTCGATGATGCGACCGGTGTCATCAGAACCAAACCTGCGATGTCCAACGGATCGGGAATCATCGACGGTCAGAAACTCTCCCTTGCCGACGTTGGTGGCGGTGCCCCGCGGGTCCAATACCTCGAACTCCCAAGGCACTTCCCCGCCGTTGGCAACTGTGTTGATGGATTGCATGGCCTTCCAAATGTCCGGGTCTTCGTACCCAAGCTCGTAAACTGCAATCCCCCCCACTGGATGTCTCAAGGCCTCTCTGGCCTGGTTCATGAATGTGGCTGCGTCCAGGAACCAGACGGCGTGCAGGACCCCTCCATCCTCATAGGAGAAATGGGGGTTGTATCCAGGTGGGTCCGAATTGCAGGTCAAGAGGCCGGCTCTCCCCGCGCGGCTGAGGATGTCGTGAAACCCGACGGTCTCCGCCTTTTGTCCGTCCGCGGACCAGTCATAACCGTATGCGCCAATCCCCACAATCCACTGGGATGGCTCGCCGTATTCGACCATCGCCTCCAGCCAGCCCTCGAACCAATCCTGGGATGCAATGGGGCCGGGTGAGTCGATTTCTGAATTCTCATCGTGAAGCATGGCGATGAAGCGGTCGATGCTCGGGGCGAGCCTTTCAAGATCGAAAGCCTTCAACTCCAGACCCATCGGAACGCAAAGCCAGGCTTCAAGGCCCTGTTCGTGGAGAGCGGCGGCTGTCCTCTCCAGGAGCACCGTCAAGGCATCGCGATAGGATGGGTCGATTTGGCCCCAGTCGATGGCGACCCCTGCGGCCCCCGCCTTTTTCAGATGCCCTGTCAAATCGGCGATGAACCGGTCCTGCCTGGTTTCGGGTCCGTTGGCGAGGCTTTCGACAGCCTCGGGAATCCGTCTGTCCTCGATCAGGTTGTCGAGGATGGGAAGTAAGGCAAGGCCGCGGGTCCTGGCAAATCCTCCGAGTTGTTCATCGGGTTTGGATGTGATGGTGCCGAGGCCGTCCACAAGGGTCATCCACTCCCCGGCCACGTGGGTGAGCTGATCGGCGTGGGCATTGAGCGATCCGGTGCTCGCGGGGTCCCAGCGATTGGTGAACCCCAGAACCACTCCGCTGTCTTTCACAAGATGCTGCGGGCCGGGGACTTGGTTATCTCGAGAGGCTTTGTATCTTGAGAACTCAAGCCACAGAGGGTTCTGGGTTTTGGGACGGTACAGATCCGCCCCCTCCTCCAGGGCTTTCATCCTCTCGTGGAGAAGCCTGATGGATGCTGGCAGCTGAAGCTTCGACGTAACAAGAAGAGACTGTGTGAACAGGACAAAACCGAAAAAAGCCGTGCAAAGGAGGAGCAGGGTCAAGGTCCGCAGCCGGGGCCATCGTTTTCCATCCGGGTCCAGGAAGACAAAATGCTCACCTCTGTTTGCACTCATGCACAAAAGCCCTGTTGATCCTTATCTCATCAATCCCGGCCTCGCCGTGACGCTTCGCCAAGGCTTCAGCAACCGAACTCCACCAGAGGAGAAGTGCTGAAGGAACTGCAGCCTGTCTCGACAGGTTCGACGGAAAGGCGGGCCAAAGCCTAAATCAGACTTCGATGGTTTTCAAGCTCCATGTTGTGGGGTGGCGGAGGAAAAGATGGATTTCGATCGGAGGGTGCCTTAGAAATATGCCCCAATGTGCCTTCATCCCGCATCAGGATCGGGTTTAGTGTACGGATAGCCTGGCGGCAGGTTATTTTGCTCTGCTCGCCTCCATCCTCCCCCAGTCCAGGAGGGACTCCAGGGCTTCTTCGGGATTTGCGGCAGACCCGAGAGCGCGAAGGAGATGCCGGCTTCGCGCGGCCCGGCTGGCAAGGGAGAGAATTCTCAGCTGAATCTCCGGTTCTTCTTCCGGTGAAAGAATGAGGAAGACACACTCGATGGGTTTTTCCGTCGACACATCGGCGACTCCCTTCCGGGGGAGGCCCAAGGAAACCAGAGCCGCGGGAAGTCCCCTGATGCGCACGTGGGGAAAAGCCGCACCTTCGTTGGAGAAGGTCGATCCCTTTTGTTCACTTTCCATCACGGCTTCCACAAAGCGATCCAATTCGCCGATCCCGACGTATTTCAGGGCTGATTCGATCAACTCTTGGAGGAGCTCCTTTTTTGTGACAGGTTCATCCCATAAAATGATCCGCTCCGCACACAGCAGGTGGCCAAAAGAAATCTGTTGGTCCGGTAACGCCCCAGTTTCCTTGCCCATGCCATAGTCTTCCGGCCCTTGGGGAGACTTTCCGGCTCTTCGGGCCTCATGCCTCCGGGTATCGAGAACGACGACCGTGATCCCCTCTGCCTTCTCGATCAATCTTTCAACTGTGCTCTTGCTTCCTGTAATCCGCTTCCAGAATGACAAGGGTCCGGGTGTTCCCAGAACCATATGCCCCACCCGGTACTCCTCGGCAAAGCGACGGAGGGTGTCGACGATGTCTTCTCCCTTGTAGGTGAAAACCATGGCGCCGAGCTGCTTGGCAAGGGTCAGGGTACCGGAGAGTGCCCTCTGGGTATGAGCGTCGATGACCGTGGGTTCCTCCGAGGGCGTCTGGACGTATACGGCGTACCAGTTCCGGTTGAGTCGGCCCGCAAGGCGCGATGCGTAGCGCAGCAGCATCTCGCTGTTGGGACCCCTGGAGCTTAGACACACCACGACCTGATCGGGTGTGGCGGGTACCTCGGTATCCTCGGTCGCCCGACTCCTCATGTCGATCTGTGAGGCGATTTCCCGCAGGGTGAGCTCACGCAGTTGCTCCAGGTTGGTCTTCCTGAAGAAGTGGGCAAGGGCCGTTTCAATGCGCTCCAGGGTATAGACCTTCCCTTCCTCCAAACGCTTCCGGAGGTCCTCCGTCGTGAGATCCACGTTCACGATTTCGTCCGCCTCGGCGATGACCGCATCGGGCAGTCGTTCCCGCACCCTGACTCCGGTGATCTTTTCCACTGTATCGTAGAGGCTTTCAAGGTGTTGGAGATTGAGGGTTGTGATGACGTGTATGCCGGCGGCGAGGAGGTCCTGCACATCCTGATAGCGCTTGATGTTGCGGCTTCCGGGAACGTTGGTGTGGGCAAGCTCATCGACGAGGGCGGCCTGAGGCTTTCTTCTCAGGATGGCATCCACGTCCATCTCCTCCACGGCAATCCCGCGATACTCCCGGGTGCGGCGGGGGACAATCTCGAGCCCGTTCAAGAGAGCCGCGGTTTCGGGGCGGCCGTGGGTCTCCACAAGGCCTGCCACCACGTCGATCCCCTCTCTCTTGAGCCTGCGCGCCTCCTCGAGCATCTGCCAGGTTTTCCCGACCCCCGCGCAGTAGCCGAGGTAGATCTTGAGCCTCCCGCGTTGGGCGCGCCGAATCATGCGCAAAAAGCTGTCAGCCCTGTTCTCATGCATGGCATGGTTCTTCATGGATTCCGGTCCAGATCGAGGTTCAATTGCAGCACGTTGACCCGCGGTTCACCCAGAATCCCGAGGTCCCGCCCTTCGGTGTGAGCCGCGATTTTAGCCCGAATCACCTCTTCGTCGAGTCCCCGACTCAGAGCGACCCGTCGAGCCTGAAGCAGGGCATTCCGGACACTTATGTGGGGGTCGAGACCACTCCCGGAGGCAGTCACTGCATCGGCAGGGATGGGAATGTCTGTGGAGAGCCCGTTTTCAAGGCGATACGCGGCTATGCGTTCACGAACCTCTTCCATGAGCCTCCGCGACAGGGGCCCCAGGTTGCTTCCTCCTGAGTGAGCGGCATCGTAGCCGTCTCCGGCCGCCGACGGGCGTGGATGGAAAGACCCGGGTCCGGCAAAGTTCTGGGCGATGAGTGCCGATCCCAGCACTTCGCCCTGGCGGGTGATGAGCGAGCCGTTGGCCTGGCGGGGGAAAAAGCCCTGGGCAAGGGCCCACACTGCGAGGGGGTAGATGCCGCAGAGCAAAAAGGCCAGAACGAGAGTCGATAGGAGTGAGGCCTGGACCTCCCTGGTGAAGGTGCGCATCCATGAGGGCTTCACGTTATCCATGGGTTCCACGTCGGCAAACCTCTCTTTGCAATTCGTTTCCGAAGGTGCGCGGAAAGCAACATCCTCGTGTATTCTATCACCTCGGCACCGCCCTGGAAGCAGCGCTGTTGTTCTGGGTGTTGCCTTCAACGGGGTGACAGGGAATTCTGCAAACAGTCTCCTAAACAAGGTGCAGCGCCTTCACCGCAAGATCAATAAGCTTGATGCCAACGAACGGCGCCGCCAGGCCTCCAAGCCCATAGATCAGGAGGTTGCGTCGCAGGAGCACCGACGCCCCCAAGGGTCTGAACCGCACACCCCGCAGAGCAAGCGGGATGAGAGCCATGATGATGAGGGCGTTGAAAATGACGGCGCTCAGGATCGCACTGGCTGGAGATGTGAGCTGCATCACGTTCATCGGGGAAACCTCCGGAAATGCATCGATGAGCAAAGCCGGAATGATGGCGAAGTACTTGGCCACATCGTTTGCCACGCTGAAGGTAGTGAGCGCCCCTCGTGTCATGAGCATCTGCTTGCCGATTTCAACGATCTCGATGAGCTTGGTCGGATTGGAGTCGAGGTCGACCATGTTGCCGGCTTCTTTCGCAGCCTGCGTCCCCGTGTTCATGGCAACCCCCACGTCCGCCTGGGCGAGGGCCGGAGCATCGTTGGTGCCGTCTCCTGTCATGGCCACAAGGTGTCCCGAGGCCTGTTCCCTGCGAATCAGGGCGAGCTTATCCTCAGGCCGGGCTTCGGCGAGGAAGTCATCGACTCCGGCCTCCCTGGCAATGGCTGCTGCCGTGAGCGGGTTGTCTCCCGTGATCATCACGGTCCTTATGCCCATGGCCCGGAACCGCTGGAAGCGGTCCCTGAGGCCGCCCTTGACGATGTCTTTCAAATGGATCACTCCGAGAACCCGTTCATTTTCCGCAACGACCAGGGGAGTGCCCCCATTGCGAGAAACCCGGCCGACAGCATCCCGAACCTCTGGTGGAAAGGAGCCGGAGATGAAATCCTCCACGGCATCCGGAGCCCCCTTGCGAATGTGTCTTCCATCGATATCCACGCCGCTCATGCGCGTCTGTGCCGAGAAGTTGATGAACCTGGCAAGGGGCGTTTCGGAAACGGATCTTCCCCTCAACCCGTATTGCTTGGCGAGGACCACAATGCTCCTCCCCTCGGGGGTTTCGTCGGCGAGGGAAGCCAGTTGGGCCGCATCGGCCAGGTCCTCCACGGACACACCGGGGGCAGGCAGGAATTCCTTGGCCTGTCTGTCTCCGAGAGTGATGGTTCCCGTCTTGTCGAGAAGCAGGACATCCACGTCTCCTGCAGCCTCCACTGCCCGGCCGCTCATGGCAAGCACGTTTTTCCCGACCAGGCGGTCTATCCCGGCGATCCCGATGGCGCTCAACAGGCCCCCGATGGTGGTGGGGATGAGGCAGACAAGGAGGGCCACCAGAACCGTGACGGAAAACGAAACCTTGGAATATTCTCCGAAGAGCCTGAAAGTCATGATGGCGACGAGAAAGATGATGGTCAGGGCGGAGAGGAGAATGGTCAGGGCGATCTCGTTGGGAGTCTTCCGACGCGTCGCACCTTCCACAAGGCTGATCATGTGATCGAGGAAACTCTCGCCGGGGTCTGAAGTGACACGCACCTTGATCCGATCGGAGAGAACCTTCGTGCCTCCCGTGACGGCGCTCCGGTCGCCGCCGGCTTCACGGATGACCGGCGCGGACTCTCCTGTTATGGCCGACTCATCCACCATGGCCACTCCCACGATGACTTCACCGTCAGCGGGGATGATTTCCCCTGCCGAGACAACCACCACGTCATTTTTCCGCAACCGGTCAGCCGGCACTTTGTCGACGGAATCGTCGGACCGCAGGCGGTTGGCCGTGGTCTGGGTCCGTGTCTTCCGAAGAGCGGCAGCCTGGGCCTTCCCTCGGCCTTCCGCGAGGGCTTCCGCGAAGTTGGCGAAGAGCACCGTGAACCAGAGCCAGACGATCACTTGCAGACTGAAGGCGGGCATTTCGCCGGATGTGCCGAACAACAGACTCAGGGTCGAGACGGTGGCCCCGACTTCGGTGACGAACATGACGGGGTTTTTCACCATGGAGCGGGGGTTGAGTTTTTTGAAGGATTCCACCCCGGCACGGGCGATGATTTCACGGTCGAAAAGGGAGTGCTTTCTGACAGCCATTTGAATGGATCCTTTCAGAACACCTTGTTCGATCCGGTCATGAGAAAATGCTCGAGGATGGGCCCGAGGGAGAGGGCGGGAAGGAATGTGAGGGCCCCGACAATCAGGACGATTCCCACCAGCAGGACCGTGAACGTCACACCCCAGACCGGGAAGCTCCCGCCTGTCGAAGGAGCCCGCTTCTTTGCCGCGAGGCTTCCCGCAAGGGCCAGAATGGGCAGAATGACAAGGAATCGACCTGACAGCATGGCAATGCCAAGGGTCGTGTTGTACCAGGGATTGTTGCTGCTCAGTCCGGCAAAAGCACTCCCGTTGTTCCCGCTCGCTGAAGAAAAGGCATAAAGGATCTCGCTCAGTCCGTGTGGGCCCGCGTTGCCGAGAGCGGCGACGCCCCATGCACTCACCGCCGCCCACCCGGCAAAGCCCAGAATGGAAAAGATCGGCACCAGGAGGGCAATGGTGGTCACTTTCACCTCAAAGGCTTCGATTCTCTTGCCCAGGTATTCGGGAGTGCGCCCGATCATGAGCCCTGACATGAAAACGGTGAGCACCACGAAAATGAGCATCCCGTATAGACCTGCTCCGACGCCCCCGAAAACCACCTCTCCCAGCTGAATGTTGAGGAGGGTCACAAGACCTGCGAGGGGTGTGAGAGAATCGTGCATCCCGTTGACCGCGCCGCAGGAGGCATCCGTCGTGACGGTTGCGAAGAGGGATGAGTTGAAAATTCCGAAGCGGACTTCCTTCCCCTCCATGTTGCCTGAAAAGGCATCCACGCCGAGAGCGTGCAACCGTGGGTTGCCATTGGACTCGGCAAACCAGGAGCCCAGGGCTCCGAAGAGGAAGAGCACCGCCATGGCGCACCAGATGGCCCAACCATGCCTCTGGCTCCCCACCATTCGGCCCAGGGTGTATGTGAGTCCGCTGGGTATGAGGAAGATGGAGAGCATTTGGAGGAAGTTGGAGAGGGGTGTCGGATTCTCGTAAGGATGGGAAGCATTGGCGTTCATGAAGCCCCCGCCGTTGGTTCCGAGCATCTTGACGGCCACCTGGGAAGCCACCGGTCCCTGGGCGATCGTTTGGGTTCCCGCGGCTCCGCCTGGTTCCATGCTTTCCGATGTCTGGGCCGTAACGTAGGGATGGAAGTTCTGGATGACCCCCTGGGAGACCAGGAAGATGGAGAAAAGAAAACAAAGGGGCAGCAGGAGGTAAAGGTTGATCCGGATGATGTCCGCCCAGAAGCTTCCGATGGTTTTCGCGGAGTGCCTCGCGATTCCTCGCATGAGAGCCGCTGCTACGGCAATGCCTACCGCCGCTGAGACGAAGTTATGGTAGGCAAGCCCAACCATCTGGGAAAAATAGGAAAGGGTGTACTCCCCTCCGTAGTTCTGCCAGTTGGTGTTTGTAGTGAAGCTCACCGCGGTGTTGAAGGCGAGATCGGGGCTCAGGGGGCCAAACCCTTGGGGGTTCAAGGGCAGCGTGTGCTGCATGCGAAGGATTGTGTAGGTGAAGAGCAATCCCGTGAAGCTGAACGTCAGCAGTGAAAAGGTGTAGTGCTGCCAGCCTTGCTCTTCCCTGGGGTTGACTCCCATGAGTCGGTAGAGAAGGAGCTCGAGAGGGCGCAGGAGGAGATCCAGGGGAGTCCTTCCCCCGGGGTCCAACACCCGAGCCATGTAGACTCCGCAAGGCTTCGTGAGTACGAGCACTGCTCCAGAAAACAGGGCAAGTTGAATCCAGCCATAGGTATCCACAACACGAGACCTCCCGTCAAAAACTCTCCGGCCGCACGAGCGTCACCAAGAGGTAGACGATCAGAGCCAATCCAATGATTCCGACGATTGTGTCGACCATGTTCAGAGCCTTTCCAATGCCTTCACGAAGAGCAGGCAAAGAGCGAAAAAAGCGATGATCACCGCACCAACGATCCAATCGGCCAGGAGGGGGTCTCCTTTCCGCCTTTAAGCCCGCTGTTCCGGGTAAACCCGTTCTGCGCGCCTGAGGGAGAAGGCAAAGACGCTCCCTTCCCCCTCGCGGCTTTGGACGTCCACGGATCCTCCGTGTGCCTCAACGATTTCCTTCACGATGGCTAATCCGAGTCCCTCTCCTGTGGCGTCTTCCTGGCCCGGTACCCGGAAGAACTGGTCGAACACGCAATCCAGGTACTCCTGCGGAATGCCTCTGCCCGTGTCTGAAACCAGGAAGCGGACCATTTCCCCTTCTTCCCGAGCCGAAATGGTGACAAGGCCCCCCGGCGAGGTGTATTTGAGGGCATTGGAGAGCAGGTTTCCCAATACGTGGCCGATCCGGTTCGGATCAGCCCAAACCTCGGCCAACTCGGGCGAGATATCCACCCGAAGACTCACCCCACAGTCCTCCGCGGTGGCCCGAGAGGAGTCCAGCTGACTCATTGCCAGTTCATGCGGTGACACCGCGCGAAAGCTCATGGGTATTTTTCCCGATTCGATGCGACTGATGTCCAACAGATTGCCGAGGATGGAATGAAGACGCTCGCAATCGTCCCTTGCGGCTATGAGAAGCTCCGTCTGCTTGGATGTGAGGGATCCGGCCTTCTCCGCCAGCAGGAGATACACCGCCATGCGAAGCGAGGTGAGAGGTGTCTTCAGTTGGTGGGAGACGGTGGAGATGACGCCCTTCTTGATCTCATCCTGGTGCACCTGCTGAGTGACGTCCTTGAAGACGAGGGTCACCCCTGTCGGTTCCCTTTCCCCATTGATGACCGGGACCGCCCCAAGGCGGAAAAAACGTTCCTCGCCTCCGATGAAACGCTGGATGATGGACTGGTTTCCGGGGACATAGACGGAGCGCCCGCTCCTCATGGTTTCCTCGAAGAGATCCACCGCCCCTCCGATGCTCAAAGTGCGGATGGAGACGCCGGCCTTGAGGCCGAAAAACTCCGCGGCAGCCATGCTCGAGACTTCCACGTGCCCATTGGCATCCAGGACGGCCACCGCGTCAGGGAGGCTCCTAAGCACCTGCTGGGTAGAACGCTCGATGCGCCTCATCTTGTCCCGGTCGGCGCGCCGAAATTCGCGCAGGCTCGAGGCCATTTCATTGAACGCTTCGGAAAGGCGGCCGATCTCATCCCTTGACCCCGTCTGGATGACGAGATCCAGATTTCCGCGCCGTATTTCGTCGGCCCATCGGATGAGCCTGCTGATGGGCCGCAGAATCCACCTGCCGGTGAATACAACAAACAGGGATGCGAGTAGAGTGCCGCACAGGAGCAGGACAATCATCTGTCTTTTCGAAGCCGCCGCCTTTTGGCGAGCCCTCCCGTTGGCCTCGATCATGTTCTGCTGGTTCATCTGCAGTATCGCGTCGGCCGTGTTCTTGATCTCGTGAAACAGTTGAAGGAATTCCGTGAAATAGATCCCTCGCCGCTGGTCGCTTGAGAGCGCCGGATCCTGCACTTGCTTCAGTGTCGCCATGAAGCGGCTGAAGAGCTCGCTCAGGTGTGAAGCCTTCTCCCCCTCGCCTGGAAGGGTTATGTTGTCGAGCTCTGTTTGAAGAGCGGCTGCAAAAGCAGGAGTGTTTTTCGCAATGAGAGCGTTCCCCTGCTCCGTATCCCCGAGAAGGGTGAAAAGAACACCGCTGTCGAGGCGCTCGAGCGACTCCTTCATCTGCTGGCTCGCCAGAACGCTCCGGTAGTTCTCCCGAAGGATCACGTCGATGGAATGGCCGAGGGTCGTCAGATCCCGGATGCTCTGGACGCCGATCACGGCAATGATGAGGAGCAATCCGCCAAATCCCAGTGAGAGCTTTCCTCGAATGCCAAGCATATCCGTTCCTCCTTTGCTATTCTCTATGAAGCAACGGGGATGCCAGGTGAGTGTGGCAGCTAACCGATTGATAACAATATAAGTATTTCGATTGGAAGATCTGGGGTCATTGCAGGGTGCAAGAACGGGTAAGGCAGCGCCCTTGCGGTTTGCAAGGTGCCTGCTGTGGGCAGAGAAAGTGATGGGGGCCGGTCAGATGCCGTACTTCTTGCGCCGTCTCCAGAGGGTGGCCTGGTCTATCCCAAGGATCTCCGCAGCTTCTTGGAGGGATTTGGTCGATGCCAGCACTCGGCGGATGTGCAGTTCTTCGACTCTTTCGAGGCTCATGGGATCGCCGATGTTCGGCGTGAGTCCCTTTGGCGCGAGGTTTTCGGGAAAACACTCGAGACCCACCCTGTCGGTGTGACAGAGGATGGCACAGCGCTCCACCACATTGGACATTTCGCGGACATTGCCGGGCCAGGAGAATTGTTTGAGTGCCTGAAGCGCTTCGTCGGTGAACCCGACGAACGTGCGATGCCGCTGGCGACCGAAAAATACAAGGAGCCGCTCGGCCATTGGGATGATATCCTCGGGGCGCTCCCGGAGCGGGGGAATCACGATCTGGATGACATTCAGCCGGTAAAACAGGTCCTCGCGGAAACGCCCCTCGCCCACGGCTTGGTCCAAATCCCTGTTGGTGGCCGCGATGACGCGCACGTCTGCCCTGCGCGTCGTGGTGTCTCCCACGCGCTCGTATTCCCGATCCTGGAGGAAGCGAAGGAGCTTCGGTTGAAGCGATAAGGGGAGATCGCCAATTTCGTCCAGGAAAAGGGTCCCGCCTTCGCAGGTCGCGATTCGCCCTGGATTGTCCCTTATGGCGGTCGTAAAAGCTCCCTTCACATGACCGAAGAGCTCACTCTCAAGGAGCTCGGGCACGAGGGAAGGGCATGAAACAACGGCCATGGCTTTCCTGGCCCGGCTGCTCCACCCGTGGACGGCCCGGGCCAGGAGGGTTTTTCCCGTCCCGCTCTCTCCGCGCAGCAGTACCGTAACATCGGCGGGGGCTACTTGAAGGGCCAGGTTAACCGCCTGCTGCATGGCGCGACTTTGGGAGTAGAAATCCACTTCCGGGTGGGACCTGGTCAGATCCTCCTGAAGGGCGGCAATTCTCGCTTCCAGGGACCGCACTTCCATGACCTTCCCCACGGCAAGCTCAACCTGTGCCGGCGTGAAAGGCTTGGGGAGGTAGTCCGTTGCCCCTCGGCGCATGGCTTCGACGGCCGTTTCAATGGAAGCGTAGGCGGTGATGACGATGATCTTGAGCCAGGGGCTGGAGGCCAGCAGAACAGGAATGAGGTCCAGTCCGTCGGAGGTTCCGAGGCGTAGGTCGACAAAAGCCAGGTCGAAGGGTCTCCGCGAAACTTCAACCACTGCGTCCTCGGAGTTGCTGACCGCAACGACCTTGTGCCCTTCACACTCAAGGCACAGAGCGAGCGTTTTGCGAATGTTCAATTCGTCATCAACAATCAGGACGTTGAGGGCGTTCATGACGAGCCTTTTTTCGTGTGCAAGAAGAACCCCTGCGCTCTCGGCGGTGAGTTGCCAGCGCTCGATAATCCATGATGTCCCGAAGGGGCATGAAGAACTGCGGTAAAGCATTATATCCCTTTCCGCCCTCTCTTGTGAGTGCTTTGTTGCCCAGGGAGGAGTCGCCTCAGTCGGGTGCGGCCGGCGCGGTCGGCGCCGGCCTGAATGGAGCGGCGACAAAGGGCCATGGCCGATAGATCGCTCTCCCTCCCCCACCGGATGCAGGAAGCGTTCAAGAAACCGCGCTTCGCGACCGACCTTTCCGGTTGAACGCAGACTCAATCAAGGGAGATGGGAAATGGACGTCAGCAAACTCAACCAAACGGATATATTCTCCTATCTGGAGCAGCAGTCGGCCCGGCGGGAGTCATTGGCGAACGGAGCCCTCTCCAGCGGAATCGACCTCTACACGAAGCAAAAGTATAGCGAAGCCATAAAGGAGTTCCAGCGGGCCGCGGCAATGTCACCCATCTCCTCCTATGCGGTTGAGGCATTCAACTACATGGCACAGGCCTACCTGCAGCTTGACGACCTCCCGAAAGCCGTCGACACCTACAAGAAGTCACTCAGGCTGGATCCAAGCCGGGACGATATTCACATCTCCCTCGGCAACCTGTATTTCTTTCAAGACCGCTACGAAGAAGCCCTGGGCGAATACGAAAAGGCCGCAAAGCTGAATCCGACGTCGAGTGTCCGTTTCTCCCTCGGCCAGGCCTACATGTATTCAGGGCGGTACAATCAAGCGGAAGAACAGTTCAATACAGTTCAGCGCCTCGAGCCCAACAAACCCAACGGCTATTACGGGTTGGGTCAGAATTACGCCATGCAGGGACTCTTCTCCGAGGCCGTGAGTGCTTTCAAGAAGGCCATCGAGGTCAAGGGGGACTTCTACGACGCGTATGCGGAAATGGGACATGCATACGTGGAGTCGGGGCAAACCGCCGAGGCGAGGGAAGTGCTCGATCTGCTAAAGGAAAAAGCCTCAAGCCTGGCCGATGACCTGAGCGTCCACATCTACCAGGACCGTTCCCCCAAGATCCTGTTTGCCTATCCCACGCAGGGCTCTTTCCCTTACTACGGCTTCTCCGCCAATACTCCGGTTTCAGCACTGGATGCCTACTTGGCCAATGCCAACACGTCCAAGACCTTTTCCATGGTTTTCCAGTTTGACAAGGAGATGGACCGAGAGTCCGTCGAGAATGCCCTGAATTGGCGAGTCGACAGGGCCGCTGGTTCCGGGCCGGGACAGGCGTACAATTTTGGGATGGCGCTGCCTCCCACCGAAGTAGAGATCAACCCTTTCCCCATCAACGTCTATTACGATTCCACCGCATGGACCGCCACCATCTGGTTCGAGATCCAACAGAACTCTTCCGGCGACGGGACTATCGACCCATTCCACATCGAGTTCACGTTCAAGGGCAAGGATACCTTCGGCCTTGCAATGGATCGGGGCAGCGACCAGTTCAATGGATTTTCGGGAGTTCTCTGATTGCTCAAGCGCTGTTCAAAGGCCGGAGCCTGCCCCCCCGAATGAGTCTGAACCGCTTGCCTCGCCATTCCACCGTGTTTCCAAAAAAGCTTGCGCACCAGATGGAAAAGCCGAGGAGATCCCGCAGGGGTAGAAGCCAGAGATTGCGTGCGAGTATCGCGTCCTTCATGAGGGATACACCCACGGTCCAGGCCATGGTGAGGCGCGCGGCGAGGGCCAGGAACAACAGGCCGATGCTCGGTGTGGAAAAGCCGGCTGCCGCCATGGACAAAAGACCGAGGGCGGTCCCGTGAGTGATGATGATCCCCGCGTAGCTGAGGGGTCTGCAGATCCTCGTGCCGCGAGCCCACCGGACCTGATGCCGAACCACGGCGCGAAAGCTCGAATGCACCGGCATGGTGCCGACGACATAGCGAGAGAGTCGAACCTCATGGCCCGCCTTGTTGATGAGGTTTCCCAGCATGTAATCGTCGGCGAGGTCGTCGGCGAAGGCAGCGAAGCCGCCGATGGAAAGCAGTCTCTCCCTGGTCGTCAGCATCGCGGCGCCCAGGGCGAAAGTCACCCCTTCGAGGAGTCTGGCGACAAAGACTCCGGGCATGAAGTCTCCCGTGATCCCAATGGCCTCGAAAGTCGACGGAAGGTTTGGCGCTTCGGCGGCCCGGTAGGGACAGGTCACCAGGCCCACTTCCCCGTTCCTGAATTCCGCGAGAATGCTCCTCAAGAAATCCGAACCAACGCGGACATCGCTGTCCATGATGACAATGTGCTCGTTCTTCGCCTGTGAAAACATGTTGTGCAAATTGCTCACTTTGGGGTTTTCACCCAGTGTCTCCTCACTGACGACCAGGGCGATGTCCTTTTCGGGAAAACGTTCCATGAGGTGGCGAACGACCTCAATGGAGCTGTCACCGGGATCCTGCACCCCGAACACGATCTGAAACTGAGGATAATCCTGACGGCAGAGCGAGCCGTAGTTGTCCAGGGCCTTGAAGTCGGCCCCGCAAAGAGGGATCAGGATGGTCACGGGAGGGCAGTCCAACGGGGGATTCCCCACGGCGGATTCCGTGAAGAACCGCCGAGCGGCGATGATGCAGACGAGACAGTAAATGATGGAGGCGGCCGTCAGGGCGGCCAGGGAATGAGCGATCGTCGAAAGAAGCATCGTTCGGCCGGGGTCTCGTGTAAAAAGGCTGGATGGTAAGGTCACATGCAGATGAGGGCGACTCCCGTGCAGACCAGGAAGGTGCCGGTCCAGCGCAGAAAGCCCACCTCCTCCTTGAGCACGAATTTCGCCCCAAGAATGCTGAATACGTAAACCATGGACGTGGCGGGCACGACCAGGCTCATGTCCGCCCATGCCAGAACTGCCAGGAATGAAAAGAAGCCCACCGCCAGGAAGAAGAGTCCGAAAAGGAAATCCCCGTTGATGAGGACTCTCCCGGCAATCCTCAGGAGCTCGCCGGGATTCAGGGTGGAAATCTCACCCACCCGCTTCATCCCTCGTGTGATCAACACGTCTCCGGCGGAATTGGCGAGAATGATGACCGTGATCAGGATTGTGGTCAGAAGATCCATGAACCCCTCCCAGTCCTCAATGGATCCCCGGTTCCCATGCAACTTTCTCCGACCGGCCCTTCCCGCCCTTTCCGGAACGGGAAACGAGGAGAACCCCCAGAAAAATGAGGACACTTCCACCCCAGCGCATGGGAGACACCGGTTCGCTCAGGAAGTGATGGGCAAAAGCGACGTTTAGGATATAGCCGAATGAACTGGCCGGGAGGACAAAGCTCAAGTCGGCCCAGGACAAAGCAGCGGAGAACAGAATGAAGAAGAGGATTAGGAAAGCGGTTCCGATCCAGATCATGGGGCTTAGCCCCGCCTGGACAAGGAGCCAGGGCGAAAGGATGTCAGCCGCCGAGCCGAGGGACGCGATGGTTTTCATCCCCTTGCTGACCAGGGTGTTTCCGATGGCCTGAGCCAGAACGGCAGCGGTGATGACAACAGCTGTTTTCACTGGGCAACTTCCTGACGAGAATCTCGAGAGACTTCCCCTCGCAGCCTTTTGACCCGCCGCGCTATTCTCCCGCTTGTCAAAATCCTGAATTCCCTGAAAGCCTGAAGCTTCTCCGGGGAGAGATTTCCTCCCGGCTCGTCGTGAAGGGCGGGATGAAAATAGATTTCGAACCCGCCATGCTTGGGACGATCCAAAACGCCCGCAACATAATCCTCCGTCATCCTGCCCGAGAGGAAATGACCGAACACGCGGTCGCAGCAACTGATCTCGGATACGCCATCGAGGGCCCTGCGCATTCTCTTGGTTAGCAGGACAAAAACCAGTGCTTCCAACGCCATTCGTGGAAGTCCCGTTCGGTTGAACTCAAAAGCCATGAAGAAATCATCCCGCGGGACCCTCATGTGCTGCACGCCGTGTCGTCTGGCCAGAGACAGGGCCATTTGAAAGATCACCGGATGTATGTGCATGTGCAGGTGACTGTCGATGTGGGACGGTTTCAGACCGGTCGCAAGGAACTTCTCGAACTGGGCATCCAGTTCCCTGAACAATTCCCGGCGAGCCTTCCTGGAGAAGAAGTAGTTCAGGCCGGCGGCTGCCGGGTTGTCGGCGAATCTGCCCCGCTGGTCGGTGATGTGGGGCAATTCACGGTGGGACAGGACGGCTCGCCCCATCACGGTCACCAGATGGATTCCCACCTGGAGGCCCTCGTTTTCCGCGGCCAGTTCCACGGCCTCATCGAAGGCGTCTCCCATTGCCATCAGGCTGGCACTGGTGAGAACTCCCTCCTTGAATGCCCGAATGACCGCCCGGTTCACCTCCGGGGAGTGGCCAAAGTCATCGGCGTTCATTCTGACTTCAGACGGCATCAGCGTTCGCACAGGAATGGGCCACCGGCTCTACGCGCACCCTCTTCCCGCCGAGAACCTCTTTCTGCGGGCACGGAGCCACAGGTACTCCCGGGCTTCCTTGAAAAGCCTGCTCCGCTCCTCGCCATCGAACACGGCTTTGCGGACGATTCTGAAAATGATGCGGGGCCGAAAATAATAGCGGCCGTAGAAGTATTCCACAGCCTCCACGATCTCCTGTCGGCTGAGCCCGGGATACTGGAAGTTGGGGAGCTGGTGGCCCAATTCATCGCTCACGGCGTCGTCGGTGAGGAAGCCCTTCTCCCTGAGATACTGGTCAAAGAGGGTGCCGGGGTAGGGAACCCCGATGGAGACCTGGATCGTTTCGCAGTCCAGTTCTTCGGCGAACTTGATGGTTCGGGCGATGGTTTCCTTCGTCTCTCCCGGCAGACCGATGATGAAGTCCCCGTGAACGGTCAGGCCAAGCTCCCTGCAGTGCTTCATGAATGCACGGCCCTGTTCGACGGTGGCTCCCTTCCTGATGTCCTTCAGGATTTTCGGGTCCCCCGATTCGAACCCAACGATGAGCAGGCGGCAGCCAGCGTCCTTCATCGTTTTCAATGTTTCGAAGTCGGCATGGACACGGCAGGTCGCGGACCAGGTGAATTTGAGGGGCTTCAGCCTTTGGCACAGGTCCAGCACCCGTGCTTTTCCCCACGCGAAGGTGTCGTCGTCGAAGAAAATCTCCTTGAGATTCGGGAAGAGCTCGAGGGCCTTCTTCACTTCGGCGGCGACATTGTCACTGCTTCGGGTTCGCCACTTGTGGCCACTGAAGGTCTGGGGCCACAGGCAAAATGAGCAAAGAGCCGGGCATCCCCTTGAGGTATAGAAGGCAATGTAGGGATGCAGGAGAAAGGGCACGTTGTAGCGGGTGATGTCCAGGTCCCGCTTGTACGTGTCCACGGCGAAGGGGAGCGAATCCAGGTCCGCCACGGGAGGTCGATCCGGATTGTGGATGATGCTTCCATTCCTGCGGTAACTGATGCCGGCGATCTTGTCGATGGAGAGTCCCGCTGCGAATTCGGTAACGGAGTGGTCGAATTCCCGCCTCGCTACGAAGTCTATGGCGGAAGAAGCCTTGAGAGCCTCATCCGGCTGGACGGAAACCGGGGGCCCAACGAAGGCAATCTTGATCCGGGGGTTGGCGTCCTTGATGGTCTCCGCCAGGCGCACATCACTGCTAAAACCCGGAGTGCTCGTGAAAAGGACCAGGAACTCGTAGTCCCCGGCGATGGCGATGGTTTGCTCGGGCGTCACTCCATGGGGCGGGGCATCGAGGAGCTTGCTCTCCTTGATCATTCCCGCCGGGTAGGAGAGCCAGACCGGGTACCAGAACGATGTGATCTCGCGCCTTGCAGGCCAACGGGAACCGGCTCCGCCATCAAACTTCTCGAATGATGGGGGATTCAGAAGCAGTGTTTTCATATGGTCTCCCTCATGTGCTCAAGGGTGCGAACTATACAGGTCAAAAAAAGAGTCTGTCAAGCAAAGGTTCCCCCCCGCGAGAATCAGTCCGGGGCCCCATGACGGCCGGAAACAGGAGAATTCCGCTATTCAGGAACGAAACGCTTGAGGTCTTCCTTCTCTTTCCCGGGAGGAGCAGCCCTGTCGGGACCCTTCTCCAGAGGGTGGACCCGATCGTAACATGCATGTTCCTTTTCGATTTCGGTGGTGTGGGAGAGCTTGACGATGTTGCCGCTCGGAAAATCGTCGTCGTCCATGCTGTTGTGCTGCAGGATAAGGCTCATCCGGTTTCCCTTTTCGTCGGTGAAAGACCACTTCCAGGCCAGAAACATGCGGAAAGGGTCTCCCTTGTATTCCGATGTCTCCCCGAAGCGCTCCTTGAAGCGCTTGAAAAGTTCCTCGAAGAATTGCTTGTCGTCCCGGTCATACCGCAATTTCACCTTGACAATGCGGCCCGGTTTTACACAGTTTCCGTAGGTTACGGTCCCGCTCTGGTACCCCTCCATGGGCTTGACCTCAACCTCGGTCAGGTATTCCGCGCGCCTCATGGGCAAGGCCGTCTCTGTCCGCAGCATGTCCCTGTACTGGTCGATCTGCGCACCCATCACAATCCCCGCGATCTGCCGGGGGACAGGTCCGGCATGGGCGGAGACGGCGCAGAGACACAAGGTAAGAACGGCAAAAAAGCCGGCGACAATTCTCATGACTCACCCTCCCACGGCGAATTGGAAGCCGCTTTAAGGCCCCCGAGGGCCTTGGAATCAAGACAGGAGTCTCCGCAAGTAATCGAAAGCCTCCCTGGTGGCTTCTTCCGCCCGGTCTTCATAGGTGTAAAGCTCCACTGTCACAAATCCTGAATAGCCGATTGCATCCATGCCATCAAACACTCGTTGGAAGTCGATAACCCCCTTGCCCGGCATGAGATGATGGTGCTCCCTCGTTTCCGCGATGTCTTCCAGGTGGAAATGATGGATGCAGTCCCTGAATTCCGTGATCAAGGCGGCGGGATCTTCTCCCACGCAGAAGAAGTGGCCGATATCGAAGTTCAGCCCGAACACTTCCGGGTCCAGTTCTTCGAAAAACTCCCGGAACTCGCGGCTGGTCTCGATCAAGAGCCCCGGCTCGGGTTCAATCAATACCCGTATTCCCTCCTGGCGGGCTCTTGGCCCGACAATCTCCAGTCCTTCCCTGAAAAGGCTCAGGCCCTGTTCCCTTGTCATGCCGTTCAGCGGTCCCCCGGGTTCCGTGGAGACGGTGCGGGCCCCGAGCTCTTTCGCGAGATCGATGCAGTCCAGGGTGTAATCGATGCGGATACTCCTCAGGGCAGGGTCCTCTTCGATCCATGACGGGTGGTAGGTGTCCCCCACGGCATGGAGCATGAACGCGTTCACGTTGGAGATTTCCAGGTGTGATTCGGCAAGCCCGAGACGGATCTCCAAAAGATTCTCTTCCGTGAGGTGTCTCGGAAAGGCGTGGGGCGTGTCCGCCATGATCTCCATGCCCTGGAATCCCGCCTGGGAGATGATGCGCATGGATTCCGAAAGCGTATAGCGGCGGAATGCGTTGGAACTGAAAGCGAGCTTCATTCAAAGTCCCTCGTCTGCCTGACCGTGGAGGATCTGAAGACAGGTGACATTGCCTCCGGTGGCCTCACTTTGCCCCGTATTCATTCATGATCGTCTTCATGTATTCCATGGATCTTCTCGCAGCCTCTTCAGGCTGTTGCGGGTAAGTATAGAGCTCCAGAGTCACGAACCCTTCGTAACCGGCTCGGGACAGGGATTGGAGAATGGCAGGGATGTCCATGTCGCCTGTTCCAGGGATCAGGTGGTAGTGCTTGCGGGATCGGATGTCTTCCAGGTGCACGTGAAAGATCCTTGAGGAGAGGCGGCCGATGACGTTTCCAGGATCCTCTCCCGCCACGTGGCTGTGGCCCACATCGAGGTTTGCGCCGAAGTACGGCGAGTCGAAGCGGTCCATAAGGGCCACGAGCTCCTCCGAGTTTTCGATAAGGAGACCGGGTTCGTATTCCATTCCGACTTTCACCCCGTGTTCTTGAGCATAAGTGAGGATATCCTCCAGCGACGAAGCCAGGAGATCCAACCCCTTACGGGGATCCGTTCCCGGTACCGGGCGGCCGGAGGTGACGCTCACATGGTCGCAGCCCAGAGCCGCGGCCATGTCGATGCAGATCTTGGTGTAATCCACCCGCCACTTCCTCATGAAAGGATCCGGATTGGCGATGGACGGTTCAAAAAGGGGTTCCCAGAAATCCCTGCCGTAAAACCCCACGGCCGTGTTGGCATTGATGCTCGCTGTCTTGAGTCCCGTGCGATCGAGGGCTTTCCTCAACCTGTCCAGGTCCGTGCGGCTGGTGGAATACGGATAGAGGTGAGGGGAATCGGCAAGGACCTCGACTCCCTGAAATCCGATGGCCGCGATGCGTTCAACCGCTTCAAAGACCGAGAACCGAACAAAGGCATTGGTGCTGAAAGAGAGTTTCATGGTTCAGGCCCCGTCGCCTTTCACCTTGTGGATGTAATCCATGAGCAATCCAAACTGGCTGTGCAGCGCGTATTCATCGACACCGAGAGGCGCCTTGAAATAAGAGGCAAGATGAGGCATGAGGCCGTACTCGCCCCTTCTCCCGGCGAGCTCCATGAGTCTCGCGAGGTCGAGGACCAGAGGAGCCGCAAGCAGGGAGTCATAGCCCTGCCAGATAAACTGCAGAGACATCTTGGCTCCCATGAAGCCTTTGAAATGGATGAAATCCCAGGCGGTCTTCTGGTCATTCAAGGAGGGCACGTAGTCGATGCGAACCCTCGAATGGGGAGCGTAACCGAGTATCCTTGAAAGGACCTGGTCCTTCGTCCTGACTTTCGACGCCTTGTTTTCTGGGTTTGCCAGAACACACCCGTCCATGTTGCCCAGCAGGTTGAACCCTTCCCAGCTTAACACCTGCAGGTTTCGCCAGAGAAACATGGGGGCGAGAGTGGACTTGATCAAAGTTTCCCCGGTCTTTCCGTCGTTTCCCATGACGGGCACGCGCATGCGGTTGGCCAATTGGAGAAGGGGAGGAATCAAAGCCCCCGTCGACGGTGTGAAATTCAGGTAGGGACATTGCTCCTGAATGGCGGCGTAGGCATAAACCGTGCTCGCCCTCACGGCCGGTGAATCCTCCCCGTGGAGGGATTCCTCGAAAACGGCCAGGTCCCGATGGGATTCGGCAGGTGCCAGGGGTGGTTCCGTGGATGCCAGGTTCACCACCACGACCCTCTCCAGTCCATGCCGAGCTTTAAAAGATCTCAAGAGCTCGCGGCACTCGGCAATCTCTTCCAAGATGGGTTTCGCTGCACTGAAGGGCTCCGAAGCCATGCCCTCTATGGCCTCCCCGCAGTTGCGGCATGTTCCGTATCTTATCTCGGACTGGGTTTCGTGGAGATCGTCCTCTACGGCCGACACCAGTTCACTGGAAATGGCGCACGTTTCGGAAGCGAGCTGACGGAGGGTGTTGAAAAGACTTCCAACGCGGATGTCGCAACCGCCGAAGACGAAATGTTCGACGGGCAGCAAATCAGTTCCCTCGAAGATCTCCGTTGCGGTGACCATCCCGGCCTGCTCGATGAGACGTCTTCTGAGCAGCGCAGCCCCGCTGATGACGGTTGCCGAAATGGCTCCCAACGCTCCTATGATCCATACGCCGCACTTCTTGTCGTTCATGAAACTCCACTCTCACTCATTTCCGATGAGCTCCACTCAGTGTAGGGGCGTCGAGTGTCACTCTCTTCCGGCCCGGTAATTGGTTTTTCTCAAGGGCAGAGGAGTGCAGCTGCCGGGAAGCTCGCCGTCTTCGACGACCACGTCGATGGGAATTCCTCCTCGCGGATTCCACAGAGCGACAATACGGATGTACTTCGGCTGCAGAGCCTGGCGCAGCCGCTTGAGGATGTAAACCGTGCAATCCTCGTGGAATGTGCCGTGATTTCTGAAGCTTCCAAGGAAGAGCTTGAACGACTTGCTCTCCACGATGCGGTCCCGGGGAACATAATCGACGATCATGGCCGCAAAATCCGGCTGACCGGTTATGGGGCAGACGGTGGTGAACTCGGGAGAAGTCAGGCGCACCACGTAATCCACATCAGGATGGGGATTTGAAAAAGTCTCGAGCTCCGCATCATCGGGATTTGTCCGCAGGCTGGCTTTGCCTCCGAGCTGCGTCAAATGCCCGTACCGGTCTTGGTTCATCCACGTCTCCGTGTCTTTGAGGGCCGGGAGATTGAACAAAATGAATTCTTCAAGGGACGTACTCCGTTGGATCGGAGACGCCGGCCTCGGCAAAACCCTTCCTGCGCAGCTGGCAACTGTCGCAGAAGCCGCATGCCCGGCCCTCAGCGTCGGGATCATAGCACGAATGGGTCAGCCGGTAGTCGACCCCTAGCTCCTGGCCGAGCTGGATGATCCCTGCCTTGGTGAGGTGGATGAGGGGTGTGTGGATGTGGACCCGGATTCTCCCCTCGACCGCCTCTTTCGTCGCCAGGTTGGCCATTTCCTCGAAAGCCCTGATGTATTCGGGGCGGCAATCGGGATACCCGGAATAGTCCAGGGCGTTGACCCCAATAAAGATGTCCCCCGATCCGATGACCTCGCTCCATGCCAGGGCCAGGGAGAGAAACACCGTGTTGCGGGCGGGCACGTAAGTGACCGGAATGCGACGGGCCATCTCTTCCACGGCGACTCCCTTGGGGACTTGCATCGCCGTCGTGAGGGCCGATCCGCCGATGGGGCCGAGGGGTACCTCGAGGACAAGATGCCGGGCAACCCCAAACGCCGCCGCAACTCTGGCGGCGGCCTCGAGCTCTGCCCGGTGCCTCTGTCCGTAATCGAAGGCAATGGTGTGGGGGATGAACCCATGGGCTTTGGCCACCGCTAGACAGGTGGTGGAGTCGACGCCTCCCGAGAGGAGAATGACGGCCTTGGACCGTGGTGCTTTTTCTGTCATGGGGCTAGCGGCCTCGTTCATTGGGGTCCCACACGACTTTGTGTATCTGGAGATTCAAGCGAACGTTGAGGTGATCGGCGAGAATCCAATGGGCGAGCTGCCGGGGATCCAGCCTTCCGTGGACCGGCGAAAAATGGACGGTGTTCCCCAGGCCGAGGTCCACGTGAAGCCTCTTCTCGATCTCTTTCGCAAAGAGGTAATCCTCCGTGTCTCCCAGGACACATTTGATCTCGTCGCGGGGCTGAAGACGGGTGAGGTTTTCCATGTCGTTGGCTTTTGCCTCTCCGCTAGACGGGCACTTGATATCCACGATCTTGACGGCGCGGCTGTCGATTCGTGAAATGTCCCGGCTGCCGTTGGTTTCCACCAGGACGGTGTAATCCAGGTCTGTCAAACGCCGCACCAGGGCCGGGGTTTCCTGCTGGATCAACGGTTCGCCTCCCGTGATTTCGATCAGGGAACACCCATGGGCCTTGATCTGGTCCACGATATCCTCGATGTGCATGGGGTTCCCCGGTTCGGATGCATAGGCGGTGTCGCAGTACGTGCATTTCAGATTGCACCCCGAGAGCCGGACGAGAACACAAGGCCACCCGGCAAAACTGGATTCCCCCTGAATGCTGTAAAATATCTCGCTGACAAGCAGGCTCAACTACTCCTCCCAGTACAGGGCTCCAGCCCCGGGAGTCTCGGACACCTTGACCCTGGATACGCGCACTCCGCTCCGGTTCAAGACTTTTCCGAGCTCTCGATAGAGAAAGCGGGCGATGTTCTCCGAAGTGGGATTTTCCAGGGTGAAGGCTCGGGTTTCATTGAGGTTGCAGTGATCCACCTCGGCCAGGACTTCCGTGACGGCCGCCTTGATGTCCCGGAAATCGATCCCGATTCCCAGTTCATCGAGGGCTCCGCACCGGACATGGACTTCGACCGCCCAATTGTGGCCGTGGAGGTGGGCACAGTCACCACCATACCCTCGAAGCTGGTGAGCCGCGGAAAAGAGCCCTTTGACGTAGACTTCGAAAACTCCGGGCATTAGGTCCTCCGATTGTTGATCCATGTCTTTCGGCAGTAGACAATCTAATGGATATGGAGGGGAAAAGGAATACTCCACTGGGAGGATTTTCTCGTTTGAACGGCAGACGATCCGGGATAAAGTATCAATAGTCCCCGATGTAGTCGACTCAACGGACTTCACCTTTTCAATCCTCCATGCCGTGTTGGGAGGGGAGGCGACCACGATGGCGGAAGCCGCAGCAACGAGAGCCACATACGAAGATATTTGCGCTCTTCCGGATCATTTGACCGGACAGGTCATCAACGGGGAGTTGATCGCCACGCCGCGACCTTCCCCCGATCACAGCTTCGTTACGTCGGTGATGGGTGGTAAACTGACTCCGCCCTTTCAGTTTGGAGAAAGCGGTGGCCCCGGCGGATGGATCATTCTGTTTGAGCCGGAAATCATGTTTGGAGAGGACCTCCTGGTGCCTGACCTGGCCGGGTGGCGGAAGGAGCGGTTTCCGGGAAGACCCGAGGCGAACTGGTTTTCCGTGGCGCCTGACTGGATCTGCGAGGTGCTCTCACCGGGCACCGTGCGAACGGACAGGGTCCGCAAAATGCCGGTCTACGGGCAGCATGCCGTCCAGTACCTGTGGCTCGTGGATCCTGTCCACAAAACCCTGGAGGTGTTCACCCTGGAATCGGGCAGATGGTTCCTTTCGGCGGTTTTCGGGGAAAGTGACAGGGTCCGGGCAACGCCGTTCCATGACATCGAAATTGACCTCGCAAGCCTCTGGCTCGAATAGGAACCCACTGAACAGAAAAGACCCCGGCCCACCACGCGGTTTTGTGGCCGCGTGGCGAGAACCGGGGTCTTCATGAGTCCTCGAAATCCGTCATCTCCCTCAATCACCCCATGCCTTGGCATGGTCCGGGAGGCAGCGGCAGACTACTTCTTCCTGCTGAATACATTTCCAAACAGGTGCTGAACCGCGCTCCATCCCATCTTGCGGCGAAGCATGCCCAGCTGGTCCTGCAAGGGAAGCTTCTTGGGGCACACATCCTCGCAGCCGAGGAGGCCCAGACATCCGAAGATCCCTTCATCGTTGCCGACGACTTCGAAATACTGGTCGCCGCTTCTCATGTCGCGCGGGTCCATCATGAACCGGGCGATGCGGTTGAACGCGGCTGCGCCCATGAACTGGTCGGGCACCATGTTGGCCTTCCCGCATGCGGCCACGCAGCATCCGCATTCGATGCAGCGCTCGAGTTCATAGATTTCGTCCGCCAGTTCATTGGTCATGGGTGCTTCCTGGGCCTTGGGATCAAAGGCCTGGTTGGCGTGAACCCACGACTCGACCCTCTGGTGCATGCCCCGAAACCAGGTCCCCGTGTCCACGGAGAGGTCGCCGACGAGTTTGAATACGGGCATGGGCAAAAGGGTGATTTCCTCGGGTAATTTCTTGGTCTTAGTATGGCAGGCCAAGTCAGGCCTTCCATTGATCAGCATGGCACAGGATCCGCAGATACCGGCACGGCAGACGAAGTCGAACTGGAGAGTCGGTTCCTGTTCTTCGCGGATGCGGTTCAGGGCGATGTAAAGTGTCATGGCATCCGTTTCTTCGAGATTGAAGACCTCAGTGTGAGGCACGGACGCAGGGTCTTCGGGGTTGAATCTAAAGATATTGAATTTCAGCTGTCGTCCCATTGAGTCCCTCTCATCAATTGCGTGAAATTGGCTCTCCAATCACTTCTGGATCCTCACAGGCCACAATCTGGCAAGTACCGTAGCCTCTGTCACCTGGCGGCATTTCCCACACTTTGGAAGGTTTTTCGTAGTCAAGGGTGGGAAGTGTGTCGTCATCGCTTTTCCAGTAAGCGAGGGTCCGCTTCAGCCAGTCGCGGTCGTTACGTTCCGTAAAATCTTCACGGGCATGAGCACCGCGGCTTTCCGTCCGCTTCAGCGCCCCATAGGCGATACAAAGGGCAAGGCGCAAAGTCCCCTTGAGGCGGAGGGCCAAAGCCAACTCAGGATTGACACCAATACTACTGGCTCGAACGCCGACCTTGGCGGAACGCTCATAGAGTTCCTGAAGCGCATCGACTGCTGCCTGGAGATCGGTACCGTTGCGGAAGATACCCACTTTGTCCATGAGCACGTCGCCCACGGCCGCCTTGATCTTGTAAACATTCTCTTTTCCGTCTTTGCAGCCGATGAGCCTGGCGATGCGCTCTTCCTCTTTCTTTGCGGCGGACTGGATAACCTCCGTCTTGAAGGCCACCTCGCAGCCTTCCAGGAACTCGCAGATCTTCTCGCCCACGATGGCGCCGGCCACGATGGTTTCCGCGAGGGAGTTCCCGCCCAGCCGGTTCATGCCGTGCATGTCCCAACATGCCGCCTCACCGGCCGAGTAAAGCCCTTTGAGGCCATAGGCCGCCCCGTCTTTATTGGTGCGGACCCCGCCCATGCTGTAGTGCTGAGCCGGGCGGACAGGGATGAGCTGGGTAATGGGGTCCCTGTCCAGGAATTCCACGCAGATTTCCTCAACATCTCTCAGCTTCGTCTTGATGTGCTTGGCTCCCAGGTGCCGGATGTCGAGCCAGAGGTGATGGCCGTAAGGGCTGGGAACACCCTTGCCCAGGCGAATGTGGTGGGTCATCCAGCGGGACACGACGTCGCGGGAAGCCAGTTCCTGTTTACCCGGTTCATAGATGTGCATGAACCGTTCCTCGTTGACGTCGAGGAGCGTGCCGCCGTCGCCCCGGCACCCTTCGGTCACCAGGATATTCGTGGGAACGATGCCCGTGGGGTGGAACTGAACCGCTTCCGGGTTCCCGACAGGAACGAGGCCGGTGTTGAGAGCGACGATGGCTCCTGCGCCGTCACAGATGACCGCGTTGGTCGTTTCCCTGTAGAGCCGCCCGTAGCCGCCCGTGGCGATCAGGGTCGCCTTGGCGAGATACGCCCGGATCTTCCCCGTTCGCAGACACCGGGCAATGGCCCCCATGCAAGTTTCCCCGTCATGGATCAGGGCAATGGCCTCCACCCGGTCGTGGACCTTGACACCGAGCCTCTCCACCTCGTTGTCCATGGTGAAAAGGAGGGTATGACCCGTTCCGTCAGATGTGTAGCAGGTCCTCCACTTGGCGGTTCCGCCGAAATCCCGGGCCGTGATGAGGTGCTCTTTTTCCTTCTTTTCGACCTTGTCGTAGAGCTTGCCTCCCTTGTAGTAGGTGCCGCTGCCCGCCACGACCCTGTTCCAGGGGATCCCCCAATAGGCCATCTGCCGAACGGCGATGGGGGCCGTTTCCGCGAAGAGCCTCGCGACTTCCTGGTCGCATCCCCAGTCGGAGCCCCTCACCGTGTCTGCAAAGTGGATATCCGGACAATCTCCCTCGCCCATGCAGGCATTGCCAAGAGAAGCCTGCATGCCCCCCTGGGCCGCGGAAGAATGGGAACGTCTCGGTGGCACCAGGCTCAGTAAGAGGGTCTCATGCCCCCTTGCAGCCGTCTCGACGGCAACGCGCTCACCTGCCAGGCCCGCTCCTATGCAAAGTACATCAGTATAAAAAGTCTCCAATTTTCGCTCCTTTTACACTGCCGGTTTAACAAGGAAATAGAAAGTGACCAGGGTGATCAGGCCAATGGTGACGAAGACCAGCGTGAGCTTGTTCTCAATGCCGTGGAAGTACTCACGATGGGAACTCTTGATCCATCCCCATTTGACTCCGATCCGATAGGCGCCGATTCCCACGTGGAGCTCGATGCACGGGAGTAGAATCAGGTAAAGGAGCACCCACCATCCAGTCTGGATACGGGCGGCACTTCTCGCTGCCGTGATGGGCAGGTTGGTGAGAACAGTCCAAATGTGGATGCTTCCCAGGACGAGGATGATGAAGGCGGTGAACGCCTGGATAATCCAGAACCACGTGTCCAGGTGATTGAATCTCTTGGTGTGGGTCCACATGGCCTTCATCTCGGAAACTCTGAATGGCAGCTTGCGGGCGGCCAGCACAAAGTGAGCCAGCATGGTCAAAAAGATGAGGGGACCACCTAATTGAGCCATGTACGTGGCTTCGAAGAAATGGGCGATGATGTTCATCACGCGTCCACCACCGAGATCGATGTTGACACTGGCCACCAGAATCATGTGCGCCCACATGAAGAGTACGAGAGATACCCCGGTGCACATCTGCAGGAAATCCCACAAAGCCTCAGTCCGTACCGGTTGTCTGACTTGAGCAACAGCTTGCATTATGCCTCCTCTACATTCCTCGATCAGTGTTTAGAGACCAGGTCCAAACCTTTCTCCTTCGACGACGTGCCCACCTCCTCCATAAGAGTTCAACACAACCACGATGCCCTACACCCGCACCCGACCATTCCTCACCGGACCCCCGACCCCCCCCTTGACCTCGAAGAGAGCAAAGAGAGTTCTTAGGGTTTCCGAACGGATACCCAAGAGCTTCACCCCGGCACAAGCCGGGTCGCTCAGTTCTTTATTTCACAATGCGGGATGCAAAAAACCCACTCCACCACGGAAGCCGCGCCCCAAACCGAGCGGCGGGATCCTCCGGGCAGAAAAGGGACTTCCCACCCTACTATCGAATTTCTATGACACTTTTATGGAAAAGTATAGTCTTTTTTCCGCTGACGGGAGTCGACAGATGACTTTTCTGGATGGGTACCGCCAAGGTCGAATTCTGCGGATCTGTGCGGGTTCGTACAAACTTTCGCACGCGGCTCCTCCTCGGGACCGTTCATTCCCCTGTGCTCCGGGTCGCCCTCGAAATCAGGATTTCTGCCTCTCGCGGATCAGGGCTGGGGTGTTCTCGTCGAACTCCTTCCTGCTCTGCAGGGTGATGACCGAGGCCAGCACGAGTCCTCCCCCGAGCAGTTGCAGGGGTTGCAGGGTCTCCCCAAGGAAAAGGTAGGAGATGAAGCCCGCCATGATGGGTTCCAGGGTGGCCGTGACGCTCGCCCGGGTGGACCGGATGAGGTTGATCCCCTCCAGGTATAGCCCAAAAGGAACGGCGGTTCCAAGGATGGAGATGTAAAGGATCCACCCCCACTGGACCGAGCTGTAGCTGCGCATGAATGCATGGAAAGGCGAGAGAGCGATGTTCCAGAAGATGGCTGCATAGAGCAGGGCATGAAACAGCACCGTCCAGGGGTCATAGCGCCTCATGCCCCGCTCCCCGTGAATGGTGTACCAAGCGAATGCAATGGCCGAGGCGATGCCGGCGAGGATCCCTTCCAGGTTCATGGACAGGAGGTTCAAGTTGTAGGCCCCCACCGCCAGGTAGCAGCCCAGGGTCGATCCCGCGACGGCAATGAAGGTGAGTCTGGTCAGCCTCTCCCGCAGGACCACTACCGAGTAGAGTGCGATGAACGTCGGTGCCAGGTATTCCAGGAGGATCGCCACGGCAACGTGGATCTTGCTTATGGCGTAGAAGTAGGTGAATTGCACCATGGCCATCCCGCAAATCCCCAGCACCATGAAGTAGAGAATGTCCTGGCGGGCAACCGGAATGAGCCGGGGATTCCGCAGGAGAAACCAGGCGAGGAGGCAAAGGGATGCAAGGGTGACGCGGATCTGGACGAGCTCATACGGGGTGACGCCCCTTTGAAAAAGAAACTTCCCCGAAGAGCCCGAGATGGCCCAAAGGGTCGCGGCGGCGGCGACATAGAGGTACCCCTTTCTCGGGATGGCCGCGGGAGAGGAGCCGGGGTCCCCGGAGCCTCTCGGGTTCTCGGAGCCGGAAGAGGCCTCCGGTCCCGGGTGCTCATTGGAGGTATCAGGGCTCATTGCCTGTTGCTCTCCGCGAGAAGACGAGTCACATTCCCCGAGAGGAGGGCCTCCTTTTGTGTCTCGTTCAGGTGAAGCATCTGAATTTTCTTAGCCTCCGACCGGGGGTCACCAAAGGGGAAATCCGACCCGAACATGATCCTTTCGGTTCCATACCGGCGCACGTAATCCTCGACGATACTGGAAGGCACCAGGGAGGTGTCCGTGTAGATGTTGGGCAGGTCCCACGTCCGGTGGTGGCAAAAGGATTCGTATCCACCGTTGAGGAGGCCGCAGTGGGGGATGATCACCTTCACGTCGGGAGCCAGTTCATGGATAAATTTCAGTGTGAAATGGAGCTCCTCTTCGAGAGTGACGGGCATATTCCTGCGGTGGATCTCCTCAATGGCCGCGGCGCATTTGGGATCGTCATAGCGATAGTGGGGCTCGTCACCGTGGCGGTGCCACTTGATGCCCTTGTGGGCGTGCGACAGCTGTTCGACGGCAAAGTCATTCCACATGAAAAAAAACGGAAACACTTCAAAGTCGGGGCGGGTCAACTCGGTCAGGTACCGGTTCGCTCTCTCACGCCTCCGCCGCCACTCGGGTGTGTCCTCGAAGAAGAAGTCGTAGCGGTCGTAGATCTCCAGCACCGGTGGGAACATGACAGCAGCCGCAATGCCGCTTCCGTGGGCGTAGTCCATGTAGTCTTCGAGGGACTGTGGTGGAAAGGTGTCCTGGACACCGCAGTGGGCGTGGGCATCGATGATCCTGTATCGCATCCGTTACTCCATCAGACCTTCGGTTCATGCCGCCGCAATGCCGTCTCGGGTGGTTTCCTTGATCCGGTACATGGCGGCGTCCACCATGTTCAGCAGGGTGACCTTGTCCTTGGCGGCGTCCGGATAGGTGGCCACTCCGTACGACGCGGTGATGTGCAGGTTCAATCCCTCCTCGGACAAAAAGGTGTGCGAATTGACCCGCTCTCGCAGAAACTCGGCGAATGCCATGGCCTCTGCCTTGCCTGCCCGCGGCAGGAGCACGATGAATTCATCGCCTCCATACCGGACGGGAATATCACCGGGGCGTGTCAGGTCCTTGAGGAGCAGACCGACTTCCCTCAGGGTCTTGCTCCCGGCCAGGTGGCCGTGCCTGTCGTTCACTTTCTTGAAGTGGTCCAGATCAAAGAAGATCAATGAGACCTCATGACCTTCGGCATCGGAAGAGTCCAGCTCGCGGTCCAGGGCTTCGTAAAGATAGCGGATGTTGTAAAGCGAGGTGTGATCATCGGTGATGACGAGGCGTTGGATCCTGTCGAAGAGAGCGGCGTTGTCAATGGCGATTGCCGCGTATTCGGCAAGGGTTTCCAGGGAAAGCATGTCCAGGTCGGAGAAGGTGTCTTCTTCCATGCGGTTGATGAGTTCGATGACTCCAAGGACTTTTCCCTTGTTTTTCAGAGGAACCGCAATGATGGAACGAGTAGTGAAGCTGCACAGTTCATCAAATCGCCTGCAAAAGCGCCGGTCGTTCTGTGCGTCCTGGACCAACAGGCTTTCACCCGTTTGGGCCACCCAGCCGGCAATACCCTCCCCGACGTTCAGAGTCCTGCCCATGAGCAGCTCATCTCCTTCCCCCACGATAATCTCGAATCGCAGGCGAAGCTGGTCTGGCTCCATGAGGAGGAGAGACCAGTTGCGGGGCTTGAGGAGTTCTTTCACCTTTTCCATGACGATCTGCAGGACTTGAGAAAGGTCGATGGTTGATGTGAGTGTCCTTGCCAGGTCGGCGTATATGCTGTGTTCGAGTTTCAGCCGCTGGAGATCGCTATCAGGGGGAGACATGGCATACCTCCATGACGAAGGGAACTGAAATCACAATCATTGGGTGAGCTTCCTGTAGATGGCCGTGGTGAGATCGTCGGGTTCGCAGTCGAGTTCATTTTTCAGTGCCTTGCGGAGATCCTCGTAGACCCTGATGGCCGCATTGCGCGCGCCCCTGTTGGAATATAGGGTCATGAGTCGCTGACAGGCCCGCTCGGCAAGGGGATCCAGCTCAAGGATTCTGCCGTAATGAGCGATGGCGTTCCTGGAGTCACCAATGTTCTCGCAAAGCTCCGCAGTCCGGAAAAGCAGTGAGAGATGCTTTTCGTTCAATTCGTGTCTTCTTGTCTCCACCCATGGAACATACTGATCATCCGGGAGAAAATCGCCCGAGATCATGTCCAGGGCCCTCTTGAAAAAGGAGAAGGCCCCGTGTAAGTCTCCCGCCCTCTGACGGATCTCTCCCCGCGCACAAAGGGATGTAAACTCCTCCGTATCCGCCTGGCAAAGATCCGGATCGAGAGAAAGGAGATTCCCGTGCACATGGATGTAGGAGGATCCGTATGCCCTGTCCAGGGAAGGCTCCAGGATCTTTCTCAAGCGGTGAAGCGTGACCTTGAGAGATATCTCCGCCGTGACCGCGTCGCTCTCCGGCCACAGGTCGTCCACGATGTGCTCCCTTGGAACCCTGCGGCACTGCCGGGCAACGATGGCCTTGAGAAGTTCCTTCGGCCTTTTACCCTTCCACTGGGCCTCCTCGATGGGTATCCCGCCACGCAGCACGCGAAAGCCCCCCAAAGTCTCGATCCGCAGTGACGGAACGCTCAATCGGTAAAAGGACTTGAGGGGTTCCCGGTCGCCCTCCCGCCCATGGGTACCTGTGCGTTCCGGGAGGGTCGCACGGCTCAACAGTTCGACCTCCGAGAGGAGTTCCAGCAGTTTTTGGCGCCCGGGTGAGTGGTTCCCTTCTTCGAGGGCGTCGAGGAGCTTCGACCGCAAGGAATGGCACGCCTCGGACATCCGCCGGTCTCGCTCCCGGAGGTCCTGAATCCTCATGTTCTCCGCATTGCGAAGCCTGGCTGCGATGCGGCACGAAATCGCGTATCCCACGGAAGGAAACCGCTCGACCGTTTCCGCGAAAGCCTCCCGGTTCATGGCAAGCAGTTGGGAATCGGCGTTGGCACGGACACTGGCCGTCCGGAGCCCGTCGGGCAGCAGAAACGCGATTTCCCCGATGTAGTCGCCGGGACCGATGAGGTTCAAAAGGCGCTCAGTGGGGGTTCCCATGGCCTTGATCGCTTCAAGCTGGCCGGCCATGACAATATAGAAGCGGTCGGCGGGATCGCCTTCTCTGAACAGGACTTCGTGGGGAGCCAGTTCGAGCGGTTGCAGGACTCTGAGCAGGAATCCCCTCGCTTTTTTTGTGAGTGAGGCGAAGAGAGGGATTTCCGCAATGATGGACTCGCTCATGGAGGAGGCCCCAGTCAGTGGTCAATAAAGTTTTCGTCCCCTGGGCATTGCGGGAGAGGCTGTTTCCGGACAGACGCTTTCTAGAGAATCTGGCTCAAAAATTTCTTCGTTCTGGGGTGCACGGCACCCGCGAAGAGGGTCCTGGGCGGGGCGACTTCGAGGATCTCGCCCTGATCCATGAAGACAACCCGGTCCGCCACCTCCCGTGCGAACCCCATTTCGTGGGTGACGACGACCATGGTCATGCCCTCCCGCGCAAGGTTCACCATGACGTCGAGAACTTCCCCGATCATTTCGGGGTCAAGGGCCGAGGTGGGCTCATCGAACAGCATGATTTTCGGGTTCATGGCCAGGGCCCGAGCGATGGCAACCCGCTGCTGCTGTCCGCCCGAAAGCCTGGAGGGATAGCTGGATGCCTTTTCCTCGATGCCCACCTTTTTCAGGAGGGCGAGCCCCTTGGCCTCGGCCTCTCCGCGGGGGACTTTCCTGAGCTTTATCGGCCCGAGGGTCAGGTTCTGCAGGGCGGTTTTGTGGGGGAAGAGATTGAAGCTCTGGAAGACCATGCCCACTTCCATGCGAATCTTATTGATATCATTATTTATATCGGTGATATCCTTTCCATCCACCACGATGCGGCCCGCGTCGATCTTCTCCAGTCGGTTGATTGTGCGAAGAAGGGTGCTCTTGCCCGACCCGCTCGGCCCGATGATCACCACCTTTTCACCGGTTTCGACGACGAGGGACACATCATTGAGGGCCTTCAGGAGCCCGAAGAACTTGCTGACCCTCTCTATGCGGATGATGGGCTCAGTGGCGCTCATAATACCTCAGCTTTTCTTCCATGATGCTCACCAGCTTCGAGAGAATGAGCGTGATGATGAGGTAGATGAGGGCGATCATGGTGTATGTCTCAAAGTAAGTGAAGGTCTCCGAGGCGAACTCCCGGCCCCGGCGCAGCAGGTCCGCCACGGCAAGAATGGACACGAGGGAGGTGTCTTTGAGCAAGGCGATGAACTCGTTTCCCACGGGAGGAAGAATCGTTCGCCAAGCCTGAGGGAGTATAACATAGAACATGGTTTGCGTAGGATTGAACCCCAGGGACCGGGCAGCCTCCGTCTGCCCCTTGTCGATGGATTCGATGCCCGCCCTAAAGACTTCTCCCATGTAAGCGCCATAGCAGAATGACATGGCCAGAATGGCGGCCACCATATCGGGCACCCGCACGAACCTTCCCAGCGCATAGTAGATGTAGAAAAGCTGCACCAGCAGGGGAATGCCCCTGACAACTTCCACGTAGGTGGAAGCGAGAGCATTGATGAATCGGTTCTTGGCGATCCTCCCCATGCCCGTCGTGAGGCCCAACACCATGGCAAAGAGGATCGACGCGAAGGTCACCTCGAAGGTGACCAGAATGCCGTCGGGCAGAAATTTGAGGATTCGGAGGTAAGGATCGGGCCGGAAAATGAGGAGGTAGGCGAGAACGACCAAGGCCCCGAAAAATGAGATGCGCCAGGCGGAAAAGAGCCCAATGTCCTTCCTCACCGGAATGGCGGCTCCATCCGTGATGTTGATGACGAGTTTTTCCTTTTCCATGGGCGCTCCCACTGTCGGGATTCCTACCGCCGTGGCTCCGATCGCCTGGGGCCGGCATTCGACCTGGAACCTTCTACTGTCCCATCCACTTGGCGCGGAGTTCCTTATCGATGCCCTTCTCCTGGACGGCCTTGATTCCCTTGTTGATGAGATCCAGGACTTCCTTGTTGCCCTTCTTGACGGCCACCCCGTAATTTTCGTCCCCGGTATCCAGCACGGCTGCAATTTTGAGTTTCGCGGCATACTCGGGCTTTTGAAGCGCATACTGTGCCGCCACCGGATCGTCGCAGACTACGCCGTCGAGGCGTCCGTTGAAAAGATCCTCCATGGCGAGGCCAATCTCGTCATAAGACTTGCCGTTGACCCCCTTCGCCTTCTTGACGGCAAAGTATCCCGTAGTGCCGATTTGCCCCCCGAGTGTCTTGCCTTGCATCTCCTCGATGCTTTTGGCGGTTGAGCTCTTGGGAACCACGAGAGCCTGGCGGACCTTGAAATAAGGGATGCTGAAGTCCATGGTGGCCTTTCTCTCATCGGTGATGGTGACCGAGGAGCAAACGGCATCGTATTTGCCTGCATCAAGCCCGGCAAATATCCCGTCCCACGCCACGTTCTTGAGCTCCACCACGAATCCGGCCTCTTTGGCCACCGCTTTCATGTAGTCGGTGTCGAACCCCACGATCTGTTTGTTGTCGTCCACAAATTCCATGGGGGGCCAGGTGGCGTCTTGAGCGATCACGATGGTCCTGGCCCAGGCGGATGGGGCGATAACCAGGATGGCCAGTAAAAAGAATGCGATTCTTTTAAACATGGACGGTGCTCCTTTTGATGAGGTTTTTCCGGGGAGGGCAAGATTCGCCGAACTTTGGACGGCAAATCGACGGGAAAATCCATGGGTACTCCATTCGTATAAGTTAAAAGGAGTTTTGGTGTCAAGATGGTTCCTCGGTCCCGTGGGGCTCCTTTACCGAGGAGAAGGCATCGGTTACAACCCTCTTGGCCGCGGCCGCCTGGATTCCTCGGCGCCATGAAAACTTCGCTCCCCGTGGACGGCATCACGAGTTGGGAGAAAGCGGAGCCCAACGCGGTTCTCCGGGCTGGGAACGCGAACCGCGTGGGATCGAGAAACGCCTTGCACGGGATGTCCTGTCGTGTTAGCAACGCGCACCATCATGCTTTCAGGTATGTTTATCACTTGAAGCTTGCACTTTCTTGTAATAGTTGCATTCAATTTGAACCACGAAGGACGCGGAGTTCACCGGGGCGACGGATGCCGTCGAATCGGTGGAGATCAGGGCACGAGTTGAAGGGTATCTGGAGAGCATCCGATTTCAGTCGGGTTCCCGGGTCAAGAGGGGGAACTCCTCTTCGTGATCGACCCCAGGTCCTACCAGGCCAAGTTCGACCAAGCGAAAGCCGAGCTGGCTCGAAAGCAGGCCGAGCTCAAGCAGGCGGAGGCGACCCTCAGGAGGAAGGAGGCTGCCTTAAAGGCCAATGCGGTGAGTGAGCTCGACATCATACAGGCCAGGGCCGATGAAGATGTGTTCTGTACAGTCAGATCGGTTTTGTTCTCCTCATTGGGATGGCCTGCAAGACCGCCATTCTCATCGTGGAGTTTGCCAAGGTCCGGCGGGAGTCGGGTGAAAGCATCGCCGATGCCGCTGTGGAGGCTTCTCGGCTGCGATTTCGCCCCATCATCACGACGGGTTTCACGTTCATCCTCGGGGTGTTTCCCCTGGTCATAGCCTCCGGAGCCGGGGCGGCCAGCCGCCAGGCTCTCGGGAGCGCAGTCTTTGGCGGCATGATCGCCTCCACCTGCCTGATGGTCCTCTTTGTTCCCGCGTTCTATGTTGTGATCCAGAGAATGAGCGATGGGTTGCGGCCTGCAAGAGGGTTTCGAGAGGACGGGACGGGGCAGGGGGCTCCCAGCGCCTTCCCACCGGGTCGTCGCCCCTCACTGGATTGAGCGGGAGAGTGCGCCGCGTTGATCGGGCGGTGAACCTCTTGAATCAGACCACAGGTCGTGGTCGGCATGGAGCGTTCGACCCGTCGGGAAAGCTTTCCCGGTTGGGGGGAGTGGGTGATTGTGGAAAACGGTGCCTTTGAGATGGTCGTGACCTATCTGGAGATGCTTGAGAGACCGGATCGGTTCCATGTTCCGCCCCCAGGGGAAGGCTTTTCGCTCAGGCGGATCCGCGCCCCTTCCGTACCGTTCTACCGGGAGCTTTACAGGTCCGTTGGCGAGAAATGGTACTGGGCGGATCGATGCAAAATGGACGACGAGGCCTTGAGAAGCATCATCCATGATCCCCGGGTGGAGATCCATGTTCTCTTTGCGGATCAGCGTCCGGCGGGATATGCTGAATTGGATATGAGGCAGACTCCGGACATCGAACTGACCTACCTCGGCATCATTCCGGAGTGCATCGGCATGGGCCTTGGGCGGTTTCTCCTCTTTAGTGCCATCGATCTTTGCTGGAAGCATGAACCGAGGAGACTCTGGCTGCACACCTGCAGCCTGGATCACCCCATGGCCTTGAGCTTCTATGAAAAGGCGGGCTTCAGGATTTACAGGAGGGAGGTTCGGATGGTTCACTCCCGTGAGTTCATGGCCGTCGGGAACGGATGCGGTTGATGAATGTGCGTGTGGCGTGCGTGGCGCATTGGAGGGAAGAATGGCAAATTCCGACCGTCGAATACTGGAGGAGTTTGAACGCCGCAGAAAGCGGCTGCTGCAAAACTTTGGGTTCGCCCTCCTCCTGTTTGCTCTTGGCCTGGCGCTGACGCAGACGGGGGATTTCCTTCCCGGGTTCCTGGGGATCAGTCGCCGCGGATGGATGGTTGCCGCGGTGGCTCAGATGATCGGCGGGGTCGTGTTCGCGGTCATGGGTTTCCAGCAGTACAGATGCCCCGTTTGTGACAACATCATCAGGGGCCATGACAAGTACTATCTGGGAGTCCTCACGAACCCCGGAAAATGCCCTGAATGCGGCACCCGCCTGCAGGACTAGACCCGGACAGCCATTTCGATCGACTGCCGGGACGCGGCCGTGCCAAGAGCGGGCCTCTTCGGGTGGCTCGGACCCTTGATCCGGGCGAATGACCTGGTAAGGGCAACATGACCTTGAAAAAGCCCCGGATTTGTATTACAGGGTGCAACAGACTTAGGGTGATGGTCACTCTGTGCTCCTCTTGCCACGGAAATCGTCACCTGGCAGCTGAAATCCATGAACGCGCCTGTAGCTCAGCTGGATAGAGCAACGGACTTCTAATCCGTAGGTCACAGGTTCGAATCCTGTCAGGCGCGCCATTAAAATCAATGGGTTAGGGTCAATGTATCCTAGTCCCCTCTGAGCCTGTGTGAGACTCCGTGTGAGACTTTTTCCTGACACTCTCGTAAATCGAGATTGCATCACGTTCCAGCTCGCCTACGCTGTGAAGATAGATTTCAGTGGTACTGCGGTTCTCATGTCCCAGAATCCTCTGAATCGCACCGATGGGTACGTTGCTGCTATCCATCAGGGAAGCCCCGGCATGTCTCAGGGCATGGAACCGAAAATACTTGACCCCTGCCTTTCTGCATAACGTGCGCATGAACTTCTTGCGGTCCCTGGTATGGGCCGACCTTCAGATCTCCAGTCTTGCTGGATCTATAGGTGTGCCAGAATACCCATGGCTTACTCGGGTCCCGCTCTGCATACCTCCTGGAAAGAATCTCATACAGTTCTTGGGTCATCGGAACCTTACGTGGGGTGCGGTGACCGCCCTTCTTCTTTCTGGTGTAAAGCACCACATACCTATCTTCCAGATTAACATCATCCCAGATCAGTTGATTAATCTCGCTCATACGTCCCATGGTCTCGCGGATCGCCCAGAGGTAATCTTGTGTATCAGGATCGGCCATGGCAATCACCCGGTCAACATCATCAGATGGTGGCACATACTTCAAACTTTTCTCGACGGGAAGAAAATCGACTCCATCCAATGGGTTGCTGGGAACCAACTTCCGCTTCTTGCCGAAATTGAATGTTGCCCGAAGGTAGCGGATTTCTTTGTTGGCTGTGAAAGGCGAAACCTTCTTGCGCTCCAGAACGAAGCGCTCGATCATTGCCTGGGTGATGTCCTCGCACTTTATTTTCCCCCACCGTTTAGCCCACCTTCTCGCCATATAGAGATAGTCTCGGAAATGGCTATCCGAGTTGTAGGCCTTCACATAATCCAATCGCAGATTAACCAGATCCAAGAAGGTTATAGCGGTTGGGGTCTCCTCCAATGGCGTCGGGTTTTCTATCTCCTCCCTTCTTTTTCCCTCTGCCTTCAGTGCTTCTTTCTTTGTCGGGAACCAAGCCTCCGTGTAGCGCTGGCTCCTCAGGGTGAAGTCGTACCTCCATCCCTTGCCCTTTTTGAAATAAGCGCTCATAAAGGTCCTCCTTCGATGGAAAGAAAAGAGAACCCCCGAGCCTTGCACCGCCCAAATCCTTCCAGTGCTTATAGACCCAGCTCTCGCTCTTGCGAAGGAATCGGGCGACCTCCTCGACGGTCATTATCTCCCGATTGAAAGCGCTGTCAACGCTCAAACCTTCAGAGCTTTCCTCGTTTTCTATTTCCATCACGCCCATTGTGTGTCCCATTCCAACCCTGGTCCCCAAAAACGAAAGGCCCACAGCTTTCGCTGCAGGCCTCCAATTCCTTGCCGGCTTGACTTAAGGGGTGCTTACACCCGCCAGAGCTCCGACTCTGAAACCTCGAGAAACTCCCCTATCCTTCTGCGGACTTTCGCCGATGGCGTAATCCATCCACTGATGATCCAATTCAGGTAAGTGCGGCTGATGCCGATTTCATGCGCCATGCAAGTCTCGGAAATTCCCGCTGAATCAATTAGTTGCCCAAGCCTCGTTTTGCTCCAACTCACTTCACTCTCCATGTGCGGATTTCTGCTCAGCGATCGCCCTCACTAATGGGAGACCGTCCAGTAGCTTCCAAAGAAAGCACGGGACAAGATCAGGTGGAGCGATCGGCTTCATAAGTGGGAGTCCGTACAGTCTGGGGGACTGAGCAAAGTATGGAATTTCACCAAAAATTGAAGAGAGGTTACGAGGAATGACATCGGAGGTGACAAGAAGGAGTAGGTTTGCGGGATACCAATTAGGTCTTGGGGGCTATCTAAACGGGATAAACGTTGTACATTTCAGGGGACGGCAGCCGAGGTGAGCCCCTCATTAAAATTTTTCATCGCATTGGGATGCATGCCGATAAAGAGAAAAATCACACAAACTCAGCTTTCACTCAAACCAAGAATCAGAAAGGCGGCGATCCCTATGATTAAGGAGAGGGCATCAGAAACCGGTGACCCTTCATTTGAAGCCAAGTCTCAAACATGCAGCAAGGACCTCGTGGTCCAAAATAAAGCTCCCCGCAAGATTCACGAGATAGAATCATTGCTTCAAAGAGAGTCTCAATCCCCCAGAAAATGCACTATCCGGTATTTCGAGGGAGTTCTCCAGCATGCTTCGCGGATCTTCAAAGGCGATGTGGATAAAGGAGGTCAGTACAGTCCAAGCTCTATTTCTTGGCATGCCTTTGGCCATTGCACAGCACATTTTGTCTTCCGTTGGAGAGCAAGAGGTCAACCGTTTGATTGACGAAGGGTGGAAGGCAGAATATAAAGACGATGTCCATTCTGTCATCAGGGTTAGCCGACAGGTTGGGACTCATGCTCATCTCCACTGGCTTCCCCATGGGGATAGGCAAAATAAATTCGAACATTTTTCAAGTCGCAGATCTCATGGCAGAGTTCATCATCCTGAATTTATGCTTGCTTTCAGAACCAAAAACTCGGGATTCATCTATCCCCATTCGCTGGCCTGACTTCGACGCGGAAACAATTGGCAAGTTGCCGAGGGGCGTCAGGTTTCCAATTGTATGGCACAGCGATGGATGATGATATTCATCTCACCTTTATATATGTATCTAAAGCTTACACCGGTGAGATAGAATCGATGGAAGATCCAGAAGAATTCTTTGCCAGCAAAGGCATTTTGTTCGAAGACTGCAACCCAGATGATCGATCCCAAACTTCGAACGGATACTCAAGAGACTGCAAGTTCCATCGGCGCAAGCTGATCCTCCATGACTATCCCAACTCTCATAAAATAACTGCAAACTATGTTGACCAACAGTCAGATGGGATATGAGTTCGTTCCATTTTGGGCCAAAAAAGTCTCTTGCCGCACGCACCTCTCTCGAAGACTTCATCAACTTGGCATTGATGATCAAATCAGAGGCAGACGCAATTCGCTTAGCATGGAAAGCCTTTCTAGAATCACCGGAAGACTTCCTACCGAAGGATGATGAGAAGGTCTCTTATTTTTGGCTCCAAGATGTGTTGTCAAATGACGAATCGATTGAAGCTCTCATGGGGCAGAAGGATCTATTGCGGTGTTTGGCCAGTCTTGACAGCGAGATCCACAAGGAACCCATCCAGGAAATCGAGTTCGCAGGTCAGAAAGTCTGGAAGTCTCACATTCCGGATCGGTTCTGTGCCGAGTTCCGTCAAGCCGAACACGAGGTCAAGAGACTCTTTTCGGCTGCGGGTTACAAAAAGAACATCAAGGAGAAAAAGCGCCTTGCCATGAAGTTTTTGAGAAGAACCGGTCGGAGTTCTCCCATCTGGATGGGGCGATGGTGGAACACATCGTGCGCTATTTCATAGACGACACCAACAACGGTCAGAAGAATGCAAAGCGCTTTGCCTGGAGCAAGATTGCTCAAAACCACTGCAAGTCCTGGTCAGCGGACCGCATTGAGCGTCGCCTGAAGGGCTTATAGGGCCCCCTCTACCAGCACATCCCCCCGCACTCCCCCGTAGCACCCTGTCAGCAATACCTCGCCCCATAAATTCCCTTAAGGAAAATCCCAAAATTCCTTACGGGAATCCCCCCAGCTGAAGCATTAAGAAAGAGCCATACGCGAACGGAGTCACTGAACGAAGACGGAGGTGCGTATGCTCAGGCAGGTGGAAAGACTAAGCTACGAGTCAAATGGACATTTGGGTTCCATCGCGCAGGACCCATCACGTCGGGTGCCTCGCCGTCTTTTGGACAACGGCTGGCTCACGCTTGTGGACGTCTGCCCCAAATGCGCCACGAAAATGTTGGGGCGGGTTGGAACGACAAGGGTGGATGTTTCTTATGGATGTGATCGTGTTTCACCCACTCGATTTGGGAGTGGTCACTGCCATGTTTTACATCCTGGGAGGCCTCCCCCTCCTGCTCTCTTGTCCTCGCCATGGATGTTGAGTGAGAAGTAGATAGAATTAGCTGGTAATATAGAAAAACTTTCGAAAAGGATTAAACGATGCAGTAAAAGGAGTAAATCGAATGGTTGGTAGAAGCTATCAATGAAACCTTGAAAATGGTATCGCAAAATTTCTTTGGTAGCTCAGAGGGGATAAAGCATTCACAGCTTATACTTTAGTGGATGTTCCAAATTGGCAACGATCAGAGAGACGTGAAGTAAATCTTTGCTTCTTTATCTATCGTTGAGCACTTGTATAATGATCACTATCCAACTGAGGAGATGATAGTGCTCAATTCTAAAAAGCTTCATCGTAATGATAGCAATGGCAGCAAATAGTTTGCCACCGGACTTTTCATTTCCGACGAACTGCAAGACCTTCAGCGATTGGATGCTTCAGCATTTCAGAGTTCCGATTTTGAGTAACGAAATAGAGCCATTTCATTGGGACAGTGACATGACCGAGGCCTACTTATACGGTAACATCTATGTTCTTCCTCCTTTCGTGCGTTTGTATTCTCGCGGATGTGGTCTCCCGTTTGGATTCGATGTTGCTTATCAGAGTTTTTTGATTCCCTCGAAGGCCCCCCATTTTTCGGACGCATTGGAATGCTGGAGGATGCCTTGAAGCTGCCAGGCATTGGAGCTCACAACTTTGCAGAAGGTCTTGGGGCTTACTAGGGAGCAAAAATTCGACGAATAATTCAAGCAAATTTCGATGACCAAGGAGCCTCGACGAATTGAGTCGGAAGCGATGAGAGGTAAGCGCTAAATGGGAGGGGAGCCGGGCTAGATTCGACTCCCCCCATGCTCAGCTTCCAACGTGTCGCAAGGAAAGCACCGATCAAGCCTTGAAGTTGGGTGGGCCAACCTTTCCGGGGTTCGGCCCTCCTGCCTTCGAGGAAACTTTTATGGGAGCTATGGTGACATCCATCGGCGAAATACACGCTCTTTTGGAAGACCGCTTGGAGACGGGATTCTCCGCACAGATACACCCCGATGCTTTTGCCGACCGTATGGACCGGCACTGGACAGATCGTCTCGGAAATGTTTCCAGTGACGTCCTGAAAGAGGTCTGGCGCCAACTGTGCGAAGCTTTCAATGCAAACATCTCTTCCCACGACGACCCAAAGGCCTCACGGAAATGGACGGTCCTCCAGCCGCCCACAGGCTCCGGCAAGACCCAGGGCTTGATCGTCTACTGCTCAATGCTCTCTGAACTGCCTCCTGAGAACCATCCGGGTGTGTTGATCGTGACGAGGTTCAAGGCGGACGCTGACAGCATAGCGGAGCAGATCAATGAAATGTCTGGGATGGAGGTGGCCGCCTCGCACCACTCCGATACCGAGGAAACACTCTCGGACGTCCAGGACTATCCGGTCCTTGTCATCACGCACAGTGCCTACCTGAATTCCTTCGGAAGCGACGTAATGGGACGCTCGAAGCGCAAGTCTGTTACCCAGTGGCGGGATTCGGAACGGAGGCTCGTTGTAATAGATGAAGCTCTTGACATCGTTGTGACGAAAGAGGTCGTTGAGGACGAACTCAAACAGACGCTGGCTGCGATTCCCCGGGAGATTCAGGAGAAGCACCCTAAGGAAATCAGGGTTATCAAGGCTGCAATCGAAATGTTTGAACAGGCAGGCGAACGCGGATCCGATGCTGTATTATGGCGAGAGAAGCCCATGCTCTACCAGCAATATCCGCAAAGAATCTGGCGGAATGAAAACGGAGACCTCGTCTGTACCGTCGCCCGGCACCATCTTGTGGACAAAGGCTTCAATGAAAACGGAGAACGCGGTTACTTCTTCAAACTCGTTGACTTGAGAGTGTACCTGCCCTCTCCCCCGTTACCGAGTCTCTCAAGGACGTCCGGTTTGACCACCAGATTGGGAGAGACGATGCTCTGCTGAACCTTCAACTGCGAAAAACCTACGAGAAAAGGCTTAAGGACCTGAGTTCGGTATTGAGTCGCTGGATGTCATATACCCAGCAAGGGTCCAAACGGATCCTTGCCACATCATCTTTGATTGTCGACGAGAGCTGTAAGGGCCCTGTGGTGCTCGATGCGACAGCCTCAGCATCTGTTACCTATGAGCTTTTTGACCGAGCTGAGGTTCTGTTACCCCCACCAGGTGCCAGGTCATACCGGAATGTAACGGTCCACTTCAGCAGCGGACACGTCACTGGTAAGGAATCTATGGAGAAGGATGCTTCGAGGCTTTGTGAGTGTCTCATCGGTGAACTGAACGACCTGCTGAGGGACAGAGACGTCCTGATCCTGACTCACAAAAAGCTCGAACCGATTCTCGCACAGCTTTGAAACCACCTTCACGCTGAACACCGGCCATTGGGGAAAAATTGTGGGAAGCAACGAATGGCAGCACTGTGACACTGTCGTGATCTTTGGACTCCCCCATCTGCCTCCGTCTTGGAGTGCAAATGTGTTCATGGCATTCAAGGGGCCTCAGTCGAACAAGTGGCTGCATTCCCCGGCTTTGAGAGCCCATGGAAACCACAGGGACATCAGGAAAGCACTCAACTATGGACACATGGTTTCGCAAATTACCCAAGGGATCAATCGCATCCGATGCAGGAGGGTCATCGATAAAGACGGCAACTGTCCCCTCGGCCGATATCTACATCCTCTGTCCAGCAAGGGGAGTTCACCGAATTCCTCATCCAAAAACTCGAGGTGCAGATGCCCGGGATTCAGATCACGCCTTGGGAGTATAGGGAGCAAGAGAGAAAAGTCAGAAGATCCGCCAGCGAAGCTGCATTCATCAAATTCATGGAAAACATGAATTCCTTTGAAAGAAGATCCAAAAAAGAACTGAGGATTCTCCTTGATGTGGCACCGAGAACAATGGATCGCCTCTGGCGTCAGCTTCAAACCGAGAACTCCGATTTGAACAATGCTATGCGGTGCCTCCAATCTTCGCACTGAACTGCTACGAGAAGGAAAAACACAGGCAGCATATCTAATCAAGGAGTGAGGTTTTGAGAGGGACATATCGCTCTAAAAGATCCCTTATAGGACGATTTGGCCCTCTCAAAAAAAAGAAAAAAAAGCCACTGCTGCGCTGGCGATCAGCCAGTGCCGAGGGGGAAGGGGGGGCCGGGCCCCCCTCTCTACTACCATCGAAAGGGAAGAGACACACGCCCCCACGGGGAGAGGGAGAAATGTTGGCCGACATTCTCTTCCCCCACCTCTCGGATTTGTGTGTCATGAAAACCCACGGTTGACCGTGTTCAATGAACAGGATTGCAGAACATCGCTTTACGCCAATGGCGCTCTCATTCTTATCCGCCAGCCCAGAGACTTTGAACCAAATATTCTGTGTTTGCCGATGACATCCGTCCAGACCCCATCAAGCTGACCGCAAAATCCATGGGATTTGCCGAGATCGAGGAACGGAGCAGACTGGAAAGACAGGACTGGAGCCATCTTCACGGGGAGAGGGCCGGATAAGGCGCTACGTCCAGCGAACCATCGAGAAGGTTCACGCATTCATCGGATAGGCAGTTCCAGGGGTGAGGGCCCGATTCGAGGAACGTTTTGAGTGCCGTAAAGTGGCAAAATAGCCATGATATGGGCATTCACGCATTTGAGTTGCATTACCTCGTCCGAAACATAAGATCCTGTGAGCACTTACAAAGTATTGTGACTCCTCTTTTTCACTGTAATACTTCCGTTTTCCCGTCTTAATCAATCAACGCTCGGCGACCAAAAACGGCTTCAACCTGAAAATTGGGGGCCACGCACGATGCCCGGATGCTTTCTCTGGCAGGCAAACGGGAGGGGTTATCTCACTAAAAGTATTGGGCTTTCTGGAGCTCTAAAATATTTGCTTGTTTGCATTTTGGCCTATTTCTTCTGAAATAGGACATAACCTGGCTGGCACGTCCACGAGCCAAATGGATCATCGACTCAGTGATGCTTTGGGGAGGGCATTTGTCTTATTTAATGAAAGTTAACTAAGTTAAGTAGTAGTAAACATGCCCCACAGAGGAATCATCAAGTGACCGATCGCTGCGGTGGGGCAGCTGGACTCACCCCTCAAACGTGATTGACGACAGCACACACCGGATAATCGCCATCCATCAGCCATCTGCCTGCATCTTCTGGACCCAGGATATCTTTGGACCGACGATGTGATAGAATGGAATCACCCCCCCTGGACGTGATCATCCTCGCTGCCTTTTCCCTGCCCCCTGGTGGCGGCTAGACTTGTCATCTGATAGGCTGCTGGAGATCTCTCAGTGGGATTCCGGTTTGTGGATGGAAGCCCCGCTTGACGCCACCGTATAGCCTTAAGGCGGTCTGAATTGACTCGAGCAATATGGCCAGTTTCCATCGCTCCACATCCAGACCAGTGCGGAAAATCCTCCACGAAACGACGGACACAGCCAGGATCTCGACTTCCCTCCCTCTCCCGCGAGGATGTCGTTGAGATCCAATGCCCCTCGAGAGCCAGCTGAAATGCAGGGGATTTGGCCCACCACAGCTTTGATAATCGCTGCGTGTTGACGACAGGATTCACCCGCCGTCACTGATCGCTATGACGGAACCGGAGTGCACCAGGGCCGATGATCCCCAAGGGACCACATCTCATGCTCTGCGTCTTCAATGGGCGCTGACGGTGAAGCACACAAGTTTCAGCCCTCCGAGGCGACGCCCTCCAAGAACCATCCAAACAGAAACTGGATAGACGTGCCGGTCGGTGGAATCCCGATGCGGCCAGAAGCGAAAACCACTGAAGGCTGACTTTGAGGGCTGACCATTCAAGCCCCCAACGGCCGGCTCAGGTCCCACACCCGGAGGGTTTGATGATCCCAAACGATTCTTGTCAGGAAAGGCGCAAACGTTACACTAGTGCCGTCACGGCAAACTGGACTTGCCTCGATAGGCCTTCTCTCATCAGTTCTTCGCGCAATTGACGATTTACAGTGATAGCAGGAACGCGAAGAGCGAAACACACAGAGCGGGGAGTCACGATGGCATCAATCAAAGTGGTCGTTCGATATGCAGACGGCAGGATACTTAAGGGCTTTACCCAAGACTTCTTCCCCAACAAGGATCGCTTCCATCTTCACCCCGTCGAGGGGACACCAGGCAAGGGGACCGAGATACGCATCAGAGACCTCAAAGCCGTCTTCTTCGTTCGCGATTTCACCGGGAACCCCGAGTACAATGAGAGGAAAACTCATCTCAAGGATGAAACATTCCAAGGCCGCATAGTGGAGGTGACGTTTGCGGATGGTGAGATTCTTGTCGGATCAACCCTCGGGTATGATCCGAAGCGCCAGGGGTTTTTCCTGGTTCCTATAGATGCGGAGAGCAACAATGTCCGGATCTTCACAGTCATGGCGGCAGCTCGGAGTGTTCGCTACATTTAGATGTCTCGACTCATCATGCCTCATCGCCCTCGGCCAAGGTCTTGACCAAAACCACTGTAATCTCGCTGTGCGGCAGGCTCCTGACGGCTGTGCAGCTTAACGGTGAGCATGCTTCAACCAAACGTCACCAACCACACCTCCCCATTGAGTGCGATCCGAACTGGAGACGATGATTTCTGACTTTTGAGGGTGGTATTGGTTGCGAGTGCGTGCGGATATGTTGACCATCGCCCTAGGACCATGCACGGCGCCGTATAGAGAGAGGTGAGGAGTTCGACTCATCGGCCTAAAACCTCGCAAATCGAAGGATCTCCTTTGAAGATGCGATCACCATATTCAAGGCCGTGGTGGACGGAGGTTGGGTCGGGACTGAGAAGAGGACCTATTTCCTTGCCGGGACCGAGCCCGAGAAGTGGAGTGTCGCCAGGGATATTCCGTATGGGGTCATCAGTGGGACCGTCGACTCAGCAGCCGATACCCGCCTTCAGGCTTTCCATCGAAGGAGTCGACGGTGACGGTTTCCTCTGGATGAGCAAATGCGGGGTATGCTGGGGCGGCCCAGGAGGAATGCATGTCAACCTGACAGAGCGGAGTTTGAACCCGGCTCTACTTTCGGAAAGATCTGGGGCGGGGCTTGATCTTAACGGGAGAGCGCTGTTCACGATAGAGCCGTAATCAAGCCACAGGTGGGGCTGACACAAGTAGCTTTTTCCCATTGATATTAACGTGTTGTTTCTCCATAATTCAAGTGATGAAACTCCCAATTTCTGTATATCATGCAGAATGGGATGACCTGTTCAACCACTTATTCGTGCATGGCGAGATCGAACCGGCGTGATGTAGAATAGGCGAAGTTCTCCTTTAGAAAGGAAAGCGCATGACCTACTATCTCGACTTGTTTTCTCCAGAGACATATCGGGCCTTCTCGGAATCCTCTCGGGACGTGTCCGGCTTCAGAAGGAGGCAGCGCAATGCTGCGGGACGAGTGAAGGTAGGGGACAAGTTTCTTTGCTACGTAACCAGGATATCACGGTGGATCGGCATTCTTGAAGTAATAGGCGACCTATTTGAAGACTCAGCTCCAAGATTCGACAGTCACAACGATCCGTTTGTGATGCGCTTCAAAGTGAAACCTGTCGTGTGGCTTCCCTATGAAAGGGCGATACCGATTCATGATGATCAACTGTGGAACGCGCTGTCTTTCACTAAGGAGTACGACAAACACAGCACGACATGGACCGGAGTTGTCCGGATGAGTCTAAGAGAGATCAGTCAAGAGGATGGGAAACTGATTGAGAGCATGCTGTATTCACAGTCCGACGACGACAATTCGCTTACTTATCCCCTAAGCGATCAGGATCACCGAAAACTGAAGCTTACGAAAGTGAGGATTAAAGACAACGTTGAGGTGGCTGTCAGCATACCTGAAGACACCGAAGAAGAAGAGCTGCCAGCAGGAGAGGAAGCAAAGAAATCGGAATCGAAGAAGATACAAGCACTGATCGCCGAAATCGGTGAGAGAATGGGGCTCAAGATATGGATTCCGAAGAGCGATCGTTCTCGGGTACTGGAACACTGGAAGCCGGAGAGCAATGTGCTCTTGGACGTGCTGCCCCTGAACTATGATGAAACGACAATCAAGACAATTGAACAGATTGACGTGATCTGGCTGAAACGGCGTTCGATTACCAGAGCATTTGAAGTTGAACACACAACGTCCATCTACTCTGGAATCCTCAGAATGGCCGATTTGATGGCATTGCAGCCCAATCTGGACATCCGAGCTCACATTGTGGCTCCGTCGGACCGCAAAGAGAAAGTCCTGGAAGAAATATCGAGGCCAGTATTCACCCTACTCGAGAAGGGGCCGCTGTCAAACTCCTGCTCGTTCATAAGCTACGACGCCCTGAAAGAGATCGCCAACGAAAAGCATTTGGAGCATATGACGGATTCCGTTATCGATGAGTATGCCGAAGAGGCCGAAGACTGAGGTCATCGGAATTCTGTGCCGTCATCACAACGAGATGTACGCATAACATGGCGCTGGATTTGACAGCGCGGGGTCACATACACCCTGAGATGGCCTGTTGAAGACGAGAGATCGGTCTGGCTCGGCGCGGCAACTGAGCTTAACGTTATGCCCAGCTAACCAAGATAATTAAGGGGGGTTCCCGGTGAAGCTCGAATCCGTCAGTATTAAGCGCTCTCCCAACCTGAGCGAAAAGTGGGTCCAGGATCAAATCGCTGACGACCCGTCAGTCCTGGGTTTGGGCGATCTTGTGCTAAAAGACAGGGAACGATTGCAGCCAAATGCGGGGCGATTAGATCTCCTGCTTCAAGACCCGGAAACGCTAAAACGTTATGAGACTGAAATTCAGCTGGGGGCAACGGACGAAAGCCATATCATCCGCACAATCGAGTATGGGACATTGAACGGAAGCGTTACCCCCAGTACGAGCATGCTGCCGTTATTGTTGCGGAGGAAATAACTTCCCGGTTTTTGAATGTAATCCAGCTTTTCAATGGTGCCATTCCCCTTATCGCACTGAAAATGACCGCTTACAAAGTCGGCGATGAGTATGCTCTGACCTTTGTAAAAGTTAT
>CAVOPT010000004.1:0-1161107 GCA_963698165.1 uncultured delta proteobacterium
CGACAGGTCTTTTTGGTTACCAGGGTGTTGGAGATATCAATTTCTTGATGCGAGGAGGCTTGGCATGAGCAACAAGGTTGACCCGAATCTGATCAAAGACCTCGAGGCGTTTGGACTGAAGGACGCCAACAAGTGCTATCACTGCGGAAACTGCACGGCCGTCTGCCCCCTCAGCACGCCCGAAAACCAGTTTCCCAGAAAATTCGTCCGATACATGCAACTGGGGCAAAAAGACAAGATTCTGAGCGCCCCCGAGCCATGGCTGTGCTACTACTGCGGAGACTGTTCAGACCGCTGCCCCCGCGGGGCCGAACCCGGCGAAACCATGATGGTGGCCAGAAGGTGGCTCACATCCATGTACGACTGGACGGGTTTTGCCAGGAAATTCTATACCTCCGAAAGATTTGAAATCATGGCCATCAGCATCGTGGCATTGCTGGTGGGCCTGGGCTTGCTCATCTTCAACACGGGAAAGCCCAACTGGGACCACGCTCACCTCAATTCGGTGTGGCCTTCGGAGAAGATTGAAATCGCCGACCTTTTCATGGCCGCGATCCTTTCCATCCTCCTGTTGGGCAATGTCTTCAGGTGTTTCAGGATCATCATGGGGGACCTGGCTTTCAAGGTTCCCCTTCGCACCTACCTTGGACAGGCCAAGGACCTCCTCATCAACGTGCTGACCCAGAAGCGCTTCGGACAGTGCACGGACCGGATGCAGTGGTTCGTCCACCTGATGATCATGACCGGGTATGCATCGGTGTTCCTGCTGGTGGTGGTTTTCGTCAACGGCCTCACCTTTGACAATCTCAAGTTCCAGCGGGATCTCCCTGAATATCCCATCTGGCATCCCATTCGCCTCGTGGGCTATTACGCGACCTTCGCCATCATGTATGGGACGACGTATGCCATCATCGGGCGCCTGAGAAAGAGCAAGTCCGTCTACAAGCATTCCCATCCGACGGACTGGATGTTCCTCATTTTGCTTCAACTGACCACCATGACCGGGATTTTCATTCATTTCACGCGGCTCCTCGACTGGCCGTTCCCCACCTACTTCCTCTATGTCATCCACATGATGGTGGCCATTCCCATGCTGGTTCTGGAGGTGCCTTTCGCCAAGTGGGCTCACCTGGCGTATCGTCCCTTTGTGTTGTTCCTCCTCAAGGTGAAGGAACAGCATGCCAAAGAGCGGGAAGCGTCTCCAGTGCCCGTTGTGGCCGTGGCGGATTAGCTGCCGGCCAGGGCGTTTTGCGTAACCCTGTCGCGATCTGTCCTCAACCCACGAGAGCCCGAGAGTGGCTCTCGTGGGTTTTTTTGTGCACCGGGGGCAGTTAGAGTCTATCTCAAAACTGTCATTTCGAGTCGGAGGCGAGAAATCTCGTTGGACGGAATTGGCTTGCATCAGAGATTTCTCACTGCGCTACGCTGCGTTCGAAATGACAGATAGGAGGTTTTGAGATAGTTACTAAGGGTATTGCCTGAATTTCCATGGGTACCGATCGGCTTTCACCCTTGCCCAGAAGAGCCTTCCGGAGTTTCTCCAGGGATCCAGAATGATCCCCTCGTCAAACGCCTGCCCCTTGCCGGTGGCGACCACCGTGTTGTGGATTCGCCAGGGCGTATCCGCATGGGCGATGCCCCAGTGGAAATCGAAGCTCTTCTGATCCAGCTTGCGGAGCTGCTTCAGGAGATCGGTGGTCCAGTCACAGCACAGGCCTCGCTTCTTCACGCCCTGGTTGACCAGGAAATTGTGCCACAGAGGGGGGCTCACCAGCTCATATTGTTTGGCAAGGGCCATGGACGTCCGAATGGCCGTGTCGGCAACAAGGAGCGCATCCCTTTCGTCGATTGTCCCCGCAAGGCCCTGCAGATCCTTTTGGAGGCGAAGTATCCGATCTTTCTCGCTTTGATCTGAAGAGGAAGGGAGGATCTTAGGCTCAGCGGCAAATGCGCTCTCGACCGACCCAGAGCGGATGCTGCCGCAGCCCCAAATCAAAACCAAAACCACAACCATCGTTCCCGCATGTGCTCGATTCCACATTGTCAGCATCCTGCTCAAACCTTTCTTTCATTGCGCTGTGTTAGCTGACAAATCCCGGTCCCGGCGAAATGGGTTCCCTGGTCCCGTGTTCCTCACCCGCCGGATCTGGCGAAAACCCTCGGTATTCACCCTGGCCGACCGGCAGGTGGTTCCGTTGCAGCCGGCTTTCATAGAAAGCACGGGTCGGAAGAATCCGTCGGAAAGCGATATAAAATACTCAACCGTAAAAATTATGCAACCGCGGCGTCGAAGATTTCCAAGAGAGACACGTGAGAAAATGGCCTCACTGTGTACCATTGCCATGAACCGTCCTGCCGGACATGGTGCACTTTCTCCCTGAAGCCGGGAAGAGTGAGGGATGAGTGCCGGCTGCGGAGGTCTTCTCAGTGGGGGTAGGAGTTTCGGATGTCATGGGCGTTGCGAAGCTCCGAAGGTTCCCGAGGGGATCGGTAAAGGTTGAAGCTCACCCGCGGGCCATCATTTGGGCACGACCCATTTCCTGGATGCGATGAACTCCTTCGTTCCGGCTTTCCCGGGATTCACCGTCACGACGTAAGAACCAATGGAGCCCACGTGCCTGTTCGGACCATAGGTGATGGCAGGGGTCACGCCCGTCTCGAACTCGTAGAGCCTTTCGAGGGTAGAAATGAGCTTCTCACGGTTCAATTCGCGTCCGGAGCGCCTCAGTCCCTCAACAAGGATCTGGGCTGCCGCATAGGCAGAGAGCTGAGCAGTGAGATAAGTCGACGGGAGGCCATAGGTCCGGGAGAGTACCAGGAACTCCCCCATCCCCTTCTCTTTTCGATCCTCGGGCAGGGTCGGATAAGCAAGGTAGACCCTATCCTTCAAGTTCTGAGGGACCTCGTTTACGGCCCTCCCCACCAGTACCCCTGGAGCGAGCACCTTTCCCGTCCAGTTTTGCTTGCCGGCTTCCCGCAGGAGGGCACCGATTTCGTTTTCGCCCCCCAGGAAGAAGAGGGTGGTGACGTTGTCACGCAGCATCGACTGGACCAGGTCCTGCGCCGGGAAGAGTTGAGGAGGGTAAGCATTCTTTGAAACATGGAGAAAGCCTTTCGCCTTGGCATACTTCTCCACCGTATCGACGACTTCCGTCAAGTCCGCCAGTGAAGGGTAGGCGATGGTTGTGCCGCCGGCCTTTGACGCCTTGAGATCACTGGCGGCATACTCCACCAGGGCGAGAACCTGTTCCTGCAAACCTGGAAATATGTAGAATGTAAAACGGTTCAGAGACAGACTCGGGAGGGGAAAGAGGGTGAAGGGGCCCACCAGCGGAACCCCCTCCTTCTCCACGAGGGCTGGAACATCCTGGTCCAGTCCCGGAGTGAAGGTGCTCACCAGCGCGAAAGGCCTTTTCGTGCCAAGGAATTCCCCCATCTGCTCCCTGCTGAGCGCCTTGTCGGGGGGCGGTTGCGCAACCACCAGCTCCAGCCTGCGATCGTAGATCCCGCCCTTCTGGTTTATGGCGGCAAAGGTCGCCTCAAGCGTCCTTTTGATGGCGTCGCCCATCTGGCCGACCTCGCCCTGGGAGGGGAGGATGGTGCCAAGGATGATGCTCCTGCCGGCCAAACCCGGGTCGAGCTCCGTACCGAGATGTTTCAGGTACGCGACAAGGGCCCGGACGTCCTCATCCTCCATGGTGTAGACCGGCATGGTGTGGTCAAGCTTGTTTCCTGCAGCGTCAACCCCTTTCGTGATGGCTCCGACCAGCGTCGCTTCGCTGTAAGGTGGGCGAATTCTGCCTCCTGCGGACTGCACATTGTAGGGCTTCGTCAACTCCGACCACTGAATGTTGCTGGGTGTGATATCGCTCTCCGGTCTTCCCCGCCCGTCACTCCCATGGCAGTTGACGCAGGGCATCGCCGAACCTGGAGCTTCCACCCCCGCGACCCCTATGAAGGCCTTTATTTCCCTCTGGAATGGGCTGTTCCCCGTGAGATAGACTTCCTTTCCGTGCTTTTCCAGACCATCGAGGGAGGTGGGCAGATCCTGCCCACCGGCGATTCCCATAAAGAGGAGGAGCATGACGCAGGCGGCGACACTCAGAGTTAACGAGTTAGTCAATTGACCTGGCTTCATTGAAAAGGAACTCAAGATAGTCTTCCCCAGGGTCGTACAACGATGTCTTCAACCACCCGTCACGCCTGTGAAAACAAGCATCCAGAGGGTGTGGGCGCATTCCTCAATTCCGGCTTTCGCCGCAACGAAAAAGGCCCTCAACGAGAACGCGACCGCCCAGACCAGCTATTCCCTGATTTGAGCGATTCCCCAACACCTGGTGGGTAAAGGTGCTGTGTGATCAATGCGTTCACCATCACCCGCCTCTCCCATCGAGGGAGAGGAGTACCCTCATGATTCCCGTCCCCTGGCGGGAGGGGCGAGGGGAGGGGGAGATAATCGCTCAGACTGGCTCTTCCCATCACTCGTCCGCCGCCAGGTGCCTCAACCCTTCCGCAAGGGCGATAGCCGGTGCCCTTGGCTCCATCTTCATCCAGTTTCCGGTCCTCAGGTTTCCCAGAAAGAAGAGGTTGACGTGCATCTCAGGGCGGGGGTTGGTGTTTCCGAGTTTGTAGAGAATGACTTCCATGTTTTCCTTCTTGCCGGTGAGGAATATCCACCCCTTGGGGGGATTGAACTTCCCGGCGAACTCCTGGATGGCCTTCAGGTCATCGTTTTCAGGATCAACACTGATGGAGAGGATGGTAAAGTCCCTACCAAGCTGCTCACCCAGGATCTTCTGCAGCTTGAAAAGCTGGATCATGTCAGGGCCGATCGTGGGGCAGGTGGTGTAGAAGAACATGACCAGGAGGACCTTGTCCTTGAGAAGATCGGTGTAGAAACGGAGTTCTTTGCCTTCATGGGTGATCACGGGGAGGTCCGTGAAGTAGCTCCTGTTGCTCTCTTCGAGGGGCACGTTCGCCTGAGGGCTGAGCCCCGGCTCATTTTTTGCGCCCCATGAAGGCTGAACCGGCATGCAGCTCGCCAGTGAGAAGACGAGGCACCAGAGGAGTTTTCGATTCATACGCTATTCCTTTGCCTCTGTATCAGGTTGTGCGACGAGGGACTCGTTGACCTGTGTCATGAGCACCTCTGGCGGTGGGTAGCCGTAGAAGCGCTTCCACTTGCTGTGCACGCTGCCCACGACGGTAAGGGGGGTGTGATTGTGGTCGTCCAGGTTGAGGGAAAAAAGAATGCCGATCCCGGACAAAACTTTTGCGAGGTTGCCTCGGTCTCCGGAAAGAAAGACCCAACCCGGCTTTGCCTTCTGACGGTCCGCATAAACCTTCAGCCTGGCGGGAATGTCCGTCCTCGGGTCCACGCTCACGGAGACGAGCACCACGTCTTTACCGAGATGGTCGGCCAACATGGCCTGCAAGCGCGTGAAGACAAAGATGAGTATGGGGTAGGAGGTCGTGCACGTGGTGTAGAATGGTATGATCACCGCGACCCTGTCCCCGATCACATCGGTTTTGAAGAGGACCTTCTTCCCATCCTGGTCGACCAGTTCCTCGTCGACCAGGTTTATGTCGATGGTCTTCACCTCGGTTTGAGGAGACTCGGATGTCGTCGAATGAACCTGTTGCGCCAGGCTGAACAGCACCGCACTGAAGACAACGCATACGACAAGTACCCTGGTCATGTTCAATATTCTTATCATGAAGTATCGCCAAGTTAAGAGGCAATAGGACACTATCTCAAAATGCCTGAAACCTCGCCGATCGTCATTCCCGCGAAAGCGGGAATCCAGGTTTTTCAGGGGGTTCTGGCCCCCCGCTTTCGCGGGGGTGACATTTAGAGAGACCTTTTCGAAACCCTCTAAGAGTTCCTAGCTGCCCGTCGCGCCGGAGGCCTTCTCTTCCAGCACATTCAGAGCCACCGGGTAAATTTTAGCGAAATCGGCCTTCAGGGAGGGGATCTTGAAAAAGAGATAGTGGATGCCGGGTTTGGGAAAATTGAGGGCCACCTCGTAGACGCCGTTGCCCACCTCCGCGGCCTGGTACGTTTCAAACCACGACCCCGGCGTGAGGACTGCCTTGACAAAGACATCCTTGAGCCCTTCCCGCGGGCGGTCGTTGAAGTCCCTCAGTTCGAACCTGAAGGCGAAATCCTCCTTGACCTTGACATCCCTTTTCTCGGTCAGTGCCTTCATTTGGACCGGGAAATCCTGCTCCAGCTTCGCAATGACGGGGTTCCTTTCCGCGGCAAACTGGAAGCAGTGGAGCATGAAAGGACTGTGGAGCATGAAGGCCACGTCGTAGTTCCCCTCTGCCGGTATCCTGATCTGGGCGGTATAAGCACCTCTCGTCGTCTCCTTCAGCGTTCTGGCGACGGTCCTCACAGCCCTGGGGATGCGGCCGTAACCTTGAAAGCTCCCCATGGGCATGGTCATGCCTTCCATGTAGTAGAAGATGAAGCCGTCCGCCGGATTGGCGATCAACGCGTGACCCTCCTCGGCGGCAGGGTAGATGGCCTCAGCGACGGAAGCCTCCTTGACGGAGTCGGCACTCTTCTGCCCGGCGGGAATCCTCACCGTACCGGGAGGTGCGGGCCTGTCGAGCCCATCGAGGGGGATGAGGGTCACGTAGGGTTCAGCCCTCTGGCGGACGTAGGCGAAGGCCTTGGTGAAAGAGATCTGATCGGGCCCCTTGCCGACGGGCACCGTGTGGGCGATGGAGTTGTCGGAAGCGTCCAGTATGGTGACCTGGTTTTCCCTCACGTTGGCGGCAAACCCGAAGCGGCCCCCCGGTGCGAAACGGAAGGTCATGAGCCCGGGGCTGGTCTTTACCGTTTTGATCACTTCGTGGGTTTTGCCGTCCACCACAGAGATGGTGCCCTCGAGCCCGTTGGCGACATAGACGGCCCTGCTCAACTCGGAAAAGACCGCGGAAACGGGCAGCTCGCCGGTCCTTATGTCCTTGATCTTCGCGAGCTTGCCGATGTCGATCACGGAAAGGGTCCCATCCACGCTGTTGGTCACAAAGGCATGGAGGCTGTCATTGCTCACGGCAATCTCGTGATGGCCGGTGCCGGTCGGTATGGAGGTCACCATCCTGTTTGTCTGGCGGTCGATGACGGTAACGCCGCTCACCTCCTTGCCTTCGGAATCGTTGCCTACCCAGAGGTATTTGCCATCGGGCTGCAATGCGATGCGGACCGGGTTGTTGCCCGCATCGATGTCCGTGGTCACCTTGAAGTTCTCCGAGTCGACCACGGCAACCTGGTCCGCCTTGGGCATGGTCACAAAGAGCGTCTTCTCATCCGGCGCCGCCACCCAGTCTTCCCCCGGTCTCTTGAGGACCACCATGGCGAAGAGCTTGGTGATCCCCTGTATGCCGAGGATCGGATCGGTGACGGAAATCGTGGCGTCATTGTTCATGGAGAGTATGTAGTACGTGTTGAGGTCGATGTCGGGGCGAAATGTCAGGGTTCCCTTGAAGAAGAGGTCCACCTTGTCCTTGCAGCTCATCTCATCCCCCTTCTTGCCGCCCGGCAGGGTCTTGTGCAGGTCGATCCACACAATGGGGTTCATGGCTGAAAGGGGAGCGTTGGTCGTCGCGTCGGAGATCCTGAACGTGACGTCTGCGAAGTTGCCTTCCATGAGCTTGGCGCCGGGCTGGGACGGCTGGGAAGGCTCTATGGAGAATTCCGCCTTTATATTCTTTTGAACGAACTCGTTCTTGCCGGCTGATTCGCTCGTCTGCTTTCCCACTGTCTCGCCCCCGGATGAGGGTACCGCCTGCTTTGGCTCCGCCCCGAAGGAGGGGAGGGGGATCGACATGCAGAGGAGAAGCAGTATGAGGGCACAGCTTTGGATTCTCCTGCAACGGGTCATATGAACTCCTGCCTTGCATTGATTGGGCCCGTGGGATTAGCGGACATGCCGCAAACCGGGCACGTGCCTTTCGCTTTTGCTTGAAGGGCTTCAGTTCCCGTGCCGCTGAAAAGAGGCAGTGAGATGTATAGCATTCTTTCCGCTCTGCATCAACGGGGGTGGTATCTGCCTATCTGCCTCCTGCCGGTTAGAGAGCTTGGTAAAGCATGGAAAGAGTCTCCAGCCGGTTCGCGTATCACATCTCCCCTCCCTTGGTGGGAGGGGCCGGGGGAGGGGGTTTATCAAAGCCGCTCCTCACCCCCGCCTGCCCCCCCATCACGGGCATAAGAGCCAACTCTAATCCGGGCAGTCACAACCGGGGCTTAAGACTCCCCTCCCTTGGTGGGAGGGGCCGGGGGAGGGGGTTGTAAGTCGTTGCCTTATGGTTTCCATGACGCCATCAATGTTTCCGAGAACTTCATGATTCCAGAACCTGAGAACTCGGAAACCCTGACTCCCAAGCCAAGTGTCCCTCTCCTCGTCCTTCTCTTTCTCTACGGCATGCTGACCGCCATCGACTTCTATAACAATTCCTGCCTCAAAACATACAAAATCCACGACATAGGGCCCTAATGGCTGCTGACGACGAACCTTGAAACCACACAATTGCTTTCTTCTCAGGTGCCGCCACAAGACCTTTTCAGCTTCGGTTGACCGCCGCCTGAGATCTTTGGCGATATCCACAAGTTTCGAAGGGTTCGTAGGGGCCAATTTCCACCCTCCCCCAGCCCCTCCCATCAAGGGAGGGGAGTTCTAATCACGGTAAGTGAACAGCATTGCCCCTAACCCCTCCCATCAAGGGAGGGGAATCTAGTCTATGCCGATTGGACTTTGGAAGTCGCTTTCAGAGCTTCATCGCGCGCGCATCTTCCGACCAAATGATCTTGTTAGCGCTTATGCCCATCAAGGGGAGGAACTGGCCAGACACTTTCGCCCGAATGTACTAGCCCAGCCCAGCAACCATGGGACCCGGGCGGCAGCCGATGGCAGCAATCCCGGGTCCCGGCAGTGGGAAAAATCTCCGTATGCGCAATCCAAGCGCTCCAAGTCGGAAAAAAATCGGAAAAAAAGTGGGTGGCCCTTTCGGGCGCACCCACTCTCCAACTGACGAGAAATTACCACCTTTACCGTCACTTAACCCTGAAGAGCCCCCAGAGACCCTGATCGACGCTGAAAGAAGCTTGATCCCGGTAGAGGTAGTCGCCGGTCACCCCTCCTTTGCCTCCTGCACCGTTCTGCGGTATCACCTCAAAGTGGCTGGTCGGTCCCCATCCTTCCTGGCTTCCGATCCACTGACTCCGTGGATTGTTGCCGATGGAAAAGGAGTTGAGGATGTAAGGCTCTCTCTGCCACACGTGACCGTGGAGGGAGAAGACGCTGTTGCGGTTCTGCCCGCCCGGGTCGAGGACATGGAACCTCACATCCTGCCCCTTTGCCGCCTTGAAGATCGGGGTTTCCGGATCCACACCGCCCACCGTGGGCGCACTGTTCGCGAATACGGCGTGCCAGTCGAACTGATGGGTCAAATCGAGTGGCGTGAAGGGGTTGATCCCCATCCTGTACCAGAGGGGTTCGCTCTTGTAGTTGATCGCCTTGTGGCCGGAGTCTTCGGCATCCTCCCCGCCGAAAATCTGCGGGACTGCCGTGCCGTTAGCCTGCCTCATGTTGATGTCATGCTGCTTCAGGATGGTGAAATCCCTGAAGGGTTGAAACAACCCGTTCACTGTTGCGGAGGCCCGGGTGCCGGCGTCCGTGGTCCAGTTCGTTGCGAGGGCGGGCTCGATGATCAGGGCGCCAATAGCCCCCTTGCCCGTGTGTTTGATGGGATCGGAGGGGATGAGGTTTGTCCCGCCGAACTGTGCGGGTAGGGCTAGAAGGAGCTTGGTGTTCCGCACGTAGTTGATGTTGCCCGCATACCACCGGTAAACCTTGGATTCGTTTGGTTTGACCGTCTGCACAGGATTGGTGCCCACGTTGGTGCCATCGCCCCTCGTGATATCGAACTCCACGAGCTGCGGATGAAGGCCGACCTCGTTGGAAGGTCTCACCTGGTTTGCATTGAAGAAGGGGATGATCGGAGGAATCGTATTGAAGCCCGCAAGGTCAGGCATGAGAGCCGGATCCAGCGGCAGCTGATTGTTCAGCGTCACCTCGATGCACTCGCCGGCTTTGGCTCTGAGGACAAGAGGCTCGATGGGCACACCCGTTTTAAGCGTGCCGTCCGTATTCAGATCAGCGGTCTGTACGAAGAGGATCGCCGTGGGATCGTGGAGCGGGCCTGTAACTTTCGTGTTGTCCCCTACCCCTAAATCAGGCAGGAGGACGGCGCCCGGCGGCACCCGATCTGCGACTGTCGCCCGGGAATTGTACACGAGGGTACCCCCCATCGGGTTGAGGTGCGAGAGAGCACCCACATCGTCGGCCTCAGGTATCGTCACGCCGAGGGGATTGCCGAGGGCCTTGTTGGCGAGCACGGCTGTGACGTTGTACTTCCTCTTGGGTGCGAGCGCAGGGCAGACACCCTTGAAGAAAAGGTTGTTGAACTCGGTGAGGTTGGTTATCGCATGGCCGTCCGCCCCTATAGGGTTGTTTGGAAGTGTCTTGAGGTCAGTTCTGGCCTTTCCGTAGCTGCGCATGAGACCCCAGCTCCCGTTCCACCAGCCGTTGATGGATGCGTTGGTCGTGTACAGGTAGTCGGCGGTGTTAGTGGGGTTCTGAACCTGGCCCTTGTCCGCTATAACGGGAGTCTTGAACTGGAACTGCTCGGAGATGCCCATGGACTGGGTGTTTCGGTACCCGGAATTGGGGCTCGCATACTCCTGAGTCCACTTCATGCCATGGACGGTCATCATGTGGCTCTCCTCCGTCGCGCCCACCTGCACCCTCAGACGGACCTGGTCGTCCTCATAGACCCTGAGGAGAGGGGTGAACGGGTCGAAGTCCCCCATGTCTTCGGCAATCGGCTCCACGAAGAAAGTGGGTTGCACGTTCAAATCAGGGATCGCACGCTCAATCGACCGAAGTGCGTGGGAAAGGTCACCTTGCACGCCTGCCGCCTGGGCCACATTGTTGTCCCGGTTGTTGGCGGGCAAACGGTTCGCCACGCGCAGCGCCAAAGTCTCGTTCCTGTAGTTCACGAGGAAGGTGCCGTCATCCTGCGCGGAGATGGCCGTCGGACAGCCCGCATCTCCTATCGGGAGCCCGTTGGGACATACTCCGGCTACGATAGGCGGTAGGTGGAGAAAGGGAAGGCCTACCTCGTCGCCCCCGGGAGGGTTGATGGCCCCTGCGGGATCAGGACCCGGGTTCAGGGCATCACCGCCGCTTCCTGCCCGGTACGCGAGGAAGAAGTCCTGGAACTCGAGGAAAAACTCGCGGTAGCTGTTGGCACCATCCTCGATGTTGGCGGCGAACCAGGTCGGGCCGCCGTCATCGCGACCAGTTCCCAACAGAGCGCCCGTCTCGGGGTGCTTCCACACAGAGCCCCGAGGTTCGGAGAGGAGAGTCGCGTAAAGGCCCAGCTGCTGGTGGGTGGAAGGGCCGAAGTGGTCGTGGGTGAAAACGTTGCCGAGCCCCCTGTCTTTCCCCTGGTTGTTGAGGAGAGGGTCCATGTACCACTTCTGGAGTTGAGTCCGTGCACCCGTGATGTCTCTGCCGTTGAACGTGGAGCCGAAAAAGGAGTGAAGTTTCGGCTCGAAACAAGCGGGCTTTCCAGGTTGGCCACACTGGTTGAACGTGTTGATGGCATGAATCCGCTCCCGGATCTCGTCCGGGCTCATGGTGCCGTCCTCGTAGTTCCAGCCGTTGCCGGCACCGTCCGAAGACGTCACATCGAACTTCACGAGGTGGATGTGCTGGCCGACGACATCGGTGGGTGTCTTGACCTGGAAGTCATCCTGCTCGTACACGCTCGGGATGAGGTTGGTGTGCCAGAACTCGATGCACTCGCCTGTGTTGGCCCGCATCACAAAGGGCTGCGGGGGCCTGTCTCCATTCACCGTCGGCCCTGCGTCTTCCCACAAGGACTCGATACGGGCCTGGGGATGGTGCCAGCCCACTTTGTTGACCGTCATGTCGAACTGGAACATTACGCCTTTGTAAATCCTGTTGACACTGGCGCTCAGGGCCCCTGCAATGCTACCAGGCAGCGGGTCGCCGTTGTCCTGCCTGCAGGGCTCCGCAAAGGGGGCGCCTGGCGAAGGGGGAAGACCGTTCAGCTCGTACTGGGCCGGCGTCCCATCGGGTTTGAACGTCGGGTGCAAAAGCTGGGCATGGGCCTCCATGGCGTTCAATTCCGCCTGGGTTCCGGTCTCCGGAACCACTTCCGAGGCCACGCTGTCCAATTTCTTGTCGAAGGAAAGTGTGGTCACTACGGAGGTCGTCTCGCCGCTAAGAATCAGGTGCCTTGGGAGTCCGCCGTCTTCAAGCCCGCTTCCGTCGATCATCGGGGCCATGTCGAGCACGGGAGTGGACGGCCTGTGGCCCGCACGCGCCGCGATGTAGAAGGGGAAGCCGGGGTTCAGCTTCTTATTCACCAGATCAGCCTGATCGAACTTGATCTGGCCTCCGTTATTGACCGGGCCGCACACTGCGGCATCTCTGGCCGGGTCGCCAGGCAGTGCAGGTTCCCGACAGGATACGATCTCGACCTTACCGGGCATTGGGGCCATGGCCAGCCCAGGCATCGGGACGACCGCCGGAATGGGGGTTCCTGCGACGATCTCACCGTCGGGGTAGGCTCTGGAGCCCGCCACCGGGATACCATTAACGAGGGGGGTTCCTCCCTCGAAAGTGTCGTTGTTACGCCACAGTGCCCACATGCCCTGTGCGAAGTGGGGATAGAAGTGGCAGTGGTAGATGGCGTCGCCGGGGGTCTTGTTCCTGTTTCCGCTCCCGCCATGGGCGATGTCATACGTGTAGCCGGAGCCCGGACCGACCTGCTGGGCGTCCAGATAGTTGGAGTTGTCGTCGTTGGGGGTAAACAACCACTGGTGGGAATGGAGGTGATAAATGTGGTGTTCTTTGGGACCGTTGTGAACATTCCTGAACTTCACGTGGTCGTTGATGTAGCTGTGGTGCACGTTCGAGGGGTCATCGGGGAAGAACGCCCTGCTTGCCTTCGGCCTCGGGGCAGGCTGCGGGTCTAATGTTCCGGCGTTGATCTGCCCCAGGGTCTGGGGCGCATTGGCCGGCACGTCGACGATCATTGCCGGATCGCCCACCGCCCAGGAGGTGAGGAAGAACTCCTCGTACTTGCAGCCCGCGCAATCAGCCATTGGCCCAACAGCCTTGCGGTTGGCAAGGATTTCAGGCCCGATGGCCGCGGAACCGTAGTTGATGGCGAACCCGTCTTTCACCCCGTTCAATATGGCCTTAAACGTTGGGTTCGTGAACTCGGGGAATGCCTGGACCATCTGGGTTTCGTCGTGGAAAATGGTGGTGAATTCGCGGAAGGGTTGCTGCCTGTTGGGATAAGCCGGGTTTGCAGGAAACTGTCCTGCAGGGAAAAACCCCAGGTTCGGCCCTGTGATGATGGCGTTGATGTCGCTGTGGACGGTCTTGTTGACGTCGCGCATCTTCAGCACGGGCCGCCCACGCAGCGAAACATCCGGCCAGTCGGCAGGATAGCGCTTGTTGTAGTCGACGATCGGGTGACCGTCCGCTGTTTTTGTCGGCGCGACCAGCTGCATCTCGTCGTAGGTGATCTGGCTCCGAAGCCAGACTGAACCTTTCGGCTCCACGTTCACGGCCCCGAAGAGACCCCAGCTCAAGGTGCCGCCTTTGCCCTCACCACCATCCGGAGCCGCTTCACTGTAAAGGTGGTAGACATTCTCCTTCTCGGCATAGAGCTTGTAGACCTTGCTCTGACCAGGGTCGGCGAAACTGCTCGCATTCTTGCCCACAAAGGAGCCGTCGCTCGCAATACTGCCCACCAACTGCATGCCGTTTACGTGAATGCCGGCTTGCCGAGTGAAAGGCTGTTCTCCCTGAGGCGCAGGATTGAGCAGATTCGTGAAGTTGATCTGGAGGCATTCTCCCTCGTTCACCCTCAGGACTATGGGTCGGGGCCGCTTGTTACTCCTGAGCTTGACCTGACCGGCTATTCCACCGGCCCCGATGGGCAACCCATTCGTCTTATCGACCACGTCCTCTCTGAGGGCAAACATCATCCCGTTGGGGTTGATGGCCCCGAGCCTGTTGAAGGTAATGGGTTGGTCGAAGGCCACTACGTCTGCCGTGACCGTGCTCGTGCACTGGGCGTTCGCACCGGAGCAGAGCGAGAGAACGATGAGCAGCGGTGCAACGCCGGCGCAAAGCATCCTCCTCAAACGTCTTTTTCGCCTGGTAAAGTTCCCGTCCATAAAACCTTCCTTTCTGTTGATTGTTGGCAGCCTATTAACGAATACGACACGGTCATTCATCAAAGTCAGCAGGAAAAATCCCCCCCGTGGGACAACGCAGCAGCCACTCGGTTAGGGAACGGTTTCAGCACATCATGCAGCTTCAATCATGTGCTCAAGACAGTCTCCAACGCTTTTTGCCGTGAGAGGCTTCTCGATGACAGCATCCACTTCCATCTCGAGAACGCCAGCAGGGTGAGCAGCCTCTCTGGGGCTTGTCAGGAGCACCCTCTTGCAAGCAGGGTGAGAACTTCTTGAGAGGCTGAAGAACTCAAGGCAGTCCTGGTTTGGCACGGACTGGTCACACAGGATGATGTCGAAGTCCTCTCTGTCGAGGGCTTCAATCCCTTCCCTCACAGTCTCGCACGCCGTCAGTTCACACTCCCTGGCCTCCAAAAATGAAACCATTGAACTCCTCACCAGTTCATCGCCATCGATGAGCAGCACCTTTTTGCGGAGCTTTTCAGGCTGCAAAACCATTCTCACGTCCTCTCCCCGCCTAAAAAAAACCTCAAGTTGAGTTTGTTTCTGCCGATTGCAAGAGGTGTGCCTTGAGTCGAAGACTGTCAAATGGTAATGAATTTCAATACTTGAGTCTTTCTCCATGATTCCTGGCCCGGAGCCTTTGCCCCGCTTTTAGAAAAATTTCGAAATGGGATTCGAAAAACTTCGAATCTGGAAAAACTTGATATACCAAGCCTTAAAAGTGTTCTTTCAGGGGGTAATCATCTGGTGGCGTCAATGGGGCCGCTTTCTAGAGCGCATTTGACCAAGTCGGCGGTGTCTTTGACATTCAGTTTTGTCTTGAAACCGCAGGAGGCAGGAGGGGCATAAGCGCTGACCTAATTCCGGATACTCACGGTCGAGGCTGCGGACTCCCCTCCCTTGGTGGGAGGGGTTGGGGGCAATACTGTTGAGTTAAGGCAGTCTTCCATCCATAGTTCCCCTCCCGCCAAGGGGATTCGAGATCCGGTACTGCGCCGCCGTGTAATAGGCCCAACCCCAACATTCGCACTACCAGGGGCAAAGTAGCACGTCTCTATGGACCATAAGTTGATATCAAGTCAATGCAGCCCTGCGAATTCTAAAGCCATCATTCTCCAATACGATCAAAGTCCCTCGAATGGCAGAAATGTCAAACTGCTTCAAGAAATGCTCAAGGGCCTGAGTGACATCGTCAAGCAGAGGTGGATGGATGCGAATTCGAATAACTCCCCAATGGGTATTAGGCGGGTAAAGAACGAGATCAGCAAAATGTTTGTCGAAAGTGATTAGAGTCCTTTCTTCGTGCCGGGCCAGCTCCATAATATGGTCATCGGATGCGCCAAGCATTTCAAGTTCTTTGGTGTGGACGACATCAAAGCCCATATCACGCAAGAAGACTCCAATAGGAAGAGGGACATTTTCATCCAGCAGGAACTTTATCATCAGGCTGATCTCTCGAAAGGAACATACTCGGCATCGCGTATCAAGCCGGCTGCATAGTGCAGACAAGCCTCGACATCTTGCCTATCAATCTGAGGATAATAGTCCTGAATAATCCTGTCCGGCGCAAGCCCTGCCTCCAGAAGTTCCAAGACCAAATACACCATAATCCTGGTGCCCTTGATGCACGGCTGACCATGACACACATGTGGATCAACGGAAATGCGTTCCATGAGTCTTTTCATATGACGGCCTCACCTATTTATTGCCTGCTGAGTGTTCATCTTTTTGGATCGATTCCTTTGGACAACGCTCATGTCCGTGTTTTTGCTAAGACCAAGTTCTTTGGCGATAGTTCGATAGGAAAGGCCTTTGTCCACAAAGTGAAGTACCCTGGGAGCAAGCCGATCAGATTTAGGTCGTTCGCCAGGTTTGCGGCCAAACACCTTTCCTCTGGCTTTGGCGGCAGCGATGCCCGATCGAATGCGCTCTCTAAGCAGGTCGCGTTCAAACTCGGCCAAGACTGCCATCAGGGAGGCAACAAGTTTGCCCTGAGGAGTGCTTAGGTCGAACTGTAGCCCCGTCTGGGCAATCAGCGAGACGTTCCAGCTCTGGAGATCATGGAGGGTGTCTAGAAGATCGAAGGTGCTGCGCCCCCATCGGGTAAGCTCCGTGACGACAATGGCGTCGATGGCTCGTTTCTGAGCCAGGGCCATGACCTTCTTCCGTTCGGAGCGTTCGTCCTTGGAGCCGGAAGCCACCTCCTTCCATACACCTGCCACTTCGAAGCCTGCCTGCTCAGCGTAGGCCCGCACCTCCCACTCTTGCCGTTCACATGACTGATCGGCAGTGGAGACCCGGCAGTAAATCGCCACTCGCTGTCCTAATTGAACCTGCCGAACTTCGGCCACCGGAAATACAGTGATGACGTATCGTGTAAACTGTATCATTGACAGTTAAGTCAAACAAGTAGAACGCAGGACATATGAAGCGCCGATTGAACCCAGAGGAACTGGATCTGCAGTGGGCTTTGTTGCCCCAGGAACAGAAGCTGCTTCGGAACAAAACCGGTGCCACTCGCCTAGGATTCGCCGTACTGTTGAAGTTTTTTCAGCAAGAGAGCCGGTTCCCAGAGGATCCGAGTGAAGTCCCCCCTGATTTGATCCGACACATCGCCCTCCATGTCGGAGTTTCCGAGGAGATATGGAGGGGTTACCGATGGGAAAGCCGGGTCGTCAAGTATCATGGGGCCGAGATCCGCGAATGGATTGGCTTTCGCGAGGCAACTGTTCCTGATGCCGAAGCACTGGAAGTGCGGCTGATAGACGAGCTCCTGGATCAGGAGCATCGCATGAATCAGCTCAAAGATGCCGTGCTTGAGCGATGCCGGAAGCTTTTCATCGAACTTCCAGCCGCCGAACAGATCCGCCGGTTGGTTGGTTCCGCTGTCCAACGTCATGAAACGCGCTTCTGCGAAACTATCTCCCAGAAGTTGGATCCTGCAACGATGGGCTGGCTTGACACCCTCCTTGTAATTCACCCTTTCGAACTGCGCCGCCGTGCTGAGCCACTCAAGGCGACCCTCATGGCGACCTTCCTCTATCGCCTGACCGAGGACCTTACCGACCAACTGGTGGACCTTCTGGTGGAAACCGTCGGGAAAACCAGGAGATTGGGCTCCTCTCTCTGCACCTGCTCCAGGCAAGCCTTGTCTACATCAATACGCTCATGATTCAGCAGGTGCTTGGCGCTCGGGAATGGTTAGAGCGGATGACGACTCGAGATCTATACTTGTCAAGGTTCAAATGTGGCATTTTGCTGTGGTCTTCTGGATGCCGGCTTTCGCCGGGGTGACGGTTCATTTATTGATCACTTTATTCTGCAGACGTGTACTTAGCGTACTTTAAAATCCGTTTTCTGAGACGACCCCAGATAGCTTGATGCATATGGAATAAACCCCGCCCCTACCATGCGGCTCAAGCGACAATCCGTAGGGGAGGGCTTTACGCCCTCCCCCCGAGGCCCGCGTGTTCGGAAATCGCTGAGATTCTTTGCTGTGTGGTGCGGTTTAGGTGAATTCGTTGTTTTCGGGAACGCCCATTCCGGGTGTTTTTCACCATGAACTCTGTGAATGGGGCCGCAGGTTCAGACTCGGGACGATGACCACGGACTCCGTGCCCGATGCGCCGGCAGACGACTTCACGGTGATCCTTGCGGGTGGTTCGGCAACAGGGTCCGCAACCAACTGCCGTGTCGGACCCAGAGCTGCGACACTCAACGCTCCAATGCCGAGGGCTGTCAGGGTTGGCATTGCCACCCGGTCGCTTGAATTGGCCTCGACGACGAGGTTCTCCGCGTCGAGCGTATAGACGGCCTTTGTGATCTTCAGGACATCGACGACGGGGCTCGCGAGAGGCGTGGGGGGTAGTCGCGGTGACTGCACCGGGATCCGTTGCGGTCACGATGACGTGAGCAGGTATTGCGGCCGGATTCGACTCCTGGCCATAAAAACTGCCTGCGCCGTGAGCACGTCTTCGAGGCCCATCGCCTGCGCGGCACTCCGATTGGCTGAATAGCCCTCGTAGGCGGCAGGGGCGGTTACCCGCCCCTGCCGTCCTGCCGTTACTTCTCAGCGCTCTTACCAGAGGCCTTTGATGAACGTGATCGTATGCAGATCATCGACGGTTTGCCCAAGCTCGGTCACTGTTCCTGCGATGGGATCGACCACCATGATGAAAGTCGTAGGGTTTCCGCTCTCGAAGTTAAGCCCATAGTAGAGGTTGGTCCCTGGACGGAAATCGCCAAGAGCCGCGTTCGTGGGCTGGCACGTGTCCGTCGGGGGATCGCACAACAGCTTGGACAACAACGGTTTTCCATCGAAGGGATTGATCATGTGAGCGGTTTGAGTTTGAGCAAGAGCATCGTCCACAAAACGGGGGGCGTCGATATTCCACAGGACGTTGAACTCGCCGAACGAGAGCCCATTCCGAGACGTGTCGAGCCCAGTGCTAAACTCAGTCGCGACGCCGGTGCGCTGATTGATCCGGACGTAACTGTCGTTGCCCGTGGGCACGCCCGGGGAGGAGAACTCGTCATACCAGCCGACCATATGCCCGAAGACATCAATGGCGATGGAGTGGATAGGAGACTTGCCAGGGCCAAGCCCGAAATTGACGACATTCTTATTAACGGGCGTACCCTTTCCCGTAAAGGGGTTGATCGTGATCAGGCCATGGAAGGTTGCATCTCCGGCGGCAGTCGTCGCGTACAACTTCAAAGACTTGGGGTCCCAGGCCAAGCCGTTGACCGTAAAACCCACCGGACCGATCGTCTTGATGAGCGCGCCGGTCTGCGGATCGAGCAGCACAAGTGTACTCGTTTGAGTGCACTTACCGCCCTGCCCAGTGTTGTTGCAGGCACCGGTCGTGCCCAGGAGAATGGGGAATATGGCCTCAAACCTCTGACAGAACGCTGCCGACATGGCTTGTGCGGACGCTTGCTGGACGAATGCCCCCAAGATCACCGCGACGAGTATGGCGAGTATCATTTAAGGTTGCATTCCCACCTGCGGTGGTTGTCGCACGAACGGTATCACCGATCCCGGGAACCACCGTGGAGGGAATCACATTAATTGTCCAGGCGCCGCCGGCCACAGGAATGTTAGCCGCGATGACCTGCCCGGTACGAACCAGGGTGACCGTAACGGGGGCCGTACCGGTAGAGGTGCCCGCCAGATCCCAGCGCGAGGTACCAGTGCGGAACTGTGCTCTGGTTATGCGGAGCACATCCGCAGCTGCAACCACGTTCATCGCAACCGAGGCGGGCGCCGAACGCTGGCCGGTCGCATTTGCCACCGTATAGCTGAAGCCGAAGGCACCTGCCACAGCGCCTGCGGTGTAAGTCACATTGCCGGTAGCTGGAGCAACGACGGCCGTACCACCCGTCACCGACCCCGGCACGATCTGAATTGTAGCTGGAGCAATGGCGGAGCCCCCATTGGCCGAGTCGTTGGCAATCAGAGTGGCGGCAGTGATGTCCAACGCCGTACTCTGCTGCACGTTGAAAGGCCCATCATTGACGGCGATGGGTGCGGGACCGCCCACAGGAGCCGTGGTCGTGATAGTCACCGTCGCAACGTTCGACGCGGATCCCAGAGGAGTTGTCGGCGTGACTCTGTAGGTGAAGGTGTCGACTCCCACAAGGGCGGGATTCGTCGGCGTGTAGGTCACTGCGCCCGCGGCATTAAAACCGACGGTGCCGTGGGTCGGGCTCGCAATGATCGTGATGGTGCCGGCGATGATGGCTGCACCTAAATTGGTCCGATCGTTGGTGAGGATGTTATACTCGTTTAGGTTGAAAAGTTTCATTCACAGAAATCTTCGGGGAGCCGGGAATCCGCGAAAATCAGCATGGACGCCCGCCTTCGAGGCCACAGCGGAGGCGATTTTCGAACGAAAGCCGGAATCGGGGCCCAGAGGGCTCCTCGGTCCCGGCTCACGCGCCCGGACGTCATTAGAGATCAATGACTTGTGCAATGGAACACTGGCGCAGCACGGTGTGAGGGAGGCACTGGTTTGGAGCATGGTGGTCCGTGCTCGAACGGAGTCTGAACGCCGTCATACCGGCCGAAGATTTAGGCGAAATCCTTCGTGATAGGGACGCGGCAGCTTTCGGCTACGGTCATTCCCTGTAAAGGTTACTTTTCTGTTTCCAGGTTTGCCATCAGAAGTTCGATTTGGGGTCGAAGAGGCGGCAGTTCGTTCTTGATGACCGTCCAAACAATGCTCAGGTCCACGCCGAAATACTCGTGAATGAGCTTGTCGCGCATTCCTGCAATGTATTTCCACGGTACACGCGTCGCCTTGGCGCGCAGGTCGTCGGGAATGCGCTTGGCGGCCTCCCCGAGCACTTCCAGGCTGCGCAACACAGCATTGATCGTCTTGCGATCCTGAGTGAACACATCGAAGGAAATGCCCCCGGTGAATTCGGCTGTCTCGTCTATGGCCGTCAACATGTCTTCGAGGTAATCGCGATAGTCGCGCTTCACAGCATGGCCACCTCGCTAAGAATGCGGCGGCCGATATGCGGCTTGAGCGCCGCCCTGGTCACCAGGTCCACTTTCGCACCGAGCCATTCGCTCAGGCGGTCCTCGAGCTCTAAAAACTTGAAGAACCCCACCGGCCGATCGAATGCAATCAGGATGTCGATATCGCTTTCGCCGGAGGCCTCCCCCCGGACGCATGAGCCGAAGACGCCGATTTCCGTGACGCCGTAATCTCGTGCCAGATCATCACGGCGTTCCCGCAAGATTGCTTCGATTTCTTTCAGCCTGGGCGGTTTCATCTCTTCCGTTCCTTATTCCTGCGCGCTTGTCGCGGCTGCATGTTCCATGCGGCCTTGCCCGGTTTCAGCCAATCGTTCGATTCGGCGGAATCGACCTCCATGCCTCGCCGGCTTTACGTGGCGGCATTCTCCCCGTCCGAGCCGGTTCGTAAAGAGCACCCCGGAAGCAGAACGCAACATGTCCTCCTGAACGGGGATACGGTGAGGTATAATTAACACAAATCAGAACAGCCCAAAAGCATACTCTGCGAGGTGGCGCCGCACCCATGGGCGGGGGATACGCGCAAGGTCTCCAGCCGCGTTGGGATGCCCGAGGAGGGAGATGACCGGGTCAACAAGGACGCCACTTCGCTCAGAGGGCCGGGCGATCGGGGATTCCGGTGGGATGAGCTCGCGACGTGTTTGCGAGACCACATGAGACATGCACGGTGGGACCCGTGACAAAGGGGAAATGGAACTTGACGCCGCTTCCCCTTTGGCCGCAACGGCTCGATCTTGTGACAACTCCTCGTTCAAACAGAAAGGCCGACGCACCGGCAGCCGGAGGGAGGATGGTTAAACCCAATACCCGACCACGTGCTCCTGTCATACGCCGCAGAGTGAGAAGATATACTCGTGAAGGTTGAAATCTTTCATTTTGCATCGAAGAACCCCTCGGGGCTGACATGGGTTTAGGTTTCAGGTTTCAGTGTTCAGGTTTCAGCTGTTGTGATTCCTGTGCCTGACACCTGAAACCTGACACCCGAAACCTACGATTCGTAGCACCTGAATAATGAAACTTTTCAACCTAAACGAGTATAGAACGCTCCCGAGCCGGCAGAGCGCCTGAATCCCGTGGATCTGGATATGAACCGGATGCCGGACATGGTGCCCACCCTGCCCGTGCCGGCGGCGTTTGCCGGGGGACGAACCCGTATCCGAAATGCTGCGCACCTGAGAGTGAAGGAATCGGACCGGCTCCGCGTCGTTGCTCTGGAGCCGGGCAATCTCGGGGTTCCGGTCCTGGAGCTTGCGGATGGTCTGGAAACCGAAAGGTCAAAGCTGAGGGGCCCGGGAAGCGCCATCCAAGCCCATGACGATCATCGCATTGCCATGGCCAGGCGGGCCTGCGGGTCAGGGGCGTGGAGATCAACGGGGCCGAAGCGGTGGCCAAATCGTTCCCCACATTTTGGGAAGCATTCGACCGGCTTACAGAATGATGTGGTAAACGGCGGCTTCAGCGTGGGCGCCCGGCGGCGCCGGCAGGACGTCTTCGGGGCCCATCGCCTGCGCGCTGTACTCCGATTGGCGGAATAGACCGCGCAGACGGCAGGAGCGGTTTCCCGCTCCTGCCGTTACTTCTCCGATTTCTTATTTCTTATTTGATGGGGCCTTTGACGAACGTGATCGTATGCAGGTCGTTGACGGTCGGACCCACGGTCCTCACTTTTCCCTTCTTGATGTTGACCTCCACAAGATCAGCACGGGTAGGATCAGCCCCTTGGGGGTCCTTGTTAATCCCATAATAATGGTGTTTCGAAGGGCTGAAATCGCCCAGAAAGGCTGCCGTCGGCGGAGACAATAACCCGTTCAAAACCGGTTTGCCCGTGGAAGGATCGATGAGCCAAACGAGTTGGATAAGTTGGCCGTCAGCACCAGCCACAGGACTGTCAATCAGCCACAGTTGGTCGACGGCGTTGAACGACAGCCCAATGCGCGCGGCTTCGATTCCCGTGTCAGGAAACTCCGTCGCGAGGCCGGTGAGTTTATCGATGGTGACGAAAGTGTCGGTCGTCCCGCTGAACTCCTGATACCAGCCGACCATCTGACCGTGGGAATCGATCGTGATGGCCATGATGGGAGAAGTATTACCAGAAAGCCCAAAGTTGACTGCAGCCGGATTAACGGGCGTACCCTGTCCGGTCGAGGTGTTGATCGTGATCAACCCGTGGAAGTTCAGGTCTTTGACGGAGGTCGTCGCGTAGAGCGTCTGGGACGCTCTGTCCCAGGCCATCCCGTTGACCTTATAGCCCACCGGCCCGATCGTTTGCTTGAGCTTGCCGTTACCTTGATTGATCTCAACGAGCACGCTGAAAGGACTCGGCGTATTGCCCGAACCGGTCGTGCCCAAAAGTTTATCTGCGGTAGCTGGCTGAAGGCCAAAGGCCAGGATCGCCGCCGCCAGGGTGATTAATTTGAATAGAGTCTTCATTGATTACCCCCTCGTTGTTTGTCCTTGGTGTTAAGTTTCTGTTTTCTTGAGCGCTGCTATGTTTTGTCTCTCTTTAGAGGAGCCCGGACCTTGCGATCCGGGCTCGCGGTTTTGCGGCCTCAAGGCCGGTTCAGTTCCTGATGGTTAGGTTCGCGGTAACATTCGCACCCCCCGGGAACGACGAGGTCACCCGGACATTCCTCGGCGGCGAGGTCCAGAAGGAGCCGGTGGGGGTGTTGTTGCCGGTGTTGGTTGGATTGGCAATCCCGAGGTTGGACGGAAGGATGAAATCCACCGCCCAGTTGCCGAGGGCGTCCACGACGGCCGTTCTAATCACGTAGCCGGTAGCGTTGGTGGTCGAGACTCCATTGACGAGCTGGGCGTTCCGCATGGTCCCATTCGCATAGGTGATCGTGATCGTCTGGCCGGCCCGCACGGTGGACGTGCCACTCACTCTCCAGCGGCGCGAGAGCTGTCGGTACTCGGCCAGCGCCACGGTGAGGGTCTCGGGCGCGGTAACCGTCACAGTCACCGTCGCAAAGTTGGAAAGGTTGCCGTTGGTGTTACTCACTGCGTAGGTGAACGTGTCCGTGCTGGGCGTCGTGCCGTTGGGGGTATAGGTGATGAACCCATTCGCTGGATTGGGCGTCGCCGTCCCCCTTGTGGGCTGCGTTCCGATCGTCACCGAAGCAAGATTGAGCGTGTCGCCATTGCCAGTGTCGTTGGCCAGTACGTTGATGAGGACGCTGCCCCCCACGGCCACGGATGCCGTGTCGGGGTTGGCGGTAGGCACCGGTCCGCCCACAGGAGCCGTGGTCGTTACAGTGACGGTCGCCACATTGGACACAAAACCGGAGGGAGCAACGGCGCTCCGAACGCTATAAGTGAACGTGTCGTCCCCCACGAGATTACTATTAATAAAAGAGTAGCTGATCACTCCCGTAACTGGATTAGCCAACGCTGTGCCGTTGTTGCCTTGGCTCACGATCACCACCGTGGCGGGGTTAAAACCGAAATCATTTTGCAGCACACTGATCGGCACGGGCGCGGTACTGCCTGCCACGAAGGAGACGCTGTCATCGACCGCAACCGGAGCACCGGCTCTGAAGACGCCTCCAGCCACAGCAGTGACGACTTCCGCGTCCTGACCGCCCGCTGAGGAGATCACGGTGACCGCGAAGGGAGGAACCGGACCGCCAGTAAACGGGGGAATAGTGAAGGAACCTTGCCGTTCGGCAGGGTCAGTACTACCGATAGGGGTGATCGTCAGTTCATCAGAACCGGTCAAACTTCCGGGAAGCCCTATGACGAAAAGCTGCGGCGGTAGAATCGCCGGCGCAACCGAATCACCCTTGTCACTGGAGGTTGCCGTGATGGTCAGGCTCCCGTCGGCGGGATCGTAACTCGCCTGACTGAAGGTGACTTCATCCACCAGGGACCGGGTGACCGAGGACGGTGGGTTGTCCGCCACATTGGTAACGATCACGGCGGCAGGGATGGCCCTGGCGTCGGTTGGAATGCTCTGCCCGTAATACTGGCCAAGAATCGTCGGGGGCACGGTCTGGTTGTTCACGGTCGGGCCGTTCATGAGCTTTGAAGGCATCAAATTAGTCCCCAAAGCATCCCCAAAGGAGATAACAGGGGGCGCCGCGCCGGGGCCTGAGGTGGCTGTCGCAAAGACATCCACGTGAGCGAGGCCGGCACTCCGGGCATAGGTCGCGCGGTCCAGGGTGAGCGGGCTGCCGATCGCACCCTGATGCACCTTGCCGATGACCGTGAAGTCCGCTGTCTCCATGCATCTGAGGCCACCGTTAGTAAGTGGCAACCCATTCAGGCCCAAGCCTGCGGGGTTGTCGACACAGACTCTAAAGAAATTGGTTCCGAAGGGACTCCCGGTGACTGGACCCGCGGTCAGCCCATTGGACAGGAAAGTGTCACCGTCTATAATGACTGGATCCGCAAGCGGAATCAGGAAGGGTCCGATGGCGCTGTTCAAAGCACCGGTGAAATCGCCCGGGGCGCCGATTCCAATGTCCGAGGTGACGTTGATCGCCTTTGTTCCCGCTGTGACCTCGGGAAATACTTGCTCGCCGTAGGGGTAAGTGACCGTGTAAGTGCCGTCCACTGGAGCATCGATGCGGATCCGAATGCGGCCAAACACGATCTGATCGCCCACTGCCGCAGCACCACCGCCAAAAGCCGCCTCCAGCGCCTGCACCAGAAGGGCAGAATTGGTGCCGGCGGCGTCAAAATCAAAGGTGGCGTCCGCAACATGCCAGAAAGACTCATCCGGCCAGTTGCCCGGGAACGCAATCGGCTGAGCTGGGTCGGGCACAGGCGGAGCCAAACAGGCGGCATCCTGGGCCGCGGTCTCCGGTATGCAAAGATCGAGGGCCACGCCGAGGGTATCCTGATACCAAAGAGGGTAGCCGTTGCCCGGAGGTGAGGGAACAACGTTCGGCCCCACCCGGAAGAGCGCGGCCTGCGCGCTTGTGGCGGCAAAGAGCATCAAGGCCGCCAGCACAATAACCATTTTATATGTATGTTTAGTAGCCATTGTTTCTTCTCCTCTCTTTCAATAAAGCCTTACAATAAATTACAGTCAGGTTTCGCGATGATCTTTATATTCTTGGAAAACAAGCACCTCCTTCTTTTCACTCCATGGCTTCCGGCACCATGATACTTTTCCCAATGCCTCCGGTTCCATGCATCAGGTTCAAGAATTGTTGGCAAAAGGTTAAACATCGCGGGCCATGAAGTAAATGAGTACAAATTACCCTTTCAGAATGATCAAATGGGTCTACCCGCCAGGAAAAAGCAATCACAAGCCACCTTTGCCTGACGAATAAGGCCTGCGCAACGGTTTCAGCGCGTCAGGCGGCTCCAATCATCTGCTCGAGGCAGTTTCCAACGGCTTCGGCAGTGAGAGGCTTCTCGATGACGGCATCGATTCCCTTTTTGAGGACGTCAGGTCGGTAAGCAGCCTCTCTGGGGCTTGTCAGCAGGACCCTCCTGCAAGCAGGGTGAGCACATCCCATGAGGTTAAAAAACATAATTCCGTCTGCGTTCGGCAGAAACTGGTCACACAGGATGATGTCGAAGTCCTCTCTGTTGAGAGCTTCAATCCCCTCCCTCGCTGTCTCGCACGTTGTCAGTTCACAGCCCTTGTCCTCCAAAAATGAAAACATTGCACTCCTCACGAGTTCATCGCCATCGACAAGAAGGACCTTTTTGCCGAGCATGTTGGGCTGCGAAACCATTCACACCTCCTCTCCCCGGCTGAAAAAAAACGTCAAGTTTATCCAACTTCTGCCGAGTGCAAGGGGTGTACCATAGGGAGAAAAACAGACAATCAGTCATGAATGTCAATACTTGAGACTTTCTCCATGATTCCTGGCCCCGAGCTTTTGCCCCGTTTATAGAAGAATTTCGAAATGTGATTCGAAAAAATTCGAATCTGCAAAAAATTCAGGTTCTTGGAGAGAAGGGGGAAAGGTTTCGGGGGGGAATGACGGCTTTCTTTCGGCGTTTCGGGCGGGTGGGTTGCGGTGGGGTGGGAATGGATGCAAGGATGTGCTGGAAAAAAGGGCTCATTGTGGATTGGCGTGAAAACAGCCGGAGTCATGCTGTTTCAGAGTTTGTCGCCTGGTACTATAGGGCCTTGTGCCCGTTCCGGCGCCCACGAGGGGCTATGCTACGGCAGGCATCGCTCACGCGAATCCGCGAAGACCCGAAAAGGCTGAGTCTATCGGACCTGAAGCTTCTTTCTGCGGTAGCGGAAGGTATGGTGGTTGAGGCCGAGAAGTTGGGCGGCCTTGCTTTCATTGCCTCCGGCCATCTTGAGTGCTTCTGCGATGTAGTGTTTCTCAATGGACTCCAATATGGAGGTGAGGTCGGCACCCTCGGCGGAGAAGGGGGGAAATAGGGTTTTCTCTCTTTCGCGCTCGTCCTTCTCGGGCCCACAGACAATGCCGACGTCTTCCAGCCCCAGCTCAGGGCCGGTGCCGATGAGAACTCCTCTTTCGATCACATTCCTCAGTTCACGGACATTGCCCTGCCAGTGAAAGCCCTTTAAAGCGCTTTCAGCGGCCGGGCTTATGCCGGTGAAGCGCTTTCCGAATTTCTGACTGAATTCCACAAGGAAACGCATGGCAATGGGAATGATGTCTTCAGGGTGCATGTTCAAAGAGGGAACTTCCAGTTTAATGACCCCCAGCCTGTAGAACAGATCCTCCCTGAAAGCTCCGCCGGCGATCATTTTCATGATGTCCTTGTTGGTGGCGGAAACGACTCTGGTTTGAACCCTCAGGGCCTTGGTCCCGCCGACCCGGTAGTATCCGCCGTCTTCAAAGAATCTAAGAAGCTTCCCTTGAGCTTCCGGACTCAAGTCACCCACCTCGTCAAGAAACAAGGTGCCGCCCGCAGCCTCTTCAATCAAACCTTTCTTGCCTTGCTGCCGCGCCCCGGTGAAAGCTCCCTGCTCGTGTCCAAAGAGCTCGCTCTCGATGAGATCCCTGGGAATGGCGGCGCAATTCACCGTGACCATGGGCCCTCCGGATTGAGGGCTGTGGTAATGAATGGCCCTGGCGATCAATTCCTTGCCGGTTCCTGTTTCCCCAAGGATCATCACGGGGGTGTCAGGGCTGCGGGCCACCTTTTGCACGAGTTCCAGCAGGTGCGTGATTTGCTTGCTTTCCGCCGTGATAAACGGGAAATGCTGCTCCAGAGAGTCTTCCTGAAGAGTCAGCACCTCTCTCTTCAGGGCTATGGTCTGCAGGGCATTTCGGATGGTGACCTCGAGGGCATCCATGTGGATGGGTTTCACCGCGTAGTCATGAGCCCCAAGCTTCATGCAGGAGATTACCGTCTCGATATCTTCATAAGCGGAGATCATGATGACAAGAATCTCGGGATGGGAGTCCCTGATCCGGTGGAGAGCCTCGACGCCGTTCATGCCGGGAAGCCCGATATCCAGGAGAATGAGGTCCGGGGTTTCCTTCTCCAGGGCCTCAAGGGCTTCCTCCGCCGTGGGGAAGGCTTCAACCCGATACGCGTCCTCGAGAGCCGTGACCAGCCCGTCTCTTATGCTGACGTCATCGTCAATCACATGGATGCGGTAGGACACCATGGTCAGCCGTGCTCCGTCCCTTCGCGCAAGAGGGTGTTCAAGAAGGCATTATATTCCGTACATGTTTGCTGAACCCACCCCAACGCCCGCAAGGGGCTAGACTACGGATTGGGGTAGCCCAGGGCCTTGTGCCCGTTTCACTCAGGGGTCACCAAGTGGAAGCCCCGTGGCACACTATCAGCCGCGAAGGGCGGGCGTAAAGACCGCCCCTACGGATTCGTGGCTCACCCGCTTGGCAGCGGCGGGCTTCAGCCCCGCGCGCACGGCAAGCCATTGAACAAAAAGCCTCGGAGAGTGAATGGCTCAACCCAGGAAAGACTTTTCCACGCTCCTCCTCGGGATCTCGATGGTGAATTCGGCCCCGCCCCACCTGCTCGGAGACACCTTCAATGAGCCGCCATGGTCGGACACAATCCTGTGGCAGATGCTCAGCCCTATCCCGAGCCCGTCTTTCTGAGTCGTGAAGAACGGTTCGAAGACCCTGTCCGTCAAGTGCGAAGGTATCCCCGGCCCTGAATCGGCAACCTTGATCAGGATATGGCTTTCATTGGCCTCTGAAGAGACTTCCACCCTTCTGGGTCCGTCCCAATTCTTGAGCGTATTGATGGCATTGGTGATCAGGTTCATGAGTGCCTGCTGCAGGGAGGAAGGGTCCACCAGGCACCCCGGTAAATCAGGCGCCGGCGACTTTGTGATGTCGATCTCTCCTTTCCTTAAAGTTGCGGCGCAAAGTTCGATGGACTCGTCAATGATATGGTTGACGTCCGCAGTAACGAACTTGAGTGCGCCGGGCTTTGAAAAGTCCAGGACTCTTCTGATGACGGACTCGATTCTGTTGGAGGCGTTCTTGAGCTGCCCTGTGATATCGATCGCTTTCTGCATCCTTTCCCGGTCCAGGCTGCTGCAAATTCTTTCAAGGTTGGTCAGATGAATGTTGATGCCGGACAACGGATTTCTCAACTCATGGGCAATGCCGGCGGTGACTCGCCCAAGAGATGCCATTCTATCCTGGATCCCCAAAAGGTGCTCCATTTCTTTGATTCGCGTGATATCGGTCATGTTGATCAAAATGGCTTTCCTGCCCATGTATTGAATTGTGTTTGCCCGGCAATAGAGCCATTTCATGGTTCCGCCGTCACCGCCTTCGGAGAGTCGTTGGAACCTGAAGCTGAGATCCGCCTGCTCAATTCGTCCTGAAGCGAGATCATTATAGAGCTTCCTGACCTCTTCCAGGTCGTCGGGGTGAATTCCTTCAAAATCCACCCTTCGGCTCTGCACAAATGGACGTTCGGAGAGCCTTTCATGCTCAGGGTTCACATACACCACCATGTGATCCTGAATGATGGAAATACCCGTGGGAGAGTTTTCAACGAGACTTCGAAAGTTTTCTTCGCTCCTGTGAAGCGATTCCTCCGCCAGGCTTCGCTGTTCATCACGGGCTTGGAGTGACTCAGCCATGTCGTCGAAGGCTGACGCCAGTTTGCTGAATTCTCCGTCTTTACGGCGCAAACCGCTGCGCGCACTGAGTTCTCCTTGGCCCAGTTTGTGTGCCAGATCCAACAGCAAATTCACACTGCGCACGATGAGCAGGTGTCCGTACAGCCATGCCCCGGCGAGCACCAGCAAAGTCACACCTGCGAGGGCGAGGAGGTTTTTGAGCAGGATTTCGTTGGCTGAGGCATGGACACTGTTTAATGCTGTGCTTGCACACACAAACCCGCCCGGCTGCGCTCCTTTCAATCGCGTGAAAACATGGAGGCGTCGAATCCCGTCTATGTCTTCGGCTTCAACGTTTCCCTCCTCTCGAGCCATAATGGTTTTGATAATTTCCACCTCCGGACAAACTTTGCCCACCCATTCCTTCGGATTGGGATAACGGGCCACGACAGTCCCTTTCTGGTCTATGAGAGTGATGGTGGTATCGGGGGGATGCTCTGCATTGGCGGCCAGCTCATAGAACCAGGCCAAGGGCTGCTCAGCGAAGATCGCAGCCAGCTCGCCCTTCGCATCAACCACCAGCTGGCTGTAACAGACGGATGCAATTCCAGTGGATGGCTGAATTTCATACTCACGGACGAAAAATTGTTGAGTTTCAAAGGCGCGTTGAACATAGGTTTGGTCTTGCGCATTCTCGGGGCTGCTGAAGGGGATCGCGCTGCAGACCAGATTACCACGCGCATCGCGTACTCCCAGGTTGACGTAAGGCCCGTGTTCATCAAGCATGCGACGGACAAATTCCGAGCACCTGGACGAGTCCATGGTGACCATATCAGGATGAAGTGCCAGAGCTTTAAGCCATTGAGACGCCCCCTCGGTTACAGCTTCCTCCTTTGCTGAAACAAGCCGGAGCGTTATTCGAAGGTCGCTTTCCACGTCCCGATAGGCCAGTTCACGCTGTTGTATGCCCGAATGGATGATCACGACAAAAGCAGGCAGGACGGCGAGAAGCACCAGGATGATCAGTCGTGAGCGCAGGCTGGTAATAACGTGACCCATGTAAACTCCTTTTTCAGACCCTTGATGCCGTGGGAAGTTCCACGCAAAATGCAGTTCCCACCTCCGGTGTGCTCTCAAACGAGATGGTCCCCCCCAGGCGGGTGACAATGCGCTGCGCAACTGCGAGACCCAGGCCGACCCCTGTGGCTTTGGTCGTGAAAAAGGGGTTGTAAATACTTCTTTGCTGTTCCAACGGTATCCCTCGGCCGCTGTCCCGGATTTTGATGATCACCGCCGAGCGTCTTTCATCAAATGAGAGGACTCCTCTCCTGGCGGTGATATCCAGGACGCCGCCCTTCCCCATGGCTTCAACGGCATTCTGAACCAGGTTGTTCAATACCTGCCGGACTTCAACAGGATCCCCCAGAACCTTTGAAAGATTCTCCTCAAGGGACACTGTCAGCTTTATTCCATCTTTCCTGATCCTCGAACGCCAGAGCTCCACCGCGTCCTCGATGAGTGAGCCGACTTCCAGAGTGTCCAGGGCGTTGACCGATTGTCTTGAGAAATCCAGCACTCTCTTGATGACGCCATCGATCTTGCTGGTGTTCTTCATGATCTCCCCTAAAATCCTCAACTCCTGGCTTGTGCGGTTGAACTTCTTCTCATCACTCAGGATGTGCACGAAGATGTTGATTCCCGAGAGAGGATTGCGGATTTGATGCGCGATGCCTCCTGAGAGCTGCCCCAGCGATGAGAGCCGGTCCTCACGCAATAAGTGCCTCTCAAGGTTTCTGCTTTCCGTAATGTCGTGGATACGGATGACTGCGCCGGAAAATCCATGTGCCGTCTCTTCGGCAGGGTACACCGTCACCAGTTCCGAACGCTCAGGGTCAAGGAGCCCTTTTCGCTCGAAGGTGACACTCCTTCCCTCCCCAATGGCCGACCTGACGACACAGTTCTCGCACGGCGCACACCTGCCACCTGCCAGCTCGTAGCATGTTTTCCCGGTGAAATCCAAAGGGTTGGAAACTTGAAAGTAGTTGCACGCGGCTTCGTTGAGTATTTGGATTGAAAGGCTTTTGTCAAGCATCATCAGAGGTTCCGAAATGCCGTTGAAAACCGTTTGAAGCATTGTTTTAGTCTCGGATATCTTCTCTTCTGCCTGCCTGTGCTCTTCCATTTCCTTCTTCAGTTGCTCATTGGCCACGAACAGTTCGGCAGTGCGTTCCTGAACCCTGTGCTCAAGTTCATCGCGGGCTTCCTGCAAAGCCTCCTCGACCTGCTTCTGCTCGGTGATGTCAGTGACCGTCCCCACGTAACCGACTGGCTCCCCGGTCGGATTCAGCTCAGCAGAAGCCTGCCCCAGCACCGAGGTTGAGAGACCGTCAGGCCGTTGAAATCTGTACTCTGATCGGAAAGGGCGATTCTCTTGTGTGCTTCGGTACCATTCCTCAAAGACCCGTTGCCGATCCCCAGGATGAATTGCCTTCACCCAGCCCTCACCAAGTGCATCTTCCACCGTGAGGCCGGCGATCTCGCACCAGCGCTCATTGACATAGATGCAGTTTCCCTTCATGTCCGTTCGAAAGATTCCAACCGGTGACATGCGGGCAAGACTCTCAAACAATGCCTGGCTCTCCCTGAGCTCCTTCTCAGTCCGCTTTCTTTCGGTGATGTCTTCTCCGATACTCGCTGTGCCCACGGGACTTCCCTGGGGATCACGGAGGAAAATGTTGTTCCAGGAGATGATCCGGCGCTCTCCGCCCCGGGTCAGTATCTCGTTCTCGTAATGAGGCGGAAGATCCCCAGACCTGATTGCCCCGCAAAACACCTCTTTGGTTTGGTCGCGCACTTCGGGTGGTATGAAATCGGCGAACCAGTCCCGCCCCAGGACGTTTTTGCGCTCCCAGCCCGTCGCCTCAAGGAGGTGGTCATTGCAGAAGGTGACTTTGCCTTCCGTGTCCAAACCTAACGCAAAAAGGTCGACGTTTTCCAACATCTCCCGGAACCGCCTTTCAGATTCTCTCATTGCCTCTTCTGTCTGCAGTCGGTCGGAAATGTCGGTTACTGAAGTCCTGCATAAGAGATTGCCGTCTGAATCCTGAACCTGAATGCTCTGCAGCATTGCATGAATCATTTTGCCACCTGAAACCAGTAACCTGACTTCGCAGCTCTGAAGATCCTTGTCTTTAGAGACCCGGCGAAGGTGGTCATGCAAAACGTCCCTGTCCTCCGGAGCCACACAGAGAGGAAAGGGCCTGCCGATGAGGCGGGTTCTTTCCACATTCAGCTGCCTGCAGGCCGTGAGGTTTGCTTCCAGTATGAGTCCGGATTCATTGAGTGTGAGGTAGCCAACGGGGGCGAAGTCATAGAGGTCAACATACTTGCTGCGGGATTCTTCAAGCTCTTCTTGAGCCTTGCGCAGCTCTTCGTTCTGCATCTCCAGTTCCATTCGATGCACGTGCAGTTCGTGAAGCAGCGCCCGGACGTTTCCTTCTGCGGTGGTGTGATCATCGAGGGACTTCTTCTTAACCTTCTCTTCTGCAGCACGGCGGCGCAGATTGGCCCCCTGGTCAGGCGTTGTCTTATCTTTTTTCATGGCCGCACACTCTCACCCCTATTTTTTTCTTTGACGGCATTCTGCTTCGGGGAACTCGTGGCATTTAACAGACAAAAAGGCAGTTCGGGTCGTGGGATTCCGAATTGGTAACGTGGACTGTTGGGCTGCCACGGGTCGCCATATTCCCTCGGCTGAACAGATTGCCTCGATTCATATGCCTCGCCTGGTGGAACCAATATCTCAAGGCCCATCATCTCATCGCAGGAAGGGAACCTCATCAACAAAGGCTTTTGAGGAGAAGAACAGATACGCTTTCAACGTAAGATCTTAGACCATCACGGGGGATATGGAAATTAGCCGTGCTGCATTTTTCTTATGGCACGGTGCAAAGGTGGACACCGGTTACAGAATGTCATCCGGTAACACTCAAAGCTCCAAAGCCCGAGCTTGGGTCCCGTCTGCAAGGCCCGAGACAATGAAACATGAAATCCATTCAGCCAGGAATCAAGAAGGTTGAAAATGAAGTGAACTTGGCAGGCTTCTCTGGGCCTGGCATTCATGCCAAAAATCCGTATTTTTCAAAGCCCACTTGGTCCGAGTCAAACAACGCCCGGTGTGCGTAAAAAAGAAAAGCCTGGTCTTGGGGGAACCAGGCTTTCCGTGCATTCCAACAAGGGCCGATGATGGGGGTCACGACCCTGATTGGTAAGCGAACTACCCGCCTTAAAACTCATGGGATTATGGGCACCTGCTCAAACCTTGACTCGCCGCAACCGTGCCCGCTTGTTTTCAGTTAACAACAAATGTGCCACTTTGAGAGGAGCCTTGGAAAATTGTGCAACCCATGGATATTTAATTAAAAAATATGAGATACTTTTAGCCGCGGTCCCGGAATCCGCGATGTGAATCCGAAAATTGTAAAATACACCGACATGGACTCAAGAGGGAATAAACGGAGGATCTCTCGATGGCCGAAGTATTCCAATGATAGGGATAAATAAGAATTGCAGTAACTTGGAAATGTCGAGGTGGGAGCCGGCAGTCTTTCCAGGGCCTCTGCTGGTCAAATTTCTTGGGAGGAGCTCATCCATAGACTGTAAAATCTGTCGACATGTTTTTTTCGGCTGACGCGCGGATCCTCAAGTGAACGGATGGGGAATCGACAGGAGATGCCGGATCAAGGGCTCCCGGAAAGAGCGAAGTGCGGCCACCCAATCCTTGCTGGTCCTGTGTTCAGCAAGAATACTCTCGAGGCTTTCTGGCTGCTTGGAGAAAGACGCTCCCATCGAAGGTGGGAAAAGGAGGCACTGTGAGGCGATCGCCTGGGAATTTCCCTGTGAAAAATTCCGACACTGCCCGGCGTGGTCTGGAGAGACCAGTGCAGGTCGGCGTAAGTCTTTACCCGGTTCCTCCCCCTCGATGGGGGAGGCCAATACTGTTGACTTAAGGACATCCGAGCTCCCCTCCCTCGATGGGAGGGGAACTCGGAACTGGCTACCAGCTTTCGCCCGGCAGTACTAGCACAAAATCGACCCGGGTTGGTCCCGAGGAGTCGAATCATGTCCTGAGTGCGGCTCCACAGAAAAAGGTCTCCATGTTCCAATCCGTCATGCCGGCGAAAGCCGGGGTCCAGAGACTTCTCCTGGATTCCGGGTCAGGCCCGAAATGACGACCGCCCTATCGGCCGCTTTATTGCGTTGAGCTGTACCAGGCTTTTCGAAAGGGGCGAGCCTATCCCACGGTGAGGAGGATGATGCCAGCCACGGTGAGGATCATGCCCGCAACGGCTTTCAGCGTTAGAGTCTCATGGCCGAAGCACAAGCCCATGATGGCGCCGAAGAGGGGAGACGTGAAGGCGATGGGCATGACTTTCCCCAGGGGAGCCCCCTTGATGGCCGCGTAAAAGCACAGCATGCCCACGGACCCTGCCACGACGCCGCCGCCGAGCACCATGTGCCAGAGGGCTTTTCCTCCCGCCTGGGACAGGGATTTCCATTCGGGAAAGCTCACCGCGGCGAGAATGGCCAGTGCCACGGCAGTGCGAATCGTGATGCCCATTTGGGGAGAGAGGTTGCCCATGTGGAGCCCCTTTTTCTCGAAGTATCCTCCGACACCCCAGGCGATGGCGGTCAACAGGGCGAGCAGTTGCGGTTTCATCGGTTCCTCTCCTCATGGGGCGACAGGTGGTGATGCCGTACATAAGAAGGAAGGTTCTTCCATTTACTACGAACCCGCCGCCCCGGGCAAGCCCATGTGTGCCTTCGGGTGCGATTCAAACCGGTAGGAACGGTTTGTTTAAATAACCTCTCTTCGTCATTCCCGCGAAGGTGGAATTCCAGTTCGGGATTTGTACTCATTAAGGCTCAATCTCAGCGATTTCCGAACACGCAGGCCTCGAAGGGCGGGCGTAAAGCCCGCCCCTACGGATTGGCGGCTCACCCGCCTGGTAGGGGCGGGGTGAGGCCAAGGGAATGAAGGCAGTTTATGGTCGGGGCTCACCCGCCTGGTAGGGGCGGGGTTTAGCCCCGCCCGCACAGCAAGCCATTTAGCAAGAGCCCCTCGGAGACAGAATCGCTCAATTCAGGTAAGAAAAAGATCTTGCACTCCTTGCTCTGTACTCGCGCATTGCATTGATCTCTCTGGATTCCTGCTTTCGCAGGAATGACGAGTTGAGTTCGGAGGCTGCAAACAGTTCTAATCGCACCCTGTGCCTTCCCGGCCGCAGCAGGAGCTCTGGTGACGGGGAGCCCCCCGGAGTCCCCTACAGCAGTCGTGCCCCAAGTTCCGCCACCCTGGAGCGCTCGCCCTTTCGCAACGTGATGTGGCCGGCCAGTTCTTCGCCCTTCAGCCTCTCCACGAGATACGACAGGCCATTGCTGCTCGCGTCCAGATAGGGATGGTCGATCTGCTCGGGGTCCCCCGTGAAAACGATCTTGGAGCCTTCCCCTACGCGGGTGATGAGCGTCTTGATCATGTGGGGCGACAGGTTCTGGGCTTCATCGCAGATGATGAACTGTCTCGGGATGCTTCGGCCGCGAATGTAGGTGAGGGCCTCCATCTCGAGGATGCCCCGCTTTCGGAGATCCTCCATGATATCAGACGGGTCCTGACAGTCCCGAAGCAGGAACTCCAGGTTGTCCACGATGGGCTGCATCCAGGGTCGGAGCTTGTCCTCCTTTGACCCGGGAAGATAACCCAGATCATCCCCCATGGGGACCACCGGGCGGGTCACAAGGAGCCTGCTGTAGGTGTTCTGTTCCAGCACCTTTTCAAGGCCGACCGCCAGTGCGAGGAGGGTCTTTCCGGTGCCGGCCCGTCCCACGAGAGTGACGATCTTGATGCCGTCGTTCAGAAGGAGCTCAAAGGCAAAGCGCTGCTCCTTGTTCAAGGCGCGGATGCCCCAGTTGACGGAGTCCCCGTGGCTGAGGGGCCACAGAGCATCCTGGTAATATCGGCAAAGGGCCGATTGAGACGGGGAATCATGGCTCTTGAGCACAAAGAACTGATGGGGAAGTGCCGGACAGGAGCCGTTGGCGGAGAGGCTGCCCTCGTGGAAGAAGGCCTCGATCTCGGATGCGGAGACGAAGAAAACGCCGCTTCCCGTGTACAACTGGTCGTAATCCACCTTGTCGTTAATGAGGTCTTCGGCGGAAATTCCGAGTACATCCGCCTTCAAACGGAGATTCAAGTCCTTGGTAACAAGGATCACCGGCGTGTCGCCCTGCTCCTTGAGATGGTAGGCAACGGTGAGAATGCGGTTGTCGTGCTTCACTGGGTCCAGTCCCAGGGAGAACTCGGCGGGATCGCAGTGGTTCAGTTCAATCCAGAGGCGTCCCCCACCGGGCAGTTGAACCCCCTCCGAAAGTCGCCCCGAAACCCGCAGGGCGTCGAGCTTCTGAGAAACCACACGGGCATTGCGGCCGATTTCGTCCTGGCGTTTCTTCTGGTTGTCAATTTCTTCAATGACCGCAAAAGGGAGCACCACGTTGTTGTCCTGGAATGCGAACAACGCCTCGGGGTTGTGCAACAGCACGTTGGTATCCAGGACGTAGGTTTTGACCATGGGAGATCTCCTCAAGGTGGGTGTTGAAAAGCGGCGGCGCGGAAGGTCTCGCCTGAGCAGGGCATGACCGCGGCGAGAGACCCAGTGGGGAAAAGCGAGCCCCCGTGACATTCCGTTCGAGCCGAATCGATTGTAACCGGGAAGGGGGGGCAGTGCAAGTGAGGCCTGCTCGCACCCGGGCCTGCAACGCCTTGCCCGTTTCACCGGGAGGGAGTCTCAATGGAGGGCTTCCAGGGGATGGGCGTAACCGGTCAGCTCCACGTAACCCACCGCCTGGACCGGCTGGCGGCCCAAAGTCCCTTCCCCGGAGACGCTTCCCTCCCAGTAAGTGATCCGCGTGGACCCCTCCGTTTGCAGTTCCTGGTCCGGGAGGTTCGGGCGGATGGTCAAATCCATTTGGAGAGGGCGGACACGGAGTCTCCAGCCTGCGGGGTATGTGGCCCCCGAGCGTGGGCTCTTCCAGGAGTCGAGAATCTCCATGGTGAAATCATCCTGCCCGAGGTGCCTGGCCGCTCCCGATGGATCCACGTGGGTCCCGCTGGACGCGGGGCCGAACGAGCCGTCCTTTCTCCGGAGCAGGTAGACCATGAGCTCGGTTTTGTCCGAGAGTTGCAGGCTGAACCAGTCCCAGCCGACGTAAACCGGTTCCAGGGGAGCCGAGCTGAACTCGTGATCCATCCAGGCGGTCCCTGAGACGGGACTCTTTCTTCCTCCGATGACCAGGGACCCCGATGCCTCCATCCGTGTGAGGGAGTAATAGCAGCTCGCCTTGTCGGGGATGCTGCCCTTGAGACTGTATCCGTCGGTGCCGTGGAGTACCGGGCCCTTGACGGGTTTGAGGGTGAGCTGGATGTCGAAGTCGTCCGAGTTGGCGCTCAAAAGGTGGAATGCGGTGCCGATGCGGACGGACCACTCCTCGAGGAAGATCTCCGTCGTCTCCGGCGAATCCTGTCGCACCCCGGCCAGATTCAACGCTCCCCTCGACATTTTCTCCCGGTGCGTGAAGCGTTCGCCCGAGAGGTCGGAAACGGCGGCGTGAGCGAAGTAGAGCTGGAGAGTGCGCCACGGGGAAGCCGGTTTCGGCCAGTGATCCTTGTCCTCAAGGGGAGCGGTCTGGCGGCGAAAGAAGGTGAGCTGAAAACCATGGCGGCTTCCCGTATCCGACTCCAGGTTGCCCGTGTAGTACCACCATTCGGTCTGGTATCCCGGATGGGCCCCGTGGTCCCGCGGGAATTGGAGGTCGCAGTCCCCCGAAACCGACTTGAAGCCGGTCTCTCCGGACGTCGACGAAGGGGGAGGGGACGCCGATGAGGCCACGGTCATCATGAGAAGCCCCCAAAGGGCCAACCACGGGATCATGAACACAAGTCCGGTTCTATTCCGGCACTTGTGGATCCGCCGTCGGCGGAACCAATCCAGGTGAATCTTCACATCGTTTTGCCCGTTGCATTCCACGGGAATTCCTCCTGTCTTTCACCTTTCTTTCAGGGCCTGTGCTGGGGATCTCTTGAAGAGGGCCTGCCCCGCGGGCAGTGCGGCCGCGAGGGCCGTTGTGAGAATGAGGGGCAGTGAAAGGAGGATCGATCCCCAATCGATGCTGTAAATGAAGGTCCAGCCGAAAGACTGGCGATTCACGACGAAAATGAGAAGCCGGGAGAGAAGGAATCCGCAGGCCAGCCCGATGATCTCCCCCGCAAAAACCATGAGGATCGCTTCCCAAAGGATCATCATCCGTATTTGGCCAAAACTGGCCCCCACGGCGCGCAGGGTGTGCAGTTGCCGTGTCCGCTCAAGGACGAGAACCGTCAGGGTGGTGGCAATGCCGAGGGTGGCGACCATGAGCGCAATCGCGAGAAGAACGCCGGTGACGGCAAAGGTTTCGTCGAAGATCCTCATGATGGCCCGGTGAAGCTCCCGGCCCGTGGTGATTTCGATGGAAGAGGCGGAGTCGCCGAGGATCTGGAAGATTTCTCCCCGCAGCCTCGCCGCGGCACCCTCCCGGTCCCCGGGATTTCCTGAAAGGAAAATCCTCACGCCCCCCCATGACCCGTCGCCCGTGAGCTCTCGGAATCGGGGCAGGGAATAGTAGACGACTCCTCCCTGGGTGCGGTAGTCCCGAAAGATCCCGAGGACCGGCATGTCCAACGGAAAGCCGAGGATCCTGGCCTGGAAGTGCTCGCCCACCTCAAGCCCGGTCTGGTTTGCGAAGACTTCCGAGATGAGGACTCCCTCGCCCCGCATGAGCGGCGCGCGGATCCTTTCAGGGTTTCCATCGATGAACAGGAACCGCGCATGGTCCATGAAGACGTCGAAATCGATGGCCTCAAACTGATAGAGGTTTTTTCCATAATGGAGAAAGATGCGCCGGTATGGCATGAGGGTCACCGGGGTCTCGAGCCTCCTGAGGCCCTCGATGACTTCCGCGGGCAGGGGATCCCGGTGACGGTTGATCTCCGCCATCTTGGGGCGCAGGAACAGGTCTCCGCTCACGCTCTCGGCAACCCAGAGCTCCACCGTGTTCCTGAAGCTGTGGATCATGATGACAAGGCCGACGAAAAGGCCCACGGCGGTGATCAGGGCGCCCACCGATATGGCGACCCGTGTCCCCGCATCGTGCACGTAGCGCCCCCCCAGGTATGCGGATTCGCCGATGAACCGCCGAAGAGGCGGGGAAGCGATCCTTGCCGCCGTCTTGAGGCACCAGGGGGAAAGGAGTGAGAAACCCAGGAAGAGAAGAAAAGTGGCGACGTATCCGGACAGGGGGATTCCGAAGGAGGCGGGAACCCGGGAGACAGGCCAGACAGCGGCGATGAGGAGGAGGCCCAGGAAAGAGGTGTTTCTGAGGGAGGTTCCCCGCTTCCTCGCGGCCCCTTCGTGGATGACCAGGGCTTCCCGTGGAGACACGAGCATGGCCTGCCTCGCCGGCTGCGCGGCGGCCAGGAGGCACACCCCGACGGTCACGGCGAAGGAAATCAGGACCTCCCAGGGGTTCAGAACGAGCTCCTCCGCTCGGACCCGGACAAAGAGATGGCTGATGGTGGAGCTCACCCGCCCCAGCAGCTCTCTCACCAGGAAAGACCCAAGGGGTATGGCGACGATCCATCCCATCACGCCGAAAAAGGCTCCCTCGGCGAGGAAGATCATAAAGACGAGGTGCGATGAGGCGCCGATAGAGCGCAGGATGGCCACTTCCGGCCGCCGCGCCTTGGCGTGAAGGGCCACGAGGCTGTAGACCAGGAACATCCCGACGAAGAGGGAGACGAAGCTGAGGACGGAGAGGTTGAGCTGATAAGAGTGGATCATGAGCTCACCGGTCTCCCTGGCCTCGGAAGGGCGCTCCAGTGTCACGCCCTCTGGCAGCAGGGCGCGGATCGCGGAAAGATCAGATTTCGAGGCCCCGGGTTTCAGGATCAGATCGATGCGGTCCACCACGCCGAAATACCCGGTAAACTCCTGGAAGGTCGCGATGTCCGTGATGGCGACGTCACCCCCGTCAACCAGGGCCAGCCCCTGGGACTCCAGTGTGCCGAGGAGACGGAAGTCCGCCCGCTTCTGAACGTGCTCCAATGTGACCGTGCCTCCCCGGGTGATCCTTCGATGCCTCGCAAGGCTGGGTCCCGCGATGACCGAGAAGGGCCGTGCCATGAGGTCCAGCCACACGGCGGGCTGCGGGGCGCTTAGGGAGGCCGCCGTCTGCCATGCGCGAAAGGGACGATCCAGGATGGGGTCCACGCCCACGAGAAGTAAGAACAGGTTGGAATCACCGGCCACCTTCACGTAGGTGGTCATGACCGGAGATGAGTGGAGTACTGCCGGGCTTCTCAGAAGCTTCGAGACGAATTCTTCGGGCACTCCCTTTCCAGGACAGACAACGCTCCAGTCTGCCTTGCCCGTAATGCCTTCCATGCTTTGGGTGAATGAATGCACCGAGGCACTCACGGCCAGTCGGACGCTCGTGAACACGGCGGCCCCGAGCCCGATTCCGAGGAGGACTGTCAGTGTGCGCCAAAAATGCGCCCGCATGTGACGGAACGTGAACCAGGTCCAAAGGCGCAGGAGCAGGGCTAGGCGGGCCATTTGCCCTCGGCGAGGGACCCGTCCTTCATGTGAAACTCCCGGGTGGCGTGAGGGTCAGCAAGGGTGCTGTGGGTGGCGATGATGACCGTGCGCCCATGGCCCCTGTTCAGTTGGGCCAGCAGGGCGATGACGATCTCCCCGTTTGTGCTGTCGAGGTTGCCCGTCGGTTCGTCGGCCAGGATGATCCGTGGGTCGTTGATGAGAGCCCTGGCAATGGCCGTGCGCTGCATCTCTCCGCCGGAGAGCTCCGCGGGCCGATGCTCCTTGCGCGGCGAGAGGTTGAGCCATTCCAGAAGCTCGAGACCCCTCCGTTCCACGGTGTTGCGGGGGCGGCCGGCGAGGAGGGCCGGAAGGGCCACGTTCTCCAGCACGGTGAGTGTCGGGAGCAGGTTGAAGGTCTGGAAGACGATTCCCACGACCTCGCGGCGAAAGCGCGTCAAAGCGATCTCGGAGGCTTCCTGAAGGTTGTGTCCCGCCACCTCGAGGCGGCCCGAGGTAGGCCGATCCAGTCCGGCGAACAGAGCCAGGAGCGTGCTCTTTCCCGAGCCGCTGTTCCCCTTGAGGGCCACCATTTCCCCTTCTCCGATGTCGAGATTGACCGCATTGACTCCCACCACCTCCGAAGCCCCCAGCTGATAGAGGCGCGTGAGGCCGCGGGCAGTGATCAAGGGGTGGGGGGAAGTGGTTTTCATGAATTTGACAGCCTCTCGGGGCGTTATGGTTTGCATCAAAATTCACCCCCGCGGTATGATTCGACCCATTGGAGAGACGACCCTAGCGAAGAGGCTGCATCCGGCACCCGCCATTGGGGCAAACCGGCCGTCAACGAATCATGGAGGCGCAAGGTGGATCTGAAAGTCATCGAGGCCATGGAAAAGCAGGAACTGCGAAAGTACCTTGAATTCCTGCTCTGGCATTACCGGGTTGCGGACGCTTTCTGGTTTCTCTACGTGGAAGAGGAATTCGGCGTCTCCACCGCCGAAAAACTGAACCAGCGCGTCTGGGGCAAGGCTGCATCGATGGCCGCGAAGAATCTCAAGAAGCGGTTCAATATCGAAGAGAGAGGGCTCCAGGGTTTCGTGAAGGCGTTGCGTCTGTTTCCTTGGACCATCCTCGTCGGATACAGGATCGAAGAAAAGCCTGATGAAATCCTGCTCTCGGTTCCCCACTGCCCCCCTCAGGAAGCGCGCATCAAGCGCGGCCTGGGTGAATACGAATGCAAGGCCATGCACTACGATGAGTTCGCCAACTTCGCCCGTGAGATTGACCCGTCCATTGTGGTGGAGTGCCTCTATGCACCCCCCGACCCCCATCCCCGGGATTGCTTCTGCAAGTGGCGATTCAGGGTTTCCAGCTGACTCACCACCTGTTGCGGTGCACCCGGTCTTCGCGAAAACGGTCTTCCGGACCGGGCCTTTGGTCGGGATAGCCCAGCACGACGAGGGCAAGGGGGATGACGTGTTCGGGCAGGCCGCAAAGCGTTCTGAACGCCCGGATTCTTTCCTCCAGAGGGTGGATTCCCGTCCACACGGCCCCAAGCCCCTGATCGTGAGCTGCAAGGAGGAGGTTCTGCGTGGCCGCGGAACAGTCCTGCACCCAAAACCCCTTGAATTTCTCGAGAGTGGTGTCCGCGCAAACCAGGATTCCCAGAGGCGCCGAGCGGCACATGCCTGCATAGGGGTGGATGCTTGGGACCGCATCGAGGATTTTGCGGTCGTCGATGACCACGAAATGCCATGGCTGTTGGTTGCCGGCGGAAGGGGCGCTCATGGCCGATGAGAGGAGCTGCCTGATGAGCTCCCCGGGCACCGGCCGGCCTGTGAACGATCGGATGCTTCGCCGCGTGCGAATGGCTTCAAGAGTCTCCATGGGTTGCGTCCCTCTCGATCGCTGCACAATTCATTTTCAAAAAGCGTTTGAACCCATTTAAAAAGTGTTTGAACCCAGGCCCATCTTGTCGTGACGGTCCTTCAGTACCCACGACGACAAGCGGTCAAGTCCCCGGGAGAGCATGAGGGCCTATTTGACCTGGACCTTGATTTCCTTCTTTTTGGCCTCTTCTGTCTTGGGGAGGGTGACGACGAGCACTCCCCTGTCGAAAGTCGCTTCCACCTTGTCGGTCTGGATGTTCGCCGGAAGGCGGAATGACCTCTGAAACGAGCCGTAGAAGCGTTCCACGGAATGGAACCTCTCTCCTGTCTTCTCTTCCTCCCTCCTTCTCTCACCCTTGATGGTGAGGACGTCTTCCGCAATGGACACATCGATGTCTGAGCTTTCCAAGCCTGGAAGCTCAGCCTTCACCACGATGCTCGATTCGGTATCGATCACATCGGCGGAAGGCTGCCAAGCCTCGGTGAATGGCCTCGAAAGCCAGGTGTCTCCGACAAAACGGTCCCACAACCTCTCCATTTCCCTTCGGAAAGGCTCAAGCTCCCTTCTGATGGGTTTCCAGGGCGTAAAGTCCATACTCAAACCTCCTTTCCCGCTCCCCTGCTCTCCCAAGGATCGTGTGCAAGTCCTGAAGCCGCGGCAGGCCGCCGCAAATCAAAAAACCTCAACGACGGCAGCTCGGATGTGAAATACTTCCACTTTTATAATTGCACAAAAGGCCAAGTGTAAAGGGCCGGTTTTGATCTTGCCGTCCATCCCCTTGACCAACGGCTCGCGTCTCGGATTACGTCGAAAAAGGCCTCCAATGCCTTCAAGGCTGGTGAGGTTCCACAAGGATAGTCATACCCACGATACGGCTCAAGAGGTCGGAACTCCGCCTTGAGAGACCGTTCAGCTCGGAACCCGGGTGAAGCGAAGTGACGGCTGCGTGGCCCACAACCTTCGTGTCCTCCCTTCCAAAGATGTCCCGGGTTTTCACTCCCCACATGGTGTGAAAAACGAGGGGCTCTCCCCGGTGCTCACCGATGTAGACCATGATGTGTCCCCTGGCCCAGAGCAGGGTCAGGAAAGGGACGGCGTGCCTGCGGATGAGGTGGACTTTCTCGCCTGGATTGGTGGTCTCCAGAGGAATGAACCTCCCGCCTTCCGTGGCCTGATAGGAGGAGTGCCTTGGAAGCCACAGGCCGAAAGGCGCGAAAAGGTCCTTCACCATGGATGAACAGTCCCTGTTCCCGTAGAGTCCTCCCCATCCGTAGGGATTACCCATGAGTGCGTTGCAGAGTCTGGCCACGTTGGCGCGGGTGAGCTTCAGCGGTTTCCTGGCCGCGCTGTTCCTGGGGAGCCATGCCTGCCTGAAGACGGCATGCCGGTTGGAATCGGCGTCGGCGACGAGGATGTGAAACTTCCCATGATCTTCGCCCAGCAGGGGAAACTGGTTCCCGACGGATGCCTTGAAAAGAAAGATGCCGTGGACATCGACCACGGGAAGATCGTCTTGGAGGATGGCGATCGGTTGGGCATTCTCCCATTGCTCGGCGAAACCCCCGTCGACCTGCGCCACGTCCCTGGCGGAAACCCAGCCCGAGGCGACATGGGATTCCAGAAACACCCATTCCTTGTCTTCCGATGTGTGGGACACGAAAACGGGAGTATTGGCAGGGAGAGCCGACTTTTGAAAACTGTCGAAGGGATACCCCTCGGCAGCATCGTCGGGATTGGTGAAACGGGGTTTGTGAGTGGGAAGGGTGCGCAAGTTGGAGTGGGTGACCGTGATACCCCTGAAGCCGGCGTTGGGGTAATTCTCAAGCAGGGCGTTCCGATGCAGCGCGTCGACCCATTGAGCTGTGTGTTCCCTCTTGTTTTCGCCGTAGCCGGGGTTGTTCCGCGTGGTCTCAAAGTCCCGCAGCAGTTCCACTTTCGGGCGTGTGGGCTGGTCTTTGTGCCAGGGCAGGAAGAGCATGGACTGAAACCTCTTGTGCAGTTCCTCCTGGCGGCCGGGGCCAAGGATTTCCTGGTGGGCCGACTCGGGCTTCAAGTAAAAGGTGCAGTCCTGGGGGTACGTGCGCAAGTCCCTGAGGGCTTCAGGGTGAGCAACGCCCTTGCCGGAGAGAAGGGCCAGGAGCAGCAGAGGGACAAGAAAACGCAGTCTTCTGAGCATGTTTCACAGTGGCCTGATGAGGACTTGTGCTTTTTCAGTTATTGCCGGCTGACCACGAAGAGCACGAAGGGACACTCTCAGGATCCCCCCGTCGGGGTCATCCAGGAGGGCACCGATGGGGGGATCGCGTCATGGATGAGGTTCATTTCGAGAAGGACATCAAGAGGTCGAGGTATACCTGGGCAGCCAGGAGGACGTCTTCAAAGTGAACCGACTCATCCGGTGCGTGGGCCTTTTCCAGTTGACCAGGTCCCAGGAGAATGGGCTTGACGCCCGCCGCCCAGAGTATGTTGGCATCCGAATGGCTTGGAAAGGCCTGGGGTTTCCAGGGGATGGATCGGTTACCATAAATCGATTTAAGCGTCTCCGCCATGACCCCTTTCTCGGGGAGCTCATATCCCGTGTGGATGGTTTCAAACCGGATGAACCCATTGAAATCGGGGGTCTCGGATCGCATTCGGTCGAAGATCTCTTCGATTTCGAGAGTGATTTCCCCCATGGGTGCCGTCGGGGGGAGGTGAATGTCAAGCCAGGCGTCGCAGCGCTCCGGGACGGCAAAACCTGACTGGGACGTTGAAAGCTCCCTGATGTTGAACGTGATGTCGGGACGCCCCGTTTCGACGTACTGACTCATGTTCAGCAGCAGTCGCAGCATAGTGTCGATGGGGTTGTGGCCAAGGTTGGCGAGGGAAGCATGTCTCCGCTTTCCCTTCGTCGTCACATGGACTTCAATGTAGCCGTAATCGCTGAAGCACGGCTGCATGTTGGTCGGCTCGCCGATCAATGCCCAGGGAAAATGATAGTCCCGCACCAGTTTCTTGGCTCCGTCTCCCTCCTCCTCCTCACCCACGACGAGGGCAAGGGCCACGGGTGGGCGTGTCAGGGCGCTTCCGCACAGGGCGATGTATGCCTCAAGCATGGCCGCGCACCCCGCCTTCATGTCGGCCGCGCCAAGGCCGATGACCATGTCCCCTTGGTCCTCGTATCCAAAATCATCCAGGTCGTAGGCCACGACTGTGTCCACATGGCCTACCAGGGCAAGCCGGACTTCCGGTTGCGGGGGAAGGAGGAGCAGGTTGTAACGATTGCCGTCCACGTTTTGATGAAGGGGAACCAGGCCGTGGCGCTTCAAGAAACCATGGATGAATTCGAGTATCTCCTCTTCTTTTCCCGAAGGGCTGTAGATGTCGATCAAGCGGTGGAGGAGCTGCTTGAGGCGCTGAGGTTGAATCGAAGGAGATGTTCCGCTCATGGTGTCGACCAAACCCCGCTGTTAATGCTTTCCGTCAGTTAGGATAAGTCCTTGCGGCCGGCTTCATTCACTAGTCGTCATCCTCGACCTTGTAGCGAGAGATGGACCTGGAGCCGTTGGTCTTCTTCTCCCTGTACTGCCGCAGTTGGGGGTCCAGGTTGAGGGAAAGATAGATGTGCTCCTGCGGGCTTCCGAATCCCATCTTGCGGAAAAAATGCAGGGCGGGGAGGTTGTCCGCTTCCGAGTCCACGAGCAGGATCCGGACCCCATCCTCCAGCATCAGGTCACGAAACCGGTGGAATAGCCTCGATGCTATGCCGTATCCGCGGACGTTGGGATCGATCCCCAACCATACGAGATATCCATACTTCCACGCCGAGTGACTTTTGGTGACCGTGGTGCCCAGGGCAAAGCCCACGATCAGTTCGTCGACCTCGGCAACCAGGCAGAAGTCCGAATCGGATTGAAAGAAGTTTATGACCTCGTACTCATCCCAAGTTCTGTAAAGATTTGGAGCCTCCCTGGCCGTGAAGAGCCTCTCTCCGAGGTGAAAAACCGCGGCTATGTCATCTATCTCCATGTTTCGGATTTCAGCAATGACCCGCTTCTTCTTGTGATGTTCGGTTTCTTCAAATTCCATGATGCGTCACTTCTTGTCGATGGGCTTCCTGGGGTGCCTCGTGGGTTTGCGCTCTTCCGGATGGAGGCCGGGGAGACTCTCTCCCTTCTGGATTCGCTGAGCCTGCCGTATCTTTTCCTTGCGTTTGAGATCTCCGTACTTGCCGAACCTCCCACCTCCGCGTTTCTGCATGGCGTTTCTCTTCCTTCTCTGGGGTCAGAGGATCAGAGACATGGTCGGGCCCGGCTGGTCAACTGCCGGGTTTGGCGCCGATGAATCCCCGCACGGCTTGAGGGATAAAGTCCAGAAGACCGAATACGGCGCGCGCATCCCTTATCTATAAATATAACGCGAAAGCTGTTGTGCGAGCAACCACAGGCGCGGTCGCTGGAATTTCCTTAAGTGCCCGTGGGGTTGCTCACCGGCTTGAGCGATCTGCTGAGCAAGAAAGTGCAACTGCAAGGCGACGACACCGTCGGCAACCGCCGCACTGCGCCAGTCTTCCGGTTGACCTATCGGGTCATACAGATGACCTGTGGATAATCCATCACGACAGTTCGGAAACCGAACCTTCAGCCGCACAGCGGATGATCTCCAACTCCGCTGCAGCTCCCACCCCTCGGAGGAGCTCTTCCACACGGCTCATCACAGAATCATCTCGCAACTATTCACTGCAGTTGTTGCACTGCGGTGCTCTTAAGCCTCCTTGGATCACGAGGGTTGTCTTTCGCCGTCCGTCTGATCTTTCTGGTGAGGCGAATGTCATGGATCTCCAGGGCCACCAATGTCGGACCCGGCAGGGGCCTGCTCCCCCGCCAAAGTGGACGAACGCGCCTTCGGGTCGGGGCCTTGAACCCGCCGAAGTCCCTGTAACCCTCGCAGAAGTGGGCGGCGTGAGCCCATTGGCCCACGACTTCCGCAGTATAATCGAGCCGTCTCAAGAGCCGATTCTCATCGAAGTAGAATATTTGTCTTGTGCAGTGTGTCGGTAAATTCTCAGGGAAGGTCACACGCAACCTTGCCCATGAAGGAGGAGTGTCCGGTGAGGATTCAAGGAGTTCAACCCGGACCCCTTCACGCAGGAGCAGGAACGGCGCAACAAGGTAGTTCCACGTGGCGTATCCCCCGAAATAGATGAAGTCGAGGTCATCCCAGGAGACAAGCCGTCTGAGCCCCTTGAATGCGGCACGCGGCTGGAGCCGCCTCTCCAGGATTTTCCCGCCACTTTCCGTGATGCGGACTTCAGTGTTTCCGGTGAGCTCGCTGATCAACCCGGGGGAGGGAAATTCATGGAAGAGGAGGCGAGGTTCATGGGCCTTGGCTGTGACCTTGACACGGTCAAGCACCGGCCTTCCCTTAACGGTGAACAAGAGACCCGAGGCCGAGATATCGGCGTCCATGGCGTCTAAACTGCTCCACATGGCCATTCCGCCATGGGAGTCAACGATTTGTTGAAGAATACTGCTCGGATCCATGGGCTCTTGTCCAAAGACCAAAACCTACACTCCCCATACCCGGGTAAAGCACCTGCGCTTTAGAGGTCTGTTTCGTGCTGAATGAGCTGTAGTCTCGTTGCGGTTGCCGCACATTTTCTGCATCACATGCCGCCGGCCCAATTGGGTAAAACTTGGGATATGTGACATGATCACGACGACTTGCGCTTCTTGAACAATGACTTGGATTATGGAGAATCGCAGGGGTCGTGTCAATGGACAAGGTCTTGCGGGTGAAGACCGCGCGGGGGCGGAACGAAGGCGAAAATGCTCCTTGACATGGTGGGAGTGATCCTTTATACATCTACGCTTCGAGTCCGGCATCTTTCACAGAAGTGGAGAACAGTCAATGAAGACCATCAGTGCGAAGTTTCAGCCCGACAGCCGCAAATGGGTCCTGGTGGACGCCGAGGACAAGGTCCTGGGCCGCCTTGCCACTCAAGTCGCCATGCGGCTCAGAGGAAAGCATCTTCCCGATTTCAGTCCCCATGTCGATACGGGCGACTTCGTCGTCGTGATCAATGCGGCAAAGGTGCGGTTGACCGGCAGGAAGATGGACCAAAAGATGTATTACCGGCACACGGGCTACATGGGCGGCATCAGGGCAACCACGGCGCGGAAGCTCAACCAGGAGCACCCGGACAGAATGATCAGGTTTGCCGTGGCAGGCATGCTCCCCAAGAACCGGTTGGGACGAAAGCTGATCAAGAAGCTCAAGATTTACAGGGGCGCCGATCATCCCCATGAGGCCCAGCAGCCTCAGCAAATAGCCCTTTAAGACTCCAGCGCAAATGAGGAGAAGGTTTTGATGGCCGAACAGCGATTCTATGCGACAGGAAAACGGAAGACCGCCGTGGCACGGGTCTGGTTGAAGCCCGGAAGCGGAGCCGTTGTGATCAACAAGAAGCCCATCGATGACTACATCGACAGGGAAACGAGCAAAATGATCATCTTCCAGCCCCTCACCCTCACCGGGACTTTCGGAAAGATGGATATCTCAGTGAATGTGCAGGGCGGAGGTGGCTCGGGTCAGGCTGGCGCCATCAGACACGGCATTTCCAAGGCCCTTCTGGAATACAACCCGGAATTTCGCGAGGTGCTCAAACGGGCAGGATTCCTGACCAGGGATTCCCGCGTCAAGGAAAGAAAGAAATACGGGCTCCGCGGCGCCCGCGCTCGCTTCCAGTATTCGAAGCGCTAGTCCTGCGATTCCTCATTTTCATGCCGGGCGCGTGACGGCGGGCCTTTTGCCCCAGAACCTCTCGAGGTCCACCCCGCCCTCCGAAACGCGCGGAGCTGGGCTTTCCAGTGTGAAATCTCGATTGGCAAGCATCAAAGTGCTTTAACATACGGGGCGTTGCGCACCATGCGCAATGCCCCGAACTTTCTTGAGCGAAGGTGGTGACCATGTTGCGTGTGGCCGTGGCCGGTGCATCGGGTTATACCGGCTTTGAACTGATCCGGATTCTGAGCGGACATCCCCAGGCTCGCCTGACCATGATCACGTCTCGGCAGCAGATGGGGAAAAAGCTGGCCGACTTCTATCCCGCGTTCAGGAAGCATTTAGACCTCACCTTCGAGGACGCGGCACCGGACCAATTTGCCGAGAGTGCTGACCTGGTCTTCACGGCCCTGCCTCACCAGGCGGCCATGGACCTCGTCCCAGCACTCCTGGAACGGAATCTCAAGGTGGTGGACCTGAGCGCGGATTATCGATTTCGGGATCCGGAGGTCTACGCCCGGTGGTATGAACCCCACAAGACCCCCGAACTTCTTCCGGGGGCGGTATACGGGTTGCCGGAGCTCTACCGTGAGTCCATCCGCAAGGCTCGACTGGTCGGCAATCCAGGCTGCTATCCCACCAGCGTCATCCTTGCCGCGGCCCCGCTCCTGAGAGAGTCGCTCATCGACTCCGGAACCATCATCGCCGACTCCAAGTCAGGGGCCAGTGGAGCGGGTAGGGGACTTTCGCTCCCACTCCATTTCTGCGAGGCCCATGAGTCGTTCAAGGCCTACAAGGTCGCGGAACATCGTCACACCCCCGAGATGGAACAGGAGTTGAGCCTCCTTGCAGGTCAGTCGATACAGATCTCCTTCACACCCCACCTGGTTCCCATGAGCCGGGGCATCCTGAGCACGGTGTATGCCACAATGAAACAGGGGGTGTCCGCATCCGAAGTGGAACGGGCGTTTCACCTCTTTTATGCCCATGCCCCTTTCGTTAGACTCTGCGGGAAGGGGGAGCTTCCAACGACTCTGCAGGTGCGCGGGAGCAACTACTGTGACATGGGGTGGAAGGTGGACGAACGGGTGAGGCGAGTGATCGTCGTTTCCGTCATCGACAACCTGACCCGGGGAGCGTCCGGACAGGCGGTGTGCAACATGAATCTCATGAGCGGTTTTCCTGAAGATATGGGCTTGAATACACCTCCCTGGCAACCCTGATGGATATCCAGGCGAAACGGAACTTCAAGCTCATCCTGGAATACGACGGTTCCAATTACCATGGGTGGCAAAGGCAGGAGGGGGTCCTCACGATCCAGGAGGTCATGGAGTCCCGGTTGGAGGTCATGCTGGGAAGCCCCATTCGGGTTCGCGCTTCCGGACGCACGGATGCCGGGGTACACGCCCGGGGGCAGGTCGTGAACTTCTACTCCAGAACGCGGCTTGGCCCGGATGAGATTCGGCGGGGACTCAACAGCCTCCTTCCTCCCGACATCGTGGTGCTCCATGCCCGGGAAGTGCCCGACTCTTTTCACGCCAGGTTTTCCGCCACGGGCAAAACCTATGCCTACCAACTCCTCAACAGACCAATGCCGTCGGCTCTGGAGAGGAGATACGCCTGGCATGTCCGGCGACCACTGGCCCGGGAGCCCATGATCCAATGCATGCGTCATGTCATGGGAAATCACGACTTCGCGGCATTCATGGCATCGGGTTCCTCGGTGAGCTCACCCGAAAGGCGTCTTTTCCTGGCCGACCTGGAAGAACCGGACGCCGAGCACCTGGTCTTCATCTTCAAGGCCAACGGCTTCCTGCGTCACATGGTCAGGAACCTGGTCGGGACTCTCGTGGAAGTGGGGAAGGGCAGGTGGGCTCCCGGGGACTTTTTCGACATCCTCGAGAGCAAGGACAGAAAGCGGGCTGGGATGACCGCACCCGCCCACGGTCTATTCCTGGTTTCCGTTGATTATGAAGAAGACTTGGGCTTATCCTGAGGATAAGGGGGTTTGAAATGAAGCTGGCAAAGAGGTTGGAGCGCATCAAACCGTCTGCCACCCTCACCATCAACGCCAAGGCAAAGGCGTTGAAGCAGCAGGGAATCCACATTGTCAACTTCGGGGTCGGGGAGCCCGATTTCGACACGCCGGGACACATACAGGAAGCGGCCATAAAAGCCATGAGGGAGGGGCACACCCGATACACGGCCGTGAGCGGGATCGATGAGCTGAAGGACGCCGTGTGCCGCATCATACGGAAGGACTACGGCCTTTCCTACACCCGGGAAAACGTGCTGGTCTCCTGCGGCGGCAAGCACGCTCTCTACAACCTGTTTCAAGCCATCATCGACCCGGGGGACGAGGTCATCGTTCCGGCGCCCTACTGGGTTTCCTACCCGGATCTCGCCGAGTTGGCCGAAGGCAGGATGGTGGCAGTCCACTGCAAGGAAGAAGACGGATTCAAACTGCGGCCGGAGGCGCTGGAATCGGCCATAACCCCCAAAACCAAGCTCCTCGTCATGAACAGCCCGTCCAATCCGACGGGAGCTTTTTACTCCCGGTCCGATCTCGAGACTCTCGCTGAGGTTCTCGCGCGTCACGAGCAGATCATGATCGTCTCGGATGACATTTACTACCGCATACTCTTCGGCGGAGTCCAATGGGTGAACCTCGCCATGGTGGACGATCGTCTTCGCCGGCGGACGTTCATCGTCAACGGTGTGAGCAAGAGCTCCTGTATGACGGGCTGGCGCATCGGGTATCTCGTGGGCGACGAGAATGTCATCAAGGGCGCGGGTAAGATCCAGGGGCAATCGACGAGCAACCCGACCTCCATCTCTCAGTGGGCGAGCGTTGCAGCTCTCGATGGGGAGCAGGAATGCGTCTCGGAGATGGCCCGCATTTTCGAGGGACGCTGCGAGTATGTCATGAGCCGCCTGGGAGAGCTCCCGGCGGTCAAGTGTCCCCGGCCCGACGGAGCGTTCTACGTGTTTCCCAATTTCGGCGCCTACTACGGCAGGAGTGCCGGTGGCCGGGTCATTGGCGGCTCTCTGGACCTGGCGGACTACTTCATGGAAAAGGCCCACGTGGCCGTGGTTCCAGGTGTTGCCTTCGGGGAGGACCATTGTGTCCGGTTCTCCTACGCCCTGTCGATGGAAGAGATCAAAGAGGGATTCGACCGCATCGCAGAGGCCCTGAAATCACTGAAGTGAGGTGTCTCTGATAGGTGGGGAACGTGGGGCGCCGAAACCGACCCACTCCGTTCCCCTTTGACGATCACCAGCCTGCGTATTGACGGTTCGTGGAATTTCTGGTAGGGATGCCGGTGATAGGTTTCCTCGACTTGAGATTGCACTGAGCGGATCTTTCTCCCGTGCGCCCAATTCTGTAAGCTTGCGGTTCTCTCCGAAACCTCCTTTCCTGGCGAGTCCTATCGTTTGCTGCCGAGCAGCTTTCTTTCCCACCATTCCAATTGAGGCAGTACTCTAAAGGGTTCTCTCGCTCCCGATCCTTACAGCGCTTCGTTCACCAAGAAGCCGAAGGGAGGGAGAAGAGCCGAGTCCCAACGCGACGTCGGACGAGAACAGCCCTTGTTCCATGGTGCTGTCGGGGCTGATCGGGGTGTGGCCGGTCGATTGGTCTTCCATCCTCACGTGGTGACCCGGCACCCGAGGGAGGATGCGAGCCGAGCGGGTTTTTATGCCTGGGGGTCGCGAGGGATTGCCTGCAGTGCACTTCACGGGTTTCCACCATCGGACTTCACAAAGGAGGACACATGCATTGTGAGGACTACTTGAAATGGACCAACCAGGAATTTGACGCAAGCAGGATTTTCGCGAAACCCGAAGCTTTGCGGGGCGTGAGGATCCTGGAACTGTGCACACTCATCCTGGGGCCTGCCGCCGCTGACTATCTGGGCGAATTCGGGGCCGAGATCATCAAGGTCGAACTTCCCGGGGCCGGAGACACCATGCGGTCGGTGACCCCCTACGGGACGTTCTGGAAGAATGCCTCCCTGGGCCAGATGCCTCAGAACCACAACAAGTACCACCTCGCATTGGACGTGAGGACTTCCGAGGGGGCGGAGATCTTTCGCCGTTTGGCGCGAGGCTGCGACATCGTCGTGGAAAACGTGCGGGCAGGAACTATGGACAGATGGGGAATCGGCTACAAGCAGCTGAGCGAGATCAATCCCCGCGTCATTTATATCGCTCTCAACGGTTTTGGGCAGTGGGGGGAGTACTCCGTCGGGAGGGCATCATACGACGCCGTTGCCCAGACCGTGAGCGGTCTCCTTGCAACCACGGGATTCCCCGGGCGCCTTCCCCTCAAGACGGGCGTGTTCATCGGGGACTACCTGGGAGCCCTCATGGGGTGTCTGTCTGTTTTGTCCGCCCTCCACTACCGGCAGAGGACGGGCCAGGGCCAATTCATAGAGTATTCCCAGGGCGAGGGGCTCATGCGGGTCCTGGACTGGAGCTGGATGTATTACTACCTGGAAAAATACAACCGTCCCAGAACCGGAAACCGTGACCTCGGCATCTGCCCTTCCGGCGTTTTCCTGTGCAAGGACGGTCCCGTGGCCCTGGCGGCAGGGAAGGACGAAGAGTTCAAGGGCCTCTGCGAAGCCATGGGAAAGCCCGAACTGGTGTCCAATCCACGGTTTGCCGATGTTCTGACTCGTCTCAAGGACGAAAATGCGGTGGCCCTCCTGGAGATCATTGAAGAATGGGCCAAGGGAAAGGCCGTGGCAGAAGTCGACCGGCTGGGATCTCAGCACGGCTTTGCCTCGACTCCCATCCTGAACGCGAAAGATCAATACGAATCCCCCCATTTTCGATCCCGCGCCGCCGTGTTTGAATACGAGGATCCCATTTACGGCAAAATGGTGGAAGTGTGTTCTCCCGCCAAGCTGTCCAGGACCCCGGCACGCCTCAAGTGGGCCAACAAACCCGTGGGCATGGACAACGAGTTCGTGTTGCGCAAGTTCCTGGGGCTCAGGACGGACCAGATCAACGCTCTGTACGAGAAAAAAACCATCGGCAGGTGGGTGGACAAGCCACCCGGACGAAAGCCCCCCGATGATTGGGACGGGAAGTCAGGTGTCGTTATGTAGGCGGTGGATGAAGCCCATGCGGCGGCTTTGTTACTCCTTTCCACAGTGAAATTGACAGGCTCATGCCCTTTGAGATGGGGCGTGTCCCATGTGCATCACAGGAGAACTGATCCATGACATTTCCGAAAATCGTCACCACACTGCCGTACGAGGATTTCGACGTTGGGACGGACCGAACCTGGGTCGACTGGATCCGGGAGGCCGATGATCCCAGAAAAAATCACCTGAAGCCCGAAGCCCTGGATGATCTCCTCGTTCTGGACCTGAGCGAGGGGAACATGGCCGGCCTCTTTTGCTCGTCGGTCCTTGCCGAGTTCGGGGCGGACGTCATCCGCATCGAGCCCCCGGAGGGAGATTCGGCGAGGAAATTCACCCCTTTTGGATATCTTCACAAGGGCACGGGGTTGGGCTATCTCGCGGAAGGTCGAAACAAGTTCCATGTGACGCTCAACCTGAAGAAACCCGAGGGCCAGGACGCGCTGAGGAGGCTGGCCGCCCAGGCCGACGTCGTGATCGAAACCTTCAAGCCCGGGGATATGGACAGCTATGGATTGAGTTACAGGCACCTCAAGGAAATCAACCCCCGATTGATCTACTGCTCCATCTACACTTACGGCCACTTCGGACCGGAGGCCGGGGTCGGGAAGCCCGACTACGACATCTGCGACCAGGCCCGCTCTGGGGTGATGGCGGTGACGGGTGAGCCTCAGGAAGGCGATGTGCGCCAGCCCTGGAATGTGCCGACGAAGGAAGGCAACTGGATGGGTTGGTACTGCGGCGGAGCCTGGGCGGCTTTCGGCATCCTGACCGCCTTGCACCACAGGGATGTTTTTGGGGTGGGGCAGATGGTGGACGTGGCTCCTCCCGAAGCGGAGCTGCGGTTCTGCGATTTCCACATGCAATACTACCACACGGTTCAGCAGCTCAGAGGCCTGGTGGGGGCTTACGACAGCGCCGTGTTCCCCTACACCATCATCAAGACCAAGGACGGTTACAGCTTCATCGCGGGGTTCAGCGACGTGAACTGGGAAGGTTTGACCAACATCATGAAGAACGTGGAACTTCGAGAGAGGTTTCCCACCATCTTCGACCGCCTGAACAAGGCGAATCAGCCCCTCATCCACCAGGAACTGGAGAAGTGGTCCATCAACTACACGAGCGACGAAATCCTGGAGATGGTTCAGGACTACATGGTCAATCGCAGGGGCCCGGGGACCGTGGCGACGGCGAAGATGGCGGATATCAAGGAGGTTTTCGAAGACGAAGTGTGGTGGGATCGGGGAGTGTTCGACAAGTTTGTTGACCCCTGCTATGGAGAGCTGGCTTTCCAGGCTCCGCCCTGGAAGATGACCCTTACGCCCCCCCGGGTCAAGTGGCTGTGCCGCCCCGTGGGAGCCGACAATGAATACATCTTCCTGAAATACTTGGGAATCGGGAAGGAAAAACTCAAGGAGTGGGAAAAGAATAATCTGGTCTGATTCCTCAAGGGCGGGAGCGGACGAACTGCTCCCGCCCGTCTATTTTGTCGTCAGCCCCTTCTCCACGGCGAATGCCGTCAGGGCCGACGCACTGTGCAAATCCAGCTTCCTCATGAGGTTGGCTCTGTGTTTTTCGACGGTCTTGGCGCTGATGCACAAACAGTCGGCGATATCCTTGTTCTTGTATCCTTCCGCCACCATCTTTAAAATTTCCCTTTCCCGCTGGGTGAGAGTGTCCCATGCCGTTGCGGGCTTGAGAGACTTGCGCCCTTCCAGGTAGCCTTCGATGACTTTTTCGGAAATCCCCGGGCTCAGGTAGGCCTTACCGGAAAGGACACATTCGATGGCGAGCATGAGTTCATTGTGGGTGGCGTCCTTAAGCACGTATCCATCGGCACCGGCCTTCAAGGCAGCCAGGATGTACTCCTCGGTCTTGTGCACCGTGAGAACAAGGATCTTCGTTTCCGGGCAGCTTCGCTTGATCTCCTGGATGGCACCCATGCCGTTCATCCTGGGCATGGAGAGATCCATCAGCATGAGATCAGGTTTCAGGCCCTCGGCGTTGCGAACCGCGGCCAGACCGTCTTCGGCCTCACCCACGACGGACAGGTCGGGGTTCGAAGACAGGAGCATGCGAAGCCCCTCGCGAAGAATGGTGTGATCTTCCGCAATCACGATTCGTTTCTTTTCTCCCATCGTCCATCCTCTGTGTGAAGACTTCAACCCCAGCAGCCTCGCCCAAGATGCCTTCGGACAGCCCACGGTGAAAGACGAAAGAGTGTGTGCAAGTGCTTCCTGAAGGGCGGCCCGGATGATCAGTGGCCTGGATGATACACCAAGTGGGAATTGCCGTGTACTGTTTTTGGAAGCCAAGTCACCCGCATCTTCTCATGCTCCAAAAATACACTATATAATGTGGCAAGATACAGTGAAGACCCCATTTACAGAATCGCCCTCTCCACCCTATAAACCGGTCAAAAGTGAATCATTTGACCTCCATTGGCTTCGGGCGGATAGGGAGTCGGCGTCGTCGGCCGAGACTCTGGCCACGGCGTCAGGCCTCACTCTCCAAGGAGTACTTCCGTGTGTACGGCTCTCATTGTCGAGGAAAACCCGGCTTTTCGTCTGTCCATGAAGCAGATGCTCCACATGCGATTTCCTCTCATCCTGGTCGATGAAGCCGAAAACGGTGACGAAGCCGTCCGCAAGATTTCCGCTTCCTCCCCTGACATGATCTTCATGAATATCAAGCTTTCCAACGGCAACGGCCTCGACATCACCAGAAGGATCAAGGAGCTCAATGCGGATGCGGTGATCGTGATGCTCACCAGCCACGACCTTCCCGAATATCGGGAAGCCGCTTACCGGAGTGGTGCCAGCCACTTCTTCGCCAAGGATTCTTCAAACTGCGAGGAGATTGTCACTCTCGTCGAGTCCATGATGCTGGCCAAAGGGAAGTCCTGCTCATAGTCTGCCTCTGAATACCTCATTCCAGACAGGAACCGTGGGCAGGTTGACCTGGTGAATTCCAAGGACGGTGAAGAACCCCCGAGGAATCGCCCATGCAGGCGCCCAACCGCATCCCGCTCAGGACACTCTCCCCACGCCCCCCAATACTCCGACCTGCACGGCCATGGCCTCAATCCAAGGACGCCTATTTACCGCTCGTGGGCCTCGGGAGAGCAACGGTTGTCCTCCTGGCTGCATAAAGCATTTTTCAGTCGAACACGCTGAGATCGCTGAGAGAAAAGGATCTGCAGAAAGAATCTCTGCGGCCTTAATGGTGATAGGAGACTTCTTGCCAACCAAGGCTCATGACCTTAACAAGTATACCAAGCTGAGATTTACTGAAGTATTGTGCTGAATCCGGAGAGGTTTTCGGGTTGAGGGAATTGGTCATGGGTGCTCCGACAACGAGTACCTCTTAACAGCAAAACAAATCTTGAGACCTGATGGAAGACCATTTTAGGTCACGGCTGGCGGCAGATGACAGACCAACGGAAAAAGACGCTCATTCTGGGTCTTGGCAATTTGCTTCTTTGTGACGAGGGCGTGGGCGTTCACGTGGCCCGCGCTCTCATAAACGCCGGATGCCCAGATGGGGTGACCGTTCTGGACATCGGCACGGCGATTCTGGATGCCCTCCCCGAACTGGCATCGGCCGACCGGGTCATCGTCGTGGATGCCGTCAAGGCCGACGAGGAACCGGGGTCGGTCTATCGAATGCCTTTCGACGCCTTCCTTCGCCCCACATGCATCGCTTCCATGCATGGTTTTGACCTCTCGAGAGTCCTTGCCCTGACCGGCAGGAAAGATCCCCCGGAGGTCATGGTCATCGGAGTGGAACCGGCTCGCATCGAATGGTCCATGGATCTCTCCCCCCAAGTGGCCGCAGCCGTCCCCGCCGTGCTGGCGCTCATTTGGGATGAAATCAAGCCCCATCAGACCCAATGATCCCACAAGACCCAAAGATCCCTCATGAGTGATCGGCCAGAACGATAGCGCCGTCTTCCACGACGGCACCGCCGGGTTACCGTGAAAGCGCCTCGCACGGGTTGGTTTCGATTCATATCCCGACAGACGCTGTCGCGTCTGGAAACCCGGCCTGCCATTTCTGGTGCGGGCACGCGGTAATATTCCCTCCACTCACAATACGCCGGTTATCTCAAGCCAGCCCGGTCGATCTTTCATGGACTCGTTCAGGGCGCTCGGGTAACCGAGTGCCTTCACAAGCCCCTCGCCCTTGACGCTCTCCAGGACGTCAGCGAAAGCCCTGAAGTGAGCGGACGTGGTGCCAAGGACCTCCTCACGCATTTTCTGGCGTTCTTCGTCGGTATCGTGGGTCAGGTGGCGCAGCATGGAGAGGTACCCTTTGGCATCGGGCAGTCGATAGGCGTCCAGTTGTCCGATGGCACCGATGATGGCCTTTCGGATTTCGTCCTCGGTGAAGTCGGTCTGGCGAAGGAAGTCCGCGCTCCTGTCGAAGTTCTCCAGAGTTTTGAGGAGGTTCGGATCCCGGTAGGAGACGAAAGCCAGAACGCCCGACATCCGGTCAAACTGGCAGAAAGCGCCGTAGGCCCCCCCCCGAACACGGATGCTCTCCCAAAGCCACGAATTGCGAAGGTACCCTGTGATGACCCGGCTCGACCCGTGAAATTGGTATCCAAGCTGGTAGAGATTGGCTCCCTTGCAGACGAAATTGATCTGAGCCGGCATGGTCAAGCCCTCGTTGGCCGGTGGAAGCTGAAGGTTCCACCGGGGAGGTTCAGCGCCTGGGGATTCCCCGTTGGGAAGGCTTTCGAGAAATGGGGACAGGAGGGTTTCAAGCCGTAGCCAGTTGGGCTCATCGAGGGTTAGGTTTATGATCATGTTTCTCCGGTTCACGAGGATGCGCCGCATCTCTTCGAGGGTTGCGAGGACTTCCTGCCAGTTTTCTTCAACTTGCGCCGCCAGCTGCCGGAGGAAGAAAAGATGGGAGATGCCCGCCATCTGCTCCATCGCCCAGTCGGCTTCACTGAAATGGGATCGAAGGCGCATGCTGATCATCTGATGCCCGTTCGGGACAAGCCTTTGCTCCTGCCTGGCCTTTTCCTCAAGGACCATCTGGCGAAACCGTTCCCGGTTATCCAGCTTCACGGTGAGGAGCAGGTCGTTGAGGATCTGGAGCAATTCGTGGGTCTGTGACAGCATGCCTTTTCCTCTGATGAAAAGCCATGCCGCGCTCTCACTGGTGGCCGCGATGGAAGAGGTGAAGAAATCGGGATGGATTCCCCCGGTTTTGCGGCTGATGCGCTGAGAAATGGCGACATAGTCTTCTTTTTCCGTGCCGATTTCCACGAGGGACCTTCCCAGGAGCGGCGCGTATGGAAGATAGCGCTGGGGCAGCGAACGGAGATTGAAGCCCAGGTCCAGGTAAACGATGCCACTGGTGAAGAGGTCATGGAGCAGCATTGAGGTGCCGTGGAACTGCTTTTCCAGGATGGGAATGGTCTTGTTTGCCCTGTCCAAGTCCGAGAGCCTGAGGGAAGGGATCGTCGCCAGGGCCTCCAGCGGGTCCGGAGCTTCCTGGATTTCCTTGAGCCTGCGGGTGTTCTCCACCGTGGTCCGCAGTTCTTCCTGGGTCATTGCGCCTCGGATCTCTTCAAGCTTTCTTCTTTCCTCCTCCCGCTCTTTGCCTGCCAGTTCGGGATCAGGCTCCAGGATGACCGTTGTGCGGTGGGGATTGTTCAGGAGAAAGCGTTCGACGAGATGTTCAAAGAAAGCCGGATCAGCGCTGATCCTGGATTGGACGGCCGACAGGGGTTTCTCGAAGGCGATCATGGCCAGGGGGTCTCCCCCGTGGAGCCAGGTGGTCAGGGCACGAAGCATGAGGGCCAATCCCCTGGGAAAGCTTCCCGTATTGTTCTCCCGCATGCGGAACTCAAGGGTGTTCATCGCCGCCTCCACGAACTGGCGATCGATCCCCTCTCTTGCGATTTTTGAGAGTGTCTCCAGGACCAGCCTTTCGATGCGATCCGCGTTCTTGGGATCAATCCCCTTGAGGCCCGTCGAAAAATACATTTGACGGAGGTCTGTTTCAAGGCCGACCCCGGCAAGGTCATCACCGAATCGTGACTCAATGAGAGCCCTGCGCAGGGGAGAACCCGGCATTCCGAGGAGTATGAATTCAAGAAGCTGCAGCGAAAGCTTTCGATCCACATCCGTCGTTTCGGGCAGGAGCCAGTTGACCGTGATCATGCCCTTGGCCCCGGCGCCTTGTTCGTCCTGGCCGTTGGCTCCCGAGGCAAAAGGGTGCGCAATCCGCCGTGGAGAATCGAAAAACGGCTGCAGGAGTATGGAGGAGCCCACCGCCCTGCGGTCAAAGTCCTTGAGGTATTCGTTCAGGAGGCGGAGACGTTCCTCGGGAGGATCGTCCCCGTAGAAGAAGATCCGGGCGTTGGAAGGATGATAGTACTCCTCGTGGAATTCCTTGAACTGTTCAAAGGTGAGGGACGGAATGACCTTGGGATCTCCACCGGAATCGAGGCCGTACGTGACCTCCGGGAAGACGGACTGCTGGGATCTTTCCGCGAGCACCCCGTCCGGCGAAGAGTAAGCTCCCTTCATCTCGTTGTAGACCACTCCTTTGTATTGGATGGGGTCCTCGAGGCTCTCGAGGTCCAGGTGCCACCCTTCCTGTTGCAGAACATGGGGAGTGAGTCTGGGGTAAAAGACAGCATCGAGGTAGACGTCGATGAGGTTATGAAAGTCCTGAAGGTTTTGGCTTGCGACAGGGTAGCACGTCTTGTCAGGATAGGTGAAGGCATTGAGAAAGGTTTTCAGGGAACCCTTGAGGAGCTCCACGAAGGGTTCCTTGGTGGGATACTTGCGGGACCCGCAGAGTACGGAGTGCTCGAGAATATGGGCAATGCCGGTTGAGTCCGCTGGAGGCGTACGAAACGCAATGCCGAAGACCTTGTTCTCGTCGTCATTCGACAGGGAGAGCAGTTCCGCTCCCGATTTCAAATGGATGAACAACTGCCCTCGTGCCTTCAATTCGGCGATGGTTTGATCTTTCACCAATGCAAAACCGTGTTCACTGTCCATTTAGTCCTCCGCCATCAGGGACGTGGATGGTTAAATCCCGATAAAAAAGATTGCTTTCGGAATAAGCTCTCACAGCCCCCGGAATATTCCGGGGCAGCCCATGAGGACTCAGCGAGAACTCCTGCTCAGCGAAAGATTTCAAATGCCTGCAGGCCGTTGAAGGGAGGAAACCCGAGTGGTTTTCTCCGGTCTTTCGCTTCTGATAAGCAGAACTTAATCCGGGCTGCATGTGTCCGCCACCGCTGTCCCCCCCTTTTTTCAAGGATCTGTGGAAAACTGATGGCCTTCCCGGGGGGATTCTTCTACAAATGGCTGAGCAGCCGAAGCCCGTTGAGGGCAGGCAATGGATATTTTCGACAAATTGCATGTCAGTCAACGGGAATCAACTGAAAATGAGAAGGGGAGACCATGAAAGTTGTGTTCCTGGGAGTGGGAGAGGCTTGCGATGCGACGTTGCCGAACACTTCCGTCTGGATACGGACGGAGACCGACGGTTTGCCCAGGTCCGTTCTGCTCGACTGCGGTTTCACGGTTCCACCTCTCTACTGGAGCCAGACTGCCGACCAGGAGGACCTGGATGCCCTGTGGATTTCCCATTTCCACGGTGACCACTTCTTTGGCGTGCCGGCCCTCCTCCTGCGTTTTTGGGAAACAAAGCGAAGGAAGCCTCTCGCTGTCGTGGGGCAGCCTGGTGTGCAGGCACTCGTCGAGGATTCCATGAATTTGGCTTATCCGAACCTCCTCGATAAGTTCACATACCCTCTCGAATTCTTCACCGCCGAGGTGGGCCGTCCGTTGCAGGTCGCGGGACTCACATGGCATTTCGCGGAAAACGGTCATGGGCAGAGGGACCTGGCGGTGCGGATCGAAGATGGGCGCCACTCGGTCTTCTACAGCGGTGACGGTCTCTTCACTCCTGACACCATTGAACTGGCAAGGCATTGTGATTTAGCCGTGCATGAGGCTTTTAGACTGGATTGTCCCGTGCCGGGGCATGGAAGCGTTCTACAGTGCCTCGATTTCGGTGGAAAGGCAGGCGTCGGAGTCCTGGCTCTCGTCCATATCCAACGAGACGAAAGGCGGGAGAAATATGACGAGATTCTGAAGGTCACGGAAGGTGTTGCGGCCTTTCATGTTCTCCTTCCCGAGCCCGGTGACGAACTGGAGCTTTGAAAAGCACCCCTCCCATCCCTCCACATGGGGATGCCGGTCTTGATGTTCGTGATCGCGCGGCGAAAACGTTCACGACCCCCTCACGGTTTTCTTCAAATCTATGCCGTGCTTCCGCATGCGGTTCCACACGGTGACGCGGCTGATGCCAAGGATTCGGGCAGCCTGGGACTGATTTCCCCTTGCGGCCCGGAGTGCTTCGAGGAGGTCCTTCTTTTCTTCGGACCCGTCTTCGGGGAGGCTCTGTGGGCGACAGACGTCGGAGCTCGCCACGCCGATGTGGGCCGGCAACTGCTCGAGCTCGATGAGGCCCTCTTCGGCGATGACGAAGGCATACTCGAGGGAGCTCTTCAATTCGCGGACATTGCCGGGCCAATGGTAATTCATGAAGAGATTCATGGCCTCATGGCTCACGCCCCTGATGTCCTTCCCGCTTTTAGACCTCAGTTGCCGGATGAAGCTTCCCGCAAGAAGTGGGATGTCTTCCATGTGTGCCCTCAAGGGAGGAAGGTGGATGGGGATGACGTTGATGCGGAAAAAGAAGTCTTCCCGAAATCTTTTTTCCGAGACGAGCAGAGGAAGATCTCGGTTGGTGGCGGCGATGATGCGCACATCCGCAAACATGGGGCGGTGATCCCCCACCCGTTCGAATTGTTTTGTCTCAAGGATGCGCAGGAGTTTGACCTGAGTGGAAAGCGGAACATCTCCAATCTCATCGAGGAAGATGTCTCCCCCGTGAGCTGCCTCGAAACGACCCTGGCGGTGGCGATAGGCTCCCGTGAAGGCTCCCTTGACGTGGCCGAAGAGCTCGCTCTCCAGGAGCGATTCGTTCAGGGCCGCGCAATTGAGTTGAATGTACGGACCCTCCTTGCGTCTTCCCAGTTCATGAATGGCTCTGGCGACGAGCTCCTTCCCAGTGCCGCTGTCCCCGTAAATGATGACGGGCGCATCGCTCTGGGCGGCCTTTTCGATGATCATGAACGCCTTTTGCATGACCGGGGACTTGCCGATGAGCCCGTGAAATCCCAGGTCCGTGTCGATCAAACGGGAGAGCTCTTCAATTTTCTGATCACGCTTGTCGATCTCGGAGATGTCCGTGAGGGTTTCGACGGCACCCAGGACTGCTCCCCTTTCGTCCTTGAGCACGGAGGCCTTCTTGAACACGGAGATGTAGCAACCGTCCTTTCGTGCGATCAGGCAGCGCTTCATGTTGGTGCTGCCAAGGTCGAAGAGAAGGCACCATTTGCCTCGCCCCTTCGTCCTCGCCGCTTCGCACACGTCGCAATTGAAAATGGAACAGGACTGGCCGATGAGCTCCGCCCTGGGATACCCGGTGAGCCGTTCCAACGCGCTGTTGACCATCCTGATGATGCCGTTGGGGTCGATGATGACGAGCCCGTCGTTCATGGTGTTCATGATTTCCTTCCAGTAGCGGCCTATTTCCATCTCCGTCATCGTCTCCTCCTTGTGTTTAATCATCTGTTTAAATATCCCGCCAGTGCTGGAGAGGCAAGCATTTCACGAGAAGAGGCCCGACGGTTCAATTCAATGGGCAACGCCATGGATGTGACAATAGGATTAATGTTTCGCACGAATCGTCCGATTAAGCCAGTGGAGCGTATCCAGGGGCTTGGAATTGGCACTGGCTCTTTGCCGGCACCCGGGCTCAAGTCCGCCGGACGTCTGTGCGTTATGCCCGCTCCGGTTTCTCACAGCATCAACCCTATTCATGCCGGAGGAGTCAACAAGAGGAATCTATGAACCTTATCCTGTCGAGAGAAAGTGTCCACATGCTTGAGGAGATATTGGAAAGGGAGCTCCTGTGTAACGGGGTGGAGCACGCTCTCATCGTCGATACCTCAGGCACCCTCATCTCAGAGGGAGGCAAACTGCCCCTGGAGGATATATTGCCTCTCGCGGCGCTATCCGCGGCCAACTTCGGCGCCACCGAAAGAATGGCACAGATGATCGGCGAGAAGGACTTCTCCCTTCTTTTCCATAAGGGCACACGCCACAACATCCACTTCAGTCGGATCAGCAGGGACTTCATCCTGGTCACACTTTTCGGAAACGAGGTCGCCATTGGGCTCATTCGGCACGGGTCCAACAAGGCGACGGAGCAAATACTGCCCATTTTATCCAGTCGAGAGGATTGTTCTCCGTGGCCTTCATAGACATGAAAAGGAACGAAATCCAGGCCAAGCTGGTTTTCTATGGGCCTGGGCGCGGTGGAAAGACCACCAATGTGCTTCACATCCACAAGACGATGTCCCGTCAGATCTGCGGCAAGATCGTGACCATCGACACCAAAGGAGACAGAACCCTCTTCTTCGACTTCCTTCCCCTTTCCATCGGAAAGGTGATGGGCCTCTCCGTGAGAATCCAGCTTTACACGGTCCCGGGCCAGGTGCTCTACAACGACACGCGAAAGCTGGTGTTGAGGGGGGTGGATGGAGTGGTTTTCGTGGCCGACTCCCTGCGCGTGCAGCAGCAGCAGAACATAGACAGCCTCAAAAACCTGGCTGAAAACCTGAACGGCGAAAAAATCAGCATCCACGACATTCCCCTTGTCCTCCAGTACAACAAGCGGGACCTCGCCCAATCCAACATCCCTATTTTGACCCAAGAGGAAATGGAAAACGACCTCAACCGGGAGTTCGGGGTCCCCTCCTTCCTGGCGAGTGCGGTGAAAGGGGATGGGGTCTACGAGACTTTGCGGGAGATCAGCAAAAGGATGATCAGGCGGGTGACCCACAAGCTTCGCGATGGGCAATACTGATGAGAGAGGCACACACCCCATGGGGCCTCTGGGGAGTCTTTTGGGGAAGCCAGCTGAAGCCAGCCTTCCACAAGCACTTCCCGAACGGTTCCTTGAGTCCCTTCAGGGCACGCTGAACCATGTAAACTGGAGACCCACCGCAGAGGCGCCGAGGATACGGACATTCCATCTGCTCATAGGGTTCTCTCGGCGCTCCCGGCGGCCTCCCCGGTGAAATCGAAGGCTTTTCGAAGCAGGATTTCGTTGAAGCCCGCCTTGATCAAGCCCCTCAGGATTCCAACCTCCGCAAATCCCATGTGATCATAGAACCTGGCGGCGCTGACATTGAAAGAGGACACCGTTGTCCAGATGTTCCGGCAAGAGGACCGAACTTCCCCTTCGAGCCACCGGACAAGGGTGCTTCCCAGTCCTTTTCCTTGAAAATCCGGGAAGACGGCCAGCAGCTCCAGAAATGGTCCCATGAGCCACGGATGCCTGATGCAGAGACAGCCGGCGGCGGTTCCGCGAATGGAGACGATGAAACGATGGAGTGCCGGGTCCTTGCGCACCAGGTATCGAGAAAGGAGCTCCGGTCTGTAGCCGAGAGTCCTCCAGGGGTCCATGCCGGCCAGGGCACGGGCGAGCTCGGCGGCTTTCGAAGGCCCCACGCGCTCGAGAGAGCAGGAACCAAGGGCAACCGACGACCCTGCGAACGGTACACGGGCCTCTACCTCCATTTTCTCTCCAATGGCCTGTCGTAGCGCAGATTGTCCCCCGGTCTGAATTCGTAGCATTCTTTCCTCATGTTCGGGACACCCGCGGAGAGCAGTTCGCTCGCGGTCAGGAAGGCGTAGCCCTGTGCCTGTAGTCCGGCGATGATCCGAGGCAGGGCATGGGCGGTGTGCCGACCCCGGCCATTTGCATGGAAGACGGCTATCGACCCGGGCCTCGCCTGGTTGAGAACCAGCTTCGCCATCCTCTCCGGGGTCTGGTGGCTGGATGGGTCCCCAGAAACCAGATCCCACTGAACGGACGTCAGACCCTCTTCTCCAACGACACGCAATCCGTCGCCGGTGCATCGGCCGTAGGGAAATCGAAAAAGCCTGGGCAACATGGGAATTCGGCTCATTTCCCGAGCGCCCGCCCGACGAGCACACGGCAGGCCCTCCAGGTGCTCCCGAAGCGCCGCATACTGGGTCTGAGTCCGAAAGACCTGGTCGCGGGCGGCTCCATCATCGAGGGTCGCGAGGTTCCTGTGATTCCAGGAGTGGTTTCCAATTTCAAAAAGAGGGTCGGCCATCAGTTGCATGGTTTCCACCGGATGAGAGCGCATCCACTTGCCCCCCGCGAAAAAGGTGGCCCTTATCCCGTGTGTCCTCAGACAGTTCACAATATTGGCATCGTAACCGCTTTTCTCCCTCTCGGCTTCACAGAGATCGAAGGTCAGTGCAACCACCTTCTGTTTCTCGAACGGCTGCACGGAGCGGACGGATAACCGCAGGTCGGGGGGACAGCTGGGAGTGAGACCGGTGGAATCCCAACTCCTGCCGGCCCTGACTTGGCTGCATCCCTCAAACCGTCATCCAGACCCCGGGGAATGCGTCCTTTCAGTTCCTCCTCGGACCAGCAACTCTCGAGAACCCTTTGGGAACCGAAGCTCACTGGAGCACTGGACGGGGAGGAGCGAAAATCCATCTCCCGCTCCCCGGAAGGCTCAGGCTGAACACCGTGTTTGGGTGGCGGAGCCTCGGCGGTGAAGAGTGACGGGAAGGAACCATCAGAGCCCGCTGCCATGCAAATCCCCGTGAGGGAACAAGCTCCTTTCGTGCTCAGGAGTGCCGGCGGAAGGATGGAGCACGGGGGAGCCAGGAAAAAAAACAGGATAAGAGCGAGTCTCTTCAAGGGCTGACGCCTCACAACCTTGAAAACCGTGGAAGAAGGCCGGTAACTTTTGGCTCGATGGCAGCAGGTTGTTCGGGTCTTCACCGTCATCGGGGAAGACCCTGTCCTGGCTTTGCTCAGAGAATGCCGAGCTCGGTGCCCAGTTCGATGTGGGCCTTGGGGAACTCGGGCTGGAAGTTCTGATAGAACGTCACGGGATAGCGGGCTCCCACTCTCTTGCCCGATTCCTTCAAGCCTTGGATCAAGTCGTTGAGCAGTCCACCCGGAAGGGACAATACCATCTCATCATCCTGTGTCATGGAGAAGATCCGGTCTCCGTTGCCCGGGATGGTGATCCTTGGCTCGGAGGTCTTGAACGGGGCTATGAGGTACTCGCTGCACTCGACTTTTCCTCCGAAATTGCCCTGAATGCGCTTACCCAGTTGATACACCAGGGATTGGACCATGCGGGTCACCTGGGCCGGATTCCCATAAACGGCGATGGTCTCCGGGTCGTAGAGGCCCTTCTGCAGCGGAGAGAGGAGTATGGCCTCGTACTCCTCGTTTTCGAAGTGAAACATGGATTCCGCCTCCTGCACGGCGGCCTCCTTGTTCCTGGCGAAGTCCATTTCGCAGAAAAGCCTCCCGAGAGCTGCCTCCGGCTCGGTTGTTTTCCCGAAGCCGAAGGCGATCATGGAGGGCACGCAAATGAGGTCCTCTCTCCTGAGGCCAACCGTCCACCCGTAAACCCTGGCCAAAGTGACCGCCTGGCAGATGGTGATCTTCTTTCGAAACACCGCCGAAGGTTGCCGTGTCTTGTCGGGAAAGCCCGATCCGGTCTTGAGAAACTTGGCCGAAACTGGAAAGGTCTTCAGTCTGAGATCACTGGACAAGAATTCAGCCGACGTTTGAAGTTCTTTGTGTCCCATCTTCTCCTCCTGCAATTCGAGGGTCGGCAAAAAGTCCCGCCCCAGGCGGGTTTGCCAAATACCCTGTGCGGTCCAATCGCTCCGGTGGGCAGGCAAAGCCTTTGGCCACCCTAGCGAACTGTGTGGTCTCAGATCCCATTGCAGACCTAGGTTGCCCCAGCTTCCAAAAAGGGCAGAGGGACGCCCTTTCGGTAAACGAGGGCCTGGCATGACGCGATGAGTTGCCCCCGGTCGTCAACAACCCTGATGTCGTAATTAGCGGTCTTCCTTGTGCGGCTGAACTCCCGTGCTTCGGCGGTGAGGGTGCATCCCGGGGATGGAGCCATGACATAGTTGACCGACATGCTCAAAGCTACGGCAATGGTCCCGTGGGAATTGCTCGCAGTCTCAAATGCTTCATCCAGCAGCGAAAACAATGCCCCTCCGTGGGCCATGCCGAAGAGGTTCCCCATGTCCGGGGTGAAAACCATTTCCACCTTGGAATACCCTTCACCGAGCTCGACCAGTTTCATGCCGAGCTTCCTCGCGAACGGCTCCCTTTCAACCTCCCTAAAAATCGCATCCCTCACTTTAGTGTCCATCGTGCATCATGACTCCTCTCTTGAATGCTGGGGGTTCCCCGCCCCGGGAAAGACACCTCGTCCAAAAGCGGTTCCACCTGATGGCGCTGTGAACTCCCCCCGGTCGACGGACAGGGGGGCCCGTGGATGTCCGTCGCCCCACCGCATGCACGAAAGAGAGTGCGCCGAAGATCCTCCTTGAGGCCTGCAACTTGGGAGTGCGAGGAGCGGCGAGCGAGAGGGCGGCGTCGTTGACCGAAACACTCTAGCGGCAGTCCCCGTGAATGGCAAGAAGGTCAGGAGAGATGGACGGATTCAAGTGCAGGCCCCTCCGGGCCGGCTCTTGCTTTTCCTATGCTTCAAGCGTATTTCCCGGCACATGCCATGGTCATCCTTCCCGCCGATTTAAGGGGCCGCATGGTGGTGTCGAAAGCTGCTCTATAAAACATATGATATCAACGCATTAAAGTTCTAAAGATTTGATATTGCACCCGCAAACAAATTCCTTGACTGTTTTAGTTAGTACCGCTAATTAATCGCTGTCGACCATAAAGTTAGAATAAAAAATGCGCGGAAACACCCTGAACAGAACGCTTTGGATTGTTCCCTCGCCCGCGTGGGAACTGGAAAGCTCAGTTGAAGGGGGGGAAGCCTGTTTCATCCGGGGATTTTGTGAAACTCTCAAGGATGCCATGACATTTTCACACCAAGGAGAACGAATCAATGAACCTGTCGACACCCAATTCCAATGATGCCACCCTGACCTTCAACAGGTCCAAGAATGTTGTTCCCATGAGCGGTATCTGCTCCCGCTGCGTCGACGGCTGTCGGGGCAACTGCGAGATCTTCAGAGCCACGTTCAGGGGGCGCGAGGTCATCTATCCAGGACCTTTCGGCCAGATCACGGCCGGCGCGGACAAGAATTATCCTGTTGACTACTCCCACTTGAACATCCAGGGGTATGCCCTTGGGGCTGATGGGCTTCCACAGGGCGTCGATGCTGGTCCCGACACGGCCATCTTCCCTTCGGTGAACGTTGAAACGGAATACGGTTGGGATGTGAAGGTCAAAATGGCTACCCCCGTTTTCACCGGGGCTCTCGGATCCACCGACATCGCCCGCAAGAACTGGGACCACTTTGCCGTGGGCGCTGCCATCAGCGGGATCACCCTGGTGTGCGGCGAGAATGTGTGCGGCATCGACCCCGCCCTCAAATTGAACAAGCAGGGCAAGATCACCCACTCTCCCGAGATGGACCGCCGCATCGATGTTTACAGGCGATACCGCAACGGGCTGGGAGAGATCCTGGTGCAGATGAACGTTGAAGACACGCGCCTGGGTGTTGCCGAGTATGTCTTGGAAAAGCACGGCCTTCAGAGCATCGAGCTCAAATGGGGCCAGGGCGCCAAGTGCATCGGGGGCGAGATCAAGGTGCGGGAACTGGAGCGGGCTTTGGAACTGCAGAGAAGGGGATACATCGTCACCCCCGACCCGGCGAACCCGGTGATTCAGGCTGCGTACAAAGACAGGGCCATCAAGGAATTCGAGCGTCACAGCAGGCTCGGTTTCGTGTCCGAGGAAGGCTTTCTTGGGGAGGTGGATCGTCTGAGGAAGCTCGGATTCCAGCGGGTCACCCTCAAGACGGGAGCCTACAGCCTCCGTGAGCTCGCCATGGCCATCAAGTGGGGGGCCAAAGCGAAAATCGATCTCCTGACCATCGACGGCGCCCCCGGGGGGACCGGCATGAGTCCCTGGCGGATGATGCAGGAATGGGGCATTCCCAGCCTCTACATCCATGCGGCGACCTACGATTTCTGCCGCAAGCTCACCGAGAGAGGCGAGAGGGTTCCAGACATCGCGTTTGCAGGTGGTTTCTCCAGTGAAGACGGTCTGTTCAAGGCACTCGCCCTGGGAGCACCCTACGTGAAGGCAGTCTGCATGGGCCGCGCTCTGATGATCCCGGGCATGGTTGGCAAGAACATCACCGAGTGGCTCGCCAAGAGCGACCTGCCCAAGACCGTCGGCCAGTACGGCATGGGTGTCGAGGAGATCTTCGTCAACTACAAGACCGTCAAGGAACTGGTGGGGGAGAACGAGATCGGGAACATCCCCCTGGGTGCCATCGGCATTTACAGCTATGTGGACAAGCTCAAAGTCGGACTTCAGCAGATCATGGCGGGGGCCAGACGGTTCAATCTGAATACCATGAGCCGCAAGGATCTCATGTCCCTCACCGAGGATTGCACCAAGGTGACCGGCATTCCCTACGTGATGGACGCCTATAGGGAGGAAGCCGAAGCGATCCTCAACGGATAATACGGCGCCAAGCCGGTCCATGAAGATGGAGAAGCCCCGGGGAAGAAGTGCCCCGGGGCTTTTTTTTTCAATCTTCACAGACGAATCTTCAGGAAATCTCTACTTGATCTTGACCCACAGGAGCTTGGCAACGGCGGGTCCGGGGTTCTTCCACTGGGAGGGCATCTCGGATGTAAGATAGACGGTGTCCCCTGGTCGCAGGTTGTAAACGGCTTTGTCGAGCTTCATCTGGAGCCTGCCGGAGAGGACGTAACCGATCTCTTCCCCCTTGTGAATGAAAAAATGGGAGGAGAGGGTTTTGTTTGCCGGGATTTCCATGAAATAGGGTTCGGCCCGTGCATCGAAGTCTATGGGGGTCAGCAGTCTCGCCGTGAGACTCTCCTCGGGGATTTCCGAGAACCGCACCTCCGTCGCCTCGGAGGACTGGAAGATGACCCGCTTCTTCACCTCCGTCTGCTCCTGGAAAAAAGAGCTCACGTCGACGGAGAGCACTTCGGCCATCTTGAGGAGGGCAGGGAGGGAAGGGTAGATGAGGTTGCTTTCCACCTGAGATATGGTGCTCGGAGTGACTCCCACCAGTTTTGCCAGTTCCGTCTGTGAAAGCCCCCGCTTTGTCCGCATTTCCTTCAGGCGCAGCCCGAGATCGAGTCCTCCCCTGGTGCGCTTTTCCTCATCAAAAGTGATGGTGAGGTCCTTCACCCAGTAGGTGAAGGGTTTGTGGATGTTATCCAGGTCCCGTTTCTCGGCCTTGAGCACACTGAGGGAAGTCATGCCTCGCCGAATGGAGAGGTCGATGACGACCTGGGCGATCTGGCTGATGTTGGCCCGCAGGCGTGGGCTGTGAGCCTTCTTCTCCATGATCCAGTAGGCGACGGTGTTCAGTTCGTAGAGCCTGGGGCAGGAATGGGAGTAGAAATTGAGAATGTGGTCCTCGCCTCCCCAGACCTCTTGCATTCCCGTGATGCTCTCGAAGACGAGGCGCACGTCCCCCTGCAATTCCCCGTGGACTTCGTACAGGGTGTCCATGACCCGGTCCATCTTTCGGGGTTCCTCCACTCGGAGGATTCGGCAGGGAAAAGCTGTTGTCTCGTTGTAGAACCTGAGAAAGATGGAGGAAGAGGCTCCCTTCCCGCAGGTGAAGCAATCCAGGATAGTGAGAGAGGGGTTTTCCGCAAGGGTGCCGAGCTTTTCCAGCAGATTCCTGGGAGACCGATCGAAGCTCACGTAGATTATGGGCCTATCCTGAGCCTGGGATGCCTGCATGAAGTTCTGGCTGAAAACCGAAGCAAGGCTCCCCGAGTCGTCGTGCCAGACCACATTGTCTCCGATAAAAAGCCCGCCCAAAAGCTTGTCGAGCTGGCTCACTCCCGATGTGACTCTCTGTCTCTCCGACATCTTCCCGCACCTCGACCTCAAGGATGGAATACTCTATTGACAAATCTCATTATCCTATAAGGCGCAGTCATGAGGCAAATTTAATCCGAGCTGCGGTGAAGCGATTCGGCGACCGGGTGTCCGGGACGTGCCTCGCGATCATCTTCCTCCCTGACCTTTGAGACAGAAGCATGGCATGGTGCCTCCCGCCTTGAAGAGCCTGTTTACAGGGTGGATGGAGGGAGTTAGACTGCCCGTCAGGCAGGGTGGGGTGCAAGGTACTATTGCATGCCATAATGCCGCTCGGTATCCACGGAGGGAGTCAAGTCATGAAATCCGATCGACTCTTCAAATTTCCGATTCTTTTCATCGTGATCCTTTTCCTTTCAGGCTGTGCCCATGCCGTCTCCAATGAGATGCGCCAGAAAGCGAGGAAAGATCTCGCCTTCGCCACGGTGCTCGCAAATCCGGAGGTCCACAGGGGAGAGGTGGTCATGTGGGGAGGGACGATCATCGAGACCACCAACAGGGAAGGCAGCACCATGATCAAGGTCCTCCAGAGTCCCCTCGACCGCTATGGATTTCCTATGGAGGAGGAGCGTACCCAGGGGAGGTTCCTGGTGAGAGTGACCGGCTACGCGGACCCTGAAGTGTACAAGAAAGGCAGGGTGATCACGATGGCGGGCGAGATAGCGGGCGCGGAAGAGGAGCCCCTTGGCGAAATCCGGTACACCTATCCCGTGGTCCAGGCAAGAGAAGTGCATCTGTGGAAGGATGCTGCCGGCGCCTACCCCCCCTATCCAAGACCCTACTGGTACTGGGACTGGTTTGGTGGTTATCCGTATCCATACTCTTACCCGTGGCCATACCACGGCCACCGGTATTTCCGTTTTCCATGAACTGGAGGACGCCCGCCGAAGGGACGCCCGATGGTTCGGCATTCACGTTGATTCGCCGCGGGGGTGAGCCGTCTTCGCTGCCCAAGCATGGGTGTCCCCGGTCGGTCTTGGCCTCCCCTTCAGCATTCAAATCTCTTCACACAAGTCCTGCATCGAGGGTCCGGGTCACCCAGGGCCAGGCGGTGCCGGAACCTTCGAAATTCTTCACTTTCCCAGATCTCCTGGGGATTCTGTGAATGCAGACTTCCGAACACCACGCGATGGGGATCGAATTCCCCGGCGGGTATGTTCAGGTACACACAGGGGGAGACGGTTCCATCGGCAGCAACAAAGATGGATCGCGCGACGTTTTCTCGGCAGCTCAACCCCGGAGCATCAAGCCTGGGCAGGCTCCAGTGGAAGTCGAATCCAAGGGCTTTGGCCTCAGTTTCGGCTTCCCTGAGAAGTGCCGCCGCCGCTGCCAGCTTATCCGCTTCATGGGGAGCGAAGCCTTCGGCCTCAAATGGAGGTTCGGGAATATAGTCCAGGGTGCTGATCACGGCGGCATGGACTCCGAGTTCGTGCATGAGTTGCGGCAGGGCTCTCACCGCATCCATGTTGGATGCGAGCAGGAGGTACGCCAGGTGGATCTCCATGTGCACGGCCATTCGGGACTTGCGGACGGTCTGAAGGATGGACAAGGCCTCTCTGACCCGGTCGAAATCCACTCCCCTGCGGGAAGCGTTGCTCGCCGGGTCGGTGCCGGCGAGAGAGAAGGCCACGATGTCCAGGCCGCTCTCCACGAGCCTTTCGGCAACTTCCTCATTCATATGAAGCCCGCAGGTCGTCGTCGAAACCGCGCATCCGGCCTTGCGAGCCATGGCGGCCATGTCGAAAAAGGCCGGGTTCAGGAGGGGTTCGCCCCAGCCCTGGAGGTGCACGCGGCTGGAGCGCCGCATCATGGGCCAGAGGAGCGAGAAGGTATCGATTTCCATGTCCCGGGAACGCCATTGTTCCCTCATGGTGGTATGGGGACAATAGCTGCAGCGTCCAGGGCATCGGGTGGTGACCTCCACCTGGATGCAGTCGAGGGGACGGCGGATGCCGAGGAGGAGCTCTCGCAGGGTCTCCCATAACCCGGGTTCCCGAAATGTCTTGCCGGCTGGGGCGTTCGACGCTTTCTTCATGGCCCATGCCTTCCCTTCACCGCTTGATAGCGGCCCTGATGCGGAAAACGATTCCCGGGGGGCGCGGCTCCCAGGATACCTGAACATAGGGCAGAAACGGTGCGGCTCCCCACTTGCGCTTGAAGAAGCGGATTCCGTCGTTGATGCCGAGTCCTAGGTTCATGTGCGTCTGCCCGCGACGGACGGCCTCATCCAGAAGGCCGGAAAGAAGGAGATCGGCGCTCCCCGGCGGTGCCAGGCCCCGCTCCCTGAAACAGAACATGAAAAAAGCCGTTCTGAGGGGGGAGAACTCGCCGACGGCAAAGGCGGCCAGGCGCCCGCCGGAAAGACGCGCGGATAGTGCCAGGCTGGAAGAGGATGCGGCGAGGTAGTCAGGGATCTTCTCCAGGATGTGCCGAGTCCCTGGCGCCAGGGGCCTTTCTCCAAGGAATCTTCGCACCAGGTCGGTGTGATCCTCTTCCAGTCGGTGCCCTTTCTCGATGACCAGGTCTCGGCTTGCGCGGCGGAGCAGGTTTCGCAGTTTTTGTCCAGGGGGGGGTGGGGGCAAGGGGAGGCTGTAATAGAAATCCTCCGTCGCCGGGACTTGGGCGGGCGCTTGCGGGGGCCGCATGGGCCCCATGACTGTGATTCGGGAAAGCCCGGGAATGTGGAGAGCCTCGTCCACCGCCTCCACCATGGCCGGTGAGTCCATTGGGTCGCCCACCGGATACCCGATCAGACACCAAGTCGGCTTCGGAGAGGAACCCCACACACCGGCCCACCATCACCGGTTTCGACCCGGCCATGGCCCGGACGTAATGGATCACCTGCTCGGGCACCACCGCCTCAGCCGTGACCCTGGCCATGAGGTCGGGGACGATCATGGGCATCTCCTCACGCGAAATCCCCCGTCGACGAGCATCCTCGGCAGACTGAGCATGTGAGCCGATCCCACGAACACGGCACACCGGCCCTCCCTGAGAAACGGCTCCATGCGGGACATGAACCGTGCGTCCCTTCGATTGATGACCATCTCCGTGCGGGAAGGAAATTCGATGCTGGTGCCCATCATGGCCTCGAGGTCGCCCTTGAGGTAAGCCCGTACGTTCCTCCTGATGTACCCTTTCCATTCGCGGCACCGGCGGAAAAAATTCACGATGCGCGCCACGGGGATGCTCTCGAGGGTTTCGATCTGTTCCTCGATGGTTTCCATGCCGCAGACGGTTTTCCCCATGTCCCGGGCCAGCTCCCATGCCTCGAGATCCACGGACTGGCGCCATCCGTGGCGAGCGAGGTAGCCCGTCCAAATGGAGAAGAAGGCCATCCAGTGCCGCGTGTTCGAGAGAAGGAAGCGCACATCAGGTGCATGGGGGGAATCGAGCCCCAGCAACCCGGCCCAGAACCCCCTGGGCCCGCCTGCAACCCGTTCCAGCAGCCGCAATTCCTCCTCGTCCATGGCGTCCATGAGCCCTTGGTCTTCCGGCGGGGGGTGGCGGCCGATCTCGGATACCCGGTCGAGGCTCGCCCGATCCAGGGGACCCTCGAAGAGGACCGAGTCCACCCGTTCGAACAGTGCCCGCAGGGAGGTTTCAAAGCTGTAGCAAAAGAAGTGGGCGGTGCCGCCGATCCATGAGCGACGGCCATCCCTTTCGATCTCCCAGAGCATGGCGAAGCGCCTCTGTTCGGGCAGGGAGTCCAGATATCGCCGTTTGGACATGGGTTCGGCGGGCATGGACGCCAGCACCTGCATGATTTCGCTCACATGGCTTCGGAAGCTTTCCTTTTCCTGCCAGGCAGCCATTTCATAGGGAAGGGTCGGCTTCCCGCCCCACTTGGTCTTGAAGCCGCGGATTCCATCGTTGACCCCAAGGCCCAGGTGAAGAAACTCCTTTCCCTGGCGGCGGGCGATTTGGATCATTTCAAGGAAGAGAAGATCGGAAGCATGAGCGGTGTAATGGGTCCGCGAATGGGCTCCCAGGAGATAGGTCAGGAAGCGGTGAGGAGCCAAGTCCAGGAGCAGGCAGGCGGCAAGATTGTCCTCTTGATCCCAGGCGTTGAGAAGAGTCAGGCCCGGCACAGCGGTGATGACTTCCTCCGTTTTGGCGAAGAGTTCCCGGACGTTGTCCGGGAGAGCGACTCGGCCTGTGAATTCAGCCCACAGGCGGCGATGGGCAGGTGTGAAGACGCATCCCTCCTCCACCCGAAGGAGAGTGGCGGCCTGTTTGGTCTGGCGCTCGAGGCGGCCCGGGATTTCAGCTTCCGCGGAAAGCGTGTGGTAGAAGTCCTGGTCGACGCGGTGAACCGTGAGGCGTTGAGGCAGGGCAGGAGCGATGGCCCAGCAGTCTCTTGCTCCGGTGCGGCGCACCGCTTCCTTCAGGGACTCTTCAAAAGCTTCGGAGGAGTACCCGCCGGAAAACGGATAACCAATGGCCAGAAGCCAGTCGCGGGCTGCGATGAAAAGATATGGTCCGATGACAAAGGATGTGCCCCCCGAAACGGCCTCCATGAAGGCTGCGGAATGTTCGGGCACACTCGCCTTTTCCAGCATGTTCTGCAGTTCCGAGGCGTTCAGACTTCTCCCCCTGACCATGGGCACTCGGTGGTTTTCGGGTAGGGACCGAAAGATTCATTTAGAATTCTAACGGGGGTGACGGAAAAACGGAATCCAATAAAGATCCAGGGGACGATGGAATATTCCCGAGTGCCGCAAAGACTCGCGTCACGTCAAGAGGTGAGGAGTTGGGCGGTGCATCAAGGCAGACAGTGCTGCCCCACACGGAGCTACTTCCCTGGAAATTCCGTTGCGTGTCCTCGAAGCAAATCGCGAGTGGAGCGCTCTGTCAGGGGGCGACACGTTCAAAGCGCAATTCCTCGGATCCGGGCAGTGAGATGGAAATGGAACCGTCTTCACCAATGCTTCCGGGGATAACACCGCCCACCTTCAAATGCAGCCATACTTCCTTGCCTTTGTCCTCCCAGGTGAAGGAAGCAGTGTCATGGCCCTTTTTCCAGGAACCCTTCCCATCGCTCTTGAGGTCAAGAAACACGGTTTCCCCCGCATGCTGAGAGTCCACCGCCTTGTATTTGCCGGCAAGATCGCGACCGGGCTGGCAGGAGGCGGAAAGTATGAGGAGGGGAAGCAGAAGCAGGGCAATGTGCTGGCATCGCATGGCTAGTCGTCCTTGATGTTCACGAGGAACTTGCGTTCCAACTGCAGAGCCGAATCAAAGAGATAAACATGCACGGCCATGGCGAGCCACACGAGATCGCGGAGCAAGGTCATCCAGTCCATGGGTTCCTCAAGGCTGTGGAAGCACCCGCACCCGATGGGGATTCCCCTTATGAGGCTGATGAAAATGGCTGCAGTGAAAAGGATCAGCATGCCTGCGATCATGACCGCTGCTGCCTTGGATCTCACCCCGACCACAAGAAGGATACCGCAGATGAGCTCGGTCCAGGGCATGACGACGGCAGCCAGATTGACTGCCCAGTAGGGCACGATCTGGTAAGAAGCTATGTTTTCCGCGAATTCAGCCGTGTAGCTAATCTTGTACATGCTCGCATAGATGAAGAGGCCTCCGAGGTAGAGCCGCAACACCAGTGCCACATAAGGGTGCGTAAGGATTCTCTTGAGCGTGTTTGCGGATGCCATCACTGCACTGGATACCCCTGGGCTTCCCAGGCGCGCAGACCGCCCGAGAGGACCCTCACGTGGTCGTGGTCGCGCTGTTTGAGGCGAAAGGCCAGTTCTTCATCGTAGAGCCTGCTGATGCTTCGGCCGTAAACGATGACGGGCGTCTCGGGGTCCAGGTTGCCGAGCTTCATCATGTGCATGATGTCGAAAAGGGCGAGCGGAACGTTCACAGCACCTTTGATGCGCTTTCGGTCGTAGAGTTCCTTGGGCCTGGCATCCACCAGTATGGCTTTTTCCTCCTCGAGCATCCTCTTCGCTTCCGCAGGAGCGACCGAGGCAGCGAAAGGTCTCATGGCCGATTCTTGCAAAAGGGGAACGCCCTGGGGATTGGCAAAATTGAAAAGCACCCCAATGGAGGCCGCCAGAAGGAATACCAGCAAGAAGTCGAGGGCGCTGGGCCTCCCGATCCGTTCCGCCTCATTTTGGATGAGTGATCGGATGCGAATCCTGGCCTTTTCCAGGAGGGTGATGGTGTACCTCGCTTCCGTGAGTTCGGCGATGGTCTGCCTGAGTTCTTCATTGCGTCTGGTCAGGTTTTCATTCAGAGCCTGTATGGTCTCAAAATCCTTTACGTTTTTCAGGAAGACCAGGAAGCTCGATGTTTGAGTCGTGAGGAGATCCACTTCCTCCGGGGAAAATGAATCACCCTTGATCGTTGGACCGAGACTGACCAGTCCCATGAATGACTGGTCGACGAGAAAGAAGAAACCGAGTGCCGCGTCGATACCGATACCCTCTTGCCTGAAGAACGAGGGATCGGCGATGGGGTTGACACTCATGGGAGCGACGGACCAGTTCCGCAGGGTGTCGAAAGACCTGTAAAGCAGTTTTTCGACGGCATCGGCATCCAGGGTCGGCCTGTTCTCAAGGCCACGGGAGGAGAACTTCCAGAGTCGGGACTCCCGGTCGAAAACCAGCACGAATCCCTGCCTCACCCCGAGGGGTCCCATGATGGTCATGATGAACCGCTGGAGCAGGTCATCCATGTCGAACATCGGGCTGAGCTCGGAGTTCAGGTCCGATAGGCTTTTGAGATGAAAAATCCTCCTATCCAGTTCATCTCGAGACTCCCTCAACTCTCCCAGGGCGGCTTCAAGATCGGCATTCTTCTTCAGCAGATCCGCATTGAGTTGCTGGATGCTGAGAACGGAAAGGGCTTGGGAAATGGTGCCCATCAGGATGTTGGTGAGATTGAGAAGGAGATCCGTGTCGCCTTCGTCGAAGGGTTCCCCTGAAATCTTTTCCCCCAATCCCAGAAACCCCGAATAGTCCTCGATGAGATTCCAGAAAACGAGAAGGCGTATTTCAGGAGGGAAGAGATGGTGATCAGAGAGGCTCTCCACGGCAAAGAGCTTGACCCGTGGCATTGATCCTTCGGGCAGCTTCTCCTGGGGAAAGTATCTGGATGAGATGAGGGGCAGGCTGCGAGTCACATCGTCTGCATCCGTGCTGGAAATCCCCCTGGCGGTGACATGCCCCAGGCCTGTCTTGCTGCTGAAAAGGGCGGCCATCCCATGGGCAACACCGAGGGGGCCCATCGCCATCAAGAGAAAGGTGTCCAGGATTCTCTTCGGTTGAATGATTCCGGAAAGCTCCCTGGATGTCTCGAAAAGGGTTTTGAGGTAAAAGACCTTCCTGTCAAGATCTTCCTGGGTCTTTCTGGCCTGCTCCAAAATGTTCTGAAGATCCGGAGAGCTCTCACCCATGGTTCATTTCACCAGGTCCTGGATCACCTGGAAGAGTGCGTCAACATCTTCAATGACGCCCAGGTGGGCGTAGAGAATCTTGCCATCTCTGGCAATGAGCATTGTGAAAGGCGTACGGGGTTCACCCAGGAGCTTGTGGGCCGAGAATGATTCATCCTGTACGATAGGAAACTCGTAGGAGCCATTCTTCCTAAGGTGGTCGACCTCCATCGCGGTTGCCCCGATGGCCACCCCGAGCATTTTGACCCTGTCGCCAAGGTCTCTCTTGCTGAGTCGCGCGAAGAGTTTGTTGAAGAGGGGTGCCTGCTGATAGCACAGTGGACAGTAAGCACCCAGGATCTCAACGAGAAGTATCTGGCATTCCACGTCCTTGAGCTGAAATGACGGGCCATTGACCCCAAGGTATTTCCGGTCATTGTCCGAAGTCGGTGCCGGTAGTTGAAAGGCGGGCAACGTTCCGTCTTTCTGGGGAAGTGCTGAGCACCACGCCGTGTGATGCGGGGAAATGGAGTAAAGGATTGTGATGAGGGCCATGAAGACCGTGGAACCCACTCTGCCGCGCAAGTTCATTTCACCTCCTTGCCTTCGAAACCCGCTCCCAAGGTGTCTTCCTCGGAATCCTCGATCTCCACCAGGTTGGTGATGCCCACAATGCGGAACACCTTCTTGAAGTGTTCCGGCAGCCCTGCAATGACCACTCGACAGCCCTTCTTGCCAGCGTCCAGAAGAATCTGGGTCAGAATGGAAATGCCCGCTCCGTTGACGGAACAGTTCTCGTCGAATTGAAGGACAACTTTTTCCTTGTTCAGGGCGAAGGCTTGTTGGAATCCGTCCAGCAATTGAGGTTCGGAACTGGATGTCATGCTTCCCCGGAACCGGATCACTGCAGAGTGCTCCCTGGCTTCGAGGGATACCTGGTCTTCTTTGCTCCTCACAAGCTCGATCCGCTCTTTCGCCCTTCGCAGGGCCTGTTCCAGAACCTGGCGTTGAATGGGCTTGTTGATGAAGTCGGTTGCGTCCAGGTTGAGGGCTTGAATGGCCAGGTCCATGTCCCCGTGGCCGGTGATGACTATGACCTCCGTCCTGGGGTCAATCTGCTTGATACGCCTCAGGACTTCAATGCCATCCATCCCGGGCATTTTGACGTCGGTGAGAACCACAGGGGGCCGTTCCTGTTCGAAGACCGTGAGACCTTCCCTGCCGTTCTCTGCCGTGAGCACCGTGTAACCATTGGCGTCAAGAATAAGACGAAACATATTCAAAGTTGGCTTCTCATCGTCGATGACAAGAATCTTGTCCATGCACTCTCCGATCCGTTGCTGCTCCTGTGAGTTTTCTGCTGCACCGCCGAGGACGCGGAGACCGCGGAGACGGAATTGAAAGAAAGACAAACCTCTGGTGACTCAGCGCCCTCCACGGTGAGTTCCCATCTTTTCATCCCCATCGGGTGCCCCAAGGCGGCATGAGGGACTGCTGCCGCGAAAGCTTGCCAAGAATCAGGCGGCAGCGGGAAAGCTGAGTATGAAGGTGGTCCCCTCACCCTCCTGGCTCCGCACCTGGATGTCGCCTCCGTAGTCTTTCACAATGCCGTAGGTGATGGCGAGCCCGAGCCCCATGTCATGACTGGTCTCCTTGGTGCTGAAGAAGGGTTCGAAGATCTTGTCCTTCACCGCCTCGGGAATCCCCAGACCGTTGTCCTGGACTTCGGCGACAACGCGACCGTTGGCTTCATAGGAGCAAATGTAAATGAGGCCTCCCTCCCGCATTGGCCAAATGTCGTTCTTCTCGTTGATGGAATCGCGGGCGTTGGTCACCAGATTGAAGAACACCTGCTGGAGCCTGTTGTTGTGGGCGAAAATTGGCGAAAGGGCAGGGGTGAGGTTCAGGTCAATGCTGATGTCATCCAGTTCAAACTGCCTCCTCACGATGGAATGGACTCCTTTCACCGGCTTGTTGATGTCCAGTTTTTCCTTGACCAGATCTGCCTTTCTGCCAAAGGCTCTCAGCGTGTCGATGATTTCGGCGGCTCTGTCCACCTGAATGCTGACCTCAGACACGACCTGGTTGAGCTGATCCTTGGGGATGTCCTGGCCCCGCTCGACCATCATGGAAAGATACTCGCTTCCCATCTTGATGGCGTTGAGGGGTTGGTTGATTTCATGGGCGATTCCCGCGGACATCTCGCCAAGGGATTTCATCTTGCTCGCCTGGATCAGCTGGGCGTCCTTCTCCATCATCTCGGTGATGTCCGTTGCAGCGATGATGATGGCCGGTCTTCCCTTGAAGCTGATATGGCAGGCATGAAGATTCACGAAGAACGGTTTGCGGCCCTTCTTCTGATGCAGCACTTTCTGAAAATAGACACAGCCCTGCACATTCCCGCTTTCGGCAAATGCCGCCGTGGATTTTCCACCGAGCTCCGGCTCGAGCTCCAGGAAGGATGTGCCCACCAGTTCCTCCTTTTCGTAGCCGTACAATTCGAGGACCCTTGGATTGGCATCGATGATCTGGAGGTTAGTGGAGTCCACGACAAAGATGGGGTCCGGGCCGTTGTCAAAGAGGGAGCGATATTTCTCCTCGGACTCGTGAAGGCGCCTGCGGTAAAGCTTTATGCTCCACACCATGTTGTGGAACGAGTCGGCAAGCTGGACCACTTCATCGCCCATTCGTTTTCGATAGAACACGCACCGTCCGCAAGTCCTGGAATTGATGGGGAGGTTCTCCAGGCTGCCCCTGGCAGCGGTGAAATCGTCGAAGTGCCAGCATGGAAGGTCCGTGTTCGCGTAGGCCGGGCAATCGTATGGGTCCCAGCCCTCCGTGATGGAGCCCAGGTCGAGTTTGATGTCAAAGTTTCCGCGGCTCAATTCATCGGAAATCCGTGTGAGTCTGGATATGGGCTTAGTGATGTACTTGGCCAGCATGTGAGACATGATGAAGAAAATGACAATGACGAGGGAGAGGAACCCGAGAAATGTGGATCTCAGGGTGGAGACCAGTTGATCGATGTGGCCCTTGTTGAGACCCACATGGACAGCGCCGATCCGGTAAATCCCTTCCTTGACGGGGATGGCGATGTCGTAGGCAGCCCGATCCACAACGGTGAGCAACTGCACGCTCTTGGCCTGCTCTGGCGGCACGGGATTGGCGAGCCGCAATTCCGGGGGAAATGGGTGCGTGAATGTGTGGCTGATGACGTCGTTGTCCTGGTCCACAACGAAGATGTAGGTGATGAGATGTTTGCGTTCCTTGAGTTGGTGTTCGTCGAAAATGAGGGTCAGGAGCTGGGTGTAGTTTTTGTCCAGCATGAAGCCGCTTCCGCGCTCCGCAATAGTGCGCGCGATGGCGATTCCCCTCAGTTCCAGCTCGGAAATGAGACTGGATACAAGGATCCAGCGCGCGAGAAACGCTATGGCCAGGCTGATGATGAGCAGTACCGCCAAAATGGAAAAGAAGATCTTGTTCTTCAGGCTGATGCCACTCAACTGTTTCAATGGCTTCATTTTCATTTTCATCCGGCCCCGGGCTATTTTTTGGCCACGCCTTCCTGAACGTGATCCTTGATGATCGTCCAATCTTTCATCAGCACAAAACTGCCGTCCAGCAGGCGTGTGAAGTACACCTGATCCAGACCCTGGTGGTCGTCTGGACCGAATGAGAGCGTCGTATTCGGCAGCAGAGGAAAGTCCCGTATGGACTCGATGGCTTCGATAAATCCTTCACGGGTGAGTTCCCTTCCCGCCCTTTCCAGTCCTTCCACCAAAACCCTGGCGTTGATGTAGCCCTCCAGCCCCACAAAATTGGGCTTGTCCTCGGGAAAATAATGTTTGAGGAGGTTGTTGTATTCCGATGCACTCCCCAACAGTTCGGAAGACTCTGGACCTTCCGGGGGGGAACCACCTGGGACATGACCACCGTAATGTCCGTGAACGTCTTGAGCCTGCGGGCCAGTTCCTCGGCGCCCACAAAGGAAACCGTGTAGAAAACCGGATTGAACCCCTGTTCGTGGGCGAGCCTGATGAACTTGGCGCAAGGCTCGTACGTGCCAATCATCACGACGACTTCCGCCTTGGACGCCGCGATCTTGCCCAGCCCTTCCTCCACGTCCAGAGTACCGCGGATGTATGAGCCCCTCGCAACGGGAGCCATGTCATATTTTTTCAGGGCTAGCTCCATTCCGGTGAGCCCATCGAAACCAAAGGCATCATACTGATAGAAAACCGCGATCTTGCGGATCATGAGGTCTTCCACCAGACGGCTTATGGCCGCTCCGGTTTCCTGGTAGTAGGATGCGCGCACGTTGATGACATAACGGTTGCGGGGTTCCCGCAAGGCGTTGGCTCCGGTAAACATGCCGAGGAGAGGGATTCGTGCATCTTCCACCAGGGGAAGGATCTTGACTGTGGTGGGTGTTCCCACATAAGAGAAGAGGGCGAAAACCTGGTCTTCCACGATGAGCCGTTGGGTATTGGCCACGCACTTGGGGGGGTCATAGCTGTCGTCATAGGCGATGACTCGAATGGTTCGTCCATGAATCCCTCCCCTTTCATTGATGTGCTCAATATAACTCGTGAAACCTCTGAGAGTCTGGGTGCCGAGGTAGCTGGCATGGCCCTGCAGGGCCAGAGATGAACCAAGCAGGATTTCGGTTTCGGTGACTCCTTGCGTGATCTGGGCCCGGACATGGGAGACGTCGGTGCGCTGGCAGGAAACGAGTGCAGGCAGGATGAACAGAGTTGTGAACAGGTGAAGGATTCGCCGTCTCATCAATTCATGCCTCCAGTCGTATATGGCGTTCGCTGGCAGCCAACTGCGCATGACGGGTGAATTCTCCAGCAGGAAGGGGGTGGCGGCGGGGCCGTGGATAAAATTGGTACCGGTTCAGGGTGTTTGAATCCATCATCCGCACACCCCATCAACCATACTCAAATGCCGATTAGAATTCAAGGCATGTTGGTTTGAAGGCGTAATCCCCCCGCCTATTCCCATCGCCTCTTCGGATGACACCCTGACGGCATGCCTCACCCGGTCGGAGAAGCCTGGAGGTACCCGGCGGGGCTTCTCTGTTGAGGGCAGGGGATGGTTCATCAAGCTCAGGAGAAAAACTCATCAGCTCTTCTCAGTCGGCTACTTTGTCTCCTCGCATGGAACGCAGTATCCATCCTCGTTCAGGCACTGATCACAGAAACTGCGATGGCACGTCCTGCATTCACGGACTGCCGTCTCTCGGAGAAAGTCAATGCCGCACGCTTTGCAGTTGAATTTGTCTTCGGCCATACTTGGATGTGATAGCGGGTGCCGCAAAGATAATGCTCGAGTTCAGCCTCAACGAACTTCTTCGCCTCAGGATAACTACCTTCGAATTCCTTCGGAGGATGTATTGCCATTCCGGTTGTGAAGCTGATTTGGAATCTGGCCATGTTCTTCCCTCACTTGCTTTTCCCGGCAACTCGTCCGGCTGTCGGAGTGTGTACCACACCACTGATTATATGCCGATTAAACTGGCTCAGGTTATATGGACTGCTCCTTGCCAGGAACATGAAAGAGTCCACCTATGGGGGTGGCTGCGAAAGTACCATCTCTTTGCCTTGATACAAAAATCCGTGTCCCGCTCCAGCCGAAACCCAGTACCCGCCACAGCTTCCGCCCCATCTCCACCGTGGGAAGACTCGCAAGGAAATGAAGGAAAATGAAGAAAGGATTGTCCGCGTATCGAGAGGGCGCTATAGAAGAGGCAGAAACGAAGTGTAAATAGAGATACGTTTCTGCCCGGCTTGTCAATAAAGGAGGAAAACAAGCGCAACATGAAATGGAAAATCACCAATATGCAAACACGCCTTTACGTCATTGCCGCCGCTATCCTGCTGATCGGTTTGGGCAGTGCCGTCTTGATCTATCTCACTGCCGAGAATGCTTCGCACAGCACCCTGATCAACGATTTTGAAAACTCCAAGAGGTATAGACATGATATGGAAGTCACCGGCGGAAAGATGAATGTGCTCATGGATCAGTTCTGCCGTTGGTTTGACGGACTATGGCATGGGAAATCCCTCGCTTCCACCGTAGCCTGGATCACCCTTTTCATATCCATAGGGTTTTTCGTATTTGCCTATCATTTGCCATGCGATCCAGAATCCGATGCCCGAAGTGCAGACAATCGGGGCAGTGACAACCCCTTTTCCCGGGGGACACAGTGAGCGAGAAGCCAAAGATGGAGAAACGGCCTTCTTCCTGATGGCCGCTTTGGCATAAGATGTGCTTATATGCACAGCTGTCCGCAGCCACACGCCTGCCCGCACCGGCTCTTCCACCAAAGCGGCGTGCGGGGATATTTCGGCAAAATGCAGAGGTCTTGAGGAAAATTGGGAAAAATCGAAGTTTCATTGAACCTCAAACACTGGAGGAGGCTAGCATGAAAAAGATCGCTTTTGTTCTCCCTGTTTCCCTTCTTTTTCTCCTGCTTCTTGCGTTGCCCGATGCGGTCCTCGCCAAGAAGGGCGGAATAGGAAAAGGCGGCGGTTATTCCGAGGATGGAATTCTCTATCATAGCCATTCCGAAAGGAGTTATTCTGGAAAAGATAACTTCAAAGGAAAAGGCCAGGCCAATGCCTATGGGAGGACCAAAAACAAGAACAACGGGGTGAATAATACAACCAGGGTGGACAACACAGTCCTCCGGTAGAGAAAAGGGAATCAGCCATGAGCCGGTATATGCAACTGGCGGTGACGGTGCAACCTCATTATCCAGGCGATCTCGAGGGAACATACCCCAAACTGGCCCGTCACCTTGGACGCCTGGATTCAGATCTTTTGAACCGGAACCCCTCACTCTATGAATTAGCCGGACAATTGGATCAGATTCTGTATCGATTCGACGGAACGCAACTTGGGGCCGTGCTGCTCCGGCATAGGGTGAATCTCCAGAGACTGCGAAAAAGCGTGCAGGACAATATCGCCAACTGGAGTCTCGCTCAGGCTGATCGGCTTTTATATAGCCTGGAGGATACCTTTGACGAGATAGAACGGGAGTTGGATTAGCCATTTGAGCTCCCGCAAAATAGTCCCGAGGCGATGGGCTTGCGGGCTGGCCTTCTGTTCCTCTCACCGCTCCTCCTTCATCCTCCGCATGGTTTTGAGCATCACCTGAGCCCCAGCCTGCAGAATCCGCGTCCCGAGGCAGAGGTTTCACAGAATTCTCGAATCCTGATCTCTCATCCCGTGCTCAAACCTGACAACCAAACCGGCAGCGAGCTTGCGGATCAAGTGTTCCGGCTGGACGTCGTGAATGAGAAAAAGTGGGTGGATTATTGGGCATGTCGCGGCATCCGGCGAAGAATCTCTCCAAGATGCTGTAAAACCTCTGGCGGGGGCATTGCAGGATTATGTGAGGGAGATCTTATGAGCCGAAAATCTACTCAAGGCTCCGACAGGAAAAAAGATAGCTCAGCCGGCATCTACTGCTTCATGGATGTCGTCGCCAAGGAGGCAGAAGAGTACGCCGCGGATCATACAACCCCCATGACCGCGCTCCTTGAGGAAGTTGAACACTTCACTCTGACAAGGACACCCTATCCCAGTATGCTCACCGGACGGGTCGAAGGCAGGTTCCTGCAGTTAGCGGTTCAACTGTCCGGCGCGCAGCACATCGTCGAAATCGGTACCTTCACCGGCTACTCGGCCCTTGCCATGGCTGAGACCCTGCCCCATGACGGGGAAATCCTGACCATAGAGCACAATCCCCAGTATGCGAAGATCGCACAGGATTTTTTCGACCGGAGCTCCAGCGGCTCCAAGATCAGGCTGCGCCTGGGGGAGGCGCTGGAAATCCTCAGGACCCTGCCGGATGGAGAGACTGACCTTGTCTTCATCGACGCCGACAAACAAAACTACAGCGCATATTACGGAGAATCGATGAGGATCTTGAGAAATGGGGGCTTGATACTTGCCGATAACGCCCTTTGGTACGGCAGGATCTTCGATCCGAAAGACGACGAAAGCCGAGCAATGGCAGAGTTCAACGAAATGGTGAAAGCAGACGACCGGGCCGAAAAGCTCTTCCTTACCATCCGCGATGGGATTTACTTGATAAGGAAACGCGTCAGCGTGGAATGAATCCCAACTCTCCTTTCCTATGCTTGATACAGGTCAACGCAATGAAGTGGCCGATAAGGCGGTCGTCATTCCAGGATTGACCCGGAATCCAGGAAAAGTCTCTGGATGCCGCCTTTCGCCGGTATGACGGCGTGGAACATGATGCTCCTTTCATCGGGCAGGATCCCGCATCGGGATTCGGAGCATGACATCAGGGAGACGGTTGAAGCCTCGGGAGAGGTAAAGGAAATATTATCATGAAACCCAGTTTGGAAAGCTCACGCCCATATCGAAAGATGGCGACCTCGTGCCGCACGAGAGTGCCTCGGGAAAAGCGCATTACGTGGACCGGGGTCGAATCGGAACCTTTTTTGGATGGCAAATACCAGGTGAGGCCTCTGCGACGCGAGTTAATCAAGTCGGCGGCAGAGCTTTGGCGGGCTGCCTATCCGGAGCTTTCTGGATCGCCTCATGAATTCCTGCTCGATCCGGACCGCTACGAGGGGCTGGTGGCTTTAGAAAACAGCTGGAGGGAGGATTCGAGGAACAGGGTCTACTGCATGACCGTAGTCGAAGAACTGGAAACGCGCAGAGTGGTCTCCGCAACGCTTCTTACAAAGTTCGAAAGAAATCTTTAGGTAGAGTATTCCTTTGCAGCAACTCACCCCGACTACCGTGAGAAGAAACTTACCGATCAACTGAGAAGCGTGACGCGGAAAATCGCCCGGAGTTCAGGAGCCGAGTATTTCACCACCTTCTGCGAAACCTGGCACGACATCACTCAGAAATGGTGCCTGAGAGGCGGGTGGAAGATCGCCGGGATTTTCCCGGGCAACTTCATTCGATGGAATGGGGACGACGAGGAATACCGCGGTTGTACAGTGCATTTCTATCATTTTGGTGGAGATGGGGAGGCAGTCTCGACAAGACCCGAAGAGTGGCGGCTCGCGGCTCCGGTGAAGGAAGTCTGGGATGTGCTGGAGCGGGTAAATCGAGAGGCAGAACTGCAGGCCCGGAAGAGATGAAATGGCTTTCAAAAAGAGACGTGAAGCGGCATTCTCATTGGCGGCGCCAAATTTACGCTTTGGACCTTACCCAGAAGAATTGCTGCTCATTCGGCTTTGTCGTGATGATTCTGTCCACGATGTGGATTTGGACGCTCAGTCATCAGCTTGAGCGTTCTCTCAAGAAAGGGGTTGTTCCGGAGTTCCCACTGTGAAACGAGCGGACAACTCACCCCCTAAAGCAAGCTGCCCGCCCCCGAATTATACTGAATCCACGAAACGGGCACATCTTCCCATTCGCCATCGCAAAATGGGCTGAGCATTTGAGAATTCCTGTGGCAGTTTTGGTCAAGACTGCGCACAAAGGAACCCACCCGATGATTACAGGAAGCCTTCGCAGCGGTCATGAGCGCATTGAAGAAGTTCATGCCCAGCGTGAGAGGACGTCAGGCCCAACACTTGCAGAGTTTGCAGCTCTCATCTGTGGCACTGTGTCGAGCATCAACGCACAGCTCCCCCAAGTCGCAAAGAAGATTTCAGCTGGGGCCTGTCCCCGGACCTGAGAAAAGGCGCCTGTATCGATGGCTCAAAAGCAGCATCGAAATGTTTACTGAATTTTGCCGAGAGTCTTGATCTTCAAGCGTTGGAGTGCTGGAGTGAACCCACCTTGCATCAGAACGCACAATATATTATGTATGGATCTCATGCCTTAATCGACTCAGAAGTCGTCTTTCTTTTTGAAAATTTACTCGTCAACCTAATTACAGGCTGAATTTCAACCTTCTTTTGACCAACCACGAGACAAAGGAGAGATGCAATGACATACACAAACGTCCTTGTAGACAAACTGGATCACATAGGCTTCATAACTCTGAACCGCCCTCAAGAAATGAACACCTTCAACGTACCCTTTGCCAGGGAACTGAATGACGCCCTCTGGGAAATGGAGAAGGATCCGGCGGTGCGGGTTGTGGTGATCAACGCGAACGGCAAGCATTTCTCCACGGGTATTTCCCTGGCTGAATTCAAGAACAAGAGCCACAAGGAATACAGGGAGCTCATTCGCTTGATGGATGAGCACAACCACACCATTAAAAAGATGAAAAAGCCTGTGATTGCCTCGGTCAAAGGTTATGCTCTCGCAAACGGATCCGGCCTTTCGTTTGCCTGCGACCTTACAGTCGCTGCAGATGATGCCAAGTTCGGCACCACCGCCATCAATGTCGGCCTCATCTGTCTCGGACCGGCTGCACCGCTGGCCCGCAACATCGGCCGCAAGAAGACTCTTGAAATGGTGCTGACAGGGGATATCATCACGGCAGCCGAGGCGGAAAGGTTGGGGTTGGTCAACAAAGTGGTGCCAAAGGATCAACTGGAGGAAGCCACCCTGGAGCTGGCGAAGAAACTGGCTGACAAGAGCCCCCTCGCACTGCAGATTGGCAAGGAAGGAATCTACGGGATGCAGGATCTCCCCTACGACCAAGCCCTAGACTACCTGGGCGAGCTTTTTGCCGCTCTTTGTGCCACCGAAGATGCGGAGGAAGGGGTAAAAGCATTTCTGGAGAAGAGAAAACCGGAGTGGCGTGAACGCTAACTTCTCTCGAGATGTCTGCGGAAAGTCGGCTCCAGTGCCATCAAAAAGACGAGGCGATCGATGAGCGTCGAAGAGATAATGGAGAAGCATGGATTTCGTCTTTCTGCAAGTTGTGCGGGGAAGGCGTCGTACACGAAGTTCATCAGCCATGAAGGAAGGCGTGCCTATGTCTCTGTCACAGATGCAAACGGCGAGGGCTTTCCTGTCTCCTTGGATGAGCCGGTTCGGGCAACGATTTATGACTTGAGATCCGGAGATGAACTCGAGGATGGCCACAATATCAGTTCACTACGCTCTTATCTGGAATCAAGTTGAATCTAGGGTCGATTCGGGACCACGACGCGAGCACGGCTGCCCAACAACTATCTTGCAGCGTTTGGGCCACAGAAGGCGGTATGTTCCGCCGGATAGTCGCCATTGTATCCCTCCGTGATGGACAGGCAATATGTCTATTCAATCGAATGACTATGGGTATGATCAATCCACATGGACACTTGGCGGTTCCAATACATCCAAATCATATCCTCTCATTTCCTGTGATCGTGTGAGTGGCTCCGGCGGAGGACACCTCTAGGGAGGGTATATCCCACGAAGATCTGGTGCGAGAGTCTCAATTATCAGTTCGATCTCCCTGAACGACCGGAGCGTGTGGTATGTTTGGTTGCTGCGGCGACAGAGGCCCTCTATGCCATGGGGTTGGGCCACCGAGTGGTTGGGGTATCGTGCTACTGTGACCGATACGTCACGGATCTGAACAAACCGATCGCCGGCGATTATCTGACAATCGACGAGCAGTGCTTCGCTGAACTGGATCCGGATCTCGTTATTCTCACAACGGGCCTGCAACGGAAGTTGGGACTGGAGCTTGTGAAGAGAGGGCTGCCGGTCTACGCGTTGCCTCTGCCGAACAGCTTATATGGGGTTCTTGAAAACATCGTCATCCTGGGAGCTTTGCTGAACGAGGTAAGAGCGGGCCGCGAACTCTGTCGCCAAATGGAAGCGGAAGCAGCAGCCATTCGTGCCCGTAATCCCCGGACTCGGCCCCGGGTTTATGTGGAACTCTGGTTTGGACGGCATATGCGATCAATCGGAGGATTCACTTACATACACGATCTCGTTTCCCTGGCAGGTGGTGAAGCGATCTTTGCCGACAAGCGCCAAGGGTATATCATACCTGACTTCAAGGAAGTGGTGGCTGAGCGGCCCGAGGTATTTCTGCTGTTCTCCGAGGAGGTGTATCCGGTTGATCCTCGTAAACTCATTGACGAGCGTCGCTGGAAAGACACCCTGGATTTGAGGATAGTGGAATCGACCGTGCAACGCGGGCAGAACCTCATTCAGGAGGGACCGTCTATTCTCGAGACAGCCTCCTGGCTTCAAAAGCAGTTGCACCCCTGAGCCGAAGCGTCAAACGCAGGTTGCGCGCCGTGAGGTTGGAGGCACATCGATGACCGAGACAAAAATCTATCGCACCGGAATCCGTGGAGCGCTGGCACTTGCCAACAGGCTCGCCAAAGCCAAGGACAAGAATGAGGCGTTACGAATGGCCGTTGCTGAAGATGACCTTGAAGCGGTGGGACGGTTCCTCCTTGAAGGCGCAGACATCAATGCGGCGAAAGGCGAATACAAGACGACGGTTTTAATGGAGGCCGCAGTCCGCGGAAACCTGGAAGTCATCAGGCTGCTTATGGAAAACGGGGCTGATGTCAACGCGGCGGACAAAGACGGCTGGACCGCGCTCATGGGCACTACTGTGCAGGGACACCTGGAATCAGTGAAGCTGCTCCTGGAGCGAGGCGCCGAAGTGAATGCCAAGAACCATAATGGCGAGACCGCACTGATTATGGCTGCCGGGATGAAGCACACGGAAATCACAGATATTCTTCTGGAAAATGGCGCTGGCCCCGCCGACTCGACGTTGTGAAAAGCTCAAAACTGCAATCCATTCCAGGCCTCTTGTTTCAAAGTGCGCCATGATGTCGTCAACGCTTTTCGCTATGAAAGGAATGTTCGGCTCATCCCCCGTCATCATGGGTCCTCAGCAGGTAGAGGTTGAGGGAAGCTTCGGAGGAACACAGTTGATCCCAGTGAGTGCCGCCATGTTTGTGCCAGCAAGAACAAATCTGCGGAAAGCACTTCTTAATCAGCCAGCAGGTGCCCGTATCTGACCCACTATGTCTTTGCCCAGAATCCGCACCGCATGGATTTCCACCCCTGCTGCCCATCCCTGAATACCCAACAAACCGTGACGTATTCCGATAGGGGAGCCAGGACATACAAGGAAAAACCCAGGATGGGGCATCCTGGGTCAACAGTAAGGAGAATAGTGGTTTGTCGTAGTGCTGATTATCAGGATGATCCTGGATCTTATATCGGATGCCTTGTGAGATCCACGGATCTGTTGGCGGCGTCTAATGGATTAGTAGGAAACAGTTCTCAGGTGGTGTTCGAGATATCGCCAAAGTGATGATATAAAGCTATTTACAAAGAATCCTCCCATGTGCCCGCCATTATCGGCACAAAATGGTTGCAAGCCTCTCAATCACCTTATCCAGGTCGATGATTTGTTTTCTTCTCTCCCTTCGCAAGTGGGATCAGAATACCGTCTTTCTCTCCAAATATCTGGCATTTCTTAACAGAGGGAAGGAGAAAGTCAATCCTGTTGATGTGCCTCTGAGCCATAACATCCTGATATTCAACAAGGTGAGGCTTCCCATTGATCCAGAGTTCGAACTTGTCTCCAAATTTGTAATTCTTTGCAAGATCACGGCTCAAGGCAATCACCTTCATATAGTGTTTGGGCCGGATGCGAAGAAGTGAAGCAGTCTCATTAGGGGTACTATCGGTAGACTCGGGAACGTTCGTGTAGGCTGTGACCTTAATTTTGTGAGATTTGAGAACTGAACTGGAGGGATTGGCCTCGGGATCAGTCTCTACAGCCATTGGAAATAGAAGGCTGAAAAGTAGAATAAGCGGGACCAGTCCGATGGGCCTTCCTGGGTTCTTCCTCATACTCCGTCTGAAAAAAAAGCCTGAAATGGAATCATCGCTCATGGTGAGACCGAATGGCGCTTCGCCAATCGTGACTCTTGCTCGTGATTGCATTCTAAAATATCCCTCCTCCAAGATGGCGGGTTCGAAACCCATGCCATAGCAATTCTAATCGAGGCTTTCTTTGAGAATAAAGGATGCCAGGGATTAGACGAGTTCCCGCCTGGGGCTCGCTTCACATCTCCCTTCCTTTGATCATGCAGCGAGAAACGTCCTGCGCCGCCGGGCCCGGCATAAAATCATAGACTCCGGATTGCCGTCAGGGTCGATGTGGGAAGGCCTGCCTGATCGGCCGCTGGATCCGGTACTCTGCTCACGTCGTCCGATTGCCTCCGCTTTATCGCGGAACATCCAGGACTGCTTTAACGACGGCCGACGGTTGAGTTTCTTGGCTGGAACTCTGCTTTCCCTGAAATGAAAAACCCGCTCTGAGAAATTGTATTCTCTTTGCGGGATTACTGTCGCGGCGGGCATCGAACCCGCAACCCCGAGTTTAGCAGACTCGCGTCTTGTCCGTTTGAGCTATGCTCCAACCGCCCATTTAAGCACGAATCCCTCAAAGTAAACCCGGGGCACCTTCTTCTACCCTCATCAAAACGCCTAATCAGGCTGTAGAAAGCTATCCACAGGCGCGACTTTGTCAGTTTGACAGGGGACCGCTTTTCTCCTATTCTAAGTGTATCAAGCGGAGAACTGGAATTCACATTAATGCGGATAAGGAGATCTCATCATGAAAGCGGAAGAGTATAAAAACGTAATCTCGTTTGCCGTCGAAAATGAAATCGAAGCGTATGAATTCTACCAGGGGGTCTGCGAGAAGACGTCTAATTCTAACCTTAAGGCCATTTTCAAGGAACTGGCTGACGAAGAGAAGAAGCACAGGAATTTCCTGGAAGGCCTTCTCTCTCGTCCAAGTGCATTTCATTTTGATGAGGCCAAAGACTATAAGATCTCGGAAGCGGTTGATAAACCAAAGCTCACCCTGAGCATGAAGCCCGCCGATGCCATAGCACTGGCAATGAAAAACGAAGAAGAAGCCATGGAGATGTACTCTGACTTGGCCGACGCGAGCAGCAACGCCGAGCAGAAGCAAATGTTCGAGTCCCTTTCCAGGATGGAGCGAGGCCACAAAGCCAAGCTTGAAAACATATACACCAATATGGCCTTTCCTGAAGTCTGGTAAGCTGGGTTCGGTTTAAGTAATCACTATCTGGTTTTTCGTATTGTGCCTGTCATCTTTTATCCCTCCCTTGGTAGCCTGGCGCGGCGCGGAATCACAACCGGCTGTTGCTTCAGGCAGGGAAAAGATAATCCTCTGTCTTGTCCCGATGGACCGCAGGCAATCTCCCAAGGAGTTGTTTCAGGTCACGAGATTTGGAAATCGCAGGACTTCCGCGAATCCAAAAGTCCGAGCCTCAAAAATCCGGGACCCAGAAGGGCCCCCCAAGCAAATCCCGCACAACCCAAAGATTCGAGACCCGCGACCAAGCATCCGACCGGAAAGACAACAGGATGATCATCACGACCAAGAGTGGAAGATCCTTTGATACCGAAAAAGACCTGAATGCTCCGGAGCGCCATATTCTTCAGAAACTTTTCATATGGGAGTCTATGGCTTCGAGTGTTGAACAGTTCAGGCAGAAGAAAAGGGATGCCTTATTGATGGGGTGGAACAATTCAGGTCCTATGCGTGAAAGCGAGCCATTAATCATGATCATTGCCGATCTGGAAAGAAAGGTCATTCTTCGACTTAGCGAGGGGCTGTGACCGCCCTCTACCACGCAACAAAACCGCCAATCTGTCAATCCCACAAAATGCCCACCAAATCCGCACCCATTGGTTTCACAATCATAAAAATATTTATTCTGACAAATTAGACACCTCAGGGATAAGGTACGCAACAGGGTTTTCCTTTGAGGAGTTCAAGGCCAGGAGCAGAGAGGAATCCAAAACGAGTTCATACGATCTCTGATTATGGTGACGGTGACGCACCCGGAGACGGCAAATCGGTCTGCTCGTGAATCACAAGGGAGAGGGACCTCCACACGATGCCATTGAGATTGCTGTTTGGGATCACGCCGCTTCCAACAGCGCGGGCCGTTTCGGTGACACTTGACGGGTCAACCGCAGTTCCATCCGCCTTCAGAAGCAGATCAATCGAATCGCCCCCCAAATGGACCGTGTCGGGCAGCGCAGCCATTGTTCACAAGAACACTCAGGATTCCAGGAAGATCAAGAAATCAAGTTGGGCGGGTGGCTATGGCTGCCCGTTTTTTGTTGTGGGACAGGTGCGGGACAAATCACCCCAAAAACAGAAAGGGGCTAGAGACTCACTCTCTAACCCCTTGAATTTTCTGGTGCGCCCAGTAGGATTCGAACCTACGGCCTACGGATTCGTAGTCCCTTAGAATACCTTTTCCCAACTTTTGCCATCCTGAGATATTCATTGATATATCAATAGTTTTTTGGTATTTGGTCCTTGACTGTTTGGGATGATTTTGGCCCCATTTTCATGATTTGGCGTACACTACGCGTACACCAAGAATCAACCGTCCAGGAGGGTGACGCATGGCGATTCAGATCCTCTGTATGAAGTGCAAGGCATACTCTCCTACGACTTCAAAAGTCTGCCGGAAGTGCGGTGAACCTTTCCAAAGGGACCGGTGCTTTCGGGTGGATGTTTCCGTGAAGGGCCAGCGGGTCACGCAATTCGCGCAGAACCTGACCATCGCAAGGGAGATAGAGGCCCGGCTGAAGTCGGACATGCTGAGAGGCGAATTTGACATCAACGCGCACAAGCCGAAGAAAACCCTTACCCTCGGAGATATTTGGGAGAAATTCCTTGAGTGGGCCAAGGAGCACAAGAAGACTTGGCGGGATGACCTCTACTACTACCGCGAACACCTGGAGCCGAGGTTTGCCAAGAAAGCTTTGGAGGCGATTACCCCCTTCGAAATCGAGAAGATGAAACTCGAGATGAAGCGAGGAGTCAGTAAGAGAGGGACGCCTTTTGCCGCCGCCACCATCAAGCATCAAGTCGTGTTGCTTCGGAGGCTTTTTAATGTGGCCCGGAAGTGGGAACTCTACGAGGGCAAGAACCCAGTGGAACAGGTTCAAATGCCAAAGCTCGACAACCAGCAAACCGAGTTCTTGGCCGATGAGGAAACCGAAAGATTGCTCGAGGTGCTCGAGACATGGCCCTGCCGGGACTCTGCGGATTTCGTGAAGTTTGCTATGCTCACGGGCCTTCGTCGGGGGGAGATATTCAGACTTAAATGGGAAGACTTGGACTTCGACCGTGGCATGATCACCCTTCAGGCTCCCAAAGGGGGCAAGACCGTCACGCTTCCGCTCTCCGATGAAGCGATGGCCGTTCTTCGCAACAGGCAAATCACTTCGCCCTTCGTATTCCCTGGCAAGCAAGGCGCGATGAGAGCCGACTTCAAAGGCCCGTGGGAGAGAATCAGGAAAGCCGCCGGTCTGCCCGAGAGTTTCCGGTTTCATGGATTGCGGCATAACTTCGCAAGCCAGTTGGTTTCGAGCGGAGTTGACCTGGCCGTGGTAAAGGAACTCCTGAGCCACAAAGACATGACCACGACTCAACGGTATGCCCACCTGAAACCCGATTCAGTACGTGAAGCAGCCAGGAAGGCCGGGAAATTGCTTACAGCCCCCAAAGGCAAGGAGAAAGTGCTCAGGATCGCAGATTAGGCTCATTGGGTCCATGGAGGGAACAAAAGATGAGAAACCATTTCACCGCAGTAATTGAACGGGATGGAGAATGGTTCATCGGATATTGCCTGGAGATCCCCGGAGCCAACGGGCAGGGTAAGACCGAGGATGAATGCCTGAAGAGCCTCTCTAGTGCCATCGCGCTCATTTAAGAGGATCGGCGGCAAGAGAGACCATCTTGAAGGGGATTCCAAGGAATTTACGGATCGATGAAGAAACATCGGGTGATTGGAAGGAGAAGTCATGCTTGCGGTTGAACTGCCAAAAGAGGTTGAGGAGCGACTGGAGCGCCTTTCCAGGAAAACAGGGCGAGCCAAAGCCGATTACATTCTGGAAGCGATCCTGGAGTATCTGGACGACATCGAAGACGCATCTCTTGCTGAAGCCAGGCTTGAAGACATTCGCGCGGGCCGGACGCAGACCATCCCTCTTGAAGAGGTCATGAGGCGGCATGGCATGGAAGGTTGAGTTCGAACCAGCGGCACTGAAGGAACTTGAGCGGCTGGAGAGGCAGGACGCCCGGCGGGTTCTGAAGTTTCTGCACGAGCGAGTGGCGGCGGGAGACAACCCGAGGGCTATCGGTCAACCTCTTGGAGGATCAAGGTTTTCAGGGCTTTGGAAGTATCGCGTTGGTGATTTCAGAATCATATGTGACATCGAGGACGACACCGTGACCGTTCTGGTTGTCCGCATAGGGCACAGAAGGGAGGTCTATCGCTAACGCACCTTCTGGGGGATAGCGGGACGCCGCGACAAGGCCGGACACCTGCACCGGTTTTCCCCCGGATTCAAATTGGAGGGCTTTTGCAGGAGGGCGTAACCGTGGAATTCTATTCGAGGAAAGACCTTCCACAACCACCATTCGAGATTGCGAGAACTGACGCAGAGCTTTGGGATCTGGTTACATCCGCGCGCCTCGTGCCCTTCGTGAAGGCGCCGTTGTCGCTTTACAATCCGCCCGATCCCATTTCCGGGGATTATCGTTATGTGCCCCTTTTCCCGTATCCCTTCGACCAGGACTATGCCAGGTTGCGCGTTGTTTCTGAAAAGATCCGCATCTTGACCGAAGACCTTGAGACCTACCCCACAGATGAGACATGGCTCGAATATTTCAAAAGCGAGAGGCGGCGCCTTGAAGGAAAGGCTCCGGAGTCCTGGCTCAAAGTGTTTGAACCATCGCGGAAAGAGGCGGTTCAAGAGCTTGCCGAGCTCCGCTCTGAATCGGAACGCTTGGAGGCCAAATTTGCTGATATCGCCGGGCTTTATGCAGGTTGGGACTTCACATCGGGGCAACATGAATTCTTCCTGAGACAGCTCAACGATGCCTATTATCGCCGGGATCACATTGAATCCGCGAAGGTTTTGTCTCGTGGTCGTCAGGCCACCAATCCAAGCGAGAACAGGAAGGGCAGCGGCTCGGATAAAGACTCAGTGAGGGCTTACGCAAAGGGTGTCATTGAATGTGAGCCCAAAATTACCAGGACGGCTCTTGCAGATCGAATTCAGAAATCAATACCTGAAGCGCAGAATTACACCACTGACACACTCATAGAACGGACCAGGAATCTATTCCCCGATTACACCCCCTTGAAACCTGGACGGAAGCCAAAAAAATGAGCACCATTTGGACAGGTATTTTTTCTCTACTAAATTCAATACATTCCATGGAAATACCCGCCACCTCCTAGCTCTTTTTCCGGCAAAAGCTATCCCGTAAGATGCCTTCAACGTTGATACTTTAACCCTTTGTTGGAGGCATTTCGATGACCAATCTCGTCCGCATTTCCAAGGCCGAAGAGGCCGGGCTCCCCCTCAAACCAAGCACTCTTTACAAGTGGTTCCATACGCGGAAACACCCCGAAATCTTCGTGAAGCTCGGGGGCGCGGTCTTTGTTGATACCATTAAGCTTGGCGAACTGATTGAGAAATGCCGAGGGACGTAACCCATGAAAGGAGCGGGGAGTTATTTTCTTCATCCTCAACATCTGGCCGACCTCCGCAAATCGGGCCTATCAGATGAGATCATTCGGGCGGCAGGCATCCGGTCCGTTCCCCCGAGGGACATCCCCAAGAAGCTTAACGGTGGCAGTGATAAGAACGTTTCCTCTGCCTACGAAATCCCATACACGCAGCACGGGTTTTCCCGCCTCCGCGTGTTTGGTGACCGCATTAACGGGACTAATAAGTACAAACAGCCGAAGAGCCAAGAAATCTGCCTCTACGTTCATGAGCCGATCCGACCGGCACTGAATGATCACAACGTGCCCTTGTTCATTGTCGAGGGGGAGAAAAAATGCTTGCGGGCGATCCAAGAGGGCTTATGCGCGGTAGCCATTGGCGGGTTGACCTCCTGGGGGCGTGAGGGAAAACTCCTGCCTCAATTTGACGAGATCCCACTTGATGGCCGGGATGTGCGGATCGTGCCGGACAATGATTGGAGATCCCGAGAATTTGGGAAACGTTACGGTAGATGGAGAACTACAGGCATTGAACAGATCGAAAGGTTTTCCAGGGCACTGATGAAACGCGGGGCAAGGGTCAAGGTGGTACTCCTGCCCAAGGCCCATGAGAAGATCGGACTCGATGACTTCCTCCTCAATAATCCCGTGGAGGCCCTGGATAGCCTTGAGTGCGTCGATTCCGAAGAGATCCGGGGGGAGCAGGACGCAGCAAGCATCATTTCCATGTTCAACGAGAAACATGCAGTGGTGATGCTTGGCGGGAAATGCACGGTCCTTACCGAAATCATCAACCCCGTTTTCGATAGACCGGACATCACCTTCTCTTCCGTTGCCGACTTCCGAAAATTCTACGCCCCCATGAAAATTCAGGTGTCCGATGGCAACGGTGGGACGAAGCCGGCATCAGCTGCAAAGCGGTGGATCGAAGACCCGAACCGAAGGAATTACGAGGGGGTGGTGTTCGCCCCGCAAAGAGATGTCCCTGGATACTACAACCTATGGCGGGGATTCGCAGTGGAACCGGAGCCGGGTGATTGGTCCCTGCTTCGGCAGCATATCGTCACGGACTTTTGCCATGAGAACACCGAGCACTTCAATTACCTGATGGCGGTATGTGCGGATGCGGTTCAGAACCCCGGTGGGCAAAGGCCAGGGGTGGCGATTGTCCTTCGAGGAGCCAAAGGAACCGGCAAGGGCCTTTTTGCGACATCCATGGGTCAAATCTTTGGGTCTCACTTCCTGCACTTGAGCAACTCTCAGCACCTCACCGGACGGTTCAACGCACATCTTAAAGATGCTCTGTGGGTCTTCGCGGATGAAGCCTTCTGGGCCGGGGACAAGGCTAGCGAGGGCATCCTGAAGCACATGATTACCGAGGACTACTGGACGGTGGAACAGAAGGGAAAAGACCCTTACACGGCCAAGAACCACGTAGGGCTGGTCATATCCTCCAATGAATGTTGGGTGGTCCCTGCTGGACTGCAAGAGCGTAGATTCTTCGTGCTGGATGTTGCGGAAACTCACGCCAGGGATACCTCCTATTTCGGACCCATCTTCCGGCAGATGAGGGACGGTGGGCTGGAAGCGATGCTTTACGACCTCTTGAGTTGGAACATCTCGGGGGTAGATTTGAGAACGGCACCGGAGACCGAGGCCCTTTTCGAGCAGACCATCCAGGGCATGACAACCATTCAAAAGTGGTGGTTTGAAGTTCTCCGGGCCGGGACGCAGCTCCGTGACGGGGACGATTGGAAAATGAGCGTGGAGACCCGGAAGCTGCACGAGGACTATCTGCGGTTCGCGGCGGACCATGGGGACCGTTTTCCAGAGACCGATGCTGTGTTCAGTCGGGAACTAAAGAAATTGGAGCCGGGGCTCAGTTTTTGTCGGCTGAGAATTGATGGAATTAGGCGTCACTGCGTCACATTCCCCGACCTTGAGGAGTGCAGGATGCGATTCAAGGAAATGGCAGGCCTCGGGTGTGCATTTGATGATGATGAGGACGGTGACCCGGGATGACCCCGGGACAGCAGAATTATCCCGGGACAGATAAACCCGCATGAATAAATGGCCGACCCGGGTGTCCCGGGTGGCCGGGGTATTTTTTGAGTTTCTAAAAAAATGGCTCAATTTTCTAGCGAATTATTTATCTCGGGTATCTCGGGTCGGTCGGGACAGGGTGGTAGTAGTAAAGGTTTACGCGTCCCGAGATAAAAAATGGACCCCGGGACACCCGGGACGGGGAAAGGGTGAAACGCATAAAGAGGTTCAATGGCTTCACACCGGAGCAGCACGAAAGAACGGCGACACTCCTGCACAAAATGACACAAAATTGACGACAGGATGCGAGAAGCTTGGAAGATGGTGCTCAAGGGTTACGGGGCATCCAGCAGAGCTAACCGGATCATTGAAAGGATGCTCGTCGGTGGTTCCTGGACTCTAAAGATTTGGAATGCATTGAATGAGAAATACTTCGATGAGGGATTCGAGAGCTCCCTTATTTCGGGAAATGATGACCATGATCGGAGCAATCCTCGAAATGGACCTCCGGGGCAGGATCACTAGGGCCTACATCATCAGCAACTCGGATCGGGAAGAGGCCATCGTCATTGGCACACTGGCCCGGATCAACAGGCCTGGGTGTTGGGGATGGCTGAGCAGGCTGTTTAAATGGGTGAGAAGATGATGCACGTCATTGTGGACTCCCGCGAACAGATCCCATTCACCTTCGAGGGCTACCCCTGTGAAGTGGAGCGTGGCACCCTCGAGACCGGGGATTAGAGCCTGGGTGGTTTCGAGAACTCCATCGCCATCGAGCGGAAGGCACTGGATGACTTAGTGGGATGTTTAATGGGTTACAACAGGGCCCGGTTCTCTCGGGAACTTCACCGGGGAAAAGCATTGGACCGCTTCTTTGTGGTTGTCGAGGCGGACGTTGGGGATCTCCTGGCCGGTCGGTACAAGTCGGAGATGAATCCAAAGGCTGCTTTTGAATCCATCATGGCCTTGAGTATCCGGTTTAGCACACCGTTTGTGTTTGCCGGTAATAGCGCCCAGGCCGAAAGGGTTACCTATTCGCTCCTCCAGAAATACGCAGCAGAGATCCAGAAGAGGCATGCCATCTTGGAGCAGGCTATGGGTTCACCAATCCCATGTGCCACAGGGAATGCTTGCAGGGCAATGGCTCAGCAGGGCTGCAGCCGCCTGTAGGAAGGTTGTTTTAGCAAGACAGGGAGGAAAAGGAATGGCTGGACGATGGAAACCCGGGGAGAGCGGCAACCCCAAAGGACGACCCGCCGGCAGCAGACACAAGGCCACAATCGTTGCCAAGACCTTAATGGATGGTCAGGCCAAAGCTCTAGTCCAAAAGATCATCGAAAAGGCGTTGGAGGGAGACACCATGTGCTTGAGGGTGTGCATTGAGCGACTCGTCCCCCCCTGCAAGGAGGGCCCTCTCTCGGTCAAGCTCCCGGCAATCAAATCGGTGAAGGATCTTCCAGACCTCCTAGCCCGGATAATGGCTCTTCTGGAGGTAGGCGAACTGACCATTGGTGAGGCGCAGGGGTTGAGTGCGGTGGCCGAGTCATGCCGCAAGGTGCTGGAAATAAGCGAATTCCAGGCACAATTGGAACAGATACGGGAGGAACTGAATGAAATATCGAAGAGACCTAAATGAATTGAGGGAGCGGGTCCAGGCACTCCAACAGGTTCAAAAGAAGAATTCCTTGGTTGAGCCACCCAGGCACATCCAGTTGCTCACCCATCTTACCAGAACGGAGGAGCAGAACTTGGAACTCGACGCCTTTTTCCGGGGGCATCCCGAGTTGGTCCCACCCCCCTATCGGGACACATCAAGAGAGGCGCGATGGAAAATCTATAACTGGCTGGCCGGGCTTCCTGAGGACAGCACCCACAATGACCTCTGTGAGATCCTCGCAGGGGTCGGTAGAGATGAAGCCCCTAGCACAACATAGCTCCTCAAGGATGACACCGATGAGGGGAGAACCACACCACCCCGGCGCAGGCTGGCAATAGGACGAGCTGACCAAGATTTTCGGCAGGATTCCAGCATCGGCGCGAGGCAACCACTACCAGAGCAGAAGGCTTAAAGGATCATCGAACCAATGTTCCAAGGAGATATCATGACCCCAGGAGAGGCAATCCGAAGATTCTGCATTGCCTGTCTCGGGTCAGCCCATGATGTCCGCGAGTGCGGTGGCGATCACTGCCTGAATGGTGGATGCGATTCAAAGGGTGTGTGCTGCTTCTACCCGTACCGCATGGGCAAGGGCCGTCCATCGGTCAAACTCATCCGAAAGACGTGCTTATGGTGCATGGGTGATGGCGTCAACTTTGTGCGTGAGTGCCAGACACCAGAGTGCGCGTTGCATCCGTAACGTATGGGGAAAAATCCGAACATCACCGAGGAAACCAGGATACAGAGGAGGGATAGAGCACTCAAACGCGATCTCATTCGGTTCGCTGTAACGGGAAAAGCGTCGTAGAATCCATTTTATCACCGTGGGGTATACTTCAGTGCCCCCTGAGGTTTTCCGTTGGCAATTTATGGATTTCAAGTAGGGTGTTCTTGGGTGAAATCATCAGTGACCGGGAGGCTCTCCGAAATGAGTCATTTTCATTTCTACCCTCTAAAGAATCAGTCCCGAGTACACCCATATCGTGAGGCATGGGCAGGATGTGTTTGTGCATCTTCGGCAGCACTCAGGACCCTTTTTTCTATTGTACCAGCCATGAGCATATGTTTTCCAGATGATTCCTCTTGAGGCGATCCCTAGAGACTCAATGCCCCCGGTTCCATAGGATAAGGATTCGTGGTCGTGGGAGAGTCGAAATAAAGACCTCTGGCCGCAAGAACTTATGCGATAAGCTCGGCAACGAAGCCATTGCCAAGCGCATCAGTATAGAAATCGTTGGGAACCTCATTGTTCTCGGTGAAAACGGGGAGAGGATGGTGCCCCAACTCCCCCAATCAGCTGACCATTCCTGGAAGGAATGTTTGGGTGAGGAAGGAGTTCTGAAAAGAGGTGGCTAATGCTTCGACTTCTTCTTTCGTTCCTACTGATTTTTACCTGCTTTTCGACAAGATTAGAAGCCCAGTCAAGCAAACAAATTGACCGACTGATCAGGATGGAAGAAGAACAATCAAGGCAGCTAAGAAAACAGTTCGATGATATTAATGCAAGATTGGTTTCATTAGTAACCTTATGGATTTATGATGCAAAGACAAAAGCTCTTGAAATAGATGACGGGAAAACTGATCCAAGGACAATAGCTTCAGCTGCCGTAAGGGGAGGAACAGATTACAGTTCACAATTTCTTAAGATATGGTTATCAATTTCTGATACCACTTTCCAAGAAGCTCAAACCACAACCAGAATCGAAGAAGAGAAAATAATAGATACAATATCCACGATTATAATTAACAAAAGAAATTCAACTTAGAAACGAAGAAAGGCACCCAAATTAGAAAATCTTTAAGGGAATGAGCCACCCAATGAAACACGAAAAAACCCTCCACAGCTTTACCGAAAAGGAGGGGTTCATGAAGAATCTCTTGTCTGCCGTTTTTTTCCTTGTGGTGGTTTTTTATAACCGTTCACCAGCTATACCCAATTAACCGACTAGGCTAGGCCTGGGTGTCCCATGGAATGCCGCTGTCATGAGATCGGAGAGGAAATGGAACGGGTTCCTCCTCTGAAGTTGGCACGTTCTGGTCACGGTGAGGATCCGTTCGGTGAAGCGTTCACCATTGTGGGACTGGTTGCCGAAACAGAGTTTGCGCCATTGTACAGGTGGCCGCAAGGCGCGTTCAGCCCGATTGTTGGTTGGTTCGACCCCCTCGTGAAAGAGGAAGGTAAAGAGGTGTTCCCAGTTCTTGAGGGTACGGCGGGCCCGAGTGCGTACCTGTCTGTCAGGGCTATCCTGGTACTTGAGGCAGTACCTTTTGATGCGGGCCCTCATAAGGATGGTGGCATTTCCGAGTTGCTCTCCAGCATTGCTCTATCCTCCGGGTGAGCATTTATAATCTAAGACGCCAGTCCGCACTCGGAAAGGAGATGCATGGCAGGCTGGCACTGAAGACCGGAAAAAGCAGCATAAGAGCAAACAGGCAATAACAAATTAACTTCACTGGAAAATTCGGCTTTTGTTACGTACAGCTCTCCTACTCTTTGAAATCTCGAGGGTCCAAAAAGATCCACATGTCCGGAGCATATGCGTTATGCTGGAATTGCCTCTGTGAGGTTTCGATGTTGGCAAGTAAGGCTGGGATTGTGGTATCTTCTTCAGACTTCTTTTCTTGTTCTGGCGAGTATCTATTGAACCGAAGCACACCCTGGACCGACTGGCCCGCCTGGTCGACCCCGTTGAGACCGGTATGCAGGTGGCCCCAGCGGAAGGCTGGACCGCCAACGCCCTGGAGCAGACCGCGGCACTGTCAGGTCCAGGAACCGCGGCGATGGTGACGTCGATCAAGCAGTGGCAAGCGGGGCACGCAGGACTCTACGCGCTTGCGCATTCGGGTGAGGCACCAGGACACCCTGCCGCTCCCCCATCGACCGGAAAGGGCAGCCAACCTCCGGCCGCCAGCGCAAACGGAGACGGCAGCGAGGGGATACAACTCCAAGCTCAGCGTTGATCTGCTTTGTGAACAGGTTTAGAGGCGCTAACCAATGACCACCAGTCGTAGCTAATGGTGAACCGGCCGCTGGCTACTCTCCTCGGAAGCATAGACAGGGGGGAATCATGACCGAGACCAACCGCTACGCCCTTGTGCAACGCCTATTGCACTGGCTGATCGCACTCATCGTTCTGGCCGTGCTGGGCGTCGGCATGATCTTCGGGTTCCTGGGTTTCGACGGGACCAGGGAGACCTTTGGGGGCGAGGTGACCGACGTGCTCTTCAAATACCACAAGACCTTCGGCGGCCTGGTCCTGGCCCTGATGTTCCTGCGCCTCGGGTTCAGACTGATTCTGGGCGCCCCGCCCTATCAGCAGTCCCTCAGTGGGTTCGAACGTGCCGCCAGCCAGACGGTCCACGGCCTCTTCTATGTCGCGCTCCTGGCCATGCCGGTCCTTGGCTTGCTCGCAACGGCGGCGGGCGGCTACCCGGTGCAGTTCTTCGAATGGACCCTCCCGGGACTGATCGGCAAGGATAAAGCGCTCAGCGAGACGCTGTTCTGGTTCCACGGGCTGGTCGGCTGGGTGCTCCTGGGCCTCATCGTCCTGCATGTCGGGGCCGCGATGAGGCACTGGCTGGTCAAGCGCGACGGGGTGATGGCGAGGATGAGCCTGCTTCGCTGAGTGGGTCACTTTGGGAGGAGCCGATTCGATCGTGAGCTTCAGAAGGCATCTGAAACGGAAGAACTTCTCCCGCTACACGGTGAGGGATTACATGAACACCCTTAAGACCTTCGGGCACTGGCTGGACGTCCCGCTTGAAGAGGTCGACCACCGGAAGATGGTGCAGTTCATCGACTGGCTCCTCGACAAGAACCTGAGCCCCAAGACGATCAACTGCTACCTCGAGAGCATCCGGATCAAGACCGCTCAGGATTCCCTCCGGCTCATCAACCTGGCCATCAACCGAATGCTGGCCGGTGAGATCCAGACCGACACGGCGCGGGTTCTGATTTATGGCGCATCGACGCTCACCCGGTGCCCGGAAGTCTGCGATCTGCAGAAGCGGCTCGATGAATTGGAGGCGAAGATCAGATGAGCTTGAAGAAGCGACTCAAAGCAATCGAGAACCAGTTGGGTGCGGAACAGTCCTCGATCGAAGGAACCATCCTGGACCCCCGAATCGCACGATGGAGTGAGCTTTTTACCAAGGGAACCAGGGAACCAGGACCGAGGCCGAGGAAGCCGAATATCAGGAGTTCGAGGCAAAACGCGAACGGAAGCTCCGGGATCCTTCGGTACGAATTCCGCAGAACATGGACGAGCTTCGCGCCTGGATAGGTGACAACCTATAATCAAGGATGCACCCGGTCCCGAGGGTAAGCCTGAGGGGACCGGACAGCTGCATGAACTCGCGGACGACCATTGTGATGACATCAATCCAAAATGGTTCAATCCATATTGGATTTGTGAGCTTGGTTTGACTCCGTCTGGTTTCCGTTCACGATTGCGCCATAACTGCTAGCTTTTGTCTTGCCCTCCGATGAGCAAAAAACAAACCGACAAAAACTATGATCTCTAAAGTGAAGAAATATAAAGTGGCAAAACCTTCAGTTGGATTAAGAATCGCTAAGACAGCAACGATCGCGGTCGGTATTCCCATATACCAAAACAACCCTCGATAGAAGCATAGTTCCGCTTCCAGTTTGCGCTTCTTCCAGTTTGGAGGCGTGAAAATGAGGTACCAGAAAGCAATGCCGGGAAGGATGGAAAACAACACTCGTTGAGTGTCGCTCAAAGGCTTTTTCTCAAAGACTTTCAGTTCTTCTTCTATACTCATTTAGGTTAGAAAGTAGCGCTCTTGGACTCACGCGGAGTCGCGGAGAACGCAGAGAAAACCTGCCTTGGCGTCTCTGCGTCTCCGCGTGAGAAAAGAAGTTTTTCAACCTTCACGAGTATAGTATCCGTTTTTTCTCTTGGGCCTCTTTGAATACAGGGGTAAGTGTTTCATTAGTTTCCCCTCGGCTTCTCAGTTCCGCTTTGGCCGCCCGGATCGCCTCCGGAGTATACTGATTCTTATAAAGGGTGATAATTTTAACCAGTTCTTTTGTCTCCATGCTGGCGTGTTGTTCTTTCAGACTCATCATCTCCCTCCTCGCCTCTTGAATATCCTAACTCAACGGGTAAGTCTAATGGGTTACGAGGAATTTAGTAATGTTCATGAGAAACCACCACGAAGAGGGGGTGTGGCGGAGCTTCATGGACTACCGAGGAACTCTTCAGTTGGCCGGAATAGTGCGATAGGGAATTCCTCGAGTGTACGAGGGAGAATGGAAAATCACGTACACTGGGCGTACACCAAGAAAAAAGGGGTTCAGGTGAAAACCTGTAACCCCTTGAATTTTCTGGTGCGCCCAGTAGGATTCGAACCTACGGCCTACGGATTCGTAGTCCGGCACTCTATCCAGCTGAGCTATGGGCGCAGTCGAAGCGGACTTTTTTGATAACAGAATTGCAGGGTGCAAGCAAGGAGAAATGCGTTTCGGGAGAAATGCGTTGCAGTTCGGATTGTTTTGTCTGATAGTCTCTTCCCTGCGCGAGGACGCCACCCTGGCAAGCCCCCAGGGGTCTGGGTGTTTTTGAGAATCCTCGGCGCACAAACCGGGGATCATCAAGCAAGAAACCTCGGTGCACGGTTCGGGAATCTCCAGGCAGGCAACCGAGGAGTACGGTTTGGGAAGCAAGGTTTCCACGACCCTCTTCAGCAGACGGTTCAAAATGGGATGGGCCGCACTCATCATGGGTGTGAGCGTGCTCCTCTCCCGTGTAATGGGTCTCATCCGTGACAAGGTCATCTCGTTTCTCTTCGGAGCCACCCAGGAATCCGACCTCTATTTCGCCGCGTTCGTCATACCCGACTTCCTCAATTATCTCCTTGCGGGGGGCTACTTCTCCATCACTCTCATCCCGCTCCTTGCCGACTATTTCGGCGAGGATGAAAAGTCGGGCTGGTCCTTCTTTTCGGCCGCTTTCACCTGGGTCACCATGGGCGTCACGATCCTCACTCTTTCCGCCATGTTGCTTGCCCCCTATTTCTCTCACCTGGTGGCTCCGGGTCTCGATGCTGCGTCTTTCTCGCGCCTCGCCTTTTTCCTTCGGATTGTCATGCCCGCTCAGATCTTCTTCATCATGGGCTCAGCCCTTACCGCCGTCCTCTTCCTGCGCAAGCAGTTCTTCGTTCCCGCCCTCACACCCCTGGTCTACAACCTCTTCATCATCCTCGGCGGTGTCTTCATGCACCATCGCGGCATGGAAGGATTTTGCTGGGGCGTTCTGGCCGGGGCGTTTCTCGGGAACTTCCTGCTCCCGCTCATGGCGGTGAAGCGTGGAGGTCTCCACCTGCGCGTCGTGTTCTCCCACCCGGGACTCAAGCGGTTCCTTCTCCTGGCCTTGCCCCTCATGATCGGACAGTCCATCGTGGTTCTCGACGAACAGCTGGTGAGGGTCTTCGGCTCCCTGGCCGGCACGGGGGCCATAAGCCGGCTCAACTATGCGCGCCGCATCATGATGGTACCGGTGGGAGTGGTGGCCCAGGCCGCCGGTGTCGCTTCATATCCATTCCTTGCGGAGCTCGTGGCCAAGAAGGATTTTTCGGCATTTCACGAGACCTTGAACCTGGCATTGCGCAGTGTCCTGGCCATACTCATCCCGCTTTCCGTGTGGATGATGGTCGTCGCCAGGCCGACGACGGTTCTCATTTTTCAGCAGGGTCATTTCACCGCGTTGGATGCGGAGCACACAGCGGGGCTGCTCCAGACTCTGCTGGCCGCAGTGTTCTGCTGGGGTGCGCAACAAGTGCTCGGGCGGGGCTACTATGCGAGGCAGGATACCCTCACGCCCGCCATCGTCGGGACCGCCGTCACGGTCATTTCTGTTCCCCTCTTCTGGGCTCTTGGAAACAGGTTTTTCGCAACGGGAGTGGCCACGGCGAGTGCCGTCGCCATCGGGTTGTACACCGCGGCACTCTCCTGCGTCTGGTGGTATCGTTTTGGAAGCGGCGCGTTTGCGGGTCTTCAAGCTGTCTTCATCAAGATTGGGGCGATTTCCTTTGCGGCCGCCATGCCGAGCTTCTTTCTCATGAGGATCGAAATCATCAGCTCCGTGCACCATCCGTATATTGGAGCACTGGTCGAGATCCTTGCGAGCGGGGTCGTTTTCGCCATGCTTTTTCTCGGCCTATCGATTGCCCTGGTTCCCTCCCTCATAAGGCCTCTCCTGGAAAGGTTCGGTCCTTTCCGAAAGTATTTCAACCGCTGAATCCTTTCCAGGAACTAAACTCCCTTCTCATGGGGCAGGACCCCGATGTCCCCGGCACTTGAGCGCCGCCTGGCCATGGAGGGGTCCCGCGGACCGAGAGCACCTGTGAGAGAGGTTGAGAGTCTTGACAACTCGCCGTTACGGCACTAGGTTACGTTGGCACTCTTTCTGGGTGAGTGCTAATAGGGAGGGTGGAGTTTATCCGTGATGGAGTTGACAAAAAGGGATCAGCAGGTACTGGAAGCGGTTGTGACGGACTACATCCGGAGTGGTGAGCCCGTAGGGTCCCGGACTATTTCCAAGCGGTACGGCGTGACGGTGAGTTCCGCCACCATAAGAAACGTGATGGCGGACCTGGAGGAGCTGGGATATCTCCTTCAGCCACACACCTCGGCGGGACGCATTCCCACGGACAAGGGCCTGCGCTTTTACCTGGATTCCATCATGCAATCCAGGATCCTCGAGGACGCGGAAAGGCGGGTCATCCGTCAGGCGTTCGAGGGGATCCAGCAGGATCTCGGCGATATACTGCAGAGAACTTCCCAGATCCTTTCGAGTTTCTGCATGCAGGCCGGCGTGGTCCTTTGGCCGAAGCTCTCCTCCACCCGTTTCAGGCACATTGAGTTTGTCTATTTGAGGCCCCAGCGCGTTGTTGCGATACTCATATCGAAATCCGGCCTGGTGTATAACCGCATGCTCGAGCTGAAGGAGGACATCCGCCAGGAGGAGCTCGACAAGTACGGGCGATACCTGAACGATCTCTTTCAGGATGTTCCCCTGGCTGATGTGAAGCAGCGCATTCTGGAGGAAATGAAGAAGGAAAAAGTCATTTTTGATCAGCTCTATGCCAATGCCCTGGAAATGAGCCAAAAGGTCTTTCAGGAGAGCATGGAGGGCAGTGACATTTACATCGGGGGGCAGACGAATCTTCTCAAGAATCCTGAATTTTCGGACGTACAGAGGATGCGTCGCATACTCGAGGCTCTCGAGGACAAATCAAGGATTGTAAAACTGCTCGACACGGCGCTCAAAGCGCCTTCTGGAGTGAGAATCACGCTGGGTTCGGAAAGTGAGCTCGATGAGCTTCAGGAGATAAGCCTGGTTTCATCTCCATACAGGCGCGGAGACACGCTCCTGGGTGTCCTGGGAGTCATTGGCCCTTTACGCATGGACTATTCGAGAATCATACCGGTGGTCGAATTCACGGCAGGATTGCTGAGCCAGTTCCTCGAGGAACCGGAGACGTCGTGACGGCCCGCGCAGGATACCCGCAATCCGTCGCGAACGGTTGGTCTCCGACCGAGGTTGACGGAACCGGAGCAGCTTAGAGGGGAAGAGGTATTCTATCGATGACAGCAGAGGAAAAGCAGAGGAAGGGCTTTCCTGAAAACCAGGAGATGCCTGATCCGCCCGATGACGGGAATGTGCAGGTCCATGACAGGCCTGTTGAAGTGGGGGAGGGGTCACAGGAGCCTGCGGAGAAGAGTGCTGCCGAGCTCTTGCTGGAAAGGGAAGAGGAAATCAGGGCGTTGCAGGACCGCCTCCTGCGTTTCGCGGCGGAAATGGAGAACACCCGCAAGAGGCTGGAGCGGGAGAAAACCGACGGAATCAGCTACGCCAACGAAAGCCTTCTTCGGCAACTGTTGCCTGTCATTGACAACCTTGAGCGGGCCCTTGAGCATGCCGAAAACGAGGTGGACAGGGAGAGTCTCCTGGAGGGAGTTCGGATGACCCTCAAGGGTTTTCTCAGCGCCGTCGCCAGGTTTGGCTGCACTCCCTTCGAAGCCCTGGGGAAGGCCTTTGATCCCAATTATCATGAGGCTTTCATGCAGCAGGAATGCTCCGAGTATCCTGAAAAGACCGTCATGAAGGAGCTGCAAAAGGGATATGTGCTCAATGACCGTCTGCTCCGGCCCGCCTCGGTCATCATCTCCAGGGGTCCAGACGAATAAGTGGCATCATCGTCGACATTGTGCACTTTTCCGTCTCCCATTCTCTTTGCATGTCCGCGGGGAATGACTATAGAAACTGGGTAAAGAAGCAGATTTTATCCAAACGTTTGGTGCTCTATAACGTCACACTACTTGTGTTTAAGCTTAGCGGATCGAGGGATCCACAGTGAAGGAGGCTCTGTAAATGGGAAAAGTGATCGGAATAGATCTCGGCACCACTAATTCGGTGGTCGCAATCATGGAGGGCAAGGAAGCGAAGGTGCTCACCAATTCTGAAGGGGGTCGGACAACTCCCTCCATGGTGGCTTTCACGGACGGCGGCGAGCGTTTGGTGGGTCAGGTGGCGAAGCGTCAGGCGATTACGAACCCGGAAAACACCATATTCGCGGTGAAGCGATTGATCGGCCGCAAGTATGAATCCAAGGAAGTGGAACAAGATGTGAAAGTGCTCCCGTACAAAATCGTGAAAGCCTCGAACGGGGACGCCCACTTGCGGGCTCGGGGGCGTGATTACAGCCCGACGGAGATCTCCGCCTACATCCTGATGAAGATGAAACAGACCGCGGAAGATTATCTGGGCGAAAAAATCACGGAAGCCGTCATCACAGTTCCGGCATACTTCAACGACAGTCAACGTCAGGCGACCAAGGACGCCGGGAAGATCGCGGGCCTGGAAGTGCTTCGCATCATCAACGAGCCAACGGCTGCGTCCCTCGCCTACGGACTGGACAAGAACAAAGATGAGAAGATCGCGGTGTTTGACCTGGGCGGAGGCACCTATGACATTTCCATCCTTGAAATCGGCGAGGGCGTCTTTGAGGTCAAGTCGACCAACGGGGATACCCACCTGGGTGGCGAAGATTTTGACCAGCGCATCATCGACTGGCTTGCAAGCGAATTCAAGAAGGATTACGGCATAGACCTTCGCAGCGACAAGATGGCGCTCCAGCGATTGAAGGAAGCCGCTGAAAAGGCGAAGATGGAACTTTCCACCACCATGGAAACCGAAATCAACCTTCCATTCATCACCGCCGACGCATCGGGTCCCAAGCACATGACCATCAAGCTCAGCCGGGCCAAGATGGAATCCCTCGTGGACGACCTCATCGACCGGCTGGTGCCTCCCATGGAGCAGGCCTTGCGGGACGCGGGGCTCGCCCGCAACCAGATCGACGAGGTGATCCTGGTGGGTGGCATGACCCGTGTGCCGCGGGTGCAGCAGAAGGTCCAGGAGTTCTTCGGGAAGGAACCGCACAAGGGAGTGAATCCCGACGAGGTTGTGGGCGTGGGTGCGGCCATTCAGGCCGGAGTGCTCAAGGGCGATGTGAAGGACGTGCTCCTCCTCGATGTCACGCCCCTGTCCCTCGGCATCGAAACCCTGGGCGGCGTGATGACGAAGCTCATCGAGAGGAACACGACGATTCCCACTCGCAAGAGCCAGATCTTCTCCACGGCCACGGACAACCAGACGGCCGTGTCCATCCACGTGCTGCAAGGGGAAAGGGAAATGGCCGCAAACAACAAAACGCTCGGCCGTTTTGACTTGGTCGGCATTCCCCCAGCGCCCCGCGGGATTCCTCAGATCGAGGTCACCTTCGACATCGACGCCAATGGCATCGTGCACGTTTCGGCCAAGGACATGGCCACCAAAAAGGAGCAGTCCATACAGATCACGGCATCGAGCGGCCTGAGCGAAGAGGAAATTAAGAACTTCGTCAAGGAGGCCGAACTGCACGCCGCGGAAGACAAGAAGAAGCGGGAGCTCGTGGAGGCGCGCAATCAGGCGGACAGCCTGATCTATGGCACCGAGCGAACGCTGCGGGACATGGGTGACAAGGTGGACGCCAAGACCAAGCAGGACATTGAGACCCAGATCGAGAGCCTGCGAAAGGCGATGGAGGGGGACGATGCCGAGGCCATCAAACAGGGTATGGAGCAGTTGACACAGGTTTCCCACAAGGTGGCCGAAGAGGCCTACAAGAAAGCCTCGGAACAGCAGGCGGGTGCAGCCGGCGCTGAACAGGCGGCTTCGGGAGGCCAACCGAAGCCTGATGACGACGTGGTGGATGCGGACTTTGAAGAAGTGAAGAAGTGATCGACCAGCTGACCCTGGTCGACGGTTGTGGGCCCCTGGCGTGCCTCATGACCGGTGTTCTGTTGCTCGTTTCTGTGAAACAAATCTTGATTCGATCATGTGAGTGTGCTTTAAGGGCATGGGTTCCCCGTGCCCTTGAAGCATTTTTGAGGTAGGGTGTTTTATGGCTCCTGACCACGGACGGTTCAAAGAATCTCCTGCGAGGCCCATGATGTCAAAGCACACTGCACGCTGGGTGAGTTTGCTGTTTCTCGCCGCGCTTGTGGCGGGCTGCGGGTCGGTGTCCCCTACGCCCACCCCCGAACCCACACCGCCTGCGGCGGCATCGAGACCGGCGCCAAAGGACGCGGAGGCTCTGCTGAAACAGGCGGAAGAAGCGGAGAGGGCGGGGAGGGTTGACGCCGCAATACCCATATGGGAGCGGGTGGCTCAAAGCTATGCCAATACCCCAGCTGCCGCGGAGTCCTTTTACAGGCTGGGCAAGGTCTACGAGGACCGAAACCAGCCCGAGAAATCCCTCCAGTATTTCGACTATCTTCTCTATGCGTATCCCAAATGGGAAGGGGCAAATCAAGCCCGTTTGGAGAGGTTGCGGATCTTAAGCCTGACCGGGAAGAAGAAGCAGGCCATGAAAGAGGGGATGCCCCTTTGGGAGGCCTCTGCCGGGAATCCTGCCGTGCAGCTGGGCCTGAGTGAGCTGATGGCCGGTCTTTACAAGAGCGACGGTGATACGGAAACGGCGTTCGACTGGCTGGCGGCAGGCTTCAACGTCGCCCGCAAGCCGGAGGATCAAAGGGTTCTGACCAGGGCGACGATGGATATCCTCAAGGATGCCGACGAAGGGACCATCCGCAGGATATCCAAGAAGAATCCTTCGCCTTTCATGGCTGCATTTCTCGAATACCGCACCGCCCAGATCGAAATGCAGAAGGGGCAGGCCGAGAGTGCTCGTCAACGCATGAACACCCTGCTGCAACAGAATCCGAAACACCCTCTGGCATCTGAAGTCCAGGTTGTTAAAAGGGAATCAACCATCGCTTCCGTTGCCGCTCAGGGTGTGTCGAGTCCCGCGAATCCAAACAAAATGGGCTGCCTTGTGCCCCTTAACGGGCCTTACGCCAAGTACGGGCGCCTCGTTTTGCGAGGTGTTTCCATGGCTTCCGACGACTGGAACGTGAATCATCCCGACCAGCAGATCACGGTCGTCGTGAGGGATGCACAGGCCGAGCCTGATCTGGCTGTCAAATCGTTCGGCGAACTGGTGAACCAGGAAGGCGTCCTGGGGGTGGTCGGGCCTCTGGGTGTCCAGTCCACCAAGGCGGTTGTGCCCATGGCCGGCAAGTGGAATGTCCCGTTGCTCACGTTGACCCAGAAGGACGAGGAAATCCCCGAAAACCCCTTTGTCGTCCATGTGTTTCTCGACAATCGGGAACTCGTGAAGGCGCTTGTGAAATACTGCAGGGACAAGCTGGGCTACACGCGCTTCGCCGCGCTTTATCCCGACGACCGCTACGGTCAGAAACTCTCCAAGGTGTTTGCTGAAGTCGTGCAGGAATCGGGGGGGAATCTCCTGGCCAGTGTTTCGTACAAGGAGAAAAGCACCGATTTCAAGGATCCCCTCACCAAGTTGATGAACATAGCCAAGAAAAACAGTCCCCCCACCGGCGTCGATTCAGCCCCCTTCGAAGCCCTGTTCATTCCCGACCAGGTCGGCAGCGTCTCTCTCATCGCGCCTCAGCTCCCCTACAACAATGTGGTCGGGGTCACGCTCCTCGGCACCAACCTGTGGGGAGAGGCTCCCATCGTTCAAGCGGGAGGGGTCTATGTCGAACAGGCTATCTTTGCCACTCCTTTCTTTGCCGAGAGCCAGAATCCCCAGGTTCAGGATTTTCGGACGCGTTACGAGACCACCTACCAGACAGCTCCATCCTATTTGGAAGCTCAGGCCTACGATGCCGTCATGCTTTTCGTAAGAGCAAGGTTCGCCTCGCCCTCGACGAACCCGGACCGCGCAGGCTTGCTGCGCAACCTCGCACAGGTCAGAAATTATGAAGGCCTGGCAGGGGTTTACAATTTCACTCCTCAGGGTACCCTTCAACGGGATTACCAGTTGTTGCAGGTGCAAAACGGCCAGTTGATCCAGGTTTCCCGTTGAGAGCGTTTTTTTTCGCGTGCCTTCATGAACGCCTTGACATCCACGGTGTCAGTTTTATAGTTTATTGGATATCTGGGTGATTGGTTCCAGTGAGGGTCTTGACCGACAAGTTCAGGGGAGGTTCAGGAAGATGCCTATTTACGAATACGAGTGTACCAGTTGCGGGAAGACGACCGAAGCCATGCAGAAGTTTTCTGATCCACATCTCGCTGAGTGCGCTCGATGTCACGGGGAACTGCGTAAGCTCATTTCCATGAGCACTTTCCACCTCAAGGGATCGGGCTGGTACACGACGGACTATGCGGGGAAGAACCAGAGCACGAGTCCATCCGACAGTTCAGGGCCGGCGAAGTCCGAAAAGACCGAAAAGAAGGAAACGACATCCACGGATTGATGCGTGGGGAGCGCCGGGGAAGAAGAGCGACTCTGCGTGGTCGGCGGAATCAGATCATCTCGAAAGACACTCCCCGTAGCGCGTTAGATCATGGTCATACCGAGCCAACACAGGCGGGCATTTTGCCCGCTTTTTTTTTGAGTGTTTCTTTGGCTTTCGTGAGGACGCCACGGATGAGTGAATCGATTGACGGTTGTCCTTGCCAGATGTGGACTGGACCCAGGGAGGGCAAATGACCAGGGGATTGCTGATTGTTTTCACGGGAAACGGCAAAGGCAAGACCACGGCGGCGCTTGGGATGGCTCTTAGGGCCGCGGGGCATGGGATGAAAACCTTGATCCTCCAGTTCATCAAAGGGGCGTGGTCCTACGGAGAGCTGAAGTCCATCGAGAGAATCGATGAAATCAGCATTCGCCAACTCGGGACCGGTTTCACCTGGAAGAAGGACAACCTTGAAGAAGACCGCCGACTGGCCGAATCGGGATGGAGGACGAGTGTCGAGGCAATGCGAAGCGGCGGCTTCGACATGATCATTCTCGACGAGCTCAACCTGGTGCTCCACTACGGTCTTCTGGACCTCCAATCGGTTCTGTCCGCCATACAGGAGAGACCGCCCCATCTGCACGTCGTTCTTACGGGGAGAAACGCTCCGGAGGAAATCATCGATTGCGCGGATCTCGTGACTGAAATGCACCCGGTCAAGCACCCTTATCACGATCACGGCATTGGCGCTCAAAAAGGAATTGAATTCTGACGGCGGCACCCCGCGTGAGACTGCCCAAGGCAAACATGTGCTAGAACCTTGAAGGAACGTTGGGCGGATGTCGGATAACCGAAAAAGTCAAATGCTGACAGACCTGTACCGGAGGATCCAGGCGGATGAAGTCTACCGCGGTGAGCACATGGGCCAGGTTTTTGTTCCAGGGCAGGGGAATGTCGAGAACGGGGCCATGGTCTTCGTCGGGGAGGCACCGGGGAGGGAGGAAGAAATGGAGCGGCGGCCTTTCGTGGGTCAGGCCGGCAAGAACCTCAATGCCCTCCTCGCGGAAGTGGGGCTGGATCGGGAAAAGCTCTTCATCACCAACCTCGTCAAGTATCGCCCCTTGTCGAAGACAGGAGGAAACAGGGGTCCTTCCGCCGTCGAGAGGCTCCGCGCTCTGCCCTATCTCCTGCAGGAGCTGAGCATCCTGGAGCCGTCCATCGTCGTCTGCCTTGGTCTGTCGTCGGCAAAGTCCCTCCTGGGAAGACAAGATCTCAAAATGTCCGAAAGCAATGGAACTCTCTTCGAACACCATGGTCTCAGAGTCCTGGTGACCTATCACCCATCGCCTTTCAACAACAGCAACCCGAGGAAAAGAGCGGCCCTGCTGCAGGCGCTCCTGAGCCTCAAGAACAGCTGAAACGGGGCCCCGGATCGCTTCAGTAGAATAGATCGTATTCGGGAAGGTGGTACAGCCTCCTGATTTCGGAGACGAGGGTGTCGGGAAGGTAGCGCCCCCAAAGCTTGATGGGGAGCTGGTCGATTTGCGTCTGCGGACTGAACCCAACCGCAAACAGGTATTCCAGCAGGAACTCGACGTTTGTCGGGATATACCCCATGTAGACCTTGTTGTCACGCTGAGCCAGGATGCGCTCCTCGTGGATGCTGTTTCCCAGCTCCGATTCAACCAGGTCCGCGTAGGTGGTGAGGATGAGCTCAATGCAGATCTTGGTATCCGCGCTGGTCAGCAACGGTTCGAGTCCCCGTGCCAGAGTCTCCCTCGGAATCCCGCGGTTCAGGTATTTCTCCCACCTCCTGGTGTCCCGGTATTTGCGGCAAACCAGCTCGGGGTTCCAGGCAACTTCGAGGATCAGGCTCTTCGCCTTGTATTTTCCCTGATACTCCTCCTGCTCCATGACCCGGAAGGACGGGTCCTGGATGAGCTCATTTTCCAATGCCACAAGCTCTTCCGGTTCGCAGATGACCTTGATGCCCCCCACGTCGAATATCGCCAGGTCCTCCCTGCTGAATTCGATGGTTCCCTCGCTGAAGCTCCTGGATATGGCGTCCTCGGCATCCACGAACTCCTGAACCATTTGAGCCTGTGAGGTGACCAGCATCTGGAGGGGGATCCCGAAGGCGCTGGCCCGCAACTCCGCCATGGTGCGCGCCTTGCTCTGCACTACACTGAAAATCCAGTTGGCGATTTTGCGATTCGCTTTCTCGGCTATCCTCCGGGGCCTCTTGATGCGGTAGAGACCAAGGAGCTGATCGTTTTCGCCCAGGCACATCACCCCATTGATGGGGGCCTCCTGGTAGAAATAGTCCGGCCTCTTCTCATAGAGACGGAAAAGCTCCTCCATTCTCGGAGTGTTCCGGCAGTTGCCCCTGCAAAGAGCGCCACGGAGCTCTCCCTTGACCCGGATCCGCCTTTTTCGAACGGGTTCGGGGGTGATTCTTTTCAACAACTGTTCCGCGATGAGTTCCAGGGTTTCTCCGACGATGTAGCCGTCGCAGATGAAAATCTCGGTCAGCCGGAGAGCATCGTCGGGTTCCGGCCGTCCGCAGAACCATCGCTTCGCAATCTCGAAGAGCTCTCCGCGATGTATGAAGGATGTCAGATACATGCCCACGCTTTTCGCAAAAGTGCCGTCTTCTTCCTCAGCGAGTCCCTTGCCAAAACATTCGGACCACTGAACATGCCGAATCGGATCTCGAAAGTTCAAAATCCTCCTGCCTGAAAAGGCCTCCCCGGTCAATGGGATCGCAAGGCATTTTTAATTCTAATCCCAACGCGATTCGATTGGCAAAAGGAGTTTCCCAGTATTCGACCAAAACCTCGATGCCGTTGAGTGACTAGCTCAACATTCCCTGGAAACTCCTTTTACTTCCCTTGGCGGTAAATGGTGGGGAGTGGTAAAACCGCTGGGAAGGAAGCTTTGAGAGCGTTTCTTCACACTGCTCCAAGAACCGGGAGAGGCTTTCGCGATCCCGCCTGTTCCGCCCCGGCACGTGGATGGGAATCATCCATGACGGAAAATCATGGATCCCACGGTCCAGGTCGGATCTCGAAGCAATACTGCTAATCCGTTTGCCCCTGCAGCCGGGCAAGAAGAAAGCGGGCCATTTGGTATTCGAAGTAGTTGTAACTGTGGGTTGCGGTTACACGTTGGAGCGATTCGACCTGGCGAGCCTTGCGCGTCTCCACCTCACCCGTTGCACCCTGGAGCAAGGCATCGTAGAAGTAGGCCTCACAGCGCAGGGATGTCGGGGATCTTGCTATGTGGGACAAGGCTGAATCCTTGAACGATTCCTCGTGCTCCAGGGGCCTGAAGATCTCCTCTCTTGGAACTTCGTTCAAATAATAACCGATGAGCTTTTCCCGCAACACCGCTTCGTCCCCCTGATCCAGGCGCTCACTCCAACTGGAGGGGTTGACGGCCCTCCAACGATCTCTCAGGAGCTCCACCGCCTCGTCGGTTTTCCCGAGATGGAGCATGTTGCAGTAGAGCATCATGCGAATATAGTCCGCATAGTCATGATTGGTGGCGAGGAAGGATCGTGCCGAGTATTCCCAGTCACCCTCACCGGCGAGGAGTTCCAACATGGTGGCCGGGTAGTCGAGGTTTTGAGCAACGGAGGCGCTGGCAATGGGTCCTTCCCGGGCCTTCCGGATCAAACGGAACGCTGCGTCGGTCTCCTGTTTGACCAGATGCAGAAAGAATTTCCAAGACAACAAGGGCACATCGTCCGGGAATTGGCGCAAGCCCTTGTCGACAAAAACAGCAGCCTTGTCCACATCGTTGACGATGAGGAGTGCATCGGCCATGGCCCTGTAAATGTGGCCAAGAAAGGGCCACTTGTCGTCATTCAACGGGATGGAGGGGGCCAGGTTCTCCAGGATCAGCAAGGCGTTTTCCGATGCCAGCTGGCGTTTTTCCGGCACATCGAAATTCCCGAGCGTGACCTGCGCCTCGGCACGGTATAAAGCGACCCAGGCACCCAATCGCTCTTGCTCGTTGCTTGGAAGACCGACGATGTTCTGCTGAGCCCGGTCGAGCATCCGGATGGCCGTACTCACCTCCATGCCACTGCCAAGATGCTGCCCAAGGTAAAATGGAATCCAAAAGCTCTGGGGGTGGGTGTCCGCCAGGGAGGCGAGCAAGTTGGAGAACCAGGACGGCAGGTGCTGTTCCTGGTAGAAGCTGGTGAGCAGTTTGTCGAAGGCGGTTTCAGACTGCTCTTGCTCGAGTTTGCCCAAGGCACTGTGCAGGAGTTGATCGATCCAGGCGAGGTCTGAAGGCGGGGTCATTCTGTTCCCGTGATCACTGAGGAGCCAGAAGGCGAGGGCGTATTCATGACTTGCCGACCACGCCTTCGGGGAATACTGCCTCCTCAGGTCCTCCAGTACTTGGCCGGTTTTCGCGAGAAGCCCTTCGGCCTTGCACTTGGAGTAAAGCGCCAGTTGCAGTGTGCGCCTCTGATCATCGGTGAGCCTGTTGCCGGCTTCCTCGAGCAAGTCCTCTAATTCGCACCGTATTCGAGTATCTGGGTTGTGTTCCGCTTCCACCCTGCCAGGCTCCTGGATTTCACACAGCTGTCCCAGCTCTTCAACACGTCCTTCAAACGTGACGGCAGTCTCCCGGGCGTAGAGAAAACGAAAAGCACTGCCGGCTCCGTCACGGTTCCGCTGCAAGGCTTCGCTGAACAACCTGCCGGCTTGACCGATTTCCCTCCTTTCAAAAGCCATGAGACCTGTGCGAACCAAGGCGGTGGTTTCATTTTCTGGAAGCTCGTCCCGCGACGGATTGAAGCGCGACCTCTGGGTGTCACGCAATCCTGCGGCGATCGCCCCCAGATCCTTGGCTCCCGCTGCATTCACCCAAAACACCAGCGCTTTAAGCAACCACGATGGGTAGCGCAGTGTTTGCTCCGGTAAGAGCGTTTCCTTCGACACACAAAGTTCAGGATTGGCATTGAAACAGTCGAGCTCCGACTGGTTTGGCGCGAAAACGGCCCGAAAAATCAGCTTGAGGTCTGTGAGGGAGTACCTCTCAGCGAGCCACTCGCTGAGCTCATCCGGTGCTTCGGAAAGCCAGCCTGCAATGTCTTCGGCCATGATGAACCCTGCCCGGTTTCTGCTCACGCGCAAGCGCAGCTCCGCAATGAGCTGGGCCAGGGCCCCGTCGGGAGAAACAGGGACAATCCTGCTCGTCGGGTCGTCCTTGGACTCATTCAGGAGCACGATGCGTAACCCGTCGGGTTTCATCCCCGTGCCTCCATCTCGAAAACGCACTGCAGGGTGGATGATTCCGAAAGTCCTGTACATTTCGCCCCGCAACTCGGCGATGGCTTCGAGGACTTCTGGATGCAGCAAACCCGTGTCCTTGTTGCGGAAAGTTTCCAGCGATTCCTTTCCCAAAAGCACCCTGATGATGGGGGGCACGTCAATCCACTGATCGGCGCCATCATACGGTGCAGCTGAATCCCTATCGGGTGGAGATTTCGCGAAGGGATGCGGTATGATTGAACCCTTCTCGGGTGAAAGGTCCGCGATAGGAATAGGATGAGGACCATTCAAGAGATCTGGCTTCCTCGCCCCGCGCAGTTCCTTGAGCAAGTGGTCCGCAGCCGCTCTTGGAGGAAAACGAGAGGTTGGGTACTTCGCCAGAAGGTCGAGCAAGGGAATGAGGGGGGCAATGGGCTGATTCCAGTAGATAAGCTCCAAAATAACCTCTCGCATGTCCTTGATTGTTCCCCTTGCGGCGATTGCTTCATCCACTGTCTGTTGATGTTGACCCTTGGAAACATGATGGTCCAAAAGCCACTGAAATGCCTCGTGGGAGAGGATCAAATCCGGTTCGTTGAGTAATCGCCTTTCAAGTACAAGAGCCACGGCTTTTTCCAGCGGATAGGCTTCAAATCCCGAGGCTTTCCATAGGGGAAGCGTCCAGCGAGGCACGAGCCACCATGATTCCAAGGGTTCTTGAACCCCCAGTCGTTCCCAGCCGCCATATCCGTTGATGAGAAGGTCTGAGATGAGTGGGCTGGCCCCTGTGTTTCGAATCAAAATGACGTCCTGAACAGTACTCGGAAGGAAGGGCAGGCTGCGGCGGATTTCTTTGCTGATGCTCCCCGTGGGAGTATGGACTCGAAGAAGGAGCGTCTCCGTCGGCAAATTCCTGTCGAAGCAGGATTTCAGCTCGGCGGGGAAGGGGATGCCCATTTCGGAGGCGATTCCTTGAGCGTGACGCATCCAGTGGGACTGGAGACGTGCTGGATTCAGACGTCGCCGACTGCTGTGCCCCAAAATGACCGCCAATTCGTTTGTCTTCGTGGTGACTTCATCACAAGGAAGCTCATCGGTGCCTCCTGCCGGCATTTCCCCCGAGAACTCGGCGCTGCGGTAGTGCCTGAGGATAAGATTCTGATTTGATTTGAGAATGTTCAGAAGTTTCTTGAGGCTCTCCGGGTCCTCCTTGGCCCAGAGGTATGCGGCGACCTGATTGGCGACATACTCGGTTTGACCGCGTTGTTCCTCCTCGGTGGCTGTTTTGAGTGCTTCAATTCGTCTTGTCGTGAGACGGTTTTCCCTCCATTCGTTCACAAGGGGATAAGTAAAATAAGCAAGGGGCACGAGTGCCATAAGAACCAGGATCAATGCCCAGGTGCGGCGCCTTAACGTAAGTTCCCGCTCCCTTTCCCGCCAGATGCGGTTGGATTCCTGGATTGGAGGGACAAAGCGGTCGTGGGTGAGCTCATACCACTGGGCTCCGGCACGCACCTCTCCCCTGATGAGGTGCTGCTCCACCAGCTCGTCCACCGCCCTGTTGGGAAGCCCTCCCGTCTGCAGGTCATCCCTGAATACCGTGCCCCGGGTGCCCGCCGGAGTGATCAGTTCAGATTCCAACCACCCGCGGAGCTTTCCCTGGTCCACCCCGGTTTGCTGCTTTGTTCGCTTGATGGCCTTTTCATAAAAGGATTGAAGGGCGTCGTTCAGATCGACGGATTTCTCCAACTGATCGGAGGTGATGATGGTGACATCCGGTGGAAGCCGGTCCCACATGGTCTGGCAGAGAACCTGGAGCTGGACGGGCTCGACGAACTCCCCGGGTTCTTCCACGATGCTTCCCGAAGGATTCCTGACACGGATTTGAAGAAGCTTGTCCACCAGGCCCGCGGCGGCTCCCTCCGCAAAGGTTCTTCCCGTGCCTTGCAGGGGCTCGGTCACAGCCAGTTGGGCTTGATCGCGGCGAAGAAGCTCGAGGGGATAGCGCGTCCTCAACCGATTGGGCATGATTGCGGCGAAAGGGTCCAGATTGGCCAGGTAGTCCTGGCGAACGACCAGCAGGACACGCAGGAGGTGGTCAGCTTTCAGGGCATCCGCCAGCTGTTGAAAGAAGCCTTCCCGCTCCCGCCAACGTTCGGGGTAGAAGGTGAAGAGCTCTTCGAACTGGTCAAAAATGGCCACCCGGGGAGCCGGCAACCCCTCCCGATCCAACGAATGTTCCCGCCTTCGCAGAAGAGACTCCAGGGTTTCAGACGCCAGCCTGGTCGCTTCCTCCGTCTCCCTTGCCCAGGAGAGCAAGGTGTTGAATGCATAGAGATTGGCTACACCGGAAAGGTCCATCCCCTGAGGCTCAAAGCCGCGAACCCGGGCCACGGGGAGAACCTCGAAGCCTTCCCTGGAAAGGAGGGGGATCAGCCCGGCATTGAGAAGAGAAGTCTTTCCGGCTCCCGAAGGGGCGTTCAAAACCACGACGGGGTGGGCGGTGAGAAGGGAAAACAGGTCATCCACTTCGCGGTCGCGGCCGAAGAAAAGACTCTCCTGGTCCCGTTCGAACGGCGTGGGACCCGGATACGGGTTGGAAGTGACTCTAGCCGTGTTCATAGGCCTCCCACCTCTCCTTCAATTCCCTCGCGAACTCCTGAGCGGTTCCCCAGTAGACCTGCACCTTGATGTTGCCGAAGTACCTGGCCAGGTAGCTCTGCTGCTCCAGTCGGCTGTCCTCCTGCTCGCACTGGGGAGGCAGCTGCACGGATACGTTCATGCGCCTCAGGCTTCCTTCCAGCGACTCCACCAATCCCTTGAACACGACGCGAAAATCCCAGTCGGCGAGGCGATATCCCACGAAGAGCAGGGAGCTTCCGGTGAGTGCGCGCTTGATCCGTGGCGGAATGAGATCCTGCTGTCTCGCTGCGTTCACCAGGAAATCCAGGTAATCGTCTTCGCTGAGGACCAATGATTCCGGTACCTGGTCGTGCCCGTGAAGATGAAAGACGACGGGATTGGCAATGGTGGGTTCAAAACCCGCGGGTGAATCGAAGGCGGAGGGTTCCTCCCTCACGAACTTGTTCCATCGGCAGAGTTCACGCTTTGGGTCCTTGCGGCAGACTTTGAGGGCCCGAACGAGGAGATCGTCGTAGTTGGTGGTCACATAGATGGGAAAAGGAAGGGCAGCCAGGACAGAGAGAATCTCCTGCCGGGATGTAAAGAATTCCTCCTGTGGAACCCTCTTCTCCCATTCCTGCACCTGCTTGCCCAGCAGCTTGAGGATCTCCTCCTTCGGAAACATGGGGTCGTTGACGACGGCGAGATACTGAGCCACCTTCGCCAGATCGGAGGAGTCATCCAGCGGGTAGCGGAACTCCTTGGCAAGAGCTCGTGCCACCTCGGCTCCCAGGGGGAGAATGCCGAAGTTGACGCCTGCCCCCAGGAAGGGAGTGCATTTGCCGTCCTTGATCCTGCCGAGCAGCATTTTCCAATCAGCGTCTTCCATTGCCACGTACCTCCATGCCGTGATCCCTTCTCCCGACTCCCATTGCCTTGAGTCCTGTGAGATTCGGCAGGACCTCGTCACGAATGGGCCGGTAAAAAATGAGAACAACAGTGAGTGCAAGAGTGAACCAAAGCAATGAGGGCACAAGCTTGATCATTTCTTGTTCCATGGCTGTCCTCTGTGCTTGAAAGGGCCCCCGCGACAGAAACCATTTGAATTGCCGGAGTGGGAAGAAGCGGTCCGGAATACCATATGCCCATCGTGACAAGAAACTGAGAAACCGGCTCAAAAATCCCCTCCGTGGGTGGGAGGAGTTGGGGGTGAGGGGTTAGAAACCTCTGGAAATCCTCGTACTTATTCACTAAGTGCCTGAAATTCTAGTCAACATGAGCATGCCTGTCCAGGTTTTTTTCCACCTCCATCCGAGCCACTCCCCCGTAAACCCCTGGTTCTTGATGCGGTGATTTTTCCCTTTATGGAAAACGGAACGTCTGACAATATGTTTCCCTGAAGGAGGAAACATCTATGGAAGAAAAGCATTCAGCACGCAAAACAAGCATTCTGGAAGCGGCCAGGTCTCTTGGCGTTTCCACGAAGACCATCCAGCGTTACCTCGCCAAAGGACTGCTCACCAAGATCAGGGAAGGTGGCAGGACGTATGTGCTGATGTCTGATCTCCATTCGCTCACGGCCCAGGGACAGGGCGGGCAGGGATTTGAAGCCCCGGTTCCCCCGGTCCGGGACCTTGAACCGCCTCTGAAAGACACGGTGATCCTGGACAGGGAGCACTATGACGGACTCCTCATGGAACTTGCTGAATTGAGAAGGGGAAGGGAAATGGACCTGGAGCGGGGGGAACCCCTGGGGAACCTCCAGGAAAAGGTCGGAAGAGCGGAGGGTGCCATCAAGGAGTTGCAGCATCGAATGGAGAGCCTTGAATTGGGGTTTTCCGCCATGGAAAGGAGGATCTCGGAGGGGACCCAGGCCTCGGTGGAGCGCGAGGAGGCCGGCAAGACATCCAAGCCTCCGAAGCCATGGTGGCAGAAGTAACTCAACCCTTGCACTTCCCTTGCGTGTCAGTCGAATCGATACATTGCCCGCAACCTCGAAGGTTTTCCATGAACATGCCGTTTCCGCTCAGAACATCCCTTTTCGCCTCGGTTCCCGAAGATCAACTGAGTCAAGTCTTTGAGACCCTTCAACAACGACAGGAGCCTTCCCGGAAGGTGCTTTTTTTTGAAGGAGAGCCGGGCGATTGCTTCTACATCGTTGTCGAGGGTGAACTGGAGGTGATCAAGGCCTACGGAACACCCGATGAGCGACTGCTCAACGTTCGAGGCCCGGGCGATCACATCGGCGAGATGAGCTTTCTGATCCCGGACGGCCTGCGGACCGCCACCGTTCGAAGCCGCACCCAGGTGCGATTGCTGGAAATGAACCGGGAGACCTTCGAAAGCATGCTGCACCGATGGCCTGGCATCGCTCATGACATGGCCAGGCTGCTGAGTCAGCGGCTCCGCGATTCCGAAAATACAACGGTTTCGGACCTGCGTGAAAAGAACCGCCAACTGGCTGAGGCCTTCGCTGAACTGCACAGAGCCCTCGAAGGGATGGTCCACAAGGAGAAACTTGCACTGGAGAGTGAGAATCGCTTTCGGCTTCTCTCTGAATTCGCCCCTTTCGGAATCATCCTGATGAACCGGGAGATGGGAATCGACTATGTCAACCCGCGGTTCACCGAAACGTTCGGCTACCGACTCCAGGACATTCCGGATATCCATGTGTGGCATCAGCTGGCCTTTCCGGACGCCGAATACCGGGAGAAGATCGTTTCACTGTGGGAAGAGGAGCTCTTCAACGGGCCGGAGGCCGGGAAGGTGAGGGACCGCACAGTGATGGCGTGTTGCAGGGACGGATCCAGGAAAATTGCCCACATCCGCTCTGTCATCATAGGCAACGGCAACTACCTCATGAGCTACGAGGACATCACGGACAGAAAAATAGCCGAGGATGCCCTGCGCGATTCCGAAAAACAGCTGCGGCACATGTCATCACAGCTCCTATCCGCCCAGGAAAACGAGCGCAAGAGGATTGCGAGCGAACTTCACGACAGTGTGGGACAACAGCTCACCGCCATAAAATTCGGCCTGGAGAACGCCCTTCAGTTCGGCCGCAAGAAGGGGGAAGATGCCGTGGTGGAACGTCTCGAAACCCTCCTTCCGATTGTCCGCGACACCCTCAGGGAAGTGAGAAGGATCTCGAAGGACCTGAGGCCTTCGTTGTTGGACGACTTGGGGATCCTGGCTACCATCGACTGGTTTTGCCGCGAATTCCAGGCCGTCTATACGGCCATCGAGGTTCACAAGGAGATCGGCATCCACGAGGAGGAAGTCGCGGTCCCCTTGAAAATCATCATTTTCAGGATTGTGCAGGAGGCGTTCAACAATGTGGCCAAACACAGCGGTGCACGAACCGTCCGCCTGTCCCTGAGAAGCCTCGGCAGGGAGATCCTGCTTCAGATTCAAGACGACGGCCGAGGGATCGATGCCGGGAAGGAGGCTGCCAAGGAGCCTTCTGAAGCCGGTCTCGGCCTTGCCAGCATGAAGGAGAGAACGGAGCTGTCAAGGGGGACCTTCTCCGTGGTTTCCGCTTTTGGAGGAGGCACGGCCATCTGCGCCACCTGGCCTGCTGGTGGCTGACCTCTCCAACCAAACCCTCCATCACAAAAAGCCGCTCCGAAGCAGAGCCAGACAAGGCCTGCAGGAATTCCACTGTCCGCATCCATTATGCAATCCGTCCCAGTGCATCCCCGACAGATGAAAGAGCGGTCAATCTCCGTTGCCGGTGAGGCTCGCCTTTGTGGGCAAAAATACGAGAAGAGGCCGAGTGCAACCCTGGCTTCTCCTGGACGCTGTTCTTAAGTTAAGGGTAAGTCATTCAGTGCGAAGGGGATTTGGACGGGAGGAAAACGCTTTAGGCGCAGGAGGGTATCATGATGACACGACTGTTTTTGTGTTTCGCAATTCTTGCAGGACTCATGATGCTTGGGAATGGCGCCTCCGCAGGCGAAATGGGCCAGAGAGGGTCGGGGTGGACCATTCGCGCAATTTCCGAGGCGGAACTGGAGCGGTTGAGCGAAAAAGATCCGGACTTATACCCATTGGCTGCCAAGGAAATCCTTGCTCGCCTGAACAACAGGGCCTATTACCACGTCGGGGAAGACATCAGGCAAGGCCGTCCTCTCAAGGTCCCTCGCAACTTCAGCCTGTACAAGAACTGGACGGTTCTGCCCGGGACTATTCCTGATCTCGCGCACATCCCCAAGTTCATCCTCCTTGTGAAGGACAACCCTTTTCTGGGCTGGTATGAGAATGGCCGGCTGGTTCGAGACAGCCATGTGTGCATCGGCAGGGAGGACGGCTGGACACGGGGGGGCATCTACAGCGTATTGAACAAGGACAAGGACCACGTCTCGCGAAGTTACACCAACGCTTACGGGGAGCCCGCCCCGATGCCCTGGGCCCTGCGAATCTACGAGCATGTCTGGATCCATGCGGGCGACATCGAGCGAGGCAACTGTTCTCACGGGTGCATCAATCTCCCGTGGTTTGCCGCCATCGATCTCTTCAACTGGGCCGACAACGGCACGGTGGTGATGATTGTCGACTCGGCGGAAGGCCTGCAGGCGGCGCTCGCCAGGAACAGGACCAACTGTACGCTATACGCCCAGGCATGCGAACGGCCGTCGACGAGGGTCGACTGACGGCTTGCGCATGCAGTCCCTCATGGCCTCTGGACCACCCGAAACAATGAAACGCTGGGAACTCACCGCAGTCCCTCATGCCCCTTTGGGGCACCCGAAATGATGAAAAGCTTTGAATCCACCGCAGAGGGCGCCGAGAGCGCAGAGATTCTCCTTGCACAACCTGTTCTCTCAGCGCTCTCCCCTTACTCGGCGGTGAAATAGGGAGCTTTTCCGAGCAGGCGCGGGACGTCGGCTCTTGGCAAAGTGCAGATCCACATAAAAAGGTTTCCATGTTCCACTTCTTCATGCCGGCAATAGCCGGCATCCAGAGACTTTTCCTGGATTCCGGGTCAAGCCCGGAATGACGACCGCCTTGTCGCCCACTTTAATGCGTTGAGCTTTGCTAAGCGGGGCAGGCATCAACGGCGATGCCCCCCAGAGGTCAAAAGCTCCTTGACGGAAGAGGCGACTCATTGGTAGTGTCTGAGACGACATAGAAATCCTTCTTTTTACCAGCATCTCGGAACACGGTGAAAGTCCGTGACGATCCCGCCGCTGTAATCGGGGATGGGGGTTTTCAACGAGCTCCGGCTCAGCCATTCTCAAGGAACACCTTGAGGGGAAGGCCGAAAGCCCCCAGCCGATCCGAAAGTCAGAAGACCTGCTGGTGAACAGAGCACGGGATAATGATGGCAAAGGGAACCCGGAAGAGCCGCGCGGTTGCGTGGTTCCTCCGGGTTTTTTTATGGGGCCTCGTCGAAGGGATGTCACAAACACAGAAAGGAGCAAGCCATGAAAAACGACAAGCTCATCATTTCGTACCGTCGCAAGTGCCGCAATTCAGGCCAGGGAACGGGTCTTTCCCACTACATTCTCATGACCCCGAAGGCCGTCTCTCCATCCCCAATGCGGGGTGGAGAGATGCGCTCCATGATCCGGCGAAAAAAAAGTTGATTTCCTCAGGGATCGCATTTAGTAAAGCGGAGGCGAGCATGGTGCACTTGCTTCAGTCAGCCATCGATGCTCATAAGGAAGCAGACCGATACGAAGGTTGGAGTTTGAACTTTGGAGTCACCCGGGACCATCTCTCGCCGTTTGCCCAAGCGAGTGATTTTCTGGCTTCCGGTTGTCTTTACTCCTGTTTACGTGTTCCTTGCCGCGGTCAATCTGCCCTGGCACGACGACTGGGACGCTTACGTTCCCCTTTTCGAGAAGTATTTTGCCGGGACCCTCACACTGGGGGATTTCTGGCTCCCTCATAACGAGCACCGCCTGTTCTTTTCCACACTGATCGTCTTCGGGACCTCCCTCATCACCAAGTTCAATGTGGTACCGGTCATGCTCGTGGTGCAGCTCTGCATCCTGCTCATGTTGCTCCTCATGGTATCCGCCGCCCGCCGTCAGTTCGGTTTTCCGTTGTCACGCATGCCCCTCTGGTTCCTCCTCGTTCCTTTTCTCGTGTTTACGTGGCGCCAGTACGAGAACTATTTCTTCTGTATACAACTGTGCTATGCCATGGCCGCCCTCGGGGCGGTGGCTGCCTGCTTCTTCGCCTCGAGAGCCATCGATGGCGCTGAAAAGACCCTGCCTTTCCTGGCCCTGATGGCGGGAGCCGTCGTTTCGGCGACCGTGGCATCGTTTTCCTTTGCAAGCGGACTGTTCACATGGCCGGCGGTGCTCCTGCAGTTGGTTCTCGCCATGGCCGCCAGGCGGGATGTGCGGGGGAAGATTGCCCTGGGGGCCCTGGCGTGGACGGTCCTCGGGACCATGGTGTGGAGCGTCTATTTCGCCAACCTCCAGAGCGCGAACGCCGGTGAATTCCAACTGGTCAAATTCGTGAACGCCCTCGTTTTCTTCGTCGGCTATTTGGGCTCGCCGCTTGCTCCGCACAGAATCGGCGGCATCGTCGCCGGGGTTTGCGGGCTGGGCGTTTTCGCCTACACGGTGCAGCGGCTCCACAAGGAATCCAGGCTGTTCCAAAACAACTTCTGGCTGGGGCTCTGCCTGTTCGCGCTCCTGACGGGCTGGGGCATCGCATGGAGCAGGATTCCCTGGGGTGTGTTCTACTACCTCCAGTCGCGGTACGTGGCCTTCTCCATCCTGTTCATCGTTTCCCTACTCGTCCTGGTGCACTCCCTCAGCCCAAGCCCAAGGGCCCTGAAGGTGAGGAAGTTGTGGATCGCCCTGGTCATGGCCGGGCTCGTTTACGGTTCCGTCATCAAGGGGCTCCCCTACGGCGTGAGGTCCCATGAGCACAGGAGCGAGCTCGTGCAAATCCTGCGAACGTTCGAGTCGAGGACCGATGAAGAATTGAAGGCCATGTTCTGGCCCGGGGGGGCTTACGTGAGGGAGAAGGCGACGTTTCTGAAGCGCATCGGTTGGAGTGTCTTCGCCGAGAAGGACCCGTGACGGTCGTGGATGGAGCTGAGAAGAATTCCCACGGAACGGCTGCGCGCCCCATGGGGTCGAGTCATTTTTTCGAGTGATATCCGAACTCCTGCAGGGCTCGCCGATCCTTCCTCCAGTTCTTTTGGACCCGCACAAAGAGTCCCAGATAGACCCGGCACCCGAGGAGCACCTCGATGTCCCTGCGCGCCTGGCTGCCTATTTCCTTGAGCATCTGGCCTTTCTTTCCGATGATGATGGCCTTCTGGGAATCCCGTTCCACGTTGACCGTCGCTTCGATGTGGATGAAGTTCCTCTCCGCTTCCTCGGAAAACTTCTCCACCGTCACTGCCACGGCGTAAGGGACTTCCTCGTGGAGGAGGCGGAAGATCTTCTCCCGCACGATCTCGGAAACGAAAAACCGCTCCGGCTGATCCGTGAGGTAATCCTCGGGAAAGTACCGCGGCCCCTCCGGCAGGAGTCTTTTGATTTCATCGAGGAGTTCGCCGACTCCATCTCCCGTGAGGGCGCTGATGGGAATGACGGCCTCAAAGGGAAGAAGGCTGCTGTACTTCTGGATCATGGGAAGCAGCATGCCCTTGTCCCGCATGAGGTCAATTTTGTTGATGGCGAGGACCAGCGGGCTCTTGACCCTCTCCAGGTTCTGAATCATGAAGTCGTTTATTTCCCGGCCCCCTTTGGAAGGATCCACCAGGAAGCACACGGTATCGACCTCGCTCAGGGTGGACAGCGCCGTGTCCACGAGGATGCGGTTGAACTGGTCCCGAGGATTGTGGATCCCCGGCGTGTCCACGAACACCACCTGGCAGTCGGGTTCGCTGAGGATCCCAAGGACGCGGTTTCTGGTCGTCTGGGGTTTTGGGGCGGTGATGGAAATCTTCTCTTTGAGGAGCTGATTCAAGAGGGTCGATTTCCCCACGTTGGGAGCTCCGATGAGAGCCACATATCCCGATCTGAACTGGCCTGACGACGGTTGCTCCGGCATGGGGGAGGCATCCTTGATGGTTTTGGTTAATGTTTAGGGTGCCCCGAGGGGCCATGAGGGACAGCGGTGAGCGTCCATCCCTCATCCCACGATAACCTTCAGGCACCGGTCCGTCCAGTCGGCTCTTCCCAGTACCCGGATCCCCTCAACAGCCCACCTGCTTTTCCAGTGAATTGACGTTGGTCCTGCCGGGCCCAATGGCCTCAGAAATGAGATCCTTGGGGACGAAAACCGTAAGGGGCCTGCCGCAAGATTCCACTGACAAGGTGGAGAGCAGCTGATCCACTCTCTCCCTCCACCAGTGGACTCGGACGAGGTACCCGAAAGCGGGGTGATAAGGGCCGGCGACAATGGCGCCGGGCCTCTCCAGTTCCGGGTCCCCATGAAGTCCCGCCCTAGCCAGGGGGATGCCTGCGCGGCTGAGCTCTTCGTATGCCTCCGCACACCATGACACGGCCTCTTCCAGGTTCAAGGGCTTGTAGCGCCCCGTGCGATACAGCCCGGCCAGAGCTGTGCCCTCCAGGACCAGGGACGGATAAAGCCTCACGAAGTCGGCGCCCACCGCCATGCACTTTTCGACGGAGGCGAGAAACCGCTCTCGGGTATCTCCCGGAAGGCCGGGCATGAGCTGAATTCCCAGGCTCCATCCGGAGTTCTTCACGAGCCTTGCGGCATCCTCGGCAACCGCCGCCGGGTATCCCCGCCCGCTTGCGTCGAGCACTTCGTTCGAGAAGCTCTGAACCCCCAATTCCACAGTCTGAATGGGAAAGTCCTTCAGGGTGAGGCAGACCGGATGGGACAAGCAGTCGGGGCGGGTCGAAAACCGGATGCCGGAGAAGGCCTTTCGATGCACCCATCGGGAGCTTTCATCGAGGATGGCGGCCATGGTCTCCCGCTTGAGAGCCGTGAAGGTCCCGCCGTAAAAGGCGACTTCACCAGGGCATGGATCCTTGCACGCCCGCTGGGCATGCTCATGCAGCTTGTCCTGGACGGTGCGGATCAACCCGTCTTCGCCGCCATGGACAGCCGGCTCGGATCGCGTCACAAGGTGCTGGTTGCAGTAAATGCACTGAAAAGGGCAGCCTGCATGAGGCAGAAAGATGGGGTAGATGCGACTTGTGCGCTTCATGAGGCATGCGCCGGATCGACCTCGGCGGAGATCTGTTCAAGGGCTCTCTGTGCCGCTTCCTGTTGCGCCTCCTTCTTGCTCTTGCCCGTTCCCCGGGCCAGTACCCGGCCATCGAGCACCACGCACACGAAGAATGTCTTGTCGTGGTCGGGCCCTTCCTCGGACTCCAGGACATATTCGGGAGTCATCTTGTACCGGCCCTGGGTGACCTCTTGAAGTTGAGTCTTGTAATCCTTGTCGAGGATGGCGAGAAGGTACCCCGGCTGATCGGCCTCGAGGTAGCCGCCGAAAAGCTTTTCCACCACCGCGATGGAGGCCTGTAGACCGCCGTCCAGGTAAACGGCGGCAAGAAGGGCCTCCAGACTGTCCGCCAGGAGGGAGGACTTCTGCCTTCCGCCGGTCAAATCCTCGCCCTTACCGAGCTTCAAGTGCTTCCCGATGTGAAGCGCGGTGGCAATGGCCGCCAATTCGCGCTCATTCACAATGGAGGAGCGCAGCCGGGAAAGATCTCCCTCCCTGTGGTCCGGAAACCGGCTCAGGAGCAGGTGGCTGATGGCAAGGCTCAACACAGCGTCGCCGAGGAACTCCAGGGTCTCGTTGTCCTTCTGGTCCTGATGCGGGTTCTCATGCACGTAGGATCGGTGGACAAGTGCTCTCACTAGGAGCTCCGGGTGATCGAACCGATAGCCCAGGAGCGTCTGAAGGTCTTCAAGATGGCTTGCTTCATTCATGTCTTTCTGATACCTTACCGCCTCATGGCAAAGGGAGCGTGATTTCAGACATAACGGTCTGATTTTTTCGCGAACTCGAAGTGATGTCAAGGGTGAATGAAATCGGACCCATGGCATTTCACGGGATCCTCCATGCACCGGCTTGTGAGCGGTGCCGGAGAGTGCCCCGGAGCAAACTCCCACTCCATCGGATTTTCCATGCTGATCTGGATCAACTCGCCGCAAGCCCGCTCCCGTGAGTTTCTGTTCCTCGACAGGGACGGCGTCATCAACGAAGACCGCCCTGATTTCATCACTTCCTGGCAGGACGTTCGCTTCTATCCCGACGCCCTGGATGCCCTGAGGTGGCTCAAGGAGCATGGGGTCCAGGTGATCCTCATCAGCAACCAGTCGGGTCTCAACCGGGGAATCGTGCATTGGGAGTCCTTCTGGGAGATTCATCATGGGATGATGGAGACCATTCAGCGCGCCGGGGGGGAGATCCTCGCGGCGTTTTACTGCCCCCACCGCCCCGATGAGCGCTGCGACTGCCGAAAGCCCAGGCCGGACATGATCCTGGAAGCTTCGAGGATATACGGCATCCCTCCCAAGCACATGCTCCATGATCGGGGACAGGACAACGGATCTCGAGGCGGCGGCGCAGGCCGGGTGCAGGGGGATACTCCTCGACCGGGACCCCGGCGCCGTGTCGTCACCCGGGCTTTTACAGACCGGGGGAGGTGACGGGGCGGTCTGTTACCCAACCCTGTATGAGGCCGTGTCAGAGCTGTGGAGGCCCGAAGGGGCATGAAGCTGCCGCCCGCTCGGAAGGCCGACGGTGAGTTGACGGGAGGCGAACTACCCGGAGAGCCGGGTGACCCGGAAAGGACACTGCATGTTTTTCCCTCCATTCCTTCTTTTCTTTTTCTTTGCTTTTCTTTTTCTGCTGTTCTTTGTTTTCGCTCTCGTCCAGTTCGGGCTCTTTAGCTGGGCTTTCGCCAAACTGGGCATTCCCCCCGAGTATCTCTTCTCGCTCCTCTTCCTTTGCATCCTCGGAAGCATGGTGAACATCCCGGTGCGCCGGATCCGGCTGCAGGGCGAGCCGGAGGACTGGGAAGTCGTGTCGTTTTTCGGAATGCGCTTCCAGCCGCCGAGGCGGCCTCAGCGGAGGGAAATGGTGCTGGCCGTGAACCTCGGGGGGGCCGTTATCCCCACGTGCATCTCCCTTTACCTTCTCAGCCACGGGGAGAATCCCATAAGGATGCTCATAACCCTGGCCGTGGTGACTTACGTGGTTTTCAAGGTTGCCCGGCCCATACCCGGCGTGGGATTTGCCACCCCCATGTTCATTCCCCCCATTGTCGCCGCCCTGGCCGCCCTGATCCTCAACCATGAGTGGGCCGCGCCGACGGCCTACGTGGCGGGGACCCTGGGAACCCTCATCGGCGCCGATCTCCTCCATTTGGACAAACTCAGCGTGCTCAGAGCTCCCGTGGCCTCCATCGGAGGCGCTGGGACCTTTGACGGGATTTTCCTCACGGGCATCCTGGCCGTTCTCCTTTCCTGAATACGGCTCATTACACACAATCAGGGGACAAGCCATGGCAAAAGAGGTGTTCTTCATCGACTTGAGGGTGAAAAACGACAAGGGGCTTCTCGACAAGATCACGGGTCTCCTGGAAAAGGCAGGCATCGAGAAGGTTGTCAAGAAGAACGGACTGACGGCCATCAAGATCCATTTTGGTGAAAGGGGAAACACGGCGTTCATCCGTCCCCTGCTGGTGCGCCCTGTGGTGGATGCGGTGAAAAGGGCAGGGGGAAAGCCTTTTCTGACGGACGCAAGCACACTCTACGTGGGCACCCGGGGCAACGCGGTGGATCACATGACCACGGCGGTGATGAACGGTTTTGCCTACTCGACCCTGGGGGCTCCCCTCATCATCGCCGACGGGATCGATGGCCGGGACGAAGTCGCCGTGCCGGTGAAGCTCAAGCACACCAGGGAGGCATACATCGCCTCAGCCGTGGCCCGGGCCGACTGTCTGATCTCCCTGGCCCACTTCAAACTCCACGAGATGTCCGGGTTCGGGGGAGCCATCAAGAACGTCGGCATGGGATCCGCTTCGCGAAAAGGGAAGATGGCCCAGCATTCGGAAATGTGTCCCAAGCTCGCACCGGAAAAGTGCGTGGGTTGCGGAGTGTGCCGCGCCCAGTGCGCTCACCGGGCCATCAGCCTCGTGGACCGGCCCGCCGACATTCCGAAACCCACCGCCAAGGCAAAGAAGCTGGCCGCCTTCGATCAGGAACGCTGCGTCGGGTGTGCCGGATGCGTCCACGCATGTCCTCACGGCGCACTTGGAATCGATTGGGCCACGGACCTTCCCCGATTCATGGAGAAGATGGTGGAGTACACCGTGGGTGCCGTCAAAGGGAAGGTGAATCGCTCCCTTTTCGTCAACTTCCTCACGCAGATCTCGCCAGCGTGCGACTGCTATCCCTTCTCGGATGCTCCCATTGTGGCGGACATCGGGATCCTCGCGTCGAGGGACCCCGTCGCCCTCGATCAGGCGTCCATGGACCTGGTGAACGTCCAGCCTCCCCTCGAGACGTCGCGACTCAAGGATGCGGCGGACCCCCACGGGGACAAGGTGCTGGCCGTGTACCCCAGCATCGAGTGGTGGCACCAGCTGCGATACGCCGAAGAAGTGGGCCTCGGCAGCACCACCTATGAGCTGGTGCATCTCTAGGAGGAGGTGTTTATGAGCAGGAATTGTAAAGTAACGATGGTTTGTGGACTGGAAGTGAAGGAGGTTGTCCAGTGGCGATCATTACGATATCTAGAGGTTCCTACAGCAAAGGAAAAGAAGTGGCTGAAAAGGTCTCACAGTCACTGGGCTACCGCTGTATAGGCCGCGAACTATTGCTTGAGGCGTCCAAGGAATTCAACATTCCCGAATTCAAACTGGTGCGGGCCATCCACGACGCACCGTCCATTTTCGATAGATTTACTTATGGAAAAGAGAAATACATTGCATACTTAGAGTCTGCATTATTGAAATATCTGCACGGAGACGACGTCGTCTATCATGGTCTTGCAGGTCATTTTTTTCTCAAGGGCATTGCCCACGCGCTCAAAGTCCGGATCATTGCTGATATGGCGGATCGTGTGAGGCTCGAGATGGCGCGCGAGAGCATCGGCAGAGAGGAGGCCCTGGATACTCTCAAAAAGGATGACGAAGAACGCAGGAAGTGGAGCCTTAGCCTCTTCGGAATTGATACATGGGACCCGAGCCTTTATGACCTCGTCATCCACATAAGGAAAATATCGGTGGACGACGCCGTTGACATCATATGCCACACCGCTAAGCTGAACAAATTCAAGACGACTTTTGAATCTCAGAAGGCGATGGACGATTTGGTGATTGCCGCTCAAGTCAAGGCTGCCATCATCGACTTAAAACCTGACATCCAGGTTGTTGCCAGGGATGGAAAGGTATCGCTGGGGACAAGGACCTACGTGCTCAGGGAACCAGGACTCATCGATGAGATCACCAAAATTGCGCGGAGTATTGAAGGGGTCAGGTCAGTAGAGGTCAATGTATCCCATGTGGTAGACTGGGCAGACTGATTGATGCGAAGTTGCAGTCAAGCTGGTGTAGCACAGGGCCTTGTGCCCGTCGATATCGTTGCGCCCACAAGGGGCTATGCTACGTTTGTGAGTCGCCTCAGAATAATCTTGAACGCAACTCAGTATGATGCGTTTAGGCCTGGGCACTAAAGCTTGTTGGGTTAAGCCATTGAAGAACAATGAGGTTTTTATGCTCTGACAGGTTTTCGTGCGTATGAGCAGACTGTTTGAAAGGAGTGTTTCACCCTAAGGCAATAATCCTATCGGTGCCTCAGGAAGAGCAAGGGACAAGGTGCACTGCTGATGATGCTTCCGATGGGACTTCTGCCGAAGCCCCATTTTGGCTTCATTCCTCCATTCGACCCAACGATGATCATATTAATCTGCTTTTCCCTTGCAAACTTTCCGACCACCTTGTGAAAGCGGCCGCTCAAGAGAGCCACCTCGTTCTTAACCCCCGTTTGCTCAGCCTGCGCACGTGCACGCTTTCCAGACAATTTGTTTTCCTGTCCAATACGATCCTGCAGTCGGTGAATCGGTGCCGCTCCATCACGCACAGATTCCTGGGGTTTGCTCGACGCATGGAAGTGCAAATCGAAGTCCTTGACATCGATGAGATACTGAAAGAAACTTCCGATCCTCTGGAGAAGGAAGCCCCGTACCGCAATATTGTGGTTACCCTCGATCGGCTCAAGATCTTTCTCGAATTGCTTCGGACCGTGGGCAGATTCAACAAGTCTTCCTCAACATGATATTGCCTGGGATGAGCGGACTGGAAGTCTTGAGGCGGCTGAAGGGAGAATGGCCCAATCTTCAGGTCGTCATGCTCACAGGAACCCGGGGGCCCCGAGACGCCATGTGGGGCATGCGTCTCGGGGCGTTCGACCACCTCATGAAGCCCGTCAATATTTCGGAGCTCATTGCAAAAGTTCGGAGCGCCGTGGAGTTTTAGGCAGGTCTTCGCGGACAGGAAGAGGCGTCGCACAAGTCAATTTCCACACCACGGTGTGATCTTGCGGAACCTTCAGTATCATTCTTGTCAGATCGTTCTTCTTTCCAAAGCGCATGCATTTTTTGAGGTGGGTCAAGGAGAGGGAGGGCTTATGATTCGAAAGATTTTTCCATTTCTTGATTGGGTAAAGGACATCAACTCCACGACGCTGCGGGCTGATATCATTTCCGGCCTCACCGTGGCACTCATCCTTATCCCTCAATCCATGGCCTATGCACAGCTTGCGGGGCTGCCGGTCCATTACGGACTCTATGCTTCTCTACTCCCCCCTATGGTGGCAGCCCTTTTCGGATCCAGTCGCCAACTGGCGACGGGGCCCGTCGCCATCGTTTCGCTCATGACCTCGGCGGCCCTCAGCCCCATGGCTACCGCGGGCAGTGAGGCGTTTGTGGGATACGCCATTCTGTTGGCCCTGATCGTTGGAGCGTTTCAGTTGGCCCTGGGGGTTTTGCGTCTGGGACTTGTCGTGAACTTTCTTTCACATCCCGTGGTCAACGGCTTCACCAACGCCGGTGCCCTCATCATTGCGACTTCGCAGCTGTCAAAGATGTTCGATGTTTCCGTCAATGAGGGTGATCATCACTACGAGACGGTCTATAACGTCATCAAAGCCGCCATTCATTTCACCCACTGGCCCACTTTCATTCTGGGTGTTTTCGCCTTCGCCATCATGTATGGGCTGAGGCGAATCAATAAGAAGATTCCCAATGTGCTTGTGGCCGTGGTCTTGACCACCGTTATTTCCTGGGGGATGGGTTACGAGCACAATACGAAGATTCCTCTGGATTCCATCCAGGCCGCGGATGCGCAAAAGGTCATGCGGGAATTCAATGAAGCGGTTGCCAGAACCGATGATCTTGCCAAGAAGCGGACCGCGGTCTCTCAAAGGGTGGAAAAAGCTCAGAAGGAGAACGGCCCAAAATCCAATGAGGTCCTGGAGGCGCAATATGAGCTTTCGGTCATCAACGCCTCCATGGATCTTTACGGAGAGGAGGCCAGGGGCCTTCGATCCCGGTTGGGTGACTTCCTGTTCACGGGTGTTCCTGGAGATGGGGGCAAGATCACTCTTTATGCCCCAGGAGCCGTCCCTGGGGGGATGAAAACGGATGGAAGGACTTGGCGGATCAAGGTCCGTAATGCCAGGCTGGACGAGGCGGGAGTTCCCATGATGGGGGGTGGCAGCGTGGTCGGGAAAATTCCTGATGGACTCCCTCCTTTCAAGCTCCCCAGCCTGGACATGAGCGTCGCTTTGCGCCTGTTGCCCATAGCCGCCATCATTTCCCTCCTGGGGTTCATGGAAGCCATCTCCATAGCCAAGGCGATGGCAGCCAAGACGGGACAGCGTCTGGATCCGAATCAGGAGCTCGTGGGGCAGGGACTTGCCAATATCCTCGGGGCATTCGGAAAAAGCTATCCGGTTTCAGGCTCGTTTTCCAGGTCCGCGGTCAATATCCAAAGCGGCGCCGTGACCGGGTTATCGAGCGTGTGCACGAGCATCACCGTCGGCATTGTGCTCCTGTTCTTCACGCCGCTTCTTTACCATCTGCCGCAGTCCGTGCTCGCAGCCGTCATCATGATGGCGGTCGTCGGACTCATCAATGTGAGCGGTTTCATCCATGCGTGGAAAGCCCAATGGTATGACGGCCTTTTTTCCATAGTGACCTTTCTGTGCACCCTTTACACGGCGCCGCATCTCGACAAGGGGATCATGGTCGGAGTGGGCCTATCCCTTGCGATGTTTCTCTATAAGAGCATGAGACCCAAAGTCACCACTCTATCCATGTACCCGGACAGGTCTTATCGTTCGGCGAAAGACTTTGGGCTGAAGGAGTGCAGGCATATCGCCATGGTACGGTTCGATGGGGCTCTTTTCTATGCCAATGCCGGTCATTTGGAAGATCGTATCACTGAGCTCTTGCTCTCCAAGCCCGAATTGAAGCATATTTTAATCGTCGCCAACGGCATCAACGACATGGATGCTTCCGGGGAGGAAATGCTCTCTCTCATCGTGGATCGGCTGCGTAGCGGCGGCTATGACATTTCCATGACTGGAGTGAATGAAAACGTGAACTCGGTCATGCAAAGGACCCATCTCCTGGCCAAGATAGGGGAGGAGAATTTCTTTCCCACCATGCGTGAGGCCGTGGAGAAGATACACGCCAGATCTCATACGCGGTGCGGAGAGGATGCGTGCCCGCTCCAGTCGGTGTGCCTCATCGACACCGATTGACGGATATCGGCAAGAGATTCTTGGACGTTTCACATGGGCCATCATGACCCATTCATCTTATTAAAATAGAGGGAAAGAGACGATCATGCCTGTTATCACCCTGTTCAGTGGATCCTTCTGTAATGGGCCGGAAGTCGCCAAAAGAGCCCTGGAACTTTCACAATACAGGCTTGTGGAGGATGGAGGCTTGATTACGGAGGCTGCCAAGAAATTCAATATGGATGAAGGCAAGCTGATGCGAGCGCTCATGGGGAAGGCTTCCATGTTTAACAGGTTCACCCATGAGAAGGAGCGCTCGCTGGCATGCCTGAGATATGTGCTGGCGCAAACGCTTAAAGAAGATGAGCTGCTCTTGCTGGGGTTTGCCGGGCTGATGATTCCCAAGGATATCTCTCATGTACTGAAGGTTTGTCTCATCGGCGAACTAAAGTACCGGGTGGAGGTGGCCGCGCAATCCGAGGGTCTTTCGGAGAAGGACGCCGTCAAGAGAATTCATAAGGAAGATGAGGCACGAGTCCTGTGGGTTGAGCATCTCTATCAAAAAACCGATCCATGGTCGCCGGACCTCTTCGATATGGTGATTCCCATGGACAAGACATCGATTGAAGATGCTTCCCAGCTCATTCATATGAATATCAAGCGGGATGTCCTGCAGGTTTCTGATGTCTCCCGAAAGGCCGTGGATGACTTTGTGCTTGCGGCCCAGGTGGACATGCAGCTTGCCAAGGAAGGCCATGATGTGGCCGTCATGGCAAGGGACGGTGTGGTCACTCTCACCATCAATAAGAATGTTCTCATGCTGTCCTCGCTGGAGAGCGAGCTCAAGAAGATTGTTTCGGGACTTCCCGGAGTCAGAGGCGTGGAAACCAAGGTGGGGGCTGGATATCACCAGGCGGATGTGTACCGTAAATTCGATTTCGATGTTCCCTTGCCCTCGAAAGTCCTTCTGGTGGATGATGAAAGGGAGTTTGCGCAGACACTTTCGGAACGGCTGCAGCTGCGGGATATGGGCACTGCCGTCGTCTTTGACGGTGAGGAAGCTTTGAGCGCATTGGAAGAAGAAGAGCCCGAAGTCATGGTCCTGGACCTCAAAATGCCGGGTATCGATGGATTGGAAGTCCTGAGGCGGGTCAAGGCAGAGCATCCCAATGTGGAAGTAATCGTTTTGACCGGCCATGGCACCAAGGAGATCGAAAGAACTTGTCTGGAGATGGGGGCCTGCGCCTATCTGGAAAAACCGGTGGATATGGAGGTCCTCACCCAGACCATGAAAGACGCCTACAAAAGGATTAGAGAAAGCAAGAGTGATAAAAAAAATCTTAGTCTGACTTTTTAGACGTGATGATGCCTGGCAAAGGGCCATTCTCTGCCGCAGAGATATAATAAGAACAGGGCCCTGTGCTCAAATGATAGAGTCTCGGCACCCTTCCAGGAGCCAAGATGCCCAAAGTCCGTCTTCTGCTTGTTGATGACGAGGAAGCCTTCGTGAGCGTACTTGCCGAGCGCCTGGAGGCGCGAGGTTATGAAGCGCACGTCGCTCATGACGGGGAACAAGCGCTGGCCTCTCTCCGTGCTTCCGATGTGGATGTGGTGGTGCTCGATGTTGGTCTTCCGGGCGCGAGTGGGCTCGAAATATTGAAAGAGATCAAATCGCTTTGGCCTTATACCCAAGTGGTGATGCTCACCGGCGCCGGTGATGTTTCCACCGCGGTGGCCGGGATGAAGCTTGGAGCCAGCGATTATCTGGTAAAGCCTGCCTCCATGGATCTGCTGATCGCGAGCCTTGAGTCTGCAAAGACTCGCAGAGCAATTGAAGAAGAGGGGCTGCGGATGCAGCAAATCGAGAAGCTGGCATCCCTAGGAGTATTGGCCGAAGGTGTTGCCCATGAGATCAACAACCCGGTCAACATCATGGTTAACGAGGCGGGATGGATTTCTGAGTTGCTCGAAGGGGATGAGCTCAAGGATGTACCAGACAAGGCCGATATCCAACGCGCTTTGGAGAGTATAAAGCGCCAGGGAAAGCGTTGTCGAGCCATTACCGAAAAGCTTCAGGCGCTGGGCGGTCGGATCGATCCCAGGCCGCGGGAAACAGACCTGAACAAGCTCATCCCATCATTGGTTGAAAAGGCGCGAGAACGAGCCGAAATCCTCGGAGTCACCATCAGGACAGAGGTTGTCCAGGATCTTCCTGTCCTAGTCTGCTCTCCTCTGGAGATGGAAAAGGCGCTGCAAAACATCGTGGACAATGCCTTCGATGCCATGGAGACGACTGGCGGAGTATTGCAGATCACTGTGGGCAGTGATGAGAGTGAAGTCGTCATCACGATGGCTGATTCCGGTTTAGGGATGGAGCCCGCAACATTGGCAAGGATGTTCGAGCCTTTCTTTTCAACCAAGAAGGTGGGAAAAGGCATGGGGTTGGGCCTTTCCATCGCCCACAGCATCGTCAAGACCTTGGGGGGATCAGTCAGCGCAATCAGCAGCCCTCGCCATGGCGCCACCTTCACTGTTCGCCTGCCCATCCCGGCGCCGAAGTGAAGTGATAAGAAATCGCTTTTTGAGGGTTTTCTGGTAGCACGTGTAGTCGATTCTGACAACGACATTGATGACGCGCTATTCGTACCGGGCCCAGCCATCGGCAGGATCCTCGAGGACAGGCGGCCCCCATCCGCAGGCGCTTTCGTTTTTCCCTCATTCCGCAAAGGTTGCTGCAACCATGGCGTCCTCGAGCTTTTTCTTGTAGGCCGCCTTCATCGTGCATACGAGCTTTTCAAGATCCACGGGTTTCTGAAGGTACGCGAAGGCTCCCAGGCGTGTGGCTTCCTCTCCGTCCTTCTCAGTTCCATGGCCGGTGAGAATGATGACCTGCACCTGCGGATAGGCTCTCCTCACCTGCTTCAGCACCTCCATCCCGTCGATTCCCGGCATCTTGAGATCGAGGACCATCACGTCGGGAACGTCGCCCTTGAGCATGCTGAGCGCCTCCTCGCCGTTGAGGGCGACATTCGATTCAATATCTCGCATGGAAACCCGCTCGGAGAGAGTCTTGACGAAATCCTCCTCGTCATCCACCATGAGGACTCTGAATTCCCTCATCACCGAACTCCTCGAATCCTTGCCTCTTGCAGAGTCACCACCAAGTGGACCCCATCCGGCGATTCCCCGGGATGTTTACCGCCTCCGGGAGAAATCTACCACGGTTTGTCGGCCATGATCCTCTTGATTTTTTCTTCCGCCTGTTTTTCCACGAGAATCATCTTCCGTGCCTGGGCCTTTTTGATTTTCTCGGCAAGCACGTCAACGTCCGTCGGCTTTTCCAGGAATTCGGACGCACCCAGCTTGATGGCCTCCACACCCTTCTGCACCGTGGCGTGCCCCGTGAGCAGGATGACCTGCAGCTCCGGCTTCTTCTCTTTCATGATCCGCAAGGCCTCAAGTCCGTCTATGCCGGGCATCATGAGATCCAGCACGATGGCGTCGAAGGATCCCTCTTCGACCCTGGCGAGGGCGTCCATGGCGGAGGTGCAAGTGGAGACTTCCATGCCCCGATTCCGCATGCGCTCGGCCAGGGTCTCCAGGAAGTCTTCCTCATCGTCGATCAACAAGACTCTTTCTGACATGTTGTCCTCCTGTTCTATTCTCTAATTTCCGCCATTTGGCGATTCTCCCATTGGTTGGAGATGCGTTTGGGCACAAACAGCCCGATCTCCTTGCCGTCCGTGCACACCGACACTCCAACCCCCAGTTCCCTCATGAGAAACCCCGCCTCTCGAGGAAGGATCTCCTCCGTCGATGACGTCGGGATTTCAAGACTGTCCAGAATCACTCTCCCCCCATTCTCTGCCTGACCCACACGAAGAGTCACCTTCCTTGAAGGACCGCAGACCGAGACGGCGTAGTCAATGCAGGTCCACAGAAGCTGCTGGAGCAGGAAGGGATTCGTTTCGACCGGAACCGGCGCATCTTCTGACGAGACCTCGAGGGACACGCCCCGAAGCATGGCGTGTCTTTCGGCGAGGGTGACCACAAGGCGGGTGAGCTCTCCCAGGTCCTTGACCTGGATGGATTCATCGGCGCTGTGAGCAAACCGGTTCATGTTCTTCACGATGGCGTCACCGCGAGCCACGTGCTTGCGAATCCGCTCAGCGATGGTTTGCAGCCGCTCAGGATCCAGCGGGGCTCCCTTGTTTCGGTGCATGGCGAGGAGGTCCTCCATGAGCCCGCTGCTCTCCCCGATGACGGCGAACACGTTCTTGATCTCGTGGGAAAGGGAGGCACTCACTTTTCCGAAGAATTGAAGCCCCCGGCTGCTCCATGAGTTTCTTCATCCTCCTTCATGGCTTCCGCCTCTCTCTCTCGAATATTTCGTTCATCTTTTCCATGAGCACCTCGATCTTGACGGGCTTCACAAGGTAGTATGCCGGCACCGGCTTCCGCCGCCCCTTCCTGGAAGTCCTTCTCCGATCCGTGGCCGGTCATGAAGATGAAACGCATGGAGGGTTGTATGGCCTCGATTTCCTTCTTGAGGTGGATGCCGCTCATCTTCGGGATCTTCACATCCAGCACCGCCAAGTCGTAGCGATTCTTCATTCACAAGCTCCAGGGCGGCTTCGGCGCTGGCGGCCCAATCGGCGTCAATGCCCCTCATGGAAAGCCGTTCCGCAAGCGTTGAAGCAAGTTCCATCTCGTCGTCCACAAGCAGTACACGCATATCCTCATGCTCCTCGTTGCACCTGGTTCAGGGGCAAGGTCACGATGAAGCTCGTGCCTTGTCCTTCCTGACTCTGCACCTGGATTTCCCCCCCCATCTCCTTGACCAGACCGTACGTGATGGAAAGCCCCAGTCCCGTGCCCCCCTTTTGGCTCTTGGTGGAAAAGAAGGGCTCGAAAATCCTCTTGAGATCGGCCTCCGGTATGCCGCACCCGTCGTCGGCGATGGTCAGGGCGATGCGCTCCTCTTCCGTGCGCCTCGCGGAAACCGTGAGGTGGCCCCCGTCGGACATGGCCGCGAAAGCATTGTTCACAATGTTGAGGAGGACCTGCTGCAGTTTTCCCCTGTCACACGTCATGGGCGGCACGTCCTCGGGGATGTTCTGCGTGACGGTGATGGTCCGGTATTCGGCCTCCTTCAGGAGAAACCCCAGGACCTCCTCCACGACCTCCCTGATGTGGAGCCCCTGGACGTGAGAATCCCCTCCCACGTGGCGAGCGAAGCTCAGAAGCCGCCGGGTGATGGCGGCGCATCGTTCGACGGACCCTATGATGGAATCCACAACCCGCATCAGTCGGGGATCCTCCGCGTATTCCTTCTTCAGGCTGAAGAGGTCCTTGATGAGTCCGGCCTTTTCATTGATGACGGCGAGGGGGTTGTTGATCTCGTGGGCCACCCCGGCGGCAAGCCTGCCGATGGAAGCCAGCTTGTTCGCGTACTCGATCTGGTGAAGAGTGGCCACCCGCCGCAGGTCGGCCTCGTAGACCCGACCCACAAGGTAGGTGGACACACCGAGAATGACAAGGAGCGCCGCGGCGATACTGATGGTGAGAAACACCAGGAGCTTCCACTGAGCTTCATGCCACCCCTTGAGAAGATCCCTTTCCTCCTTGCAGATCATGAGGATGAACGGGGAGTCCGTGATGAAGGCGTAGCCGATGACGAGGGGCTCCTGGCCGGGCCTCTCATGATCGATAACCTCGGACTTCTCCGAAAACTCGGGCACAGGCAGAGGGATCTTCCGAAGCACATCTCCATAATAGCGGGAAGGTGTCTGGAGGGCTCCCTCCCGGTTGATGAGGAATGCATCCCCGCCTCCCGTGATGTCGAGCTCTGCGAGCATCTTCGTGAAACGCTCCGTGTCCAGGGTCGTGCGGACGATGTAGAAGCAGCCGTCGGGGCTAGGGTGGCGCACGGCGATGACCACGTGGGGGACTTGGCGCAGGCCCATGAACACGTCGCTCAGGTAGACCCCCTGTTCCAGGACCTGCCTGTACCACTCCTCATGGCTGTAGTCGACTCCCTGGAGCTCATAGGGGCCCACGTAAGCCCTCTGGATGCCGGCGTGATCGATGACCCCGAGGTCCACGAAACCCTGGAAGGAGCGCTGGAGGTTGGCCAGGATGAAGGAGAGCCGGTCGGGATCGAGGAGGTCTTCCAGGGGATTGTCCCCGACTACGAAATGCACCGCGGCAACGACGTTCCGTGAGATAATAGGTGATGGTCCTGCGGGCGTTGGAAACCAGCCTTGCGGTGCGGAAATAGATCTCGGAGTCGATGGCGCTCCTGCTCACGGTATAGTCGATGACGGCCATGCAGAGGAGAGGAAGGAGCGTGACTCCCGCGGTGAGCAAGACAGCCTGCTTCCAGATGCGGCGGAAATTGAAGAGATGCTTGAACGGTCCGGCCCCCGCGTTGTAGTGATCCCAGAACTTGGGTTTGACCAGATCAATCAGGGCCATGGTCTGCCTCGCGGTAACGGTGAATGGCCCGGAAACCCCGTTGCGTGGGGCAACTGGGCGAGAGAACCCAAAAATCCATGGGGAGCTTCACAACTCTCCCCGCATCGAAACAATGCCGACGGCACTCTGAGTTGGGCGCCGCGGGGTCTGTCCTGGGATTCCCCGCGCATCAGGCATGCTTCGCGCGCACCTTTTCATTGGCCTTCCGTAGGGTGTCGCTCAAGAGCTCGATCTCCACCGGCTTTTGCAGGTAGGCGAAGGCTCCCAGTTCCATGCAGAGCATCCGGTCGGCCTCGGTTCCATGTCCCGTCAGGATGATCACCTCGATGTCGGGGCGCTCCTTCTTGATCCGCTTCAAAACCTCGATGCCGTCAATGCCCGGCATCCTGAGATCCAGGATCATCACCTCGGGTTCTTCGGCCTCCACCATGCTCAAGGCGGACGCACCGTCATAGGCCACCACGGATCCCATTTCCCTCATGATCAGGCGCTCGGAGAGCGACTGCGCAAACTCCCGTTCGTCATCGACCAGCAGGATCTTGGACGGACTGAGTAGGGTCGAATTTTCGGTAGAAGTCTTTCTCCGCCTGGGCCTTCTCCACTCGAAACGAAACGGATCGCACCCCTTCAATCTTCTCCGTGATGCGCTTCAGTTCCTCTTCCAACCGCTCCAGGAGGAGCACCGGCCTGTTTGTGGTGAGGGTCGCCACCCCCGCTGAGACCGACACTCCCACGTGGTGCCCCTCTTGTGCCAGGGCCGCGGATATCCTCGAGGAGAGCCGGAAATCCTCCATTGCCGCGAGGGATCGCTCCGTCGGCTTCAAGACGTCCTTGTCCAGATGGTGTTCGATTTCCTTGAAGGCTGCGTCCTCCGTCATCTTGCCCATTGGCAGGACCATGTCGTAGAGGGGCGGCTCCCACGGATCGCACACGCCAAAAAGGGATTCCACCCAGAAGGATCGGTCCTCGTCGTCCTGGCGCACAAGCCTCAAGGCGTCCTCTTCCTTCACTCCTTCCAGGGAGGCGGCGAGCTTCGCCCGAAACCTGCGGTCGCCGATGAGGCACACCTTGAGGATGTGGCTCACGGACATGGGCAGGAGATGGGTGCAGAATCCGTGGACGATGAAGGGGGGTTCGGAGAGCATCTCGCACAGGGCATGGCGCAGGAATGCGATGGACCTCTCCTTTTCGAAGGTGAACCGATTAAAAAGGGACGACCTGCCTGAGAAAGCCTTCCGCAACGTGGTCTCCGACAGCCCCGAGGTCTTGCTCCCTCTGTGCACCACGTCAGCGTCGGAAATGACCGTCAGGCTGTTGGATCGCGCCAACCGATCCACGAGTGACTCGGCGTTGCAGTAGGCACCGCTGAAAATCCCCATGGAAGTCATGAGACGTCCTCCACAGGCTCTTTTGCGAGCATTCTCCGGGATGCGGCGATGAGTTCGGGGAAGAGGGCCGCTGCGTCGTAAAGGTTGTGGTTCTTGAACCGCACCAGCCCGTCCACCATGGTGAAGAGGAGGAGGGCGGTTTTTCGGGCAGGCGCGTCGACGACGGACCCGTCCTTCTGGCCGGCCAGGACCGCTTCTTCAAAGATGTCCACCAGGCAGTCGTAGATGTCCTGCAACACCTGCCTGCACGTGGGGTTGACTTCCGCCAGTTCGTAAAGGTAGCGGCGGTGAAGCAGCAGGAATCGATCTTCGAATTTCCCCGCGAGGTAGAGATAAAACCCCAGGGCCTCCTCCGCCTTTTCGATGCCCAGCTGGGGGCGCTGAGAATCCCTGTACCGCCGAAACTCCTCGAGTATTTCTTCCTTGATCTTTGCGAGGGCATGGAGCAGCAGATCTTCCTTGGTCTTGAAGTGATAGTAGATGGTGCCTTCGGCCACCCGGGTCATGGCCGCAAGCTCGGCCGTGGAAGCGCCTTTGAAGCTCTTTTCGGCAAAGAGCTTGATGGCTGCCTCAATGATGGCTTCCTTCCTGGACATGCATCACTCCCTGCGAACAGCAAGAATTCCTGGCCAGACCCAGAACTGACTGAGCGCTCACTCACTTTCTTCATAACTCTCTCCGTGGACCAGTGCAACAGAAAAAATAGGTCCCCCATGGAAAAAGTCATGGCACAGGAGTGTTCCGCTCGAAAATGCCTGGAATACCGAAGGATTGTCCCCTCAGACAGGGCATCGGATCGTTTCGGGCGAGTTTGCAGTATCGAGTGTGAGACTCCCGGGAGGGTGGACAATACTGTTGACTTGAAGACATCAGAACTCCCCTCCCTCGATGGGAGGGGTTGGGGGAGGGTGAAAAGTGAATGAGATCGACCCTCCCCCCCCTCCCGCCAAGGGGAGGGGAACTATGGATGGAGGACTTTCTTAAGCCAACAGCATTGCGGAGGGTGGAGCGGGGGGATGGCTTCAGGGGCTAAAAGGGCTTGTCAAAGGGAGCCGCTTTGAGTAGATTACGCCCTTGGAAGCGCCAAGCTCACTGGTGGGGCTCCCGGACTTCAAATCCGGTGCAGGGCACTGAGGGGTGTCCTGGGTGGGTTCGATTCCCATGCGCTTCCGCCAACTTTCAGAAGGCAGACTTTACGATCATCTTTGGAATCAACTTTAGTGTGCACATAGTGTGCATGACTTAAGTTTTAAGTCGTTGTATTCCCGAAAAGACAGAAGGCTCGGATTAGTCCGAGCCATTTTTTTCAGGTTCACCCATTCCCTCCAAATCCCTGCGCCATGTGATCTATACCAAACATTGCATCCCGCGATTCATCGGATGAAGAGTCAAGCTTTGAGAGGGGTCCACTCTACTGAGGGTAGAAAGGAAGAGGATTTCCAACATTCTCTGGGGGTCCGGGAATCGTTTACCGATCAAGCATTGTGAATGGCCGGGCCCAATGTTGTCTCCCTGCGGTAGAAATATACCGTTGCCGAAGAGATTGGGACAATTCCAGGCTGTTGGTGTCGATGTGCTCTGTTCGCTAACACAGAAGGACTTCAATAAAAGTTGCTTCTGTTTCTTTGATCCTGTGTAGTGAATGGCACGGACCTTGTTTTCAGAATTGGAGAAAGTGACGTAAGGGGAGAGCTTGAGTGTTCCTGATACGGGTGAAGAAAACATCATGAGAAGAGAATCTCAGAATCTCAGAGCAAGTCCGGCATTACACTACTATTGGAGAAGTACATAGCCATGTTTAGAACTCCCGAGAACCTGAAGCACTACTCCAAACAGGACTATCAAGCCCCTGAAAGAGAGTTCCTGAAAAAGCTCGACCCGGATGTGCCTTGCGTGAAGCACCCTGAGTACGGGGGAAAGAAACCTCCCCCATACAAGTGCGCCAGGTGCGAGAGCATCTACTGCGCAGTGCAGACTGCTTGCACAACCCGTGTCGAAGGGGGAGGAGGAAAAATCATGCCCTTCAACACGGCGACATTGAAGCCGTCGACATAGTGTTTGAAAGGGACTTGAGATGTAACATAGAGGCCGTGTTCTCCGTCATTCTAGACCCAGGATGCTCCCTCCTAAGCTTTCTGTTTTCGGACCGTCGTGTCTTCCTCGTTGACAGATCCGGGTCGTTCGAATATAAGTAACTGTCATTATTAGATGACTACCGTACAGCGAGGATCTTTTTGTAATCGAAATGCTCAATCAGCCGATAGCGGCTATGCAAGATTGAAACTCCCATGGGCGTTAGGAGACCCAATCCAAGGCATGCGTGTGAGTGGAGCGCTTTATTGAGCTTTTCAAGGCTCGCAAGCAGCATTAGGGGCTGGCTTGACTCAATTGCCGCCCATGGAAATGAGCTGGGTCTGATTGGACTTGTTTCAGAATTTCCTGTTGGTTGCTGTGGGTATTTTTGCATCAAACCCGAGTTGAGCGGTTGCACTTTTGGGAGACCCCACCGTCATACCGGCGAAAGCTGGAATCCAGAAAAGTCCCTCCACCCATGGGAGACCTGTTTTCGCAGGCATGACATGAGATCCCGAACACAATCGCGCAATTTGCTTCAAAACTGATTCAGCACGTCGAGTTCCTTTGTTCTTGCGAGCAGGTAGCCTCTGAACCACACAAGGTGACGCCCTGAACAATCGAATGCAGGGGAGGGGTTCTGATTTGGCTTGGCGCCCGCAGAGGGTGTACCCGGGATGGCGGTAGCCTGTCCCGAGGTTTGGCATTGGGAAATATTTGGCGTTTTCCTTTTTTTCGTCAGTTGTGCCTGTGTGGCCGTGTGAGACCTCCAGCCACGGTGAACTCGACTTGGAGCACCACGGTGATGTCCAGGATTTTTTTGCGAAGGAATGCCCCGAATATGTTCGGGGCTCACCCGAATGTCGCCATGGTGCTGGGCTATGATGGCCCTGTGGAATGGGGTGCGGCCCGGCCGGACGGAAGCCCCCAGAAGCTCCTCAACACGACTCGCCTCACGCAACTTGGCTGGCAGCAATAACCACCAACCACGGAGCACAACGCACGAAGAACGAGGAACCGTGGTTTCGAATTTGTATTTGAAGGAACAGTATCGTTAGTCGACTATGGGACCCATGACGAAGTGTATTGAGGACACAGCACTATGCCCCCCGTCATCCGCTCCCCGTCACATTTGGCAACCAGAAACCGTTGAAAAGAGCACCATTTTTCTGAACAGGATGTATGCAAACCTCTCTCTGGGACGGAGCATCTCACTGGTGGAGAAGATGCTCGATCAACCAATAGGAGACTGATATGAGTATGAGTGATGCCAGCGACAATATCGAGACAATCGTTAACGGACTGGAGCCCATAGCTCTAATTATTAGGGCGAACTTCGACTCTGAGGGGTTGCATTTCTTTACGCCGGACAGCTTCTCTCAGCAGGTAGCGTACATGAGACATCCAAAGGATAAGGTGGTGGAGCCACACGTGCACAACCTCGTGGCGAGACAGGTGCTCTATACTCAAGAGGTTCTTCTGGTAAGAAGGGGCAAAGTTGAAGTGAACCTGTTTAGTAGCGGGCGTAAGTTCCTCACTTCGCGAATCCTTCAGGATGGCGATCTGATACTGCTCTGCGGTGGAGGGCATTCTCTGAAGATGCTCGAGGAGACATCGATGATTGAGGTAAAGCAAGGCCCCTACGCGGGCGACAGCGACAAGACCAGGTTCGAGGCAGAGGGGTGAAACTATGATTCCCGTCAACGAGCCATTGCTTGATGGCAAAGAACTCGAGTACGTCACCGAATGCGTAAAGACCGGCTGGATTTCTTCGGCGGGCAAGTTTATCAATGAGTTCGAGGAGAAGTGGGCGGCTTACTGCGGCATGAAACACGGTGTTGCAGTATGTAATGGCACGGTTGCGCTTGAGCTCGCAGTTGAAGTACTCAATCTCCCTCATGGCAGCGAGATTATTCTCCCGAGTTTCACTATTATTTCTTGCGCCCAGGCCATCACAAAGGCCGGGTGCGTGCCTGTGGTCGTTGATTGCGAACCTGACACGTGGTGCATGGACGTAAATCAGGTTCAAGATGCTATCACCTCGAAAACAAGAGCCATAATGCCCGTACACATCTACGGGCATCCTGTGGACATGGACCCTGTGGTGGAACTTGCGGAGAAGCATGGCCTGATCGTTATCGAGGATGCGGCGGAGGCCCACGGAGCAGAGTACAAAGGCAGGAAGTGCGGAGGTCTCGGGCATATCTCCTGTTTTTCCTTCTTCGCAAACAAGATCGTCACTACCGGCGAAGGCGGGATGGTACTGACCAGCGACGACCGGCTGGCCGGGAAGCTGCGGTCCTACAGAAACCTTTGCTTTCAGGCCAAACAGCGTTTTCTCCATGAGGAGATAGGGCACAATTATCGGTTTACGAACATTCAGGCGGCAATAGGTCTTGCTCAGCTTGAAAAAGTAGAGGTATTCGTTGACCGAAAAAGGGCCATGGCGGCAAAGTACAACGATGGACTATCAGGCCTGCCCGTCCGCGTGCCTGTTGAGAGGCCTTGGGCGAAGAACGTGTACTGGATGTATGGGATCGTCCTTGATGAGAAGACCGGTCTCGATGCGAAGGAATTCGCCGCACATTTGCGCAGTGCAGGAGTGGAAACACGGCCTTTCTTTCTGGGAATACATGAACAGCCCGTATTCGAGAAGATGGGCCTCTTTAAGGATGTCTCTCTGCCCGTAACGCACAGGCTAGCCCGCCAGGGCCTGTACTTGCCGAGCGGACAGGCGATAACGGACGAACAGATAGACTATGCTGTTGAGAAGGTGGGGCAGGAGCTTGCACGCAATTGAAGGGCCGGTTAATATTCCGAACCGCTTGGCAAGATCCCGAAATGTCCCCTGGTACAGCCCAACACGAATAAGTCTCCCTTCTCGGTTCGTCATGCCGGCGAAAGCCGGTATCCAGCCTTCTTTTCTGGATTCCAGCCCTATCCATTTAGAAACAATCTCAAAACTCCCCTCCCTCGATGGGAGGGGGCGGGGGAGGGTGAGAAAAGCCAAGGCCCCCACCCATTCACCCACCCTGTCCAAGGGAGCAGTTGAACTGAGTTTTGAGATAATCACTTAACTCACGGAAATGGAACATAAATCTGGCGCTGTGGAGGCATAGTTTCGATGAATGACAAGTGCGCGCTGATTACGGGGATCACCGGCCAGGATGGCTCATATCTTGCGGAGTTCCTGCTTGAGAAGGGCTACCGTGTCTATGGGATGGTTCGCAGATCGAGTTCGGTACAAAAGCCGCGAATAGAGCATTTATTCCGTGATCCGCACCTGACGGATGTACGTCTGGTTCTCGAATACGGCGACTTGGCGGATGCTTCGTCGCTCAGACACCTTCTGACAACGGTCCAGCCGGACGAGGTCTACAACCTTGCATCACAATCTCACGTGAGAGTCTCTTTTGACCAGGCCGAGTATACATTTGATGTTTCCGCAACGGGCGTCCTCAGGCTCTTGGAAGCGATGCGGGACTACAGGAACACAGCCGACAGGGAGGTGCGCTTCTATCAAGCATCTTCGTCGGAGATGTTTGGATCGTCGCCCCCCCCACAGAATGAAGAAACGCCTTTCCGACCCCGAAGCCCGTATGCGGTAGCAAAAGTCGCTTCCTTCTGGCATTGCGTGAATTATCGGGAGGCATACGACCTTCACGCCAGCAATGGCATTCTCTTCAACCACGAAAGCGAAAGGCGGGGAGAGAATTTTGTGACGCGAAAAATCACCCGCTCGGCCGGACTGATCAAAGTAGGTCTCCAGGACAAGCTTTACCTCGGGAATTTGGAAGCCAAAAGGGATTGGGGGCATGCGAAGGACTTCGTGGAAGCCATGTGGCTGATGCTGCAGCAGGACGGACCGGATGACTACGTCGTCGCAACCGGCGAGTCGCATAGTGTGAGGGAATTCCTGGAAGCGGTTTTTTCGCATCTAGGCCTGGACTGGCAAGAGTACGTGGAAATAGATCCTTATTACTTCAGGCCCACAGAAGTGGATTTCTTGCTCGGCGATTCCTCCAAGGCACGAAATAATCTAAACTGGAAGCCGAAAATCGGTTTTCAGGAACTCGTCCGTATCATGACGGAATACGATCTCGAATTGGCGGAACGTGAAGCCCATGCGCTACAATTCCGTAAAAATTGACGCAGGTTTCATGTTGCGCAGTGAAATGCAATTAGCCGACGCCGCTTTGGCAAATAGCGGATGGCTGCTCAAATGAACACCAAAAACATCACTTTGAAGATCTGGTTGTTACTGGCGCTCTACGACTTATCCCACACATCTCCCTTATGAAATACCATCCAATGGGAGAGATAATAGAGCTGGATTTAGAGAAGGTAGAGAGAGGTCGAGCCTTAAACTGAGGAAGAAACCTGACACGGCATGCGGGACTATCTACTGTTTCATTCAGTTGATGACGTTTTATCCTGAATACAGAAGCCTTTTCTACAATCGCTTAGGATGGGTTGGTAAAATCCTCTCTCCCTTATGTCGTCCAATGCCGACTCTCTATATTTATACAACAGACATCGGCCCTGGATTGTTTATTCAGCATGGTTTTGCTACAATTATTTCCGCTCGGAAATTGGGAAGAATTGCTGGATTAATCAGCAGGTCACCATTGGATACTCAAATGATACTGACAGTCCTACACTTGGTAATCAATGTGTATAAATGCGGAGCAAAGGTAATTGGGAGTGTAAGAGACGGTGATAACTCTATAATCGGTGCAAATGCTGTAGTTGTGAAAGATGTTCCAGAAAACTGCACGGTAATTATGTTCCAGCATATATCGTACGCAGGAATAGCGTGAAAGTGAAAGAATCCCTTTAATGGTTCGGTAACCAGGGGGAAGAATGCGGACGAGTACGAAACGATTCCCTTCTACGCTCGGCCAGGGGAATCGACGGGTGCTGTCCCCTCATTCTTCCATCGAAGAAATGGCTAGCCACTATATCGCCGAAATTCGCTCTGTTCAACTCTCGTGCCGATAATTTCTGGGTGGGGCATCTTTCGGCGGGACAGTCGTCTTTGAAATTGCCCAGCAGCTTGCGCAGCAGGGTGAACAGGTAGCATTTCTCGCGCTGCTCGACTCGGTTGGGCCAGGAACACGAGGATATCGTTACTGGAGGACTTCACTGAGAACGCGCCTATACCGTGAACCAGAGGATGACCTGGTACAACAAACTCCCTTGCCTTTCTATATTTCGAAACGGATATACAGATACCTCTCTAACAGGTCGCGTCTCTTGATGTGCGGTTTTTTCCGGCTGACGAAATGCCCTATCCCTCTCGAATTACGGGAAGTGTACCTATACAGGAGTCATAATAAGGCCCTCAAGCGTTACCTGCCTCATCAGTACTGTTGGTTGCATCACCCTCTTTCGCGGTCCTGTGGGCAAATCTAATGGCCTCGCAATGATCCAGAATTTGGCTGGAAAGACATCGCCAGAGGAGGGCTTACGATTATAACCATCTCGGCCCGTCATCATGCCTTCGTGGAATCTGCTGAACTGGGCGCTCAATTTGCGGCAGAGCTCAAGGAAGCGCAAGACAAGGTCAAGGAATCGAGTCTTGCATCTAACCACTTCTCAAAGTATCGAGAGCAGCGTCTTGCTCACATCAAAGAGGCCCGTCCCCGTTCTCATGTATCACCATGTCAATCCCCAAAAAGGGGACATGTTTACGGTGCCGCCGGAAGTCTTCGAAGGCCAGATGGCATATCTCGCCAAAGCCGGTTACAAGGCATTATCGCTGGATGAACTGTTCGCTTTCATAAGGGGGGATCTGATTTAAGGCAAAAGGCCGTTGCCATCACCTTCGATGACGGTTGGCTTGATAATTATATCTATGCATTCCCTGTGCTCAAGAAATACAAGCTGCGGGCAACCATGTTCATTGTCACAGACTGGATAGAAAAATCTTCTGAAAAATCCAATGGAATTCCCGCCTTTATACCCACCAACGAGGAATCAAAGGCTTTGATAAGAAAAGGGGAAGAGCAAAAAGTTGTCCTCACGTGGGAACTCATCGGAAAAATGGCTGATAGTGGTCTGATCGACTTTTATTCACACACAAAAAGTCACCTAACTGTAATAATTTATCCGAACCGCATATCCTGGAGGAACTGGGAGAATCCAGAAGAATTTTGGAAGAACGGTTGAGCAAAGCCTGCCCTTACCTCTGTTGGCCCTACGGAATATACAGCGATACAGCCATATCTATTGCAAAGAAAGTAGGCTACAAGGCATTGTTCACTATCGAACACGGCGTGGTGAAGGCCGGATCGGATCCTTTTTCGATCAAACGAAATCTAGTCGAGATAATGTCTCCCGGTTCAGGCAAAGAATGAGAATATATACTCATTCGGTCTTTTTTGAGCTGCACGAGCTGTATCTGAGAGTAAGAGCAAGATGAGATTGCATTATTTAATATAATTCTTAAAAGAAATCCCCGCAACTTTGTGCGCTATATTCAGATTAAAGGACAACTGCACAGCGAACGCGAATTTATTACAATTTTCAGTTTTGTCTCGCCCTAAATTCGGGAACCTCCGCCCTCAATTAACGGGGTATTGATGATAACATCGGCTGCCATTCCCTGCACATGCCTCGCTTTTTAAAAGGTAGGGAATGCGCCCCTCATTATCCGGATGACCTGTAATTGTTAGGCATAAATTAGGAGATAGAATGATAAGACAACTCATACAACTCGTGAAACCGATTGTTGAACGTTTTCCGAGGCTTGCAATGACCTACAGATATGTAAAGGATGGCTGGCAAATCTACGAAGAACCTCACGAAACCCCAATGGGTTTTAAGTTTGCAGGAAATCCCTTAATGCAAAATGGACAATTTGAGCCAGAAGAAACCCAAATTGTGAACAAGATACTTCCAAATGTAGACACGGTCATTAATGTTGGCGCTAATATCGGGTACTACTGCTGCATAGCTCTTAGTAAAGATGAATCTGTCATTGCTTTTGAACCTATAAACCGCAATGTTAAATATCTTCTTCGGAACATCAAGGTGAACAACTGGGAGTCACGGATTGAAGTTTATCCAATAGCACTTGGTAAAAGCAAGGCAGGTGTGATTGATATTTATGGCGGTGGAACAATAGCTTCTCTTGTGAAAGGATGGGCAGGTATGCCGGAACAGGATGTTACTTTAGTCCCATGCTCAACATTGGATAATGTTTTATATTCTAGATTGCAAAGCAAGAGATGTTTTATTCTCGTCGATATAGAAGGGGCTGAGCAATTGATGCTTGAAGGGGCGGCTTCTATTATCGCCATGGTACCAAAACCGATATGGATGATGGAAATATGGATTTCAGAATACCAGCCCAAGGGTATTAAAATTAATCCGAACCTATTATCTACCTTCCATGTGTTTTGGAATGGCGGCTATGAGGCGTGGACAGCCGACAAGCAGTGTCGAATCGTCTGCCCTGATGAGATAGAACAAATAATTCAGAGTGGCATTGATACCCTTCATAAACACAATTTTCTATTCATTGAAGAAGGAAAGAAAAAAGTTTTTATCAATGCCTAGCAGGGTGTTGAAAAAGGCACAAATATTTGTGCATAAACGTTTTGTTTGATATATAATCACTGAAGTTTCGCACATGGATTTAGTCTTTTGGCATATGGCGCTGTCAATACGATCAAGCATATAGAGGAAGTTTTCGGTTTCGGAGCCGTCCTGAAATAGCTGGCTTGACATCATGAAAACCTGTCGGATGCGTTGGATGAGGACAGGCAACACCGCCAACTCAAGATGCTGTTGTGCAAGCTGTTGAAAAAGAGGACCCACGGACCGCCCCATCCCTGTTTGCGAGAGAGAATATAGACCAGCAGAAGATAACGGATCATCACGATGGAGGTCCAGGCGATCAGGGCGTCGAAGCACTCGCTTTGACCTTGTCCCAAAGCGAGGAGTTGCTTGGCGTCGCGAAAATAGACTTCGATAGCCCAGCGGCGAGCATAGTAATCGAGGATATCTTCAGGTGGTAGATCGGTTTCGGTGCAGAGAAAACAATGCCAATGCTTTTTCGACCATCGCACAAAAACCGACCGGACGGTTCCCGAAAGGAAGGTCTACATTGAGAACCGCTGCTTTTAGGTTCCAGCCCGGTACAGCTTGGAGGTGATGTCTTGCCACTTCATGCCAAAGCTGTTTGAGCGTCCATGCCTTGCCTTGGTAGGTGTATTCGGCATTTGTCGCTTTGAGCCGACAGATGACCCCGTAGCCTATCTCAACGGTCTTGGCGACCAAACCATCGTTGGCGAACCAACTGTCGAAGAGGACAAACCGGGCATCGATCCCATTTTTGTGGCATCGTTTGAGCATCTCGATCAAGACCTCGGTCTTCTTGCGAAAGGTCTCCGCACGCCGTTTCCACCCACTGCAACGTTTGTCCATTGAACGTACAGTGTCGTTTGTGCGGTTCTTCGATGTGTGAAAGGCCACATCAATGGGAAAGAAGTGGGTTTTGTTGTGATACCCGAGTTGGAGCATCTGATAGCCCAGTTGGGAGCGGTTGGTCTTGTGGTCATGGTGATAGCTCACCAGTTCCATCTCTTTTCCTGTCTTGGGAAGCACGGAATCATCGGCGATGAGAACGCGATCATTGAAAGGGCTGTTGTCAGTGGTGGCCAAGATGCGATTGACGAGAAGGGTGATGAACTTTCGCCAGTTGAACCCGCAATGGTTGAGGAACCGGTAAATGGTGTCCTTTTGGGCATTGAGGAAACGGCTATAAAACTCGTTTGTCCATAGAGATCTGACCCCTTCCTTGATGAACGGCAGCAGGATCAGCACAAAAAGCAAACTGATGGGAGCATAGCCCTTCTCCTTCTGAATGCCCGACCGGTTCAAAAGAGTTCGAAATCCAAGTTTGTCCATGGATTTGTCGATCTCAGACTCGACATTGAGGCGGTGCTTTTCAATTTCTCGTTGGATGGAAAGCGACAATGGGGTATTCTTTTGCATGGCAGCTCCTTTTTTAGTTTTTTCGGTGATTTGGCAAAATCAACCATACTAAATTTGGAGCTGCTTTTCCATAAAAATCCCATTGTTTTCACTATATTGTCATCTCAGACCGCTTCAAAAAGGTGTGCGAAACTTCAGTACTCATACCACTGAAATTGCATAACAAAACGTGGAGATGAAGGATGAGAACCCCCGATCATCTGCAGCAGAGGACGTTCTTCTACATTTCGGCAGAGAAGCGCATTCCGACGAACCATCCCTTGCGACCAGTCAATGCGATGGTTGAAACGCTAACCTGCGGCAGCGCATGGGGGCGTATGTCTCAGCAGTGCGGGAGAAACTAGGATGAACACGTCAGGTGGATATCACGACGGGGCTGAAGCGGAGCATCGAGTATTTCGCCGGGCTCCTGAGCGGGGCATTAGGCCGCCGCTCCGCATTCATGTTAATCCATTGATCTCCAAAAAGAGGAAGAATTATGAGAATCGCGATCCTTACAAACTATTCCAATAGTTGGTTTAAGCCTGTCGCAGATGGACTCGCGAAAATGCTGAAATCTATCGGGGAAGAACCGATTGTCCTCTATGACGGCCATGACATAATGAATTTGAGAGATTTTCATGCCATTAGTATCATTATTAGCAATATTAAGAGTGCATGCAAGAACTTACTTAAGTATTGCCTCAATATAATATTCAAAAGGAGCTACTCACTTCAACCACTGACTAATTATTATCGCGGCCTAAATATTGTAGCTAAATCCGATTTGGTTATCTTAGTAGGACATGTTCCTGGAGCATTTTTAAAAATGTATTATGCTGGAATTGAAAGGTTAAGACTGCAATTCAAAATGCCCATTGTGTTATACGACTTAGTTAATCTGGCTACGAGAGGAGATTGGATTCAACGCATATTTGAAGAGCACGACTGTGGAGGATATGGACTGGAAAGGTACGATTGGTACCTTTCTGCTTCAGTTGTCAGTGAGTTTCCAATGCCTCAGAGCCTTCAATTGTTCCTCTTTAATTGGAATGGATATACGAGATCAAAATCTTTTTCCTGAGAAGAATAACGAATTTCTTGCGCTCCTCGATTTTGCCCGGGAAGGATTTGAAAAGGAAAGGGAAATTCAAATCTCAGCACTACAAGAAACTAATACACCTTTTATGGCGCTGGATAAGCGAATGACAATTGATGAAATAAGAGCCATTTTACCGGAAGGCATCTTTATTTTTCTTATCTTTTAGAGAAAGTTTTGGATTACCTATTGTAGAATTGCAATTATGCGGTAGTTACATAGGTACACCATACAAACATTGGGCACCATCCCATTATATAAATAAAACCATATATGATAAAGGAGAAGGTGATCTAAGTAGAAACTTTATTGTATATGGTAATAATAAGGACGTTTTAAAAAGCGCAATTTTCCGATCCGAGCTTTATACAATCCTTTCCAAGTAATTGAGGAGTTCAAGAACAAGCATCCTCATTTGCATAATGGCGATTTGAATGAATTACGATTGTTCCTAGAAAAAGTACAATCTTGTTGCATAACCTCTGCTCTGCATGAACATAATCTAGAAATAAATAAACACATAATCACAACACTCACCTAGCAGTTGGACTACTCAGGAATTGTGTTAGGCGAGTTGTGAGATGAGCTATCAATTGTGGCTTTCTCGAGCTGAACCAGATTCCCAACGGCATCTGTGTGTCTTCAGATAATCCTCACAAACAACACTATTATGAAAAAGCTAACTTGGAATTTTCAAAGGAATGGCTGAAATTGAGCAAAAAATATCATTTGCTGAATGGGAGACGATATTTCTACTCTCAAAGATGCAACAGTATATAATCATCCTCATTTTGTTCTCAATTGGTTCAAAACATTAAGTCAACTGCGAGGAAATATTCCTATCTTAATAAAAGGTGAAATAAGCAATAGAACAATCTTATGCCGTTGGAATTGTATAAAATACCGCGTTACTTTTATAAACATAAAGTTCTGTTTGGCATTGGAGGACCATACAATATTGACTTTCAGGATCCGCTGATATCCGGTGAAAGCATGTCTCCTGATGAAAAGAGATACACTGTGGAAGAATTGTTTCGTCTTATACGCAGGGGAATACCTGAATGTGATCAAGTCATTATTCCAAGACTAGATCCTCTGCGGTTGAGGACTTGACAATTGCGAACAATCTACTGTTTCCCCCTATATCGATCTAAATGATTTTAAAAAGTTAAATGATGTCCTGTCCAAATGCAGAGCAAGCCACAGAGGCGATGTCAAAAGACAAATCAAAAAGTTAGGAGCAGTAGGTGCTCTCACCATGCGTATTTTTCAACGTGATGAGAAGGAGGATGCAAAGGAAGAACTGTCGTGTTTTTTAAAGCATATGAATGTCAATGGAGGCCTAAAGGGGAATAACTATGAGTTGAAGGAAACACATAATTTTTTTCGTTTTCTTATTGATGACATGCTGGAAACTGGCTTGATTCATTTTTCCGTTTTAAAGTGCGGTGACGATCCAATTCATTGGCATTATGGGTTTTTGCACAATAATCGACTTCACTATTACAAGCCTACATACGATGTCTCATGGAGCAATTATTCGCCAGGCAAGGTGCATGTGGCTTACCTTATTGAAGAATGCATAAAAAATAGAATTCGTTATTTTGATTTTCTGTTTGGCGATGAATCCTATAAGTACAACTGGGTACCAACCGATGAAAAATTGTATTGCTTAAAGAGATGGAATGGTCTCCGTCCAATGCAACGTTTCATGGAGGAATTGGTTAAGCCAACATATCGATATGTTAAAAGATTATTCGACAAAGGAGCAAAAAACGGAATTGAAAAAATCGATCAATTGCTGCGAAGTCATTACTCGGAATGCCTATGATATGATCATTGAACTTTGCAGATAAAGGAATAATCGCATGATCCGTATTGTATTTGGTGGCGATATATGCCCAACAGGCAGAATTCAGAATGCGTTTGCAGAAGGAAACGCAGACGAGATATTCCACGACCTGTTGGAGGATATCATTAGCGCTGATCTCTCTGTTGTAAATCTTGAGTGTCCATTAGTGTCTCAGGAAACCCCGATAGCCAAGGGTGGTGGCCCGGTTCTTGGAGCAAACAGCAGATGCATTCGGGGATTTGCAGCTGCCAAGTGGAGTGTTTTAAACCTGGCGAACAATCACAGTTTTGACCATGGGGCAGGGGTTTAAGAGAAACTATCGATACAATACGAGGTGCGGGACTGGGAGTCGTGGGTGCGGGGTTGAACATTGACGCTGCCCAGATGCCACTGGTCGAAATAGTCAACGGCCAGCGAATCGTCATCTACTCGATGGCGGAGCGTGAGTATTCCATTGCCGACAGCAAAACACCGGGGGCGAATCCGTTGGATCTTATCAATTTTGTAAATGCGGTTCGTCAGCACAAGCAAGACGGCATCTTCATCGTACTCATCCACGGGGGCAGCGAGTATTACCCATATCCAAGCCCGGAGATGGTTAGGAGGTGTCGTTTCATGGTGGATATGGGGGCGGATGCGGTTATCTGTTGCCACGCGCATTGCCCGCTTCCATGGGAGATCTATGGTGATCGTCCAATCGTTTACGGCCTGGGTAATTTGATTTTTGAAGGAACGGGGAAGAAGGCTGATTCGTGGTACGAGGGTTATTTGGGAAGATTGACGATTGAGAGTAAGCAGATACATTTTGAAGCGATCCCCTACATTCAATCGCGTGATCACTCCGGGGCTCAAAAAATGAAAGAAAATGCTCGTAAACAATTCTTTGATGAAATGGAAAGGAAAAGCGCCCAAGTAAAAGACACTGTATTTCTTGAAGATCAATGGGCACAGTACTGCCTGAAGCAGAAAGACTTATATTTGTCTTTCCTTTTTGGCTACAACATGCGAATGCGCAACTGGCGGGGGCTGTTCCTTCCACTGTTACATTCCAAAGAAGCAGTGCCGATGGCTCTACTTCTTGTGCAATGCGAGGCACATCAGGAAATACTGAACACGATATTTAAAGATGAGAGGCAAGGGGGGATTCTCAAGACGCGGCGGGTGGTTCATTAGATAGGATGGAGATATACTTATGAGTGAATTTTTTCTGCACATAGGAAAGAAACCTCATTTCGACGTTAAGGCTGTAGGTCAGGCTCTGAAGCATTTTGAGGATTTCACAGTTTATTCTTTGGAAGAAGAGGGAGCTTCTATCGTTCTGACCTCCTGTGACAGTCCACACATCTGGGCTCCTTTTCGATCAAGCTCCGACCGCGTTAGCGTATTCATGGCAGGGCGCATAGCGCTCACGGAAAGGGAGTGGCAAATAGCCGGTGAAGAGAAAGGAGAGGGAGGATTGGCAGGCAGGTGGGTGCACCTACTCTATCGAGAGCACGGAATCGCAGGATTCAAGGAGTTAAACGGTGCGTATACCATCATAGTAATTGACCAGGATAGGAATACAATCCATATTGTGACCGATCGTTGTGGGATGTTTCAGTGTTTTCACTACGGAAGCAATCCAGGATCCCTATTCTTTTCATCCAATTCTGATGTGCTTGCGAAGGTCTGCGATGTTTCAATGAATTGGGACATGACATCGTTGTCTGAATTTGTAATGTCAGGCAAGGTATCTTTTCCCTATACGTACTACTCAGCGATACGATCCTTACAGCCCGGAACCATCTTTACATACCGCCTCAACGAACAAGGTGACATTTCATCCTCATCGGTTCGCTATTTCGAGTTCGTCTTCGAACCGGAGACTGCCTCAAATCTTGACGGGATCGCGGAGGACCTGGCATCGGCCATTGAAAGTGCTGTTCGAAAACGAACCCTTCCGATGTTTGGTAAATGTGCAGTTGCACTGAGCGGAGGGTTGGATTCCCGGACTATACTGGGTGCTATCAAGGACCGCTCAAATGTTGTCGCATTTTCCTTTTTCGACGAAGAGAACTATGAATTCCGTATCGCCGAAAGAATTGCCCGTGCAGCAGGAATTGATCTCATACCACTCAAGCGAGACTTCGATCATTATGGGAAATCCTCCGAGGCATGCGTCAAGATTGGCTGCGCGATGGGAGACTGCTTTAATAACCACTTCTTGGGTTTTCGTGAGAATTTCAAACAGCATGGCATTCAGAACATCCTTTCAGGGTTTTATTTCGACTATATGTTCAAGGCGCTAGCTCTGGACCGCCAGATGGTCCCCTATATGGGGACAAGGTACCGCATTGAAAAGGAAGGCAACTTCAAGTTGGAGCACTATTGTTCGCATTTCACGTTTGGAACAGAGATGTCAAAGCAAGCCTCGGAACGAATATTCGAGATATTTCCTTACCAGAGCGAAAGCGTGCTTTCAGAAAAAACAAGATTGGAGATCGCGTGCAGGAGGGTCATTCCCTTCTGTTACGAGCCAGATAATGCGGAAACGGTGGTGTCACAGAAGGTACTCCCCTGGTACTTACCGGTTCTCGATACAGATGTGCTTAAGGTGTACCTTAGAATTCCAGTTGCTCTCAGGATGAATCGTATACTTTCCTTGAGGGTGGCAAGGATCCTCGGAGGAAAAGAAATGCTGAGGATTCCGGACACCAATACCGGAACAAGAGTGGATGCGACGCACTTTGGAAGAATGGTAAGGTGGCACAAGGATGCTGTCCGAATGAAACTGAAAGGATACCTTGGAATAAGGAAGAAGGGTATAGCAACCGAGGGATCGTGGCCTGATCAGGAGTACTACATAAACAACAGCCAGGTTATTAAGAGATTGTGGGAGCGCCCAAATCCTGCGGCAGAAGAAGTGTTCCTGCAAATAGCCGGCCCGGAGCACTTTAGAAAAGACATTGCTGAGTACAAGGGCTGGGGGGGGCTGTATCTGTTCAGCAGATTCTTCACGCTGAAGCTGTGGATGGATCAACTCTGGAACAAATGAAAATAGAAGCCAACCAGGTAGCGACAAGCGATGTAGCGTCAGGAGAGTCTTCGATTTTTAGAAAGAGACTCACGGATGTCCGTGCCAGGATATCAAGAAACCGCCAGACAATCCGGTCCGTTATAGCCCTTTTCAGCAGCAATATTACGTCGTCGGTGCTCACCGCCATCGGCGGCCTGCTGGTTGCCCGTTTTCTTGGCCTGAGGAGGTCGGATCATTCCGCGCTTTTACAATCCCCTTAACGTATCTCATGTTTTTAAGCCTTGGCACCAACGATGGACTCTGGCGTCAGATCCCTTACTACGTTGGCAAAGAGATGCCGGAGCGAGTTGACGCACTTGCCTCCGCGGCCGGGGCTTTCAATCTTTTTATGTCGGTTGTTGTTTCTTGCGGGTTTGTTTGCTGTGCGGCATACAGTTTAGCTCACCATGATCTCTATGGTGTTTTTGGCTGGCTCTCTCAAGCTTTTTTTGCTGGGAGGTATTTTATGGCAGCTATCTTACCTCAACCTACCGCACCCTGCATCATTTTGTGACTCTGGCAAGGATTCAGTTGGCCCAGACAATACTGACCTTTGGAATGGTCTTCCTGTTGCCGTTCCTGAGATTCTATGGCCTCTGTGCGCGCGTGGCCTTCCCGTCGTTCCTGGGGGTCTGGCTTTTCCACCGAAACCGGCCGCTCAAGGTAACCTATCGCTTCGATACCAAAGCCCTGGGTGAACTTATAAAGATAGGTCTTCCGTTCAGTATTTGGGGCAACCTCTATTTTTCCGCCTGGTTTGCAACCGAAAGCGCTTTGATACTCTCCCTAGCGGTGTGACTGCCCTGGGGCTTTTTTCGGTCGCATACGGATTGCGGGGTGCGATGAACTCCCTGCCTATGGCGGTGTGGCAGGTTCTCGCTCCGCGCGTTGTCACGTCCTTTGCGCGGGATGGAAGCGTGCGCAACGCCAACGCACGGATTATTTGGGTGACTGCAGGGCTCACGGGATTCATGATACTGCTCGCTTGTGCAGGTTCATTTTTGTTGGATATATTCGTTCCACATGTCATCCCGAAATATGTTGCCGGTATTCCGGTAATGAAGGTTTGCCTCTGGTTTCCCGTTGTCCAGGCAGCATACATACCAACCACTACCCTTTTTGCCACAGGCAGGCCGTGGCTCTTAGGCCGAAGTGTTATTGCCGGAGCTGTTGTTTTCGCTTTGGCAACCTATTTGTTATTACCCGTGATTGGCGGGCTTCTTGCGGTCGCAGTAGGGTCTCTGCTCGGCCGCGCTGCCAGAACCCTGGCCGCCTATGTGGATTTGGTCGTTTTGACGAGGCGAGAAAGGGCGTGAAGGATAATCCCCTCATTTCAGTGGTGATACCGGCTTTTAATCGCCAGGATACGATATCCTATTGCCTCGAGTCGGTTTTAGCCCAGACGTATAAGAATCTGGAAGTAATTGTAGTCGATGATTGCTCCACGGACAGTACCGTGTCTATTGTTCGCAGCCATCCTGATCCAAGGGTCCGCTGCGTCGTTCTGGAGACACATGCAGGGGCGCAAGGGGCGCGCAACAGGGGTATTCTTGAAGCAAAATCCGACTGGATAGCCTTTCAGGATTCAGATGATGAGTGGTTGCCCGATAAGCTGGAGAAGCAGGTTTCTGTTTTAGCGAATGCGGATTATGATCCATGGATTTTTGTATACTGCAACGCATATCGTTTTGATAAGGCAAGAGGTATAAAGAGCATTCGTCTATTGCCTGTTGTGGAAGGTGAGAATCAATATTCTACCCTGCTTCAGTCACCTGCCCCGCTCTATCCGACGATGATAGCGTCAAAAAAGGCCTTGGAGAAGATCGGATACTTGGATGAGCAGGTGCCGTCGTTTCAGGAATGGGATACGTCGATACGCCTCGCCAAATATTGCAGAATTACTCATCTGAAAGAACCATTGATGGTTTATCACGCTGGCAGTGGTGATGCGATTTCAGGAAGCGCGACGAAGCATGTTGAAGGATGGCATTACATTATCAGCAAATACGAAAGCGACATAAAGGAGTTGTGCGGGGAAGAGGCATGGCTGAAGCTTAATGTTCAACTGCTTGGGACGTGTCTGGATTTAGGCCTGGTAGAGTACTATGACCGTTACCGAAGCAAAGTCGGCATGTCAAGGGAACATCGTCTTATAATGTTTTATCTTATGATTTGCAGAAAATACCGGATCAGGCCGAATAACATTATCAATCGCTTTTCCCGTAAGCTTTTAAGGAGTTAGGCTACTTTGCGGCCGGGCAAGGTGGCATAATCAAGCAGTAGGGTCTCTGCGCGGTCTGCCAGCACCTTATTTTACCTATATGGATTTGGTCACTTTGACGAGACGTGAGACGTGATATTGAGAAAGCGTAATACTACATATCCTACTCCTGTTTACGAATTTCGGGAGGTTCAGGGAAGGACATCTGTCATTGCGTTTTTTCTGGGGATGGCAATCATTGCCGCATCCATCCTTCTCGGGCGTTCGACGCGTTTTATTTTTTCTTTCTGGCCTTTTCGATTCTTATGACTCTGCTATGGAGGAACACTCCCCGTCCCTTGGTTTTTCTGGCCTCGATTTCGGCGGCAATTCCTATAGCTGTATCCAGATTTCAGTTCGCATGCAATCTCATATTTGCCCTTTGGTTTGCAGTCTTTAACACGAGGTATATTTTCAGGCTTCCCAAATGGATTTATGTGCCAGCCGCTTTGGCAGTAATTGGAATCTTACCAGCTCGATCAACTGGATGTCCGGCGATGTTGTACGCAGCATAATGCGGCAAGGAGCATTTGCGTACAATTTCTTTCTGGCGCCGTTCCTGTTGTTGCCTTTGGTCTACCTGAGAATGAGTGAGAGTCGAGATCATGCCGCAAACCTCCAAGGCCTGTTGTTTTGTCTGATTGTCCCATCGACATTGATACTGATTTCAGCAAAATTGTTCGGAACCGTGGCTAATGATGGGAAGCCTCTTTGCACGTGGAAGCCTTGCTGAAGGTTACTTCAAATACCAACTTGGTAAGGTGATTGTAGACTTCTCGAGAACGGACGTCGGCTTTATACTGGCGGCCCTGATCTGTGCGTCAACTGCGGTAACAGTCTCACAGGTCAAGGGCCTGTATAGGTTGCTCGCAGGCGCGTGTTTGGCCTCGAACGTCTTTCTTTTGCTTACCACCGGCAGTTTTGGAAGCATTTTTGCGTGCCTTTGCGGTTTGGCAGCCATATTCTACATCAGTTCAGTACAGTCGCGTAACAAAAGTGCTTTTATCAGTGGCCGTTATATGCTGCATGCTGTTACTGATATACAGCCTTTCTCCACCGAGTATAAAGGAGTACTTGGGAAAACGGTACGAACATCGTGTTGTTAAAGCGGATACTGACAGGCTCATGCTATGGGCGCGTGCCATGGCTTATTTCCTTGAACATCCCGAAGGTGTCGGCTTGACCTTAACGGTCGGCGACCAGGTAAAATTTAATCCTCATAACGATTACTTAGCCTATGCTGTCAGTTATGGTTTTATAGGTGGCCTGGCCTATCCATTTCTCGTTGTGGCTTGTTGATTTTTTTTTTAAAGTGCCAAAGAGCAGAATCGACGACCCCAATATACTTGCCATACATCTTGCTGGGCTCAGTGTTATTGTCGCAATTGCGGTAAACTCCATGACCGATCATAGTAATGTCAACAGATGGTATTTTAACGTAATATGGTCCCTGATCTGGTACAGTTATTTCTGCACCTGCGGGACGCAAACAGGGCATGTCCGTTATGGGATAAGACACGAAACCGAGATTTCAAGAACAACGGCATCTCAGGAATAGTCGTTGTAGGCATCAAAGTAATGAAAAGGATGGAGAAGTCCAGTGGGGTGCTCGAAAGCATATTAATAGCGCTAAATGGATCGGATGACAGCGGTGGCGATTCGCTGCAGATCTGCCTGGCTAAGGTCTTGGTGGCATGGTAAGGCAAGGGTGTGGTCCATGAGCCACTGGGTTTCTGGAACGTCGTGCACGTTGAGGCTATTATGGGGATCTCGGCCAAAGGCAAATGCGATGATGCCTTCATCGGCCAGGCGGCTTTCGAGCCGATTACGGTTAGACGTGATAATAGGGAAGGCTAAAGGAGAAACATCCATTTGAAACTCTTTGGGGTAAGAGGCAAACAAAGGTTGGATATCAGGGAGGTTGGAAACGTGTTGGGCAAGATAAGTAAAATTCCGCTGGCGATATTCCCGCACATGGGCGGCGGCATCAGATAGCTGACTGATGACTACATGAGTCAGGGGAGCAGCGGGGGCGTTGGCATGGGCAGCCGTAAACATTGGTTCTACATACTCATTTGGTTGCGTTTCGGTGGTATTACGTGCAGCCAATCTCTTAGTTAATGTGGTTTTTATCAAAGACCGGATTGTATATAGTGGCGTTGCTTTCAAAATAGCCTTGATAACGGGGTTCAACTGGGCCGCAAACGACCATGGTGAGGGTGTTGGTTGGAGGCCAATAGGAAGATGGTCGTGGCGCAGGCGTAAAATACCGCCATCTCGCACGGGTAAGGATTTGCTGAGGGAATACACGGAGGCATCTCCCACATGACCAATGGGACTGAATAACCCATGGGCGCCGTCTTCCAGGATAAATAGTGGGTGATGGGTGCACTTAAGCAGATGTTGTATATTAAGCCCTGCAGGGGGGAAACCATAATAATGAACAAGGCATAGCACTACAAGCCCAGAATGCCCTTGAACATATCGCAATACGTCTGCCTCATTCACGGTTAGATCCCGATTCACCCGGTAAAAGGATGTTGTGTAACTTGCAGCCAGAGCCGCTTCCACTTGACTTCGGCAGTGAAGCGATGGTATCAGCGCCAATGGCTTCGTAGTCAGGTGAGGGTGAGCTTTGTTTACATGGGAAAGATACTGATAGATGGCAGATCGGCATGAATTATAAATAAAATCATTGAGTTGTAACCATGTTTTTTCGGGCGGCCATCTAAGGAAACGACCTGGAATATGTTCCAGCATATATCGCTGTAAATAACGCTGAATATATTTTAGGGGTATCTTCTCAGGAAAACAGGTGATTGTCTGTTTCATGGGCGAAACCTAAGATTGGTACAAATTTTTTCAAAAGAGGGTTCAGTACCAACGTGACCATTATTTTGAGAAATATTTTACATTTCTTACCTCCCCTTATAATAGAATTTGGCTCTGTCAAACACATAGCGAATATATCATAATGAGTTAATATTGCAAGAGAACTATGCATTTTTCAACTTTAATGGATTAGTGCATGTTTGATATTCTTCACTTCCGTCGTGTAGAGATTACCGGTATCGAACGACTGCGGTCTCGGAAGGTATGTCAGGTCCATTCGTCAATGCCATCCGCACTTTTCATGGCATCTGCATTAGCAAAAAGGGTCAACCGTTAGAAGCGGCAAGAAGCAAAGTCGCTGGCCTAAATCCTTTCCGGATACGGCAGGTTAACCAGGCGAAGACAGCAGCTTTTTCGTGCTGGATTTCGAGTAAGAGATTGCATTGGAGGTGCACCATGAGTTTCACAAGATTTTCAAGCCCATCGTTCGAAGACAACAACCATCTGGGGAGGAGGAGATATGAATAGAATCAAGAAAATCCTACGGTACTATCCCATGGACACACCATGAATCGCACCATGTCTCTCCCTCCTCCTCATTTTCTTTTCAGCCTCGCCGGGATGGGCAGCGACGTACTATGTTAAATCCGGAGGAAACGACAGTCTCAATGGCCTGTCAGATGCGAACGCGTGGGCAACTATCGCCAAGTTCAAGGCCGGCGTGACAAAAGGTCATAGTATATTTTCGTTCCCAGGACACATGGACAAGTGCAACCCTTCCCACTCTAACGACCACCACTGCTGGTGTCACCTATAACAGAGAAAGCCTATGGAAGTGGAACTAGAGTAAGATAACCACTACTCAAGACAACAACCATCTGGGGGTCGCATGCAAATTCCTAAAGAAAGCCAATCCGTACATTCAAGGGCTTCACAATAGATGGGGCCGGTAGCACATAACCAATGGCATCAATATGTGTCTTTATTGTCAACCGGAATACTAGGTTAAGTGTGGCAATAGACGACTGCATAGTACATCGTATCGGTGGGACCAATACTGTAGTAGGTACTTCCACTAACGCAAGATTTTTACTAAGGCTGGTAGGGGAATATATGTGAGTTCAATGGGAGCATATACAATAAGTAATATTACAATCACAAATACCACTGTTTATAATATAAACTATGGTGGCATAGTAATTTATCCGACATGGCATGATTGGGAGGGGACTTGGCAGGTTTAGTCTGTATTTATAAGAACTGCACATCCTACAATACAGGATTGAGCAGTGGTTGGGGATATGGAATCTATGTAAAGGATGATGTTGATAATGCTACCATATCGAATACAATAATATATACAGTAATGATTATGGGATACTTGTAGATAATGTACTCTAGAGATAGACATACAGGGGTGAGTGACCATGCGACAATTCGGTATAACATAGTACATGATAATAAAGAAAGCTTCTGGACTAGATATTGATAGCAAAGGTAGAATTATTACAGTAGATGTGTATGGCAATATATTCTATGGTAAATATCCAGTAGATAGAGGCTCTAATATAAAAATAAACAGAGGGGATCAATCTACTAGTGTTTATAAGATGTACAATAATACATTTTATGTGGGATCAGGTACAACTTCTATTACGTCTAGTCATGCAATTCTTCTCGGTGATGGACCGCCTGATTTAAATACTGGCCTCAGGGGGATTCCTACGGTGGATGTTTATAATAATGTAATCTACAGTAAAAAGGCCAACGCAGTCCAATTCGAGATGTAGACAGCAAAATCAGCGGGCATGGCAATAATTTGATCTATGATGCTATTTCTTCTACATCGCCTCATGTTAATATAGGAACCACTACATACGATAGGAATGGAGGAGCATTGGACTTAGTTCAACATTGGGAAGCAACTGCACAGAACACCTACCTTACCTTTACTGGGGGTGCACTCCCCACCGGCTTCACAGGAACCTACGGAAATAACCTGGTTCCCAACACTAATTATTTCTCATCTCTTCCGGCGCTGCCCTTAACAATGGTGCAACGCTTGGGAGTCCATATAATGGCTGTATCAACGGGGCGGGGTTGGCAGCTCCCATTACCAGACCTCAGGAGGCGGGCTATGATATCGGTGCATATGAATATGTTTGACCCTCAACTTTTTCCCCCGAAAGAAATTACAAATCAAATAAAAAAAAATAAGAAATAAGATAAAACAAATTTCAAAAATCAATGAACAGATTTTCAAAAGCAAAAAAAAAGAATGGATAAGGAGATGGGAAATCGGCAATACAAAGGAGTAATTAACTACTTTGTAAACTACACTTCGATATTCTCTTTAACGCCATGGCGGAATTCCATACGGCTCTTCCATGAGGAAGGCTATAAGATAAGGGTTTATCAGTACGCAGATGAAAGAATCAGGAGGCATCCCACAGACCTGGAGGATAAGTACACCCTGGTGGAAATCCGGTATCCCACGGTTGCGAAGTATATTCTGTTTGTAATTAAAACTTTTTTCAGATCGTTGAGACACATCGGGCTGAAACGGCTGAGCACTTTTGGGGATGGGATTGACTGCCTGTTTCGCAATTACTATTTCATTGCGGCATGCCTCTTAAAGAACAGGTGCGGAGAGAATGAAGTCTTCATTGGAGGCGACCCCGGCTCGTTGATCGCAGCTCACTCCCTCGCAAAGAGAAAGAAGGGAACCCTCATTTACTGGTCTTTGGAGCTGTATATTGAAAAGCATCTCAGTAATTTCGGATTAAGAATGATTAAACGGGCGGAAAGGAAATGCAATCAGCATGCATTGTGCACGGTGGATTTCGGGGACATGCGGTGTAAGATCTTGCAGGAAGAAAACGGGCTTGATCCCAGGACGATGATATCCGTTCCGAATTCCCAAATCGGCACGGGAGAAATAGTGAGAAACTATCTCTTTAACGATAAATTCAATATCCCGAGGAACAAAGTCATTATACTGCATGCGGGAGGGCTATTCGGGCCGTGGCTGCACGTGAAGGATATTTTCCGGTCTATTCCGGAATGGCCGGACGATTACATCCTGGTTCTCCATACCCATCAACGCCCTTATCCCGGGTGCGGTTTTTCAATACCGGAGGAATACCTGAACAGGAAGATCTTCCTGAGTGATGATCCGGTCCCCTTCGATCAACTGGACATGGTCTATTCTTCTTGTGATATCGGAATAATGGTTCACGGGCCTGCAGGCACGGATCTTGATGAAAATTTGTACTACAGCGATTTGTCAGTGGGGAAAATATTCCATCACTTAAAGGTAGGTGTTCCGCTTATCGTCAGAAATCTGCCCGGCTATCCGGAGCTCATTGAAGGCAGGCAAGCCGGGGTTTGCATAAACGGTCCTTCGGATATTCTGCCGGCAATACAGAGGATTATGAACAATCATGATCAATATAGATTGAACGCACTGAAGCTTCATGATGAATTCAGATTTGAATTACATCATACGAAACTCAGTGAGAGACTCAATGCGGTTTCTGCGAGAAAGCGATAATATATGGGTGAAATGAGGGTAAGGAAGCATTGAGAATACTGGTAGTGACCAACCTTTATCCAACCCCGGAGAGGCCTTTCATGAGCCCCTTTGTGAAGGAACAGGTTGAGTCGATGCGAGAATGTTACCCTGATCTGACGATAGACGTTCACGTAATTGAGGGGGACAGGCCAAGATGGGCGTACCTGCGAGAGATGCTGCGCTTGCCTGCTATCGTGAAGAAAGGCAGGTATGACATTGTCCATGCCCATTTCGGACTGACTCTGGTTTCTACGCTCCTCGTCCGTGCTCCCGTAGTTATCACATTTCATGGTTCGGATCTGTTGGTGAATCCGACCAAGCACGTGTCCAGACTCTTGGCGCCAATGGCATCAAAGGTAATCGTCGTCTCGCAGAGGCTCAGAGAGTCTCTCGGTTATGGAGAGGTGATTCCGTGCGGTATACGAGTGCAGGATTTCGCGCTCCCATCGTCTTATGAAAACAAGCCAAGTCCGAAAATACCCGGCAAGCTTAAGGTATTGTTTCCGTCCGATCCCGCAAGAAAAATGAAGGACTATGGCCTCTTTCAGGCTGTCTGTCAGGAGCTGGAAAGGAGAGGGAATAAAGTAGAGGAAGTTCATCTGGTGAATATCGACCGGGCGAAAGTCCGGGAAGTCTACTGGAACTGCGACGTTATGCTTCTGACGTCCTTATCCGAGGGCTCTCCAACCGTCATAAAGGAAGCCATAGCGGCTAAACTCCCGTTTGTTTCCGTCGACGTGGGTGACGTAAAGGAATGGGCAGCATTAGTGGAGTTTGGAGTGGTGGTGCCGGACAGAGACCCAAAGACCATCGCAGATGCCGCGAAATGCTTCTTGCCCGAATAAAACACCGGGCGTTAATGGATAATAGTAAGTGCCTTGAGGCGATGGACATTCAGAACATAGCCAGGCGGATTAGGCGCGTGTATGATCAAGTACTTGAGGGCGGCTATAATAAAGTACGTCAGAAAGTAGCTCTAAGATACTTTGCTCTATAACCTTTTCTGACGTTCTTTATATCCGTCAATTTATGAAGCACTTTATCGCTGAAGCGTAGCTCGATCCTGGAGAAGCTATAATAAGAATTTATTAATTCTTCTTTAACGAGTCTACGTTCAAATATTGCGGTTATTGTGTGATTGGCATTGTTGTCGTCAATCGCCTAATGCTCACATTTAAAAAAAGAAGTAGAAAGTATGACATCCAAACCAAAATTGATAATAGTACTTGGTAGCGGGGGACATACTACCCAGATGGTTAGGATTACGGAAATGCTATACGATTTTTATGATTTTGAATATGTCATAAATGACGACGATGATAAGTCTATTAAGAAAATTAAATTTATTGGTGATGTTCATGTCATACCTCGACCAAGGAGGTATACGACAAATCGCTAATTAGATCTATTATTCTAACAATATATAGTATTTTAAAATCTTTTAGCATAATAAAAAATTCTAAATCAATTGGGATAATCAGTGCTGGTCCAGGTTTGGCTGTACCTTTATTTATATGGGCTTCAATATTTAAAAAGAAAAGAATTTTTATTGAGTCATGGTCTCGGGTTACTACAAAGTCCACAACAGGTAAAATATGTTATTATCTATCTGACTTATTTTTTGTTCAATGGCCGGAATTAATTAATAGATATCCTAAAGCTATTTATGCTGGGAGATTAGGTTGATATTTGGGCTGTTGGAACTACCCAGTTTGATGAGCTAGTTGAAGCAATAGACAAGATCGCACCTAAATTGGATGAAGAAGTTGTTGTTCAGATAGGAAATGGCAAATATATACCAAGAAACTGCAAATATTTCACTTTTGATGATGATTTACTCAAGTATTTTCAAAAAGCAAATATTGTTATTGCTCACGGAGGCGCTGGGATTACCTTTGAAGTGTTGAATATAGGTAAAAAATTGATTTCATTAGAGAATCTACATGCTCTTGAAGGTCATCAGGGGGATTTACTGGGAAAATTGTCTCAAGAGGGATATCTAATTTGGTGCAAAGATTTGAATAAAATAGAGAATTGTATCAAAGACACAAAGAAAATGAAGATAAAAAAATATGTAAGGCCGGAATGCGAGATTGGGAAAATGATTGCGGAGTGGTTAGGGTGAACTACTACAAAACATCAGATAGAGGGTTGCCGACCCAGAACCGCTTCAAATAGGAAGACAGGTCTACTCCCTTGTGATGGAAACGATCCTTTCAACCGCTAACGACTGAAGAGGAAGAAAAGCGTTATGCTCAAAGGAGGCTTGATTGGATCGGCAGGATGGGATCACGCATTTTTCCATCCTGAACAACCATCCTTGGTTCACATCAGCGGTGTCTGCGATCAGTCGGAGTCCATGCTGGACCTTCTGGTAGATACACGCAAATTACCGCTACTCCGACTATCGGAAGATGATTCAAGAAGAGTCCCTGGATTTCGTTATCATATCAACCCCCAGCGACTCCCATGCTTAGATATCCAATACGCGGCCGACCAAGGCGTGCACATCTTCGTTGAAAAGCCCTTTGCCATGAATGTTGCCGAAGGCGAGGAAACCCTGTCTCACCTCCAAGGCAAACCGCTGGTGAATCAGGTGGGATATGTGAACCGCTTCAACGAAGTTTTCATGAAGGTGAAAGGTCTTCTGAATTCCGGGCTCATTGGTGAAGTCAGGAATTTCTCTTCGGAGATGTACGGTCCTACCGTCGTCAAAACGAAATCTGGCTGGCGGAGCAAAAAGAAGCTTGGTGGCGGCTGCATGTACGAGTTCGCTTCCCACTGCATCGATCTGGCAATCTATCTGTTCGGAAAACCCGACAGTGTGGCCGGCAGCGTCATGCAGAGCATCTATTCGGCCGAGGTGGAGGATCTGGTCACCTCGACCTTCGTATATGAGGCCGGGTACACCGGCACCATTACCGTCAACTGGAGCGACGAATTGTATCGGAAGCCTACGAACCTCGTCGACATGTTCGGCCCAAGGGAGGATTGTCGCGGACAAGCAGGTCAAGGTTTTTCTGAAAGAGGCGGATGAAAACAAAGCTCCGGCAAGGGATGAAATACCCGTAACATCACGATTTTGCCGAAAGCGTCCGTTTCTACGTAAGGGGGAACGAATTCACCAGGCAACGGAAACCTATCGAGAACATCGAGCAAGGCCGAAGCGATAACGTGGCAAGCTTACAGAGGCCCTCAAGGCCGACATGGTCATGGAAGAAATCACAAAAGATGCCGCTCGCTCGCTCGAGGTGGCAGACAACCGTCTTTCGACTTCTCCATCTTGTTTAGAAGACCTAAGCCTCCTCCTCTGAAAAGACTGCTAGAAGAATGGGGGTTTGTGCCAATGCTTGACCGTGTGATTTTGGGCGACAATCAGTTCTTCGGGATCAATCACATGTCCAAAGAGAAGGCCCAGGCGCTCTCAGAGAGATTCAGAGATCTGAAAGCCATCACGGACGTCATCGACACTGCCTACGAATGTGGCATCAGGGCCTTGATGCTGAATACCAACAAAAGGGCCAAAGACATCTGCGACTACCTTCAAGACGATTCTGCACGGTTTGCCGACCTGCACATGTATCCATCCATGCCGTATGTTCACAAGTATGCCAATGCGGTCGCTAAAAGGGGATCTTTGGAGCCGTGAAAGACACCATTATCGAAGGGAGCGGCAGGTTGAAATTGCCGGTATGCTGACAAAGGGGGGCATGTCCCTGCTTACCAAGGATATGCTCAAAGTCATGCAGTTGCTCATCGACGTCAGATGAAAATCTTCCGTGGTCTCGATGTCAAGGTCATCTTTCTACAGAACATCGTTACCGATCTGCTGCTGGGTTTTGGGGTGAAGGACGTTTTCGTCGGATATGCATTTACATTCAAGAGAGGTACGGGGTCGAACCCGGCTTCGTCACCATGAACATGCCGAAGCTCGTGGAGTCTTTATGAGCTACGAGATCGAGAATCCCATTGTGTGCTCGGCCACCAACAAGGCCGGGTTTCATGAATCCCAACCGGGAAGCGTATGAGCGGACGCTCAGTGAAAGGAGCTTCAGGCCCATGGCCATGCCATCCTCGCTTGGTGGAGTCCATGTAAAGGATGCGGTGGAATACGTTGGGCAACTGGGAGTGGGATCGGTGGTATTCGGCGCTTGAGCAGAAGCCACATCGTTGAGACCAAGAACATGATCGAACGCTTCGTGCTTCGTTCTTTCACCGCAAAAGGCGCAGAGGGCGCAGAGAAAAGACTGACAAAGAAATAGTACAGGGGGGATCATCGGGGCGTTCCCGGTGGCGATGGATGGAAGGGAGCCGGAGGGCGAAGGACAGCAGAGAGACGACAGATGACAGAGCGGAAGAGTACGTCAGTGGCCAATTGCCAGGGATGCAGACTTCAATACCCTCAAATCGGGAAAAGTATTTTGATCAAAGTACACGCAGTCCGAATTCCTTGAGCCAACGCCCATGCTGCATTGTATGCGTGAATGAAATCCACATTCTTTTGAACGTACCATGGGATTTCCTGATGAATAAGGTCTGCGTTCACAACTTCAAGGCCTGGCGTATTCAGAATCGCGAAGATCTTCTCACCAATATCCGGGCGGGAAACCCTGTAGAAGGAATCCAAGGCCCATACGATTTCAGCAATGACAAGACTGTTCGTGACCAAGATGACATCGCCCTGCATTGCCTGGATTAACAAACGCTCCACTGCATCAGCCTGCTCAGGCACATCGTTCGTCAGGTAACGCAAGAAAATGTTGGTGTCGATGAAAAGACGCTCAGGTCCCACTTTCGGCAACCTCACGGGCATGTTCCTGCAAGATGCATTGTCTGATGCTTCCAAATGCCTGAGGTTCGTTCACCTTTACACTGCCTCTTATGTTCAGCAATGTTATGGTTATAGGCTTCAGAATCGCAACTCCCCCTTGCACCCTAACAGAGACTCGATCCCCTTCTTCAAGGTTGAGCCGGCGCCTAATGTCGCTTGGAAGGGTGATTTGACCTTTGCGGCCCACTCTTGCTGTTGCCATGAGATTCCTCCTTATCATCTTGCCTCAAACACTCCCATTCATGGTAAAACACTATCCACAAAAGATCAAACGTCAAAAAGAAGTGCTTCGTGCTTGGTGCCTGGTGCTTCGTGCTTGGTGCTTCGTTCTTAGCGCCTCGTGGAGAAATATTGTGGTGAAATATAATTGAGGAAGATGATGAAGACTCTGCTCGTTGCCGGGGCGCGGCCCAATTTCATGAAGATTGCGCCGATTCACCGGGAAGCTCTGAAGCATGCGGATGTGAACTGCAAAATCGTCCACACCGGGCAGCACTATGATTTCGAGATGTCGCAGGCGTTTTTCGAAGACTTGGGCATTCCTGAGCCACACTTCTTCCTGAACGCCGGATCGGGATCGCATGCAGAACAGACAGCCAAGATCATGGTAGCATTCGAAGAGGTGTGCGAACGGGAGCGACCTGACCTGGTCATCGTGGTGGGCGATGTCAATTCCACTCTAGCCTGCAGTATCGTTGCCAAGAAGATGCTCATTCGGGTGGCTCACGTGGAAGCTGGGCTCAGGAGCTTCGACCTTACCATGCCCGAAGAGATCAACCGCATGGTGACCGATTCCATCTCGGATTTCTTCTTTGTGACCGAGGAAAGCGGCGTCAACAATCTCCTGCGCGAGGGAAAACCCAAAGAGCGCATCCACCTCGTTGGTCATGTCATGATCGATAATCTGCTCCATCAGTTGAAGCAGCTCGAAAACGGCAGCGGCTCTTGCTTTGCGACGCAGGGCATCAAGGAGGAAAAGCGAGAGTACGCCTTTCTCACCCTCCACCGGCCCGCAAATGTGGATGAGCAGGCAAAACTTACCGAAATCGCGAGCGCTCTGAATGAAATCGCAGAGGCCACGCCCATCTTTTTTCCCGTGCACCCCAGAACCAAAAAGATGCTGGAATTGCATCGCGTTAGCTTATCCCCAAACATCTTCCAACTGCCTCCTTTGGGGTTCAAGGAATCGTTGTACCTCTGGAAGGATGCGCTCCTGGTGATGACCGACAGCGGCGGTCTGCAGGAGGAAACCACCGCTCTGGGGGTTCCGTGCATCACCCTGCGGGACAATACCGAGCGGCCTATCACCATTGAATTGGGGACGAATCGGCTTGCCGGGACGAGCAAGGCGGGGATCATCGAGGCGTATAGGGCTGCCTTGGACGGGAGGGAGAAGGCGTATAAAGACAGGTTAGGGGCAATGGGCGATGGGTTCGGGGCGAGGGGCAATGGGCGATGGGCGAGGGTGCCGCCGTTGTGGGATGGGCGGGCTGCGGAGAGGATTTGGGAGATCGTGCTTCGTACGTAGTGCTTCGTGGGTGGTGTTTGGTGATGTCAAATATGACTATTGGGAATCGACGCCGGGAAGCTTTCGGAACCGGTGCCTGCCAGGTTCGACGACCAGAAACGCACCCATTAACTCACGATCGCAACGACATCGTGCCCCAGGCTCCTCAGGAAGCGAGCTGTAACAGCGTAAACATCATGGTCAAGAAGAAACTTCACGCTGCTACCGTCGATATACGAATGTCCTCGGCTGCAATAACATCAATCGCATGCTGGATGCAGGCCCGGATATCGTCGATGGAAAGATCCGGGTAATAATCCGTGGTAATTTCCTCAAAGGCAATTCCCTCACGCACCAACTCGAGGACACTCTGCACCGGGATTCTGGTGCCGGCAACACAAGGTCTGCCGAAATGGATATTTGGGTTGAGCGCAATTCTCTCATTCATGGTTTGTTCTCCACGCTGTGCGAAACTTCTATCTCAGCTAAATGGGAAATGGCTGTCATCACAGCGCATCCTTTTTTCTAGTAAATACAACGCAGAATCCATAAAGTCAAACTGGGGATCGTTCTTCGTTCTTGGTTCTTCGTGCGTCGTGCTTGGTGCATCGTTGTTCGTGTTTGATTGTAGATTTTACCGATGCTGGTTGAAAAAAACAGGCAAGGCAGAGCTTCGAGAGCCGCTCCCTGTGCCTCCGGTAGAGAAGAAGCTACGGTCAGGATACCATGCGGAAAGACCTCGTTTATCTTGACGTCTGCGCATTGCACAGAACATTTTACGATCAAACTCTCCTGCGGATCAGACTCGAAACCGAGGCGGTCAATCTCATTTTGTCAAAGGTACATTTAGGGGCAATGGGCGATGGGTTTGGGGTAATGAGTGCAAAGAGCAGTGACCAGTGACGCGTGAGACATGATCATCGATTTTCCGCACCTTTGGCCCGCCGCAGAGGTCCAAAGGCACATGCAACCCAAAGCAAAGTTGATCTTTCATGGCCATCATTGAAGACATCCGCGAGAAAGTTGAAAAGGGTCAGTTTGAGTTTTCTCAACATGCCGTCGACCAGAGCATCATTCGCCGTATCAGTGTACAGGAAATGCGGGAGGCCATTGCCCGGGGTGAAATCATCGATGACTACCCAGACGATAAGTACGGCCCAAGTTGTCTGATCCTGGGCTTCACGTTATCTGACAGGCCTGTTCACATCCAATGCAGTTACCCCTCCCGGCCTATGATAAAAATCGTTACAGTATATGAGCCAGATGCGAAACTATGGATTGATTACAAAATAAGGAAAACAAGAGATGAGCTCCGAGATCTGGAATGAAAGTCTGGTTGAGCAAGAGGTGACCTATGTTCTGGAAATGCACGGTAAAGTCATCATCATCGAAAAGGTGCCGGCCAGAGTGAATTTGGAAACCGGTGAGCGGCTTTTCTCCCCAGAGACAGTGGAACGTTTGCAGCAAATGGTCTGGGAGCAGAAAAAGCCCAGCCGCATCGTTAAAACACCCGTGTTTGAGTTTGCCGCATAGGATGCTCAGCACCCCGGATGTCGCGGGCGACGACGATATGACCCCTGATCTGCTGTTCCGTCCGGTGGCCATGTCCATCCTCGCATCGGGGGCGACCCCGCCTCAGGACGCAAAGGTTTCACGTTGAGGTGATGGAATGGACATATGTTTCAATTTGATCGACAAAAGCCTTGGCGCTTTCGATGTAATCAGAGATCAGGCTCGGCTCGGGAGAGGTGAAGTCGACGTAATCGAATTTCTGGCGGTACTCAAACGTCTTGTTGTAAAGCCTCCCCAAGTCGACCGGTAGTATTCCGGTTTTGATGAACTCACGATTGAAATACCCTTTTACCTTCCCGTGTTTTGAAAAACGACACGTCGCGCAGGACCAGGAGAGCCTGTATAGCATAGAACATGGAATAGTAGGCGCGGTTCATGGATGACGCGAGCATGCCATTATTCAGGAGCAATTGAGCGGCATCGATGGACTCCCTGGCTCTCTCGAGCCTGTAGGAAATCAAAGCCTCCTTGTATTCACGGGTCATACCGCAAAGCCTTCTTCCATCATGTTCTTATATATGGAAGGGTAGCCATGCACACCAGCTAGATCCTTATCACTCAAGATGACCAAGTCGATCAGGCAATCGTATTTGAGCTCCAATTCATAGGCTACATCGAAAAGATCTTCCTCGATCTCTCGATTCACCCTGGGAAGTTTTAGAAAGACATCGATGTCCGACTCAGCTGTCCGGTCTCCTCTCGCCGTTGACCCAAACACCCGCATTTCGATCAGAGGATACTTTCCCATCACCTGTTTCTTGAGTTCCTTAACGATTCCGGCAATGCGATCATCCATGAGTTTCCGCCTTTGGATGTTTTGACGAAAGCACCACTTGCAGACAAGCATTCTGAAGTCCAAACCGGACCATGCAGGCATCATCACCTCAATCGTATAGCCTCAGCCGGTACATGTCAAACCACAATGAGAAACACTCGCCCTCGAACTACCAAGACACAAAGACATCAAGAAAACCGATTTCTATGGATCGGAACCCGCATGGCCATATAATTATACTCGTTAAGGTTAAAGAACTTAACTTTTCACCGCGGAGGACGCAGAGGACGCGGAGATGATAAAGCCCTAAATTGAGCGATTCACTCTCTGAAAGCCCTTAGAAAATGCCTTGCCATGCGGGCGGGGATAAACCCCGCCCCTACGATGTGGGTTAAAGGACATTTTCGTAGGGGAGGGCTTTACGCCCTCCCGCAGTGACAAGCATGCTGGAAAATCGCTCACTTTAGGAAAGCGTTATCCTCTGCGGCCTCTGCGGTGAGATAATGAATCTGTTGGGAATGAAGATTCTCAACCTTAGTCGGTATAACTTTCTCCCAAATTTGAGCGATTCCAGCGGTAACTCCTCGTCATGCCTGCGAAAGCAGGCATCCAGTGGGTGTGGGCACATTCCTGGATTCCGGCTTTCGCCGGAATGAGTGAGAGGCACTCACGAGAGCACAATCGCTCAGATCAGGCTTCTTGGTTTTTCTTGATGCCTTGGTGTTTTGATGGTTCAATAAAGATGTTTAAATACTCTCCTATAAAAAGGAGTCTACTCCTTGACCACTGAACGATCGCACTCATCGCTCCCGATCGCCCGTCTCAAGCTGGGAATGCTCTTCGCCCTCTACGCGGCCCTCCTCTGGGGGCTTTACCGCTCGTCCCTGGAGAGGGTGGTCACATACTGGAACCGCGACGACTATACCTATGCCTACCTCATCCCCTTCGTCATCGCCTACCTTCTCTGGGAAAAACGGCATTCACTGAGAAACGCAGACACAACCGGCGTCTGGTTGGGGATGGCCCCGCTGCTCCTCGGCATCCTGCTCTTCTGGCTGGGGGAACTCGGAGGCGAATTCTACGCCCTTAACCTCTCCTTTTTCCTGGTGCTGGTGGGAATACTGTGGCTCCATCTCGGCCGGGAGAAAATCCGGATCATGGCATTTCCGCTTTTTCTCATTGTCACGACATTTCCCCTGCCGAATTTCCTCTACCAGAAAGTCTCCGTCAACCTTCAGCTCATCGCATCCAAGCTGGGAGTGACCTTTCTCCACTGGATGGGAATGTCAGCGTACCGGCAAGGGAACGTCATCGACCTCGGCTTCACCCAGCTCCAGGTGGTGGAAGCCTGCAGCGGGCTCCGATATGTCTTTGCCCTCTTCGTCCTGGGGCTCATCCTCGCCCACTTCTTCCGCGCTCCCTTCTGGAAGCGGGCGTTTCTCGTATTTTCCACCCTCCCGCTCACCCTCTTCGTCAACAGCGCCCGGATCGCCCTCACGGGGGTCCTGTACAAAAGCTGGGGCCCGGCGGTGGCCGAAGGCTTTCTGCACGATTTTTCGAGCTGGGCCATCTTCGTTTTTTCCTTTGCGGTGCTGCTGGGCGAAATGTGGGTGCTGGGAAAGCTGAAGCTCCCTTTCGGGGAGCCTTCCGCTCCCCCCGCAGAGCCGTCCCGAGGGGCTCAACCCCCGACCGCGGAAGCACCTGCCGCTCCTTCCGCGCCGCTCTTTACCCCCCGGTTCCTCCTGGCCCTGGTCCTTCTCGGATCGACTCTGCTTCTCTCTCAAGTCATCGATTATCGCCAGAAGATTCCCATCCGGCAGGCTCTGGACAGTTTCCCCCTCGCCGTGGACTCATGGCACGGGACCCGAGAGGCCATGCCGCCCGAAACCAGGAAGGAGCTGGACCTCAGCGATTACATCATTGTCAACTACCAGGACGGGAACGGGAAGAGCGTCAACTTCTACGTCGCCTATTACGAAACTCAACGCAAAGGGGAATCCATCCACACGCCTGAAACCTGCCTTCCCGGCAGCGGCTGGATTTTTACCGAAGCCGCACCTCGCACCCTCCCGGTGCGCTCCTACGGGAACGGGTCTCTCACCGTCAACCGGGTGATCATGCGAAAGCTCGACAGCAGTAGTCTTGCCTACTTCTGGTTCCCCCAGCGGGGGCGCATTCTGACCAATGTCTACCAGCTCAAGCTCTTCAACTTCTGGGACGCTCTCACCAGGCAGCGGACCGATGGGGCTCTCGTCCGAGTCATCACGCCCGTCTTCAACACGGAAACGCTGGAGCAGGCGGAATCGAGGCTGCAGGGGTTCGTCCTGCGCGTCGCACCGCTTCTCGACCAATACCTCCCCGGGGAGGAACCGGGGCCGCGGTAGAATGAATTTCGTCATTTCACTCTTCTTTTCCGTTCTTCTGACGACACTCCTTGTCCCCCTTTTCATGAGGGTCGGGCTGAGGTTTGGAGTCGTGGACCGGCCCAACCCCAGGAAGGTCCACAGCAGCCCCGTACCGAGGACCGGCGGCGTCGCCGTGCTCATCGGGACCATGGTCCCCCTCGGGTTCCTCCTCGAGGGAAATCCCGCTCTCCTGGGAATTGGCCTCGGAGCATTGTGCCTCCTTGTCTTTGGCGTCCTCGACGACATGAAGGACATTCACTGGAAGTGGAAGCTCCTCGGTCAGTGCCTCGCCGCGACCGTCACGGTACTCGTCTGCAACATCCACCCGCACGTCCCGGTCGCAATATGGCCCAGGATGCCCGTGACCCTGGGAGTGCTCAGCTACCCTCTGAACATCGTCTTTCTCATGGCAGCCATCAACATCGTCAACCTCGCAGATGGGCTCGACGGGCTGGCTGGGGGGATTTGCCTGCTCACCTTCTCCTGTGTCGCCTTTCTCGCCTTCTTCCACGGAGACCTGGAGCCCCTGGCCATCTGCGTGTGCGTGATGGGCGCCACCGTCGGGTTCCTGCGCTACAACACGTATCCGGCCGTGGTGTTTCTCGGGGACACGGGGAGCCAGTTCCTGGGGTTCACCGCCGGCGTCACGGTGCTCCTCCTCACTCAGAGGGAACACAGCCTCTACAGCCCCTTTCTGCCTCTTTTCATCCTCGGGGTCCCTGTGCTCGACACGGCCCTCGTCGTCATCGAGCGGATCAGGGAACGCCGCCCCATCTTTCAGGCCGACCGAAGGCACCTTCACCACCTCATTCTCGACTTCGGCTTTCGGCACAACGAAGCCGTCGTCATCATCTACGCTTTTCAGTTCATCATGGTCGTTCTGGCCTGGACCATGCGTTTCCTTCCCGATGCGATCATTTTGGCGGCGTACCTGCTCCTTGCATCTGCGTTCCTGATCTTCTTTTCGATCCACGGGAAGAAGCAGTGGCTGAAGGACCATGAGCCCCGCTGGTCTCCGTTTGCGGAGAGCAGGACTGAAATCGTCCGCAGCAAGTACCTTTCCAGGACTCTTGTGGCCGAAACGGCATGGTACGGCGTGGTGGGTACGGTTTCCCTCTTTTATCTCGTCAGCCCGTTCTTCGTGCGGAAGGTCCCCCAGGACATCGGAGCCATCAGCATCGGCTTCCTCATTTTCCTGATCTCCCTTATGGCGACACGGTTCAGAACACCCCTGCTCCTTCCGACCGTCAAGATTGCCGCCTTTTTCATCGCCGTCTGCACCATTGCGGCCTTCGAATTTCAAATGGGCTCCGAGCCGCGGCTCACTCAAGTGCGGCCATACTACAACGCACTCTTCGCCTGTATGGGCGCCTGCTACTTTCTGAGCCTTGTTGCGACGCTCGAAACAATGCCGCTCGTCACCCTCGACTACCTCCTGCTCGCCCTGGTGATCTTCACCTTTTTCCTGCCCAGAGCCTACCTGGAGGAATTCCATGTGCAGAGCATTTCCGCTCGGATGCTGCTGGTTTTTCTCTGCATCGAACTCATTGCCTACCGCCTGAGGGGGAGGTTCTCCTTCATCTGGGCACCCGTTTTCGCAGCTCTGGGTCTGAACATCGCATTTGCTTTTCTCCTCTGAGGAAGGGCGGGGCACAGGAAAACCTGTCCCGCAGGCCTCATCTTCAATGGTTCCCTCAACAAGGAGTGGACCCCCCGTTTTCACACCGTTGCTTCCGCGGGCCGTGAGCAGTACAATGGAGCAAATGCGCAAAGCACCGAACACGCATGCGTTCGCGAAACATCGGTCTTCCGGTTCACCGAGGAGGTGGCTCTCAACTGTGCTCTCGGTCACCACTGGAACACGGATACCGGAACGGGCGGCCAGGACACCCGGAAAACAACTGCCCAGCTTTCTCTTTTGGGAGTCTCCATGGAACAGAATCTGGATTTAACGAGCATCATCCGAATCATCAAGCGGAGGAAGCATTGGCTCATCTGGCCGTTTCTCTGTGTCGCGGCCTCGACCTCCTTTATATCTATCCTGCTGCCCAAGAGCTACAAGTCCACGGCGACGATTCTCATTCAAAACCAGCAGATCCCGTCCACCATGGTCCCGTCCACGGTCACCACCTTCGCCGAAGAGCGCATCCAGACGATGACCCAGGAAGTCACTTCGCGCTCTAAAATCCTCAACCTGGTCACCAAGCACAATCTCCTGCCCGAGAAGCGCGAAAAGCTCGCCACCGAGGACCTCGTGGAAATTGTCCGAAAACGGATCAAAATTGAACCCATTAATGCGGAAATCAACACGGCATCCAGAGGGAAGAATCTCGCCATCGCTTTTTCCCTTTCCTATGAAGACGAGGACCCGAGGAAAGCCCAGGCAGTGACGAACGAAATCTCCTCCTATTACATGGAAAAAAACCTGGAATCCCGAGCCAAGGTGGCGCGGGGCACCACGGGCTTCCTGGAGGACCAGCTGAAGCAGGAAAAGGCGAAGATCGACGACCTGGAAGCAAGACGCGCCGAATACCGCACGGCTCATCTGGAGGAGCTCCCCGAATTCACGGCGCTCAATATGCAAAAGATGGAAAAGCTGAATTCCAGCTTGAGCGACATCCACATGCAGATCCGGTCCCTGGAGGAACAGCGCACCTCCCTGACGGGGAATCTCGCCCTGCTGGACCCCCAATCGGGAGCGACGGAAAAGGCCATGAGCCCGGCGGAACGCCTGCAGCAGTCTCAACTGGACCGCGCGCAGCTCCTTTCCAAGTACTCAGAAAAGCACCCGGATGTCCTCGCCAAGGAACAGGAGATCACCCTTCTGGAAAGGGTTTCCAAGGGATCCGGCAAGGCGGACCAGCTGAGGGATAAGCTGCGGGAGCTGCAATCGAAACAAACCGATCTGCAGTCGCGTTATTCGGAGACCCATCCCGACGTCCAGAGCTTGAAGCAGGAGATCGATCGGGTGGAGAAGGAACTTTCCGCGGCAAAGAGCTCACGGAATGACCTTCCGTCGAAACGCACCAGAGGGGCGAACAACCCGGCCTATGTGCAACTCAGTTCCGAGCTCGAAAAAATCTCCATTTCCATCGCATCGCTCAAGGCGGAAGGGGCAAGGGTGGAAGAGCAGATGAAGAGCGTCTATGCGAAGCTTCAGGCCAGCCCGAAGGTGGCCAAAGAGTACAACGAAATGGAGACCGAATACCAGATCGCGAAAGCCCACTACAACGAGATCCAGCAAAAGCTCCTGGGGGCGCGGGTCTCCCAGGGGATGGAAGAGGAGCAGCTGGGTGAGACCTTCCAGGTGGTGGAACCCGCGTTTTTGCCCGAAAAACCGTTCAAGCCCAATCGGCTGGCGATCGTGCTCATCGGCATCGTGCTCGGCACGGGGGTTTCGGTGGGGGCCGCTTCACTCAAGGAATTCACGGACAAGAGCATCCGAGACAGGACCGGCTTGGAAGAGATTACCGGTGTAGAAGTTCTCTCCATCATCCCCAGGATTTTCATTGCCGAAGACCTCGCCCGGAACCGGCGCAGGAAGACGACAATGTTCGCCGCTCTGGCGGGCAGCGTGGCGGTCTCATTGATCGTTTTCCATTTTCTGGTCATGGACCTCTACGTCTTTTACGCCAAGCTGGAACGGTTCATCCTGAAGAAGGTGCCCTGAGAGCCTCCACCAGGACAATTAGTTTCCATCCGGAAAGGCCGTGTCCTGGGTTCCGTTGTAGGGGCGGGCTTCATGCCCGCCCGCAATCTGCAATGATTCCAATGCTTTTCGGGAGGTGATAAACCCCTCCCCTACGATTCAATTCCTAAAACCAGGGTTTCCGGATGGAAACCAGTTGGAGACCAGGGAAAACGGGGCGGTGCCGGTTTTCTTTGTGCGTGCAAAGAAGGATCACCATGAGTTGGATGAAGAAGGCCCTCCAAAAGGCCAAGGAAGAAAGAAACGCGGCGGAGCCCCCTGCGGAGGCCGTCGAAGCGCGCGACACCCCCGCGGAGGAGGCGGCTCCCGTCTACTTTCAAACCAGGGTTTCCCACGTCTCGAGGGATGAGCTCAGGAGAAACTGCATGGTGGCGTTGGACGAAAAGCACCCGGCTTCCAATCAGTTCAAGCTCCTGCGAACGCGGATCTTTCACCGCACCCGTCAGAAGGGGTGGAATGCGATCCAGGTAACCGGGTTCAACACCGGAGACGGCAAGAGCCTCGTGGCGGCGAACCTCGCCATCAGCATGGCCCAGGACGCGCGGCAGACCGCTCTTCTGGTGGACCTCGATTTCAGAAACCCCACTCTCCACGAACTCTTCGGCCTGGGTTGCGACGTTGCAGGCCTCAAGTCTTACTTCTTCGAGGACATCCCGCTGGAACGCCTCCTGGTGAACCCGGGCATCGAGAGGCTCACCCTCCTCCCCGCCGGGTGCCCGACGGCACAGGCCACCGAGCTCATGGGGTCCCCCAGGATGGAAGCGCTGGTGAAGGAACTGAAGAGCCGTTACCGCAACCGGTATATCATCTTCGACACCCCGCCCGTCAACGAATGCTCCGATCCACTGGTCTTCTCGGAATACGTCGATGCCATGGTGCTCGTGGCCAGGGCCGATCACACGACTCAGGAGAGCATCAGGACCGCCATGAACCTGGTGCCGATGGAGAAGGTCCTGGGTGTGGTGCTCAATGACTACAGGTGGCTCGATTCCCTTGCAAACCCGTACCTCTATGGTTCGAAAGCGCGATAGTTCATTATGTACACGAAGTTTTTCGGCCTCAAGAAAAGACCTTTCGTCCTGACCGCGGACCCCGATTTCCTATTTGTCAGCCGGGGCCATGATCTTGCCTTGAACCATCTGGAATATGGTCTTGTCCAGAACGTGGGCTTTGTGGCTCTCACGGGAGAGGTGGGCGCAGGGAAGACCACCCTCATCAAGTACCTCTTCGAGAAAGCGAAGGACTCCCTCCACATCGGGATGATCTTCAACACGCACCTGGACCCGCGCGGCCTCCTCGAAATGCTCGTGAAGGAATTTGAACTGCACTCCGCCTCGGATGGCAAGAACGACCTCTTCCTTACCCTGGCCAACCACTTCATGAAACAGTACGGTGCCGGAAACCGTTGTGTCATCGTGGTGGACGAGGCCCAGAATCTTCCTCTCGAAACCTTCGAAGAACTGCGCATGCTCTCCAATCTGGAGGTCAGGGACGATTTTCTCATTCAAATCGTCCTGGTCGGGCAGCCGCAACTCCGCGAGAGACTGGGGCACCCTTCCCTGAGGCAGCTGGCTCAGAGGATTTCCGTCCTCTACCACCTGGGGCCGCTCGGGGAGAACGAAGTGGGCGCCTACGTGGAACATCGCCTGAAAGTTGCGGGGTTCTCCCGGCAGGAACCCCTTTTTCGAGAAGGCGCCGTGCTCCTTCTCTCAACTGTCTCCCAGGGCGTTCCGCGGCTGATCAATTCCCTTTGCGACGCATCCCTCGCGTATGCTTTTGCCGAGGGTCTCAACGAGGTCTCCCGCGAAACAATGGAAAAGGTCATTGCGGACAACCAGATCCTCGCCATATCCCCATCAAACGCGGAAGGTGGGCCGGAAGGCGCATCCATGGACCAAAATCATCCCGGCGACCCGCCTTCTCCTCCCCTCGAAGCCGATGGCCACGCGCTTCTAGGCCGCATCCTGGGGCGGGTCGAAGCATTGGAAATGCGCCTGAATGCTTTTCAAACGACTGAGCAGGATCGCGTTACGGATGCGTTCCTGTCCATGATCCAGGGAGAAAAGGAGAAAACCCGCCAACTGGAACACAAGTATTTTGAACTGCTTCAAAAGTATGAGTCTCTCTTTGCACGGGTGGGCAGGAATCAGGACCTGCCCGTGGCCAGGTATCCCAAAACCAAAACTCGACGGGCATGGAGGTGGTTTGGTGGGCGCTAAACATAGATGTCGAATCTTACTCGGTGGGCTTTGCGTGGTGATCGCCCTTTTCGTCGGCGGGTGCGGCAGCAGGGAAGAGAAGGTGGCCGGGTTCATCTCCAGGGGGGACACCCTGCTGGCCACAGGGGACCCGGTGCGGGCCATCCTCGAATACAAGAATGCGCTGCAGCTGGACAACAAGAATGTTCAAGCGAGGCTCGGCCTGGGGAAAGCGTATCTCAAGCAGAACGATCCCCGCCAGGCTTTCGGGTTCTTTCAGGGGGCGCTGGAACTGGATCCCAACCTGGAGGAGGCGCGCTTCGAGCTGGCCTCTCTTTATGCCTTTCATGGAGAACCCCGCAAGGCATTGGATGAGCTGGAGAAGGTGACCCGGCCCGAAGCCTTTCAGCCCCGCGCCGATATCGTCAAAGCCAGGGCCCTGTTTGCCCTGAAGCAGTTCAGGGAATCCATGGAAACACTCAAAGGGATTCCTGACGGCGAAAGCAACGCGGAGGTCCAGGCATTTCTGAGTATGTGCTTTAAAGAAATGGGACAACTCCAGGCCATGGAAGCGGCGGTTTCCAGATGGCGAGCGCTGAAACCCAAGGACCCGCTCTCCTACATTTTCCTGGCGCAGCATGCTGCGGCAACGGGGGACAGGGCCCGTGCCGCAAGGGAACTGGACGCCATGGTTCAATCCAACCCCGAGGAGGCATCCCTCGCCCTGCTTCGCGCTCAGACCCTTGAGAATTTCAATATGCTGGATGAGGCTGAGGCAGCCTACGAAAAGCTCTCCCCCGATGCCAAAGCGCTCAAGGCTCGGGCGAATTTCATGCTCAGGCGTGGAAAGCCGCAGGAAGCCAGGAAGATTCTGGAAGACCTCCTCGCCAGGGACCCGGCCGATGTGGACGCTGCGGTGCAACTGGCTCAACTGCTGGGCCAGCAAGGGGCCGCGGAGGCCGCACTGCAAGGCCTCGAAAAGAGCCTTCGAGCCGATTTGAAGCCTTCCGATCGAGAAAGGATCCTCGTCGCCAAGGCGTCCCTCAAGGCGGCCCAGGGGGACTGGAATGAAGCCATCGGCCTCTGCAACGAAGTCCTGAAGCAGACTCAGGGGAATATGGATGCCCATCTGCTCCTGGGAAAGCTCCTCCTCGAAACCGGCAGGACCGAAGAGGCTGAAATCCACCTCGGCCAGGCGGCCGTGGCGAGACCCAACGATCCCAAGGTCCAGGTGCTCCTCAGCCGGAGCCAGCGCCTCAACAGGAAGGATGCCATGGCCGGGGACACTCTGAAGAATGCCCTCCGGGCCAACCCTGCCAGTCCCGAAGTGAGAATGGAGCTCGTGAACGATCATGTGAGGAAAAAAGAAGTGGACCTTGCCGTGAGGGTCCTGGATCAGGGGCTGGAAGCAAAGCCCGACGAACTGGAGTTCCTCAGGGCAAGAGGGGAGCTCTTCGTCGCACGCAAAGAATTCTCCAAGGCGAAGGCGGACTTCGAACAGATCCTCCGGCTGCGGCCGGGTGCCCCGGTGGGCTACCTGGAAATGGGAAGGCTTTCCCTGGCCCAGTCCAAACCGGACGAGGCCATCGGGTGGTTCAAGAAGGCCCTGGCGATGGAAAACGGGTGGCAGCCGGCCGTCCCCGCGCTGGTCCGCACCTACTTTGCCAAGAAGGACCCGGCCGGCGCCCTTGCGGTGGTGCAGGGTGAGGTCGCAAAGAGGCCCGATTCCCCGCAGGCTCATTTCTTCCTCGGCCATGCCCTGGCGGAATCCGGAGATTATGAAAAGGCGAACGTGGCGCTCTTCAAGTCCATTGAACTGGCTCCCAACTGGTTCGAGCCTTATCGCCTGCTCTCGGACATCTACCTTAAAGAGGGAAAATTGGAGGCGGCCCTGGCAAAAATCGAGGAAGCCTACCGCCATGATCCCAATCTTCCGGTGATGATGCGCCGCGCCATTCTTCACGAACAGCAGGGCCAGTATGAAAAAGCCATGAAGTCTTACGAGGAAATCCTGCAAAAACACGGGAACGCCCCTGCTGTCTTGAACAACCTGGCGTATCTTTACGCCGAGCGCAAGACGGACCCGGCAGACCTGGAAAAAGCCTCGAAGATGGCCGCCCAGGCTATAGCCCAGCAACCCGACAACCCAAGCTTCCAGGACACCGCGGCATGGGTCGCCTTCAAACAGGGGAAGCTGGATGTCGCATGGTACCACCTGCAGAATTCCCTCGCCCTGGCCCCGGACAATGCCGTCTACAACCTGCACGCCGCCATGGTGGCGCAGGCCAGGAGTGAAAAAGAGCCCGCCATGCAATACCTGGAGAAAGCCATCCAGCAGGAGGCCGACCCGGCATCGAGGCAGAAAGCCCTGGCCCTGAAGGCTGAATGGGGGCTTTGAGGTGGGCGCCTGTCGAGAAGGTTCACCAAGCATGGAGCCGGGTTTGAGCGACTTATACTGAGTTGCGTTCAAGATCGTGTCGAGCAGAGTTACAAGCGTAGCATAGCCCCTTGTGGGCGCCGCGAAGTGGACGGGCACAAGGCCCTATGCTACACCAGCTTGACTGCAACTTCGTATTAGTAGAAGCCCACACAAAAGAGTGTCCCAATTTCAGCCGTCACCCCGTTGAAGACCGGGGTCCAGGCACGTTCTGGATGCCGCCTTTCGCCGGCATGACAGCCAGGTTTCGCGGTTTAAATGGACACCTTATTGCGCTGGGCTGTACTTAGAACCCCTGCTGCACCATGTACAAGAGGGCGCGCGAATCAGGAGATGAATGCCTCTCCTGGCACATCATGGAAGTTGGTCCTAAAAAGAAGACCCGGTCTGGAAACCAAACCGGGTCTTCTTTTTAGGTGGGAAATAGAGCTGCTAGGCTGTCATTCTGCGGCGGACGCCCAAGAGTCCCAGCAGGCCTGAACCTAGAAGCCATGCACTGGGGGGGATGGGAACGCCCGTATAAACCAATGCATCCTGGGCAAGGCCACCACTAGAAGTATAAAGATTCAACGCATAAACACCATACGCACCGTTGGCATCATCGCCAACTGCAGCGCCAAAAATACTAACCGCAAGAACGTAATAAATGGAACTTGTATCACCACCAGTTTCACCTTCAAGAGCCCAAATTGCCTTTTGGAGTGCATCAGCTGATGCCTTACGTTGATCAACTGTCCCACTGTACGCATAGTCCTTCAGCACACCCTCTGCAAACTGGTAGTATAGATACGCCGTCCCCAAGGAAACCGGGTCGCCTGTGGGACCTACACCACCATTGACAGCGTTGGTATTTGTTTTAGCACTATAAGTAACACCATAAGAAATATACTCACTATGTTCTAGACAGAATGTTTGGAAACTGTTTGAAGTATGGGTTGCAGCGGCATACTCAGTGATGTAACCCGCCAAGGTGGATCCTGTTTGTGGCACAAAGTTGAATTCCCCACCACTGCCAGATTGATAAGACCCTTGGTAGACGGTAACATCGCCCACTGGGACTCCGTCCGCTGAAGCCAGCTGCGGTAAAAACATGGCAGCAAACAACGAAACAACAACAATTAACTTTTTCATAATTTTTACCCTCCTTCTTAGGTTTATCTCCGCAGGTTTATCTCCGCTGTCCCTCTGAGCCATAATGGTCTCCTAAACCCTCATAATTCTTTGCCCTCCTTCTCAGGTTTATTTCCGCTGCCCCTTCGAGCCATAATGCTCTCCTACCCTCGAGTGTAAAATTTTTCGACAGGATCCAATAACAGTGCTTCGTTCCGGTTGTCATTGATCGATAACCTAAACTTTTGAAAATACAAATAAAATACAAAATAACCAAGGATCGTGTGCCAAGAGGGTCACACCAATTGCCTATGAAAGATTCAACAAACTTCTATGGACAAAAAAGCCGGGTTACCCTTTCCAGGCAACCCGGCTATCTCGTCTCTGACTTCGGAGATCCGTGGCTTTCCGTCCCCACCTCGCGATGGGTTTGGCCTTCTCTTAGTATGGAAAACTGAATGTTATTTCTAGTAGGGGAAAAGGGGAAGCACAAGGGGTATTTTGCGGGGTAGAAATGGTAGATTTCGTCTACGCCCTATGCGTGAATACGTTGCTTTTCCAAAGAGTTGCCAGTCGTAAGCGACCTGGGTCGGCAAGACTAATTTTTGCAAACTAATTGTAGGTAGACACACCATTCTTTTTATTAAAGCATCTTTATATATTAAAATGATAGCCTTTTGTTGAACTCTGTTCTCATAAATATTTCGTATCTGATCACAGGGTAAAGCAACTCAACATTTGTGCGAAGCCTGAGGATGGTATTCGATTCATTGAATCAAGGGCCAATCCTTCAGAGGACTTCGGTCTACTACAGGTAGAGAGGAGGTGAATTTCCCAGATTCTCGGGATGTCCGAGAATCGGCTACCGATCAAGCATTGGAAATGATCCCCCCAAATTTCATCTCTCCGGAGTAGAAAAAACCGATTCTGAAGAGACTGGGACAACTCCGGATTCTTGGTGTCCATACCCTTTATTTCCTGAACCAAAAGCACTTCACGAAAAGCGGCTTGTTTCACTTTGATCCTGCATGGTGAATGGCACGGACCTTGTACTCAGAAATGGGGCGAACGAGGAAAGAAAAGAGCATAAGGATTGTAGACACCAACTGTCGAATCAGGAATTGCTATGGACACACCAGCTCATGATCATGCCAACTGCTCGGTTGCGGTGGTCGACGACAACGATCATTGCTGTTGCACGTTGTCAGATATGCTCACATCCTGGCAGATTCACTCTGAGACATTTCTCAATGCAAAGCTTTTTCTCAGCCGAATTCCACAAGCGGGCTATGATATCGTGCTGCTGGATGTCTGCATGCCTGAAATAGATGGCCTTAGTCTCATTCCGGAGATCAAAAGGCGCGTTCCAGATGTGAAGATCATAGTCATGACTGGATATGCTGATAAGGATTTAGAGCTTAGAGCATTGAAGCAGGGTGCCTTTGATTTTTTGGAGAAGCCATTTGAAATGGACTTTCTGAAGCATACCCTTTACAAGGCTTTGGAGCTATCAAAAGCGCAGGGGAAACAGAAGGCTCTATTAAATGAATTGAAAAGTCGCAACGAAGAACTTGAACTTGTAAATTCCAAACTTATCGAGACAAATAGAGCTCTAACTTTATTTGCGCAAAATCTGGATCGCGAGCGGGAGGAATTTGAAAGACGCGTTGCGGTCAAACTCAGGTCTGTCGTGATTAGAACTTTAGAGAAACTTCGTAATGACAACGGATTTAAGAAATTTGCGGTTGAAATCAATGTAATCATAGATGAAATTGAGCAGATCATCAATAATTTTAGTACTGATTCCCAATACGCATCGATTTTAACCACCTGCGAACTGCGTATCGCTTGTATGATAAGAGCCGGTATGACAAGTGAGGAAATATCTGAACGATTAAACATCTCTCTGGCTACAGTAAAGACTCACAGACGAAATATCCGCAAGAAAATGAACATCACCAGCTCCCAATACAGCTTAAAGAACTATTTGCTGTCGAAGAGTCAATCCCCCAATTGAAATCCCACGCAGCGCGTCCCCTCTTGGGCTGCAGGCGTTCAAGTCGAGCTGTGACCGGTCAGTCATCAGGGTTTGATTTGGGTCCGACCGCATGATTTTGCCTTAAAAGGCTGATTTGTTCAATCTGATGGTTCGAGAGGTTGCCGAATTGCAATCCACAGCGTCTAGCCTGGATTCCCACGTGAGTTAAAAGAGTTAACACGACGGAGATTTCAGAGGAACTGGATGCGCAGGCGTTTGTTGCCGAGCCACGGGATCGGGACATCCGTAAGACCAAAATCGGCAGCGATCAGCAGGGGATTGTGAACTCGGCGATGGAGCCGGACTATTATCGAATCACGCTCAATACTCACGTGAGCAGCACCGTTTACCAGGTCTCAGAAGATATGTCTGGATTTGGCTGTTTCGTAGCCGTTTCCCACCCTTCGCCGGTCTTTTCCCCCACCATCTGAAGGCTCAAACTGTGCTCCCATTCGGGATCCTTCAGGGCATGCGGGACCAAAAGAGGGACTCGCTCTTTCATTGCCTTCTCGCAGTACAGCCGGGTATCCACACCGAAGTGCATCCCTCTATGAAAAGGATTCCCCCCCGTCGCGCTCGACAAAAATACATCGATCTGGGACAAATCAGCCTTCATGATGACGCACGCAGGTGCACACATAATCATGGCCAACATGTCCAGGATACGTTGCCACCTGGTCTGTATTTCCGCAGGGATGTCAGGCCTTGGGGGGGTAATCAAGTCATTCATGTACCATGCTGCCCTGAATCATTGATTCCGAACCAGGTCTTACAAAAAGCCGAAAGAAGACAGGAACGATTCTGAAGGGACAGAAAACACAAAACCGAAAAACGAAAAACACCTTGCGAAAGCTCATTCTTATAATGATGAGCGTTGCACTGTGCCGATCGCTTTCTTTTGAACTATACACGCATATCGCTGGAGCTGTCAAACAGCATTGATTGGTGCGCTAACCAGGCAAGAAGGAATTGTTGAATGATGAACGATAAAAAAACAAGTCTTCAGGAAGAAATGTACTCGCAAATCCACGGCAGGGAACTTTTCGAGCAAGCCAAATCCTACGCATATGCTTACATGGATGGCGTATATGCTCGGAACGTCTTCCCAACCGATGAGGCCATTGAAATTCTAAAGGTTTTTGATGAATCCTTGCCAAAGGCACCGAGCAATCCGGGTGAAATTCTTCGCTTGCTGCATGAACATGGATCACCTGCAACCGTTGCTCAAACCGGCGGAAGGTACTTCGGCTTTGTAAACGGAAGTTCGGTCCCCGTTGCTCTGGCAGCCAAATGGCTATCGGATGTGTGGGATCAAAATGCTGCATTGTATGTCATTTCTCCCATCATCTCCCATTTGGAGGCCACCTGTGAAAAATGGCTGGCTGAGCTCCTTGGATTGCCCGCGGGAACAGCCGCGGGCTATGTCAGCGGTACTTCAACAGCGACTTTGTGCGGACTGGCCGCTGGACGCAACGAATTGCTGAAACGCCAGGGTTGGGATGTCAATTCAGACGGATTATTTGGTGCCCCCAACCTTCGCGTTGTCCTTGGTGAACAGGCACATGCCACAGTGTTCAAAGCCCTCGCACTGTTAGGTCTTGGCAGGGCACGGGTTGAAATGGTACCCACGGACAATCAAGGCCGCATGATGGCAGACAAAATACCCGAGTTGGATGGTCATTGTCTGGTGATCGCTCAGGCGGGGAACGTCAACTCTGGTGCATTCGACCCCATCGATGAGATCTGTGATCGCGCCCGGCACGCGGAAGCCTGGGTTCACATTGACGGAGCCTTCGGCCTCTGGGCGGCTGGTTCACGAACCAGGCAACCCCTCACGCAGGGCATCGAAAAGGCTGACTCGTGGTCTGTCGATGCGCACAAAACTCTCAACGCTCCCTATGACTGCGGCATTGTCCTGTGCAAACATCGTGAAGCCCTGGTTAACGCAATGCAGGCAACCGCCTCATATATCCTCTACAGTGAAAAACGGGATGGCATGCATTACACACCGGAAATGTCGCGGCGCGCGCGAGTCGTTGAACTCTGGGCCACGCTGAAATTCCTTGGAAAAGATGGTGTGGAGGAACTGGTCGATCGCCTTTGCGGGCACGCCGAGCGATTTGCCAGGCTTTTGCGCGCCCAGGGATTTCGGATTTTGAACGACGTGGTCTTCAATCAAGTCATGGTTGCCTGTGATACGCCGGAACACACCAAGGCGACGTTGGAAAACATCCAAAAGTCCGGGGAATGCTGGTGCGGTGGAGCAGTCTGGCAAGGCGAGCCGGTGATTCGGATCAGCGTATGTTCCTGGGCAACGACGGCGGCTGACGTGGAGCGTTCCGTATCTGCTTTTGTAAACGCCCGGGATACGTTTGATCCTGCTGGATGAGTCTGCTGCATCCTGTCCTGACCGAAGAGAAGAGTCTTGAGTGTTCCCCAGATTGAGCGATTCTCGCAAGCGCACCCAAAAAAGTGCAGTGTGACCAATGGGTTCACCCTCACCCGGCCTCTCCCACCGAGGGAGAGGAGTTACCTTGTGGTTCCCCTCCCCTGGCGGGAGGGGCGAAGGGAGGGGGAGAAAATCGCTCAGATTCGGTGTTCACCTTTTTTCCATACTCTGATAGGTTTCCTTGCCTTGAAGGGCTTTTTCGCTCCAGCTGCACTTTTCCTCTTTTCAGCAGGTTTGCAGGTCATGAGGTTACGCAAGAGGCACGACGGGTTCTGGCCGATTCTGCTTGGCTCAGCCATGTTGCTTTCCGGTTGCATGAAGGTGGGTCCGGATTACATCCGCCCCCAGACCTCGGTTTCACAAAACTGGCTGGAAGCAAAGGATGAACGCATCAACACGGAGTCCGCCGAATACCGAGCCTGGTGGGAGGCATTCAACGACCCCGCACTCAATCGCATCATCGACCGCGCTTATCACGAAAACCTCTCCTTGAAGATTGCAGGGGTGCGGGTACTCGAAGCCCGGGCCCAGTTGGGCATTGCCGTTGGAGGCTTCTATCCGCAGGCGCAGCAGGCTGTCGGTTCAGTCATCTACAACAGAACGAGCGAGCGGTCGTCCCAGGCTGCAGGTGGTCAGGGGAACATCCAGTTCAACTACCGGCAGGATCAGATCGGTCTCATTGCCGCCTGGGAGATTGATTTCTGGGGCAAGTTCAGACGGGCCATCGAAGCAGCCGATGCCAACCTGCTCGCGGCGGTCGCCGACTACGACAGTGCCCTGGTGAGCCTTACAGCCGATGCGGCCAATTCCTACATCCGGATTCTGACGCTCCAGAGGCGGCTGGACATTGCCCGGCAAAACGTTGAGACGCAGAAGGAGGCCCTGCAGATTGCAGAAGCCCGTTTCAAGGGAGGCACCACGTCTGAGCGGGACGTGGAGCAGGCAAAAACGCTGCTTTTCAACACCCAGTCGACCATCCCCAGTCTGGAAGCCCAGCTCAGGCAGGCCAAGAACGCTCTGAGCGTGCTTCTGGGCCTCCCGCCGGGCAACTTGGAGAGCGCTCTGGACGGAGCATCGGAAATTCCTGTGCCCCAGCCTCAGGTGGCTGTGGGAATCCCTGCAGATCTGCTGCGACGACGGCCCGATGTGCGGAGCGCCGAACTGCAGGCCATCGCCCAGTCTGCCCAGATCGGCGTTGCCAAGGCCGACCTCCTGCCGGCGTTTTCCCTCACCGGGTCTTTCGGCTTCGTGTCCTCCGATGTTGGCAATTTCGCTCTTTCGGACATATTTTCCTGGAAGGCCCGCGCGGCTGCGGTTGGCCCCTCTTTCCATTGGAATATACTGGACTACGGGAGGATCACCAACAACGTCCGTGTCCAGGACGCGCGGTTCCAGGAGCTTCTCATCGCGTATCAGAACGCGGTGTTGAGGGCACAGCAGGAAGTGGAGGATTCCATTACGGGTTATCTGAGAGCACAGGAGAATGCCGAGTTTCTGGCACAGAGCGCGGACGCAGCGAAGCGATCCCTGGATCTCGCTTTCATCCAGTATCAGCAGGGTACAGCCGATTTCACCACCGTTCTGACCGCTCAGCAGGCCCTTCTCACCTCTCAGGACAGCTTCGCAAGCGCCCTCGGCAACATTTGTGGCAACCTGGTCGCGTTGTACCGATCCCTGGGGGGGGGCTGGCAAATCCGAGAGGGAGAAGACATGCTCTCCCCGGAGATTCGGCAGGCCATGGCCAGACGGACCAACTGGGGAAAGCTGCTCTCAACCTCGGTCCATATGCAGCGCCCACCCGAGCCCGACTCGTCTGTCCGCCCGCCCGACTGGTGATGGGGTTGCGCCCTGAGAGGGCGACAAGAATTCACCGGCTTTCGTTGCGGTCTTCGGCCGCACCGTGGTCCTTGCGCTCTCTGTGGTTAAAGAAAGAGCGGAAACACTACCATGCATTGAAAACGTGGAGTGATTGCGATGCATTGCCAAATGACAAATCCATTCTTCCGTGTCCTGAGCACAGCAGTCTGCATGGTGCTCTGTTCAGTCCTCCTGCTCCTCACCGCGTGTGAGAAAAAGCCCGCCTTCACACCTCCTCCGCCCAAAGTCACGGTGAGCAAGCCCGTACGGCAGAACGTCACCGACACCCGCGAATATTCGGGAAACACCCAGGCCGTCAATACGGTCCAGCTTCGGGCCAGAGTTGAGGGCACGCTAGACAAGGTGCTGTTCAAAGACGGGGAGACGGTGAAAAAGGACCAGTTGCTGTTTGCCATTCAGCAGAACACCTATGTAGCCAAACTCCAGCAGGCCGAAGGAAACGTCGCCACGCAGAGAGCGCTCCTTGATCATGCTCAAACTGAACTCGTGCGATACACCAACCTGCTGGGCCAGAAGGCCGCCGCACAGACGGATGTGGCCAACTGGCGATATCAGAGGGATTCCGCACAAGCCTCCCTCATGACTGCGGAGGCGCAAAGGGACCTGGCCAGGCTTGACCTGGGCTATACGTCGATCACGGCTCCTTTTACCGGCCGGATCGATCGCAGACTCGTGGACCCCGGCAACCTGGTGGGTTCGGGTACTGCCTCGGTCCTGGCGGAAATCACTCAAACCGACCCTCTGTATGTCTATTTCAACATCAGCGAAGCGGACGTGGCTTCTCTCACGGGAGGATCCAGCTTCATTTCCGCAAAGGAAAAGGCTGCGGGACATCCGGTCCAGATGGGCCTCGCCAGCGAAGAAGGCTATCCTCACGAGGGAACTCTTGATTTCACTGCAACGAGCGTGAGCACGACAACCGGAACGCTGCTTGTGCGCGGAGTCTTCCCCAATCCGGATGGAAAAATGTTATCGGGGCAGTTTGCCCGGGTGAAGGTGCCGGTCGGGATGGAGCGGCCGGCCATTCTGGTACCGAAGGTGGCGGTGGGCTTCGATCAGGTGGGATCCTACGTCATGGTTGTGAATGGCAAAAACGTCGTCGAGCGCCGCAGTGTGAAGCCGGGACCTTCCAGGAGCGACCTGCGCGTCATCGATGATGGACTGACGGGCGATGAATGGGTCATTGTCAACGGCCTGCTGAAGGCCATCCCCGGCCGGCAGGTGGCCTCGGAGCAGGAAATGCAGGAACAGAAGCCGGCGGGCGCCGGTCCGCCCAAGAACGGTGTTCAGGGGTAGATGAATGATCTCTCAGTTTTTTATCGAACGGCCCATTTTCGCAAACGTCATCGCGTTCGTCACCATCATCATCGGGTTGGTGTGCCTTTACAAACTGCCGGTGGCCCAGTACCCCCAGATCGTGCCGCCGACCATCCAGGTGACCACGCGCTACCCGGGGGCGAGCGCGGAAGTCATCGCTTCGACCATCGGAGTGCCCATCGAACAGGCTGTGAATGGAGTCGAAGGCTCGATCTACATGTCGTCCACAAGCAGCAGTGACGGCTCATACAACCTGACGATCACCTTCAACGTGGGAACCGACCTCAATACATCCATGTCGCTGGTCCAGAACCTGGTGAACACCGCACTGGCACAGCTCCCCGGAGGCGTTCAGCAGCAGGGGATCACGGTCAGGAAGGTTTCGCCGAACATCTTGCTGGTGGCCAGCCTCTATTCCGAGGACAACCGGTTCGACGAGGCGTTCCTTTCCAACTACGGCGTGATCAACCTGCAGTATCCCCTGGCCCGGCTCCCCGGAATAGGCCAGGTTCGGGTCTTCGGGGCGGGCCCCTACAGCATGAGAGTCTGGTTGGACCCCGATAAGCTCGAGACATACGGACTCAGCACAACGGATGTCCAGGCCGCCATCCAGGGCCAAAACCTCCAGGTCGTCGCAGGACAGCTCGGCGCTCCGCCCGTGCCCAAGGATCAGCCTTTCCAGTTCACCGTGAACGCCCTTGGCCGACTCTCGGATGTGAGCCAATTTGAAGAGATCATCGTCAAGACCGTCGCCGGGCAGGCCCCGCAGATTTTGCGCTTGCGCGACATAGCCCGGGTGGACTTGAGCCAGCAGTTCTACAGCAATTATGCCAATATGACCGGCTACAGATCTGCGCAGGTGGTGGTTTTTGCCCTGCCCGACGCCAATGCCATCGCTGCCGCCGACGGTGTTTATCGCGCCATGGAGGAGATGAGCAAGGATTTTCCCGAGGGGCTGACCTACACGATCCGGTTCGACACCACGACGTTTGTCCGGGAGGCCATCCTCGGCGTGTATGAGACCCTGTTCATAGCCGGTGTTCTGGTCCTCATCGTGATTCTTCTCTTCCTGCAGAACATGCGGGCGATGCTGGTTCCCGCCACCACCGTCCCCGTCACCATTATCGGCGCCTTCATCGCCATGATGGCGCTGGGCTTCACCATCAACCTGATGACTCTGTTCGCACTGATTCTCGCCATCGGAATCGTGGTGGACGACGCCATCGTCATTGTGGAGGGGAGCTCATACCACATTGAAAGGGGTATGGAGCCCAAAGAGGCAACCATCAAGGCGATGCAGGAGCTGACCGGCCCGGTGATGGGGATCACCCTGGCGCTGATAGCCGTCTTCCTGCCGGCGGCCTTCCTGCCCGGCATCACCGGGCAGATATTCCGCCAATTTGCTCTGGTCATCGCTTGCACCGCTGTCATCAGTGCCATCAACGCGCTCACGTTGAAGCCGGTCCAGTGCGCTTTCTGGCTAAAACCACGTGGCGATGCGCCCCCCGGCAGGTTCTACAGAGGGTTCAACAGGGTTTTTCAAGCGATGACCGATTTTTACATGGCGATCGTCACCTGGATGGTGAAACGCCCGCTCTTGATGTTCGTGGTATTCGCCATCATCATCAATGTGTCCCTATGGGGCTTCTTGAAGCGGCCGACAGGCTTTCTTCCCACGGATGACCAGGGGTTCGGCGTTCTATTGGCCCGCTTGCCGGAAGGCGCTTCGCAGCCCCGCGGACGCGAGGTGGCGGACAAAATCAACGATATTCTCAAGAAGACCCCCGGCATCAAGGGGTGGGTCACCATAGGCGGCTTTTCCATCCTGGACGGCGCCAACATCGCCAATTATTCCACCACGTTTGTTGTCTACAAGGATTGGGCAGAGCGCGGTGCGGGTCTGGATCAGGACACAATCGTGAGCAGCATCAATCGCCGGCTTTTCGAGATGCAGGAGGCGCAGGCCTTCGTGGTGATCCCGCCGCCGATTCGTGGACTCGGCCAGGCGGGAGGCTTTCAGATGATCGTGGAGGACCGTAGAAGCCTCGGCCTGGCAGAACTTCAACGGGCCACACTGGAACTGATTCAGATGGGAAATTCGCAGCCCGGCCTGCGCAATCTCGCCACCACTTTCAGCAATAGCAGTCCGCAGCTGTACCTGGACATCAACCGGACCAAGGCGGAGTCCCTGCAGGTCCCTATGGTGAACGTCCTCAGCACCCTCCAGGCTTATCTCGGATCCTCTTTTGTCAACCTGTTCAACAAATTCAACCAGATTTTCCAGGTCTACATCCAGGCCGATAGCCTATACCGCCTGGAGCCTCGGGACATCACGAATCTTCATGTGCGAAACGTGAGGGGCGAAATGGTGCCCCTGGGGACACTCCTGGACGTGAAGCAGGTCCAGGGCTCCGAGTTGATCACTCGCTACAACCTCTATCCAGCCGCTGCCATCTTCGGTTCCGCCGCTCCCGGCTTCAGTTCCGGTCAGGCATTGTCGCGCATGGAACAAATAGCCGAGAGCGCCCTGCCCCAGGGCATGGCCTATGACTGGACCTCCACGAGCTACCAGGAGAAACAGGTCGGATACCAGGCCTACTTCATCTATGCCCTCTCCTTCATCCTGGTGTACATGGTGCTGGCGGCTCTTTACGAGAGCTGGACTTCTCCGGCGGCGATCCTCCTGGTCGTTCCCGTTGCCCTGGTCGGAGTCCTGCTGGCCCTCATCGCCCGCGGCTACGACAACAACCTGTACACACAGGTCGGCCTCGTGCTCATGATCGCCCTGGCCAGCAAGAACGCCATCCTCATCGTGGAATATGCCCGCGAACTGCACCATGGGGGCATGCCCATTCAGGAGGCCGCCATCGAGGCGACCCGCCGGCGATTCCGCCCCGTAGTGATGACTTCGTTTGCATTTCTCATGGGAGTGATGCCCCTGCTGATCGCTTTCGGGGCGGGTTCCGCCAGTCAGCGCGCCATCGGGACGGTGGTCTTCGGCGGGATGCTATCCTCCACCCTCCTCGCCATCCCTTTCGTGCCGGTCTTCTATGTGATTCTTGAGGGTCTGGACGACCGCTGGAAAAGGTACCGAGCGAGCTGAACGGCTCTTCTTGCCATATGCCTGCCCAGTGTATTGGCAGTTTGCCTTATCACACGTGGGCGGGAATCGTCAGCACAAAATGCACCTCAGATGGCTTTCCTTCATGACCTCGGATTCAATGACCGCCCGCTGCCGGGAAACAGTGAGCAGCATCATGGCCCATGCCGGAAGCAGAGCCACCAGGGCGATGAGGATGATGCGGACCCGCAGGCTCGAAAGGAAGGTGCCCATGATGTGGCTATTCCACCCCCACGTTTGTTGCTCAAACATCTCCACCTCCCTCCCCGTGAAGAAAGGGGTTCATCGCGGATTGGCGTGAAAATTCCCCGAGTCACCCTGCTTCAGAGTCGCTCACCCCGTAGCATAGGGCCTTGTGCCCGTTCCACACCGTAGCATAGGGCCTTGTGCCCGTCTTTACGCCCACAAGGGGCTATGCTACAGCAGGCATCTGTCACGCAAATCCGCGAAGACCCAAGAAAGGTTGATGCGTCCAATTTCCTATGTTTCGAGGGCAGATTTCAAGGGGACTTTTAAAAGGTGTCGCCGTTGCGGTGAGGGATGGAAGCGTTATATTCCTTGTGCAAAAAGGTGGCGGAAAGGCAGAAGCGGCAGATGCCTGAAGTCTTGTGTGAATTTGCCTGGCCGCGGCTCAGGTAGACTCCGCAAGGAGGCCCAGTTCAGTGCATCTGTACAGTCTGCCCGGGGCAGATGATGCAAAATTCGGGAAAGGTCAGATTATGAACGACCAACTTTACTACCGAGGCGAGCGGGTTGCCACGACTCAGGGGGGATTCGTCCGAAGGGTTTACAACTGGATGGGGCTCGGACTGGCAACTACCGCCGTGGTGTCCCTCTACACGGCCTCCAATTCAACCCTGCTCACATGGATCTTTGGAAATCCCATTATCTTTTTCGGGCTCATCATCGCCGAACTGGGACTGGTGATCGCGCTGAGTGCGGGAATCAACCGCATGCAAGCCGCCACCGCAACCATCATGTTTTTCCTCTATTCAGCTCTGAACGGAGTGACGCTTTCGGCCATTTTCATAGCCTACACGAGCGCATCCATCGCGAGCACCTTTTTTGTTACCGCCGGGACCTTCGGCGCCATGAGCTTGTATGGCTATACCACACAGCGTGACCTCACCTCATGGGGGAGTTTCCTCGCCATGGGCCTAATTGGAGTCATCCTGGCCTCGCTCGTCAATCTTTTCTTCAGAAGTGAAGCCGTCTACTGGCTGGTGACTTACGCCGGAATCATCGTCTTCGTCGGGTTGGCCGCCTATGACGCCCAGAAAATCAAGGCCATGGCCATACATGGCTTTGGCGATGAAGAATCGGAGCGCAAAGGGGCGGTCATCGGTGCTCTGCAGCTGTACCTGGATTTCATCAACCTATTCCTGCTGATTCTGAGGATTTTCGGCAGGCGCAGATAGTTGCGGCGAGTCGTTGCCGTCCTGGCCTCCGCCCTTCGCCGGGAGGCGGCGCAGATCCGTGGGATCCAGGGTCGTGTGGTTATGAGTCCCAGAAGCATTTTGAAGGAATGCCAAAGGGGGAGGGTGCAAGCATTTTGTCGAGTGAGCAATACCTGGGATTGGCTGCCTTGGGAATTGGCGGGGGGATCATCCATGTGCCCGCTCTTTCATATTTCCTCAATTTTCCGGTTCACATTGCGACAGCCACCTCACACTTCATCCTGGCCATCATGGCTTTGGCTGGTACCACGGTTCACATCCTGACGGGGACCTTCGCACACGGGGTTCATCGCACCATCGTTCTGGCCATCGGAGTTGCCTTGGGCGCTCAAATCGGGGCAAGGCTGTCTGAGAAGATGCAGGGAGGTTGGATCATACGCAGCCTGGCCCTGGCTCTTGCAGTCGTGGGAGTGCGGATTCTGTTCACGGCCTGGTGAATGCAAGCTTGGAGGCTGCTGGAGTGGGCGACCTTGCGACTGCCATGGAGCCGGCTCGCACGCAACCCCGGTGGGTTCCTGAGTCGTGGTGCGTCTCTCCATAAGTTCAGGGCGATGCAGGGCGTACACGAGTCGTTCGAGGCAACCGCGACACGCGTCTGAGGTCTTCCGTTCAGTCCTGTGGTGCGGCGCATCAATTCTTTCGGTGGAGGTATTCAATGAATCAAGCTCTCTTGCTCATTGACATTCAGAACGACTATTTTCCCGGTGGCGCGATGGAGCTGGTGGGGAGCTCGGCGGCAGTTGTCCAAGCCGGAAAGCTGCTGCAGGTTTTCCGGAAGAAATCCCTGCCAGTAATCCATATTCAACATATCTCCACACGGCAAGGTGCCACCTTCTTCTTGCCAGATAGGAAGGGCGTCCAAATTCATGAAACCGTAGCGCCCGTCAAAGGAGAGACCGTCTTCCAGAAGAACTATCCGAACAGCTTTCGTGAAACGCCGCTTCTTGAGCACCTGCGCCAGCAGCAAATCGCGCGGCTTGTCATTGCCGGCATGATGACTCACATGTGCGTTGATACAACCGTACGCGCCGCTGCAGACCTTGGCTTCCAATGTGTCTTGGCTCATGACGCCTGCGCCACGAAAGCACTGGCTTTCGGTGGTGCAGCTGTTTCAGCGGAGCACGTTCAAACGGCGTTTTTCGCAGCGCTCAATGGCTTGTTTGCCGAGGTGCTGTCTGTGGAAGAAGTGTGCTCAACCCTCTAACCCTTCGTTGTGTGGTTGGGAGAGGGACTCGACCTCTTGCGTTGACTCCGCGCCGCAAAAACTCTTGATCGTTGGCGAGCATAATCACAGGACACAAGATGATCGACTTCATTCAACAATTCAATCCCATCACGCAGGCGCTCATGGCCACGCTCTTTACGTGGGGCGTGACAGCGGCGGGAGCGGCACTCGTTTTCCTCACAAAGACGGTAAAACCCAAGGTCATGGATTGCATGCTCGGTTTCGCTGCCGGAGTCATGATTGCAGCCAGCTTCTGGTCACTGCTCGCACCCGGCATAGAAATGGCCCAGCAGCTGGGGCACATCCCCTGGCTGACAGCCATAATCGGATTCATGGGTGGTGGGCTCTTCATGAGACTGACTGATCGGTTACTGCCTCATCTTCATTTAGGCCTGTCCATGGAGCAAAGTGAGGGAATAAAGACATCCTGGCAGCGAAGCACGCTGCTGGTACTTGCGATCACACTGCACAATATCCCCGAAGGTCTTGCAGTCGGTGTTGCTTTCGGGGCTGTGGCGGCCCACCTTTCTTCCGCTACGCTTGGCGGCGCCATCGCACTGGGAATCGGAATCGGCCTCCAGAATTTTCCTGAAGGAGCGGCAGTATCGATGCCGTTGAGGAGAGAAGGAATGGGGCGGACAAAAAGCTTCCTCATGGGTCAGGCGTCCGGTCTGGTTGAACCCGTTGCCGGGGTTCTCGGGGCAGCATTTGTTCTTCACATGCAGAACATCCTGCCCTATGCACTTTGCTTTGCTGCCGGAGCAATGATTTTTGTAGTGGTGGAAGAACTGATCCCCGAATCTCAACGGAACGAGGCATCCATTGATCTCGTAACCATGACGACCATGGCGGGTTTTACGGTGATGATGATCCTCGATGTGGCGCTGGGCTGATGGATCTGGGCCGGGATCACCACAAGAATGGCCCAGCATCACCAGGGAGAATTCAAACAACCTTTTGCCGTGAGGATGATCTCTTAATCACACGGATAATCACACGGAGTTCAGCCCGAGTACCCTGATTGACCTTGATCCACTTGAAGAACAAGTCGACCTGCCAGCGTTCCATCATGAATTCCCTGATTGACTAACCCACCGGCAAAGTTATGATTAGACGCAGGTTCCGAATTCCTGCGTTGTCCGACAGGCGAATCCAGGTCGAGCGCGGGCAATGGGCTCAACCACCTTGCCAGCCACTGATAAAAGAAATCATTGCCGAAAGGTTGCGACAATTCCACATCGCTGACATTCGCTCGATCTGTTGCCGGAACCCAAAGAAGTCCGGACGGCTTTTGGGCTTCCTCAATCGTGGCCGATGAGTGACACGGGCCTTGTGGTCAGAATCAGAATAAGGAAGGAAGAGTTCCTGCGTGTTCAAGTGGCCTCATGAGGTCACTTGCCACAACCAGACAGGAAATACTCCGATGTTGGAAATGGCCAAAAGATTCCTCAAAGACGACGATGGGGCGAGCATGGCGGAGTATGCCATTCTGCTCGCTGTGATCACCGGTGCGCTGGTCACAATCCTCGGGCTTTACACCAATTCTATCGTGAACATTTTCAATTTCATAAGAGGCCAACTTGATGCGGCACACCAGATGGCGGCCTCGTAGCGTGGCATGGCGCTCGGAATGTCAAACCTCCTAAGCTGCCCCATTGCGATCTAGTTTTCTGGAAGGTTTGTGTAAGTTCTGAAGAGAACTTCTAATTTCCTTATGAGGTGCCCGATGAGGACAGAAGTGGCCCCAACCTCATCGGGCACCATTCACACTCCCGGGAACGCCCGTCAAGGAAATGGAAAGCCGATTGCCCACGCCCTGGATGAGGATGCCCCCCTCTGCCGCGCCGGGGTGGCTCTCAGCCAACATCGAGCACCCAGGGACCAGGATCTTCTGAAACCGCATCGTCTTTTGCGCAGAGCTCTACTGTGGTTCCCGCTCCCAGCCGCCGCCGAGGGCCTTGTAGAGGGCAATGACATCAGTCACCAGGTTGCGGGTGCTTTGGACCAGGGCATCCTCCGTGAGATAGAGAGCACGCTGCGCCGTGAGGACATTCAGGAAATCCGTTTTTCCCGCCACATAGAGCTTCATGGACAGCTCCACGGCGCTTCGGTAGTTTTCCACCGCCTCCATGAGAAACTTCCGGTGATCCTGCTCCTTTGCGTAGGCTACCAGTGCTGTTTCCACATCCTTGAGTGCCGTCAGGACGGACTTTTCATATGCCGCCAGTGTCTGCTCCTTCACGGCCTTCTGGACTTCGATGTTCCAGCGTATGCGCCCGGCCGAGAAAATCGGCCAGGTGACGGACGGGCCGTAGGCCCAGGCCCGGCTGGTCCAGTTCAGGAGCGTGTTGATGTCTGTGGACGCGAAACCGGCCGAACCGGTGAGGGAAAATTTGGGAAAGAGGTCCGCCGTGGCCACTCCGATTCGGGCCGTTGCGGCGTGGATCTGCGCCTCGGCTCTGCGGATGTCGGGGCGGCGTCGGAGCAGGTCCGAAGGGAGTCCGACGGGGATTTCGGGCGGCGTGGAAGGAATGGGAGCATCGCTTGAGAGTTCTTCAGCCAGCGAGGCCGGTTCCTGCCCCAGCAGCACACTCAGGTTGTAGATTGTCCCCTGGGCTGCTGATTCGAATACAGGAATCTGCGACTCTGTTGTGGCCACCTGGGCATAGGCGTTGGCCACGTCGAGCTTCCCCACGAAGCCGGCCTCGAATCGTTTTCGCGTGATTTCCGCCGAATGCTTCTGGGCGTCCAGGTTTTTGCGGGCAATGACAATCTGCTGTTGGAGCCCCCTCAGGTTGAGGTAATTGTCACCGACCTCGGAAACGAGAGAAACCAACACATCGCGGCGGTCTTCGAGAACCGCCTGTAAATCAGCGTTCGTCGCTTCGACGTTGCGCCGTGTTCCCCCGAAAATATCGAGCTCCCATGCGGCATCCAGTCCGACTTGGAACAAGTTGGTGACACTGCCTCGGAATCCGGTGCCGGAGACAGCCGCGCCGCCCTGAGAGGGCGTCTGTCCCCCAGAACCAGAAGTCGAACCGCCGCCGTTCCCGGTGCGACGGTAGCTCCCCGTAGCGTCAATCTCAGGCCACAGTGCCGATGCCGCGACTCCCCGCGTGGCCCTTGCCTGCCGGATACGGGCCTCCGCTTGACGGAGATCCAGGTTCGACTTGATTGCCCTCTCGACGAGGGACGTGAGCACTGGATCCTTGAAGCTCTTCCACCATTCGACAAGTTCCACCGGGCAGGGCCCTGTGACGCTCTCCCTCGTAGTCGTCGATTCCCCTTGACCAACCCAGGCCGCCGGAACGGGGGTTTCCGGCTTTCTGAAGTCAGGCCCCACGGCACAGGCCGAAAGGATGACAAGAAAGCCCGAAGCACATGCGCTCCAGAAACGTCTCACTCTCCACCGGGATCGACCTTGACTGAGTGAAGGCGGCATGCACGCATCCCTTCCATGTGGAACATCTCGAGGAGTCATCCAGGTTCATTCATAGCGCAGGGCGATGATGGGGTCCAGGCGAGAGGCCTTCCAGGCCGGATAGTAGCCGAAAACGATGCCGACACTGGCTGAAACGATGAAGGCGGCCATTATGGCATCGATGGAGAGTTCCGTCGGCCAGCGCAACAGGGCAGTCACGAGGTGCGAAATACCACGGCCCAGGAGAATACCGGCAGCACCGCCGCAAAAGCACAGGACCACCGATTCAACCAGAAACTGCTGGAGGATGTTCCCCCCCCGTGCGCCGACGGCCATCCGCAACCCGATCTCGCGAGTCCTTTCAGTCACTGAAACGAGCATGATGTTCATAATCCCCACTCCTCCCACTACGAGAGAAATGAGTGCCACGGCGAGCAGGAGCCTTGTCATCATGGTGGTCGTGGATGAGAGGGCCTTGGTCATTTCCGTCATGTCCCGCACGTTGAAATCGTCCGGTTCGTCACTGCCGATCCGGTGCCTCTCTCGAAGCAGTTGGGTGATCTGGCGGATGGCGGCGGGGATCTCTTCCGGGGATCTGGCCGCCACCAGGATCTGGTCGACGTTGGTGAACCGGACGGGCAGGGGGGTGTCGGCGGCCTGGGTTGCGGATTGAGCGGGATAGAGATTGTTTTGGGTGCCTGGGTAGAGCTGGTTAAGGGAGTTCACCTGTTCCGATGTTCCGGAAGCAGACGAAGAAGTGGCGCTCTGATTGACATTGGCGAGGGACGAACCGGTCACGCGGTACTTGATGGTGGTCCATGGGGCCACCAGGATGTCATCCTGGTCCATGCCCATCATATTGGCGCCCTTGCTGGCGAGAACCCCTATCACCGTGAAGGCCACATTTTTGACCCTAAGTTCCTTGCCCAGGGGCGACTCTCCCTGAAAAAGCTCCCGCACGAGCCTTTGGCCGATCAGGCAAACCTTGCTGCCGTTTCGGACATCTCGATCCGTGAAAGGCTCCCCCGCAGCCAGGGGCCATTCGCGAACGTCGAGAAAAGCCGGAGTCGTACCGGAGATGAAGGCGGGCACCCAGTTTCGGTTGCCGTAAATCACCTGAGTCCTCGCGCGCACGATGGGTGCGGCACCGCGCACTGCCGGGCATTCGCTGGCGATGGCATCCCTGTCTTGCGGTGTGAGCGTCATGACGCTCCCGGCACCGAAGCTCACCCTGCCGCTTGCCGCCGTGCCGGGGAGAATCATGAGGTTGGTCGCCCCCATGCTGGCCACGGTCTTCTGGATGGCACTCGACGAACCGCGGCCTATCTCCATCATGGCGATCACCGCGGCGACGCCGATGACGATTCCAAGCGTTGTGAGGGCCGCCCGCAGGACATTGCGGCGAAGACTGCCCATGGCCGTGCGCAGCATGCGGCGGGAGCGGGCGAGGAAGCTTCGCGATCTGCGCTTTCTTGCATCCGGGCTTCCACGACCACGCGCTCCCGCGGGGGCCATGAGGGAGGCCCCGCCCCCATCCGCCTGCGGCTCCAGGACACCGTCCCGCACCCGGACAACGCGCCTGGCATGCCGGGCGACCTCCTCATCATGGGTCACCAGGATGATGGTCACCCCTTCTTCCTCATTCAATTTTTGGAATATGCGAAGGACTTCCTCGCTCGTGACGGAATCCAGGTTTCCGGTGGGTTCGTCGGCGAAGAGCAGGGTCGGCCGGTTGATGAGAGCCCGGGCAATGGCAACCCGCTGCTGTTCCCCGCCGGAGAGTTGTGATGGTTCGTGGTCGAGGTGTTCCCCGAGGCCGACCCGCTTCAAAATCTCCTCGGCCCGCGTGCGTGCTTCAGGGTCCGAGACCTGCTCCGCGCTATAGGAGAGAGGCATCATCACATTTTCGAGGGCGTTGGTTCGGACCAGCAGATTGAAGTTCTGAAACACGAAGCCGATCTTCAGAGTCCGAACGAAAGCGCGCTCATCCGCCGAAAGTCCCGCCATGTCCATGCCGTCCAGCAAGTAGCGGCCAGAGGTGGGGTGGTCGAGACATCCAAGGATGTTCATGAGGGTGGTCTTCCCGGACCCCGATGCGCCCATGAGGGCGACGAAGTCCCCTCTAGCCACCTTGAGTGAGATGCCCCGCAGCACGGGCAGCTGGATTTCGCCCATCTGGTAGGTCTTGTGGACGTCCTGCAATTCAATGAATTCCATGGCCTTCCATCCAAATCATGGAAACGCTGACCCTCGAAGATGGAGGGAGCATGCGCTCCTACCGGGACTGCGATTGTCTTCCGCCGGGAAACTGAGGCGTGAAAGGGCTCGCGGCGGTTTGCGACCTTGTGTCCTCTTTGACCTCCTGGCCCACCACGACCTTCATCTCTTCCATCAGTTGATCGCTCTGGACTTCCGATGCCGTGCCGTCACTCAAGCCAACCTCTACCGGGACGGGGCGTACGAAGGAACCTTCCTGGACCCACACCACTCCCCGGCCGGATTCCTGCCGCCCGCTTTCCGCAGAGGCGCTCGAGCCTTTGCGGCCTTTTGAAGCCGTGTCCCGATACTCGGATGCGACCAGTTCGGGCAGCGGAATCCAGCGGAGCGCGGCGTTGGGTACGAGCAGGACGCCGTTTCGGCTGTCAAGGAGGAACTTCACGTTGGCCGTGAGGTAGGGCAGCAGTTTCCCGCTGGAATTGTCCGTAATGACTTCCACCGTATACGTGACGACGTTCTGCGTCATGGTGGCGTTCAGGCGGACCTTGCCCACTTCGCCCCGGAAGGTTTCTCCAGGGTAGGCGTCCAAAGTGAACGTGACAGGCTGGCCTGGATGGATTTTTCCGATGTCCGCCTCATTGACCGCAACCCAAACCTGCATGCGCTTCAAGTCCTTGGCGAGGAGAAAAAGGCTCGGGGCGTTTAAACTGGCGACAACCGTCTGGCCGATGTTCACCCGACGGTCGATGATCACGCCCTTCACCGGCGATTTGATGGTGCAGTAATCGAGGTTCTGCTGAGCTTTCCGCAGGGTTGCCTCGGCCTGGGAAACGGCATTTGTCGCTTGGGCGAGGGCGGCTTTGCCTACCGCCAGATTGGCCTTGGCGATGTCGTTGGCCGATTGGGCGCCATCAAAGTCGCTCTGTGAAAGGGCATCGGATGGCCCCAGCTTCTGGGCCCTCTTCCAGTCTCGCTCCGCTTGAAAAAGCTTCGCCTGCAGTTGCCCCAGGTCTGCTTCAGCCCGCAATACTCCCGCCCTGGCCTGGTCCAATTGCGCTTTTGTCTGCGCCACATCCGCGGAGTAGAGAGCATCGTCGATCTGGGCGAGAATCGTTCCCTCCCCCACGGCAGAACCGTAGTCGATCGGCTTGCCGGCAAGGTCCTTCCCGAAGGAGAGGATTCTTCCAGCCACCTGGGCGCCCACATCGATCACCTCCTCGGGTTCCACCGTGCCCGTGGCCCCGATGGTCGCAACCAGGTCGCCCCGCTTCACGGGAATCGAACGGAAAAGAGCGGATGGCTTACTGGCCGGCCCGAAGGTCCAAAAACCCATGAGTGCAAGAGCAGCCAGGAAGATTGATGCAAATGCAACGCGCTTCAGAATACGATTCATGGAAAAATTCCCGTGTGCTTGGAGTAAAAGCAGCTCTCAGGCCGTCACCGCGTCCCCCGTCCACTGGGCCGGCAAGAACAGGGCGCCCAGGGACTTCATTGCCTCCACGACCTTCGCACACTCGGTTGGCGGAAGCGCCGCCAACCGCTCGGCCAGTCGAATCCGAGTGGCCTCGTAGGCCGACTGCATCGCCTTTTGTCCGCCGGTCGTGGGAGTCAGAACCACCCGGCGGCGGTCTCCGGGATCCACCCTCCGGGTCACCAGGTTGCGGATCACGAGCCCGTTGATCATCTTGGACATGGAGGGCAAGGTGAGTCCCAAATGGTCGGCGACGTCCGAAAGGGATGCTCCTTCGTGGCGATTCAGGTATATCAGCGCGCGAAACTGAGGCACGGAAAGATCGCTCTCCCGATGCCTTCTCATCTCGGCTCGAATGGCGCGCATCACCATGGGTACCGCTTCCAGCAATTGACGAGCACACTCGTCGGGCGAGACGATCATAGTTAGCCTTTCTAATAATTGCAGTTGCTAAATATAGCGACCCAATCTTGCATGTCGATGGGAAAAATCGTGATCGCTCAATGCATTGCCGCAAAAAGGATAGGATGCGGTCCTTTGGGAACAGATGGTGACCAAATGGTATGGCGGGGTTGCGTCCCCGCCAAATCCCTGGTCGGTCACCGCATCACAGGGCGTCGAGGGAGAGGTTTACACCGGGTTCCGCGCCGTCGGCGGTGGGTTGCGGTTCGCTGGCGGCAAGACGGTTTGAGGGGATGCCGTTGGCGGTCTCCATCTCCCGGATGATCGTCTTTGCCCGGTTCTTGGCCAGTTCACGAAGGGTCTCGTCGGAAACGGGTTCTTTTTCCACCAGGCGGGCGTACATCTCCGCCGCTAGCATCGTGGACTCGTCGGAGCTCATTCCTCCGGGGATGACCTTGTAAATTTTCAGGCGGTCGACCACTCCCCTGATGCGCCCCCGTTTGCTTCCCTTCCCTTGTTCCTCCTGCTCGCCTGCCGGCATTCGCGGCTTGACGGTCCCCTTCCTTATCCCATCTCGGAGCTCTTCCAGGTCGGCCTTGCCGAACCGTTCCTTATAAAGTTCCTCCAGGGCGTCCCGTGTCTTGGAATCCCCGAAATCGAGGGGGCCCGGGTCTTCGCCGGAACCAAGCTTTGCCCCCCGCCCTGCGGCAGCCGCACGCCGGATGGCCAGTTCCTTGAACTCGATGCCGTCTGCTTCGACACTGTATTGCCCCTGCACGACGAGTTTGAGCTGCGGCCGCTTCTTGATCAGATCGGCAAGCTTTTTCAGCTTCTCTTTCTCGGGTGGCAGCAGCTCCGCCTTGCCCGGTTCGAATGGCGTGGCGGTGAAGTCCTTTTCTTCCCCACCAAAGACAGAACCGAGGGCTCGAAACGGTGCCGTCACCACTTTCTTCAGCAGGTTCACGAGACCCTTCCAGATGAGGGGCGCTATGCTGAATTGAGGATTGTCGAGATCCCCCGTCACAGGGAGGCCGATGTCTATGCGGCCCCTGGGGTCCTGAAGCAGTGCGACGGCAAGATCCAGGGGCAAATTGACGGCATCGGGGCTCTCGACCCGCTCCCCCAGGACCAGGTTGTCCACGATGATCTTGTGGTCCCCTACCAGCTTGCTCTCCTTGATCTTGTACTTGAGGTCCAGGGAGAGGCGGCCGGACTTGATCCTGCGCCCCGCGAACCTGCCCGTGTAGGGAGAGAGGGTTGTCATCTCCACGTTGCGGAAAACCATGTCCAGTTCTGTGGAGCGCTTGGGTTCGTAGAGGCTGAGCTCCCCGCCGATCTTGGCAAGACCGTATTGATCCACGCGACCAGTGAGCTGGATCTTCGCCTGGGCGTTGGCCGCCGAGGAAAGACCCATGACGGTGCCTTTCAGTTCGTAGATTTTCATCATGAAGTTGGGACGCTGGCTGAAATCGGCGAAGACCATGTTTCCGCTCTCTACGCGCAGCTTGGCGACGCGGAAGGGGAAGGCTTCCGGGCCGCCTCCGGGGCCGGTCCCGCCCGGCGCCGCCGGCTTGCCCGCTCCGCCGCCCCCCTTCATCCACCGGGTGACGTTCACCGAACCGTCCTGGGCTATGATCAACTCGGCCATGAGCCTGGAAAGAACGACCTCCGCAGCGTCAAGCCTGTTGGGTTCCGCTGTGAATTTGAGCTCGGGAACATGCATGGAGTCAAACCCGAGGTAGGTGTCCTCGAAATTGGGTTCGCTGAAGCTCAGCTTGGAAAGGCTCAAGGCGCCCTCGTAGACAAGCTTCGCACCCGCGCCGGGAACAGCGTAGCGGAGTTTCCCCTGGGTAGAAAGGGCGGCGGACTGCAGCGTCAAGTTGACGTGGGGGTCCAAGAGGGGCCGCAGGGGAAGCAGGGGGAAATCCTTGACGGTGACTTCCGTTTCCACCGAGCCATCGGAAGGGTTCGCCCTGCCGCGAAGACTCGCGCTGCCTCCCTGTTCAAGCTGGAAGCCCACCGTGAACCCAAGGGGAGACTTGCCGTCCACATCTTTCAGCTCGGCCTGAACCCCCCGAAGATCATAGAGGGTCTTGTCGGGGGAGATGGTGAAGTCCGACAAGGCGGACCGAAAGTCCTCCAGCTGAAGGGACCTGACCATGAACTTCCAGGGAATCCCCCCGCCCGACGCCTGTTTTGGAGCCGAGGCGGTCTCACCGTCGGGCTTCGCGCCGAGGAGCCGCAGCCAGTCGATGTGGCCTTCACGGTCCCTGACCACGTCGGCCTGCCCATTGGCCAGCGCAAGGCGGGAGACGAGAAGGGAGCGGCGGCCGAGGTCCAGCTCACCCCCTTCCAGGGTCAGCCTGTCCGCCTTGAAGACGGGCTTGTCGGACCCGACTCCGCCGAACTGCACGGCTTTGGTCTCACACGCCGCATCCTTCAGGATGACCGTGTTCTCCCCTGCGCCCAGTTCCATGTCCGCCTTGAATCGGAGATTGAGGTCGGCCATGCGTGCCATGAGGGGAACAGGGCGGCTCAGGTCTTCGAGGGAAAACGCCATGCCCTTCATTTGGATGGTTCCGGACAGCAACTTGAAAGGAGGGGAGGGGGGACTTTGGGCTCCGGTCTCGACGGGCCCTATATCCTTTTCCCGGGGCAAGGGTTCCTTCGGGTCTTTTTGGCCCCTGGACGGTTTAGCGCCGGCAATCCGCATGAGGTTCACCACACCAGAGGCATCGATGCGAACGCTTGCGGATCCTTCCTCGATGAGGACGCTTGCTCCTTCCACCGCTCTCGATTGGAGGTCGAAGCGGGGAGCTGCGAGTTCGGCCTTCTTCAGTTCGAGAAGGGTCTCGTGAGTTTGGGGCAATTTGAGGGAGAGCTCCGAGACGTCCATCCGCAGTCCCTCCGTCACCGCTCTCGATTGGAGGTCGAAGCTGGGAACTTGGAGCTGGGCTTTCTTCAGTTCGAGAAGGGCCTCGTCGGCTTGGAGCATTTTGAGGGAAAGGTCCGAGACGTCCATCCGCAGTCCCTCGAGGCGCAGTTGCGTGGGGGCCGTGCTCGCGTCAAGGAGATAATCGGTGCTGATATTCAGCTGCCCTCCAGGGGAATCGATGTTCAGCCTGTCCCTCGCGAATTCCCACAGGCTCCTGGTGCGCAGATTGCCGACGGTGACCTTTCCCGTGGAACGCATGGGAGAGAGGCTCACATCCCCTTGCCACTCAATGGTTTCTCCCTCTTGGGTCGAAGCCGACAGGGTATAGGTGCCGTTCCGATTCCCGAGAGTGGAGAGGTCTTTCAGCGTCAGATCAAACTCCTCGACCTTGAGGTCCGCGGGAGTGGTCTGGCGCCGGTCGATGATCTCCAGGCGTCCTCCGCGGATGACGACGTTTTGGAGGATCATGCGAGACGGCTCGGCGCCAGGTTCGGTGGTTTTTTCAGACCCTCGGAACAGCCTCTGCACATTGGTGCTCCCGTCCTGTTGGAAAACGACGGTGAGAGAAGGCTTCTCCAGTCGAATTTCACGGAACATGGCCGTCCAGTGGTTGATGCCCGCTGCCTGCAAATCCACAAACAGGCGATCGAAGGCGGCGACCTGCACCCCCTCGGCATCGTGGAGCTTGAATCCGGCTGCTTCAAACTCAAGGCGAAAGGGGTTGAGGCGCACCGCGTCGACGGCGGCCAGGCAACCAAGGTTTTCCTTGGCGTACCTGGGAACATACCAACGGATAAACGCGGGGAGGAGAAAGAAACCGACAAGGGCATACAACAGCACGGCGGCCACGGGGGTGAGGAGAAGCTTGCTGGTGAGCACGCGTCGCAGGGCGTGTTTCATTTTTCGATCCTCGCTGAGACACGAAATGAAACATGGGTGTTTGGTCCAGGACGAGATCAGAGACTACCGGAAGAAGCATCGGCTCCCGCGCCGACCGCCCCTCGAGATGGAAGGAAAGTAACCTCAAAGGCTTTTGTTGTAAAGGAAGAAGGGCGCGCACCGGCCTCCCTCATGAGCAAGAAGCGCATCGTATTTGTGGAGGCGTTGAAGTATCCTTGATTGGGTATTCAGAGATCGCCTGGTGCATCTCGGGCGGGTGTGAAGCCCGCCCTTACAGGAATAGACCGTTTGTGCCGTAGGGGAGGGGTTTATCCCCTTCCGAATTCGTAACAATTCAGCCCCTGGTGGAAGTCCTCATCTGCCCATCGAAACCTCAGGGCGAGCAGCGGGTTTCGAGAAAGTTCAAAGGGGGAGTATGGCAAAGGCAAGGGATGTATTGCCCATGGTTGTCACGATCGTGGCGTTTTGTCTGTTCTTCGCTCTTCCCGGGTTCGCGGTGACGGATCTGGTTCGGGAAACGCCCTCGGGTCGGAAGTGGCAACAGATGGACGCGGAAATCCAAGGTCTTAGGGACCGGCTGGCCGCGGACCCTGAACCCAGGACATCCGTGGAGGCGAATAAGCGAATCCAAATCATGAACCGGATCATCACCCTCTACAGCGAAGGCAGGCTCATGTTTGCCGAGGCAAGGCCCGTGACCGGCGATCCGGACCGTGAGGGGCAATGGTACGCGCACATGGCAAGAAGCTGCCGCCTCTACGGGGATGCCTGGAGAAGGAAAGCCACCGAAATGGAGTCGACAGCCGCCTCTCTGAGGGGTCAGGGCAAGTGACGTGAAGACCGGGAAATGGCCGGGCTCGCGGTCCTGGAGTGGCGAACCGGGACGGAGTGTCACCAGCCCTGAAGCCAGGTCGTCCGAGCGGACTAATACGATGTCGTTTCCGGACCCAACACGCCTTTTTCGAATGATACCAGGCGCGGGGAGTTCTCCCCCGCAGCGTCGAAGGCCGCAGCTTCCCGGCAGCGGTTTGATCTTTGCCCTCCCAACGCCGCCGACGTTTTTGCACCTTGTCCTGCATCCTTTTCTGCAATATGCTGAAGTGCTATGGTAAGCTCCTGAAGCACTTTGCGGGGATGGAACGGCGATTCTCCCGGTGCGGGAGACACCTCACAGGTTCGTATTCAGAGCGGAGAACCCATGGAAAAAACCACAAAATTCTCAATTTGGTACGTGGTCGCGGCGGTCTGGGGTGTGCTGCTCATCCAGGACTTCATTGCCTCCCAGTATCAGCCCCGGCACATTCCCTACAGTGAATTCCTCAAGGCACTCAAGGGCGACCAGATCATCGAGGTGGTGATCACTGAGGGGGCTCTTGCCGGCAAGATGCGCGTTACGGAGGAGGGGCAGACGAAGGAGGTCCGCTTCAGGACCTTCCGGGTGGATGCGGATCTCTCCAGCGAGCTGGCCCAGCACAACGTCGTCTTCCGGGGCCAACCCGAGAGCACCTTCATTCGGGATATTATCTCCTGGACATTGCCGGCGCTCATCTTTTTCGGCGTCTGGTACCTCCTCATGCGGCGCATGGGAGCCAACACGGGTGCCGGCATCATGTCCTTCGGCAGGAACAAGGCGAAGGTCTTTGCGGAGAAGGAGATACAGACCAGGTTCGAGGATGTGGCCGGGGCCGACGAGGCCAAGGCGGAGCTGCAGGAAATCGTGGATTACCTGAAACACCCGGAGCGCTTTCAGAACCTTGGGGGCCGCATGCCGAAAGGGGTTCTGCTGGTCGGTCCCCCGGGAACCGGCAAGACGTTGCTCGCTCGGGCGGTGGCCGGGGAGGCGGGGGTTCCTTTCTTCACCATCAGCGGGTCCGAGTTCGTGGAGATGTTCGTCGGAGTGGGGGCGGCCCGTGTCCGTGAGCTTTTCCAGCAGGCCTACGAAAAAGCGCCGTGTATCATCTTCATCGATGAACTGGATGCCATCGGCAAGGCCAGGGGCGGATTTTCGATGGGCGGCCATGACGAGCGTGAGCAAACCCTCAACCAACTCCTCGTGGAGATGGACGGATTCGATCCGCGGGTGGGGGTGGTGATTCTTGCGGCCACAAATCGCCCGGAAATACTCGATCCGGCCCTCCTCAGGGCGGGCAGGTTCGATCGTCAGGTGCTGGTGGACCGTCCCGACGTCAATGGGCGGGAGGCCATCCTGAAGATACACGCCAAGAAGGTGAAGCTTGCCGACCAAGTGGATCTGAGGGTCATTGCGCAGAAGACCCCGGGGTTCTCGGGTGCCGACCTGGCCAATATCATGAACGAGGCGGCTCTCCTTGCGGCAAGAAAGAGCCGGGATGCCGTCCAGATGGAGGATTTGGACGAGGCCGTGGATCGCATCATCGCCGGTCTGGAAAAGAAGAACCGGGTCATCAATCCGAGGGAGAAGGAAATCGTTGCATACCATGAAACCGGGCATGCTCTGGTTGCCGCCTTCACACCCGGCGCGGACAAGGTTCACAAGATCTCCATCATCCCGCGGGGCGTTGCGGCCCTGGGATACACCCAGCAGCTTCCAACGGAGGACCGGTATCTCATGACACGCCAGGAGCTCCTGGGAAAAATCGACGTTCTCCTTGGCGGGCGCATGGCGGAGTCCATCGTTTTCGACGACATTTCCACGGGGGCCCACAACGACCTCCAGCGGGCCACCGACGTTGCGCGGGCCATGGTGGCGGAATACGGCATGGGGAAAACCCTGGGACTCTCGACCTATCCCAGGCAGAAGCATCCCGTGTTCCTGGGCCAGGATCAACTGGGATATGGCGCCAAAGAATACAGTGAAGCCACCGCGGCCAAGCTGGACGAAGAAGTGAAGGGGCTCATCGATGAGCGGGCTCTGCACGTGAAGAGCATGCTCACCGAGAAGAAGGATCTCCTGGAGAAGATCGCCAAACGGCTTCTGAGCGCGGAGGTCATCGAGGCAGCTGAATTCTACGAGTTGGCCGAGGCTTCCTGAGTTCCGCTTCGCTGGTCGGTGCGCGCCCACGGGCGCGGAGGATTTCCCGCCGTTGAGTTCCAGTTCAATCCACGGCTTCGACACCGCAATCCGTTGAGGAGCGACCCATGGTTGATGAGCTGAGAGAGTTCTGCCTCCGTTATCGCGTCCATTTTGATGATGAGCCACGGCTGATGCAAAGTTCTCGGAGCGCGTGGCTCATCCGGGATGTCACCGGCAAGCGTTGGGTGATCAAATCGAGGCAGGAGGACGACTCCTCAGGCGAGCTCCTGCGAAGCTTCACCTACCTCCACGGACCTTTCGTCACCCCGAATCCCGTTTCTGAACCCGAAGACCCGTTTGTGCTTTATCCCTATATCGATGGCGGGCCCCTGTCCCAAGGGCTCTTCGAGTCACCCGGCATGGCGGAGCGGGTGGACGAAACGGCCGGCAGAGTGCAGGCCATGATGCGCTCCCTCATCCTGGTTCCCTTCTACCAGGAAATGCTTCGTCTGAAGGAACCCGGACGGGACATGGCGCTTCCCTTTGCGGATCGTTTTTCGGCCGAAAGGCTTGAGATGAGCAATGTCAGCAACAAGCAGGCCCGCCAGATGGAGATCGCCAACTCGTTTCACTGGTTCAACGGAAGGCTGCCCGCTGTTTGCGGTTTCGTGGAAGCCGAGGGCCTTTGGCCGGGTGTTGAGTGGAATGCATATCGGGAAAAGTCCAAGAACGCCTTTTCCATTCATGTTCCCATCGTGGGGAGCAACCTCTCACACTGCGCATTTCACCCCGAGCACGTCCTCCTTTGCGCCGACGACCGAATCGCCGTCGTCGGCTGGCACGTGGAACCCCGGCCGCGTTTCTACATGAAGTACACGTTTTGGGCATGGAGCCTCCTCCACTCTGATCATCCGGATCCTTTGGGGTTTTACAGGGAGCTTTTCGCCAGGGAGCGCTCGGGAGCCTTTCAGAAGGAGCGTTGCCAGGTTCTGAGCTTCTGCATCCTGGAGCAGTTCGTCGATGCCTTCACCCGCCGGACGGCGGAAGGGGGTGGACTGTCGGGGGCGCGGGTTGCCCAGGCGAAAGACTTATTCCAGGAGTGTGTCGAGGGGATGTCCTGAGGAATTACTCCATTGACGGTCACATCGAATCTGCGCGTCACGTGTCACAGGAGAGGAGCATGAAAAGAACCGGTTTTCTGTATGACGAGCGATTCCTTCTGCATGAAACGGGTCCTGAACATCCGGAATGTCCCGACAGGCTCGAGGCCATATACAGGGGACTGGACGAGGACGGTCTGCTTTCCAAGCTCATCACCATCCAGGCGAATCGCGCCAAACAGCGTTGGATCGAAGCGGTACACACTCCCAAGCACGTCATGCGGTTCGAAGAGGCGTGCATGCTGCATTTGCCGGAATACGGCTGCCCCGACAACCAGATGTGCCCCGAAACCTTTGACATCGCCATGCTGGCTGTGGGAGGGATTCTCGACATGATCAACCTGGTCATGGAGGACAAGGTCGACAACGGGTTCTGCGCGGTGAGACCTCCCGGCCATCACGCGGAGGTGAGCCAGGCCCTGGGATTCTGCTACTTCAACAATGTGGCCATTGCGGCGCGGTACCTGCAATTGCATTGGGGTGTCGAAAGAGTGGGCATCATCGACTTCGACGTTCACCATGGGAACGGGACCCAGCATATCTTCGAACAGGATCCGACTGTTTTCTATTATTCCATCCATGAGCACCCCTCTTTTTCCTTTCCGGGCACCGGCAGGGAGTTCGAAAAGGGCTCCGGACCGGGGCTGGGATTCACCCTGAATACGCCCGTGCTTCCGGGACAGGGGGACAAGGAGTACAAGGCTCTTCTGCAAAGAGACCTTCTGCCCGCGTTCGATCAGTTCAAACCCCAGGTGATCCTGGTTTCCGCCGGGTTTGACGCCCATGCGGACGATGATATGTCGGGCATAAACCTCTCCACGGAATGCTTTTCATGGATCATGGAGAGGATCGTGGAGATGGCGGACAAGTACTGTGGAGGAAGGGTCATCTCCGTCCTGGAAGGGGGCTACTCGCTCAAGCGCCTGCCGGAGCTCATCGTCAACCACGTGAAGGTCCTGCTCGGGGAGTGATGAAAAGGGGTTTTGCTCGGCTCACTGGTCCAATGAATATAAGAGAGAATTCGACCAAAAAAATGGTTTCCCGGATGACTCCTGTGTGCCATCACTCAAGTCGTTGAAAAAGGAGAGGGAATATGTTCATCGACAAATCCATGACGAAGAATGTGATCTCGGTCCATCCAGACGCCAGCGTTCTCGACGCAAGCGAACTCCTGGCAAAACACCGCATCCGCCACTTGCCTGTCGTGGAGAAAGACGGGACGGTCGTTGGGATCATCACCGACCGGGACGTCCGCACGGCCCTGCCATCGCCCTTTTTGGGTGAGGATGAATCGAAGAAGGAGCTAGAGCGGGTCGAGAGTTTAATGGTCAAGGACATCATGACCCGAAATCCCGTCACCATCTCCCCCATGAATACCCTTGAAGACGTCATCCTGCTCATGCAGAAGATGCGCGTGGGAGCTTTTCCCGTCGTGGATCAGGAAGGCAAGCTCAGAGGCATCATATCCATCCGGGACCTCATGCGCGCCTTCATCAATGTCCTAGGGATCGAGGAGCCGGGAACCCTCTTTTGCATCCTCGTGGAAGACAAGATCGGGCAGATGAAACGGATCGTCGACACCATCACCGAGGAGAAGATCTCCTTTGGGAGCATTCTCGTGGCCAGGCATTGGGAGGAAGGCAAGCGCGCCGTCTTTCCGTATCTCCTCACGAGCAATGTGTCCCTGGTGAAGCGAAAACTGAGGGACGCCGGCTTTGAATTGATCGACCCCATGGAGTGGTCCCTGGACCAGCTGCCCAAATCCGACGCGTGAGAGAGTTTTCATGACCGGCTCTTTGGAAGAGACATCTTCCAGTTATTTCAGCTTCATGGCAAAGCGCTTTCCCGTCATGTGCGCCAGTGACGAGTTCCACTTCGTTCCTCGGGCGAGGGAGGCCGCGGAGCATTTCGATCAGGTGGACAACCTGGACAGTTTGTCCGTTGAGGAGTCCATTTCCGTCCTCCAGAATTTTGGCACCATTCTGGAGCGTTTGGACCCGGGCGAGGGTGAGCCTCTGGAGGATGTGATCGACCGGGAGCACTTGAAGGCCAGTGTCGCTGGGGCGCTTCTGGAGCTCTCCGAGAACCGATCATGGTGTCACAATCCCCTCCTTTACCTGAAAATTGCCTTCATCGGGCTGGATCACGCACTCACAAAACCCTGCGAAACCAGCCGGGAGAGGGTGGATCGCGCCCGGTCACGCCTGGACGGCATGTGCCGCCTGCTCCGGCAGGGAATGGGGAATCTCTCGAGGATACCCCGAAGTTTCCACCAAGCCGCGACCCTTATGGCGGGCGACTGCGAGAGATATCTCGCGGAGGTTTCCCGGGTCATGCCCAAGGGGGAACCCGGACTGCACGAAGGCCTGGAGCGCTCTCTCTCCGCCCTGGGCGAATTCTCCGCATTCCTTGGGTCCGTTTCCCCGATCCCCGACGGTGCCTTCGCATCGTCTCCCGTCGAGACTGTTCTCAAGGACCACTTCCGTTCACTCAAGAGCCTCGAGGAAGTCTACGAGATCGGAAGGGAGGAGTGGTCCGACTGCCTCGGGAAGCTCGAAGCACTCGGAAGGAGGATCGATGGGGGGCGTTCCTGGCGGGAGCTCTACCACGGTTACCTGCCCAGCGAAGTGGCAACCCGCGACACGTTGGAGCTCTACGAAGGGGAAATGGGATCCCTCCAGGCTTTCTTCAAGGACCACGGCTTCGCCGGGGCCATGGACGGGAGGTTCCCTCTCATTCGCCCAACTCCCACTTATCTCCAGTCCGTGCGCAGTTCGGCGTCTTTCTGTGCCGCGTTCACGCGGGATGTGATGGAGGCGGATTTCTTCTACATCACCGTCGCCCTCCCTGGGCGAAGAGGCCGGGAGGCTTCGGATCTCCTGCGCAAGCGCCTCCACAGGGAGTACCGGTTCCTGACCGCCCATGAGACGTTTCCCGGCCATTTTCTTTTGGACTCGACCCGCAGGATGCTCTCCAATCCCGTGCGCAGTCAGATCGAATCCCCTCTCTTCTACGAGGGGTGGGCTTACTACGTGGAATCCCTTCTCGTGGATTACGGGTACGTGGAACAACCCATCGAATGCCTGGTCGATTTGAAGCGCCGCCTCTGGAGGGCTGCCCGCTGCCGGATCGACATCGGTCTCGCCGCGGGATTCATGTCGATGGGCGACGCCCTGGATTTGCTGACGACAGCCGGCTTCAGCCGCGAGGAGGCTGTGACCCAGGTGGAGCGGTTCCGGCTGAACCCGGGCTACCAGTTGTGTTACACCCTTGGACGATACGAGATCGTGCGCCTCAGGGAGAGGCATGGGCCCGCAATGGGCCTGGACCGCTTCCACCGGACGCTCCTCGCCGGCGGAGAGATCCCCTTTCACCTCCTGGAGAGGAAGCTCGAGGAGGTCGCTTCAACGGAAAACCACCCAGACAGGAGTGCACTTTGAGCGCATTTTGGGGATATCATTCTGAATGGAATCTCGGCAGCCCGGGTGGCTGGGATTACCAGCGGGTCACCCAGATCATCGGGAAAGCTGTCTGGGAAAAGCTCAACGCAATCAAGCCGATTCCCGTCCGGGTGGATTTTGACCATCCGCTCCTTTTCCCCGTCAACGGGTTTGTGGAGCTTCTGATAAGGGCTCACAGGGAACGGGAGGGCAGGAACCCGGGGCTGATCGCGGTGGTGGCCGAGGAGGAAACCCTCGAAGACGTGACGGAGAACATCAACCTTGCCAGACACCTCACCTCTGTGGACGGCATCACGGGCATCCTGATACCCCCTCACGACCTCGAAGTGCGGAACGGGAAAGTCTGCTGGCAGGGGACCCCTGTTTCCATCGCCTTTGTGGATTTCAATTCCGATGTCCTCCTTGCCCTTCACCGAAAGCATGATTTGACCCCTCTTCTCCAGGCGGTGAGGGAGGGACGGGTCATCAATCCTCGAGGCACCGAGCCCATCAACGTGAAGAGCATGTTTGAAGTGCTCACGGGCGCCCAGGCTGGACGGTTTCACCGGGAGATCGTGGAGAGGACCCCTTGGACCCGGCAATTCCGTGAGAGGGAAACCATCGGCCCCGGCGGGGAGGCCATCGGGGACCTGGTCCAATGGACCCGGAAGAATTGGGAACGGCTGGTGCTGAAACCCGAGAGGGGTTATTCGGGAAAGGGAGTCAAGGTGGGCGGTGTCAACCCGGATGGGGACGAGGCCGTGGCTCTCGCACTCCATACGGGCCACTACATTGTCCAGGAAAGGATTCCGCTCCACAGATGGGCCGAAGTCATCCCTGTTCTGGACCAGGAGAATGGACGGATGGTTCCCGAACAGGTCCAGACGGATTTTAGATGCCTCATGAGCCCCGATGGACTGCTCGGCTTTCTGGGCCGCTTCGGGGGAGTTCCCACCAACGTGGGAAGCGGCGGAGGTGTGCAGCCCCTCGCCGTGCTTCACTCGGACATGATGGTGCGGGATGCCGTCAAGCGGATCAACGACGCTGTTCTGAGCATGCCCTTCGACAGTGTGGCCGAGGTCTTTGAAGCCCAGAAGGAGATGGCTCTGGAGCACCGGTTCACGTACCTACTCGGTCCTATCAAGATCGCCTTGCGTCCCCGGTTGCTCACTCCCGCGCAAATTGAGGCCCTCCTGGGCTACGGGGCTGCTCTGTGGGCCGACTGCATGGAGCTCGAAAGGATGTGGCTCCGTGGGGAACTGGACGGAATCATACGCATCGAGGAGGATGAGTTGGAGATCGCCCGCATGCAGCCGTGGGGCGGATCCGCCGCCATCATTGCCTCGGACGGTCTGTTCAGCTTCGGAGCCGACCCGGAGTCACCATGACCATCACGGTTGATCCCGACTGGTGGAAGAGCATGTTCGACGAGGTCTACCTCCTCACCGACGCCCGGTCCGTTTGCGACCATGCGTTGACGCAAAAGGAAGTGGACCTGGTCGTTGCCCTGCTCCCTATCCTTCCTCACCACCGGATCCTCGATCTCTGCGGGGGACACGGAAGGCACAGCCATGAACTCCAGGCCAGGGGGATCGCCGGGTGCGTCCTGCAGGACTACTCACACGTGCTCCTCGCCCATGCCCGAAGGGAAGGGGAAGGGGCCAGCCGCCGCCTGGATTGTGTGCTCTCCGATGCGCGGAACACGGGCTTTCTCTCCGGGACTTTCGATCACGTGCTCATCATGGGGAATTCCCTGGGCTATCTTGCTGAACCCGATGCCGACCGGGAGATCCTCATGGAGTGCCACCGGCTCCTGCGCCTAAGCGGCTGGCTGCTGCTGGACCTGACGGACGGGGATTACGTGAGAAAGCGGTTCGCACCCAGGGCCTGGCATGAAATAGGCTCCGACGTGCTCGTGTGCCGAGAGCGGGAAATGAGGGAAGGGGCCATATCCGTTCGCGAGGTGGTTTTGAGCAAGAGCATGGGGCTCATTCGGGACCGCACATACGCCATTCGGTTCTACGATGCCGACGCCCTGCGCGTGCTTCTCTCCCAGGCCGGATTCGAGGACATTCGGATCATCAGCGACTTTTCCCCCCACGCCGCCGAAGGGGATTACGGCTTCATGAACTCTCGGATGATTGTCTGCGGCCGAAAGGGCTGACAGCCGTCGTCACCGGTTTTAGGTCGTTCAAATTCCCCGTGGCCGGAGGGACGGCTGTAAGTGAGCCGGGGAGTTGACGGGATGGACGTTCGTCCCTAATTTCCCGCTAAATCGTTTTGAGTGATGTGATGAATCGGCGACCTTTCAACAAGTTCTTTCAATCCATTGCGCGGTTTCATGAATGAGGAGGAGGCAAAATGGCAGAGCGTTCCGGTGCGATCACGTTCCAGGGAAATCCATTGACACTGGTTGGCAATGAACTGAAAGCGGGTCAGAAGGCGCCTGATTTCGAAGTGCTCGACAACGGGCTTTCCCCCGTGAAGCTCTCTTCCTTTGCAGGGAAAGTGGTCGTCATCTCATCGGTTCCCTCCCTGGACACCCCCGTGTGCGACTTGGAGACCCGTCGGTTCAACGATGAAGCGGGCCAGTTGGGCGGCGACGTCGTGATCCTCACGGTGAGCATGGACCTTCCCTTTGCCCAGAAGCGCTGGTGCGGTGCCGCGGGTGTGACCCACGTGAAGACCATGTCGGACCACAGGGATGCCGCTTTTGGAATGGCTTACGGAGTTCTGATCAAGGAATTGCGGCTCCTGGCGAGGGCGGTCTTCGTGGTGGACAAGGCGGGGACCCTGCGCTACGTGGAACTGGTCAAGGAGCTCACACACGAACCCGATTACGATGCGGCGCTCAAGGCCGTGAAGGATTGTCTCGCCTGATGGGGGATATCCTTGCCGTTCATCGCAGCGGACCGCCGGTAACGGCGGCCGCTGAGATCGAGGGTTCCGTCTAATGGCTGTGATCGTGCATTTCTCTTCCCATGAGGCGGTCCGTAATCTGTTCCGAGGCGAAGACGAGAGACTCCAGATCGATGACCTGAAGGACTTTTGAGTCAAACAGGAATTTCGTTTCACACCGAAATCCCTCGGCGGGGTCCTCATCCCACCACAAAACCCGTACCGCCAGCTTGGGAAAAACCTGGAACTCGGCGGCAAAGTCGACTTTCTCCTCCACGAGATGGAGAGTTCTCCCAAAGCCTTGGAGGGTCTCCGGGAGCTCGTGGAGACGGCCTGCATATCGTTCGGCCAATGGTTTTTCGCAATGGGATTTGAGGCTTTTGATCTTGGAGACCGAATTGGGAAGGCTCTCCATTCCCACCCAGGATCCTGAGGGCTCGCAAGCTCCCCCAATGACGTAGTTGTAGATCAGGATCTTCTCCCAGGGATTGGTCTGCGTTCCCGAGTCATCGGCGATGTCCTCCCTGGTGACGGTGAGCATGCTGCCGAAGTAGGGCAGGGCAAGGGCCTGCTTGCCGTCCTTCAGGAAAAAACGGGCTCCGAGGCTCTCCGCGATGTCTCGGAAATCCCACTTGTCAGCTTCTCTGCGCAGAAACTCCAGGGTCTTTTCAAAGCTTTCCCGGCTCACGCCGATGCCGGCTTCGTGCTGCTGGGCCAGCTTGGACCGCATCGGCCCCACGGTCCCGGGATCCAAATGCGGGCAAGCTTCGAGATCCGCCTTGCCGACGACCACCTGGGTGGCGAAGGCCAGACAGCTCGCGAATCCGCATTCCCTGCAGTTGGTCCTGGGAGTGAGCTTGTAGAGGTCAATGGGGGTCAGGCGATTGTCGATCTTTCCGCGATGTTCGTCTTCCATGGGTTTTCCCGTGGGTCAGTCCTTCTTTTCCGATTTCTCGAAAGTCTTTTTTTCCCCGCACTGAGGACACTTCTGGGGTTTGCACCGGGAGTCCTTTTCAAACCCGCACTTGCCGCACTTGAAAGTGGCCATTGTCTGTCTCCTTCGGATGGGTTCATTCCCGTGGTGGGTATCCGTGAAGGTCACCCCGAAACTGCGGGATTTCCGCTGCCTGGGCAATTCGGAGTATCTCCAGGCCCCGGGAAAGTGATTTCCCGCCTCTGGATGTCCTAACTATTTACCGAGAAGGACCGGCCGGGACAACGGAAATCTCACTGGGTGTTACTCTTGCCGCTCGAGGTGCCGGTTTGGCCGATGAGAAGGAACGATGCCGCATCGGCAAGCAGGGCTCCAATGGTTTCGATGGACTTTCGGAAGGGTGTGTTGTGAATGTGCTGCCACCTGGTATCCTGGGGATAGTGCTCGGGCAGCGTGATGTTGTACACGATGGGTGGCTTCATGTCCTTCAGGCTCCCGGCGTGGACTCGAAACCACGCGTCCCCGGAGGGAATCACGTCTGTCAAGTATTCCACGAGAACCTGTCCATTGTCGAACACGGATGTGGTCAGTTTTCTTCCCGCGTCAAAATTCCCGATGGTTGCGTCCGGAATGACTTCAACGAGGTTCCAACCCGCGAGGAGCAGGTTCTTCCCCATGTGATTGACGCTTCCCGTGACGCCCCCGATGAGATCTCCGAAGACGGCTTCCCGCAACTTGGAAAACGAATGCTTGATGCGCCCTGCCACGCCCTGGGGAGCCTTGTCTCCCCCAGGGTTCCAGAATCCCAGTGTCAAAGCGCTGCCCAGGTTCTTGAAAAAATCTCCCAGGGACCGCAAGAGGCCCCGCTGCCTGCCTTCCCTGATCTGGTTGTTTTGATCCCGGTAGAGGATTCTGGATCCGAGGAAGAGATTATGGAAGAGGCTCTTGATGTTGCCCACCGCATCGGAGAGATCCTTGCCTATCCGTGCGGCAAAATGTTCCCTTTTCTCCGGTGCGGTGAGGACGCGGGCCCCCGGCAGGTCGTAGAAGTCTCCGCCCGGATTGCGCAGGAGCTGATCATCCTTGTAGATGGCCCATCCGCCGCCGGTGGGGCTGGTTGCGGCGCGGTGCGCCTCCTGCAAATAACTTGACTGGGCGATCTTCGGGAGGGAGCTCTTCGATGGGGTTGCCCCCAATAGGGCATTGCCGTCGGGAGGCAGGGCGGCTGCGGCGAGAGTGGTCGCCTCTGGGGTCGGGAGAGGGGCGGGGGCCGGAGTGGCTGCATTGCGTAGGACAGCGTCAAAACCGCCGCCTTGGCCGGCCTTCGATGCCGTGTCTCCTGGACCAAGAGAACAGATGTTGGTTTTGCTCACTCATTTGGTATTCATGATCAACCCGCGGTGAAGTGGAAATCGCTCACTGTGTAAGCAATTAGCCTGCCATTCCGATGCGGGTCTCAGGGCTTCTCCTCGGGGGGCTTCAGGGTGATGAAACTCCTGTACAGCAGGAGGTCATAGAGGATTTTCAAGGCTCCCGCCAGGTAGAACGGCAGGTTCATCGTGGCCGCGCCGGCGAGCAGAGGTCCGGCAAGAGTGGGAGAGAGCGAAGCGCCGATGGTTCGCGCAATTCCCGTGATGCCTGCCGCGGCGGATCTTTCATCGGGATGCACCACGGCCATGGTGTACGATTGCCTGGTGGGAATGTCCATCTGGGAGATGCTGAAGCGCAGAAGGAGCACCGCGATGGCCAAGGGAAGGGTGGGCATCAGCGGAACAAGGATCAGAAGGATGTTGGAGGGAATGTGGGTGAAGACCATGGTGCGGATGAGGCCGATGCGGGAGGCGACCCATGCCGCCGTGAGGGATGAAATTCCCGCCACCACATTGGCCCCGAAAAAGATGGCTCCCAATGCACCGGGCTCCACCTTGAAGCGAAGATAAAACCAATACGCCAGGAAGGTCTGGATGATGAATCCCCCGGCGAAGGCGTCCACCGAGAAAAGGGCGGAAAGCCGGATCACGATTCCCTTGGACCGGTGCAGGCCGAAACGGTGCCTGAGGTTATCTGCCGTGGAGGCCGCACCTCCCACGGATGCCGATTCGACGACGGGGGACAGGCGATGGAAGAGGAGGGCCAGGACCAGTCCCAGGACTCCATAGCCGATGATGACCGCCTTGTAACCCCACAGAGTGGACCCCGTCGCCCATTGAATTCCCTCCACCGTCAACCCGCCGGCCAAAGCGCCCGTCGCCGTGGCAAAGGAGCCGATGAGATTGTACCACGCAAATGCGTGGGTGCGCCGGTTTCCGGGGACGATCTGTGAAAGGGCGGCTTGCTCGATGGCCAGGAAGGGGCCGACCTCGTATCCGCTGGGACTGATCACTCCGACCGTGGCGGCGAAAAGCAGCAGGGTGAAGTCGTCCGTCAGGACAAACAGCAGTCCCGCCAGAGCCATCAGTCCGGAACCGAGGAGCAGCATCCTCCGCCTGCCGACCCGGTCCGCTGTGACCGTGATCCACAGGGAGATGCCGGCGTCGCCGATGAGGGTGAGGGTCAGGAGAATGCCGATTTGTTTCTCTTTCAGTCCGAGGGCCGCCAGGTAGAGGACCAGCACCACGGAGATGGCTCCGTACGCGAGGAGGCGTATGATCCTCGCCAGAAAGAGAACCCTGGCATCGGAGACCGCCAGCCATGATGAGGCGGAAGGAGTGGACATAGTCTGGCCGGTTTGAGTTCCTGATTGAGCGATTCAGGCGTCGTGAAGCCCATAGCTGGAACCTCATCGACAGGGCCGCACTGTAGCATCTCCCGGGGGCGATGGAAAGGCGACGATTCAATGTCCCGCCGAGTTCGCACGGTTTTCCGGCGTATTGCCGGGAACCATGATTGTTGAAAAGGTTCCAGGATCAAATGCGGAATTTGCCCTCACTTTTGACCCCACCCTCAATGTAACAAGTGGCCAAAATAAATAATGGATTGTGGTATACTTGAAAGTTGAACCGCAACTCGACATCGTCGCTTCAACTCGCCGGCAACAGGGAATGGGACGGACATTGAAGAAGAACGGGAATGATTTTCTTTTTGAGCAATACGCAGGGCTCTCACCGCTGGGAAAGTCTCTGGTCGAGCTTTGTTCGATCACTCATGCCCCGACGACGGTCAGCGCCGTCTACAGAATCCTCTCGAGCCCGGAGCTCCACTTCCTCGGCAAGAGCATCAAGTCCCCAAGGGCATTGGATCCACACATCAGGGGACTGCAGGACTTGGGCGTTCTGGATCACCACCTCCGCTGCGATGCCTCCATCCTGGAGAGGGTGTCGCGGTGCGCCGTGGCTTCGGGCAACTACGAGGCCATGGCTCAGGCTGTCCAGCGGGTTCTACCCCTGAGGTTCGATAGGTTCGAAAGCCGCTCGAGATTTTGTCTCCTGCTCATGAGGGAATTTCGCATGGGGGTTTACACCGATGACGTGGAGATGTGTGATCGTGCTCAAGCGGAGCTCATCAGCGGTTGCCGCTCAGCCACCGGTGATGTGGACCCCTACGTTCAGGTGTGTGCAAAGCCCTTTGAAAGGGAATGGTTCAGGACGCTCCCCGTGGAGCTGCAGGTCCGTGCCGTCATGGCAGTCTTCCATAACACCATCTCCAGGCTGGAGTCGGACCATGCTGTTCTGGACTTCGCCCTGGAGCGGGACTTCCTGCACAGCATTCCAAGAAACCTGAGGTTCCTGTTTTTCCATCATCTGGCAGTGAGGCTCCTCATGGCCGGGCGCCTGGCCGAAGTCAGATCCATCCTCCCGGTTCTGAAATCGGAAGGCATGACGGAAGGGCTCCTTGGCTGCCTGAGCCTCATGGAAGGAGACGTCGAACAGGCCGTGGGTCTCTTCGAGTCCGAGCTCATCGAACTGCGCAGGATGACGGGAAAGAGGAACGCATTCTTCAGGGGGACCTCCGGGCTACTCTTCATCTTCACCCTTCTCTTGAAGCAGGACCCATCCCTCCTGCCAAGGATCGACCAAGTCCTGAAGACAGCCGAGTCCCGGTATTCGGGAGATCCTCTCTTTGGACCACCCTGCCATGCCCTCCGAGCCATGCAGCATTTGCAGAAATGCGAACCGGAAAGGGCCCGGGAGATCCTCTCCCTGGTCGACAGCCGCCATGAGAGCCTCGCGGTGTTGTTTTCCGCTTTCGCCTCTTTTTGGCTGGACAACCGGCTCACCACAGCGAGGATCGACGCCTTGAGCAATCTCTTCATCAAAGCGAGGGAGATCGGTTTGAACTGGCTCGCCATGGAGTGCGCGGAGATCCTGTGCCGGGCGGAGCGAGACACTCCGGTGCGGCGCAACTTCATCGAGAAGGTGGAAGATGAAACGGGCGTGAAGTCCCTGGCGAAAATGATTCCCCTCGAGGAGCCCTGGCGAAAGAACCTGAGGGCTCTGGTGATGACCGCCTCTCAGCAGCACGGCGCAGGGGAAGGGGATCCCGGCACCCGCCTGGTCTGGCACCTCCATTACACCGAAGGGATGATCGGTCTTCAGCCTGTCGAGCAGAAGCGCAGCGGCAGTGGGGCCTGGACCAAGGGGCGTCCCGTGTCGCTGGCAAGGTTCTACAACGGGACGAAGCTTGGGAGCATCACCGAGCAGGACAAGAGGATCCGGGCGGCCCTGAGCAAGAGCGTCAACTACTACCGCGCCTACAGCTACCATTTTGACATGGAAAAGGCTCTGCCCGCCCTGGTTGGGCATCCCCTGGTATTTCTCAGTGATTCACCCTCCATCCGGGTCGAGGTGATCAAGGGTGACCCCGATATCACCGTCGCACAGGAGCGCTCCAACCTCAGGGTCCATTTTTCGCCCAGGTGTAACAATTCCCGGGTGGTGATGGTGCAGGAGACTCCCACGCGGTTCAAGGTGATCGAGTTGACGGAAGAACAGCGCCGCATGGCAAAAATCATCGGGGAAAAGGGACTCCAGATCCCCGAGACAGGCAGGGAAGAGCTCCTGTCGGCCATTTCGGCCATTTCGTCCACGGTCATGGTCCACTCAGCCATCGGGGGTTCTGCATCGGACATCGTTCAGGTCGAGGCGGACCCGACTCCCCATGTGCACCTCCTGCCCACGGGTTCCGGGTTCAGTCTCGAGTTCTTCGCCAAACCATTTCCCGAAGGAGGCCCCTACCTCAAGCCAGGGCAGGGAATGGAGAATGTCATCGCCGAGGTGGGCGGCAGGAGGCTCCAAGCCCGGAGGGATCTTGTGAGGGAAGAGGAGATGACCAATGCGGTCGAACGCCATTCCTCGATCCTTGCCGACTTGCCCGACACTGAGCGCAGGTGGAGGTTGAACGTTCCCGAGGAGTGCCTGCAGGTGCTGCTGGATCTGAAGGCCCTCCAGGATGCGGGGGGAGTCATCGTCGAGTGGCCGGAGGGCGAGAAAATCAAGGTCACCCGTGAGCTCTCGTTTGACCGGATGCACCTTTCCATCCGAAGCAGGAACGACTGGTTTGAAGTGGGTGGGCACCTGACCGTGGACGACGGCCTCGTCCTCGACATGCGAAAGGTTCTGGAGCTGGTTCAGAACAGCCCCACCCGGTTCATTCCCATCGGGGAAGGGCAGTTCATCGCCCTGACCCGGGAACTTCGCAGAAGGCTCGAGGAACTGGAAGCCTACACGGACCGGCGGGGAAAGGAATACAGGGTGCACCCCCTTGCCGCCCTCGCCATCGAGGATTTGGCGGTTAACGTGCCCGATGCCGAGGTGGACGAGGCCTGGAAGCTGCGGATCGAGAATTTCAAGGCGGCCGGTGCCCTTGAGCCGAAAGTGCCGTCCACCCTCAAGGCCGAGCTGCGCCACTACCAGACGGAGGGCTTCAAGTGGCTTGCAAGGCTCGCTCATCTTGGAATAGGCGCCTGCCTGGCGGATGACATGGGATTGGGGAAGACTCTTCAGGCACTCGCCGTGTTGCTGCATCGGGCATCCCATGGTCCGGCCCTTGTGGTTGCTCCCACCTCCGTTTGCATGAATTGGACGGGAGAGTCGAACCGCTTCGCTCCCACCCTGAACGCGATTCTCTTCGGCGGGTCGAGCAGGGAAGAGATGGTGAGGGGCCTTGGCCCCTTCGATGTGCTCATCTGCAGCTACGGACTCCTTCATCAGGAAGCGGCGCTGCTATCCACGATTCACTGGAGCACCATCGTCCTCGATGAGGCCCAGGCCATCAAGAACATGACGACCAAGCGCTCTCAGGCGGCGATGGGCCTGAAGGCCGATTTCAAGCTCATCACCACGGGCACTCCCATTGAGAACCATTTGAGCGAGTTCTGGACCCTGTTCAACTTCATCAATCCCGGCCTTTTGGGCTCCTTCAAGCGATTCAACGAACGCTTCGCCATTCCCGTGGAGAGATACGGCAACCGGGATGCCAGGAGACGGCTGAAGAAGCTCATCAGGCCCTTTGTGCTCCGCCGCCTGAAATCGGAGGTCCTGGAAGAGCTGCCGCCCAGGACCGAGGTGGTCCTGCAGGTGGAGATGAGCCCCGAGGAAACGGCCTTCTATGAGGCCCTCAGGCGGCAGGCCCTCGAGCGGCTCGAGGGGGACACGGCGCCGGCGGGGCAAAAGCACGTGAAGATTCTCGCCGAGATCACGAGGCTGCGTCTCGCATGCTGCAATTCCAGGCTGGTTTTGCCGGACAGCCAGATCAGGAGCTCCAAGCTCGAACTCTTTGGGGAGATCGTGAGGGAGCTCCTGGAAAACGGGCACAAGGCCCTGGTTTTCAGCCAGTTTGTGGGACATCTCGCTTGCGTGCGGGAAGACCTCGATCTCCGGAAGATCGACTACCGGTACCTCGACGGAAGCACTCCTCAAAAAGATCGGCAACGAGAGGTGGAGAACTTCCAGGCCGGGAAAGGGGATCTCTTCCTCATCAGCCTCAAGGCGGGGGGGCTGGGGCTCAACCTCACGGCGGCCGACTACGTGATACATCTGGATCCCTGGTGGAACCCCGCCGTGGAAGACCAGGCGGCGGACAGGGCCCACCGCATCGGCCAGCAGCTTCCGGTGACGGTCTACAGGCTGGTGACTCGAAACAGCATCGAGGAAAAAATCGTGAAGCTCCATCAGGACAAACGGGAGCTCGCAACGAGCCTCCTCGACGGCACCGACGTGAGCGGGAGGATCTCCGCCGAAGAGCTCCTCCAGTTGATTCGGGAGACGTGAACATTAAGGCATGTAATTCTGCCACGGAGGTTTCCACATGCAAAGTGCACCAAGAGTGGATTACTCGCCCCTCGACCGCCCCGAAGTGATCACGCGTCTCTTCCATCCGCGCCCGGAATGGCATGCGTCGGACAGGGGTGGCCCGTCGCGGGATGTGCTCATTCCCGTGGAGAAAGACGTGGTCGTCGGAGCCCGGTTTCACATGATTGACCAGAGTGGGGCGAATGTTCTCTTCTTCCACGGCAACGGTGAAATCGTCGCCGACTACGATGACCTGGGCCCTGTCTACAACCGCATGGGCATAAACTTCCTCCCCGTGGATTACAGGGGCTACGGCCGCTCCACGGGAAGTCCCACGGTCACGGCCATGATGCAGGACTCCCGCGTGGTGTTCGGATTCGTGAAAAACTGGCTCGGGGAAAACGGATACGGAGGACCCCTGGTTGCGATGGGAAGGTCCCTGGGGAGTGCTTCCGTGGCTGAGATCGCTTTCAATCATCAGGACAAGCTGGACGCCCTCATCATCGAGAGCGGCTTCGCTTATGCCACGCCACTTCTCGAGCTTCTCGGCGTGGATGCCGCATCCATCGGATTCCGGGAGGAAGAAGGGTTCAGGAACGTTGACAAGGTCAGGGAATTCGACAAGCCCCTGCTCATCATCCACGCCGAATTCGACCACATCATCCCTTTCTCCGATGGTCAGGCCCTGCACGATGCCTCCAAATCCAGGGACAAGACGTTGCTCAAGATCCGGGGAGCGAACCACAACGACATTTTTGCCCGTGGCCTGATAGAGTATATGAGCGCGGTCAAAAAGCTCGTGGACGGGCTGAAGGCGAAGGAATGAACAAGGAGATGGAAGGTTTCGTCTGCTACCTCAAGGGAGCGTTGGGGTTGATCAGGGGGTCCGCCACGCACCGGCTGCAGTAGTATGCGGGCCACACGCAACCGCATCCCGAACCGATGAGCTCAAAATGGGCACAGGACTCACAAATGCCCGTGCCGCAGCCGGTGCAGTTGGTGAAAACCGGGTGCTGGGCGCAGACGGCGCACGTCGTCGGGCCTGGTGTCATTGGCTTATCCTTGAGTCGAGGTTTGGTGCCGCAATGCCTCATGGTCCTTCGAGCTACCCGGAACCATGAAAAGCTTGGAACTCACCGCAGAGAGCGCCGAGAGCGCAGAAATTCTTTTCGCACAAATTGTTCTCTTCGCGCTCTCCGCGGTGAAATAAGAAGTGTCTCGCAACAGACGTGGGCCATAGCCACTCAAAATCCCATCAGCTTTCGTTCGTAGACGACGAGGGGCTCGTATCCGAAAAGGGCGTTCAGGTGGTGGAGGAAGGCGTGCCGGCCCTCATCCCTCCATGTTTCCACGATCTTCGTGTTCACCTGCCTGTATGTGTCCAAGGTCTCGGAAAGTGATTCGGAAGACTTGTCGCCCTGGATCTGCCCTCGTGCATCCTGAATGAGCCGAAGCCACATCTCGCTTACCCCCATGATGAAATAGGGCCAGGCTTTCTGAACGGGAGGAGACCACTTGGCGTCGCTCGTGTCTTCAATCTTGGACTTCGTGACCGCAGAGGTGGAATCGTAGCTCTCCTGGACGATGACCCCCTGGATCTTCATGGCCTTGAGTGTCTGGTTCGCCTGAAGATCTTCCATCACGTCACGGGCCCGTTGGGGGGAAGAAAAAAAGATGAAACTGAACTGATGCCCGGCTCCGTCTCGGGCCGCGCGCCTGTGAAAGCGCCACAGGGTGATGTCATGCCGGTGCCTCTTCAGAACCGGTCCAATGACTCGGTCCGCGAGCATCATGTCGACGTTCCAGGCCGGCTCGGTGTTTTCCGGCCAGAGGATGCCGTAGCGGACGTGCCACCACCCACCGTCCCCCTCTGCCTCGGCAGGCCCTTCCGCGGGGTGGCGGGCGGGTTTTGTGCTCCCCGTCGTGGCGCATCCTGTAACAAGGAGCGCAAAAACACACACCAGGACTGTCAAAGTGTTTCTGTTGACTGGATTCACCCTCCAACCCCTCCTTCCGTTCTTCCGCCGAAGCGGCGGGCGCTCAGTTCAGGGGCCGGCCCGGTGCAAAGGCACCGGGGCTTTCATCCCGAGCCCCTGAAGCGCCAAATTGAAACTTGATAATCCCAGCCGGATTGGCTAGTGTTGAACACTCTGCACAGGGTCGTCAAAGCAGAGTTCATTTTAAGGTGCGGCGGATGGAAACGAAAGCAGGTTGTACCGAGTTGCAGGCATCCTATTGCCCAGAGAGGCGATCGGGCAAGGACCGTCGGGCGAAACCGACTTCTCCTTTCAGTTGGGCCAGTCTTCGCGGATCCCGGCGCAACTCGCGCAGGGCGGAAGACTGGGATAGGCATCGGTTTGTGGATGTGTACAGTCCCGCCTTCCTTCTGGTCATCGTGGTCATCCTCTCCCTGTCCATCCTGGACGCCCTATTCACCCTGGAGCTCATCGGCCGTGGTGCCCAGGAGCTCAATCCCGTCATGGCTTTCTTTCTCCAGTTTGGCCATCTGCCTTTCCTGCTGTCCAAGTACCTCCTCACGGCTTCCGGGCTGATGGCGCTCCTCATCCTGAAGAACTGCACCGTATGGGGGGGGAAGATCAGTGCAAAGGTGGTTCTTCTAACAATTCCATTTTTATATATGATCCTGATCGGTTACGAGGTGCTCCTGCTTCTCCGCGTTTAGGCCCAGTAGTTTTGGACGGAAATGCGTGGGGGGGTGGTGAGTTGGTGGGTTCAAAAGGAAGTTCCCACCCTACGATGTTTCGGGCCTTCGCGGATTTGTGTCATAAACGCCTGCTGTAGTATAGCCCCTTGTGGGCGTTTAGGACGGGCACAAGGCCCTACACTACGTGGGGTGGGCTGTGGTCACCTGATGATCCGTACATTCTCACGCCAATCCGCCATGAGCCGATGTTTCGAGCCCTGGGGTGGTTGAGGCGTAGGGTGGGCACAGTTGTAATTCACCCACCACAATTGTGCGGGAAGTTATGTCCGGCCACATCAGGACTCCCCGGGCGTTCCGTGCCGCTTCGGAAACCTCAGGAGCAAGGCCAGGAGACGCTCACTTCGGTCCCGTCTCCGATCCGGGAAACGATGGTAAAGTCCCCCCCCGAAAGCTCCGCCCTCTCCCGCATGCTCCCCAGCCCCAGTCCCCCCGTCGGATTGTTCCTGGATGTGGTTTCGTGCGGTTCGAAACCATTCCCATTGTCGGTGATCTTCAGTTCGACTCGCCCGTGCTTCATTCCAAAAGAGATGTTCACCAGGGTGGCTCCACTGTGCTTGGCGATGTTGTTGAAGCTCTCCTGAAGGATGCGGTAGGCGACGATTTTCAGTCCTTCCGGGATTTCCTCCTCTTCCACCGAGATGTTCGTTTGGATGCGCATGTCGGGGTGCACCTTGCCCATCTCATTCGTGAACCACTCGATGGTTGCCAGGATCCCCAGATCGTCGAGAATGGAGGGCCTGAGGTTCATGTAGATTCTTCTCACATCTTGGATGGACTGTTGGATCATCTGGAGCACGGGTTCGAGAGACTTGTGGCCGTCGAGGCCGTTTTTCATGCTGCGGTGACTCTCCAGCACTCCCATTTTGATGGCGCTCAGGGATTGGCCTATGCTGTCGTGGAGGTCGAGGGCAAGCCGTTTGCGTTCCGTTTCCTGGGCCAGGAGAAGCTGTGAGGATCGCAGCTTGAGCATGGCTTCCGATTTCCTGAGAGCTTGTTCCATCCGCTTCCGCTCGACGATCTCGCTCTGGAGGACTTCATTGGCTCTCACCAGTTCCGCGGTGCGCTCCTCCACGCGGTTCTCGAGTTCGTCCCGAGCCTCCCGCATGGCCAGCTCGGCCTGCTTGCGCTCGGTGATGTCCCGCATGATACTTTGGACGTAATCCGCCCCCCCCAGTTGAACCACCCGGGAGCTCACCTCCACGGGAAAGAGGGAACCGTCTTTTCTCCGATGGACGGTTTCGAAGACGATTCCCCTCTCTTCGTGGGGCATGAAAAATCCCTGGCTGCGAGAGATGATGCCGGGCCCGCGAATTTCCTGCATGTTGAGGCGCAGCATTTCTTCGCGGCTGTATCCGTAGGCGACCAACGCCCGCTCGTTCACCTCAAGAATCCTGCCCTTAAGGTCTTCCAGGAGAATGGCGTCATTGGCATACTGAGTCAGGAATTCGTATCGCTTGGCGATCTCATGGCGTCTGAGTTCCGATTCGTACTGTTTGCGGAAGAACTGGGAGTTCTGCTGGCTCCAGATGAGACCGACGCTGACGGCGGCTCCCATGATGAGCACGGTCACCAGTGAGATGACGAGCCAGTCGTGGTTGCGCAGCGGCGCGTAGATCTCATCCTTGTCAACCTTGGAAACCATATACCAGGGTGAGCCGGAGATGGCCTGTACCCAGGCGAGAACGGCCTTGCCTCGATAATCGACACCCTCGACAATCCCATGCTGCCCATGGATCGCTTTGACAGAGACGATGTCCGTGCTCGTCAGAGGAATGCGCAGGGTGAGAGCCGGGTCCTTCGCATGCCTGAGTTGATTGAGGAAAAGGATCTGATCTTGATCCCGGCGCACGAGGAGTGTCTCCGATGTCTCACTGTGAGTGGGCCACGATTTGATGAGAGGAAACAGGAACTTCTGGGGATCAATGCATATGACGAGGAAGGCGATGGACTTCATGTCATCGGCCTGGTAACTCAAAATGGGTACGATGAGAGAGAGATTCGACAAATCCGTGTTGCCCAGGCGATAGATGTCTGAGAGTAGGGGTTTTTTTTGACGCGCCGCCTCAGGGATGAACTGAAGGGCTTCCATGTCGATTTCCCTCTGGTCCGCGGGCACGCACAGGAGCAAGCTCCCCTTGCCGTCCATGAGTGCGACGCGACGGTATTCGTAGTTTGCCTTGAGGGAAGTCATCCAGTTCAACAGGTCATTCTCTATTTTTACGATGGCCGGTGTCTCGATATACGCCTCGGTGAAGCTGGCGATAAACCGGTTGTCCACAATGACTTGAGCGTCTCCCAAAAGCTCCTTTCGCCATCGCATGATCTGGCTGACTTTGAGCTCGGCAATGGCGGTGAGCTCATCCTGTTTGGTTTCCCGGAGGTCCTTCTTCTGAATGCCGTGGTAGACGTGTCCGGCAATCGCAATTCCCAGGGACAGCACGATGAACACGCTGATAAGATGAAACGGAATGCGGTACGGTTTGCGCGGCCGGTTCATGGAATGTCCTTCGGTATGACGCAAGATTCCCGACAAGGGGACCAGCTTTTACTGCCGTCTAATCCAACAGGCGTAAGATAATGATTGCCGTGCATCACCTCTAGTGACTGAAGTGAGTTAAAGTGCCTTGAGTTGAGTGAAGAGGAGAGGGTGATCCTGGTTGAAGAGCTCTTCAGGTATTCAGAGGCCTTCCATGAGCCGAGGGTTTTCGTGAGCCGGGACAAGCCGCGGCCGCAGGACGACAAGCACGCCCACCTGGGAATTCCGAGCGACCCGGTGTACGCGGTCTATGCGGAGAAAAAGGGCCCCAGTCCCAAGGATAGACCACTGCCCATGCTGGACTGAGGTCTGACGGGGCCTCGACCGCTTCATGTCGCGTCCGGGCAGGGAGCGCATTCCGGTCTGGCTTCCGATTTTGATTGTTTTGCCAGAGTTTCCGCAATCTCCAGAAGGTCCATGAACCACTGCTGCCTGGGGCGCATCTTCTTGAGGTCCATCTCTTCCACGGCTTCATTCAGGGGAACCATGAGGAGGCCCCTTCCGCGCAAACCGAGGACGTGGACATCCGTCGATCCTTTTTCCAGGGCCTCCAGGAGACCGAACGCGGCCTTGGCTCCCATGCGGCTCGCGGTGATCCGATCGAAGGCCGAGGGGATCCCGCCCCGCTGCAAGTGTCCCAGAATGGCCGTGCGCACCTCGAAATGCCCTTTGCTCTCCTCTTCGAACAGGCGGCGTATGAAGTCGGTGGTGTAGTGGTTGGAGGACTGCTCGTTTCTGAGGTAGATGAACATCCTCTTCCCCTGGGCGAAGCTCTCCTCCATGATGCGCACGTCCCGGCTGAGCTCCGCCAGGCTGATGCCTGTCTCGGGAAGGTAGGCTTTCTCCGCTCCCGACGCCAGGGCGCCCATGAGGGCCAGGAAACCGCATTCACGCCCCATGACCTCGACGATGAACGTGCGGCGGCTGGCACCTGCGGTATGACGGATCTTGTCCACCGCATCCACGATGTTGTTGAGGGCCGTGTCCGACCCGATGCAGAACTCGGTGCAGGGCAGGTTGTTGTCGATGGTGGCGGGAATGATGACCATGGGGATGTTGAACGCATCGACCCTGTTTCTCAATTCCACAAGCTGGAGGATCTTTGCGTAGGTTCCCCAGCCTCCCACCGCAATGAGGGCTCGTATGCCCCGCTTGCGGATGTTCTCCGCCATTTTTGGAAAGTCGATGTCCTCGAAATCAAACCGGGCGGTTCCGATCTCCGATGCCGGGCGGTTGACCCAGCTGACAAGCTCATGCCAGTCAAGCTCCAAAAAATCATCACGGATGAGGCCGTAAAAACCGTCTTTCGACCCGAGGACCGTTACTCCATGATTCAACAAACAGCGGGCCGCAACGCTCACGGCGGCATTCATGCCCGGAGCGTCGGCTCCTCCCGTGAGGATGGCGACCACTCCGTCGGCGCCTCTCTCCTGGGCGGGGGTGATTCGGGTCAGGGTCTTCACCAGTGTGAGGGCGTTTCGAAAGCTCTCGCCCCGCAATTCCTGGGCCTTGCCGTAGTTGCCGTTCTCAATCTCCTGACGGACGGCCTGACTTTTCTCGACCACTTCCAGGAGCGGGGTTGCCACCACCTTGTTCCTGATGAGGCCCAGCATGTGGCAGTGCGTGGCCCCAGGGTTTTCCACAAGGAGGTCGACGGCGGCGACTCCCAGGCGGGTGGCGAGGATCCTGTCGAAAGCGCTGGGAGCTCCTCCCCGTTGAACATGGCCAAGTACCGTCACACGAACGTCGATGCCCAGTCGCTCACTGAGGATTTTCCTGATGTCGCTGGAACTGATGAGAAGGCCGTCCGCGTGGCGGGCACCTTCCGCCACGACCACCAATTGATGGGGCCTTCCCAGTTGTCTGGCCTTTTCAATGGATGCGACCATCTTCTGATGCCACCGGAGCTCCAGTTCCTCTTCGGGCACCAGGACCCAGGATGCCCCTCCGGCCAGGCATGAGGCAAGAGCGAGGTAGCCGCAGTGGCGCCCCATGGTTTCCACGATGAACGTGCGCTGATGGGAAGCCGCGGTGGAGGCCAGGTTGTCGATGGCCCTGACGATGTGGTTCAGGGCTGTGTCCGTGCCGATGGACATGTCGGTGCCGTGGAGGTCGTTGTCGATGGATCCGGGAAGGCCGATCACCTGCAACGATTGAGGGGTGTTCTCGTTCCGTGGGCCCGAGTGGGTATCCCCAATGGCTACGGCATGCTCCGCCCATTCGGAAGCGAGCACGTGGGCCCCCTTGAGCGAGCCGTCACCGCCGATGACGACAAGGGCCTCGATCCCCGCTGTCAGCAGGTTCAGCACCGCCTGCCTTCTGCCGTCCCTTGTGCGGAAGTGTTCGGAGCGGGCTGTGCCGAGGAAAGTCCCGCCCTTCTGGAGTATCCCGCCCACGTCGTCCCAGTGGAGAGGGCGAATGTGGTCCCCTCCGTTCACGAGTCCTTCGTAGCCGTCGTAAATCCCCAGCACCTTCACCCCTCGGTCGAGGGCTCTGCGAACGACGGCGCGCACCGCAGCGTTCATTCCCGGCGAGTCACCGCCGCTGGTCATCACCCCGATGGTCTCGATCATGGATGGATCTCCTCGATGGATCATTGACTTCAAACCGTCACATGAGGCCATATCTAAGTCATCGGCCCCAATCATGCATGACTTCAAAGGGGAATTGCAACCCCGAATGTCTGGCCCCGATTCCGGTCTCCTTCAGATTTCAGGCGTTTGCAAAGAATCGGTTGATCGGTCGGAGAGTGAAAGAAATTATTTGCCCAAATGCCTTGACTTGCGGAGGGCGTTGGTTTAAGACAAACACCGTGTCATTTCTGGGTTGGATTATGCGTTCGTTAGGATTGTCGGCATTTGTGCACTCGACTGCAGCGTTCAGGTAGAACCCAGGTCCGCGTCGTTCCCCCACACAAACATTGTTCTATGCGCCCTGTTGCTGCACGTTGGGGGATGAAATGCCTTCCTCCCTAGCTCCCCGTGCCGGGTCCCGGTTTGAGGCCTTTCCAGCAGTTTCAGGGTGGACCCTCCAGGCAACCAGCGGGCGGCAAGCCGACCAATGCCAGCAGAGTCAGTCGAAGTGGGTTGTACATGTCGTTTTGATGAGGGGACGAAGGTCTCGAGGGGTTTTTTGCGTTGTGCTCGAGGGAAGTTCCCTTCTCAGATTCAAGGTAGCGGTCTGTTCACCTGAAATGGTGCGGTCCGTGCCCCTTTGTGACTGCGGTCACATTCAATTTCGAGAGCTCGGAACTTTAAGAGTCATCCTTGATGAGAGCTGGCGAGCCGGCCCGAACCGTTTGGGCAAGTCTTGCGCAAATCGTTTCCTAACGGAGTGGATGTTCATGAACGGAAATCGTGCATTGGAGCCAACGACCGGCGCAGTTATGGTGGTGGGCGGAGGCATTGCGGGTGTCCAGGCGGCCCTTGATCTCGCGGACTCCGGCTACTTCGTTTACCTTGTGGAAAAGAGCCCCTCCATCGGGGGTGTCATGGCGCAACTGGACAAGACGTTTCCAACCAACGACTGCTCCATGTGTATCCTTTCGCCGAAGCTCGTCGAAGGAGGCCGCCATTTCAACATTCAGCTCATCACCATGGGCGACGTGGAGGCTCTCGAAGGTGAGTCGGGCCGCTTCACGGTGACGGTGAGGCAGCGGCCGCGCTACATCGACGAGGAGAAGTGCATCGCCTGCGGGGTGTGCGCGGAAAAGTGTCCCAAGAAGGTGGAGGACGAGTTCAACGAGGGGCTTGGGAACAGGAAGGCGGCCTACGTCAAGTATCCCCAGTCGGTTCCGTTGAAGTACGCCATTGACGAGGAGAACTGCATCTACTTCAAGAACGGCAAATGCAAGGCCTGCGAAAAGTTTTGCCCCGCCAGCGCCGTGGATTTCAACCAGAAGGAGCGAATCCACAAGATCGAGGTGGGTTCCGTCATTCTGGCTCCGGGATTTTCCCCCTTCAACCCCAGTGTCTACGACACCTACGGTTATGGCAAGTATCCCAACGTCATCACCAGCATGGAATTCGAGCGCATTCTGAGCGCCTCCGGCCCCTTTGAGGGCCACCTGGTGCGGCCCTCCGACGGCAAGGGACCAAAGCGGATCGCCTGGCTGCAGTGCGTGGGGTCCAGGGACATCCATCACGGGGCCCGGGGCTATTGCTCGGGCGTTTGCTGCATGTATGCCATCAAGGAGGCGGTCATCGCCAAGGAGCATGCCAAGGAAGGCCTGGACGCGGCCATCTTCTTCATGGACATGCGAACCTACGGGAAGGATTTCGAAAGGTACTACAACCGGGCCAAGGATGAGATGGGAGTCCGTTTCATCCGGTCGAGGGTTCACAGCATCGAGCCAGTGGGACCCAAGCTGGAGGATCTCAGGATCGAATACGTGGATGAGAGCGGCGAGAGCAGGGCCGAGGAATTCGATCTGGTGGTCCTCTCTGTCGGTTTGGAGAGTCCGGCGGGTATCCGCGACCTGGCGGAAAAGCTGCAGGTGGAATTGAGCGGAGACGGTTTCACGAAGGGGAGCGACTTCAACCCGGTGGCCACGTCGAAACCGGGCATCTTCGCCTGCGGCGCGTTTTCAGGTCCCAAGGACATCCCTTACTCGGTGATGGAAGCCTCGGCGGCGTCGGCGGCCTCGGCCGTCCTCCTGAGCTCCTCGCGCAATGCCCTCACCAAGGAAAAGACCTATCCTCCCGAGCTCCCCCTCGATGAGCAGGAAGTTCGGGTCGGTGTCTTCGTATGCCATTGCGGCATCAACATAGGGAGTGTCGTCGATGTCCCCGGGGTGCGCGACTATGCCAGGAGCCTCCCCAATGTGGCCTACGTGGCGGACAACCTGTTCACGTGCAGTCAGGACACACAGAAGCTCATCCGGGATTCCATCCATGAGCACCGGCTGAACCGGGTGGTGGTTGCCGCCTGTACCCCCAGGACCCACGAACCCCTTTTCCAGGAAACCATCCGTGAGGCGGGGCTTAACCGCTATCTCTTCGAGTTGGCCAACATTCGGGACCAGGACTCCTGGGTTCACCAGGCAGAGCCCGAAAAGGCGACGGAGAAGGCAAAAGACCTCGTGCGCATGGCGGTTGCCAAAGTGGCGCTCCTCGAGCCCATCGAGAAATTCCGCGTGGAGCTCAATCAGAACGGTCTGGTCATCGGAGGCGGCATTGCGGGCATGACCGCCGCCTTGAACCTGGCGGACCAGGGGTTCAAGATCTTCCTCGTGGAAGAAAAGGACGAGCTTGGGGGCCACGCCAGAAAGGTGAAGAAAACCTGGCAGGGCGAGGACGTGGGCGCCTTTGTCGAAACGATGCGGGCCCGGGTGATGGACCACGAAAACGTGGAAGTGATTCTCGGAGCCAGTATCGCCAATGTCCAGGGGTTTGTGGGCCAGTTCACCACGACGGTCAAGACCAACGGCACAGAGCGGGATCTACAGCACGGAGTCGCCATTCTCGCGACGGGAGCCCATTCCCTCAAACCGGAGCAATACCTCTACGGGCAATCGGACCGGGTGACGCGGTGGCACGAACTGGGAGCCCTTTTTGAGAAAGAGCCTCGGCGCCTTGAGGAGGCTGAAGCGGTGGCGTTCATTCAGTGCGTGGGTTCCCGCGAGCCGGAACGGCCCTATTGTTCCAAGGTCTGCTGCACGGCATCCGTCCAGCAGGCCATCGAGCTCAAGCGGCAAAAGCCCGACCTGGATGTTTACATCCTCTATCGTGACATGCGGACCTACGGACTCCGCGAGGATCTTTACAGGCAGGCGAGGGAACTGGGGGTCCTTTTCATAAGGTTCCCGAGAGACGAAAAGCCCGTCGTGGAGAAGGTGTCCGAGGGCGGCAGGGAAAAGTTTAAGGTCACCGTGAGAGACCACGTTCTCCGTCGACCCGTGGTGCTGCACGTCGACTATCTCAACCTGGCGACGGCCATCATTCCCAAGGGCCTGAAAGAACTCTCCAAATTCTTCAAGGTGCCTCTGAACGAGGACGGTTTCTTCCTGGAGGCCCACATGAAGCTGAGACCCGTGGACTTTGCCACGGACGGCGTATTCGTGTGCGGTCTGGCCCATTACCCCAAGCCCATCGAGGAATCCATCGCCCAGGCCCAGGCGGCTGCGGCCCGAGCGGCCAGCATCCTGGCTCGGCCGGACGTGGAGTTGGAGCCCGTGGTGTCCGTGGTGGACCAGGACCTCTGCATCGGCTGCGGCCTCTGTGAAACGTCGTGCCCCTTCGGGGCCATCCGGCTTCACAAGGTCTACGGCCAGGGGTATCGCGCCGAAACCATCTCCGCTTCCTGCAAAGGGTGCGGTGTGTGCTCGGCATCTTGTCCCCAAAGGGCCATCGACATGCTCCACTTCCGCGACAGGCAGCTGATTGCCGCCATTCACGCGGGTGGATCGGCCCGGTAGGCTTCCTTGCGCATGTCCGTGACGAATGGAATGGCCCGGACGAGGCCTCCCCTCGGGTGAGTCCCCGGGTAAGGGATCTCAATAGGAGAAAGGATATGACTGAGGTGTTCGAACCGAAGATTGCCGCGTTCCTGTGCAACTGGTGCGCATACGCTGGGGCCGATCTGGCTGGAGTTTCGCGGTTCCAGTATCCCCCGACCATCCGGGTCATCCGGACCATGTGCTCCGGGCGGGTGGACCCCCTCTACGTGGTGGAGAGCCTGAAGAGCGGTTTCGATGGTGTTTTCGTGTTTGGGTGACACATCGGTGACTGCCATTACCTGGAAGGTAATGTATACACCGCCAAGCGGATGCAGATTGTGCAACAGCTTCTGGATCTCTCGGGAATCGGCCGTGACCGGATGCAGCTGCGATGGGTCAGTGCGGCGGAAGGTCAGATCTTCGCCAATTTTGTCGGGGAGCTGAGCCAGGTGATCCAGAATCTCGGCCCGTTCGATCCCGGGGCAAACCAGCTGGCCCTGGCCGCCATCGACGGGGCTCTCAATTCCCAGCGCCTCAGGTGGCTCATGGGAATGGACCGCCAGCTCACCGAGCGCGAAAACGTCTACAATGTTCGATTGGACGAAAAGGAATACGCGAAGCTGCTTTCGCAGGCCACGGAAGCAGAATTCCAGAAGGCCTTGATTCTCGAAGTCTTGAAAGAGGGACCCCAGTCGGTCAGGGAAATTGCCGGGAAGAGCTCCATTCCCGTGTATACGGTCTCTCTTTTGCTGAGTGACATTGAAAGGGCGGGAAAGGCTGAGCTCCACGGGTACGTGGGCACGACACCCCGGTTCATCAGCCTTGCTGCCTAGCCCGGATTTTCCCAATAATGCGATGGGGTCCCGAGGCGTCGCCCAGAGCGGGCTTTGCAGTCTGCCGGGGAATTCCCCGAGGCTGTTTCGGACCCTGAACCTTCAGCGGCAGAGGATGTGACGGTAGGATTCGATATGACAAGCACGGATAAGCAACAGAAGATCGGCGCGGTAATGGTGGTCGGTGCTGGCATCGCCGGCATGCAGGCGGCCCTGGATCTTGCAAACACCGGCTATTACGTCCACCTGGTGGATCGGTCGCCCACCATCGGCGGCCTCATGGCTCAGTTGGACAAGACCTTTCCGACCAACGACTGCGCCATGTGAGTGATCTCGCCAAAACTGGTCGAGGTCGGCCGGCATCTGAACATCAATATCATCACCAATGCTGAAGTGGAATCCCTCGAGGGCGAAGCGGGAAACTTCACCGCGACTCTCAGGAATGATCCGAGGTTCATCGACCCGGCAAAGTGCACGGGATGCGGGCAGTGCGCCCAGGTGTGCCCGGTGACCGCGGTGAACGAGCACAACTGCGGACTGGATCGACGCGCCGCAACCTACATCCGCTACGCCCAGGCGGTGCCCCTGGTTTTCTCCATCGACCAGGACACGTGCATCGGGTGCGGACTCTGCGAAAAGGTGTGTCTTGCGGAGGCGGTGCTCTACAGCGACGCTCCACGCCGTCTCGACATCCAGATCGGTTCGGTGATCCTTGCCACGGGCAACGACGTTTTCGACCCGACGGTCTTCGACACCTACAACTATGCCAACCTCCCCAACGTCATCACGAGCCTCGAATTCGAGCGGATCCTGAGTGCGTCGGGTCCTTTCCGGGGCCACCTGATGCGCCCCTACGACAGGGAGGAACCCGGCAAGATCGCATGGCTCCAGTGTGTCGGGTCCCGGGACTTGCATCACTGCGACAATCCGTACTGCTCCGGCGTGTGTTGCATGTACGCCATCAAGGAGGCGGTCATTGCCAAGGAGCACGCCCACGGAGACCTGGACACGGCCATTTTTTACATGGACATGAGGACCTACGGGAAGGATTTCGAACAGTACTACAACGGGGCCAAGTCCCACGGCGTCCGGTTCATCCGGTCCAGGGTCCATACGGTGGAACCGAAGGGGGACGGGGACCTCGAAATCACCTACGTCACGGAAGAGGGCGAGCTCAAGAGCGAAATATTCAACCTGGTCGTGCTCTCGGTCGGTTTCCAGGTGGGCCAGGATGGGATGACTGTCGCCAGGCGTCTTGGCATCGAGCTGAACGAGAACCGCTTTGCCATGACGCACAATTTCGCCCCGGTGGAAACTACACGCCCGGGTGTTTACGTGTGCGGTGCCCTTCAGGGACCCAAGGACATTCCCCAGTCCGTCATGGAGGCTTCGGCTGCCGCGGCCGCTTCGAGCATTCTTCTCAGTGAATCACGGTGGACCGAAGCGCGGGAAAAGGAAAAGCCGGTTGAAACCAATGTGTACGGGGAGCCTCCCCGGGTGGGTGTTTTCGTGTGCCAGTGCGGCATCAACATCGGCGGCGTGGTGAACGTCCCCGACGTTCGTGAGTACGCCAGGACCTTGCCGTATGTGGTGTATGTCGAGGACAACCTGTACACCTGTTCCCAGGACACCCAGGTCAAGATGGCCCAGGTCATTCGGGACCAGGGCATCAACCGGGTTGTTGTCGCTGCATGCACGCCGCGTACCCACGAACCCCTGTTTCAGGAAACCCTCGTCAACGCTGGCTTGAACAAGTACCTCTTCGAAATGGCCAACATCCGCAACCAGGATTCGTGGGTCCACAGCGGCGATCCCCGGAAGGCCACGGACAAGGCCAAGGATCTTTTGCGCATGGCGGTTTCCAAGGCGGTCCTCCTGGAGCCGCTCCAGGAAACCGAGCTGAGCGTCACCCGCTCGGCCCTCGTGGTTGGCGGCGGTGTCGCCGGCATGGTGGCGGCAAAGGCTCTGGCGGATCAGGGCTATCCGGTCCACCTGGTGGAAAGGTCCGATCGATTGGGCGGCCAGGCGTTGAATCTCTTCCAGACATGGAGAGGCGACGACATCCACTCCTTTGTGAAGGGCCTGGCCAAGACCGTTGAGGCCCATCCCCACATCACGGTGCACCTCTCGACGAATCTCACCAGCGTGGAAGGCTTCCTCGGGAACTTCAAGTCTATGCTGCAAAACGGTGCGGAAGCTCAGACCGTTGAACACGGCGTGGCCATCATCGCGACGGGCGGCCAGGAGTGGAAACCCGATGAGTACCTCTACGGCGGGCATCCGCAGGTCCTGACCCATCTCGAGCTCGACCAGAGGTTCGCCAAGAAGGACCCCGGTCTCACAGAGGTTCAGAGTGCGGTATTCATCCAGTGCGTGGGTTCCCGGGAGCCCCATCGGCCTTACTGCAGCCGTGTGTGCTGCACCCACACGGTGGAGAGCGCCCTTGAGCTCAAGAAGATCAACCCCGACTGCGACATTTACGTCCTCTATCGTGACATGAGGACTTACGGAGAGCGTGAAAACCTCTACCTGGAAGCGAGGAAGGCGGGAGTGGTTTTCATCCGCTACAGCCTGGAGCAGAAGCCCAAGGTGGAGGTCAAGGATGGCAAGGTGCAAGTGACCTTCATCGACAACGTGCTCCAGAGGCCCGTTGCCCTGAATCCTGATCTGGTCTCCCTTGCCACGGCCATTCTGCCCAATGAAACCGACGCCCTGTCCCAGTTTTTCAAGGTGCCGGTGAACGCGGAAGGGTTTTTCATCGAAGCCCATGCCAAGCTTCGCCCTGTCGAGTTTGCCACCGACGGTGTTTTCCTCTGCGGTTTGGCCCACTATCCCAAGGCCATCGACGAGAGCATTTCACAGGCACAGGCGGCGGCGTCGAGGGCATCGACCTTCCTGGCCCTTGACACCATCATGTTCAGTGGAACGGTTGCCATTACCAATCCGGCGATGTGCAGCAGCTGCGGAACCTGCGTGAGCATCTGCCCGTTCAATGCCCCCAGCTTCATGGAGACGGGAAGAGACGCAGGCAAGGCGGAGATCAACCCGGCCATATGCAAGGGTTGCGGACTGTGCGTAGCCTCATGCCGCTCGGGAGCCATCCGCCTGAAGGGCTTCGATGACGCGCAGATCTTCGCCATGATCGACAACGTCTAAACGCCGTGCTCACGGGGGCGGCGGAGTGTTCCGAGGGGGGCTCCAACGCGCCTGTGGAAGATGACATATGAAGGAGAACGTTCATGTCAGATTGGGAACCTAAGATCATCGCCTTCTTGTGCAACTGGTGTTCCTACGGGGCCGCCGACCTCGCCGGTGTCAGCCGCATGCAGTACCCCGCGAACTTTCGCATCATCAGGGTCCCCTGTACGGGCCGGATGAACCCCAAGTTCGTCCTTTCCGCGCTGCGTCACGGGGCTGACGGGGTGTGGGTGTCGGGGTGCCATCCCGGAGACTGCCACTACATCGAGGGCAATCTTTACGCGCGGCGTAAGTTTGCGCTCCTCAAAAGCCTCCTCGAACACACGGGGACTGAGCCCGAACGGCTCCATTTCTCGTGGATCTCTTCGGCAGAGGCGACCAAGTTTGCGGATGTGGCCAAGAGTGTCATCGCTACGGTCAAGTCCATTGGGCCGGCCCGTCATTTTATCAAGAAGCTAGCTGAGGTGGCATAGATGCAAGCGTACACTGAAAGAATCCGGGAGGCGGCCAAACGCCTGCTGACCGAAAAGCGTGTGGATGTCGTGCTGGGTTTCCGGAAAGGGACGATACCCTTCATGAACGAGCCCTTCCTGGTAAAAAACCTTGGCCAGGCGGATCAGCTCCATTGGGACGGCAACTGCGGGATCAATCTGGCCAATTACGTCACCAAGAGACCGGACAAGATCGCCGTGGTGGCCAAGGGCTGCGACTCGAGAAACCTTGTGGTGCACCTCCTTGAGTTCCAGATCAAGCGGGACCAGGTCTACATTTTGGGCGCCCCGTGCAAGGGAATGATCGATCGGCGGCGCATCAACCGTGAGCTGGGTGCGAAAGAGGCTACCCACGTGGAGGAGCGGGACGGACAGGTGCGGGTCACCGGCAAGGGCTTCGAGGTGACTTTCGACCGCAAGGAGGTGCTGCAGGAGAACTGCGCCATCTGCACCCAGAGAAACCCGGTGATCTACGATGAGCTTCTCGGGGACCTCGTGGAGGAGCAGCAGAATGTGGACCGCTACCCGGACGTGAGGCAGGTGGAGGCCATGATCCCCGAGGAACGGTGGCAGTACTTCGAGAAGCTCATTGAGCCGTGCGTGCGCTGTTACGCCTGCAGGAACGCGTGTCCCCTCTGTTACTGCCCCACGTGCTTCGTGGATGAGGCGAGGCCCCAGTGGGTCGGGAAGACCATCGATCCCACGGACACCCGCACCTTTCACTTTCTGCGAGCCTACCATGTGGCGGGGCGGTGTACCGATTGCGGATCCTGCGAAAGAGCCTGTCCCGTGGGAATCAAGGTGCGCCAGTTCACCAAGAAGATGGAAAAGGAGATCAAGGAGCTTTACGGCTACGAGGCGGGTCTGGACACGGAGCTTAGGCCTCCCCTCGACACCTATCGCCCTGATGATCCCCAGCAGTTCATCAAATAGACACCGGAGCGGGGCTGCGGCCAAGGTGGACAACGGCCTCGCAAGCCCCTTCCTGTCCAGCTCACGGCCCGAGGAACGAGCGCGGACCATCAGTGCTGAGAATAGAACGAATACCGAAAAGGGAAAGATCATGTCGGAAATCTACGTTGCCAAGGATGAAACTCCCCGGAGCCCTGAGTCAGAGCATGGAGAAATTCCGGGTAATCGGGCCGGTGTTCACGGGGCAGTTTCATGAATTTGCAGAAGTGGCAAAACCTGAAGAGATGGATCTCGCATACCAGAATACGCGGCTCTCCCCGAAAGGGCTCTTTCATCCTCAGGCTGAAAGGATGTTCGAGTATTCCTTGTCCAAGGAAAAGCCGGATGCCGGCATTCTGAAGGAGGCCCCCAAGGATTACTCGCCCCGCGTGGTTTTCGGGATTCGCCCCTGTGATGCCAGGGCTTTTCAGCTGGACGACTGCAACTTCGAAACGGACACCATCAAGGATCCCTGGTGGGTGAAGAGGCGGGAGGCGACCACCCTGGTCGGGCTCGGATGCAACACGCCTTGCGCCACATGTTTCTGCACCTCGGTGGGGACGGGGCCATTCGATGCAACCGGCCTGGATGCGCTCATGACGGACGTGGGAGATGGCTTCGTGTTCCAGGCCGTAACCGAAAAGGGCAAAGCGTTCGTGGCCGCCATGGGAAGCGGGGAGACGGTTTCCCCAGCCCTGAAGGAAGAGGCGGAATCCCTAAAAAAGACCGCCGAGGGAAGCATGGGGGCCCAATTCCATGTGGAGTCCATCGGACAAAACGGGACCCTGGACCTTTTCAATGCGTCCTTCTGGGACGAGGTGCAGTTCGCGTGCATCAACTGCGGCACCTGCACGTTCGTCTGTCCCACCTGCTGGTGCTTCGACATTCAGGATGAAGTGCACCAGGAGGAAGGGTGCCGGATGAGACTCTGGGATTCCTGCATGTTTCCACTCTTCACGTTCCACGGATCCGGACACAACCCTCGGAATCAAAAGCTGCAGCGGGTCCGGCAGCGTTTCATGCACAAGCTGAAGTATTATCCGGAGAAATACAAGAACGGGGTGGCATGCGTCGGGTGCGGGAGATGCGTCAAGTTTTGCCCTGTGAACATCGACATCCGGCATGTGGCACGGCTCATGTCCGCCGCGTGCATCTGCCCGACATAATTTCCGATCCCGCCTTTACGCGGCTTGGGGCCGCAGGCTGGAAAATCCCCCGAAGGAATCTGCGAGGGGAGTGTATGCTCAACATGGAGGGATGAAGGTGAACAACCCTTATTTGCCATATCCGGTGCGCATCGACTCCGTCACCACGGAGACCGAGGACCGCAATCTCAAAACCTTCAAGTTCCTGTTCCTGAACCCCGAGGACGAAGGGAAGTTCAGCTACATGCCCGGCCAGTTCGCCGAACTTTCGGTGGCGGGGCTAGGTGAGATCCCCATCGGCATAGCCACCTCGCCGACGGAAGAGGGCTTCATCAAGTTCACGGTGAACAGGGTGGGGAAGGTGACGAGCCACCTGCACAACATGCAGCCCGGGCAGATCATGGGTGTCCGGGGCCCCATGGGGAACAGCTACCCGTGGGATGTGCTGGAGGGCAAGAACGTCGTGATCATCGGTGGAGGCTTTGCGTTCACGACCCTGCGCTCGTCCATCATCTACATGCTGGATCCCGCCAACCGTGGGAGGTTCGGGGACATCCAGGTGGTGTACGGAGCGCGGATGCCGGGACTGCTCCTCTACAAGGATGAGCTCGCTGCCTGGGAGCAGCGGGACGACATCAAGATGCACATCACGGTGGACGGAACCGATGACCCCAACTGGAAGTACAATGTGGGCTTCGTGCCGGCCGTCACCAAGGAGAAGGCTCCCAGTGCGGAAAACTCTTACGCCATCATCTGCGGCCCGCCCATCATGATCAAGTTCACCCTGCCTGTGCTCACTGAGCTCGGGTTCCCCCCCGAACGGATCATATCCAGTCTGGAAATGCGCATGAAGTGTGGAATAGGGATCTGCGGGCGTTGCAACATCGGGACGGAATACGTGTGCAAGGATGGACCGGTGTTCACACTGGCCCAGCTGTCACAACTGCCCAACGAGTACTGAGCTCATTGATTTCGGTGAGTTAGTGAACCCAGTCGGTTTTCTCCGCAAGTCCGCGATTTGAACGTTGGCTTTGACGGAAAATTGCAGTATCGTATGTAGTATTGTCGTGCTGTATCATCACAAACGCTTTAGGGGAGAGTGTAATGGAGCCATTGTTACTAGCAAAGCGTGAAAGGCGTAAGTTGGCGAGTCAGTACGCCGAGTTGTGCCTGACGTGCGGCACCTGTGCCGGAGGTTGTCCGGTCACGGGAGTGGACGGTCTCGACGTCCGCAAGGTCGTGCGTCTGGCTGTCCTGGGTCTCGACCAAGAGATCATCGATTCCAAGTTCCCCTGGGTGTGCACGCTGTGTGGCCGTTGTGAACACGCATGCCCGATGAAGATCGACCTCACCGTTCTGCTTCGATCCGCTCGTGCCATGAGAGCCAGAGACAAGGTCCCAGGCGTACTGCACAAAGGTGTTCAGCAGTGCCTCAAATCGGGAAACAACGTGGGGATTCCCAAGGAAGATTTCCTCATGCTTCTGGAGGATGTTGGGGCGGAACTGGCCGAGGAGCTTCCGGGCTTCGAGGTTCCCGTGGACAAGAAGGGAGCCAAGTACCTCTTCACCATCAACTCCAAGGAGCCCTTCGCCGAGCCCGAGGACATGATGTACTGGTGGCGTATCCTCTATGCAGCCAATGAGTCCTGGACGACGACCTCGGAGAACTGGGAGGGTGTCAACTGGGGTCTCTTCACCGGCGACGACGAGTCCATGAAGGAAATCGTCGGCCGCATCGTCCAGAACTACAAGGAGCTCGAATGCGAGTACCTTGTCTTACCCGAATGAGGGCACGCCTACTATGCGACCAGGCTTGGTCTGCAAAAATGGTATGCTCATGAAAACGTCAAGTTCCTTAACGTCCATGAACTCCTCAAATTGTATATTGAAGAGGGACGCATCAAGCTCGATAAATCCATCCACCATCATCTGACAACGTACCATGACCCATGCAACTATGCCCGCAAGAGCGAGCGGATGTTCGGGCACGGGTACTACGAAGAACCCCGGTGGATCACCCAGCAATGCTGCGAGAACTTCGTGGAAATGTACCCCAACCGGGCCAACAACTTCTGCTGCGGTGCCGGCGGCGGCGCCTGGGCGGCTCCCTACGTCGAAGAGAGGATCTTCTACGGCCGGACGAAGGCGAAACAGATCAAGGACACAGGGGCAAAGATGGTCGTTGCGCCCTGTCACAACTGCCGCGACATGATCATGAAGAGCCTCCGCAAGGAGTACGATTTCATGGATGTCGAGGTGATGTACCTGTGGGAGCTGGTTGCAAATTCCCTGGTCATGGAACCTCGGGAAGAGGAAGAGGGAGAGGAATAGGGACGGAAAATCCTTCACCATCCCTTCAAGGAATAGCCCCTGAATCGCTCGGTGAGCGTGTGACGGGGCTTTTTCATTTCAACGGTTTACACTGAGTTCAAGGTGGCTGATGGGAAGGAAGTCTGAAAACAAGAAGAAAAAGAGCAAGGTGGCTTTGACGCCCGAAGAGTCCATGGAGCTGCAGATGATCCTGGACCGGATATCCGTGCAGGTGGCCGAGGGGGAGAGCTTTCAGGTGTATCTCGCCTCTCTTCGCAACATGCTTGAAGGCCGCGAGAGGATGATTGCGGAGCTCCTCTCCGAGCTGGCCAGGAATCCCGCTCCCGCTGGCTTGAAAGTGTTCAGGACCCTGGCGGATGGCGTGACGGACAAGGGACTCCGCAAGACGGTGCGTCAGGCGGCGTACCGCTTCGCCCAGAAAGGCCTTGCCGTGGAGCAGGGGGAAACACCTCAGGAGCGGGTGGTTCTCGTTCAGCGCGAACAGAAAAGGGCCTTCGGGCACCTGGTCATTGGGCCGGGAACCCTGTGGTTCCTGGCGGGCCTCATTCCGGAGGGAACCGCAAGCTGGCCGGCCCTGTTCATGAGCTTCTTCGAGAATGGATACCACAGGCTCGTCGTGAGGATTACGGAGGCATCCAACAAGTCCTACCGGGAACTGCTCACCACGCTCTCTGGAGCGATGCCCGGAACGAAAGCGTGCGAAATCCCCATGTGGCATGTCGCGAGGCTTTTCTCCGAGATGGTCATGTTCTGGGAAGCCCCCGGTACCAACCCTGAAGTGGATGAGTTGAGCAGGTTTCTGGCACCGTTCCATGACCCGGAGAAGTCGCCCTACATTTACGAACTGATGTCCCCCGTGGATAACCTGCTGGAGAAACTGCGGGAGATCAGGGTCGAAGCCCTCCTGGGGAAAATGGACATCCAGTGGCTCTTCTTTCCCAGGAATGAGCTGGAGCCTTTCCATCTCAAGCTCCTGGATCTGGAGCATTCGGTCCTCTTCGTCGCCGAAGACGTCCGGCACGCTCAACATGAGGCGGTCATGCGCGATGCCGCAGATTCCCTGTGCGTGGGAAAGAGAAGACTGCTCATCCAGCGCTCTTTCGAGGAACACGCCTTGTGGTGGAAGGCCCAGGGGCGAGAGGATCTTGCCGAGGAGTCCTTCGTAGTCGCTCAACACCTGGGATCCGATTCCATGGCGAGCGAGAATCGGGCCGTGATTCTCCTGGTGGGTGAGTCCCTACAGCATTATTGGCCACAAGAAGAAAAAGACAGGGATGAACCGGAGGAGAGGGCGGAGCCTTTTTACCGGACTGAATCGGGATTGTTTCTCCCCCGATGATCGGCGAGACCTGCGGATCTTGTTCGGGCCTGACACCGGGTGCGCATAAAGAGACAACTTCAACAGCGTGTTCAATGGGTTCCCCTGAGCCAAGCGTATCGTTCCAGCCCTTGAAGGATATGGCACCGTTTGCAGGCAAAACGGGCACAAGGCCCTTGGTTGCCGGTTCGTAGCCTAGCCCCTTGTGGGCGTTAGGGTGCGATCCACAGATATGTGTTGGAAATGAGGGCTTTTTGGGCACGCTCTATGGGAGGCGCTTCCATGCTTGAAACGATTCAGGTGACCACGCCGGACCACTGCGCCGTCGTGGACATCACGGACCTCATTGCCCGAAAGATTCAGGAATGCGGTGTACAGAGCGGGCTGTGCGTCGTGCACGTCCCTCACACGACTGCGGGAGTGCTGGTCAACGAAGGGGCGGACCCCGCAGTCATGGACGACATCATGATGATGCTCGAAAAGCTGGCTCCCTGGAAGGCCGGATACAAGCACAGCGAAGGGAATTCGGGGGCCCACATCCGGTCGGTTCTCGTCGGCGGAAGGACGCACCTCATCATAGAAAATGGAAGGCTTCTCCTGGGAACGTGGGAGCGGGTGTTTCTGTGCGAATTTGACGGCCCGCGAACGCGCAAGATTCGCATCAAGATCCTGAGCGGATGAAGGTGTGGGGGTTCCTGGTGTTCTTCCTAGCATTTCTTTGGGGTTCCGCCCCGTGATCCTGGCATCTTCTTCATGGCGGCATTAACATCAGATCGATGCCCAAGTGGAGGGTGTCGATTCAAAATGGTTTTCAGGAATCCATATTGAAAATGGGAGTCGACCATGTTCAGCAAGAAGATGGAAAAGGCTTTGAACGACCAGGTGAACGCCGAGCTCTATTCTTCCTACCTTTACCTCTCCATGGCGGCGCACTTCAAAAACATCGGCCTGAACGGTTTCGCCCGGTGGATGGAATGCCAGGCGCTGGAAGAACTGACCCACGCCATGAAATTCTACGGCTTCCTCGGAGAGAGGGGTGCCGAAGCCGTCATGCAGCCCATCGAAGGGCCCCCTGTCACCTGGAAATCCCCCTTTGCCGTTTTCGAGGAAGTCCACAAGCATGAGGTGAAGGTGACGGGACTCATTCACAACCTTGTCGACCTGGCCATCAAGGAAAAGGACCACGCGACCAACAACTTCCTCCAGTGGTTCGTGAGCGAACAGGTGGAGGAGGAGGCGAGCGCCACCGAAGTGCTGCAGAAGCTCAAGCTCATCGAAGGCGCCCAGGGCGGTCTTTTCATGCTGGACCAGGAACTGGCCCAGAGAACCTTCACGGTGCCCCCGGGAACCACCCTCGTCGCCTCCGGTGGAGCCTAGTAATGCCGGGCGAAAGTTCATAACGAGTTCCGGGGCATCCCCTCCCTTGATGGGAGGGGCAGGGGGAGGGTGTTAATCAGGCAATCGACACCCCCACCTAGCCTCCCCCATCGAGGGGGAGGAACCGGGTAAAGACTTACGCCGACCTGTATTAGTACGATCAACAGAGTTCATGTCTGGTGGTGTTCCCGTTCAGGGTGGACAGAGGTTCTGTCTTGCTCAGCAGAGCGGCCAAACGGCATCGTGCGGTGGGCAGTGTTTCTCTTCTGTCCAGGCTTCATGAAAAGTATGGTCGCGGTTATGGGCTGTCCAGGAACAAATGCTTCATGAAGGGTCAATGTTCAACCCTTGTGATCATCTCAAGATTTCTCACGAGTTCTTTTCCCCTTCGATGGGAGAGTCTGGGATGGGGTGTTGTTCATGGCCTTTGCTCAGTCTCCCCAACCCCTCCCCTTGGCAGGAGGGGAGTTTTGAGATGCTTTATCAAAGTCTGTCTCAAGCTTGGCTTGCCTGCCCCGTTCCATCTTCTCGCCTGAGTGTTGAAACCTGTTGAGTGCTCAAGCGGGTTGATTTTCGCGCGCCTCCTGTTGTATCCTTCCCGCGTTGGTGTTGTGAGAGCACCCGCCCACATTATCGAGAAAATCGAATCGAGGTTTTTCCCTGATGTTTTTCGGCCACGGGCCCATCGCGGTCATGGTCTGGACGAAAGGCATTCCTTCTGTTCCAGTTCCGACCCGTTTGTGTTGAGGTTTTCTTCCCATGCTTTCGACCACACTGAAAGAGCTTCTCCTCCACAGAATCGCCGAGGCGGAGCACCCACGCGAGCAGGCGGTGGATGTCATGCTGGAGATCCAGAGGCATCATGGATACATGAGCGACGAATCCATGGAAGCAGCAGCAGCGCTCCTCGGGATGACCCCGCTGGAACTGGAGGAGCTGGCGACCTTTTATGACCACATCTACCGGGAGCCCGTCGGGAAATACGTCATTCGCGTGTGTGACAGCACGGTCTGCTGGATGCACGACCACGTGTCGGTGATGGATCATGTCGCCTCGCGTTTGGGCATTGGAATGGGTAAGACGACTCCGGACGGACTGTTCACCATGCTTCCCGTGTGCTGCATCGGGTATTGCGACAGGGCTCCCGCCATGATGATCAACCAGAAGATATTCGGCCGGCTCACCCCTGGGAAGATCGACCGTGTGCTTCAGAAGCTCCGGGACGAGGCACTTTTCACCGAGACGGAATAGATGGCTGCACAATACCCACAGGTCCTCTTTCAGAATCGCAAGCCGGACCGTATCGCCACCTTGGACGAATATTGCGGGAGCGGCGGTTACCGGGCCCTCGAGCAGGTCATTGGCAAATGGACGCCAGGGGAGATCTGCCGGTGCGTCGACGAATCGGGGCTCAAAGGCCGGGGCGGTGCTGGATTCCCGGCATCCAGGAAGTGGATGTCCGTTCCCGAAGATGGGGCGTATCCCCGATACATCGCCGCCAACGCCGACGAAATGGAACCGGGCACGTTCAAGGACCGGATGCTGATCCATGCGGACCCCCACACGATCATTGAGGGGATGATCATCGCCGGGTACACCATTGGCGCATCCAAGGGCTTCATTTTCGTTCGGCCTTCTTACGAGAGCTCCGCCGCGATCCTCGAACGGGAGCTGGAAAACGCCCGGCAGGCGGGTTTTCTCGGCAGCGACATCCTGGGGCGCGGGGTTTCCTTCGACATCGTGGTCCACAGGAGTGGAGGCAGGTACATCTGCGGTGAGGCGACGGCGCTCCTCAACGCCATCATGGGAAAACGCCCCAATCCCATCAAGCCTCCCCCGTATCCAACCGTCAAGGGCCTTTGGGATCGCCCCACGGTGGTGAACAACGTGGAGACCCTCGCCAATGTCCCTCACATTCTGAGAAACGGCCCCGAGTGGTACAGGGGGCTTGCCGACACCAAGGGGAGCACTGGGACCAAGCTCTTTTGCGTGAGCGGCCGTGTCAACAACCCCGGCTGTTTCGAACTGCCCATGGGGATCCGCCTGAGTGAGATCATCGACGGGTGCGCCGGGGGCATGGTTCCGGGGCACGCCTTGAAGGCTTTCATGCCTGGAGGCGCATCCACCTGCTTCCTCACCAAAGCGCACGTCGACGTGCAAATGGATTTCGACGCCGTCGCCGCTGCCGGAAGTCGATTTGGTACGGGCGCCATCATCGTCTTTGACGAGAAGACCTGCATGGTTGCGGCGACCTTGAACCTCATCGAGTTTTTCGCCAGGGAGTCCTGCGGCTGGTGCACGCCGTGCCGTGAGGGGCTTCCTTACCTGCGCGATCTCCTGTGGCGCATCGAGCACGGAGAGGGAAAAGAAGAGTTCATTCCCATGATCCGCTCCATGTGCAAGGACCTGTGGAATTCCTACTGTGCACTGGCTCCCGGCGCCGCGACTCCCGTTGAGGGATTGTTGACCCATTTCAGGGATGAGGTGCTGGACCACATCGTGGGGAAGAAATGCCCCTTTCGCCATTGACGCTCCATCACGCCGGACATCCCCTGGAAGTCGTCCGGCCTGGGTGAACCGCACCGGAGAAGACCATGTCCGACAGCAACCGATTGAGAGAAGCGTCCCCGACCTCCACATCCATTGGTTGGATTGGGACGGGGGTGATGGGCCTCTCCATGTGCAGGCACATCCTGGAAAAGGGCTACGGGACGACCGTTTTCAGTCGCACCCGGGAGAAGGCCCTGCCGCTTTTGGACCAGGGGGCCCGGTGGGCGGGGAGCCCAAGGGATGTGGCGGTTAACTCCGATGTCGTTTTCACCATGGTGGGGTTTCCCGCGGACGTTCGAGAAGTGTACTTCGGAAGCGACGGCATCCTGGAGGGAGTTCAACCCGGCAGTGTCCTTGTGGACATGACCACCACGGAGCCGAGCCTCGCCAAGGAGATTCATGCGGCCGCCCGCCGAAAAGGGGCTTATGCCCTGGACGCGCCGGTTTCGGGAGGCGATGTGGGGGCGCGGGACGGAACCCTCTCCATCATGGTCGGGGGAGAGGGCGAGACTTTGGAAAGCGTGCTCCCTCTCCTGGAAGTCATGGGAAGGAACATCGTTCACCAGGGTCCGGCCGGCGCGGGTCAGCACGCCAAGATGTGCAACCAGATCGTCATTGCGGGGACCATGATCGGGGTGTGTGAGAGCCTGGTCTACGGATACAAGGCAGGGCTAGACATTAAGTCCCTCCTCCAGTCCATCCAGGGCGGTGCCGCGGGGTGCTGGACCCTGAACAACCTGGCACCCAGGATCCTTCAACGGGATTTCGCTCCAGGCTTTCTGGTGGATCACTTCATCAAGGACATGGGAATCGCGCTGCGGGAGTCGGCGGCCATGGGACTGTCCCTCCCGGGCCTGGCTCTCGCACACCAGCTCTATCTTGCCGTGCAGGCCCAGGGGCATGGAAACAAAGGCACCCACGCCCTCATGCTTGCCCTGGAGCACATGGTGAACCTCTGGGCAATCGAACCGACGGAATGAAACCCCTGACCGTTCACTCCCGACTCAGGAATCGCGGGCATCACTTTCGATGATCAAACGCCTCCACATTCAGAACTACATGGCCCACAAGGACACGACCCTGGAGCTGGGCCCGGGAGTCACCGTGCTCACGGGGCCCAACAACTCGGGTAAGAGCGCCGTGGTGGAGGCCATCCGGTCGCTTGCCATGAACCCCGTGCCCCACCACGTGATTCGCCACGGGGCATCCAAGGCCGTGGTGCGGGCGGAACTGGACTCGGGGGAAGTGGTCGAGTGGGTACGGACCAGGGGAAACACGGTCTACAATCTTTACCGGAATGACGAGGGCGGCGAGCCCGCGGGAGGCTCCAAGGAACCCTACGCCAAATTCGGGCGCACTCCTCCCGATGATATCCGCGGAGTGCTGCGACTGGACCCTGTAGAGACGGAAACGGGGCCGGTGGACATTCACATCGGCAATCAGCGCTACCCGGTGTTCCTTTTGGACCAGACGGGATCACAGGCGGCGGGCTTTTTTGCGGCGTCCACCGAGGCGGAATACCTTCTGCGTATCCAGCAGGCCCTGAAAACGAGAACCGACCGGGCCAAGAGTAAGCGCAAGGACCTTCTCCTCGAAAACGAGGGACTGGCGGAAATCCTCGAGTGCTTCCTGCCCCTTGACGGAATCGACCAGGACCTGTCCGCCGCCGAAAAGCTCCACGAATCACTGAAAAAACTTCAGGCATCGATCCCTGTCCTGGAACAAACCGCGCTGACTCTCGACGCGGTGACCCGCAACCATGCCCACGCATCCGCGTGTGGGGGGGTGCTCGGAGCATTGAGCGGTCCTCCGGATTTATTGGAAACGGCGGTCCTCGAGCGGACCTTGGAGGAGATGACAGGCGCGGGGTTGAACCTTGCCTCCCTCGTGGATTCGGTTGCAGCCCTCCATCCTCTGGCGCCTCCGCCGGTCACCGAAGATACCGCGGGCCTCGCGGGAATCCTCGGCTCGCTGAAGCTTACCCTGGATGCCCATGGAAGGCAGTCTCTCGCGGAGGCATCGCTGCAAGTCCTGGAATCGCCTCCTCAACTTCAGGACGCTGCGCGGCTGCTGGCAATACTTGATGTCATGGATCGCGGGACCCGCACACTGGAAAGTGCATCGAAGGCGGGCCTCGTTCTGAGTGCAACCGCGGATCCTCCCCCGACGCATGACACGGGGGCTCTGCAAAAATCCATTGGGGCCATGTCCGAGATTCTGGCTGCCATGAACCTGTGCCAATCGCTTGGGATTGAGCTGAACAGGCTCCGGGCCCCCGGGGAGCCGAATCTTCTCGAACCCGTGAGCTCCCTCATCCGCACTTTGGAGGAGACGGAATTTCGCCTGTGGGAGGTGGGCGCCCGCGCAGCCGAATTGGGAAGCCTTCGGGCGTGTCCGGATCTCGTGGCGGTTGCTCCCCTTGAAGGGATCCTCGAATCGATGACGCGATTCCACACGGCTGCCCAGGAAGTGGACCGGGAGCTGAACGCCGTTGTCCGGGCCCTGGATCTCAAGCTCCAGGAAGTGGAAGCGCGGGTCGCGGAGGCCGGCATATGTCCTCTGTGCGGCCACGCCATGGATGTGGAGCATTTCGTGGAGGGTCTCCATGCCTGAGGCCCAGTCCCCCATGCCGGAGGAACATCGGGGCCATGCCGGTCTTCTTTTCATCGGCGACCCTCACATCTGCGCGTCTCCGCCCGGATTTCGCCTCGATGACTACGCCCAAACGGTGCTGGACAAACTTTCTTTCTGTTTGAAGGTTGCCGCTGAAAGGAAGCTCCTTCCAATAATCCTGGGGGATCTCTTCCACGTGCCCCGTGACAACCCCAACTGGCTCGTGGTGTCCCTCATCGAGCTTCTTCGCCCACATGTCCCTTGGGTTCTCGTGGGAAACCACGACAAGTACGAAGCGCGCTTCACCCGGGACGTATCCCTGGCAGTCCTGGATGCGGCGGGAGTCATACGGCTCCTTGACCGGTCCGGCCCCGTCGACACGGTGACCTTCGACGGTTGCAGGGTGCTCATCGGGGCTTGCCCCGACTGGATGCAGCTCCCGGACCGGGTGGAACACGGCGGACACGACCTGGTGGTTTGGGTCACGCATCTGGACCTTCGGTTTCCCGGCTATGAAAAAGGGAAGACCGATCTCAAGGAAATTCCGGGGATCGACCTGGTCGTGAACGGACACATCCACACACCCAAGGAACCCCAGCGCCGCGGGAAGACTCTGTGGGTGAACCCGGGAAGCATTGTTCGGATTGCTCGAAGTCCCTTGACCAGGGACATCCGGCCCGCCGTCGCCGTCTGGACACCCGGGGAGAGCTCGGTGGAGCAGGTCGCCGTTCCGCACCGACCGTTCGACGAGGTGTTTCCCCCCTTGGGCGAGCACGATGAGAATCTCGAGGACTTACTGGACGAGTCCCTCTTCATCAGGGGCCTGGAGAATCTCGCGATCCGCAAGACGAGCGAAGGCGTTGGGCTCAGGACTTTTCTCGAGGCCAACCTGGATGGAGCCGACCCCGTTGACGGGCTCATATGGGAGCTGTACGAGGAGATCATGACCGATGGCTAAAAAAGACGCGAGCGCCGGAGCCCCTGCTGAAAAAGGTTCCCAGGAGGACCGGCAGATTCAGGAGCGGCTGACGAGGCTCAGGGAAGAGTACACCAAGCTCCATACGAAGAAAATCGCGACAGAGCAGGACCGGAAGAATCTCGAACAGCGGCTCGGGGAATTGCGGGATCAGGCGGAACGGGAATACGGCACGAGTGACATCGAGCAGCTTCGCCTGCTTCTGGACGAACGCAGAAAAGAGAACGAGCGTATGGTCGCGGAGTACCAGAGGCACATCGAGGAAATAAGGGAGCGGCTTGCGGAGATCGAGAAGTCCGCCGGCGAGGAGCGCTCTTGAAAAATGACCCTTCGTGGATCAATATGGAGTCCCTGGAAGGCGGACCACGGGACCTTCAGAACCCAACGCCCTTGCGCAGGAAGCTCGATCAGCTGCGATGGAGGCAGAGCGACCTTGGGGAAAGGCTGCAGAGAAATCGAGAAGCCCTGGAGGCCATTGACGGCTTCCTCGAGATGCAGCCCAAGGTGGCCGAGCGGCTGGACGATCTCTCCCGGCACCTTTTCGGAGACATCCTCAGGGAGATTGAGGTCAATCTGACCTATGCCCTGCGGGAGATTCTGGGCCAGGATCTGCGGGTGGTGTCGCACCGGGAGATGAAAAACCGCAAGATGCACGTGACCTTCAGCATTGAGCGGGAAGGAGAGCCGGAGGACATCCTCACGGGGCAGGGCGGGTCGGTGTGCAACGTCATATCGGTGGGCCTTCGCCTCATCGCCCTTTCGCAGCTCGACGAACGCCAGCATCGGCGCTTCCTGGTGCTTGACGAACAGGATTGCTGGCTGCGGCCGGATCTCGTTCCCCGGCTCATGTCCATCATCCACACCATCGCACGAAAGCTGCGGTTCCAGGTGCTGGTCATCAGCCACCACAGTGTGGAAATGTTTCGGGAACACGCGGATCGGGTCTACCGGATCATGCCCGAAGCCAGGGCAGGGGACGGGGCGAGAGTGAACCTGCTGGAGGAGAATCAGCCCCAGTGAAGTCCTTGGCTTCATGGGAGCCGCGGATTTCCGAGAGGATCGCGCGTTCATGCCCAGGTTGATCATAGACGACATGTCCATTGAGGTTCCAGCCGGGACGAAAGTCATCGATGCGGCCGAGGCGCTGGGAATCATGATTCCCCGCTTCTGCTACCACGAAGGCCTGGGATCGGTGGGCGCCTGCCGCATGTGCGCCGTGAAGTTCCTCCAGGGCCCGTTCAAGGGCGTCCAGATGAGCTGCATGGTCGAGGCTCAGGACGGCATGGTGGTGTCCACGACCGATGAGGAAGCCGTCGCATTTCGAAGGCAAGTGATCGAGTGGCTCATGCTCAACCATCCCCACGACTGCCCCGTTTGCGACGAGGGGGGGCAGTGCCTTCTGCAGGACGAGACGGTTTCCGGGGGACATGGCCTGAGACGCTTCCAGGGCAAGAAGAGAACCTACCACGACCAGTATCTGGGTGAGCTCATCGCCCACGAGATGAACCGATGCATCCACTGTTACCGATGCTCCCGTTTTTACCAGGAGTATGCGGGGTATCGGGACCTTGGCCCCTTGCAGATCGCGAACCGTGTCTATTTCGGTCGATTCAGGGACGGGTCGCTGGAGAGCCCCTTTTCGGGAAACCTGGTGGACATTTGTCCAACCGGTGTGTACACGGACAAGCCGGCCCGCTTCAAGGCCAGGCGATGGGACCTCCAGCGGACTCCATCCGTTTGCATCCACTGCTCCCTCGGGTGCAACACCGTGGCGAATGCCCGGTACCGTGAAGTGATCCGCGTCGAGGCCCGGTTCAACGAGAAGGTGAACGGCTATTTCATCTGCGACCGGGGCCGCTTCGGATTTTCCCACACCAACGCGGATGATCGCCCGAGATCCCCCAGGGCGGGGGAGGGCGGAGTCCCCCTGAGCAGGGCGATTTCCCTGGCGGCGGGCAGGCTGAAGCAGATCGTGTACGAATCTGGGCCGGGGGCCGTCGCTTGCCTGGGGTCGGCTCGAAGCAGCCTGGAAACTCAGAGTGTCCTGAAGCGCCTGTGCTCCGTGAAGAGCTGGTGTGAGCCGAATTTCTTCGTGAATCCAAGCATCGATAAAAAGGTGAAATTGGTTGTGTCCCTCCTCGATGAGGATATGGCTTTCTCCTTGAGGGACGTGGAGGCGTCGGACTTTGTTCTGGCCGTGGGTGTCGACCCGGTGAACGAAGCCCCCATGCTCGCCATGGCCATGCGGCAGGTGCACCGCCGCCAAGGGATGATTGCCGTGATTGACCCCCGGCCGCTTTTCCTGCCGTGCGGATTCACGCACCTTCCCGTGGCGACCGGGCAGATCGACGGACTCCTCTCTGCAATCGTCGAGGCCGCGGCGGGCTGCCTTGCCGAGGGAACCGGCCTGGACGGGCATGTGTCCAAAATGTGCGAGGGGCTGGGCCTCGCGGACAAGGGATTCCGTGAGAAAGTGGTCGCCGTCGCGGAGAAGCTTGGCTCGAGCCTGAACCCCGTGATCCTCTGCGGGACCGACGTGGTGCGGGAATCCACTCCCCGCGCCGCAGCTTCCCTGGCCCGGTTGCTGCGCCGGGTGAAGGGAAAGGGCGGGCTCCTGGCCGTCCTTCCGGGGGCAAACGCTTTCGGGGCGGGACTTTTGAGCTCACAACAGGGAGCCTCTTTCGAAGACGTCCTCCAATCCATGGAATCAGGTGAAACCAGGGCCCTGGTGGTGGTGGAAAGTGACCCTCTCGGCGACTACCCGCACCGTGACAGGCTTCTCGGGGCACTGGACAAACTGCAGCTTCTCCTGGTGATGGACTGCGTGGCTTCGGAAACCGTCCGGAGAGCCCACATCTTCCTTCCCACCACCACCTGTTTCGAGACGGGGTCGAGTTTCGTCAACCACGAAGGGAGGCTTCAGTATGCCGAACCCGTCCACCACGGGGGCATTCCCATTGGGCAGGTGAGCGGGGGGAGCCATCCGCCCCGTGTTTTTGGGTCCGACGTTCCGGGCGGGGAACCCCGGGCGGCCTGGATCATCCTGGTTGAACTGGCCCGGGCTCTGGGTGTTTCCGAGGGAGACATGCTGGGCGTGGGCCCCTGGTCTCCCATCGGTGACGAGATTCCAGCCCTTCGAAAGCTGGAATTCGTGAGCTTTCCTCGCGATGGTGTCCGGCTGCTGCCGGAGCGGACCGACGCTCTGCCTGATGAGAACCGCTGGGACCACAAGACCACGGAGGCCGAGGTGTCGTCCCCGGGGGCGGGAAGCCTGGAGTTGCTTCTCGTGGACTGGACCTTGGGGACAGAGGAGCTCTCTTCACGCGCTCCCGCTCTGCAAAAGGAGGAAAGGGAGCCGTGCGCATTTGTGCATGCGGAAGATGCCGCGAGGGCGGGCCTTTCCGACGGCCAGTGGATCGGCCTCTCCACGGACGAGGGCGTTATCGAGGTCAGGGTGTGCACAACGGAGAGCATGGCCAGGGGCACCCTCGTGCTTCCCCGCCACCGCCGTTTGGAATGGCGGAAGTTCACGGGTCTGGTGAGCGCTCTGCCCCTGGAGCGGGTGGTAAAGGTCCCTAAGCCCTGAGGAAGTGCCAAGCTCAGGGCGCCGATAACCTCATCAAGAACGGTAGCGCCGCCTTCCACGGCGGCGCCAACGGCCTCAAGCGCCGCCCTCCACGGCGGCGTTACCACCGATGAGGGAATCCTTGAGAGTGTGGAGGAATCATGGAACCGGTCACTCAAACCGGGGCCTTGTCGCCCTGGGAGCCTGGTATATTCGCGCTGACGGTTTACGGAGCTCTCATCCTTGCCTTCTTGGTATCCCAGCTTTTCATCGCCGCTTGGCTCGGGGAGAAGAAGGGGAGCCTCGAGAAGTCCAGGCCGTATGAATGTGGGATCATTCCCACGGGGTCGGCGCGTCTTCGCTACCCGGTTCCCTTCTATCTGGTGGCCATCTTTTTCCTCATTTTCGATGTGGAGGGCGCCTTCATCCTCACGTGGGCCGTGAGCTTTGAGGAGCTCGGATGGCCTGGATGGATGCAGATGATGTTTTTCATCGACGTGTTGCTGATAGGGCTTGTCTACCTGTGGCGGAAGGGAGGGCTCGATTGGATGCCGGTGCACGGGAAAAATTGAGCGACGGTTTCCTCACCACCGCGGATCTCGTCATCAACTGGTCCCGCAAGTACAGTCTGTGGCCACTCTTTTTCGGCCTTTCGTGCTGCTTTGTGGAAGAGGCGACGGCATTCACCTCCCGGTACGACATGGCGCGGTTCGGGGCCGAGGTGCTGCGCCCGTCTCCTCGACAGGCGGATCTTCTGATCGTTTCGGGTACCGTCTTCAAGAAGATCGCTCCGGTGGTTTTGCGCCTCTATGAGCAGATGGCCGAGCCCAAGTGGGTGATCTCCATGGGATCGTGTTCCAACTGCGGCGGCATGTACGACGTTTACAGCGTGGTCCAGGGGATCGATCAGATTCTCCCGGTGGACGTGTACATTCCCGGATGTCCCCCAAGGCCCGAAGCGGTGCTGCATGGGCTGGTCATGCTTCAGGATAAAATTGTCTCCGAGGAACGGCCGGCCCGCTCCGTGTTCCATCTCGGGGGTGGGACCCAGGGCACCCGGACGCCAGTCCTCGTGGACGGTGTGACAAAATCCCGGGACCCTCGGGGACCCGGAATGGAAGGGACGGTCATTCGAGGCGCCTCGGCCGTGCCCCCTCAGTTCTGGGAGAGCCGCTCAGACCTCATGTGGACGCCTCCCGCACGGAGAATCGAGCTATCGCAAAGGGACACAGACGTCGCCACGGGTCTCAAGGAGCGTTTCGGTGACGCATTGGAGGAAATGCCACGGACGTCCGACATGCTCACCTTTCAGGTATCCAGGGAGCAGGTGAGAGAAGTCCTGAGGTTTCTCAAGACCGAGTCCAAACCCCGGTTCCAGCGCCTGGACGACCTCACCGCCGTGGACGAATCCGCCCGCCGCAATCGAGCGTCCGATGGCGATTTCACCATGGTTTATCACCTCCTCTCCTTTGACCCTCCAGGCAGGATGCGTCTCCGAGTGCCCCTGAAGGGGGAGGAGCCCGTGGCGCCCTCGGTCACGGACATCTGGCCGTCCGCCAACTGGTACGAACGGGAAGTCTTCGACATGTTCGGAATCCGATTCGACGGCCACCCGAACCTGAGAAGGATCATCATGCCCCACGACTGGGACGGGCACCCCCTGCGCAAAAGCCACCCGGGAAGGGCGACGGAGATGTCCCCTTACACCCTTGCCGAAGCCCGGAAGCACCAGCCCCTGGATGGGGGAGTTTACGTGGAGGGGGCCGCGGAGGACGAGCGGATGGTCCTCAACATCGGGCCGAGCCACGTGAGCACCCACGGGCTCCTTCGATTCATCGCCGGTCTCAACGGCGAGGAGATCAGCCAGCTCGACCTCGAAATCGGGTATCATCACCGGGGGGTGGAAAAGATCGGAGAGCGGCAGACCTGGCACCAGTTCATCCCTTACTGTGCGCGGGTGGACTACCTTGCTGGGGCTGCCAACGATCTGCCTTATGTCCTCGCCGTCGAGACCCTGGCGGACATCCGGGTGCCGGAACGGGCCCAAGTGATCCGGGTGCTCCTGAGCGAGCTCTTTCGTCTGAGCAACCATCTCGTGTGGTTTGCCACCTACGCCCACGACGTGGGGGCCATGACGCCCAATTTCTACGCCTTCGCCGAGCGGGAGATGATCCTGGACATCGTGGAGCTCATCACGGGAGGAAGGCTGCACCCGTCCTGGTTTCGCATCGGGGGTGTGGCGGCGGATCTCCCCGATGGATGGAAGGAAGCCGTCGACGCGTTTGTGCAGATCTTTCCGGGGCGCCTCAAGGAGTATGAGAACCTGATCCGGAAGAACCCCATTTTCAAAGCCCGAACGGAAGGGGTGGGAGTCATATCCCTGGAAGATGCCATGGACTGGGGGGTTACGGGGCCGAATCTTCGGGCGTGCGGCCTGGAATGGGATTTGCGAAAGGCGTTTCCTTATTCGGGCTACGAGAATTTCGAGTTCGAGGTCCCCACGGCCACGGGGGGCGATTGTTATGCCCGGTACCTGGTGAGAGTGGTAGAAATGCGCCAGAGTCTTCGGATCATCGAACAGGCTGCGGCCAACATGCCTTCGGGGAGGACCGTGACGGACGACTACCGTTATGCCGTTCCCAGGCGCGAGGACATGCTCGGGGACATCGAGAGTCTCATACACCATTTCATCAACGTGACGGGGGGGCCCAAGATCCCCAGCGGTGAAGCCTACTTCTCCTGCGAGATTCCCCGGGGAGAGCAGGGCTACTACGTGGTGAGCGACGGCCTCGGCTGCGCGTACCGGTTGCGGATAAGGGGGCCGGGCTTTGCCAACGTGCAGGTGCTGCCCCTCATGGCCAAGGGGCTGAGCATTGCGGATCTCATTGCCATCATCGGCTCGGTGGACTACATCCTTCCGGACATCGACCGGTGAATTTGTAAAGATGAGTTGAGATGGAAATGCTGGTCTGGATAGCCGGGTTCTTCCTGCTGATCATGAAGCTTGCGGCGGTGCTCGGGGTTTTGCTGGTCATGGCCGCTTACCTCGTGTGGGTGGAGCGCAAGTTCCTCGCGAGGCTCCAGATTCGCTACGGGCCCAATCGGGCAGGGAAATACGGCCTCCTGCAGCCCCTTGCCGACACGGTGAAGATGCTCACCAAAGAGGACACGGTCCCCGACGGAGCCGACCGGCCTATTTTTCTCCTGGCCCCGGCCATCGTGGCCGGCACGGCCCTCCTGATGTTTGCCGTGGTGCCGTTCGGACGGGACATGACCCTCCTGGGTCAAAAGATTCCCATGGTCATCACGGACCTGAACATCGGACTCCTATTTGTCTTTGCCCTTTCGTCCCTGGGCGTGTACGGTGTTGCCCTGGGCGGATGGGCGTCCAACTCCAAGTACAGCCTCCTCGGCGGGATACGCGGCGCCGCGCAGATGATCAGCTATGAGCTCTCTCTCGGGCTTTCCCTCGTCCCCATCGTCATGCTGGCCCGTTCCTTCAGCATTGTGGACATCGTTCAGGCTCAGGAGAACTACCCGTTCATCCTGGTTCAGCCCCTGGCTTTCGCGGTTTTCATCATCAGTGCCATGGCGGAGAGCAAGCGCATTCCCTTCGACCTCCCCGAGGCCGAAAATGAACTGGTTGCAGGGTTTCACACGGAATACAGCGGTATTCGGTTCGGACTCTTCTTCCTTGGGGAATATGTGCACATGCAGGTTTTGGGAGCACTCGTGGCGGTGCTCTTTCTCGGAGGCTGGCGAGGCCCCGTGCTGCCGCCCCCGGTGTGGCTCCTCATCAAAATCGTCGTCGTCGTCCTCATCATGATCTGGACCCGGGGAACCCTGCCGCGTCTCCGCTACGATCAACTGATGGCCCTGGGCTGGAAGGTGTTGATCCCCCTGTCCCTGGTGAACATCCTGGTGACGGGGGCCGTGATGCTGTTCTAGGGGGGCGGCGGATGGATTTGAAGGAACCGGTGGATTCTCGAAAGGAAACCGTGCCCATGACATCGGCCTGGGAGGCGTTGAAGGCTTTGGCGACGGGATACGCCACGACCTTCATCCATCTCTTTCGAAAACCCATAACCGAGGAGTACCCCGAGTTCAAGCGTGCCTTGCCGGAGCGCACCAGGGCGAGGATCATCCTCACCAGGGACCCTGACGGGGACGAACGCTGCGTGGCCTGCTATCTCTGTTCGGCTGTCTGCCCGGTGAGCTGCATTTCCATGCAGTCGGCGGAAAAAGAAGACGGGCGGCGCTTTGCCACCTGGTTTCGCATCAATTTCGCCCGGTGCATCTACTGCGGCCTCTGCGAGGAAGCCTGCCCGACTTCGGCCATTCAGCTGACTCCCTTTTTTGAAACCTGTGAGCGGGACATCCTGAAGCTCGTCTACGAGAAGGAGGACCTTCTGGTGGACCATCAGGGGAAGGATAAGTCTTACAACTTCTACAGGGTCGCTGGGGTTGTCACGAGGGTGGGAGGCAAGGGGGAGCACGAACGGGAGGAAAAGCCCGTCGATATTAAGAGCAATCTGCCGTGATCACGGTGCACATGTCTTGCGACACATGAGGGATTGGGATGTCGGGACATCGCGGTTGTCAAGGTGCTAGGCTCTGAGAGGATTTCAGAGCTGCGAAAGGATGGTGTCATAGTCGGCATGGGAGCCAATCCAGAACCAGATACAATGGTTTTCATATCTGGTGCAGATTGCACGTCAATTTTCCCCAATCCTCACTGAGTAGATTGGACGCGTTGCATGAACTTTCTTGAAATGAACCGCAGGATGCCTGGGATCACGCAACCAAAGACGATAGACCTTCCTGGCCTTCGTCCTGATATTATCGGGAAGTTCCCGATAAGCCTTCCAGAAATCCCTGGTTGCGTGGGAGATCATAGGATGTCTTCAAGGGGAACTGTTTTCCCTGTCTTGAATTCATCTAGGGCCGCGTCGGCCATCCGTGCCAGTTTGTCTTGTGATCCGGCAAAGGCTTCATCCCAGCTTCTCTCATCCTCCAGTTCCATGAGCAATCTTGCGGCTATGGCATCCTGGCTTTCCGGTGGAAGCCTTGAGACGGCTTCAATGGCTTTCTTGAGCAGTTCGGTCATGGGGTCTCGTTCTCGCGCTAGGTGTACTCAAAAATGCTACCCCCGGTGTAAGGCAAAGTCAACTTCGGTGATGTCAAGAACCAAAGCCGGCAAAGAGGTTGCCCTCGACGATACTTGGATGGGCGCCAGATTGAGCCCCCTGTATTCAGGTTTCACGGGAATGTCCCCGATAGGCCATTTACTGTGATGGATTTGCCGTGACTCTGTACGCATTTCTCTTTTACTTCCTGTCCGCGATCATCGTCGCTTCGACGGTCGTGGCCGTCACGCGGCGCAACCTGGTGCACGCAGTGGTTACCCTGGTCATGTCATTTTTCGGGACCGCATTGCTCTTTTACCTCCTCGGGGCACCCCTCCTGGCGGCGCTCTGGGTGATCATTTACGCCGGTGCCATCATGGTCCTCTTTCTCTTCATCGTCATGATGACCCGGGTCGAATCGACGGAGGAACGCATGTTTCCCCTGAGCCAGTGGATCCCCACGGCGATTTTCGGCGTCATGGTCCTGGCGGCGGGTGGTCTCATGGTGTTCGCTTCTCCCGACTCCGGGATCCCCCTGAAGACCGCGGCGGCGACTCCCGGGGAATTCGCCCTCTATGTTTTCGAAAGGCACTGGCTCTCCATAGAAATCGTTTCCCTCCTGCTCCTGGTCGCCCTCATCGGTGCCCTGCACCTGGGAAGGCGGACCTCTCAATCCGAGGACGAGCGATGATCGTACCGTTTGGCTCCGTGGTGGCTCTGGCCGGAGTGCTCTTTATCCTGGGCATCTTCTGCGCACTGACGCGCCGCAGTCTCATCATGATCCTCCTTGGCGTGGAAATCATGCTCAATGCGGCCGCCATCCTTCTTGTGGGAGCGTCGCTTCACTGGCAGGACATGGAGGGACAGACCGTCGTCCTGTTCATCGCGGCGGTGGCGGCGACGGAGGTGTCCGTGGGGCTTGCGATGATCGTCCACATGTTCCGGAGACGGGGTTCATTTGATCCGAACGCCTTCAATCTGCTGAAGTGAGGATACTCAGGGGTATGTTGGAAAACCACTTTCAAGAACTTTTCAGGGGACGTGAATGACGGGCTTCCTTAGCGTGAATGGGACATTGTGGGCGGTGGCCCTGGCCACCGGGCTGCCATTTGTCTCGTTCGTTCTGATCATGATTCTCACACGGTCACGGCCACGTCTTTCCGCCGGCCTGTCCATCGGTTCCGTGTCCGTCTCGTTCGTTTGCGCCTCGTTGCTCCTGGCCTCCAATTGGAACCTGGTGGAGCCGATCCAGGCGACGGTAAGATGGCTCGTCGTGAGCGGCGCTGCAATTTCCTTCGGCTTTCACCTGGACTCTCTGAGCATGCTCATGCTGGCACTCGTTGCCGGGATTTCCCTTCTCGTCCAGGTGTATTCTCTTGGCTACATGGCGGGGGATTCGGGTTTTTCCAGGTACTATGCCTTCATGTCCCTTTTTGCCTGGGCCATGATGAGCCTCACCGTTGCACCGAACATCCTTCAGCTGTTCATCTTCTGGGAGCTGGTGGGGCTTTCCTCGTACCTCCTCATCGGCTTCTGGTATGAGAAGTTCAGCGCAAGCCAGGCGGGGAAAAAGGCCTTCGTCATGACCCGAGCGGGTGATGTGGCTTTTTTTCTGGGGGTCTTCTCCCTGCTGATCCACTTCGGAAACCTGAACATCCTGGAAATCAACAGCTCCCATTTAGCCGAGATCCTCTCTCCCGGCCTTCTCACCCTGTCCGCGCTCCTGATTTTCGGGGGGATCGTGGGCAAGAGCGCCCAGTTTCCGCTGCTCACCTGGCTTCCTGACGCCATGGAGGGTCCAACACCCGTGAGCGCCCTGCTCCATTCGGCCACCATGGTTGCAGCCGGCGTGTACCTCTTCGCGCGTCTTTTCCCCTTCTTCAGCCTTTCTCCAACGGCCATGACCGTCTTCCTCGCCATCGGCACCGTCAGCATGCTCCTTTCTTCCACCATGGCCATGGTGAGCCGGGACATCAAGCAGGTGTGGGCTTATTCCACCATCAGCCAGCTCGGTTTCATGATCATGGGTCTGGCTGCGGGGGGCTATTTCGCAGGCGTTTTTCACCTGACCACCCACGCCGCGTTCAAGGCTCTGCTCTTTCTCTGTTCCGGTGTTTTCATCCATCACTACGGAACCAACGACATTTATGAGCTTGCGGAAAAAAAATGCGGGCGGTCCTGGATCCCCAAGGTTGCGATCATTGTGGCCGCTGGGGCGCTGGCGGGCCTGCCCCCTCTTGCCGGGTTCTTCAGCAAGGAGGCGATCATGGGTACCCTGGTGGGCCTTTCCAATCCCATCTGGCTCGCAGCCGCGCTCCTTGGGGTTTTCCTCACCGCCTACTATGCGTTTCGGGTCATCTTCGTGGTGTTCCCGCCGCCTCAAGGGGACTCGGAAAACCCTGAGATTACCGCCCATGCCGCCGCCACAGACGGCCATGGAACCGAATCCCCGGCCCTTTACCGCCTGATGGCCTGGCCCCTTGTGATTCTTGGGGGTGCCACCGTGGTGCTCGGTTTTGCCCAGGGGCCCCTCGAGGACTTCCTGATGCGTGGAATGGTTTCAGGAGCAGGGCACGATGGTTCGCACGCCGGTTTCCTGCCGGCCTTGGCTGTTGTTCTTGCGGCAGGCGGAGCGGGTCTCGCATGGAAGGAATTCGGGAAACGGAGAGCCCCACGGGTTGGTTTTGTGGAGGGTATTCCGTTTTTGCTCAGACTTTTTTCCGAGCGCTGGTACATCGACCACTTCTATCGCCGCCTGGTTGAGGTGGTGGTCGACAGGGGATTGTCCCGTCTCTTCTTCGAGAATGACAACAAGGTCATCGACGGGAGCATCGACGGCATGGCCAGGGGTATGGCCGAAACCGGGCGTTTCGTCTCCGTCCTTCACCAGGGGATGATCCAGTACAGGCTCCTGGTGGTTTTCGCGGTGGTGGCCCTGATCTCCGTGTATTTCATTTTTTAGAGGGCCTCGCGCCGAGGACAGCTTTTCCAATAGCCCATTGGAATGTCTGACTATGCTTGCAGGGTTCAAGGTGTTGTGCTGATGCAGATGGAATACGCCAAGTTTCCCTATCTTTCCGCCATACTGGTGAGCTGTGTCGCGGGGCTCCTGGTGATCCTCTGCATTCCCGGGGAGCGCAAGAAACAGATCAAATGGGTGAGCGCCCTCTTTTCCGGGGCGACGCTGGTGATCTCCGCCTGCCTTTTCCTTGCCTATGACAAAAGCCAGGGAGGTCTCCAGTTCGTGGAGCGGATCCTCTGGGTTCCCCAGCTTGGCATCCACTATTTCAATGCAGCCGATGGCTTCAACCTGCCTAATCTGCTTCTCACGGGCATCGTTTTTTTCACCGGAGTTCTCACCATGTGGGAAATGGAAACGAGGGTGAAGGAATTTTACGCCCTCTATTTCCTCCTGGTGACCGGGGTGTTCGGGCTCTTCATGAGCATGGACCTCTTCTTCATCTTTGTCTGGTACGACGTCTCCCTGTTTCCCATGTATCTGCTCATCGCCGTCTGGGGAACGACCCGCAAGGAGTACGGGGCCATGAAGCTCACCCTGTACCTCCTGGCCGGCAGTGCCCTGATTCTTCCGGCCATCGTCTACCTCGTCGTCAAGTCCGGCTTGAACACGTTCGACATCGTTTCCCTGATGCAGCCCGGGCTCTTCGATGCGGGGGACCAGAGGCTCGCGTTTCTGCTGCTCTACCTCGGTTTCGGGATTCTGGCGGGTGTGTGGCCTTTCCACACGTGGTCCCCCGTGGGTCACGTGGCGGCACCTCACGCCGTGAGCATGGTTCACGCGGGAGTGCTCATGAAGATTGGAGCCTTCGGAGTCCTGCGAATCGCCATATTCCTCTGTCCCGAGGGTTGGAAATACTGGGCCCAGCTCATGGCCTTGCTTGCTTCGGTCGGCATCGTTTACGGGGCTTTGGTGGGTTTGCGCCAGACGGACCTCAAATATGTCATCGGGTATTCCAGCGTCTCCCACATGGGGATTGTCGGCCTGGGGCTCTCCACCGTGACCGTGGACGGGCTCAACGGGGCCGTGTTCCAGATGTTCGCCCACGGGATCATGACGGCCCTGCTGTTCTCCTCGGTGGGCTACATCTATGATCGGACCCACACCAAGACCATCGCGGAGCTCGGAGGTCTGAGCAGGGTCATGCCGGTGGCGTCAACCTATTTCATCCTGGCTGCCCTGGCCGGCATGGGGGTTCCAGGTCTTGCGAGCTTCTGGGGTGAACTGGTCGTGTTCATCGCGGCAGTCAAGGTGTATCCGGTGCGCGGGGTCATGGCCGTGCTCGCCCTCGTCATCAGCGCCCTCTTCATGCTTCGCGTGGTGCAGCGCACCTTTTACGGGCCAAGGAACGAGCGGTTCGCCCATCTGCCCGATGTGCCGCTTTCCCTGGCGGTGCCGCGGATGATCCTGGCTGCCGTCCTGGTATGTTTCGGGCTCTATCCCGCCCCTCTCTTCGACATGATTTCCACCGCATCGGTTCCCTTCATCAGTGGATTGCCAAGATGAAATGGATCATGTTTGGTCCCGAAATCTTCTTCTTCCTCGCCGCGCTGTGGCTCCTGACGCTTTCCATGGTCGGGAAACCGGCCTCGAAGCGGGATCATCTCACGGCTCTCGCTCTCTCAGGCCTGGGGATCGTCTTTTCCATGGCTGCCGTCTGGCAGGACGGGATGCTCTTCATGAAGGCCTACAGGGTGGACCTGTTCAGCCAGGTCTTCAAAGTCATGCTGTCTCTTGGCCTCTTTCTGGTTGTCTGCATCTGTGGGGAACTCAAGGACATCAGGGACCGGAACCGCCCCGAGTTCTTTCTGCTGCTCTTCGTGTGCACCCTGGCCATGATGCTCCTGGTGAGCGGCAACCATCTCCTGACGATCTATGTGTCTCTTGAGCTCTCCAGCTATTCCCTTTATGTTCTCGTGACTCTGCGGCGGCAGGAGGACATGGGGGTCGAGGCAGGGATCAAGTATTTCCTGGTGGGGATTTTCGCGTCGGCCATCATGCTCTTCGGCATTGCGCTCCTATACGGCACAACCCGCGCAACATACCTGGACGATTTGGCGCTCCGGATTCCCCAGTTCGTGGGCCAGCCGATGGTCTTCATGGGCCTGCTGCTCACCCTGGGTGGATTTTTCTTCAAACTCGCCGTCTTCCCGTTTCACTTCTGGGTTGCGGACGTGTACCAGGGAGCCAACAACCAGGTCACGGCCTTCATTGCCACCGTGTCCAAGGTGGCGGCCATCGCCATTCTCGTGCGGCTCGTGGCATCCTCGGGAGACGGGAGCACCCGGCTTGTCCAGGTTCTGGTGGGGCTTTCCATCGTCTCCATGACGGTGGGAAATCTTGCGGCCATAACCCAGCAGGACCTCAAGAGGCTCCTGGGGTATTCCACCGTTGCCCACGCAGGGTATGTGCTCATCGGGGTCCTGAGCCTCAGTCGGGACGGGTTCGCCGGCGCGGTCTTTTATGCGATGGCTATCCTCCTGATGAAGTTCACGGCCTTCCTGGTGGTGGTGAAGGTTTCCGAAGACGGAGAAAACCTGCGAGTCGACCAACTGGCCGGGCTCCACAGGCGATCGCCCATCCTGGCACTGGCCCTCATGGTCTCGCTTTTCAGTCTCGCCGGCATTCCGCCCACCATCGGCTTCACCGGAAAGTTTCTCGTTTTCGTGGCCGCCATTCAAAAAGGTTATCTGGCTCTCGTCCTCATTGCCATGATCAACGTGGTTGTCTCACTCTACTATTATCTGCTGGTGATCCGGGCTGCATACCTGCTGGAACCCAAGGTCAACCTGCCCGCCATATCTGTATCCCCTGGAACCAGGCTCCTGGCGGGAGGGCTCATTGTGGCCATGATCGTGGCTGGCTTCTCCCCGTATTATCTCCTGGAACTTGCCCAAGCCGCCGTTGGGGTTCTGCTCTGAGAGAGTGTAACCCTCCTCCCGGCAAGCGACACCGCCGATTCAGAAGCCTCACTTCGCGGGGTCACGTTATGAGTTCCCCGACCTTGATTTCACAGGCTTTGAGATGATCCATGGGAGGCTATGTCAAACTCGTCATTTCGAGCTGGTGGCGAGAAATCTCGTTGGTCGGAATCGGCTCGCACCGAGGATTTCTCGCTTGCCTCCACTGGATTCGACAAACTGGCGATTCTGAGACGGTTTCCTGGTGCCATTGGGAGTCTAAGCGCCCGTCGCTTGGTCCGGTCGTAACAGGCACTCTCCGCATGGATCGAATGGCGGTGGAGGTGAATCATTCATCGAAGTTCGTGGAGAAGTCGAGTTGCTCGTTTCATTGACACAGTCCCTCCTTCCCGATATAGTCCAACCCAAGCATAGGTACTCAAAATCGTTTCCATAAGTCGAAGCGGGGACATCTTACTCCGTGAGAGTTCGGCTTCATCCGCCGCGTTTTTCTTTTCGCAAGTCATTGAAGACCCTGATATTGGAGTTGAGGCGAAATCGCCTGAAAAGGCCGCCAATATCACAATATCAGGGCAAAAGGTCCTGATAATAAATCGTTAGGCGTAAAATGAGGGAATGAATGCTTCCAATCTTTTTATCGTCCACCTTTTTGGATCTTGAAGAACACCGAGCATCGGTCCGCGAGATAATAAGGCAGATTGGCGCGGTAGATATCGCGATGGAGCACCTTGGCGCTCGTGACGAGCGTCCTAAAGACGAGTGTCTTCGGCTTATTCGTGAAGAAAGCAAAGCGTTTATTGGAATATATGCAAACCGTTACGGCTACATACCTAAGGGCGACACCTGTTCCATTACTGAAGCCGAGTACGACGCTGCATCTTCTGTAGGCCTCAAACGGATGATCTATGTCGTTGAAGAAAACGTCCCATGGCAAAAGAGATTCATAGATCAGGGCAATAAGGCACAATTTCTTGACAAACTAAAGAAAAGATTACTTGCCAATCATGTCTGTAAAACTTTCAAGAACAAAGACGACCTCTCTGCCAGCGTTGCTGCCGACGTAGCCCGTGAATTTGCCTTCTCGGTATATCCAAAAGTTGGCTCTCGTGCCGCAACCGGGCATAACCCAAAGTCTATTGAAGAATGGACTGACGTTCGCGTTACGGTTTATCGTGAAAATAGAAACGTCTTTCTCGCCCATACTATGCGGCCATCACGAAAGACCGGTCAGCTTTATGACATTGCTATCTATCTCATACCTCACCGATCAAATGATCCGAAATACCGGCGCACCGATCTCTCCGATGTTGTGGAGGCTGAGTTTTTTCTTGGGGCTTATTTCGACGAAAAAGTATTTCGCATAAAGAACAGGGGTGGCATCATAGGCATAACAACATCCGCATACGGCCCTTTCTTGTGCACATGTAGAGTCTCATTCACTGATGGAAAGCAGTTAATGTTGAATCGCTACATTGATTTTGAGATGGGGAACTTAATAGAACCGCCGAACCAATCACTCAAGCGGACACGCAAAAAGCCGCGTGCCGCTTAGCTCACCTTTAGGCACGCGTCATGGCTGTCACGCACGGACACGGCAATCCAAACTGGACGCGGGACGAGGTAATCCTTGCGCTTGATCTCTATTTCGACTGCGAGGGAAAGATCCCCGGGCCATCTGATCCGCGCGTCAGGGCGCTTTCCGAACTTCTCCGCGCTTTCCCGCACCATAGCGCGGCCGCAAGGAAGGACTCCTTCCGCAACCCTGACGGAGTGGGTTTCAAAATTCAGAATCTCCGGCAGGTCGCCACTGGCAAAGGCCTTGGGAACGTGTCGCGAAAGGACCGCGAGGTCTGGGATGAACTCGGCCACGACCCAAAGCGTACGAAGCAGCTTGCGAATCTGATTCGTGCTGGGATCGAGGTCGTCGAAGGCGCTGGCGAAGATTTCACCAGCGACGATCTCTTCGCAGAAGGCAAAGTTGTGACAGAGACGCACGTTCGTAGGGAGCGAGACCCAAGACTTCGAAAACACCTACTCGAGCAACGACGCAAATCGGGAAGGCTGAGGTGCGATGTATATGGCTGCACTTCGGAAGCCCATTCGCCCCATCTTGGTGAGGCGGTGTTTGAAGCGCATCACGTCGTTCCTCTCGCGGCCGGACAAGAACGTAAGACGCAGCTGAAGGACATGTCACTGCTATGCGCCAATTGCCACAGAATGGTTCATCGCTCCATTGCGCAAACTAAGCGTTGGCTCCCGATCGACGAGGCCAGAGTTGAAGTTCTTGGCAAAGCGCGTGCCTAACCCATAAGGATTGAGACGACTCCAAGCTTTATCGGAGTCGTCTCAATCCTTATGGGTTAGCCATATCGATGCAGCTCATGGGTGCTTTCTACACAAGTGGGGGAGGACAAGAAGATCCCGAGGAGCGCCGGATCGCGGTGATCAGCCAGCGAGCAATGGGTCTCACTGGTCACGTTAGGCGTCAACCCGTATTTCATTAGTGGAGGAAAGTGTAAGGAAGATCCATCACGATCAGCCGAGCATCGCGCCATCGCGGCCGCGAAGCGGCTCACCGGCGGCTACTTCGCGCTGGTGGTGATCGTCGCGGGCGGCCTGTTCTTGGTGCTATTCGCGGGAGGCGGCTTTCCACCTGTGCTGGACGGAGTTTCGGTGATTGCTCTCCTCGTCGGCGTCATCGTTCTGTACGCCGCACGACCTGTCCAAGACAAGTTCCAGGCGCGTGGGGTGCGCCTGCGCGCCGAAGCTCAGCCTCACCTTTTCGACGAGCTGTCCGCCGTGGCGCGCTCGCTGGGTGATGCATTGCCGCGCGAGGTCTATCTTACGGTCGAACCATACCTCTCGATCACTTACCGAGGCGGGTTCATGGGGTTTGGCAGTCGCAAGGTCGTGGTGGTCGGTCTGCCCCTGTTGGTCGCCCTGAGCGTTGCCGAGCTGAGGGCCCTGCTGGTTCGAGAGTGGGCGCGCTTCCCTCCGACCGACGACAGCGGGGCTGTGTGGGTCTACAAGACATACAGCGCCATGCTCAGATCGCTATCGACCGCGGGGCGGCTGGGCGTGCCTAAACTATTTCAGGCTTTCGCGAAGGCATTCTTCCGCCTGACGGCAGCCGTCTGCCGACGGCACGAATTCGTCGCCGATGCGACGGCAGCACGTCAGGCCGGAGCGGCTGCCTTGGTTGGCGGGCTCCAAGAGATTTCCACGGTTGTGGGAGCGTTTCTCGATTACAACGGGACCGAAGTCGACCCCCTGTTCAACTTCGGCTTCCTTCCGCCGTGGGCAGAAGGCTTCACCGCCTTCTTGAGTTCGTCGGAGGGCAAGAAGGCCGCGCAGAAAGCGAGCGAACAGTGCGATACGCTGCTCAGGATCGCTTTTAGAACACCCTCCGCCGATGTCGGTGTCCCCAAGGGGCTCGCTGGCAAGTGGGCGGATTTCGAAACCCTCCCACCCTTGCAAGAACACATCGATGCCCTGAACGGTGCCGCGGCGAAAGCGTCTGCGGCCGTGGCACCGCGTGCGCTGGGCTTGCTCACCGACATCGCCTCGGTGGAGCTCGCATTGTTCGAGCACATGTTCCCCCGCCGCAAGGTGCAGTCCATTGCGTGGGCGGACGTCGTGTCCGTGGCCTACGTGCCCTCGTGGAGCGAGGAGATCCGGAAATCCGCCGAAGTGGTTCAGGATCTGGACGGCATCAGAATACGTGACCTTCCGGATCTGCTCGACGACATGGAAGCCATGTTCGCGCGATTCGCCTTGCCGAAACGGCTGACCGTCGGCGACAAGGAAGCAGGCATCCAGAATATCGTCGCCAAGGCGCTCGTCGTGGCGTTGTCGAGGCAGGGAGGCGGGGTCGTTCACCGCGTCGGGGAGCCACTGGAGTTGCGGGTGGATGGCCAGAGCATCAAGCCGTTCACGCTTGTCGGCGACTTGAGACACGACAGCATTTCGAGGGAGGCTTGGCGCGCGTGTTGCGATCGGGCTGGCATCGGTGGCGTCGACCTCGGGCAAACATGCCAGTAGCCGTGTGGCGTCTTCGTTATCGGCATGAGGCTGCGGATTGCTCGCGTCACCCACACGACTACATGGCATAAAGGAAGCCGCCGCACTCCCCGAGCGGCTAACCCGCGCGGCTGAGCACGGAATGGGGGTGCATTTCATCCCCGCCCGTTGGGCTGGAAAAGGCGCCGAATACAGGGTATAGTTCAGACGAATAGCTGAATACTTGGGGACAGAGACAATGGAATACACACGCATTACAGTAAATCCTCACCAAATGGGCGGCGTACCGTGTTTACGCAGCCTCCGAATTCCCGTGGCCACAGTTGTTGACATGGTTGCTGACGGTCTGACGACCAAGGAAATACTTGGGGCATTTCCCGACCTTGAAGAGGCGGACATCACAGAGGCGTTGCGGTATGCAGCCGAAGCGGTCAGAGAGCGTGAATTGCCTTTGGTCAGAGTGGCATGAAGTTTCTTATCGACAACGCACTTTCTCCTTTGGTTGCGGACGGTCTGCGGAATGCTGGATTCGACGCTGTTCATGTGAGAGAAATCGGCCTTCAGTCGGAAGATGATTCTGTGATTTTCGGCAAAGCGACTGACGACGATCGCATTGTCGTATCTGCTGATACCGACTTTGCCGCATTGCTTGCGCTGTGGAAGAAGTCCAAACCTTCTGTCATCCTGTTTCGCCGCGGCTCAGATAGGCGCCCGAATCAACAAGTGGCACTTCTTCTGGGAAACCTCCCTCACATTCAGGAGTCTTTACAAAAGGGCAGCATTGTTGTTTTCGAACAACATCGGATACGCATTCGATCCTTGCCGATTTCCGCTTAACCTTTGCCCAACCATGACGCTCAAGCCGACCACCAAACGCATGAGCGTTTTCGGTAGTCCCAAGGCGTGGTCGCGGCGGTTGGTGGCGGCTTAGCTCTACCTTCCCCCGGACGCGCTTCGCGCATCCGGGGGAATCGCGGCGCTCACTTCGTTCGTAGCCTTGTGCCTCGGCGCGAAGCGCGCCTCGGAACACTTCACCTGACGGCTCGGCCGTCAAGCCTGCGGCTCGCTGTCCGCTCCACAGGTGAGCGCCGGGATTGGCCAGCAAGAAAGAGGAATGAGATTCGCATGGCTCAAGACATCGTGACCAGGAACGAGACTGATGCCGATGTCGGCACGATAGCCGAAGTAACTATCGCAGCGTTCAAGACCTTAGAGATCAGCAACCACACGGAGCAATTCATCATTGAGGCGCTGCGTGCTGCCCAAGCCCTTACTGTATCGCTGGTCGCAGAAGCGGATGGCCGTGTGATCGGACATATTGCGTTCTCTCCAGTGACCATTTCGGACGGCACACCGAACTGGTACGGACTGGGACCCATTTCAGTGCCGCCGGAGTACCAGCGGAAGGGAATTGGGAAAGCTCTGATACAGAAAGGACTATCACGGTTGAAAGACCTGAATGCTCAAGGCTGCTGTCTGGTGGGGCATCCGGAGTATTACAGAAAATTCGGCTTCACGAACATCTCGGGACTTGTGCATGAGGGAGTGCCACAAGAAGTCTTCCTCGCTCTGTCTTTCGATGGGCATATTCCCCAGGGAACCGTCACATTCCATGAAGGATTCAAAGCGGTTGGCCAACAAGAGGGTGCAGGCGACGCTTTACAGCGCACCTGACCCTCGCCGGTGTTAGGTGCAAAGAACCGGGAGACGTAGGTAAATGAACGAAGAAGAACTCTTGACCTCGTTGATGTTGTTGGCAGACGATACCGTTGACCTTTTATCAGAGTCAAGGAAATGGGAGAGGGAATGTTGGGTATGTATCGAGTTTTTTAGAGCGTTGCGGGTAAACATTTCACAGACTGATCTAATCAAGCCAAGCACTGATCCGCCAGATGTGGTCTACCAGGACGCCAATTTTGAAGTTTTCATTGTGCTCGATCAAGGGCGCAAGCTGCATTACGACTGGAAGAAACTATCCTCCAAGTATAAAAGTGCCCGATCCTCAGAAGATCTACTGGAAAAATACACGCCTCCAAAGAAGATGTCGGGAACACAAGTTGTTGAATTCCTGAAGCCTACCCTGTCTAAAAAACTAAATAGTTACGCAGGGAGGGGCATCTCGTTCAGTGATATAGATGTCTTAGTATACCTCAACCTTCAGGAGTATATTCTCGATCTTGATACACCCTTTCCAAAGCTTGATGAACTTAAGGAGCAGGGCTGGAGATCTCTGTCTGTATTTGGCAACAGCTATTGCAGGGTTTTGTTCGCGGAACAATCTGCCCCGCATTTTTTATGCACCCATGTTGGCAAAACTGTTCCTATTATACCGGAATGACCATGTTTTTCAATAAACACCGATTTTCGCGACGGTTTTGTCGATAACACATTCCCGCCGATATGGTTAAGCATGAATCCGAGAACTGTTTGTCGGCAAGGGTTCAAGCTGTATCACTCAAGGGATGGCCTCCCTTTTTGTTATTCGATGTGACGATCAGAATGATGCAAGAGTTCCAGCTAAAACATTTCAGACTTTTATGAAGCATCATGGTCCATGGTCTATGCATCCTATGGAATAGACAGGTATTATGAGGTTCTGACCTCCGTCTTCACTGTGTCCTCCGACCGCTCTTCAAGTCATGTTTTATGTTTTTCTATTGACATTTTTAAGCGTCACTATATTATAACAGTGATGCGTGACGCCACCTTCTTCACTCAACCGGTTCCTACCTGGCAGCGTCGCTACGAGGCCCTGAGGGCCTACTTCGTCGATCGGCTGCCTACCCAGCTCGTTGCGGAGCGCTTCGGTTTCTCGCCCGGCTATGTGAGATTGCTTTGCCATCAGTTCCGACACGGCAAGATCGACCTGACGGAAAGCTCCCCACAGGGCAAGCCCTCCCGTCGCAAGGTGAACTCCGATACCCGCGTGAAAATCATTGCCTGGCGCCAACAGCGACTCTCCGCCGGAGAGATCGTGGAGCTCCTCAGTGAAGAGGCAGTGGAGCTTTCCGTGCGCACGGTGGAACGGGTGCTTGCCGAAGAGGGACTCCCCAAGCTTCCTCGCCGAACCCGTCTCAAGCTTGGTCTTACCGTGCGGGGAGCGCAGGTGCCGGAGCGTTCCGAGTCTTTCGATTCACTCGATAAAATCGAAGGGCAGCGTCTCGAATCCACCGCGGCGGGGATCTTCCTGTTTGCTCCCTTCATTGCCCAACTCGGCCTTCACGAAGTGGTCCAGGCAGCAGGTCTGCCGGGGACCAAGGTCATTGCCGCCGGCAATTACTTCCTTTCCTTTCTTGCCTTGAAACTCCTCGGCACCGAGCGCTATGCCCACGTTGGGGAGCATGCCTTCGATCCGGCCCTCGGACTTTTTGCCGGGCTCAATGTGCTTCCCAAGTGCACGGCCCTCTCCACCTACTCTTACTCCCTGGACGAGGTTCACCTCACTCGGTTGCAGCAGGCCTTCGTTCAGCGATCCTCCCGGCTGGGTCTCTATGACGGAACAACCATCAATTTGGATTTCCACACCGTTCCTCATTATGGCGACCAGTCAGTGCTCGAGGAGCACTGGGCGGGAGCCAGGGGAAGGGTCATGAAGGGGGCACTCACCCTCTTTGCTCAAGATGCTCAAACGAAACTCCTGCTCTATACCGCGGCAGACATCCAGAAAGAGGAGGCCGACGACCAGGTGCTCACCTTCCTTTCTTTCTGGAAGCGGGTGCGACGCGGTGTAAAGCCGACTTTCATCTTCGACTCCAAGTTCACGACCTACGAAAACCTCTCCAAGCTCAATCAGCAGGGAGTCAAGTTCATCACTCTTCGCCGTCGGGGACACAAGCTCATGGAAGATCTCGAGAAGATCGGCTCCTGGAAGCGGATCACCATTGCTCACGAGAAGCGCAAGTACCAAAATCCTTTGATCCATGAATCCACAGTCCCCCTGCGAGACTACGATGGCCAAGTTCGTCAGATCGTCATGCGCGGCAATGGACGTGAAAAGCCGGCATTCATCATCACCAACGATCAGGAAACCCCGGTGGAGCTCATTGTCGGAAACTATGCCCGTCGGTGGCGTGTGGAGAATGGCATCGCCGAGGCGGTGAAATTCTTCCATCTCAACGCACTCTCCTCGCCCATCCTCATCAAGGTCCATTTCGACATCATCATGACAATGATCGCAGACACCCTCTATAGCAGATTGGCTCAGAATCTCCGAGGTTTCGAGGCCTGTGATGCCCCGAAGCTTAATCGAGATTTCGTCAAGGGAAAGGGTGAGGTGGCAGTCAAAGGCGGACACATAACTGTCACGTATCCCCGGCGCGCACACAATCCCATTTTGCGAGCAGTCCCCTGGCAGCGGCTACCCCAGAAAATCCCATGGCTCAACGATGCCCAGATCAGCTTTCACTTTCAGTGACAAGGTTCCTAAATGTTATATTCATGTGACGGTTATACGTCTCGCGAAAATCGGTGTTGAATGGTAACTATGCGGCCGAGATGCGAAGGACGACTCAATGCCACTAAAAGTGAGAGATCTCATTACCGAGCTTGAACATGCGGGCTTTGTGGACCGAGGAGGAAAGGGTAGCCATCGAAATTTCGTCCACCCAAAGGTGAAAAGGCCAGTGACTATATACGGGCAGCCGGGCGACGATGCCAAACACTACCAACTGCGAGCGGTTAAGCTTGCTATAGAGGAATCGAAGAAATGAAAGATAGTGCCCGATATGTGAAGATTGTTGAGTGGTCAGAAGAAGACCAGTGCTACGTAGGCAGTTCACCAGGATTATTGTATGGAGGATGCCACGGAGATGATGAAATGGCAGTCTTCGCAGAACTGTGTCAGATCGTGGAGGAGGCGATTGCCCTTTACAGAAAGGATGGAAAGAAGCTTCCGCCGCCAACTTCAGGTCGGGACTTCGCCAACAAGATGCAGAATGTTGCATAACCAGCGCATGAACCGGAAACCGGCCACGGAGGAAGTCAGTATTACACAGTCCGTGCAGGCCGGTTCCGGTTATGCGCGGCGTCCGGCTTGATTCCTTCCGCCGTGAGAAGAGAGGGGTCAGACAATGATCAAGAAAGTTGTGAGCAGATCTTGTTTGACGGATCGCTCCTCTGCCAAAAGAGACTTGGCTTACTGGTTGAGCAGGACTCCCGAAGAGCGAGTGGCGGCAGTAGACTATTTGAGGTGGCAATATCATGGAAGTTCAACAAGACTTCAGAGATCTGCTCGAGTTATTCAACAGGCATCAAGTTGAGTTCATGCTGGTGGGGGGGTATGCGTTGGCGTTTCATGGTGCTCCTCGATACACGGGAGATATGGACATATTCGTCCACACCTCCTCCACCAATGCCATGCGCACCATGGAGGCTCTAAACGAGTTTGGTTTTGGGTCTGCCGGCTTAACGCCAGAGGATTTCCAGAGCGAGAATACGGTTGTTCAACTTGGTGTGCCGCCGGTCCGAGTGGATATTGTGACGTCTCTCACGGGCATTTCGTGGGAAGAAGCCTGTTCAAACTGGGTACGGGGAACATATGGCGATGTTTCTGTTTTTTATATCGGACGGGAACAGTTCATTTCCAATAAGAAGGCGATAGGAAGACAGAAGGATCTCGCTGATCTGGAAGCCCTCGGCGAAGAATAGATACTGAGAGGCACACCGACCGGCATCAGCAGTGGATGCGCCTCCCGTGGCCCAACCATCACTTGCCGGGGCATCGCGCGACAGTTCCCCGTTCTGCCCCGTAAAACCTCTTGCACCATATCCCAAGGAGGACTCAATGGCGAAAACGACGATTCTCCCAGGTATCCAGGACATGCTGTCGTTTGGCCTGGTCGAGGCATTGTTGGGTCGCCGTTCACGTCGCTTCTTCATGGGGGCGGAGATCCCGGACGGGGTTTTCGCTTACAAATCCCGTTTATGATCCCGTTCCGCTTTCCGAATTGGAAAAATTTCTTGTTGTGGCAGCTTGCAGTGGAAACACAAGCTGGCATCACATGATATTCCGGGCCCAGCGTTACGCTCCGTACCTTTCCTACTATGCGGGCGCGGCGTGGGGCCATACTTGGCGTCGGAGCAGCGAGGGTGGAACGGTCGGTGCAGACTCAGAAGTTGGGCGAAACGCAATTTCAGCAGGTTCCTCGCTGCCAGCCTTCTCATGACTCTCATCGGTCTTCAGTTGGAGAGTGGGATGGGGTGGGGGAGAGTGAGAAAAGGCCGTGAACAACAACCCTTCCCGGCCTCTCCCCTGGAATATGGATCAACATCATTCAACGGAAAGGGTGATCTTCACGATGACGGGTGCGTTCCCTCCCGGAGCGGCGAAGATCCAGGCCTTGACAGAATCCTGAATGCAGCGTTCCATGTCTTTTCCCAGTGCGGGCTTGGACGCGCTCCTCACATCCTTTACCTTTCCCTCGGGGTCAAGGGAAACGGTCAGAACAACTTCCCTCGGGGCTCTCTTGCGCGTATCGGCGGAGATACACCGCTTGAGCTCCTCCAGGTGGGACTCGACCACCTGTTTCACGCCTTCTTCCGAGAGTCCGGCGGGCACTTCGACCTTCTTCACGCGCAGAGTCGATTCCGAAGGACCCTTCCCGGCCTTTTGGGCGGCATCATGGGAAGTCTCGGCCTCCGTTTTCTTGGTGGGCTCCACTGCCGCAGCTTTCTCCCTCGCATGCGGGACCGTGGATGGGAGCATCGGCGAGGCCATGGGCTGTGCGCGCATCATCATCGTTCCCGCGGCTCCTCCCACGGCGTAGTCGGAAACGCCCTCGGGGAGGGGCAGGGGCTGTTTGACGGTCGTAACCTCGCCATCCTTTCGGCGCACCTCTGAATCTATGGCCACAAAGGACGTGTAGGCGGTGAGGAGATTGTAGTCCAGCCCCAGCTGCGTGATCTGCCTGATCCTCTGATCGTCTGGCTGGAGGAGATTGTAATCGGAGAGCTCCGCAATGCGGGACCGGGCCCAGAGGTACCGGAGGGCTGAGTTTGTCTTGAGGGGCTTCACTGCCTCCACCTGGATCGCGTGCGAATAGGGCTTTTCCCCACCGACGCCTTTGAGCGTGATGGCGCCTGCCGCATTTCCCCGCCACTTGCCATGGAGGATAACGGGGCGCTCGGCGAAGACGTCGGGGACGCCGCCGGCCGGTTCCACGTCATAGGCCTGGAAGCCTCCGAAGTCGAGTCGGATCTGGGTGAGCAGGGGCGACTGGACGGTCTGCCGGAACTTCTCCGCCTTGGCGGGGGCTTCGTCGGGCTTCGTGACGACAAAGGGCTCTCCCGCTCCCACTCTGGCCATCCCCTCGATGAGAAAGCGGTTCACGCTGGATCCGATGCCGAAGGTGAAGAAATTGGCCCGGCCGAGCTCCTTCTTGATCAGATCGAAGGCTTCGGTTTCCACGGAGACGTACCCGTCGGTGGCTATGACCACGGTTCTGCTGATCCCTTCACGGCGGGGCAGGGCAAGGGCACGCTTGAGGGCGGGGAGGAGCTCGGTGCCGCCTCCGCCCCTCTGCCGGTCGATGAGGTCAACGGCTCGCCGCACATTCTCCGGTGTCGCCGCGAGGGATTGCTCCGCCATGACCTCCGATGCACCGGCAAAGAGGACCACGTTGAAGATGTCCGTCGGGCGAAGCTTACCGATGAGGTCCTTCAGAAGACCCTTGGATATCTCCAGTGGGAAGCCGTGCATGGATCCCGAAACGTCCACGATGAAAATGTATTCACGGGGTGGGATGGCGCTCGGGTTCACGCGCTTCGGAGGCTGCACCATCAGGAGAAAGAATTTTTCCTTGTCACCTTCATACAGGAGGAGCCCCGATTGGATCTTGTCTCCAGTCAGGCGGTACTTCAGGATGAAGTCCTTGTTTCCACCCGATTTTTCGGCGGCTGAAAGCTGGACCGAGGCACTGGCGGGGTCTTCATACTGGATGTCCGTCTTGTGGGAGGTGCAGGTCATCTCCTGAATGGGGACGCCCGCGGAGAGACGCACCTTGATGTCGAACGTGTATGGTGGAGCCTCCCCCGAATGCAGGTGCGGGTTCTGGACCCATTTTTCCGACGGGGGCGCGGTGGCGCTCGGCTGGTTGGAGTAACGAGGGCCGACCACGGTGGGATAGACGAACTCATAGACGCCTTCCGCCGGTGTGATGAGCTCCGTGTACCGGAGTTCCGTCTTGATTTCATCTCCAGGAAGAATGTTCGCCACGTTCATTTGAAAGACGTTGGGGCGCTGCTGCTCCAGGAGTGAGGCGCTCTTCCCCTCCTTCTTGGCCTGTTCGTACGCGGCCCTCGCCTCATCACGCTTTTGGATCTGTGCAATCACAGTGCGTTCGCCGATGGTCATCTTCATGCCGTAGACGGCGGCCTTCGTCGACGCCGGGAAGACGTAGATGGCCTCGAGAGCCTTCTTGCCCTCGTTCTTGTAGACCTGGGTCACGGTCACGTCGGCAATCACGCCGGCGATCTCCACGACAGCGGAAGTGGATTTGAGCGGAAGCTGGTCGACTGACGGGTCGTCGCTCTTGACAAAGAAATACGGTGAGAGGGTCTTGTCCGGCCCATCCAAGCCTTCCGACTGACCGCCGCCCGGAGGAGGCGGGACCATGGGGCGGGAGGCGTGACCCGAGACGACAAACGCCGCGAGTGCAAAGACCAGTGCCGCCATTCCCGCAAGGGCCATGGGAGCGTATTGCCGCAGCCTGGTTCGCCTCCGCGGGCACGCATGAGGCCCTCTCCGGTGCGACTCAGAGGGGTCTCTCGAGGACGGCACCGCGCCCGTTCTACAAAGGAGAACTTGATGGCTTCTAGGACTGGACTTGTCAATGGTTTCCATGGAATCTCTCCTTTCAGGAAGCTTTGTGGCTTCGTTTGCTTCTCCTGCACGACGTGTCTTCCCACCGACACACCTTGGCTCTCGAGTTGTGGATCCCGGACCAATTACCCAGATCCCCTGCCGTCGGTTTGGGCCTTTTGACCGGGACATGAAGACGGTGCAGTGTGTCTCTTCGATACCTTTGACCACGGAACCTGAAAAAAGTTCCCATGAGGGTGACAAAATCATGCTTCTCGTCCATCCATCGAGGATGTGATTCGGATCACGAGCCGGTGGATAACCCGGGATCTCATCCTTATCGAGTATACATGGGAATTGGAGAATGCTAAAAGATTGGATATGCTGGAGTAACAAACGGCGCTTCCAGGCGCATGGAGTTTCAAAAGCGTTTTGAGCGGCCGGTTGTGCCTTGTTCCGACTCCAGGTGGCGCCGGTTTTTGATAAACGGGGGATCACACAAAGGGAGGCGATTCTGTCATGACGACCAGTAGCCGCTGCGTTTTGAAAGGAAAGAAGCCGGGAGTTCCTGGATTGCTGCTGCTCCTTTTCGCCATCCTGCTGAATGGTTTGGCGGGGACCGTGGAAGCCCAGCTGCCCACGTTCGACACCGTGAGCCATAGATCGGATCTCAACGGTGACGGCAGGTCGGACATCTTCTGGCGCTACACGCCGACAGGCGACACAGCCGCGTGGCTCATGAACTTCACCGGGACCGCTGTTTCGACGGTCACCCTTTTGGGGCAGGTGGATCCAAGCTGGCAGATCAAAGGAATCGGAGACTTCAACGCCGACGGTAGCACGGACGTCCTGTGGCAGCACACCTCCGGTGTCGTTGCCAGTTGGCTCATGAATGCCTCGGGCACCGGAGTCACCTCCATCCCCATTCTAGGGACGGTGGCGGATGTGACCTGGCAGATCCAGGGGGTGGGTGATTTCAACGCCGATGGCCGCTCCGACATTCTGTGGCGAAAAAGCACCGGTCCTCTCGTCGTTTGGCTCATGAACAGCACAGGCACGGGGATTTCTTCCATCCCCGCCATTGGAGGGGTTTCCGACCCCAACTGGGTCGTCAAGGGCATCGGGGACTTCAACGCGGACAATCGCTTCGACATCTTATGGCAGCACACTTCCGGCGCAGTGGTCAACTGGCTCATGAACGCCACGGGAACCGGAGTCTCCTCGGTTTCTTCGTTTGGAAGCGTCCCCGACACCAATTGGACCATCGAGGGGATCGGGGACTTCAACGGCGATTCTCGATCGGACGTCCTGTGGCGGCACACCCTGGGCTTTGTGGTCGCCTGGCTCATGAACGGGTCGGGGACGGGGATAGCCTCCATACCCATTTTGGGTACCGTAGGGGATTCATCCTGGGTGATCAAGGGAATCGGGGACTTCAATACTGATTTTCGATCGGACGTCCTGTGGCAGCGCACGTCCGGGGAAGTCGTGATCTGGTTCCTGAACGCAGCGGGCACAGGGATCACGTCGTTCCCATTCATTGGGACAGTGCCTGATCCGAACTGGTCCATCATCAACTTCCCCACCGGCACCGATTAGAAGCTGCTCCAAAAAAGCATTTCACCGCAGAGCACGCTGAGATCGCTGAGGGGACAATGCGTGCAATGAGAACCTCCGCGCTCTCGGCGCTCTCTGTGGTGGATTTGCTTTGTTTTCATTTCAGACTGGATTCGACTCTGATTCGAACACGGAGGGTCCCTTCGCGCCCATGGAGGGAAAGGTCAGGAGAGGGGCCCTCGAGGCGTCCTTTCTCGCGGAGCATGGTGACGAAGTCCTGATATTTCACTGACGGGATGAGGGCGAGTATGGATCGAGGTATGCCGGTTGCCGGGTCGCCTTCCGTGCTGGAGACGGTCCCCTCCGCACGCCTGATGATTTCCTCCACCTGGGAAACCGGTGCACGGGAGTCGCTCACTCCAGGGGGCTTATCCCGGGGCGTCTGCTGAGCCAACCTCCCCCGGTCCTGAAGACGAGCCCTTGCCGCTGTCTCTTCCTTTCCGCGATTCTCGGGGATTTCCCGCAGTCTAGGAGGTGTGCTGTACGACTCTGAATCCCTTGCTCCAGCCAGGGGAGCGGGTTTGGCGATCTTGAGGCCCGCCGCCTCCTGGGCTTCAGGCTGAGGCGGCCTTTGCAGGGATTGATCCGGTCTTGCGGTTGATCCATGTCGGTCTGGCTCCATGAGAAGAACGAGCTCAATGACGGCATCCCCATGTCCTGCGGGTAAGGACTCTGAAGCCACCTTGCCGGTCGTGACGCCATCGGCCTCCAGTCCGCCCTGCGCAAGCTGGGCAGCCGGCGCCGGGGCCGGCTTTTCCCCGGGGACCAGCGAGGTCATCTGCTCGGGAATCCCAAGGCTCTTTTTCGGTTTTTCCCTGGCTGGGACCATGAGGATGATCAACATGACGACGGCGGCGACGGCTCCGGCCGCGTGGAGGGGGAGTTTGATATGCCAGGGAATCATGAGTTTTTTGACGAATCGACTCCACGCCGACCCTTTCCTGATGCGTTCATGGACGTCAGCCAGAAAGCCTCGAGGAGCCGAGATCCGATCCAGGGAGGAAACCGCTTCGACGCAGGCGCGGAGGGCCTCCAGCTCGGATCGGCAGCTTCCGCAGGTGCGCAGATGGGCTTCGAGGTCAGCTCTGGTGGTGGAATCCAGTGCGTCATCCAGGTGACCAGAGAGATTTTCGAGCGCTTGAGGACAGTCCACTCAGATCACTCCCTTCAGTCTTTCTCGAAGCTGTTGCCTCGCTCTGGCAAGCTTCGACTTGACGGTCCCAAGATTATAACCCGTAATCTCAGTGATTTCCTCGTATGAAAGCCCTTCCACATCCCTCAAAACCACCACGGTCCTGCCATCCCCGGGGAGGCTGCTGATAGCCTCCTGCACCAGACGATCCCGCTCCTTCGTGGAGAGTTGTGCAAGCGGGGAAGGGGAGGGATCTTCCAGATCGATGCCGACGGCCCCCTCGCCGCTTCGTGATGAGGGATTGATGGAGACGGTACGGGATTTCACCCGGTGCTCGAGTGAAGCCAGCCTGTTCCTGCACGAATTGGCACCTATGGCATACAGCCACGTGGAAAAGGCAGATCGGAACTGAAAGCCACCGAGGCTGCGAAAGGCCTTCACGAAGGTTTCCTGGGCGCAATCGAAGGCCTCTTCACGATCAGCCATCATGCGGAAGCACAGGTTGACGATCCTGTCCTGGTAGCGCAGAACGAGCCGGTCAAAGGCATCCCGGTCTCCCGCCTGGAACGCTCTGATCCAGTCGAATTCCTCATGCAGCTGCCTTTCCGGTTCCGCCGCCGGTCTCTCTCTCATTTAGACAGCTTTCAGCCCCAAAGGTTCCATTGCAAGGATCAATAGGAGGGTGCTCCGCGTTCCCGTGTCCTGACGAAGCGCCCATACGCCGATCCGGAATGGCTGGTCGGGAGGACATGAGGGGTTGTGGGTGCCCGCATCAGAAGTCACTGCCCAAGGAGCAGAGTATTCCGGCAAACCTTTCAAAAAGCAAGGGGCCATGCAAGGAGTGGTTGGAATTCCCTGGTGGCAGCCGGGCTCCGATCCTCAGCCAAACGAACCATTCACCACGAAGGATGAGAGGTACAAAGACCTTTTGAAATGAAAACATTGACACGGATTCCGGGTCGTCATAGAACCCGATTGGAGTCTCGCTATCCACCCCCATGGATGGGAATGAATGCTTCGGGACCAAATGATCGTGGGGCAGATCGTTCATCTCCCGAAAGCAGAAGTTGGAAGAGGGGTTCCGTGCAGCAGAGCTGTTGCGTGGAGTCGTGAAATCAGCATTGGAGAAGCGATGAGAAAGCTTTCGGCTTCCATTCTTTCCGCCGACTTCGGCAGGCTGGCCGAGGAAGTGAAGGCGGTGGAAGAGGCGGGCACCGATTGGATTCATGTGGACGTCATGGACGGGCACTTCGTCCCGAACATCACCATGGGTCCCGAAGTGGTGCGCGCCATTCGCAAGACCACTTCCCTCCCTCTCGACGTCCACCTGATGATCGAAAAGCCCGAGCGGTACCTCAGGGAATTCGTGGAAGCCGGGGCAGACTGGCTTGGGGTTCATGCGGAAGTCTCCCCCCATCTCCATCGAACGGTCCAAATGATCAGGGAACTCGGGGTCCATCCCGTCGTGACCCTGAATCCCGCCACTCCCCTTGCTGCCATTGAAGCCATCCTTCCGGACGTGGACATGGTCCTTCTCATGACCGTAAATCCCGGCTTTGGGGGCCAGGCTTTCATTTCCGGCGTTCTTCCAAAAATCCGGCAGTGCCGCGAGATGATCGATCGGAAACACCTGGAGACGCTCCTTGAAGTGGATGGCGGGGTGAACGAAAAGACCATGGGAGAGCTCGTTGCCGCGGGGGTGGATGTTTTCGTGGCGGGTTCCGCCGTATTCAAGGGCAGTGACTACCGAAAGAATATCGCCCTGCTCAAGGAGAAAATGGCATGATCGCCACACGCGGATTCGGCGGGGGAGTAAATGAGGCGATGAACCCCCGGGGCCTCACTTGCGGGTCGGAATTTCGCACTTCCTGTCGTCGAGTTCGGCAATGTGGTACCTGGACCGGGCTCGCTTGAAGAGGTAGAATCCCCCTGCCAGGGAGGTCAGGAGCACGGCGATCCCTATGAGCGTCTGAAAAGGGAGCTCCTTGACGTCCAGGATGATGGCCTTGCGGGCCACTGCGATGATCGCCACCATCATCACCGACTCCACATGGACCACGTGCTCCGCCGAGTAGATCCTGATGGTCTCCAGGAGCTCAAGGCCGATGAGGACGAGCATGAAGAGGCCAAAGAGGTCGAGGAGCTCGGTCACGTCCAGGAGAAGTGTCGGCGGACTGATGAGGTCTTTCAGGAGAATCCATGCCAGATCGCCTGTCGAGATGACGACAGTGATGGTCATCAGGATCATGAGGGCGTTGACGACAACCTTTTTCATCATTTCCATGGCGTGGAATATCATGGGAATTGGTCATCCATTCTTGATGAGCACGGCAAGAATCCCGAAGAGCTTGAATTCCAGCGCTTCGTGGATTGAAAAGCCTTCCTTGACCAGGGCGTCTCGCAGTTCCCCGGCCCTGAATCGATTCTCCGTCGGGTGGAGGAGGATGTGCTTCGTGATGAAGTTCTGGTAGAGGGACGGGTAGAGTTCCTCCATGAAGTACACCCCCCGCGGTTTCAGAATCCTGGCGATCTCCCCCAGGGCAGCGCGCCAGTTGGGGATGTGGTGGAGCACGCCGAATCCGAATACGGCGTCGAAGACCTCGTTCGGGTAGGGAAGATCCATTGCGTCGGCTGCCAGGATCGGGATGCGGTCCAGTTCCTCTGGGGAGAGGTATCCTTTGGCCCTCCGGATCATGTCGAAGTCCAGGTCCGACGCATGGAGGACCGATGGCTGGAATTCCCTCAGGATCATGGCGGCGCCGGCTCCCCGACCCGACCCGATCTCAAGAACCTTGGAGCCGGCCTTGAGAGCCATTCTGCCTCGCATCCAGCCGAGTTCGAATCCCTGCTCGATGACCCTCAGAGGGTTGTTCACCACCCATCGCTCAGCCCAGTTGAGTTTCATGGAACGCCCTCTAAGCCTTCACGCCAAGATGAACCACCGCGATCCCGTTGGTGAGATGCCGATAGACCACCCGATGGAAGCCGATGGCCTCCAGTTGGTCCTTGAGTTCCTGCGGACTCGGAAAAAGCCGGATGGATTCAGGAAGATACGTGTAGGCGTGGCGGCATCCGGCGAGAAGATTGCCGAGCGCCGGCATGATGTGGAATGAATAGAAGTCGTAGAGTGCTCTGAACCATGGAGTGACCGGCTCCGAAAACTCGAGGCACATGAGCTTCCCCCCCGGCTTCAAAATGCGGTGCATCTCCCGGAAACCCTCCTGCACGCGTGTCAGGTTCCGGATGCCGAAGCCGACCATGGCGGCATCGAAGGTGTTATCAGCGAAGGAAATCCTTTCGGCGTCCCCCTGCACATAGCGAATGACATTGGAGAAGCCTGCCGCGGCCACTTTGGGCTGTCCGGTGACCATCATGGCCCAGTTGATGTCGTAGAGGACCACCCCTCCGGAAAGGCCCACCTCCTTCGCCGCCAGGAGTGAAAGATCGGCGGTTCCTCCGCACACATCGATGACCCGGTCCCCCGCGGCGAGCCCCATCATCCTGACGGCGATCTGCTTCCAGAGGTGGTGGGTGCCGAAGCTCAGGAGGGTGTTCATGAAGTCGTACTTGCTGGCCACGGTGTTGAAATGGCGCCGCACCCAGTTCACTTTTTCATCTTCGGGAACCCTGAGGAACCCGAAGTCAACCATTGCGCCTGGCGTATCCTGCTGTGGCGAGGTCCGTGTGGTCAATGATCGCACTCCTGTTGGCATGGATTCCCCTGCGCCCCCAAAGCAGAACCAAGCAGGCCGCGGGAAGCATTCCGCTTGGCACCGCCATGGAGAATGGTCCGTGGGGCACGCCCCCCGGCAAGACCACCATTGGGGTGATCTGCCGGAGTGGACGGTTCAATGTCAGAGTGGATCTCTGGTCGAAGTGCGGGGAATTTTTCGAATTCCGACGGGAGAGAAAAGCGGCTTTTGAGATTCATCTCAGGCGGGTTTCACCACCACGCCGGTGCGAATGCATCGGGTGCAGACTCGAATCCGGCGCACCGTCCCGTCCTTTCCCACATGCCTCACCTGCTGGAGGTTGGGGTACCAAACCTTCTTGGTCTTGTTGTTCGCGTGGCTGACGTTGTTGCCCACGTGAGGTGTCTTGCCGCACATTTCACATTGCCTGCTCATGGTCGGTGTTTCCTTTCTCGAACGCGATATGGGTTGCGTGAACCGCTGGTCGGCTCGGGGTTCATCATTCTCATGTCCGGCGGATCGACAAGCGCAATTTTCTAACATAATCACGATGGGGCATCAAGCCATTTCGTGACGGAGCAAGCTGTCACTTGGAAACCATGCGAACAGGGGGTGCCTCCCTGCCTCGGGGGGCGATTTCTCCGATGCGACTGGCCTTTTCGCCTGCGGCGGCCAGGAAGTCGATGACATCCTGGGCCCTCTTGGGATCCACCACCAGGACATAACCTATGCCGTTATTGAAGACACGATACATCTCTTCATCGGGGATGTTCCCATGGTCCTGGAGAAAGGGAAATACGGGGGGCACGTGCCATGTTCCCTTGCGTATTACCGCCTGACAGGTCCGGGGCAGGATCCGGGGGATGTTGTCGAAAAAGCCGCCACCCGTGATGTGGGCCATGCCGGCGATGCGAAACTGCCTCAGGGTCTTCAGGACCGGGTCGACGTAAATGCGGGTGGGTTCCAGCAACTCCTCGGCGGCCGTGCGGCCGCACTCGGGGATGACGCTGTCGGGTTCGAGTTTCAGCTGGTCCAGAATGATGCGCCGCACCAGGCTGTAGCCGTTGGAATGGAGGCCGCTCGACGCCAGGCCGATGATCTGGTCTCCCACATGGATGGTGGAACCGTCGATGATGTCGGTGTTTTCGACAATGCCGACGGCAAAGCCGGCCATGTCGTAATCGTTCTCTCCGTAGACCCCCGGCATTTCGGCCGTTTCTCCGCCGATGAGGGGGCAGTTGGCTTCCTTGCAGCCGACCACGATTCCTGTGATGATCTGCTCCACGGTGTCCAGGTCGATGCGGCCCATGGCGAGGTAGTCAAGGAAGAAGAGTGGGCGGGCCCCCTGAACGATAATGTCGTTCACGCACATGGCCACCAGATCGATGCCGATGGTGTCGAGGCGGTTGGCCCAGGAAGCGACTTTCAGCTTGGTGCCCACCCCGTCTGTTGAAGACACGAGGACGGGACCCTCCATGTCGGAACAGTTGAGGGAATAGAGACCTCCAAACCCCCCGATGTCGGTGATGACACCGCCGTGAAAGGTCCTTCGGGCGAGCGGCTGAATCCGCTTGACCAGTTCGTTTGCCTTGTTCAGGTCAACTCCTGCTTCCTTGTAATAGCCCTTTGTCATGGTCTGCAAATCCCCTTTGCGTCAGTCCGGAGAGAACTCTTTCCTCGCAGCACCAGGTGGTCCGGTGGGTTCGCCATTTTAACCAATGAATTCTATTTGTCCTGCTCTTTGTCTGTCAAATCATTTTCGGAGGAAGGCATGTGACAAAAAACCGTCAAGAACGGCTTGTTTCAATGACCTCTTCTTGTCCTACTCGCCTTGGCTGTGGATCCAGGATTGGAGCCGTCTTTCTGAATGCCCGCCTGCGCGGGCACGACGAGTCCGGTCCGAAGGCCACATACCGTCCCCATCGCACCCTCCGCGCAACTGGAATACCACCCCTCCACCACATGCCGGCCGCGGCTGGACGAAGTCGGCGGGTTGTCCGGTTCCCTCTTTCGTGCTAAAGAATTCGTTATCGAGGGATCCATGGTCGAGTTGTTCGCGAGGAGCATCGGAAAGCGGCTGGTTTGCCTGCTCTCGTTCGCAGGACTCCTGAGCCTTGTCCTCTTCACGCTGCTCTTCCGGTTCTGGGTGTTCCTGCACACTCCGGGGAGCCCCGAACTGGACGTCAAGGAAGTCACCATAAGCCATGGGATGAGTGCCGAAGGGATTGCGGGAGCACTCGCTTCCCAGGGCATTGTGTCGGATGCCCGGCTCTTTTCGCTGCTGTGCTGGCACCGAAAATCCAGTCAGAAGCTCAAAGCGGGGGAATACGCTTTCCTGCCCCTTTCCACTCCCGAGCAGATCCTTGAACAGATCACCACGGGACGGGTCATCATACACAAAGTCACCCTTCCAGAGGGGGGCACGGTCCGGGATGTTGCGAGAATCCTCGGGGAAAAAGGGGTGGCTTCCAAGGATGAGATCCTTCGCCTGGTCGCGGACGGGGAGACCGCCGGTTCCATGGGGCTCGAGGTATCCGGCCTGGAGGGTTACCTGTTTCCGGAAACCTATTATTTCAGGAAGACCCAGACCAGCGCGTCCATCCTCAAGGCCATGGTCGAGCAATTCTGGAGGCAGTTGCCCGATTCCTGGCAGGATCGCTCGCAAGAGCTGGGACTCACCCTGCACCAGATCGTGATCATGGCGTCGCTCATCGAGAAGGAAGCGGTGGTGGACGGGGAGCGCCCCGTCATCGCGGCGGTTTTTCTGAACCGGCTGAAACGGAACATGCCCCTCCAGAGTGACCCGACGGCGGTGTACGACCTCGAGGGCTTCACAGGCCCCGTCGAATCCGCCCACCTCAAGCGCCAAAGCCCTTACAACACCTATGTCGTCAAGGGACTGCCCATAGGCCCCATCTGTAACCCAGGGGCCAAATCCATCAGAGCAGCCCTCTTTCCCGACAGTGTTCCGTACCTTTACTTTGTCAGCAACGACGATGGCACCCACCAGTTCTCTGAAACCGTCGCGGAGCATCACAAAGCCGTCTCCCGCTACCGGGAAAAGAGACGAAACCGTCAGGAGAGGGAAGGCGAGGATGGACCGGACCCGGATTTATCGTCTCAAAGGGACAAGGAAGGCAAAGCAGGTGCTGTGCCCTCCAGAAAAAACAGGTGACACGCGGGAGTTCTGATGAGTCAGACCAATGGGTCGGAATCGATGCGCGCGGCGAGTGTCGTTTTCGCCGCAGGCAAGGGAAGCAGGATGCATGGCTTCGAGGGTAACAAGACCCTTCTCCCTCTTGTTCCCGGGGCATCGCTGTACGAGGGGGAAAGGCCCATGCTGCTGGAAGTCCTGTCGAATCTTCCGCGGGGTCCCAAGGCCATTGTGGTGCACCACCGTGCCGAGGACGTGCAGTCGGCGACGGAGGGACTCGGGGTGCAATACATCTTTCAGCCTGAGACCAACGGCACGGGGGGAGCCCTTCTCGCGGCCGGGCCGTTCCTCGAATCGGTTGAGGAAGACAACGTGATCGTGACCATGGGCGACGTTCCCCTGATTCGCCGTTCCACCTACAGCCAACTCATTGCGCAACTCAAGGATCACGCCTTCGTCCTGCTTGCCTTTGAGCCGGTCGACAGGGCTCAGTACGGCATGATCGAAGTGGACGAGGGGGAAATCCGGCGGATCGTCGAGTGGAAGTACTGGTCTCACTATGATGCTTCCGCGCAGAAGCGGTTGCGCCACTGCAACGCGGGGGTGTACGCCGCGAGGCGCCCCGTGCTCCTGCACACCCTGGAGCTCCTTGCCCGGAGACCCCACGCGGTGCGCAAGCAGCGCGGCGATGCATGGGTCACCATCCAGGAATACTTCCTGACGGACCTCGTGGAAATGATGCACGCCGACGGGTTGCGCACGGCAATGGTCGAGGCGCCTGAAGAGGAAGTGATGGGAGTGGACACCCCCGAGATGCTGGAGATGGTTCAGAGGATCTATCGGGGAAGGGGGTAGACCTGCTAACCAGTTTTTCCAATTCTTGACGTGCATGACGAGAATGCCTCGGCATTTGGAAAGCCATCCCAGTGTTCGTTCGACTACCCAGCCACGCGCTGGATACCGCTTTTTCCCTTCTGTATTCAGTTCTTCCTCGGCGATGCGGCGAATATGAGGCACGAAGCATTTGGCTGCTGTTGCCGAATGTCCGGTTGGATTGTCTTTGTCCAGGCTTGGGTGTTGAGGATCTTCAGGAGTCGGTTGCGGGCGCTCAACAACAATGGCGTTCAGAGTTTCAGCGAGGAGTTTTGTATCATGCAAATTGGCTCCTGCAATAGCGATCCACAGCGGTCCTCCATTGGGCACCTGTGCGGAGCCGATAGATAATTCCGTTCAGGATCAAACTGAAACACGTCCTGCAGCGTCCAGGGCGGTTTGGAGGAAAGGCCTGATTCAATATCTCAACAACACGCAACCAAAGCGCTTCTGGAACTTCCCAGATTGTCGGAAACTTTTCGGGTCGAAACTCTTCCGCCATCTCTTGCCTCTTCAGGTCTGCTATGGAAGCTATGGGCAACCGAGTCTTCCTTAGCAGATGCGGCAGACACTGTTCAGAGCGTCGTTATTGGCTCTTGCTTTGTTTCGAGCCCGCATCTGTTTTGAGATGGTTTTTTCAGCTATCTACTTTCTGTCTGCTCTGGAGATGCGAAAGGCTTTGTGGCGATAATCGCCGGCCAGACCGTCTGCAGCACCCCTTTTTGCCACTGAACCACATAGGTCGGCAACAGGTTCTGTTGCGTCTTATTGCCATAGGATGTGAACCTTACGGGACCGAAAGCGGTCATCACGTTCGTTTTCACAAGAGCTTCACGAACGGCTTGCGGAGTAAGTTCCTTCGCCCTCTTGAGGGCGTCGGCAACGACATAAGCGGAAGCATAAGCCTCGGCACCATGGTAGTCTGGTTCGGTCCCGAATCTTTTCACATAATTGTTGTAGTATTCCTTTGCTCCCGGATATGGGACTTGAGGGGTCCAGAGAGTGGCGGAAACCACGTTGTCTGCAGCGCTGCCGGCAAGTTCGAGGAACTCAGGCAAAGTGAAGCCGGCGCCGGCACCAGCGAATACTTTCGGAGTGAAATTCAGCTCTCGGGATTGTTTCATGATCAGGGCCGCTTCCTTAACGTAAGAAATCATGTAGACTAGGTCAGGCTTTGCTGCCTTGGCCTTAGCGAGCAATGGTTTGAAATCGGCAATGCCCTGCTGATAGCCCTCCTGCATGACGATCTTCCATCCCATTTCAGAGGCTTGCTCGGAAAACTCGATGGCACCTGAGCGACCAAACAGACCTGTGTCATGCAGGATGACCACGCTTCTGGGCTTCAGCACTTCTTGGAGAAACTCAATGAGAGTCTTCGAATACTCACTGAGGGGTTGGTTGAGACGGAACACATAGTCCCAGCCCATCTCGGTGATCATGTCCGCCGACCCTGTCGTGATCAGGAAGGGTAGGTGACGGCGTTCTGCCACCAACGCCGCAGCATGGGTAACATCAGAAGAATAGCCGCCGGTCAGCGCGATCACTTTATCTTGCTCGATCAGTTTTTCGACCACTGATCGGCCGATGTCTACCTTCGATGCGTCATCTGCGAACAAGAACTCAATCGGCCTCCCCTTTACACCGCCCGCGGCGTTGATCTCTTCCACCCCCATAAAAAAAGAGTTCTTTTCAATTTTACCGAATTCCGATAGAGCCCCGGTCAGAGGAAGCACCACTCCCACTCTGATGGGAGATTCATCGGGTCCGGCCATCGCTGCCGTTGTCCCGGCTGCAAGGACCACCGCTACAGTCAAGCTCAAGATTACTGCGATTTTCTTCATCTGACTCTCCTCTAAGACAGCAAACGCCTGTCAATGCCCACATGGCTTTTATTGTAATGCAAGACCTGACCCTCTCTCATCTCTACGCTATATCCTCAGTAGGAAAGCGCCGATCAAATAACCGACCACTGTAGCCGTTCCGACTCCGATCCATCCGGGAATCATGAAGCTGTGATTCAAAAGGTACTTGCCGATGCGCGTGGTGCCGGTCCGGTCAAAGTTGATGGCGGAAAGATCGCTCGGATAAAAGCAGAAAAAGAAGTAGGCGTAGCAGGCCGGGATCATTCCTATGAGGAGATTGATGGGAATGCTGAGGGCAAAACCGATGGGTACCATGATCAGCAGCGTTGCCGCCTGGCTTTTGACAAACGCCGAAACCGCAAACATCGCCACGGCAAAAAGCCAGGAGTAATGACTGACCATAGCCTGCATGTTGTCAACCAGGACCTTTTTGTTCGTCTCGATAAAGGTTTCGCTCATCCAGGCTATACCCATAATCGCGATGACCGCCACCATTCCCGCTCTGAAAACTGAAGACGCAGCGATTTCCGCTGCCCTGGCACGTGAGTAGAGCATCGTCGCAGCACCAGTTGTGAGCATGATAATCTGCACAATGATCGTCATCGACACCGGCTTATTGTCGACAACAGGAGCCAGCTTAAACATGGCGATCAGAACAATCGCAATGACTCCCGTAAAAAAGACCAAAACCGAGAGCTTGGCCCTCGTTGAAATGCTTTCGTCCAGGAGGGTCGCACCCTCTTCCAGTTGAGCCCGGAATAACGGGTCTTTCATCCGCTCCTTGAACTCAGGATCCTTGTCCAGGTCTTTGCCGCGTCTCAGGCTCCAGAGCGCAGCAAGAAAGACGCCTATAGCGGTTGCCGGGATGGTAACGGTGAGAATATTTAACAAAGTAATGTTATGTCCGGCTTTGAGGGCCATGGCGAGAAAGCTGGTCACGGCTGCGGCAATGGGGCTTGCCGTGATGCCCATTTGTGAGGCAATGGAGGAGACTGCCATGGGACGTTCCGGGCGGATTCCGGTCTTATAGGCTACATCGGCAATAATCGGCTGCAGCATATAGACGGCATGACCGGTCCCGACCGCCATCGTCAGTATGTAGGTGCAGAAAGGAGCGAGAAAGACAATGTACTTGGGGTGCTTACGGAGCAGTTTTTCCGCCAGCTGCACCATGTAGGTCAGACCACCCGCAGCATGCAGGGTGGCGGAGGCCGCCACCACAGCTAAAATAATGAGCATGACATCAATCGGTGGCGAGCCTGGTTTCATGCCGAACGCAAAGGTGAAGACCGTCACTCCGGTGCCGCCAATAAGGCCGAGGCCAATGCCACCGACGCGAATACCGATGTAAATGGCAAGCAAAAGAACCGCAAATTCAATCCAGAACATCTTAGACCTCCCTCTTTGTTGGCATTCCCCCGAGCGCTATCGGCCCTCTGAAGATGCCGTCGGTTTGTGGTGTTGCCAAAAGATCCCCAATCCCCATGCCAACGATCAAAACGACTTCCTCTCCGACGTTGGTGCACCATACAAAACCGGAACCCTTAAGTAAATATTCGGTACATATAGATTTTTTTATTCTCTGTGGTGATTGTGGCCATTTTGTTCACGAGTTGCCATTGGCGGGCGTCTCTAGCGAGGAAAGCACACTGAAAACGCGCGGAAGGGGTTGTCTGGGTGAAGGGTATAGCAGAGTTCTGACAGAGCGGCCACGGTCAGGAATGACGAGAATAGCGCCGTTCCGGGCGGCCGACGACACCATAGAGGAGCTCGGCAACAAGAAATCCTTCGCTCACAAGGTGCTCGAGGTAGCGGCGGGCGGTGGAGCGACTGACACCGATTTGTTCGGCCACCTCCTCGGCGCTGAAGGTGCTGGAGGCAGGACACGCAAAGACCTGGCGCACTTTGCACAGCGTCAGCGGATCGATGCCTTTTGGCGTTTGCAGACCCTCCCTCTGATGGCCGACATGCGGGCGCAGCAGGCGGTCGACATCCTTTTGGTCGAGCGTCCCTCCTGCTCGTGTATTGGCGAAGTATTCACGGTACTTGCGGAGTGCCTCCTGAAAACGAGGCAGAAAAACCGGTTTGATGATGTAGTCAAACACGCCGCCACGTAAGGCTTCTTTCAGAGAAGTCATTTCGCGCGCGGCGGTAATGAGGATGGCGTCGGTGGGAATCGCTCCCGCACGCAAGCGCCGCAGCAGGTCGAGCCCATTTCCTTCAGGAAAGAACAAATCGAGCAACACGAGGTCGGGGGCGAGCACCTCTGTCATCTCCTCCGCATCGGCGAGGGTGTTGGCTATGCCCACCACTTCGAAGCCGTCCATTCTCTCTGTGAAACGACGGTGTAACTCAGAGATCCTCAAATCATCCTCGACGATGAGCACTCGAATGGAACCCTCGCTCGTCATTTCCTGCTTCCCTCAGTGAATCATTGAGGTTTTGTTTCTTCCTGCGTCTCTGGTCCTTGCGTTCGACTCTTGGGAATGCTGACCGTAAATAGAGCTCCCCCCAACTCCCCTCCGGCGAAGGTTATTTCCCCACCAAGAGCCTCCACCGCGCGCCGGACCAGATAGAGTCCCATGCCTCTCCCGGTGCTCCTGTGGGTGGTCACCCCCTTCTCGAATAGTCTATCGGCGACCTCGGGGGCGATCCCCTGTCCCGAGTCTTCAACCTCGATGATCAGATCGAGCCCGAGGTCGGTGAGGAAGAGCCGCACTTCACCATCTTCACCCGCTTCGCGTACTGCCTCGAAGGCATTGTCGAGTAGATTGCCGATCACCGTCACCAGATGTCCACGCTCGAGCTGTGGTGGAAGGTCGGCAAACGAGCTGTCCCGTTCAAGGCTGAGGTTGATCTTGAGTTCGCGGGCGCGGTTGAACTTGCCGAGGATGATCCCTGCAACTACTGGGTCAGGAACCGCTTCGACCAGAATTTTCATCAATTCTTGGTATCCACTCGCCTCGGTCATGACCAAATCGAGTGCTTCCTGATGCGCCCCGATCTGAATTAGCCCGGCAATGGTGTGCAGCTTGTTGGAGTACTCGTGGGTTTGCGCCCGCAGCAGCTCGGAGTATTCTTTCATATGCAAAAGCTTCCGGGACAACTGGTCGAGTTCATCCTTGGGGCGGAAGCTGGCCACTGCTCCCGAAGTGGTCCCTACACCCCCCAGAGGAAGCACGTTAACAATCATAATGCGGTTCGTTAAGGGTATCTCGCGGTCAAGTACCCTAACCTCTGCGGCGAGTGCCTCTCCCATCTCACGACAAGGGCAGATATCTATCAGCTGGCAACCGCGCAGATCTTCCTCTGGGGTTTGCCCGAGGTAACGGCGTGCTGCCTGGTTGACAAGGGTCAGTCGCCCAGCGCCATCAACCGCCACTACCCCCTCGCGGATGGATTCGATGATCGCGTTGCGCTCCTCAAGCAGGGCTGCGATCTCATGAGGTTCGAGTCCGAAGATGGCAGCCTTGAAAGTCTTCGCAATCAGCAACGCGCCGAGCACTCCAATCAACAGCACCACCGAGATGTACCCGAGGATCTTACGCTGCTGGGCTTGAACCTGCGCTTCGATTTCGTCCTGCAGGTAACCTACTGCAACAAAGCCGATTACTTCCCCCCCTTCGCTCAGCACCGGCACAAATCCCCGCATGGATGGCCCTAAAGACCCTACTGCTCGGGAGACATACGACTCTCCCTGCTCCACGGCCGGATGAAAATCACCCCCAACAAAGGGCTTGCCGATTCTCTCCGCGTTGGGATGACTGTAGCGGATCCCCTGCCGGTCACACACCACAACATACTCGGCAGCAGTGGCCCGCCGGATGTGTTCAGCCACCACCTGCACCTCTTGATGGTTGTGTGTTTGCAGCCCTTCACGAACAATCGGATTGGAAGCAACTGCCTGCGCCAGCACCAAAGACCTTTTGCCGATCTGCTCCAGCAGGATGCCACGAACTGAATCCGACAGCAGGATTCCGATGAAGGTCGCGAGCACCACCACAAGTGCCGTCACAAGCAGGCTAAGTTTGAACTGAAGACTTCGTGGCAGAAAGCGACCGATCCATCGGGGCAAGGACTTCACGGAATTCCTCCGAAACTTGGAGATTGAAGACTGTTTTTCTGGGTCTTGCTCTGTCCTCAGTACCGGATATCTCTTTCGTATAGCCAACAAAACGTTGAGCATCCGGCAAAAATTGTGGCAGTGCTCCATGCCCACTCTGGGGCATCCCATCTGACGGAATACAATTGCAGACCGTCACGAACCACTGGCAATGATCCTGCGTGCGCCGAACTGCAAAGAACACCACACCTTAGCAATGCCATGCAAGAGAACTCTTGATGTCCAGACTTGCTTCGCTGGTCGCATCTCAAGGTGAGGGTTTACACTGTCCCTTTCGCTCTCGTGAGAGACGCCGAGGAGGTCAGTTTTAAGAAGAACCGCCCATTGTCTCCCACTACTTCGATGCCGATTCCGAAAGCCTCCGACATTGAAGCGGATTGCAGCACATCGCGCTTTTTCCCCTGGGCGACGCACTTGCCCCCTGTCATGAGGAAGGCGTGGGAGACCGATGGGGTGATTTCCTCGACGTGATGGGTGACAAGAACCATGGTCGGCGGTTTTGGGCCCGCGGCCAGCGATTCAAGGGTCTGCAGCAGCCTCTCCCTGGCCACAATGTCAAGCCCGGCGCAGGGTTCGTCGAGTACGAGCAACTGTGGGTCGTGTATGAGGGCCCTCCCGATCAGGAGCCGTTGCTTCTCTCCCTGGGAAAGCACCCCGTAGGGAGAATCGAGGATTCCCTCGCATCCCATTTGCCGTGCAATGTGCCCGGCTTTCTCGTAGTCCTCTCTCGTCGGTTTGTCAAAAATGCCAATGGATGCGGTCTTCCCGCTGATGATGAGGTCCAGGGGCTTTTGAGCAGGGGGAATATGAGCCTCCAAGAACGATCCCACCCAGCCGATCTTTTTTCGAAGTTCTCGAAGATCGGTGTTTCCGAACCTCTCTCCAAGCAGGATGATCTCTCCACGAGTGGGCCACAGGTAGCCGGCCAGAAGCTGAAGGAGGGTGGTCTTGCCGGACCCGTTGGGCCCCAGGACCACCCAGTGGGTGCCTCGTTCAACCGTCCAGTCGATGTCCTGGAGTATGGGACGACGGTTGCGCACAAAAGAGACGGATTCTAGGCAGATCCACGTGTCGGTCAAAAGAGCCTCCCGCCAAGGGCGGACGCTGGGGGACATTGCGTGTCGGCGCCGCGAGGGTTGAGATCCCTCCCGGGATCTTTCCATGGAGATGAAATCAACCGGTTACAGAAGAAGTGGAAAGTTCAGTCAAGTGTGAAGTTTATTTTTCAGCGGCCTCTCCCTGCCATGTTAAGACGATTTTGCCGAAATGGTCGCCTTCCTGCAGGGTTCGATGGGCCTCCTCGGCGGATTGGATGGGAAAGACGCGGTCGATGATGGGACGCACCCGTCCCGATCGCAGGAGGGGCAGGGCTCTCTCCTTGAACGCGACGGTGATCAGCGCCTTCTCCTCGGTGGACTGGCTGCGCAGAATGGACCCGATGATGCTGATCCTCTTGGACAGGAGCGGGGCCATGTGGATCTCGCCCTTGTTTCCCCCCATGAGTCCTATGACCACCAGGCGTCCCTTGGGCCTGAGCACTTCCAGGTTGCTGTTCAGGTGAGAGGCCCCGATCCAGTCCAGGATCACGTCGACGCCTTTATTCTCCGTCATCTCCAGGACTCTCTGGAAGGTGTCCTCTTCCCTGTAATTGATGGCTCCCGCGGCACCCAGGGCAAGGCATCCCTGGATCTTGGCCGTGGTGCCCGCCGAGACATAGCACGCGATCCCGTTTTCCCGAGCCAGTTGAATGGCTGCCGTCCCGACGCCGCTCGCGCCCCCGTGGATGAGGAGGGTTTCCCCGGGCGTCATGGCCGCTACCATGAACAGGTTGTAAAAAGCGGTGAAGAAAACCTCGGCGGCAGCCGCGGCCTCAACGAAACTCAAGTTTCCAGGCACGCCCACCAGATGGTTTGCCGGCACCTGGACGAAACGGCCGTAGCCTCCCCCCGCCACGATCCCGAAGACCCGGTCCCCCATGCTCCAGCCGCTCACCTGGTCTGTTTTCTCCACCACCGTGCCGGCGAAGTCCAAACCCATGATCGCGGATGCGCCCGGCGGAGGAGGGTAGAGGCCCCGGCGCTGCAGAAGGTCGGCACGGTTGACGGAGCAGGCCTCAACCTGGACGAGGACTTCTCCCTCCCGGAGCCGCGGGACAGGGACCTCCTCAACGGCGAGTGCTTTCCAGTCGCCTTTCTTGCCGGTTTCGCGCACAACGACGGCCTGCATCTTTTCCCTTTTCATTCCAGTTCGCCGCTTTCCTTGAATGAGAAGTACCTGGGACCCGCGATGATGATGTGGTCGTGAACGACGATGTCCAAATCGTTGAGGAGCTTCTTCAGCTTGCGGGTCAACTGGCGATCGGCCAGGGAAGGCTTGGGGTCACCTCCCGGGTGATTGTGAGCGAGTATGACCGCGCTGGCCCGATGCTTGAGGGAAGCTTCAACCACCTGGCGAGGGAAAACCGCTGTCCGGTTGACCGTCCCCCTCTGGATTCTTTCCGCCGCAATCAGAGCGTTTTGACTGTTGAGGGCCAGGAGGCAGAAGACCTCGTTGCGCTCGGTTCCCAGTTCAGCGCTGAGGAAAGATACGGCGTCCCGTGTTGAATTGACGGATTCGCGCCTTTCCCACCGGTCTTTTTGGTATCGGTCGATGATACGTGGGATCGAATGGATGAGGATGGAGCTCCGGTCGGCAATCCCATGGATTCCTTGAAGGCTTGCCACCGGAGCGTCAAATACGGCCGACAGACTGCCGAACCTCTCCAGGAGGGCTTTGGCGATGGGTTTCACGTCCCGTTGGGGAATGGCGTAGGTCAGGAGAAATTCCAGGACTTCGTGATCGTGAAAGCCATCGAAGCCACTGCGCTGGAAACGTTCCCTCAGGCGTTTTCGGTGGCCTTCCGAACCGACGGACATGGAACTGCTCCCGCCATCCTCTCGCGGATTGGGTTGATGGCTAGAGAGTGGCGTTCTCTCTCACCTTCTGACGAAGGCGGTTGAGAAGGGCGTCGAAAGATTCCCCGGCGAGTATGGAGTTGAACTGACTCCGATAGTTCTCGATGAAGCTGATCCCCTCCACCACCACGTCGTAGACCTTCCATTCGCCGTCGGCCTGACGGAGGCGATACTCAACCCGCACATCCGTGTTCTTGTAATTGCTGATCCGCGTGCGAACCATAGCGTAGTCGCCCTCGATCCGTTCCTCGTCGTACACGATGCGCTCGCTGGTGCCCGTGTACGTATCGACCCGGTCGACATAGGTGTTGAAGAGGAGGTCCTTGAACAACCTCACAAACTCCCGTTGCTTTTCAGGCGACTGGTCTTTCCATGGGCGGCCGAGAGCCCTTCTTGCCATTTCGTTGAAGTTGAAGTATTCGTCAACAATTTGAAGGATTTCTTCCCTGCGCTGTCTGATTTTTTGACCCGCGGGTGCCTGCGAGGTTCTGAGAATGTCCAGCGCCCGGTCCGTCCCCGACCTGACGACGCTCATGGGGCCGATGGCCCCCGCGGACACGATAGAATCCCCCACCACCATTGCAAGAACCATTAGCCCCACAAAAGAATAAAAAAGACAACTCTTTCTCAACGACATGTCAGCTCTCCCGGCACCTGAGTGCAATCCGTTCGTTTGATTGCTGGAGGAATGCAAGTGCGCCTCCCATTTCGATTTTTTCATTTAACCACATTTCAAAAAATCGGGAATATTTTTTTACTCATCTCCTCAACCTCCTCGAAAAAAGCCAGACAAGCAAACTCAATGCCATGATTTGGAAGACAGCCTCGATCCTTATAAATAATTTTCGGTCATTGAGTCATTGGGGCGTGGGTTCTTGGGTCTGATGAGTCGTTGGAGTGTTTGGACGACGGCCTCGATTCGAAAGGCGAGGTTGCGGTGGCGCAGAGGGCATCGGGTGATCTCAATATGACCTTGACAACCATCCGTCAGGTCTTTAAAACGAGCCGAACAATCGATCTTGGAGGAACGATACTCCCCCTTCCACCTTACCGAGGAGCTCAGGAATGAAAGAGTGGGTCTTTCTTTTCCCTGGCCAAGGATCACAATATGTCGGAATGGGCCGCGAGTTCTACGAGAACTACGCCGAGGTGAGAGAGCTCTTCTCCCAGGCGAGCGAAATTCTCAAAATGGATATCGCCAGGCTCTGCTTCGAGGGACCCGAAGAGGTGCTGGTCCTGACCGAAAACGTCCAGCCAGCCATCACCGTCGTCAATCTGGCATGCAGCGCGGTGCTGCAACTCCATGAAATATATCCCGCGGCGGCGGCGGGTCACAGTCTCGGCGAATACAGTGCCCTGTACGTGGCTGGTGTTTTGGATCTGCGGGACCTGTTGAACCTCGTCCGGTGGCGTGGGAAGCTGATGCAGGAGGCCGCTGACAGTGAGCCCGGTTCCATGGCCGCCATCATGGATTTGGATTTGGACAGGGTCCAGGAGATCTGCCGATTGTGCGATGCCGAGGTGGCGAACATCAATTGTGCGGAGCAGGTCATCATCACGGGGCCCGTGAATGCCGTTAATCAGGCGATGACTCTGAGCGGGGAGGCGGGGGCGAAAAAGTGCCTCAAGCTCAACGTCAGTGGTCCCTGGCACAGCCGCTGCATGGATTTTGCCCGGGATCGGTTTGACCCCATGGTGCGGCAGTGCGAATTCCACGATCCCCAGGTCACGGTGGTCAACAACGTGGACGCCTTGCCGCTCAAGAGCGCGGCGGAAGTCCCGGGAAAGCTCGTCGATCAAATCTGCAGTTCTGTTCTCTGGCACCAGTCCATGGAGTGGCTGGTCGCGGCGGGCCGTCAACACTTCGTTGAAGTAGGACCCAAGAAGGTCCTTCGCGGCCTCATGCGCAGGATCAACAGAGGCGTGGAAATCCTCAACGTCGAGGATCCGGAGAGCTTGGCTTCTTTCCTCCAGGCGAATCAGTGACTCCTCGTGGCAGTTCCCGCGGCCTTTCGGGGCACCGGAAACGATGATAAGCTGTGAGCTCACTTCGGGGGTCGCCGACAGCACAGTGCAGCCGTTGACCACAATTAAGAAATGAAAAGGATTCGCTGCAGATGGCGCAGAGAACGCTGAGATAACACAGACCTAAGCAAGAATCTTGATAGGGTTAGGAGATAGTGCACGTCAGCAGTATAGAGGCTTTTTTGGCCATGGTGTTCTCCAGTCGATCTCCACATGCTCAGCGGTGGAATGTTAAACTTTTGAAGGCCCGCCCCCTTGAACCGGCCGATCTTTTCGGCTGATTCAAAAGCGTTGACCTGCAGTATTTGCCCTTGCCCGCGTTTCTGTTATCCTCTGATCAACTGCCACTGAGTCAATTTCCCCTGGGTGTGAGCCGGACCGTTGAAGTGTTCCCGGACAACCGGCCGGAATCTCGAGTCATGGAGCTCATGGGACGGTTAATGCGATGAGACGGTTTTTTCCAGCCATTGTCTTTTTCTGTGCGATTCAGTTTCTGTCTGTTTTTGAGCCGGCGGGGACAGAGGGAGCAGTGAGCCCTGCCCCGTCGCTGAACAGGGATCAGATCGAGGGGACCGTCATCCACGTGGACAAGCATGGGGTATACATCCCCAACTATGTTTTTTACTGGGACGCCGCCATGAGCAAGCAGAACATGGAGGCGCTGACGAAGGCAGCCGAGAAGCTCCGAAACAGCAGAGCAATCATCACCTACTCTTCCAAGGGTGATCTCTCCGTGGACAAGCGCCCTCTCCTCCTCGATATCATGCCCTCCGACGAGCAGACGAAGCGCGTGGCCTTGGGAGACTCCTTCGGGCGTCAAACCGGAGGGGAGGTCGCAAACGGGACTGCCGTGGATTCTCAGCCTCTCGGGGATGAGAACGGGGAAGATGTGGAAGGCGCGGAAGAAGACGAAGACTACGTCCTGTATTCGAGCATTCCAAGACGCCCGCACACCTCCGAACCAGCCTGGAGCGAAGCGGAAGTCATCAAGCCCGTCACCCGGGATGAAGTCCTGCGGTTCGTCGGCAGATGCCTCAAGGCGAACAACATGAAAGACATGGACACCGCCCTTGCTTGCTATGGGAAGAAGGTGGAGTATTACGACAGTGGTCTTGTGGATCGTGATTTTATTAGAAAAGACAAAAACTTGTACTTCTCTAACTGGGACCGGATCGACTTTTCCCTCGATAGTGACGTGACGCTCATCGTCACCGATCAGCAGGACATCCGCATCGCCAAGTTCGAGGCTGCTTTTTCCGTCGCCAATCGAAGCAGGTCCATCAAGGGGCGTGCGGAGAATATCTGGAAAGTCAAGCGAATCAACGATGAACTGAAGATCGTGGGCGAAAGACAGCGGATCCTGGTACGGCAGTGAGAAACCGGAGTGCCTAAAGTGAGCTAAAGTGCCTAAAGTGAGCCGGAACGTTGAGTGCGTACCAAGTGCAATTTTCTGGCTTCAAGTGGTAGGAGATCCCCTTCTTTCCACGGTTGTTCGATCAGTTCCTCGATTCACTTCTTGCCCATCAACCGGCACTCTGCGATGAGGGCCGAGGGAGGGTCCCTCGCAGGTTATCCATTCATCGGATGCTGATGGGGTTGCTCGTCGATGCATGCAGCGGGTCACAGCCTTGCTGGTCATCCCCTGGGCGACCCGGGTGGACCTTTGTCCTCGGTGTCCGCTACCTGTCCCTCAATCTCCCTCTCGGGACCCTTGGTGATGACATCCCGGTGCCACAGGCGCTGCTTCAGCGGGTCTTCCCGCCGGCACAGACAGGGGTCGTGGCCACACAGGCTGCAGTCGGATTCGGTGCAGGGATCCACATGGACGTTGACATCCACGGCCTCACCGTAATGTGATCTGAAGATGTCCACCAGTTGCTTCACCTCCCGATGCCCGTCGTCCAGAGTGAATTCCGTGGGAAGAATGAGGTGGAAATCCAGGTGAACAAAGCTGCCGTAGCGCCTGGCCCTCAGCTGATGAATGTCGATCCACTCTTCTTTGCGATGGCGGTTGAGTATCTGGGCAATCTCCTCGAGAAGGTCGGGGTCCGATGCATCCATGAGGCTGGAAAAGGAGTGTCGGATCAGGTTCCACCCAGTCAGGAGAATGTTGAGGGCGACGAGACAGGCCACGACCCCGTCCATCCAGATCCAGCCAGTGAACCACACAACGAGCAGACCCAGCACGACTCCCAGGGACGTGACGACATCGGTGAGAACATGCTTTCCGTCGGCAATGAGCGTGATGGAGTCAGTCCGCTTTCCGATGCGGATGAGGACCGCTCCGAGTGCCAGATTGACCGTGCTGATGGCGCTGGAGATGACGAGGCCGTCTCCCAGATTCAGGAGCGGTCTGGGGTGGAAGATCTGGGGCCAAGCCTTGAGAACGATGCCGATGGCCGCCCCGACAATCAGTGCTCCTTCGAAGCCGACGGAAAAATACTCGATCTTTCCGTGACCATACGGATGTGTGTCGTCGGGAGGCCTTGCCGCGAAGATCACGCTTACCAGGGCGAACGCGGCGGCCACGACGTTGATGATGGATTCCAGGGCATCAGAGAGAAACGCGGAGGAACCGGTGAGGCGGTAGACATAGAACTTGGCTCCCATGAGTCCAAGCCCCACCAGCAATGAGGCTGAAGCGGCGGAAATTCTGACTCGAAACGAGCTTTTCGCCTGACCGCGCCGTGCGGCATGCGGCGTGTCTTCCATCGCTGAACCGGCCGTAGACATCGACATCTCCCACTCAAAAGACTCTCTATTCCCACGAAAGCCGCTGGAGAGGGGGCATTCCGTGTCGTCTCCCAACAAGAGCACCTGCCCACCCTGTCAGACTGAAATCTGTCGGTTGGGTCTCGAACAGAGGCCACGAGATGCCGGGGGCACCTGCGGAAAGCCCTCCGAGGCGGCGTCTCCGTATGAACAGGAAGAGATCTCGTGCGCACCGGGCAGTGATAGCGCTCAGGTGGAAGAAATCAAAATACCTCGGTATCCTTGAAGAAGTCATTGAGGAACCGGACCCTGCCATCCTCGAATTCGACCAGGGTCACCCCTTCGTTGGAATAGGGTTCATCCTTCCTGGTGCGGCCCCGGTTGCTCCAGTGGACTGCAGCGGAATTCCCCTGAAGGATGACTCCCTGGACTTGGAAGGTGAGCTCCGGGTATTGACGGAAGAGGATCTTGAAGAATTTGAGCACCTTGTCTCGGCCTTTCATGGGCTGGGTCTTGGGGAAGAGCAACTGGGCATCTTCCCAAAGGGCCTTCTCCAGGGCGTCCATATCGTGACGGCTGAGCGCATCGTAAAAATCCAGAATAATCTCTTGAGTTATCATCGAGGCCATGTGCCGTGCCGTTTCCGTTGGGTGATGAAGCGCAAAGTGATCGCCTGTTTCACGTCCTGTTGTCCAACGCCGAAAGAAAAACCTGTGTAAAGGGGGCAGGCGAAGGTCACGTCAAAAAGCCGACAGTAGAGATTCTATCTCCATGGCGGTCACAACACAAGTGGGAAGCAGGGGACGGCACTCTCGTGGATGAGCCGCGGCGCCGGGAGCAAAGTCTCAGCTTTGAAAGGGATCCGGGCCCAACGCTGAGCTGAGCCGAAGGCTCAGCTCAGCGTTCAGCGAGACGCGAAGCGGATCGCTGAACGAGTTCAATGAATGGAAATTCAGTAAGGGGAGGGCGTTCGACCTCTTGTCACGGCATGGCGGAATGAGCATTGTCCTATCATTGGGTGGAACTGCCGCTTTGGTCTGCAAATAGACGGGAATTCATCGCCCGGTTCTGCTACTCTGCACGTATCGTTTCGGCAGGGGTTCCCCGGGAGGAGAAACGCGATGGCAAAATACGATTATGATATCGGAATCATAGGGGGTGGGGCCGCAGGGCTCACCGTTGCCGCCGGCGTGAGCCGGCTCGGAGCAAAAACGATCCTCATCGAGAGGGAGGGGCGGCTAGGGGGTGATTGTCTTCATTACGGATGCGTGCCGAGCAAAACCCTCCTCAGAACAGCCCACGTATACCATCTCATGAAAAACTCCGGCCGCTTCGGTCTTCCCGAGGCGCAACCGGCGCCGGTTGATTTCGGCAGGGTGTCTGAGCGCATCAAAGAGGTGATCGCCACCATCCAGCATCATGACTCCGTGGAAAGGTTCTGCGGGCTTGGAGTCAAAGTGGAATTCGGCGAAGGCAGATTCACCGACGACCACACGGTGAGTTGCAACGGGAGCAGGATAACGGCCAGGAACTGGGTCGTCGCAACAGGGTCTTCCCCTGCTGTCCCCGAGGTCACGGGGCTCGACCGGACGCCGTTCATCACCAACAGGGAGCTCTTCTATCTGGATGAACTCCCCGGGTCACTCGTCGTCATCGGTGCCGGCGCCGTTGCTGTCGAAATGGCTCAGGCCATGAGCCGCCTCGGGAGCAAGGTCACCGTCATCCAGCGAAGCAGCCAGATCCTCTCCAAGGAGGACAAGGACCTGGCCGATGAGGTGATGGGTGGGCTGGAGCGGGAAGGGGTGACCTTCCACCTCAACACCATGCTGAACGAGATCCGCGATTGTGGCCACACCCGCCAGGTGACCTTCGAGAACAGCGATGGGCATGCCATGACCCTGGAGACGGACTCTATCCTCGTTGCTCTCGGCAGGGCCGCCAACATCGCGGGACTCGGACTGGAGGACGCGGGGGTGAAGTACAGTTCAAGGGGCATCGAAGTAGACGCCCGCCTGCGCACTTCTCAGAAACACATCTACGCGGCTGGCGACGTGACCGGGTCGCATCAGTACACTCACGCCGCCGGGTATGAAGGGGGGGTGGTTCTGACCAATGCCGTGCTCCACCTGCCTCGCAAAGCGGACTACACATGGCTTCCCCACGCAACATACTGCGATCCCGAATTCGCCGTCATCGGGATGAACGAAAAAGCGGCACAAAAAGCGGGGATCGAGTACAAGGTGTGGAAAGAGGAATTCAGAAACAACGACCGATCCCTGGCCGAGGGGTATGACGAGGGAATCCTCAAGATGCTCGTGGACAAGCGGGAAAATGTGTTGGGCGTCCAAATCCTCGGGCCCCACGCGGGAGAGTTGATCAACGAATGGGTTGCGGTTTTGAACGGCAAGGTGAAACTCTCCACCCTGGCAGGGGCCGTGCACCCCTACCCGACCCTCGGGGAGATCAACAAACGCGTCGCGGGTGACCTGTTTGCGCGGAAGCTCTTTTCCGAATCGGTGAGGAAGAAGCTCACGTTCTTTTTCAATCTCAAGGGCCGTGCCTGCGAACCGGAGGCAGGGTGCTGCGGGATGTAACGGCTCGGTTTGCGGAAGCGCTTGGCCATCCCGCAAATTCCTCTACCCCACCCTCGATTTTGCGGGGGACACCTCTTTGCTCATGTATGCACAACCTCCGTGGAGGAGAAGATTCCCACATGATGAAAAGACCCGCCGATCTTGACGACCTGTGTGTGAACACCATCCGTTTCCTGGCCGTCGATGCGGTTGAAAAGGCCCGATCCGGCCATCCCGGGGCTCCCATGGGGGCCGCCGCCATGGCCTACGTCCTTTGGGACCGTTTCCTGAAGCACAATCCCACCAATCCCCGATGGCCGGACCGGGACAGGTTTGTCCTTTCCGCGGGACACGCGTCCATGCTTCTCTACGCACTGCTGCACCTCACTGGATATGATCTGCCTCTCGAAGAACTGATGAATTTCCGCCAATGGGACAGCAAGACACCCGGGCACCCCGAACACGGGCCCACCCCAGGGGTGGAGGTGACGACCGGTCCCCTGGGGCAGGGCTTCGCCCATGCCGTGGGCATGGCCATGGCGGAGGGGTGGCTTTCGGCACGCTTCAACAAGCCCGGTCACGAAGTTGTGGATCACTTCACGTATGTCCTCGCCTCCGACGGCGACATGCAGGAGGGGGTATCCAGCGAAGCCTCAAGCCTGGCGGGGATGCTCGGATTGGGGAAGCTGGTCGTGCTTTACGATGACAACGGGATTCAGATCGAAGGGAGCACGGACCTCGCTTTTCGCGAAGATGTGGCGCGCCGTTTCGAGGCGTACGGGTGGGGCGTCATGGGGCCCATCGATGGACTCGCCATTGGCGACCTTGAAGCAGCCATGCACTGGGCCAGGTCCGACAGGAAGCGCCCGTCCCTCATCGTCTGCAAGACGGTTATCGGCTATGGGAGTCCTCACCAGGGTACGGCCAAGGTGCATGGTGAGCCGCTTGGGGAGGAGAATGCCCGTTCGGCGAAGGAGGCACTGGGATGGCCCCGGGAGCCGCTCTTCATGGTGCCCGATGAAGTGCGTACATCCATGGGAAGGGCGGTGGACCGAGGCCTGGCGGCAGAGAAGGAGTGGCGGTCGAGGCTCCAAAACTATGCAGCCGCATATCCCCGGGAGGCCGAGGAGTTCCGTGCCTTCCTGCAAGGCGACCTGCCCCCGGACTGGGACCTGGAGGTCGCGGATCTCTTTCGGTCCGAAACAAAGCCCATGGCCACGCGGGTCAGTTCAGGAAAGGTGCTCAACACCCTGGCAAAACGGGTTGGGAATCTCGTGGGGGGATCGGCGGACCTGGCCCCGAGCACCAAGACGATCCTCGCCGGCTACGGAGACTTTGCACCCGGGAGCTTCGCGGGGAACAACATGCACTTCGGGGTGCGGGAGCACGCCATGGGAGGCATTGCCGGGGGCATGGCACTCCATGGTGGGGTCATCCCGTATACGGCGACCTTCCTAACCTTCTCGGACTACATGCGGCCACCCATGCGGCTTGCCGCCCTCATGGGCATCCGCGTGATCTACGTCTTCACCCACGACAGCATCGGTCTGGGAGAGGACGGCCCAACCCACCAGCCCATCGAACACCTAATGGGCCTGCGCACGGTGCCACGCCTCACGGTCATCCGGCCTGCCGACGCCACGGAATCGGCCGAAGCGTGGCGTGCCGCGCTCATGAACGAAAAAGGCCCAACGGCCCTCGTATTCTGCCGACAGGACGTGCCCGTGCTTGATCGCACCGTTTATGCCCCGGCCGCTGGAGTGCACCGAGGCGCGTATGTTCTATGGGAATCCTCCAAGGACCAGCCGGATGTAATCCTCATCGGCACGGGCTCCGAGGTGCACGTCGCCCTCGAAGCGGGCGCGAAGCTTGCGGAGGAAGGATTTGCCGCGCGGGTTGTTTCCATGCCCAGCTGGGAGTTGTTTGACCTGCAGCCGTCGGAATACAGAGAGCGCGTGCTGCCTCGGGCAGTCACGGCGAGGGTGGCCGTCGAAGCTGGGGTGAGACTCGGCTGGGAGCACTATGTCGGGTTGGACGGCGCAGTGGTGGGGATGGACGCATTTGGCGCCAGTGCCCCAGCTGAAATCCTCTACAGAGAATTCGGCATCACGGCGGAGCGGGTGGCTGCGGAGGCCAAAGCCCTTCTGTCGCGATCCTCGGAGGAAGGCTCAGGCCGAACTGGCTGATCCATGCCTCTTTACGGTTGCACTATTTTTGAACAGGTTGAGCCTGTTTCTTAACACGAAGGACACGGAGGACACGAAGAAGACAAGTTTGAGTCTTTTGCTCGATTGTATTGCTTTGCGTTTCTTCGTGCTCTTCGCCGGGAATTCGGGGGGCATGCCTTGGTGGCCTCGGCCGAAGAAAAGAAAGGTGATTCCTCATGAAATCGCCATTCCCCCGTTCCGATGAACTCATGGCAGGTGAAATCATCAAGCCCGCCGTAGCATCCTGCGACGTCGAGGATCTCGCAATCTCCCCCAAGCGATGCGTTGCAGCCGAACCCGCAGACCCTTGCGTCCTCGTCATCCTGGGGGCCTCCGGGGATCTGACGGAAAGAAAGCTGGTCCCGGCGCTGTACAACCTGTACCTGACCGGAGGCCTGCCGGAGCCGTTCCGCATCGTCGGGTGCGCCAGGACCCCGATGACCGACGACCAGTTCCGCAAGAAGCTCAGGAAAGCCATCGGGGGAAGCGGTGATCGTCCTCTTTCCCGTTGGGAGGACTTCGCCGCGCTGCTCCATTACCGACCTTTGAACTACACCGATGAAGCGTCTTTCCTGGACCTGGGCCGGACCCTGACGGAGCTGGACAACCGGGCAGGGACTGGGGGAAACAGGCTCTTCTATCTTGCCATTCCGCCCGTCCTCTACGAGACCGTCGCCACGGGGATCGCCGGGGCGGGGCTCGCTGCCGAAGGAGAAAACGGCAACGGCTGGTCCCGCATCGTCGTGGAAAAGCCCTTCGGGCGCGATCTCGATTCGGCCGTCGCTCTCGACCGTTCTCTTCACCAGGGCTTTCAGGAGAGCCGGATCTTCCGCATCGATCACTACCTGGCCAAGGAGACGGTTCAGAATGTGTTGATCTTCCGTTTTGCCAACTCGATATTCGAACCGGTCTGGAACAGGAGATACATCGAGCACATCGCCATCACCGCCGCGGAAACCCTGGGAGTGGAAAACCGTGCGGGATATTACGAAGAGGCTGGAGTCCTGAGGGACATGTTCCAGAATCACATGATGCAGCTTCTTTCCCTGACGGCCATGGAACCTCCTCCCCGCTTCGAGACTGAATGGGTGAGGGATGAAAAGACGAAGGTTTTCCGGGCCCTGCGGCCCTTTCCCGTGCGCAGCCTCTATGAGCACCTGGTGTCGGGCCAATATGAAGCAGGCGTCGTTGATGGAAGGGGAGTTCCCGGATACCGTGAAGAGCCCGGGGTCAGCCCTCATTCGCTCACTCCCACCTTTGCCTCCATGAAGGTCTTCATCGACAACTGGAGATGGCAGGGGGTGCCGTTCTACTTGACTTCGGGCAAGAGGCTGGCGAAAAAGCTCACCGAGATCAACATCCAGTTCAGGGAGGTTCCCCATTCCATCTTCCGCAATGTGCTGGGGGAGACGATTCACCGCAACCAGCTCACCCTGGGCATTTACCCGGAAGAGAAGATCAGCCTCATTTTCCAGACCAAGAACCCTGGTGCCTTGCTGCGCCTGAGGTCCGTCACCATGGATTTCCAATACAGCCAGAGCTACACCGGACCCACGCTGGATGCGTATGAGAAGGTCCTCATCGACTGCATCCGGGGCGACCAGATGCTCTTCTGGAGACAGGACGCCGTGGAGTTGAGCTGGTCGTTCCTCTCGCCCATTCTTGAGAAGTGTGAGGCGTGCGGGGACCGGGAAAGAATGCTTTTCCCATATGAAGCGGGCAGTTGGGGACCCAGGGCGGCGGCGGAGCTGAAGAAGACGTAGAAGGCTCTCGAGGCTCATTGGGCCAATCCGAAACCATGAGAAATCACGCCGCTTTGGTTACGGATGCATGAAATGAACGCCGTGGGTAAACCTCGAATCATCGTTGCGGACAATGCGGAGGAGGCGGCTGCGCGGGCTGTCGGGATCATTGTCGGGGTTGCGGGGGAGAGTGTCGCCCGCAGCGGGCGGTTCGTCGCTGCCATTTCCGGTGGCTCCACTCCAAGGCGGATGCACCGGATGCTTGTGGCGCCCCCCTGCGTCGACCTGGTTCCGTGGGAAAAGACGGACACACGGCCTCGCTTTTCCCGGGCCACGAGGCGTTGGGCGAAGCGAGGAGACTGGTGATGCCGGTCAGAGGAGGAATTCCCGACCTTCATCGCCTGACGATGACGCTGCCGGTCCTCAATCGCGGGAGAACGGTCCTCTTTCTCGTGACGGGAAAAGAGAGGGCAGAAGTTGTGAAGGCAGCACTGGAGGGTGTGGGACCCCTCGTGCCGGCCGCCATGGTGCAGCCGGTTTCCGGGAATCTCGTGTGGCTCCTGGATCGTGAGGCAGCCTTCTTGCTTTGAGAGGAGGAGACCCCACGATAAACACAAGGAGGAGAGGCGGACATGGTCACCAAAACTCTTCTTATCATGACGATGGCAATGGGACTTCTCCTGGGGACGGTTTCTCCGGCATTTTCGGCACCCAAGCCCGATCTTTGGAGTCGCTGGGAGAAAAACAACCCCCAGAGCGCCGCCGAAGTCGACCACGGGCTGTGGGGTGAGTTCCTGGGCAGGGTCCTGATCCCTGATCATCCGAGCGGGATCAACCGGGTGCGTTATTCCGCCGTGGAACCCGCGGACAGGCAGAAGCTGGCCGATTACGTGAAGCGCCTACAGACCGTGGAGGTGGATTCGCTGAGCCGGGCGGAACAGAAAGCATATTGGATCAACTTCTACAATGCCCTGACCGTGAAGGTGATCCTGGACCACTATCCCGTCAAGAGCATACGGGACATCGACATTTCACCCGGGCTCTTCAGCAACGGCCCCTGGGACGCCAAACTGGTCCGGGTTCAGGGCGAGGATGTCAGTCTCAACGACATGGAGCACCGGATAATGAGGCCCATCTGGAAGGACAATCGCATCCACTACGCCGTCAACTGTGCAAGCCTGGGGTGTCCCAACCTGCAGCTTGAGCCCTTCACGGCCCGGAATGTGGAATCGCTCCTGGAGAAGGCCGCTGGCGAATACATCAACCACCCCCGGGGGGCAAGGTTCGACGGGGACAGGCTCGTCGTTTCGTCCATTTACAGCTGGTTCCGAATAGACTTCGGGACTTCGGACGAGGACCTGGTCCGCCACCTTCTCCGCTACGCCCGAGGAGCTTTGGGAGATAAACTCAGGAACTTCCGGGGGGCCGTTGACCACGCCTACGACTGGGCTCTGAACGAGTGACCGGTGAAATGGGTGTGTCCTTCCTCCCGTGACCCTGGAAACGTTGCAGCCATGGGCCCTGGAGAACGTTGAGCAAGAAAGGCCGCCATGAATGTGAAGTCTAGAAATGTCCGAAAGGTTGCCATCGCAGCGGTTCTGTTGGCCCTTGTCGTTGCTTTCAGGGTTTTTGAGCTGGACCGCTACTTCACCCTTTCCTTCCTCAAGGAATCGAAGGACTCCTTTGCCGCTCTTTACGCCCAGCGACCCCTTTTCGTCGTCGGCTGCTATTTCCTCATTTACACTCTCGTTGCCGCCCTCGCCCTCCCCGGCGCCGTTGTCGTGACTCTGGCTGGAGGAGCACTTCTGGGCCTGGCCGTCGGAACGGCGGTCATTTCTTTTGCGAGCACCATCGGGGCGACGCTCGCCTGCTTCATCTCCCGTTTCCTCCTCCGGGACTGGGTGCAGAACAAGTTCGGGGACAAGCTGAAGACCATCAATCAGGGGATCGATCAGGAAGGGGCGCTCTATCTCTTCACACTGCGGCTGATACCGATTTTTCCCTTTTTCATGATCAACCTGGTCATGGGTCTCACGCGGTTGCCCCTCACGAGGTTCTACTGGGTTTCCCAGTTGGGGATGCTTCCGGGAACCCTTGTATACGTGAATGCGGGAAAGGAGTTGGGCAGGATCGACTCCCTCTCGGGGATCGTTTCGCCCAGCCTTCTTGTCTCCTTTGCCATCCTGGGGCTCTTCCCCATCACCGTCAAAAAGCTGATGGGATGGGTGCGCGGGAAGAGAGGGCAATCCGGGAACGGGGCGGTGGATGAGAGCGGATCCGTCGAAGGATGAGGACAGTGGGTTGTGATGCATCCGCGGTCACAGCGGGAATGGCGCGTCCCAAGGCGGCGCAACGGATCGAGAGGAGGAAAAGGAGGACATTGCTCATGAGCGTCATCGAGTGGGGAACGGATTTCGATGAAACACTGGCGCGGGCAAAAGCAGAAAACAAGCCTGTGCTCCTGGATTTCTTCAATCCCAATTGACCGGGGTGCCGTCAAATGGATGCGGTCACGTATCCATCGACCGAGGTTCAGGCCTTTATCGGCGAGGTCTTCATCCCGCTGCGCCTCCCCCATGACCACGGGACACTTGCCGATGCCTTGCGGGTGGAGAAGACTCCGTCCATCATCCTCCTTGGCTCGGGCGGCAAAGAGTTCCACCGGATGACGGGCTTTCTCTCCCCGGGGGACTTCCTGGCGGGTGCAAAACTCGGGCTGGCCAAGTCACTGGAAGGCGCGGGAAATCATGGGGAGACGATCCAGCTTCTGGAGAGTCTGCTCCAAGATTATCCCGAAAGCCCCGCGGTTCCCGAGGCCATCTTCGTGCTTGGCCTTTCCCGCTACAGGAGCAGTCACAAGCCGAGACACCTCAAGGAGATGTATGAGGAGTTGACGTCGAGATTCCCCGAAAGCGAGTGGACCAGGCGTTCGTTTCAGTACAGGCTTCTCTAGCGCCGGGGCGTAAACGTGCAACAAGAGGGAACACAGACATGCCAAGGGACATCCCCCTCGGAAACGGGAGACTTCTCATCTGCTTTGACAAGGAATACCGTATCCGGGATCTTTATTTTCCGCACGTGGGGCAGGAGAATCATTTGAGTGGCAGCCCATGCCGCATGGGCGTTTTCGTGGATGGCCGGTTTTCATGGGTGGGTGAGGACTGGAAGAGAGAACTCCTCTATGAGGACGACAGTCTCGTGACCCGGGTCGACCTGTACCACCCCGAGCTCGCACTGCTCATCACCTGCCGCGGTGCCGTGGATTTTCACGAGAACATTTATCTGCGGGAGATCCAGGTTGAGAACCTGCTCCCCCACGCACGCCAGGTGAGGCTCTTTTTCACCCACGACTTGAGCATTTCGGGAAACAGCATTGGGGACACGGCGGCCTTCGATCCCTCCAGCGGAGGTGTGGTCCACTACAAGGGGTCGAGATACTTCCTCTTCAACGGCATGACGAGTCAATCGGAGGGGCTTTCCCAGTTCGCGGTGGGCGTGAAGAATGTGGGGGGCAGGGAAGGCACCTTCCGGGACGCGGAAGACGGCGAACTCTCCGGGAATCCCATCGCTCAGGGCTCGGTGGATTCCGTCATCGCCCTGCACCTCGATGTGGATGGGCATTCCTCGGCAGAGGCGGCGATCTGGATGTGCGCGGGCGAGGATTGGAATGAGGTGAGACGCCTGAATGCCCTGGTCAGGCACAAGCATCCGCGAGTGCTCATCAGACGGACGGGCGACTACTGGAAGCTCTGGGTCCGCAAGGAGCCCACACGGGACGGAACCCTGAAGGAGAGCGTGGAGCAGCTCTACAAGCGCAGTCTCCTCGTCCTCCACACCCAGATCGACTGGCAGGGGGGCATCGTCGCGGGGAATGACTCGGACGTCATCGCGTACAACAGGGACACCTATTCGTACGTGTGGCCGAGGGACGCGGCCCTCGTGGCTAATGCCCTCGATCTGGCGGGCTATCCGGCACCTTCACGGAAGTTTTTCGAATTTGCCGCATCGGTCATGGAGGAGGGAGGCTATTTCCTCCACAAGTACAATCCTGACGGGAGCCTTGCTTCCTCGTGGCATCCATGGATCATCGGCTCCGAGGAGCAGCTTCCCATCCAGGAGGACGAAACGGCCCTGGTCATCTGGGCACTGTGGCAGCATTTCGTCCTCTACCGGGAAATCGATGCCGTCAAGCCCCTCTACAAGCCCCTCATCAAGAGGGCCGCCGACTTCATGGTTAGATACCGGGATGCGGAAACAGGGCTCCCGGGCCCATCCTACGATCTATGGGAAGAAAGGAGGGGAATCCTCACCTTCACCGTCGCCGCGGTGTTCGGGGGACTCACGGCTGCGTCCCTTTTCTGTGAAGTGTTCGGAGAGGAAGAAAGGGCCCGCAAATACCGGAAAGCCGCATCGGAGATCAGGGACGGTGCCTCGAGGGTCCTCTGGAGGGAGGAGCTCGGGCGGTTCTGCAGGATGGTGCACCGCAACAGGGACGGGGCTCTGGAAGTGGATGGAACATGTGACGCAAGCCTCTGGGGGCTCTTCGCCTTTGGGGTGTACAAGCCGGAAGACTCCCGGGTTGCCGCCACAATGGCCGCCCTCAGAAGAAAACTCTGGGTGCCCACACAAACAGGAGGCATGGCCCGATACGAAAACGACGAATACCACCGGGCCGGCCGGGACGTTACCGGAAACCCGTGGTTCATCTCCACCCTGTGGTTTGCTGATTACCTCATCAGCATCGCGTCCAGCAGGGATCAGCTCAAAGAGGCGGAGGACCTCCTCGGATGGGCCGCGGAACACACACTCCCGTCCGGGGTCATGGCCGAGCAGATAAACCCCCACACGGGAGAGCCTCTGTCCGTCTCTCCCCTCACCTGGAGCCATGCGACGTTTGTGACCACGGTGCAGCATTACCTGACCAGGGTGGCTGAAATCAAGTCGGGGACTTCCATGCCGAGGCATGAGGACTGGATCGGCAGGTTGTTCGCGGAAACCTGCGGCGCCATCCATGGCGCCTGCAGGGTCAAGTGATCGGTTGAACCGTCAACGGTTTTGAATCCGGCACCCAGCAACCCGTTTCACTCCGGTTCCGGCGTTTCACGAGGAAAGTGGAGCTGCGCCGTGGTCCCTGTCCCGACTTGACTCTCAATGGAAATGGAACCTCCATGGGCCTCCATGATGGCCTTGCAGAGGCCGAGGCCGAGGCCGAATCCCCCCGTTTCCCGAGATCGCGAGGGATCCACGCGGTAGAAGGGCTCGAAGACAAAGGGGAGGTCCTCCTGGGGAATGCCGATGCCCCTGTCCTGGATGGACACAGCGACGGCGTCCGCCAGCGCATGAACGCGCACCGTCACCGGAACGCTCGCCTCCCTGGAATACTTCAGGGCGTTTTCCAGGAGATTGCGGATGACCGTTCGCGTCTTTTCCGGGTCCAAAGACAGCTCCACCGCCTCTGGACCATTCTCCAGGCGGACCCCGGGTGCCAGGTTTTCGTGGAGCTTCACTTCATCCCGGACGATGGCCACCAGGTCGATCTGTTGACGCTCGAGACTCAACCCTCCACTCTGGCCCCGGGCATTTTCGAGGATGGTCGTCACCATGCGCTCCATCTCCGTGACGTCCTCCATGAGAGACTCCTTCAATGGACCTTCCGGGGCCATGGCGAGGGCCAGTTTCATGCGGGTGAGGGGAGACCTTAGCTCGTGGCTCACGTCCAGAAGCATCCGGTCCTTGGAGCGCATGAACTGCTGAAGTCGCGCGGCCATGCGGTTGAAGGCCGCGGCCAGTTCCCCCAGTTCATTGGAGCCCTTCACCCTCACGCGGTGATTCAGTTCTCCGGACCCCAGCCGCCTCACCCCCTCGGTCAGAGGCCCCAAGGGCGCCATGATGCGCCGAATGCACCAGTAAGACCCCACGAAGAGCATGGTGACGAGGAAAACCAGAAGCAGCGCGATCCACGCGAGACGCTGGTCTCTCTCGGGGTTTCGGGCGATCTCAAAAACCAGCTTCCGATCATTTCCCTCCCAGTAAACGACGTAATGATTGCCTCGAAAAAAACCCGCCCGGATGCGACCCACGTCGCGAAGCATTTGAACACGCTCCCATGGAATGGAAGGCATTCGCCCGGAGGTGGACCAGGACGCTTCAGGCGAAAAGTAGTGGATCATCATGCCCGTGCTTCCGGCGAGCTCGCGGGCCCTCTCGAGATTCGGAGGAGATCCCAGATCCCTGGCGAGATAGCGGACATACTGGGCCACGCTGCGGCCGAAGGCGTCGGCAAGGAGTGCGCGGTGGGCCGACAGCGCAGCCAGCACGAGAACATTCATACCCACGCCGGCCATGAGGATCACCAGGAGCAAACGGGCGCGGATGGACCGGAAAGCCTTTGCGGCGCGGCTAAGAACCATCGGAGGAAACCTCGCCGATGAACACGTATCCAGTTCCCCAGATCGTCTTGATGAAGGTGGGGCTCTTGGGATCGTCCCCCAGTTTCTGCCGCAGGCGGCTTATGGTGATGTCCACGGAACGGTTGAAGGCGTCACTGTCGATGCCGCGTAACTCCTGAAGAATCCGGTCCCGGTCGAGGACCTTGCCGGAGTAGCGTATCAGGAGGGCCAGTGCGGAAAATTCATTGGTGGTGAGGGGCAGGGCCATCCCGTCCAGCAAGACGCTTCGCTTTCCAAAATCCACAGTGAGGCGGCCGAACGAACTGGTGCCCATGCCCACCGTTTCCGTTGTGCGACGAAGGACCGCCTGGATGCGGGCCACGAGCTCCCGGGGCTCGAAGGGCTTGGGAATGTAATCGTCCGCTCCCAGCTCCAAACCGACCACCCGGTCGGTGACTTCGCCCCGGGCCGTGAGCATGATGATGGGAACCGCGTGCTGCCTGCGAATGACTTTGCACAGTTCAAAACCGTTCATTTCCGGAAGCATGACGTCCAGAATGACGAGATCCGGCGGCTGGGAGCTCAGGAGACGAAGGCCTTCCTCGGGATGAGTCGCGGTGGACACGTCAAAGCCGAAAGGCGAAAGAAACTCCCGCAGGAGCGCGTTCAGCTTCCGGTCGTCGTCGATCAGCAGGATTCGCTGCTTTCTGGTCATGGGCGAGAGCCCCTCAGAGACAAAAGATCATTGGAAAAGCTGATTCGAGGAGGCTGTGTTCGGCTCGTATTGCAGCTCTGCATGATGAGATGCCCATATGCACCGCGAAACCAGCTCGTCGTTGCGGCGAAAGCAGTAATCCACAGGATTGTCCTGGATTCAGTGTCAAGCCCGGAATGACGACCGCCTTATCGGCCACTCTATTGGGTTGAGCCGCTGTGTTGAGCCGCACTTGGCGGTCTCTCCAGCCTGATGGCCCGCCGACCCGAGCCTCCCAATGCCAGCCTCGCTGCCTCATTTGAGGGCACGGCACAGCCCTCCTTCAGTAAATCCTATTTCACCCCAAAGACCCACAGGGCGCAAAGGGTTTTTGTAAATCAGCCTGCCATGCAGTTTGGGCGATGGCTGTGCGGCGCCCACAAAAACCGCTGCTGCCCCCTGCCACGAAAACTTATTTAACCGCTGAGCACGCTGAGATCGCTGAGAGAACGATTCGTATAAAAAGAATCTCTGCACTCTCTGCGCCGTCTGTGGTGAATCCAAAGCTTTTCATCATTTCGTGTGGCGAAGGGTCATGAGGAACCGCTCTGAAAGTGCTCGGGGGTCCGGAGCCTGAATCTGGACCAGGAGATCGGTCCCGGACGCCCCTCCAGGGTGTCAATGGCCAAGTGGGCCGAACCATGCGAAGTGCTCTTCCATGGCCTTCGCCAGTCGCTCCCGCTGCTCCGGGGAGAGTACCATCAGAAATTCGGTGAGGCCTCGGCTCACCGCCGAGATAAGGTCGTTGATCCGCTCCTGGTGTTCCGAAGCGAGGTGTTCGATCCGCCCGGCATCAACAGTGTCGCTTCGCAAGATCTTCAGGATTTCCTGGTGGGATGCCGCTCGCAATGCTCTCAATGCCTGTCTCTTTTCCATAAGATCCCCCACGATTCCCTCCAGTTGTTTTTGCTGAGAGGCGTTGAGGTCGAGCTGCCTGGAGATGCGTTCCCGAATCTTTTCGGCACGCTCTTCCGGAGTGCAGCAGTCCATGCCCCGGAGAGGCCTGAAATGGGCGTGGAGGGCGGATGCTCCCACCAGAAGCAGTGCCGCGACGGAGATGATCCCAAGGGTGATCCTCTTTCTTTTCGCTGTGTTCATTGTCTTTCTCCTTTTCTCTCATGATTGTGTTTAAGCCTGACCCTTGCCCACGAAATACACCTGCTCGTGGTGAAGTGCTTCTCTGTGGGGTAACAAACTGTAACAGTCTGTATCGCCGGGATGAATTGGGAAGAATGAGCCCTGAGTTCCAAGACGCCTGAGGGCCTGTGAGCGATGTTTGACTGGTCTTGCCGAACATTCTGTCAAGGACATGACCGTGAGTGGAGCCCGTAATCCTCTGAGTCTCGAATCTTTGCCTGGTTTGGTTAGGGTAAGAACCCGCGAATGGGGATCAGTCGATCATTGAGGATCGAAGTGCAGTCTACTTCCCAGAACCACACGATTCTTGCATGAATCCTTGTTCAAGTTGTGAGACGGAGGATCCGACCCCTATTGGTGGCGGGCTCAGGACACGGCAACTCCTCTCACGAGGAGATATGGAATGTTTCCCATGGACCCGGTTTCATTGTTAGTCGTCTGGTTGGTGAAATGACATCTTACGAGCAGGGAGGAATTATGTTGAACAGAATAAGTGTCTCGGTTGGGAAAAGGAAACTTCTCTTGTGGCAGGCAATGGCGCTCCTGCTCTTCGCCTTTCTGATTCAACCGACAGCGCTCGCCGCCACCTTTGGTTCGGCGACCCACTATGGAGTGATTCACCCGCTTCGTTTGGCCACGGGGGACTTCAACGGGGACGGACGGGCAGACCTTGCGACAACGAACTACGAAGAAAGCACGGTCACAATCCTGCTCAATGATGGAAACGGAGGCCTCAGCACAGCCGCCACGGTGCCCACCGGAGGCCATCCGGGTGTCATTGCGGTCGGCGACTTCAATGGGGACAACAACCCGGATCTGGCTATATCGAACGGTTCGGCTGTTGAGGGCACCAATGAGCGCTTCATCACCATCCTGCTTGGTGACGGTTCCGGCGTAAACTGGACTTCGAGCTCTGTGAATGCAGGCAACGATCGAGACGTCAACTACCTTGTGAGTGGGCACTTCGACGGCGACCAGTTCCTCGACCTTGCCGTGGCCAAGGAACTTGCCGGGATTGATCACGTCCAAATCCTCAAGGGAGATGGATCGGGGGGCTTCACGGATTGGAGCTCAACCGACGTGGGGAATTACCCCTTGGGGATCGCCCAGGGCTTTTTCAACAATGATGTCCATCATGACCTGGCCGTGGCCAACTACTGGGACAACACCATCACCATTCTTATTGGCAACGGTGACGGCACGTTTGCAGCCAGTTTGCCCATTCCGGTGGGCACCGGCCCGTCTTTTATTTTGGCCTCGGACTTCAACGGCGACCTCTTGATCGACCTTGCCGTGGCAAACAGCAGCGGCAACAGCATCACCCTGTTTCTTGGAAACGGAGATGGCACCTTCACCCAGCCGCCCGGGTCTCCCCTTGCGACCGCTGGGTCTCCCAGTGCCATTGGGGCAGGAGACTTCGACGGTGACGGACCTGTCGATCTTGCAGTCGCCAATTATGGGGCCGCAAGCGTATCGCTGTTTCCCGGGACAGGCCTCGGCACATTCGGCGCGAGACAGGACTTCGGCGTGGGTTCGGGGCCTGGGTCCATCGTGGCTGCCGACTTCAACGGGGACGGAAAGATCGATGTCGCAACATCGAACTTCACCGCGGGCACCGTGTCCGTCCTGACTTTCGGAACGATCGCCGAGGGCCGCTGTCACGAACAACGCCTCCGACGACGGCAATTCGGACCTGGCCATTGATTCAAACAACGGGAACGTTCACCTCGTTTATGAGAGAGGAGGCACCATTTACTATCGCAGCAATTCAGGGGGGACATGGAGCAGCGAGGAAACCGTCGCGGCAGGCACGGGCCCGGCCATCGCCGTAAATTCGACGGGTTCACCCCATGTCGTGTTCCTTTCCGGTGGAGGCGTTTTTTACACTTTGCGATCGGGCGAAGAATGGGCTGCACCGACCATCATCCACAGCGGCAGCTACGCAGACATCGATGTCGATCAAAATGGTACTGTGCATATCGTTTACCAGGGCGATACGGACGGGGGTGGATATGACGACATCGCGTACACGAACAATGCAACCGGCGTGTTTGCAGCACCCATCGTTGCCATAGACGGCTGGTATGAGTACTGGGGAGGCGGCTCGGCCACTGCCAGGTACTACAGCCTTCCGAGCATCAAGGCGGACAACTCCGGCTTCTACCACATTGCGGCAGTCCACCACGCCATAGACAGAGCCTCAGGATGGACCGACCACAACTATTACATCGTTTACTCGAGCAACAACCCGAGCGCCGCGGGGGCCGACTCAGGCAGTTTCGGAAACAACGCCGGCGTGACCAAGACCAAGAACGCCATCGCCCTCAAGCCGGAAGGAGGCTACGAAGTAGTCTATCACGTGGGTTCCACCGTTTACCGGTTTCCGCGGACGGAAATCGCAAGCGGGAGCCAGCCATCAGTGTCCGTTGACCCTTCTGAAGGGGTCCATATGGCATATGTCAATACCTCCAGTGGTATCGCATATCGTGATCCCGAAGGTTCAACTTTGACGATTCCTACATCCACGGGAAGAAACCCGGTGGTCGTTGCCGGCGATAAGGCCCACATGATCTACGAGGCAAGTGACGGTGGGGACTATGAAATCTATTATCTCGCGGTGGGGCCTTCGCCCGCTGTCACTCCAGCCAGCCACGATTTTGGCGGCGTCCTGCTTGGGTCGTCATCGGCCTCCCAGGCCTTCACCATCTCCAACAACGGCACGTCAGCGATCAGCATCTCGGACATCGCCTTGTCGGACGAGACGAACTACTCCCTCGATGCGGCAGGGTGCGGAACCCTTCCCGTGACACTCGGGCCGGGGAGCAGTTGTGCGGTGTCGGTCACCCTCATTCCCCAAGAACCCGGAATTTTGCCGGCAAGTCTGGAGATCACCCTTGATGAGGAAGAAGACGCGTTGGACGTGCCCATCATCGGGACAGGCCTTCAAGAGTTTTCCTTGAGTATCAGCAAGGCGGGCGCGGGGAGCGGCACGGTGACCAGCGGGGACGGACACATCTCCTGCGGTTCCGCCTGCGATTCTCTCTACACTGAGGGGGCCGTCGTGGTCTTGACCGCAACCCCTGCTTCAAACTCCCATTTCTCGGGATGGTCCGGAGGCGGTTGTTCCGGCACAGACTCCTGTACCGTCACCGTGGATGCTTCAAAAACCGTGACGGCCACCTTCGCGCTGAAATCATACACCATGAGTGCTTCAGTGTTGGGCGGGCATGGGACCGTCTCCTGCACGACACCCGTCAGTCATGGTAGCAACTCGGTATGTACGATCACTCCGGATGCAGGGTACGGACTGTCGGCGCTCTCGGACAATGGGAGTGACGTTCTGGCGTCGGCCTCGGGCAACTCTTACACCATAGTGAATGTAACGGCGAACCACACCATCACGGCAAGCTTCGCAGCCAATGACGGTCCGGATCTCAACGCCGGCTGGACGAGGCTCATGTCACGATACGTGGGAAGAGAAGTGCGTGGAACCCTGAGAGTTAACAACTCAGGAAATCAAGCTGCAGGCTCCTTCCAAGTCTCTTTGTCCCTGTCAGACAACGGGATAAACCAGGGCAGCCTGTTGGGAACTTATACCCTCTATAACCTTGCAGCGGGGGGTTCTGTCAATATACCGTACGTTTACTCGAACCGTTCTTCGATCTCGGGCAAGTATATCATCGCAGTGGTCGATGCATACGGTCAGGTGCAGGAAATTGATGAAACCAACAACACGGCTGCGGTTCTGATTCCTTAGCAATCAAGTGCTGATGGGGAGGACATCTCGTTCTCCCCATCACAGTCAGTGGAGTTGGGGCGCCTGATCAACCCCGTGTTTCTTCATCCTCTTCCACACGGTAACCCTGCTCACGCCGAGTAAGCGTGCTGCTTCGGTTCTGTTTCCCCCGCATTTTTTGAGGGCATCGATGAGGGTTTCCCTTTCTTTGGCGGAGGCATCGGCAAGAGGGTCCCGGTCCTCACTCCGATAGGTGTGAAGGGATGGTGAGGCAATCCTGTGCTCGCCATCGAGAACCCGGGGAGAAAGATGCTCGGGTTCAATGAGCCCCTCTCGGCAAAGGACGAAGGCGTATTCGATGACGTTTCGCAGTTCGCGAACATTTCCCGGCCAATCGTAATCCAGGAGGATATCCAGGGATTTCCTGCCGAGTCCCGCGATTGGGCGGCCGCTCCTGGCGGCGATGATGTCGATGAACGACTGGGCAAGTACGGGGATATCCTCTTTCCGATCCCGCAGGGGAGGCACATAGATGGGGACCACGTTGATGCGATAGAAGAGGTCCGCCCGAAAGATCCCCTGGCCCACGAGGTCTTCGAGGTCAGTGTTGGTGGCGGAGATGATCCTCGAGTCCACCGGAATGGGCCGGTGGTCCCCCACCCGTTCTATTTCCTTGTGTTCGATGACTCGCAGCAGCTTCACCTGTATGGAAGGGGAAATGTCACCGATCTCGTCAAGAAAAATGCTTCCCCCGGATGCAGCCTCAAAGCGGCCCGTCCGGTTTCGATCCGCCCCCGTGAAAGCGCCCTTCACATGGCCGAAAAGCTCCGTCTCCAGGAGGTTTTCATTGAGGCTTGCGCAATTGACCTTGATGAAGTTCCCCGATGAACGGAGTCCCGACTGATGGACGGCGTGGGCCACAAGTTCCTTGCCCACCCCTGATTCGCCGTAGATCATCACGGGAGCGTCCGAAAGAGCCACATGCTCGATAAGATCGCAAAGGCGCCGCATGGGCATGGAGGAACCCAGGATGCCGAAAAACCCCCCCTCCCTCTGAGATTTCAATCGGAGAGATTGGATCTCCTCTTCCCTCTTCACGAGCTCCGAGACGTCCTTCATGGTTTCCACGGCCGAAGTGATGCGGCCATTCTCGTCGTGGAGGACACTGGCCACTTTGACGATGTGGATGATACGCCCGTCCTTGGTCATAACCTCACATTTACGACCCGATGTGCCGCCCCTTTCGAACATCATGCACCAGTAGCCGCTCTCCGAATCTTCACCCAGGATTTTGCATCCCGTGCAGTTGAGTATGGTGCAGCGCTTCCCGACGAGTTCACCGGTTGAGTAACCAGTCATGCTGAGGAATGCGGGGTTCGCCGCAAGGATGACCCCTTTTGTGTCCACGACCAGGAGTCCCTCCTGCATCGTTTCCACTGCCGTTTTGTAAACCATGGCATCCATATCGTTAACCCCCTTGCGATTAAGGTTAACACAACTAAACGATTAGTTAACAACTGGCCGCCTCTTTTGAAAGGCCTCAACCGAGAAATCCTATGAAAATTAAGGGGATTGGCTGTCCAGGCTCTTTCCGGGAAGCAAGTTGGCATGATCTTCGCTCCATGGGACCGAAGTGATCGAGGCGCCAGGGGAAGTTGGTCACCCGACATTTGTGTCTTTGAGCCGCAACTCTGGCTAGAATGTTTTCCTCAGGATGGAGTGAGCATGGACGGAGAGAGGATCAACCGGTTCCACAAAGTGCTGGTATGGCTGCTTGTCATCGGGTTTTGTCTTTTCTGGAGCTTATCGGTGACGCGGGCTGCCGTGGGAGCTGAACGGACCACGACGAACACACGTTTGGAAAGGTTGACGATCACCGGCCCCGGGAGGGTCAATGAGAACAGCACGGCCGCCTACAAAGTGACGGCGGTGTTCAGGGACGGCACCAATTTGGACGTTACGGCGGACGCCACGTGGACCGTGATGTCGACCCTCGCCGCCATGAGCGGCGGCACCCTCACTACCCACGCGGTCACGGCGGATCAGACCATCGGCATCAGCGCCAGATACAACTCTGGGCGCAACAGGGGTTCCACCTCCGCTCAGGTGACCATTGTGGACGTCAGTGGGTCACCTCCGCCACCTCCTCCGGCCGGCGGTGGATCACACGCGGGGAGGTTCACCACTTTCGAGGGAACCAAGACCTGTCTCCAGTGCCATTCCGCACAGGGCAACGAGATGTTTCAGTCCGTCCACTACCAGTGGAAGGGGGCCACCACGGACCTGGTTGACCCCGCGGCTGCCATGGAGGGGAAATTTGGAGGCATCAACGACTTTTGTATTTTTCCGGACATCAACTGGATCGGCAAGCTGACCAACGTCGAAGGCACTCAGGTGGACGGCGGGTGTGCCAGGTGTCACGTGGGCCTCGGAGAGAAACCCTCCCCCACGGTCTCCCAGGCACAGCTTCAAAACATCGACTGCCTCATTTGCCATTCTCCCTCTTATAAGCGGAAGGTGGATCTGGTTGGAGGAGTCTACCGCTTCGTGCCCGATGAAACCGCCATGAACAGCACAACTCTTGCCGCGGCAACGGACATCAAGCTTCCGACCAAAGACCAGTGCCTCAATTGCCACAGCAAGTCGGGAGGCGGCGACAACTTCAAGCGCGGTGATATCGAGGAGTTCCATCGCAATCCCACAAAGGATTTCGACGTGCACATGGCTTCAGCGGCCGCGGGCGGGGAGGGGCTTGATTGCCTCAGCTGCCACAAATCCACGGCAGGGCATCGGGTTGCCGGCCGCGGGTCCGACCTGAAGGGCAGGGACGCCATGGACGAACTGAGCTGCAACAGTTGCCACAACGCCGCGCCCCACTCCAACGGAGACATCAACAAGCACACGGCCCGCGTCAATTGCACGGTGTGTCACATTCCAACTTTTGCCAAGGTGGCACCCACCGACATGGAACGGGACTGGAGCCTGACTGCGGAGGTGGACCCCGCCAAGAAGCTCTATGACCCCCACATGGTGAAGCAGAACAACGTGGTGCCGGAATACAAGTTCTGGGACGGAACGTCCAAGTTCTACAACTTTGGAACACAGGCTGTTCCCGGTGCAAGCGGCCGCGTCATGATGTCGACCCCCATCGGAGACATCAAGACCCCGGGATCCAAGATCTACGCGTTCAAGCACCATCTTGGAACCCAGCCCATGGACCCGGCAACCAACAGGCTCCTGCCGCTGAAGATCGGCCTTTTCTTCGAGACCGGGCAGATCGGTCCGGCGGTGACCAAAGGGGCGGAGGGTGTAGGCTGGACCCTTGCCCAGGGTTACACCTTCGCGGACACGGAAAGGTACATGGGAGTTTTCCACGAAGTGGCCCCCAAGGAAAAGGCTCTGCAGTGCGCCACCTGTCACACGACCACGAATCCCAGGCTCAACTTCAAGGAACTTGGATACGTGGCCAAGGAACCTGTCAATCAGCTTTGTTCAAGGTGTCACGAGCGTGAGTCCTACAGCTTCAGCAGTGTCCATTCGAGGCATGCGACCCGGATGAATTACGACTGCAACACCTGCCACCTCTTCAGCAAGGCGAGGTGATCACCTCCTCCGCCGGCGGAGCGTCCCGTCACCGGGTGGCACAGCGGCTGAAATGAACTCACGAGAACGAAATTTTCCCAGGAATTGAAAATGGCGGGCACGGTGGCTTTCGTGCCCGTTTTCAGTGTTTTTGCGGACTCGCCAATTTCGCGGTTTCCGTTCGCCAAAGACGAAGGGCACGAAGAAGCACGAACAGTAACAATCGGTTGTATTGCTTACTCTTCGTGATCTCCGTGCCCTTCGTGGTTCAAATGGAATCAGTTCCGAGAACCGTTCACGGCTTGGGGGGAGACTTTTCAGCGCGCCATCACAAGGCCGGCCTACACGCTTCCCATGTGCTGCTCGGCGTAATCTTTTTCCGCCGCCAAATCGACGAGCTCCTTGATTTTGGCAAGGCAGGCCTGATCACCGGCACATGCCGGCCAGACCGACGGCAAGACCTCCAGAATTAACTTCTTCTTGTCACCGACACTCAACTGCATCACGGCCGTCTTGATGTCTTCGAAAGTCATGAGAGTCACTCCTTTCCAAAAGGTGATCGTCGAAAGGGTGGCTGCCTAGGGTCATCACCGTCCACCCCGCCTTCATTTAAGTGGTTATAAACTAAAGATAATTTCAGTAACGCCAGGAATCAAGAAACCGAAAGAGAAAGGCATGCGTTCATTCGAAAGAGGAGCGGGGAGCGGTGGTTCGGAAAACGGTTTTATCAATGAGCCCTTCCCTGGGGAGTCGTTCGAGGTCAACGAGTTGGACTCGCGCCCCAAAGCCGAGGGCTCGGCGAATGTGGCTCCTCATGGCTTCGAGGTACTGAGGGCGGCTTCCATCGGGAAATGGCAGGTTCGAGGGCCGGGCGAGGAGGATCTCCAGCTGCTCGCCGACTCCGTAGGTTGTGTGAATCAGGAGCCGGAAATCTTCCAGGGCAGGATCGATCCCTTTCAGGAGCTGTTCGACGCTTTCGGGATAGAGGGGAATCCCTCGAATGGAGACGCGGTTGTCCGTTCGACGGAGGATGGGGCTGATCCGTGCCAGGGTGCGTCCACAGGAGCAGGGGGTTTCCCGCAGGACGGTGATGTCTCCGGTACGATATCGAATGAGCGGGTAGGCCTCGGCGGTGAGTGTGGTCAGGACCAGTTCCCCTTCCTGCCCGGTGGGGACGGGATCACCCGTGACGGGGTGCACGATTTCGGCCAGGAACTGGTCTTCGGCCAGGTGCAGGCCCTCTCGGACCGGGCATTCTCCGGCGATTCCCGGTTCCACCATTTCGGCAACCCCGTAGAGTCCGTGAACGGGAATCTGAAAAACATCCTCCAGACGCTCCCGCGTTATTTCGGAGAGGGGATCCGGCCCGAGGGTCACCAGCTTGAGTTTCAGGTCCCCGCCACGGATCCCGAGGCGCTCCATGGTTTCCACGATGTGGAGGGCGAAGGCCGACGATGTGGCCAGGACGGTGGAGCGGAAATCCTGCATGATCTTCAGCTGCAGTGTTGCGGATATGGTGGCCGAAGGAGCAAGGGTGGCCCCGAGCATTTCCGCCGCCTGATTGAACGTGAACGCTCCGGGAAAAAGGCTGAAGTTGAATGCCACCTGGACGATGTCCCTGTCGGTTATCCCCAGCTGCTCAAAGAGGCGCACCATCAGGTCCTGCCACATGGCCACGTCGTGGCGGGTGAACCCGATGACCACCAGTTTCCCTTGATCTCCCAAGCCCGGCGTGGAGATCTTTAACCGCACAATGCTCTTGAGGGGCTCGGCAAACAGGCCGTAAGGGTAATGCTCCACCAGGTCACGGCGGGTCGTGAAGGGGAAAGCCTGGAATTCCTGGATGCGAGCCATGTCCTCCGGCAGGATTTGCAGGCCGTCCATCCTCTTCCGGTAGAAGTCCACGTTGAAGTAGGCTCGATTGAGCGTCATCTGCAGCCGCTCCAACTGCAGCTCACGGATGTCATCCCGTGGCATGAAGTCGATGGTCCTCCGGGCCATGGTCACCCCCTCTACCTTTCCCATTTGTGCTGATAATCCTTTCCGAGGTACGCCCGCTGAACGTCGTCGTGCTCCATCAGCTCACGGGTGTTCCCGGAAAGAACGATGCGTCCAGTTTCCAGAACGTAGGCCCTCTCGGCGACGGCGAGGGCTCCGAGTGCGTTCTGTTCAACCAGAAGAATCGGTGTGCCGGTGTTGTGGAGTGCTTGAATCCTTTCGTAGATTTCCTCAACGATGAGCGGAGCGAGGCCAAGAGACGGCTCGTCCAGGAGGAGGAGGCGCGGGCGCGCCATGAGAGCTCTTGCAATGGAGAGCATCTGCTGTTCTCCCCCGCTTAACGTGCCGGCCTTTTGGCGGCGGCGCTCCGAGAGAATCGGAAAGAGCTGGAACATCCCGTCAAGAGATGTGCGGACGTGTTTTCGCCCGTGCACGTAGCCTCCCAATTCCAGGTTTTCGAGAACCGTGAGGTTGGGAAAGAGCTGGCGGGCTTCCGGAACCTGCACGAGGCCCATTCGCACAATGTTCTCAGGGGAAAGGCTGTGAATCGGAGTGCCCATGAAGAGGATCTCTCCCGCCGATGGACGGTGGACGCCGCTGATCGTTCGAAGGAGGGTGCTCTTGCCCGCCCCGTTGGCACCGATGAGTGCCACGATTTCTCCCGCGTCCACGTGAAAGGAGACACGTTTCAGGACTTGCACGGAACCGTAGCCTGCCGAAATCCCTATGACCTTGAGCAATGGTGTCCCCTCGAGCCCAGATAGGCCGATATGACCCTGGGGTCCCGCTGGATTTCCCGCGGGGTGCCCGAAGCGATGCACGAGCCGTAGTGGAGCACCACCACGCGATCGGCCAGCCGCATGACAACATTCATGTCGTGCTCCACAAGGATGATTCCCATCCCCTTGGCCTTGAGGTGAGCGATGTACTCCATGAGGACCTGGCTTTCGCGGGGGTTGAGGCCGCCCGCGGGCTCATCGAGAAGAAGCGCCATGGGAGAGAGCGCCAGGGCCCGGGCCAGTTCCAGGAGTTTCTGCTCGAGAAGGCTCAAGTGAACAGCCGGAAGGTGTCCCTTTCCGCGCAACCCGAAATCCTCGAGCCATATCTGCGCCCTCCCGCGCAATAACCTCTCTTCACTCCTTTCACGCGGGGTGTGAAGCAGGGAGCCCGGAAATCCAGAACGTCCCTGCACATGAAAGCCCAGGAGGACATTTTCAAGAACGGTGCGCCTGCCGTACACCTGCACGGTCTGAAAGGTTCTTCCCACTCCCAGGGCGGCAATCTGGTGGGGACGGAGGCCTTTCAAGCTCTTGTCGGCGAGAATAATGTCTCCCTCGTCGGGTCTCAGCAAGCCGGAGACGAGGTTGAGGAGCGTGGTCTTGCCGGCACCGTTCGGTCCAATCAAAGCCACGATCTCCCCGGCTTCCACATGAAAGGTCACCCCGTAGAGGGCCTGAAGACCGCCGAAGCTCATGGCGACGTTGCGGAGGTCGAGAACGGGTCGTGCTGCGGTCTCTTCAGATCCGCGGCGCGGAGCCTCTCCTCGATTTTCTCCCGGCGCGCGGTTCCGGTCCAAGACAATTCCTTGGGAAGGTGCTTTGGCGAAGCTCTGATGTTCCTCGAGGGGCACTGCCGGCTTCCCTCGAATCCTGCCCAGGGGAGCAAGGAGGAGGCCCGCCGCGGGGACAAGTCCCTGGGGTGCGAAAACGAGGAATCCCATGAGAATCAGTCCGTAAAGGAGAACGTGCAGGTCTTCGAACCGGTGGAGCCACTCGGGAAGACAGGTGAGAACGGCGGCTCCGACCAGTCCGCCCCAGAGACTCCCCATCCCTCCCAGGACCACCATGGTGACCACCTGGACGGAATGGAGAATGTCGAAGCTCTTGGGGCTGATGAACGTCACGTAGTGCGCGTAGCAGAAGCCGGCGATTCCTGCATAGACGGCGCTCAGGACAAAGGTGGTGACCTTGTAGCGGTGGGTGGGAATGCCCAGGGCCTTTGCGGTGAGCTCCTTTTCATGAATGGCTCCCAGGGCCCTCCCCAGTCTGGAATCCGTCAGGTTGAGGGTCAGCGCGAAGAGAACCAGGAACACACTCCAGACGAAGAAATAGAAGTGACGGTCAGAAGAGAGAACCAGGCCGCCCCAATGGAGCCTCGGAATGCCCGGAAATCCCGACGGGCCTCCCGTGATGCTCTCCAGTTGCCCCAGAAGAATGGTCACGATGATGTTGAAGCCCAGGGTTGCCATCACCAGGTAGTGGCCCTCGAGCCTCAAGGTGGGCAGGGCAAGGAGGAAGCTGGTCACCGCGACAAATGAGACGGAGAGAAGAAAAGCGAAGGGAATGGGCCAATGGAAAGTGGTGGCGGCGATGGCTGAAACATAGGCGCCCAGGCCGTAAAAGGCGGCGTGACCGAGAGAGACCTGGCCCGTGGAACCGATGAGCAGGTTCAATCCAAGGACCACAAGGCCGTTGAGGGCGATGAGGTTGAGGAGAAACAGGATGTAGCCGCTTTTCACCCACAGGGGCAGGACTGCCACGACAAGGGCCACAACGAGAAGGGCGGTCCATTGTCTGGGTATGAAAGGGGTTTGGAGCGTCCAAGAAGAATTCATTAGGCCATCGACCCGGCTAACCTGAGAGCAATTGCAGGCAACGGAAAAGGTTGTGAACCGCAAAACCACTCATTCTTCAAGCACTTCCAGGGGCTTTTCTCGAGAATCCTCCAGGGTCCCGGCATTTGCGTGAATGCCGTTGTACAGGCGAATCTCCCCATGGCAGCTGCCGTCGTCCTGCAGGATCTCAAAATTTGCCTGCCGGAGCGCAGCCTTCATGCATTCTACCTTATCTGAGTGAATTCTGTGCCCGATCCGCCATGAGAGCAGGCGCATGGCATCGCCCGCCAGACAGCCAGTCCAACGCCATTGACCTGGGACATGCCGGGAGCGGGGTTCAGACTCTCTTCACCCCCACGCTGCCGAAAAGGCCTGCCGGCCTGACAAAGAGGATGGTCAGCAGGATCACGAAGGCGAAGGCGTCCTTGTAGGCCGAAGAGATGAAGCCGGCTCCGAAGGCCTCCAGGGTTCCGAGGAGGAGTCCCCCGACCACCGCTCCCACGGTGCTCCCGTATCCTCCCAGGATGGCCGCCGCAAAACCTTTGAGTCCGAGCATGAGGCCGGCATCGTAGTTCATGCTGGTGATGGGGGTGATCAGGATGCCCGCCATCGCCCCCAGTGCCCCGCTCAGGGCAAATGCCAGGGCGACGACACGGCTCACGGAGATCCCGATGAGAGACGCTCCGAAGGGATTGTCCGCCGCCGCCCTCATGGCCTTTCCCACGAGGGTCCGGTGAAAAAACAGGTAAAGCATGGCGAGGACCAGGAGAGAGAGACCCAGGATCCACAGAGACTGGGGAAGGATGGCCGCCTTCAGAAAAAAGATGGGCGCCTCGCCGCCGAAGCCGGGAAAGATGTGATCGCTCTTTCCCCACAGGAGCATGCTCGACCCCCGCAAAGAAATGGAAGCGCCCACGGTGACCATGACCAGCGTGAGGACATCCCGGTTTCGGGAGTGCCGGATGGGACCTCGGTCGAGGGCGACCCCGATGAGAGCAACCGCCGCGACGGCCATGAGAAAAGCAAGGGGCATGGGCAGGCCCGCGCCCTTGGTGAGGGAGATCATGATCATGGCCCCGAGCATCACGAAATCCCCCTGGGCGAAATTCACCAATCCCGTGGCGTTCTGGATGAGACAAAAGCCCAGGGCAATGAGTGCGTAGATGCTCCCGTTGGTGATCCCTGAAACGAAGAATTGTGGGGCGAGATGCAGCAGCATGGGTCGATGGCGGCCTCACTCCGTGGACGTCTTGCCGCGGCCGGCCTTGAGCCCTTCCCGGAACGCGCGGAAACTCATGTCCAGCCTCTTTCCGCCAATGTCCCTCAGGGCAGCCTCGATTTGATTCGGAGTGCAGAAGAGGGCTCCCGAGGCAGCGGCGAAACCCAGTAAGACGAGGTTGGCGGAAACGGGGGACCCCAGCTCCCTCGCTATACGGCCGGCGTCGATGGTGTCGCCCCCAACTGAGTTGGTGCCGTTGCAGAACGCTCGGCCTCCATTCCTCAGGTAGAAGCCGTGGACAAGGATAGCCTCCTCGTGGAGACCCAGGAAGATGTCCGCATGTCCAGGCCGCACCATGGGGCTTGTAAAGCCGGCGCCGATCTTGAGATGGCTGATGACGTTGCCTCCCCTCTGTGCCATGCCGTGGGTTTCGGACATGAGAATGGGCTCCTCGAGGGCAAGGGCGGTTTCCGCCAGAAGCCGCGTCACAAACAGAACTCCCTGTCCACCTATCCCGCTGAGAATGATCTGCTGCATGAAACTTCTCTTTTCCTCGCTGGGTATTTAAACTTCGTTGTCACACATGGGTGTTTTCGAAACCACCAAGGACGCCAAGGTCACAAGGATATGATGAAAAACTTGGAATCCACCGCGGAGAGTGCTGAGACCACAGAGATTTTTTTGCACAACCTGTCTTCTCAGCGATCTCAGCGTCCTCGGCGGTAAAAGAGCTTCTCTAGAGGAGGCGTGAGGCACCGAGGTGCCGGTTCAGCTCTCCGCTTCAGCAGTCGGAAAGGGACGCCGTCTCCAGGGCTCCGTGAGGACAGATATGGACGCACACGCCGCACCCGGTGCACAGGGTGTTGTCGATCTTAATGGGCTCCTTCTCGCCCTGGGGCTGCAGGGCAGGGCACTCGAACTGCTTGATGCAGAAGTCGCAGGACTTGCACTTTTCGTTAACCCTGATCTCGCGGCGGACCCAGCTCTCCTTGCGGCCACGGTCCATGAGGCAGGGTCTCCTGGCGATCACCACGGCCACTCCACCGTCTTGGGACTTCACATGTTCTCCGGCCCTCTTGAGGTGATCGAGAAATTCCTTCACCTCGTATGGATCTCCCTCCTCCACGAAGCGGACTCCGCAGGCCTTGACGAGGTCCGATATGGACAGGCGGGGAACCGGCGTGCCATCCAAGGTGAATCCGCTGGCGGGCGTCGGCTGGTGGCCGGTCATGGCCGTCGTGCTGTTGTCCAGGATGACCAGCACAAAACGGGCTCCCTGCACCACAGCGTTCATGAGTGGTGGAATCCCCGCATGAAAGAATGTGGAATCACCGATGGTCGCGCATATGGCCGGGGAATCCTCGCGGCTTGCCCGATACCCGTGATAAAAGCCGGCGGCCTGCCCGATGGACGCTCCCATGCACAGGACCGTATCCACAGCCCCGAGATTCAATCCCAGAGTGTAGCAGCCGATGTCTCCCGGGTAGATCCCCTTGGGAAAGGCTTTCTTGATGGCAAAAAAGGCTGCCCGGTGGGGGCATCCCGCGCACAGAGTCGGGCGTCTTCCTGGGTGGACCGGTGCCGCGGCAGGGCTTGGGAATGCGAGACCGAGGAAACGTCTCAGGATGGGTTCCACCACTTCCGGCAGGAGCTCCCCGGCGCTCGGCACGGTGCCCGAGGTCCTGCCGAGGATCTTGTGCCGGGCCTGGAACTGCATTTCGATGACCGGATAACTCTCTTCCAGGACCAGGATCTGCTCATGCGAGGCGAGCAAAGTTTCCACGAAAGCTGGAGGAAGAGGGTAGGGCAGGGGCACCTTGTAGAGGGGAACGTCCTGCAGGAGCCCAAGGTCCGCCATCACTTCGCTGACGTGGCTGTAAACAACGCCTGACGACACGACACAGGGGCTCGAATTCCCTGCTGAAAAGGAAGCGGAATCCGAAGGGCCAACCGGATGGTCGCTGTCGATCCTTTGTGGAAAGAGATCCGGTTCTTCGGAAATCCTGCTGATCTTGTCATTCAACTGATGGTGCAGGAGCAGTCTGAACTTGGGAGTGGCAGCCCACCGGGCCGGGTTCTTCTCGAAGAGGGCCATTTGCGAAACCCGGGAAAGCTCAGGCAATTCCAGGTCCTGGCGGGCATGGCAAATCCTCGTCGTCGGTCTCACCATCACGGGTATTTCGTACTGCTCCGAGAGGGCGAAAGCTTTGCGGACGTACTGGCGGGCCTCGGCCGGGGACGAGGGATCCAGGACGGGGATCTTGGCCATCATGGCGTAGAGCCTGCTGTCCTGCTCGGTTTGTGAGCTGTGAGGGCCGGGATCATCGGCCACGATGATCACGAACCCGCCTTTGACCCCTGTGTACGCCGCGCTCATGAGGGGGTCAGCGGCCACATTGAGTCCCACTTGTTTCATGATGACCGCCGACCGCCTCCCAGCGTAACTGTTGGCAAGGGCAACTTCGAAGGCCACTTTCTCGTTGACGGACCACTCCAGGTGGAGCTTGAGCCCGTCTCGATCTCGGAGGTCAATCAGCGTTTTCAGTATTTCGGAAGCCGGAGTGCCCGGATAGGAGGTAGCCATGGTGCAGCCCGACTCTGCGAGCCCCAGGGCGATGGCCTCATTCCCAAGAAGGATCTGTTTCTTCACCGTGTTTTCCTCGATTGAGCCGAAAGGCTTGGGGCACGGGCCATCCTTGAAGAGACCCGCGCACCGAGCCGCTATCCATCTCACGATCCGACATGGAGAAACGGATGTCAGTGTGTGCTCATGGCCTTGGAACAAAAAAAGCCGCGGAAGGATGAAGACGCCGCGGCCACTCCGGGCTTCATGGTTTTTCGAAGCCTCTTTTTATCTGATTCCCGCGCGGAGGAGACCCGGGGAAAAGGCCGCCTTCCCCGACATCCGCAGGCTTAAACTTCTAACAGGGTCAATAGCTTGGGTCAAGGGCTAATGCTCCGGCCTTCCGATACGCCAAATCCCGTGACGGGCAGGTTTTGACTTTCCACAAGAGCTGAAATGCTGTATAGTTAAAAATCTGCGGGCAGAGGTGAATTGTTTCCCCAAACATCATTGATGCATCATTGCATGCCAGGACTGCAATCCACGGAATGGGCTCCTCTGTCGGCGCATGGGACGCTTCTCTGCAGCGTGCGGATTTGTTGGGCGGGTGCGCTGCCCTTCCATGGGGTCCCGTGAAGGAAGCCGGCGGAGTTGCCTCTCTCCAAGAGCAGGCTTAAAGTATTGGATCCGGTGTGACGAACTCCTGATGGATTGCTATTGTGGATGCAATCGCCTCCGGCGACGGAAGAGACGGATGTTCGGAACCCCCACCGGAGGACAGTCGAGGCCCCTTTAGTCAAGCGTCCCCACACTTATGAAAACGGCAACTGACCAATGTCCGATCCCGAAATAGCCAACCCCAACGAAAATGGCAGGAAGAACCACATCTGGCTCAAGTTGTTCCTGCTCTTCATGTTCCTCGGCATCTTCTCTTTCGTGCTTTATGAGACTGGCCTCATCAAGTTCTTCCTCAACAAACAGCGCATGATCACGTTCATCGAATCTCTGGGCTCTTGGGGCTTTGTGGGATTCGTGGTGCTGCAGGCCCTGCAGGTCGTTGCCGCCCCCGTTCCCGGGGAGGTGACAGGGCTGCTCGGCGGATACATCTACGGTCCATACCTGGGAGTTCTCCTCTCCACCATGGGGCTCACTCTGGGTTCCTACGCGGCTTTTTTCCTGTCCCGCGCCTTCGGAAAGCCTTTCGTGGACCGATTCGTCTCCCAGGCCACCATGCAGCGCTTCGATTACCTCCTCCATCACAAGGGGGCCTTCCTGGTCTTCCTCCTCTTTCTGATCCCCGGATTTCCGAAAGATTATCTCTGCTACGTCCTCGGACTCGGCCACCTTTCCTCCCTTGAGTTCGTTGTCATCGGAGGCACGGGTCGCCTTTTCGGGACGGTACTCCTGACCCTCGGAGGGAACTTCATCAGGCTGCACCAGTACAAGCAGTTCTTCGTCCTGGTGGGTGCGGCCATCATCTTTATCCTGCTCGCCATGGCTTACAAGGACAAGGTCGAAAAGGTCTTCAGAGAGTGGCACGCGAGGAAGCATCGGAAGGAGAGCGTGAAGTGCCCGGAGCGGATCACCCGGGAGTGTGCTGTTTCGCCAAGGCCTGACTCGCCGAAACTCTCCAGGTAGCCCCCCAAAACCCGCAATGAATCAGCGGGAACCCTCGGTACTGTTCAAAAGTGTTTAGGGAGAACTCTAGATACACCGGCCTAGGGATTAACACGCTCATCCGGGCGGCCAAGAGGGGAGAGCTGCCGTTGAAAGGCACTGGGACCAGGGGAGGATATGTCACCGTAAAGAAGACTGATCTGGACGCATGGAGGGAGAGGAAGAGGGCTTCTGGAGCGGGAGGAACGAGTCAAGAACACTTTGAACTACCCGAACGAGCAAATGACCCGCCCTTCCAAGCTCACCCTTGCACTATTGTTAGCCATATAGCATAGTTGTTCCATCCTAAGAGGCCTGGTAGACATCCTGCCTCCTTTCAGCTCCAACCATCCAGCCAAACTGTTGGACAGCGGGAAGGCAGAACAAATATACGGCAGGATGAGGGGATGCCCGTCGATCCGGCCCGTCAAGGCTCGCTTGGGAAGAGGAGAAGGCTATTCATGATCCCAACAAAAGTCGCTTTGATCGTGTTTGCGTGCGTCTTCGGCGGCACACTGCTCGGAATGCTCCTCCGCGTTGTTACGCCCGAACATCATCTCAACCAGGACTCCAAGGAGGTCATAAAGCTTGGGATGGGGCTGGTTGCGACTATGGCTGCCCTCGTTCTCGGGTTGGTGGTCGCCACGGCCAAGAGTTCGTATGACACTCAGGATGCAGCGGTCAAACACACTGCCGCCAAAGTCCTGCTGCTCGATCGTATGCTGGCCGACTACGGGCCGGAGACGAAGGAGACGCGTGACCTGATCCGGCGCACCGTTGCGTGCAGGCTGGATGCGATCTGGCCGGAGGAGCGCTCCCAACCTGCAAGGTTGGATGAGCCTGAGGTGGGGCCTGCAGTCGAGGGAATCGAGGTCAGGATTCGGCACCTCTCGCCGCAGAACGACGCCCAGCGATGGTTCCAGTCCCGGGCGCTGCAGATCAGCAGCGACATCATGGAGACGCGCTGGCTCGCATGGGGTGGCATTGGCAGATCGGTCCCGCTGCCGTTCCTCGTGGTGGTGGTGTTCTGGCTCACGATTATCTTCTCGAGTTTCGGTCTCTTCGCCCCCCATAACGCAACGGTCGTCACTGTCCTGTTCGTCTGTGCGCTTTCGGTTGCTGGCGCAATCTTTCTGATTCTGGAGATGGACCAGCCGTTCCGAGGGCTGATGAAAATCTCGAGCAGTCCATTGCGGCACGCGCTCTCACATCTAGGTCAGTAGACTCCCGAAGCGAAGAGCGTAAGAGCACCCACTGTCCAAAGCGGCTAACCTGGGGATATTCTCCCCCCTGTCCCCACGGCATCTCGGTGTGCGGGGTGGAATTTCCCTGCAAAGGCCGTTAGTATCCAATACCAGGGAAACCTATTCTCGTTATCACCTCCCAAAAGAGCGATTTCCCATCAGCAGGGGAAGGCAGTCTCGGAATACTCATGGTGATTGGTGCATCACAAGGGAAGACGATGATGAATGTTGGTGAATCTGCTTGGCAGCCCGAGGTCAAAAGAAAACAGCAGAATTCTGCCTTAACACTTCCACCAGAGTGCCATGAAACTGAGGGACGACGCGCGCACCCCTGCGTTGAGCACGCTCAGTTATCGGGGTTTTCAGGCGTGGATGACCCGTAAGAAGAAGCTTGAAAAGTGCAGGCTTCAAGACGACTTGGTCAATCTTCTCGATTCTATTCATGATGCGAAAGCATCGCCCATTATTGCAGGCTTCCTATGCTGAAAAGAGCACCCTGTCCGCAAAGAACCAGCGTTGAGTCAGGTGGTTACATCATCAGCAAAGGGAAAGGCGAGATACTTGAGGCCTACCTGGGAACTTGCGTGGGGGTTGCCCTCTGTGACCGCCACGCCAATGTGGGCGGATTGATCCACCTGCGCCTGCCCGAGCCAACGAACATGGACACTCCCTGGCAACCAGCGATGTACGCTGCAACAGGGTTGCCCCTTTTCATTCGGAATCTGTACAAAGAGGGAGCCAGCAGGGAGAACCTGGAAGCGAGTGTTGCCGGTGGAGCCCTGGTCGGACCCATTTGTAAGCGGGACTTGATCCTGGATATTGGGGGGCGCACGGCCGAAGTGGTGGAAAAAATCCTGCATCAGGAAAAGATAACTATAAGAAAGAGTGAAATCGGTGGCTATTTTTCATGTCGCTTGAGTCTGAACCTACAGACCTGGCAAAGTGACATCGATCCCCTGGGGATTTCTACAGGCTCACCTGGCGCAACAGACTTCGAGAAGCCGGACATCGAGCAGCTTGACCGTATTATCGGACGTGTCCGCCCCATCCCTCAGATAGCCCTTAAAGTTGTTCGCTTGATCTCGGAGCAGACCCATAGTCTTGGCGACGTGGCCCACGAAGTAAAGCAGGACCAGGTAATAAGCGCCAAGGTGATAGGATTTTGCAATTCAACTCTTATTGGCGCGGCGACAAAAGTTGATTCCATAGAGAGGGGGCTCTTCATCTTGGGTGAAAAATGGCTGTTGCAGTTGATTGTCGCGGCAGCACTGGAAGATTTTCTTTCCCAAGCGGATGAAGGATATTCCCTTTGCAAGGGCGGCCTCTTTCAACACGCTTGCGGCACTGCAGCGGTTGCGAGGAGCTTGGCTCAATTTACCGGCCAGGCCCCACCGGAGCTGGCATATACAGCTGGGTTGCTGCATGACATCGGGAAGGTGGTACTAGATCAATACATGGTTGCCGCACGACCTCTTTTTTACCGCTGTGTTCAGGCAGTTGAGGTCGACCTGATCAGGGCGGAAAGTGAGCTGTTCGGCGTCACGCATCCGGAAGCGGGAAGCCGATTGGCCGCGCTCTGGTCGATCCCCGAAACCCTCACCGATGCAATACGACATCATCATCAACCTGAACAGGCGACTATCGCGCCCGAATTGACCCACGTCGTCTACCTTGCCGATTTGATCATGTCACGCTTCATGGTGGGACAGGAATTGGAGAAATTGGATACGGATGCCCTCGCTTCCAGGTTGCGCAGGATAGGATCCACCACAGAACAGTTTCCCCTGCTGATCGAGAGGATATCCCATGAGATTTCGGATTCTCCATGGTCAGGGGCCCGTCAATAACATATCGATGCCTATTTGCCGAAGCCTTCCTTTATCATGGGAAACTGCTTTTGGGGAAAGTCCTGCATTCTGTCAGTGAATCCTCCACCGCTTGAAAGGAAGAAACGGCCATGAAACCATTTCTCGCGAATGGTGATCATCTGCCTTCTCCAGGGTTGTTGTCCCAGAAGTGTAACGCGGGGGTGAATGGCAAGGGCATGGGCAAGGGAGAGAAGAAACGGCTTTGGGAGATGCGAAAGTTTTTTACCTTTAGCTTGTTTGTATCAGTGCTCTTCCCTGGGATCTTGCCAGTTGCTCATGCCGCATCCTTACCTGGGCTCCAAACGATTACCGTCCAACTGAGATCTCCTCATCAATTCGAATTCGCGGGCTACTATGCCGCCAGGGAGAGAGGGTATTACGCTGAGGAAGGTCTTGATGTCGTTCTGAGAGAATTGGACCCCGGGGAAGAGAGCGTGAAACAAGTTCTCCAAGGCACAGCCGAATACGGTGTTGCCGACGCAGGACTGTTGCTGCACCGTGCCAAAGGGGCGCCGGTCGTGGTGCTGGCGCAGATCTTTCAGCATTCGCCACTCGTGTTTATCAGCAAGAAAGAGAGTGGCATCATCAGCCCCTATGGGATGGCGGGCAAGAGGGTGGTGATGCATGTGGAGGACACGGCCTACGCGCCTCTTCGGGCCGTCCTTCTGGATGCTCTCGGCGATCTTTCCGGAATTACTACCGTTCCCAATCAATATGATTGCAACGATCTGATCATCGGCAAAGTTGACGTCATGTCGGCGAATCTTACGGCTGAGCCTTGCGCTCTCGATGCACAAGCAGGATCGGCCGTCAATGTCATAGACCCCAGGAACTACGGCGTTGACTTTTATGGAGATAACCTGTTCACGACCGAAAGCGAAATCGAAAACCACCCCGATCGGGTGGAAAAGATGATCCGGGCGACGCTCAGAGGATGGCAGTATGCACTCCAGCACCAAGAGGAAGTCATTGACCTTATCCTGAGTAAATATAGTCCTAAGCTTATCCGCAAGCAGCTCGAATTCGAAGCCAGGGCGACCGAACTGTTGGTGCTCCCTGAAGTGGGTGAACTGGGTCGCATCGACCCCGCACGCTTCCGGCAGAGTGCCGAGGTTTACGCTAGACTCGGGCTGATTAAGGAAAGCAAGCCGCCGGACGGATTTCTCTATCGAGAACCCACGATAGAGCTGCCCCCGCCGCTGAAAGCCTGGCTGCGTGAGCATCCAGTCATCAACTTGTCGATTGATGAACGTTATTCTCCCAAAAACTTCCGCAACCAGGCAGGCCAACTCGCGGGAATCAGCATAGACTACGTTGATCTTCTTGCAAAAAAACTAGGAATTAAGATCCGCTATGAGGGTTCGCTTTGGCATGAAGCCCTGGACAAGGCGCTCCGCCATGAAGTCGACGGCGTCATCAACGCGGATGCGCTTCCAGAACGAAGACCCTATCTGCATTTCAGCAACGCATTTGCTGTTTACCCCCAGGCGCTGGCAACCCGTCAGGAAGCCCCCCCCTGCCAAGACCTCGATGCGCTCTCGGGGAAAAAGGTCGCCCTTGCGAGGGAAAGCGCAGCACTGAGGCTGATAAGGAACAACTACCCGACTATTGAGATCGTTGAGGTCGATACGGTTGCACAAGGGGTGCAACTGGTCGTTGCGGGGGACGCGGACGGCGTCTTTGATGACCTGGCGGTGCTCAATTACATCATTTCCGAGAAGTTCCGGCCGGCGTTGAAGTTTTCCCTGGTAAGTTATGAAGGACCGGTCGGCTTTGGACGAATCGGTCTGCGAAATGACAGCCCGGAATTGCTTGCTGTCTTTGACCTGGCAATTGCTTCGCTTAACCAGCAGGAGCACCAGAAGATCCAGAACAAATGGTTTGGCGTAAACGTCCTTGAACCTGCCGCCCTCGAGCCTCAAATGGCCTTGAGTGAAGAGGAAAAGGACTGGCTGAAGGAACATCCGGCGGTCAGGGTCGCCATCGACCCCGAATGGATGCCCATGGGGTCATTGATAAGGGCCATTCTCACCGATTTTCTGCAGATCATCCACCGGAGAACCGGCATCCGGTTTGACTTCGTCAAGGAAGCCGGTGACGAGTTTGGGTGGGCAGAGGCTCAGGAGCAGGTTGAACAGAAAAAGATCGACATATTTGTTTGCACTTCAAAGACCCCCGATCGATCCCGGTTACTTGATTTCACGCACCCATTGGTAGAAATACCGGTTGTTGTTTATACTTTATCCGATCAGCTCTTTGTCGACAATATTCAAGCACTCAAGGGCAGGAAGGTCATTGTTCGCCAGGATACCTATGTCAACGAAAAGATACAGCAGAACTATCCTGAAATAAACTTAATCCCGCTCAGGGGTTATCAGGAAATATTTGATGCGCTCAATCGTGGAAAGGCCTTTGCTTTCATTGACTCATCATTTGGTGGATCCTATCAATTACGTAAATTGGGGGTTACCAATATTAAGATCAATGGGTCGACTCCCCTTTACTACCGTCCGTCAATGGGAGTGAGAAACGACTTGCCGATGCTCACCGGAATTCTTCAGAAGGCCATAGACTCGATTCCGGAAGCCGACCGTGACGCCATTCTGCAAAAGTGGATATCCATCAAATACGAGCATGGCTTTGACTACACATTGTTGTGGAAAATAGTGGGTCCTGGACTCATTGTCCTTTTACTGCTCTTTTACTGGAACCGTAGACTTACCTACGAGGTTCACGAGCGAAAGCGGGCAGAAAGGGCGCTCCAGAAAGCTCGTGATGAACTGGAAGTGCGCGTGGAAGAGCGTACTGCTGGAATTGCGCGAGCGAATCAAGAGCTGCAGGGGGAAATTCAAGAGCGCCAGCGGGCGGAGAAGGCCTTGCGAGAAAGCGAAGCCAGTTTGAAAAGAGCGCAGGAAGTGGCCTGCATTGGAAGCTGGCATCTTGATATGATCAATCATGAGCTGACCTGGTCTGATGAAACTCACCGCATCTTCGAGATGGAACCCGGCCAACCACTGGACTATGAAAAGTCTCTGGAAGCAGTCTACCCTGATGACCGAGGACGTGTTGAGCAGGCATGGACCGCAGCGCTCCATGGCAAACCCTACGACATCGAGCATCGTCTTTGGATCGGTGGAGAGAAGAAATGGGTCCACCAAAAGGCGGAATTGGAATTCAATGATGACGGGAATGCCGTTGGTGCCATCGGAACAATACAGGATATCTCTCAGCGAAAAAAGGCTGAAGAGGCCCTAAAGGAAAGTGAAGAAAAATATCGCCTGTTGGTGGAATATGCTAATGATGCCATTTTTGTTGCCCAGGATGAAGCAATCATATTTCCAAATCCAAAAGCTATGGAACTGTTTGGCTACTCTGCCGAAGAACTTGCCCGTACACCATTTACAAATCTTATTCATCCTCAAGATAGATCCTTTGTTCTTGATAGGTATCAAAGAAGATTGTCGGGAGAGGACCTTACAGGCCCCTATTCTTTCAGAGTGATAGATCAAAATGGTCAAGTACTGGCGGTGCAGCTGAGTGCCGTTCTTATCACATGGGAGGGAAGACCGGCAACTCTCAATTTTCTGAGGGACTTGACCAAACAGAGAGAGCTCGAATCTCAGCTCCGGCAAGCTCAAAAAATGGAGGCGATCGGCACCTTAGCCGGAGGCATTGCTCATGATTTCAACAATATCCTCACTGCCATCATGGGACATGCAGAAATCCTGAAATTCTTCCGCATCGAGAGAGACAGTCCTGCCCGACCGCATCTTGAAGAGGTTTTAAAAGCCGCATACAGAGCAAAAGACCTGGTGCAACAGATTCTGACCTTCAGTCGCCAGACGGAACAGGAAACGAAACCCCTCCTCTTGGAACCCATTATCACGGAGGCTGTAAGATTTCTTCAAGCAGTGCTGCCCGCGACGATCGAGATCCGCCAATTTGTGGGAGGCAAGGAAGCCAAAGTCATGGCCGATCCGAGTCAAATGCATCAGGTGGTCATGAACCTCTGCACAAATGCAGCCCATGCCATGAAAGAGAGAGGCGGCGTCCTGGAAATAAAGCTGGAGGAAGTCGAATTGGACTCGCAGGCGGTGGAGAGATTTCTCCACCTGACTCCAGGACCCTATGTGAATTTGACCGTGACCGATACAGGCCAGGGAATGGCCCGAGAAGTCATGGAGAGGATTTTTGATCCCTATTTCACAACCAAGGAACAGGGCGAGGGGACCGGTTTGGGTCTTGCGGTGGTCCACGGAATCGTTAAAAACCATGGAGGTTCGATTACAGTGGACAGTGACCTCGGCAAAGGCACCGCTTTTGAAGTCCTCCTTCCAAGGTTGACAGGGAAGGTGACAGCTTCCTCAGCTGAGACCGATGGTTTCCTTCCATGTGGCAATGAGCACATTCTGTTCATTGATGATGAAGAGTCGATTGTTAACATGGCCAAAAGCGCTTTGGAAAACCTCGGATACGCAGTTGTCGGTGTGGCGAACAGCACTGAGGCTCTGGAAACCTTCCAGTCCAGGCCAGACCGATTTCACCTGGTAATCACGGATCTCACCATGCCCCATATGACAGGCCTTGAGCTTGCCGAGAAACTCATGCTGGTGAGGCCTGGCATTCCGATCATTCTCTGCAGCGGATTCGGTGAAATGAAGACGCAGAAGGAAGCCAAAGCAAAAGGTATTAGAGAGTTTGTCACCAAACCGATCACCATCTACACACTCACCAAAACTATCCGAAAGGTGTTGGAGGAAGAGAAAAATGGAAGGCCCAGGTGATTAGGTGATAAGAAATTGCTCCTTGAGAGTTTTCGGTTGGCATCAGTCGTGGATGCTGTCAAGGACATTTAGGTGGCGATTTCTTGGCAAGTGAAGACAAAGATCATCAGGGGATGTCCTTTTGTTGTGTGAATAATGGGCAACTCGGTGCAAATGGGTCTTCATTCAGGTTGTTTTGCTTGCGGAAGGCTTGAAAGAGGGTGTTTGCCTAGGGTTTGAGGGCAAACTGCCGCTATGGACGCCGGTGGGGTGTGGCCCCATCTGGTGTCAAAAGAGTGTCCGCATACCAAACGTCACTGCTGCGCAGGAGCTGACCGAGCTCCGGAGCTTTTTTCCCGGAGGCCCGCCTGCGCAGGCACGGCATATTTGATAATGGGCGTTCATTTCCGGTGACGCGCATTCAGTGATCATCGATCGCTGAAAGGTCCAGGTCAGGCAGCATGGCCCCCTGTTCCAGCAGGTTGAGGTGCATCTCATATGCCGTGGCCAGGTCGTGGCGTATGTGGCCTCTGCGGGATCTTTCCAGGTACCTGTTCAGGTAATCCTTGTAGGCAGGGTGAGCGCACCGCTCAATGATGGTCTTGGCACGCTGCATGGGACCCAGTCCTCGAAGATCCGCCAGCCCCTGATCGGTCACCACGATCTGGACCGAGTGCTCGTTGTTGTCGATGTGGGGGCACATGGGGACGATGGAGGAGATTTTGCCGCCCTTGGCGATGGAGGGGCACATGAAAATCGAGATGTAGGAGTTGCGGGTGAATTCGCCGCTGCCGCCTATCCCGTTCATGATGTCCATCCCGTATACGTGGGAAGAGTTGACGTTTCCGTAGATGTCGATTTCAAGGGCCGTGTTGAGGGCGATGACACCAAGACGCCGGATGACCCCGGGATGGTTGGAGAGCTCCTGTGGGCGAAGGACGATTCTCGGAACAAAGAAGTCCATGTTGGCGTACATGTGTTCGAGGGTTTCATTGGTCACGGTGAGGCTCGTGGTGCTCGCAGCGGTGAGCTTGCCCTGTTCCATGATGTCCGCGAGGGAGTCCTGGAAGACCTCCGTGTACATCTTGAAGGGAGGAATGTACGGATTCTGGGCCAGGGCGCTCATCACCCCGTTGGAGACATTGCCCACGCCGGCCTGAAGAGGCAGGAACTCGTTGGGGATCCGTCCGGCGAGCATCTCATCGAGGAGAAAGCGCACGACGTGGTCGGCAATCTTCTCGCTGCGGGCGTCAGCTTCGCTGAAGCTCGGCACATGGTCCGGCTCGTCGTTTTCAAGGACGGCGACAACATTCTTGGGGTTCACCACGGCATAGGGGTATCCCAACTTGGTGAGGGGGTCGTTGAAGGGCACGGGGAACCGATGGGGTGGTGGCGGCATGATCATGATGTCGGCCATCTCCCGCAGGCGAGGCGAATGATGGCGGTTCACCTCGATGATCACACGGTCGGCGTATTTCAGGTAGGTGGGGGATGCCCCGATGGATGTGGTGAGGTACACCCTCCCGTCCAGGGTGATCTCCGTCGCCTCGATGACCGCGAAGTCCACCTTGCCGTGGAATCCCTCCAGCACCGTTTGCGGCAGGTGTGAGAGGTGCATGTCCACGTACTCCACTTCCTGTGAGTTGATCTGCTTGCGCAGAACGGGTCCGCTCTGATACGGGGCCCGATAGGACATGGCCTGAGCCCTGGCCAGGGGTTCGTCGATGCTTTCCCCGCTGGAGGCTCCAGTCAGGACCCGGATTCTGAAGGGTTCCCCCTTTGCATGAAGAGCCGCTGCACGGGCGGCTATGGCCTTGGGCAGCAGTTTGGCCGCGCCGGAGTTGGTGAAACCACTGAAGGCAACGGTGGCTCCGTGGAATATGTGCTCGGCTGCCTCTTCAGGGGTGAGCCTGGGAAATCCACTCACTTTGGGCATGCGATGTCTCCTCCAGTTTCCGTTTCCAATGTCCGTGTCTTCCACTGTTTTCCCATGGACCGCTTCAGCGGATGTCCGCGATCTCCGAAAGCTTGAGGTCCGGCAGCATGATTCCATGGTCCATGAGGTTTCGGTGCAGATCAAAGGCCTTTCTCAGGTTGTGGCGGATGTGGCCCACTCGGGAGTCCCTTATGTATCCGTGGAGATAGTCCCGGTAGGCCGGATGCGCGCAGTTCTCGATGATGCGTTTGGAGCGCTGCATGGGCCCGAGGCCGCGCAGGTCCGCCAGACCCTGATCCGTCACGATGACCTGCACGGAGTGCTCGTTGCTGTCGATGTGAGGACACATGGGCACAACCGAGGAAATCCTGCCGCCGCGGCTGATGGATGGGCACATGATGATGGAAAGAAAGCTGTTTCGCGTGAATTCCCCGCTCCCCCCGATGCCGTTGATGATGTCCGTGCCGTACACGTGGGAGGAATTGACATTTCCGTAAACGTCCACCTCCACCGCGGCATTGATGGTGATGACTCCCAGCCTCCGGACGACTCCGGCATCGTTGGAGATTTCCTGGGGCCGCAGGACGACCTTGGACGCAAAGAAATCCATGTTCTCATACATCCGGTTGAGGACCCGGGGAGAGACACTCAGGCTCGTCGCGCTGAGGCCGACCAGCTTCCCCTGTTCCATGAGGTCCACGAGGGAATCCTGGACCGCCACCGTGTACATCTTGAACTGGGGAATGAAGGGGTTCATGCCGAGGGTGGCCATTACCCCGTTGGACAGGTTGCCGACCCCGGACTGCAACGGGAGGAATTCCTTGGGGATGTGTCCTCGGATCATCTCTCCATGGAGGAACTGCACCAGGTGCTCTGCGATCCTCTGGGACTGCTTGTCGGGCAAGGTGAAGGGGTCGATCTGATCGGGCTCGTCGTTTTGCACCACTCCGACAACCTTCCTCGGATCCACCACGGCGTATGGGTACCCGATCTTGGTGAGGGGATCGTGGATGGGTATGGGGCTGCGGCGGGGGGGGAGGGGCAGGACTGTGATGTCGGATAGTTCCGCGAGCCGCTTCGAGTGATAATCGTTGATCTCAATGATGACCCTGTCGGCATACTTGAGGAACACCGCACTGGAACCTATGGAGCTGGTGAGGTAAACGCGGCCGTCGCGAGTGATTCCTGTCGCCTCGACGACCGCATAGTCCACGTTGCCGAAAAAACCGGCTCCGAGGGTCTGAGGAGCGTGGGACAGGTGCATGTCGAGGTATTCCACTTCCTGGTTGTTGATCTGCCTGCGCAGGGTGTGGGAGCTCATGTAGGGGGCCCGCCAGGACACGGCCTCGGCCTGGGCCAGTTCTTCATCGACGAATCTGCCCGCGGAGGCGCCGCTCAGCACCCGGAGTTTGAAAGCCTCTCCCTTTTCATGGAGCTCTCGAGCCCGCGCGGCTATTGCTCTGGGGACCGCCTTTGCCGCCCCGGCTTGCGCAAAACCGCTGAAGGCGACCGTCATTCCGTGGCGGATCTGGGCTGCTGCCTCTTCGGGGGTCAGTTTCGGGAAAGTGTTGTGTCCTGGAGTCATGGTCTTATTTCCTGTACCCATGGAGTCTCGTGCTCTATTCAGTTCCATCCGCAAGAGCTTCCGCGATGTGTTTCACCGCAATCGCGCGTCCTGTTCTCTTGTCCATGCCGCCTCGAAGTTGGAGCACGCAGCCGGGGCAGTCCGTCACCAGCATTTCGGCGCCGGTCGCCTCCACGTGATCGAGTTTTCTCTTCAAAAGCTCAGCGGAAAGCTCAGGGAACTCCATGGAGAAAGACCCGCCGAATCCGCAGCAGACGTCTTCATCCTTTGCCGGCACGTATTCGATCCCAGCGGTCTTGAGGAGCTCCCGGGGTTCCCGGGTCACCCCGAGTCCGCGGCAGAGGTGGCAGGGGGCATGATAAGCCGCCTTGGTCAAAGAGGCCCTGAAGGTTTCGGGTCCCACCTTGAGGACATTCACCATGAAGGAGCTGAAATCGATGATCTTGTCCATGAACTGATGCATCTTCACCCCGAAACCCGATTCATCCCCGAGGAGCCTGGGGTAGTTCTCCCGGATGTGTGACCCGCAGGAAGCGCACAAAGTCAAAATATAATCATAATCCGATGGATCAATGGCCTTGAGGTTCTGCACGGCGACTTCCCGCGCCACGCTGCTCTCTCCCATCATCTTGGCGGGCAAGCCGCAGCAGGTTTGATCCGATGGATAATCGACCTGAACCCCCTGGTTCTTGACAATCTTTAGGAAGGCCCGGGCCTGCTCAGGGTAGACAAAATCCACCAGGCAGCCACCGAACAAGGCTACGCGCCATCGGGGATTCTCCACCCGGGGGCTGATCTTTTCCCACTGGTCTCGCAGCGGCGTCCTGGCGATGGCCGGGAGGCTTCGGAACTGGTGCTCACCCGAAAAGAACATGGGGAGATGCCGGATGAAAGGTCCGCCGCCGGTTGCGGGGCGCTGCGAGAGATAGGCCCTCCGGAGGAGGAAGTGGAAAAGTTTCCGGTTGGGGAGGAGGCGTTGCAGGAGTCGGTTCTTCACCGGCTTTTTGCCCTCCACCTCAAGGACTGTGCGATGGACCTCCTTGATGAGGTGAGGCAGGTCGATGCCCGTGGGGCAGACGGCCTTGCAGGCCTGGCAGTTGAGACACGCGCGTACGATGGCCCTGGCGTTTTTGCGGCCGTGGTAGAAATAGGTGAGAATGAGCCCGATGGCCCCAATGTAGACGTGGCCGTAGTTGTGGCCCCCCACCAATTTGTAGATGGGGCAGACATTGGCACAGGCGCCGCACCGGATGCAGCGAAGGGCCTCCGAAAAAAGAGGGTCCCGAGCGAGAGCCAGGCGGCCGTTGTCCAGAAAGACGATGTGCATCTCCTTGCGGTTCCCCGGTGCGGAAGCACATTCCGTGGCCCCGGTGATCCAGGTGACGTAGGTGGAGATGGCCTGTCCCGTGGCGTTGCGCGGAAGGGCCTTGAGAATGCGGAGAGCCATTGGGAGGTCTGGCACGAGTTTGTCGAAACCGATGAGAGCCACGTGGACGCGGGGCAGGGTGGTCACAAGCCTTCCGTTGCCTTCGTTGGTGACAAGACCGATCGTCCCCGTGTCGGCTATGGCGAAGTTGGCACCGGTTACCCCCATGTCCGCCTCGAGGAACGCCTGGCGGAGCTCGCGCCTTGCCACCCTGACCATGCCGTTGATGTCTTCGGGGTCCTGGGGCTGCCCGGTGACGCTCGCAAACAGCTCGGCCACTTGCCCGCGGGACAGGTGGATGGCCGGCATCACCATGTGGGACGGGCCTTCACGCCGCATCTGGATGATCCACTCTCCGAGGTCCGTTTCGGTCACATGGAAGCCCTCCCTTTCCAGGTGATCGTTGAGGAAGGTTTCTTCGGCGGTCATGGACTTGCCCTTGACAATCTTCTTCGCACCATTGGCCCTGGCGATCTCAGCGATGATGGTGTTTGCCTCGTTGGCCGTACGGGCCACGTGCACCGTCGCTCCGGCGGCTTCAGCCCTAGCTTTGAAGCTCTCGAAGAGCTCCTCCAGGTGAATGATCGAGGCATCCTTTCCTTCGGCGATTTCCGCGATGAGCGTGTCGAGATTTATTCCCTCAAAGGCTTTAGTCCTGGACGCCTTGAAGGCCGTTGCAAAGTTATCCAGAGTGGTGCCCAGGAACTGATTCTGAAGCGCTCGCTTCAGGTCCTTGCGGTAAATCTTGATGTCACTGGGGGTCGTGATCATGGTTCTTCTCCTGTCAGCTCTTCATCCAGGATGAGAACGTGCAGCTCCTGGGGCCCGTGCACCCCGATGGTGAGCACCCGTTCGATGTCGGCTGTCCGGCTGGCCCCGCTGATAAAGGCAAGATACCGGGGAGCGGATTTCATGCTCTCGCTCAACTCGGATTCCAGTTCCATGGCGTCAGACCTGATACGAGAGCTCGGGAGCACGGCCACATGCGTTTCGCTCAACATGGTGGCAATGCGCAGGTCTTCCGAGGTCGAATCCAGCACCAGGGTGGCCGTTTCAGCAACACCCCAGTCGCCCAGGGTCAGGCCGGTCTGGATCTTTCCGACATGATCCCTCATGTTTTCGGTTAAGAGGGTGATCTCAGCCTGCCGGCACAGCTCTGCCAGTTGAGAATGTTCTTGCGGCTGCAATGCGGGGGCGGCGATGGTCGATCCCCCCTGGTTCTTCGTAATCTCAATGGCATAGAGAAAAGCCTCCTGCAGACTCGTGACCTCGGTGACCGAGGTCTGCACGGCTTCTGCCTTTTCCTTAAAAAGCTTTATTTGTTCGTGTTTTTCCATGGATCTCTTTTCTCCTTAGCATCAGCAAAAAGCGCCCACAAGGGGCTATGCTGCACAGGGCATCTTTCACACAAATCAGCGGAGGCCCGAATCTCATTTGGAGCGGGGAGGTGTGAGTTGCCTCCCCGCCCCCGGTGAGCCGATCTAGTGGAAAACCGTTTTAACCGTGCCTTCTTTCGTCACCATGCCTTTGCCTGAAATGCGCGACATTACCGTGATGATAACTGCTGCGGCAAATGTGATGCCGAGATAGAGAAGGCCGTCCGTATTGATGCCCGTCGCCGCTGCAGCCTCAGCAGCCTTGGCGGCTGCGGGCGCCGCCTTCTCCACCACCGGAATGATCCAGGTGAAGACATAGGCCTGGAGCATACAGATGATACCGACCACCGTGGTTAGGATCAATGAATGCTTCAGGGTGAATCGGAAGATTTCTGACTCTTTGCCGACCATGTTAGTCGCCGCCGTGGCGACGGAGATCGACTGCGGAGAGATCATCTTGCCGCATACGCCGCCGCAGGTATTCGCATTGACGGTAACAAGGGGATTGATACCGAGCTGCTCCGCCGTAACGGCCTGCAGCTTTCCGAACAGGGCATTGGTGGACGTGTCGGAACCGGTCATGAAAACGCCCAGCCAACCCAGAAACGCAGCGAAGAACGGGAAAAACCAGCCTGTGGAGGCGAAGGCATAACCCAGGGTGATGGCCATGCCGGAGTAGTTCATGATGTAGGCGAAGCCCAGAATCGTGGAAATCGTGACAATCGGCCACCTCAACTGCTTCAGGGTATTGCCGGCTACCCCCAGCGCGGTGCGGATGGAGGCGCCCATCACCGGGATACAGAAGAGCCAGGCCAGAAGAATGGCAGTACCGGCGGCGCTCAGCCCGTTGAAGGTATAGACGGCGGCCTTTGCCTTGCCGACGTGGTCGATCACCATGTTGTTGAGGCCGTCAATGGGCAGCTTGTAAAGGAAGATCTGGTTCATGGCGGTCTGTACGGGTTTGATGCCCCACGCGGCAACAAAAATGGAAAGCAGAATAAAGGGCGCCCATGCCCGAAATACCTGCCCGCCGCTATAGTTGAGCTCTGCCCTGCCTTCGCTCTTTGCCTCCTCGGGGAAGTGCCAGCTTTCCTTGGGATGCCAGAATCGCAGGAAGATAACGGTACAAATGATGGAGGCTATGGACGAGAGAATATCCGGGAGCAAGGGTCCGATATAATTGGAAGACAAGAACTGCACAAGCGCGAAAGAACCACCGCAGACCAAACAGGCGGGCCAGACTTCGATGCCTTTCTTCCAGCCGGCCATGAGGACCACCAGATAAAGCGGGACAAAGAGGCTCAGGAAGGGCAGGGTACGACCCACCATCTGGCTGAAGGCCATCAAATCCACGCCGGAAACACTGGCGCCCACCACAATGGGAATGCCGATGGCGCCGAAGGCAACCGGAGCCGTATTGGCCAGAAGACAGAGGCCGGCGGCATAGAGGGCATTGAAACCGAGACCCGCCAGCATGGCGGCGGTGATCGCCACGGGCGTTCCGAACCCTGCAGCGCCTTCGATGAAGGCACCGAAGGAGAAGGCGATGAGCAAGGCCTGCATCCGGCGGTCATCGGAAATGGTTGCCAGAGAGTTCTTGATCACTTCAAACTGTCCGGTCTTCACGGACATATTGTAGATGAAAAGGGCTGTGATAACGATCCAGCAGACAGGGAAAAGACCAAAAAGCGCTCCGTACACGACCGAGAGGCCGGCAAACTGTGCCGGCATGCCGTATACAATAGCCGCGACGACCACGGCCAGCGTGGTGGCGATGATCGCTGCCCAGTGGCCCTTCATTTTCAAGACCGTAAGACCGATAAAGAGAAAGATGATGGGAACAGCCGCAATCAGCGCCGACAACGCCAGGTTCCCGAACGGATTGACATTCATTGCCCAAGTCATGGTGTCATACCTCCTCTAATTGTGATCCCTTTCCCGAGTCCTGCCAACAAAACAGAACACCTCAGCCAGGAATAATGCTCTTCTCGAACCCTGCCGCCGTCAAAGGACGATCCACCAACCGCGCTACCCCAACGATTCCATCGCCTCCCTGCGACGACGAGGCTTTGACCACAATCCCATCCCACAAAGAAAATAATTGGTAATACCAAACTCAATTTTGGCCAAGTAAACAAAATAGAAAGCCAGTTGTCAAGAAAAAAATTGGTACGGAAGACTTTTTTATTGACATCATACCAAGGCTTTTGATAATGTGGCCCGCAAAGTACGAGGGTGTCAAGGATCTTAGGAATTATTGGATGTTTGGTATTACCATTAGTTTAATCTTTCAGCGGAACCCCTGGGTGGTCATGACGGCAGAAAACAGACGGAGGCAGGATGATCATGAAAGCTTTGATTAGAGAATTTGAGAAAGTTTTGGGCAAAGACAACGTCTTCCAGGACGAAACGGATCGTGCCACCTATTCCTACGATGCCGCAGTCCTCGATCCGGCGCTTCCTTCCCTCGTCCTTCGGCCAACCACAAGCGAAACCCTGGGCAAGGTGGTGGGGATGTGCAACGAGCATGCGTTGCCACTGACCGTGCGCGGGGCCGGCACCAACCTCAGCGGCGGGACCATCCCCAAAGCCGGGGGCGTGGTGGTGCTCACCAATGCGCTCAACAGGATCCTCGAGATCAATGAAGAGGACCTCTACGCGGTGGTTGAACCCGGTGTGGTGACGGCTAAATTCGCGGCGGCGGTGGAGGCGAAAGGGCTCTTCTATCCCCCCGATCCCGGCAGCCAGGCGGTTTCGACCCTTGGCGGCAATGTGGCGGAAAATGCAGGAGGGCTCCGCGGGTTGCGCTACGGGGTGACCCGGGACTATGTGATGGGGCTCGAATTCTTTGACGTGAACGGTGAGTTGGTCAAGGCCGGCGCCCGCACCGTAAAGTGTGTCAGCGGCTACAACCTGGGAGGCCTCATGGTCGGTTCCGAAGGCACTCTGGGAGTCTTTGACAAGATCATCCTCAAGCTGATCCCCATGCCGCCTGCAAGTAAGGCCATGATGGCCATATTCAGTGATATCAACAAAGCCTCGGAAACGGTTTCGGCGATCATTGCCAACCGCATCGTTCCGGTGACTCTCGAGTTCATGGACAACTTCACCATTCGCGCCGTGGAGGATTTCAGCCATGCGGGACTGCCGGTGGATGCGGCGGCCCTGCTGCTCATCGAAGTGGACGGCCATCCGGTGCAGGTGGAAGAGGATGCCGAGAAGGTGGAATCCCTGTGCAGGCAGATGGGGGCCATGAGTGTTCGCGTGGCTCAGGATGCCGCGGAGCGGGACAAGGTGTGGGAAGCGCGGCGGGCGGCGCTTTCGGCTCTCTCCAGGGTCAAACCCACCACCGTGCTGGAGGACGCCACGGTGCCGCGGAGCAAGATCCCGGCTATGATTCGCTCCATCGAAGAAATCGCCAAGGAATTCAATTTGACCATTGGGACCTTCGGCCATGCCGGCGACGGCAACCTCCATCCCACGATCCTCACGGACCGGCGCAACCATGAGGAATGGAAACGCGTGGAAAAGGCCATCGACGCCATTTTCGACCGGGCGCTGGCGTTGGGCGGGACCCTTTCCGGTGAACATGGCATTGGTATGGCCAAATCGCGCTTCCTGGAAAAGGAAACCAGCAGGGCCACCATCCTCTATTCGCGGCGCATCAAAGCGGCCCTCGATCCCAAGAACATTCTGAATCCTGGAAAAATCATAGGAGATTAGCCATGGCTGACATGAAGCAACTTGCTGGGCTGATAAAGGAGCTGGAAGACCAGCTCGTCGTTTGCATGCGTTGCGGGATGTGTCAGGCTGTTTGTCCGGTGTATGCGGAAACGGGTCGCGAGGCCGATGTGGCGCGCGGGAAGCTCGCCCTCCTGGACGGCCTCGTCCAGGAGATGTTCAAAGATCCCAAGGGGGTGAATGAGCGCCTGATGCGCTGCCTTCTCTGCGGTTCCTGCTCCGCCAACTGCCCCAGCGGGGTAAAGGTGCTGGATATCTTCATCAAGGCGCGCGCCATCCTGACCGGTTACATGGGGCTTCACCCCCTGAAAAAGGCGATTTTCCGGGGCATGCTGGTCCGTCCGGAATTCTTTGACAGCCTCATGGAATGGGGCTCCAGGCTCCAGGGCATCTTCGTCAAACCGGTTGACGACTTGCTCGGGACGTCCTGCGGCCGCTTGCTCTCCCCCCTTGGGGACCGCCACTTTAAGGCGCTCGCGCCGACGGCCTTTCATCAGATGGTGAAACCCATGAACACGAGTCCCGGGGCGTCCGGATTGAAGGTGGCCTTCTTCGTGGGGTGCGTGATTGACAAGGTTTTTCCTGGGATTGGGGAAGCGGTGATGCGCACCATGGAGCATCACGGCGTCGGCATGTTTCTCCCTGAAGACTTTGCCTGTTGCGGCATCCCCGCCCTTTCTTCAGGGGATACCTTGGCTTTCAACAAACTTCTTCGCTACAACCTGCAGAAGTTTGCTGCAGAGCCTTTCGACTTTCTCATTACCGCCTGTGCCACCTGCACCTCCACCATCAAGAAGCTCTGGCCCCTGATGGCCGAGGAGCTCTCACCCGGAGAGCAGGAACAGGTCTCGGCGATCGCCGCCAAGACCATGGAAGTGAGCCAGTTTTTGGTTGATAAAGTGGGCGTTGGTCAGGTAGATTTCAAGAGTGATGATAAAAAGGTCTTACTCACTTACCACGATCCCTGCCACTTGAAGAAGTCCCTGGGGGTGACATCGCAGCCGCGCAGTTTGCTGCAGGCCAGTACGCGGTATCGCTTCAAGGAAATGGTCGAAGCCGATCGCTGCTGCGGTATGGGGGGCAGTTTTAATTTGCAGCATTATGACATTTCCGCAGCCATCGGGAAGCGCAAGCGAGACAACATCGTGCAGTCGGGGTGTGAGGTCGTCGCCACGAGCTGCCCGGCCTGCATGCTGCAAATGACCGACATGCTGTCGCAGGCGGGGGACCGGGTCCAGGTCAAGCATGCCATTGAAGTATACGCTGAGTCTTTAACTTAGAAAACAGTCGGGACCCGTTCTCATGTTGAAGCCAATTAGACCAAAGCGGATGTCTGATCAGGTCTTCGAGCAATTGAAGGACCTCATCTTTCGGGGACACCTCAAGCCCGGGGAACGCTTGATGACCGAGCGCGAACTGGCTCAAAATCTGGGCGTGAGTCGACCGACGGTGAGGGAAGCCATCAACAAACTGGTGGCCATGCATTTGCTCGAGCACCGTCAGGGGCAGGGAACCTTTGTGAACCCGCCAAACGCCAGCGCTGACAGGAATCCTCTCGCAGCGGTTATCAATGGGCAGGATGCCAGCTTGATGGATCTTTTGGAAGTGCGGCTGGGGTTGGAATGTAACGCCGTGGCCCTGGCCGCTCGGCGGGCCACGGAGGAAGATGTCCGCGAGATTGAGAAGAGTGTGCAAGCAAATGGCTGTGGCGGTGGGCGAGGGAAACCTGGGGAGCGACGCCGACATTACTTTTCACATGGCGATCGCCTATGCCACGAAAAACATCGTGCAGATTCATATCATGAAAAGCCTTTATGACCTCCTCTTCTATGGCATCCAGGAGAACCTGCAGCACTTGTATACGGAACCGATGAATCTGGACAAGGTTCTGCAGCAGCATACCGACATCCTCAATGCCATTCGTCAGCGCGATCCGGATGAAGCCTATGCCGCAATGAAGCGGCACATCACTTTTGTGCAGGACTACTTCAAGGAACGAAATATTGGCTAAGAACTGTCATTCCGTGTCACCGCAGGGCGGATGATCAGCGAACAGGTCGAAAGGAATAGGTTCGAGACATGTTCCCCTGCTTCCAGAAGCGTTGCCGGAGTTTCCTTCCTGCGACGTGAGAGCGAACTTATCCCATGGGGATAACAGTTGGTTCTCTCCTGTGCGGCAATAATTGCCCACAGGCAAGACCGATGACGATGCGGGCGGAAACCATATTTCTTTGCGATGCAATGATATCATTGGGTTCGATCACTAATACCACCCCTTGACGCTAAGCCCCCACCCAAACCATCTCCACCTCCGGCGGGAAAAAGCCGCGTGAGGGGACGTTCCCCCATGCAGAACGAAGGTGAGAGACCCCTAGCATTCCGGCAGCTCGAGATCGGGCAGCATGGCGCCGTGCTCCATGAGGTTGAGGTGGAGCTCGTAGCACGTATCCAGGTCGTGGCGGATGTGGCCGACCCGGGCTCTTTCAATGTACCGGTGGAGGTAATCGCGGTAGGCCGGGTGGGCACAAGTATCGATAATCTCCGCGGCGCGCTGCATGGGCCCGAGGCCGCGAAGATCGGCAAGGCCCTGTTCGGTTACAACAATTTGCACCGAATGCTCATTGTTGTCGACGTGAGGGCACATGGGCACGATGGAAGAAATCTTACCCCCTTTGGCAATCGATGGGCACATGTAGATCGAGACGAAGCCGTTGCGGGTGAATTCGCCGCTGCCCCCGACGCCGTTCATGACGTCGGTGCCGAAGATGTGGGATGAGTTGACATTCCCGTAGATATCGACCTCGAGCGCGGTGTTCATGGCGATCACCCCGAGGCGCGTGACGACGCCGGGATGGTTGGAGATCTCCTGCGGCCGCAGGACAATGCGGGGGGCGAAGAAGTCCATGTTGTCATAGATCCGCTGCAGGGTTTCGGGGGTTAGGGTCAAGCTGGTGGTGCTGGCCCCCGTGAGCTTTTCCGCTTCCATGAGGTCAACGAGCGCATCCTGGAAGACCTCGGTGTACATCTTGAATGGTGGAATTTCAGGACTTTGACCCAGGACACTCATCACCGCGTTGGCAATATTTCCGACTCCCGCCTGTAAGGGAAGAAACTCCTTGGGGATGCGCTTGGCTGCGAGCTCAAGCAGGAGAAAATCCAGGACGTGCTCGGCGATCTTCTGACTGCGCGCGTCTGCCGGGCTGAACGGGGCGACGCGATCGGGCTCGTTGTTCTCGATGATTCCCAGGACCCTCCGGGGATCGACCTCCGCGTAAGGCATGCCGAGGTGCGCCAGGGGGTCATGTATCGGCACGGGAACGCGGCGCGGGGGTGGGGGCAGGATGATGATATCCGCCATTTCCCGCAGGCGCTTGGAGTGAAAATGGTTGATCTCGATAAACACATAATCCGCATACTTCAGATAGGCGGGGGTTGCGCCGATGGATGTCGTCAGGTAGACCCTGCCGTCCGGTGTTACCTCGGTGGCCTCGACGACGGCGAAATTCAGCTTTCCATGAAAGCCGGCCAGTATTGTCTGTGAGAGCGCCGAAAGGTGCATGTCCACGTATTCGACCTGCTCGCTGTTGATCTGGCGTCGAAGCCGGCCGGCACTTTGATAGGGCGCTCTATACGAGATCGCTTCAGCCTCCGCCAGGGGTTCATCGATACTCTCGCTGCTTGAAGCTCCGGTGAGTACTCGTATCTTGAATGGTTCCCCCTTTTCGTGTAATTCACGGGCTCTTGCCGCGATGGCCTTCGGCACGAGTTTTGCCGCGCCCGAATTCGTAAACCCGCTGAAGGCCACGGTCGCTCCATTGGGAATGCGCGCGGCGGCTTCTTCAGGCGTAAGGTCAGGAAACACACCCACGGTTGGCATCACTTCACTCCTTCAAGTCATCAGATCCGGTTGCTTCAGTTGGAGCCAATTTGTGAAAGGTCGAGGCCCGGCAGCATGGTGCCATGTTCGAGGAAATTGCGGTGCAGCTCATAGCATTCTCTCAGGTTGTGCCGGATGTGGCCGACCCGCGACCGTTCCAGATAACGGTACAGGTAGTCGCGGTACGCGGGATGGGCGCAGTTCTTGATGATCGCTTGTGCCCTATGCATCGGGCCGAGGCCTCGGAGATCCGCGATGCCCTGGTCGGTCACGACGATCTGCACCGAATGCTCATTGCTGTCGATGTGCGGAGTCATGGGCACAATGCAGGAAATCCTGCCGCCCCTGGCAGTTGACGGGCACATGATGATGGGAAGGTAGGCGTTGCGGGTGAATTCACCGCTGCCTCCGACACCGTTCACGATATCCGTTCCAAACAAGTGCGAAGAGTTGGCGTTGCCATAGATGTCCACCTCAAGAGCCGCATTCATGGCAATCACCCCGAGGCGCCGAATAAGCGTCGGGTGATTGGAAACATCCTGCGGCCGCAAAACGATGCGCGGCACAAAGAAGTCCAAGCGCTGGGTGATGCGTTTCAGGGTATTTGCCGTCACCGAGAGGCTGGTGGCACTGGCGCCCGTCACCATGCCTTCCTCCATGAGGCCGATTAAGGGATCGTGAATCACCAGGTTAAAGATCCGGAACGGCGGGATGTAAGGGTTCTTGCCTAAAGCTGCCAGAACGCCGTCGGCGACCGTACCGACGCCCATCTGTATGGGCAGAAATTCCTCGGGGATGCGGCCGGTGTGCATCTCGTCGAAGAGGAAGCGGATCACGTGCTCGGCAATTTTGTGGCTCGTGGCATCGGGTGCGGCGGGTGGGTCCAGGTAATCCGGTTCATCGCTTTCGACAATACCGATGACCTTTTTGGGATCAACCACGGCAAACGACGAGCCAAACTTGGTCATGGGATCGAGAATGGGAAAAGGACTGCGATGGGGGGGCGGCCGCAGCATGAAAATATCGGCCATCTCCCGAAGGCGCGGAGAATGATAGCGATTGATTTCGATCAAAACGCGGTCGGCACATTTGAGGTAGGTTGGAGAAGCGCCGATCGAGGTGGTCAGATAGACCCTGCCGTCGGGGGTGATCTCGGTTGCCTCGATGACGGCGAAGTCCACAGGGCCGAAAAACCCATAGGAAACGCTCTCGGGAACGTGGGAAAGGTGCATGTCCACATATTCGACTTCCTGGCGGTTGATCTGTTTGCGCAGGGTGGGGGCGGTCTGGTAGGGGGCGCGCCAGGTGATGGCCCGGGCCTGCGCCAGCCCTTCATCGACGTCGACGCCACAGGCAGCCCCGCTCAATATCTGGATCTTAAAGGATTCGCCCTGTGCGTGCTTCTTGCGGGCGCTGGCGGCAAGGGCCCGAGGAATGGCTTTTGGCGCGCCCACATTGCCGAAGCCGCTGAAGGCTATGGTGGCGTTATCATAAATTTGAGCAACCGCTTCCTCAGGAGTAAGCTTTGGATAAGGATTCAAGGTCAACATCACTCCTCCCTCTCAGGGACTACCACATCCTGTAAAAGCATGAAAAGGTTCATTCCGCTACTGCCTCAGCAATATGCTTTACCTCGAGCTTCGCGTCTTTCCGAAGAGGTGCCCGTCTCTTGGCAAGCATGAGGACCGCCACAGCCGCATCGCGATGGTAATCAATCCTACTTCAGCCTTTCAGCCAACAGTTCGACGGTGTGCTTCACGTTGACTGCGGTCCCCTCCTTATCAAAGCCGCCCTTGATCTGCATCACACAGCCAGGACAGTCCATCGCCACAAGAGAGGCCCCGCTATCCCTGATGTTCTTCAGTTTGCGCTCCAAGATCGGGGCGGAAATCTCCGGTAATTTGAGCGAGTATGAGCCGCCCATACCACAGCAGATGTCTGATTCGAACATCTCCACAAGGTCATAGCCAGTTTTCTTTAGGAGCTCCCGCGGTTCCTCATGTACATTCAAGGTTCTCTTGAGGTGGCACGAGTCGTGATAGGTCAATTTCCCGAGCTGCTGGCCTTCTTTGAAGGCCAAACGACCTTCATCCAAGAGTTTCTTCACAAAGGAAGAGAAATCCAACGCCTTTGCTGACAGCTCCCTTGCCTCAGGCATCCATTGAGTCTGGCCGAGACTTTCAAAAGTATTGATGAATTCATGTTTCAGGGCAACGGTACAGGTGGGGCAGGCCGATACCACATAATCGGCTTTCTCTTCCAGGAGGGCCTTGATATTGTCAATGGCATTCTGTCCTGCTACCTCATAGGCGCCGCTATAGCGGGCTGGGGCGCCGCAACACGTCTGCGCGTCAGGAAAGGCAACCTCAATGCCCGCTTTGTTCAATATCTCCACTATCGCTTCTCCCATCGCCGGATAAGCAAAGTCTATGAGGCACCCGGCATAGAAGGCAACCTTTTCCCCGGTCTTCGGCTGCTCTATTTTCTTGATCCTGTCCCTGAAAGGGACGTCGGCAATCGCGGGCAAACTGCGGAAATCGGTCAGATTCGACAGGAACATCGGCAGGTGCCGAATGAAGCCTTCCCTGGCGAAAGGCTTCTGCGTCACCGATGCCGTGCGCAGTATGGAATGGAAGAGCCTTCGGTTATTCACGACGGCGAACATAGCCTTCTCGATTAACGGCTGGCCTTGCTCCTTTGCTATGCGGCGACGGATCTCGAGGATGAGCTCGGGAATGTCTATCTTCCCGGGACAGACCTCTCTGCAGCTGCCGCACTGGATGCAGAGGCCCTGGATCTCTTCCGACTTTTTCAGTTCATCAAACCAGGCGGTGAGGATTGTGCCGATGCCGCCGGTATAGACCTGTCCGAAGACGTGACCACCAACAAGGCGGAAGACGGGGCAAACATTAAGACATGACGCACAGCGGATACACTGCAGCGCCTGTTTGAACTTCGGGTCCTCTGACATCTCCGTCCTTCGGTTATCCATGAGGATGATGTGCAGCTCTTTCATGGTTCCGTAGGTCGTGGGTGTTGGTCCCGTGATGATCGAGACATAACTCGTCAGTAATTGGCCTGTTGCGCTCTTGGGAAGGGCTGTAAGAATAGGGGCAATGTCATCGAATGAGGCCACGAGTTTTTCGAGACCGATGATGGCGACATGTATTTTGGGCAGGGTGGTGACCAGACGGGCATTCCCTTCATTGGTAACGAGGACTATGCTGCCCGTCTCTGCTACCGCAATATTCCCGCCGGATATGCCCATATCTGCATTCAGGAATTTCCCGCGCAATTCTTTACGGGCCACCTTGACCAGACGGGGAATGTCGGTGCTCAGCCGCTCGTGAACCTCTTTGCTGAAAAGATCCGCCACTTCTTCCTTGGTCATGTGAATGGCGGGCAGGACCATGTGAGAAGGTGTCTGTCCTGCAAGTTGAATTATCCACTCCCCTAGATCTGTCTCCCTTACAGCAATCCCGGCCTTTTCGAGGTAGGGGTTGAGATGTATCTCCTCTGAGGCCATCGATTTAGACTTGACAACACTCTTGACCCCTTTCTCCTGGGCTAACTTTACGATATACTCCTTAACGGCCTCGGGACTGTTGGTTCGAAACACTTTAGCCCCTTTAGCTTCGGCCTGCTGTTTGAATCGTTCAGCCAAAACATCAAAGTGCGAAGCCGCATAGGATTTTAACTCAGCTATCTTGCTCCTCAGGGCTTCGAAGTCTATCCCTTCGTACGCCTGTGCACGGCTGATCCGATACGCCTCGGAAAACCTGCCGAGGGCTCCCGTCAGAGTTGGCGTATGTAACGCCTTGTCTATCCTCTTTCTAAATTCGTTACTTATAGCCATCAGCTCAGCCCTCCCAGTTCGTCCACGAATACAATGATTAGTCTCTCGGGGCCGTGAACCCCAATGGTCAACACCCGCTCGATATCTGCAGTCCGGCTCGGCCCGGTTATCATGGCAATGTAGCCGCTCTCATTAGGGTTTACCTTCGTCAAAAGGGCCGGCAGGTCCGCCAGAATCCTATCCGTGGCGATCAGGGCGATATGGATGACGGGCAGTGTAGACACCAAACGCTGTTCCACCGGTGTTGAGTCCTGCACCAGCGTACCGGTATTTGCTATGGCCCAATCCATCTGGCTGATGCCGATCTTACTGTCAGCCGCAAGCTCACGGGTAATCTCGAACTTGAGGCCCGGTACTTCTTTCGAGAGCTGCCCCTGGTCCAATCCTTTCAGAAAAGGGCTTTCAGCCCAGAGGGCATAGGATTGTGGCGCATCGGCCACCCCTTCCTTCTTGAGGAAGACGAGGATGAAATCGAGTGCTGCGGCCTTTGTCGCAAAGCGATGCACCTCGGCGCTCACCGCCTCTGCCTTGACCTTAAATGCATCAACCATTTACTTTGACTCCTTTTCTCTCTCGTCCGCACGATTCTCCAAGAAGGAAGATACAGTGGTTTATCTTTTGCCCCTGAGCAAATCTGCCCACGTGATCAAGCAACTGCATCATATAGGCGGGGCATCCCGTAACTACCCGCTCGGCATCGGTCTTATTGAAATCAATTACCTGTCTCTGGGCAATCTCTTTGGAAGCACCATACTGGGTGAGGAGAAAGGATCCCCCGCTCCCGCAGCAGGCATCGGGCTCTGCCATTTGCTTCAAGGTCGCCCCCCAGACTTCCCGAGGATCTCACGGGGCGCCCCACTCACCTTCATCTTCCTCCCTAGAGGGTGTCAAATAAGCCCCACCATCCCGTTACCCGTGCGAAAGCAGGGATCCGGAAAATCTGAAAAAACCTGGGTTCCGGCCTTCGTCGGAATGACGCGGTATGTGATATGGGTCACAGAGGCTTTTTCAACACCCCCTAAGTGGAAGCAAGGTCAATCCCTTTCGGCCAGACATAGGCACAGGAACAGCAACCGATGCAACCTGCCGGAATGAAGAAGATATTCGGCTCTTCAATATTGCGGCCCTGCCCTCCGTCCCGGAACTCCTCCGGAATTTTGCCATTCCGGCCTCTCGATCACGGCAGACCAAAGCAGGGCTCGCTATTCTTCAAGTTTATGACCAGGTTTCAGAAGGCAATCCCCCTCCTATTCCTCGGAATTTCAAGGATTTTGCCGTTTCCAGCGCCTTTATCGTGTCCTCCATCGTGTATAGCAAGCACGTCTGGGTCTCCATGAGATGGCCGGGTGCAATAATGGCCATAAGGGCGGCCATGGCCACGTTTGCATCGGGGGCCTCATAGATGACCAATCCGTCCCACTCGCCCGTGGTGTAGTAGATGGAAATCAGCCGCCCTCCCAGGCCCTTCAGCAGCTCGTCGACGAGAGCGCCCCGGTCCTCCGGTTTCTTGATGAAACCCGTCCAGGCTGCGGGGGTGTATTTAAATTGGTACATGAAAATAGGCATGGTTTTATTCTCCTTTTCTTATGATGTAAGGCCTGTAGGATTTGTAAGAACAGGTTCGGTTTGCACCAATCTTAGCCGACAAACGATGTTGAAATGGTTCAGGTTGTTGGGTCTCCTCCTTGTTGCCTCAAAGCTATTGTTGTGCCAGAGCCGATCTAGTGGAAAACCGTTTTGACCGTGCCTTCTTCCGTCACCATGCCTTTGCCTGAAATGCGCGACATTACCGTGATGAGAACTGCCGCGGCAAATGTGATCCCGAGATAGACAAGGCCTTCCGTATTGATGCCCGTCGCCGCTGCAGCCGCTGCAGCCGCTGCAGCCTTGGCTGCCGCGGGTGCCACCTTCTCCACGGTCGGAATGATCCAGGTGAAGACATAGGCCTGGAGCATACAGATGATGCCGACCACCGTGGCAAGGAACACTGAATGCTTCAGGGTGAACCGGAAGATTTCCGACTCGTGGCCGACCATGTGAGTCGCCGCCGTGGCGACGGAGATGGACTGCGGGGAGATCATCTTGCCGCATACGCCGCCGGAGGTATTCGCATTGACGGTAACAAGGGGATCGATACCGAGCTGTTCCGCCGTAACGGCCTGCAGCTTTCCGAACAGGGCGTTCGTGGAGGTGTCCGAACCGGTCATGAAAACGCCGAGCCAACCCAGAATCGCGGCGAAGAAAGGGTAAAACCAGCCTGTGGAGGCGAAGGCATAACCCAGGGTGATGGCCATGCCGGAGAAGTTCATGATGTAGGCGAAGCCCAGGATCGTGGCAATCGTGACAATCGGCCACCTCAGCTGTTTGAGGGTATTGCCGGCGACCTCCAGGGCGGTGTGGATGGAGGCGCCCATCACCGGGATACAGAAGAACCAGGCCAGAAGAATGGCCGTACCGGCGGCGCTCAGCCCGTTGAAGGTATAGACGGCGGCCTTTGCCTTGCCGACGTGGTCGATCACCATGTTGTCAAGGCCGTAAATGGGCAGCTTGACCAGGAAGATCTGGTTCATGGCGGTCTGTACGGATTTGAAGCCCCACGCGGCAACAAAAATGGAAAGCAGAATAAAGGGCGCCCATGACCGAAATACCTGGCCGCCACTGTACATGAGCTCTGCCTTGCCTTCGCTCTTTGCCTCCTCGGGGAAGCGCCAGGTTTCCTTTGGGTGCCAGTACCTAAGGAAGATCACGGTGCAGACGATCGAGGCTATGGACGAGAGAATGTCCGGGAGTAGCGGTCCAATATAATTGGAAGACAAAAACTGCACAAGCGCGAAAGAACCGCCGGAGACCATGCAGGCGGGCCAGACTTCGATGCCTTTCTTCCAGCCGGCCATGAGGATCACCAGATAAAGCGGGATAAAGACGCTCAGAAATGGCAGGGTGCGGCCGGTCATCTGGCTGAACGCCATTAAATCCACGCCGGAAACGCTGGCGCCGACGACAATGGGAATACCGATGGCGCCGAAGGCAACCGGGGCCGTGTTGGCCAGAAGACAGAGGCCGGCGGCATAGAGAGTTCTGAAACCGAGACCCGCCAGCATGGCGGCGGTGATCGCCACGGGCGTTCCGAACCCGGCGGCGCCTTCGATGAAGGCACCGAAAGAGAAGGCGATGAGCAAGGCCTGCATGCGGCGGTCATCGGAAATGGTTGCCAGAGAGTTCTTGATCACTTCAAACTGTCCGGTCTTCACGGACATGTTGTAGATGAAAAGGGCGGTGATTACGATCCAGCAGACCGGAAAAAGACCGAACAGCGCTCCGTACACGACCGAGAGGCCGGCATACTGTACAGGCATGCCGTATGCGATACACGCGACGCCTACGGCCAGCGAGGTGGCGATGATCGCTGCCCAGTGGCCCTTCATTTTCGCAATCGCCAGAGCATAGAATAGAAATATGATGGGAATAAGCGCAACCAGCGCAGACAACGCCAGGTTCCCCAACGGATTGACATTCATTGCCCAAGTCATGGTGTCATATCTCCTTTAGTCGTGTAATCGTGACTTCATTCTCGAGTCCTGCAAATATATCCTCAAGACCTCAGCCAAAATAATGCTTTTCTCGAAGCCTGCCGCCATCCCATGAGCTCCCCAGCTGGGCTCCCCCCGAACGATTCCATCACCTCCGTGCCGCCATTAAACTTTGATCGCAATCTCACGCCACCCAAGTAACATTTGGTATGACTAACAGCACTCGAAGGTTATCCAACTGCACCCAAGCATATAATTGCCTCCTCCTCATAGCCTTCACAGCCCTCCCGTTACGGTCAGTTGCCTGTCTCCCGTGCTCCCAAGCCAACAGCCCGGCGTAAGTCGCTCACCTCCTTATTGGTTTTGAGTGGGAAAAGGCTTCGGTGTCCTTATTTCGTTGCATTCAGATGATCCAGCACCTTCATGATTGCCGCAAAATCCAAGTCTCCCCAATTTTGCGCCACACCAATACGGTAGAGGTGCAGCAGCATTTGCCCCACAGGGACCGGGGTCCCCAAGTCGTAGGCCGTGTCCACCAGGAATTTGAGGTCCTTGGTCATATGTTTTAGGGGGAATTGCACAGGAAAGTCATTGTTTCTGAGCATGTCGGCCTTCATCTGATAGATCGCGGCATTGAGCGGACCGTTAGAGACAACCTCAAGCATGGCGTCGAGAGAAAGACCTGCGCTTTTTCCGAAATTCACCACTTCGCACAGACCTTCCATCATGGCCCCAAGCAGCAGGTTAATGGTGAGCTTCATCATGGACCCCTGGCCGATTTCACCGCAGTAGACGACTCTCTTTCCCATGGTTTCCAGGAGCGGTGTCAAGGTGTCCACATCTTCCTTACGGCCGCCGGCCAGGATCACCAGCGTTGCATCCTCAGCCGGCTTCTTTGAACCGGAAACCGGAGCGTCTATGAAGGTCACGCCAGTTGGCAGGAGCTTCTCAAAAAGTTCCCTGGTAAACTTCGGGGACACCGTGCTCATGTTGATGAACACCTTGTTCGCGTTAAACGCCTGAGCCGCACCGTCAGTTCCCCAAAGCAGCTCGTTCAGAGCCTCCGGCCCGGTGACCATGGCGACAATGACCTCGGCTCCCTCGGCCAGCGACTTGGGGCTTGCAGCGCGTTGCGCTCCCCGCTTGACAACCTCATCGCCCTTTTGCTCTGAGCGGTTGTACACGGTCACCGGGTAGCCTGCGCGCAAAATGTTGGCAGCCATGGGTGAACCCATGATTCCGAGACCCATGAATCCAATCTTCTGTTTCATTGCGCGATTCCCCTTCCTCAAAATCCTTGTGCTGACAATTGCGGCAAAAATAATACGAACGTCGCGGCAGCCGCCCATGCTCAATCGGTGAGCTGCAGCTTGGGCATGGTTGACCCCCCTCTACCATGAACCAGGAGCTCCGGGCGGAAATTCTTAGATCACCTGGATAGCGGCCATAATCTCTCCCTCGCGGGTCTCGCTAATAAACACAATGGTTATGAATTGTTTGGAAAAACTTGCGCTGTAGTGTCAGGCGGGCGGCTGCTAAAATCATTTGTCAGAGATACCCACCACATAAGGACCATCAGGGACTGCCACCACGTTCGCGTGGCTTTCCAGCAACCGGTCAACGGTCTCCTGCACATTCTCGATCTTGGTGGCGCCGGTCCTCTCCAAATCGGCTTGGGACAGGCCCGGTGAATAGATATAAACCTCACCGGCATGATTCAAAGCCTGATAAATGCTTTGGGCGCACCACTGGTCAATGACGAAATTCTTGGGATCACAGTACCCGTCAAAAAACTCCTGAGGGCTGCAAACAGAGGTCATTATGCCGCAAAACTCGGCGCTTCCCAGCCCCTCACGGCACTCGCACGTGACGACGATTGTCCCCCCCTTTTTAAGAATGTCCCTGGCCGCGATCATCCCCTTGCTGATCTGATAAAGGGTTGCATCCAGGGGATATCCGCCACCGGAGGTGATGACCATATCCACCCGCTCCCCCACCTGAACCGCGCAATGATGGTAAACCATTTCGCAACCGGCCAGATGCGCTTGGTTGTAATGCCCTGCAAAGACGCCGGTAATGGCCCGGTCTTTATTGATGACCACGTTCAGAATGAAATCGGCGCCCGCCAGCTCTGTCACCCGAAGGCCGTACTCGTGAAAGGGATTGCCTTCAAGAACACAGTTTCTCACTTTCGGGTGGTCGATCATATCGAAGGAGTGCATGAACTGCATGGTCCCAAAACTGGAGAGCCCCGGCAGCAGCGCCTTGCGCCCACCGGAATAACCGGCATAGAAATGAGGTTCTATCAAGCCGGTTAAAATCTTTAAATCCGCGTCCAGATAATGTTTGTTAAGCTCGATGGGCGCGCCCTCGATCTCACCTATCTTTCGATATTCCGCAGCATCCCTGCAGAAGTGGTTCACAATCTTGTAGCTGTCCATGATTTCCCGGCCCACCATGGATTCCAGCTCCTCACCCAGATTGGGCCGGTGCATGCCGGTGGCGATCAGAATCGTGATATTGGCTCTCTTGATTCCGCCCTCTTCAAGGGTTTTGAGCATCGGGGGCAGAATCACCCGGTTTGGTACGGGGCGGGTAATATCGGAAATCACCACACAGGCGTTCTCCCTCCCCCGCGCAATTTCCTTGAGAGGCGGGCTCCCAATGGGATCGGCCAGGGCCTCGCGTACGGCACCACCCGGATCGGCAAGGGGCTTTACGGGGTCCATCTCAAGGACCCTCACGGATGCCGGCAGTCTTAAATCAACGGTACTTTCCCCGCACAAAAGGTTTACATTTTGCGTAGCCATACCAAATTCCTTTCGCCACTTTTTATCCTAGTCGGCTATCTATATCTATATGAGAGTATTCCCAGGTTCCTGCAGCTTCTGGAATGCTCCCCTCTAGATTACCTTTCCCGGGTTCAATATGTTCTTGGGATCGAAGGCGTACTTGATGTTTTTCATCAATTGCACCCCTTGCTCTCCCAAGGACTCTATGAGATACGGTCGCTTCGCAAACCCGATGCCGTGTTCGCCGGACACCTTGCCCTTAAACTCCTTGCCCTTGGAATACATATAGTTGAATACATCATGAAGCTTTTGCTTATATTCGTCTTCAGGCAGATCATCTCTTAAGGCGTATAAATGCAGGTTCCCATCGCCCGCATGTCCGAACCCCATGATCCGCATGCCGACTTTATCGTGAAGCGTATCAACGTATTTGAGGAACCTGGCGATTTCATTCCGCGGCACAACCACGTCACATTCGTCCATTTCGGTGGTCGAGGCGCGGATCGCCTCCAAAAAGACGCCCCGGGTCGACCATATAGCCTCCTGACGTTCCTTGGTATCGGAAATCAACACGTCCAGAGCGCCGGAATCCAGGCAGATAAAGGCGACATATTCATAGATATCCTCAATTTCTTTCTTGCTGTTACCGTCAAAGGAAAGCAGCAGGTAGGCCTCGGCCGAATTATCGGGAAACTTTCGGCCCAGGTAATCTTCGGCAGCCTTGATGACCTCTCTTTCCATATACTCGATGGCCGTGGGGGCCGCCTTTGATTTAATGATCTTGGGCACGGTGTCGATTGCCATGTCCAGGGTGGGAAACGGCACGAGCAGACTGATAACTCTCTTCGGCTTGGGAATCAGCTTTAAGATCGCCTTGGTGATGATGCCCAGCGTTCCTTCGGAGCCAATCATCACATGCAGCAGGCTGTAGCCGGAACTGTCCTTGACAGTCTTTCCGCCCATCTCCATAATTTCGCCGTTTGGCAGTACTACTTCAAGACCCCTGATGTAGTCGCGGGTGACGCCGTATTTTACCGCCCGCATCCCACCGGCATTTGTGCTGATGTTTCCGCCGATGGTGGCCGTTTTTTCACCGGGGTCCGGTGGATAGAACAGGTCGTGTTCTTCCACCAGTTTCGTCACCTCCATGAGCCTGACCCCCGGCTCCACCGTCAGGGTCAAATTGTCTTCATCCAGTTCGAGTATTTTATTCATCTTAATAAGGTTGATCATGATGCCGCCGTGAATCGCCACGGCGCCGCCCACAAGACCGGTTCCCGCCCCCCAGGGGGTGACGGGTATGTTGTTTTCGTAGGCATACTTCATTATCTTTGAAACTTCTTCGGTATCTTGGACCTCGACCAATACTTCCGGGAATTTTTTTACGCCGGAGAGTTCATCATGGCTGAAATCTTCATTGATAGCATCCCCCGCAAAAACCCTCTCGTGGCCACAAACCGAAAGCAAAAATTCGATGTCTTCTTTAGCAACGGCCTTATAGCTCATATTTTCCTCCCGACAATCCGCTTTTTAGTAAGCAGATCTATTATATTTTGCATTCTACACTCCGTTCATAGCCCTTATAGCTCTCCAATTTATTGATTAGCTTGGGAATAACCTCATAGACATCTCCCACTATGCCGTAGTCGGCGACCCTGAATATCGGCGCCTTTTCATCCGTATTGATGGCGACGATGCATTCGGAATTCTGCATGCCCGCTACCCACTGAATAGCACCGGAAATACCGCAGCTGATGATGAACTTCGGTTTTACCGTTCGGCCGCTAAGACCGATCTGGTTCCTGGCATTTAGCCAGCCGGCTTCGATTAACGGTCGCGAAGACCCGACCTGGGCACCGAGAAGCTTCGCCAGTTTGTGAATCATCTCCAGATCCTCTGGCTTTTTAAAGCCCCGTCCGGCAGCGACGATGACTTCGGCCTCTTCAATTGTTTCTATTTTCTCTTTGCGCCTGTGCTGCAGAACCTTAATTTTAGAGGCCAGCTTGCGTTTGGCGATTTTGCAAGGGGTGATCTTGCCCCTGGGTTCATCCAGGCATTTCGGTGCCGAAAATATCTTGTACCGGACCGTGGCAAACTGAGGCCTGTTATTTGGCGTCCTAATGTGGGCCATGATGTTCCCGCCAAACGCCGGCCGGATTTGATCGAGGTCGGTGTTTTCCTGGATGTCCAGAGCGGTGCAGTCGGCGGTCAGGCCAGTGTCAAATCTTGCCGCCGCCCTGGGTGCCAACGATCTACCGACGGTGGTTCCGCCCACGAGCATGATGGTTGGCTCATGCTTATCGATGAAGTCTTCCAGAACCGCAGTGTATGGCTCAATGCGAAAATGCGCCAGTTCCTCGTCCTCATACAGGAACACCTCGTCTACACCGTAACGCAAAAGATCCTCGGCCCGGTCCCCGATATTGTATCCCATGAAAACACAGTAAACTGGATGACCGATTTTATCGGCCATCTCTCTGGCCTTACCGATGAGCTCATAGGTGACAGGGTGAATCTCTCCGTCTTCATGGTCCACATATACGGCGATCCCTCTCCACAGGCTCTTGTCAATGGCCGCAACCACCTCTTCAAAGAATTCAAAAATGCCCAGCGGACCATTTTTGACGCATAGCTTACAGACTTTACAATTTTGGTTTATTGTAACGACCTTATCGAAAGAGTAATGCCCTTTGGCTTTAGCGGCTGCTCGCTCTTTCTCGCTGACAGCACGTGCAACCACCTGAATCGCATCAAAAGGACACAGTTCTGCTAACTCTTCGTAATCCGTAATTTTCTCTTGGTGAACAATTATTTTTCCCATGGGACCCCCCCTTATACAAATTTCCCTTCGATCAGTTTCGCAAATAACTTCTCGGCGAGTTCATCTCCGCTGCCCCTCCACATCTCGCTCTCGGCTTTGCCCTCGGGTGGGAATACTCTTACAACCCGTGTCGGAGAACCGTCTAAGCCGTATTTTTTGGAATCCTTGTCTGCAAAGTCTTTCAAGCCATAGACGGGGATTTCCCGGTCTTTCGTCTCCATTTTCAACATGAACGACGGCAGCCTCGGCTCAAATATCCCTTTCTCTACGGCAATGAGGCACGGAAATTCGATTTCAACGGTCAGGATCGTGTTGGGCAGGTCCATATCGACGACAATAGACTGATCTTTGACCTCAATTATTTTGATTACATTGGCCACATGGGGGATGCCCAGAAATTCCGCCAACTCAGGCCCCACCTGTGCAGTATCGCCATCGGTAGTCTGCTTGCCGCAGATAATCAAGTCGGGCATTCCCACCTTCTTAACGCCTTGGGAGAGCGTAAATGCGGTTGCCCACACATCAGCCCCGGCAAACTGCCGGTCGGATAACAGGGCCCCTTGGTCTGCCCCCATCATATAGGCCTCACTGATAACCGCTTTGGCTTGCGGAGGCCCCATACTGATCACACCGACTTTGGCGCCCGTGTCTTTCTTGATTCGCATCGCCGTTTCTATCGCATACAAATCGTAGGGGTTCATTTTGGAATCGACACCACTCCTTTTCAAGACACCTGTTTCCTTATCCATTTCGACTTCGGAAGTCCCCGGTACCTGCTTAATACACACGAGTATTTCCATAGAACACTCTCCTTTCTGTGAGGCAATTGGTTGGGTAAAAGCAGATTATCGGCCTGCCTTTTGTTTGCCATTATACTCTTTGGCATATCTCCTCTTTCCAATAAGGGTACGGTTGCTTTATAAGTTGACTCAATAGACATATTGAATAGATACTAACATGCCGACAGGCAGCGACTGACACAATGTCAGAATGTCGAAACCTGTCTCCAGGACTCTGTAAATAAACCGCATGAATGTGAAACCAGGCAAGAACGGGGCGGACAGAGGTTCGAACAACGCCAGGCGCTCGTTGCGCCATGTTTGAGAAGGTCCAATCTTTCCAAAGCATGCAATGCCGAAGAGATTTCACAAGTCTCGAGAAGATACTGTGAAATTTTAAGCGGAAAGAAAAGCGGTCAAGCACCTTTTAGGTTGTGCGTTAAAGGAGTAAAATAACGTAGGTAGATAACTTACATATAGCTTAAGGGATGCTTCAAGAAATTGCATGAATCGGACTATCCGGGGCCAAAGGCCCCGGCTTTATGCCCGATTCATGGCTTCGCCACCGCAATTTCATAAAGCTCTATGAGGCAGAGCTGTATGCCTCTGACCTGGCCCTGAGGGCCAGGATCTCAACATCGCATTAAAATGGAGTTCAAAGAGCGACTATGTTATGGTATTTTAAATCACTGTATCCGTGGTGCGGTTCGTAGTGTGAATGTTGCGATCAACCCTTTTTGGCGCGATCATCCAAGGCCGCACGCAAATAGTCCGCAGCCAGCCCAAGATAGTCGGCAATGCTGGACCGGATCAACTCCCGTTCGGCCTCGTCCACCACCTTTTTTACCTTACCCGGTACTCCCATGACCAGCGAACCAGGAGGGACCTCTAAGCCCGGGGTGACCACGGAGCCGGCGGCAATGAGCGAACCATCCCCGATTCTGACGCCGTCCATGATGATAGCACCCATTCCGATCATGCAGTCATTTCCCACAATGCATCCATGAATGATAGCTCGATGTCCGACGGTGACCCGGTTTCCGATCTCCAGGGGAAACCTGCCGGCCACGACGTGCAAGGTGGAATTGTCCTGGATGTTCGTTTCAGACCCGATCCGGATGTAGTGCTCATCTCCGCGCACAACGGTATTAAACCAGATGCTGCTTCGTTTTCCGATGATTACATCTCCGATGACCCATGCTCCAGGGGCTATGAAAACGTCTTCTTCTAGCTTGGGAAGAATGTCGTTGTAGGGCAGGATATTCATCTATAGCGACCTCCGTGGATTATCCATATCTCTTGAATTCAGGCTGCCCGGCGTCTCGCGGCCTGCAAGCGAGGCGCGCGCCAGGTGTTCTTCACGAGGCACCACACCCAACAGGGCGAGGTAATCTTTAAATGATTTGGTGAAATCCTCACGGGCTCCGGTCCACATCTTCAGGTAATCGGGACTCTCTTCTTCAACTTTTTCCAATCCGTAAACCTTCTGGAATAGATTACTGAGCGCATCGAAGCCGGTGAAACGGCCGCCCATCCACTTCCCCATGTCTTCCAAGGGTTGTTGGCCTTTGGCCGCGTTCAGCAGAAAGTTCCCCCAGAATTCCAGGAATTGTCTGTCCATAGAATGATGCTTCTCAATTAGCCTGCAAAAGCGATTCTTCCCGGTCCAGCTTAAACCGGACGGGTCCTCAGCATTTCCCTTCGGAACGGGAAGACGACACTCCAATTCTGTGGCTGAAGCATGTGTGGAGTGCACACTCGGATGTGGGGATCGACCAAGATGTGGCTATCGCCTTGTGGCCCTTGGGAAAAACGGTGACCTCCGCGTCCAGCCACTCCAGGGGCACGAGAGTTGCGGGTTCTTCAACCAGATCATCTTTCTCAGCAATGCGGATGAGCCACTGAATGTTTTTCTCCTTTATGCGCTTAAAGTTCAGCGGACGGTTGTCTCCCGGAGTCTGTAAATAAACCCAACGAATGAGAAAGCAGGCAAGAACGGGGCGGATACTAGTTCGAACGACGCTAAGCGCTCATTGCACCATGTTTGAGAAGGTCCACGCTTTCCGAGGCATGCAATGCCGAAGAGACCTCACAGATCTCGAGGAGATACTGTGAAATTTTATGCGGAATGAAAAGCGGTCGAGCACCGTTTATGTTGTGCGTTAAAGGAGTAAAATGAAGTAGGTGGATAACTTACACACTGAAGTTTCGCATAACTTCTGAACTGGCTTAGCGTGATAATTTATTGAAAACATGGGGATTTTGATGGAAAAGCAGCTCCAAATTTAGTATGGGTGATTTGGCCAAGTCACCGAAACGACAAAAAAGCTGCCATGCAGAAGCGTACCCCATCGTCGGTTTCCATCCAACGAGAAATTGAAAGGCACCGCCTCAATATTGAGTCTGAGATCGATAAATCCATGGGCAAGCTTGGATTTCGAACCACTCTTTTGGACCGGTCTGGCATTCGCAAGGAAAAGGGCTACGCTCCCATCTCTTTTCGAGGCATTGTGGGCGGCGTAAATCCGAATCGACGGTCGCGCAAAAAGTAACTTGAGGGAAGTGGATAGCCCCTAGCTGGTAAACATGCTTTCATCCAAACGGCCAAGTCTCTACAGGGTTCTCGAATTTCCATTCGCTCGCGTGAGGCTGGACCGTGAGCCATGCTCGCTGAAACGCCCAAAAAGCGCCCTTCGGAGCAAGGGAGGAAGAGATATCTTCTGTCCATTCCCCGGAAGGCGGAAGAGGAATCGAGTGTTGCAGGGAGCCATGCCGCACGGCGAACGGCCCTGCCGGCAAACCTCCCACGGCCTGTCAACCAGGGCCCAACCCTCTCCCATCATTGGCATGGTTCGCTGCCAGCCTTACTCTCTAACCCTGGGAATCCTTTGAGGAGGACTCCTCTTTTGACGCCTGGGCAAAATTTTCCATGAGCTTTTGAAACTGGTCGCCCTGCTTCTTCACGAGCTCCTCGAAATGACCGGCCACATTCTGATATTCTTCTATTTTCGCCTCGGACAAGAGCGTCCGCAGGTGCCTGACGGTCTCCTCCTGGGACTCACACTTTTTTTTGAGCTCTTCGTATTTTTTCACGAGTTCCATGTATTCCCAACGGGGTACGACATCCAAGAGAGCCAAGTAATCTTTGAAGGATTTCTTGAAGTCTTCCTGTGCGCCCGACCACATCTTGAGGTAATCGGAGCTCTCCTTGCTGACCCCTTCCAAGCCGTAGATCTTTCGAAAAAGGGAGGTGAGCTCATCAAAGCCGGTGAAACCGCTCCCCATCCACTTCGCCATGTCTTCCAGCTGCTTCTGGCCTTTGGCCGCATTCAGCAGGAAGTTCCCCCAGAATTCCAGGAATTGTCTGTCCATAGGATGATCCTTCTCAATTAGCCTGCAAGAGCGATTCTTCCAGGTCCAGCTGAAACCGGACGGGTCCTCGGCATTTCCTGTCGGAATCAGATGACGGCACACGGCAGGGGTGGCTGAAACATGTGTGGAGAGCACACTCGGATGTGGGGATCGACCATGATGTGGCTATTGCCGTGTGGCCCTTGGGAAAAACGGTGACCTCCGCGTCCACCCACTCCAGGGGCACAAGGGTGGCTGGTTCGTCCACCAGGTCGTCCTTCTCGGCAATGCAGATGAGCCAGGGGATCTTCTTCTCTTTGAAGCGCTTGAAATTGAGCGGCCGGTCGAACAACCTCACAGGGAGCGTCCCTTCCTTGTCCACGGGTTTGAGATAGCTCTCGAAACTCATCTGGGTGATGCCCAGGGGAAGATCCGTTTTGTCATACAGCATCCAATGGTTGATCGCGGCAGCCGTCTTGTTGATCTTTGGCGCTTGCCCGGGCCGGTCAAACATCTGGAGATCCCGGTACAAAGTGAGCAGGGGAGCCTCCTTCTCGATGCTCTTCAGCTTGTAGACCCAGCTCAGGATCTTCCCATCCACGACCTTGTTGCCGTTTGGCAGGACTTTAATGGCATGTCCCAGATCCCTGAAACGAGGGGGCAGAAGCTCGATGTACTCCATCAGGGCTATGCTCCGGGAGCCATCCAGCGGAGCGACACAGGTGATGTGGGCATCGACAAGGCCGTCCAGTTCGCCGGAAAGGATAGCCACCGTGGTCATGTATCCGCCCTGGCAGAAGCCGTTCAGGGTGACCGGCCTTCCGTGCCTCTCCAAGACCCTCTGGCAGAAGAAGCGGGTGTCCAGGGTGTCGTCCTCCGGGGTCATGAGCTGCACGGCTTCGTTGGCCTCGATGTCTTTCATGACACGGATGTAGGTGGGAATTCCCTGGTTTGCGTAGCAGTGCACGAAACTCTTGTTTTCTCCCGGCAGAAAGGCAAGGATGTTTGAACCGAGAACATAGGGCGGCACGACGATGACAGGTTTTCCGTTTTCTCTCACACTGATCCGTGGGTCCAGTGGGAGGACCTGGTACAGATGGAACCGTTCGGTTTCAGCCACTTTGACATAGCCTCCCTTATCAAAGTGGAACCCGTATTCTGCCTTAATGTCCCGAATTGCCTCGGGATAGGCATTGACCAGCAGCTCCATCAACCGGGCCTTCCTTTCAGCCATTCCCGCGATGTCTTCGCCTTCACCCCCGAAGAGAGTGTTCAGGATCGCCACGAGGGCCTCGTTTGCCTGCCGAAGGTGGTAGTCGTTCATTTGCGTCAGGGTGCTGGTGAGTGCCCTGGAACCCAAATGAGCATTGAATTGCAGGAGTTCCACATAATCCCTGATGGTTTCCGGGAGCGGGGTGTGTGGGAGCTTTCCGCGCTCTGAGCTGACAAAAGCGTTCAGCGCGTTCCACGAAGGGTCCATGAATTCGCTCGTGTACTTGAGGACTCCAGTCCAGAAGGTCTGGTTGACCTTAAGCAGGTTCAGGCACACCTCCAGCGTTTTCAATTGCCATTGAAACACGGGTTCAAAAAGAGCTTTCGATAAGGTGAATGCATGGCTGTAAAGACTCATGAAGTTGTCCATGGACGGTGCTCCCAAGGTGGCTGCTCGCCAAGATGCAGAGATCAGTTATTGACCTGCGTTGCTGGGCTTCCCCCTGCCGAGAAATCCAGGCGCAGAGGGAAGGCCAGATGCTGGCCAGGGTAAGCAGAAATCAATCTTTGATCGTATCGGCAAAGAACTTCTCTACCTTCTTGAAGCTCTCATCCACAGTGCTCTTGAAGTTCTCGCGGCCCTTCTTGTATGCCTTGAGCCATTCCTCGACAACTTTCTTCCCATCCGCCGGAAGCCAGGAGGCCTGCTCCAAAAACATGCTCGTCGTCTTCTCCATCTGGTCCTGGAGCATGGCCATGCTGTTGAACGTGGTGTCAAACACGGTCTTGTTGTACTGAATCATTTGCTTGACGATATTTTTCTGTTCCATCTGGGTCCCTCTCATGTTGAGGATTTTCCGTGAGCTGCTGAATGCTTCGCACGGCATTCTTCCCGTTAGCTCTTCTTGCCTGCCTCGGCAAAATACCCCTCCACCTTGCCAAAACTCTCATCGACGGCTTTCTTGAACTGCTCACGGCCCGTCTTGTAGGCCTGGACCCATTCATTGAGCGTTTTCTTCCCTTCCTCGGGAAGCGAGGTCGACTGTTCCATGAAGGTGTTGATCATTCTTTCAGTTTGCTCCTGCAGCAAAACCATGGCATTGAAGGTGTTGTCGAAGGTGGCCTTGTTGAAATCGATCATCTGTTTCGCCATTTTCAACGGTTCCATTGTTTTAAATCCTCCTGCGTTTCCGGTTAAGTGAGTTGACGTTCAGTGTCAATTGGACAATGTTGAGTGTATTTTAAGGGCTGGACCTCAAAAGTCAAGAGAAAAATATTGCAATGCAGCATATTATTTTTTCTAGCCAACAATTTAAATGTTTATTTTTTCACTTACTTTTTCTATAGTTAAGCGGAGTAATCGCCATATTATTTTTTTCTGAAGCTTTTTTTGTTGCAGGATGGCACAAGAACAGTTCTTGCGTGCCCGGGGAGGAGGACGAAATGCCCGAGAAGGTGTTGCTCAAGAGATACGCCAGCAGGCGATTGTATGACACGGAAAGGAAATCCTACATCACCCTGAACCAGGTTTCCGACTTGATCAGAGCAGGCAGGCAGGTGCAGGTCCTTGATGCCAAAACCGAGGAAGACTTGACGGCCTTCATCCTGACTCAAATCATGGTGGAGGAGGCCAGAAATCGGAACAGTCTCCTGCCGGTGTCCCTCCTCCACCTGTTCATCCAGTATGGTCAAAACATCCTGAGCGAATTCTTTGAGGAATATCTGGAACTGATCATCAGAAATTATCTTGCCCAGAAGGCCGCTCTTGACCAAAACTTCAAAAGCTGGCTGGATATGGGCAAAAACCTTTACGCGCACACAGCATCACCTCTCCCCCCCTTTGCTCCCCTCACGAGCCTTTTCGACGCGTTTCAGAAACCGGAAGAAGGATCGGAAAGAGAGCCGCCGGTCCAGGAATAGATCCCCCGCAGGACACCCGCGGTTTCCTTTAGAAGTAGCTACGGTGAGTCCATATTTCGCCCTTGAGATCTTTCATGTCGCTCTCCAGCATGAGATACAGGGAAGCATTGTGGATGGCCAACCCTCCCAAATAGGCCAGCGCTGTAATCAGCTCCAGTTCGTCCTCGTTGTATTCCCTCGGTGCGGCACTGTAGAGGCGCAGCACGCCGATCATTTCCTCTTTGGTCTTGATGGGAACGGAGAGGAGGGAAACAATGCCCTCTCTCTTCTTTTCCTTTTTGTGTTTTACTCTCGGGTCGCTGGAAACATCCTTGACCCAAACTGGCTTCCCTTCGAGAGTCTCCTGGATGCTCCCCTCAACGAACAAGGGCCCCCGGTTGAGATAGGCTTCACTCAGGCCGAAACTCGCCACACATTCCAGCCTCTTGGTTTTTTCATCAATGAGAAGGACGCAAGACCCTTTCACCTTTAAGGACTCCGCCACATGGGCGGTCAGCGTGTGGAGCACCTCCTTGACACTGAGGCTGGAATTGGTATCCACAGCCAGGTTCAGAAAAAGCCTGGTATTATGCCGGATCTTCTCAACGAGACGGGCCTGCTCGATGGCCATGCCACCCTGCTCGGCCAAGGCGGATGCGAAATCGATCTCCCGTCGAGAGAATTCCCTCGGAGTCCCGGTAAAAAGCGCAAGGCCGCCAATGAGCTTTCCCTTCACCATGACCGGCACCACCAGCATGGAAGCCAGCCCTTCGGCCTTCTTCTCATCATGGCCGTCAAGCCTCGGGTCGGCCGCACAGTCATGGGAAAAGAGATAGCCATCTTTCTCGAGGGTGGGCACCATTTTCCTCGGTTGCGTGAGCCCCTTCCTGGGGTAGTCATCCGACAGCCCCTTGTGGGCCACGGAGACAAATTCATTTTCCTCTTCATCGTGGAGAAAGAGCAAGGCCCCCTTCACATTCATGGTTTCGATGGCGCTGCTTATAATCACACTGAGCAGTTCGTCCCGGTCTAAAGTCGTTCCGAAAGCCCTGCTGACCTTGCAGATCGCCTCGAAATAATCGTTCTTGTCTCCAGCGTTCATGATCTCCCTCCCTGAGGTGTCTTCTTTTCCCGTTTGCTTGACAGAAGGTCGGCTTTTCGGAATCGTCTCTTTTTTCAGCTCCTCGTTGCCGGATGACTGCGGGGCGGCATCCTCTTCCTCATTTCCATCTCTTGCCTTCAGCCAGCCGGCGATTTTGGGAGCCAGTTCTTTCTGGCACTTTGAGCTCACGTAAATCCCAATGTGTCCAGTCTCGAGGCACAGGTCTTCCGTGTCTTTGCTGCCAACGCTCTTCGTCAGAAGCTCACACATCGGGGGTGGAACCAGATGGTCGAAGCGCCCATAGATGTTCAGAAGCGGCATCGTGAGGTTCTGCAAATCGACCCGCTTGCCTCCCAATTCCATTTTGCTCTGGATGAGCAGATTCTTTTTAAAACAATCCGTAACGAATTGTCGGAAGGTTTCCCCCGGGACGTCGGGGCTGTCAAAAATCCATTTTTCCATGCGGATGAAGTTCTCGACAAATACCTTGTCGCTCACGTTTTCAAAATAGCCGACGTATTTGTCGAGCATCAACCGGGGGGGGTTGAGGAGCAGGAAGCCAAGGTTCAGGAGGTCCCCCGGGATATTGCCCCGCGTGTCCACCATGCGATCCACATCAAGGTCCCTCACCCAAAGGTTGAGAAGCCCCTTGTCAGTGTCGAAGTTGCTGGGAGTTACCGTGGTGATCAGGTTCTTGATCTTTTCGGGATGCAAGGCGGAGTACATGATGCAAAAGCTTCCCCCCATACAGATCCCCATCAGGTTGATCTTCGGCACGCCAGTGCCGTTCGCGAATGAAATCGACGATGTTATCCAGGTAGCCATTGACATGGTCATCGATGGTCAGATAACGATCCTTGCTCGATGGGTAACCCCAGTCGATCATGTACAGGTCGATTCCCTCTTTCAGCAGATTCTCAACCACGCTCTTTCCCGGCTGGAGGTCGAGCATGGTCTCTCGATTGATGAGGGCGTAAACCAGGAGCAGGGGTGTTTTCACTCGAGCTTCGACCAGGGGAAGGTAGTGCTTGAGCTTCACGCGGTCTTCTTCGTATACGACTTCACACGGTGTGGTGGCGATGTCCGTGTTCAAGCGGACCCAACAGGACCTCCTTCGACTTGAGGAGGCGTTCTTGCGATTTTTCCACATCCTCGGCCAACTTGCCCAGGATGAGGTCTACCGGAATTCTGGATGTGTTCATACAGGATCTCCCCTAAGTCGTCGATTCTGACTGCTTGGCCTTCTTGGTCAACTCTTTGACTGTTTTTTTAAGTGTATACAACTCCTTATAAACTTCTATCATATCCCGGTTAGTCGGTACCGGGAGAACCTGGAGGATATCCATGAGCACATTGTCCCGGGCCGCCTTGTACTCATCTGCCGCCTGCGCTGTCTTGCCCAGGACGCGGACCCATTCCGGTGACTGGTAGAGGGTCATGAAGTGCCCCTCCAGGATCTTTATCCACATGTTGTAGTAGTCTTTGAAGTTTTCCGAAAGCTTCCCCTCTTTCGCCTGTTCCTCCAGCTTTTCCTGCATCACCCGGAGCGATTTCTCCACCGGGAGATTGAGCATGTGCATGAATTCGGCCATGGCCGTCTGCAGCTGATTGAACTTGTCGATGGCCTCATTGGCTCTTTCCTGATAGAGGCGCATCAATCCAACCTGGGGCACCCTCAAGAGGGGCTGAAGCTCTTTCTCGTAATACTCTCTCCAGTCCTTGAACGCATCCGGTTCAAGCCCCTCATAGCTGTAGGCCTTGCTTGCTTCTCCTGCCTTGCCCGCGCTTTTCAGCCACATCTGATGAAGCTGGAAATACCCGTCCCAAGTGGTGCGAACAATCCTCATCGTGGCTTGGGGCAACATGCTTGCTCCCTTGAACAACGATTCCAAAGTCTCGGGAGAGCCCAGGGCCGCAGTGGAGATTTGCCAGTTTTTGAGAAGCGCCTGCCACGCTTCCTGCATCCAGCCAGGCAAAGGCGCGGAGGACGATTCCAAGTTCTTTGGAAAATCGAGGACGCCGGCAGGCCAGGCTTGGGCTGCCGACTGCCAGAAATCCGTGGCGAGCTTCATCCAGTCGGCAAACGGTGAATCCGGGCTTGCCTTTTCTTTGTCACCATGATCCATGATCAACCTCCCGGTTTCCGTAATTCAAACAATGCTCCCTCCCTCATGAATCGCATCACGTTATGCGACTCTGACCAGCACTCCCGTCATAGAAGCCTTCCTGGACACGTCACTGAGACATATGTGTTCGACAATCGCTGTCTCAGCTTCCGATTATACCCTCTCCAGGACGGTCGCCATGCCCTGCCCGCCACCGATGCAAAGCGTTGCCAGTCCGAATTCCAGGTCGTTGCGCACCATCTGGCCGCAAGTGACAGGATAATGCGGGCTCCGGTGCAGCCAATAGGGTGGCCAATGGAGATGCCGCTTCCCAGAGAGGTTCGTTTTCTCCAGGTCGAACTTCAGCTCTCGCAAACAACCGATGGCCTGCGCCGCGAACGCTTCATTCAGCTCGATGACGCCAAAATCGTTGAGGGAAAGTCCCGTTTTTTGAAGGATCTTTCTTACGGCCGGTATCGGACCGAGGCCCATGAAGGCCGGATCCACCCCGGCCGAGGTATGAGCCTTGATTTTGGCCAGAGGCGTCAGCCCCAGCTCCTTTGCCTTATCTTCCGACATGAGCAGCAGCGCGGCTGCGGCGTCGTTGATGCCGGAAGCGTTGCCCGCGGTCACCGTCCCATTCTTTCTTGAACGCCGGGGGCAGCTTCGCCATCTTCTCCAGGTTGGTGTCCATCGGCCGTTCATCTGTATCGAAAACAATGGGGTCCCCCTTCCTTTGGGGGATCAGGACGGGCACGATTTCATCTTTGAAGAGACCCTCGACAATCGCCTTTCGCGCTCGCTGGTGGCTTAAGACCCCCAGTTCATCCTGCTCCTGCCTGGAAATCCCGTATTTCTCGGCAATATTTTCGGCAGTATTCCCCATATGGTAGCCATAGAAGCTCTCCTGCAGCCCATCGAGGATAAGGAGGTCGGCCATGCCCGTATCACCCATGCGCGCGCCCCACCTCGCTGCCGGGACGGCATAGGGAACCATGCTCATGTTCTCCATGCCCGCCGGCGAGGATAACCTCAGCGTCCCCATTGCTGATGGCCTGGGCCCCCAAAGCCACCGCCTTCATCCCGGAAGCACAGAGCTTGTTGATGGTAAAGGCCGGGGTTTCCTTGGGAATGCCGGCCCCGATCAGGGCCTGCCTGGTAGTGTTCTGGCCCTGGCCGCCGGGCAAGACATTGCCCATGATGACTTCGTCGATCTGGACCGGTTGCAGGGAGGCATCGTAGTCATAGGCCTTCTTTTCCAGATCGGTGGGCCCCAGATCCTTAGAGCGTCGGGTTCAATCCCCTGCAGTTCGGCCCCGGTTTGCGGACGCAGCCCCGCCTTTTTTAGCGCCTCTTTCAGAACCAGCGCACCCAGCTGGACGACAGGCGTCGACTTGAGGCTCCCTCCAAAAGCTCCCACGGGCGTTCTTGCTCCGGACACAATAACCACATTTCTCATCTTCTCATCTCCTTGGTGTATGAAAGTTCGCCCGTCATGCCGGCGAAGCTTGTCCCTGCATGCTTTAAGCAGGGAGCCGTTATCCAGTCACGCCTTGGCGGGCTGGAATCCAGGTCATGAAGTTTATGGCCGACCGAGATAGAACCAAAGAGACTCCAACCTATCCCTTGGATCCCAATCGCAGGCCCCCATGAATGAAGTAAACGTCCCCCGCCATGGCCTCGTTCCGATAGAGGTCGCCGACGAGTTGGGCCACTTCTTCCGGCTCAACCAGGCGACCGATGGGCACATCGGCCAGAATTTTATCCAGGGCCTTCTGGTCCATGCCCTTGACCATGGGTGTGGCAACGTATCCGGGAGCGATGGCGACACAGCGAAGCCTGTTGGAAAGACCGCGCCGGAAGAACTCCGCCGTGATCACTTTGGGCATGACCGACATGGCAGCTTTCGAAGAAGAATAATTGATCTGCCCCGCGGTTCCCAGGGAGCCCGTGGAGGAAACAAGACAGATCAGCCCCTTGCAGTTGTGATTGATCATGCGCTCGGCGCATTCGCGCACGGTCAGAAAGACCCCCGTGAGATTGATGTCGATGACGAACTGGAAGTCTTGCAAGCTCATCTTCCTCGTGATTTTTCCGGTTTCCTTGTCTGGAGAGACCATCATCCCGTCCTTGATGATCCCGGCAAAGGGGGCCACCAGGTTGATCTGCCCGAATTGCTCAATGGCAGTGTCGGCGAGGCGGGCGCAGTCATCTTCCTTGGTCACGTTGCAGACCACGGTGGCAACCTCTCCTCCCATGGCCTCCAACTCACCCTTTGTCTGCACCAGGGCTTCCTGGGCCATATCGCCCAAGACCACCTTGCCGCCATTTTGAACCCAAAACGAGGCGACGCACTTGCCGATTCCCATAGCTCCCCCGGTAATTACAGCCACACTATCCTTAATCTCCAGCATGGTTCTCTCCTCCATATTCGTTCGGGTTTTGTCCATTCATGTTGTTCAACACCTGTTTCCAAAGCTGCCTACTGGAACTCTCAGCGCGCTTACAATGCCCGCCTGTTCGATTTGCGGCTCCCACGACAAGATTGGAATTCGTCAAGTCAGAATCTTGAAACCTGTCTCCAGAACTCTGTGAATAAACCGCATGAATGAGAAACAAGGCAAGGATGGGGTGGACAGTGATTCGAACAACGCCAGGCGCTCATTGCGCCATTATTGAGAAGGTCCAAGCATTCCGAGGCATGTGATGCCGAGGAGACCTCACAAGTTTCGTAGAGATAGTGAGAAATTTTAGGGGGAAATAGAAGCGGTCGAGCACTGTTTATGCTGTAGGTCAGAGGAGTAAAATGATTTAGGTAGATGACTGATACCATCCCATGACACGACCTGTAAGCGATATGGGCGTATGATGCCGGCTAGTTCTCGGCTTCCATTCCTGGATGCCCATCCTCGATCCAGTGTATCGCATTTCGGACCAATTCATTTCCGTTTTTTAAACAGAGCTTCTTCTTGATCCTTTCACGGTAACAGCCAATGGTCTTTTTGCTCAGGTTCAGCTCTTGTGCTATCTGTTGAGTGCCAAAGCCGAAACCGAGCAGGCGATAAACCTCCAGTTCCCGATCACTGAGTGTATCAGCGGAGGATTTGCCGGCCGTCCTAGAGCGACCTGCGAATTGAATCAATAGCACATCCTTGAGTTTTTCGCTCAGGTATATCTTTCCCCTGAGGACGCAATGTATCGCCTCCATAATGGATGTCACCGCTTCCTGCTTCATAATGTAGCCTCTTGCTCCGGCCAGGAGGCAGCGTTCGGCAAACCTGCTCTCATCGAGCCCGGTGACTACAAGGACCGGTATATCACTGTAATATCTGCTAATCTGTTTCACAAGGCAGATGCCGTCCCGTCCCCTCAGATCTATATCCACGATCACCATGTCGGGTTTGACCCTTTGGATCTCCTTCCAGGCCGTGGTGGCATCTGCTGCCTCTGCACAGACCACAAGGTGTCTTTGCACATGGATGAGCTCGCGAAGCCCCAGTCGAACAATGGGATGATCATCCACGACCATGATCCTGATTCTCTCACCTCTGGTGACCTCAGCCTCGGTCCTTCCCATATGCTGTTTCCTCTCCGACGGATCCCCTGATGGTGCGTTCCGCAACGGTGCCACCCTCAGGATTTAGGACTTATCCACAGACAACACCAATCTTTCGCCAGGTGATGATGGCACGGGCCTAATGACAATGCTGTTCACTAAAGGCCATGAAAACTCCCCTCCCTTGATGGGAGGGGCTGGGGGAGGGTGAAAAGTGAATGAGATCAACCCCCTCCCCTGACCCCTCCCACCGAGGGGAGGGGGACCCGCATGTGAGTCTCTCTTAAGTGAACCGTATTGGGCCTAATGAACCAGGGCCAAACAGCTCCCAATGGTTTTCTCCTACCGTACCAGGATCTTGCGAAGAATGTTCAGAGGAGTCTCAAATTTGGTCTTACCAATATTTATTTAGCTCCATCTTGCGAAACCATATGCACGATGTCAAGAAAAAAAATGATCTTGAAAACATTTTTTTTTCTTTATCCATTATTCAATCAAGTTTTATTGTCGAGCGGCAGGCATATAGCCATTGTGTGAATCATTGGATGTTTGGTATGATCAATATACCAATTTCCGGCTGAGGCGTCAGCCTGAGGGGCTATGGCACTGGAAAATGAGAGGAAGACTTCTACGCGGTGGTTGAACCGGGAGTGGTGTCGGCAAAATTCGCGGCGGCGGTGGAGGCAAAGCGGCTCTTCTATCCCCCGGATCCCGGCAGCCAGGCGGTTTCGGCTCTCGGGGGCAACGTGGCGGAAAATGCAGGAGGGCTCCGCGGGCTACGCTACGGGGTGACCCGGGACTATGTGATGGGGCTCGAATTCTTCGACGTAAACGGGGAGTTGGTCAAGGCCGGTGTGCGTACGGTGAAGTGCGTCACGGGTTACAACCTGGGAGGCCTCCTGGTCGGTTCCGAAGGCACCCTTGGAGTCTTTGACAAGATCACCCTCAAGCTGATCCCCATGCCGCCTGCAAGAAAGGCCATGATGGCCGAATTCAAGACATCAACAGAGGCCACCAGGGAACCGTGGCCCACCCTTGCCGATTTGTTGACCGAAGACGAAGAGCGGCGGGTGGAGAAACTCGCCGAAAAAACGATGGACCTCATTCAGCTTTTGGTGGATATTTTACACGTCCAGGCTGGAAAAGCGCCCGAAGGGGTCCGTGGAAAGAACCGTCACGACACGGCACGATGCTGGAGGCGCCTGGGGGTGTTGCTTGCGGCCTGCGCTCACCCCCTCCCCCAAACCCTCTGATGGGGGGAAGTCTTGAGAGTGTTTCCTGGGAGCGCTCTTGTGTTTCGTGTCTCGGATTCCCGTTGAGGGAAGCGTTGCGGTGAGTGGAAAACCATGCGGTTGGTTGAGGACAAGAAGCATCGGACCAGGATTCTCCTCGTTGATGATCACCAGGTGGTCATAGGGGGCATCAAGAGCGCTCTCGGAGACCATCCGGAGTTTCTGGTGGTGGACGAGGCGTACAACGGTCGCGACGCGGTCAAGAAAGCCAGGCAGCTCAAGCCCGACATCGTTATCATGGACATCAGCCTCCCGGACCTCAACGGCATGGACGCCACCATGCAGATCAAGAAGGGGGACCCGAGCATCCACATCATTGTTTTCACCATGCATGCGGACAGGGAATATGTGGTCAACCTGCTCAAGGCCGGCATCTCCGCCTACGTGCTCAAGGAAGATTCCATTACCGACCTGGTCCTTGCCATCCAGGCTGTGAAGCGGGGCGGCACCTACTTCAGCACGACGGCGCCCAAAGTCTGGCAGGAGCATGGCATGGGCGTGAATAACGAGGACCATTCCCGCAACGGCTTCGATGCATTGAGCCTCAGGGAACGGGAGGTGCTGCAACTCCTCGCCGAAGGGTATTCGGTGAAAGACGTTGCCTGGAAGCTCGACCTCAGCCCCAAGACCGTGGAGACGCACAAGTACAACATCATGGAAAAACTCGGGGCGAGCAGTCTGGTTGAACTGGCAAGGATCGCCATTCGAAAGAAGCTCATTCAAGCCTGATTCTCGGCTCCCATCATTCTTCCACGCCATGCCTCGAACCAGAGTCGATGATGATTATTTTAGAGGTGCGTTTCCGTGGTCTATGAGGCGTGGGGAATACCCCTGTCTGGGGAAAGCTTTGAGAGAAGAGATTGGAGCAACCGGTCGCGACGGATTGTTGTTGCGCCCTTCGCGGTATGGGACAGCTTTAGTGTACCAGCCTTGGAAAACAGTTTGATGATGGCGACGAGTGGCTTCAGTCCGATGGTTTTAATATTGGCCGCACTTTTGATGGGGCATGCCTTCACGCCGGGCTTATCCATGGCATTCGATGTTAAAAAGAACAACCCCTGGCAAGACCCTGCTCAGGATCAGGAGGCAGCGAGAAACGCCAAGGAACTGGTGAGGGTTACCCTGCAGGATCTGGAGTTGATCGATCAAGACGGGGCCCAGGTGAAATTTCGAAGTGATATCATCGGGGACCGCGTGGCAGTGGTGATCCCATTTTACACCACGTGCACCACATCCTACCCCATTCTCATTTTCATGTTCACCCGCCTTCAGGAGATGCTGGGGGAACAGTTGGGAAGGGATGTGGTTTTGGTCTCCGTGAGCGTTGATCCCAAGACGGATATCCCCGTGCGACTCAAGGCATTTTCTCGGCGTCAGAAGGCGAAGCCCGGGTGGGTGTTCCTTTCTGGAGACCGGTACAACCTTGGACAGGTCCTGCTAGGAGTCGGGGTGCTTTTCTCGCCCAACATCGATGACCACAACCACATTCCCATCACTCTTGTGGGAAGGGCGGAAAGCGATTGGAGGCGCTTTCACGGCTTTCCGTCTCCGGAGCAGATCATGGCGGAGATCAGCAAGTCCCTGAGCGGCCGAAAGGAGACTTAGGCATCATGGCCTTTGCGAGGTGGAAACAGCTGCTTTGCCTTTCATGCATCTCTTTTCTCATTGGCCTTTCATCCCCGGGGGCCGCTCGGGGGGAGGCACAGCCGACTTTCATGGGCAACGGAGGTGGCCTTTCCCAGGAAGAAGCCAACAGGAGCTATTTCACGGACCTGGAAGTCGTCACTCAAGAGGGCGAGAGGGTCCGCTTCTATTCCGATCTCCTGAAGGACAGGCTCGTGGTGATCAATTTTTTTTATGTGAACTGCCCCACCGCGCCGCCAAGCATGGGGAAGCTCTTCAGACTGCAGAATCTGCTCGGGGATCGGCTGGGGAGCGAGGTGTTCATCATCTCCATCAGTGTCGATCCCGAGAGAGATACCCCGGACGCGATCCGGGAATACGCAAGGCAGTTCAATCCCCGAAAAGGCTGGATATTCGTGACGGGCGACGATAAGAACATGGAGGTGATCAATCGCAAACTCGGCAATAACCTTCGGCTCCCCGAAGGGCATCTTCGTCTCTTCCTTCTCGGCAACCCGAAAGCGGGAAACTGGATGAAGATGCTTGAGTCGGCGCCCGCGAATTCCCTGGCCGAAGGACTGAAAAACCTCGCGGGAGAGATGCCTTCCTGACGGTGCGGTGCTAGGCTGAGCGCCTGCACGGCATGAACCGTTCCAGGCGGATCCGGCGTCAACGCCCGTCCACGGGATTGGCCGGCAACACAGTTTCATCGGTTCACCTCGATCCACCGCAGTCCCTCATGCCCCTTTTGGGACACCCGAAAGGATGAAAAGCTTGGAATCCACCGCAGTGAAGGCCGAGAGCGCGGAGACTCATTTCGCACAAGTTGCTGTCTCAGCGATCTCCGGGTGCGCAGCGGTGAAATTCTTTTTGGAGCAGCAGGTCCATTTCAAGGAGTGGCGATGATCAGAAAGCTCATGCTCACCCCGTTGATTTTCGTCTTGCTTTTCCTGTCGACGGCGGGCGCCGGGGAGCCGGACCCGGTTCTTGGAAAACTCGGCGATTATGTCATCAGGAAATCGGACATGGATCGTTTCATCAGCTATCATCCAGAGTCCGAGCAGAAGGCGATTCGAGAAAACCCGGACCGCATTCTGTCCCTTCTTAGGAGAATGTTGGAAGCCAGGGCGGTTTCCGACATCGCGAAGAAGGAGAAATTCCAAGAAAGGCCGGAAGTGAGGGAGCAGCTCCAATACATTGCGGAGGACTTCCTGTCCCGGGAGTACCTGAAGAAGGTGGTCATGGTCAATGTGACCGTTTCGGAAGAGGACATGAAGGAGTTCTACAGGATCAACGAGGAAAACCTCGCCGCGCCCGAACAGGTCAGAGTGAGGCAGATACTCATCAGAGTGCCCCCCAATTTCTCGGAGGAAGAAAAGCAGAAGGCCAAGGCGCGGGCCCAGGACGTCCTCGGCCGGGTGCGAGGGGGTGAGGATTTCGTGAAAGCCGTTGGTGCCTATTCCGAAGATCCCGACCCGGAAGTTCGCAAGGCCGGCGGGGACCTCGGGTATTTCACCCGGGGACAGATGATCCAGGTGATAGAGGACGCTGCGTTTTCCCTCAAGCCAGGCGAGATCGGTGATGTCGTGGAAACCCCCTTCGGGTACCACATCATCAAGTTGGAGGAATACGTCGAAGCCAAGGTACGGAGTTTCGACGAGGTGAAGGAGTTGATCAAGGCCCGCATGGAACAGGATATGGCGACGGAAAAGGCCGAGCACTTCATCGGGGAGGCGTTGAAAGAGCGGGACATGGAGATTTTCACAGACCGGGTGAAGCCGAAAGAGGAAGATGAATGAAGGGTTCTGTCCGCCGCGGTGAATTCCCCCCGGCGGGCCAACGCCCGGAAGCTCACCATGTTTTTCAAGAGGAGAAATGATCATGGCGGACAAGCGCAAGGCGATGGTGCTTGCATCTTTTGTGGGTGATTCCCTGGCCCTCGCTGCCCACTGGATCTATGACGTCTTTGAGATCAACCGCCGGTTCGGGCGGGTCGACAACCTTCTGAAACCCATGAAGGATTCCTATCATCCCACGAAGGATGCCGGGGAATTCACCCATTACGGCGACCAGACCCTCGTTCTCCTGGAGTCCCTCGCCGAACGAAGGGCCTTTGATCTGGACCGTTTTGCGGCCCTTTGGCGACAGTTCTTCGAAGGCTGCCAGGGCTATTTCGATCACGCGACGAAGGGAACCCTGGCGAACTTCGCGGCGGGGAAGGGACCCGGGGAATCCGGATCCCCATCGTCGGACCTGGCCGGAGCCTCTCGCATCGCTCCCATGGTATATCTCCTGGGGGAGGATACATCTGGTCTCGAGGCGGGGGTCCGAGCCCAGACGCGGATGACCCACAGCAACGAATCGGTGGTCCAGGCGGCGGAGTTCTTCGCGAGAGTGGCGGGGCTGGTGCTTCAGGGGCGCAGTCCCACTCAGGCCATGAATGTCGTTTGCTCCGAGGTCTACCCGGGAGGCTCCCTGGCGGAAAGCGTTCGCAGGGGGCTCGAAAGCGCGGGAATGGAGACGGAACAGGCGGTCCTCGAGTTTGGTCAGAGCTGTGATCAGCGGGGCGCAGTGCCGTCCGTGGTCCATCTGGTGGCCCGCCATGAATCCGACCTGAAGGAGGCTCTCGTGCAGAACGTCATGGCCGGGGGAGATTCGGCGGCAAGAGGCTTGCTCGTGGGGATGCTCCTCGGCGCCCATCTGGGGATGGAATCCATTCCACCGGAGTGGCTCGCCTCTTTGAAAAAGCGTGATCACATTGTGAACCTGCTCGATGGAATTCGCCCGTGACGGGCAAGCGCCTGTCTTATCAAGGCACTGCAGTGATCCGTTGACTTTCAGAAGAGGCCCGATCCCATGGATGAAAGGAGTCCGAAGGTTCTTTTGACCGGTGCCACTGGTTTCGTGGGAGGGCGCCTTTTGCGGGCCCTGCGGAGCCAAGGCTTTCATGTGCGCTGCATCGCGCGCTCCGGAGCGAAAATTTCGGCGGGCATTCGGAGAGCACCCCCTCGTTGAGGTTCACCAGGGGGACCTGCTGAACAAGGAAAGCCTGCGCCGGGCCTTGGTCGGTATGGACGCCGCCTTCTACCTGGTCCATTCCATGGGCGGTCGAAACCTGTCCGAGATTCACGCGTTCGCGGCGCGGGACAAGAAAGCCGCCGAGAACTTCGTGGCGGCCGCGGACGAAGACGGGTTGAGCCGCATCATGTACCTGGGCGGCCTCGGCGAAATGGGGCAAGATCTCTCCGAGCACCTCGAGAGCCGCCAGGAGGTTGGACGGATCCTGAGCTCGGGAAAAGCGAAAGCGACGGCTCTCAGGGCAGCAAACATCATCGGTGCTGGCGGGGCGCCCTTCGAGATGCTTCGGCACCTCGTGGAAAAGCTGCCCGTCATGTTGTGCCCGCGGTGGATCGAAACCCGGGCCCAGCCCATCGCGGTGGACAATGTCATCGAATACCTCATCGGGTGCCTTCGGGTGCCGGAGACCGCGGGAAGAGGATTCGACATCGGCGGACCGGACATCCTCTCCTACAGGGAGCTCATGGCCATATACATGAAGGTGCGGGGTCTGCGGCGCATCGTCATCACCGTGCCGGTTTTGACCCCTGTGCTCTCAGCTTACTGGATCAACCTGGTGACCCCGGTCCCGGCGGGAATTGTCATGCCGCTGCTGGAAGGGCTCAAGAACGAAGTGGTGTGCCGCGAGAACCTCATCCGGGAGCTCATCCCGACGCGCCTCATCCCCATGCATGAGGCCATTTGCAAGGCTCTGGTCCAGGTTGCCCATGGTCCTGGAAAACTCCCCTCAGTCCAGGCATGTTTCCTCCGCTGACCCTGTTCGGGGGAGATCATCGGGTTCCGGGGCGATGCCAGCCATCAGGAGGCCGATGCCCTCGACGAGGTCCGGTTCCCCCACGTCCAGGGTATCCATGATGCGGCCGCCGAACATGACGACGATGCGATCGGATAGGGTCAAGGCCTCGTTCAAGTCGCCGGTGACGAGCAGGATCCCTGCTTCCTTGCGGGCGTTCAGGAGCACATTCCAAATGTCTTCCGTGGCTCCGATGTCGAGCCCTTGAGTGGGCTGTTCAGCCACGATGAGCCGTGGCCTGCGCGTGAATTCCCGGGCGAGGACCAGCTTTTGGAGATTGCCCCCCGAGAGGTTCCTTGCGATGGCCTGGGGATCACGGGGCTGGACGTCAAATTCTTCCATGAGATGCATGGCTTTCTCCCTGGCAGCTCGTCGAAGCAGCCATGGTCCCTTAGAAAACCCACGGCGTGTTGTGAGGAGGAAGTTGTCGATGAGGTTCATTTCCAGGCAGGTCGCCAGCCCCCTTCGATCTTCGGGGATGTAGATCATGTTGCCATCCCAGCTGTGGCTCCGGTGGAAATCCTCCCAGTCTCTTCCGAGAATCCTCACGGTGCCGCCTTCGGGCCTTTTCATGCCGCAGACCGTCTCCACCAGCGGTTTTTGGCCGTTGCCCGCCACGCCCACGACCCCGAGAATCTCTCCCTGGCGCAGCTGAAGGTTGATGCCGGTCAGGCCGGGGGTTTTCAACCCCTCAATTCGCAAGACGATCTGGCGCGCCTCCACCGGTTCCTTGTGGACCTGCAGCAGCACCTCCCGGCCCACCATCCTGCGGGCCAGGTCGGCCTTGGAACCGACCTCCCGGGCGTCCATCTCCGCCACCACGGATCCCCTCCGCAATATGGCGATTTCGTCGGCGACGGCCATCACTTCATCGAGCTTGTGACTGATGAAGACGATGGCTTTTCCCCGCTCGGTCATCCTTCTGAAGGACCGGAAAAGCTGTTCGGTTTCCATGGGTGTGAGGACGGCGGTGGGTTCGTCGAAGATGAGGATCCGGCTTTCACGGTAGAGGAGTTTGAGGATTTCCACCCGCTGTTTTTCCCCCATGGAAAGCCCGGAAACTCTTGCCCCCGGATCGATGCCCATCCCGTATCCCTCGGCGAGGCGGGCCACGTCGCCCTCAATTCCGCGGGGGGAGAGCCAGAAGCCCATGGACTGCCCCAGGACTATGTTCTCGGCAACGGTCATGGCCTCGACCAGTGTGAAATGCTGGTACACCATGCCGATGCCGACTTGGTGGGCGGCGTGAGTCGAGTGGATGGACTTCTCGATTCCGTCGAGAACAATCCGCCCCCGGTCCGGCTGAATCCGGCCGGAGAGAATGCTCATGAGGGTGCTCTTGCCCGCTCCGTTTTCCCCGAGCAGGGCCTTGACCCGTCCAGGACGGATCTCCAGGGTCACATCCCGGTTGGCTTGAACCCGCCCGAAGGACTTGCTGATGTTTTCAAGGCGTATGATGGGCGGCGTGGAGGGATCCATGAACCGACCTATCTCTGCCCCACGATGGGCTGGATGAACTGGGATTCGGCATCCCACGGGAAAAGGATCCAGGTGTCCTGGCTCACTTCGGTGACAAAGGTGTCCACCAGGGGTCTTCCCTGGGGCTTGGCGTAAACCGTGGCGAAGTGGGCTTTCGGCAGCATCTCCCTCACTGTCCGCGCAGTCCTGCCCGTGTCCACCAGGTCATCGATCAAGAGCCATCCCCCGCCGTCCATGCGCACCGCCTTCAGAACTTCGATCTCCGCCTGTTGGTTTTGCCAGTCATAGCTGCTGACACACACGGTATCGATGAGCCGGATGTCCAGTTCGCGGGCCACGATGGCCGCCGGCACCAGACCTCCCCGGGTTATGGCGACTATTCCCTTGAAGTAGTCGTGTTCGAGAAGCCGCCAGGCCAGTGCTCTGGAATCCCTGTGCAGTTGCTCCCAGGAAATGGGGTAGGTTCGCTTGAATCGTTCTTTGCTGTTTGTCATGAGAAAGTCTTCCTGTTAACTTTACGCACTTTAGCTCACTTTAGGCACTTTAGGCACTTCTCCTCGCTTTAGTCACTTCCTCTCAGTCCCATGGCTCCAGGTTGACACCCAGGAAGGCGGGCGCCTCGATGCCTCGGCCTTTCCAGGACGAAAGAACAAGCACGGCGATGGTCAACCCGTAAGGCAGCATCATGAGGAGAGACGAGGGAAGATGGGTTCCCGCGGCCTGAAGTCTGAACTGAAAAGCCATCACGCCGCCGAACAGGTAAGCCCCAGCCATGGCTCGCCATGGGCGCCAGAAAGCGAATATCACCAGTGCCACGGCGATCCATCCGCGGCCGGCGGAAAGCCCGGTGGTCCACAAGTGAGTGTAAGCGAGGGAAAGGTAGGCTCCGCCAAACCCAACCATGCACCCACCCGCAAGGATTCCCATCCACCGCGTGGCGACGATGGAAATACCGGCTGCCAGAGCCGCCTCAGGGTACTCTCCGACAGCCCGCAACGCGAGTCCCCAGCGGGTGAAACGCAGGGTGATCCAGAGGAGAAGGGGCATCGCGTACGAGAGGTAAACGAGGGGGTCCTGGTTGAACAACACGGGACCCAGGACGGGAACCTGGGAGAGAAGGGGCACGGGAAGCGTCTGAAAGCCCTGGATGCTCTGGCCGTCGTAGGGAGTGCCCAGGTAATTGGCCAGGCCCGTGCCGAGGATCGTCAGCGCCAGCCCCGACACAACCTGGTTTCCCTGGAACCCGAGACAGATCAGGCCGTGCAAGCCCGCCAGGAGACCCCCCAGGAGTCCACCGGCAAGAAAGCCGAGGAAGGGTTGGCCCGTGGCTTCCCCGGTGAGGAATGCCGCCAGGGCCCCCACCATCATCATTCCTTCGACACCGAGGTTCAGTGTTCCGGAGCGTTCAGTGAGGATTTCGCCAAGGGTCGCATAGAGAATGGGCGTGCCCGACTGAACGGTGGCTGCAAGCAGCGGTGTCAGGGCTTCCAGGGTCATGCCTTTCTCCCCGGTGCAAAGCGGTACCTGGAAAAGAAGCTTCCGGCCAGGACAGAGAGCAGGATCAGGCCTTCCATGATTTGCCCGAAGGCGGCGGGGACCTGCAAATCCAGTTGAAGGGTCTCCAGTCCAACCCTCAGCCCAGCGAGCAGGAACGAGGCAATGCCGATGGCGAGCGGATTGAGCTTCGCCAGCCACGCCACCACGATGGCGGTGTACCCGTATCCGGCAATGACGCTGGGTTGGAGGCGATTCACGTTGGCCGAGACTTCCAGCAGGGCGGCCCATGCGCTCAGCACCCCCCCCACGACCATCACGAGCATGATGAGCCGGTCCGAGTGGATCCGGGCATAGTTGGCCGCGCGGCGGTTTTCTCCGCTGGCCGCGATCTCGAAGCCCAGTCGGGTGAATCTCAGCATCACCCAGCACGCCACTCCCGCAGCGACACACAGGAGGATTCCCCAGTGGAGCCTGGTACTCCCCATGTGGCCGACGGTGGCCCCAGCGGAGAACTCCGGAGTCATGGGGAATCCGAAGCTCGTGGGATCCTTCCAGGGGCCGTAGACCAGGTACTCCAGGAAAAGAATGCCGATGTAATTGAGCATGAGGGTGACGATGATCTCGTTGGACCGCAGGTGGATTTTCAGGAGCGCCGGGATCAACCCCCAAATGCCCCCGGCGACGGCGGAAGCAAGGAACATGAGCGGCAGGAGGGAATACCAGGGAAGATCCGGATAGGTCAAGGCCGCCCAGGTGGCACCCACGGCCCCCAGGGCGTACTGTCCTTCGGCCCCTATGTTCCACACCTGGAGGCGGAAAGCGATGGCAACACCAAGGGAACAGAGAAAGATCGGCACCGCCTTGATCAAACAGTCTTCAACAGCCCAGGCGGAGAAGAAGGCGGACTTCACCAGCAGTGCCATCCCCGGGAGTGCGGGCTTCCCCTGAATCGCCAGGAAAACGCTGGAAAGACCGAGCGAAAGGAGCACGGCACCAGAGACTATGAGCAAAGACCCCCAGCCCATGGGGTCATGTCTTTTTTGAACACGAAGGATCATCGATGAGCAGCTCGTGGCGGATTCAGAAAGTTCCACGCCGCTTGAGGCTGGAACCTTGCGTCCATTAGATTACCCTGGATGCCCGCCTTTGAGGGCATCACGAATAGAAGCGCCCTTTTCACCCGTCATTTCCGCGCAGGCGCAAAGGTGTCACCTTAACGGATATAACCATCACGGCCCAGATCACTCCAGTGTTCCCACCACTCCCTCAACGAAGTACTTCATGCTCAGGAGTTCCTCGTCCGTGGCGGTTTTCCCCTCGGGAATCCGGACGTTGCCGCCCTGGTCCTTGATGGGTCCGGTGAATGGGTGGGTGGCTCCGCTCATGATTTCTTTCTTCTTATCCATCACTTTGAGACGGATATCCTCGGGGACCATGGGACCGAAAGGAGCCAGGTTCACGATTCCATCCTTCATCCCCCACCAGATGGCCTCGCTCTTCCACGTGCCCTCCTGGACGTCCTTAACAATCTTCCTGTAGAGGGGACCCCAGTTCCAGACTGGGGCGGTGAGATGAGCCCTGGGGGCGAAAGCCGACATGTCCGAATTGTAACCGATGGAATAGACACCCCTTTCCTGTGCCGCCTCCTGGGCGGCCGGGGAATCCTGGTGCTGGGTGATGACATCGGCGCCGACATCGAGGAGGCTCTTGGCGGCCTCTTTTTCCGTGGCCGGGTCGTACCAGGTCTTGGTCCAGACGACCCGGACCTGGGCCTTGGGATTCACCGAACGGGCCCCAAGGGCAAACGCGTTGATGCCGCGGATCACTTCCGGTATGGGGAACGCCGCCACATAGCCCAGGACATTGGACTTGGTCATGCCTCCCGCCACCATTCCGGAAAGATAGCGGGGCTCGTAGATCCTCCCGAAGTAGTTTCCCATGTTCTTTCCCAACTTGAAACCGGAACAATGCATGAAAATGATGTTCGGAAACTGGTTGGCCACTTTCAGCATGGGATCCATGTAGCCGAAACTGGTGCCGAAGATGACGTCATATCCCTTGCGGGCCATGTTGAGGATGACCCGTTCCGAATCGGGTCCTTCGCGAACCGCCTCCACGTAAGAGGTTTTCACTCCCTCCATGGTTGCCACCTCCTGGCGCCCCACGTCATGGGAATAGGACCATCCGGCGTTGCCGATGGGAGATACGTAGACAAAGCCCACCTGAAGCTCCTTGGGTTGGGCATAAGCCAAGCCGAATCCCAGTGCCATGGCCATGGCCAGTGCCAATAAAGCCCCACTCATCAAAAATCTTCGCACTTTTCATCCTCCTCTCGGTTCCATGGAGTCCAGTCCATCCTTCGCCGATTCAACCGGTTTATCCGCAACCGGCTTGCCTTCATGCTCCCCCCCTCGATCCGCCACCGGTCCATGCCGGGTTCTCCTCACCTCCCGAAATTCGGTGAGAGGCGTCCTCATCCGTTGTTTTCTCACCCAAAACCCGCTTCCTTCTGAAAAACCATTTTTCGATTTCCACGATCACATGAGCGGCAACCCCGACCGCTACGATTCTTACCCAGGATTCCCCGCCTATGGGAGCTGAGTGGAAGAACTCGTTCATGAACGGTGCATGGGTGAAGGCGACCTGTATGGAAATCATGGCGACGATCCCGAGGGGAATCCAGGCGTTTTTGAACGGGTTCGTCGTGAAGGAGGAGCTGTTCATGGATCGGCAGTTGAGCAGATAGAGGGCCGATATGACGGAGAATGCATTCACGGCAGCTGTGCGCGCTTCGGCATGGGAGGCTCCGGAGAGCTCTTCCCATTCAAAAAGTCCGAAGGCCGCCACAAGGAGGAGGAAACCCACGAGGAGAATGCGAAACAGAAGCTCCCCCGAGAGGATCGGGCTCAGGGGATTCCGTGGCGGGCGGGTCATGATCCCGGGTTCCTTGGGCTCGAACGCCAGCATGAGGCCGAGGGATCCCGCGGTTGTCATGTTGATCCAGAGACTCTGCACGGGAAGGATGGGGAGGGGAAGCCCCGCAAGAACCGCCCCCAGGATCACCAGACCCTGCCCGAGGTTGGTGGGAAGGGCCCACACCAGGAACTTCACCAGGTTGTCAAAAACACATCGGCCTTCCTCCACGGCGGCTTCGATGGATGCGAAGTTGTCGTCGGTGAGAACCATGTCAGCGGACTCCTTGGCCACCTCGGTTCCCATAATTCCCATGGCCACTCCGATATCCGCCTGCTTGAGGGCCGGGGCGTCGTTGACCCCGTCCCCGGTCATGGCGACAATGTGTCCCCTGGTCTGAAGGGCCCTGACCAGCCGAAGCTTCTGCTCGGGGGAAACCCGCGCGAAGACTTCCGTGTCTGGCACGACATCGATGAGCTCTTGATCTGAGAGCTCTTCCAGGGCTTTTCCCGTGAGTACGTGGCAGTCGGGGCTGCAGCTTCCAGGATTTCGATAGAGGCCGATCTGCTGTGCGATGGCCGAAGCGGTGAGCGCATGGTCACCCGTGATCATCTTGACCTCGATTCCGGCTCTCTGGCAAGCCTGCACTGCGGCGACGGCCTCCGGGCGGGGAGGATCGATCATTCCCTGGAGTCCGATGAAGACCAAGCCCCCGGAGATATCCCGGTGACTGATGGAAGCACGGTCTCCGCTGAAGCTTGCCCTGGCGAAGGCGAGGACCCGGAGGCCTTTTCGGGCCAACGCCTCGGCTGCGCTTCGGACCTTTTCCTCATCCAGGGGGACGACCCCGCCCGATGAGTCGAGAGACGCCGTGCATCTGGCCAGAACCGACTCCAGGGAGCCCTTCACGTAGGCAAGGGCCGCACCTGACTCCTGCGTGGCATGGAGTGTTGCCATGTACTGGTGCTCGGATTCGAAGGGAATGGTGTCCAATCGAGGCAGGGCCAGCTTCTCCGCTTCTTCTGCGAGCCCCATCTTCCTCGCGGAAACGATGAGTGCCCCCTCGGTGGGGTCACCTTCGACGGTCCATCGGCCATTGTCGGCCACGAGCCTGGAATCGTTGCAGAGTAGACCTGCACGAAGGCATTCCACCAAGGCAGGAGAGAGTCCGAGGTCAATGGGCCGGCCCTCCAGCGTGATGGACCCGGACGGCTCATACCCCGACCCCGAGATGTCATAGACCTTGGCACCGGAGACGATTTGCCTCACCGTCATCTGGTTTTCGGTGAGGGTACCGGTTTTGTCCGAGCAGACAACCGTGGTGCTGCCGAGGGTCTCCACGGCGGGCAATCTGCGGATGATGGTCCTGCGCTTCGCCATGCGGGACACGCCGACGGCGAGGATGATGGTCACCGCGGCGGGGAGCCCTTCCGGGATCGCTCCCACCGTCAGAGCCACCGCGGCCATGAACATGTCGATGACCTTCTCGCCATGGAGCAGTCCCGCCCCGAAAGTGAGGGCACCCAGAGCCAGGATCACGAAGAGGAGGATTCTGCTGAAATGAGCGATGCGACGGGTGAGAGGCGTTTCGAGGGATGGGACGGCTGAAATCAACTGGGAAATGCGGCCCATCTCCGTCCGATCTCCCGTGGCTGCGACAATGCCCCTTGCCTGCCCGTAAGTCACCAGGGTGGATGCATAGGCCATGTTCCTGCGGTCTGCGAGGACAGTTTCCATCTCCAGTTGCCCAAGGGCCTTCTCCACGGGAATGGACTCACCGGTGAGGACGGATTCATCGACGCGCAACTCGCGAATCTGGAACAAGCGCAAGTCCGCGGGAACCCTGTCCCCCGACTGCAGGACCACGATGTCTCCCGGCACCAGCTCCTCCGATGAAACCGTCTGGACCTGGCCGGTCCTCAGAACGTTGGCCCCGGTGGTCATGGAACGGGCCAATGCTTCAATGGCCCCCACAGCCTTCGATTCCTGAATGAAACCGATGAAGGCGTTGATGAGGACGACTCCCAGAATGACACTGGCGTCGGCCCATTCCACAATGAAGCCCGTCACCAGTCCGGCTGCGACGAGAATGATGACGAGGGGTTGGGCGAATTGCAGGAGGAACCGCATGATGGGTCCATGGGTTTTCCTGGGGGTCAGGGCATTCGGGCCGAAATGTTCCTGCCTGGCTCGAACCTCAAGGAGGTCCAATCCCTTGTCCCTCTCGGTCTTTAGAAGGTCAGCGACTTCTTCCGGAGGGCGATGGTGCCAGTGCTTTTCGAGTAGTGTCTCCATGTGGATTTCGCTCCCTGATTGTCGTCAAAAAATACAAGGGTAAAGTTAGTGCGGCAACCACCATTTTGCAAACGGCGGTGACGCTGGGGTTCTCCGGCTTGTTGGCCATTGTTGTGTGGAGCTGTAGTTGGAAGGATGGATTTCATCTTCTTCCTGCCCTTCCCCTGCCGCATTACAAATAAGCGGCCCAATATTTTGATCCGACTGAAAAAAAACATCCGCGTTTGTTCCCGGCAGCGATGCGTGTTAATCGTTGAAGGCTTTCGTCGAACATCTGGGTTTCGAGGATGAGCTCTCTTTGCCACCAGACCGGACCCCAGCCGTTTCCCATCTTCCGGCGGAATGCGACAGGAGAATAGAGCGTTCATGAAGCGGGTTATCCCTTATCTTCCGATCCTTACCTGGCTGCAAAGCTACAACAAGGGGTGGTTGCGGTGCGACCTCACGGCGGGCGTGACTCTGGCCGCTTTCACCGTTCCCGAGGCGATGGCCTACGCCGGGCTGGCGGGTCTTCCGCCTCATGCAGGACTCTATGCGAGCATCACGGCTCCACTGCTCTACATGGTCTTCGGCAGTTCCCGACAGCTTGCCGTCGGTCCCACGTCTGCCGTGTCGGTCCTCGTGGCTTCGGGGCTCGCCACGCTGGTCATCGAATCACAGGACCACTACTACGCCCTGGCAGCCATGACAGCAGTCCTGATGGGGGCCATGGCCTTCGTCGCCCGCGGCTTGAAACTCGGCTTCCTTGTCAACTTCATCTCGGATTCGGTGCTGGTGGGCTTCTCTTGTGGCGCTTCCCTTTTCATCGCCTCCACCCAGCTGGGTAAGTTCTTTGGCATAGGTGGTTCCCACGGGCAGTTCTTCGAGAGAATCCTCTACATCGTGCAGCATCTGGGTGAAACGAATCCGTGGGCCCTTCTCACCGGGGTTGTGGGCATCCTGCTGATCCTTCTTGGAGAGCATCGGTTTCCGCGCCTTCCATGGGCACTGCTCGTGGTGGGCAGCGCCATCGTTGTGGCGACCAACGCGGACCTCGCAGGGCGAGGCGTGCACCTCATAGGCGCTGTTCCCGCAGGGTTGCCGAAAGTCGTTCTTCCCGCCCTCACCCTCTTGGAAATCCGTGACCTGCTTACCGTGGCGTTTGCCGCGTTTGTCCTTGCTTACATCGAAGGCATGAGCATGGCTCGAAGCTACGCATCCAAGAACAAATACCGGGTCGATGCCAATCAGGAATTGCTCGCTTTGGGGTTTGCCTGCGTGGGGGCGGGATTGACCCAGGCTTACCCGGTAGCGGGGAGCTTTTCCAGGACGGCCCTCAATGACGAGAGCGGAGCCAGGACTCCTCTGGCGAGTGGCTTTTCGGCGGTCCTGGTGGCGTGCGTTTTGATTTTCGTGGCGGATCTCTTCACCATGCTTCCCGAGCCCATTCTGGCTTCGGTGGTCCTGGTGGCGGTTCGGGGTCTCTTCAAGCTGAAATCCCTCCAGTGCCTCTACCATTTGAGACGCCAGGAGTTCTGGACGGCGATGGCCGCCCTCCTCGGTGTACTCGTGTTCGGAATCCTGAGCGGTGTCCTCGTGGGCGTGGTTCTCTCGCTGCTGCTCGTGGTCGGGCGGGCTTCCCAGGCGCGCTTCAGCATTCTGGGGCGCGTACCGGGGCGTTTGCAGTTCGCGGACCTGCGGGAAAACCCTGAAAACATCACCATCCCCGGTCTGTGTATCATCCGTTTCGACGAGGGCGTCTTCTACGCCAACGCCGAGTCCCTCAGGGATAAGATCGTGGAGACCGTGAGATCGAGCAATCCGCCCATCCGCAGTGTCGTGCTGGATCTGGAGATGACCAGTGATTTGGACATTCCCGGTGCGGAAATGCTCGGGGTGGTGCAGGAGGAACTGGGCGCCTCGGGAGTGCGCCTGCGCCTGAGCAGACTCCAGTCCGAAACCCGGGATTTGCTCGATCGAAGCGGGGTCACCGAGAAAATCGGTGCGGAGAACATCCATCTGCGCACCATTGGTGCCGTGGCATCCTACCTCAACGAGGAAGGGACTCATCTCCAGGAGGCTCATGACATTCTGCCGGACCTGGTCAAGCGGGTGCAGGACATGGTCAGGGGACGCGAGGCACACATCGAGGGCGAAGACCAGACCAGACTGAAAGCCGTTGGTTTGAAAATCAAGGAGATTCTCGAAATCCTCAAGTCGAGATCGGGATAGAGGAAACTGAGGCGAGAATTCTGAAACCAAATGGAATAAGGGGCAAAGAGATCCATGGCAAGAATCATCTATGGGGTTCAGGGCAATGGCCGCGGTCATGCCATAAGGGCTCTGACCATTGCACGCCGGTTTCCAGGGCACGAATTCCTGTTTCTCACCCACACCGACGGGATTCCGGTTTTGAGCCGGGAGTATCCGACGGTGGAATGTCCCAACCCGCAAACCCCCGTGCGGGGACATCGGGTGGCAGGCCTCGAAATGGCGAAAAGCAATCTGCGGTTTTGGGCCCGCCGCAGCGGGATCCTCGCATCGGTGCTTCGCCTCTTCGATGATTTCAGACCGGATGTGGCCATAACCGATTACGAACACTTCGTGCCCGTTGCCAGCAGGAAGCTGGGAGTTCCCTGTCTTTCCATCGATCATCAGCACATCGTGACGTGCTGGACCCACGATGTGCCGATGTCCCAGGTTCCCAGTTATTTCGGGGCCTTCGTCGCTGCAAGGACTTTTTTCAGCGCGGCCTCCCAGTACCTCGTGGTTTCCTTCTTCAAGCCACGCCGCGTGAGAAGCGGCATTCGAGCGAGGCATGTGCCGCCCCTGCTCCGGGATCGCGTGCTCGCTGAGGTGAAGGAGGACGGGGATCACATCCTGGCTTACCAGAGCACTTCCACCTTCAGGAAGTTCTTGCCTTTTCTGCGAAGCACCGGACGCCCCGTTGTGATCTATGGCTTGGAAGCCAATGGTCGCGATGGGCATCTCACGTTCAGGGAATTCTCGGAGGAAGGTTTTCTGAAAGACCTCGCCTCGAGCAATTATGTGGTCTGCGGAGGCGGGCACACGCTCATCTCCGAGGCACTCCATTTCGGGAAACCCGTCATTTCTTTTCCCATCGGCAACATCTTCGAGCAGTTCCTCAATGCCCACTATCTGGAGAAACTGGGCTACGGCCTGTGCCTCACGGGGTTCAACCCAGCAGGGACGGCGATCCCTTCCTTCGAGAAAAACCTGGATCGATACCGGGAAAACATTCGGCGAGAGAACTTCTGCGGCAATGAAACAATTTTCTCCCTGGTGGATCAATTCATCAGGGGGAAGAGACTCGTCGTCTGAAGGAGAGCAGTGCTTAGAGGAAGGGCAGCCTTCGGCAGGCGGAAAATCCCGTGTGGAAGCTGCGTTTCGTGGGGGCAAGAAAGAAGTAGAGCCCAGGTTGGGCGGCCTAGGCTCTGAGGAAAGAGTTAGTAATGAATAGGGGTGCTCTTAAAATAACCGAGTTGAGGGTTCGGTGCAAGAGCAAAATGGAAAAAAAATCGAGAAAATAATGAAAACTTGAATCTTGGAGCTTCCCTCAAAGGTCGGCATCTGCCCTTCGATACCTTGGGGCGGCCGCATCGGTTGTTCCCACTGTTCGTGGTGAGGTATCGAACCATGAACGGAAATGCTTTTGCGGGAGCCTGTCTGGACCGAGTTTGGGTCGCATCGGTGGGCAGGGCGTCACTTGGAGAAGATGGCGAGGATGTCATCCTCCCACGTCGATTCAGGGCGCTCCACGATTCTTCCCAGTTCGCTTTGCCCTCTCAAAATGATCAAGGTGGGTACGTTGGCCACCTCGTGGCGCTGCGCCGTTCCGGAGGGTTCCTTCAAGTTGGCGTCGACTCCAAAGAGTTCGATGCTCCTGGGTGGTACCTGCGCGGCGTTGAGCAGTTTCATGATCATGGGAAGCTGGGCTTCCGAATCCTTGCACCAGGACCCCGCAAAAATGAGAAAGGTGGCCTTCCCGGCTTTGACGAGGCGGGAGATCCTTGAGGTGTTCGCTTTCAGCGGCTTGTACCGGTCGGCCGAGTAAGAATCCCAGTCCGTTTCAGCCTTCCACTCTTTCCAGCTTTTCTTGCCCAAGACGATGACCGCCCCCTCCGACTCTCCCAGGTCTTTACCCTTGGGAGCGGCGGCGGAGATTTCCGGTACGGAAGCTGAAAGGAGGCAAAGGCAAAACCCCAGGACAAGGGCTGAGGCCAATGCCTCCGGCAAAAGGCGCTTTGGCTTTGAAAAGCTCATCATGTTCTTCCTGGCAAGAGGTTCCATTCCAGTGTGACGGGTGCGGTCCGCCGATTTCTTGGCACATCCGCACCGGACGTGGCCGTGAAAGCCTGTATACTCCACAGTGTGCATCCAGGTCAACCCGCACCCTGTCCCCGGATCTTCATGAGGCTTTTTCCGGCAGCCAGCGTTCCAGGATCATTCTCAACTGATCTATTCTGAAAGGTTTGGTCAGGTAATCGTCCATGCCGGCCGTAAGGCATCTTTCCCTGTCGCCGTCCATGGCATGAGCCGTGAGGGCAACGATGGGAACGCGGGGAGGTGTCGGACCGTCTTCACCTGCCGACTCTCGAAGGATTGGTGCGAGGTTTGAGGAATTCTCCTGTCCGAAGTGGGCGGACAGAGGTTTCAAGACCTTTTTCCGTTCATGATCCCTGATCAGCGAAGTTGCTTCATACCCATCCATCTCCGGCATCTGGCAATCCATGAGGACGAGGTCGTATGAAGCGTGGGTCAGCTCTGCCAGTGCTTCGCGCCCGTTGCTCGCAATCTTGGCCTCACACCCGAGTGTATTGAGCATGGTGACTGCAAGCATTTGATTAACCGGATTGTCCTCGACCACGAGGATGTTTGCGCCGAGTTTTTGCTGTCCTGTTGGAAACGATGGTTCGGCGGTGGATGGCGAGGGTGGGTCCACCATTGCCCGTGGCGTCTCCGAGGCTAGACTGTTGAAGAGCTGGGACTGTCGAAGAGGCTTGATGACGACCCCTCTTATGGTCGGCTCCCGGGTCATGATCGCTGTGGGGTCCAGATTGATGGGAGCCAGCACGAGGAGCTTCACCCGCTCATTTCGAGGGTCCTTTCTCAAGGAACGGGCCAGTGTGAAGGCACTCATGTCGGGCATCTTCAAGGCAGCCAGGATGAAATCAAAAGGAGCATCTCCCGAGGCGTCCGCCTGCAACAGGTCAAGGACTTGGGCACCATTTTCGGCGCTCACGGATTGCATCCCAAAGGTGGTCAGGTGATGTTGCATGACGCGGCGGCTGGCCGGACTTCCGTCAACGATGAGGGCCCGCAGCCCCCGCAGGGTGTTCCGGTGGGTGGGGGTGGAAGGGGCATCACGGCTGACTTTCAGCGGGAGTTCAAACCAGAATCGGGAGCCTTTGCCGACAACGCTCTCCACACCAATCCGCCCACACATCATGTCAACGAACTGCTTGCATATGGCCAGCCCGAGGCCAGTGCCCCCATACCTGCGGGTGTTGGAGTCGTCCTCCTGGGAGAAACATTCGAAAATCCGCGATTGTGCGTCAGGGTGAATTCCGATGCCCGTGTCACTCACTTCGAAACGCAGGAGGGCACGATCCCCGAAACTTTCAAGGGTGGAGACACGGACAAACACTTCTCCTGTTTCCGTGAACTTGACGGCATTCCCAACAAGGTTGGTCAGAATCTGCCGCAGACGACCCGGATCGGCCACAAGTGCCTGGGGAACCTCGTTCTCCAACAGGCAAGCCAAATCCAAGCCTTTGGTCTGGGCTCGCTCAGCCATGAGCTCCACCACATCCTCGACGGTTTCATGGACGTTGAAGGCGACCTCTTCCAGTGTGAGCTTGCCCGCCTCAATCTTGGAAAAGTCCAGGATGTCATTCAGAATTTGCAGGAGCGTTTCTCCGGAGGAGCGCACCGTATCCGCGAATTTATGCTGATTTTCCGTGAGATTGGTCTCAAGGAGCAAATCGACCATGCCAAGGATTCCGTTCATGGGCGTGCGGATTTCGTGGCTCATGTTGGCCAGGAAGAGGGACTTGGCGCGATTCGCGCCTTCAGCGGCTTCCTTGGCGTCCTTCAGAGCCACAACCGCCTGCTCCAATTCCTCGTTTGTCTTCGACAGCTCGGCGGTCCTCAAGGCGACTTGCCTCTCGAGGTCGTTGTTGAATCTTTCGAGTTCCTGGTTCGATTCAGCAAGCCGATTGGCGTATTCGTCCTTCTTGCCGACCGCCGCCAGGAGCTCCTCCTGCTTTTCTTGCAGCTTCTCGGCCATCTCGTTGAAGGCATTGCCCAACTCGCCGATTTCGTCTTTCTGCCTCAATTGCACTCGATTCCCAAGGTGGCCGTGGGCCAGCAGATGCGTGGCGGTGAGAAGTTGATAAATGGGCCAGGTGAAGGTGAAAGAGGTCAGCAAACCAAGGAAAATGGCGAGAATGCAGCCGATCCCGGAACTCACGAGGACGATCCTTATGGTGTCTTGCCTGTATTGTTGCACCTCGGCGCAATCCAGGGCCGCGGACAAGATGCCTATCGGTCGGGATTGCGTGTCTTTCAGCAAGCGGTAGGAGACGGCGTAGAGCCTCCCGCCTATGTGCTCGAGTCGATGGTCGGAAAACCCCTTTTCGGCCGGAGCGCCAAGGCTGAGTGGTGACGAATGCCACGCCTGTGCGAGGTTCCTGCCATGATCATCCTGAATGGTGCTGGTTACCCTGCCATCTTCACTCCACTGCAGGGTCAACTCTGCCCTGGTCTCCTCCTTTATGGACATCAGCAGGGTGGAATCGACAGGATAGGTGACAACGAGGGCGCCGAGTATCTCCAGAGTGTTCGCGTCGATGATGGGCGCTGCGGCCTTGATGGCCAGGCCAGTGGGGTAGAGGAAGAAATCAGACTGAACCGAGAGATCAAGAGCCTGCTTGAGAATCATGTCGTGGCCCGAAGTGAAAAACTGCTCGATGTTCCTTCGTTGGACGAAATCACGGGCGACGAGGGCACTGTCGAGGTCAAAGACCTCCAGGATGGAAGCGGAAAGGAGCTCTTTCTTGGTGTGTAGATACGAATGCAAATCCCCACGAGCGTTTAGACGTCTGAGCTCACTGGAGTTGGCGAGCAGGTTGGCTTCGCTTTCCGCTCTGCCGGTGTATTCCATGAGGATGTTGCTCGCCTTTTCCAGGGCGCTCCGGCTGTTTCTCTGGATCTCCCTTTCCGCCTTGCCGTGGGTCATCCACATGCTGGTGAATGTGGTCAAGGCCATGGGGCATATGATGACGATCAGAAAAATGAGCACCAACTTGGATGCGATGGAACGCCGTCGGAAGATTCTTCTGGAAAAGTAGGAGACGGCCTGGGTTACTCTGTTTCTTTCCATGCCTTATGAAACCTCACCATGCCGAAGGGATGCTGAATGATTCCATGCACGGTATCACGTAAGGCGACGACCTGCTGGACGTGAGCCAGGGGGACCCATGGGGCTTCCCGGTGGATGGTTCTCTGAGCTTCTTGGTAAAGCTTCGCCCGCTCGGACTGATCGGCGCTGTGCTGAGCTCTCAACAGAACGGAATGGAGCCCGCTGTTCCTGAAGAAGGACAAATTCTCCGCTTTCGGTTTTATGGCATTGTCCTCATCCAGAAGAACATACAGAAAATTGTCCGGGTCCCCGTTGTCTCCGACCCATCCGATCAAACACATCTCGTGTTCGCCATTGCTTGTTCTGGTGAGGTAACTGTCCCAGTCGAGGGAGACGATGTTGATCTTGATTCCCGCCGCGGCCAGATTCGTCTTGATCATTCTGGCCAATTCCTCTGGTTGAGGCATGTACGGGCGGGGAGTCGACATGACCCACATGGTTGCTTCGAGACCGTTGCCAAATCCGGCTTCAGACAGGAGCTCCCTGGCCTTGCGGAGGTTGTACTCGTAGTCCTCGATGTCGTCGGCGTAACCCCAAAGGGTGGGGGGCATGGGGTTCTTGGCAGGAATGGCCAAGTCCCTGTAGATGAGCTTCACCAGATTCTGTTTGTTGATGGCGTGGTTGATGGCCCTTCTCACCCCGGGTTGGTCAAAGGGCTTCTTCTCGGTATTCATGGCAAGGTAGGCCACATTGAGGCCGGGCTTGATGTCCAGATGAATACTGCCGGTCCTCATGATCTCGCCCATGTTCTCGGGACCTATCCCGTCCATCACGTCGATGGCCGAGGTCTTCAGCTCCAGCACACGGTCCCGATTGTTCAGAGTGGATTTGTAGACCAGTTTGTCCAGATGCGGCACCCCACCCCAGTAGTCCCGGTTTGCCTCGAGGACGATGCGGTCGCCCCCTGTCCACTCCACGAATTTGAAGGGACCCGTGCCCACTGGATGCTTTTCGAATTCACCGCCCCATTTGGCCGCGGCGGCAGGGCTCACAATGCGGGCATAGACCATGGCCATGTTCTGCAGAAAAGGGGCGTAGGGCTTTTCCAGGGTGATCTTGACGGTGGTGCTGTCCGTGGCCTCAACCTTCTTGACGTACTGGAACGTGAAGGAAGCACACTTGAAGTCATCCCGGTAGTGGGGATACTCGGGATCGATCTGCCTCAGGAACGAAAACACGACGGCATCGGCATTGAACGGGCTGCCATCGTGAAACGAGACCCCTTTACGCAACCGAAATGTCCACTGCAAGCCGTCGGAGGATGCCTCCCAGGAATCGGCCAGGGCCGGTTCGACCTCCGTGGAATCGTCCTTGTACCGGACAAGACCGTCGTAGATGTTTTCGACGACCTTGCACGATTCCAAATCGTCGCTTTTCCCCGGCTCGAGGGTCACCGAATCCGCACCACGGCCATAAATGAGTGTGCCGCCCTTTGTGGGTTTATCATTGGAAAGGGCCGTGGAGCTGTTCAGCAGAAGACCCAAGAGAAGTGCGATGGCGAGCTTTCTCATAAAGAAGCCCCTTTCTTGCGGATGGGTGCAGTCATGGTTCAGGACTCCCGCCGGGCTTGTGTTGGAAGCCCTCCAGGAATCCTCTCTCAAGAGGTGGTCCGTTGCTGCGCAAGCTAACAGCGCGGTTCGTCGACTTGGGGGGATTCACCCTCGGTTTCCGACATTCTGTTCTCAGCAGGCGGCCTCCGTCTGCTGCAACGAGGGGGGGTCCAGTTTCTGGTGGGAGTCGCAGGGATTCGTCCGACATTCCTCCAGGACCGACATGATTTCCCTCGCCGGAAGGGGCGCGCTGAAGAGGAAGCCCTGCCCAAGTTCACACCCGATCATGGAGACGAACTCGCACTGGTCTGGATTCTCAATGCCTTCGGCCACCAGCGTGAGATTAAGGTTCTTGGCCAGTGCCACGAAAGCTTTCACGAGGTTTTTTGTCCTGAGGGCTGAGGCATCATCGCCGAAGAGTTCCTTGATGAAGGATTTGTCGATCTTGAGGCAGTCCAGGGGCATCTGTCTCAGGTAGGTGACGGATGAATACCCTGTCCCGAAGTCGTCGATGGTCGTCATCACGCCCATCTCTTTGAGGGCCGCCAGGTTCTTTCGAACCTCCTCCTTGTCCTTGAGGATCACCGTTTCGGTGATTTCAACTTCCAGATACTTCGGGTCCAGATTGTTGTCCCTGAGAGCCCGTGCGACGATCTGAGCGAAGTCCGGCTGGGTGAACTGCATGGCCGATACATTCACGGCGATCCGCACGGGAGCATAGCCCTGGGTGACCCACTGAGCGCTCTGCCTGCAAGCTTCCCGTATGACCCAGGACCCGATGGGGATGATGAGGAGACTCTCTTCGGCCACGGGAATGAAGCGATCAGGCGCCAGGCGGCCATGCTCGGGGTGGTTCCAGCGAATGAGGGCCTCGAGGGCGGCGAGCTTGCCGCTCCTGAGATCGTATTGGGGCTGGTAGTGGAGCTCGAATTCGTTTCGCTCGATGCCTTTTCTCAGATCATTCTCAATCTGGAGACGCTCTATGAGGGATGCATTCATTTCCGGGTTGAAGAATTGGAAGCAGTTGCCTCCCTCGTTCTTGGCAACATACATGGCGATGTCTGCGTTCTTCTGAACGATGGCCGTATCGGGGCCGTCGTCGGGGAACATGCTGATGCCGATACTCGCCCCGATGTGCAACTGGTGGCCCTGGATGTTGAAGGGCCTCGTGAGGCTCTTGAGAATGCGGTCAGCCGCCTTTCTCGCATCCGCGGCGGTGTGGATCGGGTAGAGGGCGACAAGGAACTCATCGCCTCCGATGCGGCCCAGGAGGTCGTTTTTCCGGACACATTCCCGCAGGCGTTCCGACACCTGGCAGAGCAGGAGGTCCCCGATTTCATGTCCCAGGCTGTCATTGATTCGCTTGAACCGGTCGAGATCGACGAGGAGAAGAGCTGCCCTGGAGGAATTGCCCCGTCTGCCGTTGAGGCGATAACCCAGCAACTGGGACAGCGCGCTGCGGTTCAATAGCCCTGTGAGAGCGTCGTGCTTGGCTTGATGGAGGAGAAGCTCCGAGAGCTGGCACTGTTCAATGGCGATGGCGGCCAGTTGGGCCATCTTTTCCGTAAGCTTGATTTCCTCGTCGGTGGCGTGATGGAATTTTCCGCGGAACAGGGAAATGGTGCCGAGAGTGCGCCCTTTCCCCGAAAGGATCGGCACTGAAAAGGAGGAGCAAATCCCTTCCTCGCGCACCGCATCCAGGCATCCCTGCCAGAAGGTGCCCCGCGAAATGTCAGGGGCGATCACGGGCTGGCCCAAATACGCCGCGGAACCGCAGCAGCCGGATTCAGGGCCCACAGTGAGATTGTTCAGGCTTTGCACGAAACTCTCGGAAAGCCCAGGGGCCGCGAAGACCTTGATCTGATCCTCCTGCACCAGGCACAGGCAGCCGACGGAACCCGGGGATTGGTTTTCGACCACCTTGACGACCTCATGGAGAATGTCCGGAAGTCCCTGGTTCTGGATGATTGACTGAAGGATGCGGTTTCGGTCGGCCTCGAAGAGCTCCGTCCGCTTTCTCTCCGTGATGTCCTGAACTGTCCCATACAGCCGCAAGACTTCCCCGCCTTCGTCCAACTCCACCTCAATCTGATGCGAAACAATGCGTTCGGAGAAATCCGGGAGCAGGACCCGGTGATCCATGAACTGCGACTTGCCCATGCGAAGGGCGTTTTGCATCAAGGATCTGAGCGGGGCCTGGTCCTCGGGGTGCACGGAAGCCAGGAAGTCCTCCCAGGAGCGTTTGCCGTCGTGCGAGTTCATGCCGCATATGGCGCGGACTTGATCGGAGGTGGCAAAAGACCCTGTTCGGGGAGTCAGTTCCCATCCGCCGAGGCGCGCGATTTTCTGGGCTTTCACGGCAGCCTCCTGGGCCCTCTTGAGCTCCTGAAACGCGAAGCTGGCCCGGAGCATGTATCGCACCCGTTCCGTGAGGATGATGGACTTGACGGGTTTGGTGACAAAATCGGTCGCTCCAACCTGGAAGGCCCGCTTGATGGAATCGACGTCGTCGACTCCCGTGATCATGAGGATCGGGACGTCCCGTCCTCCCCTGCGACCGCGTATCCGGCTGCAGACTTCGAACCCATCCATGTCCGGCATTTGAACGTCGAGAAGGACGATGTTCGGTTTTCGCTCCAAGAAAAGGGCGAGGGCCCTCTCGCCATTCTCCGCAACGATGACTGAAAAGCCCGACATTTCAAGGGACCTGGAATGGAGGAGCAGGGTCGTGGGTTCGTCGTCGACGACAAGCACCAGTGGCTTGCTGTCAAAGTCTTCGTGGATCATGATTCTCCTCCTGCCAGCGCCGACTGCAAAGCCTCGCGGGTCTCCAGGTATACGGACCGGATTTGGGCGAAGCGTCGTTCCACGTCGGTGGCTTCTCCCATTCGGATGCCCGTTTCCAGGTTGCCGCACAGGGCGGAGAGCCTTCTGGCCCCAATGGATCCTGCGCTGGATTTGAGATAGTGAGCGGCCTTGCGGATAGAATCCGGGTCTATGGCCGGATCTGCCCAGTTGGTGTTTTGAAAGAGCTGTTCCGTGTTGTTGATGAAGGTTTCAACGATCTTCGCAAAAAAACCGGCGGAACCGTCGGGATCCAACGATCTGATGTCATTCAAGGCTGCCGAGTCCAGAAGGCCTTCGGCGGAGGCCCCCTCGAGCCTTGCATCCATGTGTTTTTCCTCATCGCGAAGTGCCATCGCCCGTCATGTCCTTTCTATCCGGGAGTATGCTGATCCTCGATAAACATCAAAACTGTGCGAGGCAGGTCCTGTTTCTTCCCTGCCTTTTTGATTCGTAAAGAGCGCGATCCGCGGCGGCAATGATTTGACTTTTGGACTTGACCGCCTTTCCCGGGTAGTACGTGGCAACGCCCATGCTCACTGTTGACGCGATGCGCGCGTCGTTGAAACATATCTCCGTGCTCTCGATGGTTTTCCGTATCCTTTCCGCCAGGATCAAGGAGCCTTTGGCGTCGGTTTCCGGCAGGATGACCCCGAATTCCTCTCCGCCGTAACGGGCCACGTAGTCACAGGCCCTCACGGTGTCCATCGCGATCTCACTGATTCGCTTCAGGACTCCATCTCCGGTTGGATGGCCGTATTGGTCGTTCACCCGCTTGAAGTGGTCGATATCGAAGAGGATGAGGGAGAGGGGGTGGCCGTACCGGGAAGCCCTGACGAGCTCACGGTCCATGAGCTCCTGGAAGTGGCCGTGATTGAAAAGGCCTGTCAAGGGATCCCTGTACGTGAGCTCGCGCAACCTGGAGTTGGCCTCGGTGAGCTCATGGGCGAGGTTTTCGGCCTTTTCCTTGGCCTGCCGCAGTTCGACCACCATTTGCTCGTAGGTGAGGTTGAGCCTGCCAAGCTCCTCGTTGGCCTCCTGGAGGATCTGGGAACACGTCTTCATGTTCCCGGGATCGATCTCGAAAAACGAGAGGATCTCTCGGGTTCTCTCATGAGCCGAATCGATCAACGTCTCGATCTCATCCCTCGTCGCCCGGCAGAGGCTTTCCAGAGCCTGGCTGAAGTTCTCGAAGTCTTCGGGGGATCCGGTGGAATGGAAGAGGGAAGAAAGGGTGTTGGCCAGAGTGAGAATTCTGAGCTTGGGCAGCAGCTCGTTGGGGACATCCTCAGCCTTGTGATGGTTTCGTACCAGATGGCAAATGCTTTCAGGCAGGCCCCATTCCTTGAGAATATCGTATCCGATTTCCTGGTGATCGAATCCGTAAGCGGCGCGCTCCTCGGCGGGGGTGGCGAGGGGATGAGGATTGCTCATGGGCGCCTCCGGTCCCAGCTTGGTCATGTGCAGGCAAAGGATGACGGTTCCGATGTCTTGCAGCAGAGCGCTGATGAAAAGGTCATCGTGGCTCACCCGCAGGCGCTTCGAGAGGATTTCGGTGGAAACGGCCGCGGTGATGGATCTCCGCCAGAAAGACTCGAAGTCGTAGGTCATCTTCGAACTGGTTGAGATGCCCTCGATGATCACGAATGAGAGGGCGATGTTCTTGAGGGCGTTGCTCCCGAGGACCGTGATCGCTTCCTTGACGGTCGCCACTTTCGTGGATCGGGTGTAAACGGGCGAGTTGGCCACCTTCAGGACCTTGAGGGCAAGGGCCGGGTCCGAGGAGATGATTTGCACCAGCTCCCGGGACGCAATGTTGTCGTTCCTGACCGCTTCCAAAATGCGCATGGCAACAGCCGGGGGCGAGGGGAGCCGGATGTCCTTGCGCAGGAATCCTCCACCGGGGCCTGTTGAATTGGTCGTGGAATTGTCGCGCGACTTCCAGGGGGGAGGGTCCAGGTCGGATTTCGAACAGGGCGAAACCTGACTGGGGACTTCCTGCGAATCACAGCGGGGACAATTCATCGGTTCGTCCTTCACGGTTCAATGTAAACAGACAGATCCTGCAAAAAAGTTCGCGTGCTGATGGGTTTTGTGATGTAGCCCCTGCAGCCGGCGTCGTAGGCCTTTTCCTCGTCACCCGACATGGCGAAGGAGGTGAGGGCGACCACGGGAATCGTGCACATTGCCGGGTCGGCTTTGATGAGACGGGTCGCATCGAGACCGTTCATTCCGGGCAATTGAACATCCATCAGAATGATGTCGGGGTGGTTCTCTCGAGCAAGCAGCAGTCCCTCCTCGGCGGTGGTTGCCTTCAGTATCTGGTATTCTCCAACGGTGAGCAGGTGTTGGAGCAGTTTCATATTCAACTCGTTGTCTTCGACCACAAGAACACTCTTCCTCATGTGGACCCTCTCCTCTCCGTGACGAACCTGATGCGAACGATTGCCGTCGGCTCGAACTCATTGCCGGCCGGAATTCCCCTCTTCTGCATGGACTCCCTGTTCAATTGCTATAAACAGGAATCGTGCCAGGGCCTGCAAATTCGAGGAAACTGAACCTGGGCTTGGTCTCGCGCACAGAGATAAGAAGAACTCCAGTAACGCCGAAAGACCCATTTGTCCTCTCCGAGGTCGAGAAACCGGATCGAGTCCGGAAGTCCGGATTCATGGAACACTAGTCCTCCTCCGCAGGAGACTTGGAATGATTCAGCCTGTGCTTGCTGAACAGTTCATAAAGGCGCGATCTGGAGACCCCTGAGATCCGCGTCGCCTCCAGAATGTCATTGGTGCTCTGAGCCATGAGCCTGTTCAGGTATTCCTTCTCGAGGGTGTCGCGGAAATCGCGCATGCTCGGCAAAATCCCGTTGTTCGCATCGAGGAGTGTCACCCCTCCACTCCGATCCTGCCTCTTGCGCATGCTTTCTTTCAGTATGTGGACGCGCATGTGAACGGGAAGGTGCTTGCTGAAGAGGGTCAGGTTCCTTCCAGCCAGGGCCACCGCACCGTCCAGCACATTGACCAGCTCTCGAACGTTTCCCGGCCAGTCATATCCCATGAGGGCCTCCAGGAAGTCAGGCGACAACCCCTTGGAACCCAGGCCGTAAAGATCACAGAGTCTGGATATGTGAAAACGCACCAGATCCAGGATGTCCTCCCGGCGGTCACGGAGGGAAGGCAACTCTATGGCAAGCGCCCTCAAACGGAAGAGGAGGTCTTTTCGGAAGGCTCCCGCATCGGCCATTGCATCGAGATCCCTGTTGGTTGCGGCGATGAGCCTGAAATTGCTCGTGAGCTCCTCTTTGGCGCCTACGGGCCTGAATGATCGCTCCTGAAGGACACGGAGGAATCTCTTCTGCATTTCCGCGGGCAGTTCGCCCACTTCATCGAGGAAGAGGGTTCCGCCGTCAGCCTGCGAGATGAGCCCGGTCTGGTCGCAATGAGCACCGGTGAAGGCGCCCTTCCGGTGACCGAAGAGCATGCTCTCCACGAGCTCCTTCGGGAGTGCGGCGCAGTCAACCACCACGAAATTCCTGTCAACCCGCTCGCTGTTGTCGTGAATGGCCCGGGCGAAGAGTTCCTTGCCTGTACCGGTTTCTCCCGTGATGAGCACGTTGACGGCACAGGCCGAGGCTTGCGCCACAAGGTCCAGGGAATCCTGGATCCTCTGGCTGCCTCCGATGATCTTATCTCTGCGCAGAACCACGGGGGGCTTGTCGGCGATCTTCTCCCTCCGGTATTCCAGGGCACGGGAAAGGGGCAGAAGAAGATCCTTGATGGAAGGTGATTTCTCCAAGTAGTCCCAAGCGCCGCTGCGAATCGCCAGTTCGGCGCCGTCGGGGTCCCCGTCGGCCGTGATGATGATCACCTCGGGCTGTGAGGGACTCTCCTTGATCTTCTGAACCGCCTTGAGTCCACTGCCGTCTGGCATGCAGACATCGAGAAACACCACATCGAAAGGATCATTGGCGACAAGGTTCATCCCCTCCGTGAGGGTCAGGACGTAGCGGGCCTCATGCCCGACACTCTTGATCAAGAGAGCCAGTGTTTTGGACATCATTCGATCATCATCGATGATCAGAACATTCGCCATTCCATATCCCCAATTTGCCTGCTGTATTGCGTTGGCACTCCACGTTCGGGGTGGTGAAGGGCCCCAACGAAAGAGCGACCAGAAAGCCTCGACGAGTGCTCAACTGCTCCTACAATTCGGCATCCTGACACGCAGTGCATTAGAAGAATCTTTCCGGGGTATTTCTGGAAAACCGCGGGCGGCGCCTCTTCGCTCGGCATGGGGTTGCGGGTTTCAGCTGAGCCGCCAATGTCACTGCCGGTTCGTGAACGCATGATGGCCGGCATTCGTCGAGATCGGCCAGGCGGCCCCGATGCGCGAGTCTCATCCTTTCCGCGCGATCTTCCGATGAGATATGGACAGAAAAGATCATTGCCGATGTCGAGAAGCAGCCGTTCGGACAGTTCCAGGGCGACGGCGTTCCTTGCGGCGGGACAGAGAGGAGCCATATCGATGAAAGGTCACTTGCAGAAACGGTTCGGCTCCATCGCGGTGGACAGGGGTTTCATCACGACGGAGCAACTTCTCGAGGCACTCCAGATACAAGCCAGGGAGAACGTGGAGATGGGAAGCCACAGGCTCATCGGCCAGATCCTGCTTGGCAAGGGCTACCTCACCGAAAGCCAGTTGGATGAAATCCTTGAAAGTTTGAGCAATTCCATGATCTACGCCATCGGAGTGGGGAGATAACCCCCGTTCCCACCGAAGACGAAGCTTGCCATCAAGAGTCCTCCCTCATGATCCCCTTCCCGGATCTTTCCGGGAATTCAATCCGGTTTCATGGACCCTTCCACCTTTCCGGACGATCGCATCCCTGATACCCGGCTCCCCCCGCCCAACAGACAGCCAATTAAATTGAATAAAATCCATCTGTTATAGATATACACAGCAAAAACACGGATGTGGCATTCACCTTGCCTTAGTCCCATGGCGTGGCCAATGGCGGATGCCCTGAACCCATGCGTGAAGGATGTGCGGACAGATGGAACTTCTTCTCTATTCAGCGGATCACCCGGTCAGGGTGAGAGAACTCAAGGCGGCGATCCGCAAGGCGGCACCGAGGCAAGGCATCGCGATCTACAAGACCCCGGATGAACTGAAGGTGAGGCTCCTCCAACCAAGGAGGCAGCTGAAGATCGCCATTTTGAAAGTGGTTAGCAAAGGGGAACTCGAGAGCCTCCTTCCCCTGCGGGAGCTGCTCTCGGACCTACGGGTCGTTTTGATCTTGCCTGATCACGATGGCGCCACGGTCTCCCTGGCTCATCGACTCGGTCCACGGTACCTCTCGTACCCGGAGAACGATCGGGAGGATTTCGGGAGAGTGCTGGGCAACATGATCAGGCTGTATCGATGAAGGGCCGTTGGAGGAAAGCGGGCCTCCGGGATGCTCACGGGGGCCGGTTCCTGGACCCCGAACATGTCGAGACCGGAGATTTCTCTCAACGGATAAGTTGAAACAGCAGCAGAGCGCACAAAGAAGTCTAAAGAGCTCTTGCGACAAAGACGAAAAAGGAAAGGGAGTCACTCATGGGACTGCAGTTTGTAAAGCACACCTGTTTCGGAAACAACTTTGTCATCGTGGACGAGACCCGGAACCCGGTCTTGAGCGAACCGGAAAAGCAAAGATTTGCGTACATGGCGACGAACCAAAACTTTGGAATTGGCTCGGACAATTTCCTGGTGGTGCAGGCCTGCACGCCGGAGGTGCTCAGTGCCATCAACGAGCATCACCATTACTGGGAGAAGGCCCCGAATGCCGACGGAGCCCGGTATATCTTCAGGATGTTCGAACCTGACGGAACCGAAGCCCTCTCCTGCGGGAACGGTCTCATGAGCATCGCCAACTACCTTTTTCTTCAGTACGGGATCGACTCAACGGAAATCATGACAGAGATTCCCAATCCAGTGCCCAGGATCGTCTCCATTGGAACGGACCTCGACCGGTCAAGCTGGGCGAACATGGGCGAGCCCAGAAGGGTACCCCCCAGCCTGGCCGCTCTGAGCTTTCGAAAGCGATTCGATGAGGACATCGATCTCATCGAGGACATCAAGATAGAGAATTTCCGCAAATCGGATATGAGTGAATTCTCTGACGATGCAACATCCTTTTCCATGAAGGGTTATCTGGTGTTTACGGGGGAACCGCATCTCGTCGTCTTCACGGACACGGGGTTTTCCATTCCAGAGCTTTCACGAATCATATTTCCCCACGATGCTTCCCCGAATTCCGATGCGCGGTCCTCCCAGAAACGCCGGAGCAGCAGTTCCGCGTTTGTTCACTTCATTGGCAAGGCCCTCACGCGACTGTACGCCGACCAGTTTCCTTCGGGTATCAACATCAACTTCGTCCGCCAGGTGAAGGAAACGAATACCCTCGAGTATCGGTGTTTCGAGCGGGGAATATACCGGGAAACACTGGCGTGCGGGACAGGCGCTCTGGCCGTTGCCTGTGTCGCCGAGTCCCTGGGTCTCGTCGAAGACGACTGCATCCCCGTTTGGCCCCATCGCTGCCGCTGGCATGACGACAATGCGGAGATCCGCGTGCGGAAAACTTCCGACGGTTGGGTGCTGCACGGTCGGCCATCCATGCTTTGTGAGGGCACGTTCGTGACCGAAAGATCCCAGGGCAGCACGATGGGTCCCGCAACCGCCTATCCATCGCAGGCGGAGAAATCAGTGCAGCATTATGGTTCGGTATCGTTCAATTGAGCTCCCAAGACAGCAGAAGACGCCGGGGGTGGAAGCCCGAACTCCCGGCGTCCTGGCATGATTGGAATTCACACATGAACAAAGCGGGCATGGTCTTCATTCCCGAATCCACGGACAGGCGATCTGGAAGGACCGACCGCCTGAGATTCACCTCGGGTGCCATTCTGCTCCTCGCTCTGGCCCTTGGCTTCAACCTGCTGTTCACTTGGACGGCATTCGGCAACCTATACCGCGATTCGATCGCCTCGAAACTGGAGCGGATCGGACGGAGTCTGCAGAAGCAACTGGAGCATATTGTTCAGGTTGGAAGAGAATCGGAAGACGAGTGGTCATCGTTTTCAAACTCCCTCAAGTCCCACGAAAGCGTTCGCCGGTTGGCGGGAGATCCGCAGGGACCCTTTGTGTTGGACAAATTGCTCCATGAAGTCCATCTGAGTTTCGAACGCCGTCCGCGGAGGGAGGGCAACGCGTTTGCAGAGGCTTTGACACCGCTGCCCATCACCGATCTGTCCATTTCCCTTGTCTTGCGTGGGGAGCCTCTTCTCGCCGTTCCTCATGTTTCCTCTCCGGGTGGACGGGTCCCATTTGTTGCCCTTCCAAGTCGAGGAGAAGGCAATGGGGCCAAAGTTCAAGACGGCGCGGTCAGCTGTTCGGAACAACGGGGGCAGTGCTTGGTTTCCTTCCCTGTCCGGGATTCGCAGGGTCATGAAGGGGCGAGACTGAATCTCGCCGTCCCAGAAGGGGCCCTCTCCGGTGCCGTGAGTCGTGCCCATCTTCTCGCCATCCTGGCGGCTGGCTTCATCTTCCTCTCCGGCGCTCCTCTCCTGGCATTCCTCCTGCGAGGATTTGCAGGCAGCGGGATGGCCAATCACCGTTCCCAGCGCAGGAAGGTCTCACTGGCGGTGTTTGTTGTGATTGCATCGGCGCAACTGCTCCTCTCGACTTTCAATGTCCTCGCATTCTCCACGCATGCCTGGCGAGAGGCAAGACATGATGCGGAGATGACGGCGCGGATGCTGGGAGCATACGTGGAAGGACTGCTGGAGACCGGGGGAGCTCAAGGAGCGCTTTCGAAAGCCGAGACCGTCATGGAAAGCATCGTTGAGGAGTCTCCCCAATTCAGCCGCATCCGGCTCCTCGACAAGAACGGGCGACTGATCCACCTCACCCCTCGAAATACAGTGGAACTCCCTGCGGCTGGGATCATGGAGGAGGTGAAGAACCTGATGGGGAGCCTCTTGCCGACAATGTTGCATCACGAGGCTCGGGAGCAAATCGTCCAGGGGAAAGAGGTCAAAGGCTATGTCATGGCAGGGGTGACAACCCATTTCCTCTGGGGGAAGCTCGCCAAGGTCATCGCCGACGCGTTGACTGTCGTGGTCATCTCCATTCTCTTCCTCGTGGAGCTGCTGATTCTCGGCTTCGAGCTCCTTTTGAAGAAGTCGGCGGAGGTCACCGGGGGGAGGCTTTTGCGTGCCGAAATCATGCGTCCTGCCGCCTTCCTCTTCGTCTTCGGCATCGACATCTCCGTTTCGTTCCTGCCCCTCCACATGAAGGGGCTGTACCAGCCCATCATGGGACTGTCCAAGGACTTTGTGATGGGACTGCCCATTTCCATCGAGTTCGTCTTCGTCGGCCTGACGATACTCATTGCCGGTGCCTGGGTGGACCGGAGAGGCTGGCACGAACCCTTCATCATCGGCCTGTCCCTTGCCGCGGGGGGAGTGCTCTACTCCTGGCTCGCACCCGACGCGATTCATTTCATCCTCTCGAGGGCCGTCGCCGGAGCCGGCTATGGCCTCTCGCTGATGGCCTCCCAGGGATTTGTCATCCATTTCAGCGAGAAGAAGTGCAAGGCCCACGGGTTGGCGCAGCTCTTCGCGGGAATCTACGCGGGGAGCATTTGCGGCAGTGCCACGGGTGCAATGCTGGCGGAGAAGCTCGGTTACGAAGCGGTTTTTTGCATCGGTGCGGCTGTGCTCTTTGGCACCCTGGTCTACACATTCCTCTTCATGCGAGGCTACATGGAGAGGCCGATCCAACCGCCGGTGCTCGCGACGAATCCGGGACCACGGAACAGAAAGTACAAAGCGCAGCGATTCATCAATTTCCTGTTCAACCGCACGGTGCTCAGCCTCATCTTCTTCAGCAGTTTGCCCGCATCCATCGGTGTGGTGGGCTTGCTCAACTACTTCAGCCCCATTTACCTCACCCAGATGGGTGCTTCACAATCCACCATAGGCCGTGTGCTGATGCTCTACGGAATCAGCTTGATCTACCTGGGGCCGGTCATCAGTCGCCACGTCGACGCATCCAATGACAAGCGGCTCTACGTCTTCACCGGCTGTGTCCTTGGCGGCATGACCTTCCTCTCATTCCACATGTTTCAGGGCATATGGGCAGCCGTGCTCGCCGTATTGCTCCTGGGCCTTTCCAGCAGCTTTGTCCTTGCATCTCAAAGCGCCTACGTGCTGCAGCTGCCTGTAACCAGGGAACTGGGGGAGGGAAAGGCCATCGGGATATTCAGGTCGTCGAGCCGCATCGGACAGGCACTCGGTCCAATGGTATTCAGCGCGGTCATGAGCAGGGGGAACATCAACGACGGCATTGCCTTCTTCGGTCTCATGTACCTCCTCACCGCCTTTCTGTTTCTGCTCATGAACACAAGAAAACCAAGAGCTTCAGTCCTTGGAGAAATCGGAGGGATTTAGAATGACTCATCATGGAAATGCCGCCTTGGGCCATGGCTGGCGACATTCGACTGTCGGAGAGCAACTGCTGGAGATGGCATGCGAAAGTGCACCGGTCCTCAAGCACACCCTTGCCGAGTTCGGTGATTGCACCATCACAGGCTATCTGAAGGCTCTGACCCGGATTGTGCCCCGAGGTTATCAGGAGAGGCGCGACCTGGGCGATGCGGTCTATCGTTATGGAACGCCGCTCCTTGGAGAAGCGGCGGCGTACAAGGCGGCACGGGACCTGGAGGAACACCCCGTCGTGCTGACGGCCAACCACCATGGGGTTGACTACTTCGCCCAGTCCGTTCAGGGGACCCTCCTCTTTTCCCTCATGAAGCAGAACGCCGGTGATTCCCTGACGACAGTGCCGGTGTTCTCATGCGGGAACATTCCCATGAACAACCTCACCTACCCACTGGGAATGCTGATCTACCAGGTCCCGGAAGACTCAATGAAAGATGCCCCGAAGAGGTTGCCCATCTTCCCGGACCGACACAAGAGAACGATGGTCAGCGCCGCATCCGGCTGTGACCGGGCGATGGTGGATAGAGCCGTTAAGAGGGTCGAAGGGATGTCGAGGAAAGGGGAGATGCCCCAGGAGCTTGCGGCGTGCGCAAGGGAAATGCTGCTCAACGACTACGGAGACCCGTGGGTGATGGGATTGTCGAGCTATTCCGAGCAATCGGTCGTCCTGAACCAGCGGGCGTGGAAGCGTCTTTTCTCGGACCCTCATTCAGCCCCGGATCTCGCCTATCTGGAACTCGAAAAACTTGTTCGGATGCTCCTGGAAGTCGACTTGCTCAACTCGGAAAGCCTTGCATGGAAGGTCATGTTCGACCCGGAGCTCAGGAGCCACATCTTGGAAGGGCTTGACGGGCATAGGATCTGCTGGCACCAGAGAAATCTGTCCAGGAGGTTGCGGACGGCGTGCGGCGACCATGCGGAACAGATCCCTTCGAATGGTTGCGGGACCCTCTTTTTCTGGGGAGTCGACGGTTCCGGCAGGAAAATCCCTCTCACCATTGAAAGGGATGACCAGGGGAAGGAGCGACTCCGGGGATTGGACGATCGAGGCACAATCTGGGATTTTCCCTTTTCCCCCGCCGCCCTCCTGGAGTCCATGCGGGAAAATCGCCTGATCCCCTCACTCTTCACCTGTTACCTGACAGTGGCCCTTGCGCGTGGAGTGATCTGTCTGGGGGGATATTACCAGGCTGAATACCTGCCGGCCATTCAACGCGCTGTTTTGCGGGGGCTGAGGAAAATCCCCGGGTATCATCACATGGTCAAACCCATCGGGAGCGTTCCGACGGACGGATACCTCTCGGGAATGCAGACGGTCATGTCCCACGTTGGTCACGGTCGCCTGGTTCCCGCCGGCCCCCTGGAAATCATGGCGCGTGGGGGACTGACGGCGAATGATCTGAACAGCATGGGCTCTCTCACGGTGAAGGAGGCGCATTTGGCTTCCTTGTCCGAGACGGTCTCGGACATTGCGGTGGATCGGCTCGACATTGGGGAATGGAAAACCCTGCTGGCTTCGGAATGCGGGCAGTTGCTCTCCGAGAGAATTGTCATCAAATAGAAAAGGGCAGGGTGGCGCTCCAGGAGATTCGGTTAAGCTTTTCCGGCTCTCGACCGACTCATTGGAGGGGGGCGTCCGTCGGAAAACCCGATCATTCCGCAACAGCATTGCCAGGAACCTGAAGAGACCTCTCCCGGCACACGGATCAGCACAAGAAACTCGCGAGAGCAGTGTGATGTTTAAGTCACTCAAATCCAAAATCATCTTCCTCATGTCCTGTGTCGTTGGAATAACTGCCGGAGCAGTCCTCTTCTACACCCACAGGGACGTCGGGCAGGCCATGCTCAATGCGGAACAGGCTTCCGCCCAGAACGTGCTGAAGCTGCTGGATCTGAATATCCAGGCCGGATACAACCGGCTCATCTATGACAAGATTCAGATTCTCTCTCGCCTGGACGATGAGCTCAAACATCTGGCGACCGTTTCCGCATCAGTCATCCAAGAGTATGTGAGGCTTCAGGAAACAGGGAAGCTATCGGAATCGGAGGCCAGGCACCTGGCCTACGACTGGCTGCAGACGATTCAGCTGGGAAAGGGCGAAATATTTGTTTTCAACCGGGAAGGGACCATCATCAGTCACCCGGAAGCTGAAGCAAGAGGTTTGTCTCTTACCAACGTGAGGGACATGAAGGGCCGGAACATCGCCAAGGAGATGCGTGAGGATGTGCTGGAGACCGGAGGAGTGTCGGCGGTATTCCCATGGCAAAAGCCGGGTGATTCAGCGGTCCAGAAGAAGATGGGGTATTTCGTCCCGGTTTCCAAGTGGGAGAACACCCTGTGCGCAAGCATCGACTTCGATGACATCGAGGCCGAAAGCCAGAAGAAAATGGAAAAGATCCTTGAAACATTAAAGGGCACCTTTTCCAAGATCCAAATTGCGCGGTCCGGTTATGCTTTCCTCTTCGACGGCAAAAGGAGAATCCTCATCCCTCCACCGAGCTTCGCTGGATTGGAGGCGGTCTCTTCAGCCTCTCTTGCCGCCATCGAGACCCAACTGGACAATTTCATGCAGGCATGGCGTTCTCAGCAAAACACCATTCGATACCAGGATCCTTTCAGTGCGAACGATGAGACCATGGAAGGGCTTGTGAGTTACTTCAAAGCCTTCGACTGGTACCTGGTCGTCGCGGTCCCCGTGCAGGAAATCCAGGCACCTGCACAGGCTTTGGTGGAGCGCCACAGCGTGATCATAGGGATGCTCTATGTCGGTAGCCTCATCCTCACCTTCTTCGTTGTCATGAGGATGTCCCGCCCTCTCAAGACCCTCACCTTGTATGCGAAGGCTCTTCCCACCTATGATTTCACCAGGACCGCGGATGACGGCGACCTCCTCGCCCGGCTTCCTACAAAACACAAGGATGAGGTGGGGCGACTTGCGGAAGCTTTCATCTACATGAAGAACGAGTTGAGGAAGAACATCCTCCACGCCATCGAGACAACCGCGGCAAAAGAAAGGTTGGAAAAGGAAGCAGCGGAAGAGGCCAGCAGGGCCAAGAGCGAGTTTCTGGCAAACATGAGCCACGAGTTGCGGACCCCATTGAATCACATCATCGGATTCACCGAGCTCATTCTGGACAGGCACTTCGGAGAGCTCACGGAAGGCCAGGATGAGTATCTCTCCGATGTATTGAACAGCAGTCGCCACTTGCTCTCCCTCATCAACGACATCCTCGACCTCTCCAAGGTCGAGGCGGGAAAAGTCGAGCTGCATCTCACCGTCGTCAGCATCAGGAGTCTCCTTGACAGCAGTTTGACCATGATCAAGGAGAAGGCGATGAAGCACGGGCTGCGCATCGCCGTCAATATGGATGAAGCCCCTGAATCCGTCATGGCCGATGAAAGAAAAATGAAACAGATCCTCTACAACCTTTTTTCCAACGCATCGAAGTTCACTCCGGATGGAGGGAGGATAGAAGTCAGGGTCCGACAGATTCGGGCCGTTGTGAGGCCCGGCCGCAGGTGGACCGACACCGAAAACTACAGGATCATCGAAGAGGTCCCCATGGCTGACGGCAAGAAGGACAGACGTTCCATTGAATGCGTTGAGTTCTGCGTGGCCGACACCGGAATCGGGATGATCCCCGAGGACCTCCAGAGAATCTTCAACCCCTTTGAGCAGGTGGAAAGCGCCATCAGTCGAAAGTACCAGGGCACGGGGCTGGGACTTTCCCTGACCCGTGATTTCGTGGAGCTGCATGGGGGAAAAATCAATGTGGAAAGCGAAGGACTGGGCAAGGGGAGCGTCTTTCGGTTCGTGATACCAACCCGGAGGAACGAAATCCCGGCTCAGCCAGTTCTGGACCCCGCAAATGGGAAACTTGCGCGGGGGAAATCATCTCAAATTGAGTCACTTACAGGATCTACTGATTAATGGAGAGAAAAAATGACACGGTTCAAGGGAATCATCATTCTTACCGTCTCGTTTGCCTTGCTCGTCATTGGAAGCGCGGCGGCAGCGGACAAGGGCAAGTTCCCCATGACCCCCATCACCAACCAGGGGCAGAAGTGGCGCATCGCCTATTTTGAAGGGGGTGAATACATCGACTATCAGATGATTTTCACCGAGACGATCCGGGGTTTGATGCGCCTCGGCTGGATCGAGACGGGGGAAATCCCGGTCCAGAAAGGGGAGGAAACGAAGGGTTTGTGGAACTGGCTGACGACGGAGGCCAGGAGCAAGTATCTGGAATTCATCCCCAACGCACACTATTCAACAAAATGGGACGATGACTTGCGAAAGAGTACTGTTGAAAAAGTCCTTGAGCGACTAAACGGAAAAAAGGACATCGACCTCTTGATCGCCATGGGAACGGCAGCGGGAAAAGACTTCGCCAACGACCGCCATCAAACCCCGACGATTGTTCTTTCCGCCAGTGACCCGCTTGGGGCGGGAATCATCAAAAGCGTGGAGGATTCCGGGTACGATCATCTCCACGCCCAGGTTGATCCCAACCGATATGACAGACAAATCAAGGTATTCCACGAAATCATCGGATTCAAGAAACTTGGGCTCGCCTATGAGGATACCGTCAACGGCCGAAGCTATGCCGCCATGGACAAGGTTGAGAAAGTCGCCAAGGAGCGTGGCTTCGAGATCGTTCGATGCCATACGAAGAGCGATATATCCGACACGGCGGCCGCGGAAGAGAGCGTGATTCAGTGTTTCAACGAGCTGGCCAAATCTTCAGAGGCCATTTACGTGACACTGCAGGGGGGAGTTACCAAGCGCAGCATCCCGGAGCTCGTCAAGATCGCCAATCAGCAGCGCGTCCCCACTTTTTCGCAGTCCGGTTCCGAAGAGGTCAAGTACGGGTTTCTTGTGAGCATCTCCCAGGCGGGATTCAAATACGTCGGGGAGTTTCACGCGGAGATCATCGCCCAGGTTCTCAATGGAGCGAAACCCAACCAGCTGGGCCAGCTGTTCGAAGAGCCTCCGAAAATCGCCATCAACCTCAAGACCGCAGAGCTCATCGGCTTTGATCCACCTGTTGTCCTTCTCGGAGCGGCTGACGAGATTTTCAGAGAAATCACGGTCCCTCAGATGTAGGAGGGTGTCGCTCGAGTTGCGCAGATGCGCGGGATCCAACCGTAGGAAAGACAACGGCGACAGGAAGGGGATTGCGGTGAAAATACTCAGAAAAACTGGGTTAGCACTGTGCATGGGGTTCATCATGCTGGCCGCGCAACATGCGGCGGCAGCCCCGGAGAAGGATCAGTTCAGTACAAAGCCCATGACCAACAACGGTCAGAAGTGGCGGATCGGATACTTCGAAGGGGGCTACGACGCCAACTATTACAATTACCTGGCGGCACTGGTAAAGGGTTTGATGGAACTGGGCTGGATTGAAAAGGCAGACATTCCCGAACCAAAAGGCAGGGAAACGAAACCTGTCTGGGATTGGCTCTCAAAACAGGCCAGGAGTCAATATATTCAGTTCGTGGATGACGCATACTACAGCGCCAACTGGGACAAGTCCGAGAGAACCAGCGTGCGCAACAGCATCGTCAAACGCCTGAACGAGAAAAAAGACATCAACCTCATGTTGGCCATGGGGACCTGGGCCGGTCAGGACCTTGCCAACAATGACCACTCGGTCCCGACCATGATCATGTCAGCCAGTGATCCTGTGAAGTCGGAGATCATTCGCAGCATTGAGGATTCGGGCTTTGACCATATTCACGCCCGCGTCGACCCCTTGAGGTTCGAGCGCCAGATCCGCACCTTCCACGACATGATCGGGTTCAAGAAGCTGGGGATCGCCTATGAGGATTCCGCCTATGGCAGGGCTTATGCCTCCATTGATCTGATCGAAAAGGTGGCCAAGGAGCGCGGTTTTGAAATCGTGAGCTGCTATACCCTGAGTGACATTGCAGACATGGATGCGGCAGGGGGAAGCGTTGTGAACTGTTTCAAGGAACTGGCGAACAAGGTCGACGCCATTTACGTCACCTATCAGGGGGGAGTGAACAACAAGACGATCCCAGAACTGGTCAAGGTGTCCAATGAGCATCGGGTCCCTACCTTCTCCCAGGCAGGTGCGGAATGGGTCAGGAACGGTTTTCTCATGAGCATTTCACGGGCAGGATTCAAACCCGTGGGCATGTTCGAGGCTGCCATCATGGCGAAGATTTTCAACGGAGCGAAACCGCGCCAATTGCCCCAGCTCTTCCAGGATTCCCCGAACATTGCCCTCAATCTGAAGACGGCAGAAATCATCGGACTGTACCTCTACGCGGATATGCTGGCGGCGGCGGATGAGATTTTTAACGAGATTTCAGCCCCCGAATAGGGGGCACTTTGGGGGACGACGGGCGTTGATGAAGGCGGAGCATGTCTGAAGAGGCCGCAACGGCAATACCAGAGGCACTTTGCATGAGCGAGAACGACCACGAAGAGCAGGGCGTCGGCATACAAACCGATGCCGAAGCGGTTGTCGAGATGGTGGAGCTCCTCGCGCACCGGCGCTCGCGAGAGGAGGCCCGAAGGCATCCGCGCTATCCGACGGCTGAATCCCTCAGCGGGGAGTATCCCCCCGCAGCCCCCTTCGGATGGATCCTCTGCGGCGGCGAAATAGTTCACGAAAGTGGAAACGGTCGAGGGTCGTCACCCCAGCACCCTTCGGTGCATCGGCTGCCTGGGCCGGAGACCCTGGAGGCGATCAGCGGGTTCCACGTGGTCGACTTCTCTCAGGATGGGATGCAGATCCAATACAATTGCGACAATCCCCTGAAGTACTCGAAAAGACGGCTTTATCTCGAAGTCGCCGGCACCACGATCCCTGTGTCGATGCAGTGGTTCAACGGCAACGACGGGATGGCCAGGGCCGGAGTCTGCTTCGAGGAGAGAATCGACCAGAGCCCCCGATTGGCCGGCATCCTCGTGGAACTCAGCGACAGGCTCATCAGTTATCTGGTCCGTCACTATCTCGCCGAGAACATCCTCAAGTACCGCGAAATCGCCGTCTTCGCGTTTTTGTGCATGTTGACCAATCTCAGGCTCCGCTATGTTCAAGCCTTGTCAACCTTCAATCAGACTTATGCGACGTTGGATTCCTTTCTCGGGTCAAATTCAGTGTCTCCCAGCACTGCAAGTCGACTGAAACATCTCCTGCTCGCAAGGCTCATGCACCTCCATCGTCCCGGAAAGGCCACCGACCCGGAAGTGAGGGAGAGTCTCATCGCATCCTTCATGAAACCTTATGAGGAATGTGGATGCAGCATTTCAGGAAAAGAGGGGAGGGTGGTTTTCCTCGAAAAGGAGGTCATGGAGGTGGTGTCCGGCTCCCTGTTTTTCGAGGACTCGGGAACCAGCCTGCACAAGGGGCTCATCAGCCAGCTGCGGCCATTGCATGCCTACTTCAACACGCTGCGGGAGCTGGTCCCGACGCTCTTTGGAAGCGACGCTTTCAACAGTCAATTCAGCCATTACAGTCATGCCGTCAGCTCTGTCATGGATTCAAGGGAAGGGTTGATCGATCTCATGTCGAACCTGGGAAGCAGGCTGAGCGCCGTCGCTTGTCCGCAGCCCGCCGACAGTCGGTTCCCCGCTGGAAGTTGCTCTGTGGAGGGCAGGATGGGGGGCAGGGAAAAGGAGATGCCCGCGGCCGCCAACGCCCAATGATGCGGCACTTCCCTCAGCCCGGACAATCGCTGGACATTTTTTTGAGGCAGTGTATCACCCCCGGAAATCTCAAAAGGGTGGTGCTGACTCAGGCAAAGTCACCTCTCCGGTGTGCGCAACTGGCGAGGATACCTTAGTTCCTGGCTTTCCCCGCCTCCGATCGATCCCCGTGGGCTGTTCTTTTCAATTGGCCATTGGATTGGCTATTCAGGTGTGTTTTTCCCCGCTTTGCCGTTTCCCGACCGCGCTCCTTGAGCCGGCCTGAGGCCTCGATTTTCCGGGGCCACGCTCCTTCCCCGTCTTGGCGCGGGGCCCTTTGGGCCTTCGGAATGCCCAGTGGAGGCCGGTGCCTCTTTAGCGTTGGAGGGGGCGACTTTCGACCGGCCGTTCCTGCCCCGGCTGGGACCTCCCGCCGCGGGTGCCCGCCGGCTGCTTTTGGCCTCGCCGTTTGACTTGTGCAGCGCATGTACCGGCTCCAGGCCCGGAATGACGTGCATGGTCAGGTTCTGCCCGATGTAGCGTTCAATGCGGTCGAGATGAGTGAGATCGCTGCGGGAAGCGAAGGAAATCGCGATGCCCGATCCTCCGGCCCGAGCGGTCCGCCCTATGCGATGGACATAGTCCTCTGCGGAGCGCGGCAGATCGTAGTTGATGATATGGCTGATTCCCGAGACATCGAGTCCGCGGGAGGCGACGTCTGTTGCCACCAGGAGCCTGATCTTGCCGTTGCGCATGTTCAGCATGGTGTGATTGCGGGCATTCTGGGTCATGTCCCCGTGGAGGGCCGCGGCTGGGAGACCCTGCCTGTTGAGGTCGCGGGCCAGGACATCGGCGTCTCGCTTGGTGGCGGAAAAAATGATGGCTTTGGTCACCGCCCTGTCCGCGCAGAGGTGTTGGAGCAGACGGTTCTTGTGCTGCAGATTGTCCGCCATGTGCAAACGCTGTTCGACGGTTTCATGGGTGATCTTGCCTGGCGCGATCTCGACACGGTCGGGGTCCTTCATGAATTTCCGGGCAAGTTTCGTGGTCGCATCCCCCATGGTGGCCGCAAACAAAAGGGTCTGGCAGTTCTCGGGCATGGCTTCCAAGATGAACTCCACATCGTCGATGAAGCCCATGTCGAGCATGCGATCGGCTTCGTCCAGAACGAACAGTTCGATGTTGGAAACGTCGATGCGCCCCCGCCAAATGTGATCGATGAGCCTGCCCGGCGTCGCGATGATCATGCTCGGCGACTGAGACAGGGCGCGGATCTGGTCACCAAAGGGCATGCCGCCGTAAATTGCCACACTATGGACATTGAGGTACTTTCCATAGGAGCGCGTGGCCTGGGTTATCTGGCTTGCGAGTTCGCGGGTGGGAGTGAGCACCAGGACCCGCAACCCGCCTTTGCCGTCGGAGGAATCGGACGACAAGCGCTGAAGAGCGGGCAGCACGAAGGCTGCGGTCTTTCCCGTGCCGGTCTGGGCGGAAGCGATGAGGTTGCGTCCGGTGAGCACTTTTGGAATGGCCTGGGCCTGTACCGGAGTGGGGCTCTGGTGGCCGCACTTGGCAATGGCCTTGAGAATGGATGGAGCCAATTGCAGTTCTTCAAATGACATAAAGAATCTGATCCTTCTGAGCCCTGAATTGGAACCAGGCGGTTTTGGCCGATTTCAAAGGGCTTCGCCCGACGGCAGCAAAACCGCATGCCCGAATTCCGCCGTGAGTGGCATGAAAACGGACGGTCCGATACAGAAACTCCCGTATGGGTTGATGGCTATAAGGCTGCAGGGGATAATCCCACGCTGTGAGAGCGTTTGCGACCGCAGCACGACTGAGACGACAGACCTGAGCATCGTCGCCAACCTGATGTGCTGCCGCAGAAGAAAAAATTGCTGTAGGCAAGGGGTCAGTGATCGATGGAGCTTAATGGCAGGCAAAGTGATAATTGTGAGCGGTTCGCAAAACCATTCCCGCCAAGGTCTCAAGTATTAGGTGCTCAATTATACAGCCAGAATTCCGGATGGCAAGCTATTTTTCGAAAACCTGCCCCCCATACAACTCGGGCAAAAGGGCTTCAGCGATCCATTAAGATTATTGCACAATCATGCAATCTGGTCACTGGAATAGGTCGGGGCGTAGTCGAAGGTCCGATGCGCACAACGGAAGATGACCTGGATATAGAAACAGTGGGGAGAAGCCCGTTGGTACGTGCAGAGGCGAGTTGTTCGCAACACCTTGAAATCCTGAGTGACCGTAGCGTGTCATTGCAGACCGGCTTTCTCAAAGTTTGACATTGGGAGGTGCAAAATGCACCAAAGGGGCTTCAAGACTTTTTCTCGCTCTCATTATTGGTCAAAACCAAAAGCTGTGAAATCGCTGAAAGGTGTCCGCGAAACCTTTCCCAGCCATTCTTCTTTTCCCGAAGTGGTAGATCGGCATGCTTGTCGTTAAGTTGAACTTTCCAATGAGCCTGACACACAACTTTCAGAATATCCTGAGGCAGGACAGCTCTGTCTGACTTGATCCACTCTCCGAAGCATTCCAGGATATTTTCGGTGTGCTCATCTTCTGTCCAATCGCTGTGATCTGCTGTAAAAGCAATGATGACTGTATTTTTCGCAAGGTGCAAGCTTTGCCTGTAAGCCCACTTGGCTGCTTCCCGATAGTCCGTAAAAGCAAAAATGAATCCCCGAGGGAACAGGCCCGTTCCTTTCTTAAACCAAATCGGAGACTTACCAGTCTGAATCCCGGAATGCAGGATCTGCGAAACACTTGATGCTGAGGTTACATGGAACAGTTGCATTTGAATTTCCTCAAGTGGCAGTAACCCGGATAGAGTGGGTTGCCCTGCCACTTTGGTGGATGCTCAATTCGATGTGACAATCATACTGGTGACAAAACCCGGGTATTCCGTTCAGAGCTCGAGTCTTTTTCAGCGATCGACAGCTGACAGTGCGCTTCCAGTAGAGACAAGGCCAGCTCCTGTAAAAGCTCACGATTCTCAAGCTTCTCTTGCCATTCGCCTGGAATGCCGCTAATGCCGACATGAGCTCCTGATATGGCTCCCGCCATTGCTCCAAGAGTATCACGGTCTCCCCCGTTCATCACCGCACAGAAGAGGCATTCTTCAAATGATTTTGGATGCATTAGAAAAGCGTAGATGGAAAAAGGCAATGACTCATGGATAGCTACCGACTTCCCAAGTACCTTTATCGCCTGAGCGCAGGGTGTATGGCTCTCCAGGAGATCTTGAAGGAGCTCAATCTTCTTGTGAAGCTTGGTTGTCAGTCTCAGGGCAAGCAATCCATTTATAAACTGTTGGAACGAAAAAGGCTCGGCGGGATCGAGCGCTAAAGCCTGATCTATTGCGGTGGCTTGAAGTGCTGCACCATGCTTTGCCATCATGTGAGAATGAGTGACCTCAGCCGAGGCAAAAGCTTTCTCGCTGAGATGAGGTGATACATGATAGAGCAGCGCAATGGGTGCAACTCTCATAGCTGCACCATTCCCAAAGGACCCATTGCCATTAAACAACGTCTTCGCAGCTTCCACATACGACATCCCGGTAGACTCCACCAGAGCAAAAACGGTTGGAGGCCCTGACGCATATCCTCGCCAGGGTTCTTTCAGGAAGTTTTCATGAAATCTTTTGCCAAGGAGCTCGGAATCGACATCCCCTTTTTCAATGAGGGACTGAGCAAGACCTATGGCCATGGCAGTGTCATCCGTATAGCGAAGCGCGTCGGCTTTTTCCAGGATTGCCATAAGCTTGATTTTATCGGGCAAACGGAATGCCAACTCACCAATGGAATCACCCAGGGCACCGCCGATGACACAGCCGATGTATTTTGCTTCCAAAGTGCGCCTCAACTGAAGGTTTTCCTCCGAGAGCGGGCTGATTCAAAGACGCTGGTTCCATTTTTCAGCCGGTCTTTTAGTGTAGCACCTTTTGAAACGAGAAGGACTGACAAATCGACGGGATGTGGCTTAGTGCAGTTCAACCCAACAAAATGGCCGATAAGGCGGTCGTCATTCCGGGCTTGACCCGGAATCCAGAAAGAGTCTCTAGATTGCGGTGTGCCTTCGGCAACGGTGCATGAAAACGGGGCGATGGAAGGAAGAATCGCCTGCCGATTCAGCAGGGGGAGGACACTTGGCCCAACTCCTGAAGTTGATGACATGAGGTGAACCAACGCCCAATCCTAAGACTGGTCACCTTCAATCTGCTCTTCGATGTCATCCGACAATTCCCTTGAGGAAGTCAAAGCCACTTCGCCGGTCAATCTCGTTGGCGGAGGCGAGGTGGGCGATGACCTTGTCTGTCTTGAGAGTAGCCCGGTCGACCATGAGGGCAGCAACCCGAATTGAGTCAGCGCGCTTCGGCAGTTGCACGAAGATTATTTTCCAGTATCCCGACGGGACGCGGTGCAGTGCATTGGCATTGCGGAGCGCTTGCATTTCCCACCCCATCATTGACCAAGCCTCATTTCGCCGTTATTGTTGACCCGTGCTCAATTCAGTGTCCATTCCAGATTTAAGGGGGATTATAATGAAAATCGTCTGCTTGCTCGGAAGCCCAAGGGTCAACGGAAACAGTGCGGCTATTGCCAAACGTTTCTGCAGCGCGGCTGAGAAGTATAGTGCCGAAGTCAAAACCTTTGTCCTTAATGACCTGGATTATCGTGGCTGCCAAGGGTGCATGGCATGCAAAACGAAGTCGGACAGGTGTGTGCTGGAGGACGACTTGACCGAAGTGCTGGATGCGGTTCGAGATACGGATGTGCTGGTACTGGCTTCTCCGGTCTACTTTTGGGATATCTCCAGTCAACTCAAGACCTTCATCGACCGCACCTTTTCATATCTTGTGCCTGATTTCATCACCAATCCCGTAAAGTCACGCCTTGCACCGGGGAAGAAGCTGGTCTTTATTCTCGCTCAAAACAATCCAGACCCAAGCAGCTTCACCAGCATCTTTCCCAAATTCGATTACTTCTTCAAAGCGTACGGCTTTGTCGAGAGCCATCTAATCCGTGCCTTTGGTGTTGGAGAGCCGGGGGAAGTGGAAACTCACGGAGATGTGATGACGCTGGCAGAAGAAACGGCTAAAAAGATTCTCGGGAGTTAGTCTTTTGGAGGATTATATGAAGGGTTCCTTATGCCTGTTTACCTGATCATCGAGATAACGGTCAAGGATCGTGAACTGTATTCCCAATACATGGAAAGGGTTCCTGCAATCATTGAAACGTTCTCGAAAGGGAGCTGGCGATGTTTGAACAACTGACCGGGGGGTCAGGAAAACTCCTTGGGTTCAAGATCAGTGATGGGATCACGGGTGAAGATGTGCGGCAATTGAGCATAATTATGTGCGAGGCAGTCTCTGTGTCAGGGAAGATACGGCTGCTCATCGAAATCGAAGGCTTCCGACACATGGAACCCGAAGCCCTCGTTGAAAAACTCAAGTTCGCAATGGATCATGCCAGGGACATTGAACGCATGGCGGTTTTGAGTGATCGAGTCTGGATAAAATCCTGGGTGAAAGTGGGTGGATTGCTGACGCACACTGAGTCAAAGCACTTTGACCGCTCTGAGATCGAAGCTGCATGGAAATGGCTTGAACATTGATGGATGGCAACTGTTCAGAGGCCATTCGTGTGACAGGGGGGGCCCCCACTCCTTGCATGAGTCGAGGAAATAACTAGTGTGGCAGAACACGGGGGTAGGTCTTGAGGGACTTTTTTTGAATCATGCTCTAATCAGGTGATCTCATGGGAGATTCTCAAATCAGTGTGATGGTTGATGGGATTTGCGACTGCCTGGACAGGGTCCGTGAGCGCAATCCCCTCATCCATAATATCACCAACTATGTGGTGATGAACTTTACAGCGAATGTGCTTCTCGCTCTGGGTGCTTCTCCGGTCATGGCGCATGCTCCGGAGGAAATGGAGGAGATGGTCGGCCTCGCCAATGCGCTGGTGATCAACATCGGTACACTCTCCACCCCGTGGGTGGAATCCATGTTTCTGGCGGTCAAAGCCGCTCAGAGACGGGCAATTCCCATTGTGCTCGATCCTGTTGGGGTTGGGGCAACCCGCTTTCGAACGGAAACCGCCAGGGCATTGATTGCAGAAGCACAAGTGGCGATAATTCGAGGAAATGCCTCTGAAATCTTGGCTCTGTCCGGACATGCGGTAAGGTCGAAGGGCGTGGATTCTGTTCATGCCACGGAGGAAGCTTCTCTCGCTGCTGCCGCTTTGGCAAAGGAACAGGGCGCTGTCGTGGCCGTAACCGGAGTTGAGGATTATATAACCAACGGGGTGAGGTCGGTTGGGGTCCGGAATGGACATTCACTCCTGGGAAAGGTGACAGGAACAGGCTGCGCGGCAACGTCCATTATGGGTGCATTTGCTGCTGTGGAATCCGATGTGTTCATTGCGGCGACGGGTGCCCTTGTCGCGTTTGGAATTGCAGGTGAACTTGCTGCACGGTCGAGGCCGGGTCCCGGGACGTTTCAAACACTTCTCCTGGACGAGCTCGATGCACTCACCCGCACTGCGGTGAGAAAACATGCCCGGGTCAAAGGTCTTAGCTGCGTCGATGAAAACGCTTGACTATATCCTCTATCTGGTTACGGATCGAAATCTTGCACCCAGCCGATCCATTGAGGAGATCGTGGCTGAGGCAGTGAGGGGAGGCGTCACCGTCGTTCAGCTTCGCGAGAAGGATCTCAGTACTGGAGACTTTCTTCGCAAGGCTTTGTCTTTCAAGGAATTGACGGAGAGGATTGGTGTCCCACTGATCATCAATGATCGCCTTGATATTGCCATGGCATGCGGGGCTGCGGGGGTCCATCTCGGACAGGATGACATGGATTGCGCTCAGGCCCGAAGGATCGCGGGAGAGGAAATGGTCATCGGCATATCGGTGAGCTCTCCTGAAGAAGCGGTGAAGGCCGAATTGGATGGAGCGAGTTACCTGGGCGTCAGCCCCGTGTTTTCGACCCCGACAAAGACGGACGCGCCAGCGCCTGCAGGCCTTGAAGGACTGCGCAGAATCCGGGAAATGGTCCGAATCCCACTGGTGGGAATCGGTGGCATCAACGCGGCCAATGCACCGGATGTCATTCGGTCCGGAGCCGATGGCATCGCCGTTGTCTCTGCGATCATGGCCAGTTCGGACCCCTGCATGGCGGCACGAAGATTGCGCTCCGTCATGGAGAGATGACGACCATTCTCCGGATATTCTGTCAGAAAAAGAATACAGGCAGATCGAGTCCCCTAAAAAAAGAGGATCGTTGCGACCGGCGCCAGGGTTACTTCTTTGGATACCCCACCGACTGGGAATCCTCCGATCCGTAGATCTCAGGCATGGCACCTCTATCCCAGGCTTTTCCTAAGGAATTCAATCGAAAGAGGCCATGCTTGTCGTGAGGCTTCCAGATTTGCCCCGTTGCGATCCTCCTGCGCCCTCAGAAAACCATGCCCCGCACCTTTGTATACGTGGGTGACATACACCTTCCCAAGTTCTTTCATTTTTTCCGCAGCCGGTGCAATCGTTGCGGTGACGCGGGCATCATCCTCGCCGTACAGGCCCAGCACCGGTGCAGTTGTCGCAGTCAAAGCCTCAAGAGGAGGAGATGTGCCATAGTAGACTACGGCTGCACTGACGGCGGGTTGAGCCGTCGCGTAGTGGAAGCTCTGAGCGCCACCCCAACAGAAGCCGACAGTCGCAAACTTCCTGGTTGCGGCCGGAAGACTCGTTCCGTAGTCTTTAACAGCGTCCAGCATCGTCACGACCTGATTTGGCGCGAGATCTCTTACTGCCTTAACGACATCATCACGACTTGCAAAAGCCTGGGTCCCCCCACCGTCAGGTGCCCTGCCCGAGAGCAGGTCCGGGGCAATCGCAATGAAGCCATCTGCCGCAAGTTGATCGGCCACGGCCCGTATCCAGTCGGTAAGACCGTATACCTCGTGGATTACGATCACCACAGGTGCTTTGTCCTTACGCTCTGGATATGCAACGAAAGAACCCAGTTTGACATCAGTTCCCGGGACGGCGATATTGACCCATTCGTGGTGGCGGGGGGATTTTTCCAAGGCCGATTTCGCTCCCGCCTCTCCGGCCGGGATGGGATCAGGGCCCGCCATGGCAAAATGAGCGACAAACGGGTTCACCATAGCCATGGAGAGCAATAGAATTAAGCCAACTTTCGTGAACACGGCGATTCCTCCCTTGAATGTTGAGGTCCTCGGAGACGCTTGCCTCCTCAGGGCACTCAGCAGTTTCCTCAAATCCAGATCAGCAAAAATCTCGAACCAGAATGCCAGACACCCTGCTGCCGGCACTCCATCCGTCGGTCGATTTCTCAAAATGTAAGGAGTGTTTGCATTGAAGCAACCATAATGCAGTTTCAGCGCCTTTCAGCTTTCCATTCTCTCAGGGACGGCTCCAAGACCACTCATCCGAATGACTGATTTCGGAAGCTGCAACCCCGCAAGTTGACGAGGCTCATCCCATCGGCATAAGATTGTGAAGAAGAATAGATCGAGGGCCTGTGCCTCAGGGTACACGGGTATTTCGGGCAAGACTGTCCAGTGATGAAGGGAGGAGGAAAGGAATGCGATACATCATGCTCGGGAAAACAGGGCTCGAAGTCTCGGAGGTGGGCTTTGGGGGCATTCCCATCATACGTCTGTCCACCGCCGAGGCATTGGAAGTTCTCAGGCGGGCTTATGACAGGGGGATAACCCTCTTCGACACGGCCAGTATGTACCTCGACAGCGAGGAGAAAATGGGCCTGGCTTTTGATGGCATCCGAAGCCGCCTGGTTCTTGCCTCTAAAACGTTGAAGCGCGACCGCGCGGGTGCCGAGGCAGATATCGATCTCAGCCTGCGGCGCCTGCGTACTGATTACATCGATCTTCTTCAGGTGCATCAACTGTCGCTGGAATGCGATTATCAGGCGATTACCGGGCCGGACGGGGCACTGGAGGCACTCTTGCGGGCAAGGAAGGACGGCAAGATCAGGCACATCGGTGTGACTTCCCACAGCATCGAGATGGCCGTAAAGCTGGTCAAGACCGGGCTTTTCAGCACCGTCCAATTCCCTTTCAACTTCATAGAGTCCAGACCCGTGGAGGAGCTCCATCCGTTCGCCCGGCAAGCGGAAATGGGCATCCTCGCCATGAAACCGTTCGCTGGGGGCGTACTGGACAGCGCAGAGCTGTGCTTCAAGTTCCTTCGCCAGTTCACTGACGTCATCCCGCTGCCGGGTTTCGATGCCGTCAGGCAGGTCGATGAAATTGTTGCCGCCTACGAGACTGAAAACGCGGTCGTCCCTGAAGACCTGGCTGCCATGGAAAGGTACCGAACGGAGCTGGGGCAGCAGTTCTGCCGCCGCTGCGAGTACTGCCAGCCCTGTGAACAGGGGGTTATGATCACATTGGCTATGAATTACCCGATAATTGCTCGCAGGATGTCCGACGCTAAGGCAGCAGGGTTTGCGGCAAAGATGATGGAATCCGTCAGGAATTGCACAGATTGCGGCGAGTGCGTGAAACGCTGCCCCTACTGCCTTCCTATCCCCGAGATGCTCAAAAAGCACCTGGCCCTTTACGAGCAGCACGCGGCAGGGGCTTGATCCTCCGATGGAAAGACAAAACATCCGGAAAAAACGGTTGAGTCCTGCCGTGCGGCCATCACCTGATTCTGCCATTGCTGTGACAGAATCTTCGCCTAAGCGAGGACCATGAGCAGCCACACCGAGCACATGACGATCGTCACGACAGTCGGGAGGAAGACTATGCGGACATACTGCATGAAGGAGATGCGATAGCCCGCGCGCTCTGCCATTCCTACCGTCACGACGTTGGCACTCGCACCGATCATGGTTCCGTTGCCGCCAAGACAGGCACCGAGGGCGAGAGCCCACCACAGGATGCCTCCCTGGGCGCCGGGGATTTCCGTTGTGAGGTAGGCCACAATGGGGAGCATGGCAGCCGTGAAGGGAATGTTGTCGATGATTGCCGAGGCAATGGCCGAAACCCAAAGCACCAAAAGGATGGCCACCACCAGGGACCCCCTCGACATATCCTTCACCCAGTCGGCAATGACCTGAATGAGGCCCGTTTCCTCAGCCCCCGCCACGACAATGAAGAGCATCATGAAAAAGACGAGCGTCGGCCACTCGATCTCGTGCTCGAGCATCTCCACTATGTCGACCCTGGAGATGATCAAGAGGATGGCAGCTCCTATCATGGCTGCGATGCTCGGCTCCATGTGCAGGGCGCCATGGATGATGAAAAGGAAGATCGTGATCCCGAGAATGATGCCACCCTGGATGAGGAGGGATTTGTTGGTGATCCGGTATTCTTCCTTGAGGTGGGCGATGAGCTGCTGCACATCCCCGACCTCTGCCTTCAGGTACTCCTTTTTGTACCAGTAGACGTAATAGATGATGGTGAAAACCAGGGCGACGGCACAGATGATCGAAAGGTTTTGGGCGAAGTCGACGAAGCTCAGCTTCGCATAAGAGCCGATCATGATGTTTGGCGGGTCACCGATGAGGGTGGCCGTGCCGCCGACATTCGACGCAAAGACCTCCGGCATGAGAAGGGTAATGGGGTTGATTCTGAGAGTCAGCGCAATTTCGATGGTCACCGGGATGATGAGCAGCATGGTGGTCACATTGTCCAGAAAAGCCGACGCCACCGCGGTTACGGCCATGAGGATTGCTGAAAGGGCGAACACATTGCCCTTTGCGAGCTGGAAAGACTTATAGGCCATCCACTGGAACACACCGGTCTTCTTGAGCACTCCCACGATCATCATCATGGCCATCAAAAGGAAGATGACGTTCATGTCGATGGCGTGCATGGCGTCTTCAAAGGTGAGGATGCTGTAGTCAGAATAGAAGGTTCCGGCCGTGTAGGTGATCGTCAGAATCGAAGCTGCGCCGAGGAAAGCAGCCAGGGTGCGGTGCATGAGCTCAAAGGCAATGAGCGCGTAGACCACGATGAGGATCAGGGTTGCGATCCAGAACCCTGGAGTGACGGCTCGGGCAAGACTGAAGCTCCGGTGAGCCAGGTATTCTCCATTCTCTTGCTCTGTGCCGCTCACCTTCACCACCCTGTCTATGACTATGGCGCTGGTGGCCCTGTAGGAGGGTTTGCGGGCCGTGATCTCGACCTTGGCTTCGGGAAGCGTGCCGCGGGGCAGGGTGAGCTCGGCTTCATACCTCCCGGCCTTCGATGTCGTGACTTCCTCGGGGATCGCTATCTTCTTGCCGTTCACAAAAAAGCTCAACTCAACTTCCTTCACGGGCTTCCCCTGTGAATTGGTCACCGTGCCGGAGACGATGAGAAGATCGGAAGAAACGGTTTTCCCGCTGCCGGCCTCGGCTGCAAGAGGGGATGTGGGAGCCACCGGGGTGACGAAGATGAGAAGAACCAGGGTCAGTATTCTCTTCATGTGCTGTTTCCTTTGAGAGCCTGGAGTAACTTCCAGGCTGAGAAGGTTCCATTTCAGGCCGATCGGCATGCACAGAAACGGCTGGATCGTCAAGGGGGCGACTGCCAGGAGAAGAACGGCATACCCCCGGTAACCAATGACGCAGAGAGGATGACATGGGGAGCAACGTCGAGGTATTTCGATGTAACCAGGGAGACCGGAAGGGAAATTCCCATGGCCGCGACATCCGTGATGAAATTTGGCTTGCGCTCCTTCAAGCAAATCCACATCCCCAAATCGAGTGGTGGCAGCACTCCGGCGCGAGTTGTCCGACATAAAAAAAGGCCGCTACCCGCACCAGCACGTGCGATAGCGGCCCGACTATCGGATTGAGACCCTCTGGAAGTATTCCAAGCACTACTTCCAGACCCGGATGCCCTTATTTGAATCTGGTCTTACCAGCCAAAGGCTGGCATCTGTTATGGCATGATGGCTCCACTGGCCATTGTATCCTTTATAAACTCCTCCCTTAGGATCTGCAACAGTCTTCGTGGCGTTACATTAAGGCGAATAGTGTACCACTCCTCATATGGCAGAGTTAACAGCGGGTTGCAGAATAAGGCGAGCCAGAAGCTGGAAAAAGCGAGACGCGTAGAAACAAATTGAAACTCCACGTGTCGATCAAAATAAGACAATTAAAGACAAACTTACAGAAACTCGAAACAGGTTCCCAATCTGGTGAACGGCGATCTTCCCAACCGTGACGACGCACACTCCGTTCAGGTTTTCTGCGAGTTCGACAGGACCAGGCTCACCCCTCGGGAGTTCAGGTGATCCAGCAGGACAATAAGGGCGACAGACGCGAGAGCGAGGCCGAGAAACACGGAGAACCCGAGGGAGTAGCCGCGACTCCCGAACCAGGTGACGAAAAGCCCCATGAGAGGCGGCAGCACGAACCCGCCAAAGGCGCCCAATCCTCCCACGATGCCGGCAGAACCACCCACGGTTTGCGGGGCATACTTCGGCACCAGTTTGAACACGGCGGCGTTGGCAAACCCCATGCCCAGGGCAAGAAGCATTTCCGCCGCAACTGCGATGCTCATGGATTCTGAAAGCAGCATCAAGAGGGATGCGAGGGCCATGACCAGGAAGGAGGCAAACACCGTCTTCTCCCCGCCGACGCGATCAGAAACCACGCCGCCGCAGACCCTCCAGAGGGAAGTGGAAAGGGAGTACAGGGCCGCAAGGGAGCCGGCCGCGACCAGGCTGGTCTGAAACCGCTCGGACCAGAAAGTGGGCAACCAGACAGTGAGAGCGATGAACCCTCCGAAGGAGACGAAATAGAGGGCGGTAAGAATCCAGGTCCGCCACTGTGCGGCCGCCTTCCTGAGGGAGGCAGCCGCGGTCCCCGAGGGGAACAGCTCTTCGCCGCAGACAACCACAAGGGCGTCTTTGTCGATGTCGATGCCCATCTCTCGGTACTGAAAGTAGGGGGCGTCCTTCATGAACAGGAGGAACAGTGCGGTGAGGAGGGTGAGAAAGGAAAACCAGATCACATAGGACGGGCCGAACCCAAGCCTCTCCACCATGACGGGGAGGAGCAGGGCGAAGATTCCGGGTGCCATGTTGCCCAAACCGGCGTAGAGAGCGAGGGCGGTTCCCTGCTGTTTCTGGGGATACCAGTAGGACACGGTGGGAATGCCGACGGAGAAGATGGCAATGCCGCAACCGGAAAGGATGCCGAAGAGGAGGAACAGAAAATAATGGCTGGCCTGTGGGGGCCCAAGGGCGGCAAACATGATTGTGATGCCGGCCACGCCGGCGCCGGCGAGGGAGAGGAGGATGAGGATCGGCTTCCTGCCGCCGATCCGGTCAACCATGGCGCCGAAGGGGATACGGAGCAGGGAGCCTGTAAGCGCCGGGCTGGCGGCCAGCAGACCCATGAGCAGAGGGTCGAGGGCCATGGTCTTCTTCAGCTTGCCGACGACGGGCCCAAAGGCCGATACTCCCGCAAAGCCGGCGAAGAACGCCAGAGTCGTCCAGGCCAAGGCTCCAGCCTTGCTGGATCTGGCATAGCAGACCTTGTCATCGCTCATGGGAAGTCATGCCATTTCTATGGGTTACGTGCAGTGATCGCCCGGGTTCCCTGTGCTGCCGGGCGAAAGTTCGTAACCAGTTCCGGGGCATTCCCTCCCTTGATGGGTGGGGCAGGGGGAGGGTGTTAATCAGCCCAATCGGCACCCCCACCCAGCCTCCCCCATCGAGGGGGAGGAACCGGGCAAAGACTCACGCCGACCTGTACTAGCCGCCTGCGGGCTGTCACTCGCGGCGGCGAAACACCACGAGGCGTCGAAAGAGGTAGGTCACCGGGACGCTCCAGATATGGACCAAGCGACTGAACGGAGAGAATCCGAGGAGCCCCAGCGCGCTCAAGACATGGATCCTGTAACTCAAAGGAACCTCACGCATGAGGGTCGGATCGGGCCTGAGGGTGACAACCCCCCGAATCCAGGGAGCGATGGTATCGAGAACGTGGTAGTGCTCAAAGGCGACGTTAAAGAGCCCGGCGCCGATCACCCCGATGAGCAGCACCAGGGTGACCCAGTCGTTGAGGGAAGTGGTCGAGCGGATTCGCCTCCTGGTCAGTCGCCGCCAGAGGAGGAGCACACTCCCCACGAAGGCTGCGGCACCCACCACCCAGCCGCTGTAATAGGCGATCTCCGTGTGGGTCTGTCCGCTGATCCCCACGGCATCAAAGAGGCTCTGAGGAATGAGCAGTCCGCCGGTGTGCCCGACAAGTGTCAGGAGGATTCCCCAGTGAAAAAGAGTGATCCCAAGCCTCAGGCTTTCCTTGTCGAGAAGCTCGCTGGATCGGGCGTTCCAGCCGAAGGCATCGGTGGCGAAGCGATAGGTGTGTCCCACCACGAACGTGGTCAGGGCCAGATAGGGATAGATGACATATGCCAGCATGTCGACCCGGTTCATGACTTCAAACTCCTGCGGGTTTGCACGATGGGTCGCCGAAGTTGTCCGAGACGAGACGGAGCAGTCCCGCATAGGGGCTTTCATGCTCGGCGAGTCTGGTCGCGAGGGTGGTCACCTGACTTGCGTACGCCTCGATGATCTCCAGCGACATCTCCTCGGGACAGAGGGAGAGGAACTCGAGGACCAGGGGGAGATAGTCGGGAAGTTCTCCATCCACGAGCTCATATCCGGCCTGCGAGTAGAGACTGACCAGGCGAGCAAGGGCACTTCCCCGTTCTTTGCCCTCCCCCCACCGGTGATAGCCGAGATCAAGACAGGTCGAAGGATTGAGATCAAAGGTGGCGCTGTAGGTCTCCTGGAGCCGCAGGATAGGCGTTTTCCTCAGGTGATTCAGAAAATCGCCGCACACGGCCTTGGCGTCGGGATTCAAGATTCCGTTCACCGCTTCCTCCAGGCTCGAGAGGGAGTCCAGCAAGCTCCCCTCTGGATACTGGAGGAACAGGGAAACTATTCTCAGCAGGTGGCGCTCTTCTCCCGTCATTCCACGCTCCCACCAGGAAATCCCACCGTTCCCCGGAGGTGGTAGAGGTCTTCCGCCCGCCTCCCTCCTCACGGTGGGAATGACATAGCGCTCGCGGTACTTGGCCAGGGCGAGAAGGCGATACATCTCCTCCGCCATGGGAGAGGTCATTTCGGCATCTTCCAGCACCCGGTGATCCGCCTTCCCATCCACTCGAACGGAGCGCATGTAGCTCCTGAGCGCCAGGAGCCGTTTCAGGGCCAACCTGACGGGGGCCTCGTCGCCTGCGGTCAGCAGGTTGGCGAGGTAGGTGACCGGTATTCTCATGGCATCCAGGAGTCCCGCGCTGTCGGCGGTCTGATCCGCAGCGGGGAGGAGCGGGCTAAGGGGCGGCACGTACCAGACCATGGGAAGGGTACGGAATTCAGGGTGGGGCGGGAACGCCAGCCGCCAGGCCACGGCAAGCTTGTAAACCGGCGAGGCCTTGGCCGCCTCCAAACAGCTTTCCGGGATGCCGTTGGAGCGGGCGGCGGCCTCCACGTCAGGGTCGTGGGGATCGAGGAACATGGCGGTCTGCGCCGGGTAGAGGTCACGATCTTCCGTGCGGGCGGCACTCTCTCCGATCCGGTCGGCATCGTAGAGCACGACCCCGATGGAGCGGATTCGGCCCACGCAGCTCTCGGCGCACAGAGTGGGGAGACCCGCTTCAACTCGGGGATAGCAAAGGATGCATTTCTCCGATCTTCCCGTCTTCCAGTTGAAGTAGACCTTCTTGTATGGACAGCCCGAGACACAGTAGCGCCAACCGCGGCACCGCTCCTGGTCGACGAGGACAATCCCGTCCTCATCTCTCTTGTACAGGGCGCCCGAAGGGCAGGAGGCGACACAGGCGGGATTCAGGCAGTGCTCGCAGAGCCTGGGCAGGTAGAAGAAGAACACCCGTTTGAAGTGCAGATAGGCTTGGTGTTCGAGGTTTTTGAAGTTCACATCGCCGTCGGCGGTTGCGTTGATGCCGGCGAGGTCGTCCTCCCAGTTGGGGCCCCACCTGATGCGCATGGCCTCGCCAGTGACGAGGGACTTGGGCCGAATGGAGGGTTGATGCTTCCTGGGAGGGCTCGAGACAAGCCTCTGGTAGTCGTAGGTCCAGGGCTCGTAGTAGTCGTCGAGAGACGGGAGGTCCGGGTTGTGGAAAATGTTGAAGAGTTTGCTCCCCCGACCTCCGGCCCGAAGCGACAGGCGGCCGTCTTTTGCCTCCCAGCCGCCCTTGTGAACGCCCTGATCCTCCCACTTCTTGGGGTAGCCGATTCCCGGTTTGGTCTCCACGTTGTTGAACCACATGTACTCGGCGCCTGCCCGGTTGGTCCACACGTTCTTGCAGGGGATGCTGCAGGTGTGACAACCGATGCACTTGTCGAGGTTCATGACCATGGCGAGCTGTGCCTTAATCCTCATACCAATCCACCTCCCCCGCCTTCCTGACGATGATCACCTCGTCCCGCTGGGCTCCGGTCGGACCATAGTAATTGAAGCCATAGCTCAGCTGGGCATACCCGCCGATCATCTGGGTCGGCTTCACGGTGATTCGGGTGACACTGTTGTGCGTTCCCCCTCGCTGACCAGAAATCCGGGACCCCGGGGTGTTGATCAGCCGTTCCTGGGCGTGGTACATGAAAGCCTTTCCAGGGGGGATTCGGGGGCTCACCACCGCCTTGGCCACCACCACGCCGTTCACGTTGAAGCACTCCAGCCAGTCGTTGTCCTCGATGCCGATGGACGCGGCATCCTCGTCGTTGATCCAGATAGCCTCGCCGCCTCGGAACAGGGTGAGCATGATGAGGGTGTCCGAGTAGGTGCTGTGAATAGACCACTTGGAATGGGGCGTGAGGTAGTTCAGGATGAGCTCCTTGTCGGCGCCCCGTTTCACCCGGGTGGATCCGAGGGCGGCCATGTCCAGCGGCGGTCTGAATGCCGGCAGGGCCTCGCCGAAGGCGAGCATCCACTCGTGGTCCTGGTAGACCTGGGCCCGACCGGTGAGGGTGCGGAAGGGGACCTTCTCCTCGATATTCACCACGAAGGGCGAATACCTTCGGTCTTCCGCCTCCACGCCACTCCAGACTGGAGAGGTGATGACCTGGCGGGGCTGGGCATCCAGGTCGGCAAAGGTGAACCGCTGTCCGGCCCGATCCTCGCAAAGATGAGTCAGGCGGAGTCCGGTCTTCTTCTCAAGGGCCGTCCAGGACTTGACCGCCATCCTGCCGTTCGTCTCCGGAGCCAGGGTGAGGATTGCCTCGGCCACCTGGAGGGCGCTCCCGAGGCGAGGCATCCCATGAGCTACGCCTGAGTCGGCCACCGTTCCCAGCCGCCGCTTGAGATCCTCGTACTCCTCGGCGGCTTTCCAGGCGATCCCCTTGGCGCCGATTCCCGTCTGGGCGACAAGAGGTCCAAGGGCGGTCATCATCTTGGCCACGTTGGCAAAGTCGCGGTTCACCACAGTGAGGTTCGGCAGCGTCTTTCCAGGCACCGGCGGCCCTTCGCCTTTCTTCCAGTCCCGGACCAGCGGCTGAGCGATCTCTCCGGGGGTGTCGTGGAGGAGCGGGGTCGCCATCAGGTCCTTCGCGGTCCCGAGGTGTTCGGCCGCAAGTTCGGAGAACTTCTCGGCGATGGCCTTGAACTGCTCCCAGTTGGTCTTCGCCTCCCACGGGGGATCGATGGCCGGGTTGAAAGGATGGATGAAGGTGTGAAGATCGGTGGTGCTGAGGTCGTGCATCTCGTACCAGCCGGCGGCAGGAAGAGCGATGTCGGCATAGAGGGCGCTCGTGGACATCCTGAGCTCGAGGGTGACGAGGAGGTCCAGCTTGCCTTCGGGAGCGGGATCCCGCCACTGAATTTCCTCCGGCCTCAGCCCGCTCTCCTGGTTGAGCACCGCGTTGTCGGTGCCGAGCAAGTGCTTCAGGAAGTACTCGTGGCCCTTGCCGCTCGCGCCCAGAAGATTTGCCCTCCACAGGAAGAGGACGCGGGGGAAGTTCTCCGGGCTGTCCGGATCCTCGAGAGCAAAGGCAACCTCGCCGCGCTTGAGCCTCTCCACAACGTGAGCCACGATCTCCTCGTCAGTTCCAGCGCCACTATCCATGGCCTCGCGACAAAGCTCGAGGGGGTTCCGGTTGAACTGCGGATAGGAGGGAAGCCAGCCGAGCCTTGCGGCGATGACGTTGTAGTCGGCCGGGTGCTTTGGCAGCGTGCCTGCGGCGAGGGGCGAGAGGATCTCGGCGGCATCGAGTGAATCGTAGCGCCACTGGTCGGTGGCGAAGTAGTAAAAGGAAGTCCCGTTCATTTGCCGCGGCGGCCTCAGCCAGTCGAGGCCGAAGGCGACAGTCGCCCAACCCGCCAGGGGCCTCACCTTTTCCTGCCCCACATAGTGGGCCCAGCCTCCGCCGTTCACACCCTGGCAGCCGCACAGGGTGGTCAGGTTGAGAATGCTCCGGTAGATCATGTCGGAGTGGTACCAGTGATTGGTGCCGGCGCCGAGAAAGATCATGGACTTGCCTCGAGTCTTCTCCGCGTTCTCCGCGAACTCCCGGGCGACCCGAATCGCGTCCGTCGCGGGAACCCCCGTGATCGCCTCCTGCCATGCCGGCGTATAAGGCGGTGGGGTCGTCGTAGCCCATGGACACCTCTCCTCCGTGACCCCTGTCAATGCCCAGGTGGGCGGCCATGAGGTCGAAGACCGTGGTGACCAGGAACTCCCCGTCTGCACCGCGCACCTTCTTGGTCGGAACGGTGCCGATCCGAACCCTCCCTCCCCGTGCCTCGAAGCATGGGGAAGGAGACGGGGACCCACCCATCGGTTTCCCCGCCGTAGGTGAGGAGCGGCTCGGCCATCTCACCCGTGGCTGAATCCTCCGGGTGGAGGTTCCAACGCCCTTCCTCACCCCAGCGGAAGCCGATGCTCCCGTTGGGTACGACGAAGCCGCCGCTCCGGCTGTCGAAGTAGACGGTTTTCCACTCCGCGTTGTTTCCTGTGAGACCCAGATCCGAGGCGCGAAGGTAGCGCCCGGACACGTAGCCCTCTCCATGCCGCTCCAGGACCACCGCGAAGGGAAGATCGGTGAAGGTCCTGGCGTAGGAGGCGAAGTACTCCGACTGTCCCTCGAGGTAGAACTCCTTGAGGACAACGAACGTCATGGCCATGGCCAGGGCGGCATCCGTTCCTGCTCGTGCGGGAAGCCAGGTGTCGGCGAACTTCACGTACTCGGCGTAGTCGGGAGCGACCGCCGCGACCCGCGCTCCCCGGTACCGCGCCTCGGTGAAGAAGTGGGCGTCGGGAGTTCTCGTCATGGGAAGGTTGGTGCCCCAGACGATCATGTAGGTGGAGTCGAACCAGTCGGCACTCTCGGGCACATCGGTCTGTTCGCCCCAGACCTGGGGCGAGGCGGCCGGGAGATCGCAGTACCAGTCGTAGAAGCTGATCATCGAGCCGCCGATGAGGGAGAGAAAGCGGGCACCAGAGGCGTAGCAGACCATGGACATGGCTGGGATGGGGGTGAAGCCGAAGATCCTGTCCGGTCCCTGGGTCTTGATCGTGTGGATGAGGGCGGCGGCGATGAGCGTTGCTGCCTCATCCCACGAGACCCGCACAAGGCCGCCTTTCCCCCGCGCCTGCTGGTAACGTTTCCGCCTCTCGGGGTTCCCCACGATGCTCTGCCAGGCGGCCACCGGATTTTCCTGGGCCTGGAGGGCATCCCGCCACATTTCGAGGAGAGCGGAGCGAACGTAAGGATGCTTAAGACGGATGGGGCTGTAGGTGTACCAGGAGTAGCTGGCGCCCCGGGGACAGCCGCGGGGCTCGTGATCCGGGGAATCGGGACCGCAGGTCGGATAGTCCACCTTCTGGGTATCCCAGACGATGATTCCGTCCTTCACGTACACATCCCACGAACAGGACCCCGTGCAGTTGACTCCGTGGGTGGAGCGGACCTTCTTGTCGTACTGCCACCGCCTGCGGTAGAAATCCTCCCACTCCCGCTCGCCAACGCGGACTTCAGCGAGGCCAGCGGAGAAGGTCTCCGGGGAGCAGCCCTGGGCGCCAGCCCGAGGTCTGAGGAAACGGAGGGATGTGAAGGGGTTCCTTCGGCTCACGGGTGCTCTCCTGATAGAATGCCTCGCCACAAGCGTTCACCGGGCAGAAGAACTCAGCCCCAAGAGTGCCTCGGCAGGTTCCGGGCGGGGGAAAATACGTCAAAACGTTCGAGGAAGCGAGGGTCTTGATTCTGGCGCACCAACTCCTCGATCATCGCCACTCCAGCCCGTTCAGCTTCCAGGAGCATGTTGTAGAGATCCTCAGCCTGGACGATCCTTGTGGTTGCCATCACTCCAAAACCTCCGTACAGGGAATTGCAAGAGGTTATCAAATGGATCTGTAAGAAGTGGCTCTTCGCAGTTTTTTTCCGATAGCACGTCCTCTGGAGACGGTCAAGAGCGCGTTTCGCCCCAATTTTTGGACTGGGTGTGACAGAAATTGTCTTTCATGTCACTCTGAGGCTGCAGCCTGGTGGATAGGTCGGTCGGAATCGTATTCAGACACGTCTCCTTTTCCTTGCGCCGGATTTTTGTCGCGATTATAGGGCGAAGTTCTCCTGTATCTCCCATGATTCGGCACCGGAATCCTTCGTGACCCATCGATGATGTGACCAACTATTCACATCAGTCCGGACCATGCACTCAGTCAAAGCCATGAACCCAAGAATCTCATTCAGTTCATAGGGCGTCTCGCTTACTCGGGTGAGAAACATAAACCTATCAGACTTTTCCCCCTTGACAACGTTGCTCGTCAGTCTTTCCTTTTGTGAAAATACATTCACTTTGGAGTAGCCATGAGCATTGAGAAATTGCCCAATGAAGTGCGGCGGGTACAAATTACCGAGGCCGCATTGAGCCTCGTAGCCAGTGACGGTATGAAGGGGCTCAAAATGGGGAAGCTGGCGCGCCGGGTGGGTATTGTTCCATCGGCCATTTACCGCCATTTCAAGAATAAGGACGAACTCCTGGACGCGGTCCTCGATTATGTTCAGCAAAGGCTTCTTGGCAATGTGAAGAAGGTGAGCGATCAGACTGCAGAGCCCCTGGAGCAGCTCAAGCGGCTTATCGCTTTGCATGTGCGCCTCATCCTGGAACACCAGGCACTGCCAAGAATTCTCTTTTCAGAAGAAGTCTATGGCGGGCGTCCTGAAAAGAAGGTCAAGTTATATGCCATCATCAAGAGCTATCTTGCAGAAGTGGCTTCAATCGTTCGCCAGGGCCAGCAGGAAAACCGGATACGTCCAGAGCTCAACCCTGACACCGTTTCCATCATGTACCTGGGCCTGATTCAGCCCTCGGCGATTCTCTGGCATCTGAGCGGTGGCGGGTTTGACGTCGCAAAGCACGTGGAAAGGGCCTGGCCGGTGTTCAGCGAAGCGATCAGCTCGAAAGGATCGCTCAAGATTTGATGTGCATGGTAATCAGGCAAGCGGGCAGGAGAATTATACACGTTTTGATCTGGTGAATGTGGCGGCTTTGGTTTTTGAATGACAACGCCCATGAAAACAACTCACGAAAGGAGAGGCCCATGACCAAGATTAACTTATATGAAGCAAACGATTTTGAGGAAAAATCCTTCAAGAGACTGTTGGTTCATGACTCCCCTTACTTCAAGATCCTCAATTTCAACTTCAAAGCTGGCCAGTCGCTCCCCGTGCACTCGCACGATATCGAAGGTCAGGTGAGCCTGGTGGTGATCGAGGGAGAAGGGGAATTCCTTGGGGAAGATGGGATGTCTCTCCCAGCCAGGGCGGGAGATGTGCTCATCTCGGATATCAGTGAACCGCACGGCCTTAAAGCAATAACAGATTTGCGACTCTTGGTGACCATTGCTCCTCCTATTTGAGAATGCGCGAGTGACAACGTGACAATCCCAAGGTTGATGATCTACGAACTTTGGATGTTGCCTCGGATGAATGAACGAGGATGAGGAAAAAGCGCACGTCATCCTTCCAGAGGGAGGGAGCGAGGGGTGCATAGAAGAAGCCATCGCAACGTGTCCTGATGAATGCATTTCCAACGGGCGCAGTGTATATTCACAGGTGCAGGAGTCTCATTCACCCAAGACGAGCGATACAGGGCGCCAGGATGGAAACAGCTTCTGCGCGACATTCTCGCTGAGCTTTTGGAGGAATCCACGCCCCAGGAGGCCGATGCCATCGTCTCCAACCTGGATTCACCGAACAGGGATCTCTGGGATTTGACCACTGCGGTGAAAGGGTGCGCCAAGACGGAAGAGGACTTCCTGCAGGCCATCCGCACAGCAGTTCTCAAGGAGAACGAATCTGCGGATTCTTACGGACGGTTGAAAATCGGGAATCTTCGCGGTGCAAAAACCTTGAATGCCATTGTGGCGCTCTGTTCGCGAGAAGAGACCGAGGATCGCAGACGGGAGCTCGAAAGAAGCGATTCTTATTGGCGTGGAGTCGGCGCGAAGGAGATGTTGGGCTGCCCGTCCTATCAAGCCGATGGCAACCGCTTCGCCTTCCTGATGACACGTGGAATAGCGATGAGCCGACCGATCGAGGCCGACAGGGTAAGATATAAAGACACAACTGCTTTTGCATTGCCTGCTCTGTAAACTAATCGGGTAGCCGGGGGTTTTCTCCCCCAGCTCCCATTTAAGGTGAATGTGAAAGGAGAAATCTTGATCCGGCACGAATTTGTCGCTACCCGTGAAGACAGTCTGCTCCTGATCATCGACTTTCAGGAGGCGATGCTCAAGGTCATGGACTCGTGGGAGGAAATCGCCCGGAAGGTTGGCCAGCTTAGTCGGGCTGCCGACACCCTGGGGATCCCGATTCTATTGACAGAGCAATACAAGAGGGGGCTCGGCAAGACCATCCCCGAGGTGCTCCGGGAAATCAAATCTCCTATGTTGTTCCAGAAGGACCACTTCAGTGCTTGTCTGGAGACGGATTTCCCTTCCACGTTGCATTCTTTTCGCCGCACCAAGATCGTGGTGGTCGGGATGGAAACCCACGTGTGTGTCCTGCAGACGGGTCTGGATCTTATCAAGACAGGCTACCAGGTTCACGTGGTGGCGGATGCCGTGGCATCCCGAGTGACTGAAAACCGCGACATCGCCATTGGTTTATTGCGAGAGGCCGGGGCTGTAATCAGCTCAGCAGAGATTGTGATTTTTCAGTGGGCGTGCCGCGCCAACACAGATGACTTTCGGAAGATCCTTCCCATTGTGAAATAACCAGAGGGGTTACCAGAGGGGTTTGCAGCAACGGGATCAACACCGGAGATGGGAGACATGTTCAGCTAAAATGGTAGCCGGGGGATCTTCTCTCCCAGCCACCATACGCCGCCTCGGCACGGCGATGCTCCGAGTTGAAGGAAGGGGGCGGCTTCAAGAAGTTCTTTAGCTGCGTGGTTCCGGGCAGCTGAATGAGGTGTTGGCATGTCCTGCAAGGATGTATGAGAGATTGAACAAGGCTCGAAGGGTTCATGGACGGTTTATGAATTATGCCCTCGCAATAGGCATCTTGTTGATGATCATTGGTGGGATTTTGGTCTATGGAGTCCGGATGCCTGGTGTTTCATTTCAAGGGGCCCCTCCACCGCTGACGGAGAGTGAACTGAATGTTAGCAAACGCCTGCGTGATCACGTCCACATCCTGGCTATGGAGATCGGTGAGCGAAACCGGCCATTCTACGAAGCCCTCGACCGAGCGAAAACCTATATCGAAGGGCAATTCAAACAAATGGACTTGAATTGCACAAGTAGACCATATCAGTTTCAGGGTGCGACCTTTTACAATGTCGAGGCTGTGTTGAAGGGGAGCGAACCATCTCGTCCAAGCATTGTCATCGGGGCTCACTACGATTCGGTCGAGGGGTCGCCAGGCGCGAACGACAATGCCACTGGAGTGGCGGCTCTTCTTGAACTTGCTCGTTTGCTCAGGCTGGAAAGGCTGAGCAGGACGATCAGATTCGTTGCGTTCGCCAACGAGGAGCCTCCCTATTTCAATACTGGTGAAGGGATGGGAAGCATAGAGTATGTCCGCTCTTTCCAAGGTTCAATGGCTGCTGTTCACTGCATGCTATCGCTTGAAACGATCGGTTTTTATACCAATGATGAGAATAGTCAGGGGTATCCCCCGTTTGTCGGTCTTTTCTATCCAAAAAAAGGCAATTTTATAGCCTTTGTGGGAAACCTCGGATCTCGGCGTCTGGTTCGAAAAATTGTACGCAGCTTTCGCCTTGGGGCAACGATTCCTTCCGAAGGGGCGGCACTTCCATCGTTGATCCCCGGTGTGAGCTTCTCCGATCATCGTTCTTTTTGGGAGGCTGGCATCCCTGCTCTGATGGTGACCGATACTGCATTCTACCGTGATTCGAAATATCATCTCGCTACTGACACGGCAGAAAGGCTCAACTATGAGCAAATGGCCCGTGTAGTGGTCGGCTTGTCTCGGGCGGTGGCTGACCAGTGCTGTGAGGAGCTATAGGTTATTTTCTTCAGATTTCTATAGCCAAATAGCCAACCCACAATGATTGAGAGGGACTGGAAAGACCGGGTCTTTTTACAGGTTCTCCGTCTCCTCTTGATCCGTATAAGACGAAGCCACCTTACGGGCTGGCACATCAGTGCAGTTGACATTCACGGCCTCAGTCCGCTTCCTCAAGGGGGGCGGCTTATCGCGCTGCCCCGTTAGGGGGCGAAGGACGCTGCGGTGTTCAAGAAGATACTCAATCCTTGCGAGCCGTTGACGAAGGTGCGTCTTAAGGAGGACTATGCGGCGTGTGGTGCACACGCATATCCGAAGGTTCGCGTCGCCGACGTCCTGCCGATCGAAGGCAGCGGAATCTCGGATGAGCATTTTCGGTTTGTGCTCCAGGCGCATTATGATTTCGCTATTTGCGGTAGGGAGCAGACCCCAGAGTTCACTGTGGAATTCGACGGGCCGTCGCACACGATCACCGCCTCGAGGGATGGCATATCGTGGGCCGGACACGGCTTTATCACGCCCACCCAGACCTCCGACGGATTTCCGCCTTTGAGTACTGGGATCGGAAAGGTTGAAAATCTTTGTTTCGTCCGGGCAAGAAAGGGAGGTCCTCCATGAGCCCAGGATCCCATCGAGTCGCCCCCCGTGGTCCGTTCCGCCCTGATCAGGGGGGTGATCTGACTCCGCTTCGCCGCGTGCTGGAAGATGCGGGCTACACGGAATCTTCACTATCTGAAACAGCGCCGCTGAACACCATTACCGGAAAGCCGACCGACGTCTCAGTGGTGCTCAGGCGAACGGTTGAGTCATCGGCCTATAATTCCCTGATACGACTGTTCCTTCTGGGGTGTGCACTTCCCGAAAAGAAAGCCCGGGCCGCCTTGGCACCGATGGAACTGGAGGCTCTGCTTTCCGTCGGCCTGCTGAAGCGCGGTGCGGAGGGGATCCAGGCCCAGGCGGCCTTGCTTCCTTTCGCAGGGTTGCTCCTTGCCCGAGACTTCTCGCGGGAGTTCACCGGCAAACCCAATACGCGCAATTACATACCGGGAGTGGGAATGGCGTCTCATGCCGTGGCAAATCTCACGGTTCGGCGCCAAGTCGAGTCGGCTCTGGATCTGGGAGCCGGCCTGGGCGTTCAGGCGATCTTGGCTGCACACCATGCCGATCACGTGATTGCCACCGATATCAACCCTCGCGCCCTCAACTTCACCGAGTTCAACGCCAGGCTGAACGGAATGTCCAATATCGAGATCCGCCGGGGCAGCCTTTACGAACCGGTCGCAGAGTGCCGCTTCGACCTGATTGTGAGCAACCCTCCGTTTGTCATATCTCCCCGGCTCAAGTATCGGTTCCGTGACGCCGGCATGCCCGGCGACCTGATCTCCGAGGAAGTGATTCGGGGAGCACCGGCTCTTTTGCGGGAAGGAGGTTTTTGCACCGTTCTTTTCAACTGGCATCACCGGACGGAGGAAGACTGGGCAGAGCGGCCAGCCGAGTGGCTCGCCTCCAGCGGTTGCGATGCCTGGCTCATCTGCTCCGACATCCAGGACCCCCTCGCGTATGCTTCCGGATGGCTTTCCTACTGGCACGGGCACAACCAGAACCGCTATTCTCGCCTTCTCGACGAATGGCTCTCGTATATCCATGGTTTGGGCATCGGCTTCATAAGCCTCGGCACGGCCGTCCTTCGCCGGCGCTCGGGCGGGCACAACTGGATCCGGGCGGAGAGGGCCCCCGACGAGCAGCCCAACGGCTCATGCAGTGCCCAGATTCAGCGGATCTTTGCAGCACAGGACCTTCTCGAGGAATTGCCCGAAGAAAAGGATCTCCTCGATCAGGCCTTCCTGCTCACGCCGGACCACCGGCTCGAGCATACGCTCCAAGCGGAAAACGGCCGCTGGACTGTAAAGGGTGCACGACTCAAGCAGATCCGAGGATACCAGTTCCTTGGCAACGTCGATCGACTGGTCAGCACGATTCTTGCCGGCTGTGACGGCAGGAGGACCGTTGCCGAACTGGTCGCCGACCTTGCCGCCGGCCTGCACATGAAGCCTGATGAGATCGCCCCGGGCTGCATCGCTGTCATCAGAAAGCTCATCGAGACAGGGTTTCTGATACCCAAGTTGAGCGAGAAAGTATTGGGTGCCAGTACTACAACGAGACTTCGATGAAGGAAGACATGGTGGGAGGCAGGCTTCCCTGCCGGCCGGGCATAACCTAGCGGAAGACAAGCTGGAAAGCCTGTCCTAACAAATCAAGACCCTCGATTTTCATATGCAGATCAACTTGCGTTGTGCGCCATCCTGATCCGAGAATTCACCAGATTGGCAGGCCATCGCCGAGCTGAGCCGCTCGGAGCCGAAGGCTCAGCTCGGCGTTCAGCGAGACGCGAAGCGGATCGCTGAACAACTCACATAGAGCGCACAAGCCCGGGCTGGGAAGGTAAAGAGGTCCATGCAAAACTTTCTGAGGCCTCGCGTGGCACCTGTTTTCTGTTGGTCCACATCCAGCTCACATGAGCAGCTCTTCAAGTTGCTCCAGATTGAAAGAAGTCTCGTGTGCCTGAGACATCCACCTGGCGCATCGATTTGCATTCAATGGAATTCCAATGGGCGGGATGCCTGTGCGGATGCAGAGCCTCATGCCCATGGCCAACTCCGGAATACATGCGATTCCCAGGGCGCCGACGCTGACGTGTTCCTGCTTGAGTCTTCTAAAGAGCCTCTCCTGGTCCATTTCTACGGAAATATATGGTTTGATGGCGTATCTCTCAAGGAGGACACTTCCCAAGTGAATCAAGCAGTCCTCGGTGCAGCCCCTGCACACAGCCTCGATATCACCTTTCACTGAGCGGCACCCCGCCCTGAAGTCACGAAGACAATGGGCGATGAGGGCGAACTTGTATTGCGAGCGTTTGAAATCTTCCTTGTAGATTCTGTTGACCAATTCGATCTCGAGCATGTAGAGGTGGTATTTCTCCTCCGTCGTGGTAAGAGTACTGTCAAGCCTTTTCGCGACGGGCAAGCTTTTCAGATGGTGCCGGACACTCCGCGTATAGATGGACAGCGAGCGCCTGAGAGTCTCTCTGACGAATTGGAGTGTCTTTCGATCGGATCCCTTGATTTTCAGCCCCGCAAGAAAGGATTTCTTTCCCGCCCCCTGAATCAGGCCCAGGAGCTCTCTTCCGTCAGGGCAGCGCTGGAGGAACAGATCTGCCAAGCGCTTTATTTCGGCGTAGTAAGCTTCGCTGTCGTCGCCCTCGGTAAACAGTGAGTAGGTTTTCCCTTGGACTGGCTTGTATGGCTTCTCATGATTTGGCAATGTGCTTCTAGACTCCTTTCAATTGCAGAAAACCAAAGGTGGCGCTTTAGCCGCACCTTTTCCTTCCTTAAGATAATGTCGGGCTTCCGCGTTATGGCGGTCAGATTCGGAATCTCTGCGTCCTGGGGACTCACAGCCCTCAGAAGTAATTACTGTTGATCAGAGGTGGGATCGGGGGGCAACGAAGCAGCGGGGAAACCGAATTGAGCGCTAAAAGGAACTCTCAATGGCCCGCGATCGGCAAACCGGGAAGGCCCGACATCTTCCACGTGCTGGTCATCAAATGTTGCTTTCACAGGGGAGCAGAGGGGCACAGCAGGCTGTCCTGTTGGTCCGCTCTGATCGAAGCAATATCGCGGGCCCCTCTATTTTTCCCTGCAATCGACTTTCACGGGGTGGGAATGGGGAAGATATCCCCATCTTCGTCAGCATGGTTCTATAGGACTCTGCCTTGAATGGGTCAGAGCAAGGAGCTAGATGAAGCGGACACTCCGAACAGCCGCTGTTATGGTGAAGATGCGGACATTGTTGCTCTCAGAATCGATCGGAAAAAGGAAAAACCCCTGACGTCTCGGATCATACCCGAGGGTAGACCCGACGAGAATTTCACCATCCGCGAAAGTGACCTCCACTATACGGCCTTGGAATGTTTCGTCCTTGAGGTGGGTTTTCCTCTCATTGTACTGGGGGTTTCCAGCGAAATCGCGAACGAAGAAGACAGCCTTGAGGTCTCTGATGCGTATCTCGGTCCCCTTGCCCGGTGTCTCCTCGACGGGGTGAAGATGGAAACGATCCTTGTTGGGAAAGAAGTCCTGAGTAAAGCCCTTCAGTAGCCTGCCATCTGCATATCGAACAACCACTCTGATTGATTCCATCTTGACTCTCCGCTCTGTGCGTTTCGCTCTTCTCGTTCCCGCCGTCAAAGAATTCGTCAATGGCGGAAGAATTGCTAAGAGGAGGGTGCTCGAGGCAAGTCCAGTTTGCCGAGAGGCACAGTCTACCCTCTGCTCCCCTTCGTTGCAAGTCGGTTTGGGATCGTCAAAGCCTTCGGGTGAGGGGGCTTGAGCCTGGCGTTGGCGGGTTCTTGCATTGCCGATCCTTGTGTGTGTGGACGACGTGGGGGAGTTGGCACCGACAGTGCGGAAGGTGAAATAGAAGTTGGGGGAAGAATTCAGGGAGAGATTCTTAGAGCTTGGTGGGCATCCACCGGGCTTCCCTTGTTTTTTGAGGGATAACGTGCGGGAGCAAACCTGCAATCTGCGTACGTAACGCGTACGCAAGCAAAAAGGTCCACAAGCCAAAACCTGTGAACCCTTGATTTTAGTGGAGCCGGCGATGGGATTCGAACCCGCGGCCTGCTGATTACGAATCAGCTGCTCTACCTCTGAGCTACGCCGGCTTCAATTTGAGCGGGGAAAATAGCACGGAGGGGGAGGGGTGTCAAGAAGCGCGGTCGAGGGCTCTTTGGATCAGGTGGGATGCTCGCGTGTTCAGCGGGGCACAACTCCAACCCGAAGGTGCAGAGGCCAACGCACTTCCCTCGGGGACGACGGAGGACCCCATGCCTTGAGCAATGACTCTGCAACGAGACCAATCGGGTCGTTTCCCTCCTTCTTCCGGTATTCCTGCACCGACGACCAGGTGCCGAGATAACCCATGAGATGGTCGAGGTCCCATGCGGCCCACATGGAGAATTGGGGGGTGTGAACGGGTTCTTCGAAAGGAAACGGTATGGACCTGTACGCGCCTTCAATGTAGCGCCTTTCGGGAGGCCAGTATGGTCCGACTGTATGGTTATAGAAGCCGTCAATGACCGCGTCCACATCCGGAGTGATCCGCATCAGACCGTAGCACCAAACGGCTATAGCTCCACTGGTCCGCAGGACCCGCCTCACCTCCCTGTAAAACCTCTCGAAATCAAACCAGTGGAGAGCCTGGGCCACCACCACCAAATCCACGGAACCGGTTCTGATGCCGCTTTGCTCAGCTGGTGAAACTGCGTAGACGATTCCTGGGTGCCTGGCGGCATGGACGATTTGACTGGTGCTTGCGTCGGTGGCAATCACGCGGTCGAAGTGATCAACAAGGCCGAGGGAAGCCTGCCCGCCTCCCGTGGCACAGTCCCAGGCCAGCCTTCTCGGGTGAACGAGTGATGCGAGGTATTCAAACAGCTCAAGAGGGTAGGATGGCCTGTACCTGGAGTACTGCGGCGCCTGGCGAGTGAAATGGTCCTTGTATTCCACCGGGAGTCCCGCTGCCATGGTGTTGGCTTTTCCGTTCGGGCAGTGTCTTACCTCGAGCGGTTCCTTCTCCCCTTCACCCATACGACCGATGGAGCGAGGCATGCTCCGGGCCTCATCGCGCACTTGAGGCGGGACGGTGCCTCGTCGTGCCACAGTTTCAGATGAATGAGCATCGACCGGACAGGTTCGAGCGCATCGGCGAAGAAGCTGTAAACGCATTGAATCCACTCACCGTTCATATTATTCTCCCTCCTTGTCAGGGAATGATTCTCTGTGCGACATCCCGCAATGTCTAAAAAGCTAACCACACCTTGGGCCATCGACCAGTGCCGCGATGGATTTTCAAATCCGGTGGCTCGCGAATGGCGCGCCGGCTTCAGCACCAAGGAAAGACCTGCCGCAAAAGGAAGACAAACATGAGTGACCCCCGGTTCAAGTACATGCGCGAGGATTTTGGAGAATTGCCTGTGACCCTCCATCATCTCACGATCCATCTAAATTTTTCGCAGGAGTGGGTCGAGGCCTCCAACCGGCTCGAAATGACCGCGAGGGACGCTCTTGGAGAAATCCGGCTTGACGCTTGCGACCTCGACATTCTCAGAGTGGAATGGGTCGAGCTGCCGCAAGAGGGGGAGGAGTCAAGAGATGGGTCCCGTCACGGTCAGGGTTCAGACGGCCGCGCCGGAAGGGCTCCCGAGAGGGATTTGCCGGCCGGGATGGTGGGGGAGGGGGAAAGCATTCCGCTCGACTATCAATACGTCCGTGCGAAGGACAGGCTCATCGTCAGGTTGCCTCGCCGAGTCCAGCCGGGGGAGAGGTTTTGCGTCAGAACCCTCACCCGATGCACCCCGTCGGACCACCTCCTCGAGGGCATCTACAGGGACACAACACCCGACGGAGCCCCTCAGCAATACATGTCCCAATGCCAGCAGTGGGGCTTTCAGAGGATCATGCCCATTTTTGACGACTGCCGCGCGAAATGCACCATGACCACAACCCTTGAAGGGGACGCCCGCTACACGCACCTCATCAGCAACGGGAACATCAGCAAACGGTTGAACCCGGACGGCAAGCCGGCGCCAAAACCGAACGATCCCACGAGACAGGTGATCACCTATGAGAACCCAACCCCCATGGCTCCTTATCTCTTCATTGCCTGTGCCGGGACCTGGGATGTGCTCTCGGATGAGGTAACCTACGACTCGGGGCGCACCGTGAAACTGGAGTACCTCGTGCCCCCGGGTTCCTCCGCCCAAGCCCGTATCCCCATGGAGATCCTCAAGGAGTCCATCCTCTGGGTCCGCAAAACCCAGTACTACGAGTACACGGGGGAGTCCTACCGGACCATCTGCATGAACAAATCAAACTTCGGAGGCATGGAGAACGTGGGGAACACCACCATCGTGACCGATGCGGCCCTCATCAACGAGCACACCCTGGACCAGTCCCTGCTCTATGCCCATGCGGTGATCGTCCACGAATTCGAGCACAACCAGTGTGGCAGCGAAACCACCATGGAGACCCCCTTTGATGTGTGGCTCAATGAAGCGTACACGGTGGACGTGGAACGCCAGTTCATGGCCGACCTGTTCGATGCCGCCACCGTCCGTTTGAACCAGGTGGAAAGCATCCGCAACCCTCTCCTGGGGCCCCTCGCCATCGAAGACGGCGGCCACGCCGGAAGAATCGTCCGGGAGGGATTCAACAATCCTGACGAGCTCATCGACGGGGTGACCTACGTGAAGGCCGCTGAAGTCATCCGGATGCTGCGCCTCATCCTCGGGCGGGATAAATTCAAGGAGGGCAAGACTCTCTATTTCACCTGGTACAGGCATGGCAATGCCAATACCGACCAGTTCTTCCAGTGCTTCGAGGAAGTGTCGGGCCTTTCACTCGCCCAATTCAAGAGCGGGTGGCTCTACAGAATCGGGTATCCGAAAGTGACGGTGGAGACCCAGCACGATCCGCGGAAAGGACAATTTCGCCTGCATTTCAGACAGGAGCTTCCCCCGGGCTGTGAGCCGTTCCATTTGCCCATCGCGTTGGCGCTCGTGGACAAGGGAGGGAGGAACCTGGAGGGAACGGGCCGGGTTTTTGAATTGAAGGAGGCCGATGGGGAGCTCGTCATCGAAAATGTCCCGGAGGCGCCCGCTTTTGCCTCGCTGAATCGGGATTACTCGTTCTACGGAACCCTCACCCGATCCAACGTGACGGAACAGGAGCTCATCCTCCAGACCCGCCTTGACCCCAATGGCTACAACCGGGTGGATGCCATGCGCCAGTTGACCGATCGACAGCGCATCCGCCTGCTGCACGAACAGGACTGCGCGGTGGACGCTTTCTGGCTGGATCTCCATGGAGAGATTCTTGCGGACGAGACGTTGCCGCCGGCTCTGAAGGCTTACCTCCTGCGAATCGATGAACAGCCTGTCGACCGGAAATACTCCACCTGGTACCCCGAACTTGTCGCCGCGAGAGAGAGACTGATGCGCGCGGTCAACGACCGCCATCGACCTGAGCTTCTGGAACGGTTCAGGGCCCTTGACACGTATGCTCCCGCAAAACGGGGCTCTCCCAAAGAGGGCATCGAAGAGCGCATGCTCAAGCAGGTGCTCCTGGACTTGATCGCGGTGGATGACTCAGCGGAGAGCCATCGGCTGATTCTCGATCACTTTGAAGCGGCGACCACCGCCAACGATCGGTTCGGCGCGCTGATGACACTGAACCGAACCTCTTCAGCTCATCGCCGTCCAATGCTCGAGAAGACCTATCGTGCATGGCACGGTCACCTGAGCGGCTACGCCAATTATCTTCGCATCGTGGCGAGCGGCACCCGTGAGGACGTGTTTGAAATGATAGAGTTGGAAAAGGCGAGGCCCTCCTTCGACATCACCCAGCCGACCTGGTGCCGGGCGCTCCTTTTGCCCATGGCCACCAACAACAAGGTGCTGTGGTCCGACCGAGGGATCACGTGGCTTGCGGATGCGGTCATCGAGCTTGCCCGCACCAATGCGACTACAGCGAGCCGCCTCCTCAACGCGTTTCAACACGTGAAACTGCTCAAGGTGGACCTGCGGGAAAAAGTCGAGTCCGGTCTCCGGAGAATCGTCGAACGGGTCCCGAAGGACGTTTGTCCGACGATTTTCGGACAGGCTTCAGCGTACCTGGGGGAATAGAAAGAATAGGCGTTCCGGGAAGGGCGACGACCCAGGCTGAGCGATGCCCCAGTCACTTGGATCGGGTAAAGATCCGCGCGCCCTCGCCAAGGGAACCCTCCAGGCCTAGGCCGAATCCCCTTTGGTCGACCACGACGGATTCCCCTGCTTCCACTGCCTGGTAAAGGGAGGTGTCCAAGGAGATCAAGGCGTGCTTCACCGTCATTCCCGGGTAGATCTTGACCTCGGTGTCGTTCACAAAAACGGAAATTTGATCTGTCATGGGTATTCAATCCGTTCTGTCATCGGTTTAAAAAGATCAGTCGGTCTTCGACACGTGGTTCGATTGGCGAATACTTCTTCAGGTACTCCAGGTAGGCGTCCCGGATGGTGTCCCCATAGGCCGGATTGCGTCCTTCCTTGAAAGTGGTGAAATTGTCTCCTCCCGCGGCCAGAAAATCATTGGTGACCACACGATAGGTCTTTTCCGGCTGGAGGGGCTCATAGCCCAGGGGCAGGGCCGGCTCGGGGTTTGCCGCTCCGGCCTGGCCGCCGGTTTCCTGCGCGGGGTTCGCGGGCTGCTGCTTCTCCAGGCCTTCCGGGGAAGCACCGGTTTTCACCAGGGCCCTCGCTACCCTCGACCCGGCAGGCCGGGCCATGTCGTAGGTGACCCGCATGCCTGAAACCTGCAGTATGCGCTGCTCCAACCTCGCGCTCTTTTCCAGTAGCTCCAGGATTTGCCTGCCGGTGAGATCCATCGCCACGAGAACATTGTCGAATGGAAGCACCGTGTAGACCCCTTCCGTGGGAATGGGCCCCTTCAGGAGATCGGCACGGATGCCGCCACTGTTTTGGAAAGCGATCTGCGTTCCAGAGGATTCCAGCAGGGCGTCGCTTATTGAATTTCCGATGTTGGACTCCTGGTAGGGCTCTCTCATGAGGTCCACCCTGGTTTCACCCACCACCCTGGCGAACTCGGTTTTCACCTGGTCGTCATACACCCGGACCATTCTGAGAACCTCAGGGTCGAAAGGATCCTTGGGACCGGCAAAGACGGTCCTGAGAACCTCCTTTTGCGAATAGTCCACGATTTTGTTCGATGACTCGGGGTCCACCCTCACCTTGAGAGCGCCCACATAAACCCCATAATAGCCGGCCTGGACGATGATGGTTTGTCCGACTTTCACGGGACTCGTCACCGCCGTGTGACTGTGGCCTCCCACAATGATGTCGATGCCCGGTGCCCTGGCGGCGAGTTCTATGTCCCCATCCAAACCCAGGTGCGAGAGAACCACGACGAGTTGGGCCCCTTGCTGCTTCACGGCTTCGATCATGCGTGAGGCCACTTCGGCTGGGTCCAGGAAGATGAGATTGCTGACATGGCTCGGTTTCGTCGTGTATCGTGTCTCGGGGGTGGTGAGGCCGATGATGCCGATGGTCACGTCTTTGCGGGTGAGGAGGACATAGGGGCGGGTGCCCGGGTAGTAGCTGAAGTCCTCATCGGTGATGTTGGCGCAAAGAAAGGGGAATTGAGCCGAGGAGACCAGCTCCTTGAGTGCGTCCGGCCCCCAGTCGAACTCGTGGTTTCCCATGGCCATGGCGTCGAACTTCAGGGCATTCATGACCTCGATCATCGGTTTTCCGCGGAACAGATTCGAAATGGGAGTTCCCTGAAACATGTCTCCCGCCGAGAGAAGCAGGGTTCCTTCAGGGTTCCCGGCCCGCTCCGTTTCGATGACCTTGGAATAGTAGGCGGCACCGCTGACCGGCATCTCCTGGCTGACGCTTTTTTCGACGTAAGGCAGGATGCGGCCGTGGGTGTCGTTCATGTGGAGGATCGTCAGGTCAATGGCCGCCTCGGCCCAATGAAGAGGCAGCAAAACGGGCATGACCAGGAAAACCAAAAACAGAGCCATTGATTTCAACTTAAACATCGCATGCATTCCCAAAACCAAGGTTTCCGGTTGACCCTGGAGAGAAAAGCTTTGAGATACACTCAAAACTGGTCCGTTACTTTGGCTGAGTTCAGGCACTTTAGGCCACTTCAGTCTCTTCAGTTCCTTTGTTGTCATGGGGAACTCATATCACAGAGTTCGCTAGGATTCCACTGGAGCTCACGCCCGTTGGGGAATCAAAGAGTGCCGGCAATTTCTGCATACGACCAGACAACCCTGGCGGCGCTACCGTTTCCATCATTGTCGTCACTGGCCAGCTCTCTTATAAACTATACTTGACTCAAGGATCGAATTTAGCGTTTTGCCGTGGTCTTCTGGATGCCGGGCTTTCACCGGAATGACGGCAGGAACTGGCGCTGATGTTCGTCATGCCGGCGAAAGCCGGCATCCAGGGGTGCTTCCAAAGACGCAACTTTTGAACCTCAAGAAGTATATCGCAATACCCCCTCCCGGAATCGATCATCGACAGACTTGTGAGGATCGTTGGGAACTCCGGGTGAACACCGGGAAGAAGTTAGGTTTTCAAGCAGAGAGAAAGGGACGATACCATGAGCAAACACCTTGTCCTCGTTGGCTGCGGGCATGCTCACCTGACCACCCTTCTTCATCTTGCCGACTTCGTCGCCGTGGGACACCGGGTTACGGTCATCAGTCCGGACACGCACCACTACTATTCCGGAATGGGACCAGGCATGCTCTCGGGGATGTACAGGCCTCAGGAGGTTCGCTTCCATGTTCGGCGGATGGCCGAGAACCGGGGTGCCGTCTTCGTGAAGGACAGGGTGGAAAGGGTGCTTCCGGAGGAGAGAGTTCTTCGCCTCTCCAGTGGCGATGAGATCTCCTACGATGTCGTTTCGTTCAATACGGGGAGCGAGGTGCCCATGGAGTTTTCTTTAGAGGCGGCACAGGGGATCATACCGGTAAAGCCCGTGGTCAACCTTCACAAGGCGCGCGGAATCATCCTGGACAGCCCGGATGCCGGCGACCAGGGAATTGTCGTCGTGGGGGGAGGCCCCGCCGGCGTGGAGGTCGCCGCCAATGGCTGGAGACTGCTGCACGGGAAAAGCCGGAGTCCCCGGGTCACCCTCATCGCGGGCACCAGGATGCTGAAGGGACATCCGGCGAAAGTCAGGGAGCTCGCCTCGGCTTCCCTACGGGGAAAAGGCATACGGGTGCTGGAAAATGTCCACGTGGAGTCCTTCACCCGGGATGGTGCCCGCTTGTCCGATGGCCGGAAAATCCCCTGTGCTATCGCCCTGATTGCCGTGGGGGTGCGTTCCTCGCGCATCTTCCGGGAATCAGGACTCGCCTGCGATGCGCAGGGGGGCCTCCTCGTGAACGAGCACCTGCAGGCTCTGCGGTTTTCAGAGATCTTCGGGGGCGGAGATTGCATCGGCATGCCCGGGAGATCCCTTCCTAAAGTGGGCGTGTATGCCGTGCGGCAGAATCCCCTCTTGAGGCATAACCTGAGGGCGTTCCTCGCGGAAAATCCATTGAAGCGCTTTCACCCGGGCGCGGGCTATCTCCTCATCATGAACATGGGAGACGGGAAGGGAATCGCATGGAAGGGAGGCTTCGCGTGGAACGGGCGGCTGGCGTTCCGCCTCAAGGACATCATAGACAAGAGATTCATGAGGAGATTTCAGGTATCGGGAGAAATGGATGAGCCTCTCGACGCGGACCTCTCGTGATTCTCATACCGAAACCGCGATCACAGCACCCCAGCCTTCCGGAAAGCGTCGTTCACGATTGCCTGGGCCTCCTCCTGAATTTGCCTGAGGTGGGTTTTTCCCTTGAAGCTTTCCGTGTAAATCTTGTACACGTCTTCCGTGCCGGAGGGACGGGCCGCGAACCAGCCGTTTTCCGCAATGACCTTGAGACCCCCGATGGGAGCATCATTTCCGGGTGCCCGGGTGATCTTGGCGATAATCCCTTCCCCTGCCAGGGTCGACGCGGTCACCTGATCGGGTGAAAGTCCGGCCAGCACCGCCTTCTGTTCGACGTTCGCATGGGCGTCGATTCTCTCGTAGACGGGCTCGCCGAATTTCCCCGTGAGCGCCGCGTAGTGCTCTCCAGGGTCCCGCCCCGTTTTCGCCGTGATCTCTGCAGCCAGGAGGTCCATGATGATTCCATCCTTGTCCGTCGTCCAAACACTGCCGTCCCGCCTGAGGAATGAAGCCCCGGCGCTTTCCTCTCCGCCGAACCCGCAGGATCCGTCAAGAAGTCCGTCCACAAACCATTTGAAACCCACAGGCACCTCGGATAGCCTCTTTCCCAGGTACGAGGCGACCCGGTCGATCATGCCGCTGCTGACCAGGGTCTTGCCCACGGCGGTGTCGGGCTTCCATTGAGGGCGGTTCTGGAAGAGGTACCAGATGGCCGCCGCAAGGAAGTGATTTGGGTTCATGAGGCCGGCGCTCCGCGTTACGATGCCGTGGCGGTCACTGTCGGGGTCGTTGCCGAAGGCCACGTCGAAGGTGTCCTTGAGCTCGATGAGGCGGGCCATGGCGTATGGGGAGGAGCAGTCCATGCGGATCTTTCCGTCCTTGTCCACCGTCATGAAGGAGAACGTGTGGTCCACGTGGGGATTGACCACCTCGAGGTTTAGGCCGTGCTTCTCCGCAATGGGTTCCCAAAAGGCAACGGAAGAGCCGCCCATGGGGTCGACGCCGAGTTTCACGGCAGAGCCCCGGATCACATCCAGGTCGACCACATTCTCGAGGTCCGCCACATAGGGGGTGACGTAGTCGAATTCATGGGTCGTTGATGAGGAGACGGCCCTCTCGTAGGAAATTCTTTTCACATGCCTGTTTCCCTCCTGGAGAAGCGCATTGGCCCTCTCTTCAACCCACTTGGTGGCGCCGGTGTCCGCCGGTCCGCCGTGGGGGGGATTGTACTTGAATCCCCCATCATCCGGCGGATTGTGGGAGGGCGTGATGACGATGCCGTCGGCGTGGCCGGAGGCCTTGCCCCGATTGTACACAAGGATGGCATGGGAAATGACGGGCGTCGGCGTATAGCCGAACTCCCGTTGGATCATGACGTCGACTCCGTTGGCGGCGAGGACCTCGAGGGCCGTCACAAAGCTGGGTTCCGACAGGGCGTGGGTGTCCATCCCCAGGAAGAGGGGGCCCGTGATCTCGGAGGATTTTCTGAAATCGCAGATGGCCTGAGTGATGGCCAGGATGTGTGCTTCGTTGAAGCTTCTTCTGAAAGAAGATCCCCTGTGTCCCGATGTGCCGAACTCAACCCGCTGGGTTCTTTCGCCGACGTCGGGGTGCTTGGTGTAGTAAGCGGTGATGAGCCTCGGTATGTTGACGAGGAGAGATTTGGGAGCAGGTTTGCCCGCCAGTGGATGCAGCGCCATGTTCCGCCTCCTTGAATGAATGGACGTTTGTCTTGGATGTCGGCTCGGATCGATGTGATTTGGAAAGGCGTCTGCCTCCACTTCGTAATAAATGGCCCTTCCCCGGTTGTCAAATGATTCGGGCGACGATAGCGGAATCAATGGAGGGCAACGCCCGGCCGCGGGATTTGGGTGGCGGCAGAGGGGCTTCCTTCCGAGTTCGTGCTTGTGCTCGAAGACCTTCTGCTGCATAATCCTCCGCTCAGGATGCCGGGGGAAAGTAGCTGCGCAAACGAAAAAGAACGTCAACCGATTCCCGCCTGGGACGAACGAATCGATGCCATAGAGGAGAACGACCATGCACGACAAGGAATTGGATCAAACCCTTGTGCTCATCAAACCCGACGCCATGAAAAACTCTCTGACGGGGTATGTCCTCTCCCAGCTTTCCGGGTTTCACACGGGCCTGTGGTTTGCCGGGACAAAGGTGGTCCACGTGACCCGGATGCTCGCCGAGGAGCACTATGCGGAGCACCAGGGAAAGGTGTTCTACCCGTCGCTTCTCGAGTACATCATGGGACACCTGCACTATCCGGACAAACCGAACAAACAGAGAGTCATCGCCATCGTTTACCAGGGACCGGACGCGGTGGAAAAGATACGGGACATCGCGGGACCCACGAATCCCCATGTGGCCAGGGACAAGAGGCCGGGGTGCATACGATCTCTTGGGACCATCGTGCCTTTGAAGAACGAGAGTGGGGAGGAGATCGGCGAGCGCATGGACAATCTCATCCACGCCTCGGCCTCCGACACGGAGGCCGAAAGGGAGATCAAGCTCTGGTGCAAGCCCCAGGATATTCCGCCAAACATGCGGGCTTACCCGACCCAATGGAGCGACAAGCATTATTATTATAAGGACAATCAGGTGTTCGGCGAGCACGAACCCGGCAGCGTCTGTCTACTTGCGCCGAGCGATGTGGGGTGGGAATCCGATTTGGAAGCACTGGATATGATTCAGGAGGGCCGGCCGGCCAACTGCACCGTGCAGGCGGTGGCGGCCAAGTACCTGCTCAACCGGAAGGTGTCTCTCGACTGGTGATGGGTGTTGGACCGACTCCCGGGCCCCTGAAGGTCCGGGAGTCGGGTTTTTGGGGGGGCCTCATTCGATTTCGAACTTCGGCTGATCGAAGCGGCAGGAAAGGGCGAGCATGTCTTCTTCATAGGAGGTCTGGACCTTGTATGGCAGCGTGTTGAAGAGGCGGATCATGGCGCGGTTTGTTCTGGACGTGTAGGCAACCAGGCCCATGATGCCGTTGTCCTTGGCCGCATCCACCAATTTTAGCATGATGACCGTGGAAAGGCCTTTCCCCTGCCAATCCTTGGCAACCGAGAAGGCGACTTCCGCGACATTCGTGTGTGGATCCAGAACATATCCGCCAAGGGCGACGATTCTCCCAAACCCGAATTCCCCCGTCACCGCCACGATGGTCATTTCCTTCGCATAGTCGATCTGGTACATGGAGGCGACGTCGTCCTTGATGAAGGCCGTCTTTTGCTGGAAGAACCGGGAAACGATGTCGCCTTTGTCCAGGTTGTAGAAATGCTCCTGAACGCGGCGCTCGTCGACGGGTTTGACCGGCCTGATGGTGACCTCGTGTCCGTCGATCCGGATGATCTCTTCGTACTTGAGGGGATATACGGCATGAATGGATTCCCTCAGGGTGGCGTCGGCTGCGATGAGTCCCAACTTCTTTGCATTGAAGAAAAGCTCGTCGCGAAAATCGGGGTGAGCCAGGCTGATCATGGCGACGGCCCGCTCCTGCAGGCTCTTTCCAAAGAGATTCACGGCGCCGTATTCGCTCACCACGTAGTAGACGTCGCTCCTTGGGACTACTGCGGCCCTCCCCTCCAGGACCGGTATGATGCGGCTCACCTTGCCGTCTCTCGAGGTGGACGGGATCATGAGAATGGACTTGCCCTTGGGCGACTGGGCGGAGCCTCTCACGAAATCGAGCATCCCCGTGACACCGGAAAAGAGCGTGTGCGGCAGTGAGTCAACCGCCACCTGGCCCGTGAGATCCATGATGGTTGCCATGTTGAGGGAGGTCATCTTGTTGTGGCTCAAGATGACGGAGGTATTGTTCACATAGTCGGACGGGTGGAACTCGATGCTGGGATTGTCGTGGAGAAACTCATAGAGGTTTGCCGTGCCGATGGCGTTGCTCGCCACAAGCTTGCCGTCGTTCAGTCCCTTCTTCCGGTTGGAGATGACTCCCCGCGCGACCAGATCCATGATGCCGTCGCTGATGACCTGGGTGTGGACGCCGAGATCGTTCTTGTGGATGAGAGCGTGGAGCAGAGCCGTGGGAGTGGCCCCGATGCCGATCTGCAGGGTGGCTCCGTCGTCGATGAGCTTCGCCGCGTGCTGGGCGATCATCCGGCCTGACTCCGTGATTTCGAACTCGCCGATGGACAGGAGGTCCTCCTCGTGCTCGACGATGACATCCACGTCGTTGACATGGATGAAGCTCTGTCCCAGAACCCTGGGCATCTTCGAGTTGACCTGAGCGACGACCAGGTCTGCAGAGTAGGCGGCTGACTGAGTGATGTCCACGGAGATTCCCAGACTCATCCACCCGAAATCATCGGGTGGGGAAACCTGGATCAAGGCGACATGGATGGGAATCTGCCTGCTCTGGAAGAGATGAGGCACGGCTGACAGGTTGATGGGCGTATAAAATCGTCGATGTTTCGCGAGACTTTCGGGTATGGCCGATCCTGAATAAAATGAGCGGATGTTGAAGCTGTGGCGTGACTGCTCACTGGCGATCAAGGTGAGGGGGGCAGTCTCCAGGCTCAGGAGGCGGACGATCTCGAGGTCCGTGAAGCTGCTCGACTGGTTCGCCAGCTCCTTCACCAGGTGCTGCGGTTCACCGCACGATGTTCCGATGAAGATCCGCTGACCCGCCTTGATACGCTTAATGGCGTCCTGGGCTGAGGAGAGCTTCTTTAGATAGCCGTCAGGCCAGTAGCTGGTTGCCATGGTGTTTGTGCTCTTTCGGGTCGTTACGAGGGAAGGCTGAGTGCCTCTCTTTAGGGAATGTCATGGTCACGGCCGGAAGCCGACTCACGCTCCCGTGATCGGCGGCCTCCTTTCGATATGGATCTGCCATGAGGACTTTGGACAAGGTCACGAGCCCCCCTGGGAATGGGATCCTTCCTGGACTTGGTGAGGACGATACCTCTTCGCACAAATACCCAACCCGGGTCAAGGAGTTCCTGCAGGGATGACTGGAAAGTGTTCCGTTAGCGTGTTTTGCCGCCCATGAATGCCCTTGTGCCGAAACTGCATCTCTCCACTTGAGAATTTTCGATTTTGTGGTAGATAAGACTTCTGCCTGCTCAGATAAATTAGTGATTTTCGGCACAAAAGGTGCGGACGTTTTGAACACGGGGAGGGAGGAACAAACTGCTTATGGTCGACTTGTATACTTTCTTGGTGGGGCCGGGGGCGTGGCTGACGTTCATCATTTTCTTTGGTGGCCTGGTTGGGAGGATTCTTTATCTCTATGGGCTGAGCCGCGAGCGGGACAGGGTCTTTTACAATCACATGAGTCTTGAGTGGGGTTTCAAGTCCATAACCCACTGGCTCGTTCCGTGGGCAAGCGTGTCCATGCGCAATCAGCCTGTGTTCACATTCATGTTCTTCGTGTTTCACATATGCCTCCTCGGCGTCCCTCTGTTTCTGCTGGCCCACAACACCATGTGGTTCGAGGCCTTTGGATTCAGCCTCTGGTCCATGTCCGACGCGCTGGCCGATACGCTCGCCATCGCCTTCCTCGTTGCCGCCCTTTTTCTCCTCCTTCGCCGGCTCATCAAGCCCGAGGTGAGGATTCTCACCACGGCCTGGGACTACACGCTCCTTGTCCTCACGGCCCTGCCCTTCGCCACGGGCTTTCTTGCGTACCATCAATGGGGTCCTTACCAGCTCATGATGGTCCTGCATGTTCTCTTCGGAGAAATCCTTCTCATCACCATTCCTTTCACCAAGCTTGGACACATCCTCCTTTTCTTTTTCACCCGTGCTTTCATCGGGTTTGAAATGGGAGGGCGGCGGGGTGCTCGGGCCTGGTAAAGGAGTAGGGACTCTCCCGCTCGGCTTTTCGTGGGTGCCGCCAGGGGAAAGAGTTATAGTGTAAAGCGTCATAGTTTGTAGGATGCTATTGACCATATTTCGATCCTCCCGGCGTTTGCTCTCGGAGGATCGAGGCAGCGGGTGCGCTTTCCTCGGGGTGGGGGAGGGCATTGTCCCAGGACAGGAGATTCGAACACAATGAGCGATGCAGTGGAGAAACCCGTAGACGTTAAGAAGATTAAGGAAATCCTGGATGCGAACCAAAGCGCTCGGATCAAGACATGGCTGAGCATTTGTTCGCGCTGTGGCCTGTGCGCGGAAAGCTGCTTTTTTTATCTTGCGAACAACAGGGACCCGCGGTTCAGTCCCGCCTACAAGTTCAAAAACACACTGGGCCTCATGTACCGCAAGAAGGGCAACGTGGATCGCGAGTTCCTCAAGAAGTGCTATGACATCATCTGGGGCGAGTGCACCACGTGCAAGCGGTGTTCCCTGTACTGCCCTTTCGGCATCGACATCGCCACCATGATATCGGCGGCCAGAACCGTCTGCTGGTCGCAGGGAATCGTTCCCGAGGGGTTGACCCGGACTTCGGACCACTACCGGGAGACGGGAAACCAGATGGGGATGACCATGGAGGATTGGCTGGAAACCTGTTCGTGGATGGAGGAGGAGACCGGGGAGGAAATCCGCGGACTCACCATCCCGGTGGACAAGGCGGGGGCAAAGTACATGTACACGGTCAATGCGCGCGAACCCATGTACTATCCCCAGGACATCGCCATGGCCGCCAAGATATTCACGGTGGCCGAGGAGGACTGGACCATGCCGAGCTTTGGGTGGGACTGTACGAATCTGGCCATGTTCGCGGGGGACCGGGCTCTGGCAGGGCAGGTGGTGAAGAACATGTACAACAAGGCCCTGGAGCTCGGCTGTCAGAAGATCCTCATGACGGAATGCGGACACGCCTACCGGTCCGGCGCTTTCGAAGGTCCTTACTTCGCCGGGTATCTCAATGGGAAACCGCCCGTTGAGATCGTCCACTCGGTGAGACTCTTTTATGAGTACCTTCGGGACGGGCGCATCAAAATCGATCCGGCCAAGAGAATCAAGGAACCATTGACCTACCAGGATCCCTGCAACGTTTCCCGCAATGGCGGGCTTTGGGAAGAAGGACGAAGGATCATCGAGTATCTCGCCGACGACTTCCGGGACATGTCTCCCAACCGCGACTACAATCACTGCTGCGGAGGCGGTGGCGGGTTCATTCCCATGGGGCCGGAGTTCAAGAAGCGACGAATGATCTCCGGCAAGGTGAAGGCTGAACAGATCAGGGCAACGGGCGCAAAGATCGTGATCACTCCTTGTCACAACTGCTTCGATCAGGTTCGGGACCTGAACAAGGAATACGAGCTCGGAGTCAAGGTGCTCACTTTCAAGGAGATCATCACGGAAACCATGATCATCCCCGAGAAGTTCATGCCGCTGGAGAATGAGGAAGAGGAAAACGAGCAGAGCGAGGAGTGATGAGGACGGGGCATCTTTGGCCCGTTGGGGAAACATCTGGTTTTCCGCGGGGAAGATCCCGGTTGCCCGGGCACTTGCCCGAGAGTGACGCTCCGGAGTCAGGCGCCGGGTGAGTGAGGCCAACAAGCCGTTGAGGGAACGGCATCCAATAGTATCGGAGGGGAAGCGCATGAAAACCGTACAGTTGATTTCGGCCTTCGTGATGAGTCTGTTCTTGGTGCATCTGGCCTTTTCTCAGGAGCCCACCATGATCCTCAAGCACAAGGAGGCCGGTCCGCACCAGAGGCCTTTGGTGAATTTCAACCACGAGCTGCACACGAACGACAAGATCGACTGTATCACTTGCCATCACGACTACGATCAATACGGAAACAACCGGGGCGGCGAGGACAAGGCTCAGTCGTGTGCCAACTGTCACAGCAACCCGGCAAATCCCGATAAGCCGCTGCTTCCCCTGACGGAAGCCTTCCATGCGCAGTGCAAGAAATGCCATGAGTCTCGCATGGGTGCGAAGAAAACCAGTGGGCCCATCATGTGTGGGGAATGCCACATGAGGCAGAAATAAGGAGTGCGCTTTCCCGGGATCATCGGATCAAAGCGGCAAAATGGCGAACCAAGCAGAGGCCACAGGCGGGGTGTCGGGCAGATGACCCGCCTGTTTGTTTTGGTGTGCCGGGCCATGCCCGTGGGTGGTCCGTCGAGTATGCCATTGGATGCAAAGGCAATTGCAGAACCGATTTGACTTTTCCAACGGCACGAGGCATCAGAATATAATCTCGATTGAGGGGCGACCGCTCGCCTGAGCGTCCCGATGCCGATTTGGAAATGCCTGTTTGCTGATAAGCCCTAAAGACACATTCATTTGGAGAGAGCGAAGGCATGAACCTGGAAAAAAGCTGCCGTATGGTCGTTATAGGGATTCTTCTTTTGGGGTGGATGGTTCATTTTGGAGAGAGGGCATGGGGGGAGGGGGCTTCCGCTCCGGTCCAGAGCCCTATCGTGGTGCCTTATTTCGCTCCTCCCGACCAGATGGATCTTTGTGGAGAACGTGTCCCGATCCATATTCCCGAGGTACGGGAGCGGCTGGATCGGGAATTCACCCTCGTCGTCTACAGCCACGCACAGGTCTATCTCTGGCTCAAGCGCATGGATCGCTACTTTCCCTGGCTCGAGAAGGAGCTTGCCCGCAGGAATCTGCCCGAGGACCTCAAGTTCGTCGCCGTGGCCGAGAGCGACCTCATCGTTTCGGCCTGCTCGCCTGCCGGAGCCGTTGGGCCGTGGCAGTTCATCAAGAGCACGGGGGCCAATTACGGCCTCAATCAAAGCAGTAGCATCGATGAGCGGATGGACTTCGAGATGGCCACCGAAAGCGCCTTTCGTTATTTGCAGAACCTGCAGCAGATCTTCTCCAACTGGACCCTCGCCATCGCTGCCTACAACTGCGGGGAGAGGCGGGTTCAGGACGAAATGAGGAAGCAGAAAGCCGACAATTACTACGCTCTCAAGCTTCCCCTGGAGACAGAGAGGTATATCCTGCGGATCATCTCGATCAAAGAGGTCTTGAAGAATCCGGAGAAATATGGGTATTCGCTCCCTAAAGATGCTGGGTATCCCCCCCTCAAAGTGGATCGGGTCAATATTCGCCTGTCCAATCCCACGCCCGTGATCAGCCTGGCCGAGGCAGCCGGGGTGACGTATCGGGAATTCAAGACCTTGAACCCGATTCTCATCTCGGACACCGCTCCCGAAGGGGCGATCGCTCTTAAACTGCCCCTGGGAAAGGGCAAGGAGTTCGAGTCGCGCTTCGAGTCCATGAAACCCGAAAGGCCCGAAAGGCTCGAAAAACCGGAAAAGCTCGAGAACAAGACTCGCCTGATTCATCACAAGGTTGGCCGGGGAGAGACTTTGAGCGGAATCGCGGCTCGTTACGGGGTGAGTGAGCATAACGTCGTGGAGTGGAATCAAATGAAGGGAAAAGCCGTGCGAAAGGACCAGGTGCTCAAGATCATGAAATAGCATGATTTTGCCGACGCCCGGGTTCTGTCCGAATCACGAAGGACGCGAAGGGCACGAATAGGGTGAAATCCTTCTTCTCAATGTGCCGTATCCCTTCGCATACCGTTCTGTTCTTCGTGGTTTGCTGATAAGACCTTCAAGAGGGTGCCCCTGTGCCATGAGCCGGATAGGCAAGGTCTTTCCGCACCTCCGTCGTGGGCGAACCCACGGGCGAGCGCATCGCGTCGTGGATGAGAGATCGATTGGCACAACGGATGCTATGGATCTCTCTAAAAGCGCATGGGGCAAGGAAATGCTTGACAACAGCGGGCAAGCCCTTTAGGATGGGTCGCCATAAGATATTAGAAATGCAACGGATTTTGGTGGACCTTCATGAAAGATTACAGAAGGATGATTGACCGCCTGGCTGTGAGCGGGCACGCAGTGGCCCTCACGGGAGCCGGAATATCGGTCGAGAGCGGCATTCCTGATTTCAGGAGTGCGGGGGGATTGTGGTCCAAGTATGACCCCATGGAATACGCTCACATTCAATCATTCAGGTCAAATCCCGCAAGAGTCTGGCAGATGCTTTGGGAGATGGACCAGCTCCTCGGAGGAGCGGAGCCGAACCCGGCGCACATGGCTCTCGCCGAGCTGGAAAGGCGCGGCATCATCAAGGAGGTCATCACCCAGAACGTGGACAGCCTGCATCAGAGGGCGGGGAGCAGGACCGTCATCGAGTTTCATGGGCACAACCGGGACCTGCGCTGTGAAGCGTGCAGTCGCCGGTTCACGCGGGAGGCCGTGCGTTTCGATACCCTGCCCCCAGTGTGCTTTTGCGGCGGACCTCTGCGTCCGGAGATTGTTTTTTTCGGGGAGATGATCCCCCCCGATGCCCTGGAACATGCAATGGAAGCCGCACGGGCGTGTGATTTCCTCATGATCGTTGGCACGTCGGCTTCGGTAGCGCCGGCTTCTCAGATTCCACGGATTGCCAAGAGCAGGGGCGCTTTCCTTCTGGAGGTGAACCCCGGTGCGTCGGAGCTCCCTGCGGGAATGGTGGACTTTCGCATCCCACTTCCTGCCGGAGTGGCCCTGCCTGCAATCGTTACAGCCCTTTTGGGCGATTAACCCCAGTGAGGTTCAAAGACAGTGATCAAGACCTTTTTTCTGGTGCTTCTGCCAGGGTGGGCTCATGCAGCCTCCGAGATGACGGCTGCTCCCGCCCCTTACCAGAGAACCGGTGGGATCCTGGAGATGGTGGGCCACGCGGGTCCCATGGTGAAGTTTGTGCTCTTCGCCCTTCTTGCCCTCTCGGTCTCCTGCTGGTTTGTGATACTCTTGAAGGTGCGACTGTTCAGGCGCGCTCAGAAGGAATCCAAGGAGTTCATCGAGCTTTTCAGGCAGCGCAAGAACTATGTGGGTGTTTACCGGGACAGTGAGTATCTGGAGGACAGTCATCTCGCCCAGATTTTTCGAACAGGATATGCCGAGCTCAATCGGTTGAGCAAGTCTCTGGAGACGAAAAGCCTTCAGGAGCTCAAGGTGAATCCGGAAATCCTTCTGGAGAATGTCGATCGGGCAATCCAGGGAGGAATCATGGCGGAAAGGCAGCGGTTCGAGCGGTTCCTGCCCTTGCTTGCGACAACGGGCAGCACGGCCCCGTTCATCGGGCTTTTTGGAACCGTCTGGGGGATCATGGTGAGCTTCCAGGACATCGGGCTGAAGGGCTCGGCGAACCTTGCCGTTGTTGCGCCGGGCATTTCCGAAGCTCTCGTGGCGACGGCCATGGGACTCGCCGCCGCCATTCCGGCCGTTGTGGGGTACAACCAGTTTTCCAATCGGATCCGGATGATCGAAAGTGAGATGAACCACTTTTCAGCGGAGTTCCTGAACCTTCTGAAAAGGGATCTCATGCGGAGGTCAAAACAGGACGAGCCCATAACGGAGCCCGCGCGGCTGGTTCTGCAGGATTGAGGATCGCTGGGTTTCACGATCTATTTGGTTGAGCTGTACTAGGAAACAATCTCGATGCCATGCTCCATTGATGGTGGGCGGGGAGCCAGCGGGGCATTCCATCGGGCGCCTTTGGTGGAAATCAGAAGGGGTGGAAGACCCGGGCGCGGGGTCATTGAGAGCCCTCCGTGTCGGGAGAGAGCCGGGGTAATGGCTGGGGTGCGGGAAAGAGAGTAGGGGGATGTCTTATGGGCATGCAAGTCAACGGCAGTGGGTCCAATTCACAGATGGTGTCTGAAATCAACGTGACGCCTTTTGTGGATGTGATGCTCGTTCTTCTGATCATCTTCATGGTGACGGCACCCATGATGACCCAAGGGATCGACGTGAGGCTTCCGGAGAGTTCGGCGCCCGCGATTCCCTCGGAGGAGGAACGCCTGGTAGTCACGGTCACGCAGGAACGCAAGATTTATATCAATGATCACGCCGTGGAACTGGACACGCTCGGATCGAAAATCACCACCATTCACCAGAATCAACAGAACCACCGGGGAGTCTTTTTGAGGGCCGATGAGAAGATTCCATACGGGTATGTCGTTCAGGTCATGGGGGTCATCAAACAGGCGGGCATCGATCAGATCGGAATGGTCACCGATCCCCTCAAGTCGTCTGGAAAGCCTTCCGGCAAATAGAAGGAAAACCGGAAAACGACCAACGGATGGAGAGGGGGTGTCCCATGGAATCCTTTGCATTGTCTGAACGAAGACTTTCCAGGGAGGAATTCGTTGCAGGGCTGGGCGGTTCTATTCTTGTGCATGCGCTGGTTCTGGCGGCGGCGTTGGTCTCCGCCTGGGTCATGCCCGGGAAGGCCTTGCAGACTCCCTATTTTTCCGTCAATCTCGTGAGCCTCCAGGATCTTGGGCCCGGTTTTTCCGGTGCGAGGAAGTCCCCGGGGGATTCCGCCTCCGCTTCCGTGAAGAATCAGGATGGCCCCAAGTCAACGGATGCTCCCCGCACGAGTTCCACTCCGGTTGTGCCGGTGAAGCGGCTCAAGATGGATGAACCCGCCTTCAAGGCGGAGCCGGAGATCAAGAAACTCCAGAGTCCGGAGGCTCCCAAGGCTGTGGAGAGCAACCCGAATTCCGCGGCTGTCGAGAAGAGCCTCGACAAGCTCATTGCCAAGCCGAAACCGCAGCCCAAGCCCACGCCCATCGTCCAATCCTCCAGGGAAGAGAGCGAAAGGCAGACGGGGGGGCGTGAGAGAGCCGACCAGGGTGCGTCGGATGACGATCAGAGAGCCAATCGAAATGCATCCGCGGGGAGGGCCGCTCAGGGGGGGGCGAGCGGCGGCTCTGAGGGGAGCCCTTCCGGCAGTGTGGACGGGAGCGGCCGCGCGGCCTCGGCACTTCTGGGCATGTACGGCAACAGGGTGAAGGAGGCCATCAACAGGGAGTGGGCCATGCCTGACATGCTGAAGCCCCAGGGGCTTGAGGCAAGATTGATCGTCGTGGTGAGCAGGGATGGCAAGGTGCTCGAGTTGCGCGTCGAGAAGGCGTCGGGAAACTCGCTCTTCGATGAGTCCGCAGTCCGGGCCGTGCGCCGGGCATCACCGCTTCCGGCCCTTCCAGAGGTCATCACCTATCCGAAGGTGGAGATCGACATTCGGTTCAGGCCGGAAGGTCTTACCTGACACCCGTATGCTGAAAGGAAACTCCCTTGATGACGCGACCGACAACAAAAAAGGTGCTGCTGTCCGCCTTTTGCTTCGTCTGTGTTTCCGTTTTCGCCGGCTGGGACCATCACATCGCCTGGGCACAACGCATTTCCATCGATATCACCCAGCCCAACTTCAAGCGGATTCCCATAGCCATTCCCGAGTTCAAGTACCTGAGCACGGACCAGGTTCAGCTGGCACGGGAAATGAGTGAAGCTCTTTCCAATGATCTGGAATACTCGGGAGTCTTCAGGCCCCTCGATCCCCAGGGCTTCCTGGAAAATCCCCAAAACATGGGGCTTGCCGTCGGCGAAATCAAGTTTCCGGATTGGCAGCGCCTGGGTGCGGACTTCCTCGTCCGGACCTCATACCAGGTTCAAGGCCCCAACTTGAGAATGGAAGCCAGGCTCTTCGACGTACTGGGTGCCCGGATGGTGATCGGGAAGATGTACGAAGGGGATGCCCGCAGCTGGAGAGCCATGGTGCACCGGTTTGCCGATGAAATACTCTTCGCCCTCACCGGTGAGCGAGGGGTATTCGACACCAAGATCGCCTATGTTCAGGCAATGGGGAAGAACAAGGAGATTTTCGTGGTGGATTTCGACGGCGGCAATCCGTTGCAGGTGACTCGCGATCAGAGCATCAACCTTTCTCCCGCGTGGAGCTCCGATGGGAATCAGCTGGCTTATGTGAGCTTCAAGGAGGGTGGAACCAAGGTGTATGCCGCAAACCTGAGGGATGGCAGCCAGCGGCTCCTGAGCGGGCAGCCGGGCTTGAACATCTCGCCCGCCTGGAGACCCGGGACTTCGCAGCTGGCCGTGACCCTCACCAGGGGTGGAAATCCGGACATCTATCTCATCTCCTCGGGGGGGGAGGTGCTGCAGAGGCTCGTGCAAGGGTGGAGCATCAGCGTGTCCCCGAGTTGGTCTCCGGACGGGCGGCGGCTCGCTTACGTTTCCGATGAGAGTGGGAACCCGCAAATCTATGTTCTGGACGTGGGGAGCGGCCAAAAGAAACGCATCACTTTCTCGGGCAATTACAACACCTGCCCCGCATGGTCTCCCAAGGGTGACTGGATTGCCTTCAGCGGCGTGAGCGGCGGGAATCACAACATCTTCATCGCCCGTCCCGATGGGGGGGACGTGAGGCAGCTGACTCACGGTGAGGGCAGCAATGAAGCGCCGAGCTGGTCCCCCGACGGGAGGATGCTGGCGTTCAGTTCGACCCGCCAGGGCGGCTCCAGCATCTGGGTCCTTCTGGTCAACGGCAGCGGGGTGAGAAAACTCTCCAGAACAGGCGGAGGGCAGGAGCTTCCCAGGTGGTCTCCCCGGTTGGGTGGTCAGGGGTCCTGAAGCTTCCTGCAGCGAATGGAATTCAGTTGAACCACGAAGGACGGGAAGGGCACGAAGTGGTTGAGATCAGTTCTCGTGACCGTGGCTTCCCGTCTCTTTTTCATGCTCTTCGTGGTTGGCCGATGAGAGGCTCCAAAAGCGCGGATAGTTTTTGAATGGTGAAAACCTAGGAGGATCGTGATGGGAACCATGGGCGCCAAGGTCGTTAGGACTCTTGTTGTTGTGCTCCTGCTGAGTGGTGTGTCTGCCTGCGCCAAGAAGACCGTTCCAGCTCAACCCGGCATGGGTGGGGGTGCGGGAGAGGCTCCCGGCAGTTTTGGCACCCCAGGGGGCGGCGGAACTTTGGATGATGCCCGCTGGCGTGAACTCGGGATCACTTCGGAGTCTGAGAAAAAGGAATTCCTTGAGAAAGCCGAAGCATTCGAGAACGAGGACATCTATTTTGACTACGATGCTTACGTGCTGAGCCCTCCGGCAAAGAAGGTCCTGGACAAGAAGGTGGAGTTTCTGAAGCGGTACCCGAAGGCGAAAGTGACCATCGAGGGCCATTGTGACGAGAGAGGCACCACGGAATACAACCTTGCACTGGGTGAACGCCGGGCGAATGCCGCACAGCAGTATGTCATTGCCGCTGGTGCAGGCAAGCAAAACCTCGGCACGGTGAGCTACGGGAAAGAGCGTCCCGCGACGTCAGGCCACGACGAAGCGATCTGGGCCAAGAACCGACGAGCCCATTTTGCCATGACTTACTGACGGCTGCCGGGGGCATCGGAATTCCGGCGCGAAGTCGCATCCCCATGAGCAACGAGTAGCAGTCGTGAAGGTGGAATTCAGCTTCTTATTCCCGCTGAGTCTCAAATCCTGTGTGGGGTCATTCAGAATCAGTCGCAGCGGAAATGGCGATGTTTGCGCCTGTGCCACGCCCTTGGCGCGGTGCCCATCATCAAGCGGAAGACCGCTTGAGTTGACGAGGGGGGAATCCATGAGCGGAAAAGATAGATGCAGGTTTGCCGGCTTCATTCTCTTGTCCTTTTTTATCGCACTCACCATGAGCTGTGCCTCCACACAGGAAACCTCGACTCTGCAACAGAGCGTGAGCCTCCTCAGCGATCGAGTGCAAAACATCGAGAGGCGAGTCGAAGGGGTCGACTCCCAGGGGCAGAAGAGCGCGGACCTGTACTCGCGCATGGAGGAATTGAGGATGCGAGTGGGAGCCCTCAACGGGCGTATCGACGAGCTTGACCACAAGCTGCAGCAGCTGGCTCGGGCGGCAGCGGCGCCTCCGATGAGCGCCAAGCCTCCATCCGGGGAATACCCTCCCGGCGAGTCCATCCCGTCCTCTTCCGGTGAGGGGAGGGAACCCACCGTCACGTTGCCGTCTCAAACCCCGCCCCCGGAATCCCTATCGCCCGAGAGAGCCCTCTATGACAGGGCAACCCAGTCCTATCAGCAGGGAAGATATGACGCGGCCCGCAAGGAATTCCAGGAATTCGCCACCAAGTACTCCAAATCCGAATTGGCCGACAATGCCTTGTTTTCCGTCGGCGAGTGCTACCTCGCAGAGAGGAAGTACCAGGAGGCAATAGAGGTTTATCAGCAGGTCCTGGACCGCTATCCCAAGGGGGATCGGATTCCCCACGCATTGTTGAAGCAGGGGACGGCGTTTCAGCAGATGGGAGACCAGACCGCGGCGCGCATCCTTTACGAGAGGCTGGTGGAAAAGTATCCGGACAGTTCCCAGGCACAGTTGGCGAAGAAGAAGCTGAAAGGGATGCCCTGATCGAAGGTGGGAGGATTTTAGGCGGGGGAAACACAAAAAGGGGAGAGAGTGGTGCATGCCGAGCCGGCTCCGGGCAGGTGCGGCCTTGCTTCAATTGAGCGGGTCTCGGAACAGGACCGTGCCGTAGGGCTCACTCCATTCTGGCTCGGATTCCGGTATGAAATGCTATGATTGGTTGTAAAGGTCATACACTACATAACCCTCTTTGATGGCATACTGAAGCAAATCGGTGGTTTTCCGAAAGTTGAGTTTTCGCATGATGTTGGCGCGGTGATGCTCCACCGTGCGCACACTCAGAAAAAGAAGCTCGGCGATTTCCTTGTTGGCTTTTCCTTCGGCAACGAGCTGCAATACCTGTCTTTCCCGTGCCGTAACCTGCCCGCAATCCTCGAGACAGCGCTGCGGCTTGCGGGTTTTCTCCTGCTCCATCTCGAAGGGCTCATTGGAAAAGAGGGGGGAAATGTAGACCTTTCCCCCGCGGATTGTCTCTATGGCAGTGAACAGCTGTTCGTCCGCATCTTCCTTGAGCAGATATCCGTCACATCCAGCAGCAAGGGCATGTTTCAGGTACCCGTCGTTCTTGTGCATGGTCAGGATGAGGACCCTCACCTCAGGGTAGAGGCACTTGATTTCCCGTGTTGCCTCCAATCCCCTGAGATTTGGCATGGAAATGTCGAGGATCACCATGTGAGGCTGTACTTTTTTCAGCACATTGAGCAACTGCAGCCCGTCCGACGCCTCACCGATGATCTTGAAGTTCTGTGTTTCTTCGATGATTCGCTTTATCCCATGGCGAACCATGGCATGATCGTCGGCAAGCACGATATGATATATCTCCATGATTTTTCTCCTCAGCCCTGCAGGGGGATGCTGAAGCTGATGCTCGTGGATCCTTTGGCGCTCTTGATGTCGAGATTACCACCAAGCATCCTCACGCGTTCGGTCATGGTGATCAACCCAAGGCTTTTTGGCTGCAGGCTCCCGGTTCGATGGTAGTCTTCAGGAAAACCGATTCCGTCATCCTCTATGCGGAAAAGGGCAGTTTCGTTGTCCCTTTTGAATTCAAAGGAAACCCGGGAGGCTGCGGCATGCTGCGCCACATTGTTTAGGCACTCCTGCACAACTCTGTAGATCATGATCTGGGCTTCCGTATCGAGGCGCCTGTCCATATCGTCCACATCGACGTCGCAGCGGGTACCGTGGATCCTGGAGAAGTCTTCGAGCAGCATGCGCAGTGACGAGGAAAACCCCAGATCCTCGATGATGAGGGGGCAGAGGTCCCCGCAGAGCTCACGAAACCTCTGGACGATGTCATCGGCAAGCTTCACCAGCCAGAGACAATCGCCGCACAGTTCTGTTTCCTGGTCCGGTGCCAGCCTCATGCGGATGGACTTGGCGCAGAGCTTGAGGGCCACCAGGGACTGGCCGAGATCGTCGTGCAGCTCCATGGACATGCGTTTCTTCTCCCGTTCCTGTGCCGCCAGAAGTTGGGAAGAGAGAAACTGGAGCTGTTCCCCGTAGATGCGCAACCGCTCCTCGGCCTCCTTCAATTCCGTTATGTCCGTCACAACAGCAAAACTGCCCCTGAATACGCCTTTTTCATCATGAAGTGGCCTGGGTGCAACAATCACACTCAGCTGTCCCCCGTCTTTGCAACGCCCAGTCAGCTCGTAGGAGTCCGCCTGGCCCTTTTTTCTCTTTTCCATCTCTTCGAGCACCTGACGGCGGTTGGTCGTGCCGATCATGTCGAGGATCTGTTCGACGGGTCGTCCGACAAAGTCTTGCTTGCCGTATCCAGATATCTCGAGCAATTTGTCGTTCACATAGGTGATGACCCCATGCTCATCCTGAATGGCAAGCCCGCTGTTCATCATCTCGATGAGTCTTCGGAAGTGGAGCTCGTTTTTCCGGAGCTCACTCTGGGCTTTCTTGCGGTCCTTTATTTCCTTCTTGAGCCTCTCGCAAAGCTTCACAAGTCCGGCATGTCGTTTGGGGAAGGCGGAATCTCGCCCAGGTTTGGCTGCGGTTGCATCAGCGCGTGTCCTCTTCAGGCTGGCATGGTCTTCGCGGCGGGAAGACACACCTGACAAGTGACTCTGCTCATGCTCCGCATCGGATAAGGGAGCTCCATCGGAATTGCTCTGCCTCTTCCTTATGGATGTCTCGTTCGGTTTCCCAGTCCGCTCATGGTTTTCGACCACTGAGTAAGTCTCCCCTCGTCGAAGCGTTCAGATGACGCTTCTTGGTTGGCTGAAGTGGAATCTCGATTTCAAGCCGCAATACCCGGCCTCTGACGATGGTGAAGAGGCCTCGTGACACCCACTTGCCAGAATAATAAGGATCATCAAAATCGGTTACCAGTGAGCCTTCCGCAAAAGTGGGCTTACGTCATCCTGCGGAACCCGGAATCCAGGCGCTTCAACCACTCCAGGGCCCGGGCCTTCCGCGGAACGACGCAATTCCACCGTCCTGCAAAAGCCTCAGCTGAACTTACGGGAATTCCGAACAAGGATTCTATCGGCAATGATTCGCGGAAACGTGACTCCTGTAGACAGAGACTCGTGATGTCGGATGCGGTCCGTCTCAACTTGGCGGGAACATTCGGAATGGAACCCGGGGACTGCAAAATGAATCGGCAATCGGAAGGCGTCGTTCCCAAGGCCTTCCGAGGATTTCTCCCTGGCGGGGGTGTCCTATATTCCTAGGAATGCCTGCTTCACTTTTTCGTCTTCCAGGAGATCGCGGCCCTTGCCCTCCAGGACGATCCGCCCATTTTCCAGGACATAAGCCCTGTCACAAATGGCCAGGGTCTGCTTCACGTTTTGCTCGACCATCAAAATGGTCATGCCTTCCCCATGGATTGTCTGGGCCAGCCTGAAGATTTCCTGTGTGAGGAGGGGGGACAGTCCCAGGGAGGGTTCGTCGAAGAGCATCATCTTGGGACGCGACATGAGTCCACGGGCAATGGCGCACATCTGCTGCTCACCGCCTGACAATGTTCCCGCCAGTTGCTTCCGCCGCTCGCGGAGTCTCGGAAAGAGCTCGAAAACCCAGACGAGGGTTTCCTTCCGGTGTGCCTTGGCTCTTGAATTGAGCGATCCGAGCTCCAGGTTTTCCAGGACAGTCATCTCGGGGAAAAGCTGCCTTCCCTCCGGCACGTGTGCGATGCCCGCTTCGGATATGCGATAGGGCGGCACCTTATCGAGTCGCTCGCCACCGAACCGGATTTCTCCGCTGGTGGGATGGATCATGCTGGATATGGTCCGCATGATGGTGCTTTTTCCCGCGCCATTGGCTCCAACGAGGACCACGAATTCCTTTTCCGACACGTGGAACGTCACATCCCATAATACCTGGATGTCTCCGTAGCCGGCGCAGACTCGATCAACCCTGAGCATGCCGCTATTCCTTTCCAAGATATGCTTCGATCACGGCTTTGTTGTTGGCGACTTCCACAGGAGTTCCCTTGGCGATCTCCTGACCGTAATTGATGCAAAGAATGCGATCACAGATGTTCATGATCACATGCATGAGGTGTTCGACTATGATGATGGTGATGCCGGATTTGCGGATCTTGCGGATGAGCTCGGTCCCTTGGACCTGTTCCTGAGGAGTGAGTCCAGCCATGGTCTCATCCAGGAGGAGAAGCTTGGGCCCGGTGGCGAGGGCCCGGGAGATCTCGAGCCGCTTCCGGTCACCGATGGTGAGGCCCTTGGCCGGATAGTCCTGTTTTTTATCCAGTTCGCAGAATTCAAGAACTTCCAGCGCCTTGTCCCGTGCCTCGCCCATCTGCGAGGTGACATTGAAGGCGGAGGCCATGACGTTCTCCAGCACCGTCATCCGGCGCAGGGGCTTCACGATCTGGAAGGTGCGACCTATCCCGAGCTTGCAAATCTTCCAGGTGGGAAGTCCGTTCAATTTGGCGTCTCCGAAAAGGATGCTTCCGGAGGTGATGGGGTAATAGCCGTTAATGAGGTTGAAAACCGTCGTCTTCCCCGAGCCGTTGGGACCGATGAGTCCGAATATCTCTCCCTGCTCGACCTGAAAGCTCAAGTCGCTAACGGCAACCAGCCCCCCGAAGGCCTTTGTCAAGCGCTGAGTTTGAAAAAAAGCCATGATCAGTTTCCGCTGCTTGTGGGCATGAGTTCTTTTTCTTTGGACCAGATTCGCTGGATCTTAGACCAGTCACCAATGATCCCGTTCGCCATGTAGCGTATCACGAAAATCACGAGGAGCCCGAAGACCAAAACGTGGGCTTCGCTGACCCATTTGGGCGCCAGTCCGAAAAAGCTGCTCCGGAAGGTCTCCTGAAGCAGAACCATGATGAACGCACCCACCGGGGGCCCCCAGATCGTCCCAACGCCTCCGATGATGCCCACAAGGATTGCCATGATGGAGATATAGTGGAGAGAGAAGACCACGTGGGGATCTATGAAAGCCATGTAGTTCATATAAAAGGCCCCAGCGAGCCCAGTGAAAAAAGAACTGATCATGAGCGATAGGCTCTTATAGCGGAATGCGCTGATTCCCATGGATTCGGCAGCGTCCTGGTCCTCGCGTATGGCGACGAAGTAAAATCCCCACTTGGACCGTATGACCCGATGGATCATATAACCACAGGCCAAGGCGAGGAAAAGGGCAAGGTAATAGTACGGAAGCTTGCTCCTGAAAGTCTGGATGATCAGGATTCCCTGCATCCCCTCGGTGAAGTCCCGCCAGACCGAGGCGGTGAGGCGGAAAATCTCTCCCACGGCGATGGTTGCCAGGGCGAAGTAGGGTCCCCGCAGGCGGAAACAGATCCACCCGATGACAAGTCCCACCAGGAGTGCGACGGGACCACCCAAAAGCATTCCCCACCACGCGGAGATCTCGAGCTTCGTCACGCATAATCCCGCGGTGTAGGCTCCCGTCCCGAAAAAGATGGCGTGGCCGAAAGAAACCTGCCCGGTATAACCGGCGAGCAAATTCCAGGAGGAACCGATGACAACCCACATGAGTGCAAGGATCAAAATATGTCGATAGTAATCCGAATGGATGAGTGCCGGTAAGAGGGCGAGTATCGCAATGGTGGCAATCGAAGGCCAGTTTTTCGATTTCATGGGTCAGCCTCTTATATTTTCGTGAGGGCCTTCAGCCCACCAGGCAAGAAGATGAGCACGAGCAGGAAGATGACCATGCCCACGGCGTCTTTGAGGGCCATGGAAAGGTAGGTGGCCCCGAGGGATTCAGCCACCCCGAGGACGACTCCCCCCACAATGGCCCCCACCGTGCTGCCCAGTCCCCCGAGGATGGTGATGACGAAAGCCTTCAGGGTGAAAGGCCCCCCGATGTCAGGGAAAAGGTAGTAGATGGGAAGGAGGAGGGTTCCGGAAGCAGCGGCCAGGGAGGAACCCAGGCCATAGGTGAGGACGGTTATCCATTCGGCATTGATTCCCATGAGAAGCGCGGCGTCTCGATTCTGGGCCGTGGCCCTGACGGACCTGCCAATGTCGGTCTTCAGCAGGAAGAAGAAGAGAATGGCCGTCAAGAGCAGGGCGATTCCAAAGGCAACGACCATGGGAACATTGAAGGAAATCTCACCCAGATAAACCGCCGAAGAACTGTACCATGTCTTCACCGATTTGTAGTCCGACTGAAACACGAATCGCATGATTTCAGTGATGACCATGCCTATGCCGACCGTCATGAGCACCTGGTTTTCAGGGAGAATGGAGTCGATGGTGAGCAGGGGGTTCAGGAGATATTTCTGAAGGAGCAGGCCGAGGAGAAAAAGGGCCGGCATGGCCACCAGCAGGGAGAAGTAGGGATCGAGATGCAGGAGCTCGAAGAGGGCGAATGTGATGTACATGGCGACCATCATGAGCTGGCCATGGGCCAGATTGATGATCTTCATGACCCCCATGATCAGGGTCATGCCGAGACCAATCAGGGCATATATCCCTCCGATGAGGATCCCCGAGACCACCGACTGAATAAAGACTTCCATTGAGCGTCCTCTCTTCAGGAACACGAGACTGCCGGTGCAATCATGAATTGAGCAAGGGGAATCGATTTTTGCCGCGGTCAATGTTGCAAAGAGGAGTCGAGAGTGTCAGTGTGCCGCTCGCCTTCAACCTCGCCTGAAAATGAGTGACAGCCCACAAGGAGAGCGGCGTGGGAAAAGGCGCGCTGCCTTCGCATCGCTCTGAGCACCGGTTCAGGTGGCTGGAACAAAGCGAGGGGGGCACCTTCCCGTGGATGCTCCCCCTCGATCCCCTTCCTATTTCCAGGTTTTTTCCCAGTCGACCGGGTATACATAGGGTTTGCTTGCAATTTCCTTGGGCCACACAAGCTCAAGCTTGCCGTCTATCCATTGCACCAGGTATGTGGGAAGCTTGTTCTGGTTGGTCTTCTTGTCGTACTCAACGAACTTCACGGGCCCGAAAACTGTCTGCATGTTCGTGGCGCTCAGAGCCTGTCGAACGTCCTCCGGACCCATGGACTTCGCCCGCTTGAGCACATCGGCGATCACATAGGCGGAGGCATGTCCTTCCGCGCCATGGTATTCCGTTTCCGTGCCGTATTTCTTCATGAACTTGTCAAAGTACTCCTTGGCCCCCTGGTAAGGCAGGGTTTGATACCAGAGGCTGGCGGAAAAGACGCTCTCGGCTGCCTTGCCCGCATTCTTCTGGAACTCCGGGAGGGTGAAGCCTGCTCCTCCACCCACGAAAAGCTTGGGAGTGAGGCGCAGTTCCATGGATTGTCGCATGAGGAGCGCCGCATCCATGATGTAGGAGATCATGTAGATCAAGTCCGGGTTGGCCTGCTTCACCTTAACGAGAAGAGGTTTGAAGTCCACGCCACCGTGCTCGTATCCTTCATTCATGAGGACCTTGATGCCCACTTTTTCGCAGCTCTTCTCGAAACTCTTGGAGCTCGAGCTCCCGAAATTGGTGTTCTCATAGAGAATCACCACCGTCTTGGGCTTCACGACTTCCGCAAGAAAGGACTCGAGGGCCATGGGGTACTCACTGGCCGGTGGGTTCAACCTGAAAATATACTCCCACTTCTGCTCGGTGATCTTGTCGTCGGAACCCGTGGCCACCAGAAAAGGGAGGCGGTTCTGCTGCGCAACCCCTGAGATGGCAAAAGTCTCGGAGCTTCCGTATCCTCCACCCAGCATGACCACCTTGTCCTTGTTGATGAGCTTCTCCGCCGCGGATCGCGCCACATCCGGACGACCCGTATCGTCTTCAAAGATGAACTCGAGCTTCTTTCCGTTGATCCCCCCAGCAGCGTTGATCTCTTCCAATGCCATCTCAAATGATTTCTTCTCGATTTCACCGAATTTGGCTTTATCGCCCGTTACAGGCAGAATGATGCCTACTTTGATCGAGTCCTGGGCGATTGCCGAAATGGCAAGAGAAGTGACCAAGACTGCGGCCAAAATCACGACTAAAGCTCGTTTCATCTCCGTTCCTCCAAGATAGGGTTTTCGCCAAAAAGCCACCCAAGCACGGCATGAGTCGACTGCTGTGGTGCATTTAGTGATAGTGAGAGTGAACCAGGGATGAGAGAAGTGAAAAGAATGTTCCGAGTCATAAAAGTAGTATAGATGCAGTCCGGAAGTCAAGCCAAGGATGAAAGACTCACGATTGCCCATCTTTGATCCGGAAGAGGTGAAACTGATGTCCCGTGATGCACTGTCCTTTCCTGTCCTTGAGTCGGTGGCCGAGATGGTCGACCACTGCACTCTGGTGCACTTCCATCCTGAACACCTGAAGCCTGCCGTCGTCCACTGGGGACATCTCCTCCGGACAGAGGGTGCATGGGAGCACCCGTGCCACTTCTACGAGGGCGAGGAGAATACTGCACGATGGATCTTTGTTCTTGACGTGCTGAATCACTGCTTTTGGCCCGACAGGGGTGAGGAACCCTGGACCTGCCGCTACGCCGGGTGCGACTACTCGGGATACTGGGGATTGGCCGCGGCGCTCAAAGCAGCCATGGAATCTGGAATCCCCTTGACGGACAGCACGTATCTCTCGCGAATCACGAGATCCCAACTGGAGAATATTTTTGAAGGGAGAGGGGTCATGCCCCTTTGCGAGGAAAGAGCCCGTAACCTCAGGGAAGCCGGTGAAATCCTTCTCTCCCAATGGGCGGGCGACATCGTCAATCTCATTGAAGACGCCCGGGAAAACGCCGTCGACGCAGTCTTGAAAATCGTTTCGTCTTTCCCGAGCTTTCGGGACGAGGCCCTTTACAGGGGACGCCCCGTTTATTTCTGGAAGCGTGCCCAACTGTTCGTCTCGGATTTGCACTCGGCGTTCGGAGGAAAGGGCTTCGGCACGTTCCAGGACATGGACAGGCTCACGGCATTCGCAGACTACAAGCTTCCCCAGGTCTTGAGGTGCCTGAATGTGATCTCCTATGAACCCGACCTCCGGCAACGGATCGATGGTCTGGAGCCCGTGATGGCATCGAGCCTCGAAGAGGTCGAGATCAGGGCGATGACCATCTGGGCGGTTGAGGCCCTGAGAGGGGCATTTCAGGATGAAATCTCAGCGGCCACCAGCACACAAATCGATGGCTGGCTGTGGCGGTTGGGACAGCTGGAGCCCTTCAGGCAGAAGCCTTATCACCGGTGCCGCACCATTTTTTATTAATGCAAACCGAGACAAGTTGCGATTAGAAGAGTGATGTCAAAAAGGAGTTCAAGATTTCCCATCATATTGAAAGTCCACAGAATTTGATCAGGTGCGGTTAGCAAATGATTTCTGGCGGTGAGCAAGGTATTCGGTTTCGCAGGGGATCGTGCGGAGTGGAAGCGGCATGTCCGAGTTGACCCGTGAGCAGTTGTTGATGTCAGTGATCGCAGGCAAGGGTCCTCCCTACCTTCGGGGGGTAGACCTCTCCAACATGGATCTCTCCAGGGCGGGATGGCTCATCGAAGCCGATTTACGTCACGCGAATCTCACCAATGCAAACCTTGCCAGGGCAAACCTCAGGAACACGAAGCTCGAGATGGCCAACATGCATGCCTCCAACCTGGCCGGAGCGGACTTGGAGGGAGCGGATCTCACGGGAGCCAAACTCGATGTGGCCAATTTGAGGATGGCAAATTTGCGTGGTTCGAGCCTGCGAGGAGCGAGCCTGGTTGGAACGACTCTGGTCAAGGCCAACCTGGAGGGTGCAAACCTGGAGAACGTCGACCTGGAGGGTGCAAACCTTGGAGGGGCCAACCTGAAGAATGCCAGACTCCATCAGGCCAATCTCAAAATGGCCAACATCCACGGGGCGGATCTCAATGGTGCCGGTCTCCTTGGAACCGCCTTCGATTCGAATCACGACATGAAGCGGCTGCCTCTGGTGTCGCACGGATTCACCGGAGCCGTAGAGTCCATTCAACTTACCGACCTGATTCAGCTGGTTTGTCTCTCGAATTCCAGTGCACTCATCCGGGTCGAGTCCTCCCAGGGGCAGGGAAGAATCCATGTAAAATCGGGACGTGTCTATCATGCCGAGCACGACGGCATTCAGGGAGAGCATGCTTTTCTGGAGATGCTCCAGTGGGCCAACGGTCGGTTCGAGACTTCCCCCTTGTGCGATGAGTGCCTGACATCCATAGACAAACCGCTGGAACACCTGCTCGTGGAATCTCTGCGCCGACGGGATGAAAAGCTCTCTCTCGGCAATCCACGGAATCATTCGAACCTGTTGAGGGAAATCAGGGAGCACACGCCCATCCCCGCCTACCCTTCCAAGCATCTGATGGATTCCATTGGAACGAGGGGTAAAGCACTGAGTACGAGCAGCGAGCTGCAGATCAGTGATGCGTTCGACTCAGACGAGTCGGGCAACATTCTCTGTTCCATCCTTGCCGATGACAGTGTTTTCATCGCTCCCTTAAACTATTTGACGATCAGGCAGGACCATCCGCTTTTCGAACAGATTCAAGCTTACCAGCATGGCCGCCACAGCGCCGAGAGGGACACCTGACGCTTGGGGCGGAAGAAGTCGAAGTTCGTTGCCCGGGGACTCTTCGAGGAGTTCGGGTTTTTCTCGGTGTCCAAACCACGGACGATTCAACAGACTCCGTGATCCTCATCTCGAGTGCCCGCTCGCGAGTCGAGACAAGCCACTCCGGGAGTTCGGGGGATCCAGGGAAGGGAAGGGTTGCTGGTCGAGATGCATATGATCCTGGACACAAGCCACATGAGCAGTCTTGCGACAGTCATAGACAAGGAGCTTTTGGATGCCGGCGCTGATCACGTGATCATCGTCGATGTGACTGGAAACCTAATCATGGAGCGGGGAAACCTGTACATGCAGGACATTTCCTCGCTGGCTGTGCTCTCCGCGGCAAACTTTGCGGCGACGGCGGAGATTGCGAAGCTCATTGGGGAAGAGGACTTCACGCTGCTCTTCCACAAAGGGGACAGAAGGAGCATTCACTTCAGCCGTTTCGGCAGGGAATACATCATCATCACCCTCTTCGATGACAATGTGTCTCTCGGCCTCATCAGGCTGAAGTCGGGCAGGGCAGTACAGGAGCTATCGTCCATACTATACAGGAACGAGGGAAGACAGCAGTGGCCTTCATAGATCTGAGCAGAAACGAAATTCAGGCAAAGCTTGTCTACTACGGAACTGGCCGCGGAGGTAAGACCACAAACCTGCTGTTCATCCATGAGTCCATGTCCAAGCAGGTGTGTGGCAAAATGGTGACCATCGACACCAAAGGGGATCGTACTCTCTTCTTTGACTTCCTGCCGCTCAGCGTGGGCAAGATCATGAACCTCAGCATCAGAATCCAGGTTTACACAGTGCCGGGTCAGGTGATGTACAACACGACCCGCAAGCTGGTCCTGAGGGGCGTCGACGGCGTTGCCTTCGTTGCGGACTCCCTTAAGGTACAACGACAAAGAAACATGGAGAGTCTCGAAAACCTGGCCGAGAACCTGCAGGGGGAAGGACTGAACATCAAGGAAATTCCATTGGTTCTACAGTATAACAAGCGTGATCTCATCGAATCGAACATACCTCTGCTCACTGTGGAAGAAATGCAGCAAGACCTGAACAAGGATCTCAAGGTTCCGTATTTTGAGGCAAGCGCCGTCAAGGGATACGGTGTGTATGAGACTTTGAGGGAAATCAGCAAACGCACGATCAAGAACGTGATTCAAAAGGTGGGAGGACAACTGGACAGATAGGCCAATCCAAAACTCCGGATTTTTGTCCAGTGGCTTGGTGCCGGAGAAAGCTTGGTTTCCGTTGGATATCCTGGACTCGCGCCGAGAGGGATTGCAGAGCAGGCTGATCAGCTCGCGAGGCCCGTGTTGCCATGGCGGACCGCGCGGAATGAACAGATCAACCCGGAAACCCAGCATAATCTGAGGAAAAGGAAACTCTCCATGATAACGAACAAAGAAGACGAGCAGAAGGATCAGCGAGTGGGTTTGGATATGGAGGCATTCGAAATGCAGGTTGACCAGGAGATAGACAACCTGTTCGTGCCCGGAAACGGTGTGGAAGGCGCAGATGAAAATGCTTCCGATGTCCAGATGGTGGACGACGTCGAGATTCAGGTTGTGGGAGATTCTTCTCCCGAGGTGTCGGCGGCCCCAGTGTTCGCGGAGGAGAAAGTCGACACGGCATCGAAAGGGATGGATGTCAGTGCCTTTGAGGTGCAGATAGACAAGGAAATCGACAACCTGTTTGTTCCCGCCGACTTTGGTGACGTGCCCATGGACCAGTCTTCTTTTGGCGCCGCCGGCCAGGGACCTGAAGTCCTCGGGGCTCTGGAGGTAGAGGCCGCTGCGGCTCAAGCCGCCGGCGATCATGTAGATCCGCCGCCGCTCCGACTGGAACTCGAAGTGCCCGAGGGGGAACCCACCGTCTACGCATCGCAACAGAAGGCGCCAGTTCCGGACAGGGAGAGCTCTTCTCTTCCCGAGTCACTGGAGGAACCTGTCAAGACTTCACAGGAGCTTGAGCTGCCCAATCTGGTGGAGAACTTCAACATCGCCTATCTCAGCCTGGATTGGGAATTCTCATCTGAGAACCTCTCGAAGCTTTGGGCCGCCCTCGAGGGTCTTCAGGCTTATTGTGGAAAGTCCCGTGAGACTCTGTTCCTCTTCAAGCTGTTGAGATCACTGCTGCATCGCTTGAGAAACAAACCCGATTCGGTGCAGCCCGAGATCATCGAGATGATGCGGGATGGCCATGAAATGTTGAAGACGCTCCTTGTCTCCAGCGACGGTCCCGGTACCAGGGAAAAGGAAAAGCTGAAGAGCCTTGCTGGCCGCTACAGGGTCCTGAGAGACGGCTCCAGCGAAAGCAGCGAGGAAGCGCAAATCGAAACGCCCCAGGTCGAGAGAGTTTCACCGTTCCTCGCCTTCTCCAACGCCCCTGTCACGGACTGGACTTCCATGACGAGGGATGCATTTCCGCAATGGATGGAGTCCCACGCTCTCAAGGCCGCCGAGCTGGATAAAGTTCTTGAAAACCAGGCAGCGGACATTCTTTCCTTCGATGAAAAGCAAAACAGAAAGCGCACCTTGAGCGATGTCACCTCGCGGCTGACTCGGATCCGCTCGGTTCTGGAGGAATATGCGTTGATCCGCAGAGGTCGGGAGCAGGAATGGAAAAATGGCGTGGAGTGGTTGCTCGAGTTCAACGGGCACGGGGACGCGACGGAAGTCCGCTCCGACGACGAGGTCATTCCCGAGAGCGTGTCGCAGCCCGTGGCTGCCCCGGTCCGTGAAGTTCCCCCGGAAGCCATGGGCAGTTCAGGGGAGCAACGGGAGGAGCAGGTCTTCTTCTTCACTCTTGGCGGTAGGAAATTCGGCATACTGTCCAAACATGTGGTCAAGATCGACAGCGTGAACAAGAAGAGGGTGGAGAAGATCATCGCCCGTGGTCACGCCACCCTGGGAGATTTCAAGCCCTTCTACAGGAGTCTCAAAGCGGGTCTCCTGGGAGCCTGGAGCGGTCTTCCCGTCGAGATCCTGAAAACGTATCGCTTCGTACCGATATCCCTTGAAATGCCGGAAATGGAAGAAGCCTCTTCGGCGGTCGGCGGTGTCGTCCTGGTGAGCTCGGGTCGAAATCATGGCGTGATCTTCGTGGATTCAGGGGCAGTCGACCTGCACAACGCCACTCCGCTGACTTTCAAAAAGGACAGCCACGGCATGGTGCTTGGCCTGGCCCAGGCTGAAATCGATTCGTCCATCGATGTCTTGAACATGGATGCGCTGCTGCGGCGACCCCGACAGGAGATCGATCCGGAGGTGACGCAATAGGCGGGTATCACATCCCTCCAGTGGAAAATCGCTGTCTTGTTGACCGCTCCATGTGAATTGGCGTTAGTGGGAGTGCTCAGATCATGGTTTCAGGTGGATTGGTCCAGGCGTACCTGGCTCGTCTCCAGGAGGCTCGCCTTTATCACGAGCAAGGACTGGGCGATGGCGCCGTCGAGATATTTCAGGAGATCTTGAACGAGCTCGGGGATGCGGAGCTCCCCGAAACCGATAAGGAAAACATATCCTGCCTGGTAAGGAAGGAACTGAACAGAGTGCAGGGTCCCGTGGAAACTCACGGTGCTCTTGACGAAAACTCCTCCGAGCAGCAGGTTCCTCCCTCCGTGGATCCCTCGGAATCCTATGGCGTACGCCATCGCTCTCATGGATGGTCAATTCTGGGAAGATGCCATTCGAGAGCTGAAAAAGGCCGCAGTGGTTGGAAACCAGATGCAGGAATGCTGGGAGCTATGCGGAGACTGCGCCTGTCGCCTGCAGAGGTGGGAGGAAGCAATCAGCTACTATGAGATCGTCTACACCCAGCCCAATGTCTCCGACAGTGTTAGACAACAGATCCTCTCAAAAATCACCAAATGCACGCAATCCCTGAGGAAGAAGGGGGCGAGGCCCGTCAGCCTGCCCAAGAGCGAAGCAAAAACGTCCGAGAGTGCTTCTGTCCATGGGGCGGAGGCCATGGAAAATCGAAGCGAGTACGCGAGCCTTCCCATGACCTCTCTCGACGAATCACCAGCCAACCGCCTGATTGGAGAGCAGATCACCTCCTGGCACTCGGGGAAGCAGGACTATCTCAGGAATCAGCAGTGCGTTTATCGAATTTCCAATGTGTTGCACGTCGGGATGTCCTCACTGGTGGTCGAGTTGGAAGAGGAGGAAACAGGAAGGACCCATGCCGGGCAGTTGCTGAATGCTCCCTTCAGCCAGCTCGTTTCAGCCGAAGTGCTCGCCAGGTGGGCTCGCACACTGACCCTCATCGATTCGCGCCACCTGGTGAACATCCATGACGTGGCTCACCTCGGAGACCAGCTTTGTATCGTGCGGGAATATCTTCCCCTGACCCTGGGAGACCTCTTGTCGAAAGAAGAGGTCATGCCCGTTGCACTCGCCTCATACCTGGCATACCAGATCCTCATCGGCCTCGGAGACCTGCATCTTCACATGGGCCAGGATGAGCGCATCAGGCGATTGTTCCATCTCGATTTGCGCCCGTCACGGATCCTTCTTTCCACCGAAAGGCCTCGGCTCAAAATCAACAACGGAGGGCTGTGGAAGGCCCTGGAGGAGAGCAATCCCAGGGGCGTAGCCATCCATAAGCTGCCTCCGCCTTTTCTCGCCTACCGGGCTCCCGAACAGTTCCGCCCTTACCTTTCCAGACGCAAGCCACCGATTTTTACAGATATTTATCTCATTGGGTCCATCTTCTACGAAATGCTCACGGGGGTTCCCGCGTTCAAGGCTGGTTCCTTCGAGGAGTACGAGATTCAGCATTGCGAACAGTATCCGAATCCGCCCAAGGTGTGGAGAAGAGACATTCCCGAGGAACTGAACGACATCGTCATGAAATGTCTGGAACTAGACCCGTTCAAGAGATGGAGAAGCACCACCGAGCTTGCGTTGATCCTCGAAAAGACCTTCAGCGGTTCCTGCAATCCCGCAAAAGATGGTTCCTATGCCCAATTCCTGAAGAACTGCAGGCTCAACTGACCTCGGCTCCTCGATTTCCCACAGCACCGATCCAGCCCTCAATCAACGGTTTAGCATCGATCATGGTCACCATCCCCGCGGCGATGAGACGCGCACCGGCGCGCTCTTAACTGGGACCTCCACTCAGACCGCTTGCAATCTGCACGATCCCTTCTCTATAATATGGTGCAATCTACGTGGAAAAAGGGCCTTGTCCGCGAGGATTGAGGCATCTGGATGCAGACACCAGAAAGGAGTTCACTATGCTGTTTCTCGCCATATTCAACTATGCGCCGGAGGATCGCAACCAAGTCATCGAAAGACGCATGAAAAGCATGGACAAGGACGTGGGAGTGGAAATCAAGGGGGAGTGGTTCGACATCTCCGGCCACCGGGTTTTTCGTCTTTTCGAGGCTGAAGATGACATTCACCTGGCATCTTCGATTTACAACTGGACGGACTTGGGTGTCGCCGAGATCATCCCCGTCATGGATACCGACAAGGCCATTAAGTTCCTCAAGAAGATAGTCAAGAAACCTTAGCGGGTGTCAGCCAGCCTCGGTTCCAGCTTTGTCTCCACAAGGTGCTCTTGCTGATCGGGGAGGGGACATTTTCCGCAGCACGATGCCCCGGCGTTTTGTGAATCGGGGTCCGATGAACCACCTTCCATACACTGCCCCCACACTCGGGAAGTATAGGCAGTGTGGGGTGAAGACCATCGTTTATGGCTCTTGATTGAAGCCTCTTCGCGGCGCTGCCCTGCAGCTCAATAGGGAAGTCGGTGAGAATCCGACACGTTTGGCCGGCGCTGTAAGCGGAAACACGATCGGGTCTCATGCCACTGTTCCCTGATCGATGCAGGATCCGGGAATGGGAAGGCGCGATCTGGCATCAATGCCGCAAGTCAGAAGACCTGCCGTGAAGAGGGAGTCTGTGGGGTTGTTCACGCAGGCTGTTGGCTGAGTGATTGCTGAAGCCATGAAGCATTCCTTCAAGCCTCGAGGGGGAGGTTTGAAGGTTTTTTTTTGCCCGGCGCTGGATTGCGAGCCGCCTTCGCCGTTGATGTTCGGAAGTCACGCCGACGTCATTTCACTCTTCACGGGAGAACCCATCCACAGACACATAAGGAAAACAGCCAATGATGAAGCTTGAGGAATTGCTCGGGGGAATTCAGGAATCCTCGAAGGAAGTGGAAGCAAAGGCATGGGAGAGGCTCAATTCTCAGATTCGTCCAAGGAGGTCATTGGGACAGCTCGAAACCATCGGGGCTCGCGTCGCCGGCATCCAGCAGACGGTGTCTCCTCGCGTGGATAAAAAAATCATCTTCACCATGGCCGGGGATCATGGGGTCGCCATGGAGGGGGTGAGCGCTTATCCACAGGAAGTGACGGCCCAGATGGTGTACAGTTTCATAATGGGATGGGCATCCATCAATGTGCTGGCGAAGCATGTGGGTGCCGATGTGCGCGTTGTGGACTGCGGCGTTGCTTCGGATCTGCCCGCCGAGTGGCCCGTCATCCACCGGAAAATCGGTCGCGGGACTGCTTCCATCGCAAGGGGGCCTGCCATGGTAAAGGAGGACGCGGTCCGGGGGATTCTGAACGGAGCCGAGGTGGTCCTGGAAGCCGTTCAGAAGGAAGGGTATCAAATGGTCGGGACCGGTGACATGGGGATAGGGAACACAACCCCATCGACGGCCATTGTGGCTGCTTTCAGCGGAAGGGCCGTCCGCGATCTCACCGGGAGGGGGACGGGAATCGACGACGACACCCTGGAAAAGAAGATCGCCGTCATCGAAAAGTCCCTTGCGGTCAACCGGCCTGATCCCGGCGATCCCCTCGGCGTCTTGTCAAGAGTCGGCGGATTTGAGATTGCGGGCCTGGCGGGTGCCGTTCTGGGAGCCGCTTATGCAAAGGTGCCCGTCGTGTGCGACGGGTTCATTGCCACGGCGGGGGCTCTTGTGGCGTGCCGCATGGCTCCGGCGGCGAGGGACTATCTCTTCATCTCCCATCGCAGCCAGGAAATAGGTCACCTTGCCATGATCGAACTCCTCGACCTCAGGCCCATCCTGGATCTCGAGATGCGACTGGGAGAGGGAACCGGCTCGGCCCTGGCCATGAACATCGTGGAGGCAGCCACCAAGGTCTTGAAAGAGATAAAGACTTTCCAGGAGGCAGGCGTGACGGACACTGGCAGGTGAAAGAACCTGGCGGTTCCCCTCGCTGCTGCTACGAGAAGTTGTTTCAGCGCTGAGCATGCTGAGACCGCTCAGAAGATGAGTTGTGCAAAAGGAATCTCCGTGCCCTCGGCGTCCTCTGCGGTGGTTTGCCGGCTCTTCATGGTCCTGCGAAGGACAGTGGGGCATCAGGGACCTCCTGAAGGGGGCGGCCCTGCTGTGGCGTTAAACGACAAAGCAGGACATCCATTTGAAATAATTAAAACATGACGATTTGATTTTGCTAAATGGCGAGTTTGCTGTAAAAGGAACGACGTGATAAAATTTCTCCGTTAGACTGCTAATGGGCATCCAGCGAATGGCAGATTCAGCGTTCCTACTCCACTTGCATCAGATTTCAACTCGGTAGTCAGCTGAAGCAGAACCCCGTAGGCAATCAATTCCATCGCAGACTCCAAATCAATACTCGGGTTCACGGCGTCTTCGTTCAGCCCGATAGGACATCAAGATGCTCACGCCACGATGGAGATCCATCTTCAAATGGGGCAAGAGCTTTTATGTGTGGCCGATGATGGTCGAAAACCCCTTGGTATTCCGGAACCCTTCCGGATTGGCGCTGATGCGGACTCCGGTTGAAGGGGTAGGGGTTTCCCGCCTCATGCCTTCACACCGTCAAGGTCTCAAGGTCTTGTGAGATTGTCAACGGATCGGCTCCGGGCACACGAGACACATGGGCGTGGTCGGCTCCAATGGCTTTCGAGTGCCCTGGATCACTTCCCTCAATGAACCCACCCACAGGCCGTTGACAGGAATTCTGACATCATCAATGGGTTTCTCGGGCAGGAAACATGTTCTTTATGCCGGACGGTGGCTCACCGAGTCATCTGTGGCGTCGGAGAGGAAATCGCCATGAACCATCGACATAATTGGACCCGCGGTAGTCCTGGGGTGGATGAGGATCGGCTGATGCGCCGAATTCGCTGTGATCCTGGATATGCGAATATGGTCCGGGAGAGGCTCCAAGCCTTCGAGCGCCGCTCCTGGACTTTGGCCTAGCGGATGATGTGCAATGCCGTGTGCGCGGGTGTGCTCGCGTCCGCGGATTCTCATTTCGCGTGATTGGCCTTGGAGGTTGCGTGGTCCTATTTCATGATGCCGCTGCGCCCATCGGAATGCGAGGTGCGGCCATCGGCCCCATGGAGAGACAAACTTCATAGTGGCGTGCTTTTTGCCATTCCCGGTTGGGAGAAGACACTCCCAGACATTTTAGAGGTGGGAGGATCATGGAAAGCAGAAACGGTAATTCCATCGGTTCAGTAATGGTGGTGGGAGGAGGGGTTGCGGGCATTCAAGCAGCCCTCGATCTCGCAAATTCCGGATTTTACGTCTACTTGGTGGAGAAGTCTCCAGCCATCGGCGGGATGATGTCTCAGCTGGACAAGACCTTTCCCACGAATGACTGCTCCATGTGCATTATCTCGCCGAAGCTGGTGGAGTGCGGCAGTCATCCGAACATCGAATTGCTGACCCTCAGCGAGCTCAAGGATCTGGAAGGCCAGGTGGGGAATTTCAAGGCCAAGGTCATCCGTTACCCCCGTTTCATCGATCCCGAGAAGTGCACGGGCTGTGGGGATTGTGCCACCGTTTGCCCAGTGCAGCTGGGGAATGAGTTTGACGAGGGGCTCTCTGTCAGAAAAGCTGCCTACAAGCGCTACCCTCAGGCGGTACCGGGGACCTTCGCCATCGACAAGAAGGGCAGCAGCCCCTGCAAGGTCACCTGTCCGGCTCACATCAGCGTTCAGGGTTACGTCGCCCTGGTGGCGCAGGGGAAATACAAGGAGGCCCTGCAGCTCATCAAAGAGGAGAACCCGTTGCCTGCCATCTGCGGCAGGGTGTGTCACCACCCCTGTGAATCGGTGTGCACCCGAGGCCAGGTCGATGAACCGGTGGCCATTGACTTCATCAAGCGATTCGTGGCCGACCTCGATCTCGGTTCGGAAACCCGCTTCATACCGGAGATCAAGGAAAAGCGTGAAGAGAAGGTGGCAATTGTGGGGTCCGGTCCCGCCGGTCTCTCTTGTGCCTACTACCTCGCCATCGCCGGTTACCGGGTCACCGTCTTCGAAAAGCTTCCGGTGCTGGGAGGCATGATGACCGTGGGTATCCCCTCCTATCGGCTCCCCAGGGAGACCATCAAGGCGGAAATCGAGGTCATCAGGGACATGGGAGTGGAATTCAAGACGGGCGTGGAAATCGGGAAGGACATCACCGTCGCCCAGTTGCGGGAAGAGGGGTACAAGGCGTTCTTCGTCGCCATTGGCGCTCATGAGTGCAAGGTGCTCGGCATCGAGGGTGAGAACCTGGAGGGAGTGTATCCCGGGATTGACTTTCTCCGGGAGATGAACCTGGGGAAGAGTTTCGATCTCGGTGACCGGGTCGCCGTGGTGGGCGGAGGCAATGTGGCCATGGATGCCGTCCGCAGCGTCAAGCGCTTTGGAGCGGCGAATCCGTTCATCATCTATCGGCGAAGCTACGAAGAAATGCCAGCCAACGAGGAAGAGATCGAGGAGTGCCACGAGGAAGGCATCGAGATCATGACTCTCACCAACCCAAAGCGCATCATCGCGGACAACGGCCGGGTCAAGGCCGTCGAATGCATCAAGATGGAGTTGGGGGAACCCGATGCAAGCGGCAGGCGCCGACCTGTCCCCATCGCGGGTTCCGAGTTCATTCTCGAGGTGGATTCCGTCATTCCCGCCATCGGTCAGGAATCGGACTGGGCATGCCTAACCCCCGAGTGCGTTTGCCAGTTGAGTGATTGGGGAACCATGCGTGTGGACCCCTTGACGCTGCAAAGCCACGATGTCGACATCTTTGCCGGCGGTGACGCCGTGACCGGCCCCAAGACGGTGATCGAAGCCATTGCCGCGGGTAAGCAGGCGGCCATTTCCATGGATCGGTTCATCCGGGGGGAAGACCTCCGGGAGGGCAGGGAGAAGGAATGGAAGGCCGTGGAGGACGTGCGCACTGAGGGCTACGACCGGATTCCCAGGGAACGCATGCCTCGATTACATCCGGAAGAGCGGCTCAAGACTTTTGATGAAGTGCAGCTTGGGTTCAGTGAGGAACAGGCCCGAATGGAGGCCAAGAGATGCCTCGACTGTGCCGTCTGCTCCGAGTGCTACCAATGTGTCACGGCTTGCCCAGCCAATGCGGTCGTGCACGAAGAGGAGCTCCTGGAGCGAACCATCGAGGTGGGTTCCGTGATTCTGGCCCCGGGATCCAGGGCCTACAATCCCACTCCCATGGACACTTATCTCTACGGCAGCCATCCCAATGTGGTCACGAGCCTGGAATTCGAGCGCATTTTGAGCGCGTCGGGACCTTATCTGGGTCACATGGTGAGACCGTCCGACAAGTCGGAGCCCCGCAAGATCGCCTGGCTCCAATGCGTCGGTTCCCGCAACACCAACCAGTGCGACAATGGGTACTGCTCCAACGTTTGCTGCATGTATGCCATCAAGGAAGCCATCGTTGCCAAGGAGCACAGCCCGACATCCTTGGACACCGCCATCTTTTTCATGGACATGCGGACCCACGGCAAGGATTTCGAGAAGTATTACAACCGTGCCAAGGGGGAATACGGGGTTCGGTTCATCCGTTCCCGGATTCACACCATCGATCCGGTATCGGAAACAGGTGGACTGCACATCGAGTACGTGACGGAAGACGGACAGATGATGGGTGAGGACTTCGACATGGTGGTCCTCTCCGTGGGGCTCGAAATCGATCCCATGGCTGCCGACCAGGCCAGGAGTCTGGGAATTGAGCTCAATAAATACAACTTCGCTGTGACCGAACCTTCCGCACCGGTGAGCACTTCCAGGCCGGGGGTTTACACATGCGGCCTTTTCCAGGGGCCCAAGGACATCCCCTATTCGGTAACAGAGGCAAGCGCGGCGGCCTGCGCGGCTGCGGGAGACCTGGCCGAGGCAAGGGGGACTCAAGTGCAGGTGCGGGAGCTTCCGCCAGAGCTTGACCTTGCGGAGGAAGAGCCCCGGGTGGGAGTGTTTGTGTGCAACTGCGGCATCAACATTGGCTCCGTCGTGGACGTCAAGGATGTCACCCGGTACGCGACCAGTCTTCCACACGTGGTCTACACCAACGAGAACCTCTTCACCTGCTCACAGGACACCCAGGAAAAAATCAGGGAGGTCATCAAGGAGCAGAGGCTCAACCGGGTCGTCGTGGCGGCCTGTTCGCCACGCACCCACGAGCAGCTGTTCCAGGATACCCTGAGAGCCTGTGGGGTGAACAAGTATCTCTTCGAAATGGCCAACATCCGAGATCAGGATTCGTGGGTCCATCAGAAGGACCCCATAGCGGCAACGGACAAGGCCAAGGACCTGGTGAGGATGGCGGTTGCCCGCGCCTCCCTGTTGAAGCCCCTTACGGAAGGGTCTCTCGAGATCACGCCGCGGGCCCTCATCCTAGGCGGCGGCGTTGCCGGACTCAATGCGGCCTTGAACATCGCCCGTCAAGGGTTCGAGGCCGTGGTCGTGGAGAGGGACAAGGAGCTGGGCGGCATTTCCAGGCGCGTGCAGCACACCATTGACGGGCTGGATGTTCAGGGCTATCTCGCGGACCTCGCCAATCGTGTGCAGAGCGATCCGAAGATCCAGATCCTCACGGAAGCAGAGGTGGTAAGCTTCAAGGGATACAAGGGGAATTTCACCTCCGAGGTGCAGGTGGGTTCCGACAGCACGCCGCGAAAAATCGAGCACGGAGTGACCATCGTGGCGACGGGCGCCGTCGAGTATCAGCCCAAGGAATTCCACTATGGCAAGGACGGGAGGGTCATGACCCAGCTGGAACTGGGTGCGTTTGTCAAGGACAAGGCCCAGGAGGTATCCCGGTGGAAGCGCGTCGTCATGGTTCAGTGCGTGGGCTCACGTAACGATGAGTACCCCAACTGCAGCCGCATCTGCTGTCAGGGCGCGGTTAAACATGCATTGGAGCTGAAGAAGCTCAATCCGGACATGGACGTGGTGATTCTCTATCGGGACATGAGAACCTACGGCATCCTCGAGGACTACTACACCGAGGCGAGGCGCCAGGGAGTCATCTTCTCCCGCTTCATCCAGACTGAACCCCCTGAAGTCACAGGCAACGGGGATGGCTTGAGTGTCCTCTACCGGGATCATGTCCTCGATCGGAAGGTCAGGATGGATGCCGATGCGGTGGTCCTCAGCGCCGGGACCCGCGCGGCGGAGACCGAGAAGCTTGCTTCACTTCTCAAGATTCCTCGCAATGCCGACGGCTTTTTTATCGAGGCTCACGCCAAGCTGAGGCCTGTGGATTTCGGATCTGAGGGGATCTTCCTCTGCGGCACGGCCCACGGGCCCAAGCTCATTTCCGAGGCCATTTCCCAGGCCATGGCCGCGGCCGCGAGAGCCGGGGCCTTCCTGGGTTCCAAGGACCAAACCATCGGTGGCGTCGTGGCTCACGTCAATGAGAGTCTCTGTGCGGCCTGTCTGGTCTGTGTGAGGCGGTGTCCTTACGGAGTACCCCAGATCAACGAATACGACGTTTCGGTGATCAACGAAGCCCTTTGTCAGGGCTGCGGCATTTGTGTTTCGGAATGCCCGGCCGGGGCCATTCACATGCACCACTACGATGATGACCAGATCATGTCGAAAGTGGAAGCCCTTTTGGAAGGAGTGATCTGATGGACCAGTTTGAGCCCATTATCGTGGCATTTTGTTGCAACTATTGAGCTTACTCCGCAGCGGACCTGGCAGGTTCCATGCGATTGAGCTACCCGAGCAACATCCGCATCGTCAAGGTGCCGTGTACCGGCCGTGTCGCGGTGATCCACATGCTGAAGTCCCTGGAAAAAGGGGCTGACGGGGTCATTGTGGCCGGATGCCTTGAAGGCGACTGCCACTACCAGGCCGGCAATTTGAGGGCGAGGAAAAGAGTGGCCCACGTTCAGGAGCTTCTGAAGCGGATCGGCTTCGAACCCGAACGGATCGCCATGTACAATCTTTCAGCCGGCGAAGGTGTGAGATTTGCCGAGATTGCCAAGGAAATGACGGAAAAGATTCAAGAACTTGGGCCTAACCCCATACGTCGCCACCGGGTCGCCCCCGGTGAATCAGCCGCCGCTTGAGGCGGAAACCCGAGAACGCAGCGTGAGCGGGTGAAACAGCGTCGATCGGCATCGGCGGGGGCACTCCGCGACATCAGGCACTGAGACGATTTGCCGTAAGGAGGTAACCGCATGGTTAAGGCAAAACCAAAACCCATTGAAGAGATCATCAGTTACGTCGAGCGTTACAACAAAATACTCATTGCGGGATGCAATGGGTGCGTGACCGTCTGCGAGGCCGGCGGAATCAAGGAAGTGGCGGAACTGGCCTCTGCCCTGCGTATTTTTTTCGCAAACAAGGGGCTGGAGAGGGTGGTGGACGAAACCAGCCTCACTAGGCAGTGCGAAAGAGAATATATCCTGGAGCTCAAGGATCAAATCGACAACTATGACGCTGTCGTGTCTCTCGCCTGCGGCGCCGGGATCCAGTACGTCGCCGAGGTGTTTGAGAGTAAAATCGTCTTCCCGGGCGTGGACACTTGTTTTGTAGGGATCGGGGTGGAACAGGGATCCTGGAGTGAACGGTGTCAGACATGTGGAACCTGTATATTGGCCAGCACAGGGGGGATATGCCCCATTACCCGGTGCTCCAAGAGGATGTTGAACGGACCGTGTGGCGGTTCTTCAGACGGCAAGTGCGAGATCAACAAGGAAATCGCATGTGGTTGGCAACTGATCTACGAGCGTCTGAAAACCTTGGGAGAACTCGAGCGTTTTGAAAAGCCGACAGACGCAAAGGACTGGACTACCAGTCGGGATGGGGGGCCCCGCAAGATAATCAAGGAGGTGTCGCAAGTATGAACACGACAACGCCGAGCAAATTGGAAAAGATCCTGGCTGCCGGTCACCTGGGGGTTACATCGGAATGCGGCCCCCCGCGCAGCGCTGACGGAGATGTGGTGGACGAGAAAGCCAAAGTGGTCGGTCAGTATGTGGACGCCATCAATGTGACCGACAATCAGACTGCTGTGGTGCGCATGTGCAGTCTATCCTCCTGTATTCGAATCAAGCAGATGGGCTTTGAGCCGGTTCTGCAAATGACGACACGGGATCGCAACAGGATCGCGCTGCAAAGTGATCTTCTGGGGGCCGCATCATTCGGCATTTTTAACCTGCTTTGCCTCACAGGCGATCATCAGAGTTTCGGGGACCATCCCACTGCCGCCAATGTCTTTGACCTCGATTCCACCCAGTTGCTCCAGACAGCCAAGCAGATGCGCGACGAGGGGAAGCTGCTGAGCGGTTTCGAGATGAAGGTTCGGCCCCAGATGTTTCTCGGAGCAGCGGAGAACCCTTTTGCGGACCCCTTTGAGATCCGCGTCATGCGGTTGGCGAAAAAGGTGGCCGCAGGAGCCCAGTTCATCCAGACTCAATGCATCTATAACATGGAGAAGTTCAAGAGGTGGATGCAGCAGGTGGTGGATTGTGGACTGCACGAGAAGGTGGCCATTCTCGCGGGAATCACCCCCATGAAATCGGTGGGTATGGCCAGGTACATGAAGACCAGAGTCCCCGGGATGGATGTGCCCGACGACATCATCAAGAGGCTTCAGGGTGTTCCCAAAGACAAAACTGCTGACGAAGGAATCAATATCGCTGTCGAACAAATCCAGGAACTCAAGGAGCTTCCGGGGATAAGGGGATTTCACGTCATGGCCATCGAGTGGGAGGAAAAAGTGCCCGAAATCGTGGAACGGGCCGGCCTCTACCCGAGGCCGAAGGTTGATTGAGGTGGATTCAAATCGGCATTCAGCAAAGATGCTGGAATGACCACTCAAACTCTTGAAAGTCAAAACTGATCCGCTTGCGTTGTTGATACCCTTTCTTTCCGCATACCCCCTCATGGTCCATTAATGAGGGGGTATGCTCTTCCAGTCTGTTTTCCTTCCTCTGGGAAGGGAGCGTCGTGCCCGAATCTGGGCAGTACGTCTTGATACCTTGCACGTTTCGACTTGTTGAAACTGCATGACATGCTCTCCATTGCCGGTAGGCCAGCCATAAGTCCACGAAGCGGAGGCCTTTGACGGGTCGCCAAGCGGGACCCGGGGTTCCCGTTGGCAACGCTCTCCTCTCTTCTTCCTAATCTCACGTTGTTCTCTTTGATGAGATGTGATAAAATGTACAAGCTTTTTTCCAATCGGGTTGCTTCGCGCTGTCTTTCAGGGAGACTCGGTATGCGGTGAGTCTCATAACCGTCAGGAGGGTCCTTTGAATGCTATTGCAATCACCCTCAATGGAACCCCGGTCAGTGGCCGCCCAGGGATGACCATCCTGGAGTTGGCCCAGGAGGTCGGTGTCAAGATCCCGACCCTGTGCCATGACCCAAGCCTCAAGCCCGTGGGGGCATGCCGTGTATGCCTCGTCGAAGAAGAAAAGTCGGGAAGACTTCTGGCCTCCTGCGTGACCCCCATCGCGGCAGGGATGGTGATCAACACCGAATCGGCCGCGGTGATGGAAAACAGGAAAGTCATCGTGAAACTCATGCTGGCCTCTCATCCGGAGTCGTGCCTCCTTTGCGACAAAGGGAACCGATGCCAGCTCAGGAAGATTGCCGCGGATCTCGGTATTGGGCCTGTGAACTATTACCGCATGCCGCAGTTTACAGGTACCCAAGAGGTGAACCCCTTTATTCTCAGGGATCTCAGCAAGTGCATCCTCTGTGGCAAATGCATCAGGGCCGACCAGGAGTTGGTGGTGGTGGGAGCCCTCGACTATATGGACAGGGGATTTGATGCAAAGCCCGCCACCGTGTTCGATGGCCCCCTCGAGGCTTCCGAATGCACTTTTTGCGGGACCTGCGTGACGGTTTGTCCCACGGGAGCTCTTTTCGAAAGGGGAAAACACCATCTCGGGACCATTGGAGCCAGGACACCCAGTGTCTGCTCTTACTGCGGTTGCGGATGCAACATTTATCTTGAAACCCACGGGGGTCAGGTCATCTCGGTGCAACCCAACCCCGTGAAGGACCTCAACGGCAAAACTCTCTGTGTCAAAGGACACTATGGAACCGACTATGTTCACCATCCGGATCGCCTTCAACGCCCGATGATTCGACAGAACGGATCGTTCCGGGAGGTGGAATGGGATGAGGCTCTCGATTTTGTGGCGGAAGGTCTCAAGAGGTCCCATTCCAGGTACGGTCCGGAGGGGATTGCCTTTCTCGGGTCCTCCAAGTGCACCAATGAGGAGAACTACCTCTTCCAAAAGATGGCCCGCGTGGTATTCGGGACCAACAACGTAGACAATGGAGCCCGCATTCACTCAGGTCCCTCTTTGGATGTCCTGCCCTTCGGGGCGATGACCAACCCTCTCAAGGATCTCGAGGACTCTGATGTGATCCTCGTTGTCGGTTCAAATCCCTCGGCTTCCCATCCCGTGGCCGGTTACTGGATCAAGAGGGCAGTCCGCAACAAAGGGGCCAGACTGATCGTGGTTGACCCGAGAAGAACCGAGCTCGCATCCTTTGCCTCAGCATGGTTTCCTGTCCGCCTCGGCATGGATGGGGTCCTTCTCAACGGGATCTTGAGAGCGCTTCTCGACTCGGGTGCCCTGGACAAGAATTACCTCGAGGAGAGAACCGCCGGCCTTGCAGAGTTCAGGGAGTCCCTGGCACCATTCGACCGGCGATATGTCGAGGAGCGGACGGGATGCCCTTCCGCCCTTTTGGATTCGATCATCGGTCTCCTCGTGGAAGCAAAATCCCTTGCCATTGTATATGGTCACGGAATCACCAGGCAGGGGAGTGCTCAGGAGGCCATCCGCGCGATGGTCAACCTTGCACTTCTGAAGGGGTGCCTCGGAAAAGAAGGGGGAGGAATCTATCCCCTGGACAAGGAAAACAACGGGCAAGGCGCCTGGGATATGGGAAGCATGCCTGATCGCCTTCCGGGATATCAGGCCTTGGATGATGAAGTGGGGATCCAGAGATTTGAGAAACTCTGGAAGACACCCATTCCAAGAAAGCCGGGATTAAGAGCCACGGAGATGATCCTGGAGGCTGGAACGGGGCGGCTGAAAGCCATGCACGTCATGGGGGAAAACCCTCTGCGCAGCTTTCCTGATGCTCCTGCCATCCATAAAGCCCTTTCTTCCCTTGATTTTCTGGTGGTCCAGGACCTCTTTCTGACCGAGACCGCGAACCTTGCCCATGCAGTCCTTCCGGCCTGCAGCTTTGCAGAAAAGAACGGCTCTTTCACCAACATCGAGAGGAGGGTCCAGAGCATCCGAAAAGCCATCGAACCCCTCGGGCAAAGCCTTCCAGACTGGGAGATCCTTTGTCGCCTCTCCGGGCGGCTGGGATATCCCATGGCGTATGACTCGGTGGATGCCGTCATGGAAGAAATCACCTCCCTTGTGCCTCAGTATGGCGGAATCTCACCGGAGAAGCTCAAGAGAGGCGGGGTGTTCCAGCCTTATTCCGAGACAGGCTCAGGAGGGGAGAGTCGGCTTTCCGTCGACAGATGGGGAGCAGGGGAACTGCCGTTCTTTCCCGCCCGGGTGCACGCACAGGAAAGCGGGAAGGACGCTGCCTTTGTCCTCATGAGGGGATCGACCCTTTACCATTTTCTGGGAGGAACACGGTCAATGAGGTCCCCGCGCCTCAACTCGATGAAGGCCCCGGGATTCCTCGAGATGAATCCTGTCGACGCTCAGGAGCTTGGTTTGATGGAAGGAGATTCCGTCAGAGTTTTCAACAGCAATGCCGCAGGTCCCCATGACTCTCAGATTAAGCGGCTCCCTGCCCAGAAGGATGGTCTTCGCTCCATACTTCGACGCGGCTTCGACTGCACTGGTTTCCCTTGCTCCCGATGGCGCGGGAATGAGCATCTGCCCCGTTCAAATAGCAAAGGAGGGATAATATGCAGGGATTGAACCCCGAAATCCAAAGGGAAGACATTGAGGCACTCCTTCAGGAGTTCCGGGGGCAACCATCAGAGCTGATCCCTGTCCTCCAGGCGGTTCAGGAGAAATACGGCTATATCCCAAGGGAGTTCGTAAGACCCATTGCAGAGGGACTGCACGTCTTTCCGAGCCAGGTTCAGGGGGTCATGACTTTCTATGCCCAGTTTGCCATGACGCCAAGAGGTCGGAATATCGTGAGGGTTTGCCGCGGCACCGCCTGTCATGTACGGGGCGGTCGGGGCGTTCTTCGGGTGGTGAAGAAGGTCCTGGGCCTTGAGGAAAACCAAACCAGCGAGGATCTGAAGTTCACCCTCGAGACCGTGGCCTGCCTGGGGGCATGTGCTCTTTCACCCGTCATGGTTGTGAACAAGACCTATTACGGGCAGATGAATCCAAATAGGATCGAGATGGTTCTCCAAGCCGTCTGATTCTCGCCAGCCAGACTCGCAGGAATCGGCGTTTCAGGTGTGTAAATCCTGGATCAGCGCAGTTCCTGCTCGAGGAGGAACGATGGCAGGCCCCGTGCCGCTGAATTGACGTCTCTATCACAGGCTGAATCGATGAGGTTTGAAGACGATTCTCTCAAAGGGGGTAGACAGTGCCGGCCATGAATTGTTTCCAGTCAGTTGAAGATCTGGAGGCCTATCGAAAGGAACTTGTCGAGAGGCGAGACCCTGCCAGGCATTGTGTGACGGTCTGTGGTGGGACCGGTTGCAGTGCCTGGGGCGGGGAGGCCGTGCGTCAAGCTTTTCTTGAAGAGATCGACAGGCAAGGTCTCTCCACCAAAGTGGAGGTCAAGAAAACGGGCTGTCATGGGTTCTGTGAGAGAGGCCCCATTACGGTGCTTCTCCCTCGGGAGATCTTCTATCAGAAGATGACCGTGGAAGACGTTCCCGAGGTCGTTCAAGAGACTCTCCTCCAGGACAACATCATTGGCCGACTCTTGTATACTGATCCCCTGACGCAGAGGAAGAGCATCTACGAGCACGAGGTACCCTTCTACAGCAAGCAGAAGCGGATCGTCTTCGCTGACAATGGAAAGATCGATCCGACGGAAATCGACGACTACATTGGCCGGGGAGGTTACTCGGCTCTGAGCGGGGTCCTGCAAAGGATGGGACCCGAAGAGGTCATCGACGTTGTGGAGCGATCCGGGCTTAGGGGCCGAGGGGGCGCCGGGTTTCCAACGGGCACGAAGTGGGGATTTGTGAGAAAGGCCCCGGGGGACACGAAATACATCATCTGCAACGCCGATGAGGGCGACCCGGGTGCTTTTATGGACCGCAGCGTTCTCGAGGGGAATCCCCATCTCGTCCTCGAAGGGATGATCATCGCCGCTTATGCCATGGGTTCCAGAGAGGGATACGTGTATGTCCGTGCTGAGTATCCCCTCGCCATAGAAAACCTGAAAGTGGCCATTGCCCAGGCTCACGAGAAAGGACTCCTGGGTGAGAACATCTTGGGGAAAGGGCTTTCTTTCCACATCCACATCAAGGAGGGAGCGGGCGCCTTTGTCTGCGGTGAGGAGACAGCCCTCATCGCTTCCATCGAGGGAAGCAGGGGGATGCCCCGCACCCGACCACCTTTTCCTGCCCAGGCAGGTCTTTGGGGGAAGCCCACCTGCATCAACAACGTGGAGACTTATGCCAATGTCCGCGCCATCGTACTGAATGGAGCAGACTGGTACGCCTCCATGGGGACCGAGAAGAGCAAGGGGACCAAAATTTTCTCACTGACGGGCAGAATCAACAACACCGGCTTGGTGGAGGTTCCCATGGGGACCACCCTCCGACAGGTGATCTTCGATATTGGTGGGGGGATCCCCAAAGAGAGGCGTTTCAAGGCTGCCCAAATGGGCGGTCCGTCAGGCGGTTGTCTGCCAGCCCGCTACCTGGATCTCCCCATCGATTACGAGTCCCTGAGTTCCGTGGGGTCGATGATGGGATCCGGTGGGATGATCGTTATGGATGAGAACACCTGCATGGTGGATATCGCCCGATTCTTCCTGAGTTTCACCCAGGATGAATCCTGCGGGAAATGCACTCCTTGCCGTCTCGGAACGAAGCAGATGCTGGAGATACTCACGCGGATCACCCAGGGCCGAGGGGTCAAGGGCGATATAGATCGGCTCCTCGAGATTGGCCAGGCGGTGAAACGATCGTCTCTTTGCGGCTTGGGCCAGACCTGCCCCAACCCGGTTATTTCCACAATTCAGCACTTCAGGCATGAATACGAAGCACACATTGAGGACAAGAGATGCCCTGCGGCCGTATGCGACTCCATGGTCATATCCGCCTGCCAGCACACGTGCCCGGCCGGGATCGATGTTCCGGCCTATGTTTCTTATATCGCTGAGGGAAAATACATTGAGGCCACGGAAGTGATCCGTGAGAGGAACCCCTTTCCCGCGATCTGTGGACGCATTTGCCATCACCCGTGTGAGAGCAGGTGTCGGAGAGGGGAACTGGATGATGCCGTTGCCATTCGGGTTTTGAAGCGGTTTGCCGCAGACTGGTATTTCAAGGTCGTCGAGGCGCCTCCTGAACCCTTCCCGGTCACGAAAAAGGAGAGGGTCGCTGTGGTGGGTGCAGGGCCCGCCGGACTCACCTGTGCCTATTTCCTGAGAAAGATGGGCTACCGGGCCACCGTCTTTGAGGCTCTCCCCGTGGGAGGCGGGATGATGGGGTGGGCCATACCCGACTTTCGCCTTCCCAAGGAGATCATTGAAAAGGAAATTCGCCATATCGAGGCCCGCGGGGTGGAGATTCATTACAACAGCCCGGTCAACGTGAACAGGACTTTGGAGGATCTGAGGAAAGAGGGCTATGACGCGGTCTTTCTTGCCGCCGGGGCCAACATGAGTCATAAGATGGGCATTCCTGGAGAAGTCGAGGGCATTGAAGGGGTTTACTACGGGCTGAGCTTTCTGAGAGACGTCAAAGTGGGCAAGAGGATCCAGGTGGGCGAGACGGTGGCTGTCATCGGCGGTGGCAATACCGCCATGGATTCAGCCAGGACGTGCCTGCGCCTCGGAGCCAAAGGGGTGGACGTCTATTACCGCAGGTCGCGGGAGGAAATGCCCGTGACGGACGTCGAATACCGGGAAGCAGTCGAGGAAGGGATCCGATTCCATTTTCTTACAAGCCCCACGAGGGTTGTGAGCGAGAACTGGAAGGTCAAGGGCCTGGAGTGCATCCGTATGGAGCTTGGGCAGGCTGATGAGACGGGAAGGCGTCGGCCGATTCCCGTTGTGGGGTCGGAGTTTTTCGCCGCTGCGGACACCGTTATCCCCTCCATTGGCCAGGCTCCGGACCTCTCGTTCCTTCCCAGCGACATGAAGCTCGAATTCGCCAGGTGGGGAGCCTTGAAGGTGGACGCGAACACGCTCTCCACCAACATTCCGTGGATCTTCGCCGGGGGGGATTTTGTCACAGGCCCCACGACCGTAATCCAGGCGGTTGGGGCTGGTCGAAGAGGGGCTATCGCCATCGACAAGTATCTTAGGAAAGACGTCTCGAGGGTGGAGATTCCCGACGAAAGACTTGAGGTGGTCTACAGAATCACAACGGAACCACGCGTCACGATCCAAACGGTGGTTGAAGTCCGGGATGAATGCGGAGAGATCGCCCGCAAAGGCCAGATGGCGGACAAGGAGGAAGTCATGGCGCTGAAACCGAGGTCCCCGGTTGCGACCGTTCCGCCGGAAGAGAGGATCACGGGATTTGATGAGATCGAGATCGGTTACACCGAAGAAGAGGCCAGGGAGGAAGCCAGACGCTGCCTGCGGTGCGACCTCGAGAGATAGGAGGGTTATTCATGATACGATCCATCACCAAACAGAAGCCTTTCGAGGAAATACTGGAGCTTCTGAAGGGATCCGACCGGGTCTTCATCGTGGGTTGCGGGACCTGCACAACTCTTTGTCGAACCGGGGGGATGCCAGAAGTTCTCGAAATGGCGTCCAAGATCCAGGCAAATGGCATTGTGGTCACCGGCCATATGGTGATTCCCGTGGCCTGCGACGAACTCTCCCATGAGGCCCTTGAGGAAAACCAAAAGGCGCTGGGCGAATCCGAGGCACTCCTGATCATGTCCTGTGCCTTCGGTGTTCAGACATTGGCAAGGCAAACCCAGATGCCGGTGATACCGGCTGTGGATACCCTCTTTGTGGGGAAGGAGATGGGGCTGGGACGATATGATGAAGTCTGCACCCAGTGTGGATCGTGCGTTCTGGGATTGACCGGCGGGATTTGCCCGGTCACGGCCTGCCACAAGAGTCTCCTCAATGGCCCCTGTGGCGGGACCAACAATGGCAAGTGCGAGATCAATCCCGACAAGGACTGCGCTTGGACGCTCATTTACACTCGACTCAAGGAACAGGGAAAGCTGGACTTGATGAGGAAGCACGTGGGTCCCCGCAATCACAACGTTGAACCAATGCCCGGAAAGGTCTGGGTGCCCTTTGAATAAAGAAGGAGTGTGAGGGATGGCCGGAAGCTTCAAAGAGGTCCTCGAATCGGGTAAATTCGTGGTCACCAGTGAGATCGGCCCGCCAAAGGGGACGAACCTGGAAAAAATGATCCACCACATCGAACTCCTGAAAGATAAGGTGGATGCCCTGAACGTGACTGACCACCAGAGCTCCGTCATGCGTTTTCCCTCCATTGGGGGAGCTCTGATCGTCAAGGAGCTCGGGGGGGAGCCGATCCTTCAGATGACCTGCCGTGATCGAAACCGCCTGGCCCTTCAGGCGGAACTCCTGTTTGCCCATTCCCGCGGCATCCGAAATGTCTTGTGTCTCACGGGCGATTCTGCAGTGGTTGGAGATCACAAGGATGCAAAGGAGGTCTTTGATCTCGATTCCAGCCAGCTTCTGGCCGGTATTCGGATTCTGGAAACAGGGAAAGACCTCGGGGGAAACGATCTGGACGGTGCGGTCCGGTTCTGTGCGGGGGCCATAGTCACACCGGAGGCCAATCCCCTTGAGCCCCAGCTGATCAAATTCGAGAAGAAGATCAGGGCCGGGGCCGAGTTCATTCAGACCCAGGCGATTTACGACTTGGATAACTTCAAGCGCTTCATGGACTATGCAAGACCTTTCGGAACCAAGATCCTGGCCGGAATCATCCTCCTCACCTCATGGAGGATGGCCGAGTTCATGAACAAGAATGTTCCAGGAGTCTTCGTTCCTCAGGGATTGATCGATGAAATGAAGGCAGCCCCCAAGGGCGAAGCCATCAAGAAGGGGATAGATATCACCGCCCGCATGATCCGGCAGATAAAGGAGGAGTCCATCTGTGATGGTGTGCACATCATGGCCATAGGGCGAGAGGAAGTCGTCCCGGACATCATCGCGGAAGCAGGGCTCGGGGATGGAAACGGGCGGGGATGATAGCGGTTTCAAGCCCTCCCGCGAAGGTGGGGGCTTAAGAGTATTCAAGTTCCCCTATTCCGAACCCAGGTCGCAATGACGCCTGATGACAACGCATTGGCACTGCCTCTGATCCAGGCTTCAGATTCGAATCATTTCGGGGATCTGAAATTTCCTGTTCAAAGCCTCCAAGGCCATGTCCAGATCATTTTCCCAGACTACCACCGAGACAGAGGACACTGCACAACTTACGGCCAAAGGCTGCACGAGGCCTTTCTGGAGTGATCCCGTCAAGGCATCGGCGATGCCATAACGGTCTCCAAAATGAGGGCCGTGAAGGTAGAGGGCGGCTACTGGGCCCAGGCGTGAAGCATTGACACCCCTCAAATGCCTTTCGATGATCTGAGCCACCGAGCTCTTCCGTCCCGAGTCAAAACAGCATGCAGTGAGCAGGATTTCCTCCATGTACTCCTGTGCGGTCATGTAGGGTATCTTGATGTCCAGTTCCCCGATCGCACTCAGGACATAGGCGAGCCGGTCCATATCGGTAAATGGAACCTCCAGCACCCAAATGTCAAGACCGGTCTGAACCGTGAGATTGTAAACCTTGATAATCTCCTCCCGGTACGAGCAAATGATCTGCTTGAGCAAACGCTCCTGGCCTTCATAAGCGGCATACCAATCGACAATGGACTTGTAACTGGGGAACTCGAAACCGTCAAAAAGCCCGTCAATGAGGACTTCGACGTCGGACGAGGGGATGATCGCCGAAATGGCCGAAAGGGAACTCGCAAGGGCATACGGACGAATGTCCATGCAGGCCAGAAGACGGATCAGCATCCCTGCTATTTCGGCCATTTCATGGTGGGGAAAGATGGAGAGAACGCTGAGATCCGATTGCAGCTTCACCGCGTTCTCCTGGTCGGGCTTCAGGAGAAAATAAGCAGACAGCGTGCTGCCCTCTTCGGTGCAAAAGGACGCGACACAGCCTCTTTCCCGATTTCCCTCCAGGTAAGTGAGAAGTGAAACGTTTATTTGCTCCATCGCCAGCCGCTGGCACATGCCGGGCATGAGCCTGTCTTCGGAGCGGGACAAGGACGTCAGGCATGAGCGCCCCTTAAGGATCTTGACGCCTCCGAGCGGGATCTTTGCCATCGTCCTTCAACCCTTCAGGCGAAAGTGGTGCAAGCGAGGATGTCCATGCATTCCTCTGTATTTCTCGGCAACGAGTGGGATGGCAGCGACCAGATCCTAAACCGAAACGTTCGTGTGGAATCCCGGCATTGAGAGAGGAAGTGGTGTAAGCGAAACAGTGAATGATGCGCGCTCCTGAAAGGCTTTAATGCGTTTGAAGCGCGTTTTGGACATCAGGCATGAACCACAATTCTAGCTGATAAGCCTGTCGATGGCTTCCAACAGTGTCTGCGTGTCGACCGGCTTGGGAATATAATCCTCAGCTTCCGTAGCCATCCCATCGGCGTGCGAGTATGTGGTCTTCGGTACAGCCTCCCCAACAGCTGTGAGCAATACGATGGGGATATCTCTTGTTTCCTTGTTCTTTTTCAATTCTGAGCACAATACATAGCCGTTTTTGCGGGGCATCATGACGTCCAGCACCAACAGGTCAGGCCGTCGCCCTCTGATTGATTCTTCACCCTCGATGCCATCATAGGCCTTTCCCACTTCGTAGCCCTTGTTCTCCAGCATCATGCAGACGGTTTCAACAAAGTCTGGATCATCGTCAACGACCAGAATGTACTTCTTTCCCATTTCTAAACCTCCTTTGGTTATCCAGAGTTTATGCAGGTGAGGCCAAGATTACCATGAATGCCTGTCAAGCCGTAGAAAAATCCGCTTGCTCCTTACAGAAAAGCCGGCTTGGACAATTTGCCCCTCGGCGTTACCAGGGCAAGCTGCAACCGGTTTGTTTCTGAATCCTCTTGTCAGAATCCGAGTGGAAGAAATCAAATGGAGCTGATTGCGGGCAGGAATACTCGAAATGTTGTTCCCACACCGGGCTGGCTCTCGACCTCGATGGATCCCCGGTGCGATTCGACGATTCCTTTCACAATGGAAAGACCAAGACCCGTCCCGATGACCTGTCGCGTCTTGGGATGTTTAACCCGATAGAACTTGTCAAAGATTTTCGGAACTTCTTCAGGCTCTATCCCTATACCGGTATCGCTCACCTGCACCTCAAGGTAGTCTCCGTGCGAAACAACGGAAACAATCACTTCCCCCCCGTCAGGCGAGTAGTTGATGGCGTTACTCACCAAGTTGCTGAAAAGCTCTTCCATGCTCCGGGGATCAGCCTGAATAGGAGGAAGCTCCGGGGGGAGTTCGAGTCTCAGGGCAACATTCTGGTTTTCCGCCTTGGGTTTCATCAGGGTGATCGTCTCCTCCAGCACGTCTCGCAACCTAAGGGGCACCTGCTGTTGAAATGCATGGCCGCTTTCAATTTTGGCAACGTCCAGGAGATCATTGATGAGATCCAGCAGACTTTGAATCTTCAGCTGAGAACGATTGAGGAGGTCGTTCTGTTTTGCCGTCAATTCTCCGGCCAGACCATCCAGAACAACTGTCAGTAGCTGTTTGATGGACGCCAGGGGGGAGCGCAGCTCATGAGAGACCATTTGGACAAAACTGGTCTTCATCTCATCCAGTTTTTTAAAATTGGTGATGTCCTGAAAAACGGTGACAGTGCCGAGAACTTCAGCATTCAATCCAGAGACTGGAGCTGACAGTGCATGGATATACTTGTTTCCCCTGCAGAACTCCTGAGAGATCATTCCAGTCTCTTGACCACGCGCCTCCAGAATTTCTCGAAGGCCTTTCACCAAGTCCTCATCGGCGAAGGCATCGGGTAGGGCAGTTGGTTCGGCCAAAGACGTCGGAAACTCCAGCAGCCTCATGAGCGCAGGATTATGGAGCACGATCTCAAGATCCCGATTTGTCACCAGGACCCCATCGGCCATGCAGTTGATGACCGTTCGGATTCGGCTCTTCTCCAATGCGAGGTCATGGAGATTTCGAGCCTGCGCTTCCTGGAGCTCGCGGGCACGGCGTTCCAGCCTCTGTTTGTCCAGCGCCCTTTTTGCTACAATTGTTAAATGGTCGGCTCTAAAAGGCTTGGTTATGAAATCATAGGCCCCTTTTTTCATGGCTTCCACCGCATTGGCTACCGTGCCGTGGCCGGTGATGACAATCAGCGGCAGATCAGGGTATTTGACCCGAACTTCCTCTATGACCTCAAAGCCCCCCAACACCGGCATCACGAGATCACAAAAAATAAGGTCTATCGACTCGGCAGAGAGCAAATCCAAAGCTTCCTGCCCATTCACCGCCGTCAAGACTCTATATCCTTCATGGCTCAACAGACGACTGCAGCCGTCTCTTATCACCTTTTCATCATCGACAACCAAAACGGTTTCCATCCTGTCAGCCTTCAAAGTCTGTGCAGCCACACCCACCCTTCGAGAGGTGAAGAGCCCGGGCATGGCTGCGGTTGACCGCTATATTCCCTTGGCGCTATCCAAAACGGAAGCTTCTGAACCTCGGGGATGGGGAAACGCTTGTCGGCAGCGAAATAAAATGACCGATGAGGCGGTAGTCCTTCCGGGTTTGACCCGGAATCCAGAAAAGCTGCCTCGACCCAGGCCTTCGCCGGGGGCTGAAATTTGGAGTCCTGCAAAAAGCCTTATTCAATAAGCGAAAACAATAGAGTCTTCCGGACATGCCAGGGGGAGCACAATAGTGAATAATGCGCCGCCTGAAGGGAGGTTTTTCACCTCGATAGTCCCTCCGTGCTGTTGAATGATCCCGTAGACAACGGACAGTCCGAGCCCTGTCCCCTCACCGGGCCCTTTGGTGGTGAAGAACGGTTCGAATATTTTGCTCAGGATATCGGGTGGAATTCCGGGGCCCGTATCCGAAAACCGCAGAACGACCTCTTCCGATGCCGGATCGAACGTGCTGGTGACGGTAATCTCGCCTTTCCCGCTCATGGCACTCCCAGCATTGATGATGAGGTTCGTGAAAACCTGCTGGAGTTGGCCTGGATCCCCTGTCATCTGGGGAATATCGGGATGGACATCCAACACGAAGTCAACATCATGAAAGAGTGCCTGGTGAGCGAGCAGTTCGACAGAGCGATTGATAATCATGTTGACATCGAAAACGACCCTCTGGCCCAAAGATTGCCGGCTGAATTCCAGCAGACGGGTCACAATCTGCTTGCAACGCAGGGTCTGGTCGATGATTTGCTGAAGATCCTCGCTCCATTGAGGATTCTGTGAGAGATCCTTCATCAGCATGTCGGCATAGATCAGGATGCCGGAGAGAGGATTGTTGATCTCGTGGGCAACACCCGCAGCCAGTCTTCCAAGAGAGGCGATTTTTTCAGCCTGCATCAACTGCATCTTTGCCTCCTCGAGTTCCCTGCGTATTCTCAAACGTTCCCTCAGGTCGGAGAATATGCCCACGCTGCCAACTTCTCGGTCATCCTTCTTTATGATTGCCGCAGAGAAGTTTACCGGCACTTCCTCGTTGTTTTTGTTCACAAGGGTGATGCGTGCGGATGTGAGTTTCCCGGGCGGTCCGGACTCGTCGGTGCGCAGACGCCGCATGATTTCCCGTGCCAGGTCAGGGCTGTAAACTTTTGAGAGTGCTACAGGATTTCCGATCATCTCCTCGGCACTGTATCCCAAGATCCGTTCCGCCCCTTCATTGAAAATCACGATCTTTCCTTCAGTGTCGATGACCACGATACCATCTGCGGAGCTCATGATGATGTTGTTAAGAAAACTGTTGGCATCATGAAGCTGGCGCTCGATCTCCATGTGCTTTGTCAAGTCGTGGAAATACATGCAGGTGATCACGCTTGTGCCAACTCGAGATACAACGATGCATGTTTCGAAGGCTCGAAAGTCCTGCTGTGAGGTTTCGGTGGGCTGAATCGTGGTGCAAAATCGCAGCTGCTGGGGATTCTCGGGATCAACTCTCTGCACTAAATCATGTATTATGGACAGATGCTGGAATGGAAGGAACTTGCCGACGTTCTTGCCGACAAGCTCGTCTTTAGGCTGGCCAAGTATTTCCCCCATTTTTGAATTGGCATAAATCACACGGTTGCTTTCATCCACCATGAGGATCCCTTCCTGAGTGATCTCGATGAGCATCGTGATCTTCTGTTCCGCTTCGACAGTGGGGGTAATGTCCCTCATGGCCTGAAATGCGCCGATCACCTTGTTGTTCGAGTCTGTGATCCTTGCAGAATGGACTGATACCGGGATTTTTCTTCCTTCACGATCGTGGATAACGCGGCGAAGTCCGGAAATGGATGCTCCGTTTTCCATGACTTGCCTTATTGGACAATCCTTCGTGTGGCAGTCATCGGTTCTGAGCAGTTCCGCACACGTCATGTGATTTACCACCTCACTGTTGCTGTACCCCGTGAGTTCCTCGAGGTGCTCGTTCATATAGGTGATCGTAAAGTTGGCATTCACAGTGAAGAATGGCATGGGAAAGTTATTGATCACACTAGAAAAAATGAGATCAGGGACCTGGTCTTCCTTTGCAGTGGAAACAGCGGGGGACTGTCGCGCTATGGCCACACACAGAGCTGGATTACCAGCTTTGTCACTCACCAGCTGGGCAAAGACAGAAAAGGGCAGCCACTTCTCAGCTCGATTCTTGAGATGCACCTGGACAGCGTTCAGTGTTCTCCTCTCCAGACACTGTTGTATGAGAGATCCTGTTGCATCCTCGCTTTCCCTGCGTGAAATATCAGACCAGAGGAGGGAGCCTTCTCCACTGATGGACCGGCCCGTCAGATGCCGTGCCGCATCATTCAAAAAGACAACCCTGGACTGCAGATCTGTTATGAGAACGGGATCGGGGAACTCGCTGAACCAACGCTGGAAGAACTCCAGATCGAACCCCTCTGCGTAGGCGGAGGCCAAGACAAGATGCCCGTCTTCAGACCCAGTTCTGGTAGGCTCGGGACCCATGTTTTTTGTCCTTATCCTTTGACCTGACGTTTGAGAGAGGACGAAGTAGATTCAGCAAGTGAGACTGACCATCTTCGATTATCAGAAATCTGAGCTAAATTTTCAACACCCGAGGAAGTTCAACTCCAACAGTTTTCAGTAATCCTCCGTCTTGATGGGAAGCAAATACTATGTTTTGAAGGCATGTCTTTATCCAAGCCTCAATATGAACAAGGGTGATCAGCACATTTGGAATGGGGCTCTAATTCACTTTCTTAACGTTGAATCTAATCACATGAGTAATATATATGCAAACGAGATCGATTTTAATATTCAGGTGCGATAGTGTGGTGCTCGTGATGCCTGAGTCTCAAAGAGCGAGACCATGAAGGTTTGCCGCTTCCCGCTCGGAATCTCCTTCCGGAGTGGGTGAAGAGAGCATTCTACTGGCCAGCGTTGACGATTTGGCCGTCAGCGCAATTGCCAAAAGCGAGCGATGCGAAGGACCCCCGCTCGTCAATTCCTGTCTGGAAGGTGAGGCTTTTCTTGGTGGTACAAATGATGCGTAACGGTTAGTATATGGATGCGAACATTCTGAGAAGACGGAAAGTTGATCTGAAAGTCAGTGCTGGATTGAACCCATGTAAAGGAGCCAACACAGATGAGCACCATCATGCCCCAAGGCGAAGGGATAAGGAAAGCCGTCAAGTGGATCTCAAGTGAACTGGAGGAGAATCCCCAGAAAGCACCCCTAAAGCTTGTTCAGGAAGCTGTCTCTCGGTTTGACCTCTCGCCCAAGGATGCGGAGTTCTTGGTGCAGTTCTACAAGCAGGGCAAAAGGGACCTTCCCTCCGACGCATGATGGGGAGAGACTTTCCTTCACGAGGGGCATGGCGGGAAGGTCGGATCCGCAACCCTGCGGGCCGTGCTCTTGCTGGATCCCCTTCAGTTATGCGTGGATCTTCTTGAGGAGCCACGCCATGTTCTGCCCAAGAACCCTCATGGTTTTCAGTCCTTCGGCATCATTTTGTACCTCTCCGGGATCTCGTCCAATCCCCACGTTCCAATAGCTTGAACCTGGGATGATCATCTGCCCGATGGTGAAGAAGTGGTTGATGGAACTGAAGGTGTGAATGGCGCCCGCCCTTCGGACGGCAACGACGCCGGCGCCGACTTTTCTCTTGAGCAGGCCTCCGTTGGCCAGGGCCACCATGCCGCAACGCTCGATGAGTGCTTTCATGTTGGCTGAAACATCGGAGAAGTAGGTTGGAGATCCCAGGATGATCCCTTCTGCTTCAAACATCTTCGCCATGTGAGCATTCATCTTGTCCTTCTCCACCGCGCAGCGCCTGTCCTTTCGCTCAAAGCACTTGTAGCAGGCGATGCAGCCCTGGAGCCCTTTTCCGAAAAGCTGAACCAGCTCGGTTTCGATGCCTTCCTCTTTCAGTTCTTCCAAGACCGTATTCAACAGTATGGCGGTGTTTCCGTCTTTACGGGCGCTGCCGTTGAATGCGACAACCTTCATCCAGTGCCTCCCTTGAGGGTCATGGGTTTTGAGCCGGTGCCCAAATAAACAAGAGGGAGCCGGGCTTTGAGCCAAGGTCCCTGTCAATTCAATCACTCGATTCAGGGGGATATGTCAGGAGCAACAACCCCTATGGTCCAAAGGTAGAAATCCAGGTCGTTCTCTACTTTCCGTCCTTGCAGACCATGCATCTTGTCGCGTCGCACAGCTCGGTGCCCTCCGCATGTTCCCTGCCGTCAAATCCGCACTTGCTTTTTTCCATTACCACACCTCCGGCGAAGTCCCAAGCTTCATTTGTTCAAGAGCTTCGCTCATTGCTAGAAGTTGGTCGTGCTTTTTGGTTTCACCCTGCTTTGACCGATAGGTTGACAGCCTCCACGGAACCCGCTATAAGAGTGACAAACCGTGGGGATGTAGCTCAGATGGGAGAGCGCAGCCTTCGCAAGGCTGAGGTCAGGGGTTCGATCCCCCTCATCTCCACCATTAACTTGTTAACTTTGCTGATTGTTTTGGCCTGTCAATTCATCTTCAGCCATCTACACAAAACCGCTACATAAAGCGGAGGCAGAAGATGATCAAAAAACGACCTTCCAACAAATCTCCCTCCTACCTCATCCAGACACCTTGGGGTTACTGCTTTCGTTTCATTGTCCCAGCCCAAGTGCGTCCGCTTGTCGGTAAATCGGAACTGCGTTACTCTTTGCGGACAGGCTCTCTATCTGAAGCCAAGTACAGAGCAAGGAGAGTTGCCGGGGCTGTCCGGTGGCCCTTATGAAGACAATTTTTGCAATACAACCAAGCAGACAGCGGCTTAGCTTGATGCGTATGGGATCTGCCCCCCTCTAGCGGAATTGAGGACGAATGAACACCCAAATCAACCAGTCATGTTGTCAAAGAGCAGTTTCAAAAAATGATTCGCTCGAAACGATAGGGGGAATTCTGCCCCCCTAATTCAACATCCTGCCAAAGTAGCTGGTCGAGGTAGAAAGGATTCATTCCCAACATCCTGGAAAGCTGCTGGGATAACAAAAAATGGCTCTTGGGGCTCAGGCGGTCGCAGCCTGGAATGCCGATCAGAGCAGGGAATACTGGCCCACTGACCGAGTGGTTATGATGATAGAATATGAGTGTGACATGCGCACCCATACAAGATGCGACCTCCAAACACACGTGTCTGTCAAACCAGCAGAACAGGTTATACTCGGCAATCGAAACACCTTCCTTGTGCCGAAGCAGAAGTTGTTCTGGCCCATTCTCACCCTATTGTGGATTATCTGCCTGGTTTACATGCACTCCAGCCTTATGCGTGGATGGATACCTCATGACGAAGGATCGCTGGGCCACGCTGCAGAGCGCGTGATGCAGGGAGAACTGCCCCATCGCGACTTCGACGATATATATACTGGTGGTCTGGCCATGCTGAATGCGGTTGCGTTTCGTACGCTCGGAATGGAGTTGACATCCCTCCGGTGGTTCCTTTTCATAATCTTTGCAGCCTGGGTCCCGGCAGTTTACTATATAGCCACGCGGTTTGCTTCGGCAATGGCAGCAGGCACTGTGACACTTCTTGCTGCCGCATGGAGCGTGCCCAACTATGCCGCTGCCTTGCCCTCCTGGTACAATTTGTTTTTTGCAACGTTTGGTATCGCGGCAATCTTGCGATATCTTGCAACGCCACGGTCCAGCTGGCTTTTCCTGTCAGGGTTGTGCGGGGGGCTTTCCGTTCTTGCGAAAGTTTCCGGGTCCTACTACATTTCGGCCGCAGTGCTCTTCTTCGTCTTCGCCGAGCAGGAGATAGCCATGGAGCACCGAGGCGACAATAAGGCATCTAAGCTAGGGCTCTATTCCCTGTTCGTGTTTGCAGGCTCCCTAGGTTTCCTGCTGCTCCTGATGAAAACACTCAATTGGACGCCCCCCGGCGAACGAATTGTTCATTTTGTGTTACCCTCGCTTGGCCTCGTTGTTCTTCTGCTCTATCGTGAGGGCGGTATAAAGCTTAACTCCAATCTCCATCGTTTTTCCACTCTCATGCAAATGTTATTGCCTTTTCTGGCAGGGGTTTTGATTCCTGTCTTGATTTTCCTTATACCTTACATAGACACAGGTTCCCTTCATTCTGTCTTTGAAGGAGTGTTTGTGCTCCCCCTCGCAAACGTCTGACGTATGCTGCAATTGACCTCATGCCTTTGACCATGAGCGGTATTGGTGCAGCCGTCGTGTTATCGGGGTTATTGTTCGTGGTGACCAGAGTCCCTGTCTATGCGAATTCCTGGTGGGCTCGACTGGCTCTGCTTGCCTTGTTGACCTTCCTTTTCGTTCGCTCCGGATCTAAACCTTCAGTGTACCGGTTGGTCTGGTCATCGGTCATCTTGCTGCTCCCAATCATCGTGGTCACCGGCAGCATTTTCCTGTGGCAGGCTCGACAAAGGCGGCTGGACTCACCTAGCGCACCACGAGGGGACATGCGGGTGCGCACAGGACGGGTCACATAGGGGGGCCCGAGTCGCGCTGCCCGGTTAACAGTGACTACGTCTCTTGTGCACCAAGAATGGCCAGGTTTGTCCAGGGGCTCTTCTAGGAGAATCGCAAAGGGACCTCCTGAGCGGTTACCCTGATGATCAAGCTGACAGAACAGGCGGTCCAAGCGATTCTTGCGCTGTGGGACCAATTAAATTCCTGACATATCCCAGACAGCTTTTGATCTGATCCGGTCGCAATTCCAGCGTCATGGTTCCCTTGTAGTGCACGGCATGCAATACTCGAAAGATTTTATGGAAATCGATCTTCCCTTCTCCCACCGGAAGATGGAGATCGTCATCTGGCGAACTGCCTCCATGGTTATCATGCAAGTGGATGTGCTTAATCCTGTCGGGATACTTCTCCAGAAAACCAAAACTGGTATTTTCACCCGAGAGAAGTTCAGCATGTCCCAAGTCCAGAGTAAGATTCAGCAACGGAACAGCGGCAAGAACCTCCTTCAGCTGATCAGCATTTTCGCTCAGATTCTCTAGACAGACGGTGATTCCACTGCCGCTGGCCCTTTCTGTTAACCTCTTGAGAAACCCGATTTTATAAACAATCGTCTCCTCCAGCACGAATCGGGGGTCCAGCCAAAGGTGTAACGTTAATAGCCGCATCTCTAACTCGGGCATAATGGAAAGGATGTGGAGCAACTTTGGGAAGTAAACCGTTTCGAGGGTATGTGTATCATTGGGGTCGCCTTCCCTTGGACCATGACAAAGGTAGAAAAACCCGATTTCTCTTGACAGCCTTCGATACTGATCTTGAAGAAGGTGGAAGTCGGCCGGGTTTGCGATGGTAATCTCTGCGAACTGGAGACCCAGCTTGTGCAGAGAAATCACGACATCCGGGCTCCTTGCCGTGCCGCCCAACTGAATTTTTAGATTTAAGTCGGAACGCAAACGCGCCATGAATCAATCATCTAACCCGGTTTCTTATGATTCCCAACAGAGTCAGCCTAGGTCTTTATGGTTAGTGTATGAAGATTCATCCTGCTTCGTCGTTACTGCAACAAAGATGTAAAACAATGGCTCGTCTCTATAACTTATGATTTCAAAGCCATGTCGCTCAAACAGTGCTCTTGCTCCCGCCTCATCAGGCAGCAAATCCAAATGAAAAGGTGCGTGTTTCTTCAGTTCGATAATGAAGTCTCTGCCCAGAGGATGGCTGATAACCAATCTACCTTTCCGACGCAGTAGGCGATAGAGGTTATTCAGGCTTTTTGATTTATCCATTATATTGGAGAAACAAGCATTGATGAAGGCTGCGTCCAGACTGTCATCGGGAAGTGGCAAGTCCCTGACGTCACAAAGGTGGGCTATTACCTGGGGGAATTTTCTCCTCACCCGCCGAAGCATGTTTTCCGCTAAGTCGCAAGCGTGGATTTCGGAAGGTCTGTACTTCAGGATGTATGGAATGAGAACCCCGGTCCCGGTTCCCACATCCAGAACCTTTTCGCCCCTCCGAAGGCGACTTGCTTTTATGGTGGCCTCCAGACGTTCCGGCACCCCTTTCGGGAGAGGAGGTTCAAAAAGATCTACGTTTTCATTGAAGTACCTTTGCTGCAGCTTATTGACTTCTTCGATTTGTTCTGGTGTGAGGCGATCAACCATGGTGAATTCCAGAAGTTGCCATCCCGTGCCCTTGGGACTTTGGACCCTCTGCGATTGGTACCATGCTGGCAAAAGGCGGTAGGCAATACAATACCACATCCATGATGGATCAGAGGTAAAAACATCCCACTGAGGTTGCGGCATAGAGTTGCTGAGGTCCACAAAAACTACCTCTCGGAGAGGGGCGGAGTCCATCTCATGTCTTTCAGGAGAGCCCTTTTCACTGAGATTTTAAACCGTGGCCAGTCCACATGACCGGCCTTATGCGAGATCTCATTGCATGATGAGGTGGAGGCAACTCCTGGGCGGCTGTACACAGCAAAGCCCCTTGCTCGTCCTGAAGGGGCAATGAGGGAGGATTCAATGTGGTTGGAGTCCGTTGTTGAAGTCAGTGTCTAGACCCTGTAGAATGATTTCATTTAGATGATGTTCGGGCCTAACCGTAAAGGCAGTACTTCAGACATCTGGCTAGAGATAATTCTGGAAGTTATTTACTCACACGGGAGCAAAGAGGGAAAAAGCATCCCAATCTGATTTGAAAAACCTTTCCGATCTGCTCACAGAGAGATAAATCAAATTGAAAATATTGAGAATCTAGAGTCTAGGGCTCTTGCTTGGTTTCAGACTATTCCGGCAACCCCGCCAGTGGCTTTTCAGGAGATTCGAAATGCAGGACGAAGAGAAAAGCAGAGAGCAACTCATAGATGAATTGAAGCAGATGAGTCTCCGCATTGCCCAACTGGAGCAAGAGCAAATAGAGCAGAAGCTCGTGGCAGGATCTCTGCGTGAGAGTGAAGAACGATATCGCCAGATGGCGGAGAATATCAGAGAGGTTTTCTGGATGGCTGACCTTGAGTTGACTCGGATGCTCTATATCAGCCCTTCTTACGAGGGAGTGTGGGGCCGAACACGTTCAAGTTTATATGCGAATCCTGCCTCTTGGACTGAAGCGATACACCCGGTTGATCGCGATAAGGTCAACAAAGCCCTGGCCCATAGGTCTGCTGGAGGAGGATACAGCATCGAGTATCGAATCGTGCACACCGATGGATCCATTCGTTGGGTGCTGGATCGTGGCTTCCCCATTCGCGATCAGGGGGGAGCCGTCTGTTGCGTTGCAGGACTCGCAGAGGACATAACGGAACGCAAGCGGGCGGAAGAGGAATTGGATCAATATCGGAACCGCCTTGAGGATTTGGTGAAAGAGCGCACGGCCGCACTGGCAAAGGTGAATGAACAGCTCACGCACGAAATAGAGGAGCGGAGGAAGGCCGAACAAGCGCTGCAGGAATCGCAGCAAATGTTACAGTTAGTTTTGGATACCATCCCCGTAAGGGTCTTTTGGAAGAATCTCGACTCAAACTACTTGGGCTGCAACCGCCCATTTGCTTTCGATGCGGGCCTGCAATCACCGGAGGAGATCATAGGGAGAAACGACTTTGAGATGGGCTGGGCAGAACAAGCAGAACTCTACCGTTCAGATGACCGTTTGGTCATGGACATTGGAAGCCCGAAACTCGGTTATGAAGAACCTCTGACAACGCCGGACGGGGGCAGGATTTGGTTGCGCACCAATAAGGTTCCTCTACTTGACGCCGACGGCAGGATCAAAGGGGTTTTGGGTACCTATGAGGACATCACGCAAAGCAAGCGGATGGAGGAGATGCTGCGGGGATCCGAAACCAAATATAGGATTGTTGCCGACAACACTTTCGACTGGGAGTATTGGGCGAGTCCCGAAGGAGGCTTTCTATACACATCTCCGTCGTGCCAAAGGATTACCGGGTACGCGGCAAGTGAGTTTGAAGTGGACCCCAGGCTGCTTTTCCGCATTGTTCACCCCGATGATCTGACCCGGTTTGAGGCTCATGTGGAGGAGGACCAGACTATGAGCGCATCAGGCAGACTGGAGTTTCGCGTTATTCATCGGGACGGAACGACGAGGTGGATCGGACACGTCTGTCAGCCAGTGTTCGATGCTCAAGGCTCCTTTCTGGGGCGACGCGGGAGCAACCGCGACATCACTGATCGAAGACAGGCAGAGAAGTCGTTACAGGAGAGCTCGCAAAAGTTGAAACTCTTTGCTTATTCTGTCGCCCACGATCTCAAGAGTCCGGCTATCGGCATCTATGGGCTCACAAAACGACTGAGCAAGAGCTACAAGGATGTCCTTGATGAAAAGGCAAGGAATTACTGTGATCAAATCTTGAGAACGTCGGAACATATTGCGGCCCTGGTGGACAAGATTAATGTTTACATCGCCACGAAGGAGGCTCGTCTGACCATTGAAAGGATCAACATCGCAGAGATTCTTCAGATGCTCAAAGACGAGTTCTCCGCGCAACTCAGTGTTCGACGGATAGAGTTGCTGGAACCCGAGTCTGCGGTAGAAATCAAGGCGGATCGACTGTCCATGATAAGAGCCTTCAGGAATTTTGTAGATAACTCCCTGAAGTACGGAGGAGAAAAACTGAACAAGATTTGGACGGGATATGAAACCAATGAGGATTTCCATATCTTTTCGTTCAGCGATAATGGTAAAGGTTTGAAAGAGGAGGATTCAGAAAGGATCTTCGGGGCATTTCACCGAAATGAAACATCCAAAGGCGTCGAAGGAGCAGGCCTGGGCCTCACTATAGTGAAAGAAATAGCTGAACAACATGGCGGCAAGGTGTGGGTAGAACCGAGAACAAAAAAGGGGACTACATTCTACATCTCTATTTCAAAAAATCTATAAACTGGAGTAACATTGGATATTATGAAACAGCGGACAACGGCGAGCAGAGACCTGTTTTCCTGAATGGCGGCTCCTCGCTGGAATCGTGGTGGCGTGGAAAATCCCCGATGCATTCCTGCGAGAGCTGGTGGCAGAAGCAGTGAGCACGCAGGACGCCTTCGTTGCCGGATGTATCGCATGGAGTAGCCCGGGCATTTGCGATGTATCTGAGATGTTAATTGGCACCTGTAGTATTGGCATCTCGTGCAAAAATATCGTCCCTTGGATTCATCGCCTGCCGGATGACAACGAGGTTGTCCCCGTGGTCAATTACTTTTCTTTTGCAGGAAAGCCGGCTCTCTTGTTTGCGAGATTGCTGGGACGGCTTCACCTAAATGTCAAGCGGATAAAAGAACAAGGAGAGACAAGAAATGAAAATCTCAATTATCTACTGCGCACCCTGAAACTTCCTTCCTCAGGCCACCAGTCTGGCGGCCGCTATATCCGGTGAGTTCGGCGTTGAGACTGAACTCATCAAAGGCAAAGACGGGATATTTGATGTCTATAGAGATAGCGATGTCATTTTCTCAAAACTCAAAGTTGGCCGATTTCCTGAGAACGATGAGATTCTTGAAATGCTTCGCAAGAATTGAAGGTGGTTTCCTGCGATAATTCCTGGCTTCACAGTTCTTCTTGCAGAAGCTGACAGAGATTCAGCCGTTGACAGGACATTCAACAGATGAAGACTTTGAAATCAAAGTAAGAGATTGGGTTCAAAATGAGTATTTGCTTTTTGAAATGAAAAGAGGCTCATTTTAATAAAAAACGGGTCCTTGGTTAACAAGTATGGATGCAACGATAAGTGCACCACACTATAGCAAGCACTAGGCGAGCCTCAGATTCACCCACAAACCTTTTTCCTGCCAGCACGAAAGCGACAGTCATTCCAGAACCCTGAAGAAAACCTATTCGCTCGGCTAAAGCGCAGACCTGAATGCCCGCCCTTGCAAGTCGTGAGTGCCACAGGGCATTGCGGTATTCGATTTGTTTCGTCTTCATGGCGGTTGGGACTTATAATTTAGATAGGAATTCATGCGCAAGTTGCACTCAGGGGCAAACCGATGTGAGTTTGACGACCTTCTGCATCGACTCCTGGTGGCGAGCAACTCAGGTTTGGTGGACAGGTGAATAAATTCATCCCTAACCCTTGAATTCAAGGAGGTGAACCATGAGTGATTTGCTTGTCGCCGTTTTCGATGATGAGTACAAAGGTGAGCAGGTTCGTGTAGAGCTCTTGCGAATGGAGCGTGAGCACCTTGTCGACCTGGAAGACGCTGTGGTTTTGATAAGAACAAAGAAGGGCAAGATCAAGCTACACCACGTGAGTCACCTGACCGTCGGGGGAGCAATCGGTGGCGGTTTTCTGGGTGTGATTGTGGGAGCGATACTGCTGAACCCCCTCATCGCGCTCCTCGGTCTGGCAGCCGGTTCCGCATTGGGTGCCGTCTCAGGCTCCGCCTCGCACGCAGGCATCAACGAAGACTTCATCAAGGAGATGGCCACACACTTGAAGACCAACAGTTCGGCACTGTGCGTTCTGGTGAGGGAACACCCGGAGAGCGTTCTGGAGGAGCTTCACCAACTCGGTGGCAAGGTTCTGCGCTGCACACTGACTCATGAGGATGAGAGTAAACTCCTGGAAACGCTGGATCACCTCAAGGCTGATATGAGTTTCTAGCCTGGATTTCCACGTTGGTTTTTTGAGTTAACACCACGCAGGTCTTAGCCAGGGAAAATATGGAGCCGTTTCTGGGCGTGACCACGTTGAAGGGGTTCATGCCAAACGTGACAGGATGTCAGGCCCAGCAACCAACAACGCTTGCAGCTTTCATCTGTGGCATTGTGGCGAGGGGCAACTAACAGCTGCCCTTAAGTGTGATTTTGGATGATGAGGGCAAATGTCCTTAATAATGATTACGCACACTTGTATGATGCTCACACAGAGAAACGGTACGTATACGCGCGAGGGTCATCCCCCCCGGCAGATGGAGAATCACCTTACCAGATGGCTGTGTGCGGAGCGAGAAAAGGATTCCCTGTGATGGGGGATTGACAAATCCGGTGCTCCGCATACGAGGGGGTTGGGATCGTTGGTCGGTTCCAAATCTAAAGGTAATTGTGCCTCACCACTAAGGTGAGTCTGCCCATTTGACATATGATAGTGTAACTTTATTCGCTCGAATGTAGTCGATGATTCCATCTTTCCCGAACCTAAAGATTCTCGCGACCTCAGTCCCCATATGCGGCAAGCAGGTCATCACATCGATAAGTATGTACTGCTCCTGCTTGATTGACCCATAGTCTGAGTCTCGTTTTAGCAGCCTCTCGCCATTGACATGCACTAAAACATACTTCCGACCACTAACAATCGCTGTTCCGAGCACTTCAACATCTGTAGAGTCACTATAAATGTGAAAGCCAGGAAATATGTTCTGTTCGATAGATTCAACTACATTTAGTTTAGGAGCCCTTCTATTGATTTTCCCGCTGACAATTGGTTTTCCTACCAACTCGTTTATGCGCTGCGATATAGGCCTAACCGATTTGTCTAAGGCACCTGGGCTTATGAAATTGCCAAACCTGTCAGTGACAAAATTCACCTTAAAATGCTCAAGGGCAGAACCAGAATAGCCGCCGATAAATTTTGTTCGACCCTTGTGTGAAAGGGTCCAACGCATCTGATCACCCGATTTTGCCAAGGAACCTTGAACTCTTGTGGACCAGCCTTGCCAAGGGGCCCAAACCGCTTTGGAACGATTAGACCATTTGATTTCCACTTCAAATTCAAATCTCGGGACCGGGCCGAACTCAAGCGTTATAGGTGTAGAAATTGGAACAACACTATTCAAATATCTGGAAATCTCATTCCGTATATTCGCTTCCGCTTCGTTGGGATCGTCAAAGCACAGTCCACCGTTCGGCAAAAACAAGCAAAACAAAAAGACGATTAGCAGAGCCATAGCACTCCTCCTTGTTGATAACATGTTTGTTGCGACGGGTTCCCTCACTTGTCTCTTTGTGCGTGTGGGGCGGGATTTCTTCCACTGCAGATCCACGTTGAAATCCTGTTCCCCCGATACCCGTCTTTCTAGCTCAAGCGCATGGTACTGAAGTTCCTTATCCTTGGCGTCAGGAATCCACGTCCGCTCATCCCAGGGAGAGCCCCAGTGACTTGTCAAGACAGGGATTTCCTTGATAGGGGAGTATCCTAGCGGATGTTTCCCTGAGATCTTAAGTCAGATTACCCAGAGATCTGTGATGGTGGATCGTCAAGGTCAGGATATGCCTTCCAATGGTCTCCGGAGTGATGAGCAGTCGTTTCTGGAATGTTTGCACGGGCGTCGGGACCCTTCCGACCCCAGGGGGTAAATGTCGGTGAAAGGCGACTTGCAGAGCAGGCCAACATGTCGCCGTGACAGACGCCCCCCGTTTCGATTCTTGCCGCTGCGTCGTGGAGTTCGGGCCAGTTTGCTTTCAATTACGACCCAGCCCGGTTCACCTCACCAGTTCCGTCAGCGTAAACACGGTCCCGCTCGCGATGAATCCCGCGATGAAAGACACGTAGGCCAGGCGCACGAAACGAAATTTCCGTTTGGCGAGATACATGCCCAGGCCGTACAGTTCGCGCACCTGGACTTCATAGGCCTTGGCAGGATCGCTCAGGACCTCTTCCATCGCCTCTTCGTATTCGGGATAGCTCAGGCGGATGAAGTCGGCGAAAAACAGGAGGTTGAAGCTCGGGTTGCTGGTGCTCACCGGATCTTTCGATGCGGGCTTCAGCTTCAGTTTCGGCATAGCCGCGTAGGCTGCCAACCCGATGGTCACAAGGCAGAACCCTATGAGGGTCAAGGCGGCCCACTTGAATGGTTCCTCGGTTACATAGCGGGTTGTGAGGGTGATGAGGAGGGCGGGAACGGTCAACATCATGTTGGCCTTCATGTCCGCCGTGGTGCTCAACTGCACGTGGTGCCATCGGGTCTGGCGCAGCAGTTGATCGAAGTGGGCCCCGGGCTGCGGTATGTTCATGGTCTGTCTCTCCCTCAGGTCAGGCGGTTCATCTGGAAAAGCTCTGCAAATACACCGTCATCGATCTTCAGGCAACAAGGATGTTGTGAACCCGCAAGATGAGCGGCGAGAAGTGTTTCGAGCCCCGTGGTGAACACGCCCCCTTTTGGCGCTCCGGAGTTGCCGTAGCGTTTTGTACCACAGGGGACATGACCGCTGAGAAAGGAGGTAATCATCCGGAGGGGGCATGGGCGGGCAAAACGGGTCAGTCCACCCTCGGATGGCCGGTTCTGAGCGCCGCGCTTTCCCTGTCCGGACAAACGACGAGGCGCTTGACGAAAAAGAAGGCGATGAGCACCGCCAGGAAGGGCGACAGGTAAATCGCCGCGACCAGGAATGCCATGACCTCGTTTTCAATTCCCTTGAGGCGCTTCATGGGCAGGCTCAGGCGCACGATCTTTCCTTTTTCCGGGACATGAAGAGAGACATAGAGCATAGTGTCGGCGGTTGTCCCACTGAAGCGGACTTCCGTGGCTGTTCCACGCCGCAGGGCCTCCTCCACTTCCGGTCTGTCCAGGCGACCCGCGCCCACAATTCCTTTTTCCAGGGAGTCACAGACGACCTTGCCGTCTTCCGCGATCAGCGTGATCCTCACTCCGGTCGCATTGCCATAATCATCACACCATGAACCGTATTCCAGGGGCTTGTCCGGTGCCGGCAGGGCTCTTGCGAGGGCCCGGGCGAGAGTGAGAACGTCCTCTTCCAGATGGGAGTACAAACTCCTCTTGAGCTGTCTCTGAAGAACAAAGCCTGCGACGGTCATTGCCAGGACAACCACAAAAGAGAACAGGATGTACATTTTCCAGATGCGATTCATTCGTGCCATGGCATTTCCTCGTTGATTCGATTCACGTCGGCGCTGAAATGGAGTGTTGTCTAAAGCCAGAAGAACAACGGGAAAACAAATTCCGCCACCCTGAGTTTGACGAAGAAATACGAGAGGACGGCCGCGGTCAGAGGAGAGGAGATCCAGCCGATGCCGATCTTTGAGAGCATGTCGAGATTCACGGTTTGGAGATTCCCCGCCAGGCCGATGCCCACCACTGCCCCGACGATAGACTGGGACGAGGACACGGGAACACCGACCTGGGTGAAAACGTGCAGCGTGAAAGACGCGGCAAGCACCGAGACCAAGGCCGAGAAGGGGTCCAGGGGGACGATCCCTTTTCCGATGGTCATCATGACCCGTTTGCTGAACGTGAGGACGCCGGAGGCTATGCTCAGGCCGCCGATGAGTGCCGCTGATTCCGAGGAAAGATCACCCGACCCCACATAGATCCCCGTCACATTGGCCACGTTGTTGGCACCCAGTGAATACGCTCCATAGCAGCCCGTGAGAACAGTCCCCACCGAATAGATGACGTTCCGGCGAGTGACGCTCGTGACGGTTCTTTCCAGAAAATAGCTCAAAAGATGATAGATCGCAAAGCTTGTAAATATGGCGAAAAAAGGCGTGAAAAGCCAGCAAACGACAATCTTATACAGCTTGGTGAAATCGGCCGACCCGTAGAAAATTCCGGCGCCCAGCACGGCTCCGACGATGGCCTGCGACGCGGATGAGGGAAAGGCGAGGAAGGTGAGGACCGTCATGATGATGCCTGCCGCCAGGGCGCAGGAAAAAGCATCCAGGGAGCTCAGGCGGGAAAGGGCGCTGACGGTTTCCATGCATTTTGGGCCTTCGAAGGCCGCGCCCGCAAACACGAACAGAGCGGTGAGGAGAACCGCGGTCCGGTATCTCACGGTGCCGGTGGCTACACCCGTTCCGAATACGTTCCCCGTGTGATTGGCGCCAAGACTCCAACCCAGAAGGATGCCGCTCAAAAGTTTCCACATGCTTCGTTTCCGTCAGCCCGCTTGTGCAAATTCAGGGAGCCGGGCCGGGAATCGAAATGACCCTGCCCGCGATGCTGCCCGCCATCCTTTGGTTCGGACAGAGGAAGACCGCCCTGAAGCTGAATCCTTCCACCGGGGAGGAGCAGGGCGAGGCCGGGACTCCAAGCCTTCATTCCCTACCTGGAGAGGACGTTGATGATCTGGAGATGGTCGCTGGCATCTTCGATGACGTCGCTGATGCTCGTCAGCCCAGAGATGAAGTCAGAGAGCATCTTCCCGTCCCAAAAGTCCACGGGGATCCGTCGGGCATCATCGATGAGACTGAATTTGAGATCGTCGACCTTCTTCTCGTAGATGCGGATGGCGAGCAGCTTTTCCCTGAGGTCCACCCCCTGTTCCATGGCGTCGAAACTGAGGAGGAGCATCTCGCTCATTCTGAAATTGAGAAAGGCGATCCTCACCGCTTCTTCTCTCAGCTGCTCCGGCAGGTCCGTGCCAAGATAGTAGGAGACCGTGTCTTCAAGAAGATCGAAAATCGTGTCGACGGTCTCGACAAACTTGCAGAGGTCGGGTCGGATGTAGGGCAGAAAGGCTCCTTCGTAGAGGTGGGCCACCACATTCCTTCTCAGGGAATCGGCCTCGCGCTCCAAATCCTCGATTTGCCTCATAAGATTTCGATCCTTCTTCACCAACGCCGTCCTGAACGTGTCGCAGGCTTTACAGAGGAGCTCGATGTGCCTTCGCATTTCCACGGTCACATGGCGTTCTTTCTTTCCAAGCCGCAGAATCTTTTCAAGAAGCATGTTTTCCTCGCGCGCTGAGAATGAGCTCGCCAGCCATCACGTCCAACAGGTTGAGAACCCCGAGCACTTCATCGCCGTCGCAAACGAAAAGCCTGGCGATATTGGCCTTTTCCATGACGCCCGCGGCTTCTTCAATGGATTTATCCTTGCTGATGCACGCGACGGGCTTTGAAGCGACATCGGCGACTTTCACCTGCTTCGGGTTAATCCCTCTGGCGAGGACCTTGAAGACGACATCCCTGGCGGTCAGGACGCCGCAGATGGCTTCCGCTCCCACTTTGCCCGAGGTCCGAACGACCAGGTGACGAAGCCGCCGGTCAACCATGATCTCGACGGCATCGTACACGGAACGATCATGATCGATGAAATCCATCTTCGTGGTCATGAACTCGTAGACTTGCATGGTGTTTTCCCCCGTGAAATATATCCATGGCACGGATGATCGAAACAAGAACCGGCTCACCCAACTGAAGCAGCGGTGCGGTCCAAACTTTCAATGGTCCAGGCTACCCCCCAGGGGTCATGAGGGATTGGCCTGAAATTCTCGGTGACATTATGCAGCAGGACGCTCAAGGGCAAAAGAGCTTTTCAAGGAAGCTGCAGTTCCCGAAGCACAATCACTTCGCAAGAACTCCTCACCCCGGGGAAAGCGAGGGCCCAGAGATACCATTACAGTTTGGAATTCCTGTTTTACCCTGGCGTGAGGGCTCTCGCACGAATGACACGAAATGGCGTCCTCAGATCCTTATGGAGAATCGGCGGGGGATTGACGAGGTCGGTGTCATTGGGACATGCGGCAGGCCATCGTCAGGGATGCCCCTGGCAAAGGTGAGGCTGGTCGTCTGAGAAGATCCTCCATGGCGCCCTTGGACATGACAATCTCGGCATGATGGGGGAAAAGGGGCATTGGGGGATTCAAACGGTTTCGCAGCGGCCCGGACTTCAATGTGCGGGAAAACAGAGGGATCTGCTGCATGACCGGGAGATGGGCGGCGAGCATTGGTTTCGCCTGTTCCTGTTCCCAGGACATGCACGCAAGGCGCCGACGTGGAAGGTCCCACCACCATGTGGGGAGTGGGCAGGACAGTGACCTTCGGCCAGCACCAAAAAAGGAGGGGCGTCTCGCCCCAGGGTCACGGGCACACTACGCCCCCCTGGACTCACCTGTCGTACCCTGCGACACCTCAAGCCCCTCCTTTCAACGAACTCCAGGCACTTCCCCTATGGACAAATTTGCACCGGCGTTCCTATGGAAACCGCTTGGAAGAGCTCGTCCATGGCTCCGTTGTAGACTGCCACACAGCCTTCGGTCCAGTCCCGCTGACCACCCCCGCCATGAATGAAAATGGCTCCGCCCAGCACCGTGTTGAAAGGGGGAAGCGTCTTGTTTCCCAGCGCCCCTACGATATTCTCGTACTCTTCCTTGCTGATAAAGCCCGAGCCATAGGCATGCTCAGCATGCTTCTGGCTTGGATAGCTCAACCCCAGGGACTTGTAGAACTTGCTGGCGGAATTCTTGGTACAGATGAAGTACTCGCCCTCGGGGGTCCTGCCGTCTCCCTGCATGAATTTGTCGCCGTTGGGATGCGGCCCCAGTCCGACGCGGTAGTCCCTCACCAGTGTCTGGCCGTCGATGAGAAGAAGCCGCCGTTCGTTTTTGTACACGTAGATCTTCGGCGCCTGGATGGCCGAAAGAGGACAGTTCAGGTTCACGTCCCGGTATGGAAGTCCAGACTCGGGAGGCTCAGGCGGTGCGATGTTCCACTTTGCGGCACGCTTGGACTTCTTCGACGATGAAAGAAAAGGAAGTGATGAACACGAGGAGAGAAACAGAACGCAAGCCAGGCAAAAGGCCGTGAACACAGCTCCCCTCTTCAGGCCGGTCTCTCCCCCAACTGCCTGCCATCTCAGTCTTGCACCCATCCTTACTTCACTCCTTCCCATGACTTGAAAAAACACCCCTAATCCCGAAAACGCTGGATACTGTTGAACATCGTCTTACTCAAAACCGTTGTTTCATCCGCTCTTCTTGATCACCCCCGATCTCTTCAATTCGTTGTCCAATTCCTTGAGTGAATCCAGCACAAGGACGGCCGTGCCCATGTCCGCCCAGTTGAAAAGCTTCTCGGCGGGTGTCAGAGGCAGGTTGATGCACCCGTGGGAACAAAAGCCTCCGACAACGTCACCCGCATGAATCCAGACGCGGCTGTAGATTCGCAAGGCAAAGGGCATGGGAGCCGGTTCCCCGTAGGCGTTGGGATAGCTTCCCGACACGTGGTCGATGTCCTTTTCCTCGACTCGATAGAGGCCCTTCTTGGTCCAACCCCATTCCTTGCCTATGCAGATCTGGGTGTCCTGGATCATTCGACCGTTTTGATACCAGCCGATGAACGGAATGTCCTTCACGATGAGGATGAACTTGGGGAAGTCGCGTGTAGCCTGTATCTGCCTGGGCAAAGGTGACCAGTTCTTGTAAGCCTTGAAGTCGTGGGGCACTTTCATGGGCTTCTTGCCCTTGATGTCGTCGGGGATGTAGTAGCGTGCCCTGGAATTGAGGCGACCCAGGATTTCATAGCACATGACGGGCGTGAGATCGGGGTCCCGCTCACAGATCTTCTGCACTTCCCGCTCAGTGATCACCCGCTCGGACCATCTTCCTCCGGTGACGCCTCGCTGCCTTGGGTCGCGCGTCTGGGACTCCCTGCTGTCCCGGTCGACCTGTTCTGGAGGCGGGAATTCCATTGCCTGCTGCAAATCGACGGGCTGTACGGCACACCCCGAAAGGAACTGAAAGGACAGAACAAAAAGCACCCCATTGAGCCACGTTGGAAGTCTCAAATTTCTTTCCTTATTTCCTGGGAAATACTCCGCTGGTTTTCCTTCGCTCAGCACAACTCCAAGCAAGAGAATGTCCGCATGCCAAACGTCATGCCCGCGAAAGCAGGGATCCCGTTCCCGAGCACTTTTCCTGGATGCCCGCCTTCGCGGGAATGACAAGTCCATTGACAAACACTCATTTCTGATACGAGAAACTCCTGTGCAGGCCGATGCATCAGAGAGTCGTTCTCAGATCAAGCCTCAGCTGCGGCGAGGCTTGATCTGAGAGTATGCCCTATCAAAAAAACCCACGGAATTCAACCCTTAGATAAAGCGGTGCCGCGGACCGAACAAAAAAACCCTCTCATGACCTCAGACTTGTCGAACGAGGAAAGCGCGCAAGCCATGGGTAAAAGGTTCTATAGACCCCACCACGCGCCACGCCGTCTCCTCCCTCCCGCCCTCCGTTTCGTATCTCCTGTCTCCTGAGGTCAGACTCCTGACTGAATCGAACGATTCCATGGGCACATGGATTACAGAGCCAGATGCTGCTTGTCGTTTCGAGGGGCAGCGAGAAATCTTCCAGGCAAACCAACGATTTTTCGTCAGCCAGCTCTTAGCCAGATTCCTTGAAATGACACCTCGGGAAAACCGTCCGATTTAGGCCCCGTCTTCAGAAGACCCCTTTCCGAAAGCGCTGTCCCTTGAAACTGAAAATGGCCCCACCGGGGACGATTTCTTCCAGCTTGAGACCGGACGAAACTTCATCCCCTTCGCGCATGACTTTCCCGTTGATGCTGATCATGCGCTCCCCAGGCACTTCGGAATAGACGAGCATGGAGAAGCTCATGGATGGGACTTCCCGCTGGAGTGTCGGGGACAGTTCCCGCAGGTGCGGGACCTTTACTTCGGACTTTCCGGCTGCCGGTGGGGAAGCTTTCGCCGTCTCCTGTGTGACATTGCCCCCTTTGGAGGGTTTTGTGGGGATCTGGTCGACATCTTGGACCACCTTGCCGTCCCGGTTACGGGCCGGCGCCGGAGGTGTTGCAACGGTGGCCCCCGCGAGCGGAGCCGAGGCTGGACCTGCGGTACCAAGCTGTCCGGGTCCCGGGGATGCTTCGCTGGGCATGTCCACTACTCTGCCGATGGCTCCTGTTGCCGCATTCTCCATTTCCGCCAGGATCTTTTCGGCGGAAACCTCCACGGGCTCCTTGGAAGCAGGTGGCTGGCTTGCCGGGCGCTGGACCCGGGAGGATGGTTCACCGGTCCCGCCTGGGGGGGAAGGTCTGGCCGAAGGCCTCCTGGGAGCCTCGCCTCTTCCGGGTCCAGGCCTGGTTTCCGTGGAGGCCTCGGGGGGCGGCACCCGGGCGACTCCTGGAGACCGCTGGGGAGAGGTCCCCCTGGCTTTGGAATCCTGTGCCTCGCCGGAGAGACGTTCGCCCGCTGGGGTTACGGGATTTGCGGCTCGCGGAACGGGTTTCCCCTCTTGCACGGAGCCTGCTCCCACGCTGGCCTCCGCTGGAGGTTTCCTGGCGGTCTGGAATTCCGCGACTCTTGCCGTCTCGCGGGACATGGGACTGAGCCACCACCATGCCAGCAATCCCGCATTGAGGAGCAGCACCACCACAAGCAGAATCGGCCACTTAGGCCATGATTTGCGTCCTGGAGCGGAGGGCGTCTGCAAAGAGTGCACACCGGGCAAACTGCCCCGTTGCCGCTCTTGATCAGATTTCTTGAGTGCGTCGAGAATGTACGACATGCCTAAGAGTCCTTCTTTCGTGAAAGGAACGGAAGGTCGCCCCTTGTCTCGCTGATGAGGGAAATGAGGGTCTTGGGCCCGACAATTCCGTCGGTCTTCAAACCCTTGCTCAGCTGGAACTCTTTCACCTGTTGAAGGAGTTCTTCATCGAATACAGGCTCCTTCCTGGCCGAAAGACCTTTGCCGTGCAGGCGAGCGAGACTGGCGGCGACCCACGTGACAAAGGGCCCGGTGTCTCCCCCCTTCACATTGCGTTGATAGTCGGGCGGCGTTCTCCAAAGGAGGGTGTATTCCCCCTTCCAGCCGGCCGTCAGCTCCTCGAGGGCCATGGTTACGGATTCGGTCCCCGCGGTGAGGGTGGCTGTCCTCTCTCCCAGTCGGGTCAAGACGGCGTAGGCGGGATCTCCCCGAGAGTCGCGAAGCTTCATGATCGCCGGCAGATTGAGACTGCGCAGTTCCTGCACATCCCCGTGGCTTGACAGGCACTGGAGCTTTTGAGCTTCGGCCCTGCCGCACGCCTCTTGCTGGTCCTCAGGCTGGGCGTCGAGCCCCCACAATTTCAAAAGGGTCTGAAAGGCGAAGGAAATGTTCTTATGCTCCGAGCGCCCGTCAAGCCACTTGAGGGACCCGAACCGAGCATTCGAATCCTGTCCATCTCCCCGTGCCGGAGTCTCCTGATGAACGGGCTGCGCGGGGATAACATTTTTCGCCGAGGATGGAGGAAGCCCTCGAGGCGATACGGAGGGATCGCCTTCCGAGGCGGCAGATGAACTGGGCTGGTTGGAACCGGATTGTTCCTCTGCGCCTGGGGACTTCTCCACGCCGGGAATCGGCTTGCGGTAAATAGACGGGCTTCCCTGTGCCCCCTGGTTGCCTGATGGCCTCGTTTCAGAAACGGAAGTGCGAGTCTTTTGTTGGACCGTGGCGAAGAAAAAGCCGAAGGCGACCAAGAGCATGACTCCGGCGGCAACCCAGTGGGGTGGGACGGGAAACACCCGGTTTCTCCACCCGGGGTCTCCACGCACTTCCCGGGCTGCATTCTCGAGGGTTTTCCTGTCCACGCTGTCCTTCCCCTGGGTGTAGGCTCCCAGGAGAGCCCGGTCACAAATGGTGTTGATGAGCCGGGGTAAGCCGCCGCTCAACTTGTGAAGGCCTGCGACAAGGCTCTCGGGAAACACCTGTGCCTTGGCCCCCGCGACTGCGAGTCGGTGGGACACGTACGCCCTCATCTCTGCCCTTGAAAGAGGACCCAGATGGTATCGGGCGATGATGCGCTGGGACAATTGACGGAGCTTGGGTTCGGCCAGGGTGTCCAGCAATTCGGGCTGACCCAGCAGAATGATCTGGAGCAGTTTCCGCTGGTTGGTTTCGAGGTTCGTGAGAAGGCGGATCTGCTCCAGGACACTGCGAGAGAGATTCTGGGCCTCATCGATGATGAGCAGGGTGATGCGGCCCTTTGCGTATGCGTCGAGCAAGTGGGCGTTGATGAGGTCAACATAAGTTTTGACGCTCTTGCCGCTGCCCGTATGGCGGATGCGAAGCTCGTCGCATATGGTTGAAAGCAGTTCCTTGACGGTGAGCTTCGGATTGAAGATGAACGCGACGTCCGCATTCTCCGGGAGCTGCTCCAGGAGGCAGCGGCACACGGTTGTCTTTCCGGTTCCCACCTCCCCCGTGAGCAGGACGAAGCCCCCCTCGCTCTTTACCCCGTAAAGGAGATGTGCAAGGGCCTCCTTGTGCTGTTCGCTCATGTAGAGGTAACGGGGGTCGGGAGCGATGGAAAAAGGATTCTCCTTGAAACCAAAGTGATCTCTGTACATACTCACCCAGCTGTGGTTGAGAGCAGTTTTACCTTGCCAGGATTATATTGAAGAGGGATTTGACCTACAAGGGCAATTGTAGGGCTGCCGTTCAGCAAATCCTCCCTCTGGAGCGGACAGGTGCAGGACGAATCGACGGGTGCAAACATTGAATGGAGCCGCCTTTCTCGGGAGTTCGATGATTTCGACACGCCCGCCGAGGAGTGCCGGTGGGGCTGCGGTGCCTTTGTTCAATCGCTCGTGGAACCGGTGCCTCCTTTTGTGGAGTGGTTCATCGAGAGGAAGATCCGCAACGGAATGGGGAGAGGTGAGGCGGTGAGGGCGCTCTATTGCTTTCTCCTCGAGAAACGATACGCGGAGCGGCTTAACCTCCTCCATTTTGCATTCAGTGTTTTCGATGACGGGTCCTGCCTGCCACAGGAGATCGTCGACAGGACGCCGTTTCCCCACGAAGATGGAACTCCCCGTTACCGGCATTTCAATGACCCCGCCTTCGTATTCCCCTTCAAAAACCCAACAGGTTCCGAGTGATTGAGGCAAAATCCTTCAGGACCACCTCCCTCAAGGATGGCCGGGCATGGAAGAGGGGAGCTCCTTGCTCGCCTTCTGGCCCCAGAGAACCCCGGTGCCGGTGACCATGACCACAAATCCTTCCGGCTCAGGGTCCCTGTACACCTGGACCACTTCCTCCTGCATCTCACTGACGCGCCACCCTGGAGAGCGGATCTCCACGAAATCATCGGGGACGGTGTGGTCACTTCTCCCTTCGTAAAACAGGCTCGCTCTCTTCGTGGGTGCGTCCTCCGACAAGTCCGGAACCAGGCGCATCCTCACCGGCTGGGAATGTTGCAGGAGCCAGGATACTTGTCTGAGCCGCCCCAGGTGCTCGACCCGCAGGTGCCTTCCGCAATAGGCGAGAAATAGCGCCACGAGGAAGCACGTTCCAATCACCAGCCAGCCTGTGAGGGACGGTGAAGATTCCAAGGACAGAGCCCCACTGAAAGACCCTGTCGAAATCCCAACGAGCACGACCGCGAACGCAAAGAAGGCGAGCCCTGCTGCCATCAACAGGGCCCCTATCGCTTTGGCGAACGTGGCTTCTATCCTCAGCTCAGGGTGGATCTGTGTGCTGTTTCCCGCCGTGGGCGTCGGTTCCATGTTGGTCTCCCTGATAGAACAAAAACTGTGAGGTTCCTGCAAGTGCTTTTCCGTTTAAGGTTCGATACCTCACCACGAAAAAAAAGTCAGCATCTTATCACCTCGAACAACCCCTCGCCGTGAGGTATCCATGGGCGGACCGGACGCGATCTGTCGCAGGAGATTCAGTGAGCTCAATAAACAGGTCCAGGGGCAAGCTGCGTCCACGGGCCGGCCGGCCAGGTCGGCTCGCGGCTGCGAGCCCTGAGGGTTGGGGCTTGCGCGGGCTCATCCGGGATCTCGCGGTATAAAATAGCAGAACAGCAGACTGACCACAGAGGCTGCCGATACCGCTGCGAAAACCGGAATCATTCCATCGAGAACGGCTCCCTGAAAAGCTTCCCCGACATTCAGCGGAAGAAGGGCAAGGACCTCGGGCTGGAAAAGGCTCTCGACGTTCCTGATGAACTTGTCCGAGGACGGTCCGGTCGCGAGTTCCAGTGCCGCCAAGGGTTCCATGGCACTCAGTTTTTCAATCAGCATTGCCGTGGCCAGACTCCCGCAAACCCCGATGCCCAGAGTCCCCCCAAGTGTTCTTGCAAACTGCTGAGAAGACGTGGCAACCCCCAGATCGGAGGGTGGGAGGCTGTTCTGAACGATGAGGAGGGTGCTCACCGACACGAATCCCATTCCGAAACCGGCCAGGGCAAACACAGCAGAGCACAGGGCCAGGTTTGTGGAACTGGAGAAGCCGAGGGTCCACAGGGAACCGACCACGAGAAGCCATGCTCCCACAAGGCCAAAGAGCCTCTCCGTCCCGGATTTGATGAATTGACCGCAGAGGAAGGCTCCCGCCGACCACGCGAGGGACAGGGGAACCATGGCGATGCCCAGTTGGGCCGGCGTCTTCCGCAGGGCACCTTGAATGAACATGGGGCCGAATGAAGAGAGGGAAAAGATCGCAAAGCTGCTGAAGAAGGCGGCCCCATTGGAGAGACTGAACCGGGAGTTCAGGAAGAATTTCACGGACAGCACCGGGTCCGCAGCCGATTTTTCGGCGTGGTAGAATCCAACACCTGAAATGATCGACAGGGTGAGCAACCCGAGAATCTGGGGGGAAGTCCAGGGGTATTCGCGTCCGGCCAAAAGAAAGGTGGTGAGGAAAGCGAGGACTCCGGTCGTCAGCGTCAAGGCCCCCAGGATGTCCACCGAGTCCGATCCCTTCAACATTCGCGTCTCACCGAGGAAGAGGAATATGCCCAGCATTGCGATGCAACCGAGGGGCACATTGACATAAAAGATCCATCGCCAGGAGAAGAACGTCACGATGAAGCCGCCCATGGCGGGGCCCAGAATGCTGGCGATTCCCCAGACGGAGCTGATTAATCCCATCATCTTTCCCCGCTTCTCGGGCGGGGAGAGGTCGGAAACCACGATGTAGGCGAGGGCGAAGGTTCCTCCCGCCCCAATGCCTTGGAGTGACCGGAAGAGAATCAGTTGGACCATATCGGAGGCGGCGCCGCTGAGGAGGGAGCTCACGACGAAGATGGCAATGGCCGCCAGATAGAGCTTCTTGGTGCTGAAGATGTCGGAGAGCTTTCCGAAGATGGGGAGGCTGACAGCCCGCGCCAGGAGGTACGCAGAAAAGACCCAGCTGTAAAGATGCAGGCCCCCAAGGTCCGACATGATCGTGGGCATGGCAGCCCCCACAATGAGAGCGTCCAGTGCCCCGAGGAAGAGCCCCACGAGAACGGCGCCGTGGATGAACAGCCTTGCCCTTGGGCTCATCGGCAAGGCGGCCCTTGAGGCATCGCGGCCGGCCGTGGGAACTTGAGAGGAATGACTGAGTCGGCTGGGCAAAGGTCTTCGTTCTTTCAGTGGTCGTGTTTGAGGAAGAGGAATCCGCGGAAGCAACTCGACCATTTTACAGGGGGGGAGTCAAGGGGCAAAGAAATAAGAGTCGATCAAAAACAACATTCAAAGACAAGGGCGCATGCGCTTCAACAGCCCCGCGCAAAGAAACAAGTTTTTGGAATGCTAATTCAGCGAATCTGAAAAAGCACCAAAAAAGACCTGAAATCGTGCCTCGCCACTGCTGGTCCTTCTGAGACCGTCAGCCCTTTGAGCGTCGACGAGAAAGGGATGGCGGAACTTTGACGCCAATGAACCCGTCGCATGTCAAGATGTCGTCATGTTCCCTGCTCACAGGGGGCCAGGCATTCACCATCCAAGCGAGCAGCCTCGGAAGATTGGGCGTTTCCCACTTCAGGCGCGGGGGTTTTGAACATGGAGCCGGGGGATGGGTGAGCCTCGAGGTCTTCCCTGTAGATGGGAGTCCTCTTGAAACCCATCTGCAGAAGCGAGATGGCGAAAATGCCGAATGCAGTCCCCAAAAAAAGTCCCAGCAAGAACCAGCCTACAGCCATATCGTCCTCCATCATGAGGGTGATGAGTTTGTAGCCGCAATTTTTGCAAAGTTCATTCCTGTTCACAGGGAATGCGGGTGTTCAGGATGAAAATCTTTCAACACGGGAGCGCAACTCATTGCCTAGCCATGCCTGCGGCGATTTCAGAGGTGTGCGTGTCGAGGGGAATTCAAGCAACTCCTTCAGGTGGTGGAGTTAGACCGGAGTCGGTCAATGAGAAATCAATGGGTCTTCCCGTGGCTCTTCCCGATGGGCTGCGCCATTACCTTGGATGCAGGGGAAGGGACTCTTGGAATGCAGGAAGTGGTATTGTATCTGGATTCCCATGGGCGAGCCCGAGCGAGCCCGCCCACAGCAGGTTATGGGAGTGACTTTGGGGGAAGACGCGCCGCGAGCCGCTTCATCCAGGACAGCTCACGGAGTACTTGACCGCGTTTTCCGACAGTTCCAGGAGTGCCACCAGGTTGGGGGCATATTCCTTGCCGCAGCCGCGGCACACCACCTGCATCGTGCCTTCCAGGAAGAGGTCGGGCCCCATAAAGGTGGCAGTGTTGTCTCCGCACACAGCGCAGAAATGATCCCCTCCAAAAATGTTGTTCTTGATGGTCACCTCCGACATGGGACACCTCCTTGGAAGATCCAGGCCTGCGACGTTTCACCTTCTGGGTGAACGTCCCTTGGTAGCTCAAGGTTCTTCCGTTTGATGGAAAGCCTTCGAATGGTTCTGCTCAACCAACTCCACCGCCTTGTATTTCCTGAAGCATCACAGCCTATTATGCGATTGAATTTCAGTCGCCATGGCAATTCGTCAAAAAACTATAAGGAAAACTTGAAACAACGACTTGGTTCAATAAGTAGTTCTGAAAAGCATCTAAGATTCAAAAGTTTTATTAGTAGAAACAAAAATCAAAGAACGTCTTGCAAAAGTATAATTAGTTAAACTAAGAAAATAACAAAACAACTTGCTACAGCTAATAACCTGTCATTTTGATTTATTCTAGCACAAATTTTTCTATAGGTAAATGCAATAATTATTTGGCTCAAAACTACTAGGGAATCCACTAGAATGATGTCTTGTAAGAAATAGAGACAATCTCAGATATCAAGATCGCAACGCCCCATTAAAACGATTCTGCCCAGCGATGGGCGATGCTTCTAAAGCTTGCGTCGATCTGAGGCTTTGGGCTCTTTGGGTTCTTACAGCGAATGTCTCCCCATGGGACCCACGGTATGGCGTTGGAGGGCAGGGGTTGTTATTATCATCAATGGTCGGAATGGGGGTCGGCGAAGGAACATGGTGGAATCCGTCCGACAATGCCCGATGTAATGTCGCTATTTACCTGGGATCTTGAGTGTGAGGGGGACACATGTGGGGACTGGAAGAACTGAAGGCAAACAAAGCCATCGTGGATCAAATTGATCTGGAGATGACACCGGAGAAGGCCGTGGAGACCTTTCTCGAATGGGGCACTGGTTGGTCGCGCAAGGATGACTGCGTTCGCTTTGTGGGCCAGGAATCCTACTACTTCGTCATTTACGCCTGGGAAGCGCCGCCCCAGGTAACCCTTCTCAGGCACGATGCCCAGGGTTCCGAGGAAATTGCGAAACTGGAAGCTCCCGGAAACCTCGTCAGTCAATGTGTCCACGAGGGTGGAAGGAAGCCCGGCGTTGGGGTTTACGCCCTGAATGAACCCATGAAAGACTGGCTGCGCAACCTTCTCGGCATATGATCCCACTTTTTGGAGCTGCCCGGGAACGGCCTCTGCTCATTCCGAGGTTAGCCCCCTTCGACAAGCTGAGGACAGGCTTGGATCTCTCAGGGCGAACGCACGGGTTGTTCAAACTGCTCGTGTTGAGGTATCAAGCCATGAACGGTGACGCTCGTGGAAACACTTGTCCTTGGGCAGGTTCCTGGTTACCGGGGTCTTCGCGCACCTGCGTTCACTGGCAAAAGAGAGAGCCCGTGCGCCGCGCACACGGGCTCTCGTTGTGTCCTGTTCCTCAGCTCCCGTGAACCGGGGTGAGGCAGGAAAGGCTCTCTTCCACGCGAAGTCGGTTACGCGTCGATGAGGGACTGGATGTTTGCGGGGTAATCCGTCTTCGCTGGGAGGAAGATGAGCTCAGCGTCGACAAACTCCCTCAGGACGAACAGCTCCTTGTATGTTGGGTGGGGTGTTTCCCCCTTCAGCCTGGAAACGTTCAGGTCGAACCCGCAGTTGTCCTTGATCTGTTCCACGGTGACCCCGGGGTGATGCGTGTCGAGGTAGATGATTCCCTCTTCATCGAAGCGGTAGACACCCATGTTGGTCACCACGGCGCAGGGGCCGCAGTCGGCAAAGGGCGTCCCTTTCCAGACTTCCTTCTTGGGCTTCCACTCTCTGGTCTTGAAATCCCAGCACCACCAGCCCGGAGTCGTCGTGTATTCGTTGCGCTCCACGAAGCGCCTCTTTTCCTGGAGGATGATGAACGCCGTCCTCTTGGCCATGGTCCCGATATCTGAGTTTCCGCCGGACCCCGTGAAGCGGTGGGAAGGCTGGAAATAATCGCCGATGGACGTGACGTTGACCCCGCCGTACTTGTCTATGGCGGCACCCCCGAGAAACCCGAGGGTCACGAAACCCTGCTGAAGATAGTAGCCGAAAGTGTCCACAAGCCCGCCCAGGGTTGAGCTCATGTAAGCGGCCCTCTGGTCGCACACGGACATGGGGACGTGCATGGTCTTGCCGTCGCAGATCCCTGACTCGTAAATGAGAAGGGCATGGGGCGCGTTCAGCATGTTGGCCGTCATGATGCCGACCATGGGAAGCCCGGTTCCCGCAAAAACGATGTCGTCGTCTCTGACCTCGTGGGCAACGGCGATGGCCATCAGTTCAGGCAGGATGAACTCGCCGGGCTTCGCGGGTTCATCGGGAATTTTGTCGATGAGTTCCATCAGTTGTTCAACAGATTTAGCCATATTTTCATCCCCTTTTTCTTGGTAACAGAAGGCGGAATCCCCCGGGCGGATGTCGGACCTGGTGCCGCCTCCATTCCTGGGCGGCGGGTCCGGCTTCCGATGCCCGATTTCAGACCTCCGACCAGTGTATCAATAGCCGCTTCTCGCCACGGACAAAGGCATCTTCATCCTGGGTGCCGGTTTCTTTCCTCTGAGGATCCTCGTGCTGTAGCCGGTGACGCTGTCTGCCTTCAAATCGAGCAGCCGCTTGGCTCCAAGGTTCGTGATCATTTCTTCCCAGGACTTGGGAGAGTAAACCCACTCGTCAAGCCACTTCTTGAGCTCCTCCTCACTCCTTGAAGCCGCGTCCATGATCCGCATGAACGGGGCGTCGTAGTCGTAGTAGAAGGGCACGGAGCTTGGGTAGGCTCCCCACGGCTGCTCGATGATGCAGTCCACCACGAAGTAGGGGATCTGGTTGGATTCGGGGTTCTTTCTGAGTTCGGACTCGGGAACGATCTCCTCGGCGATGACGACCACCTTGTCGCATGCGAAGGCGATTTCCTTGTCGATGGTCCCTACACCGCGCCATCTGGCCGTTCCCTTGTCGCCCGCCTGGGCCACGTGGATGATTGCCAACTCGGGCCTTGCCGCGGGAAGCAGCACCACATCCCCATCACCGTAAAAGGGCTCCTCCATCTGGATAAATTTTTTCTTGGCGATGCGCGGATTCTTGCCGTCCCTCAGTCCTGCTCGTCCCAAGGCGTCGTAGTCGGGATTGTAGAGGTCGGACCCGAGGGGGGCGTAGTAGGGAATGAAGGGAGACCCGATGGCCCCCGCAAGAAATCTCAAGGCCATGGCTCCGTGGGAGTAGTCTTCCAGGATCATCTGGCCTCTCTTGTAGTTTCTTTCCAGGTTGACGTCGAGCTTGCCAGCCATTTCGCCCCAGCCCATCCAGTCTGTTTCCTGGATCTTGATTGCCCCCACCGCGTTGAGAAGCCAGGTGCAGACGCTTCCGTGCCTGTCGAGAACATGGATGTCCTTGAAACCCTGTCGCACCGTCTCCCAGGCGAAGGAAACGGGATTCCGGTTGAAACCTGTGAACCCGCTGAACGCACAGACAATTCCATCGTGCATGTACTTCTTAACCGCTTCCTCGAGAGTCAAAATCTCTGCTGTTTTCGCCTTCTCGCGAATTCGTGGCATATTGCGCCTCCTCGATGATGTTTGAAGATCCTTCGATGCCCGGTGTCGACCCTGCTCAAAGGACGCCTTGTGAATCCATTCCTTCAGTTTGCACAGCCCCCCCGGCCGCTCAACCCGCGTCTGCCCTTCGACACCTCCGCACCAACCGGGGTAAGACTGCGAGTACTGACTCATCGCTCGGGGCGAGGTATCCAGCCCTGAACGGAAACACTCTTGTACAAGCCTTGATCAGCGCTCCACGAACACCGGTGTCCATGGTCCGCCCCGTCATGCCGGCGAAAGCCCGCATCCAGAAAAGTTGCCTGGACCCCGGCTTTCGCCGGGGCGACGATATTTGGTCGAGATTCGGACACGCTCTTTCGTGGCTGTGTGCTCAGTGATGTTCGTCATGGACGTAAAAGGGCCACTTGTGGAAGAACCACTCGTTCCAAAGGAGAGGAATGATCCACCAGAAGTTCCATATGAGGGACTCGCCGCCGATGAGCCGTTCGGAGACCCCGTGGGCCATGTGCTCGTTGCCGAGGCCCCAGTGTCCAAAGTTGAGCCAGTAGAAGATGTAGTAATTGATGACCGTCAGGATCAGAACCCCGATGGTCCTGTACCAGAAAGCTCCCCAGGAGTCCTTGTCCGCCATGGGAGCCATGTCGTCGAAGTAGTGATGCCAGGCAAGGAACGGGATCAGGGTGAAGCCTGCAATCTCGGCGGCATGGTACCACAGGAACCGGATGGGGACACCCTTGTCGCCCGCCGGAAGATGCTTCGAGATGTCCTCCATATTCATCCAAGCGGGGGCCAGCTTGACACAGAGCCATGCGAGGAGATACCCGAGGACCACGTTGAGGATGAAGGAAATGATCCCTTTCCACGGCTGTGCAAGCTTGATGAGAGTCCAGGGCTTCATGCGCCACACATTGGGGGTCATGAAGAGGACGATGATCATCCATTCCCACCACCCGAAAACCCAGTGAACATGGGTGGTGCCGGCAATGTCTCCCCACCAGGGCAGGCCGAACCCGTAGGAATTCCCGAAAACCTTACCCCAGATGAGCCCCCAGAAAGGCACGATGAGGACCGTGTAGAAGAAGAGGGTGAGCAGGCTGCACCAGCCAATGTCGCAAAAACCGGCCTGGGGCTGCTTCAGATCGCTCGGCCGGACGGGCCACTTGCCGAAAAGGATTGTCACGAAGGGATAGGAGTAGAACCCGATGAGGACGAAGCAGACCACCGCGCGTTCCGCGAACCGGGCCGCCGGGTTGGTGATCGCCTCCAGGGTGAGGGACTTGCCGCAGGCTTCCGGGATGGCCGTCTTTCCGGCAGCCGCAAGGGCCTCGAGACCGGACTGGCTCAGGAACGTGAACCCCAGTCCGAGAACCCGGTAAAAAATGACGTGAATGACGAACCAGACAACAATCAGGTTGACGATGGTTTCCACAATCCCCCTGGCGGGCTGGGACATTTTTTCAAAGGGCCAGTCCCCCAGGAACATGTGCTGCCAGAGCCCCACAAGAATCATCATGGCCAGATAGAGTACGAAAGGATAGGGGAAGCTGCCGACGGGACCGCGGGTATCGCTAAAAATGTACCAGGTAAGCAATGCAACGGCAAAAAAGACGATGTTGGAAATAATGCCTGTCAGGGGTTGCCCCCAGCGAGGTCTAAGTTGTCCTGCCATAGTCTGCTCCTCTCGTGTTCCGGTTTACCCTGTCCAATGCCGAGAAAATCAGTTGCGATGGAACGTGAGTGCGTTTGACCCTCACCTCCTTTCCCTTTCACAAGTGATGCAAGGCCATGGGAAGCATCCATCGTTGGCAATACCCTTGAATCTCACGCAAGCAGCGGTGCGAGGCCAGGAAAAGGTTGACGGGCCGAACGTGTGAAGGGACAAACGAGAATGTCAAGAGAGGAGCAGGATGAATCACATTGCACAAGGAGACAACCTTTCCAGGGTCAAGAGGCCATCTTCAGAGGGAGATACGCCCATTGCCGGTGATCTGGATTTCCATGTGTTCTGAGGCCTTCGCTGGGACGGGTTTCCAGCGGGGCCGAAGGACATCGCTTGCCCGCTCTGAGCCGAAAGGCCTGCGTACTTTTCACGCGTCAGGTTTACGAGTGCTGATATGGGACTCTGGGAGAACGGGTGAAGCGAAATGGACCTGTCGTTCCTGGTCCATAAGGCAATTGGCGCCGTGTGTCCGAGACCGTGGCCGCCTCTGGGTGCACACCTGCGCGAAATGTTCGGGCTCGCTCATACTCCCTCGTCAGAGCGGGCCCCATCGCAAATGGCCGTCATGAATCGGAGAAACTGCGGGGTCAGGCGAAGAGAATCTGAAGGAATCAGCAACGAAGCCCGGTCCATCTGGAGATTGCGTGTCATGTGCCGCAACCAGTCCCCTAGTACCGCAATCCCTGGGTTTTGGTCAAGAAAAATTAGTTTGACAAGGACAGACTCTGTGTTTTAACTGTTTTGCGCCTCGCCATCATGTTGCAGCGCCCCGTGGGACCAGAGAGGCAGGGTCTGGTCGGGGGCGCCCTCAGGCGCTGATTTTTCTTCGATCCCTTGCCTGCTGTCTGATCTCGAAATACTTTCTCTAAGTGATAGTATTTATTTGTCGTTTTTTGTAACCTCCGTGGGTGGCTCATGAGAACTGCATGAGAGTGCAGAAAAATGATGGGCTGTTATGATATCGGGTGACACCGATTTGGGGCACCCGACACAATGAAAAGTTGCGTACGGTGGGCTAAACGAAGCGTGCCAACCAGAGCTTCCCGGAGCAGTCGGAATATGTTCGCATAACAGATAGTGCCGGGTCCAGGCGAGGTCCTGGGGCGGATTCGGTCTTGAATCGTGTTCGGCCCAACGGCCATGGACCATATTGTTCGTTTGACGCGTGGCGTTCCTTTTTTGCATCGCATGATTCATGAGTGCACATTTCAGGGAGGTGGTCGGGATGGGAAACAGGACATTTTCGGAATCGGCACTTGAGCGAATGGAAAAAGAGTATGACGAGTGGCGCCAGGAATATCAAAAGGCCCTGAAGAAGATGCCCGAGCGTTTGGAGCGGTTTTCCACCATTTCAGACATGGAGATCAAGCCGCTGTATACGCCCCTCGATCTTAAGGAAAAGGACTATTTCGAGGAGATCGCACTCCCCGGCATGTTCCCCTACACGCGGGGGGTACAGAGCACCATGTACAGGGCCCGTCTTTGGACCATGCGCATGTTTGCGGGCCTAGGAACCGCTGAGGACACCAACGGGCGTTTCCACTACCTCATCGATCACGGTGAAACGGGTCTCAGCACCGCCTTCGATTTTCCGACCCTCATGGGCTACGACACGGATTCAGGCTTGGCTCGGGGTGAGTGCGGCAAGTGCGGAGTGGCCATAGACACCATGGAGGACATGGATCGACTCTTTGCCAACATCAACCTGGAACAGGTCACCACGTCCATGACCATCAACCCACCGGCGTCCATCATCTGGGCCATGTACATCGCCAACGCCGAGAATCGGGGATTCGACCGCAAGAAGCTCGGGGGTACCATTCAAAACGACTGCCTCAAGGAGTTCATCGCTCAGAAGACCCTGATGCTTCCCCCGGAACCCAGTCTGCGCCTGGTGACAGACACGGTGGAGTTTGGGACCCGCGAGGTTCCGCGCTGGAACACGATCAGCATCAGCGGTTACCACATCCGCGAGGCGGGTTCCACAGCGGTTCAGGAGCTGGCTTTCACCGTCTATGACGGCATCACCTATGTGGAGGAGGGGATCAAGCGGGGCCTCGACGTGGACCAGTTTGCGGGGAGGCTCTCCTTCTTCTGGAACTCCCATATCGATTTCTTCGAAGAGATTGCAAAGATGAGGGCGGGACGGCGCATATGGGCCCGCATCATGAAAGACCGCTTCAAGGCCAAGGACCCGCGCTCCATGCTCATGCGCTTCCACACCCAGACGGCCGGTTGCTCCCTCACGGCCCAGGAACCCTACAACAACATCGTCCGGACCACCACGGAAGGTCTTGCCGCCATCCTGGGTGGCACCCAGTCGCTACACACCAATTCCCTCGATGAGGTGTACATGATCCCGAGCGAGCAGGCTGTTCTCATCGCCCTGCGCACCCAGCAGATACTTGCGGACGAGTGCGGCGTGACCAATGTGATCGATCCCCTTGCTGGCTCGTATTTCGTGGAGGCCCTCACGGACAAGATGGAAGAAGAAGCCAACGTTTACATCCGCAAACTGGATGAACTGGGCGGCATGGTGGCTGCCATCGAACGGGACTATCCGCAGATGGAAATCGCCGACGCGGCCTATCATTTTCAGCTGCAAGTGGAGAAAGGCGAGAAGATCATCATAGGCGTCAACAAGTACCCCTCCGACAGGCCGGAACTGGAATTCGTCCTGAAAATCGACGACTCCCTCGAGCAAGGACAGGTCGACCGTCTGAACCGGTTCAAGGAGAGCCGCGACAAGATCAAGCTGCAGAAAGCGATGGACGAGCTCACAAGACGCTGTGAAGGCAAGCCGTGCTGGGAAAACAATGTGATGCCGGCCCTCATCGATGCGGTGCGAGCCGGGGCCACCGAGCAGGAGTGCTGCGACCTTTTCAGGCAGGTCTTCGGAACCTATTCGGACCCGGGGACTTTCTAACGGCTGGAACCAAATCCCGGGGCGATGCGGGAAGCGCCTCCGGCGACATTCGTATGGATCATGATGGAAAGAGGAGGGATCATTCCCATGGAGAAGGACAGGAAACTGCGTGTACTGATTGCGAAACCTGGACTGGACGGGCACGACCGAGGAGCCCGCGTCATCGCGCGCGCTTTTCGTGACGCCGGATTCGAAGTGGTGTACACTGGGTGTCATCAGACTCCCGAGCAGATCGTGAGCACGGCGATTCAGGAAGATGTGGACATGGTAGGCCTCAGTATCCTTTCCGGGGCACACACGTACTCCTTTCCAAGGATCATGGAACTGCTCAGGGAACAGAGGGCTGAAGACATCTCCGTTATCGGGGGCGGAATCTTTCCCCTGGAGGATATCCCCAAGCTCAAGAGCTCCGGGATCAAGGAGGTTTTTGAGCCCGGCGCCAAGCTTCAGGAGATCATCGAGTGGGTGAGGCAGAACGTCAAGCCGCGGCAGGCGATCCTGGCCTAGTGCTACGATGGGAGACGGATTCATAGACAGAGACGGGCATGAGTGATGGACATCGTAGATCTGATTCTTGAAGGAGAGGTGCGTGCCACGGCGCGACTCCTCCGCGATATCGACGACCAGATTCCTTCGGCGCAGAGCATCCTGAAAGAGCTCTACCCTCATACGGGAAAAGCCTACGTGGTGGGATTCACCGGATCTCCAGGCGTCGGTAAGAGCACCCTGGTGGATCAAATGGCCCTCCGGTACAGAAAGGAAGGAAGAACGGTGGGGATCCTCGCCGTGGATCCCACGAGCCCTTTCAGCGGCGGGGCCATTCTCGGGGATCGCATCCGCATGCAGAGACACTTCCTGGACAGCGGCGTCTTCATACGCAGCCTCGCCACCCGTGGGCATTTCGGCGGATTGACCCGGTCCACCAATGACATGATCAACGTCCTCGACGCCATGGGAAAAGACGTCATCCTGGTGGAGACGGTCGGGGTCGGCCAGGACGAGGTGGAGATCGTCCACAGTGCCCACACGACCATCGTGGTGACCATTCCGGGGATGGGAGACGAGATTCAGGCCATCAAGGCCGGCATCATGGAGATCGGAAACATCTTCGTGGTGAACAAGGCCGATCGGGAGGGATCCAGAAAAACGGTCCGCGAGATCCGAAACCTCATCGAACTGGGAATACGCCGCAGGGAAGAGAGCAACGGCTGGGAAGCTCAGATCGTTGAGACCGAGGCCGTGAAGGGGAGGGGCATCGAGGAGCTGTTCCAGAGCATCGAAAAACACCGGGGCTTCCTCCTCGCCAACGACAAAGGGCAGCTTGATGACGTGCTTTCCAAGCGAGCACGAAACCAGCTCATGGAGGCATTGAGAGACGAAGCATTCAAGACCATCCTGTGCAGACTCGAATCACGGGGCGTGTCTCTCGAGGGATTGGTCAGGATGATCGTCGAAAAGGAGTCGGATCCGTACTCGCTGGTGCAGCAGGTGCTGTCGGAGGAATTGCGATAGTGTTCCGCGCTGCCGGCGATGACAGCCGTGCCGCCGACGAACCTCACACATTCCCGAACAAAGCGGCCCCGGTTTTCTGCAGGTAATGAGAGAGCCGGGGTTTTCCTTTTCCCTCGGGCTTTTCATGAGACCTCGCGCCGGCCTGCAGTCTTTGAAACAGTCATGGAGGAAAAACATATGAGCGCTTCCGATGAGGCGGGCCGCATGTCGTTTCGCCGTCGCCTTCTCGGCATGATCCACCGGAACCCCAACATGGTGAAAACCTTCGCCAGAACCTTTTACCGCCACGAAATCGGGGCAAGGCTCGATCGCCGATCCACCACCGGGCATGCCGCGCCGCCGGTCCTCATCAAGATCAATCTCACGCGGTCATGCAACCTCCAATGCCGGATGTGCATTCAGGACCGAAAGGACACGGAAAAAGACAGGTTCCCCTGGAACGACCCGGCCAATCAACTCCCCCTGACGCCTTGGGTCCACCTGCTGGATCAAACAGCCTCATTCCGTCCCCTCATAGCTCTGACTGGCGGCGAGCCCCTCCTGTACCCGCATTTCCGTGAGTTCATCACGGCTGCCAAGGAGCGAAACTTCGTGGTGGAGCTCGTCACCAACGGGACCCTGCTTCGCCGTGAGGCGGAATTCCTGGTGGAGAAGGGGGTCGAGTTCATCATCGTCTCCATCGACGGACCGGAGGAAGTCCACGACGAGATCCGGGGGGTGCGGGGGAGCTTTCGGAAGTCACTGGCGGGCGTCGCCGCTCTCCTGGAGGCGCGTCGAAAGGCCCGTGTGCCGGGGCCTCTGGTGAGCCTGAACTGTGTCCTCTCAAAGACCAACCTGACCAGGGGTGAAGAGATGATGCCTCTCGCCGAGACCTTGGGGGTGGATGTCCTCAATTATTTGCACACCATCTTCGATTCGCCGGCCAACGTGCAGCGCCACAATCGCATCTTTTCCGAGGAATGGGCGGAGTTCCACGGGCTGAAGATCGTCACTCCCTCCAAGCCTGAAGGTGAATACTATGAAACGGAGATCGGGACAGTGGACATGCCGGCCTTGAGGGAACTGATGCAGAAGGTCCAACGGCGGAGCCGTTCCCCCATGATGGTAAACTTCTCACCCAATCTCAGCCGCGAGAAGCTGGACCCATACTACCTTGACCTGGGGCATCCTTTCACGAACACCTGCAAGTGTTTGTGGACGGACTGCCGGATTCTGCCGGATGGAAGCGTCATCCCCTGTCTCCACGTTCAGGGGGGAAACATCTCCCGAAGACCCTTCATGGAAGTGTGGAACTGCCCCGAGATCCGGAACTTTCGCAGAATCATCGCCAAGGGACTCTTCCCGGGGTGCGCCCGATGCTGTTGCAGGAAGTACTGATCATCAGCTTTTTCCGCGCGGCAAGACCTTGCCCGGCCAAAACACGACGTGTTCGGGGCAAGGACGTTTCCAGTCTCATGGTCCCTTCTTGTTTCTTCATGACCCTCGTGGTTGTCCCACAAGAACCGCTCAACTAGATTGAAAACCACTGAAGCCTTTGGTGCATCCCCTCAGGCTAGGACCTTCACCTTTGGTCCGAGTCCGATGCCATCGGGTGAGACCGCGGCCCGGTAGGCCCACATCTCCACTCCTTCGTTCATGGCCTTCCAGAAAAGCGATGCAAAATCAGGATCGATGAAGTCCGCCGGTGCAAAGCAGAGGGCATCCTCCCTCTGAATCAGGTAGAAGCAGGCCACCCGTTGCCCGTGTTGTGCGAGGGAAATAAGATCGGCGAGATGTTTCTGGCCCCGTTGGGTGACCGCGTCGGGAAAATAGGCGACTCCGTCCTCAACGAGGGTCACGTTCTTGGCCTCAACCCAGAGAGAGCCCCTCGGCCCCGTGAGGAAGGCATCCAGGCGGCTCTGACCCGCTGTTGCCTCGCCACGGAAATGTTCATAGTCCATCGTCTCGGACAAAATTCCATGCTTCCAGGCGAGGTGCAAAAGCTTGTTGGGGACGCTCGTGTTCACCCCCACCCAGACGCCGTCGATCTTGATGAGCTCAAGGGTGAACGGTAGCTTCCGACCGGGCCGCATGGCGGGTGAAACGACGACGGGGGCCCCTTTTCTGAGGAGCCCCATCATGCTGCCGGAATTGTTGGAGTGAACCCAGAACGGATTCCCTTCAGATTCGACCTGCACGCGGAATCGCTTGTCGCGGCGGAGGAATCGGGCTCGCCGGGTCCCAGGGGGAAAACTGATGAGGGGACTGTCGGTCACTGGGGAATGGATGGATCCTTGGTGTAAAAGGGATTGCGGGAGCCTCCGAGCCAACGTGTCTTGGGTTTCCCCGGGCCCCCGCAAAACGGGTTTTGCCGGTGAGGCGATTTCCGGAAAGGAGAGCTTCCCGTCCCAGGCTCAGTTACCTGGGGCTTTGTTTCCAGGCATCTCGGTCATGGACATCTTCTCGTATCCCGCCGGGACATCGAACAGGGAGTCGGCAACCCCTCCCTCCTTGATGTTGCGGTATTCAATGACAGCTTCCTCGTCCTGAACCTTGATGGGAAAAGGGAACTTCTTGGACACCCAGAAGGTCACTTTCTCTCCGTCTTCAACCAATTCGAACTTCTTGCACGGATATCCCGAAACCGTATCGTCTCCAAGGCTCTTGGCCTTTTTTTCCTTCTCGGGCGTCCACTCCTCGAGAGTCTTTTCCGAATCACCCATGGGAGCTTCCACATACATCTTCTCCTCGGGGATGATGGTCCAGACGACTCCCTTGTCAGGCCTGAAGACGATGATCTGGGTTTCACCATCTTCCGTGAGTTCGTGGCGGATCTTCTTGTCCTTCACAAAAATCTTGCTCTGGAGCTCCTGTTCACCTTTCGGCTTCATTGCAATGTCCGCGGAGAACTCGGCCCCGAAGGCACGACTTGAAGTCATGGCAAAACCCCACACGAAAGCGACAGTGAGGACGAGCACAGCTATTGTCCGTGTTTTCTTCATCTCATTACCTCTTCTCTGTAAACGATGATCCACTTCTTAGGGTGACAGCCTGGCGCCCGATGTGAGGAACGATGGAAGGCAACGCTGAAGCCGGGAAGGGGAGAATTGCCACTGTCATTCCAAGGCGTCTGGAAGCCCTTATATTTCACGCACTCCGACCTGTCAACAACTCTGACAGAGGGAGGAGATCCGGTGGCGTGTCAAACAAAAAAAGGGAGAGGAAATCGCATCCTCTCCCTCGCGGATCACTTCAACAGGCGCGGATTACCAGTTGAACACCTGGTCAAGATCCTCGTCCTTGACTCCGAAGGTAACATTGTGCGGGGCAACGGGTTCGGTCTTGAAGAACCTGGGCAGGCGGTCGTGCTGAGCCGTGAAGCCGGCCTTGGAGTTGAATTCTCTCTCCATCGAAAGGATCTTCTTGCCGAGGGCCACCACGTCGTCTCCGGTCATGTTCAGGCCAAAGAAGGCGTTGAGCATGTCGAGGAGAGCCTGGAAGGTGTCCGGCTGATCCAGGACGGCAAAAGCGATGAAGAGACACATGCCCGTTGAATCGATGGCGGCCGTGGCGATTTGAAGATCCCTGGAGAGGGCGATCTGGCCCTCGGGCTTCAAAGGATCGACGTAGCCCCCAACTTTCAGGATGTTGGTGGCGACGGCGTATCCAGCCGTGTGGTCCGCACCCATCGGAGAGGTGGCGTAGGTGACCCCGATTCCCTGCACGGCCCGGGGATCGTAGGCGGGAAGCGCTTGGCCCTTCACCACCGGAACTCTCTCCACACCGAAGACCCTCCCCGTCACCGCGGCGCCGCTGCCGAGAATTCTCCCCAGGGGGGTTCCCTTCCCCACTTCCTCCATGAGCCTGATGGCCCCTTCCGCATCACCGAACTTGATGAGACCCGCCTCCATGGCCACTCCGATGGTCACTCCCATCTCGATGGTGTCGAGGCCGTAGTTGTCGTCCATGAAATCGAGCTTTGCAATGGCATCCAGATCACAGATGCCGCAATTGCCTCCATGGGCCCACACGGTTTCGTACTCGGGCTGCTTGGTGAGAAAATGACCGTCTTTGTCGTGATAGGTTCCCGAACAGCGGATGACGCAGCCGCGATGGCAGCCGTGGGTGGCGGCGCCCTTTCCCCCTCGCTGGTTCTCCGTCTCTGCCTGGGTTTCTCCACTGATGTGATGAGCGCCGTCGAAACGGCCTTCCTTGAAGTTGTAGGTGGGGTACCCACCGGCTTCATTGAGGATGTTGGTCAACACGTTGGTTCCGTAGGCCGGGAGCCCCTGGCCGGTGACCGGGTGATTTCTGAGCCCTTCCACGAATCGCTTGTTGGCCTCCTTGTACTTGTCGGGATCCTTGGCCTTCCGCATGCCCATTCCCGTGTCATCCAGAATGATGACCTTGACCCCCTTGGCCCCCATGACCGCCCCTACACCACCGCGTCCCGCATGCCGAGTGGGGCGCTGCTCCATGTCGGTCACGGCCACTGATGCGGCGCACATTTTCATTTCACCGGCGGTGCCGATGGAGATGCAGGCGACCTTGTCTCCGTACTGACCCTTCAGTTTTTCAACGAGATCGTAGTTGGGGAGCATCTTGAGGGAGTTGTCGGCGGTGATTTCCACTCCGTCCTTGTTGATGAAAACTTTGTAGAGGTCATCGCTCTTCGGCTTTCCCTCGAGGACAATGGCGGCGTATCCGAGCCTTGCCAGGACTTGGGCCGCCTGCCCCCCCGAATTGGACTCCTTGATGCCTCCAGTAAGTGGGCTCTTCGTCCCCACCGAGAGGCGACCCGACATGGCTCCGATGGACCCGCTGAGGAGCCCGGGCGCAATCACCAGCTTGTTTTCGGCTCCCAGGGCATGACACAGGGGAGGGACCTCCTTGGAGATCATGGTCGATGTGAGTGCCCTTCCTCCCAACCCCGCATACTCTCCCACAGGCTCGGCTGTGGCACGGGGTCCTCCATCCGCACCCATATCTATCCGCAAAATCTTGTCCATACAGTGCCTCCATTGTAAGATTGTCCATCGGATGCCGCCGGAACGACAAGGGCGAAACTCTTCTGTTTCGATGACCCAGGGCGGGCTGCTGCATGCCTGCCGAGAATATCCATTACCTTTAGACATTCTAAGAACATATTTCTCAAGAGCTGTAAATTTATCAAATCTGACATAACGCCGCGTGTTTCAACCATGTTTTATCGTGGGGTCGGAACATGACCGGGACAAAAACCCGCCAGGGGTTTCAAGCTGTAAAATAATGTTTGATAGACTCGCCCGCGGTGGATTAATAATGGTTTCGCTCAAACCCTTCCACGCTGTTTGAGGATTGCTGAAGAGATGACCCTCCCTCCTTACATGCGCCGCGTCCGTGAAGGCACTCTCCTGGATTTGGCCGTGCAGCCAAGGGCGTCCAGGAACGCGATATCGGGAATGCAGGGAGACAGGCTGAAAATCCGTCTCGCGGCCCCACCGGTTGAGGGGGAAGCCAACAAGGAGTGCATCCGGTATCTTGCCGCTGTTCTCGATGTCGCCAAATCGGACCTGGAACTGGTGCAGGGTCACAAATCCAGGCGGAAGACCGTCCTGGTGCGCAATCTTGCGCCCGAGACCCTTGCCGCCCTGCTGCACCCCATCATTCCCGAGCATGGCCGAGAACAGATCACAGTTTGAGGATATCCCTTCCCACAGGAGGAAATCATGCGAGAAGCCGTCATCGTGAGCGCCGCAAGAACCCCCATCGGAAACTTCAACGGTTCCTTGGGGGGCATTGAAGCCACCAGGCTTGGAGCTGTCGTCATCGAGGAGAGTGTCCGCAGGGCCGGAATCGGAAAGGAAGAGGTTCAGGAAGTGATCATGGGAATGGTCCTGCCGTGCGGTTATGGACAGAACCCTGCCAAGCAGGCGGCCGTACAGGCGAAGATGCCCTGGGAGATCGAGGCCATCACGCTCAACAAGGTCTGTGGATCGGGATTGAAGGCGGTGATGCTGGCGGCTCAGGCGATTCAGACAGGAGATGCGGACGTGGTTGTTGCGGGGGGCATGGAGAGCATGAGTCTCGCCCCGTTCTATCTCGCCAAGGCCCGGTTTGGGTATCGCATGGGTGACGGGTCGATCCATGATCACATGGTCCACGATGGCCTCTGGGATATTGTGAACGATTTCCACATGGGCATATCCAACGAGCTCTGTTCCGAGAAATACGGCATCTCCCGCGAAGATCAGGACCGCTACGCCGCGGAATCTTACAGGCGCACCCTGGAGTCCATGAAGGCCGGGAGGTTCGCCGACGAGATCGTGCCGGTGCCCGTACCTCAAAGGAAGGGAGACCCAGTCCTTTTCAGCGTCGATGAATGCCCCAAGGAAACGCCTTACGAAGCGCTGGCTCAGATGAGGCCGGCGTTCAAAAAGGACGGAGTCACCACTGCGGGGAACGCATCCATCATCAGTGACGGGGCCGCCGCGGTGGTGGTCATGTCCAGGGAGAAGGCCGAAGCCTTGAACTGCCGGGCCCTTGCCACCATAGGAGCCCAGGCGTCGGCCGGCATAGACATGCGCTACGTCCTGGTCGCTCCCATCTGGGCCATTCCCAAGTGCCTCAAGAAAGAGAGGATCGGACTGGGGGATTTGGAGCTCTTGGAAGTCAACGAGGCTTTCAGCGGGTCCACGGTGGCAGTCCTCAAGGAGCTGCAGCTGGACCCCTCCAGGGTCAACGTGAACGGAGGAAGCGTCTCGCTGGGTCACCCCATTGGTGCCAGTGGATGCCGCCTTCTGGTGACCCTGCTCCACGAGATGGTGCGACAGGACAAAAAGATGGGATTGGTTTCCCTCTGCCTCGGCGGTGGCGAGGCCGTTGCGATGGTGGTCAAGCGGTAGGTTTTCAATTCCTGCTTGGATTGGTTGTGACAGGAGAAGGGACTGAAGATTCAGGTTATCCCGGGCTCAAGCGCGGAGGGCGCTCTTCGGGTCTGGAACCTTCAGGGCAAAAGGAGGAGGAACATGGAAGTCAAGACCTTCGGAGTTGTTGGTGCCGGGCAGATGGGGAACGGGATCGCGCAGGTCGCGGCCATGGCCGGCCTGCAGGTGATCATGAGCGACGTCAAGGAGGAGCTCGTCCAGAAGGGGCTGGGGAACATCACGAACATCCTGACCAAGAACGTCGAAAAGGGGAAGATGACTTCCCAGGACAAGGAAGCCATTCTCGCCCGGATCAGAACCACTGTGAACCTCAAGGGAATGGCCGCCGCGGACTATGTGGTGGAGGCCGCCACGGAAAACGAACCCATCAAGTTCCAGATCTTCAGGGACCTGGATGCCGTTTGCCCCGCACATGCCATCCTGGCCAGCAACACCTCGTCGATTCCCATCGGCCGCATAGCGGCTCAAACCAAAAGACCGACCCAGGTCATCGGCATGCACTTCATGAACCCCGTTCCGGTGATGAAGCTCGTTGAGGTGATCCGTGGCCTTCCCACGTCGGATGACACCTTTCAGGTCACGTGGGATCTGGCACTCAAGTTTGGAAAGACCCCGGCTCAATCCGAGGACTATCCCGGTTTCATCGCCAATCGCATCCTCATGCCCATGATCAATGAAGCCGTCTACTGCCTGTACCACGGGGTCGGTTCCAAGGAAGACATCGACACGGTGATGAAGCTTGGGATGAACCATCCCATGGGCCCTCTCGCTCTCGCCGACCTCATCGGCCTCGACACCTGCCTGGCCATCATGGAAACGCTCTATGAAGGCTTTTGCGACTCCAAATACCGCCCATGCCCGCTGCTTCGAAAATTCGTGGAGGCCGGTTGGCTCGGAAGGAAAACGGGACGCGGATTCTACGCATACTAATGGACGGAAAGGACACCATGGATTTCGAACTCACGGAAGAACAGAGAATCATTCAAGACACGGCCGCCAAGTTTGCCAAGCGTGAACTGGAGCCCGTGGCGGCACAACTGGACCAGACCAAGAACCGGGAGATTCTCAAGGCCAACCTGAAGAAGCTCGCGGAGCTAGGGTTCATGGGACTCAATGTGGATCCCGAGTACGGAGGAACGGGCGCAGGGACCGTAGCCTTTTCACTGACTATGACCGAGCTGGGCCGCGCGTGCGCATCCACCACGGTCACGACCTCCGTCACCAACATGGTGGCCGAGGTGATTCAGGCGGTGGGGACCGAAGAACTGAAGCAGAAATACATCCCGCCGCTCTGCAGCGGGGAATACCCTGCGGGAAGCTTCGCCCTGACCGAGACGTGCGCCGGTTCCGATCCCGCCGCCATGCGGGCTACGGCCGTGCTAGACGGGGACCACTGGGTCCTGAACGGAGGCAAGATATTCATCTCGAGCGCCGAATATGCGGGAGTCTTTGTCGCCTGGGCCGTTACGGACAAGGAGGCCCGGAAGGGCAAGGGGATCAGCGCGTTTCTTGTGGAACCATCTTTCCCCGGCTTCATTATCGGCAAGGACGAGAGCAAAATGGGGCAGAACGCGTCCTCGACCAATGAGATCCTCTTCGACAACTGTCGCGTGCCGAAAGAGAACATGCTCGGAAAACTGAACGACGGGTTCAGGATTGCCGTGGCCGAGCTTGCCGGTGGAAGAGTAGGGATCGGCTCCATGGCCCTCGGCATAGGGCTCGCCGCAATGGATTTTGCCACCAACTACGCCAAGGAGCGGATCCAGTTCGATGTGCCCATCGCCCAGCACCAGGCCATCCAGTGGATGATCGCCGACAACTACACCCGTTTGGAGGGGGCCCGCCTGTTGCTGCTCCGGGCCGCATCCCTGAAGGACCAGAAAAAGTACTATGCCAAGGAGGCGTCCATGGCCAAGGTGTTCGCCACGGAGTCGGCCACCAGGGCATGCCATGACGCCATGCAGATCCTCGGCGGATACGGTTATACGAAGGATTTCCCTGTGGAGCGGTTCTATCGGGATGTCCGCATCACCATGGTCTACGAGGGGACCAGTGAAATTCAGAGGCTCATCATTGCCCGGGAGCTTCTGAGGGGATAAGAGTCCGCCTTGAGACTCCATTGCACCCTTGCCGTTCGATTTTATTTTCACCACTGAAGAGCACGAAGACAAAAGACTGCGCTCTAGCGTTTTCTTCGTGCGCTTCGTGGTGAAACGGTGTTTGGGTGCGGCTATGTTGCGCCGTGCTCTTGGTGGTTTGTGAGCCGAAAGCGCAAAGGTAAAGTTCTAGATGCTGAGGGTGAGGCCGTCTTCCAGAAGGGTGATGGACACTCCTTCGATTTCCCGGAGTTGCCTCTCAATCTTTTCCCTGTAATAGGGTTTCAGGTGTGTGATGTAGATGTTGGTGGGAATGGAGGGCATCTTCTGGATTTCCATCTTGAGGAGGGATGGCGTCAGGTGGCCTGAAGCTATGGCGAGATCCTGCATCTCATTTGGAAAAGAAACTTCGATGATGAGTCCCTTCACAGTGTGTCCCCGCATCCGTTTCCAGATTCCTTCGGTGGGTCCTGTATCTCCGGTGTAAACAAGGGAGTGTCTTGACGCATTTTCCACCATGTATCCGTAGGCGGGAACGGCGTGGTTCACCCTGGAAGCATACACCCTGAATCCCCTGATCTCGAAAAAGCCCCGTGTGGAGATCTGCTCGTACTGCAGGACGGGCCTCTCGGGGTTCGGTAGCAGGGTGAAATCAGGCCAAATCCTGTCGTTGAAAATGTTGCGCTTCAGGTCGGTGAGGACGTCCTTGCCGCTGAGGACAGTTATCCGACAGGACTGCTCGCTGGAAACGATATTGTCCAGGAGAAAGGGAATGGCCTTGATGTGGTCCAGGTGTGCGTGGGTGAGCAAGATGTGGCTGATCCTGCATTGAGCCTGGGTGTCCAGGGAAAGGGAAACGGTCCCGGCGTCCAGAAGCAGGAAGTCGTCAATCAGAAAGGCGGGGGAATTGTGGCCGGGCACCTCTGAACCCGATGAACCGAGTACTCTGACCTGCATGGAGGAGTCGCTCCTTTTTTGACTTGGAATTGGCGCTGAGATTATTACAACCGAGAGCCCGGGCAATTCAACAGAATTCTGAGCCATCGGTACTGAATGTCGAGAAGTGGGGAGCTTCAGGTCGGACGTGAAGGGTGCATGGCTGATATCTCCGAGTAAGTGGAGCATTGGACCGCGGTCGTCACGGAACCTTGTGGGAACCGCACACACGGGAACTTACGGTTGATTTCCTGTCCCTCCCTTTCGTATAATAGTTTTAAGCGTCCTTTGCAATTCCATGTTCACTGACAGCGATCCCAACGAAGGGAATCAACCCGCGGATGGCTCGAATCGACGATTACAGGGAATCTTTTCGACTGGCATCGGAGGAGCTCCGAAACACCGACCTCGAGCAACTCTCGCGGCGTGCCGAAGTGGAAATCGCCGCGGCTGACGGCTCGGAAGGACGGATGCGTGTCCTGTTTTTCGGGAAACCCTACATCGTCCAGGTGGGTGCCACCGTGGAAGTCCTCAAGGAAGGAGAAGAAGCCGAAGTTCCTCTGCCGGAGAAGATCCTCATGGTCCACTACCTCCTTCGCGCTTCTGGAAAACCTCTCACTGGCGAGCTCATCACATTCCGGCAAGTTCCCGACGGGCAGTTTTACTATGACGCTTTTCAGAGAAGGGCTCGCGATCCTTTTCTCGCCACGTTTGGGCGAAATGTCGAGCTCTTCAAGAGTTGCGGCCGACTCATGGGGGGGAGACCCGTAGAGGCGGGAGATGTCGGCATGGTTTTTTCCGTGCTCCCGCGTATTCCCATTCAGTTGGTCCTTTGGAAAGGCGATGAGGAGTTCTCTCCCGAAGCCGGCATCCTTTTCGATTCGGTCATCCAATACGATTTCTCCGCCGAGGATATCGCAGTGCTGAGTGGCATGCTCGTCTACCGACTCATGGGACTCTCCCGGAATCTCGCGGCATCTCCCGGGATGAGTTGAGCAATCTCCTCCTTCTTTCGAGAATCCGTTTTTTCCTGCCGGAAGTCATTAGGGACCGACAAAAACAGTGTCATTGTGTGTAGAGCGAAGCGAGAGTGGAATCCTGCCGTTTGGATGAGACAATGTCCCATGCATTTCCCAATGTTCCCAATAATGGAGGAAAGCCTTGAAGATCGCGGTGAGCGGAAAAGGGGGAGTGGGAAAAACCACTCTTGCTGCGTTTCTGGTCAAGTGGTTTGCAAAACAGGGTAAGCATGTTCTGGCCATCGACGCCGACCCCGATGCCAATCTGGGAAACGGTTTGGGTATCGAGGATGCTTCCGCCATCACACCCATTTCGGAGATGAAGGATCTCGTAGCCGAGCGGACGGAGTCAGTACCGGGAAGCTTCGGAGGGTTCTTCAAGATGAATCCCCAGGTCGACGATCTCCCTGAAAAACTGGCGGTGAGAAGTGGAGATCACATACGCCTCATGATCATGGGAGGCGTGAAAAAAGGCGGGAGCGGTTGCGTCTGTCCTGAGAGCGTCCTCCTCAAGAACCTGGTTCAGCACCTCATCCTGCGTCGGGATGAGGTGGTGATCATGGACATGGAAGCGGGCATCGAGCACCTGGGGCGGGGGACATCCAAGGCGGTGGACTGGCTGATCGTCGTGGTGGAACCCGGGCGCCGGAGCATGGACACGGCCTTGCGAATCAAGGACCTCGGAAGCGACATAGGCCTTGATCGCGTTGCCCTCGTTGGGAACAAGGTCCGGGGGGACGGTGACCGCCGGTTCCTGCTCGAGAACCTGGAAGGGTTTCAATTCCTGGGATTTGTGCCCTACGATGAGAAGATCATTGAAGCCGATCTGAGAGGTGCATATCCGGAAGATGTCTCCGAGGAGACGCAAAAGGCCTTCGAGGAGATTGCCCGAAATGTCGTGAGCTTCTCTAAGCTTGATGCATCAAGGGCTTAGACCGAGAGTGATCCCGATGATTGACGTCCAGAATCAGTACGATCACCGCAATATCAATGTGGACAAGGTGGGGGTGAAGGACATCCGGTATCCGATCACCGTGATGGACCAAAACAACGGAGTTCAGCACACCGTCGCCTGTATCAACATGTACGTGGACCTGCCGCGGGAATTCAAGGGCACGCACATGAGCCGTTTCATAGAGATCCTCAACGAATTCCACGGCAATCTCGACATCCGTGAATTCTCCAAGGTCCTTGGAGCCATGCAGGATCGACTCAGCGCTGAATCGGCCCACATGGAAATCTCCTTTCCTTACTTCGTCAAGAAGAGGTCGCCCATCACCTCAACAGACGGTTTGATGGAATACGGGTGCCGCGTGTCGGGCTCCGTCAATCACCGGACCGGCTGCGACCTGGTTCTTGAAGTCAATGTGCCCATCACCACGGTGTGTCCCTGTTCCAAGGAGATCAGTGAACACGGGGCGCACAACCAAAGAGGGATGGTCAAGCTCGCCGTGAGGTTCAAGCGTTTTGTCTGGATCGAGGAGCTCGTGCGATTGATAGAGCGGGCAGCGTCCTGTGAGGTATACTCTGTGCTCAAGAGACCGGACGAGAAGTATGTGACGGAAAAAGCCTACGAAAATCCGAAGTTTGTGGAGGACGTCGTGCGGGATATCGCGAGGGATCTCAAGGAAGACCCCAATATTCTGTGGTTCAAGGTGGACGTGGAGAACTTCGAATCCATCCACAATCACAGTGCGTATGCCTGCATTGAAAGGTTCAGAAGGTAGAATACCCCCCAATGTGTCGCGGGGATCACCCATGTGGGTCGAATCGGTCCGCGGCGTCTCGAGGAATCGAAAACCTCCTCTTGGACAGGTGACCTTGAAGGCCCCGACAGAATTCGAAGAAATCTGCCAGGCCATGGCAGATCCCGCCTTTTATCCGCACGAGGTTTCCCGCCTCGAACGCCGCGACACCCACATCTCCAGCGTTTTTCTCACGGGCAGATGGGCTTACAAAATCAAGAAGCCCGTGGATTTCGGCTTCCTCAATTTTGCCGACTTGGAATCCCGAAGATACTTCTGCGAGCAGGAGGTGAGGCTCAACCAGCGGCTCAGCCATGGTGTTTACCAAGAGGTCATGCCCATACGGCGGGACGAGAACAATCGCTTTCGCCCCGGAAGCGGGGGTGAGGTTGTCGAGTATGCCGTCAGGATGAAACAGCTCGACGAAAAGGAGAGCCTGCTTTGGCTGCTCGAGTCCGGGGGCATCTCGGGTGCCGACATGCAAAGGTTGGGATGCCTCCTGGCAGACTTCTACGAGACCAGTCTCAGAAATGCGGAAATCGATCAATACGGGCATGCGGACGTCATCGCATTCAACATGGAGGAGAATTTCTTCCAGATCGGGCCTTTCGTCGACGACCTGGTTAGTCCCGAGGATTTTGAGTTCATCAGGCAGGTGAGCCGCGCGTTTTTTCTGAGTCATGGCGGCCTCTTCGAACGCCGTGTGGAGATGGAGCGGATTCGTGACGGACATGGAGATCTGCGATGCGACCACATCTATTTCTGCAATGGAATCGACATCATAGACTGCATCGAGTTCAACAACCGATTTCGTTACGGAGATGTCATCTCCGATCTCGCTTTTCTCCACATGGACCTGGAACACAGGGGAGGCCGTGAGCTGTCCCAGGCGCTTCTTGCTGCCTATGCGGAGCGTTCCCTTGATTTCGAAGTCTACGCCCTGCTTGATTTCTACGCCTCGTATCGGGCGGTGGTGAAGGTGAAGGTTGCATGCCTGCGGTCGACGGAGGTGCACTGCGCAAAGGAGAAGGAGGCCCTCAAAGCGGAGGCCAGAAGCTACTTGCTGCAGGCCTATCGCTATGCCCTGCAGTTCAGCCGGCCCACCATCTGGGTAATGATGGGTTTGCCGGCCTCGGGGAAGTCTTCACTGGGGAAGGCGATGGCCGAGAAACTGTCCCTGCCCCTCCTGCAATCCGACGTGATTCGCAAGGAGCTGGCCGGGCGCCAGATCCACCAGACGGAAATCGTTCCTCACGATGGCGGGATCTATCAGAGTTCCATGCGGCAACGGGTCTATGCCAAGATGCTCTCATTGGCTCAGGAGGAATTGAAACAGGGGCATTCCGTGGTCCTGGACGCCACATTCTCCAAAAGCAGGTGGCGGGATGAGGTGCGACAACTGGCAAGGGACCTGGACACAAACCTCATATTCGTTGAATGTGCGTGCGAAGAGGAGATCATCCGCCGGAGGCTCGAAGAACGAGAAGGGCAGGGGAGTATCTCCGATGCGCGGCTTCGGCACCTGCCCCAGATGATCCTGGATTACGAAGCGCCGACCGAAATGGACTCGACGCATCACGTGCGTGTGGACACATCCCTTCGGTTTAGTGAAACCCTTTCGAGGATCCTTTCAGAAGGATACGCCAAGCGGTGCCTGCAGGTGAGGACACTGTACACCAAGATCGGTCCCGAAGTTTAGGAGTGATCCCCGGTGATGTTCATCATACCGGCGAAAGCCGGCATCCAGGGGTACTTCCAAAAACGCGACTTCCAAACCTCAAAGAGTTTACTTTTCCATGGCCAGTTCGATGAGACGATCCATCAGGGCGGAAAAGGGGATGCCCGCGGCGGCGGCGGCCTGCGGGTAAAGGCTCGTCTGGGTCATGCCGGGGATGGTGTTGGTCTCGAGGATGACGATTTCATTTTCAGAGACGATCATGTCGGTGCGGCTGTACCCGCGGCAGAAAAGGGCCTTGTGTGCAGTGATCCCGTATTTCTGGGCCTTGTCCGTGATTTCCGCGGAAATGCGGGCAGGGCAGATTTCGCTCGACGCTCCAGGTGTGTATTTTGCCTTATAGTCGAAGAAGTCATGGCCTTCACCGGGGATGATCTCCACAAGGGGCAGTGCCTGCAGCGAGTCATTGCCAAGGACTCCACAGGTGATCTCCATGCCGGAAATGTACTTTTCGACAAGGCAGCGTCGGTCGTATTGCCAGGCCAACTGGAGGGCGTCCAGCAGGGAATCGGCGTTGCGGACGATGCTCAGGCCGATGCTGGAACCTTCGTGCTCCGGCTTGATGACGACGGGCAGCCCCAGCTGTTCCATCACATGAGCCGGCGGTTCGGGTCGGGTCTTGTCCATGACCAGGTAAGGAGCAACAGGCAGGCCCGCTTGAACATAGAGTTGCTTGCTGAGAATCTTGTTCATGGCAATGGCGCTTCCGAGCACTCCGCTGCCCTGGTACGGGATCTCAAGGGATTCGAGGAGTCCCTGAATGGTGCCGTCTTCTCCCATTCTGCCGTGGAGAATAATGAGCGCAACGTCTATCTGCGAAGCGTCGCCGGCGAGCCTTGGAAGATCCACACTTGGGTCGTAGCGCCTTATGTCGTACTTGTCCTTGTCGAGTGACTGAAATACCTGCTCGCCGCTCTTCAGGGACACTTCCCGCTCTGCGGACTTGCCTCCCGCCAACAACGCAACGGTCAGTTTATCGGCCTTCATAACCCTCCCATTCATCCCTTGTATATCCGTTCAAAGATATGTGCATCAGTTTATCGTCGACGGGACCAAAAGGCAGATGGTGGAAAATCCGCTCTTCCAGGGCCAAATAGAGCTCAAGCCTCTTGCGGAAGTACGTTCTGTGCCCTTCAGTCTTTCCATAACGTATCATCAGGTCGTCAAAGCGATCCTGAAGACTGACCACACTTTCATGCATCACGCGCTTGTCGGCATAGTTGACGATCAAGGATTCGGTGACGGGACCGGTTACAGTCTCAGCGTCCAGGCACACATGCTCCTTGACGATGGAAGCCAGTCGCCCGTAACCCAACTCCTCCAGCATGCGGGCTCCAAGCTCGTCGTGGCGTTCCCCAGTGGCAAGCCCCTCCGCTTTGGCAATGTCGTGGAGAAGGGCCCCGGCCTCGAGCAGGTCCAGATTCAACCGGATGCTGTTCTGGTTGAGGAAGTCACCGAGATAAACGGAGAGCTTGGCAACCATCACGCTGTGACGTTGGATGTGAAGGGGCATGCGGACTTTTTTCATGAGGAAAACACACTCGCTGCGCGAGGGAATCGGCATGGGGGAAGAATCCTTTCTCCGTGGGATGCGTTGTGCCGGTTACTCTGTACCTTAATCATATTTTTCAGAAAAACGCCACCAAGGCAAGAAGCAAAATCACACGGCCGCGATCCCGTGGATTCCCGACGCCTTGAGCTGACCCCCACCGCAATGGACGCTCGAGGCGAACCCACATGGGAAAATCGAGCGCGCCTCACTGGAAATCGGCGAAGACAGCCCCTGTGGAAGCATCATTCCCCAGCGATACGTCTGGTGCGAAGAATTTCTTCGAAAACCGCCGAAAAGAGCAGTTCAACCTACAATCCTTCGGAGAACTACGCGGCGAATCACATGTAACCTATGGAGAAGACAATGCAAAAAATTTCCAAGGAAACCGTTCACCAGTCAACTAGTTAGCTGTTTTTGACTGCTAACATCCACGCATCCCGAGAGAATTTTCCTCCAAATGACCGAGGGGGGATCTTCCCGAGAAATCATCAGGTCGACTTTGACCTGAAGGATTTCAGCAAGTATGGTTTGCGCCACTTGTCGATGGGGCTAGTTTGAGGACATCAAACCTTCATTTCTGCAGACACGCTGCGCAAATTGTTCGCCTTTTCGGGCTCACGCAATCGGATCAGAGGTAGGCAATCACTCATTCGCATGCAGGGTTGCTGATCCTCGCAATATGTGGACGTTCCTGTTTCCCTGAATCGGTGGGTGGGATGGAGTTCTTTGTTCCAATCCCGTCAAACGGAGTTGGCATTTTCAGGAACACCAACCAGAAAGAGTGCAGAGGCCTTCCGCCGTATGCAAACCAAGTGGGAAGAAGTCCGAAAGAAGCTGCAGCAAAGTCTCTCCAAGGGACAGTATGATTTTTGGGTGTCGACCATCGAATGTGTTGGATTTGAAGATGGTTGCCTCATTCTGGACTGTCGCAACAGGTTTCACGTGGAGTGGCTCCGTGAGAAACTGGAGTCCAAACTGGTGGCCATCGCAAAGGAGCAGTTTCCAGCCCTTCGCCGCGTCGAGTATCGGGTCATTGTGGAGGAGGATAAAGACCCGGGGGAAGTGAGGGAGCAAGCAGGATTCCATCAGCTGAACATCGACGACCTCGTGGTGAGATCGCGACCGCCCTTCAATCAGCGCTTCACTTTCGACCATTTTGTGGTGGGGAAGTGCAACCAGTTTGCCTACGCGGCCAGCATGGGGATGGCGAGCGGTCAACAGATGTTCAACCACTCCGTGTACTTGATGGCCGATGCGGGTCTGGGAAAGAGTCATCTCTCCCATGCCGTCGGCAACTACCTGTTGCATCAGCATCCGGGAGTGCGGGTCCAATATGCCACGACCGAGCAATTCGCCAACGAGATGATCTTTGCTTTGAAGCAGGGAAACATCGAGGTTTTCAAGAGCAAGTACCGGGCGTGCTGTGACATCCTGCTGCTGGAGAAAATCGAATTTCTCAGCGGAAAGGAGAAGGTTCAGAGTGAGCTTGTGTACACCCTGGATGAGCTCATGGATCGTGGGAAGAAGGTCCTTTGCACGGGGAGCGCCCATCCCAGGGATATTCCCAAACTGAACTTGGCCCTTCAGTCCCGATTGGGTGGCATTTTGGTGGCCGGCATCGAGCCTCCTGATTTTGAAACGCGGAAGGAGATCATTCGGAGGAAAAGCCAGAGCGACGGGGTGATGCTCCCCGAGAATGTGGCCGAATTCCTGGCGAACCGCATCAATGGAGATGTACGGCAGTTGGAGAGCTCCCTGGTGGGAATCATCGCCAAGAGCAGCATTCTGAAAGTCCCCATATCGCTGGAGCTCGCGGAAGAGGTCTCCCAGGTGATGCTCGATCGGCTCCCAAAGATAACCATCCATCGCATCCAGCAAACGGTGTGTGAAACGTACCAAATATCGCGGGAGCTGTTGATATCCAATTCACGAAAGAAGGAACTGACCCTGGCCCGCAAGATCGGCATGTACCTCTGCCGTCAATACACTTCGGAGTCCCTGGAATGCATAGGAGGCGCCTTCAACAGGAGCCACAGTTCCACCGTGTATGCGGTTCAGGCCATCAGGAAGGAAATGGAGGACAGCAACAGCAAGGTGAAGCGCCAGGTTGATCACGTGTCGAGACGCCTGGAGATCGGCTGTCTTTGCGCGTAGTGGAAAACGCCCTCCGAGAAACCGGCCTTCGGTCTGAGCGCCGTTCGGTCTTGATACGGCCGGGACCTGACAGCGGCAAGTCAGTCTATTGAGGACATCTCACCAACTGCACACCCAATTCACCCTGTTCGTCACTGAACGATTTGGATTTGCCGGGAGCCCTCATTCGCGAGGGACGCAGTGAGATCGGAAGGGTGGCTCCGGGACGGCTTTCAAGGAGAGGTCATTCCCCGTTGATCCGCTCCCTCAGGACTCCGGAGCACTTGAACGTAACGACCTTGCGCGGCGCAAGCATGATGGGCGCCCCTGTCTGGGGGTTGCGTCCGCGACGCTGATTCTTTTCCTTGACGCTGAACTTCCCAAAACCGCTGATCAGAACGTCCTCGCCACCCTCAAGAGTCATCTTGATGATCTCAAAGAGCGTTTCGATGATGTGCGCCGATTCGGTCTTCGTGAAGATATTCTTCGCAAAAAGATTCTCCACAATGTGAGCCTTCGTCAGAGTCATGGCAGCGTCCTCAAATGTTTCAAAAAAGAACCGCGGAAGATCATGACAGGTGCCCGTCCTCCGCCCTCACATTTCCTGAGTTTTCCTGAACTATTACTGGATAATTTGCTGTTTTTCAACAAAAAAATGGAGATCTTCCGGCACTGGTCCGCCGAGATCCCTTTTCACACCCGGAAGAATTCCAAGAAACCCGGGGAGTCTGTCCTCCAAAGGAATTCGACTCAACGGGATTGCAACGGGACTGGAAGCGGTGTTTGAAAACGAGAGCGGGGAAATGCGCAGATCTTTCGAGAGGCCTTTTTGCCCCACAAAGCATGCACTTCAAAGAAAACACTGGGGTTCAATTTTTCACCGGGAAGACTGGGGGAAGGATTTTTTCTGACCTGGAAAGGTTTCCGTCGCTGATCCCACAAGGTGCACACCAGCGGTGCATCTTGTGGGTCAACGAGGCTCGTAAGGAGACATCCCTTGGGGATCAAGCTTTTTGGTGGCGGTGCAGGGCTTCGAACCCCGGACACTACGGATATGAGCCGTATGCTCTGACCGACTGAGCTACACCGCCTTGAGAAGCACAGTGGAAAATGAAAATTAGAGTAAAAAGCATTCTCAGTCAACCCCAAAATGGACGTTCGCCGGTCTCTCACCCGTAACGGGCTCATCCCAGTGGTCTCTCGTGTCGCCGGGATAGGAATTGACAAAGGCAAGGCTTTTAAGATAAATGTTGATAACTTCTTGATGCAAAGGGGTTTTTTCGCCAGTTTTCAAGGAACCCGGGAACCCTTCGAGGACCGGGTCAATTCCTTGAGTGCTTCCCAAATGATGAGGATGATTCGAGTCCCATGGGATGCCTCCGATGCGCTCCCCACACCCTTGACTCAACTCTCCAAGCGCTGGTGACCTGCCAGGAGGGCCTCGTTTGAACCAACCCCTTTATGAAGTGAAGATCATCACCGATTTTGCCGCTGCCCACAATTTGAGGAACTTCCGTGGGAAGTGCGAAAACCTCCACGGGCACAATTGGAAAGTTGAAGTGGTCCTCCGGGGAAGGGTCCTGGATGAAAGCGGCGTCTTGGTTGACTTCGGTGAAGTGAAGCGAGTCACCAGGGACATTCTGCTCGAACTCGATCATCATTACCTGAACGATATTTCTTTCTTCCAGAGCAACAATCCCTCATCCGAGAACATCGCCCGGTACCTCTTTCAACGCCTGGCGGAGCGGTTCAGCGGACAGGGACTATGGTTGAGCAGGGTGTCCGCATGGGAATCTGACAATGCGTGTGCAACCTACATCGATGAGGACTCGAGAACCTGAGCCGAACATGAAAAAGGAGCGCTGACAATGGGAGTTCATTCTGAGCTTGCGGCACGCTGTGGCGGAAAACATGTCTTGCGGCGAAAAAGGTCTTTTTGGGGGATTCTACTCGGCGTTGTGCTCGGGGTTATGCTCATCCCCAACTCAGGTTCGGCGGTGCAACGCCACGACCTCATGCCCGCGGAAGGCGGCCAGGCATCCGCGGTTCCCGATCGGCAGGCAGGCGCTGGAATCCAGGCACAGCAAGCTGAGCCGGTGGCCCCGGCGCCGCAGTCTTCCATGAGCATGGAGTCGACTTCTCACGGCGCTGCTCCCAGCCCGAGTACCGGTGCCCACGGTCCAGTCGCGGGGCGTGGAACCGTGCCTGCTGCCGACGCTCACAAGGTTGAACCGGCCGCTCCGAGCCATGGGCCTGCCACGACGGCGGAACCCGGCAAAGCAGCCCATGCCCCGGTTGGCGAACACGGAGCGCCAGCCGAGGGCCACGCGGTGCACGGGCCCGTGCTTCCCGAAATATCTCCCATAGCCGGCGTCTCCTTTGTGGAAGCCATGATCAGCCTGATGGAGCACGAGCTCAAAGGGCGGTTTTTAGGCTGGAGGCCCAATGACATCCTGATCGGACGCTTCACTGACAACGTGAACAACTTCCAGTTGGGCGTCCTGGAGGCCATGCGGTTCACAACACTGCGCGTGAAGGACAGTCTCACACGCATGGGCGACGCCGACACCTATGATCCTGATCTGGAACTGGCCCTCAACCTGTTCATGAACAGCGCCACCAAGTTCTGGTTTCCGTCGGCCGAGAGTTCTTACACCGAAGCGGTGGAACACCTCAAGCGATTCGTGGAGAAACTCAAGACGGGAAAGCGCAGCTTCTATTACAGGAAGGACAACCTGGTTCTGTTGATCTCGACTTACAAGGACCTGCTCGGAAACGTCAACAGGAGCCTGGTCGTCCCCAAGGACTGGTTGCAGACTGATGACGCATTCTATTATGCGAAGGGAGTCGCTCACGTTTACTACGAGATCCTGCGGGTCATTCGTGTCGGCTTTGAAAAGCAGCTTGGCACCACCCTGTATGCCAAGGAGATGCTCGACGAGGTGATCCACGAGCTCCATCGGACGGAGGTGATGGACCCCTGGATCGTCCTCGATGCGGACCTCGGGGGTCTCCTTGCAAATCATCGGGCCAACCTCAATGCACCATTGAGTGAGGTCGCGCACTTGCTTGTCGTTTTGAGCCAGCTCTAATGAGGAAAGGCCGGCATGGGAGAAGCGATTCTCCCGTTCCGGCCTTGTCCTGTCCCCGAATTTCCCTGCCTTTTTTCACCAAACGCCGAACCCCTGTCATCCCAACACGGGGTCCCCATACGAAGCCTTTTTCAGCTTTCCCAGTCTCATCGAAGCCACTTGCCGATGTCCGCTCCTGCCCTTCGATACCTCAGGGCGAGCGGGGCTCGAGTCTGTAAAAAATTGATTATCTGGTGATTATCCGTTTGTGGTGGCAATTCGAACCGAGAACGGAGGGAGACACTTCTGCAGGAGCCTCATGGGTTCGGATTTCTTCCCTGCAAAGCCCTTTCAATCTTGTCCTTCTGCCGGAGAAAGTATTCCCGATTGCCGGGCTGCATTTGCAGAGCCTTTTCGATGGCGGCAAGAGCCTCGGTGAAGCGGGAATTGACGAAATATGCCTCGGCGAGGGTATCCAGTATATGGGGGGCGGGATTCAGATCGGCGGCCCGAAAGGCCAGGTCCAGTGCTTTTTGAGGGTCGAAATACGGTGGCGGCGACGTTGCATGAAGCCATGCCAGGTTGTTCAAAATCGTCGGGTCCTCGGGAGCCAGTTGCAGGGCTTTCTTCAGGGCCGCTTCGGCCTGGCCGGTCTGTCCCAGGTCTAAGAGAATTCCACCGTATTCCGCGGTCAGGAGCGGGTTCTCCGGGTTTTGCCCCAGCTGGTGCTCGACGAGAGCCATGCGGGTTTCCAGGCCCCAGCGCCTGTATGATTCGGTGGTGTTCAGGTTGGAACCGGCCCAATAGAGAGAGGCGGCGGCAACGAAGAACAAGGTGACGGCGCCGTAGAGCTTCCGATTGTGCCTGGCGATGAGGGAGGAATCGTCATGGCAATGCCGCAGGAAGTCGATCCGCTGTCGAATGCTGAAATGGTGCCAGCTGGGCAGATCCTCTATGCGACCGCTGTAGAAAGCGATCTTGCGGAGAGAAGAAATGAGGGTACCCGGTTCTCCCATCAGCTGCAGGGCGAAGAGGTCGGCTTGCCTTTCGCTGTTCCTCATGAAGAAACCGAATATGTATCGAAAATAGACGATGAGGAGCAGGACAAACGGCAGGCTGTAGACCGCCGACAACACAGTCATGGTCTTGGGTCCCGGGGTGAGAAGCCATTTGACGACGCCGAATTGGCCAAGGAGGATGAGGAAGAAATCGTCGTTGAATGAGAGGGTGAGCACCATGAAAGTGAGGAATATGAGGAGATAGAGGATCATGTGATAGCGGCGGACGTGCCCCATCTCATGCGCCATGACGGCCTGAAGCTCGCCCGTGTCCAGGATAGAGAGCAAGCCTCGTGTGACGAGGATGTACCGCAGCCTCGGCAAGATCCCTAGAATTCCCGCGGTGAGCATTTCCCCCCCGAAAAGGGGCCAAAGCTTGAAGTCGGCCACCCTGAATCCGTGGGACCTGCAAAACCCTTCCAGCTCCTGTCTCACGGGGCTCTCTTCCAGGGACTTGCACCCCCACAGAGTCACAACCAGCGGAGGAGCGACGAAAACAAAGATGAGGAGCAGGATTCCGGAAAGCAGGAGCTGCCCGGTTTCGCTATGAAAGACCGTGTCCGATTTGAGTGAGTGGACCACATCGGAGACAAGGGAGATGAGGAGCCACGGGATCAGTATGGCACCACCGAAAGCGAGATTTCCCCGGATGAAGGCGAGTCGCGTGATGCTGGACTGGTGAATCCTCTGGTAAACGGGATGTCCGTAGAACCAGATCACGCAAAGATGCAGGATGAAGATCGCAAGCCCCAGAATTTCAAGCAGGGTGACGGATTGGCTCACGACCGGCAGTTTCTGCAGGAAGAATTTGACATTGAAGACATAGACATGAATGGCTAGAGCACCCAGGGCCAAAACAAGGAGGGTGTTCTGAGTCCGGTGATACCTCAAAGCCAGCGTGGATTGGGACGGTCCGTGACCCAGGGTGAGTTGGATGCGCCGGAATGCGGCGCGGCAGATGAGCACATAGACCGCAAATGAACCGGAGGCAAGGGAGACGGTCTCGGTCAGGGAATGCAGTTCCTTGGACCCAGGTTGCTGGATCGAGAAGATCAATAACGCGATGATAAATGTGAGGATTTGGCTGTACATTCAGGCTTCTTGTGAGCGTTCGGCAATCCCCCCTCAGAGGGTGAATTTGATTTTCCCTTTCCCCAGAAGGTCGTGGAGATGGAGAATCCCGTTGAGACGGGCTTGGTCGTCGACGACGGGCAACACAGTGATGAGGAACTGCTCCATCAGTTCCAGAGCGTCGGCGACGGAATGTTGCACTCCGATGCAGCGCGGGTTGGCAGTCATCACGTCCAACACCGGTTTCTCCCGAAGATCGAGGTGCTTGTGACACGCTCTTCTCAGATCTCCATCGGTGAAAATGCCAAGAAGCTCTCCGCCTTCTCCAACGACGAGCGTGGCGCCGAGCCCCTTGCCGCTCATTTCCCTCAGCGCCTCCTTGACCGTGACATGCTCCGGGACCACGGGAACGGCATCCCCCGTCCGCATGACCTGCTCGAGGGGAATCCCCAGGCGCTCCCCGAGATGTCCTCCGGGATGATACCGCTGGAAATCGCAGGCCTGAAAATCCCTGAGCTTGAGTAGAGCAACGGCCAGGGCGTCGCCCATGACGAGCTGCGCCGTTGTGCTGGCAGTGGGAGCGAGGCCGAAGGGGCAGGCTTCCCGGGGCACTCCGGTGTATATGGCCAGGTCGCTATGCTGTGCCAGAGTTGACGACAGGTTTCCCGTGAAGACAATGACCCGGGTCCCAAGGTTGCGCAGGCTGGGAATGATGACATTGAGCTCATCGGTCTCTCCGCTGTTGGAGAGGGCGAGGACAATGTCCTCTCCGCGGACCATGCCGAGATCGCCGTGCATCGCTTCCACGGGGTGGATGAACAGGGCAGGTGTGCCGGTGCTGCTCAGAGTAGCCACGATCTTGCGACCCACGATGCCCGACTTTCCGATACCGGTCACGATGACTCGCCCTTTGCCCTCATAAATCCACTGCACCGCAAGGGCAAAGGACTCATCCAAATGAGCCAGCAGGTGATTGATGCCCTCCGATTCGATCCTGAGCACCTCATGGGCGACGCGCAAGATCTCCGCGACTCCTTCAGTCCCTGGCGCCAAAGGAAGACAGGTATCCCGGGAATCCCGATCTCTTTCAAGAGGCCTTCCTGGGCGGATTTGCGTATCTTGAGCATCTTCCGGCGTCTTTCCCCCGGGAGAAACCGCGCGGTGTGTTCCGCTCACTCGAACGCTCCTTTGGTCTTCGGTTTCATGGACATGCGACACTCTTCGACAGTTGCTGTTCCATCGCCCCTCGAGGGGAATTCAATGACACTCGAAGCAGTCCTTGCGCACCTGTCCTTCAAGGGGAACCGAATAGTTGCCGTCGAAACAGGCCAGGCAGAAGGGATGGTCCTGGGCGGCGGAGTTGGCGCCTTCCAGAAGCCCCTCCAAGCTGAGGTAATTGAGAGAATCCAGCCCGATGAACTTGCGGATTTCCTCCACGGAATGAGAGGCGGCGATCAATTCACCCTTGGTGGAAAAGTCGATGCCGTATGGACACGGAAAACGGTGGGGCGGACAGCTCACCATCATGTGAAGTTCCTTCGCTCCCGCCTGACGCAAGGAATCAATCCGGGTCCGGGTGGTGGTTCCGCGGATGATGGAATCCTCGATGAGGATGATGCGCTTGCCGTGAAGGACCTCCCGCACTGGGTTGAGCTTCACACGTACCCCGAAGTCCCGCATGGCCTGGCTCGGCTGGATGAAGGTTCTGCCTACGTAGTGATTCCGGATGACCCCCATTTCGAAGGGGATTTCGGCCATTTCGGCAAACCCGAGTGCGGCGTAGTTTCCCGAGTCGGGAAATGGCATCACCAGGTCCGCACCGATGCTGGCGTTCTCGCGCGCCAGCAGTTGTCCCAGGCGCTTGCGGAAGAGGTAGACGTTTTGGCCGAAGATGTTGCTGTCCGGTCGGGCAAAGTAAATGAACTCGAATATGCAGTAGGCCGGGCGCACCTTGGGGAAAGGGTGCAGGGAATGCAGCCCGTGCTCGTCGATGATGAGGATCTCGCCCGGTTCCACATCGCGGATGTAGGTAGCCTCGATGAGGTCCAGGGCGCAGGTTTCGGACGAAAGAACGTAGCTGCCGTTCAGTTGTCCCAGGCACAGGGGACGAAACCCCCTGGGGTCCCTAATGCCAATCAGCTTGTCCTTGGTGCACATGACAAGGGAGTAGGCGCCCTGCACACGGCTCAGCGAGCGGATGAGCCCTTCCTCAAGGCCGTGGCACACATGCCGCGCAAAGAGGTGCATGATGACTTCCGTGTCCATGGTCGACTGGAATATGGCGCCCTGTGCCTCAAGTTCGCACCTCAGGGGATATGCGTTCACCAGGTTTCCGTTGTGGGCGATCCCGTAGTAATCATTGCCGTGGGTGACAACGAACGGCTGAGCGTTGGCGAGCAGGGAGGAACCGGTCGTGGAATAGCGAACGTGGCCTATGGAAAGATGTCCCGTCAGGGCCTTGAGGGTTTCTTCCTTGAATGCATCGGCGACAAGCCCCATGTGTTTGATCTGGCGGACCTGAGAACCATCGGACACCGCGATGCCCGCGCTCTCCTGTCCCCTGTGCTGGAGAGCATACAGGCCGAAATAGGTCAATTTCGCCGCATCGTGATTGCCGAAGACGCCGAAGATTCCGCACTCCTCGCGCCTTGTCGGGCGAAAGGGGGGTAGTGATGTGAGTTTGCCTGGGTATTGCATAGAACAGAACCGCCTTCGGAAACCGGGGTGAAGGCCCCTCTAGGTTGTCGTGGGTTTCTGGGGGCACCGGTAGAGGCCGCCTCCTGTCGCATCCCTTCGTTGGCTTTCATGCTCTTCGTGGTTGCCCGCCAATAACCCCAAAAGTTCGGTTACTGGTGATATTCCTGAATCGTTTTCACATCCCAGTCGCCTCGCTGCAGCTCCCCGACGGCTTCTGCCAGGGCGTTTGCCCCGGCAATGGTCGTCGTGTAAGGAATGTTGTAGACGAGAGTGGTGCGCCTGATTTCATAGGCATCGGATGTGGTTTTTTTTCCCATGCTGGTGTTGATGATGAGGTCGACTTCGCCGTTCTTGATCCGATCCACGACGTGGGGGCGTCCTTCCTTCAGCTTGAACACGGTTTCGGTGCCAACCCCGTGCTCCCGCAGGAATTGAGCCGTGCCCGATGTGGCAATGAGCCGGAAGCCTAGCTCCGCAAATCTCCTGGCAACCGGCAGGGCTCTCTCCTTGTCCCCGTCGTGAACACTGATGAAAACCGTTCCGCTCGTCGGAAGATCAAAACCCACCGCCGACTGGCTCTTGGCAAATGCGATGCCGAAGTTGGATCCGATCCCCATCACTTCCCCCGTGGACTTCATTTCGGGTCCAAGGAGGATGTCCACGCCGGGAAAACGGGAGAAAGGAAACACGGATTCCTTCACGGAAACATGCCGAGGCTCCATTTCCGTGGTGAAGCCAAGCTCCCCCAAAGACTTGCCCAGCATAACCTTCGTGGCCATCTTTGCCAAGGGTACCCCGATGGCCTTGCTCACAAAGGGGATGGTTCGGGAAGCCCGGGGATTGACCTCCAGAACGTAGATCTCGCCTTTCTGGATGGCATATTGGATGTTCATGAGTCCAACGACCCCCAGTTCATGGGCGAGGAGCCTTGTCTGGCGGCGAATCTCCTCCTGGACTTCAGCGGAGACACTGATGGGGGGAAGCACGCAGGCGCTGTCTCCCGAGTGGATCCCCGCCTGTTCGATGTGCTCCATGATGCCGGCGACCACGGTGGTTTGACCATCACTGAGGGCATCCACGTCCAGTTCTATGGCGTCCTCCAGGAATTGATCGATGAGGATGGGATGTCCGGGAGACACGTGGACCGCCGTCTTCATGAACTCGCGGAGCATGGCATCGTCGTAGACGATTTCCATGGCTCGCCCCCCAAGCACGTACGAAGGGCGAACCACCACTGGAAAGCCGATCCCGCCGGCCGCCTCGATGGCCTCCTCCACGGTGAATGCCGTGGCGTTGCGGGGTTGCTTGAGACGGAGCTTTTGCAGGAGCTCCTGGAAACGCCTCCGGTCTTCGGCACGGTCGATGGCGTCGGGTGAAGTGCCGAGAATTGTCGCCCCCGCCTTCTCCAGGGGCACCGCAAGGTTCAAGGGGGTCTGACCGCCAAACTGGACGATGAGGCCCTTGGGTTTCTCGGTTTCCAGGATGTGAAGAACGTCCTCCCGTGTGAGGGGCTCGAAGTAGAGCTTGTCGGAGGTATCGTAGTCGGTGGAGACCGTTTCCGGATTGGAGTTGACCATCACCGATTCATGGTTTTCTTCCCTCAGGGCGTAGGAAGCGTGGACGCAGCAGTAGTCGAATTCGATTCCCTGGCCGATGCGATTCGGACCCCCACCGAGGATGACCACCTTGGGGCGTTGGGAGGGTCGCGCCTCGTTTTCGGTCTCATACGTTGAGTAATAGTATGGCGTATAGGCTTCGAACTCGGCGGCACAGGTGTCCACAAGCTTGTAGACGGGCGTGATGTTGTGCTGGATTCGCTTCTGGCGGACCGTCTCCTCGTCACAGCCCGAGAGCTCGGCAAGGCGCATGTCGGAAAAGCCCCAGGACTTTGCAAAGCGGAGCATTTCCGGGTCGTCCAGGAAGTGTCCGTCGCGAGGCGGGGCAGAGAGTTCCCCTTCAAACTGGATCAGCTGCTGAACGTGGTACAGAAACCAGGGGTCGATGGCGGTGAGTCCATTCACTTCCTCGATGGAGAGGCCGAGCTTGAAGGCTTCGCCTATTTGGAAGAGGCGCCTCGAGTTGGGGCGGCGGAGCCGCTGCTTCAAATCCTCGATGACATCAGGACCCGCACCGGCGGGAGGGTCCGTAAACCCGCAGCGCCCCACCTCGAGGGACCGGATGGCCTTGTGGAGAGCCTCCTTGAAGGTGCGTCCTATGGCCATGGTTTCTCCCACGGACTTCATGGACGTGGTGAGGACATCCTCGGTTCGGGGGAACTTCTCGAAGGTGAAGCGGGGAAGCTTGACCACGCAGTAGTCGATGGTGGGTTCAAAGGAGGCTCTGGTCTCCCTCGTGATGTCGTTGGCAAGCTCATCGAGAGAGTACCCCACGGCGAGCTTTGCCGCAATCTTGGCAATGGGAAAGCCCGTCGCCTTGGAGGCCAGTGCCGAAGAGCGCGACACGCGGGGATTCATCTCGATGACCACCATGTCCCCGTCGGCAGGGTTGACGGCAAACTGGACGTTGGACCCGCCCGTTTCCACGCCCACTTCCCGCAAGATGGCGATGGAAGCATCCCGCAGCCTCTGGTATTCCCGGTCCGTGAGGGTTTGGGCGGGAGCGACGGTGATGGAATCGCCCGTGTGGACTCCCATGGGATCCATGTTCTCGATGGAGCAGATGATGACCACGTTGTCCATGGTGTCCCGCATCACTTCCAGCTCGAATTCCTTCCAACCGAGAACCGACTGTTCCAGCATGACCGCGTGAATCAGGCTTGCATCGAGGCCCTGGCCCGCAAGATCGATCAGCTCTTCCCGATTGTAGGCGACTCCCCCTCCCGTGCCTCCCAACGTGAACGATGGCCGCACGATGATCGGAAAGCCGATCTCAGAGGCGATGCGCTCCACTTCGGGAAGGCTCCGGGCGATTCCACTGGCGGGGACCTTCAAGCCGATGCGCTTCATGGCGTCCCGGAAGAGCTCGCGATCTTCAGCCTTCTTGATCACGTCGGCCCGGGCACCGATCATCTCCACTCCGTATTGTTCCAGGACCCCAGCTTCGGCAATCTTGACCGCCACGTTGAGTGCCGTCTGCCCACCCAGGGTGGGAAGGAGGGCATCGGGGCGCTCCCGGGCTATGACCTTGGCCACGGTCTCCGGAGTGATGGGCTCGATGTACGTGCGATCCGCCGTCTCCGGGTCCGTCATGATGGTGGCCGGGTTGCTGTTGATCAGCACGATTTCGTAGCCTTCCTCGCGAAGGGCCTTGCAGGCCTGTGTGCCCGAATAGTCGAACTCGCAGGCCTGGCTGATGATGATGGGTCCGGAGCCGATGATCAGTATTTTTCGGATGTCTGTGCGTTTCGGCATTGAGTCCTGTTCCTTGGTGGCACGGCAAGAGAGGCTCGGAGTGGGAGGCGTTCACAGGGAGCCTGACTTCGGTGTGCTGCCTTTGAGTCCCTCAGGCTTTTTCCATGAGGCGGATGAAGCGCTGGAAGAGGTACGTGGCGTCGTGAGGGCCCGGCGAGGCTTCGGGATGGTACTGCACGCTGAAAGCAGGAAGATCCTGATGTTCCATTCCCTCCAGGGTATTGTCATTGAGGTTGACGTGGGTCAGCCGCACGCCCGCTTTGGCCAGCGAGTCGGGATCAACGCAGTACCCGTGGTTCTGGGAGGTGATTTCCACCTTGCCGGTGGTGACATCCTTCACCGGCTGGTTTGCGCCTCGATGGCCGAACTTCAGCTTGAACGTGCGCCCACCGAGGGCTAGCCCCATGAGCTGGTGTCCAAGGCAGATGCCGAAAACCGGCCGCTTCCCCAGGAGACCGCGAACCGTTTCAATGACATAGTGCACCGCCGCCGGGTCCCCGGGGCCGTTTGAGAGGAAAATGCCGTCAGGTTGGGCGGCAAGGATCTCCTCGGCGGAGGTGTGGGCGGGAAGAACCAGCACCTGGCATCCCGCATCTTCCAGATTGCGGAGAATGTTGAACTTGATACCACAGTCCAGGGCGGCAACCCGAAAGCCCAAACGGCCTTCCGTCCATTCTATCGGCATGTCCGGTCGTTTTGCGCCCTGGTGCCAGCGGTAAGGTCGCAGACAGGTGACGTGCCTTACCATGTCCACATCGTTGAGGCCGGGAAAGGCCAGCACCTCATCACGGAGCCCCTTCACGTCATCCGCGTCCGTGGCAATGATCCCCCGCATGGCACCGGCCTGGCGGATATGCCTCGTGAGAGCTCTCGTGTCGATCCCCTCGATGCCGATCTTGCCGTGCTCTTCCAGGAACTCGGCCAGGCCACGGTTGCTCCTCCAATTGCTCGGGTGCTCCTGATACTCCTTCACGATGAAGGCTTCAACCTGGATGGCCGAGGATTCCATGTCCTCATCGTTGATGCCGTAGGTGCCGGTGAGAGGATAAGTCATGGTAACGATTTGTCCCTTGTAGGACGGATCGGTCAGCACTTCCTGGTAACCGGTCATGCTCGTGTTGAAGACGACTTCCCCGAGAGCCCTTCCGTGTCCCGCAAAAGCAGACCCCTGGAAAACAGTCCCGTCTTCAAGCACCAGCCATGCCCGCTTTCTCTTCCATGGAGAAGACATCGAAATTTCCTCAGTGGTTTTATTTGCTTAAAGGCCTATTCCGCCCAGGTGTGCCCGGGAATTGAGTCGATCAATTCTAACGATAAATGTCAAATTGGCAACTTGTTTTGTAGCAATTTTGTAACAAATCGGAGCCCTCCCAGACCATCCTGCTGCCGTGCACTCCGATTGCTTTGATTTTTAAGGGAATTCATTTCTCCATCGTTGACGATCTGCTACAATTTGCCGATCAATACAAACGCACAAACCGATCCATTGGACACGGCGATGCATATGGAATCCAACCTCACGCCACTCCTTTACCTGTCGAATCTGTTCATGCTCATTGCGGGGTTTCTGTCTCTCCGCCTGAAGAGCGAGGAACGGAAGTTGGCCTTTTCCCTCGTCAGGTCGCTGGCCTGCCTGCCGGTCCTTGTGGCGGGGTATGTCCATTTCGGTCATGCTCCCACCGCATCCGTCCTTTCCGTTGTATTGTTTTCCGAAGTCCTCCTGTCCTGTGCGTGGCTGCTCATGAGTTTGCGACTGTACCAGGTCGCTTCGGGTGCCGGGATCGGGGCGAAGCCCCGCTCCCTTGTCGAAGCGGTCCTCATGGCAGGGCTTCTTGGCGGCTTCGTCGCTTTGTTCTTCCATCCGCCTCACGTCCGAACGGGTGACGGTTTCCTGTCCTTCGATCTTGGTGGGACCGTCTATGTTGCCTCCCTCCTCGTGATCTTCGGCATGCTCGCCACCGCGTGGAGGATGGAGGCGTTCTGGCGGATGCTCCCGTCCGTTTCCCGCTGGCAGTACAAGTTCTTCCTCGTGGGGAGCTATCTTGTCTGTGGAACGATGATCTGGACTGCTTCCTACAGGGTCACCTATCTGCGGATTGTGGCGGATCACATCACATTGCTCACCTTCCTTCTGAGCTTTGCGTGGATTCTGGTTTGCTATGCCGTGGCGCGCCACCGCCTCCTGAACCGGAGGATCTTCGTCTCGAGGAAGGTGGTCTATTCCTTCGTCGCTCCCACGGTTCTAGGATTGTACCTTTTTTCCCTGGGGTTCGCCTCGCTCCTCGTGAAAAACCTCGGGTGGTCCCTGTCCGACACCGTATTCTGGATGGGGATCACTCTGGGTTTGGTGGCCGCGGGCCTTTTCCTTCTGTCGGGAAAACTCAGGCGGCGGGTGCATTTCTTCATCAGTACCCACTTTTACATCAATAAATATGAGTACCGCGATGAATGGCTGGCCCTCTCCAAGCTTCTTCACGGCACGTTTTCCGCCTTGGAGATTGCCCGGGCTCTGGCCTTGGTACTGGCGGACAGTCTTTACACGGCGAACATCCGCATCTGGCTGGGGGATGAGGAGAGTGGATACGATGCCGTGCCAATGGTTGAACAGGAAGCCGGCGCACCGACCCAGTTCCATGTCGCAAATGACTTGCCTCTTGTGGCCTACCTGAAAACCCACGACCACCTTTACCTGGAGGAAAAGGAGGTTGAGGCGGAGGAGCGGGCGCTGCTCGACAGCACGCGGGAGCTGTTTCGCTCCATGGGTCTTGTTCTCTTCACGCCCCTGAGTGCTGGGGGAGAGCTCATTGGGTTCGTTGGAATTGGAGCCGAGTTCACGGGTGGGCGATATGGAAAGGATGACTATGATCTATTGATCGCCCTGGGTTCCCAGGCTGCCTCTTCACTTCTGGCGGTGAAGATGGGGGAAGAGCTCGCCAGGGCCAGGCAGCGCGAGGTGTGGGAAAGCCTGTCCCACTTCGTTCTCCATGATTTGAAGAACTCGGCCACGATGCTCTCCCTCATCAGGCAAAATGCGGATGACCACGTGCAGGACCCCGAATTCCAGTCAGACATGCTGGAAGCCATCGACGACGCTTTGAGGAGAATGAACAGGGTTCAGGACCGCTTGACGGCATTCAGCAGCGAGATCACCCCCAAGTGGCGGAAGGTGGAAGCCGGGGATTTCCTGAAGAGCTTTGCCGGAGAAATGGCCAAGAAGCTCATGGGCCTGAAGATTTCCCACGCATGCGGGAACAATTTGGAGATGTTTTCTGACCCGGATTTCCTCTCCCAGATACTGGAAAACGTGTTGATCAACTCGATGGAGTCGGGGGGGCCGGGCACCGAGGTCCATCTGGAAATGTCAAGCGGCGACGGGGAAACCGTGATGATCCAGGTGACCGACAATGGACCGGGGATTTCCCCGGAGCTTCTCCCCGATGCCCTGTTCGACCCGTTCATCAGCACCAAGTCGAAGGGGACCGGAGTGGGGCTCTGGCAGGCCCAAAAAATCGTGGGGCGCCTGGGCGGTGGAATCGTCGCCGAAAATCGGCCGGAAGGTGGTGCACGCTTCTGCATCCGTTTGCCCAGGTCTCTTGATTTTCAGGACATGGACCGGGATGGGGCGACCACGCAAGTCAAAGGATGAATCCCAGGCGAGTGCGGAATGAATTGTTCTCACCCGGGGAAGGGCGCGACCATTGTGCTGTCGGGTTGTTTCATTCTGCGACTGTCTCAGACATCCCCCCCCTTTCGGTGGAGTATGAGGATCACTGATGCTGGATGTCATGTCTTTTCAGCAGGTCATGGAGCGTCGGTCTGCTGATTTCCAGGATTCGAGCCGCCTGGCTGATGTTGTTGCCCGTGAGGGCCATGGCTTTTCGGATGACCTGGATCTCCGCCTTGTCCCGTGCCTCCTGGAGCGTTTGGGTTTTCAGCTCGTTATCGTCCACGCAAACTGCTTCGAGTCCAAGATCGGAAGCATTGATCACCCTGTCCGCCAGAGTGATGGCCCGTCTGATGGAATTCTGCAGCTCCCGCACGTTGCCAGGCCATGAATGGGCAGCCAGGGCGGCCAGAGCACCGGGAGAGAAGGACAGGTGGGCCTTTCCCAGGCTCTTCGATTCATCCCGCAGAACGTGCTGGGCAAGGAGAAGGATGTCCTCGGGGCGTTCCCTGAGGGGTGGCACGGTCAGCGGAACCACGTTGATTCGGTAGAAGAGATCCTCCCGAAATCGACCATCCCGGGTTGCGTGTTCTATGTCCACATTTGTTGCGGCAATGACGCGCACGTCCAGCTTGATGGTGCTTGTCCCCCCCAGTCGCTCGATGGTCCCCTCCTGGAGAAACCTCAAGAGCTTCACCTGCAAGGGGGGGGACAGTTCCGCGATTTCATCGAGGAACAGGGTCCCTTTGTCCGCGAGCTCAAACCGGCCTAATTTTCGTCCAGCGGCTCCGGTGAAGGCCCCCCTTTCATGGCCGAACAGCTCGCTCTCCAGCAAGGTTTCCGGGATGGCGCCGCAATTGATGACAACCAAGGGCTTGCCCGACCTGCGGCTCAATCCGTGAATGGACCGCGCGGTTATCTCCTTTCCCGTCCCACTTTCTCCGCAGATCAGCACCGGGTAATCGGTGGCACTCACACTCCGTATTAGCTCGAAGAGGCGTGACATGGCGGGAGAAGTTCCGAGCATGTCGCAGAGGGAACAGACCTTTCCGGCCTGTTGCTCCAGGGCCCGGTTGGCCTCTTCCAGGTCGTGTATCCTGAACCACCTTGACAGAATGATCTCGAGGATTTTCAAATCGATGGGCTTGGAACAGAAATCCACGGCTCCCAGGGCGATGGCCTTCACGGCATTCTCTTCGAGGGTGCTTCCCGTGATGACGATGACTTTGCTGTTGGGGGCGAGAGTGCGCATGTCCTTGAGGAGCCTGAAACCCTCCTCGGCCGTGTCGGGTTGCGGCGGCAGTCCCAGGTCGAGAGTCACGACGGGAAAAACCCCTTTTGAAAGCAGGCTCCTTGCTTCATCGCCGTTCGCGGCGATCTTGATGTCATACTGCTTGTCGAGACCCCACCTCAACTGCTTGGCCACCGAGATTTCATCTTCAACGATCAAAAGTTTCCTGCCATTGCCCGTCGGCATGGTATCGCTCCACATTCAGTGATCTCAACGTCCCCTTGCCAAAAAGGACTTCGTCCCAAAAGATTCACCCAAAAGGGCACCTGGGTGCGGGAGCACCGTGTATGTCCGCCGAGGACCACCCATCGGCCATCCGCTCCCTTATCATATCGACCAGCAGCGACCTTCATTGAAGGAAATGCTTGCAGATTCCATGAAGAAGCCTCTAAACCCCTTCGTCAAAGTCACAGGGACAGGGCCGGGGGTCATTTCAGCATTGTGATGACCTTTTCAAGATCCTCGGGGGTATCGACCCCGACGGTTTGACATGGGGAGATGGCAACCCGTATGGAATAACCGTGCTCGAGGGCTCGAAGCTGTTCAAGCTTTTCCGTTTGCTCCAGTTGCGTTGGCGAGAGCCTGGTAAAAGTCTTCAGAAAAGATGCACGGTAGGCGTAGTATCCCAGATGTTTAAGAAAACCGCACCGTGCGGAAATCGGCCTTGGATCGGCAGGTTCCCTCTCGACCGCTTCCATGCCTGGGCGCGAGGGAGGTCTCTCCGTCGGAACCCTATCCCAGTCCCCAGGACCGCACGACTGCTCACGGCGGAACGGGACGGGGGAACGGGAGAAATACAGAGCCATTCCTTTCATGTCCATCACCACCTTCACCACGTGGGGGTTCAGGAATTCATCCTCATCGCAGCTTGGAAAGGCAAGGGTGGCCATGGGAGCGTCCTCCGTCTGAAGGAGAGCGTCAACGAGCACCTCGATCATCCGCGGCTGCACAAGGGGCTCATCTCCCTGGATGTTCACCACGATGTCGTCATCCGCCAGGGCAAGGGTTTCAGAGACCTCGGCCAACCGGTCCGTTCCAGTCTCGTGGTCTTCACGGGTGAGGATCGCTTCGCCTCCGAAGGCTTGAACAGTTTCGAAGATGAGGAGGGTGTCGGTGGCGACAAGGAGGAGATCCAGGTTCCGAGCTTCCCGAGCGCGTTCATAAACATGCTGCACCATGGGTTTGCCGTGTATCATGGCCAGGGGCTTACCCGGAAAACGGGTTGAATAATATCTCGCCGGTATGATTCCCGCGACTTTCATGGAGTGCCTTTCGCAACCTGTGCAATGAACTCTGGAAGGAGTCTCTCCACCTGTTGAGGACTGTGCCCGCCGGGGCAAGGAATTATACATGCCAGTGGCCTCCGGGCCAAATCCCAAATGGTCGATCCGGCGAGAGTCCTTTCACAGGAGCCTACAGTGTGATATGAACTGCCCGCGTGGCGGCGAACCACATCCATGGTTCAAAGCAACCAGTCAGCCAATCCCGTGAGGAAAACCGAGCATGTCTGCAGTGGATCGCATTCAGGAGGCTTCCCAGTATTTCAGCACACTCCTTCGCCGCCGTTCCGATTTCGTGGAATGGCTCTGGGGTGAGAGGAAACTCTACCGCCGTTTCCCCGTGACGGAGCTCTACGGGGAACTGAAAAAAGGGGCTGAGGGTGTGGATTCCTTTGAGGAGGTCCTGCGAGTCTTTCGGGAGTTCAAGCAACGGCACTTCCTGAGGATCGGGGGGCGCGATCTGCTGGGTCTTGCGGATCTGTCCGAGACCACCTCTCAGCTGAGCGACCTTGCTTGCGTGTCGCTGCAGGTGGGTCTCGAGATCCTTTCCGTCCATCTCGACTGGTGGTTGACCGAAGAGGACCTCCCAGCCTGGGCGCAGTGGAAGTCCAATGCCTCGCTCATCGTCATGGGGCTTGGAAAACTGGGAGGCCATGAGCTCAACTACGTCTCCGATGTGGACCTCTTGTTCCTCAATGCGCCACGCACGGAGACGGACCAGGAGCACCGCGAAAGCCTCGTGGTCGTCGACAGGTTGTGCCGTTTCCTGACAAAGATCCAGGCGGAAAACGTGGAGGGAGATCGAGTTTTTCAGGTGGACCTGCGGTTGCGGCCCCAGGGAAAAGACGGCCCCCTGGTCCCCCCTCTCTCCGCCGCCGCCGATTACTACCTGAATTGCGGCCGGCCCTGGGAGCGGCAAATGCTCCTTAAGGCCCGCCCCGTAGCGGGTGACCGCTCTCTTGGCATGTCTTTCCTCCACGAGGTGCGCCCGTTTGTTTTCAGACGGTTCCTTGACTTTCAGGCATTGGATGAGCTCAGGGCCATGCGGGACCGAATCCTGGCGGAAGGGGTTCGCCCGAGTCCAGGATGGAAACAGTTCGACGTCAAACTTGGTGTGGGGGGCATCCGGGAGGTGGAGTTCCTCATCCAGTCGCTGCAGCTCATTTATGGAGGACGTCATCCGGAACTGGACGAACCCAACACCTTGCGCTGCATCAGTCGACTGGAAGAACTGGGCCTTCTTTCACCCGACGTTGCCGCCGAGCTCAGGGAATCCTACACCTTCTTGCGCCGCGTGGAGCATTGGGTCCAGCTCGACCAGAACAGGCAGACCCAGAAGCTGCCCCAGTCTCCGGAAGCACAGGGCCGCCTTGCCAGGGCTCTTGGCTTTGACGACTATGCGGGGGAATTCCTCACCCGCTTGGAACAGTGCTGCGCCCTGGTGCACCGAAGATTCCTGGACTTATTTCAAGGAAACGGATCGGCCAGGAGCCTCGTTGGTCTTGAAGATGAGCCGGAACCGGAAGCCGTTGAGGACACACCCCTCGAGGCAATCTATCCCAATGAGCCGCTTTCACGAATGCAGAGCAGACTCGAGGCATTCCCGGCTTCGGTCAGGCTGCCTGCAACGAGGGTTCTCAGGGAATTCGCCGCGGTCAGGAGCGGGGAAGTTCATGAGAAGGTCCTGGTGAGGCTGGACCGCTATGTGAGTCAGGTTGCCAAGAGACCCGGCCTGATCAAGCTTTTTCAGGCCGGGGCATCCTGGTTTTCGGATGTCTGCTCGGGAATTGCGCGCAGTGAGATGCTGGCTGATCTTCTAGCCCACAATCCCAGTCTGGTTGAGGGTGTCTCATCCAAATCAGGATGCATGCCGGACCATGAAGCCTGGGAAGCAGCCTGCTTCCGGCTCCTGAGCCGCACGGAGAGCTACGAGGAAGGACTTGAATGGATACGGCGACTCAAGAGTGAGCGAGTGCTGCAGCTGGTCCTGGCAGACTTGCGGGGCGAGCTCCCATCGTCGGATCTGGAGAGGAATCTTTCGGCTCTTGCGGACCTTGTGATTGTTCTGACATACGAACAGGTGCGCAGGCACCTCGGTCTTCCTTCCGACCTTCCTCTCTGTGTTCTGGCACTGGGCAGGCTGGGAAGCGAGGAAATGAATTACCTCTCGGACCTGGACCTGGTTTTTGTCTATTCCCCGGGCGAAGGGGCCTCGGAAAACGAGATTCCGCCCGATGTGATCCGGCTGATTCAACGCTTCATGAGAATGCTCAGCACCCCGCTCCAGGAGGGCCCCGGGTATTCGGTGGATGCGCGCCTTCGGCCCACTGGAAGCTACGGGCCCCTCATCGTCACCAGGAACTCCTGGCTGGACTATTACTCCGAAGAAGCGGATCTGTGGGAGATTCAGGCTTTGTTGCGGGTGCGCTGTGTCGCCGGTGACCGGGTTCTCGGACAGTGGATCGAGGAAAAAGCCGAGGAAATCTGTTACAGAGAACGAACCCCCTCGGCTGTATGGGGCCGCCTGTGCCCCATGCGGCTGCGGATGCAGAAAGAGAGGGCGGAAGAGAAAGGGGATTTTGAAGACATCAAGCTCGGAGCGGGCGGACTGGCGGACCTCGAGTTCGTCGTTCAGGGAATTCAGCTCATCGAGGGTTGGAAAAACGACGACCTGAGGAACCGTTCTATCCACTCGGTTCTTCCCATTGCGCTCGAGGCGGGCATTGGACAAATCCCTGCAGCCATTGCCGCCTGCAGGGATTTCGGCGAACTGAGGAAACTGGAGCAGAGACTGAGGCTCCACACGAATTTCGCCACTTCGCGAATCAGCCCGTCACAGTTCGCCGCGTTGAGAGACTTTGGGCTGTGGCCGCCGGTGGGATCAAGGGTTACCATGGAGTCGTGGGATGATTTCCTGCGGATGAGAAGGCGCGTGCGTGCAGTGTTTGACGAACTTTGTCGGGATGGGTGACCGGAAGGAGCGGGGGGAAGCGATTCACGGCGCCCATTGCTGGGTGACAAGAATCCAAAGCCGACGAAGCCATTCGCCCGCGGATCGAAGGATTCTTAGGTTTTTCCACTCACGGCAATTGACAAAAGCCGTTTCAGATGTCTAGAAGAGGCGTGTGGCTCTTGTTTGCTTGTCCATCGACCCGGTTGTAAACTTCCGCTTCTCATTCTGAGTCTACTGAATTTGTTGAAAAAAATGGTACCCCACCTCACCGAAGATGTGCTAAACGTGCTCAAACAGGTCCACGTGAACATGCCGTGGATGAGTCTGCCTCAATACCTCGCCATGGTCCTGGATCTGCGGATTAATGTGGAACTGGGGTTTGGGGCTGAAGAACTGGACAGGGTACCGCGGTCCGAATTTCTCGCCACCGCCCGCCGGTTGCGGGAATGCGGATGCAAAATCACCATGCACGCGCCTTTCTGGGATTTGTGCACGGGGAGTACCGATCGCCTCATCAGGCACGTTTCAAGGTTCAGGCTTCAGCAGTTTTTCGATCTCGTGGACGTTTTTCATCCCATCCAGGTTGTCTGCCACACCGGATTCGATCCCAGGCACCACGGGAATGACCTGCGGTCGTGGGTCGAACGGAGCCTGGAAGTGTGGGAGCCCCTGGTCCTCCAGGCGGAAAGGCAGAACACGCCGTTGCTGCTGGAAAACGTTTGGGAACACGGCCCGGACCTTCACCGGGAGCTTTTCAAGAGGATTGAGTCGCCTTGCCTCGGTTTTTGCCTGGATGTGGGGCATCAGCACAGCTTTTCCCGGACGCCGATTCTGAGCTGGGTGCGGGCCCTCTCGGGCTTTCTCATGGAACTTCACATCCATGACAATGACGGCAGCGGCGATGCACACCTTCCTGTCGGGCACGGAACCATCGACTTCGACGGCCTTTTTCGTGAAGTGAACAAGGGTGCGAGAAAACCCCTGCTCACCCTTGAGCCTCACAGGGAAGATCATTTAGTGGAGAGTCTCCAGGGGCTCAATCGGGTTTTGAGCGCCCATGAAGGAGTCATTTGAACATGGCAGTGGTTGAAATCAGCATTGTTCCCCTGGGTATTGAGGGCACCAGCCTCAGTTCGTATGTGGCCCGGGCTTTGAAAGTCCTCGGCCGAAGCCGTCTCCGCTATGAATTGACGGGGATGGGAACCATCATTTCCGGAGACCTGGATGAAATCTGGAGGGTTCTCAGGGAGATGCACGAGAGCTGTTTCGCAGGGGAAGCGAGCCGGGTCCTCACAACCATCCGCATCGACGATCGCAGGGATCGCGAGAGCACGTCCGAGCTCAAGGTGCAATCCGTGATGGAAAAACTGGCGGACGACAGGTGAGGCAGGGGTCTGGAGGTTGTTGGCATGAAGGAATTGGTGGAATATCTTGTGAAGTCCCTGGTGGATCAACCGGAAGAAGTCGTTTTGGCGGAGCGTGAAGAGGAAGACACGGTTATCCTGGAACTGAAGATAGCCCAGGATGATTTGGGCAAGGTCATCGGCAAGAACGGGAACACGATCAACGCCATTCGAACGGTGCTGCAGGCTGCGGCATCTAGCCACAGAAAGCGCGCGAGACTCGAAGTGTTGGGTCAAGAGTGAATATACTTGGGGATAGGGATGCCTCGTGCCTGTTCCCTTTCATTCCCTACCAGCTGAATCGAATGAGTCGGCTTCAGAGGAAAAGGAGGTCTAGAGTCCATGTCGCGAGTTCCAGAATTGTCGGCAAGTGAGTTGAGAGCCCGTATCGAGTTGGAAACACTGCCTTTTGAAACCACCGCCTCTCTGGAAGGGTCGGCTCAGAAGGTCGTGGGCCAGGACCGGGCCATCGATGCCATCAAGTTCGGTATGGGGATGAAGGTCAGGGGGTACAACATTTTCGTTGCCGGGCCCAGCAAGGCCGGTCTCACTTACACCGCCAGAACCTTCATCGAAGAACAGGCTCAGGAAGAATCGACGCCGCCCGACTGGTGCTACGTGTACAACTTTAAGGAGGCGGACAAGCCCAAGAGCCTCAAGGTGTCGCCGGGGAAGGGAAAGCAGCTCAAGAAGGACATGGCCGAATTCATCGACACCCTTCAGGCCAAGATCCCTGAAGTGTTCGACAGCGATGATTACCGGGCCAAGGAGAGCGAGGTCCACCAAGCCTTTGAAAAACACCGCCGGGAGATCATCGACGAACTCTCGCAGCAGGCGAAGGATCAGGGCTTTGTCCTCCAGTTTTCCCAGGTGGGAATGGTGATCATTCCCGCCAACAAGGAAGGGGAACCCATGACGCAGGAAGACCTGCGTCATCTGAGCGATGAAGAGCGGACGGAGCTGAGAAGCAAGAGCGATGAGCTCCATGAAAAGATGAAAGAGGCCATCAAGAAGATCCGGGAGGGGGAGGCCGAGTTCAAGGAGAAGCACACCAAGCTCGACGGTGAGATTGCCCTGTTTGTGGTGGGGCAGCTCATGACTCGGTACGAGGAGAAATACCAGGACGAGGAGCAGATCGTCGAATACTTCAAGATGGCTCAGGAAGACATCCTGGAGAACATCGACGATTTCAAGAAGAAGCCCGAGGCGCAGCAGGCGCAACCCGGTCCCTTCCCCGTTCCGCCCCGGGAGGCGACCCTGCGCAAGTACGAAGTGAACGTCCTCATCGACAATTCGGAAACCAAGGGAGCACCCGTCGTCATCGAGTCCAATCCGGCATATCCGAACCTCTTCGGAACCATCGAGAGACAGGCGTGGTTCGGAGCCCTCTTCACGGACCACACCATGATCAAGCCGGGGGCATTGCACAAGGCCAATGGCGGTTACCTGGTCATGAAGGCCCTGGATCTCCTCAAATGGTTCATCTCCTATGAAGCCCTCAAGAGGGCCTTGAGAGATCAGGAGATCAAGATCGAAGACATGGGCGAGCTGTACGGGATTTTCAGCACCCGAACCATACGGCCGGAACCGGTGCCCTTGAACGCAAAAATCGTACTGACGGGAGACCCGTACATCTATCAGCTCCTCATCACGTACGACGACCGCTTTACGAAACTGTTCAAGGTCAAGGCCCACATGGATGACCAGATGGACCGCAAGGACGACTTGGTCATCGAATGTGCCCGAATGATGAGCCGCTACTGCAAGGACCACGATCTGCGCCACCTGGACCGCTCGGGAGTAGCCCGATCCATCGAGTACAGCATGGAGATCACCGAGGACCAGGACAAACTGACTCTCGAACTCGGAAACATCAACGACCTCCTCAAAGAGGCCAACTATTTCGCCGGCCTTGACAGTGCGGAGACCATCCAGGGCAAGCATGTGGAAGAGGCCATCAAGAAGAGGATTTACCGGTCCAACCTCATCGAGGAGCGCATCAAGGAGCTCATCGAGAAAGACGTGTTCTGGGTGGAGACCGACGGGCACAAGGTGGGACAGGTGAACGGCCTCTCGGTGCTCATGACCGGTGACCACGTGTTCGGCAAGCCGAACCGGATCACGGCGACTGTCTCCATCGGGCGGGAGGGGATGGTCTCCATCGATCGGGAATCCCGCATGAGCGGCAACATCCACACCAAGGGATTGATCATCCTCAGCAGTTTCCTCAAGGAGCGCTTCGCCCACAACAAGCCCATCGCCCTCACGGCATCCCTGTGTTTTGAGCAGAGCTACGGCATGGTGGATGGGGACAGTGCATCGAGCACGGAACTTTACGTGCTCCTCAGTGCCATAGGAAATGTTCCCATATATCAGGGGATTGCCGTAACGGGATCCGTGAGCCAGAAGGGAGAAGTCCAGCCCATCGGCGGTGTGAATCACAAGATCAAGTCCTTCTTCAATATCTGCAAGCACAAGGGACTGAATGGGAAGCAAGGCGTCATGATCCCCTCCAAGAACGTCCGCAATTTGATGCTCGAGCAGGAAGTGGTCGATGCCGTAAAAGAGGGCAATTTCCACATCTGGCCCGTAACCACCGTCGAGGAAGGCATCGAAATCCTCACGGGCATGGAAGCTGGCAAGCTGCAGGAAGACGGCTCATATCCGGAGGGAACCCTCTTCCGGAAAGTGGACGATCGACTCAAGGAGATCATGGAGATCGTTCGCGAATACGGCAAGGATGTGGAAAAGGATCAGGGCAAGAAGAAAAACGACGAAGAGGCCGGCGGCTGCCCCCACTGCGGTGGGTAGGTTCGGCAAGGTCGCCCCGGTTTTTCCCCAAGGCCGTCAAGACACACCCAATAAAGGATCCTGTCCCAGGGCAGGGTCCTTTGTTTTCGGGGGGCAGCAGATGTGCATGTTTTGAGACAGTGACGTCGTCGTCTATAATTCAGTTGGAGCTATTGAAATCGTGTTCTTTTCCCAACAGCGGTTTCCCCCTCTTGCGATCTCAAATCACGAGGAGCGCAAACGAGAAATCCATTCGTGCACCCTTGACTTGAGGTTTCCGTGAATAATACACAGGGGGTATTGCGAGTGCTCAGGGCTGAGGATGAATTCCTAGCAGGGATTTGCGTTCAAGTGGGCATGGTCTCCTGAGGAAATGCGGACGCAAGGGCATATTATGATCCATCGAAAGCACATTCCTCCTGGAAAAATCCATACCCTTTTGGGATTCTTGAATGCGCGCGGAGAGGAATGAACTTGACTTAGTCCCTCCATTGCGTACAATTGCCCGCGTCCCATCAGGTTGAAAGCCATTCCCTGGCACTTCCCCCCGCTGGTTCCAAGCGGGCTTGAAGCACGAGGCAATGATGAAGCACTGGCGTGTCCCGTTCGATGCGAATGAAATCCTGGTCTCTCGTGGAGTCGTCACCATCGTGGAAGATCGGTGCAAGGGGTGCGGCTATTGTATCGCCTATTGCCCGAGGGATGTGCTGGAGCTCTCCGACCGCTACAACGCCAAAGGCTATCGGCCTCCCCGGGTGAAGAAGCCGGAAGCGTGTGTGAACTGCCACTACTGCGAAATCATCTGCCCCGATTTTGCCATTTTTTCCGAGGAGATTTCCCCTGACTCACCCGCAGGAGCCTGATTCCGAGGACCCATCTCCCAACCGGTTCCTCCGGACGGTTTCGGAGACGCGCCCCAGGGCCTTCTTGTGGTACGAAGGATGACCCTATTGCAAGCAACGGATTGCCTCAGATGAAACCAGCTGTTCTCACCGGTGAGCATTTCATCACAGGAGACACGGCCTGCGCGGAGGGAGCCCTTGCCGCGGGCTGTCGTTTTTTTGCCGGCTATCCCATCACCCCTGCCACAGAAATCGCGGAGCACATGGCGTCACGGCTCCCCGACGTCGGGGGCACCTTCATCCAGATGGAGGATGAAATCGGGGCCATGGCCGCCGTCCTCGGTGCATCGTGTGCCGGCGTCAAGAGCATGACCGCTACGTCGGGGCCGGGATTCAGCCTCATCATGGAAAACCTCGGCCTTGGAGTGTGCACGGAAACCCCCTGCGTGGTCGTGAACGTGCAGCGTGCCGGACCGTCGACAGGTCTACCCACTCTGGGCGCTCAGGGGGACATGATGCAGGCTCGGTGGGGTTCCCACGGGCACTACGAGATCATCGCCCTCGCTCCCACTTCTCCCCAGGAACTCTTCTACCAGACCATCACGGCCTTCAATCTCAGCGAGACCTACCGGGTTCCCGTTTTGGTCATGACGGACGAAGTGACCGGGCACCTGAGCGAGCGGGTGGTGATCCCCGAGGCCCAGCGCATCGCACTCAAACACCGACTGAGACCCAAGGGGAGAAAGGATCGTTTCAAGCCTTTCCAGCCCGGCCCAAACGGTGTTCCACCCATGGCCATAGCCGGAGAAGGATACGGAATACACGTGACCGGACTCACCCATGACGAGCGCGGCTACCCGGTCATGACGGCCGAAGCCCATGCGGACATGGTGGGACGGCTGACGGAGAAGATCCGCCGCAATCTCAGGGATATCGTCCTCACGGAAAGCTACAGGCTCGAGGATGCCGAAGTGGCCGTCGTTTCTTACGGCGTCTCAGCGCGAAGCAGCCTCGCCGCGGTGGATGAAGCCCGGGCGAAGGGGATCAAGGCGGGTCTTTTTCGACTGGTCACCGTTTGGCCCTTTCCGGAAGAAGAGATCATGGCTCTGGCGAGCCGGGTCCGGTGCTTCGTCACGGTGGAGCTGAACCTTGGGCAAATCCATCTCGAAGTTCAGAGATGCTCCCGGGGCAAGGTTCCGGCCTTTCTCGTGGGGCATGCCGGGGGCACGGTGATTCCACCCGAGAGCATTCTCGACGTGCTGAAGCAGGTGTAGGGGCACAACAGGGTTTCCCGGTTACAATCCCGACGCGCCTTTGTCCTTGCGCTTCCAAGGTGAAGTCAATTTGGGTCTTCGCGGATTTGTGTCAGAGAGGCTTGCTGTAGCATAGCCCCTTGTGGGCGTCGGGGGCGGGCACAAGGCCCTGTGCTACACGGCGATGGACTCTGAAATAGATTGACTCTGGCTGTTTTCACGCCAATCTGCGATAGGGGTGAATTCCTTTGCCATGCAATTTCCGCCCAACTGACTCCCGAGTGGACCGTTTATGGAAAAACAGAAGAAAAAATCAAGTCATCCTTTGGACAGCCTTCTGCGGACAGACCGGGTGCCTCACATCTGGTGTGCCGGATGCGGCATCGGCACCGCGTTTTCCTCATGCCTCGTGGCGATGCAGGCAAGCGGCCTGGACATCCAGAAGACCGTGATGGTTTCAGGAATAGGGTGCTCGGGACGCGCGGCGGGTTACGTCAAGCTGGACTCCTACCATACGACCCACGGGCGCGCGATCCCCTTTGCCACCGGGATGAAGCTCGCGAATCCCGAACTCAATGTGGTCGTTTTCAGCGGTGACGGGGACCTCTTTGCCATCGGGGGAAACCACTTCATCCACGCGGCCAGGCGAAACGTGGACATCACGGTCATCTGCGTGAACAACCTCAATTACGGGATGACCGGCGGGCAGGCGGCGGCGACCACGCCGAGCATGGCCAAAACCACGACCACACCGATGGGAAACCCCGAGCAGCCCTTCAGTCTGCCCCTCCTGGCCTATGCCTCGGGGGCCACTTACGTGGCTCGCTGGACGATCCTGCACACCCGGGATTTGACCAAATCCATTGAAGAGGCGTTCCTCAGGAAAGGGTTTTCTTTCATCGAAGTCCTGGCGCCATGCCCCACGGGTTATGGCAGGCGCAACCGGGAGTCTCCCCTCGAGACGCTCAAGTTGTACCAGGAGCGCAGCATCACCCGCAATGGGGCCAATCCCGTGGAGGTCACTCTCGACATCCAGAAGGGGATAACGGTCGGCAAGTTCATTGAGGTGGATAGGCCAACGTGCCTGGAGATGTACGACAGAACCTGCAGACCGGCATTTCCTCTGGGGCCGGCATGAGCTCCAGTTCTGATCGAGGGGATAAGATGGCCACTGAAGAGACCGTTTCATTACAGAGAGAAATACTGATCACCGGGTTCGGTGGCCAGGGCATTGTCCTGGCAGGCCTCATTCTCGGCAAGGCGGCGAGCCTGGGGGACCACCGGGAAACGACCCTCACCCAGTCGTACGGACCCGAGGCAAGGGGAGGGGCGTGCAGCGCCCAGGTGATCATCTCGGACAGGAAGATCCATTACCCGTACGTGCGCAATCCGGACATCCTCGTCTGCATGTCTCAGGGCGGGTTCGAGAAGCACGAGTGCCTTCTCAAGGACGGCGGAATCCTCATTACGGATCAGGATCTGGTACAGCCCTCGGATGCCCGGGGAAACGAGGCGTTTGCGATCCGGGCGACCCGCATGGCTGAGGAACTGGGAAGAAAAATGATGGCCAATATCGTGATGCTGGGTTTCTTCACGGCAGTGACGGGGACCGTTTCCGTGGAGTCCGCCCGCGCCGCCGTGAAAGGTTCGGTCCCCAAGGGGACGGAGGAGATGAATCTCGCCGCGTTCAATCGGGGCCTGGATTTCGGTCTGGCAACACTCAAGGGTCGCCGGAGAAAGGCGGAAGGAAAGAAGGGGGCGAGCTGATGGGGAGCCAGAAGGACCGTCTGCACAGGGTACTGATCATCGGCGCGACCCCTTCCGGCATCGCGGCCGCGAACAAACTGGGCGAAATGGGAATCCCGGTGACCCTGGTGGACCGGGATGCGGATCTGAACAACAAGCTCTCCAGAGAGGAGTGGCGCCTGCAGTCGGGACTCACCCTCAATTACGCCCTTCGTCCGGGGCTTCTGAGAATTCTGAGGAATCCAAGGATAAGGTCCATCCTCCCCGGGGAAATCACTTCACTGAAGCACACCCGCCAAGGTTTCAGTGCGCACATCAAGAATGTGGAGACCTACGTCAACGCTGACCGTTGCATCCTCTGTGGGCGCTGCGCCGACGTGTGCCCGGCATCGCGACCCGACGGATCCAAGCCGGTCAAATTCACCGGAAGGGAGAGTCTGCCCGGCCGACCCGTCATTGACAAGCGGCGGACGCCCTTGTGTCAGGAGAGCTGTCCTCTCGGTGTCAACGCCCAGGGGTACATGGCTCTGGTGCGGGCAGGCAAGTACCAGGAGGCTCTCGATCTCATCCGCAGGGACAACGTGCTCCCCGGCATCTGCGGTCGGATCTGCACGCACCCCTGTGAAGTGGCGTGCCGCAGGGGCGACCTCGATGAGCCCGTGGCCATTCGCGATGTGAAACGATTTCTTGCGGACTACGCCATGGTGAGTGTCGACTCGGACCATGACCATGCCCAGGACATCGGGAAACGGGATGGGAACGGGCCGGGTTCTGGTTTGCCGCTAGGGACACAGAAAACCTCTGAAAAATCCAAACGAATCGCCGTCGTCGGATCAGGCCCGGCTGGACTTGCCGCTGCCGCTGATCTTGCCCGCCTGGGACATGCAGTGGTCGTGTTCGAGAGGGAAAAGGAACCCGGAGGGCTGCTGAGATATGGCATCGGCCCTTATCGACTGCCGAGGGACATCCTGGACCGGGAAGTGGAGGCCATAAGACGGCTCGGCGTCGAGATCCGGACATCCTCTCCCGTCGAACTCAAGAGCGATCTGCAGAAGCTGAAGGAGGAATTCTCCGCGGTCATCATGACCGTCGGGTCCTGGAGCGACCGAAAGCTGGGCGTCGAGGGCGAGGATCTCGACGGCGTCGAGGGGTGTATCGCGTTTCTATGGAAACTCTACCGCGGGGAGGCCGAGGAATTCCAAGGAAAGGTTGCGGTCATCGGAGACGGGAATGCCGCCTACGACACGGCGCGTTCCCTCGCGAGACTCGGGGTGGACACGACGATCGTTTCCTGGTTCCCCGAAGACCTGATCCCGGCTGATGTGGCCGAGCAGGTCGCGGCCCGGGAAGAGGGAATATCCCTCGTAGATCGAACCCAGGTCACGGGTTTTTTCAAGGCTGATGACAAGAAAACCAGCCTCCGCTGTGCGCGGACGGAGCCGGGTGAACCCGACGCGAACGGCATCCCCTGGCCTGTCATCGTCCAGGGCGAGAAGGGCTTCGAGCTTTTCTTCGACAGGGTGATAGTTGCAGTCGGGCAAAGGGGAGACGGGGCGACTCTCGAGACGAAGCACGGCATCCAGCCGACTCCTTACGGGACCATCGAGGTGGACAACGCCTGCCGCACGAGCATCCCCGGGGTCTACGCGGCGGGAGACGCTTCCCGTGGGCCTTCGTCGGTGGTTCAGGCCATGGCGTCGGGAAGGGAGGCTGCCCAGTGGGTTCACAAAGACCTGAGCGGTGCAGGTGCAATTCGCTGTGATTTGCGAAGGCCCTCCGACAGGGATTTTCCCCTGATCACCCCGGATATTCCAACACTGGCCCGCGTGCACATGCCCGAAAGGCGTTCGTCGCCCAGGGGCGGCCTCTTCGAGGAGGTTGCCCTGGGATTCGATGAAGCCCAGGCATGTTTCGAGGCGGCGCGGTGTCTCCAGTGCGGTGTGTGCTCGGAATGCCTGGAATGTATCAAGGTGTGCGGCTCCGAAGGTGCTCTTGTCCACGACGAAGTGCCCGGCGAGGCGGTCGAGCACGCCGGGGTCGTGATCATAGCCGACCCCGCGGCGGCCCCTCCCGTCAAAGGCGAGGATGTCATCAGGGCTTACAGTACCAAGAGTGCGGGCAGCGACGTCTACACCATGATGCTTCGCGGCTTTGCCGCCGCCGCCGAGGCCATGACCCTCCTCGGCGGGAGCTCTCAGCGCATGAAGGGACATGGACTGTCCTTTGCACCGCCGGCTCCCGAATTGTCTCCCGACCTTCGCCTTGGAGTCTTCATCTGCCGCTGCGACGACACCTTCGGCTGGCCGTCGGAATGGAATGACTACGTGAGCGGGCTCGCGGGACTTCCCGACGTCGTCCACTCAGAGGTCATGTCCTCCGCGTGTCGTGAAGAAGGGACTGGGCAAATCCTCAAGGCCATCCGGGAAAAAGGGCTCACGCGGGTCATGCTGGCATCCTGTGTCTGCTGCCCACTGGATTTCATATGCAGCTCCTGCACCGACCAGCGCAGCCGCCTCAAGGACGCGCTCTTCAAGGGGACGGGGATCAGCCGGGCGATGGTCGAGACGTGCAACCTGCGGGGCGAAGTCCTGCGACTCCTTCCGGGAGATCCTTCCCTGGCTTTCCATCGATTCTCGGGCCTGGTCGAGCGCTCCATTGGAAGAACCAGGAGACTGAAGGGCATGCCTTCTCCCGCAAGACCTTACAACTTCACGACCGCGGTCATTGGGAATTCCGAGGCTGCCGCGAGGAGCGCCACGACCCTCGCTAAAATGGGGTTGGACGTGTTTCTGCTGGGCACTCCCAACGAGCCCCTGTCCCAGCCTCTCCACCATGTGAACATTCACAGTTTCCTCGGCTCAATGGTCAAAAGCCTGCGGGGAACAGTGGGCAATTTCCAGGTTGCCCTGGAGGTCAATGGACAGGAGCAGATTCTCCAGGCCGGTGCCGTGATCCTTGGGGACAGGGCATGGCAGCGAATTCCCTACATCCCTCTCAAGGATTTGCCACCTCACAAGGTTCAGGCTTCCATGCAAAAGGAAGGAGTCGTGGGAATCCCTTTCTTCATGCCTGGCGCCACGTCCGTGCCGGGTCTCTTTCTGGCCAATCCACCGGGTGTGAACGTTTCCGAGAGGGTCAAGGGAACGGCCGCCGCCATTTCGGCGGCATCGGTCATGCCTCGCAGCCCGAGGAACAACAAGGGATACACGGTATCCGTCGACCAAAGCCTGTGTCGCGGCTGCGGCAGATGCATGCAGGTGTGTCCCTATCAGGCGGTGAGCTTTCGCGTGAACGGCCTGGGCGGCTGGCACGCCGTCGTGGATGAGGCCCTCTGCAAGGGGTGCGGCAACTGTATCACCCACTGCCCGTCCAGCGCCGCGGACAGCCCGTACCGGAACCGCCGCTACCTCGAGCAGATGATCGAGGAGATCCTGATATGACCGAAACGGATGTGAAGATAGTTCTCTTTCTCTGCAACTGGGCTCCCCATGCAGCCTATCAGGCACTCCAGGACAATGGATCGGAGATTCCGACCGAAGTGCGGATGGTGCGCATTCCCTGCACGGGCAGAGTCACCAAGTCGCTCCTCTTCAAGGCCTTCGAAATGGGGGCCGATGGCGTGGCGCTCGTGGGCTGCCACTCGGGTTCGTGCCGATATGGCAGCGGGACCTCCATCGCATCGCAAAACGTGGAGGATACCCGGGGCATCATCGACCTCCTGGGCCTCGGTGAAGGGCGGCTCAGACTGGCAACATTCCTGCCCGAAGAAGCGCCCGGCCTTCTGGAGTTTCTTCAGACCTTTGTCGAAGGTGTGAGGTCCATGGGTCCAAGTCCTGTGTCCGCCGCTTCGAAATCCGCACTGCCGGAGGAAGTCACTCCCCTTTCGAGGCACGGGACCGGCGAGGATGCCTCGTCCATTCCCGGAGGCGGAGAGAATGTGACGGCGAAGATTGTTGCCATGCACGACATGTACGCATGTCAGGACTGTGGCAAGTGTTCTTCCGCGTGTCCCCTGACCCTTTCCGGCAAGCCTTTTTCCCCGAGAGCGCTGGCCAGTGCGGTCATTGCGGGGAACATGGATTCCCCCGTCGTCGCCCGGGACGTGTGGTCCTGCCTCACGTGCGGCCTGTGCTACGACCGCTGCCCGTCGGCCGTGGTGTTCCATGAATTCATTCGGGAGATGAGAGAGGTCCTGCGGGACCAGGGAAACAGCGGCCACGAGTCCCATGACGGGTTTTTCCAGTCCCTCATGCGCACCATGACATCCCCGGAGCTCACGCCGCGCAAGTGGAACTGGCTTCCCGAGGGAGTCCGAACAGACGCCGGGAGCAAGGTGCTCTTCTTCGGTGGCTGTGCCCCGTATTTCGACACTTTCTTCAAGCATCACCTGGGAGTGAGAACAAGGGATATTCTCGTGGACAGCCTGAGGCTCCTCAACTTTTTCGACGTGTTTCCCGCGGTGCTCGCCGAAGAGAGGTGCTGCGGTCACGATCTGCTCTGGACGGGAGACCGGAAAAACTTCCTGGAGCTGGCCCGTTTGAATGCGGAGGCGTTCGACAGGGCAGGGGTGGAGGAGATCGTCACGGCTTGTCCCGAGTGTTACAGAACCCTGAGGCATGACTATCCGAACCTTGGCGTCGCGATCCGTGCCAAGGTGACCCATCTCTACGATTTCCTGGAGCATGAGATCGACAAGGGGGCTGTCGGCTTCGATGATTTGGATCGGCGCATCACTTTTCAGGACCCGTGTCGACTAAGCCGCCTGGAGAACAGGGCGGATCTTCCCCGGAAGCTGATCAGTCGCCTGCGTTCCCGTGGTTTCGAGGAGATGCACGATCGTGGGGTTTCAGCCCTTTGCTGCGGGAACTGCGCGTGGACCGGCTGCGACAGTTACAGCAAGTCCCTGCAGGTCAAGCGCCTGCAGCAGGCAAAGGCCACCGGGAGCGATCTCCTGGTGACGGCCTGCCCCAAGTGCCAGATCCACCTCCGCTGTGCCATGGAGGACCCGTTCCTTGGCGAGGAGCTCTCCATGGAGATGATGGACCTCGCAAGCGTTCTGGCCAAGACCATTCGGTGGGAATGAGCCCCTTGATTCTATGATGAGCCGCAAGACGATGAGAGAGACCAGAGACATGGAAAACCGAGACAACCGGGCGCGGGTAGGCGTTTATGTTTGCCACTGCGGTCTGAACATTGCCAGGACAGTGGATTGCAGGAAAGTGGCCGATTTCGCCGCGAACCTCGAGGACGTGGTCGTGGCCAGGGACGTTCCCTATGCATGCTCGGAGCCCGGCCAGGAGAGCATCAAGGAGGACATTCTCGAGCGCGGTCTGGACCGCGTCGTCATCGCCTCCTGTTCTCCCAGACTCCATGAGCCCACCTTTCGCCAGATGGTGCAGGATGCGGGGCTGAACCCATATCTCCTTGAGATGGCAAACGTCCGGGAACACTGCAGCTGGGTCCACATGAACGACGAAGAGGCCGCCACGGACAAGGCCATGGACCTGACAAGGATGGCAGTGGCCCGGGTCCGCCACCTCCGGCCTCTCAGCCCCGAGAAATTTCCCCTGACCAAGCGAACACTGATCATCGGCGGTGGAGTGGCCGGCATACAGGCGGCCCTTGATTTGGCCGACAACGGCTACGACGTGGTCCTCGTGGAAAGGAAGCCCTCCATCGGGGGCACCATGGCGCAGCTTGACAAGACATTTCCAACGATGGACTGCTCCATTTGAATCCTTGGTCCCAAGATGACGGATGTCGGTCGGCATCCCCGGATCAAGCTCTACACTCTGAGTGAAGTGGTCGATGTGAAGGGCACCGTGGGGAACTTCGACGTGAAGATCCTCAAAAAAGCCCGATACGTGGACGAGAAGGAGTGCACGGCGTGCGGCGATTGTGCCAAGGTGTGTCCCGTGGTGCGCCCCGATGAATTCAATTTGGGACTCTCCTCGCGGAAGGCCATCTATTCGCCCTTTCCCCAGGCTGTTCCATCGGCCTACGTCATCAACACCAAGGAATGTCTCGGGCACAACCCCGTGGTCTGCGCCAAGTGCGTCGAGGCCTGCGACAAAGGCTGCATCAACTTCCACATGTCCGACGAAGAGATGGTGGAGAGGGTGGGGTCCATCATTGTCGCCACGGGCATGGTGCCCTACGATCCCACGGAAATCGACGAATACGGGTACACCCGCTTTGAAAACGTTCTCACCAGCCTCGAATTTGAGCGCCTTGTCAATGCAGGTGGGCCGACCCGGGGTGAACTGATTCGGCCGACGGACAGAAAGCGACCCCGTTCCATCGGGTTCGTGCAGTGCGTGGGGTCCCGGTCGGCGAGGAAAGGGAGCGAATACTGTTCCAACGTGTGTTGCATGAACACCATCAAGAGCACGCTTGTCCTCAAGGAGCACTATCCGGACATGGATGTGAAGGTTTTTTACATCGACATCCGGGCCTTCGGCAAAGGCTTCGAGGACCTTTACAAACGAAGCAGACGACTGGGTGTGCACTATGTGCGAGGGCTGCCGGGAACCGTGGATGAGAATCCCGACAAGAGTCTACGGGTTGCCGTGGAAAATGCCGCAACCGGGGCTCTGGAGTACTATGTGCTCGACATGATGGTCCTCGCCATCGGCGTCAAGCCATCGGCAACCACCCATAAGCTCCAGGAGATGTTCGGCCTCCAGCTCAACGCGGACGGTTTCTTTCTTGAAGCGCATCCCAAACTGCAGCCGGTGGATGCCGCCACCCGCGGTGTTTTCTACGCGGGTTGCGCCGAGGGCCCCAAGGACATCAAGGAGAGCGTGACCCAGGCGTCGGCGGCCGCGGCGAGGGCCATCCGCCTCATGCACAGGGGAGAGATCCTCACGGAGCCCATCACCTCCGAGGTCATTACGGAACACTGCAAGGCTTGCGGCAAGTGCGCCGAGGTTTGTCCGTACAATGCCATCACGGTGGACCCCAAGCGCAAGAAGCCCGCGACGGTGAACACGGCGGCATGCGCCGGGTGCGGCACCTGTGCGGCGGAGTGCGCCTTCGGTGCCATCACCATGAACCACTTCACGGATGTTCAGATTCTCGACCAGATCGACGCCCTTCTTTTTGACAATTCCCGGGAAAAGATCCTGGCCTTCGCCTGCAACTGGTGCTCGTACGCCGGAGCGGACTACGCGGGAGTTTCCAGGCTTCAGTACCCCCCCAACGTGCGGCTCATCCGCACCATGTGCTCGGGACGCGTGGACGAGGATTTCATCTGGCACGGCCTTGCCGGGGGGGCCCCCGTGGTTCTCGTGAGCGGATGCCACATCGGCGACTGTCATTACATCAACGCGAACCATTGGACCGTGAAGCGGGTGGAGAAGGTCCGCCGAAAGATGGAAAAGCTCGGCATCCGCCCGGAGCGCCTCCAGCTCGAATGGATCAGCGCCGCCGAAGGGGTTCGCTTCGCACGGATCATTCGCGCCCTCGAAGAGCTCCGAAGGAGTGTCACCGCGGAAGAGATCCAAAGGACCGTGAACGTGCTTGAAAACGACAAGGGCGAGTGATCTTACGCTTGCTCTGACGGGCACAAGGCCCTAGGCTACGGCCCACAAACCGCCGCACCAGGGCCCTGTCCCACCCTGACGCCCACAAGGGGCCGGGCTACGGATTGTGGTAGCATAGCCATAATGCCCGTTTCATGTGTCGCACGGCACCATATCCTTCCAACGCCGGAACGACGCGCCTGGTTTACAGGAGCTTTTTCGACAACCTCTCCGCGATCTCCGCGGTGAAATAATCGACTTTTCAGAGCAGCAGTTCTAGAACGCGTCGTAGTGGGTGAACTCGCTGATTTCCCTGCGCTTGGGGGCACTCGTTCCCTTGGCCGGGTACCCGAGGGGAGTCATGGCCACCAGTTCGTATCCCTCGGGCAGCCCCAGAACTTCCATTGCCTTGGCGTGGTCGAACAGGCCAACGACAACCGTTCCCAGTCCGAGATCGTGAGCAGCGAGACAGAGACTCTGCATGGCGATGCCGAGGTCGAAGAGGAGCCAGTCTCCGAACTTCGTGGTCACTTGGTCTTTGTAGTAGCCTGAGCTCCCGGTCTTTCCGCAAAGAGCCAGAACGATCGGCGCTTCCACAATGGAACGGGTCGCGGGGTTGCCCTTGCTCAAGGTCTCCTGGAGCTTCTGCTTGATTTCCAAGTCCTTGACGACCACCACCTCCCAGCACTGGGTGTTCGCCCAGGAAGGTGCCCACCGCACGGCCTCCAGGACCTGGTTCAGTACCGCCTCGGGAACCTCCTTGTTCAGGTAGTTCCGGATGCTTCGCCTGTCTTTGATGGCTGTGATGAGATCGCCCATGTTCTTGCCTCCTTCGGCATGATGGTTGTGGTTGTACATGGTTGGGAACCATACGGGTTGAGGATGAAACGTTGCGTTTCTTGAAAATGTCCCCTGGCCCCCCCCCACAGTTCAAGGTGTCGGTACTGCCACGATGTCCCGCTGCAGGAGTGGGAAAAGCTCCACCCAGTTCCAGGGGGGTGATTGGGCGTCGACCTCGCAAGCAGGCCAGGGCCACCCACGAGGCATGGGGCACTCCACGGTCATCTTTTCCTTGAGGGTTGGATGCGTCAAAGTGAGCTCCTTGGCAAACAAGGCGATTTGCTTTTGGGACAACGGGGATGAAGCGCCGTAACGCAGGTCGCCGACAACGGGACACCCCATGTGTGCCAACTGAAGGCGTATCTGGTGGTGCTTTCCCGTTTCCAGCAAAATCTCGAGGAGACTCCTGGAACCGGCCGTTTCGAGGACCCTGTAACGGAGCCTCGCCTCCCGGCTCTGAGCTGTCGGGGTGTCGACGATTCGGCTGGAGCGGCCCTCGATCCTTTCCAGGTGATTGACAAGGCGCCCCGATGCTTCCCCGGGGGCACCCTCGACCACCGCAAGGTACGTTTTCGTCATGGTGCTCGTGCGGAACTGATGGCTCACCCTGTCGGCAGCCTTGGAAGTCCGGCAAAAGAGGGTGACGCCGGCCACCGGGCGGTCCAGCCTGTGCACCAATGCGAGGAAGACCTTGCCGGGTTTCCCATATTCCTCCTTGATCCAGAGCTTTCCGAGGTCCAGGAGGGACGGCTCTCCCGTCTGATCTCCTTGAACGAGCAATCCTGCTGGTTTATATAGGGCGAGGAGATGGTTGTCCTCAAGCAGGACGGGCCACGAAGGATGAAAGAAAAACCTGGTTTTCATGGTTTAGGGTGTCCCAGGGGGACATGAGCTTCCGCGATGGTTTGGGGCCATGAAAGAGCAAAATCGCAGTCCGTCCAGGCGACACAGTCCGCCAGGCCTTCACGACCTGGAGAAGATCCTAGTGGATTGCGGCATCCGCCTCTCCCCGGATCAGCTCCGGCAACTCTGGATCTACCACCATCTCCTGCGGGAACACAACCCCGAATTGAACCTCACAAGAATTCACAGCTTTGCCGCCATGGCCTTGAAGTTGTACGCCGACTCCATGCTCCCCGGAAAGTTGATGGAGCTCCCGTCGCCGCTCCTGGACCTGGGAACGGGTCCCGGGATGCCCGGGATCCCCCTGAAGATCGCCTATCCCGGGCTGGAGGTGCTCTTGGCGGAGGGGCGACTGAAAAGGGTTCAGTTCCTGACGGAAGCGTTGACGCAGCTCGGGCTCACAGGGACGCGCATCATCGGAAAGGCGGTCAACGAGCGTTTTGAGGACCCGGTCCAGGGGGTCATTACCCGTGCAGTGGGCACCATGGCGGAAACCGCCGCCCGGGTACGGAACTGCCTGGTTTGCGGGGGGCGCCTGATCTTCATGAAGGGACCCGATTGCGACAGGGAAATCCAGGAGATGGATCGTCATTTCAGGAAGGATTACGCGCTGGAGAAAGACATCCATTACCGCATCGGGAACACGTCTCACAGGCGTCGTCTCGTTGTTTTTGAACGAACGAGCGACCCACTCTGGTCGGTGAGGGCAGCGGCGATGAAACGGCATCCGGTGCGAAGGATTGAAAGCGAGCACAACGACATTTTCAAGGACCTGAGGAGAGTGCTCACGGCCAAGGGAATCAGGAAGCAGCAGAGTGCGTTGATTTCGGGGCCCAAGCAGGTTGCGGAAACCTTGAGGGATTTAGAAGGAATGTGCCTCGCCTGGGTGAGCTCCGGTGAAGCGGAGCCACCTCCCAATGGGGCACCTCCGCACCTCCGGTGGGTCCAGCTGGCGCCACCCCTCTTCCAGGTCATCGACGTGTTCGGCACCAACCGTCCACTCCTCCTGGTGAAGACTCCCGAGATTCCCCGATGGGATCCCGAGGCAGGGCTCTCGGAGGGTTGCACCGTTTTCGTGCCTTTCCAGGATCCCGAGAACGTCGGCGCCGTCGTCCGGTCTTCGGTGGCTTTTGGGGTGAGCCGGTTGATCCTGCTGGAGGAGAGCGCCCACCCCTATCACCCGAAAGCCCTCAGGGCGTCGGGAGGGGCCGTGCTGCGGGCAAGGTTCATGGAAGGCCCTTCCATCCATCAGCTGCCCGTGAACATGCCGATCTTTGCCCTTTCCCCCGCAGGAATGGATATCGCCACGTTCGAGTTCCCCGAGCGCTTCGGGCTTCTGCCCGGGATCGAGGGTCCCGGCTTGCCCCCCCATTGGGAGAAGACCGCCATCGGGATCCCCATCCTCAGGGAGGTGGAGTCGCTGAACGCGGCGACGGCCACCGCCATCGCCCTCTACGTGTGGAAGCAATCCTTGAAAGGCCTGCAGCTGTATTGAGAGGCGTAAATGGTATTTTCCGCTGTCTTACGGTCTTGGTGTCTTGGAAAAATACAGAGCAGCCGCCCGTTGAAGGGTGTTCTTGCTGATCTCGACAGGCCGTCCTTCATATGCGCTGATCGAAACCACGGTATCGAGGAGATCCAGTGGATAGCAGGCCCGAAGGTCTTTCCTGCCGGAGTGGGCAATGCAGAGTTTTCTCAGGTACTCAAAAATCTCAGGATCGCAGGCAAGATTTCTTTCCTGGAGAATTCTGCGAAAGACTTTGTCGAATTCTGGAGCTTCGATGGACTCAACGTGTACCTTGTTTCGTAGGCGTCTGAAAAAGGCCTCATCGCCAAGTTTGCCTGGATCCAGGTTGGTGGCAAACACAACCATGAGCTCAAAAGGAATCTGGAACTTGACGCCGTGGCTGAGGGTCAGGTAATCCACGCGCCGATCGAGGGGAACAATCCACCGATTCAAGAGATGCTCCGGTGACATGAGCTGATGGCCGAAGTCATCGATGAAGAATATGCCATTGTTCGCTTTCATCTGCGGTGGTGCGACATAAGTCCCGGTGAGCTCATCGCGCCTCAGTTCCAGCATACCCAAATCCAGCTCACCCCCTACGGTGATGCAGGGGCGCAGGCACGGAACCCACCGGGGATCGAGGCCCTTGGGGACTTCTTCCACCCTCTCATGGACGGTAGGATCGTAAACGAGGATGATCTGACCATCCACCTCGATTGCGTACGGTATGACGATCATGTCATCGTAGATTCTTGGCAGCCTCGTGGCGATGCTTGTTTTTCCGTTGCCGGTCGGCCCATAGAGGAAGAGGGATGTGTGGGACATGATAGCCGGCCCCAAATGGTCCAGAAATCGTTCGGTCAGGACCAGATCGGAAAGGACCTGTCTCAGCAGGTGGCGGTTAACCCGAACGACAGGGGGCTGTGCCTTCACAGCGGTGTAATAGCTTTGCAGGGAAACCGGCGCGGGGCCGATGTAATTGCTTATATTCAGGCGTTTTTCCGCCAGATCCCGTCCCGCATCGGTCAGGGTGAAAGAGTAATTATTGCCCACCATGCCGATAACCTCGAACAACTGCTGCTGGCGCAGTTTCTGAAACAGGGCGCTCATGAGAGGAAAAGCGAGCTTGAGTGACTGGCTCAGGGACTGAAGATCGCCTTGCCCCTTCATGTACAGGCGTCGCAACATGATATCGGCCGCCAACGAATCGGGAATGTCCAACCTCTGCAGTTCAATGGGAGCCTCCGGCAGAAATGCTGGTTGGATCGATTCGAGACGATTCCCGTCTGCATCTTTCATATGAGACTTCTCCTGCCACTGAGAACGATCAAAAAGGGCTTCTCCTCATGGACGCACCAGTGACTCTGAAGAGCAGGCCATCACTCCCCATCCATGTTTTCGCCGGCAGCACAGGGCCGCGAGGGGCGAACCTTGTATATATTTGGTGGATTTTACCATACATTCTGGGAGACACGTCCTCAATCCTCAATGGTGTTGACTTGGGCCATGGAAACGGAGAGGGGCAGACGCGCGGCATCGGCAGGCGCTGTGCAAACAGGAGCGTAAGCCCGGGCGGAATCAACGTTTCGGGAAGCTGTAGCCGAGGAACCAAGTCCTTCACCCTGTCCCCCTGTTATTCACTTTCTGCGGCCCTGTACTTCACTCCCGCCACCTCCTGGGTCCACAACATTAACGGGTGTTGCGAGGGGGAAGAGAGATCCGCTCGATTCGAGTCGAAGTCTTGACAGCTTCGAGCTATCCTAGAAGAATATTGATAATCTTTCCAATGAGATTCCTGGTCGTGGTATAAGACGACTGAATCTGTTTACCGATTTCACGATAGGATATTCCCATGGTCCCCGCACAGAGGGTTCAATCCAAGTTGCGTCTTCGTTTGACGGTGGGTCTTCCCGCTTTGCTGTCCTTGTATATGTTCATTTCAGGGTGGGTGGCCCATCCCATGATTTTCCAGTCGTTCTTTTCGGGAGATCTCACCATGGATCTTTTTCGGAAGGTGGCTCTCGGATGGATGCTTTTCATGATCCTTCTCGCCTTCATTGGAAATCTTGGGGCAGGTGTCTTGATCAGCCGCCACATCAACCGCTTCATTCTGAAGTTGGAGGGGTCCCTTCGTTTGGAGAAGCCTTCCCGCCCTCTCATTGAAGCGACGGACGAAATCGAGGCACTGGGGATTGTCGTCGACGAAGTCAGCACCACCCTGAGCAAGTTTGTCAATGACAACTACATCATCGAGAACCTGCCCGAAGCGGTCATCACCGTCGACTCCGCCCTTCAAATCATAAGACTGAACGGCAATGCCGCAAAATTGATGGGCGTTGATGCTCACGAGGCCCTGGGCAAAAGCCTCACCGATTTCGTCTCCAGGACCCAGGTGAACATGGCCTTATTCGACATGGTCGATTATGGGCTCAAGACAGGACATTTCCCTTTGAAACTGATAGCCCTTCGTGTGGGGGAAAGCCGGATACAGGAATTCTGGGTGGAGATCCATCCTTTGAAAGGGAGGACTTCCCCGACAGGCAAGGTCTACGTTTCCATCAGTATCAAGGATAAGGCGAGCATCCTCGCCGTAAAGAATCAGATACAGAAAATCGAGCGCCTGGCCGCCGTCGGGAGCGTGGCCTCCACAATGGCCCATGAGGTGCGAAACCCCCTGGGGGCCATAATGACCTTTACGGAGCTGCTGCAGGAGGACCTTCCCGCAGGATGATACGAAGAAATTGAGGATACACGGAACAGATCCTGAACCAGATCAATCGCCTGAATAGACTCATCGAAAATATCCTTGCGTTCTCGAGGGACTCCATCACGGCCGTAAAGGAGGTTGACATTCACGAATTGCTCTCAAGGACGGTCCAACTCGTGAAAGACAAGTTCATTAAATCCCCGGTTATGGTTCATGAGCAATACCAGCCCGGTCTTCCAAAGTTGAGAGGCGATCCGGAAAAGCTTTCTCAGGCTTTTCTCAATATTCTTATCAATGCGTTCGAAGCGTGTGGACAAGGGGGAACCGTGAACGTCACCGTGGGTTACGAATCGGATGGCAAAGAGGACGCCGGAGCTTTGTGTATTGGGATTGCGGATACAGGAAAAGGCATTCCGGAGGAAATCGTGAACAAGATCCTGGACCCGTTTTTCACGACAAAACCGAACGGGACCGGCCTCGGTCTGGCCATTTCCCATAACATCGTGGCCGCCCACGGCGGCAGGATCGAAGTGCGGAGTGAAGTCGGCGAGGGGACCACGTTCCAGATCCTCTTGCCGCAAAGACATCATTTCTTGGGAGAGCAGAGCGAAGACGAACGGAGTTATGTGGGCCATGCCTGAGCGAATCCTGGTCGTTGACGATGATCCTGGCATGCAGGCTGCTCTGCAGGAGGTTCTGAAGAAGCGGGGTTACGAGGGGGACTCTGCTTTTTCCGCCGAGGAAGCCTTGCAGAAAGTGGCCCGTGGTTCCTATGATCTTATCCTCCTTGACGTCAGGCTTCCGGGGATCTCGGGAATCGAAGCCATCCCGCAGATCATGAGCCACGGGGATCAAGGCGATATCATCATGATGACTGCCCACGGCTCCCAGGAAATGGCACTGGAAGCCATCGGAAAAGGAGCCTACGACTATTTCACCAAGCCTTTCAACCTTAAGGAGATGGATATCGTCATCAAGAGGGCGATCGAGAGGCGAAGGCTGAAGGTGGAAGTGGAGCGTTTGAAGAACACACTCTCCAAAGAGAACGGTGTCATCAGCAGAATCGTCGGCACGAGCCAGAGCATGAAGCACGTCAAGGCCATGATCCAGAGGATCGCCCCCCTTGAAACCACGGTGCTCATCACAGGCGAAAGCGGCACAGGCAAGGAACTTGTCGCCGACCTGATCCATTCCCTGAGCCCAAGGGCTTCCGGCCCTTTCATCAAGATCAACTGTGCCTCTATCCCCGAAAACCTCCTCGAGAGCGAGCTTTGCGGACATGAAAGAGGGGCGTTCACAGGGGCGTTTTCACTGAAGGAGGGCAAATTCGAACTGGCTCACCATGGGACGATCCTCATGGACGAGATCGGGGAGATGCCCTACGCCCTGCAGGCCAAGCTTCTGAGGCTCGTGGAACAGAAGCAGTTCGAGCGCCTTGGCGGAAAGAAGAGCATTTCAGTGGACGTGCGGATCATCGCTGCAACAAACCAGGATCTTCTTTCACTCATCAAGGAAAAGCAGTTTCGGGAAGACCTCTACTATCGCCTGAATGTGGCGACCATTCACATACCTCCCCTGAGAGAGCGCAAGGATGATCTCCCTCACCTCATTGAGCATTTCCTTCGAGAAATCAACGTGAAGCTTGGAATGAATGTGACGGGCGTCTCCCGGGAGGGGATGGAAGTCCTCTTGAGCCACAATTGGCCCGGAAACATAAGGGAGCTCGCGAACCTGCTGGAAAGAGCGGTGATCCTCAGTTCCGGGAGGACCCTTGCGGGGGAGGAAGTGCGCATGGCCTTCCAGAGGTCTCCGCAGATCAGTGCGACCCCCGATCGGGAGGCTGCCATCTCACTGGGAGAGACTCTCGATGAGATCGAAAAAACCCTCATCATCACCGCCCTGAGAAAAAACAAGGGCAAGCAGGTCGACGCGGCACGGTCGCTGGGGCTCAACCCCAAGAATCTCTGGAAGAAGATACAGAAGCATCACATCGAAAAGGTCATGCATGTTGAGGAGCCGGAGGATTTTATTTGAGCCATTGAATCAAGGGGCAATACCTGAAAAAATCCAGTCTACCAAAAGTAGAAATGAGCTGAATCTCCCTGATTCTCGGTGAGTCCGGGAATCAGCACCAGATAAGGCGTTGGGCGTGGGTCTAAGAAGCGTGTCTACCAGGAGTAGAGGAGACCGTCGCCGGAGCGCTTGGGACAATTCCAATACGTCGGCATTCATTCGCTCTATAACCTGAGCCCAAAAGACTTTAGGAAAAAACCTTTCTGTTTCTCTGACCCCGGGCGTTGAATGGCACGGACCCTGTAATGAGAATGCGATGACGAAGGAACTAAGAGTCCATCAGAGTTCAGGCTGGGCCAAAGATTGCTTGGGTGGGTTTAAAGGGAGAAAATTCAATGCTGCAGACTATCAAGAGATTTCTTAAGGAAGATGACGGTGCGAGCATGGCCGAGTATGCAATTTTGCTGGCCGTGATCACCGGTGCTCTGGTCACTATCCTTGCGGCTTACACGGATTCCATGAGCAACATTTTCAATTTCATAAAGCAGAAACTCGATGAAGCACACCAGGCAGCGTCTTCCTAGCTGCGATACCGGTGGGGATGGATGACCCCGTCCGGGTACCCCAATGTGATCAGTTCACCACGGTATGGCATTTAGAGCGGAGCGAGACATCTCGTGACGAACGCTGTGAGTGCCTCCTAAACCGCAAGTTTGCCGCCGCCATCCGCCGTAAAGTTTGCTCGTGGCGTGAACGGAAAGGGGATCGAAATATGACGGATATGACTTGGACGGCTTTTATGATGGGTTTTCTTTTGGGCATCCTTCTGGTCGTTCTTTGTCCACAGATTCCGGCGAATTTCTTCAGGATGACCAGTCGCGAAAACTAGTGCCATGAAGGGTTTCAGTGTGTCGAAAAGACCAACACTGAACATTCGTATTTTTATCATTCCCACGCACTCTCCATCCGAGTGACAAGCAATCCCCCGATATCCTTATGAAAAATAGAGGCCCTGCACAATACTTTTTGACTTCCTTTATTTTTCACGATACTGTCACTCCGGTTTGTCAGGTTACGCACTTCAAACCGTTCGCTTGAGAAAATCCAAAATATTTCCTGAAACAATGCGGGAGCTACACTATGCTCTATTTTGTGTTTTGCATGGGCATGCTACTGGGTTTGTTCCTGGGTATTTTGATCGCGGGATTGTGCAGAATGGCATCCGAGCGCAACCGCTCCTCTTTCGACGATCCGTATTTCACCGCTGAATTCAGCCCCCAAGCCAACGGATCGGAAAGGAACATAGACGAGGTCTTTCGATAATCCGAGTCTATCCCCTCCCGGCGGTCTGTCTCACGACCGCTCTTGGTTTCACCCCGAAAGGTTCTTTTCTTCATCGACCCTTTGTCGTAGTGTCAATGCGTTCAATCCTGCGGTGGAATACTATCGGGTTGAGATTCCTCGGCCCTCGCCAGGCGGGACACCGAGGAAGTCGCGGTCTGGAAAGCCGTCATCCCCCGAGCATATTTACGCGGATCGCACCCCAACGCCTACAAGGGGCTAGACTACGAACCGGTAGCCTAGGGCCTTGTGCCCGTTACAGCTGCCAAACAGCACAAAATCCGCCGGGTGCCGGAACGATGCAAATGGTCTATGGGAGCTTTTCTTACACCCTGTAAGACACCATCCTCCGGGGCAAAGACGTCGAGTGACTTTTGCACGAGGCTCGCATGAGTAACTACGTTCTTATCACCCTTGGCGTTTTTCTCGTCATATGCGCCTCTTTTGATGTGTTTTTCCGAAGGATACCCAACTGGCTGACTTACCCGGCGATGCTGATGGCCGTGCTGTATCACTGCATAGTGGGGGGTACGGCCGGTCTGGCTCAGACACTTGGAGGTCTCGGCGTTGGGATGGCCATGCTCATGCCCTTTTACCTTCTGAAGGGCATGGGGGCGGGGGATGTGAAGCTCATGGGCGTGGTGGGGGCGTGCCTCGGGCCCAGACAGGTTTTCCATGCATTTCTGTGGACGGGTTTGACCGGTGGTCTCTACGCGTTGATTTTGCTTGCATTCCATCCGCATCAGCTTGTAATATTTCTAAAAAATTGTCCTGTACAAGTGTCTTTACGTTGCAAAGTTTTTCCTTCATGGAATGAATGCTGCGCGTATCCCCCTGATATTAAAGGAGGAAGAAGCGCAGGAGGCAAAGCCGGTCATGGTGTGTTACGGAGTGGCTATCGCTCTGGGAACCATTGGCTATTTGCTCTGGAAACACGCGGGATATTCCAGTTGGACGGAGTTCATCTCGGCTTTGAGTAGCAGGCTGTTTTGAGGGAAGGTGACCCATGGGTAAATTTAAGGCAGTCATTGCGTTCTTTTTGGCGGTAGTGGTTGCGTTGGTGGCCACATCGATCATATACCGCTGGGTGCAGACCAAGACGGCGGCACCGGTGTCAACCACGGCGAAAGAAGAAAAGGTCGTGAAAGTGGCCCTGGCTGCCCATGACCTCGCCAAGGGCACCAAGCTGACGCCGGGCGACATCAAGACGGTTTCTCTGCCTGAACAGGCAATCCCCGCGGCACATTTCAGCGACGCTTCCGCTCTCCAGGGACGCGTTCTGATAGCTCAGGTCAGGGAAAGCGAGCCCATCACGGAATCCAAGCTGGCCCCCGTCAGCGTCACGACCGGCGGCGTTTCGGCCGTGGTGTCCCCGGGAAAGCGGGCCATCGCCGTGGCCGGGGACAAGGTCATAGGGCTCGCGGGCTTCATTCAGCCGGGAAACCGGGTGGACGTTCTCGTTACCCTTAAGAATCCGGGAACCGAGAACTTCATCACAAAGGTCGTCCTTGAAAATATCCTGATTCTTGCGACAGGGACTCAGACGCTGAGTCTCTTCGACGGTAAACCGGGACCTGTGGACGTATTCACCCTGGAAGTGACCCCGGATGAGGCGGAGAGATTGTCTCTTTCCGCCACCCAGGGAAAGCTCCATTTCGCTCTCCGCAACTTCACCGATGAGGCGGATGTCACCACTCTGGGAACCACCGTCTCGGAGATTCTTGACGCTTACAGGCCCAGGATGAAACTGGTGAAGGAACCCGTGGTGAAGCCCTTGGCGGAAGTGAAAGAACCCCAGAGACGTGCAGTTGAAGTACAGACCATAAGAGGAACCAGTGTGAGCACACAGGCGTTCTAACGCCTCCCGTCACGGCTCCGCAAACAAGGATGGATCGTTGCGGTTGGGGTATTTGAAACGGTAGCGCCGCCTTCCACGGCGGCGTCACCCGAGACGTGTTGATCCGCGTGGAGGAAATGTCCCGGGACCTGTGAGTAGGGGCTGGAGAGAAGGGCAGGGGCTCGGGGCACCGATAGTGTATGGCAGGGGCTGAAAGGGGTATCCTGCTTCAAGAAGAACGTGGAGGGAGCCTTATACGGTTACTCAACAGGAATTAGTAGGGGGATGTCCGGATCCCTGGGTCTTCAGAGGGGCTGAAAGAAAAACGGAAGACACGGGTTGCCGGAAGAGGAAAGGGGGGTTCTCGTGTGTGACCGATTTTGTTTCAGGACAAGCGTTGTTATTTTTTTGTCTCTTGGAGCCCTGGTGTTCCTTTGGCTTTCGGAATGCGGGGCGGCAGGCAGTGCACAGAAGGTAGTCTCCAGCAAGGCCGCGCAAAAGATCAACGTGGAAGTCGGAAAGTCGGTCGTTGTGCAGACGTCGCAGCCCGTTTCCAGGGTGTCCATAGCGGCTCCTGCCGTTGCCGACTTTATTCTCCTCTCGCCCTACCAGATCTACGTCACCGGGAAAGGCCCCGGAGCTACGAACATGACGCTCTGGGGAACGGACGACAAGATTTCGGCCATCTACGACGTCGAATCCCTTCCCGATGTCTCCAGGATCATGACCAAGCTTCAGCAGGTGCTCCCGGAGGAGAAGAACATCCGGGTCCACGCCAGCCATGATTCCGTGACACTCACCGGAAAGGTCGGAAGCACCACCAGTGTGGCCCATGCCATGGCTGTCGCCGAAGCCTTCAACACCAGGCCGGACCAGAAAATCATCAACCTCCTTGAGGTGGGCGGCGTCCAGCAGGTGATGCTGGAAGTGAGGGTTGCGGAAATGTCCCGCGCCCTGGGCAGGCGCCTGGGGATCAATTTTGTTGCAGCCAGCAACGGAAGCATCGGGACCAGCCTCATCGGCAACCTTGGAACCATCAATCAATTCACTGGCAGCGGAGCCGGGGGAACCCTGGACCTCAATTTCTCACAGGCCGTGAACACTCTCTTCCACATTGCGGGGGGGGAGTTCGCATTCACCCAGTTCATGGATGCCCTCAAAGAGGAGGGGCTGGTCAAGGTCCTGGCCGAGCCTAATCTCATCACGTTGAGCGGGCAGGAGGCGACATTCCTTGCAGGCGGCGAATTTCCCGTCCCGGTCCCCCAGGGGCTGGGCACCGTCGCCATAGAATACAAGAAATTCGGCGTTGGTCTCTCTTTCACGCCCACGGTGCTGAGCGACCGGAAAATGAACATCAAGGTCCAGCCTGAGGTCTCCGACCTTGACGCCAGTACGGGCACCGTTATCCAGGGGACTGCCGTGCCGGGCATCATCACCAGAAGGGTCACGACGACGATCGAGCTCGCGGACGGGCAAAGCTTCGCCATTGCCGGGCTTCTTCGGGACTCGGTGAGGGAAACGGTCTCCAAGTTTCCCTTTCTTGGGGAAATCCCGATTCTCGGTGCCATGTTCAGGAGCACTTCATACCAGAGAAACGAGACGGAACTGATTGTAATCGTTACGCCGCACCTGGTCAAACCCCTGGATATGGCCAAGCAGAAACTGCCGACGGACGACTACATCGATCCGACGGATGCCGAGTTCTACCTGTTGGGGCTTTTGAAGGGCCGCTGCGTGTCGGCTCCCCAATCGCCACTGAGGCTGAAAGGGACGATGGAGGGCGAGTTCGGCCATGCCGTGCCGAAGTACTGATGGGTGCTCATCCGCACATTTTGTTGTGCGAATGGGCTTGAACGGCTCTACCCCTGTTTTTGAGATGATATGTGCCGTGAGAGGAGGGGCAATATGAAAGCAAGGTTCTTGATGCTCGTGCCGCTGGCGCTGATCCTGCTCAGTTCTCCTGTCCTGTCGGATTCCTATGGTCCCTATTTCCCCTGCGATTGTCCTCAGAGGGACACATACGGCGACGCGTTCAGGATGGCGAGGGACAGCCAGATTCTGAACCCGGATGCCGGTTTGAACCTTGAACCCGTGGAAGGGCTCGATGGGCCGGCTGCCGAGAGAGTCTACGGCAACTACCTCGAGGGGTTCAAGAAGAAGGGGGGCGGGGGCGGCGGCGGGACCGTTGGCTTCGTTCCCTTGATCACCGGCGCGGGTATGGGGCCGTGATGATGACATGAGTCATGCACGGTGGCTGCCCGTCAGCAGCCCTTAGCCTGGCTTCAGATTAGGACCCGTAGCCTAGCTTTCAAATTAGGACCCGTAGCCTGGCTTCAAATTAGGACCCGTAGCCTAGCTTCAAATTAGGACCCGTAGCCTAGCTTCAAATTAGGACCCGTAGCCTAGCTTCAAATTAGGACCCGTAGCCTAGCCCCTTGTGGGCGATTGAGCGAAGTGCGGTCCATGGGGGCGAAAAACGATGCCATGGAACAAACCGTATGTCCCCGCTGCGAATCAGCGGCTCGCTCCTGAACTGTACGCCCGCACAAATCATGTGTGCTTCATCACCATCCGAGCCCACAATAACCAGTCTCCTTTTGTAGAGCCTGGTCTGAACAGACTGGTACTGGATGTTTTGAGAGAGGAGCAGGAACGGTGGAGCTGCGCCGTATTCACGTATTGCTTGATGCCCGATCATCTCCATTTTCTTGTGAGCTCTAAAGTGAATGGCAATTCAGTTCTCGAGTTCACCAATCGATACAAGGGCAAGGCGACGAACCGAAGTTGGTCGGCAGGATGGCATGGTAAACTCTGGCAGCCCCGCTACTACGATCACATCGTCCGCGGGGAAGAAGATTTGTACGAAATAGCCCGATATATTCTGAACAACCCTGTTCGCAAGAGCCTGAGTTCATGCTCTGAGGACTGGGCATGGAGCGGACACATGAACCCATTGCCGTGATGTTCAAAGGATGGGTGCGGCCAAGCCTGAATGAGCGGTATGGATGGGCGAGTTCAAAATGACTTCGGAGAACTTCCAAAGCTCCGCCCACAAGGGGCTAGACTACACGTTGTTTGCCGATTGTGTCGCCCACAAGGGGCTAGACTACACGTTGATTTGCCCGACGCCCGACGTTGTTTGATCGACGCCCGACGTTGTTCGCGGGATGCCTGTAATTCCTTGGCGTCCAAGGCCGGGTCACGGTTTGCCAACTGCGTTGACACCGATGGAATGAAGCGAGACATCCGGTAATATGGCCAATTGTGATTCCCGTCCCGCCTCGAGAGAGGATTGGAATGATGAATGTTCGAATTCGATCTTGAGCAAATTGGCGGACGGTCTGGTTGATTCAAAATGGAGATTTTCCATCCTCGAGGTTTTTTCTAAGAACTTTTCTCTCCGGCAATCCGCTGGTATACTCACCAAGAATTGCAGTCCGTTCTCCTTTGCGGGCCTGAACCCTCGAGGATCAGGCCGGACAATGCCTGTGCGACTGCGCAGGCTTTCGCATTTCGCAGGGCGATGGATTTTGCCCGAACTCCGGTTGCATGCTCACCCCGGCACTGCTTAAATTTGGCGGGGGGCTCATTCGAACACGAAGCCTGAGAGGAGATGGAGAGTTGACGGGTCGAATTTCAGGGATGACGGGACCCCCAGAAAAGGCTTCTTGGGAGGGGAGCGGGGCGGGGCGATGCTGGAGTTCGCCATCATCCTCCCTGCGTTAATGGTGATTCTTTTCTTCATCGTGGAATTCGCGTTGATCATGTATGACAAGGCGGTGATCACCAACGCCAGCCGTGAAGGGGCACGCCTTGCCAGCCTTTACTTACCTTCAAGTGATCCAGGCGACCGAAGGTCTGATGCACAGATCCAAACGGCTGTGAGGGATTACGCCGCAAACCTGCTCATCACTTTCGGGAATGATTCCCTGCAGCTTTCCGACATTCAGGTCGTTCGGGAACAGGATGCATCCGGACAATGGGTTGGAAAGGTGATCGTGAGCTATCAATACGGGTTTATGGTCCTTCCCAATCTTCTGAACAGTGTCATCGGTTCGGTGCCTCTCACGGCGGTCACGGTGATGCGGGATGAGAATCAGACGGCTCCAAGCGGGTCGTGAGAAGAGTGGTGGAGGAGCCACTATCGTTTGTCCATCTTGAGGATAATGATGGCGCCGCCGTGGAAGGCGGCGCTACCATACACGGCATGAGCCTGGAGAAAAGAACATGATAGGGCAGAGCAGCCGCTTCTTCGGAAGACTCGGAGACGACCAGGGTGCAATCATTGGCGTGCTCGCTATCCTGATGGTGGTGGTGCTCGGCTTTGTCGCTCTCGCTGTGGATATCGGACATCTCTACATGGTGCGAAATGAGCTCCAGAACGCAGCCGACGCCGGTGCACTCGCCGGAGCAAGAGAACTGTACAACGATAATGGAACTCAGGTGAACGTGGGTGCAAACCAGGCGGCCTACGACACCGCCACTTCCAACAAGGCGAGTGTCTTCCCGAGCGGGTGGAGTGCGGTTCAACTGGACTGGACGAGCGGAACAAACGACGGGGGTGTTCAGCGGGGACACTACAACTATGTCAACGGGCGTGTTCACCCCCAACGCCGCCCTCGATCCGGTTGACCTCGCAGGTCGGGACCGAGGCGAATTTGAATGCGGACACGAATTTCGTCAACGCGGTGAAGGTCATCACGCGCACTTCGACGCGCTCTTTGTTCGCGAGTTTCCTGCGTGTCTCCACCTCCGACCTTTCCGCGGAGGCGATAGCCTATATCGGCTTTGCCAAGGAGCTCAATCCGCGCGATGTGGACCAGCCCATCGCCGTATGCCAGGATTGGCTTAATCCAGCCGACTATCTCGAACCCATGCAACAATTGTCCCAACAACAATTACTGGATGGTTCCGGACAGCGCCGGTCAAATCGCACGATGGATCACTCTCGATCAGGACCCACTGAACGATATTTCGTGCGGGGCAACACTTGACGGGAATCCGCAACAGTTGTCTTTTGATGATTCCATGAACATTGCGGCAAAATAGCGGAGCAATCCTTCTGCTTTCAATGCGTTTCGGGATCAGAACTGGCGAAGCAATTTACGTTGTGCGATGAATGACTCAGACAACGATGGAATCAGGGATGCACCCATTGACTCAGAACTAACAATAGGATTCCCGATAGACCATGGGAACTCACTCTGCCCGTCATCGATTGCGCAGGCAACCCAATGTCGACCCCTCCTCTGGGCAGGGTCAAGGTCGAGATCATCTGGATCACGCCCGTCCGATCCGGGGTCTGTGCATGACACGCCATACATAATGTACGACGAGACGTCCGGATCTAGTGCATGGAGATGCACAGATCCAGTGCCGTTGCAAGTTCGTTTATTCTGCTGGATCGCTACTAGTGACAATTGCAGATGGTGCTCCTTCGCACAGCATTTTGGATTTCGGGATTCTACTGGTATAACTCTTGATGACTGCACTGCAATCCGCCATCTCAACCGGATCTACAAAATGTCATGTTCATCAAGCCATTGTGCGAAACCGTCAATGGTACACTTCAGCCTGTCCGTCCAACCACTGGAAGCACAGGCAGCCAAATTTACGGCCAACGTGGCCAGCTCGCGAAATACCCCGTGCTCGTCAAATGAACGGAATTTCCTTATAAGGATGATCTCTTGCCACTCAATGCGATCCCAGTTCGACTGCAGTTGAAGACCGATGGAGCGAAAAAAGTTTTGGAGAAGGCCGTCCGTTCCCTCAAGGATTTTCAACTTCGCAGTTCCGGGGAACAGATAAGCGCCGAGTTGCTCATTCTGGAAATCGGAGACAACCCGGAAGGCGATTTTCAGCTTGTCCATGACCTTCTCAGCACGAACGCCGTGAGCGAGGTTTTCATCACTTCGTCCAACTCGGATCCTTCCCTTCTCGTCCAGGCCCTGCGGTCCGGGGCGCGGGAATTCTTCTCCCAGCCCATCCAGGAGACCGAGGTGGTCCAGGCTCTGGAGAGGTTCAAGACGCGCAGGGACCAGGTCAGGGAGGAGCGCCGGCCCCACAAAAAGGGCAAGGTCATTGATCTGGTCGGAAGCAAGGGGGGAGTGGGAAACACGACCCTCGCCGTAAACCTGGCTGCAAGCCTGGCCGCGGAAGGCGGGAAAACGAAGGTCGCCCTCATCGATATGAACCTGCTCTTCGGAGAGGTGCCTCTTTTTCTCGACATTGTGCCGGCCTACAACTGGGGTGAGATTGCCAAGAACATCTCGCGCCTCGATTCCACGTTCCTCATGAGCGTGCTCTATGAGCATTCCACCAAGGTTTTTGTCCTGCCCTCTCCCAACCACTTGAGGGGCCATTTCGAGGCGACACCTGAAGTCATTGAACGGCTCCTGGATCTCATGAGGAGGGTTTTCGATTTTATCCTGGTTGACTCGGGGCAAATCACCGACGAAATCTCCATGAAGATCCTGGAAATGGCGGACATGGTTCTTCTTACCGCCATCATGAGCCTTCCCTGTCTGACCAACGTTTCACGTCTTCTCAAACTTTTCTACGATTTGGGATACCCTCAGGAAGATCTCGTCAGGATCGTCATAAACCGGCATATAAAATCCTCCGATATTTCTCTCAAGGATGCCGAGAAAAGTGTTGGTAAAAAGATCTTCTGGACGATACCCAATGACTTCAGCCTGACCATGTCCGCCATCAACCAGGGAAAACCCCTGGTGGAGCTTGGAGCGAATTCGCCTGTAGCCAGGAGCATCAGGGAGTTGGCAGACACCCTCGTGGATCGCGAATGCGTTCCCTTGAAAAGCGGCTCCTTCTTGACCAGACTCCTGGGAAAAAGGCTGCCAGTCAAGGCCCGGAGGCTTTAAAGCATGATCAACATTTTGAATCGACCAGCAAAGGGAAGTGGAAAGGGAGGTGGCCGGTCATTACCGAACCCGCCTGCCTCCCCCATGGTCTCCAAGGGCTCAGAGGAGCTGCTGGGGACGCCGGCAAGAAGAAGAGAGGTCGTCGGCAACGATTACTATGAGCTGAAGACGCGGATTCACGATCGACTCATCGACCTCATGGACCTCTCGCTCCTCGATTCCTTCGACGAGGCTACCCTTGCCCCACAGATCAGAAGGCTGGTGGAACAGATTCTGCGGGAGGAGGAAAACCGGGTACCCTTGAACCTGGGCGAACGGGAAAAACTTTTCAGGGAGATTCAAGACGAGGTGTTCGGACTCGGGCCGCTGGAACCTTTTCTGCAGGACCCCACCGTTTCTGACATCCTGGTCAATAGCTACAATCATATCTACGTGGAGCGCTTCGGCAAGCTCGAAATCAGCGAGGCCCGGTTCAAGGACGATATGCATCTGCGGAAGATCATCGACAAGATCGTTTCCGCCGTGGGGAGGCGAATAGACGAGTCCTCGCCCATGGTGGACGCAAGACTTGCCGACGGATCGCGGGTGAACGCCATCATACCTCCCCTGGCACTGGACGGATCCGTCCTTTCCATCCGCAGGTTCTCCAGGGACCCGTTGGAACTCGAGGATCTCATCACCCTCAGTACCATTACGTCGGAAATCGCGGAGGTCCTCAAGGGGATCGTCAGAGCGAAACTCAATGTTCTCATCTCGGGCGGGACGGGAAGCGGCAAGACGACTCTTCTCAACGTTCTTTCCCGGTTCATTCCCAACGACGAACGGATCATCACCATCGAGGATGCGGCGGAACTGCAGATGAAGCAGGAGCACATTGTTCGGCTCGAAACCCGGCCCCCCAACATAGAGGGGAAGGGAGAGGTCACCCAGCGGGACCTGGTGCGGAACAGTCTGCGCATGCGGCCCGATCGGATCATCGTGGGGGAGGTGAGAGGCCAGGAGTCGTTCGACATGCTTCAGGCCATGAACACGGGCCACGAGGGGAGTCTGACGACCATTCACGCCAACTCGCCACGGGATGCCCTCATGCGGCTCGAGACCATGGTTGCCATGACGGGCATGGAAATCCCGAGCGAATTCATGAGAAGGTACATCAGTTCCGCCCTCGACGTCGTGATCCAGGTGGGGCGTCTTGCGGACGGCAGCCGGAAAGTGTTGAGCATGCAGGAAATCATGGGAATGGAAGGGAGCATGGTGACCCTTCAGGAGATTTTCGGCTTCCAACAGTCGGGGGTGGATGACGACGGAAGGATCCTGGGAAAGTTCAAGGCATGCGGGATCAGGCCCAAGTTCACGGAAAAATTTCAGATCATGGGCATCCCGCTCCCCAAGGGGATCTTTGAATCGAGAGCACTTTAGGGATAGGCGTCAAGGAAAACAATGGAAGCTCTTTTTCCCGTTGCGGTATTTGTTCTCTGCCTCCTCTCCATAGAATTGATCCAATACGCCTATACGGCCGTGCGGGAGTCGGAGGGTGACAGGATCAAGGAGCGCCTCAAGAGGATTCAGGAGGACGCCTCCGGGAGTCATTCCGTCGATATTCAGCGAAGAAGACGCCTGAGCGATATCCCATGGCTGGACCGCCTGCTCCACATTGTTCCCGGGATCTGGACGCTGGACGAGATGCTCCTGCAGGCGAATCTGGGTATTCCACTCGGACTGGTGATCCTGGTGTCCATGCTCATGTTTTTTGTGGGGTATTATGTGACCTCTCCTCTCACCAAGATCAGCCTGGTGCCTTTGTGCGTCGGCGGGGTGTCCGGCTTTCTTCCCATTCTGTATGTCCGGCTCCGGAAAAGGAAAAGAATGGAGAAATTCCAGAGGCAACTGCCGGAGGCCCTGGAAATGATCGGACGCAGCCTTCGTGCGGGACACGCTTTTTCAAGCGGTCTGAAGATGGTCTGCGACGAATTTGACGACCCCATAGGCACTGAGTTCCAGAGGACTCTTGATGAGATCAACTTCGGGGTCAGTGTTCCCGATGCCATGAAGAGCCTCGGCAACCGGGTGGATTGTCCCGATCTCAAGTTCTTCGTGATTTCCGTCATCATCCAGCGGGATACCGGCGGAAATCTTGCGGAAATCATCGACACCATGGGTCACATCATGAGGGAAAGGTTCAAGCTGTACGGCAAAATCAGAATCCTGACGGCGGAAGGCCGGCTTTCGGCTCTTCTGCTCTGTATCCTGCCCTTTGTCATGGTTGTGGTGATCAACTTTCTCAATCCCAAGCTGATCAGAATCCTGAACGATGACCCCATGGGGAGGTTCCTTGCCGCCATCGCCATCGTCCTCATGATCATCGGGATCCTGATCAGTCGAATAATGGTACGGATCAGGGTGTAAGTGCCATGGCGGCGATCCATCATCTTGTCCGACAACCGAAACGCAGCCAGAACCCAGATGTAAAGTGATTCAGAATGGATTATTTGAACAGCCCGCCACTGATTGCAGCTTCGTTGATATTCATTTCATTTTTGCTCTTCATGGCGGGAGCGTACCTCTATTCAAGAGCCAGGCGGAACCGGCTCAGACTGATCCAGAAAATCAAGACCGGCAGTCTGCATGGGGAATCCCACGCATCGGCTCTCGACGGTCAGCTCTCGATGCCGGAGGGCTCACTGGCGAGGCTCCTTGCCAAACTCGGAAAGCCTTTTCAGTCCAAAAAAACAAAAGATTTCAGGCGCAGGAATCTGGAATTCATCAGGGCGGGGATTCGAAGCGGCAGCGCTCTTCCCGTTTTTTGGGGAACCAAATGCATCCTCGCACTGTCCTTTGCCGCGGTCTTCCTTTCCATGAAGCCTTTCCTGTTCCAGAATCTCACGGGACTAAAATCTCTCGTGATCAGCCTGGTTGTTGCGTTGATCGGGTACTATCTGCCGGACTTCTGGTTGCGGCTCAAGATTTCAGAGAGAATGCGCAGGATCCAGAATGGCCTTCCGGATGCCCTGGATCTCATGGTCGTGTGCGTGGAAGCCGGTATGAGTCTCGACGCGGCGACGCACCGGGTGGCTGAAGAGATCAGACTTCAGCACAAGGAATTGAGCGAAGAGCTTGGCCTGACGAACCTGGAAATCCGCGCAGGCAAGCTGCGGCGCGACGCCTTGAGAAACCTTGCCTTGCGAACCAACCTCGAGGACGTCAACAGTCTCGCCTCGCTGCTCATTCAGACGGATCAGCTCGGCACAAGTATCGCTCAGGCGCTGAGGATTTACTCCGAGTCGTTCAGAATCTACAGAATGCAGAAGGCGGAAGAATTAGCGGCAAAGCTTCCCGTTAAGCTGATTATTCCTCTTGGCCTCTGTATTCTTCCGTGCATCCTCATCGTGGTGGTGGGGCCGGCGGTGATCCAGCTGATTCGTGCACTCACTTTATTTGGCAAATAGATGGGTGAAAAGATGAATCGATGGCAAACGCGTGACCGACTTCCCACCCTTGCCTGCATGGCCCTTGTTTTCCTGGTCTCCGGGGTGAGCGGCTGTGCCGGCAAAGGGGCTCAAGACCTTTCAGGGTCCATGGGCAGCCTCTTCAAGCAGGACCGCTACGAGAAGCTCCTGGAAAGGCAGCAGGCGAGCATGCCTCCCGAGCTCGATGCGGCAAAGAAGCTTCCCGAAATGACGGAAGCTGACCATGAAAGGCTTGGAGACCGCTATTACACGGAGGGGAAGCTGGAGATGGCCTTTCTTCAGTATTCCAAGGTTCTTCAAAAGAAGCCCGACGATGCCATGGTGCTGTGCAAGAGGGGGATGATTTTCCTGAGGAAAGGCATGAACGACTCCGCGATGAAAGACTTCCAAACCGTTCTCGGCAAGGATTCGGCTCATGCTCTTGCCCACCAGGGCATGGGGCAGGCTCTTTTCAAAATGAAGAACTACGGCGAAGCGGAGAAGCACGTTCAACAGGCGGTCAAGTCCAACCCAAGGCTCTGGGTGTCCTATAATTTCCTGGGTATCATGTATGATTATCAAGAGCAGCACCAAAAGGCCGTCGATAGCTACAAGGCGGCCATCAACGCAAAGTCGGACGAAGCACCCCTGTTCAACAATCTGGGGGTATCCTATTCGCTGATGGGCGACAATGAAAAAGCTGTGGAGGCTTTCAGGCAGGGCTTGAGCATCAGCCCCAGGGATCGCAAAATCGGCAACAATCTTGGCATGGTTCTGTGCAAACTCGGCAGGCATGTTGAAGCGCTTGAAGCTTTCAAGACTTCGGGAGATGAGGCCCAGGCATACAATAACCTGGGATGCTTCTATCTCGAGGGAGGCGAATTCGACAAGGCCATCCGAGCGTTTGAGAGGGCGATACAGCTTCGCCAGGACCACTATGCTCAGGCAAAGGATAATCTCAGAAAAGCGGAAACGGCCCTTCAGGCCGCCGCAGGTGCTTCCGGACCGGAAAGCCGCAAGGCAAATCCTCCCAAAGGTTCCGGCGGATCGCCTGAAAGCCCGGGGTCCATGCATATCGAAATCAAGGAAGCCCCTTTGCCCAGTGCGGCTCCTTAGGAATGTCCTCTGCGGACATTTCTCTGCGATCTTTGCGTTCTCGGCGGTGAAATCACGGGTTTCTGATGGGGGAAGAGAGGGGGGAGACTCGAGCGGTTTCAGGCACCAGGCTGGTTTACTCGGATACCTTCCCGCCTGTTTTCTCCGCCAATGCCTTCGTCCGGAGCAACTCATCGGGTTTCATTCTCTCTGCGAGGGAATCGCGATCTCTTGCAGCTTGCTGATTGCCCCCGGCAGCAGAGAGGTCCAGCCAGTAGTAGGCCTTGACAAGATCCTGCCCTACGCCGTCCCCTGTGGAATAGAGCCTGCCAACCTTGTGCTGTGCTTCACCGAGTCCACGTTGGGCAGCCTTGAGATACCACTTGAAGGCGTCCGTCTTGCTCATGGCCACCCCGGTGCCCAGCTCGTAAAGGGCGCCCAGGTTGTGCTGCGCGTAGATGTGCCCTTTTTCCGCGGCCATCCCGTACCACTTGAATGCGGCCTGATGATCCTTGGGACCTCCCTTTCCCTCGTAGTACATTTGAGCGACCATGAATTGAGCCAGTACATCGCCGCTGCGGGCGGCAAGCAAGTACCATTTGAAGGCCTCTGCATAGTCCCGCTGCAACCCGGCTCCTCCTTCATACATGTCGGCAAGCATCCGTTGAGCCTTTGGGTTTCCTTTTTCGGCGAGTCTTCTGAATTCATGCAGGGCAGACTCATAGTCCCCACGCTTGTAGGCCGCGGTGGCCGATTTGAGGTCCGCTCCCGTATGCACCGGCACAAGCAGAATAGTTAGAGCGAACAGCAGAGTGGAACCCGCTCTGAAAAGTTGTTTTACCGCAGAGCACGCTGAGATCGCTGAGAGAACAATTCGTATGAAAAGAATCTCTGTGCTCTCAGCGTCCTCTGCGGTGGATTCAAAGCTTTTCATCATTTCGGGTGCCCCGAAGGTACATGAGGGACTGCCATGAAACTTGCCCGTGACTGTTTACTTAAGAAAGTCCTCATCCTCAGTTTCCCTCCCCTTGGCGGGAGGGGTCAATGCTGTTGACTTAAGAAAGTCGTCCATCCTCAGTTCCCCTCCCCTCGGTGGGAGGGGTTAGGGGAGGGGGTTGATCTCATTCACTTTTCACCCTCCCCCAACCCCTCCCATCAAGGGAGGGGAGCCTTGATGTCCTTGGATATTGACCTCTCCCATCAAGGGACGGGAGCTCTGATGTGCTTAAGTCAACAGTATTGAGGGCTGGGGGCTTCCTCGGCGGATCATGGCTTCTCTTCATGGTAAGCCCGTTCTGCGTTGACAGCCCAGATATTCTCCTTTCCGGTGCGGCCGGCAATGATGTTGTCAACAGCCGTCATGGCCCCCAGCATGGAGTGATCCTGGTTGTTGTACTTGTGCATGCCGTTTCTGCCTATCAAGAACAGGTTCTGGTACCGGTCGACGTAGTCCCTTATGACATGGAACCGGTCATATGTGCCCAGGTATGCCGGGTAGGTTTTCGGCATCCTGATGACGGTTCCGTCAAGGACATCCTCCCGGGAGACGACGGCGAGTTTTACGAGTTCCTCGACGGCGTATTCGATCAGGGCCTGATCCGGTTTGCTCCAGAATTCGTCGCCCTCCTCACAGAAATACTCCAGGCCAATCCAGACAGTGTCTTCATCCTTGACCAGGTAAGGGCTCCAATTGTTGAATATTTGTATTCTGCAGATTTTGACGTCCCGCTCCTGGACGTAGATCCAGTTATCCCGCACCCTATTTGTACCGGCGCTTTTTCGCCCGGACTCGTCCCTGACCCGGAGTCGCTTGAGAAGTAGACCTACCGTGATGAAATCGCGGTAGACCAGACCTTCCGAGACCTGCCGAACCTCCTGGGGGACTCCGTCTCCCATGGATTGAATGAGCTCTCTCACCGGCATTGTGGAGAAAAAGTAATCCCCTCTCTGCACCTTTTCTTCACCCGTGGACTCATTCCGTACGGTTGCCTCCATGACCCTGTCACCGCTGACCCTGAGTCCTGTCACCCTGTGCATCAACTCCGTTCGTCCACCGCGGGCATTGATGATTTTGGCAACTTCCTGCCACATCTGGCCGGGACCGAGCTTCGGGTAGAGGAACTGCTCGATGAGGCTAGTTTCCGTTCTCTTTTGAGCCAGTGACGAATCTTGTGAGAAAAGTCTCCTTGCCGCCTGAAGAACGGCAAGACCCATGGAAAGCCCCTTCACTCTCTGGGCACCCCATTCCGGGGAAATCCTGCGGCACGGAACACCCCAGACCTTTTCCGTGTAGTCCTTGAAGAAGGTCAAGTAGAGTTCCCTGCCGAACCTGTTGATGAGAAAATCTTCGAGGGACTGTTCAGGCTTGATGGGGAACGCTCTGGCCCTGAGATAATCAAGGGTTATCCTTGTCGCTCTCAGCAAACCAAGATTGAGGACTGTCCTTATGCTGAGGGAGATGGGGTAATCAAAGAACCTTCTCAAGAAATAGATTCTCGAAAGACGCCGACGGACCAGCATGACCCTGTCCTCCAGTTCCGGGTCCGGCCCATGGAGGTCCGCGCTAAAGGGGCCGGAACCGGGGAGCGCCAGATCATCTCTTGCCGGAGAACCCTGCAAGGGAAGGATCTTGAGCCACCACTTCATGACCCTGTCGGACTTGGAAAAGAACCGATGACCGCCAATATCTATCCTGTTCCCCTTGTAATTTACTGTTCTCGATATGCCTCCTACATCATCGGACATTTCATAGATGATGGGCTTGATGTGCGTCCTTTCGATCAGTTCATACGCCGCAGTGAGCCCGGCGGGACCGGCCCCGATGATCACGGCAGTCTTCTCATTCATATGCGCGTCGCTCTTGAAACAGTAAGAATCGTCTCGCGAAGAAATTCCACAGATAGACGAAGAAGGTCGATGCGATCTTGGAGACGAGATAATGGAGTGCGACCTTTTCCGTAAAAAACCACATGAAGATTTCGTTCAACGCAAGCCCAACAACCCCGATCAGGGTGAATAGCCCGAATTCCAAGACTCTGCTGGCAAGTCTGTGGACACTGAAAACCCAGGTGATGCTCAGAATGTAGTTGACAGCAAGGCCAAGGGTGAAAGCGAGCCCCGCCGATATCAGATAATGGATGCCCAGATACCGGGTGAGGAGGAAAAGCGCCGAAAAATCCAGAAGAAAGGCTGTTCCTCCCACAAAGGTGTACCTGAAAAGCTGAACCATGACATTCTGGGTGTCGTGCTTGACCAGAATGTCCACCAGGGTACCCTTGCCAGGCATACGACCCTCAGGACAGATAGGCATGGACGGGGGAAGCGGATGAGTATGGAGATCTTCATCCCCTCTTTTACCCTTTGGAATTTGAACGATTAGCGGCAGAGCCATGGCGTTTTCCAAAATCTCCAAGACCAGATCGATATGCGGCAGTTCTATTTCCGTGTTCTCCACTGAAAGCTGCATGTCCACCAGATCCGGCCGGCGGGTCAGCAGACCGCGTTGCAGCAGAGGATTCAAGGCCCCGGCATTATTAAGGAACTGCAAAAGGTCGACGAAATGGGCTGCCGGGCTGAGGACCGAGCGAGCCGAGTTGCATTCGCAGTAGTCCTGAGAGCCGAAGATCTCTTGAAGATTCGGAAACTCTTTGAGAATTTACTAATTGTCTCATCACTGAGGAAGTTTAACCTTCCCATGGCCGCAACGGCTGTGGGCGAAAACCGCGGCATGATTCGGGTCATCAGCGCCAACCCAAGGTCGTGGGTCTGCTTGGCAGTTTGGTAGATGAGCGCGGCCTGCTCCGGGGCAACGTCCCCTGAGAGACGCTGCTGGAGCCGCACCTGCCCCAATGCCACTACCTGGAGGGCGGAATCCAAACCTTGGTTCAGCAAGGCGCCGGCTTCATCCCAGGTGGCGGAGAGTTTCCTGACCCGCTGCAACTTCAATAATGATTGCACCAGCTCATCTTTATGGTCGATGCCGCTCAGGTTCGCCTTATCGACGAAGGCCCGAATGTTCGTCTGGAGGAGGTCGAAGGATGGATTGTTTTGGAGAAACGTCCCCACCTTGTCAAAGCCCGGCCTCACCAGGCGCAGGCTGCCATCATCGAGGCGGGCGGCGATAATTGCCGTGGGATGCAACTCCTCAACGCTTCTCTCCAACTGTCTGGCATACGCATCAGGGTGCAAGCCGGAGTCCTCCGGGACGCCATAGGCATAGGCCTTATCGATCCACTGGTCCCGCCCGAGCTTGGCCAGGGATTTCAAGGAGGCATCTCGCTCGTCCCGGAGGGATTCCTGCAAGTGTTGCATCAGCGGCAGGTGGCGCCGGGTCAGGTCGCCCAACCGCAGGGCGCGTCTAATCGAGGCCCGATCCCGGCTCAGCAGAGCCGAGGGGGCGGTGGGAAAATTCTGGGAGAGCAGCCCGTAGTAGAAGGTTGCCAGAGTCTGATTTTCTCCGGCCAGACGGTGGCTTTGGGCCAGCCATTCGATTTTCTGCGTGTCCATGCCTGTTTTTTTGCTAAGAAAACCAATCTCTTTTCTTGATAAACCTCCCAGACCTAGTCCGCCTCGCAGCAAGGGCTGCAATGTTTCAGACTGCCGCTGGAGCTCCGGAGCCGTAGGCTTGGGGATAGTCAAATCTATAATTTCCGCCTGCTTGGCATTGAAGATCACATCGAGAGTTTGCAGGAGCTGGTTTTCCTGAAGCACGCGAATGACTAGGTCGGCATTGGGTTTGCCGCCGAGTTGATTCAGGGTGTAGGCTATGGAATAGTTTCCCTGGGAGTCGGTGGTTGCCTCGCAAAGAAATGTGTCATCTTCTCCGATGTTGCGGTCGAAGACCTTTACCTTGAGGCCGGTTGCCGGCGAACCATCAGTGGGGCGCACTACACCCCTGACTATGTGTGTGATATCCTCATTTCTTTTCATGGGTGGACTCCTTCCAAGGCGTGACCGGCACTATTGTTTGCTCATAACTTCAAAACCGTGGCAGCTAAAGTGATACGCTATCTCACCGCAGTAGAAGGGGGCCCAGAGTCTTGACATTGTTGTGGGGCTTCCCGTCTCTTCAAGCCTTGTGTTTGCTCTACTGCGTCTTGACCATCTCCCAAGGGGTCTCTCTTTCTGCCCTTGTGCCGAACATTGTCTGTGCCTACTGGCTGATTCCTGTGTGTCTCTGCACCAAAGCCCGGGGTTCAACAGGCGCCATGCCTACATTTTTAGCGGGTTAAGAGCTATGTTTGTTCGTCAAAGCGAAGGTTGGCCACGCAAAGCTTCCCCAGTCCTACATCCTCAAAAGCGCACAATGCGCCACATGATCGGCGTTGAGCGGGAGGCTGGTCGGGCCTCCGCTGACGACGTTGAGGACGTCTCCGTCGCTGCAGAGTTTCGAAAGTTCCTCGGGGAAGCCGCATGTATTCTGTTTGGCGATTTCCTCGATCCTTTTGGGATCGTCTTCCAGGAATTCAGCCAGCAGCGGCCAGCGCAGAGCTAGAACGGTCCAGAGGGCCAGCCGGTCACGCTCGATATCGTTGTGTGAGAGAGTCGCCAGGGCGCGGTTGACGCTGTAGGCATTGACGAGGCGCTTCATCGAACGCGGATTAGGGTCGAGCAATCCGGCGAACTTCATCAATGCATGCTCCGTCCGTTCGACAACCTCCGGCGCTGCCAGCCGTACGACAGCCGCTTCACGGATCGCCCTTTGTTCATGAAACGGTTTGTCACGGCTTTCATCCAAAAACCGAAGCACCGTCCCCTCGGTCTTTGCCGTTTCCATCAGCTCTTGCGCCTTTTGGCGGGCCTCTCCCTTTTCACGCTGAGATTCCCCCTCCTGCACCTGGAGGAGTTTCTGCCAGAATGCCTCCTTCAGCTCTTTGGGAATCCCCGGAACGGGCGTGCAGAATTGGAAAGCCTTTTCGAGAAACAGGGTGCCAAGCGGTTTGCCGGGTTCGCAGACCAGCGTTTTGAATTGCTCGTAGTTCTGCTCGTAGCAGGCGTTCAGCCACTTGCGGTCCGCAGCGATGACGAAGACGACGGGGGCCTCCTTGAAAAGCGTCTGGATCCCCTCCAACAGCTCGATGACATAACTCCCCTGACATCGGTCCAGGTCGTCGATGAAAACCACAGCCCTCTTGGGCCGAATACGCTCGATGAGTTTCGTGAAGCGTTCCTTGAGGGTATTCATCGGATCATGGGTGAGTTCCATGTAAGTCATGGCAGCCTTCGCGGAACCGAAGAGAAGGGATCGGCTGAAGGCTATGACGATTCCCCAGATGCTGACAATAACGGCGACGATCTTTCCGAGGCTGTCGGCAGCCGTGCCCCAGCCCTTCAGCGTGCTTTCCGCGGATGGATGGAACATGGGAAACACGAACAAAGCCAGAATCCAGGCCAGAACGAGCAGACCCAGTATGTAGTCGTTGCGGCCCGTGTTGAACCTCCACCAGTATTCACGCAATCGCTCGTGCCACGAGAGCTCACGCTTCGTCTGCTGGAAGACGCTTTCCATGAGCGACCACCATGGTGGGCGAATGTGCTGATGGCGCCAGGCGTTGAACTCGGCGATGATCCACTCCTTGCCGGCTTCGAGCTCACATTGAACGAAATTGAGCACTGTGGTCTTTCCTGAACCCCAGGGGCCGTACACATGAAGGGAGTAAGCGCCGGAATCAATGGGAACGGCTTCGATGCGTTTGACCAGGAAACGGGCGAAAGCGGCACGCCCGAGCTGATCCTCGCTGACATGTCGCAGCGGTTCGTCGGGCTGATTCGGGACACTGTCGGAAGGTTCATTCGACGGCGGAGGTTCCATGGGCGAGGCTCGATACCGTTCGAGCCCGGTTGGAGTGAGGATTTCTTCAAGAGGCTCATGGATTTCTCGAATCAGGGCCGCAAAAATATCGTCCTTTTCCAACTGCTTTCGGAGCTGCAGCTCCAGCAGGCCCAAGCCGACCAGCACGAGCCGTCCGTTCAGTATGGGAGGTTCCTTCATGCCGGAGAGCTTCCAGAGCCTCTGGGAATCGAAGAGGTGTTGAACTTCTTCCAGCCATTCCTTTGCTGGACGCCGTTCCCGAGTCTCTTCCAGCGGAAGCAGGGAGGAGGCTTTTTGGGCGGCGTATTCGGTATGTCTTTTGATGATCTCTTGTGCAAAAAGCGATGCAGGGACAGGTTCTTGTGTCGGAAGCGCTGAGACGACGCCCCGAACCGTTTGGCTGAGCTCAGGCTGAAGTTCGGATTCAACGTCCATGATCTTCATCATGCCCATCCTCCCGTCACGTATCCAGAGTCCCAGCATGCTGCCGCCTGCGCTTCGCTGAGCAAAGGCGACTGCGTTATAGTGTGTTAATCCGAAATCTTGCAGGCTCTCTCACCAGGGAAGGATAGCGTCTCGGGTATCTCGAGCTTCGCCCCCCACTCATTTGCCGGGTCAATGCGGGATTGGATCCTTTAAACCGTTCTTTTCGTCCCCAAAAACGTTGATTTAAGACCCGCAAAAAGCCCTGTTTTGTGTTAAAGCCGCGCCGATTGAGCCTCCAGCTCGGTCCGACCCCGGTCAGCGCAGCCCTTCCCAATTCACCAGATCCGCCGCCTGAAGAAGCCGAAACGCCAACGGCGGGAGGACGCGATCAATTAGCACTGGTACCAGCACGCCGCGCTTACGGCCTTCTTCGGCTTCAGTCTTTACCCAATGCTTGTTAATAGACTGAGCGGACTACACAACCAGCACACAGCGGGCCTTGTTCAGTGCTTGTTCGATCACTTCGTCGAAGGTCTTGCCAGCCCACCACACGGACCAACCGCCTGCGGCTTGAAGTGCCTCCACGAGGGGCCTCACGCGCTCCCGATCTTCTCTCGCGTAGCTTAGGAATATGTCGGTCATCGCACCTTCAGTCATCGCACCTTCAGTCACCGCACCGTTAGGCTCTGCCAAAGCTCGCATGACCAGTTCATGCTGGAACGCCTCGAGATTGCCAACGAACACCTGATCACCCGTGAGCAGCGCGAACTGATCCGCATCGGTCACAACGTCCAGGTTCAATGCAGGACTGCGCCACTGGAGGATGGGAATTCCAGCCTTCAGAGCTCGTTCGTACTGGATCCGGCTGTAGGTCGGACGCCCCGGGGGCTTTCTGCCACCGATGTCGCTCAGGAGCTGGACAAAGAGCTTGCAGTCCTTGAGGTCCCTGTCCACCGCCTGCTCGAAGTCGTCCGGTTGGCTGAGGTAGAGGAAGCCCTGCGGCAGCGTCCGGATGCCCGCCTGGTCGAGGTATCGTCTGACTTCATCGCGCTGTTGAAGAAGATCGTCGGTGACTTCGGCCAGGAAAACGGCAGGCCGCGTGTCCGGTTCCTGGACCTGGGGTTCAGAAACGGCGGGCTCGGGCAGCGACTTGAGGCGTTTCAGCTCCTCGGCCAGGTCACAGCTGAGATCTCTCAGCTGGTCATAGTAGGGCAGGTGTGCGGGATCATGAGGGTTGGGGATGGGGTCGCCCAGAATGCGGGGATGCTTGGCTTCCTTCTCCGGGAGCCAGAAGCGGTAACCCCTGACGTCCTGAAACTCAGCAGGACGCTCGCTCTCGTCTATCCTGTCCCGTTCCACGATAAACACCCGTGAGTTGGCGCGCTGTCTCTGTCCGACTGCCTCCCGGAAGGCTTCCAGCTCTTTCAGGCACCACGGTGACGCGAGATAGCCCGGTGAAAGAACGAGAGTCATGGTCGCCGAGCTCTTGACGGTTTGGATAATCTCGGGGGTCAGGGGAGTGTGGGAGGACAGAAGATAATCTTTCCACAGGGAATACCCTTCACTCCTTCCCAATTTCTGGGCCAGGACGATTTTGACCCCATTTACAAGGGTTGAAACCCAGCCTTCCTCCACACCCGGGTACGGTTCATTGTCCACATGGGCATAGCTGACGAAGATGTCATGTTCGTAACCGGGAACAAAAGCCATGGATGGCTCCTTTATACGGGCCCATGACGCTGGTCTGACTTCTGCAATCGTTCAGGACAATGGTTACGGTGGTTATTTTCGCATTCCAGCTTGCCTGTATGCTCAATCCCGGCAATCACTCACACACTGATCATATAGCAGGCAGGCAATGAAACGCCCATCTCTTCGAAGAGTGTCACGATATTTAAATTATAAAATCATTATACCGACTTCCCCAAACCCTGTCACCATCCGATGCAATCGTGGACAGCGCCTGACTACCGCACACTGTTTGCTCAAAGGCTCTTATCTGCAGGAAGAGGAGTGCCTGTTGGGAATTGTGTTCTGGTTTAGTCTGAGATCCTTCGCTTTTCAGGATCAGAAATCCACCGCAGAGCACGCCAAGATCGCGGAGATATCAATCAGATCAAAAAAAGCTTACTCTGCGGCCGCTGCGTTTTCAGCCGTGAAAAAACAGAACATTTGAACCTGAACAAGTACACATTCCCTGCAGAAGGGGCGGGAAGTCCATAGAGGAAAAAGCCGGCAGGCATTTCGAGGATGACATGCCCCCCGTCAAAGCAAACGACATTCGCGCGCTGAGGATCCAAGAGAACGAGAAATCGAATGCGGGGGATTTGTTCACTGGCGTGGGTTTCGAACAGAACACACAATCCCGAGTGCACGACACACTTTGAGAAATGTCAGCATGTTGCAGTTGACGCCATTCTCGATTCTGGAAAGTTGTTGCTGCGTTATCCCGGACCTCGTGGCCAATTCCTTCTGCGAAATCCCTGCGCGCTCCCTTTCCTCGGCCACTTTCATTCCGATCTGCAGGAGCTCCCGCTCTTCCTCGAAGAGTTGTTTGAATCTCGGGTCTTGGATTTTCTCTTCCAGGTGGTTCTTAAATGCTCTCACGAAAACATCTCCCTCAGTTTCTTTTCGTCCGTTCTGTGCAAGAAGTCTTCCCTGCATCTTCTGGCTTGGGCTATCTCTGCCTTTGGGACACTCGCGGTCGTTTTCCTTGTGGCGTTTGTCAGCACGATGAATTCACGAAAGCAGAAGAAGTAGAGGATCCGCACCTGTTCACCGGAGAGCCTGAGGCGGAGCTCGTGTATTCCGTCTTCGAGCAGGTCTGCATAAGGTCTTGGCAGGCTGGGGCCTTTTTCCTCCAACTGACTCAACAACGCCAGGGTCTTTGCCTGATTCCTCTCACTTCTTGATTCGATGAATTCCATCACCGGACACCTGCCATCCGCTGTCTCGTACCTGAATTGAGCGATTCACTCTCTGAAAGCCCTTAGAAAATGCCTTGCCATGCGGGCGGGGATAAACCCCGCCCCTACGATGTGGGTTAAAGGACATTTTCGTAGGGGAGGGCTTTACGCCCTCCCGCAGTGACAAGCATGCTGGAAAATCGCTCACTTTAGGTCGTAATAAATGATATGCCACATGTTCTGACCTCAATGGAAAATTACATCATAAAAGGTGTATTATCCAGGGTATTTTTTCCAGTGAGCTCGCATGGAAGGGCAGGGGGGAGGGTGATCAACTGCCAGGCAACCGGGGCCGAAAAACCAGGGACCCTACCCGGCTGCAGGGGCGCGTTCTTTCAGGAGAGAAGATCGGGAATTATCCGCTGCGGTCCGGCTATGGACAAGTCACATCAGCCCGATTCGGACAACTCCAGCACCCAAGTGCCCACCAAACCCATCTCACCGGTCCAATTCTGGCCCCCACAATCAAGCGAAGACTCTCTGATTTGGCAAGGAGCACAGGCCTGTGGCAATAGCTAATATCAGGTGCAGAAACAGGCATTTTCATGAAGCGTGTGGGGGGATAGCGTGGGGGATGAAATCTGCTGTTTGTGTAAAACTGGAGCGGGAGACGGGCTTCGAACCCGCGACCCTCAGCTTGGAAGGCTGATGCTCTAGCCAACTGAGCTACTCCCGCTCAAGGTACGAAGCTCTTACCACGACTTTTCCTCCTTTTCAATTAAAAAGAATTCTCCTATGCTGGGCACCCGTGGGCGACGGAGAGCGATGATCGGCATTCGTCGTGCCCCCGATGGACGCGGCAACCCACCGTGTCCCCACGCCCGCTATCCCCAGTCACTGCCCAAGGGTCTTGCACCATCCTGATCAGTCAAGACTGTTCGGTCTCCCCGCGGCTTCATTTGCAATCAACCAGACAGGAGAGAAGCATGGATCGGATTTATGAGGCGTTGATGCAAAAGGTCAACATGCTCGAGATCTTCAAGGCTCGGCGGATCGTGGAACACGCCCTCAGGAGGACCCATCTCATATACTACAAAATGCTCTCCGACGAGCTCGGAGCGAGCCTCTACATCAAACACGAAAACCATCTCCCGACCAATTCCTTCAAAGTTCGGGGGGCCGTGAACTTCATGGCTCACGTTTCGCCCGACATCCAGAAACAGGGGATCGTGGTGGCGACGAGGGGAAACCATGGGCTTGCCGTGGCTTGGGCGGCCCAGGAACACGGCATATTCTGCAACGTGGTGGTTCCCGAGAACAACAATCCGGACATCAACGCGGCAATTCTGTCCTGCGGAGCACAGCTCATCGAACACGGCAGCGACTTCTACGAAACACAGGACTACTGCGAGGAGCTTTCGGAAAACACCGGCTTATACTACCTGCGTCAGGGCAATGAGCCTCATTTGATCAACGGCACCGCCACCATGGGACTCGAGATCTTCGAGGAGCTGCCCGAGGTGGATGTGATCATCGCCCCCATTGCCGGCGGGAGCGGCTGTGCGGCTCTGGCCAAGGTGATTGAAGGGATCAATCCGAAGGTGGAGCTCATAGGCGTCCAGGCGGAAAGAATGCCTTCCTTCTATGAGTCCTGGCGGCAGGGGAAAAAGGTCATCGTTCCGGGGGCCGAAACCGTGGCGGAGGGTCTCGCGGCACGATCGGTTTTTGAAGTCCCGTACCTGATTCTCAAGGACAAGATCAAAGAGGTCGTTCTGCTCAGCGAAGAGGAGCTCGTGGAAGGGGTGAGAATGGCCCTGCGCTATACCCAGAACCTTGCCGAAATCGCCGGCGCGGCATCGCTGGCGGGAGCCTTCAAAATAAAATCCCAGCTCGAGGGAAAGAAAGTTGTGGCGTTGATGACAGGAGGCAACATGAGCCTGGCCCGGCTCACGCAGGTGCTCACGCAATGACGGCTGGCCGTGCCGGACAGCCGGCCATGGGCGATCAGCTGTTCTTGGAGCTCTCGAGCAGCACCTTGTCCACGCCGTCCTTTTCCGTGAGAAGCACATTCACCCGCTCTTCGAAGAGGGTGTCCAGCTCGATTCCGGTGAACTGGCTGCAGATGGGAAGCTCCCTGTGCCCGCGATCCACAAGCACCGCAACCTGCACTCTGCGGGGACGGCCATAGTCCGTGAGTGCGTCAAGAGCAGCCCTGATGGTACGGCCTGTGTACAGGACATCGTCCACGAGAACCAGATCTCTGTTCTCGAGAGGAAACGGCAGATCGGTAGATCGGACAATGGGCTGGGTGTGGAGTCTGGTCCAGTCATCGCGGTAGAGATTGATGTCCAGTGTTCCCACGGGCACCGAAACGGAATACTTTTCCTTGATGATCTTTTCCAGGCGCCTGGCGAGGTACACCCCACCCGTGTGAATGCCAACCAAGGCCAACTGGGAAGGATCCAAAGCCCGGTCCAGGATCTGTTTGGCGAGGGTTTCCAGTGCCTCCCCGATTCCATGGGCTTCCAACACAACGCGACCACCGAATGAATCCATGACTCTTCCTCTGTTCGTGAGGCCACTGCCTCACTGCCTGCACACGGCAAAAACAAAAGGGCGCCATCACGGCACCCTCACATTTCGCGGATCCCATGCGCCGGACTACCGGCGGCAAAACAACCGCCAAGGCACAACGGGAGCGGCAATAAGGGAAATTAGAACAGCCTTTTCACCCACACCAGGCTCAAGTGTACATTCATATCGTATTTGCAGAAACGTTCTATTCCGAGGGAATCCGTCGTCCGCTTGAGATCAAGTAGTCGGTCGAAGTCCTTTTCAATGACGATGTTGCAGAAGTCAATGGGGATCGAGCGCACAAAATCAAGCTCTTCGGCACTCCAGAGCTGCTGGGCGATATCTCCCACGCCGGTTTCCAAGGCGTGATTCCCGCAAACCTTGTAGCACGCTCCACAGTCGCATCGGTGGATGGAGTCGAAGTCCGTGGGCACAGGATGACCATTCTCACAGAAAGGGCAAACGACGATGTGCTTTTCCACCATTTTCCTGTCGCTTTGAACCTTGCTCAAAATCGCCCGGATGTCTCTCATTCTCGCCTCAATCATTCAATTGCAGCCAAGGGGTGCTCAGCTTCGCCCCCCGAGTTCCAGGTTGAACTCATTGCTCTATATAAAACGTTTTGTCTTGAATTCCAACGTTTACTTTGCCATATACCCCACGTGGACCTGCGAGGGGCCTTGGCCGCAGTCCAAAGTGGCGAGCAAGTCATTCTTCCCACTCTCCATTCGAGGTTGCAGAAATGGGCGAAAGAAGCACGAAGAAACCGTCCGGCAGTGTTTGGGCAACACCGGCCAGGGTGCAGGCGATCCTTGCGCTGTTGGACGTCCATTACCCACATGCGCAATGCTCCCTGGATTTCGTTGACCCTCTCCAACTCCTCGTCTCGACCATACTCTCGGCACAGTGTACCGATGAACGGGTCAACCAGGTCACTCCTTCTCTGTTCAGGAAATACCCTACGGTCCAGGCATTTGCTGAAGCGTCTCTCGAGGAGCTTGAAAACGACATCAAATCCACTGGGTTTTACAGGAACAAGGCCAGGAACATCCAGGCATGCTGCAAAATCCTCCATGAGCAGCACGGCGGGGAAATACCCAGGGACCTGGACACGCTGGTCAAGCTTCCGGGCATCGGGCGCAAGACGGCCAACGTCATCCTCGGCAACGCCTTCGGGATTCCAGGGATTGTTGTGGATACCCACGTTGGAAGGGTGGCTCAGCGCCTGGGCCTGACGGCGGAGAAGGATCCCGAAAAGATCGAAGGGGACTTGATGCAAATCATCCCCAAAGAGAGATGGATCCAATTCTCCCACCAGCTCATACAGCATGGACGGAGAATATGTCAGGCGAGAAAGCCCAAAATGGATCTGTGTCCTCTTGAGGCCCAATGCCAGTATGCGACGAAACATCCGTCGCGGTGAGCTCGAAACACCCTCGCCGGTGGGCAGAAATGAGGTCCATGGACCTGGGGAGGATCTCAATACTTCCCACGTCGCCCCGAGGTGTCCAACGGCCGGCATCGACCTTGTCGCTGCATGCTTCGATTCCTCAAGACGAACGGGCGAGGGGGGTGCAGGGACCGGACCTGGATTGCTCGGCGCTGCGAGTCACTCGACGGACGGGGCAAACGGCGCCACTGCGACCCGCAGGTCTTCCGGGAGCTCCCTGGACTGCCAGTGGCTGTCGATGCACACCATGGCTGCTTCGCCCCTGGCCACGAGCTCTTCCGAAGTCCCGCGGTAAAAGCGGAACCGAAAGGTCAGGGCTTTGGTCTTGATCAGAAGAACGGACACAACCAATCGCATGGATTCGCCGTATCGCACGGGTTTCAGGAAGTCGCATGAGGCGCCGACCACGGGGAGGCCGTATCCCCGTTCCTGGTTTCTGAAGAGATCTCCAGGGGCGAATCCGAGGTGGCGGAAAAACTCCTCGATACCCTGGTGGCAGTAGCGGAAGTAGGACGCACAGTAAACCACCCCGTACGGATCGGTGTCGCCGAAACGAACGGTGACGGGAACCTCCACGTCCTGAGCGATGGTTGGCACGTGTGCATCTGTCATGGTTTTCCCTCCTGTCCGACAGCGGCCCTTGCCGCGAAAAGCTCTCCATTTTGCCGGTGGGACTGGCTCCTCGCTGCTCATGGTCTTACGTCCTTCCGCATTTCTCCGCGAATGCCGACGCATGCGGAGATTCGGAGTGTCTCCCGTGAGTTTCCCGTATCCCATTCAGAAAAGGAAGTGAAACATGCATCAAGATCAATCCCCCGGGCAAGAGCCGACGACGGCCCGCCCTTCATCCCCCGCGCGCAACCCGTACATCATGAACTTTTGCAAAGTGCTTGCAGAGAAGAAGGGGGAGCGGCTGGAGCCCGAAGCCATGAAAAGGCTCCTGGAGGACATGTACCGCCTCTACGAATACATGTTGGGACAGAACATGATCCAGAGTCTTCCCGAACCCCAGAAACAGGAATACCTCGAGTTCACCAAGGACCTCAGCAAGCTCACCTACGAAAAAATCGGCGAGGTATTTGGCAGGAACATACTGGAATATGAACGGATCATGAATTGCTTGTCCCCGGCGCTTCCCTTGTTCCACCCAGTTGTCAATGGTTATTAGTGCATGGGTGTGCTGTGTTTCCCCGGGATCAGGCGAGGAGACGATTCACCGGCGATGCAAACGAGGGTATTCACAAGGCCCATGGTCAGGAGAGGGAGGCGGATCGGCGCATCTCATGCCTCCGCTCTCCTTTGAAGGCACCTTCCATCTAGGATGAACCGAGGATGAGAACCTCCGACAGTTCGAGGATCTCCAGTGAATCCTGCTTGTCGAGGCTCTTGCAGGCATCGGTGAGCATATTGACACAGTAGGGGCAGGACGTCGTGAGGATGTCCGCGCCCTTGTTCGACGCATCGTGAATGCGAAGCTCACCGAAGCGCTCCCCCATGGGAACCTCCCCCCAGATGCGTCCTCCGCCCCCCGCGCAGCACAGGCTCATTTCCCTCGACCGGTCCAGCTCGACGGTCTGGGAGTCCACGAGGGCCTGAAGAAGACCTCGGGGAGGATCGTACAGACCACTGTGGCGCCCGAGGTAACAGGGATCGTGAAAAGCCACCTTCTTCCCGATGCCCCCGGGAAAGGACAGCTTGCCTTCAGTCACCAGCTGATCCAGGATCTCGGTGTAATGGAAGACCTCCCACTCTCCGCCAAGCTCCGGGTACTCGTTCTTGAAAGTCCATGTGCAATGGGGTGAAGTCGTGATGATTTTCCGGACTCCCTTGCCATTGTAAAGGTTGATGTTGGATTCGGCGAGCTTGAGGAAAAGCTCCTCGTCTCCTATTTTCCGCATGCTTTCTCCGCAGCAGCTCTCCTCGGCTCCAATCACACCAAAGCTGACACCGGCACGGGTGAGGAGGCTCGCAATGCTTCGGGCAATTTTCGTGCTTCGCGGATCGTAGCAGGAATGGCAGCACACGAAGAGGAAGTGCTCCTTGTCGGGTCCAAACTCGGGAATGTCCAGGCCCTCCTGCCACTCCGTTCTCTTTTCCCGCGGACCCGACCAGGGATTCCCGTTGGCGTGAGAGCTCCCCAGGATGGGCCTCAGGTTCGACGGGGCCATCCCCGCTCCCACGATGCTCGCGCGCATGGCCCGGACGTTGTCGACGATTTTCACGCCCCGGGGGCAGTTGGTCTGGCACATGCTGCACGTGGTGCACGCAAAGAGCACCCTCTCGTCTTCAAAGCCTTCCATTCCCATCTGCCCGAGACGTTGCATGTGGCGGATGTTGAATTCCTCGCCGGTTTCACCGGGAACGAGCCTCCATGGGCAAAGGTTGGTGCAGAGGCCGCACTGCATGCACCAATTGATGGTTTCCGCTCCCATCTCGGCGATGTACTCTCTCATTTCCAAGGAAACGCTTTTCGGTTCCATATCCTCGTTCTCCATGCCTGGCAGGCGCGACCGCGTGCAGCCGTTCGCGTGCTTTCGATGAGTGGTGCCTCAATGCACTCCAATGATCAGGTGCCGGTTTCCAGCCACCGGCAGGGGATCGCAGGTCAGAATCCCTTGTACGGGTTGGGTCCGCACTCCACCAGTCTGGCGGCAAAGGCATCGAGAATCTCTGGGATTCTCGGGTAATCCGCGATGGAGAGCTGCTCCAGGCGCACCCGGTCCGACTCGAGAACAAGCCTGTTGAGGGTTTCCTGTATCTTGGTCATGCGGATGTTCGCGAGCTCACTTCCCTTGATGAAGTGACACTGATAGTCGTCTCCGTGCTTGCAGCCGAGGAGCAGGATTCCGTCAATTCCCTTGGAAAGGGCGTCGGCAATCCAGACGAGGTTCATGGAACCCAGGCAGCGCACCGGGATGAACCTCACCCACGGATTGTACGAGAGCCTGCGGACGCCGGCCATGTCAAGAGCCGGGTAGGCGTCGTTCTCACAGGTGAGGACTATGATCCGCGGTTTCTCGTCGTACTCGTCGGGCACCTGAATGCTCTTGATCACGTTGCCGATCATCCCCACGGAGTAATTCTTGAAAGAGATGATCCGCTCGGGACATGCACCCATGCACACGCCGCACCTCCGGCAACGGGTGGGGTTGGGGAGGGGGTTTGCCTTCTCATCTTCGTTGATGGCACCGAATGGACATTCCTCCGTGCAGCGCTTGCACTGGGTGCACCGCTGCATGAAGAATTCCGGGTAGCTCATGTCGCCCGCCCTCGGGTGAACCGCACCTCCGTGGGAGACCATCTCGACACACTGAATGGCCTTGAGGGCTGCTCCAGCCCCATCGTCCTCGGCTCGCGCGTAATCCATGGGAGCTCTCACCGTTCCCGCCGCGTAAATTCCCGTGCGGCGCGATTCGTAGGGGAAACAGATGAAGTGGGAATCGGGAAATCCGTACTTGAGGGAAGGGAGCTCGGGACCCTGTCGATATTCGAGGTTGAGGATTTGGGATGCGATGATGCTGTCTTCGGGAACAGCAGAATCATCCTCTCCCTCCTTGGGGGCCTGTGCCTTGAAGGGTTCGCCCAGCGCCGTGGTGGGAACCATGCCGCTGGCAAGGACCACGACATCAACCGATTCGGACATGATCGGCGACCGTGTGAGCTCATCGTCGGCCAGCACCATGAGCGCACCTGAACCGTCGTCCTCGATGCCCGTGACCGTCCCGCGGACGAAAAAGACCCCGTCCTTCTGGAGCTGCTTGTAAAAGAGCTCATAGTGACCGTGAGCCCTCAGATCCTTGTAGAAGATGTAGACCGGAGTCTGGGGGTTGGCCGTCTTGAAATACTTGGCCTGTTTCAGGGACTCGACACAACACGCCGCGGAACAGTAGGGCAGGTGGTCGGGATCCCGGGATCCCGCGCAGAGAATGAACGCCACGCTGGTCACCGGCTCTCCGTTGGACGGCCGAACGACGCTGCCCGAGCGGAACATGGCTTCGAGATCCTGCCCCGTGATCACATCGGGAAACTTCCCGAATCCCAGGTGTTCCAGTTTGTGCGCGTCATACGGAACAGACCCCGTCGCAACGACAATGGCACCGACGCGTTCGGCGGCTTCGCTTCCGTTTTGACCCACCGACACGTCGAACATGCAGGGGGCTCCCACAATCCGGTCAATCCGGGCCTTGGTGTAGACCGTGATTTTGGGCTCGGCTTCGATCTCCTGTACGAGCGCATCGAGCTCCGAATCCCGAATTTCTTCATAGGGAGGCCCGGAGGGCGGGAGTTTGTAAACTTGCTTCAAGTAGCCTCCCAGCTCATCGCTCTTTTCAACCAGGACCACATCATAGCCCGCCCTGGCGCTCTCGATGGCGGCGGTCATCCCCGTGAGTCCGCCTCCCACCACGAGCAAGCGTTTGCTGAATTCACCCTCCTGAAACGGCACGGGCGGTTCGCTCTCCATGGCCTTGACTATGCCCATGCGCAGCTGATCTTCCGCGAGCATCCGGGTGTCTTCGTCGTCGGGAGGATGAGACCATACGACCTGCTCTCGGAGATTGACCCGCTCGATGACCGTGCCGGAAGCGAACTGGAACACATCAGTCATCACCCGGGGCGAACAGGCTGCAATGACGACGGCGCCGAGTCCCTCCTTCACGACATCCCCCTGAATGAGACTGACGCCTTCCGTGCTGCAGAGGAAGGGGTGCTCCTTGCAGCCGTGAAGCCTGTACTCATCGGTTGTGATCTTCGCCAGTGCCCCCGTGTCGATTGCCTCGCCGATACCGCAGCCGGTGCAGACATAAACGCCTATTCTCTTTTCCATGATCCTACCTCCTGCTCGTCGCCTGAATGGCCTTGAGAGCCGCACCGGTCGCTTCCTGAACACAGGATGCCACGTCCATGGGACTCGTCACACACCCTGCACCGACGACTCCCGGGGTTCCGCCTTTCGGCAGGAGGAATCCCATTTCGTCATAGGCCATTTGGAGGGGGACCTTGTCCTCGGCGGTGTTGGGCACCATCCCCGTCGCGAGGACCACGAGGTCGAACTGCTCCTTGAGGACTTTGCCGGTGGCCTGATCCTCCACCTGAACCGTAACAAGGCCGGTGGCGGGGTCTTCGGTGATTTCCCCCGCCTTGCCCTTGATGAGCCGGACGCGCTCATCGGATTGAACCTTGGTGTAAAAGTCTTCGAACTTTCCGAGGGCCCGGATGTCGATGTAAAAAATGGTCGCCTCGGCCTCGGAATTCTGGTCCAGGAGATAGGTCGCCTGTTTCAGGGAAGCCAGACAACATATGCCTGAACAGTAGGGAAGGTGGTTCTCGTCCCGGGAGCCGGCGCACTGGACGAAGGCGATTTTTTTGACGTTCGACCCGTCGGAAGGCCGTGTGATCCTGCCATGGGTGGGACCGTTGGGCGAAGCGAGGCGCTCCATCATGACATTGGTGATGACGTTGCGGTGTTTGCCGAACCCGTAGTAGTGCACCTTCTCGGCTGCGTAAGGCTGCCAGCCCGTGGCCCAGATGATCGCACCCACGTGAAGGTCAAACCGCTGCGGTTGCATGTCCAGATCAATGGCCTCGTACGGGCAGGAAGCCTTGATTTTCTCTGCTTCCGGGGTGCCGATGACCTCCGGCGACAGGAGATAGCGCATGGGAAAGGCGAACTCATGGGGAAGATGGGCGGACTTTACCGTGCTCAGCCCATAGTTGAAGGGGTCCGCAACCTCCGTGGAGGCAGCGGCCTCGCACTTGCCGCAACCCGTGCACCGTTCGTTGACATAGCGGGGTCGGCTGTGGATGCTCACGTTGAAATTCCCAGCCTCCCCGGAGACGCTCTCCACCTCCGACATGGTGAAGAAGCGGAGGAGCGGGTTGCTCTTTATCCGGCGGAAGTTGATTTCAAGGCCGCAACTTGGAGGACAGAGTTTGGGAAAGTACTTGTTCATCCTGGCTACACGGCCGCCCAGGTACGCCTCCTTTTCCACGAGGTAGACCTGGAACCCGGCTTCGGCTGCTTCAATGGCGGCACTCAACCCGCTCATGCCGCCCCCGACCACGAGGATGCTGCGGTTTCCATTGAAAAGGTTGACCATAGAAAGTCCTCCGATTGTGGTTCAAAACGCATTCTGAGTTGACTCGTCTTCAATGGCAGCCGACCGGCTCTTTTCCCGGAAGAGGAGAAGACCGTATCCGCTCGCCGCACGGAGCACGTTTGGGCCTTGTGTCTCGGGGCACATGCTCACTCCGCAAATCAGACCGGGAAAGGCGAGGGTTTGCAGGTCGTCGATTTCGGCATCTTGGGGGAGAATCTCCTCTGAGGGTTTGTGCCCCTTTGAAACCCGCACAAAATAACCCAGGTGAAGCAGCTTTTTCAACTCTAGGATTTACAGGAAAAGCAGAGAGGGGGACGCCGCATCATGGCATCCCCCTCTCTGCAACCTCTGCGCAAGTCCTGAACAAGCGAAGGTGCTGGAACTCCTTTTTCCATCGTGACGCTCCTCTCAGGCTTCTAGGGGTTCTATGGCGAAAACGGGAATTCTCTCCTCCAGGTATTCGTCGGTAACGAATGGGGAGCCTAGGGCGTCACGGACGGATGAATCTGTGTCCCTACTTATATAGCTCTTATCTTATGAGCGTATTTGACTCCGCAGTCCTTATCATAATATGCAATATGAGGCATCCCGGCGGCATCCATGGAAAGAGACGTATACGTTACCGTACCTTTAGGGTCAACAAGTTCAAAGCTCCAGAGACCCTGTATATTCATTGCCACTTTCAGCTTGCTCATGGCTGAATAACTTATGTAAATATTGGAATGCCGGTCTACTACTATTGAACTGTAGTTCCCCGCAACTTCCGCACTGTCAACGAGTTCGACCATCCATTTGCCTCCAACCTTTTTCGCAAGCCAGAGGTCAGGCTTGTTTGGCCTTTTGTCAACCGTATAACTTATGAAAGGATTCCCCTCTTCATCAAGGGCAAGTGACGTAAAATTGCTCACAAATTCACTGTCATCGGCAACTTCCACATTCCAGACATCATTCTCTTTTACTGCATATTTTAGTAAACCGTTCACACTGTCTATGTAACTGATGTGAATACGACCACGGGAATCGACTTTGAGAGAAGAAAATCCTCCAACGGCATTCGATTGCTTCTGTCCGCCATCCACGATCTCTATTTTCCATTGGTCCTTATCCCTGGCAGCCAGTTTAAGATACCCCTTACTGAAATTATAATAGCTGATATAGACCCTCCCCAAAGCATCAACAATTACTGAGGTATCGATGCTCGCAAAGGGCTCGTTATCGACTACTTCAAAGTTCCATCGTTTTCCGTCAAATACGGCCATTTTCAATCGATTTTTGCCCTGATCCCGATAGCTGATATAAATGTTCCTTCCTTCATCCTTTGCTAGTGAAAGATACTGACCTACAGTTCCTTCCCCATCTACCCTTTCTATGATCCATCCATCAGGTCCGCTTGCTGCATGTTTTAGATCACCATTGACATAATCGAAATAGACTATATGAACCTTGTCTTTTGAGTCAAGAACATGAGATGTATATTCTCCAACAAACCCCTTCTCCACTATTTCGATGATCCATTTATCCTTGGCGTCGGTATCATTCGTTGAGAAATCCATGGTTTAAACCCTCCACGAGGTGATAAGAAATCGCTTATCGAGTCTTCCTGGGTAGCACCTGCCGTCAATACCGCAACAATATCAAACAAATATTCTCTGTTCATTTCATTCATCGTCGGTATGCCCAGACCCCGTAGACCGGATCGGAAACCGACAGTTCTCCGTAATATTTGTCGCCTTCCGGTCTCGGCAGTCCCCGGACAGAATACGTGCCTATATCCCTAAATTGTTCGGACATCAGAAAATATTCGGACACCAGACCCATGCGCTCAAATTCGTGAATCTGCTGCCAGACATTCACCGCTTTGGGCGGGAACCAGCGGTTGGAAAAGCTTGCGACAAAACAGCCGCCGGGTCTGAGGATTCGTCCCGCATCCTTAAACACCGCCACGGGTCGCGTCAGATATTCCACCGACACCGTGCAGATCACGGCGTCAAAGGACGCGTCATCAAACGGCAGAACCGGATTTTCATTCAGGTCGTGAATCACCGCACGGGTCAATTGTTCATTGTTTTTCAGTTCTTCGGGATTCAGCCCTAGCCCGGTTACGTTTTTGAGCGTCAGCCGGGAAGGAAGATGGGATGTCCAACTGCTCATCAAATCAAGCACCCGGTCTCCGTCGTGAAGCATCCGTCCATACAGACCGGAGACGGCTGCAATGGCGGTGTCATCAAGGTGGTTCACAAATCTGGGCTTTTCGTAGAACTGTGCGTCAGGCTGTTCGTCTGATCGCGCAAACGGAGTGTCTGAAAAGAAATCCGTCGGCTGCCCGTTCCACCGAACCTGCATTCCCGGACCTGTGGTAAGGATTTCCATCCAGTCTTTGCTGGTCCCACCCTTTCCCTCTGTCTTGGTCATTATGTCCCGGACAGAGGCTTTGACATGCAGTTCTTTTCCGGAAAGCGGATGGCTGAAATCAACGAGAATCCCGGAATCCGTTACCTCAGCGCATCGGAAGGGTTCAGTGTTGGCTCTGAACGCATTCGCGATGTCCTTCAGGAGGCCTTTGGGATAGAACCGTCCCCGACGCGGATGAGCAATCGTTCCTGTTCGAAAATTTCCTTCAAACTGTGAGTGCCTGATGCGAAACCGTTTTGAAGGATCGGGACCGGGGAGGATTTCACCGGCCGCAAACGACTGTTCCACACAGTCGTCGACAGATCGGTTCATCAGTTTCTCCAACAGCGGTTTGGGGAAAATATCCCGCCAGAAATTGACTTTTTCGGCAAAAAAACAGTCCGTGTGCGTTCCGTGATCGCTTTTCCAGTGAAGCTGAAATTCAACAGCGGCAAGGCTGTTCACATCTGTCTTTCTCATGGTTATTCCTTTATGATAACAATTTTGTAGTTTCAAAGCTGCATGTTGTCATTCTGTGAAACCATCCGAACCCTTCCGGCGGTTCCATCCACTTCGATCACCTGTCCTTGCCTGATGACCGCTGCTGCCGTGACGGTTCCGAAAACCGCCGGTATGCCGCATTCGCCAGCAACAACGGCACTGTGCCTCAGAACGCCGCCGCTGTCGGTAACCAGTGCGGCTGTCCGGGCAAACAGAGGCGTCCATGACGGCAGGGTGTATTCGGTTACCAGAATATCGCCGGGATTCAGTTTTCCGGCGTCTGACAACTTAGACTGTCTATAATCTAACATCTCACTGTCGACTTGGCGTCTATCAATAATATCCTCATAGCTCAAATTTTGTGGGTATTCCCGCAAGGCCGGTCGGTGATGACCGCTTCTCTAGTGAAAAAAACATTTCATCACCAGCGCTTATGCATCTTGGGACATGGGCGACAAAAAGCCATCGCGAGCTCACTTGACAGGATTGGAGTGATGACATACAATCAGTGGAAATGCTGTGATGGATTAAAATTGAATTTCGACTGTATTCCAAAGGAGGAAGGTATGAAAGACGTGCAGAACTACTGTGACAGCGTAGTGACCGAACTCAGTGTATGGAAGGCTAAAGTCTATGACGTGTTGAGGAGAATAGACAAAGTTTCCTCCGGTGACAAGGCTAAGCTTAGCGACCAGGTCAATGATTTGAACATGGTCGTAGAAGAGCTGGAGAACAGAATCGCCAGACTGAGGACCGAATGCCCCACAGATTGGAAGGCGGATCAAATTGAGATGGAGAATAAATTTGACCATCTGAAGGGAAAAATGAACGATATATACGCGGATTTTTCCCCTGGTGATATTGGGGGATAAGCAAAGAAAGCAAAGATTTTATAGGCAGGGGAGGAGAATATGCTTCCTTCCCTGCCTTCTTCATTGGGATTTTGCCTTTTTGCCGCAATCCCCGCCATCTAGCACTTCCCCTTACTTAATTACTCGACTGCTCCACCTTCCTAAATTCTTCCTTCACCTTTAATGATTCTTCCAGCATCAAGACATATTTCAGGTATTTGAATCCGAACTTCATCAGCGCAATCTCATCAGTCTTTATCTTCTCGAGCTCTTCTTTATCGATGTCAAAGATATCGAGAACTTTGCTCTCATGTATAAACTTTTTAAACTTGTCGATATCGTAGCTGACCATATACATCAGCGACTGTTTCTTCTCGTCGAGTTCTGGTTGACCCGGGTTGTCCCTCCTCAATTGTATCTCTGCCCACTCCTTGTTCATCTCATCATAAAGATCAACACCCTGTTCACCCCTCCATGTATCAACACTCCACTCACTATCTTCCTCGTATCCGCAACAGTTCGGCTCCCTGATAAAGAAAAAGAATTCCTGCGGTACCAGCCCTTTCTCAGAGTCCTTCACCATGAGACCCTTACCAACTGGGTAGTATCGACAGTTAGCAGGCCGATCCTCATAGATACTGCACCCCTCGGGTGTAACAAAAGTGCACTTCCCTTCTTCATCATCCATCATCTTGAGCACTGCAAGAGGATGTGAGGACTTTTCATCAATATGAGTGTAAGTGTATTTCTTTAGGAACTCCCCTGAAGAAATCCCCAAACTATTCTTCATCCTTAAAACGTCATAGGGAGTCAAAAGCATATCCGTATGTCTACAACATTTATTGAAGCAACTTATATCCTTATGACATCTGAACTTAAATTTTGAATCCAATGTGCGCTCAACAGGTTCCACAAACTTCGTACTCGGTAACATATTCAGATCCTTTCTATCTCCATAATATTGAAAATTGAGCGATTCTGGTCGGCAGGGACCCCCAAACCACGGATGCCAAGGGCAGGTTGCCCACTGGTTTTGCCAAGTAAATCGCCCAATTTCATATTAACTATTGTCAAACGAAAAAGCTAGGCCTGCAATTTCCTGGAGACCTTTATAGAAAACCTGACAGGTATGCCTGTCGGCCAAATTGCGTTTTCCGTGACTTTACCGGGCACGAACGGGTACGATCAAGAGGACACCTTACTCCTGGATTGTAAGAGCTTATCCATTTCCTTATCCTTGAGCTGCAAGGTATCTTCAGAGAAAAGGCTGAATCTTACCCATCTGTAGCCGAAATTTAGCAGCTCTTCATCATCATTTCTTATCTTTTCGGTAACCTCTTTTGGGACATCATAGATCTCAAAGAACCTGGTTTCAAAAAGGAATTTCTTGAACGCATCGAGGTCATAACAAGCCGTGTAAAGCAACTTCGCTTTTGCTGAATCGAGCTTATTTCCTTTCTGGAAATAATCATGGTGGGTAATTTCCTTATAGGCTTCATTCATCTTATCGTAGACATCAATCTTTTGATCCCTTTTCCACTCTCTTGTGGTCCTTTGTTGGTCCTCTCGAAATCCAAGGCATGAAGCCTTTTCCTTGATCAAATATTCCTTTTCCTCCGAGGAAAGCGGGAATACGGGATACATCCTGCAAGACCAGGGCCTGTCCTGGTATACGGTGCATCCAGCGGGTGCGACAAAGGGGCAGCTTTTCTTTTCATCTTCCATCATCCTGAGGACCACCAGGGGCATTCCATCCTCACCCAAGAGCGCAATGGTATATCTCTCTAAGAACTCTCCAGAGGATAACCCGGTACCCCTTCTCATTCTCAGGACGTCGTAGGGTGTGAGGAAGATATTTACATCACGGCAACACGTGTTAAAGCAGGCAAGTCCTCTATGACATGCGAATTTGAATTTGTCATCCAAAGCGAACAGGACTTTTTCAGCAGATTCTTCATTCATAAAATATTCTCACAATAATGAGGTTACCTTCAAAATGAGCCAGCTTATGTTACCCTGATGGCTAGACAGGCTTGCTACGAATTTTTAGGGGCGACCTGAAAGGTCGCCCCTCATAGTACATCTCCAGAACCTAGCTCAAACTAGATGATGCTAATCATTGGCCTTGTGCAGGTAGACCATTCATTCTTTTCCGCATCATACTTCACGTTGATAAAGTTCTTCTGAGTGTCATCCAGTTTCAAGTAATCGGTTTTGTAGTAGTAGCCAGGCCATCTGGACTCCTTGCGGGCCAGCCTTGTCCTTGCACAGGCCTCACCCACGAGGTACCGGTGGAAAGCCTCCCATGCCCTCATCAGCTCGTGAGAATCCTTGGCAGCAAGCTTCTCGGCATCCTCTCCCAAGAGTCCCAGTTTCCAGATGCCGATCTCGAGCAGCTTGTCCGACGTTCCGTACATGGTTTCCCATCCACCAGCATATTCTCCCATGATCTTCTGCAGCCTGAACAGGAAATTATGGGGGGAGATGTAGAAAGGATTCACATCACCCTGCGTGGTGAAACCCTTCTTCTCTTCGTACAACGCCATCGGCTTGAAAACGGTTTCCTTGAGCTTCGCTACCTGGGCATCGGATACCGTCGGTACGTAATCCTTGTGGTCATTGGCATACTTCACCACGGACTTTCCAACGATCCTGCCCTGAACATGCGAGCCGCTGGAGAACTTATGGGCACAAGCCCCCACCCCGCAACCTGCCGTGAACAGACCCTTGACGGTGGTCATGCAGTTGTACTGCTCAGGGAAAGCATCCGCGTATTCTTTCGGCATCAGGTCCGCGGGACCACAGCACCAGGAACCGCAAGAGCACGCATGGGAACCGATGAACACGGAGTCTGACAGCTGAAGCTCCATGGGTTTCTCTAGCGGATCCACGTTGTGGGCCGCCCAGTTCGTCGCACCCTGGATAGTCATGTCGAGGAAGTCTTCCCATGCCTCGCTCTCATACAGCTTGATTTTCTTCTTCAGTTCCTTCGGATCGGAGATCTCCGCCTTATACCTTTCCACCACCTTCTCGGTATGCATCAGGAAGGGGATCTTGCCTTCCTTCGCGCAGAGAATCATTTCGTAGTTTCTCATCGGGGTGGGGGTCGGTTTCGCGTCGGCATAGGGTGCCCATGCGGCTGACTCCTTGGGATATGCACCAACATAGGGCTCATCATAGGCGTTCAAGGCAGGGGTCTTGAAGAGCAGGAAGAAGGTGCCGACAGGACCGTAGGAATCCTTGAATCGAGGCGGGACAAAGGTGTTGTCCATCTGGGTCAGCTCGCCACCGGCCTGCAGGACCAGGGCATAGACCGAACCATTGACGAAGGGCGGCATCCAGGAACGACCGAAGCCTTCACCCTGGGACCGTGGTCTGAACACATGGACCGCACCACCCATGAGAGCAATCGTCACTTTGGCCTTGAAGACATAAAACTTGTCTTCCCGGTTGCTAAAGCCCACTGCTCCGGCGATCCGGTTCGGTTCCTTCTCATCCTTGAGAAGATGCGTGATCACGACCCTCTCGAGGATCTCGCCTTTGTCGCCAAGGGTGGCCATAGCGGACTTTGCCGCCTCGGCCACGAGGATCTTGTAGCTCTCGCCGGCGATCATCACCTGCCATTCACCGGATTTTACAAAATTTCCGGCCTCATCTTTCCATATGGGCAGACCCCATTTATCGAAATGCTTGACTGACGAATCCACATGTCTTGCAACGTCATAGACCATATCCTGACGCATCAGGCCCATCTGGTCATTGGTCACGTACTCGACAAACCTTTCAGGCTGACGGGGATTCATGGTGACCTTGCCATCCAGACCCATATAGGTATTGATGGCGGAAAGACCCATCGCCACAGGACCGCTTCGGTCGATGGCAGCCTTATCAACGAGCGTCACCTTCAAACCGAGCGGCTTTGCCCAGTAGGCAGCCTCCACCGCTGCACCACAGCCGGACATCCCACCACCGAGGATCAGCACATCCGTTTCTACAACCGTTGTAGCGAAATCTCTCATTTGTAATCTCCTTATTTCTTTATTGTCGAGAGTTCTTTAACACCCATGATGTCGGGCTCTCCAAGGAGGTACTCATTGTTCAAATCTGCGGGATTTGCCTCGGGAAATCCGTCAAATGGCTTGATAGAACCCTCTGGTGTCCTCCTGGTGGGGTACTTAAACCTTTTGATTCGACCATCCCTGAAGGTGATGGTCCACATGATGTCTTCGCTGCCTCTCAGCGGCGTGGATGCAGCGCCCATCGGACAGAAATCCTGATAGCTCCGGACATCCATGGCCTGCTGCGGGCAGATCTTGACACAGCAGTAGCATTCCCAGCAGTAATTGGGCTCCTGGTTGTAGGCCTTCATGGTCTCTTTATTCAGCATCATCAGGTCATTGGGGCATATATACATGCACGCAGTTTTATCCTGCCCCTTGCAACCATCACACTTCTCTGTCATTACAAAACTTGGCATCTGAGACCTCCTTAACAATTAAGAGTTTAAAGTAGACTGAAAGGAAAAAAACTTCTTTCACCCCCTTCCATCAGGAGCCTGTTCAATAGCTCACAGAGTCTTGAAAATAAGGGTATTACAAGGATACTAATTTACCGCCTCGCTCAACCCGTCATTCCGAGCAATAGCGAAGAAGCTCTTTCTTCAATGCTTCTGAGATCCTTCGGGGCTTTCTCCCTCAGAATGACACAGCGCTTTCTTGAACTGACTGGAGGCGCTAGAACTGCTTCAGAAACTCATCCAGCACATCGATGCTCTTGTTCTTTATGACCAGGTCGAAGATTTCATCCTTCACCTTGCGGGGAAGGAGCTCGATGCTCTTGGTCGTGGCGGAGTCAAATTTGGCCGTCGGGAAGACCTTGAGGATCTTGTCCCTTTGGGCGTCGTTGGCAAAGACATAGATGACCTTGAGACCGGCCATGGCGTCCTTGGTCATGGCGGCAAGACCTGCGTTATGCAGTTTTTCGAAACGATCTTCGTTGACCCAGATGTTGATCGGGTAGTTTCCTTCTGCCATCGCCATACTCCTCTTACGCTTTTAGGGGTTCAATAGAGAAAACAGGGGTCCTCTTCTCCAGGTATTCGTCGGTGACGAAGGGGGAGCCGAAACCATACTTCTCGGCACATTCCATGACGAGGTCGAAGACTTCGGGCCTGAAAATGAGTCGCGGAGGCTTGACACCGTCGTCCACGATGCTGCGAATCAGGGTGCCGCTGAATTTTTGCCACTCGCTCTTGTGGTCGCAGAGCCCCTCGGAGGTCACTTCACCGCAGTGGGGGCAGTACAGCCAGTTCATGGAATAAACCGGGGTTATGGCCAGTTCGTCCTGCACGGTGGCCAGCAGGTTGTGAGCGTCGTAGGCGCCATAGTAAGTGCCCACGCCCGCGTGGTCGCGGCCGAACATGTGATGGGTGAGACCCAGGTTGGTTCTCAGGATGGAGTGGAAAATGGCTTCCTTGGGACCGGCGTAGCGCATATCCCAGAAGGTGAGGGATGTGAGGTGGTTGTGGTCACCAAAGTAGCCGGACTTCCTGAGCTCATCCTGGGTCAGGATGATGGACTCATCAATGTAGTCTCCCTTCCTCTTCTCGCCGATGATGGCGTTGACGAGGACACCGACATAGGGCTTGTCGATGGGGAGCTCGGCATAGGTCTGGGACCATGCGCCCTTCATGAGCCACTCATGGCCCGTGTGGGGAACGTTTCTCGTCTGGTGGGCCACAACGCGCTTCCAGCCCCTTTCCTCGAACTTCTTGCGCATTTCGAGAGGCGTGATGAAGTAGGGTCCGTAGGGTTCGTTGATCTTGGGGCGGTTCACCAGGGTGATCTTCCCACCGATGAACTTGTCGGAGTAGCCGTATGTTCTTGCACATCCGGGATGCTTGTCTTCCGTGGTCCCGTAGATGGCCTGAGCCATTTCCTTCTTGTCGTAGGTGAAAATCTCATCGACTTCGAAGAGGGCCATGGGGTTGCCCATGTAAGTCAGGACAACGGGCTTGCCGGGGGCTATGCTGTATTTGGCGATATCGGCGTCAGACATGTCGAAGACGATGGGAATGCTCCAAACGACCCCATTGGCGAGACGCATCTTCTTGCACACGGCATCCACGTCGGCTTTGTTCATGAATCCCTCGAGGGGGCTGAAGAAACCGTAGGATATGCCGATGACCTCATTGGCAATCTGGCTTCGAATGGGAACCTGAGGCAGTCCCTGGATCTTCTTGACGGCCTCTGCAGGCGCGAGAATTCTTTCGACAATGGGTTTCTTGCCGTGTCCTATTGCGGCCATATTCCTCTCTCCTTTTTCTCAACAAATATAGCAGATGCAGCATCCGCTCGACCTAAGAAAAAACCCTCCAAGAGCCTGTCTCCTGAAGTTACACCAAGCCTTTTGTAATCTTCTTTGCTGAAGAACATGTACCGTACATTTGCTGGCAGTTCCTGCATGTCCTCCTTCCCATGAGCCTCTTCATGAGGACTTCTTTGTCCACCTCAAGGGCTGGTAGGGCCCGTGGGGCGCCTCTTTCATCACCTTGCCCAACAGCACCTTCAGTGAGCCGTGTCGCCCGTCCTCATCCAACCCATCCCCCAAGTTCTTACGATGGCAAGACAGGTATTTCCCGACAGCTTTAAAACCAAAAACTCCCTCCACATGCTTGATCTCATTGACAGCGCCATATGCCAAAGACATTAGTCGCATGCACGAAACTTCAGTCGATACAATGGTATCTTTCCGTATTGTCACATGGAACGGTAGGGATCCCGTTTCGGATTCCGAGGGGGGCGGCGACTCGAGGATTGGATCGCCACCTGATAGAACCCGAATCGGCTGACCTCCATCTTGACGCAGGAGTTGCGCTCCTGCCGAGTCTGTGAAGTTCTAAACTCTAAAAGTGTTTCGCTCGTCTGTTGCGAACCACCTTGTACATTCGCGCACAAAAAATCGCGTAAACGCGAACGGCATTATAGAAATGACTTGGCCCTTGTCAAGACAAAACAGTAGCAGTGTCCACAAAACGGGATGTCTCACGTACAGGGAAGATACCGCCAACCATCATGGGGCGCGCGAAGGGACAAAGCCATCAGAAACTTCTTAGTACCACAGGACTTTGCTGTTTGCAAGACAAAGTTGTTCTGACAAAGTTGTCCTGATTTTCCTTATTGATTCGAGGGGGATTTTGGCGTAAAGAATTGACTGCAATCATATCCTTTCCTGTAATAATTTCTATGGCTTGACAGATGCTTGGGACCACATATGAACAAACGTTGGATAGCGACAACTGTCCGTCATGCAGGCACCCTCCTCCTCCTTCCCATTCTCCTCATCGGCATCGGTACCGGCGGCTACATGATCCTCCAGGGCTTCTCGTTCGTCGAGGCCCTGTACATGACGGTCATCACACTCGCCACCGTGGGCTTCGGTGAGGTGAAGCCCCTCGACGAGACGGGCCGCCTCTTCACCATCCTGCTGATCCTCACCGGAGCCGCCTTTGTCGCGTATCAGCTGGCGTATTTCAGCCGGCTGATGCTGGACGTTGACCTCATGGACCTCTATCGGAGGCGCAAGTTGAAGAAGAGCCTGGAACAGCTGAAAGACCACTACATCGTCTGCGGGTACGGACAGATGGGACAAATCATTGTCGACGAGCTGGCCAAGAGCGGCATGTCCGTCGTGGTTGTGGACAACGATGAATCTTTGGTCGTGAGGCTTAGAGAGAAAGGCATTCTCCATCTGGCCGGTGATGCGACTGAGGAAGAGAACCTGCTTGAAGCGGGAATCAGGAGGGCGAAGGGCCTGGTGTCCGTGGTCAACAAGGACACGGACAATGTCTTCATTGTCCTGACGGCACGGGACCTCAACAAGGACATGGCCATTTTTGCCAGGGCCGGGACTCCTTACACCGAAAAGCGCCTTTTTCAGGCCGGGGCGAACAGGGTGGTCTCCCCGTTTGCCATCGGGGCTGTCCGCATTGCCCACAACATTCTGAGGCCGACGGTCACGGACTTCCTCGAGCTGGCACTCTCCGGTGAAGGCATGGAATTGACCATGGAGGAAATGAGGATACCCGAAGGGGCCGACCTCGTCGGCAAGGAGCTCATGCACTCGGGGATCAGAAGCCAGTACAATCTCATCGTCGTTGCCATCAAGAGGAGCGACGGACAGATGGTGTACAATCCCTCTCCGTTGGAAATCCTCCAGGCGGGGGACATCATGGTCGTCATCGGCCCGCAGGACAACCTGTCCCGGTTTGGCGGCGAATTGCTGGGATGTCCGTTTCCCACCATCAGGCCCTGCAAGGCTACACGGTAAACGGTTTGACAGAATCAAAAAGATTTCATATAAAAAACTCCGCCGAGATCGTCCTTTCGCGACAACCTGCTTGGTACGGCCAAGCAGCGCAGGGCCCCTGCCTTTGCATCTCACCCGGCCGTTGATTCTGAGGAACACGATCACACCGACCTCGCAGGCAGCAGGGAATTGTCCACCGGTTTTCACGAGGAGTCTCGGATCTGGATGAGGATGGCCTCACCCCCCAGGTTCTCGAGCCATCGCCGTCAACCGCGCAATGGAATGGGAACTGTCCAAGGTGAACGTGAACGGTGGAGCCATAGCCCTCGGTCACCCCATTGGAGCGTCGGGGGCCCGCATTCTCACGACGCTCCTCCATGAAATGGAAAAGCGGGATGCTAAAAGGGGACTGGCAACCCTTTGCATCGGTGGTGGACAGGGTTCGGCCATCGCTGTGGAGCGTCCATGATTGTCATAGGCCAAGTTGTCCCATCCCGGCGTCCTTGAGATGCGTGGGATGGTTGAAGATTCATGGTTAACACGGCGGAGGGGAAGTGCCATGAGTTACGAGAACATACTTTTCGAAGTCCGTGAAGGGGTTGGAATCCTTACTTTCAACCGGCCCAAGGCGCTCAACGCCTTGAATCCAAAGACATTGGAAGAGGTGTCCGATGCCCTTGACCGTGTCGGGGAGGACGCCGGCGTCAAGGTGCTGGTCCTCACCGGTGCCGGCGAAAAGGCTTTCGTGGCGGGGGCCGACATCACCGAGTTTCCCAAGATGAACCCCCTGCAGGCCAGGCTTTTCGCTGAAAGGGGACAGAATGTCTTTTTCAAGCTCGAACGGCTGCCTATCCCCGTCATCGCCTGCGTGAACGGGTTTGCTCTCGGGGGGGGATGCGAGATGGCCATGAGCTGCGACTTCATCTATGCCTCGGAAACCGCCAGGTTCGGGCAGCCGGAAGTGAATCTCGGGCTGATGCCCGGGTTTGGAGGCACCCAGCGGCTTTTGCGCCTGGTGGGTCGAGCCAAGGCCAAGGAACTGTGCATGACCGGGGAGATGATCGACGCCCAGCAAGCCAGGGACCTCGGCTTGGTGGCCAAGGTGTTTCCCGCCGACAAGCTCATGGAGGAGACTCTCAAAGTCGCCGGCATGCTCGCGTCGAAGAGTCCCGGGGTTTTGAGGTCGGTCAAACAGGTCATTGACCGGGGAATGGATATCGACCTCAAGAGCGGTTGCGCCTTTGAGGCGGAGGCATTTGCATTGTGTTTCGCGAGCCAGGATTCAAGAGAAGGGGTCTCCGCGTTTCTCGAAAAACGGAAGCCCAATTTCCAGGGGACCCTCGCGAGCTGAGGCCATGGGGTGGAATCGGCGTTGGAGCTCACTCACTTCAGGTTGATTGAAGACGGACTGCAGACAGGTAGGAGACGACCATGAATTTTGAACTGACCGAAGAACAACAGATGATTCAAGACATGGCACGCAAGTTTGCGGAGCGCGAGATCAAGCCCGTCGCTGCCGAACTGGATCGAACTCACCGACATCCCGCCGAGATCTGCGCCAAAATGGGGGAACTGGGCCTCATGGGGATCACCATCCCGGAGCAGTACGGCGGTGCAGGCATGGACTACGTCAGCTACGTTCTTTCCATGATAGAGATCTCAAAGGCCTGCGCTTCATGCGGGGTCATCATGAGCGTCTGCAACAGCCTGTACAACTTTCCGGTGTACGCCTATGGCACGGAGGAACAGAAACAGAAGTATCTGCGCCCCGTTGCCAGCGGAGAAGCCCTTGGCTGTTACGGGCTCACGGAAGCCGGCGCGGGATCCGACCCTGCCCGGATGCGCACCACGGCGGTCCTCGATGGCGACCAGTGGGTCATCAATGGAACCAAGCGGTTCATCACCAACGGGAACGTGGCCCGCTATTGCGTCCTTGCGGTGGTGACAGACAAGGCGGCCGGCTACAAGGGAATCAGTTCCTTCATCATCGATTTCGAAAACACGCCGGGCTTCAAAGTCGGCACGGTGGAGGACAAGCTCGGCATCAACGCATCGGGGACGGCGGAACTGGTTTTCGAGGATTCCCGGATTCCCAAGGAAAATCTGCTAGGAAAGCCGGGGGAAGGGTTCCGGCAGATGCTCACCACGCTGGACGGGGGCCGCATCGGAATCGCTTCTCAGGCCCTGGGCATCGGGCGGGCCTCCCTCGAGGAGGCCATCGAGTACAGCAAGACCAGGGAGCAATTCGGACAGCCCATATCCAACTTTCAGGCCATCCAGTGGAAGCTGGCCGACATGGCCACACAGCTCGATGCCGCCGAGTTGCTCACCTTGAGGGCTGCATGGCTTGAGCAAAACGGCCGGGCCTACGAGAAGGAAGCGGCCATGGCCAAGCTCCTCGCCTCGGACGTGGCCATGACGGCAGCCATAGAGGGGGTCCAGGTTCTCGGGGGCTACGGCTATTGCAAGGAATATCCCATGGAGCGGCACATGAGGGATGCCAAGATCACCCAGATCTACGAGGGCACCAACGAGATCATGCGCCTCGTCATTGCTCGAAATATCCTGAAGCATCGATAAAGAGGGCTTGGAGCAGGGAAGGGCGTCGTCGCGGATCGTTTGTGAAGGCGCCCGGACGAACCCAGGAAAAGTGCTGCAACGAAAAACCCCCGGGTGATGGTTTCACCCGGGGGTTTTTTTCGCAGGGAAGATGGAGTGCGCAGGCGAGCCAACTCTACTCCCACGGACAATGGCTTTTCGTAATCATTTATAAGTCCCCAGCTGAGTATGGCTCCTGATTCCGCATCGGGAGAGAGGAACTTCCTAGTAGGATCGCGTCATGCGCCGTTCACGCCTTTGAATGCGCTTTATGGCTTTCTTCTTCTTGATGCGACGACGCTCTCCCTTGGAGAGATAGTAATTGTGGCGACGCAGAACAGGTTGGACGTTTTTCTGGAAGTCTTTACGGAGTTTCCTTATCTTTTTTTCTATGCTTTCTCTTGTTTCGCCCTCCGTCATTCAGTTTTCACCTGCCTTTCAAGCAAAGAGCCATCAACGGGGTCACTCGACCCCGCACCTTCGAAACAGTGCCATCCAGCCTCGACCGACACACCGTGCCGGGAGGCCATGGCCCTTGCTGGGCCTATGTTGGCCGCCTGCATAAACCCCAGAGTGGCGCCACAATAAATCATGTGACCCGATATGGCAAGTCATTAACCAGCATAATTTGATTTTTCGAAACAAGATGTTGGGGAAGAAAACACCGAGTCAGTCAATTCTTGATCGCTCTCCTGGTTCACTCAGGACTCCGAAGCCACGTCGTAGTGGGAAAAATGCATGGTGAAGGTCGCGCGCCCCTGGGAGGCGGAACGGAGCGCGGTGGAATAGCCGAACATTTTGGACAGAGGAACGACGGCGTTCACCACCTGGATGGCCTTGCGGGGGGAAATGGTTTCCACACGCCCCTTGCGAAGGTTCACATCGCCCAGAACTTCTCCCAGGAACTCGTCGGGGACGAGAATCTCCACGGCCATGTATGGCTCGAGGAGCATGGGGGACGCCTGTTCGCAGGCCTTCTTGAATGCCATGGACGCCGCAACCCGAAAGGCCAGGTCGCTGGAGAGGTTCTCCTGAAACCCTCCGCCGAAAATCACCGCCTCGACGTCCACAACGGGATAACCCAGGATGGGGCCGCTGCTGAGGGCATCCCGGATCCCCTCCTCCAGTGAGGGAAAGAACGGGTCTGGAATCGAGGCGTCCCTGATTTTGTTGGTGATGGAGTTCCCGTGTCCTCGCGGTTGGGGCGATACGTGGAGCTCAACCATCGCGCAGTGCCGGGTTCCGGCAATCTCCCGGTCGAAAACGGCCTGTGCATGAGACTCCTGGGTTATGGTCTCCCGGTAAACGACCTGGGGTTTTCCGGCGCTGACGGTGACATGGAACTCCCGCTCCAGTCGGGTCAGAACGATTTCCAGGTGAAGCTCGCCCATCCCGCTGATGATGGTCTGCCCGGTGTCGGCGTTCTCATGGAATTTGAAGGTCGGGTCTTCCTCCGAGAGCCTTGCGAGGCTCTCCAGGAGCTTTTCGTGGTCTCCCCTGGTCTGCGCTTCCACGGCGATCGAGATGACGGGCTCATAGACGTCGATGGCCTCGAGCAGGATGGGGTGGGCCGGATCGCAGAGGGAATCACCCGTGGCCGCGGACTTGACTCCCATGAGTGCGACAATGTTTCCGGGCCCCGCCTGCTCGAGGCGGTCCCTCTTGTTGGCGTGCATGGCAAAGATGCGCGACACCTTTTCCCTGGCGCCCTTGGAAACATTGAGAACATCACCTCCGACCTGAAGCTTCCCCGAGTAGATCCTTGCGTAGGTGAGCTTGCGTCCCTGGTCCATGAATATCTTGAAGGCGAGGGCTGAAAAGGGTTCTTTTTCGGCACTGAGCCTCTGAGCTTTCTCTCTCGTTTCGGGATCGATCCCTTCCACCGGCGGGACATCCAGGGGAGATGGGAGGAAGTCGATGATGGCGTCCAAGAGGGGCTGGATGCCCTTGTTCTTGAGTGCCGAACCGCACAGAACAGGCACGGCCTTCAAGTCGATGGTGAGCTTGCGGATGGCGGCAATGAGGTCCCCGGATTCAATGGTTTCGCCTTCCAGGTATCGGTCCATGAGCCCCTCGTCGAGCTCGGCCACCTTGGCCACAAGGCTCTCTCTGGCTTCAAGGGCTTGCGGCAGGAGGTCCTCGCTGATCTCCTCCGATGCATACCTGGCACCCAGAGTCTCCTCGGACCAGACGATCTGTTGCATGCTCAACAGGTCGATGACGCCACTGAATGCCGACTCCCGCCCCACCGGAAGCTGCAAGGGGAGAGGGATCGTCCTGAATTTCCGGGCGATCTGATCCACGACATTTTTGAAGTCGGCCCCGATGCGGTCCATCTTGTTCACAAAGGCGATCTTTGGAACGTGATACTTGTCCGCCTGGTGCCAGACTGTCTCCGATTGGGGTTCGACCCCTCCCACACCGCAGAAGACCGCCACGGCGCCATCGAGGACTCTGAGCGAGCGCTCCACCTCGATGGTGAAATCCACGTGGCCCGGCGTGTCGATGAGATGAATCTCGTGGTCTTTCCACTGGCAAGTGGTGACTGCGGAAGTGATGGTGATCCCACGCTCCTGTTCCTGCTCCATCCAGTCCATGACCGCGGTGCCGTCGTGCACCTCGCCCATTTTGTACGATCGCCCCGTGTAGAAGAGGATCCTCTCCGTGACCGTCGTTTTTCCAGCGTCGATGTGGGCGATGATGCCCATGTTTCGATAATGCTTCAGGTGACGCGCAGCAGCCATGTCGATCATCCCGGCTATTGAAAAGAGTCGAACGCGAATTGAAAGTGGCCCGAGTTTTTCAACTGAAGGCCTTCCCCGGAAGCGAGCGTTCCTTTGGGGTCGCTAAATTTAAAGAATTCCTGACATGGTGTCAAGGTGAGGGAACTGAGGGGTTTCCATCGGTGATTGCTTGAAATACCGATGGATCCCCGTCACTTGGAGACTCGCCCCCTGGCGTCGAAGCAGAAATGGTTCAGGCGACGATGGGATTTCTCGTCATTCCTTCGGCAGGGTTCCTCGAAATGAGACGTTGGCGGAACCGCTCACAATGCTTGAGCAGCAACCGTTTTCCGTGGTTAAGTCTCGCATGTCCGAGATGAGCAACCACTAGATCCGATCAAGAAAACGCAGGATAATGTGGATTGCTGTCCTATTGATTGCACAAGCAGTCACTAGCCGTCAAAAACAGTGGATAATGGTCTGAAAAAGGAAATAATCAGGTTTGCGCATGACTTCATGGAGGTGGTAGAACTGCCTTCATCCTAACACTCTCGAAGTCATTCGCGAGGGCGGTGGAATTTCTTTGAAAACATAAGGAGAACCAGTATGGCGCCTGATTCCAGGTTCTGGAGGCACCAGCTGGGGGAAGCTTCGAAACGTGGCCGGAGTCACATGATGCTCCGGACCACCCTTCCGGTATTTCTTCTTTTCACCCTTATCACATCACAGACTAAAGCAAAGACGGAACCCGTCACGGGTTCTTGCAGTGTATTGGCGTCCTACCAATCTCGCCAGGACACTTTGCAAGGAGACGTCGCGGCCCACGCGTCGTTTTCCCGAACGCCGGTATTGTCCCACACTTCCCCTACTGGACCATGGAGTAGTAAAATCCAGATCCAAATTCCTGATGAACCAGCAATTCAAAGATACATCCGCCACTTCGAAGGTGAGGGCCGTTTTACCATGGAGCAAGCACTCGAACGTTCGAGGCCCTACCTTCCGGTCATGACCGAGATACTAGAATCCCACGGCGTCCCTGCTGAATTGATCGCAGTCGTCTCGATAGAGAGCTGCTTCGACAGGGAAGCGTCGTACAGAGGAGCGGGTGGTTATTGGCAACTTCTGGCGGCAACAGCGCGTAAAATGGGGCTGAGAGTCGATCGCTGGGTTGATGAAAGGTTCGACCCCGTGAAATCGACGGAAGCTGCCGCCAAATACCTGCGTTTGTACTACAACAGATTCCATTCCTGGGAACTTGCTTTGGCCGCTTACAACGCCGGTGGCGATAAAGTGGCCAGAACATTAGACAAACGCGGATCAACCAACTTCTGGGAACTCGCCAGGCGCGGAAGTCTGCCTGCTCGAACGCAGGCCTACGTTCCGAGAGTATTGGCAGCCGCCAAGATCATGAGAAACTTGGAGGCTCACGGGTTTAATTATCCTCGCGGAACCCCTGTCTATGACTTTGAGCCAGTTCGGGTAAAATCAGCATTGAAGCTCCAGGAAATAGCCCGATGGATCAATGTCTCATTGAATACTTTGCAGGATTTGAACCCGTCATTGCGGCTGGATGCATTACCCCCAGATTGTAACGTCAACCTGAATATACCGTCCGGAGCTCGAGACAGATTTGACCTGGCTTACGAAAAGCATCTCCGGAGGTAACCTCAAAACCACGAACCGCCCCGCGGATGGCCTTTTCCCTCGGACGAGGGATGCACGAAGGAACCATGAGTATTAGGATGCTGGCAATTGAGCTTTATCGAACGATAAGGCAGGTCGAAGAGCTGGAAAAGAAGCTTGAGACCCTGGCCGCGGATGCTCCGGAAAGGGGCGATATCGAAAACGATCTGCGGCTTGCAAGGGCCGAGCGAAATCGTATCAGGGTAATGCTGGAAGGGGCCAAGGATTCATCCTGACGCCCCTTCCAGCAACCCGCACCCAGGCGCCGCACTTTAGCTTTCCGCTGGTTTTCTCCTTACACCGCCCGTCCCACCCATTCGAGAAGGGCTCCCTCCGTAAGGCATCTCCACTTTGAGACATTCACTCAGCTGTTGGCGAACAGGTATTCCACCGTGCGATGGAGCATCTTCTGTCCTCTGATTTCCGTCTCGAAGAGGGGCACGGCCGCCCTCACTCCATCTCCGAAGATTCTCTCGATGGTTGCCAAATGCTCCTGCTGCATTTGCACGCGGTTCAGGACAAACTCCGCCGCATCCGCACCCACCTGCTCCTTTTGGATGATTCCGTTCACGACCACCCCTCCCACGGGGATCCCGAACTCGTGAAACCAGTTGATGAACCGGGTGATCACCGCGATGGGAAGGCTCTCGGGCAGGGTCACAAAATAGAAAGCCGTGAGGGCCTCGTCGGTCAGCAGTTCCTTGGCGTGGGCCATCCTCTCCCGAAGTGAGAGCAGGTAGTCCAGGAGCGGGTCCTTTTCCTCTTTTTTCTTGGAAAAGGAAAGCATTTCCTTGAGGGACTTGGCCTCTTCCCGGCTCTTCACCATCTTTTCCACCCACATGGAGTAGACCTTGGACATGCCGAGGAGGCGTCTGGCATTGGCGGTGGGAGCCGTGTCAAACACGTAGAAGTCATATTCGTCCTTGAACATGAGGTCAATCATGTTCTCGAACATGGCTGATTCCTCGAAGGCCGGGTTCATGGTGGCGGACTCGATGAAATCCTCCGCCTTGGTGGTGATGTCCGCGAATTTGAGAAACCAGTTGATCTTCTCGCGAATCTCCCGCTTGGATCTCTCGATGGTCTCCCGTGTGTCGATTTCAAAGGCGTAGCAGTTGGGCTCTCCCTCGATGGCCGTGGGTTTGCCGAAAACGTCCTGCCCCAGCAGGTTGGACAAGCTGTGCACGGGATTTGTGGAGGCCAGGAGGGTCTTTCGCCCCTGCTTGGCCGACCAGATGGCCGCGGCCCCCGCCATGACCGTCTTTCCAACCCCCCCCTTGCCCCCGAAGAATATGTACTTCTGCCGGGGACGATCCTTCATGAACTGACTCATGCTCGTGCCGATTTTGACCACAACACCCCCCCGCATTACGGATCACAGGACGTCGCCGTACATGGCCCTGCTCATCTTCTCGATCATTGCCAGTCCAGTCACATCCCTCTCCATCTCTGGAACCGAGGCATGGATCTGGCCGGCGAAATCCTTCTCGATGACCTTCAGGTAATGCTCCTGCATGGTGAACCGGTTCCTGAGGTATTCCGGGATGTTCTGATCCTTGAGCTCACTCGGCAGGACCCTGTTGATGATGTAGCCGCTCAGTGGAACGTCAAACTTTGCAAAAAGCTCCGCCGCCTTCATGGTGTCCTTGATCACCATCTCCTCGGCGGTGAGGACGAAAAAGAAGGCGGTCTTTTTCTTGTCCGTCAGAATACTCGAGGATCGGTTGATGCGGTCCTTGATGTAGAGGAGCTCCTTCAGGATGGCATCCTCTTCGGCTTCCTTGTCCCGGCGTATGACAGCCGCAACCTGGTCGTACTCGCTCATCTGCTCCCGCAAATGGGTGATCTTGTCGATCCAGGCATCGTAAACGGATGCCATGCTGAGGTAATACAAGGCATGCCCGAGGGGAACCAGGTCGTAGATGTAGTAGTCGTATCCACCCCTGATGACGATGTCGACCACCTCATCGAAAATGGCGCTCTCCTCCATGGCCGGTTCCGCGGCGGCGGCCTGGATGTAGCTTTCGATTTCCTCGGGGATGGTGTCCATGCCGTACATGTCGAAGATCTTCTGCCTGATTTCCTGCTGGTATTCCTTGACGCGGCGGTCTGCGTCGATTTCCTGAGCGTAGAGGTTGGGAATGATCTCGGTGGGCCCCTTGCCGAAGATGTCCCTCTGGAATATGTCACTCAGGGACGCCTGCGGGTCCACGGAGAAGACCAGGACCTTCTTTCCCTTTTTCGCGAGATAGTAGGCCGTGGCCGCTGAAAATGTCGTCTTCCCCAAACCACCCTTGCCGCCGAACATGATGTAGCGCCGATCCGGATACTGTTCGAAAATGTCTGCAAGCGAAATAGGAATCACCCCTCTCTGGTTTGTACGGTTTCATGAAGTGGACCTGGGGCGACGCGGGTGAGCAATTCCCTGCAAATCCCCGCGGCGCCTCCATCGCTCATGATCAACGGTCATGCCAGGGCGTCCGTGAGGTCCTTTTCCCGCAGCATGCGGCGCTTCCACGTGGAAATCTGGGGAACCACATACGGGAGCAGCCGCAGGGAATAGTAGGGCGGAAGGATGGGAACACCCAGCATGTCTCCCATGGTGATGAGAATGAACAGGTGTTCCATGCTCGATCTTGTCTTCAGGGCAAACCGGGCCGAATCATGGGCCGCCACCCCGTAAACGAACTCCTTGACGGCCTTGAAAAAACCTCCCCTTTTCTTTTCCTCTTCCGACATGCAAGTCCCTCCCTTCATCAACAATGAGGAGGCCCCGCGCGCCCCACCGCCCGCGGCGAACAGACCGGCGCCGGAAAGCCTCCCCGGGTGTGTTTCATGATGAAAACAACTGCAATGGTGCCATAGTCGAGGGCATGGCGGGGATGACCCCTTCCGGTCGAAAAGCGGGATCCCGCTCCATGCCCTCCGGTGACCGGCCCTTCGGTTTTCTAAACGGAAGCAGGCTGCACCTTCAGCGACCTGTACCGTCCGAAGGCCTTGAAGGCCTCCACCGCCAAAATGAAGGCCGCGACGACCAGGAAAATCCCCACGAGTCCCATGAGGGTGTTGCCTATGAGCGCCTCCCCCTTGACATCACCGGTCAGGACCTTGCTCAGAAGGGTATAGGATGTGTAGAGGAGGGCAGCCACCGTGGTCACGAACATGAAGATCATGGGGTAAAAGACCCACGCGGTGCTTTTCCCCTGAGACATGAGCCAGGCGGTGACGAGCATGAGGGCGAGGGAGGCCATGAGCTGGTTGGCGCCCCCGAAGAGGACCCACAGGTACTGCCACCATCCGGTGAGGACAAGCACCATGCCGAGGACGCTCGCCACGAAGGTTCCCACGTGGGCATTCTTGAAGAGAGGGCTGACGTCTCCCAGAAGCTCGGAAGTGGCCACTTTCATGAAACGCACCACCAGCTGCATGATGGTGATGGCCAGGACCACCATCATCACGCTGCCGTAGGAACGGCCGAGGTCCGCGGAAAGTCCCAGGACCCCCAGGAATTTAGAGACACCGGCGGCGAACACGCCCCCGGGTCCCTTGGCCACCGCCGCCCCGTACTCCGCCGGTGAGGCGTAGATGGTTCCGGCGATGATGAGGGCAAATATGGCAAGAATCATCTCGACGAACATGACGCCCGCACCCACGGGCCGGGCATCCAGCTCATTTTCCAGCTGCCTCGCGGTGCCGGAACTGGAAACGACGCTGTGCCACCCCGAAACGGCACCGCACGCAATGGTCACGAACATGATGGGCCAAATGGGACCAATCTTGATGGTGAAGTCAGTGTATGCGGGCAGCGTGAAATCGGGGCGGAGCACCAGGACGCCGATCACCCCGAAAAAGAGCCCGAGGAAGACGATGTAGGCGGCAACGTAGTTGACGGGCAGGGCAAAACGCCAGATGGGAAGCACGGCGGCGAAGTAGCAGAAGACGAATGCCGCGATGGCCCAGAGCCATCGGCTGTTCGGCGAGGGTTTTACCCAGAATGCGGTCCGAGGGGGCCATGGTCCCGGCCCAGATCCCCAGCATGGCAATGGCGACCGTCACGGCGGTTGTCAGCAGGATGTCCTTCCGCCACCGGTAGATCATCTGACCGGCCAGAACCCCGGCGATGGTCAGGAAAAGCCACGCCATGGGGGCAGCCTTGAGGTTGACCGCGGTGCTCACCACCACATTCCCGAACGCACCGACAATGAGAAGGAGATAAAAGTAGATGAAGGCGAGCAGGATCACCCTGGCCCTGGGTGAGATGTACTTGTAGCTCAAGCCTCCGAAGGATGCTCCCTCATTGCGCATGGCAATCATGGCACTCGAATAGTCCTGAACCCAGCCGATGAAAAGAGTGCCGAGGAGGATCCAGAGCAGGGCAGGGAGCCATCCCCACTGGATGGCGATGATGGGGCCGATGATGGGGCCCGCGCCGGCGATGGACTTGAACTGGTAACCAAAAAGGATGTTCTTGCTCGTCGGCATGAAATCCACCCCGTCCATGTACATGGTCGCCGGAGTGGCTCGCTTGGGGTCAGCCTGAACGACCTTCTCATCGATGTGCCTGGCGTAGAGGCGATACCCGATGACCGCAACCACAAAGCCCACAATCAACACAACCACTGCGTTCATTTCCTGTCCTCCCCGGGCCCAATCAAAGCCCTGCAAACCAATGGCTCAAACAAAAGGACACCTACATCCAAGGACCGCCAATTTCATCCTGTCTGCTCAAAATCATCGGCCGGCAGCCTCAGGGGCTCGCCGCGCTCTGTCGATCAGGCCTGGATTGATCATGGAGTGCAATCCTGTGGAATAAGAGTTCAGAACGTGCAGTGAGGCAATGAGGGATCCCTTGCATAAGGGGATCCTTTATAATGAGGGGGCTTGGACAACTGTAAAACGATCTTGCCGAATGAAACAAAAAACCACCGTGGAAAACGACGCACTTTCAAAGTCCCAGGAGCCCGGGACTCTTTTCGGCCAGACGAGGCGGAAGTCGACTGAAAAAGTAAAAATAGATCTCGCTCTTTTTTTAACAAAACAGGCGGATGGGCGCAACAGGAAAAGCGCGCCCCTGAACGCGGCGTTTGAGCGTCAGTGAAACCATTCTTCTGAGTGCAGCCCAACACATTAAAGTGGCCGACAAGGCGGTCGTCATTCCGGGTTTGACCCGGAATCCAGGAGGAGTCTCTGGATGCCCGGCTTTCGCCAGCATGACGGAGTGGAAAATGGAAATCTCTTTATGTGGATCTGTACAAAGGTTTTCCCAATCTGAGCGATTTCGAGACATGCATACGAAGGGTGGACGGCGTAAAGTTCTCCACCACTTTCTCGTTTGACCCGTACCTAAAGTGAGCGATTTTCCAGCATGCTTGTCACTGCGGGAGGGCGTAAAGCCCTCCCCTACGAAAATGTCCTTTAACGCACATCGTAGGGGCGGGGTTTATCCCCGCCCGCATGGCAAGGCATCTTCTAAGGGCTTTCAGAGAGTGAATCGCTCAATTTAGGCCGTATTGTGGGGGCGGTGTCCGCGCCCGCGGAGCGAACGCTCCAAGAAAGCCCTCGTTAAGTGGGCCGCCCACTTACCGTGCAGACCCGCAGCCCGACAGGTGGGAACTCCATTCCCGACATGAAGGCGGTTGGGACAGGTCAGTTCAGGATCGGCCAGTTGCGATAGCCGAAGATCTGCCAGTTGCGATCCGAGATTACGCCCACGGTGCCTTGCCCTGAGATGGAGGTTCCGTTCATGGACCAGAGGTAGACGGTGCCGTATATAGCATGCCTCCAGAGGATGTCAGTTCTTCCATCTCCATCGAAGTCTCCCACCTCCTCGATCTGCCAGTTGAGATTAGAGACCACATTCACGATGCCCTGGCCCACGATGGAGGCCCCGTTCATGAGCCAGGCGGAGACGATGCCGGAGGGTCCGTGTCTCCAGAGGATGTCGGCTTTGCCGTCCCCGTTGAAATCCCCCGCCGCCTCGATTTGCCAATGGGAATCGGGAACCGCCCCGACGAAGCCGTGGTTCAGGACGGAGGTTCCGTTCAAGAGCCAGAGGTAGACCTGTCCTGAAGTGGCGTGGCGCCAGAGAATGTCGGCCCTGCCGTCCCCATCGAAGTCCTCCACGGCTGCGATTCTCCAGTCGGGGTCGGAGACAACCCCAATGGTGTCCTGGCCCGTGATGGTGCGTCCGTTCATGATCCATGCGTGGACGGTGACCGGAGTGGCGTTGCGCCTGCTGTGGCGCCAAAGGATGTCGGCTTTGCCGTCCCCGTTGAGGTCCTCCACGGCTTCGATCTTCCAGTAGGGGTCGGAAACCACCCCAATGGTGTTCTGGCCCACAATGGAGGACCCGTTCATGGCCCAGGCGTGGATGGTGCCGGAGGGTCCGTGCCTCCATAGGATGTCGGCCCGGCCGTCTCCATCGAAGTCTCCCACCCCCTGGATTTGCCAGTCGGGGTCGGAAACAGTTCCAGGGCTGCCCTCCCCGGCGACGGAGGTGCCGTTCATGAGCCAGGTGTAACGGTGCCGTACGTCGCATGCCTCCATAGGATGTCGGCCCGGCCGTCCCCATTGAAATCAGGCCAGCCGGGGGCGGACTGTGCCAATTTCAGCACAAACAGGTCACTGGCTAAGCCGCTGTGGGCATGGATCGGATACCCCCAGGTTGCACTGCTGCTTCCCGTGACATACACGTTGCCGCTGCCGTCCACGACGACGCCATGGCTCGCGCCTGACCCGAAGGAGGCTTGCCACTGCCACGCGCCATTAGTGTCAAGTTTCAGCGCACCACTGGCGCTACCCGACAGATAGACGTTGCCGCTGCCGTCCACGGCAATGCCAGTGCCAAAAGAGTCTGTTTCGTAGAAGGTGTGCCACTGGTAGGCCCCGCTGCTGTTCAGCTTCAATACAACCGTGGCATTGAGGTAATAACTGAGGCTGAAAGCATGGAGAGGAGATCCCCAGGTTTCATGACTGGTTCCCTGGATATAGACATTGCCGCTGCCGTCCAGGGCAATGGCCGTGCCGGAGTCATAACTGCGTGAACCGTAGAAGGTGTGCCAATGGTAGGCGCCCCCGTCGTCGAGTTTCAGAACAAAGATATCACCGTAGCCTGAGGTGTTGGGGTAGCTACCGCTGTGTGCATGGAGCGGAGATCCCCAGGTTTCATCGCTGTGTCCCGTGACATAGACATTGCCGCTAGCGTCCACGGCAATGCCATAGCCGCGGTCATAATTGCTTGATCCATAGAAGGTGTGCCACTGGTAAGTGCCGCTGCTGTCGAGTTTCAGCACAACGATGTCGGCGTAACCGCTATGTGCATGGAGCGGAGATCCCCATGTTGCATCGCTATCATCCCGTGACATAAACGTTGCCATTGCCGTCCAAGGCTACGTTGCCGCAGTAGTCATAATTGGCTGACCCGTAGAAGGTGTGCCATTGATAGGCGCCCCCACTGTCGAGCTTCAGCACAACTATATCCCATGAGCCGCTATGGGCGTTAAGCGGAGATCCCCATGCATAGCTTTCTCCCGTGACATAGATGTTTCCACTGCCGTCCAGGGCAATGCCACTGCCGCCGTCATGACTGCTTGATCCGTAGAACGTGTGCCACTGGTAGGCGCCGCTGCTGTCTAGTTTCAGTACGACGATGTCACCGCCGCCGCTATGGGCATGGAGGGGAGATCCCCAAGTTGCACCGCTTGATCCCGTGACATAGACATTGCCGCTGCTGTCCACGGCAATGCCTGAGCCGCGGTCATCACCGCCTGAACCGAAGAAGGTGTGCCACTGGTAGGCGCCGTTTCTATCGAGTTTGAGCACAAACATGTCAAAATAACCACCTTGGGCATGGAGGGGAGATCCCCAAGTTGCACCGCTTGATCCCGTGACATAGACATTGCCGCTGCTGTCCACGGCAATGCCTGAGGCAATGTCCTCGCATCCTGATCGGGGGGAGCAGTCTCCCCCGTAGAAAGTGTGCCATTTGTAGGTCGGTTCGATAACGACAGGCTGGCTGAGTTCATATGGACCAACCACCAACCCCACTTCATTCCCTGACACCCTGAACTCCGCCGTGACCGGCACGCGGTTTCCCTCGATCTCCTGCCACGCCACAGGGGGCGACTCGGTGAGAGAGCCGCTGTCGAATTTGACCCTGAGGGAGCCGTCCTCCTGCAACTCCACCGGCACGTTGTAGCGGAGGCGAATCCGCGATGCGTCAGCCCCGGGCGCAACACGGTAGGTGCTCTCGGCAATGCCCTCCTCGGTCGCTTCATACGAGAGGCTGACACCCTCCCAAAGATTCCGGTAAACCACCGTGGTGAGGGCAGGAGCCTTGGTCGAATTGCCCGAAGCAGGCCCCGTTGCCACGGAAGTGGGCATCACCCCCTGGGTTCCCAGAAACTCGACGCTCAGGGCATGGTCCAGGCCGGCAAGGAACACCTTGTTTGGCTGAAACCCCAAGACATGGCCCCCTGCCTTGAACTGGAGCATGTTCGCACCGCTCCCCGGTCCGCTCAATGGAACAACCCCGCCGGCTGACGCAACCCGCAATGGCGGATCCAGGCCCGGACCACTCGAAGTCATGGGGCCAAGTGGCCCCGAGTGCTCCGGAACTGCCAAGACCACCGAAAGAAGAGCCAGCCAGAAAACCATGGACGTAATCGATTTTCTCATGGGATCCCTCCTTTTGTCGCAAGGCATGGCAGGTCCAGGTGAGAATACCATGCAATTATTTTATCACCACTTCCTCCCTGGATACAACACACCCCTCGAAGAATCGACGCACCAATCCCCCAGGGAAGTTGCCACAATCTACAGGCATCAGGCATGACAGAGGCGGATGGATGCCGGGGGGGCGAGGCAAGAACGGCCCCCAGGAGTTTTCGAGAAGACGTCAGTCGAGGATCTGCCACTTGAGATAAGAGCCTAAAGTGAGCGATTTTTCAGCATGCTTGTCACTGCGGGAGGGCGTAAAGCCCTCCCCTACGAAAATGTCCTTTAACCCACATCGTAGGGGCGGGGTTTATCCCCGCCCGCATGGCAAGGCATTTTCTAAGGGCTTTCAGAGAGTGAATCGCTCAATTTAGGAAGAGATCACGTCCACGGTACCCTGGCTCGAGATGGAAGTTTCGTCCATGGACCAGAGACAAAGGGTAATGAAGATTTGAAGCTCCCTCTGCCCCAACTCGGGGGATAGCGTTGGAGTGAGGGGGTTTGCCAGGGCCGATTCACCCTCATCCTGACCCCAATGCTGTTCACTAAAGGCGATGAAAGCTCCCCTTCCTTGATGGGATGGGCTGGGGGAGGGTGAAAAGTAAATGAGATCAACCCCCTCCCCTGACCCCTCCCACCGAGGGGAGGGGGACCCGCATGTGAGTCTCTCTTAAGTGAACCGTATTGACCCTAACCCTCTTCCGGAGAGAGAGGGGACGATGGCAGACCCGCATCGCATCCAAAAGTTCCGTGCAAGAGTGAGATCGCGTTCCTCTGCCGCTCTGATGGCACCTCCCGGCGGCACCCCCTAATGGTTCTCGATCTTCCAACTCGGATCAATGACGCCGAGGGACCCTTCGCCGATCCTCGTGAACCCGTTCATCAGCCATAGGGAGGTCGCCCCGCTGCTGTGCCTCCAGAGGATGTCCGCTTTCCCGTCAGCATTGAAGTCGTGTGCGTCGGCGATGCTCCAGGATAAATCAACAGCCCCGAGCATCCCAACGTTCAGAAGCGTCGCTCCGTCCATCTGCCACATGGCCATGGCTCCGGATTTGTCGCGCCAGAGGATGTCAGCCTTCATGTCATCCGTGAAGTTTGCCGCTCCGGTGATGGTCCAGCTCGGGTCCACCGTGCCGGGAGAACCAACGCCGATGGCCGTCGCTCCGTCCATCAGCCAGAGGTACAGCATGCCGGAGGTGTGCCTCCAGAGGATGTCCGCCTTCCCGTCACCGTTGAAGTCGGCCAGGGCATTAACCTGCCATGAGACATCGATGGAAGGGATGGTGCCGACCTTCAGGGCCGAGATCCCGTTCATCTCCCAAAGGTAGAACGCCCCACCCGTGTGTCGCCAGAGGATGTCCGCCTTCCCGTCGCCGCCGAAGTCGGCCACGCCAAGCACCGACCATGAGGGATCCACCGTCCCCGGCGAGCCAAGGCCTACGGCCGTCGCACCGTTCATCATCCACGTGTAGAGCATCCCTCCGGTGTGTCGCCAGAGGATGTCGGTCGTCCCGTCGCCGTTGAAGTCGGCTAGGGCGGTGACCTGCCACGATGGGTCGATGGGCGGGATGTAGCCCACCGTCTTCGCAGTCAGGCCGTCCATCTGCCAGAGGTAGGAGGCCCCGCCCGTGTGGCGCCAGAGGATGTCGTTTCTCACGTCTCCATTGAAATCCACCGAACCGACGGCGGGCTGTGCCACCTTCAGCGCACAGACGTCCGAAGCGCCGGTATAGGCATTCAGCGGAGAACCCCAGGTTGCATTGCTCATCCCCGCTACATGGACGCTGCCACTGCCGCCCACGGCAATGCCATAACCGACGTCACCAAAGGCGGGGCTATTAACTGTTGCCCCATAGAAAGTGTGCCACTGGTAGGCTCCGCTGCTGTTGAGCTTCAGCAGAAACAGGTCTGAGCCGCCGCTGAAAGCATGGAGCGGAGACCCCCAGGTTGCATTGCTTAGTCCCGTGACATAGACGTTGTCGCTGCCGTCCACGGCAATGTCATAACCGTGGTCAGTGCCGGTTGCCCCATAGAAGGTGTGCCACTGGTAAGCCCCTCCGCTTTCGAGTTTGAGCACAAAGAGGTCATAACCCGTGTCGTGAGCATGGAGGGGAGACCCCCAGGTCGCATTGCTGTATCCCGTGACAACCACGTTGCCGCCGCCGTCCACGGCAATGCTTCTACCGTAGTCAAAGCTGGTAGAGCCGTAGAGTTTGTTCCACAGGCGGACCCCGTTGCCGGCGAGTTTGAGCACAAAGAGGTCATCGTTCCCGCTTGATCCCGTGTATCCCGTGACATAGACGTTGCCGCTTCCGTCCACGGCAATGCCGAGGCCGCAGTCATAGGTGGTCGTGCCGAAGTAGGTGTGCCACTGGGAGGCGCCATTGGCGGCGAGTTTGAGCACAAAAACGTCAAGGTCTCCGCTGTGAGGAGAAAGCGGGGTTCCCCAGCCCGCTTCGCTCGTCCCCGTGACATAGACGTTGCCGCTTCCGTCCAGGGCAATGCCGCTGGCCAAGTCAAAGCCAGTTGACGAGTCAGAGGCCCCTGTCCCGTAGAAGGTGTGCCACTGGTAGGCCCCGCCGCTGTCGAGTTTCAGCACAAAAATATCCTTAAAGCCGCTGTGGGCATGTAACGGGGATCCCCAGCCTGTCCAGCTGTTTCCCGTGACATAGACGTTGCCGCTGCCGTCCACGGCAATGTCAGTGCCTTCGTCATCACTGCTTGACCCGTAGAAGGTGTGCCACTTGTAGGCGCCGTTTCGATCAAGCTTCAGCACGAAAATGTCATCGTCTCCGCCGCTGTGAGGACGGAGCGGAGACCCCCAGGTTTCACTGCTGATTCCCGTGACATACACATTGCCGTTGCTGTCCACGGCAATGTCATTGCCCACGTCATAATTGCCAGACCCGTAGAAGGTGTGCCATGCATACGTCGGGTCGATGATCAGGGACTGTGTGCGGTCATATGGACCCAAAACGAACCCCACTTCGTCCCCTGACACCCTGAACTCCGCCGTGACCGGCACACGGTTCCCCTCGACCTCTTGCCACGCCACAGGGGGCGACTCGGTGACATAGCCCCTTGCGAACCTGTACCTGAGGGAGCCGTCCCCTTGCGGCTCCACCGGCACGTTGCAGCGCAGCCGGATCGATGACACGTCCCCGCCAGGCGCAACATGATAGATGCTTTCGGCTATGCCCTCCTCGGTCGCTTCATACGACAGGCTGACACCCTCCCAGAGATTCCGGTAAACCACCGTGGCGAGGAGAGGCGCCCCGGTCGTACTGTCCGTGGCCGGCGCAGTTGCGGCGGAGATCGGCATCACCCCCTGTGTTCCCAGAAACTCGATGCTCAGGGCATGGTCCAACCCGGCAAGGAACACCTTGTTGGGCTGAAACCCCAACACATGGCCCCCTGCCTTGAACTGGAGCATGCTGCCACCGCTTCCCGGTCCGTTCAATGGCACAACCCCGCTGACTGAGGCAACCCGCAATGGGGGATCCAGGCCCGGACCACTCGAAATGATGGGGCCAATTGCCCCAGCGTGTTCCGGAACCATTAGGCCCACCGAAAGAAGAGCCATCCAGAAAACCATGGACGTAATCGATTTTCTCATGGGATCCCTCCTTTTGTCGCAATGCGTGGCATGTCCAGGTGAGAATACCATGGAACTATTTTATCACCACTTCCTCCCTGGATACAACACACCCCTCGAAGAATCGACGCGCCAATCCCCCAGGGAAGTTGCCACAATCTACAGGCATCAGGCATGACAGAGGCGGATGGATGCTGGGGGGCGAGGCAAGAACGGGCCCCAGGAGTTTTCGAGAAGACGTCAGTCGAGGATCTGCCACTTGAGATCAGAGATCACGTTCAGGGTGCATTGGCTCTGGATGATGGCTCTGTTCATGAACCAGAGCCAAAGGGCAATGAAGCTTTGAAGCTCCCTGTCCCCCGATTTGGGGGAGAGGGCTGGAGTGAGGAGTTTGCCAGGGCCGATTGACCCTCACCCTAACCCCAATACTGTTCACCAAAGGCGATGAAAGCTCCCCTCCCTTGATGGGAGGGGCTGGGGGAGGGTGAAAAGTGAATAAGATCAACCCCCTCCCCTGACCCCTCCCACCGAGGGGAGGGGGACCCGCATGTGAGTCTCTCTTAAGTGAACCGTATTGACGCTAACCCTCTCCCGGAGAGAGAGGGGACGATAACAGACCCGCACAGCATCCAAAAGTTTCCTGCAGTATTAGATCCTGTTCCTCTGCCGTGCTGAAGGCACCTCCCAGCGTCACTCCCTACTGGTTTTCGATCTTCCAACTCGGATCGACGACGCCCAGGGACCCCTGGCCGATCCTCGTGAACCCGTTCATCAGCCATAGGGAGGTCGCCCCGCTCGTGTGCCGCCAGAGGATGTCCGCTTTCCCGTCAGCATTGAAGTCGGACGTGTCGGCGACGCTCCAGGATGGGTCGACGGCCCCGGGTAGCCCCAAGGTCGGCAGCTTTGCGGCGTCCATCTGCCAGATGGCCGTCGCTCCGGAGGTGTGCCTCCAGAGGATGTCCGCCTTCATGTCATCCGTGAAGTTCGCCGCACCGGCGATTGTCCAGTTCAGGTCCACCGTCCCTGGAGAACCAACGCCAATGGCCGTCGCTCCGTCCATCAGCCAGAGGTAAAGCATGCCGGAGGTGTGCCTCCAGAGGATGTCCGCCTTCCCGTCACCGTTGAAGTCGGCCAGGGCCTTAACCTGCCACGAGACATCGATGGAAGGGATGGTGCCGACCTTCAGGGCCGAGATCCCGTTCATCTCCCAGAGGTACAGGGCCCCGCCGGTGTGGCGCCAGAGGATGTCGGCCTTCCCGTCGCCGCCGAAGTCGGCCGCGCCCACCACCGACCATGAGGGATCCACAGTCCCGGGCGAGCCAAGGCCCACGCCCGTTGCACCGTTCATCATCCAGGTGTAGAGCATACCACCGGTGTGGCGCCAGAGTATGTCTGACCTGCCGTCTCCATTGAAGTCTCCCATCTTCTCGATGTGCCAGTTGGAGTCGCGAACAGCTCCGACGGTGCCCAGGCTCGACGCGGACATTCCGTTCATCAACCAGGTATAGACAGTGCCGGTGGGAGCGTGTCGCCAGAGGATGTCCGCTCTCCCGTCCCCGTTGAAATCATGTGAAGCAAGGGTTGATGCTATCTTCAGCACAAAGCATGCACCCCCGTCCAAAGAGGTATGGAGTGGGGGGGATCCCCAGGCTCCATCGCTCCACCCTGTGACGTACACGTTGCCGCCGCTGTCCACGGCAATGCCTGCACCCACGTCAGCATTTTGCCCCCCGTGAAAGGTGTTCCACAGGTACGCTCCGTCGCCGGCAAGTTTCAGCACAAAAATCTCAGCGCCGCCCATAGTTAAGGCATGGAGGGGAGATCCCCAAGTTATCCAACTATATCCTGTGACGCAAATGTTGCCGCTGCTGTCCAGGGCAATGCCGCAACCGTAATCATCTTTCGGGCTCCCGTGCAGGGTGTGCCACAGGTACGTGCCGTCGCTGGCGAGTTTCAGCACAAAGACGTCGAAACCCATTATGACATGAAAGGGGAATCCCCAGATTGACGAAGTAGCTCCTGTGACGTAAACGTTGCCGCTGCCGTCCACGGCAATGCCGCAACCGTAATCATAGTCGATTCCCCCGTAAAAGGTGTGCCATAGGTAGGTGCCGTCACCGGCCAGTTTCAGCACAAAGACATCAGCATCGCCGCCACTGTAAGCATGGAGGGGGGACCCCCAGGTTTCATGGCTGCGTCCCGTGATGTACACGTTGCCGCCGCCGTCCACGGCAATGCCGAGGCCGAAAACCCCCGAGTTGCCCGAGCCATAGAAGGTGTTCCAGAGGTATGTGCCGTCGCTGGCGAGTTTCAGCACAAAGAGGTCAACACTGCTGCTTTTGGCATGCAGTGGGGATCCCCAGGTGTAACCGCCGTATCCCGTGACGTACACGTTGCCGCCGCTGTCCACGGCAATGCCCGTAGCCTCATTGCCCCAAGTTCCCCCGTAGAAGGTGTGCCAAACGTAGGTGCCGTCGCTGGCGAGCTTCAACACAAAAAAATTATCACCGCTGTTATCAGCGCCAGTATACGCATGGAGCGGAGATCCCCAGGTTGCATTGCTCCAGCCCGTGACGTACACGTTGCCGCCGCTGTCCACGGCAATGGAGTTACCATGGTCAGAGCGGGTTGAGCCGTAGAACGTGTGCCACAGGTACGTGCCGTCGCTGGAGAGTTTCAGCACAAAAGCATCAGCATAGCCAGTGTGGGCATGGAGGGGCGACCCCCAGGTCGCGCTGCTCCACCCTGTGACGTACACGTTGCCGCCGCTGTCCACGGCAATGCCTGCACCCCCGTCAGCATCCTGCCCCCCGTAGAAGGTGTGCCACGCATACGTGGGGTCGATGATGAGCGGCTGGCTGTGCTCATACGGACCCACCGCGAACCCCACTTCGTTCCCGGCTACCCTGAACTCGGCCCTCACCGGCACGCGGTTTCCCTCGATCTCCTGCCACGCCACGGGGGGCGACTCGGTGAGAGTGCCCCTTTCGAACTTGACCCTGAGAGAGCCATCCCCCTGCGGTTCCACCGGGACGTTGTAACGGAGTTGGATCTTCGATGGGTCCGCTCCTGGCGCCACATGGTAAGTGCTCTCGGCAATGCCCCCCTCGGTGGATTCGTAGGTGAGATCGATGCCCTCCCAAAGATTGCGGTAAACCACCGTTGAGAGGGGAGGGGCCTTGCCCGCGTCAGCCCCAGATGACACGGATGAGGCGGATGTCGGCATCACCCCCTGCGTCCCCAGGAACTCAACGCTCAGGGCATGGTCCAACCCGGCAAGGAACACCTTGTTTGGCTGAAACCCCAAAACATGGCCCCCTGCCTTGAACTGGAGCATGCTGCCGGCACCCCCTGGACCGCTCAATGGAACGACCGTGTCGGTTGAGGCGAGCCTCACCGCCTGATCCAAGGCCGAACCGCTCCAGACGATGGGGCTGGATGCCCCGGCGTGCCCAGGCACCGCAACGGCCAATGAAGAAAGAGCCAACCACAAAAGCACTAAAAAGTTCGATCTTCTCATGAGATGCCTCCGCTTGCGTCAATGCTCGCCGAACTTGGGCAGGGGCTCCAAACCGCCATTTCGCCAATTCCCCACCTGGAAACAACATTTCTGCGGAAAAACCGCGGAGCAATCCACCAAAGAAGTTGCGAAGCTACACTCGGATGAGCCCCGACAGAAGAGGAACGATGCCGGGGGCCAAGGCAAGATCGCCCCCCGAGCATCCTGGAGAAGACTTTAGTCGAGGATCTGCCAGTGGAGATCAGAGATCACATTGACGGTGCCGGTGCCCTGGCTCGAGACGGAACCACCTTTCATGGACCAGAGGTAGACGGTGCCGAATATGGCATGCCTCCAGAGGATGTCCGTTGTGGCGTCCCCATCGAAGTCGCCCGTCTCCTCGATCTGCCAGTTGAGATCGAAGACCACACTCACGATGCCCTGAGCCGCAATGGAGGCCCCGTTCATGACCCAGGCGTAAACAAGGCCTGAGGAGGTGTGGCGCCAGAGGATGTCGCCCCGGCGGTCCCCATTGAAATCCCCCGCTGCCTCGATGCGCCAGGTGGGATTGGGAACGGCTCCCACAAAACCCTGGCTCACAATGGAGGTTCCATCCATGAGCCAGAGGTAGACATCGCCGGAGCCAGCATGACGCCACAAGATGTCCGCTCGGGCATCACCGTCGAAATCCACCACCTTCTCGATGCGCCAGTTGGAATCCTGAACGACTCCGAGGGGGCCGTCTCCTGAGATCAGCATTCCGTCCATGAACCAGGCATAGACCTCGCCCGAGCTTGAGTTGTGCCAGAGGATATCGGCCTTGCCGTTCCCGTCGAAGTCCTCCACCGCAGCGATCTTCCAGCCTGGGTCGGGAACAACCCCTATGGTGCCCTGGCCCGCGATGGAGGTCCCGTTCATGAGCCAGGCATAGATGATGCCTGAGGTTGCGTGTCTCCACAAGATGTCCGCTCTAAAGTTTCCATCAAAGTCTCCAACCCCCTCGACAGTCCAGTTGGAATCGGAAACAGCTCCAAGGGTGCCCTCCTCGGAGACGGAGGTTCCGTTCATGAACCAGGCATGAATGGTGCCGTACGTCGCATGCCTCCAGAGAATGTCGGCCTTGCCGTCCCCATTGAAATCAGGCAAACCAGGGGCAGACTGTGACAGTTTCAGCACAACCACGTCATAATTACCGCTATGCGCATTGAGGGGAGTTCCCCAGGTTTGAAAGCTCATTCCCGCTACAAAGATGTTGCCGCTGCCGTCCAAAGCAATGCCCTGGGCGCCGTCAGAAGCGCTTGAGCCCCAAAACATGTGCCACCGGTAGGTTCCGCTGCTATCGAGTTTCAGCACGAAAATGTCATCGGCCACGCCGCTGTGAGCATGGAGGGGAGATCCCCAGGTTGCATAGCTCATTCCTGTGACATACACGTCGCCGCTGCCGTCCAGGGCAATGTCCCAGCTCCCGTCGTAGTCGTTGTTTGACCCGTAGAAGGTGTGCCACTGGTAGGTGCCGTTACTATCGAGTTTCAGCACGAAAATGTCGGGGTAGATGTCGCCGCTGTGAGCATGGAGCGGTGATCCCCAGGTTGTCCAGCTCCATCCCGTGACATACAGGTTGCCGCTGCCGTCCACGGCAATGCCAAATGCTTCATCATCATAGTATGCCCGATCATTGTATGCCCCGTAGAAGGTGTGCCACTGGTACGCACCGTTACTATCGAGTTTCAGCACAAGGATGTCGGCTTTGCCATCACCGCTATGGGCATGGAGAGGAGATCCCCAGGTTTCAGTGCTGTGCCCCGCCACATAGACATTGGCGCCGCCGTCCAGGCCAATGGCCATGCCGTAGTCAGCGTTTCTTGCCCCGTAGAAGGTGTGCCACTGGTAGGTGCCGTTGTTGTCGAGTTTCAGCACAACGCTGTTCACCCCACCGCTATGGGCATGGAGTGGAGATCCCCAGGTCGCGTAGCTCGACCCCGTGACATAGACGTTGCCGCTGCCGTCCAGGGCAATGCCAACGCCACCGTCATAACTGCTCGATCCGTAGAAGGCATGCCACTGGTAGGTGCCGCTTCCGTCGAGTTTCAATACGAAGATGTCGTCACTACCACCATGTGCATTGAGTGGAACTCCCCAGGTTGCATTACAGGTTCCGGTGACATAGACGTTGCCCCTGCCGTCCAATGCTATGTCCCAGCCCTGATCATCACTGCTTGACCCGTAGAAGGTGTGCCACTGGTAGGCCCCGTTGTTGTCGAGTTTCAGCACAACCACGTCAAAATTGCCGCTATGCGCATTGAGGGGAGATCCCCAGGTTTCAGGGCTGTACCCCGCCACATAGACATTGCCACCGCCATCCACCGCAATGCCATTCACTATGTCAGAATTGCTTGCCCCATAAAAGGTGTGCCATTCATATGTCGGGTCGATGATGAGTGCCTGGCTGCGGTCATACGGACCCACCACGAACCCCACTTCATTCCCGGCAACCCTGAACTCGGCCTTCACCGGCACCCGGTTTCCCCCGATCTCCTGCCACGCCACCGGCGGCGACTCGGTGAGGGTGCCCCTTTCGAACTTGAGCCCCAGGGAGCCGTCCCCCTGCAATACCACCGGGACGTTATAGCGGAGTTGGATTTTCGATGGATCCGCCCCGGGCGCGACACGGTAAGTGCTCTCGGCAATGCCCCCCTCGGTTGATTCGTAGGTGAGATCGATGCCCTCCCAAAGATTGCGGTAAACCACCGTTGAGAGGGGAGGGGCCTTGCCCGTGTTCCCCGTGGCCGCTGCGGTTGCCGCCGACGTGGGCATCACGCCGTCGGTTCCCAGGAACTCGATGCTCAGGGCATGGTCCAGCCCTGCAAGGAAAACCTTATTGGGCTGGAAGCCCAAAACATGCCCCCCTGCCTTGAACTGGAGCATGCTGGGCGCAGTCCCGGTGTTGCTGATTGGCACAATGCCTCCGGCCGAACCGACCGCCCCCGTCGCATGTTCCGAGGCGCAACCGCTCGGAGCGGCGGCGGTGAATGCCCCCCTTTGATCAGACACTGCCAGGACCAACCAAAGAAGAACCACCCACAGGAGCAGAAAAGCATTCGCCTTTCTCATGGTTTCCCTCCTTGCGTCATGGTGCCCGTTCAGTCAAGGCAAACAGCTTAGAAAACGATTTCAGCATGCTCGGTCCCTGCAACATTTCCCAGGGGGTCCACTCCATCAACCGCCGACGGCCCGCGTCGCAACCCTTGCGTGAGAACCCGAGAGTACGCGCAGGAGCGAAGCCGCGGCAAGCACCTTCACGCTCAGTGTCCCGCACCCTTCCTTGCAGCCGGTCGAGGTCCATACCATGGAACCACTCGTTGCCATCCCCTACTTGTTCTCTATCTTCCAACTCGGGTCGACAAAGCCCAGCGATCCTTCTCCGATCCGCGTGAACCCGTTCATGAGCCACAGGGATGTCGCCCCGCTGCTGTGTCGCCAGAGGATGTCCGCCTTGCTGTCCCTGTTGTAGTCGGATGTGTCGGCAACGTACCAGGATGGATCGACGGCACCGAGCAGCCCAACATTGACAAGCTGGAGGCCGTCCATCTGCCAGATGGCCATCGCTCCGGAGGTGTGTCTCCAGAAGATGTCGGCTTTCCCGTCACCGGTGAAGTCCGCCGCGGAGGCGACGGACCAGCCAAGATCGACAGAACCGGGAGAACCATACGTCACGTCCCTGAGCAAGAGGAGGAGCATCCCGGAGTTGTTGCGCATGAGGATGTCCGCCTTTCTGTCCGCGTTGAAGTCGGCCAGGGCTTCCACTCGCCACGATAGATCGGGATCCCAGGGGAGGTCGATTGCCCGGATCTTCAGCCCGTCCATTACCCAAAGCGCCAGCTTTCCGTCCTTGTGTCTCCAGAGGATGTCGGCCTTGTTGTCGGCGCCGGCATACCACCTCAGCTCGCTGCCGAAATCGGCTGCGCCCACCACCGACCATGAAAGGTCCGTCCCCCCCGGCGATCCAAATCCGATGGGAGACGGTCCGTTCATCAGCCAGATGTAAACCATCCCTCCGGTGTGTCTCCAGAGGATGTCAGTCATCCCATCACCGTTGAAGTCCCCGAGGGCGGCCACCCGCCAGGCTTGATCAATCGCCGGGATGGCAGCAATCCTGTTGGCATTCAGGCCGTCCATTTGCCAGAAACACAAGGCCCCTGCAGTGTGCCGCCAGAGAATATCCGCCATCACGTCGCCGTTGAAATCGACCAGGCCAACGGCCGGAACCAGGACGTAGCCTCCACTCATTGTCGTGATCTGGTTTTCGAGAATGGTCGCCATTTGATCCACGGGCTTGGTCCAGACCACTAAGTCCTTAAACCGCAACACGTGCTGACCAACACTGAGACCAGATACCGTCTCACCACTGTTCTGCCATGGGCCATCGTCCACCCTCCACTGGGCCCCGGCGTCGATCGCGGACTGAGGAATGATCGTGACCGAGAGAGAGCCCCTCTGCTGCACGTAGGTCCCGCTTGCCGTGGCGACCTGATCCGCAACGATGTTCACAACCTGGGTCTGGGGCGTGTACCAGCCAAAGATGTCCTTGAACTCCACGGCGTGACTGCCTTCAGGCAGGCCTGAGAGAGTCGTGTTGCTGTTCCGCCAGGCACCGCCGTCCACCCTCCACTGGGCCCCGGCGTCGACAGCTCCCTGCGGAATGATGGTGACCGAGACAAACCCCGTCTCGGGGGCATCCTTCGAGAGCCTCAGCACGAAAAGGTCATGTTCGCCGCTATGGGCATTGAGCGGGGATCCCCAGGAGCCATAGCTGTACCCAGTCACGTAGATATTGTCGCTGCCATCAATGACAAGGCCACGACCGGAGTCATCTTGGGCTGACCCGTGGAAGGTGTGCCACTGGTAGGCTCCGCTTGAGTCGAGCTTGAGGATTAAGGCGTCAACATAGCCGCTGTGGGGATACAGGGGAAAGCCCCATGTTTCGCCACTCTGTCCAGACACATAGACGTTCCCGCCGCTGTCCACGTTAATGGCAGAGGGATAGATGGAACCCTCCGATCCCAGGAAAGTGTGCCACTGGTAAGCACCGCTTGAGTCGAGCTTGAGTACAACTATATTGTTCTTATCTATGCCAGGCTTGCCGGTATGGGGATTGAGCGGGGCTCCCCAGGGGCCATAGCTGGACCCAGTCACGTAGACATTGTCGCTGCCATCAATGGCAAGGCCACGACCAGAGTCATATTGGTTCGATCCATAGAACGTATGCCACTGGTAAGCGCCATTGCCGTCGAGTTTCAAAACAAAGATGTCGCCATTGCCGCTATGCGCATGGAGGGGGGATCCCCAAGTTGCCCAGCTCGATCCAGTGACATAGATGTTGCCGCTGCTGTCCACGGCAATGTCACCACTGGTGTCATATTGGGTGGATCCGTAGAAGGCGTGCCACTGGTAGGCACCATTGCTGCCGAGTTTTAGGACAAATGCGTCATCCCCATCGTCAGCATCACCGCTATAAGGATGGATTGGGGCTCCCCAGGGCGCATCACTGGTACCCGAGACATAGACGTTTCCCATGCCATCCACGGCAATGCCAGACGCGTGGTCAGGGCTGCATGACCCGAAGAAGGTGTGCCACTGGTAGGCGCCGTTGCTGTCGAGTTTCAGCACAAACACGTCATTGCCAATACCGCCATCGGTGTGGGCATTGAGGGGAGATCCCCAGGTTGCATCACTGGTACCCGAGACATAGACGTTTCCCATGCCATCCACGGCAATGCCAGACGCGTAGTCATAGCTGCTTGACCCGTGGAAAGTGTGCCACTGGTAGGCGCCGCTGCTGTCGAGTTTCATTACAAATAAATCGCTGCCGATACTGCCGCTGTAAGCATGGATGGGAGTTCCCCAGGTTGCACTGCTTTCTCCTGTGACATAGACGTTGCCGCTGTTGTCCAGGGCAATTTCGTTGGCGCCATCATAGCCGCTTGACCCGTGGAACGTATGCCATTCGAGAGTCGGGTCGATGATGAGAGGCTGGCTGCGGTCATACGGACCCACAACGAACCCCACTTCATTCCCGGCAACCCTGAACTCGCCCTTCACCGGCACCCGGTTTCCCCTGATATCCTGCCAGGCCACCGGGGGCGACTCGGTGAGGGTGCCGGTGCCAGATTTGACCCTGAGTGAGCCATCTTCCTGCAACACCACTGGCACGTTATACCGGAGCCGGATTCGCGATGGGTCAGAACCGGGCGCAACATGGTAGGTGCTCTCGGCAATGCCCCCCTCGGTTGATTCGTAGGTGAGATCGATGCCCTCCTACAGATTCGGGTAAACCACCGTGGAGAGTGGAGGGGCCTTGCCCGTGCTGGCCGTGCCTGAGTTGCTTGCCGCAGACCTCGGCGTCACCCCCTTTGTTCCGAGGAACTCGATGCTGAGTGCATGGTCCAGCGCTGCAAGGAAGACCTTATTGGGCTGGAAGCCCAAAACATGTCCTCCTGCCTTGAACTGGAGCATGCTGGTCGCAGTCCCGGTGTTGCTGATTGGCACTATGGCCCCGGCCGAACCGACCGCCCCCGTATGTGCCGAGACGCAACCGCTCGGAGCGACGGCGGTGAATGCCCCCATTTGATCAGACACTGCCAGGACCAACCAAAGAAGAACCACCCACAGGAGCAGAAAAGCATTCACCTTTCTCATGGTTTCCCTCCTTGTGTCATGGTGCCCGTTCATTCAAGGCAAACAGCTTAGAAAATGATTTCAGCATGTTTGGCGCCCGCAACATTTCCCAGGGGGTCCGCTCCATCAACCGCCGACGGCCCGCGTCGTAACCCTTGCGTGAGAACCCGAGACTGCGCGCAGGAGCGAAACCGCGGCAAGCACCTTCACGCTCAGTGTCCCGCACCCTTCCTTCCAGCCGGTCGAGGTCCATACCATGGAACCACTGGTTGCCATCCTCTACTTGTTCTCTATTTTCCAACTCGGGTCGACAAAGCCCAGCGACCCCTCGCCGATCCGTGTGAACCCGTTCATGAGCCACAGATAGGTCGCCCCGCTGCCGTGCCGCCAGAGGATGTCCGCTTTCCCGTCAGCGTTTAAGTCGTGTGAATAGGCGATGCTCCAGGAAGGATCGACAACTCCGGGTATCCCAAAGTCGATAAGCTGCAGGCCATCCATTTGCCAGATGGCCGTCAATCCGGACGTGTGTCTCCAGAGGATGTCCGCTTTTCCGTCACCGGTGAAGTCCGCCGCGGAGGCGATCGACCAGTTAAGATCGAGACTCCCGGGAGAACCGGCACCAGTCAGCGACGTATAATTCATGAGCTGAAGGTAGAGCATCCCGGAAGTGTGCCTCCAGAGGATGTCGGCCTTACTGTCTCCATTGAAGTCGGCCAGGGCCTCCACTTGCCATGAGAGATCAGCCTGCCAGAGGAAGATTCCCCTGGCCCACCACAGGCCGTAATTCCACGACGTCCTTATGTTTCCAGCCGTGTCTCTCCATAGGATCTCGGCCGTCTCGCCGGCCAGGATGCCGTACTTCGGGTCGGCGCCAAAGTCGGCCGCTCCCACCACATACCATGAGAGGTCCGCCGTTTCCTGCAATCCAAAACCGATGGGCGTCGCACCGCTCATCAGCCAGGTGTAAATCATCCCTCCCGTGTGTCGCCAGAATATGTCGGTCATCCCGTCACCGTTGAAGTCGCCCAGGGCGGCCACTTTCCAGGATGGGTCGATGGGTGGGATGGTGTCAATCCTTTTGACGGTCAGACCGTCCATCTGCCAGAAGGACAAGGCTCCTCCGGTGTGTCGCCAGAGGATATCCCCCATGATGTCGCCATTGAAGTCGACCAGGCCGATGGCAGGAAGCAGGGCATAGCTTCCACTGGTTGTCGCCGTCTGGAATTCCACAATGGTCACCGTCTGGTTGGCGGGCCTCGTCCAGTTCGACAACTGCTTGAACTCCACCGTGTGCTGACCCACACCGACACCAGGCAGAATCACGCCGCTTTGCTGCCAGGGGCCGCCATCCACCCTCCACTGGGCACCCGCGTCGACAGCCCCTTGAGGAACGATCGTGACCGAAAGAGCGCCCTCCCGCGGCACGTAGGTGCAGCTCGCCATGGTGGTCTGATTCTCGAGGATGCTCACCACCTGGTTTTCAGGTCTATACCAGTCCATGATGTCGTTGAACTCCACCGTGTGACTGCCCGCGGGCAGGCCCGAGAGAGTGGTGTCGCTGCTGCGCCAGTCCCCGCAATCCACCCTCCACCGGGCTCCGGCCTCGGCGGCTGACTGGGGACGGATCGAGACAACAAGAGAGCCCGTTTCAGGGGGATCCTTCGAGAGCCTCAACACAAAGAGGTCACTTGCGCCGGCGTAGGCATTGAGCGGGGATCCCCACGGGCCCTCACTGTCCCCAGCCACAAAGACGTTGCCGCCACCGTCCACCGCAATCCCATAGGCTTCATCATTCTCCCCGGACCCGTGGAAGCTGTGCCACTGATAGGCCCCACTGGTGTCAAGCCTCAGCGTGAAGGCATCGTACTTGCCGCTGTGAGAATCGATCGGAAATCCAAATCCCCACGTACCGTCACTCTTTCCCGACACATAAACGTCGCCACCGCCATCCACGTGGATCGCACGTCCGAAGTCACCACCGACTGATCCGTAAAAGGTGTGCCACTGGTACGCACCGCTGCTGTCGAGTTTCAGGACAACAATGTCATCGTAACCACCATGATGGGCATGGAGGGGAGACCCCCAGGTTTCAGCACTGCATCCCGTGACATAGACGTTGCCGTCGCCATCTACGGCAATACCTGAGGCGTAGTCATAACTGCTCGACCCGTAGAAGGTGTGCCACTGGTAAGCCCCGCCGCTGTCGAGTTTCAAGACAAAGATCTCCAAACCACCGCCTTGGGCATGAAGGGGAGTTCCCCAGGCAAGGCTCTCCCCTGCGACATAGACGTTGCCGTCGCCGTCCACAACGATGGCTCTGCTGCCGAGAATAACGCCTGTGCCGTGAAAGGTGTGCCACTGGTAAACGCCGTTGCTGTCGAGTTTCAGTACAAACACGTTATACTCATACTCTGCAGTGCCACTGTGGGGATGGAGGGGAACCCCCCAGCTTGCATTGCTGAGCCCTGTGACATACACGTTGCCGACGCCGTCCAAGGCAATGGCGAATGCGCTGTCATGACGGCATGATCCGTAGAAGGTGTTCCAAAGGTACGCGCCGTTGCTGTCGAGCTTCAACACAAACGCGTCAGCGCCCATACCACTACTGCAATGGGCATGGAGGGGAGTTCCCCAGGTCGCATCGCTGTAGCCTGAGACATAGACGTTGCCGTTGATGTCCACGGCAATGCCACCCGCGTAATTATAAGCGCTTGATCCGTAGAAGCTGTGCCACTGGTAGACGCCGTTGCTGTCGAGTTTCAGAACAAAGATGTCAACGTCACCGCCATGGGCATGGAGGGGAGTTCCCCAGGTCGCAGAGCTGAGGCCCGTGACATAGACATTGCCGCCGCCGTCCAGGGCAATTCCGTAGGCGCCATCATAGCCGCTTGACCCTTGGAACGTATGCCATTCGAGAGTCGGGTCGATGATGAGCACCTGGCTGCGGTCATACGGACCCACCACGAACCCCACTTCATTCCCGGCAACCCTGAACTCGGCCTTCACCGGCACGCGGCTTCCCTCAATCTCCTGCCACGCCACCGGGGGCGACTCGGTGAGAGTGCCCCTTTCGAACCTGACCCTGAGAGAGCCGTCCCCCTGCAGTTCCACCGGCAGATTGTAGCGGAGGAGAATCCGCGATGGGTCAGAACCGGGCGCCACATGGTAAGTGCTCTCAGCAATGCCCCCCTCGGTTGATTCGTAGGTGAGATCGATGCCCTCCCAAAGATTCCGGTAAACCACCGTGGAGAGGGCAGGTGACCTGCTCGCGTTGTCAGAGGGCGGCGCAGTTGCCGCGGAGGTCGGCATCACCCCATCTGTTCCCAGGAACTCTGCGCTCAGTGCATGGTCCAAGCCGGCAAGGTACACCTTGTTAGGCTGAAACCCCAGGATATGCCCCCCTGCCTTGAACTGGAGCATGTTGGCACCATTACCTGTGCCGCTCAATGGAACAACCCCGACGGTCGAGGCTACCCGCAATGGCGGATCCAGGCCCGGACCACTCGAAATGATGGGGCCAATTGCCCCAGCGTGTTCCGGAACCATTAGGCCCACCGAAAGAAGAGTCAGCCAGAAAACCATGGACGTAATCGATTTTCTCATGGGAACCCTCCTTTTGTCGCAATGCGTGGCATGTCCTGATGGGGATGCGCCTATATCAATATTTTATCTGATTCCTGTTGAGAAACAACACGCCCCTCGAAGAATCGACGCACCACTTCCCCAGGGAAATTGCCACACTCTTTAGGCATCAGGCTCAACAGAGGAGCAAGGATGCTGGGGGGCGAGGCAAGAACGGGCCCACCAACATTTTAGGGAAGACGTTGGTCGAGGAACTGCCACTTGAGATAAGAGATCACGTCCACGGCGCCCTGGCTCGAGATGGAAGTTTCGTCCATGGACCAGAGACAAAGGGCAATGAAGCTTTGAAGCTCCCTCTGCCCCAACTCGGGGGATAGCGTTGGAGTGAGGGGTTTGCCAGAGCCGATTCACCCTCGCCCCAATACTGCTCACTAAAGGCGATGAGAGCTCCCCTCCCTCGATGGGAGGGGGTGGGGGAGGGTGAAGAGTGAATGAGATCAACCCCCTCCCCTGACCCCTCCCACCGAGGGGAGGGGGACCCGCATGTGAGTCTCTCTTAAGTGAACCGTATTGACCCTAACCCTCTCCCGCAGGGAGAGGGGACGATGGCAGACCCGCATAGCATCCAGAAGTTTCCTGCAGTATTAGATCGTGTTCCTCTGCCGTTCTGAAGGCACCTCCCAGCGTCACTCCCTACTGGTTTTCGATCTTCCAACTCGGATCAATGACGCCGAGGGACCCCTCGCCGATCCTCGTGAACCCGTTCATCAGCCATAGGGAGGTCGCCCCGCTCGTGTGCCTCCAGAGGATGTCCGCTTTCCCGTCACCATTGAAGTCGTGAGCGTCGGCGACGCTCCAGGATGGATCGACAGACCCGAGCATCCCCCAATTCACAAGCCTGGTGCCGTCCATCTGCCAGTTCGCAATGGCTCCGGACGTGTCCCGCCAGAGGATGTCGGCCTTACTGTCTCCGTTGAAGTCCGCCGCCGCGGCAATCGTCCAGCTCAGGTCCACCGTTCCGGGAGAACCGACGCCAATGGCCGTGGCTCCGTCCATCAGCCAGAGGTACAACATGCCGGAGGTGTGCCTCCAGAGGATGTCCGCCTTCCCGTCACCGTTGAAGTCGGCCAGGGCCTTAACCTGCCATGAGACATCGATGGAAGGGATGGTGCCGACCTTCAGGGCCGAGACCCCGTTCATCTCCCAAAGGTAGAACGCCCCACCCGTGTGGCGCCAGAGGAGGTCGGCCTTCCCGTCACCGCCGAAGTCGGCCGCGCCCAGCACCGACCATGAGGGATCCACCGTCCCCGGCGAGCCAACGCCGATGGCCGTCGCACCGTTCATCATCCACGTGTAGAGCATCCCTCCGGTGTGTCGCCAGAGGGTGTCGGTCGTCCCGTCGCCGTTGAAGTCGCCGAGGGCATTCACCTGCCACGATGGATCGATGGGCGGGATGTAGGAGAGTGTCTTCGCCGTCAGGCCGTCCATCTGCCAGAGGTAGAACGCCCCGCCCGTGTGTCGCCAGAGGATGTCGTTCCTTGCGTCCCCATCGAAGTCAACCGAACCGACGGCGGGCTGTGCCATCTTCAGCACAAAGATGTCACCGAGCCCGCTATAGGCGTGGAGGGGAGATCCCCAGGGTGCATGGCTCGTTCCTGTGACATAGATGTTGCCAGCGCCGTCCACGGCAATGCCTTTGCCTCCTTCAGTATCGCTTGACCCGTAGAAGGTGTGCCATCGGTAGGCGCCGCTGTTGTCGAGCTTCAGCAAAAAGATGTCGCCGCAGAAACCTCCGTCGTGTAAAATCAGGCCATTATGGGCATGAAGGGGGGATCCCCAGGTGTTAACGCTCGTTCCTGTCACATAAACATTGCCGCTGCCGTCCACGGCAATAGCAGCCGCAAGGTCATAGCCGTTGCCTCCCCATTCAGGGCAAGGTGGATGAAAAGGCCAATTAAAACATGGAGAAACAGGGGGTGATCCGTAGAAGGTGTGCCACTGGTAGGTGCCGCTGCTGTCGAGCTTCAGCACGAAGATGTCGGGGGCAGTGCCCCCGCTGTGGGCATTGAGGGGAGATCCCCAGGTCCCATAGCTCTCTCCTGTGACATAGACATTGCCGCTGGTGTCAACGGCAATGCCTTCGCCTTGGCCTGACCCGTAGAAGGTATGCCACTGGTAGGCCCCGCCAGCGTTCAGTTTCAGCACAACAATGTCATAGTCTCCACTATGGGCATTGAGGGGAGATCCCCAGGTTGCACCGCTATCTCCCGCGACATAGACGTTGCCGGTGCCGTCCACGGCAATGCAAAAGGAGTAGTCATCAATGGTTGACCCGTAGAAGGTGTGCCACTGGTAGGCCCCGCTGCTGTCGAGCTTTAGCACGAAGATGTCGGTACTGCCGCTGTGGGCATTGAGTGGAGATCCCCAAGCAGAACTTTGTCCCGTGACATAGACGTTGCCGCTGGTGTCAACGGCAATGGCTCTGCCGTCTTCATTATCGGTTGACCCGTAGAAGGTGTGCCACTGGTAGGCCCCATTGCTGTCGAGTTTCAGCACAACGATGTCGGCGTTCCACGGTGCCGTCGAAGTTGTTTCAGAGTCGCCACTGCCGCTGTGTGGTTGCAAGGGAGATCCCCAAGTATAAAAGCTCAATCCTGTGACATAGACATTGCCGCTGGTGTCAACGGCAATGCCTCCGCCTTGGCCTGATCCGTAGAAGGTGTGCCATTGGTAGGTGCCGCTGCTGTCGAGCTTCAGCACGAAGATGTCGGGGGAAGTGCCCCCGCTGTGGGCATTGAGGGGAGATCCCCAGGTTGCACCGCTATCTCCCGCGACATAGACGTTGCCGGTGCCGTCCACGGCAATCCCGGACGGTTGATCACCTGACCCGTAGAAGGTATGCCATGCAAGCGTGGGGTCTATGACCAGAGCCTGTGTGCGGTCATACGGACCCAACAGGAACCCCACTTCGTTGCCTGATACGCGGAACTGCGCCGTGACCGGCACGCGGCTTCCCTCAATCTCCTGCCACGCCACCGGGGGCGACTCGGTGAGAGTGCCCCTTTCGAACCTGACCCTGAGAGAGCCGTCCCCCTGCAGTTCCACCGGCACATTGTAGCGGAGGAGAATCCGCGATGGGTCGGCCCCAGGCGCCACACGGTAGGTGCTCTCCGCAATGCCTTCCTGTGCCGACTCGTAGGTGAGATCGATGCCATCCCAAAGATTCCGGTAAACCACGGTGGTGAGGGCAGGTGACTTGGCCGCATTGCCAGCGGCAGACCCGGTTGCCCCGGACGTCGGCATCACCCCCTCCGTTCCCAGGAACTCGACGCTCAGGGCATGGTCCAACCCGGCAAGGTACACCTTGTTAGGCTGAAACCCCAGGATATGCCCCCCTGCCTTGAACTGGAGCATGTTGGCACCATTACCTGTGCCGCTCAATGGAACAACCCCGCTGACTGAGGCAACCCGCAATGGCCGATCCAAGCTCGATTCACTCGAGGTCATGGGGCCAACTGCCCCCGCGTGCCCCGGAACCACCAAGACCACTGAGAGAAGAGCCAACCAGAAAAGCATTGAAGAATTTGATTTTCTCATGTGATCCCTCCTTTTTTCGCAAGGCATGGCAAGTCCTGGTGAGAATAATATGAAACTATTTTATCACCACTTCCTCCCTGGAGACAACACAACCCTCGAAGAATCGACGCACCAATCCCACAGGGAAGTTGCCACAATCTACAGGCATCAGGCATGACAGAGGCGGATGGATGCTGGGGGGCGAAGCAAGAACGGCCCCCAGGAGTTTTCGAGAAGACGTCAGTCGAGGATCTGCCACTTGAGATCAGAGATCACGTTCAGGGTGCATTGGCTCTGGATGATGGCTCTGTTCATGGACCAGAGCCAAAGGGCAATGAAGCTTTGAAGCTCCCTGTCCCCGGATTCGGGGGATAGCGTTGGAGTGAGGGGGTTTGCCAGGGCCGATTCACCCTCACCCTGACCCCAATGCTGTTCACCAAAGGCGATGAAAGCTCCCCTCCCTTGATGGGAGGGGCTGGGGGAGGGTGAAAAGTGAATGATATCAACCCCCTCCCCTGACCCCTCCCACCGAGGGGAGGGGGACCCGCATGTGAGTCTCTCTTAAGTGAACCGTATTGACGCTAACCCTCTCCCGCAGGGAGAGGGGACGATGGCAGACCCGCATAGCATCCAAAAGTTTCCTGCAGTATTAGATCGTGTTCCTCTGCCGTTCTGAAGGCACCTCCCAGCGTCACTCCCTACTGGTTTTCGATCTTCCAACTCGGATCGACGCCGCCGAGGGACCCCTCGCCGATCCTCGTGAACCCGTTCATCAGCCACAGGGAGGTCGCCCCGCTCGTGTGCCTCCAGAGGATGTCCGCCATCCCATCCCCGTTGAAGTCGGGCGTGTCGTCGACCATCCAGGAGGGATCGACGGCCCAGGAGGGCCCGGGGTTAAGAAGCTTGACGCCGTCCATCTGCCAGATGACCGTGGCACCGTTGGTGTGCCTCCAGAGGATGTCCGCTTTCCGGTCACCCGTGAAATCCGCTGCGGAAGTGATGGTCCAGCCAAGGTCCATGTTCCCCGGAGAACCGTGATCGATGGCGGTGGAACCGTTCATGAGCCAAATGTAGAGCATTCCTCCTGTATGCCTCCACAGGATGTCCGCCCTGCCGTCGCCGTTGAAGTCGGCCAGGGCTTTCACCTGCCACGACACATCGACAGGAGGGATGGTGACCACCTTAAGGGCTTTGATCCCGTCCATCTGCCAGAGGGTGAGGGCGCCGCTGGTGTGCCTCCAGAGGATGTCGGCCCTGCCGTCGCCGCCGAAGTCGGCCGCGCCCGCCACTGACCACGAAGGGTCCACAGATCCTGGAGAGCCGTCCGCAATGGCCGAGGCACCGTGCATCATCCACGTGTAGAGCATCCCGCCCGTGTGTCGCCACAGGATGTCGCACCTGCCGTCACCGTTGAAGTCGGCGAGGGCGGCCACCTGCCAGGACGGGTCGACGGCCGGGGTGGTGTTGACCGCCTGTACGGTCAGGCCGTTCATCTGCCAGAAGGACAGAGCCCCGCTGGTGTGTCGCCAGAGGATGTCCCCCCGCGTGTCGCCGTTGAAGTCGATGCGGCCAATGGATGGAAGGAGCGTGTAGGTTCCGCTCGTTTGCACGCCCTGGTCCTTGACGATGGTCACCGTCTGGTCCTGTGGCTTGACCCAGCCAGGCAGCGCGCTGAACTCCACCGTGTGCTGCCCCACGCCGAGACGGGAGACAGCGGCGCCGCTGTTCTGCCACAGGCCCCCGTCCACCCTCCACTGGGCTCCGGCGTCGATGGCGAACTGCGGAGTGATGCCCACCGTGAGAGTCCCCATTTGCCGCACATAGGTCCCACTGGCCGTGGCGGTCTTATTTTTTACAATGGTTATCTCCAGGTCTGCAGGCTTGTCCCAGCCATCGACAACTTTGAATTCGACCGTGTGAATGCCTTCCGGTATGCCCGATACTGTGGCGCCGCCGTATTGCCATGTGCCCCCCACCAGCCTCCACTGAGCTCCACCCCAAAAGGCGTCGTGAGGATCAATCATAACGGTGAGAGCCCCCAGGTCAGGGGCCTCCTTCGGCACCATCAGAACCAGGCCGTTGCCGCTGTTGCTCGGTGGGTTGAGGGGCGTTCCCCAGACCTCGTCGCTATTCCCCGCCACATAGACGTCGCCGCTGGATCGTACGGCAATGTCGTTGCCATGGTCGAAAGTCGCAGACCCGTAGAAGGTGTTCCACAGCAAGGCGCCGTCACTGTCGAGTTTCATGATGAACACGTCGTATGCGCCGCTGTAAGCCTTCATCGGGGATCCCCAGTTGCCTTGGCTGCCTCCGGTGAGGTAGACATTGCCGGTGCCATCCAAGGCTACCCCAGAGCTGTAGTCGTCACGGCTCGACCCGTAGAATGTGTGCCACAGGTAGGCGCCTTGGCTGTCAAGTTTTAAAACGACAATGTCATTGCTGCCGCTGTGGGAATGGAGAGGACTTCCCCAGTCTCCTGCGCTAGTACCTGTGACATAGATGTTTCCGAGGATGTCCAGGGCTATTCCCCTGGCTCCATCGGCGGCACTTGACCCGTGGAAGGTGTGCCACTGGTAGCTCCCGGTGTTGTCCAGTTTCAACACAAGTATGTCCCCTGAATCGCTGTGGACATTGAGGGGGAATCCCCAGGTAGATGAGCTTCCCCCCGTGAGATAAATTTTTCCGCTTGTGTCGAGCGCAATGCCAGTGCCCACGTCATCTTCGCTTGAGCCGAAGAATGTGTGCCATTGATAGTTCCCGTCGCCGTCGAGTTTCAGGGCATACACATCCAAACCACCGCTATGTGCATTTATGGGTGATCCCCAATCACCGCTGTACCCCGTGACATAGGCACTGCCGCCACTGTCCACGGCAATCGCTTCAGCGACATCATCTTCAGGGGACCCGAAGAAGGTGTGCCACTGGTATGCCCCATTGTTGTCGAGTTTCAGGACGAAGAGATCGCCGAGACCGTTCAGAGATCCACTGTGCGCATGCAGAGGGGATCCCCAATCACCGCTTACACCAGTGACATAGATGTTGCCGCTGCCGTCCAGCGCAATGCTGAGACCCATGTCATGCCCCCGGGAGGTCGATGAGCCATAGAAGGTGTGCCACTGACAGGCCCCGTTCTTGTCGAACTTCAGCACGACGATGTCAGCAGACCCGCTATGGGGGTGAAGGGGGGATCCCCAGCTGAAAACGGCATATCCTGTGACATAAATGTTTCCGTCTGCATCCAGAGCGATGCCCAGACCTAATTCACCATGGCCCTCGCCGAAAAACGTGTGCCACGCGTACGTCGGGTCGATGACAAGAGGCTGGCTATGGTCGTAGGGCCCCACAGCGAACCCCAATTCGTTTCCGGAGACTCTGAATCGGGCCATGACGGGCACCCGGTTCCCTTCGATCTCCTGCCACGCCACCGGGGGCGACTCGGTGAGCGCGCCCCTTTCGAACTTGAGCTTCAGGGAGCCATCCCCCTGCGGTTCCACCGGAACGTTATAGCGGAGCCTGATGCGTGATGGATCAGCCCCGGGTGCCACTCGATAGGTGCTCTCGGCAATGCCTCCATGGGCTGGTTCGTAGGTGAGATCGATACCGTCCCAAAGATTCCTGTAGGTCACCATGGAAAGGGGAAGCGCTTTTCTGTCGTTGCCTGCGGTGGGCACGGATGGAGCGCACGTCGGCGTCACCCCGTCCGTCCCCAGGAACTCGACGCTGAGGGCATGGTCCAACCCGGCAACGAACACCTTGTTCGCCTGAAATCCCAGGACATGTCCGATTGCCTTGAACTGGAGCATGTTGCCGGTATTCCCAGCGTTGCTGTTTGGAACAATGCCGACTGCTGAAACAGCCCCAGCCGACTGAACCGGGCCCAAACCCCTCGAAGCGATGGGATCGGAAGTCCCTGAGACCTCGGACACCGCCAAAACCGCAGAGATGAACGCCAACCACAAGAGCAGCAGAGTGTTCGCCTTTCTCATGAATTCTCCTTGTGAGATCATGCTCGCTGGATTTCTGGTACTCAGTTGCACTCAAGCTGGTTGTAGCATAGGGCCTCGTGCCCGTCGCGTTTGCCACGCCCACAAGGGGCTATGCTACGCTTGTAACTCTTTTAGGTACGATCTTGAAAGCAACTCCGTATAGAAGGATCTTGACTGCGGTTTTGACATGAGAGTTTCCACCTCCCATGACTTAAGTGCTTTCGGTATAACTGGGCCAAGTATAGCATGAAGGGAATTGCATCGGACGAAGAAAAGCGGGATTTTTCTGGAGCCTCACCGAGCCCTTGGCGAGGGTGAGACATAGGTGGCAGACGAAAACAACGCCTGGTCATGTCGGTGCGGTCTGCAGCGTTTCGAGGGAGCCACTCGCTGAAAACGCCACGCGCAGGCAGTGATCCATCGGAACATTCAGACAGCCGAGTTCCTTGCTTCAGAGGGATCGTGGCCCGGTAGCCACGACCTCTCTTGCCCGGACACCACCTGCAAGGCAAGGGGATGGCGATGGCACCGAAGGCAATCCGTTGAGGTATGTCTTTGGAAATATATCAAATTATATCACCAAACTGTCATTAAGGCCCTCTGTGGGGAGCTTTGGGCACCGTCCCTCGCCGATTCTCGACACTCCAGCTGGGGTCGACAGAACCCAACGACCCCTCGCCGACCCTGGTGGACCCGTTCATGAGCCATAGGGCGGTGGCCCCGCTGGCGTGCCGCCACAGGATATCGGCTTTCCAGTCCCCATTGAAGTCGGAGGTGTCGGCGACGCTCCAAGTGGAGTCGACGGCTCCGGGCACCCCGACCCCAAGAAACTGGGCGCCGTCCATCTGCCAGATGGCCGTGGTTCCGGAGGTGTGCCGCCACAGAATGTCGGCCTTGCCGTCCCCCGTGAAGTCCGCTCCCGATTCAATGGTCCACGCCAGGTCCATGGTTCCCCGGGGAGCCCGTGCCGACGGCCGTGGATCCATTCATGAGCCAGAGGTAGAGCATGCCGCCGGTGTGCCTCCAGAGGATGTCGGCCCTGCCGTCGCCGTTGAAGTCGGCCAGGGCTTTCACCTGCCACGACACATCGACGGGAGGGATGGTGACCACCTTGACGGTTTGGATCCCGTCCATCTCCCAGAGGGCGAGGGCTCCGCTGGTGTGCCGCCAGAGGATGTCGGCCCTGCCGTCGCCGCCGAAATCGGCCGCGCCCGCCACTGACCACGAGGGGTCCACAGATCCTGGAGAGCCGGCCGCAATGGCCGAGGCACCGTGCATCATCCAGGTGTAGAGCATGCCGCCCGTGTGTCGCCACAGGATGTCGCACTTCCCGTCACCGTTGAAATCGGCGAGGGCGGTCACCTGCCAGGAAGGGTCGACGGCCGGGGTGGTGTTGACCGCCTGTACGGTCAGACCGTTCATCTGCCAGAAGGACAAGGCCCCGCCCGTATGTCGCCAGAGAATGTCCCCCCGCGTGTCGCCGTTGAAATCGATGCGGCCAATGGATGGAAGGAGCGTGTAGGTTCCGCTCGTTTGCACGCCCTGGTTCCCGACAAAGGTCATCGTCTGGTCCTGTGGCTTGACCCAGCCAGGCAGCGCGCTGAATTCCACCGTGTGCTGCCCCACACCGAGACCGGCGACCGTGGCGCCGCTGTTCTGCCACGGGCCCCCGTCCACCCTCCACTGGGCTCCAGCCGTCGCGGCCTCCTGAGGAGCAATGGTCACACTGAGGGACCCCAACTCAGGGGTATCCTGTGCCAGCTTCAGCACAAACATGTCCCAGTTGCCGCTATGAGGATTGAGGGGGGATCCCCAACTTGATAAGCTGTTCCCCGCGACATAGATATTGCCTCCGCCGTCCACCGCAATGCCCATGCCACCGTCGAGACCGGTTGAAGGTCCGACGTACGCTGCCCCGTAGAATGTGTGCCACTGGTAGGCCCCATCGCTGTCGACCTTAAGAACAACAATGTCATCAACTCCGCTGTGGGCGTGGAGTGGAGATCCCCAGCTTATATTGCTGCGTCCTGTGACATAGAGATTGCCGTTGTTATCGACGGCCAGGCCTCCGCCGGTATCATCGTCGCTTGCTCCGTGGAAGGTGTGCCATTGGTATACGCCGTTCGTGTCAAGTTTCAAAATGAAGATGTCATAACCGCCGCTGTGGGCGTGGAGTGGAGATCCCCAGGCATAAACAGAGCATCCCGTGACATAGATGTTGCCGCTCCCATCGAGAGCAATACTCCCCCCTGAATCCGGACCGCTTGACCCATAGAAAGTGTGCCACTGGTATGTACCGTCAGCGTCGAGTTTCAGTATGAAGACGTCGGGAATGCCGCTGTAGGCATGCAGGGGAGATCCCCAGCTTTCAGTGCTGGGTCCCGTGACGTAGGCGTTGCCCCTGCTATCCACGGCAATGCCAGAGGCATAGTCAGAATCACGTGACCCATAGAAAGTGTGCCACTGGTAGGCACCGTCGGTGTCGAGCTTCAGCACAAACATGTCCCAGTTGCCGCTATGGGAATTCAGCGGAGATCCCCAAGACGCATTGCTATAACCCGTGACGTAAATGTTGCTGCCGCTGTCCAAGGCTATTTGTTGGCCGGCATCCACGTCGGTTGACCCATAGAAAGTGTGCCACTGGTATGTGCCGTCGCAGTCAAGTTTAAGCACAACAACATCCTCAGGCCTGCCGCTGTGGGGATGGAGTGGAGATCCCCAGGATTCACCGCTAGCCCCCGTGATGTAGACATTGCCGCTGCTGTCAACTACTATGCCGCTCCCGCGGTCTCCGCCTGCGCCGAAGAAGGTATGCCATTGATAGATGCCGTTGCTGTCGAGTTTCATCACAAAGAGGTTCCAGATCTCACCACTATGGGGATGGAGCGGAGTTCCCCATGTTGATACGCTCTCTCCAACGATGTAGACATTGCCGCTGCCGTCTAAAGCAATCCCAAATAAGACGTCGTTATCGTTTGCCCCATAGAAACTGTGCCATTCATATGTTGGGTCGATGATCAGAGGCTGCCTGCTGTCATACTGACCCAGGGCGAACGCCACCTCGTTTCCTGCTGACACCCTGAACTCGGCCTTCACCCGCACCCGGCTTCCATCCACCTCCTGCCAGGCCACTGGAGGCGACTCAGTGAGAGTACCATTCCCAAATCTATATATCAGAGAGCCATCCCCCTGCAGTTCCACCGGGGCGTTGCAGCGGAGGCGGATGTGCGACGGGTCAGCTCCGGACGCAACGCGATAGGTGCTCTCCACGATGCGTCCCTGAATCGCTTCGTAAGTGAGGTCGATGCCCTCCCAGAGATTCCGGTATGTGACCGTCGCAAGGGAAGGGGCTCTGCCCGTGCCGTTCACAGCCGGTGCTGGCGAAGTGGAAACCGGCATGGTCCCCTCAGTCCCCAGGAAGTCCACTCTCATGGCGTGGTCCAAACCCGCCAGGAACACCCTGTTTGGCTGAAATCCCAGGATATGGTTTCCGGCTCTGAACTGCAGTAGGGTGGCCGCATCGCCTGCGGTGGCGAATGAGACAAGTTCGCCTGTTGACCGCCCCCTCGGCGCCGATTCCTGCCTGATCCCCGTTGAAGCGCTGGTTTCCAGCGCTCCGACTTGAGGCGGCAGCCCGGAGATCAGCGAGATGAAGAAAAACAATGATAGAACAAGAGCATTCAAAAAGTTCATGAGACTGTTCCTTGTTCAGGGATTCCTGGTCAAAGTGTTGAAGATGCTGGGTCGTCATTTCAGTCCTTGCACCCCCCAGTGGCGCTTGAACCTCTCTTGTAATCGGCCGGTCGAACTCCGACGGCAATGGAATTCTCTCCAGGATACTCATGGCACAGTTCGGGCACTCGCTTGGGGACCGTTGTTGCGAGCGGGAAATTGCACTGAGGGGCAAGAACGTTCACAGCGCCTCTTGGGAAGGAACTCAATGGAGGGGGCGGTTGCCGGAGAATGCTTCGAGAAGGGGGAGCACCTCATGGGTGCCATCATGGGATTATGCCGCGTTATTCGCTGGTGGTTCCATAGTCTTCAGCCCAGATCGACGGAACCAGACGATCCATTGCCAACATTCGTGAACCCGTCCATAAGCCACGGGGACATTTGGTAAGGGTTTGCTGAACCGTGTAAGCCCCAAAGCGCAACAGCGTTCATTTCTTGTCATCGAGGCGAAGGATCTGGTCCGGCGTCACTGAGCCGTCATCATCCAGGTCCGAGGACGGTGTCCTGCGCGTATTTCGGGTGCCCACCACGTGGAGCCGGTTCTCCCAGGGATGTGCTGGTTCCCCATTGGATAAGGGCTCGCGTCGAGAAGGAAAGCGACCTGCAAAGGGGTCCGGATTGCTTCTTCCCATAGTGCCTGCGAGCAGGACTAGATCGCGGGCGGACTGCCTCAATTCTTCTGTTTGGGTCTGCAGTTCATCCAGCAGCGAGTTGGATGCCTCTTGCTCAGTCTCACTCTTCACAATGAACTCGTTGAGTTGATCAATCAGGGCCCGAAGCTGAGCCATGGCTTTCAGGTGGGCAGCGGCAAGATCGGCGGTTTCGCCCACCAGGTGCGATGAGTTGTGGAGTTCTGCGGCAAGTTGAATGAGGTCCTGATCCACCTGAGCGAGGAGGGTGCTCACCGCCTTGATTCGCGACGAGGAACCGCCAATGAGCTCGCTGGTGCTTCGAGCGGCGTCCTCCGCCCTCAAGGCAAGCCCCCTCACTTCTTCGGCCACCACCGAGAATCCTGCACCTGCCTCGGCTGCCCGGGCAGCTTCGATGGCGGCGTTGAGGGCCAGGAGCTTGGTCTGGAAAGCAATGGAATCGATGGTCTTGACCGATTTCAGGGTCTCCTCGCTCTGGCTGGAAACCGCTTCCACGCAATGGACCATTTCCCTGAAAGCGAGCCCCACCTTTGCGAGGTTCTCGGCGATGAGTCTCAGTCGCCCATGAGCTTCCATGACCTGATCCAGAGTCCGCCGGCCGGATGCGGTCAACTGCCCAAGGGAAGCCACGGAACCGGACAGGGTTTTGCTCTCCTGTGCCGCGCTCTTGGACCGCATGGCGCCAGAGCGGCGGATCTCTCCAGAGAGATGGAAGAGGGACATGGTGCGGGCCCGGAGAACATCCGTCAGTTTCGCCAGGGGCCTGCTGATGGAGCGGGTCACGACCAGGGCAATGGCCAGGGTCAGGCTCAGGGTGAGGACGACAGCCCAGAGCACGAGATTGCTGGAGGCGGGCAGCCGGGATGAAGGGGATTCAGCAGTTTGCAGGACCTGTTGCCAGGCTTCGCTCCGGAGTGAGCGCGCCGACTCCAGCAGCGCTTCTTGCCTTTGACGCAGCTTCGAGGGAATGGTCTCCCGAATTTCCCTCTCCAACGCAGCCAGGGAGTCTAAACCCGCAAGGGTATCGGTCACCGCTCTGGAAAGCCGTTCCATGGACGGGGTGGCCGCAAGCCCGGGGTTGGACTGTCTCGTGGCTTCCATGAGAGAGAGGAGTCGCTGCGAGCGCTCGCTGACGTAGATTCCCGCTCCCGGCTGTTCGCCGCTGAGAGGGTCACTTTGACGCCACAGGACATTCAGCAGCGATTCCTTGGCACCTTGGGCCTGCCGGAGTGACTCGAAAGCCTTCTCGATCCGCTTTTCGGTGTCGGACGCCATCTGTCCAAGGCCGTAGGACATGGCATCAGCCGACTCATTGAGGGTTGTGACCAATTCGGTGAAGACCCTGGTGAGGGCCCACCGGCTTAGGGACACAATCTGCTTGCGCCAGTCGGCGAGCGCTTCGCCGTAACGCGCGGCCGCCTGCTGGACCCGCGCAAGAGAGACTCTGTCCATTGAATCCAAGGGGAGCTTCGCCAATGCCTTCAAGTCGTTGCGAAGGCTTTCGAAATCCTTTTCCAGCATCTCCAGCAGCCTGTTGCCCCGCTCCCTAAAGTACCTCTCCTCGCTTTGCCTCAATGCTTGGACCAGGGCGTTGATGCCGGCAATCCGGGCTGCCATGGACCTGGCATCGCTCATTGCCCCCTCGGCCCGCTGCAGGAACTCATCGGCGCTCGCAAGGACTTCAACGCCCTTTGTGCGCACGGCGTCGACCTGCTTCTCCCTTCTCTGATGAGCTTTGGTGGCCAGGTCGAGGGCCTTGGCGTATTCGGAGCTCTCTGCGCGGAGGGTTTCAATCCGGGCAGCAGGGATCAGCCCGCCCGGACCGATGATGGTATCCGCCGGGATCTCCAGTGGGAGGGCAGGGCGTTTCAAGTCAGACCTGGCCGCGGCGATCGCGGGTGTCCCGAGGGTGGCGAGGAAGTCCTTGCCGATGAGGACCGTCATGGTGGCAGCCTGTTCGAGGTACAGAGTCTTCTCCAGGGAGACCAGCCGATCCGCGATGCGCTGATCCAGTCTCGAGTCAAACCCCCGGAGTGCCAGCATGCAGGCAGCGGCTAGGGCTGCCTCAATCATGAGCACGCCGGCAAATCCCAGGAGGAGTCTTGAGCGAACATTCATGGACGTTGACTCCCGTATTCCGTGTGATACCAAACTGTTAGCGTGTGTCAGCGGGGCCCGTCCGCAGAACCCCCGAACCTTCGATTCGGTCCTGTTTCAGGAGCAACAGGGCCTCATTGGCCTCCGCCAAAGGGAAAGACCCATCACCTGTGGCTTGATGGGGATCTCCGAAGCCGCCTGGAGGAGGTCCATACCGTCCTGTCGGGTGTTGGCTGTCACACTGTGAATGTTTTTTTCGTGGAAGAGGTGGCGCTCGTAGTCCAGTTCAGGAATGGGGGTCATGTAAATCCCGGCGAGGGCCAGAGTGCCTCCCTTCCGCAGGCGGGTCAGGGCCTGGGGAACAAGGTGGCCGGCCGGAGCAAAGATGATGGCGCTGTCGGCGAGGACCGGAATGTCATCCGCCTTCGGGCCAGCCCAGGTGGCCCCAAGCTTCAGGGCGAGCTCCCGGTGCTTTTCCCCCCGGGTACACACGAACACCCGGCATCCCCAGTGGAGGGCAATCTGGATCACGATGTGGGCGGAGGAACCGAAGCCATAGAGAGCCAGAGTGTCGCCGGGTCGGCATTGGCTCCGGCGGAGGCTTCGGTAGCCGATTATTCCGGCACAGAGGAGCGGTGCGGCTTCCTTATCCCCAAACACGTCGGGAATTGGGTACGCGAAATCCTCTCTCACGACGGCATACTGGGCATAGCCCCCAGGGCTGTGATACCCTGTGAAGGCAGCGCCCTCACAGAGATTTTCCTGGCCGGCCTTGCAGTGCACGCAGTCCCCGCAGGTGTGCCGCAGCCAGGCAATTCCCACCCGGTCGCCGATTCTGAACCGCGAAGCCCCCGGAGCCTGGCGGTCCACCGTTCCGACGATCTGGTGGCCGGGTACCACGGGATGGTCCAGTTGGGGCAGTTCCCCTTCGATGACGTGGAGGTCCGTCCGGCAGATGCCGCAGGCCCTCACAGCGACCCTGATCTCTCCGGGCCCCGGCTGCGGATCGGGAACTTGCCTCAATTCCAGAGGAGCAGATTCCACCGGTGCGCACCGGTTCAGAACCATTGCCATCATGGCTGTCTCCCGTTCGCCCGCTGGCGCTTTAGCATTGTGAGTTGATTTGTTCGCCTGATTTTTTCATAATGCAATACATGTGAATGGGAAAGCAAACGGAGATCAGGCTTGTCAGGCAAAATGCTGAGAGGTGGGGAAGGGGAGGGGGCGGCCTTTTCCCCTGCTCGCGCGATCGTGTGGGGAGTGGCTTTCGCCATTGGCATTCCCATCGTCCTGCTCGGTTTCTTGCACGTTCCCCTGGTCCAGGGCGTCGTATCAATACCCTGATTCGAAAGATCGAAGACAGAACCGACCTGAAGATCAGGATGGACGGGTACAACTGGCGGCCCCTTTCTCAACTGGACCTGGAGAAGTTGAGCATCCGCAACAGGGACCGGGAGATACTCGAGTGCGAGCGGGCCAGGGTGACCTACGCCTTGTCGGTGTGGCGACCCTTCGTCTATCCCGAGGAAATTCACCTGGAAAATCCTGTCATTCACGTGGAACAGGATGAACGGGGCCGCTGGCAGATTCCCCGTCCCAACCGGGTGCACGGGAAGTCAGGGGAAAGCGGCCTGAAACAGAGCCTTCGGTGGAACGGCGCCTCCCGCTTCCAGGTGAGGGTTGCCGGAGGCACCGTGCTGGGCTGGAAGCATGGCGACCGCGTGCTGACGATCCGCAACATTTCCGGCATCCTCCCAATTCTGCTGGAATTCGGCGAGGACGGCCCGAGGATCAAGATCGACCTGGGGGAGTGGCAGACGGGATCCTAGTCGTCGAACCCCTTGCACAGTGTGACACCAGGACTTACTCAAGAGGAGCGTAATGCGATGAAAATGCAGCAAGTGAGAGCCATTGCCAAGGGTATGGGCATCAAGTCATTTGGAAAAACGAAGGCGGACCTGATTCGCGAAATCCAAAGAGCTGAAGGCAACTTCGACTGCTACGGTTCGGCGCAGGGTTTCTGTGATCAGCTGAGTTGTTCATTTCGAGAGTCCTGCCTGCAGGAGCCCAATTCGGCAAGCAGGTCAAATTGAGTTTACCGGTGAGGATACATGATGGATGACACGATTTCTCAGGAGAACAAAACCGTTCTCATGACCATTCAGAACCGTAAGAACCCCGAGCAGGTCATTCAGATGGTGATGAGCCCGGTCAACGGGCACTTTGAAACGGAGGGACTCCGCAGGCACTTTGGCCTCAGCGAGATCGGCGTCGAGACTGGAGACCTGCTGGAGTCCATCCAGGAGTACGGCGAGGTGATCTCCTATCTTCTGGAGACCATGTCGGCGGCAAAAGAGCTCAACCTGCCGTACTTCTATCAGAATGAGTTCGAGTTCAAAGGCGCCCGCTATTCCATGCGGGAAAAAGGGGATGTTCGGCTGCTCAAGCGCATGGGGTAGGGTCCCCCGGGGTGGTGTTGGGAGACCCTGCCCGGCTCACTCGCGCTCGAGGGGCGCAAAGCCCCGTCTCATCGTGTTTTCCACGATGTTCCTCGGAACCATGAACTGGAGGAGGTAGTCGGGACCTCCGGCCTTGGAGCCCACCCCCGACATCTTGAAGCCGCCGAACGGGTGCCGTTCTACGATGGCTCCCGTGCATCCCCGATTGATGTACAGGTTGCCCACCCGGAATTCCCTTTTCGCCCTTTCGATGTTTTCCGGACTCCGCGAGAATAGCCCACCGGTGAGGGCGTAGGCGGTACTGTTCGCCACGCGGAGAGCCTCGTCGAAGTCCCTCACTTTCATGACGGAGAGAACGGGGCCGAAGATTTCCTCCTGGGCCAGACGGTGCTCGGGCCCGATGTCCGTGATGATGGTGAGGGGAACGAAGTGGCCCCGCGCGTCGGGAACATGCCGCTCCACCAGCACGGTGCCCTCGCTTTTGCCGATTCCGATGTAATCCATGATCTTCTGCTGGGCCGCGCGTTCGACGACGGCTCCCATGAAATTCCGGGGATCCTCCGGAGGCCCGAGATGCAGACTCTCCGCCGCGGTCCTCAGGCGTTCCACGAGCTTGTCGTAGTTCTCCTCGAGAACGATGAGGCGTGAGCAGGCCGAGCACTTCTGTCCCTGGAACCCGAAGGCCGAATGCAGGATGTGGAGAATGGCCTCGTCCAGGTCGGCATCCGCATCCACGATGATGGCATTTTTCCCTCCCATCTCCGCGATGACCTGCTTGACGCAACTGCTCCCGGGGCCGGTCCTCGAAGCGATCTCGATGATGCGCAGTCCCACTTCCCTGCTTCCCGTGAACGCGATGAGGGCCACTTCCGGATGGGTGACGAGGAGGTCCCCGATTTCACCCCCCGAGCCTGGGAGAAAATTGAAGACTCCCTGGGGCAGCCCGGACTCCTTGAATATTTCGTAAACCATGGACCCGATGACGGGGGATTGGGAGGCGGGCTTGAAGATGACGGTGTTGCCGGTCACAAGGGCGGCCGACGCCATGCCCGTGGAGATGGCCATGGGGAAGTTCCACGGAGCGATGACGACGCTCACGCCGCGAGGTTCGTAGAAAAGGTGGCTCATTTCACCGGGGGCCCGTCCCATCCGCCTGGGAGTTTCAAGACGCAGCATTTCCCGCCCGTAATACTCCAGAAAATCAATGGACTCTGTCACATCGGCATCCGCTTCACTCCAGCTCTTTCCCACTTCGAAGACCTGAAGAGCCGCGAGATCGAACCGTATGCGGCGGGCCGCGGCGGCAGCCTTGAACAGGCACTCCGCCCGGTCGGTAGGCTTTGTATCACGCCATGCGGAGAAAGCCGCCCCTGCCTCCTCGATGGCCTGCAGGGCCTCCGTCCTCCCCGCCGATGCCACCAGGCCGACGACCTCCTCGGATGCGTTGGGGTTGGCGGAACGGATCTCTTTTTCCGTGGTGATCTTCTTGCCCCCTATGACAAGAGGAACCTTCCTCGGGAAGCTCTTGCGAACTCGCTTCAAGGCCTCTCCGAAGGCGTCCCGGTTTTCCTTCAGGGTCCAGTCCCACCTCGGTTCATTGCGGAAGTGTCCCTTGCCGCCCACAAGAGCGGAATCCTCGGCGGCAGGCCTGGGGGCGTAAGGATCCTGGTCTTCCGGATGCTCTTTCAAGAGGTCCGCGGGGTTTCGGAGGAGCTCTTCCCTGGAGACTCCCTGGGCGAATCCCTGGCGCAGGAAGGATTCGTTGGCCGTGTTTTCCAGGAGGCGCCGCACCAGGTAGGACATGCCGGGGATCATTTCCCCAATGGGTGCGTAAAGCCTGAGAGGGAGGCCCGCCTTGTTGAGCGCGTTGCGTACGGGTTCTCCCATGCCGTAGAGCACCTGGTACTCGACACTTTCCGGAGGAACGCCGTGGTTCCGGGCGGCCTCGATGACGTAGGCTATGGACCTCATGTTGTGGGAAGCGCAGGCGAGGTTCACCCACGCATGGTTTTCCAGGATCATTCCCGCGAGCTTCTCGAAGTTCGCGTCGGTGGCGTGCTTCGCGGTGAAAACGGGGATAGGCCAATCGTTCTGGTGAGCCAGGATGACTTCCGAATCCCAGTAGGCTCCCTTCACGAGGCGTATGGTGAACCGCTGCTTTCTCCTTCGGGACCACTCCAGCACCGCTCTCAGGTCGGCCTCGCTCTCCCGGAGATAGCACTGGATCACGATCCCCGTGTGGGGATAGCCGTGGAACTCGGATTCCTCCATGAGGCTCCTGTAGAGGGAAAGGGTCAGGTTCTTGAGGTTCCAGTGCTCCATGTCGAGGGTCACGAAAGCGCCGTGGGAGATGGCCTTGCGAAACAACGGCCGTAGCCGCTCCTTGGCTGCATCCACGGAATATTCAAAGGCGCAGGGGTTCATCTGCGAATACATGGCGGACGTCTTTATGGAGACGTTGATCTTGGGAGATGCCCCCCAATCCAGGCTGTCTGAGCCGCCTCCCAGGCACGACCAGCTCTCCTGGGCCGCCCCGAGCGTATCGATGAGCTGATGGTACCTCTCGAGATATTCGTCGGCCTCCCGCTCCGATACGACCGCCTCCCCGAGAAGGTCCACTGTGAAGGCCATCCCCTGGGACCTGAGCCTCTCCAATTGCGGCAGAGCTTCATGGGGATCCGCCCCCACAATGAACTGCCTGGCCATGTTCACGATGTTGGAAGCGATGGGCTTGACGATCATCCTCGCAGCCAGGGACGTGGGAGAAACGAACTTGATTCCCCACTGGAGCGCCGTGGGGAAGTTGACATCGGGGCGTGCAAAGTACTCCTGCAGATGTTTCGCTATGGATTCGGGGCGGGTGAGATAGGGAAAGACATCGATGAAGCGAAACATCTCCACCTTGAAGGATTCATCCCCCATGCACCAGTCGAGCACCTTGCCCGTCCAGTACTGCTTTTGAAAAACGGAGGGAGATTCTCCCCTGATGAGGTCGAACAACTGGAGACCCGTATCCCGCACTTTCAGCTCAAAATCCGTAGCCATGATGGATTTTCTCCTGTGAAGAACCTCGGGGTCCGAGGCGGGTCGATGAAAGCAACAAAGGCCTGGAGGTCAAAAACAGAAGTTATCAAACCATTTCATCAAGTCAATTCATATTCGATTTGATCAAACCACGCTTAGGGTTGACAGCGCGGGGGTTCTCTGATATTTTTCGCACACTTCAGAACGCATCACCAGTCCCTTTCGCCTTTCTTCAATCGACAAACGCCACAGCAAAGAGGAGGGTCTCATGAAAAAGGTGCTTTTCGTCCTTTTGGCAATGTTCCTTGCCCTTGGAACGGCGAATGCCGCCGGTCCCGTGAAGATCGGCCTGATGGGTCCCATGACGGGTTCGTGGGCCAGCGAAGGGCAGGAGATGAAGCAGGTCCTTGACCTCCTGTGCGAGGAACTGAACGCCAAGGGCGGAGTTATGGGAGAGAAGGTGACCGTCGTCAGCGAAGACGACGGGGGAGATCCTCGTACGGCTTCCCTTGCGGCACAAAGGCTCGCCACCCAGGGTATTGCCGCAGTCATCGGGACCTACGGTTCCGCGGTGACCGAGGCAACGCAGAACATTTACAATGAAGCGAAAATCATCCAGATCGCCAACGGGTCTACGGCCATCCGCCTCACGGAGAAGGGCCTGAAAACCTTCTTCAGAACATGCCCCCGGGATGACGAACAGGCCAAGGTGGCCGCGGCGACCATCGAGAAGCTGAAGGTCAAGAAACTCGCCATCCTGCACGACAACAGCACTTACGCCAAGGGGCTCGCGGAAGAGACCAAGGGGCTCCTGGCCGGCAAGGACGTCCAGATCGTCTTCTTTGACGCCCTGACTCCCAAGGAACAGGATTACACGGCCATCCTCACCAAGATGAAAGCCGCGGGCCCCGAATTCGTCTTCTTCACCGGCTACTACGGCGAAGGAGGGCTGCTCCTGAAACAGAAGAAGGAAATGAACTGGACCGTGCCCTTCATGGGGGGGGACGCCACGAACAATCCCGATCTGGTGAAAATTGCCGGAAAGGAGGCCGCGGCCGGCTTTTACTTCCTCAGCCCACCTTTGCCCAAAGACCTTCCCTATGAAGAGGCCAAGGCTTTTCTCGCGTCCTTCACCAAGAAATACGGCAATGCCCCCAACTCCATCTACCCGGTGCTTGCCGGTGATGGTTTCCGCGTCATCACCACCGCCATCGACAAGACCAAGTCCACGGACCCCGCCAAGCTTGCCGATTACCTCCGCAAGGAGCTCAAGGACTACCCCGGACTGACGGGAAAGATCGCCTTCAATGAGAAGGGAGACCGGGTCGGGGAACTCTACAAGGTTTACAGGGTCGACCCAGACGGGCAGTTCCTGCTGCAGCCCTAGCCTTGCCTTCCGAGGCCCGGTTCAGGGGGCGGCGTTGCCCTCTGAACCGGGTTCCAAATCACACACCAGGCGAAATGCCCATTTCCCATGGAACAATTCTTCCAGCAATTGACGAACGGACTGGCGGTCGGAGGAATCTACGCCCTCATCGCCCTTGGGTACACCATGGTCTATGGGGTGCTCAAACTGATCAACTTCGCCCATGCGGACCTCTTCACCCTGGGGGCCTACCTGGGCCTGACGCTGCTCACTTCCATGGCTCTCACGGACCGCGTGGGACCCCTGGGAGGGACCCTCATCCTGGCGGTGATGGTCATGGGCCTCATCGGCTTCGTGGGGGCCCTGCTTGACCGGGTGGCATACCGTCCCCTGAGGGAGTCTCCCCGGCTTTCGGCTGTCGTTTCCGCCCTGGGCGCGTCCATTTTCCTTCAAAACACGGTCATGCTCATCTATGGGGCCAGGTTCCAGGTTTACCCCCAGAACATCCTTCCCACGACGGCCATCAATCTCTTCGGTCTGAACATCCCCCTCGTCCGCCTGCTGGTCCTCGCCACTTCCCTCGTCATGATGCTTGCCCTGTACCTCTTCGTTCAAAAGACCCGCATCGGGACGGCCATCCGCGCCGCGGCCATTGACCAGGGGGCCGCCCGGCTCATGGGAATCGATGTGAACCGGGTGATCCTCATGGTGTTTCTCGTGGGTCCCGCCCTGGGAGGCATGGCGGGCCTGATGGTCGGGCTCTACTACGGGCAGATCAACTTCACCATGGGCTGGGGATACGGACTCAAGGCTTTTACAGCGGCAATCCTGGGAGGCATTGGAAACATTCCCGGAGCCATGGTGGGAGGAATACTCCTGGGTGTCATCGAAGCGATGGGAGCCGCCTACATCTCCATTGCCTGGAAGGATGCCATCGCCTTTTGCGTCCTCATTCTCATCCTGATTCTTCGCCCGACGGGCCTGCTGGGCGAACGGGTCGCCGAGAAGGTGTGATGAAAAGAGCTCGAATCCTCTTTGTCGTCGGAGCAGCGATCTTTGCCGCAATGCCTGCGCTCCTCAACACCTACTGGGTGGACGTCCTCAACAACGTGGGCATTTACGCCATTCTGGCCCTCAGCTTGAATCTCATCGTCGGGCACGCGGGGCTCTTCAATCTCGGGCACGCCGCTTTCTATGCCATCGGCGCCTACACCGCGGCCATCGTCAACACCAAATTCCAGATCCCCGTCCTCTGGCTCCTTCCCTTGTGCGGCCTTACGGCGGGTTCTTTTGCTCTCGTCGTCGCCCGCCCCATCATTCACCTGCGGGGTGACTATCTGTGCATTGTCACCATCGGCGTTGGGGAAATCGTCCGGATCGCCCTCATCAACGATGTTTTCGGCATCACGGGCGGCGCCAACGGGATTTTCGGCATCTCCCGCCCCACCGTGTTCGGTGTCACGATTCGCACACCCGAGCAGTTCTTTTATCTCATCTGGGCCTTTGCCGCGCTCACTGTCTTCCTCTTCCATCTTTTGGAAAACTCTCGCTTTGGAAGGGCTCTCAACTACCTGAGGGAAGACGAGGTGGCGGCGGAGGGCAGCGGTGTCAACACCGCCCACTACAAACTCAGCTGCTTCATGCTGGGAGCCGTATGGGCGGGGATGGTCGGTTGCATCTACGCGGCGAAGATGACAATCATCTCACCGGAATCCTTCACTTTTTGGGAGTCGGTACTCATGTTCGCCATCGTCATTCTCGGAGGATCCGGAAGCATTCCGGGAATGATCGTCGGGGCCTTTCTCATCGTGGGACTCCCCGAGATCTTCAGGGAGTTCTCCAACGCCCGCATGCTCGTGTTCGGGGCCGCCATGGTTGCCATGATGATCTTTCGCACTCAGGGCCTCCTTCCAGCCAAGCAGCGGAGTTACGTGCTGCCCGAGGTGCCTGGGAAATGAGACGGCTTCATGACTCAGGCGCTCTCCGTCCCGGGTGGGCAGGGGAAAGGGAAGGGGAGGGTATGTTCCTCGATTCAGTCGTGGGGCAGATGAATCAGAAACCCTGCGGAAGTCCTTCTTCGGGCAAGATGCGGCCATGAGTGTCCTGAGTGTAAAACGACTGACCAAGGCTTTCGGCGGACTCACGGCGGTCAACAATGTCTCCTTCGATGTGGGCGAACGGGAGATCGTCGGATTGATCGGGCCAAACGGAGCCGGCAAGACCACGGTTTTCAATCTCATCACGGGGATCTACCGCCCGGATCGAGGAGAAATCCTCTTCGGGGAAAAGTCCGTCCTTGGCCTGAGAACTCATCGCGTCATTTCCATGGGGATCGCCCGCACATTTCAAACCATCAGGCTCTTCCAAAACCTGTCCGTTCTGGAAAACGTGCTTGCCGGCTGTCACTGTCAAATGAAAGCGGGGGTCGTGACCTCCATGTTTCGGACTCCAGGCCAGCGCAGGGAGGAGCAGGGAGCCATTGCCGACGCCATGAGGACCCTCGAATTCGTCGGACTCGGACATCAGGTCACACAGTTGGCGAAGAATCTCTCCTATGGAAATCAAAGGCTCCTGGAGGTCGCTCGTGCCCTGGCCACGAGGCCAAAGCTCCTGATCCTCGATGAACCTGCGGGGGGCATGAACGAACAGGAGACTTCCCTGCTGGTTTCACTCATCAGGAGCATGCGCGACCAGGGGATCACGATTCTCCTGATCGAGCACGACATGAGCCTGGTCATGAGGGTGTGTGAGCGAATCGTCGTTTTGGAGTACGGCTGCAAAATCGCGGAAGGTTCTCCCGATGACATCAAACAGGACTCGCGGGTCATCGAGGCTTACCTCGGGTCGGACGCGGACTGGTGAAATCCCGTCAGGACAGGATTCCATGGCGCTGCTTGAGATCTCGCATCTCCACGTGAAGTACGGCAACATCGAGGTGCTTCACGGCATTGACCTGAAGGTCGCTGAAGGGGAAATCGTCTCCGTCCTCGGGGCCAACGGCGCAGGGAAGTCCACCACACTGCTCGCCATCAGCGGCCTTGTGCGGGCCTCATCGGGAGCCATCACCCTTGGAGACACACCCATCCACAAACTGCCCGCCCACGCGGTGGTGAGACAGGGGATCGCTCAGGTGCCGGAAGGCCGTCGGGTCTTTGGAACCCTCACCGTTAAGGAAAACCTCAACCTGGGGGCTTTTGTCCTCGAGGACAGAGGAAAGATCAAAGAGACGGAGGAATGGATCTACCAGCTGTTTCCAGTCCTCGCGGAAAGGCGCCAGCAGCTGGCGGGCACCCTGAGCGGCGGTGAACAGCAGATGCTCGCCATTGGACGGGCCCTCATGAGCCAGCCGAAAATCCTCCTCCTCGATGAGCCCAGTCTCGGTTTGGCTCCGCTGCTCGTCAAGGCGATCTTTCAAACCCTGCGGGAGATCAATGGCAGGGGGGTCACCATGGTTCTGGTGGAACAGAATGCCCGGGCTGCTCTCAAGCTCGCCCACCGGGGCTACGTGATGGAGCTGGGAAACATGGTTTTGGAGGATACCGCTGAAGCGCTCATGGCAAATCCCGATGTCCAGTCGGCATACCTCGGAGGCGGAGCTCCCCCGCATTAGTTCTGCTTCGAGTGGTTTCGGCTCAGCATGGATTGGTGCGAGAAATAGCCGGATTCATCCTGTTTCAGAGCCCCTCACCGTGTAGAGTATATAGGGCCTTGTGCCCGTCCTTACGCCCACGAGGGGCTATGTGCTGCACCGGGCAACCGTTCAGGAATCTCTCTTTCGCCTCTCACCTCGGGAGGCTCGCTTCCAACCGCCCCCTTTTTGCCGCTTCCCCCCGGAGGCCTTGTCCTGAGGGGGCCCTTGCCCCTGTCCTTCGGCGAAGCGACTGACGTCCATCAGAAAGGAACCCGCCATCCGGGGAAGCTCGGGTTTCGCTTCAGCGGGTTTCTTGGCGCGCTTGGCAGGGCCGCCCGCGGCGCGGTCCTCCCGGACCACCGGGATGAGAAGGAGATCGACGGGCACGGGTCCCATCAGGTACAGGCCGGGGCCTGCCTCGCAGATGGTCAATCCACGGGCTGCGGCCTTCCTGGCGTACACTTCGATGACGATGGGCTCCGGGTCGCGTCTCTTCCCGATTCGCCGGGCAAGCTCCCGGTGTGAGGCCAGGGGAAGGCAGGGGCGGCTCGATGGGGACAGGCCGTGCTCCCTCACCGCATGGAGGTGTGTTCTTCTGATGGCATGGTAGAGCCTCTCGGGGGGATCTGCCAGCGGGACCAGCTCCACTGGGGGCAGGCCGCTTTTGAGGTGCAGGAGCCGGCCTTCAAGAAAAAAAGGGGACTTCCAGTCCGAGATAAGCCAGTTCGCGGATGTGGCTCTCCCTGACGAACCGCAGGGAATGATCCTCCTGCAGGGCCCAGTAGAATTCCTTCCAGGGCATGGACCCGTCCGGGTCCCAGAAGAGACCGTGTTCCCAGGGACAGTGAACCGCGATGGTGCTCAATGTCCTGGCAAGGGTCCTGGGGTTGACTCGTCCAGCCATTTCGGGATACTCCGGCACTCATTGTGGATGTCGGCGGAGGGAGCACTCGCGGGCATCATGCCGTGTGACCCAGGGAATCGGTGGCGGTGTCCCTCCGGCGAATAGACGTCTCTTCCTAGCATAGCTGGACGGGGCGACGGGTGGCAAGGTGGAAAGGGGACACATCGAAACCCGCCGGGGATCTGAGAGGTGCGTATGGCAGGGCGCCTTCGACGGCGACGTCACAATGGATTTCATCTCTTCCTCGGCGCCGTGGAAGCGGTGCCACCGTTTCGGCCTCACTGCAGTCGCCAAGCATCTTTAAGTTAACATAATATACATTATCAGACGTTATGTGTCTGGTTTGGACTTTTTTTCTTGACTAAGGGGCTCCACTTTACTATCTATTCATCTCGCACATGGGCGGGAATAACTCAGCGGTAGAGTGCAACCTTGCCAAGGTTGAAGTCGCGGGTTCAAATCCCGTTTCCCGCTCCAGGAAAAAATCAGGGTGGCACAGCAGGCCGCCCTTTTTTCATATTTTCAAAGAATCTCCCCCGGGTGACTTGGCTCTTCTCTCCCAACCCCATTCAAGCATGTCTCAAAGATGAACGACAAGCCATCAGCAGTCCCCGCCAAGTTCCAAGGCAAGCGCCGATCACCCAAGTCGGTCATCCAAGATCTATTCGCCTGCTTCAACTCCAAGGACCACGCTCTCATCATAATCGATCCGGACCCGGATGCCATCGCGTCGGCTCTCGCCTTGAAGCGACTCCTCTGGCACAAGGTCCAGTCCACCACCATCGGGATGATACGCCCCATCCGCCGCCTCAACAACGTCACCATGGTGAGCTTCCTGAAGCTTCCCCTCACACTCCTTTCCGACCTATCCCTGAATGATTTCAACAAGTTCCTTCTTGTCGACGCCCAGCCTCATCACAACGACAAGTTTCTTCAGTTCACGTACAGCGTGGTGATCGATCATCATCCCTTGAGCGTTTCCGTGGAGGCGCCCTTCGTTGAGGTCCATCCGGAATACGGGGCCACATCGACCATCCTCACCCAATATTTGAGGGCGGCGAGAATCAAGCCGTCAGAGGTTCTTGCCACGACGCTCCTCTACGGGATCAAGACGGACACCCGGAGTTTCGAGCGCAAGACCCTCGATGAAGACATCGAAGCCTTCCGGTACCTTTTTGGCTTGGCTAACCATAACATCTTGAGAAAAATAGAGATTTCCGATCTCTCCCTCAAGGATCTCAAGTACTTCTCCAAAGCCGTGGAAAGAAAGCACGTGGTGAGGGACCGGATCTTCGCGCACCTGGACGAAGTCCCCTCCGCGGACGTCCTCGTCGAGATTGCTGAATTTTTCCTGAAGATCAGTGACATTTCCTGGAGCATCATCTCAGGGATCTACGAAGGGCACCTCATCATCAGCGTGCGTAACGACGGATACAGAAAGGACGCCGGGAGGACCGTGCGACGGGCCTTCGGGCCCATCGGGTGCGCGGGGGGGCATCAGGCCATGGCGAGGGCCGAGATCCCCATGGAAAAAGTGGCACAGGCCGTGGGCAAATTGACGTCAAAGCGCATCGAGCAGTTCATCAGGAGGCAGCTCTCTCCGTTCTCATGATCAGGGGACAGGGTTTCGTGAGTGTGCGGGTGGAGATAGATTTTTTTGAGCAGTTCCGCATGAAAGTGGATAGAGGTTGGAGTTGGTGGGATGCAGGGCGATAAGGGCGGTAGAGGCAGGAAGAGTGTCGAAATCTTCACGGATGGCGCTTGCCGGGGCAATCCGGGTCCGGGAGGATGGGGAGCGATTTTGCGCTACAAGACCGTCGAGAGGGAGCTTTCCGGCTCCGATCCGCATACGACAAACAACCGCATGGAGCTCATGGCCGTCATCGAAGCTTTGCGGGCCTTGAAGGAGCCCTGTTCGGTGAACCTCTACACCGATTCCCAGTATCTCAAGAACGGCATCACTTCATGGATTCACGCGTGGAAACGCAACGGGTGGAAGACCTCGACCAAGGAACCGGTCAAGAACCGGGATCTTTGGGAGGAACTGGACGGGCTGTCTCAGAAACACCAGATCCGGTGGCACTGGGTGCCGGGACACCAGGGGCACCCAGAAAACGAGCGCTGTGACGTCCTGGCCCGATCCGCCATACTTTCCTGACGCCCCCGCCAGTATATCTGCGTCTAACTTGAGTCCCATTCGGGGCCGAGCCCCCTCCACGTTCGTTCCCAAGTCGGGAAGGAATTCCATCAACCTTGCAGGACCCCCGCGGAATCCCTGTCGACCACGTAGCGGCACGCCCTTCCCTTGCCAATGCGGGTGAGCATCCCTGAATCAACCAGCTCGCTGAGTTCCCGCAGAGCCTGGCGTTCGGAAATGTCGTTGATCTGGGAATAGTGCCTGTTGGTGATGAACCCGTGAATCTTGATGAATTCAAGGCCCTTCATCTGCCTGGGTCTCAGCCCCCAACGAGGAAGCCGCTCCCCCGGATCCACCTGGTCTGTTCGATCCTCAGAGGGCACCCGGCGCAATTCCCCATCGCTCCGGTCATCAGCGCCGCCTTCCGGCTCCACCATCTCGCGCCTTGGAGAGTGAACCTCGGGAGGCAGGTCCTTGGCCAGGATTTCTTCCCCATTACACAAGATCACCGCCCGTTCGATGACGTTTTCCAATTCGCGGACATTCCCCGGCCAGGCGTAATCCAGGAGCAGGCGCATGGCCTCGGGTTCGAGCTTCAGGCCGCAGAGACTCCCTTCACCGGCGAATTTCTTCAGGAAATGATTGACCAGGAGGGGGATGTCGTCTTTCCTCTCCCGCAGAGGGGGGAGATGGACGTGGACCACGTTGAGCCTGTAGAAGAGGTCGGACCGGAAGCGTCCATCGGCCACTTCCACCCTAAGTTCCCGGTTGGAGGCCGCCACCATGCGGACGTCCACCTTCAGGGTCTGAGTCCCCCCCACCCGCTCGAACTCCATTTCCTGCAGGACCCTCAGGAGCTTCACCTGCAGCGGCGGAGACATCTCGCTGATTTCATCCAGGAACAGGGTGCCCTCGTGGGCCAGCTCGAAGCGCCCTTTTCTCTGGCTCACCGCTCCGCTGAAAGCGCCCCTTTCGTGGCCGAAGAGCTCGCTTTCGAGGAGTGTTTCGGGCAGTGCTCCGCAGTTGACGGAAATGAAAGCCCGCTCAACCCTGGGACTGTTGAAGTGGATGGCCCGGGCGATGAGCTCCTTGCCCGTGCCCGACTCCCCGGTGACGAGAACCGTGGCCTTGCTGGGAGCCACCTTTTCAATGAGCCGGTAAATGCGCTGCATGGAAGCGCTTTTTCCAATTATGTTGTTGAATTGGTAGCGATCCTGCAGTTCCCGGGTCAAGTAGCGATTCTGGCAGACGAGCTGGAAATGGTCGATGGCCTTTCGGATCGTCAACTTGAATTCTATGTTTTCGAAAGGTTTGAGGATGTAATCGAAGGCCCCCTTCCGCATGGCCTCGACCGCTTTCTCGACGCTGCCGTAAGCGGTCATCATGATGACGGGAAGATCGGGATTCTGGGCGTGGACACGCTGGAGGAGGGTCATGCCGTCCATTCCCGGCATTTTCATGTCCGTGATGACAACATCCAGGTCGTGCCCCTTAAGGATTTCAAGGGCCTTCTGAGCGCTGTCCGCCGTGACCACCTGGTACCCTTCCTCCACCAGGAGATCCTCGAGTACCAGGAGGTAGTTTTTTTCATCGTCTACGATCAGTATGGTTTCCATTCACTCCGCCGTTGTTTCCCGACCCACTTCGGACTCAGACTGCTCGAGGGGCAGCCGGATGACCATGGTGGTCCCCTTCTGTTCCTCACTTTCCACTTCAATGGACCCGCCGTGGCCGTCGATGATGCTTCGCACGATTGCCAGGCCCAGGCCGGAGCCCTTCTCTCGTGTGGTGAAAAAAGGATTGAATATTTTCTTCAGCACCTCTTTCGGGATGCCGTGACCACTGTCCTGAATGTGGAGCTCCACCTCGCCGGACCCGTGCCTTCCGTTGGCGAGGGCGGTCCTGACGCGGAGTTTCCCTCCTTCGGGCATGGCCTGGAGGGCATTGGCGAAGAGGTTCACCAGTGCCCGGTAAAGGAGATCGCAGTCCGCATCCATGGCGTAGCTTCCCGTTTGGTAGTCTCTCTGGACTTCAACGCCGAGCCTCTGACATTCCGCTTCCAGGACCCTGAGATTGCGTTCGAGGACTTCCTCGAGCCTGCACTTGCTGGGCCTCAATGTCTTGGGTCGCGCAAAGTCCAAGAATTCCGTAAGGATAGCATTGAGACGGGTGGACTCCTCCACGATGATGGAGGTGAAACGCTTCTGCCTCTCCTCACCCGTCCGCTGATGCAGGAGCTCCGCGGTGCTGCGGATGATGCCCAGGGGATTTCGGATTTCATGGGAAATCCCGGCGATCATCTCACCCAGGGCGGCGAGACGCTCCGTCTGATGCAGCTGCTCCTCGAGCTTGATCCTCTCGGCGGCCCTGGCGGAAATGATGCGTTCCGCCCTTCTCGCGATGATGAATATGGCCGTGAACAGTATACTCACAAAAATTAGGAAGCTCAGGGCCACAATGAGCTGAAACCGCTGGATGATCGCATAGTCCCTGGAGATGTCCTGGATGATCTCGAAGACGCCGAGGATCTTCCCTCGCTTCCAGCTGAGGGGGCGTTCCTCCCACATGGGGAGGTATGTCTTCAGCTGCCTCGGCTTGCCGCTCCCCCACGGCAACATGAAGAAATAGTCGTCCTCTCCCGTGAGGACTGACACCGACTCCTCGCTCAGTGCCCTTTGAAACAGGTCGCCGGCGTCACCCTTGGTGCCGATGATCTGGGGTTCCGTGCTGTACGTGAGAACCTGGTCGGGACTGTAGATGTTCACCTTGTCCACATCAAAGCCATGGATGGTGTTCCTGACGACCTTGTCGAGGCGATTGTACTGGGACTCACGGCTGAGCCTGATCTCCTCGTCGGCGATGAGTGTGGGCAGGGTGAACTGAAAAAAGACCTGGTGGTTGAGGTTTTCCGCCACGAGCAAGGAGTACTGTTCGCTCTTGTAGAGAAGGATCTCCTTGGCTCGTTGGGAGATGAAGGCCGAAATGAGGAGTGTACAAACCAGGATCACCATGAGGCTCGACAGGGAGAGGTGCTTCACGAGCCTGAAGGGTTTGATGCCTTCGATGGATTTCTTTTTCCGTTCGAGCGAAGTCATGGTTCAGAAGACCTTACCCGCATCGGCAATGTCCAGCCTTGGGACTGGACCGGAAGAACGATGCCTCATTTTTTCTCATCCCTGCCCTTCAAAAGAGCGGACGCCTTCTTGCGTCTCTCTTCAAGAACATCCTTGTGTTTTCCCTCCCAGCCCCTGCTCGTGGGCCGGTAAAACTGTGATCCTTCCAGGTCCTCCGGGAGATAAACTTCCGGTGTCCAGCCTTCCGGGTCATCGTGAGGATACTGGTACTCCCTGCCGTAGCCAAGCTTTTTCAACAGGCCCGTTGGCGCGTTGCGCAGGTGCAGGGGAACCCGGGACGACCCGGTTTTCCTCGCAACTTCCAGGGCCCTTCCGTACGCCGTGTACATGGAATTGCTCTTGGGAGCAAGGGCAAGATACACCACGGTTTGAGCCAGCCCCAGCTCCCCTTCGGGGCTTCCCAGAAATTCATACGACTGCACGGCACCCATGGCGTGGACAAGGGCAAAGGGGTCGGCGAGCCCCACGTCTTCCGTCGCCATCCTAACGAGACGCCTTCCAATGTAGAGAGGGTCCTCGCCGGCATCGAGCATCCGGGCAAGCCAGTAGAGCCCCGCGTCGGGATCGCTGCCTCGAATGCTTTTGTGCAGAGCCGAGATGAGATTGTAGTGCTCCTCTCCCCCCTTGTCGTAATGGACCGCTCGTCGCTGCAGGGCCTCATTCACGGTCTCAAGATCGACACGGCGCAGCCCGTCATCCGAGGGTGGAGTCGTCAGAACGGCAATTTCCAGGGCGTTGAGAAGCACCCGGGCATCGCCTCCCGTTGCCGCCATGAGGTAAGATCGGGCTTCCTCGGTCAGTTGAGCGGGATACTTCCCGAGGCCCCGGTCCCGGTCCGCCAGGGTCCCCTCGATGAGGGCCGACAGATCTTCAGCTTCCAACGGCTCCAGGACAAGGACTTGGGTCCTTGAAAGCAAGGGCCTGATGATCTCGAAAGACGGGTTTTCCGTGGTGGCTCCGAGGAGCAGGATGGTCCCGTTTTCCACGTGGGGGAGCAGGGTATCCTGTTGGGCCTTGTTGAGCCGGTGGATCTCATCCATGAAGAGCCACGTGCGCCGCTTTTCCCTGGCCCACCGGCTTCGGGCTTCCTCAACGGCTGAGCGGATCTCCCGGGTTCCAGCCATGACAGCGGAAAGGGAAATCAGGTTCGTGTTGGTTTGGGCTGCAATGATCCATGCCAGGGTGGTCTTGCCGCACCCTGGCGGACCCCAGAAAATGATGGACTGGAGGTGTTGATTGCGCAGAATGCGGTCCAGGATTTTGCCCGGACCGAGGAGGTGCGATTGTCCCAGGAATTCCTCAATGCGCCGAGGGCGCATTCTTTCCGCGAGAGGCGCGTGGGCCTTCAGGTCTTTATCCCCCTGACTTTGAAAAAGGCTCAATTGCTTCATCGCCGGACGGTGGCCCTGACTTGGCTCCTTGTCGCTATTCGCCGAGGTACGCCCTGCGAACCCGTTCGTCTTCAAGGAGCGTTTGACCGGTTCCCTCCAATGTGACCCTGCCCGTCTCCAGGACATAGGCGTAATGGGCGACCTGCAAGGCCGCCATGGCATTCTGTTCCACAAGCAGAATTGTAGCCCCTTCCCGGTTGATTGTCTGTATAATTCTGAACACTTCCTCAACCACGAGGGGCGCCAGGCCCAGGGAAGGCTCATCGAGGAGAACAAGCTGGGGTCGGCTCATGAGGGCCCTGCCCAGGGCGAGCATCTGCTGTTCGCCGCCGCTCAGGGTCCCGGCCAGTTGCTTCCTCCGCTCCAGCAACCGGGGAAAAAGCGAGTACACCCATTCGAGCTGGGTGTCGAAAGTCTTCTGATCCCGGATGTATGCTCCGAGCTCCAGATTCTCCAGAATGGTCAGGTTGGAGAAAACTCTGCGGCCTTCCGGGCTGATGGCGATGCCTCGCTTGATGACCTCATGGGTCTGGAGCCGGGTGAGATCCTCGCCGTTGAACCGGACGGACCCCGACCGCGGCTTCACAAGTCCCACGATCGTCCTGAGAGCCGTGCTCTTCCCCGCCCCGTTGGCCCCGATGAGGGTGACGATCTGTCCCTCCTCCACCTTCAGATGGGCTCCCTTGAGCGCATGGATGCCACCGTAGAAAACATGGAGTCCTTCCACATCAAGCATGTTTTACCGTCCCCAGGTAGGCTTTGATGACGTCCGGATCACTCTGAATCTCGCTGGGAGAGCCTTCCGCAATGGTGTTCCCGTAATCGAGCACCTTGATCCTTTCGCACAGTCGCATGACGAATTTCATGTCGTGTTCGATGAGCAGCATGGTCAGAGAGTACTTGTCCCGGAGTTCACGCAGAAGGTCCATGAGTTCCATGGTTTCCTGCGGATTCATTCCCGCGGCCGGTTCATCCAGCAAGAGGAGCTTGGGCCGGATAGCAAGGGCCCGTGCTATCTCGAGCCTTCTCTGCTTTCCGTACGGCAGTGCCACCGCTTTTTCCAGCGCCAGGTGAGCCAGGCCCAGCTCCTGAAGGAACTCCATGGTTTCTTCCTTCATGCGTATCTCTTCTCTTCGGTATGCGGGGAGGCCCAGCATGGCATCCCAGAAGTGAGCCCGCAGCTTGTGGTGGAAAGAGATCATCACGTTCTCGAGGACAGTGAGGTCGGAGAAGAGCCGGATGTTCTGGAAGGTGCGGGCGATTCCCCGAGCGGTGATGGCATGAACGGGAAGGTGGGTGATTTCGTCACCCTGCAAGAAAATGCGCCCACCGCTGGCCGCAATGGCTCCGGTGATCATGTTGAAAACGGTTGTCTTTCCCGCCCCGTTAGGCCCGATGAGCCCCACCAGTTCACCAGGGCGCATGGTGATGGAGAAGTCGTTCACAGCCGTGAGGCCTCCGAAGCGCATCACCAGGTGTTCCGCACGAAAAAAACCGTTCATGGAAAAGATCTCGCTCCTTGGTACATCAGACCGTTTAATCCGTCCACGAGGCGAAACGACCGAAACCAGTGTGTTCCAGGCATGCATACCCCCCGCGAGGCGGGTCGGTCATCGGTTCATTCCTTGATGGCCGCGGTCGCCTTTCTTACGGCAAGCACGCGGTCCCAGCTCAATTCACTCCTGCCCATGACTCCGCGGCGGGCGAAGATGATGACGATCATGAGAATGAGACTGAACATAACCATGCGCATTCCCGGTATTCCGGGGATTGTCAAACCGCCGATTGCTATGGGCTGTTCGACGATCCTGAGAGCCTCTCCTCCCCAGGCGAAAAGGGCTGCCCCTATCACGGCTCCGGTGGTGCTCCCGAGTCCGCCGACCACGATCATGATGAGGAGGTTGAAGGTCAGGAAGAAGCTGAACAGCGTGGGAGAGATGGTGGTGATCAGGTGGGCGAGCAAGCCGCCCGCCACCCCCGAGAAGAACGCGCTGATCAGAAAAGCCATGAGAAGGTGTTTGTAAGGGTCGATGCCCATGGCCTTTGCCGCCGTTTCATCCTCGCGGATGGCCTTCATGGCCCTCCCGTAGCTGCTTTTCACCAGTTTTGATATGACCACGATGGTCACCACGGCGACTCCCCAGGACCAATAGAGATTCGTGTGGGGAGCCAGCCCCTTGAGGCCGAGAGGGCCGTTGGTCACGCCCTGGAACGCATTGCACAAGACCCTGACCACTTCTCCGAACCCCAGGGTCACGATGGCGAGGTAGTCCCCTCTGACCCTGAAAACCGGGAAGCTGATGAGGAAAGCAAAGAAGGTGGCGAGTATACCCCCGGCGACCAGCGAAATGAGAAACGGGGCGCTCAGGACGCTGAACGGCCACATGAGTGGCTCGATGATGTAGTTCAGTTGCTTTTCCAGGGGACTCATGGTGAGCAGTGCTGATGTGTAGGCTCCAATGGCTACGAATGCGTTGGGCCCCAGGTGAAGAATCCCGCACACCCCGTTGATGAGGTTGTAGCTCACGGCCAGTGTGATGAAGATGGCCATGTTGTTGAGGATTCTGATGTGGTAGTCGGAGCCGTACCGGTTGAAGAGATGGATGATCCCGGCAAAAATAAGAATAGTCACGACATTGAGGAGAATGTTTCGGTTTACCCTGTCCATTGTGCGCCTTCTCTCAGTTGGAAGGGCGGTGTCGAAGCCGCCCGCTCAACGCCCCCCGCGCCGGGGCAATTCTTGAGGGAGCCCGCCCGCGATCTGTCCCCTGCTTCGTTCCATCAAGCCTTGTCGGTTATGGCTTCGCCCATGATGCCCGTGGGTCGGAAAAGCAGCACGACAATGAGGATGACGAAGGCAAACGCGTCTCGATACTGGGCAAGTCCAGGGAGAAGCGCCACGATGAGGATTTCCCCGAGGCCCAGCAGAAAGCCCCCTATGACCGCCCCGACGATGTTGCCGATTCCCCCGAGAACCGCCGCGATGAAAGCCTTGAGTCCCGGAAAAACGCCCATGAAAGGATTCACCTGAGGATACTTCATGGCCCACATGATGCCACCGGCCGCCGCAAGGGAAGACCCGAGGAGAAATGTCACGGCGATGATCCTGTCCAGGTTGACTCCCATGAGCCGCGTCGTTTCAAAATCCTTGGACGCCGCGCGCATGGCCTTGCCCGTCTTGGTTCTGTAGACGATGAACAGGAGTCCGAAGAGGAGCAGGAGGGTGATGACGGGAGTGTATATGGTGAGCACCTGGACTCGAAGTCCCCAGAATTCGATGACCTGGTCGAACATGGGAGGTCTTGGGAAGGCCTTGGGAACGCCCCCGAGAAGGACCAGGGCCAGGTTCTCCAGCAGAAAAGAGGCTCCGATGGCCGAGATGAGAAGCGAAATACGGGGTGCGTCCCTCAGGGGCTTGTACGCCGCCCGATCCAGGAGTATGCCCATCATCCCGGTGATGAGGATAGCCAGGGGAAAGGAGACATACCAGGGCAGGGTGAAAAGGGCCACTCCGTAGATGGCCGTGTAGGCTGCGAACATGAGGAGATCCCCATGGGCGAAATTGATCAATCGCAAGATGCCGTAAACCATGGTGTAGCCGATGGCCACAAGCCCGTAGAGGCTCCCGAGAGAGACGCCGTTCACAAGCTGTTGCAGAAAAATGGTGAGTGTCACTGTGGGGACCCCTTGAGATCTGCCGGGTGCATGGGATGGTTTTTAAACAATCCTGAGGACTTATGTAGCATTTAGCCAACCGCCGGCTGCCTGCGCCGCCGTGGAAGGCGGCGCTACCGTTGGTGCGCTCCAGCCACGTCGATCAACTTTACCCAGTGTGGCTATCTTCAAGCGCCTCCTCTCACTTTAGGCACTTTAGCTCACTTTAGTTCACTTTAGGCACTTCGCCTCACTTCAGCCTGAAGTGAGCGATATTCCAGCATGCTTGTCACTGCGGGAGGGCGTAAAGCCCTCCCCTACGAAAATGTCCTTTAACCCACATCGTAGGGGCGGGGTTTATCCCCGCCCGCATGGCAAGGCATTTTCTAAGGGCTTTCAGAGAGTGAATCGCTCAATTTAGGTTCAGTTCACTTTAGGCACTATTCTCCGATTGGACTGGGATGCGATGATAACCCACCGTCCGTGACAGGACAACAAGTGAGGGCTTGAAGTGCGCCAGAGAGAGAGTGGGTGGGTTTTGAGAGAGGCAGACCTACAACCCAAAAAAAGGCAGGGTGACATCGAGCCCCCCTGCCCTTCCGGTCTTTGCACTTATGATGACCACGTTTTGTTCAAAAGTCTCTCACCTGCGCCGTGAATGTGTAAACGCTGTTCTTGAACAGCTCCTATGGATTCACCGTGGTGACGTAGGCGAACTTGCCTCCCTCCACCTTGTTGATGACCATGCTCTTGACGGGATTGCCGTTGTCTCCCATGGTGAGGGTTCCGGAGACGGCCTTGAAATCCTTGGTCTGGGCCAGGGCCTCACGGATTTTGGTTCCGTCGGTTGAGCCCGCTCTCTTGATGGCATCCACCAGGAGGAAGTAAGCGTCGGCACCGAGTGCGCCGAATGCGTCCGTGTCCTTCTTGTACTTCTCTTCGTAGCGCTTCATGAATTCCTTGGCCCGCTCGGTGGTCGCAGCCTGCTTGTGAAAATGGCCCGTGAAATACATGTTCTCCACCGCGGCGCCACCCACCTTGATCAGGGCCTCCTCCTGGGCTCCGTCCCCCGTCAGGATGGGAACCTTGATGCCGAGGTCACGAGCCTGTTTGGCCAGGAGTGCATCCTCGGTGTAATAGTTCGGGGCGTAAATGACATCGGGTTTGGACGCCTGGACCGCGGACAGCTGCGCGGAGAAATCCTGGTCTCCGGTCTGGATGTAGGTGGTGGAAACGACCTTTCCGCCCAGTTTCACAAACTCCTTCACGAAAAAGTTGCCGAGGCCGACACAGTAGTCCTGGGCGATGTCGATGATGACCGCAACCGTTGAGGCCTTGAGCTCTTCCTTGGCAAAGCGGGCTGCCACCTGTCCCTGGAAGGGGTCGATGAAACAGGCCCGAAACGCATATTGTTTTCCTTGATTGACAAGAGGATTGGTTGCCGTGGGACTGACCGTGGGGATCTTTGCCGCTTCCGAGATGGGATTGCCCGCCATGCTGTTGCCGCTGATGGCCTCTCCGAGGACTCCAACCACCTTCTCCTTTTCAACGAGAAGGGTCATGGCATTGGCTGCTTCGATCTTGTCGCTCTTGGTATCCACCAAGACGGTTTCGATCTTCTTCCCCAGGACCTCGGGCTCCATTTCCTTGGCGACCTGGATTCCCTTCCACTCGGACTCTCCATACGCAGCCACGGCGCCGGTCATGGGCAGATAAGCGCCAATCTTGATCTTATCCTGGGCAAGACTCGCGCCCGCAATGCCGCCGATCAGAATGGCGACGGCCACCACCACTGCAAAAAGCTTTCTTGGTCCCATTTTCATCCTCCTGTCATAAGGATCATGCAACTGGTTCATCCCAATAAACCCGCTTTGTGCATGGAGAACTCTCTACATTTCACGGGGGACCCTGTCAATCAAAAAACCTTTCTTTTCATGAAACCAGGCGGGCCTGGAGAGGATCTCCCACATTGCATCCCCTCACCACTTTTGTTATATGGTGCACACGCCGGGGCGAGGACTCCCGGAGCACCCGGGCAGGGGCCCCAACCGTGCGGGAGGCTTTTCCCGCCACATTCACCGTGGCTTTCGACGGGCCGCGGCCAAAGGATTCCCGACCATGCCCAAAGCCTTTGTGACGGGAGCGACTGGTTTCGTTGGATATCACGTGGCTCGAAACCTCCTTCAACAGGGGTGGCAGGTCATCGCTTTGAGGCGAAGCGGGTCAACTCATCCCGAGGCGGATGCTCTCTCGGTTGAGTGGCGCATTGGGGATCTCGGGAGGTATCAGGACCTCTCCCATGGCATGAAAGGCTGCGAGGCGGTTTTTCACGTGGCCGCCGACTACCGGCTTTGGGCGAAGGATCCAGCCGAAATATACGCAAACAACGTCGACGGCACCGTCCATGTGCTCCAGGCCGCTCTGGATACCGGGGTGGATCGCGTGGTTTACACGAGCAGTGTGGGGGCCCTTGGACTCAATAGGGACGGGTCGCCGGCCGACGAAACCGTGCCGGTCTCCCTGGATGACATGGTGGGCCACTACAAGAGGTCCAAGTATCTTGCGGAGCGCAAGGCCGAGGAATTCCTTCAGCGAGGTCTTCCCATCGTCATGGTGCATCCGAGCACACCGGTGGGGCCGGGAGATCACAAACCCACCCCGACGGGGAAGATCATCGTGGATTTCCTCAACCGTCGCATGCCGGCCTATCTGAACACGGGGCTGAATATTATCGATGTGCGTGATGTGGCCGCGGGGCATCTTCTGGCATTGGAAGTCGGGCGCGTCGGGGAAAAATACATCCTTGGGAATCGGAACATGGCTCTCTCTGAGATCTTTCAGCATCTCGAGAAGCTCTCGGGGGTCAAGGCGCCGTGGATACGCCTTCCCCACACGCCTATCCTAGCCCTGGCTCATCTCTTCCAAGCGGCTTCCCGGCTGACGGGAACCCAGCCCCTCATACCCCTCGAGGGAGTGAGGATGGCGAAGAAGTTCATGTATTTCGACGCGGGCAAGGCGGTTCGAGAACTGGGGCTTCCTCAAACCCCCGTGGAAAAGGCACTCTCCGACGCCGTCGCCTGGTTCACCGAAAACGGATACGTCAATCAAACGAGGTCTTGATGCGCTTTCCAGTCAGTCTGTACCTCTCCATGACGGAATATCTGCTGAAGAAAAAGATGCAGGGGATCCGTCGGTTTCCGCTGGTGCTCATGCTGGAGCCCACTCACCGGTGCAACCTCACCTGCGCCGGGTGCGGAAGGATCCGAGAATACCAGAGCACCCTCGGCAAGGAAATGACCCTCGAGGAATGCCTCCATTCGGTGGATGAAGCCGGCACCCCCGTTGTGACCATCACCGGCGGGGAACCTCTTCTCTACAGCCGGGCTCAGGACCTGGTGGATGCGCTGCTCAGGCGCCGCAAGCACATTTACTTCTGCACCAATGGACTGCTCCTGGAAGAATCCCTCCACAGGTACCGTCCCGATGCCCATTTCACCTGGAATGTGCACTTCGATGGGACCGAACCGGTGCACGACGCCATCATCGTCAAGGAAGGCGGCTTCCGCAAAGCCGCTGCCGGGGTCAAGGCCGCCAAGGCCCGGGGGTTCCGGGTGAGCACCAACACAACGGTTTATCGCGAAACGGAGGTCGAGGACCTGGAAGCCCTGTTCACGCAACTGACGGACCTCGGGGTCGATGGAATCCTGGTGGCCCCGGGATTCAGCTACGAGGACGTGACCGGCGAGGTTTTTCTCACCCGCGAAGAGATCATAGGAAAATTCCAACAGATCCGATCCTGGCAGCATCGGTTTCCCCTCATCAGCAATCCCATCTACCTCGACTTTCTGAGCGGGGACCGGCAACTCCAATGCACCCCTTGGGGAAACCCCACCCGCAACACCCAGGGATGGAAAGCTCCCTGCTACCTCATCACGGACGCCCATTACCCCACCTATGGCGAGCTCATGGAGAGCACGGACTGGGATTATTACGCCTCGGGCCGGGACCCCCGCTGCCGGCAGTGCATGGTTCACTGCGGCTATGAACCCACGGTGGTGAGGCAGATGACCGGCTGGGACATGCTGCGCATGATCAGGTGGAATCTCCATGTTCGCTAGCCTGGAGCTCCTTCTGGGAACGGTGGTCCTGCGCCCTTATGTGTTCGCATTCCTGTTCATGTACATCCTTGCGGCCAGCTCGCACGTCGGTGTTCGCGGGGCCGTCGTTTACATCCCGCTGGGGTACTCTCTGGCCTGGCTTTCCGAATACTCCTCCATCCACTGGGGCATTCCCTACGGCGATTATTACTACATCCCCGAGACAGTGGGCAGGGAGCTCTGGGTCCTTGGCGTCCCGTTCATGGATTCCCTCTCCTATGTCTTCCTCTCGTACTGCAGCTACTCCATGGCGATTTTTCTACTGAGTCCCCTGGCGGCCAGGTCGGGACAGGTGATTGTCCTTGAGACACGTGCCCTGCGGCGCTCATGGGAAACATGGGTCCTCGGGGCCTTTCTTTTCGTGCTTCTGGACATCATCATCGACCCCGTCGCACTCCAGGGGCACCGCTGGTTTCTCGGTCAAATCTACGGGTACCGCTCCAATGGGCTCTATTTCGGAATCCCCATGAGCAATTTCGGCGGGTGGCTCCTGGTGGGGTTCGTGCTGGTTGGAACGTTGCAGCTGCTGGACCGGGTCAGGTGGCTGGAGCCTCGAGCCCCTTCCATCCTCAGCCGCGTACCGGGGATGACTCTGCTGGGACCCTTGCTGTACCTCTGCGTCCTGGCCTTCAACCTGACGGTGACCTTCTGGATCGGAGAGACCTTCATGGGGCTCGTCGGCTGCCTGCTCCTCCTGTATCCTCTCCTCCTGGGGTTCCTTTTCACCCTTTACAAGATGAGAAGCCTCACGCTCGATGCCCTCGAGAGACACCTTCGGGATTTCCCCGCGCACAGAGAGGTCTACGGATCCAGCTGAGCCTCGGGCCAGGACACCCCTGGGCCGAGGATCGCCCTGATTCGGGAGGCGGGGAGGTTCGCAAAGGCTGTCAGAAGCCTCGCCAGGTTGCGCTCGGCTTGGTGGGACCGCCGCCAGGAAGCCATGAAGGCCTGAATGACGGCCGGGTTCCGAATGATGGTCTTGCAGACCACCCAGGGATCCACGTGTCCCCGGGCGTCGGAAACTTCCGTCAAATCAAATCCCAATTTCTGGTTGTGGGCGTCGCTGACGGCTCGGAAACAGAGGAGAGGGATCCGGTGTTCGTTGGCAAACATGGCGGCAAAATGGCTTTCCATGTCCACCAGTGTGGGAATATCGCCCGACTGTGCCGGCACGAAGGGGTCCCGTAGCATAGCCCCTTGTGGGCGTGACATATCGCCCGGATTCATCGGCAGGAAGCCCTTGGGCTCGAGATGTAGGGTGGTGATGCAACGGGCTGCGGTTGCGCCGTGAGTGCGGCAGAAAGCCAGAATTTCCGGGTGCGGTTCCATCCTGTAGCGGACCCGGGTCATCGTCCGCACGTTCGAGTCAAAGCAGGAAAGATCGCTGCAAAGGAAAATGTCTCCGACGCGCACCGACCGGTTCAGGCCTCCCGCAAATCCAAAGGAGACGAGCACATGGGGATGCCATGCCCAGAAGGCCCAGTTCAGGGCAGTCTCTACCATTGCCTTGCCCATTCCCGTTTCCACCAGGAGCAGTTCCTTGTCTTCCGTGGACAGGCTGAAACCCTTGAACGGCTTGGTGGAAAACTCCTTCCACGGGCCCAGGCTCCTTCTGAAGGCTCCATACTCCCACGGCAGGGCCGCAAAAAAGGCAACGCGCGGTTTTCTCCTCATTTCGTCAATATGGATGGGCAGCTCTTTTCTCCAAGATATTGATATTTCACCGCCGAGCACGCAGAGATCGCTGAGAAAGAAATGAAGTAAAGCCAGACATCCGCCCTCTCTGCGCCTCCGCGGTGAGCCCCCGGCGATTCATTCGGTTGGGCCTGCGGGAAAGAGCCTGCGTGGTTGCCGACCGGATGACGCCAGCATGGACGACATGGTCTGGGGAAAGTCCGTGAATATCCCGCTGACCCGGCCCTCGATGAGCTTTCCCATGGTCTCCGCGTCATTGACGACCCATACAAAGACCGGACGGCCCTGCCTTCGAAGTTTCGAAATCCCGTCCAGGGTGATGGTCCCGAACCTGGGATGATAGGCATCGGCCCGCAGAGACTCCAGCAGTTTCTCAGGGTTTCGGCGCGGCGCACGAACGAGGGCTCCGGTGGGAATGCCCGCGTTGTGTATCTTGACCTCCCTGAGATAATCGTGGTGGAAGGATGAAACGATAACACGGTCTGTCACTGCCCTCTCTTCAATGGCTTTCACCACCCGGGTCACAATCAGCGCGTGGCCTCCGGTGCCTGACAAATCCTTGATCTCCAGGTTCACGCCAATGGCGAATTCGTCGGTGAAGGCCAGGGCATCCTCAAGGGTGAGGATTCTCTGACCGCGATATTCGGCCAGATCCTTCCTGCTGACGGCCCCGCAAGCAATTTGTCCGTAGGGGTCCACCTCTTGAAACCAGGATCCGAAATCGAGCCGGCCCAGTTCCTCCAGGGTGAAATCACGGACCCGCCAGGGACTGCGCGAGGGGTAGACCAGGGGGGCATCGGAGGTGCGCTCGAGGGTCCCGTCATGGATGACCACCGCATGGCCGTCCGCGGTCATTCGCAGGTCCAGTTCCCACATGTCCGCTCCGGCCTCCAGGGCCTTTTTCGCGGCAGCCAGGGTATTCTCGGGTGCCAGGGAACGGGCCCCCCGGTGGGCGATGTTGGCGGTGGGTCGATCCAGGAGACTCTGAAGCAGCGTGCTCACTCAGTCACCATGTCAGGTCTCGTGGCGCATCCGTTTCTCGAGTTGGCTCGTGATGTAGGACAGCGGATACGTGAGGAGCAGATAGAGGCCGGCCAGGGGCAGATATGCCTCGAAAGTCCTGTAGGTCGTGGCATTGATGATTTCAGACGCCTTGGTCAATTCCCGGACAGAGATGACGGAAAGAAGGGACGAATCCTTGATCAGAGAGACGAATTGTCCCGTCACCGGAGGGATGATTCGCTTGAGTGCCTGGGGGAAAACAATGTAGCGCAGGGTTTGCCAGTAATCGAGGCCCGTGGACTTGGCCGCCTCCACCTGCCCTTTGTCGATGGATTCTATTCCTGCCCGCACCATTTCCGTGATGTATGCGCCGGAGAAGCACGCAAGGGTGACAATCCCTATGACCAGGGCGTTGTCATAGCGCACGACGGTGGCCAGGCAGAAATAGAACACGTAGATCTGGACAAGAAGCGGGGTGCCGCGGAATATCTCCACGTACAGGGTGGCGATCTCCCTTGCCAGCACGCTGGTGGACACCCTCGCCAGCCCCCCCATGATCCCCAGGCAGAACCCCAGGACGATGGACCCGAAAGAGACGACGAGGGTGTAGAAGAACCCCTGGATGAACAGGGCCCGGTATTCCCACGGCACACGCCAGTTCCAGGGATAGTCGATGCCTGCGAAGAGCGTGTACAGCCCTGCCGCAATGGAACAGCCAAGAAGAATCCGCAGAGTAATTCTGTAGGTGCTCATGGACATCGGTTTCGACATCACTGCAAGTGCAGGATTTCGCGGAAGTGCTTCTCGTAGAGCTCCTTATAGCGGCCATCCGACTTGATGGTTTCCAGGTAGAGGTTCAGCCATCCAAGGAAATCGCTGTCCCCTTTACGTATGGCGATGGCAAAGGGTTCATAGGTGAAGGGCTTGAGGATGGCCCGCGTGGAGTCCGAATTTTCCTTGTGATGCTTGCTGATGGAAAGCTGGTCGTAAAGGAAGGCGTCAGCGCGGCCGGTGACCACCTCCCTGACACAGGCCGTCTCTTCCTTGTAGCGGTTGACCTGGGCGTTTGGGAAAAGCTTCCCCGTGATGAGGTCCCCCGTAGTCCCAAGCTTCACGGCGATGATACGATCGGAGGCGTTCAGTTCCTTCACGTCCTGGACATTTTCCGCCCGCTTCTTACTGAGGAGCACACAGAGACCCGTCTCGAAATAGGGCTGGGTGAAGGTCACCGCCTTGGATCGAGTCAGAGTGCGCGTCATTCCGGAGATGATCATGTCGATTTTGCCTCCCTGGAGCGCCGGAATGAGCCCGCTGAATTCCATGTCCTTGATTTCCAGTTCCACGCCCAGTTCCGTTGCTGCCAGCCGGGCGATGTCCACGTCGAAGCCCACGGGCTCACCCTTTTCGTTGGCATACTCGAAGGGGAAGAACTTGACCTCCATCCCCACGATGATCTTATTCCGGTCGATGATCTGCTTGAGAGCGCTCCCCTGAAAAACTTCGAAGGGGGTCACATCGGCAGCCGACGCACAGATGGGGACAAGAGTCAGTCCGAAGACCAGGGCAAAGAGAATCGCCAATACCCGATGCATGTTTTCCTCCTGGCTGTGGGATAAAAAAACGGACGCTGCGTTGCACACCGAGGAACCACAAAGACTTTGGTTAACCTATGAACATGTCGAGCTTTTGTCAAAGAATAAATGGAAGCAAGGCGCCAGGATGCTTTTTCGGCCCATTCCACTTGTGATCGAGCCCCTGCGGTTTATCTTTATGGTGATTTGAAGAGGAGGCGATCACCGTGCACCGGGGACGAAAACCCCCTTGTTCCGTGGCAACCGGAAACCCGGAAACAATAATTGGAATGGAAAGACCCCGCGGGGTCAATCTCAAAGTAACGAGGAGAAAGCGATGAAAAAGTCAGTTCTTCTGGTTCCCGTCATTCTGGCTCTCCTGGCGCTGCCGCTGAGCATTCTTGCCGATGAGCACCTGGCAGCGGCTCCCAAGGCAGCGCCCAAGGAAGTGGGTCAGGCTCAACCTGGTCCGCATCACGGAGGAGACCATGCGGGACACCAGCATGGAGCCGGGCACGGGGAAGCATCGGGCCCGTCGCAGCCCCATCATGAGAAAATGATGGAGAAATGTAAGGAAATGATGGCGAAGCACGACCAGATGGAAGCCGAAATGAAAGCCATGGACGCTCGCCTGGACGAAAAAGTCACTGCCATGAATGCCGCCAAGGCCGACCAGAAAATAGAGGCAATGGCCGCCGTGATCACCGAGTTCGCCTCGCAGCGCAAGGAAATGAGAGAAAAGATGGGACAGATGCACCACGGGAAAATGTGCATGATGATGTGTCCGATGATGGGCCAGGGTGGAGGACCCATGGCCATGAGGGGGCGTCATCATGGCGGAATGGGCGGCATGAAGGGCATGGACTGCCCCATGATGAAGCAGCCTGGAGACACCCAGCCCCAGAGTGGCGGTGAAGCACCCCAGAAGAAAGGGGAGTCCTCATGACGGTTCGCCTGGAAGATTGTGCCCTGTGACGTGGAGCCGACCAGGTGCAATCAAGAGTGCGAGCAGTTCAGCGTTGACTTTGGCCATGGGGCCGCCGAAGGGTAGCGCCGCCTTCCACGGTGGCGCTTTCCGGGTGTGCCGGCTAAGGTGGACTTTAAGAGGTCCCACGAGGGCGGCACTCTTGATCTAACGCCACCGCCATAAAGGGCCGGGCGCGTCCCGTTTCAACTGTTGGGGTCGCCGCTGGTCGTCTTGATGTCATTTTTCATTATAGGTTATGGGGCGCACATCCTGCTCAAGACTCCCCTCCCCTGGCGTGAGAGGAGTTGGGGGAGAGGAACAGCATCATTTTGAAACCTCACGTCAGTGAATATTCATGCTATTCGGATCTCGCGGCAGGTGAAGAGGAAGGGGTCGATTATGAGGTCCGCTGGATCGAGGCGGATTGCGATGTTCTCATCATGGCACCCCACGGAGGCGGCATAGAACCGGGCACCTCCGAAATAGCCCGTGCCGTTGCGCATCCGGAGTGCAGCTACTACGGATTCGAAGGACTCAAACCATCCGGAAACAGCGTACTGCACATCACGAGTGCCCGGTTCGACGAGCCCATCGCGAGGCGCATCGTTACCGCGCATTCCTTGATCGTCACGTTCCACGGATGCACCGGCCGCATGCCCACAGTTTTCATGGGGGGGCTCCATGTGGACCTCATGGAAACGATGAGCCGCGGACTCCACGAAGAGGGCTTCGAGACGGGGGTGCGAGAGGACCTCATGGGGAACCATGCGGGAAACCTCTGCAACAGGGGAACCAGCGGTTCGGGAGTGCAACTGGAATTGACGTGGGGCCTCCGGCGCCTCATGTTTCGGGATCTGACCCGCGCGGGCAGACATGAACCCACCCGGGTGTTCGAGGATTTTGTCGCGGTTTTGAAGAGCGCCATTGCAGACCGTCGCCCTTTGAGTCACAGTTGAATCCATGCTCAGGAACACATTTCTCCACGCGCCGGGTTTCGGGCATCTGATGGAACAGCGATTGTGGGCTGCCGGCATCACTTCGTGGGAGAGCCTCTCGAAGGCGGGTCGTTTTCACCTTCCTCTTGGACCCGGAAAGAAAAGGGCACTGGACGAGTGCATCCGGCAATCGATCCAACACCTGGAGGCTCACGATCCCCGGTTTTTCGCCGATCTCCTGCCTCCGGGGGAGCTTTGGCGCCTGTTTCCAGAGTTTCGCCCCTCCGTTGCCTATCTGGACATCGAAACAACGGGCCTGGGGACTTTTGACGACCACGTCACCACCATCTCCCTTTATGACGGGACCTCGGTATTCACCTTCGTCCACGGGGAAAACCTCCAGGAATTCGAAAGGACCATCGAAGAATACCGGATCATCGTCACCTACAATGGAAAGTGCTTCGACGTACCATTCATCGGAAGTTCCCTCGGAATCAAGCTGGATCAGGTCCACATCGATCTGCGGTATGTCCTGAGGAGTCTTGGATACACCGGGGGCCTCAAGGGTTGTGAAAGGAAGCTTGGGCTGGATAGGGGAAATCTGGAGGGAGTCGACGGTTTCTTCGCGGTGCTGCTCTGGGATGATTACCGGAGAAGCGGAAACCACAAGGCCCTGGAGACCCTGCTCGCCTACAACATCCTGGATGTGCTGAACCTGGAGACACTCATGGTGACGGCCTATAACCTCAAGGTCCGCGGCACTCCCTTTGAATGGTCTCACCGCCTGATTCCACCGGACCTTCCCCCGTCACCGTTCCAGCCTGATCTTTCAACCATTGAAAGAATAAGGCGAAGGCTTGTGCTTTTCCCGTGACGGGGAAACATGATTCCATCCTGCAGCGGGCTGTAGGGTGGGCAGTATACGGTTTGGTGTGCAAGATAAAGCCTTCGCCCATCCTGCACGGAGGCCCGATGACACTGAAAAGCTGTTTGCGCTACCAGATTCTTAAGATGGTCTCACCACTGAGTCCTTATACTGCGGTCAGCCTCCGGCGCCCCTAGCGGGAACCCATCGGCTGAGGGCTTGCTTCAGTTGCTCGATGGAAAACGGCTTGCTGAGGTAGTCGTCCATGCCCATCCCGAGGCACAGGGTCCGGTCTTGCTCCATGGCCTGCGCGGTCAGTGCGATGATGGGAACGCGCTTTTCGTGATTGTTTGAGGTGGCCTCTCGCTCTCTGATGATTCGAGTGGCCTGGAAACCGTCCATTTCAGGCATCTGACAGTCCATCATGATCAAGTCGTAGTGATTCAGGGTGACCGCCTCGATGGCCAGCAATCCGTTCTCCGCAACATCGACCCGAAGGCCGAGGCTCTCCAGCATGGCCATGGCAACGGCCTGGTTGACTTGGTTGTCCTCCACGACGAGTATGCGGGCATCGTGGTACCCCCCGTCCCCTTCCTCCACCTCCAGGTGACAGCCTTGTCCCGGTGTCGGACCGTTCGGCTCCAATCCTGCCGCATCCTCTTCCGCTTGGCCTCCCTGTAAAGGAAGCACGAACCAGAAGCTGGTCCCTTTGTGCGGTTCGCTTTCCACTCCGATGCGTCCGCCCATCAGCTCGACGAGCTGTTTGCAGATGGCCAAGCCCAGCCCCGTGCCTCCGAACTTCCTGCTCATGGATCCATCTGCCTGAGAAAAGGGATCGAAAATTTTGTCCCAATGCTCGACGGAAATCCCGATGCCTGTATCCCGGACACGAAACAGAACCTCCGTTGTGTCCCCGGTTCCTTGTGTACCGTTGAGCTCGACGACCACCTCGCCACTTTCGGTGAACTTGATGGCATTGTTGATGAGGTTTGATAGAATTTGGCGCACTCGCAACGGGTCGCCCCACGCGTTGGGAAGCACGTCGGGTGAAAGCCTGCATGACAATGCGACTCCCTTACTTTTTGCGCTTTGGGCGAAAAGCTTCACCGCTCCTTCAACAAGGTCACGGACGTCAAACCTGATTCGCTCCAGCACCAGTTTCCCGGATTCAATTTTCGACAAGTCCAGAATCTCATTGATGATGGACAAGAGATTCTCGGCCGAGGCGTAGGAGGTCCTGGCCAGTTCCATCTGTTGTCCGGAGAGTCCGGTTCGCAGGAGAAGTTCCAGCATCCCCATGACGCCGTTCATGGGAGTGCGGATTTCATGGCTCATGTTGGCAAGAAAACTGGACTTGGCGCGATTTGCCGCTTCAGCAGCCTCCTTGGCTGCCTTGAGGTTTTCCTCCATCTCCTTGCGGTTAGAGAGGTCGAAGAAACTCTCCACCAGATACTGCCTGCCTCTCCTGGTCACCTGAACCACGCTTTTCTGAACCGGCAACTCGCTTCCGTGACAGGTTCGCACAACCCTATCGGACAGATCGATGGTCTGGCCAAGATCGGTGATGGGGCATTGACCCTCCTCTTTCGGACAGATGAATTTGTGGCATCTTCTCCCGATAGTCTCTTCCCTGGTGCAGCCGATCAACTGAAGGGCAAAGGGGTTGGCATCGACGATCACGTGGGACTCCGCGTCGATGACCATGACACCGGCATGAATCGAGTCCATGACGATCTTGAGGTGTTCTTCACTCTGCCTCAGTGCCATATTGGCCAGCCTTTGCTCGGTGATGTCTCGGGCAGAGCCCGACACGTATAGGACTTGCCCATTCATCTTCACCAGTGAGGTGCGGTAGTCTACGTAGTGTTCCCTGTTGTCCTTGGACACGAAAATAGCTATGCCGCCGGCTTCGCCGCGGGCTTTGAGATGCTCGATGTACTCCCTGTTGAAATTCTCTCGAACCGTCGCGCTGATGAAATCCTCGATTCTTCGACCGATGATCTCTTCCGGCGCATAGCCCAGTTTCTCTGATATGCTCGAGTTGATGGAAAGAAACCGCCCTTCCAGATCGTGGGTGAAGATAAAGTCGCTGATGCTGTCGATGAGCTCCCGATAGCGTCTCCTCGATTCTTTCAGTGATTGCTCCACATTTGTGCGCTCGGCGATCTCGAGCTGCATTTGTCGGTTTGCCTCCTGGATCTCTTCTTCCTTCCTGGCGGCTTCCTCGATACGCGCCTCTAGGATGAGTCTTTGACCGTTGTTACGCAGGAAGACCAGGATTCCCGTCATGATGGTGAAGCTCAAACCTCCCAGAACGCCAGGTAGCAGCCATGGAGGATATTTTCCCGCGAGATCCGAGGTCGGTACGGTGGTAAAAATGCAGAAAGGGGTTTCCTCCACGTGTGTTTTGATGGCGATGAGGTCGATGCGGCTTCCATCCGCTTTGTGAGCAAGGACCCTGCTGGGTTTGCCGGTCTCGATGGAGCCCGGGAGATCGTGTTCATGGTCTTCTGAGAGGGGATAGACACATGTCGGCGTCTTCCCATGCGCGACCGCTGCAAGCAAATGGATCTGTTTCGAGGAGCGAGCCTCCGTTTTCATAAGCCGGTCATGGATGCTGCGAAGCGCCACAAATCCAATAAGACGGCCTACGTATCGGCCCTTGAAAAAGTATGTCATGGAGATCATGACCTCGGGCGCAGGGCCCTCGGTCTCCACGACGATTTCCGCCGAAGAGTTCTGGGGATCGACGGGCTCCGTCAACTTGAAACCGGCCAAACCATGATGATGGGTTGAATCGGTATCGACCAATAGATTTCCATGGTCGTCCACAAAGACCATGCGGTTGAATACCCTGTCATTGCCGTGCCTTCTCCCTTCGACGAATCCCTTGAAAAACTCCGCCATGCTGTTCAGACTGACTTTCAGTCCATACTCCATGGTCATCCCGAGGGCTTTGTTTTCGAAGAAGGCCGCAATTTCCTTGTTCGCCGCCAGAGTTGCGAGATCGTTCTTCCGCTCCGAACAAAAATAACTCACAGCCGCGGCCCGTTCCTCGGCGTTCTGCCTTAGTGTTTGAAAGGCCACTTCCTGGATTTGCAGGCTTGACAGGTAACTGTTGACCACGAAGAATGAAAACAGACAGAACACGCCGATGTTCGCGACGACGACGGCCCAACTGTACTTCCTTGGCGAGGAGCCGGAAACTTGCCGGGTCGGTTGTGAAGACATCAGGGGTTCCTTCCCTTGACTTGGGCTATTCTGATATGTCCTGGAAAAACTCGGGGAAATACTCCAACGCGAGCGGGAAGTATTTCTTGAGCAAACGGAAGTAGCTGCCGTCTCTCTTGCTTTGTTCAAAGAAACGGTTGAAGGCTTCACGAAGCTGTGGAGAATTCTTGGGAAAAGCCACCGCCATTTGCTGTTTCCCGGAAATCGGTCCGATCACCTTGATCTTGGTGGGCCATTTCCCCAGAGCAATCAGGATGTCGGGGACATCCAGGATTGTGGTTTCCGCAAGGCCGGTTATGACCGCTGCAGCCATTTCGTTCAATTCCCCCGGGAACAGTTTGACGACGAGTCCGGATTCCTCGAGACGGTAAAGGGATGGGTCGAGGCATCCGCCTCTCTTGGACAAGACTTCATGCTTGACAGCCAATTGCTTGACGGCCGCAATGTCCTTGTCGATGTCACCGCTGGGCCGGATCGGCTTCAATGGAGAGTCTGCCCGGGCGATGAACCACACCTGAGTCGGAAATGTCGGGGTGGAAAAACCGATGATTTTCTCCCGCCACGGGATGACGGTCAGACCGTTGGCGATCAGGTCCCCCTTGATGGGCCACTCTCCAAGGATTTCGATCCGCCCGCCCGGAGCGTTCACTTTCCTGCCGCACAGGTCTGAAATGATGTCATCCCAGGAACTCGCCACATATTCGTAAGTGACACCCAGATGTGCGGCGAAGGCTTTGATGAGCTCCACATCAAGTCCGTCCCCGCTGCCTGTGACGAAATTTGCATAGGGTACCCCAAGATGGCGAAGCACCCCCCGCTGCTTCACCTCGCCAAGGTCGGCCCGTGCCGCGTTGATCATGGGAGGCAGGGTCAGTGTGGCGAAAATCAGCGATACTAGAGTGATGCGGTGGAGGGCGCTTCTGTTGCGGGTCATGGCCCTATCCTTTCAACGAGGCAAAAACCTTCAGTCCATTTGGCATCATGTCCTCGGGAGGAGGACCTCCGTGGTTTTCCCTGTAAGCCTTTCGCTTTCACTCATCCATCCTCGCCCCCCGGCAGTTCATCTTTCACCTTGATGATCGTGGAGACCGCCGGGGCGATATTCGAATCATTCTCTGCCCTCTCGGCTGCCCCCGTGAGACACGGAATCTCCAGGAACCGAAGATCTTTGAGCCGGAATCAAACCGAAATCGTCCGCCCTTTATCTTTGGCTTGTTATATCGGCATCCATTGCTCAAGTAGTTGAAGACAAAGTTCTTCCACCCTTGGCTAGTGGCAAGAAATCAGGGGGGGGACTGCTGGAAACCCCATGGCGAGAATCAGCGCAATTGACGGTCGAGTTGACGGGTGTTTCCCGTCGCGGGTATAATCCGGCCCAGATTCCATGACGGCCTTCAACGAGGTTCCACCCCATGTCCCTTCCCAACAATTCTTGTACAGGGAGCGAGGAATGAAAAAGCCCATCGGCCAAAAGCGGAGCATTCCGTGGATCCGTCTCCTCATGGGGGCGCTAGCGTTCAGCCTCCTCCTTTCTGCCGGCTGCGGGTGGGCCGCGGTCGATCTGCCTGCCAGGGAGGGAGCGGAAGTTCGTGAATCGGTCATCGCCGGTTCATGGTACCCGTCCTCGCCCTCGGCGCTGCGGGAGCAGGTGGAGGGCTTTTTGGCGCGGGTTCCTCCCCGGGAAGCCGGCGGACATCTCGTCGCCCTCATTACTCCCCACGCGGGCTATGCCTACTCGGGCCAAGTGGCCGCACACGCGTATAAGCTCCTCGAAAGAGAAAAGTTTGACTCTGTCATCGTTATCGCCCCCAGCCATCACACCCGCTTTTCAGGTGTCTCCGTTTACGACCGGGGCGGGTTTCGGACCCCTTTGGGGTTGGTGCCGCTGGACGAGGCCATCATCAAGGCACTCATGCAGCGTGAAAAATACATACGCCCTGTTCCAGAAGCCCATGCCAAGGAGCACTCCCTCGAAATCCAGCTTCCCTTCCTGCAGGTGATGCTTCCCGGATTCAAGCTCGTTCCGCTGATCATGGGCGAACAGGACCTGGAAACATGCCAATGGCTTGCGGAAGCAATTTGGGAAGCGTCCCGCGGGAAATCCGTGCTGGTGGTGGCAAGCTCCGACCTCTCCCACTATCACCCCTATGACGAGGCCAAGCGGCTGGACGACAAGGTGCTGGAGGCAATCCGGGCCCTCGATGCACCGGGGCTTAGTGAAAAGCTTGCCAGGAGGGAGTGTGAGGCCTGCGGGGGTGGGCCCATGGTGACCGCCATGCTGGTTGCTCGCCAACTCGGGGTAAAACAGGGCGATGCTCTGCACTACGCCAATTCAGGGGATGTGACCGGGATGCGCAACGATCCCAGGGGTGTGGTGGGGTATGTTTCCGCCGCCTTCTGGACCGGGCCGGCGAAATCCTCGGAATCCACTTCGGAATCCAGGGCCGAGGGCAGGCGGGTCGGAGTGGACCTCGGCTTGAGTCCCCCGGAAAAGGCCCTGCTTCACAAGATCGCACGAGAGACCATCGAGGCCAAGTGTCGTGGCGGAACCCCTCCCGCATTTGAAGTCGATTCCCCGAAGCTCAAGGAGCCCCGGGGCGCCTTTGTCACCCTGCACAAGCACGGAAAGCTCAGAGGGTGCATCGGGCATATCGCGGCATCCCGTCCCCTGGCCCAGACCGTCTCGGAAACGGCGGTGGCCGCCGCTTTCGAGGATCCACGGTTCCCTCCCCTCGACCCCGGGGAACTCAAGGATATCCAGGTGGAGATCTCGGTTCTCACGCCCCTGCAGCGTATCCGAAACCCGGAAGAAGTCCGCGTTGGGGTTCATGGAATTGTGGTCAAGAAGGGAGGCCGCAGTGGACTGCTTCTGCCCCAGGTGGCAATGGAACAGGGGTGGGACCGGTCAACCTTTCTGGAGAACTGCTGCCTCAAGGCGGGTCTTCCCAGGGATGCGTGGAAGGACGGTGAAACCGAAATCTACGTCTTCTCCGCCGACGTGTTCTGACCGAAGGCCATGCCCCATGCCGTCCCGCCAGCGGGAGGCTACAGGGGGAAATGCTATCTTTTTCCATCTTCCGGATGCCCTCCATGTCAAAAGTCGCCGAACTCTTCCTCGGATAGGGGGATGACCTGCTCAGGCATTACTTCTCCGCCCTTTGCGGCCGCAACCGGCAGGGCCTTGCCGTTTCCCTTGCCCGAGTGCGTCTGCTTCGTGGTTGTAGTCTTGTGGGAGGTCGGACGGACTGCCCTGTTGGATATCTTCCTGCGAATGCCTGCGGATGAAGGGTTTTTCGAGCCCCCGCCCCTGCCCTTTCCTCCCACCAGAGCTGTCAGTGCTCCGACATAGTCCTTCATCTGCTCCGCCTGCGCGGTCATCTCCTCGGAAGCCGAGGCCGATTCCTCGGCGTTGGCCGCGTTCTGCTGGACCACCTTGTCCATTTCGGTGATGGCCCTGTTCACCTGTTCGATTCCCTGTGCCTGTTCCTGGGAAGCTGCGGCAATTTCCCCGACGAGCTCGCTGGCTTTGGTCATGCCGCTTTCCACTTCCCTGAACTCACGGTTGGTCTTGTCGACCAGTTCCGCCCCTTCCTTGACGCGCTTCACCGTGTCTTCGATGAGGGATGCGGTGTTCTTGGCGGCATCGGCGGCACGCATGGCGAGGTTGCGAACTTCGTCGGCCACCACCGCGAATCCTGCCCCTGCCTCTCCGGCCCTGGCGGCTTCAACGGCGGCGTTGAGCGCCAGGAGGTTCGTCTGGAAAGCGATTTCATCGATGGTCCTGATGATCTTCTGGGTTTCTTCGCTCGCTTTGGAAATCTGGCTCATGGAAGCGTTGACGTGATTCATGGACTGGTTGGCCTGTCCCGCCACCTTGTTGGCGTCTTTCATGAGCTGGTTGGCCTGTGTGGCGCTGTCGGCGTTCTGACGCGTCATGGACGCCATCTCTTCCATGGAGGAGGAGGTCTCTTCGATGGCCGCAGCCTGCTCCGATGCCCCCTCGGCCAGCTGCTGGCTGGCAGATGCCACTTGGCCCGATGCGGCTGCCAACTGTTCGGACGCTTCGGAGAGCCCGTCAACAACCCGCCTGATTGGCCTCACGACAGTGCGGGTGGCGAGGATCCCGAGAACGACCGCCAGGAAGAACCCGCCGGTCATCCCGACGAGGCTGATGAGGCGGATCCTGCTCGCGGCGGCATCCGCCTCCCGCATGGTTGCGTGTGCTTTCTCCTTTTCGAGATCGGCGGTCTTGTCCATGATGGACTCAACCTCCTTCTGGATTTTCATGGCAGTTCCCATGGCACGTTCGTTCATCTTGTGGAAGAGGTCCCCGGCGAGGGCGGCCTCATCACGGATGGCCTGAATTTTTTCGAAGGTAGCCTTGGCTGCCCCCATCATCTCTTTCTGATAAGCACCCTTGGCCTGTTCCAGGTCGCCTTTTTTGGCGAGGTCCTTGATGTTCTTGACGCTCTGGTGGAACTTGGCGTGGGGCTCCCTAACCTGGTTCAGTGCCTCCCCGATCTTGGGATTGGTGGTCCTGTAATCGGTCGTCCACTTGCCGAAGGCGCACTGGGTGTGGTCTTCACCCCCTTCAAATTGCGTCTCCGAGAGGAGCAGGTCGAAGGTGAGGCTCAGGAGCCGCCAGTGATCCCCCGTGAACTTTTCGATGTTTGCCTTGAGGATGAGGGGGTCGCTGACACCCATCTTCTCCAGGTCGTTGGCGGCCTGTACGACGAATACGTTCTCCTCCCTAAGACCATCGATGTTCTGAAGAAGACTCTTCATCGCCGCATCCTGTTCAGGGGGCTTGGGAATGCCCTGGTATGCGTCGAGAGCTCGCTTATATGATTCCCTGGCCTCGGAAAGCTCCTGGCGAAGCGCCTGGCGGTTCTCGGGAGTGATCGCCGGGTTGAGGAACCCCCTCACGGCCGATTCCACTTGATGGAGGGCCTTCGCCGCGGTCAGAACGTGTTGGATGCTTGGAAGGGCCTTATCTCCCAGTTCGTCCATGTGTCCTTCCAGAAACCTGGTGCCATACCAGCTGGTGAAACCGACAGCCAGCGTGATGACCGAAACAATCAAAAATCCGCCGATGAGTTTTGTTCCGATGCTCATACTCTTCATGCCTTTTTCTCCCCTCTGTGTTTCTCCCTTGTACCTGCAACGAAACATTGACCAGTGACGGTCGTTCTCTTATCCATGCAACCTGATGGAATCAGGAAATTCGTCTCCTTCACGAGATGTCATGGTAGTCGGAGCATGATGGCGGAGACATTAGAAGTCATCGGGCAAAATTGGAAAGCTCCCAGGATCTGGTTCCCCGATTCATCCAATGGAACAGAAGATGTTTGTCCATGCACTTTTATCCTTCAATGTTTGAGAAACACTGCCGATTTCATTATTGTCACGCCGGGCTGAGAGCCTGGAGCAGCAGGTGGAAGTCTTCCAAGTCCCTGAGCACGAAAACGAACCAACGGGAACAAGAGGAGAGAAGCGTTGAGTCAGGAGGATCTGGATTCCTTTGTTACCTGGTTGAATGACAAGCGGATTCCGGTACTTGCCAACACGGTCAGTTCGCTCACAAGGCTGACGGCCAACGACGACACGTCCAACGTCGAGTTGGTGCAGACCATCCTCAAGGATGCGTCCATGACCGCCCAGGTGCTCAGGCTCGCCAACAGCTCCTTCTACAACTTCACCGCCCGCAACACGAGCACGGTTACCCGTGCCGTCATGCTCATCGGTTTTGAATCCGTCCGCAGCATTTGCTTTTCCATCAAGGTGATCGAATCCTTCCTCAAAGGCCCCCAGAGGCTACAGCTGGTGTGGGAAATGGCCAGGTGCTTTCATGCAGCGGTCCAGGCGCGGGCCGTCGCCAAAATCAGGGGAGATGAATCCCCGGAGGAAATCTTCGTTGCAACCCTGCTCTTCCGCATCGGAGAAATCGCATTCTGGGCGTTCTGTCCGGCAGAGCTTTGCGACCGGATGGAAGACCTCGCGACAAAATCCGAGCGTTCGCGAACCGCCGCAGAGATCGAGGTGCTCGGGTTCCGCCTGAGGGATTTGACCGGCCGGCTCATCGATGAGTGGAGCCTTGGGGACCTCCTCAAGAGTGCCATGGCCGGAAACCCGTCCAACAACGTTAGACCGGGTTACATTCTCATGGGGTATGAATTGGCCCGGGTGCTCGAACAAGGGTGGGACACGCCCAGGCTCAAGCGCATTCTCAAGAATCTGGTTGAGTTTCTGAAGAAGCCTGAAGAGCGGGTGGTCGAGATCCTGCGGTCCAACGCCAGTTTGGCGGCGAAGACCGTTGCGAGCTATGGAGCGGAACAGATAAGCCGGTTGATTCCCGTGTGGGAAGAGGAAGAAAAGGAGGAGATACCTGCCGCTCCCGAGACGGATGGGGACTTCCGGGGTAAGCTCTCTGAACAGTCAGACCCAGCGCTGCAACTTCAGATTCTCAGGGAATACTCCGCCTTGCTCACCGACGGGAAGCAGAATCCAAAGCTGCTGATAACCATGGTCCTGGAAGGAATCCTCCGGGGGGTGGTCATGGACAGGGTCGTCTTTGCGGCGATCACTCCGGACGGAAAGAGTCTCAGGATCACTCACGCCCTGGGCTTGACTCACAAAGTGGCACTGCATGAAATCCCCCCGATCCCACTCAATGGGGAATACAATGTCTTCAACCACGTTATCAAAACCTGCAAGTCAAAGTGGCTGAAGGAAGAGGACCAGGGGTCCGCATCCCACCTCGTCCCCCATGAGATCAAGGATTTGCTTGGGCCCCCGCCCTTCTTCATGGCGCCTGTTGTCGCTTTCAACCGGCCCGTGGGGGTTATCTGCTCCGATCGTAACGTGAGCGGCAGGGACCTCGATGAAGAAAGCTTTTCAGGGTTCAAGAGCTTCTGCAACCAGGCGAGCGTCGGCCTCTCCTACATCCAGCGCGTCGGAAACCCACCCCCCCAGGCTGCCGCTTGTCAGCCCAGGCACACCCAGACGGCTTCCCCTACCCCTTCATAGCATTCGATGTTATAAATGAGTCCATTCTTGCAGTTATTACTGGCGGTTTCTTCTCGCAAACCACGGGGAGAACGAAGAAGAACATAAGCTTGTGGTAATTTGTCTTGGTGATCTTCGTGTCCTCCGTGTTTCAGATGAATTCAAGCGGTTATGGAAATAGCGCAGCACTTGAATGCCAGGGAGAAGCGAAATGCGAAGGAAATCCATGCAAGGCCACATGACCAGGCGTGACTTTCTCCATCGATGTGGTCAATGCGCCCTTGTCCTTGCCGGCGCACCGGTGTTGAACCTGGCCCTGCCCGGTCCGTCTCCCGCGAGTCTGTCCATGGGCAAGGGCGTGTTGGGCAACAGCCCGTCACCGTACTTCGAGCCGCTTGATGACCGGCGCATTCGGTGCACCCTCTGCCCCCGGGAATGTGAAGTGAGCCACGGAGAACGTGGCTACTGCCGCGTGAGGGAAAACAAGGACGGGAAGTACTATTCTCTCGTCCATGGAAATCCCTGTGCCGTGCACGTGGATCCCATCGAGAAAAAGCCCTTTTACCACGTGCTTCCAGCTACCCTTTCCTTTTCCATAGCCACCGCCGGGTGTAACCTCCACTGCAAGTTCTGCCAGAACTGGGAGATTTCCCAGGCAAAACCGGACGACACGTTCAATTACGCCCTTTCGCCCGCAGCCGTGGTGCAGGAGGCCTTGAATGCACAATGCGCCTCCATCGCATCCACCTACGTCGAGCCCACCATCTTCATTGAATACATGATGGATGTCGGCGGAATCGCGGCCAAGGAGAACCTCCTCAAGGTGATGCACTCCAACGGGTATATCAACGCGGCCCCTTTGAAAGATCTGTGCAGGGTGCTCCACGCAGCCTGCATTGATCTCAAGGGTTTTTCGGAGGCCTTCTACCGCGAGCTCACCGAGGGATCCCTCGAACCTGTTTTGGCCACCCTCAAAAGGCTTTGCCAGTGGGGGGTTCACACAGAGATCGTGAACCTCGTCATCCCAGGGAAGAACGACGACATGGGGCAGATCAGGGCCATGTGTCGATGGATCAGGACGGAGCTCGGCCCCGAAGTCCCCCTTCACTTCAGCCGCTTCACCCCCCTTTACAGACTCAAGAGCCTCTCGCCCACACCGATTTCCACCCTCGAGGAAGCGAGAAGTGCCGCCCTCGCCGAAGGGCTCCGGTTCGTCTACATAGGGAACGTGCCTGGGCACCCCGCGGAACACACGGATTGCCCCGACTGCAAGTCCCGCCTCATCGAGCGCACCGGTTACCGGGTTCAGGTCCTTGAGCTCAAAGACGGGCATTGCGGGAAGTGCGGCCGCAAAATTCCAGGCATCTGGAGGGTTGGGTGAATCGCAAGTCTAGTGAGCGGTTGCGATGGGCTTGACTAGCGGAAGCGCAGGAGGGGCAAGGCGCCCGCAAGGGTAACCAGGGCGAGAATTCCGAGGGTTTCGCCGATTCCGTGGACGGGGAGGAGATAAAGGGAGACCAGGAGAGCCCCCCGGCTGCGCCCAGCAGGTCGAAGGCATACAGCGTGGGTCCTCCCCTGCCGGTTTCAGCGCCGGGGTCGATGGCCTCCACAAAGGCCACGGCCAAGGTGAAGTGGATGCCTCCCAGGAGGCCCGCGACGAGCGCCAAGGCTGCAAACACCCCGCTCACCGGGAATGGAGCAAGGCTCTCCTTCCCGCCCTGGTGAAGCAGGTGAAGAATCCCCATGACGAAAAGGAGGGCCGCTGCGAAGAGGATTTGAACAGCCAGGAAGGATCCGATCCTCGGCACCTTCACCATCCTGTTCCGGGTGATGGATCCATCATCGCCTGATCCCGTGGAGACGATTCCCGTCCACGCTGACATAGAGCCCTCAGGGAATCCTCCTGCCCCCTTTCTCCTTCCGGCCAGCGCCGCGCCAAGTGCGATGCCTCCCATGAAGACGGTAATGATGAGAGCGAGCTCCCTGTAGACGAAACCCTCCAGGATCTGAAAAGCCACCAGCAGGAGCACTTGCAGAGCCATCTGGCCCCCGCCCACCAGGAGGACACAAAGAGCCACAACCCGTCGTGGCCTTGGACGACCGATGGTGGAGGCACCGAGGATCCCGAGGGAACAGGCGGCGACCAAAAACCAGGTCCAGGTTTTGTTCATGTCGGCGGCGGCGGTGAAGAGGGATCCCAGCGCCGGGTGAACCTGAGCACTCCAGACGGCCAGGCCGTAGTAGTAGCAGCTGGGCCGGAAGTCCTCGTTGACCGGGGGCGACGGCCCCTCCACACTCTGCAAAACCGACTGCAGGGCGGCCACCCTCATGGGATTCATGCGATCCCGTATCGAAAAATCCTGCACATACTGGAGCTCGAGGCGCCTCTCCCGGATGCGATGGACCAGTCTCCCGGGGTTCACTTCGAGAACACGGGGGTCATCGGACGCCATGAACCGGGCGCTCTCCCCGGGATAAATCAGGACGTGGGGAAAGGCGCTTTGGAGCGCCGCCCGAAGCGACTGGAGGAACCTTGCCTGCTTCGTGCCGACGACGTCGGGAGAGGACGTGACGGCGAAGGTGACGATTCCTCCCGGGCGCAGCAGGCGCCTGAGACGCTCGAAGAACTCCCGGGTGTAAAAGCGGTTGCTCCCGGCATTGAGTGGGTCTCCAACGTTCGAAAGAATGACGTCGTAGGTCTTTCGGAGCCTGCGCACCATGGAGCCCGCATCCCCGTGAAGGATGCGGACGCGGGGATCCCGCAGGACTTGTGTCTCCTCTGGAGGCAAGAACTCCTCCGCGACCCGGATGACCTCCGGGTCCGGTTCAACATAGTCCAGCACCTGCACCGTGGGATGCTTGAGGATCTCTCGAACCAGTCCTGCGACTCCGCCGCCGATCAGAAGAATATCTTGCGGGGCGGGGTGGTGGAGGAGAGCCGGTTGGACGGAAAACTCGGCGGTCTGCGGGTCGGGCACGGAGAAGAGCCACTGGCCGTTGGCAAAAAGGGTGAATTGCTCCGCTCTCCTGAGGAGTGCAAAGTTGTGGAACGGAGAGTCCCGCACTGCCAGGATGTCCTCTCCCCACTGGGCCTTCCTGCTTCCCATTTCGAGATCATTCAGGAAATAGCCGGCCGCAAACAGGCATGCCCCCGCCCCCGCCGCGGCCGCCATGAGAAGGCTCTTTCCCGCGGAGCCCCCGGCGACTTTCCCAAGCATCACCGCCCCTGAACCGAGAAGCAACGTGGAGACCAGGAGTGCGGCTTCAAAGGCTGTGACACGCGGAAGCAAGACAAAGTAAAAGAGGAGCCCTCCCAAGGCGGAACCCGCGGCTTCTCCCAGGTAGATGACCGTCGAATCGACGGCTCCCGGCTCCCGGCTCTCGCTCTTTGATGCCCAGGCGAATGCGAACAGGGCACCGGAAACCATGCAGAAGACGGACGTCGTGCTGAACGCGATGGCAGCCATGAGCCCCGGCTGCACCAGTTCGCCCTTGGGAATGGACCAGACGATCCGGGAGCCTCTTATCCAGAGAAGCGTGGAAGGCAGTACCAGGGCGAGGGTGATGAGGGATGCGGCCAGTGTCCCCCGGCCGATGGAGCCATGGCGGCTCAACGAGGCCCCTGCGGCGCTGCCGGCACCTGTCCAGAAGAGCCAGGAGAAGAACACGAGGCCGGTTGAGAGCTCATTTCCGAGAAAGAGAACCAGCAATTCTCGAAGAATCAGCACCTGTCCGACGGCGGCGGCAAGCCCCGCCGACACGATGGCGAGAAACGGAGGGCTCCACATGGCTTCGCGAGATGCGCACCGATGCTGAGGTGAACGTCAAAGGCGGATGCAGGAGTTCAACCCGGTCCCCGTGCCCGAGGCCGGCTGCCGAGAGCTCGCTCCAGGAAAGCATCCAGCCCGCTTCTGTAAGTCTCCATGGATGTCATGAATCCGGTGTTGTGGTCGCCGCGCAACTCCAGGAAATCCCCGCCATCCGAAACAGCCGCGGAGAGCTTCAGCCCGTGTTTATAAGAAACGATTTCATCGTCTTTGCTGTGAATGATGAGAACAGGGCATTTCACCTCGGCAACATGGCTCAGCGTGTTGTATTGGTAGCGGGAGAGCAGCCTGGCCGGAAGAAAGGGGTAAACATCGGCGGCGACATCCGGCAGGCTGGTGAACGCGGAATGGAGCACGAGTGCTCCCGGGGTCTTTTCATGGGCCAGTCGGGCAGCAATGGCTCCTCCCAGGGACTCGCCGTACAGGACGATCTCCCGCGGAGGAGTTTTCCGCTCTTGAGTCAGAAGCCTCCAGGCTGCCTGCGCATCGAGGTGAGTACCCTGTTCGGTGGGGGTTCCACGGCTCTTTCCGTATCCCCGGTAGTCGAAGATGAACGTGCTGAGCCCCAAGCTGGCGAATGCCTTGAAGTAATCGATTCGATAAGAAATATTTCCTCCGTTGCCGTGGCAGTAAAGGATGACGGCTCTTTGGTCTGCCGACGGAACGAACCACCCGTGAAGCTCTGTCCCGTCCTCGGCCCGAAAGAAGACGTCCTCGTACTCCATGCCGAGCTCGCGAGGTGAGATGATGAGCCGCCGTTCCGGAAAGAAAACGAGGCGGTCCTGGAAGATGTAGACGACACAGAGCAAAGCGGCATACACGGTTACAAGAATGAGCAGAAGGTGGATCACTTTGGACCGTCGAACCCTTTCCAATTGCTTAGCCCTCGCTGTGGCTGCGCCACACGCCCCGGCACCCAGTCAACACATGACGGATGGGGAGGGCACGCCTCCCTCCCTCTTCACCCCGGTGGAAAACATGCTTATGATTGTCCTTGGAAGAGGCCTTTTCCAAAAACGAAAGAGAGCCAGTTGTCCCCTCCTCTGGCTCTCTTTTAATGTTCCGGGCACGCAGTGACATGAATCCCCCGCTATCTCAGATGATGGAAGGCATCCCTTTCCCTGTTTCTGGATCGCCTTAGGGGAATGAGCATGACGAGGCCTCCGACAAACCCTCCCACGTGAGCCCACCAGGCAATGCCTCCCACATTATGGGAACTGGCGAGGAGTGAAAACGTCCCGGTGAAAAACTGAAGCATGAACCAAAACCCCAGGAAAACATAGGCGGGGATTTCCAACAGGGTGAAGAAGAAGAAAATGGGAACGAGGGTGAGGATCTTCGCTTGGGGATACAGCAGGAAGTACGCTCCCATGACCCCGGCCACGGCCCCGCTTGCCCCAATGGTCGGGATTCGGGAATCGAAGTTTGTCGCCACGTGGATGAAGGCGGCGATGAGTCCCGCGAGGACGTAGAAGATCCCGTAGCGAAGATGCCCCAGATCGCTTTCCACGTTGTCCCCGAAGATGTACAGGGTCCACATGTTCCCGATGAGATGGAGCCACCCGCCGTGGAGGAACATGGACGTGAGGAGAGGGGTGAGGCGTTCGCTCAGAGAGAACCGCGCGGCAATTTCAGGCATGGTGATCTTGGCCGGAACCAGACCGAATTCGAAGAGGAACCGCTCGAGACCCTTGCCCAGCGCCAGTTCATACAAAAACGCCAATACGCAAAGAGCGATCAGCACGTAATTGACGAGTGGAGTCCCTCTGGAGGGATTGGCATCCCGCAAAGGTATCATGGGTCTATTCCCGTTGTGGTGACCGAAAGATTAGGCCGTTCAGCCACCGGCATTCGACTCAAGGGATGGAGCGATCATCGCGGTGACCTCTCCTTGCGGAAAACATGCGTCCCCTCCTGATGCTCTCTTTTCCGAATTTCTCATGGATTGCGTCCAGGGCCTCGTCGATCTTCTGCTGCCTTGCTGCTGCAAAGTCGGGAAAAAGGACCCCCTGGGTCATTCCCCGGCTGAGATTCGCCATTCCCACCCCAGTCAGGCGCACCGGTTTACTCAGGTTGATGCCCCGGAGCAGTTTCACAGCGGTGTCGAAAATGGTCTGGGTGCTGCTGGTGGGCTTGGGAAGCGTGCAGCTCCTTGTGATCACTTTGAAATCCGAGAACTTCACCTTGAGGGTCACCGTCTTTCCGCAGAAACCGTCCTTTCGGAGTTCCCGACCCACGGTTTCAGCCTGGCTCAAGATCCAGCGATCCATTTCCGCCGGCTCGTCGATGTCCTCCGGGAAAGTGTCTTCCGCACTGCAGGATTTGGGCTCCGAATACGGGACCACCGGTGAACGATCGATTCCCCGGGCTTTCTCGTAGAGCTTCACGCCGGTCTTCCCGAGGCGCCTGGTCCAATAGGAGACCGGGTAGCGCAACACATCGGACGCCACGCTGACGCCGAACTCCCTGAAAACCCCCAGAGTCTTCTCCCCGATGCCCGGCACCTTTCTCAAGGGAAGGGTTTGGAGGAATGCGGGCACGTCCTCCTCGTGAATGATGGTGAGGCCGTCGGGTTTGTTCATGTCGGAAGCAATCTTTGCGAGGAATTTGTTTGGAGCGATTCCGACGGAACAAGTGAGGGAGGTCCGCTCGACTATTGCAGACTTGACCCGCTTTGCCAATTCGTCTTCCGGCCCGTGAATGGCCTCAGTCCCAGTGATGTCGATGGTGGCTTCGTCGACGGAGATGATTTCCATCAGGGGAGAGATCCCGCCGAGTATCCCCATGACTTCCCGGGAAACCTCCCTGTACCGGTGCATGCGGACAGGCAAATAAACCCCTTCCGGGCAGAGTTTCTTCGCCTGGAAGATGGGCATGGCCGAGCGCACCCCATACCTTCTGGCCTCGTAGGATGCGGCGCAGACCACGCCCCTGGTCGATCCACCAACGATGACGGGTTTTCCTCGCAACTCGGTATTGTCCGCCTGCTCCACCGCGGAGTAGAACGCATCCATGTCCACGTGCATGATGCGCCTCGGAAAGCCCATGGACTCAACGCTCCCTCATATCCTCTCACTTCACCAGCATCACGGGGCAGTCGGAGAGAATGCTCACTTTGTAGCTGATGCTGCCCCAACCCGCGTTGGGATCCCGCACGTCTATCCTGTGTGAGCTCAGGACAATCAGGTCGATGTCCGTCTCCTTCGCATATCTTACGATTTCTCGCACCCTCTTCCCATAGATGATTTCCCTGCGGACGATCTTTTCGCACTCTGGATAGAGGGTGACGATCTGCTCCATCATGCGCACAGCACGCTTCTCCAGCTTTCTGTAAAACTCCTGGAATTCGTTGCCCTCCGTGTCGTCAATGGTTTCGATGACGTGGAGCAGCGTCACTCCGCAGGCCTGGTTCATTGCCATTTTCAAGGCGATGTCAACGGCTTTGAGGCTCCTCTCCGTAAGATCAGTCGGGACGAGAATGTGGTTGAACATGGGAAAACCTCCTCCATGGTCATGCATAACAGAATATGCCTCTTCATCGGGATGCAGGACCGTTGTGAATCCTGCCATGCCACAGGATACGACCACGAGCGCAGTTCACGCAACTACTCAGTTGGCAGCACAGCCGTCATACTACTATAATCATTGCCGGCGGCACCGATGGTGGCCTCACCGCAATACGGTTCAGTTAAGGACGACTCGCATGCGGGTCCCCCTCCCCTCGGCGGGAGGGGTAAGGGGAGGGGGTTGATCTCATTCACTTTTCACCCTCCCCCAACGCCTCCGATCAAGGGAGGGGATTTTGCAAGAGGCTCCCATGATTCAACAAATCACCAAGGAATGGATGCTCAGAGCCTGGGAAAGCGTTTGCCTCGTCGTCGGTCGTCTTGGGCAAACAGCTTTCCACCGGCGCATTCTTGCCCTCATCGCAGGAACTTCCTTGATTTTCATGGCTTCCTGCGCCCATGTCGCTCCTCGGGAGGCCCCGACCAGAACCGGTGCGGTGCGTGAGTGCGTGGAACTCCTCGAGTCCGTGGACAAGGAAGCTGAAAAATGGGGTATCCGCAATGCAGCCGACGCTCAAATCTCGGGTTACCCGTATCTGCGGACCAACCGTTTTCTCGCGGCCATGAAAGACCGGCTTCCTGGTCGCGAAGGAACGGACCAGTGGATGGAGCTCATGCGCCGCCTGGACCTCGCCGGCAGGAAGAAAGAAATTGGAGCCATGGGCGACGAGGCCTTGAGATCCCTCGCTGTTGGCCGTGGCATGGCCCCCGACCGCGGGGAGCTCCTCTCCCGCGTGGCCGAGTGCTCCGAGAAGGTGGCGGAACACGACCGGGCGCGCCCGGGGCTTCTCGGAGACCTCAAGCCACGCGTTCGCTTTCCCGATGAATATTCTTCACTTCTGAGGACCGTCGGCGTCTTCCCCTTCTCTTCCGTTCCCGTTAATTTCGTGTCTGAACGCGTACGGCGGGAAATCAGCGCCTGGTTTCGAAGGCCCATGGATTCGCTGCGCACCGAGGGCAGACTCAGTACGTTCGCCCCCGCTGCAAGAAAAGTCCTCTCCCGGGACGAGGTCGCAAGGATTATTTCCGCTTCAAGCGACAATCCCCTGGGAATTCCCCTGCCCCATCCCGCCCAGGCCGAGGAGCTGGCATCCTCCTTCGCTCCCGTCGTCATCCAGGACGTGGCCGCTTCCTACGATCTCCCGGGGCGCATCGCCCGGGGAGAGGGCGGGCTGAGGGTCGAGGTCGGCAACCCCACGGTTTACTTTTACCTCACTCATGGTCTCCATGGAAACCGGTCGATCCTCCAGTTGAACTACGTCCTGTGGTACGCCGAGAGGGCCGGAGGCAAGTCTCCCCGGATCGAACGGGGAAAGTTCGATGGACTGACTTACAGGGTCTCCCTGGATGCGGACGGAAGCCTGCTCATGGTGGACATCATGAACAACTGCGGCTGTTACCACCTTTTCGTGCCGGACCGGGACGCAATCCTCCAAGTCAGGTCCGGCACATGTCCACTGGGGCCCTTCGTGCCCCAGTGGCTGCCCCCCAGGTCCGCAACGGCCGTTCTCGGCATCCGCGTCAATTCCGGCTGGCATCAGGTGGAACGGGTGGTGGCGATTGAGGCCGTTGAAAGGGCGACGCCTTACGAGATCCTTCCCTACGACACCCTCGAGGCCCTCCCCGCTGACGGGGGTCCCCCACGGAGCATATTCAGCGGCCGGGGCATCCTGGATGAGTCCAGGAGAATCGAACCTTACATTCTGTTTTCCATGGGAATCCCGTCCATTGGCAGCATGCGCCAGCGAGGCCACCATGCCATCGATCTCACCTGCCGCGTGCACTTCGATGACCCCCGGCTCTTCGAGAAAAGCTTCCTGTGGAAATAGGCGACGGGTTTCCTGAGAGGAGGAAAGGCCAGACCATGGACCGTTGGAAAAAACGAGGGCCCCGTGCGATTCGTTCAACCCACTGGACACGGGGCTTTTCCATCGTGGGCTTCCTGCAGTGCATCCTCCTTGCCTTCTTTGTGACGATCCTTGCTTCGTGCCTCTCCGCGCCGAAGTTCAGCGAAGATGAGTGGCGCGAGGAAACGAGACGCCCCGACCCCTCCTTGCTGTATGCCCCCCATTACAGGGATGGCCGCTATTTCAACCCGTGGCTTTCCACGGAACGGGGGAGCTTCAAACGCTTCCTCCAATGGCGTCTCTCCCCCTCCGAGGTCTATTCAGAAGAGGAAGAGCGATGCATGCCCTCCATGGTCCCGGACCTGAAGGAGCGTGTCGACTCCCTCCAGGGGCGCGATTTCATCGCATGGGTCGGTCACGGCACATTCCTCCTGCGTTTGAACGGCAAGACCTGGCTGACAGACCCCATTCTCTCCGAGAGAGCTCTCGTGCCGAAGCGCAAGACGCCGCCGGCTCTCTCTGTGGAGGATCTGAAGGACCTGGGCGGGGAGCTCAACGTGGTGGTGAGCCACAATCACTACGACCACCTCGACAAGGCGAGCATTGCCGGGTTGCCCCGTGACGCGAGGGTATTTGCGCCCCTGGGGCTAAAAAACAGTATCGAGGACATGAACAGGGGGCTGGAAAAGGACAACGTGCGGGAGTTGGACTGGTGGGAAACCTTGGATCTGGGAGACGGGGTGAAGCTGGTGTGCCTGCCCGCTCAGCACTGGTCCATGCGCATCGGGCAATGGAGGAATCGCACCCTCTGGGCCAGTTTTCTTCTCGTCACACCCCAAGCGACCATCTACATGGGAGGAGACAGCGGCTATTTCATAGGATTCCGGGAGATCGGCCGGACATACCCCGGCATCGATTACGCCCTGCTCCCCCTGACCGCGTATCATCCCCGCTGGTTCATGCACTACGCCCACATGAATGCGGAGGAAGTACTTGAGGCCTTCGAGGATCTCGGAGCGCGTTTCCTCATCCCGACGCAGTGGGGAACCTTCCGCCTGGGGAATGAACCCATCGGCTACCCCGCCCTGGATCTGAAAAGAGCCGTCCAGTCGAAGAAAACCGATCCGTCACGGGTAATCCTCATGAACATAGGAGAACTGCGCACCCTGGAACCTCGTCCAACTGATCCAGGCGACAAAGGGATCTCCGGCAGGTGATGGGACACCCGAAAACCGCTCCGGAAAAAGGCCGGATTCCATGGACGTCCAGCCGCGCCCGAGGAGCAGGTGCGTCAGTTGAAGGACAAAGTTTCCCTCATCCCTGGTGACGCCGCCGTGGAAGGCGGCGCTACCGTGGTGGCTCATATGCGATGGATGGTCCATCCCTGGTCCATCCTGGGAAATCCATGTTCCGTGACGTCCCCCGCCGTTGGCGGGGTGACGGTGAAGGAGGCTTCTGCGGCCGGCTCTCAGGTCGCGGCGCTGCCGGTTCCGATGAGGGGCAGGATCATGTCCACCTTGAAAAACACCAGAAACCTGGGACCGTCCTGCTTGTCCGATGGGTAGGTGCGCCTCCGGAGGGAGTAAAGCAGTTCGGTGTCCTGTTCCTCCCGGAGCTTTGTGAGATAGACCCGCTTTCCCTTGTAGCCTTGCCCTCCTTCTATGAACAGGTAGGCGGCGTGGGGATTCTCCTGCAGATTCCTGTGGGTCAGTTTGTGCGGCATGATGAAGGCCACCGTTCCGTCTTCCATGAAATGAGGACGGGCAAAAACGGCCTGGTTCAGCAGCCCTTCTCCGCTCGAGGTTGCCAGGATTCCGTGGCCCGATGCCTTCTCGAAGTATTCTTGCAGATTGTCAGCATTCATGATGGTCCTCTTGCTGTGTGTGTGAGTTGATTCAAGAGCACGTCCCCCGGCGTTGATCGCCGAGAGTCCGAGGGACACCCCTTCCTTTCGCCGGTCTTTCCATGCGGACCCTGCCTGTCGTGGCAGCCTGCCCACGCTCCCGGCACCTAATCTTAAGAAATTAAAGACCGTTCACGGAAAGATCAACTGCCCATGCGATGCTCCAGCGCGTTTCCCTCGAAAAACACGGCCTCCATGCTTCGCCGGGCCCAAAATCGGGGCGCACGACTTTCGCAACGAGCGGCCATGTTTATATTGTGGGAAATTGGCTGGGGGGCTTGACTCCTGGCGGTGGGTTGCCCCCTTCCCCAGCACCTCCCGCCAAGGGAGGGGCGTTTTGAGACTGTTACAACAAAGAGCGGGTAAATCGTTGAAAAAGCGCGGTTTCCTCATTCTGCTTGTCTTGACGGCGGCATCTGCACTGTCCTTGTTCCTGAACCGTGAGGCCGAAGCCCAGTGCAGGGTACTCCGCCATGACCTCAGGATACGCATCGAGCCCGCATCGCAGGGCCTCGTAGGATCGGACACCCTGACGCTCGCATGCGAGGGTGCGCGGCGGGTGACACTGGAACTCAATCCGGGAGCCACGGTGCATTCGGTTGAGCATGAGGGGGTCACGGTACCTTTTGAATTCAAGGGAGGAATTCTTGAAGTCGGTCTCAGCGGTCGGGGGGATCACCGGGAGCGGACGCTCACCATCCGCTACGAGGCCCTTTTTCGGGATCCCGTCCCCCAGGATCCCGTCAACACGGAGGATCCCAGCCACGGCGTGAGTGGAGTGATTTCCCCTCAGGGCGTCATGCTCCTGGCTGGAGCCCGTTGGGTCCCGGATATTCCTGAAAGCCGCGGCAAGGTTCGCCTCCAAGTGGACGTTCCGGAAGGATTTGAGGCAGTCACCGCAGGGAGGCTCACCGGCCGCCGCAATGATGGAGCGAGAACCCTGTTCGTCTGGGAGATCGATCACCCCCTTCGAGGGCTCTCTCTTTCCGCCGGTCCCTACGTCGTCATCGAAGGGCATGCCGGGGAAATACCGACCGCCTTGTACCGTTTCCGACAAAACGACGCTCCAGGCAAGTCCTACCTTGACGCAGTTTCCCGATACATCGCCTTGTATCAGGACCTCTTCGGCCCCTACCCTTTTCCCAAATTCGCGGTGGTGGAGAACTTCCTTCCCACTGGTTACGGATTTGCGTCTTACACGCTCCTCGGAAGCCGGGTCATGAGGCTTCCTTTCATCGTGGAGACGAGCCTGGGTCACGAGGTGGCCCATTCGTGGTGGGGAAACGGAGTCTTCGTGGATTACCGGAAGGGCAACTGGTCGGAGGGACTCACCACCTACGTGGCCGACCACCTCTTCAAGGAGCGGTCCTCCGAGGAGGAAGGGCGGGAGTACCGAAGACAGATGCTTCGCAATTACTCCAACCTGGTGTCCCCAGAAGAAGACTTTCCCCTGGGCGATTTTATGGGCCGCGAAAGCCCTGCCTCCAGGGCCGTCGGGTACGGAAAGGGAGCCATGGTGTTCCACATGGTTCGGCGCCTTGCGGGGGACGACGCCTTCTGGAAGGGACTGAGAGAGGTTTATCGTAGCAAAGTATTCAAGGAAGCCAACTGGGACGACTTCGCTTCGGCTCTCGCCCTGAATTCAAAGGAGGACTTCCACGCCTTTTTCCGCCAGTGGGTCCTTCGCCCGGGCGCACCCGTGATCAGGCTGGAGGATGTTCGGGCGGAAAAGAGTGAAACCGGATGGAGGGTCCACGGTGCCATAACCCAGCAAGGCCCCCTGTATCGGCTCCACGTCCCGGTACGGCTCGAGTCCGGAAAGGAATTCACGGACACGACAGTTGAGGTCAAAGAGCCAAGGGTCCTGTTCGTCATTGAGACGAAACATCTTCCGGGGCGGCTTGTGGTGGACCCTCGCGTGGACGTCTTTCGACGCCTCCACCCTGGCGAGATTCCACCTGATGTGAACACCATCAAGGGGTCCAATTCCCTGACCGCAATCATGGCCGACGGAGCCGAAGGCATCCTGGGGGATTCCGCCCGGACGCTACTTCAAAGCCTCGGCCATGGAGGCGTTCCCATCAAAGCGGAAAAAGACATCGACCCTTCCAAATTGAAGGGGAGAGACATCCTCCTCTTCGGGTTTCCGTCCGCGAGAGAGCTCCTTCCCTCGACTCCCGAAGGGTTCTCCATTGCCCGAGAACATTTCGTCCTTGACGGGGCCGAATACAGGGCAAAGGGCGATGCCGCTTTCGTGGTCCTCCCCTCTCCCGTGGACGGGGAACGGGCCATGGGGATCTTCCTGCCTCTCTCCGACGGTGCCGCGGGCGTCGCGGCAAGGAAGGTCACCCACTACGGAACCAGCAGTGCTCTGATCTTCCAGGACGGAACCATGCGGGCGAAGAAGGTCTGGCCCCCGGCCCATTCTCCCTTGATCCACAACTTTGCATGGAAGGAGTGACCGTGCCATGAAGCGATTCCTTGCCGCCATGTCGAGCATCCTGATTCTGGGCATTGCCCTGTTTGCCTTCGTGGGGCCATCGTCCTCAAGGAGCGGAGAGAGTCTCTACAGGCTTTCGGACCGGAAAGCCCTGAACTTCTCCGACGCCCTTTCCGACCTGAGCTCCGCTCGGATCATCCTCATCGGAGAGATCCACGACAGCAAGAAGCACCATGAGATCCAGCTGGAGGTCATCAGGACACTCCGTGATGCCGGGTCGAAGTTGGCCATCGGCCTCGAAATGTTTCGCAGCGACGACCAGAAGGTTCTGGACGGGTGGCTTGACGGGTCCGTCAGCGAAACGGAGTTCATCAAGGCCTACTACGACAACTGGAATGCCCCCTGGCCCCTGTACGCGGACATTTTCCTTTACGCCCGGGACAAGCGATTATCCATGGTCGGCCTCAACGTTTCCCGGGAGATCACGAGGCAGGTGGCTGAAGGGGGGTTCGCATCACTCACCGAAGCGCAGAGAAAGCAGCTGCCCCCCGTCTCTTGCGCAGTGGACGAGGAGTACAAGCGGTTCATCCAACGGGCCCTCGACATGCACGGGCATCACAGCATGGACTTCACGAGCTTCTGCGAGGCACAGCTCCTGTGGGACACGGCCATGGCCTGGCATGCCGTCGAGTATCTCAAGAGGCATCCGGATCGCTTGCTGGTAATCCTTGCGGGCAGCGGTCACGCGTGGAAGTCGGGCATACCCAGGCACATCGCGAGTTTTTCAGATTTGAAGGTTCGAGTCATTCTCCCTGAAATCGCGGGAAGAGCCGACAAGGAGACCGTCACGGAGCGGGATGCGGACTACTTGTGGATCGACTGAGCCGGCCGATTCGGATCCCTCACGGGGTTTGCGGTATCTCTTCCTGTGCCTCGCCCTGCCGGAGGGGCAAAGCCAGATCGATGAGGAGCATGCCCGGCCTTTCGAGGCTTGCCTTGATGGTTCCCCCGTGCTTTTCCACAAGGATTTTTGACGTGGGAAGATCGATGATGGCGTGGGCCTTCTGAAACGTCGTGAACGGGTAGAAGTAGTGTTCCACATCGTCCGGAGCCATGTGCTGCACGGGATAGCGCATCTCCACAACGAAAAGCTCATTCCGGCGGCCCGTGTTTACAATGAGCGTGCTCCCCACCGGCATCTGACTGAGAGCGGCCTTGATGAGGTTCTCCAGCACTCGCTGGATCTGTTTTGGATCCACCCAGGCTTCGGGGAGCCCATCGTCCAGATCGAGATCCACGCGGGCGGACCTTTCGCCGATCTCCACCCCCATGGATTCCACGACGCTTCGAATCAGCCCGTTCAGGTCCTCCATGGCCCGGTGAAGCTCCACAGGCTGAATGTAGCTGAGGATCATCCGCAGGATCAGTTCGAGCCGTCCCACCTCCTTGACGATGATCTCAACCTTTGAGCGGTTGGGATCGTCGGGGCCCATGGAGGAAAGCAGGCGCCGTGCAAACCCTCCCGCGGATACGAGGGGATTGCGGATCTCGTGAGCCAACCTCTCCGAGACCTCGCTGATGGTTTTCAGGCCCTCGGTTCGCACAATGTCTTCCTGCAGTTTCACCCGGCCCGTCACGTCCATGATGATGCCGTCCATGCTGCTCACGAGTCCCGCCGGAGCGTAAAACGGAATGGCCTGGTCGATGACGTAGACCATGTGGCCGTTCTTGTGGCGGACCCTGTATTCCGTGATGAATTCCTTCCCCTGCGCGGTGCTCTTGCGCCTGAGCTCTCGGACCCTGCCCCGGTCTTCGTCGTAGAGGCTCTCAGTCCACAAGGTGGGATTCCGCAGTATTTCCTCCGGACCGTACCCGAAAAGCTCCTCCACGAACTGGTTGACGAAAAGGACTTCGCCGGCCGGCCCCATGCGATAGACGACGAGGGGCACGTTCTCGACGAGGGTCCGATACTTCTCCTCCGATTCGATGAGATCGGCCGTACGCTGCCTCACAAGGGCTTCCGCTCTCTTGTAGTCGCTGATATCACTCAGGATTCCCACCGACCCGATGATCTCGCCGGTCTCGTCGCGCCAGGGAGACGAGTGGTCCCGCACCCACTTCAGGTGTCCCTCCTTGGTCCGTATGACGTAGTCCGCCCGGTATTCGCCGACTGTTCCATCGAGGCGTTCCTGAACGATGCGCCGTGGCGGAATGTCCTCCTCGCCGGGAAAGTCGATGCGGGTGACGAGGTTCGCAAAACCCGATTTCCCGATCTCTTCCGGGGAATAGCCCGTGAGGGTCTCGATGCCGGGGCTGAGATAGTCGTAGGTCATGGAGTCGTAGCGGAGGCGGTAGATCACGTCCCGAGCCGTTTCGGCCATGAAGCGAAAGCGCTCTTCGCTCTGGCGGAGGGACTCCTCCACCCTCTTGCGAGAGATTTCCACGGCGGCAAGGTTCCCGATCAAGGTGAGCGTGTCCAGATCAGACGGTGAAAACGCGGTGCTTGTCCGGTTGAGAACGTAGAGCACGCCGAGGATCGCCGTTCCCATCTGCACCGGAACGGCCATGGCGGAGACGATGCCCTCGTCGGCGACGACTTGCGCCATGTCGGGATCGGGGTGTGACTGGGCAAGGTAGTCCTCGAGGATGTAGCCCTTCCTGGATTTGGCCACCAGTCCCCCGAGCCCCTTTTCAAAGGGAAGGCGCAGCTTCCTGTATGCTTCCGTCCGGATTCCCGAGGAACTGTGCTTGTAAAACTCGCCGGAAGCCTCATCGAGGAGCGCGATGTGGGAGAGATCGGACCGGAGAATGTCCCGGCTCTTTTCGACGATGAGCTGGAGGTTGTCGTCGAGGTTCCGGTCGGTGGTCATGGCAATGGCGAGATCGTAGAGCCCCTGAAATCTCATCAGTTCCCGCTGAAGGTCCTCTTCCGCGCGCCTCCTCGCAAGGACTTCACGCTCCAGCTCCGCTATTCTCTTCTGCAGGTCTTCGGATTCGGATGTATTCCGGAGAACCATGAGAATGTCCTCCAATCTTTGCGCTGAGGCTCTCATATGTCCTTCAGCAGGAGGTTTGCGGGGGAGGACTGCACAACACGGCGAAACTGCTCCATGGACTCCGTGATTCGCTCAAGTGTGTCGCTCGGGGGGAGGGGCAAATCCTGGGAGCCGTTTTGGTCCAGGCGGTCCATCACAAGCTGGATGCTGATCCTTTGGGGATCGAGCCCGGGCAGGTACATGGCTTCCCGGTCCCGGTCACTCTTCACCTGGGAAAGGACGCCGCATGCAAGCAACTCTTCCAGGGTCTCTCCAAGGAGAGTCATCGGCACATGCAGTTCCCTCGCAAGGTCTTTTTCCCCGAGGGCCCCTTCTGCATGGCGGAAATGCTTCACGACCCGGTGTGTCACGAGGAGCGCAAGAACTCGGCGGCTCCCCGTGCCGATTTGGGGGGAATTGGACTTTGCCGCGAGGCGATCCTGGTTCTGATAGGCAAAGGAGATCCGAGCCCCGAGAAGCACGATGAGCCAACTCGCCTGAAGCCACGCGAGAAAAAGGGGTAAGGCCGCGAAGCTTCCGTAGACGGCGTTGACCTTGGCCACTCCGATCTGGAACTGGATGTAGATCTCTTGAAACAACTGGAAGGCGGTTCCGGCCAGAACTCCACCCAACACGGCCGACGTGAAGTCGACGCGGACATTGGGGATGGCCGCATAGAGCAGGGTGAAGAGGACCCAGACGGCCATGAGAGGCAGGAGCTTGAGTCCCAGGAGTATGGCGGGGCTGAATGTTTCGAGGATCTTCACCCGGTTGACGAAGAAGGTCACTTCGCTCGTGATCAACACCGTCAAGGCGCTGGAAAGGGAAAGGAGCACGGCGCACAGGACGGAAAGGGAGAGGTAGTCCGTCCCCTTCCGCAGGAAAGGCCTTTCCCTGGCTCCACCCCAGATCTCGTTGAAGCTCTTTTCAATGCTCCCGAACACCATCACCACGGACCAGAAGAGCACGAGCACTCCTACTCCCGCCACGACTCCTCCCTTGGCTGTTTCCAGGAGGTTGTGGGCGAATCCGATCATCCGCGTGATGACTTCCTCCTGACCCTGCCCCCTGGAGAGGAGTTCCTGCTCGAGAAGCCTGTCGAGGCCGAATCCCTTTGCCAGCCCAAACAGCATGGCCAGAACCGGGACAATGGAGAGAAGGCTGTAGAAGGTGAGGCTCGCCGCCCGAAGGTGGATCCTCTCTTCCGCGAGATCCCGGATGAGCACCACAAAGATTCTCAGGGTCCCGATGAGGAATCGCTGAATGAATGGGAGGCTTCTCACATCCTTTCGCCAGATTCCATGGAGAAGAAATTCCCTTGCGTCCCTGAGCTTTCCATCGATCGTGAGACTTCCCATGATTCGCAACCACCCTTTTCCAGGAGGGATCAGTCTGATTTCTGTCAATCAGCTTAATGCAATCCGTTGGGAAAAATCAACGTGCGCGGCATGGATGGCCGCTGGTGATGATTGCACGCGGCGCTACTCGTCTCCTCGCGCGGGCTGGGACCCGCTTCCCGCCGTGTCGAGTGTGTCTCCAAAGAGCTTTATGGCGGGCCTTTGTATGGCCGGATCGTCGTAGCTCACGAAGGCGCCGCTCAGGGACAGGGGCGCATGAAGGGCAAGCCAGGCGACGGAGCGGGCGGGAACCCGCGGCGGCTCCAACCTTCCCCCCTCCTTCAGACCCCGGTAATAGGCGGCCTGTTCCGGCAGGAGGGCCCCGGGGCCTTTCTCGCGAAGGACGGCCTGCATGGCTGTGTCCACAACACCCGGGCGGACCGCCAAGGCAACGATGGAGTGCTCCTCCATCGCCAGCACCCGGGTGAAGTGGTTCAAAGCCGCCTTGGAAGCGCAGTAGGCGCTGGCACCTTGAATGGGAGTGGCGGCAGCGCCGCTGCTCACGTTGACGATGCGCCCGCTTCTCACCCTGAGCTCACTCAAAGCCGCTCTGCTCATGTGAACCGGGCCCAGAAGATTGACCTCGATGCACCGCTTCCAATGGATTGGGTCAACCTCGGCGGCGTTGCCGAGGGGTTCCACCATGCCGGCGTTGTTAACGAGTGCGTCGATACGGCCAAACACGTTCAAGGTTCTTTCAACGGCGAGGGCACATGCGGCAGGATCGGCCACGTCGGCCACGGTAATGATGGCCTGGCCTCCTGCCCGGTTCACATCCGCCGCCACTTGATCGAGTTCGGCGGAAGAACGGGCCACGAGGCTCACCGCCGCCCCGACCTTTCCCAGCCAACGGGCTGTCGCGGCACCGAGTCCCCGCGATGCCCCCGTAACGATCACAGCGCGTCTATCCCCCATGGGTTCTCCCCCCGTTGATTTCTGACCAGTACCAGTCGGAACTCTATAGGAGGGTGTAAGAAAACCTCCCATTGACCATCCATCGTTCCGGCGCCCGAAGGATATTGTGCTGTTGGGCAAGTGACAAGGGCACAAGGCCCTAGGCTACCCGTTCGTAGTCTAGCCCCCTTGTGGGCGTTAGGGTCAATACTGTTCACTAAAGGCGATCAAAGCTCCCCTCCCTTCATGGGAGGGGCTGGGGGAGGGTGAAAATTGAATGAGATCAACCCCCTCCCCTGACCCCTCCCACCGAGGGGAGGGGGACCCGCATGTGAGTCTCTCTTAAGTGAACCGTATTGGCGTTAGGGTGCGATCCGTGCAAATATGCACGGAGAATGACGGCTGTATGGCTGCGCTGCGGACACCCGCCAGGTCACCATTCACTGATGAGCCTTCGCTCCACCTCGCTCCACTTGGTGCTCAACGTGGCCACGGCGTCCATGGCCACGTCCAGGTGGATTGGCATGTGCCTGGAGTATATCTCCTCGTGGAGCCTCTTCCCCTTGATGCCCCGCTTCTCCAGGGGCATGTCGGAGACGAGCATGATGGAACCGATGGGAACTTCATAACGGTACGCCACGGAAAAGAGGGTGGCGAGCTCCATCTCGATGGCCATGATCCTCTGGTGGCGGAGATATGCGACGAAGTCCTCGTCGAATTCCCACAAGCGCCTGTCCGTCGTGTAGACTATGCCGCATTTGGGGAGCAGGCCCACCTGCTTCACGGCGCCAATGCAGAAGAGATTCACCGAGGAAGCGGGAATGGCCGGGAACTCGGGAGGCAGGTAATGCCTGCTGGTCCCCTCCCCTCGTATGGCGGCCGTGGGGATGACGAAATCCCCCACCTGGAGCGTGTCATCGATGCCGCCGCACATGCCGAGCATGATGACCGACTTGAGGGTGTCCACGTAGGCGAGGCAGTTGATGATCAATGCGGCCTGGGGGGATCCGATGCCGAAGTCGATCATGGTGCAGTTCATCTCCCTGGCGTTGACGATGCGGAAATTCCCCTCGCTGTATTTCCCCTGTGTCCGCTCCTGAAAGGCCCTGATGTACTGCCTGAAATTTGTGATCAGGACATGTTCGCACATCTCCTCCAGGGGGCTGTTGGTGTACCGTTCGAGGGTCTGCCGGATGTACTCGTGCTCTTTGAGTCCCATAGACGCTGCCTCCTTGGGGTTGTGCGACATGTACAGGGGAAACGGGAGTGAAGGTGTACCAGGCAGAAGGTACACCCGCACGTGCAGGCTTTGCAAGGCCTGTGACGCGGTTCCCGTTTTTCTCTGACCCCTCTTGGGGGGGTGATGACAAACGGTTGCCCGGGCAATAACTTTACCAACAACGTGAAACGGTTCCGGGGATCCTGTGCTGACCCAATCGAGAACATCGGGGCAAAATACACCACCATGAAAGAGCCCAAGGAGGACGAACGATGAAGATAAGCGTCAAATGCTTTGCAACCCTGGCGGAGGCACATGCCTGTGATTACAGGGAAGCCGCACACCACGAAGTGCCCGAAGGAGAGACAGTGAGGGATCTCGCCGTACGCTTGGGCATCCCGGCTGAGAAAATCAATCTCGTCTTCGTCAACGGCAAGGGTGCGGATCTGGACACGGTTCTAAAGGACTCGGATCAGCTGGGCATTGCCCCTGCGACCGGTGGAATGTAAGAATCGGCCCCGGGCTTCATCCGACGTGGTGTCCCATGTGAATGGGTCGGAGAATCAAGAAAGGAATCAATCCGATCACGCCTGATCTTTGGAATAAAAACGCCGCCAGAGGGAACCGGCGGTGGCATGAGTCGAGATCCTCACCACGGATGGAAAGGGCACGCCGTTGCGGATTACGGTGAGAACAGGCCTGGAGCGCGTCTTTCAAGCTTTCTCCCTCCTCAATCCACCAAACCCGCAAGCCACAGCAGTTCAAAGCAGACTGCCGCGACCGCGCCCGCCGCTGGTATGGTCAGGAGCCAGGCCGTGGCCATGCGCCCGGCGATCCCCCAGCGCACGGCCGACAACCGCTTGGAGGAACCCACGCCCAAAATCGCCGAGGAAATGACGTGGGTGGTGCTGATGGGAGCTCCAAACGATGATGCCACCGAGATCACTCCGGCGGCGGACGTTTCGGCCGAAAACCCGTGCACCGCTTCAAGTTTAAAGATCTTGTGCCCCATGGTCTTGATGATTTTCCAACCACCGATGGCGGTGCCCATGGCCATGGCCAGAGCGCAGCTCAGCCGGACCCAGAAAGGCACTGTCATCTCGGGGATCTGGTGCCCGACAAAGAGCGCCAACGTGATGATGCCCATGGTTTTTTGAGCATCGTTGGTGCCGTGGCTGGTGGCCATGAAAGCTGATGAAAGGATCTGAAGCTTTCGAAACGCCTGGTTGACCTTGCTGGGATGGGCGTTGTGGAATATCCAGGACAGAGCCACCATCATCAAGTAACCCGCCAGGAACCCCCCGAGCGGCGAAAGAACCAGTGGCATCAGTATCTTACGGAAAATGGAGAAGAAGTTGAGGGCTTTGGTCCCTCTAAAGGTGAGGGTCGCGCCGATCAACCCGCCAATGAGGGCATGGGAGGAGGAAGACGGCAACCCCAGGTACCAGGTAAAGAGGTTCCAGACAATGGCCCCGCAAAGGCCCGCCAGCGTAATTGCCTGGCAGCCCTTGATCATGTCCGGGTGAACGATGCCGCTGCCGATGGTCTGGGCCACATGAGTGCCGATGAAGGCTCCGAGCAGATTGAGCAGGGCCGCCATCATCACCGCTATTCCCGGCGACAAGACTTTGGTGGAAACAACGGTGGCAATGGCATTGGCCGTGTCGTGCGCTCCGTTGGTGAAATCGAACACCAGTGCTACGACAATGACCACCACCAGAAGGAAGGAAATCTCAAGCATTCTTGAGCACGATCCCTTCGATGGCCTTGGCCAGTTGCCAGGCCCGATTAAAGGCCTTGTCGATGCGGTCGTAGACGTGGGTCCATTTGATGATGTCCACAACGTCCACCGGCTCGGGCGACGGGTTATCGTAAAGCTCGCCCAACCCGCTCAGCAACAGCATTTCGCACTCCTTCTTGAGCTGTTTGACCTGCGCGACGGTCTCAGAGATATCTTGTCCGCTACCCAGCATGCCAAGCATAGCCCCGATTCCCGTGACCATCTGTTTGATATCTGAAATCATTCGCTTGGCCGGGAACCGCATGCGGGAGAGCCCGTAGACTCCGATGCGGTTTGAAACAGCCTGAATGTGATTCAGGATGGTTTCCTGGGACGAGTTGATCGTGTGAATGTCCTCGCGGTCAATGGGCGTGATGAAGGTAGTCGACAGCTCGCGGGCGATGGTCCGGTTGATGACGTCTCCCTCGGCTTCGAGTCTGTTGATCACCTGGCACTGATCCTCGCAGTCCGCGAATTCCTCGGCGATCTGATGGAGTATCGTCGCCGCATTCACGATAATGCGGTTCTGTTCGCGGAACAGTTCGAAAAACTTTGGCGATTTGGGGAAAAGGCTGAAGGACATGGCCCCTCCTTGATCGAGCTGGTGTGTGAATTCGGATCGACATCCTGGCCCGGTCGCTGCAGTGGGACCTTCCTGGTCCAGGAAAGCCAGGTGACAAGGCCATAAGGAATCGCCTCGCAATCATTTCAACCTACCACATCATGCAGAGGATCGTCAAAGTCTTGTGCTTAGGCATTCTTGGTCAATTGGTGACAGAAGGTGTCATTGGATGAGGTTGCGAGGCGGTCGAGTGATGTCGAAACATGATGAAGCGGGCATAACTTCAGGGTGAGACAGCAGGAGGTTTCAGAGCCCTGGCGGAGCGGCGGATATGTGGAAACGTCGGGATTTGAAACCCGACCGACGGGCTGGTGACGAGGAGCTGCAATCGACAACGAACCAGTGCGGGTCGCCGCAATGAGCTTGCTGGGTGGCAGTGTGGATGAGTGGTGTGAACATGAGCGCACGAGCACGATTGGGGAGTCATTCTGCTTCGAGTGCCGGGCGTCCCGTGCTGGCCGTGAGCCAGGTTGCGCCGATACCGCCGCCGACTACGAGCAGCATGCCGAGTGCGGCAATCCACGGTGTGCGATCGTTCCAGAACCACCAGCCCCAGAGCGTGGCGAACAGGATGCCCGCATAGTTAAGGTTGGCGGCAAGTAGCGTCTGGCCGTATCCGTAGGCGCGAGTAAGAGCGAGTTGCCCGAGCGCGGCGGTGCCACCGACCGCGACCAGGTGAACCAGTGTATGCGAGGTCGGCCAATGCGCTTCAGTGACACTCATCCCGATGAGGGCGACCAGCAGCCCGCTGAGCGTGAAGTAGAATACTATCCGACTCGACGGCTCCTTGAGACGGCCGAGTGCGCGGACCGTCATGAGTGCAACTGCAGCGAGGGCGCCAGAGGCCAGTGCCATCAAGGCCCAGATCAACTGGTCCTCGGCAAGTGTGGGTCGCAGGATCAAAATGATGCCTATAAAGCCCACGACCAAGGCGAACAGCATCGGCCCCTGGCGCATGCCGTCCAGGCCCGTTGCGTTCCCGCGCCACGCAGCACCGACGAAGCACCCCACGCCGATGAACAAAGACGAGCTGTAGTTCAAGGTCATCGACACGGCGATCGGCAGATGCGCAAGGGAGGCGAACCACAAAGTCACGGCCATCGTACCCGACAGGTTGCGCAACGTGTGGGCAGACCAATACTTGGTGGCGAGGCCAGCGCGCAGTCCGCCTTGCATGCTGCGGATGATCGGTATCAGGACAACCAACCCAACCAGTGATCGCCAGAACAGAATCTCCCAGGCACTGTGTTCGCTCGATGCCAGCTTTACGAACACACCCATGATGGAAAACAGGAATGCGGCAACGATCATCCAGAGCGATTGCATACGACCGATCTTATGCTGCGTGTGCGCGCGTCGCCTGCCGCGCAAACAAAGAGCGGCCCTGGGCTGTGCGGAGCCGCTTTTGTGATGATAACCCATGGCGACTCAGGCCGGGCGGCCCAATTCGCGTCACACATAGTCATGGCAATGCTGCACGATCTCTTCCGGGTAAGGTGATAAGAAATCGCTTTTCGAGGATTTTCGGCTAGCATCAGTCCTGGATGCCGTCAAGAACATTCTCGTTCCAATTTCTGGAAAGCAACGGGAAGAATCGTCACTGTGCGGAGGATGAGTCATGGGCAGCTCTTTCTTTTTGCTCTGCTCCCGAGGAAACGATGAAATCCTATTATCCCATTCTTTCATCCAAAAAATCCCGCTGTGAACCAGCGGTTTTTCTAGAGGCCATACGTTTCAGCGCCGCCTGCCTGTGCTTTTCTCGGGGCGCCGGGGAGATGTTGGGATTTCGCGCCATCCGATCGGGTCGAGCACACACTGAGTTCTGCACTCCTCCACTTCCTTTGTGGACCACCCAACGATCAGGAGGAACACTCAGTGGCAATGGATGTAGCGCGTCGGGGGTAGAGCCCATGGAGGACCTATGAGGTTGTTCATTCTCCTGTTCATGCTAGTCCCGGCTACCGTGATGGCTGGCGCCACTGTTGAATGGCAGCCGCTCGCTCCAGGGATAGACCTCAAGATCCATGTCGTCACCAAGCCGAGCTCCATGGGCGACTCACGAATAACTGTGGTGCGGATTGACCCACACCTCTGGGAGTTGCAATTTGTGGGCGTGAGCCGCACCGGTGATCCAACCGGACAGACCGCACGGGATTGGTGCAGGAGCCATAAGCTCACTGCTGCAATCAACGCGGGGATGTTCGGCACCGACTTCAAGACGCACATCGGGTATCTCCGGTTTCGGGAGCATGTGAACAGTGGTCACGTGAATGATTACCAGTCAATTGCGGCATTTGACCCACAGGGTTACAAGGGGCTTCCACCCTTCCGCATCTTTGATCTCGATTCGCCAGGAGTCAGCATGCAAGCCATACTCAAGGATTACGCCTCAGCGGTTCAGAACTTGCGTTTGATCAAGCGGCCTGGCTCGAACCGATGGAGTCAACAGCGCAAGAAGTGGAGTGAAGCGGCCCTGGGTGAAGACAACGCTGGTCGAATCCTGTTCATCTTCTGCCGCTCGCCTTTGTCGATGCACGATCTGAATCTGGAGTTGTTGGCGTCAGGCATAGAACTCGTTGCCGCTCAGCATCTCGAGGGAGGACCGCTGGCTCAGCTTTACCTGCATGTCGGTGAAGTGGAGCTTGAGATGTCCGGAGGCTACGAGGCATACTTCGGAGAGAACGACGGGAATGCTGTGCAGTGGCCGATTCCGAATGTTCTCGGTGTCCGATCAAGGTCGTTGGAGGCTAACCCATAAAGATTGAGAGGGCTCCAAGCCTCACCGGGGTCGGATCAATCCGCTGTCTGAAAACCCTTGAGCGCACCTGCTTTCGGGGGACTTGAAGTGGAATTCAAGGATCAGCCCTTCTCTGTCCATATCTCCACTGTCCCTTCTCTTCTCTTCCATATCCAAAACATCTGTGTTGTGCAACAAATAGTGAATCAGATTCAATGATGCGGCAAGCTGTTGATAATTCGCAGAATAGGCAACTGGCAGGCGGTCTGGCTGATGCGCGACCCGTGGCACTTCAAGTTTTATGGCGATGTGCCTGCCGCTGGCGCTGGTCAAGGGTCGCGAGCGAACCTACTTCAAGCACTTCTGCAAAGACTTCGCCTCAGATCCAAAACACTCGTTACCCAAGGCCGATCGGCGCATTTATGCAAAGGCCTACTCGCAGCCCGGAGGGATGCGCGCAGGCTTCGAGTACTTCCGCAACTTCGAGCGGGACGCGAAGGACTTCGCCCAATTGAGTGCAAAGCGCCTTCCCGCGCCTGTGCTGATCCTGACCGGCGAGAAGGCCAGCGGCAACTTTCTCATCGAGCAAGCCAGGCTGGTGGCGTCCGATGTCAGAGGCCAGGTTGTCCTGAGCTCAGGACATTGGCTGATGGAAGAAGCATCCAATACGGTGATTCCTGCAATCATCGATTTTCTCAAATGATCCCCGAAAGACAGGGAGCAATGAGACGCCGGCTCAATCTATGAACGCGCGGCCTGAGACTATTTTTGAGAAGGTGAAATTTTTCATGGAAAATACAGCGTTAACGGATCGTGGCTTAACCGGTATACGTGTTTAACCCAGAAAGTGCTGAATGCTGGGATTTTTAGCAACGATGGCTGAGAAAACCAGCCCAGAGAGAAACGAGTTTCTCTTGCTTGCAGACGTCCTGGGGTGAGTCAACCCATCGAGACGCTAAGTAAGTATCTCAAAATGGCCGAGACTTCGTTAATCGTGATCGCCGCGTAAGCGGGAATCCAGGTATTTCAGAGATTCCTGGACCCTCGCATTCGCTGGGGATGACAAAATCGCAGTTTCTAACCGCGCGCAGTATATCAAAACGCGCTGGTTCATACGCCGCTCATTGTCATTGTTCTGTTCGCCTTGCCGCTTCAGGCAAAGGCGATGGCGTCCCTATGCCTTCAGCTTCAAGGCGATACGCGCCACATGTGCACCTTGGTACCGGGCTCCTGCAAGCTCATTATCGCTCGGCATCCGCTCACCCTGGCCGCCGGCGATGGTCGAAGCGCCATAGGGTGAACAGCCGGTTAACTCCGTAACACCCATCTGCCCAGCAAAGGCATAGGGCAGTCCGACCACCACCATCCCTTGATGAAGCAGCGTGATGTGAAAACTGAGGATTGTCGATTCCTGGCCACCATGCTGGGTGGCGGAGCTGGCGAAAGCGCTGCCGACCTTGCCCACCAACGTCCCTTTCATCCAGAGCCCGCCGGTCGCATCCAGGTATTGGCGCATCTGGCCACACATGTTGCCGAAGCGGGTCGGTGTGCCGAAGATAATCGCATCGGCATCCGCCAGGTCGTCCACCGTGGCAATGGGGATGTGGCCCATTCCTTTCTGGGCGTCCAGCGCCCCCATCTTCCCCAGCACCTCATTGGACAGGGTTTCAGGTACGCGCTTGATGACCGCCTCGCACCCAGCCACCTCGCGAACCCCTTCAGCCACCGCCTCAGCCATCTTGTAGATGTGTCCATACATACTGTAATAAACGATCAATACCTTGCACATGGTTGATTCCTCCTTTCAAATAACCGGGCATGGTGCATGCTCCGGCCCGACAGTATTACTTTATGAATGTACCACGCTGGTATTCCTCAAAAGCAATTTTCAACTCTTCCTGGGTATTCATGACAATGGGGCCGTACCACGCGACGGGCTCGCCGATCGGCTTGCCTGAAACGAGGAGGAAGCGCACCGTTTTTTCGGTCGTGCTAACCTGCACGACATCTCCCTCATGTTCAAACAGCACCACCGTTTCCTGCTGGCAGACGCAGCGGCGCTCCAGATCGGACCAGCCGGCGCTGGCAGTTTCGTGGGAGTAGGCGTCGCGGCACTCGTCGAAATACCCTTCCCCCGACAGGATGTAGGCAAAGGCGGTGTGCCCTGCCCGCAGCGGGCGCCGGAAGACGCTTCCGGCCGGGACGCTTACGTCCAGCATCTCCGGCTCGATGACTATACCCTTCACAGGTCCCTGCACACTGCCGACCTTACCGGCAATAACCTTCACCGCTACACCACCCTCCAGTGTGACTTCGGGGATATCCGCCGCCTTCACGTCACGGTAGCGGGGCGGCATCATCTTCTGGCTGGCCGGCAGGTTGGCCCAGAACTGGAAGCCCCACATGGTGCCGGTGGGGCTTTGTTTGGGCATCTCCTGGTGGATGATGCCGCTGCCGGCCGTCATCCACTGAACGTCACCGGCGCCGATCACCCCCTTGTTCCCCATGCTGTCGCCATGTTCCACCAGCCCTTCCTGCACGTAGGTGATGGTCTCGATCCCCCGGTGCGGGTGCCAGGGGAAACCGGGCAGATAATCAGCGGGGTTGCTGGAATGAAAATCATCCAGCATCAGGAACGGATCAAACTGGGGCACCTGTGAATTGCCGAAGGCTCGTTTGAGGTGAACACCTGCTCCCTCGATGGTCGGCCTGCCCTTCCATATCTTCTTAATCTTGCGGATTGAATTCATGGTAACTCCCTTTCGATTGCTGCCAATAACTTCATCGGTCAGTTCAGTGTCTCGTCCGAGACCCTGAACGTGACAGGTCCATGACTCGTGTCAGAACGCGTAACAGTCGCAACCCAGACCCCAGAAATCGCTATAGCGGGGAGCGGCGGCCTTGATACCGACCAGGAGTTGATGAGCAGCATGGAGACAGCCCTGCGCATGGCACTCAGCGGTATGCTGGTGCCGGGGAACCGGGGTGCCGGAACGAGCGGCTTTGCGAACATCCAATGGCGCCCCATACCCGCCGTAGACCTTTACGGGTGACCATTCCGGCAGTACGGGCAACGGTGCCGGGCCAAGGCTCTGAAATTCCTGAGCACCGTAAACAATCTGTCCGCCAACAATGGTGAGGACCGATTCGATTCCCTTGATTTTCTCTTCCGGCACGGAGAAGTAGTCTTCGGTGAGCGCGGTCAGATCAGCAAGTTGGCCGACGGCGATTGCCCCTTTCTTGCCGCTTTCACTCGAAAACCAGCTGCTGCCCAGCGTGTAGAGTTTCAAGGCCTCCTCGCGGCCGAGGCGGTTTTTTTCGGAGTAGAGGGCGGCGCCGCCGATTGTTTTCCCGGCAACCAGCCAGTAAAGGGAAAGCCAGGGGTTATAGCTGGCCACGCGTGTCGCATCGGTGCCCGCCCCCACGGGAATGGCAAGTTCGAGCATTTTACGCACCGGAGGAGTTCGCTCCGCCGCCTGCTTCCCGTAGCGGTCCAGGAAATACTCGCCCTGGAAGGCCATGCGGTCCTGGATGGCAATGCCGCCCCCCAACGCCTTGACGCGTTCGAGACTGCGGTCGGAGATGGTTTCGCAATGATCGAAGAACCAATTTGTTCCTTTGAAGGGGATTTCGCGGTTCACCTCTTCGAACACGTTCAGCATGCGAGAGATGCTTTCGTCATAGGTCGCGTGAATGCGGAACGGCCATTTATTGGCAGAAAGCAGCGAAACGACCTCTTTCAGATCCTTCTCCAAGTTGGACGGGAGGTTGGGCCGGGGTTCCAAAAAATCTTCGAAATCAGCCGCCGAGTAAACCAGCATTTCCCCAGCGCCGTTGCAGCGATAGAAATCGTCACCATTGCCGGGCGCGGTCAGTTTCATGCAGCGCAGGAAATCCTCTTTTTCCTCTTTGGGTTTCTGCGTGAAAATGTTGTAAGCCATGCGCACGGTCATTTCGCCCCGCCTGTGTAGTTCCTCAATGATCGCGTAGTCATCGGGGTAGATTTGCGATCCGCCACCCGCATCCACCAAGCTGGTGAGGCCAAGGCGATTCAACTCGCGCATGAAGTGGCGCGAAGAATTCATTTGATGTTCGGGTGGCAGCTTCGGTTGCTTGCCGACGGTGGCGTAAAGAATGCCGGCGTTGGGACGGGCGATGAGAAGACCGGTGGGGTTGCCGTGTGCGTCGCGCTGGATTTCACCGGAGGGTGGATTCGGGGTGTCTTTCGTATAGCCACAGGCCCGCAGGGCGGCCTTGTTCAATATTCCGCGGCAATACAAATGCAGGACAAAAACCGGCGTATCGGGTGAGACGGCGTTAATTTCATCGAGCGTGGGCATGCGGCGCTCGGCGAATTGAAATTCGCTCCAGCCGCCGATGACCCGAACCCATTGACCGGGAGGCGTGCGTCGCACTTGCTCTTTCAGCATCCGCAAGCCGTCGGCGAGAGAGGGAACACCGTCCCAACGTAGCTCAACGTTGTAACTGAGGCCGCCGCGGATCACGTGCATGTGGGAATCGTTGAGACCAGGAATGACTCGCCGCCCTTTCAGGTCGATCCGCTGCGTTTTATCATTGGCCGTTCCGAGAAGCTCTTCTCCGCCTGTGGCTGCTATGCGTCCATCAGCTATGGCAACAGCCGAAACCTGAGGATGGGCTCTATCGAGGGTGGTGATGGCTCCATTCTGCAAAATCAGTTCGGGTGCACTCATTGGCTTACCTCCGGATAAAATTCGATTATTTCCGTTAAGGCCCAGTACAATCCTCAGGCCTGTTTCTCCTCCGTCGGGTGTGCTTCGCGTGGAGCGGCAGCAATAAAGTGTGTGACCTTGGGTATGCCCTCCAGGTGGAATCGGTGAACCGCATTTTGCAGGAGGCGGTCAGCATGTGTTACGCGTTCGTGCTGCCGCAGATGTTCCAGCCACGATTCTACGAGGAATGTTTCCAGGAAACGCCCTTCCTCGGCGGCGTCTTCGAACACACCCCACGCGTATGCACCGTCACGGCGGCGCTCATGCGCGAATCTTTCCAGGGCGGCCAGGAATTCTTGGCGGTTCCGGGAATCGATTCGGTATTCGACTGTCACCAGCGTCGGTCCTCTGTCGGCATCGATTTCGTGCGAGAGGACGGGCGTCGGCCAGTGCATCGATGGCATCAGGTCAACGTCAGCGCCGGTCTGGAGCTTCCAGGGCCATAGCAGTGGGATGGCGGCAAGCGCTGCTGCAGCTGCAGCGAAGTGAGCCCCGGGAAGGCCGATCATCGCGGCAACCTTGCCCCAAAGGGCGCTGCCGAGCGTCATGCTGCCGAACAAGACTGTAGAGAACACCGCGATCCCGCGTCCACGTACCCACTCGGGCAAAGCCAGCTGCGCCGAGACGTTGATGATCGCAATCACGCTAATCCATGACACGCCCGCGATACCACTTGCGGCAAGCGCGGCGGCCGGATGACGGGCCAAGCCGAACAAGACCAGAGCGGCCGCGGTCCCGATCGTTCCAGCCGCGACCAGCTTGTCGGCGCCCATGAACGACTTCAACCAAGGCAACGCAAACGCACCGCCCACGGCACCGGTGCCGATCGCACCGAGGAGAATTCCATAGAGCTCCGGCCCTCCACCGACCTGGCTGCGAGCAACAAGGGGCAGCAGCGCCCAATAGGCGCTCGCAAACACGAAGAATCCTGCCGCACGAATCAGCGTCGACCGCAGGTGAGGATTATGACGGGCATGGCGAAGGCCAATCCGGATTGCTGCACCAAAACGCTCGGCGGGCAGATGCCGAGTGCGGCTTCCAGGTGCATGCCACCAGATCAGGGCACCGATCACACAGAGGTAACTGATCGCGTTCAGCCAGAATGGCGCGGCCAGTCCCATACTCGCGATGATCAGGCCTGCCAGTGCAGGCCCCACCACCCGACTGACATTGAAGCCAACACTGTTGAGCGCTACCGCCGCGTGAAGATCTTGGCGCGGTACCAACTGTGGTACGATCGCCTGCCATGCCGGCGAGTTCAGTGCTGCTGCAATTCCAGCAAGAAAAGTGAATGCGAGGAGGATGAACGGCGTCACCAGGTTGGCCCAGACCAGCAGACTCAAGACCGCAATGATCACCGCTGCAGCAATCTGGACGACGATCAAAAGATGGCGGCGATCAATAATATCGGCCAGCGCTCCCGCAGGCAGGGCGAATAAGAACATCGGCAGCGAGGTCGCAACTTGCACCAGGGCAACGACCAGGGGATCCGGGTTGAGCCCGGTCATCAGCCAGCCGACAGCGGCATTCTGCATCCATGTTCCAATGTTCGAGACGACAGTGGCAATCCAGAGAACCGTGAACGTAGAATGACGGAAGGGGCTCCAGCTGGAACCCGCTACTCCCGTCGAAGCCTCGCCAGCAGGGGCAGTTTTTCCCGGTCCTCCCTCCATCATCGATCATCCTTCAGGGTTGGACCCCGCGCATCGTCTCGAGCCTCGCTGATTGGGCGTACCTGGCTGCCAACTGCAACTTCTCACGCGTCTGTAAGCTTGATGTTCACACCGAAACTGGTCTAATGGTTTCGGCATTGGCTGGGTGAATATTTGACTTTCCTTTCGTGGTTTCCATTCAGTGGTCAAGGCGCTTTCTTCGGCACAACCTGAGGTTTCTGTGCTGACTGGGGCGCCTTGTGAACCATCGTGTAGGCGTATTCAACGCCGCTGCCATACGCGCCCGCTTGCTGTTTGAGCAGCCCCATGAGCGCATTGTAATGTTCCTTGTTCGCCCAATCGCGCTGCCATTCGAGGAGGGCGGCAATGGTCGTTAACCGCACCGCGCCGGCTTGCACCATGCGCGAAAGAGCGGCCTCCTGCGCGGCAGGTGAAGTCGCGCCACAACAATCTTCAACGACGTAGACGTTGAAGCCAGCTCCGAGCATTTCGATGGTCGGCCAGGTGACACAGATTTCTGTCCACAGCCCGGTCATGAGGATGTTCTTTCGGCCCGTCGCTTCAATGGCCTTGCGGAAACCGGGGTCGTCCCACGAGTTCATCGAACTGCGTTCGACGACTTGCTGGCCAGGAAAAACGTCCAGCAACTGCGGCCAGACGTAGCCGCTGAACGATTCCGTTTCCACAGCGGTGAGCACGGCGGGCACGTTGAACTCCTTTGCCACTTTTCCCAGGAGCGTCACGTTGTTAATGAGGGTCGAACGGTCCATGTTCCCCACGCCGAAAAGCATCTGTGGCTGCATATCAATGAATACAATGGCAGAGTCCTGCGGTGTGTATAGTTTGTGGTAGTTTGACATACTTTTCTCCTTTGTATGCGTTTCATTCGTTCAGTTGAAATCCCGATCGGGTGAAATGTTAATCATCCCGCGGTGGTTTTATTCTCATAATTCTTTCCTCTTGAGTGGTTGGGCTGCCGTGGATGTTGAACCCTTCTTCTCGGAAAAGGTTAAGCACTCTCGGTCTCCTGTCGAGGTTATCAACGGTTAAATGGCCACGGTTGTGTCGAGAATGGGAATGAAAAGATGGCGCGAGTTGGGCTGAACGAAGAACTATTAGCGGTCCTGTTGTAATCCCACGAGGGTGAACCACTTCGGGAGCAGCTTCATCATCTAGAAAATGCCGTCCAGTTCAGAATTCAGCTATGTCTCCTCTGTACGTATCCCCGTGTCTCCCGAAGTTTCCATATGCAGATCATTCTGCGTTATGCACCACCTTGACCTTGAAGTTCACCACAGTGGCGAGATATTCTTGATTGACGACCATTTCGAAGATAGTCATATCCTGGTATGAATCGTGGGCTGTTCAATCCCGCAGTTCGAATATGGATAACCAGTACACCCGGGCGGAAGTCCTTTCATGGTTGCGGTAGGCATAAAAGAACATGCCCACGTAAGCTGAGAGGTACTCACGAGGCAAGGAGATCATTATGGAAAAAGAGCAAGAAAGAGCATCATCCGTGTCCCGTCGCAATTTCATGACAAAAGCGGGTCTTTTCGTGGCAGGAGGAATAGCGGGGTATGGTACCAGCCTTGCCTTGCCTGCAACACCAAAAGTGACTGAACCACCGCCCCTGCCATGGAAATGGGTCAAGCTCGATCCACTGGAGGCCGGCAGGCTGGCCTATCGCAGCTATCTCGAGAAGAAAGGCTGAGGGAATGGCACTTGGCTGGGGTACTCCAGCCTTTTGAAAGAGAAAGTCGGTTATCCCTGGACAACGCTGCCGGACTACATGTTCGCTCATGCAGGGCAGGGGTATGCCGGACATGGCACGCTTTGCGGTGCCCTGGGCGTCAGCTCGTGCCTCATCAACCTCGTTATCTACGATAAGGATGACAGCTATCGGGCGGTGATAGACCGGATGATGTGGTGGTACGCGGGAATGAAATTCCCGACGGAACGCTTCGACGATATTTCAGCGTTCCCCAAGCAGGTCCAGGTCCAAGCGATGACTCCGCTCTGCCACACATCGGTTTCGAAGTGGACGATGGCCGCCGGCGCCGAGGTCACTTCCAAAGAGAAATATGAACGCTGCGCCAAGGTAGCTGGGGAGGTCGTCTATACCGTGGTGCACTATCTCAATGAGTACTTCGAGGGAAGATGGAAGCCTGCGAAATGGACGCCGTCGAAAAACATTGAACACTGTATTGAGTGCCATGGCCCGGAAGATTTTCCGCGATACGGGGATGGCATGAACCACCAGCAGGGCCATATGGAGTGCCTTCTCTGCCATACGGACCACACCAAATGACGCAGTATGGGAGCGGAACATATTTGCAGCGAGCCAAGGAAAGAATTCAAAACGGATCACGTCTCCCATGGCCGGTTGGTATCGATTGCATTCAGGTCTCCAAAAAACGAATTCGACGTTAGCAAGGGGGAAGAACAATGAAAGTTATTATTGTTGGCGGAGTTGCGGGTGGCGCTTCCTGTGCTGCGCGTTTGCGCCGGTTGGATGAAAAAGCCGAAATACTCATGGTGGAACGGGGTCCGTATGTTTCGTACGCAAATTGCGGACTGCCTTACCATGTCGGGGGTGTGATCGAAAAAGAATCGAGCCTGTTGGTGGCCAGTGAAGCGATGTTTCGCGCGATGTTCGCGATCGATGTGCGTACGAACTGCGAGGCCATTAAGATCTCACCGGACAAGAAGACCGTCGAACTGCGCAATGTCGCGAACGGAGAGGTGACGACCGAGTCCTACGACAAGCTCGTGCTCTCGCCCGGCGCGGCGTCGGTTCGTCCGCCCCTGCCCGGAATCGACCTTCCTGGAATCTTCCAGGTCAGGACCGTGCCTGACGCAAAGGCGATCCGCGAGTGGATCGAACGGGGTTCCTTATTCTTAGCCGGGATGCACAAATACTCGGGCTTCCAGACGGTGAGGCCCAAGACCCGTGCGGTGGTCATCGGTGGCGGGTTCATCGGCCTTGAGACTGCGGAGAACCTTGTCCACCGCAAGTTCGACGTTACCCTCATCGAGATGCTCAATCAGGTCCTGGCGCCGCTCGATCAGGAAATGGCGCGCATCGTAGAGGGCTTCGTGGAGCGGCACGGTATCCGCCTGGCGCTTAATGACGGGGTGGCCGAATTCAAGCAGACCGCAAATGGCTCGCTCGAAGTTCTCACGAAATCCGGCAAGGTATATCCGGCAGACATTGTGATCCTTGCACTCGGCGTGCGTCCGGAGACCGCGCTGGCCAAGGCGGCAGGCCTCGAGATCGGCGAACGCGGGGGGATTCGCGTCGATGAGCACATGCGCACGAGCAAGCCGGATATTTTCGCCGTCGGCGACGCCATCGAAGTCAAGGATTTCGTTACCGGTGAGAGGAGCCTCATCGCGCTCGCCGGGCCGGCCAACCGGCAGGGGCGGATCGCAGCCGATGTGATCGCCGGGCGCAATTCACGTTACCGGGGCACGCAAGGCACCTCCATTATTGGACTGTTTGGTGGGGCCGCTGCCTGGACAGGTGTCAACGAGAAAACACTGCAACGGCTCGGCGATACCGATTATGAAAAGATCTACCTCTACCCGAATTCACACGCGGGGTATTACCCGGGCGCCAAGCCGATCGCAATGAGGATCATTTTCCGGAAATCCGACGGTCGCCTGCTGGGCGCGCAGGCCGTCGGCATGGATGGAGTGGACAAGCGGATCAGTGTCCTTGCGGGCCTGCTCCAAATGGGGGCCACCATATACGATCTTGAGGAAGCCGAGCTTTGCTACGCGCCCCAGTTTGGAAGCGCAAAGGATCCGGTGAACTTTGCCGGGATGGTCGCCGCCAATGTGCTTCGGGGCGATATGCCGCTCAGTCACTGGGATTCCGCCAAGACCGAATTCCTACTGGATGTGCGCGAACCGATTGAGCTCGCCGTAGAGAATGTGCCGGGGGCGCTCAACATCCCGGTTGGACAACTCCGCGCGCGTCTGGGCGAGCTCCCCCGCGACCGCGAGATCCATGTCATTTGCCGGTCCGGCCAGCGCGCCTACAATGCGGTGAGGGTCCTTCTGGACAACGGGTTCAATGCCAAGAATGTAGCAGGAGGGATGCTTTCGCTGGCACAGAATTCCATGTTCGATGCGAACGAGGAAGAGGGATAGGTCATGCATGATATTTCGATGATCCTGCTTAAGCTCTCCCTGGTGATCATCAATGGAGACAGATTTGAGCGTGTCAACGATCACCCGAGCAGGGTTAACGATGTTTCGTGGGAGGGTCACAGATTATGAGCAATCCTGATAAGAAAAAGGGGAACCTGAAGGAAAAGTTGATCCATGAGATGGTCGAGTACTGGATAAATGTAGCTTATCTCACCCTCGTGTTCGCTGCTTTTACGCAGTACAGAAGACTCCTTCTGGCTGCCCATGATATCATCTACGAGAATTATTGGTTTGCGTTGATCAAAGCGCTGATTCTTGCAAAGGTCATCATGATCGGAGCTGTGTTGCGCCTCGGTCGCGGCCTTGAACAGAAGCCCTTGATCTATCCCACCCTATACAAGACTGCCGTCTTCACTCTCTTTGTCGCTCTCTTTACCGTCCTTGAGAATGTGATCAAAGTCCTTTGGAAGGGGACCGGATTCACGGGGAATCTTGTTGAGTTCCTGGGGAAAGGGCTCCATGAATTTCTCGCCAATTCTCTGGTCGTTTTTGTTGCTTTTATTCCCTTCTTCGGAGTCAAGGAGTTGGGGCGGGTGTTGGGAGAGGACAAGATAAGGGCTCTCTTTTTCCGGAAAAGAGCCGACCATGGGCCCGAGAGAACGGGGCCAGGGAGTGTATGACGATAAACGCGGGCAAGCGAGGCACAATGTTGAGCAAAAAGGAAATCATCAACCAAAGAGAGAACTAAGCTATGAGTAAGTCACATAAGGTCCAATGGCCCACGGTGTTTTCAGGTTTGCAAGGAATGACGTGGGCCAATTTGCCCCGCGAGATCTCTGCCGGCATCACCCTGGCAGCCTTGATCATCCCCCTCAATATAGGATATGCGCAGGTGGCCGGGTTACCTCCTGTGTTTGGCCTTTATGCCGGCATCATTCCACTCGCGATATTTGCCCTCTTCACCAGCTCGCCTCATGTCGTGGGAAGCCCGGACGCCCCCATTTCTGCGATCCTGGGAGCGATACTTATTGCCTATGCTCCGATAGGAGACCCGCTGCGTGTGCAATATGCCCTGGCCCTTGCGGTGATGTGCGGCCTACTGTTCTTTGTGTTCTGGTTTTTCCGGCTGGCCTTTCTCGCCAATTTTCTATCCCGAGCGGTGTTGGCCGGCTTCATCACCGGTCTGGGGGTCGAGGTGTTGACCAACCAGGCCAGGAGGATCCTTGGGGCTGTTCATGCAGGAGGATCGGGATTGGAGGCAATCGCCCAACAAATCCATGGTGCGATGGCAACTTCCGTTGACACCACGGGATATTTTGTGGAACTCATCGCCCTGTTTGAATCTATACCCCATGCGAATCTCTACTCAGTCGCGATCGGACTGGGCGCTTTTGTTATCGTGCGTTTAATGAAAAAATACGCACCCAAAGCACCGGCGGCGTTGATTGCATTGATCCTGACGACGGTCGTCGTAGCAGTGTTCGGCTTGGACCAGAAAGGGGTCAAGGTGCTGGGTGCAATGCCATCGGGACTACCATCCCTGACACTTCCCAACGTGCCACTGGCCGACTATCTGCGCTTGCTGCCCGGTGCCATGGCGGTGGTTGGCATCACCCTGTGCGAGGCATTGCTGCTGGTCCGCAGTTGCAGCCGAAAGCACAACGCCAAGGCGGATGGTAACCAGGTGTTGTTTGCCTACGGTATGACCAGTTTGGCCAGCGGGTTCACCGGTTCGTTGGTCTCGGGCCCCAGTGCCTCGCGCACCGCGGCAATGGACGCCGCAGGGTCCCGAACTCAACTCTCGAGCTTGGTGGCGGCTGTGACGGTCGCGCTGGTCATGGTCTTCTTTACAAAGGAGCTGGCGTATCTGCCCACTGCTGCATTGGCCGGGGTTGTCGCCAGTGCTGTGTTGAATCTGATCGAAGTCGAGGAACTTCGAGAATTATGGCAGATGCGCCAGTCTGAATTCTGGGTTGCTGCCGTCTGCCTGCTCAGCGTTCTGGTGTTTGGGCCATTACAGGCTGTCATCATTGCCTTTCTGTTTGCCACGATTGATTTGCTCCGTCGGGCGTCCCGGCCTGGAACCTGGGTGTTGCAGGAAGCACCGGACGGCAGTCATTTCGTCCCTGAGGAAACAGGCCATGCCCCTGATTCTTCTGGGATAATCATTTATCGTTTTGGCGCATCGCTCTATTTCGCCAACGCCACGTTATTTGAGGAGGAGGTGGAGAAACTGGTCACGCAAGCGGCCTCACCAGTCAAATGGTTTGTGCTGGACGCAGGAGCGATGAATGACATCGACACCACCGGTGAGCAAGCCCTGCATCAGGTTCTGACGTGGCTGGCTAACCGTGGCGTGACCGTTGCCCTCAGTTGCGCCAATCCGTCGACTTCTGCTTTGTTGGAGCGTTATCATCTAATGAAATTGATCGGGGAGAATCGGCTGTACCCGACCAACCGCCATGCGATCGCGGCATTTCGCCAGGAAACGGGGCAAGCGACGCCGGAAACGACAAAGGAGTGAGATGAGCTCCATAATCATTGACTTCACCAACGCTGAACCGCTTGCTCCGTGGATTGAGCACTCGCGCCGCCCATCACTGTCGCTTCGAAGGCGTCGAGACCTTAACGAAAAGGGACCAAAGACTTGCGAGGGCAATACTAACGTTACGCATGCACTTGGATCACTTGGAGGAAAGATATCGTGTGCCACGCTCATAGCGAAAGGGAGGTGAAATACAGGCCAAAACCAGGACAGTATGCGGCAAGCAGGTACCCAGGCGGCCGGGGCTGGTTCACAAACAAACCGCCATCATCGCCGATCTGGTGATGCGCAAAGAATCGAAGGAGGAACGTGATTATGGCAAACGAGAAGAAGAGCAGTGGCGATCCCACCGCCTGCTCACCGGGGGATCTCTCAAAGACGAAAGTCAAAGAGACAACGTTCGAAAACACAGAACTGAACACCGTGAAGTTGAATTGGAAGGAGGTGTACTACACCAATTGTCCTCTGGTTTCCGCCAGCAATGTCGACCAGGAACTGGGCTGGACCCGGGAGGAGTACAAGAAGATCGGCGTGAAGTATGCGTTCTTACGCTCTACCCGTGAGAACGACTGGTACCCCCACTACATCCACAACCTCGACAACCTCATCCGCTTCGGCGGGCTGTTCCCGCCTGTCCATGTACGAGCGGACATCCGTAGGACCCGGCTTTTGGGGGTGACTCACGCACCACACGAAGGCGGCTGCCTGATGGTGCGCGCCAAGGACGACATCTACCGGATGGTCGATCTGAAGGGCAAGAAGATCGGCCTCTCGAAGAGCATGAACAAGATCAAGACCGACTGGTGGCGCATTCAGGAGCACCAGGGCATTGAGCTGATGCTCCGGATGAACGGCATGACCATGGACGACATTCAGATCGTGGAATTCCCGTACCCGGATAGCTGGTACAACGATCCCAAGATGCTGGATCCGATGGAGAATGCGTCTGAATTGTGGCTGAAGCGCGACCACAAGCACGACCTGGCCTTCCGTCCGCTGGAGACCGCGCTGGAAAAGGGCGTCGTCGACGCGATCTATACCCAAAGCAAACCCTTTCAGCATCTCCAGGAGGCGACGGGCAAGTTCAAGGCCATCGAGGATCTGTCTCGGTACCCGGACTGGACCTTGCAGGTGGCGAACATCCCCGCCACCATCACGTGCAGCGATGTCATGGCCGAGAAGCACCCTGAACTCGTCGTCACGTTCATGAAGGGCATGATCAAGGTGGGCCGCTGGGCCAACGAGCACAAGCATGCTGCGGCGGCGATCCTCGACAAGCAGACGTTCTACCTGGACGTCGAAGATACGTACGAGGGCATCAAGCACATTGACATGGTGCCCAACCTGTCGCCCCAGAACCTGGTCTCCGTTGAGATCGGGAAGAACTTCATGCTGAACCACGGCTACATCAAGAACGACTTCGATGTGCAGAAGTGGGCCGCGCCAGAGTTCCTTGAGAAGGCAGCGAGGGAGCTCCTCGAAGAGCGGTGGAAGAAGGAGACCACGACAAAGCTCCCCGAGGCGACTAAGCTGCTGGTCGAAACGCGGCGGATCGGATAGTCGGGAGGACGCTGTCATCGCACTTTCACTGCCGCGAACTTTTTTCTTCTGGAGGTGAATACAAAGGCGGTTGTTGAGTCAGTGGGCATTCTGTCAGTTATTGGATCATCGACCAAGACCAAGGTGGAGGTGAGCGAACAGCTTTTGTAGATTCTGGCCTCCACCTTGGTCCAACCGGCCAGCATCTTGAATTTCTTCCAGGTATGTCGATGCCGGAGGAGAAAACCTGATGGAAGTCGGCAACTGCGAAAGCGCATGAACATGAAATGCCGCGGTAAGGAGGCCGTAAGTGGCCATCATGTGGGGCTGGGCAGTCACCCACTGTGCCCAAGGCCATTAAGAAATGTGGGGATGAACCGGAGGTTCCCGGTGGTTACCGATATTTCCGAGGCCTAGCCGGGCAGTCAGTGACCACATTTCATTACGTTAACTCGGCTGACAGCTCGGTCGCGTCACGCGGGCTTCTTCGCCCGCCAATACGGCAATACATTGAATAAATTCAACAAAGCTCTCCTCTGTACGTATCCCCAGTGCTCCCTGCAGGGTTTTCCATATGCAGATCATTTTGTGTTGTGCACCGTCCTGACCTGTGAACTCACCACCGCATGCGGGTCAGCACAGTGCGGTTCACAGAGGGTACCGAGCTGTGATAGGATTCACGTCCAGGGGACCTGCACTCCGTAGGTTCACATCCATGCCGTGCGTATACCTTTAAATCCACCGGCCCCTCCGTTCCTCGGGCCAGTGATTATTTCGTTAGCCATACAGGAAGCGGCAATGACCCTAAGGATACATCTCTTTGTTCTCCTCATCTTCTCGCTTATCGCCACATCCGGCAATGCCGCCGAATGCGCCAAGGGAACACGGACTAGTCTTCAAATCAGTCGGATCAATGTTCCCTTCTTGCCCCGGCATGGGCAAACTATCGGTCAAACAAGCCTTGTCCTGCGCTCCGAACCAGGCGGTGAGATACTCTTAAGCAAAGAGTACGAGGGCAATTGGTTCTGTATCGGTTACAACAGAAATATCAAAACATATGTCGTGGGAGGTATCCTGGAACGCGGAGCCTGGCTTCCACTGGGGTCCATTCAATACCTGCGCGAGGACGGGAGCTCATTCGAGCCATCGGCCTTTGATCGGTTGGGCTACCTTGCAATGACAGTGGTAACCAGCCCTAGCGGCAGATACATTGTCTTTATCGGAGGGCAGAACACAACTTGCACTTTGTGCGTTCTCGACATAGAACGAGACCTGGTTAAGGAACTGGGGCAGGCTCCGGCGCCGCCACCCAACGCGCTTGCGAGAGACACCTGTACCGGCGAGCCATTCGAGTGGGGCACATGCTGGGGAGACGGGTATGTTGAGATGGACACGGGCATTATTCGCTTCAAGTCGGAAGATGTTTTGGAGGTCGGTTATGGCGATGATAGCCCCCATGGGCGTGCAAAGAAACGTCAGGTGAAGCGATTCAAGCTTGGCTAGGCGGGTAGCCGGGGGATTTTCTCCCCCAGCCTCCAAACCACCCGGCATCCGGGTCCGCACCATGCGGTTCCCAGTAGCACCTTGGCCCGCTTCGTCAAGGGGCGCCTCATTTCGCTGCCCCGTGCGGCCGGGAGAGAGAATATGGGCAGCACGCTTCACATCACAAGCGGCGATAGCGCAGGGGATAGCCTGAGGCAGTCTGGGCTTCCCGGGGAAGTGTTCGTATGGCACGACATACTTCACGAGGGACCCCGGAAGCCTGGGTGGCCAGATAAAGACATCCTCAACGCCCGTGCGCTGTTTCTGGAGCAGGCCACCGCAGGCGGGCTGGACAGGACACGCATTCTGGAAACATTACGCAGTCAGTACCGCAAGTTGGCGGAAACAACAGCCCATGAGCGTATCGTGCTGTGGTTTGATGCATGCCTCTTTGACCAGGCAATGCTTGCTCACGTCCTGGCGTGCCTGCTTCATCAAGGCGTCCGGAAAGTGGAACTTCTTTGCGTTGATGCATTCCCTGGAATCGTGCCTTTCCACGGCCTCGGCCAACTGCGACCGGATCAGTTGGCTTCCCTCTATGGCGATCGACACCCGGTCACGGACTCGCAATTCCGGTTCGCCGCCCTCGTAGACAAGGCATTTGCCACTCAGGATCCCACCCTGCTTTCCGAGCTGGCACAGAGTGCCGACGCACCCTTGCCTGCTGTTCCCGCCGCCGTAACGCGATGGCTGCAGGAACAGCCGGATCCGGAAACGGGATTGGGCCGGCTTGAGCACCTGGCCTTGGAGGCTATCCGTGCCGGCTGCGAGACGCCAGGCGAAATCTTCGCATCCGTGGCAGCAGCTGAGACGCCTCCGCAGTTCTGGGGAGACAGCACATTGTGGGCGAAGATCAACGCACTGGCGGAACGCAAGCCCCCGCTTGTGCGGATCGAAGGTCCGACGGAAAGGTTACCCCAATGGGAGAGCACGGTGGCGTTGAACAGCTTTAGAATCAAAAGTCTGCCGAATAATCTGAAGAGCTGAATGGCACATTTGCTATGACCCGTAGGGATTTCACACCAGCTGTAATGTCGATTCTTCTCCTCTTGGGGATCATCATTCTTGCTTTAGCTAGGTACCGGCGGATTCCAAGCATTTGGATTGAGTACCCAGTGAATTTGGATACGGTATTTGCTGGCTTTTACGTTTTGTGGCTGCTGGTGGAGACACCGGTTGCCAAAGAGGATGTGAACACTGAAGGCAAGAGGACATTGGATCGTGCAACGTGTCAGATCTATGGATTTGTACAGGCATTCACGTTTCTCTCTGCACTTTGGTTCCCTTCTGTCTGGCGTGGGCCTAACATTGCTCATTTCGGTGGTTGTGAAGGTCGCAGCGACCCCACCAGACGCGGAAAGGCAGCGCCAGTGAGCTTCGATGTTGGACCTGACAACGATTGAGAGGGACCCGTTCATGTCATCATCGAAGACCTATCACCTCATATTGCTGACAGTCGTATTGGTCTTCTGGGCCTGGTCGGGAATCAAGCCACATGATACCCGTCTTACCTGGATCCTGGAAACCTTCCCATTTATGGTTGCCTTACCGGTTATCCTGCTTACATACGGGAGATTTCCGCTGACCAATTTGACCTATACTCTTATCGCTATCCACGCCATGATATTAATGCTGGGCGGCCATTACTCCTACGCAAAAGTGCCGTTAGGCTTCTGGATGGAAGACTGGTTCGGCTGGACTCGTAATAACTACGATAAGATCGGGCACTTCATGCAAGGTTTTGCTCCGGCGATATACGTCCGTGAAATTCTCACGCGAACATCGCCGCTGAGGCCTGGCAAGTGGCTTGGCTTCATGTCTATCACTGTTCCTCTCGCCTTTTCTGCATTGTATGAGATTATTGAATGGTTGGCTTCCCTTTCCGATCCAACCGATACCGAGGCCTTCCTCGGAACACAGGGTTACATCTGGGATACGCAAACCGACATGTTCTTGTGTCTGATAGGCTCAGTCGTTGCGCTCATCTTGCTCACGAAATTGCATAACCAACATCTGTCAAGAATTTTCTTTGACGGTTCTTCACGAGGATTCTCCTAGGGTATATACTATTTATTGAGATATCTTATATGTCCTTTTATACAAGAAATAAAAATATAGCAAAAAGAAAAAAAGCAATTACAAAAAAATATAATAAAATACAAAATTATAAATATCAAATCATAATAAATGGTGCAATTTCTTCATTTATTTCATTTGTTATTTAGGCCTTTATTTTTGTTACACCAAAAGGACTTTACGAACCACGCTTTAATTTCTCCAAACATGAAAATACCATTATATACATAATTATTTTTGCAATACCAATTATTACTATATTGGTTACTTCAATCTGGAGTATTTATTGGATTTATTTTATTAATAAAAAATGAGATATAAAATAAATATAATATTAAAAAAAATAAGAGCATTGTTTTAGCGTTGCTATTAATGTAATAATCGCTTCAACTGGACTCGGACCACAAGGACCCTCACCAGTTAAGCGTATGTTATTGTTGGCTACTGTTCCTGTCGATTCATACTACAGAATAGTCTTGTCGAGTTCGTATATCTCTCTTCTGTAAGTATCACCTGCGATCGCCAGCCGAAGACGCCGTAGCTCTCATTCCTTCAGCACATCTTCACTCTCAAAGTCCGCAAGGCTTTCGCACTCCCGCTCTTCAAACATCTTTATCCAGTTTTGAATGCGATCCTCCCCGTATGTTCTCTTCCAGGCGTTCAGAATCTCTGAAACGGGAATGTCAGCATAAGTTCCAGTGTATTCCATATATTCCATGAATTTTTGATTCTCCGAATTGAAAGGGTGAAAGAGAGAGTCCTCACGACCGTTGAATTCAAGGGGAGAAACCTTGTGTTTTTCACAGAGCTCCCGGTTGAAGGCCGGCGTTGCTTTCACCCACTTCCCTTCCAGATAGAGATCGGCAAAGGCGTGGTAGACGAAGATGTCACTCCCGAGGTAATCGATGAGTTGTCTTGTGGCAAGATGGTTGCGGACAGTGGCGAAACCAACACGTGCTGGAATGCCGCAGGCTCTCGCGAAAGCGCAGAGCAGAGAAACCTTGGGGATACAGAAACTCCTGCCCCGCCTCAGGATGCAGCTCGCCTGGTAGTGTTCCGGCAGATAAAAGGGGGCATAGGGGTCGTAACGAATGGTGTCCCGAACGGCGAGATACAGTTTGACTGCTTGCTCCACGGGACTGCTGCCCTCTCCCGCGATCCTTTTCCCATACTCCACGATGATTGGGGCATCACTGTCGATGATGCGTGTTGGTTTCAGGTACTGTTCAAAATCCCGACTCATGGTCATTTCTCCAAGGCTTCCGTTATCAAGACTTGCTTGATTTATTCGCCCGCATGCGTCAATTTTAGTCATGATAAAAATTGCTGAGATCAATGTCCGCTCGGTGCTGTCCAAAACTGGTTTGCCTGCGGATTATGTCATCAATCCTTATGTCGGCTGCCAACACGCCTGCGTTTACTGCTACGCCTGTTTTATGAAAAGATTCTGTGCGCATAGAGAGCCGTGGGGCACGTTTGTGGATGTCAAGACAAACGCGGCGGAGATTTTGCCTGTCAAACCTGCTCGGTATGAAAATAAAAGCATCTATTTTTCTTCCGTGACGGACGCTTATCAACCACTGGAAAAAGAATACGAACTCACTCGGAAAATTCTAAAAAAACTCATTCGGTTTCAACCCAATGTCAGCATTCAGACCAAATCGTCGTTGATCCTACGCGATCTGGACCTATTACGACAATTTTCCTCCTGCGAAGTCGGTCTTACCATCGTGACGACCGATGAAAAACTCCGGCGGGAAATCGAGCCATTCGCATCGTCGATCGCCGAGCGCATTTTTGCGCTGAGAGAGATTCATGATGCCGGGTTGCCGACATACGTTTTTATCGGACCGATTTTACCGTATTTGACAGGCTGGAAGGAGATCATTGCAGCGACCAAGGATTTTGTCGATTATTACATGATCGACCGTCTCAACACCCGCGGTGTGATTAGGACGAATGTCCGTCGCTGGCTGACGACTCATCATCCGGATTTATTGTCCCGATACGACCGAATCCATGCATTCGGTGAAAATTATTGGCGAAAGGTGTCCGACTCTGTTCGGGAGTTTTCGGCTTCGGAAGGCATTGACAGCCGGATATTCTTCTGAGCTGAAAAGAGGGTTGGATCGCACCCGGGGGCCGCTTGCTCTAGAGAGTTGAATGCCGGCTTGTGGCGCCTTGGGCTTTGCATTGGTTATACAAGGAGACGGTGGATGGTAATGAGGAGCGGTGTGAGGTCCATCTTGAAAAGTCCGCTCACCTGGATGGTGGTGCTCGTTTGCGTTCTGTACGTTTGGGGATTCTGGGCATGGTTCGAACCCCCCTTCGTCGTCCGCGCGGTGAGTGCTGCTCTGGCAATTGGCGTTTTTTGCCTCTGGCCCGTATTTTACATGCGCTCGGAAGCCTATCTGAGGGCCGCCTATGGGCTTGGTGAGCAGGACGAAGGGAGCGAATCCCAGAGCGTGACCCAGCTGATTGAAGATTTCGATGCTCTCGGGTTCAGGGAAGGGGTGGAGCAGGTTCGGATGCTCTGCAAGAAGTACCGGAATTTAGCCGAGGTTTTGCGACGCAAGCTCGACTCGGGGGAACTGACGTACCGGCGCTACCTGGCCATGGCCGAGGGTGTATATCTCGCCTCCGTGGAGAACCTCCAGGACGTGGCCATTTCTCTTCGAAGCGTCAGCACCATCGACCCGACGGCCCTGCAGCTCAAGATCGAAGATCTGAAAAAGGAGATGGATTTTCCGGTGCCCGAGGCCATTCATGCCATCGAGGACCGTCGCAGACTCTATGAGGAGCAAAGGCAGCGGATCGCAAAGCTTCTGGCCCAGACCGAAGCGGCCATGACCGCACTGGACCACACAGCGGCAGCACTGGCCAGGACTCGGACTTCCAAGGGACTCACGGAAGTGGGGATCGAGGACGCCATGAAGGACCTGGAGGAACTTGCAGGCCGCGTTGGGAAGTATGCAACGGACAGTTCCTAAGCATAGAGAGGAGACCCGATGAACGAGACCCAGTCCCCAAACGGCGTTACCCCGCCGAGCAAACCTGCTGCAGCGCCCCTCGCGTTGGATCTTGAACAGGTGCGGCAGGGAGTGGCCCTTCCTGCCACTCAACCCGATGAGGCTCTCCAGGGTAAGGCCCGCGAAATGGCAAGATCGCTGGCCGGAATTTCGGCCACGGACCTGGTGCAGGAAGACGAGGCCAAGCAAGCGGTTGAGGAAATGGGCCGCGCGCTTCAGCGTGAGGCGTCTCGGCGCAGCGCCATGCTCAAGCAACCCATACGGAACCTGGCCAGGGACAACGAGGACGGCGGCCCAGTGGCCAATGCACTGGTCAACCTGAAAATGAAGATAGAGGAACTCGACCCGGCCAAATTCGACTTCTCTCCCGGGTGGTTCAGCAGGGCCGTGGGCTTCCTGCCTGTTGTGGGCAGCCCCATCAAGCGTTATTTCACTCAATTCGAATCGGCCCAGACGGTGATCGACGCGATCATAGCATCGCTCGAAAAGGGCCGCGACCAGCTCAAACGGGACAACGTGACCCTGAGCGAAGACCAGCGGGCCATGCGGGACCTCACCTTTCGGCTGCAGCACCAGGTCCAGTTCGGTGAACTGTTGGACGGCCAGTTCCAATACCTTCTGGACCGCGAAGTTGCTGCCGAAGACCAGCGGCGCGCGTTCATCGAACAGGAGCTCCTGTTCCCGCTGCGCCAGCGGATCATGGACCTGCAGACCCAGCTGTCTGTGAACCAGCAAGGAGTTCTCGCCGTTGGGGTGATCGTCCAGAATAACAAGGAGCTCATCCGGGGGGTCAACCGTGCGCTGGACGTGACGGTGTCCGCACTCCAGGTGGCCGTGACGGTGGCCCTCGCCCAGGCAAACCAAATGATGGTTTTGGACAAGATTTCAGCCCTGAACAAGACCACCACCGACCTCATTACGGGCACGGCCGAGCGACTCCGCACGCAGGGCGCCGAGATCCACAAACAGGCTTCGAGTGCCACCTTGGATATCGACGCCCTGAAGCGTGCCTTTGCCGACGTCACCAGTGCCATCGACGACATTGCCCGATACCGTCGCGAGGCCCTTCCACGAATGGCGCAGACCATCGTTGAGTTCGACAAACTGGCCATTGAAGGGGAAGAACGGATCAAGAAACTTGAGGAAGGTGAGCGAGTCCGGTCCGGGCTTGTGCTGGACGTGGAGACGCCGGGTTAATTTGAGCATGCGCAGGGCACGAGGACCCCAGAGCGCGGAGAATGGGTCGCCCGGTTATTACCCCCGAGCCTCCGACCCCAAATTGGACTTTGCACATGGTCCCGCTCCGATGGGTTCATGCAAGTCAGGAGGCTTCTCAACCGAGGAGCGGAGGAGGAAACAATGATCACTCGAAGGCTGCGTGCGACGCGGCATTGGATCTGGCTGCTCATCCTGTTTGCCGCCGCGGTGCTGGGCTGCTCCGAGCAGCGGGACACCTCGGAAAAGGGTGCTGGCGGACATGCAAAACTGATGAACCACGAGGATGCGGAGAAGGCTCTGGCCAGAGTGAAGGGGGGGATTAGGGTCACCGAAATCCCGGTCGGCCAGGTGGAGTTGGTCGCCACCGCAGCCACACCCATGGAGGCTACCCTGCCCGACATCGATACTTTTCCCATGGTGGTCAATCCCGTGGATGACGGGGCAAGCGTGGTGGCTGAGGTTTTCACGTCCACAGAGAAGTCCGGCAGCGGGCCCGATGGTTGGATGGTGGAGGTGGCGAGGCAGTTTAATGAGGCCAACAGGAGGACCTCCAGCGGCAAGCCGGCGAGGATCGCAGTGCGAAAGATCGCCTCGGGGACCGCTTACGAGTTCATCGCATCGCGCAAGTACGTGCCCGATGCCTTCAGCCCATCCAACGAGCTCTGGGTGGAGATGGCCCGGGCCCACGGCATCGAACTCACGCGCATCACCGACCGTCTGGTGGGCAACATAGCGGGCCTGGTGATGAAGACCCCAGTGGCCGAAAAGCTTAAGGCTGGAAAGACACAGGTCACAGTTCCCGATCTTGTGGGAGCGGCCATTCAAGGCAAGGTGGTGGTGGGCTACACGAATCCTTTTGCATCCAGCACAGGCCTTAATTTCCTCGTGACCGTCCTTCAGACCTTCTCCAAGGGGGACGAGTCGGCCATGCTTTCTCCCGCCGTGGCCAGCGCTTTCGAGAACTTCCAGAAGAGCGTGCCCTTCGTGGCCCTCACCACAATGCAAATGCGCGACTCGGTCGAAAGAGACGGGTCCCTGGAAGCCTTCGTCCTGGAATACCAGACCTTTGTCCAGACACCGAGCTTGCGTTCGGGCTACGAGTTCATCCCCTTCGGCTGCCGTCACGACAATCCCCTCTATGCGCTGGGCCATGTGTCGCGCGAGAAAAAAGAGTCCCTGGAACTCTTTGCCAAGTTCGCTCAGGAGCCGCAGCCGCAAAAACTTGCAGCCCAATACGGCTTCAACCCCAAGACCGACTGGAAGGACCCCTATCCGGTCCCCTCAGGGAATATATTGATTGAGTCCCAGAAGCTCTGGAAGCAGAAAAAAGACTCCGGCAGGCCCATTGCGGCCATATTCCTGGCGGACGTGAGCGGGTCCATGGAGGGAATCAAGATTCAACAACTTCGGCAGGCTCTCATTGAAGGCAGCGGCTTCATTTCTTCCCAGAACGCCATCGGGTTGACGTCCTTTTCCACCAACGTTTCGATCTTGCTTCCCATCAAACCATTTCAGCTGCTCCAGAAGTCGGCGTTCCAGGCTGCGGTCAAGAATCTGCAGGCCGGAGGGAATACGGCCATGTATGACGGGATCGTCGTGGCGCTCTCCATGCTCCTCGACTACAGAAGAACCAACCCTGAAGTGCGGCCCATGATCTTCGTGCTGACCGATGGCCAGACGAATAGCGGAATGACCTTCGAAGATACCGGGGATATGATCGCCGGTCTGCGAGTCCCCATCTATACCATTGGTTTTGAGGCAGATGTGAAGGAGCTGGGACGTCTCTCGTCACTGGTGGAGGCCGCCAACCTGAACGCCAGCGAAGCGGACCTGCGTTACAAGATTGGGGCAATGCTCAACTCGCAGATGTAGAGGGTTTCCATGAGGGCTTTTGCCAAGTGGCTCGTGCTTGCGCTGTGTGTTTTCGGGGCTTCGGGTGGCGGGTACCATGCATACCTGGAGTATTGTCCCAAGAAGGTGCTGGTGATCCTGGACACTTCGTACCCAATGGTTGCGGTGTGGGATAGGGTACCGCAATTGCTGGCCTCTATCGAAAGTCGTCCTTATACCGTGTTCGCGCTGGCGAGCGAGAAGGGGCCCATACACGGGTGGCAGGCGACCATCGAGCTCGGAAAGACCGTGCCCTATGCGCCAAGAGACCTCAAAAACCTGCAGCAACCCCTTCACTTGCCGGTTTGGGGTGAGGCTTCGGAGATCTACCTGATCACCAACGCCACCCCGAGTGAGGCCCCTGCGGCGAGTGGATGGAAGGTTCTGCGTCTTGGCCCGTAGGAGTTTGGTCTGACCAGGTCTGACCCCAACTTGTACCCATTTGGCGACCGATGTGGAAAAATCCGTGAGAATGAGGGGAAGACCGCCGGTGTTCACCCAAGAGAATGTCGTGCCTGAGCACTCCACAGACAGAAGGATTCAGTAGAGCCTCCCATGAGCGAGATTCGAATCATTCATGACTTTTATTCCTACCCGGAGGATGCAGTGCGGACGTTGCGCATCTATACCCCTGATGCATATGAGTCGGAGCCGCAGCGTCGCTTTCCGGTGCTCTACATGCTGGATGGGCAGAATGTGTTCAGTCATCCGGAATCGGCGATCTATCACACCTGGTGCGCCAATACGACCCTGGAACAGCTCGTCCGGGAAGGCTCCGTTCCGCCCTGGATCATCGTCGCAGTTGACCATACGCCCGACCGCTTCCGAGAGTACTCGCCGTGGTGGGAAGCGTCCGTGGGGAGCGGAGGAGCCGGCTGGCAGTTCATCGAGTTCATGGTCCATCATCTGAAGCCGTTCGTGGACCAGAACTACCGGACCCTGACGGAGCCTCACTGGACGGGAGTGATGGGAGCCAGCCTGGGTGGCTTGATAAGCTTGGTCATGGGCAAGTCACACCCGGAGGTTTTCGGCCGCATCGGCGCGGTGTCTCCCACGGTGATGTGGGCCAGCGGCGAGGTTTTCCTCTTGTGGGACCGTCCGACAGGGCGCTGGTGCAAACTCTACATGGACGTGGGGTCCCTCGAACGGTACTGGTTCTACGACCTCTACCTGGACTATGTCGAAGCGATGCAGCGCTTCTACGAGCATCTTAAGCGCATCGGGCTTGGTCACCACGAACTGCGCTACGTGGTGGCCCCGGAGCATTTCCACAACGAAGAGGCCTGGCAGGCCCGCCTCCCGGAGATCCTGCGATGGCTTCTGGCAGACCCCCTGGGCGTTCAGGATGCTGTCTGAGACCGCGAGTGGTGCAGACAACGCGAAGACCTGGTGCTTTCAGGCTGCCTTTCAGGCTGTCTCTTCCACCATCCCAATGGCCTGGAGCAGTTCCTCCAGGTCCGGCGATCTCAGGAAATACGTGTAGTTGCCCATGGCATCGCTCAGAGCATCGGGGACCTCCCGGTGGGCGGCCACAAGCGGCCCCAGTCGCTGCAGGAGTTCATCATGGTTCAACCGGTATGGGGTGCCACGGCGCCGTGCCACGTGGGCCACGTGATGCGTGCGCTCGAAAGCAAAATCCCTACGGTCCCAAACCACCAGGTCAGCCCACCAGCGAAAAACGTCGATGTCGCAGGCATAGTTCATCATGTCCACGGTGAAGCCGCCCGGCGGTCTCACGTTCACTTCCAGGGCGTGATAAGAATCGGAATCCTTTCGGAAAAACTCGATGTGGAAAAAGCGCTCCCGAATGTCGAAGGCCGCCACCGCTCTTCGGCCCAGTTCCTCGAGGCGGGCGGGAATCTCCCGGAGTGAATAGTAATGCATGGGTTTGCGCTGGGAAACGATCTCCATGATGCCGTCGCTGAAGTGATGGGCCGTCCAGAACACGATGTCGCCGTGGCGGTTGGTTAGACCGTCGAAGCTCAGCAGGTCGCCGCTGAGACAAGTCTCCACCAGATAGCCCTTGGGCAGGTGATGGAGGACTTCATCGAACTGTGTCTGGTGAGTGATTTTGAACGTGCCGGCGGCGCCGACACCCTGATCCGGCTTGAATATGACTGGAAGGCCGTGCTGTGCGACGAACAGGCGCACGGCTTCGGGATCTTCTGCCGGGATGCCGTCGGCGCAGGGGATTCCCGCCTCCCTGAATCGCCGCTTCATGCTCAGTTTGTAGCGGTTGTTCTCCAGGTCGCCGGGCTTTTGACCATGGATGTTGAAATCTTCCCGAAGCTGTGCATCGACTCCCAGCCAGAATTCCGTATGGGATTCGAGCCTGTCGATCTTGCCGTACCGATGAGTGAAAAATCCACAGGCCCGGAGCATGGCATCGTAGTCCATCATGCTCTCCACGCCACAGTACTCGGTCAGGGCCTCTCGAAGTTCGGGCCGCAGATCCTCGTAAGGTGCGTCTCCGAGTCCCAAAACCGTTGCGCCTGCATCGCGCAGGGAGGTGCAGAAATGGTAAAAGTTGGGTGGGAAGTTCGGTGAGACAAAAACCACATTCATCGCTTTTCTCCGTACCCCATCAATTCGGGGTTGACAGGATTCCAGGGGTTCATCAGTACACCGGTAAAATTTTGAAACAGCACGCAGAGCCGGCCTGTTCCCTCTCCCTTATACTCTTGCGGAGATGCGGGATGAAGGAATTTCACGTCGACGGCAGCGCCAGCGCCCGCCTCGGCAAGTAAAGCAACGCCTTGTACTGATAGACCTGAACCGCCTGGTTGACTTTCATTGCCTGCCTCCTGCTTCTTCATTGTGGGTGGGTTCCGAATTCACGGGGAATACAAAGAAAGCATAAAGCATCCATTCCAAGTGTTCAGCTATTCATGCGAAATCGGCCGATCAAGCCTCGTGCTAGGTAGTCCAGTTTCAGAGCAAGGTATGTTATGAGAATAAAGCGAATTCCGGATGAGAGGCTGTGTCTTTGGTCTAAACAGAATCCAGACGATTTGTCCAGGGAGGAATTGCCATGGGAAATGTGGTGCACCAGTCACAAATCACCATCACGAGGGAAGCGGGCCCTACGAGGAAGGCAATCATTCAAGGCTTTGAAGAGCCAGTCTTCTACGGGGTTCATGGCGGGATCAAGCATTTTTATAAAGTCGATCCAGAAAAGGAACACGCTGCTACCTTGGATCACATTGTAGGTGCTGTCGGTGGCTGAATGATGGGGACCTTGGCCACGGTGCTGGCCAAAAAAGGGATTCGAACCCATAAGGAGTTGTACAAAGCAGAAGTCAGTGGCGACATTGAGGATGTCAACGGAGTCCTTAAGATCACAAGAATCGAGGTCAACTACGAACTCAAGGTTCCGGGGGGAAAGAGGGAGGAGGCACAAGAGGCCTTTGAGAATTACCTTTCTCACTGCCCAGCCGCTCAGAGTGTCATCGGTTGCATTGAAATCCGGCATTTTTTGAAGGTGATTACAGAGAACAAGTCTCCGTGATGCCCTCATCAGCCGATCAAGAGTCCCAAATCATATTGGCAAGAGATCGAGTCGGATCGGAAGATCCAGTTGTGGCAAGCTCCCTTGAGCTTGTTCTCCGCCCATGAATATGGTTCAATGGGCTCTGAACAAGCCAGGATTGAATCGATATCTCACAGGCCTAACTATGAGAAGTCGTCTTACTGACAGGCAAGCAAACGCATTTTGAGAGAGGCGGCATCAAGTGTTAGTGCTCTTGAATTGCCTATGACCAAAGCAAGTTTGAGGCAGCTTCCCGTCGAAAGTGAGAGTTTTTGAACGGAGTGAAGAGACGGTTTTTCATTTGGAGCGAGCCGTGGGTCTTCCCGCGCTGCATCTTGACTCGACATTTGAGCTGTGCTGGCGTGGCTTCCAGGAAATGGAATTAGCGGAGCTGGGATGGCAGTCATAACGATATCCAGAGAGCCAGGAGCTCTTGGGGAAGAAGTTGCAGCTCGGGTCGCTGGATTATTGGGATTCTTGCTTGTCGACAGAGCGCGCCTTGCTCAGTTCTGGCATGAGATGGATCTCGATGAAGCTAATCTGACGAAAGTGGATGAGAGAAGTGTGGGCGAAGATTGCGTGGTCGATCCGGAAAGCGAGGCCTGTATCGGATTGCTGCCGGATCTTATCGCCCAGTTGGCTGAAGATCAGGATCTGGTGGTAATCGGCAGGGGCGGACAGGGTTTGTTCCAGAATCGACCTGGGACGTTGCACGTGCGGATCGTTGCGTCCCGTCAGTTCCGCGTTCGGCAAGTGCAGAGTCACAGAGGTCTTTCTGCCCGGGAAGCCAGACGCCACATCATGGATCTGGAAACACGACGTTCCCGCTATGTGCGCTTCGTGTATCGGCTGAACTGGGCTGATCCCGTTCATTACGATTTGACTCTCCGAATGGATCGTCTTTCCGTTGAACAGGCCCTGAACCTGATCGTGGCAGCCGTTGATGAGATGAAGCTCCAGCAGGTGCCAAGGAGGCTGATCGTCGAAAACGTCCTCCCCGAGACAGATGAACGGCGAAGCGGTGAACGTTTCGCCAACGACACTGAAAGAGAATTTGCTCGCTTCCTGGAATTCTATCGCATTCCCTATCAATATGAGCCACGCACTTTCCCCTTGGAGGTGGATGCGCAAGGCAGGGTGTTGGAAGCCTTTACACCGGACTTCTACTTGCCGGAGCAGGACCTTTTCATTGAGCTTACCACGATGAAACAAAGCCTGGTTACCCGCAAGAACCGCAAGATACGAAAACTGCGGCGACTTCACCCCGAGGTGAATATTCGTATCTTCTATCAGCGGGATTTTTACAATCTCCTGGCCAAGTACGGATTGTTGACGGACACCTCGGACAAAATTGTCGGGCTGCCAGATCGTGAATAACAAACGCCTTTGGCTCCTTCTCTGTCCGAGGGCACTGGAAGGGGTTGGAAGAAGATTCCCATGTTAAGCCGCTTTGACCAATACATTATCGAGGTCTTGGTCACACAAGATGCAATTGCACAGCGCGTTGCCGCGATGGGCAGAGAGGTGTCCGCGGCCTACAAGAATTCATTGCCGCTGCTGGTTGGAGTGCTCAAGGGAAGTGCTTTGTTCATGGCCGATCTGGTCAGACATATGGAGATCCCTCTGGAGATGGATTTCATGGCCGTGGCAAGCTATGCCAGTCATGAGCAGCGGCAATCAAGCGGAGCGGTGCGCATTACCAAGGACCTTGACAACATGATCGAAGGGCGGGACGTCCTCCTGGTCGAAGGCATTGTGGACACGGGGATGAGCGTGGGCTACCTTCTTCGTAACCTGGAAGCACGGCAACCGCGCAGCATTCGCCTGTGCACTTTGCTGGACAAACCGGCCCGACGCATCGTAAAGGTGCCGATCGCGTTCAGGGGCTTTGAGATTCCCGACCGGTTTGTTGTTGGCTACGGACTTGACTTTCGCCAGCTTTACCGCAACTTGCCATACATTGGGGTTCTCGGTGGTGAGGCAACGGGGCTAATTCGTGACTGAGGAAAAAATTGTCCACGGGCAAAAAAAAGCTTGACATTTTCTCGTCGTTTGATATTGTGCAATCGAACCCCAAGAGGTTGGAGTAGGAAACCCGATAAAAAAGTTCAGAAGCAAAGCTCAACGGAAACGAGAAGAATCAGTTCTTCAAGGGGAATTTGAGCAGAGCAACTGAGATGAGCCAGAAATGGCGAAGTCGGGCGACTGCAAAGGTCACTTGGGGTTTTTCTTTGTTTCTGAACCGTCCATCCCTTTCAGTCCTTATGTGCCTTGCTGCTTTTCCTGAGCTATTCATCGAAGACCACAATTCCTCACGCCAGTGTCTGCGACGTCCATGCGTTCAAGCCCTAAAGGATTTGCCTTTTGGGGCACTTTCAGGGAATATTAATTGAATCAGCTGCTCGAGGTCCCCGAGATCTAACCAGATTGCTTTCCCGGAATCAGATTCAACGTCAGCAGAATTATGAGCCCGCGCATGCCAATCTCGCTACTGGCCCTCATTTTGGTCGCCATTTTTGTCTTCAGTGGATGCCAAACCGGAGTTGAGCGTGGGGCGCAAGACCCTCCGCTCAAACTGTCCATAGCGGTGCGCCCTGCCCCCGACTCAGGTCTCATCGCCATAGCCGATGAAAAGGGCTATTTCAATGAGGCCGGTATCGAGGTTTCCACAAGGCTATATCCTTCCGGTTCGACGATACATATCGCCTCCTGGACATCAACGAGTCCCGAATTGAAAACGCGCAGAAAGAAACGGCTGCCAATGTTCTTGCTCTGATAATTGCACTGATGCTCCTCAACGCCGCCATATCTTTCTTCTCCGGAAGCAGTATCGTGCGGGCCGAGGAGGCGGTGCGAGAGCAGCGTGAGTGGCTGCAGGTCACGCTTTCCAGCATCGGCGATGCAGTGATCGCCGCCGATGCGGCAGGCCAAATAACCTTCATCAACCCCGTTGCCGCTCAAATAACCGGATGGGGGGAAAATGATCGAGGAAGTGTTCCGGATCATCCACGAGCAGACCCGTAAACCGGCTGAGGATATCGTCAGGCGTGTCCTGCGTGACGGCCAGGTTGCCAACTTGGCGAATCACACAGCCCTGGTCACTCGTGATGGCCGGGAAATCCCCATAGAGGACAGTGCGGCGCCTATACGTAACAACGCCGGCGAAGTAGCGGGGGTGGTGATCGTTTTTCACGATGTCACGGCCAAGCGGATTGCGCAGGAGGCCATGGAGTTGGCCCACGCCGAGGCCGTGAGCGAGAAGAACCGCCTCGAGGCCGTCATGGAGGCCTTGCCCTTTGGTGTGGCCATTCTCGACCCCCAGGGTGGAAACGTCCGGTCCAACGCCATGTTCGATCAGATCTGGGGCAGCCCGCGCCCGGTGGCGCGTTCGATCGGCGACTATGACGCCTACAGGGCTTGGTGGGTCGACACGGGCCAGCCGGGCCAGCCGGGCCAGCCGGAGGAATGGGCCTCCGCTCGATCGGTACAGAGGGACGAGACATTGGCCGGCCAGTTGATGTAAATAGAACGGTTCGATGGCACACGCGCATTCATCTTGAACAGCGGCGTTCCCATCTTCGGCGCCGACGGCCAAATCGAAGGCAGTGCGGTGGCGATCCTGGACATCACGGAACGCATTCAGGCTGAGGAGGCTTTGCGCCAAAGCGAACAGGAATTTCGCGCGCTCTTCGCCGCAGGACCTCGACCTCATGAAGACCGTCACCGACCAGGTATCGGTTACCATGGAACGCATGAGGTTCATCAGAGAACTGGAAGGGGCGCGCAAAGGGCTGGAGATAAGGGTGCGCGAGCGAACAGCGGAGCTTGCGAAACTCAATGAGGATCTGAAGACAGAAATCGTCGAGCGCAGGCGTAGTGAAGAGGCCGTGAGATGTGAAAGGAAGCGGCTCCATGACGTCCTGGATATGCTTCCGGCTTACGTTGTGCTTTTGACACCGGATTATCATGTTCCGTTTGTCAACCGCTTCTTCCGGGAAAGGTTCGGCGAGAGTGGCGGACGGCGTTGCTATGACTGGCTGTTTGGGCGCGAAGAGCCGTGCGAGATCTGTGAAACATACACCGTCCTGAGAACCAATGCGCCTCATCATTGGGAGTGGACCGGCCCGGACGGCAGAAATTACCATGTTTTTGACTTCCCCTTCACGGACACCGACGGCTCCCCCCTCATCATGGAGGTGGGCGTTGACATCACCGAGCTCAGACAAATTGAAATGGCGTAAAGGCGCTCTGAGGCAGGCCTTCGCAAGAACGTTGAAATGCTTCAGCAGATCTTTGACGGCATAAGCGACCCCCTCATCATGCTCGACAAAGACGGTTTGGCGAAAATGGTCAACAAGGCTGCCATGGATTACCATGGCGCGGGGCAGGTCGCGGATGTTCTCGGGAAGCCGTGCTTTCGAGGGTTGAGAGGAAGAGAGACGGCCTGTGCTGGGTGTGATTACCCTTTTCCATCAGCCGAAAGACAGGCTGTCGCTTTTGAGAGAAAGGGACTCAACGACACGAGAAAATTGGAAAATGTGACCATCTATCCCATCCTCGGCGAGTCTGGCCGGCGGGATGCGATCATTATCAAGATAACTGATGTCACTCAGGCGAAACTTCTGGAGCGCCAGATGTTCCACAATGAAAAGCTGGCCTCCCTCGGCCTGGTGACGTCGGGGATTGCCCACGAATTAAACCACTACCTGCTTTCAGCAGGTAGTGGTTTAATGAGAGGACCCATTCACCATGCTTGCGATGATCTGGACCCTGGCGTTTTTAGTTCTGTCTGTTTTGATACGATCTGCAGAAGGTCCGGTCATGGCGGAAGAATGGGGGATCATAGCGAACCCGGAGCGGGAGACCTCTTCATCCGATAGATAGAGGGTTGCAGTCCGGAAGGTATCAGTTCGAGAAGGCGATGATGCTTTGCCTTGGTGGGAAAGCCGCACGTGCCGGCTTATGCGAAGGGAATAACGCCGCATATCGATGCCTCCGAAGTGTAATATGGGAGGATGGACTTCCGGACCACTCCGGAAGACTTCTCCCCTCGACGCCTACGAGGTTAGCTGACGGGCTCGGGCCGAAGAGATTGCCCTACGCCTTGTATGGCGATACGCCCCCAAAAACTCGGGTCCCCCGTTTCTGCCTGCGGCAGAGCTCAGCGATATGTGGGAAACGTGTAGAATGACTTAGAGGATTAGTCAAGAAGAATGGGTCAGTCGGAGAGTATGCGTACCCGGCCGGTTTTGATCACGACTTCCAGGTTCAACAGGCCTTCAGGGTCCTGGGGGTCGACCATTTTCCTGATCGATGCCAAAGAGTTCGTGCGCTACAAACAGTCCCGCCTCCCCGATGACATGGAAGAGCATTTCAAGCGGCTCATCGATCAGAACTAGCCCCGAACCCCACTTCAGTAAGCTTTCTTTGTGAATGGCGTTGGATGAGTCCTTTGCCCCATGACCCGATCCAGTCACTCCAGGATCTCATAATAACAATCGATCTCTGATAACCTGCGAGACCATCGCCGACTTATGGTTCCGTAACCATTCCCCACTCCACCCGCATTGCCATCGATGCACTCCGTGAAATCCAGTTCCTCGTCAACACGGGTTATGAGGAAGTGATGATCGGCGACTTTACCGCCGCAAAACCTCACGTATCCAACGTCCCCTGGTTGTATTCCCTTGTTGCCGTTGTGGCGTTTCACCTGAGCGGAACTGACGCCCCATCCACCGACGATCGGACCCCAGCGCGCCGTCAAACCAGCCTGTATGAGGATGTACACCGCCCAGATACCACACCAGTGGGACTTGGTATGAGAGCCCGCCTGGTCATAAGAGTTCCCCCACGCCACAGTAAAATAGGTATTCATCTCGTCCCACGTTGGACCCTTTTCGTCAGCGAGATAGCCGCCTATTCCATTGTTCGCCTCGTCACAGATCCTGTCTCTTAGGAAGCCCATGCGTTTGCTCCTTCAGTTTTTATCTCTCCGGAAAGATCCTTTCTCATCGTTCTGCCTGATTCCTCAAAAGACCGATCGTTTGATATAATCGATTTTTTTTGCTACAGTACAATAAAAGTCTTGGATGGCGATCAATTAAGGCGAGTCCCCAGTGCTCTCACGAATTCCCGAACTTCACGAGGAATCTCACGGAGAATCGGTTCATCGGGTCTCAAAGACGCTTCCGTATCAACAACCGGCACAGCTTGAAGGGTGTTGCATGGATGGCGGTGACGCCGAGGATGTAATAACGGCCTCGCTGACCGGCCCCTTGCAGAGAATGGACATCAGGGAAGGAGGGAGACATGGAAGAGAGAATCGAGAGTGAACGACTTCACGTCAAGATTGATGAAAACGGCAGGATCGTCGAGTCGTCTTACCTGCCGATGGTGGATTCCCGCATCGAGCCGGTTCCAACACCGATAACCCCAGGGGCCCCGTCCAAGAGCGCCAGTTTTGAGATCAATGAACAGGGGCTCATCGTTGACGCTTCCCCGCAAAACCTCAACGGCCATAGAATCGTCTTCCATGGCAGGTCCTCTTCCGCTCTCGGCAGGACGGACACGGTCACGCCCAAGAGCACATGGGTTCCCGACGGCAAAGGCGGTTGGGCATGTGTTTGACATCCTCTCGTAGAGCTTTCCGGCATGGAGCTCGAAAACGCGTCTTGCTTCGTGTTCTCAAGCCCTTCAGTGTAGTTGTGGGGAATGGCGGTAGGATTCATTGAAATAAAGAAGGGGTCAACCCGTTCTCGAGGCTGACCCCGCTTGATTTTCCTGGTGGGCGAGAGAGGATTTGAACCTCCGACTTCCACCGTGTGAGGATGGCACTCTCACCGCTGAGTTACTCGCCCGTGCTATCTCGGTTCATACAGCAAAGAGACTTGAAGCGCAAGTGCGAATCCGATCTCACCCCGGTTTCTTACTGGTCAGGGTCAGCATCTTGATGCGCATGTATTCGTCCCTGACTTCCTTGTCGTTGGGGTCGAGTCTCATGAGCTGTTCCAGTTTTTTGAGGGCCTCCGAGTATTCCCCGGCGTTCTCGTAGAGGTTTGCCGCCTGCCGCAGGTGCTTCTTTTCCTTGGGCTGCAGCCGGATCAGCTGCTCGATTTCCCGGGCGGCGCCCTTGGAGTCCCCCGTCTTCAGAAGTCCGTAGAGCAAGTAGTTGTGAAACGCCACCGAATCCGCATGGCGTTCTGCCGCCGCCCGAAAGAAGCCCACCATCCCCTTGTAGTCTTTCTTGTCGTCATAAGACTTGAAGATGGATTCATAGTAGCTCGGGTTCTTGGCATCGAGCTGAGCCAAGTTCTGGAGCATGGACATCTCGCCCTTTTCGTTCTTCTGCTTGCGGTACAGGTCCAGGAGGTACTTGCGAGATTCCACGTCCTTGGAGTCCATGGCCGCCACGGCCTCGAAAGACTCCTCGGCCTTGTCCCACTTCTTCGCCTCGTAGTAAAGAACTCCCAGGTTGTGGCGGACGGTCTTGTTCTTGGGCTGCAACTGGGCAAGCCTTTCATAGGTGGCCTGGAGCCCCGCCTTGTCGTGAGCTTTTTCCAGAACGGCCAGGAGCCTGACCAGGGCTTCCTTGTTCTGGGGGTTCCTCTTGAGAAGCGCCTCATAGGATTCACGGGCCTGGCTCAAGGTCCCCTTCTTTTCCTGAAGCGCCCCCAACTGCATCAGGCTCTTGGTGTCGCCCGGGTTCTTCTCCAGGTAACGCTCAAGGGCCTGAATGGCCTTCTCCTGATCGTCGCTCTGCTGATAGGTGACCGCGAGATTGTAGAGGACATCCGAATCCTTCGCGCCGGCCTTGATGGCTTTTTCATAGGACGCCGCCGCCTTGGACCAGTTCTTGGACTGGGTGTTCAGTTCAGCCAGGTAGAGGAGAACGGAGCTCTGGAAGGCCTTGGGAATGTCCTGCTGGTGCCTCTCCAGGAATCTCGCGGCCTGTTCCTTTGAAGCATGCTTTTGAATATATTCAAGGAATTCCTTAAATAGCTCCGGTTCCTCGGAAAGCTTCATGAGGTCGAGGTAAACCGTCAGAGCTTCCTGGGTCTTGTTTTGGACCTGGTAGACCGTGAGGAGCCTCTCGAGGATCGACTTGGATTTTCCCGATTCGTCGATTTCCCTGTAAAGGCGGGCGGCGGCGTCATATTTCTTGGTGTCGAAGTAGAGACCCGCCAGCTGAGTCTTCACCAGGACGTTCCCCGGGTTCTCATACAAGGCCTTCTCGAGGTAGCTGATCCTTTTGGCGGCATCCGGGGTGGCGTTGGCTTTCTGCAGCCAGTCCTTTGCGTCGAGCTGAATAAGAAAGGAGACCTTGCCAATGGGCCGGCTCCACTGGAAAACGGTGATCTCGAGGGGCCTGGGCGTTTCAAATTCCTCCTTCGGAAGCATGTCCCGAATGGAGTGAGGCTTGTTCATCATGGGCCCGAGGTCGGCTTCCGGCGCCGCGACCCTGGTTCCCCATGAAACCCATCCGTCCGTCTGGATCTCCAGGAGATGCAGAATGTCCCTCGGGTTCACCACCACCTGAGAACCAGGGAACAGGATGACCTCCTGGCCATTGTGCTGGAAACGGAGAGCCTTGAGGCTCTTGGCAAAGGGAGAGAATTCGGTTTTCGGCAGGAGTTTGGAAAAAACGAGGGAATACAGGGCCATGCCGAGGATTACGGCCAGGAGCGGCAGCACGATGTAGCGTCCCTGAACGCGCTTTTTTTTCTTTCTCAAAGGGCGACCGTACGATTGACTCAGGTCGACTTCGCTCACACTGAACGGATAGTCCCTGCGTTTTCTGGTACTCATTGGCTTGGCACCTGCTCATCAACGAGCTGAACATGGCGGTAGAGCCCCGCCACTTCATCCCGGTTGAGTGGCCTGTATGTTCCAGGGCGAAGGTTCCCCAGCTTGAGAGGTCCGTAAGCGACTCGTTTGATCTTCAAAACAGGATGTCCCACGGCTTCACACATGCGCTTGATCTGGCGATACCAACCCTGGTGCAGGACAACCTTCAACCACGAAGCCCCCGGAAGGGCGCGCAATAACTGGCATTCGGCGGGGCCGGTGATTCCATCGCTCAGGGGCACGCCCGAGCGGAGCTTTTGGAGGGTGCCGTCGGAGGGATGGCCCTTCACTTTCACCTCGTAACTCTTCGGTACCCCGTAGCGGGGATGCTGAAGCCGGTGGGCCAAAGGTCCGTCATTGGTGAGCAAAAGGAGACCCTCTGCATCGTAGTCAAGGCGTCCCACCGGGAAAAGGCGCTCTTCCCGATCCCTTATGAAGTCCAGAACTGTTCGGCGCCCCTGTGGGTCCTGCAAAGTAGTAACACATTGCTTCGGCTTGTTGAAGAGCAAATAGACCTTCCGCTGCCGCTCCAGGACAAGCTTCCGGTCGACGCAGATCTCGTCGGATTCGGGGTTCACAAGGGTTCCGAGTTCGGAGACCACGCAGCCGTTCACAAGGACCCGCCCTTCCGTGATCATCTTCTCGGCGGCGCGCCTTGAAGCGATGCCGGCACGAGCCAGGACCACCTGCAGCCGTATACCCCTGGTCGCGGACAAAGCCAAAACCCTCCACTCGATTCGTAAGCGTTGCTCCGGGGAGGCTCCCTGCCACGAGAAGCTTCTTTTTTCATCGCGGAGGACGCTGAGATCGCTGAGAGGAAAAGATCAAATAAAGAGAATCTCAGCGATCTCCGGCCTCTCTGTGGTGGATTCCCAGAGTGAACCCAAGCTTCCGTGGTGAACACTGGACCTGGAAGGCTCAAATCGGGAGAATCACCACGCCCCCGGTTCACCCCACGAGTGCGTGTTCAGGCCGACAGCCCTGCGCACCTCTTCCATGGTTCTGACGGATTGTTCTCGCGCTCTCGCCGTTCCCGCGGCAATGGTCTCCCTGACCTTTCCTGTATCTCTCTCCAGCTGGATTCTTCGCTGCCGAAGGGGATCGAGCCTCTCAAGGACGTTCTTGATCAGGATCTTCTTGCAGTCCACGCAGCCGATGCCTGCCGTCCGGCACCCGTGTGCCACTTCCGCCATTTCCTGGGGCGATGAATACAGCTCGTGGTAGGCAAACACGGGGCATACCTCCGGGTTTCCCTTGTCCGTCCGGCGCACCCGCTGGGGATCCGTCATCATCTTGAGGATCTTGTCCTGAATGCTCTCCGCGGGTTCGGTGATGAAGATGCAGTTCCCGTAGCTCTTGCTCATCTTCCGCCCATCCGTCCCCGGCAGCACCGGGACTTCCGTGAGCAAGGGATCCGGGATCGGAAACACCTCGCAGTTGTACATGAAGTTGAACCGCCTGGCGATCTCCCGGGTCAGCTCCACGTGGGGGAGCTGGTCCTTTCCCACGGGAACACCATTGGCCTTGTAGATGATGATGTCCGCCGCCTGAAGCACCGGGTAGCCGAGGAATCCATAGGTGCCGAGATCCTTCTGGGTGATCTGCTGCTGCTGCTCCTTGTACGTCGGGTTGCGCTCGAGCCACGGCAGCGGCGTGATCATGCCGAGCAGAAGGTAGAGCTCGGAATGCTCCTTCACGTCGGATTGGATGAAAAGGGTGCACTTCTCTGGATCGAGGCCGGCACTCAGCCAGTCCACGATCATCTCCCACGTGTTGGCGTGTATGTCCCCGGGGCTGGCATAATCGGTGGTCAGGGCATGCCAGTCGGCTACGAAGTAAAAGCAGTCGTACTGTTCTTGAAGCTGGATCCAGTTTTCAAGGGCTCCGTGGAGATTGCCGAGATGAAGGCGCCCCGTGGGACGCATGCCGCTCAAGATTCGCTTTCGATCAGTCATTCCTGTGTGTTCCTCCTTATTGCGCAGGGGGTGCCCGAAGCACCTTGAAGCCGTTGCCGACGGCGCGTCGTCTGTCAGCTGAGTAGCAGACGCATGAACGTCTTGATGACGGGGCTGACGATGTAGCCCCACCATCCCGTCGCGATGAGAACAAGGACGATCAGCATGCCGTATCGTTCGAGTCCCGCCAGCATGTGGGCAAGCCGGATGGGAAGGATCCCCACCATGATGCGTCCCCCGTCGAGGGGGGGAACCGGCAGCAGGTTGACCGCCATCAAAACGAGATTGAAGGAGACGGAAATCCTCGCCATGAGAAAGAGCGGCTCCGCGAAGGCGGCGACCCAGCCGCCCTCCGGGATCAGGCCCTTGGCGGAAGCCGCAAGAATTCCATGGTAGACCAGGGCGCTGAGGGCCGCGGCGCTGAAGTTGGAAAGGGGTCCGGATAGCGCCACGAGAGCCATGTCGCGGCGGCCGCCCCGCAAGTTCGCGAACTGGACCGGAACGGGTTTGGCCCATCCGAAGAGGAAAGGAGACTTGGTGACGATCAAGAGAAGCGGCAGAATGACCGTTCCCACGAGGTCGACGTGAACGAGGGGATTCAGGGTGATGCGGCCCATGAGGCGAGCCGTCGGGTCTCCAAGCTTTTCCGCCACCCACCCATGGGAGACCTCATGGATGACAACCCCGAACAGAAGAGGCACGCAGTAGAGCACAACCTGCAAAACGGTGCTTCCAAACGTGGATTCCATCGCAGATCCACCCTCACCCGAACCCCCTTCCCGAGGGGGCGGGGACAATCGCAGACCCGCAAGGGATCTGGAAGTTTCGTTGTAGTGATGCCCAGCGTAGCACATAGCCCCTTGTGGGCGTAACCAACGGGCACAAGGCCCTATGCCACAGCGGGATAGACTCTGAGACAGGATGACTCCGGCTGAATTCACTCCGATCCACGATGAGCCGCACTTCATTGCATGGACGTGTGCTCAGAAGCCGTCGCCGGCCGGGATTCCTCGCTCGATTCCACGAAGAGCTCCGGGTGGTGCCACCTCAAATAGGCCAGCTCTTCCTGGCGATTCCTCACTTCCCCGTTCAGCCTTGCGTCCAGGAGTTCATCGAGAGCAATCCGGTACACCACGCCTGGCGGAACACCGAGCTCCTTCAGATCCTTGCCCTTCAATTCGGTGGAGACATGGCGGTACCGATGGAAGTAATGGCTGATCGCCCGGCGGATTTCCTCGCGTTGTGCCTTCGCCATCATGAAGAGGAGCTCTTCCGTTCTGAAAGGCTGAAGAGCCCGATAGATATCACTGGGGCGGTGTTCAGGCAACTGGAAAAACCCCCAGCATAGCTCGTCCGTTTTCTGGTAGGTCCAGAGCATCCGATCTCGCTGTGCCTCGGTGAAATGGAGCCTGGACCAGACTTCTTCCTTGTCGCTCAGGGATAGGGCGGCAAGGAGTCCCAGCATGTAAACCCACCATCTCTCGAGGGGTTCGTCCAGAAAACTCAGGCCATGCCAGGAAACGACCTCCCTCAGGCGGGTGAAAAGCTCCTCCATCCTGGAATCGAACTGCATGCGTGGCGAGAGAACGGACAAAATGCCGAACTCAGCCATGCGCTTGATAGTGGGCAGCGGGTCGTCTTCCGCGAGAATGTGCTCGAGCTCGTGCAGGAGACGCCTGCCCCCAAGCTTCTCGATGAGCCTCATGCGCACGGCATTGCGGATGAGGGCCGAAGTCTGTTTCGCAATGCGGAAGCCAAAGCGCTGCTCGAATCGGATGGCTCGAAGAATACGCGTGGGGTCCTCCACGAGGCTAAGGTTGTGGAGGACCCTGATGTTTTTTTCCTTCAGATCCCTCTGGCCCCCGAAAAAGTCGATGAGCTGGCCGAACTCCCCGGGGTGCAGTGCCAGGGCAAGGGTGTTGATGGTGAAGTCCCTGCGGTAGAGGTCCATTTTGAGGGAGCCGAACTCCACCGTGGGAAGGGCCGCCGGATACTGGTAATACTCATAGCGCGCCGTGGCGACATCGACTCGCCGGTCGTCGGAAAAGATGAGCACCGCCGTGTTGAATTTCTTGTGAGGCCGGGCCCGGATGCCGTGCTCCTCGGCAAACTTCTTGGCAAACTCTATCCCGTCGCCCTCGACGACGACGTCGATGTCCAGGTTGGGGCGCCGCAGGAGGAGGTCCCGGACGAAGCCGCCCACGACGTAGGCCTTGTAGTGAAGCCTTTCCGCAAGCTCCCCAAAATCCTTGAGCATGTGGACCACGTTGCGGGGAAGCTGCTCCCCGAGGACGTTGAGGATGTTTTTCCGCTTGGGCCAGTGGTTCTGGTTGAGATCATCGAAGAGGGCCTGCGGTTTGTTGGAGTGGTCCGTCACCAGGAAGTTCAACAGGTCCCGGCGGGTGATGACCCCGATGACCTCATCATCCTCCACGACGGGGAGAATCCTCTGCTGGTGTTCCACCAGGTAGGTCTGGATGTCGAGCAGGGTGGCCGTGGGACGGACCGTGGCGAAATCCGAGCTCATGACTTCCCGAACCGACTGGTGCTCGAGGCCGTGATAGATGGCTTTCTCCAGGATCTGCCGGTTGACGATGCCCGCCATGATTCCACGTTCCATGACGGGCATGGCGTTGATGCTGTACCGCACCATCACGTGCGCTGCCTCACCGATCATGGCGTTGGAATCCACGTAGATGACGGGACTGTTCATCAGGTGACCGGCCGTGGGGAAGGGCTTGATGCAGCTGTTCAGGACTTCGATGAGCCGGTTTTCGGCCTGGATGAGGGTGAAATCACGGATCGTGGCCGCAGCCGCCGTGGAGTGCCCCCCGCCTCCGAAATAGGCGGCCACGGTCCCCACGTTCACCTCGGGGATCCGGCTCCTGGCCACCAGGTAGATCCGGTCGTCCATGAGAGCCAGGGCGAAGATCACATCCAGGTTCTCGATGTCCTTGAGCTTGTGCACCAGGATGGCAAAATCTCCCACGTACCTGTCCACGGAGACGGTGGCCACGCACATTTCGATGCCATGGATGTTGTAAGTGCGGGCGGAGAGGATGAGCTCATTCAGGAGATTCACCTGCTCGGCGGTCAGCTCCTGGACCACCATGTCGGCCACGATGTTGAGGTTGGCTCCGGATCGGAGAAGATGGGCGGCGGCCTCGAAATCCTCCGGCGTGGTGGAATTGAACGTGAAAGAGCCCGTGTCCTCGAATATCCCGAGGCTCATGATCGTCGCCTCCTCGGGAGTCACCTGGATGTTCTTCTCCCTGATGAGCCCCGTGAGCAACGTGACGGTTGCTCCCACAGGCTTGATCACCATGACCTGGCCTTGAATGTCGTCTTCCGCGTCGGGATGGTGGTCGTAAACGTGGATCTCCACATCGGGCCGCTTGAGAAGCTCTTCAAATTTGCCGATGCGGGACACCTGCCGCGTGTCGACGAGAATCAGCCTGCGCACCTGACTCAAATCCACATCCCGCAGCCGCTTGAAGTCGTAAATGTACACCGTGGACTTCACGAAGAACTCCCGAAGAGTCCTCTCCTGGGAGCCTGGAAAGACGAGGATGGCGTCCGGATAGAGCTTCTTGGCCGCAATCATGGATGCCATGGCATCGAAGTCGGCGTTGACGTGGGTGGTGATGATTTCCATGGGATTTCCTGTCAGCCCCTGGGATGATAGTTCCTGTGAATCTCCTTCAAACGTGTGCGGGCCACATGGGTATAAATCTGAGTGGTGGAAATATCCGCGTGCCCCAGCATGGCTTGGAGGGAACGTAAATCGGCTCCGTTTTCAAGCAGATGGGTTGCAAACGAATGCCGCAGCAAGTGGGGCGTGAGGTTCTTATGGATCCCGCACACCTTGGAGTACTGTTTGATGATTTTCCAGATCCCCTGCCGCGAAATCCTGTTGGCCCGATGATTCAGGAACACGTTCTGATGGAAGGCTTTCCCGAGTATTGCCACCCTGCCCTCCTCAAGGTAGCTCCTGAGGGCCTCGCACGCCCACTCCCCCATGGGAACCAGTCGCTCCTTGTCCCCCTTGCCCCGCACCACCAGGTAGCCGGCGTTCAGGTGGACCTGCTGCAGCTTCAGCCCGGCCAGTTCGCTCACCCTCAGCCCCGTTGCGTAGAGGAGCTCCAGCATGGCCTTGTCTCTTTGCCCCAGCGGTTTTGTGGGGTCAGGGCCGCTCAGCAGGGACTCCACCTCGGCACTCGTGAGGAACTTGGGCAGGGCGATTCGCAGCTTGGGAAAGCGTACCCGGGATGCCGGATTTCCGGGGACCACTTTCGACGCCACCAGGTACTTGAAAAAGGAGCGAATGGTGGCCAGGTTCCTGGCCCTGCTGCGATGGCTCAACTCCTTGCCCCTGGATTCGAGATACCCCGTCACGTCCTCGTGGGAAACCTCCTTCCAGTTCAAGGTACCCCGGCTCTTGAGGTATTGGACGAAACGCCTCAGATCGTTGCCGTAGGAAACGAGCGTGTTGGCGCTGAGCCCCCTTTCCACGGAGCAATGGTCATAGAAGCGATCCACGTGTTCATCCATGGTCCGTCATCCGAAATCCTGCAGCGCTGCTCGGGGCCGTAAAACCGCCATAGGGACCGACTGCAAAAAAAAACCTCCGGAATGGCGCCGGATCATCCGAGAAACACCGCCGCCCAATCGGGAGGGTACCACAGGGAAAACGTCGGAATCTATGGCTGCGCCCGTGGAGTGGAGCTGGTTGAAGACCTCCTGTTGATTGCGGATAAGCCCTAGACTCCCACAGCCTTTTTCATCGGCACCGCGTTCGTATAGGTCTGGAAGCGATAGTCCACGAGAAGCGAGGTGTGCACCTCATCGCCCAACCTGCGTGTCGAAACGACGTCGATCTGATGCGTCTTGCCACCATAGTCGGAAAACGTGATCCTCTCTCCGTCTTCAAAACCCTTTCGCTTGAACCAGATCTCCGGGGGCAGCATCCACGTCTTGCCAAAGCGTTCCTCAAACTTGAAATAGTCGACGGAATCCCTTGGAAATTGAAGATACAGGCAAAGTTCCTCCTCGGTGGCCGGGCGCTTGAGCTCGGCCTTCAGCAGCTCTCTCCTCTCGTCGAGGTTCTCATCCTTCAACACTTGGAGCCCAGCCTCTTCGGGAAGGATCTCGAACCACTTCTTTCCGTCCTTGCGATTGTGCTCCAAGACCTTTTGATAGATCCAATCCTGTGGCTCGTAGAAGGGAAACGGACCGTAGCGTCCCAGCAGGAGTCGCTTCAGATCGTCGGAGGGATTTTCGTAACGTCCATGGAGGATGTTGTTCAAGGCTGTGGACCAGAGAATCTGACTGCCTGGCGTCACCGACCAGATGTTTCCCAGTTCGCGGTTCACTTCGATGAGCTCTGAAAAAACCTCGTGCATCCGCTCGAGCAATCCCAGTTTTTCCGCCTGTTCGAAGGCAATGCTCGCCGCTCCGCCCGTGAGCTTGTGGCGCTTGACGGTGGGGTCGAATCCCCGGTACGGGCTTTCGAAGGCCTCGTAGAGTCTCCGTTCCCGCCGCAGCATGTCCGATGCGTCCACCAGCGGCTGAATCTGCAGGCCTGGAGCATGGAAGCCGTAATCGCGGAGACCCTGCACGAGACTGAGGGCCGGCGCCTGGCTGTAGATGGCACCGAAACCGTGGTCCGAAACCTCCGCGATCTTGATTCCTTCCTGAATGCCGGCGACCATTCTCGCCAGATCGTTTCCGTCGGTGTTGTGCCCGTGGTAGGAAAGGAGAAGATCAGGGAACGCACTGCGGATGGCGCCCACCAGTTCGGCGATCCGTTTCGGGGATCCGATGGCCGAATGGTTCTTGATGCAAAGGATGATCTCGTGTCCCAGAGTGGAGAGGATTTCCCCGACCTTCTCGACATAATACTCATCGGTGTGCCCAGCGCCCGTGTTGAAGCAAACACACGGCATGAGGAGCTTGCCGGCTTTCTTGACTTCCTCTCCCACCACCTTGAGATTGGGGACATGGTTCATGAAGTCATACACACGCCAGACGTCGATGTACTGCGAAAAGAGCCTCACGGCCATCCGGAGCACGTTGTCCGGGTAAGGGCGGTATCCGAAAAGGTTTCTCCCCCGGCAGCTTGTCTGGAGCAGGGTGTTGGGCATGGCCTTGCGGATGAGCCTCAGCTTTTCGAACGGGTTGATCTGCTTGCGCATGAGGTCCACGTGAATGCAGGCCCCCCCATACGCTTCAAATGCGAAATAGCAGGTTGCGTCCCTGTAAGGGGCCACTTTCAGGGTCGTCTTCGGCATGATGCGGCATTTGAAGTCCGATTGAGAGACGTCGCGCTCGTTGATGGTCAGAAAGTAGCCCGGAACGTTCCGCAGGACGTCGAATACCTCCTCGTTGGGCATCCGTGGCGTGATACGCTTGAAATCTGGCATACGGTGGACTCCTCATTTGGATCTAAGGCGATCCATCTCGAGAATTGGGCGGAAGGAGACGGGCGCAATCAGCCCTCGGCGTATGGATTGTAACCGTGGGCGTTGATTTCGGCCACCAGGCTTGCAAGCTTCTCCACCTCCGGAACATCCTCAAGATAATCCAAGAGGTGCTGATGAGTTTCGATGAAGGACGTGTCGAAACGCTGGGCAATGAAATCGGGATCCTGAACAATCTGCTTGTAATACGGGATGGTCGTCTTTAAACCGGCAATGACGAAACCGTCGAGGCTTCGGCGAAGTCGATCGACGGCCTCTCGCCAGGTGAAGCCGTACACGGTGAGCTTGACAAGCATGGAGTCGTAGTACCGGGGAATTTCGTACCCCTGATACACCGCGCCGTCGATACGCGTCCCATGACCTCCGGGAGTCTGGTAGATCTGCATGACGCCGGGGCTCGGCGTGAAGTTGGTCTTGGGGTCCTCGGCTGTGATCCGGAGCTCAATGGCCGTTCCCCGGAAGAAGATCTCCGACTGGGCGAAAGAGATGGGCTCCCCCGCGGCGATGCGGATCTGTTCCCGAACGATGTCCACACCCGTGATCATCTCCGTCACCGTGTGCTCCACTTGGAGGCGTGTGTTCACCTCGAGAAAGTAGAACTGGTCTTCCTGGTCGAGAAGGAACTCCACGGTGCCTGCATTCACGTATCCTGAAGCCTTGGCAGCCTGCACGGCGGTCTCGCAAATCCGCTCCAGGAGAGGAGCGGGCAGGAACGCGGGGGCAATCTCGATCATCTTCTGATGGCGCCTCTGTATGGAGCAGTTGCGCGTTCCGAGATGAATGACGTTCCCGTGTTCGTCGGCCAGGACCTGCACTTCCACGTGGCGCGGTCGAACAAGGCCTTTTTCCAGGTAGATGTCGTCGTTGCCGAATGCCATTTTCGCTTCGGAACGGGCCATCTTGAGGCTGCGCAAGAGCTCGGTCATGCCCTGGGCAACGCGGATTCCCCTGCCGCCGCCACCCGCCACCGCCTTGATCATGATGGGGAAATCATTTTCCTGGGCAAATTCCATGGCCTGGTCTTCCCCAGCCTCTCCCTGCTCCAGAACGTCCGTGCCGGGGATCACGGGGATGCCAGCCCTCCTCATGATGTTTCGGGCGATGACCTTGCTCCCCATGTCATGAATGACCTGTGAGGGGGGGCCGATGAAAACCAGGCCCGCCTCCGTGCATTCCTTGGAAAAGTTCGGGTTCTCGGCGAGGAAGCCATAGCCGGGATGGATCGCTTCAGCCCCGATGGACTTCGCCGCCTGGATGATGCGCTCGACGCTCAAGTAGTCCTTGCGAGGCCCCGATCCGATGCAGATGGCCTCGTCCGCCCGCATGATGTGCAGCGCCGTCTTGTCCGTTTCCTCGAAGATCGCAACGGTCTTTATTCCCAGTTCCTGGGCGGATCGCATGATGCGGATGGCAATCTCGCCACGGTTGGCAACGAGCAGTTTTTTGAACATACCGGTAACTCGCTCTTTCTGATGGTAGAGTCTGTATCAACTGGGCTGTTGGGAGAGCCGCGAACCTTGCACCCTGGCCAATGTATACCATTCTTCTACCTGGGGCAACTGGAACGCATCGAAGAGGAGTCTCGTTTCGGTGATCCGATGGAAGTGTGAACGCTCAGCGGGGGGAAAAGCGATTGTGAACCGCAGTGGCGAAGGGTGATGCTGCTCTCGGATCAGTCTGTTCTAACCGTATCCCTGCTTCACGCTACGGTGCTTTCGTCTGAGGTGATTGAATACCTCGCGGCCCAGGAGACTGCACTTGAACGGTTTGATGACAGCATTGACCTCCCATTTTGGACGGCCTTCGTCCTGAAGGAGGTCCTTGATGCTGTTCCACCGGGTGACACTGTAAAACTCGCAACGGGGCCCGTCATTGAAGAACTCGCAATGCTGTTGGCTCACATACTTCTCGTACTTCTTACAGTACTTGATTTTCATGCTTTCCCCTCCAATTCCGCTTGTGAAAAGATAAAGCTTGAAAATAAGGAGATATAAGTGCACTTCGAATACTTTAAAGTGATGCTTGCCCTTTTTCAAGCATTTCTTATGCCTCCCCCCAAAATACTCTTGACTGTTCCCATCGCAGGAGGAGTCTCTATCATGTGGGCCGAGGGGAGCCTTGCCGAAAGACCATGGCCCACGGCCGTGATTGGGTGTGAAATCTCGGTGGAGTTCAGGAGTGCGGGCAATGACATGAAACGGCCCGCAGAGCCATGGGGCACTCGAGATCCCAGTGCCTTTTGGGGGGATGATTTCCCTTTACAAGCCCTGCTGAAACCATTATAAAGACCCTCACCTGCAGGCCAGTAGCTCTAACGGTTAGAGCACCGGACTCCAAATCCGGGGGATGGGGGTTCGAATCCCTCCTGGCCTGCCAGGAAATTCAAGGACTTAGCGGGTCATCTGTTGAGTCCTTTTTTAGTTACGTACGCCGTGCGAACATTAACCTCAAAGAAAGAATGCCCTTGTCTTAAAGAGCCCGGACTTGGGCAGGGTGATATCGGTGCTGGTCACAGAAGAAAAGAAGGACCGCCGAAACTTTCTCCGGGTGGGTCCCCTTGGAATTCAGAGTCTGGGTCCCTCGCCTTGGGGGGCCCATTATGCCTCCCGCTTGATATATACGTTTTCCCGCTCCATCCTTCGCGGCATGTGGGGGGGGGTGTCCGCCAAAGCATTTGAATGACAATCAGCTCAGGTTTGCTCAACAACCCGCTCTGTGGGGTTGCGAACACTCTACAATCTTGACCGCCCGTTGTGCAGAAGGTTGCTGGCTCTTCTCGATAATTTTTCCTCACTTCGTGGCCTCCCAATGCCGATACTGTATTTGAAGGTAAGTGGAAGTGAGATTCAACATAAAACTAACCACCTATTCCTCTTTCTGAGCCCAGGACGCCCATCCTGGGTTTTCTTTTTTCGAGTGCCGAGGTGTTCCCCCTTTAGTCAGAAACCAAATGAGGTGGGAGACCTGTCGGGATTCTTTGCCGTCTTGGTTTCTTCACCGATTCCCTCCAAATCTCTCCCCCGCCCGTGATTTATCCCAGTCATCCTAATCCTGATTCATCTTCCTTGGAAGCGGGCAGCACGAAGTATTTCCATGACGTTGCACTGGGATCATCGTCTTTGATTTCCGTGAAGGTTCTCTTGATGTCTTCGTACTCCTCTTCCGTCAATTTCTCCTCATCCACACGTTTCCAGTGATGATGATACGGCAGAAGCCTGGGCATGATATCGGCTGTTTAATGAGGCTGTCGAATGGATATAATCCATTGGGGATAAGGTCCAGCAACTGGAAGTGTTATTTGCTGTAAGGCGGCTCGCGGAGCTTCTGCCATGAAATCCATTCAGACATTTTTTCGTGCCTCCTGCAGCGTTCCCTGGTGAGAGTTCCAGGGAAAGACGGGCTATCTTCACAACCTTTCATGCCTATTCCAGTTGATCAGAGAAATACTGCTCCACCTCTGCAGTAAAGTCCTTCTCCTCAAGCCACTGCCTTGCCTCTTCCGCACTGATCGGTTCCAGACCCTCACCGCCAGACGTCATGTTGCCCGCAGGATGCGCATACTTGCTCATGGGGCCACCAGATCCGACCAAAAACCATGCACCTTGCTTTGTCTTGTAAAGGGATTCCTCGCATTGTTTGAAGTCGAGGTCATAACGTCCGTTGTCCCACGATGCGATACAGTCCGCCGTATCTGTGTCGTACGCTTTGCCGTTAATGATTCGTTTCATGAATTGCCCCCTCTCCTCAATCAAGGCTTGCCCTTTTAATCGTTGCTCCCTACCTCATGAAATTTAAAAAAAATTCTGTGAGTCGTTATCTGTCACCTCATAGCCCCCTCTCTTTTGGGGCCAGGAAAACATCATTCTTTGATGAGTCTGACGGTTGCCTTCCGCTTTGGCTTCAGCAGTTCACCGGCCTTTTCGGCGGCTCTTTTGACCGCATCCGGCCTCAAGTGCGCATACCGCTGCGTTGTGGTCATCTCCTTGTGGGTCATGAGCTCCTTCACCACGGTCAGGTCGATCCCGTTACTCACAAGAGTGCTTGCGTAATGGTGCCGAAGTCCGTGAAACCGGAAGCCCTCGGGCAGCCCCGCCGGTTTCCTGATTCTCTCCCACGGGCCTTTGAAGTCGGTTCTCTGCCTGCCGTTCTTGCCGGGGAAAACGAAGTTGGAATCCGACCTCCAACCCCCGGAGCACGTCAAGGGCAGCAGTGCAGGTGGGTATGGTCTGACTCCTGCCGCCTTTCGAGTCTCGAAGCGTCACCATTACCCCGGTCGAAGTCCACGTCACCCCAGGTCAATTTGAAGAGCTCCGCCCGAAGGCATTACCGCAATTGGAACCTTTCTTGGCATCCAGGCCGTTGCTGGTGTAGCAGTTCGAGCAATAAATCTGAATCGCCATGACCTTCCCCCTGTGCACGTCCTGTGCACGAAAACAGATCAACCAGTCAAAAAGTGTCCCATCACGCGACACCATGATTACCTGTAAGGCTTTGTTTTGTAAAGGATTATCTTAAAAAAGAAAAAATAGGAAAAAGGTATTTTAACGGACTCCGAATCCGGGGGATGAGGGTTCGAATCCCTCATGGCATGACAGGTATCAAGGATTGACCCTCCCGTGTGTTCATGGCTTCCTCTTCATCCCCTGCCCCGGCTATCGAACGGGAGCAGTGCGGCCTCCGTCAGCTGCGTTAGGGAAAAGAGAAAATTGTTGAATCCCGTGATCTTGGTGCTTGAACTTTTATGAAGTCCGGTTATACTATCGCCGATGTGCTGAAGGTTATATATTTTGGGGTATTTAGGAAATCGGTCTTTCGCCAGAGGTCAAGGAGCGGTTCCGAAGTTGCTCCATGCAGCGCACCAATCGGTAAGAGTTAAGGGTCAGTTAATTAAAACAAGGAGTTGAAAAATGGCGGAAGGTCGAGTGAAGTGGTTCAATGAAAGCAAAGGCTATGGCTTCATCGAGAGTGACGCAGGTCGTGACGTGTTTGTGCACTACAGTGCCATCGAAGGCAGCGGCTTCAAGTCTCTCGCCGAGGGTGACCGGGTGAGCTTCGTTGAAGAGCAGGGCAAAAAGGGTCCTCAGGCCACCAAGGTCATGAAGATCTAAGGCCAAAGTCACACCGAACTTGGTCAATCAGAAGCCGGAGGCAAAAGCCTCCGGCTTTTTTTGTTTCGAACTACCTGGAATCAATCACACAGCCCCTCCCCCGATGCGAACGGCAAAATCCTCAGTGCGGCTCCACAGACAACTCTGTCCAAATTCGATCATGGACGCGTACTTCTGAGGCGATGCACTATTGGTCCTCCAACCTGTTCACGGTTAACCGTCCACCATCCCGGTCGACCCGGGAATCCACATCGTTCTTGACATTCCCCGTGCATTCAGACAAAGTGGTGTTACCCTGTGGTATGTGTTTGAATTTCGAACGCTTGTTGGAGGGAGAGGGATTCAAGACACGGGAGTTGGTTTCGCGGGTCAAGGGAAGGTTGAGTTCCTTGCGAACGACATTCCGGGCCGACCGAGGGGAGATTCCGGCGAGTTGGGTTCACAGCCCTCCGCCAACCAGAGACCACAGGGAAATCGCTGCTGCTTCCACGACGATTTTGCGCTGGATTCGGAAGAAACTGATCCGCGTCGCATAGGTATTTGCATCTAATGTATAGCCATGCACCTGTCGATAAGGTATTTACGGCGCCACACAGTGCGGACGGCAACCGCTCGTCCGCAGTCTTCCGAAATGGATCCGTTGATGGATAAAAAAACCCCGGATAAAATTGCATGGATTGGAAAACAATAGGCATACCGCTGGCTGCTGCTGTGTTTGCAGTTCTTTTGGGAGTTAAATTCCTGCGCCCGGCTACTTCGGCGGAGGACAGAGCGGCCGTCGAAAAGCTTTCGACCCAATATGCGGACCTCGATTCACGCATGGCCAAGCTGGAAAAGACCATCGCTGCTCTCTCGAAAGACGTGGAGCGCGCCGTAAAGCTCGGTGAATCGACCCGGCCGCAGGCCCGACCCAACGGGTGCAAGAGGACCTGCTCCGGACCCGTCGTCAGCACCGAGGGATATGACAAGAATAGCTCCGCCCCCCCCCATGCCCGGCAGGCCCCCTGGGGCCATGGTTGGACCGCGTGCGATGTCCTCCGGCTCTCCGCTCGCATGGATGGACAAACTGCCTGAAGAGAAGAAGAGGGAGGTGATGGAAGTATTCAGAAGGAACACGGAGTCCATGCGAGAGGCGACCCGCAACAGGCCGGAAGGCACAGCGCGAAATCCGGAGGAAATGAGAGAAATCATCGAAAGGACTGACCAGGCCTTCAGGGAGGAAATGAAGGCCATATTGAACGATGAGGAATACGCGATGTTTTTGAACACGCTTCCCAAGGGGCTCCCGCCAAGGCCCAATCCCATGGAGAGAGCAACCGGAAGCCAAAACTTCAAAGGAGGGACACCATGAGAAGGATCAGCAAACGTTTTAAGAAGATTTTTTTGATTGCCGGGTTTTTTCTCTTCCTGTCTGGGATGCTTTTGCAACCGGTGAACGCCCAGAACTTTGAGTTTTCCGATGCTGCCATGTTTGCTGAGGTCAGCAATGAGAACCTTGCTTATGCTCATTATTATGGAGAATTTGCCCTGTACTACGACAGCTATGGATATTATGGTTGGGCTGACTATTTCAACAATTTAGCTCTTAGTTACACTGGCTATGCTGAAGATTATGCATACTGGGCACAAGATTACGCATTGAACGGCTATATTGTTTGGGCTAATCATGGCTCTAGTGGTCCTTTTGACTGGCCTGCCTATTATTATGCCTGGTATGCTTGGCGGTACACCTCTTTTGCTTGGGATTCTCTCTATTCATATAACACTCCCGGTACAATCGACAATGGTTATTGGGCTAATTACTTCAACGGCGCTGCAATCTATAATTCTGCACTTGCAAGTGACGGAGGGCTAAATTGAGCCACTTAAAGTTGACGATTTATTCGACTTTCCGACATTTTTCATTACAGACCAATTACCAGTTGAGTTGCAGAATAATGCTGATGGCAGTTCCGTGAAGATCCATCATTCAAGAGGAGTCTCATTTGAGGTGAACGTAGCCCTTTAATCGAAGATTAGTCGTCATAGGGTCGTCCGTTCACCTCTATTCCCACTTCAACAGCCAGTCTTCACCAATCCCTGCGTTTTGACCTGGTGGCCCATTACCTTCCGTAATCATCATTGCCGGTAATTCCTCCAGACCCCCCTGAAGAACTACTGCTGACCAGTTCCATGGAGATGAACAGTCTGGCCACCTTCGGGTCCCTAATTATATCGTCATTCTTTCAGCACGTTGTCGGTTCTCAAATCATAAACTATAACCTGTTGGCACCGTGCGGGCCCATCAATGTCCTAACTCCCTGCGATGGGGAGTCGGCGTGAGGGCGTAATGGCCTCGGCAACTTCCTGCAGTCAACCCTTTCTCTCGACATGAGGATCACGCAATTCCATGGCGCGGTTTGATTGCACTTTAGCGTTTGGAAGATTGCTGGTTTCCTTAGAATCCATGAGGTCTGGACAAAAGTCACATAAGCATTAAATGAAACTCGATTGCACTGCATTTGATGCCTCGAGTGGTTTAAGGCGGCGATGTGCCGCGAGGCTCAATTCAGATTGTAACAGCAGTCGGGAGGCAAACCACATGAAGACGTATCTGCTCACGGGAGCGGTTATTCTGGCGTTGGCGGTCCTTGCGGGACCGGGGTACGGGGTTGACAAGCAACCAGGGACGGGAAAGATCATGAAAGCGGAAGATCCAAACTTCAAGCGAGCCATCTTTGCAGGGGGATGCTTCTGGTGTGTCGAAGCGGACTTTGAAAAGGTTGACGGGGTGATTGAGGTCATCTCCGGGTACACGGGAGGAAAGACTGAAAACCCCACCTATGAAGCGGTTTCGGCCGGGAGGACCGGCCACGCGGAGGCGATCCAGGTCGTCTACGATCCCCGGAAGATCTCCTACAAGGAGCTCTTGGGTTACTTCTGGCGCCATGTGGACCCCACCGATCCGGGGGGCCAGTTCGTGGACAGGGGATCGCAGTACCGAAGCGCTATATTTTTCAGCGACGAGGAGGAGAAACGACTGGCCGAGGAATCCAGGAGAGAACTGGAGGCTTCGGGGCGATTCGACAGGCCCATCGTGACGGAGATTCTTCCGGCTGCCAGGTTCTATACGGCGGAGGACTATCACCAGGACTATTACAAAACTCACTCCACGCGGTACAACGCGTACCGGAGCAATTCGGGGCGAGACCAATTTCTGGGCAAAGTCTGGGGCAAGGCGGAAGAAAAAGCCGGCGGCGGTCCCAAGCAGAAAGGCTACCCGAAACCGGACGAGGCGGCCCTTCGGGAGCGGCTCACCCCCATGCAGTACAAGGTGACCCAGCATGAGGGGACGGAGCCCCCCTTTCAGAATGAGTTCTGGAACAACAAGCGAGAGGGAATCTACGTGGATGTCGTTTCTGATGAACCCCTATTCAGTTCTACCGAGAAATACGATTCAGGGACCGGATGGCCAAGCTTCTGGAAGCCCCTGGAGGCTGAGAATATCCTGAAGAAGGAAGACAGAAGCCTCTTCGCGGCCCGCACCGAAGTCCGCAGCAAGCATGGGGACTCGCACCTCGGACACGTATTCAGCGACGGGCCGGCGCCAACCGGCTTGAGGTATTGCATCAACTCGGCGTCGCTCCGCTTCATCCCCAAGGAGGACTTGGAAAAGGAGGGTTATGGGCAGTACCTGAAACTGTTCTCCAAGAGCCGTTCCGAATAAGCGCGACCCAGCGTGGAGGAGACGGCAGACCGCAAAGGGCTTTATCCTGGTTGGGCCTGAGGTGTTTCGTTTTTGCAGCGGATGTCGTGGATACCGCTGATGGAAAAGCATATCGAAAAGAATCTCCGCGCTCTCTGCGGCCTCCGCGGTGAGATACAGGCTTTTCGCAACAGGAGGCGGGCGAAGGATGGAGTCCTCTGAACGGCCCGAGGCTCATTTTCCGACGATTTGGATGGAAGGGAGCGGCGTCAAGTGCCCTGAATCAAAGGATTGATGAGGCGCCGAGCGTAGAGGAGAGTGATCAGTGCGGCGCTCCAGGTGATGGAAAGGATTCCCCACCATATTCCCTGTACACCGAAGCCCAGAACATGGGTTGAGAGGCTGAAGACAGCCACCGGTGCGGCAATCTGGCGGTACAGCCCGATCCAGATGGCGAAGGAGGGTTTCTTAATGCCCTGAAGGGAGGCCACGTTCACGTAGAGGATCACATAGGCATAGAGCACGAAAGCGGCGATGCGCAGATATCCCGAGCCAATTTCCCTGACCCGCGGGTCATCGGAGAAAAAGCCCATCATGGGGTCCGCGAGGAGGAACAGGAGGATTCCGGAAGCAGCCATGAGCATGCCGCCATACTTCAGAGCCAGCCCAAGGGTTTCCCCTATGCGCCGGTACAGTCTCGCCCCGTTGTTTCGGGCCACGATGGTGAGAGTCGCGATGTTCAGTCCGATGGTGGGAAGCAGAATGATCTGTTCCACTCGAGTGGCGATCCCGTATGCGGCGACCGCTTCCTTGCCGAAGTGGCTGACGAAGTAGGTGATCACGAAGATACCCATCCCCACGGTCATCAGGTTCAGACTTGCGGGGAATCCCTGGCGGCCGATCTGCCTGAACGGTTCCAGGCGGGGCCGGGCATCCTGCAATGTGACCCCCGAAAGCAATCCGGTCTTGATGACCTTGATTCCCAGGTACACAGACCCCATTCCCTGGATGACAACGGTCGCCAGTGCAATTCCGAAAATTCCCATGGGCGGCAGACCGAATCCCCCGTAAATGAACCAAGGGTCAAACACGATATTCAGCAGGAACCCCACGGCGAGAAAGTTTCGAAACGACCGGGTGTCCCCCAGGGCATACAGGATGGAATTGAGCATGTAGTTGACGATGAAGAAGAGGGCGCCCCCGAGCAGTGGCTCCAAGTACTCCAGGCAGTTGGCGAGGTAGTCGGAGGAGGCTCCGAGGGCTCCAAACAGGAAAGGTGAAGCGCTTAGGCCCACAAGAGTCAGGACCAGCCCCGCAAGAATTCCGAAGGATATTCCCTGAATCGCGAAGAGCCTCGCTTCCTTCCGATCGCCGGCGCCGAGGGAGGTGCCCACCAGGGCTGTGACGCCCGTGGAGAGACCGGAACCCATGGCGATGATGACGAAGAAGACGGGAAACGAAAGGGAGAGAGCCGCCAAAGCCTGTGTGGAGATGAGGCCGCCGAAGTAGGTGTCGACGATGTTGAACATGGTATTGAAGAAGTAACCCACGCTCGCCGGGATCGCGATTTGTCTGATGAGTACGGAGACGGGGCGAGTGGTGAGCTGACTGTCTTCTTTCATGGCACCATGCGGGTCATCTGTGTCCATCGACTCCAAGAAGCCGCGCACAGCCAGCGTGCGCAAGCTCCACCACGAAAACGAAGGGCTCGCAGCGATGCACCGCGAGCCCTTGAGTCTTCCTGGTAGTCCCAACGGGACTCGAACCCGTGTCTTCGGCGTGAGAGGCCGATATCCTAGGCCACTAGACGATGGGACCATTTATGGCTGGGGGACTAGGATTCGAACCTAGGTAGGCAGATCCAGAGTCTGCAGTCCTGCCGCTGGACGATCCCCCAACGGAGACGCGAGTCTAATGAAGATCACCCGCTTAGTCAAGCGCAAAGCGCAGCAGTGTGCAATGGAGGAACGGAGGAACGATCGTCTCCTGGGACGCCGCCTCGAGCAGGTCGGACGCGTGCTCCTGCGGCCTTTGCGGGGTGAAGAAACGAAGAGAGAGGAACCAAAGGTCCAAGATGCCTGGGAGGGTAGCCTTGGACATCGATTCCTCTCTCCGAGCGGGAAATGTGGGTTATTTATGGTACCTCACCCATCTGGCCCAAACTTTTACCTGCATGTGAGAGACTCTGTCCATCAGGATATTCCTGATTTTTCGCGAATTATTTCCTAAGCCGCACCTCGGAGGCAGGATTCCTCCCCGCGCTTGGCGTCCATGACGGAAAAGCGGGAATGTTCCGCGGATCCATGACGGGAACGCAAATTGAGATTCTGCTTGATGTTTACCGGCGGTCGTGATATTCGAACTGGCGTTTGAAGCCGATTTATCGCGATTGTGGTGGGTGTAGCTCAATGGTTAGAGCACTGGGTTGTGGCCCCAGAGGCTGCCGGTTCGAGTCCGGTCACTCACCCCAGAAAGCACGAGGAGTCAGCATGATGATGCGGGCTCCTTTTTTTTCCTTGCCTGGGAGTGAAGATGGTTGCCTTCGCCGTTATTCTTTTAGGAATTACCTTGATCTACACGGGGATTCTCACAGCGGGTCGCGACACGCTCATCGGGGTTGCCATCGCGGTCATGGGCATCGGCATCTGCATAAAGCCCCTTCACCACTTCTTCCGCCGGATATCCGATTCCCCTCGGCCTTCCAACGTGGTGAGGCTGGAGGGCCGGTCCGGGAGCAAAAGGAAAAAAGACCCAAAAGCCAAGGCACCCAGGCGACCCACCATCCATTGAGTCCCCCCCGCGAAATGCCCTGAATGGGTAACATAGCCCCTCCCTTCATGCGCTATTGAGCCTCGCCTTATAGCTTTTCGTTGCCCCGCAAGCATCCAATTCTCCATCGGGAAAGGCGTCCAGAAAGGACGAACACTTGCATATTCTCTTCGCCCAGGGTGCCTGAGAAGCCCGTCAACTCCTGGCCATTACCGTCTCCCGGGCGAAAACCGGGGTCCAGAAGTTGTTGAAAAACCTGGATTCCGTCTTTCGTCGAAATGACGCGTTTTGCTTCTTGATGACCCTTTCGACACCCTCTCAACAGTCCCACAGTGCTCAGGTGTGAAACAGGGTCCCTTCCGCGAACCTGGTAACGAGGAGTCCCAGCCGGCCCGGCTCCCATTTTGTGATCATGTGCTACCGGTTTTTCTCCGAAGAATCTTTGTCGGCCTGAGGGTGGGGCATCCTATGAGCCTCGCTTGAGCGCTACGGGGCGCTCTCCCCAGGCTCATCACTTCTTCCAAACGTGAGCCCATTGAGATGAACAGCCTGGAAGCCTTCTCAAACCTGAGGATTTTTTGCCCCCGTTGCGGTCACGCGCAGCATGACCCCGTTGAATGTCATGGATGCGGGATCATCTTTGGCAAGTTCAGTGGCCAGAGTGAGAATCAAACCATGGTGTTTCCCGGCGTCCAAAGGTTGCGGGTGCGCAGGGTTATCGAGTGGAAGAAGCTGGGGATTCTCTCTTGCCTGCTCATCTTTCTGTGGCTTGTGGTTGAAGAGTTTTGGACATCCGTCGAGATCCGGCATCCTCCTGGCGTCCTGGCCCCGGCGGAGCCTCGCCAAGTGTTGATCCGCAACGGACGCCCCTGGGAGAGGGCCGGTCGCCTGATCTTTCCCCTTGCCGAGTTTCAGTTGACAGCCCGGGTACTGAGCAGGGAACGCTATCGGTTCGATGCCCAGTCCGATCTGTCTCCCGTGGATCTGGCTCTGGGCTGGGGATTGATGTCTGATCAGCAGATGATCGACAAGCTTGACATCGCCCAGTCTTCCAGGTTTTACGTCGTTGCTCCCAAGCAGTGTTCCATGGTCATTCCCTGGCCGCTGGTGATGCGCAGCAGCGCAAACATGCACATGATTCCAGCCGATGACGCTGTGAAAGGTCGGCTCTTGAACCTTCGTCCGGGATCCATCATCCATCTGAAGGGTCACCTGGTGGGTGTCCAAATGGGAGGCAGGTGGGTGTGGGTGAGCTCTCTCAGCAGGACGGACACGGGGGATGGCGCCTGTGAGATCGTGTGGGTGAAAGAGCTTTCCGTTCTCTAGCGCGCTTCCTTCGATCCTCCATCCAGTGTTGCTTCTCCAATCGCCGGGGCATCCCCGTCCCAGCCTCCTGCTTCCTCGCCGTGCCACCTCCGCCACTGAGAGGTTGCTATTGGCTCCGCTCTTTCAATATAATCCAGGGAGCTTTCAACTTGGGAATTGGTAACCATCGAAATTCATGAAGGACATGGGCTGGTGAGCCGACCGCAGGCGATCATGCCGGCCATAAGGAGTTTATCTCTAAAGATGGACGCCGGCATTAAGGACTATCTGGGAAAAGCAAAGCTCATCATCCACGGTGCCGAGGGCAAGCGGGAAGTGACTCTCGGCGTCGAGAACACCCTTGGGCGCGATTCAAGAAACATCGTCCAGTTCCCCGACAGGCTCGTGTCGAAGCTGCACTGCCTGATTGTTTACGATCCGGGCCGGGGCTATCTCATCCGTGATGCGGGCAGCTCAAACGGCACCTACGTCAACGGGCAGCGAGTCGTTGGGGACGTTGTCCTCAAGGACGGGGACTCCATAGGGCTCGGAGGCACCCGATGCGTCTTCGTGCGGGAGAGAACATCCCAGGCGTCCGCCGAGATCGAGGAGCAATGCGAGATCGTCCCCCTCTCCAGCATCCGCTCCAAAGTTGCTCTGAAGCAGGACCGGTTTCTCCCTGAAAGGGAAATCCAGGACGAAAAAACCCTGCGCTCGGATTACGAGAAGCTTCGCATCACCCACGAACTGCAGAGGGACATCGGTATCGAACTGGACATGGACCGCCTGTTCAACCGCATTCTCGATCGCACCTTCCAGTTCCTCGACTGCGACCGGGCAATGATCCTGATGGCAGACGAGTGCGGAGAGCTCAAGCTCAGGGCGTTGAAAACCCGCAAAAAAGAGGAAAAGCTCATCATTTCCTCCACTTTGATCCGGCAGGTACAAACGGAAAAAGTGGGCATCATCAGTGCAGATGCCCTGTCGGATGAGCGCTTCGACGGAGCCGAGTCCATCCTCCTCCAGATGATCCGATCATCCATGGCGGTACCCATCCTTCACGATCATGACCTCCTCGGAGTCATGCTCATCGACTCCTCCGTCTCCGTGAACGCATACGGAGAAAAGGATCTCCTGCTTCTCACCAGCATCGCGAACCAGACCGCCCAATTCATCAAGAACGTGGAAATGGCCAAGAAGATCGAGTCGGATGCCGTCACACGGGAGCGATTCCAGCGTTTGCTCTCTCCCGACCTCGCCGAGATGGTGGTCTCCGGAGCTCTGAAGGTGGAAAAAGGCGGCGAGAGCCGCTTCGCGACGGTGCTCTTCGCGGACATCAGAAACTTCACCTCCATGAGCGAAAACATGAGTGCATCCGGCGTGCTCCAGATGCTGAACGAATATTTCGAGCAGATGGTGGAGATTGTTTTCGGCTATGAAGGGACCGTGGACAAATTCGTGGGGGACATGATCATGGTCATCTGGGGCGCGCCGGTATCCCACCCCGATGATGCAATCCGGGCCGTGCGCGCCGCGCTCACCATGCAGACGGCCCAGATTGAATTCAACAAGGTCCGCGAGGCCCGAGGGGAGCCGCCGATTCACACGGGAATTGGAATCAACACGGGAGAGCTTGTGGCCGGCTACATCGGATCCTCGCGCACCATGAACTACTCCGTGATCGGTGACGCGGTGAACGTGGCTTCCCGACTTTGCAGTGCTGCCAAGGCGGATCAGATTCTCATCTCAGAGGATACGTTCAGATTGCTCGAGAACCAGTTCGAGGTCCGCGAACTGGCTCCCCTCCACGCCAAGGGAAAGTCCAAGCCCCTCAAGGTCTATGAGGTACTGAGCGAGATTCCGGAATCAACCGCGCGGATCATGCGAAGCCCGCGAATGGGCCAATGGGTCACGGCAAACCGTCAATGAGTGACTCAGCGCCGTGATGCATGGTCTCGACCCTGATCCCCAATGAAGGAAACCGAAGTGAATGACAATTCCATACCAAAGACGAGTTTCGGCAAGACCGGTCGGGAGGTCACGGTGATTGGCCTCGGTGGTGAGGGGGTCCTCCGGACCCACGGCCAGGAAGAGGCTGCCGAAGCCGTTATCGGTGAGGCCATCGGCGAGGGGATCACGTATTTTGATTCGGCAAAGGCCTATGCCGGGAGCGAGGAGTATTACGGCAGGGTTTGGTCGCGGCGGCCGGAGACCAGGGACCGTGTGTTTCAGGCGAGCAAGTCGGCTTCGAGAGACAGAAAAGGTGCTGAACGTGATCTCGACGGAACCCTGAAGCGCATGGGCATCGATCATCTGGACCTCTGGCAGATTCACGATGTGAGGACAGAAGAGGATTTCCTCGATATTTCAGGACCGGGAGGAGCCCTGGAGGCCTTCCTGGAAGCCAGGCAAAAAGGAAAGATCCGCTTCATGGGAGTCACGGGGCACCACGATCCCTACCTCCTGGCGCGGGCCGTTCGTGAATGGCCCGTGGATTCGGTCATGATGCCCGTCAATCCGGTGGAAAGCGCTCTCGGCGGGTTTCTGGACGTGACTCTGCCCGCAGCCAGCCAAAAGGGGGTCGCCGTGATCGCCATGAAAGTCCTCGGAGGATCTCATTACCTTTTCCCAAATGATGGGGTCACCGCCGAGGTGCTCATCCGATTCGCCCTCTCACAGCCCATCCAGGTGGCGATTGTGGGGTGTTCCTCACCGGGGCACGTGCGGATGCTGGCCCAGGCGGCCAGAAGGCTCGAGCCGATGACCGATGAGGAAAAGGAACAGTTAACGAGTGCATTCCGCCCACATGCGAGGCGCCTCGCCTTTTACCGGGGAGTGCTCTGAATCCCCTCCCTGCGTGAAAGAACGAAGTCCTCATCGGGGCCACGGCGCTCACGGATACTCACCGCGTTGGTGTCGCGATTCTGCCGCTCTGGGTGACGGTGAAGGTTTGGCCTGCCACCGCAATGGTTCCCGTGCGCTGTTCCGGTGTCCTGTTGGTGGACACACAGTAAGACACTGCTCCGCTGCCCACTCCAGTTCGGGCTGATCGAATCCTTATCCAGTCGACGTTGCTTGAAGCACTCCATGAACAACCCGCATCGGCAGTCACGGTGATGGTTCCGTAGCTCCTGATCGAAGGATGGGTCGCCGCGCTCGTCGAAATGGAATAGCTGCACGGTTGTGGCGTGGGGGTGTGGAGTCCTTCGTAAGCGATGGTGTAGCTCCCGAACTCCACCAGGTTCGCCATTTGGGTGTAGGCTATCCTGAAATAACCCCCTTCACCCCAGCCTGTTCCCCAGCTGTTCTTCACGATGAAACACCGGTTGAGGTCATCATAACCGACCAGCAAGACGGCGTGATACCCTTTGAGGCTTCCCGTCGTGTAGCTGTATATTCCAGCCTTGTAGGTGTAAAAATCCCCGTACACGCTCATGGTGGTGACAAGGGGTCCGTATGTGTAGAGCTCCGCCTTCACGGTCTCAACGCTGGGGACGTTTCCAATAGCCACCCAATGCCAATCAAGAATCTTGCTGGTGGCGGTCAGGTAGGTGGCGCAGGCGTTGCACGCCAGGTTGCTCGCTGCGTAAGGAAAGCAACTCTCCGCGGGCAGGCCGTTATTCTGAATGTAGTCGGAAGCCGTGCTCACCCGACCTCCGTCGCAATCCCCCGCAAGGCTGCAAGATACCAGGACCTGTTCCGAAAGGTTCAGATCAAGGCCGGGACGGCTTTCAGATATGAGCGCATTGGACTCCAAGGCTCCAGTCGTTGCAAAAGCCCAGCAACTTCCACAATTTCCCTGGTTCCGCACGGGAGTGACGAAATTGTTAGCCCCCTGCTTCCTCCAGTCGAACACGGCCGGCAACGCGACGGCATCGAGGCCCGCATAGTCCGGAATTGCCTTAAGCCGGCTGATCTCCACAATTTCTGGTTTGATCAGGCCGACGCGCCTGAGTTTTTCCTCCTCCGGGAGCTTTGAGACGCTCGTCTCGCCGGCTACCCATCGAGCGCGCCTCTCCCGGATGGCACTCTTCACCTTGTTGAGTTCCAAGTCGCCCGCAAAGACCGTTCCCGGGAAGGTGAGGTACAGGAGGACAAGAATCCAGGCGGAGACGACTTTCCAGACTTTGGAGCTGTTTCTCTCGGGCATGCACTTTCCTTTCACATCCGGTGTCTATCGCATATCAACGGTGACGGCAAAGTGATCCACTGCCGCCTCCCTGCCTTCCCAGGAGCGGTAGTAGTGCATCCTCAGGGGAGACGCCCCCATTCTCCTTGCTTTGAGCTTCCACGTCCTGAGTATCGGGGTCCCAACCATTCCGTGACGGCGGGGCTGGGTGGCTTCGCTGTCAATGATGGCGAACTCCCTGATGTCCGATTCATCAAAGTGCCACTGGTAGCCTGTGGCCCCCTTCTCCTCCAATGCAATCGTGATGACGGTTTCAGCTCCGACCGAGACCGTTTTTCCGCTGTCTTCCTTCGTCAACACAACCACATCGACACCCCGTGGGTGGCCCAATGTCAGGAGCACCGCAATGGCGGCCAGGACCGCGATGCCACCGCGCCGTCTCATAGCCACTGCCCTCCCCTCCGGATTCAAACAGAACAGGCATCTTAGGAGCAGGGATTGTGCCAATCAGTCAGGGTGGCCACAACTAGCCGATAAATTTATAAAAAACTTAAGACGGGGACTTGCGGGATTTGGGAATGGACCTGCAAAGAATTGCAGAGTGCCAATTACTGTCCAATGAGGGACAGAAATTGGCACCCTTCATGGCCGAGGATGGAATCCGGAGAGGTTCGGCAATGGGACCCAGTCTTTGACTCAGTTGCCGAAGCTTTGGACGGGAGCGGGAATGCGCCCGCCGAGCACGATGAAATCGTTTGAGGCATCCTGAGTTGAGATGGGAATGATGGTCGCTTCCCCGAGCAACCCTCCGAAGTAGGCCTTCTCGCCCGTCTTCTTGCCGGGGACGGGAATGAGCCTTGCCGCGGTCGCCTTGTTGTTCATGACTCCAATGGCCATCTCGTCGGCAATGATCGCCGCGATGGTTTCGGCGGAAGTGTCCCCCGGGATGGCGATCATGTCCAGACCCACGGAACAGACGCTGGTCATGGCTTCCAGCTTCTCGAGGCTCAGGTAGCCGGTTCCAGCTGCATTGGCGATGTTCAGGTCCTCGCTCACGGGGATGAAGGCGCCGCTGAGTCCTCCCACATAGGAGCTCGCAAAGATGCCGCCCTTCTTCACGGCATCGTTCAACATGGCCAGGACTGCGGTTGTCCCGGGCACCCCGATGCTTTTCAGTCCCAGGCTTTGGAAAATCTCACCGACACTGTCCCCCACATTGGGAGTGGGGGCGAGGGAAAGGTCCACCACACCGAATGGGACGTTGAGCTCACTCGCCACTTCGCGGCCGATGAGCTCTCCAACGCGGGTTACCCGAAAGGCGGTGCGTTTGATGATTTCGGACAGACGCCCAAGATCCAGATTTGGGTTGGATGCCCTTGCGCGGTCGATGGCCTTCTTCACGACGCCGGGGCCGCTCACCCCGACGTTGATCACCGAATCCGGTTCTCCGACTCCGAGATAGGCCCCTGCCATGAACGGCACATCCTGGGGAATGTTGGCAAAAACACAGAGTTTGGCACACGCAACCCCATCGGCGTCTCGGGTGAGTTCCGAGGCACGCTTGATGGTTTTTCCCATCATGTACACGGCGTCCATGTTGATGCCCGCACTCGTTGAAGCCACGTTCACGGATGCACACACCCTTTCAGTGGCTGCGAGGGATTCGGGAATGGCCTCGATGAGGGCCCTGTCTCCCCAGGTGAATCCCTTTTCGACCAGGGCCCCGAAACCGCCGATGAAGTCCACCCCGGTTTCCTTCGCCCCTTCGTCCAGGGCTTTGGCCACTTCCACCATGTGGTGGGCGGAATGGGCGCACGCTGCCACGGCAATGGGGCTCACCGCGATGCGCTTGTTCACGATGGGTATGCCGTAGCGGAGCCCCACTTCATCGCACACCCTAACGAGATCCCGGGCAAGCCGGTAGATCTTGGCACGGACGCTGTCCTTGAACTGCTGGAGATCCTGGCTCGCACAATCGAAAAGGCTGATTCCCATGGTGACGGTGCGCACATCGAGGTGCTCGCTCTTCAGCATCTCCAGGGTGGAAATGACTTCACGCTCTGTGATCATGGCTCTCTCTAAACTCTGTGAATGGTCTCGAAAATGTCCCTGTGCTGCAGGGTGATGTCCAGTCCAAGTTCCTTGGCCCTTTCATGGAGGGCGGCTCGAAATGCCTTCTGATCGGCTGTGAGAGGAATGTCCACTTCGTAGATCATGAAGTTGTGCGTGGGGTTGTCGGTTCCCCGGAAAATGGCCTTGAGATTGCTGATGTTGATGTGGAAACGGGCCATGACCTCGGTGATGCCGGCCACAAGACCCAGGCGGTCGGGACCCATGGTGGTGATGATGAAGGGCTCGCTCTCGGGGGGATCCATTCGGAGGTCTGCGTCATGGGTTTCACGAGGACAAAAAGGCCCATGGGTTCAAGACTCTCCTTGAGGCCGGCAAGGAGTCGATCTTCCCCGACATCATCGGGCTTGGACGCAATGAAGACCCCGACGAATTCCGTCTGGAGAATGGTCTGACTCACATCCTCGATGTTGCACCGATGATCGGAAAGTATCTTCGACACCGCCGCGATGATGCCCGGCCTGTCATAACCCAGGACAGAAACAACGATCTTTTTCATGTGGGTTTCCTTCCTTGTGCATCGCACGCGAAACGCAATGGGTTTTAGCGAAATTGCGTGAGAGATGCAATCCGTACCGTAGCCTCTCACGGGCGTTGGGTGTGTGATCCTGGTTCGTAGCCTAGCCCCTCGTGGGCGCAAGAAATGGGCACAAGGCCCTACGCTACAAGGCCAAGGGCCTCAGATCCTGGGTTCGTAGCCTAAACTCGTGGGCGTCAGGCAGGCACACTCAGCACTTTTCCACCGTGCAAACCATCCGCAGGAAGTCCCCGATGCCCTGCCCTCCTTCCCGATGCAGTTCGTAGGGCACGGTCAGGTGGGCGAATCGTTCATAGAGCCTCTCCCGGTGAACCAAGAGCTGCGGATAACAGCGGGCCAGGGAGGCTTCGTTGGTTTCGTGAGGCTCCTTTTGGAACATGCCCCGCCAAAGAACCGGCCTCGGCCTCTTGATGTAGTTCTCGAGCATGATGCGCCGCACACCGGGAGGCGTCTCCAGGTGAACGACCGTGGTCTCCTTTCGCAGAGCGCTCAAGATGGCTTCCCCAGCATAGATGACACTTCCGGTGGTGTCGATGACCACCTGTTCGTCCGGTTCCCGCTCATGGCGGCACATCCATTCCAAGACCCTCCTGAGGACCTGGATCTCACATTCCAGGTATTTGAGCTCCCGCTCCGGGTAACGCCCATCGTAAGGAAAGCCCATCCACGCACCCAGGTCCATCACGGTCCCGCCCGGCCCACGGAGCTCATCGGAGAGGCGCTCCGCAATCATGTCATCGCAGCAGAAGTGGTGGAAACCTTCGGCGACAAGGCGCGACGACCAATGGGACTTGCCCGAGCCCGACATGCCGATGAGGGAAATGCGCATGGGCGGAAGACTCCGTTGAAGGACCCCGAGGAACCGTTGAACAGTGCACGAAAGCAATCAACGACTCGGCCTCGCGCCGGGTGCGGGGAGAGAACCCTGGCAGCGCCGACCATTCTAAGCTAAAAAGAGAATGAATGGAATCGTCACCACCGAAACATTTCTCGAAAACGGCACAGACTGCCGCATCTTTTTCCAATATTGACTTCCATGAATGATGCATCGTTTCGGAGAATTCTCGATTTCTTCAGGCTCTCCTGGAAAGGGTACCGCCGGGTCCGGAAAGGCGTGAAGAAGCGCCTCGCCCGGCACATGGATTCCCTCGGCCTGCAAGGAGTCGACGAATACCTCGTTCTCCTCGCCCGCAACGGTTCGGAGGTACAAGAGGCGAAGCGGCTTCTCACCGTGAGCATCAGCCGCTTTTTCAGGGACCGTCGCCTGTGGGACATTCTTCGGGAATCCGTGCTGCCCGATCTGGCGGCGTCTTGGCCGCAGGGCTTCAGGGTGTGGTGTGCCGGCTGCGCCTGCGGTGAGGAAGTCTACAGCCTGAAGATAGCCTGGAGCGAAATGACGGGCTTCCTCCCACGCATGCCTCCGATGGAGATCTGGGCGACTGATATAAATCCTCAGGTCATCGAGATAGCGAAAAGGGCGGAATACGGGAAGAGCAGCCTCAGAGAAGTGGCGCCGCTTCTCATGGAGAAGTATTTCGTCAAAGCCGGGGATCACTACCGCGTCTCTGAAGCCCTTCAGCGCCGAATTCACTGGGAGTGCGGGGACTTTATCTCCGATGGGGCCCCCGTGTCTTCCCTGGCCCTTGTGTTTCTGAGGAACAGTTTGCTCACCTACCATGCAGAAGACACGGTGAGGGAAGTACTCCAAAGGGTTGTTGATAACATGCGACGGGGAGGCTATCTTCTTGTGGGAAACCATGAGGAAATCCCCGTAACGGAAGTTCCCATGCGCCGGATCATGGAATACCGGGGGATTTGGCAAAGATGGGAACCGGATGACAAGTAGCATTCCGAGTTCACTCTTTCGACGATTCGAAAAACGGTGGCTCAGCGAACGGACATCGCATGGAGGGAGATGATGGCCCAGCTTACGGATGGGCAGAGGTACCGGCTGCCGACAGGGCAGTTGGTGGTGGCGAGGCAGACCCCGGAGGGATTCTTTTTGGAATTCCGGAGAAAATACGCCTCTCCGATCATTGTGGATCCTCTCGGAATCCTCACTCTCAACGGGGAAGCCATGAGGCTCACCGTCGACTGTCTCATTCCCGATTACTCGGAAAACGACGGCATCGCCACCGCAGAAATGAACGAGGTCATGCAGATGGTTCTGGACATCCATGAACGGGGTGGTGAGATATGGGAGCTGCTTCGGGAGATGGCCAAAGATCTTCACGGGAAGGCGTTGGGATTGCCGAAGGATCACAGCTGAGTATTGAAGGGGTGCTCTGAACCCACTGGAACCGTAAAGACATGAACAGCGACACTGCCACATTTTCTACCCCTGTGCCCCAGGCTCCATTAATTGATGAAGCGGCCATCATGGAAACCCTGGGTTTGAGCCGTTCTCCGGGCCATTCCCGGGTCCGGGAGGTCCTCTCCAAGGCGGGCGAGCTCAAAGGACTGGACACCTCCGACGTGGCCACTCTCATGGCCGTGAAGGACCCGGAGCTGCTCGCCGAGGTTCATGCCGCGGCCCGAAAGGTCAAGGAATCCATCTACGGCCCCCGCATCGTCCTCTTTGCTCCACTCTACATTTCCAACATCTGCTTCAACGACTGCCTGTACTGCGCATTCCGGGTCTCCAACAGGAACATCCATCGACGGGCACTGACCCAGGACGAAATAGCGGCGGAAGTCGAGATCCTTGTGGAGCAGGGACACAAGCGCCTGCTTTTGGTTTCCGGCGAGGGCTATCCTCAAGAGGACGGGTTCTCGTACATCATCAAGGCCATTGAAACCATTTACAAGACCAGGGTGAACCGGGGAGAAATACGGCGAGTCAACGTCAACATCGCCCCCCTCTCGGCAGATCAGTTTCGGGAGCTCAAGGCTGCGGGTATCGGCACCTACCAGATTTTCCAGGAAACCTACCACCGGGAGACCTTCGCCCGCATGCACCCGGGAGGGCGAAAGCAGGACTACGACTGGCGCATCACGGCATTCGAACGTGCCATGGAAGCCGGGATCGACGACGTGGGAGCGGGTTTGCTTTTCGGGCTCTACGACTGGCGCTTCGAAGTCCTGGCACTGTTGCGGCATGTGGAGCACCTGGAACGGTCGTTCGGAGTGGGGCCCCACACCATCAGCGTCCCCCGCCTTGAGCCCGCCGCCGGCTCCGAGGTGGCCAACAATCCGCCTCACCCTGTGACTGACGAGGACTTTCAAAAGCTCGTCGCCATCCTGCGCATGGCCGTGCCCTACACGGGCATGATCATGTCCACCCGGGAGACCCCAGAGATCCGGCGAGCCACCCTCGCTCTCGGAGTTTCCCAAATCTCCGCCGGCAGCCGCACGAACCCCGGGGGGTATGGCGACAGCGCCCATGAAGACGATGGCCAGTTCCAGCTCGGAGACCATCGCCCCCTGGATGAGGTGATCCGTGACCTCGCGGAAATGGGATACATCCCCTCGTTCTGTACGGCATGCTACCGGATGGGACGCACCGGGCAGAATTTCATGGACCTGGCCAAACCCGGGGACATCAAGACCCGCTGCGATCCCAACGCCCTCTCTTCCTTCCTTGAGTATCTCCTCGACTACGCCTCGCAGGAGACCGTGAAGGTGGGAGAGAAGCTCATCGAGGAACACCTGCTGCGCATGGGCGACCACCTCAGGAGAACGAGCCTCGCCATGCTGGACCGGGTGCGCGGCGGCCGCCGCGACGTGTATGTCTGACGGGCTGCCGGGAAGGACATGATGGAGCAACGGTTCCGCATTGAAAAGGACCTTCTCGGGGAGGTGAGCATCCCGGATGAGAAGCTCTACGGCATTCACACGGCGCGGGCCCTGGAGAACTTTCCTCTCGCCCGGCGCCCCGTGCATCCCGCCCTTGTTTGTGCGTTCGGCGACGTGAAACTGGCCTGCGCTCAAACGAACCGCGGCCTCGGCCATTGGAGCGGGGAACCGGGCAAGGGGGATGCCATTGAGGGGGCCTGCGGGGAGATGGCTCAAAACCTCCTGACGGAGCACGTCGTGGTGGACCTGCTCCAGGGGGGCGCCGGGACCAGCACCAACATGAACGTGAACGAGGTCCTGGCCAACCGGGCACTGGAGTTGCTCGGACACGCTCGGGGGCGATACGACGTCATCTCTCCCCTTGATGACATCAACCTCCACCAGTCCACCAACGACACCTACCCCACGGCACTGAGACTCGCGGCCATACGCAGGCTGAGAGCCCTGGAAGACGCCGTCCTTGCTCTCCAGGAAGAATTTCAGCTTCAGGAGAAGCGCTTTGCCCACGTGGTCAAAGTGGGACGCACTCAGCTGCAGGATGCAGTCCTCACCACCCTTGGCCGGGAAATGGGAGCGTACGCGGAGGCGTTCAGCAGGGATCGATGGCGCATCTACAAGTGCGAAGAGCGGCTTCGGGTGGTGAACCTGGGGGGAACTGCCATCGGGACGGGTCTTGCGGCTCCCCGGGAGTTCATCTTCCGGGTGACGGAGGTGCTGCGGTCCAACACGGGAGTCGGGTTCGCCCGGGCGGAGAATCTCGTGGAGGCCACCCAGAACGCCGACGTTTTCGTGGAGGTCTCGGGGATCCTCAAGGCCTGCGCGGCGACGCTCCTCAAAGTGTGCACCGATCTGCGGCTCATGTCGAGTGGTCCCGAGAGCGGTTTTGCCGAGATCACCCTGCCCGACCGCCAGCCGGGTTCCTCCATCATGCCGGGCAAGGTGAACCCGGTCATCCCTGAGTCGGCCAGCCAGGCGGCCATGATGGTCTTCGCCCACGATGCGGCCCTCACCCTCGCCTGTGCCTCGGGAAACCTGGAGCTGAACCCTTTTCTGCCCCTGGTGGCCGCGTGCCTCCTCGAGAGCATCGACCTCCTGGCCAACGCCTGCGACATGCTCCGTCTCCACTGCGTGGCCGGCATCGAGGCCAACGAGGACCAGTGCCGCCGCCATGTGGGCAACTCCACGGCCACGGCCACGGCACTGCTCCCGGTTCTCGGATACGAGGGTGTCTGCAGGGTCGTCGAGAAAGCCCGGAAGGAGAAGAAGACCGTTCGCCAGGTGGTGATGGAAGAGGATCTGCTGACTGTGGAGGAATTCGACGAGCTCATCAGCCCGGAGTCCGTTTGCCGCCTGGGCACGCCGATGACGAGGCCCCGGAAGGCCGGTGTCCCGGGAGAGGGTAAATGACTGGAGCCAAGGCTTCAGAGGATGTCAAAGAAGACCCCGGAAGTCGTTTTTCGCCATTCCCGCAAAAGCGGGAATCCAGGTTTTTCGAGGTTTTCTGGACCCCGGCTTTCGCCGGGGCGACGTGATTGAGGACCTTGTTTGACACGCTCTTAGAGAAAGTCACGTTGCGTCGTGAACCCCCTCCTCAAGGTGGGAGGGGTTGAGGAAGTGAAACGAAATATGCAGAAAACCCCCAGGAGCATGCGCGTCCACATCGGGATCTTCGGCCGCCGCAATGTCGGGAAGTCGAGTCTTCTCAACGCGATCACCCGGCAGCAGGTGGCCATCGTTTCCGGTGTGGCCGGCACCACCACGGACCCCGTGGAAAAACCCATGGAACTGCTTCCCCTGGGCCCGGTTCTTTTCATCGACACGGCGGGGATCGACGACGAAGGGGCCCTGGGGGATTTGCGGGTTCAGAAGACACGGCAGGTCCTGGACCGCACGGATGTGGGGGTCCTTGTGGCCGAGGCCGGGTCGTGGAGCAGGTTTGAGGAGCTCATGCTCGGGGAGATGAGGGCGCGGGAAATCCCCACGGTGGTCGTCTTCAACAAGGTGGACCTCGGTCCTCCCGACCCTTCCGTGGTGATCCAACTGGCAAACACGAAAACCCCGACGGTCCAGGTGAGCGCCCTGTCCGGCCTGGGAATCCTATCCCTTCGCCAGGCCCTACTGGACATCACCCCGGCTCAGCTCATCGACTACCCGGCCATTGCCGGAGACCTGGTGGGTCCCGGCGAACTGGCGGTCCTGGTGATCCCCATCGACAAGGAAGCCCCCAGGGGACGTCTGATTCTCCCCCAGGTGCAGACCATACGAGACCTTCTGGACAGCGATTCCATGTGCATGATGGTCAAAGAGCGTGAGCTTCGCCGTGCCCTGGAAAGCCTCAAGGCCCCTCCGAAGCTCGTCGTCACGGATTCCCAGGCTTTCCTCAAGGTGGCCGCCGATGTGCCCCCGTCTATTCCCATGACCAGTTTCTCCATTCTCTTTGCCCGGTTCAAGGGGGACCTGCTGAGCCAGGTCCAGGGGGCTCTCTCCGTTGACGGGCTCAGGGCTGGGGATCGGGTCCTCGTGGCCGAGGCGTGCAGCCATCACCCCATCGGCGACGACATAGGACGCGTGAAAATCCCACGGTGGCTCACCCAGTACGTCGGAGGCAAGCTGGAGTTCGACCATGTGCAGGGGCACGACTTCCCCGCCGAGCTCTCCCCCTACAGGCTCGTGATCCACTGCGGAGCCTGCATGACGAACCGCCGGGAGATGCTCGGCCGTATCCTCCGGTGCCGCCAGGCCGGGGTCCCCATCACCAATTACGGCGTGGTCATCGCCTACAGCCTGGGCATCCTGGAGAGGGCCCTGGAGCCCTTTCCGGCGGCAGTCGAGCTCTTTCGCAACGCACGGGCGGGAACGGGGATCACGGAGAATGGCGATGGAAACGGACCGTGACCGCCGGCTCGTCCTCTCCTGGCTGCGGGAGAATGATCCCGCCCGCCTTGAAGACCTCTGGCACACGGCCGATTCCATACGAAAGGCTCACGTGGGGGATGCGGTGCACCTGCGGGGCCTCATCGAAATCTCCAACGTGTGCGTTCGCCAATGCGCCTATTGCGGCCTGCGGGCCGGGAACACCCGGATAGAGCGCTACAGGATGAAGGCCGATGAAATCCTCGCCTGCGCCCGCCAGGCCTCGGAACTCGGCTATGGGACCGTGGTCCTCCAGGGAGGCGAGGACTACGGACTTTCCGCCTCCTGGGTGGAGGAGGTCGTCCGCCGCATCAAGGAGGAGACGCCCCTTTCCGTCACACTCGGCCTGGGAGAGCGGCCGGAAGAAGACCTCGCCGCATGGCATAAGGCCGGCGCCGATCGCTACTTCCTTCGCTTCGAGACATCGGACATGGCCCTGTACCGTTGGATCCACCCTTCCCTGCCGTCACGGGTTTCCGATCGTCTCGACCTCCTGAGGACTCTCAAGGAAATCGGGTACGAGACGGGAAGCGGTGTCATGATCGGCATTCCCGGGCAGAGCATGTCCAGCCTGGCGGATGACATCCTCCTCTTCAGGTCCCTGGACTTGGACATGATCGGGGTGGGACCTTTCCTGCCCCATCCGGAAACCCCTCTGGGCAAGGGCGAAGGGGTCCATGAGGTCCTTTTCTCCGAACAGGTTCCCAACGCGGAGGTTATGGTTTATAAAGTCATTGCCTTGGCGCGGATCGTGTGTCCGGAGACGAACATCCCAAGCACGACCGCCCTGGCCGTAGTCAACCCGGAAAGAGGCTACGAACTGGGTCTCATGCGCGGAGCCAATGTCATCATGCCGAACATCACGCCTTTCAGGTACCGTTCCAGGTATGAGATCTATCCCGGAAAGGCGTGTTCATCCAAGACCGGGGCAGGCGATACGGAGATACCGCGGCGCATCGAGGCCATCGGACGCACCGTTGGGCAAGGGCCTGGAAAACGCATCCGACACGTTCAGGAGACCCACGCCGGCAGGGTCTCCCCGATGAGAGAATTGATGGAGTGAAGCAATGATCGACAAGAAGCCACCGGTAGACCTCGCCATTTGCATGGGAAGCTCGTGCTTTTCCAGGGGGAACAAGCACAACATCAAGGTCATCAAGACGTACATCGACCGTCACGGCGTCTGTGACAAGGTGGAACTGAAGGGGCACCTGTGCGAGGGACTCTGCGAGGACGGCCCCAACATCAGTCTGGACGGGGATATCTTCCACGGCGTCGATGCGGCTTCCATCCACATCTTGCTGGACCAATACGTCAACAAGCGAGAATAGACCACCATGCGAATGAGTCGAAACCAGATCATCTACACCGAAAGGACCGAGTGCCAGGACTGTTTCAAGTGCATCCGCGAGTGCCCGGTCAAAGCCATCAAGGTGGAAAACGCCTGTGCCGCGGTGATTCCCCAGTTGTGCCTCTCGTGTGGGCACTGTGTGGAGGTTTGCCCCAACGGGGCCAAACACGTCCGCGATGATTTGTCGCGGGCACAGCAGTTGCTCAAGGAAAGGGAGCAGGTGTTCGTCTCCCTTGCCCCCTCCTTCATCAGCGAATTTCCCGAGATTCCCACGCCGGCCATCGTTCGAGCCCTCAAGAACCTTGGCTTCGCCGGCGTGTCCGAGACCGCCCTCGGAGCCGAGCGGGTTTCCGCAAGTGCTGCGAGAATGCTCCAGGACAGGACTCCCAGGGTGATCATTTCCACGGCGTGCCCCGTCGTTGTGGAGTACGTTCGGAAATACCACCCTCAATTCGCCCACTGCCTCACGCCGTATGTTTCGCCGGTTCTTGCCCACTGCCAACTGCTGCGGGAAACCTACGGACCGTCCATAGGGATTGTGTTCTTCAGCCCGTGCATCGCCAAGAAGATCGAAGCTGACGCCCATTGCGAGCTCCTGGACGTTGCCCTCACCTTCGAAGACCTCAGGCGGTGGCTCAATCAGGACCAGGTGACCTTCGACACCATCGGCGGGGATGGGGAAAACTTTGTTCCCCGCGCGGCCAAGGAAGGGGCCCTCTATCCCATCGACGGCGGCATGGTGGCGGGGATCAAGGCTGGATGCGGCGTCATGGAGTCCGACTGCATGGCCTTTTCAGGCATTCGAAACATTCAGAAGGCGTTGGCGGGGCTCAACGAAATGAAGCTCTCCCATCCCATCTTTCTGGAGCTGCTCGCATGCGAGGGAGGATGCGTCAACGGTCCCAAGGCCGGCCAGCGGGATGCCACTGCCTGGAAGCGCTATAAGGTCATCCACTACTCCTCGTATCCCCAGGCGGAGATTCCCCGCAAGGAGATGGCGCCGCGGTGGGAGGGACTTTCTGCAGACCCCGTGCCTATCAGGGAATACAGCGACGCCATCGTGAGGCAGGCTCTCCAGACCGTGGGCAAGTACGGTCCGGAAGATGAGCTCAACTGCGGGGGCTGCGGGTATGACAACTGCCGCGAATTTGCCAAGGCCCTCATCGACGAGAAGGCGGAAAAGGTCATGTGCGTCGCTTACATGCGCAAGCTCGCTCAGAAGAAGACCAACGCCCTCATGGCGAATGTCCCGAGCGCCATTGTTCTCGTCGACGAAGAGCTGAAAATCATCGAGTGCAATTCCAATTTCGCCAGGATCCTGGGACCCAATGTGGAAAAGGCCTTCAAGAAGCTGCCCGGTCTAGAGGGCACGTATCTTCGGGAAATCGCTCCATTTTACTCCCTGTTCAAGACCGTGTTGGACAAGGGGGAGGACATCCTGGACCGTGATCTTCGTCACAAGCAGTCATTTCTGCACTGCGACGTTTTTTCCATTGAGAAGCACCGGGTGGTCTGCGGGATTTTCCAGGACATCACCAAGCCCTCCATCCACAAGGAAGCGATGATCCAGAAGGCCCAGGACGTCATCAAGAAGAACCTGGCCACGGTCCAGCAGATCGCATACCTTCTGGGCGAAAACGCCGCCGAGTCCGAGGTGATCCTCAAATCCCTCATCCAGTCCGTCACCACGCCGGAGCTCGAATGATACAGAGTACAAACGATTTCTTCCTCGACATCGACTATTACCAGTACTGCAAGCACAGGCAAAACATTGCGGGGGACGTTTTCCTGACCCACAAGATCAAGGAAGAGAACCGGGTCATCGCGGTGCTTTCGGACGGCCTCGGAAGTGGCATCAAGGCGAGTGTCCTGGCGACTCTCACGGCCACCATGGCCCTCAAGTACATCTCCAACTACATGGATGTGCGAGAAACGGCCGAGGTGATCATGGACACCCTCCCGGTCTGCAGCGTGCGCAAGATCAGCTATTCCACCTTCACCATCGTGGACATCAACGGCTCCGGTCATGCCCGGGTCATCGAGCACGGCAACCCGTCCTACGTGCTTCTGCGGGAAAGCGGGCCGGTTTCGGTTTCCAAGACCCTCATACAGTTGGACAAGTGGGAAGACCGGGATGTCACCTTTTCCGAGTTTGACGTTCAGGTCGGTGATCGAATTCTTTATTTTTCCGATGGGGTGAGCCAGGCAGGCATGGGTCGGCGGGACTTCCCCATGGGCTGGGGAAGAAAGAGTGTGGTCGAGCAGGTTCAAAAGTGGGTGAAGTGGGAGAAGACGATATCCTCGCGCCAACTCGCCATGAAGACCGTGGTCCGGGCCAGACAGATCGACGAGTACGAGCCGAAGGACGACATCACCTGCGGAGTCATGTACCTGCGCCATCCCCGGTCTCTCCTCGTGGCCACGGGCCCACCCTTCTCGGAGTCCAAGGACGCGGAACTGGCCCAGATGGTCGACTCCTTCAACGGGCGAAAGGTCCTCTGCGGGGGCACCACCGCCTCCATCATTGCCCGGGAACTGGACCGCGACGTCGAGATGGACCTGGGCAACATCGACCCGGAAATACCGCCCCCATCACAAATGGAAGGAATCGACCTCATCACGGAAGGGACTATCACCCTCAGCAAGGTGGCAGAAATCCTGGAGCGGGGCCAGAACCCCGATTCCATGAGGCCCAACGCGGCGACGGCGCTGACCTCTATTCTCCTCGACAGCGACCTCATTTTCTTTGTGGTGGGCACCCGGGTCAACGAGGCACACCAGGATCCCAATCTTCCCGTTGAGCTAGACATCCGGAGAAACATCATCAAGAAGCTCACCTCCCTCCTCGAAGAGAAATACCTCAAGGAAACAGACCGGCGGTTCATCTGAGAAGGTGTCTAAAAAGCCCTCCTTTCCAATAAATATTTGCGGATTGCACCCTGACGCCCACAAGGGGCTACGCTACGAACCGGTAGCATAGGGCCTTGTGCCCGTTTCATCTGCCCAGTCGAGCAAGGGCTTCTCAAGTCCGCCTTATCCCCTGAAAAGACGACCCAGGATTCCTCTCTTCTCCTCCTTCGGTTCGGGCATTCCCAGGCATCGGCAGATGACCCTCTCCACCTTGTCCTGCGAAATGTTGGCGCCTTCGACCACGATCTCCTCCCCCACCATGATGGCCGGTGCGACGGGTAGTTCCAGTTCGAAGTAATCGTCGTTCTGGTATTCCGCGACGGGTTTGGAAACGACCTCGATTTCGATATGCCTGTACCTTGCGCCCAACCTGGGCATCATTTCGATGAAGTTCTTTCAAGGCTTGCCATTGGGTTCATTCAAGAAGAATCTCACCTTCAACATCGTTTCGCTCCTCCTTTCAACGGGCATTTTTTTTAAGTTCCGTCATGCGGCCAAGGAATTGATCAGGCGGGAGGAAGTCCACCAGGCGCAAATCCCGCCTTTCCTCTCCGTGCAGGTCCAGGAAGACGATGGTCGGAACCCCTTTCACCTCGTATTGGCGCAGCAAACGTTCATGCACGGAGTTGCCGCCTTTGGTGACGTCCACCTTGATCATGAAGAAGTCGCTTTGTGCCTGTTTCACGACGGAAGCATCGTGAAACGTGACCTCTTCGAGCTCCCGGCACGGTGCACACCATGTGGCGTAGAAGTCGATGACAACGGGCTTTTGCATGTTTCGGGCCTCGCGCAGGGCTTCTTCCGAATAGGTTTTCCAGGCGACGCCGGGGCCTCGCATTGCCCATGACGCGACGAGCAGGGTTGCCAGAACCAGGCACACCACGCCCACTCCGCTCTTGAGCCAGGGGAAAGCCCGGAAGCCGGCCTCGCTCCTGTCGATCCAACCCAGGTGCAGCCCCGCGGCCAGGGCGACAACGGCAAGAAGGATGATTCCCCAGTGACCCGGGAGAACAGGCCTCATGAAATGCACGGCCATGGCAACCAGGACCCAGCCCATGAGCTTTCTCACCCAGATCATCCAGCCCCCCGAACGGGGAAGTCTTTCCAGTTGCCCGGAGAACATGGCCAGAAGAAACAGCGGCAACCCCAAACCAATACTCAAGGTAAAGAAAATTAGAAATCCAAGCCAGGGGCTTCCCATACCGGCCACCCACGTGAGAAGCCCCAGCACGAACGGTCCGATGCAGGGGGCCGCGACCACCCCGAGGGTCAGGCCCATGAAGAGGCTCCCGAAGTAGCCCGTGTAAGATTTCGCGGCAGCCTGAGTGAGGCCGCTCGGGAGGCGCATTTCCCACAGCCCGAAGAGGCTTGCCGCAAAAAGAAAAAGAACCGCCGCCACGGCGACGAGGACCAAGGGGTTTTGCAGGATCGACCCCATGAGTCCCCCGGTCAGGGCCGCAACCACTCCGAGGACCGAGTTGGTGACCGCAAGGCCCGTCATGTAACACAATCCATGGGCCACGAGCTTTCCCAGGCCCTCTCCCCCCTTCGCGGCCTGGCCGCCGAAGTAGGAAACGGTGATGGGGATCAGGGGATACACGCACGGGGTCAGGTTCAAAGCCATTCCGCCTGCGAAGATGCCGAGGAGCGTCCAGATCATGGCCCAGCCGTAAAGGGGCCCTGGCACCTCGGGTTTTTCGGTGCTTTGAGCGAGCCCGGCCGGGGCGCTCGCAACGGGCAACCCCTTTCCCTGCCACTCCGGATAGCCGAGGGGGTCACGGTAGACGTTCTCATATCCGAGCTTAACGGCCACACGGGCCGCCGAGTCGCTGCGGGCTCATGAAAGGCCCGCTCAGTAGAATATCACCGTGCGGTCCTTGTCTGGCCCGAGGAAAGCTTCGAGAGCCGATGCCTTGTGCCACCTGGACCACCAGGTGGGCTCCATGGGAAAGTTCAGCGCTCCCTCGAGATGCCCTGTCCGGAACTCCCACTCCTGGCGTGTGTCCACCAGAAGGAGGCTCTTGGGATCCTTCCGAATACGCTCGGAAAGTTCGTCTGTGGTGATGAGCTTGTAGCCGCCGCTTCCTGCTTCGGCCATGACGTCATCCCACGTGGCCTGTCTGGGAGTAGAGGCCCGGTTGGTAAACCAGAGAGCCCCAACCGTGAGCACCACTGCTGTGAGCGCCATGAATGTCGTTTTCTTGTTTTGCATGAGAAAGCCCTGAATTCTGCTGAATGAAAGCACCTGAGGCACTACCCTTCCCCGAGGCGTTTGAGCTTTGAGAGGAGGAAGGTCGCCCCCCTCAAGGAGAGCCCGGTCTTTTCGGCAAGCTCCCCCGGGCTGAGGGGGCCATGTTTTTTGAGGAGTGAAACGACCTCCTCTTCCAATTCCTCGAACCAGTCTTCGAAGAGGACCAAAAGGTCCGGATCGGTCATCGCCATGAGTTGTTTGGACTGGGCAACTTTATCCACAAGCCTCTGACACATCTGCGTCGGGTCGACACCTTCGCCCATGCATTCAGCCAGTCAGAGGTGGACCAGGCTCGTCACCTTGTCACCCCTGGACTCACCCAAAAGGTCCCACAGGAATTGCGAACGTGCCTCTTCGCCCAGAACGGAGAAAAGCGCTTTCAGCACCTTGGATATCTCGGTCAGCGCTTCTTCCGGGTCCATGCGGTCAACCATCCTAAGCATCTCTTCCATACGGGTCAGATCACCTCCCCTGTCCTCAAAAGGTTTTCCTTGCGGTCAAAAGGTCTGTCGCCACGCTGCAGAGCGTGCGAACGACATCAAGAATTCTCGGGTCGACCAATTCGTAATAGATGAAAGGGCCGTTGCGTTCGATTTTGACCAGGAGTGAACGCTTGAGCTCCTTGAGGTGATGGGAAACGAGGGGCTGTGAGAGACCGAGCTCTTCAACGATGCTCGATACGGATTTCTTGGCATTGCTCACGCACAGGAGAATCCTCAGGCGGTTCTCATCGGAAAGGCTCTTTGCAAGAAACGCAACCGTCTGAAAATGTTCGTCAGCCAGCACCATTCCCTCCTGCTCTGTTGCCACCGGAGGTTCCGAGTCCTCTTCCGGAGTTGCGAGGTCACTTGGCAACTTACCTGGATAACCTTTTCCCATGAACAATCATCCATTCTGATTTATGCCGGCACGGCAGCGACTGCCGGGGCCGCTGCGAACAAGACGTTGCCTGGATTTTTCATGCCGAGGCAAGGACCAGTGGCCTATGGGGAAGATGCCCCTGGATTCGACATCCAACATGGCCCCACGGCAACTCAAATCAATCAAACAACATATCAATAATTGTTTATATTAGAATTACACCGAAAGTCAACGCCTGAGAACACCAACCATGTGGTCCACCGGCGTCAATTACGCCCGATTTGAGCGATTCACCGACAGATGGAGCGAAAAGTACTGTCTGATCAACCGGTTCACCCTCACCCAACATCTCCCATCAAGGGAGAGGAGCATCCCTGGGATTCCCCTCCCCTGGCGGGAGGGGCGAGGGGAGGGGGAAATGCTTATTTGTGGATAGGCCCTTAGTGGGCATGACGGCTGAATATCGGACACCCATTTGTGCGATGCTCTACTCAGCCACGGAATGGTCCGTTTAGATCGTGTCATCTGTCTTCGTCACCCTGTGACCTGGAGGTGTACCTGCACGGCCTGCGGGTTTTCCCTGAATGGCTCTTTTTCCGCCATTTCGATTGATCCCTCCCTTGCGCTTTCCTGGCGCAAGGGATCTGCATCAACTGTGAACCGAACCCATGCCGAACCCTTCACGGCAACCAGGATTCACGGCTCCTCGGGAAAGAGAAGCCTCAAGACCCTCGAAAAACCTTCCTCATCGAACCCCGCCTCTTCCCCTATCTTCGTGATCCTCTGCCAGATGTGGTCCTCTGGGATGGACATCTGCTCCAAAAGACTTGTGTAATCCACAAAAGCCGCCGCAAGATGTGGATGCAAGTGACCGGTCCCCAGCGTGAATCCAAAAAGGATCATAAGAGCGCGCTGCATGAGGGGCTCCGCCTCCGAGAGCCGGTTGGTGGCCTGAAGCAGTTGGGCGAGGTTGTTGAGGTCAATGGCGACATCGGGATGATTAGGCCCGAAGCTTTGCTCGTCGATTTCCAGAGCGCGCCGCATGAGGGGCTCCGCTGCGTGATACTTCGCCTGATAAAAAAGCCATAAGCCGTATTGGTTGCAGAGTCTCGCAAGGGTTTCTCCCCGGGAGAAAGGTCTCCAGCCGACTCCAACAACTGGTCCAAATGGGGTGCCAACCGTCCCCAGAGCTTCCATCCGGCTTCATCAAATTCCGTCGTTGGCAGGCCCGCAGCCATCCAGTCCAGTGCACGGAGAAGGGAGCCGCTGCGGGCTTCCTTGTCCATTGCCGCTCGCGCACAGGCGGACACCATCTTGTGGAGCTGGATGGACTCCTCATGGAGCTGGATCAGCGAGAGGGTCTTCAACTGTGCCAGGGACTCCACGGGTTCGGGAAGCATATTGGCTTCTGCCGCCGTGGTCATCAATCGCTTTACGAATTCAGAATCTTCAACCAGGGCACGCGGGAAGGGCTCGGGCGCAAGCCAGGAGAGAAGACCAACGAGAACGGCTGTGGGTCCGTCCAACTGGCTTGAGCTGAGCTCAAAGGCAGCGAGGAGCGACCGGTCGTAATCCAGGGCTTCGCTGGAGTAGGCGAGCAATGAATCGCGTTTCTCCTGCCACACCTCGAGATAACGGCCGGGGGTGATGCGCCGGGATTCCATGTACCCTGCGGCCAAAACCAGCGCGAGCGGCAGGAAGCCCAGCTCCCGGGCGACGCCGTCGAAGTCGGCCAATTCTCGCTCCGAGGGCTCGGTTTTCCAGTAGCGGGAAAGGAGACACGCCCTGGCCTCATCAGGCGAGAAAACGTCCAGGGGCAGCTGGACGGCGGTTCCCCTGGGCCAGTCGTCGCGACGGCTGGTGATGAGGAAGCTCCCCCCGGCCAACTCCTCCATCAGCCCCTTCACGGCATCCCGGGCTTCCCTGGAGTCGGCGCCGTCCAGAAGGAGAAGCCAGCGGCCGGTGCTCTGCCTGAGGAGGTGGATCACATCGTCCCGGCGGACATCCAATTCCCGGGGAGCCTCCCCGTCCCTGTAAAGATTCAGCAACGACTTCTCGCTCAGGGCCGCAAGCTGCAGGTTTAGCTCACCCGCAGACGACGCCGAGACGCGGAAGGCCATGTCGCACCGGCGCTGAAGGTAGAGGATCCACGCGGCCTGGACGGCGAGCCGCGTCTTGCCGATGCCGCCTGTGCCCCGCACCACATGGGGCTGCACCACGGCGAAGGCGGCCCCTTCCTGAGCTGTTAACCCGTCGCACAGAGCCCGCAGCTCCTTGCCGCGCCCGATGAAGTAATCCGGCGCCATCCAGGGGGCGAGGTTGTGGGGGCGACTCGAAGTCGAAGGCGGGGGGACTGCACCCCGGAGAAGATCCAGGATTTCACCGGTGTCGCACCTGATATCGAGCGCCACAGCTTTCGTCTCGTCCACGCCGCGCCCAACTTCCTCCATCTTCTTTGTGAGGCTTTCGATGAGGGCCGCGAAGTCCGTCTTCCGCTCGGGCACCTCAAGAGCAGCTCGATACTCAAAAGGGAGCTTCTTTTTGGCTCCAAACACCAAATCGAGGCCGAGCTTGCGGAGGATTTTGACCGGGCCGACGGCTTCGGGCTTCACCTTGGGCCGGCCCGTCAGGAGCCGGTACAAAGCCTCGTAGCCGGGATCGGAATCTTCGAGCCGCAAGGTGCTCAGGCGAAAGCAGTTCCAACCGCGCAACGGGTCAGGCAGGGAGTCCTCGGGCTCGCCCTGGAACAACACGGGCAAAAATCGTTCGTTGCCTTTGGCCTCGTAGAGATAGTTGGTGATGAGGCTCCCTTCCCAGAAGACACCGCGGCCCACGTCCGCCGGAACCCGGTTCTCGATGCGGGCTTTGTATTCCGCCGTGCAAACGCAGACCACGAATCTCGACCGCTCCGGACGAAGCTGCTCAGCGCACCATCTGGGCCAGTGTACAAGCTCGTTTTGATGGAACTGGTCCAGTTCCGTTTCGATGCCGTCCCGGCGGAGCTGCTGCGCCAGAGCGAGCACCTGGTCGCAGTGCTTGCGGCTGTCGTGGCTGTAGCTGATGAAAACCCGCGGAAGTGAAGACGGGGATGGATCGGAACTGTTCATGGCTACCCCAGTTCCATAGCGGGATTAGAACGGGTTGAGGCTTCCAACGGACCGAAGAATCCTGCCTCCAGCAACCAACCGGGAGCCCTCCGGCAATTGTCAGCCGAGCATGAACCTGTTGGTCATGATGGTGCCGGTCGTCTTTCGGTTTGGCGCTGCTCCATTCAATGTACGCCACCATGGAATGCATCGCAATGAAATATTTGAGCTTTTAGTCAATGGTGCTCGGACGTTGCCGGGCCTCTACAAAGATGCGCGTGACGAGGAAGGACTCGTTCGAAAAGGTCATGGAAGTCCCGGCTCAAAGGTTCGAGGAATGAAGGGCATCGTTCGCGATCGTTCGCGGTGGCTTTCGGGCCTATGGAAGTGGGAGAAGCAGCTTTTTTTGTTCGAACGATACATTGACATTTATCAATATATAGGTTATTTTGTCGGGCATTAAATGCCTGTGAAGGATCGTTTATGAAGGAATTCATCAAGGTCATGAAAGCTCTGTCGGATCCCAACCGGGTGAAGATCCTCAAGATGCTCCAGAACCGCTCCCTCTGTGTTTGCGAGTTGCAGGCGGCCCTCCAGATCGCCCAGCCGACGGTCTCGAGCCACCTCAAGGTCCTGGAGGATGCGGGTCTCGTCACATCGCGCAAGGAGGGCCTGTGGGTGAACTATTCCGCGGGGGATGGGAGCGACAGCCCGTATGCGTCGGCACTCCTCGGGAATCTGCGCCACTGGCTCAAGGACGACCCTGAGATCGTTCGGCTCATGGAGATCATCCCGTCCCTGCGGCGTGAGGAGATCTGCAGGCGAAGTTGAACGGGTAGAGTGTCTAATTCAAGGGGGAATCACGAAATGGCGGACAAGGACATCACACGGATCAACGTGGGCAACTTCCCGGTGAGCATCGTCGGACTGAAGGATCTTCTGGACGAGATGTCCAGGACTCATGGAAGCGCGCCGGACCATGAGGCCGGTTCGTTCATGCTGGAGCGCCTGGGCCAAGCCAACTACATCCCCAACGGAGCGAAAGAGGACTACCGCCGGGCCTTTGTCCGGGAGTTCCGAAAGTTCCTGGGGCAGCCCTGGGAAGAGGATGCCCCCCGGGGTCTCGATGTGAAGGTGCTCGGGGCCGGCTGCGGCCAGTGTCACAGCCTCACCGGGCTCGTCATGGAGGTGCTCACGGAGATTGGTGTCCCGGCGGGGGTGGAACACGTCATGGACCTGCGGGAGATCGCCCGGTTCGGTGTCATGGGCTCCCCTGCCCTCCTTGTGAACGGGAAGGTCGTGGCGGTTGGAAGTGTGCCTCCGCGGGATAAAATCAAAAAATGGCTTCTGGAAGCGAACGCGACTCTTGCCGGCAAGTGAAGATGTGTGTCCAACAGCCATCACGAACCGTGACGGGAAGCGGAGGCAGATTGTGTATTCGGGTGTTCGCGGATTCGTGGGACGGATGCCTTGTGAAGCATAGCCCCTCGTGGGCGCTGGAGACGGGCACAAGGCCCTATGCTACCGCGTTAGACGGGCACAAGGCCCTATGCTACCGCGTTGGACGGGCACAAGGCCCTATGCTACCGCGTTGGACGGGCACAAGGCCCTATGCTACACGGCTGGGGACTCTGAAATGAGAGCGAGTCCCCCCCTCACCCAGACCCGCTTCCCCGCTTGGGGGAAATGGTCTGGATGAGGGGAACCGGCAGTATCAACGTGACAGAGCACTAGAGGGCAAATCATGAAGTCCACGGAAACACAATCCTGTTGTTGTCCGGGAGACTGCATCTCTCCCGAAATCGCCGTCTCCGACGGGACAAAGCCTCAGTTCCTGAGATATCTCCTGCTGGGTTTCCCGCTGCTTGTCGCCTGGTGGTTGATCTACCGAAACCTCGCCCCTTTCTCGAAATTTTTCGTCTACGACCTCCTGCAGCTTTCCACCGACAGCCATTTCAGCCATGCGCTGGAGTTCTTCGTCTACGACACCCCCAAGGTCCTCATGCTCCTCACCCTCGTGGTCTTCGGCGTGGGCATCGTTCGCTCGTTTTTCACGGCGGAGCGGACCAGGAGGATTCTGACCGGCAAGAGGGAATCGGCGGGAAACGTGCTGGCCGCCCTCCTTGGCATCGTGACCCCGTTTTGCACCTGTTCGGCGATACCTCTCTTCCTGGGCTTTGTGACCACGGGGATTCCCCTGGGCGTCACCTTTTCCTTCCTCATTTCCGCGCCCATGGTCAATGAAATCGCCCTCGTCCTCCTCTACGGGCTCTTCGGGTGGAAAGTGGCTGCCATCTACCTCACCACGGGGCTCCTCATTGCCATCGTGGCCGGTTGGATCATCGGGAGGCTTCGCATGGAGGGCCACCTGGAGGAATGGGTCCACGAGATCCAGGCGGGAGAGGCCGTCTACGCAGAGCCCGAGAAGACCTGGGAGGATCGCATCCGTTATGGCCTCGACGCCGTCCGGGATATCGTGGGCAAGGTGTGGATGTACGTGGTCCTGGGGATCGCCGTCGGTGCCGCGATCCACGGCTATGTTCCCGAGGGATTCATGGCTTCCATCATGGGCCGGAGCGCCTGGTGGTCCGTTCCGTTGTCCGTTCTCATCGGGATTCCCATGTACTCCAATGCCGCGGGAATCATCCCCGTCGTGCACGCCCTCCTGGAAAAGGGAGCCGCCCTGGGGACAGTCCTCGCCTTCATGATGTCCGTCATCGCCCTCTCCCTCCCCGAGGCCATCATCCTGCGAAAAGTCCTCAAGCCCAGGCTCATTGGGGTCTTCTTTGGGACCGTGGGGTTCGGCATCGTCATGGTGGGATACATCTTCAACCTGCTCCTGTGAGGCTCGGTTGTCCCCGGCAATGAACTTGACGGATCTTGCGGAAATTGCCAAGCACGGGGTTTTCACGACTCCGGCTGTTGTGGTGGACGGGACGGTGAAGTGTGTTGGGAAGGTGCCTTCCAAGGCTGAAGTGAAAGGATGGCTCGGCAAGTGAATCGGTTTTCCCGGCCCGGATGGAGTGGCTTCCGCCAGGGGACGCGATTCACCCGCGGGCGAGATCTCTGGCGAACGTCGAAGGAAAGGACTTATCCATGAAACGCAATGACTGGAAGTACCTGATTAACGCACTCGTCTTTGTGGACCTGTGTTCCATTGCCGCCATCGGCATGCTGCTTGCCTTCGTGATTCCGGCGGGAAAGGGGCCCGACGAGACAAAGGTATTCATGGGACTCCACCGGCACGACTGGGGAGACATCCACTTCAACCTGGCCCTTTTCCTGATGGGGCTGCTCGTTCTCCACGTCTGGCTGAACTGGACATGGGTGGTCAATTCCACCAGAACCTACTTCGGAGAACGTTGGAAGAAGGTCCTCTGGAGCCTGTGCGGCGCCTGGTTCATCGTTCTTCTCCTGTCGTGGCTCATGGTGAAAATTTGAGGAGAGTTGCGCTGAGAGGATTGGCCCGCAGCCCGACCCCATCGCTGCGGACCGTTTCAGGTTGGCCGATACAGGCGGTGAATTTTCCCCGGCCAGGGCTCAGGGCTTTTGCTTTCCGTTGATCACATCGTACGCCCAGCTCAGGGCAGCCGAGGTGTTGGGAAACCCGATCGTGCTCGTGAGCAGGATGATGGCGTGATAAACCTCGTCGGGCTGTGCTCCCGCCGCAATGGCCCTCCTCACGTGGCTGTGGACGGACCCCTCCGATCGGATTGCCGCCGCGGCTCCCAGTTGAACGAGGTGGGACGTCTTTTCATCGAGAGGTCCTTCCTTTCGGAGCGTTTCACCGAGCTTCTCCAGTGAAGTGATGACCTTCTTGTATTTCGTCCTGGTGAACTCGTACCATTCTGGAACATCTTTCTTTGCCATGACCAGTCCCTCCTTGACTGTTGTTCATGTTTGTTGATTGCCCACCGTGCGAGACCGAAGCCCATCCTCCCCGGCGGAGACGAGCGTCGGGCTGAGATCCCCGAAACATCAATAGCCCCCAGGTCCTCTGATGGATGCGGAGTCATCCACTGGGACCCATCGGTCCAGTCGCAGACTGATCCGGCAGTTCCCCTCCCCTGCCGTCATCATCACATCCTGCGCAGATAATCGCGAATGGAAATGGCCGCCGCCGCCCCTTCTCCCACGGCGGAAGCCACCTGCTTGGTGCTGCCGTGGCGCACGTCCCCGGCCGCGAACACCCCCGGGATGCTCGTCTCGAAAGCCAGGGGTTCCCGCTCCCCCTTGAATTTCCGGTCATGGACCAGGTCATGGCCTGTCAGGATGAACCCCTGGGGATCCATCTCCAGGTACCCGACGGCAAAGTCGCTGTTGGGCTGCTGACCGATGAACAGGAAGGCCGCTGCCGGGTGCATGACCTCCTTCTCGTTTGTGTCCAGATTCCGGACTGTGACGGACTTGAGCCTGGACTTTTCTCCTTCGAAGGATTCTACGACGGTTCTGGTCCGCACCTCGACCCGGGAATTGGGGCTCTCCAGCTTGTCGACGATGATCTGGCTCGCCGTGAGCCGATCGCCTCTCACCAGCAGGACAACCTTTCGGGCAACGCTCGTCAGGTGCAGTCCCTCCTCGCATGCCGAATTGCCGCCCCCCACGACGAGGATTTCGTCGGCACCCTTGTAGAAGGGTCCATCGCAGGTGGCACAGAAGTGGATGCCCGCCCCGATGTTCTCCTCCTCGCCGGGAACTCCCAGGCGCCTGTAGCCGGCCCCGGTGGCTATCAGCAGAGCTTTGGCGTGGTAGTGCCTGCCCTCCGAGTCCAGCACGCACTGGCACCCGTCGTGGCGCCCCAACCCCCTGATGTCTTGGGCCTGAAGGATCTCCACCTCGAATCGGCGGGCCTGCTGGACGACCCGGTCGGCGAACTCCTGACCACCGATGCCCTCCGGAAAGCCCGGGAAGTTTTCGATGCCCTTGGTCAGGCCTGCCTGGCCCCCCAGGCCGGACCTTTCGATGACGAGTGTGTCCGCCCCTTCCCGGGCGGCGTAAATCCCGGCGGTGAGCCCCGCGGGTCCTCCGCCGATGATGACGAGATCGTAATAAGTCTTCCCGGCTTCGGTCTGAAGCCCCAGTTTCCTCGCCAGGTCAGCGTTGCTGGGTTCCACCAGAAAGGACCCGTCTTCGAAAAGGATCGTCGGGATGATGCGTTTGCCGTTGTTGAGGCGCAGGACGATGTCCTCGGCTTCCCGGTCCTGTTCGATGTCCACCCATTTGAAGGGGATGAACTGCTCGGCCAGGAACTTCTTGGACCGGCGGCAGTCAGGGCACCAGAGGGCGCCGTACACGATGATGCTTGAGTCTCCCATGCTTGCTCCTCCACCTTGGCCTTCCGGTGATCCCCCGAAAGGCGGTAACCTTTTCTCCCTGCACATGCTCTCACCTCGAAGGAAATGCAGTGCACGAAGCGGTTCCTTCGCATCTTCGTGCTCTTCGTGGTGATGAAAGCTCTCAATCCCTTGACATCCATCTTAGCGCATTCCCGTCCGATCGCGAAACCTCCATGCGGGAACGGCGATGGCCGCGGCATAAACCAACAGCGGAAGCGCAGTCTGCACAAGGGCGTAGATGCCGATGACCCTTCGATCACTGCCGCTGGAGAGGGTCACGGCCTCGACGGCCAAGGTGGTGAATCGGCCGCCGGCCGCGAAGACCGTGGACAAATACTGCCCCGCACTGACGGCAAAGCCGATGGCGTAGGCGAAAAGGACCGGTTTGAGCATGAGGGGAAGCTCCACCTGGAGGAAGCTCTTCAAGGGAGATCCTGACAAGGCCAGGGCAGTGTTCCGAGTGCGGGGATCGAAGGAGCGCCAGGGATCGGCCAGAGACAGGAAGACGTAAGGGAAAACGAACAGGAGGTGGCACAGAACGAGCGCGAGCCATGTTCCATCCAGGTTGATCCGCACGAGGACGATCTGCACGCCGAAAAGAAAAGCGATCTGGGGAACCAGGAGCGGCGTATAGAGCAGCCAGAGGACTCGGGATGCGGACCCCAGTCCGTTGATCCGCTCGTTCTGCAGGCAACCCAAAGCCAGAACCAGGGCGAGAAAGGCTGTGCAGAAGCCGGTCACCAGGGTCACCTTCCCCGGAAAGAGCAGGCCGTCCAGGTGCCTTGACCAATGGCTGAGGGTCCACACCGGAGGGAGGGCCCCGGGATAAAACCAGGACTCGGCCAGGGACCACACAGCCATGGCCAGGGACCCAAGCCCGGAAAGCCCAACAAGCACCGCGAAAGCGACAATCCAAAGGGTGCCGACTCCACTCGCCGCTCCCCGTCGGCGGCCTCCGGTGAGCCAGGGCCTGGCGACCGTCGTGACGGCGACCTCCGCCAGTCTCCAGAAGGCGATGCCCAGAACGACCACCGCAAGCTGGAGGCAGGCCCCGGCCGATGCGGGAAAAACCATGGACAGGTCCCGGTCCATGAACATGCGGAAGACCAGGGTGCTCAAAGGAGGCGGATTCGTTGGCGCAAGGATCACGGACACGTCCACCACCGACAGCGAAAAGGCCAGGACCGCATAAATGGGCAGCCTGATTTGGGGATACACCTGGGGCAGGACCGTCTTCAGCCATGCGGAGGCTGGAGAATACCCAAGGGAGCGGGCCGCCGCCATGATCTCCTGGGACTTCACCTGCCCCAGGGCGGCCACGGTCATGAGCATGAGGTAGGGGACTTCCTTCAGCAGCAGCCCCAGAACAAAGGAGAGACCCATCGCATCATGAACCGTGGCCAGGTCGGGGGGCCTCTCCCACCCGGTCAGCCACGGCGAGACCATGCGGGCGATCCAGCCGCTCGGAGCGATGAGGAAAGAGAGACCGATGGCCACCGCCACATGGGGCGTGGCGAGGAGCGGCGAGAGAAGGGGCTGGGCCTTTCGGAAAAGACGCGTGTTGTGAGCGACGCTGCAAAAACCCACCACCACGGCAAGGGCAAGACCGGTGGCCAAAAAACCCGTCCTCAACGTGAGGCGGATGGATTCGGCGAGTCCGGGTGTCCCGGCGAGTTTCCTCCATGGGTCAAGACTGAACGTGAAGCCCCCGAGGGCCGGGAGATAACCCACCGCCGGCAGAGCTGTAGCCACCAGGCCGACCATGACCGGCCCGAGGAACAGGGAGAGAGTCAAAACAGGGAAGAAACGCAGCATCCTGGACATGGATCGTGACCCGCACAAGGCGTTGGAGAGTGTCCCTTTCAGGATGAAAAGCCTGGAATCTACCGGGGAGTGCACCGAGACCGCACAGATTCTCCATGCACATTTGTTGTCTCGGCGATCTCAGCGTGCTCGGCGGTTGAATAATTTTCAGAGCAACGACGCATCCTTGACGGGATCATCGCGGGTTCACTTGGAGTAGCGGCGCTCCCACTCCTCCACAATCCGATTCATCCAGGAAGGATGCGGCTCTGGAAGGGGCACCCCCAGCTCTGCCTGACTCAGTGTGGCAAGGCCCTTGGGAAGACCGTCGAACAGCTTGCGGTCCTCGGGGCTGAGTTTTCCAAGGTCCAGCACGGAGGGATTGCCCAGCATCTCAGGATTCTGCATGCGCGCCTGGGCTTCGGGAGAAAGGAGGAAGTCGGCGACGACCATCGCCCCCTCCCTGGCATTGGCATTGTAAGGAATGGCCACGAAACTCGTGTTGCCGATGGTTCCCTTTTCCAGGGCGAAGGTGCGGATCGATGGGGGAAGGATTCCCTTGGCGATGGAAATGGAAGCCTCGTTGGGACTGAAGGAGATCATGATGTCGATTTCTCCGTCCGCCAGAAGCTGCCGCATGGCCGGTCCGCTTTCGGGGAACTGTTCCCCCTTGCGCCACATGAGAGGCTTCAGTTCCTCGTACCAGGTCCAGAGCCGTTTGGTTTCCTTTTGGAAGTCATCGTCCGTTGCGGGTTTTTGCAGCACCCTGGGGTCGTCCACCAACTCGGTCAGTGCCTGCTTGAGAAAGGTGGAGCCAAGGAAGTTGCGGATCTGAGGATGGGTGATGCGACCGGGGTTTTTCCTGGCCCATTCGAGGATGGCCGGGATGCCTCTCGGTGGATCTTTGATCCGCGCCGAATCGTAGGCGTAGACGACCTGTGCCATGCGCCACGGCGATTCCATTCCCTCTACGGGCACGGTGAAATCGATGACGGTGGTCGGCTTGCGTTCCGTATCCACAAGTTTGAAGTTGGGGAGGCGCTCCGTGAAGGGCCCGAAGAGGAGCCCCTGTTCCTTCATGGCCATGAAGTTCTCTCCGTTGATCCAGATCAAATCGATGGAGCCCCCCTCGTTTCTTCCCGCAGCCTTTTCGGCCACCACCCGGGACACGGATTCCGAAGTGAGCCTGATCTTCACGTGCTGCAGGTCGACGCCGTATTTTTCCTTGACCCGCCCGGCGGACCATTCAATGAAAGCGTTCGTGTTCTCATCTCCGGCCCAGGCGTTCCAGTAAACCGTCTGACCCCGGGCCTTCTCGAGGATCCCATCCCAGGTGGCCGGGACGGCGGCGGCCTCAACGGCAAATAACAATGAAAGCACGATTCCCATCAAGATTCTTATCATGAATCAACCTCCGCCTATCTTCGTGATCTTCGTGTCCTTCGTGGTTCAAGGGAAATCAAGCACGCGCACAGAAGAGCAGAACTGCCATTCCCACACATTGGTCTCTCAGCGATCTCGGCTTGCTCTGCGGTGGGGAAAGGCGCCGGGCTCAGGCCGCGTCGGGTCGGAAATCCCCCGCAGCCGGCTCACCGTTTGCGTTGCCCACGTGGAGCACCGGGCCCCGGGCTGCCTGGGCGTCCTGCACGTCGTGGGTCACCATGAGGGTCGGGATGCCCCGGGTCAAAACGTGGTCGAAGACAAACCGGCGTATGTTTCCCCTCATGCTCGCGTCGAGCTTGGAAAAAGGCTCGTCCAGCAACACCGCCCGGGGCTCCGAGAGGAGTGTGCGCATCAGGGCCACCCTCGCCCGCTGGCCTCCGGAAAGCGTTGCCGGATCACGATTTTCGTACCCGCTGAGCTCCGCCTCTTCCAAGGCGCGGAGGACCCGCCCCGTGCGCGTCTTCCGGTTTCCCGCCGACCGGGGAACGGCGAAGAGGAGGTTCTCTCCAACGGACATGTGGGGGAAAAGCAGATCATCCTGGAAGAGGATGCCGATGCGGCGCTTTTCAATGGGAAGCCCCGTCACGTCTGTCCCGTCGACGAGGATCCTGCCTCGAGCATCGAAGGCGGCATCGAGTGTCCCGCAGATGTAGGCGAGGAGACTCGATTTTCCGGAACCGCTGGGGCCCATGACGGTCACGACCTGACCCGGGGAGACGGTGAGTGTGGTCTCGGGGATGAGGATGGAACCGTTGAGGGCAATTTTGACCCCCTTCAGCTCCAGGGGCCCCTTTCCTCTTGACCGAGAAAACCTTTCAGGGGTCACGGGGTCCCTCCGCAGCGGCGTTTCTGCCTGAGCTCCTCCAGCACCGGGGCGAGAAATCGTTCATGAATGCGGTCGCAGCCGATGCAGGGATTGGCGTAAGCCTCTCCCTTGGGGTTTGTGAGTCGACTGAGCTCGATGAACCGGGGCAAATCCACTCCGTGGACGAGCCCCATGCGCTCGGGGTGTCCCATGGCCAGGGCCTCGAACTCAGGTCGACCGGCGAGGCTCCGGAGGATGTCCAGGAGAGGCTCTTCCTTCAGGTTTCCGTAGGGCAGCCGGGTCTTGCGGCAGCATGGGAAGAGGTTGCCGTCCGGGTCGATGGCCACTTCGGAACCGCTGAAGCCCACGTTCAGAAAATTCAGCCCCCCGGACCAGTTGCTGCAAAAGTTGTCCTTGAAGGTGGCACTGGAGAGCCCGTTCGCCCACGCGCGGCCGCTGGGCCAAAGCTTCCCTATCCATGCATCCGGGGTGGCTCCGAAGAAACTGTACACGGGTCCCTCCTCGTCCGACCACTTCCGCACCGTGGATTGAAGGCCCGACTGAGCCATTCCCGATGCCTTGAACATGGTCTCGAGCCTCGCGCGAAAGGCTTCCCTTCCTTCGTTCAGAAGAACACCGTGGAAGTCGTCCAGGGAGGATACGGAGATCATCCAGACGTTGCGTTCCAGAAGGTCCTGGACGATGGCCGGAGAGAGAAGATCCCCCGCCGTCTGAACCACGAGCTTGACGCCTCCACGGTTTGCATACCGGGAATTGAGGGCCTCGAGAAGTGGATAAAGCACCTCGGTGCGCACCGGGTCAAGGAGTACCTCGCCCCCCGAGACGACGATGCGCCCCGTCTTCCGACCGAACGTCCCGTCTTCCTGCTGATCTTCCAGATCCGTATACAGGAGGGTCTCGGGGAAATTTTCGATGATTTTAGGAAAGGAATCCCTGCTCCGCCGGGTCAGCTCGTGGAGCTCCGCAGCGGGATACGGACGAAACCGCTCGTCGTAGCAATGAGGGCACGCACGCCGACAAGCCCAGGTAATGACGTAGTAAATTGACTCCAGCATGCTGGTTGAATTAACCCAAGATTCGAGAAATGGCAATTGCGAATGTGCCGGCCAAGTCTTTCGCCGACTCATGCCACATCTCCCTTGACTTTGGATTTTCCTTGATCTATAGGGTTTCCAATGTGTCTGGTTTGATCGATCATGCCCGTCGCAAACGGGGTCATGGCCTCGGTTGCACATCAAGCAGCACTGCATCGCGTTCATCACGCTACAGCCATTTTGCCTCTGTCCATTGGTCGAATTCGGTCGAACTCCGCTTAGGGCGACGTGGTCTTTCCTTTAATCTTTTGTTTCCCGGTTCCTTGAAATGGTTCAACACGGTCCCCCATCGCCGGTCCGGTTTGGGGGTGCTCTTCTTTAAAAAATCGTCTCGCAACAGTGAGTCCTGGCAAGACCTCAGAAAGCAGGGAACGCTAGAAAGGAGCTGGTATGCCCGTATTGGTCGTTCCTGGCGTATCGGTCGAAGCGCGCTTTGACGTGTTGCCTCCCTTGCCCGCGCCATCCGGCATCATCGGTGCGGTGGGCATCGTCGACCGCCCGGCGGCGGGATTGGTCGGAGTGACCAAGACAGCGGAAGTGCGATCGCTGCTTGGTCCCGGAACGGAGAGCACCATGCCGGAGGTGATTCACGCGCTTGGCAACGGCGCCGGCGAAGTCGTGATCGCTGCCGTCCAGGGCGGTTCGCCCGCCTCGGTCACCCTTTTCAACTCCAACAATCCCGCGGACCGGGACCCTGCCGTGGTGCTTCGCTGTCGATCCAACGGCGGCTGGGGCAACAGCCTGTTTGCGGAAGTGAGGGGCATCGCCAACTCGGAGGGCACCATCGTCCGGGTGACACTTCGGCTCCTCCTGAACGGTCGCCTGGTGGAGACCTTCACGGATCTGCAGGTGGTCCCCGGGATGCCCGACGACCTCTTTGACACCATCAACCGTCGGTCCCGCTTTGTGGTCGCGGTGGACCCCGGCTTTGCCAATGCCCGTCCAGCGGCCAACACCTATTCTTTTTCCGGAGATCCCGCTGTCATCAGCGTCCCGGAACAGGTGACCACCGGCACCCCGAGGACCCTCTTTCAGTTGCTGCCCGCCGATGGCGTGGACCCGGACGGTCTCAGCGTCCGGTTCCAGGTGCGGGACGACGGAACCGCCGATGTCCAGGTGCTGCAGGGAGGTCTCCAGGAACAGTTCACAAATCTCACCATGAACCCGGACGATGCCAACTACCTGCCGTACGTCCTCCTCACCCAGAGCCGTTTCGTGTTTGTTCGGCTCCGCAACTCGCTCCCGCCCGCCGAAGCGCTTCCCGTGGCGACGGATCGCCCGCTCCAGTTCTCGGGAGGCACGTCTCCCGGCGTTGCCGCATACCAGGAAGCCATCGATCTCCTGGCCGACGACCCGAGGATCAACCTGGTTTTTGCGTCCATCGAGCCGTCGCGTGCGAGAGAGGAAGTCCGCCAGATTCACCAGGCCCTGGTGGCCCATGCCGTTGCCATGGCCGACGTGGGAGCACCCCGCGTCGCCTTCGGTTCCGTGACCGCCGATGAGCAGGCAAACATCGACCGGATTCGCGACCATGCCGCTTCGGTGCGCAACCGCCGCTTTGCCCTGGTCTCCCCCCCCGGCGCGCACGGTGCGGTGGCGGGAGTGGTGAGCAGGATGCGCCCGCAGGATTCCCCCACTTTCAAGTCTGTACCCCTGTTCGGCATCACGCCGGCGGCGTATCGGGAGAGTGAGCTGAACCGCCTCCTCGGTTCGGCCGTCAACCTGCTTACCGTTCAGAATCGGGAAGGGCGCGGCGTGGTGGTGCTCAAGGGAATCGACACCACGGGCGACCAGATCTCCGTGACCAGGGTGGCCGACCTGTGCATCCGGGAAACCAAGGCCATCGCCGAGAACTTCATCGGTGAACTGAACACGGAAGACGCCCGCACAGCGCTCAAGCAGCAGATCATCGCCACGTTCACCCGGATGGAGCGGGCCAACGCACTTGTCCCTTCCACCGACGGCAGCGATCCCGCGTTCATCGTCGATGTGTACTCCACCCAGCAGGATTTCGCTCAGGGTATCGTGCGCATCGACATCGCCGTGCGCCCGGTGCGGGCCATCGATTATGTTTACGCCACCATCCGAGTCAAGAACTAGGGGCTGACCTATGCCAACGCTATTTGCGGCCAATGAAAGCAGTGTGCTGATCAACGGACAACCGGTGGACGGGGTGCGCGCGGTGGAGTATCGATTTCAGCAGTCGCGCCAGAACGTGTACGCCCTCGGGACCGCGGAAAGGATCGGCATGGTTTCGGGAGGGCAGGTCGTCGAGGGACGCCTGAGGGTTGCTTCCACGGCCCAGGGACTCGACGCCCTCATCGGAGGGGATGTCTTCCAGATGACGGCCATGCTGCGGCACGGAGAAACCACCATGACCGTCACCCTCGATGAGTGCTACCTCATGGAGAAATCCTTCGAAATGGCTGTCGGGGGTCACGGTGAAGCCGTTTACGCTTTCACGGCAACCCGTATCCGCGAGGAGATCGGCTGATAAATGAGAGGGCGCGTGATCATCGACACCCTCGGAGGCCAGGCTCTTCTGGGCAATGTGTGCGTGAAGGTTGCCGAGGCAGGATCCAACGGGGAGCTCGAGATCGAGGGCGGCACCATCCTTCGTCCCATCACCTTCGGGCAGCGCACCCGGATTTCGGCTCGGGCGTCGCTGAGCCCCACTCCCCGTGAGAATTGCGCCGCCGGGGTTCTCAGCGCTTCGACCGTCCGGGCGGGAACCGACGACACCCTGGTTCTCGAGGTTTTGGCCATGGTCCTGGCCGGAGCCGATGAGTCTGGGTTCCCCTTTGCCGAGACCACACTGACCATCGCCCGTGCCGCGGGGTGGAGTCACGCGGACATCGCCGGCGCGGAGGCGGCGGACATCGATCGGCTTGCGAGGCATCTCTCCCGGAATCAGCCCGATGATGGCTGGACTCGGCTGGTTTTTGACTCACCGCCGTCTCAAGAGCTTGCTGACATTCGCGACGCCCTCGCAAACAATCTTCTGGAACGGGTGGATTCAACACCTTTGGGCGACAGAGTGGGAATCGGGCCTCGTGGAATGGCGCCTCCCGGCGCTGCGAACCCGTCAGGGGAACCTCGGAGGGTTCCTGAAGCTTTCGAGGGGGCGTCCTCTGGAGAACCTTCCCTCTCGGCGGAAGACCTGCCGGTGCCCGGTGTTTACCTTGGATCCTCACCACCGGCATCGCCCATGGACAACCACGGGCCTCTGACTTTCCGGATGAGGCTCCAGCTGCGGAGCACTGGGGGTGCACCTTTGGGTGGCGGGCATCGAGCCGAAACAGGGTCGGGGCAGGCAGCACAGCGGGAGGGAGTCTCGACCCCGCTCCAAGGCTCTTCAACGTCCACTCGGGAGAGCAGGGAAAACAGCAATATGTCCAATCTCTCTCATGAACCCCGGGAGGTGTCCCCCACCAGGGCGGACCCGCCGGCCAGAGACGTTCCGGATCCCTTCTCGGAGGGCCGGCCGGCGTTGGATGGTCCCAGACTGAACGACGTCCATCCGGCCGGTTCCGGTCCGAGGGATGCATGGTCTGGTACGGGGAGGGAATTGAGGAGGAGTGTCCCCGGGGGGGCGTCAGGGCTCCGATCCCCAGCCGGGGGGATCGACGCGGAATCCGTCGATGGCTTCACCCAGGAGTTTTTGGGAGCCATTCCGGAGATTCGTGAGATGACGGTGAAGAGGGGCTCGGGCACAGCCGCACCCACGATCGAAGGCCTTGCGCCGGCAGACGCCGGCATGGTCGCCCTGGATGCGGAAGAAATTGCCGATGCCCTGGCGGCGCTGCTCAACGATGAAGCAGACCTGCGGGGGATTGACCCATGACCCGACCGATTCCCCTTCTGGGGGACATATCCCTGGAGGTTGTGCAGCGCATCGAGCACCGCCTCGATACGGGGTTTGTTCCCACGGCCATTGCCGGTCTCGAAGGAGAAGTGCAGCAGCGTTCCGGGAGGCCTTCCCACCAGATCGCCATCACCGGTATTCTGATGGGGGAAGCCGCCGCCGACCAGCTTTCCAAGCTCCAAAAGGCTGCCGCCGACGGCGAGGAGCTCAACTTCGCGGCGGATATCACCACGGCCCTCGAACTGCAGCGGGTGGTCATCACTTCGTTTCGAGCGGTGGAAATGGCCGCCCACCCCAATCAGTACCGTTACCAGGTGGTCCTTGCCGAGAGCCCGCCGCTTCCCCCGCCCGCGGAAGTGAGCGGCTTCGGGGGACTGGATGACTTCGGCCTCGGGGACCTGGGATTCGACGGCCTGGACAATCTGCTCGGAGACCTCGAAGGACCTGGCTGGAGACATCGCCTCCGCCGTCAACGATGCCCTCGATGTCATCGACCAGCTGAGCGCTCTGGCCAACCTAGGCGACCTGGGCGGACTGGGAGGGGTGTTCGACCCCCTCAACGCCCCAGTCTCCAAGGTCGTCGACATCGCCGACAACCTGACCAACGCCATCGGCAGCCTCGGGGAGGCGTTCACCTCATGAGCCTCCAGCCGGCCGTCACCGTCACCCTGGGCAACCTGCGCTACGATTCTCACGTTTCGGCGCTCCGGGTGGACCTCACCCTGCTCCCCGGGGTGAACTCCTTCAAACTAGGGCTCCCGGCCAATGTCAAGTTTTCCGCTGCTCCGGGTGACGACGCCGTCCTCGAGGTGAACGGCGGCGAAGGGTCCGAAACGGTTCTAACGGGAAAGGTTCGCAAGGTCGGGCGCACGTTCACCGGCATCTGGGTTACCGCGGCGGACGCGGGGGCTGACCTCGCTCTTCTGCGCCCTGCCGTCACATATCGAAACAAGAGTGCCGCCGACGTGGTGAGAGCCCTGGCTGGAGACGCCGGAGTGGATATCGGGTCAGTGGACCTGGACCTGGACCTTGCCGCGTATGCCGCACACCAGGCCAGGACCGGAGCGGAGCATGTGGCACATCTGGCTGCGCTCGCCGCCGGGATCGCTTGCGTGGACAAGGAGGGAGCCCTTGCCGTGGTTCCTGCGCCCGGGAAGGATGCCGACGTCGCATTGCTCCATGGCCGGGAGTTTTTGACTTTTGAGAAATGCGAATCCCCTTCTCCGTCAGTTCAGCGGTTTGCCATCGGCAACGGGAGTGCCGGGGCGGCATCCTCACCCGAGGCCCTCAAGCACAGTCTGGGAAAGATCCCCGACAATGCGGGGCCGCCGGGATCTGACGCCGTGTGGCAACCCTCCCCCGTTCTGCGGACACCCAAGTCAGCCATGACGGCATCCCAGGGGCTGAACGACAGAGCCGCCGCGCGAGCCCAGGTCATGCGGGCCGGGTGTTTTCTGCTTCCGGCCCTGCGCCCCGGCATGGTCGTCGAAATCCAGGAGCTCCCGGGGGAACTGGGTGGTTCGAACTGGCTCCTCACCAGGGTGATTCATCGGCTGGACCCGAGAACCGGCGGGAAGGACACAGCTTCAGGGGGTCCTTGCCGGGGCCCGGGGGGAGTCTCTCCTGGGGGCGTTGCTCGGCGCCATCGGAGGCCTCCTGTGACGAGCTCTCTTTACGACAGCATCGCCCGCATCGCCCGCCACGAGTCTGGGGCCCGCCCGGTGGCTGGCGTGGGGAAAGTGGTCGAAGTCCATGACGGGACTCAGCAGGACCATGCTGTGACCGTGGAAATGCGGGACACCGGGCTCGTCCTGCCCCGTGTCCCCGTTGCCGTGGGGGTCATGGGCTATGCGGCGATCCCCGCCGTCGACGACCTTGTGGCGGTGGTGTTCATGGAGGGAGACATCCACGGGCCCGTGGTTCTCGGACGCCTCTATCACGCGGAACAGCCTCCCCCTCAGCACAGGGAGGGACAGATCGTCTTCCATGTTCCCCGGGATGATCCACGGATCAAGCTCGACATCGAAGGCAAGACGCCTCAAATCACTCTCACCATGGGCTCCGACGTGAAGTTGGAAATCGTCAAGGACGGAGCGACGGTCGAGGTGGGTAAGATGAAAGTCGTGGTCACCGGGGCAGGAGGAGGACGGGTGGAGATATCATCGGGAAGTTCCTCCATGGTCCTCAAACAGGATGGGGACATCACCCTCAAGACCCAGGGGAAGCTCAAACTCGAAGGATCCGAGGTCGAAATCTCCGGCACGGGAAAAGTGAAGGTTTCCGGAGCCCAGGTGGAGATCAACTGATGGGCAATCCAGCGGCCACCGCCAACAGCCAGGTGCTTTCCGTGGACACGCACATCGTGCTGGTCCCAACGCCTGGGGGACCTGTGCCCACGCCTCTGCCCCACCCGTTTTCGGGCATGATTAACGGGAACACCGTCTCCACGGTTAAGCTCGGGGGACAGGCGGCGGCAGTGGTGGGTTCCACGGCGACCAACAGCCCGTCCCATGTTCCCATCGCCGCCGGGGACATCGTTCCAGAAGCCTCCGGCCAACCGGGGAACGGTGTTCATGGGAAGTTTCACGGTGAAAATCGGTGGCAAGTTCGCCGCCCGCAACGGAGACCCTGTGACCACGTGCAATGATCCCGCGGACTTGCCCGCTGGAAAGATCGTGGCGGTTGGAACGGTGATGATCGGATGAGCCAAAACGACTCAATGGGAACCGATCTGCTGGTGGTGCCTTTCTTCCAGGCCCATGACGCGGCTTCCCTGGACCTCACATCCCGGGTGACCTCGCCTCGTGGCATCAGGGCTCCCGGGGCCCTGGAAGCCGTCGACCTGGCCACCGTGAACGGGCGGGAGAATGTGGCCCAGGCCCTCATTCTGCGGCTCATGACTCCTGTCGGATCCCTGGCGGCCTTGGGACATGCCCAATACGGGTCCCGGGTCCACGAACTCATCGGAGAGCTCAAAACGGAGGCGCTCAGGGACCTTTGCCGCGCTTTCGTCCTCGAGGCGGTGGCCCAGGAGCCTCGCGTGGAACCCAAGGCGATGGCCCTCCGGTTTGACCCCTCGGCCGAAACCCAGTCCTCTTTTGTATTCACGCTGGAGGTACAGCCGCGATCGGGCGGTGACCCCGTCAGCTTACTGCTGGAGGTCAGCATATGAGCTTTACGCCGCGCAGGTACGATGAGATCGTTCGCGATCTCCTGACCACGCTCACGGGCGGCACGGTGCGGGAATCATTCGTCATGCCTTCCGGGAGCGGCCCCATACTGTTGAACAATCGCCCGGTGCGACGCATTTCGCACCTGGAAGGGGTCATGAAGGCCGGCGCGGCCCCCGATGCGCGGGAGATAAACTACCGGTTTACCCCGGCTGACTTTGAATTGATTTCCACCACGGGAGACGACAACAACAAGGACGCCATAAGGTTTCGTGAAGACGGACGCCGCCCAGTCCCGGGATCCTCTGTCATCGTCAACTACTACCCGGTCCAGACGACCCCAGTGCCCCTCACCGACCTCAACGTCGGGTCCGTCACCCGAACCCTCCTGGAGACCGTCGCCAGGGAACTGGCCATGGCCTATCTAAGCCTCGAAGCCGTTTACAAATCCGCCTATCTGGACACGGCGGAAGGCCCGTCCCTCGACAAGGTGACGGCCCTCGTTGGGTTGGTGCGCCTTCCCGCCGGACACCCCGTCGTGAAGGTCCTCTTCACCCGGACCGCCTCCAGCGCGGGCCGTATCACCATTCCCACCGGCACTCCCCTCGTGGGTCCCGGGGGAGCCCGCTACCTCACGTCGGAACCCCTGACCCTGGAACCGGGGGAACTGTCCCGGGAAGTGCAGGCGGTGGGGGAATCCACCGCAACCGGCCTGGTGACCGAGGGGCAGCTGAGTCAGCTGGAAGTGGTGGTCGCGGGGATTTCCTCGGTGACCAACGGCCAGCCGGCCCGGCGGCTCGGATCCCCGGAGACGGACGACGAACTGCGGCGCAGGGCCCGTTCCGCCCTTTCGGGGGTGGTGCGGGGGACTCCGGATGCCCTCAAGTTTGGGCTCATGTCCATCCGGGGGGTCAAGGACGTGGCCGTCATTGAAATGCCCAACGGGGTGCCCGGTGAAATCCGCATCGACATAGCCTACGACGACGAAACCAACGAGGTGAAGGCGGAGGTTGGCCGGCGCATCGAGGAGCTCCGGCCGGCGGGAATCCGTGTGCTCCTCGGCAAAGCCGCGACGCGTGTCGTGGATGTGCAGGTGTCCCTCACCCTTTCCGGTACCGGTCTCCCCGGCTCGGAGTTGAGCTCCTTGCAAGGGGCCATGGAACAGGCACTGGGTGATCATCTGGACAGGATCCCTCCTGGAGGAAAGGTGCGTCGGGCTCAGTTGACCTCCCTGATTCTTCGGGATCCGCGGGTGGTCGACGCATCGGTCACCCTTGTGCCCCGGGGGCAGACCGGGGTCGAGGAGCTGCAGCTGAACCCGGGTGAAGTGCTGGAAGTCGCGAGCGTGGCGTTTCTCCCGCCAATCTCCGAGGAAGTGAGCGACGTTACCGTCACCGCGTTGGTGAACGCCGTGATTCCCGCGCGACTGCTGGCGGGCGTTACACTTGCCGATGCCGTCACCGCCATCGACCTTGCCCTCACCAGCTACCTCGCGTCCCGGAACTCATCCCAGCCCATTACCGTGGACGGGATGCTGGCAGCGATTCGGGATGATACCCGCTTTGCCGCCATCCGCAAGGAGGTCATCGTGACCGTTGAGGCGGGGTCCTCGTTCATGCAGCTCACGGACGGCGTGGGCGCCTACACTCCGGGAACGAATGAAATCCTTCAAAAAGGCCAGCTGGATGTACAGCCAAGGGAAGGGGTGTAGCCATGGGCCGCACGGATGCCATGGTCCAGCGCCTGCCGCTCCTTTACCGTGAAGGGGAGCTCGCTTGCGGCTTGATGGCCCTTGCCGGTCTTCAACTGGAAATCCTGGACGAGGAAGCCCTCGAGGTTCAGAGGGCCCACTTTTTCGACCGGGTTCTCTCCCTGACCGAGGCCGCCTGGCTGGCCGCGATTCTAGATATGCCCGTCGAGGAGTGGCAGACCGGTCTCAATGAATACCGGGCGTGGGTTCATGCGCTGCGGGATGCCCGCCTGAATGGGGGTTCGGTCACACGGGGAGCCCTGCAGGAATTCATGGTGCGGTACAGTGAAGCCTTTCAGCGTGCCGTGGGAATTCGGGTCCTCCCGCCGACGTCAACATGGGGAGCCAGCACGGAAGCCAACGAACTGGTGTTTGCCGAGAATCCCCCCGTGCGCCGCACCGACCGGATGCCCTCCCTGGAGCCCCTCTATCGCTTCACGGTGACCCAGAGAGGCCTCGACCCGACACCTGCCGGAATTCTCCTCGTGGGGCTTCCGGGAGGCCCTGAGTGCGTTCCCGTCATCGGGAACCTCACCACGGGCACGGCCATGGTTTTCCTCGGGAATGTCCCTCCAGGCTGTCGTCTGTGGCTCCGCCCCACCCTGTCGGGATTCGTGGAAGCACGCCTCGAGGATGAGGATGTCACCGATCGCGTCTACTCCGTTCCCGACCTGGAGCCCGGCAAGACCTGGTCGGATTTCGAGAGACCGGCGCGGCCGTTGACGCTGGTCCCGGGGGAAAACGAGCTGTGGTTTCTTCCTGTCGCCCACTACGACGCGTTTGGGCTGGACCGCTTCCTCCTCGGTCTGGCGGATCTTTTGCTCACCCAGGGGCGCCTCGACCAGTCCCGGTTCGATCACGCCCTGTTCAGCCAGGACCCGGTGGTGGAGCTGCGCATGACCTGGGTGGAGACGGAGCCCGCAAGCTTCAGAATCAGTCTGCCCGCCGGTTCCCTGCTCAGCAGGGCCGGCGAGCTGGAGGAGTCGATGGCGGAGCGGGATCGGCTGGGACATTCCCTCAACGAGGCAGTGCGGAAGCTCAAGGCCGCGGGAGTCAAGGGAGAGGTGGTGTTGGCCTCTTTCGCCGAGACACAGGGGCAAGGGGATACCCTGCGCATCCTTTCCGCACCGATTTTCAAGGAGGTCGGACCCACCGGGGCCGACTCCATGCCCGATGCCGGGGGCATCTTCGAAGTGACGGGATACAACGATTCCACCTTCCGATAAGGAGGAAGCATGCGCGCATCTTTACGGATAGAACTGAGGTCGGCGGAGGGCGCCTTACTCGACGCGCGCGAAGCACGCAATGCCGTCATGCGGGGAGGCGCCGAGCTCATCGCGCGACTCTTCGCCGGGCAAGGGACCCCCATCACCCACATGGGCGTCGGAACGAGCAACGAACCGGAGAGCGAGGAGTACACGACGACGGCCTTACAAAACGAGGCGGTCGGAGACGGGCAGCCCCTGGAGTCCCCGACGGAAGCTCCCATCCCTCCGGAAGCGTTCACGTTCACGGTGGACCAGGCCCGGCGGATGGTGAGGGTTCGTGTGCGCGGGACCCTGCCAGCGGCGGCGGCTGTCGGCACTGTTCGGGAGGCGGGACTCATCGCCCGGAGTTCAGAGGGCTCCATACTCTACAACCGGGTCACGTTCGCCCCCATCGTCAAGGGCAACGATCATGAACTCACCATGTTCTGGGAGATCACCTTTCCTTACGGTGACCTCCAATGGTTGATGTGAGAGGTAAGCCATGGCCACATTCAGCAAGGGTTCTTTCAATATCCAGCTTCAGGGATACACGCCTGCCAACCGTGACGCCGTCGTGCGGCTGGTCAACCAGTCGACGGGACAGGTCATCGAGCGCAAGCCCTTCCTCGACGGTTCCCTCCTCGTGCGGGATATCGACGCGGGCATGTACGAGCTCGAAGTGCGCCACCCCAACCTGGTGCAGCCCATCGACCGGCGGCCGGTTCGCCTCATCCCCCAGGTGGTCCCGACTTTCGTCCCCGTGCCGGTCCTGCCTGAGCTTTTCCGGGACAGTCCCATCCGGGACATTCCCGACAAGGACCTGACTCCCGTGCAGCAGGCTGCAACGGCCGCCCGTGAACAAATCCGGCCCGTTTCCACCAAGGCTCCCGGAGAGGTCATTCGGGCCGCGGACTGGAATGCCCTCGTGGATGCGGTGATGGACCTGGCTGGCGCCGTCATCGAGCTCACCCAGCTGGTGACACCGCAGGGCCACGATCATCCGGAGATCGCCGAAAAGATCAACGAGGTCCAGGGAAACATCCGGCGCTTCACCGACGCCTTTGGCCGAAGCCTCCTGGAACTGCGCCGCGACATCGAAACCCAGCGGCTGCGCAGAAACGTGGAAGACGTCCTGACGGCGGCCGGGGCCAGCGCCGTTCTCCGCGACCGGTTTGAACGGCGTGTCGTGGACCTGGAGCAGTCGGTGCAGGCAGACACTTCCCTCTTCACCCGGAACCTCGCCCAGGCAGGCAACCAGTTCCTCACGGAGATCAATGAACTGGCCAACCAGCAAGGGGCCGAAGCCGAGGTGTTCCTGAAGCGACCCGAAGTGGTCCAGCTCACCGAAACCGCCCGCAGTTACGTGCAAACGGGTACCCAGGTCCGGGCCGAAGCCGAGCTGAACACCTACACCCAGACGATGGGAGCGTCCATCAGGAGAAAGGGATAATGCCTACCGCAGCAGAACTCGAACGCCTGGATGCGCTGACCAGGCGCCTGACCGTCCTCGCTCAGGTGGAGCGGGGTCAGCTCATCCGCGCGGAGGACTGGAACGCCGTCGTCGGTGCCCTCATCGAAGTCGCCCGCGCCGTGCTGGCTGAGGTCCGGGAAGGGGCCATCCCCGCCCATGAGCACACGGACCAGGTGACTGTCGGGTGGCTCGACCCAAGGCTTCGGGCCCTCATGGAAAAGGGGCCCCTGTCGGAGCCTTCGGCGGTGGCACGCATTGACGGGGTGGACCGCCGGGTCGGGCAGGCACTCCTGAGGATGACGAACCTCGAGGACACTCTCCGGGAAGTGCGCACCATCTCCTCGGATGTGACGGCGCGGGACGTCAAGCGGGAAACAGACCTGAACACCCTGCGCCGCAGCGTTCAGGGGATCCCCGATGCCCGGGAGGACGTGCTCACCCTTCGGGACACCCTGCAGAACATCCAGAAAGACGTGCGAACGGCCATCGAAGTGGGAACGAGCCTGCGGGTGAATGGTGCCCCCTTCGACGCCCAGGCGTTCGCCGACCGGGTCCGGGACCTGGAATCCGTGAAGGAGCGTCTCTCCGCTCCGGACGGGACCCTGTTCGACGCCGGAGCCCTCGAACGCCGCCTGGCTGCGCTCATCAACACCTTCGTAACCCAGGAACAGCTCGACACAGCCCTGGAAGACCGAAGCCTTGAATTGAGCGCGGACCAGTTCGCGATTTTGGAGGAAAGGGTTGCCAACGGGGTGTCCCAGCGGTTCGATCAGAACCTGGCGAGCAGCATGGGCACCTTGCGTGGGGAGATGACCGCCCGGTTCGCCGAAATCGACGCAACGGTGAGCCGCGCCGTGTCCGATGCGACCAAGGCCATGGGCGATTCACTTCTGCAGACTGTCCGAAACGACATTCAGGGAGCCGTGAGCGCCAGCCGCACTGAGATGGAAGCCCTGGTGAACCAGCGCATCAAGTCCTCGGAGGAAACCCTTCGGGGTGTCATCGCCGGCAGCGTGGCAAGCCTCGAGGGCCGCGTCGGAGGGATGGTTGCCCAGGCCTTTCAGGAGCGCATCGCTCCGGTGGTGGAACCCCTCCGGGCGGACATGGAAAACCTGAGGGCCCAGGTGGCGCAGAACAGCTCCGCCCTGGCCGCTACCAATGCGACGGTCGCCGGTCTCTCCACGCGGATCGACACTGTCGCGCGGGCCGACGAACAGGGCCGGAAAACCCTGCAGACCTCCGTCCTCGAGGAAGTAGACCGCCGTATGAAGGAGCAGTCCGCCTCTCTCGAGACCCGCATCAGCCAGGTGGCTGACCAGTTGCGATCGGAGTTCAAGGTCGCCGTGAACGACAGTGTGCGGAATGTCTCGTCACGCATGGAGGAAATCGCCATGGCCGTGGCCACCCGTGAGATCAATACCTTCGCGACCAAGATGCGCACGGAGATGCAGACCATAGCCAGGGAGGAAATCCGTCCCGCCATGGAGGAATTTCGTGCCTCGGTCAACAAGGAGATCAAGCGGTCCATCGATGCCATTCCCGGGATGGTTTCAACGGAAGTGAACCGGACCACGGCAAACATCCCGGAGCTCGTTCGCGCGGAAGTCAACAAGACACGTCCCATCAGATTGGGCGGCGGCGGGTAAGGTCACATGATCGCTGAATTCGAAGAGCGCCTGGCCGATGTTTTGGCTGCGAGGCTTCCTTTGCCGTACACCGGTCGCGTGGCGGTGGCTCCCGGCCCCGAGACCGTGACCCAGACGATGCTCATCGTCGGTGTACAGAAGGCGGAGATCCTCGAGGAGGACTTCCTTGGCCACCGAAGCGTGAGCCTTCCCGGTGAGACAGCGGTGCGGCGCGTGGTGCACCTGCGCTGCACGGTGAGTGTCGAGGCCCTGCCCGAGACGGGGAGAACGGACGTCCTTCGCCTCCTGGATGTGGCCCTGTATCTCCTGGATTCGGTGGATTTTCGAAACGCCGGCGTGCTCGCCGACGGGGAAGATCGGGGATTTCTCATTCACAGGATGTCCGTGGCCGGAATTTCCATACCCTTTGAAAGACTCCCCGAGACGCCCAGGGCCATCACCCTCGTTGCCGAGGGCTGGTTCTGGCCCGTGGGAGTGCCTGAAGAAGAAGGGGAAGCGATTCGAGAGGCCCTGGTGCGGGCCGGTCTCCTACCCATCCAGCTTGCGGCGCCTCCCATGGTGGCCGGTGGAGGGCCCTACGCCCTGACGATCCGCTTTTCGGGTTCGAGAACCTTGTCCCTCAGGGAAGGGGAAGCGCCTCGAACGCTGCCGTTCGGACTCATTGCGCTGGCCCTTCGGGATTCCGGAGGCCGCCCGGGCGCCGGCTCCCTTGCCGGGGGAACGGAGGGCGCGGAAGGAGTGCGCCTCGTGGAATGGAGCGGCTCGGACCTCACGGTGACCTACACGCCCCCTCCCGCCCCTGCCCTCGATTTCCTCATCGTGGGCTTGGACAATGCAGAACAAGGCCTCGGCGCCGTGTTGGCGAGGTTTCCCCTGAATGTTCGGGAGGGATGATGGCGATCTCCGTTTCCTCCGACATCATTTTCCTGGGTGAAATGACCGCCTCGAGTCCGGCCATCGAACTCGTGGCCTTGGAGCTGCTGACCACCGGGATCACGCACGTCGTTGCCCTTCCCCCCGAAGGTCACCCCGTCCCCTTCTCATGGGATGCGGTGCCCTCCGCGACGGGTGCCGAAGTGGATGCGGCGGGGCTCAGGATTGCACCCATCGCCACCCAGAAGGCCATCGGGGAAGTCAAGGTGGAGGAAAAATCCGGACACCATGTCGTCACCACCGGCAACAGGCGCATTCGGACCTTGAAACTGAACGGACTCAAGTATCTCCCCGACGGCTCCGACCCGGTCCCCATCGGTTCCTCGGCGCAGCTCCCCGCAAATTTCAGACTGGTCGTCACCGTGCCCGACGGCAACGGGGACTGGCTTCCACCCCTCCACTCAGTGCCTCCCGTTCCCGGACAGGGCATGCTCCCTCAGTCCCTCACCGGCGCATCCTTTAACGACGGCCTGCTGCAGCTCCCCGACCTTGCGGCCCCCAAGATCCGCATCACCCTGGCGGAAGGGAGCTTTCCCGAGGAGTTCCAGCCGCGGACCATGGAACTGGATTCCGTGGAGGCGACGGAAACCATTGTGCCGAAAGACCTTGAGGTCCTCTCCCCCGATGGATCCCCTGCCTGGGCTTTTCCAGGGGAGTTCCCCCCTCAGGGGCCTCCGGTGGAGGTGGACTTGCGCCTGCCGCTCCAGAACGCCTTTTCCGCGGCCTGCACGGCAGGTCAGCCTCCGAGTGCCGTGTTCACCATCAAGGGCACGGGCACCATCGGGCTTGGAATCACCTGGCCCCGGGGTGCCCTGGTCCGCTCGTTCCCCGGGGTCATCCGCACCGTCCTGGAAGGCGATCCTCTCCCCATCGAGCTTGGAGGCTCGCTCCCCGACGAAAAGCCCTCCTCCGTCGTGGGAGACCTCACGGTGACCTACGACGGAATCCGCGTTGTGGAGTACCTCTCGGACAAGGTTCCGACTCAGATTGGGGGCCTGTCCGGAATCATCGTGTCCGCGGAGGGGGCTGTGCGTCTTTTCCCGCCCAAGGCGTTCGAGGGACTCAATGTGGCCCGGCTGGCCATCATAGGGCGATCGCCCGTGGAGACGGAGCTCGAAATCCGTTTCGTAGAGGCAGCTTCAGGAAAACCCCTCGGCCCCTCCGCTGCACTCAAGATCTCCCCATCCCTGCAGGTGAAGTCCCACTGGGTCGTGGTGCCGGAGCACCCTCCCCTGTCGGTGCCCGTGAGCCTGGCCGTTAAGGCGACCAAGGGGCGCTTCTACTGGGCCGCTGGCCCACATCCCCTGGTGAGGATCGCCATCTTCGATCCGGCGTATCCGGGACGCGAACTGCAGATGAACGGAACACCGCTTCAGTTTTCAGCGGGCCCTTCTGAAACCACGCACCTCCCCGGCTGGGCCGCGCCCCGGGAACCTTTTCGGAACGAGCCGCCGATCCTGGAAAGCAATCTGTTTCTGACCGTGGATTTCTCGGATCCGGTTTTGAGGTATGCCCGATGAGTCTGCTCCAGGAACTGCAGAGTCTCGACTTGTCCGCCATCGTGGATGCCCGCGCCACCATTCGGGTCACCCTTGATACCGACGACATCAAGGCCATTGTGCAGGGGGGCACAAGCGTAACCGCCCTGGGTGATTTCGGACAGGCGCTGCAACAGCTGCGGGACGGCCTCGAGAATCCGGCCGATCTCCTGCGGCCGCTCATGGATGCCATGGGAGCCCTTTCAGGAAAACTGGGGATCGACAACGCCCTGTTTGACCGGTATCTCTCAGCGGTCCGGGAGGGAGCCGGCATCCTCGTGGGTCTCTTCGAAGGCATCGACGGGGACCCTGCCTTGTTCGGTCAAAACTTCGGGCGTTCCATGGGACAGGCCCTGGAAGTGGCCGGAGACCTGGCCTCACGGTATTTGCCGGTGAGCCTCGACGATGTGAACCGGTTCAAAACCCTGGTGGAACGCATCGACGGGGATGTGCCCGTTGATCCTCGGCTTTTCGCCGAACTGGCTCTCGATGCCCTCTCTCCCTTTTCGCGCGCGGGTCTGGGCCAGATTCGCTCAAACCTGGACCTGATCCTGAACGCCGTCGGCACAGTGACCATCGACACCAGCCTCACGGCACCCCTGGTTGCCGCCTTCGACGCCGTCGCCACTGCCAACAGCCCTGCCGAGCTTCAGGCGGCCCTGAATGCCCTGAACACCACCCGGAGCCAGGTTCTTCAAACCATCACGGCCCATTTCAACGCCCTGGCTTCGGCCATCGGGTCTCTTCCCCTCGACGCCGCCCTTTCCGCCATCGACGCCATCGCAGGGTCGCTGCAGACGGCCGGTGAAGACATTCTTGGGACTCTTCGGGCCTGGCGCCGCGAGATCGCCCAGGTCCGGCAGCTCATTGAGAACATCGACGCCGCCCGGATTGCCGGCATTCTCAAAGGATTCGTGGACCAGGGCGAGGCCATGGCCCGGGCCCAGTACCTGAGCGCCGTGGATCACGCCGTGGAATACGCCCTGGACTGGGCCCGGGGCCTCATGAGGCACCTCGGACTCCAGGCGTTGCGCAATGAAATCAGGGACTTTATTCTGGGCATCGCCGGGGCCATCCGGGATGCGGAACTGGACCGAGTGGCGACAGAAGCTCGCAATCTCGTCGTCGACCTCCGTGAAACCATCGCCGGGGCTGACCTGGGGGACGCCGTGCGCGCGGCTCTGGAAGATGTGGAACAGAAGATTCAAGGGGTTTTGAGCGGGGTTATCAATGCCCTGGCAGACATTGGCAGCGCTGTGAACGGATTGGCCGGGCAGGCACAGGGAATACTCGAGCGAGCGGCCCAGGCCCTCGCCGATTTCAAGACGGCCGCCGACAACATCGCCTCGGCCATCGAGAACCTGGGTATCGAGGAAGCGACACAGCAGGTCATCGACAAGCTGGTCGACATCCGGGAAACGGCCGAAGCGCTCCTCAGTGCCGCTCCCCTTCCGGAACCACTGCGTGGCCAGGTCAATCAACTCATCGATCTCGTTCAGGGCATCGACGTCGATTCCGTCTTCGATCCGGTCAGAGAAGCCGTCGCCCGATTCGACATTCCCGATTCCGTCGTGACGGATGTCACGGCAAGCCTCCAGTCGGTGCAGGAGGTCGTCCGGAATCTCATCCCCGCCGAACTGATTGAATCCATCGAAGCCGAAATCCAGTCCGTTCTCGACGTGATCCGGGGATTCAACCCGGCGTCTCTGTTGCAGAGCGTGACGGATTTCATCCAGGAGTCCGCGGGATTCATCGAAGGAATCAGCATCTCCACGGCCGTACAGGGCATTGCCCAACCTTTTCAGTCCCTGCTCGATGCCCTGGACTCCCTGCACCCCGAACGCATCCTCCAGCCGGTCATAGAGGCCTACGACTCCCTAATCGGGCGCATTCCATCACCATCTCCCGAGACCGTCATCCGCAAGACCACTTCCGCCGTCGGTGCCGCAAGCGAGACCTTCGCCCGGACAGCGACGGAACCCGTGCGAAATTTTCTGCCCACACCCACCGGAAGCGCCACGGCGCCGGTCCCGGAACCGGAGCCGACCCTGCCGGGCGATTTCGTGCGCCTCCTCGGTTTCATCCCCAACAAGCTCAGAGAGACCCTCGCCGGACTCGAAGCCGGCCCGGCGGGCCAGGTGCTTTCGGCCATCGATGGGTTCACGGGGGGGCTCGCCCGGAATCTGCGGCGGGTGAGCGCCGAGGTTTCCTCCCTTGAACTCCGCCTCGAAGACGGGCTGGATGACCTTCTCTCACCGCTGGGAACCGCCCAGGCGAGAGCCCAGCTTGCCGTCCGGGCCAAGTTTTCGACCAATGGCGTGGATTTTCAGGGTGCCTTGTCCATCACGGCCGGCGCGGGACCCGGAGCTCTTCGGGAAGCCCTCCTGGGATCCGCCATGGAAGCGCGGACCCAGGCCCGGAACATGACGGGTAAGCTCGGGGGCGGAATCGGCAGGACCCTCGAACAGGCGGCGGCGCTGCTGGAGCGGTCGAGCCTCGCGGGACTCACCGGAAATCTCGACAGTTTCCTCGCCGCCCTGGATCCGGAACCCATTGCCGCTGAACTGGATGCCCTGGTCAATGCGGTCATGGAAAAACTGCCCGAGCTCCTGTCGGAATTCCGGGATCTTTTCGCGGCAACCATGATGCGCCTCCAGTCCCTGATGGAAGAGTTGAACCCCGGAACCCAGGCCCAGAAGTTTTTGCGTGTCCTGGACGTCATCCGTGAAGAGCTGGATGCTTTGAATCCACGCAGGCTCGCGGCGGACCTTGCAGAGGTGCACGCGGCCATGCGGGCAGCCATCGCCGCATACGATCCCCGAGTCCTGGCAGGGGAAATCGACGGGCTTCTGGACGAAATCGCGGCATCCCTGCGGAACCTCTCCCCGGAAAACCTCCTGGGAGACATCGACTTCCTGGAAGAAACCGTGGCCCTGGTCGAAAACGCCGTACCCACCGAAGCCTTGTCGGGGATCGGGGAATCCCTTGCTGAAGTGGGGGCGACCTTGCAGGGCCTTGACCTGGCAGCCCTGCTGGAGTCCATCGAAAACCTGGGGCCCCGTGTGGTCGAAAGTTTTGAGCAGGTGGTGCAGGCCGTCAAGAATGAAGTGCTCGCCCTGCTTGAATCCTTGAGGTTTGCGAGCGGAAGTGTGTCCGTGTCCGTCGAGGTGGAGGTGAACCCATGAGCGCATCGGTCCCCCAACTCATTGGGACTTTCACCTGGGCCTGGCAAAACAACGTGGTTGGCTGGCTCTCCATGGATTGGTTCCTGAACTTCTGGGGGAGCCTCTTCGCAAGCATCGGGGATGGGAAGTACTGGGACCGGTTCACGGACACCACGGGGCTGAGTGCCAGCGATCACATCGGTGCCGTGGCCCTGCGCCGGGACGGAATCTGGTCCAAGCGCGACGGGGACAGGGTCAAGCAGGCCTGGACCTACCAGCACCTGGCATGGATGAGCGGCGAATACCTCGATGCCCGGTGGGACGTGCAGCTCTTCGCCCCCGGGAGCCCATTCGAGCCCCTGCTTTACGGGTCCGTCCTCCACGTGCGGCCGGAGTCGAAGCCGTCTTTCGTCCTGAGAGGGGCCGGTGACAGCGACCAGTTCATCCCCGGCCGGGCCATGAACTGGTCCCGCTCCGCCCCCAAGGACGCCGACGGCCGTTCTCTTGGCCGGGCCCTCTACGACGGCTGCACGCTTCCGGTTTTTCCGAGGGGCGCCATTCACTTTCGACGAGCCATCAGGGGCACGCGCCAGGATCAGCCGGGAACCATCGTCGAAATGATCCCCTCGGGGGCATTCGTCCTCGGGACCATCGAGCCCCGGGCGTACGTCACCATTTCCCGCACCGGGCTTTCCCTCAATCCCGACGATCTGGTCTACCTGGGGAACAGCGAAGGAATCATCTCCCGGGTCCTCTCCGTCGAGGAGGAAGGGGGAACCACCCGGGTTCGCCTGGAGGATGACGCGACGGGGCTCAACCTGGCCGGGGCCAGGCTGCGGGCCGTCGCGCTCCAGAGCCAGGAAGACGTTCCCCGGGGCGCTGCACCCGAGCACCTGAACGTCCTCAATTCGTCCACGGCTGGGACTGCCACCCCCAATGACTACGACGTCGGCGACTACCTTCGCATCAGCGAGGGTGGGAACGTCACGGGTGTGCGCCGTGTGCAGGGGTTCGAGGCCCAGATCACCGTCGACTTACCCCTGCCCGGAACGTATGCCGCTCCCCTCGTCCTCACCACCACGGTGAACGACCCCAGGGCCGGCAATGGACTCCTTACCGACGACTCGACGATCATCGAATTCCAGGGCATCCTTCCCGCCCTGAACACGTCCGTCGTGGTCCATCGGGGCACGGACTTGATCCCGGTTTTCGTAATGGGGCAGCCCGACGCCACTGTTCCCCGCTTCCGCGTCGACCGGGAAGTATACAGTGGAGCGAGCCAGGCAGGGACTCCCATCACCTGGACGGGCATTTCCCCCGGAATGGTGCTGACGACAGGAGCCCCGCTGCCCTCCGGAACGACGTGCACGTATCAGCCCGATGAGATCCGGCGGGCTCCGTCAGGCGGCCACCTGGCCTTTGAATCGAGCGCCGGCCGGACTCTGCGGACAGTCACCGGGCGCAACGCCGATTCACTGGTCCTCCATGCACCGGTTCCAGGGACTGCCGACCCGGTTCACGTGGAACGTTTCACCCTTGTGCCGGGTGGCGTCGATGAACCCGCCACCCAGGTCACCCAGAACGGGGTGCTCTCCGTGCAGCCCGGCCAGGAGCTGTTCGCCGCGGGCGCTGATACCTCCCGCATCGTCGTCCACCTGGTGGGCCTGAACATGACCGCTCTGGCCGCGGGAACGACGGCTCTGACCCTGCCGACCGTTGCCCCTCCCACCTTCGCCGGAAATACTGTCACCCTCAACTATGAACCGACCGATGCCAGGGATTCCCACATTGCCCCGTCTCAGCCCCTGGTTTTGAGTCCCACCACGGCGGGTGCTCCTCAACTGAATGTGGTCAGGGAATTGTGGCTGACGCGAACCTTCGATCGACCCATCAACGCGACTTCGTCCAATCTGCGCGTCGTTCCTCTGCAGGGCGGATCGCCCGAATACGATGCCACCCGGCTCAGCGATTCCACGCTGACGGTCCTGCCCCAGGTGAACGGCGTGGGGCGTGTCCAGATGCCCCAGTTCTGGACGGGAGAAATTGTGCGCGTGACGTTTGGTCCCGCAGCTTCGCGAACCACACAGCTCTATCGGGTCACCGGGGTCGAAGGCACCACGATAACCCTTGAAGCCGATCCCACGGCCGCCAATCTGCACGTGCCCGCCACGGCAACCGACGTGCGGGTCACCCGCATGGTCCCCGACAATCCCGGAACGGGAGGCCCCTTCGTGGGAATCAACGGCGCCGTCCCGGCCACAGGGAACAACCAGGTGCGCATGAGGGTCTGGAGGGGCGATGCCCTTCAGGCTGACAACTTCTCCTACGCCATCCTCGACGGGACCACCGCACGCCCGGCAGTGACCGTAAGCGCTGCTTCCCGACTGGAGATCGTTCTGGTTGCTGCGCCCGCGACTCCAGCATTTACCATCACCTTTCTGGAGCCCACCTACAGCGAATACGTCACCGGCGTTCGCCGGGAGGACAATGCCTACGTGATTCCTGACCTCCCCGCCACAGTCGGGAGTTCTCCGCCTCAAAACCTGGTGGCTTCCATCGCTTACGCCGAAGACGGTCCAGCCCAAGCTGGACGGCTTGCCCCAGGCAACATGCTCGTCCCGGAAATGGAGAGCTTCGAGGTTGACCGAAGGCAAAGCCTGGTGGATCATGAATTGACCCACACGGTCCAGTGCATTCGGTGGGGGCCTATGATGCTCTGTTTCCTGCCCTTTCAGATGTCCATGCTGGATGTCCTGTTCGGAGGCGAGGCGCCGGACTATTCGGTGTACGTTCCGGGCACCCTCCGGCGGGATGGGGGAACCTTTTACCTCACCATCCCCGAAGCAGGGGACGTGGATTTCGCAGCGGAACGGAACGTGGAGATCACCCTCCAGGGAACCATTGTCCTTGCCGATCTGGGGGCACCGGACGGCAAAGTGTACCCCCTGGTTGTGGCTAATGCAGACTCCCTGTCTCTTTCGACGGCCCTTGGCGGGGCGGCGGAACCGGAGTCGGAGGAGAGCCCGGTCCAGGTGCGCCTCAACAACAGTCCGCAGGGTTTCCTGGAAAACACGTGGCACATCACCCGCCATATCCTGTATCCCCTCTTCCGTTTGAGCACTCATGGAGGAGTCGTCAATCTCACCGTCGGTTCGACCTACGGCGGCCTCGTCATGTTCCTGGCGCGCCTCGTGTACTTCATCAAGCGACACGTCTCCGAGTCGACCCAATCCTATCCCGCGACGGTGGAACAGGCCGGAGGGGCGATCCGTATGGGAACCGATGCGGGACGCACGGCCCTCCAGAATGAATCGCGCCTCATGATCAAGGGCCGGGTTCCGTCGGAAGAAGACGAGGTGACCGTGGTGCGAAGCGTTGCGGGCCGCGAGGAAGACGGCAACCTGATCCGGCTCGCGGGAGGGCTGCCGGTCGGCTGGGAGAGCGTCCGGGTCAGTGCCTACACCACCGAGAACCCCCACTCCCGGTGGGACTGGCACGACTACTATCCCGCCCAGGTTCCGGACCCCACCCGCCCGGCCCTGGTTCGGGTGAAGAAGCTCGGCTCCTCCCTCACTCTCCGTTTTCCCGACGATGTCTGGCTCGCCGACGGCACGGCCACCTGGAGTGCCAAGGTCCTCACATCCTTGGAGGAAGGCGATTTCATCACGGTGGAGCTCAGCAAGCCGGTGGCGTCGTCATCCATCGGCCATGAATTCAGCCTTGCCAAGGCCCCGGCGGAGGATTTCCTGAGGTCTCCCGACGCCTTTGTCATGGACTATCTCGGAGGCGGCTTCCTTCGCTGGTTCTTCAACCCGTGGGGAGAGGCCCTGAGTCGGCTCCATGCTGCCGTTCCGGACACCTCCTTCTGGTGGAAGGCCCTCCGTGTGCTGACCCACATCGCCCACACGTCCATGAGCACCTACGGCTGGAGCTTCGCCTTTCCGGGGTGGCTCTTGTGGGATCGAGAGTTCACGGGGGAGGGCCCTCACGTTTCCTACACGGAACAGGAAGCATCGGAGCGCAGCGGTGAGCTCTACACTCCCGTCGGCAGGCTCTTTGGTGCCTACGAGGAAAATGACGACGATGAGCCCCGTTTCACCGTGGGCGATGTCGTGCGCTACTACTATTATGCCGAGAACGACATGGCCATGGCCACGAGCACCCAGGATCGGGCTGGCGTTCCCTTCAATGCCACACCTCGGGTGGTCCCCGACATGCCGTCTGACCCGGGCCGGGCCGTACCTGACCTGCTGTTCGCCAAAAACAACACGAATCCCTACGACTGGGGGGATACGTCTCCGGGGGAGAACAATTTCTTTCCGGATGTGAACGGGTGGATCCCCATCGGAGAGCGGGTGGAGATGGCCTCGGCGGCCTACGTGGCCTTCACGCGCCCCGGAACCCACAGGGTCACCGTCACTCCCACCGCGGGGGGATTTTCCGAGGCTGGGGAGGCTCAGGATGCAGGCCTGCAGCGCCTGTTCTACAACTGCGAAGTGAGGGACGTGACCGCCCGGGTGGCGGGACAGCGGGTTCTAAACGACGCCACTGTCCGGCTCGTGCGGGGCCAGCGGGCCCGGGTGCGGGTGTCCCCCAACGACGGGAGAAACTATGGCGTGGCCCTGCTGCGCCCCCAAAACGGGGAACTGCTGCGTCTTGCCGACGACGGCCGCATTGTGGCCCGCGATGCCGGTGGTTCCGAACCGGCACAGGTGAACAGGGTCTACTCTGCCGATGAGCTCTTCACCCACCTGCAGCGGCCGCTGGTCGTCCCCGTGCGGGAATTCACCATCGAAGTGACGAATCAACTGCCGGTGCTGTCCGCTCTGCCCTCGGGATCTCTGGCATCCCTGGGAGCCCTGCCCCTCGACAACCTGTTCGATCCCCTGCCCCAGAACCCGCGCCCGGGGGAGAGTGTCTTCGTCATTGTGCCGGTGCACGTGGAGGTTCCTTTGGAGCCGGACGGTTCAACCCTCGGAGGCGTCATGGAACCCGCCGTCGTCGGAGAAACCACGCCCGCGGTCCTGCGCGATTTCGTGGGAGACGGCGTGATCTACCGCGTCACCTTCGACGCGGGATCCATCCCGGCCAATCCCGTCGCCATCCGTTTCACCGTGACGGTGAGCGGGGAAACCCCCATTCCCCTTGAAACCACCATCACTCTCCAACCCGCATAGACCCCTTCTGCACCGATGCGGACCCTGGCTCGTCCCGACTCATCGTCCTTTGTGGCATTTCCGGGTGGGATGGGTCACCTTCCCTTCGTTTTAAAGGGGCTGGGGTAGAATGAATGGAGTCCCATGACACAGATTTTGATTCATCGATCCGGGCAGGGCATCTCACTGGCAACGGACAGCCGGGCCGTGGTCTATTCGGACGAATGCGAGGACGAATCAGAACAGCTCACCGTGCGGAAGGTGTTTCATCCTTTGCCCAACGTGCTTCTGGTAACCGGCGGGGCGGGCTACGGCCAGTGGCTTTGCGAAACCTTTGAGCGATACATCGTGGAGAATGGTCTCGATGACGTGGCGGATGCGGCTGAAGCTGCGCTTCCCCTCCTTCAGCTCCTCCTGGGGGCGTTGAAGAAGGAATACCGCCCGTCCATCGATCGTCCTCACTTGGACCGTTGCTACGTCGTCGTGGCCGGTATCCATCGCTCCGACACCAGCCTGTCTTCGGTGGACGTTCATCTCTTTGTATCGGATCACGCCTCAGATCCCATGCATGCGGTAGATGTCGAGCAGATTGTCACCATTCCGAGGCAGGTGACCCTGGAGTACCGACTGAGCCGTATGCGTGAGGAGGAGTTCACTCTCGATGAGGTTGAAAAGCTGTTTGAGAAGTTCCTCCTTAACGCTGCCGAAGTGGATGAAGACGTAGGCCCCCCGTTCCACTTTGTGAGGATTCAGGTGACAGGGATCCACTGGAGGACTTCAAAAGAGGAACCAATGGAGGGAGATTCCTGAGGCTCACCCGGGCGACTCGCCTCTTCATTGCCATCCAGGGATCATGATGACCCGATCCGACCTTAACGGGACTAGTTTCGGCTGAGGAATTCAAGGTAGGCTTGAGATCTCGTTTTGTGGTAAACTAATTTTTTACATATAGAGGGCAGATTCTGGATCATTTGCAGGTCTGGAATTTCTCTCACAGGCGGGATGGCGTAAGATGTCCCTGAAGATTGAATTCGAGATGTACCCTGGCGACTGGATTCAGGTGGACCCCCATGACCTCTATGATGATCAACTGGTTTCCCTGGCCGACCGCCTTAAACAGGGAACCGTAGGAATCGAGGAACTCGACGACACCATCTGGAGTCTTTGGGATTTCACCCTTCCCCCAAAAAACATTCGAGTCGTTGAAACGGGTTGATGCTCAGGTGCCGAGTTGCTACCTTCCAGGATAGTTCAATCGTTTAAACCCGTCACGACACTGGCAAAAGGGAGGCGATGCATATGGATTCACCCATGCGAATGACGAAACTTTTGGTGATAGTCCTTGTTCACGCCGTGATCCTCGGGTCGCTTGCCATCGTCCCCGCTTTCGCCGGAATGCAGGACGACGTTGACCAGGCTGTGAACATCCTGCAGCGATTCAAGAGCATTCCCGAAAAGGAGATCCCGCCGAGTGTTCTCCGGCAGGCGAGAGGGCTCGCGATCATGACCGTGGCCAAGGCGGGTTTCATTTTCAGCGCCCGAGGGGGCAGTGGCGTTGTCGTGGCCAGGAAGGGGAAAGGCTGGAGTCCGCCTTCGGCCCTCGGGACGGGTGGAGCCGGCTTTGGCCTGCAGATCGGAGCCGAAGTGACGGAGTTTGTCATCGTGTTGAACACGGAGAATGCCGTCAAGGCGTTTTCCCAGGGTGGCAATGTTTCTCTCGGGGCCCAGTTGAGTGTCGCGGCGGGCCCGGTTGGCCGCACCGCGGAAGCCAGTGTCATGCCTCAGGCCGCCGTCTACACCTACAGCCGCAGCCAGGGAATCTTCGCTGGGGTGTCCCTTCAGGGAACCGTCATCGGATCGAGGGACGAAGCCAATGCATCCTACTATGGCCGATCCGTGACGCCCTCGGAGATTCTCTCGGGCAGGATCAAGGCGCCCAAGGGAGCCCAGACCCTCATCAAGACCCTGTCGAGGTATTGATGGCTTGCCAGACCTTGTGGCAGCTTTCGTGACTGCCAAGCAGTTAAACCGACCCCATGGCATGTACCCCTGCATCTGAGAAAGGAGAGGAAAACGTGAGAAAGGTCGCATTCATCGCAGTGTTTGGCTTGGGAATTTGGCTCTTTTCGGGACCGGGTTTCACGGTGGCCCAACAGCAGGGTGCAGCACCTGCTTTTTCGGAAGTCTCTTCCATATTCGGCAAGTATCACTGCACACTGTGCCACGGCACGGCGAAGGCTTCGGATGGCCTCGCCCTCGATACCTTCGAAGCCCTCATGAAAGGCAGCAAGAACGGTCCTGTCGTCATCCCCAAGGACCCTGCAAAGAGCAGACTGGTGCAGCGCATTAAGGGTCAGAAGGAACCCCGGATGCCCATCAATGGGCCGCCGTGGCTTACAGACACGGAAATGCAGACCATTGAGAAGTGGATTGCCGCGGGAGCCTCCAAGAGCTAGACCCGCCTGCATCCGGATCACGGCCGATGGCTTGCCCAGCCCGGGTGACTGTGGAATACCGCAACAAGATGAGGAACTCACCATGAAACGAAGCCTGTTTGCCCTTCCCGCTCTCGTCCTGATGCTGGCCTGGTCACCCGGATTCGCCAAGGACACTTCGGCGCCCTCGGCGCCCTCCTCGATGGCTTCCGTGGCCGGGATCTACGTCAACCAGCAGAACAGCAAGGAGTACCTGACCCTCCGGGCTGACGGCAGCTTCACTTTGAAGCAGCAGAAGAAACCTTACGACATCGAACACCCGTACATGTCTATCGAAGGCTCCTTCAAATTGCAGGGGGACAAGGTGATTCTGCAGCTCAAGGAAGGGGCGGAAGCCGAGGGAAAGATCCAGGACAACGTCTTTGTGGACGCCGAGGGGAAGCCCTGGATGAAGCAGAACGCTCCTCCTCCCAAAAAAGAGGAGGACTCAAGGCCTTCCAGAAAGAGGACCGTGTGGTAGGACGGCGGGCGTTCTGTTGGGCCTTGTCCAAATAAAATCGTTACGGATTTTGGGAGGGGTTGAACCCCTCCCTTGCGCGCAAACGGCCTGTCTCCGAAAGGGCGGCCTTCACGCCTGCCCGAAACCCGGCACCGATTCCTTCAGGGTCGTTTGCAAACAGTTCTCCGGGCCTCTTCGTGGTTTCCGCCCCCGCTCAGGGAATCGCCATTTTGAACTGCACGCCTTCCCGGGGCATTCCGCTCACCTGGCGCCGCTTCTCAAGGCCCTCTTCGCGAGGCGCATCCGCTGGATCAGGAAGATCCACAGCGCCAGGATCAAGGCCGATCCCGCCGTCACGAACAGGGTGCTGAAGCCGGCCCACTTCCCCACGTATCCGAGGATCACCGAACCTCCGAAGGCTCCCGCATCGATGCTTCCTGTGAAGATGCCCGTGATCTTTCCCCGCACGGCGACGGGTTCTCCACGCAGAGCGAGGGCGGTGAGGGACGGGTAGAGGAAACCATGTCCCACACCCGCCATGAAACCGGAAGCCGCCAATAATGCGCTGCTGCTCACGAGGATCATGCTCAGAAGGCCCATTCCCGTAAGGGTGAGGGCATAGGGGATGATGCGGTCCTCCCCGAACCTGTCGGCGAGCCTGGCGCCAAATAGTCTTGTGAGCACGGCGGCGAGAGAGTAGGCGATGTAGTAGAGTGAGATGAATTCCAGACTCCTTTCATTGGCGAAAGGAGAGACGAACCCGTTGGATGCGGCCAGGCCGAACCCAAAGAGCACAGCAAGGATGGCGACGGTCGTGACGCGGGAGTTCCGCAGCAGTTCGAAAAACGAATGCTCCTCCCTTCTGGAGGAACCACTGTAGGATTCCTCAACGGGGAGGTGGAGCAGGAAGCCCGCGAAGGCGGCACCTCCGGCGGCCATGAAAAGGACGTCAAAACCGAAGCGGCGGATGATGAGTTCGGCCATGGCTGGGCCGAGGGCTGCGCCGGTGAGTCCGGAAACCCCGAATATGCCAAACCCTTCATTGAGCCGGTCCTTGGGGATGATGTCGGCCACGTAGGTGAATGCCGCGGTGATGCAAAGGGCAAAGCCCACTCCATGAAGGATGCGGACTGTGATCACGGCGGGATAGAATTCATCCAGATTGCCCCTGAATGCGAGATACGCCAGAGGTGTGACACTCATGACGAGGAGCCCGAGAGTGTAGGTTTTCTTGCGCCCCGTCTGATCGATCATCCGGGAGATCCAGGGGCGGCAAAGGACCGAAGCCAGGGCAAACGCCCCCATGATGATTCCGATGTCCGACTGGGTGCCTCCCTTCTCCATGACAAAGAGAGGAAACATGAAAAAGGCGCCGAAGCTCGTAAGAACGCAGAAATTAACGGAAGCCAGGGTGAAGAAAGCGGGTGTGTAGAGCTTACGGGGATTGGCCATGTTGTGATGCTGCCGTGGATCGATCATGTCTAATGCAGCAGTTCCTCCTTGTCATACATAAACATGCTTTGTGCTCTTCAGTCTCTGCGCCTTGGGTTCCCCACTTATCATCGCTTCGGGTGGCCCTAATGGGAACGCATGGCTGCTGCCAAGATAAGACACGATCTCAGGATTCACAGTGTTCGCACGAATCCCGTCGCAGGCGGCCACGGACCGACGCGTGGGAAACAAGTTGCTCCCGCCCCCTTCCTGGGGTGGTGAACTGCTATCAAGCATCACGGAAGGGCAAGAGATGATGAGAGACATTGAACCCCTGGATGAGAACATTCGAGATGAATATTTCCGAATCGCATCGTACTACGATCGCATCATCGGGCCCCTGGTCATGCCCGTCCGCAGAGGAGTCTGCCGCATGGTTCTTAAACACGGCTTCAAAAAGATCCTCGACATCTGCTGCGGCACGGGATCACAGTGCATCATGCTGGGGAGCCTTGGGTTTTCCGTCACCGGCGTAGACATCTCCCCTGCCATGCTCCGGGTGGCCAGGCAAAAAAGCCGGGGACAAATCCCCTTCCATGCGGCGGACGCCGCCAGCCTTCCCTTCCCCGACGACTCCTTTGATTGCGCCATCCTTTCCTTTGCTCTCCATGAAAAGGAGGAAAAATCCCGCCATCGCATTCTGGCCGAAGCAAAGCGGGTGCTTGACCCGGGTGGAAGGATCGTCATCGTGGACTTCGAAGCACCTATCGGACTCCTGTCCAGGGCCGCCGGTGGCTTCGTCCATCTCGTTGAGCAGTGCGCGGGAGAACGGCACTACAGGAACTTCCTGAACTACATGCGGATGGGGGCACTCCGGGGGCTCCTGGGAGTGCACGGTCTCTTCCCAACCCATGAGCGGCTGTACCATTTCTCCAATGTGTCCCTGGTGGTGGCGGCAGTCCCCTCCAATCACTTGAATTGTTCAGCCCTCGGGGATTTCACTTCACGCCTGCTGAGTGATTGTGTCAAAATCGGTCCGAAGCGCGTTCCCATGGTGCAGGTACAGGGCGGGTGACTCTGCCCGCCGCAGTTTTTGGAGTCAGAGACAGGAGGCATGATCATATGGGCAAAATCTTGAAGAAGAAAGCGCGGCAGCCTGGCTTGCCTCCGGGGACCCTCGCTCACATCCCGGAAAGGCACGATGAAGAGGTCAAACTCACCGTCCTGGACTACGATGAATACCACTGCGAGGAGTTCACCGCCAAGGACTTTGATGCCTGCGCGGTGTTCAGGGACAAGCCCACGGTCACCTGGGTTCACGTGGACGGTGTTCATCACATCAAGACCCTGCAGAGCCTCGGCAACTGCTTTGACCTGCATCCCCTGACCCTCGAGGACATCCTCATTTCAGATCAGCGAACCAAGCTGGAAACCCACGAAAACTACCTCTTCATTGTCCTCAAGAACCTTTCCTATGACGAGGTGAAGGACGAGCTCGTCACCGAGCAGGTGAGCCTCATCGTCGGCCGCAACACGGTGATCTCCTTCCAGGAGAAGGATGGCGGGGTATTCGGACCCGTCGCCCAGCGCTTGAAGAACAACAAGTCACGCATCAGGAAAATGGGTGCGGACTACCTTGCTTATTCCCTTCTGGACGTGGTGGTGGACAACTATTTCACGGTTCTGGAAAAGCTTGGGGAGCACATTGAAACATTGGAAGAACGCCTGGTGAAGGACCCCACTCCAAGCATCCTCCAGTCGGTGCACGTGTTTAGACGGGAGATGATTGTCCTGCGCAAGGCGGTCTGGCCCCTTCGGGAGGTTGTCAATGCTCTCGGCCGGTCAGACAACGCGATCATCGGTGAACCAATCAGCATCTACCTGCGGGATGTCTACGACCACACGATCCAGGTGATCGACACCATTGAAATCTTTCGAGACGTCCTGGCCGGGATGCTTGAGGTGTATCTCTCCAGTGTGAGCAATCGGCTCAACGCGGTCATGAAGGTCCTCACCATCATCTCCACGATCTTCATGCCCCTCACCTTCATCGCCGGGGTTTACGGCATGAACTTCAAACACATGCCCGAACTGGAATGGCCCTGGGGCTACCCCCTGGTGTTGGCGGTGATGCTCCTCATCGGCCTCTCCATGCTCGGCTTCTTCAGGCGCAAGAGATGGCTGTGATAAACCCCTATGCATCCAGTTGAATGAAGCGAGGATCACCCATGAAACGTTGTGAATGGGCCAACAAGAGCGAGCTCGAGCAGTCCTATCATGACCTGGAATGGGGCATTCCAATTCACGACGACAGGAGTCTGTTCGAGTTTCTTATTTTGGAGGGTGCGCAGGCAGGACTCAGCTGGTCCATCATCCTTCGAAAGCGAGAAGGCTACAGAAAGGCGTTCGACAATTTTGATGCCCTGAGCATCTCCCAATATTCCGAGGCTGACCTTTTTCGGTTACTCGCCAATCCTGAGATCATAAGAAACAGGCTAAAGATCCACGCGACCGTCACCAACGCTCGCGCGTTCCTGGAGGTGCAGAAACAATTCGGAAGCTTTGACCATTACATTTGGCAATTCGTGAATGGCAGACCCATCCAGAATTCATGGGAGAATATGCGGGATATTCCCTCAAGCTCTCCTGAGTCGGAAGCCATGAGCAAGGATTTGCGGAAGAGAGAGTTCAAGTTCATTGGGACGACAATTTGTTACGCCTTCATGCAAGCCGTCGGCATGGTGAACGATCATGTCGTGGGTTGTTTCAGATACGAGGAGCTAAAGAATAAAGGCGGGCATGACGAAAGCCCTCAACCGTCATACAGGAAGCACTTCACCCAATGACCCGGGAAGACCTCCCGGAACACAGGGACCCCTGCCCTGCAGCGCTCATCGGCGGAAGGACACCGGGGGGCAAAATGGCAGCCATGGACGTCCACTGATTCCGAGGACAGCTCCGCCACATGCTTTCGCTTCCTGCGCCCGAGTCTTGGGTCCGGCAGGGGTATGGCCTCAAGAAGCGTCCTGGTGTAGGGATGCAGAGGCTTTTCGAACAGCGCGTTTTTTTCCGCCAGTTCCAGCAGGCTCCCCAGGAGCATCACGGCCACCCGGTCGCTGATGTGCCGCACCACGGAGAGATCGTGGGAGATGAAGAGGTAGGTCAGCATGTATTGTTCCTGCAAGTCCTGCAGGAGATTGATCACCTGTGCCTGGATGGATACATCCAGGGCGGACAGGGGTTCGTCACAGATGATCAGCTCGGGCTGCAGAGCGAGGGCCCGGGCGATGCCGATCCTCTGGCGCTGCCCTCCGCTGAATTCATGGGGGTACTGGGCGGCGTGCTCCGGTCGCAGTCCCACGGTTTCCATGAGGGCCCGCACCCTCTCCCTGCGCTCCGCTGGGGTTCCCACCCTGTGTATGGCGGGTCCCTCACCGATGGTGCGTCCCACGGTCTGCCGCGGATTGAGGGAGGCATAAGGGTCCTGGAAGATGATCTGCATCCGCCGTCGATATGGATGCATTTCCTTGGTTGAAAGAGCGAGCAGGGACTTCCCGTCAAAAACGATGTCACCGGCGGTGGGTTCTTCGAGGCGCAGGATGACCCGCCCCAGGGTCGATTTGCCGCAGCCGCTCTCGCCGACCAGTCCCAGGGCCTCCCCCCGCCGGATGGAGAGGTCCACCCCGTCGACGGCCCGCACCACTCCGGCGTGCCGCCGCAGGAACCCCTTTGTCACGGCATAGTGCTTCTTCACGTTGCGGAGAATCAGCAGCTCGTCTTGTCCGCCTTCCAGGGCCAATCGCCCCTCCTTCCATTGTTTTTCATTCATACAGACGGCAGCGCACCATGCGTCCGCCCGGGACGCGAAGCAGTTCGGGCTCTGGGTCCGTGAAGCAGGGAGCGAACGCGTGGGGACAGCGGGTGTTGAACTTGCACCCGGGGGGAAGATCCAGGAGACTCGGCACGACTCCAGGGACCGCGTCGAGGCGCTTCTTTCCCCTTCCGGCCGCGCTGGCGGGAATGGATCGCAGCAAGCCCTGGGTGTAAGGATGAAGGGGATTCTCGAAGAGATCCAGCACCGGCGCCTCTTCCACCACTCGACCCGTGTACATGACGATGACCTGCTCGGCCACCTCAGCCACCACGCCCAGGTCGTGGGTGATGAGCATGACGGCGCATCGGCGGGTTTCCCGAAGTTCCTGGAGCAGTTCCAGGATCTGGGCCTGAATGGTCACATCGAGAGCCGTCGTGGGTTCATCGGCGATGATCAAACGCGGCTTGCAGGCGATGGCCATGGCGATCATGACCCTCTGGCGCATTCCCCCGCTCATCTGGTGTGGATAATCCTTCATGCGGATTTCAGGCGATGGGATCCTCACCTGGTCGAGGAGGTCGCGGGTCCGCTCCAGCGCCTCCTTGCGGGATATTTTCCGGTGTTCTTGAACGACCTCGCTGATCTGGTCCTGCACGCGAAAAACCGGGTTGAGAGAAGTCATGGGTTCCTGGAAAATCATGGAGATGGTGTCCCCTCGAATGGAGCGCATGGCGTCCTCGGAAAGAGCCAGGAGGTTCCTTCCGTCAAACCGGATCTCGCCTCCCACGATTCGCCCGGGTGGATCCTGGATCAGCCTCATGACGGAGAGGGCCGTGACCGTCTTGCCGCACCCCGATTCCCCCACCACACCCACAAACTGGGCTTCCCGCACACTGAATCCCACATGATCCACCGCCTTGGCGATCCCTCGCTCAGAGAAGAAGTACGTCTGCAAATCCAGGATTTCCAAGAGCGGTGAATTCATGGAGCAGGGAACCTTTCGAGAAATGCCGGTTGCCGATTGCTGCAGGCCACTCACCAGGATCGAAGGAGCCATCCTCCTCCAATCACTTTATCCCCGAACCAGAGCAAAAAAGCAATGGAATTCAGGGCTTTGCAAATGAGTCAGGTATGTCCCGCCATGGCAAAGGGCGCTTGAGCGCACACCATGGCTCGTGCGCGGATGACTTGCGCACGATTCGTAACCGAAGTGCGCAAGAATCGTAACCGCATCTGAGCCCCGCGTCGCCACCTGAGTGCAAGTGCAAGTAAAATCGGCATGCTATGACAGTGGCACCGTTCTTGCCTTTTGTGTAGGCCACTGAGTGCGCATGTGAATGAGACCCCGGCAAAAGCCGGCATAAATGCAAGAAACCTAGATAAGATCCGATGGAGCAACCATGGCAACAACAGTGCTGAAGAGAGTCTCCGAGACTTTCAGTGAGAATCCCGAAGCAGAGATGTTCGACGGGGAGGTTCATTCCGATGATTCTGTGAAGCTCCCTGTCGACAAAGCCGATGTCGTGCGCCCTGACTTTGGCAAGTCCCAGCGTTCGGGAGAACGGGTCCTGTCCATTTCGGAGGTCACCGCCAGGTTCTTCGACGACACCACGTCCAGGTCGAAGTCTAATTCCAAGACCGTGCTGCGCCCCCTCTTCTCCAAGGCCCCCAATGGAAACGGCGTGGCTCAGTTTTTCCTGAGCCCGCCCAAGACCATACCGGTTCACGAGGGAGTGAGACCCCGCGTGGCGGGCAAGTTCATTTTCGTCGGGGACGAGAAGTTTTATGTCCGTGGCGTGACCTACGGACCGTTTCGCCCGGACGATGAGGGATGTGAGTACCACACCCCGGAGATGGTGGACAAGGATTTTGCACTGATGGCCAAGAACGGCATCAACTCGGTCCGCACTTACACGGTGCCGCCCCGGTGGCTTCTGGACATCGCTCAGAACCACGGTTTGCGCGTCATGGTCGGGCTCCCCTGGGAAGAGCACATCGCCTTTCTGGAGAAGAAAAAGATCGCTCAGGACATCGAGAACCGTGTTCGCGCCGGAGTGCGCCAGTGCGCGGGGCACCCTGCCCTGCTGTGCTTCACCGTCGGGAACGAAATCCCCGCATCCATTGTGCGCTGGTACGGACGCAGGAAGATCGAGGCCTTTCTCGAACGGTTATACAACGCGGTGAAGCAAGAGGATTCCGGGGCACTCGTGACCTACGTGAATTTCCCCACCACGGAGTACCTGCAGCTGCCGTTCGTGGACTTCGTTTCTTTCAACGTGTACCTGGAGACCCGGGAGAAGCTGGAAGGCTACCTTGCGAGGCTCCAGAACCTGGCCGGAGACAAGCCCCTGATGATGGCCGAAGTGGGCCTCGACAGCATCCGCAAGGGGGAAGAGCTTCAAGCGGGGACCCTCGACTGGCAGATCCGTTCCACGTTCGCCTCGGGCTGCGCGGGTGTCTTCATCTTCTCCTGGACCGACGAGTGGCACCGGGGGGGCTTTGACATCGACGACTGGGCTTTCGGAGTCACCGACCGCAACCGCGAGCCCAAGCCCGCTCTTCACAGCATCAGGAAGGCATTTTCCGAGGTTCCCTTCGCTCCGGACCTTCCGTGGCCCAGCATCTCCGTCGTGGTTTGCTCGTACAACGGAAGCCGCACCATCCGCGGATGCCTCGAAGGGCTGCGCAGGCTCGACTACCCCAACTACGAGGTGGTTGTCGTCAATGACGGATCCAAGGACAACACGGAGGAGATCGCCAACGAATACGGCTTCAGGGTCATCACCACGGAGAACCGGGGACTGAGCAGTGCTCGCAACACGGGCATGAAGGAAGCCAAGGGTGAAATCGTGGCGTACATCGACGACGATGCCTGGCCCGATCCGCACTGGCTCACCTATCTTGCCGCCACTTTCCTGAGGACCAACCACGTGGGTGTGGGGGGCCCCAACATCCCGCCCCCCGATGACGGCCCCATTGCCCATTGTGTGGCCAACGCCCCCGGTGGGCCCATCCACGTGCTCCTGACCGATCAGGAAGCGGAGCACATCCCGGGGTGCAACATGGCTTTCCGCAAGGACGCCCTTGAAGCCGTGGGCGGCTTCGATCACACGTTTCGGATCGCGGGGGACGACGTTGACCTCTGCTGGCGCCTCCAGCAGAGGGGCTGGACCCTGGGATTCAGTGCGGCCGCCATGGTGTGGCACCGCAGGCGCAATTCCGTGAAAACGTATCTCAAGCAGCAGAAAAATTATGGGAAGGCCGAGGCCTATCTCGAGAAGAAATGGCCGGAGAAATACAACGCGGCGGGACACATTCCCTGGGCCGGACGCCTCTACTTCAAGGGATTCGAGCAGCTGCTGGGATCGTTTCGAGGCAGGATTTACCAGGGGACATGGGGGAGTGCCCTCTTCCAGTCCATCTACCAGCCGGCTCCGAATATCCTTGCGTCGCTGCCCATGATGCCTGAATGGTACGTCGTGGTGGCGGCATTGACCGGCGTGTCCCTGCTCGGAATCGAGTGGAAGCCCCTGCTCCTGGCAGTGCCCCTGCTCCTCGTCGCCGCGCTGCTCCCTGGGTTCCACGCCGTGGTGTGCGGGATGAAGGCCACGTTCCCTGAGAACATCCGGTCCCGCAAGGAACTGCTCAAGCTTCGGGGCCTCACGGCTCTGCTGCACGTGCTGCAGCCGCTGGTTCGGCTCTATGGCCGTGTTCGCCTTGGGCTTACCCCCTGGAGACGGTGCCCCGTGACGGGTGTTTCCACCCCCCTGCCCCTGCCGAGAACCTTCACGGTGTGGAGCGAGGAATGGAGATCCCCCTTCAGCTGGCTCGAATCCCTGGAGTCCGGCCTCAAAGCCCTTCGGACTGTGGTGCTGCGTGGTGGCGACTATGATCGGTGGGATCTCGAACTGCGCGGAGGGCTTTTCGGCAGCGTGCGCGTCCTCATGGCGGTGGAAGAACACGGCGGAGGCAAGCAGTTCCTGAGGTTCCGTGCATGGCCCCGCTGCTATCCGGCAGCCATGGTCATCACACTGCTCTTTGCCTTCCTTTCCGCGGGAGCGGCGTGGAGCCAGGCGTGGGTTGCGTGCGGCATTCTCAACGTGGTGGCTTTCCTCTTCATGCTCCGCATTTTCAGGGAGTGCGGCCAAGCCATGACGGCCATGAACAGCATTTTCCACCCACTGCAGGAGCAGAAAAACACATAATCGGCTCCAAGCGAGCCTAGGAACGAGCCCCAGGTTGAGGATGACTCATCGGCCTGGGGTTTTTTGTTGGAGTGAGGACCTTCAAATAAAGAACGGCGCGGACCTTCCTAAAGAGGGAAGGCCGCGCCGTCTGGGAAAAGCAGAGCAAAGAATCGACTACATGGCTTTCTTCGCACCCTTCGCTTTTGCTCCGTATTCCTTCAGTTCCTTGCCGCAAGCGCATTTGCCGGGAGCCTGGCTGACGGTGTCGCAGTCACATTTGGGCCCGCAGGCGCACACGTACTTGCCCTTCATGGGAAACATCTGCTCCTTGCCGTCGGGCATCATGACCGTGGCTTTTCCCTTGGCCACCTTGCTGACCTTGCCCTTGACGAGATCCTTGGCGCAGGTGCACTGACCGGGCTTTTTGGACATCGTGAGACAGGGACACTTCTCACCGCATCCGCACACGTACACCTCGTCTCCCGCCTTGAGCTGCATGGTGCCCGCCTTCAGGGCTGCCTGGGAAAGGGTCGCTCCAACGAATACGAAAACAAGGGCCAGGGTGATCGTGAAACATCTCTTCATGCTGTTCTCCTTCTTAAAAATCCTGTGCACTTCCTTATCTTCCACTGCGACGTTATTCGTACACGCCTCGCCTTCCGCTCCCACGGAGAAAGCTCCATGGAGCATCCAAGGAGGCATGGAAATCCGCCCTTCCAGGTTTAAAGCAATGCTTGTCGTATGACAGGTGCATATGAACGAGGATCAACAAGAATTCTCTATCGCTTCCAGGTACTTAGTTGGCCGGCCGCGATTCTTCCTTGTTGTTCAACCATTTAACTTAATATTCTGACCAATTCAATATGGAAAATGATATCAATTGTTTGAAATAGAATGGAGAATGTTTCGAAAGCTTGCTTTCGAAAGGAAGGACACAGCGGCTGATCCTGGCACTATCCATGGTACCCGGGACCATTTTGCCCATGGTGAGGCTTTCTTCGTTTTTCTTTGTATTGCACAATCATTGCTTGACACCGAACCACTGTGTGGTCATTCATGGGTGTCGTGCCCGGTGGTGGTGCTCCGCCGTGGGCAACCCGACCAAGGTATTGAAGCGTCCGATCAACGATCGATGCTTTCCGCAGGTGTGTGCCTGTTTTTCAATCGGTGGAATGGATCTGCGAGGCTTTCCCATGGATTTTTCCCCCTCAGTGAATGCTGAATTCATCGACAACCAATATGCGTTGTGGAAGTCGGACCCCCAAAGAGTTTCCAGGGAATGGCAGCTCTTCTTTCAGGGATTCGACCTGGCCTATGGCGCTGAAGCCGGGGCTGCTCCCGTGCCCGACCACAACCGCCTGATGCTCCAATCGAGGCTTGAGGAGCTCATCTACAGGTACCGGGACATCGGACACCTGCTGGCCTGTCTCGACCCCCTGGTTGCATGCCCCACGGATCATCCCCTCCTGTCCCTCGCCGCCTTTGGCTTTGGGGAGGAGGACCTGGAGCGCGGGTTCTCGAGCCCAAACCTGAAGCATTTGGGAGAAGTCAGCCTGGGTGACCTTGTGAAGATGCTGAGGGAGACCTATTGCCGGTCCATCGGGGTCGAGTACATGCACCTTCAGGACCCGGAAGAGCGCACCTGGCTTCAGGAGCGCATGGAACCGTCTCTCAACCGTCCACGGCTCGACCAGGAGAGCCGATTGCGTATTCTTGCGAAGCTTTGTCATGCAAGCCTTTTCGAACAGTTTCTCCATGCCCGGTATCTGGGACAGAAGAGGTTTTCCCTGGAAGGGGCCGAGGTCGTTGTGCCCATGATGGATGCTCTCGTCCGCCGGGCAGCGGGCCACGGCTGCAGGGAGATCATCCTGGGAATGTCCCACAGGGGACGCCTCAATGTCCAGGTGAATGTCCTCGGCAAGCTTTACGAAGCGGTCATGTGCGAGTTTGAGGAGAGTTACGATCCCGATTCCCTGGTGGGCAGCGGTGATGTGAAATACCACCAGGGATATCTTGCCGACGTCGAGGTGGCCGGCCATTCACCGGTCCGGGTGGTGCTCGCTTCCAATGCGAGCCATCTGGAATCCGTGAACCCCATCGTGGAGGGCATGGCGCGGGCTCGCCAGGACCGGATGGGAGCGGATGGGACAAGGCTTGTCCTTCCTGTCCTCCTGCACGGTGACGCGGCCTTCGCCGGAGAAGGGATTGTCCCCGAAACCCTGAACCTGTCGCAGCTCGAGGGCTACCGCACGGGAGGGACGCTGCACATCGTTGTCAACAACCAGATCGGCTTCACAACCCTTCCCGAGCACGCCCGCTCCACACGGTATTCAACGGACGTGGCCAAAATGCTCATGGTTCCCATTTTCCACGTCCACGGCGAAAACCCGGAAGCGGCCGTGCATGTCATGCAGCTCGCCCACGAATACCGCAACACCTTCGGAAAGGACGTGGTCATCGACGTGGTCTGCTACCGGCGTTATGGACACAACGAGGGGGATGAGCCTTACTTCACCCAGCCTCGGATGTACGATCGCATCAAGGAGCGGCCGTCGGTCTTCACCCTCTACGCCGAAAGGCTCCAGGAGGAAGGACTGGTGACCCGGGAGGAGCTCGATGTCCTTCAGCAAGGGACCAGCCATTGCCTCGACATGGCTTACCAGGCGGCCCGCGAAAAGACATGCCGGGCTCCTTCCACCCGTTTTTACGAAGACTGGCAGGATCTGCATGCGACGGCCACCCAGGAGCCGTCGGAGACGGGAGTCTCCGACGATCGATTGAGGGACCTCGCGGCGAAGTTGAACACGAGGCCCGAGGGGTTCAAAATCCATCCCCGGCTGGGAAGAATCCTGGACCGGCGCCTTGAAGCGGTGGAAAGGGGTGAGGGAATCGACTGGGCCACGGCTGAAGCCCTGGCCTTCGGATCCCTCCTCATGGAGGGAACTCCCATTCGCTTCACCGGCCAGGACTGCCGCCGCGGCACCTTCAGCCAACGACACGCCGTCCTGGTGGATGTGGAAACAGGTGAGAACTTCACTCCGTTGAATGCCCTCGATGCGGAGCAGGCGTCACTTTCCATCCATGACAGCCTGCTTGCTGAAAGCTCCGTGCTGGGTTTCGAGTATGGCTATTCCCTGGTTTCCCCGGGGGCACTGGTCATCTGGGAAGCCCAGTTCGGTGATTTCGCCAACAACGCACAATCCGTCATCGACCAGTACATCGCGTGTGGCGAAGCCAAGTGGGGAAGGCAAAGCGGCCTTGTCCTCCTCCTTCCCCACGGCATGGAAGGACAGGGTCCCGAACACTCCAGCGCCCGCCCCGAGCGTTTTCTGCAACTGTGTGCGGAGGAGAACATCCAGGTTTGCAACCCCTCGACGCCGGCACAGGTCTTTCATGTGCTCCGACGGCAGGTCCGGCGCAGCTTCAGAAAACCCCTGGTCGTCATGGCGCCCAAGAGTCTCCTGCGGAACCCCCTGGCGGTCTCCCGCCGGGCGGACATGGCTTCCGGATCCTTTCAGGAAGTGCTGGACGACTCGGAAGCAACGGAAAAGGCCGAGCGGATTCTCTTTTGCAGCGGAAAGATCTTCTACGACCTGGTCGAAAAGCGCCGGCAATCCGGTGCTGGGAGCTCGGCCATCATCCGTCTGGAGCAGCTGCACCCCTTTCCCGGGGAACAGGTCACGCGCGTGCTTTCCAGGTATTCGAGGGGGAGCTCTTTCGTCTGGGTGCAGGAGGAACCGGAAAACATGGGGGCCTGGCAATTTGTACAGCCCTTCCTTCAGTCGATCCTGCAGAGGGACATGGGGTATGTGGGAAGACCTGCCTCCGCAAGCCCGGCAAGCGGTTATCACCAGATCCACAAAACGGAGCAGGAGGCCATCGTGGAGAAGGCGTTGGAGCAGGTGCACTCCATCTAGGACGCGGGACTCTCGAAATAATGAGGTGTCAGGAACTCACCGCAAAGGCGCCAAGAGCGCAGAGTTGATTTCCAGAAAACCTTTGCGTCCTCTGCGTCTTTGCGGTGAAATACGTTTCGCGGCAACGTGCCCGGTTTCGTGCCTTGCCATGCCGTCAATGTTCCCAGGTCATTCCAAGGAAAGGGGTCCACTGCAAAGGAGCTGCAATGCAGATCGAAATCAAGGTGCCCGAAGTGGGCGAATCCGTCCGCGAAGGGGTTCTCGCTCAGTGGTTCAGGCACGATGGGGATACGGTCAGGAAAGGAGAGCTCCTCTTTCTCCTGGAGACGGACAAGATCACCCTGGAAATTTCGGCGGAAGCGGACGGCATTTTGAAAATTCGGGTTTCTGAAGGCGCCGTCGTTGCCGTCGGAGCGGTCGTCGCCATCCTGGAGGCTCTACCCGCGGATGCAAAACCTCGCAAACGGGAGGAGCCAGAGCCCGAACGGCGGCTGGAGCCATCGCCCAGTGCGGAAGAGACACCCAGGGTCGCCCCTGTGCCGGAGCCCGCCGCTGCCCCGGAAGCGCCCGTTGCCATCGCCCCCTCGGCCCAGAGGCTGATGGAGGAAAAGGGCATCGGTCCTTCGAGCATCAGCGGAACGGGCCCGGGGGGAAGGATCACCCAGGGTGATGTCCTCCTTTTCCTGGAGTCATCCGGCCCCCCCGTTCCTCCCGAAACGCCGCCGCCCAAGACCCTGGAACACGCGAAGCCCCAGCCGAGGTTTTCTGATGCCCCCCCCGCGATAGTTCCAACAGGAGCTCTGCTTGGCGAGGAGACGATCAGAAAGCCCATGAGCCCCATACGTCAAAGGATTGCGGAGCGCCTCGTGGCCGCCAAGCAGAACACGGCCACCCTGACCACGTTCAACGATGTGGACATGAGCCGCGTCCAGGAGATTCGGGCTCGCTTCAAGGACGCTTACCGGGAGCGGTACGGGCTTTCCCTTGGGATCATGTCCTTCTTCGTGAAAGCTTCCGTGGAGGCCCTCAAGGCGTACCCGGAGGTCAACGCCTTCATCGACGGGAAGGACATCGTGTACCACAATTATTTCCACATCGGTGTGGCGGTGGGAGCGGAGAGAGGACTCGTCGTTCCGGTCATACGGCATGCGGATCGGCTCACGTTTGCCGAGATCGAGCGTTCCATCATGGACTATGTCCACAAGATCAAGGAAAACCGCCTCGAGCTCTCCGACCTGGAGGGCGGGACCTTCACCATCACCAACGGGGGAGTGTTCGGTTCCCTCCTCAGCACCCCACTCCTCAATTCCCCCCAAAGCGCCATCCTCGGCATGCACAGGATCGACAACCGGCCGGTGGCTGCGGGGAGCGAAGTGGCGATGCGTCCCATGATGTACGTGGCCATGACCTACGACCACCGGATCATCGACGGCAGGGAAGCGGTTTCCTTTTTGAAGCGCATCAAGGAATGCATCGAGGACCCGGAACGGATCATGCTGGAGATATGAAATGGCCTTACTGACAAAGTACGATCTCATCGTGATCGGGGCTGGACCTGGAGGGTATGTGGCAGCCATCCGGGCAGCGCAGCTTGGAATGAAGGTCGCCTGTGTCGAGAGGATGTCCAGGCCCGGGGGGGTCTGCCTCAATGTGGGGTGCATTCCCAGCAAGTGTCTCCTCGATTCGAGCGAAAACCATGACCTCGTTCGAAACCGCCTGGCTTCCCATGGCATCACGGTCGAAGGAATCCGCCTGGACCTGGCGACCATGATGGCAAGGAAGGATCAGGTGGTGCAGGACCTCTGCAACAACGTGAGGAGTCTTCTTGAAGGGAGTGGGGTGTCACTTGTCCAGGGGACTGCGAGGCTTGCCGGCCCAACGACGGTTGAGGTCTCTCCGGGCTCAGAGCAAACACAGTCGGAAACCCTGAAGCTCGAGGCCGGGTCAGTGCTCCTGGCCGCGGGGTGTGAGCCCATCGAGATCCCGTCCCTGCCCTTCGACGGAAAGCGGATCATCGGTTCCACGGAGGCCCTGTCCCTGGATTCAGTGCCCGAACGCCTGGCCGTCGTGGGAGGAGGCTACATTGGCCTGGAGCTTGGGTCTGTGTGGAGAAGGCTCGGTTCCCGGGTGACGGTCATCGAGATCATGCCCTCCATCGCAGGACCCCTGGACGGTCAGGTGTCCCGCACACTCCAACGAATCCTTGCGCGGCAGGGAATGGAGTTTCAACTCAGCACCAGGGTGGTCCGTTCTGATGTCGAGGGGGAGAAAGTCACGCTCCATGTCCAATCCGAGACAGGCGAGGAGACCCTTGAGTGCGACAGGGTCCTCGTCGCCGTGGGTCGACGCCCCCTCACGCGGGGCCTGGGCTTGGAGGAAACGGGAATTCGCCTTCACCCGCGGACGGGACACGTCCTCGTAGACGGGCAATATCGCACTTCCGTCCCGTCGGTGTATGCCATAGGGGACCTCGTGGAAGGCCCCGCGCTGGCCCACAAGGCTTCTGCGGAAGGAATCGCCGCAGTGGAGTGCATGGCGGGCCTCCCAGGCGAAGTGAACTACGACGCGATTCCTGCGGTCATCTACACGTATCCCGAGGTGGCCTCCGTGGGCATCACCGAGGAACAGGCCAGGGAGCGCCGTGTGCCCCACTGTGTCGGAACGTACCCTTTCAGCGGAGCGGGGCGAGCGCGCTGCATGGGGGAAACCGACGGCTTCGTGAAACTCATCGTCCACTCCGGGACCGATCGCATCCTCGGAGCCCACATCATCGGGCCCCGTGCTTCGGATCTGATCGGGGAATGCGTTTTGGCCATGGAGTTCAACGGAACCTCGAAAGACATCGGGCGAGCCGTCCATGGGCACCCCACGTTTGCGGAGGCCATCCGGGAAGCGGCCCTCGCATCCCGCAAGTGTGCCATCTACGCTCCGTGAGGATGGGTTGGCCGTGACGGGGAACTTGGGCTATTATCAGGTGGCTGGCAGAGAATTCCTTTGCCGCTGAAGGCAATAGGACCAGAGGATTTCAGGGGGCTTGAGCGAATGGAGAACTCTCGACTGCGCATCATCGTCACGGGCCTTGTGGGGTTGTATCCGGTGGGGGGAGTGGCCTGGGACTATCTTCAGTACATCGTCGGTTTCGCCCGGCTCGGGCACGATGTGGTCTACCATGAGGATACCTGGAGCTGGCCGTACCACCCCATCGAGAAGACACACACCGCCGAGGGCTCCTATTCGGCGGCGTATCTGCGTGACTTCTTCAACGCCTACGCCCCGGACCTGGCCAACCGGTGGCATTACCTCCACCTCCATGAAGAAAGCTTCGGAATGAGGCGCGAAGCCTTCGATGCCTTCGCCGGGACCGCCGACGTCTTTCTCAATGTCAGCGGGGCCTGCATGATCCCGGAGAAACTTTCGGGCGGATGCGTGAAAGTTTTTCTGGACACGGACCCCGGGTACAACCAGATCATGCTCAGCGAGCGGCTGGAGTGGTCCGAGAACGTGGACCGCTGGTGTGGGAGCGTCGCAGCCCACGACCGGCACTTCACTTACGCGGAGAACATCCACGGCTCCGATTGCATTGTCCCTAAACTCGACTTCAAGTGGAAAACCACCCGCATGCCTGCTGTACTCGGCCTCTGGGAACCCATCGCCGACACTGTCCCTTCGATGACTTCCCCCTGGACCACCATCATGACCTGGAACAACTTCAAGGGGAAGCTGGTTTATCAAGGCGTGGAATACTTCAGCAAAGGCACGGAATTCGAAAAGCTCATGGACCTTCCCCGGCAGGTCAAGGTTCCCCTGAAGGTTGCGGTGGGTGGGATCAAGGCACCCGTCGAACGCCTCTCCCAGTGCGGCTGGCAGGTCATCGACGGACCGGAAGCCACGGTGACCCCCGCCATGTACCAGGATTTCATCGGCGCCTCCAGGGGAGAGATCTCAACGGCAAAGCAGGTCTACGCGGCCATGCGAACCGGATGGTTCAGCTGTCGCTCCGTCTGCTACCTCGCTGCCGGGAGGCCCGTCATCGTGCAGGACACCGGGTTCACCTCGGTGATTCCACCACACAAGGGACTTCTCCCGTTCAGCACGGCGGAAGAGGCCAAGGCGGCCATCGAGGAAGTGGAGGCCAACTACGCCGAACATGCTCGAGGAGCCCGCGCTGCGGCTGTGGAACACTTCGACTCCAAGAAGGTCCTCCAGCGATTCATTGACGATGTGTTTGCCGCCGGCTGCTGAGAGAGGCACGGGCGGCAGGGTGCTATTCGTCCTCCCTGCGGGCCAGGATGCCCGAACTCAGCTGATAAAAACTGCAAGAGTTCTCAGTTGAAAGGAATGAAGGAAATCCATCATGGCGAATGCGAAACCTTCCAAGGGTAAGATCATTGTTTTCGGCATAATCTTCTGGTACCCGCTGGCCGGCGTCACATACCAGTTTCTCCATTACCTCACGGGCTTGCGCCGCCTGGGTTACGACCCTTACTACGTCGAGGACTCCGGTCGCTGGATTTACGATCCCCTCAGTTTCGACTTCTCCCCCGACGCATCCGCAAACATCGCCGCCGTTGCACCCATCCTCGAGGCACACGGTTTCGCCGACCGCTGGGCGTTCCGCGGCAGTTATCCCGGCGGCAGGTGCTACGGAATGACGGAAGAACAACTGCTGCAGCTCTACCGGGAGGCGGATGCGTTTCTGAACGTGACTGCGTCGCAGGAGCTGCGCGAGGAGCACATGGCCTGCCCCCGCCGGATCTACGTGGAATCGGATCCTTTCGCCGTGCAGATCAAGGTGGCCCACGGGGATGAGCCGACCATCAAGGCCCTTGAAGCCCACGACACCCTTTTCACCTTCGGCGAGAACCTTGGTGCCCCCGATTGCGACGTCCCCGTCGAACGCTTCACCTGGCTTCCGACTCGCCAGCCCGTGGCCCTCGAGCTCTGGGACAACCCCCATCCCCCAGCCCGCGGGACCGCGTTCAGCACCATCACGACGTGGCACAACAAGGGGAAGAACCTCGAATGGCGCGGGGAAACCTGGTACTGGACCAAGGATCGGGAATTCAAGAAGTTCCTGGACCTGCCGAAGCGCCGGAATGTCAAGTTCGAGCTCGCACTGGAGGTGGACGACACCATTCATCGGCTCCTTGACGAAAACGGCTGGAGCGTGGCGCGCTCCCTTCCCATCTCCCAGGACATCAACCGCTATCGGAGTTACATCCAGCAATCCCGGGGAGAATTCACCGTGGCGAAAGACCAGGTGGTGCGTCCATTGACAGGGTGGTTCAGCGACCGGAGCTGCAGCTATCTGGCCGCGTCGCGCCCCGTCATCACTCAGGAAACGGGCTTCAGCAAGGTCCTCCCGACGGGAAAGGGACTCTTCGGATTCAACACCATGGAGGACATCCTCGCGGCCGTCGATGTCATTGAATCGGATTACGAAGGGAGCTGCAGGGCGGCGAGGGAAGTTGCGGCCGAGTATTTCGCGGCGGAAAAGGTTCTCGGGAGCCTCATGGAGAGAGCCGGCCTGTGAGCGCTCCACTCAGTGAACCCATCAAACCAAGGCTTCTGTGGATCGACATCACCAAGGGGATTTCCATCCTCTGGATCGTGGCTTTCCACTTCTTCATCGGCTACGCCGGCGAACGTTATCCATGGCCACTCAAATTCACCGCGCTGCCTTCCTTCGTTTCCGACTGCGCGCCCGCCTCCCTGTGGGAGACTCTCGCATGCGGCCTGGATGGGCTTGTTGCGGCGCTTTTCCAAAGAGGTTCTCAGCCGGTCGGCGTCTTCGTGGTGCTCAGCGGATTCGGTTTGACATACGGCCTGGCCCTGATCCAGAGGCCGGAAGCAGGCTGGCTGAACTGGTACAGAAGGCGGCTTCTGCGGCTCTTCCCCATGTACTGGCTGGCCCATTTGGTCTGCCTCATCTCCCCTTTTCTGGTCCTCAAGAATCCCATCGACTGGCGGTTCGCGGTGAGCTTTATGGGGAACCGGGTGATCCCCGCCGATGTGATGTTCTACTACCTGGTGCCCGCGTGGTGGTTCTTCGGCTTGCTCGTGGAGCTCTATCTCGTTTTCCCCGTCCTTTACGTTCTGCTGCGAAGGCTCACGCCGGTTCACTTTCTCGTTGTCTGCGCCGTGTTCACCATCCTGAGCCGCTATGTCCTCCAGGATGTTCTCCATGCCCACGGAAACTGGTCTCAAGGAGCTTTTTTCGGGGCAAGGCTTTGGGAATTCGCGGCAGGAATGGTGCTTGCCTACTACTACAGGCACCATCCGGGTGTGACGGAGGGGCGCTTCTTTTCGGGGTGGGCGCTGCTGGGGGGGGTCTGCCTCTACGTGCTCGGCAGCTACAGTTATCAGCCGGTGTTCACCTACACATTGACCGACGCTTTCATTGGGATGGGCCTCTTTGTCATCACGGCCCACGTGGCACGGTGGGTCACTCTTCTGCCAGGCGCCCGGTCGGTTCTCGCCACTGTGGGGGCCTATTCCTACGGGCTCTATCTCCTTCACCAGCCTTACGTCATGGCCTGCGGGGAACTCCTGCGACCCTTCGGCATGGCCGCCTATGTGCTCCTGGCGTCCGTGGTCGTGGCGTTCATCAGCGCTGCCTCGATTGTTGCGGAGAAATGGGTCAACCGCCTCTCCGGAGCACTCCTGGACCGCCACGGTGGGGTCAGCTCAAGCCTGACAGCAACCCGGCGCTGAAAGGGTGTTCTGAGGGGCCATCTTGGGATTCTATTAAATTACGAAAAACGGATCCGGTCGGCCTTTTTCAGTTCCTGGCCCGAACAGGTCCTCCGAAAGCAGCCCCCGGTGCCGATCTCGAAGCAGTCCTCTCTGACGGCCTTTGCAGAAGGACGGTTCGCATGGAACCCGGATCCCCCATGTTCTTCAGGGATGGCTCCCCTGACCACACCATGGTCATTTCCCCGTAATAGGTCGTGAGAAGGATGTTCATGCGCAGCTTCGCGCCGGGCTCGAGCCGCTCCTTTCCCAACCATGCCGCGGGCAGGAACGCCTCGACGGCCATGTGGGGAAGCGACTTGCTCAGTCTTTGCACGTGTCCCTCAACGGGGAGAGAATCACCCGGACTTCCACCGGCATAGCGGAAAAGCTTCGGGCTGATTTCGAACCCGTCAGGAAACTGCGGATTCTTGCGGGGCACCAGGTGTATTCCGAAATGCTTCGAGACCCCATCGCACTCGACGAGCACATGAATCTGGAAGGTTTCCGCAAGAGGAAATTCCCCTTCATGATAGAGAAAATCGGGGTCGACGTAAGTGTTGGCGAGGGTGGCCAGATAGAGGCCCTCGGGGGTCCACGTCATGTGAACGTCACCAAACGGCACGTATGGTTCTCGCGCCTGAAATCCGACGATTCGAGTGGCCTCCTTGTCCCAGTCCAGGAGGGATTGATCCTGAACCTCCGGGGGGTGATCCGCCCTGGCGATTTCATAGGCGCCTTTCTCGGAGGCGTCCTTCGGGGATGTCACGGCAAGGAGAAGTCCCCGTGTCTCCAGGCTCTCACCGTGGATGGATTCCAGCTGAGGGTTCAGCCTGCCGAACACCTCGGTCACCTCCTCGTAAGGACGGTTCCTGGTGTCGATGAGGCCCATGTTGTAATCCTCCCCGTCCTCGCGTCCGCCGAGGGGTTCGTCGTAGAGCTGAAACCAGTGGGCTCCGATGACGTTGGGAAAGGAGGCCAGGTTGCGCAGCGCCGCGGCAGCTCCTTGAGCCCGCTCCGCTTGCGTCGCAACAGTCATCAGGTGTCCGGGCTTGGGATGGGCGTTCCGTGCCGTTTCGTTGAGATTCCCGCTCCGGTTTTCCTCGGCTGCAAAAAAGAACTCCGTCACCAGCACCGGTTTGCCGGAGAGCAGTCGCAACCCGTTGAAGTAGTAAGGGGCGACCCAGCCGTCAGAGACATCCACATTGTAGTTGGTTGAAATGACGTCGATGTTTTCTCCCATCGCCCGCACGGCGTCCTGATGGTAGTACAGGGGAAGACGGTCGCCGAGCACCAGGGCCCCTGGGTGTGCTTTCCGAATTCCCCGGTACATGAGCTCGTAGTAGCGCTGGGCAACCAGGAACATGAACCGGTCCACGACTTGGATCCCCGACCCGCCCGGGCGAAGTTTCATGGAGGCTCCCGGTTTCTTGAGATCGTCGAAGCTTTCGATCCCCTCGGCCGGCACCCAGTCCTTCTTCAGTTCCTCCCATCGCCCGCCATACTGATCAGTGAGAGTGCTCAAGAGGACCTGCTTTGTGCGATTGTCCGGGTCGCGCTTGAGGAACCATTGAAACAGGGGGGAATTCCACCAGCCCACTTCGTTGTCCGAATAGTATCCCACCAGGCGCGGATCGTTTCTGTGAGAGGCGGTGAGCTTCTCGGCCCACTCCGCCACCTTGTGCTCCATTCCCGGGTCAAACGGGTCAAACCAGTGGAACTCGGCATTGCGTCCCAGCTCCAGGTCCAAGGTCAAATAGTGGCCCAGTTCCGGTGAAGGGTCCGACCATCCACCGAGGGTGTTGAATCCCCAAGTCTTGAGGCTATCCGATGTGGATCGGCGCCAGTCGCTGATGGAAGGATAGAAATTCCCCCAGTAGAAGGCCACTTTTTCCCGGGTTCTTGGAGTTTCCTTCCACCCGTCGACAAGGTTGACTCCCTTGGAAAAAATCCGCTTTCCCTCCGGTGTCACCAGCCACTGGACGCCGCGGTCCTCGGCGGTGGTCCACCCTGATGCCGCTGATTCGCCAAGCCCACGAAAGAGGCTCAGGATGCACAGCAGGAGGGCAACCCCACAGGACAACACTGCCTGCCTCGGAAAAAACCGTTTGGTAACAGACCGGCTCTCGGCGTCATCGCCGGACACGTGCGGTCTTAATGTGAACCCGTGTTTCATTTCAGTGTTTTCTTCGCGTCTCTGGTTCAGTGATTGACGGACCACAATGCGCACATGTGAGGGATCAGGGACGGGACCCCTCAGGTGGTCCGGGTCTTCACGTGATGCTGGTGGTGACGGACCCCTGTCACGTGCTTGGACGATTGAAGGGAGCGGCGTATTCCTGGGGCACTGCCAGAATCTGCGTGGGCTCCAGGCGGCCGAAGACTTCCCTGTGCCGAACGTAGATCCTGAAAAACCCCCCGAGCATCTCGAACTGAGACTGGTGAGCGGCCAGTGCCCGTGCCTTGCGGCCAAGTTCGGCACTGCTCAAAGGCAGGCTGACCCAACGGGTTGGCGAGAGGAGCCGCACACTGGCGAGGGAACCGGCGATTCCGGCCTTCTTTATCGTCCTCAGCCACCTTTGAGAATCGGGGTAACCCGCGAAGTGAACCAGGTAGGTCAGCACCTGAGTATTCTGGAAAGATAAGTCTCCTGATTGATTCAGCTTTCTGAGACTGTCCATGACAAACACCCCGGTACAGGCATGATCTGGATGCTGATCCCTGGGATCCGGGATGACGATCCAATCCGGCGTAAACTCCTTCAGGGCACGACGGATTGCAGCCTCCAGGTCCGCTCCCGCATATTTAGACCAACGGCTGAACGATTCCTCGTAGGGTGGGCGATCGGCCTGAGTGTACGGCGATGTGTAAGGGGTGCGCCTGGACCAGTACGAAGTCCACAACTCGTCGATACCATCGTCAGGAAACCCGAGGAAAAGACCGTCTTCTGAGGAAAGCCCCAGTTCACACAGGGCGTGACGTGCTTCCTCCTGGCGCATCTTTCCATACTCGATGAAATCCTCCGAAGAAGGTTTTCCGGAACGCTTGGAGGTGGCGAACGCTTCTTTGTATCCGTCCCCATTGGTCATGAAAACGACCCGCACGGCACCGTCGTTTTCTACAACGCGCTGCATGAGTCCCCCGGTTCCGAGGGTTTCATCGTCGGGGTGCGGGGAAAAAACCATGACCTTCAGGCCCTTGGGAACCTGGAGGTCCCTGGGGGAAGTGACCACGTCCGAAAAGGATGCCTGTCCGGGCCGGGACTTTTCGGATCTTGATCCGAAAGACGCCGTGTAGCGGGGAGCAACGTAGTCGTGAAGAGAAAGCTCCGAGACTCGATTTCTCACGTAAAGGTCCACATCCTGGCTTGGGGAAATGTGCCTTGAGAAGAAGAGTCCGATGAGCAGAATAACAGACGCTGCAATCCAACGTTTCATCAACACCACCTCGAAGAAGCACCTGAAGTTCAGCTCCGCCCGTCACTTGGGACAGTCTCCAGCATGCAGAGTCCACCCAATGAGATCGCATCAAACCGCCGTGTGGCTGAACCAGGCGAATGATCCAAAGACAAACCGATCTCAAGAAGCAAAAAACGAACCAGGAAATGGTGGGGACGCAAAAGGAATGAAATTCTTTTTCACCCTGCTCCGGCCAGCGCCTCAAGGCGCTCTCCCACCTCTCCCGCTGACCATCCCTTCGGAGATACCAAGGGTGGAAAGGCAAGAATACGAGGAGCTCGGTACAGGACAGGTTCTCCCAGGCACCCTTATAGTGCAAATTCCGGCATGGGGAAAGCAAAAATGGTAACCAAGCCAGGGGGCATTCGGGGATTCCTTACCGACACAGGGTTCCCCCCCTTCGATAAGCTCACGACAGGTTTTGAGTGGGAGGCGGCTCCAAATGGGGTCACGGGGCAGGGCGCTATTGGAGGCCAAACTGGGTTCTGTAGAGGGAAGCGAAGAAGCCACCGGCCCGCACCAACTCATCAAAGCTGCCCTGTTCCACGATTTCACCCGAGCGGAGCACCAGGATCAAGTCCGCTTCTCTTACGGTGGAGAGACGATGGGCTATGATGAACGTGGTGCGACCGACGATGAGCTCATTCAAGCCATCCATGATGGCGGCTTCCGTCTCCGCATCGACGGAGGACGTGGGTTCGTCGAGAATGAGTATGGGCGCGTCTCGCAAGATGGCACGGGCAATGGTGATCCGTTGCCTTTCCCCCTCGGAAAGGGTCGCTCCCTGTTCTCCCACCAGCGTGTCGTAACCCTTGGGCAGCCTCACGATGGATTCGTGAATCCTCGCGAGACGGGCTGCGAAGGTGATTTCCTCTTCCGTGGCCCTGGGTCTCCCATAGGCGATGTTTTCCCTTATGGAGATGGGGAAAACCAGGGGGGGCTGAAGCACCATGGAGATTTGTTTCCTGAGGGACTTGAGCTGGAATTCCCGCAGGTCGGTGCCGTCGATGAGGACCCTCCCCTGGATGGGATCGTAGAAGCGAGGGATGAGGCTCACCAGGGTGGATTTCCCGACTCCCGTCGGACCGACCACGGCCACCCGCCGGCCGGCCTTAATGTGGACGGAGATGTTCTTGAGGACGGGTTGAGCCTCCACGTACTGAAAGGAGACATCCTCCAGGACGATCTCGCCTTGTGTGCCCTTTTCCGGGAACACACGGCTTCCATCCTTCATGTCCCGTTCCACGTCGAGTATCTCGAATACCCGCTGTACACCGACCTTCGCCCCCTGGATGAGCCCCCAGGTTTGGGTGATGGTGTTGATGGGCGCATAGAGGGAGGCGAGGTAGGTCGTGAAGATCACGATGTCGCCGACGCTTAGGGTTCCCGAGAGAACATGTCTCGCCCCGAACCACACGACGAAAGCGGTCCCGAGGGCCATCACGACGTTGACGACGCCGGAGTAAAACGTCTGAAGGGTGAACAGGCGCAAGCTCGCATCCAAGCTCTGGACGCTGGCGGACATGAACTTCCTGTGCTCCTCCTCCTCCTTGGTGAACGCCTGGATGATCCGCATGGCGGACATGGCCCGCTGAACCACCGAGTAGACCTCACTCTCCTGTTCTCGAGCCCGGGTGGCGGCGGAGGTGATCTTCTTGCTGAGAAGGGTGATCGTGATCAAAAGAACGGGGCAGATGCTCAGGGCGAGCAGGGTCAGCTGCCAGTCCAGCCTCACCATCACGAAGAACATGCCGCCCAGCAGGGCTCCGGCGGTCACAATCGGGAAAACGCCGTTCATGGTGAGGCTCTGAATGGCGTAGGTGTCCGCGGTGACCCGGTACATGAGGTCACCCACTTGCCTCCTGCTGTGGAAAGCGAGGGAGAGGCGCTGAAGGTGGCTGTACAGGTCGCTTCTGAGGTCGTTGACCATCCGCTGACCGATCTTGATGGTCGTGTAGTTGTTCAACAGGGTCAATCCGCCCAGGAGCAGGTAAATGAACACAAGGCTGACACAGCAGAGAACAAGGACCGTATCACCTGCAAAAGATGCGGCAAACTTCCAGGGGACGGGTTTGGATGTCAGGACGTGGTCGATGACAATTTTCAACGGCCATGGTTTCAGAATCTCACACAGGCTGATGAGGAGAACCTGACCCAACGCGATCAAAAAGGGAAATCGGTATGGCCAAAGGTACCTGAGGACCTCTCGTCTCATATGCGCTGACCACCTTCATTGACGCGGAAAATGTTCGAGGCTGCCGAAACAGTCATCAGAGTTCTCGATGCCCGTGAAGTCCCGAAGTTGGGCGATATCTATCTGAATACACCATGGGAATCAACTGCAATTTGCAGTGGGCTTCACCAGGGAAAAACCTTGGTCGCCTTCCCACTGAAGGAGTTGAGAGGCCGGCACATATGCTCGATGAGGTTGAAATGCTTCGATTCTCACCGCAGAGACGCAGAGATCGCAAAGGATGCACAAAGGGTCCTTTTCAGTCTTTCTTTGCATCCTTCGCGTCTTTGCGGTGATTTGAGAAATGCAAGATCTCATCCTTGCGCGGCAGAAGACTTGGTACATTTACCACTCTATTCGTGCTAATGTCAGGAACTCCTGACCAAAGGAACAGATTCTTGCTCGACCCCTACTGGAGGTCAACGATGAGCCGCAGGGTTTTATGCATAATGATGGCACTGACAATGGCGGTTTCGGGCTGTGCCACAACCGGGACAACTCCCACCGAGGAAGGAACCGCTCCCGGGCCGGGCCTGGGTGACATCGTGGGGTCCATCCTTGGAAAGATCAAGGGAAAAGGCACTGAAGAAGCTGCAGCGGGAGCCGCTTCGGCCGCGCCTGTCGGAAGCGTCGTGGATCAGCAGGAAAGGGAACTGGTCCAGCGGTTCGCCCAGGCGGATGGGGTCAGTGTTCAACGACTGCAGGATATCCTGGCGATTACCTTCAAGTCGGATTCCTTTTTCGATGTGGAAGCATCTCAGATCAAGCCGGACAGCTCTGGGGACCTGGAATACGTTGCCGATCTCCTCCGGAAATACCCGGAAACCCGAGTCGAGATCAGTGGCTACACCGACAGCAGTGGCTCTGAAAAGCAGAACCTGGCCCTCTCCGAGCAACGGGCGCAGGCCGTGGCGGAACTGCTTGCCCAAAAGGGCGTCGACCCGCCGCGCATTGCATACCGGGGATACGGAGAGGCGAACTTCGTGGCGTCCAACGCCACGGAAAACGGAAGACAGCTGAACCGGCGCATCACGCTGGTCATCATTCCCCCGGGAGTCCGGTCGCATCGGGAGGGCCCTGTGCCGAAGAGCGTCGTTCCGACTCTTTCCATGAACCTTTCATTCCCTGGATGAACGCCCGGACAAGCTCTCTATCCCGCCAATCCTTGATGAATGCTGGTGATGGCCGCCTCGTCAACTGTGGTGCATCCCAAAATAGAGTTTTGCAGGAGCCTCGGGTATGGTGTAGTTATAGATACAAGTTATGGTAACAAGCTGATATGCAAGTTGAAAAATCGAAATTTCTCCAAAAGGATACCCGATGTACAGGGAGTTTTATGGTTTCACGGAAGAACCTTTTACCCTCAGCCCCGATCCCAGGTTTTTGTACCCGGCCCGCAGCCATTTTGAGACTCTTTCCTCCATGATGTCCGGGATCAAAGAAAAGAAAGGCATTGTTGTCGTCACGGGAGAAGTCGGCTTGGGGAAGACCATTCTTATTTATGCTCTCCTGAAAGACCTTAGCGAAAAAATAAAGACTGCTTTCATCTTCAACCCGGGTCTTGAATTTAAAGGCCTCCTCAAGAGCATTCTTCGAGACCTTGATGTGCCCTTCGGTGAAAGGGAAGAGGACTTGTTTTCCCTCATGACTCGCTTCAGAAAGTATCTCAACGAGAGGCTTTCTCGGGACGAGATTGTGGCGGTTGTCATCGATGAGGCCCAGAATTTGGACGAAGAGGCATTGGTGGCATTGGGCAGGTTCTGCAGCCCGGACATCCCCGCCGGCAAAGTACTCCAGATTCTGCTTGTTGGACACCCGGAGCTGGAAGCGAAGTTGAATGGACAGATATTGCAGTCCCTGAGAAAAAGGATGAACGTGCACTGCCGACTCTCTCCTCTGACCCGTGAGGAGGGAATAGAATACATGGAGCACCGGCTGAGACTGGCGGGCCGGGATATGGCCGAGGTTTTCACCTCGGGGGTCGCCAATATTATTTGGGAATTTGCTCAGGGGGTTCCCCGAGTCATAAATCTGGTCTGTGACCGGGCTTTTTTGTATGGCTACGTCAAATCCAGCCCGATGATTAACCCAAAGATCGCCAAGGAAGCCATCAAGGACTTGGAACACCTTCGACCCAGCAAGCCGAAAGGCCTCTCGGGATTGTTTCCGCTAAAGGAATCGCATTACAAGGTCATTCGAATCCTGTTTATTGTTCTGTCGATCCTTATTTTTGTTTTTTCCCTCAGCAAGATTCTAACATTGCTACTTCAGAAGTAAGGAAGAGATGAGGATGGATATTGGGATGGAAGTCTCTTTCAGAAAAAGATTTTCAGGCAGAAGAGACCAACCAATGCCAGCAGAGAATATGCCCAGAGCATATAGGTGATTTTCATGATGACGGAGCTGTTTGCGAGATGATGAAGCAAACCCTTGAATGAACCCTCTGTCCTTCGCCACTTGCCTGGCTTCCGCCCGTCCACTATTGATGAAACCCCTTCCACCACATCCCCGTCGACCTTCTTTTTGGACAGGGCGTAGCCGGCGGAGAGCGCGATGGAGCAGAGTATATTGATGTCCCGGGGAACCCCTTTGCTGTAGCGGCAGATCAAATCAGTGGCATCCGGTGTGAACACATCCGAAATGTTGCTTCCGACCTTGTCGAGCCGGTGGTTGATGTACTGCCGGATTTCGCTTTCGTTCAAAGGTTCGAGCCTGCACCTGATTGAAATCCTCTGCAGAAGCTGTCTTAAGTTCTTGGAGTTCAGTTTCTCTTCGATCTCCGAATTCCCCACGAAGACTTCTTGCACAACCCCTTGCCCCGGCCTTCGCGGGTCGGGGTTAGCGAGCAGGCGCAGCTCTTCCATCACTTTTTCGTTCAGGTCCTGCGCTTCATCCACACATATCAGCAGGGTTTCATCCAGGGACGACAGCTGGTACAAATATTCATTGAGCTGCCACAGCATCGAACTCTTGCTGCGTTCCTCCAGGGGGAGACATAAATCTCGAAGGATACCCTCCAACAACTCTTCGAAGGTCTTAGAAGGTTGATCGATGAGGATGGTCTTGGTCTTGGGATCGAGCATCGGCATCAGTTGCTGGATGAGACTCGTCTTTCCTGTTCCTGCATCTCCTGTAACTAAAGAAAAACCCTTCCTTGCTTTGATCCCTTGCACCAGGGAATCCAGAATCTTTTTGTGGCTCTCGGTTGAAAAGAGGAATCTGGGGTCGGGGTTGGGGGCGAAAGGTTCTTCTGAGAAGCCATAGAATTCTTTATACATCGTCTCTCCGTTTGCCAAAACCGAGATCCAGAACCTTCAATTTAGACAAGCCCTTCGGATAGTTAGACGAGTTGATGCTATCAGACCCAAAGAATCAGTCAAGCAAAAACTATTTCCCGAGGTGTTCAGGCAAGCCTCATGGAGTCTACCAGGAACTGATAGAGATGGACCCATGTTGTGATCCCTTGGCCTTGAAACACGTCTTTTCTTAGTTTACTGTATTTTGCATATCTGTTGCCCGAGTTTCACTCAGGTCAACCTCAGGGCATGATGTGTCCACAACACCGCGCACCCTTCCCGCCTTCGCGAGAAGGGCGGTTGGGGTCCGGGCACTCTCTTGGATGGGGCTGTGCTGAGGAATGGGAAGATGACGACTCAGATTTTACCCGATGAAAATGCTTGAGTCTTTTCATGGTTGATGAGCATATCAACATGGTCCTCGAGGACTTGTGTGGAAGAAAGCTCGAGGATGGTGGTTTTGCGGCGTCTCCCGGAGGAGAGTATCGCCCGGATGCGACGGCCTGGGCAATACTGGCCCTCGCATTGACTGAGACAAAACCGGAGCTTGTCGAAAAGGCTCGATCAAGACTCGCCGCCGATCAGCTCAAAGATGGCCGGCTGAGCATTTCTCCCGATCATCCTGAAGCCTACTGGCCAACCGCTCTGGCAATCCTTGCCTGGCAGGATGGATCACCACCGGATCGCGAGGCGCAGGCGCGCGCCGTTCGCTTTCTGATCGAACACAGTGGACTGCACTGGCAGAAAAAACCCAATGGGCCCGTCGGGCACGACACGGCCATCCGGGGCTGGCCATGGGTCGACATGACACACTCATGGGTCGAGCCCACCTCCCTTGCGGTCATGGCCTTAACCGTTGCCGGACATGGGGGGCACGAACGGGTTCAGGAGGCTCTGCTCATGCTCATGGACCGCCAGTTGCCCGGAGGCGGTTGGAACTACGGGAACACTCTGATTTTCGGGAAGGAGCTCCTCCCCATGGCCGATGCCACGGGAATGGCTCTCAATGCTTTATCGGGGCGGACTTCGCGAGAATCCATCGCTGCGAGTCTCGAGTACCTCAGGAAGGAAACCAGGCGATTGCGGACTCCACTCTCGCTGGGGTGGGGATTGCTCGGCCTCGGAGCATGGGGAGAACGCCCGGAAGATTCACAGGTGTGGGTGATGGAAACGCTGAAGAAGCAAGACACGTTTGGCCCTTTCGACACTTCGTTGCTGAGCCTCCTTTTGATTGCTTTCTCGGCAAACAGGGGACTTGTTGGGATCTTGGCCGGACGCGGAGAGCAGTAGATGTGGGGACACAAGTTGCTGACCGGCAATAGAGGCATTTCCCGCAGAGACTTCCTCCTGGGCCTGATCCTTGGCGGAACCCTGGCCCTCAACGGGGCCTGGCTCTTGCGGAGGTTCACGGAAAGGGGGCTGAGAGCAGATACATTCATTGCAAGGGCAGCAACCTACGATGTCGACATGGCCTCAATCATTCTCTCCGGCTTGCGTGAGTTGGGAGTCACGGAAAAGGAGATCCTCGGCAAGCGAATCCTGCTTAAGCCCAATCTTGTAGAACCCCGCCGGGGTGGCACCCACATCAATACCCATCCACTGGTCGTCCGGGGCGCAATAGAGGCCTTCCTTCACTTGGGCGCCGCACGCATTGTGGTGGCAGAGGGAGCCGGACACTGCCGTGACTCCATACTTGTCTTGGAAGAATCAGGGTTTGCGGATATTCTCCATGAAGACGGGGTCCCTTTTGTAGACCTGAATTATGATTCGGTCTACACGGTTGCGAATGCGGGCGGTCGCACCCGCCTCAAGACTCTGACTTTTCCCAACTCGCTGCGCCAGGTTGACTGGGTCGTCTCCATGCCCAAGATGAAGACGCACCATTGGACAGGTGTCACACTGTCCATGAAGAATCTCTTCGGACTCATGCCGGGAGCGTTCTATGGATGGCCCAAGAACGTTTTGCATCATCACGGAATTGAAAACTCCATACTCGACATCAACGCCTCTTTCCGGCCACACCTGGCCATTGTCGACGGCATAGTGGGGATGGAAGGAGACGGCCCCATCATGGGGAAGCCTCGACATGCGGAGGTGCTTGTAATGGGTGCCAACCTGCCGGCGGTGGATGCCACCTGTGCCCGCATCATGGGAGTCGACCCCCACGGGATCGATCACCTTGCAGGCGCTTCGGGGCGGCTCGGACCCATTCGCGAGGCGAACATCTCTCAGCGTGGCGAGTTGATCGCTTCGGTGCGAACCCATTTCGAGCTGCTCGAGAAGATCCCCGCCCACAGGGGGATCCAGATTGTAGTGGTGCCTCAAAAAGTCATATATGACGGCCTAGGTCGGTTGAGTTTCTTCGTAATTGTATGAAGGGAACCTTACTTCCAACATGAATTATAGTTCCTTAAAAATTCTTGAGCTGAATCTTCAATGAGAGCAGATGTTGTCAAACTTGAACATGGGGATTTTATATCTGCTGCTATTTTGGCAGGGATTATATTGATTGCTGGCTTCTGCCAAATGGTTATCGGAGTCTGTGGTGTTTATCATGATGATGGGATTTATGTGATCACCGCCAAAGCAATTGCCGCTGGTCACGGGTACCGTCTTATCGATCTGCCCAACACTCCGGCCCAGACCAAGTATCCGTTTCTTTATCCACTGGTTTTGAGTGTCATATGGAAGCTGTGGCCTGTCTTTCCGGAAAACCTTCTTGCCATGCAGGGGCTGTCTCTATTGACGGGCGGGGCGGCCGTTGCAGTCATGTATCTGTATCTGGTGCGGTTCAGCTACTTTTCACGAAGCATCGCCTTAGCTGCTGGGCTTCTGTGTGGCACATGTTATTCATTCTTATGCCTAACGGGCCTGACCATGTCTGAGATGCCTTTCGCCCTGGCCCTTGCCTTATCGCTTTGGGCGTTGGACAATCAAGTCAGAGCATCCTCCAGTTCTCGAGTGAGCCAGTTTTTCTTGGGGAACGTGGCAGCAGTGCCATTCCTTTGCCGGTCAGTTGGCTTGGCTCTACTGCCAGCAGGGCTTTTAGTTCTCCACTGGTCATCTCGTCCTATACGCTGGGTCGTCTTGGGAGCCACGATTGCTCTATCCACATGGGGGTTTTGGATAGTGGTGAACTTGGAAGGGGGCAATCAAATTAATGGTCCACTCATGTATTATACAGATTATTTTGGTTGGTGGTCATCTCATGGACTCCCCACAATCGGGCGCGTGTTGATGCTGAACATGCTCATGTTGGTCATACACACCATCCTAATGGCTGGACAAGGATTAACAGATTTCTTATATTCATTAGATCTTTCAACATTGCTGATAATGCCTTGCCTGACGTTGTTCGTAACAACTTCGATTTATCTGTGGAGGCAGCTTCGCGAGCGAATATTGCTGCCGTGGTTTCTGATCAGTTATCTGGTAATCGTGTGCTTATGGCCATGGCCGCCGGCCCGCTTTCTCATCCCGGTTCTGCCTTTCCTTTTTGCCTACTTAATAGGTGGTGTGTGGATGGTGCTGAAACGATTTGTATTATTCCAACGCCACAATCAGTTTGGAGTTGCTGCATTGAGCGTTCTCATAGCCTTCAACTTAATCTCTATATACCAGGGCAGTATTGCCAATCGCAGCGGGCACTATCCGCGCCTCAGTCCTACCAGCGTTCAGGTATCCTGGACCGATTATGAAGATCTTTTCACGTGGCTGAAGGAACACAGCAAGCCCGAAGATTCCATAGCATCCGCTCTTGATACGATGACCTACCTCTACACAGGCCGACGGGCCTTCCGTCCGTACGTCTGTTCTCCCCTCTCCCTCTTCTATGGGGGAGAAGAACCACCCGTGGGCACGATAAACGATCTGTCGCGGAATTTGGAATCGGGGAAAGCACGATATCTGGTCCAGACTCCCATGCCGGGGTTTCAGGAGGAAAGGCCCTTTCATGAACTGTTGTGCCAACTTATTGAGAATCAGCCCGCACTTCTGAAGCCTGTATATGTAGGAAAGGATGAGCGATTCAGGGTTTTCGAAGTCAAGTCAAGTAACGGCGTGGCAGGCCGATAAATTTCTGGTGTTTACCCCTGCATACAGGGTCATGATTGCACAGGCAGAATCAAAGGAAAGGCTGGACCAATTTGCCTGGAATTGCCTCATTTCAGCTGCCGGATCTTGCAGATTGGAATCAACTGCGGTCTGGCGTGATGATCTTTGTGCCTTTGCGGTGACCCTTTACTCTGGTGAGACTGCGGTGAGTTAGATGGCTATGCAATACGTACTGCGCACCGGATAGAAAATGGGACAAAGGCGACAGAATCCTTGTGTCCCTGCTTATACTGATCCCCTGTGCACTGCGATTGTGGATTCAATCCCCCTCGATAATGATACGTTCTTTCTGCTCTCCCACGGCAGGTACGTATTCCAGCACGGGCTGCCCACCGTCGAGCCTTTCACCTTTCATGAAGGCCTTCGCTTCGTGATGCAGCAATGGTTGAGTGCATCCATATTCTTCTTTATCTATAATCTCTTTGATTACAATGGACTTTACATATTAACATATATTTATTACGTATTATATGGATATTTTACATATAAGTTGTGCTATGCTTAATTAGCAATGACAACTTGCCAATATCTACAACCATATCGCTTACCGTATGTGTGGGTATGGGTTTTTTTGTCCTATTAAGGCCATGGCTATTTTCCATATTAATTTTTATTATTCAAATATATTGCTTAGAACTTTACATAAGCAAATCCAGAATTTACTATTTAATATACCTGCCATTGCTTTCATTACTTCTAATTAACTTGCACGCTGCAGTATGGCCAGTTTTTTTTATCCTTTTGATTCCATATTTTCTTGATGGCTTTAATATTAAGAGTGGACTTATTACAACTCATGGATACAGTTTGTTTCCAATTATATTATTTAGTTTTTTGGCAGCTCTCTCTGCTTTTATAAATCCTTATTCTATTGATGCACTTGTGTATTTTTATAATTCATATGGAAATAAATACATAAAAGATTATATTCTTGAAATGCAAAGCCCATCTTTTCAAGATCTTAAGGGCTTTATTGTATTTTGCATGTATATTTTTGTAGTATTGGCATATTCTTTTTATAAAGCTGGAACCACTAGGATTAGATATATATTAATTACCCTGGTGACTGGTTATATGGGACTGTCATCTATCAGAAACATTCAGTACTTCCTTGTTTCATTTTCATTTTTGGCATACTACTATCGTGATTTTGACATACTTAAAGCAACTAGTTCCTATAAACAAAAAGCTGATGTATATACTTATTTAAAATTATTTTTTTTGTTTTTAATATATTGTCTCATTATATTTAAGGCACCAAGGCATACTGAAAAAACTTTTTATCAAAACTTACTTCCTTTGGACGCTGCAAATTATATACTTAATAATCTTGATGCTGACAATCTAAGGTTATTCAACGATTATGATGTCGGTTCATTCCTTGAATTCAAGGGAATTAAGACCTTTATTGATCCTAGGGCTGAAGTGTTTCTCAAATCTAATAATAAGAAGGATGATATACTCAACGACTATTTTGAAGTTCTCATAGGAAAAACATACTATGTCGACTTCATAAGGAAGTACGGATTCAGCCATTTCCTGGCTGTGCGAGGCTCCTTGATGGACACCTATTTATCCAGGGACAGCAACATTCTTCTCTTATACGAGGACAAAGGATATAGAGTCTTCGCACAAAAGAGCAAGTAGAGGCGCCTGCCCTCCAAAGTATCGCTCAACCAGGGGGGAGTGGTGAACCATGGCCTCAAATTCGCATCTGTCCTGGGGGTCGTATGCCTGGCAAGGATACGCTGGTGGACATTCTGGTCAAGCACGACAGCCAGAATGTCATGGTTCAGCTTTTCAGATACACGTTCGTGGGAGGAACAGCGTTTCTTCTGGATTTTTCGGCGCTTTTCCTCCTCACCCGGTATCTTGGCGTCCATTATCTGATATCGGCGGGGCTCGCTTTCACCCTTGGCCTTGCTACCAACTACGTTCTGAGCATCACCTGGGTTTTCAGTGTCCACAGACTTGCCAACAGGGCTGTTGAATTCGGCATATTTGCCTTGATCGGGGTTGTCGGCCTTGCGTTGAACGAAATCTTCATGTGGTTTTTTACGGAAAAGGTCGAACTCCATTATCTCGTCTCCAAGATCGCATCGACCTTCTTCGTCTATCTGTGGAATTTCTTCGCGAGACGATTCTTACTGTTTCAAGAGCGACGCGCATATGAATGAGAAGACTGCCGTGATCATCGGGGCCGGTCCCGCCGGGCTCACTGCGGCGTATGAACTGATCGAAAGGACACACGTCAAGCCCATCATCTATGAAATGTCCGATGATGTAGGAGGCATATCGAGAACAGTAAATTACAAGGGGAACAGGATAGATATTGGCGGTCATCGGTTCTTTTCCAAGTCCGACAGGGTCATGAAGTGGTGGCTCAAGATCCTTCCCTTGCAGGGTTCTCCGGCAAGAGATGATCTGGCGCTCCCCGGTTCCGGCCCCTTTAGCGCGGACCTCCATGGGCCGGACCCGGAACTGGAGGACAGGGTCATGCTGGTCCGTCGGCGTCTTTCGAGAATCTATTTCTTGAGAAGGTTCTTTGATTACCCCATCTCCCTCAGCATAAGGACAGTCCTCAATCTTGGTTTGCTGAGAGCGACAAGGATAACCCTTGATTATCTCAGGGCCAGAGCGTTCCCCATCAAGCCTGAACAGTCCCTCGAAGATTTTCTCATCAACAGGTTCGGCAGGGAGCTCTACTTGACCTTCTTCAAGGACTACACGGAAAAGGTCTGGGGTGTTCCGTGCCGCAGGATTTCTCCGGAATGGGGTGCCCAGAGAGTGAAGGGGCTTTCCATGGGTCTTGCCGTTCTTCAGGCGGCAAGGAGACTTTTCTCACAAGATTCGTCACTGGCTCAAAAGAGAACGGAAACTAGCCTCATCGAGCAGTTCCTCTACCCGAAGCTCGGTCCCGGCCAGATGTGGCAGGAAGTTGCCAAAATCATCAATGCCCGCGGTGGACGAACGGAGCTGATGCACAGGGTGACAGGACTCAGGGTCAGCGGTGACAGGGTCATGGAGGCAACCGTACGGAATGAGTCCACGGGTGAAGAAAAGGTGCAGAGAGGGGATTACTTTTTCTCCACAATGCCGGTGAGAGAGCTCATTCAATCCATGGGAGACGGAGTCCCCCAGGAGGTTCGGCAGGTCTCGGAAGGTCTTGTCTACCGCGATTTCATCACGGTAGGTCTACTTCTCAAGCAACTCCGGGTCAGGGACGAGTCCGGGCGAAAAAGCGCCGGTACAAATAGGGTGCGGGATAACTGGATCTACGTCCAGGAGCGGGACGTCAAAATCTGCAGAATACAAATATTCAACAATTGGAGCCCTTACCTGGTCAAGGATGAAGACACTGTCTGGATTGGTCTGGAGTATTTCTGTGAGGAGGGCGACGAATTCTGGAGCAAACCGGATCAGGCCCTGATCGAATACGCCGTCGAGGAACTCGTAAAACTCGCCGTCGTCTCCCGGGAGGATGTCCTTGACGGAACCGTCATCAGGATGCCGAAAACCTACCCGGCATACCTGGGAACCTATGACCGGTTCCATGTCATAAGGGACTACGTCGACCGGTACCAGAACCTGTTCTTGATAGGCAGAAACGGCATGCACAAGTACAACAACCAGGATCACTCCATGCTCGCGGCCATGACGGCTGTTGACAACATCGTCTCCGGCCGCACCGGAAAGGAGAATATCTGGGCTGTCAACGCAGAACGGGCTTACCATGAAGAGAAGCCTTGATCCGCCGAGGAAGGCCCTTCACCCCGGCCATCAATGCTGTTTGACTTAACACAATCTTTCATCCATGGTTCCCCTCCCCTTGGCGGGAGGGGCTAGGGGAGGGGGTCGATCTCATTTGCTTTTCACCCTCCCCCAACCCCTCCCATCGAGGGAGGGGAGCCTTGGTGTCCTTAAGTCAACAGTATTGGCCCCAGCCCTCTCACCCAACCGGGGACGTGGGAGCATTGAAGCATCGTTTCGGCATTAAGGGCCGAGGAGGGGGTGGAGCAGTCTAGCTCGGATGGGGAGGATGCAGCCTTCAGATATCGGGCATTGGATTGAATCTGAAGACCGGCTTTACGGCCATTGAACTCTCAACCGTCTTCAGCGGTGAACCATCTACCTTCACGTGCAAGTTTCATGACAGTCCCTCATGTCCCTTCGGGACACCCGAAATGATGAAAAGCTTTGAATCCACCGCAGAGGACGCTGAGAGCACAGAGATTCTTTTTATACGAATTGTTCTCTCAGCGATCTCAGCGTGCTCAGGAGTAAAACAACTTTTCAGAGCAGGTCTCACCCTGCTGTTCACTCTAGGTATTCTGCTTGTGCCGGCGCATGCGGGAGCGGACCTCAAATCCGCCACCGCAGCCTACGAGCGAGGGGACTACGGATTTGCCCTGCATGAATTCAGAAGGCTCGCCGAAAAAGGAAATCCAAAAGCTCAACGGATGCTTGCCGACATGTATGAAGGAGGAGTCGGATTGCCGCGGGACTACGCTGAGGCCTTCAAATGGTACTTGCTTGCCGCCCGCAACGGAGATGTCCTCGCTCAATTCATGGTCGCTCAAATGCACTATGAGGGAAAGGGAGGTCCCAAGGATCAACAGGCCGCATTCAAGTGGTACGGGATGGCTGCTGAAAAAGGGCACGTCTATGCTCAGCACAACCTGGGTGCCCTTTATGAGCTGGGCACCGGGGTAGCCAAGAGCAAGGCGGACGCCTTCCGATGGTATCTCAAGGCTTCCCAACGTGGACTCGGTGAAGCACAGCACAAGGTGGGCAGGCTCTATTCCACAGGGGACGGCGTGGGACAGGATCTTGTGAAGGCCTACTAATGGCTCGACCTCTCTGCTTCCGGAGGCAATCAGCAAGCTGCAAGAGATCGCGATTCCCTCGCGGAGGGAATGAAATCCGATGAGTTGCTCCGGGCAAAGGCATTGGCGGAGAAAACAGGCGGGAAGGTATCAAGGTAAGCCAGGCCTGGTGCCTGAAACCGCTCGAGTCTCCCCCCGCTCTTCCTCAATACTGTTGACTTAAAGTCATCAAAACTCCCCTCCCTCGATGGGAGGGGTTGGGGGAGGGTGAAAAGTGTATGAGATCAACCCCCTCCCCTCCCCCTCCCGCCAGGGGGAGGGGAACTGAGGATGGAAGATTGCCTTACGTCAAAAGCATTGACCCCAGCCATGTCCTCCGACCGGGGCGAGGAAACTTCAAAGCCTCGTTGTAGTATCAGTACAACGTCACGCAAATAAGTGACCAATTCTCAATTCCGTCATTCCCGCATGTCCCTGGCGGGAATCAAGATTCGCACGGGGCTTGATTCCCGCCAAAAGCGCGCGGGAATGACGAACAGGTGTTTCGGACACTCATTTCTGTGGACGTTTGCTTAGCGACCCTCCGGGGCTTGCCGAGAAGCCCCGGTCACTGTCCAAAGCACCCTTGCAAGTGCCTTGCAGGACTCACTTTTTTGCCTCTCCCTTGAGGGCCTTCTCCATCTCTTCCGCCTTGCGCAGGAGCTCGCCTTCGATCTCCCTTGCCCACGGGACCTCCTCCTGCCGCCTCTCTCTCGCCTCACGGATGAGGCGCAGGTTGCGGACGGTCGTCTCGGGCTCCCAGGATTCACGAATCGAGGCCAGGGCGTCGCCTGCGGCACTGGTGGCTTTCTGCTCATCCTTGGCCAGAACGGCGAGCTCGAGGCGGATGGCATGATCCCAGTAGTCGGGCTGACCTGAGGCGATGCGCCGCTCGGCGGCATAGGAGACCACGGGGATGAGCTCCAGTCGCTTCGGATCGGGCGGCTCCTTGATTTCCATCAGCGTGACGGCGTTTATGCCGGGGTAGGCGTCGCGCCAGTCACTTTCAAAGCCCTTTCGGTATGCATCGATGGCCTTATCCAGGAACCCTCGCGCGGCGAGTTTATTGCCGCCCTTCACAGCAGCTTCCCAGCGGTCCTTGTAAACCCGCCCCAGAATCCCGTACGTTTCACTGCTGGGCCCGCGTCTTGCGATGAGATCCGTGAGCACCTTTTCCGCACGTTCACCCTGTCCCATCCGGTTGAGGGCCAGGGCAAACTGTTCCTGCACCAGAACGGTCGCCGCAAGCGGGCGTGGCATTTTCTCCACGAGAGCAACCATGTCCTCCCATGCCTTCACTGCCCGGTACGAAAGGAAGAGATCAATGATGACTCCGGATTCAAGATCCATGAGTCCCGCGGGTTTTCCGTTCTCAGTCCCGTCGAGCTCCCGCCCTATGGCCCGCACGGCATCGATTCCCTCTCCGCGTCCGATTTCCAGGCGGGCTTTGATTTCTGATGAGTATCGTACCTGCTTTCGGAAAACATCGGTTTTGTCCGAAGTTATGTCGGGATATCCGTCGAGGAGCTGGAAAATGGGGCTGTCGGTCAGGGGTTTATCTGTCGCGGCTTCGCGGGCTGCAGCGAGGCGCTTGACCAGAGCGGCTCTGTCACCGGGGATGTCTGCCGGAGTACCCGATCCGCTCAGTTTGTAGGGCAACCCTCGCAGATCGGCCACATCGAACGGCAGGCGCGCCGTCTTTTCATAGAATATGGCGACGGTGGCCCAGGGGCGGACCGCGTGACGCACCCCCATTTCGTAAAAGACGTTGGCATTTGCCGTGGTCAGGTCCGCCACGGCGAACTCACACAGGATCAAACGCTCAAACATGGGTTTTTGAATGATGCCCCCCGCCTGTTCCTCGTCGGCGCGAACGGGCTCGAGCCCGGCTTGGTCGACGGCGGGGGCAATCAGTTCCTTGTAGACGGCGTCGAAATCAATCATCAGTCCGCCGGCATCGGGCTTTTTTCCAAAAGGCATGAGAACGAAACAGAGTGGACGACTCATGAGTCACCTCCTCGTTGCGAGTAACCAGTTGCCAAAGAAGAAAATTATATCATTGCAGGCGCCAACCCCGGCCCCTCAATTCCTGAAATTGCCCTTGCGGGGAACCTTGAACATGACCTTCATGCGCCCGCCGGGATCTTTCGCACCCACGTACGCTTCCTTCAGCTGGCGCCTTTCCCGTGGAGCCATGTCCCCCAGCTGGATGGTTTTTCTCCAGAACACCCGCGTTTCCTGGGCGTTGGTGGTGTACATATTAAGAGTCACGTTACGCAGCACCGCATCTGACCCGTTGATGATGAATCCCTTGATGGTGCCGTCTTCTCCGATGTGAAACCCCTGGTAACGCAAATCGGTCTCGTCTATTTCCCCGTCGCCCATCAGGTCGGCCGCGAAAGAATCGTTGACAAAAAAGACGAGCATCATGAGGGCAATCATCACTGCAATGATTCTTTTCACTGGTCTCTCCTTCTTCTGGTTCCTCTCAAGTCGTTTTTCCATGCGACAATTTCGTTTTGTCCTCTCTGTGGGCCGGGGTCGTTGTCACACATTGTTCACCCAATCTTAACCCATTCTCAACCACGGATTTTCTCCAATGCCTATGATGCTCCCATACCCTCTATATTTCCTTTAACCAAGCCCCTTTGACACCCATCAACAGCGGGGGAGAGGCCCGGGTGGAAGATAGCCCGGGCCTCTTCTTTCTTTGTTGGGTGTCCGTTGATGCGGGGAACTCCTGTCGAGAACGGTGCCGGAGCCCATGATGCACCGGCATGATCCCCCGCGGGATCGGGCACCTGGCGTAGAGCGACCGGCTGCCGTCAAAAAATCGCGCCCGCCTTTCACAAAGCATTTATCGCCGGCATGTTATGCAATATAAGTAAGGATGCAAGAGGGAATTTGCTCCGGAGAACGGAGATCTCTCCCGACCTTCACCCTGCTGAACTCCATCGGTGCGGGAAAGATTGCTTCATGTTCTTCCGGGTTGTGAGGCCGCACCGGTACTGGTTCCAAAGAGCGAGGAAGTCTCGATGATCCATGCCTGGATCCCAAGAAGCCGTAGCAGTGCTCTTCTGATCGTGTCGCTTCTGACCCTTTTCCAAACGTTCCCCGCGAATTCCCTGGGATGGGAAGGAAAGGCCGTGTCGGTCATCGAAGCGGACAGCCTGGTTGTGATGGTTGGCACCAAGAAAGAGCGGATCGACCTGTACGGGATCGACGCTCCCGGGAAAGACCAGGAATTCGCCGACGCCGCCAAGGATTTCACCATCTACCGTATCCGAGGGAAAACGCTCCAGATCGAACCTGCAGGGAAAAGTCGCCATGGCCGCACCCTGGCCATAGTGACCGTGGATGACCGAGTCCTCAACCAGGAGCTTGTGAGAAACGGACTCGCCTGGTTCCAAAGCCAGTCATGCACCAAGCCCGTGTGCGGGGAGTGGAGGGATGCACAGAAGCTTGCCAAGAGAGAAAAACTGAACACCTGGTCCCTCGAAAACCCTCTCCCACCCTGGGAATTCCGCAAGGACAAACCATCGCCCAAGAGCGTGTACAGCGGCAATATCGTCACTCACGTGTTTCATTCCACCAACTGTGAGGAGTTCGACTGCTGGAACTGCATCGCCAGTTTCAAGGGAAGAGAAGCGGCGGTTCGAGCGGGTTACAAACCGTGCGAGCTGTGCAGTCCGTAGTATTCCGCCCTGGCCCTTCTTGCTTGAATGCCTTGCTCAGCGCGAACGGGCGGCTGGGGTTGGCGGGATTCTCCTGGTTTCTGGCGGGATTCAGGTGCCCATGGCGCCATTCAGGCGTGAATGTTCCGTGTTTCAAGGGAGCCGCGATCGCTCTCGATCCCCAGTGAAAAACGACTTATCGGTCACCGGAACATCTTGGCATCGTCATTGCTATACTTAGTTAACAAGACAATAACTCTTTCCTCCTTAAAGAAAATGCCGCTCGGTCCGCCCCACCGAGCGGCCTTTTTTTGCCCTCGCGAAGGACTACCCTCCGAGGGACAGGGGGAAACTGGTTAACCCCATTTGCGGGTGAGCCCCGATTCCCGTCACAGTGCCCCGCGCTCTTTCATTTCCGCCAGTTGCCGGGGGCCAATCCCGAGGTATTGCTGGTAAATGAACTCGTTGTCCGCACCTATGGGGCGACAGACCCACTTGATTCTCCCGGGGGTACGGGACATGGCCTTGAGGGAGGAATTGGGAATGAGCACCTCGCCATAAATCGGGTCGTCGGTCTTGACAAAAGTTTTTCGCAGCTCCCAATGATCCCGCTCCAGGACATCCCTGGGGGTTTCGAGCCTCCCGGTGACGACGGTCCCTTTCTTGTCCGGCCGTTGGCTGTATTCAGTGATGATGAGCAGCAGTTCATCGGAGGTGTACTGGGTGGTGAATTTCTCTATTTCGTGCTGGATGGCAGGTTGGTTCTCGGGGGTCAGCCGTTCCCTCGTGGTGGGAAAGCGCATCTTCAGGTCAGGACGATCGATGATTTCACACAGGGCGGACCAGTTGGGGTCGGTGAAGCCCGAAATGAAGCTGTAGCCGTCCTTGCACTTGACATAGGTGTACGGGAAGACGGCATAGTCGTAATTGCCGGCTCGCGGCATCTGGTTGCCCGTCATGTGGAAGTACTGCATCACGTAGTTGGAGATGGCCATGAGCCCCTCGGGGGGAGCGCAGTCGACCATTTGGCCGCCTCGGGTGCTTCTCTTTCGGAACATGGCCATGAGGATTCCAAAGGCACTCCAGGCCCCTCCGGCGTACCACCCCATCCAGTTCCCCTGTCTGAGAGGCCTCTTGTACTCCTTCGGGACGTCGGGATCGAGATCGGGCTCACCCGTGACGGACATGATGACCCCTCTCGCCTGGTCAACAATATCGTAGTCGGGCTGGTTGCCGTGCTTTTCCGCGTCTTCCCCGAATTGACCGTAGGTGTGGATGGGACAGTAGATCAAGCCGGGGTTGATCTCCCTGAGCTCCCTGTACCCCAACCCGAGGGCGTCCATGGCTCCGGGCTTGAATGTCTCGATGAGGACGTCCGCTTTCCTGACAAGCCTTTTCAGCAGCAGGCGCCCTTCTTCCTCCTCCAGATTCAAGGTGATGTGGAACTTGTTCCTCGCCTCGGTCAAGTAGGCCAGTCCGGCATCGTGGATCATGATCCCGTATGGAGTCATCTTCCTCGCCAGGTCTCCTTCCGGGGGTTCGACACGGATCACTTCAGCCCCCATTTCCGCAAGGATGGAAGACGCAAAAAGGCCTGCGAAGCTCCCCCGGCTCAGGTCGAGGACCAGCATGTCATCGAGGGCCTCGGGTTTCCGAAAGGCCTGGAGAGGATCGGTGTTTTCATGAGCCCACTTGGCATATTCGTCATTGATGGCAAGACCAACAATTTGCTTTTCGTCCATGCTCTTCTCCCGTTTCCATTCCGTGATGCTCCAGGTGCCGTTCACACGCAAAGCTCCTGAGACTTTCCTCCCCGCAGCCTCGGATGGACTGGGCTGGTGGGAAGAATCCCAGGGTTTCAGGCGCCGGTTGTCCTTTCCCATCGAGGAAGAGGGGTCCCGAAACCGTTTCTAGGCGAGTTTCATGCCCGCTTTTCCGTCCCAGTCGGGTGGTGGGCAATGGGATGGGATCTTGGGATTCCATTTGAACAGAACCCCCTCCTTTTCCAGTTCTGTCACCTGCTCGTTGGGCAAGCCCAGGATCTTGGTGAAGACGTACTGATTGTCGAACCCCAGCGGACGGCTGCTCCACTTCAATCTCCCCGGAGTCTCCCCGAGGCGCGGCGGATAGCACTGCTGAACCATCGGCCCATACAGGGCGTCGTCGTATTCCTGGACGGCGCCCCTCTCTCGGAAGTGATCGCTATAGTAGGCATCCTTGGCCTCGATCACCCGGGAGGCGGCAAAACCAAACCGGCTGCCCAGCTCCTCCACGGTTCCCACGTGTTTTGACCTGGCCCACTGGGCGATTTTTTCCAGGAGCGACCGGGCCTTTTCGTCCTCGAGCCGCTCCAGCGGTTCCGCGTAGCTCTCATAGAGGGTCAAGTCGCCCATGGCCTGGCACAGACCCCGAAATTCCTCCGGGCTGAATGCGGCGATGGCCACCCAGCCGTCCAGACACTCAAAGAGGTCCGACGGACATACGGCCAGGTCCCTGTTGCCTGAGCGCTTCCTGTCCTCCCCGGTCTTGAAGGTGTAGAGCCAGGTCCAGTCGAGCCACCGGATGACATTCTCCACCTGAAGATAATCGATGAACTGCCCTTCTCCGGTTCTCTCCCGGTAATTGAGGGCAGTCATGATGGCCACCGCGCACATGATACCGGCGATCCAGTCCGCGATCCAAACACCGGACTTGATGGGGCCGCGGTCCTCAAACCCGGTTATGGGAGAGAGGGCGCCCATGCTCTGGGCCACGGCGTCGTAGGATGTTCTCCCCGTCCATGGTCCCCAGCTGCCGTAGCCGGAGGCATGGAGCTGAATGATGCGGGGATTGACCTCCTTGAGATCCTTGTAGCTGATTCCCCATTCGGTCATCCTGCCCGGAGTGAGGTTGTCGACGACGACATCGGACTTCTTCACCAGTTCGAGAAAGAGCTCTTTTGCCCTCGGGTTGCCGAGGTGCATCCCAACCCAGTATTTGTTGTGATTTTCGATCTCCAGGCCCGGCGACATGTTTTTCCAAAAAGTGGCATAGGGAGTGACGAACCGCATCTGGTCGCCCTTCTGGCCTTCGAACTTGATCACTTCCGCTCCGAATTCAGCCAGGTAGTCGCACGCCGCGGGGCCGAGAAGCACGTAGCAGACCTCCAGGACCCGGACTCCCTTGAGTGGTTCCGGCTTGTCGAAAAGCTCACGACTGTTCATCATCTCCCTGGTGAAGTCAAAGTAGGATCCCTGTTTGTTCCTTGTCATCGATTTCGCTCCTGTTGTGCATTGAGTGGCTTTGCAAAGAAAGCTTTCCGGTCGGGCCGCCGGGGCCCAAACCCTTGGGCCTTCCCCTCTGAACTTGGGAAACACGCAAAAACTTCCCCGGTGGCCTCGGGTTTCTCCGGATGGGATTCCTCCGGATGCCCGCAAGGACATCCGGGGGCCAAGGCCGGAACCGGGCCACAATACACCAAGAGGTGCCAAGAACCAAAAGCGTAAGTGAAGGACCCTGCGGATTTTGACATCCACGGGTCGTCCCGCCTCGCACCCCCGCGACGAGGTCGGGAAGGTCCTGTCACGGGGAATGGAGGTTCTCCACCTGCCCGGAGTGCGCCACATCGGCGTTGACAGGGGGCACCGAGGTGGTACAATGGCTCTGTGCCCTCCCCCTGTGCACATTCCCGCTAAAATCAGCATTCTTAGGATTTTCTCCATTCACGGTCGGGACTTCTTTTCTATACTTAGGAAAGGGCGTGAGTCGTTTGTTTTGAAGGGAACGGTGCCCTCTCTCGAAAGCTCGAGGCATCCCCTGGAACCCTGTCCTCGTCTCGGTCGAAAACCCTATGGAGATGCGTATGGGTGTTACGGCACGCGAAATCATGGAAAAGGATTTCTACACGGTGCGCCCCGGGACCACGATTACAGAAGCCGTCCATGTCTTTATGAAAACGTCCGAAAAGAGGCATCAGAAGGCGTTCGGACTGGTTGTCACGGACGATGACGGCCGGCTCATCGGAATGCTTTCTCTCTATGATGTTTTGAACCTGCTGCGGCCCAAGCACATCCACATTTGGGGGGAAATGGTCGACATCGACGTCACCGGCTTCCTGGAGGAAGCTTGCCGGCGGGCGAAGACGATTCGTGTCGGCGACATCATGAGCGCCGACGTGGTGAGCGTCGGTCCGGACACTCATCTCCTCATGGTCGTGGACCTCATGATGAAAAAGCATGTGCGCCGCATACCGGTGGTGGAAAACGATCGCGTCATCGGCATCGTTTACGCATCCTTACTCTTTTATCAACTCATCGAACGACTGCTGGACTGAATCCTCCAAACCTGATCCTTTCGTGCGGATGCCATGCCAAAGGCCAAACCAAAGAGTGTGCTGAGCGGACTGACCGTGCGCGACGCCATGCGTCGTCTCGTGGTTCATCTGTTCGGCGATGCCACCATCGCTCAAGCCATCAGGGAAATGATCAAGTTCAAGGTCAATGCCGTTGTGGTGGCCGGCGAAAGGAGCGAAGCCCTTGGCGTGGTCTCCAAGACGAACATCCTGGGAGCCTACTATGCGGGCCTTCAGGTTGCGTCACCCCTGGCCGACATCATGGTCGCTCCCGTGGTGTTCTGCGAAATCGAGGAATCCCTGGACACGGCCCTCGACAAGATGCGTTCCCACAACATTCACCGCGTTTATGTGAGCCATGCCGTCGGCGACCAGGCAGTCGGCGTGGTGGCCTATCCAGACATCATCGGGCTCCTCTATCGGTTTTGCCACAAGTGTGAAAGGAGCACGATCCGATCGCCCAACGGCGCCGGACAGGAAAAGCTCGCGGATCATTTCCATGTGTCCGAGCTCATGACCCCTTCAGCACACTGGCGGTCCGATAGGGATTCTCTCGTCCAGGTGATGGAAAGCCTCATCACGGAGCGACTCAGAACCGTCCTCATCAGGGACCGGGCAGAAGTTCCCGTGGGGGTCGTTTCCACGACGGATTTCATGATTGCCTACCTCCACGGCCTCTCGCACGATGCCGAGGTGAAAAGCATCATGAGCTCCCCCGTCAGAGCGTGCAAGCACGACGAGCCCCTGGTCATGGCCATTCAGAAGATGATCTTTTCAGATGTCCAGAATCTCTACGTCTACAAGAACAACCCCAGGAACATCGTGGGCATTCTCTCCCTCTCGGAAATTGCGCGAGTCCGCTCCGGGTCCTGTCGGGCGTGTCTCGTGAGCCGCATTGAAATCGATGGATCCGAGTGATCCCACGGCACCCGTCTCCATTCGCCCCCCTTGAATTTCAGCCCTTGAACGGATAAACGTTTGTGGCCGTTCCCAATGGCCGGGTCCGCTTCGAGGCCCGATTTCCGGTTTGACACCATGGCGCCAGGGAGTTCCCTTTGAGTGTGACTGGAGAGACGAATCATTCGCCATCGCCGGCAAATCCTGTCCTCTATGTGAAGCTTGTCCTCACGGCGGTTTTCTGGGGCGGGACGTTTGTGGCCGGCCGCGTCGTTGCCCAGGAGGTGGGTCCCTTTTCGGCTGCATTCCTCCGTTTCCTGTTTGCGACCCTTTTTCTTTTCGCCTTCCTCGCAAAATCCCATGGCGGGATTCCGGCGGTGGAACGCCGGATGCTCTTCCCCCTGGCCCTTCTGGGGCTCACGGGGGTCTTCCTTTACAACATCCTTTTCTTTGCCGGTCTCAAGACGATTCCCGCAGGCCGTGCCTCGCTCATCATCGCGACGAACCCCGCCTTCATCTTCCTCTTTTCGTGCCTCATCTTTCGGGAATCATCCACCGCAAGGAAGCTGCTGGGCGTCTCCCTTTCCCTGGCTGGAGCCGCCATCGTCATTTCAAAGGGTTCCCCCGCGGGATTCCTGGAAGGGCAATTGGGGTGGGGTGAGTTGTGTATCTTCGGCTGCGTTCTGAGCTGGGTGGCCTACTCCCTCATTGGTAAATCAGCCATGGAGAGCGTCACCCCCCTGGTCGCCGTGGCTTACGCGTGCGCCATGGGAGCCCTGGCCCTGTTCATCCCCGCACTGCTGGAGGGGCTCGTGGGCGGCCTCACGCAATACAGCCCCTCGGCTTGGTTTGGCATTTTCTACCTGGGATTCTTCGGGTCCGCCCTGGGATTCAGCTGGTATTACGAGGGCATCAAGGCAATCGGCCCATCGAGGGCGGGAATCTTCATCAACATTGTGCCGGTGAGCTCGGTGATCCTGGCTTATCTGATCCTCGATGAACCGTTGGAGCGGTCTCTGATCCTGGGTGCCGTGCTGGTCATGATGGGCGTGACCCTCACCAACGCCGTTTCCTCCGGGGTGGAGCGGGCCAGACACACAACCTGAGGAGGAACTTCCGAGAAGCCCTCCCCAGGAAGACTGCAGTGCCGCCGGTGCGCCCTGATCACCAGCCGAGGTGTCACTACCCCGAGGCGATGAGTTTGCTCACCAGGGTCGGCCGATCCAGCGGGATGACCTTCGGCTCCAACCGCTTCAGTTCCTCGATGTTCCAGGAGTCGTCTCCTTCAAGCAACTGGAGGGCTTCTTCCCTGGACCGAGCCAGGACCACCACCTCCGCCTGCATGTAGTTGTGCTTGCAGACCTGGGGCTCGTCAAACATGGACCAACTGGAAAACCACTTGCTGTGACGCCACACGAAAATCTTCATTTCCGTCCCTGTTCCGTGGGACTCACCCTGACCGGCACCCATCCGCATCCCTCCGTTGGCATTTTTGTTCCCGAGAAATTCATGGGCAAGAATCAACCTTGGCGGGTCACCCTCGACCGGCCTTTGCGTCCGGGAAGGCCCGAATCCTTCAGATGATTTTTCAGCGCCCTGGCCGTGGCGGATTGTTTTGACCTGCCCAGGATCTCCTCCGGCCTCCCTTCGGCAACCACCCTCCCTCCCCGGTCGCCGCTCCCTGGGCCGAGGTCGATGATCCAGTCGCTCGCCCAGATGAAATCCAGATTGTGCTCCACGACGAGCACCGTGTGCCCTTGTGACGTCAAGGCATCCAGAACATCGAGAAGACGCTTCACATCGGCCCGGTGGAGTCCGGTGGTGGGCTCGTCAAGGATGTAGAGCGTGTGGACGCGGTGGTTGCCCACCTCCCCGGCAAGTTTTATCCTTTGGGCCTCTCCCCCTGACAAGCTGGGGCTCGGCTGTCCCAGCGTGAGGTACCCGAGACCGAGGTCCCTGAGGATTTTCAGGGGACCGCGGATCCGGGGGAAGGCCTCGAAAAGGCCGGCCCCCTCCTCGATGGTCATCCCCAGCACGTCGGCGGTGTTCATCTCCTTGAACCTCACGGCCAGGGTTTCCTCGTTGAAGCGCTTGCCTCCACAGGTTTCACAGGGCACAAAGACGTCGGGCAGGAAGTGCATTTCAACCCGAGCTTCTCCCTGCCCCTTGCAAACTTCGCAACGCCCTCCCTTCACGTTGAACGAGAATCGCCCGGGTGAATACCCTCGCGCCCTCGCCTCGGGCAAGAGGGCAAAGAGCTTGCGGATGTCATCCCAGACCCCCACATAGGTAGCGGGGATCGATCGCGGGGTGCGTCCGATGGGGTTGTGGTCGACTTCGAGGACCCGCCGAATGGCCTCATGCCCCGTCATGTCCTCCAACTGGACTCCACATCCCCTGTAGCGCTTTCCCAGGCGCTCCTTGAGGCCCTCTCCGACGACTTCGTTGACCAGTGTGCTTTTGCCCGCCCCCGAAACGCCCGTGACACAAGTCACGGCCGCAAGGGGAATGCGGGCATGGATACCCTTGAGATTCCTCGCCCTGGCCCCATGGACTTCAAGCCACCCGCCCCCGCCCGGCGGGGCCCTCTCGGGATTTCTGAGGGATACCGCGGTGGAGCTTCCGAACCAGCGTCCCGTCAAGGTGGCAGGGTCGCGGCATAGGTCGGAGAAGCTCCCCTGGGCAACGATCCGTCCTCCCTCCCTTCCCGCCCCGGGACCCAGTTCGATGAGGGCGTCGGCGCGCCTCATGGTTTCGGCATCGTGTTCCACGACGACGATGGTGTTTCCCTTCGACTTGAGTTTGTCGAGACTTTCGAGAAGTCTCTCGTTGTCGATGGGGTGGAGGCCGATGGTCGGCTCATCCAGGATGTAGCAGACTCCCCTCAGGTTGGATCCGAGCTGCGCGGCGAGCCTGATGCGCTGCGTTTCGCCTCCGGAGAGGGTGTCCCCTGCCCGGTCCAGGGCAAGGTAATCCAGCCCCACTTCACGAAGAAACCGGATTCTTTCTGCGATCTCCTTCCAGACGGGTTGAGCGATGGGTTTTTCCCTGGGGTCGAATTCCAGCCCTTTCCAGGTTCTTTCAAAGTCCACCAGGTTCTGGTGCACGAGCTCTCCGATGGTCCAGCCCTTCACCCGGACCGCCCGGGCCTGGCCGTTGAGGCGCTGCCCGCCGCACGCCGCGCATGGTTCATCCCTGAAGAACTGCCGCGCCTCGTTCCAGTTGCTCTCATCCTCATCCAGCCCTTCGACGAGGGGTATCAGACCTTTCAGGGAACCTGGCTTCCCCCGCAGGATCATTTCTCGGATATCGGGCTTCAAGGCGTCAAACGAGAGGTCCGGGGTCACGCCCAGTCGTTGCACCCAGAACTCCTCCATTTTCTTGAGGGTGTTTTTGAGCCATCCCTTCCAGTGGGGAGCCCGGGAGAACCGGAAAAGGCTCTCCCTGAGAGGCGCTTCGGTGGGCCCCACGAGGCAGTCGACGTTGAGGCGCCGCTCCGTTCCGATGCCTTCGCATGCCGGGCAGGCCCCGTGGCGGCTGTTGAAGGAAAAGAGCCTCGGGTCCAGTGGGGCAAGCCCCTGTTCGCATCGAGGACAATGGAGGTGCTGGCTGAAGATCTTCTCTTCCTCACCCGGCATGAGAATGGAGCCGCCTCCGAGGGACAGGGCACGCCGTAGAAGCTCGGGCGCAATGCTCTGGCTGGGCTTGGGTGCCCCCAGGTCGGAAATCAGAAGCTCGATGTCATGTTCCCGGTGCCTTTCCAGGTTCGGCACCGGATCCAGGGGAAGCCACACCCCGTCGACGCGCACCGTGTTGAACCCCATCTTCAGAAGCTTTGCGAAGAGGTCCCGGTAGATCCCCTTTCTTCCGCGCACGAGAGGTGCCAGCAGCCGATGGCTGCCCTTCTTGATCTCCTGGTCCACAAGGGAGAGGATCTGGTCGAAGGACAGGGCCGAGAGTTCCTGTCCGCAATGGGGGCAGTGCTGTCGACCGAGCTTCGCGTAGGCCAGGCGCAGGAAGTGATAGATCTCCGTGATGGTTCCGACGGTGGATCGCCTGTTGAGCCGGCTGATGCGCTGTTCGATGGCGACCGTCGGGGGAAGCCCGAGGATTTGGTCCACATCGGGTTTTTCCAGGATTTTGAAATACTGTCTCACGTAGGCGGAAAGGCATTCCATGTAACGGCGCTGCCCTTCCGCAAACAAGACGTCGAAGGCGAGGGTGGATTTCCCAGAGCCGCTGAGTCCCGTGAGCACCGTCATCTTTTCCCTGGGAAGCCGGATTTCATCCAACTGGAGGTTGTGCTCCCTGGCCCCGCGAATGGTGATGAAACCCGGCGGACCGAAGTCGACCCCCCGGGACTCGGCAGCCTCGGGAAGGGCATCCGGATCCTCACGGGGAACCCCGATGGATGGAACCCAGCCCTGCCCTGCCTTTTCCCGCAAGGCGCCAGTCAGAGGGTGTTGACTCCTCCGCTCCCTGAGAGACCTTCCCGTGTGACTGCCGCCATGATCCATAACCACCTCGGGCGGTCCCGCGGCGACGAGCCCTCCCCCTCCGTCGCCTCCTTCCGGACCGAGGTCGATCAACCAGTCGCAGACTGCGAGAAGATCCAGGTTGTGTTCGACGACGATGACCGTGTTCCCGAGATCCACCAGTTTTTGCAGAATTTGGGTGAGCTTTCCCAGGTCATGGGGATGGAGACCCGTGGTCGGCTCATCCAGGAGAAACACCCTGGCGGATCCTTTGTCTTCCCTGTGCGAAGCCCCATTGCGGGAGCCAAGGTAGCGAAGGAGCTTCAGGCGCTGGGCTTCGCCCCCCGAAAGGGTGTTCAGGGGCTGGCCGACCCTAAGGTAATCCAGTCCCATTTCCACCACGGGACGCAGCGTGTTCACCAGTGCCGGGTGATCACCATAGCGATCCAGCAGCTCCTGGGCCGTGCAGTCGAGCATGTCTCCGATGGAAAGGCCCCTCAGGCGCACCTCCAGGACCTCGTCCTTGAACCTCCGCCCGTCGCAGCGGGGGCAGCGGATGTTCACATCCGCCAGAAACTGCATTTCCACATGCTCGAACCCTTCTCCGTTGCAGACTTCGCAGCGCCCGCCCGGAACATTGAAGGAGAAGTGCCTCGCCGAATAGCCCCGGGCAATGGCTTCGGGAGTTCCCGCAAGCATCTTCCTGATGGGGTCGAGGGCCCCTGTGTAGGTGAGGAGGTTGGCCCGGGGGGACTTGCCGACGGGCTGCTGGTCCACCAGAACCATTTCCTTGATCCACTGGGTTCCGTCCAGCCCGTCACAGAGTCCGGGAGAATCGGTGGGAAGGCCCCGGGATCGCAGCCAGTTGCAATGGATCGTCTTTTCGACGAGAGTGCTCTTGCCCGACCCGGAGACGCCGCTGACTCCGATGAGCAACCCCAGCGGAAAACCGACGGTCAGGTCCTTGAGGTTGTTCTCCCGGGCCCCCCGGACCGTAAGGACCCGCGCCGGGTCGGGCCGGCGCTTTCTCCCCAGGAGCTCCTGGTCCCTTTCCCGAAGATAGCGGCCCGTGAGGCTGCCGGGGCATCCCGCCAGTCCCTCAGGCAAACCCTGATAGATGACCTCCCCTCCCCTCTCACCACCTCCGGGACCCATGTCCACCACTTCATCACAGAAACGGATCATGTCCGGATCGTGCTCCACCACGACCACCGTATTCCCTGTTTCCACCAGGCGTCGGAGCTGGGACATGAGCCTTTTCTGATCCCGGGCGTGGAGGCCCACGCTCGGTTCGTCCAAAACGTAGAGAACGTTGACCAGGGCGGAACCGAGAGCCCTCGTCAAGTGGACCCGCTGCACTTCTCCTCCCGAAAGGGTCCGGGACTGCCGGTCGAGAGAGAGGTATTCCAGGCCCACGGCCCTCAGGAACTGAAGTCGGCTTCGGATTTCATCCAGGAGCAGGGCGGCGGCGGGATCGTTGGCCGCCTCCGGCCAGTCCCCGGAGAAGAACCCATGGATCTGCTCCACACTGCGGTGGGAAAGGCTGCCGATGGTCAAACCTCTCAGCCGGAAGAGCTCCGTGGCTTTCTGAAAGCGGCTCCCCCCGCAGGCCTCGCACGGAGTGTAGGCCCTGTAACGGGAGAGGAAGACCCGCACATGCATCTTGTAAGTCTTGCTTTCGAGCCACTCGAAGAAGCCTTTCACCCCGTAGTACGAATCCGTCCCCTCAATGATCCTGCTTTTCTCATCCTCCTCCAGATCGGCAAAAGGAACGTCCAAGGGTATCCCTTCTCCGCGGCAGAAGGCCATGAGATCCTGGTACTCGTCGTGGTCGATTCCCCAGGGTTTGACGGCTCCATCCCTCAGGGAGAGTCGCCGGTCTGGAATGACGAGATCGAGGTCTACCCCGATGGTCCTGCCGAATCCCTTGCACGCTGGGCAGGCGCCGACGGGGCTGTTGAAGGAGAAGAGGTTCGGGGTCGGTTGAGGGATTGGTTCCGCCGACTCGCAGTTGGCACAGCTCAGGGCTGAACTGAAGCGCCTGACATCGCCAGGCAAAACGACCACCGCACAGCGCCCATTTCCCGCCTGCAGGGCTGTCGCAAGGGAGTCGATGACCCGCTCCCGCGGGACGTTGCCCCATGAGATACGATCCACGACGATCAGGAGCTCCCCGGCCGCCTGGCCCCTGCCGAGGACCTCCGGGAGAGCTTCGAGCTCCATGGCCCGGCCTTCATGGTAAAAGCGCAGGAACCCTTTGGAAATCAGATGTTGGAGCCAGTCCCCAGGCACATCCGGAAGGGGCGCCCCTCCGCTCTCGGGGACGGACACCCGAGGCCCTCCCCTGCCTCTCCGCTCCTCTTTCCCCTCATCCCGGGACCGTGGCGGGAGAAAGGGAAAGGTCACGAGAACCCTGCTTCCCGCAGCAAGGCTCTGGAGCCGCTGACCGATGCTTTCCGGCGTGTCCCGGGCGACGGGCTCCCCGCACAGGGGGCAGTGGGGAATGGCGAGCCTGGCGTACAGGAGCTTCAGGTGATCATTGATCTCCGTGATGGTTCCCACCGTGGAGCGGGAGCTGCGCACGGCGGTCCCGGATTCAATGGCGACACTTGGGGGAATGCCTTCAATGAGGTCCGCCTGGGGCGGGTCCATTCTTTCGAGGAACTGGCGGGCGTAGGGAGAAAAAGTTTCGACGTAGCGCCTCTGCCCCTCCGCATAGAGGGTGTGCAGAGCCAGGCTTGATTTCCCGGAACCGCTCACTCCGCTGACGGCAATCAGGCGGTTCAGAGGAATGTCCAGATCGATGCCCTTCAGGTTGTGCTGCCGCACGCCGCGCAGGCGGATTGCCCTTCCGTTTATGAGACGATTGACCTTCATCACCCTCTACAATCAACCAGATTCATTGGCACTGCAACGAAGCCCCCAGTGATGACGAACACGATGCATACCTTAACTCACCTCGAGAGTCACAGAAAGTCGTTTTGCCTCCATGTCCGTTTTGAGGCCCTCCCATGGGGAATTCAACACCATACGTAAAGTTGGTCGGACAGCGAAGAATCGGTGCGAAGAGAATCTAGCGGTTCGAGGAGCGGGAAGTTTGCCAGCATGCTGTTCGCGTCCTCTCCCGAAGTGGACCGACGGCAGGAAATCCTCAGAGTGCTCAAGGGAAATCCGATTCTGACGATTACTGATTTTGAGAACTTCCTCCAACTCGTGGGATGATTGGTTTCATTTCGGTGGAGGGCAAAATTCGTTTCAGAGTAGATGGAAGGCGAGTAATGGAAACGAAAACAGCGGCGGGAAATCTGGAAAAGCTCGCGGCGGTCATCATCGACACGATCAAGGAGATCACCTCGGTCCACCACCGGGCGATCACCCCGGAATCCCTTCAGTATGCTCTCTCCAGACGAAAGGACTTTTCCGAACTGATTCGGGCCGCGACGGCAACCACCTATCGGAACCTGGGTCCACAAGTCTCCAGTCAGGCGGAACCTTCCGGGTCGAAGCAACGGAAGATGAACGGAGGGGATCCACGCCTTTCCATGAACGGCGTCCTTCTGGAAGAAACGATCCAACGCTTGCGCGATTTCCGAACCGCTCTCCTCAACGAATCTCTGGACAAACTCTCCAATGAAACCCTCCAGCAGGCTTCCGCCTTGCTGGAGGTTGTCAGGAGCTCCGCCCATCTGGATCAGATTCTCGACGTTAACCCCGAAATTCTCCGCATTCTGCGGCTCGCGTTCCAGAAAGTTGGCGGAGATATCGAGGAATTCACCCGTCTTTTTCAAGAAATAGGGCTGAACCTCGTGGAGATGGAAGCCGGAATCCTTTCTTCTTCCAATACGGTTCAGGAAACCTTCCGGGGCAGCAGGGATTTCAACAACACCCTGGAGGGCGACCTGATGGAGATCAGGGAATCGGTCCAAAACACGGGGGGTCTGAACGATTTCAAGGGATTCCTTGTAAGAAGGCTCGATGGGATCAAGGTGGCCATAGAGCAGAAGCGCAAAGCGGATGAACAACAGCTGAAGAAGGCAAACAAGGAGATCCAGCGTCTCAGGCAACATGTCCGCCAGGTCAAACAGGAATTGAGCCGGGTTTCCATTGAGGCTGAATCTTTGGAAAAAGAAGTTCTCCTGGATCCTCTCACCGGGATCCACAACCGCCGAGCGTATGAAAAGAGGGTTCGGGAGGAACTGAATCGGTTCCTGAGCCATGGTCAGGTGTTCTCCATGCTATTGATTGACATTGACCACTTCAAGGACGTCAATGATCGATACGGCCATTGGACAGGAGACAGGTGCCTCGAGGAATTTACAAAACTGGTGAAAAGCACCTTGCGGGGAACGGATTTCCTGGCGCGCTACGGAGGAGAAGAGTTCGTCGCTCTTCTTCCCGGGACGGACAGTGAAGGGATCAGCACGGCATCGGAGAGAATTCGGCAGATCATCGAACGGGCGCGCTTCATGTACCGGGATCAACAGATACCCATCACGGTGAGCATCGGAGGGACCCATGTGAAACCTGGGGACCAGTCCTCTGAAACCATTTTCAACCGGGTTGACACGGCGATGTACAAAGCGAAGCAGAGTGGCCGGAATCGGGTGGTCCTCGGGTGATGCCACCCGACCTCTCCCGGGACGAGACCCACGGACAGCACCTTCCTTCCCACCTTTTTCTCCCTTCGTGGAAAGCAAGTTCATCTTCGGCCGTCGAATTCCCCGCCGACCGCCATTCTTCATCCTCAATAAGTGTTTGACTCATGGATGTCTTTTCAAGTAATTGATTTCTGCATGTAATGGGTTCTTGCCAGCCTTCGTCCATTGTCGGACCCTCTCTCACGAGAACCGCCGTAACGCCGGTGAACGGCTGGAAGCTGAAGAGGAAAGGAAACCCACCACATGGGAAATCAAACTCTTGCCGACAAGGCACGGCATCTGTCCGAGGCCATTCTCGAGACCCTGAAAGAACTGAGTGCGGCTCCTCATGCGATCACCCCTGTGATCCTCCACAATGCGCTTCTGAAGCGGCATGAATTCATGGAACTCGTCGGGCAGAAACATTCTCTCAGCCCCAACCACGAGCCTCCTCGAGAAGGCGGCCTGGGCCTCGACAATGGGTCTATCACCCGGATGGTTCATGCTTTGCGTTCAGAGCCCGCTCAAGAGATGTCGTGCCCCGTTTTTCTTCGAAAGCTTCAGGATGCGTGCCTCACCACTCTGAGCGACTTGCGCATCAACCCCGGAGAGGAGCATTCGATCCATCTCCTGGAGCTCCGGGATTCCGTCGGCAGGGCGGAAGACATGGAACGGCTCATCGATCTCAGCGAGGACACGATTTCTCTTCTCCGGATCTATACCAAGGAGGTCAACGGGGAACTGTCGCGCTTCATGCATCTCATGGCGGAAATCGGCAAGAATCTCATGGAGATGGAAAAGCACCTGTTCTCCTCCTACAACCACGCGAAGCACTCCTACAACTCCAACACGTCTTTCAACCTTTCCCTGGACGAGCACGTGCAAAGCATTGCGGGGTCGTTTGAAATCAGCAGGACGCTCTCGGAGCTGAGGAGCTTCGTGGTCTCCAAGCTCGAGATGCTGCGGGAGGGCATTGAGGCCAAGCGGAAAGAGGACGAGACTCAAATCAAGAAGGTCACGAAGGAGATGAAGAATCTCAAGCAGCGCCTCGTGGCCATGAAGGAGGAAATGACCGCTGTCCGGGAGCGCACCAAGACCCTGGAACAGGAATTGCTCCTGGACCCGCTGACGGGAATTCACAATCGACGGGCGTATGAACAGAGGCTCGAAGAGGAACTAAAACGTTACCAGCGGTACAGGCAGGCCTTTGCCATGCTGCTCATCGACCTGGACCACTTCAAATCCATCAACGACCGGCATGGCCACTATGCAGGAGACCGGTGCCTCGTGGAGATCACCAAACTTTTCGCAAGAACCCTCAGAGAAACGGATTTCCTCGCCCGTTACGGGGGTGAGGAGTTCATTGCCCTGCTGGTGGGGATCGAGGAGGAAGGGCTCCTGGTTGCGGCGGAGAGGGTTCGCATGAGCGTGGAGAATGCGCGTTTCCTTTACCAGGGGCAGGAGATCCCCATCACCGTCAGCATCGGTGCCACGTGCGTACGCGCGGAGGACCTGGACAAGGAGACCCTTTTCAACCGTGTGGATGCTGCCTTGTACGATGCAAAGAACGGGGGCAGAAACCAGGTGGTCATCCAATGAACGGCACTGGCTCGCGGGCCTGGGGACAGCCCCCACGGGAAAGCTGAAGGTCCATGGATGTGTCTGGTGATATCAGATGGTTACAATTGCAATCTGCCTTTTCTTGGAAAAGGTCAGTTGATGAAAGCCTGTTGAAATATCCCCTCTTCTGCAACACTCCTTCCGGTCCATCTTCGACCGCCGGTTCAGACGGCCCCATTCCATTCGGCCCCCCCTTGAGCTTCCCGAAAAGTATTGCTTGATCTTGAATGCGTCAGCAGATAAGAATTCGTGAAACGTGGTGCGATTGAATGATGGAGCCTCATTGCCAGGAAAGGAGGGCCTTTTCCACCAATTTGGAATCACCATGAACAAACCGACTCCCATGATGCAGCAATACCTTGAGATCAAGACAAAATATCCGACTGCGCTGCTGCTTTACCGGATGGGGGACTTCTACGAGCTGTTCATGGACGATGCGGTTGTGGCTTCCCGAGTCCTCGAAATTGCCCTGACGTCAAGAGACAAGAATGCGGAGAGTCCCATTCCCATGTGCGGGGTTCCCTTCCACGCAGCCGAGGGGTACATCGCCAAGCTGGTGAGTGCGGGTCACAAGGTGGCCGTGTGCGATCAGGTGGAGGACCCGAAGAAGGCTAAGGGTCTCGTGCGCCGCCAAGTGACGAGGGTCATCACGCCGGGTCTTGTTCTGGAGGCACGGAATCTTTCCGAAAATCAGTCCAATTATCTGGCCGCCGTTTCTTCGGACCATGACGGGGCCGCTTTCGGGCTGGCCTATCTCGACGTGTCGACGGCCGAATTCAAGGTCGTGGAACTGGAATCGGAAGCGGCTCTCATGGAGGAACTGGTGCGCATTGCTCCCAGGGAGATCCTGGTTCCCGAGGCAGAGGAGCGGCCATGGGAGCTTCGCCTGCAAAGGCGGCTCCAGTCGACTCTCACCCGCCATCGAAGGGAGGACTTTGACAGGCGTCGTGGTGAGGAACAACTCGTCCGGCATTTTCGGGTCCATTCCCTGGAAGGCTTCGGCATCCAGCACATGGAACTCGGCGTTGCCGCGGCCGGGGCTGTCATGAGCTATTTACAGGAAAACCTCCTCGGCCCCTCGGACCACATACGGAGGATTCAGCCCTACAACAGGTCCGAATACATGATCCTGGACGAGGCCACGACCCGCAACCTCGAAATCTTCACGTCCTGTAGCTTCCAGGGAAGCAAGGGGTCGCTCCTTTCCATACTGGACCGGACGAGAACCCCCATGGGAGCCCGAAAGCTCAGGCAATGGCTGCGGTACCCCCTCCTGGACCTTGAAAAGATCACCGACCGGCATCATGCAGTTGGCGAACTCCTCGACCATGGAGACGCGAGAGAGCAAATCCTTGATCTCCTGGGCAAGATGAATGACATGGAGCGGCTGAACAGCCGGAACAGCACGCAGAATTCGAGTCCAAGAGACCTCGTCGCACTGAAGCGGTCTCTTCAACTCCTCCCGGCACTGCGCGAATCCCTGGCATCCCGCCTTCACCCATCCCCCATCCGTGAGGACCTCGCTCCGGCACAATCTCAAGGGCCCGCTGGCCCCGATGGGAGTGAAGGGTTGACACACCTGGAGGGGAAGGCTCCCGTTTTCGATTCCCCCTCCGTCTCGCCTTCCAGCGAACCCACGCGGGGGGGCGTCAGGCTCGACGAAAGTCGCTATCTATCCGGTCTGCTCCAAACATGGGATGATTTGGCGGACCTGGCGGATGTTCTGGAGGCCACTCTCGCCGATCCTCCTCCGGCCACTCTCCTTTCGGGCGGCGTCATAAGGCCCGGGGTGAATGAGGAGCTCGACCACACGGTGCGCCTGAGTCGCGACGCCAAGGGATGGATGGCCGAATACGAAACGGCGGAGAGGCAGCGCACGGGCATTGGATCTCTCAAGGTGCGCTACAACAAGGTTTTCGGGTATTATATCGAGGTTTCAAAATCGAACCTCGGCTCCGTTCCGGCGGATTATTTCCGCAAACAGACGCTGGTGAACGCCGAGCGCTTCATCACCGAAGAGCTGAAGACTTTTGAAACTCAGGTGCTGGAAGCGGAGGAAAAGCGGCTCGAACTGGAGCAGCGGATTTTCGGCGAGGTCCGGCAGGCTGTCTCCCGGGAAAGCGAGCGCATCCAGGGAATGGCTGAAACGGCGGCGCGACTGGACTGCATCGCGGCACTGGCCGAAGTTGCCGCACGAAACGATTATTGCCGCCCTGCCCTCGACCAGGGGAACTCCATCGAGATCCGCAACGGTCGCCATCCCGTGGTGGAACATTTTCTCCAGGAAGGCACATTTGTCCCCAACGATCTCCTCCTGGACATGGAAAACCGCCAGGTCCTCATCATCACGGGGCCCAACATGGCCGGCAAGTCCACGATTCTCAGGCAGTCGGCTTTGATCGTCCTCATGGCCCAGGTCGGGAGCTTTGTCCCGGCCGCGGAAGCTAAGCTGGGCCTTGTGGACAGGGTGTTCACCCGCATCGGGGCCGCCGATGACCTGGTTCGAGGTCGTTCCACCTTCATGGTGGAGATGCAGGAAACCGCCAGCATCCTCCACCAGGCGACGGCCCGAAGCCTCATCATCCTGGACGAAATCGGACGAGGCACGAGCACCCACGACGGCATGAGCATCGCCTGGGCGGTTGCCGAGCATCTGCACGACCTGGACGGCGTCGGTGTCAAGACGCTTTTCGCGACCCACTACCATGAACTCACGGAACTGGCCGGCACCCGTCCGCGGGTGAAGAATTTCAACGTGGCCATCAAGGAGTGGCAAGACGAGATCATCTTTTTCCACAAGCTGGTCCCCGGAGGAACCAACCGCAGCTACGGCATCCAGGTGGCCAGGCTGGCGGGACTGCCCGACGAGGTGACCGGCCGGGCAAGGGACATCCTGGCGCACATGGAAAAGGGAGAGACCCCCTACACGGTGCTCTCCTCCAGGTCGTCGAAATCCGGTTCCATGCGGCGTCCTTCCAGGGAAAAGGGAGGGGCCGTGCAGCTCTCTCTCTTCAGGCCTTCATTGGAGTGGCTCCGGGACATGATCATGGCTCTCGACCTGGACCACACGACACCCATGAAGGCACTGGAGAAGCTTTACGCCGTGCAGGATCAGCTTCGCAAGACCTCAAGAGAACGCACCACCGTAAGAGATTTGGAGAATAGGGGCTGAGATAAACTTCAACAGAATTATTCGGAGAATAGGGGCTGAGACAAACCTTAGCAACAGGAGTGCAAGGGCAACTCAAGAGACACAACCAAATCCATTGGCGGTTACGACAATGAAAAGAGGAAAGAGTTACAGGGCACGGAGGCTGGTGGGGGTGCTGTTCCTGTGGATCGCGTGGAGCGGCCCCATGACCGCGTCAGTTCTTGCCGATGACTTGATGGCGCGGTATCTTGAACTCAAGAAGGAATTCCAATCTTCCGTCGCCGTTCCTGACAAGGAGGAACGGAAGGAGGCACTGCAGCGCTCCCTGGCGAAGCTCGAGGAGATGCTCAGGGAGGACACCGAGCGAAAGGTTTCCGACCGGTGTCTCTATCTGATCGGCCAAGGGCGCCATCATCTTTACGAGATCACTCGGAATCGCCAGGATCTCAAGTCGGCCATCGACCAATATCGCCTCGTCGTCAAGAAGCATCCGTCGAGTCCACTCGCCGACGACGCCCAGTATCTCGTGGGCATGCTCCACCTGCAGGACAATCCCAGCCAGGCGTACCTTGAGTTTGCAAAAGTGGGGCTGTTCTTCCCCAAGGGGGACAAGAAGCAGAAAGCCGAGGAGATGGCTGCGCGGCTGGAAAAACAGCTGGGCTGTGGACCCAAGAAGAAAAAGGAGTCCGAAGCCTCCGTCCCGGAAGCTTTCGCCTCCGCCGTTTCCTCGGTGCCGGCTCCCGGTTCCGGCGCATCCGATTCCAAGGGCTCCTATCCCCCGACCGACGGAGAAAGGCGGGTAAACCTGCCGCCCAAGACCTCCACGAGCAACGACGCCAAGGTGTGCTTCAGCGTGAATCAACTCGTGAAGGTCAACCATGTCACGGGGGAGGAGTACACGCGGGTTGTCCTCTACACCAACGAACCCGTCAAGTTCGACCGGGAAATCACCCGGGCCGAACCCCAGAGCGGTAGCACGGCCAGGATCGATCTCCTCCTGCGGGATTGCGTGCTCAACCCCCGCCTGAAAATCGAGAGTCCCCGGGACGACCCCTTCCTCAAAGCCGTCCACGCATTACAGCAGGAAGGCAATCTATCCCGCGTTTCCCTGGATGTGCAATCTATCGACTCCTACAGGATCTTCTCCCTTGCGGACCCGTTTCGGGTCATCGTGGACGTGCGGGGCAAAAGATCCGAGCAGACGGCATCGGTGCCCGTGAAACCCCATCAAGACTCGGCCCCCGAGCAGGAGGACCCGGGCAAGGATCAGCCGGAGCCATCTCCGCCTCAACCACCTTCCTCCCCCAAATCCGCTTCCATGCCCAGTCTCGCCATGCAGCTAGGGCTGGATGTGAAGCGCATCGTGATCGACCCCGGCCATGGGGGCAGGGACAAGGGAGCCACCGGTCACAACAACGTGTATGAGAAGGACGTGGTCCTGGCGGTTTCCAAGAGGCTCAAAAAGGTTCTTGAGGAAAAAACGAACTGCGAAGTCGTTCTCACGAGAACCCGTGACAAGTTCCTCAGCCTGGAGGAGCGAACGGGGATCGCCAACGCCAGGAAAGCCGACCTCTTCGTCTCCGTCCACACCAATGCCCACGAAGACAGGGGCCTCCATGGGATTGAGACCTACTCCCTCAACCTGTCCAAGGACAAGAGCACCGCGCGCGTGGCTGCCATGGAAAATGCCATGTCCTCAAAGAAAATCAGTGACCTCGAGGCCATTCTTCACGACCTGATGACCCACACGAAAATCAACGAATCCAGGCAACTTGCCAGGCAAGTCCAGAAGAACGTGGTGAAGAACCTCAAGGTGGATTACGACAACGTCAAGGACCTGGGAACCAAACAGGCCCCGTTCTATGTTCTGCTGGGCGCAGAAATGCCGAGCATCCTCATAGAGTCGGCGTTCATCACCAATCAGATGGAGGAAAGCCGTTTGCAGGACAAGGAGTTCCAAGAAAAGCTGGCTCAGGCCATCGCCTCCGGCGTTGAATCCTATATCCAGCGGATGCGAACTTACGCCAGAGCCGGAGAGCAACCATGACGCAGCAGATGTCTCCAGGCATAACCGCCGGGAGCGTCGTAGAATTCTTCGAGAACAAGGAAGTCGTCTGTGGTGTCTGCCTCGCCGCCAAGAATCAGCGACTGAACGTCCTCACGGAGCACAACCGGGAAATCAGTCTCTCGGGCAACCGGGTCATTCACGTGGGAACCCGGCATCTTGACTTGCGCGTCGACCGCGATGCCCTGGTGCGGGAGCTGGCGGGGATTTCCTCGCTGCGGCGAAGGACCATGGAAGAGGTCCAAGTGGAAGAGCTGTGGTCCCTGCTCGAAAATGAGCCCGACGGGTTCGATGCCCGGGAGCTGGCCGAATTCGTTTTTGCCTCGGCCATCACCGATCATCACGTGTCGGCGGTGCAGCGGTTGCTCTTCCAGGACCGACTCTTCTTTCAGTTCAAGGACGGGAGGTTTTACGCCCGCTCCACTGAGAAGGTGGAAGCCCGGCGCCTCGAAATAGAACGGGAGGAGGCACGGGAAATACGGCTCAAGCGTGGGTCGGAATGGCTCCAAGCCTTGTGGAACCGAAAGACCCGACCCGCCCTTCCCGAAGACGAGCAGGCCCTTCTCATCGAGGAGCTCAAGGGCTTCTGCCTCTCGGGTCAGGACGCACCGGAATCGGCGCTGGTGAAGGACATACTCAGGGAGGCGGGCATTTCCCCCCTTCCCCATTCCGCTTTCCGAATCCTCGTTCGCCTGGGGGTCTGGAACGAAAACCAAAACCTCTACCTCCTCGAACACGGTCTCACGTCGGAATTCAACGATGACGTCACCGACACTGCCAGGAGGCTGGCCGACGCGGCTTCCGTCAAGCCCCAGGACTTTCACGACCGGCGCAATTTGCTGGATCTGCATGCCTTCACCGTGGACAGCCCTTTCACCCGCGATTATGACGATGCCCTGAGCCTCAGGGCCCTTCCCGACGGTCTTTACGAGGTCGGGGTCCACATTTCCGACGCGGCCGAATTCGTAACCAGGGATGATCCCATCGACCGGGAGGCGGAAGCGCGGGCGAGTTCCATCTATCTCCCGGACGAGCGCATCGCCATGATCCCCCCGGAATTGTCGGAAGGCCTGTGCAGCCTGCAGGCGGGGAAACAGAGGCTTGCGTTGAGCTTTCTCTTTGTCATGGATGCCGCCGGCACGATTTGCAGGGAAGAGATCGTCCCCAGCCTGATTCGAATCAGGGAGCAGCTGACCTACCAGGACGTCAACGGGAGGATAGAATCCGATCCGGCCCTGAAGGCGCTTTTCCAACTGTCCTTGAAGCTTCGGGCGGAAAGACTCTCCCGCGGCGCGATCATCCTGCCTCTCCCCGAGATTCAGGTTTACGTGAACCAGGCGGGAATGATCCAGGTGTACAGGTATGAAAAAGAGATCCCCAGCCAGATCATGGTGTCGGAGTGGATGATCGCCGCCAACCGCGCGGCGGCATCTTACCTCGCTGAGAGGGAAATTCCCGCCATTTTCAGAAGTCAGGGGGAATGCCGTCCGGAGACCGACCTCACCCAGAGCGATCATGAGCTGTTCCGGGTCTATCGCCAGAGGCGCCTTTTCGCTCGCGCCGAGCTCGACACGAAGCCCCAGCAACACTGCAGCCTGGGGCTTCCTTGCTACACGACCGTGACTTCGCCCATACGGCGGTACACCGATCTCATCGTTCAGCGGCAACTCAAGCACGCCCTGGCACACCAGGAGGCACTCTATTCCGAAGAGGAGCTCGGACAGCTCCTCACCAAGCTCAACGCAACTCAAGGAAAGGTGTTTCTCGTCCAGAGGAAATGGACACGGTACTGGATTCTCAAGTACATGGAACAGGAGGACATCAGGGCCATCGACGCTCTCGTCCTGGACCAGAACGATCGCTTCGCTCATTTGCTCCTGCCCGAATTCCTGCTGGAGACCAACGTGCCGCTCCCTGAGAGGGCGAGGCTGCCCAAGGGGGACATGATCCGGGTCAAGGTGGAGCGGATCAATCCCCGAGAGGACGTGCTCCGAGTGCAGTTGCTGGAAATGCCCCGACAAGGCGAACCGACTCCGTAGTACGCCGCATCGGGGCGGAGGCACAAAAACCTGAGCGACCGTGAAATTTCGAAAGAGAGGCGCCAATGAAAAGCAGGATCCTGGTGGTCGATGATGAAAGGGATTTTCTCGACAGCGTGAGAAGGGGTCTCATCATGTCCGGCTACAATGATCTGACCCTGACCCCCGATCCCCTTCATGCCGCCGCCCTGCTGTAGAGCGGCGAATGCTTCGATGTTGCCCTCCTCGACATCACCATGCCCCGCATGGATGGAATGGAGCTGCTCCAGAAAATCCAGACCCTCAGTCCCTCTACGGAATGCATCATGGTGACCGCTATCAATGAGGTGCGTGTTGCCGTTGAGTGCATGCAGAAAGGGGCCTGCGACTACCTCGTGAAGCCCATTCTGCGGGAAGACCTCATCCTGAGATTGCGACGGGCCCTGGAAAAAAGACGCCTCATGGAGATCCTCGACCTCCGGAGCAGGCCGACTCAGCCGCGTCTCTCCAACGAAGAGGCTTTCCGGGACATCCGCACCGCCTCCACCGTCATCATGAAGATCTTGAAGGAAGCGGAGCTCCATGCCGCAAGCGATGTGCCCGTGCTCATCACGGGTGAGAGCGGCACAGGCAAGGAGCTCCTGGCAAGAGCCATTCACAGGGCCAGTCCCAGAGCCGCCCTCCCCTTCACCGCCATCAACATGGCTTCCACGTCCGAAACCCTCTTCGACGCCGAGTTTTTCGGTCACACCAGGGGGGCTTTCACGGGCGCCGAAAGGGAGCGGGCGGGCTATCTCGAGAGGACCCATCAGGGGACTCTCTTTCTTGACGAGATCGCCAACCTCCCTCCGGGTCTCCAGGCCAAGCTGCTCAGGGTGCTCCAGGAAGGAGAGTTCATGAAGCTCGGATCCAGCAGCACCCGCCGGATCGACATCCGTTTCATTGCAGCGACCAACCAGGACCTGGAGCGCCTCCTTGCCAAGGGGTTGTTCAGAAAGGACCTGTTCTATCGCCTCAGGGGAGCATGGCTTCACCTTCCGCCTCTCAGGGAACGGCGGAACGACATCCCCGTCCTCGTCGATGGATTTCTTCGAGAGCTCGGTAAGGAACCCAGCCACAAGAGCGTCGAACCCGACGCCATGTCCCTGTTGATGAACTACGACTATCCTGGCAATATCCGGGAGCTGCGCTCCATAATTCAGGCAACGGTGAACCTGGTGCAGACCCGACCCATTTCATCGAAAAGCCTCCCTTCCTATGTGCAAAGAAACAGGAATTTCGCCAAGCAGCCGCCGGAAACCGGCGGCCACCCTCCCGTTCACCTGGCCGAGGTTGAGAAGGCCCACATTCTCCTGCGTGTACCAGGGAACAGGGGGAAACAAGGCTCAAACGGCCAAGCTCCTCGACATCGGATTGAGCACCCTCAGGAGGAAGCTCGAATCCTACGGCCTCGAATAGAATTCCCCCTTCGAAATGAACCGCTTCAAAGTGGAACCCTTCTTTACAAGGGTCTGCCGTTATTGGAAAAACCATTTTGGCCATGTCAAAATGGAATGATTGACTCAACAGTCCTCAAGGAAGCGTCAAACCCTCCCCTCCGCGTGCACCCATTCATAACTGATTGAAATCCTAAACTGATCGGCTCCATGGGCCAAACTCCCCCTGCATGGCACGGAAGGTGCTCATTATGGAAGCCAGATGAGCTCCTTCAGGGAGCCGGAAGACCCTTATCCACTACCCTTCTCCTTCTGGATGGGGGCCGGGCGGGGGCTCAAGTCGAGTCGGTTTTTCGTTTGCCTTGCCCGGTCCCAGCTTCCAAGGAGCCTGCGCAAGGGGGCCCTTTAAGCATCCCGGGTGCATGCTTTTAGGTATGGTGGGGTTCCTCGTGGGGGCATGACCGGTTCGGGCGGGGGAAAGGAACGCGCGGAGCAGGCAAATTGCGCGGGAAATGACCTTTTGATCATCGGGTGACCACGTTGCTGAGGAATCGCGAGACCCGACACGCGATGGAGAAGGAAGCCTTGAACATTCTGCTCATCGACCACGAATTGTACCGGGTGGAGAGCCTCCAGAGGGGGCTGCGGATGATCGGGCACAACGTGTTCAGCGCTTTGAGCCCCCGGGAGACCATTGAAAGTCTCGCGCCCGGAGGCCCCCCCATGGACTTGATCATCACCGATTGCTCGACCCCGCTCGCCTTAATTTGGAAGTGGTTCGAGGGATACAGGAACCGCACGACAAGGTGCCGGTGGTGATGATGACAACGAGCAGGAGAGAAGATCACGCGAGCCATCCGTTGTGGCCTTGCTGCGCTGGACTCATCGAGAAGCCCTTCGCCTTGGAGCAGTTGCTGGACCTCATCGAAGGTTTGGGATTAATGGGGATCCGCAACAATGAGGAACGCGGTTGGACAGAGGATCGGTAAGAAATGCTTCCGAGGCTCCTTTCCCCTGGTGGGGAAGAAATTATCTGGAATCTCGGGCCGTTCTCCAGGAACTTCATGTCGGAGGAGGATTCTGTGAAAAGACTATCCGTCATGGAGGTTTCCCCGGAGGCAAGGAGTGGACCGGTGGAAGAGTGCCAAATTGTTCTTGCTGACGACCATGCGATGGTTCGACACGGAATACGCAGAATCATTGAAGAGAGGATGGACCTGAGAATCGTCGGTGAGGCGGCGGACGGTTTGGAGCTGATGAATTTACTCAAGAAGGTTCAACCTCACCTGATCATCCTGGACATCGCCATGCCCCACCTCAGAGGGTTGGAAGCGGCCCGGGAAATCAAGAGCCTCTATCCTCAAATCAAGGTCTTGATCTTGACCATGCACAAGAACGAGGCCTATCTAAAACAAGCCCTTGCGGTGGGTTGTGAGGGATACTTGTTGAAGGAGGATGCGGGTGAGAAGCTCATCGAGGCCCTGGAAACGATCAGAAACGATGAGGTATTCGTATCGCGGCTCTTTTCCAATGAAGTGATCCGGAACGGCAAAAATGCTGCCAGGTCCCTCGGGGCGTGCCCCAGTGCGATGGGTTGACGTCGAGGGAAAGACAGATTCTCAAGCTTGTCGCCGAAGGCAAATCCAACAGGGAAATCGCCGAGCTCCTCTATGTGAGCATCCGCACCGTCGAGCACCATCGATACAGCATAAATCGGAAGCTCAAGGTCAACAACGCCATGAACCTCATTCACTATGCCATCAGGGAGGGTTACGTCGCGGTGGAGTCCAATGGGTATCATCCCGATTTTTGTACTCGGAAGGGGTTCAGAGCCCGGCCCCCACCCCTCCGGAGGCCCGGAGGGTCGGCGGCACCGGGTGGCGGGACGGGCACGATGTCTGTTGAATGACTGATTCGAGGGAAACAGGAACTGATCCAATCGGCCCGGGAGTACTCTCCGGTGATCAACACTGGCTCAGGTTCCACCAGAGTGACGGTTCAACCTGGAGATGAATGAGAACCCATCACAAACTCAAGCGCGGGCAGGTGATTACGCATGACTCCCCCGTGCCCTGGGGGCCAGCGTCAATGGTCCCCGGACTCATCCACAGCCTTCCCCAGGCTTTAAATCTTAACCTCTCAAGAGTTCTCCCTATCAGATCATATCCTCCTGCAATCGAGCGAGGATGTTGGTTCACCGCCTGGCAAGCAACATGGACCATTGATGCCACCAATATTCTGTCAAGGCCAATCAATCGTTTTCATGAGGCGTTTTCAATAATCAGGGCGAGCGTCCGGGTCCCTGATCAAGCTGGTCCAAAGCCGCTCATGTTCGGTGACGGACGAGGAACTGATGAAGATGGTAATTCTTAATTGAATGGAATTCCGCTTCTTTTTCTGACAACATCCCAGCCAAAGAAGTATTATAATTGAATGGATTAGCAAAAAGATTTGCCCGTCCCGCATTCTGCATCAAAGAATTCCTCATCGCTCAGAAGTCGCTTTGTTGTCCGGCCCAAGGAAGAATATAGGATGACAAGAAAGAAAAGGGATACACCGACAACTCCTGAAAGCGAGCCCGCAGCCAAATCCTTTCCGATTGTGGCCATTGGAGCTTCCGCCGGGGGACTCGAAGCTCTCCAGGAGTTCTTTGACCGGATGCCGCCCGACTCGGGCATGGCTTTCATGGTCATCCAGCACCTGAGCCCCACGGGCAAGAGCATGCTGGGAGATATTTTGCAGAAGCACACGCAGATGAAGGTGGAGAGTGCGCAAGACCGGATGCGGATTGAACCCAACCGGGTCTATCTCAACCCGCCAGGCAAGGAGGTCGGGATTCTCCACGGAGTCTTCCACCTAACCGATCCGGCAAAGACCCGTGGAATCAACTTTCCCATCGATCATTTCTTCCGTTCCCTGGCAGCAGACCAGGGGGAGAGGGCTATTTGCGTCATTCTCTCAGGAACGGGAAGCGACGGCACCCTGGGGCTCAAGGCCATCAAGGAATCCGCAGGAATGGCCATCGTTCAGGAACCGGAAGGAGCTAAATATGAAGGCATGCCGAGGGGTGCCATAGAGACCGGACTCGTGGATCAGGTCCTTCCGGTGGGAAGGATCCCTAAGGAGCTCCTCAGCTACGTGAATCAGGCCTACCTCAAGGGCTCAAGAAAGCTTGAAACCGGAGAAAAGCACCTTACCGGCTATATTCAGAAAATACTCCTGCTGCTTCGCACCGTTACGGGGAGAGACCTCACCCAGTACAAGCAAACCACCATCCGCCGCAGGATCAGACGGCGCATGGCCATGCACAAGATCGAGAATGTGAGGGACTATCACCGCTACCTGCAGGAGAATCATGGGGAAGTGCGCCGCCTCTTGAAGGAGCTCCTCATTCTGGTGACGAGTTTTTTCCGCGACCCCGCAACGTTTGAGGTACTCGCGGCCAAGGTGATCCCGGCAATCCTCGCCGGTAAGGAAGACGGCTCACCGGTGCGTGTCTGGGTTGCGGGCTGCGCCACTGGAGAGGAAGCCCTCTCCATCGCCATGGTCTTTGTGGAAGCCATGGAAAAACTGAACAGACACATGGCCCTGCAGGTCTTTGCAACCGACATAGACCCCGAGGCCATCGAACGCGCCCGCTTGGCCGAGTATCCCGAGAGCATCGGCGCCGACGTCTCGCCGAAGCGATTGAAGCGTTTCTTTGAAAGAGAGGACAGCAGGTACAGGCTCAAGAAAGACATCCGCGAGATGGTGGTCTTCGCCGTCCATGACCTCGTGACCGATCCGCCCTTCTCCAGGCTGGATCTTGTCAGTTGCCGAAATGTACTCATTTACATGGACGCCCCGCTCCAGAAGAAAATTCTCCCCCGCTTTCATTACACTCTGAACCAGAATGGATACCTCTTTCTCGGGACATCGGAGTCCATCGGAGGATTTGCAGATCTTTTTTCTCCTGTCGATGTCAGGGCAAAGATCTATAGGTCCAAAAGGGTGTTTCCCCGAGAGGTTATCCCCCGGCTGTCCCTGTCTGAAGCATCTCAGGCCGGCCCCACAGATTGGAAAAAGGACGGACATAAGACGATGAGCGTTCAGGAGCTTGTGGAAAGGACCATCCTCGATGAGTATGCACCAGCATGCGTCCTCATCAATGCACAGTGCGACATTCTCTACTTTCATGGGGAGATCGGCAGATATCTCCCTTATCCCCAAGGGGAGCCGACGTATAACATCTTGAAGATCGCTCCCGATCCCCTGCGCTACAAGTTGCCCCTGGCACTGCAAAAGGCGGTGAAAGAAAGAGAGCTGACAGTGCTCAGTGGGATGAGGATCAGGCATGAAGATAAGCTCAGGACGTTTGATGTCACCGTTCGGCCTGTCCATAAGGCCGAAGATGCACAGCCTCTGGTCCTGATCACCTTTGCGGATAAACCGCTGTCCCGACCGGCTTCCGGAAAAAAGAGGGGGCAGGCAGGCCTGGAAGCGGATCCCCGTATCGAAGAGATGGAGCAGGACCTCCAGGCTACGAGGGAAAGCCTGCAGGCTACCATCGAAGAACTCGAGGCTTCCAACGAGGAGCTCAAATCGACCAATGAAGAGATCCAGTCGACCAACGAGGAGCTCCAGAGCATGAACGAAGAGATGGAGACCGCCAGGGAGGAGCTCCAATCCACCAACGAGGAGCTGGTTACGGTCAACTCGGAGCTTCAGGTGAAAGTCGCCGAACTCACAGAGGCCAACAACGATATCAATAACCTTCTGGCCAGCACCGAAATTGGCACCATCTTCCTGGACGTCCATCTCGGCATCAAGCGCTTCACTCCCTCCATGACGAAACTCTTCAGCCTGATCCCCTCCGATGCTGGCAGGCCCTTGAAGGATTTCCAAACGAAAATCGCCTACCCCGATCTTTACAAGGATGCGGAAACGGTATTGAAGACATTGCAGACCAGGGAGGCTGAAGTCCGGACCGAAGAGGGCAGGTGTTTTTCCATGCGCATTCTGCCATACCGGACAAGAGAAAACGTGATAGACGGCGTGGTGATCACCTTCGTTGATGTGACCGAGCGCAGGCGCGCTGAAGAGGAAACGCTGGAGGCCAGGATCTACGCTGAATCCATTGTGGATACGGTGCGCGCGTCCCTTCTCACTCTCGACTCGAATCTTAAGGTGATCTCTGCCAATCAACAATTCTATCGCACTTTCAGGACCACGCGGGAAGAAACAGAGGGCAAGCGCATCTACGAGCTTGGAAACGGCCAATGGGAGATCCCGGCGCTTCGGGAGCTGCTGGAGCGGATCTTGCCCGAGAACGCCGCATTCGATGATTTCGAGGTCGAGCACGATTTTCCGGTGACAGGCCCAAAGAAAATGCTCCTCAATGCCCGCAAGATCCAAAGGGAACACGGCCGATCGGATTTGATCCTTCTTGCTGTCCAAGACATCACCCGACAGGCTCGAGAGCAGACGGAGCTCGTGGAAACCATACGCAAACTGGAGAAACAGATCCAAGAGATGAAGTCCGCCGAACCCCACCTGCAAGGAGCAGAGGGTGCCGGCGGACCGGACTGAGGAAACGTTTTCAATGTATTGGCACACGCTGGGCCTTCTCCGTGAGAAGAGGAAGATAAAACGATGAGAAAGAAAAAGAAGCCCCCAACGTGGGATGATCTCAGAACGAGGGCCGAGGAAAGGATGGAGTCGGGGCCGGAGATACATGGCGCGATGGCACCCGAAGAGGCCGATAGTCTCATCCATGAATTGCGGGTGCACCAGGTCGAACTGGAGATGCAAAACGAAGAGCTCCGCAGGACGCAGGCTGAGCTCGAGGAATCCCGGGCACGGTACGCCGATCTCTATGACTTTGCTCCCGTGGGTTATCTCACGATCGATGCGCATGGTTTGATACTGGAAGCCAATCTCACTGCAGCCAGACAGCTTGGACTCGAAAGGGGCTATCTCATCGATAAAATCTTTCACCTCTCCCTTGCCCAACCAGACAGGGAAACGTTTAAAGAGCACCTTCAGGCTGTTTTCAAGACGCGTGAACGGCAGACCTGTGAAGTGAGGCTGGCGGCAAAAAGCGGAGGGCAATTCTACGCACGGCTGGAGAGCATATTCATTGAGGGGGCCGATGGCGCGGGCCGATGCAGAACGAGTGTGATCGACGTCACCCTCACAAAGCGGGCCGAAGAGGACCGGCGGCAGTTGGAGCAGCGACTGCAACAGGCGCAGAAGGCGGAAAGCCTGGGGCGGATGGCAGGCGCCATTGCCCATCATTTCAACAATATCCTCGGGGCGGTGATGGGGAACCTGGAGTTGGCCCTGGATGATTTGCCTCGAGAGTCAGACACTCGGGCAAGATTCATCGAGGCCATGAAGGCCTCTCATCGTGCAGCCGAAATCAGTCGCTTGATGCTCGCCTACCTCGGTCAAACCTCGGAGGAAAAAGGGGCTCTCGATCTTGCAGAGGCCACGAAAGAAGCGATCCCCATTTTGAGCGAGTTTCTACCGAAGCATGTGCATCTGGAAACCATACTCCCGTCCCGGGGATCGATCATACTGGCGGATGCCGCGCACATAAAGCAGATCCTGTCCAATCTGGTTTCAAACGCCGTGGAGGCCGTAGGCGACCAGGAAAGTGATATCACCATTGCAATCCTTGTGGTGAGTGCATCGGAGATCCAGGGACTGCGGTTTTTCCCGTCGGATTGGGAGCCGAAAGCGACAAACTACGCCTGCCTTTCGGTTTCCGATGCCGGCTGCGGTCTGGACGCTGAAACACAGGAAAGGATTTTTGACCCATTTTTTTCCACCAAGTCCACGGGCCGGGGTTTGGGGCTGCCTGTAGTTTTGGGGTTGGTGCGGGCGCACGAGGGAGCAGTCACCGTGGAGACTCAAGTCGGTCGTGGCGCCACCTTCAGGGTATTCTTTCCCCTGACGGAGCAGGAAGCATTGCCGGTCCGGAAGGCAGAGAAGTTCGTTTCCGGGGCGCTTGAGGGTGAAGGGTTGGTTCTCCTCGCAGAAGATGAGCCCATCGTTCGCAACATAACCCAAGCCATGCTGGAGCGGCTGGGCTACGAGGTGATCACAGCCGCTGACGGTGCCGTGGCTGTGGAGATCTTCCGTGTACGCCAAGATGAATTCCGCCTGGCAATCCTTGACCTCACCATGCCTCGAATGAACGGCTGGGAGACTCTGTCGATGCTCAGATCGCTGCGGCCTGACATCCCGGTGGTCCTTGTCAGCGGCTACGACGAGGCCCGGGTGATGCAAGGCGACCACGCGGAGCGCCCCCAGGCCTTTGTACACAAGCCATACCTGTTAGCGGATTTGAAAGCGGCCCTTCGTGTGGCCCTGGGGGTACCTAATTTTGGAGGCAAAGGGGACAAATAGCGGCTTGATCCTTGTCTCGTTCTATTCATCACACAGAAAGATGAACACAGAGAGTCCAGGAAGCACATGGAGGCAGCAAACTTGTCCTGTCAGAAATCCCTCTTTGTTCATCATGTTCATATGACTTTGCTACGCAAACTGGAGAAACGGATCCAAGAGATGAAGTCCGCCGAACCCCACCTGGGAGGAGCGGAGGGTGCCGGAGGACCGGACTGAGGAAACGTTTTCAATGCCTTGGCACACGGTGGGCCTTCTCCGTGAGTGGAGGAAGACAAGACGATGAGAAAGAACAAGAAGCCCGGAACTGGGGATGATATCAGAACGAGAGCCGAGGAGATGATGGAGTCGGGGCCGGAGATACGTGGCAGGCATGGCACCTGAAGCGGCCAACAGTCTCATCCATGAATTGCGGGTGCACCAGGTCGAACTGGAGATGCAAAACGAAGAGCTGCGCGACGCTCACGACGCGCTTGAAATACGGGTGTGCGAGCGCACCGCCGAGCTGTCGGCCGCCAACCGGGAATTGGAGGCCGAGGTCGCCGAGCGCAAACAGGTGCAAGCCATACTCAGCAAAAGCGAGGCACGCTTCCGCTCCCTTGTCACCGCCACGTCACAGATGGTGTGGACAACCGACCCAAAGGGAGAGGTGGTCGATGACCTCCCCACATGGTGTGCATTCACCGGACAGAGCGAGCAGGAGATCAAAGGCTGGGGCTGGAGTGAAGCGCTGCACCCGGAGGATCGCAGGCAAGCCGCGCAGATCTGGAATCAAGCCGTGCAATCGCAAACCCTCTATGAAACCGAGTATCGCGTGCGTCGTTATGATGGAGAATACCGCCACTTTGCTGTGCGAGGTGTACCGGTACTGGAGGAGGACGGCAGCATCCGGGAATGGGTGGGGACCTGTACGGACTTTACTGAAAAGAGGCTTTCCGAGAAAAGGCTTCTCAGGAACGTTGAATTGCTTCAGACGGTTTTTGACGGCATAAGCGATCCTCTCCTCATGCTCGACAAAGACGGCTTGGTGAAAATGGTCAACAAGGCTGCCATGGATTACTATGGCGCAGGGCAGGCCACGGGTGTATTCGGGAAGCCGTGCTTTCAAGGGTTGAGAGGAAGACAAACGGCCTGTCCCGAGTGCGGTTACCCTTTTGCGTCATTTGAGAGGCAGACTGTCACTTATGAGAGAAAGGGACTCAACGATACAAGGAGAGCGGAAAGGGTCCCTCATTCATTGTTTCCCGTGGTTCGGATGCCATCTCCTTTTCGTCCTTGACCCTTTCCGCCATATGCCGTTAAATCCCCTGCGAGTCTCCACGGCTTTTCATTCCCTCATTTGATGCAGGAGCAGAGCATGAGTGCCTCTGTGGATCCCAGGCACTGGGATGCCTTGATGAAGCTGCTGAACGAAGCGGATTCCTCTCTCACCAAGAAGGACACGGATCGGATCGACAAGAGTCTCTCCCTCTTCGCCAAGACGGTGGAGAGATTGGGACTGGCGGACCTGCTCGATCTGACCAGGAAATTCTCCCTCTTCTACAAGAAGTCGGTGCTCCCGGGCTGGGACGAGGAGGCCGTCGCCACCATGAGCTTCTCCCTTGGCGCCCTCGTTGAAAAGATGCAAAGGCATACCTATGGGGACGCCTTTTCCTCGGGCCTCTCGGAGATCCACGAGTTTCTCAAAGTATACGAGGATACCGGTCCGACACCCAAAGAAACTCAACCTTCGCGAGAGCCCTCTCCGGAAAAGTCTGAACCAGGACCGCCGGACTTCGGCGACATTCCTCGAGCTCCGAGAATCGCAGAAGCGGGTCCGTTGGCAACCCACGCGCCTGAACCCGCGTCAATTGCTCCCCCTTCACCGCGGGTGGACGTCGCTCCCCATGCGGAACATGCTCCACCGGACAGGCAACTGGATGGGCTTTCAGGACCTGCCGGCGATTCACGAGAATTCCTCGTGAAGATGCTCGAGCGGGACCCAGGGTCTCATGTTTTTGTCGACCTGGCCGAAGCCCTTTGCCGTGAAGAACGATGGAGCGAAGCGGCGGAGATCTGCCGCAAGGGCCTTCTTCTCCACCCCCGGATCACGAGGGCCCGGGTACTTCTGGGATGGGCCCTCAGAGAATCGGGCGAATTGGACGAGTCGGTCACTGCCCTGCAAAAAGCGAGGGAAGAACTGGAAGAAAACGCCCTGGTGTACAGGCTCCTTGCCGAAATCGCGTCGTCCAGGGGAGATGCGGAGGGCGCGGCCCGCCTGGGAAGCCTTTATTCCAGTCTCTGCACTCACGGGGCCCCCGGCAGTCTTGGCAATCACTCCGCTGGGGACTTGCATCCTTCCGAGACCGGGGAAGTGCAGTCGGGCTCGGGGACTGTCCTCGCGATTCAGGATCCGAGAGAAAAACAGGCGGACCTCCTCGCCGCTCTGCTGCGGAGGTTTGAAGGAAAACCCGCCGCGCCCCCTGCTCCAAGGAGCATTTTCCCGGATGAAGCCAGGAACACGCTTAAGCGCATGTTCCGCAGCCGCGGTGATTCGTGACCCGGCTCGTGATGCGAAGAAATGCGGCACCTGAGTTGAATGTCCCATGTTGACCCTGTTTCAATACTCTTACAGAAACCTCTGGGTTCGACGCCTGACGACACTTCTCACTTCGACGGGCATGGGGCTCGTCGTGTTCGTCTTCGCCGCCGTGCTCATGCTCGCGGACGGCCTGGAGAAGACCCTCGTGAGCACGGGAAGCGAAGGGAACGCCGTGTTCATCCGCCGATCCTCCGAAACCGAGGTGCAAAGCATCCTGGAACGGGAGCAGGCGGTCATTCTGGAGAGCCTTCCCGAGATCGACATGGGCACAGGCGGTGAGAAGCTCGTCGCCCGGGAGCTCGTCATTCTGATAGGCCTCGCCAAAAAGAGCACGAACAGTCTCGCCAACATCACGGTGCGCGGCGTGAAGCCTGACGTCTCCTTCGCTCTCAGGCCTCAGATCCGCCTCACCCAGGGACGTCCCTTCCGCCCCGGTGCATCGGAAGTCGTCCTGGGAAAGAGCATCGCCCAGCGCTTCGCCATCGGCGGCCTGGGCCAGACCATCCGGTTCGGTACCCGACCATGGACCGTCGTGGGGATCATGGACGCCGGAGGCGCTGCCTTCGATTCGGAAGTCTGGGCGGACGCCGACCTGCTCATGACCGCTTTTCGGCGGCCGGTCTATTCCTCGGTCATCATGCGCCTGCGGGATCCCTCTCTTTTTCCCGCGGTGAAGGAAGGCGTGACGAAAGACCCACGCCTCACCGTGGATGCTTTCAGGGAAATAGACTACTATGCCGCTCAGTCTGCCTTGATGACGAGCTTCATCCGCATCCTGGGGATCACCCTCACCCTGATTTTCAGCCTCGGAGCCATCATCGGTTCCATGGTCACCATGTATGCGGCAGTAGCCAACCGGGTGACCGAGATCGGGACCCTCAGGGCCCTTGGATTCCAGCGCAGGACGATTTTGGGCACCTTCCTCGCCGAATCCCTTTTTCTGAGCCTCATCGGCGGACTCCTCGGGCTTCTCTCCGCGTCTTTCATGAACCGGTTGACCATATCCACCATGAACTGGCAGACATTCTCCGAGCTCACGTTTCGATTCCAGCTGTCCCAATCGGTGGTTGTTTCCGCCCTGTCATTCGCTGCCGTGATGGGACTCCTCGGGGGCATGCTTCCGGCATTGAGAGCTTCACGCATGGACATTGTCACCGCATTGCGAGCGAGGTGAGGCCAGGCGGCCCTTCGCGCAACACACACAGGGGAGTTTATGCGAGGGATCTACCGTACCGCCGGAGTGCTGTCAGGGGTATGCGTCCTGCTTGTCCTGTCTTTTGTTTCAACGGGTCCGTGCTACTCCCTCACTCTCGGTGAAGCCGTCTCTCTTGCCAGGGCCAATCTTCCCTCCTTTGCCGCAACCCGGACCCAGCTGTCATCGTTCGACGCCCTCCACAAAGCCTCACTGGGCCCCTACCTCCCAAGCCTCGACGGATCGACCACGCAGGAAAAGCATGACTCGAGTCTGGGCGACTTCGACCGAAGCACCTACGACCTCAGCCTGTCCGTCGACCTCTTCGATGGAGGCCGCAGAAGGGCGAACCGGAGCATCGCCAGGCTGAATCTTGAAAGCAGCAAGGAGGAAGTCGCCAGGAGCCTGCTCGAACTGGAGTTCAATGTAAAATCGGCCTTCTACACGGCACTGGCGAGGAGGGAGGTCCTCGAGCACAGAAAAACCCAGCTGAAGGACGCCGAAAAGGATTACGAGGTGGCCCAGGGGAGGCACAAATTCGGCGTCGCCAAGCTCTCGGATGTCCTCCAGGCATCGGTGCGACTCGAAGAGGCCAGGTTCACCCTGACTCGGGCCAAGGGCGAGCTCAAAAACGCCCTGGCGGACCTCAACTCTCTTGTGGGGCAGCCCCTGGAGTCGGCATTCGATCTCGAAGGAACGCTGGACCTCAGCGCCTCCATTCCGGAAGTTGCGAAGCTCTCCGAGCTCGCCCTCAAGCGGCCGGAAATCCGCCAGGCCGAGAATTCCATCAAGATTTCCAAGAACAGGAAGTCCCTGGAAACCAGCACCTTCTTCCCCGATGTGTCCGCCATCGCCTCTTACAACAAGATCGACGGGGGAATCAGCAATTTCGCCAACGACGAGGACCGGTTCATCGGCCTGAGGGCCACCTGGAACATCTTTGAACTGGGGAAGTTTTACCGGCGCAGGTCCGCCCAGTTCGACATCAACGTCTCGGAAGAAAACCTGCAGGAGACAATCCGCCAGCTTTTGCTCGGGCTTCACAAGGCGTACAACGATTTCACGACGGCTTTTCAAAATATCGCCGTGGCGACGGAAGTGCTGAAACAGGCTGAACAGAACTACTCCCAGGCCTTCGGGGAATACAAGGTCGGAAAAGGCGATATCCTGAGCCTCGTGCAGGCGGAGAGCACTCTTGCCCTGGCCAGGGTGCAGAACACCGTGGCCAGGCTGGACCTCATGCTGTCGAAAGCTTTGGTGGAGCGGGCGGCGGGAGTGGAAAGACTGGAGGCGGTGAGTCCATAGTACAGCTCGGCGGAACCACCCAACCGAAGTGTCACGGAGGTCTTCCATTGAAGAAAGCGATATTGGCGGCTCTTTTCGTTGCGGTCGTGGCGGTGGGAATCTTCGGCTACAGGCGGCTCTTCCCCAAATCCGGCTACGAGATCCTCGAGACGGCAAGAGTCGAGAAGGGGAGCATCCGGGGCGTCCTCGTCGAAACAGGCATCATCAAGCCCCAGGTGGGTGCCGTTGTGAAAATCGGGTCCAGGATCACGGGCGCCATCGTCCAGATGAATGTGAAAATCGGAGACAGGGTCAAGAAAGGGGACCTGATCGCCCTGGTGGACGACCGAGAGGTTCGGAAGTCGATCCAGAGGCAGGCGGCGACCGTGGATTCCGCGAAAAACACCCTCCTGCAGGTGGAGCTCACCTTCCCCGAGCGCATCAAGGAAGCCCAGGCCAATCTCGGCTACGCCAAGGTGAACTTCGAACGGGAACAGGCGCTCCAGAAGAACGAGTACACGACGGACGACGCGGTGGACAAGGCGAGTAGCCAATTCAAGGCCAATCAAGCCAATTTGAAGAGGCTACAGGATGAGTACAAAACACAGCTGGACATTTCAAAGGCCCGGCTGGAAGAGGCTGACGCACAGCTCAAGCAGCTGGAGGTGAATCTCTCCTACACCAGGATTTTCTCTCCCATCGACGGCGTCGTTTCCGATGTCACCATCCAGAAGGGCGAAACCATCGTCACGGGGCTCCAGGTGGCAAACCTGGTGACCGTTCTGGACCCGAGCCTTCTCGACATGTGGATCTACGTCGATGAGACGAACATTGGGAAAGCCAACGTGGGCCAGAGGGTCGAGTACACCGTGGACGCTTTTCCCAACAAGACCTTCACTGGAACCATCCAAAAAATCTATCCCCAGCCGGTGACCAAGGACAACATCGTCTATTACCTCGCCATCGTGGAGGTTGCTCGGGAGGACACCGCCTTCCTCAAACCGGAAATGACGAGCCAGGTGAGGATCATTTTCGAGGAAAAGGGGGATATACTCACGGCACCCAACGCAGCCGTCAAGTTCGACGAGGGGAAACAGGTCGCATACAAAGTGCTTGGCCCGCAGAAGGTGGAAAAGGCCGAGCTCAAGACGGGCATAAGGGGAGAAGAGAGGACGGAAATCCTCTCGGGGGTCAAGGAAGGGGATGAAATCGCCACGAAGATCATCCTCCCCGTATCCCCGACGAAACCCTAGGCCATGGGATGGCAAGCTCGCAGAACATATTCATCCAATTCACCGGCCGAAAAGGCGATCGTCATTCCGGGCTTGACCCGGAATCCAGCAAAAGTCTCTGGGTGTCGGCTTCACCCGGCATGACGGATTGGAACAGGGAAAGATGTTCATGCCCCTGTGTTTGCTCGAGGATGTGAAGAAGACATACCGCATCGGCGAAGAGGAAGTCGAAGTCCTCAAGGGAATCAACCTGCGGATCGACAGGGGGGAGTTCATCGCCATCATGGGACCATCCGGGTCCGGTAAGACCACGCTCATGAATATCCTCGGCTGTCTCGATGTTCCCTCGTCGGGCCGTTACACTCTCGCCGACAAGGAAGTGAACAGTCTATCCGACGATGACCTGTCGGTCCTCAGGAACGAGCACATCGGGTTCGTATTCCAGAATTTCTACCTCCTGTCCTATGCGACGGTCATCGAGAACGTCCTCCTGCCCACACTCTACGTCGAGCGTGCCCGGGACGGCGTTGCCAGGAAAAGGGCCCTCGAAATCCTTGCCCTGGTGGGATTGGGAGACCGGGGCAAGTTCAAGCCGAACCAGCTCTCCGGTGGCCAGCAACAGCGGGTCGCCATTGCCCGGGCACTCATCAACGACCCGGATCTCATCCTGGCCGATGAACCCACCGGTCAGCTCGATTCCAAGACCGCGGAGGAAATCATGAAGCTTCTCGCCGCCATGAACGAGAGAGGGAAGACCGTGGCGGTCATCACTCATGATCCCGCCGTCGCCGCCCATGCCAGGAGGACCGTGCGCATCCTGGACGGACTCATCATCGAATGATGCATCATGGATAGGCTCGCCAGAATCCTGGGACAATCCCTGCGGGCAGTGAGGGCCTTCAAGCTGCGGACCTTTTTCTGCCTCATCAGCGTGGCCCTGGGCATTTCTTCCATCACCATCATCGTCGCCGCCACCGAAGGCGCCTTCAAGAAGGCTCTCGACATCGTCGCCCTCTTCGGTCCCGACTCCCTCCTTGTCATTGGGGGAAGCGACGAGGCGCGGGCCACCGGTCAGCGGGAGAAGACCCTGACCCTCGAGGATGTGCAGGCCGTGAGGGAGGGGTTTCCAAGCGCCTACGTCGTCCTGCCCATGACCGCTATCGGGGAAGTGACGGTTGCCTACCGGGACAGGAAACAACAGACCACCGTAGTGGGGTCCACGGGCGATTACAGCCGGGCCTGGACATGGCCCGTGGTGGAGGGTTCCGATTTGACCCAGGAGGATGTCCAGGGGCTGCGCAATGTGGCCTTGCTGGGAAGCTTCCTCGTCAAGGAGCTCTTCGTGGATGAAGATCCGGTGGGCAAATACCTATTCGTTAAGGGAATACCCGTGCAGATCGTGGGGGTGCTGTCGGAGCGGGGCACCACTCCGACAGGCCAGAACATGGACAACAGGGTGGTGATGCCCCTGACCACCGTCATGAGGAAGATGCAAAACGAGACCAAATACATCTCCGTCTTCCGGGCCCGTTTCATCGATCAGAGAAGGCTCACGCAATTCGAGACTGAACTGAGGCTCTTTCTGAGACAGAGACACCAGATCGCGGACAATGCCCCCGATGACTTCAGGATCATCTCCCCCAAGGAAATCATCAAGTTCCTCGCTGCCCTGACCGGTTCCCTCGTGGTTTTCCTCGGCATCGTGGGCATCATCTCCCTTGTGGTCGCCGGTTTCGTGCTGGCCAACCTGTTTCTCCTGTCCGTAAAGGAGAGGTCCAAGGAGATCGGCATCCGGAGATCGGTGGGGGCCAAGAGGAGTGACATCCGCCTCCAGTTCCTGGGAGAAGCCGTCACCCTGACCACCATCGGCGGCCTCATCGGTTTTGTCGCCGGCTTCGGGGCCTCGCGGCTCCTGACCCTGATTGCCGATTTTCCCATCCACTTCTCATGGAAGGCCTTTGCGGTAGGACTGGTGCTGTCCTGGCTCGTGGGAATCGCCTTTGGGCTCCAGCCCGCGTCCCGCGCGGCCAACCTGGAACCCATCGAAGCCATACGGTCATGAAGCGGATCGCCCTCAACCTGCTCATCGCCCTCCGCTCCCTCTACAGCTTCAAGCTGAGGACGGCCCTCGCCGTTCTCGGGGTGTTCCTGGGCACCTTTTCGCTGATCCTGGTGTCCAACCTCTCGGCCTCTCTCGTTCGCAAGGGTGAAATGGAGATCGAAAAACTCGGAAAGGACCTCCTGGTGGTCAGAAGCGGCAGGGTGTTGCGCGTTGGCGGGAGCACGCGGCTCCTGAGTGAAGCCACCACCCTCACCATGGCCGATTCAAGGGCTATCGCCGAGGGAGCCGCCACGGTACTGGACGTGTCCCCGTCCAGCCACAAGAGCTTCCCCGTGAGGTACGGCTCCGCGGTGCTGTCTTCAATCCTTGTCACGGGCGTCACCTCCAACTATCCGGGGCTAAGAAATTTCCACGTGAAGGAAGGCTCCTTTTTCACGGCGGAGGATGATCAAAGCCTCAAGCGTGTTGCCGTGCTGGGAAAAAAGGTTGCGGACAAACTCTTTGGAGATGAATCCCCCCTGGGCAGGAACATCCTGGTGTGGCGGGTTCCGTGCCAGGTCATAGGGATCATGGAAGAAAAGGGGGTAGACCTGTCAAATGTCGACCAGGACAACCAGATTTTTGTCCCCATCAACACCTTTCTCCGGAGATTGGTGAACAAGAGCTTCATCAACACCATTTATGTTCAAAGCGCCACGGGCGAGGCCATGGGTGCTGCAAAGCAGCAAATCGAGGAGATTCTCCGCAAGAGACACAGCGTCAAGCATGGCAAGAGGGACGACTTCACCGTCATCGATTCAAAAGATGTCATGGCCCTGCGGAAGCAGGCCACGGAAATGATCACCGTCCTGGGGAGGATTGCGGCCGGCATTTCCTTCACCATTGGGGCCATCGGCATTCTCTCCATCATGATTCTCATCGTCAGCGAGCGCCGCGTGGAGATAGGGATCAGGCGGGCCGTGGGGTCCCGGCGCCGGGACATCATCACCCAGTTTCTCGTGGAGTCCTCCTTCATTTCGGTCATGGGCGGCATGGTCGGAGTGGTCCTCGGTTTCGTCGTGAGCGCCATCGTGTTCCAGGTTACCGGGCTGCCCTTCGAGATCTCCCCCTTCGGTTTGCTGGTCTCTTTTCTTGCTTCCGTGTGCACGGGGGTCCTGGCAGGCATTTACCCTTCCCAGAAGGCGACGAAGATCCAGCCCGTCGACATCATTCGCTCGTGAATCCTCCGGGGGGACTGCCTTGAAAATCATGATCTACAGCCAGCATGTCCTCGGCATTGGACATTTCTTCCGAAGCATGGAAATCGCCAAGGCCCTGTTCAGACATCAGGTCCTCCTGGTGGAGGGGGGCGATCCTCTGGAGGGACTGGTTTTACCCGACCATGTGAAGCGGGTTTTTCTGCCTCCCCTCATGATGGATGCCGAGTTCACGAAAATCGAAGCCCACGGCGGCGAGGTGGAGGAGATCAAGAAGAGGCGCGCCGCAATCCTCATGGAGACTTGCCTGGACTTTTTTCCCGACATATTCCTCACGGAGCTCTTTCCTTTCGGGAGGAAGCAGTTTCGCTTCGAACTGATGCCCGTGCTGGAGCAAATCCGGGAAGGCGGAGGGCCGACAAGACTGGTGTGCAGCCTGCGGGACGTTCTCGTGGAGAAGAGGAATCAGGCCGACTATGAAAAAGGAGTCCTCTCCATACTGAACGGTCACTACCACCTCCTGCTGATCCACGCGGACCCCGGGCTGGTCAGGCTGGAAGACACCTTCGCCGGGGTGAGCCAGATCCGCGTCCCCATTCGCTACACGGGCTTCGTGGTGAGAAAGCCCCCTCCATTGAAGAAGCCTCATCCGCACAGAACCCTGGTTGCGAGCAGCGGTGGAGGCAAGGTCGGCGTCGATCTGCTGGAATCGACCATAAGAGCATTTCGCGGTATCTCCGCGGAGGATGTGCGACTGAGAGTGTTCCTGGGGCCCTTCATGGAACGAGGCGACCGAGAGGGGTTGGAAAGGCTTGCCGCATCGGACGCCCGCATCACGCTTCGTCCTTTCACCTTCGATTTCCTCTCGGAACTGGCGGAGGCGGACCTTTCCATCAGCATGGCCGGCTATAACACGTGCATGGACATTCTGAGCGTGGGACTGAAGGCGCTGGTCTACCCATTCACCCAGAACCGGGAACAGGCCATGAGGGCATCAAAGCTTGAGGGGCTAGGAGTCTTGAAGGTACTCGCGAGCCTCGACGAGACTCAACTCCGCGAGAAGATCCTGGAGGCACTGGAGGAGTGGCACCCGGGTCCGAGGCGGCTTCCGGATCTCGACGGAGCCCGGGCCACGGCACACGTTCTGGAGGAGTGTTTCGGGTTTTCAGAACACCCGCTTCAGCGGGAATAAAACGCCGCATCTGGATGGCATGGTTCAGGGCGCATTTGCAGTCAACAGTGAGGGTTCAAACGGCTTTCTTGCCATTGCGCCGGGTCAGCAATCCAGTTTTCTTTCGGCTTGCCGATTTCCATTCCCTTTCCTGCGTTCCAACCACTGGACAAACGTTAAATCGGACTTGAGGAGGCAGATCTCTTCGATTTCGCGGCATGTCATGGGGACGTTGAAGAGAAAACCCTGCCCCAATTCACAGCCCACTTCCTTGAGACAATGGCACTGTTCGGAGCTTTCCACGCCTTCGGCCAAGAGCTTCAGGCCCAGATTCGCCGCAAGGTTCACGAAGGTCTTGATGAGGGTCTTGGTGCGTTGGTCCTGGTTCCCGACACGCCCCAACTCATGGATGAAAGACTGATCGATTTTCAGGCAGTCCACCGGAAGCCATTGCAGGTAGGACATGGATGAGTACCCATTCCCGAAGTCGTCTATGGCGACGCTCACACCCCTGGATCGTATGGATACCAGGGACTTGCTGACGGATTTGACATCCTTCATCAGGACGCTTTCTGTGACTTCGAGCTCCAACCATTTGGGGTCCAGCTCCGCCTCTTCAAGGGCCTCCAGAACCATGTCCGTAAAGTCTGCCTGGCTAAGCTGAACGGCGGAAATGTTCACCGCCATCTTGAAGGGCTCGAAACCCGCGGACTGCCATTGGGCGTTCTTCTTGCACGCCTCCCTCAGCACCCACCGGCCGATGGGCACGATGAGGCCGGTTTCCTCGGCGATGGGAATGAACCGCAACGGAGGGATGCACCCGATCTCCGGGTGGTTCCATCGGATGAGGGCTTCCACGCCCACGAGCCTGTTGTTGACCATGTCGTACTGGGGCTGGTAGTGGAGCTCGAATTCGCCCCGCTCGAGTGCTTTCCTTAAGTCGTTTTCCAGCTCAAGTCTTTCAATGACAACGGCGTTCATCTCCGCGGTGAAGTATTGGTATCGGTTGCCTCCTTCATTCTTGGCACAGTACATGGCGATGTCCGCGTGTCTTTGCAGGGTCGACGCATCTTCGCCGTCATCGGGGTAGACGCTGATGCCGATGCTCGCGCCTATGTGCAGTTCATGGTTGTCAACGGTGACCGGTTCCTTCAGGACCTCGAGGAGGCGCTGTCCGGTCTGGGACACATCCTCCTCCCCGGTGATGCCCCCGAGAACGAGCATGAACTCGTCGCCTCCCATCCGCGCCAGGGTGTCGCTCTTCCGTGTGCAGCTCTTGAGGCGCTCGGCGATCTCCTTGAGGAGCATATCCCCAACGTGGTGGCCGAGGAAGTCATTGACGTGCTTGAAACGGTCCAGGTCGATGTATATGACCGCGATCTTTCTCTTGTATCTCTGAGCCTGAGCCAGGGCAAGGTCGAGGCGGTCCCCGAGAAGCACCCGGTTGGGCAAGCCGGTGAGGGCATCGTGGTGGGCCTGGTGGGCAAGCTGCTTGGCCATTTGGCGCTGCTCAATCCCCACGGCGGCGAGCTTGCTCGCAATTTCCAGGAGGTTGTGATCGAAGCGGGGAGGATGGCCGGATTCGGGGTAAAATAGACTGATGGCTCCCAGGATGCGCCCTCGACCCGAGAGGATGGGCATGGAGAAGCTTGCCCTGATGCCGTGATCGGCGGCCATCTGCCGGTAGTTTTCCCACAGCGGACTTTCGGAAACATCGGGAACGACCATCTTCTGCCCGAAGTACGCGCAGGATCCGCAGCACCCGTTCCTCGGGCCCACCAGGAGCCCGTCGAAAGCCCGTGCGAGGTTCAGTGGCATCCGCAGAGAGGCTCCGACAAGGAGTTGGTTGCCATGAAGCGTGAACAACGAACAGGTGGCTTCAGGCCTCTGTTGCTCCACCATGGTGACCAATCGCATGAGGATGTTCTTCAGAGGTTCGCCGCTGATGACCATCTCCAGGATTTGGTTGCGCTCCGCCTCCAGCAGCTCCGTCCGCTTCCGTTCGGTGATGTCCTGAACCGTGCCCGCAATCTGCTGTGGATTGCCTTCCGGGTCGAACAGCACTTCGATCTTGTGGGAGACAATGCGTTCGCCCTGGTCGGGGAGCACAATCCGGTGGTCCAGTTCGATGGCTTTGCCCTTCGTGATCGCATGGTCGATGGCGTTGCTGAGGCTCTCCCGATCCTCCGGGTGCACGAATTGCAAGAACGCCCTTCTTCCCAGCTTGGATACCCCGGGTTTGATCCCGCAGAGCCAGTAGGTTTCGTCGGAACAGTGGAACTCGTTCCTCTCCAGGCCGACCTCCCAGCTTCCCATCCTGGCGATGCGCTGTGCTTTTGCAAGGCGGGCTTCGCTTCTGCGGAAGTTTTCGAAGATCTGGCCGGCTCTCAGCATGTAGCGGACACGCTCGTTCAAGACGATGAGATTGATGGGCTTGGTGATGAAGTCGGTGGCGCCTGCCTGGTAAGCCCGCTTGATGGATTCTATGTCATCAACCCCCGTGACCATGACAATGGGCACGTGCTTCCCGCCTCGCGCGGAGCGGATTCGACTGCAGACCTCGAAGCCGTTCATGTCCGGCATCATGACATCAAGCAGGACGATGTCCGGTCGAAGCGCCTCAAACTTGGCGAGAGCCTCCTTGCCGTTTTCCGCGGCTTCAACGGAAAACCCACCCATTCCGAGGGCTTCGCCAAGGACGAATCGCGTCATTTCGTCGTCGTCGACAACCAAAACCAGAGAGTCATTCACCTGTGGAGGGACATCTTGCATCCGGGCTACTCTATCCGTTGGTGAGTAAAGAGATTACGGTCACTTCCAACCAATGAGAATATCGTTCCATAGCGTCGCCAACTTGAGAGCTTTCATCTGCCCGGTATAGTCTTTGAGGAACAGATTCCGAGTTCTCCCGCCATCGACGGGAGTCTCTTCAGCTTCAACCAGCATACTCCTATGGCAGGACATGTTTCCCCTGGGATTGGAGACCTCGTCCCACGGAATTCCATTGCAGATTATGCGAAGCAGGGCAATGCCTTGCAAAACAGTGGCACAAACACTATTATTACGGCGGATAACCCAAGGCCCGGGATCCGCTTTCAGCGGTTCTTCATTTCGCCTAACCCCCATGCCCTGGCGGGCACAACGGAACATGAGAGTACGTTGGGAGATGGAATGGGTGAGAAGCTCTACTGATTCTGACATCCGTCGGCTGTCTTCCGTGTTCTCATGGTGATGCGCCTCGGTCGACCCGCCGACGTGATGGTCGGTCTCGCTTCCCCCTTCCAACTGCCGGAAGCGATCCAACGGTTGACCTTGTTCTCCTCTTTGATGACGGATCACACCAGTGAATCGAGCGGTGGAAAGACAGGTGGTCCTGCCTTGGATGCAGGTCGTCAAGATAGCGTTCAACTCCCTCAGGGTGCGCTTCTTTCGGTCACTCATCACCACCGTCACCCTTTCACTGGCCATTGCCTTTGTAGCCTATACATGGTCCGGTTACGAAATACTCAACGGGGTCTGGTCCTCCGGGGACCAGGATCTGCAGAGGTCGATTCTCTCCAGGGGATACGAACAGATCGACGGCCGATTCGGCAGCAGTCCCAAGGATCGCTGGCTTGCCATCCTGTCACTCCTCGTGGCTGTGGTGGGAATCGTCAACGCCCAGTTGATGGCGGTGACGGAGAGATTCCGAGAGATCGGAACCTTCAAGTGCCTTGGGGCGCTCAACAGTTTCGTGGTGCGAATCTTTGTGCTGGAAGCCGTGTACCAGGGGTTCTTCGGAGGGCTGGCGGGAAGCCTCACGGGAATATGTGTCGCCACATTGTCTCTGGCCTTCAAAGTGGGATGGCCCGTGTTTTCAAACTGGCCCCTTCTCGGCATGCTCATCACATTGGGGTGGGCATCCATGTTGTCTGTTTTGCTCTCGCTGCTGGGAGTCATCTATCCCGCTCTCATTGCGGCCCGCATGCAGCCGGCGGTTGCTCTGGGCTCTGAACAGTAGGATTTGCCGGCGTTTCGCCTCTTCCCTCCCAGGGGTTCAGCATGGAATCTCCACAGACTCACAATGTGGTAAGGCTCACGGAAGTGACCAAGGTCTTCAGGATGGGAGACAGCACCGTGGAGGCCCTCAAGGGCATCAATTTTTCTATCAAGGCCGGCGAATACCTATCAATCATGGGACCGTCGGGTTCAGGAAAGTCGACCCTGTTCAACATGATCGGGGCCCTGGACAAGCCAAGCTCCGGGAGGGTTTTCATCGACGAGGTGGATGTGGCCCAGCTGGACGCCTATGAGCTTGCGTGGCTCCGCTGTCGAAAGATCGGCTACATATTCCAGACCTTCAACCTCATCCAGGTGATGACGGCCATTGAAAACGTTACGCTGCCCATGATCTTTGCCGGCATGAGCCGGGACGACTACATGGAAAAGGGGTTGGAGAATCTGCGGCTCGTCGGGTTGGCGGAGCGTTACGCCCACAAGCCTTCGGAGCTCTCCGGGGGCCAGCAGCAAAGGGTCGCGGTAGCGAGGGCCCTGGCCAACGACCCGGCCATCATCCTCGCGGACGAGCCCACCGGGAACCTGGACCTCATCACGGGGGAAGAGATCATCAACCTCCTGAAGAGGCTTTCCACGGAGCGGGGCGTCACGATCATCTCCGCGACCCACGACATCAAGATGCTCAACGTCTCGGACCGGGTGGTCTGGATTCGAGACGGCCGCATCGACCGCGTCGAAGAGCGGGATAAGCTCAAAATATCCATTGGCGAGGTAGCATAGAATCATGGACCTTTGCCGCCGTCATCACACAACCGGGGTCGGTTTCCTTGTCGGCCTCTGGGCGATCTGTGTGCTCGTCCTGCCTGCTCACTCCTCAACAGGGACGGCTGGTGACCTGGCGAGGGACCTGGCCTTTTTTGCAGGCATCCCTGATCGGACAAGCGGGACCCGCGGCAGTGCCCAGGCCGCGGATCACATCAGCAAGTCCCTGGAGGAGGCCGGGCTCAAGGAGGTCGGCACCCACCGGTTTCAGACCCCGGTGCCCGAGGTCCTTTCCGCATCCGTGGAAGCGGGCGGGGAAACCCTCGACGCTTATCCATGGGGCCCCAACGTCGTCACCTTGCCCATGACGCCGAAGGAAGGCCTGCGAGGCCCGCTGGTGTATGTGGGGGACGGCGCTCTGGAGCGCTTTGACGGCAAGTCCATCGCGGGGAGCATTGTCCTCATGGACATGGAATCCAGGGAAAACTGGATGAACGCCCCCCTTCTGGGCGCCCATGCTCTCATCTTTCTTGGAGACAAGAACACCATATCCGGTGGGTTCAAGGAAAAGAACATTCCCACCCCCATCGCCTTTCCCCGGTTCTGGGTTCCGCCGGAAACTGGTTGGAAGCTGAGAGGGCTTGCCGAAGGAGACGCCAACCAAGCCGTCCTCAGGTGCCGCACCCGTTGGCAAAACAAGACCCTCGAAAACATAGTCGGCTTCCTCCCGGGCCGGCACCCGGAATTGAGAAACGAGCTCATCGTCCTGGATGCGTTTTACGATTCCAGCTCTCACATCCTGGGACTAGCTCCCGGGGCCGACGAAGCCGTCTCCATCTCCATGTTGCTTCACCTGGCGAGGGAGCTTGCCAAGAACCCTCCTGACCGGAGCGTGCTTTTCCTGGCCACGGGGGGAAATGCACAGAGTATGGCCGGCATGAGGCACTTCGTCTGGGCCATCACCACCCGAAAGAAACTGCTGCGCAAGGAAAGCAAGGATCTCGATGAAAAAAAGCGAGTCATCGATCATGATCTGGAGCTCCTGCAGCAGGACACCGATCCACTGGAACAAAAGGATCCCAAAGACCGGGCCAGGATACTGGAGCTCCTGGTGGAAAAGGCCAAGGACAAGGCGGACATACTCACGAGGGAGTCACAGTACAGGCGGCTTCTCGGCTCTGAAGCGCCGGAGGGCGACCTGGAAGAAGCCCGGCCCTATCGCCTGCTTTCATGGACGACCAATCTCGACGGTCTTCAGCCCTCTCAGACACTCCTCGCACATCAGCTCCTGAAGGAAGTGATTCCGGATTTCAAGTCCAGGCAAAGGGATGTGAAGCTGAGACTCCAGGCCATCAAATCCAGCAATCGTCTCAGGAACCTGGTTGACGAGTACAATCCCGTCCTTTTCCTCAGCCTCCACCTCTCTTCCAATTCTCCCTCCCTGGGCCTGGTGGAAATGGGGGACACCTATCCCATACGGGAAAACGTGAGGCGCATGGTTAGGGCCTCTCGCCTCGCCAATCTCCTCTATCAGACGGGATCCCAGGAGGCGAAAGCCTCCGGCTTGCCTCCCATCATCAAGGACACGTCCATGGGGGCCGGCGAGGAAGTCATGGGGAAAAACGTGACTCCTCCCTGCCTGTGCTGCGACGTGGCGGCCATTGCCGGGCTTCCTGCCGTTTCCCTGTCGACCCTGGACGACAACCGGTCCTGGTGGTCCACGCCCAACGACACCATCGACCGGGTGAACATGGAAAATGTCGGTAACATGGCGTCGCTCTTGCCCAAAGTCTTCGGGCAGATCTTCTCCAACCCGTCGTTGGCCCTTTTCTCCGAGGGAGGAATAAAGGGGCTCGCAAGCCTCGAAGGCCGCGCCATGTTCATCCGGCAGGGAGAGCTCTTTCCCGACCAGCCCGCTCCCGGCACCATTGTCTCCGTCATGCAGAAGGACACCATCTACCGCGCCATGGTTCATGAAGACGGCTCTTTCTTTATCCCTGGACTGGCCAACAGCCGGGTGGCCCTTGAGAAGCTGATCGTCGAACCCTACGGGCTGGACCCGGAGACCGGGAGGATTTCTCAAACCGCGGACAAGAAGCAGACGGGCAAGATCAACTATAGGGTCAAGGTCAAGACTGATCTGGCGACGATCTCCCTGGTCATGTTCCGCTGCCGGCAGACGGACGTCATCTCTATTTTCAATCCCAAGAGCCTGGGGTATCTCACCAAGGTGGAGCTCCTCGATGCAGCCACCGAGACCACTCCCTTCAAACACTGGTACAGCAGGGTGGACGGACGCAATACGACGGCGGTCTCCGTGCTCTTGGAGAAGGGCACCCGATTCAAGCTGATCCTTTCCGAGTCCCTTCTCTCCAAGGATTTTTTTCTTCTAAACAGTTCACCGCGCAATCCCAATGGAAACGGCTTTTTGATCGGGGATCCGGCAACCCTGACCCTTGCCCCGTATCAAGTGGCCAGGGACCTCCATCAGCTCGTGGGGGGACGCCTGACGAATCTTTTCGACCATGGGATCGTGAACCGGCACCTCGAGTCCCTCTATGATTCCTCCTCCAGGGAGCTCGCCCAGGCCGAAGGGCATCTTAGCCTCAACCAATACAGCAGCTTCAGGCAACTCACTGGGTCAGCCCTAGCCAAGCTCGACAAGGTCTACGAGGAAATCGAGCGCAATCAGCGTGACGTTCTGGCCGGAGTCATGTTTTTCATCGCCCTTTTTGTGCCTTTCGCTTACTGCATGGAGCGATACCTCTTCGCCTTCCGCGGCATCTATCAGCAGCTCACCGCGTTCTTCATCATCCTTCTCATGACCATCTTCACGATCAGGGCGCTCCACCCCGCCTTCCAGCTCACCTACAGTCCCATGGTGGTGATCATCGCCTTCTTCATCGTGGGCCTCTCCCTGTCGGTATCATGGATCATTTTCATGCGCTTTGAAGAAGAGATGGCCCAGGCGGAAAGCCGCTCGGCGCACCTCAAGACTCCTGAGGCGAGCAAGTGGCAGTCTTTCGGCGCGGGCTTCACCATAGGGGTCTCCAATCTCAACCGACGCAAGCTGCGCACGGGGCTCACCTGCCTCACCCTCATCATCCTCACGTTCACGGTCATGTCCTTCACAAACGTCAAGAGCCTCCACAAGACCATGCGGACACTCATCGCCGAAAACACCCCTTACGAGGGGATTCTGCTGCGCCACCAGTTCCGCTTGCCCCTCACGCTCCTTCCCCTGGAGGACATGGAGAACCGTTTCAGGGGAGAAGCCGTCATCTGGCCGCGAGGATGGCTCGAGCCCTCCCGTGCCGGGGACCGCAGCGTGGCGGGGCTCTATTCGGACCACGGCGCTGCCCCTCTGGAGGGGGTTCTCGGACTCGGAGCAGGCCCGCCCCCGTATTTCCGGGATATCATCACTCACGGCCGCTGGTTCGACGACGGGGAGATCGACGCCATCCTCATCCCTGTGTCCGTCGCGAGGACTCTGAACCTCGATCCGGCCAAGGATGTGAATGCCCCTGTCCGGTTGATGGGTGACGTCTACCGGGTGGTGGGTTTTTTTGACGGCGCTCTTCTGCAGTCTCGCCGGGACCTGGACCAGGAACTGATCACCCCCGCGTATCAGGAGGCGGGACAGGGCGAGGAGTTGACCGAGGCGGAAATTGAGGCCATGCAGTCCGGGGAGGAGATCCTGCCCCAGATCCAGAAATTCCGAAACGCCAGCGCAAACCTCACGGCGATCCTTCCCTTCAACAGGGTCCTGGGATACGGAGGAAAACTGAGAGCCATTTCCATCATCCCGGTGAACCGGGACCTAAACCCCCTCGATGCGGCGGACCAGCTCTCGACCTGGTTGGGCTTCCCCCTGTTCGTGGGCAAGGATGGAACATGGTATCACAGTGCCAGCACGACTCTGCGCTACCAGGGAGTCGCAAACCTCGCCATACCGATTCTCATCGTCGTCTTCATCACCCTGAACACCATGATCGGGCATGTCCACGAACGGCAGCGGGAGATCGGCACCTACACCTCCGTCGGCCTGGCCCCCACCCACGTCGGATTCCTCTTCATCGTCGAGGCCATGTCCCTGGCGGTCATCTCGACGGTCATCGGGTACATCCTCGCCCAGTTGAGCGCCAAGACTCTCGGCCACACGGCACTGTTCTCGGAGCTCACGTTCAACTATTCCTCCCTCGCCAGCGTGGCGTGCATGTTTCTTGTCTTTTCCGTGGTGTTCCTGGCTGCTCTCTACCCGGCGAGGATGGCGGCCCGCATCGCCATGCCCGATGTGGAACGCTCCTGGACTCTTCCCGAGCCAGAGGGGGACATGATCGACATGACCCTGCCCTTCCTGTTCAAGTATGATGAAGAGAAGGGGATCATGGGATTCCTGAACGCCTATTATGTTTCCCATCAGGACGTGGCCCAGGAAAGCTTCATCTCCGATGAGACCCAGATGAACCTCGAGAGTCCCGAACTGTGCGAATGCCAAATGCCGGGGCCGCTGTGTATTCTGATCCGCACCAACGTCTGGCTCGAGCCTTTCGACTTCGGCATCAAGCAGCGTCTGCACATCCATTGCTGCAACTCTCCCGACAACCCCGGCTATCTCGAAATCGCCATCCGGATGATACGGCTTTCCGGAGAGCGATCCGCCTGGGTGAGGGCAAGCAGGAACTTCGTCAAGGCCCTGAGAAAGCAGCTCCTCCTGTGGCGTTTTCTGGATGCCACGGCAAAAGTGCACTACAGGGGGCTCGTGCCCTTCGAGTATGAAGGACAGCCGGAGGGGGCCTTCCTATGAAAGAGGCACCCATACGCCTGCGGGCCTTCATCGTCGGCATCCTCTTCGTGGTTCTCTTCTGTGCATTCACTCCTTACAACAACGTGAAGCTCCTGAACAGCCCTCTGGCCGGGGGGCATTTTCCCCTGGCTTCCTTCGCCTGCCTCTTCCTGATCCTCACAGTCATCAACCCCATCCTGTCCAAGGTGGGCAAGAGCTGGAGACTTCATCTCCACGAGATCTTCCTCATCTGGTCCATGGTGGCGGTGGCCACGGGTATTGCCTACACCGGTCTCATGAGGACCTTCATCATCAATGTCACGACGCCGGAGTGGTTCAAGACCACCGCCAGCGAAGTCGGCAAGCTGCTCCTTCCATTGTCTCCCCAATCCCTGTTCCCGCAGGATTCTGCCACGGTGAGGGACCTCTATCGGGGGATGGAAGGTGGACTGGATATGGCCTGGTGGGAAGTGCTCCTCAGGATTCCCTGGGCTTCGTGGTTGGGCCCTATTGGCTGGTGGGCCCTTTTCATGGGTCTCGTGTACGCAGCCATGGTTGGAATGGTGGGAATCTTTTCCCACCAGTGGATCGAAAACGAAAAGATGAATTTCCCCCTCCTTCGGGTTCCGGAGATCTTGTGCCAGGAAGCGGAAGAGAATACGCTCTGGAGCTTCTTCTCCCACCGGTACTTCATTCTGGGGTTGATCATCCCGGTCTGTCTTCATATGATGAACGGACTCCACACCTATTTTCCGCAGGTGCCACAGATCCCCACTCTCATCCTGGCCCAGCCCTACATTCCCAAAGAAGGCCTCTTCTCGGGCTTTTACAAGCTGAAGATTTACATTTACCCTGCCTTCATAGGATTTGCCTTTCTCGCCTCAAAGCAGGTTTCCTTCAGCCTGTGGAGCTTCTTCCTCCTGGGAGGGCTCCTTCCAGGTCTCCTTCAGGTTTTCGGGTGGCGGCTTCCCGCCGCGGCCCTCGGCACGACTTTCGGCCCGGTCATCTCGAAAGTCGAAGAAATGCAGATGGTTGGGGCCTTCGCCGTGTTCTTCCTGTTCATCCTGTGGCTCGCAAGGGAACACCTGACGATCCTGTTTCGATCCATTCTGAAGGGGGAGGAGATCGCGGACGAGTGTCACGGATTCATTTGTCCGCGAAAGGCATTCTATCTCTTTGTGTGCGGGCTGGGCGGCATGAGTCTCTGGATGCTTTTCTTCGGAATGGATCTTCTTTCGACCCTGGGCTTCCTCATCATCTGCTTCATGCTCCAGGTTGTGGCATCCCGACTCATCTGTCAGGGCGGGTTGCCCTACTTCACCCTGGTTCTGGCGCCCTCGGACGGATTCCTCGCTTTTTTCGACACCCGCTTCATCGGCCCCGCCTCCCTGTATCTCGGTGTCATCATCCAGAAACTGACCTTTTTGGACATGCGGGAATCCCTCATGCCTTCACTCTTTCACAGCTCCAAGCTTTCCGACGGGGCCAATCCCCGGAGTCGCTTCCTGTGGGGGATTATGGCGGCCGTTGCCGTGGGTCTGGTCGTGTCCTTCGTTTCCATGCTCACCCTGTATTACAAGTTCGGGTTGAACGCGCTCCCCGATGAATGGGCCGTGGAGACCACCCGCCGGGTTCACGAAAACGTGGGCTACCTGCTCAGTCATCCGGAAGAGCCCAAGAAGTGGAGCATGATATTCACGGTGGTGGGAGGCGCGGTCATGGCACTCCTGGCCGTCGGATACCACCTCTTCATCTGGTGGCCGGTCCATCCCATCGGGTATCTCGTCACCTACAGTTCGGCAATGCAGGTTCTGTGGTTCGGATTCTTCATCGGTTGGCTCTGCAACATCCTGGTCCTGAGATACGGAGGGGTCAACCTGTTCAGGGAAGCGCGAAGGATGTTCATTGGTCTGGTCGTGGGGGACATGGTGATGGCATTGGTGTGGCTGGTCGTCGGAGTCTTCACGTCGCTCAGCTACCACGTGCTGCCTCTCTGAACGGGAGCCCCGGCCCGGTGGTGGTGTGACGATCAGTTGGTATCGAACCGAGGGGAGTGATGGTCGAGGACAAGGAACTCAAGGAATATCGAGACTTACTCAGCGCTCCGGACAAGTTTGAGGAGGGTTTCGGGTGGAAATCCATCATCGGGGCCATCTTCATCGGGTTTCTCATGATGCCCGGATCCATGTATCTTGGCCTCGTGATCGGAACGGGAATCGGCCCTGCAGCTCGTTGGGTGACCATCATCCTTTTTGCTGAAATTGCAAAGCGGGCCTACACCCGCCTGCGGCAGCAGGAGATCTTTGTGCTTTACTACATGGCCGGCGCGGCCATGGCGTCCCCTTTTTCCGGCCTCCTTTGGAACCAGTACCTCGTCCAGTCCGAAGCGGCCCGGATGCTTGGCCTCATCGAGCACATCCCAACGTGGATCGCCCCGCAACCCGGTTCCGAATCTCTCCTCGAAAGGAACTTCTTCCACAGGGACTGGCTGATTCCCATTCTCCTTCTCATGGGCTTCGAAATCATCTCCGCCGTGGACCACTTTGGGCTGGGCTACGCACTCTATCGCCTCACCTCCGATGTGGAAAAGCTCCCCTTCCCCATGGCTCCGGTCGGGGCACTGGGGAACATGGCCCTTGCCGAATCCACTCAAAAGGAGGAAACCGGCTGGAAATGGAAGGTGTTTTCCATCGGGGGCATGATCGGCCTTGCATTCGGGGCACTCTACGTTCTTCTCCCCGCCGCGTCCGGCGTCCTGCTCAGCGAACCCATCCAGCTTTTTCCCATTCCATGGATTGAACTGACCCACGTGACCGAGGACTTTCTCCCTGCCGTGGCAACGGGGATCCAGCTCGATCTGGGCCTCCTTTTCCTGGGAATGGTCCTTCCCTTTTGGGCGGTCATCGGCGGAGGAATCGGCCTCATCGTTACCATCCTGGCCAATCCAATCCTCTACCAGTATGGGATCCTCCACCGGTGGCACAAGGGTATGGGAACGGTGGACACGGTTTTTGCCAACAACTTCGACTTCTACATGAGCTTCGGCATCGGTCTGGGCCTGGCCATCGCGGCGGTGGGCATAATCCACGTCTTTTACAGCTTCAGACAAAAAGACCTGGGGCCCCTCAAGGATCGCCTCCGAATCCTCTTTCGCCCTCCCCCCGGTCGCGGCGACTTCAGCATCTGGATCGCCCTCGGGATCTACGTGTTGTCGACAGGCGCTTACATCGCCTTTTCCGCATACCTGGTGCCGGGGTTTCCCTGGATCTTTCTCGTGGCCTACGGGTTCATCTACACACCGATCCTCTCGTACATTTCCGCCCGGATGGAAGGCGTGGCCGGCCAGTTCGTGAGCCTTCCCATGGTGCGGGAAGCGAGCTTCATGGCGGCGTCCAAGTTTTTCGGCTACACGGGAATCGGCATATGGTACGCTCCCATTCCTTTTCACAACTACGGCAAGGCGACCCAGCGCTGGAGGGAGATCGAGCTCACCGGAACCAGCTTCAGGAGCATCATCAAGGCCGAAATCCTGGTCATCCCCATCGTGCTTGTGGCAAGCCTTCTCTTCTCCCAGTACATCTGGCGCCTCGCACCCATTCCATCGAGCCAGTACCCGTATGCCCAGGAACTGTGGCACCTGCAGGCCCTCAACACGCTCCTCCTGCAAAGCGCCACCCTCGAGGGGAACTCCCCTTTTTTCCAGGCTTTGAAACTGGAATACATGGGGCTTGGACTGGGGATCGGAGTCGTCACCTACTGGGGACTCGCCGCCTTCCATCTTCCGGTGATGCTCATCTACGGGGTGACCCGCGGAATCGGGCAAACCACGCCTCACGGTATCATTCTCGAGATCATAGGGGCTCTCCTCGGCCGCTATTACTTCATCAAACGATACGGACTCGCCTGGCGCCAGTACGCCCCCGTGCTCCTGGCCGGGTTCTCGTGCGGAATGGGGCTCATGGGAATGCTCGCCATGGGCTTCACCCTGATCATGCGATCCCTGAGAAGTCTGGCTTACTGACCTGGGACCCGGCCCCCCGATGCCCCCCGCAAAAAGAGCCCTCATCATTTTCATGAGATACCCCGAGGCGGGAAAGGTTAAGACCCGCCTGGCCTCGTCCATCGGTGTCATGGAGGCTGCGCGCGTCTATGAGAAGCTGGTCCGCCGCACCCTGGGGGTTGCCCGTGAGTTCCTGGGCGGCGACCCGGGGATCCGCGCCTTTGTCTTCTTCAGCCCCGGGGAACGACGACGGGAAGTGGAGGCCAAATTCCACGGCCCCTGGGAGCTCATGACACAGGAGGGTTCCCATCTTGGAGAGCGCATGGGGAGAGCGGACAAGGCATTGCGGTCCCTCGGCTTTCAGCATGTCGTTCTGATTGGAAGCGACCTTCCGGACCTGGATCCGCACGATCTCCGGGATGCCTTTGAAGCTCTGAATCGGGGCGGCGCGGTCCTGGGACCGGCGGCGGACGGAGGGTTTTATCTCATCGGCCTCGGTGAGCCTTGCGAGGCCGTCTTCGCATCCGCGACCTGGGGTACGGGGGAAGTTCTGAACAGAACGGAGGACCTTCTCGTCCTCAACGGGTTGCGGGTGTCACGCCTCCAGTGCCGACCGGACCTCGACGAAGCCCGGGACCTTCATCTCCTCGAGGGGCAAAGCCTTTTCGAGGACCGCCTCTCCATCGTCATTCCCACCATCGGTTTCGGCCCACACATGAAGAGGACCCTCGCCTTTCTACAAAACCAGATCTGGCCCGGGGATGAGATCATCGTGGCCCAAGGAGGAATGGGAGTTGGTCCAGGCATTGAAGAAACCCCGGACATGATTCGGCATGTCTCGTCGCCTCGGGGAAGGGGACTTCAGTTGAATGCGGGAGCAGCCGCGGCCAGGGGAAACCTCTTGTTTTTCCTCCACGACGATTCATTGCCCCCCGCGGGCTTCGCCCATGCCATACGCAGGACCTGCATGGACCAGGCTGTGGGGCTCGGGTGCTTCGAGCTCCAGTTCTCTCCGACCACCCCTTCACTGGACCTTGTCGCCCGATGGGCCAATTTTCGATCCAGGCGACTGAGGCTTCCCTACGGCGACCAGGGGCTTTTCTGCCGCCGGGAACTCTTTGAGCGGGTGGGAGGCTTCAGGCGCCCCTATCTCATGGAAGACGTGGATTTCGTGACCCGGTGCAGGCGCCTTGGAGACGTCCGGGTGCTGCCGATGGAAATCAGGACTTCCTCGGAAAGATACCTGCGAAAGGGTGTCCTTCGGGCCTCCATGCAAAACCACATGCTGATGCTCCTCTACCTCCTCGGAGTTGACGACGGGAAGCTCTACAGGATCTACTACGGTCTCCGCCGACGCGGTTGATAATCAGAAAGCGTTTGAGTTCAGTTCTTCACCCAGCGTGCGGTTCCTCTCGCACCACCCCGGCTTTGAGGCCCCAGGTCATTTCAAGATTGCACTTTTGGCCGGCATGTGTTCTTAATCTGGACCACGAAGCACGCGAAGGGCACGAAGGGGATGAGATCCGCTCCACCACTCCCAATAAAACCTGAACTGAATTCCACCGTGGCCGATCCCCCGGGTCGCTGGGCTTTCCTGGTCTACGCCGCGCCTTGCGCGGTGGCCTGGACGACATATTTGATCCTCCACTGGCCCGGGATGCTCTCCAACGACTCCGTCGGGGAATGGATCTCAGCAGTAGGCGGTCTCTGGCTCGACAACCCCATCATGATGCAGTTCATGATCTGGCTCGTCACGCGCGTGTGGTTCTCTCCGGGTCCTGTCCTCCTCGTCTGCATCGCTGCTTTTGCCGGAGTCATCGGTTTGGCTCTCGCTCGGCAGCGGGCTTTTGGATTGCCACGCAGCCTTGCCTGGATGACAAGTCTCGGCATCGCCCTCTTTCCCACGCACATGCGTGTGACTACATGGCTCCTCAATGATCTGCCCTACACGATATCCATGGTGGCTTTGACGGTTGTGACCCTGGAAATCGTTCAGAGCAAGGGAGCCTGGCTTAAACGGGGTCATTCTGGCTGGCTTCTTCTTGGTCTGGCTGCGGCGTTGACGGCTCTCTACCGACACAACGGCCCACCAGTGGGTTTCTTGACCTTAGCGTGCCTGCTTCTTGTGTTCAACAATGCCTGGCGTCGGATGGCCGCAGCCATCATGCTGGCTGTGATCCTCTTTGTCCTGGTCAAATGGCCTCTCACCCGAATCCTGGAAGCCAGGCCATACCTCATCTCGGCGAAGCCCACCTTGATCAGCTCCCTCTTCATTTGGCCCATTGTGGCCCATCTCAGTGCAGGCACTCCCATGACTCCGGAAGATCGAGCCGTATTGGATGAATGGGACACACTGGGTTTTTTCACCGAAGGCGGTAAGAAATATCGCGAATCACTGATTTATCCCGTCAATCCTGTCCCGTTTTACCCTTTCCCATTTGCGAAGTGCGATCCATTAGACCTGCGCATCATTCGGGTGTGGGCCAACCTGACTCTGACGGCTCCCATGATCACCCTGCAGCACCATGCACAAGTCTCCTCCTTCTTGTGGAGACTTCGCGCAGGGACGAATAACACCTTTTTGCTTTTGACCCCGGACGGAGCATATTTGGTTCGCCGCCGACTGCCACCGCCTTCGTCAGGTCTTCCTGGCATCGGCGCGGTTTCGGACACCGAGCCTTTCGGTCCCCGATGGAGCGCCGAGCTCATGCAATGGTCGAACAGTCCACGGTATGAATGGCTCTTCTGGCGGGCCGGAACCTGGACCTGTATCATACTCCTCGTCTTGGTTCCCGCTCTGATCCGAACCCGTCGCTGGAGCTACGCTCTCGTCCTGGCCCCAGCATTCATCAACTCAGCCTTTCTTGCGATCCTCGCCAATGTTCCCGAGTTCCGTCACGCTTACCCGATGGTCATCGTGTCCCAGCTATTTCTCCTTTTCTTTGCATCGATGGCATTAGGACCAAGGGGCATGATCAAGGTCCCGCCAGGGAATGCGGACGAGTGACTGCTAGTCCATTGAGCGGGTCAAACATTCCCGTTGAGGAGTTCTTCGCAGCGGCTTTAGGACCAGTAGTGCCGGGAACGGAGCGAAACAAACGCACGTGCCCCCCTGCACGCGGCATCTCCAGGGTAAGGAATGAATTTTTGAGGGCTTTGTCACGGAGATAGCACGAAGGGGCGAGAAAGTGATCGTCGAGGGCATTGACCAGCAGGGTGGCAACCGAGATGGACCCGAGAAAGGGATCGGAACTGGGCTTTTCCCAGTAGTCCACGGCGCCGACAAATCCATGTAAGGAACCGGTGTAGTGGTCGTCAAAATCGTTGAGGTCCCTCATGCGATGGGAGTCCCGGTCGTCGACACGTCCCGGAAAAAGGGACACCTTCACACGGATCTTATCATGGACGGATGTGAGGAAGCGCCTCATGTAAATCATGTTCGACGGTCGGCTCATCTCAATGGCTGCCCCATGCAAATCGCACGGGACGGAAAAGACCACCGCGGGGCCAATGGTCCGAGGCGAATCGTTTCCTCTTTGACCCAGGTACTTCAGGACGACGTTTCCGCCCAGGCTGAAGCCCACCAAGGCCATACGGGTGATGAGATTCGGTCTATCAATCTCTCGTTTTCATTGGTATTTCTTCGTGTTCTTCCTAGTCAGTCTATAAGAACTGTATCAGGAGCCTCCTGCAAGAGTCCGCATCTGCCCTTCGATACCCCATCAGGGCGAGCGGTGGTTTGATGCTGCAGGAGTCTGATATTTCTCGTGCGGGAGCAAGGTATCGATCCCTGAAAGGAAAATACTCTTGCAAGAGCCTCTCCGTGCAGATGTGATCGACCTCGCGGAATCACAGCCTGAACTCAATTCCACCGTCACCGATCCCCCGGGTCGCTGGACCTTCCTGGGCTATGGCGCGCCTTGCGCGGTGGCCTGGACGACATATTTGATCCTGCACTGGCCCGGGATGCTTTCCAACGACTCCGTCGGGGAATGGCTGGCGGCGGTCGAAGGCAACTGGCTCGACAACCCCATTATGATGCAGTTCATGATCTGGCTCGTCACGCGCGTGTGGTTCTCTCCAGGGGCTGTCCTCCTCGTCTACATCCTGGCATTTTCCGGACTCATCGGGCTGGCTCTTGCCCGGCAGCGGACTTTCGGGTTGCCCTTGTCACTAGCCCTTTTGACCAGCTTTGGCATTGCCCTTTTTCCCACCCACATGCGGGTGGCCACCTGGCTCCTCAATGATCTGCCTTACACGATTTCCATGCTGGCTCTCACCATTGTGATCCTTGAGATCGTCCAAAGCAGCGGAGCCTGGTTGAAGCGGGGTCATCATGCATGGATTCTCCTCGGACTGGCGGCCGCTTCAACCGCCCTCCACCGCCACAATGGCCCGGTGCCCGCGTTTCTGACCCTGGCGTGCCTCCTGCTCGTGTACAGGAGGGGTTGGTGGCGCCGCGTGGCCGCCGCCATGATTCTGGCCGGGATGCTTTTTCTCACGGTCAAGGGGCCTGTCATCAAGGCGCTGGAAGCCAGATCCTACCTTGTCTCTCCCAAGCCCACCCTCATCAGCGCCCTTTTCGTGTGGCCTATTGCCGCCCACTTGAACGCGGGCACTCCAATGAGTTTCGGAAGATCTCTCGGTGCTGACGGAATGGAACACCAACGGGTTCTTCACTTTGACGGGTCAAAAGTACAGGGAGTGGCTCGGGGAACCCGTCAAAGTTGTCAACCCTGTGCATCAACCGTCTTTTCCATTCCACAATGTGCGATCCCATGGATTGGCGCATTGTTCGAGTGTGGGCCAACCTGACCGTGACGGCTCCGATGGTTACCCTCAAGCACTATGCTGAGGTTTCCTCATTCGTATGGCGGATTCGCGGGGGAGCAAGTCTGCATTTGTTGAACTTGTCCCTGGACGAAGAGCATGTGACGCGCATCCCTTTGCCCCACCCATACAGGACGGTGTCCGTCAAATTCCCGGTAGTTTCGGTTGCAGATCTGGAGCCCTTCGGCCCCCGATGGAGCGGGAGGCTCATGGCGTGGACGACCAGCCTTGACTTCCAATGGCTTTTCTGGCGCGCCGGGATTTGGACCTGCGTCATCCTTGTTGCCCTGATGGCTGCGCTGGCGCGAACCCGACGCTGGAGCTACGCTCTCGTCCTGGCCCCGGCTTTCCTCAATTCGGCTGTCCTGGCCATCCTGGCCAATGTTCCCGAGTTTCGCCACGTTTACCCGATGGTCATCATGTCCCAGTTGCTTTTCTTGTTCTTTGTGCTGATGGCATTCGGACCAAGGGGCATGATCAAGGTCCCGCCAGGGAATGGGGACGAGTGACTGCTTCCTAAATTGAGCGATTCACTCTCTGAAAGCCCTTAGAAAATGCCTTGCCATGCGGGCGGGGATAAACCCCATACGCATCAGGCTAAGCCGCCATCCCTAGGTTTTCATTGCGAAAACTATCATCATATGGCACGTGGGCCCCTATGAGTTCTAACGTTGTTTTCCGATTTCGCTTTTGTTTACAGAGCATTTTGGGTGCTTCCTGTATCAGGTCTTGCAGAAGCACATCAAATTCACCGCATAGTACAGCCTTAGATAGGCGCTCTCTTCTTTTGAGCCATTCAATGACTTTGTGAAAGCAGGCTTCCAGTTGGAGGTGTTTGTCCGAGTACCAACTGAAAAACCCATAAATAATGGTTATTATAACAATTGCAATAAGTCGCCCATATACCAAGCACTCGATACGCTCTGAACGTTCACCTTTGATCACATCTATATGACATAAAGATTTCCAGGACTTAAACATTAATTCAATCTGCCAACGTATGCGGTAAATGGTTCCTATAACATCAGGTGACCATACTTCCCGGCTTACATTGGTCACAAATAAAGTGAATCGAAGCCATTGTTTATGGTCTTCGCTGAGCTGTCTACCCTTCTTTTTTGCACTGGCGTTAGTTTTTCTTATTCGCTCATTTACCACGGCTTCGGGGGTTCTATACACGACCAAACGGCAAGGGAGCTTCTCTTTGCCCAAATAGATATCTGAATCCATTATGTTTTCGTGGGCAAATTCCTTGTCTAGATATTTTACAATGTCAAGCGCGGGTGCCTCCGAATCCGAACACAAGTAGATGCCGACCCCTTTCAGGACTCGACTGAGAAAGAAAGCTTTCATGCCATCAATGGCAGCCAAGCCTTTTGTGGAGAAATATCCAAGATCCCTGATCGCCAAGTCCCCTTCTTGCAGCTGGTCAGCAATGTGAGCCGCTCTGGCTTGATCGGGAATATTACCTCCGGTAACAGAAAGCTCCTGGACAGCATTTGTTTTAAGATCAAAAATGAAGTTGATCTTCAGGGCGGCTTTACTGGCATTTCCTGAAGACCCTTTGAATTTGCCGGCGAGTTTTTCATGCAAAGACATCCCCGTGCTATCTTCCAGGAGGACTCGCTTGAAAGGGGCCAAAAGATCTGGGGAGATCCTTTGGCAGGCCGTTCGGAGATTTTCCTTGATTGCGAAAAGGAGAACTTCTTTCAAGAAGTCCACGGCGCCTTTGCTGTTGATGCGTTCGGACAGTGATTGGGGGCTCAGATCGGCTTTAGGGTTGATTCCGCGAAGGACATCGCACATTCCGGCCAGAGAAATCGCTGGCAGTGCAATTGTTTCCGTCGTGAGTAACTTCACGAAATCGTCCCCTTCAAGTCGACTGGTGGTCCGCTGAATGAATCCGACACGCCGAGCAGTTGAGCCAAGCCAGAGTCTGTCGAACACATGCTTCATTGCCGAACGGGCTTTGTTAAGGAGTTCCTTGGGTTTTTAACCATGCTCATTGATCATCTCCTTTCCGTGGAGTTTTGATCATCTTCATAGAACATTATTGCCGATTTGTCCCGTTAAATCGGATAAAATCTAAAAGGTTAAGCTTAGCCTGATGCGTATGGGGATAAACCCCGCCCCTACGATGTGGGTTAAAGGACATTTTCGTAGGGGAGGGCTTTACGCCCTCCCGCAGTGACAAGCATGCTGGAAAATCGCTCACTTTAGGTGCTTGTCTCTTGAGTGGGTCAAACATTCCCGTTGAGGAAATCCACGCAGCGGCGTTCTGACCAGTAGTGCCGGGAGCGGAGCGAAACAAACCCGACGTGCCCCCCTGAATCCGGCATCTCCAGGACGAGAAATGGATTGCTGAGGGCTTCGTCACGGGGATAGCACGAAGGGGAGAGGAAGGGATCGTCGAGGGCATTGACCAGCAGGGTGGGGATGGAGATGGACCCAAGAAAGAGTTTGGAACTGGACTTTTCCCAGTAATCCATGGCGCCGGCAAATCCATGGAGCGGGCCGGTGTAGCGATCGTCAAACTCTTTGAAGTCCCTTATGCGATGATAATCGTGGTCGTCGATCTGCCCCGGAAAAAGGGTCATCTTCACACGGATTTTGTCATGGAGCGATGTGAGGAAACGCCTCATGTAAAGCATGTTCGACGCTCGGCTCATCTCCAGGGCCGCCCCATGCAAATCGCACGGGACGGAAAAGACCACCGCGGCGCCAATGCTCCGAGGCGCATCGCTTCCCCTCTCACCCAGGTACTTCAGCACAATGTTTCCACCCAGGCTGAAGCCCACCAGGGCCGTGCAGCTGTACCGCCTCCTTTCCAGCACATGTTCCACGACGGTATCCAGATCGGCGGTATCCCCGCTGTGATAGAACCGGGGCTTGCGGTTGGGCTCCCCGCTGCATCCGCGAAAATTCCAAACCACGGCATCCCACCCGCTCTCGTTCAGAGCCCTCACCATGCCCAACACGTAGGGACGCTGCGAATTCCCCTCCAACCCGTGGGCGACGACGGCCACCTTGCAAGACCCTGCGAGGCAACAGTCCAGATCGATGAAATCGTCGTCCGGTGTCTCGATACGGCGTCTGCGGTATGCGACGCCTTCAACACGGCGAAATAGCTGGGGATAGATGGTGAGGAGATGGCCGTTTCCAAGGAAGTACGGTGGACGGTAGGTCGATGCGGTGACTATGGGCATGAGCGGTTATACCCGGTGAGTTTGAAATTTCTGTTTTGGCCGTGCAGGGGCATGGAGACGCAGTGGAAGACGGCGCTACCCTTCTGAGTTACGGCTCATACGAGATGGAAGTTCGATCTCCTGCCCTTTCCCTTCCGTCAGGGCCGAATCGCCCTGGTGAACGATGGGCTTCACCTTCAACACCAGCCCGCGAACATCTTCAATGGCCGCCTCCATGCCTTTCGCCATGGAAACGTCCGATTCCGCCTTCCAGAGCTCCCCGTTGATGACCACCTTGCCGTGCCCGTCCCGCCATTCCTTGACCTTTACAATCTGACCCACCAAGCTTTCGGTCCCGCAAAGGGGCCTGCTCTTCCTTTTGAGCAACACCCAGGCGATGGGCAAAACCACGTGCTCGAGGAACTCGAAGAGGAGGACCCCGGCGATGATGCATATCACAAGCGTTTTGATCACGGCAGAAAGACCTCGCAACGCGGCTTCACCAAACCAACGGGACGACTGTGGATGTGAATGCGGGCGGGAGCAGGACTCAGCCCATGGCGGGCGTCCTCAATCACAGCCCACGGAAGAACGAGAATGCCCCATACCAGTATAAAGCTCAGTGCCACTCAGCGGAAACTTTTTCTCCTTCCTTCCGATCCCCGAAAGGCCCATCATGACTAAGACTGTCCTTTTGAGGCGAACTGCGATATAGTGGCTCATCGGAACACAAGGCCACCGATCGTTTGCCTGTTTGAGATCGCCTTTTCTCGGACGAGCTTTTCATGGACCCAAAGGACGAGTTTGCATCATGTGCCAGTTCTGTCATCAGCACGGGGAGGGCAAGCGTTGGTATCTCAAAGCGGACAACTACGCTGAAGAGCTCCTGGACAACCTCGAGCGCCGCAAGTACATCAACGACTTCGTGAGGCATATGGGAAACACGGGCCTCTCCCGGCTCGAAGACGAGCTCACCCGCGCCATGCGGGCTCCGGCATGGCTTCGCCAGCTCATTTTTCGCTACTACGAGAGACAGTATCGCAGGGACCACTTCGGACAGGTGGTGCCCATCGAGGAAATCGGCCGAGTCCTGGAATTGTCCAATTCCGTTGTGCGCCTCCCATGCCTTTGCCGCAAGAGCACCGCGGGGGCAACAGAGGCCAGGTACTGCTTCGGCCTTGGGCTCGACGCCGAAAAGCTTCTCGACGTGAGGGAGTCGTTCCTGGAAACATTCAAGCCCGGACCGGACGTCCAAATCTTTGAGCGGCTCACTCGAGAAGAGGCCCTCGATCTCCACCGGAAGTTCGAATCGGAGGGGCTCATCCACACCATCTGGACCTTCAAGACTCCGTTCATCGGGGCCATCTGCAATTGTGACCGGGCGGACTGCCTCGCCATGAAGAGCTATCAATACAACTTCAAGGTCTTCTTCAGGGGGGAATATGTGGCGCGGATCCAGGAGGATGCGTGCGTCGGATGCCGGGCGTGTTTGGGTTCTTGCCAATTCGGAGCCATCGGTTTTTCCGCGACACGAAAGACGTCCTTCATCGACCCGGTGCGATGCTACGGGTGTGGGATCTGCCGAGTTGCCTGTGAACACGAAGCCATCCAACTGATGCCGCGGGAAGACCACCCCATAGCCGCAACCCTCTGGTGATCCTTCTCCCGAGCCCTCGTCCGGCCTGCTGACTCCATGGACCCACGGAAAACATTCGCCGAACCTCCCGATCAACTGCCTCGATTCACGGGGCGTCTGGGGCTTCTCTTCCTGCTGACGGGAATTTTTCTCTCCAACTTCGTGGCGAGAATCCTCCCTGCTCCCCTTCTGATCGTCATCGAGGGAGATCTCCACATTGGGCATGCAAGGGCGGGAAGCCTCTTTCTCGTGATTTCCTCGGGGGTGTGCATCGGTCTGCTCGGCTCAGGTTACGTCGCATCCCGGCTCACCCACAGGAAAACCGTCATCCTCTCGGCTATGCTCCTAGGCGTTGCACTCCTCACCACGTCCAGAAGCACCTCCCTGGCGGGCATGCAAATCAGCCTCGCTCTGGTCGGCATTTCCGCGGGGCTTTACTTTCCCTCAGGCATTGCCACCATAACGGCCCACATCCGCCCAACCGACTGGGGCAAGGCCCTGTCGGTTCACGAACTGGCTCCCAACCTGGGCTTTGTGGCTGCTCCCCTCATCGTGGAATTCCTTTCATCCCGTCTGTCATGGCGGGAAGTGATGGGGTCGTGGGGTATTTTCACCCTCATCATCGGGGGACTTTTTCTCGGATTCGGAAGAGGCGGGACTTTTCCCGGGGTCACGCCCCGTCTCTCCGTTTTCCGTGACATCGCCGCCAAAGGCTCTTTCTGGGTCGTCACCCTCGCCTTCGGTCTTTCCATCGGTGCAAGCATCGGCATCTACGCCCTGACCCCACTCTACCTGGTGACGGAAAGAGGCATGGAGCAGGCCTCCGCCAATGGACTCGTGGCCCTCTCGAGGGTTCCCGGCATGGGCATGGCCCTTGTGGCAGGGTGGCTGGTGGACCGCATCGGAGTCAAGCGCTCCATCCGCATCTTCCTGATGGTCACGGGCCTGGCGACCCTCGGCCTTGGGTGGGTGCCCCAGTCCTGGATCAAGCCGGCCGTCTTTGTTCAGGCCATCGCCTGTGTCTGTTTTTTCCCCGCCGGCTTCGCGGCCCTGGCGAGGATTTTTCCCGCCACCCAGAGGAGCCTTGCCATCGCTCTCAGTGTCCCAGTGGCCATCTTCCTCGGCGCGGGAATCATTCCCACGACTCTCGGATTCCTGGCGGAAAGGGGCTCGTTTCCCGAGGGGTTCGCCCTCGTCGGCGGGTCCTTGATGGCGGGCTCCCTGCTCATCTATCTCGTCAAGGGCTCCATGGAGACCGACACCTGAACCCGGGGGCCTGGAGCGTCAGCCATTGTTTACTCCCCATGTAAAAGCATGTGGAAAAGGTCCCTCGCATCGTCACCCCCGTGGAGGCGAGGGATCCACGCGAACCCTTAAAGGCTTGATTCCCGCTTTCGCAAATGCGCGTCAACCAATGGGCATTTGGGATCAAAAAGGCCGCATGCATTCAGTGCATGCGGCCTCACTGAGGAGTTGAAGACCTCAAAGTCCTGCGGGAGGGGGGCCACCAGCACCGAATCGCCCCCCTGTCTGTCAAAAGGAGAGAAACCCTGCCGCTCTTAATGCAGCTGTCACCACCTGCATTTTGGCGGGGTGTTCTTGCCGCCTCTAACGTAGATCACTGTTCCATCGCGTCGTGGGTCGGCAGCCCCAAAGACCCTTCCGGTTTGCAGGTCGATTACGAGGCTCTGTGCGGAGCCGATGGGTCCCGGTTCGGCATCGAACTCGTACTTAAAGTGATTCGTCAGCTCTCCACGAACATCTTCGGATATGCCTTCCTCCCACGAAACCCACGGGTACCAGCCGCTGAAAATGCGCGGTGCGTCAACCGCCTCTTGGATGGTCATGTCGTGGTCGATCACGTTCATGATCACCTGCATGGCGGTGGTGATGATGGTGGGTCCCCCGGGGGAGCCTGTGGCCATCCATGGCTTGCCGTGCTTGAACAGGATGGTGGGTGTCATGCTGGAGCGGGGACGCTTCATGGGCTGCAGTTCGTTGGCACCGCCGGGTGTGAAGTTGAAGTCGGTCATCTCATTGTTCAGCAGGAACCCGTAGCCCGGCACCATGATGCCGGAGCCCCATACATCCTCAATGGTGGTGGTCCAAGCGACGACGTTGCCCCACCTGTCCGATGCCACGAAGTGGGTCGTATGGCGTCCTTCCCGGCCGGATGCCGCCTTGGGGGAAGGCACGACTGCTACGTCTTCGTAGTCCCAGGGGTCTCCGGGAGACGCCTCCCCAACCGTGTCGTCCATTTCGATGAGCTTGCTGCGTTTAGCCACATAATCGGGATTCAGCAGCCCCATCACGGGTATCGGAACGAAGTCGGCATCGCCCATGTACGCACCGCGATCGGCGTAGGCCAGGTGCATGGCCTCGATCATGACGTGGAGGGTGTCGGCGCTGTTATGGCCCATTTTTCCAATGTCGAACCGCTCCATCATCATGAGCATCTGGATCATGGTGAGTCCGCCGGAGCTTGGAGGCGGCATGGAGACGATGTCCCAGCCCCTGTAGCTGCCGTCAACCGGAGTCCGCCACTTGACCTCGTAGGTCTGGATGTCGGAAGCCTTCATGGGCCCGCCCCGGTCCTTGACGATATTGGCCACCGCCTTGGCGATGGGACCGTGGTAGAAGACACCGGTGCCGTATTTGGCGATCATCTGGAGAGTCCTGGCCAGGTCCTTCTGTACCAGCAGATCCCCAGTCTTCAAAAGGTTGCCGTTTTCGCCGAAGAAGGTGTAAGCTTTCCCGGGAGTCTTCTTCCAGCTTCCACTTGTAGTCATTACTGAGCCACTGACCGAAGTCCTCGCTGATGGTGATCCCGTCCCTGGCCATTTTGATGGCCGGCTGCATCACTTCGGCCAGGCTCATGGTGCCAAAATTCTTGAGGGCTGTGGCTGTGCCCAGCAAAGTCCCCGGGACCCCGACGGCAATCCCTTGGGATTGGGCTTCGAAGAAGTCCATTTCCACTTTTGAACCGTCATCCAACACTTCCATGAACTGGTCCGGCTTGGCATCGGCCGGCGCCCGTTCCCGGCTGTCGATGACGTAGACTTTGCGGTCCTTGGCCGAGTAGATCATGATGAATGCGCCGCCACCGATGCCTGTCATCATCGGTTCCTCGACGTTCAGCGCGAACTGGATGGCGGCTGCTGCGTCGATGGCGTTCCCCCCCCTGGCCAGCATCTCAGCGCCAGCCTTGGCCGCAAGGGGTTGAGCCACAGACACGACGCCTTTCTGAGCGGCGGTTCGGCCCATAACTGGCCCCTTGTCGGGAACCCCGGGGGTCTGGACCGGTTTTCCTGCCAGCGCCGCCGGAACCACCAGGACAAAGGTCAGCAGGACCAACAACATGCACTTCGGCACCAGGCTCGCTCTACCATGGAACGTTCCTCGAATGCTCATCTTGTCCTCCTTTTTTGTGGGGTGTTGGGTGAGGTGAGGCGGGGTGATAAGAGTTTGCTTCTTAGCGTTCTTGGGTAGCATCAGTCCTGGAGGCTGTCAACAACTTCGTCGTTCCAATTTCTTGTAAATCATGAGAGAAATCCTCATTCTTTTGCGGACGGCTGTTATCAGTCCTTCACCGGGATGACGACTGGATATCGGACATCCATGCATGTGGCGCTATACCAGGGGACGGCTTCATGGAAGGAGGCGTTTCGATGGTCACCCCGTCGGGATATGTCATTGAAGCGGAAAAGCTGAGAAAGGTCTTCGGCGAATTCGCCGCGGTCAACGGCATCTCTTTTCACCTGCTGCCCGGAGAGTGCCTTGGGTTGCTCGGACCCAACGGCGCCGGTAAGACCTCCACCATCCGAATGGTTTACGGGTTCTCCCCCATGACGAGCGGGTCTCTGAAGGTGTTCGGGCTTGACATCAAGACGGACTGGAGAGCCATCAAGGCCCGTATCGGCGTCTGCCACCAGGAGAACAACCTGGACCCGGACCTCAGTGTCCTCCAGAACCTGGAGGTGTTCGCGGGCTACTTCAACATGCCGAAAGCCCAGGCAACGGAAAAAGCCCACAAGCTTCTCCAGTTCATTGCCCTCGATCATCGCAAGGGCGACAAGGTGACGAGCCTCTCCGGAGGCATGATGCGGCGCCTCGTCCTTGCCCGGGCCCTCATCAACGATCCCCAGCTTCTCATCCTGGACGAACCGACCACGGGGCTGGACCCCCAGTCGCGGCACCAGGTGTGGGAAAAGTTGGAACAGCTGAGGGCCGAGGGACTCTCGGTCCTCCTCACGACGCACTACATGGATGAGGCCACCCACCTCTGCGACCGCCTCATCATCATCGACCACGGGCAAATCCTCGTTCAGGGAAGACCTTCCGAGCTCATCCGCGAATACGCGGGAAGGGACGTGATCGAGGTGATCAACCCGAGCGATCAGCTGCGGGAATTCGTGAAGACACAGCAGCTCATGCACGACAATCTGGACCGGCGCCTGATCATCTACGGCCGGGAAAACGACCGCATCTTCGAGAGGATCGCCCGCGACATCTGCGTGGAGAACTGCATCCGCAGGATGGCGACCCTGGAGGACGTTTTTCTGAGACTCACGGGAAGGGACCTGAGGGAATGATACTCTCGGATGGCTCCAGCATCTCCTGGCGGTTCATGAAGGTGTGGCGGAGGAATCTTCTCGTCTATCGAAAGATCTGGAAAATCAACTTCCTGCCCCCAATCTTCGAACCTCTCCTCTATCTGCTCGCCTTCGGCGTCGGGTTCGGCACCCTGGTGGGCAAGATCGTCTACGGCGACCGGGAGATTTCTTACGTGGCGTTCATCGCTCCCGCGCTGCTCTCGGTCAACATGATGTACAACGCCTTCTTCGAAAACACCTACGCATCCTTCGTGAGGATGTATTACCAGAAGACCTTCGACGCCATCATGGCAACACCGCTCTCCGTCGAGGAAGTGATCATCGGCGAGATCGTGTGGGGGGCGACCAAGTCATTCATCGCCACCGCCATCATGCTTGGCGTGGTGAGCCTTTTCGGGTTGATCCACTACCCCCACGGTCTCCTCATCCTTCCCCTCTCCTTTCTCGCCGGGATGGCCTTCGGAGCCGTGGGCATGTTCTTCACGGGCATCGTGCCGAGCATTGACATGTTCAATCTGCCTATTTTTCTCTTCGTCACCCCCATGTTTCTTTTCAGCGGCACTTTTTTTCCCCTCGACGGCTTCCCATTCTGGGTGCAGAAGATAGCCCTCGCCTTTCCCCTGACTCACCTCGTGACCGTGACCCGAAGTTTCGGCCTGGGAATGGTCGGAATGGACGCCCTTTACGGGATCGCCTACCTCGTCGTATTTTGCCTCGTGTTTCTCCCCGTGGCACTGGGGGTCATGCGCCGCCGCCTCGTTCACTGATGTACCGCAAAACCAGTAAGCACCACCTCCGCTAATGATGTTGTAATCGGCAAGCTTGAAGCGCTGCGTTTTTACAGAGACGTCCAAGCGTCACGGCAATTCCTAACCCTTCTCCCCATGGGGAGGGGCGAATGAAAGGTGGGGTTCTTGAGTCGGCAGCACGGGCCCTCTGCGGGCACGGGTTCGCCGGAGAGAATCAGAGTCTTTAAAAATTCGCCGCGGATGTTATATTTGATTGTGGATCAAAGCTAACCTTCAACAGGAGGTGAGGACCATGAGATCTCTGAAGTTTACTTTTGTGATCTTGGCTCTGGCTTCTTTGCTTCTGGTTGCGCTCTACGCATCAGCCGATGCGCAGAGGAGCGGCCGCCAGGGCACCTATTACAGCGGGTACCGCGGAGGGTACCACGGCCACCACTACAGGTCCGGCGGGGGACACTACGGCAGGGGACACTATGGCGGGGGATACTACGGCAGGGGATACTACGGCAGGGGATACTACGGCAGGGGATACTACGGCGGGGGATACTACGGCAGGGGATACTACGGCTACTCCAGACCCTATTACGGCTGGTACGGCGACCCCTACTACTCCTCCTATTCCTACTCGTACCCCTACTACGGATCCTACCCATCCTACTGCTATTTGCCCTTTCCGTTCTTCCTGCCGCCCCTCAGTTTCTTCTTCCACTTCTGATGGGGATGCGGACCGCCGGGGGACATGGAGACGTCATTCACCGACAGGCCTTGTATGCCGTGAGGGCAAGCTCAGGGCAGCCGTTTCCATGGGAAGCGAAGTCTATTGGAGCGTGTTCTGACGCGAAGCCGGCTTTCTTGCCGTCTTTGAGAGAGATGGCGGGGGCTGGGAAGGGTTGCGTTCATAATTGAACAGGGAATGTGGATCAGGGGGCCTGCAGGCGGCGTATCCCTTCAGAATCCTCTCGAAATCACCCGCCTGGTCGTGGGGTCCGTCCGCCGCATCCACCATGAAATGGCGAAATCCCATGGAACGGAGCTCATGGAGTTTGCCGAACCAGTTGGAGGGTCGGTCCGGGTAAATGAGTGAAAGCTTGCCTCTCTTGCGGTAAATGTAGTTCTCTTTGCGGGGGGTGATGAATGGCTTGTCCTCGCGCAGGTCGGGCAGAAGACGCGAAATGAAGACCGGCGGCCAGGCATGCACCGTCACAATGGCGGTGGCCTTCAGCGGGTGAGTTGCCAGAACCTCGAGCTCCTTTCCGGTGATCTCCAGAGAAAGGGCCACCCACTCGCATCCGGCTTGCCCAAGCTCCTCCATGGCTGCATGGTTCCTGACGTTTAGACGCCAGCCGGCAATGAGCTTGGGCCTGCCTTTTTCCCTCAATAAATCGAGATGCCCCCAGTTGTTCACCTCCCAGGATCGATACCCCTTTTCCAGGTACCATGCGACAGCGGCCCTCATATAATCGGCTTCCTTTTCAAAGATAACCGGGGGCAGTGACCAGCCGAACCGTTTCAGGAGGGTCGGCGAAAGCTTTCTTTTGACCATGTGTTCCAGGTTGTTTCGGGTGGCGGTCAGAAGGACCATGTGTACGCTGGTTTTCAGAGCCTCGAAGACATCCGCCACTCTGTTCACCTTGAGATAAACCCTGTCTTCACCTTCCTGCCTCCCCACCGCCTCTTTCCCAGGGGCGACCTCGGTCCCCGGTTCATGGGGCACCCGAAAAACCTTTCGAAAGGGCAGTCCCCGATGGACTTCCTTCTTGACGTCATTCCATGATCCTGTCTTGACGGGGGCCTTGGTCCCCACCTTGAAGAGCCGCTCTCCCGGGGCGAACTCGTCTCGACGTGGCAGGAGAACCGCCTCACCGGCCTGTGCCGCTTCCATCAGCTTCCCGTCCGTGGAATGGATTGCGCTCACGGTGAACGCCTTTTTCTCTCTCCCCTCGGAAGACTCGGGCCTCAGTCGGTCTCTCGTGGTAAACCCCCGGCGCACCGCGACCAAAAGCTTGTCACCCGCGATCTTTTTCACCGTGCCCACCCACACGCCGCTGGATCCAGAACGGTGGGGCGACAGCACTTCCAAACCGGGGCGCTCCGCCAGGAAACCCGACGTCAGCCTCCTGGACGGCACCTGGGACAGCCACTCATGGGCTTCCCCGATGGCGGCCTCCTCCTCCTTTTCCGGTGCATCGAGGACGCGCCGATACGCCTTGACCAGCCAGCCGATGGCATCGCCGGACTTCATGCGCCCCTCGATCTTCACAGCGGCAACCCCCGTCTTCTTGAGCTTTGGAATGAGAGGCAGGGCACAGAAATCGTTGCAGCTGAGGAAGAAGCCTTCCCTTTTCCCCTGCTGGAAACGCAGGCGGCAGGGCTGGACACAGCGGCCCTGCAGGCCGCTGTGTCCGCCGCGGAAGCTGCTGGCCAGGCACATGCCGGAATAGGAATAGCACAGGGCCCCGTGGACAAAGACTTCCACCGGGATTTCACTCTTCGCGCAGATTTCTCCAATCTCCGGCAGGGTCGACTCCCTTGCCAGCACCGCCCTTGTGGCGCCCATCCGGGCCAACTGATGGACACCGGCGCTGTTGTGCACCGCCATCAGGGTGCTCCCGTGGAGAGGCAAATGGGGGAAGTACTTCCGACGCAGAGCGAAGATTCCCGGATCCTGGGCGATGAGCGCATCGGCCTTGAGGTCGGCCACGGACTGGAGCAAATCCAGGAGCGCGGGAATTTCCGTTTCCGCCACCAGGCTGTTCAGCGCCACATAGACTGAGACGCCGCGCTTGTGGGCGTAGGGGATCAGCAGGGCAAGTTCATCGAGGGTGAAGTTTTCCGCCGAAGCCCGGGCACTGAACTGCTTGAGCCCCAGGTAAACGGCATCCGCGCCGCCCTCCACGGCCGCCATGAAACTCTCCAGGTTGCCCGCGGGGGCGAGAAGCTCGGGCGTCTTTTCCGTTGTTTTGGCCTTCATGGGGTCTTGTTTTCAATCCTTTGGAAAAACATTTTCGAAGATCTCATCGATGTGCTTGAGATGGTATTGCAGGTCGAAAAGCCTCTCTATTTCATCGGGTCTGAAGTGGGCCATGACCTCAGGGTCTTCACGCAGGGTTTCCTTGAGCTGTCCACCCTCCTGCCACACCTTCATGGCGTTTCGCTGCACCAAGCGGTAGGCCTCCTCCCGGGTAAGACCCTTGCGGGTCAGCTCCAGCATGACCTGTTGAGAGAAGAAAAGCCCGCCGGTGAGCTCGAGGTTGCGGCGCATGTTTTCCGGATACACCGTCAGCCTGTCCAGAACCCTGGTCAGGCGGGCCAGCATGTAATCCAGCAATATGGTCGAATCGGGCCCGATGACCCGTTCCACGGAAGAATGGCTGATGTCCCGTTCATGCCAGAGTGCCACATTTTCCATGGCTGCAATGGCATTTCCCCGAAGAATCCGGGCCAGACCCGAGAGGTTTTCCGATGCAATGGGGTTGCGTTTGTGAGGCATTGCGGAGGACCCCTTCTGTCCCGCGGAAAAGAACTCCTCCGCCTCCCGGACTTCCGTTCGCTGCAGATGACGGATTTCCACGGCGATCTTTTCAATGGAGCTGCCGATGATGGCAAGGGCAGTGAAGAACTCGGCGTGACGGTCCCTCTGGATGACCTGGTTGCTGATGGACGCGGCGTTGAGTCCCAGCTTCCGGCACACCCGCTTTTCCACCGAGGGATCGATGTTGGCATACGTCCCGACGGCCCCGGAGATTTTTCCGGTGCGAACGGTTTCCGTGGCACGAGCAAGGCGCTCCCGATTGCGCTCCATCTCCGCATGCCACAGGGCAAACTTGAGGCCGAAGGTGATGGGTTCCGCATGGATCCCATGGGACCGGCCGATCATGGGAGTGTCCTTCCACTCGACCGCCCTCCTCTTGAGGACGGCAAGAAGGGCGTCCAGGTCCTCCAGGAGGAGCTGCCCCGCCTCGCTGAGGAGCATGGCGAGGGAAGTGTCGAGCACATCGGAGGATGTGAGTCCTTCATGGATGTGGCGGGACGCGGGGCCCACGTGTTCCGCCACGTTGGTCAGGAAGGCGATGACATCGTGCTGGGTTTCCTCCTCAATTTTCGCGATCCGCTCGACACTGAAAGCAGCCTTTTGCTTTATGGTGCGGAGGTCCTCGTGGGGAATCCGCCCATCTTCCGCCAGTGCTTCGCAAACGGCGATCTCCACTTGCAGCCACTTTTGGTACTTGTTCTCAAGGGTCCAGATTCGAGCCATTTGCGGCCGTGTATAACGCTCGATCATGAAGCTTCTCCATTCAATCCATCACATGGGGGAACACGTCTTTCGAACGGGGCAGCCAGGCGTGGATGGTCATGAACACACTGGAAAGGGCATTTGGGACTTGAAGGATTCAAGCTCCCCGTGAACGACGGGAAGTTCACCGGGCATCGCATGGTCCCCGGGATACCCGATTACAGCATATTGACGGCAGCGCTCTGTCGCGAAATTGTACAAGGTATTCTGGACAGGTGACCGGGTGGGCCTGTCCTCAACTGACAACCCAAACGGTTTTTTCCTTGGCAATCTGGATCACCTTGTTGCTCACCCGGCCCATGAAGAACTCCTGCACCCGGGAGAGCCCCCTTCTGCCCACCACGATGGTGTCATAAGCCCCCTGCTCTGCCTCGTCACAGATGGTCCCCGCGCGGCTGCCCCGGCCCTGCATGATCTTTTCCCTGATGCGCTCCGGGCGTATCCCCGCGGAAACCAGTCGATTCCGGGCTTCTCTAAACAGGGGCTCGATTTCCTTTCGGGTTTCCTCCAGCTCCTTTTCCGTGTTGTCGATCCAGTCCCTTTGGAGTGCCTCGCCGATCCCCTTCTCAAAGATCTGGTGGAATATGTCCAAACCTCTCACCACGTGGATGAGAGTCACCTCGAAGTAGGGGGAACCATTCACGATGGATGCCACATGATTCACGGCGTGCATCGATCCTTCAGAGGTGTCCATGGCCACGAGAAACTTGCCCCGCTGCATTTTTCCTCCCACGATCCAGACGGGGACCTCGCACACCCTTTCGAGGAGTTTGAAGGCGATGCTTCCCAGGACCAGGTCCTTCAATTCACTGAGACCCCTTCGACCCACGACAACCGCGTCATAACCAGCCGCGGCCTCTGCGATGATGTCCCGGGCAATGCCCGCCTTTCTTTCCACAATTTTCTCGCAAACCGCCTCGTCGGGGATTCCCGCTTCCCGCAAAGCCTGCCTTGCCTTCACGAAAAATTCCTTGATGAGCCGCTCCTGCATGTCCTCCCAAGCCTTGATGTCCGCGAGCTTGTACCGAAAGGCGGGCTCCTGCTCCAGGTCCCAGAAGGACTCGGGGACTTTCGTGATGACATGGTGCATGACTATTTCCACCTGCTCCGGTGGCAGGGTCTTGCCCACGTACCGCACAGCCTCAAGAGCATGTTCGGATCCGTCTACGGCAACGAGGATTCTCTTGGGTTTGGAACCGGGCATAACCCTCTCCTGATCGATGGGTGCCTTCACAACACGATTTCTGATGGCTCAAACCTTGCTCTCTTAGCGTCCTTCCGTTGACCTTTCACAAACGCCCACCGGTCAACGGACTAAGGAACGGAAACGGGTCAGCTCGATTCAAAGCTCCCTGGCGTCCAAATCGATGTCCAGTTCATATTCGTTGGCACCGGGAATCCTGCGAACGGTGAAACCGACCTTTCGACCCAGGGCAATCATGGTCGTGTTTTCTGGAAGCACCATTCCCCACACGGTCTTGATTCCCCGCTCCGCGGCGATGTTGAGGCAATGTTCGAGAAGGGCGGCGCCCACCCCAATGCCCTGCCACGGGTCGCCGACCACAATGGCAAACTCGGCCTTCGCAGTGTCGGGGGTCCCCATGAGCCTCACAACCCCGACCATGGTTTCACTGCCTGTCCCCTGCCGCACCGCGACCAGGACTACATCACGGTCATAGTCGATTTGGGTGAATCGGGCAAGCATTTCATGGGACAGGAACTTGATGGGTCTGAAGAAGCGGAAGTAGATGCTGGTCGGGGAAAGGGTGTTGAAAAGGTCGACGAGCATGGGGGCGTCCTCCGGCTTGATGGGACGCAGCAGGATCGGCATGCCGTCCTTCGCGGGAACGGTCCGCTCATATTGCGCGGGATAGGAGCTCACCACCAGGTGCATGGGAGACAGAACCGCCGACGGTTCAAGGACAGCCCTCGCGTCCACCGCCCAGAAATGCTTCCCATCGGGGAGGAGGGGGTCTATGTCCAGGCTCGCGATCTCCGGAAAATCGCTCACCAAATGGGACAGCCGGATCATGATTTCCTCCAGCAGAACGAAGTTTGCCGCAGGCAACCTCCCGTGTCCCTCGATCAATCGGGTGACCCGTGTTTCTTCCATGAGCCGCCTGGCCAGGAGCCGGTTGAGTGGAGGGAGTGCCACCGCGACGCCATCGAGAAGCTCCCTCGCGGAGCCGCCCATGCGGAACAGGATCACGGGGCCAAAGAGCTCGTCCCGCTTGCCGCCGAGGATCAGTTCAACACCTTCTCCGGTGATCATGGGCTGGACCGTAACACCCAGGATCTCGGCCTCCGGGGCGTGGAGCAGAGCATTGTCAACGGCATGCCGGAACGCCTGACGCACTTCGGTTTCATTCCTCAGGCGGAGCATGACGCAGTCCGCCTCGCTCTTGTGCACGATGTCGTGGGAGTGGATCTTGACCACGACGGGATACCCCATGGTTGCGGCTTCCCGGGAGGCCTCCTCCTCGGAACGGGCCACGGCGATGGGCGGGACCGGGATTCCATAGGCCGCCAGAAGTCCCTTCGCGTCCAGCTCATTGAGGCGACGCCGCTTTCCCTTCAAGCCCTCCTCGATGATTTCCCGGGCCAGGGCCCGGTTGAACCGGAGGTCCCCCGGCAGGGTGGGGGGAATCTCCCGGAGCGTCTCCAGGTTGCGGGCATGGCCAACCATGCTGCGGAAAGACCGAACGGCCCGCTCCGGAGAGGTGTAGGTGGGGATGCCGGCCTTCTTCAATACCTCCCTGCCCTTTTCCACGTCTTTTCCGCCCATCCAGACCGTGAGAACGGGAACTCTCTTCCTCAACTGGATGCCCGCGACGCTCTCAGCCAGGGCGGCAGGGTCCGTCGAACTCACAGGCGAATGGATGATGAGAGCTCCGTTCACCTCTGGAGCGTCCATGCACATCTCAGCCGTTTCCCGGATCCTGTCGGCAGTGGCGTTGTCACCGATGTCGACGGGATTCTCCTGGTTCCAGGATTCGGGGAGCACCCGCTTCAGACGATCGATGGTTTCCTCCCGGAGACAGGCCGGTGCAAGCCCGAGCTCGACCAGTGCGTCGGCCGCCATGAGTCCAAGGCCGCGGGAATTGGTGATGATCGCCAGACCCGGTCCTGACGGCCGGGGTTGCCTGGCCATCAATTCAGGACATTCGAGAAGCTCCTCGACGGTCCTGACCCGCACGACCCCGGCTCGCCGGAACGCCGCATCGTAGACCGCATCCCGATCCGCCAAACAGGAACCATGGGAGGTTGTCGCACAATCGCCGGCGTAAGATCCTGTTCCTTTCAGAACCACTATGGGCTTCACGCGTGAGACGGCCCGCGCCGCACTCATGAATTTCCTCACGTTGGAGAGGTGTTCCATATACAGCGCGATGCCGGTGACTTCCGGGTCGTTCCCCAGGTAGTTGATGAGATCTCCGAAATCGACATCGACCATGTCCCCGACGCTCACCAGGTGACTGAACCCGATGACCTCCTGGAGGGAAAGGTCAAGGATTGCGGCAAGGAGGGACCGGCTTTGGGAAACCAAGGCCAGCCCTCCGGGAAGGGCCATGTGGTTGACCGTGCTGGCATTGAGGCCGGCTCCCGGGGAAATGAGCCCACAGGACCTGGGCCCAATGATGCGGATCCCAGCCTTGTAGGCCGTTTCCCAGACCCTTTGGCACGTCGGCACCCCCTCCGCACCGGCCATGGCGCTCCCCGAGGAGAGGACGATCGCTCCACCAACGCCCTTCAATGCACACTGTTCCATGACGCGGGGAAGGGCGTCCAACGGGGCGGCAATGACCGCCAGGTCCACCGCTTCCTCGATCTCTTGGAGGCCCCCGCGGCAGGCGAGACCAAGGACTTTGTCGATGTCGGGATTCACGGGAAAGAGCCTGCCTTCGTAGCCGTCATGCATCAGGTTGCGCACGACCGCACATCCGCTGCTTTCTTTCTCGTCGGTTGCCCCAATGACCGCAACGGATACCGGTTTGAAGACTCTGTCCAGATTGAAGATGCTCATGGCTCTTGTGCCTTGTCCCTTTCTGTGCTGAAAAGGTGGTGTCCCGACATGAAAAGAGCGCATACGTCACTTGAATGGAGGACGGATGCGCGCAGGAGGAAAGACCAGGAATGCGGCGGGAATGCCTAGGCGAACTCGGCCCGGTCGGGCGCCTCGCTTTGCGAAACGGTTCCACCGTTCACGCTCTTCATGGCGGCGGGCTTGGTTATGCAGACAATGTCGTCGAGAATCTTGCTTCGATGTTGTGCGTAGGAAGCGTCATTGGACATGACCATGTCCAGTTGGCGCGTGTGCATGAGGAGATAGCCCAGGATCTTGAGTTTTTCCTTCATGACCTCTTCATCGTAGCCCTCCACCCGGGCGAAGGTGGCATCTTCCTTCACTTCGACCCTGAAGTCGAACTCCTCCAGGACGTTCGCCACGAGCCGGGCTCGCCTGACTCTCCTGCCATAATCCGCCGCGCCTCCCTTGAACTGGAAGCTGACATAGTTCTCGTTGGGCCTCTCTCCGACGAGGGTCTCAATGGTGGAGAAATGGAAGCCAAAGCGGGAACTCAGGCTGCAGAAGTTTCTGGAGATCATGAAGTAGTTCTTGTTGGCGTAGACTGACGGCATGGATGGGTCCAGCGCCGGATTGGCGGAGGCCTCGAGAAGGACGGACATGAACCCTCTCGCGTCCACCGGAGGCGGTCCCGACCAGGGAATGGCAATGATTCCCTCCCAGAGAGCGAGCATGGGGACCGAGTTGATGTTGGACAGGTTAACGAACTTCCCCGGCACATCCTCAACGAACCCATCATCCAGATTGATGATCCACCATTGCATGGGAATGTCGTAAACGAGCTGTTTGCTGGCCCGTTCGGAAAAGTGGTGTTCTTTTCCGAAATTGAACATCTCCTTCACCGACTTCTCGTGACAGAAACGGGTGATGTCGTGGAGGGTCCGGCAATTCCTGGCTTTAAAGTCCGTGGAGTCGGGGTCCAGCAGGTGCAGAGGGATGACGAGCTTGGAAACCTCCTGGAGCATGGCGAAGATGGGACTCCCCTCCATGAGGTTGTTCCTGCTCGATTCAACCTTCTCCAGCAGAGAATCCAGACGTCCCCTGTAAATCCTCTGGGCATCGGCGTCAACCGTGATCACGACCCCGCTCTCGAGAGCCTCCATGGCTCCCTGGACCCCAAACACAGCGGGCACTCCAAACTCCCGGGCCACGTTGGCAAGGTGCCCCGCAACGCTGCCCTGTTCGGTGATCACCGCGGCAGCCCGGCTCAATAGGGCAGCCCACCGGGGAAGCGCCTGGGCTGCCACGAGAATTCCGCCCTCTGGGAACTGGAGTGCGTCGCTGTTCTTCCTCGCCAGAAAAACCGGTCCGGAGGCCACTCCGGGACTTGCCGTCGCATCACCCTGCAGCAGGAGCGCCTCGCGGTGAACATCTTCCCCTTCCCCCCGGGCCCCTGCCTCCCCCTTCTGCATCTGCTTCAAGGGACGGCACTGAAGGAGCACGATGTTCCCGCCCTCGTCAACAGCCCACTCGATGTCCTGGGGAGTCCCGTAATAGGCTTCCAGCTTCAGGGCGATCTCGGCCAGCTCCATGATCTGTGAGTCGCCAAGCGACGGCAGCTCGCTCTTTTCCCCGGTGATGTCGAGGCGGCACACACCCTCATCGGGGTAACAGACAAACTTGTGGCCCTTGTTCCTGACATCCCTTGCGACAATGCCGTCGACCTTCCCCCCCTTCCTCGAAACCACGAAGAGATCCGCTGCGAAGCTCCCGTCCACCACCGATTTTGGGAGGCCCCACACCGCATTGATGTAAACGGAGTCGTCGCGAATATTCAGAGGATTGCGGGAGTAGGTGACCCCGCCGGAAACCGCGTTCACCATCGCCATGCAGCCCACGCACATGGCGACCTCCTCGTCGAGTATCCCCCTGGTCAGCCGGTACATGGCGGCCTGTATGCTGTACTTGCTCGCGACGATTTCCTTGTAGGCCTGCAGGATGTTGTCGGAGCTCACGTTCAACTCGGAACGATACTGGCCGGCAAAGGAAGTGGAAGCGGAGTCCTCACCGAGGGCACTGCTTCGCAGGGAAACCTTCACATCGGCCCCGGCCTCTGCTTCCAGGGCGGCATAGGCCCCCATGATGGTCTGCTCCAAGTCCTCGGGGAGCGGTGATCGAATGATCAACTGCTGTATGTCCGCGCTCAAGGAGTAGAGCTGGTCCAGCTCCTCCTTCTCGGAGGCCTGGAGACGCCGGTTGATCTCGGTTTGCAGGTCGTTGTGTTCGAAGAAACGCCTGTAGGCATGGGAGGTGATGGCAAAACCTTTGGGAACCGTGAGCTGAAGGTGGTTCTGGATCTCACCGACGTTGGCCATCTTGCTCCCCACCTCGTCCGCCATGTTCTTGTCCACGGCGGAGAGAGGAAACACCAGGGTGTCCCCCTTGGGCGCCTTTCTTTGGGAAAGCTGCAGGTTGATGCTGTCCTGGATTTCTCGAAACCGGTCGAACAACTCCTTGTATCTGCCCGGCGCAAGCTGATCCATGTTCTGAATGATGCGGAACACGTTGACCGACACCGCCGTGCAGTTGGCGCTGATGAAAGACAGGCCGAAGGGGCGGTCCCCTTTGAGGGCCTCCTCCATCCCGGTCATGATCTCCAGGGCTTTGTTGTTGGCGCTCAGAAGGAGCTTGAAATGATGGTAGCGGGCTTTGAAGGCGGAACGGAGCTCCTCGACTTCCGAAGCTGAGAGCTCCTCGGACCTGGTGGAAAAAAGCTTTCGCAGGAATTTCGATACACCGAACATGGCTTCTGTCTACTCGCCGCTCTCACCGCTTTCCTCGGTAAACCTCATCCACGGATTCGCGGATCCTCTGCTCCTGCAAGGATTTCTTCTTGTAGGCATCCTGGAGCTTGTACAGAAGCTCGTCGATGTCCATGGGCTTCATGAGGTAGTCAAAAGCGCCCAGCTCCATGCCTTCGATGGCCACTTCCATGTTGGCGTGTCCCGTGAGCATGATGACTTCCACGAGGGGCACTTCCTTTTTCATGGCCCTGAGGGTTTCCAGGCCGTCCATGCCGGGCATTTTCACATCGAGCACCACCACGTCCACGGGCTTCACCTTGAGAAAATCGAGGGCCGCCTCACCGCTGTGGACGCCGGAAACATCCAGTTTGCGCTTCTTCAACCGCTTCAACAGGGTTTCAAGGAACTCCACTTCATCGTCGACCAGCAGGACGCTGAAAGCATCCACGACCATCACCTCCTCAATCTGTAGGCCTCCTGGATTTTATCAACAAGTTCGTGAAGATCACAGGGCTTGGGGAGATAATCGTAAGCGCCGAACCTTATCCCCTCACTGGCTGCCCTCTCCGAACCGTGACCTGAGAACATGATCACCGGCATCTCAGGGACCATGATGCGAAATATTTTCAGGACCTCAATGCCATCCATATCTTCCAACTTCAGATCCAGAAGTGCAACATCAAAATCCCCCTTCCTGAGGATTCTGATGGCTTCCCGGCCAGAAAAGGCGGGAGTCACGTCGATCCGCCTCTTGCGCATCCTCTTGGCAAGAACCTGGACATAGCCCTTTTCGTCGTCCACCAGCAAAAGGCTTATGCGCACATCGGAAGGTGCTTCCCGCTCTGGCATGTGTCCACTATCCTCGTTTTGCGTCCAGACCTTTCGTCTAAGAAGTCTTGCACTTTTTTTCCATAACCGCTTGATTTCATTTGAACCACGCAGGGCACGAAGATCACGAAGGCAATCGTTCGAATGCAGTGTTTTCCTTCGCGCTCTTTGCGTCTTTGCGGTGAAATAAAAGTCGAATCATCCCCATGGATTCAGGAGATTCATCCCTGGTCCGGGTCGTAGACGGCGGTTTCCTTTTTCTCCAGTTCGGGAGATGTGGCTTCCGCCGGATGAGCCCCGCCCTCTGCCGTCCCCGCGCCGGAGAGAGGAAACCGGATATGGAACGCCGTGCCGACTCCGATGGTGCTGGAAACCTCTATGGACCCCCCCCACTTCTTCACGATGCCGTAACAGATGGACAAGCCCAGTCCGGTGCCCTTTCCCACGGGTTTGGTCGTGTAGAAAGGGTGGAAAATGCGGGACAGGTTCTCCTCGGGGATTCCCTCCCCGTCATCGGCCACGGAAATGAGTATGGCACTGTCCTCCATTTCCGTAGTGATCCTGACCTCTCCACCGTTTTTCTGATCGACGGCGTCGAGGGCGTTGTTGATGAGGTTGAGCAAGACCTGCTGCATCTCCGAGGGAGAGATGGATATGGTGGGGATGTCCCCGGAGAGGTCGCGCCTGATGCGCACATTGCTGAATCGCGCCCTTTGTTCTGACAGCGCGATGACATCCTCGATCACCTCGTTGATTTGTACGTTCATAGACCTGGGGTCCGTTTTCCGGGCGAAGCTGAGGAGCTTGTGCGTGATTTCCCGGCACCGGGTCCCCTGCATCCTGATCTGCTCCAGAGAGTGACGGAATTCCTGCACATTGGGACTGAACTGGAGATCCTCCTCGTCCAGGAGATCTTCCATCCACCCCGCCTCCTCCACCATGACGGCCACCGGGTTGTTGATCTCATGAGCGATTCCCGCCGCCAGCTCCCCAAGGGACGCCAGTTTGCCCGTCTCGAGCATCCGTTCGTTCATGAGATCCTTCTCCTGGTCGGCCAGTGCAATGCGGCCCACCATGCGCCGTGAAAGGACAACGGCCTTGATGAAGATCGCGATGGCACCGATGGCGAAGATGAAGAAGGCAAGGTTCCTGGTGGAAATAAGGTCCGCGAAGGCGTCGTGGGCCTCCTGCTGGTAGACGAGAAACCATTCGCCGCTCTTGATGGGGGTGAGAACGTAGACGGAGCGGGTTCCTGAAGGGCTGTCCACCTCGAGGAGCATGATCCCGTCACCCTCGGCCCGGCCTTCCCGGCTCCTCTCGCCGGGGCGCTGGGTTGAGGCGTCCTCCTTGACGGCCTCCCCTTCCCTGTATCGGGAAATCAAGCGGAGGAAGAACTCCTTTTCGGCCGGGGACTCCGAGTTTGCCCTGGTCTGCAGCTCTCCTTTCCGGTTCAGAATGAAGGCCTTGCCCGTCTGTCCCAGCCTTATGTTGGCCACGAGACGGTTGAAGTCCTCGAAATCCACGGTGCCCCTGAGCATCCAAACGCGGCCGTTTGCCCGCTGCGTCACACTGACCACGAAATGGGGAGCCCCCCGGAGTCCCAGGAAGACGTCGCTGATGAGATAGTCCCTCTCCCTGGCCATCTTGAACCATTCGGCGTCGTCGTAGCGTGCGTGATCGAGGGGGTACGGGCCCGCGTAGGACACCTGGAGACCCTGGTCGTCAATGAGGCCGAGGTCCACGAAGCCCCCGCCGGAGGCGTTCTGAACTCTTTCCAGCTGTTTGCGGACAAAAGGTTCGTGGGTCAGCTGATCGAAGCTGCAGGTGTCGGCAAGGAGCCGTATGGTGGCGAGTCTCTCATTGAGAAACCCGTTGACATTCTGTTGATGCTTTTGAACGAGCTCTTTGAGATGGGCACGCACTTCAAAACGGTATGAAGTCTCAAAGCGATAGCCGATGATCGCCATGATGAGGACCAGCGGGGTAAAAGAAACGATGATCATCAGGGCGACGAGGTTTCTGTTCAGCGATTTGTAATACTTGCCCCTGTCCATGATTTCCTTATTCTTCCACCATTTCCTCACGGGCGCCGGAAGAACGCTTTCCATGCGGTCCGGACCACGCCGAGGCATGAAAGCCCTCGACAGATGACGATCGGAAAGCCGCCATGCCTGGATTCCGTGGATCCTGGAGTCAACCCAGACGGTTGGGATAGTACTTCTGCAAGACCTGGAAGATAACCCGTTTGAGATGGTCGGTGTCACCGCTTTTTTCCACCAGGGCGGCCGCGGTCGGCATGGGCGCCAGATTGCCGGACTCGGCCGCCAGGCTGTGCACCACCACCGGAAGGGGCGGTCTCCTGGCGGAGAGGCTTTCCAGCATGGAGATCCCCTCCAGGTTGGGTATATCCAGATCCAGTATGAGGAGGTCGGGAATCCGGGTCCCTTCCACACATGTCATGACTTCCCGACTGTCCCTGGCCAGCTGGACCGTGTAGCCCTCCGCCATGAGCTCTCGGCGCAGCAACTCTCGAACATGGCGGTTGCGGTCTGCCACCAGAATGTGGAACTGACGGGTCATGGCCTCACCTTGCGGTTTTATAATTATGTCAAAACTCCTCAGAGACTCCTGCCCCTTCGATGGGGAATGCGGGGGGGTGGGGTGCTGTTGGTGGCTTCTTTCCACCCTCCCCCTGGCCCCAATACTGTTGACTTAAGGACATCAGAGCTCCCCTCCCTGGATGGGAGGGGTTGGGGGAGGGTGACAAAATGAATGAGATCAACCCCCTCCCCTAACCCCTCCCGCCAAGGGGAGGGGGACCGTGGATGGAGGACCTTCTGAAGTCAACAGCATTGCCCCCTGGCCCCCTCCCATCGAGGGAGGGGGAAGACTCCCTCTCCCCTGGTGGGAGAGGGCTAGGGTGAGGGGGCAGAGCTGGTTAGGCTTTCTGTTGAATGCGGATAAACCTTAGCTCTGAGCTGGTATCTTCACCAGATAAATGGAACAGGGACTGTACTTGGTCACCTGGCTTGCCACGCTTCCCAGCTTGAAGCGTGCGGAAGGGCTCAGCCCGCGGCTCCCCATGACGATCAGGTCGATTTTCTCCCTTTCGGCGAAATCGATGATGGCATCGGGCACCGACGCGGATTCAACGACCGTCCGTGTGGAGCTCGCTGCAAGGCCTGCCGCGCCGAGCTCTTCCCAGGCCTGATTGACGATCTCGTCGGCCCGTTTTGAAAAGGTTTCCATGTGCCGCTGCATTCTCGCGGGCGAAATTTCGTGATCATCCATGCCCCCGATGTAGGGCACAACACTGATTATGTGAATCTGGGCACCCTTGGTCTTGGCAAAATCCATCGCCACACCGAGCGCCTCATTGGAATTGACCGAACCATCGAGTGGTACAAGTATCTTCATGCTCTCCTCCTAGACTTCTTTCTTCACTTTGGCCTTCTTCATGCTCAGCCCTATGCCGTCGAACAGGAAGTAAATGGCGTAACCCCACCACATGGTGTAGGCCACATAAAAGACAAGGAGAAAGATCATGGGGAAGGCCTTGTCCGCCACGCTCTGGGCCTCGATTCCGTAAAAGTTGAAGGCGGGTTCCACAGCCTTTTTCAGCGTTTCGGAGACAGCGCTGGCCTCCTCGATCTTCTTCTGCTTCTGAAGATCCTTGACCATGGGGTTCAAGAGATTCCACCACACGGTCATGACATCCCTTTCATCCAGGCCGTAGCGTCCCGAGACTTCCTTTCCATCGTTACGGTACATGGCGTCGGAATCCTTGACGACGGTCGCGAGCAGCTTTCCAAGATCCATGTTGACCTTGACTTCCGTGTCCTTGGCTCCAACCTGCCCCCCGGAGGCGATGACCATTTTCACCGCCTTGTCCACCTCGTCCGCCTTGGCCAGCTTCACGGTCACGTCGAGGCTTTGCCCCTCAAACTTCTTGTTACTCTCCACCACTTTGGGAATGAAGTAAGACGATCCTTTGGAGAGCTTGTTGAAGAGGTCGTCGGAGTATTCCAAACCACTTCTCCCCCCCCCGAACACGGGAGAAAAGATGAGAATAAGGACCCCGACGAAAGTCAGGGAAAGCACGATCCCCTTGTTGAACGTTCCCTTGTGTCTTATGAGCATGACTATTCCTCCTCTCGAAGCATACCGATGTTGCCGAAGAATTTCGCGAAGATCCAGAGGCCGAAGATGGCCACGACAATCCAGAAAACGATGTTCCCCACGAATTCGATGTTGTTGACCAATCCCTTGGGCAGATTCAGCACCTCGAGTTCGTTGAACTTCTTGGGCAGGGTCGCCGCCCGGTTCACGAAACCCGCAAGGATGGACACGGCGTAAAAGCCACGGATGTGGATCCCCTTGACCACCTTTGTGGTGAGCGCCCCGACCTGAATGCCGATGAGGGACCCGATGAGCATGCCCATGGCCAGGGTGTAGAACACATATCCGTAGATGGCGTACTGGCCGATGGCCGCAAGCCCGGCGGTGAAGATGATCTGAAGGATGTCCGTCCCCACCGTCGTCATGGAGGAGACACCGAAGATGTACACGAACATGGGGAAGGTGATGAAGCCCCCGCCCACACCCATGATGGCAGCCATGATTCCCACGATGACCCCGCCGAGGGCGATGATGACACCTGAGAGCTTCTTTCCTCCCGGGACGAAATCCTCATCAAAAGTGACCATGGGGGGAATGTTGAGCCCCTGCAGCTTGGTGGCGATGGCGGGAGTTCCCGAAGCGGGCCCACCATGGGCATCTCCGCCCGCCGAGGGACCTCTGCTGGATTTGATGAAGTCGGCCAGGGCGTAGAAGCCGAGGAATCCCAGGAGTACTGCGTAAGTAGTGCTGATGAAAGCCTCGCTCAGAAGGGGGTCCTTGTTGTACAATCCTTTGTTGATGGCTCCCCCAATGAAGGTTCCCCCCGCCGAACCCACGAGAAAAGCCACGGCAAGCTTCACGGAAACGTTGCCCAGTTTCTTGTGCACCGTGGTCCCCATGATGGCCTTGGCAAAAATGTGGAAGAGATCGGTGCCAACCGCCAGGATCCCCTTGACGCCCGCGGCCATGAGTGCCGGGGTGATGATGAAGCCCCCGCCGGCGCCGATGCATCCGGTGATGAGGCCCGCCGCCAATCCGACGGCAATGGATACAAGGAAGATGTTCGTGGAATAAAACGCCGGTGCGTACGCGGTCTTGCCTCCCAACAGCCCGGCGGCCTCGACGAAGGAAACCGCCAGAATCGGAAGAGCAAGAAGGAACAGAATCAGAAGCTTCTTTCTGTTCCTGATGATGGACATGGAGACTTCAATGTCCCATTTCGCATGCGCCACCGAAGCGGCTTTCAAAAACTCAAAAACCCTTCTCGGTACACTCATCGATCAAACCTCCTCATTGTTGACATTGACACTGTGATGTCACCCTTACCCCATGCGCTTCAACTTAACGGTCTTTTCACCACGAAGTGCACGAAGAGCACGAAGGAGTAACGCGTTAAAACACTTCCAAGTTGCTCCGCCCGGGGAGGCGCTTCCATGGAGCCGAACGCAACCCCTGCGGTGCGCTCAAACGGGATACCCTTTCGGTTCATTCATGCCGAAGACAACCAGGAACCAAACGGAAGCCCTCAAATGGAACAATCCAGCTCATCGGCACCGAATTTTCGCGGAGCGCGATGGTGTGATGGCGAAGTCTTGGAAAGCCCCTGGGAGATCCTGGGGTTCATTGGCAATGGTCATGCCAGAGGTGGCCTTGTCGAAAACACATCTTCAAGTCACGGAAATCAAAGGACTTCACATCGTGCCATGGCCCATCTTGCTCTTCTTTGCACCAGTGCTGCTGTCAGCCTTCTTTACAGAGTGTAAAAAATATCGAAACAGCGGGTCATGGGGGTACCCCACTGGGATTTTTATTCGGAATCACCCTGTACGGAAGTCTCGAATCTGAGGCGGTATTTCTCGATGCGGGCAAGCAAGGTGGGACGGGAAAGGCCCAGGAGCTTCGCGGCGCGACTCCTGTTTCCCCCCGTGAGGTTGAGGGCTTCGGTGATGAGGATGCTCGCGAGGCGGTCCATGCATTCGTCGAAAAGGCTTTCGGAGTTGCCCAAAACGAGGGCTTTCCTGAGCCAGTGGCGGATGGCTTCCGCCGGCGAGTCGCCGTCAGGGGCCCTTCCGGGTGTCGCATCGGCCATGGCGCGGGCCATCTCCTCCGAACCGATGGGGCAACCGCGGCTGAAAATCAGGGATTTCTGGAGGGCATTGGCCAGTTCGCGGACGTTTCCCTGCCAGGCCTGGCTGTTCAGCAGGGCCTTGGCCTCGTCGGTCAGCCCGGGATTGTCCACTTCCATCTCCCGGGAGAAGCGGGCCAGAAAGTAGTCGGCAAGCAGTGGGATGTCCCCTGCCCTTTCCCTCAGGGGCGGCAGCCGGAGAGTCACCACGTTGAGGCGGTAGTAGAGGTCCTCCCGGAACTTTCCTTCCGACAGGGAAGTTTCCAGGTCACGGTTGGTGGCCGCGATGATCCGCACGTCCACAGGGATGGGCTCCCGACCGCCCAGGCGCTCGATGCTTCGCTCCTGAAGGAGCCTCAGTATTTTTGCCTGAATGCTGAAAGGCATGTCCCCGATCTCATCCAGGAACACCGTCCCCCCATTGGCCTGTTCGATTCTTCCCACCCGCCTGTTGACAGCTCCCGTGAAGGCACCCTTCTCGTACCCGAAGAGCTCACTCTCCAGGAGCGTTTCGGGGATGGCCACGCAGTTGATGACCAGGAAGGGCTTTTCCGCCCTTAGGCTGTGCTGGTAGATGGCGCGAGCCACCAGCTCCTTGCCGGTACCCGACTCCCCCCGCACGAGAACCGTGGCGTCCGTGGGAGCCACGCGGCCGATGGCCTTGTACACCTCTTGCATCGCCTTGCTGCGGCCGACGATGGCCTCCGGGGAACCCGGTTCCGCGGGCCCGTCCACCTCCACCCGCAATCGCATCATGCGTCCGGCTTCGATGGCCCTCCCGATGAGATCCAGGACCTCCGGGATGTCGAAAGGCTTCAGCACGTAGTCGAACGCACCGATTTTCGTCGCCTCGATGGCCGTTTCCGTCGTCCCGAACGCCGTCATGATGATCACGGGGACTTTGGATTCCACCTCCCGCATGGCGCGGAGGGTATCCAGCCCGCTCATCCCCGGGAGGCAGACATCCATGATGACCAGGTCGAAGGCGTGCTGCCGCAGAACGCCCAACGCCGCCTCGCCGCTCGCCGCCGTCCTCACGGCGTAGCCGTCCTGGGTCAGCAGGCGCTCAAAGCTCTGCCGCAGCTGGGGGTCGTCGTCCACGATCAGGATCGTATCCAAGCGGTTCCCTCCTTGGACGGCAGCGTGATGATGAACGTGGTTCCCTTTCCCTTCTTGGATCGCAGATTCAAACACCCGCTGTGATCCTCGATGATCCGCCGGGCAATGCTCAGACCCAGACCCGTGCCCTCTTCCTTCGTGCTGAAAAACGGCTGAAAAATGCTCTCGCGTATGGCTTCGGGGATGCCGGGGCCGTTGTCGCTCAACTGGATCACGGCGACCCTTCCCATGGGCTCTGAAAATCCCTGGAGCTCCTGGATCTCGATCTTTCCTCCCTCCCCCGTGGCTTCACACGCATTGATCATGAGATTCACCAGCACCTCCTTCAACTGCTCCGGGTCCCCCTCGATTTCGGGCAGCCTCTGTTGCCTGTAGAGCTCCACCTGGACGCCGTAGGATTCAATGCGGTGCTTGAGGAGCTGAATGGACATGTCGACCACGTCGGAGGGACTGACCGTCTGGATCTTCAGCTTGGGGGGACGCGAGAATTCCAGGAAGTTCTGCAGGATTGCGTCGATGTGACGGATTTCATCGGAGATGACGTCGAAGTCCTCCTTCTGCAGCATGGTGAGCTTCAGGGTGCGTTGGAGGGAAAAAAGCCGCATCTTCACGGAGGTCAGGGGATTGCGGACGCTGTGTGCGACCCCGGCGGCAAGCTTCCCCACCATGGCGAGCTTCTCCGACTGGACGAGGTGCTCCCGGCTCTGCTGAAGCTGGGACTGGGTTTGGTCCACATCCTCCATGAGACCCTGGATCCTCTCCTGAAGGGCCTTCACCTCATCGAGGCCTCGGACGCTGCCCCCTCGGGGATCCCCACCCCATGCGAGCCTCCTGATGGGGTCGAGAATCCGATTGGAGAGAAAACAGGCGAGAGCCACTGCCAGGAGGAACGAAACCGGAACTGAGGCCAGGACCACGGCGTGGGCCACTTTCAACCTGAACCCGAGCTCCCCCCGTGTCCGGGCGTTCTTGTCCTGCAGCTCCTCTTGAACCACATCGCACATGGCGATGAGCTCCCTGAAAAGCACGTGAACATCCTTTTGACTCCTTGCGTCCCCTCCGGTGCCATTGGCCCGGACAGCCCCCGTGGCCAGATCCCTGGCTCCGGCGTAGCGCACGTACTTGGACTCGAGGGCGTTGAGAAACTCGCGATGCCGCCCGGGTCCGAGCATCTCCCGCGCCCTGCTCAGGTGACCTTCCGCCTTCTTGTGCCGTTCATCCATCTCCTTGAGCCATTCCGGGTCGCCGTCCCGCAAATACGACACCAAGCCTGCGTACTCCAGGACAATGGAGCTCTCAAACTCCCGAATCCCGTCGAGTCCGGCCCAGTCTCCATCCCACGCCCCCCTCACGGCGGATGCGGCTTCGCGGAACATCCACAGGGCTCCGCAAGACCCCATGGCGGCGAAGATCAAGAGCAGCCCGAGAGTCCAATAGATTCTCGCGCGAAGACTGAACCTTTCCAGCACCATGCCCGGAATCGCCTCAAAATGGGTTATCTTTAAAAAAGTCATCCATTAATAGAGGATTGTCGGGGAGGAGGCAACCATCAAGAAAGAGGGGGGTTCATGAGGAGGGTGCAGGGCTAATGGCCCTCAATTTGGTGTTGCATTCCGTAGCTCGACCATCTACTTATCGGTGCTTGAAGAGTCGGGGATGGGGAAGTAAACTGATGCTGACATCGGAGGGATCTCATTGGCATCTCTTGTGGAAAGACTCAATATCGCGCGATGGTGGAAGTCGCGGCGCGGCAGCTCCACCCCGCCGGATCAGATGACGGATCGCTTCCGCGCCAAGTACGAGCGTTTCAAGGATCTCCTGGATTCCAACACTGAATTGTCCAAGATCATAACGGACATGGAAGAGAAACTCCTGGGTCATGAAACCTTCGGCATGACCTACATCCGATCCCAGTCCGCCCGGGCTGTCTTTTACACCCTGCGCATGATCCAGAGTCTCGAAGGGCTCTCCGGAAAAAAATACGTCCGTCTCCACGAGGTCCTGGAGCAGCTCAACGGCACCATAAAGGGCGAGCTCGAAGCCCGCAAGGAAGCTCCGGTCGCCGATCTCGTGCTCCCCTACCCATCCATCGGCAAGGACATGGTCGACTGGGTCGGCGGAAAGAACGCCAACCTGGGGGAAGTGCTCAACCAGGTCCGCCTGCCCATACCCGACGGATTCGCCATCACCACCACCGCCTTCCGCCTCTTCCTTGAATCCAACGATCTCGTCGACGAAATCCACAAAACAAAGATGCAGATCGACCTCCGGGAGCCGGAGCTCCTGAACCAGGCGAGCGAAGACATACAGAGACTCATCATCTCTTCGCCGGTGCCGGACAACCTCAGGGACACCGTCCTGCAAGCCTACGACGCATTGCAGCTACGCGTCCAGGGCCGTGCGCCGGTGGCGGAGGAGCCCTTCCAGGTCTCCCTGCGAAGCAGCGCCATCGGCGAGGACAGCGACCTGTCCTTCGCCGGGCAGTACCTCTCCGTGCTGAACGTCCCGAGGGAAAGACTCGTTCAAACCTACCTCTACATCCTGGCGAGCCTTTTCACGGCGCGTGCCCTCGCCTACCGGCTGAACATGGGGATTCCCGACGAACACGCCGCCATGAGCGTTGCCTGCCTCGAGATGATCCCGTCGGTTGCCAGTGGGGTCGCTTACTCGCGACACCCCTTCCATGCGGTGCAAAACGAAGTGATCATCTCGGCGGTCTGGGGACTCGGGCCCTACGCGGTGGACGGGGTCATCACTCCCGATGCATACAGGGTTGCGAAAGACCCGGCGCGCACCATCCTCGAGACGACTGTCTCCCAGAAGCCGGTCCAGCTGGTGTTGGACCCCGACGGGGGCCTCGTCGAGATCGCGGTGCCAGCGGAGAAGCAGGACTCGCCATGCCTCAGCGCGGAACAGATCCGGCAGCTTGCGGAGTACGTCCTTCGCCTGGAGGATCACTACGGCTATCCGCAGGACACCGAATGGGCCCTCGACCCGTCAGGCCGGCTTCTCATTCTCCAGACGAGACCCTTGGGGCTGGAGGGTGGGATCGACCCCCAGTGCAGGGTGGATATGCCCGAACTGGCCGAGCATTCCGTCCTGCTCGACGGCGGGGCCGTCGCTTCGCCGGGAGTCGGGTGCGGACCGGCGTACCAGGTTCACTCCGACGATGACCTCGGCGGCTTCCCCGAGGGGGCGGTCCTCGTGGCCAAGCATTCTTCCCCCAAATACGTGGTGGTCATGCAAAAAGCACAGGCCATCATCACGGACACGGGAAGCGTCACCGGGCACATGGCGTCGGTGGCCCGGGAGTTCCGTGTTCCCACCATCCTGGGCTTGAAGGGTGCGACGAGCACACTGTCCACGGGGAAGGAGATCACGGTGGACGCTTACTGCGGAAGAGTCTTTGAAGGAAGGGTGGAGGAACTTCTGGAGTTGCGCCGGAGCCGGGAAACACACATGGAGGGCACACCGGTTTACGGGACCCTGAAGCGCATTGCCGAATCCGTCATTCCCCTGCACCTCACCGATCCCCGTTCACCCCTTTTCGCGCCCGAACACTGCCGCTCTCTCCACGACATCATGCGCCTGGTCCATGAATTCTGCTACCATGAAATGTTCCAGATCAGCGACGCGGTCTCCAACGCTCCGTCGTGTTCCGTCGGAGTGGATGTCAAGATCCCCCTCGACCTGTGCGTCATCGACCTGGGAGGCGGCCTCGCACAGGGGCCGAAGGCCGTGAGAAAGGTCAAGCCGGATCAGATCACCTCCACGCCCTTCAGGGCTCTCCTCAGGGGAATGACCCACGAAGGGGTGCGCTACCTCAAACCCAGGCCCGTTGACCTGGGAGGCTTTTTTTCGGTCATGGGGGAGCAGATGCTGTCAAACCCCCAGTCCGCCGAACGCTTCGGGGACCGCAGTTACGCCATCGTTTCGGACAAGTACCTCAATTTCAGCTCCCGGGTCGGCTACCACTACAGCGTCCTCGACGCCTACTGCGGCGCAACCATGAACAAGAACTACATCACGTTTTCCTTCAAGGGAGGCGCGGCGGACGACGTGCGCAGGAACCGGAGGGCCAGGGCCATCGCCCTGATCCTCAAGGAGCTTGACTTTGCGGTGGACGTTACGGGGGATCGCCTGAATGCGCGGCTGCAAAAATACGAATGCCCGGTGATCGAGGAAAAGCTCGACATCATCGGCCGGCTCCTCATGTTCACCAGGCAGATGGACATGCTCATGACCGCGGAATCCAGCGTGGATTACATCGCCAAGGCTTTTCTCCAGGGAAACTACAATCTGGATTAATCTGGACAACCTAACCAGGAAGCTTTCCCTCCAGCCACGCGACGTAACCGATCTTCACCGTGCAGCCGCTGGGGATCGTCGCCTTGGCGTCTCTTTCGAAAACCTCGTCCACTTCGACGCCACAGACGGCATCACCGAGGTTGTCCAAAATGGTCACCCGGGTTCCTGGTTCCAGGCCATGGTCCTTTCCCAGCCCGAAGCTCACCTGGCAGCCGTCTGCCCCGCGAAGGACATGGTAAATTTCCGCCTTGCCGCATTCCGCAAGCAATCGGTCCCGCCGGGACGCAAACAGGTAGTTGGCGAGGAAGCCCAGAAGCACGGCAGGCACCATGGCCGCCATCAGGAGCCAGGGTGAGAGATTCCCGTATCGCCAAACGAGGGACTTGGATTCCTTCCTCATGGCGTCGGCATCCCTGTAGACGCGAACCTGGTAGACCACGAGCGGTTTCCCCGAGGAATCTCCCGTCTGTCGGATGGTCACCGGCACATCCCCCGGGGGAGTCCTCGCGTCGACGGAGAGCTCTCCCCGCCATATGTCCCCTCCCAGCCAGAACCCTCTGCCGATCTCCAGGAAGGAGACCCGAACCAGGTCCGATCCGGACTCAGCCACGAGCGCGGTCAAATCCTTGGTCTCTACACGCAGATTGCCATTGATTTCTTCCGTCTCACCGGGAAGGAGCTCCACAAGGTTCGCGGGGTGGCGGAAGATGGCCACGAGCCCGTCCATGGCCGAAAGAAAGAGCAAAAGAAAAAAGACGGCACAGAGCTTTCCGGAGAGATTCCTCCAGAGTGTAGCCTGCTCAAGGATCATTGGGTGAGCTCGATTTCAGGGGTTCGCATGCGCTTGATGACGATGCGGGCGATGATGAGGGTGGGGATGACCATGGCAAAGAAGCTCTTGAGGAAGACGGGGGTGAGCCTGTCCGGTTCCTGGTTTCCCAGGTAGAGGCTGATACAGACCTCGGCAATGAGCATCACGTCAAGAACGGCTACAGCCACTTTCTGGCGAAAATTCATCGTCCCTCGCAGGTCCACGGGTGAAGAAAAAACAGACCACAAAACAATTGGATCGCCCCATGCTCGATCTCTCCAGCGCGAGGCGATCCAAAAGAGGTGAATCCCAGTTTAACCGACGGAGTTACTTCTTGTAAATATCCGTCTTGCTGATGTTCATCAGCCTGAGGGCCTTCCCGTCTTCCTTGTAGTAGATGCGGACTTCATCGCCGGCATCCCAGGTGCTGTCGGGAAGAGCGAAGTACTCTTCAGGCAGGGAGAAGGTGGTGAGGATCTTCTGCCTTCCGGAGTACACAGCGATCGTTTTCTTGGCCTTGTCCACTTCGGGGAACTTCTTCCCGGCCACCGCGGGGTCGTCCCTGGCCACATTCTCCTTCTGATCGATGAGGGTGTAGTCGATGGACTTGAAATCCTGCTTTGCCGTGTCGAAGATGACGATCTGCTTCGCCTTGACGTCGAGCTTCATCCGCTGCCCCGCCTTGGGCTCCGGTCCCATTTCAGCGGGGTCCGTGGGAATCTCATAAACGATGGGCGGCAGGTGGGTGTAGTCGGGGTTCTGGGGATCCGCCTTCCAATCCCGAATCATGGTCAAGACTTTTTTGTCCTTGTCGTACTTGATGACCCTTCCCTGATCCACCTTGCCAAACTGGCAGCCCCCGAGGAAGACCAACGGCACGATCAGCGCGATCGCCATGAACCAGTTTCTCTTCATTGACATAATGCAACTCCCTCCTGAATGTTAGCCGGATTGATATTTTCGAAGAAGTCTCTTTCTTGGCTAAGCCGCCGAAACTTTAGCCCTTTTCGCAGCCACCTCCTTGGAAGCACCCTGGAACATCTTGATGGCAATGTAGAGGGCCAGTGCTGCCACAACCCCAAGGACAAGGTATGTTGCCGCGATGTCACAGAATACCTTGGCGGAAGGAACGTACGCAGGATAGAGCTTCAGAGCCACGGAGATGAGACACCCGATGACGGCGAGCCCGAAAACAACTCGGATACCGTAGCCCTTGATGTACTTGGTGGCCACGGTGCCCACCTGGGCGCCTACGGAAGCTCCCACCAGCATGATGATGGCGGCTACGAGCTCGGTGCGTCCCTTGTAGGTGTAAGTGCCGGCCCCGTAGAGACCGGAGATCGCAACTTCAAAAAGGTCCGTTCCAACGGCCACGTGGGTGGGGCAGCCAACCATGTAAATGAGAGAGGGCATACGGATGAGACCGCCGCCGATGCCCAGGATACCGGCCAGCCAGCCCGTGAGGAAGCTCACGAAGATGGGGAGCCACGCGGAGCAGTAAATTCCTGCCACGTTGAGCTGCACCATGGGGGGGATCTTGATCTTGTGGAGCGTCTTGTGCCACTCAACGCCGGTGGCCAGTTTGTCCACTTCCCGCCCTGCGGCTAGCGCCTCTCGCTCTTTCTTCTTCTTCACGTTCACATCGTGGAAGACCATCCATGCGATGAATGCAAGGAGAATGATATAAAGCCACCGGACGATGAACTCGACCTTCCCGATGCGCTCGAGCCACATGACCATCTGGGCGCCCACTTCAAAGCCCACGACGGTGCCCACCAGCATGATGAGCCCCAGCTTGTAGTCCACGTTGCCGAATTTCCCGTGCCTCATGGTGGAGATGAGAGATTTTCCGGCCATGTGGGCAATGTCCGTTCCGATGGCGAAGGCCATGGGAAAACCGAGGATGTTGAGGCCGGGGGTCACCATCCATGCGCCACCCATTCCGAAGAAGCCGCCGATGATTCCAACGCCGATTCCGAGAATCATCAAGCCGGGCCAGAATATCTTCACGCCTGCGATGGGCATCAAAATATACATCCAATCCATACCTTTAACCTCCTTAGAGTTCTGAATTGCTCTTTCAAGCGACACACGCAGGGATCAGTGCTCGGCCAATTCCCTCGACTTGAGATCGATTCCGATGTGACTCATGACGATATCGGCGAGAAAACCGAAAATGACGCCAATTGTCGGAATGAGAATGATGGTGAGTATAGTGAAGTACACATGGCTTTCGTTGTACATGTTGGCCCACCAGGCCATGATGCCATCCAGTTTTCGGCTGTCCGCCACAATGACGATGTTCTCCGCCTTGCCACCGGCAGCGGAGACAATACCGGGCAGCAGTGTCGTCATGAAAGCCGCTAAACCTGCAAATCTTGCCCAGAGCTTTCTCATAGGTCCTATTCCTCCTTGATGATCTGGTGTTTTTCGGGAACGTCCATTTGAATCTGTCCATCTCTTTACGTCGCGCAATCTATCCAAGAGACCTGCCAAGCAGGGCACCACACTGTGGAGTCGCTTTTCAGCCGTCGTCCTCAGTGGTCTCTGTTCAGCATCAGTCGACCATCACCCCCCTTCCATCGATACTTTTATAACCATTCCAATCGATTGCCCTTCAATTACCTTATGACCGTGACGGAACAGGGAGCGTTGGCCACCACCTTCGCCGCCGTGCTTCCGATGAAAACCCTTTTGAATCCGCTGACACCCGTGCTGCCCATAAGAATCCTGTCGAACTTCCCTTCCTCGGCCCTATGGATGATGTTGTTGGCCGGGACAAAGCCTGCCTCGAGGACCGTGTCCACTTTGATCCCCTTCTCGTCGAAGACGGCCTTGGCCTTCTTCAGTGCCTCGGCGGCCAGACTCTCCAGCTTGTCCTGGATGTTCGGAGGCATCTCGTCCAGATCCTCCCTGGAATAGTACGCCACGGACATCAGTGTGATCGCTGCGCCTTCCTTTTCGGCGAGCTCAATGGCCCTGTGGACCGCCTTCATGGAATGCTCCGAACCGTCTGTCGCAACCAGTATCTTCATGGTGACTCCTCCTCCTTCGATAAACCCGTTGACCCACCCCGTCTTGCGGCATGCCCCCGGATATGGCCGGGAGCGGACGTGACCGTCGAACCACCTCTACACCACTTAGGCAAGTAGCATGCCACGGGAATCGACGGATCTCTTGCAGCCGACAGGGCCAATTCTCAGGCTTCCGGGGAATCGTCGGGAAGACGGGGAGGGGGGCAAGTGAAACATCAAGGTGACACAAGTGTCACCTGATTGGGATCGACTTCATGAAACGCGGCTCGTCCTGGCCATACAGAACGCGTCTATCTGGCGCCGGAAAAGATCCACCTTGATGGGCTTGATGATGGTTCCCTCGGCTCCGTGAGCCAGGGCAAGGGTGAGTTGGGCCCTTTGATGCAGGTATCCGTCGGCAACGACGGGCACATTGGGGAAGGTCTTCCTGATGCGCTTGAGGAGACTGAAATCCGCCGCCATCAAAAGACTCAGGTCTGCGAGAACCATTTCGAACCGGATGTCTTTCAGAAGTGACATCACTTCGGTTTCATCGGAGGCCAGGTAGCACTTGCAGTCCCGGTGAGTCTCCAGGGCCCGCGCGAAGAGCTCTCCCGTGTCCCTTTCGGGATCGACGATGAGAATATTACTGCGGGTATTCTCTCTGTCTCGCATTAAGGGCTTATCCGCGATTTACGGCAGCGTCGCCTTCCACGCCGACACAACTTCCACGGCCGCTTTGTTTCCCCTCACCCCGACCCTCTCCCACCAGGGGAAAGGGAAGTCTTCCCCCTCCCTCGATGGGAGGGGATGGGGGAGGGTGAAGGGTGACTCACATCACCCGCCCTCCCCACTAGAGATTGGCAGTCGCTGGAAGCAGCACATGGGAGCATGTTATCCAGCTTGCCGGTTCAGCGTGAGGAGGAACAGGAACAGATTCCATGCGATTGTGAGGCACAGGGGCGACGGAGTATCAAGAACCATGAGCGACTGCCTTCACTTGATGCTATATACAACTAGTATGCCAAGAACTCCGTGACCTCCACGCAATCTACTTGTGAGGGGGTGTGAGACACGGAACCATCGAGAAGGATCACGTTGGCGCATTGGCACGCCAAAGGCGGGAATTGGTGGAGTTTTGGGAGTCTTGCCCGGAGGAGTTCGTTCTGAAGAAATGGGGAGTGCTTCCAGAGTGTCCCCTGGAGATCCCTCTCCGAGAAATCTCACAGAGCATGTGCGAAGGGGTGAGCATCCTTCATTCCCGATGGCACTTCCTCGAGGATGGGCAGAAGGATGCGAAAGGAGGTTCCGGACTCGCCCGGTTTTTCCTCGTCGGTAGTGCTCTCGCACTCGATAGTTCCCCCGTGTTTGCCAATGATCCCGTAGCTCACGGATAGGCCGAGCCCGGTCCCATCGCCCACCTTCTTGGTCGTGAAGAATGGATCGAAGATCTTCTCCCTGAATTCCTTCTTGATGCCGCAACCCGTATCCGCCACCACCGTCTCGAAGAACCCGGCTTTCTTGCTCGGCCGCGTCAGAATGGTCAAGACGCCGCTCCCCTCCATGGCGTGGACGGCATTGTTGATGAGGTTGAGCAACACCTGCTGCAATCCCTTGGAGTCTCCCCGCACTGTGGGATTTGTCTCGTCAAGGCCCGAAACCAAGCGGATCTTGTTCATGTCGAGGGTGTGCTTCACGACGGAGAGGATCTCCTGCACATTGGCGTTCAAGTCACAGGAATCCTCGGCCTCCTCGCTCATGCGGGCGAAGCTCAGGAGCCTCTCGACGATGCTCCTGCAATGGAGCCCATGTCGCTCGATGGTCTTGAGGTCGTTGTACTCCATGGTTCCCGGCTCCATGCGCTCCAGGAGCAGGTCGCAGAAACCGAGCATGATCCCCAGGGGATTGTTGATCTCGTGGGCCACCCCGGCGGCCAGGGTACCCAGGGAAGCCAGCTTTTCCGTGTTGATGAGCTGTTTCTCCAGGCTCTTTCTGTCCGTGATGTCCCGGGCAACGCACAGGACCAGGTCCTCTTCCGTTCCTTCCCCGCGGATGGGAACATAGTGGATGTTGAACCAGAAATCCTCATGGACAATGCTGAATCGGGTCTCTGTTTTCTGGGGCTCCCCCGATTCCAGGGCCTTCCGTACGAAGCTCATCTGCTCCGCCACCTGGCCCGCGGGAAGAAACGAATAGAGGCTCTCCCCTGGAATTCCCTTGAGGTCCAGCCCAAAAAACTTGGACATCTGCTGGTTGGAGGTGCGGATGTCCCCATTCTTGTCCATGGAGAATATGAGGTCGTCGGCGCTCTCCACAAGGGATCGGTATTTCGCCTCGGACCGCTCGAGCTCCAGGGAGTAGCGCTGGATGTCCTCGGTCTTGAGGGCGACTTCCTTCTCCAGAATGGTGCTCCAGCGCAGTTCATGGACGAGCACCATCAGACTTCCAACCAAAATGATGAAGATGACGATCCCTTCCAGGAGGATCTGCCTGCCGTGGACCGATGCGATGATCCCTTCGATCTCTTCCACCGGAGCCACCACGGCCACGGACCACACGTAGTCCACATAGGGTCCCTGTATCTTGACCGGCGAGAACGCGATGAGCTTCTCCATGGGCTCCACCACATCCCGGTGCCAGCCGGAAACATACATGCCCTTGCCTTCCCTGCCCTGGAGCATTTCGTTTCGCTGTATTTCGTTGATCTTTGCGAAAGAGATGTTGGGATTCCGGTTCGTGCGGGCCTCGAAGGCGTTCTCCCCCACGAACGCGCTTTCAGGGTGATAGAGGAAATTGCCCGAGGAATCCAGAACCCAGGCGTAGCCGGTTTTACCCGACCGGATGGAGGGCATGAACTGCTGGAGGAGACCACTCACATCGAGGGTGGCACGGAGGTAGCCGGCAAAACGGTGGGTGGCGTGGGTCCGTTTGGCATCGGTGGAATCCTCGTAAGTGGGGATGATCAGGTCCATGAGAATCACCCGCCGCTCGCTTGCGGGGTCCTTGGCCCGGGTGCCCGTTCCCATGATCCGACCCCGGTTGCCCATGTCCGAAGCCCAGGAGAGGAATGACGCCGCTTCCCGCTTGACCGGCCCGAGATGCTGCATGCCAATGCCATCCTCCGTTGCCACGAACAGGGTGGTCCCCTCCCTGTCCACCCGGCGAATCTCCGCGATGGCGTCCCGCCTCAGAACGGGAAGGGTCGACAGGATCAGGACCTCGTAAGCTTCGGGATCGGAGTATTGCACTGCCGGGAGTGCGTTAAGGAGGACCAGATCCGTCATGGCGTTGCGGATGGTCGATTCGATCCTTTGAGACGCCGCCCTCGCGAGGGCAAGCTGTTCATCGTTGAACTGCTCCCGGATGATCCCCTTCATGGTCCGGGACGTCGACACGCCAAGGTACACGGCAGTGCAAACAAGCAGGACTCCCAGGATTCCAGCGGCCATGAGAATCCTGTGGAGACGGGCTCTCTCTTCAGTTTTGACAGGCTTCACAGGCGCTTCTCACTCTCTTGTCCGTTCAGAGTGAAACTTTCAGGTGACATAGTGATTGACATGATGCCTCCATCGGTTTCACAATGAACCTTGAAACGGATGGATGGAGGAACTGATGCCAACAAAGCTTCTCATCGTCGACGACGAAAAGGACATGCTGGTCCTTTTGGGGCGCATCTTCTCGGAGAGAACGGAATACGAAGTCACCACCGTGGATGACCCGAGGGAAGTCGCTCCAATGCTCAGCAGGAACGATTTCGATGTCGTCATCACCGACCTCAAGATGCCCCATGTGGACGGCATACAGGTCATGGAACTCGTCAAGCAGAGGAAGAAAAGCACCGCGGTCATCGTCATGACGGCTTACGGTACCATCCAATCGGCCATAGAAGCCACTCGAAAAGGCGCATTCGATTATATCACCAAGCCTTTTCGCAAAGAAAGGATTCTCCACGTGGTGGAGAAGGCGGACCAGTGGCAGAAACTCCAGCAGGAGAACCTCTACCTGCGGGAGAAGCTGGAGGGAAAGTCTCCCTTCCCGACCCTCATCGGCAGGAGCCCGGCCATGGACCGTCTGCTGAGCCAGATCGACCGGGTGGCGGGCACTTCCGCCACGGTGCTTCTTACCGGTGAAAGCGGGACGGGAAAGGAACTGGCTGCCCGGGCCATCCATTCCCACAGCCAGAGGCAGACCCGACCCTTCATCCCCATCAACTGCAGCACGATCCCCGAGTCCATCATCGAGAGCGAGCTCTTTGGACATGTGAAAGGGTCCTTCACCGGAGCCATCAGGGACAAGAAAGCACTGGTGGAAGAGGGAAACCACGGCACACTTTTTCTGGACGAGATCGGAGACCTCAGCCCCACGATGCAGGTGAAACTCCTGCGGCTCATCCAGGAGGGCGAGTACAAGTCGGTGGGCTCAAACACTACCCGGAAGGTGGACGTCCGATTCATTGCGGCAACCCACCAGGATCTTCCTCAGAAAATCAAGAAGGGGGAATTCCGGGAGGACCTCTATTACCGTCTGAACGTCATCAACATCCACATGCCCCCTCTTCGGGACCGACTGGAGGACATCCCGCTGCTGGCCCACCACTTCTTCGAGAAATACAGAGTCCTTCACGGCAAGGGAGCGGACACCATTTCCAGGGAAACCATCGCCTACCTCATGGGGAGGAGTTGGCCAGGAAACATTCGGGAACTGGAGAATGTCATCGAGCGCGGGGTCATTCTGGCAGCAGGAGCCACCCTGGAAGTGAACGATCTCTTCATGGCGACCCCGGTGTCAGGGGAGGCAACGGCCGGAACGGTCCAGGGGGAGGAGCTCTTCTCCATGCCCTTCAAGGAAGCAAAGGACAAGATCCTGGAGGACTTCCAAACCCGGTACATCAACCGGGTCCTTGCCCGCCACGCAGGCAACGTCTCCCACGCGGCCAAGGATTCGGGACTCAAGAGGCAGTACCTCCATCGCCTCATGAGGGAAAAAAACGTCGACTCCAAATCGTTCAAGAAGTCCGACGGGGACGGATGATACGACTCGTGCGTGCTCAGAGTGATCTACTCTGAAAAGCTATTTCACCGCTGAGGCCGCTGAGAGAACAATTTGTATAATTCGTAAAAAAAGAATCTCTGCGCTCTCTGCGGTGGATTCAAAGCTTTTCCAGGCCGCAACGAGAGAGAATCGCGGTTTCAACGGGACTCCTGGAACCCATCACCCCGCGCATGCCTGCCTGATTTTTTCTATGAGCAGGCTGAGGCTGCACGGTTTCGTCAGATAATCGAAGGCCCCGTATTCGATGCCCTGCCTGGCGGCAGTTTCCGAGCCATGGCCCGTAACCATGATCACAGGCATCACGGGATCCATCTTCTTGAAGATCCTCAGCACCTCGATGCCATCCATGTCCTCCAGTTTCAAATCCAGAACAGCGGCGTCGAATTGCCGGCCGCGGAGTATCTGAATGGCCTCGGTGCCGCTGAGGGCAACGGTGGCGTCAATATCCCTGAGGGCCATCCGCTTGGCGAGAACTTCCGCGTAGCCCTTCTCGTCATCCACGAGCAGCAGCTTGAGGCGCCGTGTCTGTTCTCCCTTGCCCTGATTCATGCCCGTTTCCATACCATCCTCTTGGCTGTCCCCGCTCCGAGGGGGTCATGGAGGAGAAATGCCTGCTCATGGTGGATTGGCGTCAAATCTTTCAGAGTCATCCTGTTTCAGAGTCTATCAATCAACCTGTAGCATAGCCATGTGGTCCAGATGAAGCTCCTGGGCGCATGGAATCTCGCATCACCCTGTAGCATAGGGCCTTGTGCCCGTTGTCGACGCCCACAAGGGGCTATGCTACACTAGGCATTCACCCAAATCCGCGACGACCCAAAATCTCGTTTCGTTCGATGACCGCGGAGGGCTCAGCCTGGCCCCATTACCACATGGATGTGCATCAGTTCATGGAATTCCAGACATTTTCAGAAAACTCCCAGATCCGATGCGGGTCTGCGATTGTCCCCTCTCTGCCCAATCGGGGGAGAGCAATCCTCTGAGCTTCGCTGCGGTGCTAGCTTCCACGCCTCAACGAGATTTCCTGCAGGCGAGCCTGCATGATCTTGTCTTCGTGGGCTTTCTTCTTGCTCCTGGCCTCCTTGAGCTTCGTCATCAACTGATCGATGTTGGTGGGCTTCAGGAGATAGTCGAAGGCACCTAGCTTCATCCCTTCGATGGCCGTCTCAATGGTGCCATGCCCCGTGAGCATGACCACCTCCACCAGGGGATAACGGCTCTTGATCTCTCTAAGGGTTTCGATCCCGTCCATCCCGGGCATTTTCACGTCGAGAATGATGACGTCGACGTTTCGTTCCTTGCCCAGCTTCTCGAGTGCCTCGGGGCCGCTGAAAGCGGTGAGGACCGTGAGGTCGCGAACTCCCAACCGCTTGGTCATGGTCTCCACGAACGGCACTTCGTCATCCACCAGCATCACCACTGTCGGTCCCATCAGCTTCCTCCTTCATCTATTCGCAAAACGCGCGATATTCTCTCCATCTAATATGTGCAGCCGAACGAAGGGCTCTAAGAGTGTGTCAAAAAGCCCTTAGAGGTCGCTTTGCGTCATTCCGGCTTCCGCCGGAATCCAAGTTCTTCAAGGTTTTCTGGACCCCGGCTTTCGCCGGGGTGACGGAATTGGGGTACTGACTTGTCACCCTCTAAGGGTTCCCCGCCACCGGAAGGTGGATATGAATGGTGGTCCCCACCCCCACGGCGCTGTTCACCGAAATTTCTCCTCCCATTTTCTTGATGATGCCGTAGCATATGGCAAGCCCCAGCCCCGTGCCCTTGCCGACGGGCTTGGTCGTGAAAAACGGCTCGAAGATTCTTGCGAGGATCGCCCTGGGCATTCCGGTGCCGTTGTCCGCCACATCGACCACGACGCGGTCCCCCGCGAGCCTGCTCGTCACCTCGATGGTCCCCCCATGGGGCCCCATGGCGTCGAGGGCGTTGTTGACCAGGTTCAGAAATACCTGCTGCAGCTCGGAAGGCGACGCCATGATGGCGGGCAGATCCGGAGCGAGGTTTGACACCAGCTGCACGCTGCTGAATTTGGACCTTTGCTGCGAAATGCTCATGATCTCTTCGAGGACCTCGTTGATGTGCACCTCGACGACCCTGGGATCCGTGCGGCGCGCAAAGCTCAGGAGCTTGTGAGTGATCTCCTTGCAGCGATCACCCTGTGTGTTGATCTGGGTCAATGCTCTCTTGACCTCCTGGAGCTTCTGGGCTTCCATGTTCTGCTCGTCCCGCAAAAGATCCTCTATCCACCCGGCCTCTTCCACCATGACGGCAACAGGGTTGTTGATTTCGTGGGCAATTCCCGCCGCGAGCTCCCCCACCGAAGCGAGCTTCCCCGTCTCGATCACCTGCTCGTTCATCATCTCCTTTTCACTGTCCGACCGCTGGATGCGGCTCACCATCTTCCGGGAAAGAAGGACTGCCATGACCACGATGGCAAGTCCGCCGAGGGCGAATATGGACAGGGAGATGAGGCGAGCCCTGCGCAGATCCCGGAAGGCGTCGTCCTCATCCTGCTGGTACACGAGTATCCATTCTCCGCTCTTGAGAGGGGTCATCACGTAGACGAATTCCTTGGAGTCGTATGTGCCCTCCCCCGCAATCGCCTCCTCTCCTCCCATGAACTGTGTCGGCGCGGAAGAGAAATCCGGAACCCCGCTCAGCGTATGCCGCGATGCCCCTCGGGGGTTCTCTCTCCCAAGGAGACCCAAATAGAATCCCTTGTTTGCCTCCGCCTCCGGGTGGGGCTTGGTCTGAAATTCACCCGCCCTGTTCATGATGAACGCCCCGCCCGTCTGCCCGATGCGAACGTTTTCCACCAGGGAGTTGAAGGCGATAAAATCCACGGTTGCCCTGAGAATGAACTCCCCCTTCCCCGAACGCCTCTTGACGCAGATGATGAAGTGGGGGTAGCGGCGCAGACCGAGGAACACGTCGCTGATGTAGAAGTCGCGCTGGATGGCGTCTCGAAACCACTGTGCCTGGGAATAGTCGGGATGGTCAAACTTGAGCATTCCGGCGTAGGCTACCTGGATGCCCTCGGAATTGACCACGCCCAGGTCCGTGAACACGCCCCCGTAGGCTTCCTGAAGAATCGAGAGCTTGTGGCTGAGGAACTTCTCGTCACTCAGCTGTTCCAGGGTGAAGGTGTTGGAAAGGACCTTGATGTAGTCCAGCTTCTCGGCGAGGAACATGTTGATGTTCTGCTGATGGCGGGTGACGACCTCCTTGAGATAAGCAACGGCCTTTTCCCTGTATGACGTCTCGAAGCTGTACCCTACGAGTGCCGCAATGAGGATCAGCGGGGTGAAGGAGACCACGATGACCGTGAGCACCAGGTTTCTGGTCAGGGAGCGGTAGTAATGACCGTTTTCCATTCTTTTTCTCTCCCAGCCGCGGGATGCCTTTCGTTTCAACGGCACACACCGCAGCACAGCCTCCAGCCGCAATCAGACTGTTTCTTCACCGCGAAGGACAAGAAGCCAACATGCCCACCAAGGGATGCCGCTTCGTTCCGTCCGGTGGCCAACATGGATACGTTGCACGCCCTGCATGGGAATGGAAACCCAACCCCATCGAACTCTCATTGTCATTGTGAGTGTACATGAATTCTCCGCTTCACTACAGCAGGGGAAAGATGGTTCGCCTGCTTCCCGGATGAAATCAAGCGGACTTCCCCGGTGACACGATCCAGAAATCTTAAGATCCCCTCCTACCCCGCGCATTCAATCAATAAGCAATGAGCAGGTAAACCATGCACATGGTGACGGTGATCATCATGGGCCACCAGCACATCTTCATGTATTCCACGAAGGAGATTTTGTAGCCCGCCTTTTCTGACATGCCCACGGTGACCACGTTGGCGCTGGCCCCGATCATGGTGCCGTTGCCGCCCAGGCAAGCCCCCAGGGAAAGTGACCACCAGAGCACGTTGTCCCTGGGCAGGCCGAAGCTGTCGCTCAGGAACAGCACGATGGGCAGCATGGTGGCGGTGAAGGGGATGTTGTCGATGAACGCGGAGGCGATGGCCGAAACCCAGAGGATCATGACCACGGCAATGGTCAGGTTGCCCTGGGAAGCCGTCAGCACCACGTTGGCGATCTGCTGGATGAGCCCCGTCGCTTCCGCACCGGCAATGACCATGAACAGGCCGACGAAGAACATGAGGGAAGGCCATTCCACCTCTTTTTCCAGCATCTCCACGATATCCACCCTGGAGACGGCCAGGAGGAGCAGGGAGCCGATCAAGGCCGCCACGGACACCTGCATGTGCATGAAGCCGTGCAGGGCAAACAGCAGGATGGTGAAGCCAAGGATTATGAGGCTTTGGATCATCAGCTTCCTGTCGGTGATCTGATACTCTTCCCGGAGCTGGGCGATGGTCTTCTCGACGTCTTTCACCTCCGCCTTCATGTACGCCTTCTTATGCCACCACAGGAAGTAAAAACAGGAGACGACCAGGCAGAGGAAGCAGATGAGGGTGAGGTTGGTGACAAACTGGCCGAAGGTGAGGCCCGTGTACGAGCCGATGAGGATGTTGGGCGGGTCCCCGATCAGGGTGGCGGTGCCGCCCACGTTGGACGCAAAGGCCTGGGGGATCAGGAAGGTCAGGGGGTGGACCTTCAGGGTGAGGGCGATCTCGATGGTCACCGGGATCACCAGGAGCATGGTGGTGACGTTGTCAAGGAAAGCGGAAATCACCGCAGTGAGGAACTGGAGGACGAAGGAAAGGACAAAGACGTTCCCTTTGGCCCAGGCGTAGGACTTGTAAGCCAGAAACTGGAACATGCCCGTCCTTTTCATCACCCCCACGAAGATCATCATGCCCATGAGCAGGAAGATGACGTTCAGGTCTATGGCCCCCATGGCGTCCTCAAAGGAGAGGATGAAAAAGGATTTGTCAAAACTGCCGAGGGTGTAGGTGATGAACAGGATGAGGGCCGCAGCGAGGAGGGCTGCCAGGGTGCGGTGCATCCATTCGAAGCTGATGATGAGGTACACCCCCAGGAGAATGAGGGTGGCAAGCCAGAAGGCCGGGGTAACCGCCCGCGTCAGGGTGAAGTTACGGGCGGTCTCGAAAAGACGGTTCCCCTGTTCGTCCACACCCGCTTCCACGACCTTTACCGGGGTGGGCTTGAGGGGCTCCCAGGAAGGCTTGTGGCCCTTGACCTCCACCTTGGCGGCGGGAAGGGTCCCGGGGGGCAACTGGAACACCGCCGAAAAAGCCCCCTTGCTGCCGGAGCCGATCTCTTCGTCTTTGCCCAGGGGCTTCACGGCCTGGCCGTTCAGCAGGACTTCTACCTGTACCTCCTTGACCGGCTTCCCTTGAGGGTTCAGAAAAGCCCCGGACACGGTGAGTCGATCCGCCGGGGCCCCCATGGCAATGGAGGTGAGGCAAAAGACCGTGGCCACAAGTACCGCCAGGGAGAACAGTGAAGATCGTTGGTTCCGATGCATATGAGCGATCCTCCTGAGTTCAGGTTAAAGCTTCTCTCGGTATCAAGGGGAAGGTCGATTGGCTCCGGCGGCCCTCCCCACCTTACATCGCCCGCTTTACTTGAGCAGCACCGGCATGCCTTGAAGCGGCCAGATAAAGTAGCAGAAGACCGCCAGGAAGGCCATGAGAATGAAGCTGGGAATACAGCCGTAGATGAAGAACTCCCCCGCGGTGAACTGCTTGCTCTCATAGGCTATGGCGTTGGGCGCCGCGCCGATGAGCAGGTTGAAGGGCATGCCGGCGGTGGCCAGGGACGCGAAGAAGATGACGTGGGGCGCCACTCCCAGATAGTTTGCGATGACCAGGGAAATGGGTAGCGTGATGGCGATGGCCGCCACGTTCATGATGAAATTGGTCAAGCACAGTACCAGGAAGGCGATGGCCAGGACAAAGACCAGCCAGGGGGCATTCTGGAACCAGGTTACCCAGCTCACGGCCATCCATTCCGCGGCCTTCGTGTCGTAAAGACAGTAGCCAATGCTCATGGCACCACCGAACAGGAGAATGATGTTCCAGGGAATGCCCTCCATTTCTTCTACGCCAAGAGTCTTGGCGAGGAAGAAAATCACCGTGGGCACCATCATGATGGCCGCCCGGTCCATGTCCTTGAAGAAGGGAATGGGGGAGAAGGACTTCATCATGAAGAGTCCCAGCACCAGCGCCACCATGATCAGAACGAACTTTTCCTTGAAGGTCATGGGGCCCAGTTCCTTGGCCAGATCGGTAACTCTTTGACGCAGGCCTTCGATGCGGGCCCTCTCCGGCTTGAAGCAGATGATTACGACGAGCCAGACGAAGAAGACCATGATGATGCCCAGGGGGAGCATGTACCAGGTGAGCTCGAAGAACCCGATTTCCTGGCCACCGGTGAACTTTTTGAACATGCCGGCGCCGGCCACCGCCCGGGCCGAACCCAGGAAGGTGATGACCGAACCTGCACCGGCGGTCCAGGCCATGCCTACGAACAGGCCCTTCCCGAATTTGGTGGGCTGGTCGGTGTCACTGTAGAGGGAGTGAATGGCCATGAGCAGCGGGAACATGGCTGCGGCCACAGCGGTGTGGGCCATGAGCAGGGTCATGCCGGCGACAATGATGAAGGTGCCGAGGAGGATGAAGTTGGTATTCTCGCCCACAATTCCCAGCATCTTGTAAGCCATGCGCCTGGTGAGGCCCGAGTGAGCGAAGGCGAGCCCCATCACCACGGAACCGAAGATAAACCAGACGGAGGGGTCGAAGAAATCCTTCAGGGCCGCATCCGCTGACCGGATCATAAAAACGACCTGAAACAGGCCGATGGCGATGGCGGTGGCGCCGATGGGCATGACCTCGAAAATCCACCAAACCGCCGCCATCAGAAAGAGCCCTATGGCCATCTTGCCCTGAGACGGAAGGGGAAAGTGTTTGCCGGCAGGGTCCACCGCGTCAGGCAAGTTGCTCATGAAGTAGAAGACGAAAAAAAAGGCAAGCCCCAGGCGGATAAAAAATATTCTTGTCCAGTCAAATACCACCTTCTTGGGGACTCTAACAATTTCGCCCGCCGGCATGTTTTGGGCTCCTTGTGCCATGGCAGCTAACTCCTTATCAGTTCTTGCATGTTCAGGTGAAATGCATGCCGAGCAGAGGCCACATGGAGGCGACGGCCACACCGAGCACGATCATCAGCACAGTGCTCATGGTGATCGCTGTGTGATGAATTCTTCTTTTCTGCATGCGTCGACATAGTGAATCCCTTCCAGTGTTCCAACGTTCACATCTCAGCAGCTGTCTCAAAACCCCTTTACCCATAGCTTCCAAGACGTCTTGAGATAGTCTCCTGCCGGATGGATCAAATCGTACAGGCCTTGATGTTGTCGCATATCTTTCTGAAGACGTCGCACAGGCGAAGGATCCCGATGATGTCCTCCCCACGAGTGACAAGCAAGGACTGGTGGTGCCCCATCACCAGTTGATGAATCGCTGTGTCGAGGGTGTCGTTTTCTCCCACGTACTCTCCTTCGGAGGGACTGTGCATGATCTCTTTCACCTTCATCTCCGCCGCTTTTCGGCAGATTCCCTCAAGGGGCTTTCGCCACAGCCCGTAGCTCTTGATCATGGACCGGATGAACTCGGGGCTGAAACCATATCGTGAAGTCTCCCTCAGGTTTCCCATTTCCCTGTAACGTGGCTCGATGGCCCACAGAACGCTCCACTGGTCCAATTTGCCGACCACGTGGCCCTTCTTGTCAAGCACAAGGACCGCCCGGTGCTTGTCGCGGTCTCCCTCCACGCGCTTCTGTGCCTCATCGAGGGCCAAAACCGCGTCGTTCAACGTGGCCTCTTCCGAGACTGTTGCGTATTCGGCGAGAGGCACCATCAAATCCTTCACTTTGATTGTTTGCATGGGTCTCCTTCACTGCTGAAATGCTTCAGATTGATTCATGGATCCCTGAGTTATAAAGAAGACATCGTCCCTCTCGTGTTTGCCTTCGTCAGAATTCGAAAGATTGACCCACCCCTTGGGGGAGAGGATCATGAACCTCCGTCAGCAAGTTCCCCGGCGCGCCCTTCCCGGCGATTCTTTCGCATATACGCCTCTTTCACCCGGGCAACCAGAGTCTCCATCTCGATGGGGGCCCAGAGGTCATCGAAGGCCCCGAGCTTCATGGCTTCCATGGAGAGGGAGAGCTCCTCGGATACGTTCATGAGTATGACCTCGCAGGCAGGCCGGATCTCCTTGGCCTCCTTGAGCAGGGCCAGGGCCGTCGTCTTGAACCCGTGGAGTCCGAGGAGGACGACGTCCACATCCTTTCTTCGAAGGATTCCCAGGGCCTTCGCCTCCTCGCAGGCCTCGATCACCCGGCATCCCTCCTGGATCAGATGATTCACGATCTGCCGCCGGAACGCCTCATGGCTTTCGATGACCAGCACCTTGATATGCTTCGCTTCTCGCAAGGTTCAACACCCAAACGCTTTCGCCCCCGGGCAACGACACCGCTCTCCATAGATCCTCCCGGTCCACCGGGGAAAAAGGACCGGACCCCCAACTCCTCTCCGATCGAATCAATCTCTTGGGCAAGACCTGTGCCAGAGAACGGAAGATAGAGATATCAAGGAGTTGAATGAGGTCCGAAAAAGGCGGCGACCGATGGATGTTTCAATATAAAACACTTCGAAACATCACGTGTGAATCAATATGAACCGTATTGAAATTTATGCGAAACGGGAGAGGGAAGCAAGGCATGGTGGGGGGCGGGCGCCTCCTGGTGAGGCGGGGCCGCCGGCCGCAAAGGTGTCTTTCAAATCAGGGGCGTGGCATGGAAATCTGAGGGAGGGTCAACGGTGGTTTGTGGATGTATCCCTCCGGGCGTTCTCCCAGAATATGGCTCCAGGCTTGAGTTCTCCCCTGCCGTACATTTCCAGGGCCCTGGCGGAGCGCCCGATGACGGAGTCCATGACATCGATCCGCTTCCAGCAGAGATAATCGTAATACTCCTCCTCGATGCCTCCACAGATGACCGCCTGAATGTCCTCGGTGATGATCATGTGGCAGAGCTTCTCCGCGGAGGCCTGGGGAAGCACCATGGTCTTCTCCTCCTCGACCTTCCCTTCCGGCCCCAATGTGGCGATGAGGACCTCCGTGGCCAGGTCGAAGCGCGGTGCGACGTATTCACCATAAAGCGTGATGAGAACTCTCTTGTGCATTTTCCTGAACCCAGGGGAAAATGGGTTTTTGCGGATGTGTGTGAGAGAGGCCTTCTGTAGCATTGCCCCTCGTGGGCGCTAGGAACGGGCACAAGGCCCTATGCTACAGGGCGACAGACTCTGAAACATGATGATTCTGTGTGTTCTCACGCAAATCCACGATGAGCAAAAAAAAACGAAGGCGCCTGGTCCCAAGGGTCCAGAGCCAATGCTTTGGTACACCTCCACGCAATAGAGTCTCCGAAAACCCTCACGCCATTCCCGCATGCTCTTGGCGGGAATCCAGCAGAAAGCCAGGATGCCCTCCTTCGCGGGCATGACGTGTGGAGACGGCCGAACATCAGCTAGCCATTCATGTGCCACTGCACTGATTCATAAAGAGGCCGCCCAAGCCGGCAAGATCACTTTGAAAGAGCATCAGGTCGTGTTCAGCCCGTGGTGATTCATCTTGCGCCAGAGGGTGCTCCTCCCCCAACCCAGGATCTCGGCGGCTTTGGATCTTCGCCCGGAAGTCCGCACGAGCGCTTCGACGATCATCCTGCGCTCCATGTCGTTCCAGTCCAGGCTTGCCTGGGGCGCATCCATCACAGCCGGGGAACCCGGCGGGACATTCTCCCTTGGGGTCTCCAGCCGCACCTCCAGGGTGCTCGCTTCGGTGAGGTAGGCCGGCAGGTGTCCGGGAGCGATGAGTTCTTCCTGGCAAACGTTCAACGCGTACTCAGCGATGTTCTTGAGCTCCCTCACATTCCCCGGGTAGACGTAATTCAGCAAAATCCGGAGCGCCTTGGGGGAGAATCCTTTAACGGGCTTCTTGATCCCCTTGGTGAGGGCATTGAGGAAGTGGTCCAGCAGGAGTCGCACGTCATCCTGCCTTTGCCTCAGGGGGGGCATGTGGAGCCGCACCACATTGAGTCGGAAGAGCAGATCCTGGCGGAAACGTCCTTCCTGAACCATCGTTTCCAGGTTTCGGTGAGTGGCCGCGATGACTCGCACGTTGGCCTGAAACCCCCGCGTGCTCCCCAGCGGATAGATGACCCTGTCATCCAGAAAGGTCAGAAGCTTCACCTGGAGCGGCAGGGGAAGGTCTCCAATTTCCGTGAGATACAGACTCCCGTTGTGGGCGAGTTGAAATCTCCCCGGCTTGTTTTCGATGGCTCCTGTGAACGCTCCCTTCTGGTGTCCGAACAACTCCGACTCCATGAGCGTCTCGGGAAGAGCCCCGCAGTTGACCTTGATGAAGGGGCCCTTGGCACGCTGCGATGCCTGGTGGATGGCCTCGGCGAGCAGGTCCTTACCCGTGCCCGTTTCTCCGGTGATGAGCACCGATGAGTCGGACTGGGCGATCATGGGCAGAATCTGGAAGATCCGCTCCATCTCCGGACTGCGGCCGATCAATTTCCCGAAGCCGTAGGCGGAGCCGATGGTCCCGTGGAGTGCCCGCATGAACCGGACGTCTTCCACCGATTCGAGGTAGCCCTTGATCTTCCCCGTGCCGGTCCTGATGGGAGCATAGCTCAGTCGAACGGGAATCCTCTGGTGGTCGCGATTGACGATGTCTCCCTCGCAGCAGACGGTCTCCACCAGGTGCGCCCTTCCGGACAGGGGACACTTGAACGGGCACAGGCTGCTCCTCAGGACATACCCGCAGGGAATCCCCTTCACATCCGATTCCCGAAAACCCGTAAGGGCCTCGAGGGCCCGGTTCATGAGGACGATTCCCCGGTTGACGTTGAGGACGGCGATGCCCACGGGGAGAGGATCCAGCAGGGTGTGGAGATCGATGTGAGAATCGAAGAGCCCCGCGATGTGTGGGATCAATGACTGCTTCATGGCTTCCCGATGGCGGCGGCACAAGCCCCGCCCGGTGGCGCCGCCGTGGAAGGCGCCACCTCCACGTGAATGCTGCTACGAGGCTTTGCGGTTCCCTCGCGCCCCCGATTGGGGGAGAGGGCTGGGGTACGGGCTATCACAGCCGATGCACCCTCACCCTAACCCTGAGGGAGAGGGGACGATGGCAGACCCGCATGGGATCTGGAAGTTTCGTTGTGGTATAGGACACTTCAGGCACTTTCAACTTTAGACACTTCAGGCACTTTGCGCCTCAGGCACTTTAGGCACTTTAGCCACTTTCAACTTTAGACACTTTAGGCACTTCCCACTCTAGGCACTTCCGCCCGCCTTCGCCTCCTCGGCCTTGCGCAGCCTTTCTTCCCGTGCCTTTTTCCGCTCCGTGGCAGCCTCGATTTTGTCCATCAACTCGTCCACGGGACACGGTTTCAGGAGGTATTCATAGCCGCCGAGCCTCATGATCTCGACGGCGACATCCACGGAGGCGTGGCCCGTGAGCATGATCACTTCCACCGTGCGGTGGGTTTTCTTGAGCTCCGCCAGGGCCTCTATCCCGTTCATCTCCGGCATCTTGACATCCAGGAGAACGACATCGTAAGGATTGATGTCCAGTTCATTCAGGGCTTCCTTTCCGCTTCCCACGGCCTTGGCATCGACCCCTTTAACCACGAGCAGCTTGCACAGCGTGGTCCTGAATCTCTCTTCATCATCAACGATCAGCACCCTGGGTGACCCGGTCATTCCAGACGTTCTCCTTTCTTCGCTTTGATGGGAAGACGAACCTTGAAGACACTGCCTTTCCGCACTTCGCTTTCTACGTGGATCTCCCCTCCGAGTCGCGTCACAATCCCGTGGCAGATGGAAAGGCCCAGCCCCGTGCCCTGTCCCTGGGGCTTGGTGGTGAAAAAGGGATCGAATATCTTGCCGAGGTCCTCCGGCTGGATACCGCAGCCCGTATCCCTCACCAGAACCTCAACGGCGTCTTCGCCAGAATTCCTTGTCTCCACCGTGATGGTGCCATTCTCCCCGATTGCGAAAGCGGCATTGGTGAGCAGGTTCAAAACCACTTGACGCAGGAGAGGCCCGTCGGTGTGAACGAGGGGCAGGTCCGCCTGGTATTCCCTGACTATTTTGATGTGCTTCAGTATTGCTTCCCGGTCCACGAGCCTCGCCATGTCCTCGATGAGCCTGTTCATGTCCGTGCTCTGAACCAACGGTTCGCTCTTCCGGGCGAAATCCAGAAGTTTGTGCGTGATCTCCTTGCACCGGTCAACCTGCCGCGCAATCTCCCGGAATGAGTCCGCAAGTTCGCTCGGATTCGAAGGCTGGCCGGCCCCCTCATCGCCCAGGAGATGCTTCACCCACTCGATCTCCTGGCCGATGATGGCGAGGGGGTTGTTGATTTCGTGGGCAATGCCGGAGGAAAGCTCACCGACGGAGGCCAGCTTCTGGGACTGGATGAGTTGTTGGTCCAGTTTTTTCTTCTGGGCGGCGGTCTTTTCAACCTCCGCCAGCAGACCGCGGGCTGAGAGGAGAGAGCCTGCGGCAATGAGAAGCGCGAGGCACGCAAAGAGGGTCCCATCGAATGCAAAAAGGAGCAGCGAAAGCAACAGGAGCGAAGCTGCAGGCACATAGTGATAGGCTCTCCGGCCGTGCAAGGTCTCTAAAATCCGCATGGGCAAATGTGACGGTTGTATTCTCGAGTTCAGGATTTCCCGCGCCTTGCCTTCAAGGGTGGGATTCCCAACAGGGGGTATGCCTCCGGAGGACATGGAATTATCCGCGAAAAGGTCAAATGATCTTCGACTGCCGCATTCTTTCTTCGTGCAGCTGCTTCCTCTCATGAGCCTGGCGGATTTTTTCGAGCAATTCGTCGATGTCCGCGGGTTTCATGACGAAATCGAACGCTCCCAGTTGCATTCCCTGCATTCCCGCTTCCACGGAAGCATGTCCCGTGAGCATGATCACTTCCATGAGGGGCCTTCGCTTCTTCATTTCCTTGAGTGTTTCGATGCCGTCCATGCCGGGCATTCTCACGTCCAATATGACGACGTCAAAGGGTTGCCGCTCGAGCAAATCCAAGGCGTCTTTACCGCTGCTGACCCCCATCGCATCGATCTTGCGCCTCTTCAGGCGCTTGAGAATGGTCTCCAGGAAATCGAGCTCATCGTCCACAATCAAGACTCTGAAGTCCTCCATACGGATACCTCATGCGCGGGACCGTCCGTCCCGTTCAACAGGTGTTTGCCTTAAAAAACTCACGCAGACCGCCGGACACCCTCGTGTCCATTCCGAAGCCGGCCCAATTCCCTCCTCCGTTTTCTCCAACGGAGCAAGAGAAACCAAACGGGTTCACGGATGCAGCCTACGCTGAATCCGCGACCTGCGCCTGGTCGGAAGCAAGGATGGGCAGAAAGATCGTGAACGTGGTCCCCTTCCCTTCCTGGCTGGCCACCATCATCCGCCCGCCCAGCTTTTGGACGATGCTGTAGCTTATCGAAAGGCCCAGCCCCGTCCCCTTTCCCACCTCCTTGGTGGTGAAGAAGGGATCGAAGACTCTGCCGAGCAGCTCATTGGGAATCCCCGGGCCATTGTCGGTGATGCCGATGGCGATCTCCTTCTCCTTGGCCCTGTAGTTCGTGCAGACACTGATTTCACCATCCTTGGCGATGGCGTCGATGGCGTTGTTGAGGATGTTGAGAAAGACCTGCTGCAGCTGGGCCGAGTCACTCGTGGTCTTTGGCAATTCGCTGAAGTAGTTGGTCCTGATGGTGATGTTCCGGTAGTGAGCCTCGTTGCGAAGGAAGTCGATGGTCTCGTCCAGGACCTTGTTGATGTCCACGTTCTCCTGCATGGGTTCCATGCGGCGGGCAAACCCGAGGAGCCGATGCGTGACCTTCTTGGCACGGTCCACATGGAAGTCGATCTTCTTGATGGAATCGTCGAATTCGAGAAAGTTCTCGCTCTTGGATATGTCTTCCTCCTCGAGGAGGTCCCTGATCCATCCCACCTTCTCCTTGATGACGGCGAGGGGGTTGTTGACCTCGTGGGCGATCCCCGCCGCGAGCTTGCCCAGGGCAGCCATTTTCGTGGATTGCATGAGGGAGGAATCGAGAATCGCCTTCTCCCTGTCAGTCTTGATCAGTTGACCGATCATCAGGCGGGTGAGGAAGATGATTCCTCCGATGATCACGAGGATGCCTCCCACCACCAGGCTCAGGACCAGAAACCGGGCGTGGAGGAGTGGAATGAGCTCCTCGCTGGGGTCCTCCTTGACAACCAGGAGCCAATCCTTGTTCTTCAGCCAGGTGATTCCCAGGAGGGCATCTTCTCCGTTGACCTTCATTTCCTCGACGCGCGTCCCGGAAAACCTTGCGAAATCGAGATAGTCCACCTTGCTCAGGAGCTCACCCGAGAACCGGGGGCTCGTCTGAAGGATCTTGTCCTTGTTCACGACGAAGGCGTCGCCCCTTTTACCCACCTGTGCCGCTTTCACCAGGTTGTCGAAGATGTCCGTATCGATGGTGGCCCGCAGGATCCAGTTGTGGTCCCCCTCCCGGCGAAGCACAGCAATGATGAAGTGGGGGAATTTTCGGAACCCGGTAAAAACGTCGCTGATGTAAATGCCCCTGAGCATGACCTCATGGAACCAGGTCTCGTTCTTGTAGTTGAGATTCTTCAGCTGATAAGGACCCATGTAGGCCACATGGTCGCCGTTGCGGTCAATGACGCCGAGGTCGACGAAAGACTTGGCCCGCATCTGGATGAGGGTGAACACCCTGTTGAGATACTCCTCGTCGGTCAACTGAGCGAGGGAATGGGTGTAGGCCAGGCTGTGCAACTGGGAGAGGCGCTCGTCGAGAAAGAGATCGACGGCGTTTCTTCTATTTTCCGCAAGGGTTTGCAGGCTCTCGACGATCTTTGCCGTGAAGGAAAACCTGAACTGATAGTACATGCTGAATCCCAGGGCAAAGAGCGGCACGAGGGAAAAGCAGAGCGTCGTCACGACGATTTTCCAGTAGAGCTTTCTGTATCCCTTGTCTTCCATGGGCATCACCCCGGGGCCCTGTCACATTGCTCACGGTTCCAGAGTGGAACCAGGGGCCATTGAATGGTGATCAGCTCATCTCCACCATCCCCAAAAAACGATGGCGACCGCGCATCCTGCGGAAACACATGATAATTGACTCGACGGCAAATGCCAACGGACAAGTTCCCATGCAAACGCCTCGACTCCGAACCACCCCCCGGGGCATGTTCACTGGCGTATTTCCATGAACGGGTAAATTCCCTTCAATGGGCCTTCGGGATGGGGCTGCATGATGTTGAAGGAGATGTTCTGAGTCCTCTGAGCGTGACCACGTTTGCCTCCCTCCTCGAAATACGCCCCGTTCTCCTCGAGGATGTGCTCGATCCTGTGCTGAAAGGCCTTGACGAATTCCGCTCCACTTCCTTCAAACCGCATGGCCCCGAGCTCGACTTTACCCGTGGCTCCGGCGAGCTTCTCCAGGGAAATGCTGTGTTCCGCCAGGTCCCGCCCGCTGCGGATGTATCCCCAGACAAGGCGGCGTGGCGGAATCTCCACCGGCTCCTCGAGGTCGATGATGGTGTGGGGCATGACAATGCATTCGTCGCCGACGGTGAGCTTGCACCTCGGACTCCCCTTGAGGAAGGAATTGAAACCCACGAAAATCTTTCTGCCCATGTGGGCGTGGACGATCTTGCCTCCGTGGGCCGTCACGTTCAGGCCGTCGAGGCGCGAATGGATGATGTAGCAGTTCTCCTGCACATTGGCCCCCTTGCCGAGAATTGACTCCTCGAGGTAGGCCCGCTGAGCGACCAGCACATTATCGCCGATATCCGTCTTTCCCTTGACCACCGCATAGCGGCTCAAGGATGATCCCGAAGGCACGGGGATGGAGGATCGAAGCCTGACAGCCTCGAAAGCTTTGTCAAAATCCTGCTTTCTGCTCTCGACAAAATCGATCAACTCTCCTTCAGGCCGCTTGCCGGGGATTGGATGAACGTAGCGCTGCAAGACGTCGGAGGGAAACTGGTAGGTGAATTCGAACCGGTCTGCCGCCCGAACCCACACCCTGCCAGCCTCCACATGGCAATGAGCCAGCTCCCCGGTTTGCACATAGGCGTAAGCCCCCAACACGCAGTTGCGCAGGGTGGTCAAGTCCACCGTGGCGCACGGCCCGATGAAGCATCCCTCGACGGATGACCCGTGGATGTTGGCGTAGTGCATGGAAACGGTGTTCCTGATGCTGAATTCCTCGGGGCTTTCTGGGTCGTGGGAGTTGCTGTGAACGAGGTTCTTGATGAGCCAGCTGTCCTTGATGCGGATCGTTTCGTCTTCGTGGAGAGGTATTTTGATGCCTCGGCAAACCATGTTGTCGGTCTTTGTCTTGAGCTCGTCACCGCGGATGTCCGTTTTGTAGAGGACCGAATGATCCACGGAGCACCTGCCGAGCAAGTAGCTCCCGGCCAGGGCCGAATGGTTCAGCTGAAAGTGAACGGGATGATGGTAACTGAGCCCATAGAAGGCGTGGAACTTGGCAAACTGTCCGGCGGGAATCACTCCCAACACGTGCGAGCCCACGTTGAACGCCGGGTCTCGCAAGTTCACGTTGACACGATCGACGATGCGGTTGGTGAGTCGCTCAAACTCCTTCATGGATCTCCCCTCTCGGTGTGGATGTTCCTGTCAGGCTGTCCAACGACTTGAGATCGATGATGTGGATGGAAGACGCACAAGATAGCGTCACGGCTCGCACTTGACCAGGAAAAAACGGGCCGTCCCCTCTTCTATGAATCCTCGCAGGAGGACTGGACAAAGCCGTTCTCGAGGCCGAACCGGTCGAGAAGGGAGCATGCATGAGCGTATTCCTCCTCCGTCGTCTTGCGGTCGAGGGGAGTGACGTCGTGGGCCAGGTGTGCCGGGAAGTACTGGTTCATGAGACTGACCCAGACTTCCGGTCCCAATTCCCCGGCGAGGATACCGCAAGCACTCCAGACTTCCCGAGAGTCTATCGGGCAGGACCAGGTGGCGGACGAGCATGCCCTTGACGGCCACCCCCTCTTCATCCATCCTGAGGGGACCCACCTGGCGCCACATTTCGACGAGGGCCGCCCTGTTGTGGATCACGTAGTCGGCTCTGCCCGAATACTTGCGGGCCGCCTCCGGGTCCGCGTATTTGATGTCGGGAAGGTAGATGTCCACGATGCCGTCAAGGAGCCTCAAGGTTTCGAGGTGTTCATACCCGCTCGTGTTGTACACGACAGGGAGCCGAAATCCACGGGAAGCGGCGAGGACGAGCGCTTCCACAACCGCGGCCATCTGATGGGTCGACGTGACCAGGTTGAGATTGTGGGCACCCCTTCTCTGGAGATCCGCCATGCCCTCGGCCAGATCCTTCACCTCCATCTCACGCCCGACACCCAACTGGCTGATGGGGAAATTCTGGCAGAAGACGCACGACAGGGTGCACCCGCTGAAAAAAATGGTCCCGGACCCGTTGGACCCTGAAAGGGGAGGCTCCTCCCAGGGGTGGATGCTCATGGCGGCGACTTTCGGCCTGTCGGCAACCCCGCAGGCGCCCTTCTGCCCGGACATGCGGTCCACCCGGCACTCTCGGGGGCACAATGTGCATGAACGGAGTCTGCCTCGGAGCGCCTCGGCTTTCCCGGCAAGAAGGCCCCTCTCGTGGAGCGCGAGGAAACCGGGCAAATCCTCGGGCGCCTTTGTTTTCGGCGGGGACAACCCGCATTCCACGGTTCTCTACCCCCTCTTCTTTCTCTCGACCCAGGACCGGCCGTCCCAGATCCCCATGACGGTTCCCGCATCACTCACGTCATAGCCCCCGAGATCCGTCACCATTGCCTTGAACGGCTTCGACACGATGATCTCCATCAGGAGCTCGAGTTTCGGATCCCGCAGGCTCGACTCCGGGATCACGAGGTCGTAGCGCTCCTGGGCAAACGGAATGAAGTCGAGGCCCAGGGCCCTGGCCGAGGAGAAAATGGCCATGCCGGCATCCGCCCTTCCGCTGAGAACGCTCACCGCCACGGCCATGTGAGTGAACTCCTCCTGATCGTACCCCTTTATGGCTGAAGGAGAAATCCCGCCACGCTCCAGGTAATAGTCGAAGAGGATCCGTGTCCCCGCCCCGGCCTGCCGATTCACAAAAGTGACATCCGGCCGGGCCAGGTCTTCGATTCCCCGGATCCCCCTGGGGTTTCCGGGCCGAAGGAGCAGCCCCTGCTGGCGCATGGCGAGCTGCACCAGTCGGACGGGCTTGCCCTGCAGATGCTTTTCAACATAGGCGAAGTTGTAGTCGCCGGTCTCCGTTTCCAGGAGGTGGGAACCCGCAAGATGCGTCTGGCCGCGCCGGACGGCAAGGAGTCCGCCCAGGCTCCCCACGTTGCTGGACGAGAGGTGCATGCGCGCATCCCGCTTTTTCAGCTCGTTGGCAAGCACGTCGATGGTGTTGTCATGGCTCCCGATCATGATCAAGGTGTGGTCCAGCTGGTCTTCCGGCCGAAGGAGGCGAACCCTGACCGTTTCATCCGCATTCAATCCCTCCAGCTCCTGGGGGATACGGAGGATGCCGTCGGCACGGGTGAGGGACGTGATGATGCCGGCGCCGCGCTGCAGGGGCATTGCCACGAGCTTCCCCTCGACCCTGCCGATGATGACCCGGACGAACTCCTCCAGCCCAAGCTTCGATGGCGTTTTTCGTCCAACGACGGCCTCGACCTCGGGGAACGCGGGGGCCGGCAGTCCCTGCAACCCATGGAGGAGCGGGCGCACAAACTGTTCGAAGGAGAGGATGGCGGAGACGGGGTACCCCGGGATGCCGACGACGGGCTTTTCCTCGATGATGCCGAGGACCGTCGGTTTTCCAGGCATCATGGTCACCCCGTGAACCAGGACGCGGCCCAATTCGGCCACGGCGGAAGCCGTGTAATCCTCGCTTCCGGCCGATGAGCCCGCGTTCATGAGAACAATGTCCGCATCGGACTCGCAGGCCCTGCGCAGGCTCTCGCGGATGCTGTCGAAGTCGTCGGGGATGATCTCCCGCAGGAAGGGCTCCCCACCGCACTCGCGGACCATCCCGGCGAGGATCGTCCCGTTGAATTCCACAATCTGGCCCGGGGCCGCTTCCGCAGCCCTGGCGGCCGGCACCAGTTCAGTGCCGGTGGGCTGGATCCACACCTTGGGACGGGCATGGACGGTCACCTCGAGAACACCCGCCGCGAGAAGGGCCCCGATGTCCGGGGGCCTAAGCCGGTGATTCTGGGGCAGGAGCAGCTCCCCCGCCACGATGTCCTCACCCACCTTGCGCACGTGCTGCCAGGGATATGCGGCGGAACGGATCTCCACCTCCCCCTCACCCACACGCTCCACAACTTCGATCATGATGACGGCGTCGGTGCTCTCGGGGAGGGGATCACCCGTATCCACGTCAAAGGCGGTTTTCCCCATGAACATGCGCAAGGGCTGGACGTCGCTCGCACCAAAGGTATCCCGGGCCCTGACGGCAATGCCGTCCATGGCGGCACCGTGATAGTGGGGAACGGAATTCCTGGCAAAGATGGGCTCAGCCGTGACCCGGCCCAGCCCATCGTGGGTGGCGACACCTTCAATCCTGCTCCGCATGAGGCCCGTCACATCCTTCCAGATGCTCCCGGCCGCCTCAAGAGTCCTCATGTCGAGATAAACATGCCTCTTGCGCTCGGTCGTCATTCCTTGCGCCTCCTCTCCGCTGTCAGCATGGACATCCTGGCCCGCAACAGATCGTGTCGATAAGAGCCCACGGCCCGTCTGACCCCTCTCGAGCCCGAGGGGCGATGAAAGGCCCGCTCTATGTCCTGCGAAATCCAAACCGCTCCCAGAACTCCCTCCGGAATCGCCGGGCCGTGCTCAGGTTGACCTCGACCATCTGAATCTGCTCCAGTTCATCGAGTTCCACCCGAATCCAGTCGTCGATGACGTCGAGGCTTCTTATCCACTTTCGGAAATCATGTTTGTCGAGCATTTTCGGGGGCTGCAGGACAAAGCTGTGCCCTCCGTGCTGGTGGATTCTGCGGCCATTGACCAACGCGTTGTAATCGGCGGTGTTGATTCCCACCACCGGCATGAAGTTGTCAAAGGCCCTCACCAGGGACCCCGCTTTGGAATGCCCCCTCAGGATGGGGAAGATGCTGATGTTCACCAGCAGGTCGGCCCCCTGATCGGTCAATTCCTTCGCCGCCTCGGGCTGTCCCCACAGGTCCACGCAGACGGGCATCCCGATCTTTCCAAAGTCCGCGGTGAAGACCCGGAAATTCCCGTCCCCCGGAGAAATGCCCAGATCGTTGCGCTCCAGGCTCCCCACGTTGTTCTTTCGCTGTCTTCCAAGCAGGCGCCCCGATCGGTCAAAGAGCGTCGCCGTGTTGTAGGTCTTGCCCCCCTCCGTCTCAACCAGTCCCGCCACCACGTAGGCCTTGAGCTGACGGGCGGCGTTCGCGATTTCCTTGTCGCCATGATATGGGAAATACTCGGGAAAAACGACGAGGTCCAGATCCTCCCCCCGGCATTTCTCGATGAGCAGGAGCGCATGGCCGAGGTTCCTCGGATCGTCGAAGGAGGGATAGGGTTTGGGCTGAATGAGAGCGACGCGGATGTTGTCTTTCATGATTTCACCTTGTGAGGGAGCAGTTTTCGCGTTTTCCCGATTCGATCAAGGATCTTCGTCTCAGGAAATCCCGTATTCAGTGGAGCACCCTTCGTAAGGCGTCGGCCATCTCGCGCAGTCCAACCGGCTTCATGATGAACTCCCGAATGCCCGCCTCTCGAATCTTTTCTTCCGAAATCATATCGCTGTACCCACTGCAGAGAATGACAGGGATCTCCGGGCGGATGGCCAGGATAGCGCCCGCAAGCTCGAGCCCGGTCATCCTCGGCATGGTGTAGTCGGTGATGACCAGATCGAAGGCGTTCGCCCGGCCTTCGAAGGTCTCGAGGGCTTCGACGGCTCCGTTTTCGACCGTCACTTCATATCCCAGACTTTCCAGCATCTCCCTGGCCAGCCGTGTCAAGGCCGCCTCGTCATCCACGAAAAGTATGCGCCCATGGCCCCGGGGAATCTCCAGTGCATCCGAGGCCCGCAGAGCCTTGGCATTGGCGAATTTCGGGAAGTAGAGATCAAAGCCGGTCCCTTTGCCCACCTCGCTTGAAACCCTGATGAACCCTTCGTGACGCTTCACAATGCCGTGCACGACGGCAAGGCCCATCCCCGTTCCCTCGAAGGGCCCCTTGGTCGTGAAGAACGGTTCGAATATGCGATCCAGAAGTTGCCTTTCAATCCCGTGGCCGGTGTCCCTCACCGTGAGCCTCACATAGGACCCCGGCCTCAAACTCCGGTTCGGAGGCGAGGTCGGCGGCGCCGAGTTCTTCTTCCGCGACCTCGATATCCAATGTGCCCCCTTTCTCTCGCATGGCGTGGGCGGCGTTGGTGCACAGGTTCAGCATCACCTGGTGAATCTGCGTGGGATCACCCAGAATCTGGATATCGGGATGGGCCGTCACGATCCGCCGAATTTCAACGGTAGCCGGAAGGGAAGCCCGAAGTAGCTTGAGGGCCTCTTTGATGGTCGACATGACGAGAAGCGGCTGCCTTTCCTGTTCTCCCCTTCGGCTGAAGAGCAGTATTTGCCTCACGAGATCCTTCGCCCGGTTTGCAGCCTTCAAGACCTGATCGAGGTTGAGCTGGGCGAGGCTCCCCTTGGGGACCATGTCCAGGGACATTTCCGTGTACCCCATGATTGCACCCAGTATGTTGTTGAAATCATGAGCTATGCCGCCTGCGAGTGTCCCAATGGCCTCCATTTTCTGAGACTGCCGAAGCTGCTTTTCAAGGTGCATCTCGTTGGTCACATCGCGCTGTACTGAAGCGAAGCTCACGACCTCTCCCGAGCTGCTCCGCACGGGAGAAAAAGTCGCTTCGACGTCGTAGTTGTCCTCGTCCTTGGTCTTTCCAACGAGGTGTCCCCGCCACACCTCTCCCTTCTCCAGGGCTCGGAGGATCGCTCCCTGAGCGTCGGTCCCATAACGGCCGTTCTCGAAAACGGTCATGCCGCGGTCCAGGAGCTCAGCGCGAGTATAGCCCGTGGTGGTTTCAAAGGCCCTGTTGACGTAGCGGATGCGGGCATGCAGGTCCGTGATGATGACCAGCTCGGATGCCTGGTCGATCACCGTGGCCAGGCGCCCCCGCTCCTCTTCCACCTTGAGCTGCTCCGTGACATCTTCGAAACAGAGGAGGTTCTTGCCATCCCCGACAGCAACCGACCGGACCCGGGCGACTTTGTCAGTCCCGTCCTTGCATCCAATTGATACCATCCTATCCTCCGCAAAACCCACAGTCGGGGTCTCGGAGGCTTGCAGGCCCCGATCACCGGAATCCGCCACGCCGCTATTCCCGCCGGCGAGCACCCCTCGCAGCCAGGCCCCTTCATCGGGCATGTCCTCGAGGGTATAGCCGAAGGTCTCGACAAAGCGGGGGTTCACATACTCCAGGTCCCCGTAGCGGTTGAGCAATCCGATACCAAAAGGGGCAAATTCGGAAAGGAGTCGGAAGCGCTCCTCGCTCTCCGACAGTTTGGCCTCTGTGAGCTTGTGCTCTATAATTTCCAGCTGCAACTGCTGGTTGGCATGACGAAGGTCCGCGGTTCGTTCATCAACCCTTGCCTCCAACTCATCCCTCGCCTTCTGCAGCGCTTCCTCGACCCTGATGCGCTCGCCCAGCTCCTGCTGAAGCTCTCGGGTTCTCTGGTCCGCGAGAGCCCGCAGGGAACTGTTCCAGAGGAGCATTCCCAGGGCGATGAGGGTGATGGCACCGAGCCCCGCGGACAAGCCGATCCAGATTGGAGGCATGAATCCCACCTTTACTTTGTCCGCCCGTCGTCCAGGCGATCATTGTCGGAAAAGAAGAGCATTTCCCGAATCTTTGGCTTCCTGTTTCTCGTGCCCAGTCGAAGTCGACGACGTAAGGAAAATGATCCGAAGGATAACGGCCTCCGATGTTGTCTCTCGCAACTGTACCTTCGATGATCCGAAAGTCCCTGGTTACCAGAATCCAGTCCATCCGGCATTTTTCCGGGGATCCCCGAAAACTCGTGGTGGGTCATGCTCGCTTCGTCCTCAGGTCGTCCAAGCACCTGCCAGCTGTCCCGCAGCCCCGTTGCTGGAGACACCAGGACCTGGTGGACGGGAGAGGACGGGAAGTCATTGAAGTCGCCCATTAGGATGCCGGCCCCTCCCCTCGCGGAAATCCCTTCCGCAATGAGAGATCCCTGGCCGATGCGGGCGTTGGCGCCGATGTGATCGAGGTGGGTCACAATCACCCAGAGCTCTTCTCCCAGGGCCCGCCCGCTAAGCACGGCGGTGCTCATCATTCTCGGGAAAGCGCTGTCCCAGTCCTTGCTTCGGTGCACCGAGGGCGTTTTCGAAAGCCAGAGGTCTTCGCCCCCCTTCATGGACCAGTGCGCCGAAAGGTAAAAGAGCGTCGGATACTGGCAGGTGTTTTCCCACACCCTCCCGGGGCTGTGCATGTGGTACTGGGGCAGGCGCTCCTCGAGGTAAAGCAGCTGGTCACGGGTGCCTTCCTGGGTTCCCAGGAGCGTCGGCCTGTATTTGCCGATCACCTGGACAACCAGCTCCTTTCGGAAGTCCCACGCGTTCTCACCGTCACGGTCGTTCTGGAAGCGCAGATTGAAGGTCATGCATCGCATCATGCGAGGCTCCCGGAGCCAGGGGTTCCCAACCGAGTGCGCCGGCAACGGCCCGGCTGTCAAAGAAAACGGAATTGAAGCAAGCCATCCATTCTATTCGTAATAAGTCAAATTAGGCAACTCCTACTTCAAGGGCTTCCAGAAACAAGACCGATGCCGGCGATTGTGCCACGTGGACTGTTTTGTCTTCATCGGCGCCGCAGGCAGGGAACTGACGACAACACTCTTGACTTAAGGACATCAGAACTCCCCTCCCATCAAGGGAGGGGAACTGTGGATGGACGACTTTCTTAAGTCAACAGCATTGGGAACTGATGAGACGGACTCAGTTCCCGCACGAGATGGGGAAGTTGCTCTTTGGGGGTTTGTTTATGCACGTTGCGGCCGCCCCCCACCCAACAAGGGTAAAACTGTTGCAGGGGCTGACCGGAACTGTTAGTTTAATGGTGACATGTTACTGCAGGGGAGGTGGACAAGAATGGCATTGAGTACTTCGGAAAAGACTGCACGATATCGGGAGAAGATGCGAGCGCAAGGCCTTAGGCCCGTTCAGATTTGGGTGCCGGACACTCGGTCCAAGACTCTGGCGGAAGAGGTCAGACGCCAGTCCATGAGGGTCAGCAAGAAAGATGATTCAGATTTAATGGATGAGCTCGATATGGCTGCTGCCGAGACCGAGGACTGGAAATGGTAAAGCGAGGGGATGTGGTTGTCGCTGTCTTTTCAGGAGATTATGGTAAACTCAGGCCTGCCGTAGTGGTTCAAACTGATTTGGCCAATGAGACGCACAAGAGCATGGTACTTTGTCCCATTACGAGTCACTTGGAGAATGCGGCTTTGTTTCGACTCGATGTTAAACCCTCTACGGAGAACAGTTTGGAAAAGCCTTGCCAGATCATGGTGGACAAGATCACTACGATCCGAAAGGACAGAGTGCGACGCGTGATTGGACGACTGGATGAGGACACGATGATTCGAGTTAACCGGTCTTTGGCGTTTTGGCTGGGCTTGGCGTAGGTTCCAGGTATCCATCCAAGCGATGAAGTCAGACTTCAGGCAAAATGCACATGAGTGTTTAGCCAGCGATTCTTGAAAGGCCTCACACAGCGCGACCTTTATTGACCTCTTTTCCGGCAGTTATTGTGATCACTCACATGCATCCATCCTGACCCCTAAGTCCAATACGGTTCACTTAAGAGAGACTCACATGCGGGTCCCCCTCCCCTCGGTGGGAGGGGTCAGGGGAGGGGGTTGATCTCATTCACTTTTCACCCTCCCCCAGCCCCTCCCATCAAGGGAGGGGAGCTTTCATCGCCTTTAGTGAACAGCAACACACCTGTGCCAGGCAGACGTATCAATTTCTCGCTCGCCACCTTTTCCATAAATTTCTCTTTGGGGACAGTCATGGTCATCACCTTCAAAGCCAGCCTCTTCCAACCATCCCACCAGGCGACCATTAAGATCATGGCCAGCAGAGCACAGCATAGAGGAAACCAGCCCCCACTGGTGAATTTCTGAAGGCAAGCACTGAAGTAGGTGAGGTCCAGAGTCCAGAACAGGAGGCAGAGAGGCGGGGCCTTGATGATTCTCCATCCCCATATCCTTCTGGAGATGAAGTAGAACACCACCGAAGTTGGACCCTAATGCTGGTGGTCAGCATAAAGTATGCGCTTTTTGTACTCAGGGCCGATGACAATGGCCAGGGCGGGGTTTTCGCCATGCTGGCACAGCTCCACAAAAAGATGGGGGACAACCTGGGGAGAGGGCTGATTCTTACTGGGCTGTTTGGTTCCTCACTCCTTTACGGAGATGGCCTCATTACCCCGGTCATTTCCGTCCTTTCCGCTCTAGAGGGGCTCGAGGTCGCCACCTCTGCCGCCAAACCCGTGGTCGTCCCCCTCACCTGCTGCGTATTGTTTCTGCTCTTCTGGGCACAAAGCCGGGGCACGGGACGGCTTGGGAAGTTATTCGGCCCCGTCATGATCTTGTGGTTTGCGGTCATCGCCATCTTAGGGGTTGCAGCGATCTCCCGGATGCCTTCCATATTGGATGCGGTCAACCCGGCTCATGGCGTCAGGTTCTTCCTGAACAACGGGTTGCGCGGCTTCTTTCTGCTTGGAGCCGTGGTGCTCTGCGTAACCGGGTGCGAGGCCCTCTACGCCGACATGGGCCATTTCGGAGCCAGGGCTATCCAAATCTCGTGGTACTTCATGGCTCTTCCGGCGCTTCTGTTGAACTACTTCGGCCAGGGGGCGTTGATCCTGCTCGACTCAAGCAACGCCAGAGAGCCTTTCTATGGCTTGGTTCCACAGGGTTTCCTCTACCCGATGGTCGTGCTCGCAACAGAAGGGATTGGATACGGTGTCTACAGGGTCATTGCACACTATGGTTTCATGGAGGCGCCTGACATTCCGCAGATAATGTCCAACGTGAAGGCCAAGGGCCTGAATATCAACCTGGACGAGGTGACGTATTTCGTAGGGAGGATAAGCCTGGTGCGTGACCTCAAGAGGACGATGCCAAGGTGGCGAAGGTTTCTGTTTACGTTCATGCTTCGAAATTCATTGAGCGGTTCATCCTATTTGAACATTCCTCCATCCAAAGTCATGGAAATCGGGGTCCAGATGCCCTACTGAACCACCGATGGACATTTGAACCGCAGATAGGCTTTGAACCACGGCCGCGATTGCGAATTGAGGGATGCTGTATAGTCCAGGATGCAGCCTGTTGGCATTCGATTCAATGCGGCAATCAACAAAGATTCGGCGTATCCAGCCGGCAATTTTCGAATTGAGCTCGATCATGATTTCTGCAGCTTTGGGGGGAGAGGGCATTCACTAATATCTCCTTTTCCCAAAGCATTCGCAGGTAATTGCGTATGCCCCCCTTGCGCCCGAACTGGTGTTGAGCTGCATTCAACTTTACTGTGAGCATTTTCATTCCCTGCCCACCATTGTCTTGCCCGATGGGTGAGAGGGGCCTTTAGGTTCCCTGCGCTTGTCCCATTGGCCGAGTACAGAACATGGCGGAAGGTCGAGTGAAATGGTTTAACACAATCTCTTCATCTGATGCAAATGGCTGATATTATTAAAATGTTTGTCTTTTTCAGCTCTATTGAGGGCATGAACCGGGCGACATGAATACCGCGGCAAGAATCGACCCTGCGATTTCCACATCTCTCTCCTCTGTGCTTATCACTGGGGATCCCTCAAGCACTTTCCATATTCGGATCATTGTGGGTTGTGCGACATCCTTGCCTTGAAGGTCACCACGTTGGCAAGCCATAGCAACTTTTCATGGAATCGGCTGACGCGGATTTGTGGGGTTTGGTGCGTACAGTGGCAAGCTGTCATGACTCTGGCGCCGCTGGGTCGTCCCGCATGATGAGACGATAATGCTGAAGGCACATTTGAGCGTTGCGAGTCCTCCACCTTCAGGATATTTTTCCACTCAAGATCATTAAGAGAGAATGATGCGCGCACAATATCTGAAAACCCTTGCAAAGACCTTAGGCATAAAATATATTGAGAAATCAGGATGATGTGGGAAGTCAGCCGCCATTCAAGCACCTGCAGGACAAAGCCCTTGCCGCGTTGAGAATCGAAAATCCTTCCCACGTCCTAGAGATTTGCAGAAACCACACAATCAGAAATTATGCCGGAAATAGATTGGGTGACCACATGAAAACGATTCGCGCTGCAATTGCGAGCGCCAGCTTCGCCGTTCTTCTGACTGGCTGTGTGACGGTCTCGCAGTACAACTTCTCGTTCGATTTTGATACAGGCGAGGTCAGATGGGAATACTACGATCTCACTTCACGACCAGGAGCCGACGAGAAGGACTACAGCGTGACGAACGACTGGGACACGCTGAAACAGATGATCGCAGAGGAGAAACCGGAATTCGATCCCGAGGTCGTTGAGGACATTTCCAAGGGCTTGTTTGAAGAGAACAAGGTGCTGTGTGCCCGCAAGATCCAGAAAGTCAAATGTCCCAAGTGTTTCCCATCCAAAGCGGCGATTCTGTCGTATGTGCATGACAAGGACTGGCGCTTTGAGCTGATAAATGAGGAAGTTGTCCTCTTCTTGCCGAGCGACAAGAAAATCGTCTCCACCAACGGGCAGAAGGTCACAACGCCCAAGAACTCGTTGATCATCTGGCCGCAGGAGACCCGCAACTTTGAATACGTCGTGGCCGAGCGGTGGTCGGGAGGTACCTCCCTCCTGTCCTACTACTTGGAAGAAAAGGATGTGAAGAAATAGGGAGGCATAACCAACCAGTGGACTTTACCGGCGACAAGCGCCGGAAAGTCGCCGGCACCGTGTGTGCCGGGCATGGCACAGAACTGGCGAGGTGAGAGACCTCGTGCCAGGTTTTCACTGAGCCGAAGGCTAGGAGCAGCGCGCCTGTTGCTGTGATCCGTATGCCCGGTGGTGAGGGAGGAGGGAGGCCGTGAGGCCTCTCCCTATCGCGATTTGGCGAATATGCATGCAAGTCATTAGAGGCGGTGGTCATGAAACGTTCAATGCGAGTATTACTTGCGGCAGCGGTCATAATCATTGGAGCGATGGATGCCATGGCGATTGAAGAGGCAATGTACAAGGTGGTGAAAAAAGACGCCAAGTTCGAGATCCGCGATTATTCCCCCCACATCCTCGCCGAAACCGTCGTGGAAGGAGATCTTGAACAGGCTGGAAACATGGCATTCAACAGGCTCTTTCGCTACATCTCCGGCGACAACCGGTCGCGCGACAAAGTGGCGATGACGGCCCCCGTATCCCAAGAGCCAATGGGGGAGAAGATCGAGATGACGGCTCCTGTAGGACAGCAGCGTGTCCAGGAAAAATGGGCTGTCAGTTTTTTGATGCCTGCCTCCTACACTTTGGAAACCCTTCCAGAGCCGGAGGATCCGAAGGTCAAGTTGCGTCAGGTTCCAGCTCGTCGGATGGCCGCGGTGCGCTACTCGGGTTTCTGGAGCGAGAAAAACTATCTTCGATACAAGATGGAGTTGGAGTCGTGGATTCACGAAAGGGGCCTTACCATTGTGGGCGATCCCATATGGGCCCGCTACAATCCCCCTTTTACCCCGTGGTTCTTGCGGCGAAACGAGATTCTGATTCCGATAAATGCAGGCGCTTACTAAAAGAGATCCCAAGCGGGCAGTCGCGGGTTTTTCTTCCATAGGCCCCCGCTTCGGGTGAGTGTGGAGTGATTTTGCCTGTGAAGGCCGGTCAGCGGGTACGGCGCGCGGTTGCCAGTGGCGCCTCGACCCGCCCCCAGTTATCGCGGGTGTTGCTTTTCTTATATGGACGTGTGAGAAATGGAATACGGCTCGAAGGGTTCATGAACGGTTTATGAATTATGCTCTCGCAATAGGCATCTTGGTGATGATCATCGGTGGGATCTTGGTCTATGGAGTCCGGATGCCTGGTGCTTCATTTAAAGGGGCCCCTCCCCCACTGACGGACAGTGAAGTGAATCTTGGCAAGCGCCTGCGTAACTACGTCTACATCCTGGCTATGGAGATAGGTGAGGGAAACTGGCCATGCCACGAAACCCTCGACCGAGGGAAAACCTATATCGAAGGGCAATTCAAACAAATGGACTTGAATTGCACAAGTTGACCATATTAGTTTCAGGGTGCGACCTTTTACAATGTCGAGGCTGTATTGAAGGGGAGCGGACGAATGCACGAGGAACAATCACACACCGCAAATACTGAATCGCGCCTCAGGCTCAAGTGTTCTGGTATTTGGGGGGGTATCTCTAATCGCGACATAGAGATCACTGCCGGAAAGGTCATGGGATCTATCTACTCTGCAGCCTGTTGTGAAGGTGGCAAGGGTGGAGACATCTATTACTTTGGAGTTTGTAAGGGCGACATGATTACTCGACTGGCTATTGCGGATGTTGTCGGCCATGGGGAGGCCGTCACGGAAGTGAGCCAGTACGTATACAACTCCCTGAGAGCCCATATCTGAGATCTGGACAGTCGGACCATTCTGGGCGAGGTTAATAGATCGGTCAGCAGCCGCAGCCTGGATGCCATGACTACCGCGGCAGTTGTCGCGTACTACAGCCGGGAAAATGAAGTGAGCGTCTCATATGCCGGACACCCGCCTGTGCTATACAAGCACGCGACCGACAAGGCCTGGTCCTTCGCAAGGACGGTCGGGAGCAACGTTCAGAGCGATGGTCCTCCTATGAACATACCCCTTGCTGTCGCTCAGGATGCACTTTATGGGCATTTGGCAATTCCGATGGCCCCCGGGGACCGGCTCTTTGTGTATACCGATGGCATCCCGGAAGCACCCAGCCCCGAGGGTGATTTCTTTGGCTATGCGCGCCTCAAAGATGTCCTTGATGCAAACACGAAAGCCCCTCTTTCTGAACTCAAGTCAGCAGTCCTCAGAGCGTTGCATCAACATACGAGGAAAGGGCTGACTCATGACGACGTTACCCTGATTGCTCTGGAGATCTGCTAGAACATTCTTTTAGAATATGCAGTGTTCTGCAAGATCCTCGCGACTTCGACACCCAAGAAAGAGCTTTGGGTTGCCTAGCTTTCACTGCAGCAGACCGCGCAGGAAAGCGTGTTGCCGAATCCTGGAGTCCATTGGCGCAGCATCGGTTTGTTCTTCGCGTGTGCTGGGCATGGCTGGAACTGGCGAGGTGCAATGCATCGTCATGGACAAGACTGCCTTGGTGCGTGTTTTATGTTGGTGTTGTGGGAGGAGGGACGCCGCGAGGCATCTCCCGATCCCGATTAGGCGGCGAACTCAGTCGCCATGTGAGCAGATGTCGACTTTGCTGTTGACGTCGACGCCAAGCAGGCGACCTATCTCAAACAACGAAGGAAATCCTACCATGAACAAGATCACCACCAAAGACGGCACAGAAATCTACTACAAGGACTGGGGCTCGGGACAACCCGTCGTCTTCAGCCACGGCTGGCCGCTCAACGCCGATGCTTGGGAGCGCCAGATGGTCTACCTTGCGTCCAACGGCTATCGCTGCATCGCCCATGATCGTCGGGGCCACGGCCGTTCGAGCCAGCCCTGGAGCGGCAACGAGATGGACACCTACGCCGACGACCTGTCGGAGCTCATCGAAACGCTCGACCTGAGCGGCACCACCCTGGTCGGCCACTCGACCGGCGGCGGAGAGGTCGCCCGCTACATCGGGCGCCACGGCACCAAGCGCGTTGCCAAGGCCGTGCTGGTGGGCGCGGTGCCGCCGCTGATGGTCAAGACGGACGCCAATCCCGGCGGCCTGCCTATCGAGGTGTTCGACGGCATCCGCGCCGGCGTTGCCGCCGACCGTTCGCAGTTCTTCAAGGACCTCACGACGCCTTTCTACGGCGCCAACAGGCCGGGCGCGAAGGTCATCAGCCAGGGCATCCGCGACGCGTTCTGGTTTCAGGGGATGCAGGGTGGTCTCAAGAACGAGCTCGACTGCATCAAGGCGTTTTCCGAGACGGACTTCACCGAGGACCTCAAGAAGTTCGACGTGCCAACCCTGATCATCCACGGCGACGACGACCAGATCGTGCCGATCGGCGCCTCGGCTCACGCCTCGTCCAAACTCGTCAAGAACGCGACCCTGAAGGTCTACCCGGGTGGCCCGCACGGACTCGCCGACACGCACAAAGACGAGCTCAATGCCGACCTGCTCGCCTTTCTCAGGGCCTGAAGGTGCCCCTGCGCGTCGGAAAACGCCGGGTCCGTTGGATCGACGAGATTGCCGAAGAGTGATCCAAATAAAGGCTGTCCCCGCGGGGTTCTGATTTTTCTTGTCAAACGTGGTCATCAGGCTTGTTATTTGTATTTGGTGGTGAGAGGCGATATCATTGTAAAATGCCGAGCTTGTAGAAGGGAGGGAACTACATGTCCAAATCAGAAGATTCAAAAAAAGCCGAGAAGAAGAAGCCGCAGAAAACAGCTAAAGAAAAGAAGCAGGCCAAACAAGAAAAGAAGAAGAACAGATAGCCCGGCATCACCTTATCTGCCGGTGGCGTGGCGCCATGCGTAAGAGGCCTTGTTTCTTGACATATTCTTAGGCTTTTATCTATGATGCCGAGCCTATGTCCCAACATGCGCAGCGTTCCTGAAACGCGTTCATTCGTGGCAACCACATGAAGCTTGGCACTACCCGTCCGTGGTTGTATCGCCTCATGCGCAAACACGTTGTAACAATACCTAGCCTTCTTTGTCCGGCAAGGCTTGGGAGTGGAGGTAAACCCGAGCTCTCCTCTGTACGTATCACCAGGGTCCCCTTCACCAGTCTTCCATATGCAGATCATTCTGCGCTGTGCACCGGCTCGACCCGTCAGTGCAACACGTTGGGACGCGGTTGAGTGGTGTTCAAATCGGCCCGGGTGGTCTGTTGCCCCATTCACTTATTGGCTAAACCCTTGCCATTGAAGATATTCCACATTAGGGATGGAAGGGAACAGGGCTGGTCTCAACAGTATCGGTCTGGCCATCGTCGAGAAACTGGATTCACCAGGAGATAAATGATGGGAAAGAAGATTCACAATAGGCCGACACCAGTTTATCAGACCTACAACGATACATGCTGGGCAGCGGTGATAGAGGCCTTCTGCTCTGTGGCCATTGGCCGACCAAAGGTGACGGAAGCGGAGATCATCGCCCAATACGACAAGTACTGCTACAAGGATGGCACCATGAAAATGCAAGGCCTGTGGGCCATTCTCGGCGATGTTCGGTTTGGGTTAAAGCGGAACTATATCGCGTCCAGCGGGTTCACCGGCAGCTACTTGTATCAGAAACTCTCCTCCGGGTACGTCGTTATTGGCTATTACGAGGTCGCTATCGGCGGCAAGCATGTCGCTCTTATTTATGGCGTGGATGGCGACTTTGTCTATTTTATGAACCCTGATAGTTCGATCGGCGGAAATAAAATCATGTCAATCAATCACTTCTCAGGCGCGGGAATGGATCTCATCATCGGCCGGCAAGCGTGGTAATCCTCGGGTCCCAGCACAACTTCATTCCGTTGTGTCCTTTGAAATGGTTTAGGACTGCAGGTTCTTGTTGAGGGTCCTGGGAGCAAGCAAATTAAGCATACCTCTCCTCTGTGCTTATCACTGGGGATCCCTCAACCACTTTCCATATTCGGATCATTGTGCGTTGTGCGACACCCTTGCCTTGAAGGTCACCACGTTGGCAAGCTGTCAATGAATTCAGAAGCCCAAGTAGAGGGCGATTCCAGAGGTTTGCTACGTGCGGTGGCAAACTGTACGAGCAAAAAGCTCCCATTGCTTCCGAGTTCTCAGACCAAAGGCCAGACCTCCTATGTGCAAAAACCTAACCGGACACTACTGACGGGACATTGAAACATGTCTGAATTCGCATCGGGACAAACTCTACCATGTCGGATTTCGCGGGTCGGTTTCCCGAACAACTCTAGCCGATGCGAACGAACGGCGTGATTACCGCATTTTCCAGGACTTCGGCCACATTCTGATCGGCATTGCGCAAGGGCTGTACCGGGATGAGCCTCTTGCCATCGAGTTGAAGCAGCCCCTCTATGCCTTTGACTCAACGACCATAGATTTGTGCCTGTCCCTGTTTCCGTGGGCCGAATTCCGCAAGACCAAGGCAGCGGTAAAGTTGCACACGCTCATTGATCTGCGAGGCTCGATTCCGACGTTTGTGGCTGTCACAACCGGCAAGGTTCATGATGTCAGAATGCTCGATGAAATGCCCGTCAGCGAAGATGCCATTTACACGATGGATCGCGGCTATGTCGATTTTGCCCGGTTGTATGCCATCCATAAACAGGGTGCCTTCTTCGTTGTTCGGGCCAAAGACAACCTGAAATTCAAGCGGCTCTATTCTTCGCCCGCCGACAAAGAAGCAGGCGTCAGGGCCGACCAAGTCATCACCCTGTTAACGCAAAAATCGAAGAGGGGGTACCCGGACCGACTGCGCCGGGTCAGCTATTTTGACAAAGAACGAAAAAAGCGGCTCGTGTTTCTCACGAACAATTTCGACATCCCGGCAAAGACGGTTGCCGAGATCTACAAGCAGCGCTGGCAGGTGGAGTTGTTCTTCAAGTGGATCAAGCAACACCTGCGGATCAAGTCCTTTTACGGAACCTCGATGAACGCGGTGAAGAGCCAGATATGGGTTGCGCTGTGCATCTACCTGCTCGTGGCCATCACCAAAAAGAGGCTCGGCATCGACTGCTCGCTATACACGTTCCTACAAATTCTTGAGGTTAACCTATTTGAAAAAAAGCCAATTCTATTTGTAGTCACAGACGCTCTCAAGCAAATCACAGAAACACCCGCTGTCGGTAACCAACTAAATTTGTTCAGAAATTAACCGGACAGCAGTGACTAATAATATCGAAAGAAATGGGTATCGTGTAGTAATCGAGGCCCATATCAAGAATGCATAACCTATCAAATCCTTTGTGCTTACGCAGATAAACATTGAGACTCTTCTGCGATGGCGAAATCTGTAAGACATATCTTCACAATGAGACAGGAGTGATACCATGAGAACCAACGTGCGCATGAGAATTTCGACTCCTTCACCCCCGTTTCTATCCTGTGAAATAGTCCTAATTTATGACAGACAAGGGGAGGGAACCTATAGTGTTGTGCCCGCCTCCGGAACACTTAGTATAGGATACGGTAGGTCTGGATATATACTCTATAATTCCAGCTACAAATATCTTGATTTTTTTGAGCATGATCCTAGTGGGAGCCGGCATAACGTGCTGCGTCTCCTTGATTATCGGCTTTTGCCCATTGCCGGTAATACCGTGGACTCTGGGTCGGGCAGGCTGATATGGTCTCCTCAGGTTGCTCCAGGGGGAGAGCTGATTGTCCACTGGGAAGTCAATTCGTTTGTAACCAATTATTAGCATCATCAATCGAGTTGATCACTGTCAGCCCGTGGTCACATCGAGGACAAGCCAGGGAATACGCAAAGATTTTCCTCATGAATCCCCTGCAGGTTTTCATGGGACAGAACTCGGAATTGATGGCCCATTACTTCGAGGGCTCTGGTATCGTGGGATGACTCGAAGTGGATCGCTCCGTCACTCATTGTTTGCATTTCGCACCATGAGAATTGTACACAGCTCTCCTCTGTTCGTATCCCCAGTGTTCTCTCCTGAGGTTTCCATACGCAGAACATTTTGCGTTGTGCACCGTCCTGATCCGTGAATCCAACGCAGTGGCAAGAAAACCGTGAGCCTCGTGAGCCAAAGTGCAGAGCCTGCCCCAGAGGCTTGCTACGTGAATTAGTAAGAAATGGTGAGGTTGCGGTAGTTCTTTTCGAGGTTGCTGTCATGATCTAGTAGGTTTCCTGCCCCATAGCACCATCGGAAGGAATACATCCAATCAGGAATCTCCTGATTGACGCCATTGGAATATAATTGTAAATACGTATCATTAATTCATTCCCATGCTTGCGTCTAAATGTGCGTAATATTCAATTCGCTCCCTCATAGGATCACCACCATGAACCTTCCTGCTCCCAACGACAAAGGCTGGCTGAGAGAGCACGAAGAGTCCATCACTGTGGGCGATGAACTGGAACGTCGGTCGATATGTGGTGAGGCCTTCTACGACATTACCGATATCAAATTGGCTTATTGCGCCCGCGAGTTTCGGGGGGGGCCCGACCTCCTGGTGCCGTGCTATTTTGTCGAGGTTGAGCATAGGGATAAGAAATTGAAGGCACCCTCTGATGCACAAGGACCAAGACATGTAGTTTGGTTCCCTGCTTACCTGTGAGCCTTAGTACAGCTCAACGCAATAAAGTGGCCGATAAGGCGGTCGTCATTCCGGGCTTGACCCGGAATCCAGGAGAAGTCTCTGGATGCCGGCTTTCGCCGGCATGACGGATTGGAACATGGACACCTATTTTTGTGGAGCCGCACTTAGGAGAGTCGAAACAGCAAGAAATCTCTACAGCAGACCAAGTATCGTATACCACACTATCGTGCCTAATCCATCCCTCGAGCGGATCCATCTATCGGCGCACCGCTCAGTTTCCCGTTCGGCGGTGTGGAGGGCACCGGCGGGACGGCTTTCTTCTTTGGGCACGCCGGTCCTCAGCTCCGCCGGCTTCACTCTCGCTTCCCGGTTGCTTTGGTGTGTTGGTTCTCGATCGCTCTCGTGGTCGCCCGAGGAGGGCGTACCGACTTGGCCCACCGACGGCGGCGAGCGTCGATCCAGTGACATCGGCCCGCAGAGCTGTGGGTCAAATAACACAAGGAGATCGCAATGACTTTTGCAGAGATCATTCTTGGGCAAGATCGACCGGTGAGTGTGCGCAGCGTACCCAGGGCGGGGGAGGGAAGCCCTCACCCCTCTCCGGGGGACTGGAGGGATGAAGTGCTCTATTTCCTCCTTCCGGACCGGTTCAGCGACGACGGCGAGGAGAATCGTCCGCTCCTGGACCGGAGCAACCTGGCCGCGGCCCGGCCAGCGCCCGCGAATGCGCCCACGTGGCGCTGGGACCGCTGGGCCCGGTCAGGCGCGGACCGCTGGCAGGGCGGCACTATCCGCGGCATCACCTCGAAGCTCGACTACGTCAAGCAGCTCGGCGCCACCGCCCTGTGGGTGGGCCCCGTCTTCAAACAGCGCGGCCATCTGAATACGTATCACGGCTACGGCATCCAGGACTTCCTGGACGTCGATCCCCGTTTCGGAACACGCGGCGACCTGGTTGATCTCGTGGCTGCCGCCCACGTCAGAGGGCTTCGGATCCTCCTCGATGTCATCTTCAACCACTCGGGTTCGAACTTTGACTACGACATCGACGGCCAGCGTAGCCGGCAACCCAGCTTCCTGCCATGGCCGGGTTTCTACACATCGATCAGATGGCGCGGGCAAAACGACGAAGTTCTCGACGCCATCCGGGGATCTGAAGACGGCGTTTGGCCGTACGAGTTTCAGGCACCGGAGTGTTATACCAAAGCAGGGTCTGGCAGCCTCGCTGCAGGCGCACTCGACGACCCCCGAGCCGAACACAAGCGGTCGGATTTCCTCGACCTGCGGGACTTCAATTTCGATCCTCCGGGGGGCGGTGAAGACGATCCCAAGACGTTGAACCTCCTCGCCCGGTGCTACCAATACTGGATTGCTCTGACCGACTGCGACGGATTCCGCATCGACACACTCAAGCACGTTTCCTTCGAGCAGGGGCGCAACTTCTGCGGTGCCATCAAGGAGTTTGCGGCGCGGCTGGGCAAGCACGACTTCTTCCTCGTCGGGGAAGTGGCCGGCGGAGATTTCAACGAAGACCGCTACCTGGACGTGCTGGGAACGAATCTGAACGCAGCCCTGGACATTGGCGAGATGCGGCTGACCCTGGCCGGTATGGCCAAGGGATTAATCCACCCGGCGGCGTATTTCGACGGCTTCGACCCAGGCAGGGCCGTGATGGGATCGCACCGGAACCTCGGAAAGCACCACGTGTCAGTACTTGATGACCACGACCACGTGTTCGGCGAAAAGATCCGGTTCTCGAGCGAAGCTGCCTCAGACCACCAAATCGTGGCGGGAGTGGCGCTGCAGTTGTTCACTCTGGGAATCCCGTGCATCTACTATGGGTCGGAACAAGCCCTGTCCGGACCGGAGGCGTCCGAGCGACAGTTCCTACCCGATTGGAAGGGGTCCGACCGTTACCTACGGGAGGCGATGTTCGGACCGGCTCATCCCCGACGGGACGGTCGAGCGGGACTGGTCTCGCCCCCGGCCGGGCTGGAACCCGCCGAACCCGGTTTCGGTCCCTTCGGGACTGCGGGCCGACACTGCTTCGACCCGCAGTTCCCCACATATTTGCGCATTGCCGAACTGAATGTCATCCGGAAACGATATCGGAGTCTGCGATTTGGCCGTCAGTACCTCCGGCCCACTGCATTCCTGGACCAGGGGTTCGGCGTTCACGGCCCGGGCGAAATCGTCGCTTGGTCGCGCATCCTCGACGATGAGGAGGCGGTGTGTGTCCTCAACACCCACGGGACGGATCAACGCGGTGCCGATGTCCTGGTCGATGCCGACCTGAACCCGCCCGGCACATTGCTGACGGTCGTTCTCAACACGGTACAGACGGCGCAAGGGGTCGCCCCGGGCTTTCACCCGGTCGGCTCGACACTCCCGGTCAAACGGAAGGCGGACGGCACGGCATTCGTCGAGATCCGGAATACGCCATGCTCCGAAGTACTGGTGCTCCTGAACCATCCGTGACGCCCCGTGCTGACGTGAGGTGACGCAAAGGACCGAGGTTGGCGCAACAACACCCATGAGAGCCGTCTTTTTTCTTGACAACCCATCGGGGTGTCGCTAAAAAAGGGCACCCCTCAGTAAAATAGACTGTTAGCCCCCATACAAACAGATGCACGGGGAAGACGCACGCCGCTGTCACCTTGTGTAGATGACCACGTAAGAGGTACGTCTTGTCGGGAATCTCTTCTCTAGACCAATCGAGGCATTCCTTATGAAGAAGCAAACGACCAACGAGTCCGGTAAGGCCGTTCTGGAGGGAATCATTTTCTTTGCGGGGTTTGCCATTGCCCTGGTTGTGGGTTGGGTGGTCTTCCCCAAAATCCTTTTCTCCGAGAGCAAGCAGCCCATCAATTTCAGCCACACTGCCCATCAGGATTCCAGTTGCGAGGACTGCCACACCTTTCGCCCTGACGGGTCCTACACGGGAATTCCCAGGCTCGAGAACTGCAAGCAGTGCCACGAATCCCAGATGGGACAGTCGGAGGACGAACGGATTCTGGTGGAGGAGTACATCCAGAACGAGAAGGAAATTCCCTGGAGAGTCTACACGGCACAACCCGACAACGTCTATTTTTCCCACGCCGCCCACAAAGCCAAAAATGTAGCCTGCACCGAATGTCATCGCGATGTGGCGAAGGAGCAGAAGAACCCCCTGTACAAAGAGAACCGCCTCACCGGCTACAGCTCTGAAGTCATGAAGATGGACGTGTGTGAGAAGTGCCATGCAAAGCACGGGGCCAGCAACAATTGTGAGATTTGCCATAAATAGGCCGTTTCGCCGCAACGCCTGGCGGCACTGGAACAGTGCTTGCGGGCATACTCGTGGCGCCGTCCGGCGGGCGACCTGATTGACCGTTCTCTTGAGCTTTTCTCCGGACCCAGACCGGGGAAAAGGCGATTCACAACACCTGCAGCGATGAGAGGGTTAATGGGATGAGTTTCGGGAGGAGAGCTTTCTTGCAGTTCACAGCTGGAGCCGTAGGTGGCACGCTGCTTTCTCCAATACCCTGGAAGCTGACGGACGATGTCGCCATTTGGTCTCAGAACTGGTCATGGCGGCCATCCCCGCCGAAGGGTGAGATCACCATGGCTCCCACCATCTGCACTCTGTGCGACGGCGGTTGCGGCATCAGGGCACACCTTGTGGACAAGAAACGGGCCATCTTGCTGGACGGAAACCCCAACCATCCGGTGAACGGCGGGGGCATTTGCGCCCTGGGTGCTTCCGGGCTTCAGTTCCTGTATGCCCCGTACCGCGTGGCCCAACCCATGAAGCAGACCAAGAAGCGCGGAGACCCGAAGGGATTCCAGCCCGTCTCATGGGCGGACGCTCTCAAGGACCTCGGCGGTCGCCTCTCGAAGCTGCGGACCGACGGAAAGGCTCAAGCCGTCGCGTGTATCAGCGGCCAGAGGCAAAGCAGCATGGATGACATGTGGAGGCAGTTTTTCAAGGCCTACGGTTCTCCCAACTTCTTCAAAATGCCTTCCCAGACCGACAACGCCCAGATTGCCGCGCAACTCACTCTGGGCCAGGATTCACCCTTCGCTTACGGGCTGGAAAACGCGTCCGCCATTTTCAGCTTCGGCGCCAACCTCCTTGAAGGATGGGGGGCCCCAGGCCGCATCCAGGCAGCTCTCCTCGGGCTGCTCCCTCCCGGGGCCAAGGGGACCGCAAAAGTGGTCCAGATTGAATCCCGCTGCTCGCTGACAGCCGCCAAGGCCGACCTGTGGGTGCCCGTCAATCCCGGCAGTGAAGCCGCCATCGCCTTGGGAATCGCCCATGTTCTGGTGAAGGAAAACCTCTACGACGCCGAGTTCGTTCGGTCCCAGGTCTTTGGTTTTGAAGACTGGACCGATGCCCAGGGCAAGACGCGCCAGGGGTTCAAGAACTACGTCCTTTCGAAGGAGTGCTCGCCTGAGGAGGTGTCCAAATCAACCGGCCTGGAGGTGGGAAGGATTCGGGAACTCGCCAAGGAGTTTGCATCGCAGAAGAATGCCGTGGCCGTCTGGGGAGGCAGCCAGTCGGGCACGCCGGGAAACCTCTACCATGAGCTGAGCTATCAGGCGCTGAATGTGCTCAAGGGCAACCTCAAGCCCGGGGGTCTGGTGAGCGTGGTCCCGCCGGTTCCCATCGGGGCGGTGCCAAAGGTCGAACCGGACGACCTGGCCAAGCGGAGCCTTCAGGATTCCTTCGTCGACAAGACACTGGGCAGGAAGGCTCCCGCACCGGAGAGCTCCCTCTATGCCTTCCTCGATGGGGTCTCCAAGGGCAGCGCCTATCCTGTTTCCATACTCATGGTCCACGAATGCAACCCGGCCTACTCTCTGCCTGAAAACCCCATATTCCAGAAGGCGGCGGAAAAGGTCGAGCTGGTCGTGTCCTTCTCCTCTTACATGGACGAGACCGCGGTTCAGGCGGACCTGATCCTTCCCAATCACATGGCCTTGGAGCGGTTCGACGATGTGCAGGGCATCGTGGGGGTTCCATACGCCTACTATGCCGTTGCGGCCCCGGTTCTCAAACCCCTCAAGGACACGCGCCACACGGGGGACGTCGTCATTGAGCTCGGGAAGGCTGTCGGAGGCCCGGTCCCCGGAGCGCTGCCGTGGAAGAGCTACGAAGAGTTCCTCAAAGAGAGGGTCAAGGGCCTGGCCGCCGCGGGCAAGGGCACGCTGGCGGATCGCCCGGGAGTGGAACCGTGGAAGCTCCAGCCGGGAGATGCCGTCAAGACCAACTTCAAGGACGCTGCCGACTTGTGGAAAAAGCTCACCGGCGGATCGTGCTGGTATGATGCCCCGGTGGACCCCCTGGAAGGCTCCAAGACCGCATCCGGAAAGGTGGAGCTTGCCTGTGCCGGTTTGCGGGCCATGGGCGTTTCCAGCGGGGAAGATCGGCTGTACCTGCCCCATTACAGCCCTCTAAAGCCTTCCGGCGACGAGAAGGAGTACCCGCTCTGGCTGGTGTCCCACGAGACATCCTCCATCACCCATGGTTACCTGGCCAATCCCCCCTTCATGACCAAGGGGATCTTCGACTTCGTGTTGAAGGGCAATGATCTTTTCGTCGGAATCAATCCCCAGACGGCCAAGTCCATCGGGATGGGACAGGCCGAGAGGGCGGTGCTCAAGACTCCCCAGGGGGAGGCCGTGGTTCTGGTGCATCTCACCGCCGCGGTGAGGCCCGGTGTGGTCTCCATCGTCCACGGTTTGGGACACAAGGCTTACGACCAATACATCCAGGGTAAGGGAGTCAATGCAAACAACCTTGTTCAAGTGCAGATGGACCCCGTGACAGGCCTTGGCACGGTTTGGGCCACGCGGGCACAGTTGCGTCGCGCTTGATCCAGGAGAGACCCTTGCTGGTATGCTGAAAACTGATGTGCCAGCTGCTTCGAAACAGGCTGAGAGCTTGACAAGGGGGTATGACCCGTGAGTGGAAAAAGCCATGCGGAAGGCAATGTACGCTACGGTATGGTGATCGACCTGGACAGATGCACAGGCTGCATGGCATGCAGCGTGGCATGCCAGGCAGAGAACAACGTATCGTTTCTCACCGACGAGAGCAACAAGACCCGTTCCATCTCCTGGATGGAGGTCTATCAACTGGAGAACGGCAAGGACTACCCCGACTACCAGTTCGCTTATCTCCCGAGACCCTGCATGCACTGCGACGCACCGCATCATTCGCCCTGCACCTTTGTGTGTCCTGTCAATGCCACAACACGGGATGAGAACAACGGACTGGTGACCCACATCTATCCCCGCTGCATCGGATGCAGGTATTGCGTTGTGGCCTGCCCGTATCATGCGCGGGACTTCAACTGGTGGGACCCCTACTGGCCGAAGCCCATGGAAGCCATGCTGAGTCCCAAGGTGAGCACGCGAATGCGGGGGGTTGTGGAGAAGTGTACCTTCTGCCACCACCGCCTCCTCGATGCACGGTCAAAGGCCTACCTCGACGGAACGAACCTCGACGAAGTGGTCTACACACCCGCCTGCGCCGAGGCGTGCCCGACGAAGGCCATCAAATTCGGAAACCTCAGGGACCTCAACAGCGAAGTCGCCAAGCTGGCCAAGGATCCGCGTGCATTTCGCATCCTGGCCAAGCTGCAGACCGAGCCCAAGGTCTATTACCTGAGCAAGTATCAGTGGGTTCACAAGCTCTCGGACAAGGGGCTCTGATTAGACTGAAGCTTCTTTCGGCGGATTTTTCCATGAATGGATACCGGAACATCAATTTCACTTTTTTGATTCCGATGTGAGGGGTCGAGGATGGATAAGGCATTGATTCCAGACGGAGTGAGGCGCTGTTCTTTTCCTGTGTTCGCGCTTTGGATCTTGGTGCTTCTCGTGATTCTTGGAGCGGGGGTCATGGCCGGGGCCGTGGTCCTGCTGCAGGCTTTGAACGTGACGGGACTCAACGACTATTTCGGTTTCGGCTTCTACATCACCATCGACCTGGCCATCATCGCGCTGGGAGCAGGAGCGTTCTTTTCCGGATTTCTCTACTACGGGCTCTCTCGGTTTTTTCCGGCCTTCAAGGAGCTCAGCAAGGTCATCAATTTGGCGGTCATCATCGGGTTCGTGTGTTACACGGGGGCCATCGTCATACTGATCCTCGAAATCGGGCAGCCGCTCCGCGGCTGGTTCCCTTACTGGCACGCCAACGTCCATTCCATGCTGACGGAAGTGATCTTTTGCATCACCTGCTACGCCATCGTTCTGGTCATCGAATATGTGCCGATCATCCTGGAAAACCGCAAGCTGAACCAGGTCAAGTCACTCCACACCTTCGGGCACTCACTCCATGAACTGATGGCCATATTCGCCCTGACGGGAACCTTCCTCAGCTTCTTCCACCAGGGATCCCTGGGAGGAGTCGCCGGCGTCCTGTTTGCCCGCCCCTTTGCATTCCGGACCGGCTTCTTCATCTGGCCCTGGACCTTCTTCCTCTTCATCCTTTCGGCCATCGCTTCCGGCCCCGCCCTCACCGCCTGCGTCTGCCGGATCATCGAGAAGGTGAGCAAGAAGCAGCTGGTTGACAGGAGTGTCTATGAGCTGCTGGCCAAAATCGTGGGTGTTCTCCTTTCAGTGTACATCGCCCTGAAGATCATCGACACCCTCTACTGGGCCCTTGTTCTCGCTCCAGGCTTCGGATTCAAGCTCGCCGATTTTTACCTGGGCCCCGTGTATGGCTACTGGCTGCTGGCCCTCGAGATCGTCATCTGCGGAGTCATCCCGGCCGCCATCCTTCTCAGCCCGCAGGGCAGGAAGAGTAACGGGCTGATGTTTGGAGCATTCATTCTGAACATCATCGGTGTCACCGTCAACCGTTACGTCATGACCGTTCAGGCAATTGCCACTCCTGTGATGCCGTTTGACCGATGGGAAATTTACATTCCCACCATCTATGAATGGGCGCCAGGATTCGCACTGATTGCCTACTGCGTACTGATCATATCCCTGTCCTACCGCTATCTGCCCTTGTTCCCAAGGGAAAAGGAATTGAACCCCATCAGTTAGGTGCACTGCAAGTGCTATCGCTGAATGGTGGGCAAGACCGCTAGAGGCGGCGTTGCCCACCGTTTTTTTTTGTGGTCGAGCTGTTTGGTGGGCGAGTTGAAGTCCGTGCATAGCCTTGTGGGGCATGTCAATACTCCGCATTCGGCTTCCGCATTGATGTTAATTGTTTCCGTCTCTTGTGAAAGACGATGATCGGTCGGACGATTTCTCATTACCGGATATTGAAACATCTGGGCAAGGGTGCCATGGGGGTGGTGTATCTGGCTGAAGACACTCGGCTGAAGCGCCTTCTTGCCATCAAAGTGCTTTCGGAAAGTATCCAAAACGACCGGGTGTCTCTGCAGAGGTTCAGAATTGAAGCAGAAGCCGCCGCCCGCCTCAACCACCCCAATATTGCCACGATCTACACAGTCGACGAACTGGAGGGACAATTCACCATTGCCATGGAGTACGTGGAGGGAGAGTCACTCAGAGTGCTCCTTCCGGCCAATGGGCTGGAGCTCCACGTGTTCTTCGACTGGTTCCCTCCCATGGCTGAAGCTTTGGTGCACGCCCATGAAAGGGGCGTCATCCATCGTGACATCAAACCTGGAAATATCCTGATCACCAGGGAGAATGTCCCCAAGATCCTGGACTTCGGTATCGCCCGTATTCTCCGTACGGATACCGGTCATGCTGAAGGGGGGGACCCGGAAGAGGAAAGCCTGACCCAGCTTGGTGCCATAATGGGCACCCCCGCTTACATGTCTCCAGAACAGGCAGGAGGGATGAAGGTTGGCCCCGGCACCGACATCTTCAGTCTTGGTACAGTGATGTACGAGGCGCTGACAGGGAGAAGGCCCTTCAGGGGAAAAACAGTCCAGGAGCTCTTAACAAGCGTTTTGAGGGACGAACCGGAGAACATGGCGGCGGTGAGGCCTGAAACACCCTATCTCCTGAAGCATATCGTCGCCAAGTCCCTGCAGAAGGATCTTAAAAGAAGGTACCAGACAGCCCAGGATTTGCTCAATGACATGTGGGTCGCTAAAGCTGAGTGGAAGAGCCTTCTGGCTTCCGGACGCAGCCCATGGTCGGTCGACGCGCAGAAAGTTCCGGCAAAGGTGACTGCAGGATGGAAACTGTACGCGCGTATTGCATTGGGAACCTGCCTCTTGCTTATTGGAATTCTTTGCGGATGGTACTTTTCGGGAAAAGCAGTGAAGGCTCCGGCGCCACTGTACCGCGTTTACAGGATTCCATTGGAGGGAGTCTCCAGCCCCATAACCGGTGGCGGTTCCTCCATTTCTCCAGATGGTCGCATGATCGCCTACGTTGAGGATGAAAGACTTCGGCTCCTGGATTTCACCACCGGAGAGTCCACGCAGATCTCCGACGACACGCATGTGGAACAGCAGCCCTTCTGGTCTCCCGACAGCCGTTATGTGGGTTATCTTACGAACATGGGGCGAACCATCAGGAAAGCCCCGGTCAGAGGTGTCCAAGGCACGACTGTGTGCGACGTCTCGGCCCTGGGCTATGTGAGTTCGGCTACGTGGGGTGGCCATGGAGACATCGTGTTTGACATCTGGGGAGGTGATTGGACTCGCGGAGGAGGACTTCTGCGGGTTCATCAGGACGGGGGGAAACCGGAACCACTTGTGCCGTTTGACCTCCAAAGAGGCGAAGGGTATCAGGCACCCCATTATTTGCCTGATGGGAAGGGACTTCTGTTCGTGAAGGTCCAGTCGGATGGTTCATCCGAGCTCCTGTTAGAGTCCGAGGGATTGCGCCGGAGTCTCTCGAAACGATATGAAGAGCGGATTTTCTATCCTGTTTACTGCCGCTCGGGATACATCCTGTACCAGAAAGGTTTGGCCAGCGACTATGGGATCTGGGCGGTACCGTTCTCTCTCGCTCGATTGGAGGCCACGGGTGAGGCATTCCCCGTCGCCGGAGACGCTGCCTGGCCCAGCGTTTCTTCGGACGGAACACTGGCATATGTTTCCGAACCTCTCTACAAGCAGCAACTGGTGACGCTGAATCGTAAAGGACAAATCCTCTCAACAATCGCCCCCCCTTTGACAGGTGCTCAAATCGGTGGAATTGCTCTTTCGCCCGATCAGACCCGTGTGGCCTTTGATGCATTTGAGAAGGGTTATGAAGACACATGGCTCGCGGACATGGACCGGGGCACCAAGACCCGCCTGACTTTCAGCGCTTCACGGGATGCCGAGGTGACCTGGTCGCCTGACGGAACTCGGATTGCGTTTTCTTCGGAAAGGGAAGGGTTGAGCGACATCTTCGTACAGCCCATCTATCCTGGAGCTCCAACAGAACCGCTGGTACAGGGGGGAGTTGACAAGTTCAATCCAGATTGGTCAAGAGACGGCAGGTTTCTTGCCTATGAAATGGCCACCACTGACACCAAACGTGATCTTTGGTATATTCCCATGGGGCCAGACGGGGAGAAACCCGCCAAACCTCTCGCACGGCAAGCGGCCCTTTTCCTGCAAACCCCCTTTGACGAGACCATGCCTCAAATCTCCCCCGACAGTCGGTATCTGGCCTACATGTCCGACATCTCAGGCCGCTGGGAGATATACGTGAGGCCCTTTCCAAATGGCCCCGGGGAATGGCAGATTTCCGTGAGGGGAGGAAAATATCCTCGGTGGAGTGCCCAGGGAGACGTGCTCTTCTTTGTTGAGGAGGACACACTGATGGCTGCAAAGATCCATGTCAGGCAAGGTTTCAAGGTCGAAGCGCCGGAGGAGCTTTTCAAATGGAAGCATCTGGGTCTCTACTTCACTCGGCGCTACGACACATGGGCCGACGGCGGGCGTTTCGTCGCGGTTCAAGAGACATCGGAGGGCAAGCGTTTCATGAATGTCATCGAACACTGGCACATGGCTTACCCATCGAACTGAACGGAAGAAGAAAGATTGAACGTTTTTCTGGATGCCCCCTGGGGAGCCCGACAGGATGAGAAGCTTGGAATCCACTGCGGATTGCGATGTGACTGCAGAGATTCCCGACACACGATCTGTTGTCCCAAGGATCTCAGCGTGTTCAGCGGTTGAAACCTTTTCAGAACAAAGAGGCTCCTCTGTGGTTCGCCGAAGCTTTATATCCGCGGATCTTTGCGCTGTGTAGCGCCGTGACCAAGAGAGAAATGGGAGAGGAATGGGTTTGTCACTCACCGTCATGTTGAGGCATTCCAATGGCGAACCGGCACAGTGGCTGGAGGTCACCCGTGGGTGGACAGGGCTCGTTCAGTCATGACGCAAACCGATACGCATCTCGCCTTTGTAGAGGAGAAGACAATGGCAGGGCCTGCTCGAAATTATGTTCTCATTAAGGTTGACGGGAAGAACTCAGACTCCGGCAAACCCTTTTCGAAACTACTGAGGGACAACGACATCATCGTCTATGCTCATGAATTCCAGTCGATCAGGACTTATTTCCGAAGGCGCAGCCACATCAAGATCAACACCAGCCCATACAAGAGCGAAAAAGACAACATCTACGGTGTCTGGGGCACCTACCGAAAAGCCCGCTGGAACAGTACGGAAGCCTATGACGCCATGGACCTCAGGCACCTCGGCTGGGGGATGGGTAGCTTGGGAAGCCCGGATTTCGCAGGCATTCCCGGAACAGGAATGGCCGGTGACGTCATCGCCTCCGGATTGCTGCGGGCACTGACAACTCAGCGCTATTTCGTGGCACTGACACAGTACGACTGGGTGCAGCCTTTACACCAGAAGTTCATCTACGGTCAGGATCACAGTGAGGTTTTTCTCGTGGCGAGCCCCCCAACCACGTTCGGAGAGGTCTACGACGCAATTATTTTTTCGGTCCGCGTTCCGTGAGGGAGCGTCGGAGGCAGCTCCTCTTTCACCGATTGTCTTGAGCAGAAGATGAAGCCCAAGCAGAACGGCAGAGTGATCCAAAGGGTGAGACAACTCCTTGGAAGCCTCTGCAAACTGCCCAGCCAGAGCGCTGGAGTCTTGGAGCGGGCAACAGCCCCAACGCCATTCCATATGACTTCGTGATTGATGACATTCAACACATCACGGCACTTGTTTGCAGAGGAAGGCTGCCCATCGGAGCTTCCATCAGGAATCATTTCAAGGGGGCGACTGCGGGAAGGTCTGGAATAGGCTCGGTGATGGAAACTTCCTCATGATAGTCTCTGGAGAGCAGGTCCTCTGGAGATTGTCAAGCAGTTCTCGAGGTCGCTCTCGTCTGTTTTATTCAGCCCGAAACATTGATATGCAGGTCGATTGGGTATGACCTTTGCTTTGCATAACCTGGCGGAGGAATCTCCGTTATGACCACGATATTTCCGACGTATCGGGTCCCATTGGCAGCCACTGCCCTTATAGTTGTGGCCTTGGCCTCCTGGGCATGGCAGGACTGGCGGAACTTTGCCGAACACTTAGAAGAAAGGGAGCGCCATCGGGCACTTGCCATATCCAGGATGCTGGCGCGAGCAATTCATTCCCTGGAGGATAATGGGCGCCTGAACCGTGACGAGATCGAAAGCATTCTAGGGCACATTATCGGCGATTCCCCTTATCGGTTTCTCGTCCTGGAGCAGAATGGCACCCGCATCCTCCAGGCAGGGAATATCCCCCCTGCCCTGGTCTTGCCATCCGCGGAAACAGAGAGCTTTGCCAATGGCTTCTATCTTTTCAGCCGCAAGGTTCGCTTGCGCAAAGACGATGGATGGAAGTCCCCTTCCATCCATCATTCTGATGCCGGGGATTCTGCCGGCTTGGGAATCGGCGGTGGAGAACAATTGATTATCCTCGGCGGCGATGTCCGAGACCATGGCTATCCAAAGGCACTCGCACACACGCTGATACCCCTCGCGACCGCCGTCCTTCTGTTGACTGCAAGCGTTGCTGCCTGGATCATGGTGATTCGAAGCCGTCTTCTGGCCGAACAGCTTAGGAGGGAGCGCGCACACTCGGCCCACCTGGAGGATCTGGGGCTTGCCGCCGCCGGCCTGGCCCACGAAACGAAAAACCCTCTGGGAATCATCTCGGGGATTGCCCAGCAAATTGCCCGCAATCCGGAGGTACCGGAGCAGAGCAAAGTCATGCTCGAGACAATAATCGATGAAGTGGACAAGTCAGCATCTCGCCTGGGTCACTTCATGACATTTGCCAAGCAGCGGGAAATCAATGCGGTGCGGTTGGGTATCCAGGAGCTGACCTCCAGGATAGCCGAAATACTGCAACCCGAGTTTGATGCCGCAGGGGTCACTCTGGAGATGAACTGCCCTCCCATGACGATCATTTCCGATGAAGGCATGCTGCGGCAAGTCCTTGTCAACCTTCTCCTGAACAGCCTTCAGGCCTCGCCCCAGGGCAGCAGGGTAGAGGTACGACTGGAACAACATGGGGCACGTGCCAACCTTGTGGTGGCGGACCAGGGGTGCGGCATCTTGCCGGAGTTGCTCCCAGACATCTTCAAGCCCTACGTAGTGGGTAATCCGGATGGGCATGGCTTAGGGTTGGCCATTGTAAAGCGTTTTGTCGAAGACCATGGATGGACGATCAAGGCCGACTCTCTACTCCACCGGGGCACAGTCATCACAGTCTCCGGCATTACGCTGCTCCAAGGGCAAAGGGATCAGGGATGAGCACACGAATCCTCGTCGTTGACGATCAAGTGCGGTATCGTGAGTTGTACATGCATGTCCTTGATTCTGCAGGATTCAAGGCTCAGGCAGCAGCGTCTGCGGAGGAGGCCCTTGGCATTATCCAAAGTCATTTGCCCGCAATGGTGGTGACCGATGTACGTATGCCAGGCGCCAGCGGTATCGAATTGCTTCGCTTGGCGCGCAAAGAACACCCCGGACTCCCCTTTCTCTTGGTGACAGCTTACGCGGATGTACGCGACGCGGTTAACGCGATGAGACTCGGAGCTGCTGACTACCTGTCAAAGCCGGTTGATCTGGATGAGTTGCTTGCAGCCGTGCGCGATGCGGTTGGTATCCACACCGATGCGCCGGAGCTGATGGTCCCTCCCGAGGCGCTCAGAGGAATTGTGGCCCAGAGCCCGGCCATGCGCAGCGTGTTGCGTGACGCCTATCGAGTCGCCGCAAGCGATGCGAATGTATTGCTCACCGGAGAAAGCGGAAGCGGTAAAGAAATAGTAGCCCGCTTCATCCATCAGAACAGTCCTCGTCGGAATAGGACGATGATCACCGTGAACTGTGCCTCCATCCCGGCTACTCTTCTGGCCGGTGAACTCTTTGGGCATGAAAAGGGAGCGTTTACGGGCGCTGTGTCAAGACGCCTGGGGCGGTTTCGTGAGGCCGAGGGCAGCACGCTCTTTCTGGATGAAATCGGTGAATTGCCACTCGAATTGCAGCCCGCACTGTTGCGCGCCATTGAGACCAATTACGTCACTCCCCTCGGTAGTGATAAGGAAGTAGAGGTGAACTATCGCCTTCTGGCAGCGACGAACCGAACCCTCCTGGAAGATGTTGAGTCCGGCCGTTTTCGCCAGGATCTCTACTATCGGATGAACGTCATTGCTGTTGATATTCCACCACTGCGCGAGCGGATGGAGGATGTTTTGCCACTGGCACAGCATTTCCTGGCTCTGGGACGAAACGAAAGCAAGCGGCTTTCCCGGGCCGCAGCCCAAGCGCTTATGGCGCATCCATGGCCTGGCAATGTGCGTGAACTGGCCAACGCCATTGAACGCGCATGGCTTCTCTCCCAAACGGACGTGATACTTCCCGAGCATTTCCCGCCTGCGGTCCGCACGTCAGCTTCCCGATCCATCAACGAGACGCGCGAGCCAGACTCAAGACATCAAGCAGATGTCAAGACGCTCGAAGAGAGCGAGACGGATATCATCCGCCGTGCATTGGAACAAACCGGTGGGAACCGCACGCGGGCTGCAGAGCTCCTGGGGGTTACGCGGCGGGGGCTGATCTACAAGCTGAAGCGTCTTGGAATCACGTGACCTGTGAGTAGTGAAGGGTGAACAGAAACAATGCCTTGCTATGGAGCTCGCTCAACATCACCTGCGGATTTTTGTCTTTAGGTTTCGGTGTGACCATTTTTCATATGAAAAAATTTCACAGGCCTGAAAGGATTTCACGGTGATTTAAAACCAGACTCGATTGCGAGATGCGGTGCATGGGGGAAATGGTGATGAAAGCCGTCTCTAGCGTGGGAGTCATGCTCGAGTTCCCGCTTCTACTGTGCCCGTCAGCTTCTATTCTTGTTTTTTCGTATCGTACCATCCCGCACACTTCCACCTTTACAGGCATGGAGCGTGTAACTCGAGCAGTAATATTTCGTCCTGTTCCATTCTGGTAACTCTTTCAAATAATTGAGAAACTCATTTTTCAGAAATCCGTGTCTGTTCACTTCACTGGGGCCGATGAAGAGAACATTTCCTTCAATGAAACACGTTCCACTCCTCGCGTCTGCGAAACCTCCGTGGGCTTTCCACCAGATTTCACCACTGCCCTTCAGAATGATCTCATACTGAGCCAGTCTGTAGGATCTCTCTTCCATTTTCTCTCCATTCCAAAACCCGGGGAACAGATCCCAAGGGTTAGTCCATGGAAAGGTGACCGATCAACAGCATCGAGATCAGAATCAGAAGAAGCACCGGTTGAGTATGCACCTTGTAAACGTTCCTGAGAAAGGCCTTTGGACATAGCTTGAACTTCAGGATAATCCCCAATGTAGCGATGACCCCCATGGTCACCAGCCCCCACTCGGGCAGAGCGGTTGACTTGCACCTCGATAGTGTCCAGTGGAGAATGGCAAGCGCCAGGATCATCGGGTTGAGGATATAGTGGAACCTCATGAGGTATTTTTTCTGAGTGCTGTTGAACTTGGAAAGGACGCTGTGTACATCAGGTCCCAAGGGAGCAAACTGCTTCACTGCCCTTACCATGAGACTCAAGGCTACGGTCAGATTTGCCGCTCCGAGGCTCCAGGCAACAATCTGTCCCGTAGTCTCGTTACCCTCGTCATGTCCTCCCTGTCCAAGGATACCTCGCACCAGCCCATCTCCCTTCTTGCCACCATATTTGTCATGATGCTTCCCGCCTTCCTTATGGTCATCAGCCATGCAGAAGGGAATGGGCGACAGGAACGCGGTCAGTAGCAGAGAGCACATGAAAAACATGAAGAGTTTAGTCTTCCTCTCCTTTACGTTCATCCTCACCTCACCTCTTAGACCAGATGATAAGGCAGCCTGTTTAGTGTCTCTTTGTGCCGTCAAACTGCGACTCGATGGCCTTCACCTGCCTTGTGGGGCCTATCTATATTATTGGGGATGCGGCGCGAATCAAGAAATAGCAAACGCTATGCCATCATGGGGTGCAACTGGCGTCTGCTGAGTAAAGCTCAACACATTACAGTGGCCGATAAGGCGGTCGTCATGCCGGGCTTGACCCGGAATCCAGGAAAAGTCTCCGGATGCCGGCGCCTGCCCCGGACTCTGATCCGGGGTTCGCCGGCATGACGAGGTGGAACATGGATACCTTTTCATGTGGATCCGTCTCTAAGCCGTGAGATTCCCGCTGATATGGTGGTTGCTTTTTCATGGCCCCGCTGGTGAATGGTGCACTTGTTGCCCACTGGCGATTGAGGGTGAACGCAAGTCGGTTGAGCTTCATGTCGGAGAAAGTGAATGCCTCTGAGAGGAGCATGCAGCAACGGTTGCTGACAGAGGTGAAATGGGATGAAGCTGCATCTCTTCCGTGTCCTGCAATGTGCAGCAAGACCCCTAGAGTTTGGGCTCGAGAAAAATGAAACGGCAGGCTTTGAAATGGGGTCTCATCAGGTTAAGATCCTCCATCGGGCGGACGGGCCGGATAGCCTATTCCGGCTGAGGTTGGGAGTCTCCCGGAAACGAGGCTCCCGCTCCCGAGGAAATTATTCGTGAGGAGCTTTCTCAGGTATTTTACCGCCTCGTCGATGAATTTTCTCAAGCAGGTGCTCTTCTCGATCGATCATGGTAGGGTGTCTCACACTCGAGGGATCCCGTGGAGCGAAGCGGGAAAGGCTGATTTCGTTTGACACCCACCAGACCCGGTGCTAGCCTTCAATCTGGCGAGTTTGGCCCGCTGGGCTCATTCACAGTAGTGAGACCTCATTAACCCATCAGGTTTTTCAGCAGAATTGAGGCATGTCACAGAAACTTCGTCTTTTGGACCTCTTTGAAGGGAAGCGTTACCACAAGGTCATTCTGCTCGTAACGATTCTGACTTTTCTGGTGCTTGAGCTTCTCATTTACCTCGCTTCAGCCAGCCAGGCAGGTGAAAAGTCCAGGGTCACCATTGTGGATACCGAGGGAAGGAAGGTCTATGAGACCAGCGGTTCCACTCTCACGAGCTATGAGAAGCATGTGTTCGAGAACAACCATGGGCCGCTGCGCAACTACCAGATCCAGGTGAGTTCCGAGACGTTCCCTTTTCCTTTCAGGGCCTGGATGTCCGCGGCCATAGGCATTCCAGTGGGGCTCGTCCTGTTGGTTGCTTTTCTGGTGAGAGCTTATTTGACGCTGGTGTACGGAGAAGAAAAAGAGAAGGGTGAGGATGCGGATTCGTCCAATCCGAGGAAAAACCGCTTTGGCTCTGTCTTCATTGCTTTTCAGAGGTTTTCAGTTTTTCATGTTGGCTTCTTTGTCCTCCTGGCCGTTCTGGTCCTGTGGATGGTCCCCAATTTCCTTGGCGACTTCGTCAGGATCAGTGCAACGGCCTTACAGGAATACAAGTGGTTCTTTTTGGGGTCGGCGGTTTTTCTCGGCCTGCTCCTTGCCTGGGTTATCTACCTGAGATACAGGCTTTCCAAGCAGATGCTCGAAAACCAGCTCCACATCGAGAAGTATCGCATGGAGCAGCAACTGCTCCTGGAGCGGCAGACCCCGCACCTCCTGCCAAACCCCGTCGGTGAGGCACGAGAAAACTGAGAGCATGCACGGCCTGTGAGGATTATGATCATATGTGGTTGAGTCGTTTATTCAGAAGCAATCGCAGTCCGAAGGAGGAAAACTCCGAGGAAGCATCCATAAACCAGGGAGTATACTATCTCTACCTGATCGTCTTGCTGCAGGTGTTGTTCCTGTTTGGCATCCTGGCCGTCATCGTGGTTTTCGGGCAGGTTCTCGTCACACCTTTGTGGGCCTTTGTGCTGGCTTTCGGTCTGGCGGCCTGGGGGTGCATTTTCATTTACCGTAAGGCGAAGAAGAAGTTCAACGAGCTGCAAAAGACTTTCAGAGAGGTCGACTTCTCCGACAAGAACCTCGAGATCAGCATCATGGGCGGGATGCTCACCATGCGCCTCGAACACACTTCGAGGCCCCTGCTGGAAGCCCCGTCAAATACCGTACTCGATGCCGAGACCGTGGCCCCCCAAACGCCTCAATGATCAACTCTCCCGCTCCCTGCCGGGGATAGCGCAGAGCAAATCCTCCACCTTCTCGAGGGACACCACCGTGTCCCTTCTCCAACTCACATCGTCTTTCTGCGGATGGTCGAGGTTGTAGTGAAGGCCTCGGCTTTCCTTCCGCTGGATGGCGCAGCAGATAATGAGCTCCGCGACCAGGGCCAGGTTCTGAAGTTCCACGAGGTCGCTGTTGAGGGGGATGTTTGGGAGGTGCTCCCGGATTTCAAGGCGGATCTGGGCCATGTGCATCTGGGCGAGCATGAGCCGCTTGTCCGTCCTGACGATCCCCACGTAGTTCCACATGAGACGCCTGATGATGTCCCAGTTGTGGGATATGAGGATCATCTCCGACCACACGATGCCGTCGTTGTTTCCGGGCTTCCCGAAACACATGGGGATCTCGGGAAACTTTCTTTTTCTTCGTGCCTCGAGGTGCGCGCCGCAGTGCATGACCGCCTGATGGGCAAACACCATGGCTTCGAGGAGGGAATTGCTCGCCAGGCGGTTGGCTCCGTGAAGACCCGTACAGGCGCATTCGCCGACTGCGTAGAGGTTTTCGATATTCGTTTGCCCCCACTGGTCCGTCAGGATACCCCCGCACATGTAATGGGCCGCGGGAACCACAGGGATGGGGTCACGGGCGATGTCGATTCCCAGGGAAAGGCATTTTTCATAGATGTTGGGGAACCTGTTGTCGAGAAAGTCCCGACTCTTGTGAGTGATGTCCAGAAACACGCAGTCATCGCCCGTTTTCTTCATCTCCGTGTCGATGGCCCTCGCCACGATGTCCCTGAAGGCAAGGTCCTTCAGGGGGTGGTACGCTTCCATGAAAGCTCTGCCCCGCTTGTCGACGAGTCTCGCCCCCTCTCCCCTCACCGCCTCTGAAATGAGGAAGTTCTTGGCATGGGGATGATAGAGACAGGTGGGGTGGAACTGGACAAACTCCAGGTTGGCCAGGCGGGCTCCAGCCCGGTAGGCGATGGCCAGACCGTCGCCGGTGGCGACATCGGGGTTGCTGGTATACAGGTAGACCTTCCCCGCTCCACCGGTGCACAGAAGGGTGGCCCGGGCAAGGAAGTGATGGATCTCCTGGCCGGCGATGTCGAGCACGTAGGCTCCGGAACAGATGTCCTGGTGCATTATGGCCAGGGAGCCGGCCTTGATGGACTGGTGTTCGACGAGCAGGTCCAGCACCAGGTGGTTTTCAAAGATGCGGATGTTGGGGTGTGATTCCGCCGCGGCGATGAGCACTTGCTCCACGGCTCTTCCGGTGGCATCCTGGGCATGAACGATGCGGTTTCGGGTGTGGCCTCCCTCCCGGCCCAGGTCGAATGGGGAGTTTTCATCCACTCCGCGGTTGAATCGAGCCCCGAGCTCCATCAACTGCATGATGCGCTCTGGACCCGACCGAACCACCAGTTCCACCACATCCTGGTGGCACAGCCCATCGCCGGAATTGAGAGTGTCCTGCACATGGAGCTGGAAAGAGTCGTCGGGACCCAGAACGGATGCGATGCCACCCTGGGCGTAGTTCGTATTCGTCTCCAGCTTGTCCTTCTTGGTCACAACGGCAACGGTGCCGCCGGCCGCCGCTTTGAGCGCGAAAGAGAGGCCTGCGATTCCACTGCCGATCACGAGGTAGTCGTAGATGTGCTCCATGGGCGTGGATTCCATACCATCTTGTGTTGTTGAAGAATGTCCTCTGAAACGATGTGATGTGTCCAGAGCGAGAACGGCGGTCGCACCTTGACTCTTTGGACTCTATTCTATATGTAAAACCTTGTAAAGATCTGTCGCGCCTCACCCGGCATGGAGCACCATCCGGCATGGGCGCACCACGCACGAACACGGTGAGCGTGCTCCGGGGGATTCAACGGTGAGCGACGAAGCAGAGAAAGGCCTTATGGACAAGGGAAACGGCACCGGAAACCACCACGCATTTCTGAAATCCATCGATGTCATTGCTTTCGATTGCGATGGCGTCCTTTTTGACTCCAGGGAAGCAAATGTACTTTTCTACAATCATATTCTGGAAAAGATAGGGTTGCAGGCGGAGGTCCAGTCTGAACAGCGCCAATACGTGCACATGCACCCCGTGCGGGAATCCCTGAGGTACCTCACCGGCGGTGGAGAAGCCTTTCGGGCGGCCTGGGCATATGTCCAGACCATGGACATATGGCCGTTCAACAGGCACCTCAAGCAGGAACCCGGCCTCCTGACGATCCTCGAACTGGCCAAGTCCTGCTATCTCACAGCCCTCGCCACCAATCGCACCGTTTCCACCCACGAGGTCCTGGCCCATTTTCAATTGGACCAATACTTCGACCTCGTCGTATCGGCCTCCGATGTTCAGCACCCAAAGCCGCACCCGGAAATCATGGAGCGCATCTGCCAGTCGTTCGAGGTGGACCCGGCCCAGGTCCTTTACGTGGGAGACTCTCCCGTGGATGAGGCCTTCGCCTCCGCCACGGGAGTGGTATTCGCCGCCTACAAGAACCCTGAATTGAAGGCACATCTTCACATCGGACACTTCGACGAGCTCCACGCCCTCCTCTGCCGAGAGACGGAAAATGGTGTGAGCCGAGGCGGAAAACCCTGCGGCCGCCGTTGAGATCCTTCAAGCGTGAACCCGAGAAAACCGAATTCATTGTTCGCGAGCCTCATCCTGGTTGGAACAGTCCACCAGGATCCCCTGGGAATGATCAGGTTGTCGGAGTTCTTCCAGGCTCACGGGACGGACTGCATCCTTCTCGAGCTCAGCCGCTATGGCTTGGATTTTCGCGAGAAAAACCAGGTGCTCCTCCACCGGGCCCTCAACCGGAATGTCCGCCGGGTGTCCCGTGAGAGCGGCATTTGCCTGAAGGCTCTCATGAAAAACCCCCAGGTGGCGTCCATGCGAGGGCAGATGAGCCTTCCATTCGAATTCAGGGCTTCACGGCGCTACAGCCTGGCCACGGGAACTCCGGTTTTCCTGATCGATCACTCACACTTCAGCCGCGGGTGGATCCGGTTGTGGCCTGAATTGATCTCTCTCCAGAACCTCCACAGTGTCGTTGCTGCGGTGCCACAACCGCCGGCGCCTTTTCCCCTGAGATACGAACAGGCGGCCCACCTCATGGGGATGAGCACCCCGTGGCACTGTCAGGGACTCTGTGCGGTTTCTTCCTTTTCTGAGCACGAGTGGGTAAAACGAGAACGGCATCTTGCAAGGAAGACTGCGGGGATTCTCGCCAACAGGAATCCACGGCGTCCGGTTTTCGTGGGAGGCTGGCAGCACCTGGTCCGGGGAGGACATCGTCCCTCCCTCCGGGATTACCTGGGTGTCCAGGAGCACCAGTGCATCCTGCTGGACCGCGTTTCTGCCCGGTTTTAGAGCTTATTTCAAGACCGTTTCGCCGGTACAATGACGCTTTCGGCCGAAGATAACGGTGTTTTGTGCTGGAGGCGGCTTAACATTTCGCTGAAGAGAGGCTTTTCCGTGGTAGTCAATCACAATACTGTCGCAAGAATCGAGTCTCAAGAGCCTGCGCAACGGCTTGCCGTCCTTATTGATGCTGATAATGCCCAAGCCGCGGTCATTGAAGCGCTGCTGGCTGAAGTCGCCCGGTTTGGCGAGGCGACAGTTAAGCGCATCTATGGTGACTTCACCTCTCCAACCAGCGCACAATGGAAAAAGGTGTTGCACCAGTTCGCGATCAAGCCGATTCAGCAGTTCGCATACACGAAAGGCAAGAACGCGACGGACAGCACATTGATCATCGACGCCATGGACCTGCTTTACACCAGGCGATTTGATGGTTTTTGCCTGGTATCCAGTGACAGTGACTTTACTGGGCTCGCACTCCGAATCCGAGAGGAGGGTTTGACTGTCTATGGTTTCGGTGAACAGAAGACACCCGAGGCTTTTCGCAACGCCTGTCACAAGTTCGTGTTCACGGAGGTTCTGAGGCCTATCGCAACGCAGACTGTTGACACTCCAGTGACGCCTGGCAAACGACGAAGCCCCAAGGCCAAGGCAACACCTCCTCACAAAAATGCTGAACGATCAAGTGGGGCCACAAAAGAAGTCCCGATTGAATTTTTCAGACAGGCGCTTGACCAGGCGAGCGACGATAGCGGATGGGCTCATCTCGGAACATTTGGCAGCTATCTGACGAAGCTGCGACCGGAATTCGATTCGCGTAATTTTGGATACAAGAAACTGAGCGATCTTGTAAAGGCGCGTGGCGACATCTTTGAATTCGAGGAAAGAACTCTGCCGGGTTCACGGATGAAAGATCTTTATGTCCGTGCTAAGTGATCCCACCAGTCCTTTCGTGCTAAGGGCCAATAGCGCCAAAGAAAAACGTTTACGGCTCGCGATCTTCGACACGCGCGGGACAGCCTTGGATGCCTCAGGGCGAGGGGACGGAGTCATTCGATGATTCTCGTTGCTGCCAGGAGGCATTATTGGTGACCGTGTTCCCGATGGTGGGCAAAGCTTCGCTCTGACCCGCTCCATTGAAGAACTCGCATTGCAGTGAAATGCGCTCACCGGGCAGCGGTGAACCATGGACGCATGCCCCTTTCTCCCTCGCCCGAGCCGTATTGGGCCGGGAAAATGACTTGCTTTTTGGAACCCAATTGGTACATGATGAATCACCGATCGAGACATGAGCTAATCCTTGGTCGTGCTAGGCGGGGAGTTAGCGGTGCCCTGTGGCCCGAAATCCGCTTGGCGGGGCTGAATCCCCTCTGAAGGGCTTGTGTTGAGCTGACCGTTTCTAATTCTTGTGTGATTGGACACCGCGCAACAGACGAATACGAACCCCGTCAGGTCCGGGAGGAAGCAGCGGTAAGTATCTCCGGCTGTGTCGTGGTTTACTCTAATCGAGCACTTGAAGGTGAGCGGTTTGATTTCAACCGGTTCGACCGAGGGTGCACGGCCAAGGACTTTTTTTTATACCCCCCTTGAAACCGTCCGGTAACCGACCGGCCCGCACCCGGGCAAAAACCTCACTTCTTTCACCCGCAGAACGAAGCATTGTCTCCGTATAGCCGATCGAGCTCTGCTACCAAGAGTTGTTTATTTCACCGCGGAGCACGCTGAGATCGCTGAGAGAACAATTCGTATAAACAAGAATCTCTGCGCTCTCGGCGCCCTCCGCGGTGGATTCCAAGCTTTTCATCATTTCGGGTGCCGCACAGGGGCATGAGGGACTGCCATGAAACGACTGCCCTGCGTTTTGTGTTCTGTGTTCATCCGGCGATCGCGTGGAAGTGCGTGGCATCGTGACCAAAGAAGGCACCCTGCGAGTAACCCGCATCCGGCGCCGCTGAAACGGGGACCCTTCACCGGCCGCCACGGGTAACAACTCAGGCCGGCACTAGACGCCGAAGAGCTTGAGGTTGGAAAGGGCTATACCCGAGACCACGATGGCCGTGAAGACCCCGAAGGAAATGACCGCCATGAGGGCGAGTCGCCGCTGGATACGGGGAACCGCTTCGGCAAGGCTCCCGATGCCTCTGAACGGCATGACGACGGCCCCCCCCAGTCCCCCCACAGCCCCGCCCAGCAGTGTGAAGTAGATGGCGTACCCAATGTAGCCGTATTCCCTCTGAAGGAGACAAAAGGGGCAGTGATGCGTGGGAAGCTCGTAGAAATAGAGGGAGATGAACGAAATGAGGGCAATGGCAGAGACGACGAACGTGAAGAGGCTAAGCACCGAAAAGAGGGTGGCGAGCTTTCCTTTGATGCAGGTGTAAATTCCCACGGAGAATGTGAGGACCAGCCCTGTGGTGAATGCAATGGCAACAGGCGTGCGGGGCAAGGCGACAATCCCCGCCGTAACCCCTTCGGCGTCCGAGGTGAAGAGCGTGCCGCAGCAGGAAGTGATGATGGCGGGTTGCATCTGCAGAAAGTAGGCGGCCTGAGTGACGGCCTCCAGGAGAATGAGGGGGGTCATGAGAAGGAGCAACGTGTATTTTTTTCGGATCAACGGGTAGTCGTAGCCCCGGTTGTCCGTGGTGTTCATGATCAACCAGATCCCCGCAAGCAGCCAGTTGATGATTTTCAGCAGGAGCGTCGGGTATCCCCAGAAGTTGACCTTCAGTGTCCCCGCGGCACACATGGCACCGACGAAGAGAGCGGCCATGTGATCGGCCGTATAAATGAAGAGGAACAGGGAGAGCAGCTGAAAAGCCATGGCATTGGTCATGAGGGTGGAAATGAGGTAGGTCCTTCGCTCCAATCCGAGCTGCAGTTCACTGCCGCTGTGTATGTTCCAGCTCTTCAGTATCCTCAGTCCGTGAAACGAAGCATAGACCAGCATGCCGCTGATCAGGAGTGATCCCGCCAGGAGCGATATGATTGCAGGGTGAAGGATCATGGGATCAACCTCTCAGGATTCTTCCGTCTCTCATCTCCACAATGCCGTCGATTGTGTCCGAATCGTGAACAATAGGGTCATGGCTGGCGACGATCACCGTCTTCCCCTCCCGCTTGAGGTCCCGCACAATCGCCATGAATTCCCGCGAGAGCTTTGTGTCCAGGTGCGCCGTGGGCTCATCCGCGATGATGATGGAGGGGTTGTTGATGAGTGCCCGGGCGATGGCCACCCGTTGAGCCTCTCCGCCTGAAAGCCACTCCACCTTGGAATGCACTTTGTGTTCGAGGTTGAAAAGCCTCAGCAGCTCAGTGGCTCGGTTGAGCAGGGACTGGTGCGGCTCGCCGCCGGGGTAGGCCGGCAGCATGACGTTCTCACGGGCAGTGAGCCCCTTGATGAGATTGAACTGCTGGAACATGAATCCGAACGTATCCCTTCGGATTTCGGTGAGGAAGCGTTCCGGCAGACTCGTGATCTCCCTGTCCTTCAGGAATATTCTTCCGGAGCTGGGTCTTGCCATGCAGCCCACAATGGTCAAGAGGGTCGTTTTGCCGGAGCCGCTCGGCCCCTTGAGCACCGTCACTTTTTCGGCATCGATGGAAAGGGACACCCCGTCTATGGCCACGAACTCGTTGGGCTTGCCCCCGTTGAAAACTTTTCTGACTTCCTTGATGGCGATCATCTGGACGGCAATTCCTCTTCTCCGGCATCTTCAATCATGTTCTCATGACGGCATCGGGATCGACGGTGGCAGCTCGCCACGCAGGCACAATGGTGGCCACGGTGTAGGGAATGACCGTGAGGAAGAACAGCGTGGACACCTGGTAGGGGCTGATGAAGGGGGAGAGCCTGAACCTGGGGTAGATCACCGACCACCCCTTGAGGGCCGGCTCAAAGAGCATGGAGGACGTGAAATACACATGGGCATAGGCCAGCAGGACCCCCATGAAGAAAGCGGACAGGGAGATCACCGCCCCCTCCCAGAACTTCATGAGAATCACGTCGGACGTCTCCCAGCCAAGCCCCTTCAGGATGCCGATTTCGCGCCTCTCCTCGGCGCTCAGACCCGTCGCCTTTTCCCATGCCAGAATGAAAAAGGAGAGGACGACGCCGGTGAGCACCACGATCACCAAACCGCCTCGCCAGTTGAAGACCGCATCGTAGGTTCTGAGGATCTCGTCCCTCAGAATCGGCCTGGTGTCAGGCAAGAGCTGGGTGATTTTCGTGGCGATTGTCGGAAGTTCCCTGACGTTCCTCACCTGAAGGACCAAGTCCGTCGCCTGCCCTTCAGGATAATTGAAGAGCTTCCTGAAATCCTGTTCAGCGATCACGATCATGTCCGAATTCACAAGCTCGGACTCCGACGAGAGAACTTCCTTGATCCTCAGAAACAGGTATGATCCTCCGTAGGTCTTGAAGGGAATGGTCCCGGTCTCCTTGGAGAGGACACTTCGGGCAACCCCCCTGCCGACAATGATGACCCCGCTCGTGTTGTGCACTGCCGGGTTGACAACCAGCGTGTAGTTGGCTCCGTTGGTGGGATCGAAGTAATAGCCCCAAAGCCTGGCTTTGACGGATTGGACTCCCTTGATCTCCTTGATGGAGTCCATGTAGCTCACCGGTATGAGGTCGTGCCTGCCTGCCACCAGCCTCTGCACCATCATTTCCGGGGCGTCATGGAGGACCAGGCTCGCTTCCCGCTTGATGGAGTGAGTGAAGAAGGTCACCGACGCTATGAGGAAGACGACGAAGGTGTATACCAGGACAAGAGCGAGGTTCTTGCCCTTGCGCCTAAGGAGCGAGGAGAGCGTGAAGTCCAGAATATTCCTGTGCTTTTCGATGAGTCGCATGCGTTCACTCGCCCGTTTTCGGTCGAAGATGCGGGGGTACCGGCATCAGGGAGCCTGAAGGGAAATGTTCCAGGGACAGGGGATAGTCCTGGAACGCAGTGTTCAAGTCCGCAGACGTGGGATGCCTCGTGTACCGCGCATCGGTGAAAAGACATAGGTCCCCGATTCCCAGGCGCTTAACCATCTCCCGCTTCTGAGCGATGGAGCCTGCGTCGTTCCTCTGCACGGCCAGGGAATGAACCCAGGCCAATGCGAGCAACAAGGCACAAACGCCGATGAAGACAAGAAATCGAGCGGATCTTCTCATGCCCATCAATCAAGCCCCTTGACGACCTCCGGGGTGATCCCCTTGAACGGAATGACTTCCTTCCCAAGATGGTCGAACATGAACTCGTTGGCATCTTCCTCTTTTCCAAAAGGGATGAGCTCATTCCCCATGGGACCATGGATCTTGCTCCCTATAACATAATAGGCCCTGGTGCCGTCGACGGGCGTGAGGCTGTAATAGTCCGTCACATAGACGGCGGCCACCTCGGAGAGATCCCTATTTTGAGCATATTTCTTGAGCCCAAAGTAGTACTTGAGCATGTCCTTCGTGCCGTCGAAGAAAACGGTCGTGCCGTCTTTGAAGATGATTTGGGCGAGAAAATCGCCATATTTAAACACGAACATGCCACATACCGGGCACTTGTCCTCCTTGGACGGCCGCCGTGGATCAAGATCGGCGGCGAATGCACCGGAAACCATCAGGAGAACCATCAAGACAAGAGTCCCAACTGTTTTCATGGCACACCCGGACCCTGTGATCAGGGATGCTTGTGTTCCTGGGATTTTTTCATTTTTCGCTTCTCCCGGACCATTTCGCTGTCGCTGCGCATGTCCTCATACGCCGCTTTCAAGGCTTCGTCGTAGGAGGCGAGAGCACCGCCGTTTTCCCGGATGAACCGCTCCGCGTCCTCCTTCTTTAGAAATGCCCATTTTGCCCGGGTCGTCATAACGCCGGGCTTGGATCCACCCAGAACCCAGGTGGCCTTTCCGGCATCGATGAGCTCCTTTGTGCCGTAATCCGCAACGAGCACCTCTTTCGGAGTCTTGTCAAGAGTGCCGGCGAGATCGATGGCAACACAGTGAATGCTGCACGCGCCCACTTCCGTTCCGTCGTCGTAGCGAATCAGCATCCTGCTGTGGGCGAATTTCTCCCTGTCCATGCCGCAATGTTTGCATGACGGGTGCTTTTGCGTGTCCTCACCCGCCATCAACCGTTGGGTCCATGCCATGAAAGAGAATAGTGCGACGATCAAGGTCAGGAAATAACAAACGGGCTTTTTCATCATTGCGTCTCCTCAAAGGGTTAAACCACAAAAGGCCGAAAATTGGATGATGCATAACGGGTTGCCCTGTCTGCCGGAGCCTCCGAGTTCATCCGACAGGTTTTAAGAAAATAACCATTGATGGTCCCAGGGCAAACCCTCGGACGGAATCTAATTCATCCCCGGCCCGATTTGCAACCTTCTTCGATCCTCGTTATACCCTTCCAGGATGAAGAACTGCGTTTTCCTCATTGTTACTTCAGATGCAGTGGGTTGTTTCCGAATTCTCACCTTGGCGCAATAACGGCGAAAAACTCTTGGAAGAGACTCCTGCATCAGATCACTTGCAGGCTTCCCCGCGCTTCTTCTTGTTTCCTTAATGTTCTTTCTCTATAATTGTAAAGACACCAGGCCGCATTGAAGGCTAAAATAACGTCTTCCCCCGTCACATTGCGAGAGACGCTCCAGAGGTTGTACCCCTGGAGCTTCTTTAAGGCTCCGGCCTGTCTTCCATCAGGGAGAGAGGACATTCACGCCGGTCCGTACCGCTGATCCAGGGAAATCCGCGGATGCCGTGGAGGTGCCGGCGGGAAGGATATTCGAGGAATGATGTGGCATTTCAGACTGTAGCAAGACAGGCGCCTCTTCGGGCCCCTTCCGTGGGTTCGGGAGAACCGACCCTTTTCGACGTGGAGCATTACCGCTCCAGGATGGTGAAGTATCTCACGGAAGGCAGGGAAGAGAATCGCTTCTTCTTCGAAGCCCTGGAGTTCGCCCACTCCCTCCACGCGGGTCAAAGACGCAAGTCGGGGGCGCCATACATCAGCCACCCGTGCGCCGTGGCCGAAATACTTGCCAGGGAGCTCCAATTCAAGGATCCTTTTCTCCTTGCCGCTGCCATACTCCACGATGTGGTCGAGGACGTGGCCTCCATCCATACCGAGGACATCGAAGACCACTTCGGTCCCATCGTGGCCGAATTGGTGGACGGGTGCACAAAACTGACCCGCCAGCACTTGGACCGGGCCACCCTGAAAGACCTCACCCACAGCAAGATCTTCCTGAGTGCCAGCAGACGGCTGGGCGTCCTCATCATCAAACTGGCCGATCGGCTCCACAACCTCCGCACCCTGCATTTCCTGCCTCAGGCCAAGCGGCAAAGGATCGCCCAGGAGACCGTCGAAGTCTACGCACCCATCGCCGCCCGTTTCAATATTTACCCCCTCAAGAGGGAGCTCTATCACCTGGCCCTCTCTTTTCTCTATCCGAAAAAGAGCAAGCGGATTCTGCACCACATCAGGGCCCTTCGCAACTCTTCCCAGGTGGCGGACCTGGAACGGGGGATCCAGGAAGTATTCCAAGACGCCCGCCTTGACGCCGAGATCCGCACCAGGGCCAAAGGGCTTGGAAGCTATTACAATCATTTGAAGAAAACCATCGACATCGCCAACGCCGAAAACCACATCGACTTCGCCATCATTCTGCCCGAGGAGGCCGTACTCGCCTGCTACACGGCACTCGGCGTGGTGAGCACCAACTTCTCGCCTGTACCCCGGAGCCTGAGGGATTTCGTCGCCAATCCAAAGAACAACGGGTACCGGAGCCTCCACGTCCGTATCCTGGTCGGTGCGCAGAACTATCTCATCAAGATCCGCACTCCGGAAATGGACAAGTGGGCCACCTATGGAATCGTGAGCGAATGGGACGCCCAGAAACCCATGAGCGACGAACACTGGCAGGAGATCAGTGAATTGCTGAAGAATATCGGGGAATACGAGGGGGCAGCAACCCAGAGGAAGGCCCTCATTCGCCTTTCCGAGTCAGAAGAGATATTTGCATACTCTCCCATGGGAGACATCTACTTCTTGCCCAAGGGGAGCATCGTCCTCGACTTTGCCTACAAGATCCACTCGGAGTTGGGGGATCATTGCGAGGCAGCCCTCATCAACGGCCAATGGTCTCCCCTCACCCGTCAGTTGCAGGACGGCGACATCGTTGAAATCCTCAAGTCCGGCGAACCCCTTGCGGTGGACCCGGACCTGGAGGAGCTCTGCAAGACGCCGAAGGCACGCACGGCGATCAACAAGCACCTTCAGCAAAAGAGGGTGCGCTACGCTCATGAGGTGGGAAGGCAGATCCTTCTTCAGGAAATCAGGCGCCATCATCTCTCGGAGTCCATCCTCGAAGAAGAGAATCTTCGCTTCGTCCTCGAATTCCTCAACCTCAAGGACTTGTCCGATCTTTTCGTGAGGCTGGGGCAGGACCTCATTTCTCCCCACCTGATTCTGTATTACATGACACCCAAACCCGCCGATCCGGAGAAGACACAGAGGCAGGATTCTGTGACGACCGCGCCCAGAGAGCAGAACGTTCTCCTGGTGTCGGAACTGGACCGCGCGATCCACAAGTTCGCCAGGTGCTGCAGACCCTATCCGGGTCAGCAAGGCGTGCTGGCCACCCTGAGCGAAAGGGGCATCACCTTTCACCAGAGTGACTGCCGGGATGTCTGGCTGCGCCATGACCTCCATCCACAACAACTGTTGCAGGTCACATGGAACGACAAGATCCATTGGCGTCATCCTCTGACCTTTCACATTTCGGTGTCACAGGAAAACCTCCGCGACTTTCTGTCCGACCTTGCCGCGATCCCGCCGAACATCGCCATCCGAAAAGTCGAGAGCTCCCATGATCGTCATGATCACCCGATGGTGCACCTCAGCGTCACTTTCGGAGACTACGGCGAGGCACGGGCAGTCTTTGGCCTGCTGCCCCCGGAGAAGTCCATCATCGAGGCCTATGGCCGTGAAGAAGACCCCCGAAGATCCGCTTTCAATGCATCGGAAACTCACGCTGCTGACCATTGACGGCCTTCATTGCCTTCCCACACCCAAAACCAGCGCTCACAGGAAGGAAATCCTTTGGCAAGACGCTCTTCCCTGCCCTCCCAAGGAAACGCCGCTCATCCGCCATGGGACGAACCCGGCGAATCCAGTCCACCGGTTGCTTTTTTGTTGGATTTGATTATTTTTTCTGTGATAGTTGGGAGTTGTGTACAGGTGGAGGCAATCTCCGCTTGTCTGGGAATGAAACTGCGCCCTGCAACGCCATGATGAGTCGAGGCCGTTGGCAGGCCTGGTATTCGTGATTCGGCCATTGCACGCACTTTACAGAGGAGTTGGATCCAAAATGAGTTTCCCGGAAAACAAGCTTTCGAGGCCCGCGGTTTTTCTTTTCATCGCGACGTTGCTATTATTCTCCGCTCCCAAGGGCGCGGCGGCCGTGTTTCCCAATTTCTCCCAGCAGGGACCGCCGTCTTTCGCCGACCTGGCCGACCAGGTGAAGTACGCAGTGGTCAACATATCAACCACGCAGGTCGTCAAGGAAAACCCCATGCAGCCCTTCATGTCCCCCAACTCCCCCTTCCGGGAATTCTTCGGCGATGAGTTCTTCAAGCGCTTCTTCGGCGACACGCCCCGGGGTGAGATGAAAACCCATGCTTTGGGTTCCGGGTTCATCATCGATGAAGAAGGCCTCATCATGACGAACAACCACGTGGTGGAAAAGGCGACGGAAATCAAAATAAAGATTGAGAGTGGAAAAGAGTACGACGCGAAAGTCGTCGGGCGGGACTCTAAAACCGATGTGGCTCTCATAAGGGTGAAGCCGGATTCCGACTTTCCCAAGCCTGCCAAGATTGGAGATTCCAATGCCATCCGTGTCGGAGACTGGGTCATGGCCGTGGGGAACCCTTTCGGTCTTGGCCATACCGTCACGGCCGGGATAATCAGCGCCAAGGGTCGGGTCATCGGCGCGGGCCCCTATGATGATTTTCTCCAGACCGACGCGGCCATCAACCCGGGAAACAGCGGTGGCCCCTTGTTCAACATGAACGGGGAGGTGGTGGGCCTCAACACCGCCATCGTCGCTCAGGGACAGGGCATCGGCTTCGCCATCCCCATCAATATCGCCAATGAACTCATACCGCAGCTCAAGACCGGAAAGGTGATCCGCGGATGGCTCGGTGTCATGATTCAGGATATCACCCCTGAACTTGCTGAATCTTTCGGGATCAAGGAGAAGAAAGGGGTCCTCCTCGGAGATGTGATGCAAGACAGTCCGGCAGAAAAAGCCGGCCTCAGACGGGGCGATGTGATCACCGAGTTCAATGGAAAACCCGTCGACAATGCCCACGCCCTCTCCCGCCTGGTCGCGGCGACACCGCCCAATTCACAGATCGCCATGAAGGTCATTCGAGATGGGAAGACCCAGGAAATCGGCCTCAACATAGGGACCATGCCCGAAGAAGGTGAGCAGGCCCAGGCTGCCAAGAAGGACTCTTCCTGGGGGTTCTCGGTCCAGAACATCACGCCCGAACTGGCCAAGCGATTCAACCTTGACGAAAACGAATCCGGAGTCTTCATATCCTCCGTGCAGGCCGGGGGGCCTGCCTCCGAGGCGAAGCTCCGCCCTGGTGATGTCATCAAGGAAGTGAACCGCCAGAAGATACAGAATGTGCGAGATTACAACCAGGCGCTCCAGAAGATGAAAAAGGACGAGTCCCTGCTCATCCTCGTGAAGCGGGGGCAGAACACGTTCTACGTGGCACTGAAACCGGGGGCTTCATCGGAGGAAAACAAGTGAGGCCTACACGCCCCGGTGTTGAGGACCATTCATGGGTACCGGCGGACCCCGATGGAGAGCTCTGATTCCGTGATCGGATTTTTGCTGAGCGTTCCCGAAGAGGTCATCAACCGGGAAAAGGAAAAGGCCAGGGCCCTTCGGAAGACTCAGTGGTGGCAGCGCAGGATCGCAAGAGGTCAATGCCACTATTGTGGGAAGGGGTTTTCCGCGTGCCACCTCACCATGGATCACGTGGTGCCCCTTGCAAGGGGCGGAACCTCCACGCGGGGCAATGTCGTTCCCGCGTGCAAGAACTGCAACAACAGGAAAAAATACCTTCTCCCCACCGAATGGGATGACTATATGAAGAGCATTTCAGAGCATGGTACTGCTGAGGAGAACTCGTGTCGAGAATGACTTGAGGACGGATCGAATGGACGCGTGTAGAGAATGTGAGCTCGCCGTTTACTGTTACTCTGAATCCAGCACATGGATCTTCCGCACGAAGCAGGAGATGGAGGAAAAAAAGAGCGTCATCTGCAATTGCCCCAATTATGAGCAGATGCAGTCGACGCGCAAAGCCCCGGAAGCGATTCACCCCGCAACGAGATGATGGACAAAGCAAGCAGATGATTGCCTCGAGCTTCATCTGCTTGCACCTCCCCGTCCGTCAAAGCTGCCCCACCGTCGGCTCACGTGAACATGTTGATCTTGCAGTCCTTGGCGTGTTTCAAGTAATCCTCGGCAGTCTGCACTTCCACCCCATCGATGAAATCGTCTTCTTTCAGCCCCATCATGTCGATGGTCATCCTGCAGGCGACGAACTTCACCCCCTCCAGCTGGGCCACCTCCATGAGCTCATCCACTGAAGGAATGCCCGCTTCCAGAATCTGCTTTCGCATCATGCGAGTGGCCACCGCCGACATTCCGGGGATCGCTCCCAGGGTTCCGGGGGGAATGAATTTGCACTTGCCCGATCCACCCTTGCGGATCACGTTGATTCCCATGAACGTGTAAAAGACCGTGGCTTCCATCCCGAGCCGTCTCGCGTTGATCGCCAGAACAAGAGCCGGATAAGCCCCGTCGAGAGTGTCCCGGCTGCAAATGAAGGTGCACATTTCCTTGGGCTTCGTGTTCTCCATGTCTCTTCCCTCTGTTCCGCGTGTTTCCGTTGTATGGGCCTGCCCAAAAACAAAGGTCACGGCCGGGGGATCACGTCATATCCCCCCTTCTTCTCCGTGCTGATTGATGCAGTGAATGACCTTCACCACGCTGAGGTTCGCAATCCAGTAGTACACTTGGTTGCCATCTCTGCGTGATCCGAGGATGGACTTCGATTTCATCAGATTGAGCTGTTGAGACATGTAGGGCTGGGGAGTGTCCAGGTTCTGGCTGAGCTCAGTCACCGTCTTCTCCCCTCCTTCGAGCAAGTCGATGATTTGCAGGCGAACAGGATGGGCCATCGTCCTGAGAATTTCCGCGGCCTGTTCCATGTGTTCCGCTCGAACGGATCGCTTGGAGAACGTTTGCATCTTTCACCTCTCGTGTGCCTCTCAACCTCATTCGAATTCATAATATAACAATAATCGCATATGTTAAGGTATATTTATGTAAATCTTCTGTTTCAGATCCACAGAAGTGAGTGTCGGCTTTCTAATCCGTCTTCTCCTGGGCAGTGGCCACCATTGCAGGAGATATGTCCACTCCCACGAGTTCCAATTCCGGTAGCGACCGTCGCAGCGCCACGAGGAGCCATCCTGGTCCCGTGCCAATGTCCAAGATGGGTCCTGCGCGACAGTAAAGCCCCACATGATCAGCGACCAAGGCGTAATGCCTGCTGAAGACCTCCGTTTGGCTGATGGCGTTATAAAAAACCGATCCAGGCCAGGGAATTCCCTCCGGGTGCCCGCGACGAAGCAAGTCTCGCCACCAAGTAGTGATGTGTTCTTCCAAAACGACCAAGATAAGCGATCAGGCGCGGCGGCCTGGGAGCCGGAACCAACATCACCGAGCTTCTTCGCCGATGCCTGCATCCCAGGGTCGGGCGCTCGGATTCACCCCAGCGCGGGGGGCACTATGGAGCTGTTTGAAGACGTTCTCGATTTCTTCTCCGTAGATTCCTTTGGCGGGAACTTCTTTGTAGCTGGACCCGTCGAATCGGTAGCGAACGACCATGCCGTGAGAAGCGCTCACGTGGCTGAACGATTCCAGAATCGCCATGCCATTCAACCGCTCCCGCAACACCCAGACCTCGGAACCGAAAACCTCCCCGAGGAGGCGCTTGGTGCGTCCGTCAAGAATGGCGTAAGGACACCCTCCCTTACCGCAGGTCGAAGTGTTCTGGACGAAATGATCAGGTGTGCCGTCCTCGTCCAGATCGACAGGCACCGTTAAAACCCTGCCGTTGTTTCTTTCCAGATCCGTCTCCATATCGAAACCCGGGGGGGATGCGGTCGGTGAAGTCATCAGGGGGCACGATCCATTGACCGTCCTGCACGTTGAATCCGACACGGATTGAGGTTGGCTCCAGCGCCGCCGCCAGGTGTGGGCAAAGGCCAATTACGATCACGAAGCAAACGTGGATTATCATCGCTTGGTTATCCGACCTTGTGTGACCAGCCGATGCACGGCATGGACGATCACGACAAATAATGGCAGAAAAAGGAGGAAAACGAACAACCACACTGCCACGTGCCCGCCATGAAAGGCATTATGGATCGCCCTCTTGTGGGGCCCGTAAAGATACAGTTACCCCGGGACTGCAACCAGCAGTGGGAGAACCATGCCTGCGACAGACACCCAGAACCTCCGCCGCCATCGAATTGCGATAACCCAGCCGTTCGCTGCCAACAGTGCAGGCACGATGATCAGCGAACCAAAAGATATGCTCATTCCGTCCCAGCTACCGGTGCCACTCGTGGATTCAATCAACGCGTATCGTTAGCCTTTCTACAAGATTCATTCTATCAACGGAGCATCACGCGAATTACACTCTTCAGAGAATCGCCCAGATTTACAGGATCCCTGTTGTCTTCTGTAATAGAGTGGATCTCGTCAAGGACTGCTTCGAGAGCACGTTTCTTACTCTTCAAATCAGAGGCGATCCTCGCCATCCCAATTCCAGTAAGACTGGAACCAAGTGCCTCTCCAAGGTTTTTACTCTCCCACCCCCGAGCTTCCGCCTCCGTACGCTTGCCCTCACAGCTCAAAATCCCCTCAGCGGCGTCTTCGATCTCCGAGCGAATAAAGCGTTCCAACATTCGGAGCTTGCCCGCAGTTGCACCGGGCTGCGCAAGTACATCATCGATTGTTGCACACAATTTGTCAGCCATCCCATTGACGTGTGACGAGGTCAGCGCCTCGACTGTATGAGATATGTCAACGGACGGCCTCTCGCTGTCCGTTTTCTCATCGTCGCGAACTTGTAGCGCGTTGATGATCCGGGCCACCTGCTCGTCGAAGGAAGCTGGATTCCGCCAACGAGAAAAGTCGGGGATGAAATATGAGCGGATTTCTCGTGCAAGATCTCTGCCCACGTCAGCGTCGAACCACTCCCATTTCTGAATCTCCTCGATCGAGGCTAAGCCGATCGGGAAAAGGACTCTGGCACTGCAATGTTGCTCCCTGGCGAGTGCATCAAGAATCTCCGTCTTTACCCAATGGCTTTTCATGCTGTTCTGCGATAGAACAACTATCAGTTTGTCGAATGTCGCGATTGCCTTCTTAACCTGGTCCCGTATTCGCTCCCCTGGGCGTATATCCTCTGAGGCGAACCAGACTTGTATTCCATTCCGGCGGAGGGCGGCCGCCAACTTCTGAGCGAAGGCCTCATCCTGGTGAGAATAGCTGATGAAACAGGAGAGGAATGATTTGGTGGCAGCGTGAGATTCTCCCGTAGGTAAGACAGCGTATTGTCGAATCCATGCAGATAACTCGGCGAAGCCGACCAAATGGAGATCGTGGCGTGCTTGACTGAGTTCGATCGCTCCACTGGTGAACCCACTTGCGGAGACTATGATGGCGTTGGGTACGCCGATGTGTGATTTTACGCCCAGCAAGCCGCGGGCTATCTCCACGCCAACTGGCCTGTCCTGTTTATACTTCTTGCACTCGATTATCCAAGAGGTCTGTAATCCCGATCGGTCAGCAGAGCTGACGGCGAGGATGTCATAGCCTCCGTCCCGGGAAGGTGGGGTGAGGTTGACTTCCCAACCAACAGAGGCCAGTAGCTCCGCCACGACTTCCTCAAACTCTCGCGGCTCAAGCTCATGTAATGTCCGGGGATCGGACTTCAATCTGAGTATCTGCTCTCTGGTACTCATTGCCATTCAATTCCTGTGTGTCAGGCTAACGGGCTGCGAGATAAGCTGCATCCCATTGGGCGCGGGAGCTGCGCTTTTTGCAGCTCACGTGACAAGGGGACGCAGCCGCGAAGCGGTGCAGCTTCATTGAGCGGATAGGCGGCGCGAAGCGCCGACTGTGCGTTCAATGATCTCGCAGCCCGATAAGCGGTGCGCAGCGCCGCTTATCGCTGGGCCTGAGCTGGGGCTGGAAGCGGGAGCGACGCAGGAGCGGACGCTGTAAGCCGTCAGCTCCAGGCCAATGTTAGGCGACTTCGCTCGGCGACATTGTCTTCGACACTAGGCGCAAACTCTCCAACAATCGCTCATACCCGTCATCAGAATACAAATTGACCCACTGGAACGCTCCCAGGCGATCGGGCACAGCACATTCCTCCAAGCGCACTGGAATGAGGAAAATCACGTCGTCCGGCTTCTCGTCTGCGATATCGAGAGCAATTTTGATTTCTTTTTGTACGTATCCGGACTTGGAGACCGAACGGTTAGAAAGGCAGATGAGAATTGCTTGCGATGCTCGGACTGCCTTGCGGATTTCCAAATCCCATTTCTTCCCGGGCAGTATGTCTAGTTCATCCAACCACGGGCGAATGCCATCACCCTTGAGTTGGCGATAGAGGTTGCGTACCGCAGGCTTATCGTCAGATGCGTGACAAAGAAACACTTGGATATGCTCCACGACCCTAGGTGAAGGCTGCCCAGGGTGTAGGGTAATCCCGACCACGGACCGCGCAAGCGTGGAACTGGGAATAACAAATGCCGCTCTCCCGGAAGCGTCTCTTGCGGCAATGATCCCAATGACTCCGCCGGATGCGATATCGAGAACGGGACCACCGCTAAATCCGGGCTGGATTCCGTAGCCAACCTCGGAGTTTGTGTCGATCTGAAGCTGACCATTTGCCGTTCTCCCAGCGACCATGCCTGCCGCCCATACCCCTTCGCTGAATCCGGACGGGAATCCAAATACGCGAACGGCGTGACCCTGCACATTTGAATCGGCTATGAATACAGCGTCGCAGGCGTCTGGTGGAGCAGGTGCACTCAGTTTGAGAACTGCGACATCCTCATCTGGAAGCCACAATTTGACGCTCGCACGCCACGTGCTCGCGCCTCCGGCAAAAGGGAAGTCGACCTTCAGGTCGCCCGATGGTGTTGCTTCGCCTCCAGCTCTGTGAGGAGCAGAGATCAAATGTGCGCAGGTCACCACCTCGAAAGGTCCCAGAAGGATACCCGTGCCGCTAACGTAGTAAGCGCCGTCGGACGAGTGGCAATAGATTCGACAGAGACCCTTTAGAAGTTCGCTTGACAAGTTGTCTTCTCCGTCCCTTGATCCTTAGACCTGCCGCCTAACGGGCTGCGAGATAAGCTGCATCCCCTTGGGCGCGTGAGCTGCGCTTTTTGCAGCTCACGTGACAAGGGGACGCAGCCGCGAAGCGGTGCAGCTTCATTGAGCGGATAGGCGGCGCGGAGCGCCGACTGTGCGCTCAATGATCTCGCAGCCCGATAAGCGGTGCGCAGCGCCGCTTATCGCAAGATTAAGCAGCGGCGCCGAAATACCGTGGACTACCGCCAAAGACGACCAACTTTCACGCGCCCACGGATTGCGCCGTCTGCTTCAATCTTTGGTTCGTCATCTATGTCTTACCGCCGAAGTAGAAGACCATCTTGTCAGAAGGGCGTACGAATATCAGCTCAGCAGCGGACGGTCTTAAACCGTGAAAGACTATGCTCCACGAGTACACGTAGAAATCGCTCGATCTCAGAGCTTTCTCAGTAGGAAACCATGGAATCTCGCCCGAGACGAGCCATGGGCCCACAAACGCCACGGCATCATCGAGAACTTCTGGGAGTTGGTCCCCACGATACCACCCATCATCGAACTCCTTCTTACGTGCTGTAAGCTCTTCTATGCTGACATTCTTTATCTTGATAGCGTAGGCATCGAGATGATCCCCAGTTAAAGAACGTCCAGAGACATAGCTGTTTACCACCTTCTCGGTTCTTTCTGCCCCAAGACCACACCAGTTCAGGACGAAGGCAACGTCCTGGGGAGAAGCCGAATCGATTCTGCTTCGATTCCCAGGCCCTACGCTGTAAGCGACAAAGCTCACAATTGCGATAGCCACAACCAGGGAAATCGCTCCGCAAATCATGAGAAGCGATTTGACAACTCTTAATGCTGTTTCACGTTTCACTCGTACTTGCATCCTTGTCGAACGGGCTGCTCAGGGGCGGCGCGGTTTATGCGCCGTCCACTGAAGCAGCAAGGTTAGCCCTATCGTGGTCTTACCTTCTCTTTGATCTTGTCCGCCACCGGCCTCGGGAATACCTTGTATAACGCCTCTGGGTTGGCCTGTATGTCCTTCATGCTGATAAAGTGGGTGACCTCGAATCGTTTCTTTTCGACTGCCGCCACTCGGACCGCGCCCTCATTTACAGTTGTATCGGCCTCTTTTACAGTCACCCACAAATAGAATTTTGGATAGGCAATGCCCGTCTGCGTGGGGCCGTCTCGGAGCATTTCGTAGGTTACCCCTGGCGCCGATGTGTGGCCGACGCCGAAGTATGTTTTCAGATCCCGAGTCATCAGGTTGGCAAAGTCCGCTGATTCGGGGACATTCGCCTGGATATGCGACTCGGCCATCTCGTCTAAGACAGATTGCGCCAAGGATATGAGCGGGGTCGCAATGGCAATCAGGCCCAGGAAGGCCGCCGCATGATAGACTTTCATCGGGTGTGCCTCATTCAATTGGGCTAACGGGCTGCGAGATAAGCTGCATCCCCTTGGGCGCGTGAGCTGCGCTTTTTGCAGCTCACGTGACAAGGGGACGCAGCCGCGAAGCGGTGCAGCTTCATTGAGCGGATAGGCGGCGCGAAGCGCCGACTGTGCGTTCAATGATCTCGCAGCCCGATAAGCGGTGCGCAGCGCCGCTTATCGTTGCCAGTAAGCGGCTTGCCGAAGGCAAGTCCGCTTGAGTGGCGGGGTTAGGCCCTGGTGCTACGCAGTGACACAGGCCAGCGAACAACGAAAGGAAAAGACGATGGACGACGAACGATACAAAGCGATCATGGCCGCGCTTGGCATGCCAAACAGCCGAAGCCTGCTGCAAGCGTTGCAGCAGGTGGCCAACGAGGTGGCGCAGGAAACGCAGGCCGCAGAGCGCGAGCGGTGCGCGAGGCTGTGCGACGACATGGTTCTTTACACGGGGTATGACTGCGCCACCGCAATTCGGCGGGCCTAACGGGCCGCTCAGCTGCCGAAGGTCAGCTGGAGTGGCGATGTTAGGCTTTCCTGTATTTCCTGTATTGCTGATTAACTGAGATATAGGACGAATTCCGCTCTTCATAAAGACAAATTAAGATCGAACAAAGAATTTCCATTTTCGCTGGTCCCATTATAAGGGAAGCTTGCAATTGCTAGCTTCTTTGCAGGGCCTCCTCAATGACGTTTTTTAGGCCAGATAGGCCAACCACTCGATGGTCCAGTACGGGCAACCCAGTCTGGTTGCTGAAGTGCTCGACACGGTCCCGATATAGCTCCATGTTGTTCAGAGAATCTACTAGAATGATCCCCTTGAGCATATTGAACCGACGACGATTTTCTTCCCTGGTGCCTGTGATCAGGCTTTCGGAAAATTCTATGAAGCCTGGCGTCAAGAAAAAGAAATGATGATCTGGATCGACATCCAACAGTTTGCCTTGCCCACCCAGAAGGCAATCTATGCAGTTCAAGCCGTCCACTTTGATGGTGCCACATTCAGCCATTAAAGCGTACATTTCGTTGTTGAATCCCAGGCATAGGTCACCATAGACAACAACCGGGTTGCTTTTACGATGCTTACTCAGAGAGGCTTTAAGGACATCGTGAAGTTTCCGATAATCCAAGTGCAAGTATTTGTTCAAAAAAATGGCATCGGCTACGATTGACCTACGTGAAATCAGGATCTTGATCTCCGGCTGCAAAATACCACACGAGATAAGCAGCTTTTTCCCCATCTCTCCCCGCCCTGTGTTCATAATTTCAGTCCACCAGCCTAACGTTACGCTTAACCTGTGAGCGACGAGCGTCAGCGAGAAGCGAATCAGGTTGAAGCGATTGTTGGACGAAGCCGCTACGCGGCGGAAGAAACCTGAAATCGGTGTATAACTCCCGGCGTTGCCCAATTCCGGGCACCATCACAACAAAGGGAGATATACCATGGACCAGGCTGAAACGATTCGATTTGATGAGCTTTATCAGCGTCACCTGCGTTTGCTCAAACTACAGGGCAAGAGCCAAAAGACCATTGATGCCTACGCTCGAGCCGTGCGCCGGATCACAGCTCATTTCGATTGCTGCCCCGATCAACTGACCCTGGAGCAACGGGAAAAGTACTTCTCCGACCTGGTGGAGTCCCATTCCTGGAGTACGGTCAAAATTGACCGCAATGGTCTGCAGTTTTTCTGGAAACATGTTCTTGAACGCGACTGGGAGTGGGTCAAGATGGTCAAAGCTCCCAAGATACGCTCCCTGCCCGATATTCTCACCACCGCCGAAGTGGAGCAGTTGATCGGTGCCACACGCAACCTGCGCTACCGGGTCTTTCTCCTGGCCACCTACTCCATGGGCCTGCGGCTCTCGGAGACCCTGGCGCTGCAGGCGGGCGATGTGGACGGTCAGCGCAAATTGGTTCATATCCGTCGCGGCAAGGGCCACAAGGATCGTTTCGTCCCTTTGCCGGATCTCACCTATCAGGCATTGCGGGCTCTATGGTGCAAGCATCGCAATCCCTGCTGGTTGTTCCCCAATGCCGTGGGCTCAGCCGAGCGCATCCGCAGCGCCACCACGCACATGGATCGCGGCGGCACTCAGGCTGCCATGAAAGCGGTGGTGGACCAGTGCGGCATTAAAAAAAAGTCTCTGTCCACTCCCTGCGCCATTATGTCGAGTTCAGAATTATGCCGAGTCAGATCATCATCTGACTCTCAAGGCCTTGCTCACCAACAGGCTATCGTCTCTCCATAGCCCTTCCAACTCAACATAATTCTGGATCATGTTCCTCCTTGCATATTCGCTTATCAAACAAGGAGGACAACATGAAGGAAGAATCCCGTCCCAAAGCTGTGCCATCAACTGCTACCGTCGGTCCGTTGGACCGGCACCTCCCGGTGTTTGTTCATCGAATGACCCAACAAGGATACTGCGCCTCCAGTCTGAAGCCGAAGATTGTGGTTATGAACCGTTTCAACAGGTGGCTCGCCTCTCGGGGTCTGGCATTGGCAGACCTGCATGAACAGACTGTCATTGCTTTTTTCAAAGAATCATCTCGACCCGGACGTGTCAGGCGCGGTGATCATGCTGGTTTGCTGATGTTGCTCGATTATCTGCGTCAGGTTGGAGCAGCGTCATCTCCCCCTCCTGAGCTTCGCACGAGCACCTGGCACTCTACTGTAGAGGGCTTTGCACGATATTTGAGACAGGAGCGAAGACTTTCGGAGGCTTCTGTGTTGACGTACCTCCGCATAGCAGAGCTCTTTTTCTCTGAAACAGCGAATAAGCAATCAGAAACAGTATGTGACCTGTCCCCTCGGAAGATAACGGGATTCATCTGCAAAGCAGCACGTTCCGTAAGTCCGCGCTATGCTCAGTTGATGACCTGTGCTCTGAGGTCGCTGTTCCGCTTCCTCTTCATCGACGGCAAGATCTCGGATGACTTGTCTCTTTGCGTACCGACGGTGGCTGAATGGAAGCTTTCCACCTTACCCAAATTCCTCGAACCGGCCCAGGTTGAAGACATCCTGGCAGCTATCGTCCCTGACGCGGAAATCCGGAAACGTGACCGTGCGATATTGCTGTTGCTGGCTCGTCTTGGATTGCGTGCCTGCGAAATTGTAGGCATGGAACTCGATGACATCCATTGGGATCTCGGGCAATTGACGGTACGCGGGAAAGGAGGCAAGCAGAGCCGTCTGCCCATTCCGCAGGACGTAGGCGAAGCACTTGCCGAGTACCTGCTCAACGGACGCCCGCGTTGCGCAACGCGCAGGGTATTCATCCGTGCAAAAGCTCCACGTCAAGGATTTGCAGGTTCTGTGGCTGTGTGTGATACGGTTCGGCGCGCACTTTCTCGTGCCGGACTCAGTCCACCACGCAAGGGCGCTCATCTGTTGCGCCATTCGCTGGCTGTCCGAATGCTGCGCAGTGGCGCCACTTTGAATGAAATTGCCGAGGTTCTGCGTCATTGCTCTCCAACTACGACTGAAATCTACACGAAAGTGGATCTGAACATGCTCGCGCCACTTGCACAGCCTTGGCCTGGAGGTGGGGCATGAGCGAGCTCAAGGCAGCCGTCCATCAGTACCTGGAAATGCGTCGCTCACTGGGATTCAAGCTTCGTGAAGAGGGCGTCCTCCTACCCCGATTTGTTGAGTTCATGGAACAAGAGGGGGCCCCTTTCATCACGGTTGACCTGGCTCTCAAATGGGCGATGCAGGCCCAAAATGCCACGCCGGTATACTGGGCCGTGCGGCTTCGCATAGTCCGGATCTTCGCTTCCTACCACAGCGCAACAGATCGACGCACCCAAATCCCATCACAGTATTTGCTTCCATACCGCTACCATCGCAAGAAGCCTCACATCTACAGTGATGATGAAGTCATGCGCTTGCTCAAGGCGGCGGCTAAACTTACCTCCCCAAAAGGGCTCAGAGCATCGACGTATGGAGCTGTCTTCGGATTGCTTTCGGCCACCGGTATGCGAATCAGTGAAGCCGTTGCCCTCGACCGGCAGGATGTGGATCTCGCAAAACGAATTCTCACGATTCGCCATTCCAAGTTCGGCAAGTCGCGCTTGGTGCCAATCCACCCTTCCGTGCAGTGCAGACTGAAAACATATGAGGCTCTGAGAGACTCGATCATCCCGTCACCCCGGACCAGCGGCTTCTTTATCTCGGAGGCCGGCAAACGATTGACCAAATGGATCGTTGAGCGCACATTTGTAAGGCTTTCACGAGAAATTGGGCTGCGTGGGCCGTTGGACAGCCATGGTCCCCGGGTGCATGACTTTCGCCACACCTTCGCCGTAAAAACCTTGCTACACTTGTACAAATCCGACCACAAGATCGAACAGCGCATTGCTCATCTGAGCACCTATCTCGGACACAGGCATGTTAACGACACTTACTGGTACCTCTCAGCTGTGCCTGAACTCATGAAGCTGGTCGCAGACCGGTTGGATTCCATTCCGGGAGGGCTCATATGATGGATACCTCTCCCGATTTTCCAGCATTACTCCAGGCATTCTTCACGGAACGTCTCATGAAGCAGCGTCGAGCAAGCCCCACAACGATTGCAAGCTATCGTGATGCGTTTTGTCTCCTTTTCAGATTTGTTGAGCAACGTTTGAATAAACCTCCTTCCAGCATCACTATGGAAGACCTGGAGGCTCCTCTGATCGGCTCCTTCCTTGACTGGCTGGAAACAGAGCGTGGCAACTCCATCAGATCGAGAAATGCGAGACTCGCAGCCATTCACTCATTCTTCAAATATGCTGCATGGCGCGACCCGAGCCACAGTGCATCGATTCAACGGGTACTGGCGATTCCCGGCAAACGATCCGACCGCAGCCCGGTGGAATATTTGACCCGGGAAGAGGTTGGTGCACTCCTGGTCGCACCCGATGAATCCACATGGACAGGCCGCCGAGATAAGACCCTACTGGTCGTTGCGGTACAAACAGGTCTGCGTGTCTCCGAGCTCGTTGGCCTCAACAACGAAGATGTCGTGCTCGGCCATGGAGCCCATGTGCGATGCAGGGGCAAGGGCAGAAAGGAACGCTGTACGCCCCTCAGAAAAGAAGTGACAAAAGCCCTGATGGCATGGATGGGCGAGCACCCGAACCAACCGCAATCTCCGCTCTTTCCCAACGCAAGAGGTGCCAGGTTATCCCGCGACGGCGTAAGGTATCTTCTGCTCAAGCATCTGGAATCCGCTCGAAAGCGGACCCCGTCGTTAAGCAAGAAGCGCGTTACACCACACGTGCTTCGTCACACAACGGCCATGGATCTGCTTCAACAGGGTGTCGATCGAACCGTTATCGCTTTGTGGCTTGGCCACGAAACCATGGAGACAGTTCAGCTCTACATTCATGCTGATCTTCAAATGAAAGAGCAGGCGCTTGCTAAAACCACTCCTTTGTCCGTGACGCCGGGCCGCTACCGGCCAAATGACGAACTCCTCGAATTTCTTAAGAACCTGTAGTCACACGAACGTCTTCCACCGCCTGCTTTCACCCGGGAATTATGTCGAGTAGGAATGAGGCCATTCCCAAGCCCTCAGTGTATGCTCCTTGCTTACAGCCTCACTACTCGGCATAATTCTGAACTCGACATAATGGCGATTATGTTGAGCTCAACATAATCGCCACAGTTTTGCAACCCATCTGCTCGAAAAGGGCTTAAGCCTTCGCCATATCCAGTCACTGCTCGGTCACAGCAGTCCCACCACCACTGCACGCTACGCTCATTTGACCGACATCACCGAACAAAATTCATGGGCTACCATCAATGGGCTGATCAATTCCCTTCACGTTGATCTGAGGAGGGTTTGATCATGCAGATCGCCTCCATCCTGGATCAATATCACGATGCCTTTCAGGCCAAATATGGCTCCCAGCTTTTACCCGGTCATTTGCGGGCCATCGAGGCCATCAGGTGCTGCCGGACAACGGAGGCCAGCCAGTTGCTCGTCCAATGCACGGACTGCGGTCATACAATCGAGCGACCCCGCTCCTGTGGACATCGCAGCTGCCCACAATGCCAGGATCATGAAACCTCGCTTTGGCTGGATCGACAACAGGCCAAGCTTCTGCCCGTTGACTACTTCATGGCAACCTTTACGCTGCCCTATGAGCTCAGGTTCCTGGCCTGGCACAACCAGACCCTCGTTTACAATCTTCTGTTTGTTTGCGCCTCCGGCACGCTCAAAGACTTTGGGCTAAATCCCGGGAACCTTGGCGCCGACATCGGCATGACCGCGGTTCTGCACACTCATAACCGGTGCCTGGATTATCACCCGCATGTGCATGTCGTGGTGCCGGGCGGCGGCGTGGACAGGGCCAAAAAACAATGGAAAAAGAAGAAGAGCAAATACCTGTTCAATGAATTCGCCCTGGCCAGGGTATTTCGCGCCCGCTTTCTGGAAGCATTGAGCAAGGCTGGCTTAAGCCCCCCCCGTGCGCTTCCCCGAAAATGGGTGGTCGACTGTACCCGCGCCGGAAAAGGTCTCTCCGCCTTAAAGTATCTGTCGCGCTACCTCTACCGGGGCGTCATCGGTGAAGAGAGCATCGTCTCCAATCAGGACGGCAAGATCACCTTCAAATACGTCGAGGGCCGTACCGGCAAAACGCTCCACCGTACCATCGAAGGCCACGACTTCCTGTGGCTTGTCCTGCAACATGTCCTGCCCAAAGGCTTTCGCCGGGTCAGGGACTATGGCTTCCTGCATGGCAACGCAAAAAAGTTGTTGTCTCTGGTTCAATGGGTCCTGCAGGTTTTGATACAAGCCTGTGCGCCAAGACCCAGGCCTGCCTTTCACTGCCCCGTGTGCCAGGCACCCATGAAAATCCTGGCCATCGGGCGATCGCTCTGGTCATCCGCATGACAGGCTCAAATGGTTAAAACCTGGCATGAACCCAATCACAGGAGGATTGCTCACCCTTATGACATAGATGCCCACTTTTAAAGCCTCTCTGCAGGCTTAGCGCTCCTGCTCGCCCTTAAGAAATCGTTCATCCAGTCCGGGCTGAAACCATCTCCCCTGTGAAAAAAGATATTTTCCTATATAAGGACACCCTCCAAATTACGGCGGGCTCGTCCAACCACAGGATAAGATCGTGGTTCGCTACGCTCTCACAATCTATCCTTATTCGTTCGGCGTCACGGCGATAGACGCCCTGCAACCCCAAGTCAATGGCAACAAGTTCCGGGCTGAAATAGACTCACTTCTGCTTCGTTCCGCTATACGCTAGTTCCATTCGAGGATTGAAGGCCAAGGTAGCCGGATTCTGATCCAAGTCCACTATAAATACCGAGTCGCCCCCGTCACTGAAGATCTTGTTTTCGATCCGCTTCAGCCTGACATCGACAGTGCCAAATCTGTGATAGTCGGAGGTCACACGTACTGTGTATCGGTCCAGCTTGGTGATGGTCACGTCGATATTGCTGCGTGAACTGCCTTTCGAGTCCGCCATCACATCGCCGAAATAGGTACCAATAACGAGATCTGCAAGTCCAGTCGCGGCGCTGGGTGGCTTTTCGCCCTTGGACGGCGTGCTGGCCTCGGAACGATCGCCCGGAGAAATAGGCGTTGGCGTGGTAGATCGCCATGGACCTATCAAGTAGATGCCGAGCCACACTGCGACGGCAATGCTGGCAATCGCAGCCAACGCCCAACGAGGATTCCACCGCGACTTCTGTCCTTGACGGGGTATCGCTTGATGCAGCGGGGCGCCGCCAATCGTGTTAGTTATGCCTTCGCACAGCGCTTGAAAGCCGCTGTGCGAAGGTTCGCCCTTCCAATCAATCAGATCGGCAGTCTGCTTACGGCGAAATTCAAGCGGTAGCTTGACGCTCTCAATAGTGGCGGGTACCAGCACACCCCGCTCCGACGCAACTGCCGCTTCGTTCTTTACCCACTCGGACCCAATCGAATGCCTCGACCACAGCACGATGATGCTCTTCGCGTTCTCTAACTCACGCTCGATTGAATGATCAAACGCCTGACCGATGATGATCTTGCGATCCCACCAAACTGACCAGCCAATCGCGCCGAGCGCGCTCGCCAGCTGAGCGGCTCGGTCGCGATCTTCACTTGCGTAGCTGATAAAGACGTCGGTCATTGGTCATCCCATTCGCGGGCCTGTTGACTCGGCACGTTCATTAGGCCCCGACGATTCATTGCTGACGCCGAACACTGAGCTGAGCCGCCACCAACCGCCCGACAAGCTTAAGGGGACCCAGCAAGGCTCCATGCGGTTGGTGGTCGGCTTGAGCGCATGGTTGGCCCATTGATTATCTCGAAAGCTTACCTCAAAGGGAGATACCGAACTTGACCTTCCCACTCGCCATCGAGACTGTACTCAATCAAGAGCAGAATATCTTCGATCAAAGCACCGACGGGAAGGTTGCGGCCGACTTCAAATACCCCTGGCATGGATTTGCCGGCACGAACGCGCTCATAGGCATGATGAGTCATGGTGGTGGCGTCATGTGTAAGCAACACACGTCCTTCTTGCGCCGCCCATTCCAAGACTGCCGCATCGTCTGCTCCCGAGAGACCCGCATCCTGGACACGAACAATGCTGAGCTCTTGCCTCCGCCGCAAGAGACCGCGAATGATGTCATTGTTGAAGTTTTCATCGGCAGCGAGCAATAGCATCGCTATGCTTCTTCGCTTGTGCGACGGGCAAGAAGTCGTTCGCGGATACCGCTGGGGCGAAACCGCGCTTCGTTCTGCTGACGAATGGACTCTGCCTGTGCTCTTCGTTGTTGCAGGTAGGTTTCGACTTCCAATGGGCGTCGAAGATAGTAGCTGATGACTTGATAAACGTCGGCGAGGTTCAAAGATGGATACTGCTGAACGATTTCTTCGGCAGTGGCGCCATCAGAGAAAGCGGCGACCAATGTGTCAAGCGTGACGCGTGTATTACCGACTCGCACCACACCATCTGCACCAACGACAAGGGGAATGATTTCCGCAGCAAATGAAAGGGCCATGCTCTATACCTCCCATACGCCAATCTTAGGTCAGCATCGGGGCAAAGTCCACATGGAGTTCTGCAAGCTGTGAATGTGACCGCGAGCCGGCCAACGCCGCGTTGAGCCGCCGTCGGCTGGGGGCGGCAATTGCATCGTGATGCAATTGTCCGTGCCAGCCGACCGAGCGAAGCGTAGCCGGGAAGCCACGACTGCGGCCGAGCGGGGTCGGTTCGAACGCCCTTATTCGTTAGCTGTGGGTTTCCAAGTCTCGCTCACACCGTCAGTCATCCGAATGTTCCCCTACTTTACCGACATCAACGGCGGCGCGGTCCACTTGCCTTCCAGCGCAGCCTCCTTCGGCCAGTAGAGGCGCATGGCCATTTGGAACGGTCCCTTGGGCGCGGGCAGCCAGTTGGGTTCCTTGTCGGGACCCGGGGATTCATTCTGGAAGAACAGCGTCAGGCCACCGTCGGCATCCCGCTTGAGCTTTGGAAGCATCGGCGAGTTGATGAGGTAGCGATTGAGCGGATTGGGTGTGAGGAAGCTGCCCGGAAGCTCATACATTGTCACCGACCAGAACGCATTCACCGGCGGCAATTGGCCCGGCGCGAAGTGCATGGTGTAGCGCTTGGTCCCCACCAGCGGTTGCTTGTCGGAATCGACGCCATAGAACGGATACATCGCCTCGTGCTTTGAATTGCCGTAGAGACCGATCACGCCGGCGATCATGCGGTACATGTAGTTGTTCTGCAGATACGCCCGCGTCCCAAACACGTCGCCGGAAGTCACCTTTCCCGTATCAAAGCTTTTCGCCTTGAAGTCCGCCAATTCGGCCCACGCGTCGGCCATGCCCTGCTCGATCGCCTTCTTGATTTCTGCAGAGAGCTTGCTGGCATCGAAGGTCTTCCCGGCACCGATGCCAAGTGTGGCGAACCGCGCCATGAGTTGCTTTTCGGACGGGTCGGTGGGGCAGAACTTGAGGATGAAGTTCAGTTCGTTGAAGAACTCGGGCGAGGTCTTCTGCGCATCAGGCGAAAGCGGCTTCATGAAATCAATCGCTGGCGCAGCCTTGGGCGCGGACGCGCCGAGAAATTCCGACAGTGGCTGCACTTTGTAGCCGGCCTGCACTTTCCTCACGTTGTCGATGTCGCCCGGATTGAACAGTTGGGTTCGATAGACCGCCAGCACCAACTCAGTCTCGGCGCGAAAGACCTTCTTCACCCCTTTGGGCGTCTTGCCTTTCCAGCCCGGCCCGGCGATGAGGAAGCTGCCGCCATCGTTGCCGGTGGCGCGACTGCCGATGTAATCGAAGTTGAATGTGTAAAGATCGATGAGCTGGATGCTGAAATAGCGCTCTTTTTCCATCACTGGCACGGTCAGCACCATAGGCTCGGTGCGAAGATCCATGCCGAGCATGGAATAGGGAGTGTCTGAGTTCGGCGACACGATGGTCCGGTCCGCCGGTGTGAAGACGTTAGCCGCGCTGTAGATATGGTTCCAGGGCGCTTTGAATGCGGGGCTCTGGCGATCCACGAAAAAATCGTATTGAACCCGATAGCCGTCCACCATCGGGTAGCCGTAGATATAGGCTTCCTTGGCGATGGCGCGAGCTTCCGCGGGGCTTGCTGTAGCTTGGGTGCTTGCAGCGGCGAACGGGAATAGCGCGAGTAGCGCTAACGTGCAGACGAGGGGTCTAAGCAATGTCGTTTTCATGTTCTTGATCTCCATTGGTTGTATGCGTTGTTACGATTTCTGACAGCTAACGATCAGGGTAACCGGCGGCGAGCCGAAGCTTTCCTGGTAAACCGCCGCGCTATACCCGCCGTCCGGTTGACCCGCTGGTTAGCGCCCTGAACATTCATGCTCGCTATTCACTTTAAAATCAATACCATTGCCATGCACGTGTAGCGATTCAGAGCACTCTTGCTCCGATCCTGCCCCAGCGCACAACAAAGTTCCTGTGGTCCCACGACCAGTATATACTCTTGACAGTGCCCTTGACCTTGGACTTCTGAACAAAGCCCCAAAATCTACTATCATGACTTTCGTCCCGATTATCTCCCATCACAAAGTAGGTGTCAGGTGGGACGCTAACTGGACCATAGTTATCCCTGTTGCTCTTACTGGCTGGAAGGATGTTCGAATCCTTGTGAGTGACGTATGGTTCTTGCGCAGGCTTATTGTTGACCCAAAGTCCTTTGTTTCGAATCTCCACAGTGTCACCACCTGCTGCCACAATTCTCTTTATGAAATCTTTTTCTGGATCGCTTGGGTATTCGAATATGATGAGAACCCCACACTTCGGATTGCGTGCTGCAGGTCTGCGATCAACAAGGATATGATCACCAATAATCAGAGTCGGCTCCATGCTACCTGCCGGGATCTTGTAAGCCTGTATATAGTTGTTCTTCACAAATTCAGAAATCGCCATGTTGGATACAAAGACAAGAAGGATTACTACAATGTAGATAAGTGTTTTATTGTATCGTTTGAGTTGGTATTGATTCCCTAGTTTCCGCGCTGTCAATATCGCATCCGATACAACCATTATATAATAAGCCAGTACCAGCAGTGCAAACGCACAAAGAAAAAGAACGATGTTCTCAGCGCTGAGGCACAATAGCATCATGCCAGGTGCGATCAATAAGGGAAGTGCGAGAATCAGCAACCCTTTGCGAGCTTGCCCGTTATAAACTTGACCAAGTCCCGGCTCAAAAAGGCTTAACAAACCAGCGATCCACGCTTTTCTGGGCTTGTTGGTCATGCGGTTTCTCTAGCTTTGATGAGAAGGCCCTTTCTGAAGTGACCCAGTAGTGCACAAGGTTGACGGAGCGCTAACGCTCCGGTTCAGCGGCGGGCCGCGCAGCGGACCGTCCGCTGCAACCGGTTGTTGGGCGTGTCGTCATGTCTTCGATTCCCGTTTCATGAACCAGTTTGGGACGCCGTTCACCGTATCCTCCGCGACAACGTCAAAACCATGCTTGCGGTAGAACGCCACGTTGATCTCCTTGTCGGTCTCCAGCCACGCCGCCGCCTTCTCATCGTCCACAAATCTGCTGAACTCACGAAGGAGCAGTGAGCCGATGCCCTGTCCCTGAAGCTCCCGTTCAACACCCACTGGGCCGAGATGCCAGTGTGGTTCAGCAGGATCGTGCTTCGACCAGTTTCCAAACTGGGACAGCAGTTTCGCCGTTCCGCCGATACCGCAATTCCAGAGCAGCTTGGGTAGCAACGCCACCTTCTCTACTGGTGTCAACTGACACACGCCTGGTCGCATCATGCCGCACACGCCGACCAACGACCCATTCTTGAATGCGCCCACCACGCGGCCTTTCGTCGCCGCCTCCATAGCGAGAAACGTTCGGAACACTCCCGTGAGTGCCTTCTCGCGAATGGCCGAATCCACCCCAAGCGCGGCTATGGCGAGAGGATTGTCGCGCATGCCGCGTCCGAGGACCGCCGCTGCAAGTCTCACTTCCGATGGCGCGAGCGTCCGTACCTCAATCGCAGTACTTGTGTTTGTCATGTTCGTCTCCTCGCCCAACGACAAAGTGAGCCGGAGCGCAGCGATCGGCTCTACTGATTTGTTGGCTTTCCTTTATAAAGTAGCACGGCATCTATCCATTTTTTGAGTCAGACCGATTATATTAAAACGCTGTTTAAATATATGCCTATATATGTAGAGGGCGCAAAGCCCTGCTTGCGCCGTGGATTTTAACCCGTGCAATAGTTGTTTACTGTCTTGTGCCAAATAAATTTGCTTGAACTCAGTTCTATCGCCTTTCTGAATGACTTTCAGTGACGATGTAATTGATCGCTCATTTGGATGTGCGCCAAAATCTATTGCGCGTTTATAAAGAAGTTTTGATGTACGACATATTTCAGGATCAATAGATTCCAACGTTTTTATTACACGCCCATATTGGAATTCATTTCTCATGGTCTTCAATGATTCTTCATCTTTGTGTCGGTTTATCCATTTTTCGCTCACATCTGGATTCCGGTTAATGTGGAGTGCGTATAGAGGATATTCTATGCAATTTCTCAATAATATGAATGTCTCAGGGACCTGACCGCTTAGTGAAAGCCTGCATGCAGCACGATATGTAGAGTGTGTGCGTAAGAGAAATAATGACGCTAAAAAATCAGGTGCATTGAGGAGATTATCTGTTATTTCTAAAAAATAACTATCAATATCTTTCAAGACATTAAATGCCTTTTTCTTGTTATGAAATGTAGCCTTAATATTATCTGTTGCTAACTGAATAAAAGCGGTTAAATCATCGTTTGCCCATCCAGGGGGCAATTCTTGCTTTTGAATAATCATATCTCTATCCACATGACGCCCAACATGGATTAGACCCCCTAAATTCCGTATTTAATTACGGCATTTTCAAGGGTTTGAAAAATGAAACCTCAAGATTTCAAACATATAGGCTGCATTTGTTCACATAATACAAAGTAAAATACTGCAATGGGGGGTCACTTTGAAACCGCTCGAACAGGTTAGCCAGGTGATGCGCAAGAAGCACTATTCTATCCGCATTGAAGAGACCTATATGGAATGGACCAGGCGCTTCATCATCTTTCACGGGAAGCACTACCTCCAATGATAGGAAGGAACACGAGATTTCGCAATTCATTTCTCATCTCGCCACTAATCGGAATGTTGCGTCCCGGAAAGGTGGCGCCGTCTTCCACGAAGTCGCTCATGGCCACGAACGCCGCTGCGGGATATGGCGCTGGCAGGGATGAGCTGCACCCCATCCTCAAGTTGAGACGCCAACGAGCCTTCAGGAGAATGACGATTGCAGGAAGGATTCAGGGAGCGGATCAGCGGGCGAGGGCCAGCTCCAGCCAGCCCTTGACTATCGCTGGATAAGCCGGATCCACGATGGTGGCGGCCTGGGACCGACCGTGGAGGGAATCGCAGCGAACATGACCGACGGCAAGCCAGTTGATGCACTGCGCGTAGACGGAGTACTCAAGTTGAAGGCCACGCCTGCGAATGGATTCCACCGTGTCGTCAGGCCATATGGGGTACACGGCCTGGGCGATGATGGGACCGGAGTCTTCGCCTTCATCCACGAAGTGCACCGTGACCCCACCCCATCGACATCCGTAGGCGAAGGTGTCTTCATAACCGTGCTGGCCTGGAAAGGCCGGCAGGAGGGCCGGGTGGATGTTGATAACCCGCCACTGGCCATCCCTCTTGTAATGATGGATGAAAAAGGGCGTGACCAAACGCATGTACCCCGCAAGGCACACGAGATCCGGTTGGAAGCGATCCAGAATGGAGATGAGCTCGCGCTCGGCCGAAACGAGACGGCTGAGGCGAAGCAGCCTCTTTTCCCTGTCGGGTTCCCGGAGTATTTTCTGGGCTCGATCCAGGTCTTCCAGCAAGAAGGTCGGGTCCTGCTCCTGCACGGACCTTGGGTCAGCTTTCCCATGGGACCTGTAGTCCACGACAAAGCGGGGAATGTTGGCTTCTTCAGCCCGCACCAGGCCGTGAGCATCGGGGCGGTCGCTGACCACCACCACCACTTCTCCCGCCAGTTCCCCGGCTGCGGAGCGGTCAATCAAGGATTGCAGGTTCGACCCGCCCCCCGAGACCAGGACGGCCAACCGCAGTTTTTTGCTCGATCCAGCCATCGTTTCCCACCTTGGACCATTACCAGTGTCATGCGCGCGCCAGGGTTCATTACCCCGGGGATGGCGGCGAGCGGTTACCCTGGCACCTAGCTGAAGTAGTTCACGGCATTGCGAAAGAGGGCAATCCCCTCGCCTTCCTCGGGCAGCGGCTTTCCGTCCCTCTTGCATCGCTCTTTGAGGACCGTCCAGTCCGGATGGTTCGTCCAGTGATTGAATGCCTCGGGATGAGGCATCAACCCGGCAATGCGTCCCGTGGGGTCGCAGATGCCGGCGATGTCGTCCACCGAACCGTTGGGGTTGAACGGAAACTCTCCCCGTGCCGGTTTCCCGTCCGATCCGGCATAGCGCATGAACACCTGATCGCTTGCAATCAACCGATCGATCACCGGGGCTTCAGCGTGGAATTTCCCCTCGCCATGGCGGACGGGCAACTCCAGGGCTTCCATGCCCCGGGTCAATATGCATGGGGACCCGCGGTTCACGGCAAGGTGGACCCACTGGTCCCGGAAATTGCCACAGTCATTGTTGATGAGGGCCACTTCCCTTGTCAATCGAGCGGCGGTGAAACCCGGAAGCAGCCCGACGTTCACGAGAACCTGGAAGCCGTTGCAGATGCCGACAACCACCCCTCCCCTTTGGACGAATTGGAGAAGTGCGTCTCCCAGACGATGTCTCAGCCGCATGGCCATGATCACCCCGGCCCCGTGCTCATCCCCCCATGAAAACCCACCCCCCACGACCAGGATCTGAAAATCCCGGAGGCTGCGTTCACCCCACACGAGCCTGTTCAGGTGGACCCTCTCCGTTTCGGCTCCGGCCACCTGCAGCGCGTAGGCCGTCTCCAGGTCGCAGTTCAACCCAAAACCCGTCAAAACGAGTGCTCTAACCAGGCCCATGAGTCACTCCCCATGATCTTGCGCTGCATCCTTCCAGGACTGCCTGAGAAGTGCAACGGGTTCCCGAAGCAGAGTCTCCCCGTCCAGGCCGGTGACTTCCAGCTCCGGGGTTGCCTGCACCTTTCCAACCAGGCCAAGGGGCATCCCTTGGAACAGAGCCTCGAATTCCCCCTGCTTCCCGGGGGGAACCGTGACAAGAAACCGGCCGCAGGATTCGCTGAAAAGCACCTGGTCATTGCGCAGCGGTTCGTCCCTCGGCACTTTCGCAAGATCGACGGACATTCCCAGGTCTCCGCCAAGGGCCGCCAAAACGGCATGCACCGCAAGACCACCACGGTAGATGCCGTGGCAGGACGCCGGCAATCCCGATTTCACCGCCTTCTCCAGTGCTCTGTACAGAGCGAGGTTTTTCCCCTGGTCCACCCTGGGGACGTTGAGGCCCGTGTAACCCAGCATCTCGTAGTATTCCGAGCTTCCCAGCTCGTTGCGGGTCATCCCGAGCACATAGACGAGGTCGCCGGGCATCTTGAGCTCCATCGTGAGGCACCTGGTGATGTCCGGAACAATCCCCGTTGCCGTGAACTGCATGGTGGGAAGGCCGGAAACCTTGTGACGCTCACCGAAATCCCCGGGAAGGTGCCCGTCCACATACATGCTGTCTTTGCCTGAAAGGAGCGGAATTCCGTATGCGAGGCAGGTGTCCCGCAACGCCAGGTTTGCCCGCACCAGCTGAGCCGCCTTGTAGTCGCCGTCGGGATTAAGCTGGGGATCGTGCTGGATGTTCGGCCAGCAGAAATTGTCCACGCCGCCGATTTCGTCCAGCTTGGCTCCGACTGACAGAAGCCGCCTCACGGATTCATCGATGGTCGCGGCAACCATGTGATAGGTGTCGATGAGGGAATAAGTGGGGTGGAGAGCCTGAGTGACCGCCAACCCCCGTTCGCTCCCCAGCACGGGTCTCAGAACCGCCGCGTCCCCGGGCACATCGCGGTGCCTTCCGATGAAGAACTTGACCGCGCTCGTGCCCTGAACCTCGTGGTCGTACTGACGCTGGATCCATTCCCGGGAACAGACGTTGGGACGGCGCAGAACACGATGGACCAGACGGCCGTAATCGACGGGTTCGCCCAGCACCGGCTCAGACAGACCCCGCAGCTCGGGGGGAGCCAGCGCGCATCGAACTCCCACTTGGGGAAATCTTCCGCGAAAAAGCTCAAATCCAGGTATGCACAGGTCTTTCCCCCATAGGTCAGGTGGAGCTTCCCACTGTCGGTGTAATGCCCGATGACGGTGCTTTCCACTTCATGTCTTCTGGACAGGTCCATGAAGCGTTTGAGCTTGTCCGGATTCACCGCGACGGTCATTCGCTCCTGCGATTCGGAAACCCATATCTCCCAGACATCCAGGCCTTCATATTTCAGGGGCACCCTGTCCAGTTCCACATGGGCCCCGCCGGCAAACCGGGCGGACTCGCCGATGGAGGACGAAAGCCCCCCTCCCCCGTTGTCCGTGATGAAGCTGATCAAACCCTCGTCTCGCGCTTCCAGAAGGAAATCGTGCATTTTTTTCTGAGTGTAGGGGTCTCCGATCTGCACGTGTCCCGCCGGCGTGTGCTCCGAGTACGTCTCGCTGGAAGCCGTCACCCCGTGGATCCCGTCCTTCCCCACGCGCCCCCCGCACATGACGATGCAATCGCCCGGCTCAGGACATTTCTCGTCCGTCCTTTCTCCGTCGATCTCCCTGGGCATGATACCGAGGGAGGCCACGAACACCAGGCACTTGCCCAGGTACGACGGGTGATGAAAGAGGTTTCCGAAGGGCGTCGGGACTCCGTGCTTGTTCCCTCCATCCCTGACCCCTTCCACAACGCCGTCCAGGAGGCGACGCGGATGCAGGTGAGGGCGCAGCGGCCCGGCATAGTCCCTGGGCCCGACGCAGTACCCGTAGAGGCCGGCAAGGAGCCGTGCTCCCTTGCCGGTGCCCATGATGTCCCGATAGATTCCCACGATTCCGGTGAGAGCCCCGCCGTAGGCTTCCATGTTGGACGGGCTGTTGTGGGTTTCCCCGGTGATGGCGTAGTTGTGGTCTTCATCAAACCGGGCAACCCCCGCATTGTCCCAGAGAACCGAGACCACCCAGTCCTTCGCCTTCTGGATGGCAGAGTGGGGGCTTCGATGCAGGTCTTGAAGAGGCTGTCGATGGTTTCCCGTTTGCCCGTCGAGAGATCCTCGTAGTGAAATCGTCCCTGGAAGGTGTTGTGGTTGCAGTGATCGCTGCGCGCCTGGGAGATGGCCTCCAGCTCCACATCGGTCGGCAGCGAGAGACCCACTTCCCGCCGTCTCCGCAGCACCTCCTCTCGCAGGAAATAGTCCCTGATGACGGGAATGTCCTGGGGGTTCAGGGCGAGATTGCGCTCCCTGCTGAACTGGGCAAGGGAGTCGTCGGAGGGAATGGGAATCTCGGCAACGGAGGGTTCGTGGGCCAGAAAAACCTTGGGCAAGATGATCCCGATGCCCTCTCGCGGGTCCCATTGAGAAGGTGGGCGATGCGCCATTGCTGGATGATGTCGTTGGCCAGCAGTTCCCGGGCAACGGTCTCGGCCTGCCACTTCTCCAGGGAGGATCCGCGCAGCAGGAAGAGCTTCGAGGTGTAGGCGGACTCCCGGGGTCCAAGGGTCCTTCCAAGGGTGTCGGAGATGGCCTCGATGGCCACACTTCCTGCCGTGTCCCTCACCCCTGGTCGAAAACCCACCCAGATGGCCCAGTCAAAATCCGCGGCAAGGGTTTCAAAGGAGGATTCTTGGGTTACCGGGTTGGTAAAGATATCCCGGCGTATGATTTCCATCTCCCTGTCCGAGAGATCGGCATCCAGAGTCAGCACATGGATGACACGGGCCTCCCGGATCTCCCATCCGAAATAGTCGCGGATCTTCTTGCAGAGGCTGGCGCCCTCGGCATCGAAAAGATGTGCCTTGAGCCCAATTTCCAATTTGACTGCCATAGTGAAAGTCCACCTCGATCAAAGCAGGAGCTTAATTCCAATAGTGATAAGGATCAACCCCCCCAACGGTTTCCATACGCCGGCCAAAAGTCGCGGAGAGCCGATTGCCGAGCTTCATGGCGGCCCAGGTCATGAGGCAGGCGGTGACTCCAATGCAGACGGCCGCGTAAAGGAGGCTCTGTTGCAGCATACCGAGACTGAAGCCGACTCCGAGGGCATCCATGCTGGTGGCAACGGAAAGCATGACCAGGTTCAACCCCCTGGTGGGGTCCGGGCAGTTTTCCGTCTCCTCGGATGCCTCAGGCCGCAGGCTTTCATAAATCATTTTTGCCCCGATGAACAGAAGCAGGGCGAAAGCCAGCCAGGGCCCCCACTGGCGGGCTATCCCAACGATGGTCACACCAAGAAACCAGCCCAGGAGAGGCATCAGGAACTGAAAAAGACCGAAATGGAATGCCAGGCGGAAAACCTGCCGCGGGGTGCAAAACCGCGTGCCGACTCCCAGACCCACCGCGAAAGCGTCGCATCCAAGGGCAACGGCCACCAAGAATATCTCAACCGGTTTCAATGACGCCTTCCCGTTATTCAGGCGGCGCTAGGAGTCAACAGCGCCTCTGCGAGCGGTTCTATACCGAATTTGCGGATGCTGCGGTGGGCAACACTCTGAAATGAAAAACTTCCGAAAACGCCGGCGCCAAAACTTTACCCCTGCCGGATCGACCTGGGCGTCTCATCACGTGTAGTAGCAGCTGAAAATGCTTCCCTGGGTGTCGAACTGAGCGGCGAGATCAGCTAGGAGCCTCTCCATGTCCCGATCCACGTTGTAAAACTTCACTCCCATGGCACGGGGAGACAGGGTGTCCGCCGGGCCGTGGATGTTTGTCCACACCACCTCTCCTTGAAGTTCGATGACGTTCTTGAATCCCGGAAACTGGAGGCTGAGCCTGACTTTCGTGTTCAGGGGGGCCGGCTGCGGGCAATGGACGAGCATCCCCCTCTCATTGAAGTGGATGCAGGTTCCCTTGAATGTCTGCTCTTCAATGTAATAGGTGACCTGACAAGGAGAGCTTTTGTCCAGTACGTCTGGCCTCGGCGTCTCTTGATCCTTATCCACCATGCGATCTTTCTATCACCTCAAGCTGGCATCAAATTCCTTGATGACCTTATCCACCAATTTGCGGTGAAGGAGATTGACTTCCTCATCCGTGAGACTCCGGTCCGGAGCCCTGTAAACCAGTCTGAAACCGAGACTCCTCTTTCCGCTGCCCAGCTGAGGGCTCCTGTACACATCGAAAACTTCCGTCTTCTCGAGGAACCCGATCTGCTGGCCCTGAATGAAGTCCAGAGGTTCTTGGACAGGTACCCGTTCATCCACAACAAGAGCGATGTCTCTCACAACGGATGGAAACTTCGGCAGCGCCCTGAAGAGAGGGCGTGGGCAGCGTCTGGCATAGATCCTATCGAAATCGAGCTCGAAAACATGAACGGTTTTTTTTAGGTCGTACGCCTGCGCCGCCGGGTCGGAGAGCTTCCCAAAACAGCCCAGAACTTCTCCCTCACAGAATACGGCCGCCGAACGCCTGGAATCCAGATAGGGCGGCAGGCCTTCAGTCCGGTACTGGACCGGATGGATCTGAAGCACCTCCATGATTTCCTCAACAACGCCCTTCACATCGCCATAGTCGATCTCCTCCTCAGAACCGTAGAGGAAATCAGGGTCACGCCTTCCCGCCATCACGCCCACCAGGTGATGGGGTTCTTCCGGAAGCGTCTGCCCTCTCGAGGGATGAACGCCTTGCTCAGTTCACACAGTCGCAGGTCCTCGTTTCCACGGTCGAAATTGTGGCGCGCCGCCTGGAGCACCCCTGGAACCAGGCTTGTTCTCATCACGGCCAGCTCCTCGCTGAGGGGGTTCTTGATGCGAACAGGGCGGAGTCTCGCGTCGTCCTCGGGGTATCCTAGCCTGCGCAGGGATTCGAGACCAATGAACGAATACGTGATGACCTCAAAAAAGCCCACGGCCTGCAATGCGTTCTTCAGCTCCAGGCGGCATTCCAGATGCGGATCCAGTTCCGCCGAAACGACCTGCCCCTTCGGTGTGGTCACCGGAACTCGATCGTAGCCGACGACCCTCACAACCTCCTCCGCCAGGTCCACTTCCCGTGTAACGCCCTCCGAAAAGACGGAGGACGTACGAGAAGCTCCTGCTCGGTGCAGATTCAATCCGCATTTCGATGCTCGCGAGGGCTTCGGCCATCTCCGAGGCGGTGAGATCCGTCCCGAGGAAGCGGTTCGTCCGGGCCACCCTCAGGGCCAGCGCGGGAACGTTGATGGGTTGGCAACCACGTCGATGCACCCGGCGGCGGCGGCCCCCCCCGCCAACTCGCCATCAGCTGTGCGGCACGGTCCAGGGCTCTGAGTACTCCCTGAGGATCAACTCCCCGTTCAAATCGATAGGCGGATTCCGTCTCAAAACCCAGCTTCTGGAGCTTCTTCGAATGGAGAGCGGGTTGAAATAGGCACTTTCGATGAGCACACGTCTGGTCTCAGGGACGATTTCCGAATCCAGCCCGCCCATGATGCCCGCGATGGCCACCGGACCAACGCCATCGCAAATGAGAAGCGTGTCGCCGAACAGAGTTCGCTCAACTCCGTCCAGAGTGGTGAATCGCTCACCGTCCCGGGCACTCCGCACCACGATGCGATGTTCTCTGAGCCGGTCGTAATCAAAGGCGTGCAGCGGCTGCCCCAATTCCATCAGCACGAAGTTGGTCACGTCAACGATGTTGTTGATGGATCTCAAGCCCACGGCGTGCAGTCTGTCGCGCAGCCAGTCCGGCGACGGCCCCACCGTGATGTCCTGAAGGACCCGGCCGGCATAGCGGGGGCACCCGTCAGCGTCATGGACCGTGATGGAGGTCAGGGTTTCGATGGCCGGACCGGTCTCTTGAACGTGGGTTTCGGGGTAGTGAACATGACCTTTGCACAGGGCGGCCACCTCCCTTGCGATGCCGATGACGGAGAGGCAGTCTCCTCGATTCGGTGTCACGCCAATCTCCAGAATCACGTCTTCCAGGTCCAGGGCCTCACTGACGAAATCTCCCGCCCCAACCCGCGCCGGGAGCTCCCAGATTCCACTCTCGTCGGGACCCAGTCCCAATTCCTTCTGGGAGCAAAGCATTCCCTGGGACAACTCCCCACGAACGAGCGTCTCGCCGATGCTCATGCCACTTGGGAGAACCGCCCCCGGCAGCGCCAGGGGAACCATGGATCCCACCCGAAGATTCGGAGCGCCGCAAACCACCTGGTAGTCGGCAGCCCCGGTCGACACCCTGCACACCTGCAAACGATCCGCATTGGGATGTGGCTCGACCCGTTCAAGCCTTGCCGCAATGACATGCTGCAGGGACTCCGCCGTCTTCCACACTCCCTCCACCTCGAGCCCGGTCATCGTCAGGCGGTGTGACAGCTCCTCGACGGAAATGGGGACGTCCACATAATTGCGGAGCCATTTCAGACTGATGATCATCCTTGTCGACCTCTCCATTGTGCTGCTTGTCTGCAGCTGGCATTAAAAAAAGCGCCCGTCAGGGCGGTGTCAATTGCCATGGAAGCAAAAACCTCGTGCCGCACAAAAAGCGGCTCCCTCTTGCCCTGTCTCGCCCTGTGAGCCTGACGCACCTTCAGTCCTCGTGTTTTGACCTGAGCAGCGCACCGGCCCGCGGCGGGAAAATCCATGGGAATGAGCTTCTTCTCGGGGAAGGACAGGAAAAGAGGGACCTTTTCTCTGGTCTGGCTCTGACGGAAGGTGTCTTAACGCGGCAAAAAGGGAGAAAACCCCCATCGGGTTCTG
>CAVOPT010000005.1:0-31071 GCA_963698165.1 uncultured delta proteobacterium
CCCGCCCTACCATCTGGTTACCATCCCTTCTAGAAGAGCCGCACCCCTTGAGAAAGGGGCACGACTCTCGGTTCAATCCGGGGCTTCATCGCGGGAAGAAGGGCGGAAATGGAATGAACGATGGCCGCGGGGAGCAGAATTGGGCCTGAATTAGACGGGTTGGTCTTGCATCAACAGTGTCGGGCTGAAATTGGCAAGCAGCTTGGGTGGGCAGAATAGAATAAGGAGACTCTAAAGAGCTTCAAACCCTGAGTCGATTGAGGTGCAGGGTGGGCACGGAGTCATCGTGCCCACCGAAACCGTGGGGGGAACACTCTCCTCCGAACCCCACTAGCTCTCGTACTTGAAGGAGACCCGCATTTTCGCCCGATAAATGACCTTCTCCTCATCGAGTTTCACGTCAAGTTCGGCCACCTCGGCCACCCTCAGGTTTCTCAGGGATTTTTTCGCGGTCGCCAGCACCTCCTTTGCCGCCTCTTCCCATGAAACTTCACTTGTCCCGACCAGTTCGATCACTTTGTAGACGCTCATGTCCATCCTCCTTTTCTGAATGAAAAGTCAACAACACCGCCGGCCATAAGCCGGCACTCCACTCACGTCCCAACGAGGATCTCACGCAGGTGAGAGTCTCAGCCAACCGCACGCGATGCAGCGAGCGTTTCGAATCCTTGTCATTACTGACCCAGTTTTTCCACCTTGACCCTGGCACTGACCTTGTTGGTGATGTCGGTCTCGCCCCCATGCAGGTACTCGGCATAGCATTCAAGCCTGTTGTAGACTTGCTCCACATTCTGGGTTCTTATCTTCACCATAAGGTGCCCCGGGCTCCCATATTCTATGCTCTCGACCTTCGTGCAGAACGCGGGAGACGACTGGGCATAGGGCCCATCCGCTAGCCAGCGGGTGCACGTGGAGCCGATGTCTTTGTCGGTCTGAGCCTCCCAGGCGTAGCAGTAGAGTGAGGGGGATGGGACCGACACCTTCTCGGAAACCCACATGAAGCAGACCCTCTTGATCCGAGGCTGTCCGGCCGCTTCGAAGGTGACCTGCACATCGTAGGGAAGATCTTCTCCCACTTGCTCAGGAACCTGAAGGCTCAACAACCGCAACTCTCCGGTGCTCACCGGCGTTTTCTGCAGCTTGAGGGTTGGCTGAAACTCCGCGCACGACTGCAAAAAAAGCATCACCATCCCCAGCAGAAAGATCGTCCCGGCAGACTTCTTCATCATTCATCTCCACAAACAAAATCGTTGGTCCAAGGTGGGAACCGAGCTGTCTCGGGTGCAGAACAGATAAGCTTGGCGCAATTTCGCACTTTTCCGAAGGCTTCAAATCATCCCCACGGAAACTGATCTCACGGGGCCCTCGATGGAGGTCAAAGGTGCCTTCCTGCATTGCCCCCAAATCATCACACTTTGGACCATTGATCAACCAAAAAAGAGAGCCCGCCCATCGATCGGGCACCGGCGCCGGGATTCTCCATCCCGGGCCGCTCACTCCCGCATCGCGTCGAAACAAGGCGTGTCGGGAATCAGGGACGCCACGGACTCGTACCTGCCGGCCAGCGGGCGATTCAATTTACCCTGGAGGAATGCGATGACGGAAGACAATCTCGAGAGCGAAATCCCCGTCTGGACACCCATGGATTCGAAAAGATGGACCATGTCTTCCGTCGCGATGTTGCCCGACACCCCGGGGATGAACGGGCAGCCGCCGAGTCCGCCGCAGGAAGCGTCAAACCGGCTGGCTCCGGCCCTCCATGCGGCGTAAACATTGGCCAGACCGAACCCAAGGGTGTCATGAAGATGGAGAGCAAGGGGCTTCGTGCTCAAATTCGCAACCTCATGCACCATCCCCTCCACCTGTCCCGGATGGGCAAGACCCGCCGTATCGGCCAGGTTGATCTCGTCCACGCCCATCTCCAGGAGCGAACGCACCAATCCCAGAACACGACTGGGGGGAATCGGGCCCTCGAAACGGCATGTGAAAGCATTCATGATTCCACCCTGCACCGCCACCTGACGCTCTTTGGCTCGCCTAATGGCTTTCTCGGCCAATGCGAGCCCTTCCTCCATCGAGCGGTTGGTGTTTTTCCGGCTGTGTGTGTCGCTCGCCGAAATGAAAAAGGAAACATGTCTCAATCCGGCCGACAGGGCCCGATCCATGCCCCTTTCATTCAGCACCAGGGCAGAATAGGTGACCCCCGGCCTTTGATCGATCTTTTCGAAAAGTTTCTCCGTGGAGGCCATTTGCGGAACTTTCCGGGAATCCACGAAGGCGCCGACCTGAATCCGCCGGAATCCGCACTCGCTGAGAGCATTGATGAGAGCAACACGTTCCTCCAGGGAAAACGGGGTTGTTTCGTTTTGGATTCCGTCCCTGGGTGAGTTCTCTTCGATGAAAATCGATGTGACGGGCTCACTTGTCATGAAGGTCTTCCCGAGGCGGGATACATGGTCGATGCCGGAAACAGGACCTGGATCACCGCGTCGATGCGCCGCAACTCCGCCTCGGCGCTCGCAGCTGCCCTTGGCCCCAAGAGCCCGTCTTTCTTCAGTATGGCCAGTTTGTCCAACTCCTCATGAAGCCCGTCGACGGCCCCTTTGATGTCCAAGTCATCGTTCATGTGCATCTCGAACTGAGGAACCAATGACTCGATGATTCCAGCGGGCAAATCCGTGATGGAGTCCCCTGTCTCATGAGGGCCGGCCATGGCGCAAACCTCTCCGGCAACCTGCCTCAATGCGTCGAGCTGATGCGCCCTGCTTGCCACATTCGCGCCGGTCAGGTTCATCCTCTTCCGATGATGGCCATGAATCAGATAAAATCGGATCTGCTCCCCACTGTAGCCCTCTTTCTGCAAGTCCTCCGGATAAACGATGTTCCCGATGCTCTTGGACATCTTCTTCCCATTCGCCAGCAAGTGCTCCCCGTGCAGCCAGAAACGGGAAAAATCGGAACCGGAAACCCCTTCCACAACCGCGATGTTATAGTCATGGTGCCTGTAGAGGTTGTCGATGCCTCCACACGCGATGTCGATGCTGTAGCCGAGATGTTCGGTGACCATGGCCGGATCCTGGATATTCCAGGAGGGTCTGCCTCTTCCGATGTCCGTGTCCCAGTAGAGCTTGTCACCCTGCCTGTAGCCGTGCCAGAGGATAAAATCCCCCAGGTTCCAGCGCCTCCCCGGGTATGTGTCCTTGCGAAATCTCCGCTTGGCTTTCGGCCAGCGACTCATGTCAAGGCCAAAGAGCCTGCCGAACCCTTGAAACTTCCCGGGATCATAGAAAATATCCTTGCCGTGCTCATAGGCATAGCCTTTTTCCATCAGGATCTTGATGAGCCTCACAGCCTGGTCCACACTTGTGGAGGATCTCGGCAACGGGTTCGGGAGCCTGATTCTGAGCGTCTGCGCCTCCCTGAAAAAGAGCCCGGCTTTTTCGTCCGTGAGCTCCTGGACGGTGGTTCCCGCCTTTTCCGCCTCCGCCAGGGCCTTGTCTTCGACGTCCGTCATGTTCATGAGCCGATGGACCGTGTAGCCCAGGTGTTCCAGATACCGCTGCAGAACGTCCTCCCAGGCAAACGTGCGGTAGTTGCCAAGATGCGGCCGACCATAGATGGATGGACCGCAGGTGAACATTCTGACAATCCTGTCTTCACGGGAACGGAACAGTTCCTTGCGTCTCGTCATGGTGTTGTATAAATGGAGCATTTCCCTCTCACCCTTCAATTGATCTCAGTGCGACAATCCAATCAACCCGCGCCCACAGGAAACCCGGCCAGTCCCCGAAACTGCCGGTTGCCACGCGGCCCAAGCGTCCCGGGAAAAGCAAAAAGAGGCGGCATGGATCACTCTCCATTTTCCTCCGTGACCGGTTCGATTCGGTCAATGAGGACCTTGTCCACCCGATGACCGTCCATGTCCACCACCTCCATGCGCAGACCACTCGTCTCAATGTGGTCACCGGCAACAGGAATGCGGCCCAGATGGGTCATGATGAACCCACCAAGGGTGTGAAAATGGCCGCTCTTGTCATCAGGAAGGCTCCTGATATGGAAGAAATCCTTGAACTCATCCAGTGGAAGCATCCCGTCAACGAGCCAGGATCCATCGCCTCGCTGCGTCACCCTGAGTTGCTCGACCGCGTCTAGAGAGGGGAGATTGCCAATGATGGCCTCGAGGACATCGTTCAAGGTAACCATCCCCTCGATGGTCCCGTATTCATCAACGATGAGGGCCATCTGGTTTCCGCTCTCCCGAAAAGCCTCCAAGACCTTCAACACCTGCATGCTCTCCAGAAGATAGAGAGGCTGCGTCAAACACGGCTTGAGGTCGAAGGGCTGTCCCAACAGGGAACGGTTCAGGAGGTCCTTCACGTGGACAACGCCGAGGATGTTCCCAAGGCGCCCCTGTGACACCGGAAATCGGGAGTAGCTGCTCTTCATGATCCGCCTGCGGTTCCTGTCGGGCGAGTCATCGATATCCAGCCAGTTGATCTTCCTCCGCGGAGTCATCAACACCCCCACCCGCCGGTCACCCAGGCGGAACACCCTCTCCACCATGTCTTGCTCTGCTTCGTCAAAAATGCCGGCAACCGTGGCTTGATCGATCAGAACCTTGATTTCCTCTTCAGTCACCGCAGGATCGCCCGTGGGACGCATTCCCAAAAGCTTGAGCACTAGATCCGTTGAAGCGCTCAGCACCTTTATTGCCGGAGAAGCAACCATCGAAAGAGCTCGCATGGGAGTGGCGATGCGTGAGGCAATGCGCTCCGGGTCGTTCAATGCCAGGCGCTTGGGAACCAGTTCCCCAATCACCAGTGAAAGATAGGTCAAACCGAGAACGATGACGATCAAGGCGACCACTTGGCTGTAAGGGGCGAGGATTTGGAACCGGCCGAGAAAATGCGCCAACGGGTCCGCGAAGTATGCTCCGCTGAAAGCCCCGCTCAGCACCCCTATCAGGGTGATTCCGACCTGGACCGTTGAAAGGAGAAGGTTGGGAGAGTCGGCCAAATCCAGGGCAACCCTCGCACCCGAATTCCCATCCTCGGCCAACCGTTGGAGCCTGGCTTTTCTAGAACAAATGATCGCGATCTCGGACATGGCGAAGAGGCCATTGGCCACAATCAGAAAAATCACAAAAAAAACCTCAAAGCCTCCGAAAAACATCTTCTATCCCTACTGGCCTGTCAGTTTGGTAATGCGGTGAGATACGGAGCTCCTCAGGACCCAATTCTCCTGACGGCGACAAATATACCATGGTTGGAAGCTTGATGAAACTCGTGCCGATCCGGCAAGGGGCGAGACTGCTGAGTACAGCTCAACGCAACAATAGGGGGAATGACCAACGGGGAGGGGGAACCGCCGGGAGTGAGACTGTGGAAAGCACCCAAGCTCACTCCACGGCGGAATAACCTCAAAGCACCGTGATGGAGCTCGCATGCAAGCCCTCGTCACCTTCCCGTTCGACGAACTGAACGGAGGCTCCCACCTGCAGATTCCTGAAGTCTCCATTGAGGAGCGCATTTTCGTGGAAGTAGACCTCTCTGCCATCCGGGGTGAGGAGAAACCCATAGCCTTCATCATGAAACACCCTGGCGATCTGCGCTGTAGGCTTTTCCTCATGAAACTTGACCTCGCCGCGTTGCCTGCCCGCGTAATCCTTGAGCCGCCTTTGCGCCACATCGAAGGAATTCAGGATGGCAACATGGAGGTCTTCCCCCGGTTCCCTTTTCACGACGACCTCTCCACCGGGCACGGTGATGTCGATACGAACGTCATAGTGGATACCGCTTCGCTGACTCCGATGAGGCACATCCACCTTCACACGGCACCTGATGATATCATCATAAAGGTTATCGAGCTTTTCGGCCTTCTCTCGAATCAGGTCTCGCGTCTCGTCAGCCAGCTCCAAGTTTCTGCAGCTGATCTCCAATGGGATTTTCATGCTCACTCTTCTCCTTTCAATCTGGTCGCAGTGTGACAACCTCACAGCGTGGTGATACAAAAGGGTCAGGAGACACCAAGCACTCCCCTCCGGAAAAAACCCGGTCCTAGGGCTTTCCAGAGAGAGCGGAATCCTCCTCCTTGAGACGTGAGGTCACCTGCACTTCGGAATGCAGTGTCCTGTGAACAGGGCAACGATCGGCGATTTCAAGAAGCCTTACCCTTTGATCCTGATCCAGAACTCCTCCAAGCTCAATCTCTCGATGGATGGAATCCACTTTGCCGCTCTTGGTCTCGCACTGTTGACAGTCTTCGGCATAGATCTTTTCGTGCTTCAACCTGACGGTGATGCTCTCAAGCGGCCATTTCTTGCGGTCGGCATACATCCTCAGGGTCATTGAGGTGCACGCCCCCAATGCTCCGACCAGAAGGTCATATGGATTGGGGCCGGTATCCGCTCCGCCAAGGGGGATGGGCTCGTCTGCCACGAGTCTGTGCCCGCCGGCAATAATCTCGGTCTGGTATCCTTTCTTACCGGTTCTCGCGACGACCCTGTTGTCCCGCAAGTCCCTCGGGGCCTGGGGCTCCTGCATGAGTCCAAGGTACCTGGCCGACCAGGAGGCAAGGACTGAACCCACGTACAGCGAATCCTCCCGGCTCGTCAAGAGATGGTCGGCCCCCTCAAGGGACACAAAGCTTTTTGGATACCCGGCCACTTCAAAGATTTTCGAAGCGTTTTCCATGGCAACCACTTCATCCACGGGAGAGTGAAATATCATGAGGGCCTTTCCAAGACCCCGAATTGTGGACTCCATGCTGTCATCTCCAAGGTCTTCCACGAATTGTTTCCCAATGGTGAAGGTCTTTCCGTGAAGCGTGATCTCCGATTTCCCTTTCCTCTCCCAGGCGGTCCTCGAAGGGCCCAGAATCCGAGACAGGTGGGACAGGTCGGCAGGAGCCCCGATGGTGGCCACCGCAGTGCAGGAAGGGATGCGTCTTGCCGCCTGCAAGACCGCCGCGCCTCCGAGAGAGTGGCCGATAAGCAGCTTGGGAGGCTCATAAGCGGAACCAAGAAATTCCGCCGCGGCAACCAGATCGTCGACGTTCGTCCCAAAGCTCGTTTCGGAAAAGTCGCCCTCGCTTTCACCGATGCCGGTGAAGTCGAAACGGAGCACCGCGATCCCTTCCTTCGCCAATGAACGGTTGATATTCAGGATGGCGTTGAAGTTCTTCGTGCATGTGAAACAGTGAGCAAAGACCGCATAAGCCCTTGGCTTGTCACCCTCCGGCAAATCGAGTCGCGCGGCAAGCCTTTCACCTCTCGTATTCTTGAACTCAAGCCTTTGAAACTGCATGGCAACCTCACAATCCTTCTGCCGAGCCTCCCGAGTGCGCAGTCATCTACCAGCACTGCAAGCAAAAAGTCTAGCGAAAACTCAAGCCAGGCTCCCGGGGTATAATTGCCCGATAATTCATGAACATGAAATACAACAACGCTTTGATCGGAATTTTCGAGGCCAGTCTCCATGCCCTCAATCTAATAACTGCCCCACACTCGAACAACCAGGCCGAGGAGATCCACTCCCTGACGAGGCGAGCCCAATACTGTTGACTTAAGCACATCAGAACTCCCCTCCCTTGATGGGAGGGGATGGGGGAGGGTGAAAAGTGAATGCGATCAACCCCCTCCCCTAGCCCCTCCCACCAAGGGGAGGGGAACCATGGACGGAGGACTTTCTTAAGTCAAGAGCATTGCGAGGCGAGCCCCCCGCTCCCGCGGATGGAATCCGGTTGACGTCCCTTTGGAAAAGCGCCTTGACATTGCGAAGTGAAGTTCACTAGAATGCGTGCCCAGTTGGCTCACTAGGGACTCTTCGGGAAAATGTCTTGAAACAGCAAATCATGGAGGAGGCAAAGAGAATGAAAGGTGGAAAGCTGATTTCCTGTACGGTCGTTGCGGCCCTCGTTGTGTTCGTGGCAACCTTCGTTGTTATGGCTCAGCAAAAGGCGGCGGATGAGATGGACATCAAGGCGGGGCTTTGGGCTACACCGACCAAGAGCGCGGTGAAGTTAACCCACAAGAAGCATGCGGAAGAGTACAAGATCGCCTGCAATGAGTGCCATCATGTCTACCAGGACGGCAAGAACGTCTGGAAAGACACCGACGCGGTGGATAAGTGTGAGAAGTGTCACAACGAACCCACCATTCAGGGCGAAAAGAAACTGCCCCCGGAACAGCAGAAGCTGAACCTCAAGCTGGCCTTCCACAACAACTGCCAGGGATGCCATCAAAAACTCAAGAAAGAGAAACCCGACACCAAAGCCCCCGTGACGTGCGCCCAATGCCATCCGGGGTCCAAGGAAGGGTCATGAAAGCAACACGGATTTTCTAGTGCCTGTTCTCTGCCGCCTGGTTAATCCAGGCGGGTTTTTTTTGCCCTCCTCCCACACACAACCCGTACACCACCCTGGCCTCTGCATTCTCTTCATACCGCCCTTTTCCCGTGAAGACCTGCAAGCTCCCTATTTCACCAGAATGCACAGGACCACAAATACCAAAAGCCGCCTGCCCGTTTCCGAAGCAAAGCGGCTTTTCTCAGTCGTTCTGAAAAACCCAAGGAAAAGTGTATGGTCCCTACACTTCCTCTACAGTGATGGCACCCGCCTCACACACCTCAACACAGCTTTCGCAGCCGAGGCACTCTTCTTCGTTCACAGGATCAGCCTTCCCGTCGACCAGCTCATAGACATCCACGGGGCATACATCGACACATTCGGCATCACCGGTACACTTTTCCTTGTTAACTGTAACTTTGAACATTTTGCACTCCTCCGTAGTCGCTTGAAATCCTCTCTCGCATCCCTGGCCTGCTCTCTCGGGGAACAGAGCCCCTTTAGCCCCTCCTCATCCCATAAGCTCCGCCTACCTAAACCGATTTTAATGTTAATGTCAACCGAATATGAATGCGGATGCTGGAAACGCCAACCCCTTAATAATGCATGAACTTTTTCAATATTGTCCGGATGAGAGTGGTCCCAGGAAAGCGGCGCGGGAATGATCGAGGCAGAGGATAGCATGAGAAGACCAGATTGAGTTGATTGCCGGCCACGAACAACCACCGGCACCTTGGGCCAATGTGCATGGGGGATGCCCGAGCTCTCCCGAACAACCCTCCTTGTACCAAACACGCGGCGGAAAGCCAGTAGATCCTTCGGCACAGGCTTCCACCGTTCGTGGAAACTGAAGTCCGAAGGAGGGTTCAGGGGGGGCGGCAGCCCCTCCCCGAAGCCCTGTGAAGATTCGACTAGACGCAACCGGTGGGTTTGGGCAACCCGGCCATCTTACAGGCTCCCTTGCCCGGTCCGGAGGGGAAAAGCTCGTAGATGTACTTCAGCTTGTAGCCCGTAACCTTGGTGAGAATCCGCACCATGGGGGCAATGCCATGCTTCTTGTAGTAATCCTGGAGAACGTGGATGACCTTCCAGTGCTCCTCGGTCAGGTCCGTGATTCCCTCGGAGTTCTTCACATAATCAACCCACTCCGGGCACCATTGCTCGTAGCTGCTGATGAATCCATCTTCATCCAGTTCAAATGACTTGCCTTTGAATTCAACCATTGCCATTGATGTTTCCTCCTTTCAGACTGCGGTTAAATAGTCATGCTTCCCAGTCATGCGTCGTTCAGCATCACCTTGAGGAATGTGTGATTTCCTCGACCTTTCCAGCTTATGTCTTGAGGCGGCGGCCACCATGGCATCCGCCCAACCCGAACCGCCAGCAGAGTGGATATGCGCATAACTCGCCAAGGCGTTCTTATAGCACAATCCATCTCGTCCCGCTACTATTCCATGTCCTTTCGTCAATTTAAAGACAAAAGGAGTAGCAGCATCCGGGCCAACGATGCGGGAATAGTGAAACTCGTGCCCTTTCAACTCGGCCCCCACCGGAAAATACGGATTCCAGCCGGCACACTCCATGACCACATAGCCGTGTCCCTGGGGCTTTGATTCCATGACCACGCTGTAGGGAAAGACTCCCGCCATGGGAAAGGCTTTATCTCCGTGGAGGATTTCCCTGCAAAGAAACATCAGCCCGCCGCATTCCGCGTAAACAGGCAGGCCGGCCTCTATTTCCGTTTTGAGTGATTCCCTGAAACCCTGGTTTTCGGCAAGGATTTCCAGATGTGTCTCGGGAAAACCTCCCCCTGCATACAACGCATCCAAGCGGGGCAGGGGCCCTTTTTCGAAGCTCGAGATTTCCTTCAGAACGGCACCACATTCCTCGAGCGCTTCCAGGTTCTCAGGGTAGTAGAACTGGAATGCCGCATCGCGCAACACTCCGATGACCGGCGGATCCACCGGCTGACCGACGCTCTCCCTGGCCACGGAAGGAAGGGGCATGCCCAGAGGCTCGGCCCCTTTTGCCAGCTGCAGGAGGGCCTCCAGATCCAGAAACCCCTTTGCCATCCTCGCGGCATGATCCATCGCTTCGATGGAATTCGCCGCTTCCTGGTACGGCACAAGACCCAGATGGCGCTCAGGAAAGAAATTGGCGGCCTGCTTGGGAATCACACCCAGCACCGGCACTCCGCAGAAGCTCTCGATGGAGCCGCGAAGCACCCTCTCGTGCCTTTTCCCGGCAACGTGGTTGAGGACGACTCCGGCGATCCGCACCTCCGGATCCATCTTTTGACAGCCCAGGACCAGTGCCGCCGCGGTCCTCGTCACCTTCGTCCCATCCAGGACAAGAACCACCGGCGCTTTCAGGAACTTGGCCAACTCCGCGGTGGAATAAGTCCCCTGGGTATCCACCCCGTCATAGAGTCCCCGGTTTCCCTCAATCACGCTGCAGTCCCCGCTCAGGGACCTGCGGACAAACGAATCCAGCATGCTGCCAGGATTCATGAGAAAGGGGTCCAGATTGTAACAAGGACCTCCCGCCGCCAGGGATAGCCAGCCCGCGTCGATGTAATCCGGCCCCTTCTTGAAGGGAATCACCCGCAGCCCGTATTCCCGCCGCCAAGCCGCCACGAGGCCAAGGGAAACGAGCGTCTTCCCCGAGCCACCACGCAAGGCAGCGATCACAAGCCGCGGTTTTTGGAACAGCATCAGAGTCTTACCCACTGAAAGTCTGTCTCCCACCCAGGGCGGGAGACAGACTCCGTCAATCCTTGGCATGAAGCGATCTCGCCTCGGCGCCTCTCCCACATCGTCCCGCCTCCATTGAATGAAACGGGGCGAGAGAAGCATCGTCGACGCACTAGAACTTGAACTGAGTCGTGGTTCTCCAGGTGGTCATGGCCAAACGATAATCGTCGATGTGCTCATGACCGAACTCGAGTCCCGTCTTCTCAAAGAATCGCTCCCAACCGATGCGGTTGATCCAGTCGCCGACACGCTCGTAGAGGCGGGCACCGGCTGCATATTCCGTAACGATCTTTTTGATCGTCTCGACGGTCGTCGGCCATCTGGGGGGCTCGTTGGGAATGAACGGAACGGCGAGCTTGGAGAACATGGGCTGGGAAAGGACATTGGAGACCTTGCCGCCAACCCACAGCGCGATGCCGTCGCCCTCGCCGTCTGCCAGAGGCAGGGCGGGACACATGGTGTAGCAGTTACCGCAGAACATGCAGCGGTTGTTGTTGATTTCGATGCTCTTGAGCTCCCCGACCTTCTTGGGCTTGATGGCCGCCGTGGGGCATGATGCGATGACCAGAGGAATCTCGCACACATTCTGCACGCGCTCATGTTCAACCAAGGGGGGTTTGCGGTGAACACCGAGAATGGCGATGTCAGAGCAGTGGACCGCGCCGCACATGTTGAGGCAGCACGCCAATGCGATGCGCACCTGAGCGGGAAGCTTGTGGGAACCGAAGTACTCGAACAACTCGTCCATAACCGCCTTGACGACGCCAGAGGCGTCGATGGCCGGGGTGTGGCAGTGGGCCCATCCCTGGGTATGGACGATGTTGGTGATGCTGTGGCCGGTGCCGCCCACCGGGAACCAGTTTCCGCGGCCCCTGAGTTCGGCCAGCAGGGGTTGGAGCTTGCTCTTGTCACTCACGAGGAATTCGACATTGTTCCGAGTGGTCCAACGCAGATACCCACCGCAGTATTTGTCCGCGATGTCACACATCTCCCGGATGAGATCCACGCTGATCAGACGAGCCGTGCCGATGCGGACCGAATAAACTTCAGCGCCGCTTTCGGACACGTGCACGAGAACGCCGGGCTCCAGGAGTTCATGGTACTTCCATTTCCCATAGTTCTCCTTGACGACGGGGGGCATGAAAGTGTCGTACTTGGGAGGACCGATATCTGTGATGCGATCTTTCATTAACTCATTGGGATTGAAAGGCATAGTTTCATCTCCTAAGCTTGATGACGTTCACGGAATGCTTTTCCATCATGTTCCCAACCACCGGGTACTGTTTCTGGATCGTAGAAGATGTAAGGATTGTACCGAGGCGTGTTGACCATGCGTGGATCGGGGGTCAGGTCGCAGGCCTTGAGGAATTCACGGAGCCCCAGGCGCTGAATCATTTCTCCCAAACGCTCGCGGTTCTTGCCCTGTTCCATCCAGAGCTCCCACATCTTATCCACAAATTCCTTGAACTCTCCATAAGGAGGTTCCATCTTGATGAAGGGAATCACAACGCTGGAAAGCTGGGCGCCTTCGAGAATGGGAGCCTTGGCGCCGACAAGGATGGTGGCGCCCGTATCGAGGCCAGGCCTCAGGGCACGGGGCATGACGCGGATGCAGTGCATGCAGCGGGTGCAGTCCTCATCCCAGATCTTCAGGGTCTTGCCATCCCATTCCATGCAACGGGTCGGGCAAAGATCGATCACTTCTGCCTGAATGTCGAGCTTCCTCTTGCCGAAACCATGGGCTCCCGCCTGTGGTACCAGTTCCCCTCCGAAGTAAGCGCGGACGGCTTCCTGATCGATGCGGATGTTGTCCCGCCAGGTTCCGATGATGGAGCAATCCGAACGGGCGATGGCGGCCACACAGTCACAGGCACAACCCGAAGACTTGAATTTGAACTTGTAGGGGAACATGGGCCTGTGGAGGGCATCCTGATATTCCATGGTGATGTCGTAAATGATGTCCTGGGTGTCGATACAGGACCACTCGCATCGGGCCATCCCCACGCAGCCTTCGGGTGTTCTCATATTGGAACCCGAACCGCCCAGGTCCATGCCCAGATCATGGGTCAACTCGTAGAAAAGGGGCTCCAGTTGGTCCGTCGTGGTTCCCAGAAGGACCAAGTCGCCCGTGGAACCATGCATGTTGGTGAGGCCGCTTCCACGTCTTTCCCAAAGGTCGCAGATCTTGCGGAGGATTTCGCTGTTGTAGAACTTGCTGGCGGGCTGATTGACCCGGACCGTGTGGAAGTGGGCGACGTTGGGGAAAACGTCGGGGCGGTCACAGTAACGGCCGATGACCCCTCCGCCGTAGCCCAGAACACCCACGATGCCGCCATGCTTCCAATGCCCTTCCTTGTGCTCGAAGGACATTTCCATGAGCCCGAGCCAGTCTTCGCACTCAGGTTTTTTCGTCGCCATTCTCTTGACGTCAGTCACGAAACTTGGCCACGGCCCTTTCTCCAATTCATCAAGCATAGGAGTCTTGAACTTCGCCATTCCATTTACCTCCATAAGGCCAATGCATTCAGTTTAACGGCAGATGATCCTTTTCAACCACGCAGCTACCCACTGACTTTGTCCGCCTCACCTCCTTTTTCCTGAGCTTTCACGTGACTCCGCGTCTGAATCGAACAAAATTCACACTTTCTGGCATTAAGAACCGACACCTTGATTGGGAAGATGGCAGGAGGAACAGGGAGTTTTGGCAGGTTTGATACAGATCCCTATTCGCTGAAATTGCTCTCCACGTTCCTAATTCATCCCCTTTTCCTCTTTCGCAACATCATCCTGACCGGGCAGCATGTACATAGTGGTGCTGCCGCTGGACCAGTATTTCAATTTGCCTTCGTTGACGAGCTCATTGATGATCTTCTTGGCTTGCATCATCTTGATTTCGGGAACAGCCTTGCACAGGTCGTTGAAATAGTGTTTCGTCTTTTTCTGCTGTTTCACCCATTCAATGATCCGACTTTTCGCTTCCTCACTCATGTTGCCCTCCTGTGTGGAATCTCTCAGGCTCCAAAGCCGCACCCTTAAAGCCTTTAGTAAGCATCTCGACCATCATGACGACAGGAAGAGTCCGAAGAATTATCTTGGTTGGATACCTCCCTATCGGAGCTTTGTCAATAGAAAAGTCCCCCTGTGAACCTTCCCGATCCGCGATGCAGCAAAGGACTCCTCACCGGACAGGCAAACTTGACAGGCTATGACCAGATTGTTATGGTTCTTTCCGTCAAAGTGACTGATAAGACCTCGATACCATTTGAACTATTGGGGGAGTGCACGTCGGCGGGTTCATGCGGGCCACGGAAATACTCCCGAGACTTCCCCCCTCTTCCGCAATAAACGGGATTGGGACTAGTGGGTCGAGGAAGACCAAAGGCTTCGACTCACGCCTGTGGGTTGCCCCCCGCCCATAGCCAAACATGAGGACGATCACGAAATGGCACATCATTCAGATCCCAGGGAAGACAAATTGAACCTCTACATCAAGTACCTGAAGGAACGGTCCTTTTTTGATCCTCAATCCCCTGTTCTTCACTACAACCTTGGGCTTGCCTACACACAGAAAGGCCTCGTCGACGAGGCGATATCCGAATTCAAGCAGGCCATCGAGTGCGACGCAAACCTGCCCCAGGCCCATGTGAACCTCGGAGGTCTCTTTTTTCGCAAGGGCGATTTCGACCGCTGCATCGAGGCCAACCTGAAAGCCCTCGCCCTCGATCCGGCACTTCCCATGGCTCTCAGCAACCTCGGATTTGCCTACCTCCACAAGGGTGACATCCAGAAGTGCATTGAGCACAGCAAGGCGGCTCTTGACCTCGCACCCGGCCATGTCGCCGCCCTGAACAGTCTCGCGGTGGCCTATCTCCACCTGGAGCAACCCGATGAAAGCATCGAGGCGTCCTCGAGGATCCTTTCGATCAACACCGAATTTGCGCCGGCCCACGTCAACCTCGCACAGGCATACCGTCTAAAGGGTGATACGCAGAAAGCCGACGATCACATGGACAAAGCAAGATCCCTGGGTTATCTCGTGGAGCCTGCGGACGGGTCGGATGGAGAACCCGGGGCTGCTCTTGAGTAGCTCCATCCACTGGCTGTTATCAAAAACCTCATCAAAGGCCGGAACATGGAAATCGCCAACGATACCGCAGTAGTCCTTGAATATACCGTGCACCTTGAAAATGGGTTCTGTGTGAAGGGGGAAGACGGCCCAGCGTCCCTCAACTTCGTGGTGGGCTACAACCAGGTGCTTCCCGCTCTGGAAAGAAGGCTTCTCGGGCTTATGCCCGGCGACGCGGCGGATTTCATCATTCCGGCCCGTGAAGCGTTCGGGGAGTACGACCCGTCCCAGGTGAGCAAAAGAACATATGACGAGTTTCCTCGGGGCAAAAAAATGGAGGTGGGCAAATGGGCGGTGGCGACCAATGAAAAAACCGGGGCTCAGTACAACTATTATGTCAAGGACAAGGACGAAGACTCGGTGACGTTGGATTTCAACCACCCGTTGGCGGGTAAGGATTTATATTACCATGTGAAGGTCGTGCACGTGAGATCGGCTCTGGCCGAGGAACTCGACTACCTGAGGCCCTGCCGGCACGGAAGTGATGATTTAGGGGCCGAAGCCCATTGAGCACACTTCTAATTGCATCTCCTGGATCTCCTCCCCCCCTTGTGGATGAGGAGACTTCCCAGGCTAGACTGGCGGTCCCTCGACACCTTTCCTGCTGAGCCACAGGCAGAACTTGTACAGGACCATTGCCCTCGCTTCGCCCTGCAAGACCCCCCTGCAGAGGTCGAACACCTCTTTTTGCATGGCCACGGACTCCTCCCCCACCCGCTCTTCGACGAAGAACTCCTTCATGAGTGCATTGGCCCGAAGGGAAGCCGAGCTGAATATGCGCTCCCGGGGGTCCTTGGGCTCCTGAAACGGATCCCAGTTCTCGTACCCAATCCTCAAGATGCGCTCCTGCCCCCGCTTGGCCATGGAATCAAAGATGGCCTTTTTCCTGAATTCATACTCCTCGTCTCCAACGCTCATGTCGCTCCTCATCTAGTCCCAAAAAAGCTTCAAGCGGATCTTCTTGAATTCCCTGGTACTGAACAGTATGCGGTAGTCTTCGTCGCGGATCAGGGCAGCCAGCCGTTTCGCCGTGGTGTTGCATTCATCCGGGGAGCGCCCGTGCACCATGGCATAGAGATTATAGGGCCACTCCGGGAAAGCGGGTCTGTGGTAGCAATGGGTCACTTCTGGCTGGGAAGCGAGGACTAGCCCGTGCTCATCGATTCGTTCAAGAGGGCAGTTCCACACCACCATCCCATTGGCACTGAATCCCACTTTGCGATGATTGAGGACCGCCGCGAAACGGCGGATGATTCCCGCCTCCGTCCAACCGGCAATGGCGGCGATAAGCCTCTCCTGGTTCATTCCCAGGCCTCGAGCCCAAACCTCGAAAGGCCTTTCCACCAGGGGGAGATCCTCCTGCACGCATCTTACAAGGGCCACATTCTCAGCGGTGGGTTCAAAAGCAACCGGTGAACTCGTGAGTAGAGGCGCGGCGCACTCTTCGGGGGAATCCCCCTCGCCTTCGTCAAGCACATCCAACACCACGGCCAGCTTGTACTTCTTTCGAGCTGGCAGGATGAGCGTAGGCCAGCCACCGGCCTCGCGGGCTAGATGGTTCACGGTTTCCTCCAGTGAGTGACCCGGAGGAACCGCAATGGTGTACCACATGTTGTATTTGCCTGGTCTCAAGTAGTTGTGGCTGACACCCATGTAACGGTTGACCACCCCGGAAGCTCGATCCATTTCGTCGTCGGCAACGGCCATCGCCACCAAGCTGGTTCTGTAGCCCAAGGCCCCCGTGTTGAAAATGGCACTTATCTGCCTGAGCAGCTTCTGCTCTTTCAATGAAGCGATTCGCCGCAAGACCACTTCGCCGTCGGTTCCCAACGCTTGGGCGACAGCCTTGAAAGGTTCCGCGACCAGAGGAAAAGCCCGCTGGAGACGGTCAAGAATCTGCCTGTCCAATGCATCCAAATCGTTGCCCCCTTCAAAACCCAGATTGAATCGACCGATGAATCCGCCAGCGGAAGCAAGAGCAGAATTCGATTCTCACCATTCTTGGGGGCATAATATATACTTGGGGTGAAATGATTACAAGGCGCCCCGGTCGATCGGAGGGCGATTCATGACAGGTGCGGACGGAGGGCTCATGGCCGATGCTCATGAAACAGGTGAATCCGAAGTCGTCTCGCGTGATGGGAGCCTCCCGAAACTACTCTCCCCTGCCCTTCCCACCATGGGGAGAGGAACTGAGAGGGTGAGGCAGTCGGTACAGGAGCCTTGGGGTTCATGACCGGCATGGAGCCATACCAGACCCGGGCAGTCGGAGACTTGAGGTATACACGCATCGGATAATGTGATAGTGAATTCTTCTGGAGATAAGGATAGAAGCCAGCCTTGGGGAAGGAAATGCCGTCCGTCGGGTCTGCCGATGGCTCCGGTTTGTTCCTGGTCTCGAGCAAACGATATTTTCGAGCTATAGCCTGCGCCCACTTTAAGTGATATCCCAGCCTTATCTCTGAACACCGGGATACGGTGGTAAAATGACCATGTAATGTTTTTGTAACACGACCATCACAATTCCGTCGCTTTTTCTCTTTATGGTTTATTTCTTCTTGAAGACAAGAGAGAACATCGTCAATGAAAATACTCGTTGTTGAAGATGACCCTGATATACTCCAACTGCTGACGTATACGCTTCAGTCGACGGGATACAAGGTCATCAGCAGCCAGGACGGCTATGAGGCACTCAATGCCGTCAGGCTGCACCATCCCGATTTGCTCGTTCTGGATCTCATGATCCCCAGCCTTGACGGCTTTGAAGTCTGCAAGGAGCTCAAGAGGAATTCTGAAACCAGGAACATCCCGATCATCATGCTGACAGCGAAGGGCGAGGAAATCGATCGCATCGTAGGCCTGGAATTGGGGGCGGATGACTACGTCGTGAAACCTTTCAGTCCGAGGGAGCTCCTCCTGCGTATCAGGGCCATTTTGCGACGCTCCGCGCCGGGGTCCGCAACGGAATCCTCTGTCTGGCAAAACGAGGGATTTCGCGTCGACCTCGAAGCACATAAAGTCACGGTCGACAGCGAGGAAGTTCCTTTGACCGCCCTGGAGTTCAAACTGCTTGCGGAACTGATACGGCACCGCGGCAAGGTCCAAACCCGCGATCAACTGCTGGACAGGGTCTGGGGTTACCAGTTCGAAGGCTACGCCCGAACGGTCGACACACACGTGCGGCGCCTGCGCCAGAAAGTCGCGCCTTATTCCGATTGGGTTGAGACCGTGCGCGGCGTTGGATACCGTTTCAAAGGATAGACGGCGATGGGAAGAAGCCTTTCTTTCAGAACCACCCTCCTGACCACTTTCTGGATCTTGCTTTTGCTGGCCTTGCTCCTTCCTTCCTGGTTCTACTACCGGAACATCACCCGCGCAGTGGCTGCCGAGGCCGAAAAGAATGCCCTCAGGGAACTGGATCTCGTTCACTGGCTCCTCATCCAGGAAAAGGAAATTGGGGATGCGGAGCAATTCCAGGCTTGGATTACGGCACTCGCGGAGCAGATGGATGTGCGGATCACCTATGTCGCCCAAGACGGTCGTGTGCTGGCGGACAGCGCCTTTGCTTTCGCCGAGGTGGCGGAGATGGAGAACTTCTCCTCCCGCCCGGAGATCGTCCAGGCCCAGACTGAAGGGGTTGCCATCCTCGTTCGCTACAGTCGAATCGTTCAGAGGGAGTTCATCTACGCGGTCAAAAAGGTCGATCGGGTCGGCTGGATTCCGACCGGTTATCTGCGGCTTGCGCTTCAATTTTCCTCCATCAAGGATGTTCTCGCCCGTCTGAGAGAGACTTTCCTGCTCCTTGTGGTGTTCATATTCACCGCCACAGCATTACTGAGTTACGGACTTGTACGCCGCCTGCGCTCTCCCCTCCTTACCCTCATGGACGCCGTTCAGGCGATAGGGAACCGCGACTACAAGAGGCGAGTCCGCTTTGGTCCCAGCCAGGAACTGTATCCACTGGCCCAGTCCGTCAACCAGATGGCGGAAAAAGTGGAAAGGCAGTTCCTCGGCATTTCAGGGGAAAAACAGCGCCTGGAAGCGGTTTTTGATGGGATGCAGGAGGGGGTGATGGTCCTGGATTCCAGGGGAAGGATCCAGAGCATCAATCGCGCCCTCGCGGAGATGGTCGGGAACCCGGCGGACCCCGCTGGAAGACGGCCCATGGAGCTCATCATGAGTCTCGAGCTGCAGGAGGCCTGCGACAGGATGCTCTCTTCCCCGGAGGCGGCTCGGGCAATCCCCGAAAAGCTCCAGATAGAACTTGGTGAAGGGCGGATCTATGACGTCACCATGGTCAAGTTCGAGGACGCGAAAGGAGGGATGGGCTCCATCCTCGTTTTTCACGACATCAGTGAGCTCAAGAGATTGGAGCGCGTCAGGCAGGATTTCGTGGCCAACGTCTCCCATGAGCTCCGTACGCCGCTCACGTCGATCCAGGGGTACACGGAAACCCTCCTCGCCACGGACGAGCCTGACCGGGAAACCCTGTCGTCTTTTCTTCCGATCATCCTGAGGAACACCAATCACATGGCCAAAATGGTCGAGGACCTGCTGCAGTTGGCTCGACTGGAAACCGGCAAGACACCGATCAAGATATCGACCCTGAACGCTTCGGACTCCCTGATGGCCGCGTGGAGAGCCTGTGCGCCCCTCGCCCAGAGCAAGGCCATTTCCCTCATCAACGAACTGCCTGAAGAGGGCGTCTTTGTGTCTGCCGATTTCGATCAGATGGTCCAGGTCTTCCGAAATCTCCTGGAGAATTCCATCAGGCACAGTCCTGATGGGGCGTCACTCACGGTGGGGAGCCTCGTTCAGGGGGACACGGTGCGGTTCTCCATCAAGGATCAAGGTCCAGGGATCCCGAAGTACTATCAGCAAAGGATTTTCGAGCGGTTCTTCCGAATAGAGAGGCACAGAGGGGGTGAGTCGGGCGCCACGGGCCTCGGTCTGGCCATCTGTCGGCACATCGTCAAGAACCATGGCGGAAGCATCTGGGTCCAGAGTCCGAATCCGGGGGAAATTGCGGGGTCCACCTTCCATTTCACCCTCCACAAGGCAAATCCAAACGATGGAGAGGCATGGCAACCGCCCGCATGACAAACGCGAACCACTGCCTCCGCCCTGCATCCATTCCGGCTGTCGTGTTCACCGGTCCATGCCCGAGGATCAAATGTGAATTCTCACAAGACCTTGCATCATTTTTGCCGGACTGCTAGATAATAGCGTGGATCGAGGGTGTTGGATGGAAAAAGCACTCCAAATGTCAGCCAGGCATCTGGATTTACCCATGGGCCGCTTTGGCTGGGAGTCTCCGCGATGGAAAGCCGTTTTCATCAAGAAATGCAACAACTCAAAATGAACATCCTTCAGATGGCCGCCCTCACCGAAAGGGCCTTGGAGAAATCTGTCCACGCGCTGCTGCGCCGTGACGTTCAGACGGCTCAGGAAGTCATCGACGGAGACAGGGAAATCAATCTCCTGGAAGTGGCAATCGACCGCCACTGTCTCAGGCTCCTCGCCCTGGACCAGCCCATGGCCCGTGATCTGAGGTTCATCGTCGGGTCCATGAGGATATGCACCGATCTCGAGAGGATTGCCGATCAGGCGGTGAATGTCGCCCAGCGTGCCCAGTTCCTGAACAATCGCCCGCCTCTTCCCCCCAATCCTTTCATAGAACGCCTCTCCGAGACGGCCATCGACATGTACAAGACGGTCATCGGGGCTTTCATCAACGAGAACTCGGATCAGGCCACGGATGTTTGCCAGATGGACGACACGGCGGATGAGTACAACGTGAAGGTACTGAAGAGCCAGCTGGATTACATGGTGCGCGAAGTCCCCGCGGTGGAGCGGTCCGTGCAGACGATCATCGCTGCCCGCTGCCTCGAGCGCATCGCCGATGGAGCCACAAACATCGCCGAGAGTGTGATCTTCATCAATAAGGGAGTGAACATCAAGCACCACTGCCAACAGTAGGACCAAGAGCGTGTCCAAGAAGCCCTCATATCCCACACATATCCGCAAATCGCACCTAACGCCCACGAGGGGCTACGCTACGAACAATCTGCTATCTTCTCTTCACACCAATCTGGGAAAAAACCGTGGAACTGCTGCCGAGAGGAGGGCCCCAGACAATGACCCGGAAGCTTAGAATTCTCCTTGCCAAGTTCGGGGACGGTTATGAAGGAGCAATGCTCAAGCTCGCAAGAAACTGCAGTGAGGCTGGTTTCGAGGTGATTTACACAGATGTGCAAGAACCCGAAGCGATTGTCGCGTCGGCCATCCAGGAATCCGTCGATCACATAGGGATCACCACTTTGCCTGGAGCCACGATGGAGAGCTTCCGCAAGCTCTTTGCACTCCTTGCAAAAGAGGGAGTGACAGACATTCGTGTCACGGCCGGCGGCATCTTTCCGGACGAGGATGTCGCGAAAATCCGTGTCATGGGCCTCCTCGACTTCTATCCCCGAAATGCGATTTACGACAAGATCGCCCAGTGGAAAGCCGTCTACGCGGAGAACCCATGAATTCCCAGGCAAAGTGATTCTCCAGCCTGCCACCCAGGGGTTGGAGGGGAAAACTCAAGAATGCCCGCGTCTTGCATTGTTCAATGAAATGGGGTATCTAAAAACACAACTGTTCAGTGCATCGAATCCATTGGAGAAGTAGGGGTTCCACACCGAGATGGAATCGTTTCGTTACAAGGAATCCAGGATACAGGCCTACCGTTGGGTTTCCCAACCTTACGCGGACTATGAATGGGTGACTCTCCATCACCCCAGGGAGGATGCAAAAGATGAAAGAAGACACCTTGCGGACGACGATCCTGAGAAGCCAGACTCTGAAGGAGATCCTGGAGAGGGATATCCAGGCTCTGGTGAATCTGAAGCCGACCAATCTGATCGCCGAGAAGGAGATGACCTCCCTCATCCAGATGGCAAAAGACGAAAAGGCCGGGGTCGAAGTAAGGACGATCAATGAGAAATGGAAGGTTTGGGCCGAGTCCTATTCGAGGGTCCTGAACAAATTCGCCATGCTCCAGGACCGCTACGGGGAGCAGGAAATCCAGGAGCTCTTTGAGACAGCAGAGGGAAACTCACCCGGGGTGGTGTCCTGAAGCGAGACAAGTCCAGCTTGAGAGAGCACCTGCGCGCTTCCCAGTATCTTCTGGGAGTCGACCCCGTGAAGGAGGTCCATCTCTTCATGGATGCATCCGCCAAAAGATACGGGGGCGGCCACCACCTCATCAGGCACAACCTCGATACTGCCCTTTTCATGAGACAGTATTTCGGAAAGATCAGCGTCGAATTGGGGAGACAGGCCTTCTTGGAGGTCATGCTGCACATCGCCTTCGATGCGGGGATCATCCACCTCAACGATGTGCGTCTCATGAGCGAGTACACGAGGGTGCTTTTCAAAAAAAGCGGCCCGAGAAAACTCCTCGCCTGATGCCCGCCGACGCTCACCTGCTGTTTTTACGGCAAATTGACACGCCTCCGGGGGAGAATCGCCGAGGGAGGCATGTCCCTGCCAATTACGCTTTTCGGGGAGAAAGGGGGCAAAACAGCTGAAAAACCTTCTCCTCCCCTGCGCCCTTACCCTCCGCCTCACCGCAGGCGCTTCGCGGCATCAGCGCCGGGCGATGACCAACCACCCGTCCAAATATCCTACCGCGCCATAGGGAGCATAGTAATAGGGGAATTGATATCCGGGCACCTCCACCCTCACATTTCGTCGCCGCGCAAAGCACTTTGCGAAAATTCTTGTTGAGAGGCTGGGCACAAGGCCCATTCTCTCCCATCAATGCGTCTGGAAGTGTGCGTTGGACCCATCAAACGCTGGAGAGATGCCATTTTCGAGCTCAAGGAACTGGAAGTCTATGACGTGTATCATCTTCCCATCATCAAAGCGTATGCCGATCCGATCGATCTGCTGAACACCATCAACCTTCTGGCCCCAAGCAGGATGGAGATTGACCCCGGGACTCGGATCCCTGCAACGGTGCTCGATTCCCTCATGTGACGCCCCACTCTAGCGTATGGTGTACTTTGATAACAACAAGGTTTCCGAGCTGCCACTTGGGGCCGTCACTGTCCCAGGCCCCTCGATGAGGGCATTTCCCTTTGGGTGATTCCTATCGACCTGGTTCATGGGCGAGGTGTCTCCGCCCTCTTAAGATGTCCGGCTCTTTTTGAAACGGAAGTTGACAAGAAGGCGAACCTGAACCTCATCGCCACCGCTGAAAGAGCTCATGGGGGATCCGCAGACAGTCGAGCACTTTGCCGATGGTTTGCAGGATGAGATCTTGGATGGTTTCGGGCATGTGATAAAAGGCGGGCACTGGCGGCAGGATCACGGCCCCAAGGGATGCCGCGTTGACCATGAGCTGGAGATGCCCCTGGTGAAGAGGTGTCTCTCTGACAACCAGGACCAGAGTGCGCCGCTCTTTAAGACTTACGTCGGCTGCACGGACCAACAGGTTTGCGTTGTATGAATGGGTGATGGCTGAGAGAGTCTTGATGGTGCATGGAATCACCACCATTCCCCTTGTTATGAAAGAGCCGCTGGAGACGGGGGCTGCCAGGTCATCGTCGTCGTGAACAAAGCTTGCGGACTTTTCCACTTCTTCCGGTGTAATCTTGGTCTCCAGGAGAATGTTCCTTCGGGCCGCCTTGCTCATGATGAGGTGGCTTTCGTAGCCCAGATCCTTCAGGACCCTCAACAATTCGATCCCGTAGATCACTCCGCTGGCACCGGTGATCCCCACGACAATCCGCTTGTTCGGGTCACTCATTGGAAACCTTCTTTTTTTTCATCGGCCAGGATCATCTCCACGAGAGTGCGGATATTCTTCCTCACCTGTTCGATTTCGATCGGCTTGAGATGGTCCCAGTGAAGACCGGCGACCACCACAACCTTGGTCCCAAGGCTGGACGCCAGCCTTTCCGAAACCTCTTTGACCACTTCATCCTCCTTGTGGCCGATATAACAAAAAACGGAAGCGGTCGCCGAAAGCCGGTTCGGGTCCAACAGGCTGGGCCGGGACTGGGCCATGGCCACAGCCCCTATGTGAGCGGCGCCCCCCCATATGGACAACACAACATCATTGCCCAGTCGCTGCCGGAGCGCCTCTACCAGAAATCCTCCCTCTTCCAATCGAAAGTGGCGAGTGGTTCCTTCCATTCCTGAGTTTCCCTGCAATCAGCCTGACCATCATGGGAGGAAACTGGAAATCCTTCGCCCTCAAAACCGGGGCCACTCTCTCCAACCGCACCGGAGGGAGAACCAATCACACAGGGACAATTTCTCAGTCCCTGGCATCAGCTGTTGGAAATGAAAGCGCAAAAGCCCGCACATTCAGAACGGGACAATAGAGAATCGGCGCCGGAGTTTCAAGGGAAAAGGGGTTGATTGATGGACCTCGTGCGGAGGAGAACGGTGAGCAAAAACAAAACGATATTTCCTGAGTCGATATGCCCTGCCGAAGGTTTTCCACTTTCATGTTTTGTTGTGAGCCATAGCATAAGGGCGGTTCACACGAAAATGGTTCGATCAGATGCAGAAAGCCATCCGTGTCAAGAAAACCGCAGTCCGGAAAATCAGGGTTGACACCAGGCCGCAGTTCATGAAACTTAGGCTATCCCGGCTGCGGACAAAGAGAAGCCAATCCTCTTCCTGATCCATTTGTTCATGGTTCTTTGCCGAAGCACCCCAATTGCCCTCGCAGTTCATGCACGCACAAAGCAGCCATGGCAAGGAGGTGGGGTTCACCCTCATTCTTCGGTGCCCCGGTCGTCGGCGGTCTATCCAAATGGAAAGGAGCATCGCACCTTGAAAAGACAACTCAGTTTCGTGATGTGTATGGTTTGCGCCTTCGTGATCTGCCAGACGGCCATTGCCGAACGCCTGATCCCGGAAGACGCTGCAGGGCGACTTGTGGACCTGGGAGGATGCATTGAGTATCTCGAGAAAAGCGGAAACCTTGTGCGCGTCAAGTCGGAGGTTGACCCGGAATTCGAGCTTGCGGGCATAGCCAAACAGTACGAAGGCAAGAAATGCATCTTCTTCGAACGGGTGAAGGGCAGTCCCTATCCCGTGCTGATGGGACTGCTGTGGAACAGGGATATCGTCGGCAGTCTTTTTGGCGTCCCCAGGGAAGAAGTCCCTTTCGTCATCGCCCGGGCCATCGGTGCCTGGAAGAAGGACAAACAGGCGCATGTGTCGCCTGTCCTTGAAAAGGGCCCCGCCAACGAAGTGGTGGAGGCGAAGGTGGATCTCACAAAACTCCCCGTGCCCGTCCATGCATTGAAGGACGGAGGAAGGTATTTTGACTCCGCGGTGGTGGTGGTCAGGAACCCCGAGAACGGGTTGCCCAACATCTCCATCCACCGCATGATGATCACCGGGAAGGATCGACTCACATTCCTCATCGACCCGGATCGCCACCTCGGCGCATATCTGGAAATCATGGAGAAGCGCAATCAGCCCTTGCAGGTGACCATCAACAATGGAGTGGGGCTGGCTCCATGGATCGTCTCCGCCATCCCAAGGCAGGGTGACGAAAAGCACGGCATCGCAAGCCACCTGGTTGGTCGGCCCATCCCATTCATGAAGGCGCAGACCGTCGACGTGCCGGCTTTCGCCGACGCGCAATTCGTCATTGAAGCCGAGATCCTCCCCAACGTGCGGGAAGACGAGGGGCCCTTTGCCGAGGTGACGGGCTACTATGCCGCCCAGGACAAGCGCTGGGTCATGAAGGTCAAGGCCATCACCCACAGGAAGAACCCTGTTTTCCACAGCCTGCTTTCCGGCCAGGAAGTCTGGAACGCCGTTGGTTTTACGGCAGAGGCGAAGATCTTTTCGACGGTAAAGGAGAAGGTGCCCCAGCTGAAAGCCGTGTATCTGACCCCCGGTGGATGCGGATTCTACGGCGCCGTCGTTCAGGTGGCAAAGGATAAGGAGGATGTCGGGAGAGAGGCCATCATGGAAACCTTCAAGGCCTTTCCACCACTCCAGCACGTCGTTGCCGTAGACACCGACGTGAATCTTTATGATCCCATCGACGTCAACTGGGCCATCACCACCCGTTTCAATCCGGACACCAATTTGACCATTTTAAAGAATCAGGTTGGTCACATCTTGAACCCCATGGTTCAGATAAACCCCGACGGGAAGGGCGGCACTGTGACGAAAATGGGGATCGATGCGACGGCCCCCTATCCCATGACCTCGCGCTTTGAACGCGTCAAATTCAAGGAGGTCGATCTCAAAAAATACCAGATCGAAGAATAATCGGAATGCTTCAACCCGCCATCGAAATCCATGGAATCGAGAAGACCTATCCCGCAGGCGGCGGCGCTCCATCCGCCCGCGGCACTTGAGGGGCGTCGAGCTGACGGTCGCCCGGGGCGCAATCTTTTGCGTGCTTGGACCCAACGGCGCTGGAAAAACCACCCTCATTTCCATCCTGTGCGGTCTTCTCTATCCCGATGCTGGAGGAGGGCGGGTGTGCGGGCTGGATCTCTTGCGGCAGCGTCGAAAAATCAGGGATATCGTCAACTTTGCGGGTGGTCATGCCCACCTTCCGGATAATTTCACCGGCGAGGAGATTCTGGACTATTTCGGCAGGCTGTATGGGCTTGCCCGGACCGAGCGCAGGCGAAAGGCGGACGAGCTGATGCATTTCTTTGAGATGGAGGGATACCGGAAGGTCCCGTTCAATCAGCTTTCGACCGGCTTGAAACAGCGGCTCGCCCTGGCAAAATCCTTGGTGAATGATCCGGAGATCCTTTTCCTGGATGAACCGACAGTGGGACTCGACCCTCAGGTCTCCCTCCTCGTGCGTTCCCGGCTGAAGCAAATGAGCACCCAAAAGGAGCTGACGATCTTTCTCACCACCCACGACATGGATGAAGCCGAGCAACTCAGCGATGGGATCGCCTTCCTGAGGGATGGGTCCTTTGTGCGCATTGGAACCGCCGAGGAACTGAAGAAGGCGATTCAATTCCAGGAACGGGTCACTGTCCAGGGCAGCCGTTTCGGGGCCGCCTCCGACCGGTTGCGGCAGGCGCCCGGCATCACGCTGCTCCATGTGGACGAACGGGAGTTGACCTGCGAGATCGACTCCCGGGAGAAGCGGCTGCAGGTTCTCCTGGAAATTCTCCTGGATGCCGGCGCGATCATCGAAGGCATCGAAATCAGCAAACCCTCTCTCGGAGACGTATTTGTCGCCCTGGCAAAGGAATCTCATTCAAGCAAGCGGATTCTTCCATAAGATCCGGCTCATCACGAAAAAGAGGATTTTCCATGTCTTCGAGATCCTCTTTTGGCCCGCCATTGGCTTGATCTCTGTCGGCCTCCTCACCCGCTTTCTGGGGCTTCACTCCAACATGGTCGCCTTCATCCTCATCGGGGTGATCGCATTGAGCGTGGTGCAGATTGGTCAACTGGACATCTCCTATGTCATCCTGTACAGCATGTGGAACAGAAGCCTGAGGCACGAAATGGCAGCCCCGGTGAACGTGTTTCACCTTGTCACGGGCTCATGGATCATGGGGGTGATCCATTCCTCCATTGTGTTTGTAATCCTTTCCGGGTTCAGTGCCTACGCATTTGACTTTCGATTCCTGGAGCAGGGACTGGGACCCTTGGTGGCCTTCTTCGGTGGCCTCATCCTCTCTTCCGCGGTGGTTGGGATCGTGGTCTGCGCGCTGGCTTTTCGCTTCGGAGGCCGCGCCCACGTGGGTGCGACATCCATCGTGAGTGTCCTGATTCTGCTCAGCGGCATCTATTATCCGGTGGAAATCCTGCCGCAACCATTGAAGAGCATGGCATCATGGATTCCCCTGACACATTTCCTCGAGTACTTTCGCTCCTTTTACGGATTTCCCCTGAGCACGGGGAATCCCCTCCTCATGGGCTACGCCCTCGTGGTTTTCTATCTGCTCCTGGCCATGTCGGCGCTCATGTATGCGCTGCACCATTCGAAAAAAACCGGCATTCTCCTCAAGCTCTCGGAATGACAGCCACGTGAAGGTATCGAAGCGACTCAAACAAGGCCTCGTTGATCTGTCCTTCTTCACCGCATTGCTTCTGGATGGATTCTGGTGGCAAACGAAAGGGATTTTTTGGATTTCTCTTCTCTCGCTCACGGCCGGCTACATCCGGTACAGGCGCGAGGCCTTGCTGAACTTCCGGCGATCCAGGGACATTCGGGAGACAATGACCCTGTCCCATGTGAAGGACATCGAGCGAACCTATGCGCTCCGTCAAGATTACGATACCTTTGAAAAGCGGGCTCTCGTGCGCCCTCCTCTGGATGGTTATTTCTTCCACGCCCGGTACGAACGCGTGCAGGATTTGCTGGATGAATACGCCCCGGCCTCGAAAAGGGTCCTAGACCTGGGTTGCGGATTCGGCATTCACACCGCCCACATTGCCAATCGAATCGCCCCCATGGCGGTCGGCCTGGACCTGAACGAGATAAAGCTTCGCGAAGCCCGGCGCATCGCCTTGAGAGAAGGCGCAACGGAGAACACCTCGTTCGTGTGTGCGGATGCGGCTCTTCCCCCATTTCAGCCCTCAAGTTTCCACTGCATTTTGGCCACCGAGGTCCTGGAACACCTGATCAACCCTTCGGAAGGGCTTGCGGCCTGTAACCGCCTCCTGAGTGAGCATGGCATCCTGATCCTCACGACGCCCAGTCGCCACAACCTGAACTACAGCACCAATCCTTTAATTATACTGGAAAAGATTCTGAGCCTGGTCCGAGATGAAGTGCTGCCGCCCTACCACAACCTCCACGCCGAACGGGAATTCGACTGGAGGAAACCCGAACCGCATTACGGCATGCATTATAATTTCACCTGGAGGGAGCTTGAGCGTCTGTTGCACGAGAACGGCTTCGAGGTCATCTGGAGGGGAGGCTTTGAGATGGAGGTCTTTCCATTCCTCATGGTGGAGCTCTTTGCCCGGGGGAATGTCACCCAAATCCGAAAAGTCGTCGCTCCCATCGAGGCCGCATTGGAGAGAATCCCCGTCATTCGAGCCATGGGCCAGCATCTGCTTGTCGTGGCTCGAAAGATCCGAACGCTGTGACTGCTCCCCGAGCGATTAGGGCGATTGATGCCCTTTGGTTCAGTCACAGAAGCTCATTGAGGAGCGGGCCTGGAAGGTCAAGTCCCAATGGGGCCAGTTGCTGGCCGACTCCAGTCCTGAGGCTCGCCGGAACAAAAAAAAAGCCGGGAGGCATTGAGCTTACCGGCTTTTTTGTATTGGAATTGGGGCGGCGGCGACCTACTCTTCCACGCAATCGCTCATGCAGGTCCATCGGCGCTGAGGAGCTTAACGACCGTGTTCGGGATGGGAACGGATGTGGCCTCCTCGCTGGAGTCACCGCCCCATTGTGGGGTATGGCGAATAGGGGTTTTCTTCGTGCAAAGGGTTCCGGTCTCGACAATTACCCTGAAAGAGAGGATGGTCAAGCCGCTCGGCCCATTAGGATCGCTTGGCCCAAGACATTGCTGCTTGCACACCCGACCGATCCACCTGGTGGTCTACGAGGGGCCTCAGCAGGTTACGGGTCCGCGGGATCAAGGAAAGGATCAGGGAGTTGGGCAAACCGGCTGAAGCCCGGCCCGCCTTGGCAAAGGCGGCGTGGGCTGCCGCCCGCATTTCAGGTTCCAATAAGCCCATGAGCGGGCATCAAAGACACCGGGGGGGGCATGGTCCAGTACTTCAGCAAATTCTTCCTTCCCGACCAGACCCTGAAGCGCGATCAAATCCTCTATCGTTCCATAGGTCATGACGTGAGCAAGGAAATGCGCTGAGTCAGCCAACGCCTCGGCCGGCTCTTTAAACCATACAACACGGCGGGCCACGTTTATCAACTCCGGTGTAGCGGGCAGGGGCTTCATGGTGTCTGTCCGTTTGGCTGAGGCCTTTCCCCGCAGGGCTTGAGCACAGGAAGCCGGGTCGGATCGACCGCCTCGACGGCGGCGCTGAGTCGCTTGCGCACTTCGACGGGCAGTGTCGGCAGATCGTCAAAATAACTGAGGGCCTTCAAGGTGATGAGGGGGTTAAAACTGCGGCCATAAACTACCTTGCCTGCCGCAAGCGCGGTTGGCAGGTCAACACCATGCCCCATGATGGCATCCATGTCGATGTAGTCCTTCGCTTCGGCGCGCTTTTGCACCACGGCAACTTTCGTCCCTGCTAAATCAAGAAGCGAAGCCACATATAGCGTTCGCCCCTGCACTTGGTTGCGCGGCGCAACGCGACCGAGAGCCAGTCCTCCGAAAAACGACACCAGGACAGGCCCCCCACGATCCACACGACATCTAAGAATGTTGGGAGCCACTTGCACACGCTCTGCCCCTTTCAGGTAGGGAACGGATTGTGCCAGCTGGTCAGGATCAACGGGCTCGCTGGAAAAGAAATCGAAATCTAGCGATGCCCGGTGTCCTATGCGGAGCGCAATGGCTGTCCCGCCATAGAGCGTGAAGTGCTCGGGAGTGGTGTCAAGTTCCATCCACAACCGGAGCTGAGGAGGTGGAAGAATGGTCAAGATCGGCTGTAATATCGTCACGGAAACCCCAGCAAAAGCTTCTTTTATGAATCATGCCGCTGACCATTGTGCCTCTCCATGTCGAGATAACAGGATCCTCTCCGATCGGCGGTCCATGAAACATGCGCCTCATGTTACCACAAAGCAATAGACGATACCGCATTTCCATGCGTTCCGTGGTGAAAGCAAGAGTCGGAGGAGCTGCGCAACCCGGTAGCATGCGGCACAAGCAGAAAAGCCGGCAAGCATTGAGCTTCCCGGCTTTTTCATATGGGAATGGG
>CAVOPT010000006.1:0-482589 GCA_963698165.1 uncultured delta proteobacterium
GTGATACGTACAGAGGAGAGATGTCTCAATTCGATCGGTGCAGCGTTCAAAATACAATAATCGACAATTTCGGGGATCCGGATATGGAGAATCATCGGTCTCGTCAGGTCAAAGGCGACATTTCCAGCCATCCGGGGCTGTGAATGGCATTCGCCTTCTGCTTAGAAGATCCTGAGGGTATGGATCGTCGTTTTTGATGATTCTGCCATTTTCAAACCGACTTTTCTGCTTTCGCGGTTTTCTCGCGGTCACCAATTGGGGACGCTCATGACAGAAATTTGGTCCAACTGTACTTATCCCGTCTTGATTTCGGCCTGGACTCTATCCCTTGATTTCCCTTAAACTGCCGTTCTGGAGGTTAGGAAATGCATCTTGGCCTGCCTAGCGCCACTGCCCTCGTAATTGCAAGCATGATCGGATCTGGCGTCTTCTCCACCAGCGGGTTTCTTTTAGCTGACCTGAGGTCCCCATGGTATGTGCTGGCTGCCTGGGCGGTAGGGGGTGTGCAGGCGGCGCTCGGTTCTCTTTGTTACGGCTCGCTTGCGCGCCGGATCCCCGAATCGGGGGGTGAGTATTGTTTCCTGTCTCGCACGCTGCATCCAGCAGCCGGCTATGTTGCCGGCTGGATATCGATGCTGGTGGGTTTTTCGGCTCCACTGGCGGCTACTTCCATTGCATTCGGTAAGTACGCTCAACCCTGGCTGGGGGGCGCTGCGCCGGTTCTTAGCGCTTCCGCTTTGATCCTGGCTCTTGGAGTAGTACACGCAGCCGAGGTCCGGCGCGGCGTACTGGTTCAAAACTGGGCGGTTTTCATAGAGGTAGTTCTAATTGTTGTGTTTGTCGGATTGGCCCTAGGTAGCATAAGACCGGTCGCGGCCGAGATCAGCACGCCTCCTTCGGTTTCGGTTTTCGGCGTCTCATTGGTCTGGATTTCGTTTAGCTATTCCGGTTGGAATGCAGCGGTTTACATCGGAGGCGAAGTGCGGGACCCGCAACGAAATCTGCCACGATCTCTGCTGTTGGGCACGATCATTGTGACGGTTCTATACCTGGCGCTCAATACCGTTTTTGTATTCAGCGCCCCTATACAGGATTTGGCGGGGCAGTTGGAAATAGGCCGAATAGCGGCGCGGGCGATCGGAGGGGTTTTCCTGGAGGAGGCCGTCGCGGTAATTATCACCCTCGTGCTTCTCAGCAGCGTCTCATCTCTCGTAATGGCCGGACCGCGAGTATGCGCCAAAATGGCTTCGGACGGCTACCTGCCCAAACGACTCGCCGCGAAGGATGGCCCGCCGAGGGTCGCAATCGCGCTTCAGTCGACTCTCGCGTTGCTTCTGCTTTGGACCTCTTCCTTCGAAGCATTGCTGACCTACATTGGATTTACGCTCAGCGTAAGCACGGCAGTGACCGTGGTTGCACTGCTCGTACTTCGAAGCCGCGAGGGAAATGGACTCCGCATACCGGGCTATCCTGTCGTCCCCTGGCTATTTCTGCTCGGGGTTGTCGCCATCACGGTGTTCGCCATGGCGCAGAGGCCCCTGGAGATCCTGGTGGGATTTGGGTCAATAGCGGCCGGCCTGATAGCCTGGTTTTTCAACCGTAATGCGATAGCAAGCAGGAACACCGCGGTTACAAAGGCACGCATTGCTCCATGAGGGGCTGAAGCAACTGGCCCTCATTTTACTTTTGGCCCGGCGTAGACATTGTCAAGCTTCAGCCTATTTAACAATTCCTGGTATTCTGCTGATCCTTCCACTTCCATTGTGAAGCCCAACCTACGGTTTATCAGTGTATCCTCGACCATGGAAATCTCCTTCGCAGTAAGTGCTATTTCCCGGTTGCCATTCGAGGCATCGAAAAGCTTTTTAGGTTTCCAGTAATAGATGTATGGTCCCAGGCGGGAGCATTCCAATTGACTGGCAACCTTTTGAACGAAGCCAAAGGATGAATCACAATGGCTAGAGGCTCTCCTGATGATCAACTGATAGTCCTTTACAACCACCTGAAATTCATCGTTCATTAGGTTTTGGAAAACATCAAGAGCGAAGGCAGGCCGCATTTCCGTTGGAATTGGATGTGGCCAGTCATAGTCGTCGAATATCATGAGTCCACCTTCTTTGAGAAGGTCCCATGCAGACACAGCGTCTATGAGGACGCTCTTGCTCGAATGATCGCCGTCAACATAGATAAGATCGAAGCTGTTCAACGGGAGCTCCCTGAGTTTCTCGCGTGAACTTCCCTTGATTACCGTGACCTTGGCTTCATGTCCTGAGCGGCGCAGGTTTTGGCGAAAAGTCACTTCAGGATCATTGCCCAGATATATTTCGAAGGTGTCGATTGCAGTAGCCTTGCTGGAGGGATCGTAAAGAATGTTGTCCATGACCCAGAAAAATGAGCGTCCCTCATAGACGCCGATTTCCAGGTACCTGAGATTTGGCTTACCCTTCAGTTCCTCAAGGACCTTTGTCCAAATGGAGATGTTCGTTGAAAACCAGTCGGAAGTGAAGGTGTATTCTTCAGCGGGTTTGGTGACACTTTCAGGCCCCACGGCCAGAACGGCGCATGAAAAAAACAGTATCAGACCGAATGCCATTGTCGCACACAATTGGTGTCTTTCCATCTCTGAAACCTCCAAGGCATTTTGGTGACTTCCAAATCGAGTACATACATTTTTCGACGTCAATGAGAGCACCGAGATGGGGAGCCTCAAACTGATTTGGCCGGATGAACAAGCCCTTGCGGGAGACTATTGAATGTCAATGGCCCTAGAATGTCAATGAAAACCAAGTCGCATGACGATGAAGCCCATTTCGAAATGCTCTACCTTTCGATTCTTCCACTTTTGGGCCTACTCTGGCACAAGACTTGGGAATGTTCCGGACAATGCTGGGAGATATTCGGGTTTGGACGTAAAGAAAATCCTGAGGTCTTATTCCGCAAAGTGGTTTGTTTTCGCTAAGGAAGGAGAGCGTGCTCTCCGTTACGGCTGACAATCTGACGCATTGGGTGACCATCTGCAAATGGATTGAGGAGAGTGGTTTTCCCGCCAAAGAACTGGACAGCGCCTGAGAAGTGGATGGGACATGATCATTGACTGGCAACAGAGTCAATTTAAGGTCGTGGATGGGGAATGAAATGTGAACGACTTTTGAACTTGGCTAGCGGACCACGCACAAGAACACAGAGGAGTGTTTGGTCGAGCTCTTCCTGAAATCTAATCGAAAGTATTCGATCGTTAAAACGGCTTCACGACGCCCAAGTCTGCCAAAGTTCCCACTCGTTGGTCCGAATAGACGTCCTCACCCATCTCGAGGCCTTCTTCTACCAGGTCGTAATCCTTGGCGGAAGGGCCGGTAAATTCGCCATCCGACATATAGAGACAGCCAGACCTAAGTGCAGTTTCTATCTTTTGATTATTATTCCTGTAAATATATTTAAAAGACAGCCGGGTTGTATTCCATGAGAGACCCTTTCCGAGGAGCATGACGACTCCGTTTGGACTCATTATCCTTTTTACCTGTTCGAAAAACTCTACGGTAAAAAAACCGATTGCATAGGGGTCCTCCATGGTGTGGTCCATGGCGATGATATCGTACTTTTCTTCTGCAAATCTGATATACCCGCGAAAATCATCGATGATGTTACGCGCTTTTGGCGAATTCCTGACATATTTCAGCTCGTCCGGAAAAAATATACTTGCCGCTTCGACCACGGGTTCGCAGTTTTCGACTATATCCAGGCGCTTGACCATTGGGGACTTTAGGAATGCCATGGCGGTAACACCACTCCCGTATCCCAGAAGCAGAACCTTTGCAGGTCGGTTCACAATGCCGAGGCTGGTTTCGGCCCACTGTTCATGGATTCTCCGGTCGATCGGGAGGTTAAAACTCTGGTGAACGTTGTTGACTTTCAGGTCTATGGGTTCGCCGTCCAGCTTGAAGTTGCTTTCCTTGCCGCCCAAGGCAAAGTGCTTGTACCGTGCTTCGGGTTCGCTGAGCTTCCAAACTTCGACGACTCCAAATTCGCTGTCCTTGCTGAAGAGTAGGTTCTTCGAGGGAAAGAGCACATCGGCGAAATCCCCCTGGATAAGTGCAACAGCTGCGGTGATTATCAGCCCCACCACGATTTTTCGCATCATATTCATGCGAGGAGACATTGTATACAGCGCAATGCCGGCAAAAGCCACGGCGGAGAGGTAGGTGGATCGTATACCCCAGAGGGGGACGAGGATGATCCCGTGAGCCAGTCCGCCCACCACGCTGCCCAAGGTGCTGAATGCATAAATATAGGTGACGAACCTCTCACCCCTCCAATGCATGATTTTGACGCTGATCGCATAGGCAAGGCCAGCCAGAAGTGAAGGCGTGAATACGGAGACAATGAAGTAGACGCGGACGAGATTTGGCTGCTGGGAGTGATAGATGAAGTACTTTTTGGAGATGCAGAATAGGACGATGAACAGTATGTTAAGCAATTGGATGAACGCAAATCGTTGTCTAGCTTCTTTTTCATCCTCCACATTGAAATTTCTCCAGGTTCCCAGGTAGGCTCCCAATGTGAGACCCACCAAAAAGACAGATATTATTATGGCATTGGAGGCCGCGGTCGATCCGAAGATGTAGACAAACTCTCTCAGAAGTGAAAGCTCAAGGAGCAGCGAGACAACTCCGGCAGAAAAAATTGAGATAAAGATCATCCATATTTCTCTCATCCGGCACCTCTTTGGCCATGATCTTCAAATAAACAAGCCGATATGAGAATCTATCTAAATTAGAGCGCCGCTGCAACTGTCAAAATATGGTGACGCTCCCGACCTTTGGTGTGAATGACTGTCATGTCCGGTTAAAGCCAACAATGAATAATCGGGGCACACAAGAAGCATCGGCTTGATATTGCCTCCGACAGTGCACTAGCTATGCCGGTCCCGAAAGGGTTTAGCCGAAGGCGTTCATCAGCCACCGCAAATAGAGGACCCGCATGCATCGACCAATTTGCACGACTTAACGCATACAACTGGGCCTTGATGTGCACTGGACTGCAAGAGTTCTTGCCACTGTATTTAGCAAATAGCCAAAGCTCCGCGGTAGACAAGAAAGTTGCACGTTTCGACAGCTTGCCAACGTAGTGAACTTCAAGGCAAGGGTGTCGCACAACGCAGAATAATCCGAATATAGAAAGTGCTTGAGGGATCCCCAGTGATACGCACAGAGGAGAGGTGTTGAATTGCTTGCCATCTCGTTAGCTGACAACTTAGCCTCCGCTTGAATTGCAGATTCTTGGTCGTGATGACTTGATACGGCCATGAGATGAAGATCATCAGCCTCCTTCATCAACCCGACGTCACAGAAGGCATCCTCCGCCATGTGGGGTTGTGGAAGCAAAACCTGGGTCCTTTTGAGGCAAAAACGAAAGCGCCTGCGGATGGGCCGGTTGTCCTCGAGGATTTTGACGATGGCTGGCCCGGGTATGAAGAGCCCGTCATCATCTACCACTGAATTTCGACGCTGGAGACAGCCCCCACCAGCCACCACAGGAGCAGTTTGCCCTCAAATCCGGGCAAACACCCTCTTTCAAGCCCTCCGCAAGCAAGACAACGTGCCCAAGACCAATTTGCGCCGAGCTGCCCATCATGCCCACCATCACGGTTCACACCGTGGTGGTTCTTGTCTTCGCATACCAAGAAATCGGCACAAGTATGTCCTTGACAGAATCGACGACACCGGCTACCCGAAAAGACTCAAAAAGCGATTTCTTCCTAAATTGAGCGATTCACTCTCTGAAAGCCCTTAGAAAATGCCTTGCCATGCGGGCGGGGATAAACCCCGCCCCTACGATGTGGGTTAAAGGACATTTTCGTAGGGGAGGGCTTTACGCCCTCCCGCAGTGACAAGCATGCTGGAAAATCGCTCACTTTAGGTTCTTATCACCTCACCTCACCTGACGCTTGGTGGGTCCGAAGACCAAAAGAAGCAGGCCGGAGGCAGGGCAGCCGTCTTGCGGCATCAATCCTCAGAACCGGTTTTGGCATTCAACGAAAGGATGACACATGGCAAAGATACCCAAAGAAGTGCAGGAGTTTGTGAAGAACAAACTGGCATGGGTTGCTACGGCGTCGCCCGATGGCGTACCCAATACCACACCGAAGGGAAGCGTCCAGGTAATTGACGACGAGCATCTGGTCTTCGCCGATCTGTTTTCTCTCAAAACCCGCGATAACCTGCAGAAAAATCCCAAGGTGGCCGTGACCATCATAGATCAGGAGAAGTACAAAGGCTATCAGTTCAAAGGCTCTGCTCAACTGGTTGATTCGGGTCCTATATTCGATCAGATGGTGGAGCAATTGAAGAAGGCACCGATGCAATTGCCACACCCGAAATATGTGGTGATCATCACCGTCGATTCCGTCTACGATCAATCCGTGGGTCCCAAAGCGGGTCAACAGATTGTCTAACCTATCGGGGACAACGTGGACTGGCAAAGCGTTGGCAATTGGCTGTCCTTTGATTCCCTGTCAGAATTTTCGGCGGAGATTCTTGAAGGTTCATGCCGCGCTTGGAAGAGACACTGGGGTTACCGTGATGTGTGAAGCGGTGTGCCATGGCCCGGCACACTGCCTCAGGCTCGGTGACGAAAAGGGCAGAAGGATATCTCGGAAGCCAGGTGTTGGTCAAAACGAAAGCAAGAAAGGACCTCGCCAGCGGATTTCTAAAGCAGCTTCACCGCATGAGGGGAGGGGAGCATGCGCCATGAATTTGTCGCGACCGCTGAAGACAGTCTGCTCCTGATCGTAGATGTTCAGGAAGCGATGGCGAAGGTCATGGGGCGGATGGAGGCTACGGTCCATAGGATCAATCAATTGATCGAGTCCGCCCGAGTGCTGGATATTCCAGTTTTGCTTACCGAGCAGTACCGGAAGGGACTCGGCGCCACCGTCGTGGAAGTGAAGGTGGACCTTGCGGCGAACCCCGCTTTCCACAAGGAACATTTCAGCGCTTGCCTGGAAGACGGCTTCCTCGAGACCGTCCGCCGGTTCGACCGAGGCAAAATTGTCATTGCGGGCATGGAAACTCATGTCTGTGTGCTGCAGACAGCGTTGGACCTGATCGCGTCCGGATATCAGGTGCACTTAGTGAGGAACGGTGTTGCGTCCAGGTTCAAGGAGGATTGGGAGACTGCCGTGGAGCTTCTGCGGGACGCGGGTGCAGTCATCACCACCGCCGAGATCGTCATTTTTCAGTGGGCCCGTCGCGCTAATACCGAGCGGTTCAAAAGGCTGTTACCGATCGTGAAGTAGAAAAAGACAGGAAATGAGCGTCGCGCACCTCTGGGATGACGATCGACGCCGCATCGTGTTTCGCTGGGGAGGAACCGGGCCGATCCCAGTGGCCCCTATTTCTCCGCTCCCATCGTTCATCCTTTTTGGCTCACAGATTACTGTAAATGCGTGTCCAAGAAAATCGGCTCCGGTATAACTTGACTACTGCGTCTCAATCTTGTTTGCCAATGTGGTGAACTTCAAGACAAGCGTGTCACACAACGGAGAATGATCCGAATATGGAAAGTGCTGGACGGATCCTCAGTGATACATACAGAGGAGAGTTGTGCCGAACTCTTCCTAAATTCTAATCGAGAATGTTCAGGCTTCAAAATGGCTGTACGGCACCGAAATCCGCCAACGTTCCCACTCGTTGGTCCGAATAGACGTCCTCATCCATCTTGAGACCCTCTTCTACCAGCACGTAATCCTTGGCAGCAGGGCCTGTAAATTCGTCGTCCGACAGATAGAGGCAACCCGACCTGAGCGCAATTTCTATATTTGGATTCTTGTTCTTGTAGATGTATTTGAAGGAAAGCCGGGTAGTATTCCAGGAAAGACCCTTTCCGAGGAGCATGACGACTCCGTTTGGATTCGTGATCCTTTTTATCTGCTCGAAAAACTCTACCGTAAAAAACCCGATTGCATAGGGGTCCTCCATGGTGTGGTCCATGGCAACGATATCGTACTTTTCTTCCGCGAATCTGACATACCCGGGAAAACATCGATAATGTTGCGCGCCTTCGGCGAGTTCTCGACATATTCCATCTCGTCGGGAAAAAATATGCTTGCCGCTTCGACCACGGGTTCGCAGTTTTCGACTATATCCAGGCGCTCGACCATTGGGGACTTGAGAAATGCCATGGCAGTAACACCACTCCCGTATCCTAGAAGCAGGACCTTTGCAGGTCGGTTCACAATGCCGAGGCTGGTTTCGGCCCACTGTTCATGAATTCTTCGGTCGATCGGGAGGTTAAAACTCTGGTGTACGTTGTTGACTTTCAGGTCTATAGGTTCACCGTCCACCTTGAAGTTGCTTTCCTTGCCGCCCAGGGCGAGGTGCTTGTACCGCGCTTCGGGATCGCTGAGATTCCAAACTTCGACGACTCCAAATTCGCTGTCCTTGCTGAAGAGAAGGTTCTTCGAAGGAAAGAGCACATCGGCGAAATCCCCCTGGATAAGTGCAACAGCTGCGGTGATTACCAGCCCCACCACGATTTTTCGCGTCAGGTTCATGCGAGGAGACATTGTATACAGCGCAATGCCGGCAAAAGCCACGGCGGAGAGATAAGTGGATCGCATGCCCCAGAGGGGGACGAGGAGGATCCCGTGAGCCAGTCCGCCCACCACACTGCCCAAGGTGCTGAATTTGAACGATGTGGGGGCACATAAAGCATATGATTTGCACATCCCAACACTCTCGTGGGTGAGCAGTGGAAATGGGTCCTACCCATCACAATGAAGCTTCACTTTGATCCTATTGAACCTCTTGATCCCGATATACTGGCTTGGATCTTGCGTATCAAATCCATCCAGTCGAAACAGTGTCTCCATCGCAGCCTTTTTGGATGGGTGCACGCATCGGCATTGGTCACAGGCATTGGTCACAGGAAGGTTTATAGAATCAAGCACTCCTTCATTGCCACCGATGAAAAGCCAGCCAAAAGCGGCAGTGGCCTTCATCCATCAAACTGACCCACTTGCAGACTTCCCGGCTGTTGCTGTAGTTCCCGGCTTTTGCCCAATGCGCTGAATCACCCGATCAGAATTCCAGATTTCTTTTCCCTCGCTGGTCACTTGTTGCGTGCGATCCCGGGAGGCATTTTGGTGTGCTAATTGGTGTGCTAATTTTCTTCCAAAATCAGCAAAACCGTGGAAAAATGACAAAAGAGTGGAGTAAGAAAAAATAACGATTTCAAACCATTGCAATTAAACGCTCCAATGAAACACCGCCTTCTCACTGTGATGTGCGCCACTGGCACACCCATACGCGCCTTCCCAACAAAACATAGAGCCTTCTGTTGATTCTGGGGGCCACTGTGGGGGGACAGCAGTGGAATGCTGAGATGGTATTGACAATCCCGCCCGAAGATTCCTTCGCGATGTCCCGCCGTTCCCGTGAAGCAGAAGCAGCTGGGGACCTGTGGTACACAGCTGGAAGGCACGCTCCCCTCGACTCCCCCAGTCCCTCTCGGGAATGCGCCCCACCACCCCCCATAAACCGCAAAAAGGACATTGGGTACTGATGATATGGGTTCACGCCGACTGATGACTGGTTTTTTGGAACGAATCCTCCCTGACTTGCGGGCGGAAGGATGATTCACCACACACCACCAACACCCGCAAAATAGGGGCATCTCTCAGAGTGTCTGGTCGCGTCCGAGTGTGACGCCGTAGCATGCGACGTGTGGCGTGTGAGTGGTCACCGTTGCCGGTACCCCCTGGCGCGGAGGTGATGTGGGGGATTGGGGGAGGAAACCTCCGCTACCCACTTAGGCATGCGCCCCTGCTGCGCCGCCTGGAATAGTGGCTCCGCAACTTCCTTGGATTCCCATTTGTGAATGAAGACAGCATGAGCCTCAGTTGGGCGTAACAGGCAAAGTCATCTATCCACCAGGATACGCTTGCAGCCGCACATGGAGGTCGAAGTGGACATCCCGGCCTTGAGCGGAGTCACGGTTGGGCTCGCGGGCCCTTCGTTGCCGACAGGGTTACGGCCAATGACTGCCTGGATGTGCGAAGCTCCAGTTCGTCCCCATCGAGGAGCCAGACGGCGGCCGTTTCCAACGCCTTGAGGAACTGACCTTCCTGTTCCATCACGCCCCGGGGGCGGGTGCACATTTTCTTGGTGGCTGCCACGCGGCCGATCTTGATGCCCTGTCCGGACGTCACATAGGTTGCGGTGAAGCTGTTGCACCCGGCCGAGCCGCTCATGGTTCCGCCGCCACCGAAATCCACCGTGAGTTCGGAACCGTCGAGGACATTCACCACGCCTTGTTTGCCGTTGTTGTATGCGGTCACCCACCACGACGACGAGGCAAGCTCCATGCGCTGCTTCGTCAGTGTGGCCAAGGCATCGCCGTTAGCATCCAGCAGGACCAGTTGCCGAGCATCCCTCCAGAACCCACCGGCCTTGGTAAGAGCCCCGAGGAAGGCTTCTGCCTGCTGCATGACCGGCTCCTCGCAGGCCTTCCTGGTATAAACGATGTTCTGGCCTAGTCGCAAATTGCTCCCCTCGGCCGTGTACGTGGCGCTGTATCTGTTGCAGCCATCCGTGCCATGGATACGGCCATTCTCGAAGTGCACCGTCACCTGTCGGTCGGGCAGCAACGACTGTCCGTGCAGGTCCGACAGAGTCCAACCGGTGCCGTTCAATGCCCCGGTGTCGCCGGACCAGCCAATAGTCGCACAGGAGGCCAACATCCAGGTGGCAATGAAGGTCGTCGCCCTCAGGATCATTCGGATTCGCATGCTTCTCTCCTCTTAGTTCGGCACTGCTTCTCGCGCATCTTCAACGTTTGAGTTCAGGCCGCAGGCCCTGTCGGCCTGAGACGAATTGTGTACGCCAGGCATGGGTGTAACTTATGGGGCGTATGTCCGCTGTACGCGAATCCTGTCAGTGGAGTTAATCATTGGCACAAGTACCAGCCGAAGGCAAGGACGGATCCTCATGCCCCGGTGAAGTGGAGACTGGAGGAGAGAAACCCCTGACCACCGACACCAATAACCAAGTAGGGTGGGATGAAAAGTCTCCTCACACCTACCCGTTGAGTTGGGGTCTCAGGGGCCACAACCCACTATCGGGCAGCGGGATGGGGAAAACATCATCCCCGAGTATTTGAGCGAAATCTCCGTATGGGATTGCAGGTGCCACGACACAATGATCACACCCCCCGTGGTGCAATCCGGCCTCTTACCTCCTGGCGTAAATCTGCAAATCAACCCCACCCGGTAATTGTTTTTCGATAGTTTTAGCACAGCTCCTGTCGAGGATACCGTGAAGAACATAGGCGTGCCGACTCTTCGGGAAGTGATGAAGAATACCATCCGATTTCTTCGCATACCTTTTCCATCCCGCTGTGGCTGACACTGTCATTGCGGTGGATATGGTTCTTTGGGGTGATTACATTCAATTCCAAGAGTAATTGGGGAATCTGTTGATTTGGGCGGGTACCGGTCGGCAAGGCAAAATACGTCACCCGGCCTGATTGAGGCGAAGGGACCGGGTTTAAGGGAGGTTGGAGATGGCACATTTCAAGAGATCGCGATTCGGCATATATCGACTGCCGATTGCCCTGGCTCTTTTGAGCCTCTTAGTTACCCCGGCTCAAGTTGTTGCAGCCCCGCCTGGGCCCATGGATGCCGCCTCCCAGGGTCCCGTTATCGAAGACACCTATGCGGCATCATCACTGGGGAGCGGACAAACCTGGTATATCTATCTCCAGGGGCACGACCTCAACGAAGATATGCAATATATCTGGTTTGAAGTCACCCAGCTCGGCGGCAGGAACTCGACCGAGATCGTATATCTGAGATGCGTTTACCGCGGGAGCCTCTACGGCTACGTGGCAGTCTATCTGCCTCACGTCAATACCGGATGGCAGACGGTTCGTGCAGAAATCAAAGTCAAGGACGCAGCCGGGAACTACAGCCAAACAAGAGTCCATGAAGTGCAACTCGGAGCATATGCAAGGGAAGCCCTTCCGGCAAAATGGCAGGCGGCGGCGCGAAATCACATCGGTAACATCTTCTTCGATTTCAGTTCGGAGCGCTCGCATGGACGTCGTTAGAACCTCGATTGACCCAGATTCTGTATGACATGGTCGTCAAGGCCTGTCGGCTTGTCGGATGAGATAGGCATAGCCCGAGTCGGAAGGAACCCATGCGACCTGGAAATGAGTATCCAGATGGCTGATTTTTCCGGCCGCCTCAACAACGCCCTTCAGAGCATACCTGCCCTGCGGGAGACCTTTTGGAAAGGTCACCGCCTGCTCTGAATAATAGGTGCCGGATACACGACTCACAACCATTGGCCCGATCTCCTTCAACATCTCCTTCCCGCTGATGATCTGGCGCCGCTCTGAAACCTGTACGGGGGTGTAGGGATTCGGATTCAGCACCGCATAGGTCATGACCAGCAAAGACGGTTTTCCCGGTTCGACAACCTCCGGTTGGACCTTCACCTCTTCAACCTTCACCATGGCTCCCTGTTTCGCCTGGTAGTTGTACCCTCTGGCAGTCTGAACGGCGTTGCACTCCTGCCTGTCTATGTAACCGCCAAGCATGGCGCGGGCAAGAGCGTCTACCAGGCCTCCGGCCGATGAGTCGGCGAGGACTGCGTAGCCGGCGCCCCCTTCGGTGTGGGTCGTTCCGGGACATACTATTATGGTGAGCGCTGCAAGCGTTGCATACAAAACCACGGTCGAACTTGTTCTCATGATACCCTTCCTTTCTCATGCTCACTCGAAAGGCTTTCTTTTGGTGGGTTCCGTCCCCAAAAGCCGGACTCCACCCCCTTGCATCGTGGCCACTCTATTATGTGGCGCTACACTTAGAAATGTAGGGAAGGTACGGGAGGAGTCAAGCGATTCCCTTGGTTTTGGTTTGACCCGAATCAGGCGATTGGCCGCCAGTGGTTGCCGTTAGCCTTCAGGTGTTGCATCGCTGGGGCCCCCATAAACCGCAACAAAGCATTGATCACAATTGATACGAGTTCACGGCAGTGATAACCTGGTTTTCAAGCCTTCTGCGATGGTCGTGAGTCTCGGGCATGGCGGGCAGGTCAGACATACATCAGACCACGATCAGCTAAGGTCAGGTGGCCAGAATGTGAAGGACCTCGAGCGTCTGCCATTCGGAGAGACAATTGGTCATGGAGAAGCATAGTCTGGGCAGTTCCGGCTTGGTTGTTCCGGCCATGGGCATGGGCACCTGGCGGACGTTCGACGTACGTGGTGAAGCCGCTGTGAACAACGCTCGTGCCGTTGTGGATAAGGCCATGGAATCGGGAGCAACCTTCTTTGACTCGTCACCCATGTACGGAAACGCGGAGCATGTACTCGGCTTGTCACTGGTCGGCCGGCGTGATGCAGCACTGGTAGCCACAAAGGTCTGGGCGAATACCCAAGCAGAGGGCCGCGACCAGGCAAAACGATCTTTGGCCTTTTTCGGTGGCCGCATCGAACTGTACCAGATTCACAATTTGCTCAATTGGAGAGAGCAATTGATCATGCTTGAACAATCGAGATGATTTACGTGTGATCCTTTGGAGAGTTCAGTTGCAGAGGAATCGCATCGAAAGGCGAATGTGTGGCCACCATCATCTCTCATGCCTTTGTTGCCATTGCCGCTGCAAAGATTTTTGCACCGGCGGATCTTCCAACCCGTTTCACCGTGGCATCGGTTGTTTGCTCGGTTCTTCCCGACGCCGATGTCCTCTCATTCCGCTTCGACATTCCCTATCATCATCTCTTGGGGCACAGAGGCTTTTTCCATTCCCTCTCCTTTGCACTCATCCTGAGTGGCCTTGTGACTGTTTCACTCTTCAGGCATGAGGCGGCTTTCTCGAGGCGATATCTCTTCTACTTCCTTTTCTTTTTCCTCATCACGGCAAGCCATGGGATCCTTGATGCCTTGACCGATGGGGGGCTTGGGATTGCACTCTTCTCTCCTTTCGATAACCACCGGGTCTTCTTTCCTTGGACTCCCATAATGGTCTCCCCAATTGGCATCAAAGCATTTTTCAGCAGATGGGGCATCATGGTCATGAAGAGTGAGCTGCTCTGGATCTGGCTTCCATGCACACTTCTGGTCGCCATCTCAGCTCTGGTTCGAGCTATAGCGAAAAGGTTCTAAAGGTGATCATCAGTGCCAGCCGCCGAACGGACATCCCGGCTTTCTATTCCCAATGGTTCATGAACCGCGTCAGGGCTGGCTACTGCCTTGTTCCCAATCCTTTCAATCGTACTCAGATCACACGGGTGTCACTCGAACCGGCGGACGTTGACGTGATTGTCTTCTGGACGCGAAACCCACGCCCACTGTTGCCTCATCTTTCCGAACTGAATGACAGAGGCTACCGCTACTACTTCCTCTGTACGCTCATGGCCAACCCACGGCAGATCGACCCCGGATCCCCTCCTGTTGAGGCAGCCATCGAAAACTTCCGGAGTCTATCCGATAGAATTGGTCCGGAAAGGGTAATCTGGCGCTATGATCCCATTTTCCTCAGCACCATCACTGATCCTGACTTTCATGTGAGAGCCTACCGGCATATCGCTGATGAATTGAAAGGCTGCACCACTCGATCGGTGGTGAGCGTCACTCACATGTACCGCAAGATCCAGAGGCGCATTACTGAACTGGCGGAACAAGGAATTGAACTCCTCCCCCATGATGAGAAGGCCCTTTCCCCCTTGTTGGAATCCCTTGCAGACATTGCCTCGATGAGCGGAATGGAAATCCGAAGCTGTGCCGAAGAACTTAATTTGCAGCAGCACGGCATCCGGCCCGGAAAGTGCGTGGATGACGAACTCATCTCAAGAGTTTTCGGACTGAATCTGGAGGTCAAAAGGGACTCCTGCCAGCGAAAGAACTGCCGTTGTGTGGTCAGCAAAGACATCGGAATGTATGATTCGTGTCTGTTTGGATGCATTTACTGCTATGCAACCATGAGCTTTGAGCGAGCCAGGGCGAATCACCAAATGCACGATCCCGAAGGACCGTCTATCCTGGGCTAGATGTTGACCGGCAAGTTACGGTTGCGCTGCAATCTTGCCTTCGACAGAGCCTCCCAGGCCATGTTTGTTCAATGGCCGGGAAATTCCAACGTCTTCATTCCCCGGTGAGGGTCACGATCACTTTTCTTTCTCTTGCCTTGATGTCACATTCAAGATGAAAGATCTGCTGCCATGCCCCCAAAACGAGCTTCCCCCCGCTCACGGGCACCGTCAAAGACGGCCCCAGGAGGGTTGCCTGGAGGTGGGAGTGACCGTTTCCATCATGCCAGGCTTGCTCATGCCCGTAATTTCGGCTGGGAGGGATCAGCCTGTCCAGAAGCTCCGGAAGATCTCGCTCGAGCCCCCGTTCAAACTCAATCATTCCGATGGCGCCGGTGCTGCCCACATTGAAGATGTGTGCTGTTCCGGCTTTCATCCCTGAGGCGGCCAGAATGCGTGCCACCTCCTCTGTAAGGTCATGCATGTCTCCATGCCCCCTGGTAGAAACCATCAAAATCTCTTGATACACCATTTCATCCCGTCCTTTGGCAGAGTCAAACTTGACCGCTTGAATTCCCTATTGCCTTTTACCTCGGCCCCTCTTTGGCGAACTCCCATCTTTTCATCATTTAGGGCGCCGCCCTCAAACGCTGAAAAGCCTGAGATCACCATTGACCTCAGGCTTTTCAGCAAAAGCTTTACTGCACTCAACTCGACTCTTCAGCGGACTCCTAGGCCGTTATCCACGCCATGGCGTCCTGCTCTTCCGAGAACGTGAACGACTTCATCTCGATGCCATTGAGCAGCTTGTCCTCAACGGCCACGATCTTTCTCAGCCAATCCTTGTCGGATACGATTGCCGCCTTCTCGAACCGTTCATGGTGCTTGATGCTGAACTTGAGATCCTTGAGAAACGCTTCGAGGGACATCCCCTTCAGACTCTTGATCTCGGCATACATCCTGAGCTTCTGATGCGATTTCAGCTTCTCCTCAACGATGTCGGAGATGCGATCGAAATCCGCCGTTTGGATTTGGCCGTCCACCCTGAACCCTATCACTCTATCTGCTCTTGTGAGAACTATCTCTACCATGACTCTCCTCATTCTCCTTCCTTGGTTTCCAAACTGAGCTCGAACATTGACCGCTACCATGTATCCCTTTTATTGCATACCGGCAACCCATGAATTCACATGGAGCCATTATCAGGGACCATGACGATGCTCTCAGCGGGATCGGATGCAAGGCTGTCCCTCGGTTGAGGGAACGGGCAGGGTGCAGTGCAGATGTCTGACACGAGGAGCCATCAGTAAAGCCTGTGGCGGAAAAGCCAGGTGGCGAGTGCGAGGTTGACGGCCCCAATGATCGCCATGGGCCAGTACTGGCTCCACAACATGGGCAGGGTCGCCCCCTGCAGGAAAACCTCCCGCAGGATGACGAGGAAGTAGCGCAGGGGGTTGAACCGCGTCAAATCCTGCATGAGCTGGGGCATGTTGGCAATGGGTGTTGCGAAACCCGACAGAATGATGGACGGCACGAGAAACAGAAAGGCCCCGACCAACCCCTGCTGCTGCGTGACTGCCATGGAGGAAATCATGAGTCCCACCCCGATGGCGGAAAGCAGGAAAAAGAAGAGCCCCGTGTAGAGCGCGGGAAGGCTCCCGCGCAAAGGAATCTGAAACCAGAACACGGCCACCAGGATGATCAGGGTCGCTTCCACCGTTCCGATGATGAACCCGGGCAAGGCTTTTCCCATGAGTATTTCCAACGGCCTAAGCGGGGTGACGAGGAGCTGATCGAAGGTTCCCGCTTCCCTCTCCCTTGCCACCGACAGTGCCGTCACGAGGAGAGTGACCACCAGCGTGAGCAGTCCCACGATCCCTGGAACTATGAACCAGCGGCTCTCCAGGTTGTCATTGAACCAGGACCTCACCTCCAACTGAGCGGGAGGAGCCGGGAAACCATGCGTTTGCGCCAGTTGCCCATTGAACTCGACGAGGATGCTCCTCACATAGCCGAGAGCCACCAGAGCCGTGTTGGAATTCCGCCCGTCAATGATCACCTGCACGGATCCCCCACGCTGCAGGAGGAGGTTCCTGGAGAAGTCGCCGCGTATCCGCAGGACCATGAGGACCTTTCTGGCGTTGATGAGGGGAGCGATCTGGTCTTCGCGGTCCAGTCGGGCCACCAGGTTGAACGTGGGCGATCCCGTGAAGCGGGCGATGAGGTCCCTTGCCTCCCCGCCGGGATCCTCGTTGTGGACCGCGAGGGGTATCTGATTGAGATCGAAGGTGGCCGCATACCCAAACACGATGAGCTGCATGAGGGGCGGAATGATGATCACCATGCGGCTCCGCTTGTCTTTGAGCAGGGCCAGGAATTCCTTCACGGTAAGAGCCAGAATGCGCCGCCACACAGATGCCTCCTCCTACTGCAACCGCTTGCGGGTGCGCCTCTTGACGAGGGCGAGGAAGAACGTGGCCATGGCCACAAGGGCCAGGCCATTGACGAGGATGACCTCCCAGACGTTTCCCGCCAGGAAGACCGTCTGCAGGATGGAAACGAAGTAGCGGGCCGCGATGATGTGCGTCACCCCGCGGATGGGGAGGGGCATGCTCCCGATGTCAAAAATGAAGCCTGAAAGGATGAATGCGGGAAGGAACGTGGAGAGGATCGCCACCTGGCCTGCCACAAACTGATTTCGGGCCACGGTGGAAATGAGGAGCCCCATCCCCAGGGCAGCGATGAGAAACAGGGCGGAAGTCCCCAGGAGAACCACGAGGGACCCCCTCAGCGGCACATCGAAGAGCCACACGGCCATGCCCACCGAAAGGAGCAGCCCCCCCATACCCAGGAAGAAGTAGGGGACGATTTTCCCGATGAGGATTTCACGGGCAGCCACCGGCGTCACCATGAGGGCTTCCATGGTCCCGCGCTCCCACTCCCGCGCCACGACAAGGGCCGTGAGCAGGGCCCCGATGAGGGTCATGATGACGGCGATGAGTCCCGGGACCAGGTAATCCCTGCTGCGGATGCCCGGATTGAACCACACACGCTGCTCCAGGGAGAGGGCCGTCCTGAGAGGCCTTCCCTGGTCCCGGGCGAAGTGTTCCAGCCAGGAAAGCCAGGCCCCCTGGATGTATCCCTGAATGATCCGTGCGTTGTTGGCGTCGACGCCGTTCACCACGACCCCCACGGGCGCCGTTCCACCCGAGAGGAGATCCCTGGCAAAATCGGACCGGAGCCAGACGATGCCGTTGACCAGCCTAAGCTTCAGAGCCTCTTCCGCCTCCTGAATGGTGCCAAACTCCATGGGTTCAAAATAAGGAGACTCGGCAAAGGACGCCGTGAAGCTCGCCGTTGCTGGCGAGGGCTCCTCCACCACCAGGGCCACGGGGACATCCTTGGCATCAAGAGAGACTCCGTACCCGAAAATGAGGAGCAGAACGAGGGGGAGGACGAAAGCGATGGCAATGCTCGATGGGTCTCTCCAGATTTGCAGGAACTCCTTTCGCATCATTCCCCTCAGCCGCATGCCGACACCGTGACGACGGGAGTTTGTACCCTTCGCCTGGTTCATGGCTTTTCCCCCGCCCTTCCATTCCCCTCGATGAGCCCAATGAATGCATCCTCCATGGTGGGCTCCGGGCGATCGGGAAAACGGAATGCCTCCTTTAGCTTCTCGGGAGTCCCTTCCGCAAGGATGCGACCTTCGGCCATGATCACGAGCCGGTCACAGTATTCCGCCTCCTCCATGAAATGGGTGGTCACGAGAACGGTCACCCCCTGCTGTGCCAGGTCGTTGATCCGGGACCAGAATTCCCGCCTCGCCAGCGGATCCACCCCCGAAGTGGGTTCATCGAGGAAGAGAATTTCCGGCGAGTGCATGAGGGCCGCCGCCAGGGCGAGGCGCTGCTTGTAACCCAGTGGAAGATCGCCGCAGGTGGCATCCGCGAAACGAGTCAGCTCGAACTCCTCCAGTGCCCACGCCAGGCGGTCCCGCTGGGTTCTGCCATAGAGGCCGTAGGTCCTGCTGAAAAAGTTCAAGTTTTCGTATACGGAAAGATCCGCGTAGAGGGAAAACTTCTGAGCCATGTAGCCAATGTGTCCCCTGGCCCTGGCGGCTGCGCGGCGCAGGTCGCGGCCGGCCACCTGCACCTTTCCGCCGGTGGCTGGAAGAAGCCCGCAGAGCATGCGGAATGTGGTGGACTTTCCGGCCCCGTTGGCCCCCAGCAACCCGAACACCTCCCCTTGCCGGACCGTGAAACTGATCCCCTTCACTGCATAGAAGTCACCGAATCGGCGCTTCAAGTCGTGAACCACAATGACTTCCCCGTTGCCCTCCTTCACCACTGGGGTCTTGAGGTCCGTCGAGGAAAGAGCGGGAGATTTCGACTGCTCCCTCAGGAGGACGATGAAGCTGTCTTCAAAACGGGGCTTTACAGGGATCACTGCCGCTGCGGGGCGGTCGGGAAAAAGCTCACTCGGCTGGAGGTGGCTTTCCCCCTCCATCACCAGGCGAACACCACCCCCCTGAATCACGGCGTCAACCACCCCCGGAGTCCGCGCCAGGCGCTGCTGCAGGGCCCGCCTTTCGGTCTCGTCCACGTTCAACCGGTAGGTGCGCCCCTCCACGCGCCGGCTGAAGGATTCCGGGGTTCCCTGGCCCAGGAGGGCGCCTTCGTGCATGAGGACGACCTCCTGGCAGCGTTCCGCTTCGTCCAGGTAGGCCGTACTCAAGAGGACCGTCATTCCCTCCCGTTCAACGAGGCCGTAAACAATGTTCCACAGTTCCCGGCGGGAAACGGGATCGACCCCGACAGTAGGCTCATCCAGCAGCAGCAGACGCGGGGATCGCACCAGGGTGCAGGCCAGACCGAGCTTCTGCTTCATCCCCCCGGAGAGGTCCCTGGCAAGCCTCCCTGTAAAGCCCCCAAGCCCTGTCATCCTCATGAGCTCCGTGTAGCGCCCCTGACGCTCAGACTTGGGAACCCCCTGCAGGTCCGCGTAGAGGTCCAGGTTCTCCTGAACCGTGAGGTCCTCATAGAGGCCGAACCGCTGGGGCATGTAGCCGATGGCTTCCTGCACTTCGAGGGGGTGTTGGAGGACATCCATGGCGAGCACCTCCAGACTGCCGGAATCGGGCAGGAGGAGGCCTGCGAGGAGACGCATGAGGGTGGTCTTCCCGGCCGCGTCGGGGCCGATGAGGCCGGTGACCGTCGCCTGCCGGACGGCGAAGGACACACCGTCCAGCGCCCTGAGGGTTTTGCCGGCCCTGCGAAACGTTTTCACCAGGCCCGCGACGCGAATGGAACAAGGTTCCTCGCCCGGGTTTTCCCCCTGACGGGCCATGTCACTCTTCCCTGCAGAAGCTGTCGGAATCAGTCACAGCTGAAGTCCTTGGCTGGTCGAGGGGGACAAGGACGGTCACCGGCATCCCCAACCTCAGCTCGTTCCTCGGGTTGCAGACGTAGACACGAACCCGGTATACCAGCTTGCTCCGCAGTTCCGTGGTTTCCACCTGCTTGGGGGTGAATTCGGCCGTGGGAGAAATGAAACCGATCCAGCCACGGTACCCCTTGTCGGGAAAACTGTCAGTTTTGACTTCGGCGCGCATGCCCGAAAAGATCGTTCCGAGATCGGGTTCGGAAACATAGACCCTTGCCCAGACAGGATCGTTCAGGGCAAGGGTGACAACCGGAGTCTGGGGAAAGGCCATATCGCCGGGTTCCAGAATGCGGTTCTGGATGACTCCCGATGTCGGAGCGTACAGCCTGGTGTCGGCCAGCTCCCTCTCTGTCAGGCGATGGAGCGCCTCGTCGGCTTTGAGCTTTGCCCGGGCCGCATCGATGGTTTCCTGCCTCGGACCTTTCACGGCCAGCTCCAGGACCTGCTCTTGAGCGTCGAGATTGGCTCGGGCCGATTTCAGCGCGGCCTCGGCCGTCTCGAGCTTCTGCTGCGAAACATACTGCGACTTCGCCAAGGCGGCCGCCCGCCGGTGAATTTGTTCAGCATCGGCCAAGGACGCCTGGGCCGCCTTGACCCGTGCCCGGGCCGCCTGGATTTCCTCCGGACGGCTCCCGGCCAGCAACTCCGCCACGACCCGCTCCTGAGCATCCGCCTGGGCACCAGCCCTGTCCTGGGATTCGGTATACCGATCCGGGTCCAGTTCGGCAACCAGCTGGCCGGCTTGGACCTGTGCGCCCTCCTCCACCAGGAGACTCCTTACACGGCCGGTACCGTGGAAAGCGAGCTGCACCTCCCGCAGATCGACGTTGCCGTAAAGCTGAAGCGTGGTCCTGGGCTTTTCCTTGCGCTCCAGGACCAGGCGATATGCTCCGCCGATTCCGGCGGCGATGATCAGGAACGGCAGTATCCAGCGAAGTTTCCTTTTCATGGACCCCCACAATCCTCTTGGGCACGCCCCGGGGAAACGGGAGCAGACCGCTTCATTTCCTCGCCGCGGGCTCCGAGCCCCGCTGTTCCCCCGCGGCAACCAGCAGGGCGTTGACCGCCTCCAAATCCTTGACGCTCAGCACTCCTGCAGCCGCCTTCAGCTCGATGCGCGCGAGAACCTGATTGTAGAGAGAGGCGTGGTATTCCGCCTCGGCGTTGGTGGCGTCCCGAACCCCGTTGAGAACGTCGACTATGGTGCGGGTACCGATGTCAAAGCCCTTGCGGGTCGCATCGAGGGAAGTTCTGGCGGATTCCAGAGAGCTCAAGGCGGCGCGGCACTTGGCCACACTGTCCCTGAGGGCAAGGAAGGAGGTGTGGGTGTTGAGCCTCACCTGGTCCTCCACGTCGTTCACCTGTTGCTGGGTGGCCGCGGCTTGTGCTTCCGCCCGCCGGACCCGGGATCCGATCTCCCCACTGGTGAAAATGGGGACGGAAACGTTGACCCCTACCTGGGCCTGACCACTTTCGATGCTGGGGAGAAATCCTCCCTTCTGATAGCTGTATCCCGCTCCAAAATTGACCCTGGGCCACCGCGTCCTCGAGGCCGCCTCCACCCCGTCCTTCGCCACCTGCAGCTGCTCTCGGGCCTGAATGAGGACGGGCTGGGTGTCGAGCGCCGCCTCGATCCATGGCTCCACCTGATCGGGATTGGGACCCTCGGGAGTCAGGGGACCAAGATCGTTGAGTTTATCGACGGGAAAATGGGTGAAGCGCTGCAATCGCTGCCTGGCAATCTGCACAGCGCTTTCCGCGCTGACGAGCAGGGATTCCGCGGCATGGAGCCGGGCCCCGGCTTCTCGGACATCGATGATGTCCCCGCTGCCGGCCTTCAGGGAAGCCTCTGCCTGGCTGAGGATGCCCTGGAGAAGCGTCTTCTGGGAGCGAGCCGCCCCCGCATCGGATTCCGCCTGGAGGACCCCGAAGTACGCCTGTGAAACTCTGAGTATCAAATCCTGTTCAGCGGCCGCCACCGCCGCTTCACCGGCACGAACCTGGCTCTTGGCAGACCGGAGCGCCACCCATGCCTGCCCGTCGATGATGGGCTGGGTTAGTGTGACACTGGTGTTGGCCCCCAGGTAGTCCTTGTTCACTTCAGTGGCGAATCCCGGAAGATTCGTATTGCCAAGAAAATCCTTCCCGAAGCCCGAAATGTCCGCATTGTTCCCACTGATCCCCCCGGTGAGCCCCACCCTGGGGAGCAAAAAAGACCTGGCGAGGGGCTCTCCAGCCTTGTCCGCCTTGAGGAGGGCTCCGGCCTTCGCAACGACGGGACTGGTGGACGCCGCCCGCTCGTAGGTGGTCACGAGATCCTCGGCCGCCGCCGATGGTGCTCTGCCTTGCAGGAGCAGCACAGCGAGGAGGGTCGTGGTCAGAACCCTCTGGATTCTCACATTCCTTGGCATCGATGAGAATTCTCCAGTAGTCAGCATCCCGGGATGGCACCTCGGATTGAGGAGGCGGGTTTGAAAAGACGGCTGCGTCACGGCAACCATGAAACCCACCTCTTGGCGACCGCCCCTCCTTTCGTTTGATCACACCCATAGCGCTTCGGACACGGACCGGTCAATAGGGAAATTCAGCCGGATTTCCCCCCATAGGCCTTTCAAGGCCATCGCAATCGGTGCTTTCTTGACGAAATGGAGGGGGATGTCAATGTTATCATGACGAATCGAGATATTGACGGGACCGCCGGGAAACTGGAGCCCGGGAGGGGTCAATTACGGCTGGAGGCGCATGGAGGGAAATCACTGTTTCAACCCCGCCACAAACTGTTCCGACGGCACGCTGGCACTGCCTATCATCGAATACGATCACTCGGTGGGCTGCGCGGTGACCGGCGGGTATGTGTATCGGGGAGCGTTGATTCCAGGCCTCGTCGGCTCCTACGTGTACGGAGACTTCTGCACCGGGACCATCTGGGGTGCGAGGTTCAATCAGGCTACGGGATGGTTGACAACAGTACTGCAGGACACCGGTTTCCTCATCAGCAGCTTCGGCGAAGATGAGAACGGCGAGCTCCACGTGGCCGATTACGGGACCGGCACCATTTATCGCATCACCGGGTTCACGCCCTGATCCTCTTCAGCGCCCCCCGGTCGGGCATAATTCGAAGAGCGGCTGACGAGAGGCCTTTCATGCGAGCAGAGCAGCGCGAGCAGCTCAGGTTGCAGTCTCGCAGGGAGCTGGCCGTTCAGGCGTTCTCCTTGCGCGGCGCCAGAGCCTCGTGGACTCGGCACTCCAGTTCCCGGAGTTCCTCCGCTTCCTCCTTTAAGCGCTCCTCCAGTTCGCTGAGCCCGGCTTACGCTTTGTTCGGGTGCCCGAAGCGGCCGGTACTCACCGTCCGCCAGATCCTCGCTGAGCCGCGCCAACGCCAGCATGGTGACGTTGGAAAGCAAAAGCGCAAAAGCACCACTTTTGCTTGACAGAAGCTATGTGGCCAAATATTCTATATTATAGATCAACAATTGCTGCTTGCTCTGCGTCATGCACAACACCTCCTGAGCCGCTGGCACCCGGCGGTGCCTGAGGATCGGGGGCTTCACCCTCGGGGGCTCCCCTGAGAGGGAGTACAGGTTCCTTTGTCTGAAAGAACGGAATTCATGGGACCTGTTGCGTGTTCTTTTTCATGCGTCTCTCAGAGCAATACATTGCTCGAACAAGCTCCAGCCTTCTTGAGGGAGGGAAAAAGATGAAACGCATTCTTGTCATTTTCCTGCTAATGTTGGCTTTGCCGGCGTGCGCTTCCTTTAAGGAAACCTGGAAGGAGAATTCCGCCTCCGCTCCGGATGGGAGCATGGCCAATGCCGACGTGAAATTCATAATTGGCGGTCAGGAGAAGACTTTCAGCGAAACGAAGACGGATCTTTACGAAAGCAGGGGAGACGGCCTCATGAAAGACATGAACGTTGGCATCTCCAACCAATGGAAATTCTGATCCGGCTGCTGGAAATTCCCTTTCCCCGTTTTTTGCATGGCAATCACAAGAACAGCCCAAAGCGGAAGATGCGGTTCTACTCTGTTTTGGGGGTGGAGTGGGGTGTGGTCCGGGGGAACCCACCCGTGGGCGCTTCTGAACAGCAGCGGTGAGGTCTGCGTCTGCGTAACGATCCGGCCTACGACGTGAATCAAACAGCGGGGCGCACGCCGGCTCCATTAGAGCGGGCCAATAGGTTGCTTTTCGTGAGAGCCACTGCCTTGACCGTGGACGGCAGATTCTGATGGGTGAAAAGAGCATGCAATCCAACTTCAGGAAAGTCAAAAGACACGAAGCCAAGTATGGCGCCCTTGCCTTCTTCTTCCCACCGGCTCCCGATGATGTGCTTGTCATCGGAAAGCTCCTGGACATCAGTCCACACGGACTTGCTCTCCAATACTTCGCCAAGAGCAGGCCTGTGAGCTTGCCAAAGCGGTTGGATGTCTTCGGGGTCCATCATCCCCTGATGCACATTGAACGCATCCCTGGGGAAATTGTCTACGATTTTGAAGTGAAGTCACCCACTCGAAGCGCCCTCAAGGAGAGGCGCTGCGGTGTCGAATTCGGGAAGCTCTCTGAACGCCAGCGCGTCCTGCTGGATGAGTTCATCACCAACTACTCCGCCCAGTAGCAATAGCCCTTGCTTCTCGCCCTGGAGCGGAGCCGTCCTCGTCCCCCCTCAACTGCGGGACACGATCCCCTTGAAGGACACCCCCCCCAAACAGGAGAAATTGATGAAGCGCGGGGCCCTGACGATCATTGCCGTCCTCGCCTGCGTCAGCGTGGGCATCGCCGCAGATTTCGACGCGGCCCTGAACGAAGCCAGATCGGCATACCACAAGGGGGACAAGACCGAAGCGGTCCTGAGGCTCAAGGAAGCAATCCTCTCCGTCTGGGACGACGTTCCCCTCACCCTCGCGAATCCTCGGCTGGTGACCGATCCCGAAACCTATGCGCCGCGTCCCAACAACATCTCACCAAGTTGATCCGAATCCAGTTACCGCCGCACAGACTCAATGCGGCTAAATGATGAGGGCAGGCTCGACGGACGGCCTGCCCTCTTTTTGTTTGCTTCCCGGGCACACGGGAAGATGGGATGGAGCAATGAACCGAGGGGCAATCCCCAGGCACGTCGGCCGGGAACGATGCCCTGTTCACTCACTCGGCATTTCCTGATCTCAGCAGATCATCAAAGTAGTCGATGGTTTTGCGGAGACCTTCCTTCAAGGGAACCTTGGGCTTCCACTGAAGAACATCTTCGGCCAGGCTTATGTCGGGCTTGCGCATGATGGGATCATCCTGGGGAAGAGGCTTGAAGATGAGCTCCGACTTGGCGCCCGTCATTTCCCTGACCTGCTCTGCCAGTTCGAGGATTGTGAATTCTCCGGGGTTGCCGAGATTCACGGGCCCCGTGAACTCGTCCACGGTGTTCATGAGGCGCACAAAGCCTTCCACGAGGTCGTCCACATAGCAGAATGACCGCGTCTGGCTGCCGTCTCCGTAAATGGTTATGGGCATGTCCTGAAGAGCCTGAACGATGAAGTTGGACACAACTCGGCCGTCGTTGGGATGCATTCGGGGGCCGTAGGTGTTGAAGATCCGGGCCACCTTGATCCTCAGCTTGTGCTGCCGGTGATAGTCGAAGAAAAGGGTTTCGGCGCACCGCTTTCCTTCATCATAACAGGATCGCATCCCAATGGGATTGACGTGCCCCCAGTAGGACTCCTTTTGGGGGTGGATCTTGGGATCGCCGTATACCTCCGACGTGGATGCCTGGAGAATCTTCGCCTTGAGCCGTTTCGCCAGACCCAGCATGTTGATGGAACCATGAACGTTCACCTTGGTCGTCTGAACGGGATCGTTCTGATAGTGTATGGGGGAAGCGGGACAGGCAAGGTTGAAGATTTCGTCCACTTCAACATAGAGCGGATAGGTGATGTCGTGCCGCATGAGCTCGAAATAGGGGTTGCCCAGAAGGTGCAGAATGTTCCTTTTGCTGCCCGTATAGAAGTTGTCTAGACAAAGCACGTCGCGACCTTCGTTGAGAAGTCGTTCACAAAGGTGTGAACCGAGAAACCCCGCACCGCCAGTGACTGCACAGCGTTTTCTAAGATGCATGGAATACCCCTCAGTGTGGTTGGCACCATTAACCGGTTTTGCTTTTTTCCATCGTTTCAAACGCCGTCGGAGGGGGTCGTGACAACCCGCTCTGGCATAAGATGCGCTAATTTAGTGCATTCCGTGCTTCTTGGCAATCCCCCGCCCTGGGGATTCAATGGGGAAGGAGTGGGCGCATTCGGCCTGACTGCCCTTGCCCATCCAGAGCGTTCAATCGCCTTGGATTCTTCCAGGAATTCTGTTATGGACATTTGATCCACGGAAAATGTGCAACGACGGAAACAGGGAGGACTCATGGCGATTCAGGAAGATCTCAACCCGGGCCAGATTCTTGAAATATCAGGCTTCTATTGGAAAACATGCACCCTTCATGGGGCTGTGAAGCTTGGGGTTTTTACCGCCATAGGGAAAAGGGCGGTGACAGCGAGAGAACTCGCTAAAGAAATGGGAGTCGACCGGCGTTCCCTGGAAATGCTCTTGAACGCCCTCTCCGCCATGGATCTGCTTGTGAAGCGCGATGCCCTCTATGCCAACACCCCCCTGGCGATGAAATTTCTTTCCAAGGATTCCCTCGATTACATCGGGTACATGATCATGCACCATCACCATCTCATCGACTCCTGGGCGCAGCTCGATGTCGCGGTGAGAAACGGAGGGCCCGTCCGCTCGAGGATGGCTCACAGCGATGGCGAGCGGCGGGAGAGCTTCCTCATGGGAATGTACAATCTGGCCATGAGCATCGCTCCCCGCGTTGCCGAAATGATCGATCTTTCCAAGTGCCGCCGCCTCTTGGACCTCGGGGGAGGGCCAGGAACTTACGCCATCCACTTCTGCCTCAGGAACCCCCAACTCAGGGCCACGGTTTTTGATCTCCCCACCACGGAACCCTTTGCGTTGAAGACGATCGACAAATTCGGACTCAAAGACCGTGTCGGCTTCCTGCCCGGGGATTACCTGGAAGAAGACATCAGGGGAGAATACGATGTCGCCTGGCTCTCCCACATCCTTCATGGCGAAGGCCCCGAGGCCTGTCAAATGATCATCGACAAGGCGGTTTCCGCTCTCGAACCGGGAGGGATGGTCTTCATCCATGAGTTCATCCTGAACAATTCAGAAGACGGCCCGCTCTTCCCGGCCCTCTTTTCCCTGAACATGCTGTTGGGAACCCCTGAGGGGCAATCCTACTCCGAGGAGCATTTGCGGCAGATGCTCACCAGGGCCGGCGCAAAGGAAACCCAGAGAATTCCCTTCCAGGGACCCAACGACTCGGGAATCATCCTCGGGGTGTTTTGATGACGGTACTCGGGGACTCTTGAAAGTGGTTCTCAGGAATGGTGATTCTTTGAGGCCCAAGACGGCAAACCCACAGCCAGGGCTTTACCGGGAATCATTATTTCCAGGTTTTCCTCGCCCGGGACAGGCACTCTTCGACGCGGTCCACCGAGAGTGCATCCTCGAGTTCATTGAAGACACTCTCAATCTCCCTTTCGATCCGCTCTTCCATGAACCGCTGGGCCGGCAGGAACATCACCATGGCGGACAGGAAAACGACGGCCACCTCACCCTGAAAGGCAGTCTTGAAATAGCGTTCGAAATGCACCACCGAGTTGAAGATTCCGACAGCGGCAAGGATGAAGGCAGCTGTCTCGATGGCCAGGTTGACCTCGTTTCTGAACGGTTTTCGAATCCAGGAGATCGACCGGATCCACTGCCTCTTGTCCCGCACAAGCCTTGAGATGAAATCCATGCCTGATCCCGTTTTCTCATAGGATGCATGTTCCGCAAGGAGTTTTCTCTTGAAATCTCTCTTGGGCTTGGTCACTGTGTAGGCAAAAAGGATTCCCAGTGCCGCTCCAAGAAGCACGAAGTTGACCATCAGGGAGCTCCTGAAAGAGATGACCGTCCGGTTTGGTTCAAGTTAGGCACTTCCAACCCTGGTTCGCTTCAGGCACTGCATGCCATATATGATCGAGGCTCGGAAGTAAACACTCTTCATGAATTGGGGAACACATGAGGAGAACCCCAGGAGCGAAGGTCCCGAGGACACCATGAACTGGAGGATCGCGACTTTCAACGTGAACGGCATTCGGGCCCGCCTGCCCATCGTGCTGGATTGGCTCGAGGAAAGGAGGCCGAACGTCCTGTGCCTCCAGGAAATCAAGTGCCGAGAAAAGGATTTTCCTTTCCAGGCGTTCACGGATATCGGGTACCGCGCCGAAGTGTACGGCCAGAAATCCTTCAACGGAGTGGCCTTTATAAGCACCTCTGTTTCTTCCGACCTGACCCGAGGCTTCCTCGACGGGTTTTCAGAGGGTGAGGCCCGAATCATCTCCGGTCGATTCGACGGCGTCTGGATTGTCAACACGTATGTGCCCCAGGGCCGGAATCCGAGCGACCCCGCGTTCCAGTTCAAGCTCGACTTCCTCGGAAGGCTCCGCTCCTGGTTCGACTCCACGTTTGCACATGACAGCCCCCTCATCTGGACCGGCGACATCAACGTAGCCCCTGAGGCCATGGATGTTTACGACCCTGAAAGGCTCGACGGGGAAGTCGGTTTTCATCCCGAGGAGCGGGCAGCCCTTCAAAGGGTCCAATCATGGGCATTCACAGACCTCTTCCGCAAGCATCACCCGGACCGGAAGCAGTTTACCTTCTGGGATTACCGCATCCCCAAGTCCCTTCAAAGGAACCTAGGCTGGCGGCTGGATCACATTTATGCCACAGGGGTCATCGCCGATGCTTCCGTGGCCTGCACCGTCGACGAGGAGCCCAGAAGGCGGGAAAAGGCAAGCGACCACACCCCCGTCATCGCCGAAATTGACCTCGCCAGGATTCCTCGCCTCCCTGGAGTGTGATCGGGTTTGCCAAGCATGAGAAATGTCGGCGAAAGGAGAGACCTGAAGCCCGGAGTTTCCAAGATGCCATCAGAGTCGGCAAGCAGGGTCAGAGCCGAATGCGTGCGCCTGTTGTACTCGAGGGCACCCAAGGGCATGCTCGCCTCGGCGCTGAACTCCCTCCTGCTCATTGTCATGCTGCGGAAGGTCATCCACCTCAAAACGCTCCTGTTATGGATCGGAGTGCATTTCCTGATTTTGGCGGCAAGGCATGCCCTGGTCAGATGGTACTGGCGCAGTGCCATGGACTCCGCCCGGACGGTCCCATGGGACAAGCTTTTCTTCCTGGGGATCGGAGCTTCAGGAGTCGTCATGGGGTCCGCGGGGATCTTCCTCTACCCCGCCGATGCTTTCGCCTATCAGGTTTTCCTCGTTTTTTTCCTCGGAATTGTGGTTGCCGTGGCTACCGTGCTTTACTCCGCACTCAACGAGGCCTCTCTCGCATACGGCATTCCCGTCCTGGCTCCCGTTATCGTCAGGCTTCTGACCCAGGGCGAGCCCCTGCAGATGGCCATCGGCGGCATTCTGCTTTTCTTCTTTGCCATCATGCTCTCAACGGCATCCTTCATCGCCAGCACCACCCAGGAGTCGTTCGCTCTCCGTTTCGAGAACACGGACCTCATAGAAAGCCTGACGTCAGCCAAAGGCCGGGCGGACCAGGTGATTGAAGAATTGAAGTACGAGATTTCCATCAGGAAAAAGGCCGAAAAGGCCATGGAGGAGAGCGAACACCAGTACCGGCGCCTCGTGGAGACCATGAACGAGGGCTTGGGGGTTCAGGACGAAAACGGTCTGATCACCTACGTGAACGACAAACTCTGCGACATGCTCGGATACTCACGACTCGAGCTCTTGGGAAGACCAGTGACGGACCTCCTGGAACCGAGGACCCGGGTTCTCTTCGACGAGGTCGCCAGGAAGCGCTTCAAGAAAAGGACGGTTTTCGAAACCGGGCTGCTGATGGGCAACCAGCGTCTCTTGCCCACCATGGTCTCCGCTTCACCCATTTTTGACAGAACGGGTGTCTTCAAAGGCGTGATCTATGTGATCACGGACAACAGTGTTCGAAAGCGGGCGGAGAGGAAGGTCAGGGAGTCCGAGGAGAAGTACCGCATGATTTTCGACAAGTCTCCCCTCGGCATCTTTCATTTCGACAGGCATGGGATCATCACCGCGGCCAACGAGAGCCTCTCGAAAATGAGCGAAAGGCCCCGTGATGAGCACGTCGGCTTCAATCTCATGGAGAACTTGCAGGATGAAGGGATGATCGCCGCGCTCCGTGACTGTCTTTCGGGAATACTGGGGCAGTACGAGGGAAGCTACCAGTGGTTGTCCGGGTCCCGGCTGACCCACATCAAGGCCAAATTCGCCCCTATGCTCGGGGAAGACGGGACCGTGACCGGGGGTATCGCTGTCATTGAGGACATCTCTCATAGAAGGCTTGCCGAAAAGCAGTTGAAAGACCAGCTCCAATTCCTCCAGATGCTCATCGACACCATACCCAATCCGATTTTCTACAAGGACACCCGGGGACGTTACCTGGGATGCAACCGGGCATTCGAAGAGCGGATCGGGATCAACAGGGGGGGGATTCTCGGGAAGACCGCCTATGAACTGTACCCTACACAGATGGCCGATGCCTATGTGGAAATGGACACGAAGCTCCTCGAAAATCCGGGCCAGCAGATGCATGAAACGACGCTCCTCTACGCCCAGGGAACAACCCACAACGTGATCATCAACAAAGGCACATTCACGGACGCGGAGGGAGTGGTTGCAGGGCTGGTGGGCGTCGTCATTGACATCACCGAACGCAAGGAGGCAGAGGATGTACTGCGCAGGGCCCGCGACGATCTTGAGCAGCGGGTGCAAGAGAGGACGGCGGCATTGGCGAGAGCCAATGAAGAACTGCAGATCGAAGTCGCGGAGAGGAAGAGAGCTGAAGAAGCGCTCAGGAACAGTTCCGAGAAGCTCAAGCTCTTTGCCTATTCCATCGCCCACGATTTGAAAAGCCCCGCGGTCGGGATTTACGGACTGACGAGGCTGCTCCACTCCAAATACCGGGACTTGCTCGACGACCGGGGGGGGAACTTCTGTGATCAGATCCTCAAGGCTTCTGAGCATGTCGCCTCCCTGGCCGAGGAGATCAATATCTTCGTGGCTGCAAAGGAATCACCCTTGAACGTGGAGAGGCTCCATTTCAGGGAGGTCCTTGAGATGGTCCGGGAGGAATTCTCGGCTCGGTTGAGTCTGCACCGGGTCGCCTGGACACAGGAAGAGGCGATTCCGGATATCCACGCCGATCGGGTAGCCATGATCCGGATCCTGCGGAACCTGGTGGACAATGCTCTAAAGTACGGAGGAGAAGAACTCGGAGAAATCCGCATTGGATATGCCGACTCCGGCGCGTTCCATCTCTTTTCGGTCCAGGACGATGGAGTCGGGGTAAGCCGCGAGAAATCCGAGAGAATCTTCGGCCTCTTCCAGAGGGACAGGGAAACCACCAACGGCGTCGAAGGCTCGGGGCTCGGACTCGCCATCGTCAAGGAAATCGTGGAGCGTCACGGGGGCAAGGTGTGGGTCGAGCCCGGTGAAGGGAAAGGAACCACTTTCTACTTCACCATCGCCAAGGCCCTCGAGAACCGTGAAACCCCCTCGTTGGCGTGACCCATCTCACTGCCTTGCCTGGGCTCGCAGACGCGGTTGAACAGATAGTCTTTCCGGGTAAAAGAGCACCTTGAGATTCCCCAGCATCTCCTCCCCAATCGATAGGGCAGGCTGGGAGCGGGCGTTGTTCGGGGCCCTGGTTCGCTCACCCCCAGCCCCGCGACGGATCGAGGGTGTCCCCTGGGAGCCCCGGCCCATATAGGAAAACCTTGATCCCGGGCAACCCTTATACTAAAGTCTCGGGAGATGTGTTGAAGAGAGCCGAAGTGGACCAATACGGCTTGTTGTAATCGTTTACGAGTCAAGTGTTTCAATGAGGTGGGACTGTATGAGAAAGAACAAGGTGAGTAGGCCCAGCGTAGTGATCCTGGTTTCCATGGCATTGATGATCACCATCGGCTGCCTTGGATGTGCGACACCTGAAAAATCGGCGCAAACCAAAACGGACTCCTCCACAGCCTCAGCACGTGTGTCCACAACACCAAAGGAGGCTCCCTCCACTCTCTCGGCCGTTTCCCCTCAGATGCCCCCGGCCGCTCCATTCTACCCGACACCGACCAATATGGATCTATGCGGGGAGCCGGTTCCCCTGCACTCACAAGACGTTTTCGAGCGGTTCGACAAGGAATTCACCATCATTGTCTACAATCATGCCCAGGTTTATCTCTGGCTCAAGAGGATGGAGCGTTATTTCCCGTGGATCGAGGAACGGTTGCGCCGCTACGGGCTCCCCGACGACCTCAAGTACGTGGTCATCGCGGAGAGCGACCTCGTGCCCAATGTTGCCTCCAACAAAGGCGCCGCCGGGCCATGGCAGTTCATGCCGAGTACCGGTTCCTCCTATGGCCTGGAGCAGCGGGGCAGCTTCGACGGCCGCTACGACTTCGAGAGATCCACCGAGGGTGCCCTTCGGCTCCTGGAAGACCTCCGCAAGCGGCACAACAGCTGGGCCATTGCCATTGCCGCCTACAACTGCGGGGACAAGCGCATTTTTGAAGAGGCCAGGGCCCAGAGGGTGACCGATTACTACCACATGAAACTGCCCCAGGAGACGGAACGCTATGTATTTCGTATACTTGCCATCAAGGCGGTCTTGGGAAATCCAGGCCAGTATGGATACTCCCTCCCCAAGGGACAGGGTTATCCCGAACACAGGCTTGACCGGGTGACCATTTCCCTTTCCTCTCCGCTGCCTATCCAGACGGCGGCCGAGAACGCCGGGATAACCTTTCGTGAGTTCAAACGGTTGAACCCGACTTTCCGGAGTGACAGCATTCCGGCCGGCACTTTTGAAATCAAGCTTCCCGAGGGCAAGGGTACCGTGTTCGAGCAGAATCATGGATCGGCGAGAAACCAGACCGTCTCTTTGGCAGCCGCTTCCGCAAGTCCCGCCGAGGAAGAGCCTTCCCGAAGCGGATCCGTCGAGAGCAGCCTGGAGGGCTTCCAGGCGGGGACGTGCGCGCCCAACACCATGAGGCAGGATGATCCTCCAACCGACATGAGTGCGGCACGTCGGGCAAGCACGCAAGAGTTGAGGCAGGACAGCAGGGCCAAGGTCAAGGAGGAGGGTCCGGCAAAACCACAGAGAGTATCCTCGGCAAACTCTTCCGGTCACCATCAGTCGGAGGGGACCCCGCAGAGATCTGCCGCCTCCAAGAACCAGGTGAAATCAAGCGCGCCCAGGAACCATCATGTAAAAAAGGGCGAAACCCTCTCTGAAATCGCCAAGTTGCACCAAGTGAGCGTCCAGGAGCTTCAACAGGCCAACAGAATCAAGGGCAAGGACGTGAAAATAGGCCAGAAGCTGGTCATCCCCTGACAGCACAACGAGACTTTTCGTGTAGGCTCGGCAAGAGCAAAGCGCTGCCACCACGCGATGCCTTTTGGCCCTTCTGGGGCAAGATATACTCGTAGAGGTTGAAATGCTTCATTTCTCACCGCAGAGGCGCAGAGATCGCAAAGGATGCACAAAGGGTCTTTTTCAGTCTTTCTTTGCGTGCTTCGCGTCTTTGCGGTGAATTAGAAAATGAAAGATCTCATCCTTAATCGGCATAGAACCTTTGCCCCCTCTCCCAACCGCTGCCATCAACGGTCTTTCCAATCGGGTTTTCGTTTTTCGATAAAGGCCCTCATTCCTTCCTCCGCATCCGCGGCCATGCAGTTCATGGCAATCACTTCCTTGGCATGGTCGTAAGCCGACCGCTCGTTCAGGTCCACCTGCTCGTAAAAGGCCTGTTTACCCAGAGCGAGAGTGAACCGGCTGTGCCCTGCCAGCTGAAGGGCCCATTCCCTGGTTTCCTGGGCAAGTTTTTCGGGCGGCACGATTCGGTTGATCAATCCAAAGCGCTCCGCCTCCTCCGCCGAAATGAACCGCCCGGTCAGGAGCATCTCCATGGCGCGCCTTCTCCCGATGAGGCGGACCAGGGGCACCATGGGCGTGGTGCAGAAGAGCCCGATCTTGACCCCCGGAGTGGCGAATCGTGCACCCGTTTCGGCTATGGCCAAGTCGCACATGGCGACGAACTGGCACCCCGCCGCCGTCGCGATGCCGTGCACCTGGGCTATGACCGGCTGAGGCAGCTGGTGAAGGCGAAGCATCATCCGATTGCAGGTGTGGAAAATCTTGCGCATGTAATGGAGGTCGTCACCATGGGCGGCCATCTCCCGGATATCGTGGCCGGCGCTGAATATGGGACCGTTTCCCCGAACCACCAGGACCCGCAGGCCTTCGTCCTCCGCCGCCTCATCCAGCTTGGCAATCACTGCCGACATCAACTCCAGGGATAGGGCATTCCGCTTTTCCGGCCGGTTCAGAATCAGCCATCCAACGGGTCCGTCCTTCTCCAGCAACACGCCTTCCATGACACCGGCCTCCTAGCCCTGTTGAGAACCACTCCTCATCCCATGCCCTCTCACCATTTTCCTGAGGGAGCGACGCGTGAGTTCAATCCAAAAGTCATTTTACCGCTGAGCACGCTGAGAGAACAATTCGTACAAATAGAATCTCAGCGCTCTCGGCGCCCTCTGCGGTGGATTCAAAGCTTCTCATTGTTTCGGGTGCCCCGAAGGGGCGTGAGGGACTGCCATGGAAATCCCGCTTTCCCTCTACGACCTCGGTCCGCCACCAAAATAAGAGCCGGGTCCGCCCTTTCAAAGGCAATCGGGCGAGCTGTCCAGCCAGAAGTGGAGTGCGTTTTTCACCTCTTCGATCTGTTCAGGATCCGACACCTTCTCTCCCTGGTTCGTCTTGACATAGAACACGTCCGCCACCTGGTCCACTCGGGTGGTGATCTTGGCTACGAGAATCCGAATCTGCAGTTCGAAGAGTACTCGGGTGATGGTGTAGAGCAGTCCCACCCTGTCTGAGGTATACACTTCAATGATCGTGTAGGTCCCCGACGATTCGTTGTCCACGAGGATCTGGGTCGGCACGGTCCGCGCCGACCTCTGGCCATGAGACAGGCTCGCCGCATGCGCGGCAATGCGATAGCCGAGGGCCATCTTGCCTTGCAGAAGGCGTTCCATGTCCCGGGTCACCGCCTCCCAAACCGTCTTCGTATCCTGGCCTTCAGGCAGACGGCAGCGGAAAATGAAAAGGTTCACCCCGTCCACCATGGCAAACACCTGGGCTCCCAGGATGTTCATTCCGTGGAGGGAGAGAACGCCGGAAAACTTCGACACCAATCCGGGCTTCTCCCAGCTCACCAGAGTCAAATCCGCCATGTCGTCGGAGACCTCCACCTCCCAGACAAACGGTTCCTCGGAGCGCCGCAGCTCCCATTCGAGCCTCAGGTGTTTGGCGATGGCAGCGGGGGGCATGGAGAGGAGATACCTGGGGGCAAGATGGGAAAGATCGGCTTCGAAGCTGCTCTTGCCCACCAGGTCGAACAGTTCTCGCTCCACCTGGCTTCGGATGCTCTCGATCCTCTCACTGATCACTTCGGGGCTGGGCTCCCCTCTCTCCAGCAGGTGATGGAGCCTCTGGTAGAGGGGGATAACCGGCGTGTCACGCCATTTCTGGTATCCCCTGGGGCCTGTCGCCGCCATGTCGGCGAAGGTCAGGATAACGAGGGGGTCCAGGCGCTCGGCGGATCCGATGGTGTTGGCGCTGTGCGCCAGCATCTCCTCGTCGGCAAGGTCCCTGAGCGATGCGCTGTCTATCAGCACCAGGTGATTGCCCACAAGAAACCTGAGCTCCTCCACCTCCTTGTGGCTCATCCCAAGGCGGCTGCCGATGGCGGGGATCATCTCGGCGCCCCTCGCCGCATGGCCTCTTCCCGCACTCTTTCCTATGTCGTGGAATAGAGTTGCAAGCAGCAGCATGGAGGGATCCCCGATCCCCTGGGCCACCTGAGTGAGCTCAGGCTCCGACTGGGCGTATTCCCCGGCAAGAACCCGCTTCACTTCGGAAAGGGTGCGCAGGTGGTGTTCGTGGACGGGATAGAGATGAAAGGCGTCGTGTTGGGCCAGTCCATGTACGGAGGCGATTTCCGGGACAAGCGAGGCAAAGAGACCCTGGTCGTAGAAGCGCCTGAAAACGGGAATCCCATGGGAATCCAAACGGATGAGCTCGAAGAGCTCTTCCTTTACCCGCACATTGCCCGCGGCGGTGTTGAGAACGTTACGATGGTGTTCGATCCATTGCCGCGTCACGTTGCCGAACCCAAGGGCGTTCTTCACCGCGAGGTTGAACAGGTGGACCAGATGTTCGGCAGTGGCCGGATATCGGTCTGTCTGCACGTGGATTTTTCCGGTCCTCACGACAATGCCGGGCTCCATTTCCGATTCGGCACCGCCTGGGAACGTCTCCCCATTTCCACGGGTCTCCTGCAGCCTCTCCCAGAATTCCTGTGAAATGCGGCTGACACCATGAAACAACTGGAACAAGTGCTGCATGAACGCTTCAACGGGGAGGTACCCTTCACGAGCGGCGTATCCGAGCCTCTTTGCAAGCAACTCCTGCTCGTCGAACATGAGACTGGTGGTTTCATCGAGGGAAAGGGCGCTCATGAGCCCTGCAAGCCGCGTGAACGTCTTTTCAGCCTGCTGGAGGAAATCGACTTCCTGCCGCGTGAGATACCCTCGAAAGATCGCATCGTCCAGATGCATGACCTTGGAGGCGATACGGCATGCCAGGCGTATTGCCGTGATATCCGCCAGGCCTCCCGGGTTCTGTTCAAGGTCAGGCTCAAGCCAAACCCGCTCCTCCTCCAGCCTCGACTCGCGCTCCTTCATCTTTGCATGCAGACTCGACAGGAGAGCATCCCTGCCGGCCTCGAGGGTCGATTCCAGTTCTCTTTCCAGTTCCTCGGCCACCTGTCGATTGCCGGAGATGTATCGCATCTCCAGGAGGCTCAGCAAGAAGCCGAAATCATCCCTGGCCCTGCCCATGAGCTCCAACCCCGTGCCCTGGTGAACCAAGACCTTCCAGCCGGCTTCGGTAAGGGGCCCCGTGATCTCCTCCGCCGACTCGTCCTGCCAGGGCGACGATTTGGCTCTCACGAACAGGAGTGGCACCGACTGGTAAGGCCCGATGACCCCCCTGCCATAGGACCCCATTCCCAGGAGAACACCGCTCGACCGAAGGGTCTCGGTGTCGAGGTTGATCCGATTCACCATGCGGTTGTAAAGCGAGATGACGGCCACATCCAGGAGGCTCGCATGGCGGGCCGACTGCTCATCGCTGCTGTCCGACAGGATTTGCTCACGCTGTCTCTTGAGTGATTCTATGATGTTCTGCATCGTGCCTCACCCCTTTCCTCTTTCCAAGTCTTCGGAATCCTTTCCCGGGTCGGCCTTCATCTTGCATAGTCTCCCATGATTGTCAAAAAGATCCTTCCAGGTTTTCCGCGGGTCCTTGGTCCTGCGTCCTATCTTGACCGGTGTCAGAATAATGGGTACTTTTACTCCCTATTTCAAGCAAGAGCCCATGAGATTCGAAGGAGACACACGTGATCGCCATCCTCGATTATCGAGCCGGCAATTTGACGAGCGTTGAGCGCGCCTTGAAATACCTCGGATTCCCCTGCGAGGTCACCGACTCCCACGAACGGATAAGGCAGGCGGAACGGATCATTTTCCCCGGAGTGGGCGCCGCGGGCAAGTCCATGAAGGATCTGAAGTCCCTTGGCCTTGACTCGCTCCTTCGGGAACGATTCGAGACGGGTGTCCCCATCCTCGGGATTTGCGTGGGTTTGCAGGTGCTCTTCGACTTCAGCGAGGAGAACGAGACCCGTTGCCTCGGGCTTCTTCCCGGTCATGTGGTCCGCTTTCCTTCCGACCTGCGCGGCAACGGCGGGGAGACCCTCAAGATCCCCCACATGGGATGGAACGAGGTCCATTTCTCCGCCGAGCACCCGGTCTTCGATGACGTTCCGAAGGAGAGTGAATTCTACTTCGTTCACAGCTACTACCCTGCGCCCGCCGACCCAAAGCACGTCGTCTGCAGGACCGAATACGGATTTTCTTTTGCCTCGGGGGTGGCCCACGGAAACCTGGTGGCCGTCCAATTCCACCCTGAAAAGAGTGGCCCCGCTGGATTGCGGATCATTGCCAACTTCTGCCGCTGGGACGGCCGTTTTCCCGCCTGAAGGAGAACACGCATGCTGAGCAAGCGCATCATCCCTTGCCTGGACGTTCGTGACGGGCGGACCACCAAGGGGATCAGGTTCAAGGACAACATCGACATCGGGGACCCCGTGGAAATGGGTCGCTTCTACTACGAGGAAGGCGCAGACGAGATCGTTTTCTACGATATCACGGCATCCAGCGACAGGCGCCCCATCATGCTGGACGTGGTGAGCCGCGTGGCAGCGACGATTTTCATCCCTTTTTCAGTGGGAGGAGGGATCCGGACACTGGAAGACATGCGCGACGTCCTCCTTGCAGGTGCGGAAAAAGTGAGCGTGAATTCGGCTGCGGTGCACAATCCGGAGATCATCCGGGAGGGTGCTCACGCATTCGGCAGTCAGTGCATCGTTCTCGGCATGGATGTGAAAAGGGTGACCCCCTCGCCACAGATCCCCTCGGGCTACGAGATTGTCATCAACGGAGGCAGGACCGCCATGGGAATCGATGCTCTCTGGTGGGCCCGGGAGGCCGAGCGGCTGGGAGCCGGCGAAATCTGCCTCAATTCCATCGACGCCGACGGCACCCAGGATGGGTATGAACTGGACCTCACCCACCTCATCTCCACCCGCGTGAAGATTCCCGTCATCGCCTCCGGTGGCGCCGGGACCCCCGCGCACCTCGTGGACGTTTTGAAACAGGGACAGGCCGATGCGGCCCTCATCGCCTCCATGGTCCACTACGGAACGTACACCATCCGTGAGATCAAACAGTTCCTGCGGGAGCACGGCGTCAAGGTGCGCAAAACCTGGTGACGGAGTGATCCCACCAGCAGCCCGAGGGAACCCCTGAACAAACCAGCTTGGGGTGTGCCTCTCAAGGGGCATGGGCGAGGTGAAACGATCCTCTCACTATTCGAGTTTGTGCAAGATCTTTAGGTGCACTCGAAAGGGATGAGTTTCTGAATTCTCCCCCGCGAGGATGCTCGCTATACCTCATCTCACCAAATCGCACGTCCAGATGCGTTCACAAGAATACAGGAATTCATTCTTCACTGTGGCATATCTTCAGCCCATCCCTTTGGGAAGCCCCTCTCAGGTTCGAATTGTTTCAGCAGCCGCACAAACCACCCCTTCGCACGTAATCTCACAAAGCCACTGGCATCCCGATGGCAGAGGGAGGCCTCTCGATTCTTCAAGCGGCATGGAATCCTCGCTCCGCTCGAAACAGCAAATATGAGTCTGGATCCGATAGGGACTTGGAGCCGGCTGCCCCGTCGCCGATGTCCTCGACACCATCGTAAGCCAGGATTACTGTCCATCCACCGGCCCGATTGTGAAGTTGCATAACCCCGGCTCTGATGGCAACCGTGAAACGGATGTGTCCATCTCGGAGTGAGCCCAGAGGTTGCTTTCACCAGTCCTGCTCTTCAATGCTGAGACGCCCGTCTCTTCATCATGGGTGAGTGGCCTCCTCATGACGCCACTGGATTGTCGAAATTCTTTACAGCGATTGCAGGTGATCCAGTTGCCGAGGACGGCCATTACCGAGCGCCCGTTCACCTGTGTTCCCGGATAGTTCCATCATAGTTTAAGGAAAGCATTCCATAAACCAAAATCGAAGGAGGATCATCAGCTTGCTTATACCTTTCGAACTGGGCACTGAGGATTCACCAGGCTTTACATCTCAAAGGGCATAGTCTTGGCAGCAGTCAGGCGACATGTCGATTAATTTTACAGTCTTCGAGCCGGAACCAGCCACCACTGACCACTTCAACCTGACATGCATGGGGGAGATTCATTGAGTGATTCCACAAATACTGCTTGATCTCACTGAATAAAATGGAGAATTGAGAGATGATTGATTTGATGGGGTTTTCGTGAAAAGGGTCACACCATCCTGTCGAGAAATTTTACAGTTCCTGAACGTGCAGCTTTCAACCGACTTCCCTTCGCCAATCACCAGCCAGGGACTTAATAAACTATTGAAATAATATTAATCCTATATCTCCAATATGCGGTGGACTGCCAATACCATCCTCATGGTGGTACGAATCGTGCAATGAAGGTTTGAACAATAGCCATGTGCTGTCCAAGAGTTCCTGCGAGGCTCGTCTTCATTGGGGTCCCCTAAGGACCTGTGCGACAGAACAGGTTGAAATCATTTTACAATTCCCACATATTCCGCGGGCTCTTGGTCATGGAGGGGGAACCATGAATCTAAGGATCTGCCCATTTTCATCCTGGTACCATTGAATCACCCAATTTGTGGTGATGCTGGAAGCTCATCGACCCAAAGCCAAACTCTGAGTGATCAGAAGACGGAAAGCCACGGGTCTCCAACTGACTGAGATAGCCGGGTTGCAATGAATGTCGTCATTAGGTGTCATGGAAGGCAGCTCGGCTTCTGCGTTTTGAATCCACGGGGCGCTGACTAAGCACCCTGTTACATCGGGCCCATTCTGGTGATCCGCATGTTCCTGCCGTGAGTTCTTCAGCGTGATTGAGCGTCTTGGCTAAGAAAGACCGGCCGAACCGTTGGGCTGGGTATCCATTTTTCACAACTGCCGATCAACCTGCAACAATTCCCGGCTTTTCGCCTGCCTTGGCTATTATGGCTCTAGCATGGGGCCACTGGTCCGCGACAGGACATGGAATCATCGACAAGACCAAGATACCTCCGAACGCAATTCCCGCTTTCTTTTAGCGGACACGGAAGGCTATACACAAGACATCCATTCAAATGGCACTGCATCAGACGGAACAGTAAATGAGGAGGGGAATCATGAAGAAGAAGGCTTGGTGTCTACTTGCATGCTGTCTCATCTGCTTACTCTGGGCATCGGAATCGGCGGCCATCTCCATCGACTTCGTGCCATCTGCCCAATCGTTATTCCTCGGGCAATCGTTGACTGTGGACATCACCGTGTCCGGTCTTGGCGATGCCGGAGAGATTGTGTCGGCTTACGATCTGGATATCAGTTACAACCCGGCCATTCTGCTCGCAACCAGCGTGACGTTCGGCCCTTATTTGGGTGATGCGATTTCGCCTTCTTTCCAAGACTGGTCAGTTTCTACTTCCGGCCTGATCGACATGGCTGAACTTTCTTTCCTATCTGACGACGAGTTGGCCGCACAGCAGCCGGATTCATTCGTCCTGGCGACGCTCGGATTCAACACCCTGGCTTTGGGATCGAGCACATTGTCCTTCGTGCCGGACTCGGTCTTTGGCATCGACGTTAAAGGTCGAGATGCCGCAATCCTCGAGCTTTCGGCCATTACAGGCAATGTGACGGTCGTCGAATCCCCTCAGCCCGTTCCGGAGCCTGCGACTCTCCTCTTATTCGGGACAGGGTTGTTGATGCAGGGGATCCTCTTCAGGCGTAGAAAGAGGAAAGCGTAGTTCCGGGGCATTTCCATCATTCTCCAGACCCAGGGGGGCCGTCCAAAAGGCTTTTTCCTTTTTTGAACTAGGCCCTCGCAGTTCATCTCTTCCTTCAAGGCAGTAATGCCAACCGCCCGCCATGAATCGGTCTCGATTTCCGGGGCCCATTTGTTCCTCGAACAAGGTACCCCGGTCAACCGACTCGCCATCATTCAGGAGGAAACACATCATGAAATCGATCAAACGCATCGTTCTGGTTCTTTTTCTCGTCCTGGTTGCGGCTAATTCATTAGTCTATGCCGCCACCTGCGACGTGGACAATGATCTTGACATCGACATCACCGACATCAATGCCATATTGGCGGCACGCAACAAGCCGGCCAGCGGTCCGGGTGATCCCCGCGACGCCGACGGCGACGGCCTGATTACAGTGAACGACAGCAGGCGGTGTGTCCTCAGATGCACCTTGCCCCGGTGCGCCATCGTGGATCAGAACAACGTGGACAATGACCTCGACGGGTTTACCGAGAACCAGGGTGACTGCAACGACAGCAACCCGAATATTCACCCTGGTGCTGTCGACATACCTGGCAACGGTATCGACGAAGACTGCAACGGGCAGGACGCCCTGCCTCCCATCCCAAGGCCCCTCATCTCTGTCTCCCCGAATCCGCTGGATTTAGGCGAAGCGGTTGTCAACAATTACACCAGCGCGCCCTTCACCATTCGCAATACGGGCACGGCTCAACTGCTGATCCAGAACATCCTGAGCGATAATCCCGTCTTCACCATCGTGCTTCCAACTCCCCAAACCATTGAACCCGGGGAAACGGCCGTTGTGAGAGTGGTCTTCCTTCCCACCCAAGTGGGCCAATTCACGGGAACAGTGGTCATCACCAGCAACGCCTACAATGAAAACCCTGTGCTGCTCACGGTTCTGGGGAGAGGGATCGAGCAACCCTCCGAGCAGTTTCCCGACATTGAGTCGGTATCCAGCCTGGATTTCGGCTGCATCGAGGAGATGGTCACGGCCCAGATCACTCTGACAGTGCGGAATGCCGGCGCGGACACCCTCGTCATCAACAGTCTCTCCACCGGCAGCGCCCTTTTTGAGGTCTTCCCGACACCAGGAGATCTCTTGCCCTTGAGCCTGGCACCGGGTGCATCACGCAACGTCATCGTCCGCTTCACCCCACCGGCAAACAGCGCCGGCTTGAATTTCAGCACCACGTTGAGCATCGTCAGCAACGACCCCCGGGAGCAAGTCCGCACCGTGGTCCTGAGTGCGTGCGCCTTGGCATTCAAGCCCCCGGTGGACCCCAACCCCATTGTTTCAGCCCGCGTATACGAGACGATCACCGCAGTCAACTGCGCCGATGTCTCGGGGATAGTTCAGTTTTCGGCCATCAGTTCCGCCACCGATGTCTTTGAAGTGATCCTCACCGACTCGGCGGGCAACACTGCTTCCAGCGCCCTGTTCAGCGCACCGGAGGGTGCCGGGGAAGTGACTTTTGGCGGGATTCATGCCTGCGACCTGGTCGATGGAGTCATCCAAGTCAGCGTGGTCTTGTACCACGAGGGCACCACCATGCCGCCGTTCATCGGCACACCGGCCATCAAGAACACGTCGGTGCTTCAGCCCCCCGTGCTCTACCCCCTGCCTCCGGTCACCTCCCAACACACTATCGAGGTGTGTGGGACGTCCCGGCAGAGCACGACCGTCCGCATCGAAGGTGGCGCCTATACCGTTTCCACAAAATTGGAGGGCGGCAGCACTGAATTCTGTATCGAAGTGCCGTTGCGGGCGAATACGCAGAACATCCTGCTGGCTTCGGCCATCGATGACCTCTCCCCGCCCCCGAAACCGTTGGCCTATGCACAGCCGGTGTCCATCGTGCAGCTGGATCCATCCAATGTGGTCCTTGCCGACCTCCAGGTGAGGCCTCTCAGCGAGGCTGAAATCGCCGCCCTGGTTGAAAACGGGGTCATCGCCCTGGACAACCCCGACAACTACAATGTCTCCATGTTCACCGTGGTGCTCACCATCGGCAGTCTGCCCGTGACCATCTCCCAGCCGGTGGCCGTGCGTCGCGACACCGGCTCCGTGAGTTATGGCGTGGGCTCGTCATCGTGGAGTCCCGGCAGAACAGTCCCGTCCCCTGGAGGTGCCGGGGGTGCCCTTCCCAGACCCTCGCAACCAGGCAGTGATTTTCAGATCGTGGTCATCCGCACCGATGAGGGCCGCACGATCCCAGGGGTGATTATCATCGATGGACGCATCAAGACGCTCAAGGAATTCTTCCAGGCCACCCTGGTGCTCTTTAACAGCACCGAAACCTTCGTATTGAGGGAGATGCAGGCTTCCATCGAACTCCCGCCAGGACTCACGCCGGTGCGCTCGGGGCTTGGGACCGATGTCACCGCCATCAACACCGAAGGTGACATTGACCAGGTGCTCATCGGGGAAATCGGACCCGGCGGCACGGGCATCGGCCAGTTCATCTTCCGCGGGGACGCCATGGGCACTCACCCGGTGGTCGTGGACTTCCAGGGTTTCATCACCGGAGGCGGACTGCCCGGCCCCGTGCCGGTGAACGGTGCCGTCGCCACCACCGTGGAGGTCCAGGGGCCTCCGCAGCTCAAGGTGGTCGTGCGCCATCCGAGCAACCCATCCGGCCCCGATGTCACCGCTGACCAAATCTACGACTTGATCGTCGAGGTCACCAACTTGTCGGGGCGCCCAGCTCTATACACGAGCCTGGAGCTCTTTGTTGGCGGCAGCGCGCGCCTTGTGGACCAGAACAATCAGCCCATCGCCGACTCCAACGTGGTGCGCACCATCGGCACCATACCGCCCGGCAGGACCGCCCGCCTGGCCTACCGCGTCCAAAGCCTCGTTGAAGGCGAGATCATCGCGTGCCAGGCCATAGCCGCCGCCAATATAACATTGAGTGTTGATACCGGTTCCTCGGGCGCCCCATGTTCCATCAACAACATGTATCCGGCCAACTTCGTGCCCTTGCCCCAGGATATGCCGCCCACGGTGATCGGCATCAATCCCCAGAACGCCCAACCCAACGTGCCGGTGACCACCTCCATCGTGGCAGTCTTTACACCCCGGAGTGCCTGCCTGACCGCCGACACCTGGACGGACATTCGGACCGCCCCCATCGGGGGCAACCCGGCCAATGGCCTGGAGGTCACCTCGGCGACCCTGGCCACCAGCGGCACATTTTACCTGGAAGAGCTCAATTTTGATCTGGAGCCGGTCCGCCATGTGCCAACCGAGCTAATCCTGGAAAACCCGCCGGCCGGCGGGACCACCATCGCCGTGCTGCGGCTGGGGCTGAATGCCCCCCTGAGCCAGGCCTTCTTGAAACCCAACAGCTATTACCGGGTAACCCTCCTGGGCAACTCCGGCGGCATCTGCAGCGCCGCTTCGGGTGCGCGGATGACTGAAACTTTCTCGTGGATTTTCAGCACAGCTCAGGATTGTTCCATCACCGGTGCCCTGACACTGGACAGCCATTCGCCCACCAATGGACAATCCGACGTGCCCGTCAATCAGCCCATCGTTTTGAACTTCAACAATCGGCTCGACCAGGGCACCATCAGGTTTGTCCCCGGTGATCTGGCAGCGAGCTCGTTCGGGGTGTATCACGGGGCCACGGAATCGGGCGGAGACCTCGTTGGCGAGGGCACGGCCGTCCCCGGCAGACTCTCCATTGCCGACCTGAACAATACTCTCATCTATACGCCCAGTGCCAACCTGCCCCCTGACTCCCTGATCACCGTTCGGCTGACCGGTGGACTGGCTGACGTGTGCGGCAATCCACTGCAGACCCCAGGGAGCGGAGCCCAGTTGCTCAGTTTCCGTACGGCGGCCCCGGACATCACTCCACCCCCAAATCCCCTGGTCAACCCGTTGGTCACCGCGACAAATTCGACCCACGTGCAGGTCAGCGGCCAGTCTGAACCGGCCAGCCTGGTGCAGGTGTTGGGCGGCGCGGCGACGGCCGGCACCACGGCTGCGTCATCGGGCCTGTTCAGCGTAATGGTGGAGTTGACGCCCAATGCCCGGAACAGCCTGCGCGTTCAAGCCGTGGATGCCTCGGGCAACGCATCGGGGGTGGTCACGTCGGATGTCACCGGCGGGCCTCTTGTGGTGACCCAGGACAGCATCGCCCCGCATGTCACCACAATCACGCCGGCTGACGGCTCCACGAATGTGCCGGTAGCCACCGCCATCACGGTGACCTTCAGCGAGCCCATGGACCCCGCGACGGTCATCGGAGCCAATGTGTCCCTCATGCAGTCGGGAATTTCAGTGTCCGGCGCCCTGGTCGTCAATGGGGCTACCGTGACCTTCATCCCCGGCGTGCCGTTAGCCTTTGATGCCACGTACACGCTTTTCATCCGATCTTCCGGCATCCGCGACCTGGCCGGCAATGGGTTGGCCGCTGATTTTCAGGCAACCTTCGCCGTTGAAACGGAGAACTTCGCCCCGGTGGCCTATGCAGGACCCGACCAGGTGGTGGCCGTCGGTGGCACCGTGTTTTTGAGCGGAACTGGTTCAACCGATGCCAACAACGACCCGCTGAGCTACCGCTGGGCCATCACGTCGCGTCCCGCGCGGAGCACGGCCCCACTTTCAAACGCCACCACCGAAACGCCCTCATTTGTCGCTGATGTGGCGGGTTCCTATGTGGTTCAGCTGGTGGTGAACGATGGCAAGACCGACAGCGCCCCGGACGAGGTGGTGATCACCACCAGCAACACCACGCCCGTGGCCAATGCGGGTTCGGACCAGACGGTTTCCCCCGGCGCCACCGTTCAGCTGAACGGCAGCGCCTCCAGTGACCTTGACGGGGACACCCTGACCTATCTGTGGACCCTGACACCCCCACCGGGCAGCTCAGCCGTGCTGACCGGTGTCGACACCGCAACGCCGTCGTTCACGGTGGACGTGCCCGGAACCTATACCGCCTCCCTAATGGTCAACGACGGCACTGTAAGCAGCACGCCTGACATGGTCATCATCAGCACAGATAATTCCAGGCCCGTGGCCAATGCCGGCGCGGATCAGGTGGTGGCCGTCGGCGATACCGTGACTCTCAACGGGGCTGCATCAAGCGATGCCGACAACGATCCCCTCACCTACCTTTGGACCCTCTCCGTACCCGCAGGCAGCAGCGCGACGCTATCCAATCCCACAGCCGTAACACCCACCTTCGTCCCCGATGTTGTGGGCGAGTACGTCGCTCACCTCATCGTGAACGACGGGCAATTGAACAGCCTGCAGAATAACGCAACCATCACCGTCGGGACCCCACCACCGCCGAGTTTGAATTATGGGGATTTGGTGCCCGGGGTAATTAGTGAGGCCGACGAAGTGGACTTGTACACGCTTTCCGGAACGGCTGGTGAGGTCATTTTGATCACGCTGGTGGACACCGGTGGTGAGTTAACCTTGGGCGGTGTAGCCGCAAATGCCTTATTGTACGCACCCAACGGTGTCACGGTGGGAGCAAACTTCAATGCCAACAGTCAGCAAAGCTTCACCTTGCCCGAAACGGGTACTTATGTGATCCGCATAGTTGCCAACACACTCGTCCATACGGGAACCTACAGTGTCGGACTTGAACGCCTCAAACCCGCCGCCGCTGTGGACGCGGTTTTGGCGCCAGGATCGTTGGTGTCTGCATCAATCGGTGCTGCAGGTGAAACGGATCTGTACACATTTGACGGCACTGCCAACGATGACATTCTGGTCACTCTAGTGGACACCGGTGGTGAGTTAACCTTGGGCGGTGTAGCCGCCAATGCCTTATTGTACGCACCCAGCGGCGTCGAGGTGGGAGCAAACTTCAATGCCAATAGTCAGCAAAGCTTCACCCTGCCCGAAACGGGTACTTATGTGATCCGCATAGTTGCCAACACACTCGTCCATACGGGAACCTACAGTGTCGGACTTGAGCGACTTAAGCCCGCCGCCGCTGTGGACGGTATCCTAACGCCAGGATCGTTGGTGGCAGCATCAATCGGTGCTGCAGGTGAAACGGATCTGTACACATTTGACGGCACTGCCAACGATGAGATTCTCGTCACTCTGGTGGACACCGGTGGTGAGTTAACCTTGGGCGGTGTAGCCGCAAATGCCTTATTGTACGCACCCAGCGGCGTAGAGGTAGGAGCAAACTTCAATGCTAACAGTCAGCAAAGCTTCACATTGCCCGAAACAGGCACTTATGTGATCCGCATAGTTGCCAACACACTCGTCCATACGGGAACCTACAGTGTCGGACTTGAGCGACTTAAGCCCGCCGCCGCTGTGGACGGTATCCTAACGCCAGGATCGTTGGTGGCAGCATCAATCGGTGCTGCAGGTGAAACGGATCTGTACACATTTGACGGCACTGCCAACGATGAGATTCTCGTCACTCTGGTGGACACCGGTGGTGAGTTAACCTTGGGCGGTGTAGCCGCAAATGCCTTATTGTACGCACCCAGCGGCGTCGAGGTGGGAGCAAACTTCAATGCCAACAGTCAGCAAAGCTTCACCCTGCCCGAAACGGGTTCTTATGTGATCCGCATAGTTGCCAACACACTCGTCCATACGGGAACCTACAGTGTCGGACTTGAGCGACTTAAGCCCGCCGCCGCGGTGGACGGTATCCTAACGCCAGGATCGTTGGTGGCAGCATCAATCGATTCTGCCGGTGAAACCGATCTGTACACATTTGACGGCTCTGCCAACGATGAGATTCTCGTCACTCTGGTGGACACCGGCGGTCAGTTAACCTTGGGCGGTGTAGCCGCAAATGCCTTATTGTACGCACCCAGCGGCGTAGAGGTAGGAGCAAACTTCAATGCTAACAGTCAGCAAAGCTTCACATTGCCCGAAACAGGCACTTATGTGATCCGAATAGTTGCCAGCACACTTGTCCACACGGGAACCTACAGCGTCGGACTTGAACAGCTCAACCCCGCTGCCGCAGTGGACGGGGTTTTAGCGCCAGGAAATTTGGCATCCGGTTTGATTGAGTTCGCAGGGGAAGAAGATCTATATACGGTTTCCGGCACAGCCGGGGATGTGGTGCTGATCACTCTAGTGGACACCGGTGGTGAGTTAACCTTGGGCGGTGTAGCCGCAAATGCCTTATTGTACGCACCCAGCGGCGTCGAGGTGGGAGCAAACTTCAATGCCAACAGTCAGCAAAGCTTCACCCTGCCCGAAACGGGTACTTATGTAATCCGCATAGTTGCCAACACACTCGTCCATACGGGAACCTACAGCGTCGGACTTGAACGCCTCAAACCCGCCGCCGCTGTGGACGCTGTTTTGGAGCCAGGATCGTTGGTGTCTGCATCAATCGGTGCTGCAGGTGAAACGGATCTGTACACATTTGACGGCACTGCCAACGATGACATTCTGGTCACGCTGGTGGACACCGGTGGTGGCTAACCGGCGGCATAGCCGCAAATGCCTTATTGTACGCACCCAGCGGCGTAGAGGTAGGAGCAAACTTCAATGCTAACAGTCAGCAAAGCTTCACTTTGTCCGAAACAGGTACTTACGTGATCCGCATAGTTGCCAACACACTCGTCCATACGGGAACCTACAGTGTCGGACTTGAGCGACTTAAGCCCGCCGCCGCGGTGGACGGTGTCCTAACGCCAGGATCGTTGGTGGCAGCATCAATCGATTCTGCCGGTGAAACCGATCTGTACACATTTGACGGCTCTGCCAACGATGAGATTCTCGTCACTCTGGTGGACACCGGTGGTCAGTTAACCTTCGGCGGTGTAGCCGCAAATGCCTTATTGTACGCACCCAGCGGCGCCACGGTGGGAGCCGGCTTCAATGCTGACAACCAACAAAGCTTCACCTTGCCCGAAACTGGTACTTATGTGATCCGAATAGTTGCCAACACACTCGTCCACACGGGTGGCTACAACCTTGGACTGGAAGGTCCCTAGCATACCTTCTCACCCAAAGGTCTCCATCCTCCATACCTTCACCCTTAGGGAACGTGCCATCACCCCGGCTTTCGCCAGGGTGATGGCTGGAATCGGGACACCCCTCTTTTTGGCCCGCACTGAAAATGGCACCGATTTAGAGCCCAAAACAATTTTAAGTGAAGATAGACCGCACGCTGTTGGGCTGGTCGTCAGGTGAAACGGGCAGAAGGCCCTATAATGCAGGCTCGTGGCATAGCCCTTGTGGGCGTCAGGGTGCAATCCGCGAATATATCTGGAAAACGAGGGCTTGTTGGACACCTTCTCAGATAAGATCAGCGGGCCGGCTTGCGCCGATGGTGATGGCCATGTCTCCTGAACGAATCTCCATGGCGGGCTCCGGGTTCAGCATGAAGGACCCCTCCCTGCGGACGCCGATGGCAAGGTGCCCCAGCCCTCGGCACCGTGCGGCCAAATCAGCAAACGTTTGAGTCCCCTGTAAATCCACCGGCGTCACGTAAAACTGCTGTCCCTTCAAGCTGCTCAGGAGCTCTTCCATGACACCCTGAACGCCGGGGTTGAGCAGTTCCTGGCTCACGAAGTGAGCATCGAAGCGCGATGTGCAGACGATACGATCGCACCCTGCCTTCCGCAGGAGCTCTTCCGTTGTGGGATCGAAGCATTCAACCACCGTGTTGATCGCCCGGTTGCGGGCCTCGATGGCGAGGGTGATTGTCACGTTGAGAGTGTCCGCGTAAGGGTCGCCGGCCTTCTTGTTCAGGACCACCGCATGGCGGGCCCGATCAATGCCGGCCCTCACCAGCGTGTCATCGCGGGTGGGATTGCCGCGCACAAACCGCACTCCGAGTTTAACCAGTTCGGGAGGAAGCTCCGTCAGCTCCTCGTCGATGAGCACCACCTTTGTTTCCCGACCGAACGCCGGATCATTGTGAAGCTCGGCAAGCAGGCGTTCGATTTTCGCGACCCCGGGGAAATTGAAAACCACCAGGTGATCTGCCAACTGGAACGAGCTCATGCCTTTCAGCTCCTTGTTCTTGGCGGTTACCAGCATGGTTGCGACGATCGAGAGTGCGTAGCCCAGCAACCCGATTCCCAGGAACATCAGTGGAACGCCCACAAGCATCCGCCCTGCCGTCGTTTTTGGGAAGAAGTCCCCGTAGCCTACGGTGGTCATGGTCACCACCGAATACCACAGAGCATCGCTCCAGTTCAGATCGGGATTCTCGGAGAGCTCAAAGTAAAGAAACCCCGTTGTGCCATAAAGGAGAATCCCCACGAGCAGGAGCAGGATCCTCATGGTCACGGGAGGCGTGGTCAACATCCTGCGCAGGTAAGAGCCCACAAGAACAATGATCATGGCGTTTGCCTCTGCCACTCGCGCATGATGGCTTCGGCGCGGTCCCGCACCTCCCGGTCCGCCCAGAGTCCTCTCTGCTCGGATCGGGCCTGTTCCTGAGCGTTTAAGTAAAGAGGCATGGCAGCGAAAGGGTACATTGTGTAGACGAGGGCGAGCCCATCCCGCACAAGGCGCAAACCGACGTCCTGATCCCCCGAAAAAAGGGTGGCCAGTGTACGACCGCGCCTGTCCTTCGCCGGGTTGTTGAGAAGTACCCGCAAAGGCTTCTCTCCGGCCCGCCCCAAGGCTTCTTCCGCCGCTCTCCCATACGCGGCCGTCACATCGTGCTGGATTTTCGACTCGAACGCCTTGATGCCGAGGATGCGGACAATGACGCTCTCCGCCTCGTCCTTTTCCACCAGCACCGTGTCGCCGTCGATCACCTTTGCAAGCTGAACGATATCCCCACTCGCCACCGACCCTGCCGCCCTGTGGGTCGTGCGGACCTGGCTAAGCACACCTAACCCGTAGAATGTCGAGGCGCCAAACAACACGGCGATGATCGACCAGAAGGCCGCAGCTGTACGGTCCATAGGGATTTATCCGAATCAAGGTTCGCCAGATCCTGTGGCCTGGCGTTGAGTGACTTGCGCCGAACCCAGCCAATCCCGGTACCGCTCCACATGGACAAGTGTCCATGCTCCGCTCCGTCATGCCGGCGAAAGCCCGCATCCAGAAAAGCTGCCTGACCCCGGCCTTCGCTGGGGCGACGACATTCAGTTGAAACTCGAACACGCTTTTCATGAAGCCGGAGCAAGGCACGCTGAGAGGCGCGCCCTGAGGGGAGACACGGTCGCCTCATTTCTTGAGCTTCTGAATGATCTCCTCGACTTCTTCAGCCCCTTCCCTGTAATAGGCACAGAGAGCCTCTTCGGGATCGAGCTCCTTCAGCAGTCTCAGAAACTCGCCCGCATGCACGATTTCTTCCTCGGCGATATCTTTTAGGACAGCCTTGGCCAGTTCATTGTCCGTGGATTCGGCGGCCTGCATGTAAAGCTGGACGGCTTCGTACTCGGCTGCAACCATGAAGCGGATGGCCCTGACCAGCTCGGCATGGGTGAGTTTGCGGTCAAGGGCCACTCCGGAAAAGGGATTCCCAAATTCAGGCATCTTGGGTCTCCTTTCTTCTTGTTGGTCTCAAACGCGGTGAGTTCCGAGAAATTGTCATGGTTTTCATACAAAGGCACTACAGGGCGCTCTTTCTGGTCCACTGGACCGTGGCGCTCAACCCCTCGCGGAGGGAAACTCTCGGGGCCCAACGGCTCACGTTTGTCAGGGCCTCGACAGAGGCCACCGAATGACGAATATCGCCGGGCCGCTCGGGAAGGAGAACCCAGCCCACGGGCCTTGCCGTCACCTCGAAGATGGCGTCTGCCAGTTCGAGAACGGTGATACCCCTCCCCGTGCCCGCATTGTAGATTCCCGGGGGGACCATCCCGCCTGTGGAAAGAAGGCCGGCACCCTGCAGGTATGCGGCGACGATGTCCTCCACGTAGATGAAGTCCCGCGTTTGAAGTCCGTCTCCGAAAATGGTGAGCTGCCGTCCTGATAGGGCCAGATCCACGAACTTCGAGATGACCCCGCTGTATGGGCTCCTGGGGTCCTGCCGAGGCCCGAAAATATTAAAACACCTCAGGGCCACGCCGATGGGGCTCGCGCCCACGGCCTCGGAAGCCAGATATTTGGACCGCCCGTAAGGACTCGGGTGGAGGGTGCCCTTGCCGGCATACTCTTCACGAAGGGGCAGCCTCTGGTCATCTCCATACTCGGCCGCCGACCCTGCAAACAGGAAAGCCTTATACCCAAGGCTCCCCGCCTCCTCCAGAAGTTGGACCGTCGCCCCGTGATTGATCTCCATGGTCTCCTCGGAATGGTCCATGGAATAGGGGACACTCACGATGGCAGCTAGGTGGAAGCAATACTGCAGATCGGGATGCCTTCTCCGCAGATCGGAGAGAAGTCCCCGCTCCGTCACCGAACGCTCGTAAAAGTGAAAGCCCGGCTTGTGACGGAGATGGATGAGGTTCCTCTCGAAGCCGGAAAAAAAGTTGTCAACGCCGACGACCGTGTGATGCAGGGCAAGGAGCCGCTCGGCCAGATGACTTCCCACAAACCCGGCAACGCCTGTAACCACGCAACCCGCGGGACTCTCTCCAGACACCATCCTTCCTCCTCGGTGCAATGCATCAGCACAGTTCTCTCTCGGCCCGATGAATACCCCCCTCGATCAACTCTCTGATTTCCGCGAGACGCTCCTGCGTCTCCGCCTCGTAACGCAGGACGAGGGCGGGCTGGGTGTTGGAGGCCCTCACCAAACCCCACCCATCCGGGAACACGATGCGGGCCCCATCCACGTCGATGATCTTGAGCCCCATTTCCACGAAAAGGGCCTTGGCCCTCTCCACCAGCTCGAACTTGATGTCGTCGGGGCAGTCCAGCCGGATTTCAGGGGTGGTGCATGTCGCGGGAATACCCTCCAGGAGCTCCGGTATGGTCTTGCCCGTCCCGGCGAGAATCTCCAGGAGCCTGCATGCCGCGTAGATTCCGTCATCGAAGCCGAAGTACCGGTCCTTGAAGAACACATGACCGCTCATCTCCCCCGCCAGGGCCGCATCGACTTCCTTCATCTTGGCTTTGATGAGGGAATGACCCGCACGCCACATGACGGCCCGGCCCCCTCTCTTTTCGATGTCGTCATAGAGGGTCTTGGAGCATTTCACTTCGGAAACGAAAGTCGCCCCGGGTCTGCGGGACAGAATCTCCCTTGCGAAAATCGCCATGAGCTTGTCGCCGAATACCGGCTCCCCCGTGTGATCCACCACGCCAAGACGGTCGCCGTCACCGTCGAAAGCCAGTCCAACGTGGAGGGACTCCCTGCGCACAAGGTCCTGCAGATCCACGAGATTCTTCAGAACCGTCGGGTCCGGCTCGTGATTTGGGAAATTGCCGTCCATCTCACAATAGAGGGGATGGATCTCGCAGCCCAGTCTCTCCAGTATGGGAAGTGCAATGGGGCCTGTCGTGCCGTTCCCGGCGTCGATTCCTACCCTGAGGCCCTGAGGGAGAGAAATGTTCCCGGCGATGAACTCTCCATAAGGGGTGATTATATCGAAGGAATCGACCTTCCCCCCGCCGCTGATGAATTCGCCGCCCTCAAAGATGTGCTTCAATTTCTGAATTTCAAGCCCTGAAATGGTGTCGTACCCGTTGCATATCTTGAAGCCGTTGTACTCCGGAGGATTATGACTCGCCGTGATCATGACCCCTCCCTCGCGATCCAGGTAGCGGATGGCAAAATACAGCAGGGGCGTGGGACAAACCCCCACATCGACCACATCCATCCCCGTTTCGAGAAGGCCCCGCAGGAGCAAATCCCTGAAACGCTCCGAACTGTTCCGACAATCTCGTCCCACGACCACCCGCTCTTTGCCCTGACGACCCATGTAGGTGCCGAAAGTCCTGCCGAGCAGCACGACGTCGCCATCCCCGATGTCATGGTCCACAACGCCACGGATATCGTATTCTCTGAAAGCTTTTGGATCCAAGGGGATATCTCCTGATAGTTCAATCAGTTAAATGATCAGAGAGAAAAGGGCGAGTGTCCGGCTGAGAGATTGCGATGGAGGCGAAACCGAAAATCGTGGAAATACTGGCGAGATGCCCTGGGTGACGGCTTGTTTTCGAGAAGGATTCGAGTGCCCCCGCACCAAGTCCTGCAACCACCCCGGACATTGTGGCATTGGAGCGCGGACGCCCTGCCGGAAAAAGATCGGACAAGAAGATGGGTGAGACGGACCTGGTTAGTGGTGTCCTCCCTCATCGCCGCTCTTCATGCGCTTCATGGTGACGATGAGGGCTGCGGCCAGGCCAAGCCCGATGAAAGCCAGTGCTGCGTAAAGCGCCCCAAAAAAAACGGCGTGACTGGGATCGTACCACGGAATGTCCTGAGGCAGCATGCTGGATACGCTGCGCTTGAGCTCCACACAGAGGAATTCGCCCCATTGCATCATGAAATGCCTCCATCGGCAAGTTGGTCAGCGACTCACCAGCTGAAAAGCAACAAGAGATTTCGCAGCACGATTAGCAGAGATTTGCAGGCTGGTCAAACAAAAACTCCAGGATCAACGGGATGTTCACTCCGTTGTCCACTCATCATCCGCGCAGGCATTCTGCCATGTGAGGAGATCCCCGGCCTGAAGGCGGCGATCGAGGCTCCTGCAGACAAGACGGTCCGTGGGGAACGCCATGGCTTCCGGGAGGCGGTGCAGATGAAAGAACCTCGCGTCTTCGGCGTCGGACCCGGGTTTCAATTCTCCAGCCAGGCGCCTGCCCCAGAACCAGACACCCACGGTTTGGTGTTCGGGATCGTGGAAATTGGAATGGACCGCCAGGACAGGGCCCACCGCGACCTCAAGCCCGGTTTCCTCGGCCATCTCCCGCCGGGCCGCCCGGCGGATCTCCTCGTCCCATTCGACGTGGCCGCACGGAATGCACCACTTTCCTTCGTAGCTTCCAAGTCGGCGCACCAGAAGCAGTCGCTCATTTTCCATGAGAACCACGGCGACGCCCACCGTCGGGTTGCGGTATTGAACACGGTGGCACGACTCGCAGGTGAGCTTTGTCTTTTGATGGGATTCCAGCGGGTGCAGGACGTGGCCGCAATAGGGACAGAAGTGAAAATGCATGTTCTTTCGGTTCAACTCTCCCACTGATAGGCCCATAAGGGATTTGTGATTTTTTCATTCTCGAGCTTCAGGCACGCGTAAATGGCATGATTGAAGGGGGTATCCAGTCCACATTCCCTTCCCATTTTGACGACCATCCCGTTCAGGGCCTCGATTTCAATGGATCTTCGCCATTCAAGATCACGGAGCATGGAAGGCTTGAAATTGGTGCGGTATCCCTCGGCCAAGCGCATGGCTTCCTCCACCACATCCTCGGGCAGGGCCACTCCGCGGCGCCGCGCAAGAGCCTCCACCTCCTGCATGACACCCACGACGAGCCCTCGAGATTCGGGGGTGGCAAGGACCAGGCCTAGAGAAGCACGAGACAGAGTGCTCACGCCGTGGACCCCGCAAATGAAAAGGAACTTTTCCCAGAGAACGCGCTCGATGTCGCCGCTCAGCTCCGTCTCGATTCCCGCCCCTTGAAAAAGCTCCAGGATCGCTTCGGCCCGTCCGGTCCGCTCGCCGGAAAGCTCACCGAACACAATCCGCCCCGGTTTTCCCATGTGGGCGATGACCCCGGGAGATGCGATGGAAGCCTCAATGAAAGCCGTACCCGCAAGCACCTTGTCTTGACCGTACAGTTGAATCAGCTTGTCGATATTGTCGATGCCGTTCTGAAGGCTCATGATCACCGTGTCTTGAACCACCATCGGCTCGACGAGTCGGGCGGCATACTCGGTGTCAAAAGACTTGACACAGAAAAGGAGCAGGTCCACCGGGCCGATTTCATCGGGCTCGGGGGTGACGTGAATGAGCACATGGTGGGTTTTCTGGTTGGATACGATCTGTAGACCGTCTTCCAGGATCGCGCGGTAGTGCTTGCCCCTGGCCACAAAATGGGTGTTCACTCCAGCGAGCGCCAAGAGTCCCCCGAAGTACCCTCCCGTGGCCCCCGTCCCCATCACGCCTACTTTCATGGACCGCTCCTCTGTCCCAAGCCTGGTTTCGATGCGGATTGATTGCACTGATCAGATGTGGAAGTGTCAACCCTTATACAGCCAAGGCGACTTGAGGTCAAACCAAAGTGTTGTCGCGGCAAAGCGCTCTTCTCTAGGTTTCCAGTATAGATCATTATTCAGAGGGCCGCACGCAAAAGTCTTTCAGTTCCTGTTTCGACGCCGCACCGCGAACTAAAAAGAGGCATGAGAGATTGCCGGGAAAGACTTTGACAAAGATCCGCGACACTGCCTATATAACAAGACGTCCCCCGGGGATGGACCGGCATCGGGCAACCTCTCTCAACATCCCCATTTTACCAGGGGTTGCGGCTTTTTTCATCATCGCCGCGCCTCATCAACAAACGGGAACATTGCCGCCAAGAGACAGGAAAGCTTTCCACGATGAAAAACGTCTTCTCTAATGTGCTGGAGTGCATTGGCAACACGCCCCTCATCCGCATCAACAGGCTCAATCCCAACTCCGATGTAACCCTCTATGCCAAATGGGAAGCAACAAATCCCGGCGGGTCCATCAAGGACCGCCCTGCCCTCTCCATGATCGAGGTTGCGGAAAGGCAGGGTCTCCTCCGAGAGGGAAAGATCATCATTGAGGCCACGAGCGGAAACACGGGCATAGGCCTCGCCGTGGTTGCCGCGGTCAAAGGCTACAGACTTGTCCTGGCCATGCCGGAGACGGCAAGCCTGGAGAGACAGAAGATCCTCAAGGCGCTGGGTGCCGAACTTCTCCTCACCCCGGGGACCATGGGCACCGACGGGGCCATAGAGAAGGTTTACGAAATGGTGCGGGAGAACCCCGACCGCTATTTCATGCCCGATCAGTTCAACAATCCGGCCAATCCGGCGGCACACCGTTACGGCACGGGCCCTGAGATCATCGAACAGACCGAGGGCACGGTCAACGTGGTCGTTGTGACCTTGGGAACCACGGGGACCGCCATGGGAATCCTCAGAGCCATGAAAGACCACGATCCCGCCATCCAGGTGGTCGGAATCGAACCCTACCCGGGCCATAAGGTGCAGGGGCTGAAGAACATGAAGGAATCCTACGTCCCGGGCATTTTCGACCGGCACGCCCTCGACCGGATCATTCACGTGAAGGACGAGGACGCGTTCGAGATGGCTCGCAGGCTGGCCAGGGAAGAGGGTATTTTTGCAGGGATGAGCTCCGGGGCGGCCATTGCCGGCGCAGTCGCGGTGGCGAGGGAAATGGATCGGGGCCTCGTGGTGGCGGTCTTGCCCGATGGAGGGGACCGATATCTCAGCACAAACCTCTTCACGACGCTCCTGGAACCCGACTTCCGTTTTTTTGATCTCCTGGCCAGGGAGAAAGTCGATTTCAAACCGGTTAAGGAGGGGAAAGTCCGCATTGCCGTCACGGGCCCCCCCCTGGATCGACCCCTGAGCGTTCAGGAATGCCGCCGTTTCGTCCTGTCGGACCTCCTGGTCAGGTTTCTCCTGGCCAAGAGCTTTTATGTGGACCAGATTGTTCTCATCCCCGACCTGGACAGCCGCACCATGCAAGGGTCTCTGGCTGCGAAAATGGATTTACCCGCCTATGCCCAGAGGCAGATGGAGAGTTTCCTGGCCGACCTCCACAGCCTGGGGGTTCAGCGTGGTTATCGCTGTCTCAAGGCCTCCGAGCGCCTAGACGCCATCGAGGAGTACACCCGGTTCCTTCTCGATAAGGGCTTCGCCTACGAAAAGCTCCGATCCGTGTATTACGATCTCAGCAAATCCAAGGATTACGGATCCCTCTCCAAAATCGACATCAGAAAGATCCGGCTGGGAACCACGGTGGATCTGGATGCCTACGAAAAGCTCAACCCCAGGGATTTCACCCTTCTCAAGCGCACCACTCTTGCAGAGCTCAAACGCGGGGTGTGCATGAAGACCGACTGGGGAAACGTGCTGCCCACCTGGCACATCGCCGCCGCCGCGGTGGCCATCCACGACCTGGGCTCCCCGATAGACATCCAGGTGAGCAGCATGGACTTCCTGTTTCCCCACCTTGAAAATGTGAGGGAAATTGGCGAGGCCTTGACCGGCAAGCCGTTTGCAAACATCTGGATGCTTTGCGACCGGATATGGTCTTCTAAGGATGAGAAAAACCTGGACGGCATCGACGAGAACTGCACCATTCGAGACCTGACGGCAAGGGGCTTCTCGCCCGCTGAGATCAGATTCTGGCTCATGAGCACGCATTACCGGAAGCCCGTCCACATCACCGCGGAGAGTCTTCAGCATGCCGTCAAGGCATACCAACGGTTGAACGAGTTCATCCATCGCATTCAGCACGCGAGGTGCGCCAAGGGAGAGCAGCAGGTCATCGCGGAAATCACCTATGCCCTGGAACAGGCATTTTTCGAGGCCCTGTCGGACGATCTCAACACACCCCAGGCTATTGCAGCCTTTTTCAAGTTCGCCCGCGAGATCAACCCGATATTGGATCGGTGTGAATTCAGCGAGCTTCAGCGGAAGCAGATCCTTGAACTGCTGCAAAAACTGAACGCCGTCCTGGGCGTCTTCGACCTGCAGCTGCGTCCGCTGGGAGCAGAAGAGGAGAAACTGATACACATGCGGGAGGAGGCCAGAAGATCCGCACGGTGGCAAGAAGCGGATCACCTGCGGGAAGAATTGCTTCGACGGGGAATTCGCATCACGGACACACCCACAGGAACCCGCTGGGAGAGGGCGGAAGCCAGGACACGAAGCTGAGGATGGCCCCTGCCGGCCACCGGTTTGAACTCCATCCTGCATTCAGGTCTGATTCGCAAATGGGCTTTTCCACCCGCCCCCCAGCCCCCTCTCATCCAGGGATGGGAAAAACCTCCCTCTCCCTTGGCGGGAGAGGGCCGGGGCAATTCTGTTGACTTAAAGACTTCAGAACTCCCCTCCCATCGAGGGAGGGGAACTATGGATGGAGGACTTTCTTAAGTCAACAGCATTGGAGGGCCGGGGGGGCGGGAGAGGATGAGCTTCCTCTGCCCGTTTGATTGAGGTTCCCCCAAGGAATGGAGCCGGAGGGGCTTGATCCTACAGGAAATCCCACACGCTCTCGGCCAGTCCGATGGAATGGGTCGCTTCGAATAAACGGAGGGCTTCCTCGTACCCGTGGTCCGTGATGCGCTTCTTGCAGGCCGCCGGGATGGCGTTGAGCTTGGATATGAACACCTTGTTGACGTTCTTGATGTTTCCTCCCGTGTTGCCCGTCTCCACAGCCCATGCAGCTATCTCACGCCACAGCTCATCGGGGACGCCGCGATACGGGCGTTTTATGTACTGGCGGTCTTCCGTGGTCAGAGCATTTCCATCCTGGCTCATGGCAAGGCCGAAGGCCACGTTCTGCCACAGGGTCCCAACGTTTCCCTTGCGTATTCCATACTTGATGAAGGAAGAAATCTTGTCCAGGGAGGTGCCGGTGATTCCGTGCTGGGCGATGTCGACGGACCAGGGCTGAATGACGTTCCATATATCCCCCGTCAGCTCGAGCTGGATCCCTTCGTGGGTGGTGCCAAAATAGGTTCCATGAATGGACCCGTTGTTGATTGCGAGCAAATCCGGCTGCACCCCCTTGGCGTGCAGATTCTCGATGAACCACCGTGCCTCATCGGGTTGGGTGAATCCCTCCGAGCTTCCGCTCTTCGCCCCTATTTCACCGAGCTCCACTTCCAACCCGAGCCCAATTTCCACGATGGGTTTTGCCAGCTCGGAAGTCGCCGCCAGGTTCCTCTCGTTCTCCATGTGAGACGCGTCGATGGCAAACGATGTGAAGCCGGCTTTCAGCTCATCGCCGATGATGGCCCGAACGCTCTCCACCTCCTCCAGTTTCTTCACGGTGATGTGATCTCCGTGAACGGCGAACGGCACCTCGGTGTTCCCCAGCCGTTCGTTCTCCTGAACGATGAAAGCGACGAAGCTTGCCGGCGTGAATTCCGTGTAGGTGAGCTCAGACTTGGCAATTTCATAAATCACCGGCGCCTTCGAGGCCATGGAGGCGAGAACGATGCCTTCCACCGGCAGGCGGCACCGGATATTGCAGGCCATGATCATGGCGTTGTGCTTCTTGGCGGCCCTGATGAGAGCCTTGCTGTTGACCAGGGGAACGACGCTGTTGGGAAAGCGAGCTTTAACGTTTTCCGGACGACTATCAGCACGTTGTGTCACCATATCGAAACCTCCTTCGCGTGTGTGAATAGAAAGACTTTCAAGCCGGAAATGACCTCAGGGCTCATCGAAACGACGCCGGCGGCAACCGGGAGCATGCAGCCCTCCCCTGTGGACGCCGGGTCTGTTCGATCGACCAGTCGACGGACTCATGGCCCGACACAGAAAAAGTGGCACGCCTACTTGTTCTATAGGCCAAAGCTCGCTAAAGTTCAAGCGCCAAAGAGAACGAACGGAATCCCGTCACTTGAGAAGGATCGGGCTGAAGATCAACTGAAAGCGGCGCACGAATCTCCATGGAATCCCGGAAGGAAGCATTGCGGTCGACCATATCATCCCTTGGACTTGCGGAAGACACCGCACCTGACCTCGCCCAGCGGTCAGGGAAAGCCGCCGAGCGGTTACGTCGAATCCTCTCTTACAGAGAGTCCAGGAGAGTGCTGGTGTCACTGGATCGTGCCCTGGTGCAGGTGCGCCTCAATGTGCTCACCGACCGAAAAAAGCTCATGATGCCCACCAGAGCCATGAAAGACGGTTTCCTGACCGCGGATCCCGAGGAGAGCATCCCTCCCCGCAAGAGGCTGTTCGCGGTCCAGCCCCACCCAGGGAACGCCTTCGCCAAGAAAAACCGCTACGACGCCCCCCTTGAGCCTCCCATTGATCTCATCATCACCAGTGCCCTGGCCGTGGGCCTAGACGGAACCCGATTGGGAGATGGACAGGGCCACCTGGACCTCCAGTTTGCCATCCTCCGGGAGTTGGCATGGCTCCACCCGCAAGTGCAGATCATGGCGCTCGTCACCGAAAACCAGATCCATGCTTCACTCCCCACAGAGGCTCACGACATCGGCGTTCAATGGATAGTCACGCAGGATGGGGCAATCCCGACATCCCTCTCGGAACCCTTTTCCCCCGGGGTCATATGGGAGAGGTTGACCCGGCGCCAGATCAAAAGAAACAGCGCACTCTTCTATCTTCACGGTCGAAAGTGGGCGGAGCGCTCCCAGGAGAAGGAAACTTTCTCTTGATTTCGATGAAAAAAGGCTTGATGATGCATCTCAAAACTTCTATTTTCACAGAAATTGCTTGGAGAAACGGAATGTTGTTCGCAAGGCAGGAAAGACAATCCATGAAGTTTGGCAACGTGTTGTTATCATTCTGTGTACTCTCGTTCCTTTTCGGATCCTGGGCTATCCCGTGCCTTGCCGACGATGAGGAATTCACCGCGACCCTTCAGCGGTATCCCTACCGGATGGGTTACCAGACCGTCGTTGGGGCTCCCCAGACATACAAAATCGGTCCCAAGGAGAACCTGCTCGACATTGCCAGACAATTTGGCTTGGGATACAACGAGGTGGATCTTCTCTTTCCCCAGATGGATGCCTGGATCCTGCCCACCGGGAAACGGATCACGATCCCGACCTTTTGGGTGCTCCCCCCGACGAAGCTCCAGCAGTTGGTCATCAATGTGCCCGAATTGAGGATCTATTATTTCGAGAAGGGCGGTTCGACCGTCCAGACCTATCCCATCGGCATTGGAGACGAGGGGTGGGAGACCCCCCTTGGAAGCTTCCACATCAATGACAAACGGACCAATCCCACCTGGTACATCCCCGCGTCTCTCCAGGAGAAATATGGAATGGCTCAAATGCCTCCAGGACCCGACAATCCCCTGGGGGAATACGTGATGAAGTTTTCCGCCGGGGCCTACGGCATTCATGGAACACACATGCCCTGGGGCGTTGGAAGGCTCGTGAGCCATGGGTGTATTCGGTGCTACCCTGAGCACATTCGTCTCCTGTTTCCTCACGTTCCCACTGGGACGAAACTGGAAATCATTTACGAGCCCGTCAAGATTGGCGAGAAGGACGGACAGGTCTATGTTGAGGCCCATCCCGACGTGTATCAGAAGATTCCCGACTATGCTCAGTACGCCCTTGACAAGCTGGGTCAGTACCCCAAGGCCAACCAGGTCGATCGCAACAGGTTCCTCAATGCCATCCACCTGCAGAACGGGGTGCCCACCAACGTGACCGGGATCGCAAAGGATGGTGCTTCCTTGAAAACGGTCGAACTGATCCCGGAATGATGACAAGGCGCGCGTCGCCAAAATGTTGTCTTTCCTCATGATGACCCAAAAAAAGTCTTGATTTTATGGTTTTTGTGCGGTAGCGTTTATCAAATTTATGAATCATCCTGGATTTCTAGACAGGGAACTCGTAAGAATTTCAGAGAATCGTTAATCGAGAGGGGAGGTGGGAAAACAGTTCGGCCCTAGGAGGCTTTTGCAATGAGGGATGGGTTTTCTTGTGGAATTACTGATTAGCTTTTAAGGAGGAAAGAGTCATGAAGAAAGTTATCGCAGTATTGTTCCTGGTGGCTTTTGCTTTCAACCTCGCAGGTTGTGCATGCATGCAACAAGCGAAAGAGTGCCCCGAGCCCTGCCTGGAAAGAATTCAGGCTCTTGAGGCCAAGTGTGCTGCCGACATGCGCGCCATCGAAGCCGCGGTTGCGAGAGCAGAAGCTGCCGCTCGCAGGGCTGAAGCCGCTGCTGAGAAGTGCGAGGGCATTTTCATGAAGAAGATGAAGAAGTAACTTCAGTGCACTTTTAGTGTTCTTCAAAGAGAAGGCCGCCGGATTTCCCGGTGGCCTTTCTTTTTTCTCCCCCTCTATTCCATCGTTCCCTCCGCCAATTCCGCCCAACTCACCGAAGCGTCATCAGGCGTCTTGCCATTCGAAGCTCCCTGGTCTCCTGCGGTGGAATCGTCCTGGTCCTGGAACTCACTTTGAGGGCGAAAACCGCAGTCGTAAAATGCGGTCAAAAGTGAGAGCACGACGACAATAGGTACGCACAGAGTTTCACACCGCGATCAGGCCGGATTTATTGATTCTTGTCCTGATCTTGACCTTGCTTTTGACCTTCGGTCTTGTCCATGGTTCCGAAGACGAACCTGCCCAGAAGATTTTCGATATCCATCGGCGGCTGCGTGTCGCGCAGGGCCCCGCCCGGTTTGATGTAAACATCAGACCCCCCGGGGCTTATAGACACATACTTGTCGCCGATGAGGCCCATGGTTTTAATGCTCGCGATGGAATCCTCCTCCAGCTTCACGTCCTTGTTGATGCTCAGGGTAATTAAGGCCTGCCCGTCCCGGAGGCCAATGCGTCGGACCTGGCCAATCTGCACACCGGCCATGGTGACCGTCGATTTCTCCTTGAGGCCCGCGACGCTGGAGAACTTGGCATGAACGTCGTAGCTGGACCCGTCCCAGAGACTGATGTCGCCGAGCTTCAGTGAAATGTAGATAAGACATGCCAAACCGATCAGCAGGAACACCCCAACGCCCAATTCAATGCTCTTTCGTTCCATGACAGTATCCCCTCACTAGAGCAAGACGGATGTGACGACATAGTCAAAGATGAGAATCGACACGGAAGAGAGGACCACCGCATTGGTTGTTGCCCTGCTCACCTCCTCAGGCCCGAAATTCCCCTCATCGATTCCTGCGTAAAAGCCCTTGTAGGTGCAGATCCAGATGAGGATCACCGCAAAGCAAAACGACTTGACAATGCCCATCCGCACGTCGGCCCAATCCACACTCCTCTCCACCCCATCCATGTATATCCCTGAGCTCAGACCCAGGAGGTCCACACCAATGGCATAGCCGCCAAGGATCCCCAGTACATCGAAAAACGCGGTCAGGAGCGGGAGGGCGATGAGGCAGGCAATGAGCTTGGGGGCCACCATATAGGAGTGGGGGTCAATGGCCATGCACTCCAGGGCATCGATCTGCTCTTCGATGCGCATGATTCCTAGCTCTGCGCACATGGCTGAACCAGCCCGGCCAGTCACCATGAGGGCAGACAGAACCGGCCCCAGCTCCCGGATCAGGCTCAAGGCCACCGCCGACCCGAGGAGGCCTTCGGACCCGAATTTCGAGAGGGTGTAATAGCCTTGAAGGCCAAGGACCATGCCCGTGAACGCACCCGTAAAACCGATGACGAAGAAAGACTTGGTCCCGATGAAGAAGATCTGCTTCACCACGAAGTTGAACTTGCCGGGTGGCCGCAAAATACCCCGCATCATGTGAAAGAAGAACATCCCCATTCTTCCGAGCTCTGTCACCCGATTCAGGGCGAAGGCTCCCATAGACTGAACGCAGCGGATCATGACCCTCCTCTCCTCAACTAGGTTCCCAGCAAGCAGGAAAAGTACCCCTTCGTGTTCACTTCACGCTGATCAGCCTCCCGGCTCAGGAACTGCTGCACCCTCTCGTCTCTGCTGGACCGTATTTCTTCCGGAGATCCCAAGGCGAGCACTCTTCCCTGATCCATGACGATGATTTGATCCGCTATGTGAAAAGCGCTTTCCAATTCGTGGGTGACCACCACAATGGTCATGTCCAGTGTCTCCCGCAGGTCGAGAATGAGCCGGTCCAGCCCGGCGGCCGTTATCGGATCCAGACCCGACGAAGGCTCATCCACGAAGAGGATTTCCGGATCCATGGCAAGGGCCCTGGCAAGGCCCGCACGCTTTCGCATACCGCCGCTCAATTGAGATGGCATGAAGTCGCAGAATTCGGACAACCCCACCATGCTCAGCTTGATGATGGCCATGATGCGTATGATTTCCTCGGGCAGCCTGGTGTGCACCTTCAATGGAACGGCGATGTTCTCGGTCAGGCTGAGAGAATTGAAAAGGGCTCCACCCTGAAAGAGCACACCTGTTCGAAGCCGGTAAGCCCTGAGCCACTCTTCGCCAAGGATGCCGAGGTCGTCTCCTTCAATGGTCACCTGCCCGGGCTGGGTCTTCTTCAGTCCGATCAGGTGCCGCAGGAGCGTTGTTTTCCCGCAGCCGCTCACACCCATGATGACTGTCACACGTCGTGCGGGAATGCCGAACCGAATGTCGAAAAGCACCTGGCGGCCGCTGTAAAAGCTGTTCAATCCCTGAATCTCGATCAGATTGGATGTGTTCATGGTTCGAGCCCCACCCCTCCCACTCCATCCAGCGAAAAGATCTGGTCCAGGCGAGCCAGGCGCATCATCCGCCTGACCTGCTCGTTCATGCCTTTCAAGGAGACGTTGCCTCCCTTTGACACGGCAATCCTTTTGAGCTCAACCAACATGGCGATTCCCGACGTGTCCACCTTGCTCACCCGGGAGAAGTCCAGTTCGATGGCCGAAGAAGCCCCTTTCCTCAAGGCTTTCAACAGTTTTTTCCTCAAATCGGGCACTGTGTTGAAGTCCAACGACCCTTCCAGTGCGACGGGAAGTGATGTCTGACGGGATACGGTGCCGCTCACGGGGCTTCCTCCATGTGTCGGTCGCATTCACCCAGCCCATTGCCTCGAGGCAGGTTGCCGGGGCCCGGGAGAGAAGTGCACCCAGGCATGGTGCTCAAAGGTTATAAATATTAAAGGGAAAACGCAAATGCACAAGCGCAATTTGTCCTGTGAATTATTATGCATGGGCAAGGACTTTCTGTTATAAGAAGACGGTAGCCGGTGAGGCAGCATGAACCCGTTTCGCCCCTGAAACGGCCCTCTGCCATGAACCAGGCGCTGCTGGCGAGACTCCGGATCGACTCCCCTGGCAGGGGGAGAACCTCCAAGAGGGCGTTTCCGGGACGATGGGATCCATGTTGACCAGGCGGCGCACCAGGGGCTATATTGCCGCCCGAATGCCATTTGGCCCGCACCCCCCGTGAAAACGAGCATACACAAAGCGATGATGACCCGACAAGGAGGACCTATGGCGGTCGAAAGAGCTGATGTCGACGTCATGGCGGCCATCCGCCAAAGACGCAGTGTGCGGCATTTCCTCGATGCACCGGTGGATCGAACCACCATCTTGGAAGCTCTGAGAGCCTCATCATGGGCTCCTTCCGGCCTCAACAACCAGCCCTGGAGATTCGCTGTTGTCTGGGACTCGGGCTTGAAGGAGCAACTGGCCAAGTTGACTCGATACGCGGCGGTCCTTCGGAGCGCCGCAGTCCTCATTCCCGTTTTTCTCGACAAAGAGGCGTCCTACGACCATGTCAAGGATGTGCAGGCGGTGGGCGCGGCCGTTCAGAACATGCTCCTGGCTCTGCACGCGCAGGGACTTGGAGCCGTCTGGATCGGTGAAATCCTGAAGAACCAAGAGAGGGTTTTGGAGATTCTTGGGCTGCCGCCACGCCTGCAGCTCATGGCCGTGGTTGCCGTCGGGCATCCGGCGCACCGCAATCAAAGCTCTCACCGCCAACCTCTGGAAGAGCTGATCGTCCTGGAGCGATAGGTGCCGGGACCAGTGGTCAGGATAACGCCATGCGTGTTGAATCATTTCTCGTAGGGATGCTGGAGACCAACTGTTACCTTTTGGCCGACGAACCAGGCAGACAGGCCGTTGTCATCGATCCGGGAGGAGACGGCGACCGGATCGCCCATCGCATCGAGACCCTGGGACTGAAGCTGGCAGCCATCCTCAACACCCACGGCCACTTTGATCATGTGATGGACGCCTGGGCACTGAAGGAGAAGCTTGGTGGGGAAATCTACATGAGCACAAGAGACATCCCCATAGTCGAGCAAAGCATGGTGACGATGGGGAGTTTCTTCGGCATGAAGCAGCTCACCTCACCGACCGAAATCGACCACAACCTGAAGGAAGGCGACATCCTGACCTTTGGTGCCATCGTTTTGGAGGTCTTGGAAACACCCGGACACACCCCCGGCCACGTGAGCTTTTCCATGCCCAGGGGGAACAGTATCTTCGTGGGTGACACGCTGTTTGCCGGCTCCATCGGCCGCACGGATTTTCCGGGTGGCTCCTACAGCCGCCTGATCAGCTCTGTTCGCGAGAAAATCTTCACTCTGAACGACGCGACCCTTGTCTACCCCGGGCACGGACCCCACACAACCGTCGGAGAGGAGAAAAGGACAAACCCCTTTTTTCGCTGAAGGCTTCCACGGGGAGTTGGAAACGATTTCAAAGCTCCCCTCCCTGCATGGGAGGGATTGGGGGTGGGTGGGCAAAAGCCAGGAACAACACCCACCTCTCAACCTGCCCCATTGAACGGGGAGAGGATCTCGAGAGGATTTCCTGGTTGTGTACTGTTGCCGGTCCCATGGTCACTCATCGACAGGAACGGGGCCGCCCGAATCGGCCTTTCCATGGAGCGAGGAGGAAAAGCGATGCGTATTCTTAAACGCCATGCTCTGCTGAACTTGAGCGCGATTCTTTTGGTCACCGTTCTTCTTCAGGGGTGCGGATCCACGGGAGGTCGCAACAGTCCACCTCCCAATCCCGTTTCTGCGCAACCTCAGCAAACAGAGCAGCCTTCCACCCCGGCGCCGGCCTTATCCTCCGGACCTCGCCCCCAGTTTTACGATTTTCCGGACATCCCCATCCCCATGGAACTGAAGCTGGTTTCGGACGATTCCTCCACGTTCCAGTCCGGGAACATGAAATCAGGAATTCTCACTCTTCGCGGCAGGGTCGACCTCAACTCCGTCATCAACTTCTTTCAGATGGCGATGCCCCGTGAAAATTGGAAACCCAAGGGGGGATTCCGATACAGGCGATCCATACTCATCTACGAAAAACCTGAAAAGACTTGTGTGATCAACCTTTACGAGAAAATGTACTATACCTATGTGGAAATTGTGGTGGCCCCTGCCTCGGGCCAGATCTAGACCGATTGTGCCGTCGTCTTCCCGGGGTTGCGACCTCGGGTTCGCATTGCTGCTGACGGATCGTTACGGAAAGGGATGTTGAGGGGTATGTTCGAGGGGAAATCGATCCTCCTTGGGGTTAGCGGGGGAATAGCCGCATACAAGGCCGCTGAGCTGGTTCGCCTGTTTGTCAAGGCACACGCAACGGTCCAAGTTGTCATGACGGCCAATGCGAGGCAGTTCATCACCCCCCTCACGATGCAGGCCCTCTCGGAGCAACCGGTCTGCACCGACCTTTTCGACCTGGGAATGGAATCCCAGATTGGCCACATCCAAGTGGCTCGCGCCGCTCATCTCGCCATCCTGGCACCCGCAACGGCGAACCTCATTGCCAGGGTTGCCGCGGGAATCGCCGATGACTACCTGACAACAGCCCTTCTGGCGACAACCGCCCCCGTCCTGGTCTGCCCCGCCATGAACGTGAAGATGTATGAAAATCGGGTCACCCAGAAGAACCTCGGGAAGCTCAGGGAGGTGGGGTATCATGTCCTCGAGCCCGAATCCGGCGAATTGGCCTGCAAGGAAGAGGGGGCAGGGCGCCTGGCGGAGCTGAGTACCATCGTGGAGACCGCCTGTAGGATACTCACCCCTCAAACCCTCGCGGGCAAATGCATTCTGGTGAGTGCAGGCCCCACGTGGGAAGCTTTCGACCCGGTTCGTTTTATCAGCAATCCGTCCACCGGCAAGATGGGGTACGCACTGGCGAACGTTGCGGCCAGACGAGGGGCCGAGGTGCATCTGGTGAGCGGTCCCACCTGCCTGAGCTCCCCACTCGGTGTGGAGCTACACAACGTCACCACGGCTCTGGAAATGCGCGACAGGATCGTGGGGCTCGCTCCCGAAATGCATGTGACCATCATGGCCGCCGCGGTCGGTGACTACCGTCCAGGGCAGGCCTTTGACCAAAAGGTCAAGAAGCTTGACGGGGAGCTTTCCGTCACATTGCTGAAAAACCCTGACATTCTCGCATGCCTCGGCCGGGAACGGCGGGAAGGCCAGGTGCTCATAGGTTTCGCCGCCGAAACGGAGAACCTCGTCGAGAATGCGACTGACAAGCTGGTTCGGAAAAACCTGGACTTCATCGTGGCGAACAGCCTCGTCCAATTGGGCTCGGGGTTCGGTTGCGACACCAACGAAGTGAAGATCATCACCCGCAACGGTGATGTCGAGGAATTGCCGCGCATGACGAAGGAAAAAGTTGCCGGCGCGATACTGGACCGTGTAGAGCTTTTACTGGCAAGAGCCGCAACTCATGGAAACCACTGAGCACACGTTTGACGAAATTCGAGAGACGGTCAACTGCCTGAAGTGGTTTTTGGTCAGTTTGAGGATTTCCGGGGTGGAGGTTCTCCCGAGAGGGTTCCATCCCTCTCTCACGCCGGCGGAAACCGACGATGAAGCACTCGATGACCCAATCAATGACGCCCCCGCCCTGAACGGCATCCGTCAAGAACTTGGGGACTGCCGACGCTGCCGCCTCCACGAAGGGCGTAACCGCATCGTCTTCGGTGAAGGTGCCCCCGGAGCCCGTCTGGTTTTCGTGGGAGAGGGGCCCGGCTTCGAGGAAGATCAGCAGGGACGCCCTTTCGTGGGGAAAGCGGGAAAGCTCCTCGACAGGATGATCCGCGCCATTGGGTTTCAGCGGGAGGAAGTCTACATCTGCAACGTCGTCAAGTGCCGGCCGCCCAGCAACAGGACACCGCAGCCCGATGAGATCGACGTGTGCTCCCCGTTTTTATTGCAGCAACTCCATGCCATCAACCCCACGGTCATCTGCGCCCTGGGCTCATGCGCGGTCCAAACCCTTCTTGCGACGACAAGCTCCGTTTCGCGACTGAGGGCAAGGGTGCATCACTGGCGTGGAATTCCGGTCATCTGCACTTTTCACCCAGCGTATCTGCTTCGCAATCCTTCTCAAAAGGAAGCCGCTTGGCGGGATCTGCTGGAAGTTCATCGTATTGTCCATGAAGGCCTGGGAGGTTGAGATGACATCCCGCAAGAAGACGATCATCAGGTCGCTGTGCCTGGCTTTAGCCGCCCTGGGTTTCCTGAGCTTTGCAGCGGGGGTGAAATCCGAGGCGGACTCCGGCCATTACAGCGTCATCAAGGTCCAAGACACCATCAATCCCGGCGTGGAGGACTTCATCGAATATGCCATTCAAACGTCGGAAAAGGATGAAGCGAAACTCCTCATCATTCTGCTCGACACTCCCGGGGGGCTTCTCACGGCCACGCGGGGCATTGCGCAGGCCTTGCTGAACGCGAGCATCCCCATCGTGGTCTTCATATACCCCAGCGGTGCTCAGGCAGCGTCGGCCGGGGTTTTCATCACAGCGGCGGCCGATATCGCCGCCATGGCCCCGGGCACCAACATAGGGGCGGCTCACCCCGTCACGACGGGCGGAGCCGATGTTCCCTCCACCATGAGTGAAAAGGTCCTGAACGATACGGTGGCGTTTGGCCGCAGTATTGCCGACCAACGGGGCCGAAACGCGGACTGGTATGAACAGGCCATACGCAAGAGCGTCTCCATCACGGCCCAACAGGCCTTCACCCAGAATGTCATCGATCTGGTCGCCGATGATCTTCCCGCGCTTCTCAAGCGATTGGACGGATGGGAACTCGAAAGGAAAGGCCAGAAAACGACCTTGAGCACCCTGGGCCTCGAGGAGCGGACCATATCGCCCGGATGGCAGCACGCGGTGCTGCGCGTCATCAGCAACCCGAACATCGCCTACCTCCTCCTCATGATCGGACTGGCGGGCCTGTACTTCGAGCTTTCCCAACCGGGAGCCATCCTGCCGGGCGTCATTGGAGGCATTTCCCTCATCCTCGCCCTCTATGCCATGCAAACGCTTCCCGTCAATTACGCGGGGTTCCTGCTGATTCTCTTGGCCATCCTCTTCTTCCTCCTCGAGATCAAAGTCGCCTCTTACGGCATGCTGAGCTTCGCCGGGGTGATCTCCTTGATTCTCGGGTCACTGATGCTCTTCAGGGTTCCGGGCGCGACCACCCGTCTGGCCATGTCCGTTTTCATTCCTACCGTGCTGGTCGTATCCACATTCTTCGCCGCGGTTGCAGCAATCGCCTTTCGTGCACAAATTCGCAAGCCTCAAACAGGGGCGGACGGACTGGTGGGAGCTGTCGGGGAGGTCATGAACGACCTGGACCTCCATGGCAAGGTCTTTGTGAGCGGGGAACTGTGGAACGCTGTCGCCGATGAGAAAATTATCGCGGGAGAGAAGGTTGAGGTGCTTTCAGTGGAGAATTTGAAGTTGAAAGTCAAAAAGATCGGTGCTAAATAGAGTGAATTATTTCTCTAATTCCTTTCCAAGATAAGGGGAAGGACGGATCAAGGAGGGGGGAAATGTCTTCGATGTACGGCATCGCGGTTGTCGTCATTCTCGTGGTTCTCTTTCTTGCAAACGCCATTCGCATTCTGAACGAATATGAACGTGGTGTGATATTCCGGCTCGGTCGGGTCATTCACGCGAAAGGGCCCGGCTTGATCCTCCTCATTCCTTACGTCGACCGGATGGTCAAGGTGAGTCTGAGGCTGATTGCAACGGATGTACCCCCACAGGACGTGATCACCCGGGACAATGTTTCCGTTAAGGTGAGCGCCGTCATCTACTTTCGGGTCATAGACCCGGTCAAATCCATCATCTCCGTCGAGAATTATCTCTACGCCACGAGCCAGCTTGCCCAGACCACTCTGCGGAGCGTCTGCGGACAGGGGGAGCTCGACGACCTGCTCTCGGAGCGCGACAAGGTCAACGCCCACATCCAGGAGATCCTCGACAGACACACCGAGCCCTGGGGCATCAAGGTGATGGTGGTGGAGCTCAAGCAAATCGATCTCCCCATTGAAATGCAGCGGGCCATGGCCAAGCAGGCGGAAGCCGAACGGGAACGAAGGTCGAAGGTGATCGGGGCGGAGGGAGAATTCCAGGCGGCTTCCAAATTGGCCGACGCGGCGCGCATCATTCAGGATGCTCCCGTTGCCCTGCAGCTTCGGTATCTGCAGACACTGAGAGAAATTGCGTCGGAGAACAACTCCACCACCCTTTTCCCTATCCCCATCGATGTTTTCAAGCCGTTCATGGCCATCGCTGAAATGATCGAAAAGGAAAAATTCAAGGCTCAGGAGAAACTGGAGATTAAGGAGCAGACTTGATGGGCAAGAAGAAAGAGAAGGAAAAAAAGGAAAAGCCTCTCGACAAGCTGACGGCAAAGGAACTCCGGGAAATGGGTCTCGCCCTCGGGAGCATTGTCGGGGTTCACGGCATGAACAAGATGGAGCTCGTCACGGCCATCAAGGAAGCGAAGGGGATTGTTGACGAGGGTCGCACCAAGAAGGCGGGCATCGACGTGAGGGGCATCAAGGCCAAGATCCGGGAGCTCAAGGCCAAGCGCATCGAGGCCAAGGATGCCGGGAATCCCAAGCTGGCGGACGCTTTCAGGCGACGCGTCAGCAATCTGAAGAAGAAGACCCGCCGAGCGGCTTGAGCATTTGCTCTGCGCTGATTTTGAGGAGCCATGACGCGAGGGGAAGCTCTCAGCATTTTCGAGTCTCACATCGAGTCGGATGTTCTGCGGAAGCATTGCCTGGCTACCGAGGCCATCATGCGCGAGTTGGCCAGGAGGTTTCAGGAAGACCGGGATCTTTGGGGACTGGTGGGGTTGCTCCACGATCTGGATTTCGAAATCACCCGGGACAATCCTTCCGGTCACGGCTTGAAAACGGCCGAATTGCTTGAGCCTTACCGACTGCCGGTGGAAGCCGTTGAGGCCATCATGCGCCACAATGCCGAGGCTCTGCAGTTGCAGCGCGAAACCAGGCTCGACTTTGCCTTGACCTGCGCCGAAACCATCACCGGGCTGATCGTGGCGGCAACTCTGGTCCACCCGGACAAGAAGATCGAGCGCCTGACGCCTCAGTCCGTGAGGAAACGCATGAAGAGCAAGGACTTCGCTCGCAACGTGAACCGGGAACACGTGGCATTGTGCGAGCGGATTGACATACCGCTTATGGACTTCATCGAGCTCAGCATCGGGGCCATGACATCCATAAGCGCCCAGTTGGGACTTTGACGCGCTCATTGGACCGAAAATGGCTCAAACTGACGAGGAGGAGTGAATGGAGCTGAACAAGAAGGTGGTTGTTGCGATTGCTTCTGCAATTGGCAGTTACATCCAGGAGGAGGAGGCCGCTTTGGCTTTCCAAGAGAAAAGTCTTGCGCAAAGGCCCCCCCAAGCCTATAGTCCGTACGCCATGGCGGGGCGCCTGGCTGCGATGAATGCGCGGTGGACCTGGCAGATGCGTCTGGTTCGCTAACCATGGAGGAGCGCGGAAGCGAGGCATCCTTGATGAGACAATTTTTCATTGGACATGATCGGTCGAGCGTCGGCAAGGCAGTGAGTGCGCAGACTCGATCGGTTTTCCATATCCCAGGGATTCCCGGAGAATTCAACGGTGTGTGGCCTCTGATGCGGATATGGATGCTGGAGCTGAAGCTGGCTGGGGTGAGCTGAGTGGGATCTCGAGAACGGAACAGAAGGAGATGAGTATGGATAAGGAAAGGCAACACGGCACATCATTGATCGCGATGCTTATCGACGAACCGCCTGTCAAAGTGGACAATCCTATCAAGATAGGCGATCTGACCTGCCGCGATGGTCATCAATCCCTTTTTGCCACGCGTGGAAGAACGGAAGACATTTTGCCCATCGCCGAAAAAATGAACGAAATCGGCTACTGGTCGATGGAAGTGTGGGGCGGGGCAACATTCGACACCATGCATCGTTTTCTCAATGAAGATCCATGGGAGCGAATCCGGCAACTGAAGAAAGTTCTCACAAAGACCCCCATGATGATGCTGCTGCGCGGCCAAAACCTGGTTGGGTACAGAAACTATGCCGACGACTTTGCGGAAGCTTTCACGGAACGGGCTGCCATCAATGGTATCGATGTGTTTCGTACCTTTGATGCACTCAATGATTTCCGAAACTTCGAAGCCGTCATCAAGCCCATCAAGAAGCTCGGCAAGCATTTTCAGGGCACCATCTGCTACTCCCTGACCGAACGGCGCATGGGCGGCCCGGTTTACAACTTGGATTATTACATCAATAAGGCCAAGCAACTGGAAGACATGGGATCAGACAGCATCTGCATCAAGGATATGGCCGGATTGATCGCTCCCTATGATGCCTATTACCTGGTCAAAGCCCTCAAAGAGAATGTCAAGCCTCCGATCCATCTGCACAGCCATTTCACCTCGGGCATGGCGGACCTCGCCCTGCTCAAGGCCATCGAAGCGGGCGTTGACATTGTGGACACCTGCCTCTCCCCCTGGGCATTCCGCAGTTCGCACCCGGCCATCGAGCCTCTGGTCGTCTCCCTGAGAAACACCAACCGTGACACCGGCTTTGACCTCCTCAAGCTGGCCGAATGCAGTGAGTTTTTTGAGAAGATGTCCCCCAAGTACCGCCATCTGCTCGATGACCGCATGTCCATCATCGACATCAACGTTCTCCTTCACCAGACACCTGGTGGGATGCTGTCCAACCTGATCAATCAACTCCGGGAGATGGGCGCCTCCGACCGCCTGACCGATGTGTTCGAGGCACTGCCCCGGGTCCGCAAGGAAATGGGCCAGGTGCCACTGGTCACCCCCACAAGCCAGATCGTTGGGATCCAGGCTGTGAACAATGTTTTGTTCGACACGCCGGAAGAGCGCTACAAGATGATTTCGGCCCAGAGCAAGGACCTTTTCTACGGCCTCTATGGTGAGACTCCTGCCCCTCTGGATCCCGAAATCCAGAAGAAGGCCCTCAAGGGCTATCCCAAGGGTGAGACCCCCATTACCTGCCGCCCGGGCGAGATCATCCCTGCCGAGATGCCCAAGAACTTGGAGGAGACAAAAGGGATCGCCAAGGACATTGACGACACCATCATCTATGGCATGTACCCCATGACGGGAATGCGGTTCCTCAAGTGGAAATACGGCCAGGAGCCCGTGCCCAAGGAAGTCATGCCCAAGACTCTCGAGGATTGCGCCCGTGAGCAGGCTCTCATCAAAAAGGCCCTAGCGGGAGATCTCGTCGAGAAGCCTAAGAAGGAAGCACCCGAAAAAGGTGCAGGCATCCGGGAATTCAGCGTGTTCGTTGACGGCGAGTTCTTCAAGGTTGAAGTGGAGCAGACCGGTGGTGCCGCTCCCGTGGTCACCTCCATCGCTCCCGCGGCCCCGCGTGCCGTGGCTCCGGCCCCGAAGCCCGCCGCCGCACCCGCCGCGGCCCCGGCGGCAGCGCCCGTCGTCGCTGCCGCGCCTGTCGCTGGAGGCACCAAGCTGGAATCCCCCATGCCGGGCATGGTCATTCGCTACGAGGTGAAGGAAGGCGACACCGTCAAGGAAGGTGACACCATCATGATCCTTGAAGCCATGAAGATGGAGAACTCCCTGCCAAGCCCGGCAGCCGGAGTGATCAAGCAGATCTGCTGCAAGGAAGGCCAGAGTGTTCAGAAGGGTGATCTTCTTGCTGTCATCGGGTAGTGGATATCCATTCGAACTCAAGCGAGAGAGGAGTATTTGAAATGGCCAAAAAACCCGTACGCGTTACCGTCACCGGCGCCGCAGGCCAGATTGGTTATGCCCTGGTGTTCCGCGTCGCCAGTGGTCAAATGCTGGGGCCGGACCAGCCGATCATCCTGCAGATGCTGGAACTGCCCATAGAAAAGATCCAGATTGCCCTCAAGGGCGTCATGATGGAACTGGAAGACTGCGCATTCCCGCTGCTGGCGGGTATGGTCGGCACGGGCGACCCCAAGGTCGCCTTCAAAGACGCCGACTACGCCATGCTGGTTGGCGCAAAGCCCCGGGGCCCCGGCATGGAGCGCAAGGATCTGCTGATGGATAACGCCAAGATCTTCATCGAGCAGGGCAAGGCGATGAACGAAGTGGCGTCGCGGGACATCCGTGTCATCGTTGTCGGCAACCCCGCCAACACCAACTCCTGGATCGCCATGAAGTCGGCCCCCGATCTGCCCAAGGCCAATTTCACATCCATGATGCGCCTCGACCACAACCGCGCCATGTCGCAGATTGCCGCCAAGACCGGCAAGGCAGTGGCCGATGTCGAGAAGATGATCGTGTGGGGCAACCATTCGCCCACCATGTACCCTGATATCCGTTTTGCAACCATCGGTGGCGTGCCCGCGCCCAAGCTGGTGAATGACGAAAACTGGTATCGCAACGAGTACATCCCCAAGGTGGGCAAGCGAGGCGCGGCGATCATCGAAGCCCGCGGCCTCTCCTCCGCCGCTTCCGCCGCCAACGCCGCCATCGACCACATGCACGACTGGGCCATCGGCACCAGCGGCAAGTGGGTGACGATGGGCATTGTGTCCGACGGTTCCTACGGGATCCCTGAAGGCACGATGTACGGTGTCCCCGTCACATGCACCCCCGGCAAGTACGAGAGAGTTACAGGGCTGGAGATCGACGCCTTCTCCCGTGAGAAGATGGACTTCACTCTGAAGGAACTGCTGGAGGAACAGGCCGGAGTCAAGGAGATGCTCAAGTAGCTCTTTCTCCAACCACAGGGGAGAGGAGACCCACTCGCCAAGGCGTGCGGAAGCCTCTCCCCTCCAGTTGGCTCGTCCTGGTCATTGATCGAATCATGAAGGCGGCATTCGTGCCGCCTTTTCTTTCGTTCTTCGGTGGATGGTCTGTCTTACAATGTCGTCCATTTCACCACCCGATGCATCCCGCCATCACCCCTTGCCCTGAATCTTCTCGAACTTGATGACCGCTTCCTGCTTCAACCGGTTCAGCAGTCTCTCGAGTACGGGCAGCACGTTCTCCCGGATGTCACCCGCGACCACGAGGAGCATCACGTCGTCACCGATCTTGCGCCTGCCTGTGAAGAGGTGTGTCTCCACCGCCGCGATTCCTGGCTGGGCGCGCATCTCCCCGACGATTGCCTCCCACTTTTCGCGATCGACATCCACGTCCAGGTATTCCGCAGCCAGCCCGGCCCTGGAAGTTCCCCGCACGACCCCGTTGTGACACACGATCATGCCCACTTCCATGGGGTCAGTTTCCCTTTTCACCTTGTCCACCAGTTCCTGAAGGTTCGGCATGGTCGTCTCCTTGTTTGACGCAGAATGTGCGAGAGCCCTGTTTCATTATCCTAACGAGGCCGCTAAAAACCTCTTTGCGGGGCCTCTTCCGGAGCTTGGCGGAAGAGCCGGCCCCCGCGGCTTCCTCTCAAAATAATGCCTGTGAGGGGGCGCTTGCAGAAGCGTGCTAACCTTCACATGGCTTTCTTCCTCCGACATCAATTCTGTTGATTCTTCCATTCCTTGCTGCTATAGAATTTAATTGAATTTCTCTGCACGTTTCTAGACCCATTGATCGGATTTGTTGCGGTTGGCTAAGGTGAACGGTTGAATCTCATTAACCCCCCATCTCCATTCATTGATCCTGCCAAGGCCCGTTTTTGCAGCCCTTCACAACTGGGGGGCGAAAGGGGGTTGCGGCACTTGAGCTGTCCGGTTCGTGCTTTTTTTAACAGAGTCCCCTGGGAAAGACCAGTGGATGCATCGTGTGGAAATCGCGTTGAGGAGGGTAAGCATGTTTGATGAGAAAGTACTAGAGAAGGTCAAAGCCGGTAAGGAAAAATGGGATCAGGGACCTGTTGCCAAGACGCTCGCCAAGGCACCCGAGCAAAAACAGACGTTCACGACAATTTCCGGTGCCCCCGTGGAGCGCATCTACACCCCGTTGGACATCGCGGGGCTGGACTACGACCGGGATCTCAATTTCCCCGGTCAATTCCCTTACACCCGCGGCGTGCAGCCCACCATGTACCGGGGACGCTACTGGACCATGCGCCAGTATGCGGGCTTCGGGAGTGCCAAGGACACCAACGCCAGATACCGCTACCTCCTGGAACAGGGCCAGACGGGACTCAGCGTGGCGTTTCAGCTTCCCACACAGGCTGGCTATGACAGTGACCATCCGCTGTCCATGGGCGAAGTGGGAAAGGTTGGCGTTGCCGTCGACTCCATCGAGGACATGAAGGTCCTCTTCAACAGCATTCCCCTTGACAAGGTGACCACCTCCATGACCATCAATGCCGCCGCCACCGTGCTTTTGGGTATGTATCTGGCATTGGCGGAGGAACAGGGGGTCTCCTGGGACAAGGTCGGCGGCACCATTCAAAACGACGTTTTGAAGGAAATCATCTGCCGCGGCCAGTACATCTATCCCCCCAAGCCCACCATGAGGCTGACCGTCGATCTCATCGAGTTCTGTCAGAAGCATGTGCCCAAGTGGAACACCATCAGCATCAGCGGCTATCACATCCGGGAATCCGGATCCACGGCGGCCCAGGAGATGGCTTTCACCATCGCCGACGGCATCGCTTATGTTCAGGCATGCATGGAAAGGGGCATGGATGTGGATTCCTTTGGTCCGCGCCTGAGCTTCTTCTTCAACGCCTTCACCAACGTTTTGGAAGAAGTGGCCAAGTTCCGCGCAGGTCGCAGGTACTGGGCAAAAATCATGAGAGACCGCTTCAAGGCTAAAGATCCGCGGTCCATGATGCTGCGCTACCACGTACAGACCGGTGGTGTCACCCTCACGGCCCAACAGCCTCTCAACAACATCGTCCGCGTGGCCCTGCAGACTTACGCCACGGCCCTTGGCGGCGCACAGTCCCTGCACACCAATTCTTACGACGAAGCCCTCTGCCTGCCGACCCAGGAAGCCGTCACGGTGGCCCTGCGCACGCAGCAGGTCGTCGCCGAAGAGAGCGGTGCGACCGACACCATCGATCCTCTGGCCGGCTGCTACTACGTCGAGCAGATGACCAACCAGATCGAAGCGGAAATCGACGAGTACATCAAGAAGATCGATTCCATGGGTGGGACTCTGTCAGCCATCGAACAGGGCTACATCCAGAAGGAAATCCAGAACAGCGCTTACCGGTTCCAGAAAGAAATTGAAGCCAATGAGCGTGTTTATGTCGGCATCAACAAGTACACCATGGAAGAGCCTCCTCCAACCAACCTCCTGAAGGTGGACATGTCGGTGGGCGAAGTGGAAGGCGCCAAGCTCAAGAAGCTCCGTGCGGAAAGAGACCAGGCCAAGTGGAAGGCAGCCCTCGACCATCTGAAGAAAGTCTCCCAGACCGATGAAAATGTCATGCCCGCCGTCATCGAAGCGGTGAAGGCGAAAGCGACGGTCGGTGAAATCTGTGACGTGTGGCGAGACATCTACGGGCAGTATCGTCCCAAGGAATTCGTGTAAGAGCATCGGTCCACCAAGTCGAATAACTGCTCAATCAGCGGAGGATATTTTCATGGCTAAGAAGATAAAGATCATCGTTGCGAAACCCGGGCTGGATGGACACGACCGAGGCGCCAAGTTGCTGGCGCGCATATTTGCCGAAGAGGGAATGGAAGTGGTGTACACGGGGCTGCGTCAAACCCCCGAGATGATCGTGGCGACGGCGGAGCAGGAAGATGCGGATGTGGTCGGCATGAGCAGCCTCTCCGGTGTTCACAACTACTTCTTTCCAAGGGTTGTGGACCTCTTGAAGGAAAAGGGACTGAATGACGTCCTGGTCGTGGGCGGCGGAATCATTCCGGTGGAAGACTACGATTTCCTTAAACAATCCGGTGTGACGGCCATCTTCGGCCCTGGAACACCCACCATGGACATTGTAGGCTTCATCAAAGACAAGGCCCGCGTCAGATAGATCCTTGACCAGCATTCCCCGGGGAGATCCGGAGGCTTGTCCGGATCTCCCCGGGGAAGCGGTCCATCGCGAAGGCAATGCCTGGAGTCATATCTTTCTCACTGGATGACTCAACCGTTTCTCGCTGATCTCCTTGAACGCTCCAGGAAATGCCGATTTCTCAAGACGAAAACCTCGGCTGAAATTGCTGCTTAAACTTCCTACAGTGCGAAAGGCGCTGTACAATATGCAATCGGCGAAAGGAAACAGGCTTTAATGATCAGGGATTACGCTAAGGAAATCCTCGAGGGATCCCCTCAGGCAGCTGCCCGTTTGATCAGCTGGCTGGAAGACGAAGACAAGCGGGCGTATCCGTTCATGGAGGAGCTCTACCAACACACCGGCAGAGCTTACATCGTCGGCATCACAGGTTCCCCCGGCGCCGGAAAAAGCACCCTCACGGACAAACTGATTCGGGTGATCCGGAAGAGCGGGCTGACTGTCGGCATCATTGCGGTGGACCCATCGAGTCCCTTCACCGGGGGAGCCCTCCTGGGGGATCGGGTCCGCATGAGCGAGCACAGCACGGACCCGGACGTCTTTATCCGCAGCATGGCTACACGCGGCTTTCTAGGGGGCACGGCGAAGGCCACCGGGGATGTGGTCAAGGTCCTCGATGCATTCGGCAAGGACATCATCATCATCGAAACGGTGGGGGTCGGACAGGATGAGGTGGACATCATCGGCATCGCCGACACCACATGCCTGGTACTCGTCCCCGGCCTGGGAGACGCCATACAGAGCATGAAAGCCGGGATCATGGAGATCGCTGACATCTACGTGATCAACAAAGCGGATCTGAAGGGAGCCGATCAGCTCAACTCAGAAGTGACCCTGCGCATCGAACAGGATGCCCACATCAAGCAAACGGATTGGTCACCCACAGTGGTCAAGACCATCGGGGTGGACAACGTGGGGATCGACGGATTCTGGGAGGCCATCAAGCATCACAGGAGCTTCCTGGAGAGCAGCGGAAAGCTTGCCGACAAGCGCAGGCAACGCACCTATCAGGAAACCCTTCGGATGGTTCACAACGAGATGTTTCGCATGGTTCGCGAGCGTCTCCAGGAAAATGGCAGGCTGGATCGTCTGGTGGAAGAACTGTTGGCACGCAAACGCGACCCATACAGCACCATGCGCGACATCGTTGACGAGTGGCTGTCGTTTAAGCCCAAGCGAAAGGAGGCATCATGAAGGTTCTGAAAGTCGACCACATCGGGATAGCCGTCACCAGCATCGAGGACTCCAAGAAACTCTATTCGGACATCCTGGGCCTGAAGCATCTCGGCAGTGAAACCGTTGCGGAGCAGAAGGTCACCACCGCCTTCTTCCCTGTGGGGGACACGGAGGTGGAACTTCTCGAGTCGACCGCTCCCGACGGCCCCATCGCCAAGTTCATAGAGAACAACAAGGGCCGCGGAGGCGTGCAGCACATTGCCTTCCGTGTTGACAACATCGAGGAGGCTCTGGCCGAACTGAAGGCCAAAGGGATCGCCCTCATCGACGAAAAGCCCCGCATGGGTGCGGGTGGAGCCAAGATCGCCTTCCTGCACCCCAAGGCGACCTTCGGTGTGCTCGTGGAGCTCTCGGAGAGAAACGACTGATTAAGTCTCCAAGTGGAAGCCAAGAAGGAAATGCAAGGGGCGCGGGTTACCGCGCCCTTTTTCGTTTGTCCCATTGATTTGCTTCTTGGTTGAATGGTCCGACTACAGCGACTGGTATCCTTTGTAGCGCCTCTCAAAGCTTGTCTTCCCGTTGCGGAGGAAGTCGGCGAAGTTCCATCCGGACTCCTCGAGATGATTCAGAAACTCCGGCCGCACCACGTAGGTCGCCGCAAGCAGACTCCCTCCATCGTTCAGCTCGATCTGCACGAGCTCACGTGCGTACATCTCGCCCTCGAATCGGTCCAGGCGGTCCCAGGCGGAATCGGGCACGTTCAGGTAAACCACGCCCTCGACGCGGCCTCTGCCGTCGGGCACGATGGCGGGATAGTGCTCGCCCTTGACGGAGTGCCGACTGAAGTCTTTCAATACTCCCCGGGCATGGGAAAGACGGCTTCCCGAAACTTCCACCATGATATCGTCACACATCAGAGTTCCGTAGGCAAAGAGGTTTTGCATCTCCTTTCTGTCCTCCCGTCAAACGTGAGCCCAATCGGTCTGGCCAGAGCCCGCGATCCGGACCGAGTTGAAGCGGCGTTCCGCAAATGTCCACGCGATAAAGTCCCTAAAATACCGCACGTAATTCCCGCCTGCTCTTGGCGGGCATCCAGTGGAAAAACCTCAATGCCCGCCTTCGCGTGCATGACAGCCGGATATTGGACAGACCGATAGGTGGCGCTGTATTCAGAGGCCGGTCCCTCCCAAATATGCGAGCAGTTCAGCCATCAGGCTGTTTATGGCTCCATATTTCTCTGGTGTCGCGGAAAGGATGACCGTTTCGGACTGGACGTAGGTCGATGCGATCAACTCCTCGCGGCAGTTCTCGACGAGCGCTCGCGCTGACTCGGGTGTGGTTTCCAGGTGAAACTGGAGGCCCATGACCGACCGACCAAGCTGGAAGGCTTGATTTTCACAGCCTTCACTTCTCGCGAGGTGCGCCGCTCCCGGGGGCAGGTCAAACGTCTCGCCGTGCCAGTGAAAAACCTCCACCGAGGGCGGGAAGCAAAAGATCGATTCATCAACCGACGGCACTGCCTGTATGGGAAACCAACCTATCTCCTTTGCTTGATTCCGATAGACCCTGGCACCCATGGCTCCCGCGATGAGCTGAGCGCCCAGACAGACTCCCAGAACACCCTTCCTTGCCTCGATGCACGTTCGAATGAAGCGCTTTTCTTGGACGAGCCAGGGAAACTCCCCCTCGTCGTTGACACTCATTGGGCCACCCATCACAATCAAAAGATTGACTTCATCCGCGGACGGCAAGTGAGTCGATTCGAAGAACCGCGTGCTCGTTATCTCGCAGCCGGCCGCCTTGAGCCACGGTTCGATGCTGCCGAGTCCTTCAAACGGAACGTGCTGTAAGAAGTGGGTGCGCATAACTGGTCCTCCGGACGGCGTCACGCCTCAGTGACGCTGCTTTTCCGGCGCCGACTTGAGCGTTTTGTCGAGCCAACTGCCCTTTGGGGATGCTCCATCAGAGAGCGAAGCGCGTCATTCACGGCTTGCTCGGTTGGAAAGGCTTTTGCCACATCCAGGCTGAGCAGCACCAGGCTGGTCCCTTTTCGATAAGCTTCGAGATACTTTCCGCGAGCACTTGGCCCGTGCTCCTCACGGCGGTACTCGGGACGAAGTTCGCCATTCTCATCCTTCTTCACAGATTTTTCTCTCCTGCCGCATCGTGGCACATGCGCCGATTATCCTGGTCCGAAGACGCTATGCATACATGAACCGCCCTCTTGGCTCGGGAATGGAGCGACCGAGTTCCAGCCTGCCACCAACCGCTTACAAGGACGTGGCATTTCCGAAAGCGCCCATGCAGTTGGGGGTCAGCTTAAGTGGCGGGTTGGGCATAGGAGATCTGGAAAACATGAACTGAGTCACTGTAAGGTATGACTGCCCAGAACCTGTAAACCAAAGACATCGGTAATGCAGTCAAAGTCTCTGTCGTCATGCAGCAAATGAGCCTTATGTTCGATGCACACGGCTGCGATCATGCAATCGACCGAATTCCTTGAGGTGATCCCACGTGAACGGAGAGTGCGGTAAATATTGGCTGCGAAAAGAAATGTGCCCTGGCCCGCTGGAAGGTAGATCAGGGCTGTAAGCGCGGATTCAGTCTGCTTGTGCTGCTTGTCATCCCGAATCCCCTGGAGTACCTCCGTGAGGATGACCCCACACAGGCAAAGGTCCTCCCTTTGATCAATCAAGGATTCAAGCACTGCTACCTGAGCAGTATTTCGAGCAGCAAAGAAATCGATCCATACTGAAGTATCCACCAGCGTCATTGAGACTCTCTTTCCTGACGCATAGACGAAAGATCGCCTTCCCAGTGGACCTTACCTTTGAGTTCAAGAATCCTTCTCTGGGACTCCCTTCGCAGAAGCTCCCGGAGGGCATAGTCAATCAAAGCTCGGCGGCTCTTGAGCCCAGTGATCTCCAACCCCGCTTCAACCAAATCTTCATCAAGGACCACGTTCGTACGTCTGTTCATGGCTCACACTCCAACCAGGCTAATTATACACATTAGAGCTCAGCAGAGTGTGTACGTCAACACTTCACTGCAAGGGAGAGGCTAAATCGGGATAGGGAGACGCCTCGCGTCCACCAAGGGTCATATAGAATCGTTTGCTCTGTCCAAGATCCAAATCTCACCGTGTATGTGGTGAAATTCGGGCACCGCAAAGACGTCTACCGTTAGGCAGCCCTTTTTCAAGAGCACTTGAGGCCCCAACCACAGGGTCAACCGGACGGCGGGTGCAGCGCTGCGGTTGCCGGCAGCACCTCGGCCCGCCGCCAGCTACCCAGTCGGGTGACGGCACAAGTCGGATTGTTTTGACTTAAGTCAATGAAGAAAGACGACCGGTGTGCTACATTGGGTGCGTTCTGGATACTTCACCCCGTTCAACCTCTGTTTCGATCCCGTTCCTTTTGGCCCCAACGTTTTTCCACGAGCAACCCACACGATTCCAGGAACTGGGCTTGCCCCCGCAGGGGGCACACGGTGAGAGGGTCCCGAGGCCACACCTTGCGGCAATGTGGGCTCCGGGGACGCAACCATCGATCACCCCATCGAAGGGAAAACACCATGGGCGTTATGAGTGGAAACATCTTTCGCGCCGCTGTTGTCCTGGGCGTCCTGGGGTTGGCCGCGGGAGCCTTCTTGAGCTTTGGCCCTCCCGGCCTGTACGCCAAGTCCGGGTCTCCCGAGTTTTGCGGATCCTGTCATGTGATGGAAGCCGAGTATGAAAGCTGGTTTCACAACGGGGGGCACCGGCGGCTGAAGTGCATCGAATGTCATCTGCCCAACCAGAACCTGCCGGTCCATTTGGCCTGGAAGGGTATCGACGGGATGCGGGACACTTTTCTCTTCTATTCAGGCCGCGTGCCCGAAATCATCAAACTCTCTCAGCACGGGGCAGGGGTCCTGCAGGACAACTGCAAGCGCTGCCACGCAGAGACGGTGGCCATGATCAACGAAGAGCGGAACTGTTGGACATGCCATCGACGGCTGTCTCACAAGCTCACAGGAAGCCTCTAGATCAGAAAGGAGCTAGTCATGGGGAGAAGAGGACTTTTCCTCGGCATTCTGATGGCCGGTTGCGCGGGACTGGTTTGCATCCTTGGCGCTTGCGCCCCGCAAAAGCCGGAACTGGTCAAGGTCGGCACCATTCAGGACGGGGAGATCGACCCGGCCAAATGGGGTCAGGTCTTCCCTCTGGAATATGACGCCTGGGGCAAGACCAAGGATCCTCGACCTGCGGGAAAAAGCCGGTACAAGAAGGGCTACGACACGGACCTGGTGATCTATGACAAGCTGAGTGAGTTTCCTTACATGCCGCTCCTCTTCAATGGCTGGGGATTCGGCATTGAGTACAACGAGCCACGCGGTCACTGGTATATGGTCACGGACCAGCTTGACATCGACCCGTCCCGTATTAAGGCTGGAGGGGCGTGCCTCACCTGCAAGAGCCCCTACGTGCCTACCCTGCAAAAGGAACTGGGGCCAGCTTATTACTCAGATCCGTATCTGGACGTGCATGCCAAGATCCCCAAGGAAGGGCAGGCACTCGGCGTCGCCTGCATCGATTGCCACGACAACAAGACCATGGCCCCCAAGCTCTCCCGCTCCACCACTCTCGGAAACGCCCTCAAGGGCATCGGCGTCGACCCAGAAAAGATCACCAGGCAGGAAGGCCGATCCCTGGTGTGCGCTCAGTGTCATGTGACTTACATCATCCCCAAGGACAAGGACATGAAGTCCACCAACGTGTTCTTCCCCTGGCAGGGCGCCACGGTGGGCAAGATCTCCGTGGAGGACATCATCAGGGTCATCCGCAGCGATCCTTCCCACATGGAGTGGACCCAAAACGTGACGGGCTTCAAGGTGGGATTCATCCGCCACCCCGAGTACGAATTCTTCAGCTATGACAGCGTGCATCACAAGGCCAACGTCTCTTGTGCCGACTGCCATATGCCGTACACGCGGGTCGGCGCCAACAAGATTTCCGATCACAATGTCATGAGTCCTCTCAAGAACGATCTCAAGGCCTGTCAGCAGTGCCACACCGAAACGTCTGAATGGCTGACCAGCCAGGTTTACGCCACCCAGGACCGCACGGTCTCCATGATGAACCGGGCCGGGTACACCACCGCTGTCGCCGCGAAGCTTTTCGAAATTGCCCACAAGGCCAGGACTGAAGGAAGGAAAATCGACGACGACCTCTATAACCGGGCCAAGGACCTCTATTACGAAGCCATCTACAGGGTGATCTTCATCGGCGCCGAGAATTCCATCGGGTTCCACAACCCCAGGGAAGCCGGCCGCATCTGCAGCGACGCAGTGGCCATGGCTTCCAAGTGTGAATCCTTGCTCCGCCAGGCTCTGGCCCAGGCTGGAGTGCCTGTTCCGGGGGACATCAACCTGGAAATGGCGAAGTACCTCAACAACAGAGGGGTAAAGAAACTCAAGTTTCAACCTGAACTGGAATTCACCGACCCGTTCGGCATTCAGGAAAAACTCACTCCCGTCAGTTCCCAGGGACGGTAGGAGGCTCTGCCCAGGAAAGCTCTTCATTTCGCCGCGGAGCGCGCAGAGATCGCTCGGAGAGGAAGATTCGCAAAAAAACTCTGCACCCTCTGCGCCCGCCGCGGCGGTTTCTATTTTTTCATTGTTTGATCTCCCCCGAAGCACGCCCTCCGCGACAGCACATTGGCATCGAATGCCCCGCGGGACAGCGAGGAGAATGACTGTTGACGCGCGGGGCCAGGTGTGCTATCCATCTGCCACTGCCCTGGCAAGTGGTCAGTTATTTTGCTCTTTTTCACGGAGCATAGCCGGTTCCCTTCTTGTTTCAGAGGCGCAATATCCATTTTAGCCAAGGCTTTTCACGGCATCGCCACTGCGTTTAAGGCCGGCCATCAGTCGTAGCATTTCACCCAAAACGATGAGCTGCCATGTATCCCCAAGGAAACCCTCCACCCCGGTTGGTGATGAGGTGTGGGGCGAGCACTTGGGCTCTCCGGGACAGGGTGTTGAGTGTCATTTCCCGACGGACACGTCTGGTCTGCACACAGTCCCTCACGCTGTAACGAGTGGACCCGGTTGATTGCGCGGGACCTCTGGACAGGGCTTCCACATGACCGACGGAAAACCCGCGTATGGCCAACCTTCTGATAGGGAGCGACTTTTTCGCCTGCTCTTCGAGAACCTGAGCGACGCGGTTCTGTGGGCTTCGTCGGAGACGGGAAGGATATTCGAATGCAACCCCGCCGCGGAGCGCCTTTTCAAAAGGTCCCGAGAGCATCTCATAGGATTGCATCACCGGGATCTGTACCCCCTGGAAGCTGCGGATCGATACGTCCAATCTGTCACGGAGGCTGCGGCAGGGCTTCTCCATCGCCACTTCGACGGGGAAATCCTCACATCGAGAGGCCGGGTCGTCCCGGTTCGGATTTTCATCTCTCCTGCGCAAATCGGGAGCAAGCCCATCATTCAGGGTGTTTTCCAGGACAAGAGCTCACGACGAGAGGTCGTTCGAACCCTGCGGATCGCAAAGCTCATTCTGGACAACAGCCCGGCTGTGCTTCGCCGTTGCAGAGCCGAGGGGGAATGGCCGCTGGAATGGATTGCCGGTAACATCGCCCTCTTTGGATATTCCCAGGAAGATTTCCTGTCGGGAAGAGTCCCCTATTTGTCCCTGGTCCATCCGGAGGATCAGGAAGGGGTGGCGGGGGAAATGGAAGAGTGCTCCTTCAGAGGCATGTCGAGCTTCAAGATGGAGTATCGCATCGTGCCGAAGCGGGGAGAAGTTCGATGGCTGGATGACCAAATCAGGCTGGAGCGAGACGCGGGTGGGCGGGTCACCCATTTTCATGGGCTGGCCGTCGACATCACCGAATCCAAGAAGTCTGAGCTGGCCCGGATACAGAGTGAGGATCGTTTCAGGGCTCTGGTGGAAACCAGCTCGGATTGGATTTGGGAGATGGATGAACATGGCGTTTACACGTATGCGAGTCCAACGGTCCAGGATCTTCTCGGATACAAACCATACGAAATTATCGGGAAACGACCTTTCGATCTCATGCCGGACGGGGAAGCCGAGAATATCGTTGCCTTCTTTGAAGCTTGCCGGAAGGAACGTGCCCCGTTCACCAACCTGGAGAACAGGAACCTCCACAAAGATGGACGAGAGGTCATTCTGGAGAGGAGCGCCGTGCCCATTGTCGACGCTGACAGCCAATTCCGGGGCTATCGGGGCATAGACCGGGATATCACCCAGCGCAAGAGGGCCGAAAATGAAATCCGCCAGCGAAACCGGGAACTGGAGTCCCTGGCCACCATCACTCACCTGTCCAGCCGATCCCTCGATCTGGACCATCTCCTGGAAACACTGCTCCCTGAAATTGCCCGTGTCCTTGAGGTTCGACCCGTCCTGCTCTTCCTTTCAGAGGGAGAACCCACCATGGCTTTGCGTGGCTCCTTCCCGAGCCCCCGCGATGAAAACCTGACAGAACGCGAGCTGCAGGTGGGTGAATGCCTTTGTGGTCTTGCCGTCGCGGAGGGCATGAACCTCTTTTCCGAGAACATCGCCGAGGATCCCCGGTGCACCAATGAAGCTTGCAGGAACGCCGGTCTGGTCTCCGTGGCCGCGATCCCGTTGCGATCGGCTCACAACAAGACCGGCGTGTTGATGGTTGCAAGCTCCAGCCCTCGGAATTTTCGTCAAAATGAGTATTTCCTTTCCACCATCGCCGATTCCCTGGCGACCGCCATGGAGAATGCCGACCTTTACCAGGAAATCAGGGCTCACGCGGCAAGTCTTGAGCGGCGGGTGGCCGAGCGCACTGCTGAGTTGCAGACCGCCAACAAGGAATTGGAGGCGTTTTCATACACGGTCTCCCATGATCTGAGAGCTCCCCTGAGGAGCATCGACGGCTTCAGCAAGGCCCTGGAAGAAGAATATGGCGATGTTCTCGATGAACCGGGGAAAGATTACCTTCGCCGGGTGAGGGATGCGACGCGCCGCATGAGCCAGTTGATCGACGATCTGCTCAAGCTCTCCAAGCTCACACGAGGAGAGCTCAAGCGGCAGCTGGTCGATCTCAGCGCCCTGGCACGAGCCGTCGCCTCCGATCTCACAAAATCCGGAAGCCACCGGCCCGTGGATTTCGTCGTTGCCGAAGCCATGGCTGCGTGGGGAGATCCTCGTCTCCTCCAGTTGGCCATGGAGAATCTCATTCGAAATGCCTGGAAGTTCACGGCGTTGCAACCGAGGGCCAGAATAGAGGTGGGCATGGTCGATCTCGAGGGACTGAAGGCATACTTTGTCCGAGACAACGGAGTCGGCTTCAACCCTGCTCACGCATACAGGCTTTTTCAGCCTTTCCAGAGGCTTCACGCCGCTTCCGAATTCCCCGGCTCGGGAATAGGCCTTGCCACGGTGAAGCGCATTGTTCACCGCCACGGGGGAAGAGTGTGGATTGAGGCGAAAGAGGGTGAGGGTGCGACGGTTTACTTTTCACTGTAACGGCCCATGTGCCCTGGGACCACCCGGAACCTTGAAACAGTGAGAACTCACTGCTGAGGGCGCCGAGAAGGGAAAGATGCCTTTGACACAGGGTGTTCTCTCGGCCATCTCCGCGTGCTCCGCTACCATATGGACCAGCAGGAAAAGATGCGAACAAATACTTTGGGATGCATTCTTGGTGGAAGAGACGATGAAAAAAACCCTTCGGGTTCTGGCTGTTGAGGATTCAGAGGACGATATTCTGCTGCTGTCCCGGGAACTTAGGCGCAGTGGATATGACCTCGATATCGAACGGGTTGAGACAGCCGAGGCCATGGCAGCCTCATTGGACGGCAGGGAGTGGGACATCATCCTCGCCGATTACTACCTGCCCCTGTTCGGTGGGCTGGAGGCCCTCAACATGGTGAAGGAGAGAGGTCTCGATCTCCCGTTCATCATTGTTTCGGGAGTCATAGGCGAGGAGACCGCGGTGGCCGCCATGAAGGCGGGTGCTCACGATTACATCATGAAGGACAACCTGGCCAGGCTTTCTCCCGCCATCGACCGCGCTCTCCAGGAGGTTTTCACACGCCAGGAACGGAGGAGGCTCGAGGACCAACTGCGGCAGGCCCAGAAAATGGAGGCAGTCGGCCTTCTCGCGGGGGGGATCGCCCATGATTTCAACAACATCCTTACCGCAATCATGGGATATGGAAGCCTGCTGCAATCATTGCTGCCCACGGAGGACCCTCTCAGAACCTATGTGGACCAGATACTCACAGCCTCCGTCAAGGCGGCAACCCTCACCCAAAGCCTCCTTGCATTCAGCAGGAAACAGGTTTTGAGCATCGAGCCGGTGGACGTCAACGGGGTGATTGAAAACATCAGCAAACTGCTCTCCCGAATCATGGGCGAGCACATAGAGGTGAAAACGGACCTTTCCGCCATTCCCCTGCATGTCATGGCCGACAAGGGCCAACTGGAGCAGGTCTTGATGAATCTCGCAACCAATTCCCGGGATGTCATGCCGGAAGGAGGGTGCTTCGTCGTTTCCACGGAAATGATAGAGCTGGACGACTCGTACGCCCAGTTCGGGGATTACCTGCAGACAGGGAAGTACGTTTCCATCTCGGCGAGTGACACCGGTTTCGGCATGGACGAAGAAACCCGGCAGAAGATATTCGAACCCTTTTTTACGACGAAGGAGGCCGGAAAAGGCACCGGCCTGGGTCTGTCCATCGTTTACGGCATCATCAAGCAACACAAAGGGTTCGTGGAAGTCCAATCGAGTCGCGGCAGGGGAACCACCTTCAGAATGCTGCTGCCCATGGTCGAGGAGGGAACCGAGAGTCATAACTGCCAGGTTCAGGACAGACTGGCCTCGGGGGGCTCAGAGACGATCCTAGTGGCAGAAGACAACGAGGCGGTGAGGGATCTTGTCAAAGACGTCCTTGAAAAGTCCGGTTACAGGGTGATCCATGCCGTGGACGGGGAAGATGCCGTGGCACGCTTCAACGAAAGCCCTCAGGCCGTCGATTTGGCCCTCCTCGATGTGGTCATGCCCAAGAAGGGTGGCGTCAGGGTATTCGAGGAACTGCAGCGCGGAAAGCCGGAGCTGAAGGTTCTGTTCATGAGCGGGTACGTGAACGACGTGGAAGCCCGCAAGGAAATCTCCGAGAAGGGTCTCTCCTTTCTCAAAAAGCCCCTTTCCCTTGACGAACTCCTCTTCAAAATACGAGAAATACTGGACAGGTGACCTCCAAATCAACGGGCAGGCAAATGCCCGTGAAGCCCCAGGGGCATCACGGGATGCAATCTTCGCCGGGCACGGGTTCCCAGTAGCAGCAACGTCCAGCAGGGTGCCTTTCTTCCCACGCACTGAGACTCATGCGAATTCTTCGGGACAAGTGCTCCATGAGCAGGGCATGTTCCTCGAAAGTCAAAGGCATGGACCAGTCGGCGATCCGGTCCATGATGAATTCCGCTGTCACTGTAACCAACTCGGTGTTCATGATTTTCCCTCCTCTCTCTTGGCCGGCGGAAAATCGGCTCGAGGCAACAATCTCCCGTGACTTTCGGACCGGCACTGTTGAAGGGTGACCTGTTCCGAGCTCTGTTCTTGGCGACATCATAACCGGCGCAAGTTACAGGCAGGTTACCGCGCGGACCCTTGCCATTCGACCTTCACTTCCTGTAACCTAGCAGTCCTCTCCATGCAGACGATGGTGCGAGGATGAGTCCTTTCTTGCAGTGCACGCGTGACCACGGAGGCTTTTCATGGAATTCAAAGAGATCCTGTTCCAGGTCGATCAAGGAATCGGCACCCTGACCCTGAACCGTCCGGACATTCGGAATGCCATCACGCACGAAGAGATCATCGCGGAAGTCAAGGCCGTGTGCAAACACGTGAACGAGACCCCCCGCATCCAGGTTCTCATTGTCTCCGCGGCGGACCCTGCCTTCTCGTCGGGCGGGAATGTGAAAGACATGAAAGAGCGCAAAGGGATGTTTCATGGGACTCCGGCGGAAATCCTGGAGAACTACCGCCGCAACATCCAGGATGTTCTTCTGACGGTCCATGGCGTTGAGGCCCCCACCATTGCCGCCGTCAACGGAGCGGCCATCGGAGCGGGTTGCGGCCTGGCCCTCATGTGCGACATCAGGGTCGCTTCCAGGAAGGCGACTTTCGGCGAAACCTTCCTCAACGTGGGCTTGATTCCCGGAGACGGAAGCGCGTTCACCCTTCCGCGGACCATCGGTATGGGCCTGGCCTGTGAGCTCATCTTCACGGCGGACACCATCGACGCAGAGACGGCCCTGAACATGGGACTGGTGAATCATGTGGTCGACCATGAGCAACTCCTGGCCAAGGCAACCGAGATCGCTTCGAAAATCGCCTCCAAGCCCCCCCAGGCCCTGCGGATGACCAAGAGACTTCTGCGGGCGGGCATGTTCTCGACGCTTCCCGAGATCATGGAAAGGGCCGCGGCTTACCAGTCTCTTTGCCATTATACGGAAGATCACATGGAAGCGCTCTCCGCCATGTTCGAAAAGCGGAAGCCCAAGTATGAGGGGAAGTGATTCGGGGAATGTGGAGTGGAGTGCAGTCCCTCATGGCCCTTCGGGTCACTCCAGACCATGAAAAAACTGGCAAGCCACCGCTGAGGGCGCCGAGAGCGCGTAGGGTATTTTCCAGAGCTTATTCTCTCAGCGATCTCTGCATGCTCCGCGGTGAAACAAAAAATTTTGGGGAGCGGGGCGCAGCCTGGCTGCCGGCCGGTAACGGTTTGCCCCCCGTCGGAACCCCGATGGCCCGCACTCGATGCGGCTGACTTATTCCTCTGGGCCCACCTTGACGACGAACGGCTGCGCCTTGTCTTCACGCCGGACCTGTTCCGCCAGGGTGCTCGCTTTGCTGGCATTTTCCACCGGGGCCAACTGGACCACGAAAAGCTGGCCGAGTTTCGGGTCCTTCCGCGGCCTGATCTGCACCTTGTAGCCCTTCTGCTCAAGGCTCTTTCGCATCTCTTCCGCGTTGCTCCTGTCCTTGAAGGAACCCACCTGAACGGCGAACCCGGTTTTGCCTGAAGCATCCCCGGGCTTCAAAGCTTCGGAAGCCGCCGGAGGCTTGCCCGGTGCTGGCTCTTCTGACCCTGCGGGTTTGGGCGCTTTAGGCGAGCCAGGCTTGACCATGGCCATCTTCTTTTTTGAATCCTCGGGAGTTGCCGGAGACCCCTCAACCTTCTTCAGAGCAGCCGGCGGCTTTTCCTCGAGACCGGCGGCAGCGTCTTTCCCCCCGGGCATCTTCCCTTCCCTGCCCGGCTGCGCCACCGAACCACCCGGTGGAGCAACTTTTTCACCAGGTCCCGCCTGGAGAATGGCCCCCGGGGTTCCCGGCTTTCCCGCCGACGCAGTGGCTTCAGGAGGCTTGGCCGGCGGTGTCGAAGCCTTCCCCGCCTCGGGGGGCTCGGGCAGAGTCTTGGTCTCCGGCGTCAAACCTGCCTCGGGGCTCTTGTCGAAAGGAATGAACCCAGGAACGCCCCCATTTGACGGCTTTTCCACCTCCGGAGCGGGAGGAGGGGACTTGGGCATTTCCTTGAAAACCACCCCCTTGTCGGCGGCCTGTTTTGGCGGGGCATCCGGTTCGCCGCTCTTCTTGCGGGTGCTGAACGGGATCAGGAGCACGACGATGATGAGAGCCACGGCGGACCACATGAGCACCTTGATGTAAGATCTTCCCCCCCCGATTCTCTGCCCCTTTTTGACGAAGATTTTCTTCTCCATGGCACCCCTCCTAACTCATGCTCCTCGCGCGATCCATCGCCCGTTGAAATCCCGGCATGGCCCCTTCGATGGTCCGGTCGTCCACGCAGTAGGCAATGCGAAAATGCCCCGGACCACCAAAACCGCTTCCCGGAACGACAAGGATGTTCTCTTCCTGCAGCATCCGGACGAACTGGACGTCATCGGGCAGTGGTGCCCTTGGAAATAGGTAAAAGGCCCCGGGGGGAACAGTGAGATCGTACCCTGCCTCCTTGAGGCCGCTCACGAAGCGATCTCTCTTGCGGCGGTAGATTTCCACGTCGACACAGATCCCCTGCAATTCGACGACCAGGCGTTGCATCAACCCGGGGGCATTCACAAAACCAAGGATCCGGTTGGCCAGAGTCAAGGCTCCCATCAACTCCCGGACACTGCCGGCTCCGGGATGGACCGCAACAAACCCTATGCGCTCTCCCGGCAGGGACAGGTCCTTGGAATAAGAAGTGGCGATGATGCTGTTGGGATAGTGGGCGAAGATACAAGGGACGCAGCAGCCGTCATACACGATCTTGCGATAGGGCTCATCGGAAACCAGGGTGATGATCCTGCCGTACTGAGCGCTCTTGCGAGTGAGGATTTCCCCAAGCCCCATGATGGTCTCGTCGCCGTAGATCTGTCCCGTGGGATTGTTGGGGGAATTGATCAGGACGATCTTGGTCCTGGGGCCGATGGCCGCTTCCATGGCCGCTAGGTCCAGGGTGAAGTCCTCCCTGGTGGGAACCGCCTTCAGGGTGCCTCCATGGTTGTCCGCGTAGAAGCCGTATTCCACAAAGTAAGGCGCGGGAACCACAACCTCGTCTCCGGGATCCAGGAGGGCTTTGAAGATGATGTTCAAACCTCCCGCGGCACCACAGGTGGCGACGATGTGATCGGCGGCGAGGGAAACACAGTGTTCCTTGCACAGATAGGCGGAAACCGCCGCTCGTGTCTCCAGGAGTCCCGCATTGGGCATGTACCCGTGCTTGCCGGAGCGTTCCTCGGTCACAATCTTGAGAAGCTTTTCCTGCACGATGTCCGGAGGAGGCACGTTGGGATTTCCCAGGCTGAAATCGAAGACATTCTCGTCTCCGTGAATCTTCTTGAGACGCGTTCCCTCCTCGAACATCCTGCGAATCCACGAAGAACTCTCCATGTACTGGAGCATCTTCTGAGCAACCGCCATATTCTCACTCTCCCTGGGCTGATTCTCTGACGAGCTGTTGTGTGGCACTCGGAACTTCTTCCGGTGGAGCAACCCGTTTCGTCCTCTTGATGCCACTATACGGGAGTGAGCCGGGCGGATGCAAGTGTTAAGACCGGTCAGGCGGGACCTGCATGGTCTTGTCATCCTTGGAATCCTCCGCGCCGGGCGAATCATGCCCCGGGGGATTTTCTCCCGTGAGGTACCGGTGGATGGCGAAAGCCGCCTTTTTCCCCTGTCCCATGGCGCTGATGACCGTGGCGGCGCCGGAGACGATATCCCCGGCGGCGTAGACGCCCGGCTTCGATGTCGCCATGGTTTCTGTATCGACCACGATGGTCCCTTTCCTTGTCACTTCCATGTCCCGTGAGGTCTGGGGCACCAGGGGGTTGGGCATGTTGCCGATGGCAATGATGACCGTGTCGGCCGGAACCACAAACTCACTCCCCTTGATGGGAACCGGCCTGCGCCTTCCGGATGCGTCCGGCTCACCCAGTTCCATCTTCAGACACTCGAGGCCCGTGACCCGCTTCTTTTCGTCCGTGAGCACCCGAATCGGACTGGTGAGGAGGTGGAAGACGACTCCCTCTTCCTCGGCGTGGTGGATTTCCTCGGCCCTGGCGGGCATCTCGGCCCTGCTGCGCCGGTAGACGATGGTGGAATTGGCCCCCAGGCGAAGGGCCGTCCTGGCCGAATCCATGGCGACATTTCCGCCGCCCACCGTCACGGCGTTTCGGGGCCGTATGGGGGTCGTGGCGTGCCTTGGAAAATCGTAGGCCTTCATGAGATTGGCCCGGGTGAGGAACTCGTTGGCGGAGAAGACACCGATGGCATTTTCTCCCGGGATCCCCAGGAACATGGGAAGCCCCGCGCCGGTCCCGATGAAGACCGCGTCGAAGCCTTTCTCGAGGAGCTGGTCCACCGTCTCGGTCTTTCCGATGACGTAGTCCGTGTGCATCTTCACTCCCAGCCGCATGAGATTTCCGATCTCGTACTGGACAATTTCCTTCGGAAGCCTGAATTCAGGGATGCCGTACATGAGGACCCCTCCAGGAAGATGCAGGGCCTCGAAGATCACCACGTCGTGGCCCCATCGCACCAGGTCTCCGGCGACCGTGATTCCAGCCGGTCCCGCGCCGACCACGGCGATCCGTTTTCGGGTGGAAGCCGCCCTGACGGGAAGGGGCTCTCCCCCGCGCAGCCTTGTGTAATCCGCCGCGAAGCGCTCCAGCCGCCCTACGGCAACCGGATCTCCCTTCTTGCCCAGAATGCACAGAGATTCGCACTGGGATTCCTGAGGGCACACACGGCCGCACACGGCGGGCAGGGCATTCTGCTCCTTGAGCTTGATCAGCGCGTCTATGAATTTCCCCTCCGCGATGAGTCTCACGAATCCGGGAATGTTGATGTTCACGGGGCAGCCCTGGACACAACCCGGCTTCTTGCAGTCCAGGCAGCGGCTGGCCTCCAGGACAGCCATCTCTTCGGAATATCCCCTCGGCACTTCCTCGAAATTGTGCCGCCTTCGCCGGGGACTCTGCTCCGGCATGGGCTGACGGGGGATTTTCTTCCTTTTCGGCTTGGCTTCCTTGTCCGGGGCCGGTTCATTTTTTTCTGGGATTTTGTCTTCCATGCGAATCCTCGGAGGGGTGATGGATATTTCTTCTTGTTCTCATGCACTTCCTATCAGGTGAATTCCACATGCTCACAAGAGGGACCAATCTTCAGGCGCCACCGAGGTTGAACGGTTTCGTTTCACCGGCCTCAGTGAGCGCAGGCGTGTCCGCCCTTGGCATGGCGAAGCTCCTCGCTTCCCCATGGATTTGCACCCTGGGGCAGGGCCTCGATTTCTTCCCGGGCGTAAGCGGCCCTGCGGGAAAAAAGCTCATCCCAGTCCACGGCATGGGCGTCGAACATGGGCCCGTCCACACAGGCAAAGCGGGTGCTCCCTGCGACGGACACGCGGCACGCCCCACACATCCCCGTCCCGTCCACCATGATGGGATTCAATGCCACGTAGGTCGGAACACCGTAGGGTCTGCTCGCTTCGGCGACCATGCGCATCATGAAGGTGCACCCGATGGCCACGAATTGATCCACCGCAACGCCGCTCTCCATGAGGCTCACGAACACCTCCTGCACGCCGCCCTTCCTGCCGCGGCTGCCGTCCTTGGTGGCCAGGTGGAGCTCGTCGCAAACCGACCTCATCTCGTCTTCCATGTAGAACAGGTAATCGCTCGATGCCTCGATGATTCCAATCACGCGGTTCCCAGCCTCCTTCAATTCCCTGGCAATGGGATAGATGCCGCCGATGCCGTAGCACCCGCCCCCAAGGACCACCGTGCCTTTCTTCTCAACCGGGAAAGGCATCCCGAGGGGCCCCGTCACGTGGGCGATCCGATCCCCTCGCTTCAGACCGGCAACTTCCCGGCTCGAGCGGCCCACTTCTTCGATGATCAGGGTGATGGACCCTTCATCCCCGTTCCAGTCCACAAGGGTGAAGGGAACCCGCTCCGAGGTCTCCTTGACCATGAGGATGACAAACTGGCCGGGCCTGGCGTATCGCGCCACCTGGGGAGCCTGAATTTTCACCATGTGGAAATTGGGGATCACCTCGCGCCTCTCGAGGACCGGATATCCCCCTTCCAGTCCCTCGGGCAAGGGTTCGACCGGCGAAGTGGGAAGTCCGAGGGACTCGAGGGCACAGACGAAGTCAGCCAGGAGATGCCCTCGGTAGCGGGTCGGGATGTCCGCAACCTTTCGACGTGGAAGTCCGGAGAACGGGGCAGGCGGCATGTCCTGGGCGATCCTCCCCGTGATCTCTCCCACGGACTCGTATCCAAAACCGTCCAGACCCATGGCCTTCGCGAGCTCCCGGACGATCACCCACTCGGGCCTGGCGCTCCCGGGAACCGGAGTGATGGCGGGAAAGGCTTTCACCGTGCCCGCCGCGTTCCGATAGGTTCCCTCAACTTCCGAGAGGACCGCCGCGGGAAGGATCACGTCCGCCGTTTCCGTCGCCTTCGACGGCAGACAGTCGATGACCGCCCGGTATTCCATACGGCACAGGGCATCACCATCCAGGAAATCTCCCGTCACGAGGACCGCCTTGATGCTTCCTGAGAGCAACGCCGCTTTCACCTCCGGCGGCTGGAGAGCGTCCAATCCCATGGCTGCCGGCACGTTGCCTGCCACCGCCCCGAGAGCCCCGGCGAATTGTTCGTAGACGTACCGGTCCTCCCTCGAGCACGACTCCGTGATGAGGACGGCCAAAGATTCCCGGTGTTTCGTCAGGCCCTGCGAAGCCACGGCTATCGCTTCTTCCCATGGCACCGGAATGAGGTCGCCGTTCTCCCGGAGCATGGGCATCTTCAGCCGGTCCGGAGAATTGACGATCTGAGGGTAGACAAACCTTCCGACGGCGCACAGACTGGCCTCCCGGGTGAACTCAGTCATGCGGCTCGCAACCATGCGCCTGGACTTGGTGAGGACTAAGAAGGAACACCCCTCGGGGCAAAGGGTGCAGGCGGAATGGGTTTCCCCTTCGACTTCGCCGTACCACCGGGCGTAGCGGTCCGTGAGGGTTCCCGTCGGGCAGATGTCGATGCACGACCCGCAAAAGGTGCACCCCGAGTACACATGGCTCTTGTGAAACGCCGTTCCCAGTCGCGCCCATCTGCCGCGATTGATGATGCTGATGGCGGGAGAGCCGTGGATCTTTTCGCAAATTCTCCAGCATCGGCCGCACAGGATGCAGAGGTTGTAATCCCTGTCCATGAACGGGTCGTGGCGCTCCAGGTTGTGGGCCGAATAGAGGGTGGGCAGGTTGAGCTCGTGCTTATCGATTCCCAGGGCCAGGCTGCGCAGGGAGCACTCGTCCCGGTTGCTGCAGAACCCGCATCGGGTGGTTCTCCCGGCTTTGATGGTCTGGGGCCGGTACTTCTCGCACAGCTCCCTGTGGTCACAAACCAGGCAGGCGTTGGGATGGCCCGAGAGCATCAACTCCAGAATCCGGTTGCGCAGACTCCGAAGCTCTTCGGTCTCCGTCCTCACCACCATCCCCTCGGCAGCGGGCGTCGTGCACGAGGTGGGATACCCGCGAACCCCCTCGATCTCCACGATGCACATGCGGCACGCGCCGTAAGGATTGAGATCCTCGTGATCGCAGATGGTCGGGATCCCGATGCCGGCGTTGCGCGCGGCCTGGAGTACCGTGGCGCCCTCATCGGCTTCCACGAATCGACCGTCTATGGTCAGCTTGATTTTGCCCATTCCTTATCTCCCACATTCCGCCTGACGGCGGGTGGATGTCTTGGCTGAACTTTAATCAGTCCACGATAACGGATGCGAACTTGCACGCGGACCGACATGACCCGCAGCGGATACAGATCTCCTGGTTGATCTGATGAGGCTGCTTCTTCTCGCCCGAGACGGCATCCACAGGGCAGATGAGGGCGCAGGCCCGGCATCCCGTGCACTTTTCCTGGTCGATGGTGAAGGTGATCAGCTCCCTGCAGACTCCGGCGGGGCATTTCCCCTTCTCCACATGGGCCCTGTACTCGTCCTCGAAGTGCCGCAGCGTGGTGAGCACCGGGTTGGGCGCCGTCTGGCCCAAACCGCAGAGAGAACCCTTCTTTACCGTGTCCCCGATCAACTTCAGCTGCTCGATCTGCCGCGCGGTGCCTCTGCCCTCGCAAATGTCCGTGAGGATCCGCAACAGGTGTTGCGTTCCCATCCTGCACGGGACGCACTTGCCGCAGGACTCGTTTTCCGTGAACGTGAGGAAGTACCGGGCCACATCCACCATGCAGGATTCCTCGTCGATGACGATCATCCCGCCGGAACCCATGATGGAACCCACCTCGGCCAGTCTCTCGTAATCCACCGGGAGATCGAGATACCGTGCGGGGATGCATCCCCCGGAAGGCCCTCCCGTCTGAACGGCCTTGAATTCCTTCCCGCCGAGAATGCCGCCTCCCACTTCCTCAACGATGGTGCGAAGCGTGATTCCCATGGGCACCTCGATGAGCCCCGTCCGGTTGATCTTCCCGGCCAAGGCGAAGGTCTTGGTCCCCTTGCTCTTCTCAGTGCCGTACTGGGCATACCACGCAGCACCCTTTTCCATGATGGCGGAGACGGAAGCCAGGGTTTCCACGTTGTTGATGTTGGTGGGCTTGCCGAAGAGGCCCGCCACCGCGGGAAACGGGGGCCGGGAACGGGGCATGCCGCGCCTTCCCTCGATGCTTTGCATCAAGGCGGTTTCCTCTCCGCACACGAAGGCCCCGGCTCCCTTCTTGATCTTGATGTCGAAGTCGAACCCGGAATCGAGGATGCTCTGCCCCAGGAACCCGTTCCTCTTCATGGCCTCGATGGCCGTCTGGATCCGTTCGATGGCAAGAGGATACTCGGCGCGACAATAGACATAGCCGACGGAGGCGCCAATGGCGTATCCGGCGATGACCAGGCCCTCGAGGACCGCATGGGGGTCCCCCTCGAGAACCGATCGATCCATGAAGGCTCCGGGGTCTCCCTCGTCGGCATTGCAGATCACATACTTGACCTCTGCCGCCGATTTCCTTGCAAAGCCCCACTTGAGGCCCGTCGGAAATCCCGCGCCTCCCCTGCCCCGAAGGCCTGAGGCCTTGATCTCCTCGATCACGTTCTCCTGAGACATGCCCAGGGCATGCACCAACCCCGAATAGCCGCCCCTGGCGATGTAGTGGTTGATGTTGGTCGGATCGATGATCCCGCAGTTGCGCAGAACGATCCGAACCTGGTGGCTGATCATGGGAAGTGCACGGAAGGCGGGTATCCCGTTTGAAGACTCGCTCTCCATGGTTGCCAGGGCATGATCCGTGAGGGGGGTGCCTGCCAGAAGGTGGGATTCGACCAACTCGGGGACGAGCTTCGGTTCCACTCCGTGATAGAGCACCCGACCGCCGGCCTTCCCCCTGAGCTCCACCAGGACTTCCGCGTAGCAGAGTCCAAGGCAGCCCACTTCGAAGAGCCCGACCTGACCGGAAAGGGACCGTTTTTCGAACTCCTCCCGGAACGCCTGCATCACTTCCAACGCTCCGGCTGCCCTCCCGCAGGTCGCCGACCCCACAAGGACGAGTGGCTGTTCCGAATGGGTGAATCGCTCCCATTCGCCGCGTGCCTGATTTTGAATCTCCAGAAAATTCATTTGTTGCCCTCGATCAGCTTTTCCGTCTTCCTGGCAGTCATCCGCCCATAGACTCTTTCATCCACCACAACCACCGGGGCCAGCGCACACGACCCGAAACAGGCCACCCGCTCCAGGCTGAAGTTGCCGTCTTCCGTCGTCTCCCCTGCTGCAATCCCGAGCCTGCGGACGACCGACTCGAGGATGAGCCCGCTTCCCCGCACATGGCACGCCGTCCCCTGGCAGACTTTCACATGGTGTTTCCCCGGGGGGTGGAAACGAAACTGGGCGTAGAAGGTGGCCACTCCAAAGACGTCGTTTTCCGAGAGGCCGAGGTGCCGGGCAATGCGCTCCACAGCTTCGGGAGACAAGTAGGAGAGACAGTCCTGCACATCCTGCAGGATGGGAATGAGGTTATCCCTGCCTTGATCGTGGCGGGCCAGGACGTCCTCGATTGCACCGTTCGTGGAACCTGTGTTCATCTTCTATACTCCTTCGGTCGGGATTATAACCCGGACGACAAGATCTTCCCTTGGGTGAGCAGGCATGGGCCTGTCAACTGCTGAGAGCATCCGCGGCAGAGCCGCCAGCGTGAAAGATATTATCAAAACCCTGATCCTGCAACGTTCTTTTGCCTTGAATCGTTGAGCGACCTGTGTCAGAATTGATCCCGATTTTGAGTGCTCTCACGAACCATGCTGCCGTGGAATCTCCCTGTGCTCATTGCCCGCGATTCAGCGCGCGACCAGAAGCTTTCTCCATCGTCTTCCTGACTCATTGCATCGGTAAAACCCCGAGTCCCTGCCGGGGATTTCAATCCACTCATTAAAGATCTGCTTTTGCTCACTGCAACGCATTCCGTCCGCAGCGAAGCAACCCTTGCATGGAAACCCGCCATCTCAGGCCACAGGCGTTCAGGAGGAATTCTGATGACTCACCAAGTTGGCAACGGGACCATCGGGTCGGTTCTGGTGGTCGGTGGTGGAATCGCCGGCATTCAAGCCGCTCTGGACCTGGCCAATTCCGGCTACTATGTGCACCTGCTGGAGAAGGGCCCCGCCATCGGAGGCGGAATGGCCCAACTGGACAAAACCTTCCCCACCAATGAATGCGCCATGTGAATCATTTCCCCCAAGCTGGTCGAGGTCGGCCGGCACCTGAACATCAATCTTCTGACCAACTCCCAGATTGAGGGCCTTGAAGGGGAAGAGGGCCGTTTCCAGGCGAAGATCCTCCAGAAGCCCCGGCACGTGGACCTGGACAAGTGCATCGCGTGCGGAGCATGCAGCGAAAAGTGCCCGTCCGTGGTCGTCGATTCCTACAACGCCGGACTGGGCAAACGCAAGGCCATATACAAGTATTACGCGCAGGCCATTCCGTCGGGTTATGCCATCGATGCTCCAAACTGCCGCCAGCTGGGCCATGGCAAGAAGTGCGGCATCTGCGCGAAGATCTGCCCCGTTGAAGCGGTGAACTATGAGGAGAAGGAGAAGACCCTGGAACTGGAAGTCGGGGCAGTCATTCTGGCCACCGGTTTCCATGCCTTCGATCCCAGCCGGTTCGACACGTACGCTTACGCCGCCCATCCCAACGTGGTCACCGCCCTGGAGTTTGAAAGGCTCCTGAGCGCCGGCGGCCCCACCGCCGGGCACCTGGAACGCCCCTCCGCCATGGCCCTGCACATGGAGATCGGGCAACTGGAGAAAGAACACGGCAAGCTCCTGAAACAATTGAAGCAACTGGAAGAAGAGCAGGGGAAGGCTGCCGGGGAGGGGACTCGAGAAGAAAACACCGCCGGGGAAACCGTCTCCCAGGGGGAACAGGCAGTGTCTCCCGCTTCGCGGCTGAACTCCCTCGAAGAAACGCTCGGAAGACTCAGGGCAAAAGCCGCCGCCGAGCGCGAACCCAGAAAGATCGCCTGGCTCCAGTGCGTGGGATCCAGGGACATCAACCGTTGCGACAACGGCTACTGCTCGGGTGTTTGCTGCATGTACGCCATCAAGGAGGCGGTGATTGCCAGGGAACACTCCAAGGAGGGGCTCGAGGCGGCCATCTTCTTCATGGACATGCGCACCTACGGCAAGGAATTCGAGCAGTATTATCAGCGGGCCAGCGAAAGCGGGGTCCGGTTCGTGCGCTCCCGGATCCACAGCATCGAGCCTCTGCCCGAATCGGATGGTCTCCGCCTGGGTTACGTGACGGATTCGGGCGAGATGGTGGATGAAGACTTCGACATGGTGGTCCTCTCGGTGGGTCTCGAACCTTCACAGGACTCGCAGGAGCTCGCCCACAGGCTCGGGATAGAGCTGAATCACTACAACTTCGCGACCACGAACAGTTTCAACCCGGTGGGGACGTCCAGGCCCGGCGTGTTCGTGTGCGGAGTCCTCCAGGGGCCCAAGGACATCCCCATGGCCGTCATGGAAGCCTCCGCGGCCGCCGGGGCCGCTGCGAGCCGCCTTGCATCCTCCCGCAACACCCTGGTCAGGGAAAAGACCTTTCCCGAGGAGCGGGATGTGAGCCGGGAATCCCCACGGATCGGGGTTTTCGTGTGCAACTGCGGCGTCAACATTTCGAGCGTTGTCCGGGTGCCTGAAGTCGTGGAGTATGCCAGGACCCTGCCCAACGTTGCTTATGTTCAGGAGAATCTTTTCTCCTGCTCCCAGGACGCTCAGGACAGGCTCGTGAGCATCATCGGGGAGCACAGCCTCAACCGGGTCGTGGTGGCCGCGTGTTCTCCCCGCACCCATGAGCCCCTCTTTCAGGAGACGATCCGCAACAGCGGTCTCAACAAGTACCTCTTCGAGCAGGCCAACATCCGGGATCAATGCTCCTGGGTCCATGCGGCGAATCCCGACGCCGCCACGGAGAAGGCGAAGGACCTCGTGCGCATGGCCGTCTCCCGGGCAGCCCTCATCGAACCCCTGCCCATGCCTTCCGTTCCCGTGACCCAGGCGGCCCTCGTCGTCGGGGGCGGCGTGGCGGGAATGGTCAGTGCCCTCACCCTTGCCCGGCAGGGCTTCAAGGCCCACATCGTCGAGAAGAAAGACCGTCTTGGAGGACACGGGCGCAAGGTACACCAGACCTGGAAAGGGGAAAACGTCGACGATTACCTTGCGGACCTCATCGAAGAGGTGAAGGGGCACCCGGACATCGAGGTGCATCTCAATACTGAGGTGAAGGGCACCTCGGGATATGTGGGCAATTTCAGGACCGAGGTTTCCACCAACGGCGCCGAAATCATCCGGGAACTGGAGCACGGGGTCACCATCATCGCCGTCGGGGCGCATTCGCTGGAGCCGGATGAATATCTGTACGGGAAGAGCAGCCGCGTATTCCGCTGGCATGAACTGGACGAGGCCTGGGAGAGCGACCTGGTGCGCGATGCCCAAAGCGCGGTTTTCATCCAGTGTGTCGGCTCCCGGGAACCACACCGCCCCCACTGCAGCCGGATCTGCTGCACGTTCTCCGTGCAGAAGGCCATCGATCTCAAGGAACGGAATCCGGACATGGACGTCACCGTCCTCTACAGGGACATCCGCACCTACGGGGAGCGGGAGGATCTCTACAGGGAAGCCCGGAGGCGGGGTGTCCTGTTCATCCGTTTCGACCTGGAGAACAAGCCCGTCGTGAGAGAGGGTGATGGAGGGGCTCTTGAGGTCTCCGTGGTGGACCACGTGCTGCAGCGCCCCGTTGTGCTCAAGCCGGACTTCATCACGTTGGCTTCCGCCATCGAGACGCGGGGAGCCGATGAGCTGGCCAAGCTTTTCAAGGTTCCCCTGAGCCAGGACAAATTCTTCCTCGAAGTCCACATGAAGCTGAGGCCGGTGGACTTCGCCACCGACGGCATCTTCGTTTGCGGGCTGGCCCACTACCCCAAGCCCATTGACGAGAGCATCGCCCAGGCTCAGGCCGCGGCGGCCCGTGCCGCAACCATTCTTGCCCAGAAGACCATCGACGTCGAGGGGGTCGTGGCCCAGGTGGACCAGTCCCTCTGCCGAGGCTGCGGCAAATGTGTGGAAGTCTGCCCCTATGGAGCCCCTCAGCTCCAGGAGCTCAGTGAAGACATGAGCGTGTCGGAAATCCAGGAAGCCCTCTGCAAAGGTTGCGGGGCCTGTGCCGTGGCGTGTCCCACCGGGGCCGCCGCCATCCGGCATTTCAATGACGGTGAAGTCCTCACCATGGTGGAGGCGGCCCTCTGTAGATGATGTTCTGCTTGACGTCTACGCTTTTTTTGTAACCTACGGATATTCTGGACCACGAAGGACACGAAGGGCGCGGAGAAGGCTTCAGTTGTTCTCCTGATCTGGTTCCTTCGTGCTCTTCGTGCTCTTCGTGTTTAGCTGACAAGAAGGGAAGTCGCCTATGAGCGCAGATTTTGAACCGAGGATCATCGCCTTCTGCTGCAACTGGTGCGCGTATGCCGGTGCAGACCTGGCAGGAGTCAGCCGGCTCCAGTATCCCCCCAACATCCGGGTCATCCGGGTCATGTGCTCGGGCCGGGTCTCCCCCGACTTCATCCTCAAGGCCTTTCAGCTTGGAGCGGATGGCGTGCTCATCAGCGGGTGACACATCGGGGACTGTCATTACCTGGATGGTAATGAAAAGGCCGCTCGCATGACGGCGATGACCCGTGAGCTCCTCGCCCTGATGGGGATCGACAACGAGCGGCTCGCCCTGGAGTGGGTTTCCTCCGCTGAAGCCGCACGCTTCGCGGAAATCGTGACCACCTTCACCAACAAGGTCAAATCCCTCGGGAAATCCCGCCTTGGAGTTGCCGCATGAACATCGAAGAAGCCGTCAAGGCCTACCAGACTTATTATTGCCTGGATTGCGGGGTCTGCACGGGGAGCTGCCCCGTTTCACGGGTCACCCCAAGCTTTTCCCCACGGTTGATTGTGGAAAAGGCCCTGCTGGAACTGGGCGACGAGTTGCTGAGCGACCGTGACCTGTGGTCGTGCCTCACCTGCAGCCGATGTTTCGAGCGCTGCCCCACCAACATCAACTTCCCCGAATTCATGCGCAGTCTACGGGAAGAAGCCACCAAGCGGGGGGTCTCACCGGCCCTTTCCCACCACGGCATGCTCCAGACCATCATGGAGCTCCAAACCCAGGGCATCCGCCAGAAAAAGACGGAATGGGCGAGGGAAAGCGGCCGCATTGCCCAGAGCGGGGAAACCTTCTTCTTCGTGGGTTGCATGCCCTATTTCGAGGTCATCTTTCGAGACATCGGCGTCGACAGCCTCTCCATCAGCCGCAAGGTGCTCAAGGTCCTCAACGCGGCGGGCATCGACCCCGTGGTTTCCGACGACGAAGCCTGCTGCGGCCATGACATGCTCTGGAACGGCCGAACGGACGTCTTCCTGAAGCTGGCCCGGCAAAACGTCGAGCTCATCCGGCAGTCGGGGGCGAGGCAGGTGGTCTTCAGCTGTCCGGAGGGTTACCATCTCTTCAAAAACCACTATCCTCAGTATCTCGGGGATCTGGGATTCGAAGTGGTCCATTTCTACGACCTGGTTCAGAGACTCCTGGCGGAAGGGCACATTAGTCTGGGCAACGGCGGGGGGTCCCTCACCTACCACGATCCTTGCCGCCTCGGGCGAATGGCGAGGGTCTTCGACAGCCCCCGGAACATCCTGGAGCAGATGCCGGATACGGAACTGGTGGAAATGGAGCGCAACAGGGAAAACGCCGTGTGCTGCGGCACCAGCGGATGGGCCAACTGCTCCATCGGTTCCAAGCAGATCCAGGTGGAGCGCCTGAAGGAGGCCAAGGCCACGGGGGCCCACACCCTGGTCACTGCGTGCCCCAAGTGCCAGATCCACTTGAGCTGCGCACTCACCAACATGAACCTGGATCTTCAAATCAAGGACTTGATCACACTCATCGCCGAGGGAGTGCAGGGCCCTCGCATCGTTTCCAATATTCCAACGAGGTGAATTGTGAGTAACGACGTTTTGGTCATCGGCGGGGGGATCGCCGGAATTCAGGCCTCCCTCGACCTGGCGGAGATGGGAATCCAGGTGCACATGGTGGAGAGGCTCCCGAGCATCGGCGGCAAGATGGCCCAGCTGGACAAGACCTTTCCCACCAACGACTGCGCCATCTGAATTCTCTCGCCCAAGTTGCTGGATGTCGGTCGACATCCCCGGATCAACCTTCTGGCCTACAGCGAGGTGGAAAATGTGAGCGGCGAGGTTGGAGCGTTCACGGTCCACGTGCGCAAAAAGGCCCGCTACGTCAATGAAAACCTGTGCACGGGATGCGGGGCGTGCGCCGAAAAGTGCCCGACCATGGCGGTGGACGTTTTCAACGCGGGCATCGGCAACCGCAAAGCCATTTACAAATACTTCCCCCAGGGAATCCCGTCCGTCTTCACCATCGATGCCCCTGCCTGCCGCCAGTTGGGCCAGGGAAAGAAGTGCGGCGTTTGCGCCAAGATCTGCCAGGCCAACGCCATTGACTATGAGCAGAAGGACGAATTCTTCCACATCGAGGTCGGCTCAGTGATCCTCGCCACGGGCTACGAGGTGTTCGACCCGTCCGTGATCCCGGAATACGGTTATGATCGCATCACCAACGTGGTGACGGCCCTCGAATTCGAGCGGCTCCTCAGCGCCAGCGGCCCCACGGCCGGTCACCTTGAGCGCCCGTCGGAGCTTGCTCTGCATGCGGAAATCGAGGCGGCGGAAAAAGAGCTGAAGAAGCTGCGGCGCCAGGTGAGCCAGCTGGAGGAAAAGCACGGCAAACCGTCCACCGAGGTCGTCGATCAGGTCGCCTCGGGGGCTTTGAGCGACAGCGAGGAGATGAAGAACTGGGCTCTCATGGCCCGGGACCTCTCCACACTGGACGCCCGGCTCACCTCCATGGAACACAGGAAGGCCGCGGCCCACAATGCCAGGAAGCTCGCTTTCATCCAGTGCGTGGGATCCAGGGACTTCCGCTACAACCGATACTGTTCGTCCTACTGCTGCATGCATTCCGTCAAGGAGGCCATGATCGCCTACGAGCACGATAATGCGGTCAGCTCCTCGATTTTTTGCATGGACCTCAGGGCGGTTGGCCGTGGATTTGAGGAATACAAGCTTCGGGGAGGAAAGCATTCGAGCATCGGGTACATCCGGGGCCGTGTGGCGGAAATCACCGAGGATGAAGCGAACAATCCCATTGTCTGGTATGAGTCCACAGCCAGCAGACAGGTGATTCACGAAACCTTCGACTTGGTGATCCTTGCCACCGCGTGCGTTCCCTCCCTGGGAACCTCGCATCTGGCCGGGCTCTTCGGGGCCGAACTGGACGACAACGGGTTCTTGAAGACGGACCCCCTCGCCCCGCTCAACACGACGCGACCGGGGGTCTTCGTGTGCGGTTGTGCCCAGGGACCCATGGACATTCCCGAGTCCGTCGCCCAGGCGAGCAGCGCGGCCGCCCGCGCGGCCGAGACTGTCGCGCCCCTGAAGCAGGCGGTGGGGTAGAAACGTGATCCTCGCAACGGTTGAGAGTTCATCCTTCCGGGCGCGAATTCCCATGGACATGAAAGTCAGGGTCCGCCCTTCCGGGGATGACGTTGAAGGTCATGAGTGAGGTGCTCCTTTGACTGAGAAAATTCGTATAGGCGTTTTTGTGTGCGACTGTGGCAGCAACATCGCGGGATACCTGAACGTCAAGGATCTCGCTGAATACGCCGGGACGCTGCCCAATGTCGTTTACGTGAAAGAAAACCTTTACACCTGTTCCGAGAGCGGGATCAACGAAATCAAGGCCGCCATAAGGGATGAAAAGCTCAACCGGGTGGTGGTGGCATCCTGTACGCCCCGCACTCATGAACCCCTGTTTCGCGGGACCTGCGAGGAGGGAGGACTCAACCCTTACCTCTTCGAGATGGTGAACATCCGGGACCAGTGTTCGTGGGTCCACATGCAGGAGCGGGAACAGGGAACGGACAAGGCCAAAGACCTCATCCGGATGGGGGTGGCGAAGGCTGCGCTCCTGGAGCCCCAGGAGTCCATCAAGTCCGAGATCGACCCCAGGGCGCTCATCATCGGCGGCGGCATAAGCGGCATGACGGCGGCCCTGGCCCTCGCCAACCGGGGCTACCAGGTCTTCCTGGTGGAAAAGCAGCCCCGCCTGGGCGGACTGCTCCTCCAACTGGACAAGCTGGCCCCCTCGAGGGTCAGCGGCGAGACCTTTGCGAAACAGCAGGCTGAGCTGGTGGAGCGGCATCCGCACATCAAGCTTTTCACCTCTTCCACGGTTCAGGAGGTGAGCGGCTACATCGGGCACTTCAAGGTCACGCTGGACTGCAGGGGGACCCGGGAGGAATTCGGGGCCGGGGTCGTCATCGTGGCCACGGGAGCCCAGGTGCTCAAGCCTCACGGACTTTTCGGCTACGATGGTGAAAGAGTGATCACCCAGCTTGAGCTGGAGCCGCTTCTGAAAGAAGGCACCTTTTCCCCCCAGAGCGTGGTCATGGTCCAATGCGCCGGGGCGCGTAACGAGGAGCGGAAGTACTGCTCCCGCATCTGCTGCATGGTGGCCTTGAAAAATGCCATCGCAATCAAGGAGCGAAGCCCGCAGACGGGAGTCCGCGTCCTTTACCGGGACATCCAGGCCTACGGCATAGAAAACGAGGAAATGTACCGCCGCGCCAAGGAGCTCGGCGTGCTTTTCATCAACTATGATCCGGCGAGACCCCCCGTCGTCGAGTCCGGCAAGGTGCGGGTAACTCACCATCTCCTGGGAAGGGAGCTGGAACTTCCCGCGGAGCTCGTGGTGCTCTCGACTCCCCTCATTGCCGGCGAGGACAATGTAGCCATCTCGAAGCTCCTTCGGGTCTCCCTGGACGAGAACAAGTTCTTCCTCGAGGGCCACGTGAAGCTCAAACCCCTGGACTTCGCCACGGACGGCATCTACCTCTGCGGGAACGCCCACTACCCGGCGACGGTGCGGGAGGCGATCTCCCAGGCGCTGGGAGCGGCATCGAGGGCGTCGATTCCCCTGGCCAAGGGGGTCATGACCGTGGAGCCCATCGTTTCGACCCTCGCCGACGAGGACGCGTGCCGGGGATGCGGTCTTTGCGTGGCGCTTTGTCCGTATGGAGCCCTCGAGATCGTCCACACCGAAAAAGGGCGCAAGGTGAAGGTGATTCCGGTTGCATGCAAAGGCTGCGGGATGTGCGCGGCCACTTGCTACCAGCATGCCCTTTCGGTGAACTCCTACACCGATGAGCAGATCGCCGAACAGATGAGCGCGTGTCTTGCAGGATGAACGGACACGGTCCATATCTTCAATCCATCGCATAGTGAGGAGGTTGAGGGGATGTCAGATTTCAAGCCGAAGATCCTGATCCTCTGTTGCACCTGGTGAGGCTACGCAGCGGCCGACTTCGCTGGAGTTTCCAGGATGCAATACACGACGGATGCGCGCATCATCCGCATCATGTGCACGGGTCGGGTCGATCCCACCATGATATCGGACGCCTTCATGAAGGGGGCCGACGGCCTGATGGTCGTGGGCTGTCACTTCGGTGACTGCCACTACATCACGGGCAACTACCAGGGGAAGATCAAGGTGGGGATTGCCACCCGTGCCCTGGATTATGTGGGAGTGAACCCGCGGAGGATTTCATTCGGGCAGTGTTCTTCCGCTGAAGGGGAACGCTTTGTGGGCCTGGTCACGGCCTTTGACAGGAGCATCCGTGAAATGGGCCCGCTGGGGTCGTGCGATCGCCTGCCCCTTCCCGAGCTGCAGGCGAAGATGGCCGTTGCCCATACGGCCCTCGCCAAGGAAAAGATCCGCTGGGTGGTGGGCAAGTTCACCGAGTTCATGACTCTTGGCAACAAGTACGGCGAACGTTTCACGGAACACGAAATGTGGCGCACGCTGGACACCATCGTCATGGATGAGGTCGCAACGCATGAAATCCTTGTAGAACTTGGGCGCGGCCCTGTTTCCGTAAAGGAAATGGCTTCCCGGCTGAAGCTTCCCTCGTCTCACGTGCTCAAATACGTTCTCGCCCTCCAGCGCAGGGGATTTGCGGGGCTGGCGAGCATCGAGGGGACCTCGCCCCACTACCGAATCAAGGAGCCACCGGCGGACGCCGCCTAGCGCTTCTGGTCTGAAAACTAATGAGTCTTCACGGACTTGCGTGAGAGATGCATTCTGTAGCATAGCCCCTTGTGGGCGTTAGGGACGGGCACAAGGCCCTATGCTACGGCCCGATGGCCTGCGAAACAGGATGACTCGAGCCAATTTCATGCCAATCCGCGATTTGCCAAAGTAATTTCCACCGCTGAGCACGCTGAGATCGCCGAGAGAAGCAATTGCTGAAAAAAATCTCTGCGGTCTCGGCGCCCTCTGCGGTGGATTCAAAGCTTTTCATTGTTTCGGGTGCCCCGTGGGCGCCCCATGGGCGGGTCGCAATTTTTTGCGGAGGATGAAACGGTGCCAGGAAAACGTGTGATCATTTTCGGAGGCGATCCGGCCGGTTTGGCTGCGGCTCTCCAACAGGCTGAGGCGGGAATGGAGGTGACCCTTGTCGAGCCTTCGCCGAGCCTCGGGGGAGGGCGCATCCCACAGACCCGCATCCTTTCCAACGGCTCCCCCGCGCAGGACCCGAACATCGAGGCCGTTCGCCGCCACCCGAACATACGGGTCCTCACCGGCGCCCAGATCGAAAAGGTGAGGAGAGACAACGGCACCATCCGGCTCCGGGTGAGGAGGCGGACGCCCCGGGTTCATCCCGACAAGTGCAACGACTGCAAGGCGTGCATCCGCGTTTGCCCCATTCACATGTACGACGACTTCAATGAAGGCGTCGGGTTTCGCACCGCCATCGACTACTTCAACCCCAAAACCGGGGAATACAACATCTTCAAGGAAGACATGCCCATCTGCCAGGCCACCTGCCCGGCTAATCTGGACATCCGCTCCTACGTGGGGCTCATCGCCGATGGGAAGTACGCCGAATCCCTGGCCAAGATCCGCGAGCGCCTTCCCTTCGCCCTCTCCATCGGCCGGGTGTGCCCTCACCCCTGCGAAACCGCCTGCAACAGGGGTATCATGGACGAACCCATCGCCATCTGCACCCTCAAACGTTACGTTGCAGACTGGGAAATGCATCAGGACATCCCCCCGCCCGTCGATGTCCCCGACACCTTTCACAAGGAAAAGGTGGCGATCATGGGGGCCGGACCCGCGGGGCTCACCTGCGGATACTTCCTGGCCAAGGCCGGGTACAAGTCCGTGTGCTTCGAAGCCTTGCCAGAGCCCGGCGGCATGTTCCGCTACGGCATCCCCGAATACCGGCTACCAACCCCGACCCTCATGCGGGAGATCAACTGGATTCTTTCCCATGGCATCGAACTGCGCTGCGACACCCGGGTGGGCCGGGACATTTCCTATGAGCAACTTCGCAATGAATTCGGTGCCATCTTCATCGGCGTCGGGGCCCACGCGGGCATGAAGCTCCAGATCAAGGGAGAGGATTTCGAGGGCGTCATCGACGGGGTGGACTTCCTGCGGGATGCCAACATGGGCAGGAAGATCGACGCCAGGGGAAAGGTCATCATCATCGGGGGCGGCAATGTCGCCATGGACGCGGCCAGGGTGAGCTGGCGCGAGGGCTTCGAGGAGGTTCACATTCTCTACCGGCGCACCAAGAAGGAGATGCCGGCAAGCCCCTGGGAGATCGACGCCGCAGAGCACGAAGGCATCAAGATCCAGTACCTGGTGGCCCCCATCGAGGTCATGGGAGAAAATGGAAGGATGACGGGGCTCAAGTGCCTGCGCATGCAGCTGGGGGAACCCGACGCCAGCGGGAGGCGGCGGCCGGTCCCCATCGAGGGCTCCGAGTTCGTCGTGGAAGGGGAGACCCTCATTCCCGCCATCGGGCAGCGCCCCGACCTCTCCTTCGTCCCCGAGGGGAACGACCTCGAGATCACCCGGTGGAGCACGTTCGCTGTCGACCAGGAGACGTTTGCGACCAATGTTCCGGGCGTTTTCTGCGCAGGGGACGTGGAGACCGGACCGGATATCGCCATTCGGGCTTGCGCGGGAGGCCGCAAGGCGGCCATGGGGATTGTCGCCTACCTGGAGTCCATGCGGCGGTGACCATGGGCTTTCACACTTGTCAATGAAACGCGCAAGACTATCGAAAAAGGGACGAACCTGAACAGGGAACGGCTTCAGCGAGCAGGCCGCACCCGCTGAGAATCCACCGAGGACGCCATCATGTACGAGAAGAAGGGGCGCTATATTGTTGAGTTCCAGGACATCCCCAAGTCACGCCGTCACCACATTGAAATCGACCTGGAGGAGAGGCGGGGCAGCTATAAGGAAGTGGAGCTGGGCTTCGATGAAGAGAGGGCTCTGCAGGAGTCCAAACGGTGCCTGAGCTGTCGGCGGTGCCTCGGGTGCGCCCTCTGCTGGGCCGAGTGCAAACCGGAAGCCATCGATTTCGACATGGAGGACGAGCTCTTCGACCTGGAAGCCGATGTCGTCATCGTCGCTCCGGGAGTGGAGCGAGCCATGGAACGGCTGGACCGGCGATTCGGCTTTGGCACCAATCTCAATGTCATCACGGACCTCCAGCTGGAGCGGATGCTCAGCGAAACAGGACCGAGCGCCGGGATGCTCATCCGTCCCTCCGACGGGGAAATCCCGTCGAGGATCGCCTTCGTGCAGGGCTATGAATCCGCTTCCCCACAGATGCACAAAGCGGCCCTCTGCTTCGCCGTGAACGAAGCGATTCTCGTTCGCGGCAAGCTCCATGGAGTCGAAATCCAGCTTTTCGCCAAGGACATTGATCCATTCGTGCAGGACCACAAAGGGATCCTCGAGTCCCTGGACCGAATCCCCATCACGGAAGGCGCCGTGGACTCCGTGGAATCCCTTGAAGGCCAGAGCCTCAAGCTCACCGTTTCCACCAATGGTAACAAACAGGAACAAACCGTGGACTTGGTGGTCCTGTTGACCCAGCCGCGGATATCAAAGGATGTGCAAGCCCTGAGCAAAAGCCTCGGAGTGACCCTGAGCTACGCCGCCTTCCTCGCGGGAGAAAGCGGCGGCCTCCTCACCACGGACAAGGAAACGGTCAAGCTGACCGCTGTTGTCTAGAAATGCCAACGCGACCCGCTCGCGGACGGCATTGCGGATGACTAGACTCACGTCGTAGGCAGAATCATGGTCGGGATGAAGGGATAGGAAGCGCAGGAAATCGCGGTCCCTGTATACGACGGCCCGTAAGTTTATCGCTGAGACGAACTGAGTAGAGGCGGGTACCGCCAGGCCCTGTCTTCGACTTGATCAGCTCCCGCCGTAAGCCTTTGTCTCTGTTTAGCTCTAATCATCCAAGCCGGCTCTCTCTATTTCTTCTGTAAGTCCGCTGAATTCAATCCCGAATAATGATTTGCTCCTGAGCCCTATCTGTGATAGTTTCTCGCCAGCTTTGTACCAAACCCCATCGTCGCAGCATAAAATCCTGGAATCCGACAGCATCTCCGGGAATTGCCAATGACGAATTACAGACCGAATCTCCCCATCAGATACCCAACAAGCACAGAGCGATGCAAAATGTCACTGGGACATCGGATTTGCAGGAGGCGTATCCATGCATAACGATGACAGATTGGAAATCGAAGAGGCCGTCGATCATGTCTGCCACTGGCTGAGCGGTGATGGGTGCGTTTTGTTTCTCGGGGCTGCCTTTTCAGGTCGAGAGGAAGGAGATGAAGAGGGGGAAGGGGTGCCTTCCGGCACCGAGCTCCTCAATGTTCTGAATTCCAAGCATAATTCACAGTATAGGACCCTGGCCAGTGCCCTTGAGGCAAAGTACGGCCATGGTCCGCGGGGAATGTTAGCGCGTTTCCTCGCTGAACAGTTCAAAGGTGCTAAGCCTACGATAGGACACCACCTTGCTGCGCGACTGCCCTTCCGCACCGTCATCACCACGAATTGCGACGACCTTATGGAGCGAGCATATCGAAATATTTGGAAAGACGTGACCACCGTTGCGCTTGACGAGGACTTATGCCGACTTGGCTCATCAGACGTCACTCTCGTGAAGCCCCACGGTTGCATACTCGAAGCAGAGAGAGATGAGGCCATACTAGTTTTCACCACATCCCAGTACGACAACTTCTCCACAGGGCGCCCCAACCTGGAGCGCTGGCTTACCGCGATCCTCGCAACTCATCATGTCCTCTATCTGGGCTATGGTCTGAATGATGGAAACGTGCTCCATGCCATTTTGAAAGGCAGGGGCGAAGGCTCCTTAAGGCGGACGTCGAAGGCTAGGCCGCCGGGTAGTCTGGCAGTACTGGGGATGGATGATAGACCTGATTTTCCTAGATTTGAGAAGATGACAGAAATCTTTCATGTTCAGTGCTGTTGTAAAGAATTTGTCAGAAAAGTCTATGACAAATATTCCCAGGATGGAACAATCCCGAGCAATAGACGCGAGGCCTTGATACAAGAGGCTCTTGGCAGTGCTCCCGAACAGTTCATGCGGAATTTTTGTCTGGCAACACTGCGGGATGCTTTCCCGGTGAGCCTGATTCAATGGAAGATGTCTGAACCCCAGAAGCAACAGGCCAAGGAATGGTTTGCCAAATTCTTCGATGCCGGCTTGGTGGAGCCGGTCCTAAAAATGGGTGGCCAGTGGTATCGGCTGCGCTCCGAGTTGCGGACGGTGTGCTGTAACCGATTGGCGCAGGAGGGATTGGAAGGGGCAATCCTCGAATACAAGAATTTTCTTCACACCAAATAGGAAGCACGAAGACCTATGAACTGGCGCGAAATCGACGAACTTCTGCTTGGTGCGGTATTCCAGAAACCCGGTGAACGGATGGAGGCCGCACGCAAATTCGCGGATTGGTTCAGCAGTGTGCGGCACGGATCCGTTTCATCCGACATATTGCAGCTGTGCGAATTTGCAGTTGAGCGGTTACTTCACAGCAGTGAGCACTTTTCAGCGCATTTCCAAGATCAGTCGACTTGGTGGAGCGCGGCAAGCCTCTTCCATACCAGCGCCCAAGCGGGACTTATGGTCGAAAGCAGTCAGACTCTGACACTGGCGAATTGTGCCTGGCGTAAGCTGTGCGCGGTCATGGGAATGAGTACGCCGCTGCCTGGTTGGAGCGAAGACTCCCAGGTAGTTGACTATAAATCGGAATTCCAAGATCGGCTATCGTCGTTAGGTGATGCAGCAATTCCCACAGGGCTGATTGCCTCCGACGTTCTCCGGGTTCGATCTCAAGCCTATGCACTAGGAAAGAGCCGGAAATCGCTCCAATATGCGCACAACGATTTGCACGTCGCGATGGCTCTGCTGGAATCTGTAGAGCGGTACCATTCGAATGACATACTGCAAGCACAACAAGGATTAGTCGATGTGCCTATCAAACCTGTCACTCCCGTCGACACTGTCATGCAAAGGTTTGTCCTTAGCGACTCAGCTGCCTCGGAGGACCCGACTCAGGCTCTTCTTGGTCAGAAGGTAAGTCTTATGCGGGAATTGGCTTTTGTTGAGGAAAGGCTCGCAATCTTGGGGCTCTTGAAGTCGGAATGGGAGACGGGAACGCGCCATCTGGAGCAATCAGCCACGCTCTGGAGGAAGATAATCAAACTGACACAGTATCTCCCTGCAGTTTCCACTCGTACATTGGACCACCAATTCGAGACCTTGCTCAGGGGACTGGCCAGGGAAGACTTCAGCAAAATACATATTGGCATGAAGACCTCCTTCAATACAGAGGAGGCCGCCAAGGCGTTCTTCAAGGCTGTCAATTGGAACGATAATTTCAGTAGAGAGGGTTTCGAGACTCTGAAAGCCGTTCTCCTCCTCCCAGACCTGAGAGCACCGATTTTTGAATTGGTCCTGAAGGGGAAAGGAATGGCACCGGACAAATTCAAGCAGATTCTGGATTCCCTTGCCGAATCAGAAGTCATCGGTGATCTGGACATTGGCAAACTCATCGAGGCTTGGTCAGATCCTGCTCCGGAGTCGAAGGACGCGTTCTTGAGGGTTTGGTTGGAGTTCGTATGCCAAGGAAAGCAATTTGTATTGTACCCACAAGAGAAGATTGAGGCCCAGATGGAACAGATCCTCCATTGCCTTGCAAGAACAGTGGAAGTGAATCCAACGGTGTTCCGAGAGAGCTCCGCTCTGAAGTTCCTAGAAGGCAAAGCCGACTGGATCAGGGAAAACACACCGCTTTGCTCAGGCCTATTAAGGAAGCTCCTGACTCTTCGCGACAAAACCCAGAAGACCGAGTGAGCATATGCGGAGTCTCAGATGCGGGTGATTGAGGGAATCGCCAGCCTCCTGCCCAGCTTCGTGTTGCCTGTGACAATGTTGCTGCGCATTGCCTACTGGAAATATGCTGGTGGCAATTGCCGCTCGGCTCTGCGTACCGTAGATCGCGCCCTGGCGCGACTGAGGGTTGATAATGCAGGCTACACTCCCGCCGGTGAAGCGTGGTTGCTTAAAGGGAAGATCCTTGTTTCACTGGGATCGAATGAAGACGCAGCGGTTGCGTCGATGCATGCTTATGAGTGCGGAACCTACGATAAAGACTCCTTATGCCTCCTGGCCTCCACTCTCCTGGAAAAGGAAGACAGCAGTCCATTAGCGCAGAACGTCTATCTAGACTATCTCACATGCTCTTCGGACACAGACGACCATGAACGCCTTGACCAGAATCTCGAATGCCTTAAGAGAATCTCTGAGCCTGATCTGCGAGATGAGGATAAGCACGAGACTTTCCGGCTTTGGAACGAACTCATCATTTCCAGAAAAGACGACCTGGCTTGGGCTCACGAATATGTTGCTCGCATTGCTTTGGCACGATGCGAATGGACACGTGCGATTCCGTCCTTGGAGCGCGCATACCAGCTCCAACCCGCTGCATACCATATATGTCGGCTTTTGGCTTACGCTCTAGCAAAAGACGGTCAGTTTGTGGAAGCTAAGAAGTACCTGGATCTTCTCGTCGAGATGCAGCCCCGCCGGGGCACTTTGCTGTTGCGGGCTCATGTGTCGCGTTGTTTGGGGAGTCCCCTTTCTGCGGTGGAGGACTACCGCCGTGCTAAGCACCTCCATCCAATCGATGGGGAAGATGCTCTAGGGTATGCCGAAGCTCTTTTGAATAGCGGGAAACCAGCTGATGCGGCGCGCCTCCTCGACACACTTTCATGCAAGAAAGATGCACGGTGGGTTCTACTCAACGCGGTCGCCTGCCAGATGAACGGCGAGCTCTTCAAAGCATTACAAGAGTTTTGCCAGATCATTAGTGATGCCAATTTCGGCAAACACGCGGCAAGCCGCATAGTTGGCCTTGTCGCCCAAAATCCAGACATCTTGGGGGGGATTGCAGCTCTTAGAGCCATTCCGGCAACGCTTCGAGATCGAAGCTACTGGATAACCCTTGGCAATGTCTGCCTGGCTCAGGGGCAACTGAGAAACGCGTTGAAGTGCTGGCAGAGAGTCGACTCACCCGAACCCGACTTGGTTTACATGGCCGGTCATTGTGCACGGTATTACTCTGCCAATCTTTATCTCCGTGGACAAGACGAGCAGATCGATCGAGACGCACCGCTTCTTCTAGGCAATCCCAGATTTCCTGAGGAGGTCCGCAGTGTCGTAACGGCGAGCATCGTCCGGAACTCGATTAAGAAGTTACAGACGGGCGCCTATTCACCGCAACAGTGCATCGAGCGCATTGCTCAAGCCGAGGTTCTTCTGCGTGAGAGTGCGCAATACCATCATCTGATTTGGCTGCGGGGCATGGCAGAGGCCGCATCAAACGATTACCGGAACGCGTTTGACACTCTCTCCTCTCTTGGCTCAGAGGGTATGGCATGCAGCGAGGTCGCATTTCAATTGGCTCGATGCGCACTGCACGGGGGCGATCCAGATGCCTGTTCCGCTTTGCTCCGCAGTATGGATCCCGAAGACCCGCGAGTGGCACGATTGCGGATGGCACATGCCGGCAGCATTGGCAATTGGAGCCGAGCGGCGGCGGAGCTGGATGGGACGCCGTTAGTTGACAATGAGTCAGGGATAAAGGCGGCGATCCTTCTCCTGGCAGGAAAAAGCCATGAACTATTGCAAATCCCCCCATCCACGGGAGACATTCTTTACTACCACGCCTTCGCGCGCATAAACATGGGGGATCATCGCACTGCTGCTCAGATGCTGTCCGGCATTAGTGGCGAAGACCCTGTCAGTCCGGCGGCAAACCGTCTCCTGGGGTGGATCAAGCTACAGGAAAGCCGGAGCCACTTTGAGGAAGGCATGAGCCAGGCTGCCTCCCAGAGCCTCCTTGCCGCATTCCGGTTATGGCCTCAGGACGGCGGACCGATGAGCCGTTTCCGTGACGCAAACCCCAAGATGGTCCGAATCTGCCTCCGGGCGGGCGACCGCGAGCAGCTCAGAATCTACTTGGAGAGACAAGCTGAAGTAATAGGGCCTGGAGATCCTGCCACCTGCCATAATCTCGGTGTCTTCCATTTGGCGGAAGGATCCCGGCATATGGCCACAGATAACATCATCGAAGGAATCACCAGCTTGGAGCGGGCGATTGCCTATTTATGCGTGCCCCTTGCCCATGCTAGCTATTTGAGAGATTGGATTGAACTGCGCCGAGCGACTTATCAGTTCGAAGCCCCCGAGCGGGCACAAGCGATGCTCGAAGACCGGATGCTAGGTCTTTACGAATCGGTGCTCGTAAGATCGGAAAGAGCCTTGACTACTAAGGTGGGAGAACGTGATGCCTCTCGCCTTTCGTCACTGCCGCTCCTGCTCCGTTCAGAACTTCGAGGTGCAAAAGTCTTGGCGGAAGTTGGCGGGTTCAAACGCACAAAACGATCTCGAATACGCATTTGCGCAGGGCCAACATACGTACATCTAGCCGATCTTACTCGAAAATTCGCGCATTTTTACCAAGGGCTCAAGGTAGAACGAATCCACATTCCGGACTTCTCAGATGGTTCTCCTGCCTCATTACTGTTAGAACTGTTTGAAGCGGTAAGCAAGAATGACGAAGGCGTCGACGCCTCGAAGAAGACCGAATTGGGCAGGCTTTTTTCGGCATTGCGCTTCGCTGCTGTTCTTCAGCACGAGAGTCGGTTGGAGGAATCACTGGAGAGGCTGCGCAATCCCGCACTTCATTGCCCTGTGCTGGTGTCGGGTGGCAATCGCACTGTTGGCTCTCTTAAGGCGGCATGCAATCAGAGTTGCCCAACCTTCTCAGCCTGCAATCCAGCCTTTGCTTGCAAGAATGGAGCTCAGAAGTTCCAGTCCTTCGCCACTAACTTCGAAATTGAGCTGTTAACCGAATTTGGCAGAGCTGAGGTGGCATCACCCAGAGGCCGCATGCCGCTTGGGGTCGCGCTTTGGCGCGAGGCGCTAAAATGGCCGCTCCTGGGGAACAGCAAGAAGATGTTGCCTCCAAGATTCGACAGCTTGTGCTTGGGCGAAGCAAGGTACTTCAGAATAAGGACCAATTCGAGATGGCTATTGAACTCTTGGAGAGCGTGAGAGAACTCTTTGACGACAACGATTTACAGGGTGAGCTATCGATGGCATACGCCGTACGCGGCATCAAGGCGGGAAATGATGAATCCTGGGATGCATCGATCTCGGACCTGCGCCAGGCCAGCCTCCTGAATTGCCATTCCAGTTTCATCAATACCAATTTAGTGGCAGCTCTCCGGGGTGGAGCCGCAAGCTTGCGTGAAGACAAACCTGAGGAATCGTGGAAGCTGCTTCGCGAAGCGGTTGATGTTGCTCAGGATAATCTGAGGGCAGACCTCCATAACGATGCTCTTCGTCAGACTTTGTTTGAGGTGAGGGCGGAATTAGCCATGGCAGGCATTAACGCAAACAAAGACAGCCGACTTGAGGATCTATTGACCTCAATGATGGTCAGGGATGACGGCAGCACAAGGCGCTTATCCACGATGTACCACAACAGGGGTATCGAGAAGGCCAATAGCCGGGATCTTGTAGGAGCAATGGAAGACCTTGAGCGCGCCATCGAACTTGAGCCCGATAGTTGGGAAAGTCGGCAGGTATTCACGCAAATCGCTGGGCGCACGCAACCTCGTTGGTGGAGGAGGGACGTTATGATCAGGCTGTTTTGGCGCTGGAGAGAGGTTTGCGAATCGAGTCTGATGATTCGTCATTGAAACAGGAAATAGTGATGGTTCAGATTCTTCGTCTGATAGCGAGGGCGGATGATTAGCTCGGGAGTGGCGCCATGCATTTCAGTGATTTTAATTTAACGTTGGCATCACAGGGAGACACACTAACCGTTTCCACCGTGGATTCAGCAAGTAAAAGGGTGATTATGGAAATGGTTTCCCTCCCTTTTACTCCGACGGAGATCGAGCTTCTACGGACCAAGGTCGAGTCGGAGGCGAGCAAGACTACCGACTTTCGTGATGAACCTGCGAATGAAGCTGAGCACATGCTCAGAGTTCGCGGGATAGAAATTTTCAATTCGCTGTTCCCACCGAGAATCCTCAAGGAGTTCCGTCACCAATACATGTTGGCACGAGACGCTCAACAGGGACTCCGTGTCCGCGTCTGTTTTCGGGAGGAAGATCAGCACCTAGGAGCTTACCCAATTGAGGCTATGTATTGGGCGGAACGAGATGCTTCCATCAGGCAACATCTCGCCCTCTTCGGAGGCCTGACCATCGTCCGTTCTTTGGGTGAATCGGTAAGAAAACCAAAGCCCATCCAACCTCCATTGCGCGTATTCGTAGTGGTCGCCAGTCCGAAGGATCTGACCAGAGTTGACTCAACCTCCGAGCTGAGTCATCTGCAGCAGGCTTTGAAGCTGCCGGGGATCCAAGGGTTCACGTTGAACGGTCGTGCCAGTCTGAAGAACCTGATTGACACTGCAGTCGCCCGTCAGCCACACATTCTGCATTTTATCGGGCACGGGCATTTCGACCAGGAAGGTCGAAAGGGTTTTATCTTGCTTGAAGATAGAGATGGCCGATCGGAGCGTATCTCAGGGGAGATTCTCCACGGGGAATTATCGGGCGTCCCGTCGTTGCGGTTGGTAACTTTGAACGCATGTCTTGGCAACGTAGGAGATGGAGGGGCACTGTTCTCCGCTGTAGGAACGAGTATTGCGAGCATCGGCATACCAGCCGTGGTCGCTATGCAATACAAGATCACCAATATTGCCGCCACCGAGTTTTCGAGGCACTTCTATGGTCAATTGGCCCTGGGACGACCGGTTGACGAGGCCATGAGCTCTACCCGAAGGCACCTTCGCTGGAAATTTCCCGGCTCTCCAGAGTGGGCGACGCCGGTTTTGTACTTGAGTACGGCTGACGGCGATCTATTCGGCCTGAAGCTTCCGGCTGACGAACTGCTGGCCCACGCTAAAGAACACCTTCGTGGGGCAAGTTGGGAGACTGCGAGAACCATCGCAATGCTCTTACGGGAACAACATTCCCATGATCAGTCCATTCTCTGCAAGGCGGACGCACTTGCGAAAATGGCGGACGATTGCGAACGTTTTATGGAACAGTGGCTACCTATCCAAGAAGCGGCCAAACACGAGGATTTTGAAAGCCTGGGCGAACAGTTTCAGAATCTGTTGGAATTGGTATCCGGTTTTGCACAGGACTTCGCGGATACCGATTCGACAAAGGATTTGGACATTCCCCAAGAAATCGCCGCCATGATGGCCGCGGTGCAAGCCTTTGCGAAGGAGGACTTCGCATCAGTCGTGCAGATCTGCGACCGGATCGGCACCTCGAATTTAATTGATCCTGGTTTTCTCCGTGGAAGAGCCACGGCAGAGTTCGAAGCCTGGAATGAAATGCGGCGTTTGACCGAAATCTGGAATGGGGGGGATTGGATCAAAGCGCGTGAAATCGCTGAAGGTCTGGATCTAAGAGGTACGCAGCAGCAGCGGGTGTTGGATAGACGGAAGAATGTCGCAAGAGAATTGGGAAGAGTGACCAGCGCTATAGAGGGTGCGGACTTCAAGCGTGCACAGATGATCCTGGAACGTTTGCCCCCAGAGGAAGCTCCGGCAAATATTGAATTGGCTCGACGCATCGCCGCAATTGGGGTGGAGGTGATGGAAGCCATAGAGTCGGGTGACTCAAAGGCAATCACCAATCTTGGAGAAAAACTGGAAGCCTTTCTTGGGAGCGTTGCGTCTCAGTCGGAGGGGCTCGATCCTCAGCTTTCAGGCCTTCCATTTTCCTCAGCTATGCGCGAGAGGACAAGGAAGAAGTGGCCAAGTTGTATGAGCGGCTCACTCATGCTGGTTTTCAACCTTGGATGGATAGCAAAGACCTCCTTGGAGGAGAGAACTGGCGAACGGCCATTGCCAAAGCCATCCGTTCGTCGGATTTCGTTTTGACCTGCCTATCACCAAAGTCCGTCGGCAAGAAAGGAGTTATGCTCGAAGAGACGGAATACGCCCTGAACGTATGGCGCGAGAAGTTTGAAGCCAATACCTTTTTGATACCGGTTAGACTGGAAGACTGTGACCCGCCCAAGAGTCTCCGGATGTTCCAGTATGTGGATATGTTCGATGAGCCAAGCGGATGGGAGCATCTGGTAAGATCGATTCGCGAGGGGATGGACAACGAATTGCCGACCGCAACCTGGCCCGCGAGAACACCGCCCCTCCTGCGTTGCTCATCATGCCCGGCCTTGCCAACGTTCGCAAACACATCGAAGAGGGCAGCCTACTTGTGGATTATCGTAAGGGCATGGAGTACTACAACCAGGGTTTTTTCACAGAGGCCAAAACAGACTTCTGACCGCCTACAAGGATATCAGAACTCAGATGCCATGGTTCAGCTTTGTCAGGATTGGAAAGAGATAATCCAAAGCCTTCAGGCTCGAGACTGGCCCAGAGCCAAACGATTGCTGGAGTCTCTGAGCTGAGCAGGAAAGGGGAGCGCGGCCCAGAGCATATATCCGGTGGTGTCTATGGGCTCGTAAGGTCGTGCCGGTATTAGAAGCCATGGCCGTTGGTTCTTACGTCTGTGAGCTCGGGATACCGTTGGAAGGGAGGGACTGTCCCTATAAGGTCTTCAACAAATGGGGTGTCTCCCCATCTAGTACGATGTCCGAGTGCAGCGAAGCCGGTTTTACTGCCCAGGAAAGAGGGGGCGGAATGAGCCAAGTGGAACGGGCGGCTTGGGACGCTCTCCGTATCGTGGAAAACCGTTTGGCGGTCGATTTCACCCTGTACCATGTTCGGGATCCGGAGCGGGCCAGAGTTCTTGCCGAGCGGGTCTGCTCTATCGAAGAGGGTAAGGACCCTACCATGACCACACAGGATCTAATCAGTGAGCTCCAACAAGATGCTGGCGTATTCCTGGCCCTCCTGCAAAATTACGACTCTGCCATCAAGTCCTTCCTTGCCGAGGCTCTCGCAAATCCAGACGATGGCGTCATTCTCCACCACCTCGGCTTGACGGCTGCAGCCCAGATACACTGGCTGGAGGCCAATGCAGGTGATTTCCAGGATCTGACCACAGCTTGGCAGTATCTTATAGTGGGGTGGGCCGCCGTCTTTGCCGATGATCGTTTCTGGCATTCACGGTGGGCAGCCCTTCGTAGATGTTACGATGCAGCAATCAGCAATGACCAAATCCAGAATGTCCGTCTCCACTTGCAGCGGACCTGGCTCGATCAGATCAAGTCGGCTACCCACATCTGGCCGGGAATTGACACCGTGTTTCAGTTGGAGCTAAACGCGGCGCGAGCCGTCCAGGTCGGAAAAGGAATCCCCCTTGGGGACGCGGAGGAAGGTGGAGCAGTGGTAGGCATGCTGGGCGCTCGTAAGCTGGGTCTGATGGATGCCCTGGCCCAATGGACTGCCTCATTCCTGGCGGACGCAATCCAGGATGAAGGATGGCAACAGAGAGTTTGCGGATACTTCTCTGAATTAGCCGAAGCTCTGGTCCTCCTTGATGAACAACGTCATGAGAAGGCGATCGCTGTGCTTGAAGCCCCACGATGCGATTTACGGAGACAAGGCGATAAACGCTGTCGAGCTCAAGCTCTGGAAGGTGCTCCGGTGACGGCGGCCACGTCATGCCCATGTTTTGCTGAAGCGAATCCCGCTTTCTCTGGAATTGAACAAGGTGCTGATCTGTTGTCAAAAGCGGCTCACGATCTGGCTGTTAAAGCCCATTGCATGGCTGCTCTCGAAGCTGTTTCAAGTTTTCCCGCCAATATCAAAAAGGCTGTAGATCACTGGAAAGCAAGTGTGAGAGTCTCCCGCAGGCACGAGGATACCCCAGGCTTAGTGGCTGAGATTCGTCGCATGATACTCGGGCGCACCAGCTTTCTGCTTGCAACAGAGGGCGAGCGCCGGCTGGATGCCTTAAATGATGCGGTGGAGCTTCTTCAGCTCGTTCGTGCAGAAGGTTGGGATGACGAAGAGCAATCAGTCAAGTTTGCCTTGGTGAATGCATTTGTGCTTCGCGCTTTTCACCTCTCGAACGAATACGACAATGAAGAGGCGGCTCGTCAAGATGCCAGTTCGGCTTATAGCCTTGCGCCCGAATCTCTTCAAACGTTCCAGGCCCTTTGTTTTGCCAGCACGCATTTTGCCCGGCAATTATATATGAGTGGACAGAGGCAAGCCGCTGAAGCTCTGATCGCGGAGATTCAACAACGGTTGGAAGACGGAGAACAAAAGTTCCCCGGCAATAGTGAGCTTGCCGCCTGTGCTCGGAATCTCAATGAACTGGGAGATCTCATGAGTGGGAGGCTGACTGTAACTCATTTGAATTTGTTCGAAGAGATGCGTTCTGCGTCGGAAGACATCAAGGACTCATACGACCGCAGAATAGTCGAAGCAATGGTCAAAGAAGCACAAAAGGAATTCGCGGACGCGATTCGAGTTTACGACGAAATCTCGAGCACTATAGCGGACAATAAGGAAGTGGGCAATCGAATGGCATATTGCTACCGGTCATGGATAGTCCACCTGAGGGACTCGGGGGAATCAGCGCAAGAGATTCGCCGCATAAGCCGTGAGGCCTTGCAACGGTGCCCAAATATGGAAGTCTTAAACGATATCGAGGATTATATTGAACAGGAGTCACCAGATGTCGATGGGGAGAACTAAGGATGCTACTCATACCGGATGAACATTTAGTCAGACCTTTGGAGTCACCTTACTTCTGGCTCGAGACACGGCTGAATGAGATCGGGAGACCCAGGATCGGACCTTCATCCAGTATCCAGGAGATTAATGAGGCCCTCTTCGATCTCATGGAGGACGGGCGGGTGTTGCGTGAGGACCGGGAGGCATGGGACCAACTTCGGCATGTGGAGCAGCGTTTGGCTTTTGATTTCTGCATGTATCAGGTTGCTGTCGAAGACGACCAATTGCTGGAGTCTGCGCTTTGGGATCTCGATCCGCCGTTGGAGTTGCCGGATTTTCTTCGTTTGGCCGACGGGCTTCCAGACTTTGCACGATCACCCGTGCTTCCTGAGGCGCCGGAACCTGCTCCTCCTCCTTATCCTGTGAAGATCGATTTCCAGTCGCTGCAACTTGGTGCGGTGGACATAGGGTCCTTGTTCTATGACGAAGAAACACTTTGGGGAGACGATGATGCCTAACGATGAGCTTGATCTAGATGCGGAGCGGCTCTTGGCAGCAATGGATTTTGCTGCCATGACGGCCCTGCAACAGGAAAAACAGCGGAAGGAAATGGTTGAACTTCTGCGAGGCATCCTGGAAGTGGTCGATTCTCTGGAGGCACTTGAAACTCTTTGTCGGGAACTCACTGAGAGCGGTCAGAGTCATGTACCGCTTAGATCGGTTTCCGTTATAGTCCGCCAAGCTCTGCAGGTGCTGGTCAGATCGGGCGTCGCACCGATGAACGCCGTCGGGAACAAGCTGGATCTGGATCTCCACGAAGTGGTGGCAGTCTCTGAGACATCACAATGGGATGCCGACATGATAGTAGAAGAAATGATGAAAGGCTACCTTTGGAATGGACGTCTACTGAGACGGGCGAAGGTCACAGTTTCTAATGGCGGCGGGCAAAATCAGGTGACAACAGGTTGAGGTCTATGAGGGCATCCTGGCCAGCTTTTTAAGACTTGCCGGTTCGTTCCTCCATTCACATTGGAACTGAGAATCCGAATGAATTGAGCTTTGCCGCGATCAGCATTCGCACCACTCACACGAAGAACTGAATGCCTTGGAATGCCCTGATAGGCCCTGAGCGCTAAATGGTGCTGAACAGCCCTGAAGAATCGCTCAAACCCCGTGTAGTGCGACTGGCTGCCCGCGGTAATGGTACAAGTATCAGACTCCAGCATGGAACAGAGGGCCTGTAATCCCTCTGGCAAACTGATGGAAAAACGGAAGAACATCGCAGTATGATTTCCGCAGGGCACCGGATCTGGCAATAACTCGGGAGAAATCAAATGAAAGCGATTGGAATTGACCTCGGCACAACGAACTCACTGGCAGCAATCGGCGGCAAGGACCTGAAGGTGCTTCCCACACGGGCGGGAGAGGCTCTGACCCCATCCGTCGTCAGCTTCGTCCGAAAGCACAGATCAGAGGAAGGCGAGATCGTTGTAGGTCGCCAAGCCAGATCCTATGCCGCTAGGTCGCCCGAGGAGACCATCTTCTCAATCAAGCGCTTGATGGGACAGGTTTACGGAGAAGAGCGTGTTGACGAAGTTCGCGAGCGGGTTAACTACCGGCTGGCTGATCCGCCTCCCAAGGATTCACCGGATCAAGGAGTCAAGGTCCTCCTTGGTGGTCGCCCCTACTCACCCGTCGAGATTTCAGCTCTGATTCTCAAGCAAATAAGAGGTGACGCTGAGCAGGCTCTTGGAGAAACTGTGACCCATGCTGTGATCACCGTGCCGGCTTATTTCGAGGAGCGTCAGCGGGAAGCGACCAGGAGGGCTGGAAGTCAAGCAGGACTGAATGTCTTGAAGATTATTGACGAGCCCACTGCGGCCGCCCTCTTTTTTGGGCTCGGCAAAGAAGTAGAGCGCCATAGGATACTCGTCTACGATCTAGGAGGGGGGACATTTGACATTTCCATTATCCAGATGGTCAGCGGTCAGTTTCAAGTTCTAGATATCGAAGGGAACAACTGGCTCGGTGGAGACGACTTCGATCAGACCATCGTCACGCGCATAATCGAGTGGGTAAAGGAAACGTATGGCTTCGATCCTTCTGAGGACAAGAAGTTTCTGGGAAAAGCGAAAGAAGAAGCGGAAAAGGCTAAGATCGCTCTCACCGTGCAGAAGAGCGCCGACATCTTCGTGCCGCTGATTGCCAAGAGCCCGGCCGGCGAGCTGGTGGATATCGAGCTAGAAATCGACCGGACCGATTTTGAGACTGACATTCGGCCCATGGTGGACAAGACTGTCGCTCTCATTCAAGAGGCTGTTCATCGACAAAATCTGACCACAAATGACATCACGGCAGTGCTGATGGTTGGTGGGTCCACAGCAGTTCCTCTGGTGCAAGATGCCGTAGCTGATCTATTCGGCCGAGAAAAAGTGAAGCGACACGTGAATCCTATGGAGTGTGTCGCCCTCGGTGCGGCAATCCTGGCCGACACATTTGAACTGAAAGAGGATGGAGCTTCGACTGATACACATGAATCAAAGCTCACCGAGGTAACTGCCATGCATCTGGGTATTGCCGCAGTGAAGGGGCAGAACGCTGACAAGTTCGTGCCTATTATTCCCAAAGGAACTCTTTATCCTATGCCCGAGCCCATGCGAAGGATTTTTACCCCCACAGAGGAAAATCAAATGTTGATACGGGTGCCGGTATATGAGGGCCTAAATGATCTGGCAAGCCTCAATACTCAGCAGGGTGTCATCGAGTTCCCTTTGCCCCACGGTATAGCCGCCTCGACACCGATTGAAGTCTCTTTTAACTTTGACCGCAATCGTGTTCTGACCGTCAAGGTTCGAGTCGTCGGAACAGATCTGGCCGTTGAACAGACCTTGGAGCGAGACCGCGGGAGGGTCTCGCGGCCTCAGGACAAAGAGAGCTTGATGGAGGACTGGCGTGAGGAGCTGCAACCGGCTTTGCGCGCCGGGAAGCATTTTCTGTCGACCTATGGCGAGTACATGGAAGAAGCAGACCGGACTGAGCTGGAAGAAGCCATGGCGCAAGGGGACAGGGCTCTCGAGGCCGGAAACCAGGTTGAGGGACAGCGGGCAACCCTGCTTCTTCGCAACAAGATTTTTGGGTCAGGAACAGCCAGTCAGCTCTTTATCGCCGAACGAGCGATGGGTGCGGCTTCACCGGAGGTCACAAAGCAATTGGCTCAGGGTGTGGCCGGTCTTCGAGCTGCGTTTACTCGGAGAGATCAGGCTTCGGTAGAACAGCTCAACGGCTTCTTGCGCCTGATAGTGGCGCAGATCATGGCCAAAAAGTCTGCAATCCAAGACGTTGTCGATCGTCCAGATTTTAAGGGCTTGTTACGAGAAACTGGAGCATAGCATGAAGGAGAACGTTGTTGTTGGTGTTGACTGCGGCGAGCTGGATCTCAAGACAGCGTACGTGCACAAGGCGGAGCTTTGCAGTCTCCCGGTGACAGCGCTGCTCGGCGCACCCTTGATCTATTTCGACTCTCATAGTAGCTTCTCCAGTCTCGGCATCGGATTCCCATCCACACTGCACAAGGTGGGCACCGGACTGATGATCCCCTATCTCATACCGCAAGTCCGAGCAAGCAATTCGTATGAGATGACCCAAAGCATGGCCACCCCGGATTATCTCTCGAAGCAGGCATTGACTATTGTTCGGCAGCATCTTGCTGACTACACGGGCGGGAACATTGGCGCTACCGTGCTCGCAGTGCCAACCACCCTGCGGCAGAGCGGCCGCAAAGCCCTTTTGGAATGTGCTCAGGCAGCCGGTTTTAAGGATGTTGCTATGGTGGACCGGTGTACGGCAGCTGCACTGGGGTATCATCATGGCCGCGATAAAACCACCGCGCTGGTTTTCGATATTGGGCACGGCGAGTGCGAATTCTCGCTATTGCGGCTAGCCAAGGATCGTTGTCGGGTTGTCGCATCGGATTTGGTCACCGGACTATCCGGGGAGCGTTTCGACACCATGATCATGGAAGCCGTAGTCCTTGCACTGAGGAAGCACAACGTATTTTTGGGGCTCAAACAGCTTAGTTTTGTCCATTGGTTCGAGTTTCGACAACTTGCTGAGAATGTGCGAATCTCGCTACGTGAGAATCCGGAAGCCACTCTGACATTGATTCCAGAGATGACGGGTCTGGAACGTCCCATACAGCTAAGGATAAACGGTCGTGGGCTTGCCGCAAGGGTTGCTCAACCGCTGGGAGAGGCACTCAGCTCGATCCATGGCATCTTGGAACAGAACGAGCTGACGATATCCGACCTGGATGTATTTCTGCTAGTCGGTGAAGCAGCGATTCACTCGCCGGTGGCGGACATTTTTGGCGAGAGATTCCAAAGCAAATTGAGGAGTGCTGATCCCTACCTCGTTGCTTATGGTGCTGCCCTTCAGGCTTACCAGGCCACAGAGTTGCCTTCTGGAGTCGATTCTCTCCCATTATTCCGCGGCATTCCGGAAGGAGCTGTAGATGTTCCTCCCAGCAAACATTGGGCAACAGTCACTTCAGAAATCCAATGTGAACTTGCAGAGGTGATTGCAGGGGACGAAGCCCCACTCAAGTTCAATCCACCTTCGCAGACCATACCGGCAAATACCCCTCGGCTAAGTGAGCCCATCTCCGCGCGAGCGACCGTCGAGCCACAGGACATGAGTGTCGGACTTGCCCGAAGGTTTGCTCAAGAAGGCGATTTGGAAGGGGCCGTTCACGTGATCAACGTGATCTCCCAAGAGATAAATGCTTTCGTACGCACCCTTCAGCATGAGGAGGCGCTCACGGTGCCTCGAGCCCGAATCCAGCAAGCTTCGGCAATGATCAATATTGGTCGCTTTGCCGAGGCGGTCAAGTTGTCCCACGATGCTTACAGAATGGCGCCCACGGATCCTGATGTCTTCTCGAAGATGTTGAAAATCCACGCTGATGCTGGCCTAGCGATGAACCGTCCTGAGGAATATGAGGCTGCTATCTCGATTTTGAAGTGTGCGCATGGTCATGATCCAACGGACCGCATGATTCACAAGGCCTTGGCTGAAAGACATTACATGCATGCAGTAGCAATGCGCGACCTGAACAATATTTCGAGCGCGCTTTCGATCACAAAAGCAGCCTTATCTTATGATCCAAGACACGATGGCGCGAATAGACTCATCGAGGAACTAACAAAGGATTCTGCGGCTAGACCTTCCCAAGAAGCAGCTACATAGGCCCTTTTTGACCTATAGTGTTCAAGAAAAACATTTGGGTTTGTGATCATGCTGCGTTTTCAAGGCCCCCGCTCAGGTCTCTATAGAAACCGAAAAGGGACAGGACTTTTCGGCATGTGTTCGCAAAGAGCAGGAGCACTTCCTCGACCTTGTCGACGAGATCATTGAAGGTCGGGAAATAGTGCAGATGGGTCCCGTCTTTTTTGATCTCCTTCCAGAGTTTTTCAATGGGGTTGTAATCGGGAGAATAGGACGGCAATTGATAGACTGTCAGTCGTTCTTTGTGTTGCTCGAAGAATTCCTGCATGGCTTTGCTCGTATGATATCGAGCTCCATCCTGAACAAGGATGATATGCTCCTGAGTTTTGTCGAGGACGGACTGAAGAAAACCAGCGTAACTTTCAGATTTCAGTCGTCCTTCCCGGGCTGCATAGAAGAAGCGTCCGGTGAAATAGTCGATGAGGCCAAAGACCTTATAGCCCTTTCGTATGCCCGATGTTTTGATGGTGAGTTGACCTCGTTTGGCCCAGGTGTATGTTAAAGTACCCCACTGGGGAAAGGAGGCTTCATCGCCAAAGAGGATCGCCGCATGCTCTCGCTCAGCGTGTTTGATGATCTCGGGCCATGTTCTCTCGAGCCACTGTGTGCGTTTTTCGGGATCTTTGTGATCAGAAACAAATCGAGCTTTTTGATAGGAAAACCCCATACTTTTTAGAAGTTGAGCGATGTACTGGACGGAATACAAGACCCCGAATTTCTCATAGATGATGTGCTGAATCATGGGGCTTCGCCAACAGGCGCCAGAGTAACCTGCGGCATGAGGTCCGGCGGTAATCATTGCATCCAATTCGTGCTTCTGCGTTTTTGTCAACTTGGCCGGTCTTCCCGGGGGCTTGTTGGATGTGAGACCGTTCGGGCCTTTCAATAAAAAGGCTTTGACCCAGAGCCTGATGGATTCCTCACAGACGTCGAGGATGGATGCAATGACCGGATATGAATACTGCTGAGCAACAGCAAGAACGGCGTTGATTCGTTTCACTGTGCGAAGATCTCCCTTATGTTGGGCCTTGCAAAGGAGTTCGTGCAATAAACTAGATGTTGTGTTTGCCAGGGTGAGGCGGATACTTGGCATGGCAGGACCCCCTGTGAGCAGAGTTTTAATCATGCCATACAAAATTACGGGGCTTTTGTCCCGCACTAAATGCTACGTCAGCCAAAATCTTTATCTTGATCTCTATAGCATACAACCCACAATGGATTGAAAGGGCTCCGGTCTCTGATCTTTGTGATCAACATGGGCTGCATCCCACCGTCTTTTAGCGTTGGCAGAGAGAGCCCCCTCATCTTCCGCACAGTGACGAAAACCCGGTTGACATCCGGCTTTTTCAAGACTGAAAAGGTCTTCCTAAAAATGGGGGTTGTTGAGGTCCAGGAGCACGCGATCACGACTTGGCACTTAGTGCCTCCAGGTCGGTTTCCTCCGGCGGGTGTTCCCCCGCCCAGGCAATGGCTTTGTCGATCTTGGTCTTCGCCGGCTCTTTGTGGAGCCACAATTCGTTCTCGGGAATCACCCGGGCAATCCTCAAAAGCCAGACTCCCGCCTCGAGTTCTTCCACAAGCACAGTAGAACCTGCGTATTGCCTGCCGATTGAAATCTGGCCACTCGCCCCCACAATCTTCACCATGCGCCTTTGTCTCATTCGACGGCCTCCTTTGAGCTGCAATCGTGCAGCATGACATCATGCATACATGAAACGTTCAACGGAATGACCACCGAATCCATGCAGGGCAATCGCACGAAATTTAGGCCAGCTTTAGCAGGTGCAGAAGGTAGTGACTGCTCCAACCGGCTCGTTTTCGGCTAGCCTTGATGCCTATCTTTCTCTGTGGGTCCTGCTTGATGAGGCTCAGGGCAAAACGGCGAATGATAGCCAAGTTTTCAGGGGCATGCCCGTTGCGGACCCGGCTGTCATCCTCGCGAAAGGAGATGTCGAGACACCAGTGCAGACTATTCTCCACACCCCAGTGGTCCCGTGCAGCCTCTGCAAACCGCTTGGCGTCACAGGGTAGGCTGGAAATGAAGTATCTCGTCTCCTGGGTGGTTTGGTCTCCGATTTCCCGTGTAGACTCAACCATTCCAAAGGTGGTCAGCTTTTTCCATTTGGATTTTTCTTCAAACCAGTCCAAGAGATGTGTAACTGGGTCTCAACCCGCCATGGCATGAGTGGTATAGGTTATGGTAGATTTGTAGTGTTGCATCGTCGAAGAGTAGTTCAACCTCTTTATGGAGATTGCCTTGATTGCCCTTGAGGGAAAGAACGTAATCGGCGCCTTGATCGACTATCTGCCTGGCGATTTCCTTTTGGCACCCCATGGCGTCAGTAGTCACAACACAGCCATTGATGTCGAGAACCTTGAGCAGTTCAGGGATTGCTGTGATCTCATTGGATTTATCCTCCGTTTTCACCTGTCCCAGGATCACCCGATTGCGAACCGCCCAGGCACTGACCACATGGATAGCCGATTTGCCATTGATACGATCATGAGAGCGTCGTGCAGTTTTTCCATCAATGGCGATCACGTCCGAATCACCCATCGGGAAAGCGCTGCGAATCCAACTGACAAAGCATTTGGCGAATTCCTCGGGATTGATCAGCCAGAACACTCGCCCAAAGGTATCGTGAGAGGGAATGCCTCCCGGCAACTCCAGGAAGGTTTTGAACCACTGCTCTTTCTCCTTGCCGAAGGCGGCAATTTCAACCCAGTCGTCTGCGCCCGCTATTACGGCACACAGTGTGATGACGATCACATCCACCAGTTTGTGTCGTGTCTTTCGCAGAATCCGCGGGTCGGAAAGTCGCGAGAAATGGTCCTTAATTGAAATACCAGTAGCTTGTTCCATCCGCCATCCTCCTTGGTTTGAAATTCACCAAGGTAGCTTGGCACACTTCGTCCATGATGTCCAGGGCTATGACGTGCGATTGCCCTGCGAATCCATGCTATTGAACTTTGCCCTGCCTCCGCTCTGTGCTATATAGAGCGATTAACGGAAAGCGCGACAGCACGCAGGGAATCCTTACGAGAGGGAAGCGGCAATGAAGGTGGCTTATTTCAGCATGGAAATCGGGTTGAACGAGAACATTCCCACCTACAGCGGGGGGCTTGGAATTCTGGCGGGTGATCACATCAAGTCGGCGGCTGACCTGAATATCCCTCTGGTCGCGGTGACACTACTCTACAAGCGGGGCTACTTTATCCAGACCATCAGCCCCATGGGGCAGCAGGAAGAGATCTATCCCTATTTCGACCCGAGAGCCTTCATGGAGCCTCTCCCCTTCAAGGTGACCATCCGGATCGAAGGACGCGATGTCCACATCGGAGTCTGGAAACACAACCAGGTCGGCATCGGCGGGAAGGTTCCCATCTACTTTCTGGACACTGACCTTGAGTTGAACGCGCCGGGAGACCGCCTCATCACCCAGTTTCTCTACGGGGGGGACAACCACACCCGCATCTGCCAGGAAGCGGTGCTCGGCATAGGCGGATACCTGGCCCTGAAGAAGCTGGAGCCGAGCATCACCACTTACCACATGAACGAGGGCCACGCCGTCTTCCTGACGCTGGCTCTCCTGAAGGACTGCAACGGGGACAGGCAAAAGGTCCGGGAGAAATGCGTCTTCACGACTCATACCCCCGTCCCTGCCGGCCATGACAAGTTCCCCTACGATTTGGCCTCAAGACTCATCGACAGTTACCTTCCTCCAGACATCAAGCAACTCGCGGGCAATGACCTTCTGAACACCACGGTGCTGGCCCTCAATCTCTCCCGGGCGAGCAACGGGGTGAGCGAGCTCCATGGGGAAATCTCCCGTCAAATGTTTCCAGGCTTCAACATCGGCCACGTGACCAACGGGGTGCACCATCTGAGCTGGACGGGACCCGAGTTCAAAACCCTCTTCGACACGCATCTTCCCAACTGGCGCCAGCAACCCCAAGTCCTCGCGGATGCGGACAAGATCCCCGACGACGCCGTCAAGGAAGCAAAGCTCCGGGCCAAGAAGCGCCTCATCAGCTACGTCAACTCCGTCTCCGGTGCGGGGTTCACTCACGAGATTCTCACCATCTGCTTTGCACGCAGGGCCGCCGCGTACAAGCGGTCAACCCTCATCTTCACGGATCTGGAATACCTCTTCAACCTGGCTTACGATCGCATCCAGCTCATTTTTGCCGGGAAGGCGCATCCCCAGGATCAACCCGGGAAGCAGTTGATCAAGGAAATCGTCAACACGGCGGAACAATACGAGAAGAAGGTGCGCCTCGTATTCGTGCCCAATTACAGCATCTGGCTCGGGGCCCTCATGACTCAGGGAACCGACGTGTGGCTCAACACGCCCCGTCGCCCCCGGGAAGCCAGCGGCACGAGCGGGATGAAGGTTTGCTTCAATGGTGGAGTGAACATGAGCGTTCTCGACGGGTGGTGGCGCGAGGGCTGCCGGAACAGGATCAACGGATGGGCCATCGGGGACGACGAAGACCAGAGCGACGACGATGCGGCGGCCGACCTCTACCAGGACCTGGACGACTTGGTGACCACCTACTACGCCAATCCGCGCCAGTGGCTGTCCATCATGAAGCGGTCCATCGCCGATCTCACGCCGGTATTCAACACCCACAGGATGGTGCTGGAATACGTGCACAAGTACTATCAGTGAAACGTACGGAGAGTTGGGGCTCTGGTCTTAGCAACACACCTGGTGAGCGTAAAGAGCTGAGCTCCATGGGAGAGGGCCGGCTCGCGAATCAGTGAACTCTCAAGCGAGCTCGCTCCCATGCCCCCCACTTGTCATCGACACCCGCTCCACCACGGAGTAGCTCAAGGCCGGCGTACCTTGTCGCCAATTCACGTTCCATGGACTCATTCTTGCTCCGGCGATGACCACCTGCCCATCAGCCCGGATACCCTTCATCAGTTGCTGCAGGAAAAGGGTGTCGACCTCCGCACCCCCATTGCCCACTGCTGCGCAGCCGGTGTACGTTCGGGATGTATATGGATGGCCCACGCACTCTCGGGTTGCACCAGGCCCAAAGTTACCCTGGGAGAGACGCAGGAGAGGAGCAAACGGTAAGAGGTGTGCGCCCGCTTCTTCGCAGACGATCAGCTGAATGCTCATCCCAGAACTGTCCACACCGAGTTCCCCGTCGAGAATTCAGCTATTTCTCCCGATGCCCGAACTTGTGCCTGAAGACGGTCGGATCGAAACTGTCTTTCACGGAGAGTTTCGTGGTGCTTCCCACCTCATCAACGCGAGCCGGTCCAAGAAGACAACCCCAGAATGGGCCAAGTTGACCCACTGCAGTTGCCTCTCATATTTGAGATGAAATGGCACTGGCTGCTGATTTCAGAACCTGACTGAATTTACAGACGAATGTCTTGGACGTGCCAACCAATGGGCTCGATGGAAGTGCTCACTTCAGGCGAGATTTGAGGATCGCACCGGTGGACGCCGACGTGGCCAAGAGAGCATAGCGGGCCAGGTAACCTCGTATCACTTTGGGTCTTGGTGCCTGCCAGGCTTGCAGTCGCGCGTCGATCTCTTGCGCACCAAGATCCAGGGTGAGTCTCCGTTTTTCAACATCTATCTCAATGAGGTCTCCATCCTGCACCACGGCTATTGGTCCCCCTTCCATGGCCTCTGGTGATATGTGGCCGACACAGGGACCTCGGGTGGCCCCTGAAAAGCGACCGTCAGTAACGAGAGCGACAGTGCGATCCAGACCGCTTCCAACAAGGGTGGAGGTGGCGAGAAGCATCTCCCTCATCCCAGGCCCCCCTCTCGGTCCTTCATAACGAATGACGATGACATCCCCTTGGCGAATCCTTCCCTCCAAGATGGCTTCCACAGCGTCTTCTTCTCTCTCAAAAACTCGGGCAGGGCCCCGATGGTGACGACGGTCTCGTGCCAGGGCAGACTGCTTGATGATGGCACCATCAGGAGCCAGATTGCCTGAGAGGACAGCAATGCCCCCTTCCCGATCCCAAGGGTCTGAAACGGGACGGATCACTCCCCCATCGCCCTGCAAGACCTCCTGCAGGAGATCTCCAAGGTTTCGTCCAGCAACCGTCATGGTGTCCAGGTGGATCAGGCCGCCCCGTTCCAGCTCTTTTAGAACCGAAGGGATGCCACCTGCCCTCCAAAGATCTTCCATAAAATCAGGACCATTGGGCTTGAGGTTACAGAGGCGGGGAACAGTGCGGCCCAGCCGGTCAAAGAGATCCAGAGTCATGGGAATGCCCGCCTCATGTGCCAATGCAATCAGATGAAGAACCGAGTTGGTGGAGCCCCCGATGGCCATATCCACAGCGATGGCGTTTTCGAAGCTTTTCTGAGTGAGGATTCTATCCGGTCTGAGATCTTCCCGGACCATGGCAACGATTCGTTCTCCCGTCGCCCGTGCGAGACAAATCCTCTCAGCGGCGACAGCCGGGATGGCTCCGTTTCCGGGCAGAGCCAGGCCCAAGGCTTCCGCGAGGCAGTTCATCGTGTTTGCTGTGGCGATGGAAGGGCAACAACCAACACCAGGGCTTGCCGCCCTCTCCAGGTCGTAGAATTCGGAGAGAGGCATCTCTCCCTTTTCCACCCGGGGCACTGCCTCGAAGACCGTAATGTCGTCGATGCGGCACCCCTTCCAGAAGCCCGACAGCATGGAGCCGCCACTGATCAAGATGGATGGCACGTTCAACCGAGCGGCGGCCATCATCATCCCCGGAGTGATCTTGTCGCAGTTTGTGACAAGGACCAGACCATCGAAAGCATGGGCCAGCTCTGTCACCTCGATGGAGTCCGCGATGAGCTCCCGGCTTGGAAGAGGACACCGCATCCCTTCGTGGCCCATGCAAATCCCGTCACACAGGGAAATGGTGTGGAACTCAAAGGGGATGCCACCTCCAGCGAAGACTCCTTCCCGGACCGCAAGGGCAATCCTGTCCAGGTGAGCATGGCCTGGAAACAGGTCATTCTGGGAATTTGCGACTCCGATGAGGGGCTTTTCCATGATGTCCCGATGGGAGAAGCCAACAGCCTTGAGAAAAGAACGGTGAGGCCCCCTCCTCGGCCCTCTTTTTATTCGGTCACTTGTGGTGGTATGCAAAGTCTCTCCTTTGCCAATGTGTTCCCAAAATCCGTCCGTGAGCAGGGCGGTTTTTCGCAAGAAGCACGATTATTTCGCTTCGGCTTCGGCTTCGGTTCCGGTCACCGGGGTGATGTCTGGATCAAATCCCCCCCTTGGACTGTGACCAATCGTTCCATTGTATCCAAAGGAATTCAAGGGAAGAACTCAGACCTTATGGGGTATCATGATTCTCTCTTGCCCAGTCGAGGCGGGAACAACCGGCTGGTTTCGCCCGGTGTTAAAGAATGCGCACTATTTCGGCAATGCTGCGCCTGGGTGGTGCAATCGGTTGATGTTCGTAGTGCCCCAACCATATGAGGGCCATGACCTTCTCGTATTCCTGCACAGCTAACAGTGATCGGTATTTGGAGGCGTTGCACGCAACCGAGGAAGTGTAACAGGCACCGAGGCCATGGAAATGGATAGCCAGCAACATGGTCTGAATGGCAGCTCCCGCATCGTGGGCGGGGCACTCCATATCCCCCTCCGAGTAGAACCGCATATCGGCAAGCACCCCGATGACACATGGGCTCATGGTTCCGTGCATGCCTCCATGTGCAAGCTTGTTACGGATTTCAGGGGTCTTCACAATGATAAACCGCAGGGACTGTTGATTGCAGTTGGTTGGCGCCCAACTGGCAAGGGTGACGATGTCAAGGATCAGCGCCTCGTCCACAGCCTGTGAGGAGAATTTGCGAATCGACCGCCTGCTCTTCACCAGGACCTCGAACTGGGAGCGGGAGATCCGAATCCTCTGCTTGGGAGACCAGGGGTATTCGAATCGTCCGGGTTCTTTCAACGCTGACCCGTAGAGCTCGGCAATCTGCTCCGCCCACTGGAAGTCGGGTTTGCCGGGACCATGCTGTTCACGGTAGATCCGCAATCGCTCAGCCAGATCCTGAAGTCTGCGCGCCGAAAGGCGGATCTTCCTGCTGCTCGAACACTGCATTTCCTTGTCGAGGAGATGCGCCTTCACCCTGATTTGGGTCATCTGCACCTCCTCGTCATCTTCCTCCACCTTTGTGGTTTTGCCTGCCAGTTTGATGAAATGCCTGTTCTTCATGCTCTTGCCTCAGAAGGTGTGAATTCTTTTGATGGGCACCGACTCGGAAATCCCGCTCCAGATGTGCGGGAGCATCAAGCGGTTCATGGTGTGAAACCCCGGAGGCGCTGTCATCACCCGGGGAATCATGTTGACGGCAACACCCGCCGTTCCCAGACCCCCTCTTTGGGCGATTTCCTCCTTGATCCGAATATCGACGCTCGGGGTGCCGTCGATCCTGGTGTAGTCGCCCAGTTCCTCCCCGTCTTCTTCCCGGTCCGGCGAGACGATCCCGACCATTTTGAAGTCCAGGATTTGCTCTCCCTCCCGGATTCCGGCTACCTCTTGGCGGAAGCCGCACACCCGCCCAGGTCCCACCGCAACAAAAGAGCTTTGCCGCCCTTTCCAGGTAACCATCGGCGCTTTAGTCTGCTTCAGCTCATCCACTCTGAGGCCAAGGCAGTGGGCCACCATGGCAGCGGTTTCCAGGAGCCCAATATGGCCGATGACCCCCGTTTGGACACCCTTGCTGAATTCGTCGACAGTGAGGCCGGCACCGATGTGGCGCATCTCATCGGGGCCGTAGGGAGAGAAATCCACCACCCGACGCACAAAGACCCGCTTGACCTCCCAGCACGGGAGAGAACAGACGATCGGCACAATGTCCATGACAAAGCCTGGGTTGATACCGACGGCAGTGACGGCCACATTCATTTCCCGGGCTTTTTCGTCAATCACTCGGGCCTGTTCCACGGTCTTACCGATCGGGAAAAAGAGCTCCTGGCAGATGGTCACCACATGGCAGCCCCTCTCCAGGGACTGCATGATCGGTTGGAACGCCTCATCGATGAAGGCGGTGGTGGCGAGCAGCACAACATCCGCGGCAACCGTGTTGAGCACTTCCTCTGTGGGATGGCGCACGGTAATCCCGGTCATCCTGCCCAGTTCAGCCACTTCCCCCAGGTCTTTGCCGACTTTGGCGGAATCGTGATCGATGGCCCCCACCACCTCAGCCTGCGGCTTTCCTTCCAGGAGTTTCACCATGTTGCTTCCCATGGCGCCGACACCGTATTGGATTGCGCGTATCTTCTCCACGGCGATCATCTCCTCTTTTGACCCCGCGGTTTCAGAGTCTGCAAACGGATAGCGGCGGCATACCGGTGGGCATCCATGCCTTCACATATGGACTGAGTTTCCGCAAAGCGGGCCAACTTCAGCGCAGCCGAAACGTCCGTTTCCATATGAGTGACCACTTTCATGAACATCCCCACCCAAAGCCCGCCAGTGTAGCGCGCAGCGGCACCGGTCGGCAGAATATGATTGGGGCCGGCAATCTTGTCCGCGTACACCTCGGCCGTATTCCGGCCAAGAAAGAGCGACCCGTAGTGCTTCAGGTGAGGAAGTATCTCCCGCGGATTGGCGGTGTGGACCTCAAGGTGTTCGGGTGCATATTCATTGGCATAGCGAGCAGCATCAGCCAGGTTTTTCACGACCACCACCACGCCCTTGTTTTCCCAGGAGGCGCGGGCCACCTCTTCCGTCGTCCGTTCTTTGAGCTGCCGCTCGATCTCCTGGAGTGTCGCCTGGGCGAGGGATTCCGAGGTGGTCACCATGGCACCCCGTGCATTGGGATCGTGCTCACACTGAGCAAGCAGGTCTGCAGCGATGTAGTCGGCTCTGGCCGTGCGGTCGGCAATAACCATGCACTCACTGGGGCCAGCCAGGAAGTCAATGCCGACGGTGCCGAAGACCTGCCGCTTTGCTTCCATGACATACTGGTTTCCCGGCCCAACGATCAGATCCACCGGGCGGATGGATTCCGTGCCGAAGGTCAGAGCAGCGATAGCCTGGGCACCGCCTACGCAGTAAATCTCATCGACCCCCATCCGGTGCATGGTATGAAGAATCCCGGCATTGAGGCTGTGGTCGCGTCCCGGTGGGCTGCAAGCCACAACCCGTTTCACTCCGGCGACCTTGGCGGGCATTACCGACATCACCGCCGAGGTGAGACAGGGGTAACGGCCGGCGGGGACGTAACAGCCGCAGGAGTCCACTGGAATGATGCGCTGCCCCATCTTCATGCCCGGTTCAAATTCCCGCTCAAATTCGACGATGCTCTCTCGCTGCGCCCTGGCAAAAGCCTCCACCCTTTCGATGGCATAATCCAGTTCCTCAATCACCTCGGGAGCAAGACGATCCCTGGCCAACGCCGCCTCGTCGGCAGTAACGCGGAATGAGGCGGGCACGACCCTGTCAAACTTCTTGGCGTAGTAGCGAAGAGCCTGGTCGCCTTCCTTCCTGACCTTGTTCAAGATAGCACCAACGGTTTTCCGCAGCTGTCGAATGTCTTCTTCGGTCACAGGTTTAGCCTGCTTGATTTCGCGGTAATACATGGGCTTTACCTCCTTTTCATGCTGATCGCCACAGAGCGACTCACTCGCTTTTTCTCCCCATTTCCCTCATTCCCGGCTAGCGCATGGCCATGCACAAAGGGCCGGATTTCACTCCCTCATGGATGCCGGGCTGCAAGGTTATCGATTAAACCATTCAGTTCCCTCTCTTCACCCCTCCCTGAGCCCCACCAGAAGGGCGGCTGAAACGATCAGCGCGACACTCATCCACGATATGAGGGAGGGATACTCCCCCACCAGCATCATGCCCAGGAGGATGCAGAAAGGCACCTCCGAGAGGGCCACAACGCTGCTTTCATGGGCTTTGAGAAAAAGCCCGGCGACGTTGATCAGCAACATCGGCGCCGCCGTGCAGAAGATACCGTAGACCAGCAGGTAGAGGTAATTTGTGCCCGAGATCCCGCGCCACCATGTGAAGACCGTCACCGGCGCAATGGCAAGAGTCAACAGCAGGAACTGCCAGATGGTGGAATTGATGACCTCCCCGTGCTCCATGGCAAATTTTCGGGCGACCACAAAGTAGCCGCCGAAGGTCGCTCCGCATAGGAGCGCCAGAGTATTGCCAAGCATAATGTTGGAAGAAGGGACGATCCCTTCCCTGGCCGCAGGAGTCCTATGAATGGCAAGCAGACAAACACCGGCGAGGCCCAGCAAGATGGCGAACTGATGGCGGGAACGGATCTTTTCCCCCAGGACGAGCCAGCCCAGAATTGCAGCGAAGACGGGGGCGGTGAAGCTGAGAGCGATGGCATTGGCCACCGTCGTATAAAAATTGCTCAGAATGAAAGCCCCGTTGACAACGAGGATGACCAGGGCCGCAAAGCAGGTAAGTTTAAAGGCTCTTCGCTCAAGGACCAGCGACGAGCCCCTGTGCCAGGTTACCCAGTAAATCCCCAGAGCGGTCAAACCAATGGGATAGCGCCAGGAAAGAATGTCAAGGAAATCCGCACCATTCGCCTGCAGGAGCTTGGTGAACGGGCCACTGGCTCCCCACAGCGCGGAGGCCAGGAGAACCAGCAGCATGCCGTTGATCTTGCCCTTGTCCATGGAGATCGCCCGGTGCTCAATAAAATCCCGCCAGCTTCGGGATAGTGAGGGTGAGGATGGGAAAATAGGAAATGAGGAGCAGCACGACAATCTCAATCAGAAGAAAAGGGATGACCGCCTGGATCAGCGGTTCCAGCTTGACCTTGCCAATGGCGCAGATGACGAACAGGTTGGTCCCGACCGGTGGCGTGATGAGTCCGATCAGCAGATTCACGCAGATGACCATGCCGAAGTGCAGGGGATGAAGACCAAACTGCATGGCAGCGGGATGCAACAGCGGAGCCATGATGAGGATAGCGGGAAAGGTGTCGACGAGCATGCCGATGACGAGAAAGACCACATTCACGATGGCAAGAAATACGTAAACGTTGTCGGTGACGGAGACAAAAAAGGAAACAACCGCCTTTCCCACATCATTGATGGTCAGCACCCAGCTCAGAATGTTGGTCGTCCCCAGGAGGAGCAGAATGATGCTGCTGATCTTGGCCGTGGTGAAAAACATTTCGGGAAGATCCCGCCAGCGCACCGTCTTCAGCACAAAGAGGCAGACCACGATGGCATAGAAGGCGCCGGCTGCGGCCGCTTCAGTGGCGGTAAAGACGCCGCCCAGAATCCCGCCGACGATGATCACGGGCATGATGAGGGCGACCATGCCGGTTTTGGATGTCTCCAGGATCTCCCGCCAACTGAGGGACGTGGTTCTCCGCGGGTAATTCCGCCTCTTGCTGATCACATAGGCCACCAGCATCAACCCAAGCCCGACCAGCACCCCGGGGACAATTCCGGCAACGAACATACCGCCGATGGAGACACCGGTAGCCAGGGAATAGATGACGAAGGTCAGGCTGGGGGGGATGATGGGCCCGATAACAGCTGCGGCGGCAATGACCGCACAGCTGAAGTGTTCATCATATTTCTCCTTCTTCATGGCCGGAATCAGCACCGAGCCGACGGCGGTGGCATCGGCGGTAGCCGAGCCGGTGATGCCGGCAAAGATCATGCTTCCGACGATGGCGGTCTGGGCCAGGCCGCCGCTGATCTTCCCGACCAGAATGTTGGAGAACTTGACCAGACGATCGGTCACCCCGCCTTTGGCCATGATTTCCCCGGCTAAAACGAAGAAAGGAATGGCCATCAAGGGAAAGGAATCGATGCCTTTCAGGATGCGGATGACGATGACGTGCAAGGGGACATTGCCCATGACCAGGATGGCACCCAGGGAGGCAATGCCGGTGGAAAAAGCGATGGGAACACCCGCCATGAGCGTGATGACAAAAAGAGCGGACAGGACCACGATCACCATCAGCTATTCCTCTCTTCTCTCGTGGTCAAAGAGCGTGACATAGATGAGTTTGAGGCACACGAGGAACATCAGGAGGGCGGAAACCGGCACCGCCGCGTAGACAACCACCATGGGAATCTGCAGTGCCGAGGACTTGAGATCCTGGAATTTGCCCAGAATCGCCGTTCCCTGCCAGGTGACGACGCACAGGAAGATGCCCATGAGGATATGGGAGACCACCACGATCACCTTCATCACCGTCGGGTTCAGACGCTCCAACAAAAAGGTTACCCCCACATGGGAGCCTTCATGATACGCATAAATCGCCGCCAGGAGGCCGGACCAGATCATGAGGTAGCGTGACAGTTCCTCCGGCCAGCTCAGGGCCGAATTGAGGACATAGCGGCAAAACACCTGCAGCACGATGGCCAACAACATGACACCGACCATGGCCGAGATCACCGCCTTCAGGACCCTGTCCGTCCAGTTGACGAGCATTCCGATAAAACTCATCATACCGCTGCACCCTCTGTTTCCTTTGGCCTCACTGCTGGATAGAGCGTTCGGGGGCCGAATCGCCTTTCGAGTTATGCGGCCCCCAGCAATTGCTACAGAGCCTCTTTGGCAATCTGTTGCTCAATGTCGCTCACCGTTTTCAAAGCCTTATCCACGGTTTCGCTACCGATCTTGCCTCGCAGATAATCGAGGACAGGTTTCTGGGCTTGCTGCTTGAAGGTGTCTTTGAGAGACTGCGGTGGAATGTAAACTTGCATCCCCTTCTTCTCAAGTTCACTCACAATGCTCACCTTGTTGCCGTAGACGCGCAGGGCGTACTCGGTATCCGCGCCCAGCCGGGAACCCACGAAGAAGATCTTCTTGATGTTTTCTGGAAGGGATTTATACCATTTGTCATTGGCGTAATAGAGGTTGAAGGCGAGGACATGCTCGTCCATGGTCATGTATTTCTGAACTTCATAGAACTTGGAATCGTAGACCAGGCCGGGAGGATTCTCTTGCCCGTCCACGACACCCTGCTGCAGGGCGCTGTATAGCTCACCCCAGCTGATGGGAGTCGGGGAGCCGCCCAACGCCTTGACCAGCTCCATCATCACGGGAACCGGCTGAACTCTAAGCTTGAGCCCCTTGATGTCGTCCAGGGATTTGATGGGCCTCTTGTTGTTGGTGAAGCAGCGGAAGCCGTAAGTGGTGGCAGCCAGGATCCTTACCCCCGTTTTCTGTGCAAAGCCCTCATTCAACTTCTGAAAGAAATCGCTCTGAAAGAACTTCATCACCACGTATTCATTGGAGAAGAGATAAGGGATGCTCAGTACCAGCATGGGATCATAGAACCCGGTTATGGTCTCATCACCTTGGCACATCTGATAAACGCCGGTTTTCACCCCTTCAAAGAGTTCGTCCAGCGACCCAAGTTGATTGGCTGGATATAGATCGATTTTGATTTCGCCGCCGCTGGCGCCTTCGCAATAGGCCTTGAAGGCTTCAAAGCCCTTGGTATTGGCGGCATCAGCCAATTCCACGGTGCCGACTTTCAGGTGATACTTTGCTTGCTGTTGCTGCGCCCAGGCGCCCCCCATGGGGAGCAGTGCGAAGCAGAATACAAGCATCCCGACCATTCCGACGAATTTCAGTCTCTTCTTTTCCATCGTTCTTCCTCCTGGCAAAGTTTTTTTGTCCTTGGCCATTGCGGCCGCTTAATCCGCCTGCTGCCGAGCATCGAGCCGGGAAGCGCACAATGCCCTCTGGTCATTCGGGATGGGGGAATCTCTCAATTTGAGTTCGAGGACGATTCGAAAACAGCGTCCAGTTCCCGGTGCATTTTCCGGTAGACGTCGAGTTCGGTGACCACATGTTCCAGTTCGGAGATTTCTCTGAACAGGCTGATGGCCCCGGAGGTATCGATGGCGATGACACCTCTGCCAATGGCGTCCAGCATTGCTCTGGCATTGCGAAGCGAGTATTCGCACCCGCACGATTGATCAGCCATGGCTTCGCTAACCTCCTGATAAAAAGGACCATAATGTCTCTCCAGCCCCTGCCTCATGGGCATTTGATGGCGTCGAGCCAGGATCAGCAACATTTCACTGACACTGTTGCAAACGCTCAATGATTTCCATTGACCGAGGATTATTTTTGCGCGGGCATAAAGCCCGCCCCACGCATGCATTTATTGAGGAGGTGGGATACACTCCCGCCCGTTGACAGCGACTTTTTTACGTCATTCTATCTACGAACAGCGCCACTAAGTCAACACCATTGAGACTTTCCAGAGGCACTTGCAGAGCGCTGGCCATGGTGATGCGTGGACAGCGCAAAGCTTGGTGCAGCCTGGGATTGGGGTAGACAGAGGGGGCATGTTGCACGAGGGGGGCATGCAAGGGCATGAAGGAATATGATGACCGTTTCGGGGCGGGCATCGAGGGTGAACCTGCCCGGCGCCTCACGGAGAATCACGCCACGGCCTGTTTTGCGGGAGATCGCACGAGTCCTCCGGAAGTTGAGCTGACCAGCCGGCAGTACCGCCGGATCTGTTCGGACTCGCCTGGACGCTCATGCGAAAACGATGACGAAATCGTCCCGCTCCGAAGCAACTTGCTCCAGCACTTCCCGAAGGCGCAGGAAATCTTTCCCCATGCGGGTTTGTGAAACGGATGCGTCCTCCCAGACCATTTCCAGGGGGCCCTCGAGGTCTGTTGAAAGGACGTCATACAACGCGTCCAGATTTCGTCCGAAATAGGCGGGAAAATCAAGCTGGCGGGCTATTTCATCATAGAACAGCTCAAGGGAAAGAACATGTCTCCCGGCAATGGTGCATCGTTTGGGTTCTACCGGCATGGAGGCACCTCCCGGAATGTGGAGTAGTGGTCCACCGTCACATATCTTAGGCCGTCTTCAGAGAAAACGAGGCGCTTCGGTCCCCGCCGCCCTCCGTTGAAGTCGAGGTCGGCTTCCCTCCACACCCGTCTTCCATCGGGAAGCCTCCGCTCCCGATTTTGGAACACATCCCCCCCAAGGCTCTTTCCACGCAGCTCGGGATAGGACCACAGGTCCGTTCCGGGCCTCCAGCCCAGCCCCCTCGCTTGCCCCTTGGTGATGAATTGCGGGGGAAGGGATCCGTTGCCGGTTGCGTTGAGAGTCTCGAGAATATTTGCCAGTTCCACCTCATCAATGTGCGGAGTGAGCTTTTGGTTGAGCTTCCCCACCACTTCCGCGCAACTCTCGGCGTGGAGTTGAACCGGGAAGAGGCCGAGTGCCAGAATGACGAGCAGCAGGGCTCGAATGGCACCCGACGCAATTGCTTGTGATCGTTCAGACATGGTTCACGACCCACCGCAAGGCAGAAAATCCCCCCCAGCCCCATCATTCGGATCATTGGATCACGAACGGTACGAGGCGTTGATCTTCACATAGTCGTAGGAAAAATCGCAGGTGTATGCGGTGAAACGCGCAGAGCCCGTACCCAAATCCAACTGAACGCGTATCTCTTTCTGTTTGAAGACCTGGCTCGCCTTCTCCTCCACTTCGGCATCGTCCACGGGCATGCCGCCACGGAACACACAGACATCGTCAAAAAGGAGGGCCACCTTGTCGGGCATGATGGGCACGCCGGCACGGCCGGCCGCGGCCACGATCCTTCCCCAGTTGGCATCCTCCCCGAAGAAGGCGGTCTTCACGAGAGGGGAATTGGCAATGGTCAGGGCTAGGTTCTTGGCGCTGTCCCGGTCGGGAGCCCCCGTCACGGCGATTTCAATGAACTTGGTGGCCCCCTCCCCGTCCATGACGATCATCTTGGCAAGCTCCAGCAGAACCGCCTGCAGCGCTTCCCCGAACACCCTGCTCTCCATGCTGCTGATGTCCGTGATGATGGGGTTTCCCGCCCGCCCGCTCGCCAGAACCAGGAGGGAATCGTTGGTGCTGGTGTCCCCGTCCACCGTGATGCAGTTGAAAGAGCGGTCCGTTCCCCAACGCACCCAGTGATCCAGGATAGGAGGCTGTATGGCGGCATCCGTGCAAACCACGGCCAGGAGTGTGGCCATGTTTGGGGCAATCATCCCGGATCCCTTGGCCACGCCGCCAATGGTCACCTTCTTTCCGCTCAGTTCTATCTGGGTGCTCGCCATCTTGGGAACCAGATCCGTCGTCATGATGGCCTTTGCCACATCCCCCCAGCCGTCGGGCCGAAGTTGCTCCATGAGATCGGGCATCACCTGGGACACGGGTTCAAGCTCCACCTGCCTGCCGATCACTCCGGTGGAGCAGAGAAGGATTTCCTTGGCGGAAGCACCCAGGGCATCGGCCGTCATGCGGGCCATTTCCCTGGCACGCTTCATGCCCTCCTCCCCGGTGCACGCGTTGGCAATCCCCGCATTGATGAGGAGCCCCCTTATCCTGGCGGATTTCAAATGCTCCCTGCAGAGGCTGACGGGAGCAGCGCAGAATCGGTTTCCGGTGAAGACACCGGCGGCTCTTGCGTTGAGTTCCGGTTCCACCGCGATGAGTGCAAGGTCCAGCCGATCCCGATAACGCATGCCCGATGCCGCCGCCGCGACGCGAAAACCCGGGACGACGAAGGGATTCTTATTGACCGCAACACTTCTTAAATTTCTTTCCACTTCCACAGGGGCAGGGGTCATTTCTTCCAACCTTTCGATCTTTTTTCACGGCCTGGGGTCGAGATCCTCCTCCGGCCGGCCCATAGAACATGGGCTGTTCTTCCTGTTCCCGGCGCAACTGCTGCACCTCATCTTCCCGTTGGATCTGCACATGAAAGAGCAACCGTACCGTCTCTTCCTTCACCCGTTGAATCATTTCCGCGAAGAGGCCGTGCCCTTCCCTCTTGTAGGCGACCAGGGGGTCCTGCTGACCATAGCCCCGGAGCCCGATTCCCTCCTTCAGGTGGTCCATGTTCAGGAGGTGGTCCTTCCACAGGCTGTCCACCGTCTGGAGGAGCACGTAGTTTTCGAGGTCCCGCAGGACTGTGGAGCCGAATTCCTTCTCCCGGGCCTCGTAGCGGTCCAGGATGCGCTGGAGCAAATCCTCCCGGAATCCGTCCATCCGGGCATCCGCAAGGGACTCCGCGGTCAACTGGGCCTGGATGCCGAAAAACCTCCAGATTTCCGTGTTGAGCTTCTCCAGATCCCAGTCCTCCGAGTAGGTCTTCTCATCGGTGGTCTCGGCAAGGACGGCATCGAGCACATCCTCGACCATATCCAGGATGACCGGTTTGAGATCCTCTCCCTTGAGAGCCTCTCGGCGCTGCTGGTAGATGACCTCCCGCTGTTGATTCATCACGTCGTCGTAGTCCAGGAGGTGCTTGCGGATGCTGAAGTTCTGAGCTTCCACGCGGCTCTGGGCGTTCTCTATGGCGCGGCTGATGAGCCGGTGCTCGATGGGCTCGTCCTCGGCCATCCCGATGCGCTGCATGAGTCCGGAAAGGCGGTCCGCGGCAAAAATGCGCATGAGGTCATCCTCGAGAGAGAGGTAAAACCGCGACGAACCCGGATCCCCCTGGCGTCCTGAACGCCCCCGGAGCTGGTTGTCGATGCGCCGGGCTTCGTGGCGTTCCGTGCCGATGATGTGCAGGCCTCCCTCCTGGGCCACGCCCGGCCCAAGGACGATGTCCGTTCCTCTTCCCGCCATGTTCGTGGAGATGGTCACCGTATTGGGCTGTCCGGCCCTGGCGACGATCTCCGCCTCCTTTTCGTGCTGCTTGGCGTTGAGCACCTGATGGGGCACCCCCTGCCTTTTCAGCATGTCGCTCAGCTTTTCGGACTTTTCGATATTCACCGTGCCCACCAGCACCGGGCGCCCCGCGGAGTGGAGCTCCTTGATTTCCTGGGCCACGGCCCGGAACTTCTCCTTCTCCGTCCGGTAGATGCAGTCGGGATGGTCGAGGCGGATCATCTTCCTGTGGGGGGGGATCACCAAGACATCAAGTTTATAGATCTTGGCGAATTCCGCTGCTTCCGTTTCCGCCGTTCCCGTCATCCCCGCCAGCTTGTCGTACATGCGGAAGTAGTTCTGGAAAGTGACGGAGGCGAGGGTCTGATTCTCATTTTCGACCTTGACTCCCTCCTTGGCTTCCAGCGCCTGGTGGAGCCCCTCGCTGTAGCGGCGTCCAGGCATAAGCCGCCCGGTGAATTCATCGACGATGATGACCTGCCCGCCCTTCACGATGTAGTCCACGTCCCTCTTGAAGAGGGTGTGGGCCCGCAGGGCCTGCTGCACGTGGTGAAGGATGGTCATGTTGCGCGGATCATACAGGTTGTCCACTCCAAGGAGGCCCTCCACCCGCACCACGCCTTCTTCCGTGAGCGCCACGGTTCGGCTCTTCTCCTCCTTCGTGAAGTGCACCTCCCCGGTGAGCTGGGGGATGATCCGGTTGATGCGGATGTAGAGCTCCGTGGATTTCTCCGCGGGGCCGGAAATGATGAGAGGCGTGCGGGCTTCGTCGACGAGGATGCTGTCCACCTCATCCACGATGGCATAGTGAAGATCCCGCTGAACGGTTTCCTCCAGTCGGAACTTCATGTTGTCCCGCAGGTAGTCGAAGCCGAATTCGTTGTTCGTCCCATATGTCACGTCGGCGTGGTAGGCTTCACGCCTCTCGCGATCATCCAGTCCATGGACGATACAGCCCACCCTGAGGCCCAGGAACCGGTAGATTTTCCCCATCCATTCGCTGTCGCGCCGGGCCAGATAATCGTTGACCGTGACCAGGTGCACCCCTCGCTCCGTGAGGGCGTTGAGATAGATGGGCATCGTCGCAACGAGGGTTTTTCCTTCGCCCGTCTTCATCTCAGCGATTTTTCCCTGGTGGAGAACGATGCCGCCGATCATCTGGACGTCAAAGGGGCGCATCCCCAGGGTCCTTATGGACGCCTCCCTGACGACGGCGAAGGCCTCCGGCAGGAGATCGTCGACGGTTTCCCCATCGGCCAGGCGACGGCGGAATTCGTCGGTCCTGCCCCTGAGCTGGGCGTCGCTGAGGACGCGGATCCCCGGTTCCAACTCGTTTGTTTCGTCGACGATGGGAACAATCTGTTTCAAGACACGATCATTGTGGGTTCCAAATATCTTCTTGATGACGTTGCCAATCATGGAACTTATGGATTCCTTTCTCCGGAATGCGCTTCGCCCGGATTCTGATTTTCTCAATAAATAAGGCACGTTCACCGTGCCCATGGCTTGTGGATTCGAAAACCTTTATAACTCAGGTGCACCCAATTTGCAATTCACACCGGGGCGAGAGCATGCAAGAAAGAGACCTTCCAAGCCAGGCAAACATGGAAAGGGAATGAAGACACGGCGGCAGTGCAACGGCCTGCTGCGTCCCACACTGTGGAGGGTGCAAGGTGCGGAGCCCCCTTCAGCATCCAATCCTGTCGCCGGGTGAGGGCTCCTTTCGGCGTCTTGCGGGACCGCGCTTTTTTTGGGCGGGAGGTTCAGGAACGCCGGGGATGGTCGGACCCGTCGCCTGCAAATCCGGCTGAGGCCACAGATTGAGCACCAGGGCCACTTCATCGCAGTCTGGAAACTTGGGACAATGGAGGCAATCGGCCCAGATCTTGTGGGGGAAGATGTTCTTGTCCACGACCTTGAACCCCAGCTTCTTGAAGAACCCGGTTTCATAGGTCAAGGTGAAGAGCCTGCCGATTCCCAGCTCATGGGCTTCGGCGGTGCAGGCCTCCACGAGGCGGCGGCCGATGCCGCGCCCTTGATGGGCGTCGTCCACCGCGAGGGACCGGATTTCCGCAAGGTTCTCCCATATGATGTGGAGGCTGCAGCTGCCCACAACCCGGCCGTCCTGTTCCTCCTCGGCTACAAACGTGTCCCTCAGGTTGGTGTAGAGCTCGCTGAGAGACCTCGGCAGAAGTTTTCCCTTTTGGGCAAAATGGCCAAGCATCTTCTGAATGCCCACCACATCGCCAATGCGTGCTTTTCGTATCATGGAATGACCCTGTGCCTTCCTGAACCGAACTGTTTCACCCCCGGCCAGAGCGAGACCGCAAGCGCCTGCCGACGAGGGTGTCCATGGCTTCCAGAAAACGGCTCATGTCCTCATGGGTGCTTGAAAAGCCGGGGGAAACCCGAACCGTCCCTTGGGGAAAGGACCCGATGGTCCGATGGGCAAGGGGAGCGCAATGCAATCCAGCCCGGACGGCGATATCGAAGGCTTCGTCGAGCAAGTGAGCCACGTCTCCCGGGCTCATGGTTTCCACGGCGAAGGAAACCACCCCGGTTCCCCGCGTCTTCGGCCTGAAGACCCTGATCCGCTGCATTTCCGAAAGACCTTCTTCAAGGGTGGAGGCGAGCTTCAATTCATGGGCACGGAGGTTTGCCATACCCTTCTCGAGAATGAAGTCGATGCCCGCCGTAAGTCCCGCAATACCCGGAAGATTGAGTGTGCCGCTTTCATAGCGATCCGGGCAGAATTCCGGCTGCACATCCTCCTCAGACCTGCTCCCCGTTCCTCCCTCCAGGAGAGGAGACACATTCAGGTCCTTTCGCACATAAAGAATTCCCGTGCCCTGAGGGCCAAGCAGTCCCTTGTGGCCGGAGCAGGCGAGCATGCCCAGGTTCCAGTCCACCAGGGCGATGTGCTGCAGACCCGCTGTCTGGGCGGCATCCAGAAGCAGGGGGACCCCCGCCTCATCGCACAGTCCCGCAATTTCCGAAACAGGCTGCAGGGTCCCGTTCACATTGGAAGCGTGGCTCAAGGCCACAAGTCTGGGATGACCCCGCAGCATCCGCCCGAGGGCTTCCAGGTTCAGCTCCCCATCGGGACCTGTGGGAATCACCTCAGCCTTAACTCCCGAAGCCTCAAGCTTCCTCAGCGGCCGGACCACGGCGTTGTGTTCCATGCCGGAAATGAGGACACGATCCCCCGGGCGTAGCCATCCCTTCAGGACAACGTTGATGCTTTCCGTCGCGTTCTTGGTGAAGATCACCTGGAGCGGATCAGGAATTCCCAGGATCTCCGCCGCCTTCTTCCTGGCACCCGAGACCAGGGCCGAAGCCTGGCGGGCCAGACGGTGCGCCGCACGGCCAGGGCTCGCGCCCACATCCTCCAGTGCCCGTCTCACGGCCTCGTAAACCGACGCCGGTTTGGGATGACTCGTGGCCGCATTGTCCAGGTAGAGTGGCATCATGGCTCACTGCAAGATTCTGTGCTCGCCCGCATAGGCAACGAATTTGCCCGCCCGGGCATACCCGATGAGGGTGATATTCAAAGATCTGGCCAGCTCAATGGCAAGGGTGGTGGCCGTGTTGCGACTCACCAGGACTGGCAGGCCGACTTTCGCCACCTTGATGAGTATTTCCGACGTGAGCCGCCCCGTCGTGATGAGGAGCTTGTCTTCCAGCGCAATCCCATGAAAAAGGCAATGGCCCACGATCATGTCCACGGCATTGTGCCGCCCGATGTCGTCACGAAAGAGCACCACCTCGTCGGGACCGGCCAGAGCCGTGTTGTGCACGCCATGAGTGCGTCGGTAAATCTCGGAGAGGCGGTTGAGGTCATCCACCCGTTCCAGAATCTTGTGCGCGGGAATGGTCAGCCCGCTCGCCACGGGCCTGCTCAACAACGCATCCAGGGAATAGTAGAAAAGGCTTCCCTTGCCGCATCCCGAAGTCACCGTGCGCTTCTGCCACATGTGGTTCGCCAGGGAAACGTCGGTGGCCACCGTCACCTCAACCTTCCCGGACTCCTCGTTCACTTCCAGCTTCTCGAGATCACCAAGCGTCTCAAGAAAGCCTTCGGCATGGAGGAAGCCCGCGGCCAGCTCGTCGAGATGGTGGCCCGCACAGAGCAGTGTCACCAGTTCGTTGCCGTTGAGATACAGAGTCACCGGTTGTTCCTTGATGACCCACTCGGTCTTCTCGCTCAGAAGCCCATTCCTGTCAAAGCTCCTGACGACAACCGGTGAAACCTTCTCGGAGGCGGTTTGTTCTTTCGGCAGATGAGATCCGACCCGATCGATCACGTCATCCTTCTTGCTTCATGATGGTGAGCAATGCCTGCACAACTTAAGGTGCGGCTTGAGCACGAGCCGACCTGTAATCCGCAAGGATCTGGCCGTGGTCGAAGGCCAGGGGCTCCGGCAGGCTCTCCAATGGGAAAACCCCGAGTTTTTTTGCATCGTCCCCCGCTTTGGGCTCCCCGCGGCCAATACCCGTGAGAACAACTGTCACCGTATGGTGGCGGGGATCACGCGCCGGGTCCGAATAGGCATGGAACTGGACCAGGTCTTCCACGTCGAGCCCCGTTTCTTCTTTCGCCTCCCTCAGTGCCGCGGTTTCCAGGGTTTCTCCATAGTCCACGAAGCCGCCGGGAAGGGCCCACCCGAACGGGGGATTCCTGCGCTCTATGAGGACAATGCCGCGCCCCGGAACATGGATGATGACATCCACCGTGAGGAAGGGGTTGCGGTAGACCTTCACCTCGGTTCCACACCCGGGGCAAGGAAGGCTCATCCCTGACTGGTCACTCTCCATGTATTCTCCATGATATCCCAAAAACTCCATCACAACAGCATCGGCGATGCGCATGGAACCGACGGGGACCCGCGTTCGATGGCAGGAAGCCCAAGCAATTGTATGTGCATTCGCAGGTCATCCCAACCGAAAAGAGAGGTGAAATCAAAAGTGAGAGTGAGACTACCCGTTGATCTTCTTCCTCAAAAGGACGTGCTCAAGAAGCAGGGCTAGAAAGATGCCAACAATGAGCCCGTTACCCAGGAAAACTTGCCACACGGCGGGAAGCGCCGACAAAAAAGCCTCGGGAAGAAAGCCCACGAGAGTTCCGACCAAGAGCGGCACCCCAACCACGTAATAATCCCGGGCCGATATGCTATCGGCGGCTATCACGGAGAGGGCCGCTCCCACCTGGGCGCCCATCGCCACGCACAAGGCCGCCCCGACCACTGGAGCAGGGACCATCGCGAAAACCGCCGCCAGCTTGGGAACGAACGCGGCGATCAGGAGGATGATGCCACAGCAGAAGGTCGCGTATCGGCTCGCAACCCTGTTGGCAAGAACGACGCCGGGGCTGATGCTGTAGCTCACCGTTCCGACGACTCCAAACAGACCCGCGAATATCCCTCCGATTCCATTGAACAGCACTCCCCTAGTGATGGCTGGACCCAATCGCTCCTCGTCGGTGATCTTGGCTATCCCGTGGAGGCTTCCTAAACTGTTCACAAGGACGGCGACATAGGAACACACGAAAGCCACAACCGAAGGCCAATACAGGGTGGGCAACGAAGGGACCCAGTTGGTGGGCATGGAGATCCAGCGGGCATTGTCCCACGGACTCCGGTCAACAGCATGGAGAACCGAGAAAGCGAGCGTTCCGAGAAGCATCCCGGCAAGGAGGGATACCGTCTTCCAAAAACCCTTCAACCAATAGGAGACACAGGCCATGAGCAGGACGAGAGCGAGACTGAAAAGGAAAACCGGCGCGGATCCCTCGGGCTGCGATGCGCTGCTGCCTGACATGGAACGTGCGATGTGGGGCAGCAGGGTAAAGCCGATGAGCATCAGAATCACACCGACCACGTTGGGAGTGGCGTAGTGGATGACTCTTTGGAGCTGCCTCGTTGCAACCAGGACGATGAGAAAGACACCTCCCAGTATGGTCCCGCCTTGAATGACCGGCAAGCCGTGGGGGGCGAGAACGATGAAAGTGAGGAGCAAAGCGGTGGCCGGCCCGTCCAAAACGGGATACCGGTGACCCATGAGGCTCTGAACCGCCGTAAACCCGCCGGAAGTCAGGAGAATGAACTGAAAAAAGCGGATCTCCTCCTCCGGGCCCATGTGGAGCGCTCTGGTGCTGAGCCCCGCCACGATGATCAGGGCCGGAAACATGATCATGGCCCACTGAACGCCGTACAGCAGGACATGCCCGACGGGAGGCCGGTCATCCAGGTCGTAGATGAATTGAGGCTTGTTCATGGGCAGCAAGAGAGGCTGTTCTCCGTCTTTGGCGTGGCAGACGATCCATGGATCAATGAAAGACGTCCTCCGGGGCTCCACGGAGAGACTGGATGCTCGGGTTCCCTCCTGGCCCCCAGAGGGAGATCCCGGCCTCACGGCCACGAGCGAGGATCATTTCCTTCGATGGCAAGGACACTTCTTGCTTGCGAGCGGGCTCTTGGGTTTGCTTGTGCTGTGGAAGCCGAGGATTGAGTAGCCTTGGACTCAACGGCGGACTTCAGGGACCCATCCCGGTGGGTCGCGACTTCACCAGGGTCTCTAATGGAGAATCTCAAAAAGCGTGCTGATCGAATCCTCGTTGTGGATGTTCCTGACGGCCGCCGAAAAAAGCCGGCAAGAGGGCAGGCACATGATCTTCGAGCACTTCGCCACCTCGGGGCGCAGGGGCAGGGTGTCGGTCACCACAAGAGTTTTCAGGAGACTGTTTTCAATGCGGTCCACCGCTGGACCGGACAAAACCGCATGGGTCACGCAGGCGTGCACTTCCTTGGCGCCTTTTTCAGCCAGGCTTCTGGTCGCTTCGACGAGGGTCCCGGCAGTGTCGACCATGTCATCAAGAACCATGGCGGTCCGTCCTTCCACCTCACCAATGATGTTCAGGGCTTCGGCGGCGTTCACGTCCGAGCGCCTCTTGTCGATCAGAGCAAGACCTGCCTTGAGTCGCCTCGCATAGGCTCTGGCTCTCGCAACTCCGCCGGCATCAGGAGACACGATCACGAGCCCGTTGTTGAAGTTCTCTCGAATGTAAGGAAGCAGAACGGGAGAGGCATACAGATTGTCCACGGGTATATCGAAGAAACCCTGAATCTGCCCTGCATGCAGGTCCATGGTGAGAATGCGGTGGGCACCAGCCCTGGTGATGAGGTCGGCCACGAGGCGGGCGGTGATGGGCACGCGGGGTTTGTTCTTCCGATCCTGCCTCGCATAACTGTAGTAAGGGATGACCGCGGTGATCCTCCGTGCCGAGGCCCTCTTGAGGGCATCGATCATGACCAGGAGCTCCATCAAGTGGTCGTTGACAGGAGCTGCACCGGACTGCACCACAAAGACGTCTGCCCCGCGAACGTTTTCTCCGATTTCGACGCGAACCTCGCCATCACTGAACCTGGACACCAGCGCCTTGCCCAGGTGCATCTCAAGGTCTCCACAGATCTGTTCCGCCAGCGCCCTGTTACTGTTGCCGGCAAAAATCTTCATGCCATAAGTTGCCATGGATATCCAACCTCTCTCAATAGAACTCTATTCGGGGAATCACAGCGGGGAGAGTCACTTTCATAGTACAGGCGGTACCAAATGGCAACCCCTTTTCTTCCATTTCCACGATGCCAAAAACGACGGTGGGTTCTAACCATCTATTTGATTTTGTATACTAAACGTCATTCAGATGTTCTCGAGATCATCTCCCTGGAAGCAGTAACCTTCGTGGCCCGGCCAGTAGATGAATCGATGGCAGTGGGGGCATTGATGGATGGTCTCGTCGCGCTGCAATTCGATGAATTTCTGGGGAGGAATGTTCAGGTTGCAGACCTTGCAGATCCCGCTTTCCACGGGGGCCACGGCGACACCTGAACGCTTCTCGATGAGGGACTCCGAGCGCTTCAGGAGATCGGGGTCCATTCTCTCCCGAACCTTTTGCTGCAAGGCTTCTATCTGCTCGAGTCGTCCGCTCATCCGTGCGTTTTCCAACTCGAGGGCGCGCTTGTCTTCATCCAGTCTCTTCTTCCGCTTGTCAACCTCGGCTTCCAGGGTCCTGAGCTCTCGGCTCAAGACCTCGATGCGATCCATGAATTCCAGCGTCCCATCCTCCTTGATGCCGATTTCCTTTTTCAGATCCTCGATTTCCTTGAGAATCGCCGTGTATTCCTTGTTCGTCTTGACTTCGTTCATGCGCTGCTTGCTGCGGGCGATCTTGCTTTCCAGGTCCGAAATCTCCTGCTCGAGAGATCGGTGCATCTTCTTGGCATGTTCATATTCCGCCTTCTTCGCAAGGTATTCCGCCTCAAACTGTTCGAACTCCTTCAAGAGCTCGGCGAGACGCTTGGGACTCTCCTCGTAGGAGCGAATCAGGCGGGACTTCTTGTCCTCCAATATTTGAAACTGGATCAGGCATTTGAGTTGTTCAAGCAATGCGTACCTCCTCTGTGCTCACACAAGAGCCGTACCTCAAGAGTTTACCCAACGGATTGACGGCATCCCACGTCACCGCCCTGTTCATGATGTGTTTTTCGGAATCCAAAAAGGATCTCTCTCGGACGTCGCCACAAACACCTGGATGGAAATCCGCCGATTTTCCGCCACCGAGCGAAGATAGGCGGCCAGCGGCTCAAGGATCAACCTTTCCGATGCGAAATGCCCCACATCGATCAAGGCCAATCCGGCCTCGACGGCTCGCTGGGCATCGTGGTACTTGACGTCGCCCGTGAGGAACACGTGGCAGCCGGCCCTCACGGCCAGATCCAGCAGGCTGCCACCGCTCCCCGTGCAGAGGGCCACTCGGTGAACCAGCCCGTCCCGGTTGCCGACCACCCGCAAATCAGAACGCCCAAGGATCCCGGCCGCCGTCTCCACCAAAGCGCCCAGAGTCATGGGCGCGGCCAGCAGGCCGATTCGTCCCATGCCCCCGTAAAGGCTTTCTCCCCGAAACGCGGGATCAATTTCCAGAGGTTCCAGGGAGCTCAGGGAGAACAGGCGTGCAAGGTGTTCGTTGGTCCCTTCCCGAGCTGCATCCAGGTTTGTGTGGGCCGCTATGACATGGAGTCCCAACCGGGCAGCTCTCAGGATGAGGCTCCCGGGATACTCATCCTCACGCACCGCCTTCACCGGCCGGAAGATGAGAGGATGATGGGTGACGACACACTGGCAGTTGCGCTCCTCGGCTTCCCCCATCGCGGCGGAAAGAGGATCGAGGGCAACGAGGATGCGCTCCACCGCCCCCCTGGGATCACCCACCTGGAGACCGCACTGATCCCACTGCGCCGCGTAGCGAAAAGGAGCGTAATCACTCAGCCAGCCGAGGATGTCCTCCACGAAAATCATGTGTCACGCGATCCAGAAAAAAATGGGGGTGTTCCCGCGGGAACACCCCCATTTTTTCTCGGTTCTGTATTCCGGAAGCTCACTTCCGACCACCCCCCCTCTTGGGGGGACACGTTTCCTTTTCGGGCAGATGCATGCTCCCATGACCACCTGGTCTTCCGCTTTCCGCTTCCATCACTGGTTTTTTTCTGATGGTGGGCCCACCTGGCCTCGAACCAGGGACCGACCGGTTATGAGCCGGTGGCTCTACCAGCTGAGCTATGGGCCCCCATTCCTTCAAACACCTGAAAGTCTTTATATAATGAGCCACTTGGAAATATGTCAAGCCAAATTGAAATGACTAGGTCTCGATGAAGCTCTTGAGCTCCTTCCTGCGGCTTGGATGGCGCAGTTTTCTCAAGGCTTTCGCCTCAATCTGGCGAATGCGCTCTCGAGTCACGGCAAAATCCTGGCCCACTTCCTCCAGGGTGTGGTCGGCCTTCTCTCCGATCCCGAACCGCATGCGCAGGACCTTTTCCTCCCTGGGAGTGAGCGTTGCCAGCGCTTTTCTGGTCTGTTCACTCAAGTTCAGATTGATCACCGCATCGACAGGTGAAGCCACCCGCTTGTCCTCGATGAAATCGCCCAAATGGCTGTCTTCCTCCTCTCCAATGGGAGTTTCCAAGCTTATCGGCTCCTTGGCAATCTTGAGCACCTTGCGTACCTTTTCCACGGGGAACTCCATCTTCTCCGCGATCTCTTCCGGGGTCGGCTCGCGGCCCAATTCCTGAACCAGGTAGCGGGATGTCCGGATCAGCTTGTTGATGGTCTCGATCATGTGCACGGGAATGCGGATGGTTCGCGCCTGGTCCGCGATGGCCCGGGTGATCGCCTGACGGATCCACCAGGTGGCGTAGGTGCTGAACTTGTAACCCCGCTGGTATTCAAACTTGTCAACAGCCTTCATGAGGCCGATGTTCCCCTCCTGGATCAGGTCGAGGAATTGAAGGCCGCGGTTGGTGTACTTCTTGGCGATGCTCACCACGAGCCTGAGATTCGCCTCGATGAGCTCGCTCTTGGCCACCTTGGCACGCAGCATCCCATCCTCGACCCGCCTGAGGATCTGCCTCAGGGATTTGGAATCCATCTTGGCTTCCAGTTCCTGCTCCACGATGCGCTCCTTGGCATCGATGGCTCTCCTGGCCAACCGCAGGAAATCATCGCGGGTCATCCCCAGACGGCTCACGTAGGAGCCCAGGTGTTCTCCATCGTTCAGGGCCTCCTTGTAAAGGGGCTTGAGCTCAAGGAAGGGTTTCCCACATCGCAGGAGACAGTCCTCCAGGTCCCTTTCACAGTTCTCTATCTCCTCCAATCTGATCCTGAGCTTGTCGATGATGCTGTCGATGTGCCGTCTGCCAAGGTGCAGCCCTTTCAGCAGGCTGACGATCTGTTCCTTGTTCTGCTGCAGCTGACTCTTGAGAACGGTTTCTTCATCGGCCGTGATGCCCTGCCCAAGGAGCTTCATCTGCATGCTCTTGTTGGATTCATCCAACCGCCGCACATCTTCCAGCATGCCCACAATTCGAGTTCGATGGGAAGCATCCTCCTCGGGAGTCATCTCCTCATCGACCTCCCGTAGAACATCGCACAGCCTGCTGCCTTCGCTCTCCAGCTTGGCCTTGAGGCTCATGATCTCCTTGATGCCGATGGAGGATTCCATGATGGCATTGAAAACCTCCCTTTCCCCAGCCTCAATCCTCTTGGCAATCTCCACCTCCCCCTCACGGGTGAGGAGCGAGACCTGACCCATTTCGCGAAGATACATCTTCACCGGGTCTGTGACGCGGCCGCTCGCATCGGCGTCCAGATGCAGATCCTCTTCGTCCTCCTCCAAAAGGACGTCCACCTCGGTGCCGCTAGTGTCGCGAACCACCTGAACCTGCTGCTCGGAATCGACGATCTCTATGTCCATCTCGTCGAAGATCATCATCATGTCGTCGAGTTTGTCCGGTGACACCAGGTCATCGGGAAGGGCTTCGTTGACCTCATCATAGGTGAGGTATCCCTTCTCCTTGCCCACAGTGATGAGACGTTTGATGTCATCCATCTCAGGCTTGCTGAGAGCAGGATCCCGGCGTTGCTTCGTGTCCTTGTCCGCCATCGGTCATTCTCTCCCTAGTTGTTTTCCGATGCTGCCCGGCCCTTCTTCCTCATGGAACCAAGCTCCTGAATGCGCGCCAAGAGGCATTTGACCTCCTGCACATCCCCCGCATGCTCCGCCTGCCGCAGCGCCTCCTGCAGATCGGAGCATTCCCATCTTGTCTTTCTTCCCAGAAGCGCCTCCAACCAGTCCTCCATTTGGATCCGCGGCTCGTGTATTTCACCCGCGTCCAGCAGGAGCCTCGTGTAAAGCCCTTTCGTTCCCTCATCCGGGAGCGAGTCGTAAGCCGTTCTCGGACCCACCCCTGTCGGCGTCTCGCACAACGACTCGATGAGGGTCTCAGCAATGATTTTCAATCGGGGCTCCCGGAAACAAGCCAACGCACTGGACGAATCCACCGCTTCAATGAGTTCCGGATACTTGATCATCAGCCGCACTATGCTTTCTTCAAGGGATGGAGACCCTTCCAATCTTGCAGCGGATGCATGGGGCCGACCCGGAGATCCTCGAAAAAAGCGTTTGCTTCCGTGTCCTAGCTGCCGTTCTATGGTCTCTTCCGAAAGGGAAAGACGATCAGACACCAGGCGCAGGTATTCCGCCCGGAGGACAGGCTGCTGCGCGGCTTCGAAGAGGGGTTTGAGCTCTGCGATCACTCCTCCCTTGCCCGACACGCTCCCATCCCATGCGTCCAGAACCTTCCGCATGGCGAAAGTCCCCAGGTCCTGCCGCTTCTGGACCAGGCGTTCGAAACCCGCCAGCCCCTCTCTTCCGAGGAAGTCGTCAGGATCCATGCCCCGGGGGAACCGAAGGCAGCTGACGGACATTTCCTCTTGAAGAAACAGGGGCAGGGAGCGGACCATGGCCTTTTCTCCGGCCTCATCCGCGTCATAGGCCAAAATGACCTCATCGGCCATCCTCTTGAGGAGGCGCACCTGCTGGGCCGTCAAAGCCGTGCCCAGGGTTGCCACAACCCGGTAGAATCCCTGGGCGTGAAAGGCGAGAAGGTCCATGTAGCCTTCCACGAGAACCACCTGCCGGACATCCCGGCAGGCCTCCCTGGCCCTGAACAGCTGGTACAGCATGCGGCCCTTCTGGTAAACCAGGGTCTCGGGGCTGTTGAGGTACTTGGGCTCATCACGGGCGTCGGCGGCAAGGATCCTTCCCCCGAAGCCCACAATGCGGCCACGGTCATCCTTGATTGGGAAGATCAGGCGATTCCTGAAGCGATCATAAAACCTGGAACCGTCCCGGGGGCTCTTGGCGAGGAGACCTGCCTTGACTCCCAGTTCGAGGTCGGTCCCCAGTTTCCTGAAGTGTCTCACGAGGCTGTCCCATTCCGCTGGGGCGTATCCCATGCGCTCTTCTTCCACGACCTGAGGGGGCAAACCGCGCTTGGCCAGATACTCCCGGGCCGTCCGCCCCGATTCACTGTGGAGGAGTTGCCCGCGAAAGAACTCCCCACTCGCATGGAGCACCGCATACAATTCTTCCTTTTCCTTGCGGGCCGCCTCCATCACACCCGCGGAAGCCCCGAGGCCCGGATCCCTCTCCGGCAGAGCAATATGAAAGCGATCGGCGAGATGTCTGATGGCATCATTGAATGGGAGGTTCTGATGCTTCATCACAAAGGTCAGGACATCCCCGCCGATTCCACATCCAAAGCAGTGATAGAGCTGATTGTTGGAGTCGACCGTAAAGGAAGGGGTCTTTTCCTGGTGGAAAGGGCACAATCCCACGTGACGGCTCCCGGCACGACGCAGCGGAACCACCTGTCCAATTACATCAATAATGTCGACGGATTGTTTTACCAGAGTGGCGAGATCGGAGGTATTCACAGAAAGCGGCCCACTCCTCTCGGAAGCCATCAACAACTCCCCCCCATTTTCCTGGACTGGCAAACTTCCAATTCTTATCGGCTATCGAAGACAAAATCAAGGGGTGGGGAAAAGTTTTGGGTGGGTCGAAAGTAATTTGGCGCATCCAACGAGGCTTGGCAATCACGCTTTTCCCACGACCTGACGCTGGAAAAGCGGCCCCACGGGCCAGCTAAGCAAGCGCCACATGAATGGGTGTTCGATATCCAGCCGTCATGCACTCAAAGACAGGGCATACAGGCTTTTCTCTTACAATCCCGAAAAACATGCTGGGGCATGATCCGGCCCCAAGGGCCTTATTGCAGTTTCCTTCGCACGAGCTCGTTCACCAGCTTTCCGTCCGCTCTCCCGGACACTTTGGGCATGAGTGCCTTCATGACTTTTCCCATGTCCTTGACGGACACGGCGCCCACCTCTGAGACGGCTTCGGCCACAATTCTCTCCAGTTCCTCCTCAACCAGGGGCTCGGGCAGAAAAGCCTGCAGTACCCGAATTTCCGCTTCCTCACTTTCAGCAAGGTCCCGGCGGCTTGCCTTCCCGTATTGCTCTATGGAGTCTCGTCTCTGCTTGATCTGCGCGGAGATCACCTGTTGGATCTCCGCCTCGTTGAGGGACCTCTTGATCTCCTTTTCCTTGATCTTCATGGCCGTCAAAAGAAGGCGCACGGCATTGAGCTTGCTCTCGTCCCGGGCCCTCATGGCCTCCTTGAGTGTCTCTTCAATGCTCTGGAAAAGTTCCATGGTCCGCCTCACTTCCCGGGGGTGGTCTTGCCTTGGACCTCCAGATAGGCCTCGATGAAGGCTAGTGCCTCTCTCAGATCGAGGGTCCCGTCGTAGATCGCCCTCCCGGTGATCACCCCGGCTAGCCCCAGGGCAACGAGAGGCAGCAAGGCCTTGATGTCATCGATGCTTGCGACTCCGCCGGAGGCAATGACCGGGATTCCGATGGATTTGAGAAAACGGCGCGTGGCATCAATGTTGACGCCAGACTGCATCCCGTCCCGATGAATATCCGTGTAAATGATGGCCCCGAGGTGGAGGTGGGAAAAACGGCGCACCAGGGAGACGGCGTCCGTCCCCGTGGTCTCCTTCCACCCCTCGATGGCCACCAGTCCATGACGGGCGTCGATGCCGAGGGCGACGCGCCCCGGAAAGACCCCGCAGGCTTCTTCCACGAGCTCAGGCCGGCGGAGCGCGGCGGTTCCCAATATCACCCGGTTCACTCCCATCTCGAGGTAATCTTTGATGGTTTCCAGGTGGCGAATACCCCCACCCACCTGGACGGGGATCCTCACGGCACTCAGGATGGAGGCGATGGCCCCCCGATTCCTGGGCTCGCTGGAGAAGGCCCCGTCAAGGTCCACCACGTGGAGCCATTGGGCGCCCTCCTCCTCCCACCTCCGGGCCACTGCCGCCGGGTCGTTGCCATACACCGTGGAACGCCTGGGATCGCCTTGCATGAGCCGCACGCACTGGCCGTCCTTTATGTCAATCGCCGGAAAGATGATCATGGGCGCCCTCCGTGAAACACTGTTCTCGTTCAAAACCCGGATCATTGCCTCTCGGGCTCGAGAAGCTCTCTTAAAAACACCGGGGGCTTGAGCACTTTCCGATCCCTTGTCACACAGGCATGAACCGTGTGGCCGCTGGCGAGAACCTCACCTTCCCTGGTCACCTCGTAATCGAATCGCAACCGGGCTCTTCCCTCGAATTTGAAGGAGCTTTGGATGGTAAGGATGTCGTCGTAAAACGCTGGCCGGCTGTAGTTACAATGGGCCTCCACCACGGGAAGGTACACACCCCGTTCCTCGAGCTCCCGGTAGCTCATTCCCCTGGCCCGAAACCACTCTGCGCGTCCCACCTCGAACCACTTGAGGTAGTTGCCGTAATAGGCCTGACCCATTGCGTCGGTGTCACCGTATAGAACCCTGATTTCAGCCCGAACCTTCATGCGCTCCGATCTTCAACCCGGCCGGAGGGTGTCCGTGAGACCGATTTCCTGTGGCTCTTCCCCACCCCCCCACTCGTCCGAATTGGGAAATGCACACGGCACGTCGAGAAGCCCTCTATTCTCCTCCCCTGCCGAGCGTTCCTCTCAGCCCCGTCAGGCAGAAGCCCCGACGAAGTGTCTGAAAAGCTCTTCTCCGTCGGCGATTTCCCACCCCGTCGCTCTTGCGGCCCTCTCGCTGAATGCCTGGCCGGGGATGCAACTCCTGGAGGCACCTTGGAGGTCCGCGATGAACAGGAGGGGCACCGGATCTTTCACATGAGTTCGCCTGGCAATGGGGGTGAGATGATCCGCAAGGACCAGGATCCTCACCCTGGGGTGCTTCCGGGCCCGTTCGACGACGGGTCCCACCACCCTTGCGTCGAAGTCTTCGATGGCCTGGATCTTCTTCTCGATGCTTCCCTCGTGCCCCGCCTCGTCAGGGGCCTCGATATGCACGTACACGAACTGCCCCCTCTCGAGGGATTCCATGGCCGCGTCCACCTTGCCCGCGTAGTTTGTGTCCAGGTATCCCGTGGCGCCGGGGACATGGATCGGATCGAGGCCGGCGTAGACTCCCAGCCCCTTCAGGAGATCCACCGCGGAAATCATGGCACCCTTGAGTCCAAAATTTTCCTCGAGGGTGGGCATGGATGGGGCCTTTCCCTGACCCCACAGCCATACGGCGTTGGCGGGCCGTTTGCCTTCCGCCGCGCGCTTCAGGTTCACCGGATGCTCGGGCAGTATCACGGAAGCCCGCTCCATGAAGGAGAGAATGACGGGCTCCTCCTCGTACACCTTCATGTATTGGAACACAGGCTCCCCGGAAATGTCGTGTGGAGGGGTGGTCCGGAGATCTTCCCTTCCCCCGGCCCACACGAGGAGGTGACGGTAGCTCACTCCTGGATAAAGGCGCAGCGGAGTTCCCTCCACCGCTTCCTGCAGCGCCGAGATGAGCTCGCCGGCCTCCCCTGTGGTGATGTGGCCGGCTGAGTAGTCTCCCATCCTCAGGACTCCGGCTCCGTCGCCCATGAGGTTCACCAGGTTGCAGCGGAAAGCCACTTCGTCGGGTTTGAGCCGGATCCCCATGCTGGCGGCTTCCAGGGGGGCCCTCCCCGTGTGATACTTGAGGGGGTCGTACCCGAGGAGGCTCATGTTGGCCACATCGCTTCCGGGTTCCATGGACTCCGGGATGGTGCGGACCATGCCCGCACGGCCGTTGCACATGAGCCAGTCCATGTTCGGGGTTCTGGCCACTTCGAGGGGTGTTTTCCCGTCAAGTTCGTCCAACGGGTAGTCGCCCATCCCATCACCGACGAGAATAATGTACTTCGTTTCCATACGCATCCCGTTGGACTCGCCGAGGAGTCCCAACTGTATTCCCCAGTTGCTTTTTACAACCACGAAGAGCACGAAGAAAAACAGTGGTTCAAATGAAATCACCGGGTTACAGAAAAAGCGGGTGACTTCGGTCAATATAGAATGCCCGTTTCCTGGTTTTCGATGCGAATGAGCTGAGTCGGCGCCAACACGACTTCGAGCCTGCCGATTTCCTCCAGCGCCTTCCGAACATTGCTTTCCAGGGCTTCATGGGTGAGCATGACGATGGGCACGGCGCCTTCCATCTGACGCCCCTTCTGAATCACGGAGGCGATGCTGATGTTGTTGGCTCCGAGGATGCCGGCGATTTTCGAGAGCACTCCCGGCCGGTCCACGGCGGCAAATCGGAAATAGTAGCAGGTGGTGATGTCCATGATGGATTTGCTCGGGATATCCCGAAGGTATTCCGGCAGAAATGCCAGGTGGGGTATGCGCCCCGGGGTGTTTCCGCGCATGTCCCTGGCGATGTCGATGAGATCGCTCACGACGGCGCTCCCTGTGGGCATCATTCCGGCCCCCATGCCGTACAGCATGATGTTGCCCACCGCGTTCCCATGGATGTACACGGCGTTGTAGGCTTCCGTCACGCTGGCGAGCACGTGATCCTTGGGGATGAGGGTCGGATGCACCCGCATCTCTATCTTGTCGTCGGCTTTGCGGGCGATGGCCAGAAGCTTCAGCTGGTAACCGAACTCTTCCCCGAACTGCACGTCGAGCAGGTCCACCCGGGCGATGCCTTCCGTGTAGACCTGATCAAACTGAATCTTTGTCCCGAAGCAAATGGCACTCGCGATGGCAAGCTTGTGGGCGGCGTCGGTCCCCTCGATGTCGAGAGCGGGATTGGCTTCGGCATACCCCTTGGCCTGGGCCTCCTGGAGTGCCGCGGCGAAGGTGAGGCCGCCTTCGGTCATCCGCGTGAGAATGTAGTTGGCTGTCCCGTTGAGGATGCCGAAAATCGTGTCCACCCGATTGCCCGCAAGACCCTCCCGGAGAGCCTTGATCAGCGGAATTCCACCGGCCACCGAAGCCTCGAAACCGATGACCCGGCCATTCCTTTGGGCGACTTCGAAAAGCTCGTTTCCCGCATGGGCGAGGAGGGCCTTGTTGGCCGTGACCACGTGTTTCTTGCTCTCCAGGGCCCGGATGATCAGCTCCTTTGCAAAACCGGTCCCCCCGATCAGTTCTACAACAATATCGATCTCAGGGTCGTCGAGGATGTCGTCAACCCGGTTCGTGAGCATTTCCCGGGGGACATCCACGGGCCTCGGCCTATCGAGATCCAGGTCCGCAACCCGTTTGAGCCGCAACAGCATTCCAAGGCGACTCGCGATGGCTTCCGCATTCTCCCGGAGAACCTCGATGACTCCACAGCCCACGGTTCCCCAACCAATCAAGCCGACATGAATGGCACTCATCCTTCCCTCGATTTCCGGTTCACTCGTTTGTTGTGCTTGCAGAGAGACCAACGGGAGGCTACTGATGAACAGCGTGCAATTTACAGAGCAGCAAGGTCTTCGCGAGAGACTCACGGCGCAGGCCGATCGACGGGAGCCATCGCCTCTGCGAACCGAAACGGTCCGACAGTTGTCGTGTGAAGCTATTTCTGGAGGGCGCGTCGAATTCCGCGGATGGCCTGGCGCGTTCGCATTTCATTCTCAACGAGGGCGAAACGCACGAAATCATCCCCGTACTCCCCAAACCCGAGTCCAGGGGAAACGGCCACCTTCCCCTCCTCGATGAGGTACTTGGAGAACTCGACGGATCCCATCTTGCGGAAAGGCTCCGGGATGCGAGCCCAGACGAACATGGTTCCCTTGGGCTTCTCGATGGACCACCCTATCCGGTTCAAGCCATCCACCAGAACGTCTCTGCGGGATTCGTAGATGGACACGATGTCGCCGACGCACTCCTGGTCCTCATTAAGGGCGATGATGGCCGCGATCTGGATGGGCTGGAAGACTCCGTAGTCGAGGTAGCTCTTGATTCTGGTGAGGGCGGCCACCATCTCCTGATTCCCCACGCAGAAGCCAATCCGCCAGCCTGCCATGCTGTAGCTCTTGGACATGGAGAAAAACTCCACCCCCACATCCTTTGCACCCGGCACCTGAAGGAAGCTCGGCGCCTGATAGCCGTCGAAGGTGAGATCCGCGTAGGCGAGATCGTGGATCACCATGATGTGGTTCTCCCTGGCGAATTCAACGATCTTGTGGAAGAACTCCAGATCCACCACGGCGGTAGTGGGATTGTGAGGGAAGGAAATGATGAGCAGACGGGGCCTTGGCCAGGTTTGCTTGGTGGCGTGCTCCAAATCCTCCAGGAAATTCCTGTCCGTCCCGATGGGTATGGACCGCACATCGCCTCCGGCAATGATGGCCGAGTAGGGGTGTATCGGGTACGTGGGATTGGGCGCGAAGACCACATGGCCCGGTGAAATGAGCGCAAGCACCAGATGGGACAGGCCTTCCTTTGCTCCGATGGTGACCACCGTCTCGGTCTCGGGATCGAGATCCACGTCATACCGACGCTTGTACCAGTTGGAAATGGCCTCCCGAAGCTTCGTGATGCCCCTCGACGCTGAATAGCGGTGGTTGTGAGACTTGTTGACCGCTTCGACCAGCTTGTCGATGATGTGCTTGGGAGTGGGGAGATCAGGATTTCCCATTCCCAGATCGATGATGTCCTCCCCCGCCCTCCTGCGCTCCATCTTCAAGGCATTGACCTGAGCGAAAACATACGGCGGCAGCCGGTACATCCGGCTGGTTTGTGCGATATTGAAGCTCATGGCTGTTCTCCATCGGTTCAAGCTTTGAATAGATAGCTCATAGACAGGGATATGTCAAAGGATTTGCGGCACATGGGGGATGGCGGTGCGATGGGGTGTCAGAAATTCAACGACACGGTGTCTTCCAGCATGATTTCGAGCTCGGCCAGGAGAACTTCCTTGACCCCAAGCGCGTGAGCTTCGGGCAATCCGGCCAGAACCACGGAAGGATCGTGGTTCATGCCCAAACCCATTTTGCAGCACCCCTGGTTCACGAGCCTCACGACCACCAAGAGAATGTCGTTGGTGTCAAACTCCTGTTTGTGATGATCCCGGGCGATGTCGCAGTAGGCGTCAGGGATGTTCCACTGTTTCAGGAGGTTATGCCCGCAATCGGGATGCATGCCATCCAGGATCTCCAGGATGAGGGGCTTGGAAACGTCGATGTCCACTCGTCCCGCATTGTGGATCTTCTCGAGGATGTTCAAAAGAAAGAGTTTTCCAATGTCATGGAAAAGGCCGGCCAGGAAGCCTTCCTGGCTCAGATCCCGGTAGCCCGTTTTTTCCAGGAACCACCGGGTCCCCAGAGCGCACCCCAGGGCATGCTGCCAGAGGCTCTGCATGTGTCCGGCGATGACCTCGTTTCCGGCTCGATAGAAGTTTCTCTGAGTCACCATGACCACGCAGTTGAGGAGCTGCCTGGTGCCGAGGCGGATGATCGCTTCCCTGATGGTGGACACCTTCTTCAAACCGGCAAAGAAAGCCGAATTGGCAATCCGCAGGATCTGGCTGGACAGAACCTGGTCTTTCAAGATGAGCTTTGCCACATGATCGACGCTGTAGTCGGGCTTGTTGAGGAGCTCCTGCAGCTCCAGGGCAACGCGGGGAAAAACCCAGAGCTGGAGCTTCTCCGCCGCCAGGTGCTCCTTGATGATGTCGAGAAGAGATTGTTTGTTGTCCGTCATGTGCCACCTAGCAATCGTTTGATATCTTGGGGTGATCGGGGTTTTCCGACTCGGGGCAGATGGCGCAGCACTTCGTGAAGCGATGTCAATCCGTTGGCCGCCTTCAGGATGCCATCCTCGAGCAGCGTCACCAGTCCCGACGTTTCGGTGCTGATCTTTCTTATTTCGTAGGAGGTTTTCCGGGCAAGGAGGGCGTCCTTGACCATTTCATTGAGGACAAGGAGCTCGAAGACTCCCACGCGCCCCTTGTAGCCTGTGTAGCCGCAGGCCGAGCAGCCTCTGCCGTTCTTGAACTGGAAACCCCTCGTGTCATTGGTCGTGTAGCCTAGGCGACGCAGATCCACCGGCGAGGGAGAGTAAAGCTCCACGCAATGGGGGCAGATCTGGCGAAGAAGCCTTTGGGCCACAACGCAGACCACGGTGGAGGAGATCAGAAACGCCTCGATGTCCATGTTGAGCAGCCTGATCAGCCCGCCGATACTGTCTTCCGTGTGGAAAGTGGTCATGACCTTGTGGCCGGTGAGGGCGGCCTGGATGCACGTTTCGGCGGAAAACCGATCCCGTATCTCGCCCACGACGATCACATCGGGGTCCTGCCTGACGATGTGACGAAGGGTCTCCTCGTAGGTGAGCCCGATCTTGTTGTCGATGGAACACTGGGAAATTCCGTCAAGCACATATTCGACGGGGTCCTCTGCGGTGATGATGCTCGTGTAGATCTCATTCAAGTGGCTCACGCAGGCATAGAGGGTGGTCGTCTTTCCCGAGCCGGTGGGCCCCGTGATGATGGTGACACCGCTCGGCACATCCAGGGCATCGTAGCGGAAGCGTTCGAGCATCTTCGGCACCATGCCGACGTCGTTCATGTTGAGCAGTTGCCCCTTCTTGTTGAGGAGCCGCAGAACGGTCTTTTCACCCCACAGGGTCACATAGAAGGAAACGCGCAGGTCGATGGCAGCGCCGCTTCGCCGGTCGTCGAAGAGAATGCGCCCCCCTTGATGCCTTCTCCTTTCGGCGATATCCGCCTTGGCCATGATCTTGATGCGACTGGTCAGCGTAGCGGCGATTTCGAGGGGCAGGTCTTTGTGGAGTACAAGCACGCCGTCCGTGCGAAATCGAATGCGCAACCGGTCTCTCATGGGCTCGATGTGAACGTCGCTGGCGCCGGCCCTGATGGCGGCGTCAAGGATTGAATTCACCAGACCGACAACGGTCTTCTCGTCGGGGGTCCCCGTCCTCAGATCCATGATGCCCCGCTTGATGTAGCCGAGCACCTCCGATACGGTGCTCCCTGAGCACATGGCGGGGGTGAGATTCTTGCCGAGAAGCTCCTCCGCGGCATCCCGGTCCGCGGAGCTGAGGGGGTCCACAAAGGCGACGAGGATCTTCCCCTTCTCTCTTCTTACGGGAAAAAACCGGTGGTCGGCGATCCATTTCACAGGGACCTTGGCGAGAAGGTCTTTTTCAATCTCCGAAAGGCTCACGTCGAAAAGCGGGAACCCCAGCTGGTAGGCGAGCACTTCCGCCAGTTTGTGCTCTTCGATGAAGTGGGCGTCGGTGAGCACTTCTCCAAGTTTCTTGGCGCCTTTGGACTCCTTCTGTATGCTGATGGCCGTCTGGAGCTCCTCGGCCGTCAGGTAGCCGAGCTCCACGAGCAATGCCCCGATTCTCACCGACACGCGATTGGCGATGAGGGTTTCCCTGAGCTGCTGCGCCGTGATGAACTCCAGTTCCTGGAGCACGCTGGTGAGGGTCTTTTTGGTGGTCAGCTTCAGCTGAACCCTTCTCGCGTATGTAAACTGCTCCTCGGTGAGATGGCCTTCCTTGAGCAGAAGCCTGGCAATCTCCGCACCACTGTCCTCAGCCGCCTTGTTTCCGGAGTCGACGGCCGGCACTCCCTGGGGAGGGGCGGCGCTTTCCTTTTCGAGCGCTTCATGGGGAGAAGGGGAATCCATGTCTGTTCAACCAGTCCGTTTATTGACGCATTGCATGAGAAGACGACAACGAAATAGTCATGATTTTGACTTGGAGGCGATCTCACCGCTCGTGGCGCCCATTGTGAAACCACCCAGTCCTTCCTAAAACATGGGGCTTTCCGCCTGTTCACCGGGTGTTAATTCAAGAAACCGGCCAGGAGGCCCAATTGGATCCAAAAAATTCATTTTTGATTGAGGGAGGGACATGAAGCATGGCGACCGTCCACGCGAGGCATGGCGGGTGGAAATCGCTCATCTCGGGAAGCAGTTCGGCAGGGGAGCGACAGGGTTCTTGACCTCGAGGAACATGCATCGCAAAAGGCGATAAAATAAGGACTTATCCATAATTAACAGGAAGTGTTCACCAGCTCTACGCCCCCCTCACCCCAGCAGTCTCCCACCAGGGGAGAGGGAGCCATTCCCCCCTCCCCGTCGATGGGAGGGGGAATAGCCTATTTATGGATAAGTCCTGATGCTACACTGAGATTTTTGATGTGGGCAAAAGCGAAGCGCTGCCCACCTGGCGATGCCGTTTGGCAGTCCTGGTGGACAAGATAGAACCTCTGCCCACCCTACACGGGAGCCCCATCGGCCCTGAATTCTTGTTGCAGCAATAAAAATCCCCGCGGAAGCGGGGATCTTAACGGCCAGCGCATGGCCACGAACCTTCAGGAGACATGATTCTTATACTTCGATCATGCTCTCCTGCAGGAGATCGATGTCCTCGATTTCCTCTTCAAGATACGCTTTGAGTTTCTTCTTGAGGCGGCTTTCGATCTGCCGTACCCGTTCGCGGCTGATCCCGAAGCGATCCCCGATTTCCTGCAGGGTCATGGGTTCCTCGGTCAGGAGTCGCCTGTCGAAGATGACCGCCTCTTTTCCCTTGAGCTGGTCTTTGAAAAGGAGGAGCTTTTCGTGCAGGATGGCCTTGGCCTCCAGGTCCGCGATCTGGTCGTCAACCGGGAGGTCGTCCGAAGGCAAAAAAGACTTGTGGGTATCCTCCGAATCATCCTTAAGCGGGCTGTCTAGGGATATCTCCCAGCTGTTGAGCCGCTGATCCATTTCTATGATCTCGGACTCCTTGACGTCCAGGCGATGACTCAGGAGCTTCGGCGACGCTTCGATCCCCTGGGCCTCGAGCCTTTCCTTCTCCTTGCGCAGATTGAAGAAGAGCTTTCGCTGAGCCTGCGTGGTTCCAATTTTCACCAGCTTCCAGTTGTCCATGATGAACTTGATGATGTAGGCCTTGATCCAGAACGACGCATAGTAGGAGAACTTGTAGCCGCGGTAAGGGTCAAACTTCCGCACGGCCTGCATGAGTCCCACATTGCCTTCCTGAATGAGGTCCATCAAATTCTGCATCCAGTAACGCTGAAAATCCATGGCGATCTTGACCACGAGACGCAGGTTTGCCGTGATGAGCCTGTATCCCGCCTCCACGTCGTTCTTCTCGCGATACCGGATGGCCAGCTCTGTTTCTTCCTCACGGCTCAGCAGGGGATACCGCTTGATTTCGTCCAGGTAAATCCGAAAAGGGTCGAAGGAAACGGGGTGGGACCGTTCGGCAGTGGCAACAACCGCCGGCTGGGTCTCATCGTCCACCTCGGTTGTCACGTTCTCCTCCAAATCCCTCGTTTCTTCATCACGCATCATTGTGATCACTACCTCAAGTAAGGGTGGTGTTCTTTGCTTGCCTCCAGGCCGGGGAGAGGATCACCTTGCGCTCAAAATCAACGGAGACCGGGGACTCAAGGCAACAGACCTGAGACAGAATACTAATACACCCTCTCCACCAATACAAGACGAAAAGGCCCTTCCTGATCCAAGTGCATCAACTTCCATTATACCCCAGACCGGGCAAAATCAATTCACAAACTCGTTGCTTTTTTCCAGCCGTTTCATTATAAGTGCCAAGCGCGCCTCGTGAACGACCCGTCTCAACATATTGTTTTCGATATAAATTTTAAGGTCAATCAACCATATCATGAAACCGAGAGTCCCTGACCACATTGCCGGCATAGTTCCGTATCCCCCCGGGAAGCCTCTGGAAGAACTGGAGCGAGAATACGGAATAAAGGGGTCCATCAAGCTTGCCAGCAACGAGAACCCCCTCGGCCCTTCGCCAAAGGCCATCGCGGCCATGAACGGCGCGATGAAGCGCCTCCACCGCTACCCCGACGGGAGCGGCTACTACCTCAGGCAGAAGATCAGCGAGAAATTCGGCCTCCCGTTTGACGGGATCATCCTGGGGAACGGCTCCAACGAAGTCATTGAGTTTGCCGTCCGGGCACTTGTCCAACCCGGGGACGAAGTCATTGTGCCCGATCCTTCGTTCCTTCTCTACAAGCTTGTGACACAGTCGGTGGCCGGGAAGGCGGTTCCTGTTCCCCTCAGGAGCCTGGCCATTGATCTGCGTGGGACTCTCGCTGCGGTCACGCCGCGCACGCGCATCGTCTTTCTGACCAATCCCAACAACCCTACCGGGCAACTCATGGGCAAGAGCGAGTTCGACTCCTTCCTGGAAAAGCTTCCTCCCGAGGTTCTCGTGGTCCTCGATGAGGCATACATCGAATTCGCCAGGGATAAGGACACTCCCCGGGGTTTCGACTATGTCGGCCACCAGGGCCCCTATGTGATTGTTCTCAGGACCTTTTCCAAGGCATACGGCCTTGCGGGGCTCCGCATCGGCTTCGGTGTTGCCGCTCCTTTCATTGTCGACATTCTCAACCGGGTCCATCAGCCGTTCAACACGGGAAGCCTTTCCCAGGTGGCTGCGATGGCGGCGCTGGATGACGACGATTTCGTGAGGGCCACACAGGAAACGGTCTGGACCGGCCTGGACTACCTGTACCGGGAGGTGGAGCGGCTCCGATTGCGATACGTGCCTTCTCAGGCGAATTTTTTCCTCATCGAAGTCCCCTTGGACGCAAAGCTGATCTTCGAGCACATGCTGCGCCAAGGCGTCATCATCCGCCCCATGAGCGCATACGGAATGCCCCGCACCATCAGGGTCAACGCCGGGCTTCCCGATGAAAACCAGCGCTTCATCAGGGCACTGGACCGCACTCTCCGCGAATTGGGGCACACAGGCTGACAAGGCCATGGTCATAGCGGTGGACGGCCCTGCGGGCGCAGGAAAGAGCACGGTGTGTCGGCGGGTTGCAGAGGAACTGGGTTTCATCTACCTCGATACGGGCGCCATGTACAGAGCCGTTGCCTGGGCCCTGCTTAAGAACAACATCGACCCTCGGTCGGACATGGACATTGAACAATTCCTCCCTTGCCTTCCCATCGAGTTTGCCATAGAGAGCAATTCCCTCTCCATTTCCTATGGGGGGTCTGGGATTGCGGACGATCTTCGCAATCCCGAGACAACCCAGTACGCCTCTCTTGTCTCACGAAGAAAACCCGTGAGGGATTACCTCACCGTGTGGCAAAGGAAACTGGCGGCCATGGGCAACGTCGTCGCCGAAGGCCGTGACATGGGAACGGTCGTTTTCCCGGATGCGGAGGTCAAGGTGTTTCTCACGGCAAACCTTGAAACCCGTACCCAACGGAGGCTCCTGGAGTATCATAATAAGGGCGTGCCCATGGACTTCGCCACACTGGAGGCCCAGATCAGCGCCAGGGATGAAGCGGACCAAAGCCGGTCCATCGCGCCGCTGCGGGCCGGCGAAGGAGTTGCCATCCTGGATTCCTCCCACCTGAACATCGATCAAGTGGTCGGCCGTTTGCTCACAATGGCTTCCGCCGCCCTGGAAGAGAAGGGGGAGGCCCGGTTCGGCGAGTGATCCGGATCCGCTTTTGACAGGATCCGCTTTCCCTCGGAAACGAATTTCGCATGGCAGCACAAGTGTTTTAAATTCGCATTGCCAATGGTTTTGCATTTTGCTAAGTTAGAACATTGAAAATCTGGCGGAAGCCAAATATCGACAAGGGGGTACTGAGTTAAATGGTTGACAATGGCAAGGAACTGAAAGACGAAATGACTGAGGATGTCGTCACCGAAGGAATGATGGATGAGACCGGATTCGAGGGTGACATGGAAGACGTGGGCTCCATGCAGGATCTCTACGACCAGTCCTTCCAGAACATTCAGGAGGGCGAAGTCATCCAGGGTCGCATAGTGCAGATCTCCGACGACTATGTCATGGTCGACATCGGTTACAAGTCGGAGGGACAGATTCCCATCGGGGAGTTCAGGGACGAGACGGGCGAGATCAAGGCGGCCATCGGAGATCAGGTCGATGTCCTCCTGGAATTCCACGACGACGACGACGGCACGGTCCATCTGTCCAAGGAGAAGGCGGCAAAGATCAAGGTCTGGGACGACATCAGCCGCATTTACAACGACGACGGCATCATTGAAGGAAAGATCGTCTCCAAGGTCAAGGGAGGCTTGGCGGTCGACATCGGCGTCCAGGCGTTCCTGCCGGGGTCCCAGGTTGACCTTCGCCCCGTGAGAAACCTTGAATCCCTGCTGGGACAGACTTTCCCCTTCAAGGTGCTCAAATACAACAAGAAGCGTCGCAATGTCGTTCTCTCCCGACGCGCTCTCCTGGAAAAAGAACGGGAGCACATGAAATCCCAGACCCTCACCAACCTTGCCGATGGCAAAGTTGTGGAGGGAGTGGTGAAGAACATCACCGACTACGGCGTGTTCGTCGATCTTGGCGGCATCGACGGTCTCCTCCACATCACGGACATGAGTTGGGGTCGCGTTGGGCATCCTTCCGAGATGTTCCATGTGGGCGACAGGATCAACGTCGTCGTTCTCAGTTTTGACCGTGACAACGAGCGGGTATCCCTCGGCCTCAAACAGCTTGTTGCCGATCCGTGGACCAATGCCCAGGAAAAGTATCCCGTGGGAACGCAAGTCAAGGGCAAGGTGGTCAGCCTCACGGATTACGGAGCATTCGTGGAGATCGAGGAGGGTGTCGAGGGGCTGATCCACGTCTCCGAGATGTCCTGGACGAAAAAGATCCGGCATCCGTCGAAGATTCTGACCGTCGGCGACCTGGTCGAGGCTGTCGTCCTCAGCATCAACCCTGAAAGCAAGCGCATCTCCCTGGGCATGAAACAGCTCGAGCCCAACCCGTGGGACGTGATCGCTCAGAAATACCCCATCGGCACCACCATTGCCGGAAAAATTAAGAACATCACCGACTTCGGTATTTTCATCGGCATTGACGAAGGCATAGACGGCCTGGTTCACATCTCGGATATTTCCTGGACCAAGCGGGTCAAACACCCGTCGGAAGTCTTCAAGAAAAACCAGGAGGTCCAGGCAATAGTCCTCAACATCGACAAGGAAAACGAGCGCTTCTCCCTGGGCATCAAGCAGCTCGAATCGGATCCATGGGAAAGCATTCCCCAGCGCTATCCCGTCGGCAGCATCATCTCGGGCCCCATCACCAATGTGACCGATTTTGGGCTGTTCGTCGAGCTGGAGGAGGGGATCGAAGGGCTGATCCACGTTTCCGAAATCAGCAAAGAAAAAATCAAGTCTCCCGTGGGACAGTACAAGCCGGGGGACAGCATCACGGCTAAAGTGATCAACATTTCCCCCAAGGACCGAAAAATCGGGCTTTCCGTGAAGAAGATCGAGGAGCAGGAGGAGCGGTCCAACTACGATGACTACCTCAACACCTCCAAAGCAGCTACTTCAAACCTGGGCGAACTGTTGAAGGAAGAACTGGAAGCACGGGCCAACTCGACGGCACCGACCGACAAGACCTGAGAATCCGGGACCGACCCCGGAATTACCCTTTCGCCGCATCAGACACCCGGTTCATGCTTTCCCGCCTGAAGCCGGGTGTTACTATTTTGAGCACCGCGTGCAATGGCCGGGTGACGAAACATCTCCCTTTCCACTGGAGAGGCGCACAGCATCATGAAACAAACCACCCTGTGGCTCACCTGCCTCTTCCTCATGGTGGCGGCAGGCACTCTTTTCTGGATCTTTGCCCCTGACGGGACCCTCATGGGTGAAGACAGGCGCGTCGGCGTCATCGAGATCCGCGGCACCATCGAAAACGCCCAGGAGACGCTGAAAGCCATCAAGGAATACCGCAAGGACTCCAAGATCAAAGCCATCGTCCTGCGGATTGATTCCCCCGGGGGCGGCATCGGCCCTTCTCAGGAGCTCTACCGTGAAGTCAAGCGCACAGTGGAGACAAAGCCCGTTGTCGCGTCTCTGGGAGGCATCGCTGCGTCCGGCGGCTATTACATCGCCTCGGCTGCGACCAAAATCGTTGCCAACCCGGGAACCATCACCGGAAGCATCGGGGTCATCATTTTTTTCCCCAACTTCAAGGAACTGCTGGAAAAGATCGGAATCCGATCGAACATCATCAAGAGCGGCCGCTACAAGGACGTCGGTAATCCATCGCGAGAGATGACCTTGGAGGAGAGGGAGCTCATGCAGGGGACCATCGACGAGGCTCACCGGCAGTTCATTCGGGATGTGGCGAGCGGTCGCAACCTCGCCGAGGAGAAAGTGCGGGAGTTTGCCGACGGCCGGATCATCATGGGGCAAACGGCCTTCAATCTTGGCCTGGTGGACGAACTGGGGAACTTCGAGGACGCTGTGAGCCGTGCGGGGCTGCTGGGGAAAATCGAAGGGGAGCCGGACCTCGTGTTCGCCAAGAAAAAGAAGTTCTCCATGCTGGATTTGTTCCTCGGTGGAGACACCAGCGAGAGGGTGAACGACGTTATCGACGGTGCAGCGCTTTTCCTGCGATATGAAGTGCCCGCCTCGGGGCATTTCCGGTAGCCGCCGTACCCGGGACAGGATTGCATGCAGGGTTCCGGTGGGCGCGAAAAGGAACGTTGCGGCCGAGAACAAAAAAACCCCCTCGAAGAGGGGGTCGCTGGATTAGGTCGGAGTCAGCGCCGGATCGCGGTTTCCGTGGACAGAGGGTCAGCGGTGGATCACTCAGTCCGAAAAATGCTCACGTCTCCACTGCCTTCGCGAAGGACTTCGGGGTTGTCGTCGATCAGGGAGATCACGCTCGAGGGTTTTCCCGAAACGGGTCCTCCGTCGACGATGAGGTCCACGGCGTGACCGAGCTTGTCTCGGATCTCCTGGGGTGTCGCGAGGATCAGGTCGTTTTCAGGATCACTGGCGCTGGTGCTGATCACCGGATGGCCGAATTCCTGGACGATGGCGAGGCAGATGGCGTGATCGGGGACCCTTATCCCGACCGTCTGGCGTTTTGTCAACATGATTTTGGGAACCAGCCTAGATCCTTCCAGGACAAAGGTGTACGGGCCGGGAAGAAGGCGCTTCATGTTCTTGTAAGCATAGTTGGTGACCTGGGCGTATTCGCTGATGTTTTTCAGGTCGCTGCAGATGAAGCTGAACGGCTGGTGGGGTGAGCGGCGCTTGAGCTGATAAATCTTCTCAATGGATGCCTTGTTGAGCAGGTCGCAACCTATCCCGTAATAGGTATCCGTCGGATATGCAATGATTCCTCCATCTGCGAGGACCTCGACGACTTTTTTGATTTTCCTCGGTTCAGGGTGTTTAGGATTGATTTCCAGTATCATGCGCATGCCTCTCTCATTTGATGTTGAAACTGAGCATTTCGAGGGAGTTCACCAGTCCCTTTGGGCTCTCGGACGACCTTCACCTGTGCATTTGGACCCAGCGACAGCGAATTCTGTTCTCGGCCCCCCATGGATTCCATGAGCTGCCGAGATATCATTACTGAACATACCCGTACGCGAGAGGTCATGTCAAGATGCGAGTAAGGCACCAAGGGGCCGTTTTCTCTCAAATTAGAGCAACTCGTGGCCAGGGAGAGCTTTCGGTGATCTCCAGCCTCTCTCACCCGGTCCCGACATCACCCTTCATGCGTATCTCCAGGTGCCCGAAGAAAGAAAACAAAACGTGACTCCTGAACCAAATCACGCATGCCTGGCCTCCATCGACATTGGATCCCACACCATACGCATGCTCGCGGCAAGAATCGACGGAGGGAATCGGATCTTTCCCTTGGCGTTGGAGCGTCGCGTCACCCGTCTGGCAGGGGATTTCCACGACGGACAGACCCTCAAGGAACCTGCCATGGAGAGGAGTCTTTCCGTTCTGAAGGAATACGCCGGGATTTTGAGTGAATTTGGCGTCCGTTCCGTCAATTGTGGAGCCACGGGAGTTGTGCGCAGGGCCGAAAACAGTGCACGATTTCTGAGAGAGATCCGCGAGACGACAGGGCTCCACGTTTCGATTCTTTCCGAATCATCGGAGGCGTTCCTCTCGGCGAAAGGGACCTTGAGCGTGCTTCCTCCCCCCCGTGTCCCGTGGTTTCATTCGATCTGGGGGGGAGCAGCACGGAGTTTCTCCTGGTCAACGGGCAGAGCGACCGACCCCAATGGGAGACCTCTGTTTTCATCGGCGCCGCGACCCTCACTGCGCGGCTTCTATTCGGGGACCCGACCGACAGAGGGTCGGTCGCCGCTGCGAGAGCCACCGCACGGCAACTTGTCATCCCAGCGATATCGGCCTTTCATGCCCTCCGGCGAGGGGAAACGAGCCCCTTATTCGCCTTCAAGCTGGTGGGGACCGCCGGGACCGTATCGACCCTCGCGGCCATGTTCCTGGGGATGGAACCCTACGAGCCTTACCGCATCAACGGGCTCGTGCTCGACAGGAATTGGCTCGACAAGACGGTCGAGCTTCTCACGAGTCTGCCCGTCGCCTCGCGACGCCAATTGCCGGGCCTCGAGGACGGACGCGAAGACATCATCCTCGGGGGAGCCATCATCGTGCAGGAGATTCTCAAGGGATTTCATCAAGAATGGCTTACCGTCACCGACGGGGGACTCTTGGAGGGCTTGCTCCTCGAAATCGCCGAACAGGAGCTGGGATGGCCCCGTCGCCTTTTCAGCCCCTTGACATGGAAGACGCAATCGAGTTAAAGGCGCGAGATCCTGGAAGGCGGACACGTCCGTGTCCCGTGACGAACGATTCGCTTTTTGATTCTCTCACAACCACGATCTGAAGTCCGCACTCTTTGCAAAAAGTACAATCATGGAGAAAATCGATGGAAATCAACCACCGCGACTCAATCCCCCTGGCCCTGACCTTCGACGACGTCACCCTTCTTCCGGCCTACTCACAGATTCTCCCACACGAAACCAACCTGGAAACCATGCTCACCCGCGGGATCCCCATGCATATTCCCCTGATCAGTGCGGCCATGGACACGGTGACCGAGGCCGAAACGGCCATCAGCATGGCCCGTGAAGGGGGAATCGGCATCATCCACAGGAACATGCCGGTTCGGAGACAAGCCCAGGAGGTCAACAAGGTCAAGAAGTCGGAAAGCGGCATGGTGGTGGATCCGGTGACCGTCGATCCCGACCAGAAACTCTCCGTCGTTCTTGAACTGATGGGCCGCTATCGCATCTCGGGGGTCCCCGTCGTGAAAAGTGGGCAGCTAGTGGGCATCATCACCAACCGCGACTTGCGCTTTGAGACCAACATGGACCTCAAGGTGTCGGAGGTCATGACCAAGGAGAGGCTTGTGACCGCCCCCGTGGGCATCTCCCTGGAGGACTCCAAGAGGCTTCTCCACAAGAACCGCATCGAAAAGCTCCTTGTCGTGGATGACGAGGGCCTCCTCAAGGGCCTCATCACCATCAAGGACATCATGAAGATCATCAAATACCCCGACGCGTGCAAGGACCAGCTGGGTCGTCTCCGCGTCGGCGCCGCTGTTGGGGTCGGCAAGGACATGCCGGAGCGGGTTGACGCCATCAAGAATGCCGGAGCTGACGTGATCGCCGTGGACAGCGCCCACGGTCATTCTGAAAACGTCATCAAGACCGTCAAGTACATCAAGGAGCGGTTCCCCGACTTGCAGGTCATGGCGGGCAACATCGCGACGCCGGAGGGCGCTGAGGCTCTCATCCGCGCAGGCGCTGATGCCATCAAGGCCGGTGTGGGTCCCGGGTCCATATGCACCACGCGCATCATCGCGGGTGTCGGTGTGCCTCAGTTCACGGCCATACTCGAGTGTTCGAAAGTGTGCGGGAAGCACGGTGTTCCCCTCATCGCCGACGGCGGGATCAAGTACAGCGGGGATGTGGTGAAGGCCATGGCGGCGGGGGCCAACTGCGTGATGATAGGGAGCCTCTTTGCCGGGACCGATGAGAGTCCCGGCGAGGTGGTCCTGTTTCAGGGCAGAACATACAAAGTGTACCGCGGCATGGGTTCCCTGGGAGCCATGAGCGAAGGCAGCCGGGACCGTTATGCCCAGGATGAGGTCATGGAGCCCGCCAAGCTGGTCCCCGAAGGGATCGAGGGAAAGGTCCCCTACCGCGGCTCCATTGCGGCCAGTGTCCACCAGCTCCTCGGCGGCCTGCGTGCCGGCATGGGCTATGCCGGGTGCCGCACTCTGGAGGAGCTGCGCACCAACGGGCGCATGGTGCGCATCACTGTGGCCGGCTTGCGCGAAAGCCACGTCCACGACGTCATCATCACCAAAGAGGCCCCCAACTACCAGGTGGATTTGCGCTGAGACGCCGATGCGCACCAGGCTGAAAGGATCGCATGGTTTTCGACCATCTCCATGAAGAACGCGTTCTGATCCTCGATTTCGGATCCCAGTACACCCAGCTCATCGCCCGCCGTGTGCGAGAAAGCCACGTGTACAGTGAAATACATCCCTTCAACATGTCCCTGGAGGCCATCCAGGCATTCCAGCCCAAGGGGATCATCCTTTCTGGAGGCCCCTCGAGCGTCTACGATCCGGGAGCCCCCATTTCAGACCGCGGCATCCTCTCCCTCCAGGTCCCCATTCTGGGCATCTGCTACGGCATGCAGCTCATGGCCCAACAGCTCTCGGGTTCCGTGGAACGGGCGGATCGGAGGGAATACGGGCCCGCTGCCATCGATCTGGTCAGCTCCAGTCCCCTCTTTCAGGATGTGGAGAGGGAGGGTGTTCGCGTCTGGATGAGCCACGGCGATCGCATCCTGGAATTGCCTCCGGGCTTCACGGTCCTGGCCCGCAGCGACAACTCGCCCGTCGCGGCCATGGGAGATTCCAACCGCAACCTCTACTCCGTCCAGTTTCATCCCGAAGTGGCGCACACCCCTTGCGGCAAGGACATCCTCGAGAATTTTCTGTTCCGCATTTGCCACTGCAAACCCACGTGGACAATGAAGTCTTTCGTGGAAGCGTCAATGCAGTCCCTCAAGGAAGGTATCGGCGATGACCAGGTCATATGCGCCTTGAGCGGAGGAGTCGACTCATCGGTTGTGGCAGTGCTCCTCCACAAAGCGATAGGTTCCCGGCTTCATTGTATTTTTGTCAACAACGGACTCCTGCGAAAGGGTGAAGCGGAGAGCGTCCAGAGGGTGTTTCGCGATCACTTCGATCTCAACCTCATTCACGTGAACGCCACGGACCTCTTCCTGGATCGATTGAAGGGTGTGACCGACCCGGAGCGGAAGCGAAAGATCATCGGCAACCTTTTCGTCGAGCTCTTCGAAATGGAAGCCCGGAAAATCCCCAATTCCAGGTACCTTGCCCAGGGGACCCTCTATCCCGATGTCATCGAGAGTGTCTCCTTCAAAGGGCCGTCGGCGACCATCAAGACACACCACAACGTGGGCGGACTGCCCGAAAGGATGATGTTGAAGCTCATCGAACCACTGCGGGAGCTTTTCAAGGATGAAGTGAGGATGGTTGGCCGGGAATTGGGATTGCCGGAGCGCATCGTCATGCGACACCCGTTCCCGGGACCGGGGCTGGCCATCCGCCTTCTCGGCGAAGTCAGGCGCGAGAAGCTCGAAATCCTGAGAGAGGCGGACAGCATCATCCTGGAGGAAATGGAAGCATCGGGATGGTCCGACCATGTGTGGCAGGCCTTTGCCGTGATGCTTCCGGTGCGATCGGTGGGCGTGATGGGAGATGAGAGAACCTATGACGAAGTGATCGCTCTTCGGGCCGTGGAAAGCGTGGATGCCATGACGGCTGATTGGGCAAGGCTTCCCTATGACCTGCTGGCACGCATATCCAACCGCATCATCAACGAAGTCAAGGGGGTCAACAGGGTCGTCTACGACATCTCCTCCAAGCCGCCCAGCACCATCGAATGGGAATGAGCTCAAGGTTCAGGCGGAGCGGTTTCCACCGGCACCCGTTGAAACCCGTCGATTCTTTGTCTTGGCGAGCCATGTTCAACCAGAGCCACAGGTTCTATCGATACCATCACCAGTTGAGACAAGGCCTGGTCGGTTTCGAAGTGAGATACAGGGAAACCGACCTGTGGGTCCGGGCCTTCAGGATCCTCGAGGACGAGGCCATGGAGGCGGTTTTGAACTGCCGTCACCAGTTGCAGCGCTACATCGAGATGCACCCTGCCTTTCTGCATTCCCTGGTCCCGCTCCCGGACGATCCCTTTGCGCCGCCTCTGGTGAGCCAAATGATGCATGCCGCCCGCGCGACCTCCGTGGGGCCCATGGCGAGCGTGGCCGGAGCCATCGCCCAGGCGGTCTCCGTGTCGCTGAAGCCTCTTTCCCCGACGATCATCGTGGAGAATGGAGGCGACTGCTATATGGACCTGGAGGAAGAAATCACCGTGGGAATCTGGGCCGGCGAGGAGTTCGCCTTTCAGCTGGAAGATCGGTCTCCGCTTCACGGCGGACCGATTCCCCCTGTCCATTTGCACGTCTTCGGGAACGATCGGCCATTCATTGAGCTTCGGCAAGGCAGACGCCGTGACCGTCGTGGCCAGGGACGGCGCCTTGTCGGATGCGGCCGCCACCGCCTTGGGAAATCTTGTGAAAACCCCGACCGACATCCCCAAAGCCCTGGAGAAAGCCTCGTCCATCCCCGGCCTGGACGGCGTGGTCATCGCCGCCAAGGACAAAATGGGGGCCTGGGGAAACGTCGAACTGGTGGGACTGTAGTGATCATCCCAAAACTCCTCGACAACCCCTCTCTCCCGCCTCTGGCGGTCATTGAGGGGGGGGGGTGTCGTTGATGTTTTTTTAACGTCCCCAAACCCTTCCCGTCAAGGGAGGGGGTCTTGAGACAGCTGCACGGTGTTTTAAGGCGAAGGTCATCACCCTCCTCTCCTCCAACCCGTCCGGGGAATCGACCCCCCTCGCTTCATGCGGAGTCATTGGCCGGCCCGTCAGTTGTCGTGGCTGAGAGGATGGGGAAAAATGTCTTGAGTTCTCCCAGGCGGTTGCTATATTAGCCGTCGGTAACTTGACGGAATATCAGAATCATTTGAATTGACCTCACATTTTGTCTTGATGTCATGCGCATTGTCGTCATGTCCGACACACACCTGGACCGGGTGACTCCTCGGTTCGAAGCACTCTGCGCCCGATATTGCGAAGGCGCGGATGGTGTCATTCACCTTGGTGACTGGGCGAGGAGTTCCGTTCTGGATTTCATGGAGCAGTACCCCCTCGAGGCGGTTTCGGGCAATATGGACGATCATCACCTGCGCGACCGGCTTCCCATGAAGAAGGTGGTGCGTGTCCAAGGCCACCGGATAGGGATCATCCACGGCTGGGGGGCCGCCCATGATCTTCGGGCCAGGCTTCGCAATGAATTTGACAGCGTGGATGCCATTCTGTTCGGTCACACTCACACGCCTTTCATCGGCGAAGAGAACGGAGTGCTTTGGTTCAATCCGGGATCCGTTTTCCATGGAAGGCAGGGAGCACCCCCCGGCATTGGAATCCTTCACGTGGAAGAACGACTTCGTGCAGAGGTTGTGGCATTGCAGTGGGATTAGTTATGGAAAATCTCTGGGCACCGTGGCGAATGGAATACATCCTGGGTAAGAGGGAGCCTTACTGCATCTTTTGCCCCGAGGGAGACGGGCACACCGACGATGAGCGCCTCATCCTGCACCGGGGACGGCTGTCCATGGTCATGATGAACAAGTATCCCTACAACAACGGCCACCTGCTGGTCGCACCGTGGAGGCACGTTGCCCGTTTGGAAGAGCTCACGGAAGACGAAATGCTGGACCTAATGCGGTGGCTCAGGAGGAGCACCAGGATCATAGGACGGGTGATGGACCCCAGGGGGTTCAACGTCGGCCTCAACCTGGGCGCGGCGGCAGGGGCGGGAGTGGAGGAGCACATCCATTTCCACGTTGTGCCCCGGTGGGAGGGGGACACCAACTTCATGACGGTTTTCGCCGATGTCCGAAGCATCCCTGAGCACTTGAACCAGACTTATCTCAAGCTGTTGAACCATTTTCAAAGAGAGGAACCCTGATATGAGACTCTTCAAGCTGATCACCGGGGGTTTGATTGTGTTGATCATCGGCTTGTTCATTTACCAGAATGTCCCCACATTCAAGAGCTCCATCCCATTTTCGTTTGACCTGTTCATTCGCGAGAAAGTTACCGGTGAGTTCTCCCTCTATTCCCTTCTTCTCTCGGCGGGAATCGTCGGGGTTTTGCTCGGGGTCTTCCTCATGCTGAAGCCGTACTTCAACCTACGCCGACTCCTGGCCCAGGAGAGGTCGAGCAAGCAACCGGCCGACACTTCCGGGGAATCGGCCGCTTCGAGTTCCGGCACACCAGAGGCATCCGCTGAGAAGCAGGGTCGCGAAACGGAAGATCCCACACCGGGCGCTTCCCATTGAGTGACTGCCTCGAGATTCGCATCAATCCCTTTCCACAGCTCGCTCCCATCAGAGGAGGGCCGCTTCGGGACAGTCCCTGAATGGTGCCGGCGAGTTCCGTTCATCGGTCGTCCTGAGAGGACCGGCGCCCGCAGACCCATCACGAGCCCAATTCAGCCCATGCCCCGGCCAGTTCCCGTGCACATGCCGATCTCCGGCAGAAGTTCTTTTCCAAAGGACCGGTCTTTCCGATAGGTTTGAGGAAAGCCGACAACCGTTGCCGCAATTCATTGACATACCCCAGGATGGAGAAGCACAGGGAGATCGACTCCATGGACACCTCGATGATAGAACGGATCGTCCAGACCACAGGCGATATTCCGGCCATGCCTCAGGTCGCCAATATGGTCTTGGACAGGATTTCCGACCCCAACGCAACACCCAAGGAAATTCAGCTCATCATCTCCAAGGACCAGGCCTTGGCCGCGCGCGTTCTGAAGGTGGCCAACTCTTCATTTTACGGGCTTTCCCGGTCGGTCACGCGGATATCGGACGCCATTGTCGTCATGGGCTTCAACAGCCTCAGGTCCCTGGTCATGACCACGGTCCTGAACGACCTGTTCAAGAGCTTCGGACTCGCGGAGAAACTGCTTTGGGAGCATTCCCTGGTGAGTGCGGCCACGGCGAAGAGGATTGCCGCGGCCATCAAGTTTCCAAGGGTTGAGGAAGCCTTCCTGGGCGGTTTGATGCACGACATCGGCAAAGTGGTTCTCAACATCAAGATGCCTGACAAGATGATGACCATCGTCCAGGAGGTTTACAACTCTCCGGGAACCACCTTCACCCAGGTGGAACAGGACATATTCGGTTTTTCCCACGCCGAAGTGGGACAACTGGTGGCCAAAAAATGGAATTTTGCAGCTGAAATCGAGGAAGCCATCGGATTTCATCACCGGCCCAGGGAAGCCACCGTGCTCCCTCATCTCTCGCATGTCGTGAATCTGGCCAACGCCTTTTGTCACAAGCTCGAGATAGGCCCGACCAAGAACCCGGGGCTGGACCTGTTCCACCTTGAAAGCACCAATGCCCTCAAACTCGGGCAGGAGCGGGTGGAGGAGCTCCTGGATGAGATCTCGGGAATCGTATTTTCCCAGGAAGGCGGGGGCATTTCCGTCTTTTAGAGAAACGATTCATGAGACAGGGGCACTCAAGTCTCATGGATCATACTTTTCAAGGTACCCTCTGGGAGTGACCATCCAGCCGTTCCAGAGATAGGTCTCACTGTTTCCAACGATTAAAACCGTCTGCATGTCCACTTCTTCAAGGGGAATAGATTCCAGGAGGGCCAAGTGAACCCACTGGCCCTGACGCATGGCGCTGCGCACGATGGCGACGGGCGTTCCGGGGTCCTTGTGGCGGAGCAGGATTTTCTGCGCCTTTTCCAGCAAGTCGGGGCGCGTCTTGCTGCGTGGGTTGTAGATGGCCAGAACGAAATCGGCATCCGCCGCGGCGACGAGTCGCTTCTCGATGACATCCCAGGGGGTCAGGTGGTCGCTGAGGCTCACCGCCGCGAAGTCATGCATCAGGGGTGCCCCGACGATGGATGCGGCTGCGTTGAAGGCCGCCACACCCGGAATGACTTCGACAATGAGCTCCACGCCGGGCTCAGCCTCCCCACCGGCCCGCCCAACCCTCAGCTCCCGCCGGCAGCACAGGTCCAGCACGAGGCCCGCCATCCCATAGATCCCCGCATCGCCACTGGAAACGAGAGCGACGCGGCGGCCCTGGACGGCCCAGTCGATGGCCGTCCGGCATCGCTCGATTTCCTTGCGCATTCCGCTGGAAACGACCTTCTTCCCCGCAAGAAGATCCGAGATCAAATCCAGGTAGGTCTTGTATCCGAGCACGATCTCCGCCGATGTGAGAGCCCGAAGTGCCTCGGGGACAAGAAAAGATCGCCCGCCAGGTCCCAGGCTCACGACGGAGAGGCGACCCGGGCGATGGCCAGGGTCGCGTTGGCCGTTTTCCTCTTTGTCACGAGGAGACTCCTGCTCTCGGCGCTCAGAAGAGCTGTCGCTTCGCATACGCTCTGCACTCCAACATGTGATTCCACCAAGGGCGATGGATTGGGCACCGTCACGCCTTCCAGTTTGCCCCGGGGATAGAAATGAACGGGCCGGTTCAAGGTTCGTGCCGCCTCGAGGAGCCCTGGCTCATCCGATTTCAGGTCAATGCTCGCCAGGTTCCTAATGGAATGAACGGACAAACCCGTTTCGTCAAGGGTGCTCGCGATGAGGCGAAGGATTTCCCCGGCTTCCGTCCCACGGTTGCAGCCAACGCCCAGGATCAGATTCCTGGGACGCAGCATGAGGCATTCCAGATGAGAGGGAGGGACCAGTTCTGAAACCCAGACTCCAGGCCTACCCTCGAGGGAAGGCCACCCCCCGGACCCTTCAGAAGCCTGGGGAAGTTCAAGCCGCATCACGTTCTTCAAAGTCGCCACATGAGGCCTCAAGAACCCTTCGGGATCAAAAACCCAGAAGGGTTCCTCCTCCAGAATCGCCCGGGCCAATCTGCCGAGCATGCCGGGATTCTCTATTTCAAGACCCAGCTCCAGGGCAACGAGGTCAAGAGCGGGTTTGTGATCCACATCGGAAGCCGTCGTGATGACCGCCTGACCTCCCGTGAGAGCCGCGACCCTCCTGGCCAAGGCGTTTGCCCCTCCCAGGTGTCCGGACACCAGGCTGATGACGTACTGGGCCCGTTCGTCCAGGACCACCACCGCAGGGTCAGTGGTTTTGTGCCGCAGGAGGGGAGCAATCAGCCGGACCACGATCCCGGTGGCCATGATGCAGATCAATGCCCTGTGGCGCCGCCATATTTCAGGAAACAGGTTCCCAATGCGATGGAACCCCACGGCCCCCATGGCGAGGGCGAAGCCATGACGCTCCGGGACGTAGGCGACACTGCCGGAGAGCTTCCCCTGGACCTGCATGGCGACGCGCACCCCGTTGCGGGTGATCGCCACGATGGCGATGGGAGAATCATGCGGATGGGCGCGCTTTTCGAAATCCATGCTCGAAGGATTCATCGTAGAGCTTTGAGCGTTTAAGCTCCCCGCCGGCTCTGGCACCGAAGACCGCGCCGACCATGATGAGCGCCTGCCTCTCGATTCCGGCGTCCTTCACCTTGGAGGCAATGTCCGACAGGGTCCCCTCTATGATGCACTGGTCGGGCCAGCTCACCCTGTAGGCAACCACCACGGGGGTTTCGGGCGGATAGAAGGGTGAGATTTCCGCAACCACCCTGTCCATCTGCTTCACACTGAGATAAATCACAAGGGTCGCCTGGTGCACGGCCAGGGAACGGATCGCTTCCTTTTCGGGCACGGGCGTCCGACCCGCCAGGCGCGTCACGATGACCGTCTGGGAGACCTCCGGCAGGGTCAATTCCTGCCTGAGTTCGGCGGCTGCTGCGAAAACAGCGGAGACTCCCGGGACCACCACATGGGGAATCCCCTCTTGCTCCAGAAGACTCATCTGCTCCTGAATGGCACCGTACAGGCTCGGGTCCCCGGTGTGCAGGCGCACCACGAGCTCCCCCCTGACGTGGCCATCCTTGAGGAGCAAATGGGTTTCCTGCAGATTCAGGGAGGCGCTGTTGAAGACCCCGGCCTCGGGTCTTCGCTCGGCGAGGAGTGCTTCAGGCACGAGAGACCCCGCGTAAACGATCCTGTCCGCCTCCTGTATGAGCCGCTTGCCTTTGACCGTGATCAGCTCGGGATCACCGGGACCTGCACCGACGAAGTAAACGGGATGACTCATGAGGCCCTCTTTGGTCCTGGTTTCATGTTGACTGGTGCGAGGAGCTTTATGAGACAGGGCATCAATCTCCTTGGCGCCACGCAGTGATGACAAAGACCGGGTTCAGGGCGTCAAGCCGGATGGACCCGCCTATGGGAACGGACCGGCTGATCTGAAGCTGCGTGATGCTCATCGTGAACGGCCTGCTCATCCAGAAGCTTCTCGCCCTTTCGAGGGTGTCCAGGGTGACCGCCGTCTGAACAACCCGACCTTCCGGACGGAGCCGAAGCGCGACCTTCTCGAGAATCGCCTCGAGGTCGTTCCCGCTGCCCCCTATGAACACCCGGTCTGGGTCCGGCAGATCCTCGATGACCCGGATGGCACTCCCATGCACCGGAGAAACCTCAAAGCACCCGAATCGTCTTGCATTGGCCGCCAGGTCCTTGACGCGGGCTTCATGCTTCTCCACGGCGAACACCTGGCCAAGGGAAGCGATCCTGGCCGCCTCGATGGACACCGAACCGCTCCCTGCCCCCAGATCCCAGAGAACTTGCCCGGGGCAGAGCTGCAGGTGCGCCAGAACCACCGCCCGAACCTCCATCTTGGTGATGAGGCCCCCCTGGTGCTGGAAATCCTCCTCCGGAAATCCGAAGACAGGGGCACGCTTCTCCCCTTTCCCGCCAGCCTCCCCTGCTTTCGCGGCGAGCACGGCAACCAGGTTGAGGGGTGAAAACTCGCGGTCGAGAGCCTCTTCCAAACGAAAACGGCCTACTTTCTCCGAAGGAAGACCCAGGTCTTCAGCGACCACCAATGACCGGTTGGCGACTCCTGCATTCAGAAGCGTTTGAGCAATCCATCCCGGAGTATGCCTGGGATCCGTGAAGACCGCCACAGCCAAATGACGCCCCACCACCTGGAGAAGTCTGGACGTCGAGGTCCTTTGGTCCCGACCATGGAGGCTCGCCACCTGGACGTTCTCCCAGGGTTCTCCCAGCCGGGCGAAGAGTGCCTGGACGCTCGTGATGTTGGGAAGGACCAGGACCCGGTCCCGCCCCAGTACGCTTATGAGGCGACTCCCAATGCCGTAAAAGAGGGGGTCTCCTGAAGCCAATACGGCAGTGCGCTTTTCCCGTGACACCTCAGCGATGTTCTCGAGGAACCCCTCCAGATTTGACCGCAACTCGATCCTGCTCGCCCGCAGGTCGGCAAAGGCCATGAGGTGCCTTTCGCCTCCCGCGAGAATTTCCGCCCGTTGAATTGTCCGGAGGACAAGGAGGCTCAAATCCTCTTTCGACATCCCCATGCCGACCAGGAGGACGAGGGGAGGCTCCCATTCTTCAGGAAGGTTCAAGGTCTGTCTTGGGATCAACTTCCCACATCCGCCAGAAGGTTTCCGTCATAATCGAAAAGCAGGACGCGAACCGAGATATCGCCCCCGGCAAGCCGCAGTGACGATTGCAGGGCCCATGCGGCTGCTTCCCGCACAATATCGAAGGCCCCCTGCTCCACCAGGAGCTGAAGGGCATGCCTGGCGGTGTTTGCCGAAGCGAGCTCCTCGCAGAACTGCCTTTCATGGCCCTTTTCACGCGCCAATTCGGCCAGGGGCTTCAGATCGAGGGACACTCGGTGAGCATGCGTGTAGGGATGTCCCTGGCCCATTTTGAGCACTTTACCGAAAAAAACGCTGTGAACGATGGTCTTGAAACCCATGCGGCGTGCTTCCCCAACTCCGTATGCAAAGAAATCAGCGATCTGCACGAAGGCCTCTTCCGGCAGTTCACCGAGCAGCCTTCGGGCATACTGCTCGCTCTTTCCCCCGGTGCTGAGGACCACCTCCCTGCATCCCATGGCTGCAGCTACGGAGAGGGCCGCATGGATGGTCTCCTCGTAGGCCTCATGGGAGAAAGGCTTCACGAGGCCGGTGGTTCCAAGGATCGAGATTCCCCCGAGGATCCCCAGTCGGGGGTTCAGGGTTTTTCGCGCAAGGGCCGCTCCTTCAGGGACGCTGATCTCCACCAGAAGAGCGATGTCGACGGTTTTCGGGAAACCATCGCAAAAGGGGACGAGGGCATGGGGCTTTCCAGGGGGGATGCCCGGAAAATGGGGCGGCGGTGCTGGTATGCCCTCACGGGGCCACCCGAGCAGTTCCTCCGACAGGTTTGCGGAGAGCATTTGACGGGGAACCGGATTGATGGCCGGTTCACCGATTGTCACGGGGAGACCGGCTTTTGTCACCACACCCACGCCCTCTCCCACCACCACGCAAATTCCCTGTCCCAAAGCCGCCGGAGAAGGGCCCCCGCACCACTCTCCCCTTCCCTCTGCACCGTGTCCATCCGGAGCGAAGCAGTGGACCAACGCTCGAAGCTCCGCTTTGTGAGTCACGTCGGGGTCGTCTCCCCCGTCCTTGATCACGCTGGCCCATGCACCCGTGCCGGTCGCCTGGATTCCACGTATGTCGATGGGGAGGTAGTAGCCGAGAGGCAGACGGACCGCGATGACCTTGGGGGCTTCTCCCGTCATCAGGAACCTGAGGGCTGCCCGAGCTGCGGCAACGATGGCCGTACCCGTGCTGAATCCCTGCCGCAGCTGCCTTTTACCTCGTTTTGCCGAACTGCGAGTTTTCGAGGACCCTGATTCCATCACTCAAGCACCTGCATGTGCAGAAACCATCTCAAAACTCCCTCCCATCGCCCTGGGCCAGTGAATGGCGAACAGGCAACGGGCCTGGACATTCATACTATAGTCCCTCGACTCAAAAAATCGTTGCTTTTTTTCTCAACCGCCCCCCACCCGCCTCCGGCTTGAATGGGAAAGGGGGGAGGGATGGAGCTCATGGGGGAGACACCACGGGCATGACTGCGGAGGTCGGTCCAGGCGGGATGCGGATGAAGTTCCCAAAATGCGCAACAAAAGTCTTTTGCCTGCCTTGTGTTTGCGCTATCATTCCAAAACTTTGACATTTACTATTCACGATGACCACCTTGAGCACGGACTGCGATTCAAGCACAAGGAGTAGCTCATGAACGGCTGGAAGCGAAGATTCCTCAGATTGCTCATAGCGGTTGTATTCTTAGTTCTGCTCATCTTCCCCCTCAGTCTCGTCGGAACGAATTTCCTCGTTGATATCTGGTGGTTCGAATCCCTGGGCTACCTTTTCTACTTTTTTCAGCGGCTCCTCTACCGTTATCTGGTTTTCGGCTCCGTCACCCTCTTTTTCTTCATGATATTCTTCTTGAATTTCTGGGTGGCCTCCCGTTATCTCGGCACCACCATGCTGCCCGCCGCCAAGGACAAGAAATCCACCATCCAGAGCACCAGGGACCTCCTGAGAGCATTCCGAACGGGCTCCATGTGGGTCTACACTCCCCTCTCGCTGCTCCTCTCCATCCCCATTGCCTTGCCTCTCTTTCGACAGTGGGAATCATTTCTGCTTTACCTCTTCGCCCCGCAGATGGGACTAACGGATCCGGTATACGGGAAGGACATCAGTTACTATCTCTTTTCCTACCCCATTTACACCTTGCTCCAAAGGAGGCTTTTCATCGCCTTCTCACTGCTGCTGGTGGCCATGGTCCTTCTGTACTGGCTGGAAAGGCGCGTTCTTTCCTCACAGGAGCAGCGTTTGCCACGTGGAGCCAGATTGCACCTGTCCATACTCATCATGCTGATCTTCATCATCGAGATCGGGGATTTCGTGCTGCAGCGCCATGGCCTGCTCTACACGTCGAGTCACATGCCGCTTTTCTTTGGGCCCGGCTTCACGGAGATGCGGGTCATCCTCCCCCTCATATGGGTTTCTCTCGCCCTTCTCCTGGCCACGAGCTTCTCTCTCGTGTACTTCATACAGAATCAGAAAGGGCTGAAGGGTCTCGTCCTTCTTACCGCGGCCTTCGCGCTCGCCCTGGGAGTGCGCTACGCCGACTTCCTCCCCAACGCAGTGCAGAAATACCTCGTGAAGCCCAACGAGATTTCGAGAGAGAGAACCTTCATCGAGCGCAACATTCAGGCTACCCTCGCGGCATTCAATCTTGCGGACGTGGAAACCCGCAGCACCAACCCTGAAAAGTGGTCCGTGGACATGCCCAGTCCCGACCTCAAGGCGATCCTGCGTAACACCCCGGTGTGGGACGGGGAGCTGTTGGAGAGCGTCTACCAGCAACTCGAAGTACTGCGCACCTATTATGATTTTCCAAACGTCGACGTGGACCGTTATTCAGTAAACAACATCTACCAGCAGGTCTTCCTGGCGGCACGGGAGATCAATACGGAGCAACTCCCCACCGGTGCCCGCAACTGGGTCAATGAGCACCTCTCCTACACCCACGGATACGGCAATGTCATGACACCCGCGAGCCAAGACGGGGATGAGCCCATGACCTGGTTCATGCGGGGGATTCCACCCACGTCCGAATACGGATTCGCGGTCGAACAGCCGAGTGTCTACTTTGGTGAAGGGAAATACACTTATGCCATCGCGCCCAACGATGCCGGTGAAATCCATTACCCAAAAGGGGATTCCAACGTGGTGGCCAGCTACGAAGGGAAAGGAGGAGTCCCTCTCGCTTCTTTATTCCGGAAAGCTATCTTCGCCTACCACTATAAAGACTGGGATCTGCTCTTCACCACCAAGACGAATGCGCGCAGCCAGATTTTGTTTCGCAGGAACATCGTGGAGCGCATTCGGACCATCACCCCTTTCCTGAAGCTTGACAAGGACCCCTACCTTGTCGTCACCCCCAAGCGGCTTTTCTGGATTCAGGATGCGTACTCGACATCCTCCCTTTACCCCAACGCCACTCCGTACAACTCCGAAGCCGGGTCCGTCAATTACATCCGCAATGCGGTGAAGATCGTGGTGGACGCATATGACGGCACGGTCAACTATTTCATCTTCGAGGAGAAGGACCCCATCATCCAGGCCTACAACCGCATTTATCCGGGGCTCTTCAAGAAAAGCGACGAGATGCCTTCCGATCTGGTTTCCCATGTCCGCTATCCCAGGGATATCTTCGAGGTCCAGATGGCCATATACGCCAATTATCACCAAACGGACCCCGAGGTTTTTTACCAGCAGGAAGACATGTGGGAGTCAGCCAGGGGTTACCGCGCTGCGGAGGCACTGGAAATCAAGCCCCAATATCTGACCCTGGATCTCATCCAACGGGGACGATTCGACTTTCTGCTCCTCGATCCCATGAGTCCCAAGGGGCAGAACAACCTGCGGGCCCTGGTCATCGCAGGTTGCGACAAGCCTCACTATGGAAAAATCATTGTGTATGACTTCCCGAAAGGGGAACTGGTCCTGGGACCTTCCCAGATTTACTCTCTCATCAATCAGGACACCAAAATCTCCGAGCAGTTCACCCTCTGGGATCAGGCCGGGTCTGAGATAGCCCGGGGCAAAATGATCGTCCTGCCCATCGGCCGCACCATCATCTACATTCAGCCCGTCTATCTCAAGTCATCGACGCAACTGAAGATTCCAGAGCTCAAGCGCCACATCATGACCCAGGGACAGATCGTCGTCATGGATCAGTCACTCGAAGGGGCTTATTCCCTCTTGCAGGAACGGATCAAGGCCGAGACTCAGCGAAGAGACCGCCGCTTTGCACCGTTGCTTCCGGGAGCTCCGCCCACGGGGGAGAGCAAGCCACCGGAACAGGCACAGTAGAACGGCGAGAGGCGTATTTTCGACCGGGCTACGAGTTGTGGACGAGCCATGCAGGATGGATTGCGTGACCAAGAGTTCACTGCGTTCCCTCAGCCCTTCCCACCGACCAGAATCTGGATCTTCGGAGCCGGGAAGTTCGGGGCAATTGCGGCGAGACGCCTGAAGAAGCGTTACCCGTCGGCTGAATTTCTGGTGGTCGACAGCGATGCCAAAAAACTTGGGCGCATTTCCGATGAACTGGGATTGCCCGTTCATCTGGAAGATGCGCTCTCTTTTTTCACCAAAGCCGAGGCACCCGATGATCTGTGGATTGTTCCGGCCGTCCCCGTCCATGTTGTTTATGAATGGATGCTCTCAGAACTCGGAAAAACCGGTCGAGTAAACAGGATACCCGTTCCCAATGGGGTCGACACCCAGGTTCCCAACCCCTACCGGGTGGCTTCAGGCACCCTCTATGCCAGCTTTGCAACCTTCATCTGCCCCGACGCGTGCAATGAACCGCAGGAGGTCTGCACCTTCACGAAGGAGCCACGCTTGGGAAACCTCTTCGAGGTTCTGAGTGGTATCCGAATTCCTGAACATTCCGTGGTCGTGGTTCGGAGCTGGCAGCTTGCCCCAGGGGTCGGGGGCTCAACGGTTGGATATTTGAGGGAAAAATTGGCTGAAGTGAAGGCGGCACCCACGCGCACCCTCATCGCCACCAGTTGCCGATGCCATGGCGTCGTCGACGGACTTGACTGGGAACCGTCTTGAACACACACGGGGCATGGAAAAACCCGAGCTGGACCCAATACCGGCCTTCGCCCATGCCAGGACGGGATCCTGCCACCGACGGGCTTCCCCGCAAGTGGTCCCGATGGTGGCTCCCCGTCAGTCATTGATGTGAAAGAGCACGGAAGAGCCCTGGTCATCGAGCACTTCCATGGCCCTTTTGGAGCCCGCAAAGGGCAATGATGCCTCCCAGTCGAAACGGACCTCCATTTCTGCTGTTTCAGAACCTCTTGGGGCAAATTTCAGGGATGCCTTCTGCGCCCAGGGCCAGTAGTTCGGTGCGTCATCGAACACAATCCCGCCCAGGAAAAACCTGGAATCTCTATTTGGGAACAGGAGTCTGAATCCGGTGACCGCTGATTCTCGTGCTTTCTGAGTGATTTCCAACGGGAGCCACCCGGTCCGTTGCGCCGCGGCAAAGGTCTTCGTTTGCTCGGTCCACAAAGGGGTGCCCGCCTGATCGATGGGGACCATGACGATCTCCGAGGCCTCTCCGGGATTCCTCACAAACAGTCGCAGCCGGTTTCCGGGCTTTCCCTCCCCCGGATCAACCTGGATCCACTGAAATTCTGAAGCGACTATGAAACCTTCCCGACCAAGGGGCTGTTCCTTTCGCCTCGCGCCGAGAGGAGAATACCGGAACTCGGGCATCGAGATGCAGCGGTCCTTTTCATCCAGAGTCGCATAGGACGGGTGGTAGACCGTGGGGTTGTACGTCACGGCAAACCGCAAGTCGGGTCTCCGCAGCCAGGCGGATTCAAATTGTGCATCCCCGGAGAAGGCCGGATGGTGGTAGACGGCGCCCCGCTGCATCGCACCATGGATGAAATAGAAGGCCATGCACATGGTGCTCGTGTAGAGGACCCGATCTCCAGGAAGGGAGCGGGAGAGCATCGATTCGACCTGGCTTCGATCGAAGCTCACGGGCTGCCTGTCTCGCATGTATTCCTGGGTGGCGCGAAGTATCTCCGCACCCGAGAGAACCGTATCGGTACCGTACCCGATGAGCACAGCGAAAAGAATGACCGCCCAGAGTTTTTCGAGGCCTGTGAGAGGGTTATCCCCTGAATTGGCCGTCCAAGTTTTCAGGCTCTGCATGGCGGCAGAAAAGGCAAAAACAACGGCATTCCCCACAGCTCCGAACAGAACCGCCACCAATGGAATCCACAGCCTGAAGAAGAGGTCCGCGTCGGGAGAAATCACATGGGTGTGATGGAGAGCGACGAATAGAACAAGGGAGTACAACAAGGCAAAACGCAGGACCATCTTGCGCCTTTGGCCCTTTGCCATCAGGACCCCCACCGCAACGGCAGGAAAGAAAATGGACAGGGGTCCGAACAAACCCGCTTTGAGATTGACTATGGAAGCCAATGCGCCGGCCAGATTCGAGGTGAAATCCTGGATGATGCCGGCAGCACCAGGAAGCCGCCTCATTTCATCCAACACGTTAACCAAGCTCGGGTGCTTCATGAGGGACACGAGGAGGGTTAACAAAGCTATGGCCCCAACCAACGATGAGGCGGCAATCCACACCCTGCGCCTGTTCTCCCGTGCCGACACGAGAAGGGCGAGGGCGAAAGAAATCAACACATAAATGGCCCCGATGGGGTGGGTGGCCAGGAGGAAGAGGGATCCACCGACGAGAGTCCAGGGGGCGTTGCCTTTTCGCTGGATGATTCGCGCCCACATCACGACGGCGATGCCCATGGCAAAATTGGATGGAGTCAGGTAGTGCAGCCCGGTGCTGGGATACACCTTGAAGGCAAGAAGCAAGAGGGCCGCACCGGCCGGCAACATTCCCCAAAGGGAAGTGAGCAGCCAGGCGAAGGCCACTCCAAAAGCCGCTGGAGCAGCGCTCCAGAGCACCTTGTAACCCGTGATGAGGCCAAGTCCGGAGTGTTTTAAACCGAGGAGCACGGCCGAAAAGAGTGGATGGTAGAAGGGAAAAGGGAAGCTCGCGAGAGCTCGCTGCCTCGTGATTCGCGGGTCGCTCGTCGGTTCCAGGAGTTGCGCTTTGAGATCCTCAAGTGCCGGGCAGTCCTGGAAGAGGCACTCCTCCATCACCTGGGTTCTCACCAGGAAAGCGAGGCTGTCGTCCACTTCCGGGGGCAGATCCCTTGTCCAGAGGGGGACCAGGACCAGGGTGCTCTGGGCGGCAACATAGACGGCAAGCCCTGTCAAAAGAAAGAACCAATGGAAGAAGGGCTTGCGCTTCGACGAGGCTTCAGAGCCTGTGCCGTTTGCGTTCATGCGACCGCTTGTTCAGTGATGAAGGGAGAGAGCTGCATGTGGTTCAAATCGCGCCGTGGTGCCGCGGACATCCTCGGTTCCGGATTCCGTCAATGAGAGGGCAGTTGTGATCGGCATACAGAGCGGCGATTCTCTTCCTCATCCATGGCCGACAACCGGCAGGACGAGCCGACGTGCCGTGAGTTATGGGCATTTAAGGGTCACAGGGATAGCAACATGCCCCGAGGCGCAGATCCCTGAGCAGGTCCCTGAAGATGTGGAACCTGTATTCATGGTGGCGGGAATATATTGGAACCCCTTACTGATGTCAACGGATTAACCGCTTAACCTCATAGGGAATTATGGGATTACTCCGGCGAATCCCCATGAATTCAGTTTGACATTGGCAGAGAGGAAGTATATTAGGGTTTAATGTTTTCCGAATGGAGAGTTCCCAACAAGGCCAGAATTAGGGGAGACACCCGTATGATCCTCAAGACACGTTATAAGCCATTTGCAGACTATGTGCGTTCTGCGAAGCAAAATGGGTTTTATCCATACTTTCACCCGATTTCCCAGTCGTGGGGACCTGAGGTGGAGGTTGGAAACCGTCGGCTTGTCATGGTTGGATCAAACGATTATTTGGGTTTCACCCATGACCCGCGAGTCATCGAAGCGACCGCCAAGTCTCTGGATCGCTGGGGGACGGGTCCTGGGGGATCCAGGTTCCTGTGCGGAAACATGACGCTCCACGAGACCTTGGAAGACCGCCTGGCGGCATTTGTGGGAAAAAAGAGAGTCATCGTCCACACCACGGGATTCAGTGCTAATCTCGGGGCGATCGGGTGCCTGGTCAACTCCAAGGATGTGATCCTTTGCGACAAGGAAATCCACGCCAGCATCTACGCCGGCTGCCGCCTGTCCCAGGCGAGACTCGTCCCCTTCGTGCACAACAACGTGGAGGCGGCCAGGCGAAAGATCCGGTGGGCCCGCGACAAATTCCCCGAAGGCTGTATCCTTCTCATCACCGAGGGGGTTTTCAGCATGTCCGGTGACGTGGCTCCGCTGCCTGAGATCATCGGCCTAAAAGAGGAATTTCCTGACCTGGTCATATACGTCGACGATGCTCATGGACTGGGAGTCATGGGCAACCGTGGTGCCGGGACCCCCGATCATCATGCTTCCAACGGCGCCGTCGATTTCCTCATGGGCACCTTCAGCAAGGCTTTGGCCTCCATCGGAGGGTTCATCGCCTCCGACGACGAGGATGTCCTCGAGTATGTCAAGCACCATTCCAAGACGCTCATTTTTTCAGCGGCCTTACCGGCGAGCAACGTGGCCACGGTTCTGGCGTGTCTCGACATTCTGGAATCGGAGCCCGAGCGCCTTGCGCGACTGCGCCGCAACACCCATAGGGCGCGCGAAGGATACAGGCAGATAGGCCTCAAGACAAGAGACTCGGAGACCCCTATCATCCCGATCCATGTGGGAGCGGAGGAAAAGGCATATCGTCTCTCACTGGAGCTTTTCGAAAACGGCGTCTTCGCTTTGCCTGCGGTCTATCCGGCGGTGCCGAAGGGTCAGGCCATCATCCGCACGGCGTACATGAGCACTCATGAATCCCACCACATAGATTTCGTCCTTCAGGTTCTCGACCAAATGGCAAGGAAGTATCAAATCCGTGAAACGGAGATGGAAGAGACGATCCCGGATTGGGACGATGTCGCCTTTCCGCCGGAGCAGCCGGCCCACGATACGGGCTGCACGGCATAACCTCTTTTTAGGATCCGGGTCGGACCTCGCTTCGCCCGAATACATCGATGATAAAGCTCTTTGACATCCTCAGGGTCAGCTCTCGACAGGTGGTCCGCCAGCGCAGGCGGTATCTCGGGGTTATCCTCGCCATTGCGCTGGGAACCGCGGGGATGATAGCGGTGAGCACCATGAGCAGGGATGTCAAGAAGAACCTCAACCAGGATCTCGAGCTGCTCGGAGGATGCACTCTCATAAAGGCATACTTCGAGGAGTACTTGCCCCACCATCGGACGACGCTCCCCCAATGGTTTGAAACAGGCACCATTGACGCTCTGCGCAAGCACCCGGGAGTGGCCCTGGTCAGCGTGGCCGGCGTCAAACCGGGCTCTGCGACCACGGTGTGGCGCAGCCGAACGGAGCATTTCACCCTTTTTGGGGTGGATCAGAACTTTTGGGACGTGAATGACTTCTATGCCTCTACCGGGAAACTCTTCGGAGAGGAAGAGGTGAGTGCGAGGCAGAAGGTCTGCGTCCTTGGGTCAGAATTGGCTCGGAGGATCTTCGGCGATCAGACTGCTATCGGTTCCATCATCTCCATAGACCGGGACATCTACCGAGTGGCGGCTATTTTGGGAGGACTCGGAGTTGGAGACCGGACCCAGTTTGCCTTCGTTCCTTTGACCACGGCCTCCGACAGGATTCAGAACCTGCGCCGCGACCGACTCTACATCCGCTGTGCCACCTGGGATGATGTGGAACGCGTGGCGGCTGCGATCCCGTCGTTAGTGACATCTCACCAGTCTTCCGACAGGCTGCGGGTGGTCTTCGCGGGTGAACAGTTGAAGCGTGTCAAGAGGATCGTGTGGTGGGTGGAGTGGTTCATCTACCTTTCGGTATTCGCAACCTTTGTGTTGGGTGGTTTTGGCATTTGGAACGGGATGATGTCGGCAGTCCAGGCCCGGACCCGAGAGATTGGGCTGAAGAAGGCCATGGGCGCTGAAGACTCCGACATTCTAGCGCAATTTCTCACCGAAGCACTGTGTCTCAGCCTTGGGTCCGCTGTACTGGGGATTGGCTTTGGAAGGACCATCGTGCAGGTGATCAGTTCGGTCCTGGCCAGCCAACCTCCGGAACACCTCTTCTTCCGCTTCATGATCTTGGGTCTGGTTTGTGCGCTCATCCTGGGAATAGGTGCAGGTTTTTATCCAGCTTTGCGCGCCAGTCGGATGGAGGTCGTGAAGGCGATTCGATATGAGTAGGTCTCTCGTCGGTCAGAACACCACAGTCCCGCTTATAGAACTGTCCAACATATCCCATGACTATAACAATGGAGCAGGGAGGATCTCCGTGCTTCGCGGGGTGGACCTCTCCGTCGGGCAAAACGAGATCGTTGCCGTGATGGGGCCCTCCGGATGCGGAAAATCCACGCTCCTCTCCATCCTGGGGCTCTTTCTGACTCCGACTTCGGGCAGCTACAGGGCGTTGGGACGGAACCTGCTGGCTCTCAACCGGAGCGAGCAGTCGGAATTTCGGAGGGAATTCATTGGGTTCGTTTTTCAGAGCTGCAATCTCATCGAAAACACAACGGTGTACGAAAACCTCGAATTCCCCCTCATTTATGCGGGGGTAAAACGTGCTGAACGCCAGGGCATGATCAAGGAGACGTTGAAGAGGGTGAACCTCCTCCACCGATTGCATCACCCGTCCAACCTCCTTTCGGGCGGTGAGCAGCAGAGGGTGGCGGTTGCGAGGTCACTGGTGAACAATCCCAAGATCATTCTGGCCGATGAGCCGACCGGGCAGCTTGACCGCGAAAACAGCCAGCTCATCATGAGCCAGTTTGAAGAACTTGTCCTTGACGGGAACATGGCCGTTGTTATCGTGACCCACGATCCCGCGGTGGCTGACCGTTGCCACAGGATTTATTTCCTGGAGGATGGTGCGATCCGCACCCAGTAGCACCTGGTGAGACTTCCCGGTGGACCCGACTCGAAGGTGAAGCGAATGAAGAGGCTCCTGATCATCACTCTGCTCCTTGTTCTGTCCGCGACCCACCCACCTGACTCGAAAAAAGCAGATGCCTCCCAGGCAGACCCTCCGGCCAATCCCGACCGCCTTGCGGGAACCATGACTTATGAGAGGGCCGTCGGCACACTTCTGCAGAACTCGCCCACTGTCAGGAACAGCACTCTGGAGGTCAAGCTCCGGCGCCTGGATGAATCCGACAGCCGCCTCTCATTCATTCCCGGTGTGACCCTCCGGACTCGCTACTTCCCGCAGCAACCCTCCGAATCCACTGTCGACCCATACTCCATTGAGTTCGGCGTGGAATCGTACAACCCGGTGGAGACGTACTTCAATCTTCAAGCGCGAAAAGTGATCACGCAGATTGCCATTCTTGGGCACCTGCAGGTCATAAGCGAGTCGCTCCTGCGTCTCGGCCTGGGCTATCTCGAGCTTGAAAAGATGGACAGGATGCAGGAATACCTGCGGGATTGGATTGCCCTTGCGGAGCAGAGTGTGGCCTTTTACAGAAGCCGCATGGCCACGGGCGGTGCCACGCCCGTCGAATTGAAGATGGCCGAACAGGAGCTGGAACTGGGAAGAGCCGAGCAGGAAAGGGCTTTGACATCTCGAGCCACCATTCTCGATGGGATGAAGACCCTCATGGGCCTTGAAGCCGATCAGCTTCCGGACCTGGATCTTAGGAATGCCAGGGACCAGGTGATCAACGGCTTCGATCCGGCCACCGCCACATTGGAAAAGAGCAGGGCCCATTCCATCGATCTGAAAATACAACACCTGAAAGTGGAACTCCAAAAGAAGCACGTCACTGTGTCCTACGCCAGGTTCGCGCCCAACTTGCTCCTTGGTCTAAGCACCACGGACCCTCTCGGTACGCAGACCGCCAAGGGGCTCTTTTTCTCGTTCGGCTTCGAGCTTCCCATCTGGGATGGTTTGAAACGCTACCACAACATTACCCGACAAAAGACCGTCCTGCAGCAGTTCAACCATGAGGAAGCCGCCAAGGAGACAGACCTTGAGAAGAAATGGAAAAGCGCCCAGGAAAAGCTCAAGGATGCAAATGTCCAGCTGAAGCTGACGCGATCCCAGGGAGAACTGGCGGCACTGAGGTTAAGACAGGTTGAAATTGCATACCTGGCCGGAAGAGAGCTCATGGCATCGGTCCTCGCCGAACAGCGCAAGAACATCGATGCCAGGCGGAACGTTTCCTTGAAGGAATTGGAGGTCGACAAGGCCGCCCTTGCACTCAGGGCTCTTTCGGGAGACCTGGTCACCAGCTACGTGGATGTCAATGCGTATGAAAAATCGGAAAAAAAATGAAGGAATTCCAGCGGGTAACCTGCTCGACTTCTTGACATCGTTCAGGGTTGCTCACAGGAGACCTCTCCTTTTTTTCACCCTGGCGACGGCGGTTTTCCTGGCCGTGAGCCTGACCGCGGGCCCTTCGGCTTCCAAGGTGACCCAGCGCAATCAAGCTCCAGCTCCCCCGCCACCGGCGTCAACCGTGATTGACAACACGGTCCGGCAGCGCCCAGCGGACATTCTCCTCGCAGGCAAGCTTTTCTGCTCGCTCAAGCGCAATGTGGTCATTCCCTTCAGGGGAATCGTTTCCACCCTGAAAGTTCATCCCGGCCAGCAGGTCAAGGAAGGGGACGTTCTGGTCCTCTATCGCCTGCCCCCGGACATGATCCAACTGGTCCGAAGACGGCTGGACCCTCCCCAGATCCGCGACCTGCAGCTGCGAATCGCGGAACTCGACAAGAGCATCGCTGGCATCAACGTCAGGCTGAAAGAGATGAGGCAACTGGCGCAGGAGAACATGGCATCTCCACAGAGTGTCGAGAATCTTGAACTGGAGCGTCAAGTGCTGGCAAAGCACCGGGCGTCGGTGCAGGAGCGCATTCAGTCGGAGATGAAGATCGCCAAGGATGACATGACCCTGTTGAGAGAGCAATTGGGCAAGGACGTGAAATCCGACAAGGTTCCGGAAGAGGCTTCCCTGCTCGCTCCCATCTCCGGCCATGTCATGGGGATCTACTCGGAGCTGCAGGAGGGAGCTGAATTGGGTCCCGGGACGGTCGCGGTTGTGATCGGCGTCCTGGATCCCATGCTCATGAGGACCCAGGTTCATGAGATTGAAGCCGTCCAGATCGCTTTTGGAGACGAGGCCGAGGTCAGTATCGAGTCCATACCCAACCGCGTTTTCAAGAGCACCGTGTCCAGGCTCTCCTGGTCACCGCTCACACCCGGTGTCGATCAACCGTCGTATTATGAACTTGAACTCAAAGTCCCAAACCCCGACCTCTCCCTGAGGGAGGGTCTCAAGGGGTATGCCAAGTTCCTGGCCACCGGCGGTCAGCAAAAATAGCCTTTATTCAGGAAATCCGGGCCGAAATGTAAAGTCGCGCACTCCGGCACCCAGCGTGTCGCCTCCCTCCTCCCCGTTCTGCCAAACCATCTCCTCATGCCCCCCGTCGCAAGGCTCGACTCTCGCTGCCCCACGTCACACCAGAAGGTTCCAAATGAGGGCGATGAAGCCGTATGCGATGAGCACCGACTCGACCATGCCTTCGAACATGGAGGCTTCCTTGAATCGGCTCTTGACGCAAAGGTTCAGAAACCACCCGTAGACCAGGGAGAAAGCCACGGCCACGTAGGAAAAACCGGTGCACAGCCCTGCGGGAGGTCCCGCCATCAGGCTCAGGACAAGGATCATGAGTATCCCAGAAACGCAACGAGCCGCTCTGGCCTCCCCCACCAGGACCACAAGAGTCTCCTTGCCCACCAGACGATCACCCCTGACCGCCAGGAAATCCATGAGGGCCGTACGAATCAAGACCATGAGAAAGATGATCCAAAAGGCAAACAGCAGGCGGCCAAAAGCTTCAAACAGATAGGGCAGCAGAGGCACGAGAGCGGTGACGGATGCCCATCCAAGGGGGATGAAAAGCGTCTTGGAGGTGGGAATATCCTTGATCTTCGATACCTGCAGGTTTTGTATGCCGAAGGGAGCAGGAACCGCGTAGAGACTGCCGAGGGCCACGAGGAGTGATACCACGAGAAAAGCCCAGATTCCTTTGGTCAAGGCGAGCCCGAGCAAGCCGACTCCGGCCAGGATGCTTGTGGAGGTGAAGAGAGCCCGGCGGCGATGGTAGAACACGGCCCGCCCCGGGTTGTTCAACTCGATGGCGTTGCGGTCCAGGTAGATGTTGAGGGAATGCATGGCGTAGACGTAAAGCGCGGCCATGAGCCCGTCTTTGAAAGTGATGTCCAACCCGCTGATCGCCTGCACGGAAGCCGTCAGAAGCGCCGCTGCAAGGGCCACGTAGACGTTCCCGTAGGCCAGCAGTTCGAGAAACCTTTTGAGCTTGAGCTTCAGGTCGGGAGCTTCCGGGCTGATGGATTCCAAGAAATGCACCACGTTCTGTATGATCCAGTTTGGCGTGGAAGCACCAGCGGAGACACCCACCGTCGAATAGCGGGCCATCTCCTGAGAGTTCAGCTCTGCTTCGGTCTCCACGTGGTAGGTCGGGGCTCCACACTCCCGGGCCACCTCCGCGAGACGCAGGGTATTTCCGCTGTGGTAACCTCCCACCACGACCATCACCTCCACCTGTGAACACAGGCGCCTCACTTCAGCCTGCCTTTCATGGGTTGAGTCGCAGATGGTGTTTTTCACGATTCCCTGTGGATAACGCTTGAGGAATGCATCCCGAATTTGATCGAAGACCTCTTCGTTCTGAGTCGTCTGGGCCACGAGCAGCACCTTTTCAAGGTCTCGGGGCAGCTGTTCCACCTGCTCCGGCCTTTTGATGACAATGCCGCGGCCCTCGGTGTAGCCCATGAGGCCGATGACTTCCGCATGGTCCGCATCCCCAGCGATCACGGTGTGGTAACCCCTTCGCGCATGGCGTTTGATGACCGCATGGACCCGAGCAACCCGCTTGCAGGTTGCATCCAGGAGCGTAGCATCGAGCCGGTGCAACTTCTGGCGTTCCTGCGGAGGAATACCGTGGGCGCGAATGACGACTTTCCTGCCCGCACACCGCTCCAGGTGGTTTTCCTCCTTGACTCCCTTCGCCTCCAGCATTTCCAGAACCTGGCGGTTGTGGATGAGGGGACCGAAGGTGCAGAGGCGCTCTCCGTCCTCTCTATTCTGGATGGCTTCAAGTGTGATTTCCAGGGCGTCTTTCACGCCTTTGCAGAACCCTGCCGTATCGGCCACAATGACCTTCATTCGCGTCATTCCTTATGCGGTGTCTCCCTTGAATGGGTCTCGGCACAATCCAAGCCTCCGTGAAACGACAGGTCGGGTACTTTGGTCTCGAGAAACGGGACGCCCTTCTCCGTGAAGGCATGGACCCAGTTGCAGAAAGAGTTCAACATGTCCTCGGCATTTTCCAGATCCGCAAGCTGACCTCGGAATTTCGAAGAGTCGGGGCATCCCTTGGAATACCAGGTCAGGAGCATTCTGCAATGGCCGATGGCTCTGGGCTTCCTTCGCATGAAAGCTTCCACGTGCCCCGTGGCCGTTTTCAGGTAGTCGGTCCAGCCCGGTTGCGGTCCTGCGCTTCCAGCGTTGTTCCAGCGCGAGACGATGGCCTGCAGCAGCCACGGATTACCCTGGCTGGCCCTGCCTATCATGACGGCATCACAGCCGGTTTCCCGCAACATCCTATCGGCCGCGATGGGGCCGTTCACATCCCCGTTCCCGATGACGGGGACGGGCACTTCTGCTTTGACCCTTCCGATCCAGGACCAGTCCGCCTTTCCACTGTAGTGCTGGGCGGCCGTTCTCCCGTGAATGGAGATGGCATCGACACCGGCATCCACAAGCATCCTGGCGACTTCGACAATGCGTTGTGATCCACTGTCCCAACCGATCCTGAGCTTCACCGTCACAGGGAGGGTGACGGCCTTTTTCACCGCATCGACGATCGAGGCAAGCCGATCCGGGTCTTTGAGCAGAACTGCCCCTGCCCCCTGGCGCACGACCTTCTTCACCGGGCATCCGGCGTTGATGTCAATCACCGCCGCACCCGTCCCCTCGACCCGCCTGGCCGCCTCAGCCATCACCGAAGGACAGGACGCAAAGAGCTGCACGGCAAGGGGCACCTTGATTGGAGGGTCCTGTGCGCACAGCTTCCAGGTCTCCGGGTGGTTCTGCAAAATTCCCTTGGCGCTCACCATCTCCGTCGTGACCAGCCCCGCCCCGTAACGGGCCATGAGGCAACGGTAGTCCTGGTCGGTAACTCCCGCCATGGGAGCCAGGACGAGAGGAGGATCCACGGAGAGGTTCCCGATCTTCAATGGTGCCGGCTGATACGGCTTCCCACAAGAGTCCATCATGCGAACTTCCTTTTTCCCTTCATTCGAGCATTAAAGCTTTGCATCGTAGCAATTCAGACGCTCCTTGACAACCTCCGACGTGATCTCGCCTGTCCCCCGCACCATACCCAATGCATTTTCTCAATTCCATTACCGGTCAATCCGCCCCAACTTCTTCAACTTCTTTCATCCTATAGTTCATCGGTTCCCACCGACTCCTCTCCCGATTGACACGCAGGGGTGCCTTTGCTAGCGTACCAGGTGCACGGAAGCTACCCTTGCCATTGCCGGGAATCAGGAGGCTCATGTTTCAGATCCCACCCACTGGCCATCCTGGGGAGATGCCTTTTGAGCCTTGCCCGGTTGAGCCAGTTGTCTGCAGGGAAAAAACATGCATTGCAGGATATCCTTTGACATTGCGATTCTCGGGGCCATTTCCGAGGAAGTCTCCCCACTGGTGCCTCTCCTGGAAAACGGGGAATCCTTTGCCTTTCTCGGCCAGGTGCTGTGGACAGGCGCCCGGGACAATTCACAGATTCTCCTTGCCACCACCGGGCTCGGCAAGGTGAATGCCGCCGCCGTCACTGCCGCGCTCCTCGAACGATTCTCCATCGCCCAGGTCTGGAACATCGGGTCCGCCGGCGCTTACACTGAGGGTCCCCTCGAAGTCGGCGACGTCCTCATCACCGTGGATGCACTCTGCGGGGACGAAGGAGTATTGGAAAAAGGCGGGATCTCCTCGGTTGCAAGGATCGGCATCCCCATTGCCGCACGGGGAGAAAGGGTTCTGTACGACCGAATACCCCTCCATGCCCCCATCATGGCTGGGGCCAGCCGTGATGCCTCCCCATCGGGGATTTACCGCCTGCAACCGGGTGTTGCTCCGCGAAGTGCGCGCTTCTGCAGGGCCGGCAGGGAAGTTCCTCAAGAGTGCGGGGCGAAGCCCCCACAGGAGGAGCACTTTCCCGAAACGCTGGAGGCAACAGGGAGTCGGCTCACTGCGGCCTTGCCGCCGGATGCCTTTAAGCTCTTCCACGGGCCGAGCCTCACTGTCGGCATGTCGAGCGGCGACGCGGAGACCGCGTCCCAGCGCTTTCGCCGCTACGGTGCATTCGCGGAAAACATGGAGGGAAGTGCCGTTGCCCAGACCTGTTTTCTCTTTGACGTGCCCATGGCGGAATGCCGCGGGATCAGCAATGTGGCCGGAGACAGGAACAGGGATCGGTGGCAGTTGCGAAGGGCCATGGATCACTGCCACGGCATTGTTTTGAATTGGTTGGAATGTTTTCCCTCCCGGAAAGGTTTCTGAGCCGGGTCAACGGGGGGCGATAACAGAGCGATCGAAGGCTGGCGGCGGAGAAGGATTCCCCAGCAGCGGTCGCACGTCCGCATCACTTTTCACCCACTGCGATGGAAGGCCATGGACCACCCACTGCGACTGGGCTATTCGCCATGCCCGAACGACACTTTCATATTTCTTCGCTCTGGCCGAGGGCCGCATCGATTGTGCTCCCCACGAGTTTCGGGTTTCCCTGGCCGACGTGGAAGAGCTCAATCGGTCTGCAAGGCTTGGGTCGTTGGACATCACCAAGGTTTCCATCCACGCCATCCTGCACCTGCTGGAAGACTACTGGCTCCTTCGCGCCGGTGGTGCCGTCGGGCGAGGGTGCGGGCCCCTGCTGGTGGCCCGCCAAAGGGCAACCCTCGAGGACCTGCGGGATGCCGCGATAGCCATTCCGGGACGCACCACGACTGCACACCTGCTCCTCCAACTGGAAGGAACCCACCAGGGACCTCGGGTGGAGATGCCCTTCGATCGAATCATGCCGGCCGTGGCGCAAGGAACTGTGCAGGCCGGAGTCATCATCCACGAGAGCCGCTTCACCTATCCCCTCTTCGGACTCGAGCTCGTTTTGGATCTCGGAGAATGGTGGGAAACCGAGACCGGCCTGCCCCTGCCCCTTGGGGGAATCATCGCCAAACGTGCTCTCGGGATCGATGTGGCTCGCTTCGTCGAAGGCAGGGTCCGGGCAAGCCTGGAGTACGGCAGGAGTCATCCGGAGGAGGCATGGCCCTACATCCGTTCCCACGCCCAGGAGATGGAACCCCGAGTGATCCATCAGCACATCGACATGTTTGTGAACGAATTCAGCATGGACGTGGGAACGGAGGGAAAAAGGGCAGTGCGATATCTCCTGGAAGCCGCCGCGAGAGTCCATCACCTGCAGCTTCCCGCGAAGCCGCTCTTTTGGGATGAAAGCTGAGACGGGCTCCGGCCAATACTCAACCCCAAGTTGAGCGATTTCGACCTCAACCCCCTCATCATGCCGGTGAAGGTGAAGGCCGGCTTCCAGCTGGCGGCTTGAAATCCCTTTTCGTGGCCGATGATACATCGGTTCCATTTGCCGAACTTTCGAATCCAGGAGCAAAGAATCAATGATCAACAAACCGTTTCGCTATCTTCTCTTTCCACAAACCGTCCTTTCCGACAGGGATTTTTGCCTTTTTTCCTATCTGGTTCCGGAGCTTCACATGCTCCAGATCCTTCGCCCCTCCGCCATTCCCGAATGGGGGACCCGGCAGTTCTCAGACTGGCCGGCCATAACTGATCAGGGGATGATCGAGGCCGTCCGGGGCTCCCTCAGGTCCTACCAGGATTTTGCCGCCATCCACGGTGAGGAGACCGGCCTTGCGTCCATAAGCCATGAACACATTGCAGGGGAATATTCCGAGAGCCGTCTCCAAATTCAGACCGATCTTCGGAAAAAGGAACCACCTGCAGCCGAGCTTTCCCGTGCGATGCTCACGGAAGCCTCGGTCTTTCTGGAAATGGCCCGAGACCTCGATGAACGGGAGATTGAACTGGAAACCGGCATCGCTCAGGTGGATCGTTTGGAATCTGAGTTTCGCGAGATCCTCGGGATCTCTTCGGAAGAAGACCCGAAAGATGTGGTCGAGACAGTCACGCCGCCGCTCTTTCCCGAAACGAGCCTCTCCTACCTCCTTGGAAAGAGAATGGCTTGCTGGCTGAGGCTCCTCTGTTGGAGGACACTCGATGGGCAGCCGGTCATGGTGACCAACTCTGAAGAGGTGGTCGAGGAAGCGCTGGAGTCCCTTTCAAAGTGCCTGAAAGTGCAGGGCAGAGAATTCCATGTTGAGCGTCATTCCCTTTGCCGGATCCCCGGACCCGTCGCCACAAGGCTCCAGAGTTTCCCGTCAACGGAATCCGAACGCCCCCCTCTCTTGGCCCGTGATGCGCCTGCACACCTGCTCCAAGTCCTCTCGGAAGGTCCCGCGGGTACACCTTTTCATGACCATCTCGAGAGAGCCCGCAACGCTTGCGCCGAGTGGCTCTCAGGCCTTGGAAATCTCCCCGGCAGTGAGGAATCGGACCATCTGGAGCTTTCCATCGTCGGGTTTGCAGGTGTCACGGTGGCGGACCTCTGGAAGTGCCTGGACAGGGGCTGGCCCCACATGATCGGGGAGGCTCCGCCTCGAGGCACGGAGGACTTGTTGTTCCTGGTCCTTGCCAAGAGATAGGGAAGCACGCGAGGAAATAAGGGATACACATGCGGGGATCAGAGCTTCCTTGACTTGAAAATGGCGATGATGAGCCTCACACCGAGAATTGTTGCGACGACGTAGCCGGTCACTCCGAGGAGCGCGGTCAGGGACAGCTTCTGGGCACCCAGGAAATCAATCGTGAATTCGATTATTTTTTGCGATGAGTTCAGCACCAGAGACCCGGCAATGATGGAAGCGGAGATGATCAAACCCACCGTCATTCGATTCACTCCCCTTTCCACCTGCGCGTCAAGATGCTCGAAGCCCGTGTGCCACAATTCCATCCGCAGCCTGCCGCCGGCTGCCGCCTTGAGGATGTCGTTGGCGTACCTGGGAAAGGTCTTGGTGTAGAATCCCATGACGGCGGCGTCCTTGCGGATGTTTTTCAGCACGCTCCTCGCGTCGTAGCCTTTTTGAAGCAGTTCCTTGGCGTATGGCTTCGTCACCTCCAGGAGGCTCGCGTCGCTCCCCAGTATCTTCCCCAGAGCCTCCGTCTGCACGAAGGTTTTCAGCAGCAGCAGCAGGTTGCGGGGCAATCGGATGCGGTGTTTCAAGACGAGGTGCATGACCTGGTCGTAGACATCCTTCACGGAAATGTGCTGCAGGGACCGTCCATAAAAGGCTTCGCTCACGTCCTTGAGGTCCATTCGAAAGGAGGCCAGGTCCACCTGGTCCTCATTGATAAGCCCTGCTTCGACGAGGGCCTCCATGACCAGGTCGTAGTCGTGTTCGGCGTAACCGAGGAAGAGATTCGCGATCTGGCGCATCATCTCCTCATCGAGGTACCCCGTGATTCCAAAATCCACGAGACTGACCCGGCCGTCCAGCATGACGATGGTGTTCCCCGGGTGAGGATCGGCATGGAAAAAACCAAATTGCATCAATTGCCTAGAAAACGCGCGGAGACCGATCATGGCGATCTCCTTGGGATCGATCCCATGGGCCTTCATGGTTTCCACCTGGTCCATTTTGATGCCCTCGATGTGCTCCATGACGAGAACGGACCTGGTGGTGTAGTCCCAGTAAACCCTGGGTATGTATAGTTCGCGCACGCCCTTGAAATTGGCCCCGAACTTCTCGATGCTCCCCGCCTCCACGAGCATGTCCAGCTCTCTGAAAATAACCCGCTCGAATTCCTCGACCAAATTGATGACTCCGATGATCCGCCCGGCTTCGAAGGCTTTCTCAATTCTCCGGGCGAGGAAGTACATGAGGCCGATATCATCGCGGATCATCTTGTCGATTCCCGGTCGGACCACCTTGACGGCGACCTTTTCGCCGCTGAAGAGCCTGGCGATGTGCACCTGAGCCACAGAGGCGGCTGCAATGGATTCCTGGGTGAAATCGGCAAAGATCTTGGACAGGGGGCGTCCCAGTTCCCGTTCGATCACGTTCTTGATATGGCGGAACGGGATAGGGGGCACTCGATCCTGGAGCTTCTTGAACTCTTCGATGTAGTCGGGCGGAAACATGTCCGCACGTGTGCTCATGAGCTGCCCAAGCTTGGCGAAACTGGGGCCGAGCTCTTCCAGAGCCAGCCGGATGCGTCGGGGAGATGGAAAGCCGGCTCTGAGGAGCGGCTCCTCTTCTCCAGGTTCCCTTGCCCTGTCCCTTCGCCCCCCGGAAAGCCGCTGCGTCAGGTCGCCCATGCCGTGCTTGAGCAGGACCCTGCTGATGGTGCCAAATCGTCTGAGACTCTTGACACTGCTTGCCCCCTTGTGCAGCTTCATTGCGTTTGATTCCTCCCGGGCTGACTGCGCTCGATGGTGATGGTTCTGGAATAAAAGGTCCCCGCGGAGATTTCGTCGGCATATGCGGTCACATCCGGCTGGACGGATTCCCGAGGATCCTGCATGCCTCTCACCCTGCCGGCCATCGTGATGGGGCGCTCGGCGGATGCGGCAAGATCTCGGCTCTTGTGTCCCAGGGACTGGATCTCGGAGAGAATGTCGCGGGCACCTTGGGGCTTCCGGGAGGAATCCGCTTCGTCGTACTCTCCAAGGAGCTCTTCCAGCCGGACCAAACGGCTTGTCGAAACAAGCAGGAAAATGCTCTCCTCTCCAGAGCCGTCCGCCATGACCAGCCACGCATCCCCTTCAGGAATGTAATAGGGGCGCCCTGTGTGCACTTCGCTGTCCGCACCGTAGAATCTCTGGGGATACAGCAGCCTCACTTCTCCTCTGGCATTGCGGTAGATGACATAGGCAAAACTCTTCTTATTGAATTCGAGAGACATCTTGATCTGATCACCGGTCTGGAGGACCGCCCGGCGCGAGATTTTCTCCCGCTTGGGCTCATTGCCCTTGGTCGCCATGGCAACACACGCCCACCGCAGCTGAATTCCCTTTTCCTGGCTCAGAGCAATCCCGGGAAATCCGCAGACGTTCGAGATCATCCAGACGACGAATGCCATCAGAAACAGGGGAGAAGAGAAAGGGCTTCTCCGGAGTGATTGCGGCAAAGGCTCATGCATGTCTTTTCCTCCCTTGTTGGGAACTCGCCCTCCAGGTGCCGAGAGCACCTCTTCGCAAATATGGATCTCTCAGCGATCTCCGGGCATTCAGCGGTGATACAAGGAACGTCTCCGCAGAGGGCGAGCAGCGCCCGGAGGGCGCAGGCGGTCTGTGTCCGGGGAGATTGGATCGCGGTACGTTTTCGCTATCGTTCCGCAAGGGCCTTGATGATCTCCTGACAGAATTCCGGCAAGTCATTCGGGACCCGGCCCGTGATGATGTTTCCGTCCCTGATGGCAGGGGCGTCCACGTAACGGGCGCCCGCGTTGATGAGGTCATCGCGCACGGCGACAACCCCTGTTGCCTCCCTGCCGGCCAGCACCCTGGCCGAAATCAGGACCCAGGGACCGTGACAGATGGCCGCCAGGATCTTCCCTTTCTCCTGACACTTCTGAACCAGCTTGATGACGTCATCATTCCGGCGCAGGTAGTCCGGCGAGAATCCTCCCGGAAAGAACAGGCAGTCGATGTCCCCAGGGTAGAGCTCCTCGAGGGGACGAATCCTGTATCGCTTGCCTTCAGGCATGACCGGGATGGGAACCGGATGGCCGAACCGTCCCGTAACGGGCTTGCCCTCGAGATAGGGCCGGGGGTGGTGGCCCATCCGGACGGGCACGACCAGGATCTGCGCCCCCTCTTCGCTCAACCTCAAAATGGGGTAGAGCAGTTCGATATCCTCATATTCCTGAGCAACAACCATGGCAACCGTCTTGCCGTGCAGCACCTGAGACATCGCCTTACCTCCAGTGGGCCGCGGAGTCCATCATTTTGCCACCGTCCTGAACCTCGGCTCCCATGGCAAAGGGAACCCCCCGACCCGAAACGCATGGACAGGTCCGTCGCCGTCTGCCCCCGAACCGCAACACCATGGCCTCCCGGGGCCAAAGTGCATGAAACCATGCCGGATGCTCCTTTCCGATGGGGACCCGGGACATGACACCGTCCCCCGGAAATGGCCTAGCGCCCTCTCTTGAATGTGCCCTGCTGAGGTGGTTTCTCCTCCAGGCGCCGGCACGCGAGAAAAGGCTCGAAGATTCCTTCATGATCGCTTTTCGCAAGAAATCCAAGGAGCTTCTCGGGGCTTTCCGTGATCTTGACCTCTTTCGCAAATCCATCCTTCCTGACCTGCCCCCTGAGTTGACCCTCCTCGATGGGCCGAGCAATTTCATCGGTCAAGATCCAGATCCGCAGGATGCCATCGGGTGAGATTTGGTATTTTGCCAGACGATAGCCACCGGGCCTGGGATACTTTTCCTCTTCGTCGACCCTGAGGGAGAGGGCGTTCCTGGGAGTGTACGCCTTCACGTTCATGAAAGTGGAACCGGCTGCCGCGGTGGGGTGCATTTTATAGAAGGATGCCTCGGCCCCCTTCCCGGGTTCGGGGCAGATCAGAACGATGTCCGTCATGGAATTCTCTGCCAGCGTGAAGTGGAGCCAAACAGGGCCTTCCCCATCCGGGTTTGATCCGACCCAGGTTCCCAAGAGACGTGGGTCCGGTGAAGCGGAAGCCGGGTCCGAAAGGGGCTGATCCAACTCCGGAACGCATCCTGAGAGCACGAGCACCCCCCACAGCGCGAAGATCAGCAGTTTCCCGGGCGTCATGGGCCTGGAACGGGCGCGGGATTCCGGGACATGACCAGCAGCAGGCGCAACCGGACCTCCAGGCAGTTTTTCTTGACACAGCATCCCTCATTCTCCATGCATCCGGGACCCGGAGCCTCGGTCCCTCGGGGAACGGGCCACCGGTTCGGGTCCTCTCTCACATCCTGCTGGAATCCCCTTTACGTCAATCCATTCCATATTGACAGGTTGCATCTTTTTTTCAAGATGTGATGATGGCCCGACTAGGAGACCCGGACCCTCTGTGTGTTCCTGCGTCAGGACGTCTCCCATGAGCCATGAACGCGAAGTCTCTCACAAATTACCATAATTCTTTCAATGAGTTAAGTGTATTGACAGCCACCCTGCACGTGCGTATATTCACGATATGATGAGAGACATCGCTGCATCCCTTTCTATAATTCCGCTGCCTTCGGCCTCCTTCGCTGCCTGATTTGCCGAGAATTGCGAGACCGGTCCCCTGGTCACCCAAGGTGCAAGACCGGAACGATTGAGTGGTCGATCATCAACCCCAACAAAGGAGAGATCACCATGAAAGCAGCAATGATCTTCACAGGGAGCGGGCCCATTTTGATCCTCACCACATTTGAGGCCCTTGATTCGCCCGGACTTCTGGAGAGGTTGGCCGCCAGGGGCATCAAAAAGTTCATCGGCCACGAGGTGGACCTCGAGAAAGTCAAGAAGCAGTATGGAACCCGCTTTTCGGTCATCCTGGGTGACCTGTCGCAGACGGATGATTTAAGGGTCATGGACATCGACGGGCATCACGTCTTCAACAATTTCTCCTTTGATGAACTGGGACCGGCAACCTACCACCCACCGCTGCATTGATTGACTCTCTCAAGACTCCCTCAGGCTCATCCCCGCGGTGGGGGAGCTTGCTGTGGTTGCCGTTCGGCCCTCTTCCTCCCCTGTCCCTCCCATTGCCGCCAAGTGCGCGAATGGGAATCGGGGGTAGACTCAAGGAGGGCCATGATGAGTGCAGGATGACCGCGGTGTGCAGGTCGTCATGGGGCTGTGATGAGGCTGGGGGTGGGTGGAGAGGACTGCCGAGTGGCGCCTCGCCGGGACGCGTGGTTCATTCGCTTCCACTGGATCGGCAAACAGCGGAGGGGGAACGAGCCCGTGTCCCGGGTAGACCAGTGAGGGAATCCATTCAGTGAATCGTGACCTTGGATCGATTTGATGCCGTCCTGGCAGAGAGCAACGCCAGGTTTTCCACGAACTCTTTCCCCAGCGTTTCGTCGAATCTCACATGCACCGTATAATCGTCGAATGGATGAGAGAGCACCGCCACCACCAGTCCGGTTTGGTCGATCTGCAGTGACGCATTGTCGACCTGGACCACGAATCTGAGGGTCAGTCTCCGGCCCAGGAGCAATCTGGCGGTTTCCTTTTTTGACAGTCGGATATAGAAGCAAAGCCCCTTTGCCGAGACATCAGCAAGGTCTCCCTTCACAGGAGATCCCACGGGGGTCCCCGTGTTGCTGAGGACCTGGATGATCCCCTTGCCGGGCATTCTGTAACGCTGGTCGGACCTCCGGTCCAGGCCTTTTCGCTTGAGGAGATCGTGGACTTTTTCGAATCTGTCGCAGTAACCCCGGAGCTTTTGTTCGAGGGCAGGGTGCTCTTTTGTCCACTTGTTCAAGACGTCTTTCTCCAGATAATGGTACCTGGCGCGGGTGAAAGTCCTCAAGCTCGTGGTGCAGAGGGAGTCGTGAAAAAAGGTGTCCTCCCCCATGATTTCCCCGGCGCGATACATTCTGAGGGCGATCTCCTTCTCTCCCTGATTACAGACCATGATCAACTGGCCTTCATTGAGAAAGTAAAGATTCGTATTTCTCTGTCCTTGCCGGAATATGGAATCGGTCCCGAAAGTGTTCCCCTCTTTCATGGAGTAATACAGGGCGTTCGCTTCTTCATTGGAAAGGAGGCTGTACAGACTTTCCCACGTTTTCATGTGATCCTTGGGCCTGGACTGCTTCTTTTCCTCCTCGATGATTTCCGCCGACGTGATGATCTCGCTCAGAGCCATTGAATCGATCTGAATCAATCGCTCCCTCAGTTCCTCCGCCTTGGCGAAGTTTTTCCTCTTCGCGTGACCGATGATCAGTTCATACAGAGCGCGAACAGCCTCTTCCCTGTTGTTCTCCCTGAGATGTTGATCTGTGAGTTGTTCGAGTTGAATTAGATCGTCCACGGCTCTCACCTTCTGTCCTGATTCCCCATGTTTTTACCTGGGGCTTTGCCCCGCCCGCTTCCCTTTTCACGCCCCGTTATGTCCTGGCCAGTGAACATGCTTCATTTCGATGACTAATTCGGCATGTGCCCGGGCCAACTCAAATTGTTTCCTGCGCCCTCAACCTGAGCGTTCGGGAACGCATGGGAAAGCTGCTCCCACAATCCAGGCATGTTTCCAGCGACAACCCGTGTCGATGAGGGGATCCGCATGCCGGGGAAACCTCGGGGAAGGTTTCCCCGGTTCATTTTTGAATGCAAAAATTCGAGGACAGGATTATCATGCTGCCTCGTGTCTGCTTCCAAGGAACATGCCTCAGGTGATACCGCGGTGGGATACTCGAGTTTGTCGAAGATGCGCCAGGTCAAAAAATGGGCCCCTGCTGCCCAGATGCCCCAGCTGCTGCTCTTGATGGGGTTTGCCGGGATCATCCTTGCCGGGTCCCTCCTTCTCCTTCTCCCGTGGTGCCAAAACAAAGGCGATGTGGGCTTTGTGGATGCACTGTTCACCGCCACTTCAGCAGTGTGCGTGACCGGCTTGATCGTTGTCGACACACCCACGGCGTACACAGTTGCGGGCCAGTCCGCCATCGTAGCTTTGATCCAGATCGGGGGACTGGGAATCATGACCTTCGCCGCCCTGGCCTTCATTCTCCTTGGTCGAAGGCTTTCATTGGCCTCCCAGGCGGCTCTCCACGATTCTTTCTTTCAACGGGACCTGGGGATGGAGTTCCGAAGAAGATTCTTTCAGATCATCACGATCACTTCGATCATCGAAGCCACTGGTGCTCTGTTCCTCTTTCTCGCTCTCGCGGACAGGGAAGGGCATCCGTGGCAGGCGCTCTTCTCCGCTGTTTTTCATTCGGTTTCAGCTTTCTGCAACGCGGGGTTTTCCATTTACACGGACAATCTTGTGGGGCTGCGGAACAGCCCGACCGTCATGATCGTCATCATGCTTCTCATCGTCCTGGGCGGTCTGGGGCACATGGTCATTTTTGAACTCTGGGATCGCCTGAGGAGCCAATTTCCCGGGGGATCAAGCAGGAAGTCGCCCCTGCAGCTCTCCGTTCACGGCAGGGTGGTTCTCAGGGTCACGGTTCTTCTCATTGTCTCCGGCTGGGCCGGCATCCTGATACTGGGCCAGACTCCGGGCGAGACCACCTGGGGGAGCAAGGCATCCTGCGCTCTGTTCCAATCGGTCACGGCCCGCACGGCGGGCTTCAACACGGTGGACATCGGGCTTCTTCCGTTGAGCTCCCTCATGCTCCTGACCGTCCTGATGTTCATCGGCGGGTCGCCGGGATCGTGTGCCGGAGGTGTGAAAACCACCGCCGCGGCCATATCTCTTGCCGAAGTCAGGGCCCGCCTCCTCGGTGAAGAAGACGTGAGACTCTTCGAGCGGCGGATCTCGAGGGAAACCCTGTGGCGCACCACCACTCTGATCAGGCTCGCCGTGCTGTGGAATCTCGTGGGAATTTTTCTCCTGTCCGTGACGGAGACACGGCAAAGCGGAGCGGGCCTCCACGATATCGTTTTCGAGCAGATTTCCGCCTTCGGCACCGTGGGGCTCTCCACCGGCTTGACCTTCAAGCTCTCCACCGCTGGCAAGCTCTGGATCATCGCCACCATGTTCGTGGGCCGACTGGGACCTCTCACCGTCGCCATGTGGATGTTTCCAGGAAAGCCTTCGCATATTCGCTATCCCGAAACCAGGATCATGATCGGATGACAAGGAAGAAGCACATTTGCGTGATCGGCCTGGGGGAGTTCGGCCAAGAGCTGGCCCGCCAACTCGCCAAGGATTGTGAAGTGCTGGCGATAGACCGCAATGAATCCGCCGTAGCGGCCATTCTGGAAGATGTGCAGAGGGCGCTCATCATGGATGTGCGGGAGTTTGCAAGCTTCGGTGCCGTGGTCACGGCGGACTTCGATGAGGCGGTGGTCAGCATGGGGGAAACCCTCGAGGCGAGCATCCTCGCGACCCTCCACCTGAAGAAAATAGGCGTGAAGCACATCTGGGCCAAGGCCAACAGCGAAGACCACGCTGCCATCCTGAAGGCCGTGGGCGCATCGGAGGTCGTGTTCCCCGAGCGGGAAACGGCACGCCGCCTCGCTGCTCAAATCGTCAATCCCAACCTCCTCGATTTCATTCCACTGGAGGGCGATTATCGTGTCATGGACGTGGCGCCGCCTGACCTCTTTTACGGCAAAACCCTCCTGGAACTGGATCTGCGCAAGAAGTACGGGGTCTTCGTGCTGGCCATCAAGGAGCTGATCCCCACCCGGTTCACCTTTCTCCCCAGCCCAACCTTCGTCATCAAGCCCAGTGACATCCTGGTCATGATCGGGCTTGAAAAGGACCTCCTCCAGGTCCTGGACCTGGCGGGCTCTTGAGAGGGAATGTGCACTCATGAAGCTTCTGGAAGACGAGGGATCGGCGATTGAAACGGCAGCCCTTGACCTTTTCAATTACGCCGTCGACCGGGAAGATGTGAAAATCCTGATGGCTCGACTCCCCACGGTAGGAGAGGCCAAGCGGAACACAGTGGAATACGAGCTTCAGATCCTGAAAATCATCGGCGTGGGCTGGAGCATTGCCTACCACGTGGAAAGACTCTCGGTGAGGAATCAGCTGGCGGAGAAATACTGGACTGCCGTACTGGGATTGTCGGAAAGCATCTCTTCCGCGGCCGGTCTCATGGTCGGCCACCAGATCGACTATTTTCAGGTCCTCAAGGATCGCCTGAACATGTATGTGGAGGCCATGAGTCGCAAGCCGGACGCCAGCGAACCTGCGGTCGTCATAGGACCGGAATTCGCCAGGATCTGCGGCAATGCCGATGACGTCTACACGGTCGTGACCGGTTCCAGGATGTTTTCCTCGGTGATTGCCGGAGTCGGGCAATACTTGGAGCACTCGGGGTTGATCTTGTGACGAAATTTCAGCAAGTCCACGGCGGACGATACAGAGGGGTTTCAAACAAAGCGACGAAGCATTGGCCACTGGGAGGAACTACGCCTGAGGAGGTCTTTCTCAATGCCTCGCGACCCCTTGAAGTTTGCGCTTCTTGCATACATGTGGACATTTTTTGAACCACGAAGGACACGAAGAGCACGAAGAAATGAAATCCTCTCCTATAACGTTTTGTATATCTTCGTGTTTCTTCGTGCCCTTCGTGGTTGGCCGATAAGAACTGCGAGACCAAGATGTCAGTGCTACCGCACCACCGGCTGCCACCGGGTGTCCGCCACCTGGCCGGGTGAGAGGTAGGAGCCTCCCGTTTTCACCGTCCCGTTCATGGTCCAAACATACACAGTACCCGATCCCTGATGGTACCACAGGAGGTCAGGCTTTCCATCGCCGTTGAAATCCGCAGCCGCCCGAACCTGCCACTGGGTGCTGCCGGCTTGGCTCGGCGTCACGTATGAGCCTCCCGTCTGCGCAAAGGATGAGTTCATGGTCCAGACGTAGAGCGCACCAGACAGGGCATGCTGCCACAGGATGTCCGTTTTCCCGTCCCCGTTGAAGTCCGCGGCGGCCCGGACCTGCCATTGGGTGTCGGCCACCTGGCTTGGGGTCAGATAAGCGCCTCCAATCTGCTTGAGCCCGCTCATGGTCCACACGTAGAGGCTCCCGGTTGTCCTGTGCTGCCACAGGATATCCGGGTTGCCGTCTCCGTTGAAATCCGCCACGGCTTTGATCTGCCAGTTGACGTCACTCACTTTGCCCGGACCGGGAGCCGCCCCCGCGGTGTTTTGCAACCCGTTCATCAGCCAGACATAGAGATCACCGGTTGTTTGATTGTGCCAGAGCAAATCGACCTTGCCGTCCAGGTTCATATCAGCCACGCCGCGGATTTGCCACTGAACGTCGGGGACCGACCCGGGGGTGAGAGAGGACAGTCCGACGGCATTCAGCCCCTGCATGGACCATGCATAAAGGTACCCGCCGGATTGATAGTGCCAGAGAAGGTCAGGAGTGCCGTTGCCGGTCAGATCATACGGCTTGGACGGGAGGGCAACCGCCGTCACGAAGAACGGCGCATTGGAGCGGTCCTCGACCTCGCATGCGCCCCCGACGTAGCTGCAGACTCCCACCGTCCAGGAACTGCCCGGCGCAACTGGGACTGTCCAGATGTACGACCTGGCGCTCTGCGGCAGGTCTCCGATCATCGTCCTGGTCACCCCTCCGTCCGGCGTGATATAGAGCCGGGCCACCGCACTCGCGCTCCATCCCGAGGCCGCCCAGGAAATGACCTGCTGGGAGCCCGCGGGCCACGACTCTCCCCCGTTTGGGGAAGTCACGGTGACGGTGGGCACATCGCCAACCCGAAAATTGGCCACGGTGAGGCGGGTGTTGTTGAGGCTCAGGGCATTGTAAGCCGAATTCGGAGCTGTCTCCACGATGCCCGTGGGCCTCGCCGAATAGAAGACATTGGGATTCGAAAAGTTCAAAATGCGGGGGGCGTATGGGTATCCAGGTGGCTGCACATACGCCATGACAGTCACGAAAACATTCGCCGGATCGCGATATCCAAACGACCATGGATAGGCTCCGGTACCAGTGCCACCATCTGTGCGGGCATGGTTCAGCCCCATGTTGTGGCCCAGTTCATGGCCGAAGCTATAACCAGGGCTGATGCAAGTCTGCTCCACGACACTGTAGGCGTTGGGGGCAAATGAAGGGCTGTTGCCCGCCATGAGCCACGCAAGGCCGCAATACCCAGAACCCGGCGTGTTGGTGATGAGGGAGACCAAGTCCGCCTTATAGATGTCTCTCAACGCTTGGACATTGTCAATGAAACTATCGGTATAGGTAAGATGGTCCAGGTCAGTATATATTGAACCTGACTCGGTGTAGCTCACCTCGAAGGCCCCCAGCAACCGCAGCCGCTGGAGGACTCCGCTGTTGGCGTAGCCCGCGTTGGTCTCGGTGACTCCCAACTGAATCCTGGACTGGATGCCGCTCGTCCCACCCGCTGAGGCCCGAGCGGCAGGGGTATAGACCACCAGAACATCGACAGTGGACCCGTCGTCCATGGCAGTCGTCGGCTCGAGGAGCGCATCGGGGGAAGGAAGCGGCAAGGGTTCCAGGGGCTCGGCCTCCGGCGGAAGGGCCGAACGGTCAACCTCCTCCACCACCTGGCTCGACCCGTCATACCGAATGGAGTAGGCCCCCTCCGGCGAAACGATGCTCCCGGCCGTGACACCGTCGTAGGTGACGATCACCACGTCGCTCAGGGGCTTCCCCTTGAGCTTGCCGACCCATTTCATGCCGCGCTCGGTGCGCTCGGCCCGCTCCATCCGCGCATGGAGGACCACATCGTCGAACACGTTCAACAGCAGCTCGTGACCGGCACGAGGAAGCTCTCCCCGGCCGTCGGCGCCGGGCATTTGAGAAAGGTCCACGTCCACGGGGCGAGCCCGCACAACTCCAGCGCGGGACAACGCCCGCTGATCGGCCTGGCTCCCCTTCGAAATGAAGAAACCTGTCTGGCCGGCAACCGGGGGGGTGCTGGAACACAGAAGCAGCACCGCTCCCGCAATGAAAATCAGCAAGCCTTTCATGTCATGTCTCCTTTGGCGAAAAGGTCCTCTCATGAGGATGAGTGAAAAATTGCTTTTCGTTGAGGCATCGCTCCGACGACCCTGGACAACCATAACCCAGTGCCCTTGAGGACTTAAAGGCAAGCAAAAATCAAACCAAGATCAGGGAAATTCTCTTGGCCACATCGGAAATTCTCACTGCTGGGGCCTGCCATCACCGTCTTAAACCCAATTCCACAGTCGGTTTCGGCGGGCAAGAGAACTTTCCTGCCGCACGACCGAGGGCAACATGGAAGTGTTTTATCGCGTTACTCCTTCGTGCTCTTCGTGCACTTCGTGTTAAAAAGAGCGTTAAGCTGACGCCCATGGGGTTTGACTCGGCATCCAGCAGTGATCTTCCGGAGCACCACAAAAAAGGGATGGGCACAAAAGCCCATCCCTTGAGCAAATCAGACTGATTACAGCTGGATTCAGTTCACGATGCGCCAGTTCAAATCGGTTACCGCTCCAGGCGATGTGAACGAAAACGCTGCAGGTCCGTTCATCAGCCAGAGGAAAACTTGACCCGACGGGGCGTACTTCCAAATGATGTCGGCCTTGTTGTCCGCATTGAGATCGCCCACTCCCTCGATGATCCAGTTCAGGTCGGGAACCACGCCGGTGATAATCGCCGCGGAAACCGTTCCCGTGCCTCTGGCCATGGTCCAAACCACCACTTGGCCTCCGACCACATTCTTCCAGACGATGTCCGCGGTGCCATCGGCGTTGACATCACCCACGTCCTGGATGACGTAGCTGAGATTACTCACGGTGCCGATCACGCTCACGGAGAGAATGGACGCTCCGTTCATCCTCCAGACGACCACGGTTCCCAGTGACGTGTGCTTCCACAGAATGTCGGCCTTACCATCGCCGTCGAAGTCACCGACCTTCTCGATGCTCCACACCGTGGGTTGGCTCGCAATAATATTAGCCGAAGAAATGGCGGCCCCGTTCATGAGCCAGACGACCACCTGACCTGTCAGGGCATGTTTCCAGACGATGTCCGCATTGCCGTCTCCGTTGAGATCACCCGTACCTTCGATGACATAAGGGCTGGCCACAGTAGCCACGACGTTGACCGACAGAATGCTGGACCCGTTCATGAGCCAGATCACCACCGTTCCTGTCACGGAATCCTTCCACAGAACGTCCACCTTGTTGTCATTGTTGAAGTCTGCCAGACCCTCGATCCGCCAGTTCAGATTCGGAACCTGTCCGGCTATGGCCACGTTGGAAACGGCCGTGCCGTTCATGAACCAGAACACGAGGGTGCCGTTCAGGTTGTAATACCAGCCCAGATCCGTCTTCCCATCCGCGTTGAAGTCGGCAACCCTGTTCCTGACGCTGTTGGCGTGCCTGAGATCGAGGGTGAAATTGTCCTGATAACTGATGTGTACGTGGTTGCCCGAATCGAGGGTGATGTGGGTGTACCATCCCTGGTCAGGCAAAAGGGCGCCGGGGGAGAGGGTGTTGTCCACGACGGTAGGCACAAATGCCCCCGAGGCGTTGGTGATGTACTTGAGGACTCCGTTCCCGAAGTCCTGGTAGCTGATGTGAACCCGGCCGTTGGAGTCGAGGGCAATGGATGTGAACGTCCCCAGGTCCCCAATGGGATCTGAATCGATGGTCCGCCGGCACGAAAGTCCCCGGTGTCGCCACGTTGTTGGCATACTTCAAAGCCAGGGCTGTCGCGTCGTAGTAACTGATGTGAACCCGGCCGTTGGAGTCGAGGGCAATGGAGCTGTCCTGCCCCACATCGTTGACACCGCCGCCAGCATCCACTGTGACCGCCACAAATGCTCCCCCAACGTTGTTTGCGTATTTCAGGGTTCCATTGGTGACGTCATAATAGCTGATGTGCACGGTGTTGCCCGCACCGAGAGCCAGGGAAGTGAACTCACCCACGTCATTGGTGATGGGAGTGCCGCCGTCCACGGGCGTGATGACGAAAGGACCCGCGGGAGCACCCGTGGCATGGAGGAGCCGACCGTTGGTGAAGTCGTAATAGCTGATGTGCACATTGCCCAGGGAATCCATGGCGATGGAAGTGTCAAGCCCGACGTCGGCAGTGCCGCCCAGGCCATCGGGAGCACCGTCGTCAACCAATACCGATACGAACCCGGCGGCCGCCGTACCTCTGGCGTATCTGAGGGCGCCGATCTCAGCATCGTAGTAGCTGATGTTCACCGTGCCGTTGGCCTGCACGGCGATGGACGAGAACTCCCCCCTACCGATAGTGGTATCGGCGGTGAACACCTGGAATGTTCCCGACGCATTGGTGGCGTACTTGAGTAGACCATTCGTCTGATCCCAATAGCTGATGTGCACGTTGTTGCCCGCATCGCGGGCGATGGATGTGTCGAAACCCACATTGCCAACGGTATCCACGGTCTTGAGATTCCAGATAATGGGGACTTGAGCAAGTGATGCTTGCGGTGCCACAACGCCCGCCATGGCAAACACGAGCACCGACCACAACAAAATATGCCATTTTGATCTTCGATTGACTACCATTGCCATTCTCCTTCCTGTTCTCTATCGTTGTCTGATCTCGATCACAACCCGAGCCTGTGATTCATTCACTCCAACACACGGTCTCACTTCTAAATTGCAATCCAGCAAATCAAATCGGCACACAAACCAGAAAGATGAACTATCGAGTCATTTCGTTCAATCCCCAATTCAATGCGCCTCCAATGAAATTGAGCCATACCGATGACATGGGCTCGCGGAATGCACCTCTTCCTCAACGAACCAACAGCTTGGATCGAATCCTTTGTTCAATTTGCTCCACGAGAAGATACTAAATTTGTTTGCTGTGTTGCCGCGAAGCCGCCGTCAAGATACACTCCAACGCTCATAAGATGAACAATAGGAAGGAGTGAGTAAATAGGTACTACTACCTAATTTCTATTTTTTTGGTAGGGTTGATGTTGTTCTTGCAACTGCAGCAAACAATCTAGGAGGGGATTGCTTGCATTGCTGAAGGGAAACGAAGCAGGCGTGCCTGTTTTAAACAGGCAGGATTCAGCCACGGAATGCGTTTCAAGGGCTCTTCTTCACCTCCACCTTTTCCAGCACCCTTTCGTAGTAGCGCTGGTTTTCCTCAAGGTTCAAAGACACCGTCCTCGTCACATTCAGCTTCATGATGAGGTAGTTGAGCTTCTTCATCGCCTTGTACTTTTCCAGAGTGTCTTCCATCCCTGAGAGCATCTCTTCCGTGGTCCGAATTTCCTTTCGAAGCTCCAGCTCCGGGGGAAGACAATCAGCGTTTTTCAGGATCTTGTAAGCCAGTCGAAGATCCGCGGGAAGGTGCCTGTCGTCTTCGAGATGAAGGGGCTTTCCTCTTCCTGGAAGGTCCTCGAACTCCCCATCCCGCATGGCTTCGCGAATCCTCTCCTCCGCGATCCTGCCGAAAACATCGAACAAATTACTCATGAAATTCCCCTCTGTCAGAGGATGCCGGACGCAATCCTCGTTCCAAGAGAAACGACCAAAAGGAGACACCCTGTTACAGTAGCCTTTATTACCACATCCGACGAAGAACTCCAACGGGGGGGCGCAACTGATCTGAAAACTGGCCAAAAAAAGGCCGGAGGCAACACCCATACCCATTTCCGCCAAAGGGTGTTCAAGAGGCATGGCAATCCCGCACGCACCTCCCTCGTTGGGTGTCCACAAAAAAAAAGAGGCAGGGCATCGGCCCCGCCTCTCAGGTTGACTGCATTCATTGACCGAAATCTAGTTCTTGCTCCACCGAGACCTGAAAACTCCCAGACCCACCAGACCCGATCCCAGCAGAAGCATAGTAGCAGGTTCGGGCACGGGTGCGGTACCCTGCCCCGCCATGTTGTCATTGCCGCAGCTGAGCGTCAGATGCGCAATGAACGAGGTGCCGGGGTCTAGGCCAAGGAGCCCCAAGTCCACGGACATGGAGTTGTGCCAGCCACCAGCCAACCCGAGGATATCGGTGCCGTAGGTGGAGTAGCTCAGGGTACCGCTACCAACATAGGAACCACCTCCTCCGTACTGAAACGGGTCCGACTTCCCCACATTCAGCGGTTCATTGACTCCAAGGGTATTGAAGGAACCCCGGTAGACAACGTAGGTTTTATCCTGCACGTTGAGATCGTAGACATACTCATACGTGGACCGGTTTCCGTCGGTGTCGATAAAAATGTCCCCGATGGTTTGCTCGCTGTAACCACTGACGAAATTGAACCCACCCAGGGCCGTGAGGGTATTTCCGCTGAGAAAGAAACCTTCCAGGTCCCAATTTTGATTATAAATCATGCCCGGTTCCACTTCCTGGTCTTCGCTGGTACTGGAATACCACGTGTTCGTGCCTGATTGCGTTCTGCCATCGGAAGTCGTGATGTTCAGCCCGAAATCAACGGCATATGCAGGAGACCATGCAAGAAGACCACAAATCACAAACATGGAAAGCAAACCCAATTTTCGATTCATCTGCAGACACCTCCTCGCTCGAATGCTCTTGTCTTTTCCACCCAACCTTCCTGGTCGCCACCATCCCTCACCCTGGGGAATAACGGGGGCGGGCTTAAGCATTAGCAAGCGACAGGCCATATGTTTTCAAAGAGGACCATCCAGGCACAATCTGATTCCCAAGCTTTTGACTTTATTGAGTATAATTATCGAGAATAAGGAACTGGCCGTGCCGACACACACAATTCACTCCGAGTCCACACCGCCGTTTGTAAAAAATACCGACATCGTCATTCACCGCTCAAGCAACCACAATCAAGGTTAAGATATTATATTAAAACAGTTTTTTGTACATCCACCCGGTAATTCGTCACCCTCGAATACATTGGACTGTCAAGAAATTCGACACCATCCTCATGGTCCATCATTCCGAGGGGACGCCCCTGACCTACGTCCTTTTACCGGGCGACGGGATCCAATCCGGACCCGGGAGTCCGGCAGTGCCCGCTTCCACCCCCCTCTGTAGCCCCATCAACCTTTTTCCGTGACCGACCCTCGAATGGCGAGCAAAACGACTCATGCTCGTTGAGTAAAACGCAGAAACCGGTTATATAGCACGGGCTTTACACCGTTGCGTCCACCGCGGTGTGAGGCCAGGATCCTGGAGAGCACCGGAAGCGAAACCAGGTGAGCATCAGCTGAACACAAGCCACGGGGGTAAACCGAACATGTCTGAAGCGTCTGCAGTTGTGGTCACACTCGAAACGTCCGAAGGGAACGTCACCCTCGAACTCTGGGCCGAAAGGGCACCCATCACGGTGAAGAACTTTCTGCGCTATGTCGACGACGGTTTTTTCGAGGGCACCGTGTTTCACCGGGTCATCAACGATTTCATGATTCAGGGAGGGGGCCTCACTCCCGACATGAAGTCCAAGAAAACGAGGGATCCGATCAAGAACGAAGCCAAGCCCGATCTCAAGAACCAGCGGGGCACCATCGCCATGGCCAGAACAGGCCTCATCCACAGTGCCACATCCCAGTTCTTCATCAATGTGGCGGACAACGCCTTCCTGGACCACCAGAACACGACACCACAGGGATATGGCTATGCGGTTTTCGGGAAAGTCATCGAGGGGATGGACGTGGTCGACAAAATCAAGGGAGTGAAGACCACCTCATTCGGCCAGTATGATGATGTCCCCGAGACACCGGTGGTCATCAAGACGGTTAAGAGGGCCGAAACGAAGTAACCGAACAACGTCCCCACTCGCCGTGGGGATCTCGGAGCGCGATCCATTTCAAGACGCAGCACGACGAGACCACTACTGAACAAGGACGTGCTTGAGCTCTTCCCGGAGCTGCCCCGGGTCGAATCCCATGGCGAAGGCCTTCGAGCTGTCCAGGGACACATCGCGAGGTCTCGGGGCCGCCATGGGGACATCGAGCCGGCGGCAGCCCGTGAGGCTCTCCCGCCCTCGCCCGAGTACCCGGGAGACCACCTCACCAAAGTCGAAGCGCGAAATACGCTCTCTCCCTCCCAGGTGAATCACCCCGCCGCCGGACTTCTCCAGTGCCAGGAACAAGCCCCGTGCGGCGTCCCGAGCGCTCAAGGGAGTCCTGTACTCATCCGTGAAGAGCCGGACTTCCCGGCCTCCCTCCAGAGCTCGGACCATGGGCTGCAAAAAACTCTCCGACGCAGGCGAGGCCTTTCCGAACATGAGGGGCATGCGGCAAATGACGGCGTCGGGATGCCGCCCGAGGATCGCCGCCTCCGCCCTGGCCTTCTGCTCGCCGTAGACGCTCACCGGCCCAACAGGGTCTTCCTCCGTGTAAGGGGCCGCCTCTCCATCGAAAACGAGATCCGTGGAGGTGAAGACAAATGGAATTCCACTCTCCGATGCCATGCCAGCCAAGTGGACCGCGGCATCCACGTTGATTTTCCTCGTGGCCTCGGGATGCATCTGGCAGAAGTTGGGCCCGGATGCGGCAGCCAGGTGGAAGACCGCATCCGGCTTGACCCTGAGGAAGAGGTCCGCTGCCTCCGCGTAATTCGTGAGGTCCCCACGGAGGATGGTCACACCTTCCATGGCAACGACGTGGTCGTGGAACACTCCGAAGACCTGCCAGGCGCCCCTGCCCCCGAGGCAAACATTCCATCCCAGGAAGCCGCTGGCCCCCGTGATCAAGAGCCTTTTCGGAGCGCGCTCCATCTCCCGAACCCCAATGCCCACAAGGTTTTCACCTCCGTCCGCCCAATGCGATTAATCCCCACACAGAAAAAGTTCATGGATTTTGCAAGATGCCAGCTCACAGGATCTGCCCTCGATCCGACTCCCCTGCTCCGTTTCCGCCGTATGTGCTTCCCATTCCAACTTGATTCTGGTATTTATTGATTCATCCATCATCTGCAACACGAAGCTGGACGGCCTGTGAGCGCCCAGCAACAGTGTGACGGGGAGAGAGCAATTGACGCCAGGGGTGACCAGGAAGCGGTTCTGGTTGGCCGCGATCATCGGATTGGTCATTTTCTTCTTCACCCTCAAGCAGGCCGACCTGAAGCGACTCGGCGAAAACATCGCTGAGCTCAACCTGTATTGGGCTTTCCTGGCGATCGTCGCAAGCTTTCTCAGTTACTATTGTATCGCGGGAGTTCTCTACCGGCTTCTGAGACGGATGGGGCACCCCATCTCCTTTTCCTCCTCGTTCAAGATCTCGCTCCTGTCGTGCACCATGAACTATGTCATGTCCGTGGGAGGGTTGAGCGGTGTCGCGGCAAAAGTCTACCTCCTCGCCAAGGAAAAGATCCCCCCGAGCAATACCCTGTCCATCTCCATCATCCACGGTTTTTTCACCAACACCGTCGCCGTGATCTTCATTTACCTGGGTTTTTTCTTCCTCTACAGCGAATACAAGATGAGCGTCAGGCAGATCGAAGCCGGCGTTGTCATCCTGCTCCTCGCCTTTCTTCTCACCTGGATCACTGTCCAGACCATCATCCATGAAGGTTTTCGAAGAAAAGTCTGGCAGATTTCCATATGGGCGGCCACCACGGTTTGCGGGAAACTGAAGCATCCACATTGGGTGAACCGCGAGAGAGCCGAGGCTTTTTTCGACAATTTCAACCACAGCATGAACCTCATCGTCAGCAGTGCCTCCATTCTCCTTGCCCCAGCCGTTTACGCATTCTTTGACTGGGCCCTCATGTTCCTCTGCCTGAAGCTTTCCTTTCTGGCGCTGCACTACCCTGTTGACAACAGCTCTTTACTCGTAGGTTTTTCCGTGGGGATATTCACGAGCCTCTTCTCACTGACTCCCGCCTCCATAGGCCTCATGGAAGGAACCATGGCAGGCTCGTTCTATCTCATGGGATTGGATTTCGAACGGGCTCTTCTGGCCGTACTCGTGTACCGTTTCGCCTACTATTTCCTGCCGATGCTTGTCAGCTTCTTCTTTTACAGAAGGTTCTTTCCTTCCTCTGAAAAACAGAAGGACGAACTGGGGAAGAGCTTCGAAGCCCGCTGATGTCCTCTCCGTCACGGTGTCCCATGCCCCATCGGTGCACCCCAAGTCATGAGAAGCCGGGTGTTCACCGCAGTCCTGCATGTCCCCTTGGAGCACCTGAAACGATGAAAAGCTTGGGATCCCCAGCAGATGGCCCAGAGAGCGTCGATATTCCTCGGGCACGGTTCAGCGGATTCGCCACAGCTTCTCGATGGGCCACAGGAGCAGGGGGCGCCAGAGGGTCCTCAGCCGGAGGGACTCCCCGTTGATGAAGAGATTTCCCAGAGCCATTTCCGGGGCATCCTGCCACTTGAGTACTGAAGGCTCGGCGGAATCCATGGCAAAGTCGGCGGGAAGCGGTCCATGGTGTTGATCCAACCGCCCGGGCCAAGTGAAGGTGTATTCCTCTTCCACGGGGTTTCCATCCTGAAATGACACGTAGCATATCCTGAAACGGCTCCACGGCATGACCAGCCGGTCAAGGACCACCTCCCCTCCCGGCCAGGAATCAAATCGAGCGATGGGGAAAGGGAGAAAGAGGAAGACCACGATGGCGCCCGTCACCCAGCGATCCCAGGTCCTGGCCCGCCTTTCATGCTCCCCTTGCGTCTCCTCCCCTCGACCCGGCTCCAAGTCCACCTCCCTTGAACCCATTCCTGCCCACCCCCGGATGCAATGTTCATCAGAACATACCAGGAGAGAGCCACGGAGACAACCGTGTTCCGGCCCTGCTGGGCGTAATCGCATGGGGCGCTCAGGGTGGCGGGGAGGATTGACGGTTTGAGCCGGAGCCGGTACGATCAGGGGACTCATGGAAGGCCGTCGAAGGCCATTTGGAGAGAACACCGTGCAGCACACAGGGAGAGCATGAACGAAGCATTTCTCAAGACCGTGGGATCGTGGATCAGTGACGTTGTGGACGACTGGGTGCGCAGGGGAGTCTGCAAGAATACCTGGCGGGAGCCTCTCGTGGCAGCAGCCTCAGCCGCCAATCCCCTTTTCCCGAAGCTTCGAGAAGCCGTCGGTCCGGAGCACGCCATGCCTGAGGACCTGCTGCAGGGAGCCCGCTCGGTCATGGTCTTCTTCCTTCCTTTCCAGGGATGGGTAGGAAAGGAAAACGACGAGGCCAGGGGGGTTTCGGCGCGGAGCTGGGCTGAATCCTACGTGGTCACCAACCGCCTCATCGTTGCCATCAATGATCGACTGACGGAAATGCTGGAAGCAATGGGCTACCTCGCCGCACCGACTCCCCCGACTCACAACTTCGACCAGGAGAAACTGGTGAGCGGGTGGTCCCACAAGCACATCGCCACCATCGCCGGCCTGGGCACGTTCGGCCACAACCACCTTCTCATCACTCCCTCGGGATGCTGCGGGCGGCTGGGAAGCCTTGTGACCACCATGCCCCTCGCAGCCACTCCGCGGCCCGACCGGGAGAACTGCCTGGTCAAATCAGGCCAGAAGTGCCACGCGTGCGTGTCCAAGTGCCGGTACGGCGCTCTCTTCAAGACCCACTTCGACCGACAGGCATGCTACCGGCAATGCCTCGTCAACGACGCCCATTTCCGTGACCTGCCCTTGACCGATGTTTGCGGGAAATGCGCTTGCGGAGTCCCGTGCAGTCATGAGATTCCCGAAGGCGACACACCCTGAACCTGCGCGGATGAGAAGACCGGGGTCACCCGCGTGAGGTTGGCCAAACCGCAGCGGGGATTTCTCGGGGATCGTTGATCTTCAGGCGTGTCCCTCAAGGGTTTCCAGAGCCACCTGCAGGTGTTCCAACCAGATAGCCGTGATGCCGGGTTGCTCCGCCATCCCGGAAAGGATGACCTCGCAGTCGATGCCGTTTTCCGTCAGGATGGACTTCCAGCTCCCCGCCTTGTCGCCCCCCATGTCCTTTCGAGCGTGATGACCGGCCACGGCCATCAGAGGGATGAGGAAGGCCTTCCTGATTCCCCTGGACGTGAGTTTTAGAAGGATCTGCTCCAGACCGGGGTGTCCCGAAAGGGTAGCCACAAAGACGCATGGATCCAGCTCCTGGAAAGCGCAGTGCATGGCGGCATAGACGGCATCGGCGGGGTGGTTCGCGTTTCCGTGCCCGATGAAGAGCACCGCGTCCCCGGGTTTTCGCCAGGCAGGCAGTGCCCCCATCATGACCTCGGCTACCCGTGCCATGTCGCCGTGGGATGAAAGGAGGGGTCGAGCGACCTGGACCTTCTCAATGCCTCCGGTCATCCGGGCGAAAAGGGCGGCGTTCCATGCGAGCTCGTGAAATTCCCGACCCGGTATCACATGAAGGGGGAGAACCGCCACATGGGTGAATCCCTCGTCCATCATGCGGGCCAGCATGATCTCCGGCGAATCGACCTGATCGCCTTCGCCGAGGAGCTTCTTCCTCATGAATCGCGAGGTGAAGGCCCAGCGGATATCAATGCCGGGAAAGGCCCTCCCGACCTCCTCATGGATTCTTTCGAAAGCTCTCCGGGCTTCGGGCCTCGTCGTGCCGAATGCAACGACGACAATCCCTTTCCTCGGGGACTTTGGAGATGGTCTCCTTGCCGGCAGCAAAATCCCATTTCCCATGGAAGGCAGCAGCAACATCGCCAGTGAGGCCACCGCCAAAAGGGTAGCGTCCATGATTCACTCCTCGTGCGCATTTTGCGGGACTGTTGGATCAGGCAAGGCAGCCGCCCCTCAAACGCTTTCCATCATGGAGGGGCGACTGCAAGACCACGTGGGACGGGGAGCTCCGTCCGCGGTGCACTAGGTCAGGTTCCGAAACCAACCGGTATTCCTGTTCAACTCAACCTTTTCCACGAGGGAACCATCCTTGGTGGTCACGCTCACCTCGAAGAGGTCCCCCTTTTCCATGACTTCACCCAGCTTCAGGTTGGGATTGTTCTTCATCTGCACGTAGCGCTGAAAAACCTGGTCTGCCTGGTCTTTCGTCAGGGGTTTTCCCTGGTTGTCGTGGAACATCCTCCCTATGCCCAATCCACATTTCCCCATGCCACGTCCATGCCCCCGCCCGTGTCCGTACCCCTTGGAACCATGCCAGCCGCCGCCCATCTGCATTCCAGGGCAATTCCACCCCGCCTGACCCTGTGGAGAAGGACCCTGCTGTTGTGAGTATACCATCGGAGGCACCAGAAGAAGCAGGGCACCCAAAATCGACACCGAAACCATAGCTCTTTTCATCTTTGCGTTCTCCCTTTACCCAACCAACATCTCCCCATGCCGCTGCCATGCCCACGTCCTTGCCCATAGCCCCTGGAACCATGCCAATCGGCGCCCATGTGCATTCGAGGGCAATTCCAACCCGGCCCCTGTGCGGAAGGACTCTGCTGTTGTGCGTGGACCATCGGGGGCGCCAGAAGAAGCAAGGCACCCAAAATAGACACTGAAACCATAATCCTCTTCATCGTTGCGCTCATCTTCATTTGCTCTCTCCCTTCTCTCCACATTTGGACATCAGCACTATTCCTCCGGACCCTTTCCATCGGAACCTTCTCTCACCATCAGTGGCTGCTTCCATCAAAGGCACAGACCGTGCCATGGTTGCCTGTTTCGATTCAAATATATGTTTTCATTATATTTTTCTGGAGAGCCACCCTGCTGAAATGCTCCCCTATCCCATGCAATGCTCCCCAGATGGATAAAAAGTATTCATCCAGGGGTCGACCCCAAGGGTCGAGTGGTTAGAATTTATCCAGGGGGTAGGGTTTGACATGGACAAACGGGCTGCCGAGAAGACCACCATGATTGGCACGCACCTTGATTACGGGATTGTGGGGCTTAATATCAGACACCCGTTTATGTGGGGCTGCACTCAGCGTTTTTTGCAGCACCGGTATTGCATGGAACCACGAAGGACTCGATGGGCCCCAGGAAGATGAAATTGATTCCCTTGATGTTTTGTCTCCCTTCGAGTCTCTTCGTGCTATTGGTGATTGGCTGATGGGAACTCTGAAAGAAGACGGTCAACAACACTTTTATTGTGGGGGCACATGACATCTCCAACGCTGCACCCAACCCGGCTCACCTGGTTTTCCCCCTGGATGATCATTGGATCCGTCTGCATCCTCGCCGCAATACTCCTGGTGCTTGCCTTCAAGAACATCGACCGGGAAAGGGCCTTCATGGAGAAGGCGCTCCTCTCTCAGGCCAATGTGCTCATGCGCTCCCTCGAGGCCGGCAGCCGCACGGGGATGGGCGGCATGGGCTGGGGAAGGCGCCAGATCCAGGTGCTCATGGAAGAAACGGCCCAGCAGCCCGATGTCCTTTATGTCGCCATACTCAATTCAAGGGGTGAAATCATCGCCCACAGCGAACCCGAGGAAATCGGCGGGACCGCGAGAGTGGAGCTTCCCAGGGGCAGCGACACTTCTTACGGGTTTCACGAGGGAACGCAGGAATCGTTCGACGTGGTCAGGGCTTTCCAGCCCTGGACGAGGCACAAGAGGGGCCACATGCGGGCCTGGGACAGGCCGGAAAACGCCGACATCTTCCCTTCCCAAGGCGCGGCGGGTCCGCTCTACGTCATGGTGGGCCTCGACCCATCGCCCCTCAAGGCGGCAATGCTTCAGGACCAGCACCAGACACTCCTCCTCTTCGGGATCCTTTTTCTGGTCGGGGCGGCCGGGTTTGTCTCCCTGGTCTGGGCGCAAAACTACCGGAGCGCCCGCCGCTCCCTTCGGGACGTTGAGGCCCTCACCGCGACGATTGTCAACCAGATGCCCGTTGGCCTTCTCGTCACGGACCTGAAGGGACGCACCCGAAAATTGAACGACACCGCCCGGGCCATTTTGGAGGACCCTGCTGTGGGCTCCGATACTGCCCGCGTCATTCCATGTTTCGCGGACCTGCTGCGCCGACTGGAACATGAGGAGACCATCCTCGAGGAAGAAGTGCAGTGCCGATTGAGTGACTCCAGGACGGTTCCCCTCTTGGTCAACGCCACCGTCATTCAGGATGGCACAAGGAAACCCGCGGGCTATGCCGTGCTTTTCTCGGATCTCACGGGCACCAAGCAACTGGAAGAGCAACTGAGGCGAAACGAGCGGCTGGCAGCTCTGGGCCGACTGGCCGCCGGAGTGGCCCACGAAATCAGGAATCCCCTGAGCTCCATCAAGGGGTTCGCCACGATCCTGGCGGGCCGTTTTGCGGAAGACGAAAGCGCCCAAAAGATCTCCTCGGTCATGGTCCAGGAAGTGGAGCGCATCAACCGGGTGGTTTCGGAACTCCTCGACTTCGCCCGCCCCACCGACCTCAACAAGGGCCGACACCAGTGCAAGGAGCTTCTCCTGCGCACCCAGGCCCTCATTGAGGCGGATGCCAGGCAGAGCGGCGTGGCGTTGGACGTCTCCGTGCATCCCGAGAACCTCCAGCTGGATGTGGATGCAGACCGGTTTTCACAGATTCTTCTCAACCTTTACTTGAACGCCATTCAGGCCATGGATGCGGGTGGGGTCATCAGGGTCGAAGCCTTCGCTCAGGAGGGTGAGGTGGTCCTGCGTGTTTCAGATTCGGGCAAGGGGATTCACCCCGATCACCTCGCCCACGTCTTCGATCCTTACTTCACCACGAAACCGGAGGGGGTTGGCCTGGGACTGGCCAATGTCCACAAACTGGTGGAAGCCCACGGCGGTGACATCGCGGCGGAAAGCCGCATCGGCAATGGAACGACCTTTGTCATGAGGTTTCCGGCCCCTGAGCCTGAAGGACCCGGGGATTCTCATGCAACTGCAGGGAATCAGGAAAGGATCGATGATGGCCGCCCCCAATAAGCCTCGTATTCTCATCGTGGATGACGACCAGCCCCACAGGCTGATGCTCACCACCCTGCTGGAGGAGTGGGGATACCGGACTCACGAGGCAATGGACGGCGGGGCCGCCCTGGACTTCGTGCGTCACACCCCCGTGGACCTGGTGCTCATGGACATGCGCATGCCGAAGATGGACGGCATTGAAGCCACGGGGGAAATCCACCGCCACAACCCCGCCATTCCCATTGTGATCATGACGGCCTTTTCTTCTATCCCCTCCGCTGTCGAGGCCCTGAAGTCAGGGGCTTTCGACTATCTGACCAAACCGCTGGACTTCGAGGCACTGAGACTCGTCATGAACCGGGCACTGGAGCACACGCGACTCCGCGAGGAGAACGAGGGGCTGAAACGGCAGCTCGCCCGGTTCCAGTTCTCGGAAATCATTGGCAGATCAGCGGCGATGGAGCACCTCCTCGAAATGGCCGCCCTCGTCGCACCGACCGAGGCCACCGTGCTCCTCACCGGCGAGAGCGGCACCGGCAAGGGAGTGATCGCCAGGGGAATCCATTCAAACAGCGGTCGCCGGGAGAAGCCCCTCGTGGAAGTCAACTGCGCGGCCATCCCTGAAACCCTCATCGAGAGCGAGCTCTTCGGCCACGAAAAGGGGGCCTTCACGGGTGCGGACCGGCAGCGCCGGGGTCGCTTCTCCATGGCTGACGGGGGCACCCTTTTTCTGGACGAAGTCGGTGAACTGCCTCTGTCCATGCAGGCAAAGCTTCTGCGGGTCCTCCAGGACGGGAACATCCAGAGGGTTGGAAGCGATGCCCCGATCCCCGTCGACGTGCGGGTCATGGCCGCCACCAACAGGAATATGGAGGCCATGGTCGCCGATGGTTCATTTCGGGAAGACCTGTATTATCGACTGAACGTGGTGGCCCTGGAAGTACCCCCTTTGCGGAAGAGACCGGAGGACATCCCTCCGCTGGTCCAGCACTTTCACAAGCGTTTCTCCGAGAGATACCGAAAGACCGTCCGGGGAGTGACCCCCCAGGCCATGGACCTGCTGCTCCGATACTCATGGCCCGGGAATATCAGGGAATTGGAAAACGTTGTGGAGCGTTCCGTGATCCTTCTGCAGGGGGATTATGTTTCCGTGAAGGAGCTGCCCCGTGCCATTCAGAACCTGGGTCCGGAGGATGAGAAGGACTGCGGATGGGACACGCGGGAGGTCTTCTTCCGCGAGACGAAAACTCTTGCGCAGATGGAAAGACAGGCGGTCCTGAAGGCGCTGGAGGAAGCAGGGGGCAACAAGAGCGAGGCGGCCCGGCTCCTCGGCATAACCCGGCGCACCCTCAAACTGAAACTCCGAAAATACCAGGAGGGGGATTCCGGGGACTCAGAGGACTCGTGATTCGATCCCTTGACGCCGGGATCGTCCGACACGCACAAACCTGAAACTATTCAAGCGTTGGGGCCGGCGGCGACTGCACAACCTTGAACCCGGAAAGCCACCGGCTCAGGACGGCTTGCAGCTCCATTATGCTGAAAGGCTTGCTGAGGTAGTCATCCATGCCCGCGGCAATGCACCGCTCCCGCTCCCCATTCATGGCGTGGGCGGTTACAGCGATGACGGGGGGAACGTGCATCCCCTGCATTTTCCCTTTTTTCAGGGCTTCGGCCGCCTGGTACCCATCCATTCCCGGCATTTCACAGTCCATGAAGATGAGATCATACGGAGTGCGGTCCAATGCATCGAGGGCTTCGCGTCCGTTTCCGACCACGTCGGCCTGAAGCCCCATGGCTTCCAGCATGGCCAGGGTGATTTGCTGGTTGACGGGGTTGTCCTCCGCCACCAGCACCCGATGGTGACGAGGTCTTCCACTCCCGGCCTGTATACTTTCCGGGCAGGGGGCCTTTGGTTTCGTGACCTCTCTTGTTGCAACGGCCTCTTCGATGACCCGCTGGAGGGCTGATGGCCGAACCGGTTTGGCGAGATAAGTCATCAACCCGGTTTCTTCCAGCTCGACGGGGACCTTCGACAATTCCTCCTGCCCGAGGAGAACAAGGGAAGAGGACTCCACGGAACAGCCCGAAGGGAGCATCCTGACGAATTCGAGGCCGTCCATGTCGGGCAGAGTCATATCAATGAGTACGAGATTGTACGGCATTCCGAGCTTTTGAGCCACCCGAAGCTTGTTCAAGCCGGCGAAGCCGGTTTCCGCGCCATCGCTCTCGATTCCCCACCCGCTGAGCAGCAGGGAAAGGATGTCCCGCACCCTCGGGTTATCCTCCACAAGCAAAACCCTCACCCCCGCAAAGGCATTCTTCTCGGATTCCATTCGTTCACGACCGTCACCGGATCTGTTGAAACGCGCGGTGAACCAAAATGTCGACCCTTTGCCGGGTTCGCTGTGAACGCCGGTTTCTCCGCCCATCATCGCACTCAGGCTGTGGGCAATGGCCAGTCCCAGGCCTGTGCCTCCAAACTTGCGGGTGGTGGATCCATCAGCCTGGGTGAAAGCTTCGAAAATGCTCGGGAGGGCTTCGGACGGGATGCCGATGCCCGTGTCGGCCACCCGGAATCGAATGAGGACCGAGTCCTCCTCTTCCTGGAGCCGATCCACATGGACGATCACGTCCCCTCGATCCGTGAACTTGATACCGTTCCCCACCAGGTTGGTGAGAACCTGGCGAAGCCTCAACGGATCGCCCAGAAGCGCTTCCGGGACCCCCTCATGGATCAGGCATCCTACGTCCAGCTTCTTTTCATGAGCCCGTTCCCCCAAGAGCTCCACCACCTCGTACACGGCATCGTGGAGGTTGAAGTCGACGCATTCGAGCTCCAGCTTTTGCGCCTCGATTTTGGAGAGATCCAGAATGTCATTGATGAGGTTCAGGAGATTCTGCCCGGACAGCCTCACAATTTCCGCAAAATGGCGCTGCTTTTCGGTCAGCTGCGTGGAAAGGAGAAGTTCGTTCATGCCCAGCACCCCGTTCATGGGCGTGCGGATCTCGTGACTCATGCGGGCGAGGAACTCGGACTTGGCCCGATTGGCCGCTTCCGCATTCTCCTTGGCCGTTTGCAGGGCCGCCTGCGCCTCCTTTCTCTCCGCAACTTCGGCGGCCAGCTCTCTATTCCTTGCCTCCAACTGCTCTTCTCTCTCCGTCAGACGTTGGCCCATGTCGTTGAATGCCTGGCTCACCACGCCGACTTCGTCCAGGCAAAGCACAGGAATCTGGTAATCCAAGTCCCCGCGGCCGATGCGATCCGCCCCGATGCGCAGGGCTTCCATGGGACGGAAAACCAGCCGCTTCAAATGACGTGCAATGACAACCATGGTCAGGACGGAGAAGATGAGTATCCCCCCGTCGAGCAGAAACAGGGCCGCACGGACCACCGCCATGGCCTCCGTGCGCGGGAGCTCCGTGAGCACCACCCAATCGGTTCCGGGAATTTCCGCGGTCACAGCCTGGACCCGCACATTCTGGAAATTGACGTAATCTCCCTGCCACCGATAATGGGGCGCCGCCAGGAGCGCAACCATTTCCGGGCGGCCCTGAAGGCTGGTGAAATTCAGCACCACATCCGTGTCAGGATGAGCGACAATGCGCCCCTGCCTGTTCACAACGTACGCGACACCCGTGTCTCCGAACTTGAGATTCTTCACCTCATCCCACAGGACATTCATCCCGAGGCGCACCGCGGTCACGCCCCCCTCGGCGGCGGGCAGGGAAATGATCAGGTAAGGCTCGTTTCCTGATGAGATTTCGACGTTTCCCAGGTACAGGGACCCGGACTTGGCCGCGTGGAACCACTTGGACTGGGGAATGGTGAATAGGCTGTTCAAAACAGCCACATCCTGATGGGCACTGGCAAGGATGCGGCCATCCTGGTCCAGCCGGATGATTTCACGGAGGGCCGGGTTGTTGCGAAGAAACCTTTCCGCAACCCCTGGGTTCGTGGCCAGATACTCATGATTCAGGAGGCCCGCAAGGACAACGGAATCCTTGGTGCGCCCAATGAAAGCCTCCAGGGTGTTCACCGCGTGGCGAACCGCTTCACTCTGGCGCGTCTGCCAGGCTTTCTCCTCGTTGCTGGCAATGAAGTGGAAGACGCTTGCCCCAATCACCAGGAGAAAGACGAACGCCAGCAAACCAAGGGAGCGGGTCAGCTGCCAGCGCAAGCTCTTCCGCTTGCCTGGAGCGCCCGGGTTGCAGTTGGATGTTTCGCTGCCGGGGGAGCTCATCCGTGATTCCTCAGAGGGAGACTACTTCGCTTCCACCTGGGTCATGTCCAGGAACCGCTTCCAAATTTCGTCATAGAGACGCTGCCCCTCGGCACTCAACGGCAGGATGATCTCGGCATTCCTGATGGCCTCGTCCGGGGGGAAAATCACCGGATCATTCAACACTTCGGGGACGATATGGGACCGGGCCGCCCCATTGGGCGTCGCGTAGAAATTCTCGTTGGCAACGCGGGCATTGATTTCAGGCCGCAGGAGGAAATTCAGGAAGACCTCCGCCGTGACCTTGCTGGGACTGTTGGCGGGAATGACAAAATTGTCTCCCCAAAGCATGGTGCCCTCCCTGGGAAGAACATAGGTGACCGCCGGGTTTTCCTTGCGCGCCTTGATCGTGTCGAGGGCGTAAGCCACCGTGATGACAAAATCGCCTTTCAGGAGGGGACCTGAACTGTCGGAAAGGTCGAGATCAAGGAACTCGCTCTTCTCCTTCAATTGCAGCAGACGATCCAGGGCCGCATCCAACTGCTTCGGGTCCTCCGTGTTGGCTGAATAGCCGAGTGATTTCAGCGCGCACCCGATCAACTCCCGTTCCACGGCCCAGATGCCGATTTTACCGGGCAATTCCAGTTCCCACAGGTCCGCCCAGCTCGCAATGGGCTGCGACACCAAGTCCCCGCGGATCACCATGCCGATGGTTCCCCAGTTGAAGGGGATGGAGAACTTGTTGCCCGGGTCGTAAGCCAGGTCTCGGAAGTTGGCCTGGATGTTCTTGAAGTTGGGAACATTCTGGTAGTTGATCGGGGCCAGGAAGCCGCTCGACACCATTTGAGGCACACGCTCATTGGAGAGAACGACCACGTCGTAAACTTTGCCCGCCTGCATGTTTTCTATGGCCTCTTCCTGATTCTTGTAGGACTCATACCGGACACTCACACCGTGTTCCGCGGCGAAGGCGTCCAGCACCGACTGGGGCATGTCCCCCACCCAATCGTAAAAGACGAGCTCCTTGGCCAACTGAGGAGCGGCCGACTTGGGAGGAGGGGCCTCATTACCGCAGGAAACCAGGAGCGTGAAGACCAAAACCACGAAGAGGGGCACAAGAAAACCCCTCTTAATCCTGTGATCAGCCGTTCGGTAACATCGTGAAACGATCATTTGTACACCTTTCACTGTTGTTGATCTTCTTACAAAGCTCCCAAAACCTATCCGCCTGCCAGGAACTTCATCCAGGTCTCCACGTAGGTGCTCTCACCCTGTGGGCTCAGGGGTGATAGAATGCCGGATTTCCGCAGCAGCTCCAAAGGCGGGTAGATGACCGGGTTATTCAAATTCACGGGATCGATGAAAGCCTTGGCTGCTTCGTTTGCGTTGGCACACTTCTTCTCATTCACAATCCTTGCGCTGATTTCGGGCCGGAGCAGGAAATTGAGGAATGCTTCGGCGGTGTGTTTGCTGCGACTGCCGGCCGGAATGACATAGTTGTCGCCCCACAGCACCGTTCCCTCCCCAGGCAGGATATACTGAACGTGGGGGTTCTTGCTGTGAGACACAATGTAATCCTCGGACCAACCCGCGAGAATCCACAGCTCTCCCTCCAGCAGCCTGGAAACAGCCCGACTTGCCTCGACTTCCACGAAAACGAGAGATTTCCTGAGCTCCAAGAGACGCTTTTCCGCATCCAGCAGTGCGGCCGGATCTTCCGAGTTCACAGGGTGCCCGAGAGAGAGCAGGACAATGCCCATCAGGTCCCTCATCATGGGCCGGACTCCAACGCGACCCGCCAGGCGAGGATCCCACAAATCGGTCCATTGGTCGATGGCCTGTCCCACAAGATCAGTGCGGACCAGAAGACCGGTAGTGCCGAAATGGTATGGAATGGTGTAACGATTCCCCGGGTCGATCTGGAGATCGCGAAAATCGGGCGAGATGTTTCGTATGTTTGGAATATTGCGGTATTCGATGGGATGCAACAGCCCTTCCCCGACCAGGGCGGGAATGTACTGGTTTTCTATGATGGCCACATCACAGTTCATGCCTCTGCGGATCTTCTCAAGAGCCTCTTCCTGGGATGTGAAGGTGAGGTAGATGACACTGACTCCATACTCTGACGTGAATTGGTCCAGGACCGACTGGGGCAGGTCTTCCGCCCAGTTGTACAGGACCAGCTCCCTGGCAAGCTGAGGCGCCTTGGTCTCCATGTTTGATGGGGAACCGCAGCCGATGAGCGTCAGCAGGGCGAAAGCGATCAGGGCCATAGCCAGGGACTTCACGGGAAAAAAGTCCCCCTGGCCTCGCTCTTGCCTTAGGAGATCCAACGTTTTCACCAACTCTTCGGGTGAAGATTGTGATGGCTCAAAATATTCCACGTATCGTGTCACACTGCCCCTGGGTCGGTTCTGAATGCACGCCTTGAAATAACGGCGAATCCTTCGCTCATGCATGTTATCTATCGGCACAAGAATGGGAAGAACATGATATGGAATTTCAGTGGAGAGATTACGGAACAAAAATCCGCATTGTGTTGCTAAAAGCTCATCTCAAGCCGGAGCATTCCGGCAAAGACAGTGCCGTTTCCGGAATTTCCAAGGGGGTTCACCACCCATTGGATATCGGGGGACAATGCCACGTACTTGTTCAAAACGATCCGGTAGTATGCTTCCGCATGGAATTCGGTTCCGTCGTTGTCCGGTCCGATGTGCCCCTTGACGCCGGCTATTCCGATCCCCAGCTCGTCTTCGTCCCTGGATGGAATGAGCTTCATGAAGTCAAAGGATTTGAGCCACCACGGCAAAAGCGCTCGGTTGGAGCCCGACGACGGAGGCTTCCAGGATCCCGCAAGCCCCGAAGTTCGCATTTGATTTCACGAACGGATTATTATAATGTCGTCGGGTGTGTGTTGACTCAAATGGCCCCATGGAGTTGTTTTCAAAGCGAGAGGAGAGCTTACGATGACGACCACAAAAAGAGAAGTCTGCCACTGCGACAAATGCGGAAATGAAGCGGAGATGACCATCACCTGCCAATTGATCGAGGTCGAGGAAGCACCCAGCGTCGTGAAGAAAAAGGAAAAACAGACGCGGCATTGCACCGTCTGCGGCAACGAAGCGGACATGATCATAGACTTCGACGAATAGGCCTCTCCGCGACGGAATTTCACGTGCGCGATGCCTCCACAGTGGCTCGTCATGCCCGCAAAGCGCGAGTTTGCCTGCGCGGGCATGACACGGCAGGCTTCATGCCAGAGAAGCGCTCGGTGCGGGCAGCGTCACCAGGGCGACATGCTCGACCTCCCGAGTGCAGTACCCGTTGTGCTCGGCAGCCCCCTCTCGGGAGGGGGCGCGTAACCTTTCCCTGATCCATTGCCCCCAATATTGATTTCCCTGCGGTCTCAACAATGCCAGTGAAGTGACGGGAGCGACACCTCCCGATCCGGTATCACAGTTGTGTTCCGTGTCCGGGGGCATTACAGGCCAGCCACCCACGAGAAGCATCGCCTGATGGCGGTGTGCCCGTCTTCACGGGACATGCTCCATGCTCCACGATTCATCTGGACTAATGAAACATGAATCAATTCAGTCACACTTAATAAATACAATATAATTGAACAGTTGGTTTTCTTTCTCGAGTATGGCAATAAGGGATTCCGGCAAGTGGTTCGAGGCGCCATCATCAGACAAACGGAGGCAGCGTATGAGAAGGATGGAATGTGTGAGCAGGTTCGTGGTGGCTCTGGCGGCAGTTTTTGTGCTGCTGGCAGCCGTTTGTGTCTCTCCCGGCCTTTGCGCCGGTGAAAAGGTTGTCAAGGTCGGGAACATTGAACCGCTTTCAGGACCGTCGGCGGCTGTGGGCCAGCAGGGCAAGAATGCCCGGGACATGGCTGTGGAGGAGATCAATGCCGCTGGTGGCATCAAGTCACTGGGCGGGGCCAAGATCGAAATGATCTATGCCGACTCCGAGTCCAAGCCGGAAAAGGGTGTGGCGGAAGCCGAGCGTCTCATCAACACGGAAAAGGTTCATGTCCTGACCGGGTGCTGGAATTCCTCGGTGACCTATCCCGTCACGGCGGTGTCGGAGCGGTACGGAATTCCCTTCATCGTGCCTGTTTCCGTGGCGGACAAGATCACCGAGCAGGGATTCAAGACGGTCTTCCGCATCGCTGCCAAGGACAGCTGGTGGACCCGGGACCAGTTCGCTTTCTTGAAGGACATGGAGAAGGAATTCAACACCAAGGTGGAGACGCTGGCCTTTGTGTATGAAAACGGGGACTGGGGAAAGGGCTTCGCGGAACAGTGGAAGAAGCTGGCGGAAAAGGGCGGCTACAAGGTGCTCCTCGATGAGCCCTACCCCTCTTCGGCCACGGATCTCAGCCCCGTCGTCCAGAAGATCAAGCGGGCCAACCCCGACGTGCTCCTCCTCACATCCAATGCGGCCGACGCCATCCTCCTGACCAACACCCTGGCGGAATACAAGGTCAAGCCCAAGGCCATCATCGGCAGCGGCGGCGGTCATGCCGATCCGTCGTTTCTCACGGCCACCGGCAAGAACGCTCAGTACCTTTTTGACATTGTCGAGTGGGAAACCGATGTCAACAAGCCCAACGTGAAGGAAATCAACGCAAAGTATAAGCAGAAATACGGCTACAACCTGGCCGGCGAGTCCGCCGATGCCTACATCGCCATGTACGTGATGGCCGACGCCCTGGAGAGGGCCGGCTCACTCGATCCCAAGGCCATTCGGGATGCCCTGGCCAAGACGAAGCTCACCACCGGGCCCGCCATGATTGCGTCCTACGACGCCGTCGAATTCGATGAAACGGGACAGAACAAGCACGCGGCCCTCGTCATCGTCCAGGTGGGCGACATGGGCAAGGGGCTCGAGCGCATCAGCATCTGGCCCAAGAATGCCCGCCGCGCGGGTTACACGCCGGTCTTCCCCGTGCCGGAGAAATAGGAGCCACTGGCACCACAACTAAACTTCCAGATTCCAGCGGGTCTACGATCGTCCCCTCTCCCTAAGGGAGAGGGAGCCTCAAAGCCTCGTTGTAGTATTAGTGCTCTGTCATTTTTCTCCTGCGTAGTAATTCTCCCCCCTCCTTCCGTCCTCTCTTCCGACGGGGGAGAGGGTTAGGGTCAATGCCGTTGACTTAAGAAAGTCGTCCATCCACAGTTCCCCTCCCTTTGGCGGGAGGGGGAGGGGAGGGGGTCGATCTCATGCACTTTTCACCCTCCCCCAACCCCTCCCATCGAGGGAGGGGAGCTCTGATGTCCTTAAGTGAACAGTATTAAGGGTCCGGGCGAGGGGGCTCAGCCCTCGGTGCCATTCCTGGAGAGAGGCATGCTTTACCTTCTCGAAGATCTCATCAATGGAATTCTCATGGGGTCCATCTACGGGTTGACCGCCCTGGGACTCACCGTCATCTTCGGTGTCCTCAAGGTGATCAACTTTGCTCACGGGTCCATGCTCATGGTGGGGATGTACGTCGCATACTGGGCCGTGGCTCTGACCGGCTTTCACCCCTACCTTGCCCTGATTCTCGTGGTCCCCGTCATGTACCTTTTCGGGTACGCCATGCAGAACGTCATCATCAAGCCCATTTTCAAGGCGGAAATACAGGTGCGGGAACCCATCACGGTCATCATCGTCACAACGGGAGTGTGGTACATTCTCGACAACCTGTCGCTGCTCATCTTCGGTCCCCAGTATCGCACCCTCATGAACAACCCCCTCAAGGGCAAGATGTATGAACTGTGGGGGATGATGGTCTCGGTCCCCAAGCTGTGGGGCTTCATCGCGGCGATACTGACCGCCCTGGCGATCTATGTCTTCCTGCAGAGAACACGCATGGGCAGGGCCATCCGGGCCACGAGCCTGGACCGGGAAGCGGCCAGCCTCATGGGCATCAACCAGTACCGGATCTACAACGTGGCGTTCGGGATAGGCACGGCGACGGCCGGCATTGCGGGTGTTGCCCTCGTCCCTTTTAACAACGTGTTTCCGAGCGTCGGGGTCCTCTTCGACATCAAGGGCTTCATCATCGTGGTGCTGGGAGGGCTGGGCAGTATTGGAGGCGCCCTTCTGGGCGGAATCATCGTGGGAATCATCGAATCGGTGGGCCCCCAGGTCATGACGGCCACATGGACGGAGGCCATCGTCTACGGGCTGTTCCTGCTGGTCCTCTTCATCAAGCCCTCGGGGCTGTTCGGTGTGAAGTACGACTGGTAACGTCATCACCCCTGCAGCGGACAAGCCAATGACTCAACAGCAGTTTCGCACTGTTTCCCTCTGCGCGGCGGCGGCGGTTGTCCTCGCGCTCCCCCTCGTGGTGCGCAGCGCAACCTACCTCCACATCCTCATCCTGCTCTACCTTTACGCTTACCTCACCACGAGCTGGAACCTGGTGGGCGGATTCGCGGGGGTGCTCCCTCTCGGCCACGCCACCTTCGTGGGGATCGGGGCCTACACCTCGACCATCCTCTCCCTCCAGTACGGAATCAGTCCGTGGATCGGCATGCTGGCAGGAGGCGTCATCGCCATGGTCAGCGGGGTGATCATCGGGCTTCCCACGTTCAAGATGCGCGGGGCCTACTTCGCTCTCGCCACCATCGCGTTTGCCGAGGGCATCCGGGTCATGCTGGAAAACATCGAGTACCTGGGTCCCATCAAGATCAACGGGCCCCGGGGACTTCAGATTCCGCCCCTGAATTTCGGCCTGGCCAACTTCATGTTCTCGGGAAAGGAACCCTACTACTACATCATCTTGGTGATGCTCGCCTCAGTCCTAGCCCTCACCTACTTCATTTCCCGCTCAAAGCTGGGTTACTACCTGAGCGCGGGGGGCGAAGAACCGGAAGCGGCCATGGCTCTGGGGGTCAACGTGGCCAGGTGCAAGCTGGCGGCCATGGCCATGAGCTCCTTCCTCACGGCTCTGGCCGGAACCTTCTGGGCCCAGTTCACCCTCTACATCCATCCGAAGAGCGTCATGTCCCTGGATTTGTCCTTCGAGATCGCCTTCATCGCGCTCATCGGCGGCAGGGGCTCCATAGGGGGACCCGTCCTGGGAGCCATCATCCTTCGCCCCGTGAGCGACATCTGCCGCATCTACTTCGGTGCCAAACTGCCGGGGCTGCACCTGGTGATTTTCGGCGTGGTGCTCATTCTGGTGATGACCTTCCAGCCCAGGGGACTCCAGGAAACCTTTGCCAGGCTCTACAGCAAAATATCCCAACGATTCGTCTCCAGGCCCGCTGCACAGGAGTGATCCATGAAGATTCTCGAAGTGAAGGACCTCTCGAAGGATTTTGGCGGGCTCAGAGCTGTGGACCACTTGTCCCTCGACATCGAGGAAGGCCGCATTCTCGGCCTCATCGGGCCCAACGGGGCGGGGAAGTCCACCGTGTTCAACTGCATCGCGGGCGTGTTTCCCCCTTCCGAGGGTGAGATCACCTTCGCCGGGGCCCCGGCCAGGAATGAAAGTCCCTGGGACCTCTGCCGGCGAGGGCTGGCCCGGACCTTTCAAGTCGTGAAGCCGTTCTCCTCCAAGAGCGTCCTGTACAACGTCATGGTAGGGAGCTTTGCGAAGACGGCCAGTGTCAGGGAGGCCGAGAAGAAGGCCACCGCCGTCCTCGAATTCCTGCACCTTGACCACGTCAAGCACATGAAGGCGGGAAATCTCACCATCGCCCATCGAAAACGGCTGGAGATCGCAAGGGCATTGGCCACGGAACCGAAGCTCCTGCTCCTCGACGAGGTCATGGCAGGGCTTAGGCCCACGGAAGTGGACGAAATGGTCAAGATCATCCAGCATCTGCGGGACCGGGGAATCACCATTTTTGTGATCGAGCACATCATGCGCGCCGTCATGGCCCTCTCAGACTGGATTGTCGTCATCCATTTCGGCAAGAAGATCTCCGAAGGAACGCCCAGGCAAGTCGCATCGGATGAAAACGTGATCAAGGCCTACCTTGGAGATGAGTATGTCGTTTCTTGAGATCAATAGCATTGACGCGTTTTACGGTGATGTTCAGGTCATTTTCGATCTCACTCTCCACGTGAAGCAAGGCGAGGTGGTGAGCATCATCGGGGGCAACGGCGCCGGGAAATCCACTTTACTCAAGACCATTTCAGGGCTCATGGCCCCCGCAAGGGGGCAGATCACATTCGAGGGTGCGCCCATTCACAGGTCCCCGCCTGAAGAGATCGTGGAGCGGGGAATTGTCCACGTGCCCGAAGGGCGAAGGCTTTTCACCCTCATGACCGTGAAGGACAATCTCATCGTCGGGGCGTACAACAGCCGGGCGGACAGGGAGAAGGAGAAGACCCTGGAAGAGGTGTATGCGCTCTTTCCCAGGCTGCGGGAGAGGGAGGAGCAGCTGGCCATGACCCTCTCGGGGGGCGAGCAACAGATGGTCGCCATCGGCCGAGGCCTCATGGCGAAACCCAAGGTGCTCATGCTCGATGAGCCGTCTCTCGGCCTGGCCCCTCTCCTCATCAAGAACATCTTCGAAACCGTGCGCAAAATCGCGGATCAGGGAACAACCGTGGTCCTGGTTGAACAGGACGTGAAGAATTCTCTGAGCCTGAGCGACCGGGGCTACATCCTGGAGCACGGGCGCGCGGTGATGGAAGGGGCGGCCCTGGAACTGCTGGAAAACCCCCACGTGAAAGTGGCGTATCTCGGCTTGTGATGGAAAGGAGGTGAGAAAGGAGGCAAGGCACCCCTTTAGAAACCGTCTCAGGACTCCCCCGCCTTCACGGGTGGGGAGCAAGTGAGCCCAATTCCGGGCTGGAGCCCCCCAGGGGCATGCTCGGGCGCCAAAAATTTCGGATCAGCATGGAGGAGTGCCACATTATGGGTCAAAATCGCTATGATGTCGTTCTCGATCGCTTGCCGGAGGCTGATTCCAGACCGGAAGTGCTTTTCAGACAGGCGGGTGACGGTTTTATCCAGGTGGAATACGGCGCCGTGCCGCGATTCAACCTGGTGGATTCCTTCCGGGTGCTCACCATCAATTCCGCCGTCAAGGACAAGAACATCGGCGGACTCCACGAAACAGTCCCGGGCATCAGGACCAACCTCTACCACTTCGATCCGGAAGTCCTTCCGGTGAAAACACTCATTGCCGAGATCAAGGAGTCCGAGGAGAAACTGCTCCACGTGGAGGATATCGAATTCGAATCCCGCCTCATCACCCTTCCCATTGCCTTTGAGGACAGCGAGACGAAAAAGGCGGTGGCCAAGTATGTCAAGGAGGTGCGCCCCGAGGCCCCCAACGTCATCAACGGATACAACATCGAGTACTCAGCCCTCTGCAACGGCGTCACCGTGGACGACATCAAGAGAATGATCTGCGGAACGGAGTGGTACAACAGCGGCAACGGCTTCTGGCCGGGCGGAGGTTTTTTCTGGCCGCTGGATCCCAGGTGCGCCGTCGTCGTTCCCAAGTACAATCCGCCGAGGACATGGACCCCGGAATCCACCGTGGGCATCGGCGGGCCGTGTCTCTACGTGTATCCCACACCGACCGGTGGAGGATACCAGCTCTTTGGGCGGACCATCCCCATATTCCAGTTTGCCCAGAAGCACTCCCTCTTCAGGGAAAGCCCGACCTTCTTCAAGGCCGGAGACAGGATCCGGTTCCACGAGGTGCCCGAGGAAGAAATCCTGGACATCCACCGTCGGGTCCATGAACTGGGCGAATACGACTACGACATCAAGCCTGGGAAGTTCAGTGTAAAGAGCTGGCTTGACTTCTACAGCGCCGACGAGGTCCAAACAGGCATGAAAGCGCTTCTCGCCAAGCAGGAGGCGGGAACCAAAGTCGCACCTCGCGTGTAACACACGATGCCGTCGGGAGGAAACAGACATGTTGAGGGTGATCAACGGTGGAATAGAGACGGTTGTAGAGGACTGGCCGGGGAGGATCGGCTACCTGGACAACGGGATGGCCTCTTCCGGGGCTTTTGACAACGTGGCACTCGGCTTCGCCAACCTTCTGGTGGGAAACCCCGTGCGGGAAGCCGCCATCGAAATCGCCGGGGGCTATTTCGAGGCGGAGTTTGGAGGGGATGCCGTCATCAGCGTGACGGGAACCGACATGAAGCCCACCGTCAACAACCAGCCCATTCCCAACTGGGAATCCGTCGAAGTCGGGAAGGGGGATGTGATCAAGTTCTCCCACTTCGGGGAGTTCGGGTTCAGGACCTACCTGGGAGTGGCGGGGGGCATCGACGTTCCTGTCTACCTAGGGAGCAAGTCGACGTGCGTTTTTGGCAGCTACGGCGGATTTCAGGGGAGAAAACTTCAGCCGGGAGATGTGCTCCGGTTTGGAAAACCCTCCGGATCCCCGGGAAGCCTCAAGGGACGCCGGGTCAAACCGGGCGCCCTCCCCAAGTACGCCCGGGAATGGGTCCTGCGGGCCATGCCCGGTCCCAATTCGTGCCCTGATTACCTCACGGAAAAGGGGATGGACTACTTCTTCGAGAACAGCTTTCGGGTACAGCACAGCTCCAACCGGTCGGCCTACCGCCTGGCGGAGGTGAAGGACCTGCCCTTTGCACGACAGGATGGGGGCGTGGCGGGGAGCCACCCGTCCAACGTCCTGGATCACGCCTATGCCATTCCCGGGGCCCTCAACGTTTGCGGGAATACCCCCATTCTCCTCATCGCCGACGGACCGACTCTTGGGGGCTACCTCTGCAGCTTGAGCGTCATCTACGCGGATCTCTGGATGATCGGCCAGGGCACCCCCGGCAGGGACCATGTCCGATTCGCCTACTGCACCCAGGATGAAGCCGTGAAGGCCAGAGGGGACCAGAGGGAATGGCTGGGCGAGAAGTCGCTGGAATAGGTTCAAGGAAGCAAGGAGACCTCGATGGACCTCAATGTGGACATGGGAGAGAGCTTCGGACGCTACAAGCTGGGCAATGACGAGGAAGTCATGAAGTACATCACCTCGGCCAACGTGGCCTGCGGGTTCCACGCGGGGGATCCCCTGGTCATGGTGGAAACGGTCCGGTTCGCCAAGGAGAACAACGTCGCCGTCGGCGCCCACACGGGGCTCCAGGACATCAGGGGCTTCGGGCGCAGGCGCATGGATGTGACCGCGGAAGAGCTCAGGTGCGACACCCTCTACCAGCTCGGCGCCCTGGATGCGGTCCTGAAAGCTCACGGCATGACGATGCAGCACGTCAAGCCCCACGGCATTCTCTACCGGATGGTTTCCGACGAGGAGAAGTACTGCAACGCCTACCTGGAGGCGGTTTCGGCCTTCAACCGCGACCTCTTCATCGTTATCCCCAGGAATACGCTCATCTGGAAGCGTGGCAAGGACATGGGGCTGAAAATGGCCGCTGAAATCCTGGTGGACCTCAGCTACGACGAGGAGGGAAACTGGGTTTTGGAACGGACCAAGAAAGCCCGCTCTCCCGAAGAGGTCGCCGAGCGGGCGGTGATGGTGGCCAGGGAACGGCAGATCCCCACCATCAGCGGAAAGCGTATCCCCGCGGAGGCCGACACCATCTGCTGCCACGGGGATTCTCCCAACGCGGTGGAGGTGGTCAAACAGGTGAAAGCGGAGTTTCAAAGGCTGGGACTTCCCTTGAAAAAGATGGGGCCAGCATAGCGTATCGGTTTATGGAGGAATACCATGGAGACAACGGTCAAGGCCCACATGCCCGGTCTCGTTGCGCGGGTCGTCGTCAACCCGGGCGATAAGGTGGCACAAGGTCAGGAAGTCGCGGTGATCAACTGCATGAAAACGGAGCTCCCCGTTCTCTCGGACCGGGACGGCATTGTGAAGAGCATCCTGGTGAAGGAATGGGATGAGATGGAGATTGGGAGCCCCATGGTTGTCCTGGAGGGCAAGTGATCAGGAAGCTGCTCATCGCAAACCGGGGAGAAATCGTGACCCGGGTGATGCGAACCTGCCGGAGTCGCGGGATCAAGACGGTCGCCGTCTATTCGGAGGCCGACAAGGACATCTCCTACCTGAAAGCGGTGGATGAGGCCTATTGCATCGGTCCCGCGAATCCCATCAAGAGCTATCTCAACATCGAAGCCATCATCGGTGTGGCCAAGAAATCCGGCGTCGACGCGATCCATCCCGGATACGGTTTTCTTTCGGAGAATTCCCAATTCGCGGAGGCCGTCACGTCCGGCGGGATCATCTGGGTGGGCCCCCCGCCGCCGGTTCTCAAGGCCGTCGACTCCAAATGCACCTGCAGGCAGATCGCATCCGGCGTCCATGTGCCCGTCGTGCCGGGGACCATCCAAACGGTGCAGAGCGCCCGGGAGATCCGGGAAACCGCCTCTGAGCTCGGCTACCCCATCATTCTGAAGCTGGACAAGGGAGGGGGCGGAAAGGGGATCGAGGTGGTCCACCAGGAGGGCCAGGTCGAGGAAGCCTTTGAACGGCTTTCCAGAATCGGGCTCATGGCTTTCGGACACCCGGAATGCTACGTCGAAACGGAGGTCCTCCGCCCGCGGCACATCGAAGTCCAGTTCCTGGCCGACGGGCACGGCAACTGCGTGTGCCTCGGGGAACGGGAGTGCTCCATCCAGAGGCGCTATCAGAAGATCATCGAGGAATCCCCCTCCCCCGTCGTTTCGGAAGAGGAGCGGGAGAGGCTGTTTGATTATACTGCGCGCCTCGTTGGAGCCATGGGATACCAGGGGGCCGGAACCATGGAATTCCTGCGCTCGCCCCAAGGCAACCTGTACTTCATGGAAGTCAATGCCCGGCTTCAGGTGGAGCACCCCGTCACCGAATGCCTCACCGGAGTCGACATCGTGGATGAGCAACTGAGGATTGCCGGCGGGGAAGCGACGGAGCTCCGACAGGAAAACATCCGGAGGCAGGGGCATGCCATCGAGGCGCGGGTGTACGCGGAAGACCCCGTCACCTTCATGCCGTCCCCCGGGACCATCGGGGCACTGCGTCTGCCGGAGACGGACGCGAAGCACGTGAGGGTGGACCACGCCATAGAAAGGGGGGCAAAAATCCCTCCATTCTATGATCCCCTGGTGGCCAAGGTCATTGCCTGGGACGTAGACCGCCCCCAGGCCATCGATCGCCTCATTGCGGCCCTGAGCCAATTCTGCGTGGAGGGAATCAAGACCACCATCCCGACCAACATCGCCATCCTCATGAGCGAACGGTATGCGGCGGGCGATGTTCACACGGGCTTCATTCAGGAGCTTTTCTCCGACCGCTCGGTTCTGGACGACCTCTGCAAGCCCCTTTGGCCATGCATGTGAAGGATGCGTCCTCTTCTCTGAAACATGGTGAAGAGGACACAGCGAATGAATCGGTGGCGAGTGGGTTTTGTCTGCTCGAAAGAACTGGGGTATACTCGGCTGTGGCAGTGAGTACGGCGGTGAGCCTCGCCACAGATACAGCTCCACATAAAAGGTGTCCATGTTCCACTTCGTCATGCCGACGAAAGCCGGCATCCAGAGACTCTTCCTGGATTCCGGGTCAAGCCCGGAATGACGACCGCCATATCGGCCACTTTAATGCGTTGAGCTGTACTTGGGCAGGACCCCGCTTCCCTCGGTCCTTGAATTCAACTTGACGTTCCAATGCACATGAACCAGACCAGGAGTGGCATATGGGTAGCACTTCAAAACATGACAGGTTGACCGAATTGCGTGCGCAAGTCGTCCCCAGGGGACCGTTCAACGTGACCCCTTCCTTCACCCAGAGAGCCAAAGGGGCCCTCATCATCGATGAGGCCGGCCGTGAATACATCGATTTTGCGGGGGGCATCGGCGTCGTGAACGTCGGCCACTGCCATCCCAAAGTGGTGGAAGCCATCCAGGATCAGGCGGAAAAGTACCTCCACACCTGTTTCCACATCGTCATGTACGAGCCCTACGTGGCCCTGGCCGAGAAGGTGTGTACCCTGACCCCGGGGGATTTCCCCAAAATGGCCATGTTCGCCAACAGCGGGGCCGAAGCGGTCGAAAACGCGGTGAAGGTGGCCAGGCACTACACCAAGCGGCCCGCCGTCATTGCCTTCGAAAACGGGTTCCACGGGAGGACCCTCCTGGCCATGACCCTCACGAGCAAGGTCAAGCCGTACAAGTTCGGCTTCGGCCCTTTCGCCCCCGAAGTGTACCGGATGCCCTTCGCATATTGTTACCGATGCCCCCTGGGACTCGAGTATCCCCGGTGTGAGGTGGCTTGTGCCGACTACCTGAAGGATTTCTTCATCACCAACGTGGCGGCGGAGAGCACGGCGGCGATCGTCGTGGAACCCATCACCGGCGAGGGCGGTTTCATCACCCCTCCCCCGGAGTACTTCCCGAAGCTTGCCAAGATCTGCAAGGACAACGGCATCGTCTTCATCGCCGACGAGATCCAGAGCGGCATGGGGCGCACCGGAAAGATGTTCGCCATCGAACACTGGGGCGTGGAGCCGGACCTGGTCACCTGCGCCAAGAGTCTGGCGGCGGGCATGCCCCTGAGCGCCGTCATCGGCCGCAAGGAGATGATGGACGAGCCCCAGGTCGGGGGACTTGGTGGCACCTACGGCGGCAATCCCGTCTGCTGCAGGGCCGCCCTGGCCGTGCTGGAGGTTTTCGAGGAAGAGAGGCTCCTCGAGAAGGCGGAAGTGCTCGGCAAGAAGCTCCGAGCCCGTTTTGAAGCGTGGCAGAAGGAGTACCCGATCATCGGCGAGGTTCGGGGCATCGGTCCCATGCAGGGCCTTGAACTGGTGCGGGACCCCGTGACCAAGGAACCCGCCGCGGATGAAGCCAAGGCGCTGGTCAAGGCATGCTACGAGAACGGCCTGATGCTCCTCTCCTGTGGGAACTTCAGCAACGTCATCCGCACCCTGATGCCCTTGGTGATCACCGACGAACAACTGGAAAGGGGCCTGACCATCATGGAGGAGGCCCTCTCCAAACTGGGGAAGTGAACCGGAAAGCTCCATTGGCAACGGTTACCCGGATTCGTTAACCCCCAATCCGTGAGGCATCTCATGAAAGGTTTTTTCAACCGGATTTTGATCGTGGACATGACCAGCGAAACCTTTGAAATCCGGCCTCTCGAGGACGCGATCCTCGAAGGGTTTCTGGGAGGCAAGGGAATAGGCTCATACCTCCTCTCGACCCTCAATCCGCCCGGAGTGGACCCGCTGGATCCTGCCAACGTCCTCATCTTTGCCACGGGACCCGTCACCGGGAGCTCCGTTTGGGGATCCTGCCGTTATGGCGTCTTCACCAAGTCCCCGCAGACGGGATTCTATTCCGAGTCCTATTCAGGGGGGAAGGTCCCCGAGGCCATCGATGCCACGGGCTTTGACGCCGTCGTCATCAAGGGGCGCCGGGAAAAGCCCGCGGTCCTGGCCGTCGGACCCGACGGGGCCGTCTTCCATGACGCAGGGGACATCTGGGGCATGGACAGCTACCGGACCGAGGACGCCGTCCACGCCCGGTTCGACCACCTCTACCCCGAGGCCAGGAAGACCGGCGCCGTCGTCATCGGCCCGGCGGGGGAGAACCTGGTGAGCTTCGCCGTCATCGAAAACGACTACTGGCGATCGGCGGGACGAACGGGCGTGGGCACCGTCATGGGATCCAAGCGGCTGAAGGGAATCCTTTTTCACGGGGACCGGACCCGCCCTCTCCACGACCTCGCTGGAATCAGGGAGTATACGAAGAGATTTTCCAGTGAGCACATCAACCATCCGGGGGTGAAAGCCTACAAGTCCCTGGGCACTCCCCAGATGGTGAAGATCATGAACATGGCCAACGCCTTTCCGACGAAGTATTGGACCGAAGGGTCCTACGACCGGTGGGAGAAGATCAGCGCCGATGCCATGAACGAGCGGTTCGAGGTGAAGCCCCACGCCTGCCTCAAGTGCTTCATGGCCTGCGGACGGTTGAGCAAGGTCCTCCACGGGCGCCATGCGGGCCTTAAAATCGAAGGGCCCGAATACGAAACGATCTACGCCTTCGGCGGCCTGTGCCTCATCGACAGCATCGAGGAAATCGCCCACCTCAATGACATCTGTGACCGCCTGGGCATGGACACCATCTCTGCGGGCAACCTCTGCGCCTTCTCCATCGAAGCGTACAAGCGGGGCAAAATCAGCCACAGGATCGACTACGGGGGCGTGGACGCCATAGCGGACCTGCTCCACATGATCGCCGAACGGAAAGGCATCGGAGACACCCTGGCCAGGGGAATCAAGTTCGCCGCCAGGGAATGGGGACTCGAGGACATCGCCGTCCACGTGAAGGGCCTTGAACCGGCCGGCTACGATCCCAGGGTTCTCAAGGGCATGGGCCTCGGTTACGCCACTTCCGACCGGGGGGCCTGCCATCTCAGGTCCACTTTCTACAAGCCCGAGCTCAGCGGAATGATCCCCAGGGACACGGTGGAGAACAAGGCCGAGCTCTTCGTGGACTTCGAAGACCGCTTGGCGATTTTCGACACCATGATCCTCTGCCGCTTTTACAGGGATTTGTACAGCTGGGAGGAACTGGAGAAGGTCCTGTTCATGGCCACGGGCCTCGATTCAAGCAAGGAGGTCCTCCGGGCCAAGGCCGCCGATCTGGCCACGCTCATCAGGAGCTTCAACCTCCGGGAAGGGCTTCAACCCGAGGATGACCGCCTGCCCCGTTATCTCCACAAGGCATTGGAAAAAACAGGGCACACGATCACGGTGGACGACATGGAGTTCATGCTGAAGGACTATTACAGGCTGCGCGGCTGGGACGAGGCGGGGAAGCCTCAGCGCTTGAGGTAGGCGAGGACGCCGCTCGCCAGGGTTTTGCACTCTTCGTGTTTCTGAAGAGCCCTTCCCCGCTGCTCCAGGGACTCTTGAGAGGCCACTTTTCCGGCGTACTGGGTGTTGTAGCTATCCACCACCTTGTTGGCCTCCCTGCAGGTTTTGTAGAAAGACATCCTCGTATCACTGAAGTCCTTGAACTGCCGGGGGCTTTCGAAGGTGATCCCATTGACGTAGAGGTCATAGTTGGAGACATTGGGGTCCACGATGAATCCCCCGGTCGCCTCCAGGGGGATCCACTCCCTGGGTTTCACCTCCGCAAGAATCCACGCGTGGTTCATCTTCGCGATGAATTCGAAGTCGGAACCGCCAAGCCGGATATCCCTCTCCACATTGCCCACAGCAATTTTCGATGTAATTCCATGGGTTTTCAGGATGTTCCATATGTCGACAACCATGTCGGCGCACACGAAAAAGTCTTCAGTGCTGTACGTGTGCTTCTTCTTGTAGTCCGCAAGGATCATCATGATCTTGGCGTAGCTTTCGATGTCCTTGAGGGAATGGGTCTTCTGGGGAGGGGATTCCTGAACGGGGGTGGAGATCGCTGCCTTCTGCACCCTTGGCTTGCTCCACCTTTCGTAGGCGATTTCGTTGAGGCCGGCGGCGGATTTGGCGTCGCCCATCTTTTCGTACAGGGCGATGAGACCGCTGATGGTTGTCGAAACCCTTGTGCTGCGAGGTCCGAGATTGGTCTCCTGGATGCGCCTCAGCCGCTCCAGGACCTCGGCCGCTTCCCGGAAGGCCTTCCGGCTCTGGTGGACATCGGCAAGCACCTGCAGGGAATCCGACAGCTCAAGGCTCTCACCCCCGTATTTCTTCTCGGCATCGGCCAGGGCCGTATCGGCAGCCTTCAAGGCTTCTTCCGTCTTCCCCTCTCCAAGCAGAGCCTGAGCCTTCCTGGTCAGGTCCCCTGAATCCCGTGCCGCGGAGACGATCCGGCATTGAATCATGGTCAGAATCAGGCAAACAAGGAGAGGGAATTTCCAGTGTTTTCTCATCTGGAAGGCTCCGTCATGACGAAAAGGAGAACGAACTTGGGGACCTGCCGGGAGAAATCCTCCGCGAATCACCCCTGCTGCGGTTCCCTGACCCGGAATTCAACCATTACTCGGCAAAAGGGGATGGCGACTTGAGGATGAATGAGGATTGACGGCGGCTTTCAGCACCGGAATAAGGGCGGATGGGATCAACCGGACCGACGAAATTCCTGATTCGTCACCTGGAGGCACCGGGGCACGGAGTGCTCTCCCCGGCGGTTCGCCGCAGTCCCCTTGCCAGTCATCCGTGGAAATCCGTTTCATCCGCGGCGGAGAAGGTCATTTGGCGTTTCTGACGGCCCGATCCATGGCTTCCACGCGGTCATCCCCCAGGTTCGCGGCTGTTCTCGCCTTGTTTATGGGCGCCTGCCCATATTCCCGGATGGCTTTTGCCGTGGCGTTGGGCCGGGCTTCCTCTGTTCGTTCCCCCGCTCTGGGATCGACGCCACCGGAACAGCCCCACGCTCCGGCGCAAATCAAGAAAAGAACCATACAAAGTCGAATGACCGTTTTCTTCATGCTTGCTTCCTTCCCCCGCTGAATGCAGGCTCGCCCATTCAGCCCGTGGATGAGCGGATAAATCATGGTCTCAAGAAACCGCGGACACGATGGTCCGCGTTGCCACCGTGGCACAGTGTCTGATTCGGCCACTGGAACGTTTCACTTGAGCGTGACTCTAGTACTGCCGGGCGAAAGTTCGTAACCAGTTCCGGGACATCCCCTCCCTTGATGGGAGGGGCAGGGAGAGGGTGTCAATCAGCCAATCAACACCCCCACCTAGCCTCCCCCATCGAGGGGGAGGAACCGGGTAAAGACTTACACCGACCTGTACTACTCATCGCCGTAGTGTTCTTCATAGAGCGATTCAAGGATCAGGCGCCCCTGCCGGATGTTCTGGAGGGTGCGTATGAACGCTCTCTGGAAGGAAGCCGGCTCATTTTGAAGCAGGCTCATTTGTGGGTCGCAAAGGAACCAGACGCAGACGTAAGGCCTTCGAACCCGGGACAGGAGGCATCCTCGGGGGCCCAGATAGCGACATGCCTTCGTTTCCTCGTCTCGCGTCTGGCCTGGGGGGAGGGAATCATAGAGGGCGGCGAGAGTGATGACATCCGCCCGGTTGAAGAAGACTTTCTGCCCGGTGCAACAGGGGTCTTCACAGGTTGGGCACGTGAGCCCGCAGTAACGGTCCATGACGGGGTCAAGCCATGTGATCCCCGCTTCGACGCGCCTCGCAACCTGGCGCAAGTGATCCAAATCCAGGGTTCTCAACCGGCCGGCGACAAGGCGCACCACAGCCGCCCATTCGTCATCAGGAAATGGACGCCTGAAAGCGGACGACTCCTCATCCCGCGGAAACCGCTTCCCGCAGCTTTTCAACGAATCGGCAGGGGGCATCGACCGCCTCTCCTCTCTCCAAAACAGGAACCAAAACCCAGGGCATCCTTCTTCCATGAGAACCGCATGCTCCCCTCATCGTAGGGGGCGACGCATTCAAGTCAAGTGGGATTCGATTAGTCGCGGGATAAACCCATCGCCTCCCGTGCTCTTTTTTCCTGCAACACGCGACGCGCCTCATGGGCTTCTCCCGCCTCAGAGGCGCGAGGCCGGGACCTCGACTTGCCACAAAAATGACCATGGGGCTGTTTCTTCGTTGCCAACAAGTGCAAATTGTGGTCTGTATGCGTCCAAGACCCGCATGTGCCATAGAAGAAGAACAGACCAGGCTGGAGATTCCCGGTGAACACCCCTTCCCCGTCGGGACGCCGCGTAGGAGCGTGGTTTCATGCCCATGGGGCTGCCCGGGAAAGTGTCGGCGGATCTCCATGGACCTTCCCAGTTCGGAGGGACGATCATGAAAGTTTGCCCCAGGTGTGGTTATGAGCTCGAACCCGAGAGTGAGCCATCCGTCCCCTTCGACGAAGACCTGCCGGTGGAAGCGGGAGCCGAATCATCCGCCGACGCAAGCCTGTACCTGATTCTCAAGGAGAAGAAGAAGAAAAGGGCCATGCTCATCGGGGGCATCGCCGCGTCCGTTGCCGTTCTCTGCATCATTCTGACAATCATTTTCTGGTTGACGAGGACCGACGACAAGTCCTCGAAGCTGACCAAGAAGGCGATCCCTCAACAGGGAACCGACCTGGGAAGCCAGGATGTTGCTAGGGCACTGGACGCCATCCTCAAGGTCCGGTCGACGGCAACCCCTGAGGTGGGTTTTTCCGAGTACAGCAAAGCCGTCAACGATGCACTGATCGAATTGAACAAGTTGCCTCAGGAAGCTCCGCGAGTCGAGAAGCTGAGGGACATCGCGAACTACTACCAGGCGGCCAAGGAGCTCTGGGTTGGCGTCATTCTTCTGGACAACACACCCCTCGAGACCTTGGAGGAAAAAGTCGCCCGTGCTTTGTCCGTTCTGGACTTCCTCGATCGCAATTCCGGCGCCTGCAGGAAAGAACTGGACAAGAAGGACGCCGCCATGTGCAGCTCCCTGGCCGCCTTCCACCTTTGGAAGCAGAAAGGCACCTACGCGGCCAAGGATGACAGGCGACGCGTCAGAGAACGTCTGGACCCCATCCGGATCGAGCTCTGGGCCAGAGGGTCCGCCGCCCTGGACGCCTATGAGCGTTGAATGACAACCCCCTCATGAAACCGGACCGGAAAGCCCATCCCACCCAACATCACTGAAAGAGGCATTCGGAGGACACCTGCGTGAATCGACGCGAACCCCTTCCCCAACAGATGCGAGCCCTTCAGCTCGAGAGGCACGCCTTGGATTTGGAAGAGGCCCTCAAAGCATTGAAGCTTGTCTCCAAACCCGTACCCAGGCCAGCTCCCGGACAGGTGCTGGTGCGGATGGAGGCCGCGCCGTGCAACCCATCGGACCTCGTCACCCTGCAGGGGCTCTACGCCGTGCGCAAGACACTCCCGGCGGTACCCGGCTGGGAAGGGGCCGGCACGGTCATCCAAAGCGGCGGGGGCATCCTTGGCCACCTCCTGGTGGGCCGGCGCGTTGCCTGTGGCGGCCAGGGGGATGGAGACGGGACATGGGCCGAATACTTCGTCACCGAAGCTTCCATGTGCGTGCCCCTCAACGCGAAGCTCACCTGGGAACAGGGATCCATGCTCATCGTGAACCCCCTCACCGCAGTGGGCCTTTTCGACAAGGTGATTCGAGGCCGCCACCGGGCCGCCATCGTCACCGCCGGGGCAAGCCAGCTGGGGCGCATGCTCGCGCGACTGGCGGCAAGTCGAGGGTTAACCCTCATCCACGTCGTCAGGAGGGAGGAACAGGCCGCCCTGCTCGGGAAGCTGGGCGCCCAGGTCGTCCTCAATGGGGAACGGGAGGATTTCGAAGCGTCACTTCAGCGAGAGGCCCAACGGCTCAAGGCCACCATCGCCCTGGACGCGGTGGCCGGACCGGCGGCGGGCCGGCTGCTCAAAGCCATGCCCGCCGGGTCGGAACTGGTCGTGTACGGCATGCTTTCCAACCAACCCTGCGGCGGCATCGATCCCCACGATCTCATCTTTGAAGGCAAGCGGGTCGCGGGATTCTGGCTTGCACCCTGGTTGATGAACATGAGCTTCCTCGGCAGGATGCACCTCGTTGGAAGAGCCCAGAGGCTCATCGCCGACGGCGTCCTCGACAGCACGGTTCACCGCCGCTTGAGACTCGACGAGGTGCGGGAGGGGCTCCTCGAGTACAGCCACCACATGAGCAGCGGAAAGGCGCTCATTTGTCCACGCATGGAATGACCGGGCCCGGAGCATCCAAATGGAAAACGAACGCCCGACGTTTCGAATCGCCCAGTCCCTGGACGACCTCCTCAAAGCCTTCATCGTCCGGGGAATCGTCTTCATGGGCGAGCAGCACGTGAGCTACGCCCTGGAAAAGGACGAGCACGAGCACGCCGCGGTGCACATTCTTGGCGAAGCAGGCGAAGAGCCCATGGCGGCCGGACGTATCCGGTTTTTGGGTGAGCATGCCAAGCTGGAGCGCCTTGCCGTGCGCGAGGAATGGCGGGGGCTGGGGCATGGGAGCCGCCTCCTTGGATACATGATGGATGTGGCCCGCAGCCGCGGATTCGCGAAGTTCAAACTCAACGCCCAGGTGACTTCCATGGAGTTTTACCTGAAGCACGGGTTTCGGGTTGTCGGCGAAACCTTCATGGAAGCAGGCATGGAGCACTGTCTCATGCTGAGGGAGGATTGATTGGTTTGAATCTGCGAGCTCCGCTATATCCGCGGTAGGAACTAGACATTTCAAGCTCGAGAAGCATGGTTGCTCAATCCCCTGAGATGAGACAAATGCTGAAGTCCGCGGTCAGAGTGACAGGAAGTCTTGCGGTGGTGGTGGGGCTCTGTCTCCTCGCCCGTGTAGTCTACAGGGCGTACAGCGGAACCCTGGCCGCCCAGTTCTTCCCCTACGCCCGGGGTTCATGGACCTCGAGCGTGTACGCCCTGGGGCTCAGCCTCCCCGTTCCCTTCCACGTCATTTCCGTGGGCCTGGTGGTGCAGAAGAGGTGGCTTCCTCCTATTTGGGCCAGAGCGGCCTGGTTTGCCGTCGTGGTTTCCGGCTGCTGGCTCGGCGCTGCCCTTGCGGTCAAGGTGTTCATCCTGTGAGGTTGCTGCAAAAGTAGCTTCCTTCGAACGAACCACCCAGCTCCCGATTCACGGCTCTTCACCGAACCGCGGAAACGCGACGGATGGGGGGCTCGGCAATGGCGCTCCCCGGTAGCGGGCCAACTGGGTCGGGTTCGCTTTGAGGGAGGAGTCCGGTTCTCTCTTCATCGTCCCTTCTCCCCACTTTTCGATGGCGCCAGACGCGACGCCTGCATCTTCAATTCCTCCAAAGTCGGTTCAGCGGCATACCCATAAGGGGCCGAGTCCCACTCTGCCGCACCCGCCTGACAACTCCCTGTCTTTAATCATTTCCCTCTCAATCGATTTCTGCAGGTTGATCGGCAGCCGTTTTTTTCCCAAGGGCACTGACATAACCCTGTCATAAGCCATCGTTATTATGCCTGGCATCTGAGACGGGTGACAAGCGAAACAGGGGCCCACCGAGGAGCGAGGTCCTCGGCACCCATGATCCGGTGGGGTTCGGGGTTTCAGAGCCGGTTGAGGAAGTGCCGGTTCGAGCCGTAAATGACGCACCGGAATTTCCCGGGCACCCTCTCAGGGGTGTGGAGCATGGATGCTCTCCCAGCCTTGGAGCCTCCATGGGGTTGCCCCAGGATGCGGGGAGAAGCATGGTCATGCACGTGAACGGGAGGACGACATGAGACGGGGCATAAGACTTTGGGTCGATCCAGTGAGGGAGATGCCGGAGGGCTTCGATGCACGGGCAAGAACAGTGATCGAGACTCTGGGATACCTGCAGACGGGGCTGGTGAGCTACATTTCCCTGAATCATTCCGCAGGCGATGGAAGAACCACTCGAGACATCGCCCTCTGGATTCGGGAACAGGCGTTCCTGGGGGATCTGCCCCGGCTGAGCTGGGAGGTCAACGCGGAGAAACCTGAATCCGCATCAGGGATAATCCGGACCCTACAGGGCGCGGATGAATGCTGGAGGATCAGCCGCTTCTGCTGAGACTGAAACCGGTTCTCCAGGTGAGGAGACCCATGCGCAGGCCTTAAGACCATCGAGGAACCACAACGCAAGAGCAAACAGCGGGCGCGGGAGCCATCTTCACGAAGAAGACGTTGCTCTGGCTTCCTGTTCATTTTCCCTGAACAACCTGGCGAAGAAATTGGACTCCTTGCGCATTGGGACTATGATTCTCTTCTGAGGCGAGCCACACACCGGGCACTTGTCCTGACATAGCGAGACACTCTGCCCGCATTGGGCACACACGGTTTTTTCCATCTGTCAGCCCCTGGATTTTCTGAAAGTCCCGTGCAGGGAGGGAGGCCAAACCGGCCACACGCAGGCTGCCTGATCATCCTCGCTTGGCGGCTGCTGAAGCCCCGTTCTCTTGACGTTGCACCCTTTTTCGGTGCCCACGGCTTGCCGATTTGATCAGTATGAGCCTTTTGCTATTTCAAACAGGGAATCCTCGTTCCGAATCCAATCTTCCACATTGAATTCCACTATTTCATCCGACGAATGTCCCCTCTTGACGAATACCCTTGATATGCCGGAATTAATGATCATTCGTTTACAAAGCTTGCATGGCTCAGTATTTTTGACATGACTCCCATCATCGACCGAAAAGCCGACAAGGTATAGATCCCCTCCGACCATGTCCAAACGTGAAGCGTGGATTATTGCATTCATTTCAGCATGTACGGAACGACACAGTTCATATCGCTCTCCAGGCGGCACATCGTTTTCTTGTCTAAGGCATCGACCAATATCAATGCAGTTCCTCATCTTCCTTGGAGCTCCAGCATACCCCGTGCTGATAATTTGATCATTATTCACAATAACCGCACCGAATAACCGCCGCAGACAAGTGGCTCTCCTGGCTACTGCCTCCGCAATTCCCAGATAATATTCGACCTTGCTTGGCCTCTCGTAATTCACTCCGAAACTCCTTCTAATGAGCACTACTGAGATCTCCCGGCTCAAAGGAAGAGGATATTCTTCTCACGATCCCGTCGTATTCGTTCTTTTTGCGTGCAGGATATTTCAGGTAGAGATGATTGCTGGCTCCCTCCCCGACATAGGTTTTGCGATAGAGAATGTCGGCACCCGTATAGCCGGACAGAACGAACCAGTTCCTTCCCCTGGCTCGGTAAGTGATCTTGTCAAAATCCCCGGCTTGGGACTCCATCTCGCTCTTGACAGTATCGTCAAGAGCCTTGTTGGCTCCGCTGGCCGTCATCGAGAAACCATGCTGATCATGGAATCCTCTCCCATCGCCATTTACCGGAGGCGGATCCATCTCAAGACCTCCAGGGTAGTCGACGCAAAAGCCGTATCGGTCATTGCAGTATCTGTTGTATTTCTGGGCATCAGCCACTGCAGTGGCCATAACGAAAAAAAGCAGAGCCAGGGCTGTAATAGCTCGATTGATTGTTCCTGTCATCGGGTCTTCCCTTGTGGCTTCAGGTACCCATGTACGCCCGGTATGGGCGTCAAGTGCTGAAACATCATCCGAACCCTTCTTCCACCAGGCCTTTCCGAGTGCTGTGAGGGCTGGGGGAGAAGAACCCCCGGTAACCCGCCTGGGCCAAAATGTCCTGAGTCAATGGCTGAACCCTTCTCTGGCGTTGAACCGTGAGCGTCACGCTCAGCAGCCTCCACTGGCTGTTTGAGCTGTCGGAATCCTGTGTTCGGCGCTAGTTTTCCTTTGCAAGCTGTGCGGCCAAACACCGGATATGCCGGTCGTCGGTTCCGCAGCAACCACCCAAAATCTTCATGCCCAGTTCCCAGTGCAGTCCGGCAACAGATTGGCCGAAGGTTTCCGGTTTTTCCTCAACCATCTTGGTGCTGTTGTTCAGGTCTTCGGGGCTTAGCGCCGCGGTATTTGCCAGCAGGCCGATGATCCGTTGCCGAACAAGGGGTGATGAATTGCATTCGTGCATCAGTGCCGCCCTGGCAAAAGAGACGTGAGTGCAGTTGATTAGATAGGCCAACGGCCGCGGGTTCACGGTGGCATCGATGGCAGTGATGGCATCCTTAAACGGGGTGCCATCCAGCAGCGTCCCTTCGGGGCGGACGACAAAACTGAGGATGTATGGCTGACCGGTGGCTGCAAGGGCCAATGCAAGGCCGGTTGCCTCGCTCAAGGCAGGCAAAGTGGCCGCAAGGAGGAAATCGACCCCTGCCTCAGCCAGTTTCACGGCCTGCCAGGTGTGGAACTCCAGAGCCTCGTCGACATCCAATGCGGCAGAAGGGCTATAGGCATCCCCGCGGCAGCTCATCAGGCCGCAGATGACAACCTTCTCCGCGTACTTCCCGTAGCGATTCCGCAGTGCATCGAGAAACCTCACATTGTCGCCGTTCACGTCGACTCCGGCATAACCGGCCGCCTCGATCCTTTCCCGGCTTGCCCGCCAGGTAGGCGTGGACATGAGCAGCGGCAATCCGAACATGCAACCGATGTCCATGTACTGCCGACAGATGGTCTCCAGGGCCGCACGTTTCGCGTCTGCATAGATGAAGGCCGAATTGACCAGATCTGGGTCGAGTTCTAAACCGCTGTTACGTCGCAGGCGCTCGATGACCGCCCCTTCACCCAGGATGCACGGGGTATTCTCAAGAAATTCCTCGAAAGGGGTACGTCTCATTGTCTTTTCACTCGACAAACATGCCCAAAACAAAAAGGCAAGCGTCGGGGGGCTGAGGTGTTCCACCGTTCCTGCAGTGCCTGTAAAAGTGCCTGCTGGAAAACTATCCAGAACTGTCGGGTTCCCAGCTTTCGCCTGCCCCCAGTCGCCTCGGGAATCTCAGGCCAATCGACTGCTTTTTGAAGTCAACGCATCGCCTGTTTCTCCAGGCAGCCCAATTTCGTTTGTCGGCCTCATATTCACTCCCCACCCGTCCTGCTTGTCCTCTCATATATCCCCTCTCAGGGAACCGATCGGGCCTTCCTGCTCTGACGTTGAGGCTCGGCCTGTCTGTTTCTCCGCCTTTCGGCACCGGAATGCATCACGCGCTTTGCCTGTGATCACACAACTGTAACCTCTGCTGACTCCTGCACGACAATCGGGGTGGGTCTCGCCCCTAAATACTGTTGATTTATGGACATCAGAGCTCCCCTCCCTCGATGGGAAGGGTTGGGGGAGGGTGAAAAGTGAATGAGATCAACCCCCTCCCCTAACCCCTCCCGCCAAGGGGAGGGGAACTATGGATGGAGGACTTTCTTAATTCAACAATATTGTCTCCCCCCTCTCCGTCCAGGCGTGAATGACTTGGGTTTCGCCATACCGTGTTTCGGGTTTTCCATGCCTTTGGGACTCGCGAGACGCATGCCCCATCACCCACACGCCGTTTTTCCTTGGTGGCCGGAAAGAATGGTCAGCATTCTCTCAACTCAAGCAAGAGGTTTCATGTCCGACCCTCTTTCTCAATTATTTGTCGAGCAAAGGGGCCCTACAGTGATTGACTTTCTCAGAATGCATGTTAGGGTAGTACAAGTGTATGCAATAGTCATGTGGAAATCGACTTTTCGCCTGGGGCAGAGGGTGCGGTTTCTGTTCAAATGTCAGCTTATTGCATCCAATGCTTCAAAACAACATAAACGAGGAGTACCAGAATGACGGAAGGTCGAGTTAAATGGTTCAACGAGAGCAAGGGCTATGGCTTCATTGAAAGAGACGGCGGAAGTGACTTGTTTGTGCACTTCTCTGCTATTGAGGCTGACGGCTTCAAGTCCCTGAGCGAAGGTGATCAGGTCAGCTTTGTGGAGGGAAATGGTGCTAAAGGGCCGCAGGCTACCCAGGTGAGAAAGCTTTAGCGTACGATTAAGAGACCGCAGATCGCATCTATTCTGCTGGAAAAAAAGAGCCGGAGAAGACCTCCGGCTCTTTCTCTTTGATGAATGAAAGGGAAGAGGGCTCCATAGGCGAATTGTATGCTCCAACAATCCTGCTGCTTGAAGCGGAAATAAGCGGACGAGACTCCGGGCCTCACTTCCTGAGCTCAGAGCGACTCCTGGCCTCAAGGTTCCTGATCGATTCTGAGTTCTGTACCGTCTCGGCATTGTGGGGTTGTAAGTTATTACTGCTACTTATCGGAATGAATTGGAGAACGAACTATGAATATTCATGTCAGCAATTTAGCCTACAATGTAACTGAAGATGACTTAAGGACCCTCTTTTCCGATTTCGGAGAAGTGTCTGTTGTGAACATTGTAAAGGAGAGATTCTCTGGGCAGCCAAAAGGGTTTGGATTCGTAGAGATGCTGAACAATTCAGAAGCAGACAAAGCTATGAAAGCCCTAAACGGGTCCAAATTGAAAGACCAAGCTATTAAGCTTAGTCAAGCAAAACCACCTGCTAAACGATCACAGCGTCGGTCCAGATATTAACGGTTGACGACATCTGTTGATTTTAACCATCTCGAAACAACCATAAGTACTGTGGAGTTAAATAATGGCTCAAAGAGCGAAAGCTACCTTTCAGAAGCGGGAAAGGGAAAAAGAGAAGCAGCAGAAACAAAGAGATAAGCAAGCTCGCCGCCAGGAACTCAAGAAGGCTAAGGCAGAACGTGAACCGAACAATGGTCACGAAGACCCGGATATAGCCGGAATTAAGCCGGGGCCACAGCCTCTCCCTGAACAATGGCAATGAGCTGTTCGGCGGGACGACAAGCAGGCCGGACCCCTCTCGCATCTCATCCCAGGATCATTTGGCATTGACAATTGCACAAGAGGTGCATGATTAAACAACGAATTCAGGAGACATCTCCAAGCATGCCATTCAATTCCCTCGGCCTCTCGACCGAACTACTTCGTGCCATATCTGATCAAGGCTACGTCAAACCAACCCCCGTTCAGCGCCAGGCGATCCCCGTCATTCTTGAGGGAAAGGACGTCCTGGCCGGTGCTCAAACCGGCACAGGCAAAACAGCCGGTTTCGCTCTGCCTCTGTTGCAGCTTCTGAGCAAACGCCTCGTCATGAAGGGAAAGAATAGCGTCCGAGCCCTCATACTTGCCCCAACCCGTGAGCTCGCGGCCCAGGTCGAAGAGAGTGTGGCGACCTACGGCGCACATCTGCCGTTGAAATCGACGGTCATCTTTGGCGGGGCTAACATCAATCCACAGATCGCAAAACTCCGCCGAGGTGTCGATATTCTGGTGGCAACCCCGGGTCGCTTGCTGGACCATGTTCAACAACGGACCCTGGATCTCTCACGAGTCGAGATATTGGTCCTGGACGAAGCAGATCGCATGCTGGACATGGGGTTTATTCGGGATATTCGCAGAATACTCACACTCCTCCCCCTGAGACGACAGAACCTCCTGTTCTTCGCCACCTTTTCCGATGAGACCAAGAAACTCGCTGAAGAGCTCTTGAACTCGCCGGTCTTGATTGAAGTGGCCCGTCGCAATACGGCTGCAGAGAGGGTCGAACAGCTGATCCATCCTGTAGACCGCACTCGGAAACGGGAACTTCTCTCTTTCCTGATCGGTTCCAAAAACTGGCGGCAGGTACTCGTATTCACCCGCACCAAGCACGGCGCCAACCGGCTCACCAAACAGCTTGAGTCCGATGGGATCAGCGCAGCGGCGATCCACGGCAACAAGAGCCAAGGGGCGCGAACCCGGTCCTTGGCCGGCTTCAAACAGGGCGATGTTCGCGTGTTGGTCGCAACCGATGTTGCGTCACGAGGGCTAGATATCGATCAGTTACCACATGTGGTGAACTTTGAACTGCCCAGCGTGTCTGAAGACTACGTGCACCGCATCGGCCGCACCGGCCGTGCCGATCGCCAGGGAACGGCCATATCACTTGTCTGCATCGATGAACGCGAACTACTGAAAGATATCGAACGCCTGCTCAGGTACACAATACCCGAAGAGGTCATTGAAGGATATGAGCCCGACCCATCGGTAAGAGCCGAACCGATCTTCAAAGGACGAAATGATAGCAATCAGAGCCGTGGAGGGAACCATCAACTTCGAAAACCTCCGAGCAACTCGCATAGTCCCAAGCGGACTGCGGGTCGCAAACACGCCGAAGGCAAAGAGTGTTCCCAAGGCCCTAATGGCGAAGACCCATGCAGCACGCTCCGAGATACATCAAGAAAGCACTCGGCTGACACACGTGTCACCTTGAGGTGGAGGAATAGGGAAATGTGAGCGGCCCGGACACCCCCCTGGGTGAGGGCTCCCCCACAATCGGACAACCGGGGCTCTCTACCCCGCAGGTCTCCACACCACAATTCTCATTTCACGGATTGGATTTCCAATCTTTTGGGAATTCCGGCAACAATGCCCTTTTTGGGGCTGAGCAAGCCGCCGGCTGTGGATCTGGTCACGACTTTGCATAAGTCCGGTGCTGACCACTCAAAAAGCTTCCACAATCATTGAGAAAAAAGCAGGGGTTATGTCTACGAAGTTCAGGCTCGAGAATGAATACATCGAGTTGATAAAGCTCTTGAAGGTTACAGGTCTGTGTGGCAGTGGAGGAATGGCTAAAGTCGTTACAGGCGAAGGGTGCGTGAAGGTGGACGGGGTTGTTGAGCTTCGCAAAAGATGTAAAATCCGAAAAGGGCAGACGGTAGAGTTTGAGGGAAACATCATCGAGCTTGAATAGTCCGTGTGTGTTCAATGCCCGAGAATTTGCACCTTTTTTGAAGCGCAGCAGCGGCAGCATCATTCGCCTTGGCCGATGGGGGAAGATATAATTGATTTATGGAGCAAAAAAGCAAATCTCAGATTAAGAGAGAAATGCTCGCATTGCAGTCCCTTGGTGAGCACCTTGTGGCCCTTGCGCTGGATCAGATCAGCAAGATAGAAATGCCGCAGGATCTTCGGGAAGCCGTGATCTTTGCCAAGACACTTAAGAAGAGTGAGACGCGGCGCAGGCAGATGCAGTACATCGGGGCTCTGATGCGCGATGCCGATCCGGAACCCATTCGAAAGGCTTTGGACGGAATCCGCCGAGGACGAGGAAATGATGCTCGATTATTTCAAGAGCTTGAGCAGTTGAGGAATGGGCTTATCTATGGAAATGATGAGTTTTTGGGAAAAGCAGTGAATCGTTTTCCCGATGCTGACCGCAAGCGCTTGCGCAGTCTCGCGCTCAAGGCTCGGAAGGAAAGTGAAGGGAATGAGCCTCCCAAAGCTTCGCGAGCTTTATTTCGGTATCTGAGAGAACTTTCAGAGACTTGAATGCGTTTGACCCCAAACAAGGCTGCTTTTCCCTTGCATCCCATCAACTGCCTGGCAGCCAACTTTGTATAAAAACATGGAGTATAAACAGTGATAAGCATTAGAGATCGAAACAATAAAGGGAAAGTGAAAAGTGTTGCTGAAGAGCATACACAGCCCAAGACTGAACCAAGTTCAAGAGAGCTGAGAAGGAAATCTATGGTTAAGAAGGTCAAAAGGCTAAAGATTAAGAGATAGGCGTTCTGAAGAGATTTGTTGTTCATCGTAAAGACAGGCGCTGTTTTCAATGGAAAAGAAGGATTGTTATGAACATCTTTGTAGGGAATCTGTCGTTCAAGACCACCGAGCAGGAATTGCAGGGAGAATTTGAGGCATTTGGGCAAGTTGCTTCGGTCAAAATCATCACAGATCACAACACTCTCAAATCTCGTGGGTTTGCCTTTGTCGAAATGCAAGACCCTGATCAAGCATTGGCTGCAATTGCAGGGATCAACGGCAAAGAGCTTGCCGGTCAGATTCTCAAGGTCAATGAAGCAAAGCCCAGAGAAGCTCGGGAGGGTCAGAGCCGTGAGCGCACTGGGGGCGGCTACGGCTCAGGTGGTCGATCATCAGGCTCGGGGGGCTTCGGCAACAAAGATCGAGCTGGCAGTGGCTACGATAACGCAGATGGAAGTGGCAGCATATACGACACCAAAGGTGGAGCCGGGAACAGAGGTCGAGGTGGCCGGGGCTCTGGCTCAGGCGGCCGATCAGGTGGGGGCAGGCGTTCCCCCCGCTAACGTCTATGTGAATGACTGATTGCTCTATCTCTCCCATGTGCGTGTCCCCAATGCCCCCTGCAGCATTTTCCATATGCAGATGCTTCTGCGTTGAGCTCTGCCCTCATCCCATTTGACGATGTATCACCCTGAGAGCCCAGCGATTCTCCATTGTGAAAGCTGCTCAACAATCACTACGAAGGGTTGATGGCTGGCTGTGATGGGCATTGTGAGAGACAGCATGGGTTTCTTCAACCGGTGGTGGATGGAGTCATGGAGGAGTATCTCAAGTGTGGTGACTCGCATGAAGGCTTTGTCAGGGTGCGCCGCCCCAACCCCGTGTGCAGGCATGAGTATCTTTTGGCGTTCAGTTGCCGTGGAGCTGGTTTTTTCTGAGTTGCCATCCCCCCCTACAGCCCGATATGACCGGGAAGGACAGGAAGCATTCATTGATGGGCTTCACCCGGATCCGCCGATATCACCTGACATCTCCCAGCGGGGGTTGACACTTCCATATGATGATTCATTCGACACCACATCTAAAGACATCCAAAATGAAAAACCTCTACCTATTGAGCTTGCTTATCGTCCCGTTCATCAGCGGCTGCGTCGGTATAGGCCATGGCCCGGGTCAAAGGAATCCGGATGTGGCGGAGGGAAGGATTCACAGCATGAGCAGGGAAGTCATACCCAAACTGGTCGGTTCCTGGAAACTCGTATCCTTCCACATTAGGGACCCAGGCGGGCAGACGGCTTACCCCTTCGGAAAGGATGCCCGGGGAAGGCTCATCTATGAACCGGACGGGCGGATGGCCGTACAACTCATGAACCCCACCCGTCCCGGATTTACGTCGGATGACCCCATTGTCACGTCGGAGGCTGAAGTACGGGCGGCGTTCGGCGGATATACCGCCTACTACGGCACCTATTCAGTCAATACTGACGAACAGACCATCGTGCACCACATCGAGGCCGCCCTCCTCCCCAACTGGGTGGGGACGGATCAGCGGCGCCATTTCGAATTCGATGGGTCGTATCTGACCTTGCGGGGCCCCCTGCTCCTCGGCGGAGTCCAGGGGTTTGTCAGCCTGGTATGGGAACGCTTGCCCTGAGGTGCAAGCGGAAATACACACACACTGCATTCGAAAGTGAGAGGAGAGGCTGGAATGCAAAGGAGAGTCCTGGCGGTTGCGGTCATGCTCCTGGTGTCTGTTGTCCTGACAAATGGGGGAACCGGTGCCTCGTATGCTGCGGGAAAGAAAGAGACCTCGGAAACGAAACCGGTGCAGGACAAGGAGCGGAAGAAGGGCTTCGATGCCCACGAAACCTACGTTCGTTACCACTTCAAGGACTCGGATATGGATTTCACATTCGGGTCAATGGTTCTCGGCGCAACGGTGAACCACGGCTGCGAGATCGGCGGGGCCTTCCGTACCGCCGCCGGCATCAAGGACGGCGATGCCGCAAGCTGGCAGGAGGAGTGGGCCAATGAAGGAGTCCGCCTTGACCCGGCAAAAGTCGCCGTCCCCGCCCTCGTCATCGTCGGTGAGGGAGAGTACAAAAGCGAGGAGGTCAAACGGCAGCAAAAGATCTGCATGGACAACCTGCCCAACCCCAGGAAGAAACTCGTGGTCACGCCAGCGATCGAAGGGGCTGCCAATCACTGCGTCATGGAGAACCGAAGTCTGGTGAGCCAGGTGCTCTTCGACTGACTGGATGAGGGGATATTCAGGCCATGAAACTGGCAGATGCGCGGTTAAATACAGATTTCAGCAAGGCTTTTGCACGGCGGAACAAACTTTTTGAACAACAGTTTCTCCAGTGGGCATTTTATCCGGGCATGCTGTTCAGCAGTCGGGAGAAATGGTGGGGCGATATGGGGCGGCGGCAAACGCCGCATGAAGGGCTGGATATCGGGTTTTTTCTGGACCTTTTGCGCAAACCTGTTCACATTCCAAATCGCGCACTAGTTCCTGTCATGTTTCAGGGTGAGGTCCTGGCTTTCGGTGAAGATGATTTTTTTGGACATACCCTTTATGTCAAACATCCTGCAATGCAGGACCACGGAAAAGTTCTGTGCACCATTTATGGCCATGTCACGCCACATCCCGATCTTTGTCCCGGGAAAACAGTACAGACAGGGGAAACCATCGCATCGGTTTCGGATTTCGGCACGCCAAAGTCGGGCATCACAGCGCATCTCCACCTGTCAGTGGCGTGGATGGTTGAATCGTCCACCAAGGGAACATTGACCTGGAAAATGATCAACAATTCCAGGAAGGTTCAGCTAATTGATCCGATGGTTTTTTTTACAGATTCCTATTCTGTGATTGACAGCATTGCCCTGCAAAATTTTCCGTAACCAAAGACCGAACCGGACGCACAGTCCAGTGCATCTCGGCATGCGCCGAACCGGACCACTTCGAGCACCTCAGCCCTCCGCAAGTAAAGGAAACAACCGGGAACGACCAGCACGAGTCCCCCAAGAATCCCGGTGGGCAGTCCCTGAAGGTATTACTGGCAACCCAGGCGCTGTACCTGCCGTCCCATTGGTTGCGTAGTGGACCCGGCATTGGTGGTTGACGGCTTATGGCTCCCGCCTTATCCTGGTGATCTCAGCATAATATTGAGGACGACGATCCTTAAACAAATCATTCCTCGCTGTCATCGATTTATCCCGAGCCTGACTGATATCAATCTGGGTGACAAATAGCTCTTCGGTTTCCGGCTCTGCCCGGTACAAGAGTTCACCTTTCGGGGTGACCACCTGGCTTTGTCCAGTGAAGGTGAGTGCGCCTCGAGGTCGATTGTCTGAGCCGGTTCGGTTGGCTGTAATCGTGAACACCGAATTTTCAAGACTGCGTGTGAGCATGGTTTGTTGACAATATGTCAGAACAAGGTTGGATGGGTGCAGCAACAAGTCTGCCCCTTGCAGGGCAAGGGATCTGGCTGCTTCCGGAAAGATCCAGTCGAAGCAAATCATGATGCCAATGGATATTCCCCGGATTTCGATGGATTGGAGCGGAGTATCACCCGGATCGAAGTACTCCTTCTCAGTGTTGAACAGATGCAGCTTCCGGTAGGTGTGCCGTAATCCTTCAGGTCCAATGAGCAGCGCGCTGTTGAATATCCTGTCCCCGGCTTTTTCGGCAAATCCTGTCACCAGGTAGAAGTCATTGGCGCGGCAAAGATTGGTCAGACTGAGTATCGTCGTTGATTCTGAGGGGTCCTCAGCCAACGTGGCAACTTCGGCGCGATCCTGGAAATAGTATCCGGTGAATGGGAGTTCGGGCAAAACAACGATGTCGACCTCGGCTCCCTCCAAAGCGCTGAGCACCTTCGACAGGTTGGCGAAAACTTCGCCGAATCCGGGAGCAAACTGATAAAAACCGACTCGCAACATGGAAGCCTCGCTAATCAACTGCAGCAGTCCATACCCGACCCCAAAAGCCCGACCATGGTGCTGAATGGCATACCGCGCAGCCACCCTCGAGAGGGAGGTTGGAACATCAAGGCTCGCAAAGGTCCATACCGCCAACGCCTTATGAGTCTCATCCCCCTCTTGTTGTTGGCTGCCAAAGGATAGGCCTAAGCCCCCCAATCCTTGTCAAGCACTATTTCCACCTTGTCTCCCGTGAGTTGATAGAGCGCCGCCCCACCTCCTTCATAATAGGTGTGAGAAACCAATATTTCCATCACCCCATCGCCGTTGGCGTCCACCAGGCCCACCACCCGGTAGATTGAGAACGGGCTGGTATCGGCTTCAGACGAGGCCACGAAGTGGCCACCAATCAGTATATTGCTCAGCCCGTCCTTACCCATTTTTTGAAGGAAGACCATGGAATAGTCACCCTTCTGCGGGCTGTCGTAAGCTTCCGATTCATTGAAACGATTGGCACTCACGACCATCTCTTTCTCGCCATCGTTATCGAGGTCAATCTCGATGACTTGTGCGAGTTTCACTCTGGAATCGGTGACGCCCTTGCTTTTGAGGATCTCTGCCGCTGCCTCGATGTAAGTTTGCGGGCTTCCTTCAGGAAATTGCGGCTGGCGTGGCATGGCATTCCACGATCCCCCCACTGCAACCACACCCTCCTTAGCTTTCGGAATCGGTTTGATGCGTATCAGGAATTCTGGGTCTGCCTGCCCCCACGATGCGACCTTGCGACCCTTTGCTGTTCCCAACGGGCCATTGAGGGAGTAAAGGCGATATTTCTCCTTGCCCTTCAGCCGTGGTGCCACCTTTTCTGAAGTCAGCCATTTTCCATCTGACGAGCCACCAAGCAGCACCCAGTAGTCTTCACCATAGTATCCGAGCAGGGGAGAGACTCCCGCGGCTTGCACATTCTGGGGAACGCTCACGGCTATGATCATCGAGCCGAGAAAGATTGACAAAGGTTTCGTCATGGCGATCACTGTTTCAGGCTCCTTTCATCAGGAGAAGTTGCTGGGTCGCCCACTGGGCATTCACGGAGCAATTGCGCAAGATAACCCGTCTCCGTTGCCCGGCATACACATCGCGAGAACCAACGGGCGGCCTGGGCACCTTGAATGAATAGCCTTGCTTGTTTAGGCTGACCATTTCTTCGAAAGTGGCTCAGGATTTTGCGGTGACGGCTTCCATCGCTTCGCCGGCGATCTACTTTATCCCCAGAATCCAGCCCTCGATCTGGGCTATCCTGCGCTCTTCCGGTGCCAGGGAGGGTTCGAGGAACCCTGCAAGACTACCGTCCAAATCGGCGCGGCGCATCCAGTCTGCGGCAGAATATGCGTCGTGCTGGTCAGGGTTGCGACCCTCTCGTGCAAAAATTCGACTCCAAAGCGACGGATAGACCTCAACGACCGCTGAGCGCCCGGCCTGGATGCCCGAGTCGCTCATGATTCACCTTCTTCCCGAGGGAAAGAACCCTGCCAGGGCTTCTTGAATGATGGGTCGGCTTCTGCAGGAGAATCTCTGCAGACAGGTTCTCTCGGCATCAAAGAGGCGAGAACGCGTACTCTTTCTCGTCTACCTGAAAAACAACTTTCTCCTCTGAATTCTCCTTCAAGCTTCCAACTATAATTCTCCGGCATCCCGAGTCATGAAAAATGACCTGATAGCTTCCCATATCGCCTGAACCTTGGGATGGGCTGTCTTTTTCCTCGGAGCGCAACGGCACAATGCTCAATTTTTGACACCTTTCCCGTGATTCCGAGGATGGAGAGCGGACAGTCACCTGGTAGTTCCCGAAAAACCTGATGGGCATCTTTATTTTCATAGGTGTAACGTGCTACAAAGCCGCCGCCTGCTGTGCTGCGTCAAGTTCGTTTCCTATGAAATGAAAAATATTCCAGATGGAATTGGTGTAAATCCCGAGGATTGTGACCAGCGCACCGGTGATCACGGCGAGCAAAATAGCATACTCGGCCATGCTCGCCCCGTCATCGTCCTTGAGGAACCTTTTGATCATTTCCAACATGGAAGTATTCCCAGTCTGGTGTGGCAAATAATCTTTGACTCCATCTGACCATGCTCCATTTGAGCAGTCCTTTCACTGCACAGCTCAACGATTCGAACTGCTCACAGGCCGAACAGCCTTCGAAAACGCCAATGATTCAGAGTCTAACCCGACTGTTTCTGAGTGGGAGGATAGTGCCAAGCCTCATGATGGGACTGCTCAGCACGTAGAGATGCATTGCGCGACGGATTAGCAATAAGGGAAAGTTGAAACGGACCATCCTTGGCAAGGCGCGTGAAAGTGACAATCATGTCATTTTAGCATGGGATGTATCCGTGCAATGGCTTGCAAAAACGATTTACAGCAGACTATGTCATTATGGATGGGTCCATTTTGGTGCGGGGCTTTGCCTTCGAAAAATGCCTTGACCAAAGAGCGACAACGAAGAGCGCTTTATCCAGTAGTATCTCGAGCAGTCGAACGAGATCGCCTTCCCGCTGAAAGCCTCCTCGACCCACATGCCCTTGCCGGGTTCCATAAACAAACCATCCTCGGCAGTATCGACGTGCCATGCTCTTAGAAACTATCTCAAAACCCCTTGAGGACACGAAGCCTGCGAAACCATAGAGTACAGGCCAATTGAATCAAGCCAAGGTAGTTTTCCCTGTTTTTGTCGTAACGAACGAGGATAGCCCGGCATTTTGAAAGCCAAGCCAGGGTACGTTCGACCACCCAACGGCGGGCGGGATTGGTCTTGTTGTTTGCTTCATCAAGTTTCTCTTCGCCGATACGGCGGATGTGGGTATTTTCTACGAGGAGTTTACCAAGGCCATGATGCAGCGTGCGCGCAGGGAATACGCCAATACCGAATTGGCCATCGATGTCGACAACGCCGTCTACGCATTGGATGCCTCGATCATTGACTTGACCCTATCCCTATTTCCTTGGGCGAAATTCCGCAAAACGAAGGGAGCCATCAAACTGCACGCCATGGTGGATCTGCGGGGTAATATCCCCGCATTTCTGACCATCACGGATGGAAAGGTCCACGATGTCAAAGCGGCACCTCAAGTACCCATCGAACCTGACGGGATCTACGTGGTCGATCGAGGTTACGTGGACTTCGCATGGCTTTGGTCCATCCAACAAGCACAAGCCTTTTTCGTCACGAGATTGAAGACATCCATAAAATGGACTCGGGTCATCTCCCACCCAGTCGACAAATCTCTCGGACTCCGTTGTGATCAGGAGATTCTGCTCTCCACCAAACGATTGCAGCAACTCTATCCAATCCGGCTGCGACGGATCTGCTTCCGTGACGAAACCCAGGAACGAACTCTTGTGTTCCTGACCAACAATTTCGCACTGCCGGCCGAGATCGTCGCTGCACTATACAAAGCCCGCTGGGAAATCGAACTATTCTTCAAATGGATCAAGCAAAACCTCCGAGTGAAAGCATTCTATGGCACTTCGCCCAACGCAGTGAAAACCCAAATCTGGATCGCCATGACCGTGTACCTCATGCTCGCCATCTTGAAAGAGCGGTATCACTTGGACCCAAGTCTGTCCCAATTGTTACACTTTTTGGAGGTCAACCTTTTTGAGCAGAAGCCGCTGATTTCGATATTTCAAGCCAATGCTCGGGGGGCTCGCCCCAAGGAGGAGACGCCATATAAGCAGCTGAGATTGTTCGATGTTTAAATGTCATGCCTTGATCGCCAGACTGCGGAAATGATCAAAAAAGGGGCCATATTTCTATGCCATAGTTACACATTGGAGCCACACTGTTTTGGTAACATAGCGAATTTACTTAAAATTGGGCAGTATAATTCCTCTCCGCGGCAGCATGGTGTCCTGTGGGGTTGTCGTGGGCTTTGCCCAAACAGAGGTGTTGAGGATCTTCAGGCATTGGCTGAGGCCGTTCCAAGATAATTGCATCGAGAGTGTCAGCAAGGAGCTTGGTATCATGGACATTGGCGCCTGCAGCGACAACACTCAAAGGAACTCCTATTTGGTCTGTCAGGATACTGATTTTTGTGCCGGCTTCCCCTCGATCGGTAGGGTTCCTGCCGATCTTGTCTCCGGCAAACCGGGCTTTTCCCATTCGACCGTCAACGGCTTGCCATTCCCAATGAACGCCGCCAAGCTCACTGCACTGTGTCACCAGGACCGACCAGATTTTTGCCATGAGTTGGTCTTTACACCAGCGTTGAAACCAACGATGGACTGTGCTGTCATCCCCGTATTCCTTTGGCAACCTATTCCATTGAGCGCCAGTGCGCATGGACAGATGATTGCGTTCAAAATCCTGCGGAAACAAACTCCAGGGTGCCCCGCACTCTATGGGCAACCGGCCTTATGAGAAGAGGCGCCTTCGTTGCCAAGCCTTGAGACGAATACCTTCGCAACTGACACGGATGATTCATTGGACGAAGGTATCTGCAGGATTCCTCAAATCGCCCCCTTCCCACACTACCAGGAGGTGCCATTTGCGAGTGACGAAATTGATTGTCCACTGCGTCGCAGTCCTGCTTGCCCTCGTCGTGTGCAGCAGTGAGGCGGCCGAGCGCAAGCACATAATTGCGACGGTCGAGTCAGGCGGAGAAGTGCTGGTATGCACACATAAGGCGTGGGACAAGCGTTGCCAGCCGCTCCCTGATCCGAGCATCAAGATCACACGTCCACCCGCCAATGGCACGGTCGCTGTTCGGTCTGGAACGTTCGTGTTCGAGAACCCCTGGCATCCCGACGGAGAACGCTCCTGCATTGGGAAGTCAGTTAACAGGTCTCGGCGTCTACTACCGCGCCAATCCGACATTCAGAGGAGTCGACACCTTTGAATATAAGGTGACACTCGGTTATTTTCGAAACGATATCACTCACCGGGTAGATGCACAGATCATCGTGAAATAGACGCGAGTGACACTGAAAGCTTGTTCACAAGCCTTTGAGCATGCTCGCGCAGAATGTCCTCACATGATCACTCCCCATCACCCTGGCCTCCTGATTCCTCATCTTATTGGGGACTCCTTGGAACTGGGGGCGGCACTATGGACTGACAGGTTGAGCACCAGAACGGGGCTGGGAAAGTGAGACGATGCAGGAAGGAACCACGGGGACCTGCCCATAGGTAGGCCACGGCGTGCAAACTGCCGCCCAATCGGGCAGCGGGGGGATTTTCTTCCCCTGCCCCCACCCCGCCACGGCATGTGTGTCCGCACCGGACGGTTCACAGAGGGCGCCGACCCGTGATAAGATGTGTGTACAGGGGACTTGCACCCCATAATCTCACGCCCATGGAAAGTGTACACAATTCGTTTCAGACCGACAGGGCGTGCGCCCTGAACTCAAATGTTGAGGATGCGCGACAAACAGTGCCGATCGAAGAGGAGAGAAGCATGCGAATCCGAATGATCCTGAGGGCGACGACCTTCATTGCCACCTGGATGTTGGCCTCCTGTGCGGCGATTGGCTGGTCCGGCGACACCGGGGCATTGAACGGCACCGGTTGGACTATGTCGGACCTGCACGGACAGTCGTTGCTGGCCGACCGACAGGTGACGATGCACTTCGAGAAGGGCCGTATCCATGGCACGGATGGCTGCAACAGGTACAGCGCCACCTACGTGGCCGAGGGGGGCAAGCTGCGACTAGGCCAGAACATCGTTTATACCAGGAAGGCCTGCGAGGAGCCGGTCATGCAGCAGGCAGAAGCCTTCCTCGGGGCTCTTGCCAAGGCCGGTGGGTTCTGGAGGGATGCTCGGCAACTGGTCCTGCTGGATGCTAACGGCGATGCCCTGGTCACATTGACGAAGCAGCGCATGGAACTTGCCTCGTCGTCCTGGTGGGTGACCGCTTACAACAACGGCAAACAAGGCGTGGTGAATGTCCTCGACGGTTCCGATCTCACGGTGGATTTCGGTGGCGGAGGAACCATGAGCGGCTCGGCCGGGTGCAACAGCTTCACCGCAACCTATGTGACGTCCGGACAGGGCATCAAGATCGGCCGCGTGGCAGCCACCAAGAAAATGTGCATCCGCCCCCGGGGCGTGATGGAACAGGAAGGTCAGTTCCTCAAGGCGTTGGAAACGGCCGCCGTCTGGCTCCTCGATGGGGACGAACTGGAGCTTCGCACCTCCAGGCAGTCATTGGCCGTAACCCTGTCGGCGACGAAGGGCCCGCGAGCCCAACCATGACTCCGCTCAAGGCCGGGATGTCCATTTCGACCTCCATGTGCGGCTACAAGCGTATCCTGGTGGAAAGATGACGTTACCTCTTACGCCCAACGGAGGCTCGTGCTGCCTTGATTCACGAATGGGAACCCAAGGAAGTTGCGGAGCCACTATTCTAGACGGCGCAGAGGGGGCGCATGCCTAAGCGGGTAGCCGGGGGGGCTCCCCCATTCCCCCCATTCCCCACACCTCCTCCACGCCACGGGGGGACGCACCGGCACCGGTGACCACTCGCACGCCACACCCTACGTGTCCACACCAAGGGGCTGCCACCAGACACCCCTCACAGATGCCCCTATTTTGCCCCATAATCCATTTTCTCCGAACAACCCACAACAGCTACATATACCCTCACCGCACCCTGATCAACGACAATTATTTCTCCCGCCCACACACATCATTCCGTCCGCAAGTCAGGGAAGAGGTTTTCCAAAAAACCAGTCATCAGTCTGGGCGAACCCATATCAACTGTGACCTTATGTGAATTGTTGGTTAATGGGGGTGGGTAGGGTCAGATTTGCGATGGTGCAGGGGAGGTAAGGAGGTAAGGGGAGCGTGCCTTCCAACTGTGTACCACTGATCCCCCGCCGCTTCTACTCTGTGGGAACGCCGAGGAATTTTGAAGGGGTCGCCGGGTGGGATTGCCATCTCACCATTCCACTCTTGTCCCCCACAGTGTCCCCACAACCATCAAGAAAAGGCTCTATGGTTTGGCAAGGCGCACAGGGGTGAGGCAGTAGAGTGCATCACGGTGAGAAAGCGGGGTTTCAAGGGAGGGTGCAGGAGGGGGCACACGGGCAAGAGAAATAAAGGGGCAGATGTGCAGTGCGCGTACGTAATGCTTACGTAAACAAAGAAGAGGCACAGGCAAGAACCTGCACCCCTTGAAATCTCTGGTGGAGCTGAGGGGAGTCGAACCCCTGACCTCTTGAATGCCATTCAAGCGCTCTCCCAACTGAGCTACAGCCCCGCAAAGTGAGATTAGTCAATACAGGAGACGTCGGGGGATGTCAACCCGATTTTGTCAACCTCAACTTCGAGGGCTTCAAATGCCGAAAGACAGATGAGCATGGCAGAAATGGAACTCAATATCCTCATTCGTCAGGGTCTCGATTGTCGCGGTCCGCAGCAGGAAGCCTTGAGGCAACAAGTAGTCGCCTGTGAAATAGATCGTGACACAAAACCCGCCAAGGCTGACTTGAGATTTACCCCAGGCCACGGCGGGATCAGGCTGGAAGAGCTTCCCCCCGTGATACGAGACTGACAGTGTATCAGCCTCCCTGCTTTGACGTTATTCCCCGAAAGAGTCCCTCACCCTTTCTCAGGCCGCTGTCTGCGCATTGGCGTCGATCTCGACTTCCGGCATCTCATCAACCCCGAGCAGTTCAGGATTCAGTTCAAACAATTTGTCAGCGAATACAACATGAGGTTGGGGAGCGCCCCTTGGGTAAGGCGAGTGGCACAGGCCATCCCGCACCCATCCAGGATGAGAACGTGATCTGCCCTTTGCACCAGATCCCTCATGCCTCCGGTTGCCTCCAGCATTTCGCCGTGGCATATCCGCACCGCTCTATCGGGAGCCAGCCTGTGGGCGATCAGGTTCGAAGGAAATCGTCAAGGCTCGCATGAGTGCCGTCGCGTTTTTGTCGGTGACGAAGCAGGATATGGATTGCGACTGAACTTCACCTCTTATATCATGATTGACTGCAATCCATAGGGGAGCATAGCGTTTTTCCAACTCCACATGGTTTTGCCGTGCAAGAGACGAACGCGTTTTCATGTGTGCTGCACACGCTCTGATGAAGGGATTTTGTCCCGAACCCGCCATCCATTTGTTCGAAATCTGAAACTGCAGCACTTGGGAGCGAGATGCTTCCATATCGAATGATCAAACGGCAAAGCCATTGCCGTCTTCTTTCAGGCATACCGTCAAGAGCTGAACACTGACACAACCCCGAATTGTCAATGGCATTGTTGGACGTTCTGCCGGTGAATGTAGTCTCAAGGAGGGTGCTATGACGAAAACAGTAGTGATCATAGGGACGCTGGACACCAAGGGTAAGGAATTTGCCTTCATCAAAGAGCTCATTGAAAAAGAGGGTCTCAGAACCCTGGTCATCGACTTTGGCGTGATGGGTGAGCCGGCCTTCAAGCCGGAGATCCAACGAGACCAAATCGCCGTTGCGGGAGGTGGTGACCTTGCACGCGTCGCTTCCGGTGAACACAAGGACCAGGCTATGAAGATCATGGCGGACGGACTTGCCGCCGTGGTCCGCAAGCTGTATGACGAAGGCAGGCTGCACGGAATCATCGGTATGGGGGGGACAGGTGGTACATCCATCGCCACGGCGGCAATGCGCACCCTTCCAGTCGGTGTTCCCAAGGTGATGGTCTCAACGGTTGGCGGCGGTGATGTCAGCGCCTACGCGGGAACCAAGGACATCACTTTTGTCCCTTCGATCGTGGATGTGGCCGGCATCAACCGAATCAGCCGGCAGATCTTTGCCAATGCAGCAGGCGCCATTGCCGGGATGGTCAAGACTGAGACCTCCGGGGAAGCCATGGAAAAGCCTTTGGTAGCAGCATCCATGTTCGGCAATACGACCGCCTGTGTTGACCACGCCCGCAGCATCCTGGAAAACCAAGGCTACGAAGTGCTTGTCTTCCACGCAACGGGCACTGGCGGCAAGACCATGGAAAGCCTCATCAGTGACGGGTATATCGCTGCCTCAATGGATGTCACCACGACCGAATTGGCTGATCTGGTATGCGGGGGGGTCTTCAGCGCCGGACCTGAACGCTGTATGGCCGCATCGAGAGCCGGCATTCCTGCGGTGATAGTTCCGGGCTGCGTGGACATGGCCAATTTTTGGGGTATGGACACGGTCCCTGAAAAGTATAAGGGACGTAATCTGTATCAATGGAATCCGAACGTCACTTTGCTGCGCACCAATGTCGAGGAAAACGTCCGCATGGGCGAAATGATTGCCGCGGCCGCCAACGCAGCCACTGCTCCGGTGGCTATACTATTGCCCCTCAAGGGTGTTTCGATGCTCGACAGTTCGGGCAACCAGTTCTGGGACCCTGAAGCCGACCACGCCTGCTTCGACACTATCAAGAAAAACTTGAAGCCAGACATCAGGGTGGTTGAGATGGAGAACAACATCAATGACCCGGCATTCTCCGAAAGAGTGGCTCTGACTCTTCTGGATATTTTGAAAGAATAACCGGGGTGTTGCATGTCAATGAAAGGAGGCAGTGAATATGGCTATTTCACGTCAGGAAATACTGAAACGGCTCCGCGCCCAGGCAGAGGCCGGCAAGCCCATTGTCGGTTGCGGCGCGGGAACGGGCATTTCGGCCAAGTTTGCAGAAGCGGGTGGAGCGGACATCATCATCATCTATAACTCCGGACGCTATCGAATGGCGGGTCGAGGTTCGCTCGCGGGGCTCATGCCGTATGGGGATGCCAACGGGATCGTTGTCGACATGGCCTCTGAAGTGTTGCCCGTCGTGAAAAACACCCCTGTGTTGGCAGGTGTTTGCGGCACCGACCCGTTTCGGCTGATGCCCGTTTTTCTGAAACAGCTGAAGGAGATAGGGTTCTCCGGGGTGCAGAACTTTCCCACGGTTGGGTTGATTGACGGGAATTTTCGGGCCAATCTGGAAGGCACAGGCATGGGTTACGATAAGGAAATAGAAATGATACGGCTGGCCCATGAAATTGACCTTTTCACTTCGCCGTACGTCTTCAATGAAGATGAGGCAAGGGCCATGAGCGAAGCCGGGGCCGACCAGCTGGTTGCCCACGTGGGACTCACGACAGCCGGCAGTATAGGCGCCGCTGTTGCCTTAACCCTGGACGATGCCATTGCCGGAGTAATGTCCATCGCTGATGCCGGCCGCAAAGTGCGCAAAGATATTTTGGTGATTTGCCACGGCGGGCCATTCGATGAACCTGAGAGCGTTGGTGCGGCTTTGATCAAGATGCCGGGCATACAAGGCTTTTTTGGGGCTTCGTCCATTGAGCGGTTGCCAACAGAACGCGCCATCAGGGGCCAGGTGGAATCCTTTAAGTCTCTCAAGCTGGCTTAACCAGCAATCCTTTCTGTACGCCTGGCGGGGGTTTCTTGGGGTGTCGCAAAAAAAGCTCCCGCCTGTGTCCGCCTCAGCGGTCATTGCGGCGAACGCCGGAATTCAGAAGTTCGGGAACATCTGGATTCCGGCTCAGACGCCAAATGACACTGCAGGGGCTTCACAGGGAGTTAATCGGGATCGAACACCGGGAACTGGTCACTCTTGCTCCCTGGGTGATCGTATCGAGGCACGTCCGGGAGGGTCCTGTTCACGCATAGACTGCCTTCAAAACCTCCCCACCTCATCTTCCTTGTCCACGCACCACTCTCAATTACCCCGCTTTCGCCAATTCCTCTTGACACTTGTGAACCCCTCTGGCAAAGATTTCCTCAGCTGTTGTACGTGCCGGAGTGGTGAAACCGGTAGACGCGCTGGACTCAAAATCCAGTGGGAGCAATCCCGTGAGAGTTCGAGTCTCTCCTCCGGCACCAAATAATATCAGCTGGTTGGCTTAGTGATGGCGGTCGACTCTTGATACATCGATCCTACGGGTGCGCATACAGTGTGCACATCTGCAGCTGGATGGTCGATTGAGTTGTTAGCGCCTCGCTCTCTGTAGAAGCGCCTTGTCCGCGAATAACTTCGAGAAACTCATTTCAGACACTTGGCGTGAAGTTACCCAGGCTGGACCAATCCCGAGACTGAGTTACCGCCTGTTGGCTTTTCCCTCTCGTAACCGAATATGCATGCTGACCGTGTGAGTCTCATTCTGGCCTAGGCCTAAAAGTCCGTATTCCGATTCTGAGGGACCCACCTCAGGCACAGAGCAAATCCGGAAAGGGGAACAATTCCCCCCAAGCATCCCCAAAATGCACCCCCCTTCCTTGATCGCAATGGCTTTCGCCAAGCTGACGACATCCCGACGCCTCAATGACACATCCAACAAAGCACTACATGGGATGACGTCTCTTATCGCTCTCTCCCACGATTCTGATCCTCATCTCGATGAGAGATTTCAGTTCACGACTATCCCATCCCGCATAGGCCGCTCGATTGTCTATGATCCATGCCGGATATGTGAAAATCCAGTGCCTGATCTGCTTCCAGAGTCCCATGGGGGACTGGGCGTCGATGAGTTGGACATGCACCCGGTTGGGATAGAGGTTCAGGATCTCGTTTATCCATCCGGTGAGAAGATCCATTCGCTCTCTCCATTCGGCGGGATACTCGTCCGTGCAGGTCTTTCGATCCTGACCTTTCAAGCCCAAATCGTTGAGGATCATACTGCAGCCCCGACAACCAATCTCCAAATTGGAAAACACGGGCGTGATCACCTCGATGAGAATGGGATTCATTTTGCATGGCTCCTTGAGAAATACCGTAGGTGTTTATGCCTCATGGAGTCAAAATAGGCATTATCCTCCTGAATACCAGCGACTCAGGCAGGTACTCCTTTACCGGAAATACCTTGATTTTATGTCTATTGGTGGTCCGCCGGTGGTCCAACCCTGGTCAACCCGAACCCCTCCCTCATCTCATGCTCACCGCAAAAATACCGGTTGAAGGCCTTCCTCGTAAGCGTTTCCCCAACTGGTAACCAGCCCCTTCACAGACCCAGCGGGGAAATCGTTCATTAAAGCAACAGCCCTGTTCTGCCGAGAATCTGAATGTCGCTGAAGGCAGGGATGATGGGCACGAGTGATCGCTGGAACCGGAGACATTTGGCTGTTCATGTCATCCACGAGCAAAAACCGCGGGAAGCTAACCCGAGTCGTCTTTTTCTGAATGAGGGCTGGAGAATGGGGAAGCGAAATTTTACCAGGGTACGAATACAGTCTTCTGCAATTGTGAAATGCCAACACATCGAGATAATGGGAGAGGTTGAAGATTTGAGTCTGAACGGGGTCAGACTGAAGACATCTGAAAGGCTCGACCTCTTCAAAGAAGTGGAGATCAAGCTTTTTTTCAGGTGCGATTCATCGGAGCTATGGGTGAAGATCCCCGGGGTCGTGATCAGGCATGAAAGCAACGGGATGGTCATTCAATTCACGAGCATGTCCCTGGACAGCTGTATCCACCTTCGAAATGTCATTTCGCATCTCTTGGGTGATGAATGCAAAGTAGCTGATGAGCTCTTTTACCATATGACCGGTAGGTCCGCGAAGGGGCCGTGCGCGAAGGCGGAATTCGAAGAATTATTCGACGCCCAGGTTGATCAGCAATTCACACCGCGGTAATGGCTGCAGGGGCCTTGCCAACCACCAATCAACCAACATTCAGCCTCTTCAGGATAACGGGGAAATCCCATTGCGCACAAACGTCGTCCTCATCGATTTCGAGAATGTTCAACCCGAAGCGCTGCTCGCCCTTGACCAATATCATTTCAGGGTCGGGGACTCATTCTCCCCCTTGTGCTATCGTTCTGAACAGGTTGGCGGCTTCTTCCCCCAGGCCGTTGAACGCCTACGACGGTGACAAAGCGAGCGACGCAGAGGAGACAAGCACGCCTGGAGGCGTGACGCCGACCAGCTTCGCTGTCCATGATGCCGCACTGCGTATAGGTCCAGCCCGCTCAGCAACCAGTTTTGTTCTTCACATTTCTCCTGTGTGTGCCGATGGGTTCTTTTAACGCCGAGCTGAGCCGCTGGCTCAGCTCGGCGTTCAGCGAGACGCTAAGCGGATCGCTGAATAACCATTTTTGCCTCAAATGCCGCAAGGGTGAGGACACATGGCAAAGGTACCGGAGGGGCGACATCTGCCTAAGGGAATAGGCTGTATGGAAAAAGAGGAGGCACCCGTGAACCACCGCAGACAGAACTGCATCTCCAGACGTGATTTCATGAAAAAGGCCGGTTTTTTGGCCCTTGCATCAGGTATTGGAACTCATGCTGTTAATACCTATGGTTCCAGTACCCCGCAAAAAACACTCAAGATTCTCCAATGGCAGCACTTTGTACCAGGGTATGATGAGTGGTTCAACAATACCTATGTGAAGGAGTGGGGGGCGAAGAACGACACAAAGGTGATCGTGGACAATGTTGGCATGACCAGCCTCAAGAGCCGTGCAGAGGCAGAGATCTCGGCCCAGAAGGGCCACGATCTGTGCATGTTTCTCTGGCCACCATCAGCCTACGAGGATCAGGTGATCGATCATTCCGACGTCTACAAGGCATGCGAGCAGAAATACGGCAAAGCCATCGATCTCGCCCTGAAGAGCACCTATAACCCGAAAACCAAAAGATTTTATGGCTTTTCTGATAGCTACGTGCCTGATCCGGTAAACTACCGTAAGGACCTCTGGGATGACGTCGGGATGTTTCCCAACACCTGGGAGGATATCCGTATTGGTGGCCGCAAGATCAAGGAAAAACACGGCATACCCCTGGGACTGGGACTGGCCCCGGAGCTGGACAGCAACATGGCCTTACGGTCCATTATGGCGACCTTTGGAGCCTCGGAGCAAGACAGTGACGGCAACCCTGTGCTCAAGTCACGCGAGACATTGGAGGCCATCAAGTTCGTCAAGGCACTCTATACGGAAACCCTCACTGATGAGGTATTTACATGGGATGCCTCATCGAACAATCGTCAGATGCTGGCGGGCAAAGGCTCACTGACTCTGAATGCCATCTCGGTCACGCGCACTGGTGAGAATCAGAAGATTCCCATCGCTCAAGACATCTGGCTGGCGAAAGCGCCTCAGGGCCCTGTGCGTCGTATCGGCCTGGGGCACCTCATGAGTGTCTACGTGATCTGGAAGTTTGCCGAGAACATAGAGGGAGCCAAGCAATTCCTGGCGGATTATGTTGGGAATTTCCGTCAGGGTTTTCTGTCGAGCCAGTTTTACAATTTCCCCTGTTTTCCCGGCACAGTGCCGGATATGAAACAACTGATTACCGACGATCCAGCAGCGACTCCGCAAGATAAGTACAAAGTGTTCCTGGATGTCTCCGAGTGGACAACCAACCTCGGGTATCCGGGATATGCCAATGCCGCTATTGATGAGATATTCAGCAGTTGGATTATTTCCACCATGTTTGCCAGGGCTGCATCGGGCAAAATGTCCCCTGAAGATGCTCTAGCTCAGGCCGACAAGGAAGTGCAGGCGATCTTCCAGAAATGGAGAGATAGAGGCCTGGTATAGGGGGAAAGCGTTATGAACGTCTTCAAACTTCTCTTCCCGTTGTGTATTGGTCTGTGCTTGGTCTCTGTGGCTCATGGAGCGCCAGAGAAAAAGCGGATATTCATCGTCAGCAGTTATCACAAAGAATATTTGTGGTCCCAATCAACTCAGCGAGGCGTCAGTGAGGCGATGCTGAAGTACGGTTATCTGGATAACGCCGAGCAAATGCAGGTGTTGGTCGCCAATGACCATGTTGAGAGTACAAAGGCGGTCATCCAAAAGGTGTGGATGGACACAAAAAGAAAAAACAGCCCAACTGCTATGAGCGAGGCGACCCAGCGCATCCTGGAAGCCCTCAAGGCGTTTCGTCCCCATCTCGTGCTGCTTGGGGATGACAACGCTGCCAACTATATTGGTACGCAGCTATTGGATACCGAGATTCCGGTGGTGTTCTGGGGGATCAACGGTTTGCCGCTAAAATATGGGCTTGTGGACAGTATGGACTGCCCTGGCCATAACGTTACCGGCGTCTGGCAGGTGGGCTATCATAAAGAGAGTTTGGAACTGTTACACATCCTGGTCCCGGAGGCCAAAACCTTTGCGATCCTTGCCTGCGACTCGGAGACCTCTCGTGCCAATATCAAACAGATCCAGGCATTGGCGAAGAGTGGCAAGCTCCCTCTGCAGCTGGTGGATGTGGTGGCGACGAATGCCTTTGCGGATTTCAGGACGCGCGCGCTTGCCCTGGCGCAGCAGGTGGACGCCTTCTTTGTGCTCAATCACGATACCATGGTGGATGAGCAAGGGAAGCACGTCGATATGCTCGAAGTGGGCAAGTGGTACCTCGAGCATATTCACAAGCCCGAGGCATCTCACGAAGACCAGTTCGTGCAAGAAGGCATGCTCTTGGCAGCGAATGATTCGGGGTATAATCAAGGTCATACGGCTTTCGAAATGGCCTATGACATCCTTGAGCAAGGTTTCAATCCTGGTCGTATGCGGACGCAAACGCCTCCCATAGGGCCAAAAATGGTGAATCGACAGCGTGCCCACATGCTTGGTATCTCTTTAGAGGGAAAGATGGACATCATTGAAGAAGTCGTCGAAACGGCCCTTGCATTAAAGAGGTAATTTTCATCATGGCGTCCCCCAAAGGAAAAGGCATCTCCATTTTTGTCCGCATCCTCTTGAGCTTTCTGCTCATTAACGTGGTGACAAGCGCTATATTGATCTACGTTTCCTATGAATTCAGCAGTGAATCCATGGAGAAACGGACCAGGGAAACGATCGCTCAACAAGTTGCGACGATACAGTACAACTTTGAGAAGCAGTACGGGGCTAACCTGAAGAGAACGATACAGACACTGATCTCCTCATCGATGTTGGATGATTATCTGTTTGCCTCAGCGAGCGAGCAACTGATCCTCGGGAAGAAGATCGAACGCCTGTTTGTGCAGACGATTCAGGGGTTTGAGAGCTATCACAGCATTCGCTTCGTTGACGCGGATGGCCAAGTCAAAGTGACGGCAGTTGGCAAATCGGGCCGAAAGGAGTCTCTCAACTTGAAGCAAGGGGGAGAAATCACATCCCCTTACAGCAGCACAAAATCTCTAGAGGTGTCAAGACAACTGTTCCTGCGGCAGGAGTCTATCCCCTTGCTCCTTTCCTCCGGCTACATGGAATGGTTCATGCCAGTGAGGGAGCCGCAGATTGAAGGGCCGTTTCTTGATGAACATGGTACGGCGTTCTCTCTGGCAGGACAGTCCAAGCTTGATCTCACCACCGGGACGTTTGGTGGTGTCCTTATCATCCAGCAGAATCTTGATGCGTTTCTCACTTACTTGCGGGGTGTGAAGTTCTTTGATGAGAATCCTGTGTGGGTGTTCGACGCCAAGGGACATGCACTCCAGAAGCCAGAGAATGCTCAGGCTGTTTTTGATCCTCGTGCCAATCTGCCAAGCGCGTTTCAGGGGACGGTACAGATTGCAAACGTGAGTGAGGGGCTGATCGCCTGGCAGGATTTTGCCATCCTGCCAGGGAAAACCTTCATCCGTATAGCGATCAGTATTCCGTCGTCGCTCCTGTTCAAGGATCTGGCACCCGCAGTAAGGTTTTACACGCTTAGTCTGGTGCTGTCACTCTGCCTTATCCTCCTGTTGGCATTGTACGTATCGCGCTACCTTTCCAAACCCATTATCGCGCTTGCCGCTGCCGCTGCCCGCCTTGCAAAGGGTGACCTGAACACGGTGGTGACGATACAGACAACCGGAGAGGTGCAGACGTTGGTGGACAGTTTTAACCATATGACCGAGGATCTGCGCACAACTATTGTGGCGCGTGATACTTCCGTGGAATCCCTTCGTAAGGAAGTGGCCGAGCGCAAACGGGCCGAGATCGAGCTCCAGCAACAAGCCAAAGAGCTTAAAGAGGCTCACAGCGCTGCACAAGCAGCCAACCGTGCCAAGAGTGCCTTTCTTGCCGCCATGAGCCATGAGATTCGGACACCGATGAATGGAGTGCTCGGTATGACCGAGTTACTCCTGCATACGGACCTGACACCCAAACAGCGCCGCTTTGCCGACACAGTGCGGCGTTCCGGCGGAGCCTTGCTCACGGTCATCAACGACATTCTCGATTTTTCCAAAATCGAGGCTGGGAAGCTCGCACTGGAGCAGATCGTTTTTGATCTCAGGGAGACGGTGGAGGAGACCGTTGATCTGCTGGCCGAGATTGCCCACAGTAAGGGACTCGAGTTGATGTGTCTCATCCAGGAGGAGGTGCCGTCTATCGTGCAGGGTGATCCCAACCGTCTGCGCCAGATCCTCACCAACCTGCTTGGCAACGCGATAAAATTCACCACCCATGGCGAGGTGGTGGTCCGCGTCGCCAACATGGGACAAGATGCCCAGACCGCGCGGCTGCGCTTTGAGATCTGCGATACAGGCATTGGTATTGACCCTGAGGAGCAGCGTCATCTCTTCCAGCCCTTCTCTCAGGTCGACAGTTCCACAACCCGCCAATACGGTGGCACTGGTCTGGGCTTGTCTATTTCCAAAGAACTGGTGCACATGATGGGCGGTGATATTGGCGTGGAGTCCACCAAGGGGGCTGGTGCCACCTTCTGGTTTACCGTCCACCTGCGTAGTTGCGATACTGCATCACGGGGTATTCCACTAGCACGCTCCAGCCTGTGTGGGGTGCGAGTCCTTATTGTGGCCGCGAATGCCATGCAGCGTGCTATCCTGGGCCAACAGGTCAACCCCTGGGGCATGCCGCATGACAGTAGCAATCATGGGCCACAAGCGCTGGAGATGCTGCGCGATGCTGCTGCTCAGGGAACGGCCTACACTTTCGTCCTTGTGGAGAGGGACCTCCCGGGTATGGACGGTCTCATGCTCGCTCGCGCTATTAAGGCCGATCCCTCTATTGCTGCCGTGCATCTGGTCATGCTTACCCCAACGGGACTGCCGGGGGATGAGGAGGAAGCGCAACAGGCAGGTATTGCGGGGTCAGTGAGCAAACCCGTACACCGATCCAGGCTGTATGCCTGTCTTGTGGCCTTGCTCCATGCCCCCATTACACCCTTGCCCGTTCCAAACAGCTCCTCTCCAGCCGTGGCAGCAAACCCCGCGTTTGAACACGGCAACATCCTGCTGGCTGAAGACAATATCGTGAATCAAGAAGTCTCAAGTCTGATTTTAATCGCTCTCGGGTGTCAAGTCCAAGTCGTGGCCAACGGACGTGAAGCCCTTGAGGCATTGGAACACGGGACCTACGATCTAGTCCTGATGGATTGTGAGATGCCTGAAATGGACGGCTTTGAGGCAACGAGAGCATTTCGAGAGAGGGAGGCTCGCACAGGAAAGGCCCCTCTTCCAATTGTTGCCCTCACTGCGAATGCCATGCAAGGAGATCGTGAGCATTGTCTTGCTGCCGGTATGAGTGATTACCTGAGCAAACCCTTTAGCAAGGAGGAATTGGGCGCTGTTCTCGGACGCTGGATTGCGCTGGCTCCTGAGCCGCATCTCAGCGGAGAGCCAGTCTGTTCCTCCGACCTGACAACGGGCGTTCTGCTTTGATCTTGGCTATGACTATGTCATTGTGTTGCGGGGAATGATGGGCAGGTCGACAGGAAGTGGTTCGAGACACGTTCCCTTGCTTCCGGAAACCTTGTCGGAGGCTCTTTGCAGCTTTTTGAGGGCGAGCTGATCCTATGAGGATGAGAGTGGCTGTCTCCTGTGCGCAAGTATAAGGCCGTCGCGGCCGAATCCCGGCAGACCGCGGCCGGCCGCTCAAGTCAACCGTTATGCCGCTTCAAGTGAAAAAGAAATGGATATGGGCTTCATTGAATGGAGTGCGCTGGTGGTCGGGGCCGGTTTGACATACAGTGGAATTCGCGCCATCCGTCTTCGTGAAGCACATGTCCCTGAGCTGCGTGCGGGGGAAAGCGCGGTTCGGTTGGGCTGGCTTTGGATTGTGCTTGGAATGCTCTTCATCCTGTCGGTGATATTCGACATTGCCCCATTGAAGACCTTGTTCCGCATGTTTCTTGAGGCCGCCAACTGATCAACCTGATGACCCCTTCAGGGATTGTCGTGAGTGCCGGGCCGACGTGGTCAGCGGGAAGATGATCATATCTATTGGCACCGCCCGTCGCTTCCGGTCCAATGGAGGGCCTAACCCGCTCCGTAGTAGCGCCCGTAGAGATCGCCTCCGCTTGAATCCCCTATGCCAAGGCGCCTGCGGACGAGATAGACGACGCAGTTGCTCACGACCCTTCCGACATTGGCCAGGAAACCCACATTCCCCCACCGACGCTCGGAGACCGTCACGCCTCTCGGGACGAAGCAGAGGCTTCCCTGTTCCTTGAGCCGCATGGAGAGCTCCACGTCTTCCATGAGCATCACTTCGGGAAAGCCTCCCATGAGGGGCAAGGCTTCCCTTCTGAAGAACTGCCCCTGATCGCCGAAGGAAATCCCCGTCCAAATGGCCCGGGCGTTGTTCACCCATGCGATGATCCCGTTCTTGCGGGACGGATCGAAATAGGACATGCCCAGACTTCCACCGATGGCCCGGGGATTCTCGTTGAACCCCTCCATGACCCGGCCGGTCACACCCTGGCGGATGAGACAATCCGCATGGAGGACCATCACGGCGTCTCCCGTGGACCGGTCGATGCCAGCCTTGATCTGAAGACCCCGCCCCTTCGGCGCTTTCATGACCTGAACCCCAAGGCCGGCCGCAATCTCCCGGGTTCCGTCGTCGGACCCACCATCCACCACGATGATCTCGGGCGAAGTCTTTTCCCTTTTCAGGGCTTCAAGAGCATTGCGGATGGTTTTCGACTCGTTCAGCACCGGAATAACCACGGAGAGCTTTTTCACCTCTCGGAACGGGGTCCCGGAAAAGACCCGTTTGTCCCGGAAGGTGTCCCAGACCAGGAATCCGAAGAACGGACCATACTCCAGGAGTTTCAGAACGCCGCTGTCGTAGAACAAGGCAGTGTGGTGCTGCCAAAGAACCGCGGGGACCGTGACCGCCTGCAGGTAGAGCCATCCCCTGGACGGGAAGAACACCTGAAAGGGGATGATCAGAGCCAGGTACCATGAGTTGAGGGTGGAGAGGAGCAGAAGGGCGGTCCCGAGAACCAGATAGGCACTTCTCATGGGGTCGTGCACCACGAGGAAAACGACGCCAAGAGTTGCCCCGAGGATTGCCCCGCCCGCCAGGATCGACTTGTCCCCGAAAAGGGCGCTCAGGACGAGGGCGATGGATTCGTTGTGAGCGTTCACCGTTCCGAAAAAGACCAGAGAGTCGAAGAAACTCAACCCTGCCCCCAGGAAGGGCAGCCAGAGCGCTGTCATGGTCACCGCCAGGACGAGGCTTTTCCTCCAGTTTCTCCCATTGATGAGGAGGGGTGCCACGAGGATGGGGAAGTACTTGGTCATGGCGCCACAAGCCAAGGCAAAAAAACCGAATCCCTCCCTCTTCAGCCGAAAGAGATAAAAACAGAGGAAGAGAAGAAAAACCTGGACGATGTCCAGGTGTCCCTCCCCCACAATGGTCACGAGGATCAAAGGGTTCAGGGCGTAGAGCATCCATCTTTCCACCGGCAGACGGTAACTCACGAGGAGGCGGGCCAAAAGCCACAGGGTACCGAGTTCGAAGAGAGCCATGAGACCTTTGAAAAAAGCCAAGGTCGGCGATAGCAATGCGCCCAGGCGGAAAAGGAGCATGGAAAACGGGGGATAGCAGGCCGTCATGTCCCCGTGGTTGATTCCCTTCCAAACGTCGCCGAGTTCCCGGGCAAGCGTCGAGAGCCGAGGATCATTGGGGGCAAGGAGAAAGGGATCAAATCCCTTGTTCATCACAACCCCTTCCCAGACGTAGCGGTTCACATCATCGGACACGGGATAGAGAGCCAAGAAAGGCACCCGCATGCACAGGGCAAAAGAAACAAGGAAGATCCATTGACGCCGGTCGGACCATCCGGAGGGAAAAGAATGGACGAGGCACAGGAGAGACACAAACGATGCGGCGAAAAGTGTTCCGTAAAGAACCGGCTGGTTTTCGGGTGGAGTGAGAACGGCCAGGGTCAGGGTGGAAAAGAGATATGCAAGCAGCGACGCGGTAAAGAAAGGCTTCAATGTGCTCTTGTATCCCCGTGTCCTCAGAAGCGTTCAGCGGCCGGTGAATCTCGGCCGAACCCAGCACCTGGACGTGTTTATTACTACTCCGGCGGAATTCTCCGCAAGTCCCTTTTGAAGATCGCCGGAGCCTCAGTCGATCATGGCCCTTTGGCGCATCTGAAATGGTGAAAGGGATGGACTCACCGCAGAGAGCGCGGAGTGCGCAGAGATTCACCAAGCAGGTGCCGAAAAGAGCTCTTCCGGAATGACGAGCGCTGATCGTTTATTTATTCTGATTGAATCGTGGATTTCCTCAGCGATCTCTGCGTGCTCCGCGGTGAAATAACTTTTCGAACCAGACTCATCGGCGATCAATAGGAGTGTTCTCCTCTGCGTTCCCGGCTGTGCCCTATGGACACAGAAGCGGTTTTCTGGTAATCGAAAACCAATTCCAGGACATCACCCGTCCGAGAGTGCCCAATGAGCTCAAAATCCACAGACCCTTTTCATTCAACCGCTTCATGTGTCCGGCGATGCGGCAGGAGACACGGCCGCCCTTTACCGGTCCACCATCCATCGAAAGCCTTGGAGAGGACGAAATCTCATGAAAGCACACTGGCTCCTTGCACTGGCGATTCTCTCTGTTTGCTTCGCTCCAGGCGCGGCTGAGTCACAAAACAGCGCTGCCACGGATGAATGCCTCAACTGCCATACCACCATTCACCCCGGAATCGTCGAAGGCTGGAAGAAAAGCCGCCATGCCGCCGCAACGCCTGCCGGGGCCCTTGCCGTCGAAGGACTGGGAAAGAAGGTCACGGGCCAGGCCATTCCCGATGAATTGAAGAAGGTGGCGGTGGGCTGCGCCGAGTGCCACACCATGAACCCCAAGTCACACAAGGACACGACGGACCACAACGGCTACGACATCCACGTGGTCGTGAGCCCGAAGGACTGCTCCGTCTGCCATACTCAGGAGGCCGAACAGTTCGATAAAAATCTCATGGCCCATGCCTATGGGATTTTGGTGAACAATAGCGTCTATCAAATGCTCGTCCACGCCATAAACGATACCCCCGTGTTCGACAAGGGGAAGCTCGCCCAGAAGCCTTCCAACGCCCTCACCGAGGCCGATGCGTGCCTTTACTGCCATGGTACCAAACTGGAAGTGACCGGCACCCGGACTTGGAGACAGACATGGGGGAGATGACGTTCCCCATCATCTCCGGATGGCCCAACCAAGGGGTGGGCCGAATCAACCTGGACGGAAGCCGAGGATCGTGCGCCGCATGCCACACGCGCCATGAATTCTCCATAGAGATGGCCAGAAAGCCCTACACTTGCAAGGAATGCCACGTCGGCCCCGACGTGCCGGCGAACAAAGTCTATGAGGCGAGCAAGCACGGCAACATCTTTTCGGCCAAGAACAAGGAGTGGAACTTCACCAACGTTCCGTGGACGGTGGGCAAGGATTTCACCGCGCCCACCTGTGCCGCATGCCACATGAGCCTCCTGGTGGATACGGAGGGGAAGGTGGTGGTCCAGCGGAGCCATGAGGTCAAAAACAGGCTCCCATGGCGCATTTTCGGCCTCATCTATGCCCACTCCCACCCGAGGGAACCGGACACCACGATCATCCGCAACAAGGACGGTCTCTCGCTCCCCACGGACTTGGCGGGAGGAAGCGCCGACCAGTTCCTCTACAACGAAAAGGAGCGCGAGGCGGCCCAGAAAGAGATGCAGGCAAGCTGCCTCTCCTGTCATCACAAGACCTGGGTGGACGGGGCCTGGGAACGATTCGTCAATTCCATCGCCGAGACCAATGCGGCGACCCTCGCCGGGACCCGGATCATGTCCGACATCTGGAAACTGGGGCTGGCGGTAAACCACGAGAAAGGCGGCAATCCCTTCGATGAATATGTCGAAAGGGTTTGGAGCGACACGTGGCTTTTCTATTCCAACTCCATCCGTTTCGCATCAGCCATGGGGGGTGGAGGAGACTACGGTGTCTTCGCCGATGGTCGCTATCACCTATCCAAGTCCGTCCGGCAACTGGAAGACTGGCTGAACCAGAGAAAACCCGGGAAGAAGCAGTGACATCCGGGGCGTTCCAAGTTTACGCCGTCCATACTTCGTGATGTTTAGAATTGCGTTTTCGGAAGTAGCCCTGGATGCCGGCAAAATGCTTCATTCGATTCTTCACAAGTGTGCCTCGTGGCTGGAGGGGAATTCCATTGGCCCGGTTCGACGATTTCGACCTTGATTCCTTCCGGTTCCGAGGCCTCCACCCATCAGTGTTCCTCGGCACGGCGAGCGATCGCTACGCGGGCTGGATGGGGCAAATCTACACGGAAGAGCGTTACCGGAAGGGCATCACGAGCCGGTCCAAGACGTTCGGGGGGGCCAGGTTCACGGAGGTCGTTCTGCCGGTGGAGAGCGTGGCGGAATACTTCGAGCACTTTCCGGTCCTGGAGATCGACTACACATTCTACCAGTTTCTCCTGGATCCCCAGGGAAAGCCGGCACAGAGCGCTCATGCCCTCAAGAGCTACCGCGGCCGGATGGAACCGGAAGACCGTTTATTGCTGAAAGTGCCCCAGGCCGTTTGCGCCCGCCGCATCCTCGGCGCCGGAGGCCACGTCGAGAATCGTGATTTCCTGAATCCCGACGTGTTCGTGCGAAGGTTCTTTGAGCCGGCCGTCGACCTCCTTGGAGCCCAACTGAAGGGCTTCATCTTCGAACAGGAGTATCATCGGAAGCAGGACCGCATGGAACCCGCCGAGGTGGCTGAAGCATTCGACGTCTTTTTCAGCAGGATTCCGAGCGACGACCGCTACCACCTGGAGCTGCGCACCGAGTCCTATCTGGCAAAGCCCTTATTCGAGACCCTGGAAAAGCACGGCGTTGGCCAGGTGCTCTCCCACTGGACCTGGCTGCCGCCCCTGGGACGCCAGTTCGACCGGGCTGGAAGGAGGTTTTTCAACTCCGCGCAAGGAAACGTCGTTCGACTCATGACCCCTCTCGGCACTCGCTACGAAGACGCGTACGCCAAGGCCCACCCGTTCGACCGGCTCGTGCCGGGCATGCTCCAGCCCGAAATGATCGAAGGCACCGTGGAGATCATGAGGGCGGGGATCGCTCAGGGGCTGCCCATCCACGTCATCGTGAACAACAGGGCCGGAGGCAACGCGCCCCTCATCGCCCGCATGATTGCCGAGCGCTTCCTCGATCCCCGTTGATTCCAGACCGGTTTACTCCTTCGTGCTCCTCGTGCAATTCGTGGTGAAAAGACCGTTGAGTTGACGCGCATGGCCGGAAGCCGGTACCCATGTTTTCGGATCTTTTCCGGACCCCGGCTTTCGCCGGAGTGGCGAGATCGAGGACCTGATTGGACACACTCTATGGTTTGGCCCACCAGTTTCTCTTTTTTCCCTGGACGAATTCGAGCCCTTCCCCCGGATAGATGCTCCGGTCTTCCGGGGATCCGGGTCGCACCCGGGGCCATCTTTCAGGATGCGGCTCCGGGCCTTCCAGGGTCATGTGGGTCGGTTCCGAATCGAGCATCATGGGTGCGCGCCGGAGGTCAACCCCTTCCACGTTGCTGCTGAATTCGATGGCTATGCCGTTGGGATCGAACGAATAGAGGGAGTGGATGAAGCCGTGGTCAATGATTTCGGAAACCCAGAAGCCCGCCGCATCGAGTTTGTCCATGAGGTCCGAGAGGTCTTCGTCGCAGCTCACCTCAAAGGAGACATGATCAAAAACCAGGGGTCCCGACGCCGGGTAACCGTGGTCCTTTTCCTGGACAGGTTCCACGGTCTTCCATTCGAAGAACCCGAGGAGACTGCCTTCGGAGATCTCGAAAAAATACTGCCTGGCACCGGGTTTTCCAAGGCCCGCGACAAGCCTCATGCCGAGCAGGTCCCTCCAGAAGCTGATGGTCTTGTCCATGTCGTTCGTCGCCAGGGCCAGATGATGAATACCCAGATATTTCATCCTGTTAACCTTTCATCAACGGGGCATCGGCACTGGGGAATCCCCCAAAACTGCCGCGTTTGGCCGGGGCATCGAGGGCCGCATCGGAGGGATCGGTTCCTCTGCGGCTCCAGCCGGAGGCATGACGACGGTCAACGCGCCGGAGAGCCGGGACCATGCCCCCTTGACAGCGCGATTGAGGATAATGTGAACGGTGTCGACCGGTTCCGGTGATTCGGCCCATGGCGGACCGTTTCGATCTTGACTTAGGCCCATAATATAGTTTAAACGACTCGTATTCCCAAATTTATAAAGCGCTTTTGCATATCGTCATTCGATTGGCATGTGCACACGACCAGTTTGCGGCGGGGTTTTGATGAAGGGCTTTCTTTGAAGGAGAGGGGGGATAGCGACGTCACGAGGAGCAGGCACGATGAGCATGGTTCTTTTGAGGTTGGAATTGGTTTGGAGGCGCCTTGAACATGGGATTCGATAAGCGGCTGTTGAAGGAAAAGGGTGCCATTCTGCGCAAGTGGTTCGACCACGTTTTGGGAACCTATCCGCCTGAAACGGCCAGATTCATGAAAAGGGAGCCGAACCAATTCGCCAACCCGGTAGGGCACGCGATCCACCACGGATTGGAGGGTGTAGTCGAGGAATTCCTGCAAGGGATGGATATCGAGAAGTTGTCTTCCTCTCTGGATGAAGTCGTGAGAATCCGAGCTGTCCAGAGTTTTTCTCCTTCACAGGCCATCGCCTTCATTTTTCACCTCAAGAAAATCGTCAGGGAAACACTGCAAGACGAGATCCGCGGAAGTCAAGTCTCGCCGTCCGAGCTGGAGGTCTTTGACTCCCGCGTGGACGAGATCGCTCTCCTCGCCTTCAACCTCTACGTGGGATGCCGTGAAACGCTCTACGAAAACAGGGTCAACGAAGTCAAGAACAGGACATTCAGGCTCCTTCAGAGAGCCAATCTCGTTGCCGAGATTCCAGACTTAGAATCCGACACCAAAGACAAAACCGTTTGATCACCTAACTTCCTAACCGCTTGAAACGAGGGATTGTTCGATGGGTATTCAGTTTTCCTTAATGGCAGTCGTCGCGCTCGTTTTGGTTGCATTCCTGGGAGTGAAGGTGGCTGGGCTCAATTACGTTTTCGGGGTGATGCTGCCCTACATGGCCATCTTCGCGTTTGTGACGGGCTTCGTCTACAAGATCCTCAAGTGGGCCCGCGCCCCCGTGCCCTTCCGCATCCCCACGACGGCAGGGCAAATGAAATCCATGCCGTGGGTCAAGGACTCCAAGTTCGACAACCCTTCCACGACGGCAGGAGTCGTTGTGCGCATGGCGTTGGAAATCCTGCTTTTAAGGTCCCTTTTCAGGAACACCAAGATGGAGCTCCACAACGGGCCCAAGATCACCTACCACTGGGAGAAATGGCTCTGGCTGGCCGGGCTGCTCTTTCACTATTCGTTTTTCATCATCCTCCTGAGACACCTCAGGTTTTTCACGGAACCCGTGCCTTTCTTCGTCCACATGACGGAACGCATGGACGCTTTCCTGCAGGTCGGTCTGCCCGGGTTATACCTCACGGATTTGGTGTTCCTTCTGGCCGTGACTTACCTCTTCATCCGCAGGGTGATCATCCCTCAAATGAAGTACATCTCTCTGCCGGCGGACTACTTTCCCCTTTTCCTGCTCCTGGCCATAGGAATCACCGGGGTCTTCATGCGTTACTTCACAAAAGTGGACCTCCTGAAGATCAAGGAGCTCGCCATTGGATTGGTCACCTTTCAGCCCGTTTCGCCCGAAGGGATCGGGGTGCTCTTTTACATGCACCTCTTCCTGGTGAGCACTCTGTTCGCATACTTTCCTTTCAGCAAACTGATGCATTTGGGAGGCGTTTTCCTGAGCCCGACCAGAAACCTCCCCAACAACAGCCGCGAGGTCAGGCACGAGAATCCCTGGAACTACCCCGTCAAGACTCACACCTACGACGAGTATGAGGATCATTTCCGGGAAAAGATGGTAGAGGCCGGATTACCTGTGGAGAAGGAGTAGAGACAACAATGGCAAAGGTCCCGAAAGCAAGCGAGCTCGTTATCGATCAAAAGGTCCCGCAGTCGGGCTGGATGGAAACCCCCGTCGAGTTCAGACCGGGGACCTGGTGTTACTCAGGAAAGCCCAAAAACCTCAATGTCCTCGGTCTCCCCAACCCGAGGGAGTGGTCGCCGCCGGATGAAGACTGGAAGCTTCCGGACAATTGGAAAGAGATCATTTTGGAAGGCTTTAGGGAGAGGCTGGAGAAATTCCGTTCCCTGAGACTCTTCATGGACATATGCGTGCGGTGCGGTGCCTGTGCGGACAAGTGCCACTATTACATCGGCACGGGAGACCCCAAGAACATGCCCGTTCTGAGGGCGGAGCTCCTTCGGTCGGTGTATCGCAAGGAATTCACCACCGCGGGCAAGATCATGTCCAAGATTGCCGGAGGAAGAGAGCTCACCAAGGATGTCATCAAGGAGTGGTTCTACTACTTCTTCCAGTGCACCGAGTGCAGGCGCTGCTCCCTGTTTTGCCCTTACGGCATCGACACGGCGGAGATCACCATCATCGGCCGGGAGCTTCTGAACCTCATCGGCTGCAACATCGACTGGGTTTTGGGTCCGGCGGCCAACTGCTACATGAACGGAAACCACCTGGGCATCCAGCCCCATGCCTTCAAGGACATGATCGAATTCTTCGTGGACGAGATTGAAGCCGTGAACGGCATCCGCCTCGAACCCACCTTCAACCGGAAGGGAGCGGAAGTCCTCTTCATCACGCCTTCCGGGGACGTCTTCGCCGACCCCGGCACTTACACACTCATGGGTTACATGATGCTCTTCCATGAGATCGGCCTGGACTACACCTGGAGCACCTATGCCTCGGAAGGTGGCAACTTCGGCTTTTTCACCTCCCACGAGATGATGAAGCGGCTCAACGCCAAGATGTACGCCGAAGCCAAACGCCTCGGGGTGAAATGGATCCTCGGCGGGGAATGCGGGCACATGTGGCGGGTCATCCACCAGTACATGGACACCATGAACGGGCCGGCGGACTTCCTGGAGGTCCCCAAGTCCCCCATCACGGGAACCGTGTTCGAAAACGCCAGATCCACCAAGATGACCCACATCGTGGAGTTCACGGCTGACCTCATCAAGCATGGGAAGCTCAAGCTCGACCCCACCCGCAACGACAGCTTCAGGGTCACCTACCACGATTCCTGCAACACTTCCCGGGGCATGGGCATGTTCGAGGAACCCCGCTACGTGATCCAGAATGTGTGCAACAACTTCTTCGAGATGCCGCCCAACACTATCCGCGAGCAGACTTTCTGCTGCGGCAGCGGTTCCGGGCTGAACACCGACGAGTACATGGAAACGCGGATGCGGGGAGGTCTTCCCAGGGCCAACGCCGTGAAGCACGTCAACGAGCAGCACGATGTGAACATGATGGCCTGCATCTGCGCCATTGACCGAGCCGTCCTTGTGCCTCTCATGAACTACTGGGTGCCCGGGGTGGGCATCACCGGGGTCCATGAACTGGTTGGAAACGCTCTCGTGATGGAGGGCGAGCAGGAGCGGACGACGGATCTACGCGGTGAGCCTCTGCCAGGATTCGAGGAGACGGAGGAGGATAGTGACGATGAAGATCTATAACGCGAAACCCATACTCATAGGGCTGGTCATCTTCCTGTGCCTGGCTTTCTTCCCGGTTTTCTACAACAGGGGGAAAGCCGCCCCTGCGCCGGAGCCCAAGCTCGACACCCCGGTGATCCAGCAGATGGCTCAAAAGCAGTGCGTCCTGCCCAAGGTCGAGATGCGAACCGGTCACATGCAGATTCTCAACGACTGGAGGACCGCGGTCGTGCGTAACGGGCAGAGGATTTACGTGGCCCAGGACGGAAAGCAGTACAACATGAGCCTCCAGAACGAGTGCATGAAGTGCCACTCCAACAAGAGCCAGTTCTGCGACTCGTGTCATGTCTATGTCGGCCTGCAGCTTGGCATCGTTCCATACTGCTGGACTTGTCACATCGCCCCCGTGGAGCCAAAGGAGAGTAAGTGATGGAGAGGAGCAGAAGAGATTTGCTGAAAATCGGGGGGGCCTGTGCGGTGGGACTGACAGCTTTGCCGCTGGTCAAGGCCTATGCTGCGAGCGACCTCCCGAAGTTCACCGACAATCCCGACGCTTTGAAGGCCAAACGGTGGGCCATGGTCGTAGATGCCAAGAAGTGCTGGGAGAAGGGCAAAGAGGGCTGCAAAGACTGCCTCGACGTCTGCCACAAGATCCACAACGTCCCCGACATTGGAAACATCAAGGAAGAGATCAAGTGGATCTGGAACGTGAAGTTCGAGAACGCCTTTCCCGGAACGGGAGGCCCCAATTTGCCGCAGGATTATGAAGAGAAGCCTTTCATGGTCCTGTGCAACCACTGCGCAAATGCTCCCTGCACAAGGGTCTGCCCGACCAAGGCAACGTTCAAGAGGGCGGACGGCATCACCATGATGGACTTTCACCGCTGCATCGGATGCCGCTACTGCATGGCCGGCTGTCCCTACGGTGCGCGGAGCTTCAACTGGAAAGAGCCCAGGCCGTTCATCAAGACGGAGCTCAACATGACCTACCCCACGCGGGAGAGGGGTGTCGTCGAAAAGTGCAGTTTCTGTGAAGAGCGGTTGGCGGTTGGGCTTCTTCCCGCCTGTGTCGAAGCCTGCAAGCATGGAGCCCTGACTTTCGGCGACCTGGAAGACCCCAAGTCGTCCGTGCGTAAACTCCTTGCTTCACACTTCACCATTCGCCGTAAGCCCGAGCTCGGCACCGAGCCCGGCGTTTACTACATCGTATAAGGGGTGGCTTATGCTTGAAAGGGCTCTATCTGGAGATCAGAAATACTTTAGATGGCTGATTGGTTTGCTGGTGGTCATGGGGATGGGGTTTGCCGCATACCTTCTCCAGTTCAACAGAGGTCTGACCATCACCGGCATGGGCAGGGACGTCTCCTGGGGATTCTACATCGCCCAGTTCACCTTTCTGGTTGGTGTCGCCGCTTCAGCGGTGATGGTCGTGCTTCCTTACTATCTGCACGACATGAAGGTGTTCGGGAAGATCACCATTCTGGGTGAATTTCTGGCCATCGCAGCTGTGACCATGTGTCTGCTTTTCATCATCGTGGACCTCGGCAAGCCCATGAGGCTCCTCAACGTGCTGCTCTACCCGTCTCCCAATTCGATCCTCTTCTGGGATATGGTGAGCTTGAACGGCTACCTCTTCCTCAACCTTTTGATCGGGTGGAATGTGCTCGAAGCCGAGCGCAAGGGCGTACCCTACCCCAGCTGGGTGAAGCCCCTCATCTACATCTCCATTCCCTGGGCCGTCTCCATCCACACGGTCACGGCATTCCTGTACGCCGGTCTTCCCGCTCGCCACTACTGGATGACGGCCATTATGGCGGCACGCTTCCTCGCCTCGGCGTTCTGCTCCGGTCCCGCGCTCCTGATTCTCCTGGCATACCTGGTGAAGAAGCACACCAAGTTTGACCCGGGTCAGGAAGCCATCAGGCAGCTGACGAACATCGTGACCTACGCGTTACTCATCAGCGTGTTCTTCGTGGGCCTCGAGTTCTTCACCGCCTTCTACAGCGCGATACCCGCCCACGGGCATTCCATCGTCTACCTGTTCATGGGCCTCGAAGGACACGGGAAGCTCGTGCCGTTCATGTGGCTGTTCGGCATCCTTGCGATCGTGGCGCTCGTTCTTCTCATCAACCCCAACACTCGTAACAAAGAGAAGACCCTAAAGATCGCCTGCCTGTGCACCTTCTTCTCCATGTGGCTCGAGAAAGGCGTGGGCCTGGTGGTGGCGGGTTTCATTCCCAACCCCCTCGACCAGGTGCGGGAATACGTTCCGACCATTCCGGAGCTCATGATCGCCTTGGGAGTTTGGGCAACAGGCTTCTTCATTCTCACCATCCTATACAAGATTGCGGTTTCCGTGAAGGAGGAGGTCGGCGAAACGTCTCACTGAAAGGCGAACCCAGCGCCCTTGACCTTTGAAGTAGAAAGGCTCCCTCTCTAGACGGAGGGAGCCTTCCTATTTGGTCCACAAGCAAAGCACTCTAGTTGATCACCGGATCATCTTCGCCAGATCCTCGATGGCCCCCGCCACCTTGCTCAACTCCCCGACTCTCTTCTTGGCCTTTTCGAGGTAGGGAAGGGCTTCCGGGTTTCCATGACGCCCGAGGGCCTCACACACCCAGTTGACCACGTATCTGTTCTCGTGTTCGCTGAGTTTCAGGAGGATCTCAAAGCTCCGGCGACCCGGGATTTTTCCAAGGGCCATGATCAAATCTACCTTGAGTTCGTCGAACACCGGATTCGTCGTGAGGACCTTCTCCATATGAGGAACCGCCCGCTCGCCGAAGGCCTCGAGGTGCATGAGGCACCTCAGGGCGAAGTGGGGAAAACGGAACATGGAAAGCTCCGCGAGCAGTTCCATGCATTCGTCGGTTCCGTATTTGAACAGGAGGTCCGGTACGAAGAGGTTCGCCCATGAAAACGAGTACGTGAGGGGGAGCAGGAACGGGATGGCCGATGTCCCTTCGGCTTCGAGGCTTTGGAGAACAGGAGCCAGAGCGGTCCTCCTGACCTCATACCCTTCTTCCTGTTTGGACGGGAATCGTTGGACATCGTTGGCGGTTTTGAGCTCACCCACCATCTGCTGGAGCCGGGGGTTTCCCGTTAAAGGAAAGCGCCTGCGGTAGGCCTTCGCCCGTTCTGCCATCCAGAACTTCCCCAGCCAGGTGGACGGGGAGTAGAATGCGACGAACTGATTTCCCTTTCCTTCTCTCTGATGAACTCCGTGTTTCTGGTAATGGGCCGTTTCTTCCTGGGCAACCTGCCATCGAAGTCGAGCCGTGCGAAAAGCCTTCTCATAGTCTCCCGTGGCCATGGCGGACGAAAACAGGATATCGTGGAGACGGTCTTCCTCGGGATGGCTTTCGAGGAGCCGAACAGCATGCTTTTGGGCCTTTTCGAAGTTCTGGAAGAAGAGGAGGTCAAAGCCTTTTTCCACGTCCTTATGGAGTGTTTCCTTGGCCTTGGCCCTCTCTGCCATGGCCTGGAGCTGATCCGGCGGCAGGCTCTTTCGTGCCTCCTCATGACCAGACAGGCAGCATTTCTTGTACTTTTTTCCTGAACCGCATGGGCAGGGATCATTCCTGCCGACTTTCTCAAGCCTGAGATTCTCGATGAGGGCTGCCTTGGACTGGGAGGCCTGGTAGTCGCGAAATCGGCGGTCCAGTTCCTCGCGGCTGATGCCGTATTTCAGGCAAACGGTGTCGGGATTCGCCCCCTGCAGAAGATCGATGATGGGCTGCATCGGGTTTCCTTCCGCTGGTCCCGGGGCTGTCTGATCTTTCTCCATCCTTTGTCCTTTCACGACATCGAGAGGTTCGGCATAAGCCAGGTGTCCCGGGCTCTTTTCACAGGCGCTGCGGCGCGGTGCAAAGCTTATTAACAACTTTCTCCGGATCTGTCAAAAACCTCGACAAGAGCGACGAGGATTGTCCGGAAGTCCTTTGAACTTGACGCACTGGTGCATAACGGATAACTTGAGCATGGAAGGGAGCAGGCTGCGAGAGATGATCAATGAATCTTTGGAAGGGCTTTCAGCCAGTCTTGAAGATTATCTGGAAGTCATCTTTCACCTCGAGAAGTCAAACAGAGTTGCCCGTGCCAAGGACATTGCAGACCAGATGAATGTCCAAAGGGCTTCCGTTACGGGTGCTCTCAAGGCTTTGGCGGGAAAGGGGCTCATCAATTACAGCCCCTACAGCTTCATCACTTTGACGCCGGCGGGAAGGAGCATTGCTCAGGATGTGATTCGCCGCCACAATATCCTGAAAGAGTTCTTCATCATCGCTCTCCAGTTGACCCCGGAAGATGCGGAAGCCAATGCCTGCCGCATCGAGCACGCCATAAACCTCAATGCCGTCGACCGCCTCGTGAGCCTTCTGGAGTTCATGAAGATATGTCCCCGCACCGGCGGTGACTGGTTCGACGCCTTCGCCAGGTTCTGCAGGAAAGGCTCCCGGTCGTCCGACTGCGAAGCCTGCGTGAGGGAGTGTCTGGACCGCATCGTCTCATCCAGCGGCCAGGATCCGTCTTAGACGGTTCTAAAAAACCCTCATTTCCCGCGAGTTTCACGGATCGTACACCGACGCCCACTACAACTTGTAGCATAGGGCCTTGTGCCCGTCTCACCGAGTCGAGTTCCCCGTCCTCACCGTGTAATCCAGGATCATGGAACTTTCCCTGTAGGCCTCCCGGCAAAAATCCCCCAGGTGCCTTGCGCTCTTTTCGAAATCGTCGATGAAGGATCCCAGATCCTCTTTTTCGACCCACGACGCGTACCGGTCCAGTCCCTCCCGAAAGTGGCGGATGATGTCCATGGTGTGAGGGTTCATCTGCGTGATGGCCGAGTAGAGGGCGCTGTTCTGAGCGAAAATCCTTCCCAGGAGGTTGATCTCCAGGCGGTAGCTCGGGCTTGTGTATTCCATGGTTTCGGCAATGTCGACCCCGAGGTCCCTCAGGACTCGTCCCGTGAGCATGGTGGTCATGTGGAAGAGCACCTGAATGATGCTCATCATGCGATCGTGTTCTTCCGGGGTACATTCCTTGACCCGGATGCCCTCCTCCGTGAACACGCCGCGCAGGGCGGACCAGCTCCCGTCGGCGATCCGGGCGGGGCATGCGACCAGAGTCTGGCCGGAAAACGATGCGATACGGCCTCCGAACATGGGGTGCAGACCCACCACCGAGGCCGGCGATCGCAGCATTTCGTGGACCGGAGCCGTCTTGAGACTGGTCAGATCCATGAGGAGCTGATCGGGGCGCGTGAAGGGCAGCGACTCCCTGATGATGGTCACGGTCTCATGCAGAGGCACAGCGAAGAGGACAAGGTCGGAATTCCGAATCACATCCTCGTTGGTCCATTCCGTGTCCCGGTCTGACACGACCACCTGGCAGCCCCGGTCCCGGAAGAATCTCGAAAAGAGCTGCCCCATTTCCCCGAGTCCACCGACCACCCCAACCCGCTTCCAAGGGCACGGCGTGAGAGGGACCCTTTCCTGACGAGAGCCACTGAAGTCGGAAATATCCAAGGCCTCATTCATCCTGGCACCTTTCCATGACATTCCTTTGGGTCCTGTCGACCGCCGCGGTGCGAGTCTCACATTTCGCGACCCACAGCCGCGGCAATGCGTCTGCAATCCTCCATCATCGCCGCGAACTCAAGCGGCCTGAGAGATTGGGGGCCATCGCTCAGAGCCTCCTCGGGCCTCACATGCACCTCGATGAGCAGGCCATCGGCGCCCGCGGCAATGGACGCCCTTGCCATGGCGGGAACCAGGTCTGCACGGCCCACCGCGTGGCTTGGATCCACGATGACCGGCAGATGCGTCATTAGTTTGAGCAGCGGCACGGCGGAGATGTCCAGGGTGTTTCGAGTTTCGTTGTCGAAGCTCCGGATACCCCTCTCGCAGAGGATGACCCTGTCGTTCCCCTGGGCGGCGATGTACTCGGCGGACATGAGGAATTCTTTGATGGTGGCGCTCATTCCCCTCTTGAGAATGACGGGCTTCTCAATGTTCCCCACCTCCGTGAGGAGTCTGAAGTTTTGCATGTTGCGGGTTCCGATCTGGACGATGTCCGCATACTTGCAGACGAGGACGGTGTCCCGGGGATCCATGAGCTCCGTGACGACGAGCATTCCGGTGCGTTCCCGCACTCCCGCCAGGTACTTGAGGGCTTTCTCTCCCCATCCCTGGAAGCTGTAGGGAGAAGTGCGGGGCTTGAAGGCGCCCCCCCTCAGGAACTCGGCGCCCATGGGGTGAACGGCCTCGGCGATCTCCTCCAGGACCTCGCGGCTCTCCACGGCGCAGGGTCCGGCGATGATCTGGATTTTGTTCCCGCCGATCTCCTGGCCGTTGACCTTGATGATGGTGTCCTCGGGTTTGAATTCACGGCTCACGAGCTTGAAGGGTTTTAGAATGGGGAGCACCGATTCCACCCCCGGAAGGGATTCCAGAGGCACTTCACGGAGTATGCGCTCATCGCCTATCGCTCCAATGATGGTCCTGTGCTCCCCTTTGGAGATGTGGGCCCTCAGGCCCAGGTCCTCGAGGCGCCGAACGATGCGGTGCACATCCTCTTCCTGATGAATGGGTTTGAGCACGATGATCATGGTTTCCATTTCCTCCTTTCTCGTTCAAAGCAAAGGGCCGGGAGCATCTGTCCAACACTCGCGGCCCTGGAGTCCCTTGGAACCCCAAAAACAAAAAAGCCGCGGGTGCATCGAGGGTCCCACGGCTTCCAACTGATCAAATGTCCGGTCTAAAGGCGGTGCATACCCCCAGCGTTCCGCGTCCAGCGGAAATAATAGGTGAAATAATAATACATGCCCTTGAACATCTGTTTCCTTTCAGCCTGCATGAAGTGGACAGAAGTCTAAAGGATTGAACTGAGCCATGTCAACTTTTTTTTTGAAAGTGCCCTGCCCCGGGATTCCGAACGTGGAACCGGGCCCTTTTTCTCCCAAAACTCTACTCTCATTGGATAATTAGAACTTGTACATTGAACAGAATGTGATAGTTTGTGAAGGACATTGAACAAGATGCCGGAACGGCTGACTTTGCCAACTCTCCCTTCTGGAAACCCAAGATCACGTCAGATCGACATGAAAATTGCTCCTCGAACCCTAGTTGCAGACGACGATCCCCTTTTTTTGGAGCTCACGGTGGAGCGCCTGAGGGAAGAGGGATATGACGTCGACCTCGCTTCAAACGGCATGGAAGCCATCGCCATGGTCCAGCAAAAGGACTACGAGATAGTCATCACCGACCTGGACATGCCGAAAATGAACGGCATGGAAGTCCTCGCCCACATGACGCAACATCACCCCGACACCACCGTCATCATGCTGACCGGTGTGGGAACCATAGAAAACGCCGTGGAAGCCATGAAGCGGGGTGCTTTCGATTACCTGACCAAGCCGGCCAAAATCGACGAGATCCTGATGGTCCTCAAGAGGTCCCAGGAGCTGAAGGAGCTCAAAGACGAGAACACGCTGCTCAAGTCTCAACTCCAGGACCAGTGCCGCTTTGACCGAATCATCGGGCAAAGCGCCCCCATGCAGAGTCTCTATCGGGTCATCAAGCGGGTGGCGAAAACCGACTCGACCATCCTCATCACCGGTGAGAGCGGCACAGGCAAGGAGCTGATCGCCAACGCCATCCACTACCACAGCGACAGGAGAGACAAACCGTTCGTGCCCATAAACTGCGGTGCCATTCCCGAGGAGCTCCTCGAAAGCGAACTGTTCGGTCACGAAAAAGGGGCCTTCACGGGGGCGTTCAAGGACCGGAAGGGTCGCTTCGAGCTCGGGGACAAGGGCACCATCTTTCTCGACGAAATTGGGGAGATGAGCCCCAAGCTGCAGGTGAAGCTCCTGCGCTTTCTCCAGGAGACGAAGTTCCAGCGGGTCGGCGGACCCCGCACTATTCAGGTGGATGTCAGAATCATCGCAGCGACCAACAAGGACCTCGAAAAGGCCGTGGCCAACGGGGAATTCCGGGAAGACCTGTTCTACCGGCTCAACGTGATCCCCATCCACGTGCCGCCCCTCAGGGAACGGGAGGGAGACACTCCCCTCCTGATCCACCATTTTCTCCAGCACCATTGTCAAAAAAAGGAAATGACCCAGAAAAAGCTCTCCAATGCAGCGATGGAATCCCTCGAACACTACACCTGGCCGGGAAACGTGCGGGAACTGGAAAACGTCATGGAGCGACTGGTCATCCTGACCGAAGGGGACGAAATCCGGGTCGATGATTTGCCAAAGCGGATGCGCCTGGAACCCCAGTCCTCCTCGCCTCCTCCGTTGGAGATCGGTGAACTGGGCATCAACCTCAAGGACTACCTGGATGACCTGGAGAACAAGCTCATTCTGGATGCTCTCAAGCGAGCCGGAGGAGTCAAGAACAAGGCCGCCAAGCTCCTTGGCCTCAACCGCACCACCCTCATCGAGAAGATGAAGAAGAAAAAAATGAACGTCACCCTCTCACCCCACTGAACTCGGCACGGCTCTCGAAGTGCCTCCTTCGCATCCCTCCCCGCCATCTTCACATCCGACAACCGAACGAACGGCCCACCGGGCTGGGAGTCGTCCTGCCTGAAGCCTTGGCATGCTGTTTGCTCGTCTCTGTGCATCACTGAGTGCAAGACCACCCAAAAAAGTGGCCGAAATACCGGTCGTCATTCCCGCATGCTTTTGGCGGGAATCCAGGCCGGATATCGGTAACCCATTTGTGTGGCGCCGGACTGAGAGCGTGTCAAATAAGGTGCCCCATCTCGTCGCCCCGGCGAAAGCCGGGGTCCAGAAAACCTCGAAAACCTGGATTCCAGCCTCCGCCGGAATGACGAATTCGATGTGCGGCCCTTTTGTGGAGCTTTACTCAGAGCACCGGGAGTCGACCTGAAAACCCTTCTTCAGGACCACATGACCATGCATACCACACAAGCATCTAGAATCTTGATCCTGACCGCCATCCTTTCTCTGCTCACGTTGCGCGCCTGCCCGGTGTCCGCGGAAACCACCATTCACGACACCCGGCTCGGTGTGACCCAGGAGAGAACACGTCTGGTTTTTGACGCATCAGGGGACCGCCCATCACGGATTCTCCCTCCTACGCAGGAGAGCATCGTCATAGAGTTCACCGGAGGAATCCATGGAGGGAACAACAAGAAGCTCAACTTCCAACCTTCGACGGGAATAAGCGGGGTCAGCTTCAAGACCGGCGACAGCGGCTCGCAAATCATCGTATCCCTGCGGAACCCGAACACGGCTCTCAAGCACGAGATACTTCCATCCAAGGATGGGGCTGCCGGCCACTATCGTCTCGTGCTGGACCTCTTTCCCGGTGCAAAGCCCAAGGATTGGGAAGACAAGGGAAAAGGCGGCAACGATGTGACACAAAAGGAGGCGGCCGACCCGCCGGGGCCTGTCAAATCAGTCCCGACCCAAAAGGCCGGCCAGAAGAAGAAGGCCGATCAGCCTCCCGTTTCCGCGGATCTCCAGTCACCGGACAAGGAGAAGCCCGACATGTTCGCCTCGCCCGCGAAGCAGGCGACACCGGGGAAATCGCAAGCAGACAGGAAGAGTCCCGGCAAGGGCCCTTCAGCGGTTCTCGATCATCAGGGAGGCCAGCCGTCGGATCCGGAAAAGGCAGCAGCACTCTATGACAAGGCGGACAGCGTCTTCGATGCCCATCAGCAGGACCTGGTGCAGCACGGGTCCCAAATTCTCGACCTTTACCTGGAAGCCCTCAAGACCGATCCCAAATCCCCCCGCGCATTGACGGCCTTCTATCGATCAGGCCTGGTGTACGGGGCCACGGGGAACTTTAAGAAGGCAGAGCAGTACCTGCAGCAGGTCATCGCCGCGGGTCGCGACCACCCGCTGTTCGCCAAATCCTGGCTGAAGCTGGGGGAGATATACCACCAGGAGGAGTCTTACGTGGAGGCCATCGATGCCTTCCGGTTTGCTCTGAGGAGCCCCCTCGAAAAAGATGAAAGGCTGCTGGCCTACTACTACCTGGGCAGGGACCTGAATCTCGTCGGGGCCGCCAAGGAAGGAGCGGAAGCGCTCCAGCAGTGCGTCAACGAGGATTCCACATATTATCTCAAAAGGCCTGATCTCATCAAATTCCTGGGCGAGTCCCACTTCGCCCTCAAACAGTTCGATGCGAGCAGAGGTTTGCTGATCCGCTACCTCAATCTCGTCCAGGAGGCCCCAGACCGGGACATGGTCCTGGCCAAGATCGCCGAGATCTTTCTCAATCAAGGGGACCAGGCCCTCGCCAACAAGGTCTATTCCTACATCCAGCGACACTACAAGGATTCCGAGGGTGACATCATCAGCAAAATCCGCAATGCCGAAATGCTCGAAAAGCGCGAGCGCGGCAACATTGGACCAGCACTCTCCATTTACCGCGACCTGGCAAAAAAGGAGCTCTCCCCGCCCCTGCGGCGTCTCGTCTACTTCAAACTGGCTTCCTGGGAATTGCGGCATGGCGATTACCCCAAGAGCATGGAACTGATCGAGGAGATACTCAAGGACAAAAAGGACGTCACATCTCAGGAGGAATTCGTTGGACTCAGGGAAAAGGTATTGACGGAATGGGTGGGCAAGTGCTCAACCGACAGGGATCATCTCCGTTTGATCCAGCTCCACGAGAAATACGGAGCGGCCTTTCGCACCCTGCAGTCCCCGGACACCGAAGCCCTCATTGCGGAGGCTTACGCCGCCTTGCGGTTCTACTCAAATGCCATGGAGATATACGAACGCCTGCTTTCGAACTCCAGGAAGAGGAATGAGGATTGGCTGCTGAAGGTTGCCCTGTACGGCTTTCTCTCGGGTGAATCGGACAAGGCCCTCCAGACTTGCGGTGAAATCCAGTCGAGCAAGTTCGAGCCTCAAAAAACAGCGTTGCTCGGGCGAATATTGGCCCAGCAGAAAAAATACGCTGAAGCGATGAAGCAATTCACCAGGATCGTTCAGAAGGACAAGGACATCGGTGCCGTCGAACCGGAGGTTCTGGAGGCATACGCGGAGAGCCTGATCGGGTTGGAGAAATACGACGAGGCACTGCAGCTTCTGGTGAAAGCAAGGGAATCTTTGCGGGAGGGATCCGGAGAGAGAGCTCTTCCACTGCTTCTCCTCCAGAGCAAGTGCCATCAGGAGCTCAAGCAACTGGACAAGGCCATCGAGCTTCTCGAGGACGCTCTCAAACTGGCTTCTTCGGACGAGCAGAAGAGCCAGCTGAGCTATGAGCTCTCCAGACTGTATCTCGCCGCGGGAAAGACGGACAAGGCGTCTCAAAGGCTTTCGCAACTTCTTGAAACCTCCCAGTCCTTTTGGAAGACCGCGGCACAGCAGCAACTGGAGTCGATAAAAATGGCAAAACCCAAATGAACCAGTGTTCATGAACGAACACGGAGTCACGGAATGGTTGTATTGATTGTGGACGACGATCTCGGAGAGGTGAAACATCTCTCCTGTCTCCTGCGAGACCAGGGACACCTGCCCATCGCCACGGATACGCTCAAATCCGCCATGAACCTGGCCAAGCGAGACACACCCGGCCTCGTTCTCGTCAACATGAACGGGGAACCCAGGCCAGTCATGGAACTCATTGAAATGAGCCTGATCCTGCAGCCTCAGCCTCCGGTCATCGTCATGAGCCGGAAACCCCGCCTCGAGGACGCCGTCATGGCCATGAAAAAGGGCGCGTATGACTTCTGGGTGAAGCCCGTATCCGGAGAGCGGCTGAGCAAAATGATCGGTCTTTTCGAATCGAAGCCCCACCGGCCCTCCAGAAGCTCTGAGGGTACATCGCTCGACATCATAACCCAGGATCCCGCCATGGTGAGGCTCAAGGCCATCGTCCAAAAGGTCGCGGCGAGCAACGCCACCTTGTTCATCCAGGGTGAGAGCGGCACGGGAAAGGAGCTTTTCGCCCGCTATATCCACAGGCACAGCAAGCGAAAGGAAAAACCCTTCGTGGCCTTGAATTGTGCGGCCCTGCCTGAAACACTCCTCGAAAGCGAGCTCTTCGGGCATGAGAAGGGAGCATTCACGGGTGCCATCAAGACCAAGGAGGGCAAGTTCGAGTTGGCCAACACCGGGACCCTGCTCCTCGACGAGGTTACGGAGATCCCTTACCATCTCCAGGCCAAGCTCTTGAGGGTGCTCCAGGAAAGCGAGGTCGACCGTCTTGGAGGAAGGCATCCTGTCCCCGTCGATGTCCGTGTGCTCGCCACGACCAATCTCAGCATGGAAGAGGCCCTGAAGGAGAAACGATTCCGAAAGGACCTGTACTACCGTTTGAACGTCATCCCCATCAAGATCCCCCCTCTCCGTGAGCGCCCCGGAGACATCCTGCTCCTCTCCAGCCACCTCGTGGAGAAGTACAATCAACTGCATGGCGGCTCCGTTATGGAAATCTCCGGTGAAGCGAAGAAAAAGCTGCAGAACCACCCCTGGCCGGGCAACGTGCGGGAACTCCAGAACGTGATCCAGAGAGCCGTTCTCCTGGCCGGCGAAACCTCCCTCACCCTCGAGCATCTCATCTTCGACAACGGGGAAGCCCAGGACGATTCACCGAGCGAAATGGCTCTCATGCCCATCAGCGAAATGGAAAAGAAGATGATCCACAAGGCATTGGGCACCGTTGACGGAAACCGAACGAGAGCCGCGGAAATCCTCGGGATCAGCGTGCGCACCCTCCGGAACAAACTGAACGAGTATCGGCAGGCGCAGGGCCTTTGAGTCAAAACTTCGATGTAGCCTCTTCGTCCTCCATGTCAGACATTTGACCCATGCGCCACCCCCCTCCACGAGCTGACACCCAAGAACAGCACCACATGACTGGATGTCCATCAGCTGAGTGAGAGCTGCCAGTCACTCCAGTCAAAGCCCGTACCCGCCAACTCAGGCTTTTTCTCACCACGAAGAACACGAAGGACACGAAGATGTCATTCGGTGGACCGTCGATCCCGAAGAGATGAGTCCGTCTTTCAGGTCGGTCCTGTTGTGCGACTGAGAGCAACATGGAAGCGTTTTATCGCGTTTCTCCTTCGTGCTCTTCGTGCACTTCGTGGTGAAAAGAGCGGTAAGTTGACACCCATGTGCCTATGACGCCAATGGGAGGGGGCTGGACCGGTGGTACGAGATTTGCTCTCGTATAGGGCGGCATTCAAAGAATAAGGAGATTCCACCATGAGTGATTCCAGCGTCTTTGACCGAACCGTCGGGCTCATGCGAGACCGCCTCAGCCTCAACTCCCTCAACCAGCGGGTGATTTCCGGGAACCTCGCCAACATCAACACTCCCGGTTATGCGGCCAAGGAGCTCTCTTTCGAGAAGGCTCTCCGGGACTCCCTCGAGGAACAGGTTCTCCACATGGTGAGGTCCAATGGGAGCCACGTCTCCGTCGATGACCCAAAATCCGCCATGCAAGCCCCCGAATTGGTTGAAACGGGTCCCGTGGATCTCGACGGTGAAATGCTCAAGCTATCCAGAAACAGCGTGGAATATCAGTACATCGTGAACCTCCTCAACAAGAAGTTCACCATGATGAAACAGGCCATCGGAGAAGGAGCACAGTGATGGATTTTGATTCTTCCATGCGTATCAGCGCCTCCGGGCTCAGTGCCAATCGGGCTTGGATAAACGTTCTCTCGGCAAATCTCGCCAACATGAACACGACCAGAACCCAGGACGGGAAGCCTTACCAGCGCAGAACCATCATCTATGAAAGCGTCCCATCCGCAAGCAGCTTTGATGAGGTTCTGGACAATGCACTCCAGGAGGAAGTCCAGAAAGTCCAGGTGACGGACATTGTGGCCGATGGCCGGGATTTCAAGGAAGTGTATGACCCGAGCCATCCGGATGCCAATGGAGAAGGAGTGGTGCTGACTCCCAACATCAGCCAGGTAGAGGAAATGGCAAACCTCGTCAACGCCAGCCGCTCTTACGAAGCCAATCTGGCGGCCATCAACACCGCAAAGCAGCTTGCCCTGAAGGCCATTGAAATAGGCAAGTAAAGCGGCGCGGTGAGGAGAAGAATCCATGCGCGTTGTTCCCCTATCTCCCGGGATTTCGAAGGACTTGGGCAAAGCGATTGGTTCCGTGCCCGGGACGTCCTCCGGTTCCTTTGCCGATGCCCTCAAGTCGAAGCTCCACGAAGTGGACCAGCTGCAGAACCAGTCGGACAAGGCCATGGCGGACGGATCGGTTGAGGGAGCCAAGAGCATCCACGAAACCATGATCAAGGTGGAAGAGGCCGACATCAGCCTGAAACTGCTCACCAAGGTGCGCAACAAGGCGCTGGATGCCTACCAGGAGATCATGCGCATGCAGTTCTGAAGCCCCTCCCTGAGGGAACGACTCCATTATGATCTCCGCGGACTCAGCGATCTCCGCGGTAAAAGAAGAGCCAGTTCAAGCTGAAAGAGTACACCCGGAGGTCCCATTCCACCATGAACACCCTGACCCGCTTCCTTGAGCAAATGAGGAGCATGTTCTCCTCTCTTCCGCTGCGACACAAGGTACTGTACTCGGGTGCCATCCTCCTCTTCGTGGGCAGTCTCTCCTATCTCTTATACAGCAGCAACCGGCCGGACTACGTGCCCCTATACTCCGGCATGTCTGAAAACGACATGTCTGACGTCGTGGCTTCCGTGAAGGCGAAAAAGATCCCCTACCGCATATCGCCCAGCGGCAACGCTATCGAAGTGGCGAGAGAGCAATTGTATGAAACCCGCCTGGCCCTTGCCAAGGAAGGGATTCCCAAGGGCGCCGGAATGGGATTCGAGATCTTTGACCAGCAGAAGCTAGGAAGCACGGACTTCGTCCAGAAGATCAACTACCAGAGAGCACTGCAGGGGGAGCTGGCGAGGACCATCAACGAGATGGATGAGGTTCTGGAGAGCCGCGTCCACCTCGTGATGCCGGAAGAGAGCCTTTTCGTTTCCGACCACAAGCCGCCCAGTGCGGCCGTGGTGGTGAAGCTGCGGCCCGGTGCCCGCCTCGAACAGAAGCAGGTTCAGGGCATCGTCCACCTGGTGGCCGGCACCGTGCGGGGCCTGGAAGACGACAAGGTGACCGTCTTGAGCACCGATGGCCAGGTTCTCTTCAAGAAGAACTCCGCCGACCAGCCCATGCAGATGAGCAGCCTTCAGACGGAACACAAGAGCCGCCTTGAAGAGGAGGTTCGCAAGAAAGTCCAGTCCATGCTCGAGCAGGTTCTGGGGGCCAACCGGGTGCTGACTCGAGCGTCCGTCGATCTCGACTTCAACCAGGTGCAGATAGCCGAGGAAACGTATGATCCCGACAGCGCGGTCATTCGCAGCCAGCAACGGAGCATAGAGAACTCGGACGGCAAGGACCTCCCGGCAAAAGGAAACCCCGATGTGCCCATCAACGTGGAGAGCAAGCTCATGCAGAGCTCTCCCCAGGGAGACGTGCCTGGTGCCAAGGGGAAGCAGTTCAATCGTCAGCGGGAAACGGTCAACTACGAAATCAACCGGGTGAGCCGCCAGATCGTGCAGTCGCCGGGGAACATCAAGAAGATATCCGTCGCCGTCATCGTGGACGGTCCCTACGAGATGAAAAAGGAAGCCGATGGGGCCGCCAAGTCAATGTTCGTGGGACGATCGGCGGAAGAGTTGAAATCCATCGAGGAAATCGTCAAAAAGGCCATCGGCTACAACGAAACCCGGGGTGACCAGATCAATGTATCCAACATCCCCTTCGCCACGGACGTCGCCAGCGGTGAAACGACAGCGGCGGAAAACCGATGGCTCAAGCTCCTCAAGAACAACCAGACACTGCTTCTCAACCTCCTGCTGGCTTTCCTGGTTTTCTTCTTCATCGTCAAACCGTTCATGCGGAAGTTCCAGGAGATGGCTGCCGAACAGAAGAGCCTGCCCAGCCCTCAAAACGCCCTGATTGAGGCCGAAAACGCCGAGCTGGCCATGCTCCTCGAACAGTCTCAGTCGAGCAACAAGCTCTCCATCAGAAAGAAGGCCTCGATTTTGGCCCAGCGCGACACAGAGCGGGCCGCCGAGATCATCCGGTCGATGCTGAGGGAGGAGGCATAACCCATGGCAAAACTGACCGGACCCGAGAAGGCGGCCATCATCCTCCTTGCCCTGGGCGAGGAGCCGTCCGCGCAAATCCTCAAGAACCTGACCACCGAGGAAATCAAGGAGCTTGGGGTCCAAATGAGCTTCCTCCAGGGAGTCAAGAAGGATGTGTCCGACGAACTGCTCCAGGAATTCGCGGGCCAGTTCAATTCCGAGGACAACATCTGCGTCCCTGGAGAGCATTTCATGCGGTCTGTTCTGCCCGGCGTCCTCGGAGACAACAAAGCCACCGAGGTCATGTCGAAAATCGAGCTCGAAAAAAAACGGGTGCCGTTCAAACACTTGAGGGATATCGATGCGAGGGTCCTGGCCAATTTCATCCGCAACGAACACCCCCAGACCGTGGCCATCATCCTCGTGCACCTGGGCCATGAGAAGTCCAGCCAGGTTCTGGCCTTTCTCCCGGAAGCCTTTCAGTTCGAAGTGATCAATCGGATCGCTCACCTGGAAACAGTCCCGCCCGACCTTATCCGCGAGGTGGACGAAGTGCTCGAACAGGAGCTTGTGTCCGTGGGCAAGGAGAGCCACCAGCTTCTCGGCGGGATCGGGGCGGTGGCGGAAATCCTCAACTTCAGCGACAGCCGAACAGGAGACAGCATTCTCCAGGCCCTCGAGGACAACGATCCGGAACTGGCGGAAAAGGTGCGCAAACTCATGTTCGTCTTCGACGACCTGGCGATCATCAACGATCAAGGCATCCGAGAGCTCCTGAAGGAGGTCCGCAACGAAGAGCTCACGCTGGCCCTGAAGACCGCCTCGGAGGACCTCAAGGGCAAGATTTTCAAGAACCTCTCACAGCGGGCGGCCCAGATGCTCGAAGAGGACTTGTCCATGATGGGACCCGTGAGACTGAGCGATGTGGAGGTTGCCCAGCAAAACATCTTGAACATCGCAAGACGCCTCGAAAAAGAGGGCAAGCTGATGCTGGCCGGCAAGGAAGGGGGAGACACCCTTGTCTAAGATCATCAAAGGACTCGAAGAACCGCCTTTGACCCCTTACGACTTCCGGGTCCTCACACGCGACAACCCCTCGCGCTCCTTCCCCGCATTTTCCACCAAGGGCGGCTCTCTTGCGCGGAACGGTCGCCATGACGACGACCTCGACCCCGGAATGTCGTTCGACGATGTGGAAGCCGCCGTCCAGAATCGACTTCTGGAGTTGGAGCGAAAAGCTCAGGAGATCGAGGAAGAGGCCTACGCCAAAGGCTATGCGCAAGGGGAAAAGGACGGTTACGAGGTCGGCAGGAAGAGCATGCTCATCGTGAAGGATCGCATCGAAAAGCTCCTTGCCGGCCTGGAGAAGCTTCCGCAACGGGCCTTCAGGGATTACCGCGACTGGCTTTTGTTCGCATCCCTCGCCATAGCACGCAAGATCGTGGGAATTGAGCTCTCAACGCAGCCTCAAGCCCTAATCCCCCTGGTCGATGCACTCCTCGATGAGACGGAAGCCCACCAGAGCCTCACCCTCTTTCTCAACCCCAAGGATTTGGAACTGCTCGCGAAAAACATGGACGTGAAAAAATGGACTGAGGAAACGAGGCACCCTTTTCACCTCAGGACGGACAGCACTCTGGAACGCGGCGGATGTCGCATTGAAAGCGACATTCAACACTTCGATGCCACCCTCGAAACCCGGTTCTTCCTTTTGGAGCAGACCCTGCGCAATGAGCAATCCCCTGGACAGGACTGATGCGGCACATGACGACTACCTGAAGCTTGGCGGACTCGGAGCGCTTCTGGATCCCGTTCGGCCGTTCAAGCGATACGGCCGCGTCCTTCAACTCACCGGAACCCTCATCGAAGCGGAAGGGCTGCAGGCTTCGCTGGGAGACATCTGCACAGTTCTCCCGCCCGGCAACGCCGACCCGATCCACGCCGAAGTGGTGGGCTTTGAGAACAAGCGCTTGAAACTGAGCCCTCTCACCCCTTTGAACGGCATCTCCCCGGGAAGCCTGGTGCACCTCGAGGACCTGGTGAACACCGTGCCCGTCGGGCCCGCTCTCCTGGGCCGTGTCATCGACGGCCTGGGCCGGCCCATGGACGGCAAGGGGACACTCCTCTCCGAAGGAGTCTACCCTCTCGCCGGAAAGACCTCCAACCCCCTGGAACGCCCCGTCATCCAGGAGGAGCTCGACGTGGGAGTCCGCTGCATCAACGCCCTGCTGCCCCTGGGCAAGGGACAGCGCATTGGGATATTCGCCGGCTCCGGCGTAGGCAAAAGCACCCTGCTCGGCATGATGGCCCGCTACACCAGGGCCTCCGTCAATGTCATCGGCCTCATCGGAGAACGGGGCAGGGAGGTCAACGAATTCCTGGAAAATGATCTGGGTCGGGATGGCCTGCGGCACTCCGTGGTGGTTGTGGCGACCTCCGACCAGCCTGCCACCGTGCGCATGCGGGCCGCTTTTCTCGCTTCGTCCATTGCGGAGTACTTCCGCGACAACGGGCGGGATGTGCTCCTCATGATGGATTCCGTCACGCGTTTTGCCATGGCGGCTCGGGAAATCGGGCTCGCCGCCGGGGAGCCCCCCACCACGAAGGGTTACACCCCCAGTGTTTTCAGCCAACTGCCCCAGTTGCTCGAACGGGCCGGGAATTTCGAGCACGGCTCCATTACCGGAGTGTACACGGTGCTCGTCGAAGGAGACGACATGGAAGAGCCCGTGGCCGATGCTCTCCGATCCATTCTCGACGGGCATATCGTCCTGGACAGGGGCCTTTCCCAGAGTCGGCACTTCCCCGCCATCGACGTGCTGGCGAGCGTCAGCCGTTTGACGGATCGTCTCCTGGACCCCGCGCGAAGAGCCCTGGCCGCTCGTTTCACTGAAATCCTGGCCACTTACAGGAAGAGTGAGGACATGATCCGCATCGGAGCCTATGTCAAGGGAAGTCACCCTCAAACCGACTTCGCCGTGGAGATGATCGACAAATTGAACGCCTTTCTTCGCCAACCCACGGAAGAGTCTTGTTCGTTGGAAGAAGCCTTCGCGTCCCTCGAACAACTTTTTTGAAGAAGCTTTCACCACGAAGGGCACGAAGATCATGAAGAAAGGACGCGAAGATGGAATTCGATGATCTGTCAAGACATGTGATCGGCTGTGCCATTGAAGTTCATCGGACCCTAGGCCCGGGATTGCTTGAGTCCGCCTATGAACAGTGCTTGGCCCATGAATTGAAGTTGAACGGGATCGCTTTCAAAATCCAGTGGCCGCTTCCAATACAAGACAAGGGAATTCATATCGAAACCGGATACAGGGTCGACGTTCTCGTCGAGGATGCGCTTATCCTTGAACTGAAGAGCGTGGAGAAGATCATGGGGATCCATGAGGCACAACTGCTGACTTACATGAATCTTGCGCGCGTCAAGACAGGGCTCTTGATCAACTTCAACGTGAAGCGATTGAAGGACGGGATAAGTCGTTTGGTTTTATGAAACCTTCGTGCTCTTCGTGCACTTCGTGGTGAGGTGTTTCGTGCGGCTATGCTGCGCCGTGTTCTTCTTGGTGAAAACAGGTCTGATCGGCATGGGTTTTCGATTTCGATTCAAGTCGCTTCTCCAAAAACGCGAATACCTTCTCAGAGAGGCGCAGAGTGCCCTGGCCGCATCCCAGCTTCGGCAGGAGGAGATCAGGCGCAATCTGCATTCGACAAGGGAGAAACACCAGGATGCGTGGCTTGAATGGCAGAAGCAGCAGCAAGAGGGCATGGAGGCCGGATATTTCGTCATTCACGCTCAGTATTTGAGGTCTTTGGAACACCAGTTGCTTCACCTGGAGAGTGAGCTTCTTGAGGCGGGAAAGGAAGTGGAGAAGAGACAGGTCGCGGTCCTGGGGCGAGACAAGGAAGTGAAGGTACTGCAGAAGCTCGAGGAGAAAGAACGGATCTTCTACAAGAGTGTTCAGCTGAAAAAAGAGCAGAATCAACTGAATGAGATCGCGGTGTTCAAGGACTTTCGCTGTCGGTCCTCATGGAAAGAGAAGGAAGTATGACAAAGCACTCAAACCTGAAATGGCTTCATTTCTCATTTCTCGTCATTGCACTGGGTGTTCTGGTCAAACTGGTTTTCGCTCTCGGCCCTTTCCTCATGGAGGGATCGCTCAAGCTCACGACACCCGAGGTGTTGGCAGGTGACCAGAAGGACAGACCGTCTTCTCCAACCGCCGCCAAAGCCAATACTCCTCCTCAAAAAGACAGCTCTCCTGCCGCACCCTCCGGTGCGAAGCCCGAAAAGGGGACGGGGGCTTCTGAAACTTACGCGTTCATCCAGCAGAAGGAAGCCGAACTGAAGCGCAGGGAAGACCAGGTGGTTTCCAAGGAACAATACCTGGCAAAGATGGAAAAAGAGGTCGAACAGAAGTTGAAAGAGCTCATCGCGGTGCAGAAGGAAATCCAGGCTTATCGGGCGGAGCGGGATGAAAACCAGAACGGCAAGGTGCGTTCCCTGGCTAAGATCTATGGAACCATGAAGCCCAAAGAGGCTGCCAAATTGCTCGAAAACCTGGACGACAAACTCGTCATGAACGTCATCTCGACCATGAGCTCAGACGAGGCTGCCGGCATACTCTCCAACATGGATGTGAAGAAGGCTGCCAAGATTTCGGAAGCCTTGTGCAATCGTTGACCCAGGCCGGTTTGAGCTCTTTGGAACGCCAGTGTGCGAGGCAATCAAGCAGCTGGCCGCGCCTGTCTTGCCGGCACGGCGATCTCCCTCGATTCAGGCGTGCCGTGCACACAATCGGAACATTTCCTCCCGCCGCCTTTTCAATCGTGAGACTGCGAAATCGCTCAAAGAATTACCGGATGATGCCATTTTGTGCTAAAAGGGGAGTTACTCCAATCCATCCGTGCGTCATGCCGACGACGAAATCGGCTTTGACCACCTTGCTCAGTTGAATGGACCGCTTTTTCATTGGATTGGAGACCTGGGGGACCAGATGGATAGAGTCCTGATCGTTGAAAATGACCAGAACTGGAAAGGCGTCATATCAAAAGCTCTGTCGCGCTCCCATCACCTGCACTTCTGGGCGGGGCAAAGGGACCTCGCGGAAAGACTCCACAAGGAAGTCTTTGAGGTCATCATCCTCGACATCCAACCCGACCAGCTGGCGCGGAACGATTTCCTGAAAAAGGTCAAGGAACGAGCTTCCTACACACCCATCATCGTCACGAGCGAAACGGGGCGGGCGGAACTGGTGGTCAAGGCCATCCGGGACGGCGCTTTCGACTTCGTGCCAAAACCCTACACCCCAGAGAAGATTAAGCTCACGGTCGCCCACGCCCTGGAAAACCGCCGCATGAAAAACGAGATCGACTACCTCAGGCGTGAGCAGGACATCATCTACGATTGGAATCGCATCGTCGCTGTCAGCCCCAACATGAAGAAGGTCATTTCGACCATCAGGAAACTGGCCGGCACCGAATCCACCATCCTCATGACGGGAGAGACGGGTACGGGCAAGAGTTTCCTGTCCGGAACAATTCATTTCAACAGCCACAGGCGCGAGAAGCCTTTCATCAAGGTCAATTGCGCGAATATCCCCGAGACACTCCTCGAAAGCGAGCTCTTCGGGCACGAAAAGGGGGCCTTCACCGATGCGAGCAAAACGCGGGTGGGCCGCTTCGAACAGGCGAACGGCGGAACCGTGTTTCTGGACGAGATCGGGGAAATGAGCCCGGCGCTGCAGGCAAAGCTTCTGAGAGTCCTGGAGGAGAGATGCTTCGAAAGGCTCGGAGGCAATCAGACCATCTACTCCGACATTCGGATCATTGCCGCCACCAACCGGAACGTGGAGGACATGGTTTCCAAAGGAACTCTGAGAGAAGACCTTTACTACCGCATCAACGTCATCCGAGTCCACCTGCCGCCACTGCGTGAACGACTTGAGTGTTTCGACAGAATCGCCGAGTTCCTGCTGGCCAAAAACTGCCGGAATGTCAAGAAACCCATTAAAGGCTTTTCCGCGAAGGCACTCAAAGCGATGAAGCAGTATTCCTGGCCGGGAAACATAAGGCAATTGTCGAACACCATCGAACGAGCCGTCCTCCTGGAAGAAAGCGACGTCATCGAGGAGGAAAATATTTCCCTTCCCCAGACCATTCCCTGCCGAGCCTCGGAGGAATTGATCCAGGCAATGCCCACGAAGCCGCTGAAAGAAAATGAAAGGGAGCTCATCCTCTCCGCCTTGGAGAAGTGCCTCTGGATCCAGAAGGATGCGGCCGATGTGCTGGGGATCACGCCAAGAGCACTGAACTACAAGGTAAAGAAGCTTGGCATCAGCCATCACCGATGGCGCAAGAACAAGTGACGGGATTGGATTACAGTCCTGTAACTTGGAGTTCATGAGAGTAATCCCCAAAATCTCAAGAAAACCAGCACCTCTGTGACTTTTCCTTGCCATGCAAACCGATTGAAAGCATTGCCCATCCAGGGAAGGAAATTCCTGCCGCCCGTTCACCCCTCCAAAACCGCCCACTAACAGCGTAAAAAGCATTACATTCAGCATGTTAGACAATTGGGCACATAAATTGCTCTGCACCACTTCGGACTGTTCAGATTCAATGCGGCATTCATCATTGGCTGGATTGTTGACAGGAGGCATCCTGTCAAATTTCATTTCAACCCGACCGAAAAAGGCAAACCACTTGAAAAAGTGGGACGCAAAGCCACTGGCCTGGGTCCTGGATACGCAGGATATGGTCGCAGGGTTGCCGGAGACGGCAAGAAGTGCTGACCTCCAGTTGTGCTTTTTCGGATCGTACTGGAGGTGTTCTCATGGTCAAATGGCACTCTGTCGTTAAGAATCCGTCGAAAGCCCGTTTACCCCATTTCTTCCTCGGTCTTTTCTTCATCACGGCTTTTCTTTGCTTTTCCAACCTTCCCCTGGCTCACTCGGCGCAGGTGACCCTCGCGTGGGACCCCAGTCCGAGCACTGTTTCGGGATACAAGCTCTATTACGGCACAACCAGCGGGAACTACCCCAGCAGTGCTGATGCCCAAACTAGCACTACCTATACCCTCAATCTCACGGCCCCGACCCAGTATATCGTCGCCAAGGCCTACGACGGCAGCGGCAACGAAAGTGCTCCATCCAACCAGGTCGTTGCCCACACCATGACGGCATCAGCCGGCGCAGGGGGGTCCATCAGCCCCAGCGGGACCTCTTATGCGGCTCAAGGTTCGAGCAAGACCTTCACCATAACTCCCAATACAGGATATCAAGTGGCGGCTGTGACCGTGGACAGCCGCATCCGTGGGAGCCGTCACAACCTACTCCTTCTCCAACATCTCGGCTCCTCACACGATTTCAGCGACTTTCGTAGCGAATACAACCACGTTACACCATCACGAGCTCTGCCGGCGCCAACGGCTCCATTTCTCCCGCAGGCTCCGTCTCCGTCAACCAGGGTGCCAACCAGACCTTCACCATCACTCCAAGCTCCGGCTACAAGGTCGCCGACGTCCTGGTGGACGGCATCTCCGTGGGAGCCGTCACCACCTACACCTTCTCCAACGTCACGGCCAATCACACCATCACCGCCACCTTTGCCGTCAAAACCTTCACCATCACGAGCTCCGCCAGCGCCAACGGCTCCATTTCTCCCGCGGCTCCGTCTCCGTCAACCAGGGTGCCAGCCAGACCTTCTCCATCACCCCAAGCTCCGGCTACAAGGTCGCTGACGTCATGGTGGACAACATCTCCGTAGGGAGCCGTCTCCACCTACACCTTCTCCAACGTCACGGCCAATCACACCATCACCGCCAGCTTTGCCGTCAAAACCTTCACCATCACGAGCTCCGCCGGCGCCAACGGCTCCATTTCTCCCGCGGCTCCGTCTCCGTCAACCAGGGTGCCAGCCAGACCTTCACCATCACTCCAAGCTCCGGCTACAAGGTCGCTGACGTCCTGGTGGACAGCATCTCCGTGGGAGCCGTCACCACCTACACCTTCTCCAACGTCACGGCCAATCACACCATCAGCGCCACCTTCGCCGTCAAAACCTACACCATCACGAGCTCCGCCGGCGCCAACGGCTCCATTTCTCCCGCAGGCTCCGTCTCCGTCAACCAGGGTGCCAACCAGACCTTCACCATCACTCCAAGCTCCGGCTACAAGGTCGCCGACGTCATGGTGGACAACATCTCCGTGGGAGCCGTCACCACCTACACCTTCTCCAACGTCACGGCCAATCACACCATCAGCGCCACCTTTGCCGTCAAAACCTTCACCATCACGAGCTCCGCCGGCGCCAACGGCTCCATTTCTCCCGCAGGCTCCGTCTCCGTCAACCAGGGTGCCAGCCAGACCTTCACCATCACTCCAAGCTCCGGCTACAAGGTCGCTGACGTCGTGGTGGACAACGTCTCCGTGGGGGCCGTCACCACCTACACCTTCTCCAACGTCACGGCTACACACACCATCAGCGCCACCTTCGCCGTCAACACCTACACCATCACGAGCTCCGCCGGCGCCAACGGCTCCATTTCTCCCGCAGGCTCCGTCTCCGTCAACCAGGGTGCCAACCAGACCTTCACCATCACTCCAAGCTCCGGCTACAATGTCGCCGACGTCCTGGTGGACAGCATCTCCGTGGGAGCCGTCACCACCTACACCTTCTCCAACGTCACGGCACACACACCATCAGCGCCACCTTCGCCGTCAACACCTACACCATCACGAGCTCCGCCGGCGCCAACGGCTCCATTCTCCCGCAGGCTCCGTCTCCGTCAACCAGGGTGCCAACCGGACCTTCACCATCACTCCAAGCTCCGGGTACAAGGTCGCCGACGTCCTGGTGGACGGCATCTCCGTAGGAGCGGTCACCACCTACACCTTCTCCAACGTCACGGCGACACACACCATCAGCGCCACCTTCGCCGTCGGCAATCAACCGCCTGTTGCCAATGCCGGCCCGGATCAGAACGTGGCGGAGGGGCAAACGGTGACCTTGAGCGGAGCCAACTCCACGGATCCCGAGAACGGTCTCTTGACCTACAGCTGGCTCCAGACGCAAGGGGCTTCCGTTTCCCTTTCGAGCTCCTCGGCATCCAGTCCCACCTTCACAACCCCCAATGTGGGAGTCGGTGGAGAGTCGCTCACCTTCAAGCTGACAGTGACCGACCCCGTCGGGTTGAAGGCTGAAGACACCTGCATCGTCAATGTGAGCTGGATCAACACTCCCCCCACGGCCAACGCCGGTTCTCAGCAGACGGTCTCGGAGAACACGGATGTGACACTGGACGGCAGCAATTCCACGGACCCCGACGATGGAATCGCCACCTATGAATGGAAAAAGATCAGTGGGCCTGCTGTGAGCTTGGTCTCCATTTCGCCGGCAAGTGTCAGCTTCACGGCACCCACCGTGGAACCTGGGGGAGCATCTCTCACATTCCAGTTGACCGTAAAGGACAAAGGCGGTCTGCAATCCTCGGCCAACTGCATCGTGAACGTCTCGGACAATGCTCCTCCGCAGGCCAACGCAGGTGCTGACCAGACAGTGTACCAGGGCAGCGCGGTCGATCTGGATGGTTCCGCATCCTTCGATCCGGATGGAACCCTGGTGAGCCATCGCTGGACACAGATCAGTGGTCCCCCCGCGACGCTGTCCGATCCCACGGCGGCGCATGCCCCGGTTCATCGCACCGACGGTTCCCATCCAAGGTGCCGCCCTCACCTTCTCACTCACCGTCACCGATGATGACGGACTGCAGTCGGTAGACAGCTGCACCGTGTATGTGAACAACAACACCGGGCCGGACCTCACTGGATCCTGGCAGACTTTTTCCTACAGCGGGTCGACAGCATACGGTTACCTCTACTGCAGGAACGTGGGGAATTTACGGGCGAGTTATTTCACAGTCCGGTTCTACCTGTCGGATGACGGCAAGACGCCGGGACAGCTTCTCAAGAAGACGAACTTCCTCTACCTGGACGCTGCTCAAACGAGGAGAATCTCCTTCAAATACTCCGCTTCCGGGCTCTCCAGGAAGTACATCATGGCGGTCGTCGACAGCGGCAATACTGTCCAGGAAACCAACGAAACCAACAACAATGCGCCGGTGGTGATTCCTGAAGTGTTGACGGTCACTCGAACAAGAGAGAGGTAAGACCATCCCGAGAGCGGGGATGACCTGCGCCGGTCACCCCCGCGCCTCGAAACCAGGGCAAACAAGCAAGGGGTGAGATGCAGATCCATGCATCTCACCCCTTGCTTCTTTCTTGATCACAACCGCCCACGCTTAGCGTCGATTGTGGATTTCAACTCCCCGCCGATTTTTCATAATCAAGCCCCCCATTGGAAGCTCCAGACCAGGCGGTCAGAAATTGCCGATTATTACCAAATTTCCATCAAATCGAATCCCGGGAAGATAGCACCTTTCATTTTTTTGTTTGCAATTTCCCGCGCCGTGTGCAATAGGGTCACGAAATCGGTTTCTTGACCGAGGGGGGCAGGCATTGCTTTTCCGAATGCCTTTGGTCTTGCTCAAAACTGCGCAACTTTGGGGGGTTGCAAATGAGCCAGCATATCATTCCGCTTTCATCAGCCTTACGAGAAATACCAATCTAGCCTTGCGAATTCAGACAGTGCAGTGACGGGCCCCCGCTTTTTGGGGCTCAATGGGAAATCACGTCCAGGGGGAGGACTGCATGTCATCATTCCAAAGACTTTCAACCATTTTTCAAAGGCGATTGGCTGCCCTACCACAGCTGCTGCTCTGCTGTGGAATCCTTGTTTTCAGTTTTGTCGTGTTGCCAAGCACAGAGGCGTTGCCGGCCACGGTGACCCTGGCATGGGACCCACCGGCAAGCAGTCCTGTGCCTATTTCCGGCTACAAGATGTACTACGGCATTGGAAGCAGACAATACTCCACTGCCATCGATGTGGGCAACCGGACGACTTACCAGGTGCTGAACCTCGTCGATGGAAACAAATACTATTTTGCGGTAACGGACTATGATTCCACCCGCAACGAAAGCGGTTATTCCAACGAGGTCTCCTACACGGTTCCGGTGAGCACCACGCCGCCAACCAATCGTGCGCCTGTTGCCAGCAACGGAAGCCTCACCACCACGATGAACACCAGTGCGAGTGGCACCCTCGTGGCGACCGACGCGGATGGCAACGCCCTCACCTACTCTCTTGTGGCCCCCCCATCCAGCGGCAGCGTCAACAATCAACAACCCCGCCACGGGAGCTTACTCATACACTCCGACCACGGGAGTAACGGGGGCGCATACACGTTCACAGTTCAAAGCCAATGATGGAGTGGCTGATTCCAATGTGGCGACCATCACGGTCACGATCAATGCAGCCAATCGAGCTCCAACAGCAAGCTACCAGTTCTTTTTCGACTCTCGTCAACACCCAGATCAGCAACACCTTGACGGGCTCCGACCCGGATGGCGACAAGCTCACTTTCTCCATCGTGAGCGGCGGCAGCAAGGGGAGTGCAACCATCACCAACTCCGCTACCGGCGCCTTCACGTACAGCCCGTACACCAACATGCTCGGAAGCGATTCGTTCACTTTCAGGGTGAGTGACGGGAAGCTCTACTCGAACACAGCAACCGTATCCCTGAACATCGCTCTTTCAAGCACTAGCCCTAAAACGAGCGATCTCAGCGGGGACGGCAATCCGGACATCCTTTGGCACAACCAGACGACCGGGGAGCTTTTCGCGTCATTTCTTAACAGATCGACTTTCACGGGTGGTTCGGCTCTCAGCCCAAGCCGGGTTTCCGACGTCCGTTGGCAAATCAGGGGGGTGGCCGATTTTGACCGTGACGGAAAGCTGGATTTGCTCTGGCACCATCAGAACACGGGTGTACTCGTCGTGTGGCTGATGAACGGGGTGCAGCAGAAAGCAGCCGTCTACCTGACACCCGACCGTATGGCGGATCTCAATTGGCAGATTCGAGCCGTGGCGGATTTCGATCAAGACGGGAATACCGACATCCTCTGGCAAAACGTGAAGACCGGTGATCTCTATGTGTGGATCATGGACAGGCTGACACAGACCAGCAGGTCCAAGTATCTCACGCCAAGCAAAGTGGCCGACACCCAGTGGCAGGTAAGAGCCGCCGGGGATTTCAACGGCGACGGCAGACCCGACATCCTCTGGCAACACATGAAGAGCGGTTATCTCTACGTCTGGATCATGCAGGGACTCAATCAGCAAGGGGGCCAATACCTGACACCCAACCTGGTCAGTGACACCAGCTGGCAAGTCCGAACCGTCGCTGACTTCAACAAGGACGGCAAGCCCGACCTTCTCTGGCAACACCAACCATCGGGAGCTCTGTACCGGTGGACCATGAACGGGCTGGTCAGGTCGAGCGAATCATCCCTGACCCCTGACAGGACATTTGACAAAAACTGGCAAATCGTCGTGAGGTAGGAGGCCCGTTTCTCGGTGGTCCGTCATGTCCCTTCGAGCCACCCGAAACGATGAACAGCTTGAAACTCACCGCAGAGAGCGCCGAGATTTCTAGCGCAATTCGTTATTTGAGTAGGAGTCCACGCAATAAAGTGACCAAGATACTGGACGTCATTCCGGGCTTGACCCGGAATCCAGGGAAAGTCTCTGGATGCCGGCTTTTGCCGGCATGACGCAGTGGGACATGGACACGTTCTTGTATGGAGCTGTACTCAGCGATCTCGGCGCGCTCCGCGGTGAAATACTTTCTCTTAGCAGTCCCTGATGGCCCTTCGGGCCACCTAAACCATCTTCTCAAATCCCAGCAATGGCAAACCACGTCAAGCCCTCGCCTCGTGCCTCCCGAAGACGTCTTCGAACCTGAGAATGTCGTCCTCGCCCAGGTAGCTGCCGGTTTGCACTTCAATGATTTCAAGGGGAATCTTGCCGGGGTTCTCAAGCCGATGTGTGACACCCAATGGAATATAGGTGGATTCGTCTTCCTTCAGAATGTACTCTTTGTCCCCTTCGGTGACCAGGGCTGTCCCGTGAACCACAACCCAGTGTTCCGCCCGGTGGTGGTGTCTTTGAAGTGAGAGCTTTGTCCCCGGTTTGATCGTGATCCGCTTCACCTGAAAACGATTCCCCAAGCTGATGACTTCGTAGGATCCCCAGGGCCTGTAAACTTTTTGGTGGGTGACAGCCTCTTCTCGTCCTCTCTCCTTCAGTTGCTCCACCAGCACTTTGACGTCCTGCACGCGATTCCAGTCCGCAATGAGCACGGCATCGGAGGTCTCGACAACCACCAGGTTGTTGACCCCGATGGAAGCCACGAGACGGCTGCTCCCATGGACATAGGAGTTGGAGACATCGTGGAGCATGACATCACCCATCGTCACGTTTCCACTGGCGTCCTTTTCCTGAACTTCCCAAAGAGCGGCCCAGGACCCCAGATCATTCCAATCGGTCGTCAAGGGTATGACGACTCCGCGCTCCGTTTTCTCCATCGCCGCATAGTCGATGGAGATACCCGGACTTTCACGAAAGGCCTCCGCGTCGAGCCGGTAGAAATCCATGTCTCCGGAACCGCTGCGATAAGCTCTCTCGCAGGCGGCGACAATTTCCGGAGCAGAAACTCTCAACTCCTCAAGTATCTTGGATGCGCGGAACATGAACATCCCACTGTTCCAGAGGTAGTTCCCCGAATCGAAGTACTCCCTGGCCAGGTTCGCAGGCGGTTTCTCCACAAACCTTTTGATTCTCAGGGCCTGGTTGAGCTCACCTCGTTCTCCGCCCGCCAACGGCTCACCCTTCTCGATGTAGCCGTATCCGGTTTCCGGATACGCCGGCACGATGCCAAAAGTGACCAGGTAATCCTGCCGGGCGAGATGAGCTCCCGTTGACACGGCACTCTTGAACGAGTCGCCGTTGTTCATGTGGTGGTCGGATGGCAGCACAAGAAGGGTGTCCACAACATCTGCGAGGGATGCGCTGATTGCAGCCACGGCGATGGCCGGTGCGGTGTTTCGTCCGACAGGTTCCAGGATGATCGTCGACGGCTTGATGCCCAGGGCTCTGAGTTGCTCGGCCACCAGGAACCTATGGTTCTCGTTGCAGATGACAATGGGGGGGGAAGCCTCCCCCAGGCCACGCAGCCGCAGCACTGTGTTCTGGAGCAGGGAGTATTTGTCCACCAACGGAAGGAACTGTTTGGGATAGAGCTCCCTCGAAAGTGGCCACAAGCGCGTTCCGGAACCACCTGCAAGTATGACGGGTACGATCATTTCACCCTCCGCGAGCTAGACTCGTATCTCACCTTAGAGGCTGCCGAGAGCGCAGAGAATAGAATTGTCAGTGTCTGATCTCCGCGGTCTCAGCGGTGAAGATGAATTATTTCGAGTCTGAGGAGTATGAGTCAAGAGGCCCCGACTCCCGTTTGAGTTCAGTTGCACAGATCTCGGGACTCACATCTCCGCCAGCGCCCGTTTCGCCTCATCGGCGCCTCGGAAATCCTGTTTCAATTCCAGGGCCAACTTCAGCGCCCGGCGCGCCTCGTCCTTGTTCCCCAGTTTGAAGTGGACCATTCCCAGGTGATATTGCACTTCTGCATTGTCGGGAAGCTTGGAGGCGCTGATCTGCAATGAAGTGAGAGCGTGCTCGAGCTTGCCCTCCTTGTAAAGCAGCCAGCCCAGCGTGTCGGCCACATGGGGATCTTCGGGCGCCTCCGACCTTGCCTTGTAGGCCAGGTCAAGTGCCTTCTGATTGTTTCCCAGGTACTCCGCATACAAGTAAGCCAGATTGTTCATGGCCGGGAAGAAACCGGGATTGACCGCAAGGAGCTTCTCGTAGGCTCCCCTGGCCTCCTCGAACTTGCCCCTTTGCTGCTGAATCATCCCCGTGAGCATGAGTGCCTGGACGTTCCTGGGGTTGGTCTTCAGGGCCTCATCCAGTTTACCCAGGGCGCGATCGTAATCTTTCGAGGACAGGTAGACTTGACTCAACAAAACGTATGAGGTTCCCAGCCTGGGTTCCAGCTCGATGGCTTTGAGAAAGGAGGCTTCAGCCTTTTTCGGGTCCTTTTTCACCATATAGACTCGACCGAGGAGATCGTACATTCCCGCAACGTCGGGAGCGATTTCAATCTGCCGCTGGATGCGCTTAAGGGCAGCATCACTCTTTTTTTCAGCCATATCCATGGCGACGAGCTGTGCCAGAGGTTCCACGAATTTGGGCGAATTCGACAGGGCGTTGACGTACTCCTTTTCAGCCTCGCTTTTCTTGCCCTGCTTCTGCAGGGAAACACCGCGCAGATAGTGTCCTCGGGCATCTTTCGGGGCGATCTGCAAAACCTTTGAATAGACAGCCTCTGCTTTCCCCGCATCCCCCCTGCCCAGATAGGCAGACCCCAACAGAAAGTAGGCAGGCAATGCCTTGGGCTGTTTCTCGGTCAGTTTCGTCAGGAGCTCGATGGCGCGGTCGAAGGACCGGTCCCGTATCTCGAGCTCGGCAAGCCGCATCACGGCATCGGGGAAATCGGGGTTGATGGCGGTTGCATCGCGCAAGGCGGATTTGGCTTTCTGAAAATCCCCCGCCTGCATGAAGGCAAGGGCCAGCTGATAGTGCCCTTGAACCGCTCTCGGTCTTGCTTTCACAACCTCCTCGAAATCCTTGAGAGCCTCCGCCGTCTCCCGTTTTGCGAGATGGACCTGCCCCTTGAGCAGCTTCGCCTCTGCATCGGCAGGTTGCTTCTCCAGGATGGGATTGAGGATGCTCAGGCTCTCATCGTATTTCTTCTCAGCGAGGGCAATCTCGGCCAGCTTGTACTTTGCCGCCAGGAAATCGGGGAATTTCGAAACGGTGTTATGCAGACTCTGCTTTGCGTCCTCAACCCGTCCAGTCAAGAGATAGAAATCAGCCAGCCTGATGTGCGCCATGGATCCGCCGGGAGAGGAATCCACCGCCAGTTTGTACTCCTGTTCGGCCTGCTGGACATCCCTCTTGGACAGATACAAGTCACCGAGGGCCAAATGAGCCTCCAGGGACTTGCCCTCTCGCGCGGCGGCTTCCCTGAACGCCTGTTCAGCCTTGAGGAGGTCGCGACTCTTGGCGTACAGGCTTCCCAGGGCCAGATAATACTTGGCCTTGTCTTTGTGGTCCGACTCGATGCCTTTGAGCCTGTCGAGCGCATGGTTTATTTCTTCAGGAGCATTGGCCATGGCTGCGGAGAGGAGATGGGCTTCAAAGTTCCTGGGATCCTTTTCCAGAATGAACTCGACCTCCTTCCTGGCCTCTTCCGGCTTCCCTCCCACTGTGTAGAGGGCGGTGAGCTTGAGTCGTACTTCCAAATTGTCCGGGTCCAGGTCTTTTGCCTTGAGGAGATACGGGAAAGCCTGATTCATTTCTCCGAGGGCAAAGTAGGCAAATGCCAGTTGCCGCGTTGCCTGGTTGTTGTGGGTTTCGATCTGGAGCACATTCTTGTATTCGATGACGGCTTCCTTGTACTTTTGCTCCGCAAAGTACTGATCAGCCCTCTTCATATGCCTGGCGCTCTTCGCTTCCGAGGAAAAAGTGCAGCCGGACTGCATCAGCGAAAGAACCAAGATGATCAGAATTGGGCGCACAAATCCAAAGTACATGTCAGATTCCTCCTGATTGCCGAGCCGGGCCTTCGCGGCCTTCGCGGTGTGCATCGTCTTTTTGCTCACAGGAGCTTTTCGCTCCTCTAAAACAACTGGATTTCGAGCAAGAAGTCACCTTCATAGATCAGTGTGCGAACCGGGCCCATCGAGGATGGGAAAAAAAGATGGCCCCGCGTCTGTTCCTGGGGACCGAGGTCCCTCCTCCTGAGCTTGGTCTTGAGCTCGATGCTCGAATACAAAGGGGCATCCAGCTTCACGGCATACCCCGATGCCGTGATTCCGTAGAAGAACTCGGGATCGATCGTAACCCGCCGATCCGAATTGTTCAAAAAGGTTATGTAGAAAAGGTCCATCCTGGCTTTGGTTTTTTCCCGGGGCATGAGGTGAGCCAGATCGCAGGGCCCCTTCATCTGAACGCAAACCCGCAAGCCGCTCTGATTGACGCATCTCTCGCCGGAGTATGCATCGTGGGCCGGAATGAGCAGCACGACGAGCAGCAAAACGAATTTTCGGGAAGCATCAATCATATTGGAGGCTGTGTAGAGTGTCTCATTTGGAGTCCCCCGCTCTCTCTGCCGTTCAATTCCTAGACCGCCGCCCAGGTTTTGTCAATCCGCTTATGGAGAGATCAAGCCCCAGGAGCACCCCCAAAACGCATTTCACCGCAAAGACCCAGAGGACCCGAAGGCTATTTGAGAGATGAGTATCAGCCTTGTGTCCTCGGTGTCTCGTTGCGGTGAATGGACAGTTCGTTCTTCTTCGAGTTATTTCTGCACTCAAGGGCCTTTCGACTTCCAAAGCGCCTGGATCATTGTCTCCCGCCCGTTGCTTCCTAAGGATTCCCCGAAACCTCAAGAACATAGGGAGACCACTCGGGAGTGCCGCTGCAGCTGGTGGTCGGGAGGTCGCGCAGGTCCGTTCCGTCCAGGTTCATCGATATAGAGCCACCCTCCGGGAATCTGGAAGACGATTTTTTCTCCGTCGGGAGAAAATGAGAAACTCACGCAGTCAACGCCCCAATCCACCAGTTTCCGTGCATTCCCTCCGGTCCTGTCCATGAGCCACATGTCATAAGTCTGCCCCCCATCCCGCTTTGAGGCAAACAGGACCTTCTCGCCATCCGGTGACCATGTAGGCCAGCGACTGTCGTGGGGCTCATCGGTGACACGGGTGAGTTGGGACCCTTCGGGGTCTATCGACCAAATGTTGTAGATGGCGCTGGAACCCTGGGTCTGTGTCCTGCACTGAAAGACGATTTGATCGCCTCTTGGGGACCAGTTGGGTTGCTCCACATAAGGTTTGTCCCTCCAGAATTCAATGCCTCCGGGGAAACTCCAGGTGCCTGTGCTCAAGTCGAACACAACGAGGGCATTGTAGAGATCGCTCCCGTCAAGCGGATGCCGCAGCCGAAGCCGCTGGGCCACCAGCTTCGTTCCATCCGGGCTCAATGAAGGGGCGAGATAGTGGCACTGGGTATCCCCAAACACCCTCTTGATGTTGCCCGGATATGGCTCCTCCGAGGTGAGGTCCACCACGACGATTTCGTAGCGGTTGTCCGAGGTGATGCCGTTGAAGGCCAGGAACCTTCCATCCGCCGACCATGTCGGGTTTGCCCGCCACACATAGCCGCGGCCTTCGTCGGCATCCGTGATTTGGATGTCATTCGTCCCGTCGGGGCGAATTGTGTAAAGGAAGCTCGGATTGGTCGAACATCCGGGCTGGCCGGTGTAGGCGATCTTCGAGGTCAGAGGAATCACCTTCGCGGCTATGGCCCCATCCTCGTTTCCAAGCTTTCCCCGGTAGACGAGAGTGAAGCCGATGTTTTTTGCCTTGAATGGAATAGGATTCGGGAGGTTGACTCGCAGGGGAACGAACTCGTTATTGATGGGATCGTTGACACCAGCCACTGTGTAGACGTCCTTAACCAAGCCGAGAAGAGACTCTGTGCCACCCTCGGGCAAGTATCTGAATCCAACGGATATGGTCCCGTTTTCCATGGACTCCGGTTGCCCTCCCACCTTGGATCCGTTCTTGACCCAAAGATCCAGACCGGTGATGTTGCCAGCGCTGTCCCTTGCCGTGGTCCCGTAACGAATTTCGAAGCTCCCCCTGAAGAAATACTCAAGCAGCGCCGCCGAATAGCCCACGGCTTTGGGGAGAAGCCTGGAAGCGTATTCCCTGAGGCATTCCTCATCCAAGAGGAAGGTCCGGTAAAACACATCAAAGGTCCCCCATCCGTCAAAATGGTCTCTCACGGGCTTGCTCAAATACGAAGGCTTTAGAAAGTGCGCGATCTGTTCTCCATCTCCTGTCTTGGCGATGTAGAACGACGTGTCGGGCACTTTGTCCTCGCCGATGACCACCGCGGGAAGCAAATCCCCGTCAAGATACTGCTGCACATTGGTGCTCGATTTGCGCGGGTATGGATGGTAGTGAAGGTCGTTTGAGGGGTTGCCGTCACCGAGAAATGCTTCAGCGAACAGGGTATTCTTGCTCACAAAATTGACATTTGTGTATTCGGCCAGTCCGATCCTTCGGCTTTCAATGGAGATCTCAGGGTTGCTGCCAGTGAAGTTGTTGGTGTCCCAGAAGTTCGTGAGGCTCTTTTCCTCCAAATCCCCTCCAGAAGCACCGGAGATCAGCGCGCCGTTGGTTTTGACGAAGTCCTCAAATCTCTCATGCACCCATGCAGTTGGATCGCGAAGACTCGAACGGGTAATTCCTTTCCATTCCAAGTGGGCCAGAAAATCATTCCTCACATGGGAGGGCACAGCCATGTCCTGAAGGAGATGCAGCACCTGGCCCAAGTGACCGAGGGACCTTCGAAACTGAATATTCCGGGTATAGCTCCTTTGCGGCAACCACACGGCCCAGATAATCCCTCCCGGTGAGATAACTGTGGAGCTCCTCCCTTGCATGATCCCAATCGTCAGAATTTCCCGTAGCCTTCTTTGCACTCGCAGACGCCGGCCCGGTGTATCCTGTCGCCCAATGTGCACTCGAGGTGATGATCTCGGGAGGATAATCCGTTCCGCGACAAGCCCTGTCGACAAACCATGGTTCGTCGCTCATGCCGGATGTGTCCCAGGACAACTCATTGCCGGGATTATGAAAATGATTGGAGGCCCGGCAATTGGGTTTGTCTTCTTCTACAGAGCCTGCCTGAAGGATGTCTTTGATTTTACGGCTACCGACAAATGTATCGATACCTCCACCTAATTGCAGAGACTCTTTCAGATAACGATCGATATTGGGGCGAAGTATTTCAATAGCGGCCTTTGTCAATTCTGGATGGGTCGTCTGGTCATCAAATGGATAACAGTTCGATAAAGATATAAAAAAATATATTAAAACAGAGAAAAATATTCTGCGCATATTATTTCTCCTTGTTTCTTCTCAGGATGTCACCCCATAATTGCTCTTCAGACTTGATAACCTCGTAGTACAGAGCTGCTGGCGCTTTAGGTGACCAATGTACTGTAAACATAGCGTGGTCTTCCTTTGAATATTCATCTCTGAAAGGCTCAAGGACAATCTTCATACCATTTTTCATACTAAAATCTTCTCTTGCTTTGTTAGATGGAAAAATCTTCTGACTACTCCAACAAACATAACCCTTCTTATATACGGCCATGTTGAATTCTTTTGCGGAGGCAAAAGTGGAATGCTTGGGCACGGTGAAATGACCTTGAGCATCGGTGAGGGTTTCTTTCCATTCAAGCTGATGGCTGCCGGCCAGTCCTGGTGGTCCAGGCCCGGGCTCCCACCAGTCGATGAGCACCGCGGCCCCTTCTATCGGTTCACCAGTAACTGCATCAACCACTTGTCCGGTGATCAACTGTCTGCCACACTCACGTATTGCGAAAAGGGACACCAGAAGCATGGCAACCACGCCCAGGGCAGCAAACCAACCTTTTAACCTCACTGGGAGGACCTCCATTTCGCCTGCGGGTTCCTAGAAACTTTCGATGCGCCATATCCCAAATGGATCTTTGACGAAGTAGATGGTGTAAGTGATATCATAGATCTGCCCCTGCACATCTTCCAGCCGTTTGATCCTGTATTTGGCAACTCTGTCTTTTGTGTAAACGAGCTGGATTTCGCGCATTGCCGAGGCTATGCCGGGCAACTCGCCGGCGAGATGCCCGAGGATCTCCCCGTAACGATCCCTGGAGGTCTCCAGGAAATAGGCCAGGGCTCCTTGGATGTCGGCCTGGGCTAAAGCGTTCTTCATCCCATTCCATCTGTCTTTGAGGAGGGCGTCCAATCTTTCCCGATCCATCAGCATGATCGCCGTCGTGTCTGTGTGGATGGCGCCTTGACTGTCCACCGCCTCTGCCGTAAAGAGGTAGGGGCCTTCTGTGGTCAGCCTGACGCGATATTCCCCGGGTGCCGTCTCCAGGATTTCAACCGCTCCCGGACCTGAATAGGAGAGGGCTGAATCAGCAAAGTCAAAAGACCCGCGGACATGCAGCAATATGTCAAGGGGCGATATCCCTGATTCGATATCCGCCGTGATCTCGATGTAATCAGCTGTAGAGTCTGAAGTCACGGAGACTGACGTGCTTGTCGAATTCCCCTCGACATCCATCGCCGCGGCGGTGATGATGTTTTCTCCATCTTGAAGCGGCACGTGGTTGGCCACGAACTCACTGCCAAAGACCTGCGCCGTGACACCTCCCACCGTGACTCCCGTCTCATGTCCCGCCGGGTTGGTGATGATGCCCTGAACCATCACAAAGGATCCGGCTATGAACTCTCCTTCCAGGGGTGACGTAATCCGAAGCGTTATGGAAGAAAGAGGATTGACTTTGATTCTGACAGTGCCTGAGGCACTTCCGCCGTTTCCGTCGCTGACCGAATAGGTGAAACTGTCTTCACCACTGAATCCAACCGTCGGGGTATACACGAGAGCGTCGTTCCCCCCATCCCCAACACTCCCATGGCTCCCTTGGGTGAAGGCGGACACGCGCAATAAGTCTCCGTCGGGGTCCCTGTCGTTTGCAAGAACTGAGACGACAACGGCCTTGCCTTCGCCTGTCGCTGCCGCATCATCGACCGCCGTGGGGGGATGGTTCACCCGGTTCACCGTGATGGAGACGGTTGCGGGCTGTGATTCAAGGGCTCCATCGCTCACCTTGAACGTGAAGCTGTCCGCTCCGTGGTAGCCCGAATCCGGGGTATACGTGAGCCGGGGAGGCGTTCCAGCGAGACTTCCGTGGGCGGGTAACGCGGCCACAGAGAAACTGAGGGAATCCCCGTCAGGATCAGAGCCAGCAAGGAGAATCGAAACCGCTGCATCTTGATCCGTGCTTATGGATTGATTGTCCGCCACAGGCGCATCGTTTGCGGGGTTCACGGTGACGCTGACCCTGCCTGCTGCGGTTCCGCCCCGGCTGTCGCGGGCCGTGTAGGTGAAGCTGTCTTCGCCGTTGAAATCGGGCTCCGGAGTGTAGGTGACAGTCCCGTCCGGGTTGAGGGAGACCAGTCCATGAACCCCCTGGGTGACGCTCGAGACCGAGAGCCCGCTTCCCGCATCGTTTGCCAGGACGTCAACGGAAATCGGTGTGTCCTCCGGCGTGGATGCATGGTCATCGTTTGCGACGGGGGCTTGGCTCAACACGGTGACGGTTGCGCTCGCGGTGGACGTCCCGCCGGGCCCGACAGCCGTTATGGTGTAGGTCGTTGTTTGACTGGGAGCAACAGCTGTCGAACCCTCCAGAGGAACGCTCCCGACACCGTGATCGATCTCGCAGGTCTCAGCGCCGGAAGAGATCCAGCTCAGGGTGGACGAGCCACCTGCCGCAATGGATTGAGGCGAAGCGGAAAGATTCACCGTGGGGCCATGCCTTGCTCCCACAATGGTGACGGTGATGAAGCTTCCCGGGCTTCCTTTGAGCGTCACCGCAAGCTCGTTGGAAGACTCGAGCGAGACGGCCCTCTTGATACCTCCCGCATGATGGTTGAAGTCACAGGGGGTCACGACCTTCTTGCCGTTCAATGTGACGGTTCCACTCGATACCCGATGGCGTCCCCGGAAGTCCCCGTTTCGAATTTCCATCTTGAAACCCGAACCACACTCCGGACTTGTGAATTCCTTCGTGACCGTTTTGGGCTTTCCCCAACCCCGCTCATACCGGGCGGGCCCAAACACAACGGATTCATTGGCAAAGACTGGCTGAAGAGGCAGACTCGATGCCAGAAAAAGTAGGGAGGCCAGGCAAAAGAGTTTCTTGAGCATGATTCCTCCTGCTGCGTGGATTGCTGTCAGAAGGTGACTTCTCCAGGGAAAATTGAGAGTCTCCGGTTGCTTCAGGGACATTCCTTGGTGACCACTCCAAGGGGTAATTCCCTGGAGCAGGGAAATGCGACTTGAACCCTGCTTAAGCAAGCACCATGCCCAACTCATCCCCTCTCATTCCTTTCGCCCATTGGCAATGAATATCCTGTGAAACAGCTTCGTGCGCTTCTGGCCTTCCTGGCGACAAAAGTTTTTGGCTGCCGCCCAAGAACCGTGCTGTGATCCTCGCTTGAAGGCCGAACAAGTGATTGTTTCATTCACAGGCGGAATTCTGAAAACCATCTGGGATTCCTCTGCAGACTCACCAGTTGTTAATTCTGCCCAACTATATCCCTGGAATCCCCCGTTCTTGCTCCTTTGGGCCCTCGGCGCCTTTGCGGTGAAAATCCCTGCCCCACTTTGCACTCATCCTTGAACACAAAACACCGGGGGGGTAATATATCCGCACACTTTGATGCTTCACTTGTCGAAAAGCCCAGCGAGAGGAGTCCAAGAATGTCTGAGCCGGCGGGGAAGAGAGCCGTTTATGAGGATCTTTTCGGTATTCCCGAGAACATGACCGGGGAGATCATTGACGGTGAGTTGATCGTTACCCCGAGACCATCCAGGAAGCATGTATACGCGGCCTCTGCTCTGGAAATTGAGGTGGGGGCGCCCTATCAATTCGGTCGAGGTGGTGGGCCTGGCGGGTGGGTTATTTTGCTCGAGCCCGAGATCGCACTGGGAGAAAACATCCTGGTTCCCGATCTGGGGGGATGGCGGAAGGAGCGGTTTCCCCAGTCGGAAGAAACGAACTGGATTTCCGCTGTGCCCGACTGGGTTTGTGAAGTCCTTTCACCGAGCACCATTCGAGTGGACAAAGTCAAGAAGATGGGTATTTACGCGGAACATGGATTGCCGCACCTGTGGCTCATCGATCCCCTGGCCCGAACGTTGGACGTTTTCGAGTTGCAATCCGGCAGGTGGGTGGTCCTTGGGACATTTGTCGAAAACGACAAAGCAAGGGCTGAACCCTTCAGTGAAGTGGAAATCGAACTCGGAAATCTGTGGATGGGATATGAGTCTCCACCTGCCCATGAACCGACTTGACCCACCCAGCTTCTTGCTTTGTCCTTCGTGTCCCTTCGTGTTCTTCGTGGTGAAATAACGAGACGCATCCGGAGTGCGTTACTGCTCACTCTGCTCCTTTGCGGTGAGCAGACCTGAAGGGGCAAGATCCCGGCTGTCTTCGCTTGCCAGAAAAGCGTCCCGCCCCTGGGAGTAATTGACTCAATCGGATGACGGATTTCGACATATCATCCCGTCTGGATCGAACCCGATGGCGCTCCTGGCTTATTGAAATTTCGGATCACAATTCCGAGATTTCATGATAATATGAAGTTTATGATTGACAGAGCATCCTATCTCCAACAACTCTCGAGTGGCGTGCAGCGCTCGCCCATAACCGCACTCCTCGGTCCCAGGCAGTGCGGCAAGACAACGCTCGCCCGCGCCTTTGGAGAAGGCAGGGCCACGACCTATTTCGATCTTGAATCGCAGCCTGACGTGCGGCGCCTCCAAAATCCCGAAATGATGCTCGGTGCCCTCGAGGGATTCGTCGTCCTGGACGAAGCTCAGAAAATGCCGGAGTTGTTCAGTGTTTTGCGCGTCCTTGTGGACCGCCCGCAAAATCGAGCTCGTTTCATCATTCTTGGCAGCGCTTCGCCCGATATTGTCAGGAAGGTTTCCGAGACCCTTGCTGGGCGTGTGGAATTTCTGGAGCTTTCAGGCTTTGACCTGCGAGAGACAGGGGGCAACTCCCTTGAGACGCTCTGGCTGCGTGGCGGCTTTCCACGCTCTTTTCTAGCTCAATCCGATGACGACAGCATGATTTGGCGAGAAGGATTCATTCGGACCTTCCTCGAACGAGACATTCCCCAGCTTGGGATTTCAATTCCCGCTCCAGCCATGCGTCGCTTCTGGACCATGTTGGCCCACTACCATGGGCAAACCTGGAACGCCTCGGAACTGGGCCGTTCCATGGGTCTTTCCGACAAGACGGTTCGATCGTATCTCGACATCCTCGCTGGGACCTTCATGGTCCGGCAGCTGCAGCCGTGGTACGAGAACATCGGCAAGCGTCAGGTCAAGGCACCAAAGATCTACCTGCGCGACTCAGGGGTTCTGCACAGTTTGCTCAACCTTCCCGACTTGCACAGCCTTTTGGGACACCCCCGCTTGGGTGCTTCCTGGGAAGGATTTGCGTTGGAGCAGACCCTGCAGATTATCAAGCCATCGCAAGCCTTTTACTGGGCCACTCACAGCGGTGCCGAGATCGACCTGTTCTTTCCCTTGCGGGGACGGCGCTTTGGGGTTGAGTTCAAATTCACCGAAGGTCCAAAACTTTCAAAATCGATGCAAGCTGCTGTGGAAGACTTGAACCTTGATCACCTCTGGCTCATTTATCCAGGGGAGCACAGCTTCCCTGTCCAAAGAAAGATATCCGCCTGGCCATTGAAGGAGATCGATAAGCTTCCTGAGCGCATCCAGTAGATGCCAGAGCCGGCCAGATCCGCAAGAACACGACCGGGGAGGTCGTTGGCGGTGAGTTGGCCGCCCCCCCAAACCACTCCCATTGCGTCTCAATCATTTGTTCCCGCCGACGCCTCTCAAGGATTTCCCGAAACCTCAAGAACATAGGGAGACCACTCAGGAGTGCCGCTGCACCTGGTGGTCGGGAGGTCGCGCAGGTCCGTTCCGTCCAGGTTCATCGATATAGAGCCACCCTCCGGGAATCTGGAAGACGATTCTTTCGCCGTCGGGAGAAAATGAGAAACTCACGCAGTCAACGCCCCAATCCACCAGTTTCCGTGCATTCCCTCCGGTCCTGTCCATGAGCCACATGTCATAAGTCTGCCCCCCATCCCGCTTTGAGGCAAACAGGACCTTCTCGCCATCCGGTGACCATGTGGGCCAGCGACTGTCGTGGGGCTCATCGGTGACACGGGTGAGTTGGGACCCTTGGGGGTCTATCGACCAAATGTTGTAGATGGCGCTGGAACCCTGGGTCTGTGTCCTGCACTGAAAGACGATTTGATCGCCTCTTGGGGACCAGTTGGGTTGTTCCACATAAGGTTTGTCCCTCCAGAATTCAATGCCTCCGGGGAAACTCCAGGTGCCTGTGCTCAAGTCGAACACAACGAGGGCATTGTAGAGATCGCTCCCGTCAAGCGGATGCCGCATCCGAAGCCGCTGGGCCACCAGCTTCGTTCCATCCGGGCTCAATGAAGGGGCGAGATAGTGGCACTGGGTATCCCCAAACACCCTCTTGATGTTGCCCGGATATGGCTCCTCCGAGGTGAGGTCCACCACGACGATTTCGTAGCGGTTGTCCGAGGTGATGCCGTTGAAGGCCAGGAACCTTCCATCCGCCGACCATGTCGGATTTGCCCTCCACACATAGCCGCGGCCTTCGTCGGCATCCGTGATCCGGGTGTCATCCGTCCCGTCGGGGCGAATTGTGTAAAGGAAGCTCGGATTGGTCGAACATCCGGGCTGGCCGGTGTAGGCGATCTTCGAGGTCAGAGGAATCACCTTCGCGGCTATGGCCCCATCCTCGTTTCCAAGCTTTCCCCGGTAGACGAGAGTGATGGTGATGTCTTTCGCCTTCATTGGGATCCCGATGGGAAAGCTCACTTCAATGGGGACAAAGTCCGGTGTTGATCGGGTCTCCATCACCGGTGACGGTATAAATCCCTCCCACCACGGCCCGTGCGAATCCCGTTTGACCTGGTAGCGTGTATCTGTAGATGAGGTCAATGCTGCCTGACTTCATCATTTCCCCCAGCTGACCCAACTTGGATGCATTCCTGACCTTCAGGCCAATCCCTGAGAAATCGCCGTTGGAACGTCTTCGGAGACTCATACCCGCAACGTCCAGCTTGCCTCTGAAAAAGTAGTCAACAAGCGCGGTGCAGTAGCCCACGGCCCTAGGTACAAGCAGTGACGCATAGTCCTTATGGATCTCGGAATCCAGGAGCCAGGCGTAGCCCCAGCAGGTTTGAGGGGGCATGCAGTCCCAAAGTAAGTAGCTTGCCGCCAGGAGTCGGTATGGATCGGATGTCCCGGTGTGCCGCAGATAGATCTTCCGGTCAACCTTCCCGTCCTGCCTGTCCACCCCTTCAGGGTTGTTCCAGTCAATGGACGAGAAGTCGGTATCGAGAGACTTGTCTGGATGGGGGTACAAAAATCCGGTGAAGAAGGAGGGGCCAATGGTGCCCTCACTGTAAAAATACGCGTTGCTGTATTCGGACAGACCGACCAGGCCATCGGAGGGGTTGGAACCCGTGTACTGATCCTTATCCCAAAGGCCCGAGATGGAAAGTGGGACATAGGCATCCTCAAAACCTCCCGCAAAGATCAATGGATCGATCGGGCTCTGGGGTTGATAATTCAGCACCCCTTGGGAAGCCGCGTCCTTTGCCCATTTCTCGTACGGGTCACCTGAGGGATGCGCGTCGTTTCTCACGTGGGCCGGGACCGCGGCATCGGCCAGAAGGTGCATGACCTGCCCGAGGGTCTGGAAAGTCTGCGCCCAATCAGACTCGGAGCCGGTTGTCAGGGCCTTGTAGTAGCTCCCCCTTGCGGCACTCCACGAAAAAGAGTTGGTAGCATAGGCTCCAGGATCATCGGGTAGCTGAGCCCACAAAAGGGAAGATATCCCCTTGGGCACCAGGGACATGTCCAAGCCGGCCATCGCCCAAGGCTCCAGCGGGTCATGAAAGTGGTTCAACCACCGGGGGTTGGCATCCTCCCGTTTGCCACCCTCCGCGAGCCAATCTCTCGTTTCCTTTGCTTCTAACACACTCCTGATGCCGAGAGGAAAACCAAGTTGGCTCTTCATGAAGGTATCAATGGCGGAATTGTTTGCAGCATGACGATTTACTTCAGGATGTACCACGTCATGATCGTACGCCAGAGCAACCAATTGCCCAAAAACAGACACGATTATTATGAGCGGAAAGAACATCTTCAAAGAGATTTTCATGGTTGTGCTTCCTTCCTTCTTTACTTCAGGACTCCTAGGCTCCTGCGTTCTTGCCTGAACTGATCCATAAGATTCTTCATCTTCTCGTCTGGTACACCAGGATGGCAGAATTAGACTATCTAGTCTCTCCTCCCGGGTCATTAACCTTGGCAAACTGATGGTTACATGCTCATCTTGCGGAATAAAGCGCATAGGGTAGGCCCCATAGCCGGGTTTAAATATCGTGATAGGGGTAAGGTCATCCCACTTGTGGGGAAGCCTGAATGCCCAGGCTCTGAAGGCGGGTATGCTGAATTCGCCTTTGGCGTCCGTCGTGCTCTCCAGCGCTTCGACAAAGTGGGTTGTGAACCCGCCGGGAGTGTACATCTCGGTAAAGAAGACCATGAGGACGAGGGCCCCCTCGATGGGCTCTCCCGATGCCTCCTCAATGACTCTCCCATGGTATGGACCGAACTTGTGAGTGATGGTGCAGGGCCCAATCGCAGCCAGAACCACCAACAACAATGCTCCTGCGCCCAACCACCGAAACAGCTTCTTCCCCTTGTTTCCGTCGGCAACCGACATGCCTGCCATGGGTGTCTCCTTCACATTGCCCTTCTCTCAAGCTGCTCATCACAGATCGCCGTGAAAAAATGCCCGAGTCATCCTGTTTCAGAGTCCCTCACCCTGTAGCATAGGGCCTTGTGCCCGTCCTAACGCCCACAAGGGGCTATGCTACAGCACGTATCTGTCACGCAAATCCGCGACGACCCTCTCAGCTTAGAATTTGTCGATCTTCCAAAGACCCTTTTCATCTCGCCCGAAAAAGATGGAATAGGTGATGGCCACGGGCTGTCCATTAATTATATGGGTTCGATTCATGCGGTATTCTGCCGCGTCATCGCGGCAAAGGATCATCTCGATATCCTCCATCCGGGAAACGATTTCCGGGAGTCTCTGAGCGATCTCCCCGAAGATCATGCGATACCGGTCTCTGGATCTACTCGAGAAGTATTCCAAGGCTGCCTCGATCTCGCCACCGGCAAGTGTTCGTTTCATTCCATCCCATTTTGCCCTGAGCAATCCATCGATTGCACTGCGGCTCAGGACATTGAGCATGATGGTGTCCGAGTGCGACAGGCCCTGCGTGTCTTTTGCCACAGCCGCACATTGATAGATTCCCTCGGCCTGAAACCTCACTCTCCTCTCCTCCGGGACAGAGTCGTCAAGTATTTCGATCTCTTCCGGTCCCATGCAGGAAAAGGTCGGATTGCTGAAGCCGAAGGAGGAATCGACTCTCAGGGTGGTCTCAAGGGGCGCCACACCGGAATAGTTGTTCGCATTCAGCCTCAGGTATTCCCCTCCAGACTCCGCAAGGACCTGGACTGAAGCTGAAGCGGCGTTGCCCTCACTATCCGTTGCCGTGGCGGTGATGACGTTCTCTCCATCTTGCGAGCGGCACGTGGTTGGCCACGAACTCGTTGCCATAGACCTGCGCCGTGACACCTCCCACCGTGACTCCCGTCTCATGTCCCGCCGGGTTGGTGATGATGCCCTGAACCATCACAGTGGGTCCGGCTATGAACTCTCCTTCCAGGGGCGACGTAATCCGAAGTGTTATGGAAGAAAGAGGATTCACTTTGATTCTGACAGTGCCCGAAGCACTTCCGCCGTTTCCGTCGCTGACCGAGTAGGTGAAACTGTCTTCACCGCTGAATCCCGCCGCCGGGGTATAGACACGAGAGCGTCGTTCCCCCCATCTACAACACTCCCATGGCTCCCTTGGGTGAAGGCGGACACGTGCAACAGGGTCTCCGTCGGGGTCCCTGTCGTTTGCGAGAACTGCGACGAGAACGGCCTTGCCTTCCCCCGTAGTTACCGCATCATCGACCGCCGCGGGGGGATGGTTCACCCGGTTCACCGTGATGGAAACGGTTGCGGGCTGTGAATCAAGGGCTCCATCGCTCACCTTGAACGTGAAGCTGTCCGCTCCGTGGTGGCCCGAATCCGGGGTATACGTGAGCCGGGGAGGCGTTCCAGCGAGACTTCCATGGGCAGGCAACGCGGCCACAGAGAAACTGAGGGAATCCCCGTCAGGATCAGAGCCATTGAGGAGAATCGAAACCGCTGCATCTTGATCCGTGCTTATGGATTGATTGTTCGCCACAGGCGCATCGTTTACGGGGTTCACGGTGACGGAGACCGTGCCTGTTGCTGTTCCACCCAGGCTGTCCCGGGCCGTGTAGGTGAAGCTGTCTTCACCGTTGAAATCGGGTTCCGGAGCGTAGGTGACAGTCCCGTCCGGGTTGAGGGAGACCAGTCCATGAGCCCCCTGGGTGACGCTCGAGACCGAGAGCCCGCTTCCCGCATCATTTGCCAGGACGTCAACGGAAACCGGTGTTTCCTCCGTCGTGGATGCATGGTCATCGTTTGCGACGGGGGCTTGGCTCAACACGGTGACGGTTGCGCTCGCGGTGGACGTCCCGCCGGGCCCGGCAGCCGTTATGGTGTAGGTCGTGGTTCGACTGGGAGCAACCGCTGCCGAACCCTCCAGAGGAACGCTCCCGACACCGTGATCGATCTCGCAGGTCTTGGCGCCGGAAGAGGTCCAGGTCAGGGTGGACGAGCCACCTGCCGCAATGGATTCAGGGAAGGCGGAAAGGCTCACCGAGGCGCTGCCATGGTGGCTCTCACAATGGTGACGGTGATGAAGCTTCCCGGGCTTCCTGTGAGCGTCACCGCGAGCTCGTTGGAAGACTCGAGCGAGACGGCCCTCTTGATCCGTGGCGACATAATGGTTGAGGTCACAGGGGGTCACGACCTTCTTGCCGTTCAATGTGACGCTTCCACTCGATACCCGATGGCGTCCCCGGAAGTCCCCGTTTCGGATTTCCATCTTGAAACCCGAACCACCATCCGGGGTTGTGAATTCCGTGGTGACCGTCTTGGGCTTTCCCCAACTCCGCTCATACCGGGCGGGCCCAAACACAAGGGATTCTTTGGCAAAGACGGGTTGAGGAGGCAAACTCGATGCCAGAAAGAGAAGGAAGGCCAGGCAAAAGAGTTTCTTGAGCATGATTCCTCCTGCTGCGTGGATTGCTCATGAAAACACGCTTTCCTCTCGAAAAGCGACTTGGACTCTTCATGAGCAAGCCCCATGCCCAACTCATCCGCTCTCGTTTCTTTTGCCCATCGGCGATGAACGATCGTGTGGAACGGCTTCGTGCACTTCGTGGCCTTCGTGTTAACCGATTATGGGCATCTCTTCGGTATTCCCGAGAATATGACCGGGGAGATCATTGAAGGTGAGTTGATCGTTACGCCCAGACCATCGAGGAAGCATGTGTACGCAGCCTCTTCCCTGGGAAATTTGGTGGGACCACCTTATCATTTCGGTCGAGGTGGTGGGCCTGACGGGTGGATCATTCTTGATGAGCCGGAAATCGAATTGGGAAACCTCCGGTTAGGATATGATACGAAGTTGCAGTCAAGGCGGTGTAGCTTAGGGCCTTGTGCCCGTCGACTCCGTTACGCCCACAAGGGGCTATGCTACGTCTGTAACTCTCGTCAGCACGATTTTGAACGCAACTCAGCATGAGTCCCCGCCTCCCCATGAACCAGATCCTGCCCAACTTTTCCCTTTGTCCTTCGCGTCCCTTCGTGCCCTTCGTGGTGAAAAAAAAGCCTTGGGTTGCTGCCTAATACCGTGCTGTGAGCCTCACCTGGTCCTACCCTCTGAATCCCCTGTTTTTACCACTTTGCGCTGCGGTAAACCATTCATCTTTATGCAGGTCATCGATCCAAACGTATGACATTCGATGCTGCATCGACCACAAAAACCGCATCGGCTATCGCCCTCTCAGCGTCATCGAGATCGTAGCGCTCGGTCGGTATGAAGTCGATATCTCCATAAAACGAAAACTCCCTTTCCTTCCTTAGCCATCCGGAGATCTCGGCAAGCCTTTGGAGCGACCCTACGACACGTTCCGAAAACCGTTCTTTGTTGTCCAGAAGGAACGGCCCCACGTCATGATATTTTGGGGGTTCGATGCCAACCTGACGCAGCATTCCTTTGAGAGCAAGCTCCACAACTTCTTGTGCTTCTCTGACGACATCCGAATAGGCCTCATTTTCCAAAAGCACATCAAGGATCTTGAGCCGCACTCGGGCTTTTGAGAGATAGCTTTCGGCCAGGGTCGTGTTGGTCAAATTGTGAACTCCTCTCCGGGCATGTAATCTTCTTTCAAGATCCAGTACCACGCATCACCCCTTCTGATGCGCTTTGCACCAAGCTGGTCCAAACGGTTCTTGAAGCAGGTGAAGTAGGCTTTCAGGAAGTCATCTCGATCAAAGAGTATACGGCCGTCCTCAAGCATATCCAGAAACAGCAGACTACCCAATTGAACCTCTGCGGGAGTTTTGAGCACCGGCGACAGCTCAATGGAAATCCCATTCCTGCGAGCCCGCGCCAGCCCTTCAGCCAATTTGAGCTCAACCTGGGAGAACTCACGGACTCGCTTGACGCGCCCTGCTGGGAGCGGGTCAGCGACAATAAGGAAATCTATGTCTGAAGCGTAGTGCATGGTTTCTCTTCCGACGGAACCGAACAGGCAAAAACTGACGAGTCTTTCGGCATAAAAAGTCCGACACTCCTGCACCAACTGACTGGCAATATCAGAATATGTTTGCTTCCACTGGGGCAACCCCGCAGCACCTGTCATACCCTCAACCTCTTTGCACTCTTCGCATCTTACCCAAGAATCACAAGCTTTGATCACCTCCACGGAGGGATGACCCATCTTAGTCCAGCCAGAGGTTCTTGAGCTCAATTTCAATTTCCTGAAACGGCTCCGCCCTCACAATGTCATCTTCGGCGAAGGCTGCCAGCAGCACCCACTTGCCGCTCTCAAGTGAAAAAACATCCAGGGTCCTGCTAGCAGGATCGACCAGCCACAAATGAGGCACATTGTGCCGGGCGTACAGCGGCATCTTCCGGACTTTGTCCAGACGTGCGGTGCTTGGTGAAAGCACCTCACACACCCAGTCCGGAGAGACTGAAATGCAATTGTCCTTTGGTGCTCCTGGAAATCGCTCTTTTCTCCAACCTGCAAGGTCCGGCACAAGCAGATGCTCTCCGAGCATGATTTCAGTCTCATCGAGAATGATCCATCCGCCGGGACCGCCACGCCCGAGCTGATACGGTGGGCACACCTCAGCCCCGACGATCGATGACGCATGGGTGTGCCTGGCTGACGGTCGGGGAGTCACGAAGAGTTCGCCATCGATGATCTCCCCCACCATGTTTTCGGGGATGGAATGAAGATCGTTGTAGGTGGCTTTCTTTTTAGCGGGTTGCGGCATCTTTATACACCTCTCCCAACAGAGCCAAAGACCCGAATTCTAGCCTCCAAGCACATTCCTTTTCGTTCAATGATACCGATAAAGCCGGGCATTTCAAAGAATTTGATGTGAAAAAACCTCAAGAACATAGGGAGACCACTCAGGAGTGCCGCAGCACCTGGTGGCTGGGAGGTCTTCCAGGATGGTGCCGTCCAGGTTCATGATATAGAGCCACCCGCCTGGAATCTGGAAGACGATCCTTTCGCCGTCGGGAGAAAATGAGAAACTCACGCAGTCAACGCCCCAATCCACCAGTTTCCGTGCATTCCCCCCGGTCCTGTCCGTGAGCCACATGTCATAAGTCTGCCCCCCATCCCGCTTCGAGGCAAACAGGACCTTCTCGCCATCCGGTGACCATGTGGGCCAGCGACTGTCGTAGGGCTCATCGGTGACACGGGTGAGTTGGGACCCTTGGGGGTCTATCGACCAAATGTTGTAGATGGCGCTGGAACCCTGGGTCTGTGTCCTGCACTGAAAGACGATTTGATCCCCTCTTGGGGACCAGCTGGGTTGTTCCACATAAGGTTTGTCCCTCCAGAATTCAATGCCTCCGGGGAAAGTCCAGGCGCCTGTGCTCAAGTCGAACACAACGAGGGCATTGTAGAGATCGCTTCCGTCAGGCGGATGCCGCATCCTGAGCCGCTGGGCCACCAGCTTCGTTCCATCCGGGCTCAATGAAGGGGCGAGATAGTGGCACTGGGTATCCCCAAACACTCTCTTGATGTTCCCCGGATATGGCTCCTCCGAGGTGAGGTCCACCACGACGATTTCGTAGCGGTTGTCCGAAGTGATGCCGTTGAAGGCCAGAAACCTTCCATCGGCCGACCATGTTGGATTGGCCCTCCACGCATAGCCGCGTCCTTCGTCGGCATCCGTGATCCGGGTGTCATCCGTCCCATCGGGGAGAATCGTGTAGAGGAAGCTCGGATTGGTCGAACATCCGGGCTGGCCGGTGTAGGCGATCTTTGAGGTGAGAGGAAGGACCTTCGCCGCTATGGCCCCATCCTCGTTTCCAAGCTTTCCCCTGTAGATGAGCGTGATGGTGATGTCTTTCGCCTTCATTGGGATCCCGATGGGAAAGCTCACTTCAATGGGGACAAAGTCCGTGTTGATCGGGTCTCCATCACCGGTGACGGTATAAATTCCTCCCACCACGGCCCGTGCGAATCCCGTTTGACCTGGTAGCGTGTATCTGTAGATGAGGTCAATGCTGCCGGACTTCATCATTTCCCCCAGCTGACCCAACTTGGATGCATTCCTGACCTTCAGGCCCATCCCCGAGAAATCGCCGTTGGAACGTCTTCGGAGGCTCATACCCGCAACGTCCAGCTTTCCTCTGAAAAAGTAGTCAACAAGCGCGGTGCAGTAGCCCACGGCCCGAGGTACAAGCAGTGACGCGTACTCCTTATGGATCTCGGAATCCAGGAGCCAGGTATAGCCCCAGCAGGTTTGAGGAGGCATGCAGTCCCATAGCCAGTAGCTTGCCGCAAGGAGCCGGTATGGATTGAGCGTTCCAGTGTGGCGCAGGTAGATTTTCTGATCGACTTTTCCGTCCTCCCGGTCGACCCGTTCGGGATTGCTCCAGTCAATGATCGAGAAATCGGTGTCGAGAGGCTTGTCGGGATGGGGGTATGTGAAGCCCGAGACGAACGAGGGGCCGATGGTTCCCTCACTGTAAAAGTGGGCATTGGTGTATTCAGCCAAGCCGATCGGACCATCGGAGGGATTATGGCCCGTGTATTGATCTTGATCCCAGAGGGCCGAGACGGGAATTGGGACCGAGGAATTCGAAACAGCGCCCGCAAAAATGACGGGATCGACGGGGTTCTGTGGTTGAAAGTTGAGCAACCCCTGAGCAGCCCGATCCTTTGCCCATTTCTCGTACGCGTCTCCCGAGGGATGCGAGTCATTTCTCACGTGGGCCGGAACTGCAGCATCGGCCAGGAGATGCATAACCTGCCCGAGTCTCTGGAAAGTCTGCGCCCAATCAGACTCGGAGCCGGTCGTCAGGGCCCTGTGGTAATTGGCTCTTGCAGCACTCCAGGAAAATGCATTGGTGGCGTATGCTCCAGGATCATCGGACAGCTGAGCCCACACCAGGGACGACATGCCCGTGGGCACCAAGGGCATGTCCAGACCGGCGCTCTCCCATGGCTCCAACGGATCATGAAAGTGGTTCAGCCAACGCGGGTTGGCATCCTCCCGAGTGCCACCCTCTTCGATCCAATCACGAATTGTCTTTCCTAGAAGTTTGGTATCAATAATGCCGAGTCTAAGACCAAGTTGCTCTCTAATAAACGTATCCATGTTGGAGTACAATGCTGCATGGCGGTTTATCCGGCGATGTACTACTTCATCATCATAGGCGCAAACGGATGATACTGCATGGCCCACAAAAAGTATGCCGAGCAAACAAATCGCGAGATATGTTCTCATCAGTCACTCCCCTTACTTCTTGTGCGGCACGAGTATCCGTTCACCAGGGGGATGCTGATTAGTTGATCAGCGAAGGCCTTGGCGTTGCGTTGAAGGCAGCTGTCATGAGCTCAGAGAGAAAGTGGAAGGGATTCTTTCCCCGAAGTTGGCAAGTACGAGTTACAGTGAGGATCCTTTCGGTGAAACGCTCTCCCCCTTCGGACTGATTTCCGAAACAGAGTTTTCTCCATTGAACGGCAGGGCGGAGCCCCAATTCAGCAGGATTGTTGGTGGGCTCTACACCGTCGTGGGTGAGGAAAGTAAACAGATGGGGCCAGTTTCTGAGCATTCGCCTGGCTCGAGTGCGCACGGCAGGATCAGGGCTGTCCTGGTATTTGAGGCAATAGCGTTTCATTCGAGCCCTCATGAGGACCGTGGCATCCTGGAGTTGCCGACGAGTGATGCAGTCCTCGCGGAAAGCGTGCCAGCAGGCAAACAGATGCCCGACCTCCTTGAGCATGTTCTTGGCAAACACGTAGGAATCCGGACTGCCTCTGCTGTCCTTGAGGGCCTTGAGTTTGCGAATCAAATGTGACCAGCAGAGCTGCCTCAGCCCATTTTTGTGGTAGCAACTGTAAGCGGAATGGTCATCGGAGGAGATGACACCTTTGAAGGTTTCGCCCAGAACGGACCTGAGCACTTTGGCTCCACGGCTTGCGGCAATGGCAAAATAAACCACCAGAGGAGAGACGAAGACCCAAAGGTAGCGGCGCTCCCCTTTACACTTCCACCCGGTTTCGTCAATGTTGAGGTTGGGGGAATCGGCAAGGGTCTGTCTTATCTCCTGCGTTACTGGCTCCAGTTCCGGGCTCAGCCGATCGATGCAGTTGCATACGGTACCAACACACAGATCCAAACCAAAGAGGGTGTTCATGATCTCCACGATCCCCCTTCGGCCGATCTTGTGTACCGAACTGAGGTAGCCTGTGGCTCCATGAACTCGGGGCCCAAACTGACTTTGCGCCACCTCGCAGGGAACTTCGGCCCGGGTTTTGTGCCCGCAAGTGCACTTGAGCTCGTGGCAGCGATGTTCCGTCATGATCGGCTTGATCTCTGGCAGTTCAAAAGTCTGGTGTCTCAAAGGAGAAGAGGTTTCTTCGCACTGTTCCGGGCTCAGGGCAGCGGCGCACTTCTCACAAACCGCGGGAAAGTGATCGTGCACATGGTCCATCTCCTCAACCGCAAGCAGCTCTCTCTTGTGACCCTTGTGTCCCTTCTGACCACCTCGAGAGCGAGTCGATTTCCGCTTCTTGGACCTGGCAACTCCTGGTCCATCGGATGATGGCGGTTTGGATGAGTTGGTGGAATTGGTGGATAGGGAAGCGATCTTTTTTTCCAAAATGCTGACTTGCTCAGTGAGGAACTCTATCCGGGCATGCATTTCCAGGAGGATTTTGACAACGGCCTCCTTGCCAGCTTCGTAGATGAGCTCGGCTTCCCGAATGTCCATCAGTCCTCGCAGCGTGGGGGTCTGAACGAAAGGGCTCGCTTCTCACAGTGTTGGACCTTCCTATTATCAGATAATGTTCAGGATGTCCCGAACGAAATGCGTGCCTGGCAAAAAAATTACCCCCTGAACGGTTACCGGCACGAGACCAAGATCTCTTCTCTCGACTTCCTCTAATTCGAGCAGGCTTCTCAGTTTCTCGGGTGGCATCTCTACATGCGATATAGAGCCGAGGTTTTGCCTTCGCTCCTCCCGTGTCCTCAACTTCGGCAACTTGATGGTTACATGCTCATCCGGTGGAATAAGACGCATGTCATAGACCCCATAGCCAGGTTTGAATATCGTAACAGGGGCTATATCATCCCACTTGTGGGGAAGCCTGAAGGCCCACGCCCTGTAGGCGGGTATGCTGAATTCCCCGTTGGCGTCCGTCGTGGTCTCCAGCGCTTCGACAAAGTGGGTTGTGAACCCGCCGGGCGTGTACATCTCAGTAAAGAAGACCATGAGGACGAGGGCCCCCTCGATGGGCTCTCCCGATGCCTCCTCAATGACTCGCCCATGGTATGGACCGAACTTGTGAGTGATGGTGCAGGGCCCAATCGCAGCCAGAACCACCAACACCAGTGCCCCTGCGCCCAACCACCGTAACGTCCTCTTCCGCTTTTTACCGGCGGGAACCGGCGCGCCTGCCATGGGTGTCTCCTTCACTCTGCCCTTCTTTCAACCGGCTAATCACGGATCGGCGTGAAAAAATGCCCGACTCATCCTCTTTCAGAGTCCCTCACCCTGTAGCATAGGGCCTTGTGCCCGTCCTAACGCCCACAAGTGGCTATGCACCAGCAGGCATCTGTCACGCAGTTCCGCGACGACCCTCTCAACCTAGAATTTATCGATCTTCCAGAGGCCCTTTTCATCTCGCCCGAAAAAGACGGAATAGGTGATGGCCACGGGCTGCCCATTCACGAGATGGTTCCTTTCTATCCGGTATTCCGCAGCGTCGTCGCGGCAAAGAATCATCTCGATATCCTCCATCTGGGAGACGATTTCCGGGAGTCTCCGGGAGAGCTCCCCAAAGATCATGCGATACTGGTCTCTAGTTCTACCCGAGAAGTATTCCAAGGCTGCCTCGATCTCGCCACCGGCAAGTGTTCGCTTCATTCCATCCCATTTTGCCCTGAGCAATCCATCGATTGCGTTGCGGCTCTGAACATTGAGCATGATGGTGTCCGAGTGCGGCAGACCCTGCGTGTCTTTTACCACAGCCGTACATTGATAGATCCCCTCGGCCGGAAACCTCACTCTACGCTCCTCCGGGACAGAGTCATCAAGCACTTCGATCTCTTCCGGTCCCGTGCAGGAAAACGTCGCACTGCTGAAACCCATGGAAGAATCGACCCTCAGGGTGGTCTCAAGGGGCGCCACACCGGAATAGGTGGTCGCATTCAGCCTCAGGTATTCCCCTTCAAGGTCGCGCAAGGATCTGGACTGCAGCTGAGGCGGCGTTGCCCTCACTATCCGTTGCCGTCGCGGTGAGCACATTCTCTCCATCCTGGAGCGGCACGTGGTTGGCCACGAACTCATTGCCATAGACCTGCGCCGTGACACCTCCCACCGTGACTCCCGTCTCATGTCCCGCCGGGTTGGTGATGATGCCCTGTACCATCACAGTGGGTCCGGCTATGAACTCTCCTTCCAGGGGCGACGTAATCCGAAGCGTTATGGAAGAAAGAGGATTCACTTTGATTCTGACAGTGCCCGATGCACTTCCGCCGTTTCCGTCGCTGACCGAGTAGGTGAAACTGTCTTCACCGCTGAATCCCGCCGTCGGTGCGTAGACAAGGGTGTTGTTCCCCCCGTCCCCAACACTCCCATGGCTCCCTTGACTGAAGGCGGACACGTGCACAGGGTCTCCGTCGGGGTCCCTGTCGTTTGTGAGAACTGCGATGACAACAGCCTTGCCTTCGCCCGTCGTTGCCGCATCATCGACCGCCGTGGGGGGATGGTTCACCCGGTTCACCGTGATGGAGACCGTTGCCGGCTGTGAATCAAGGGCTCCATCGCCCACTTTGAAGGTGAAGCTGTCCGCTCCGTGGTAGCCCGAATCCGGGGCATACGTGAGCCGGGGAGGCGTTCCAGCGAGACTTCCGTGGGCGGGTGACGCGGCCACGAAGAAACTGAGGGAATCCCCGTCAGGATCAGAGCCGGCAAGGAGAATCGAAACCGCTGCATCTTGATCCGTGCTTATGGATTGAGTGTTCGCCGCAGGCGCATCGTTTGCGGGGTTCACCGTGACGCTGACCCTGCCTGTTGCTGTCCCGCCCCGGCTGTCGCGTGCCGTGTAGGTGAAGCTGTCTTCGCCGTTGAAATCGGACTCCGGAGCGTAGGTGACAGTCCCGCCTGGGTTGAGGGAGACCAGTCCATGAACCCCCTGGGTCACGCTCGAGACCAAGAGCCCGCTTCCCGCGTCATTTGCCAGGACGTCAACGGAAACCGGTGTGTCCTCCGGCGTGGATGCATGGTCATCGTTTGCGACCGGGGCTTGGCTCTGCACGGTCACGGTTGTGCTCGCGGTGGACGTCCCGCCGGGCCCGGCAGCCGTTATGGTGTAGGTCGTGGTTTGACTGGGAGCAACCGCTGTCGAACCCTCCAGAGGAACGCTCCCGACACCGTGATCGATCTCGCAGGTCTCAGCGCCGGAAGAGGTCCAGGTCAGGGTGGACGAGCCACCTGCCGCAATGGATTCAGGGAAGGCGGAAAGGCTCACCGTGGGGCCGCCATGGGCTCTCTTGATGGTGACGGTGATGAAGCTCCCCGGGGTGCCTGCGAGCAAGACCCCGAGCTTGTTGGAAGACTCAAGCGAGACGGCTCTCTCAATCCGTCCCGCATGATGGTTGAGGTCACAGGGGGTCACGACCTTCCTGCCGTTCAATGTGACGGTTCCACTCGATACCCGATGGCGTCCCCGGAAGCCCCCGTTTCGAATTTCCATCTTGAAACCCGAACCACACTCCGGGGTTGTGAATTCCGTGGTGACCGTTTTGGGCTTTCCCCAACCCCGCTCATACCGGGCGGGCCCAAACACAAGGGATTCTTTGGCAAAGACTGGCTGAAGAGGCAGACCCGAAGCCAGAAAAAGAAGGAAGGCCAGGCAAAAGGGTTTCTTGAGCATGATTCCTCCTGCTGCGTGGATTGCTCATGAAAACACGCTTTCCTCTCGAAAAGCGACTTGGACTCTTCCTGAGCAAGCACCATGCCCAACTCATCTGTTCTCGCCTCTCTTGCTCATCAGTGGGCCCCGGGGGCGAGTAGATATGGACTCCAAACCTCACCGATGCCGTGACTCGATGCAGCCTTTGATGTATCTCGGCACTTCCCGACAAAGATTGTCGCCATGTCAGGAAGCGTAGTGAAGAACCCCGTAAAAAAACCTTCGTGCACTTCGTGGCCTTCGTGGTGACCAAAGCCTTTCGCTGTCGCCCAAATGGCGCGCCGTAAGACTTTGCGCCCTCCACGCCTTTGCGGTCGATTTTCGGTTCTTCATTGTTTCAGGTGCCCAGGAGGTGCATGATGGACGACGGTGATTCCTTTCGCACCGTTGACCCCTTGCCTCTTTGTGTTTCTCGTCGGCGGATGTATAATGGTTGCAATTGATGCAACTGAGGAGGCGAGTTTATGGGACACTCAACAACTGTCGGTGTGAAACTGGATGAAGAGACAAGAGAACGTTTAAAGCGGCTCGGTGAGATCAAACAAAGGACTCCACATTGGATCATGCGGGAAGCCATCTTGATGTATCTCGAGCGTGAAGAGGGAAGGGAGCGGGAAAAGCGGGAGGATCTGGAACGCTGGCAGCGGTATCAGGCTACAGGGCAGCATGTTTCTCATGAGGCAGTTGAGGCCTGGTTGGAAACTTGGGGAACTGACAGGGAGAGTGAATGTCAGCAGCCAGGCGATTGATTTGGCTCGACGAGGCTGTTGAGGACACTACCCCGTCTACGGCGCTTTTTGGAGCCGAAGAACCCCCTTGCGGCGCAGCGAACCGCACGTTGCATTCTGGATGGATCAAAGATGCAGTGAATGGTCTTTGGGTGTCTTGAAAAATCGCATCATCTTCAAGCACGTTTCCCATGCGCCTTGACATATGCCTTCAACACGGCATTCATGCGAGTCTGGTAGCCTTTCCCCTGGGACTTGAACCACTCGACTACTTCCCGGTCGAGCCTCAGAGTGACGGAAGATTTTCGTTCCGGCATGACCAGCGCGGTATTCTTGAAAAACTCCTCACCCATCTCTGGGATATCTGAAAGGTCGATATCCTCATCTCTCATGGAATCAAGCCGGTTCCAATCGGTTTCTGATTTCCTTTTCAAATCTTTCTTGCTCACGTCTGTTTGCCTTTCTCAGGGAAATCATCCGGATCGCTACACCGCGCCTTGTGAAGGCGACCGTCATGCAGCGCCCTCGAATGTGGCCGTAGCCGATAAGTCGTGGTTCACCATACTCCTTTGCGGATACTCCTTTGCGGAAATCAGGCCCTTGTGGGCGCAACGTGGACGGGCACAGGCCCTGTGCTACACCAGCTTGACAATCAACCAGCATGGGAGCGGCGAACGCCTCATGGGCGTCCCGGAAATCCACGCCATGCTTTGCGAGGTTGGAAAGCCGCTTCTTTTCATCCCATTCGATTTTCACGAGAGAAGTGTACATACAAAGAGTAAGTACGTCAACAATGTCACATCGCCTCGGCGTTTCTTGGGTCTTGTCATGTAAAGTGCTTCGAAGATCTTTGCGCTCTTCGCGCCTTTGCGGTGAATATCCCTTCCCCACTTCACACTGATCCTTGAACGCAAGACACCGGGGCGGTAGTATATCCGCACACTTTGATTTTTCACTTGCCCGAAAGGCCACTGATACTGAGTTGCGTTCAAGATTATTCTGAGGCGACTCACAAACGTAGCATAGCCCCTTGTGGGCGCAACGATGTCGACGGGCACAAGGCCCTGTACTACACCAGCTTGACTGCAACTTCGTATGAGAGGAGTATCAGAATGTCTGAGCCGGCGGGGAAGAGAGCCGTTTATGAGGATCTTTTCGGTATTCCTGAGAATATGACCGGGGAGATCATTGACGGTGAGTTGATTGTTACGCCCAGACCATCGAGGAAGCATGTTTACGCAGCCTCCTCCCTGGGAAATTTGGTGGGACCACCTTATCATTTCGGTCGAGGTGGCGGGCCTGGCGGGTGGATCATTCTTGATGAGCCCGAAATCGAACTAGGGGAAAACATCCTGGTGCCTGATCTGGCGGGATGGCGGAGGGAGCGGTTTCCCCTGTCGGAGGAAACGAACTGGATTTCCGTTGTGCCCGACTGGGTTTGTGAAATCCTCTCACCGAGCACCATTCGAGTGGACAAAGTCAAGAAGATGGGACTCTATGCGAGAACATGGAGTGCGGCATCTCTGGCTCATCGATCCCTTGGCCAGGACTCTGGATGTATTCGAGCTCGCATCCGGCAGGTGGGTGGTCCTTGGGACGTATCTCGAAAACGACAAAGCAAGGGCCCAACCCTTCGGTGAGGTGGAAATCGAACTCGGAAACCTCTGGTTAGGGAATGAGTCTCCGCCTCCCCATGAACCAGCTTGATCCTTCCCAGCTTTTCAATTTGTCCTTCGTTTCTCCTTCGTGTCCCTTCGTGCTCTTCGCGGTGAAATAATGAGACGCATCCTGAGCACGTAGCTGCTCACCCCGTTCCCTGCATCCATGCTGCAACTCTGCATGCGAAGACTTCCAGGTCATCGAGGTCGTTAAGGATGACATCATAAACTTGAACATAATCGATGTCCCAGTACAGGTGGACCATGCGGTTACGAAATCGGGCCATGGCCGCCAGTCTTTGAGCCAGATCCCATTCGATGAGATTGCTTTCCGCGAGGATCAGGAAGCACTGGGCATACTCGTCCGGAATGCGCTGCAGCTTCTTTGCGGCAACATGATAGCAGATGTTCAAAGACGCCTCGATTGCCGTCAGCAGGCGCGAGCGGGCAATATCCCGGCTGTCTTCGCTCACCAGAAAAGCCTCCCGCCCCATTGGGAGCAATTGCCTCAATCGGGTGACGCATTTTGAGATATCATCCAGCCTGGATCGCATTCGATCATGGTTCAGCATCAGGTCCAAAGGCCTCTTTGATGTGGTGCTCGATGATGGGTTTGATGTCAAAATACCGGGACAGAACGTTGGTCAACAGGTCTATCCTTCGCTCAGGATCCCGGTCCATGAGAAGGCGTCCACGGAACACGTGGTACTGGAAGCTAACAGGCGCCCCGTTCAGCAAGCGAAGATCGACAGGGAAAAGGAGATTAAAGGCACGGCTGATCTCTTGAGCGAGACCATCCTCATAATGGAACCCCAGCCGGTCCGGCCCCTCTGACTGCACGTAGACGGCCAGGTCAAGATCCCGAAACGGACCGTCCTCCAGGAAAGAACCAAGTGCATAGGCGAACAGAACTTCCTCATGCCGCGCCAACAGTACTGGCGATCCCATCGAGGATGCTGTCCTTTTCCTCCTTGGAAAGCCGGTAAGTTTGAATTCTCCCCATACCTTCGACGTCTCCGTGGCCTTTGAGGTGAAGATGAGTTTGGGTTCCAGCCCGAGGCCGTGCCGTACCAGGGCCAATTCGATAAGAATTCTATCAGGTAAACTCTCACAAAGATATTCTGATCAAATCTTTGCGCGCTTTGGGCCTTTGCAGTGAAAAGTTATTTCACCGCTGAGCACGCTGAGCACGCTGAGAAAACAAGCCGTGCAAAAAGAATCTCTGCGCCCTCTGCGGTGGATCCAAGGCTTTTCATCGTCTCGGGTGCCCCATAAGGGCATGACGGACTGCAGTGAACCAATCCTAGAAAACCTGATACCCTAAACCCCTCAACTTTTCCGTCAACGCCTTCCGTGCCCCCGCCTCCCCATGGACCAGCTTGATTTTCCCGGGCTTTTGCGGCATGGCCTGCACCCATTCCACGAGCTCCTTCTGGTCCGCATGAGCCGAATACCCGCCCAGAATGTGCACACCGGCCCTTATGCGACAGGTCTCCCCGTCCAACATGACGTAACCCCCAGGTTTTGAGGCATGCCGGATGATCTCTCTACCCGGTGTGCCTTCGCCTGATACCCCACGAACAGGATGTCGTTCTTTGGGTCTTCGATCCCTTCCTTCAGGTGGTCCACAATCCTTCCCCCAGTGCACATCCCGCTTCCGGCTATGATGATGGCCGGCCCCGGCAGGTCCAGACTCTTGAGGTGATCCTTGTGTTTCTCGACGGCGTAGAGATTTTCAAAGTCCAGGGGATGGTCTCCCCGCTTGAGAAGGGTCTTGGCTTCCCGGTCCCAGTACTGGGAGAGGTTGGAGGTGATTTTCGTCAACTCGAGCCCCAGGGGAGAATCCAGGAGGACCGGGATGGGACGTGACTTCGCAAGTCTGGGGAATTTCCTTTGAAAAGATGGGTCGCTGAAGAGCCGGTCCAGCTCATAGAGCAACTCCTGGGCCCTGCCGAGGGCGAAAGCCGGTATGAAGACCTTGCCCCCGTCGGAGAGGGCCCTGGTGAGGATGTTGCCGAGCTGCTCGATGCGATGTTCGCGGCTCTCATGCACTCGGTCCCCGTAGGTGGATTCGAGCACCAGCAGATCGCAGGCGGGCGGAGGATCAGGGTCCGGCAGAAGGGGAGTGTTCCTGACTCCAAGGTCCCCGGAAAAGAGGACGGACCAGGCTGGATTTACCGATTTCAGGTGAATGAAGGCAGACCCCAGAATGTGCCCTGCCCGGTGGAAGGTGAACCGAAGACCATTTTTCAGGTCGCACTCTTCCCCGTATTCGAACCCCCAGCTCAGCTCATCGATTGCCTCTGCCGTGCGGGCTGCCTCTTCGTCGCTCAGCCCGGAAAAGCCCATGGCATCCTGCAGCATGGGAAGGAGAAGAGCCTTGGTTGGGTGGGTTGTGAGGATTTCCCCCTTGAACCCTTTCCGGATCAATTCCGGCATGCCCCCGATGTGGTCGATATGCGCATGGGTGAGAAAGACAAATTGGATTTCCGATGGACTCACCGGCCACCTGTCCATGGGAAGAGCCTGGTCTCCCCCCTGCACCGATCCGCAGTCCACCAGGATATTCACCCCATTGGCCTGCAGGAGGTGGCACGAACCGGTGACGCAATGCTCACCCCCCAGATGCCTGATCTTCAACTGGGATGTTTCGACCATGACCGATACTCCGCCGTCTTCAAAGCCGATCCCACGGAACGCCAATGGGACAGAAGCTGGAAAAAAGACCCAAACACAGATGCACTTTGAATACTTTCGGGTCTTCGGCGAGTCGCGTGAGAGATGCCCGCCGGGCATAACCCCTCGTGGGCAGGTACATCTAACGTAGTGGGCGCGTAGCATAGCCATAATGGATGACGGAAGTTGAATGATCTGCCCCTTGCAAACGTGGGTTATTCTGAGGACGTTGAGTCAGCAGAACATGGCCACAACCAAGGAGGCAGATCATGGGAAAGTCTATCACGTATGTTGGTCTTGATGTTCACAAAAACTCCATCGATGTTGCATTGGCGGATGGCGGCCGGAAGGACGAAGTTCGCCACTACGGCATGATCAATGCCGACATGGCGGTCAGTGGACAAGCTTGTAAGGAAACTGGTGTCCCAGGACCGTGAACCTCGATTTGTCTATGAGGCGGGACCGTGTGGATATGAGATATACCGGCACCTGACCCGCCAAGGGTACGACTGTATGGTGGCTGCCCCTTCCTTGATTCCCAAGAAGAGTGGGGACAGGATCAAGAACGACCGGCGCGATTCCATGATGCTGGCACGCCTGCATCGGGCAGGGGAACTGACCTCGGTGTATGTTCCCCACAGTGAAGATGAAGCCATGCGTGACCTCTCCCGTGCCCGGGAGGACGCAAAGAGAGCCGAACGCAAGGCGCGTCAACAACTGAATGCGTTTCTGTTGCGCAACGGTTTTCGCTACACCGGCAGGAGTCTCTGGAGTCTCGCCCATTGGCGTTGGATCGTCCGATATCAGGATGCCTCATGCCGCCCAGCAATTCACGCTACAGGAATACATCGATGCGGTACGTTCCTGCACTGAGCGCATCGAGCGGATCACCGGGCAGATTCGCGAACTCGTGGCCCAATGGCGTCTTGGCCCAGTTGTCGAGGCGCTTCAGGCACTCAGGGGTGTATCCCTGATTGTTGCGGTGACGGTGGTTGCCGAGCTGGGAGACCTCTCACGGTTCGACCATCCCCGCAAAGTCATGGCGTATCTGGGGCTCATCCCTTCCGAGCACTCCAGCGGGGAGAACACCCAAAGGGGAGGGATCACCAAAACCGGCAACGGCCACGCTCGGCGCATGCTTATCGAAGCAGCCTGGTCCTACCGGTTGCCTGCCAGGGTGAGCAGGCGGCTGCGAGATCGGCAACAGGGTCTTCCTCAGAAGGTCTGGGAGATTCCATGGAAGGCACAGGTTCGACTCTGCGCCCGCTACCGCCGCCTGGTTGCAAGGGGTAAGCGCACACAGATCGCCATTACTGCCGTGGCCAGGGAATTAGCCGCCTTCATATGGGCAATTGCCCGTAGCGTAGAGATTGCAGCATGAACAACAAAATAATCACGTCTTTCAAGTTTCCTGGGATGGAGGACGCGGCCCCGGTGGGAGAATCCTCGGCTGGGGCTATGGGATCACGCCATCCGGCAGAACTCCCGAGCATAGCGAGAGGCAGCTCCACGACGAATGCAAGACAGGCGGTAACCAACCCGCGAATATCAGCATGATCTACCGTCGTAACAGCGGCCCCGTTCCTCCAGGACAGGAAAAAACCATGACTCGCAACCATGCCGGCCACTTCGAGCCGCCTCCGACGAGTCACGGTTGGACCCATTCTCGGCGGCTCTCGTGGCCTGGCTCACGGGCGACCCGAAGAAAATGCAAGGGGCAAAGAAACAGGGCTTGTATCTGTCATCCATATCAGCCCCTTGTGGGCGTGGCAAACGCGACGGGCACGAGGCCCTATGCTACTGGCGGATGGGCTTGTGAAACAGGATAAATCAGGCTATTTTCACGTCAATCCGCGATGGGCCATATTTTCGTCTTTGATCGGATCTCCGCAGCACGATTTCTCAGCTGCTCAACACCATAGCCTATTAAACAGCGAATCCCCTGGCAAGACCAGGGGATTCGCTGCTTCCACCACGCTCTGTGCGGGAATCCTAAGAGGCAAACAAATCCCTTGCCTGAAGGTCCAACTCGATGGTGTCGATGGAGAAGCCGTCATCGTCCTTGTACAATTCCTCTCTTCTGAATGCCTCCTCCTGCTTCACATATTTCTCGACAAATTCCTGCTCGGGATGCACCAGAAAATATTCCCTGACATCATAGCGCCCATAGAGCTTCATCTTCTCACGGCGATCCTTCACCTCGGTGGACGATGATATCACTTCGAAGATGACATCCGGTGCACCGAATATGGCCTTATCTTGGATCTTCTGCTCATCACAGACCAGGAAGACGTCCGGCCGCACAACCTGGTCCTCGGCCAAAACAACATCCGTCGGGGCAATAAAAGCATGGCAGGGATACCCCTTGCTTTCCAGATGGTTCGCTGCAAGGCGAAAGATTTTGCCTGCGACTCTCTGATGCTTCACAGATGGTGCTGGAGTCATGTCATGGACCAGGCCGTCGATGATCTCGCAGCGAAAATCATCCGGGAAATTCACGTAGTCTTCATACGTGTGTGAAACCTGGTCCCTTGCACATCGGTACCCACGGGTGGACCTCTTCATTTATTCCTTCGTCGTCATCGTGCACTTCCCGGTGACTCCCCACACTATTCTCCCAAGACTATGGGGTGAGGAGGAACGACACTGATGCTGAACGTTACCCGATTCTCATCATAGCTCTCGCCTGGAGCATTCGAATCATCGATCCGGTGCAAAAAGCGCAAACTCGTCATCAACCAGGGGGTCCACCTGTAATTCAGACCGGCCCCGAACGATCGTCAACTTATCCTCACGGCCTGATGCGTCAGTGTATTTGTTGTCCGTATAGCTCGCCAAGGCTTCTCCGCTGAGTCTCTTGGTCAAAGAATACTCGCCGGCAATGGCTGATTTCCTTAAACTCGGTGAACCCGAGATTCTCCGCACCACCCACAGTAAGGCGGTAACCGGTGCCACCGGCAACCTCAGGGAGCCGCGGCTGAACTGTTTGGCCATATCGGCCCGCAGAACGTATCCCCCTTGGGGATCGATTGGATCATCTCTGTAAAAATAACCGCCACTCAAGGCAAAGAAAGTGGTCGGGAAGGATGGTAGTCGACTCCCAACGTCCCTTCGTATACTCTGTAGTCTCCGGTGTCCCCGAGTGAATCAAAGATGGTATGCTTGTATTGGAAAAACACATCGAAATTGCGTGTGAATCTTCTCAAAAACCGAGAACTCACCACGTATTCGTCATATGGATCAGTCGGATCAGTTCCTCTCTGGGAAAAATCTGCATGCGTGTACCTTGCCCTCGTCTCCATACCATATCGGCTATTGAACCAGTAGGTGAGGCCAGCGGAGGGTTCATTTCGCGTATTGTTTTCCACAGTGGGGTCTTCATTCTGGAGAAAGGAATTCGTGTAGTTGAGAAAAAAGAAGCTGTCCCGCGCCAAATCGTGGCGGAATCGCGCATTGGCGGTGTTCGTATAGTATGGCAGCGTGTCTGTTCGTCGAGTCGTATCCGGGGGTGGTTCCGGTTCATCCGCCCGGGTGAAGGTGAGATCCCTCTCTACCAGGGGATCGTCCGTGTAGAGGAAGGTATCCATGAACTCAAACCGCGAGTGCCTCGAGAATCGGTTCACCGCGTTCAATGACGCTGCATGCAGGTTGGCAATCTGTGTCCCCGTCTCTGCATAATAACGAATTGTCGGCGAATAGGACAAATTAACATCTCTTAATGGGCTCGACGCGGCCAGGGTCATACTTGGTGTGACTGAACTGATCAAATCTGACTGTGGATTTGTGCTGGTCAAGTCGACGTTGTCGGTCAATTCCTCCGTCACCGTGATGCTGGGCATGAACGTCGTCCGGTATCCAGCACAGGCGACGAAAAGCAGCAAGTAACACAAAAGTGCAATAACCCCGAAGGCTTTTCTCATGCAGCCAAATCTCCCCCTACCCCATTTCAGCCGCTGATGAATCTTTTCCTAACTAATCTTCCTTCGCGTGCTTTGCGCCTTTGCGGTGAAAAAGCCCTTTATGGAACAACTATCGTATCATTCGCCCGAAGCATGATATTTTGCGAAATATTTTTCCCCTTGAACGATGTCTTTGTAGTTAATAGGGAATTTTGTTCTCCAGCCCACTCTCTTTTCGTAGGATTATGATCTCATCCTTTTTGGCCCACTCCGTAAATCCACCGGCTCGCGCGATGCCCTGAACAACCGTCATGTCCTTGATGAGATCGTACTCACCCGGAGCTCGCACTTCCCCGATGACATAAAACTTCTGGCTTGCCGCACTCTTGAGCATCACCGTGACCACCGGCTCTCCCAAAAACTGCTTGAGCCGTGACTGGATTTCCTCTTTTACATCCATCGTCGTCCGGCCTGCTGCCTTAACATCCCCAACAAGGGCAAGGGAGATCATGCCATCGTTTCGCACAATGGTTTCTCCCGAAAGCATGGGCTCGCGCCAAACGCTGATCTCGAGGACATCCCCTTTGCCGATGATGTAGTCTCCACCGCTGGAGGAAGTCTGAGCCAAGGGATTTGGAGCTCCCCCTGATTCAGCTGCAAAGGAAAACGGCATTCCCAGGATCATCATGGAAGCAATGGACAACAAGAACAAGACACCACGAAGCTTTTTCATAACTGATCCTCAGTTGCAACCGGTTTATCCACTGGATAAATCAACAATATTGACATTGGATATTCCTATAAACACAAAGGCGCTCCTAATGCAAAACTTTTCTTCACATCCGGAGCGCCTTTGTGCTGTTTTTTTGTTTTTTTCACCGTACAGATCGCGGGGAACACTGAGGACCACGTCCACTCAGATGAACTTTGGGATCTTTGCGCCTTCGCGGTGAATGATTCTATTCTGTGTTACCTCATCTTCGTGCCGTATCCGTATTTGCGATAACCGTCCTGTCCGTATTGTATGAGCGGTTCATCATAGCCGTTGTATACGACCCCGATGAGTTTTTCCTTTTGCAGTTTTCCCATAGCTGCCTTGACCATGTCTCGGGGAGTCTTACCATGACGTACAACCAAAATGACGGCATCGACTTCATTGGCGATTACAGAGGACTCCGGGGTCGATCTCCAATGGGGAGCTGTCAATAAGCACGAATCGATCCGTATAGCGGTCCCTTACTTCTCGAATGAGCCGTTTCATTCTTACCGATGACAGCAATTCAGTCGGTGCCAGAGTAGAATTCCCCGCGGGGAGAATGGTCAGCTTGTTGACATCGGTCTTTCTGAGCAGTGTATCCAACGGTACGTCCCCAGCAAGGGTTGTGGAGAGGCCTTCCTTATATGAGCGGAGTCCAAAAACTTGGTGAACACGAGGATTGCGAAGGTCGGCATCAATCAGGAGCACATGTTCCTCCAGGCTCTGACTGATGCTCACTGCCAGATTGCATGCGACGAACGTTTTCCCCTCTTCCATGAGCGCACTGGTGACGAGAATGGTCCTGGGGGGGTGCCCCGAAGCAGGTCGCATAACCTTAGCTCTCAGAAATCGAAAACATTCCGCCATATGAGAGTCAGGGCTGTTGAGGACGACCAATTCTTCCGGCCCGGTCGGGCTCAAATCCATTATGGGCACAAGGTCGAAGCTCTCAGTACCCTGTTTCTCATCCTTGGCTTTTTCCAGCGCCTCAAATATCTTGCTCATTATTCAGGTTTTCCCCGGCTGCAATCATTCAAATCCAAGTGTTCGCTCTTAAGGATTAAAGAGAAGTCCTTTGGAGAAAACTCTACGATCTCTGCGTCTTTGCGGTGAGAACACCAATCAGCCACTCGTCTTCATGTCACCCATTGGAACACTTGCCAAAACCTCAACACCAAGAAAAGCCTCTACTTCTTCCGGGTTGTAAAAACGAGGATCCAGCACTTCCCTCAGATATGCCAGCCCTCCCCCCAGGCCCAAACCCAGGGCAAGCGCCATGGCCATAATTCTCATGGAGTCTGGTTTGAAAGGTTTGGGCGGCTTGATGGCGGGGTCCAGGACCCTGAACTGTTCGCCCTTCTTCCTCCTTTCCATCTGTTCGGCCAGCTTGGCGTCCATCTTCTTTGACAGGAGACCGTCATATCGCTGGCGCACTGTCTGGTAATCGCGCAGAACCTTATTCAGTGCCATTTCCACCTGTGGCGTACGCTCCACACGCTCTTTGTAGATCTGAATTTGTTTCTCAACTTCCTTGATTTGAATCTTGTAGGATTCGATATTGGCGTTGATAGCCGCCAGTTGCAGGTTCAGTCTGCCCTGCGAGGTATCCGGACGGGCAGCGCCTGTGGCATCCGCATCTCTTCCCTTCCCTTCTGCTCGGAGTGCATCGATGCGCCGTTTCAGCGCTACAATATCGGGATGCTTATCCGTGTATAGCGAACTGAGCCTTTGCAGTTCTCTCTCGAGATCCTCGAAGCTCCCGCTTGTCAGTTGTTCGGTGGTCACTTGAGTTTCCCGTCTGCCAGTTCCTCCTCCCCTCCCCTGCCTTCCCAGATCCTGCCGCATGGTGGATGCAATAGCATCCCGCTCGATCTGGGCCATTTGTGCTTGAGACTTGATGAGCATGATCTGCTGTTTTTCCTGATCCAGTCTTCTTTCGAGGTTTTGCAGCTGTTCTCTCAGTTGACTCAGGATATTGATGTTGGATTGAAGCTGATCGGGGAGCATTCCCATGTGCTCCTTCTTGAAAGCTTCCAGCTCCTTTTCTCGAGTCTCGATTTCAACCCTTAAGGATGAGGCCTCCTTATCCAGGAAATCGGTAGTGCCCATGGCCACCTCTTCCCTGGTGTTGATATTCTCTTCCATGAACTTCGCGGCGACGCCATTGGTCACAGGAGCCACAAGCTCGTGATCAGGCCACTCGAAAGAGATCTCGAAAGCCACATTCTGTCCCTTGCTGACACTGCTGGAGCGCATGGTCACCTGCAGATTCTTCCGGACTTGGTCCACGAGTCTCAAAGTGCTTGATCTTTCATCCCCGTGAGTTTGTCCTTGTGAAGGCTTTTCCCTCTTCAAGAAAGGGATAACACGGTAGATCATCTCCATGGCTTTTGGTGTAGCTTCCACGGATGTTTTTCGATCCAGATTGAAGTCCCTGATGACCTTTTCCAGGTTCGTTCGGCTGTGGATCTGCTCTGTCATGGTGCGAAGGCGCCCTTCCATGGTCTCTGTAACTGTAGATTTAACAAAGGAATCCGGGATGATTTGGGGCTCGAGGAGAATCAGGGTGGTCGCCTTGTACGTCTTGGGGCTTACTGCGAGAAATCCCGCTCCTCCAAGAACCGAAAGAATGAATGGGACGATGATCCACCATTTGCGCCTGAGCGCCAGGTTGATGAAGGGCCTGACATCAAACTTCGGGGTCTGCAGCATCGAGAAGTCTCCCTTGGAGCAACGAGGACAGGGTGCTCACTACATGCGCAAATCAAGCATCCGCCTCATTTCCCATTTCGCGTATGAGATCAATCACTGATTTTGGTTCGTTGCAATTGGCAAGCCATACATGTGCGACTCCATCATAGCCCATATGGATGCAAAAAGACATGGATCCGTACTTTATTGATGAGACTCCTTGTGAAAGATTGTGAGTTACAGCACTGCTGTCCGGTTAACTTTTGACTTTGTCTTGTAACATTCCGTGTTTATTTAAATAAATTGGCTTTGGTTTTTTTGGGATTAAATTTTCAACTTCCCAGAGTAACAGGTAATTTGCTATGTCTTGTTTCCCGAAATCCTCGGCTTCCCCGGACAGCATCATTCAACTCCATTCCAGTTGGCCGAGCAGGTCCAATGGCGCGCCATTCCTTCGTTATCGCCCAATTCCTCAAACTCCTGCCCCGCTACGAGTTCCAGCGGATTGCCAACAAGTACAAAGGCGATTATCGCAGCAAGCATTTCAAATCCTGGGATCAGCTTGCATGCATGATCTTCGCCCAAATTCGCCAGGAAAGCAGCCTTCGGGACATCGACCGTGCACTGAATGCACACGCCGCCAAGCTTTACCATATCGGAGTCCAGCAGTGCCCCAAATCGACCCTTGCTGATGCCAACGAACGGCGTGACTACCGAATCTACGAGGAGTTTACCAAGGCCATGATGCAGCGTGCGCGCAGGGAATACGCCAATACCGAATTGGCCATCGATGTCGACAACGCCGTCTACGCATTGGATGCCTCGATCATTGACTTGACCCTATCCCTATTTCCTTGGGCGAAATTCCGCAAAACGAAGGGAGCCATCAAACTGCACGCCATGGTGGATCTGCGGGGTAATATCCCCGCATTTCTGACCATCACGGATGGAAAGGTCCACGATGTCAAAGCGGCACCTCAAGTACCCATCGAACCTGACGGGATCTACGTGGTCGATCGAGGTTACGTGGACTTCGCATGGCTTTGGTCCATCCAACGTAACCGTTCAGGGGGTAATTTTTTTGCCAGGCACGCATTTCGTTCGGGACATCCTGAACATTATCTGATAATAGGAAGGTCCAACACTGTGAGAAGCGAGCCCTTTCGTTCAGACCCCCACGCTGCGAGGACTGATGGACATTCGGGAAGCCGAGCTCATCTACGAAGCTGGCAAGGAGGCCGTTGTCAAAATCCTCCTGGAAATGCATGCCCGGATAGAGTTCCTCACTGAGCAAGTCAGCATTTTGGAAAAAAAGATCGCTTCCCTATCCACCAATTCCACCAACTCATCCAAACCGCCATCATCCGATGGACCAGGAGTTGCCAGGTCCAAGAAGCGGAAATCGACTCGCTCTCGAGGTGGTCAGAAGGGACACAAGGGTCACAAGAGAGAGCTGCTTGCGGTTGAGGAGATGGACCATGTGCACGATCACTTTCCCGCGGTTTGTGAGAAGTGCGCCGCTGCCCTGAGCCCGGAACAGTGCGAAGAAACCTCTTCTCCTTTGAGACACCAGACTTTTGAACTGCCAGAGATCAAGCCGATCATGACGGAACATCGCTGCCACGAGCTCAAGTGCACTTGCGGGCACAAAACCCGGGCCGAAGTTCCCTGCGAGGTGGCGCAAAGTCAGTTTGGGCCCCGAGTTCATGGAGCCACAGGCTACCTCAGTTCGGTACACAAGATCGGCCGAAGGGGGATCGTGGAGATCATGAACACCCTCTTTGGTTTGGATCTGTGTGTTGGTACCGTATGCAACTGCATCGATCGGCTGAGCCCGGAACTGGAGCCAGTAACGCAGGAGATAAGACAGACCCTTGCCGATTCCCCCAACCTCAACATTGACGAAACCGGGTGGAAGTGTAAAGGGGAGCGCCGCTACCTTTGGGTCTTCGTCTCTCCTCTGGTGGTTTATTTTGCCATTGCCGCAAGCCGTGGAGCCAAAGTGCTCAGGTCCGTTCTGGGCGAAACCTTCAAAGGTGTCATCTCCTCCGATGACCATTCCGCTTACAGTTGCTACCACAAAAATGGGCTGAGGCAGCTCTGCTGGTCACATTTGATTCGCAAACTCAAGGCCCTCAAGGACAGCAGAGGCAGTCCGGATTCCTACGTGTTTGCCAAGAACATGCTCAAGGAGGTCGGGCATCTGTTTGCCTGCTGGCACGCTTTCCGCGAGGACTGCATCACTCGTCGGCAACTCCAGGATGCCACGGTCCTCATGAGGGCTCGAATGAAACGCTATTGCCTCAAATACCAGGACAGCCCTGATCCTGCCGTGCGCACTCGAGCCAGGCGAATGCTCAGAAACTGGCCCCATCTGTTTACTTTCCTCACCCACGACGGTGTAGAGCCCACCAACAATCCTGCTGAATTGGGGCTCCGCCCTGCCGTTCAATGGAGAAAACTCTGTTTCGGAAATCAGTCCGAAGGGGGAGAGCGTTTCACCGAAAGGATCCTCACTGTAACTCGTACTTGCCAACTTCGGGGAAAGAATCCCTTCCACTTTCTCTCTGAGCTCATGACAGCTGCCTTCAACGCAACGCCAAGGCCTTCGCTGATCAACTAATCAGCATCCCCCTGGTGAACGGATACCATCCAACAAGCACAAGCCTTTTTCGTCACGAGATTGAAGACATCCATAAAATGGACTCGGGTCATCTCCCACCCAGTCGACAAATCTCTCGGACTCCGTTGTGATCAGGAGATTCTGCTCTCCACCAAACGATTGCAGCAACTCTATCCAATCCGGCTGCGACGGATCTGCTTCCGTGACGAAACCCAGGAACGAACTCTTGTGTTCCTGACCAACAATTTCGCACTGCCGGCCGAGATCGTCGCTGCACTATACAAAGCCCGCTGGGAAATCGAACTATTCTTCAAATGGATCAAGCAAAACCTCCGAGTGAAAGCATTCTATGGCACTTCGCCCAACGCAGTGAAAACCCAAATCTGGATCGCCATGACCGTGTACCTCATGCTCGCCATCTTGAAAGAGCGGTATCACTTGGACCCAAGTCTGTCCCAATTGTTACACTTTTTGGAGGTCAACCTTTTTGAGCAGAAGCCGCTGATTTCGATATTTCAAGCCAATGCTCGGGGGGCTCGCCCCAAGGAGGAGACGCCATATAAGCAGCTGAGATTGTTCGATGTTTAAATGTCATGCCTTGATCGCCAGACTGCGGAAATGATCAAAAAAGGGGCCATATTTCTATGCCATAGTTACACATTGGAGCCACACTGTTTTGGTAACATAGCGAATTTACTTAAAAGTTAACCGGACAGCAGTGGAGTTACAGCCATCTTTGCCATGTTCCACTCGAGGGGGATGTAGGCTTTTCCCTACGGTAATGCATGTGAACGACTATCGTTCACCTTTCCGACGGGTTCCACATGACGACCCGCTGACCACTCAGGAATCGCCACCATGCGACAAGAATGGCCGCGTTTACCGTGACGAAGTAAGAGGGAATTTTTGAAAGCCGATTGAAGCAGGATGCCCGCTTCTTCCATCCCACCATGGCCGTTCCATAGAAAAGTAATTGTGTGGCGAAAACAATAAAGTACAACCATCCGTCTCCGACCAGCACAAGGTTACTGCACAATGCGGTGAGAAGCAGGAAAGGCACTGCCCATCGCAGCAGCTTATGGCAAAAATATTGATAAGAAAACAGTCCGTAGCGGAAAACATTCAAGAATCCCATATGTCGGAAGAAGACGGTGAGTCCTCGCAAGACTGTTCTCACCTTTCTATCGAACTCGCGCTTTTCGTCGGCAACGTCCAGATAATATCCAACCGCTTCGAAATCGATAACCCCCCTTAGGCCAAGCTTCATAGAGTTCAAAACGGTGCGAAAATCACTCTGCATGTCACCGGAAAAATCCTCACAGACATTCTTTCTCGCTGCGAAAAAAGAACCACTCAAACCGACAAGGGAATTGACTTTTGATTCGATACTTCTCAACCACATCTCGTAACGAACGTAAAGACCCTCTCCACTGGGCTCCCCGTCCTTGCCGATCAAGCGATCCACGCTGCTGACACAGCCAATGGAGGGGTCCGCAAAGTTGGAGACAATCTCCTCCAAGCCATGCGGGGCCAGCTTGGTCGCTACGTCTGTGAAGACGAGCACTTCACCCTCGGCCCTTTTCGTAGCCTCCTTCTGGGCGTTTTCCTTTCCTCGGCGTTCTGGAATGGTTAGGAGATCGACTCCACGGGCGCGGAACTCTTGAACGATGCTCTCGGTTTGATCAGTCGAACCATCTGAGGCCACAATGATCTGAAGTCTCTCGCCAGGGTATTCCAATGAGAGAGTGTTCTCAAGCTTCTCCAGGATCCGCTGCTCTTCATTGTGGACTGTGATGATCATTGTCACTTTGGGGTAGACAGGTGATTTCCTGACCGTCCTGGTCTTAGAGAGGCCTATGAAGTGAAGAGAAAGCGGATAGCCAATATATGCATGGAAAACAAGAAGAACAGACGCTACAAAAAGGATTTCCATCATGCTGCCCTATGAGTAGTGTTCGTGGCTAATCGAGAGGATTCTACAAAGAAAGGCGGGCAACATCACGGAGAAGCAACAATATGAGAAAAATCGACCCCAAAAAACGGCTCCGCCATGGGATATCCCGCTTTCATTCCAGTATTATTTCCTGTGGTTACGTTCCGCTCCCTCCAACACTCCCACTAGACAGTTCTGGATTCTCTCGTAACAAGACCTAAATGCGGCCAGATCTCCACCGAAAGGATCGACTATATTGTACCGGCGATAGCCTTCCATCTCTTTTCCGCTGCCCTTCGCAAACAGGGGCAGGAGGAAAAACTTGTTTCTCTGCTTCGGGAAAAGTAGCCTTAGGGAATCAAGCTGCCGAGCCTCCATGGCAAACACGGTATCAAATGTTTGGACCATCTCAGCGGTGACTCTCGTGGATCGATGATTATCGAGCACTACGCCAAATTCAGCGGCCACCGCAAGGGCTTCTGGAGGAGGCGGAAGGGCTCTGGACACCTCCAGACCCGCAGAATCGCATGTCACACCGTCAGTTGCCTCTCCAATCAACATTTTCTCTGCAAGAGCCGCTGCGAACACACTTCGGCAGATGTTTCCTTTGCAGATGAAAAGATACGATCGAGGGCTCGGCGGCAATTCTGGATTCTTGAGGGCGCATCCATAGATCCGCCAGCAGATATTTTCCAGAGGCTGCTTCATCAGAGTCTTGATGAAAGTTGTGATGGTCTCTATCAAAACGTTTCCTTTGTGATCGCCCTGAAATAAAGGGCAGCGTAGGCTTCGACCATCCGCTCCATCGAGAATTGCCGACTCACCTTGACCCGTGCTGCCTGGCCCATTTGCAAGCAAAGGGGTTCATTCTCATGTATTGCAAGGCACCTTTCGGCAAAGCTCGCGGGTGACCGCTCTGTCACGGCATAGCCGTCCAACCCGTCTGTCACGATTTCTCCAAGCCCTCCCACCCTTGGAACTATAACGGGAATTCCATGTGCCATGGCTTCCAGAACACTCATGGGAATGCCTTCGTGAAACGAAGTGTTCAGATAAAGATCCAGCCCGCTGTAAAAGGCACTCATTTCACCCAGAAATCCCCGAAGCACAAAGTAGTTCTCCAGTCCATATCTGTGAATGAGTTCCTCTATCTCTCCCAGCATCGGCCCATCCCCCGCCAGTTCAAAGCAGATGCCTTCCCGCCGCCCGACGACTTCCCTCGCAATCTCAACCATAAATGGGTAGTCCTTAACGGGAAAAAACCGTCCTGCGGAACCAATTACAAAGCGACCCTTCCTCCCCGGGTTCTCGCGAGCCGGCGGAATGAGCAATCCATTGTGTATCACCTCCACCCGATCCGGTCTGAGACCGCAATCCACCACCAGCAGGTCCCTCACGTCCCGTGACACGGCGACCACTTTGTCAAATCTTGAAGCCATTAGAGCATGGTTCAGTCTTGACTTGAGATTATGCAACAGGCTGGGTGATCCATTGTAGAACTCCGGCATTCCATGCTGCGTGCTGATCAATACCCCCCTTTCCCTCCAGGTCGTGGAAATCAGAGAAGCCAAGATATTCTCTTTGTATCGATGGGAGTGAAGGACGTGCGGCGACTGTTTTCCAAGGAATTTTGCTGCAGCCCAAACGATTTTCGGAAAGGACTGCTCCGCCTCATCGATGAGTTGGAAAGGGATCCCCAAGACCTCCAATTCTTTAACCAGTCTTCCCCTGTTGAGGATAATCACCGATAGATCCAGGCCTGGAAACTCGCTCAATCCCCTGAGGAGATGGAAGGCCATCACTTCAGCTCCAGCCCAGAGGTCGCCCGATATGACATGGCATATCCTAAGGGTCATCGTCCCTCACCTTCCTTGCCAGGCCCTCCAGTCCGATATGCCGGAGTTCGCGAGCTGAAACCGAAGCGGTATGATAATCCCCGTAAATCGCATGTTGGGTCTTAACTCTTGCTAAAAAATGTTCACCAGACGCGACCCGAACATGGCTTCCGTTGAGGCCATGTCCTGATGGATTGCGACCCTTTTAAGGGCGAAGCGATTTTCTCCCCACCGATTCCAGCCGTTGAGGGTGGATACAGCAAGGTCATAGCCCACTTCGCGAACCATCTCGGTCAGCCGATCCGTGTAGTTGCCGTTGGGGTAGCAGAAGGGAATAAAAGAGGGATCCACAACCTTTTGAGAGACAAGAATGTCCCTGGATCGGCTCAATTCAAGGGCTGCTTCCTCTTCCGTCAGTGTCGTGAGGATGCGGTGCCCTGCTGTATGAGACCCGAAAGAAACAAGGCCGGATCCCGCCAATTCCTTAACCTCTTCCCAGTCGAGGAAAGCACGGCTCGCGGGCTCTGCCTCAACCCCTAAGGCTGCGGCCATCGTTGTGATAGTCTTTTCAATCTCCTCATTTCTCAGGCTTTTGAGGAGACTAATGGATTTCTCAAGTTTCTCCTCGTACGATCCCCGAAGGACTTGCAGTTGATTCAGGAGAGGACCGCAATACCTTTCCTCCGCTCTCGACCTTCTCCCAGATTGCAGCAGAAGAAATCCCAGGCGGTCCGTCCAAAACCACCGATCCGTACCGACGAAATCGGTGGGAAGGAAGACGGTTACCGGAACCTGGTGAGACTTCAAAACAGGAAACGCATACTGGTAGAAATCGCGCCAGCCATCGTCGAAAGTGAGGGCGCAGACGCGCCTTCCCCGGGGACTCGGTTTCTCTATTCCTCCGGAAGAGCCCAGGGCCGCCAGAGGAACGATTACAAAGTGCTTCTTCAAGAACGTAATATGAAGATCGAATGTCTCGGGTTCCACATACATCCCGGCCTGAGCATTCGATCCTGCTTCTTTCCAGGGGATTACGCGATGATACATTAAAATTACAAAACCGTAATCACGATATCGTCCCACTCTCCAATCAAGGAAGCCAACAGCGTGGAGAAGAGATGCAAGGGCTGATTTGAAAGTGATGGACGCTTTCATAACGCATCACTCGAGAGAAATTAGCAGCTGGCACCGGGTATTTTGAGCTGCGGGATGGTGTGAATTGAGAACCAGAAGGACATGTCTTTAGGGAATCAGCTGTTTCAAATATCCTCTCAATTCGAAGAGGAAAGGTCGGACATCATCGGATTTGAAAACCTCGTTCTTAACCGAAGGAGAAAAAAAGTCCCCAACAAAATCCCACAAGACCCGCCCACACGAGGGGGCGTCGGCGGGAAGGTCCAGTTTTGATGACCTTTTAGCTAGCCGCAGATACAGGTGATCCAGGTCCCCCAATTCCCACCTGGAACAGACGCCCAACCGGTAATCTCGGGGTACATCGATTCTCTCTCCTGTCGCCAGGCAATACAGAAGATAGGGAAAATCGACGCCCGCTGACACGGCAAGTTGCAGTGAACCCCAGAAGCGCCCGTTGATCTCCATGAGCTTTGGAACGTCTGCCCCCTCATCCCACTTGAACTCGACCATGGCCACGCCGGACCAGTTCAATTCCCGCAGCAACCTGACGGCTCCCTCCAGAGCCGTTGCCGGAGGCTGGATGCTCTTGCACAGAACACTCACGCCTCCCGAAGGCGGTTTTTCCCGGATCCTCCGATGAGAAAAATGAGCGAGGACTTGTCCTTTGTCCATGAGGAGAAAAATGCCGATTCCCGGCCCGGTAATTCTCTCCTGTATCAGGAAAGGGAAGCTACTGAACGGTTCCTGGTGCAGCGATTTTTTCAACTCTGTCTGGTTGCTAAGATAACGTACGCTTGCATTGACCCAACCTTGGGCAGTTTTGATACGAGACCGCGCCGGCTTGAGGACCAAAGGGAAACCCAACCCAACGGCCTCTTGTACCAACTCTTCCACTGTGCCGAAGTCACAGGAAAACATCGTTTTGGGAATGGCTGTTTTCAGGTTCTTGGCAAGCCGAAACAACTTCGACTTGTCCGAAGCGGCCTCATACTGCGTGTAACCCACAAAGGGAAGGTGCACTTCAGGGCCCAAACGCGGTGCCAGCGCCAAGATTTCATCGACCGTGACATCCGTCATGGGAATGAGAATAACAGGGCTGCAACGGGATGTCACTTCCTTGACTACGTGGAGGAAACCTTCCGATTCGTAGCAAGGCGAAGGATAGGTGAATGATCCTCCACAAAAGATTGAGGATGAGGCCAGCGACGGCTTGGTTTCAGCCCCCACCAAAACCGTGATCCCTCGCTTTCCAAGAGACCTGGTGACGGCCAAAGCCGAGCGCTGATTGCCGTCCAACACGACCACATCCATGTTTGACTTTTCCGAAGATTGAACGAGAGAATTTCACCAACTGGAATGTAATCCAGAGAAATCAGAACCTTGGCTAATCCTAACTGGACTGCAGGCAGTCGCAGAAGGTGTCTGACGATTCATCAAGGCTGGAAAGCTGGTTTGTTGCCACTCAAAATGATCCATTGATAACGGTGCTATACTGGTTAAGGATAGGATAATGAAATTTCATCTCCGGTCAACTGCGGGACAAGTCAGCTTTTCTTTGCTAGGGTCATGGGGGCAATCCGTGCTTCCGATCGGACAATGCCCCAAGCAAAGGAGTTGCCTGATGAAACGTATCCAATTCACAGACGACGACATCCTGCAGCTGAAGCACGAGCAACTGCTGCATGAACATCCCGTCGTACGCCGGAGGATGATGGCCCTGTATCTGAAATCCCGAGGCCACCGTCACCGGGACATCTGCACAGAACTCGGCATTAGCAGCATGTGTCTGTGTCAGTACCTGGATCTTTACATCAAAGAAGGACTCGATGGGCTTAAACGCTTGGGCTACCGAGGTAAACGCAATGTGCTCCTTGAAAATCGCGATCTCATCATAGCTCATCCTGAGGCTCAGCCTCCAGGAACATTGAAAGAGGCACAGGCCAAAATCAAGGAGATCACGGGGATTAAGCGCTCATTGCCACAGATTCGAGCCTTTCTAAAAAAAACCGCGTCTTACGAAGGAAAGTGAAACAGGTTCCCGAAAAGGCAAACATCGAAACACAGGAGCAGTTCCGCACCGACATACTGGAGCCGTTAGTGGAACAAGCGCAACACGGCAAAATAGAACTATTCTTCATGGATGCTGCACATTTTGTCCTGCTTCCTTTTCTCGGTTACCTCTACTCCCTTGCCACCCGGTTCAACAAAAGCTGGAGCGGTCGCAAACGTTTCAGCGTACTGGGTGCAATCAATGCCGTAAGCAAAGAACTGGTCATGATGACTGAAGCTGCCTACGTGGATTCAATGACAGTCTGTGCCCTGCTCAAGGAGCTAGCCATTCGTTACTACGACTGCCATATCGTTGTGGTTCTTGACAATGCGCGCTATCAGCGTTGCCGAGTGGTGTTGCACGCCGCTGAGCGCCTGCACATCCAACTGCTCTTCCTCCCCCCGTATTCGCCCAATCTCAATCTCATTGAAAGGTTATGGAAGTTCGTCAAAAAGAAGGTCCTCTACAACCACTTCTATTCGGATTTCCAGTTGTTCTGCTCAGCGATCACTGGCTGTCTAAAAAAGACCCACACGGAGTACCGTGAAGAGCTTGAAACGCTCCTGAGACCCAAATTTCAATCGTTCAGCAATTCAACTTTCTATCCTTAGCGAGTATAATATTTGGCACTGAGACCGAGAGTTCCTTTTGCTATCGACTGGGAATTTTGGACTACGAAAGTGAGCTTACTGTCATCCTGATCAACCGAAAACCCTAAAAACCCATGAGCAGGATTCATCAGATCCCTGCTCATGGACTTATGGAACATGCAGCTAGTTGTTCAAACGGAGGTTTTCTGGGGCTGAAGGAGTTAAGGGAACCGGATTTGTTCCGCTATCCACATCGGCTTCAGTGGTACCGATCTTGATATCGTCGATCCACTTGGTCCCGTGACTTGATTCGCCGGAAGCCCTCTGACGCGTTCCCCCAAATCGCAATGCGATGATATTCCGAGCTGCATTGCACCTGATGTTGCCGACATTCTGCAGATTCCACAAATTGGTCCAATTAAGGCCATCCTTCTTGATCCATACCTGAAAGAACCCATCATTCTTTCCAATGGTGTTCAATTTGATATGCACCTTGTACTGGTACCATTGGTTGGAAGGCAGAGTGGTCGCTATGGATGGAGCAAAGGTCTGATCCGAGCAGGCTATGGGACCAGAATTATAGACCCTCGAGCTCAGTTCCTTGTCGGTGCCTCCATCCCAGCTCTGCCAACTGATGTAAGGATCGTCTCCACTCGACTCACATTGCATCAAGAACCATTTGTGACCTTCATTGATGTCATAAGTGGACGAAATCTTCTCCCACCACGTGGTCCATAGCTCCGACCGTGTCGGATTGAACGCATTGGACCAAAACTCACTGGTGCCACCCTCAGATTCTTCATAAAGCCGAATACACTGATTCCCGCCGTGGCATCCAGCCGTTTCCTTTCCAAGGAGCGTCTTTGGATCGGAATACATCGCAGCAAAGCCGCTGCCTACAAAATTGCTGAGGGGTTTCCATGCGGACCCATCCCAGTAGCTAAAAGTGTTAGGCCCTTCAAAAGTTTCAGAAATAAGCAACTCTGCTCTCGTGATCGAAGCACTCAATAGGGTGAAAAGAACCGCAAACATCGCAAAAGACTTTCTCATCTCAATACTCCCGTGATCTGTCAAATTTTGGCCAATTTACATAATATTATACACAATAAAGGGGAAGAAATCAAACAGAGTTTCGATGTCACAGGAGATGCTCAAGCAATTCTAATGCCATCTACCATCACCGATTTCTCACTCTTGAGGGATTTGAAACAAGAAAGCTTTCCTGATTGGTTCTTGGGGATGGCGGCGGCGAACTGAATATCGAGAGAAAGTTCATTTCCATAAGTTTTCCGCCACGTTTCCTCTATCGATTCCCGGATTCTCTGCGGATTCAGCGACTTGGCAATGAGCTTGATTTCAAGGGCAGATTCGCTCGTCTGGCTGATCATGAATTGTTCCACAGAACCAAGCCGTACTGGAATATTCCTGATCACATACTCCAGGACGTAAGGATCTACCTTCCTTCCGCTGGGAAAGACGATGAAATCATCCGATCTTCCCTCAATGGCCCTGAGAACGGGAAATCCTCTGCCACAAGGGCAAGGCTCATGGACAAGTCTGGCCCTGTCTCCGACCCTGTATCGGATCAGCGGCGAATAGAAATTGTTGAGTTCGGTGATGAGCAACTCTGCACTTGTCAAATCTTTTGGCCCATTGTCCTGCGCAGTTTCAACGATGAGGACATCCGAAAGGACATGCATGCTGCCAGAAGGGCATTCTATGGCAATGATTCCTGCCTCAGTACAGCCGTACTCGTTGACCACAGGGCACTTGAAGGCCTGGCTGATAACGCCTCTCTGCCAGTCAAATATCATTTCCCCGGTCACGATAACCGCCTTGAAGTTCAAATCTCCAAGGTCAATGGTCTCCTGGACCACGAATTTGGCAAATTCCCAAACACTTTGTGCATACCCATAACCAAAGCAGGGCTTGAATCTCTTCATCTTGCGGATGAACTCATAGAAATTCTTCTTATCCAGGTCAAAGGCTGACAGCCGGATGCGATTGAGCATAAGATCTTTGATTCGCTGGCGAGCCCTCCCCATGGCACCCATCTCAGAACCCCAGATTCTCATCTGCCTCGAACCAGGTGCAATCCCAAACCAAGCGTAGCTTCTGTGCATGGCGGCATCCATCCATGCAGTCGTGCGACTGTCTTTCAGGATTTTCAGGGGATCTCCGGTGGATCCACTCGTCTGCCGAAGGGATGTCCGGACATTTCGATCACAACTGGACAGGATGCCCCAATTGGTCTTAATATCTTCCTTCGCTAAGAGGGGAAATCCAGAAAAATCTCTCAGCGAGCGAATATCCTCCGGATGAATATGCCACTCGGCCATCAGTTTCTGATAATATGGTACATTGGAGAAAGCAAACGACAGCACTTTCTTTAGCTTTTGAAACTGGAGGCTCTCCAACGAATAACGATCTATCCACTGGGTTCCACTGATATCCTCAAGGACAGCCCATACATGTTCCTTTCTTAAAAAGTAGATACTATCCAATATAAGCTTAGATAGAGCTTGATTCATACAGGACTATCCCTTATAGAGTTTGCACCATTTTGAGAAACTGGATTGAAAGGCTTCTTTATAAATTTGAATTAATGAAAAACTTCTGCCTAAATAATAAAAAAAGTAGAGAACTATCAATTGTGGGAAGTATTTCATGCGCGTGCAATTCGCCTTCATAAATATTCTGTATGATGCTGATATTAACAATAGTGAGAATATGATAAAGGATGAAGTGAGAAAAAGACCTTTACATAAAAGGAGAAGCGCCGATACCATCAGAATGAGAAACAAGGCGAAAAGGTGGCAGAATATGATCGTTCTGTTCAGCAGCTTTTCAGGGCTAAAAGAGGGCAGCATGCCCCTGCCATACCAGATTTCTTTCTTCAAAAATTTCAAAATGGTATCCGTACTGTCCAGATGGGCCACCTGAGCGAGGCTGCTGGCGATGATTCGGTAGCCTTTTGCCCTGACTCTCTGGCACAAGTCATAGTCTTCCCCCGTAATCAATCGCTCATCAAAACCCTGGATGGAGTTGAAGACATCTCTTGGAACCACCATGCTCCCGGCTGGAACGAAACTGACTTCCTTGGGAGATACGCTGGCTGGAAGGTACCAGGCTTTGATAACCCAGCCGGGATTATCGGGCAGACCATACCCACAACCTGCAACTCCAATGCTCTTGTCCTTCACGAGTTTCAAAGCATTGCGCAACCAGCTCTTAGGAACAACACAGTCGGAATCGAGAAAGGCGAAAATGTCGCCTCTGGAATGTCTTGCGCCGAAATTCCTCAATGCAGAAATGGTCACCCCTGGACGGACGAAAAAGCAAGCATTGAACCCCCTTATCAGGTCCAAAGTCCCATCAGTGGACCCATTGTCCACCAAGATGACTTCAAATCTATCTTCCGGGTAATTCATCCGAAAAATGGACTTCAAACAAAGCAAAATAGTGCGTTCTGAATTCAAGCAAGGTATGATGATCGATACGAAGGGAAGCGCATGGTCATCTGGCATCACTCACACCCTTTCCAACATTTCCAACTGCAACGGCGAATGCCATGAGCAACCAAAAGTGCGGGTAGTACAAAACAGACAAAAAGATACCTGAAACCAAGTACCCAACCATTGCTCCTGTCACTCCAAGAATAACGCACCGAAGTCTTCTTAATTCGTTTGCTGCATTTGGGGCGCATTCATTCTTGAGTTTTGCCAGACGATGACCTCGCTCTTTGAGCACGGCTTGCATGCCCCTCATGGAAGAATACAACATGAGGAAGAAGAGTATTATTCCTGCCAGACCCAGCTCAGGGATCAGAGTGAAATACATGGAATGCGCTGCACGGCCGCCGTGATATTTTCCTGCCAACCCCCCAGGCGGCTCATACTTTTCAAAGTTCCACGGGAAGTTTCCCTGCCCCACACCGATGACAGGATGGTCAAGGAACATTCTCCAGCCACATTTCCAACTGTACCATCTGACCTCGCCGGTGCCATCTTCAATGTTTTCGTCCTTGATGCTTCTCACTTCATCCCAATACGTGGGTGGTGCGCTCAAGTAGAGAATCCCCACCATAATGCCAACGACCAAGCTCGACAGGATCTTCTTTGGAGATAAAAACCAGCAGAATAAGCCAACAGCCGAAAGAGCAATGAATCCTCCCCGCGATAGCGAAGCCACATTTGCAGCGACGAAAACGCCCACTGCCGTTAAATAAAGGACCCTCTTCCTAGCCGCGTCAGCTTGCAGAAACATGAAGTAGGCGAAAGGGATAGCCATCGCCATCACGAGGGCAAAATCATTCTCATCGCCCATAAATGTTGAAGAAGGAACCTTTCCGCCATTCATAATCCCCACAATAGCACAGACAAGATTGATAATGATCCACCAATCTATGAATTTTTCAATTTTTTGATACGAATCGACGAAACTTGCAACACTCAGATAGACAATAAAATAAAGGAACATGCCTCTCCAAGTGTGAAAGGCCCAAAAAGTGTTCACCGCAAAAGGCACATGGATAATCATAATTGCCAGGAGAAGAAGAAAGTACTTTGTTTGAACGAATTGAAAGTTGAGCTTTTTCTTTGTGATGACATGGTATAAAAGTAGGGGTTGAATGATCCACCCAGGATACAATGAGCCGATAACAGGAAAAAAGCTCTGTGGACGTCCATAATCCAGGAAGAGGAAAAGCAAAACAAGCGTGAACGGCCAATCACGCGGTTTGGCCCCTGCTTGCCCTATGGAGACTGAATTCGTTGTATCCATGAATGAGTAAGGTGTGCTGAAAGACATGAGTACATTTATTCAGGGATCTGCTGTGGCTCTGAAAGGACCGTCCCAATCATTTTTCCATAGTGTTCAACGTATCGAAATTCCGATAAGTGCTCATGAACATATAGATACCCATTCTCGGCCAACTTGGCGGACAGCCCTGAATCAGTCAACACGAGGCTGATGTGGGCTGCCAGTTCCTCCACGTTTTCCGACTCGAAGAGAAGTCCATTGAATCCATGCTTGACATAGTGGGGGATACCGTCCACCCGAGAGGCAATGATGGGCTTCTTGCATGCCATAGCCTCCAAGAGCACTCTTCCCATGGCCTCCGTCCTCGAAGGCAACACGAAAAGGCAACAACGGGACATGAGATCCATGGCTTCCTTGTAAAAGACTGCATTGAGCAGTTCTATTCTCTCATTTCCATTGGCCAGGTTCTGAAAATATGTTTTGTCTGGGCAATAGCCCACTATTTTTAGGTGATAACCCGGGAGCGCACCACTAATAAGATTGAAGGCCCGAATCAGTATATCCACCCCCTTCAAAAACCACGGGTATCCCAAGAACAGGATAAACATATCCGACTGACCAGCTGAACCCAGAGAGTTGATGGCCACAAAATCAAAAAACACTGTCCCCCGTGTATCACTCAATTTCACACAGCCGTCCAATTGCCCAGGATACAGCAGTTTTACGTGGTCCGCCCTTTTCAAGACAAGGGGCGTAAGTCTGGTGCCCAAAAGGCTCTTGAGTCTTGCTCCGATGCCTTTAGAATCAGATTCGAACTCAAAGGACTTCCTGGGATTTCCAGGTACTTCGACAATAAGCTTCGTCCCCGTGATAAACTTGAGCAAGCAACCTGCCAGGCCTGTCTTGAATGGACCGTAGGCAACGATGGCGTCATACGGATGCTTCGAATAGTGCAGGTAAAGCCCTTTGACAACGAAGAAGAAGAAATCCCAAAAAATCTTGATCGGGTCGGGCAAATTGAAACTGTAAGTGGGATGAAACTGAAATCTTCCACAGGCGGCGCTGATCTCCTGAACTCCCTTCTGACTCGCCCGGTTGTTTTTCCCCCACATGGGTGAAAGGATGTCACCGCTTAGATAAACTGACAAATGAAAGAATTGATTTCTGGAGGCTTCTTTGATAGGAGGTGCTGGACCAGGAGATAGATACAAAATACGGTACATTTTATTGCCTCATTTTCAAAAGGATTTACCTTTACATCTCGGATCTCTCAATTGATGGTCTTGATTAATCCAGATTTGGAGCCAGCGTCTTCCAAATAACGAGCAAAGACTGATGTCAATATGCTTCTTTCATATTGATAGAAACCATCAATGGGATTACTCATCGATCCCATTCCAAACTTTGAGTAAAAGTTTAGGATTCCTGATTTTATCTCATTTATATTATCAGGGTCTACCACCACACCTGATCCTGTTTTGTTAATCAATTCAGCGGTAGCACCATCTTTGGAAAAGCAAAGAATATTCCTCCCACTTCCAAGGTATTCAAACGCCTTGGCTGGTATGCAGTAATACTGATCAGGTGCAAATAGGAGTAGCACATTGGACTCCTTCATGGCTTTCAACGAATCTTTATGAGGAACGGGATCTAAAATTTTCACACAGTCGGTTAACCCGTGGGATCGGATCATGTTCTCAACAGATTCTCCTTCCGCATGATGAACATCTCCAATGAAGCGAACCTCAACTTGAGCTTTATCTATCTTTCCCTCCCTCACAAGTTCGTCAAGCGCGTTCAGGAATGGCTTTGGAGTACGCCCGAAATAAAAGGTCCCAAGGTATGAGAAGGTGAATTTCTCGCCAGGCCGGATTTCCTCGAAGGGTTTAAAGTCGTCCTGGTCATATCCGTTCCAAATCGTCAAGAATTTTTCTTGCGGAATCTCTTCATAGTATGAGCTCAAAAATGATCGGTATTTTTCGTTTGTGGCTATAACCCGCGTGGATCGTACCATGATCTCTCTTTCAATCCATCCCATTATCTTATTTGACAGCCGGGTTTGACTTGCGGCTGTCCCTCCGATGGGCCTGTACCAGGGATCTCGAAGGTCAGTGAGAAGGTCAATATTGAGCAAGTAGGATAGGACAAGCCCAACCAAGGCTGTTGTCCTGGGTGGTGAGGAGGTAACTACCACTTTGATGTCGTTCTTTTTGATGAGATGGTAGGCCCTCCATACGGCCGGTACAAGCCATCCGATTTGTTTGTCGGGAAGTTCCAGCAATGAATCCATATATCGCTTCAAGGTTTTGATGAAGGAAAAGGAAACGACTGTTTGCTGATTTTCGCTCGCGAGGCTCATCTCAACTGCTTGGCACAGCCTATCCCTGCATCTGCCCTTTCCAAAAGCCAGGAACCCATCTCTCAGCCGGAGAGCCAGTTGAAGGATCGTAGGCCACACGGAGGTCCTCGACGTTGGAACCTGTTCCACTTCCTTGAGCCGACCGGGATCTTTCAGGACAATGTGTTTCTGCTGGATGGTGAGGACGAAAGGCTGCCACCCCCACTGAGGAAGGTATTTCACGAATTTTGCCGGCCTGAGGGCTCCCACAGCGGCGTCGGGTGGAAAATGATAGGCAATGATAAGCACCTTTTTGAAGTTCGTGTCAGATTTCATGTGAACTTGTTAGCCTCGCCCTCTTTAATCCGATCTCAATTCGTCCAAATCTCAAGAAGCCCTCTCATAGAGAGCCTGATACTCCTCGATCATCTGTTCTAGACTGAATGTGGCCAGAACCCTTTGTCGACCCATTTCTCCAAATTCAGCAGACAATTGGGGATTGCCGAGGAGCACCAGGATCTTATCAGCCAACGCCTCCGGATTTCCTGGAGGAACAAGGAAACCAGTCTTTCCGTCCGTGACCACTTCAGGAATTCCGCCCACGAGAGAGGCCACGATGGGCTTCTGAAAGGTCATGGCTTCGAGTATGGAAAGAGGCAATCCTTCGGAAACAGAAGGCAGGACAAAAACATCCATAGCCTGAAGGAGAACGGGAATATCTTCACGGAAGCCCAAGAACTTCACATTGTCCGGAATTCCCAGACGAGTGCATTCTTCTCGGAGAGATGACAGTTCCTCGCCGCGGCCTGCAATGAGCAAAATGGCATCGGAAAATGATTTTACGACAGCGGAAAATGCTTTGATGAGTTGCGCATGCCCCTTGACGGGATATAGGTTTCCCACGGTTCCCACGACAGGCTGGGTCGCGTTGATTCCCAGTGCTTTCCTGCTGTTTGCTCTGGATTCCCTCATTTCATAATCCAATGTATCGATGCCGTTGTGCACGATTCTTATTCTTGCTGGGGAAATACCCACACGGTCAGTCAGGAAGCGTTTGAGATCTTCAGAGACAGCGACCATGGAGGCCTGTCGTGCCACGAACCGATAGGCGAGGCGCCTGCGCCACTTCTTCCAATAGTAGTTCTTGCCGTGGACCGTAGCAACAATAGGAATCCCCGTTACCAAAGACAAGAGACTGCCATAGACATTCATGGCGAATTCATGAGCATGCATCACATCGATGGACTGGTTTTTCAGGATCCGGGCAAGGCAAAAGAGCCAGGTGAAATCCAAAGACCAGTACTGTGGCACCACAACCGTTTGGATGTCCCGCCTTTGCAGTTGAGATCTAAGCCATCCATCCTTCAACAGACAGACAAGGGACCTGTAGCAATTCTTGTCCAGATGTTCCACGAGGCTGATGAGCATCTTTTCGGCACCGCCCGGTCCCGAGGTTTCTATCAAATGCAATATATTCTTCATGGGTATGTGTTCAGGGGGGCATCTAAATCCATGAGAGATCGGGGGGCTTGCTTTGGAAAGAGCAGGTGAGTGCTTCAACCAAGACGGGATATGTTGGAAGACTTCGGAGGCGGCAGGTTTCCCTCAGGGAGAGTACCCTCTCCACCCAACGGTCCCCCTTTTCGTTGAAGCTTCCCTGCATCATTCGGCGCCACAGGACGGCAAAGCGAAGCGCTCTCTCCGCTCGGTTGTTGGTGGGGTCGACGCCGTCTTCAAGCAGAAAGACCCAAAGATTTGCCATCTCCCGGTCCAGTTGCCTGGCGAGCCGGCCCACCTCATCTTTTCGGTCCCCGTGAGAGGCGATCAGATGACACATTCGGGCATACCATGTGGAGATCTCTCCTTGGGTCGGAGGCGCATTGGCCCAGTGAATGAGGCGACGAAGTTCGGAGGCAACTCGCTCACCAAAGCGAGCGACCACCTGATCTTTTCTCTCGGCAAACCCCAAGGCTTTGCGGATGAAATGGGCCAAACAGGTCTGTCTTTGATTCACCCACTTGCGATAAACTCCGTAGCCATCGCTTACCAGAATGCCCGCCCAGTGCTCGATCAACTCTTCGAAAGCCTTTTTCGACCGGCTGGCCTTGATACTGTAGAAGGCCACCGAGGGATTCACCATCACCCACAACCAGGCAAGGACTCCATGCTGGTACCAGGAGGTCTCGTCGATGTAGTTGACCATGGCGCTGCGTGCTCTCTCGGCGATTGCCACATAGTAGGGAAGAATCGCTTCGGAAACACGGTCGACGCAACGCTGAATTCCACCAGAGCTGATCGCAATACCCAACACCGACTGACAGAATTCTTTCACGGCGCTTCGACTGCTGCGCTGGCTGGCGCTCAACTCTCCAATGAGTCCGGTAAGCCGAACCCCGTATCCAACCTGGAACCCCTGCGGCACGACTCCCTTGCAGGTCCTTCCGCAACCCGTGCACTCCCCTTCCTGAAGGGCAAAATGGGTGATCTGCATCTCGATTTCGGGAAGCTCAATATGTTGATGGGTGTAGAATACTCTCAGGTTCCCAAATTCCCGACACCCGCACTCGCATGGTTTCGGTGGTATCGGGATGACTTCAGTCGGCGTCAAAAGCCTCTGTTGATGCCCTTTGTGGCCCTTCTTTGCACCGGGTTTGCCCGTTCCCTTGGGTTCTCGCTTATCTCTCTGATACGGGGAGTCCGACGATGGAGGGCGGCTCGAGTTCTGAGAATTCTGACCAAGCCTGGCTTCGAGTTCCTCCACGCGCTTGACCAATTTCACCAGAAGTTCATATTGTTGCAGGACCAAAGCCCGTACGGCGGGAGGCGTCTGTTTCCAGTCCTCTTCGCTGATTGGCAAACCCTGTGGAAGATCCTGCAAAGACATCCTGGCACGCTCCAACTCGACTCGCTTTTCGCCTCATGTTCAATCTTTCATTCTCCCATACACGAAAACCTTCGAGTTGTCCCGTTAATAGTGCGTGCCCGACGAAAAAACTACGTACCCCCTGAAGGGTTACCTTCATGGTGCCTGTTGCAGGAGGGGATAGTCCAGCACCAAATTTACAGTACATTCATTCTTGCCATATTTATAGCTCCACAACAAGCTCTTCAATGAGTATATCTCCTAAATCTTCTCCTTGAAGCGACAAGCCCTGCGAGGCCTAAGGCTCCCAAACACATGGTGGATGGTTCGGGCACTGGTGTGGCAGAACTCTGAACCGAATCGATGATTCCGTGGATCGAGCACATAGTTGGATACTGGGAACCAGAACCTTGAGGCCAGTAATCTGCAAGGAACCAAATAGAGCCGCCATCGAATAGGCTGTGGTTCATGTCCCATGGATAGCTCGCATCGGTAATTGCATTTCCTGAGGAAGCAGTGAGATAGAAATGGACATCAAAGATGTCGATCAACTCGCCAAACCCGCCGCTCATCGCTTCGTCTCTGTTGGGAGCAAGAGAGTCTTCCAACAAACAGTTGGTGAATTCGACCTGGCACACATAATCTGTGGAATGATGAACATAAGAACCGAAGGTAAGAGTATAGAAGACCACCGCGAAAAACCTGGAATAAACACTCGAAACGTACGAAGGAGTCATGAGATCAAAGAATAGGCTTCCGGAAAAAGGGTCCCCCACATCAATGGAGAGACTGTCAGGAACGCTGGAAATAGTCCCCGAAAAATCGAAGGAAAAGAGCGTGGCATTAGCCCTCTGCGTCACGGTGAGTGAGACAGTAAGGATCAACAGTAGGCATAGTACTTGACTGAATCGTATCATGCCTTGGGCTCCTTTCAATCAAGAAGGCATAATCTGTTTGTCCGCGCTTAAGAAGTTCACGCATGGCGCAAGAGACGCCAAGCCGACACTTCATATCTGCTCACATTTCTCGAGACGCTCGGGGCAACGGCTCAACGCCTGCAATCTTCTTCTATGGGCCAGTATCGGGGAAGCTCTTCCATGATCTTTTCGGCGAAGGTTCTCGCTTGGACTAGAGCTTCCTTCGTCCCTTCAGGCTGCGAGTAAACGGAGACCAGAACGCGAGCGCCGTCATTGCGATTGTGAAGAAGCCGGCCGATAAACCTGTGGATGTTTTGCTGAAGGCCAGTGCTCAGCACCTTCGTACCTGCGGACTGATACCAGTGAAGAACGGTCTGATGGATGCCCTGCTTGCGCGCAAGGATACGGGCAATTTCCACCTCAGTTTGAAGATATGCAGGCTTCACTCTCTCGGCGCCAACATCAACAATGGTCCACCCGCTTCCCGGAAGGCAAGCCATCGGGTTATGCCCAGTGCGACCTCCCTTGGCAGTACCGTAGTAGCCGATGTAAAGGTCAATCCTCGCTCCATCAGGATTGAAATAATGTCTGTAGATGTCCATGTCAGCATTCAGTTCCTTATAGACCGAATCCGTAAAGGAGCCCTCAGTAGCCTTATATCCCCCGATCTGCATAGGGAGTTTTTCCAGGTTTCCTTTAACGCATACCGGGTCCCCACGAAGAGTAATTGCAATGGCGCCAATAACGGTGAACAAGAGGGTAAACAAAGAGATGAAAAATGGCCTATTGTTCACGATTGACCCCTCTGTTCAAAAAGAAATAGAGTGCGAGAAGGGTGCATAACCCGAAACCGAACACTACAAGGCCAGAGAATTCGTGCAAAAAGCCTCTTGCCACCCTGCTTCCGTAAAAATGGGCCAGAATCCCCGTTCCGCTCACCCGTGTAATGTTGCTCAACAATGCCAGCGGAACGGCAGCCACCAATAGAATAAGCCGACGCATCCATCCCCGCTCCAAGAAGTGCGACAGAAGAGCGCTCAACATGATCATGGAAACCATGGAATGAATGCCACTGCAACTTTCGGCAACTTCAAGCTGGGCATGGGCAAAATAAACCATGTTCCCGTCACGGTAGGCAGGAATGGAAAGCACGTGCAAAATGGCAGTGGATACTTTGGTGGCTAGAAGCTGCAACGGGAAAGCGATCAGATCGGTCACAGTATCGGGAACCGGAACCATAAACAGAAGAAATAGAAGTGGGAAGGCGATTTTCTTGAAGAAGTCTGTTCCCAAGTTGAACAGTACAAGGCCAGTGACGGAGAGAACGATCATAGAACGAGCGAGGAAGGCCACCTCTCCGGAAAGACTCGCCAGAAAAACGCTGAGGCTTGCAATAAGGACGACAAGCCCCCAATTACACGTCGAGATGTGCAGGGTACTGAGTTCTGATCGCTTTCTCCATATGAGATATACAGAGACGAGCGGCACCAGCAATCCGTGCGAGGTGTTGGAGTCACTCAACCAAATTTCGATCATGCCGGGGAAAACAGGAATGAAGGCCGCGGCCCACAAGATGAGCAACAACCCGAACTTCAGTTTGGTGTCGCTGGTCATACCGCACCTTCCATTCGATCCGACTTTCGGCACAGTCCGGATGCCTCAAGAGTGGCCCGAATTCTCATGGCATCATCGTCGGTGACGAAAGAATGGACCGGTAGAGTGACCAGTTGATGCGCGCAGTCCCTGGCAGCTGGAAAGTGCTGGTCCTGCAGGGCGCCAAAGAGTTCTGGAATCCCATCTATTGAATCAGGATATGTGGGCATGATGCCAAGCCCCAGTCGGCCGCTTTCCTTCAAGACCGCCTTCCTCTGTTTCGCATCGAAGATTCTGACGGGAAACCGGATCAGATCGATCCCTCCGCCGTTAATCAGCGCAAAATGACCTGGACCAATGCGCTTGAGAATCGCTGCCCACCGTTGACTATTCTTCCTTCGAGCGCACGCGAATTTTTCCAGCCTCATCTGCCAATCCCTCGCCAGACTTGCTTGAAAGGGAGACATTCTTCCCACCCTGAATCGGGGATCGAATATTGTCTCTCCCAGTCTCAGGAAGGGAATGGACTTGGGGACCCAAAACAGCGAGGGACGGAGAAAGAAGGTTATGGAGAGCGCCTTGAAGATAAGGACGGCCAGGTATGAGTAGCTCCAATGAGGAAGCGCATCGATATGAGCCTTCAGCGTTTCAGATATATCATCTCTATCTGTAAGGATTATCCCCCCCTCGACGAACGATAGAGCCTTGCCGCGCCCCACGCTGAAGAACCCAACATCTCCAAGGGTCCCCAGTTTCTTCCCATTCCTTTCGCTCCCCATCGACTGGGCGGCGTCTTCAACAATCGTCACTTCCGGGTCGCGCAGCAGACTTCGCAGCCTCCCAACGTCTGCCGAAAGACCAAAGAGATGGGTTGGAATAATGGCAAGGAGGCGCTTCATGCATGAGTGAGGCGACAATAATCGCAACAAATTTTCAAAGTCAAAATCAAGGGTTGAAGGATCGACATCGCAGAGCCTGACTTTAAGACCTGCTCGAACAATAGCCGAGGGCACCGAGTAACAGGTAAAGGCGGGAATGAGCACTTCATCCCTGCCCGGGTGCATTTCGTGAATCGCCCGCAGGATGAGGGTCAATGCCGCTTTGCCCGATGAGGCAAGAAAGCAGTGCTTTGAACCAAAATGGACCCGGAGTTCCATTTCCAGTCGGTCAAGTTCTCGCTGCCTGCAAGCAAGACCCTTGAGGCCAGAGAGGATATCCTTGGGTTGGATTGGAGCAGCAGCAGGTGGTAGGGTTCTTCCTAAACGCACGTGGTGGAACCTTGGTGAGAGTGAATCCGAGGGCCATGAGACGTTCGAGGGACTCGGCAGGGGTCAGAGCCCGATGTGTTTTCTGATCATTGGTCCGATTATAACAGTAGCGGCAATGGGGAGTTTTTGCCAACAGGAGATTATTTTCTTAAATCTTGATTTTTCTGTATTTCCAGTGTCAACGGGCCGGCCATCCAAAGAGATATAATGCCAATAAAGGCTGTGCTGCTTTGCGCCCCACTGCTTCTTGAAATTGTATGTCCCTTCGTCCGGTGAGGACCGGCCGAAGTCGAAATACGCAAACCCACTGTCGCACGCGTGTTGCAACATGCGCATGTAGAGGAGCATGTTGGGGCTGAACCTTACGTATTCCCGAAGGGAGGAGGCCCAAGGGTTTTCGAGTGTATCCCTGAAGCCGATAACCAGGCTCGCGGCAAGGGGTTTTTCGTCTTTGTAGACCGCCACTATCCTTGATTGATCCGGAAATTCCTGGAGGACGCTTCTCATCAGTTCCTTGGAATGAACAGGCGACCCCAGGTCCCTCATGCCGGCTTTGAAAATCCTGTAGAAATCCTCCAGCAGTTCGGCCCCACCCACTCTGGGAACGAGGCCTTCCTTCACGGGTTTTCTGATCTGACTCCTCAACTTTGACTTGAATGAGCCCATCAGCCCATCCGATGAGGCCGGGAGGGGGAGGAGCATTCGCACTTTGTGAGTCCTCGTGAAAACTCTCAGAGGCCTGTGAAGTCTCTGAAGGTCTTGTCGGTTATCGATTTGGCCCAGGGATGAAACGGGTTGAACGTGGCGGAGCTCAATCCGGTTCACCTTCAATTCGATCCCCAATCTCACGGCCTCCAGCAATAATCTGCTCTCAACCTCCCCATCATCGGCCAGAACACCCCCGAAGTCCAAGAAAGGCATGGAGATCAGACTGTTTCCGAACAGGATATGTTTCATGTGAATCAGGGGGAGCACTCCAACGACCCTCTCATGAAGCCTGCTCGCAGATCCAAAGTCGGTTCTTTCGAATCCGTGGCTGCAGTCGGAGGCCAGGAGGTAATAACCATCATGGCCATAAGTCCGATTGATGACATGTCGCCAGCCGAATAGATGATAGAGCGTCGCCTGAGGATGGCGGTACACATAGTCATCCCAGGCTGTTCGCTCCGAATGGTCAGCCAGCCTTACGTTCAGGTCAGCCGAAGCGTATGCGGCATTTAAATTCATCACTGTTTCGGATGAAACGTTATTTGGCAAGAAGTCCTCAATGCCTTTGGCAACAAAACTACGCTACACCGGCAGGAGCTACAATGGAACAAAATTCCTTAGCTCCTGGTCTCGTTCACTTGGTTTCAACATGACTGGTGATGATCTCCAGGATCCTTTGCCCGGCCTTCCCGTCCCAGAGAGGCGGCACTCGTCCCCGCTTTCCTTTCCCGTCGAGAATTGCAAAGGCTGTTTCCAGAATGCGGTCCGGATTGGTTCCCACCAGGTAGTTCGTCCCCATGGATACGGTGATGGGGCGCTCAGTGTTTTCCCGCAGTGTAATGCAGGGGACCTGAAGAAAAGTGGTTTCTTCCTGAATGCCGCCCGAATCCGTGAGCACAAGCCCGGCTGACTGAAGGAGATTCAGAAAATCGAGGTAACCGAGGGGCTCAGTGAGATAGGTCCCGGATGAGCGGGTCAACTTCTCCAGAAGGTCGAATCTTTCCAGGTTCACTCTTGTTCGGGGATGCAGGGGGAAAACGATCGGCATCCTGGCAGCAATGGTCGTCAAGCACTCCACAAGAGGGCTCAGTGTTTCGGGACTATCTACATTACTGGGGCGGTGCAGTGTGACGAGGGCATATTCACTGCCGGAAATCTTGCTCTGCAGTCCAAGAGACGCCGGCGTATTCAAGGTCTTTGCTTTTTCAAGGTGGTGCATGAGTGTGTCAATCATCACGTTGCCGACAAAGTGGATTTTATCTCTCGGGACCCCTTCACACTGCAAATTGGAGATGGCGGATTCTTCGGTAACAAACAAAAGGTCGCTCAAAGCGTCCGTCAGGACTCGGTTTATCTCTTCAGGCATGTCACGGTCAAAGGACCTCAAACCCGCCTCCACATGCACGATGGTTGGTCGAGCTCGTGGGGAGCGTCCGTTGTAGCGGAGCTTGGAGGCCACGAGTGTGCACGCGATGGTTGAGTTGACATCTCCTACAACTATTAGTGCATCCGGTTCCATGCTCAGAATGATGGGCTCAAAGCTCGACATGACTTGGGCCGTCTGCACCGCATGCGATGCCGATCCCACTCCGAGGTTTATGTCCGGTTTGGGAAGCCGAAGCTCTTCGAAAAAAAGGTCCGACATTCGCTCGTCGTAGTGCTGCCCTGTGTGGACAACGAGGTGTCGGATAGAAGGTCCCAAACCTTTTGAATTACGCTCATCAATCGCTCGGGCAATTGAGGCGATCTTCATGAAATTAGGCCTGGCACCCACAACTGAGAGGATTTCTATAGTTTTCTTGTTATGCATGGTTGGAGCACCAATTGGAAGACAAGTATTAGAACCCCTTCTGAAAGCGGCATGCTGCAATCATGCCCATGCCTCAGATTGTCATGAAACCATTGTGCGAGCTAGTGCACGCAGTATTCGAAAAATCTCGGATCGTTTACAAACGCCCTTGTGGCAAGAGCTCCTGCATAACCCGGTCCCGGAAAAATTCGAACAACATTCCAGCAATGAGCGTCGACCTGCTCATCATCAATAGAAATCAAACCGAAGGGCTTTCTATTTGAAAACATGATACTGAATCTATCAAGAGGGTAGGACAGACCTTTGCCGAGACCCTTTAAGAAAGCTTCTTTTGATGTCCAACAATCAAAAAACGCTTCGTTAAACTGTACTGGAGGCAGTGAATTGAGAAACTGACGTTCATGGATAGAAAAGAAGCGGTTTACTATTTGATGTGCATCTTTGACCGTCCTCATATGCTCGATGTCAATGCCAACTTCAATTCCTTTGGTGACTGCAATTAGAGCCATGTCGTGAGAATGGGAAAGATTGAAGCGGATCTCATTGCTACCTCTTGGGCTCACCAAACAGGGTTTCCCATATTTATTGGTATTAAAAATGAGTTGCCGTGGCTCACACCTAAGGTAAGCACCAAGGATTGATCGAACTAAGGCGTGAGCGAAGATATACCTCTCTCGATCTGAGTGACGGACAAATCTTTGTGCCCTCTCCATTTCTTCCTTGGATAGATTTTCTGCAAATTCTCTATTCGACAGAAGGATTGAGCGAAAAACGCCCCGCCAGACATGCACCGTATCAGGATCAATCCTATAATCTGCGGGCGACGATTTCCAATCTTCATCAATAATTGCCATCACGATGTAGGACCTTATCGATTCAGGAACGAGTCAATAACGATTCCATCAATTCATGATTAATCCGTTCTAGGACCAACGGCTCTGAGTCTTGTATAAAAAAATGGCCTCCAGGGAAGAGATGCGAACTGAATAACATCGAAGTGTGTAAGCTCCATGCGTTTATTTTATCACAGGTTATTTTGGGGTCAGCAAGTCCCCCGAATGCGCTGATCGGACACTCCAGGGGTGACTCTTCTCTATACACATATGTTTCCGATATTTCAAAATCAGCCCTAAGTATCGGTAGAAATATCTCCATCAGTTCTTGGTTTTTCGCTACTGGGTCGGGAATCCCTCCATATTGACGCACGCGGCCGATAAAGTCCGCGTCGGGCAGATGTGAAATCGGCGCTTCGAAGGGCGGCAAATGTGGGGCGCGATACCCCGAAACAAATAGATGAGTTGGCAGTACCTTATAACGGCGCCGAAGTTCTCTGACCAGTTCAAATGCCAGCAATGTACCTATACTGTGACCGTACACAGCGAATGGTCGTTCGATCCAGGGAATCAATTCTTCGACGAGAGTGGCGACCAGCGGCTCCAGACGTGAGAAAAGTGGCTCTCTCAGGCGTGTCTCCCGTCCCGGCAACAGAATTCGGACCAGATCAATTCCTGGAGGGATGCGACCGATCCAGGGGTAATAGGCAGCTGCTCCGCCGCCAGCATAAGGGAGGCAGAACAACCTCCCAATGCTTTGGCCCAGAGAAGGACTGAGGCATAACCACTTCGACCTCTTGCGGTTGGTTGCAGTAGTCATTGGTCCCTTGGGGTGCTAGTAATACCAGTGAGCCTTGTTTCTTCGCGCGGCGAACTGAGTGTCTAAGCGCACGAAGAGTGATCGGCAGCAGAAAGGAGGAGATGCAAAGGGCGGCGAGAACATGTCTGCTTCTCCAAGTGCGACGTCCTCCTGATCAAGCCGCCTGAGCTTCGACCTTCAGTCATCTTGGAGCCCAATCGCGCGTTTCTTGCCGCAGAGACAATTCCGGGGACTCCGCAGCCCTCTCAGTCCGTTCCGCCGGACACCAGCAATCAACAATGTTGCCGCAGTCCAGTTTGATGACAACGTCGCCAAACCGAAAATATCGATCGTCGTGTGTGATCACGACCACAATCTTCCCCCTGCTCTTAAGCTCCGGTAACAAATGCGCATAGAACACCTGCTTGTACGCAGGGTCTTGGTCGGCAGCCCACTCGTCGAACACGTAGACAGGACGATCCTCGAGATATGCGGTGAGCAGCGCCAGGCGCCGTCGTTGGCCCTGGGAAAGCGCGGTCGTGGAGAACGCCCCATCCGCAATACGAACCTTCTTGTCAAGCTGCAGGAGTTTCAAGTAAGTGCTCGCCCTGCTGTCAAGATCGAACATGTCGGCGCCAGGAAGCCGGTCGAAGAGGTAGAAGTCAGAAAACACAACCGAGAATAGCTCACGATAGTTCTGACTGTCATGGGACACTGGCCGTCCCTCGACCCGAATCTCCCCCGAGTCGGGTGCATATAAACCGGCGAGCAGTTTTACGAACGTAGTCTTCCCACTTCCGTTGCCCCCGATTATGAAGATCAGCTGGCCTGGGTGGAGTATCAAACTGAGCGGCCCGAGTATGAAACCATCCTGGCCGTTACCCTCAATCTGATAGGAGAAGCTCACCCCATCCAGCTCGATGCAGGGTGCGGGACTTGAGACACAGGGTCGTTTTTCCGTTCTGGACGGTTGTGGCGGGCAAGATTCGAATGGAGCTTGTACGCCTGGTGAGAGGGAGAACCCTAGGGTCTCGATCCGTTCTAGGGCGGCTTGGCCCCGTTGGAATGTTGGCATCGAGCCGATAAGCCCCCAAACCGGTGTCATGGCGTACAAAGCGACGAAAGCGTACCCTGTGAGTGTCGGGAGAGTGATCTCCCTAAGCGTGGGCAAGCCGAAAAGCAACAACCCCATCAACAAGCAGAACATCGCATTAGACCACCCCTCGGCCATCATATAGTCAAACGTGGCGGTCAGGTTCTGCCTGCGCAGATAGCTAGCCGTCCCACCTATCTCGCGTTGGATCAGCAAATCCTGACGATCAACGCTCATCTTGACCTCTTTTGCTCCTTCGGTGAGGGAGCGAAAATGCCGGAATAACGTGTCGCGTCCAGCTCGTGCGGCCTGAATCGCCTTGAACGCTCTTTTTAGCAGGAGTTTGTAACAGAATGCACCGCAGGCTGTTAGCGTGAGCATAACGAGAGATGCGACCCACGAGAGATACGCCAGATAGATCAAGCAACCGACCAGTACTGCAACGTTGCTGGCCAGGGAAGGAACGGCTTGGATCGCGGCAGATAGGATTGCCACGTCGTCGGTGAGGGTGCTTAATATTCGAGCAGGTCCGATTTGTTCCAGGGTGCGAAAAGGAGTTTGGACGACGCGTCTGCAGAGGACATCACATAGCTGTAATAGCTTTTCTTGAGCAAAGCGGACCAGTATCCACTGCGAGCAGAGGTTGATCGTCAACCTAGCAACGGCCAAGCCGGCGAAGACAGCGACCAAAATGTAACGCTGAGTGGTCCCGCTATCGTGGAGAATGCGGTTAATAATGACAATAAAGCCCGTGCCGGCGAACCCGCCTGCAAGCCCTAGTGCAGCAATGACTAGGACTTGCCTGCCGCCCATTTGGAACAGGTACGAGAGTAGTTTCATGACCGAGCCCCGGTATCTCCGAGCTGCTCGACCAGCAAGTCGGCAAGCCTTTGCACGTATGGCTTCTTCAACAAGGAACCGGAATCCTCACCTGGGAGTTGTAAGTACTTAAAGCCATGCTCGGCCAATTTTCTCCAATAGAGGATTGGATCTTTTCTTCCTCTCAGGTCACGATTGGCTGGCATGACGAATACAATACTCCCCTTGTAGCTCCGCGGCGAGTAACGCGAGAACGCCCTTAAATTAGCATTTTCCACCAAGTCCCGATAGTGTTGCGACCGGTCGCCTCTGTATATGTCGCGCCTTTTCACCATTTCCTTGACGATACGGTTCTTATTCCTAAGGTTCACAAGCCACTGGCTCGGGCGTATGTCTTTAAGAGAGTGCAGGTACCTGAGAATACCTCCAGCGACAAACATCAGGTGGTGGATCACAAGAGGGGCATAATAGATTGCAGACGTGTCGTCAGGCCGAAATGTTTGAATCATAATCAAGGTCGCCACCCCTTGGTCTTCGGCCGTCAATTGTTGGGCGATCTCGAAAGCGACGGCCCCCCCCAGCAAAGTCCAGCGAGATGATAAGGGCCACTCGGCTGAATCTTGCGGATTTCGCCAACAAAATGGCTGGCAATGTCCTCTACACGGTCCAAAGGTTCCTGGTTGCCATCCAATCCGAGCGATTGAAGGCAATAGAAGGGTTGGTCCGCTCCAAGCAGTCGAGCGAGTTCGCTGTATCCGAGAGCGCTGCCTCCGAAGCCCGGAATAAAAAAGAGCGGTGGCCGAGACCCACCCGTCTGGATTGCGACCAACGATCCTCCGAACTCCAGGGAATCTTCCATCATGGCCACAGCCATCTCTTCAATTGTCTGTGCCTGAAATATAGTTGATAAAGGAAATTGCCTATTGAATACCTTCTCCATCTGGGTCAGCAACCTCAGGGTGAGGAGAGAATGACCACCCAAATCGAAAAAGTTGTCTCTTTGCCCGATTCCGCTCACCCCTAAAACATTCTCCCAAATCGCAATCAGTTGGGTCTCCAACAAGGTCCGCGGAGCGGGCGCGTCGAGTTGCCTTTCCTGGGGAACAGGAAGATTTCCATGGTCCACCTTTCCATTCGGTGTCAGAGGTATCGATGACAACTCCACAAAATGCTGCGGCACCATGTAGTCCGGCAGCTTTGTGCGCAGATATCCCCGCAAATCGAAACTAGCGCTATCAAATCCCGGCGCCAGCACATGATACTCAACCAAGCGCTGATCCCCAGGCCGATCCTCACGCATCACCACTACGCAGGTGCTGACCGCCTTCACTTCTTTGATCCACGATTCGATCTCCCCCAACTCCACCCGATGCCCACGGACCTTGACTTGACGGTCCCTGCGGCCATGGTAGACCAACTTACCGTCCGGCAGATAACGTCCCAGATCTCCGGTTCTATATATCCGATCACCAGGAACATTTGTATGCGGATTGAGGATGAACTTTGCTTCCGTCAAAACCGTATCATTCAAATACCCCTCTGAGAGATATTGCGTACGAACACAGATCTCGCCCAACTCCCCGACACCGGCCAACAGACCGGCAGGATTTAAAATAAGTAATTGGACCCCTTCAATCCCTTTACCCAAGGGGATGGGCCTACCGACCTTTTCCCCGTCATTAGCAGTTACCACATGGTACCCCATCGCCTGGGGCGTTTCCGTGGTTCCATAAAAATTGACGCATTCAACCCCGGGAGCAACCCTCCGAACTCTTTCCACATCCCGCCCGGTCAAGACGTCACCGCCGAAATAAATATGATGAAGGGCTGGAAGGCTTTCCTCGCCGCCATTTGTTCCACGGTAATCCTCTGTCAAAACCTGGCTCAACGCCGGCGTCATGTGCGAAACCGTTACTCCCTGTTCCCGCATCCATTGCCTGAACCGCTCCGGTATCAGCATCTCCTCCGGCTCGGGAATGCAAAGCGTCCCCCCGACACAAAGCGGTGTGAAAATGTCCCTCAGCAGCGGGTCGTGGGATAAACCGGACAACATGCTGAACCGGTCCGATTCTCTTAGTCCAAACGTCGTGGTATGCCAGTCAATGAAATGGGACAGCGGCTTGTGAGTGCCAATAATCCCTTTTGGCTCACCAGCAGTGCCCGAAGTAAATATAAGATAGGCCGTATCGTTCGGGCCAGCCGACACGCCCGGTGCTGTGGCGGGTACACCAGTCAAAAAACCATCCAATGCCTCCTTTGACCGCGGGACCTTCAGCGGACGTTTAAATTCATGATCATTGATAAATTCGTTTAATTCCCCACCCACCTCACCAGCCGCCTCTAACAGGAGCAATCCCGCAGGCTGCGCCGCCTGCAGCATTTTGACCAGGCGAGTGGCAGGATAAGCAGGGTCCAAAATTAAGAATGCCGCGCCCGCTTTGAGTATTCCCAGCAACGACAGTACTAGCCCCGCGCTTCGATGTCCGTATACTGCAATAATATCTCCCTTTTCGACACCGTCTGCTAACAGCCAATTGGCAATTTGATTGCTACTGCGCGCTAGAGCTCCGTACTCCCAACTTCCCGCGCCATCGATGATGGCCACATTTCTGGCAGCTCGAACAGCTTGCAATGAAAAACGTTCATGAACTGCATAGAGCCATTGCGAATTCAGGGGCTCGCTTGGAATTGGCAATAAACCATCTGGTGATGTGTTTAATGAATAGCTAGAAATCTCCCGATTCGGGTTATCTCCAATCTGCTTCAGCAACAGCAAGTACTGATCCAGGATAATTTCAATACGCTCGGCATCAAAAATATCGGCGTTGTAAACAACTCTCAAACGAACATTTGTTCCTATCTCTTCAACATAGAAGGTCAGGTCGAATTTGGAATCGATCTCTCCTTGATAAGGCATGAAGGACTCGACGCTCACGCCGGCAATGCTCCCTCTGGATTTCAACTGGGTCGTGATGTGATTGAAGAATATCTGAAAGATGGGCGTGGTACTGAGAGTCCTTTTGGGAGCCAGCTCTTCCACAACTCGCTCAAAAGGGACGTCCTGGTTGGCCTGAGCCGCCAACACGACGTCCCTGACTTTCCCCACCACTTCCCTAAAATTGGGATTTCCTGAGATATCAGTACGTAAGGCCAGTGTTTGTATAAAAAAACCGATGAGGGACTGGGTTTCCTTTTGCGTTCTTCCTGCTGAAGGTATTCCGACGCACACATCGTTCTCACCGCTGTAACGGCTCAGCAGGATCTTGAAAGCACTCAGAAGCAAAATAAAGAAACTGACCCCTTCCGATTGCGCCAATTCTTTCAATGAATCAAATAGGTTCCGTGGAAGTTTGACCATCTCCTGAGCACCCCGGAACGTTTGTATTGCCGGCCGGGGATAATCCAACGGAAGAGTAGTCTGAGGAACTCCGGCCAACTTCTCCTTCCAATAGATGAGCTGATCCGCAAGGTGTTCCCGGGGGATCATCTTCTGCTGCCAGTAAGCATAGTCCGCATATTGGATGGGCGGTGGGAGTAATGAACAGGGCTGTTTGGATACGAATGCCCCGTAGAATGAAAAGAGCTCGGTCATGAAGATATCGAAGGACCAACCGTCAAAGACACTATGGTGGATCACGAAAAAGAAAACAACCTGCTTCTCATCCGTCTGGAAGAGCGACGCCCTAATGAGGGGACCATCCTTGAAGTTGAAAGGCCGTTTTGCTTCCTGCTCAAGAACCTGGCAAAGCTCATTGTCGCGCGCCGAACGAGACGAAGCCGTAAAATCGACCCATGTGACGTTGATCCACAAGGAAGGCGCAACCACTTGAACAGTCTTTCCAGCCTCGAGAGCGAAAGTGGTCCTCAGAGCCTCGTGGCGCTTGATGACCTCGTTCAAGCTTTCTTCGAGCGCGTCCCGGTGCAGCTCGCCTTCAATTTTTAAGGCCCAGGACATGTTATAGGCGGAGTTCCCGGGTTGAAGCTCTTCCAGAAACCACAAGCGCTCCTGAGCAAAAGACATCGGCGGATTGCTATCGAAGGAAACCTTTGGAATGGTAGGGACTTCCGTCCGGCTGGATTTTTCTGTTTGGCGAATGAGCTCCAGAATTTCATCTTTCTGTTCCTTGAGCACGCTACGCAATTCTGCTGTCAACGAACCAATGGGAGCATTGCAGATCAGACGATCGCCTTCAGCCCGAACAATGATGCCACTGTTACGCAGTTTGAGTAAGAAATCAAAATCTATCATATTTCAACGTCCTCACGCTTGTCATTGCGATCATGTGGCGGATACTGTCGCGCCTCTCGAAGATAGATCAAAGTTTCAATCACCTTCGAAAGCTCCGAAATGGTCGGCGTTTCAAACAACTGGCGAAAAGGAATCTCCACATGAAATTCGTCCGTCATCCTCGGAGTCAGCCTTGCGATGAGGAGCGAATGGCCCCCAAGGTCAAAGAAATTATCATCCACGCCTATTTTTTCGATGCCAAGTAATTTAGTCCAGATTTCTACTATTTTCTTTTCGGTATCATTCCGAGGAGCGACGTAGGATTCTCTCAATACTGAGTCCATATCAGTTGAATCCAGCAGCGCTCGCGTATCGATCTTTCCACTGATTGTGAGGGGAAATTTATCCAGAACCACAAAATTTGCCGGGATCATATAATCGGGAAGATTCTTCTTCAAATCCTCACGTATGTCCCGAACGGACAGGTCGGATTCGTTACCGGAGGTCACATAGGCGACTAACCGTTTGCCATCGCTCTTATCGCCGGAACATAGTACCAATGCATTTTCAACGGCGGGGTTCCGTTTTAAGACGGACTCGATTTCTCCCAATTCAATGCGATATCCCCTGATTTTGACCTGAGAATCCAGGCGACCGAGGAATTCAATGTTACCGTCGGGCCTCGTTCGCACGAGATCGCCGGTCTTATACATACGTGCTTCTGGCGAACCTGAAAATGGATTGGAAACGAAATACTTGGTATTCAGTTCAGGGCGGTTGAGATAACCCCGTGCCAAACCCGATCCTCCTATGTATAATTCACCGGGCACCCCTATTGGAACAAGTTGTTGATAGGGGTCCAATACATAAGCTTGAGTATTGGAAATAGGTCTACCAATTGGTATTTCCTTTCCGTCAAAGTGCACTCCCACGTGGTTGGTTAAATCGCACACCGTTGAAACTACAGTTGCTTCAGTCGGACCGTATGTATTCAAAAGGCGTATTGATTTGTCAACTCGATTATACCAAAGCTTCAACGACTCCGGTTGGGCTCTTTCACCACCAATGATTACCAGACGCAACGATTCTGGAAAGTTTAGCGCATCGTTGCATATACCGTATGTTAGCTCATGCCAGAAGGCTGTTGGAAGGTCCAAGACTGTCAACTGCAATTCACGGGATTTTTCAAGAAACGATGCCATGGATTCTAACATCGAATCGTTGCGCAAAACCAGTGTGGCGCCACTAGCCAGACAGGGATATATCTCTTCTGCACTGGCATCAAAAGTTACGGACGCGAATTGAAGAACCCTGTCTTCCGGTTTCAAAAAATATTCGGATTTAGCGAATTGAGTGAAGTTGCTCAGTGATCCATGCTCTATCATGACTCCCTTCGGTTTTCCCGTTGAGCCCGATGTGAAGATGATATAAGCAAGATTGTTCAGCGCGACGCCAGAGACCGGGTTGTGGTCGCTCTCTCGAGCAATATCCTCAGACGCGTCTTCCATGCATACCACGAGACCGGCGTGCGCCGGGAGGTTTGAAAGCAGCTTCTTCTGGGTTAAAATCACCGAAGCGCGAGTCTCTTTCAGCATGAACGCAATCCGTTCCTGAGGAGAGTCTGGGTCCAGCGGCAGATAGGCACCGCCGGCTTTGAGAATTCCAAGGAGTCCCACAATCACCTCCGTGGAGCGTTCCATGAAAAGCGACACGCAAATCTCCGGTCCCACGCCTTTCCTGCGCAGGTAATTTGCCAACTGATTTGATCGTTCATTCAGTTCTCGGTAGGTAAGTTGTTCTTTTTCAGAAATGAGAGCCATGCGTTCCGGATTACGTTCAGCTTGAGCTTCGAATAAATGATGAACGCAAGGAATACTCTCTGTCGGCGTGCCGTCATTAACTTCCTTTGTGTGATTGAAACCTATGAGTAATTCTTGCTGTTCCGCCTCCGGTAGTATCGGCAAAAGAGAAATCGGATAGTCAATATTTTTGACAATGGATTCCAGTAAGGTATTAAAGTGTTCAACCATTCGGTCTATCGTATCTTCATTGAAAAGATCTAAACTGAATTCAAGATTGCCTTTCAGGTAGTTGCCTTCTTCCCACATCCACAATTCTAAGTCGAAATTCGCCCTACGCATTCCTGAATCAATTGCGCTCTCGGAGAGGTTCGCGAGTTGAAACTTCTCGTGCGGGAAGTTCTGCAGAACTAGCATGACCTGGAATAAAGGAGTGTGGCTCATTGTTCTTTCGATCTTAAGAGCATTGAGCAAAACTTCGAAAGGCAGATCCTGATGGGCATAGGCCCCAAAGGCTACATCTTGAACCCGTCGGTACAACTCACGAAAAGTGGGGTTGCCGGAAAGATTCGTGTGCATGACCAAGGTGTTTACAAAAAAGCCGATCAATCCTTCGATTTCTTTTCTATTACGATTGGCGATATACGTCCCCACGCTGATATCTGCCTGCCCGGTGTAGCGGAAGAGCAAAATCTTGAATGCCGCCAACAAGACCATGAATAAAGACCCCTGCTCGTGACCGAGGGCCTTGAGTGCTTCTGAAAGATGCTTTGAGAGGTGAATAGTCTTTTGTGCTCCAGAGAAAGTCATGGCAGGCGGACGAGGGTGGTCTGTCGGCAGATTGAGAACGGGAGGGCTATCGCTCAATTGCTTTTTCCAGTAGGACAAATGATCTTCTAAGACCTTCCCATGCATATACTGTCGCTGCCAGTAAGCATAGTCAGGGTACTGAACTGGTAATTCAGCAAGCTTTGGTGGAAGCCCGTTTGTGAAAGCATCATAAAGAACGGACAACTCCTTTAGTAAAATCCTAAATGACCATGCATCGGAAATGATGTGATGCATGACCAGGAGGAGCATGTGTTCATCATCGGCCATCTTTATTAAGGTGATCCGTATCAGCGACCCTCTAGTCAAATCAAACGGCCGATCTTCCTCAATGGCGGCCAATTGGATGGCCTTCTCTTCCCTCAATGCTTCAGGCACATCACTAATATCCAGAACTTGCAATGGGAATGGGCGATATGGAGCGACTACCTGGTGGGGGTCTCCATCTGGACTTATAAAACTAGTTCGTAGTGATTCATGTCTCAGAACTATTTCGTTGAAGCACTTTCCCAGCACCTTCAGGTTTGGGAGGCCTTTTATTCGAGAAAGATACCTAAGATTGTAGGCGGAGGTCATTGGTTCCAACTCCTGGAGGAACCACAATCGCAACTGGGAAAAAGATAACGGGAGATCCCTGTCTCTCGAAATCCTCTGAATGGGTGTTGCATAAGATGAGGCGGAACGATCCCAGCCGCCGAGAAATCTGATGATTTCGCCTTTGCTCCGAGACAATTCCTCACGCAAAGATGAATTCAGCACCCCTTTCGGAGTGTCGATTCGCAACCTATCGTCTTCTACCCATAATCTGATGCCCAGGCTTCTCAGGGATGAGATCAACTCAATCATATCAGAATCGCTCTTCGTCATATTCTTGGTCCCGGGAATAATAAATGAAACTCAGAACGCGCCAAACACTTGGTCCCATGTTATCTCCGTCCACTCTCCTCTGGTGGCGGAAATGCCGTTTCCTGGTGTGGTGGCAAAAATCATTTTCCGTTCACTTGGGAGAGCGACCACAGTCAAGTAGGTAACCCACTCACCGTTTCGTGCAACAGAATCCATGATTTTCACCGCTCTCTCAACACCAATCGGACTTTTCAATCCATGGCGTTTTTGCAGCGCATTTACTAGCAGCTGCCAGCGCTGATGGCTCCCTTTGGATTTATCTGCTTCTTGCGACCGGCGCTTGACAAAATGATTTGTGCAGACTATCGCTTCTCGCACTAATGACGGGTCTTCGACCCGAACAGTAACCCCGTTGTCTTGGCGGTTTCCGTCCCACTCTAACACGAAAGGAAGTTGGCTATTCAAATGCACATCCTTGGGCAGAGCAATATGCGTGTTACTGCCGGATCGCACAGAACTGTTCATGAAAAGGCGGGCGATCTGATCAGCCGAATCGTTAGCCCGAGCCGATTCTATGGCATCACGAAGTACTATTGAGCGTGGCACCCACTTCTCTGAGGCGGAGGTTTGAAGTCCGTTTGCATCATGAAACATGACGACCAAGCCATCTGCATTCATAGCTGTTGTCGCACCAATAATACCTGGACCGGTGATGCCGATGGTTGCCTGACGATTTAACTCTGTAGGTTCCCGGGCCAAAACAACGACTGGAATCCTGCCAGGGATGTACCTTTCATCCAGGTTACGTCCACATATTACCTCACCATTTCCAGTCAACGGCCCCCACGCGGAAAAAGAGCTACAACCGCTCTCGGAGAACATGATGTCGACGATACAATTCAGTGCACGAAGGTCGTCAACACAAATCTCCCTCTTGATGGAGGAAAGCATTCGATCGTGCCTGTTTGGATATTCTTTTTCTATGCCCCGCATCGTAACCGTTCAGGGGGTAATTTTTTTGCCAGGCACGCATTTCGTTCGGGACACCCTGAACATTATCTGATAATAGGAAGGTCCAACACTGTGAGAAGCGAGCCCTTTCGTTCAGACCCCCACGCTGCGAGGACTGATGGACATTCGGGAAGCCGAGCTCATCTACGAAGCTGGCAAGGAGGCCGTTGTCAAAATCCTCCTGGAAATGCATGCCCGGATAGAGTTCCTCACTGAGCAAGTCAGCATTTTGGAAAAAAAGATCGCTTCCCTATCCACCAATTCCACCAACTCATCCAAACCGCCATCATCCGATGGACCAGGAGTTGCCAGGTCCAAGAAGCGGAAATCGACTCGCTCTCGAGGTGGTCAGAAGGGACACAAGGGTCACAAGAGAGAGCTGCTTGCGGTTGAGGAGATGGACCATGTGCACGATCACTTTCCCGCGGTTTGTGAGAAGTGCGCCGCTGCCCTGAGCCCGGAACAGTGCGAAGAAACCTCTTCTCCTTTGAGACACCAGACTTTTGAACTGCCAGAGATCAAGCCGATCATGACGGAACATCGCTGCCACGAGCTCAAGTGCACTTGCGGGCACAAAACCCGGGCCGAAGTTCCCTGCGAGGTGGCGCAAAGTCAGTTTGGGCCCCGAGTTCATGGAGCCACAGGCTACCTCAGTTCGGTACACAAGATCGGCCGAAGGGGGATCGTGGAGATCATGAACACCCTCTTTGGTTTGGATCTGTGTGTTGGTACCGTATGCAACTGCATCGATCGGCTGAGCCCGGAACTGGAGCCAGTAACGCAGGAGATAAGACAGACCCTTGCCGATTCCCCCAACCTCAACATTGACGAAACCGGGTGGAAGTGTAAAGGGGAGCGCCGCTACCTTTGGGTCTTCGTCTCTCCTCTGGTGGTTTATTTTGCCATTGCCGCAAGCCGTGGAGCCAAAGTGCTCAGGTCCGTTCTGGGCGAAACCTTCAAAGGTGTCATCTCCTCCGATGACCATTCCGCTTACAGTTGCTACCACAAAAATGGGCTGAGGCAGCTCTGCTGGTCACATTTGATTCGCAAACTCAAGGCCCTCAAGGACAGCAGAGGCAGTCCGGATTCCTACGTGTTTGCCAAGAACATGCTCAAGGAGGTCGGGCATCTGTTTGCCTGCTGGCACGCTTTCCGCGAGGACTGCATCACTCGTCGGCAACTCCAGGATGCCACGGTCCTCATGAGGGCTCGAATGAAACGCTATTGCCTCAAATACCAGGACAGCCCTGATCCTGCCGTGCGCACTCGAGCCAGGCGAATGCTCAGAAACTGGCCCCATCTGTTTACTTTCCTCACCCACGACGGTGTAGAGCCCACCAACAATCCTGCTGAATTGGGGCTCCGCCCTGCCGTTCAATGGAGAAAACTCTGTTTCGGAAATCAGTCCGAAGGGGGAGAGCGTTTCACCGAAAGGATCCTCACTGTAACTCGTACTTGCCAACTTCGGGGAAAGAATCCCTTCCACTTTCTCTCTGAGCTCATGACAGCTGCCTTCAACGCAACGCCAAGGCCTTCGCTGATCAACTAATCAGCATCCCCCTGGTGAACGGATACCCCGCATCATCGCGGTCAGTTCTTTCTCGTAATTAGCCGAGAACACGTAAGCACCTGCAGCTGGGAGTACCTTGCGATCCCATGAATTCGGATGCTGTTTATTGGCATAAGGGATCAATATGTTATCCAGGAATTGAATGATTTCTTTGCCTGCAAGCACGCCATGCGCTTCTCCCATTTCCTCATAATTACCGCGAAGCACTAAAACTGGAATAGCATTGATCCTGACGCGCAAGCTCTTGCTGTAACGCTCTGTGACTTCAATCTGTTGAGAGCATCGCATCATTTTTTGTATGTCCATTCGAGAGCTGTCAGTTGCTACGTTGTTGTCACGGCCACATCCTACGAGCAAGAGACATAGATTTATTGAAAGCATACAAGGAACTAGATTCTCACGATAACATCTCAACAACTTCATACTTCCAACGGCTTCGAACCAATCATTGAACAATTGCAGCCTAAAATTTGATCGGCATAAGAAGTTTCTATATGTCAATGATCTCGCGCTCTTCATTCTGCCATTTTCCAACCTCTTGTCCGCCTCTTGGGTTCCAGAAAATTGTTTCGATCAATGTTGCCAGCACGGAGACACTATGACCCTCTAGCAGTTTCACCATAGGTAAGGCTATATCCAAATCCAGCTCGATCTGATTTCTTACGATGACGGCCATCAGGGAATCGAAGCCCAACATTGTAATAGGTTGCCTTCTGTCGAGTTCATGTAGCGGGATCTTCAATTCCCTGGCCACTTGTTGGGCAAGGTAAGTTTCCAGCAAACCTTGGCGATCATCTGGATCGGCCTCCAGCAAGGCGGGTTTAGCCAAAGCAGGCTGTGGCTGCCCCTCGTTCTCACCTGCATCAGACGCTTGTTCCAATTTCTGGAGAAGGTCATGCCCTTGCGTCTTATTTGCAGAAATCGCTGGAGACCTATAAAGTGTTTCTTGGAGGAGTTCGTCGAAAAAGATGGGGACATTGCCTAGCCCACCGAATGACCCGATGAACTTAGACCAATTGACGGGAAACACGCCAACCTGCGAGAGTGAGTAATCGAAAACGAGATCCAGAATTCGGAGACCCTTGGCGATTTGAATATTTGAAACACCTCTGTCTTTCAGACGGTGATCGATCTTGCCGGCTACAGTGGCCGCCATTCCAACAGAAGCCCACGCCCCCCAATTTATGCTCAATGCCGGCAATCCCATTGAATGCCGGTAATGTGCCAACGCGTCAAGAAAGGCGTTGGCGGCAGCGTAATTGCTTTGGCCGACTGATCCAAAAAGTGACGTGATGGATGAGAATAGGATGAAAAAGTCAAGCTCCATTTCTTGTGTCATCGCATGAAGGTGCCAAGCGCCTTTTATCTTCGGAGCAAAAACTTTCTCAAATCGTTGCCAGTCTTGCTGAACCATGATTCCGTCGTCGATGATGCCCGCACAGTGAACGATACCGCGTAGCGGCGGCATTGAATCCGCGATTTGGTCAAGGATTGTACGAACATCATTTTCTTGAGAAATATCGGCGCTCATTATCGTGATCCGGGCACCTGATTGTTCTAGTTTTCGGATCGCCTGATTGGCAGTTTCAGATGGAGCACTTCGGCCGACCAGCACAAGATGATCTAAACCCTTCTCCACCATCTTGCGAGCGACTTCCAATCCCAAGCCTCCCAAGCCACCCGTAATGATGCAAGTTGCGTCGGTATGATGCGGTACATAGGGCTTTGGTGGAATCTTCCGGCCTTTGCTGCGTATAAGTCGTCCGACAAAGCGGTGCCCTTCACGGAAAGCCAACTGCGTTTCGCCGTCCGGATCCCTGAATTCATCCCACAGCGTGGAAATCTCGTGCGGTGATTCTTCCGGACCTAGATCAATCAGACCCCCCCAGATTTCGGGATGCTCCAGCGCGATGACTCGTCCAAGTCCCCATAGGATTGACTGGCAGATCGACACAGAAGACGAACCACCGCCAATCGGCTGGACGCCACGGGTTACAAGCCACAGTCGCGGTAGGTTGGCTTGGCTGGATTGAGCCTGTGCTTTGACAATATGTAGCACACTGTTGCAGAGGCATTTCACGGAGGCATCTAAATACGATGTGTCCATCTTCTCGAGATTGGGAAAATCAAGGCCCCACAGATACACAATACCGGATAGCAACCGTTCACCTGATTGAGCGACCTCTTTGAGCAGTTGCTGATAATCGTCTTGATTGTTCGGGTCTATATGACAGCATCCATTCTCGCCGATTTTGTAATGATCGCCGCGCAGCACAATAGCGGCTGCATCGCCATGATCTTCGGCTTGTTTTGCCAGCTTTTCGCCTATGCCATTTTGGTCTTTAAATATCAACCACTTGCGATGACTATCCGCTTTGGGTTGACGCTGGTTGCCTGCCGGCAAGTCGCGATGCTTTCCTAGCCAATCAACCCTGTAGAGCCATTGCTTCAACCCGCTGTATGAATTCTGCAACAGTGCTTCCGTGTTCGCCTTCTTAAGGGATACGCGCTTGATTTTCGCAACGACTTCGCCCTCTTCAGTGAAAAGGGTTACACTGCCTTCAAGCGTTTGATATTTTGCTCGATTATCCATGTCTAACGAAGCGTGGCACCACAACCCGGCGTCCGCAGCGTGACCCGGAAATTCGAGCTCGGCAACACTAACCGGGACGTAGATATCAGGTTCTGAGTCGTCATCGGTCAGTGTTGCAGCTAATATTTGAAAGCATGAATCGATGAGGCCGGGGTGCAATTTGAAGCTTTCCAAGTTGCTGATGGCTCTCGGTATCCGGATTTGACACAATGCTTCTTCTTTTCCTATCCACGTGTTGCCAAGCCACTGGAAGTTCGGACCCAAGTCGATACCGGCCCGCCTGCCTGTTGCATACAGGGCCTCGGAGAAAGAGTCGATCTGGCGGCACCTTGCTTTGATTTCATCCACTACAACGCCCATAAATGATGGGGAATGATGTTCCGCCTCAAGAGATACGATTTTTCCTGAAGCGTGCAGTATCCAGCCATTGTTCGACTCATCGTCGTTGTCTGAAAGGCTCAAGACCTGAAAAGACATCTTTTTGGGGTTATCGGGCTTCAAAATCGTCTGAACTGTTCTGGTTTCATCTTCCTGCGTAACAAGAGCTTGAAAGAAATTGACATCTTCAAGTAGACATTCGCCTTTTCCAAATACTTTTTCCGCCACAGACAAAGCCAATGAAATATGGAATGCCCCTGGAATCACCATTTCGGCGTAAATCTGATGGTCTTTCAAATACGGCATCGTCCGGCTATTGATTTCTATTTCGAAAAATATGTCTTCCGTGGCCACTCGGATCTGTCGCCCAGGCAGAAGAGTATCCCTCTCAGCCCTGCTTTTGGCCACCGCATGATTTGCGCCGATGTCACGGCTGGTTTGAAACCAGTATCGCTTCCGCTGAAACGGGTAGGTCGGGAGAACGATCCTGCTCCTCGCATAGTCACCATCGAAGCCGTCCCAATCGACCTCAAAGCCGCTTACATAAAGCCGTCCCAAGCTCTCCAACATCTGGCGCCAGTCATCGACGTCCTTGCGAAGCGATGCCAGCCAATGCAGCCCGTCATCGGCGATGCATTGGCGGCCCATGCCCAAAAGCACCGGATGAGGGCCGACCTCCAGATAATGGGTACATCCCTTTTCCCGAAGCGACGACATGGATTCGGCAAACAAAACCGGCCGGCGGATATGATCACGCCAGTAGGATGCCGTGACCGTTTCGTCACCCGCCGCCATCCGCCCGGTCACGTTGGATATCAAACAGCACTCCGGACGGCCGTAGGTCACTTCGGAGGCAATCGCTTCAAACCGGTCTAGAATCGGCTCCATAAGCGGGGAATGAAACGCATGGGATACCGCAAGATCAAAGGCTTTGACTCCATCGGCCGCCAATCGCTCAACAATACGGTCAACCACCTCGCCAGCACCTGATATAACCGTATTGGACGGCCCGTTAACCGCGGCGATCGATACCGCATCGGCAAAGGAGGATACCGCCGCCGAAAGACGCGACATACCGGCAAACACAGCCGCCATCTTCCCGCCATCGGGCAAAGACTGCATGAGCCGGGCCCGGTGAGCAACCAATTTCAAGCCGTCTTCCAGGCTGAATACGCCTGCCACGTGCGCGGCTACATACTCGCCCACGCTGTGCCCCATCACCGCAAACGGCTCGATGCCCCATGACTTCCACAGCCGGTACAATCCATACTCGAGTGCAAATAGGGCCAGCTGCGCATAAACCGTCTGGTTCAATAAGGCGCCGTCGCCCCCCGATGAAAACATAACGGACAACAGCGGCCGATCAAGGTACGGCCGAAGCAGTTCATCACAATGGTCAAGCGCCTTGCGAAAGCTCGGCTGAGTGCCGTAGAGCTCCCGTCCCATACCCACATATTGGGAACCTTGACCGCTAAATAGAAAGACGGCTTTGGGGGATATGTCCGGTTCAGCCAAGCCAAAGAAAAGATTGGGGCACTCAGTTGGCGAACGTACTTCGCGGAGCGACTGGAGGAGTTCGTCGCGGTCTTTAGCAAGGATTGCCAGACGATGGTTGAAATCAGCTCTGCCGGCATTGGCGGTAAAACAGATATCGGCGATTCTCTCCGATTGCATCTCACCGACATGCTTTTCGTATGCTGCGGCAAGCTTCATCAGTGTATCGGTATCACGACCAGATAAGCCGAACAAATGCAATGGTCGATCCGGTTCCGGTTTTCGTCGTTCAGTTGCCGGTGCTTTCTCCACCACAATATGCGCATTTGTCCCACTGAGACCAAACGAACTAATGCCGGCGATGTAACGATTATTGGGGCTTTTCCACGGGATGGAATCGGTCGGTATGATTATGGGGTGTCGATCCCAATCAAAATGGGGGCTGGGCTGTTTAAAATGCAAGTTTGCCGGAATGACACCGTGCTGGAGTACCAGAATGGCCTTGATTAGCCCGGCGATGCCGGCGGCCCCCTCCAAATGGCCGATATTGGTCTTCACCGCACCTACGTATAGGGGATTGTCTTGAGCGCGATCACGGCACAGTGCAGCTGCCAGCCCACGGAGCTCGATAGGGTCGCCAAGGGATGTCCCGGTGCCGTGAGCTTCCACAAAACCTACCTGATTGGCATGAATTTCGGCATCTGACAGAGCATCATTGATAACTGCTTGCTGGGCCTTTCCATTGGGTACGGTGAGACCGCTGCTGCGACCATCGTGATTGATGGCGGAGCCCTTGATCACTGCAAGGATGCTGCTGCCGTCTGAGATGGCATCGGAAATCCGTTTCAGCACGATCATGCCGCAGCCTTCGCCGCGTCCGTAACCGCCTGCACCGGCATCGAAGGTTCTAGAGCGCCCGTCATGCGAAATCGCGCCGACTTGGGAGAAATAGATAAACGGTCCCGGAGCTAGCAGCATGTTCACACCGCCCGCCAGGGCAACATCACACTTGCGAAGGCGCAGGTTCTGGCACGCGATGTGAACGGCAACCAGCGAGGACGAGCATGCGGTGTCTACTGCCATACAGGGGCCCGTAAGCCCGAGGACGTAAGAGATCCGACCGGCCGCGACACAAAACGCGCTGCCTGTTCCAGCATAGGGATCAGTGGGACTGTTTCCTGCATCCTGCAGCAGCAGAGACGAAAAATCATTCGTGGTGATACCAACAAAAACGCCAGTGCGGGTACCGGAGAGCGATTTGGGCGACAGCCCGGCCCTCTCCAGCGCTTCCCAGCTGATTTCCAGCAGCAGCCGCTGCTGCGGATCCATGCTGAGTGCCTCCCGGGGTGAGATGCCGAAGAAAGCCGCGTCAAATTTGTCGGCATCTTGAATGAAGGCCGCATGTTTCGTGACCATTTTCCCGACTGATTGACGGTTGGGATGATAATAGGCGTTCACATCCCAACGATTTGGCGGTATTTCAACAATCGTATCAACTCGGTCGTGCAAAACTTTCCAGAAATCATCCGGCCCAGACACGCCTCCCGGAAATCTGCAGCCGATGCCAACAACGGCGATGGGCTCCTTTGTCAGCCGCTTCTGGTCCTCAAGTTCTGCGTTCAAGGATCTCACGGCTTTCAGGGCCCGTTTCAACGGGGTAAGCTCCTGCCCCGCCGATTTTTCGTTTTTGGTGTTCATCATGGTCTGCCGTCTCTAAAGTTGTACTTGCCTCAAAAGTATGTGTACCAACGGTTCGGTATCAAAATCCCCGTCGGTTGAGCTCTGCGATCAGAGATGCCTCGGCTTCATCTTCAGACATTTCCATCAGAGCCTTGTCGTGATGCGGTTGTTCTTCTTCCTTGCCGGGCTGATGCGATGGCTCTTCAACTGCGCCACCAGAAAAGAATCCATCGACGATATAGTCCGATAGTTCTCGGATTGTCGGACATTCAAACATAACGGATGTTGGAATCGGCCCTTTAAAATCAGTCTGTAAGAGATTGCGGAGTTCCACCGCCATCAACGAATCCATACCGATTTCTGTCAGTCCCCTCTGAAAATCGACCGGCTGAGTCATGTCCAATCTCAGTATCTTGATCACCTGCCTACGGATATGATCACAAACCAAATCGCTTCGCGCGCCGGCCTGCGCTTGGAGGATATCTTCCAACAAGTGTGAAGTCCCGCTTCCATCATCACTCCGGGAGGTTTCCCCGCAGCTGGTTATTTCCTCGAATATTTCCGTAAAAAGAGGTGGGATCTGCTCCTGCCGGAACTGTCTAAAAAAAGTCTGCCACTTGATGGGAAGCACGGCAGCCTGGACGTGTTCACAGTTCACAAGCCGTTCAAAGATTTTTGCGCCCTCAAGCGGTTGAATGTCGGCAATGCCCAATTCCGCTCTACGGGCAGCATCCCGATCTCCCAGTGCCCGGGTCATGCCGACGTCTGCCCATGCTCCCCAGTTGATACACAGCGCCGGCAATCCCACAGCTCGTCGATAATGGGCCAACCCGTCCAAAAAAGCATTGGCGGCCGCGTAATTGCCTTGTCCCGGGGAACCCGTGAGCGAAGCCATCGACGAGCACAGGACAAAAAAATCCAGTTGTATCTCTTTGGTCAGCGCATGAAGATTCCATGCGCCGCTTATCTTGGACGCCATGACGTCTAGAAAATTCTGCCATGTCAGCTTGAGCAATACGCCGTCTTGCACCGTGCCGGCGGCGTGGATGATACCTCGCAGGGGAGGCATGGAAGTTGAAATCTGGGCCAAAACCCTTTCGATATCTTCTCTTTTGGAGACGTCGGCTTTGGCGACAACAACATTGGCGCCGGTTTGTCCCAGCCCGTCAACGGCGCCTTGAGTCGAGGGGGTCACGTCTCTTCTACCCATCAACACCAGATTGCGGGCACCGCGCCTCACCAATTCACGCGCAAGCCACATCCCGATGCCGCCCAATCCTCCGGTTATCAGATAGGTGCCGTCTAGTCTGTGGGATATTTCATTTCCCCGTTCAGCTGAAAGCATCTGCCGAACGAACCGGGCGACGCAGCGACGTTTGCCGCGATAGACGATTTGGTTGTCGCGGGTTGGATGCAACACATCGAATAAGAAGGCCTCAATTTCGTCATCGGCTGGCCCGGTGCTGAAATCGGCGCATCCCCCCCAGACATCGGGCAGTTCATCAGCGATGACCCTTCCGAAGCCCCAAAGCGGAGTTTGGGCGACGGAAATCGGGCCTGAATCACGGCATCCGGCCTGAGCGTTCTGTGTTGCCACCCACAACTTGGGTTGAGAAGCATGCCGGATGCGAGCCAGCGCCTGAACCAAGTAGAGCAGACTGCCCATTGAAAAGAGATGAATCTTCTCCATGTCGGCGGGAAGAGTTTTCTCACTAATCGTCGTGTCCATGCCCCAGAGGTATATGACACCACTGACCTTCGTAGCCTCGGGTGAAAAGATGTCTTCGGTTAATCGGGCGTAATCTTCGGCCCTATCCGGCCGGATGTTAATCTCCCTGCCGCCGCGATTTTCATAACAATCAGACGGACGCACACAGACGCTGGTCAGACCATTGCGGCCCAGCCATTCGACTATTTGATCGCCTGTGCCGCCTCGATCACAGAAGAGGATCCATCTTCCCGTTGGGATCAAACCGACGGGGTCCGAATCCAAGTTCTCACGGCCTCGTCCTTTAATTTGCCACTGGATGGCATAGACAGATTCATCGAGCTTCTCGTGAGAGGCTTCGCAAGGCAAGCTCACCATCTGCTTTTTGGATGGCGCCGGAGCAATCGCAGTAGATTTCCAGTATCGCTTCCGCTGAAACGGGTAGGTCGGGAGAACGATCCTGCTCCTCGCATAGTCACCATCGAAGCCGTCCCAATCGACCTCAAAGCCGCTTACATAAAGCCGTCCCAAGCTCTCCAACATCTGGCGCCAGTCATCGACGTCCTTGCGAAGCGATGCCAGCCAATGCAGCCCGTCATCGGCGATGCATTGGCGGCCCATGCCCAAAAGCACCGGATGAGGGCCGACCTCCAGATAATGGGTACATCCCTTTTCCCGAAGCGACGACATGGATTCGGCAAACAAAACCGGCCGGCGGATATGATCACGCCAGTAGGATGCCGTGACCGTTTCGTCACCCGCCGCCATCCGCCCGGTCACGTTGGATATCAAACAGCACTCCGGACGGCCGTAGGTCACTTCGGAGGCAATCGCTTCAAACCGGTCTAGAATCGGCTCCATAAGCGGGGAATGAAACGCATGGGATACCGCAAGATCAAAGGCTTTGACTCCATCGGCCGCCAATCGCTCAACAATACGGTCAACCACCTCGCCAGCACCTGATATAACCGTATTGGACGGCCCGTTAACCGCGGCGATCGATACCGCATCGGCAAAGGAGGATACCGCCGCCGAAAGACGCGACATACCGGCAAACACAGCCGCCATCTTCCCGCCATCGGGCAAAGACTGCATGAGCCGGGCCCGGTGAGCAACCAATTTCAAGCCGTCTTCCAGGCTGAATACGCCTGCCACGTGCGCGGCTACATACTCGCCCACGCTGTGCCCCATCACCGCAAACGGCTCGATGCCCCATGACTTCCACAGCCGGTACAATCCATACTCGAGTGCAAATAGGGCCAGCTGCGCATAAACCGTCTGGTTCAATAAGGCGCCGTCGCCCCCCGATGAAAACATAACGGACAACAGCGGCCGATCAAGGTACGGCCGAAGCAGTTCATCACAATGGTCAAGCGCCTTGCGAAAGCTCGGCTGAGTGCCGTAGAGCTCCCGTCCCATACCCACATATTGGGAACCTTGACCGCTAAATAGAAAGACGGCTTTCAACTGATCGGTTCGTCGGGCCTGACCGCGGATCAAATCAGTGCCCCCATTGTCTGCGGAGCTTGTTGCTGAGAGGATTTCTTTCAATCGGTCGGTTGAACCGGCCACGATAGAGAGCCGATGGTCTAAATGTGAGCGGCCTGTGCCGGCCGTATAGCACACGTTGCACATGGCAGGGGTGGGCGCATTATCAAAAAAACGGACGTATCGACCAGCCAGTTCATACAAGGAGTTTTCACTCTTGGCGGAAAGACAAAAAAGGTGACAAGAACGTTCCGGTGAGACGGATTCCAATTTGGCCTGAGGCGACTCGGAAATAATCATATGGGCGTTGGTCCCGCTCAATCCGAATGAGCTGACGCCGGCGATTCGCTCGCTACCTTCCGACTCCCAGGGGCAAAGATTGATCGGGATGATGATGGGCTTTCCTTCAAGAATTATCATCGGGTTGAGCTGCTTAAAATGTAAATGGGGTGGTATTTCCCGGTGCTGAATAGCCAGCACGACCTTTATCAAGCCGGCAATCCCAGCCGCAGCCTCAAGGTGTCCGATGTTTGTCTTAACAGAGGCGACATAAAGCGGTTTGCTCCCAGGGCGATCTTGGGCGAAGGAGGCTATCAGCGCGCCCATTTCAATGGGATCGCCCAATGATGTTCCCGTACCGTGACTCTCCACATAACTTACCTGATGCGGCCCAATATCCGCCCTTCGAAGCGCCTCACGAATAACGGCTTGCTCAGCCGGTCCATTGGGGACGGTTATACCACTGCTCGGCCCGTCTTGATTCACAGCCGAACCTCGGATGAGGGCGAGGATGTTGTCACCGTCTGCGAGGGCATCTGACTGACGTTTCAAAACGACCATGCCGCATCCTTCACCTCGGGCAAAACCGTCGGCAGACGCATCAAAGGTTTTGCAACGTCCATCAGGCGCCAGGGCTTTGACTCTAGACAAATAGACGTAGATTTCGGGAGAAACAATGGCGTTGACGCCACCGGCGAGTGCGATCCTGCATTCTTCGGAACGCAAACTCATGCAGGCCAGGTGAACCGCAACCAGTGAAGAAGAACATGCCGTGTCTACTGCAAGACTCGGCCCTTGGAGTCCCAGGCAATATGAGAGACGGCCGGCAGCAAAGCAGATACCTCCCCCGCTGCCGCTATAAACATCAATTGCTTCGCTATTGCCGCTTCTCAACAACTGGGAATAATCCGAGCTTCCAATCCCGATGAACACACCGGTTTGGGATTCCCTGAGTCTGGCCGGGGACCGGCCGGCATTCTCCAATGCCTCCCAACTCACCTCGAGAATCAAACGCTGCTGGGGATCAATGCTCTCGGCTTCCCGGGGTGTGATGCCGAAAAACTGCGGGTCAAACTTATCGATCTCATCCAAAAAACCCCCGTAACGGGTATTCATTTTCCCAGGAGCTTCGGCATCCGGATCAAAAAAGTCATCGATGTTCCATCGGTCCGCTGGAACTTCCCGGATTGCGTCACGGCCTCCACGCAACAGTTGCCAGAATTTTTCAGGCGTGTCTGCGCCACCGGGAAACCGGCATCCCATGCCTACGACGGCAATGGGCTCGTTCTTCGATCGCTCGGCCGCCTTCAGCCTTGCCTGCATTTTTTCCAGCGCATCGAGTGAGTTGCGCAACAATGCCTGGCGGTCTTGCTTCGTTAACTCATCCAGCATTTTCAGCTGATCCTCAGGGGACTGATTATGAAGGGTTCTATTCAAGTTGTTTCAGCTTCTCAAACAGCCTGGAGGCCAATTCGTCTTCAGTCGAATCATCGAGTGCTTCCTGCGACTTAGCCTTATCCCCGATCTGGTCGGAGATCGACCGGGCAGCCTGCTGTGGACCCGCAGGCGTAAACAGCTCGTTCAACAGATAGTTGGTCAACTTCTGAGCACTGGGAAAATCAAACACAAGCGTGGGCGAAAGCGCCAGGCCCAACGAGGTTTGAAGGCGGTTCTTCAGTTCGACTGCGGTCAAAGAGTCCATTCCCAGATCGAAAAAACCTGTGTACGGCTCCAACCTGGAGGATTGAGTAAACCCCAAAACTTCGGTGACATGCCTGAGGATTTCATCCAGCAGCGCCTCACCTCGTTCCGCCGGATGAAGCGATTGAACGCGGAGATTGAAGGGGATCGCCTTCACTTGAGGCAAGGTACCCTTTGCATCGTCGTGCGGTGCATCCACCAAACTCGCAAATAGCATTGGCCGGCCGTCGGCACGGAACCGTGCCAGATATTTTCGCCAATCGGCGGCGAGGACTCCTGTCTGAACATTCTTCCTCTGGAGCAATAAACCAAGTATTTCCAGTCCCTGTTGCGCCGACATGGTGCTGAATCCCGCTTGATGCCATTGGTTTTCACGGATATCGCCCACTGCTTCGGCCATGCCGACCTTGGCCCACGGACCCCAGTCGATGCATGTCGACGGTAGCCCCAGTCTCTCACGGTAGTGCGCCAGTGCATCCAAGAATGTGTTGGCTGCTGCATAGTTTCCCAGTCCCACGGGCGCGAGAAACGAGGCCGCAGAAGAAAAGAGGACGAAATAATCCAGCGGCATCTGCTGCGTCAGTTCATGCAATAGCCATGCACCGATAATTTTGGGCGCAAACACCCTTTTGAACCTGTCCCACGAGTGGCGAATCAGGACGCGATCTTCAAAAACCCCGGCCAGATGAAAGATGCCCCTCAGAGGCGGCATAGTGCTTTCGATGGTTACCAGCGCACGCTGCACATCGTCAAGCCGTGATACGTCGGCGGGTCGTACTTCCACCCTTACGCCACGAGCTTCCAGGCGATCAAGGAACTGACGGGCGCCACCGTCTGCGCCGCTTCTTCCAAGGAGCATGAGGTTCCTGGCGCCTTTTTGGGTCATCCAGTCCGCCAATTTTAGCCCCATTCCTCCTAACCCGCCCGTGATCAAGTACGTGTGTTCTCCTGAGAAAGAAACCGGGCCCTCGACTTGCCTCGGCAGCTTATATCGCTCCAATCGTCCCACATGGCGCCCGCCGGAATGCAATATGACCTGGTCTTCACGCTTAGTTGACGAGATTTCGGCTACGAGTTCTCGGATTTCGTCATCCGAGCCCGTACCTTCAAGGTCCACCATCCCGCCCCAAACCTCAGGATGCTCATTGGCGATCGTGCGGCCTAAGCCCCAGACCGGGGCTTGCGACAATGACACTCTGGTCGGATTGTGATCTGTCGATTGAGCGCCCGAGGTCGCAATCCAGAGTTTGGGGTATTGCTTCCATTCGGTCTTCATCATCGCCTGAATCACGCAGAGAACGCTTCGACAGCTTCGCTCCACCTCGCTTTCCAGGGTGGCGAGTGTCATCCCGGTCGCAGATGCGGCATCGAGACTTGACAGATGCAATAAGCGGCAATCCTCATATTGACCAAAATCCACTGCTTCTCTGAAGAGCCGATAGTAGTCTTCGACGCGAAAGCAATCGATTTCCCAGTGACAGGCATTGAGTTTTCGAAATTGCGCTCCCGATGAGACCAATAGATGTGCATGTCCGAGCGCCTCGATGCGATTCATTATTTTTTGACCGAAGCCTTTATTGTCGGCAAAGACGATCCACAGACGCCGTTCATTGCGCGCGGACTGCTTCCGCCCCTGCAGACCGGCGGCTCCCGTTTCCGCCGCTTCTGCAGGACCGCGGGCAATAATCAGTGTTTGCTTGGGCATCTTGAGCGAGCGGTGCGAATCACGAGGAATTGCTTCAGCGCCCACAAAGCCTTCCTTCGCCAAGAGCTCCAACCATTGGCCGGACGCGATGAGGGGATAGCTCTTTCGCAGATCACGATCCCTGAAACGCCACCACCCGTCAGTAAGCCCGAATGTCAGGTCAACCCAAGGTTGAGGACCGGTACCTTCCAGCAAGACCAAAAGACCACCAGGTGCTAACAGCTGTTTGATGTGGCTCAATGTGTCCCGCAGATCCGCCGTAGCGTGCAGGACATTCGCCGCCAGGACCAAATGGTAGCTGTGTCGCTGGAAGCCCGCATTCACGGGATCCTGTTCAATATCCAAAAGGCGATAAGAAACAAACGGGTATTCACTGAACTTGCGCCGGGCATTGGTCAGAAACGCATGTGCGATATCTGTAAATGTGTATTCATCGACAGCGGACGACAAGACGGGCAAGACGGCAGAAGTGGTACCGCCCGTCCCCGCACCGATTTCAAGGACGCGCATCTTTCCGTCTTTCGGAAGATCTTCCGTTATCCGCATCATGGCGCCTTTGATCAAGCCATTATATGCTTGAGCAACCGGTGAGAGTTGTGTCAGCTTCTCCACGGCTTCCATTGAACCGCCCGGGAATAACAGGAGGAGAGGATCTTGATCACCTCTCAGGACTTGGGCGAGGCGGCTCCCGCACTGAGTCAGCAGCGATACTTCCCCTTCGAACTGAGGATAGCTGCTGCGCAACGTATCCAACCGTTTATGCGGGTCAACCCGTTCCGGGGTTGATGCTGTTTTCCACCTTTCTCCAGAAGAGACAACAATCTCCTCCTCTTTCAAGATGTCGAGAAGGCGCCTGGCCAAGTCCTTGTATTTTGGCACTATCCTTAGGCCGCTCATGAAAGCATCCAGGTCAAATTCCCTGTCGGGTACAAAGTCGAAGCCCAGCTCGTAGAGTGCCTCCAGAGCTAATTCACCACTGGCTTTATTGAGTCCGCCGACGAGCTCCAGATATTCATTGAGTCCAAATCGTCGATCCCAATCTTCCAAGGAAGGCTGAAGCTGAGAAATGATCTCCCCGGGCGACGATAGGACATGCGGTGAAGACTGAGAGCGGGGCGAGTCGATCTCCAACGGCATGGGTTTCCACACCACCGTATATAACCAATCTTCGAGCTTCCTACGGGCAGAAGCCACGAGAGCCTCTCGCCTGGCGCGTTTGAGTCTCAGGCCTTTGATATGCCCGAGGGTCTCCCCCGTATCAGCGAACAGGAGACGAAGATCACCGATCAGAACATCCGGGTTCTTGTCGATTCCTGATTGGATCTCGCCAAGCGCCCATTGCGTAGAGCTCAAGTTGCCACAAAGTGTGAATTTCTCGAAACCGACCATCAGGTAAGCGGGCTGATCCTTCCCAATGGGCAAAGCAGCTCCTAGAGTCTGAAGAGCGGCATCGAGGAGTGCCGGGTGCAGAACGTACTCCCCCGATTCAGCAGCAATGCTGCAGGGAATGTTCAACCGGCCCAGCGCCTTTCCTCCTCCTCGCCAAAGCTCCTGGATTCCTCTGAAGGCAGGTCCGAATTGAATGCCCAGGTCTTCCAGCGTCTCGTAGTAGACCTGTCCTTCGAGGTGTTCGGTACTTCCGGCTATTGACCCGGAAAGTGAAATCAGTTCCCTCGGCAGTGGTCCTGCAGGAGCGATGGCTCGTCCGACTCTCCCGCTCGCGTGCAGCTTCCAGGCGTCTTCCTTCGAGGACTCCACTTCGTGGGAGCTGAAGATTTCAAACGTCAACTCATGTTCACTACCCTTGGAAAAAATCAGCTGAAGCTCTACGTTTTCATCTTCTGGAATCAGCAGAGGCTCGCTGACGATGAAGTCGGATATCTGATTGGCTCCCTGCCATTGTGTGCGATTCACCGCGGCAAGGACCAGCTCGATGAAAACAGCGGCGGGGAGAACGACATGGCCGTAAACGCGATGGTCTTCGAGGAAGGGGAGTATATTGCGACTCACGCTGGATGGAAATACCGTCTCGTTTCTGGCCGTGGTGAATTGCTTGTCGACAAGAGGATGTCCGGAAGGTCCCCGGGCGCCCTCTTCTTTGTCCGGAGCTTTTCGGAGTCCAGGCCGATGTTGTCTCTTCAGCCAGAATCGTTCTTTTTCGAATGGATAGGTCGGCAAGGCCAGCGACTGGCGATCGTAGGGGGCATCAAAACCCGACCAGTCCGGAGTGATTCCCCTAAGGTACAAACAACCGAGACTTTCCAGAATCTGGTCCCAGTCGCCTCGACCCCTGCAAAGTGATGGCAGCCAGATTGCGCAATCATCAGACAAGCAACGACGCCCCATGCCCACCAGCACTGGATGCGGGCCAACCTCAACCAGTACCTCCGCTCTCGACTCCCGTAGCGTTCGCATCCCCTCGTAGAACTTCACCGGCACGCGCATGTGACGGCACCAGTACGCCGGGTCCGCCATCTCCCGACCGTTGCTCAGCAGGCCCGTCACATTGGAAACAATGTCCATCTGTGCGGGCGTATACGAAACCGATGAAGCCACCCTCTCAAATCGATCCATCACAGGACCCATCAGAGTTGAATGAAACGCATGCGACACCGACAAGTACTGGTAAGAGATTCCTTCCCGCTCCAGTACTCCCAGTATTGCAGCCAATGCGTCCTTTGGACCCGAAAGCACGGTGTTTGTCGGCCCGTTAACAGCCGCCACGGATAACAGGGCGTCGTTCGCGTCGACGACCTGCCCGACTGTAGCCAGATCCGCAAATACGGCAGCCATGGCTCCGCCAGCCGGCAGCGACTGGATGAGCCGGCCCCGCTCGGCAATCAGTCTCAGCCCATCCTCGAGACTGAACACCCCAGCAACACAGGCAGCCACATATTCCCCGACGCTGTGGCCCATCACAATCGAAGGCCGGATGCCCCACGAAGCCCATAGCTCTGTCAGGGCATATTCCAGGGCGAACAGGGCCGGCTGGGTGTAAGCAGTCTGATCAAGGAGATTATCCGTTCCCCCTTCAGGGTAGATGACCGAGAGCAGTGGAACACTTAAAACCGGCGCCAACAGCTCGCTGCAGCGCTCCAGAGCCTCTCGGAACACGGGCTGTGTCTCGTAGAGCTCACGGCCCATTCCGGCATATTGAGAGCCCTGTCCCGTAAATAGGAATGCCACGCGAGTCTCTGCACCGCCGCCGACTTGGCGGGTGGAGAGTCCGGGGGATGATCTATTTTCCGAAAAGGCAGTGAGTTTTTCGAGGGCCTCAGCGCCGGTGGCGGCGGTCAGGTAGAGTCTGAAAGGAAGGTGCGACCTCCCGGCGTTCAGTGTGTAGGCAATGTCCCCTATCGCCGGTGGGTTCTCGGCAGCCACTTGAGCGGCAAGAGATTTCTCAAGGCAACTGACCTGCAAATCAAGCACGTTCCGGCTTTTTGCCGACAGGCAGAAGGGATGCAACGGGCGTTCAATCTGGTTCTCTGATCGCTGGGGGGAAGGGGCTTCTTCCAAAATGACGTGAACGTTGGTGCCACTGAAGCCAAAAGAGCTTACCCCCGCAGCCCGCAGTCCACTTCCCGAAGGCCATGGGGTTCTCGTTGAGGCCACTTTAATAGGAAGATCTTGCCATGCGATGTGTGGATTCGGTTCTCGAAAATGGAGGCTCGCCGGCAGTTCGCCATGCTGGAGGCACAACACCGTTTTGATTACCCCCGCGATACCTGCGGCAGCTTCCAAATGACCGATGTTGGTCTTTACTGTTCCGATTATCAGGGCATCATCTGTGGTTCGTTTTTCACCTAGAGCCGCTGCCAATGCCTGCGCCTCAATCGGATCGCCAAGAGCCGTCCCCGTTCCGTGGCATTCCACGTAGCTGATTTGAGAAGGCTCCATAGACCCATCTTTCAGTGCGGCGCGTATGACTTCTTCCTGAGATGGACCATTGGGGGCCGTGAGTCCATTGCTTCGCCCATCCTGGTTGACAGCTGACCCCCTGATCACCGCAAGGATTCGATTTCCGTCTTCAAGGGCATGAGACAAACGTTTGAGTGCGACGACACCGCATCCTTCTCCTCGCACAAAGCCGTCAGCCGCCGCGTCGAAGGCTTTACAGCGGCCGTCTGAAGCCATCATCTGGACCTTGGAAAGGATGATAGTGGCTTGAGGAGACAGTATCAGGTTTACGCCTCCGGCCAGGGCGAGACGGCACTCGCCAAGCAGGAGACTCTTGCAAGCCAGATGAACTGCGACGAGTGATGAGGAACAGGCCGTGTCAACGGCATAAGCCGGTCCCTGGAGTCCCAGAATGTATGCTAATCGGCCGGCCGCAACGCTGTGAGAATTTCCCGTGGCGGAATAAGCACCGATGTCCGCCGGGTCCCCTGACAGCAACATATGCAGGTAATCGCTGCCGCAGATCCCAACAAATACACCGGTTGCACTCCCGCGCAGGCAGTCGGGCGGGATGGCTGCATTTTCAAGCGCTTCCCATGCCACCTCCAGGAGCAGGCGCTGCTGCGGATCCATCTCTTTGGCTTCGCGAGGTACAATCCCAAAGAAACCGGCATCAAATGCATCGACGCTTTCAAGGAAACCGCCAAAACGCGTTGACATCATGCCTGGCATGTCGGGGTCGGGGTGATAGTAATCCTCTACTCGCCAACGCTCCCGGGGGGTCTCGATGACGCAGTCTTTGCCATGGCAGAGCAGCTCCCAGAATTTCTCCGGATCAGTACCACCGCCAGGAAAACGGCACCCCATTCCAACAATGGCGATGGGTTCCTTCACTCCAGCGGCATTGACCGTGAGGGCATTGATCTGAGACTGCAAGTCTATGGCGAGCAGCGCCAATCGTTTTGGCGAGAGCTTCGAGATTCTTTCGTAGAACGCTTTCATGTTATTCGTTGTGTTCTTTCCGCCAACAACCGATCAACTTCATCATCGGAAAGCTGTTCGATCTGATCCAAGGTGAAAGAACGGTCTATCGTATCGCCCACCTGTAGCTCATCTTCCTGTGGATTGATCTCTGTCCTGACTTCGGCCAGTTGGCGGTGAAGAAATGAGGTTAGCCCTGAAACGGTCGGGTGATCAAAGACGAGGGTGGCGGGAAGTGCCCTCTCTAAATTCAGACTGGACTTCAGCAGGTTGCGCAGTTCGACCGCCATCAATGAATCCAGGCCCAGTTCCTGCAAAGGCTGGTCATCGTCCAAAACGGCCGCCTCGTGCAGCCCCATGACTTTTGAGGTCAGCTTCTTTATGTGCGACCGGATCAATGATTCCCATTTGTGAGCCGGAGCTGCTCCAAGTTCCTCCACAAACGTGGTCGATACCTGTCTATCTTTCCGGTGAACCGCTTCAAATGGCCGCTTATTAAGCTCTTCATGAAACGAGGCGTAGTAGCTCGAGAGGTTTTTTCCACTACTATGCGGACTTAGAAAAACATTCCAGTTTACCGGCATGACGCCGACTTGGGCCAGTCGCGACGAGAGCAGCCTCTGAAAAGCGATTAAGCCTTCATCCGGTGAAAAAACATCGATACCCTGCAGACGAACTCGCGATTCGACTTTATGTCTCGCGGCGGCGCCAGTTTCGGCCCAGGCGCCCCAGTTGATACTGAGTGCCGGCAGGCCTTGCGTTTGACGGTAATGGGCCAGGCTGTCGAGAAATGCATTTGCCGCTGCATGATTACTCTGCCCGCGTGAACCCAAAAGCCCGGCAATCGAGGAAAATAGAATGAAAAAATCAAGCGGATCGGATTTGGTGAACCAGTGCAGATGCCATGCCCCAACAACCTTGGGTGCCAGAACTTTTTCAAAACCCTCCCATGTCTGACGCAACAGCGCGGCGTCTTCCAAGACCCCCGCGCTATGGATAATTCCTCTGAGTGGCGGCATCTCCCTTCGAATAATATCCAGCACACTGGCGACATCGTCTTTCTTGGTCACGTCACCCTGAACCATTCGAACCGATGCTCCGGATCGTTCCATTTCCGCTACGGCTGAAACCGCAATTTCCGATCCGGACCCTCGCCCCATCAGGACGAGATGTCTGGCGCCATTGGCGGCCAGCCAAGAGGCAGTTCGCAAGCCTATTCCGCCGAGCCCGCCGGTAATCAGATAGGTCGCATGCGGCTTGATGACTGCAGAACTGCTCGCAGACATGGCTGTTGCCGGCAGTCCCCCGTCATCGGAATGTACGCGCGAGACAACGATTTTGCCGATATGTCGGGCCTTCATCATGTAACGGAAAGCATCGCTGATTTGCCCGATCGCATACACTGTTTTGGGAAGAACGGGTATTTCTTTGTCTTCGATCCAACACACAATTTGACGTAGGATGCTTCCGACCAGATCCGGCTCTTTTGAGCCTGTTTCTGCCAGATCAACCACGTGATAGACCACATCGCTTCGGAACGCCTGCACTCGCTTTTCGTCCCATATGTCACGCTTGCCGATTTCCACATAGCGGCCGCCGGGGCTTAAGGCTCTCAGATTCTTGGGAATGAAATCCCCCGTTAGAGAATTCAAGACAACATCCACGCCTCGACCCTCTGTCCATGCTGCTACATCTTCCAAGAAATCGAAGGTGCGCGAATCGGAAACAAAGCGTACTCCAAGAGATCGGAGATAATCCCGCTTTTGCGGGCTGCCGGCCGTCGCGTAAATCTCCGCCCCTGTGCGTCTGGCCAGATATACGGCGGACAGTCCGACACCTCCTGTGGCGGCATGGATCAGGACCCGATCCTTCTCCGTTAGCTTGGCGAGGTGGTGCAGGCAATAGTGGGCCGTCAGGTAGCCCGAAAGTACAGTAGCGGCATCCTCAAAGCTCAGCTCTCGGGGTTTTTTCACCACCAGCTCAGCTTTGGTCACGGCAAAAGAGTCGAAGCTCGAAGGCGCCATGGCAATCACTTCATCGCCCGGACTGAACCCGCTTACGTCTGATCCGACGGCTCGAATGATTCCACTGCATTCCCCACCAATGGGTGCCTGGCCTCCAGGGTACATCCCCAGCGAGATCAACACATCTCTGAAGTTAAGCCCGGTGGATTTGACCTCTATCTCAACCTCGCCAATTCCTATGGGCTTTCTTTCCAATGGCCAGAATTCCAGACTATCCAGATTCCCCGGCTCTAAAACCACGAGCTGCTGAGCTTGCGTTTTGTTGTCTGTCTCGAGGCCTGCCTCACCGGATATCAGTGGATGGCGCTGCAACCGTGCCACAAACCGTCGACCTTGCCGATAGGCGATTTCCTCTTCGTGCTGCGCCCTTAAAGCATCAAGAACAGCCTCCAGGTGCTCTGCGTGCGGCGATGGGTCCAGATCGATTCGGACGCATGGCATATCAGGATGTTCAAGGGGGATCACCTTGCCAAGCCCCCAAATGGTGGCATGCGGTGTCCAGAGGTGCGTCTGACTAGTACCCACATCGCGCGCGCCCATTGTAAAGAGCCACAGCTTTGCTCGATCGGTGATTCCTTCTTCGGCAATAGCCTGGACCAGGTAGAGGATGGATCGGGCCCCGTTTTTCTGGCTCGCCATGATCCGGTCCGCCGACAGGTGCAATTCATCGAAGTCCTCAACGGCCCAAAAATGCAGGATATTGATCAGAGCATGGAGAGATTGCTCCCTGACAGCAAGGATCAACTTCCGGTAATCTTCCCGCCGCCCCGGATTCAGCGCAAAGAAATCATCGCCGTGTCTTTTGTATGATTCGCCTGAAACAACTTCTATACAGGTGTGCGTTGCCGATCTGAGCCTTTCCGCCACGGTGGATCCCAACCCCTTGGCATCTGTGAAGAGAATCCAGACTTGCTCTTTTGCTCCGGATTTCATCGGCAGTGTGTGATCTTCGAACCGGGGACGCTGCGCAAGGACCATCGTATTGAGTGCGAGGGGGCCGTCATGTCTTTCGGGAAGTGCCCTTACGACGTCTTGAAAACCGTTCGCGCGCAGCAGTGAAGTCCACGTCTGCTGATCCACCAGGGGGTAGTTATTCCGGACCTCATGGTCGCTGAATTTCCACCAACCTTCGGTGAACCCGAAGGTAAGGTCTATCCAGCGCAGGGGTCGCGTTCCCTCCAGCATCACCAGCATACCGCCCGGGCGCAACAATTGCCTGACATTGGCAAGGGTAGCGCTGAGTTGCCTTGTTGCGTGAAGAACATTTGCCGCAATAACGATATCCGCCTTGTTCGCTTCGACATCCTGATCCCCAAGGTTCTTCTCGATGTCCAGGACCTTGTAGCGCATGAAAGGAAATTGCCGGAACTCATTCTTGGCGCGGGACACGAACAGCGGGGAAATATCGGTAAAACAGTATTCCACAAGGTCCCGGGGCAAATCGGGAACAAGAAATGATGTCGTGCCCCCGGTCCCGGCGCCGATTTCCAGGATTTGAATCGGGCGTTCGGCTTTCCAGAGTCGTACCAGCTCCTTCACGGCATAGCGGGCCAGCAGGTTCATTGCTCGCGCGGCAGGGCTCTGTCGGTACAATTGATCCGCGAGAGAGAAAGATCCGTCAGGGAAAAGTGTTTCAAGAGGGTCTTCGTCTCGACGCAAATTCTCAGCGATTCTTGGGCCACTGTTTTTTAGCAGCCCGAGCTCCCCCGAGCCTTCAGGATACCGTATCAAAAGGTCCTCGATACGCAGCTCGGTATTAAGATTCTCGGCTAGCCCGATCACTTCCCACTGCCCGTCTTGTTTCTGCAAAATGCCGTCTTCCGCGAGGATTTCCAGCATGCGGGAGGCCAGACGATAGTGTCTGCGGGCAACTTCAAGCTTTTCAAAAAGATCCTCCGCTCGAAAGGGGTCGGCATCGGCCATGGACCATCCCAGTTGCTGCAGGGCATTAACGATATACTGCGTGCACAGGCGGTCGAGCTCGGGCATCATTGCGTCGTATACATGAAAGCCTCTCAGATTGGCAATTTCCTGATCAGCCGCCTGCAGCGACTTCTGGACATCTTCCGAGGCTGTCATCTCAGTCGGACCGGCAGCCTCCTCTTTTGGGTCTACCGGCGCTTTTTCGACCCATTTCTCAACATATATCCAGTCTCTCAGAATAATCTCCGCGTTAACGGAGCATCGCAACAGCTTGGTGTCATCAACTTTTCGAAAACTGAGCCCGTCGATGCTTGCCACCACCTCGCCGGTTTCCCCGATGATGATTGCTGCACCGGATACCGTGTCTTCCGATTGGTTCTGCGGAAGCTTGAAATGGCAAATGAGCCCTTCTTTGGGTTTGGTATAAAACGTCAGTCTTTCGATTCCAATCGGCATGTAGACAAAAGCGCCGTCTTTTAGCTCCTCTTCAGTGAAACGGCTGGCCGCAAAAGTTTGCAGGCATGCATCCAAAGCAGCGGGGTGCATCCAATAGGACCCGGCCTCCGATTTGAGCTCTTCAGGCATCCGGATGTAACCCAGGGCCTCGCCGTCGTGCCTCTGCAGGTGTGTCAACCCTCTGAATGACGGGCCGAACTGCATCCCCCGCCTGTACACGTTTTCATAGAAGTTCTGAATATTGACGATATCCGGACAACGACCTTTGATTTCTTCAATATCTCCCGATGCATGATTCCCGTCTGGCTTTGAGACGACGGACCCATGCAGGATGCGTCCTTCGGCGTGGAGCTGCCAGGAAGCATGGGGTCCGCGGTCATTTTGGTCAAAGCTGATGATCTTGAATGATGCCCTGGAAGATCGGCCGGATGAATCGGATGTGGGAGCGAGGACCGTCTGAATGCATTGCGCCTGTCCCTCGGGAAGAACCAATGGACTCTGGATGATGATATCTTCCAGGACCAGTGCGGCTTCGCCGAAGACGGTTATCGCCGCTGATACAGCCATTTCGACAAATGCGGTGGCCGGGACGACTACCTGTCCGAAGATCCGGTGATCACCAATAAAAGCAATGGAATCGGTGGACAAACAGGTTTCGAAAAGCGTCTCGGAAATGAGGGGAGAGTGGATGCATCGGCCCAGCAAAGGATGATGGTCCTTTTTGCGTAGAATCGTGGAACCTGGTGTTGGCCCCCCGTCCGCCGTCGGCTGCATTCCGAGAACCCAATAGCGTTTGTGCCGGAAGGGATAAGTGGGCAGCGGCATTCGGCGGCGCATGAAATGACGGTCAAAACCCTCCCAGTCGATATTCGCGCCGGCACAATAAAGGGCGCCCACGCTTTCCAACAATTGTTGCCAATCATCCTTTTCTCTGTGCAACGAAGTGAGCCATAACGACGGCCGTTCGTCTACAGGCAGGCACTGGCGGCCCATGTCAAGCAGGGCCGGAGACGGTCCGATTTCAAGCAATGCTTGAGGTTTGGCGGCCGCCAGGGTGTGCATGGCCTTGAAAAACTGAACGGGTTGGTGAAGGTGCCGGCACCAGTTGGCAGCATCCACCATCTCGTCAGGTGCTGCAACCTTCCCCGTCAGACTCGATATGAGGGGGATTTGGGGGGGAGAAAAGCGAATTCGGGATGCGGTTTCGTTGAAATCGTCCTTTATGGGCAACATCAAGGCGGAGCTCAAACCGCGGTTGATATTGAGCTTTCGATACCTTACGCCCAAGCCATCCAATTGAGCCAAGACTGTCGCAACGTCCGAGGGAAGCCCTGCCATCACGATGTTCTCAGGGCCATTTATTGCGGCTATGGAAACCCGACCTTGATGGTCCGCGAGTATATCCAAGAGTTGAGCTTCGGTGGCAAACACTGCCACCATGGCTCCCTCGGGAGTCATCTCTTCAATCAAGCGGGCTCGTCCGGCAACAAGCTTCAGACCGTCTTCCAGTGAAAGAACGCCTGCAATGCAAGCCGCGACATATTCCCCCTCACCATGCCCCACGACAATGGATGGTGATATACCCCACGCTTTCCAGAGCATGGCCAATGCGTATTCAACCGCAAAGAGCGTCGGTTGCGCGTAGGCGGTTTGGTTGATTAAACCCTGCTGTTCGAAGGACGGAAAAAACGCCGACAGCAGTGGTGGTGAAAGCTCGGATGCCAACAATTCATTGCAGTGATCCATTGTGTTTCGAAAAAACGACTGCGTTTCATACAACATCCGCCCCATCTGGGCGTACTGCGTCCCTTGCCCGCTGAACAAAAAGGCAATAGGGGGTGGGTCATCGCCCTTGATGATTCCCTGGTACGCCCCGCTGCCGGATGTTCCATTCAGGTAGGCCGAGAGTTGCTGATGCATTCTTTCGGCCGTTTCGCCCATCACCGCGAGACGATGAGAGAAATGCTTGCGACCGGCATTGGCGCTGTAGCACAAATCGCCCGTATCCCACCGGCCTCCGGCAGAGACCTCATCGTTGTCGCCCAAGCAGCTTTGGTAGCGCACCACAAGATCATTCAGAGTGCTGCTGTCCCTGGCCGAAAGGCATAAGATGTGGGTCGAGCGCTCTTTTGCCTCGGACGCAGGTTCTTGTTTGGCCGGCGGCGCCTCTTCCACAACCAGATGTGCATTTGTACCGCTGAACCCAAAGGAGCTTACAGCTGCGCGACGGGCGGCATCAGACCTCGGCCAGGCCGTGCGCTCGGTGACGATCTTGACCGGCATTTCCCGCCATTCAATGTGTGGATTGGGTTTGCTAAAATGCAAATGCGAGGGTATCTCTTCGGCCCGCAGGGCCAACACGACCTTGATGAGTCCCGCGATCCCTGCCACAGCCTCGAGATGACCGAGATTGGTTTTGACAGATCCAATTAGAAGCGGTGTGCCCTTAGTACGCCCTTTGCCGTAAATGTTCGCTAAGGACTGCACTTCGATGGGATCTCCAAGAGAGGTGCCGGTACCATGACATTCCACGTAGTCGACCCCAAGAGGATCGATGCCGGCATTGGACAGTGCGCTTTGAATAACGGCTTCCTGGGCGGGCCCGTTGGGGACAGTCAGGCCGCTGCTCGGCCCATCGTGGTTGACAGCCGAGCCGCGTATCAGGGCCATGATATGGTCGCCATTCTTCAATGCATCAGAAAGCCTCTTCAGAACAACTATAGCGCATCCCTCGCCCCTTACAAAGCCGTCTGCCGTTGCGTCAAAGGTTTTGCACCGTCCGTCACCGGCCATCATCCCCGCTTTGGAGAGCGCGATCGTATTCTCGGGTGCCAGGATGGCATTCACACCACCGGACAGCGCCATTTCGATCTCGCCTGTGCGCAGGCTTTGACAAGCCAGATGGACGGCCACAAGTGAAGATGAGCACGCCGTATCGATGGAAATGCTCGGTCCCATGGTCCCCAGAAAATAGGATAGGCGACCGGATATGATACTGTGGGCGATTCCTGATGCATAATGTGCATCGATGGCTTCTGAAGCACCGTAGCGCATCCGCAGGGTCTCAAAATCGTTTGTGCATATTCCGACGTAAACGCCCGTACGCGATCCTTCCAACTTGTCCGGCGCCTGGGCGGCATGCTCCAAGGCTTCCCAGCCGACTTCCAGCAGCATGCGCTGCTGAGGATCCATGCTTGCTGCTTCTCGCGGTGCAATGCCGAAAAACCCGGGATCAAAGTGATCGACACCATCAAGGAAGGCGCCATAGCGGGTAGACATCTTGCCCGGAACATCCTGGTCGGGATCATAATAGTCGTCGATGTACCATCGATCTGGAGGGACCTCGCCGATGGCATCGGTGCCGCTTTGAAGCAGGTCCCAGTATTGCCGCGGGCCGATCGCCCCTCCCGGAAGACGGCATCCGACACCAATGATGGCGATGGGCTCGGTACGCCTGTATTCAGCGGCACGAAGCCTCGCCTCCATCTCCTCCAGCTTCAAAAAGGCTTGTTTCAGTGTAGACAGTTGACTGGGATGATCCTTCTTTTCCGGCATCTGGTCGTCTTTCACATTCTGGTCAGTTTTTCACGCATTATTTCCTCGATTTCAGCATCGGAGAGGTCCTTGATCCTGGCAAAGGTATCCTCGGCATGAAGCCGGCCCGCATCGTCCATAATGGATGGAGCAGCTTCGGTGCTTTCGGGGCCTGTCTTTCCGAAATCAAGTTCAAGGATGTCGCGCAATACAAAACTCGCAATCGCTTCACAGGTTGGATAGTCGAATACCAGCGTTGCAGGGAGTGATCTGAGCAGGCCGAGGCCCTTTTCAATGCGGTTTCGAAGCTCAACCGCCATGAGAGAATCCAAACCCAAATCCATGAGCCGATGGCGACGGCTTAGAGATTTTTGCGGATCGCGCTGCAATACCTGGCAAACTTTTTCCTTTACGAAATCGATCATCAAGATGAGCCGCTGTTGAGGAAACGCTTTGCGCAACTTTTCAAGCATTTGCTCTTGTGCTTTGTCGGGGGTCTGTTCATCGCTTTCCCGATCGCGCGTTTGGGGTCGGAGTTGTGCCGGTTGTCTGTAGACAACGGAAGAAGCAGCGTCGGCGGCGGCGTTCTGCAAGGGGCGCCTGGCAACAATCAGATTCTGAAAGAATACACCCTGCTGGTAGGAGCTCTCGTCATGTTCGGAAACAATCTTCGCGCTCTCCGGGAAGATTGATGTGTCTTCAAAACCGTTGGCCCGGAGCAATTGCTCCCACTGATCTGCCGAGAGGAGGGGGTGCTCTGTCCTTAGTGGATCGTTAAAGCGCTGCCAGCCTTCGATAAGGGCGAATGAGATATCAAACCAGGGAGGATGGTAAGTCGTTTCGAGTAGAATCAGAAAACTGCCAGCTGCCATCAACGAAGACACGTTTGCGAGTGTTTTGCTCAAATCCTGCGTTGCATGCAGCACATTGGCGGCAACAATAATATCGAACTGATGCCGTCCGTAGCCCTGTTCGGAAGGATCCTTCTCAATGTTCAGCAAACCGCAGCGCAGAAATGGATAGTCCCCAAAGCGCTGTTCCGCTTGCTTAAAGAAAAACTCCGATAGATCGGTGAAATAATAGAGAGTTCGCTCGACGGGCAACACGGGAAGGAGCGCCAAGGTCATGCCTCCCGTTCCGGCACCGATCTCGAGTATCCGCAGGGTCTCGTTTCCTGGCAGCGCCCTGACGATGGCATTGACCGCTTCTCTGCCGATTGCATTGAAATAACCGGAAAGGGGCCAATGGCGGTACAAATCTTCCGCCAGATCGGGAGAGCCACCGGGGAACAGTATGTCAAGAGGATTTTTGCCGCCCGAAAGAATGTTTTCCAGCTCCCGTCCACAGGAGGCGACATAACCGTATACAAATGGGATATCGGCAAATGCTCTTCTGGCTTTGGCGCTCAGTTGGTCAAGGTCCGGGTCGCGAAGCGGCTGATCCGCATAAAAGCCCCCGTCCCTCATCTTGATCTTCTCTTGACGGCAAAGCGTGTTAAGCCATCTGTGCACGAGGGTGCGATAAACCGGCAAGATACCGGCCTTCGACAGTATCGCATCAATCGAAAGGGGCGCCCCGGCATCGGAAAAGGTGTTCATGGACTTGAAAAACTGAGTAACCACCCCGTATGCATATCTTTCCAAAATCTGCCACTTCTCAGGGTATGTCTGAAGATTGAGGTCGATCGGAACTTGCCGGGATTGCTGCCTGGCAGCCTGGGTGACGTCCTGCCGGGAGATCCTGGCCAGTTTTCCGGGCGCCGCGCTCTTTTGTTCATCGAACCAATAGCGCTCCTTTTCAAAGGGATAGGTCGGCAAGGCTAGCGGCTTGCGTGCGTAGGGGGCATCAAATCCAGACCAGTCCGGAGTTATCCCCTGCAGATACAAACTCCCCAAGCTCTCCAGAATTTGATCCCAATCCTGCCGCCCCCTTCCGAGAGATGGCAGCCAAAGACCGAAGCCTTCCGGCACACAGCGCCGTCCCATCCCAAGGAGCACGGGATGGGGACCGATCTCAACGAACAATTCTGCGCCGGCTGTGAGCAGCGTGCGAATCCCCTCGTGGAACTGAACCGGAGCACGCATGTGAAGGCGCCAGTAGCCAGGGTCCATCAGGTCACCACCGCCCAGCCGGCCCGTCACATTGGAGACAATGTCCACCTGAGGAGGGGTGTATGAAACCGATGAAGCCGCCCTCTCAAATCGATCCAGCTCAGGATCCATCAGGACAGAGTGAAAGGCATGCGATACCGTCAGGTACTGGCAGGCGATTCCCTCCGTTTCCAGTCCATCCACTACTGCAGTCAGTGCACCCTTTGGACCCGAGAGCACCGTGTTTGTCGGCCCGTTGATCGCTGCCGCCGATACCAGCCCGCCATGGACATCTATAGCTTTCCGTACCGTGCCCATATCCGCAAATACGGCTGCCATTGCTCCGCCAGCCGGCAGCGACTGGATGAGCCGGCCCCGCTCGGCAATCAGTCTCAGCCCATCCTCCAGACTGAACACCCCCGCTACACAGGCAGCCACATATTCCCCCACACTGTGGCCCATCACAATGGAAGGGCGGATGCCCCAAGAAGCCCATAGCTCGGTCAGGGCATATTCCAGGGCAAACAGGGTCGGCTGGGTGTAAGCAGTCTGATCAAGGAGATTATCCGTCCCACCTTCAGGGTAGATGACCGAGAGAAGTGGAACACTCAGGACCGGCGCCAACAGCTTGCTGCAGCGCTCCAGAGCCTCTCGGAACACGGGCTGAGTCTCGTAGAGCTCACGGCCCATTCCGGCATACTGAGAGCCCTGTCCCGTAAAGAGAAATGCCACGCGGGGAGGGGGATCTTTGGCGATGGCCGACATGGTGCTGAAGCCGATTCCTCCGGCGCAGTGATCCTCAAGCCCGCGAATGATCGCATCCGGGGACTCACCCCTTACCGCCAGGCGATAAGGGAAGTGGCTTCGGCCTGCATTGGCTGTGTAACAGATGTCCGGCAGCGGCGCGGTGTGGTGTGTACGGAGAAAGGCTGCATGCCGGGCGGCTGAATTGCGCAGGGCCGTTTCGCTCCTGGCTGATAGACAAAGAATATTGAGCGGCCGCTCAGCGGGTTGCGCGGGAGCTTCTCGGGTAGGGGCTTCCTCAATGATGACATGCGCGTTCGTTCCGCTGAAGCCGAACGAGCTCACGGCAGCCAAACGCTTTTCCTGGCTGCGTGTCCACGGAGTCAACCGGGTCGGTATTTTAAAGGGAAATTTGTCCCAGGGTATATGCGGGTTGGGTTGTCTGAAATGCAGATGAGGTGGGATCGATTCGTTTTGCAGTGCCAGCACGACCTTAATGAGTCCGGCTACGCCGGAGGCGGCTTCCGCATGGCCGATGTTCGTTTTGACCGATCCAAGGTAAGGATAACCCGTCTTTTCGCGCCCCTGACCGTAGACCTCACCCAGGGCCCTCACCTCAATCGGGTCGCCCAATGCCGTACCCGTGCCATGCGCTTCAATATAGCCGATCTCGCCCGCATCGATTGCGCCATTGGCAAGTGCCGCCCTGATGACCGCTTCTTGTGATGGGCCATTCGGGGCCGTCAGCCCGTTGCTGCGTCCATCCTGATTAACGGCCGAGCCCCTGATGAGGGCCAGGATTTGATCGTTGCCCGCCAGGGCGTCGGAGAGACGTTTCAGCACGACAATTCCGCCCCCTTCCGCGCGGATAAAGCCATCTGCCGCCTCGTCGAATGTTTTGCAGCGCCCGTCGCGGGCGATTAAGCCCGATTTTGACAGACTGATACTGTTCTCAGGGTCTAGAATGGCGTTGACGCCTCCCGCCAGGGCAAGTTGACATTCCCTGTTGCGCAGGGCTTGGCAGGCCAGATGCAGGGCCACCAGAGAGGATGAGCAAGCGGTATCGACGGCGATGGCAGGCCCATGAAGTCCAAGCAGATAGGAAAGTCGCCCTGCGGCCACGCTGTGAGAAACGCTGCCCGTTGTCACGTAGGCGTCAATTGCTCGAAGGCCCGCGTATTTTGAGCGCTGCAGGCAATAGTCGTTTGTCCCGATTCCTATGAATACTCCGGTAGAGCTTCCCATCAACCGATCGGTTGGCTGAGCAGCATTTTCCAGCGCTTCCCAGGCAAGTTCCAGGACCAGTCTCTGCTGAGGGTCCATGGTGATCGCTTCCCTGGGTGATATACCAAAAAATGCGGCATCAAAGGTGTCCAGAGGTTCGACAAAACCGCCAAAACGGGAGGAGATTTTGCCCAGGGTTTCGTTATCTTGATCGAAAAATAAATCCACTGCCCATCTGCTGGCAGGTACTTCTCCGATAGTGTCAACGCCATCTCTCAGAATCTCCCAATAAGCCTCCGGCCCGTTTGCATTCCCGGGAAACCTGCAGCCGACGCCGATGATGGCGATCGGTTCTTTTCGCATCGCTTTTTCGGCTTCGAGTTTCTCACGCAGTTCACGGATTTCAAACAGCGCTCTTTTCAGGGGTGAAAGCTGATCCATATCATCCATAATCCGCCAATTCTTTGATCGTTCTATCAACTCTTGTAGGACAATTCCTTCATAAGCAAAGCTGCAGCCTCGTCCTCGGTGAGCTCTTCGATTTCGGCCAAGCGACGCGCTCGCCTCTCATCGATCTTAGTCTCTTTGCCAATGCCGACATCCGGCAGATCAAGGACCTCTTTTGCGATAAAACCCGACAGCGCCTCCAGTGTCGGATAATCGAAAAACATGGTCACAGGCAGCGGTTCTTTAAGCCTGAGACCGGTACTGATTCTATTTCTTAGATCGACAGCCATCAAAGAATCCAAGCCATATTCGTTGAGTGGCCTGCGCGGATCGATCCGCTGATCATGGGCCATCCCGAGTCCCTTGGAGATGAGTTCGGCAATATAACCGTTCATGAGGTCGCGTTTCCCTGCCGGGCCAGTGTTTTCCAGCAGATCTCTTATATCGGGTTCCTGGTAGGTGCTCTGGTGTGTTGCATCATTCTTTTTCCCGGCGACCGCAATATGCGCCAGAAGACTGGGAGGTTGCCTGATGGCAAATTGTCGCAAATACTTGGACCAATCCACGTGAAGGAATGCGATCTGGCCGATCCCGCCCGAGGATGATTCCATCGCCTCGGTCAGCAGCCTTTTAAATACCTCAAGCCCCTGCTCCGGGCTGATGGTATCAATCCCCTGGGCCCGCAGGCGCTTGAGCACTTCCTCTTTGGCCGCCGCCCCGATCCGGCCCCATGCCCCCCAGTTGATTGCGGTAGCCGGCAAGCTCATCGCTCGGCGATAATGAGCCAGGCTGTCCATGAAAGCGTTGGCAGCCGCGTGGTTGGCCTGACCGGGCGAGCCCAATACTGAGGCTATTGATGAAAACATGAAAAAAAAGTCCAGATCCATGTCGCGCGATAACTGATGCAGGTTCCAAGCCCCATAGACTTTCGGCCGGAAGATCGATTCAAACCGATTCCACGTCAGCTGCGTCAAAACGCCGTCATCGAGGACGCCTGCGGCATGGATGACGCCACGTAACGGTGGCATGGATGTTTCAATTTGCTTGAAAAGGTCTGCAAGCGCTATAAAAGATGATACGTCCAGTTCAGGTGCGTACACCTGCACCCCGGTTTTTTCCAGGTCGCGAATGACTGCCTGGGCTTCATGTGAAGGTTTGCTGCGGCCGACCAGAACCAAGTGGCGAGCGCCATGCTCCACCATCCACCGGGCAAGCAATAAACCCAACCCACCCCTGCCTCCCGTAAGCAGGTAGGATGCGGATGATTTGAAGCGCAACGCTGCTTCGTCCTGGTTTGCGAGCGATTCCAAGGGGGTTTCCAGGTGTGAGCCAACCAGCCGATCATGGTCGGTTAACACAACCTTCCCAATATGTTTAGCCTGCGCCATATAGCGGAAGGCTTCCTTAGCATTGGCGATGGGAAATCGGCACACTGGCAAAGGCTGAAGCGATCCGTCTTCCACCCATTGCAGGATTTGGCTAAGCATTTGCCGTCCCAGCTGCGGATCGGCTGCCAGTGTTTCTCCAACGTCTATAATGTAATAGGAGCCTTCCGGTCTTTCCCTGGAAAATGCTTCGGGCGTCTGGATCCCCTGCTTGCCAAGCTCGCAAAACCGCCCATCTCGCTTCAGGACCGACAGGCTGGCCGCGATGAAGTCACCCGCCAGGCTATTTACCACGATATCGACACCGTTGCCGGAGGTGACCTTCTTGATCTCTCCGGCAAACTCCAGCGTCCGGCTGTCCATGACATAATCGGCACCCAGGGACCGGACGAAATCGCGCTTTTCAGGATTTCCAGCCGTGGCGAAAATGGTGGCTCCACAACGTTTAGCAAGATGCAATGCAGCCATGCCAAAGCCTCCAGCCGCGGAATGGATCAGTACGCGATCGCCGCTTTTGATGCGGGCCAGTGTGTGGAGCGCGTAGTAGGCCGTAGTGTAGGCAGCTGGTAATGTTGCCGCCTCCTCGAAAGAAAGATGCATGGGTTTGCGCACGGCCATCTGCTCGGAAACCGTAACGTAGCTGCCAAAAACCCCTGGAGCAAGTGTGATGACTTCGTCGCCGACCTTCAAGTCTGCAACATGTTTTCCCAATCGGACAATCTCGCCGGCACATTCAAGCCCTAACGGACCGGCTTCGCCGGGATAAGCTCCCAGTGTATTGAGAACATCTTTCAAATTGAGACCCGACGCCCGAACGCGGATCTCGATTTCTCCAGTGCCGGGTTTCTTGCGTGCAGAAGGCACGAACCGGAGATTGTCAATCGTCCCTCTTTTGACGATCTTTAGGCGATAAGGTCTCTCAGACGTCGTTGCCCCGTTTTCACCCGAAATACCCTGAGCACCCTTGACGGGGATCAGCCGCGCGACAAAACGGCTGTTGCCGCGAAAACCGATGTGACTTTCTTCATCATCGACTAAGATCTCTTCAAGGAGGCTGTCTATCAGTTCGTGGCCGGCTTCGGGATCAAGGTCGACACATTTGCATCTAAGCTCGGGGTGTTCCAACGCAATCACTTTGCTCATACCCCAAAGGGTAGCCTCAGAGACGGTGGTCGGTTCAGCCAGATCGGCAACCGGTTGTGCCCCGGAGGTCACAACCCACAGCCGGGGAGGAGCGCCGGAGGTATTGGCAGTCAGTGCCTGCACGAGATGCAGCAGACCGCTGCCGCGCGACTCGATCTCGGCCTTGAGTTGCGCCACCGTTGCGTTGGAATCGTGTGCGCCGGCGGCGGAACACAAATAAATAGCCCCATCGTATGGTCCTGATTCGCCGGCTGTCGCTTCCCTGAGAAGCCGTCCGATCAGTTCCGGCCGCCCTGGATCAAACCGATAGAGGCCTTTTTCCTCCACATCATCGCGATTATTTGACACGATCAGATCACAACTGTCGCCGCGGGACCGGAACAAATGTTTGAGGCGGCTTCCAATAGACACTTGGTTCGCCAAAACCAGCCACTTGCGCGGTGCAGGGGTGTTTGTCACCTCGGGGCGGATCGCAGCGGGCGCGACCGTGGGTGCGGCGCGGGCGACAAACACCGCCTGATTGAAGAGACTGTGGCTTTCACAGTCCTGTCCGGCCAGTGTGGTAGTGTCGTCGAAGCCGGCCTTTTCCAGCACTGTGTGCCACTTGATCGGATCAATCAGTGGATAATCCCCGCGGAGATCTTTGTCAGCAAAAAGCCACCAGCCTTCTGTCAGTCCAAAAATCAGATCGACCCATCGTTGGCGGGCTATGCCTTCCACCATGACCAGTAGAGCACCGGGTTTCAGCAGGCGCCTCACACGGCTCAGCGTTTGGGTCAAGTCGGGCGTAGCGTGAAGAACGTTCGTCGCCAGAATCAGGTCGAAATGGCCAGGTGTAAACTGCTGGGCTTCCGGATCACTCCCGATGTCCAGCAATCGGTAGGTAACAAATGGATATTCCTTGAATTTCTGCCTGGCCCTCACCATAAAGAGGGAAGATACATCTGTAAAAAGATATTCCGAAGCTGCAGGCGCCAGGCAAGGCAGTACGGCCGATGCTGTGCCCCCGGTGCCTGCACCGATCTCCAGAATTTTCATCGTGCGTCCTGCTGGAAGCGACTCGAACGCCTTAGTAACCGCCTTTTGAACCAGAAGATTATAGGCACTGGTAAAGGGAGCGTTTCGATATAGATTTTCAAGGTCTTCCAGGGAACCACCTGGAAACAGAAGCTCTTTGGGATCGATTTTGCCTCTCAAAACGACGGCTAAGCATTCACCACAGCGCGCCGTCATTTGCAGCTCGACCCGAAAGGTTGGGTAACGTTCCATCAGCGACGATAACATGCTTTGAATATCACTGTTGGGAGGATGCCGCACGACTTCCCATATGCCGTTGTTCTCAACGACAAGTCCATCTTCCTCCAAAATCTGCAGCATTCTTCGCAGCATACGTCGATGCTGTTTTAGGACGCCCAGGCTGTTTGCGATAGCGTCAAATGCGCATTGCCGGCCTGGCTCAAATACAAACCCCATTTCGTTCAAACCCTTAACGACGTAGGCTGCACAAAGGGCATCGAATTCAGGCTGCAACCGCTGGTACGAATCTAGTCCGAATCGTCTTCTCAGACCATCGACCGTCCCTGTCAGGAGTCTTCCTATCTTTTCGGGCGATGGGAGATATTCAGCGCCTAGCATCAATTCCGCAGGATCTTTCCGTGCCTTGGGGAACCATTGGATTTCATAGAGCCAATCATCGCGAAATGGTCCTCTACGGCTATCAATGCTTTGGGTGCGAACCTGTTTGAGGCGGATTTCGTCGATCCGGGCCACATGTTGCCCATTTGAATCCCAAACCGTGATGCCGGCACGAACCGTCTCCTTGCTTTGGTCATGTCCCGGCAGGAGCCTTGCGTGACACCAAAGTTGATGTGCGACCGTCGGTTGGATGCGCGCCTGGCTCAATACCATGGGAAGGAAAAGCGCCTTTTTGAGCGGAGCCGCCGGATTGTCGGAAGAAGCGGCTAATACAGATTGTAGACAAGCGTCGAGCATGGCCGGGTGAAAGTGGTAGGCCGACTCATGCATCTCCACCCCTTCGGGTGCTTGAATCAAGGCCACAGCTTCGTTTTGTCCGCGCCAAAGGTGTTTCATGCCTCTAAAGGTATTACCGTAGGAGAGGCCCATTTCTGAAAGGCTTTGGTAAAAGGCAGACACCGGCACTTCTTCTTGGTTGCGATCCAAGAGTTGTTTGGGCTCAAATCGTGTCTCGACCTGGTTGTCCAGTTCAGCAGCAGCTCTTCCCAGGGTACCGGAGGCGTGAAGCCGCCAGCTGAAGGATGGTTCCCCGATTTGTTGAGAAGGGCCACCCATGAATCGGAAGGAATAGGCGATTTCGGTGGTCGCATGCAGAATCAACTGGAGCGCATGTTCTTCGTTTTCATGGAAAACAAGCGGATCGCTGATAACCAGTTCCACCAGCTTCCATGCTTCCCCATCAAAGAGCCGATGAGCTGCTGCCGCCAGCATGTCGATGTAGGCCGTCGCCGGCAGTATTGCCTTTTCGAACACTCTGTGCTCGGCCAGATACGGCAGAGCAACAGTGCTCACCAGGTTTTCGTAAACGATGTCTTCAATGAGTGGCGAGAATAGCCGGCGTCCGAGCAGTGGGTGAGTGTGGTGCTCCTTGTCACAGGTCTCCCGTCTCGTGCTCTGCACACCACCAGCAGGGCCTTCGATCCAATAACGCTTTCGCTGAAACGGATAGGTCGGCTGCGGCACTCGCCTGCGGGTGTATTCCCGGTCAAATCCGTCCCAATCTACTACCGCCCCGGACACATAAAGATTTCCCAGAGTTTCAAGGATTTGCTGCCAGTCGCCGATTCCTCTCCTGAGCGACGGCAGCCAAGTTCCCTCGCCTTCCGGAAAACACTGCCGCCCCATCCCCAGAAGGATTGGGCTTGGGCCCAGCTCCAAAAAAAGATCATAGCCATGCTCGCGTAAAGTCTCCATCCCCGCTGCAAACCTTACCGTTCGGCGAACATGCCGGCTCCAATACGTTGCCTCGGGAGTCTCGTCCTGGGCGAAAAATCGACCCGTTGCGTTGGAGATCAAAGGGATTCGTGCGCTCTTGAACTGCATCCGGCCGGCCACGCGCTCGAAGGCTTCCAATACAGGTTCCATTAGCGGTGAATGGAAGGCGTGGGAAACGTCCAACGGATGAGCGCTGATACCGTGTTTGCCCAAATCTTCAACGACTGCGTGCACCTTGCTGCGCAACCCGGAGATCACAACATTTGAGGGGCCGTTCACAGCAGCGATATCCACGTCTGCAAGGTGCTGGGAAACCGCCTCTCTGACACGGTTCTCGTCGGCAAAAACAGCCGCCATTCCCCCGTCTCTGGGCATTTCATTTATGAGGCGTGCCCGCTGGGCGATTAAGGCCAATCCGTCCTCCAGGCTAAACACGCCGGCTACACACGCAGCGACGTATTCACCAATACTGTGGCCCATGACCGCGGCGGGCTCGATTCCCCATGTCCGCCACAGTTCCGCTAGCGCGTATTCCAGTGCAAACAGGGCCGGTTGTGTATATCTGGTTTCATTGAGCGGCGATTCCATCCCGATGCCTGGGTAGAGGACTGACAGGAGTGGTTGATCAAGGTATGGGCTGAGCAGTTCCGAACAAATGTCGATCACGTTGCGGAAGGCAGGCTGTGTGTGATAGAGCTCACGCCCCATGCCCGCATACTGGGAACCTTGTCCTGTGAAGAGAAACACGACTCTTGTTTGTTCCGTGGCCCTTGCTTTCCCTCTCAGCACACTACCCGTCTGCTCTCCCTGGACGAATTTCCTCAACTGAGCCTGCATCTGGTTCGGTGACCGAGCCACCACAGCTAAACGGTGCTCAAAGTGGGACCGCCCGACATTAGCCGAAAAACATACATCCGCCAAAGATTGCCCCGGAAGTGTCCCCAAGTGTTGCTCATAGCGGCCGGCCAACTCCTGCAAAGCCTTTTCGGTCTTTGCCGAAAGCGTAAGAAGGTGAAACGGACGCTCCACATCAGCTTTCCTTGGCTCTGTTTCAGGCGCCTCCTCCAATATCACATGCGCATTCGTTCCACCCATCCCGAAGGAGCTGATCCCGGCACGTCTGGGATAAGGGCCTGCTTTCCATTCCGTCAGAGTTGTATTGACATAGAAGGGGCTATTGACGAAGTCGATTTCAGAGTTTGGTTGCTGGTAGTGCAGACTGGGAACCAGAAGTCGACGATTCAGCATTAGAACCGTCTTGATAAAACTGGCAACTCCAGAAGCCGCATCGAGGTGGCCTATGTTAGATTTCACCGACCCGACGGCACAGAATTGTCTTAGATCCGTGTATGATCTGAAAGCCTGCACGAGTCCGGCAATTTCAATGGGGTCCCCAACCTTTGTTCCGGTCCCGTGAGCCTCTATGTAACCGATTGTTTCGGGACTCACTCCAGCGTTTGCAATTGCCTCAGAAATGACGAGAGTCTGTCCATCAATACTCGGAGCAGTGAAACCTGCTTTGGCATGACCATCATTGTTTACGGCGGAACCTTTGATTACAGCGTGGATATAATCACCATCACGAACTGCGTCGGTTAAGGGCTTTAGAACAACGATACCCCCACCTCTTCCAAAGACCGTTCCGTTAGCCTCGGCGTCAAAAACACGGCAATGTCCGTCCGGGGAAAGAATTAATCCTTCTTCGTATAGATAGCCGGCCATTTGTGGAAGATAAATTGAAGCACCTCCGGCGAGAGCCATCTGGCACTCCCCAGCCAGGAGGCTCTGCCGGGCCAGATGCACGGCAACTAGAGCGCTTGAACAGGCCGTCTGGACATCTATGCTTGGGCCCGTCAAATTCAATTTATAGGACAATCGGGTTGCGTTGAAATCGGTCTGGTTCCCCAAGAGGTTTTGAATATTGCCGCCTTCCAGGATAAAGCGGGTGAAGTCAAAGGTCCAATAGATGTTCCGCAAAAGGTATGTACTTAGGGAAGCACTCACGAAAACCCCAATACTTGGACCGCCCTTTTTCGAACTGTAACCGGCGTTTTCAAGAGCTTCCCATGCGCATTCGAGCAATAGCCGTCCCTGTGGATCCAGTATTTCTGCCTCTTTTGGACTGTAACCGAAAAAATCGGCATCGAATTTGTCGACGTCCTCGAGCACGGAGGCTGCTTTGACGTACCGGGGGTTTTCGAGCAGCGACGGCGCGACGCCAGCCTTCAGAAGTTCTTCGTCGCTCAGAAAGGAAATTGCCTCAACACCGTTTTCCAAATTCCGCCAGAATGATTCAATGCTATTGGCTTGCGGGAATCTGCCCGAGAGTCCGATAACGGCGACGTCCAGTTCGTTCAGTTCATCCTGAAGTATGTGCTGGGTCACGTTGGTCCTTTCAAATCTGCAAGAATAATCCTCGCACAACAGATCAGGATCGACTTTTCGGGCGAGACGACTCAGCTTTCTCTATTTTTCGCCAGGTCTTCCGATCAGCCCCGGCAATCAGAGACCCGGCTTTCGTCGAGTAATACCAAGCCGGTGGAATAGGTGGTGGCGCCGCCTTATGCCGTCACTTGCTCCATATTGCGTCGAAAGGTGACAATTAACGAGTTTTCGGTTCCAGAGGTTCTGAACATGGCCGAATTGCTAGGGCGATCGGTGCAGGGCTTGATCAACAGCCTTTCGTACGCCCCCCATCCAGTCGGCTGGAGTCGAAAGAACGGGATGCTGGATAGAGGCGACAAACAGTTCCGACTATCATCTGACATTGTCAGGCTAATTGGAGCAGCCGTCTTTTCGGCGTTGCAGCATTTTCCTTCTTCGTTCAGCACCTCTGGCCTGGCTCGCCGTGATATCAACAGCAGGCTTCTTTGTTGCGTCATCGGCCAAATACTGTACCAATGCACTAATCGTTGGATGCTGGAATAAATGGGTCATGGGTAGATCGAGTTGCAGCCTTTTTTTGAGTTGTGCAGCCACCCTCGCCATCAGAATTGAACTTCCGCCCATATCAAAAAAATTCTCGTGTATATCGAGTATTTCTTTGCCCAATACTGCCTGCCAGGTTTCCGCTACAGTCCGCTCAAGCTGGGACCGCGGTGCGATTTTCTTGATCGCTTGCTTAACCCGGTCCTGTAGAATCAGCGACAGGGCTTTCCGATCCATGCTGCCATCTGCCGTTCTTGGCATTTGGTCTACAGCCCGAAAATCGCATTGGCAGGGTGCCCCGTATCTATCCGTCAACACCGCCGTCCGGAGTTTCGCTATTGCACCACGATCTTCCCTTTTTGAGAAACAGACCGTGCACTTCTTCAGTGCGCAGGGAGCTGATTCCAACAGTTTGCCGATATCCGGGTTGCATGCGTCCAAGCCGATAACACATTGCGGTTCCCGGTGATGCAGACAGGACAACCATGATTGGATCCCCTGTTTTCCTGTTATGACATGGAACCCCCGGGTTCGGGTAAGATCTTTCATATGGTATCTTCGGCTCATGCCGATTTCATCCCACATACTCCACGACAGGCAATAGCTTTGCAGGCAGCATTTGAATCGCTGGTATGACGCAAAGCTATCCAAGAAAGCGTTTGCAGTTGCATAGCCACCAACCATGGCCCCGCCCAGCAGACCGTTCACGGAGGCAAAGGATAAGAACAGACTTCCGGGTCGGTCCTTGATCACCTGATGAAGTGACCAGGTCCCTTGAAGTTTGGGTCTAAGGATTTGTGTCAGACTTTCCCGAGATTCTTCAACCACTGGTTTTTCATGGAAGGATCCGGCAAGATGGATGACACCATCCAGTTCACACTGCCAGTACTTCTCAGCTTTCTTTACCAAACGCTTCAGCTCAGGAAGATCGCAAATATCAACGGCTTCGTAGCGAAGTTCTCCACCAGTGCCCTTGAGACGATTGTATACTTCAAGTTTCTGATGACTCTCTGAATTATCGCTAGTAATGCTCTCGTTTGAGGAGTCAATTGGCAGGAGCGTTCGACCCAATATCAGTAACCGTGCGTGGAGGTTTGCCAGCAGAAAATGGGCTATCTCGGCACCGATCCCGCCTAGACCGCCGCTCAAAATATACATTCCACCCTTTTTTAACGGTAGCTCATGCTTTGCTTCTTGACTAAAAGGAGTGGGTGTCAGTCGCCATATAAAGCGTTGCCCACCTCGAAAGGCCACCTGCCTGTCTCTAACCGGAGAGAGGCTTTCTTCTTCGATTACAGCCGCATGATATTGCGGCTGACCAACCGGCAGATCGATCATCCGACAATCCAGCCAGGGAATCTCACGAGGTATGGTTTTAACAAGCCCGGACAACATAGCCGTCTCGCAGGAAATCTCATCATCCGGCAATACACTCTCTGAACAGCTTGAAACCACAAGAAACGGAACTGTCTTCTCAGTTTCATCCGTCTTGGCTAACCCCTGTGTCAGGTAAAGAAGGCTGTAAAGCCCGACATCCAGGCTTCGTTCCAATTCAATGCCATTGGACTGCTCGCCTCCGTAGGGTGCATAAGTCCATAGATGAAATATGCGTGAGATACGCCCGAAATTTGCCTGAACCTCCGATAAGAGATTGTCGTAATGTTCCTTTTTGTCGGGTTGAATGGTGTAGTCATTTGCGTTGTTCCTCATGAAGCCGTCACCGGCCCTGACGGTTACAACGCTATCTCCTTCTTTCCCAATCCTTGCCGCAAGGCTCTTACCCAGACCCAGATCGTCCAGGAAAATGAGACTCAATCCCTGGTTGGATGGTAGCTTTTCGTAGCTGACTTGTTTGGGCCGCCATATGGGCTTGAAAAACCAGTTTGGCAAAGTATTGGCACTTCCCATAAGAAGCTCAACCCGCTTTCGTGCTTCTCTGAAGGCTCCTTTTTCGAATCTTTGACTGAGTATGGTCCTCTGTATCTTTCCAATTTCGGTCTTGGGTATGGCCTCTTTCTCAACCGGGAGAACATAAAAAGGATGAACCCCCACATTTGCGTGAACACTTCTTCGAATCTCTTTGATCAGTTCAACGAGCTCTACGCCTTCGGAAAACGTTGAATGAAAGAAGATTGCCAGCTTATCCGTATCGCTTCCCGCTTGTCTCACTGCACAAGCGGCCGTATACGAAGGCACAATCCCATCAATCTGTTCAACGACTCCTTCAATCTCATGGCTGTAGTAATTCACGCTATTGATGATAATGACATCTTTCTGCCTGCCAGTGATTGTCAGACGCCCGCCCTTGATCAACGCCAAATCGCCCGTTCTGAACCACCCGTCATTTGTGAAAACCTCCTCATCCAGGTCTGGTCTTTGAAAGTAACCTTTCATTATCGTGGATCCGCTTACCTCAAGACTCCCGGTAACTCCCTCGGAAACAACCTGGCCGTCTGAGTCAACGATTCTCATGGCAAAACCTGGAATCGGTGTGCCCACTTCCACAAATGGATCATCATCGGCAGTGGTATTCAAAGAGAAAGCGTCTGAATATGTAACGCCGGAAGATGTCTCTGACATACCCCAAACAGGATACATGGACGAGGGTGCAAGACCATGTGGGATAAGCAACTGCAGAAATTTCCTGGCCGTTCGAGCAACTATCGCCTCAGCGCCGTTTAACAGGAAGCGCATGGAAGACAGGTCCCAACGACGATGATCGATTTCATCGGCTTGGTCGTTTATCAATCCGAAGGCGAAGTTCGGCGCAAAAGTAATGGTCGCTTTGAATCTATCAATCAAATCCAACCAGCTCAGTGGATCCTGCAAAATCGTTTGTGTGGGGACCTGGACTTGTTTACAGCCGATTGCTACATCCCTAAGATGGAAGTAGACGATTCCCGCCACATGATCGAGAGGCATCCAATTGAGCGAGATATCGTTTTCTGAAAAGCCATTCAATTGAACTGATCCAAATTGTCGGCTCAACAGATTGGAATGCCTCAACATGACCCCCTTGGGCTTGCCAGTGCTTCCGGATGTCAACATAATCAACGCCACGTCTTCGGGACTGCTCTCATGCCACTGGTGATCGGCCTGGGAGTTTATCAATTGATCAAACGTAAGGACGCGGAAAGTGTCAGGTCCCATCAAAGCTGAGAACGACTCAATGGCAGGTCTCAGCAGCGAGCTTGTGACGACAACGGGCCGTCCGAGCATTTTCCAGGATTCTGCCAGTTTCTTGGCAGCACTGTTGCTTTCCTTGTATTCTGGGGCCACACCAAGCGGCACAGGGACGAAGCCGCCGAGGATGCATCCCCAGAAAGTGGTCAGGAATTCGTAATTATTATCAAATTGGAAGATAACTTTGTCATCCGGTTGGAGTTTGACCTTACGAAAGCCCGCCAGGATTCGTTCGGCGACCTGCAGCATCTCAGAATATGATTGAAAGACATCTGATTTGTCGGGATAAAGATAAACAGTCCCGTGTTCAGGCCAGAGCTCGGCCGTCCGTTTGATGCTCTCTGCCAGAGTGATGGGAGTGCCGGGGGCACCATGTATATCCCCGCCAAAACTGATGGCTGGAGTGGATGAATGGATACCCTCCAGACTCTTGCCACTCAAGCCCATTGGGCGAGCAGTCTCTTCATTTTCTGGATTCTGACCCTCGTGAATGAATGTGCCCATGCCGTCACTGGGTAAGAGATCCCATAGGTGGAGCGGGGGGAAGTGATTCCGGTTATCTTGTTCGACAACCGTAACCTGCTGGATGCCGGAAACAGACCGAAGATATTCCTCCCATCCAGGGAAAAGCGCGGGTTCGAACACACCCATTCGATCGAGGGCTTCTTCGTCAACCTCGCCTGTAGCTGTGAGCGGTAGCGACGATATCGGGCAAATAACACAAGACGAAGCGATTTCCGGTAAAACAGCCTTAAGCTGTGAATAAAGCCTTCCTTCCAGGAACTGTGCAGAAGGAACAATATAGAGGATCAGCCGATATTCACGATTCTTGTCTCGCTTGCTCAAGACGTGACATTCTTCTACGCTGTCACTTCTGAGCAGAAAATTCCGAATCTGCCCAATGATGACGTTTAACCCCTTGACTTGGACGTTCGGCTTTTTGGTTTCCGCAGTTTGGTGCGAGTCCATGTTTCGACTTCGAGTAAGTTGATCCATCCCCTCTTCCCCCTTCTTCATCTTGGCAAATAGCGCAGACGCCGGGTTAAGAAGTCATCTGTATCCGTTCACCAGGGGAGATGCTGATTAGTTGATGTGCGAAGGCCTTGGTGTTCCGGTGAAGGCAGCTGCCATGAGGCCGGATAGAAAGTGGAAGGGATTCTTTCCTCGAAGTTGGCAAGTGCGGGTGACGGTGAGAATCCTCTCGGTAAAGCGTTCTCCACTCCCGGACTGATTACCGAAACAGAGCTTCCTCCATTGAACTGGAGGGCGCAGTCCCAGTTCCGCCGGATTATTCGTGGGCTCAACGCCTTCGTGGGTGAGGAAGGTAAACAGATGGGGCCAATTGCCGGGCATTCGTTTGGCTCGAGTGCGCACCGCGGCGTCAGGGCTTTCTCGGTATTTGAGGCTATAGCGCTTCATTCTGGCCCTCGTAAGGATCGTGGCATCCTGAAGTTGGCGACGACCGATGTGGCCGTCGCAGAACGCATGCCAGCAGACAAATAGATGTCCGACCTCCTTGAGCATGTTTTTGGCGAACGCGTATGCATCAGGACTGCTCATGCTGTCCATGAGCCCCTTGAATTTGCGGATCAGGTGCGACCAGCACAGTTGTCTCAGTCCGTTCTTGTGGTAGCAGCTGTAGGCTGAGTGGTCGTCGGAGGTGATCACCCCCTTGAAGGTATCGCCCAGAACTGACTTCAGGACCTTGGAGCCCCGGCTTTTGGCAATGGTGAAGTAGACAACCAGATGAGAAACGAAGACCCAGAGGTAACGGCGCTCTCCCTTGCACTTCCAGCCGGTTTCATCAATATTGAGGTTCGGGGATTCGGCAAGGCTCTCTCTTGCTTCTTCCGCCGCGGACTCGAGCACGGGGCTGAGCCGGTCGATGCAGTTGCACACGGTTCCAACGCACAGATCCAAGCCGAAGAGGGTGTTCATGATCTCCACGATCCCCCTTCGGCCAATCCTATGTACTGAGCTGAGATATCCCGTGGCTCCATGAACTCGGGGACCAAACTGACTTTGCGCCACCTCGGGAGGAAGTTCGGCGCGGGTCTTGTGCCCACACGCAAACTTGAGCTCGTGACAACGATGCTCGGTCATGATGGGCTTGATTCCCGGCAATTCAAAGGTCTGGTGTCTCAAAGGAGAAGAGATCTCCTCGCAGCTTTGCGGGTCCAGAGGAGCGGCGCACTTCTCGCAAACCGCGGGATAGTGGTCGTGCACATGGTCCATCTCCGAAACTGGACGCAGCTCTCTCTTGTGACCCTTGTGCCCTTTCTGAGCACCTTGAGGGCGGGGCGATTTCTCCTTCTTGGGCCTCGAAACTCCGGGGCCATCCGATGATGGCGGTTTGGAAGAGTTGGTGGAATTGGTCGTCAGGGAAGCAATCTTTTTTTCCAAAATGCAGACCTGCTCGCTGAGGAAGTCTATCCGGGCATGCAGTTCCAGGAGTGTCTTTACGACAGCCTCCTTGCCAGCTTCGAAAATGAGCTCGGCTTCCCGGATGTCCATGAGTCCTCGCAAACTGGCGGTCTGAATGAAACAGCTCGCTTCTCACAGTGTTGGACCTTCCTGTTAGCAGATGATGTTCGGGATGTCCCGCACTATCGCACAACGAGTGCAAAAAAATCACAGCTTGACGCGTGTGGGATCATACCCCCCCACTGAACGGATGCGCTGTTCAAGGCCACGAGTGTTGATGGCTTCGAAAAAACTGCTCTTCTGGATGCCATCGGGAGGTGCAATGTGATTGCGAGCGAAATCGTCCTCTTCAAGAGCCTGGACGAGATGCCGTCCTGAACTATGTTCCTCGAGATGGAAGTAGACCAATGCTCTGAGTTGTTGTTCGAAATTCATCTGCAACGGTCTGTTCCCTCTTGCCACCAGCGGGTGGGCGGTAGCGAGGGCATTTTGAGTTGGTTTCAAAAGATCATCGAAACTGGGCGCAGTGTGTTTTGGGTCGTAAGGGTGGAATGTCCGCGGCATTTTCGTAACTCCTTTAAATTATAGGATTTTACGAAAAAGGTCGCGACCCACACCTTCATTGGAATGTCAAGTAAAAAAGTAGTTCAACCTATTGTTTTTTGACATTTTTTTTACCCTGCATAGCACCCCGTGTTATGCAATTTCCTAACCGGACATCGCTGATTCCTTTTAGTTTTTCAATAAAATAATGATGCACTTAAAAAAAGCGGGTAGTCGGTTAGCTCCTTCTGCCCTGATTCCGACTCCAGTCGTAACCGAAAGTTGTCCTGAAATCCGATTTGCAAATCGATTAAGGTACACGGTACACCTATCAGGCATGCCTTAAATTCAAGATAGAAACTATAAAAGTGCGTTGAAAAATCAAGAAATAAATACCATAAGTAGCAACAGCCAACACTATAGAAGTAGAGACAAATAATAGCAAACCATAGCTAAGCGCAAGTAAATACTTAAAATAGAAATGTTTAAATATGACAAGAATAAACATGGCCATCGTGGTGCCAAACGCAGGATGCTTCATAGCCATAAAATATTCACGAAATGAAACTCCAAACTTATGTAAGCATATAAATGTAAAACCGAACTTAATAATTGGAATTACGGTAATCCACGGAATGACCAATGCGTTTAACCCATACTTTGCTGCAATGAAAAAAGAAGCGGGTATAACAAAAGTACAAAAAATTCCGCTGTACAGGTTCCAGTTTGGTCGCCCCTGGGCATTATTTGCGAGTCCGGTTGATGTATTAATACAACTGACCAGTTGTGCTAAGCATAGTAATTTGAAAGGAACTATCATGGGTTCCCATTTAGGCCCCAGAACCAACCTTATTAATTCGTCCGCAACAAAATAACCACCCATGAATGTCGGAAATGTGATAGAAGCTATCATATTTACTAGTCTCAGATAGAAACGTTTAAATTCATCATGTTTTTTTTGATATCTTGAAAAGACAGGGAAAGATATACTATTTATCAATGAAACCACTTTATCTGATGGGATATCCGATAACTGAAGAGCCATCGCATAGAATCCATAGATATTAGCACCCAAGGCCTTTCCCCCAAAGAAACTATCAGATCTTATACATATATAGTTTAATGATCCCGCTCCGGCTATATTTAAACCAAACTTGATGTAGGGTTTTATCTTATCAAAATCAAAATGAAATTGCGGTTTCCAATGTGAAAGTTTAAGTGTCAATACTGCTCTTACAAACTCCCTGGCAATCCCTCCCAAAATTAAGGTCCACACTCCTCCGCCATGAGTGGCGATTAATAACATGGCCACACATGCGACCAACACGGAAACGGTCTCTATAAAACCGATAACCTTGAATCGCAGGTCTCGTTGCATGATGTTGAGGGGAACAATAGAAAACGAGCCTATCAAAAATAAAACCGACACGGCTCGGGTCACTTTCAATATTCTTGGTTCATTGAAGATGAGTTGAGTTGGGTAAGCCAAAACAAAACAAATGACTGAAAGAATGAATCCCCAACAAATCAGAAACCAGAAAAGCGAAGAGAGTTCCTCGGCCTCCACCTTCTCTCGTTGCACAATCGATGCACCTAATCCCAGCTCGCTAAAGAGTACCATGTAACCGGTCAATATGGTGGCCAGCCCCATCAAGCCGTAATCGCCCGGAGCAAGTATTCTTGCAACGATAATGGTGGCAGCCCAAGAGAAGAACTGCGCAAGAGACCTGAAACCGGCCAGCCAGATTCCGCCTTTGGCTGCCGTTCTCTCTATCGATGGTTGCATATCGCTTGGCGTTTGTATCCGGATAATGTGGTCCGGGAACGGAAGTTACCGGTGTATGAAAGAAGGAGGAGGCTCTTTCCCAACACAGCGTTCTTACTTCACGCATCCTCCCAACTAAATCAACAGCTTTCGACAATAGAACCCTTCGGCATAACCTCCAGGTGAATTGGATTCGATGCCGCGGAGCCGCATGATTCCTCTGAAAGTCTCTTCGTCAAACCATTGTTTTTCCCTTTGACTCTGAAAGGCAGACAGAAGGTACTGGATCTTCTTGCGGCATATGGATTCATCCAATTGAACGAAACAATTTGGCCTGCCGAGGTCGCCATCGTATTTCGGGATCTCGTATTCGAGGATCAAGTCGTTACGAAATGTGTTCCATGTTAAATCGGAGATGATGCGATGATCCTGATGCAGATCTTTTCGGTAATGAGTGAAAATCAGATCTGGGGACAACACTGTTTTCAACTCCTCGAAGTACTCTTTGATCTCAGCCCCAATGAACGGAAAAAACCCGTCTCGGAATTCCTTCACAACCACGGTTTTTCGGCGGGCATGTTTCGAGAAGAGCTGTGCGCTCTTCTGTGCTTCCGGTGCTCGCTCGGGAGTTGAACTAAAGACGACCCAAGAAATCTCAGTCTCTCGGTTTTCATCTTGAAGACGCAGGATCGTGCCACCGCATCCAATCTCAATATCATCGGAATGTGCACCCAGGCAGAGCACATGGAATGGCTTTCCTATTTCATGGGCTAAACTTAATCGGAGCATTTAGGCTCTTATCCGCTTGGTCCGCATGTCTAATTCTTGACCGTGAGTTGTTTAGAGATGGCCATCACGGTCTAGCTTGTGACCGCGTTTTTCCAAACTTCCCAAGGGGCTTGGCCCCGCGAAGAGAGATCATCCAAGATTTGCTTATCCTTGAAGGTATCCATGCCCATCCAAAAGCCATCATATTTATAGGCAAGCAACTGATCCTCTTGGATCAATCTCCCGAAGGGCTCATACACGAGTTCCTCTCCGTCGCGCATGTATTTGAAGATATCCGTTTTGAAGACAAAGTACCCACCATTGATTCGAAATTCGGATGCGCTGATGCCTTCTATCGTGCTCACGAGATCGTTCTCTTTCGTGGATACAAAATGATAACTCAGGTTCGGTTTGACACAGAGAAAGCTTGCAATTTTGTTGTTTCTTCTAAAATGGGCTATCTGGTCCGAAAGATTCAGATCTGTCAAACCGTCGCTGTAATTTGCGAGGAATTCCTCTTCTCCCTCCAAGAAACTTTCCACAGCCTTCAGACGTTGACCTATGTTGGAATTCATTCCCGTATCAACGAAGGTGATCTTCCAATCTTGAATATCGCTGCTCATCAATTCCACCTTACGACATCCGTCTGATAAGGTGAAGTCATTGGACAAGCATTCGTCATAGGATAGGAAATACTTCTTGAAGACATCACCCCTATAACCCAGGCAGAGAATGAAGTCCTTATGACCAAAGTGTGAATAAAACTTCATCAGATGCCATATAATGGGTCTGTATCCGATATTCACCATAGGCTTTGGAATGCTTTCAGAATACTCTCTTAATCTCATTCCCAAGCCTCCGCAAAATAAGACTACTTTCACTCAGTTCTCCTCCTGAACGGTCCCGGCCGTTCCTATTCAAGATTTGAAGAAAATGAAAAGAAATTGGGTTCATTGCGGATAAGCGTGAAAAGCACTCAACTCAGCGAATGTTTACAGTTTAAAGTTGTCGAGACTTCTATTGCGAGGGCGATGCGGATAATTGCCCTCAATGGAGTATGGGAACCCTTGGCAAGTCCGTTGGAAATTCGTTCGATGAAATAATTGAAGGATTTCTTCGAGCCTAATTCCGTACATGTGTGTGTCAGCCACGCGCCGACAAAGTTGCTACCGAAGTCCAGGGACTTCGTTCAGTCTGCAATGCTGGTACCGTCCACGATCACCTGGATCTCCGGCCCGACCTCTAAGGCAAGTCCCCGATGCGTTCCACCCGCAAGGCGTCCCCCACCAGGTAGCTGCCGGAAGGGCTCGCCTGATCGCTCAGACGGACCACTAAAGTCCCTCCGGCTATGTCGTACGGACCACCGAGATCCTGCCACGACACCCCGCCCTCTAGAAAGCCGGCGGGGGCCTGTCGCTGATTCACAAGCACCGTCGCCAGCTCCATGGAACCATCCAGGACGGAATAAGGCGCGTCGACGACCCGATTGGAGTAGGCCTGCCACGTGGTCGAAACGCGGTATTGTCCCGGGGCCAGGTTCGCAAACGTCCAGGTCGACGTTGCCGTGCCACTGCCGACCGCCTTGTAGACAAAGTCGCCCTTGGCGCCAACACCATTGTAGGTCATCCAGCCGCCGGTGGCGCTGAACCCGGCCTCCCCATCGTCTATAATCCACACCTGCGGGGTGGTTTGTGCCGATACCGTACCCGACACGCCGAAGTCGAAGGGGCTCTCGTCAGCATCGTTGGAGTCGAAGCTGATCGACCCCGCAAATGCGCCCACTATGGCTGCATCCATCTGTACGGCAAAGCTCGTCGTCTGCCCTGGAGCAACCGTCGTCGCACCAAATCCCGTTGCCAGGCTGAACCCGACCGGCAACCTGATCACGCCCAGTGTCAACGCCCCGGTTCCGGCGTTGCGGACCGTTATCGTTCTTGTCACCGGAGCACCTATAACCGTGCTGCCGAAGTTTACCGACCCCGTTCCGTCCGCCACGTTGATGCCGTCCACGAGCACCTGAATCTCCGGCTCCGACCCCACGGGCAACTCCCCGATGCGTTCAACCCGAACGGCGTCGCCAACCAGGTAGCTGCCGGCAGGGCTCGCCAAATCGCTCAGCCGGACCACCAAAGTGCCGCCGGCAATGGCGTACGGACCACCGAGATCCTGCCACGACACACCCCCCTCCACAAAGCCGGCGGGGGCCTGTCGTTGATTCACAAACACGGTCGCCAGCTCCATGGAGCCATCCAGGACGGAACAAGGCGCGTCGACGACCCGATTGGAGTAGGCCTGCCACGTGGTCGAAACACGGTATTGTCCCGGGGCCAGGTTCGCAAACGTCCAGGTCGACGTTGCCGTGCCACTGCCGACCGCCTTGTAGACAAAGTCGCCCTTGGCGCCAACACCATTGTAGGTCATCCAGCCGCCGGTGGCGCTGAACCCGGCCTCCCCATCGTCTATAATCCACACCTGCGGGGTGGTTTGTGCCGATACCGTACCCGACACGCCGAAGTCGAAGGGGCTCTCGTCAGCATCGTTGGAGTCGAAGCTGATCGACCCCGCAAATGCGCCCACTATGGCTGCATCCATCTGTACGGCAAAGCTCGTCGTCTGCCCTGGAGCAACCGTCGTCGCACCAAATCCCGTTGTCAGGCTGAACCCGACCGGCAACCTGATCACGCCCAGTGTCAACGCCCCGGTTCCGGCGTTGCGGACAGTTATCGTTCTTGTCACCGGAGCACCTATAACCGTGCTGCCGAAGTTTACCGACCCCGTTCCGTCCGCCACGTTGATGCCGTCCACGAGCACCTGAATCTCCGGCTCCGACCCCACGGGCAACTCCCCGATGCGTTCAACCCGAACGGCGTCGCCAACCAGGTAGCTGCCGGCAGGGCTCGCCAAATCGCTCAGCCGGACCACCAAAGTGCCGCCGGCAATGGCGTACGGACCACCGAGATCCTGCCACGACACACCCCCCTCCACAAAGCCGGCGGGGGCCTGTCGTTGATTCACAAACACGGTCGCCAGCTCCATGGAGCCATCCAGGACGGAACAAGGCGCGTCGACGACCCGATTGGAGTAGGCCTGCCACGTGGTCGAAACACGGTATTGTCCCGGGGCCAGGTTCGCAAACGTCCAGGTCGACGTTGCCGTGCCACTGCCGACCGCCTTGTAGACAAAGTCGCCCTTGGCGCCAACACCATTGTAGGTCATCCAGCCGCCGGTGGCGCTGAACCCGGCCTCCCCATCGTCTATAATCCACACCTGCGGGGTGGTTTGTGCCGATACCGTACCCGACACGCCGAAGTCGAAGGGGCTCTCGTCAGCATCGTTGGAGTCGAAGCTGATCGACCCCGCAAATGCGCCCACTATGGCTGCATCCATCTGTACGGCAAAGCTCGTCGTCTGCCCTGGAGCAACCGTCGTCGCACCAAATCCCGTTGTCAGGCTGAACCCGACCGGCAACCTGATCACGCCCAGTGTCAACGCCCCGGTTCCGACGTTGCGGACAGTTATCGTTTTTGTCACCGGAGCACCTATAACCGTGCTGCCGAAGTTTACCGACCCCGTTCCGTCCGCCACGTTGATGCCGTCCACGAGCACCTGAATCTCCGGCTCCGACCCCACGGGCAACTCCCCGATGCGTTCAACCCGAACGGCGTCGCCAACCAGGTAGCTGCCGGCAGGGCTCGCCAAATCGCTCAGCCGGACCACCAAAGTGCCGCCGGCAATGGCGTACGGACCACCGAGATCCTGCCACGACACACCCCCCTCCATAAAGCCAGCGGGGGCCTGTCGTTGATTCACAAACACGGTCGCCAGCTCCATGGAGCCATCCAGGACGGAACAAGGCGCGTCGACGACCCGATTGGAGTAGGCCTGCCACGTGGTCGAAACGCGGTATTGTCCCGGGGCCAGGTTCGCAAACGTCCAGGTCGACGTTGCCGTGCCACTGCCGACCGCCTTGTAGACAAAGTCGCCCTTGGCGCCAACACCATTGTAGGTCATCCAGCCGCCGGTGGCGCTGAACCCGGCCTCCCCATCGTCTATAATCCACACCTGCGGGGTGGTTTGTGCCGATACCGTACCCGACACGCCGAAGTCGAAGGGGCTCTCGTCAGCATCGTTGGAGTCGAAGCTGATCGACCCCGCAAATGCGCCCACTATGGCTGCATCCATCTGTACGGCAAAGCTCGTCGTCTGCCCTGGAGCAACCGTCGTCGCACCAAATCCCGTTGCCAGGCTGAACCCGACCGGCAACCTGATCACGCCCAGTGTCAACGCCCCGGTTCCGGCGTTGCGGACCGTTATCGTTCTTGTCACCGGAGCACCTATAACCGTGCTGCCGAAGTTTACCGACCCCGTTCCGTCCGCCACGTTGATGCCGTCCACGAGCACCTGAATCTCCGGCTCCGACCCCACGGGCAACTCCCCGATGCGTTCAACCCGAACGGCGTCGCCAACCAGGTAGCTGCCGGCAGGGCTCGCCAAATCGCTCAGCCGGACCACCAAAGTGCCGCCGGCAATGGCGTACGGACCACCGAGATCCTGCCACGACACACCCCCCTCCACAAAGCCGGCGGGGGCCTGTCGTTGATTCACAAACACGGTCGCCAGCTCCATGGAGCCATCCAGGACGGAATAAGGCGCGTCGACGACCCGATTGGAGTAGGCCTGCCACGTGGTCGAAACGCGGTATTGTCCCGGGGCCAGGTTCGCAAACGTCCAGGTCGCCGGTGCCGTGCCACTGCCGACCGGCTTGTAGACGAAGTCGCCCTGAGCGCCCACGCCATTGTATGTTGTCCAGCCGCCGGTGGCGCTGAACCCGGGGTCCCCATCGTCGATGATCCCGATCTGGCGAGGCGGCACGTGACGGAAAACGACATTGAAACGATCATCGAGTGGTTCGCCCGTAATGCCGTCCCCATCCTGATCCATTAAGCGACCGACAGTGTCTTCGATTTCGGGACCAACTTGTACGCCGTAGTCGCCGAGAGTCGTTTGTACCGGAAAGACCACCTCAAATACGAAGTCCGTCAGCCGACTGACTCCCGTAGGGACGACGGAACCATCGGGGCCTATGATGCTGACGTCATCGGTCGTGAAACTGTTGGCCGCGATTGGACGATCGAAAGTCAGAACCACTCGGTCCGTCGGCGTCACGACATCGCCGGTCGGGCTGGCTGTAACAATGCGCGGGCCAGAAACATTCGGTGAGTTGACAGCCGAGAACGCGTTCACCATGCCACCGGTCCTCGTCTTGCCCACTAGGCCGGCAAGCGGTTTTGCCGTCGAGAGAACCCGGTCTACGAGCCACTCAGGTGACTTGTCGGGGAAAAGGCCGACCAGTAGCGACACTACGCCGCCAACATGGGGCGTAGCCATGGACGTGCCACTCCAAGGCACATAATCCCCACCGAGCACCGTGCTGAGGATATCAGTACCAGGAGCGGCAATATCAACCGAGTTTGGGCCATAGTTAGAAAAGTCGGACAGGCTTCCGCCGGGATCCACAGATGCCACGCTGATCAGGTTGGGCAAGTGATATGCGGCCGGATAGTAGGCGTTACTGGGATTGTCAATGTTTTCCGAGTAATTGCCGGCCGCCGCGACGAACACTACACCGTTTTCTCCCGCCCACTCGATCGCAGCCTTCAGCGCCGGGTTATCATTCAAGACACCCCAGCTGACGTTAATCACGTCAGCACCCAGTGACACGGCGTGGTCGATGGCCTGGATTGCATCTGAGATCGTGCCGCCACCGTTATGGAACCGCTCAGGCACGATCCGGGCACGCCAGTTGACTCCGGCGATCCCAACTCCGTTGTTGCCCCGGGCTGAAATGACACCCGCGATGTGAGTGCCGTGGCCCCAGGTATCCATCGGGTTGTTACCATTGCTCAGGTAATCCCAGCCGGTGAGATCATCGACCAACCCGTTTCCATCGGTATCAACGCCGTCACTCCAAGGGGGGACCATCAAATCGCCCGCATCGATATATCCGTTTCCATTGTGGTCGATCACTAAGGTCCTATTGAACTTCTGACCGGAACTATCAAGAACGAGATTGCCCATTGCGTCAAGCGAGTTGAGGTCGTAAAAATCGATCTGACCGTCCGAGTTGGTATCCACGAGCTGGTTCCGGAGAGAGGAGGGAATCTCTGCGTTGTTAATGGCGATGGACAAATAGAGGTCCGGATGAGTGTAGTCGATCCCCGTATCCATCACAGCCACAAGGGTTGTCCCGCTGCCCGTCGTCTGATCCCAGGCCAGTGTTGCATCGATATCCACGTCTAGGGTGTTGCGCAGTGCCCACTGGTCCCCAAACCGTGGATCGTTAGGAATGACTTCAGCCAGGATGACCGAGTCGTCGGGAACGGCAAATCGGACTTGAGGCACCGCCCGCAGCCTATTCAACGCAACTGAGGGATCGACCCCAGGCCCAAGTGTAATCAGGCTCACCCGACCGTCGCATAGAGACTTTGAGATTTTGGCGCCGAGCGTACCCATGACTGCCCGACTCTTTGCCGACAGTCCACCGAAGCGCGATTCGGCGGGAACGAGGGTCGTACCCAGAGGAACTGAATTCGGGTGGAAACGGACGATCACGTTATTGACGCCCTTGGTCACCTTCTGCAGTCGTTCCAGTTCACCTTCGGCCTCGTGCACGCCATCGCCACCGCCTTGCGGGTCGGTACTGTTTGGTATCCCAATCCCGCTGTTGTCAAGGGTGGGAGGAGCGATTTCGAACTGACCCGTTCTTGTGGCATCTTTGGCGAAACACACGGAAGCTAGGAGTAGTGTTGATATCAGCAGCCAGCCGGAGAACATGATGCGCATCATGAAGCCCTCTCCTCACAAGTAAATCAAACCGAATTTCATCTTCAGGAGTAGGGTTTTTTCAGGATGCGATTTCATTTCCCCCCCCAACAAATGATGATCGCTTGCTGCCCCCTTCCCTGGCGGACTTTGACTTTTTGAAAATGCATGCGCGAGCTCAATGCAGGTATTTGCAATCATCAACAATATCTTGATACTTTCTACTCGCCCATTACTTATCGGTAAATACGACACCTTAACGTATTGAAGCACTATCCGTGCCAACCTAGGCAGGGCGGTGTCTGAGGCCATTTTCAGTCATGTGCCCGAAGCCGCAACTGTAAACGATTCCGACACTAAATTGGCTTGCAAAATGCCGGCAAATCCAAAACCCATCCAGCTTCGGCTGATCTTCCTCCAATTTACACATCCTCAGATCTGTAAAGAAATCCGACATCCATTGATGTCCATAGACCATTCGAAATCGAGGGATAAGCAGCATTGGAGATTGAGTTCATGCACGACACTGCCTTGAGGGCAATGATACTCATACAAGAATCTGGACAAGTTCAGACTGCGGGTATTTGCTTAATCGGGTGCTTTTTCACTGATCAGCGATGACCCCAAATTTGTCTACCTGAGCCGTACTATAATAACGGAGATGAGAATCAAACAGGGGAAAGAGTCCTACTCATCACACGCCGTAGAGTCCTCATTATTTCGTCGGCAAGTATCGTACGCCTCCACACTCCCATTCGAAAAATGAAGCAAATCAAATAGGTCTTTTCAGAAATATTCAAAGGAGCCCTCGCAACCGAATCGAAGTGTGCTAAAAGGTGCTTCCATTCGGTAAGTGGAGGCTTCCCGATGGTGCTGGGATCGAAAAATTCCTGTAATTGTTCGACCTTTTTGTAACTACTATATGCTTGAGGATGAAACCGACGGTAAAATAAGAATTCGGGGATCTCCCAGAATTTCCCATACAGTGTCAATTCAGCCATAAGAGGAATGTCTCCCCCGACGAAGTTTCTGATGAGCTTAGTTTTCCTCAGAACATCTGCCCTGACCAAACCATATATAGCGTTGACGCGTCCCAACCGGTTAAAGAGTTGGATGAACCGTTCACTAACCCTGTCATGTTGTATGTTGAGGCTATCCTCATCATCTGGAATGAATCGCCCTCGCTCATCTATGAATCTTGTTTTAGGAAATGTCAAAATAACTGATGATTCACGATCCAATACCTCGATGCACCGTGCCAAAGACTCGGGAGCGAACAAGTCATCACAGTTCGCCCATCTAAAATACTCACCTGATGAAAGCTCAAAGGCCTTTCTGTAATTCTTGGCAGCGCCGAGATTCGTTGAATTCGGATAATACCGGATGCGTTTGTCCTTCTCCTGATAAGAACGGCAAATCTGTTCGGTTTCATCAGTCGAAGCGTTATCACTTATGACAATCTCAAAATCTTCGTAAGTTTGCACCAAAAGGGAATCCAGTGTTTCGGCAAGGAAGCGCGCGCCATTGTATACTGGAAGCCCAACACTTATTCGAGTACTAGGTTGCTTTCTGGTCACCCTATTCGCCTTTAAGAATACGTGTTTGGGGGAATTGGTTGCTTCAGCGTCTCGTCGATTCATCAATCGCTTTGTTTTCATATAGAAGAACCCGACTGTGTCCCCACCCAATCGAAATGATGTCGAGGTCACCATCCGCATCGATGTCGACGACGACGGCCCCATCGTGATGCTCGTCACCCGTGTAGACCAGGTGCTGGGTCCAGGTCTCGCCCTTACCATCAGCGTTTTCAAAAACGAATAATTTCGAACTCTGCGGGTCCTTTAAATTGTGCTCTCCAACAACGATATCCATGTCGCCATCACCATCCATATCAGCCACATCCAGGCTCATCGGCCCCACTACATATGCTACTACATGCTCTTTCCACAGTTCTGCGCTGGAAACAGGTTGTTCATACCATGCCAGCTTTCCGGGAACGCTGATGGCCTCAAAGCCGACCACTGCGTCCAGTCGTCCGTCGCCATTAATGTCGGCCGGGCGGTTGCGGTCGGGGGCACCTGGTGTCTCGCATACTGTCTGCACTCTCCATTTTTGGCCCCAAGTTCCCAAAAACCTGTCGAGGGCTCTGCCGTACCGGGGATACCGAGCGGTAAACGAGTTCAGCCAAAGAGCCCTGGACAGTGGGCAATCATTGCATAGCCATTGGGTTCCGAGCAGGAGGTCTAGGATGCCGTTGCGGTCAATATCGGCGGCACTTAGCTGCTCATCTTGCGATGTATCTGATATAATGCGCCATGACCACAAGTCACTTTCAGGTTTGGAGGGCACAGTCAGCATCTGAATTCCATGGCCCGATTCATGCCATGATAGGGCCACTTCGAGAGGACCCAAATTCTTAAAAGGCGCCACCGCCACACCCTGCAAGAAATCCCCCTCGGCCTTGGATATATTCTTCAGAACAGTGAACACCCCTTTGCCATCATTGCGTGTCCAGACAAACCGGGCGTTCGCCTCGGATCCTTTTCCTTCGGTCCCTAATACATCCTGATCACCGTCGCCGTCGAAGTCATACACAGCAGCCATGTTGTTGAGCGGCGATCCGAACGCATGGCGCTCCCATTTCCCATCCGGCCTACCGGGGTTATGGTACCACCATCCACCAGTGATGATATCTTTCTTCAGGTCACCATCCATGTCTTCAGAGGCAACAAATATGGATCGCCAGGGTTTCTCGGAGTCCACGACATGGCGCTGCCACTTGTCCAGTGACATTTTAAGGTTGCCGTTTGGTGTGCCGTTGGAGAGCCAAACATCCACGCATGGGGTACTCCAGATATAAGGTTTGATCAGAAGATCGAAGTCCCCGTCGCCGTCCAAGTCTGCCACCTTGGTCTCGTGGTTATCATATCCGGAAGCGACATCCATTTTCTTGAAGTTGCCCTCACCATCGCCCAGAAAGATCCACATCTTGGCATCAGGGTTGTCGTCCTGGTTACTTAACCACTGACGCATTTCAGCGCAGAAAATATCCAGGTTTCCATCGCCATCGATGTCAGCCAATTGAAGGCTATGTCCATGAACAACGTCAACCCCCAATAGATCATGCCCGAGCCAATCTTTTCCCGTCCACTCATACCACTTCAAGCGGCCAATTCCATCTCCAGTTACAAAGACCACTTCGGGGGGTCCCCTTTTTTTAGCTGCCCCACTGCAACTCGCGAAAAAGTCTGACTGTCATCGATAACATTGGCGGTATAATTCGTTCCGCCATCGTGTTTAAACCAGCGACCACCACCCACGATGTCCAACTTCCCGCCACCATCGATGTCGACCGCAGCCAGTCCTTCAAACTTTCCTGAGTCCCAAGAAAAGATCTCTTCGTACGGCCAAGGTTGTCTATGTTTAGGATCTGCAGGGATATGAACCAGGAAGAGTTTTCTTGCTCCCTGATTCAAGAAAGCAATTCCGGTTTCCCATCCCCGTCAAAATCGCCAACAACCTGATCGTGGTGATTGTTCTCACCAGAGTTCTTTATCTCACGACGTGTCCATGGGATATTGGCGTCGTAGTTCGGGTGGGGATTCTCCCACCACCAGACCTTGTTATCCTCACCATCCGCACCGAAGATGATATCGAGGTCCCCGTCTCCATCAACATCTAAAGCTGCCCCTCCCGCCTCGATAGGAACGAATGAACTATCAATCAAGTATTTTGTCCATCCATTCACCGTCCGGCGGTACCACAGCACTGATGGGCCCTCCATTCCGGTGGCGATGATGAAATCATTAAACCCATCTATGTCAACATCAAGAACCAAACTTGCTGTTTGCGCCTTGGATGGTCCGAGCGCAGGAATACATCCCGTATTACTCGAGAGTTGCGTCCAAACAATATCAGCATGGTTTGAGTTGCTTGTAATGTCGGATGCTGTAGCCAGGTTACAGCACATTAATATCGATACGCAGAAAACAACCACACAGATGTTAATTGGAAAAAGCATCTGGTTCGCCAGAGAAGTTCTTGGTTACCCTCAGGTGTACGGATGTTCCCATATTATATAAGTGTGAGTAATTTATCATACTGTGTGTCCAAGGCTTCTCGGAACAGGGATGTTTTCTGCTCGATTTCGATCGTCACCGCTTCGCTTCGAGACTCGAGCATGGCAAATCGCTCTTGCAGTTGATTCTCATCGCATGAACGTATATCAAGCACGTACTCGTGCTGGCCCATTTGAGCCATGAGATCAAAGGTTTTTTGATGGTAGGCTACTGCCAGAACAGGTTTTTGAAGAACAAAAGGAATGACAACTCCATGGAAGCGTGCGGCCACGACCATATCTGCCATCAAGACAGCGGAAACCAAATCTTCGTAAGATTGTATCGGCCAGTCAACGATCTTTTCCTCGAAATCCAGAACTGAACACTCTTTTTTCATCGCTTTTCGTATGTCTGTTATCACCGGAGGATCTAGATACAGTTGAGTTGGAAAAAACAGTACGGCATAACCTCTCTGAATGAGCCACAATGCGAAACGGGCAAGCGTATTAACATATTTCTCATATACGTGGTCATTGCTTCCCGGCCAATACACCGGATCGGAAAATGGCACTGGATTGATGGCGACGATGGGTGCAGGCTTCCGGCAACTCGATCTGGGCTTACGGGATTCGATTCCGAGACTATAAACCAAGTCCGGAAACACCGGGATTTCTTGTCTGATGCCTATTTGTTCTATTGCTTTCCTCGAACTCTCATCTCGAACGGAGCTATAGCATGCGTGCGATAGTGAGTGTTTGATGAAGAACCTGCCCAATGGCTTCGTGATCGGTCCAGCCCCAACGCTTAAGAAAGCAACCTTTGTCTTTGTAGCCCTCGCAACCCAGGTCCATTTGTAAATGTTATACGGTTGATACCACAGCCCAATAAAATCTATCAATTGTTGAGATCCGGCAACGATCAAAAGATCGACCCCGCACAAATTTCTGTAACATGTGATCAGAAACCTTGCCTCACTGACGATAGATGGAAGAGCAAAAATTATGGTTTTGATTCCCTTTAGCAATCCGTGGATAAGAGGAAGACTCTTGAGTAGAGCTTTGAGGCGATCTAAAAACATAGATTGCTCTATTTCACTGCCGGCAGCAACCCCTTCACTCTCATATTTTTCCAACTCTCGAGATCTATCTTCCACTCTCCTTATGGGAAAGGAAGCTATTCCATGCCTTTCCCATGTGTCTTGAGGGTTGAGAGTGAATCCGTAGATCTCAATCTCAGGGTCGCGGCGTCGGACGTTCTTTACCACTGAAGAGATAATAGACTCGTCACCGAGATTCCGATTCCCCACATGGCCGAAGATGCCGATTCTTTTGACCTTCCGAACTCCACGCATCTCTCAGCAGTCTACCATCCTGAATGTGGACCTATTAAAGTATAGAGTAATTAATTACACACATTGCTTCTGAGTACGACAACCCTTCTCAGACCCTCTTCTGCGCAAGCACTACACGCGTATATCCACAACCCGCCCATTCTTTCAGTGCATCAAGGCGACGGCGGGGAACCGCCAATTCGAGCAACCTGTTGACTTTGTGAGAGCTCACAAGCCTGAGAATCCCCTGGTCGCCCATCGGAATGACTGTCGTTGCTCTGAGTATTTGGAAATTGGGTTGAAGGAGGCGTTTTAGCGCTTTCTTACTCAACCACTCTTTTATGTGCTCACGAGGATCGGAAGCCTGATATGTACGCTCGATGACGAATTTATTCACAGTTGTCAGGATCAAATATCCGTTTGGCTTCAACAGTTGAGCCATCATGTCCATCAACTTCACCTGATCCTCAACATGCGAAATGACCTCCTGCGAGACAATGACGTCAAATTCCTTCTCGGGGAATACAAGCTCATACAGATTCCCGGCCATGAAATTGATGTTTGGAAATAGAGATCTGGCCACATCGATGGCTGTTTCGGACAGATCAATACCAAGGGGGACCCCCAAGTGAGAAAGTTGCTCTGTAAACCACCCTGTGCCACAACCCATGTCGAGAATCTTAGGGCGATCAAGCTGCAAAGAGCGCAGATATTCCAGGACTTTTTCAGAACGCGTCAATTGGTATTGATTCGGGGTTCTCGACCGCTCCCATCTTTTATCCCAATAATCCTGCTGCTCGTTAATGGAGGGACGATATTGCACAGGTCCTGTAATGGATGAACCAGAGGGCATATTAGGACTCCCTTTTCCGGTTAATGAGTTTAGATCTTCCTTAACAAATCATGCTCAAGAAGGGCTTTTGCTGCCTTATAAACGACATCGAAGGGCATGTCCGATCTTTGAGCAATATCCAATAGGCTATGGCTGCCATCCGAGAGATTCAGAACCCAAAGAATCGCCATTTGGTCGATCATTGGTTCATTCCGTTCACCCACCGCCCGGTACAACCCATACTTACCTAATTGCGGTTCACCTTTGGGATTTTGGTTCATATAGATACAGTTGTTCTCAAGGATTATAAATGTTTCCACAATTTTCTTAAAAGAATCCAATAAGGCGTCCGGCTGTATAAAATCCAGATTGTCAGCAGACGTGTGGTATTGCGGATATCGGCCGTTAGGTGTCCTCATCATGCAACCCACGGGGAGATTGAAACCGGGAGAGCAGAACTGTCTCTCGTCATACCCATATGGAGAGAAATCCAGTATCTCGTATTCCTTGCCGGAATACTTCAAAACATGGGCCGCCGCTTGGTCGATTTCGGCGTCACCTCGTCGGCTTTTCTTATAGGTTGAGTTCCCCGAATCACCCAAACATGCCAGGACCAGTCCGTGCTTTATCCTGGAAAGATTGGATTCGTTCAGGGCCAACCAGGTTATGGAGCCGATGGTCGTAGGGAGGAACAAGAAACGAAAAGAGTATTTCCGCGCAGTGGATGTCAAGAATCTTGCCAGGAATACTGCTATTGCAACTCCCGAAAGATTGTCGTTGCAGAGTGAAGGATGACACGCGTGGCAGCAGATGAGAACTTCATCCTCTTCCTCCCCCTCAATATAGTACTCACCATAGGTGAGGTGCCCATCCTCGAGAGAGGAATCGATACACACCTCATAGAGGTCTTCCTCCAGCTCCATAAGTTGCCTGTGACTCAGGCAGAATCCCCAACCTTCCTTGTAATAGGTATGTCGATATGGTGTCCATTCGGGGTTGTCGGGCAATGTGAATAAGTGCTCCTTTAACTCTTTAAGCGAGGTTTTTGTATTGACAGGCGCACTGTAGCTCACAACATGCAAGTTAGATTCTTTAAAATCTATGACCCGTTCACCTCTTGAATTCTTTACATATGCATCCCTAATGTTCCATTCTTTTGGTACTGTCCAATCGAACACTGTTGTGCCGGTAGGAAGCTCATGTACTTTTAATTCTATGTGGTTCTTGATCAAGCGCAACGTCTCCCGAAAACCGTTGCCGGTAATGCTGCGACAAATAGGATACAGTTCTTGAATCAAACGGTATATTTCATCACCAACGGTTTTTGAATCGTCAGTCAGTTTAATATCGTCGTGGTTCATGCTGGAAGGGAATCCTCAAGCTGGAGGCGGAATCAGCTCAATCAGGGCAAGGTTAGGGGTAAATTCGCGGCTCGGGGATTAACACTACAAATTGACCGCCCCATTCGCGAATATAGGCCATCTGCTCCATGATTTCCTCCTTGAAGTTCCAGGGCAAAACCAGCACATAATCGGGTCGAGTCTCGCTTATCTTATCCGGGTGAAATATCGGTACATGGGTCCCGGGAAGGAATTTCCCCTGTTTGTAAGGGTTGCGGTCAACAGTGTAGTCCAGGAAATCGGACCGAATTGCACAATAGTTGAGGAGAGTGTTTCCCTTCCCAGGCGCGCCGTAACCAGCAATAGATTTGCCGTCCCGTTTGATGTTGATCAACAAGTCCAGAATCTTACGTTTTGTCTCCTTGACATTTTCAGCAAACGCGAAATAGCGATCAAGACTTCCAAAACCAGCGCTCAGTTCTCTGATTCTGAGCTCAGCGATCCTCTGGCCAACTGGTTTAGAGATGTCCTCAGAATGGCGAGCATAAATCCTTAATGATCCACCATGTGTGGAAAGCTCCTCCACGTCAAAGAGGGTCAAACCATGTGCAGCGAATATCTTCTCAACGCTCAGTAACGAAAAATATGAGAAGTGCTCATGGTAGATCGTATCGAACTGGTTTTCGTCCATGAGTTTCATCAGATGGGGAAATTCCATCGTTATGACCCCGCGTGCACTAAGAAGTCTTTTCATTCCTTTGACAAAATCGTTCAAATCGGGCACTTGGGCCAATACGTTATTCCCTATCAGAACGTCGGCACGTTTACCCTCTCTCACCATCTCCGTAGCCAGGTTTTCTCCAAAAAATTCCGTGAGAGTCGGTACGCCTTTGGATATTGCAACCTTGGCGACATTTCGAGCTGGTTCAATACCCAGGACAGGTATTCCTTTCTGTACAAAATACTGAAGCAAATATCCATCGTTGCTGGCCAGTTCGACCACCCAGCTTCTTGAGTCAACCCCGAACCGCTGTACCATCAGATCGGTATATGCTTTGGCGTGTTCCAGCCAAGCGTCCGAATACGATGAAAAATACGCATATTCCGTGAAAATCTCCTCAGGACTTACAAACTCTTCTAACTGCGCCAAGTAACACTCTCCGCACACATAGACGCACAGGGGATAGAATGCCTCCATGCGGTTCAATTCTCCTGCACTCAGGTAACTTTCGCACAGTGGCGACATCCCCAGGTCTACTAAGACGAACTCGAGCGGTGACTTACAGAACCTGCACAATTGTCCATTCTCCACAGAAGCGTCCTCCTCCATATGAACAATGCCAAATCATCTCGAAAGACATAACGTTGTCCGCCAAGGTGCCGATACTACATGCAAGACTCGATGCGGCGGGGGGGGGATCTACCCATGTGTCCATCTGAGGTCGCTATCAAGCAGTCCCTTCTCTAGGAGCTGTGACAGCACCGTGAGCCTCATATAATTCGAATCTCGGAAGTCGGGATCTTTGAAACCCATGGCCTCTAATCCATCCCTCAGGTCTTCTATGGAATGTCTGAGGTCAACTTGAGGTTGGTGATTGGGAGCAAGTTGCCTGAAGAGCCCAAAGTGCACTCTGTAGGACCTCTTATCCGGTTGCGCATCCTTGTTGATAGAAACCTCGACGTCGGGAATGACGGAAGCGACAGCCTCTGCCAGTTCCTTCACCTGATAATTCCAGCCATCTGATCCTACATTCACTGCGAGGAAATCGCCGCCTTCAACCGGATTTCTTTGAATAGCCCACTCCACAGCACGTGCCATGTCTCTAACATTGATCAAGGGGCGCCACGGTGTGCCGTCGCTCAAGATCGTTATTCGCCCGGAGGAGAGCGCTCCCGCTACAAAATCATTCAGGACCAGGTCCAACCGCAATCTGTCACTCATGCCACATGCAGTCGAGAATCGAAGACTTGTGACTTTGAAAGCACTGTCCGCCATTCCGCGCAAATCACCCTCCGTAAGGACCTTTGACTTTGCGTAGGTCGTGAGCGGATTCAGAGGCGAGTCTTCCGTTCTTGGCGCATCGTCTGCAGCGCCGTACATGCTGCAGCTTGAAGCGAAGACGAATGCTCTGACTCCCTTAGCCTTCGATTTGGCCGCCAGATTCACACTAGCCCGATAGTTGATATCAAGGGTTGCCTGTTCAAACCTGTTTCCAATAGGATCGTTCGAGATTCCGGCCAGATGAACAACCGCATCGACACCATTGAGGATATCTTCGGGAAACATTCGCATGTCGGCAAAACACTGCAGATCTACCCTGCATTCAGGAAGGATATCTGAACCGGTTATGCATCTCGCAAAATATCCCGTATCCAACCCTATGAGAAAAGCGTCCGGAATCTTTTTACGGAGGTGCCTGACGAGAACTGGTCCCACGTAACCCATATTGCCAGTGATCAATATCTTGGACATTTGATTTCCTTATACCAGTGGTTTTGGATCGTCCACGCTCGGAGCACAGGATGGCGTTGAGCGAAGTCCCGAATTGGCAGCATGTCGCATCCTCATGATTCAACATCTGGTCAATAGACCTGCTGATTGCAAATGATCCGAGCATGAGGTGATGGAGGACATTATAAGAGAGGAGAAGAACCTTTCCAGTCGTGAGTATGTATCAGAGATGTTGAGATAATGCCTGAAACGCGCCAGAACGCCAAGGTTCTTAACAGGAGGCTGGTGCAAGTCGATTTCCCATGGATGAAAATAGAAGACATACGGTTTTCCTGCAGACAAGATACGTTTCACACCCCATCGGAAAAGGGACCACGGCCAGAGACGGAAATACCCTCCACCGCCCCACGGGAGACTTAATCGGCCCAATTTCAAATTGCTTATCGGTATTTCGATGACACCATTCGGCGCTTTCATCATTCCGTTTTCGAGGTGCTTCAAGACTCCGGTGGGTTTTCCGTAGCGGGTGCTGAACGAAGCGTTGTTCAGGCTGGAATCATACCGATATCCTGTGTCGTGAATCAGCTCAATCAATTCACGGGTCAACGAGAAACAAGGAGCCCGATAACCATAGACTGATTCCCCTATGATCTCCTCTAGGACTGACTTGCTTCGCTGAAGGTCCTCGCGTAGTTCACGGCTGGTTAATTCGTAAGAAACTCTATGAATATATCCGTGGGATGCCACCTCATGGCCTCTTGAATGAATCTCGCGAATCAACTCCGGAAGTCTTTCGGCAATCCAGCCAAGCACAAAAAAAGTTGCCTTGGCCTGGTGTTTGTCAAAAAGGTCCAGAAGCCTGCGTGCATTATTCTCAACACGCAGCTCATAGGAATCCCACTTAGCAAAGGGGCAGACTATGCGGAGGTTTTCCACCTGAAACCAGTCCTCAATATCAACTGTCATGATAATGAGCTTCTTGCGGTTGTCTTGTTCCACAGTCCCTCTGGTCTAGCCGTGTCTATAAAGACCCGAGATCCGGTTGCTCATTGGATCCTCGGGTTATGGGGTCTCTTTAATGTCCTTGTTGATTTGGTGGTTCATGGCCGGTCATCTATCCGCTTATTTTCTACAAAGGCACCAAATGCTCAGGGCCATCTTGTGGCAGAGGCTCTCTTGGCAGACGGAGGCCAACAGGGACCGAAGTTTGGACACACTTCAATGGCAGCTCTGAGGTCACTTTTGAAATACTACTCTGCCTTTTGATGGTTTTTTCTCTGCAGGCTTTGGCACTTTGCAGTGAGGCAAAACTATCGGGCGCCTTCGCCAAGGAGCACAACGCCGATGGTTCGCAGAATGATTTTGAGATCCAGGAGAATGGACATGTTCTTGATGTAGTAGAGGTCGTACTCGAGCTTGTGGATCGCGTCGTCGAATGAGGCGCCATAGGGGTACTTCACCTGGGCCCAGCCTGTGATGCCGGGAGTCACCGTGTGTCGGACACTGAAGTAAGGGATCTGGGCTTCCAGTTCCTTCACAAACTCGGGTCGCTCGGGGCGAGGTCCGATGAGGCTCATGTCTCCGCTAAAAACATTCCATATTTGAGGAAGCTCGTCGATCCGGAACACGCGAATCCACTTGCCCACTCGCGTCACCCGCGGGTCTCGCTTCTTCGCCCACTGGGCCCCGCTGGATTCCGCGTCGGACCGCATGGAACGGAATTTCAGCACGGTAAAAACCCTGCCTCCCTTTCCCACGCGCTTTTGCTGGTAAAAGACCGGGCCCGGGGATTCCAACTTTATAGCGAGGGCGGTTATCGCCATGAGGGGTGCCGTGAGCAGGAGCAGAAGGCTGGCCACCCCAAAGTCGACGACACGTTTGATTTTTTGGACGTAATCCTTTGACAGCAGGGAGAATCCATCGGCGAACAGAAGCCACTGGTCCTCGATGTACTGGACGGGAACCTTTTCCGTGAGCCTCTCATAGATGGTCGGCATCTCGATGATCTCGATCCCGCGAAGACGCGCTTCGAGGATCTTGCGGGTGAGCCACACCGGGCGGTTTCTCGGAAGTGCAAGTACTGCTGCCCTGGCGCCCATTTGGCAAGCGATTTCGTTCACCTTATCCAGAGTGCCGACCACTGCGGGAGAGCCCATGACCCTCCCCTGCTTGTTGGGGTCATCGTCCAGAAACGCCGCCACCCTGTAGGGTGAACAGGGATCACTCAGGAGCTCATAGACGGACTTTCCCGATTCACCAGCCCCCAGCACGAGGGTGGTTATTTTGGTCTTGCTCAACTGCAGAAGGCTCC
>CAVOPT010000007.1:0-807842 GCA_963698165.1 uncultured delta proteobacterium
TGAAGAGCCATTTCTTCACCGGGGTGAACCGCATTTTCCTCCTCCTCCTGTCTTCTCAGCCATGGAGCACATCGGAGTCCATCTTAAGAGGTGCTTGAAAAACCTGCATTCCAGCGCTCAAAGGATATCTTCCCGTTTAGCATACAACACGGGCACAAGGCCCTACGCTACCGTTTCTCAGCTCAACCGCCATCAGATTCGAAATCCTGCCACACCCAGCCCGACGCCGGTTCGTAGCCTAGCCCCTTGTGGGCGTTGGGGTGCGATCCCCAAAACATGTGTGTGAACTCAGGGCTTTCTATACAACCTCTGAGATATCAGGTCTCTCCTCCCTCGATGGGAGGGGTTGGGGGAGGGTGAAAAGCGGATGAGATCAACCCCCTCCCCCTCCCCCTCCCGCCACGGGGAGGGGAATGGAGACCAGACGGGCCTGCCGATGCGTCGGCGCTGCTCCGGTCGCTTCCAAGCCGCCGGCTCCGCTTCGGCGGCTTGGGCTCCCTCCACAGCGCAACACACAACAAGGCCCGCCAAAAACCAAGGGCTCAAGGGCCAAGGGAAACGGACCTGGAGAGGCGGAAGCCCAGGCCGCCGTCGCGGTAGTCGGGCGAGTCGCCGAAGCGAAGCGCCGACCGGCAGTAGGCCGCGACGTCGTAAAAGCTGCCGCCGCGCATCACCCGGTCGGAGCCCCTGGGATTGTCTATCCAGGCGCGGCCATCATCGGGCGATCCTTTATAATTGGAATGCCAGTCATCCTCGACCCACTCCCAAACGTTGCCGACTACGTTGCATAAACCGATGGGATTGAGGTTTTCCTTGCCGGTGCGGGGGTTGATCTCATCGACGGCATGGGCAGTGGCCCTGCCGGTCTCACCGAACCAGGCGTGTTCCGGCAATTCATCCTCGCGGTCACCGAAGAAATATTGAGTGGGCCGGGCATCCCTGCCGCCCCGGGCTGCGTACTCCCACTCGGCTTCCGTGGGAAGTCGCGCGCCGAGCCAGAGGGCGAAAAAATAGGCTTCCCACCAGGTGTTCCCGACGGCCGGATGGCTGCCACCTCCATAATGCGGGTATTTCTCTCCGAAGGGGAAGTTTGCCAGCAAGTGATTTGTCACGGGGTGTCTGGCCATGAAAAAAGTGCCCACTTCCACGGGGTGGGCGGGTTTTTCATCATCGCCATGGTGGTCGTCACCCATCCGGAAGCTGCCGCCTTCCACCTCGATCCACTCGAAGTGATTGGCCGGGTCGTTCAAGAACTTGTTCTGCCGAGTGATGGCATTGCTCAGATCCAGGAGTTCGTGGATCACCCCGCCAGTCTGCAACGGCTTCAGTCCCATCTTCTCGAGGAGCATCTGGGCCTGATAGATCACCTCGCAATCCCGTTCCTCACATTCGAGCAACAGGATGCGCAGCGTTTCCCCCACGATGCTTTGTCGCTCTCCATCGGCGACCAGGGGCAGCGACTGCTCGAGGGAGTTGATCAGCAGCAATTTACCCTGGTTTCCTTGTTCATCTTCAATCAGGGGCTGGATGAGCTCAGCAACAGGGGTTTTGACTTCGGTAGTCACTCGCAGGGCCAGCGGCCGATTGATTGTCCACAATCCGTTGACCAACGATTTGACTTCATCGCCTCCTGGCAAGAGCCCGGCATAGAGCCTTACCACTTCTTCCCAATCCGGATTGGCCGCCTGGCGAATAACAAAATCCGCTTTTTTGTTGAGTAGGGCGAGGGCCGTGAAGTACTCCCAAAGGGAGCGATGAATAAACGTGTAGCCTTCTTTGACGCGATGAATCAGGCCGGTTTGCCGCTGCAACTGGTCGAGAATTTCCTCGGTCTTGCCAAGTGCTCTGGCGGTTGCGTTGTGACGGCCGATGACATTCACATGATCCACGGAGAAGTCGGCCTCCTGCCACAGGAAAAACCGCAGAGAGAGATCCTTTAGAACCTCGAGTGCCTCCTCGTACTCAATACGAAGGAAACCGCCTCTTTTCACATCATAAGGGCGCTGCAGCAAATGCCGCGTGCAGCTTTCATAGAGCTGACTGCGGCGCTCAACCAGCTCGGTCTTGCCTCCACGTTCGAAGGTGTAACAGATCATGCTCAGCAGGAACGGATTGGCGGCGAGAGAACGTATCCGCGCCTTTTCCTGGAAAGTCCGCAGCAGCTGATCTATGGATTCGCTTTCTCCCGCAAACCATCGGGTGAGGTAATCACGGATCATCCGGGGGCTCAGCGGCATCAGGTCCATGGTGCGGTAGTCAGGGAAATCCTCTCTCTTGAGCCCCAGAGGCCGTGAGGTGACGACGATGCTGCAGCGCGGATGATTCTTCGCGAAATCGTCAAGCAGTTCAGCCATCTTGCCTGCCGTCTCCGGATCTTCGATTTCGTCAAGGCCGTCCAGGAGCAAGACCATGGAACGCTCCAGGAGCCGCTTTTTGTCACAGAGCGCGTCACGCATTTCGGGACTGTCACTGTCGACATCAATCTGTCGGCACACGAATTTTTCCAGTGTTCCTTTGCGTGATTGAAAATCCCGCAGCCGCGTATAAATCGGAATCATCACCTTCCGGCCTTCCATGCTGAGTCCGGCAAAGTGGTGGCCGAGATAGCGAAGCAGTGTGGTCTTGCCCCCGCCTGGCAGGCCGCGCACGAGAATCCGCTGGGCTTTGCCGTTCTCCGAGAAAAGCTCTTCTGTCGTGATCGCCTCGCCATGGGCTTCCTCGAAAGTCTCTCGCCAGTCATTCAGCAGCATCGGTACAAAGCCCTGATCGATGGATGCCATGCGGTCCAGCGCCGTCTGGCCATCCTTCACAGACGAACGCCGTCGGCCGAAGAGATAAATGGTCGAGAATCGAGCCTGCATCGCTTTACAGTACTCACGAATAAGGGTTTGCTCGTCGGCCTCTGTGGACTCGGTTCAGATCCAACCGCAGCCAGACCGGATGGTGACCTGATATATTGAGTCAAATGTCTCCTGGCCTGCTTCTCGAACTCTGGCGCGTCTTTGAATGTCCAGTACAAACCCTCCTTGGGAAAGTCTTCTCGAAATTGAATGACGAGTTTTTGTTGGTCGCACTCTTCCTTAGTTTTAGGAACGTAGGGGGATTCTTTGAAATAGATCATGATTTGAGGGCGACGCCGGACTTGATAGCTTTGAATGGCAGTGCGGATCTCATGTTCGGTTCCGGAGAGCGCACCCATCGTGGGAGTTCCAAAGCGCTTCCAGAAAATCCCCAGCAAGACGTCACAGTCCTCGATGTTCAAGATGGGGTCGATGAGCCCCTGGGGACCCTCGGGGTGGAACCCCGGGTAGGCATCCGTCTCCCACCGGCTCAATTCAAGCCGCAAATCGCGCTCGTCCGCGATACCGGTGTTCAGTTCCTCGATGACGGTTTCCATAACCCGCCGTTCATCCGGCACATCTCCTGGAGAGCAGAGCACAATTCGAACAACTTGCTTGGTCTTCATTTGCTCCTCACCAAATCAACGTGAAAAGAAGGCCCGGCGGCGGTGTTCGAGCAAACAAGCCTACTGACAGCCGCCGGGCGGGTCTTGTTTGTCCGGCATGAGCCGGAACGGGTCCGGGGCGATGGTCAAGGCGTGGGTGCAGGCGATGTGTCCGTGGACACACCGCATCGGACCGTTGCCGTGAGCTGGAGAGGCGGAAGCCCAGGTTGTCGTTGCGATTGTCGGGCGAGTTGTTGTTGCGATTCGCCGACCGGCAGTTGGCCGCGTCGTTGTTCCAGCTGCCGCCGCGTATCACCCGGTTGGAGCCTCTTGCGCCCCTGGCCTGTCAAAAAAAGACGCGCGCAGATTGCGCGTGTCCGCCTGCCGCATGAACCCGACGAGACTTGACATCGAGCGGGTCCATGTCTCTCCATCGATTTCCCCTGCCGCCAGTGCTCGCCCCCGAAACTGCACCTTTCGCCGGAAACGGCGCCACCCGGGTCGTGCAATGCGGATCACAGCGGGAAAGATGCGAAAGCCCAAAAACGGCAGACCCTGCTGGATCGGTGCGACATAGAGACTCCCGCTCTTGATCTCCAAATAAAGCCTCTCCTTCAGGTAAGTTTCGATCCGTGTGGCCGCATCCCACAGGGTGTCCTTTTCATCGGCCCACAAGACCAGGTCGTCCATGTACCGGACATATCCCTCGATCCGCAGAACCTCTTTGATGAAGTGATCCAACCCCGAAAGGTAGAAATTGGCAAAGTGCTGACTGGTGAGGTTGCCGATGGGTATCCCCTTGCCTGGTTCGGTCCAGGGTACCGGGTGGTCGATGAAAACATCCAGCAGCCGGATCAAATCGGGGTCTTTGACCTTTCGACGCAGCTGATCCTTGAGAACACCGTGGTCCACCGAATCGAAGTACTTGTGCACGTCCAGTTTCAGGAAATAGTTGTACCGCCGACAGAACGCACGGGCCCGCTTCACGGCCTGGAGCGGGCCTTTGTTCCTGCGGCAGGCATAGGTGTCATGGATGAGCGTTTGTTCAAAGATGGGCTCCAAAACAGAACAGACCGCATGATGGACCACCCGGTCGCGAAACTCGGCGGCGCAGATCATGCGCTCTTTTGGCTCATAGATTCTAAAGGTGCGATACGGGCGCGGCTGGTAGGATTTCTCCAGGAGCTCCTTTTCAAGCTCGATGACCTCGTGTTCCAGGTCCTGGAGAAAAAGCGCCACGGGAGTCTTGCTCCGCTTGGCCTTCGCGGCTCTCAGAGCCGACGTTCTCAGGGACTCAAAGGAACAAACCTCATCGAAGAGATGCCCCGTTCGCTTCATTCGCCCCTGCTCTCCTCGTGCTTGCGCCACCCGCCCACCATCTTGCCGGCCTCGTTGATCTGCCTGGAGGCATATTCGTAGCCCTTGGTGTCCAGGTAATGCTGATCATGGCTCATGCGCAGCATGATGCGAAGCTTTTCCATGCTCAGATCGATTCGACGCAGGATGTCTTGCTTCCTGGCGGCGTAACGAGCTTCCACAATTCCTTCGATGATATCCAGCGCCAGGTTGTCGATCCGGTTGGTGAACGAAAAACGCACCTTCCTGGGAAATTTTTCCGTTTTTGCAAGGAGCCATTTGGAAAAATCATACCACAGCACGAATAGAGGCGGATCAGGAATCACGTCTTGGGCTCTTTCCCACCTTCCTCCGGTTCCCCCCGGACCTGTGTCAGGTGTTTTCCAAGGATACCAAGAATTTCATCTCCGTATTTGGCGGTCTTCGCCTCGCCGATTCCCTCAACCGCGCTCAGGGCCCCTCGGCTTGAGGCCCGGAGTCTCACCATCTTCGCCAGTTGCCTGTTGCTGGCAATCATGTACGGCGGAATCCCCTCGAGTTTGGCTCTGGCCAGCCGCCATGCCTTCAGGGCATCAAAAGTCTCCTTTTCGGAGTCGTCCAACTCCCTGCGGAGATCCGGAGCCGACGCCGGCCTTCTTCTTCCATCCTCCGATAAGGAACGGTACGCGAGCAAAACCGTGAGATAGGGCGTCCTCTCGTGGACGAAGAAGTGTTCCGTGAACTCGATGACTTCCTTGTCCGCGATGAAATCCTGGAGCGGCTCATCGTTGAAGCCACCCGTGCTATCGGAAAAACGCAATGTGAACACTTTCAGCTTCAAATCACCGAGGTCCTGTTACAACAACGAAACTTCCAGACCCGCTCGGATCTGGAAGTTTCGTTGTCGTATCAACCTGACGCCGTCGGGGGCTTCGGAAGCATACAAGGCTTCAGAAGGGTACAACGCCAATCCCGTCCCCCCTACTCCGTCGCCTGGACGCGCAACACGGCCGGGACTCCCCTGCCGAAGACATCCGGCGTGTACATTTCCTCGGCGAAGGTCGGCAGCACGGTGAATGCCCCGGGGGCTATGGCCTGGGCCACGTAGCTCAGGTGATAGCGGCCGGCGGGCAGGAGCTCCGAGTAAAACCGGGCGGAATCGTGGCGCAGTTCCCGGTGATAGAAGCTCCACCTGGAGGAGCCGAAACCCAGCCAGTCACGGTACCGATTCCGGTAAGATCCGGCCGGACGGGATGCCTCCGCCTTGTCCGCGTCGACGGTGGATGCCGTCGCAAGATCCCTGCTCACCGGCTCCAAGCCGCCGGGAACGGGGTCGCTCACCACGACGAAATAACGCTCGGCGGGCACGTTGACGTAGAGGTCCACCCGCACCAGTTCCCCGGTCCTGATGTCCATTTCATTGGACAGCTGGGTCCACTTGCCTTCCCGCTCCACGCTGTATTCCCTGTGGACCTCGATCCCCGCGTTGGTGGCTTCCGTCTTGAGGTCCTTCGGGGCAAAGCGCAGGTTCACCCCGTAGTAGAGGCGCCCTTCCCCGGTCCGGTTCAGGCGGATGGATGCCTTCTTCCCAGCGTCTCCCTGTTTCAGGGGCCGCTCGAAGGTTCGGGGCGGATCAGTCAGATTCTTGAATACGGCTTCCCCGAGGCTTTCCGCACCCAGCCAGGCCCCGACCGTGAAATCCACCGGCCCCTTCTCGTAGGTCCGGCTGAAATCCACCAGGGCCTTCACCGCAAAGAGGTTGTCCTGGGTGGAGCTCCAGTGGTTCCGGGTCTTGCGGCTCTGCACCAGGGAGCGCACCAGGCGCAGCGGAATGTCGCCGACACCCGCCTGGCCCGGGTTCTTCCGCTCCATGGCGAGCAGGGCGAGGAGGACGGCGCTGTTGTCCCGAAGACTCGAGCTCAGGATGTGCTTGAACCGGGAGTCCAGATTCTCCCTGAACACAAAGGTTCCCCCACTCTGGTCCCCCTGGGCGAGGATGCTCTTGAGGACGCTCTCCTGAAGCCGGGACGTCCCCGGGAAATGGGTGAGGGTCTGCAGGAAAAACGCCTTGCCGAAGAGGCTCATTTCGGGGACACGCACCCGGTAGCGCTCCAGGTCCGCCGGGTTGACCTTGCCCTGTTCCGCCAGCACAGCGAGCACCAGGGCGCGCACGGTTGAGAGCATCCCCTGGGTGTAGACGCCCCCCGTGACTTCTTTTTTCATCACGGTCTGGAGATACTCATGGAGCTTGCGTTCCACCTCCTGGGGAACCGCATGCCCCAGTTCCCTCAGCCAGGTGAAGCCGAGGGCCGTAAAAGCGCTGAGGTAGGGGTCCGCGTACTCGTCCCTGGGAACGTAGTAGGCCATGCCCCCTCCGGGAGCCTGGTGTTCCATGGCGAGTTTGAGCATCTGCCGAGGTATCTCGGCGCTTTCGTCCCACGTAAACGAACCGCCCACATACGGCTTGAGGCGCTGGTAAAAGGCCGCCATCAAAGCCCTCGTGAGCATCTGTTCCCAACAGGTGTACGGGTAGCGGCGCATGTACTCGAACGCGCCCTCCATGTTTCCAAGGACGCTGGGGGAGGCGGTCACGTCGATCTTGCCGACGCCCGGTCGCATGTCCTCCGGAAACGCGAGGGGCTCGGTCACTTCACCGGTGACCGTCGTGCCGTAAGCGGAGGCGACCTCCATGGACTGGCGCTCCCTGACGGGCAGCACATGCCTCACCGCATCCTTGTCCGTCGCGTCTCCAGCCTGGGCCGTGAGGACAATCTGCCCCGGGGCCCCCGCTTTCAGGGGGAACCGGATGACGGCACGTTTGAACGGTTCGAGGGCCACCTGCCTCGCCATACTCTGGACCAGCTCTCCCCGGTTGGACTCGACGGCGCCTTCGGCCTGGATGAGGACCTCAAGGGTCCGGGGACCTTCGGTGCGGTTCATGACGGAAAAACCCGCTTCGAAAGCGTCGCCCTCCAGCACCTGGTTGGGAAGCACCGGCCTGATTTCCGTCGGCTGGTTGACGCGAAAGACCTTTTCGCCCAGACCCATGCGATCGGTGGGAGTGACGGCCATGGCCAGGACGCGCCACCCCGTGAGGTTGTCCGGCACCTGGAACTGGATCCTGGCTTTCCCTCCCTCATCGACGGGCACGGAAGGATTCCAGTAGCTCAGGAACTTGAACACGGACCTGAGACCCAGGTCGGGCCCGCCCCCGCCGCCGGCGTCGGCCCCTTTCCGCTCCAGTTTCTGCCTGCCCACAAGCTGCATGAGAAGGTTGTAATTGGCCAAATCGAGGGAATCCAGACTGTAGAAGCCTTCGTACGGGTCGAAAGCGGCGCGCCCCTTCAGGAGCAGGTCAAAGACCGATTCATCGAGGACGGCGACCGCCAGTTCCACGGGAGGCCGCTGTTCGCCGGGGGCAAGATTTCGAGGCTGAGCCACAAGGTCGACGGTAACCGTGTCCCTCGGCCTGTACACTTCATTGTCCGGGATTATGGACACGGAAATCTCCCGGTACGGGTCTTTCACTTCGATTGAAGCATACCCCATTCGGAACGTGGGCTTCCCCAGGTCCTCCGTGTCATTTTCTTCCGCTCTTTCGACCCGCGGGGACATGACCAGCACGGACAGGTAAAAGCCAGGCAGGTGATCCGGATTAACCGGTATTTCCACGATCTCCGTGCTCGCCTGAAAAGTCTTCACCCAGGTCTGGATGACTCCGTAGCGTTCCACGGTGATGAGGGCCTTTGCCCCCGGAAAGGGATTCTGAACCATGAAGCGGGCCGTCTCCCCCACCCGGTACTGCTTCTTCTCCGGGTAGACATCCAGCAGGTTTCCCGGGATGGACTCCCACAGCACAAAGCTTTCCCCTGAGACCCAGCGACGCATGGTCGTCTTGTGAGGGCGGTCCTCGGTGTCTTTGATGGACGCGCTGATCCTGAGGCTTCCGGAGCGTTTCGGGGTGAACTCATAGACGACGGCATCCTCTGAAGAATTCAGGTCGGAGGAAGCTTCCTCGACCCACTCGTGGACGTATTCCGTCACATAGGCATCCCCGGCTCCCTTGACCCGGGAAGCTTTGGTCTCTTTCCTCTCCACCCGCATCTGAACGGGCACTCCCGGGACAGGGTTCCCTTCCCGATCCACCACGAGGACACTCACCCTGGCGGGCTTTTTCTGCTGGAGAAGCCAATCCCCCTGGGACAGCCCCACGTATCGGTCGCGCCCGGCATAAACCGCCGATGAACGATTCGCCACGGACTTGCCCCGCTCGTCCCGCACGGCGCTCTCCACGGTGAGCTTCCCGAAGATGACCGGTGTTCCGGCAACCGTGAACTCCGTCTCCAGGGTCCCGTTGCCGTCAAGCTTTCCGTCGGTCTGGAAAATGGTGTTTGACGGGGGGGTCTCCACTTCTTCAGCATCTTCACCCTCCGGTTGCGTCACATCGAATTGAAAACCCTGGGCCTTGGGGGTTTCGGGAGAAAACGGCCTGGATTCCACGAGGGCGGTCAGCCTCACGTCGCCGGCCGCATAGGGTCCCCCCGCATGCAGCTTCGCCGTGGTCTCCACCTTCAATGTGTCTCCGCTCTGGACCATGGCCGAGCTCAACTCCGTGGTGACCTTGAAGGGGGAAGGGGTGAAGTCGCTCACCAGCACCCGCATGGGTTCCCACTGTTCCTCGGTGAACGACGCCGTGAGCTGGAACTGATACCACCCCACCGCTCCGTTGGCGGGAATGGGGAATTCGCCGTCGAAGGCCCCGAAGGGAGAAAGACGGATGTTCTCTTTCTGGTGGACCACCTTGTCGGTGGGGTCCATCACCTTCAGACGGTATTCCCCCTGGGGGGCGCGGACGAACGACCGGTTCCCCTGGTCCCTCACGTAGATCTTGAACTGTACCGTGTCCCCGACCTTGTAAATGCCCTGGGCGGTGGCTCCCCAGGCACGGATGTGGCCGTGGAGGGGCCTCAACCATTCGGAGATATACTCCCGGTTGGCCCCTTCCGAAGCTGCCTGGAAATCATAGTGCAGGGGCAGGAGGGCGAGATCGTCGCCTCGCTCGCAGCGGATGAAAAGCTTCTGCTCATTGGGTTCATAAGCATGAAGGGCCTTGAGATCCGGGTCGACACTGGACAGGCCCGGCAGCTCCACCGTTCCGTCTTCTTTGGTCACCCCGTTCGCCAGGGATGACGATTTGCCCGCCGGATCCTTGAGCGGCGCCTTGACGATCTGCACCCGCACACCCGGCACGGGCTTTCCCAACTTCAGGTCCGTTATCCACACGAGCGTGTTGTGGTAGCCGATCTTGGCATGGACGTGGAAAGGGGTGACCTGGGCGAAGAACCACCCTTCCGCCGGCTCCTTCTTTGCCACCGGGGGTTGAGACGTCAGCTGCCCTTTCACGAAGCCCGACGGGGCGCCGATGAGATCACGCACTCCCAGGGGGACCGGAAGGGTTCTGTCCTGCATTCTGGGTATCGGGTAAACCTTGTTCTGAGCTGGCCTGGGACCTTTTGCCGTCGCAGCCTGGTAGCTGAGCTTCATCTGGGAGAGGTTTGTGGCCAGGAAGGCGACGTCCGTGTCCAATTCCTTTTCGAGAACGGGCATTTCCTTCAAAAGGGTGTAGTCGGGGAGCCGATGGTCCGTGGCAAACTGCATTTCCGCCGACTGGCCCAGGGGACGGCCGAACTCATCCTGCAGGGCCCCCCTGGCGATTTGGATTCGATACTGGGTGAAGGGCTTGAGAGACCTCCATGGGAACACAATGGAATAGGCCGCCCCTTTCTCCCTGATTTCAGAAAGACGGGAATACGTATGGAACCCGCCTTCGGGAATGTCATCCCCCAGGGAGGAGGTGACGTCGGGCTCGATCCGGATGGCTCGCCTGTACCCTTCGCTCATGACCGGCGAAGAGAATTTGAGGCTGGCTTCTCCTTCCGGATTGCATTTCGCCTGGGCGGACAGGGGTTGCCCCGGCTGGATGAGCACCGTGCCGCCGGCATTGGTTTCGCATTCGGCACCCAGGAACCGGAATGGTGGGAATGTGTGGAAGGTGAGGAGAACCCGCTGGTCGACGCTGAGCTCAGGTCCCCGGCGGGAACGGATGCCCGGTTCGATGCGCAGGCCCATCTCCTGGTCCGGGGGAAGCTCTTCCCTCGGGCTTATCAACCAAAAGACATCCTCGGGCTCATCCTCCGATATCCTCCGGTCGGGGTCCTTTTCCACCTTTGCGCCGATGCGGCCCTGTTTCGGCCCCTGAAAATAAACATGGGCAGCCACCGAGCTCTCGTCCACCGGCTGGTTGAATCGTATGCCGACCCGTGGACCGCCGGGGGAAACCCAGGTCTTGAACCATGTGGCCTCCACCTTCGCGCGCTGACTGGTGAAGGTGTGAAAAGCGGCTCCCTCGAGCTTGAGTCCGTCCAGGGTGGTCAAGCCCGGGCCAACCGTTATGCGGTAAGCAGTCGACGGAACCAGCCCTTTCTTGTCGTCGAGCCGGCACGAAAGCGTCGAGGCATTCAGCCACCGCCACTGGCAATCCAATTTGGGTTCGATGGCGATGGGAATTTCCGAGGCGTCACGTTCCATGCGTCCCAGCGGCACCACCGGGCGGCTGAATTCGAAGACGAGCTGCTTTCCTGGCGGAACATCCTCCCCCGATGGAGTCACCCGAAGCAGTTTGAAGGGTGCGTTGGTTTTCTGCGCATCCGCCGAGTCGAATGCCATCAGGCGAATCGGTGCGACCATCCAGCAGGTGGACAGGAGCAGCAGGGCGATCAAAACAGGCCGTGCCACCCTCCCCTCACCACGATTTCGTCCCCAAAACCGCTTCTCGGAAGCCATTTCCCCTCCTCCAAAATGATGAGCCGTGTGGGTCAAATGATGTAAGAGGCCTCAATTGGGTGCATGGGTGGAAGTTTAGAACGGATCGGCGCGCCCTTCCAGATAATTCTCAATGGGCTAACGAGGTTGGACAATGCTGTTGACTTAAGGGGGTCTTCCATCCCCGGTTCCCCTCCCCTTGGCGGGAGGGGTTAGGGGAGGGGGTTGATCTCATTGACTTTTCACCCTCCCCCAACCCCTCCCATCGAGGGAGGGGAGCTAGGATGGCCGTAAGTCAACAGTATTGACGGGGGTGGAGGTCGGAAACGATCGTGGGATCGGAACGGCTCTCAGATTTCTTTTTCGGAACCCTGCCGCCGGGATGATTTCGCAACCTGGCGCGACCGCCAGGAAACACTGTCACACACGCAACACATGGGGAGCTTCTCCCCGTCTCCGGTGCACTCGTATTCATTGGCGCACGCGTTGCACTGATAAGTGCCCTGAGCCACCTCGGCTCCGGCCGGTATGTGTTCTTTAGCCATGGCTTCTCCTCCTGGAATCGTTGATCACGGTTGCAACACCCATGTCCATCTCGTCTGCATTGTAATCACTGTGGTCCCTCGTCGTCATTCCCCGGCAGGCATTGAATCCATCGATACATCGCTGCCCCTGATACCCTCAAGCCTGGCCGAGACGATGAAAAGCTTGAAATCCACCGCGGAGGGCACCGAGAGCGCAGAGTCTCTTCTTGCACAACCTGTTCTCTCAGCGATCTCAGCGTGCTCCGCGGTGAAATACTTTCCAGTGCAGGGCTTCGGGGAGATACCGGGCACGCTTCCTCGAGCTCACGCGACGATGTTGCATCCACTTGGAGGGCGGAAATGCATCTTCTCTTGCGATTTTCTACAAGTGATGCATAATTGTGATCAGTGGCTTGAAAAAGCTTCCGGGGCATGTCTTGGGCTAATCCACAAATGAATAGGGAAAAAGGAGTCGCGTGATGAAGCAAATGAACCAGAAAAGAAGGTTGGTTAAGCCTTCCGCGAAATGCTTGCCGATGCTTTTCTGCTTCCTCTGTATCGTGCTGATGAGCGGGAGCCATGCATCATCTCAGACGCAAACCATACCGCCGCCTGCTCCAGCGCCGCAGCAGGAATCGGCTCCTTCCATCGAGCCCGCACCGGCCGAGGCCCCTGTTATCCCTCCGGGTTTCGCCGGAACGCCAGAGGCCAAGAAATCTTCGGCCATGTCAGAAAAAGTGAAGGACTCACTTCTAAAAGAAAATTTCGCGTATGCTCCAACGGACATGACAGATCCTTTCACTCCGTTCGTCACCCCCGGCGAGGTCGTCCCGCAGGTGCGCGAGGCCGACACGGACGAGGGTGAGCTCGCCCCTGATCAGATCAGGCCCCTCACGCCCCTCCAGAAGATGACCATTGCAGAGATCGAAAGGGGCCTCAAAGCGATCACCTGGGGTGACCTGGGGCGCCGGGCCGTCATCGAGGACGGCGCGGGCAAGGGATACATCGTCAGTATCGGGACACCGGCCGGTGTCATGGGGGGGGTCGTCACCGAGATTTTCAACGACAGGCTGGTCATCCAGCAAGAGATCTGGGACAGGGAGGCCAAGCGCCTGGTGCCGCAGAACACGGTTCTGAAGCTCAAAAAGGATGTGAAAGAGAAACAGTAAAGCCGCAATCCGTGGCCCGGCGCTTTCTTTCCATTGCGCCTGGCCACGTTTTCCCCGCCAAGCTCAGGCGTCTTGGCCATGGCTTTTTCTCCCCGCGCCAAGGCTTCTCCGTTTGCATGAAGATTTCGGTCGGGTCTCCATACCCGGCGCTTGTGCGTGGGGGATTGGAGCCCCGACCCACAGCCTATTCATTCTCCCCCTGTTCCCGCCAGGTCATGGGAGTAGGGCTGATCACACGCGGTAGGCGGGTGTTCGAAAAATCCCCGTGTCCAGCCGCTCATCCTCCAGAGTAACGATCTGGCGAGGAGCCTCCCGATACCAGGTCGGGACCGTGCTCCCGATGGCAAATCCGACCACACCCGGCAATAAGATCATCATGGGAAGAGGCGGCACGAAGCACCCAAGGCTCTTGGCCACCTCGCTGGTTGCGGTCTGCAGCAGCCACCCGTAAACGAGCAATCCGGCCAGGGCCGTGGCAACTCCCTGTACGAGACCTTCCACATAGCGCCTTCGTTTATCGGAGATGGTCGGCTTGATGAGGTTGTCGATCAACAGGCCCGTCATGACACTTGTCACGAAGGTCAGGGTGAACCATGGATAGGTATATCGGGACCTCTCCCACGCTATGTGAAAATCCCAGAACACCAGGCTGTTGAACAGGAAAACAATCGCCTGGCTGATCAAGACGGCCATGATGCCCGCCAGGAGATAGAACGCCATCGGTGGAGCATCATGGGCATGGTGCCGGGCCATCTTCCAATTTTCTTTTGGAAACACAACGCAGGCCACAGCCACCAGATAACTGACGGAGACCATCACCGCCCGCATCAGCAAGATCCCAATGGATGTCCCCTCCGTGGCTGCTGACCGAACCATGACAGACAGCATCAGGACAAACAGGACAGCAAACAAGAGCATGAGCTGGTTCAGGGTCAAACGCTGCCGCACCCAGTCAACTTTATATCCAAGAGAATCCAGACGCCTGTTTCGTGCGACGTCGGTCAACTCACACTGCAGGATTCCCCGGGAAATGAATTCGAGGGTGCCGTCACGCAAAATGGTGAGTTGCTCGAGGAGATAGATGCCGAGGGCGATGGCGGAATAGGCTGTAATACCGAAGAAATACCGGCCGCCGTCGTGGACGAGCGATTGGTGGGGGGCGTATTGAAACGTGTCGCCGTGTGGAACAAAACGAAGAGGGCCCCCACCAGGTAGTCGATGTAAAAAGCTAGATTTTCCAGGATAAAGGGTTTCATGGCTGACTCCTTTCGTGAGGAGTTCAACAAACAGGGCAATTGGGGTCCAACGATCCTTTAAGACACGCTGGGAAAGATGTCCCGGGGCACCGGAGCCGTCGCGGCATTCAGTGGCCTGTATTCCGTTTGAGATGGAAGAGGATCCCGGCCAAAAGGCTCGAATGAGGAGGGAGCTTCTTCAAGCGCAATGTGCTGTGGTGCCTGAGAATGAATAGCAGCGCTTCGATCGCGGCTCAGGCTCGCCTTCAGGGTTTCATCCGAGAAGCCAGTGAAAAAGCATTCAGCCCGGACTACCCCTTTCCCTTGCCCAGCATCGTGGAATCTCTCAGTTACAGAGCAGTTACAAGAAGTTATCCGGATTTTGAGGTTTCGGCTTGGGGTACATGGGAGGAGGGTGACTCCTCTGCAAATTGCACGGACTGTCACCCCTTCAGGAAGCGGTGCTTCATTTTCCTTTGAAAAGCGAGATGACGAGCATGACCGCTCCGGCACTGATGGCGCTGTCGGCCACGTTGAAGGCGGGCCAGTGAACTGATCCGATGTAAAAATCAAGGAAGTCGATCACTTCCCCCATGCGGACGCGATCAATCAGGTTCCCCAGGGCGCCCCCGGTGATCAAGGAATACGCGGTCCGGGTCCATCGGTCGGATTCCGGAACTTTCCCGTAGGCGAAGAGGATGATCGCCAAAACGAAAAGGGTGAGCCCCACGAAAAGGCCTTGTCGCCAGCCGGCGTCGGCCCCCGCCAGGATGCTGAAGGCCGCTCCCGGGTTGCGGACATGGACCAGGTTGAACAGTCCGGGAATAACCTCCCGAAGAGAGTGAAGCGGAAGGGTGGAGGCGATCAGGAGCTTGCTCAACTGGTCGAGCAAGAGTATTCCCCCCCCAAGAAATATCAGAAGCGGCATTCGTTGCCTCCTTCATTCGCCTGCTGCGAAAAATTGTTTATTCCACCGCGGAGCACGCGGAGAGCGCTGAGAAAGAAGCGTTGCCATGCAACTTCCTGTTGTCTCAGCGTTCTCAGGGCTTACAGCGGTGAATCCTCTTCACTCTTTGGTTGCAGTACTCCCCCATACGCAGAAAGCCCTGTCCGGCGGCTCAGTTTTCGCCGGTGATGACCCCATGGCAGCGGTCGCAAAGGTCCGGGTGGTCCGAAAAACGCCCGACGGCATCGGTACGGACCCAGCAGCGCCCGCACTTTCCACCGGAAGCCGGCGCGACCTCGATCAAGAGCCCTTCTATCACTTCCCCTTGCAGGGGCTGCGTCAGGGTCTCACCGGCGGAGATAGAAACGCCCGAGACGATGAAGACCGCTCGAAGGAGCTCTTCCTGGCCCTCAAGGGACTTTTGCAGGTCCAAGGGCAAGGAGAGCCTCACCACGGCCTCCAGAGGATGACCGATGGTTTTTGCCTGCCGCGCGATTTCCAGGGCTCGCAAAACCTCACTCCTCAGAAGGAGGAGGTTCTCCCACCTCTGGCTCAGTTCCCCTTTTCGAAAAAGACGGTTCGGCTCGGGAAGGTCCTCCAGGTGAACCGTCGCACTTGGCTGGTCGGGAAGGTGCCACCACCCTTCCTCGGCTGTGAAGGACAGGATGGGTGCCATGAGTCTCAAGAGTGTGCTGAGGATTTCGTAAAGTGCGGTCTGGGCGGACCGGCGCCCCGGACTTCCGGCGGACGACACGTAAAGGCGGTCCTTGAGGATATCCAGGTAGAATGAACTGAGATCGACCACGCAGTAGTTGTGGAGGGCATGATACACCTTGTGAAACTCAAAGCGGTCGTAAGCCTGCCGCACCCTCTGGATCAAATCCTGCAACTGGTGCAGGGCAAAACGGTCCAGCTCCTCCATTTCCCCATAGGCCACACTGTCCTTTTTCGGATCGAAGTCGTGAACATTTCCGAGGAGAAAACGGCACGTGTTGCGGATCCTTCTGTAGGCTTCACTGAGCCGCTTCAGGATGTCGGGGGAGATGCGAATGTCGTCCCGGTAGTCCTCCGCCGAAACCCACAGGCGCAGGATTTCGGCACCGTACTGCTGGATGATCTCCGCCGGGGCGATCACATTTCCCAGGGACTTGGACATCTTGTAGCCTTGACCGTCAACAACGAACCCATGGGTCAGGACCGTTTTATACGGCGCCCTGTTGCGGGTCCCAACCGCTGCGAGCAGAGACGAATGAAACCACCCGCGGTGCTGGTCGCTCCCCTCCAGGTAAAGGTCCGCCGGCGATCTCAGGGTGGGCCGCTGCTCGAGCACCGCGGCGTGGGAAACCCCCGAATCGAACCAGACGTCCAGGATGTCCATCTCCTTGTCGAATTGGGTTCCACCGCATTTCAGACAGGCGGTCCCGGGAGGCAGCAGGTCCACTGCCTCCCTTTGGAACCAGCAATCCGCACCCTCCTTTTCGAAAAGGGCCACCACGTGATCGAAAACCTCCCGGGCAGCGAGCAGCTCACCGCAGCCCTTGCACGTGAACACCGTGATGGGGACTCCCCACGAACGCTGCCTGGAAATGCACCAATCAGGGCGATTGGCAATCATGTTGTGAATCCGCTCCCGCCCCCAGCTTGGAATCCATTCGACACGGTCGATCCACTCCAGGGCTTGCTCCCGCAGGCCGCTCTTGTCCATGGAAATGAACCATTGCTCCGTTGCCCGAAAAATGACGGGTTTCTTGCAGCGCCAGCAGTGGGGATAACTGTGGGAAATCTCCTTCTCCTGGATGAGATTGTCTTGTTCCCTGAGCTTGGCGATGACGTTCCGGTTAGAGTCGAAAACAAACTGGCCCGCGAAAAACGGCACATCGGCCACGAACCGACCGTCGTCGTCGACGGGTGAGTAGACGTCGAGTCCATACTCCAGGGCCATCTCATAGTCTTCGCGACCATGACCGGGAGCGGTGTGGACGCAGCCAGTGCCCGCATCGAGGGTCACGTGGGATCCGAGCACAATGACGGAATCCCTGTCCAAAAAGGGATGGCGGCACGTGATAGCCTTCAGTTGAGAAGCCTGGAAGGTGCCCACCACCGAATAGTCCGTGACTCCGAAGGCTTTCATGCAGCTCTCGAGCAAGCCCTCCGCAAGAATCCAGACTTCCCCCCCCACGGCCACCGCCGCGTATTCGTAGTCGGGATGCAGGGAAATGGCCAGGTTGGCCGGAAGAGTCCAGGGAGTCGTCGTCCAGATGAGCAGGTACACCGATCGGCCTTCAAGTTCGGGAAAATCGGCCAGGGTCTCTCCCTTCACGGGAAACTTGACATAAACGGATGGGGAAACGTGATCGTGATACTCCACCTCGGCCTCAGCCAGTGCCGTGCGACAGCTCGCGCACCAGTAAATGGGCTTTTTGCTCCTGACGACGCTCCCGGCAGAAAAAAACCGCCCCAGTTCCCTGGCTATACTCGCCTCGTAATCATAAGACATGGTGAGGTAAGGATTGTTCCACTCTCCGAGAACACCCAGCCGCTTGAACTCTTCGCGCTGAATGTCTATAAAACGCTCCGCGTACCTGCGGCAGTGCTGCCTGATCTCCACCTGGCTCATGGAGAGTTTCTTCTTGCCCAGTTCCTTGTCCACCTGGTGCTCTATGGGGAGTCCGTGACAATCCCATCCCGGGACGTAAACGGCGTTGAAGCCGCTCATCTGGCGACTCCTCACGATCATGTCCTTCAGGATTTTGTTGAGAGCGGTCCCCAGGTGGATGTGCCCATTGGCGTAGGGCGGACCATCGTGCAGTATGTAGGGGGGGCGATCCTTGGCACTCTGTCTCAGCTGATCGTAAAGCCCCATCTCCTCCCACCTGGCCAGAATCTCGGGCTCCCGCTTGGACAAATTGGCCTTCATGGGGAAGTCAGTCCGAGGCAGATTGATTGTCGTCTTATAATCCATGCATACCCCCTTATCGAGTGGGTCCGTCCTGAGCCAGGAAGTGGGAGAAACGACCAGGAACTCATGGAATAAAAGCACAAGTCCATCACGGGGAAATTTCAGAAAGACTCACAGTCCCTCTGCTCAATGGACCTGCCAACTTTCTCGCTTCTCCAAGCACAAAGGAATTTTAAGTAGCACACCAAAGCAACATGTCAAGCCATTTGAGGCCATTTTCCCTTCGCCGCCGGCTCGTCAACCGCCACGGTACCCTTCGCGGGAACAAAACACCCGTGCATCCAGGGCAAGCCTTTCCCGAGGTTTTGGACGCACGAAGAATCCCCGGGATATTTAACCATGTCGCAGTTCCCGCAAAAAAAAGAGCCCCGCCGGTCAGGCGATGCATGACCGACGGGGCATAACTTGCCACCTAAAGAGGCATCCCGTTTTGAGAGAGACTCAGACTCCTAGTACATGCCACCCCCGGGGGGCATTCCGGGCATTCCACCACCCATGGGAGCGTCCTTCTCCCTGGGCAGGTCAGCAACCATGCACTCGGTGGTCAGCATGAGAGCGGATACGCTGGCTGCATTGAGAAGCGCCGTCCTCGTGACCTTCGTCGGGTCGATGACTCCAGCTTCGATGAGGTCCTCGAATTCCCCGGTTTCAGCGTTGAAGCCGAATGCACCCTGGCCTGCCTTGATTTTCTGAACAATCACGGAACCCTCTTCACCCGAATTGAAGGCGATTTGACGCGCAGGTTCCTCAAGAGCTCGCTTGACAATGTTGAGACCCAGCTTCTCATCGCCTTCGAGGGAGAACGCATCCAAGACGGGGATGCAGCGGAGATAGGCAACGCCGCCACCGGGCACGATGCCCTCTTCGACAGCGGCGCGAGTGGCGTTGAGGGCATCTTCCACCCGGGCCTTCTTCTCCTTCATTTCGGTCTCCGTGGCCGCGCCGACGCTGATGACGGCAACACCGCCCACCAGTTTCGCCAACCGCTCCTGGAGCTTCTCGCGGTCGTAGTCGCTGGTCGTTTCCTCAATCTGGGCCCGGATCTGCTTCACCCGCCCCTCGAGGGCCCTGCGGTCGCCGGCGCCATCGACGATGGTGGTGTTGTCCTTGTCGATGCGGATGGTCTTGGCTCGCCCGAGGTCAGTCATGGCCACGTTTTCGAGTTTGATGCCCTTTTCCTCGCTGATCACCTGCCCGCCGGTTAGGACGGCGATGTCGTCCAGCATCGCCTTGCGCCTGTCACCGAATCCGGGAGCCTTGACGGCGCAAACCTGGAGGGTGCCACGCAGTTTGTTCACCACGAGGGTGGCGAGAGCCTCGCCTTCCACATCCTCGGCGATGATGAGAAGGGGCCTGCCCATCTTGGCAATCTGCTCCAGGATCGGCAGGAGGTCCTTCATGTTGCTGACCTTCTTCTCGTTGACGAGAATCACGGGCTCGTTGAGGAGCACTTCCATCTTCTCGGGGTCGGTCACAAAGTAGGGGGAGATGTAACCGCGATCGAACTGCATGCCTTCCACCACCTCGAGGGTGGTATCCATGCCCTTGGCTTCCTCAACGGTGATGACGCCCTCTTTCCCGACCTTGTTCATCGCTTCGGCAATGATGTTGCCGATGGTCTGGTCGTTGTTGGCGGAGATGGTTCCGACCTGAGCGATTTCCTTCTGGTCCTTGGTGGGCTTGCTGATCTTCTTCAGTTCGTCCACAACCACCTTCACCGTTTTTTCAATGCCCCTCTTGAGGGCCATGGGATTGGCACCCGCCGCCACCAGCTTGGAGCCTTCATAATAGATGGACTGGGCCAGAATGGTCGCCGTCGTTGTGCCATCCCCAGCCACATCGCTGGTCTTGCTGGCCACTTCCTTGACCATCTGCACACCCATGTTCTGGAACTTGTCCTCAATCTCGATTTCTTTCGCAACCGTCACGCCGTCCTTGGTCACCGTGGGACCACCGAAGGACTTCTCGATGACCACGTTGCGACCCTTGGGTCCAAGAGTCACCTTGACGGCATCGGCGAGAATGTTCACACCGATCAACAGGGATTCACGTGCCTTCACATCATACGTCAATTGCTTTGCCATGTACCATTCCTCCGTGGCTTGATTGGTCAGTGAGAAACATCACCGGTGGCTAGTTCTCGATGATGGCGAGGATTTCGTCTTCACGCATGATCAACAGTTCTTCGCCCTCTACCTTGATCTCCGTTCCGGAATATTTTCCGAAAAGCACCCGATCACCGGCTTTCACATCCAGAGGGCGCCTGCTGCCGTCTTCCATCACCTTGCCGCCGCCCACGGCCATCACCTGGCCCTGAATCGGTTTTTCCTTGGCTGTGTCCGGGATGATGATTCCCCCGGCAGTTTTTTGTTCTTCCTCGATCCGCTTCAACACCACCCGATCATTCAGCGGTTTGAGTTCCATCGCTTGATCTCCTTTCCGTGGACTGAAAAATTGAGTAATCGCACAACCCCTGTCACCGCAAAATCATGTGTCAGACAAAATTGAGTGAACTTAAAGAGTTACACATGGATTTCAAGCAGGCGAATGCAGAATTGCCCACATGGAATCGTGAGCTGTTAGCACTCGCCCTGCGCGAGTGCTTTTAATCACTTTGTGGGCGATTGACAAGAGGGAAAGAGCTTTAGGAGGGAAAAAACAGGGAAAAGGTCGTGCCTCCAGGTTCCTCTGAGGCCACCTCAATGCGTCCGCCGGCATTCTCAATCATCTGGTACACGATGCTCAGTCCTAAGCCGGTGCCTGTTTTCTTGGTCGTGAAGAAGGGTTCGAAAATCCTCTCGCGGACTTCCCTGGAAATTCCGGGACCTGTATCCTGAATGTCGATCCGGGTTTCCGGCTTGCCGCCTTTCCTGCCGTTTGCGGGGCTTACCCTGATGGAGAGATCGCCGCCGTCCGGCATGGCTTCCAGGGCGTTGGTCAGGAGGTTCCAGATGATTTGGCGGAAGTGCTGAGAATCCATGGTGTAGGCGGGCATCACCTTGAAATCGGTCTGGATGTTGTGCGTCTCGGTGACTTTGCTGCGGGCCTTGAGGAGGCAGAGAATCTCCTGGATGACCGGGCAAAGAGCCACCGTCTCAGTCTTGTCCGATTTTCTGGCTCCCTTTGAGAGCCAAAGAAAATCGGTGACCAGATCGTTGATGCGGTGAATCTCCCTGGAGACGATACCCATGAGCCGTGAGTGCTGAGAGCCTTGGGGGGTGTCGACTTGGAGCATTTGGACGGCCCCGCTCATGGCCGCCAGTGGGTTTTTGATTTCATGGGCGATTTCCGCTGCTATGGTTCCAGCCAGGGTGAGTCGTTCCATGCGTTTGAGATGCTCTTCCATGGCCTTTAGGTGTGTCAGGTCCTGGAATATGATCACCCAGCCGGAAGGTTCACCGCTTGCCTTGTGGAGGCGGGAAATGGTGTATCCAAGACATATCTCCTCGCCGCTCGGCCGAACATAGGACGTCTCCAGTCTCTCCAGCCCCGGAGAGGTCATCAGGAAGGGTGCCGAGGCCTCCCGCAGCCAGGGCATCCCTTCGAGAGGAGGAAAGACTTTGTCGAAGGAGCGACCTTCAATTTGTTCAACGGGAAGTGCCAGGATTTCCATCGCCGCGCGATTGCAGAAGAGAATCTGCCCGTTGGAGTTGATCGTCAGCAGACCGCTGTTCATGCTGTGGACGATGTTTCGATGAAGAACTTCGAGCTGATGCAGGTCTCTTTCCTGTTCCATGACCTTTCTGCTGGATTTTCGCAACTCCTCCGCCAGGTAACCGCTCAAGAACGCGACCAGGTAGAAGCTGGCCGTGTTCATGAGGATGCTCAGAAGGTACGACCCGCTGTCCCTGGTGTATGCACTTGATGACAGGAATTGCAGCGGCGAAATCCAGTTGAAATACTGCGAATCCAAGAGCAGGCCGTAGGAAACGCTGCACGTGGAAGCGATCAAGATGCTCCCGCGCCTGGTGAGCAAAACGGCCGCGCTGATGATCACGGGCATGTAGAGGAACGAAAAGAAGCTTTCCACGCCTCCCGAGATGAAGATGACGACCGTCACGGCTCCCACATCGAAAAACAGCTGAAAGTAGGCGAATCTCTGAAGCCTTTGAACAAACCTGAGGGCCCAACTCGCCAGGATGGTGAAGGAAAAGAGAATGCACGAGAAGAAATAGAGCGGCCGCAGATGGGCAGCCAAAAGATCGGCTTCTCGGTGGCTTTGAACTCCCAGCGTGAGGAGAAGAAAAAACACCGCCATGATGAGCCGGTAAAGGAGCAACCCCTGAAGCTTTCGCCTCAGGTGTTCATCCTGGCTCACAGGCTTGCGCGGGTCAGTCGGTTCTAGGGTGTCGAGGCAAGCCGGCACCGGGTGATAGGGAAGAGCCGCAGATGTCTGGCGCAGGAACATGGTTGTTCTCTCCAACCGGACCCTGAGATCCAGCGTCACCATGGCCGACGTGTGCTTGGGGGTGAAGCACTCCGTGCCTCACACGGGATCTGCTTCGATTTTTCAGCTAGGCCCCTCTGGACACGACGTCCGCGATTTGGAAGATGGGCAGGTACATGGCGATCAGAAGTCCTCCCACCGTGACCCCGAGGAAAACGATGAGCATCGGTTCGAGGAGGGACGTGAGCGCTTCGACAGCATTGTCGACCTCTTCATCGTAGAAGTCGGCGATTTTACCGAGCATCGTATCCAAGGCCCCTGTCGCTTCGCCCACGGAAATCATCTGCGTGACCATGGGTGGAAAGACCTTGGTTTCCTGAAGGGGATCCGCCACTGGACGCCCCTCAGAGATGGCATCCCGGGCCTCGCGAATCGCGTCCTCGATGACCTTGTTCCCCGCTGTTGAAGCGACGATGTCGAGGCCGTCAAGAATTGGGACTCCGCTGCTCAGCATGGTGCCAAGGGTCCTCGTGAACCGGGCGATGGCAACCTTTCGGATGAGCATTCCACAGACCGGAAGACGCAGCAGGATCCGGTCCGTGTAAAGGCGTCCCTTGGGATTCTTCCTGATCTGCTTGATGCCGACGCCCATGAGGACAAGCCCGAGGACAATCCAGTGGAAATAGCGGGTTGCGAAGTCGCTCATGGTCATCACAAAGAGCGTCATCGCCGGAAGTTTCGCTCCGGCATCCTTGAAAAGACCGGCGAAGACGGGGATCACGTAAATGAGAATCACCGCAATGACGACCAAGGCGATCGTCACAACGATCCCAGGGTAGGTCATGGCGCTCTTGACCTTCTTCTTGAGGCTGGCCAGCTTCTCGATGTAGGTCGCAAGTCGATTCAGGATGACGTCCAGAACCCCGCCCGCCTCACCGGCGCCGATGAGGTTCACAAACAGGTTGTCGAACACCTTGGGATGCTTCCTGCAGGCGTCGGAAAGTGTGGCCCCTTCCTCCACGTCTCGCTTGACATACTTGATGATTTTCCGAAAGCTCGGGTTGCTCTGCTGGTCCTGCAGGATCTCCAGGCACTGCACCAGCGGCAATCCGGCATCGATCATCGTTGCAAACTGTCTCACGAAGATCACCAGGTCCCTTTCCTTGACCTTGGGCGCCAGGAAAGAGACGTATTCGGAAATGTCCTTGGGCTTTTGTTTGAAGCTTCCGATCGTGATGCCCTTTTTCATCACGAGCTGCCGCGCGACTGATGCATTGTCGGCTTCAATCTCACCCTTATGCTTCTTGCCTCCCCTGTCAGTTCCTTTCCAAAGGTAGACTGGCATGTCTTACTCCTCGATTGACTTACTCCAGATCCACAGTCATGCATCACCGTCTTTTGAGAAAAACGATGGTTCCTTTTTGCAGTCCTTTCCCGACCTGTCCGAGGAGGACTGCAGAAGGCGCTCGAATCCCCGACCGCCCTCCAAAATAAAACAGGGCGCTAATCCTTGGCCGATGAGCGCAACACTTCCTCCACCGAAGTGACCCCAAGCTTCAGCTTGTTTATGCCGCTTCTCCTGAGGGTGAGCATCCCCAGCCGTATGGCCTCCCTCTTGACTTCCGCGGTAGACGCTCCCATGAGCACAAGCTCCCTCAGCTGCTCATGCATGGGCATGACCTCGTAGAGGGCGATGCGCCCTCGATACCCGGTGTCATTGCAGACCGGACAACCTTTGCCCCGATAGCACGCGAAAGTGCCTATCTCTTCCTCTCTCACCCCCACGTCCAGAAGGAGCTCGGGAGGGTTATCCTCTTCAAAGCGGCATTCCGAACACACGCGGCGAACCAGCCTCTGGGCGAGGACCAGGTTCACCGCAGAGGACACCAGGAACGCTTCCACGCCCATGTTCAGGAGACGCCCAACGGTGCTTGGGGCATCATTGGTGTGAAGGGTACTCAAAACCAAATGGCCGGTGAGGGCCGCCTTGATGGCCACCTCGGCCGTTTCAAAATCCCGCACCTCGCCAACCATGATGATGTCGGGGTCTTGCCTCAGGAAAGATCTCAATGCCGCGGCAAAACTGAGGCCGATGGAATCGTGGATTTGCACCTGGTTGATTCCGAGCATGTTGTATTCAACGGGATCTTCCGCTGTGGAAATGTTCAGGCTGATCTTGTTCAGCTCCGAGAGGGCACTGTAGAGCGTCGTTGTCTTTCCGCTTCCCGTGGGTCCCGTGACAAGGACCATGCCGTATGGAAGATAGATGGCCTCACGGAACGCCTTGTGCTGGCTTTCCTCGAATCCGAGCTTCGTCATGTCCAACTGCAACCCGGACTTGTCAAGCAGGCGCAGGACGACTTTCTCTCCATACAGCGTGGGCATGACCGAGACGCGAAAATCCATCTCTTTGCCCTTGGCCTTGAGTTTGATGCGTCCGTCCTGGGGCAGGCGACGCTCGGCAATATCCAGTCTGCTCATGATCTTCAGTCGGGAGATCATGGCGTTCTTGAGCGCCAGGGGGGGTCTCATCATTTCGTAGAGCACCCCGTCGATCCTGAACCTGACGCGCATGCTTTTCTCGTAGGATTCAATGTGGATGTCACTGGCCTGCTTGCGTATCGCGTCCATCAAGATGAGATTCACCAATTTGACGACCGGGGCCTGCTCCGCGGCATCCTCCAAAAAGGAGAGGTCCATTTCCTCCGCGGTTTCGATGAGGTCGACGTCGACCTCTTCCTTGAGCATCCCCAGGACGTCTTCAAGATTCTCCTGGCCCGCAAAAAACTGGCTGATGACCTTTTTGATGGAGGTGTCGGAACAAACGTGAACCTGAATGTTTTTCCGCGTCAGGAACCTCAGATCGTCAATGACGAAGAGGTTGCCCGGGTCGGCGATTGCTACGTTGAGGGTATTTCCCATGAGGCCGAAGGGGATTGCCTGATATTTTTGGGAAATGTCCAGGGGAATCAGTGTGACGACGTCTTTGGGTATCGCCAGCTTGGAGATGTTTACGGCAGGGACATGGAACTGCTTGGCAATGAAATCGACAAGCCGGTCTTCCGTGATAAACCCGAGCTTCATCAGGACAGCTCCAACCCGCTCGCCACTCTGGCGCTGTTCTTCAAGAGCCCGATTCAACTGCTCTTCGTCTATTATCCCTTCCTGGATGAGAAGTTCTCCGATCTTCTTAGCCACCAAAACACCCCTTCAGGCAGTTGACAATCTCTGCAAACCCGCATCGATGCAGGAGCCAGGCTGTGGAGCCCATGATTCCCCACGCGTCTGGACTGGGCCGATTCCTTCCGAAGCTGGATCCATGCAGCCTATAAATCGTAAAATGGCAACCCGGGGTTGAGCGAAAAAGATAGAGAACACCTCCTGCCGTCTTTTCCGGAGGAATTCTTCAACCTGATTGCGCAGCAAGCTGAGATCGCAGCAAGAACAAGTTGGGAGAGAGGCCTTTGTGCGCTCGGCGGCCTGCGGGGTGGGATCCCGGTTTTTCGTGATTCAGGGTGCCTTGAAGGGGCGCGAGGGACCGCTGCGAAAAGGACTTGACAGGTGAAAAATCGCGGCTATTATTCGCCTCAATTTCCCGTAGGAGACAGTCACCAACATCTTTTCAAGGAGGTATGTGCCATGCACTGTGTAACGGTGAAGGCGGGTTCCGACTGCGCCTTCATGACAAAATCCGGCTGTGGGTACAATGGGGGTTCTTGCCACCAAGTCATCGACCAATGTGGTGGATGCCAGAAGGTCATGGATCTGCCGGCAGGTAAATACTGCGCCAGTTTTCCCAATCCATTCATGAAGTGGCGGTCCAACAACTGCAACTTCGCGACTCACGTCAAGGTCGAGACACAGAGCCAGCAGCAGGCTAAGATCAACCCTCTGAAGGCTTCCAAGCGAAGCACGAAGGGTAAATAGCCCTGATGGCCTGGTTGGTTGGTGAGAGCAAACCTCATGGGAGGCGCCCCGTGTGCTTCACGTGCATTTGCTCTCACACCCAAACACTTCATCCCGCCTACGACTCTTCGCAATCACGTCCATTCCTGTTTCACCTGTCACACATAATCTCCGCATCAACCCAGAACCGCATGCGATGCAAGGGTTCATAGCCTGGTCCCAGGGGTTGACGCCGTTTCACATTTTCGTTTGACTTCTTCCCACTCGATCGTTATGGGATATTGTGCTGCCGCGCGGGGTGATGTGTACCGGCCTCTCTTGGTGGAGAATTCCACTCCGGACAGTGCAATCCGGCGGCGGTCGGGGGCCTGGTAATCATTCAGAGTCCGTCGCAATCCTTCCAGCCTGTTCAAGAAAGGACACCACCGCCTTGGGACACACTCTCATTCTCACAGGAAATCAAACGGCAGCACTGGCCGCAAAACTTTGCAGGGTGCAGGTCATAGCCGCGTATCCCATAACTCCTCAATCCAAGATCCCAGAAGTGCTCTCCGAATACGTTGAGAAAGGGGATTTGAACGCAGAGTTTGTCCGCGTGGAGAGTGAGCACTCCGCGATGGGCGTGTGTATCTCCGCGTCCCTCGTGGGCGCAAGGGTCTTCACGGCCACCGCCGCCAACGGCCTGGCATACATGCACGAGCAGCTCCACTGGGCTGCCGGTGCCCGCCTGCCCATCGTGATGCCCGTGACGAACCGAGGATTGGGGGCACCCTGGACCATACTCAATGACATGCAGGACACCATTTCTCAGCGTGATACCGGTTGGATGCAGTTCTACTGCATGAACAATCAGGAGATCCTGGATCAGGTTATTCTGGCATATCGCGTGGCGGAGCAACTGCTCATCCCCGTGATGGTTTGTTTCGACGGCTTCAGGCTCTCCCATACCATGATGCCTGTCGAGATACCCTCGCAGGAAGCGGTGGACGCCTTTCTTCCCCCCTACCAGCTGCCGTACCGGATAAACGCCGAAGCCCCCGTCAACATCAACCCCGTGGTCATGACGGATCCCATCCCGGACCCCGATGGAGAGCTCGCTCCCAGCTACATGGGTTTCAGACGGAGACTGCAGGAGACGTTCGAAACCTCCCTCTCGACGATATCGGAAGTCGGAAGGACTTTCGGAGACGCATTCGGGAGGTCTTACGAGGACTGTCTCTACCGGTACAGGGATGACGACGGGGACATCCTCTTCGTCACCATGGGATCCCTCGCAAGCGAAGCGAGCGACGCCGTCGATCAGCTGCGGGATCAGGGGATCAGAGCGGGAGTGATCGGAGTCAGGGTTTTTCGTCCCTTCCCAACCACGGTCCTGGCCCATGCTGCTTCACGAGCCAAAGGACACGTTGTCGTCGAGAAAGCCATCAGCTACGGTTATGAGGGAGCCCTGGCCACCGAGCTCAAGGCAGCCCTTTTCAGCAGCAACGGTTCTCGCCCGTCGGTTTTCAACTACATCGTGGGTCTGGGCGGCAAGGATGTCAAACCCACCGATCTTCTGGATGCGGCACGGGACGCCATGGACCACATGGAGAAAGGAATAGCGCAGCAGCACCCGAAGTGGCTGGGATCCGGAGTATAGAGCATCCGGCGGAACCTTCATGGGAGGCCGACCGTCCTCTCGAGAATGCAATTTCAACCCATCAATCACCAGAAAGAAGCGCGTTCATGTCAACAGCCATCATGGATCTTCCCGAAGAAGAGTACATCTTGCCCGGCACCCGCACCTGTGCGGGGTGCGGATTGCCCATCGCCTACCGTTACATCCTGAAGGCCCTTGGACCCAAGACCATCATGACGCATCCGGCCTGCTGCCTGACCATCCTTCACGGCATTTATCCCAAGACCCCCGTCGCCATCAATGCCGTCAACAACACGTTCGCGAGCACAGCGGCTTCCGCCACGGGGCTTGCGGCAGGGCTGAAGGCCACTGGTCGGGACGACTTCACCGTTTTGGCCATGGCCGGCGACGGGGGTACTTTCGACATGGGCATCCAGGCCCTGAGCGGGGCGGCGGAACGGGGCACTGACATCATCTATGTGTGCTACGACAACGAGGCATACATGAATACGGGGGTGCAGCGGTCCAGCGCCACACCCTCCGGTGCCCTGACCACCACAACTCCGGTGATCCCGAAGGAACAGCCCAAGAAGGATTTCATCCAGATCATGGAGGCTCACCACCTCCCTTATCTCGCCACCGCCTGTTCCGCCTATCCAGGGGACGTTTTCAACAAGTTCTTGAAGGCGAAGCAGATCAAAGGGACCCGGTTCATCCATCTGACGGTCCCCTGCCCTCCAGGTTGGGGGTTTCAAACCAAAGACACCGTGAAGCTGGGTCGCCTGGCCGTGGAAACCGGTATTGTCGTGCTCTACGAAGTGGAGAACGGCGTGTTCAACCTCACGGGCAAGAGTCTCAGCATTGCCAGGAGCGGCCGCAAGAGACCCGTGGAGGATTATTTGAAGATCCAGGGACGTTTCAAGCGAATGAAGGAGGAGCAGGTCGTTGAATTCCAGCGTGAGACCGATGATCGCTGGGAACAGCTGATGAAGCGGGCCGGCCTCTAGCGAGTTGGAGCTTCCCCCCCCCAGGGCAGCCCATCCCTCATTGCGGGGGAGAATCCGAGCGCCCTGCTACGAAAAGTTCCTTATTTCACCGCAAAGCACGCGGAGATCGGTGAGAAAACAAGTTGTGGAAAAAGAATCTCTGCGCTCTCAGCGCCCTCTGCGGTGGATTCAAGGTATTTTATCGTTTCGGGTGCCCCAAAGGGGCATGAGCGACTGCTTTGGAAATGAGCTCAAGTCTGCGCATTGAAGTGGCCGAAACACCACACGTCATTCCCGCACACTCTTGGCTGGAATCCATTAGAAAACCCCGGTGCTTGCCTTCGCGGGCATGACAACAGACGATCACTCCCACCAGCGCAGGAGAACGCTTCCCCACGTGAAGCCCGCCCCAAAAGCCGACATCACCATGTAGTCGCCCTTGCTGAGACGCTTTTCCTCCACCAGCACATCATAGAGGCACAGGGGGATCGTTGCCGCGGTAGTGTTGGCAAATCGATCGATGTTGATGACCACTTTGTTCGGGTCGATTCCCATGCGGTTCGCACTGGCGTCGATGATGCGAAGGTTTGCCTGATGAGGCACGAAAAGGGCGATGTCATCCCCTTTCAGACCGTTGCGTTCCAAAATCGTCACCGAAACATTGGCCATCTCCGTCACGGCATACCTGTAAACCTGCCTGCCTTCCTGATAAACGAAGTGCTCCTTGTTCCTGACTGTGTCCAAACTGGCGGGACGTCGACTTCCCCCCGCCTTCATGTGGAGATAGTCCCCACCCGCGCCGTCCACCCGGTGAACATAGTCGAGCAACCCGTAGCCCTCTTCAGGACAAGGCTCCAGGAGGACTGCGCCGGCAGCGTCGCCAAAAAGAATACAGGTGTTGCGGTCCTCGTAATCAATGATGCTGCTCATCACATCGCTGCCGATGACGAGGACCTTCCTGTGCCTCCCGCTTTCGATCAGCTGGGCACCGGTGGTGAGGGCGAAGATGAAGCCGGAACATCCGGCCGAGAGATCGAAGCCCCAGGCCCGATCGGCCCCGATGGCGCTTTGAACGAGGCAGGCCGTGGATGGAAAAAACATGTCGGGGGTCACCGTCCCGACGATGATGGCTTCAATTTCCCCGGCTTCCACGCCAGCGCGCTCCAGGCACTCTCTTGCAGCACGGATCGCCATGTGGGAGTTGCCGAGCCCGGGCTCCAAAATGCGCCTCTCCCGAATGCCCGTTCGACTCAGGATCCACTCGTCATTGGTGTCCACCATTTTCTCGAGATCCTGGTTTGTCAGGCGCCGCTCGGGGACAAAACGTCCCACCGCCCGAACATATGCCTTTGGTTCTGCCATTTCTTCGCGTCCCTGTTTTACATGCTTCCCTTATAATAACCGCCATCGATCTGGATGGAGGCCCCCGTGATGTAGGCGGCCCGTTCCGATGCGAGAAACGCGACCAGCGCGGCGAATTCCTCCGGGGTTCCCAATCGCCCCATGGGGATCAACGCTTCCCACCCCTTGACGACCGCCTCCGGCGTGCTCTTTTTCTTCGCCGCCACGTCTATGGCCAGCTTCCTCACCCTCTCCGTCATGGTGTAGCCGGGACAAACGTTGTTCACGGTCACGTTGAAAGGCGCGAGCTCATTGGAGAGGGTCTTGGCCATGCCGATGACGCCCATCCGCACCGTGTTAGATAGGATCAACCCGTCGATGGGTTGCTTCACGGAAATGGAGGTCATGTTGATGATGCGGCCCCAGCGTTTTTCCTTCATAACGGGAACGACCTCCCGCGTCATGATGATCGTGCTCAACAGGTTCAGGCGTACTCCGAACATCCACAGTTCATCGTCTATTTCCAGGAACGTCCTGTCAGGCGGCCCCCCCGCATTATTTACGAGGATGTCCACCGAGCCGAAGTGTTCCACGCCCTTTCTGATGAAATTCCGAGCCTGTTCGCTGTCGGTCACATCGGCGGGAACGCCGATGATCTCGCCTCCCGTATCTCGACGGATTTCTTCAACCGCCTTGGGAAGCTCCGGATCATCGAGACCGCAAATGACCACCTTCGCTCCCTCGCGCGCCATTTCCATCGCCACTGCTTTGCCCAAACCCTGACTTCCTCCCGCGACGAAGGCCACCTTGCCCTTGAGACCTAGATCCATTCCCTTCTCCTCCGGTTTTCATGGGTTTTCCGTGATTCACGCATGCCATCTCGCACACAGGCTGTCAGCCAGGCTCCGGCCACCGGGGCCGGGCAACTTCCACCTGATTTCATCTTCACTGATCATGCATCAGCCTGAGCATGCTTTCAGAATACACTCCATTGCCATCATAGACAAAAAAAGGAGGCTTGATCCGCATTTGTTCGCCGCCTCCCTTGCGGCATTCCAAGTGAACGAGACACGCTGGACTCCGCGGCTTCGAGTGCACAATGGTCAACTCTTTCGGGCTGAACCCGTTCCGTTGGGCCACGACCAACAGGTGCCCCAGTCGCACCGCCGGGTAGACAACAGCCAGCCGTCCTCCGTGACGGAGGATGTGTCCGCCGGCGGCAAACACATCGGCGACGGAGCCAAGGAGCTCGTGCCTTGCCATGGCTCGCTGCGCATGGAGGTTGATTCTCCCGGATTCGAGACGGCGATAGGGGGGATTGCTCACGACGAGGTCGAAACTGCCTGGGGGGAACCGCTCGGCTGATTTTCTGAAATCGAGGTGCTCTATCTTGACCCGATCCGAAAGCCCATTGGCCTCGACGTTCTGCTTTGCCAACCCCGCAAGCTCGGCTTGAATCTCAAGACCAATGAAATCACGGCCCAGCTTTCTGTAGGCCATGACAAGGACGACCACACCGCAGCCCGTGCCCAGGTCCGCGACCTTGTCCTCGGGCTTGACCCTGGTGAGTCCGGCAAGCAGCAGGGCATCCACGGAAAAGCGGTAGCCGTGCCTTTCCTGGGTCACCGTCAACCTTCCATTGAAAAGCGCGTCGGAGGTAAACAAGGAAGATGCCTTCAGCAAACGACCTTCTCGTCTCGGTCCAGGAGGCGGATGGCCAGACCGCTCCCAACCTTGGGGTAGAAGTAGGTGGACTTGTGGGGCATGATCAGTCCCGCACTGGCGACTTCCTCCACCTGTTCGATCCGGGTGTGGTTGATGAAAAAGCCCGCCTCGTAGTCTCCCGACCGCAATTGAGAAAGCGCTTCCCGCAGGTTGTGCTTGAAGTGGATGTTCCTTTCATCGGCAAGGAAATCATCGGACAAATTCAAGAGGTGACGCAGTATCACCTGGTCCAACACAACCACATCCAGCCGGCGGAGCGCTCCCGCCAGGCCCTTCCCGGCAAGATACTCGGAAACCTTTTCCTGCCTGGCCTTGAGAATGGTGAGAGGACCGCCTCCACGGCAACAGAAACCGATCACGTTTTCCTTGCGGGCTCCGCCATCGTGAAGAACCTGTGCCCACGCCCGCTCGCCTGCAGGATCCTGCTCGAAGGTGGAAATCTCAAAAAATGCACGGGCTTCCTCGAGAAAGGCGTCGGCCCTCATTCCATTGAGGTTTCTGAGCATCCTGTGAGTGGGCAGAATCGTCAACCCTCCGTCATTCATGTTGGACAAATACATCATGATGTATTCGTACGATTCATGGGGACCGGGCGTTTTCGCGGCCTCCCGCTGGATCGCCCGATAGTTGAGTCCCGTTTCGTAGCGATGATGGCCGTCGGCGATGAAGATCGTTTTCTCCTCCATGAGCCTCGCCGCCTCGCGAATGGTCTCAGGGTCCACCACTCTCCAGATCCGATGCTCCAATCCATGGCTGTCGGTGAAATCGATGACCGGCTGGCGTTCCCGTCCTCCCCTGAGGGTCGAGTCGACCTGGTTCTGCGGATCGCCGTAGAGGGAAAACACGGGGCTGAGGTTCGCGTGGCAGGAGAGCATCAGACGAAGCCTCTCGTCTTTGACGTTCTGAAACGTTCGTTCATGGGGGCGAACCGTGCCAAAGCTGAAGTCCTCCAGCTTCAAGGCACAGATGAACCCGTGTCTGCTCTGGCGCGTTTGGGGATCCAGCGAATAACCGAGCTCGTAATGGTAGATACAGGGATTCCGGTCCCTCACCAGGATCCCCTCGGCTTGCCATTCCTTCAGATACTCCGCGGCCCTTGTGTGGGGATTGTTTCCCGCGGTATCTTGATCTGTCGGCTTTCCCAGTTCCAGACGGACCATGTTGTACGGGCTGATCCGATGAAAGAGTTCCTGCTCGTCCGCTGTGATCACATCATAGGGCGGAATCACAACCTGGTTCAGGTCGCGGATTCTCTGGGTATTGTACCGCAAGCCCCTGAGTGGGGCGATTCGAGCCATAATCTGAACTTCCTCTCCTCTTCTTCAGCCGCATTCCACCTTATTCCACCTTGGATCTCAGTTCGATCTCATCTCCAATCCAGGATTTGAGGAAAGCTTAGTTTGCTAGCATAGCTCGTTGCATTTTACAAGTTAATGGTCTTGAACCCAATCGAGGAAATCCAAATCCCAGTCGCATGTGAGAACCTGGTTGGCCGACCCCGTCGCGATGATCCCCGAGAAATCGACGGCCAACCTGAGCCGGCCCGCGTGAGTCAATATGCGGCTTGCCAGGTCTATCCACCCCTTGGATTCTTCCAAGATCACCTGGTCACTGCTGGCGACGGTGCATTCGCCGTAAGGAATTTCCCGCTCAGGGACGGGGACCGCCCTGGCTTCACCGGCAATGCGGAGATCCCGCAGTCTTCGGCTGTATTCATGTGCCAGCTCTCCGCTGTGGCTCATGGGTGCATCGAAGAGGAAGGAAACCCGCCGGGGTCTGTGCTCTCCCAAGAAACGAAACAACATGTCGAGGGCCATTTCTGAAACTTCCGACATGCGGAATCGCGCTGACTGACCCGCCACATCACGCAGGGCTCCGTCGTTTCCCTTGAGGAGGGGCCGGTCCACAATGGCGCTCTCGAGGGTGATCTGCACATTGTGTCCGTCGACGACGAGCCATTCGTCCATCCAGTCACTTCCCAGACGCCGTTTGGCTCGCCGCTTGAGCGCCCGGTCCTGGCTGAACACGCCGCGGTGGATCAGCGCTCTGTGCAGACGCGTCAGTCGGTAGCGGTTTCCGACCCATTCCAGGGAAGCTTTGCGGGGGTATGAACGATTTTGCAGGAAGAAAAAATCGGTAGCGGCTTCGAGAAGAACAAGCTTCTTCCGGCCGTAATCGGATGACTCAAACAACATGGGAAGAATCCGGCTCACCCGTCAATGCGTTGTGCTGGGCTGGGCTGGTGAACTCCTGGTTCGGGTTTTACTTGTTCCGATTCGCGCCGCCGCATCGCCTCCAACCGCAGCTCCCTTCTAAAAACCTTTCCGACCAGGCTCTTGGGAAGGGACGCCCGGAATTCCACGGCCCTCGGCACTTTGTAGGCAGCAAGCCTCTCTTTGCAAAACTTGACTATTTCCTCTCCGGTCAAGGACTCACCAGGCTTGACAACGATGAATGCCTTGACGATCTCCCCCCAATAGTCGTCCGGTACACCGACTGCAACGGCATCCAGCACCCTGGGATGCTCATAGAGCACTTCGTCGATCTCCCGCGGATAAATATTGTAGCCTCCGGAGATGATCATGTCCTTTTTGCGGTCCACAATGAAAAAGTATCCTTCTTCATCTCTTGTGGCGATGTCACCGGTATAGAGCCAGCCATCTCGCAGGGCCTGCATGGTCTCTTCAGGCATTCTCCAGTAGCTGCCCATCACCTGAGGACCTCGAACCAGCAGTTCGCCATGTTCCCCAGGCCCCACCTCGTGAATGCCCATTTCAAGATCGACGATCCTGGCGTCGGTATCTGGGAGGGGAAGTCCAATGGACCCGATCTTGCGGATTCCCCCCAGAGGGTTTGCGTGGGTCACGGGACTCGACTCCGTCAGGCCGTATCCTTCCACAATGATGCTCCCCGTGAATTCCTCGAATTTCCTCAAGACCTCCAGAGGCATGGGCGAGGACCCGGTAATGCAATACCTGATGGAAGACAAGTCGAAGGATCGGACCTTCGGATGGTTCACGATGGCCACAAAGATCGTCGGCACCCCCGGAAACAAGGTGGGTTTGGTCTTCTGCAAGGTCTTGAGAAAGTCGTTCACCTCGAACCGGGGGACCACGACTATGGTGCAGGCAGCATACAGGGGAAGATTCATGGTCACGGTCATGCCGAAGACATGGAAAAAGGGCAAAACGCCCACGAATCGCTCCGCGCCGAACCTCAGGTCAGGAAACCAGGCGACCAGCTGCAACACGTTGGTCAGCAAATTCCGGTGGGAGAGCATCACACCTTTTGCTACCCCGGTGGTCCCGCCGGTGTATTGAAGGGCGGCAATCGTATCGGGTTCCGCCTCGAAAGGAGGGGGATCGGGCTGGTGTGAATCGAGGAGCCTTGTAAAATTGAGGACGGCTTCACTGTAAGGCACAGCCGTGAAGAGCTTGCTCGCCTTTGCCTTCAATGGGTAGAGATATTTCAGGGGAAACGGCAGAGCCTCTTTCAAGCTGGTCACGATCACCCGGCGGATTTTCGTTTTCCCGAGGACCCTCTCCACTTTCGGGAAGAGGTGATCCAGGACAATGAGATACTCAGCCTCCGCGTCACCCCACTGATGCTCCAATTCCCTTTCCACATAAAGGGGGTTGGTCAGCACCACAATGGCCCCAACCCACAGGGTGGCGTAATAGGCAATGATCGCCTGGGGACAGTTGGGAAGCATGACGGCAACCCTCGTCCCTCTGGTCACCCCCATGGAATGAAGGGCATTGGCCAGCCGACCCACCCTCTCCCAGAGATCCCTGTATTTAATCCTTGCGCCCAAAAACTCGATGGCGACGTTTTCGGGGAAGTTTGCCGCATTCCGTTCCAGGGAAAGAGGCAAACAAAGATCGGGGTACTCCACCGCTCGCGGCACACGAGGGTCATAACTGCCGTACCAGATGCGATCCATGAATCCCCCAATGGGCTTCCGAGATCAAGGCGCGGAATTGGGTGAACATTGAGGAAACGCCGGGAAAACCTCTCCTTGGGGCACTCCCCGCCGCCCCCTCAGGGACAGGAGTTCAGAGGCCCTCTCAATCGGTTAGGAACACGTGCTCTTCAGCTTTCGAACTTCTTCCGTGAAGGCAGGGAGGAACTTGAAGAGGTCCTCCACGATTCCGTAATCCGCCTTGCTGAAAATGGGTGCATCCGGGTCCTTGTTTACAGCAACGATGTATTTCGACGACCCCATCCCCGCAAGATGCTGAATGGCACCGGAAATCCCCACGGCGATATAGAGATTGGGGGTGACCACCTTGCCGGTTTGCCCCACCTGGTCGGAATGGGGACGCCACCCTGAATCCACGGCAGCGCGAGACGCTCCCACCGCGGCCCCAAGGAGCTGGGCCAGCTCTTCCAGAAACACGTAGTTCCCGGGCTCCTTCATACCGCGGCCCCCCGAAATGATGATCTCGGCCTCGGTCAATTCCACCTTGCCGGAGGTGTCGTAATCGATGTCCTTGACCCTGGAGCGAGCTTCCGGAACGGGAATGTCGGTTTTCTCCACCGCCGCGGCTTTGGACTCGTCCGGAGCCAGGCAGCTCATCACGTTGGGTCGACACGAAATGACGGGCAAAGCCCCCTGGGACCATTCACTCCAGGCAAAACACTTCCCGGCAAAAATCGGCCACTTGGCTTTGATGACCCCGCTCTCGCATCTTATCTCGATGACATCCTGGACCAAGGCCACTCTGAGCTTCGCTCCGAGACGGGATCCCAGGTCCTTCCCGTCGACGGAAGCTGGAAGCAGAATCACCGCGGGGTCCACCCGTTTCGTGATCTCGGCCACTATCGGAGCGTGAGTCTCGGCCAGGTAGCTCTCCAGAGCGGGATCGTCCCTGACGAAAACCCTGTCCACGCCGAACCGGCCCAACTCGGCCGCCTTGTCGGTCAAACCGGATCCAACCGCAATTGCGCAGAGCTCGAGGCCAAGGGCGTCCGCCACTCTTCTGCCTTCGCTCGCCACTTCGAAAGATACACGGCGGAAATTCCCACTCCTGAATTCGACGATCACACAAACACTTTTCGCCATTGCGATACTCCTCCCCCCTAGATCAACTTGGCTTCTTCATGAAGGCTGCGAACCAGCTCGGCTGCCTTGCCCTCGGCATCCAAACCGCCGTCGATGATGCGCCCGGGTTGGCGCTCCTGCGGTTTTTCCAGCCCGGTGATCCGGATTCTCACGGTCTCCGCCGCGAATTCCGCAGGATCAAGGCCGAGATCGGCAATGGTTTTCTTCACAATGGGCTTCTTCTTTGCCTTCATGATGCCGGGAAGCGAAGCATAGCGAGGATTCCATATGGTGTGAGACCCTCCGAGGGTCACCAGCACCGGAAGACTTGACTCGAGTTTAACCTTGGCACCCTCGATGGGGCGCTCCACCGTCACGGTGGTCCCATCGCAGTCGATGGAAACCGCAAGAGCCAGGTGAGGCCATCCGAGGTTCTCCGCCACGATGGCGCCGCGCTGCCCCTGGTCATAATCGATGGCACGGGATCCGATGAGGATGATGTCCGCGTTGAGCTCCTTTATGGCCACGCTCAAAGCGCGTGTCACCCGCATGTAGTCGGCTGTCTTGAGCGCGGGATCATCGAGGAGTACGGCATCATCGGCCCCCATGGCAAGAGCCGTCCTAAGCGCTTCAACAACCCGGGGAGGCCCATAGCTCACGACGGTGACCTTGCCCCCCTGTTTGTCCTTCAGCCGCAGGGCGGCTTCCAATGCAAATTCGTCGTAGGGATTGATGATCCATTTGAGTCCGTCCGTCACAATGGACTTTCCATCAGGAGCGATCCTGATGACCGATTCGGTGTCGGGCGTTTGCTTGAGCAAAACGACAATGTTCACGAGGCTTCCTCCTTCCAAACCATGGTGCCGTCAAGAAATCCTAAGCTTATTTGATTGAGTTTTCATCAATTTGAGCAGGGTGTTCACGGAGAATTCCACCAATGACCCTTAGCACAGTAGACTTCGGGGATTCAAGCAGAAAGACGGGATGAGGGAACAATCCTTCAATCATTTTGGAGTGATGGGTGTGAGGATTGCCGAAGCGGACGACGAAGGGCGAGGTGGGGCGTGGAAAGCAGAAATGGTGAGCCTCGCATCAAAAGCGCTCATCACGACCTGTTCGAAGACAAGTGCTCCATGAAGGGCTGCCCTGAGCTCGTCGAAGGGGGCGAACCCTGTGATGCGTCGGGGTTGTTCTTGACCGGCCCGTCAGGCTCGAAAGGCTTCCCTCTTACCGCGGAGATCACGAAAGGGCTATCCTCTGCGCTCTCGGCAACCTCTGCGGTGAGATATCGAAAGTCACTTGCTTTCAAGGCAAGTTGGACAATACCCTTGAAAGAGCACCTGCTGCCGCACGATCTGAAAACCGTTCCCCTTGGGAATCGTTATCTTCTTCTCCACGGAAGAGTCCTCGATGTCCTCGATCATGTGACATTTCAAGCACACGAGGTGGTGGTGCGGGTCCACGATGGCGTCATAGCGAGCCACCTCCGTCAAGGGACTGACCTTCTGAATCAGACCGACTTCGTGAAAGCGCTCGAGGGTCTTATAAACCGTCCCGAGGGAAATCATGGGAAAACGCTTTCTGACTTGCTGGTAAATCGCCTCGGCACTGGGATGTTCCCTGGTGTTGTGGAGCGCCTGGTAGATCGCGAGACGCTGATACGTCACTTGAAGCCCGTGCTCCCTGAGTGTTGCGATGAAATCCTTTTCCTTAATCCCCTCCATACAGCCCCCCTTTTCAAGATCGATGCGCCGCTCAGCATGAATTCGGTAAAACCCTCCAAGCATGAAACATTATTTTACAGGAATTCTTATAGTCCACGCAAGTGGGATTTACATCAGCAAATCCATCTGTTCCGCAGGGACTTGGGCGGATTTCGAATCATCCGCCCGATAGCGTTTCAGATAGACCATGAGGACGGAAATGGCCGCGGGTGTCATGCCCGGGATCCTCGAGGCCTGCCCCAGGGATAAGGGCTTGATGCCCGAAAGCTTCTGCCGAATTTCGTTTGAGAGCCCGGGAACCTTGTCAAAAGGGAAGTCCGCCGGGATGGTCGCCTTCTCCAGCTGCCTGAACTTCTGGACTTCCGCTTCCTGGCGCTTCAAATACCCCTCATACTTGCATTGAACCTCCACCTGCTCCTTCACTTTAGAGGGGCGCGGATCCTGGCCTGGCAGCAGGGACTCCAGGTCGTCGTATGTCAGCTCGGGGCGCTTCAGGAGCTTCTCCAGGGAGGTGGGCTCTTCTATGGCAGAGGAACCTTTGGACCTGAGGACTTCGTTGACCGACGGCGACGGGTTCACATGGACCTTTTTCAGACGGGTTAACTCGGCTTCGATGGCCTCCTGCCTTTCCCGCAATTCCTTGAACGTGTCCGAGGAATGCAGTCCAAGGCCATGACCCTTTTCAAGGAGCCTGAGATCCGCATTGTCCTCCCTCAACAGCAGTCGGTACTCGGCCCGCGAGGTGAACATGCGGTAGGGTTCGTTTGTGCCGCGCGTGACAAGATCGTCAACCATCACGGCAAGGTAGGACTCGGACCGATCGAGTACGAACGGCGGCCTTTTCTGCACCTGCAGCGCTCCGTTGATTCCGGCCCAAAGCCCTTGCGCCGCCGCCTCCTCGTATCCGGAAGTGCCATTGATCTGGCCGGCGAGATACAATCCCTTGACCAGCTTGGTTTCAAGGGTCGGGGAAAGCTGAGTCGGTTCCACGAAGTCATACTCGATGGCGTAGGCAGGACGCATCACTTGTGCCTCTTCGAGCCCCGCGATGGAGCGCACCAGTTTGAGCTGAACCTCGTAGGGCAAAGAGTTTCCGGTGCCACTGGCGTATATTTCCTCCGTGTCCAGTCCTTCGGGTTCGAGAATGATCTGGTGAAAGTCCTTGTGAGGGAATTTCATGACCTTGTCTTCCAACGAAGGGCAATAGCGGGCAGAGACCCCCTGAATGGTTCCGTTGTACAGCGGGGAGAGGTGAATGTTTCCCCGCACGATGCGATGTGTGGCCTCGCGGGTTTTCCCCATGAAACAGGAAACTTGGGGTAGGGGCACCGCCTCGGTGAAAAGAGAAAAAGGTCTGGGCTCGGGGTCGCCCTCCTGCTCCTTGAACGCGTTGAAATCAATGCTCATTCGATGAATGCGGGCCGGTGTCCCCGTCTTCATGCGGCCGAGTCTGAATCCCAATCGTTGCAGCTGATCCGCCAGGGCATTGGACGGAAACTCACCGGCTCTTCCCGACGGGATCTGCGCCGTCCCGATGTGAATCAGTCCGTGAAGGAAAGTGCCGGTGGCGAGCACCACCGCCTGGGCGCCGAAAAAGGTCCCGAGTTGGTCGACGACGCCGACCACCCGGCCATCCTCCACCACCAGGGAGTCCACAAGGGCCTGGGTGAGTCTCAGGTTCTCCTGCGATTCAATGCGGTGCTTCATCAGAGTCCGGTAACGGACCTTGTCGTTCTGGGTGCGAGTCCCCCGCACCGCCGGCCCTTTCTTCATGTTCAGCCGGCGAAACTGGATGGCCGTGAGGTCGCTGACCTTCGCCATCTCACCGCCCAGGGCATCGATTTCCTTCACCAGATGCCCCTTGCCGATTCCCCCGACGGAGGGAGAGCACGGCATGTGGGCAACGGTATCGAGATAAATGGAGAAGAGCAGAGTGCGGCAACCCATGCGCGCGGATGCCAGGGCGGCCTCGCACCCGGCATGCCCTGCTCCGACAACGATCACATCACTGTCCAGCGTCATTTCAAAGATCCCTCGAATTCGTGATTCGAACGTTCATGGGGCCCCCCATGAACGCGGCAATTCACATGTCTTTCAGACTGGTGCACACGGTGCTATGATACCAAAGCCGGTGCAAAACATCGAGGGATCCTCTCACCAACACGGTAGGTGATGAAATCCAAGGCGCGTTTTGCCCGGCTCGAAAATCGTTTTGTCCCTTGAACGTGATGGCGGGAATGACAGAGAATCTTTACCGGGATTACAGCAGTTACCTGCGGCGGCTTTTCGGATGCCGGGTGCAGAAAATCTCCCTGGATGCAGGGCTCACATGCCCCAACAGGGACGGGATGGCGGGATCCGGCGGCTGCATCTACTGCAACATCAGGGGGTCCGGAACGGGAGCAGCGGACCTTCGCCAGTCGATCACCGAGCAGCTGGAGCGGGGAAAATCGTTTCTCGGGAAACGATACAAAGCGAAGAAGTTCATAGCCTATTTCCAGTCGTTCTCCAACACCTACTCTCCCCTGGACAAGTTGCGGGCTCTGTATCAGGAAGCTCTGGCCGTGCCGGACATCGTCGGGCTGAGCATAGGGACACGCCCCGACTGCGTGCCTGAAGAAACCCTCGATTATCTGGGAGACCTTTCGAGAAATCACTTTCTGTGGCTTGAGTATGGCCTTCAGTCAGGAAACGACGCCACCCTCGAGCGGATCAACAGGGGTCACCGGGTGCGGGCTTTTGAGGATGCGGTCAGGCGAACCAACGCGCGAGAAATCCCCGTGTGTGCTCACGTGATCCTTGGACTTCCGGGAGAGGGCCGCCGAGAGATGCTTGAAACTGCCCGTTACATCGCCAGTCAAGATGTCCGGGGCATCAAGATCCACCTGCTCTACGTGATTCGCGGAACGGTTCTGCACGAGTGGCACAGGAAAGGGATGTACCGCTGTCTGTCTCGGGAAGAATACGTCGGTCTTGTGGGTGAATTTTTGTCACTCCTTCCCCCGCACATCATCGTCCATCGCCTGACGGGGGATCCTCACCCTGACGAGCTGGTCGCCCCCCAATGGGCTCTGGAAAAGCGAGCGAACCTGAACGCCATCCATGATCACCTTCGGGGGAGGGGCCTCTACCAGGGCAAGGAATACCGGCTGCCGCCAAAGGATGTCGAGAAGCTGCCGGTCTCCGGCCGCGTTGACTCCAATGGCGGACTCAGTTAAAAAGAACCTGAGCGAAGACGAAAGAGCCGTCCCGTGACCATGCACATCGGTGCGGCCAGGCAGATCGACAGTTGAGCACACAAGGATGTGGCGGAGAAAAGCCATGGCGGAGAATTCCTGTCAAAACCGGTGGGGCCTCGAATTGAGAAGAGATCAGAGGGGTTTTACTCTCATTGAGCTGCTGATCGTGATGATCATCTTGGGGTTGCTCGCTGCCCTGGTGGGCCCCAAAATGTTTCAAAAGGTCGGGAGCTCCAAGCAAAAAGCGGCAAAGGCACAGATCTCCCTGTTTGGAACCGCCTTGGACGCGTACCGTCTGGACCTGGGAGGTTACCCTCCATCTCAGCTTGGGCTGGACGGCCTGCGAAAGAACCCCGGCAATGACTTGTGGGACGGACCCTACCTCTCCAAGGATATCCCGCTTGATCCATGGGGACACCCGTACGTTTATCGGGCACCTGGAGAACACGGCGACTACGATCTTCTCTCCATGGGAGCCGATGGCCAGGAGGGCGGCGAAGGGGAAAACTCGGACGTGGTCAGTTGGAACTGAAGTTTTCCCTACTTTTTCCATGCCAAACAACTCCCTCTGTGTTTGCTCGAGGTTTTTGAGTGCCCGCCGCCGGGGTGCCGACTGTGCAGGAGTCCTTCTCACCCCCGGTGCGGGCGGCCTTCCCGCAAGCGCTCTCATCTCTCAGTTTTCCTTGACATCGCTCCCCAAAGATGTTTGTTAAAGGTTTTCGCCTAAGGAATCCTTGATATTGAGCGAGAGTGGCGGAACTGGTAGACGCACTGGACTTAGGATCCAGCCCTGGCAGCAGGGTGGGGGTTCAATTCCCCCCTCTCGCACCATGTATCCGGGCGCTTCCAAATTCTCATCCCTTTAGAAAGGTTACGGAAAGTGGGAATGAATGTCTCCGTTGTCGAACTGAGCCCAAATCAGAAAAAGCTGCTGGTGGAAATCCCCGCCGAGCAGGTGACGAAGCAAATAGAAGCGAAGTATCGAGATCTCGGTAAGACTGTTCGCATCAAGGGCTTCAGGCCTGGAAAGGTGCCCCTGACCATCCTCAAGTCCTATTACGGGAAAGCGGTTGAAAGTGAAGTCTCTTCTCAATTCATTCAGGACACTTTCCCCGAGGCCCTTCGGGACATGGACCTGAAACCCCTCGTCGAGGCCGATGTGAGCGAGATGCGCTTCGAGGACAACGGGACTTTCTCCTATGCGGCCATCGTCGATGTATGTCCCCCCTTCGAAGTGACCGCCTACAGGGGACTCAGCCTCCAGCGCCCCACTGTCCAGATCGATGCGGAACAGGAAGAACAGGAATTGGAGAGGATTCGGCAGCAGCACGCCCAATTGCGAACCATTGAGAATGAACGTCCGGTCCAGGATGGGGATGTGGTCCTCATCGACTTCACGCCCACGGTGGACGGAAGCGTCTTCCGCAAAGGCCAGGTGAACGACTACATGCTGGAAGTGGGGAAGAAGGCCATTCACCCCGACCTGGACGCCCATTTTCCGGGAAGACGATCTGGCGACATCTTCACCGTCGAACTGGATTACCCCGAAGATGCACCCACGAAAGAGATTGCCGGAAAGCGGGTTCTGGTCCAGCTCGTCATCAAGGAAGTGAAGGAAAAAATTGTTCCCGAACTGAACGACGACTTCGCCAGTGAGGTGGGACGATTCGACAGCCTGGATGCGCTGCGGCAAACCATCCGGGAACAGATCGCCAAGCGCGAGGAGTCGAGAACGACTTCCGAGGTGCGTCGGCAGATCGCGGAGCAATTGGTCGAAGGCAACAGTTTTGATCTCTCGCCAAAGGTTGTCGAGCGGGAAGTGGACCGACTCATCGGACTCTTGCAGCACCAGTTTGAAAGCCAGGGACTCAAAATAGACACGTCCCGGTTCAACTCACCCGAGATCCGCGCCGATTATCGCGCCCAGGCCGAGAAAAACGTGCGCTGGAGGTTGATCTGCCGGCGGATCGCCGAGCAGGAGAGTCTCCAGCTGTCGGACGATGAGGTGGAGGAGATCTATCAGGAAGTCGCCCGGTTCACGCGCAAAGATCTTGACACCGTCAGGAGTGAGTACGCTGACAGCAACATAGTGGAGCAATCGAAAGACGACCGGATCCTTGACAGGGTCTTCAAGCTCATCGAGGCCGAAGCGGTTTACACCGAGTCGGCCGCCGAACCAATCACTTCAAGCCAGGAGTAATCCATGTCGCTTATCCCCATTGTCATTGAACAGAGCAGCCGGGGAGAACGGGCATTCGATATTTATTCCCGCTTGCTTCGAGACCGGATCATTTTTTTGGGAACGGCGATTTCCGATGATGTGGCCAACGTGATCATCGCACAGATGCTCTTTCTCGAATCGGAGGACCCCGACAAGGACATCCATTTTTACGTCAACTCGCCTGGAGGCCTGGTCACCGCGGGCCTGGCCATCTATGACACCATCCAGTACATCAAGCCCGACGTCTCGACCCTGTGCATGGGACAGGCGGCAAGCATGGCCGCCGTGCTGCTGGCTGCCGGCATCAAGGGAAAGCGGTTCGCCCTGCCCCATGCCCGGATCATGCTTCACCAGCCCATGGGAGGCTTCCAGGGGCAGGCAACGGATGTGGAAATCCAGGCGCGGGAAATTTTGCGTCTCCGGGAAGAACTCAACCATATCCTGACGATCCATACAGGAAGAGCACTGGACCAGATCGAACGAGACACGGACAGGGATTTTTTCATGTCCGGGGCTCAGGCCAAGGACTACGGCATCGTGGATGAGGTGATCACCAGCAGAGCAGGACCACAAATGCGGGCATTGTCATGAGGTGCCCCCATTCAAAGTATTCTGGGACACACTGGGGAGCAGCCGCCGATTGATCCCGGCAGGTTCTCTCCATGTGCGCCCCCCCTTTATTCACTGATCTCGCAATCCTCCCATCTCGTCCGTCAAGCATCCGTCGACATGGTTCAGGGACTATCTCAAAATTCCCCTCCCTTGATGGCAGGGCCTGGGGGAGAGTGAGAAAAGGCCACGACCAGCAACCCCTCCCTGCTTCCCCCATCAAAGGGGACGGAGATGTTGACCAATTCAGAGATAGTCTCTCAACAGGCCAAGGTTGGCCTCATGCACTGAATTTGTTGAACAGGCGCGAATGCCCCGCGGAAGCACTTCAGAAAAATGCGGGGGCTTTCGATTTGTGGGGGAAGGACTTCCGGCGGTGGAAGATTGGCAAAGCAATCCGCTGGGCCATGGCAGAAACGAAGAACTTTTGTCGGAAAACCGATGGGGGACCGACGGCACTGAAACCGGACCGCGCGACCGAGGCGCATTTGAGCTAGCTAAAAACCATTGCCGTAGTTATAATAGCCGTAATCCGACGTGTGGTAAGACAATTGCATCGTTTAACACTGTCGACCATGGGGCAATTCCAGGTGCATCGGATGCCCTGAAAAATATGAAGGCTAGGAGGATTGGATGGCCAAGAAGAGGGATGAGAGAGGCGGAGACTTGAGGTGCTCCTTCTGTGGTAAGAGCCAGGACGAAGTGAAGAAGCTCATCGCGGGTCCAACCGTCTATATTTGCGATGAATGCGTGGAACTCTGCAACGACATCATCGCGGAGGAATACGACCGAGAGGAAGCTGCCCGAGCGACACAAATTCCCAAGCCCGTGGAGATCAAGCATTTCCTCGACCAGTACGTCATCGGGCAGGAGCAGGCGAAAAAGATCCTGTCCGTGGCGGTGCACAACCATTACAAGCGCATTGAGCTCAAGCTCGACAAGAACGACGTGGAGCTGCAAAAGAGCAACATCCTCATGATCGGGCCCACCGGATCGGGCAAGACACTCCTCGCCCAGACCCTCGCCCGCATCCTCAATGTTCCCTTCACCATCGCCGATGCCACGACACTCACCGAAGCAGGGTACGTGGGCGAAGACGTGGAAAACATCCTCGTGAGCCTCATCCAGGCGGCCGACTACGACATCGAAAAGGCTTCACGGGGCATCGTCTACATTGACGAAATTGACAAGATCGCCAAAAAATCCGACAGCCCCTCCATCACCCGAGACGTATCCGGAGAGGGAGTCCAGCAGGCTTTGCTCAAGATCCTCGAAGGAACCGTCGCCAGCGTGCCACCCAAGGGGGGAAGGAAACATCCTCAACAGGAATTCATAAAAATCGACACCACCAACATCTTGTTCATCGTGGGCGGCGCCTTCAACTACCTCGAGACCATCATTAATTCGCGCATCGGCGCCAAGGGACTCGGCTTCGGAGCCGAGATCCGGAGCAAGGAAGAAAAGAACGTGGGTGAAGTCCTGAGCAAGATTCAGCCCGAAGACCTCATCAAGTTCGGCATGATCCCAGAATTCGTGGGTCGCCTGCCGGTAATCGCCACCCTGCGTGAGTTGTCCGAGGACGAACTGGTGAGGATTCTCACCGAGCCGAAGAATGCTCTCGTCAAACAGTACAAAAAGCTCTTTGAACTGGAAGACGTGCGGTTGAGATTCACCGACGGCGTTCTCCGAGCCATTGCCAAGGAAGCCATGAGGCGGAAGTCTGGAGCAAGAGGACTGCGTTCCATCATGGAAAACATCATGCTCGACATCATGTACGACCTGCCCTCGCATCCCGAGATTCAAGAGTGCATCATCAATGAGGATGTGCTCCTGAAGGAGGTGACTCCCTTGTTGCTGTACCGGGGCCAGAGTCAGGAATCAGCCTAGTCGTTGCCCCCGGGAAAGCGCGGAGTCCCTCCATAGTCCCCCGGCGAGGCGGTCAGTTGCGTTGAAGGTGTTTCGCAAGAGGTACCAAAACATGTTCAAATTGACGCGAAATAAGGACGATCAGCAGACTCCCAACAACACTTTTGCCATACCTTTGTTGCCTCTCAGGGACATTGTGGTCTTTCCGTCCATGGTGATTCCCCTCTTTGTCGGAAGAGACAAGTCGGTGAACGCCCTGGAAAGAGCCATGTCCACGGACAAGAGGATATTTCTCTCGGCCCAGACAAAAGCCAAGACGGACAATCCGGGTGAGTCGGACATATACAGGGTGGGAACCGTCGCCAATATTCTTCAGATCCTCAGACTCCCCGACGGCACCGTGAAGGTGCTGGTGGAAGGAGAGCTCCGGGCGCGGGTGCTCCATTTCATCCCTCATCCCGAGTATTTTTTCGTGCAACTGGAGCAACTCCCCGAACCCCAGGGAGAACTCGTCGAGACTGAAGCCCTTCGCCGCAGTGTTCGTACGGCTTTCGAGACCTATGCCAAGCACAATAAGAAGATCACCCAGGAAATCCTGGATGCGGTTGCCGCTGTGGATCAATCTTCACGGCTCGCGGACACGATTGCCTCCTACATGCCCTTCAAACTGGAACTGAAGCAGCAGCTTCTGGAGGCCCTCCCCGTCGGCCAGCGCATGGAAAAACTCTTTGGTCACATTCGGTCCGAGCTCGAGATCATCCAAACGGAAGAGCGCATCAAGGGCCGTGTGAAAAAGCAGATGGAGAAGACCCAGCGCGAGTATTACCTCACGGAGCAGATGCGGGCCATCCAGAAGGAAATGGGAGAAAAGGACGATTTCAAGTCCGAACTGGAGGAGCTTGAAAAGCGCATCAAGCGCAAGCGGTTGAGCCAGGAGGCCGCGGCCAAGGTCCGGGGCGAGTTCAAGAAGCTGAAGCTCATGTCCCCCATGAGTGCCGAGGCCACGGTGGTTCGCAATTATGTCGACTGGATCCTCTCCCTCCCGTGGTTCGAGAAAACCAAGGACAAGATCGACATAGACGAGGCGGCTCGCATCCTCGACGAGGACCACTATGGCCTGGAAAAGCCCAAGGAACGGATCGTCGAGTACTTGGCGGTACAGGCACTGGTGAAGAAGATCAAAGGGCCCATCCTTTGTTTCGTGGGACCTCCGGGTGTTGGAAAAACCTCTCTCGCCCGATCCGTCGCACGGTCCATGAACCGCAACTTCATTCGGCTCTCCCTTGGAGGAGTCAGGGACGAAGCGGAGATTCGAGGTCACCGGCGGACTTACATCGGAGCCCTGCCCGGGAAGATCATCCAGTCCCTCAGAAAGGTCAAGAGCAACAACCCCGTTTTCTGCCTCGACGAGATCGACAAAATGAGCATGGACTTCCGGGGCGACCCTTCCGCAGCCTTGTTGGAAGTTCTCGACCCCGAGCAGAATTTTTCGTTCAACGACCACTATCTCGATCTGGACTACGATCTGTCCGAGGTATTCTTCATAACGACGGCCAACACGCTCCACGCCATCCCGCCGCCCCTGAGGGATCGCATGGAGATCATCCAGCTTGCGGGATACACGGAATTCGAAAAACAGAACATCGGCAGGAATTTCCTGGTGGCCAAGCAGTGCAAGGCAAACGGCCTCGCCATGGAAAATGTTGCCTTCTCCGATGAGATTCTCCTTTACATCATCCGCCATTACACCAAGGAAGCGGGAGTGCGCAACCTGGAGAGGGAGATCGCGTCCATCTGCCGCAAGGTTGCGAAGGAAGTGGTCCGCAACGGAACCGGTACCCGGGTTGAATTGACGGAGGAGATCACCCAGGACTATCTCGGCATTCCCAAGTTTCGCTACGGCCGGGCGGAGGAGAAAGACGAAATCGGTCTCGCCGTGGGGCTTGCATGGACTGAGTTTGGCGGAGATATTCTCGGCATCGAGACGGTGGTCATGCCCGGCAAGGGAAAGATCACTATCACCGGAAAGCTTGGAGAAGTGATGCAGGAATCGGCTCAGGCCGCATTGAGTTACGTGCGCTCGAGAGCAGCCAGCTTGAAAATCGAGCCGAACTTTTACCAGGACCTGGACATCCACGTCCATGTGCCGGAAGGAGCCATTCCGAAGGATGGGCCGTCCGCGGGAATCACCATGGCGTCCTCCATCGTGTCGGCCCTGACAAGGATCCCCGTCCGAAGCGACCTGGCCATGACGGGTGAGATCACCCTGCGGGGGCGGGTGCTCCCCATCGGGGGATTGAAGGAAAAGATCCTCGCGGCCCACAGAGGCCTCATGAAGACGGTCCTCGTCCCCAAGGACAACGCCAAGGATCTCAAGGACATTCCCGCCAAGATTCTGCAGGAAATCGAAGTGGAGATCGTGGAACACATGGACGACGTCCTGAGGAGAGCCCTGATTCTGCATGAAGGCCAGGAGCTTTTCCGTGACCCCGAGGACACCTCCCGGAAAGCGGTTCTTTTCGAACCGAAGAAACCTCCCACGGACGAGATCAGGGCACACTGAAAAGGCCCTGGTACCCGAAATATCCTGGCGCGCCCGGCGCCTTGGGATTCTCGGACACAAATGGCTTGACATTTGGAGGACCATCAAATAGATAGTAACTCTCGCTTGGGCAGCAAGGCCCGCAACCTGCTCCCGGGTGCTCATCGCACGGGCGGATAGCTCAGCTGGGAGAGCATCGGCCTTACAAGCCGAGGGTCACAGGTTCGAGCCCTGTTCCGCCCACCATGTCCTTAAGGGGTGGTAGTTAAGCTGGTTATAACGCCGGCCTGTCACGCCGGAGGCCGAGGGTTCAAGTCCCTTCCACCCCGCCAGAAAAATCAAGGGGTTAGCCATGATGGTTAACCCCTTTTTTGCTTATGGCCGATACATCCCCCACATTATCCCCCACATACTTCATGAAAATACCGCTCTCTCCCGCTGATATACGCTACTGCCTCACCCACATGCACGCCTCTCCTCCCAAACCAGAGAGGCTTCTGTTGATTGTGGGGGACACTGTGGGGGACGGCAGCAGAATGGTGAGATGGTGTTGGCAATCCAGCCTGAAGACTCCTTCGAGAGGGCGATGCGATCCCCTGGAGCAGAAGCGGCAGGGGATCGGTGCTACACAGCTGGAAGGCACGCTCCCCTCACCTCCCCTGTCCTGGGCCGGATTTTTGACCCCCCCACCCCCCAAAAAGTGACGAGTGGTATGTTCATATGGGTGATATACAGAGGTCGCCCAGACTGATGACTGGTTTTTTGGAAAACATTTCCAGTGATTTGCGGATGGAGTGATGTGTGGCCCGGTTCTGGCGTTTGCCTTGTGGATTGAGTGGAAGAAATGGATTGTGGGGCAAATTTGGGGCATCTGTGGGGTTGTCTGGTTGAGGTCCCCATGTGTGACACGTAGGGTGCGACGTGTGGCGTGTGAGTGGTCACCGTTGACGGGTGCGCCCCCAATGGTGCGGCGGGTAAGTGTTGGGGACTGGGGGAGAACGCCCCGGCTACCCGATTGGAGACCTATTTCGCCTTCTTTCTCTCCGCCTTGAACGTTGACTCATCGCCTAGATGAAAACTGAACCATCCGCCCATGCTGTTCCCATCCGCGACTGCCCACCCTCTGCCGCTCACTTCATCGCCTTCATCCCATCCGGCGAAAGAGAATGCAAGCCGTTCCTGATCTGCATGTCTCTCAATTCGACAGTCGATCTCCGCCTCAATTGCGCCAAATGCGAATGTCCCAGTGCCGTCTGGCTTAACTGCCAAATGTCCGGGAGCAACTAGATCAATGAAGTCGCGATCCCACGACGACATTTCGGTTATCAGCCACACGCCGATGTATTCGTGCTTGATCTTCATGTGGTCCCCTCACTTTTTCAACGCCTCGCATGACGCGCGCGGTCTACCGCCTCGCTGTCGATGCGATTGTGTACGCCCGGCATGGGCGCGAACTTATGGGGTGTAAGTCTCCTCTAGGTGAATCCTGTCAGTGGTCTTAATCATTGGCACAAGTATTAGGCGAAGACAAGGGCGGATCTGCATGCCGTGGTGGAGGGTGGACTGGAGGAGAGGAACCCCTGGTCACCGGCACTGATATCCTGGTGGGGCGGGGTGAAAAATCTCCTCACACATGCCCGCTAAGCTGGAGTTTCAGAGCCTGGGATAGACGATCGGGTAGCGGCATGGGGAAAAACATCGTCACCCCTACCTCCCCTTGGAAAATTCCGAATTCGCCTGCTCACCCCTCATAAACCTCAAACAGGTCATGGGTCAGGCGGATGATCCAGTTCTCAAAACTTTTTCCCTCTGGCCCTGAGCCTCGCGAATGGTCGGACACACATGAGTGCACAATGGGCAAAAATCAGGAATCTCCTGATTGACATGCCTTCCCGCAGAGGTAGAAAGGAGATGGATGCCTCGAATTGTTGGAGTGTTGGAGTGTCCAAGGATCGGCTCCATACTGCGCGCGGGACATGGCCTAAATGACCTTAGGATACCGTGAATATTGGAAACCTTAGTACTCAGGTGATCCTCAAAGCTTATTTGTCAAAGCCCGAATGGAGGAATCAGAATGCTAGGAATGATCAAGACCTTCCTCAGGGAAGATGGGGGTGCGAGCATGGCCGAGTATGCTATTTTACTCGCCGTGATCACCGGTGCGCTGGTCACAATCCTCAGTCTTTATACGAATTCCATCGCAAATATTTTCAATTTCATAAGAACCCAACTTGATGCAGCACACCAGGCGGCGTCTTCATAGCGCGACGTACCTTTTGGGACGTCAAACCACCCTTGAATCGGACACCCGATTTTGGCCTTCCTCCTCTCTCTCCAAGGCACCACGAAGGCGCCCCCTCACCTTCTGGAGAATCTGCAAAAATCAGGGGAGCAACCCCTCACAAACTCGGAATCCAGTTAGACTGACAATCATCTGACTCCACCCAGACCGATCACCTGATCTGCGGGCACAATGATTCGTCGTTGCCACAGGCAGTAATCAGGTACCTGAATGAGCTGTGATGGGCGCCCACCAGCGACGAGAGGGTGTAACCATCAGAACCACCTTTCTGATCGCCCCTCTGCACCACTTTCTCGGTGTGAACTGGACTGAGTGAGGGCACAGGACGGAGTGGCTGAAAAGAGCAAAATACGGCTCCACAGAGGGTGTGCCAATCCTGGAGCACCTTTGTGGGTCACCCCGTACTCACCGGCCGTTCCCAGAAGACCTCTCGGCATTCTCCTCCATCTTGGTTTCTTTTCAGATACCCTCCAAATCCCGGCGCCCCATGTGATCTATACCGAACATTGCATCCCGTGATTCATCGGATTGAGGGTCATGCTTTGAAAGGGGTCCAATCTACCGAGGGTAGAAAGGAAGATGATTGCCTGAATTCTGTGGGGAGGCCGGGAATCGTTTCTCGATCATGCATTGAGAATAGCTGCGCCCAATGTTGTCTCCCTGGAGTAGAAAAACCTGTTGATCGGAGTTGGCTTGGGCGCGGTGTGGCGAGGGTGGCATGGATGGTGCTTGATTGAGTCCTGGGTGGTGATGCTTATCCCCTGGATTTGTGAGGTGGGATCCTGCGTGTGGTGAGTTAGTCGGGTTTCGGAAATGGGCTGTCATATTTTCTGCACTGGCACATGACGGAGGGGGGTTGTGATCAAGCTAGTGTGTGGCCAGGAGCTGGTAAGGCTCGGGATCCAGACCAAGGAGGGTGTGAATATCAGCTTATTCCTCGATCATCTCGAGGAGTGCGACAAATGCCGACCAGTCGAGGGGATGCTTGTCGATGCGCTCAATCAGGCGATTGGTGGGGAGAAGGAGTGGTGAGGGGGGGAACTTCCTTGCCTGTTTCGAGAAAATGGATTGTGGCGCAACATAGAGGGGTTGGGGGTTCAAGGAGGGGTCTGGTGAAGCTCAAGGTATGTACTGATCCTGCTTGATGTCTATGGCCTCCAAGGAGTAGCAGGAGGCGATTGATAGGGTCCTGAAAAAGCCAAACCCGCCGTGAGACGGGAGACGGAAAGCCGCGGATCCCGCAAATGCGGGAGAGCCGGGCTGCCAGGTGGGGCGTTGTGTGACGCCCGCAGTGGTGGTTCGGCTTTTTTTGTTATTGAGGGGTTCGGGTCTTGAATTCTGGGTCCGGTTGACTGGCCTTAGGGTTCGGATTTCAGAGACGGACCAGCGGATCATAAAGGAGGGGAAAATGAAGAAACTGGTATTGATTTCAGCGATGTTGTTGGGGATAGGGGTGGTGACGTTGGCGCACGCCGCGACTTTTGAGATGCGAGGCTATCTTGAAACGCTGCCCCATGCCCTATCCGGAACAGTCCTCCAGACAATCTGTGGACATTCCATAACAAGGACCATAACGAGGCTTTGCTCCCGCCAAGTCCAAACAGTTACCGGGCTTATGAAACAACTGGGTCTATTATAGGTCAGTTGGTGATAACCGGTAGTCCAGAGTGGTACGGTTATGATGGTTTTTATTCAAACGCAACATTCGACGGTGTATTTGTGCACTCCGGGATTGAATACCCTACAGTCGCCGTATTTCATGCACCCCAATCAATGAATATCTATGAAATCAAACTAAAGAGTGAGATGGTGGCCTACGGTGTACCCACCGGTAGCTTCGATGTGACAGTAAACTCGGTGATCAGCGGCGTTACGAAGAAGATAGGGTCATTTACCGTTTCAGGCCGCCCAAGGCTAGAGACGATCTATACCTGCTTGGGCATGACTTTGCAGACGGGCGACATGATCGAAATCCTTTATGGCAACGACGGCGACTATCACCACGACCACGGCAACATGAACGTCTTCATCGTCACGTACAACCCTATTAGCATCGATATCAGGCCAGCAGATGGTACCAACACCATCGACCTACTGGGCATGGAGACGATTCCGGTTGCAATCCTTTCTTCGGGCGATTTTGATGCACCTAAGGACGTGAATCCGGCAACGCTCAATTTTGGGCCGACAGGTGGGGAGCAAAGTCTCGTGAATTGCGCCCGTAAGGGGAAGGATGTCAACGGTGACGGTCTGAGGGATCTTGTATGTACATTCTCGACAAAGGCGGCAGGGTTCCAGTGTGGTAATACCGAGGGCGTCTTGAAGGGCAAGACTAAGGATGGGACGGTGATAGAGGGGCGTGATTTGGTTAGGATTGTTCCGTGTAAGTAGGCAACTTATTTGCTGAGATCAAGGGCAGGGGCAGGGATGGCCCTGCCTTGGTATGAATTCCGTTCTGCCTAAACCTTTATGCTTCAAAGAGGGGGTCCGGTGAAGCTCAAGCTGTGTTCAATTCTCTCCTGGCCTGCCAGGCCAGGATTCTATGTAGCTCCTTATTAGAAAGCCAAACCTCGAGTGATCGGGGGACGGAAAGCCACGGGTCTTCCAAGAAGACAGCCGGGTTGCCGAGAGTGACTGCGTGAAGGTCATGTCGGATAGCTCGGCTTTTTTGTTTGGAAAGGAGGGGGTGTGAAATGAAGAAGTCAAAGGTGATATTATGTGCAATATTATTGGCTTTTATGATGGTGACACCTGGTTTCGCTGTTGATGTTCAATTCACTTACACGGCTGACAACCAAATTATTGCTGTATGGTATCAAGACGGAAGCACAATAGTTAGTCTGCCCTTAGGGCCAGGATTTGGCAGTTGGAGCCAAGTGGACACTTTCACCCTGAATCTTGATATTGGAACAGAGTATCAAATCATATGGCAAACTGAAAATTGGTCATGGCAAGGTGCTCCAGGTGGGTTCTTAGGTGAACTAAGTTCCTCGGCTCCGCTTATTGTGGGTAGTCTGCTCTCATCGGCAAAATGGGAGATTGCTTTTGTGAAAGATAATTTGGCGTGCTGATTGGTCGATGCTGGTGTGGATTCCAGCTACTGAGTATGGTGCAAACAACGATGGAAGCACTGTATGGTATAAAGCCAACTGGGGGCCTGTCTCAGGCATCAGCGGAGTAGCTCAGTAGATTTGTACTGCTATGAATTTCGATGATCTTGGAGCGCTAGGAACAGGTGATAGCGTTTTTATCAGTGACTCTTAAACTTGCTCGTTCTCGTTCTGTCGCTATCGACATCAAGCCAGGGAGTGATCCAAACAGCATCAATCCCAAAAGCAAGGGTAAGATTCCCGTTGCCATTTTATCTACTGAGGGCTTCAATGCTCCAAGTCAGGTAGATCAGAAACTCCCTTACCTTTGGTTCTACTGGCGATGAGTACAGCCTGGCTTTTGTAACCCCCGTGGAGAGGATATTAATGGAGACCGTTTGAAAGATCTGATCTGCCATTTCTACACTGAGGAAACTGGATTTCAATGCGGCGATACGGAAGGCATCCTCAAGGGGAAGACAAAGGAAGGGATCCTATAAAAGGCGTGATACGGTGAGTATCGTTCCTTGCTGGTAGTCATATCATTTAGCTTAATTCAAGGGCAGGGTTAGCAATGGCTCTGCCTCCTTTTCATGTGCCGATGTCCTGGAATTGAACTTCGTTCAACGACAACGATGGCAGGATTCCATTGTTGTCCTTGTCTGAGGTGTCCTATTTCTTGGGGGCGACGATGAAAAACGACAGATTTCTTGGAGTCTCCTTTCACCCCGTTGCTTTGCTAACGTTGGTGTTTGGCTTGCTTTTGGCGATTCCCAATGCTCGTGCCGGTGTTGATGAAGGGATAGCGGCTTATAACAGAGGCGACTACTCCAAAGCGCATGCCGAATTTAGGAGATGGGCAGAGCAGGGGAATGCTACCGCCCAATTCAATTTGGGAGTGATGTATTTCAAGGGCCAAGGTGTTCAGCAAGACTATGCCGAGGCAGTGAAATGGTGGCGTCAAGCAGCGGAACAGGGAGAGCCTGACGCACAGTTCTTATTGGGCATTGCGTATGACAATGGCTACGGCGTGCCAGAGGATCAGGCTGAGGCATTGAAATGGTGTCGCCAGGCAGCGGAGCAGGGGCATGCTGAAGCACAAAATGCCTTGGGGCCGGTGGAAGGGGAGAGAGCGAGGCAAGTGGCCGAGAGGCGGCGACAACAGCAAGAACAGCTGAGGCGTGCGCAGGCCATAGAGGAACAGAATCGCGCCGAGCGTGCCCAAAGGGAGGCTGAAGAGAGGGAGCGCATGGAAGAGGCCGAGAGAGAGCGCGAGGCCAAGAGGCAGAGGCAACAAATGGAACAGAAGCGGAGAGCCCAGGCCTTGGCGGAAATGCAGGCAACTGGGGAAGTCGCTGCCGCAGAATTTACACGTCAGATGAACAATTACCGATCAAGAGAGGAAGCTGCGCAGAGTCGCTACCTACAATTTCAGGAACGGGTCATGAACCCAATTGACCCTAGAACGGGAACACCCCTCATACCAACGGGAGATGGGGCGGCATCATCCCAGCACTGGAAATATGTTCCGCCGATGTACTGACCGTACCCTGTTCTCTGAAACCGCAGATTTTCATCTTTCGCCCTGCTCAACGGGGTTATTGTGGCAGAGTCCTTCCCTGTATCCCTGCTCTACCTCGGATTGAGTGGGTCATGGTCTTGGTTTCAGTAGTAATCCGATTGAGGCTTGGACAACCGCCCTACTTTCAGGAAATATGCAGGAATTGCAGCAGCACTTGCTCTCGTTCGCCAGGGAGGATGAAATTGAGAAAGATGTCATCGGATTGCTACTATAGCTGCTATGGTGGGCTTCACGGTAATCATATCTCTATGGCAGCTGACGATCACTCCGTCGCTCAGGACTCAAGAGTCACTCAACTCATTACAGCTATACTCGCACAGGCGACTAAGCTTACTGAAGCTGCGACGGTCACTCACCGCAGGCAACTGGCGTCTCTTCAAATCCGTCGCTACGCTCGCAGCATCGGCGGCACTTCTCACCAGGGGAAGACACTGTATTTCATCATCGGCGCTAGCCCAAGAGCGAAGATGAGGCTCATCCAAACTTTGAACGCTATCTCGATATTCGGCGACTGCAGTCTTACTTCATCGTCCAGAATTGACACTTCGATGGGATGCAGCTCGGCTGGTGGGTGATAGTTGATGCGTACAAGAGGTAGCTCTCTCAGGAGAATCTTGATTTTGCGAAGCGTGTCTTTCTCGACGCTTCTGTCAGGAAAGCGGTTGTGCGAACTTCAGATCCGATTCTCGTGTACAACGATCTCATCGTTCGGTAGCAGACGATGTTGCTCAGCGAATCGGGTAGCTGGGGGTTATTCTCTCACAGCTTCCAAATTACCACTCTGTGGGTCTGCACTTGGCGGTTCCAGAAACTGCTGAGCTATATCAACAGGTTCACGCCAGGGGCTTGCACTTCATAAGTTCACTCCCATGCTCCGCTTACCGACTGTTTGCGCTTGGTGACAGCTGCTGCTGAACTCAGCTTTGGGCGTCTTGAGAGGCTGACTGGTTACTCTTGAAGAAGTATTGGCAGAAGCGCAGAAAAATAATCGCGTTTGTCCGCGCTGCAAAGTGGCACTCTTTACGACTGCTCCAGGCAGAAGCGAAAAAGTGTAGGTTGGGAGCTTGCCTCCGCTCTACTGGCTGCTGGTGGCCCCAGCATGTCAAAATGCTGCGCTTCGGGAGCTATCGATGGGCGGCAGCGCCGGTTGCTTGGCGAGTTTATGCTTCTTGCTGGAGCTGCCGGAGGATCAATGGCAACACATTGGCGAATAGCGGTCTCCTGTGGAGTTGTGCGTTTCGTTGTCTCTGTCATCGGTTGCTCCCTGGAAACCAGACTGATGAAAACTAGTTGAAAACACTGCAAAATATGGATAGTGACCCCCCTCTTTGTGGGGATAGCATTGTTGATGCTTGCCTATTCCTGCTCCTCATGGGTGCACCCCCGACGATGGAAGGTTTCTGCCCACTGGATCAGATCCACTACCTGCACCATCCATCCGCCAGGCGCACACTTTCGCGCTGGGAGACCATGTTGGCGGATCAGCCGCAGTACCGTCACTGGTCCAATGCGGCTTTGCTGGGGAGAGGAATCTCCCGATCTCACGAATGCTGCGGATGTAGCTGTGCATCCCGTACTCGTAGCCCAGCAGGTTCGCGGGTGTCTTCTTTGGCGGATCAGCCGCTTTCTGCCTAGTCACGATGGGTTCGATGTCGATGGCCTGCTTCATCTCATCAAGGGAATCCAGCAAATCATCCAGCATTGATCGTCCTCCTCTCTTCAATGGAATCATGCCTCTTAACCCACGTTTTCACGCCCTGCTGCTGTCACATCGGAAAGTCCCCTTCGTAACGGGGGAGGCTGTCATCTGTCATATGCGTCATACTCGTGTCATACGCTAATATGACAGCCTTAAAACCGCCACCACAGCTAATCTGAAGGTGTTGTCATATCTGTCATATGGTTTTGCTATATATGTTTTCTCCTCATATAGGTGTAGACGTATGACACATGTGACACGTGCCGCAATCCAATGCAGGGAGGTGGTTTGCGCTGTCACATCAACCATGTGACATGCATGTGACGCATATGACAACATGACACTCTATCGCGCCTTCCATCGACCACCTCCCGTGTTCTCCACCAGTCTCCCCTTGCGTTCGTCGGCCAGGCCTTCAAGCCTTTGAATCACTGTCGTACGGGATATGGAGGTCCTTCTGCTGACCTCAAGTGGGGTCATGGGTCCGCTCTCCCGCAGGACAGCAAGGATTCGATGGTCATTGTCGTTCAACGGCAACTGCCTGTGCCGCCTGATGGTCTCCTGACTTGGTCGGAGGGACTGTTGCTGTGGCCCATCCCACTCCAGTGCCCACTCCCCTGATCCGATCCAATCCCTTCCGATTGTTCGCAAAGTCAGGTCATCGTAAAGGTGGATCTGCCCGTCGCATTGGTGCAGTCCGTGGGTCTCCTTGAGCTTTTTGCCTGTGGTCAGACTGCCGGTGAGGAGAATAGCAACCTCACATTGCACGGCCGTGTCTCTTAGCTGGTTGATGGCATCGGTCTCCATCTGGCGAATGAAGTACTCGTAGGAGCGCCCAACATGAACAGGCTCCCCACCCTTCCCAGACTCGCTCTTGGGCATCTGGTGGTGCTCCTCGACCCATGCCCCGAGGGGAGGCAGGATACTGCCGAATGCACCCAGGAAGATCACAGAGAAGCCGTTGCTCGCTGCCCGCTTGATCTCTCCGATGCACCCTTCATCAATCCGGGGCCACCGGCTACGAAATTCGATGCCTCCATGCTCCGGTCCCCAGGCCTCATCAGCCATTCGATCTGCCTCGCCGTGACTCACCCACAGGACCCGAGATTGCTTGGTAGGGAGCAACCCCAAGAACGGCTCACCAGAGGCAATCGATAGGGCCATCTGGCGGGTGAGAACTCGACGGTTGTGGAATGAGGCATCTGGTGTTGCAACCACAGTGACCCCAGGACCCAGGAGTCGCTCGATCACAATTCCCGGCTCCGGCATACTCGGGAAAAGCGATATATGTGGAGATGTGAGACCTGAAGCAGCCTGGCTCTCAAACCCTTGTTCTCGTTGACTTCTTGGTGAATTATCGGTATATTCCATCACATATCCTGGTTTTTATTGTCCTCACCCGGCCCGGCAGCCGGGTTTTCTATTTCATGTCATCCCGCCGCCGTGGGCTCCATGTTACATGGCCTCCGTTTGAATCAAGTGGGCATCCATGAACTCAAGAACATCGGAGAGACGGTAGAGCACGCGTTTACCGACCTTGCAGTATCGGATGCCACGTCCTCTGCACCGGTCGTTTCGGAGCGACTGCAGTCCACGACCAGTGAGCGCCGTCACTTCGGATTCATTCAGGTAACGGTGATGGAGAAGCTCTGGGGGTATATTGGGTTTCTTCGATGGGTTCTGAGGACCAGGCATAAAAAAACCTCCCTGTCGTTGTCCAGGGAGGCATGTAACCGTGCCTGGCTGTGTGGATAGTAGTAAATCTGCACCAATTGTTTTGGTGCATTCTTACCGATCCCTATAGCATACCTTCCATTCCTGTGTCAATCACTTTCTTACCTACAATTTCATTGATAATGCTTCCCGCCAGGTCGGAAGCCTTTCGTAACGCTTCATCCCGCAGGTGGGCATACCTTTGGGTCATCGCCGGGTGCTTGTGAGTGAGGAGTTTCTGCAGTGTGTACATATCAACCTGCCCGCTTGAAGCGAGCATGGTGGCATAAACATGTCTCAGGCCGTGCAATGCTCTGAAGTCCCTGGGCAGGCCTGCAGCCTCCTTGATCCGGTTCACCTGATGCTTGATATCTACACGTTGGCGCCCTCCCCTCCCGGGAAATACATATTCACCGTCTCCCCTTGGGTGCGATAGCAGGAGGTCCCTTGCAGGATCGTTCAGCGGGATCTTTTGGTCCGGGCCACCCTTGGGGTCAACAAGCTTGATAAAGCCACGCTGGTAGTCGATGTCATCCCATTTCAGCTTGAACATCTCCCCCCTGCGCATTCCGGTGAAGAGGGCCATCTTCATCATGTGTGCTGCCTGGGTGTTTGCGTCGTTCTCTATGGCTTCGAGAAGCCGGGAGAGTTGTTCCGGAGTCAGGTCCTCTGTCTTGATGTTATTCACCTTCGGCATCTCGATATGAAATTCAGCCCCCTTGCAAAGGTGCTTCTTGGCGCCAAAGTTGATAATCCTTTGGAGCAGTCCCAAAACGTGCTTGACAGTCTGTGGGCTTCTCTTTTTCAGAAGGTTCGTTCTCAGGCGTATTACATCGAGGGGTATAAGCTCTTGGGGTTCCTTCTCACCAAACGCGGGCTTGACATAATTTTGATAGCGGTTGTCATCAGTCCTCAGAGCCTTGGAGTCGGATTTATGGGACTTGTACTCCTCCCACAGCTTGTCAATGGTCCATTTGGATGTCTCAGCCAGTCTACTGGCCTTCTCTGCCTCCCTGCGCTCCCTATTGGGAAGTTGGTCCCCCTCAATTCTCTTGATGCGAACCTGATTAGCTCTGGCGGGGGTCATATCGTCTTGGAATTGCCGTCCAACCTTCTCCTCAACCAGCTTCCCATTTTTTCGGTAGCGGATGTAATAGATTCTCTCAGGCTTGCCGGTTGCTACTGAAACCCCTTCAATGTAGACCACGCCGGGGTAACTCGTCTTGATCCTCTCTTGCTTTGCCATACCCCCCACATCCTTTCTACCATTTCAGGGCTGAAGCGTGGAGTTCGGAAGGATTCAGGGGTGGCCTGCCCCCCACACTATCCCCCACACACAGCTTGAATATAGGGAGAAAACAGAGGAAGTCAAGGGAAACTTGAGGAGCTTAACTTGCCTTATTCTCAAGTATTTTTGAGAATGAAGTAATTTGGAGGAAACGTATACCTTCGGCCTGTCACGCCGGAGGCCGAGGGTTCAAGTCCCTTCCACCCCGCCAGAAAACATCAGTTGTTTAGGATAGTTACCTGACAACTTCCAATTGCACATGCCGTTTGGTGGAGGGTGACGGCTCCGCCAGACGGCTTTTTCTTTTTGAGAGGACCTGCATCGTCGATTTGAGGTCCGTCAGGCGGTGCAGGTACCGCTCCGTGGTTGCAAGCTTCTTGTGCCTCAAGATTGCCTGGATCCTGATAAGTGGCTCGCCGGCATTGGCCAGGATGCTCGCTGTCAGATGCCTGATGGAATGCAAACCGAATGGTTTGACTCCAGCGCTCCCGAGCTGTGAGAGAACATCCTTTGCCGCTCGAAGGCACTCCTTTTTTAACTTTCTGGGTTTAGGCGAGGCAGACTCACGCTCGAGACAGGAAATGATGGCGGACTTGCACTCGGCAATTTCCGTCTTCAGTTCATCTGTCAGGATTCCGGGTGGAGCTTTAAGGCGAAGTCTCCCTTGATCCTCTTTCAATGTCACGCCAAGGGCCCTGATCTTCTGCAGGATAGTTTGAGCCTTCATCAGACCTCCCACTCCTCCCATTGGTCCACCCGATCCTCAGGAGGTGAGTTTGGGGAGTTTGAGGAGTTTTGCCCAGCCGGCTGACCTTTTTTCTCACCCTCTCCATTGCCGTTTACACCATCGCCGTTGAAGTCGAAGTAAGACCCCCACTCTTCGGTGGGCGGTCTACACAGACTCCCCAAACTCACATTGGCCTGTTGGGTACCCTTCTCATGGCCGTCCACCTCAACCACGCGCCACTTGGCACAATGACCGCGGTTTCCGACGGCTTCGAGGCGTTTCCCCCGTTCGATTCTCATCTTGTACTTCTGGAGCCGGTTTCCGAACCGTCGGGTGTTAACCTTTTTCCCCTGAGTGCCGGCGATCTCTTCAACGCATTCCTTTAAGGCATTGGCGGCTTGATCCTCCGGATCCCCTTCGATTTGTTTGTTGATATCGTTGACCGTAACCGGAGTCCGTCCGAAGATGGCGCACCAGGATTCAAGAAGGATGCTCAGCTGTTGGCGAATCGGGTCGGTGGCTTCGATGCGCTCTCTTGAGAGGCACGGGTCTGCACACCCCACCCAAACGAGCGCAGATTTGACCCAGTGCGACCACTGTTCGAAACGACCAAACGGCTTAAGCCCAACATCCGGTCTTCCCGCCGCCTGATACCCACGGAGAATGGTCAGTGCCGCCTGCACGAAAGTGGACCTTTTCTCCGGCACGAGGGCGTAAAGGTTCACTTTGAATTTGCGCTCCTCCGGCCTATCGGTCTGAGGATCGAGAAAACAGGGCAGGACCCGTGTGGTGAGATCGCCTACAAATGTGATGTTGTTCCCGGTGGCGAGCCAGGTGGTGCAGGTTGGAACGATGATGTTCTTGCTGACTCCAAGGAGCCGGTCCTGATAGAACTCCTGGGTCAGAACACTGCACAGGCAGTCGCTGCCCCAGGGCTTTTCGATGTTGTCGACGCAAATCACGGCATCCCCGCCGATCAAGGCTGCAAGAATCCGCTTCCTCTCCTCGTTGGAATCATCCACGTAAGGCATGACCGCTGCAGTTTTCCCTGTTGCGATCATGGCGACGACGTCGGCCAGAAGGCTTTTCCCGGAGGCCATCTTGGGAGCCGAGAAGGCATGCAGGGGGGCACTCTTGATACTTCGGCGAACCAGCGAGGTGAGGATGGCCGAAAGGGCGACACTTGTGTCCTGAAGACCCGAAAAGGGAAAACCTTTTAGAAGATCAAGGAGCACTGCCAGTGACGCGCGGGCATGCTCCAATGTGGGATGGCTTTGAACGGGAGGGAATTCAACCCCACCCGGGTCGAACAGCAAGCCTGTTTTAAAATCGTAGCCGGGTTTATCAGGGACCGCTCCGTCCGGGCGAATCGTCGGTGCTTGGACGGTGGCAATGAGGGTCGGAACCTTCCAGCTTCCAACTCTTGCCAGATACGTTTGAGCGACTTTCGCCGGGGCATCGGCCAGCACCCATGACTCACTTCGACGATCGAATCTCTCCCAGTATGCCGTCCGGGTGAGCTCCTCTACCAGCCATGGTCCCTCGATCATCACAAGGACTAGCGCGCCGACATTTCGTTTGAGCCTCATTCCCCTCACCGTCGAGGCAGCAGTTCGGGCGGGTCTAACCAGCATCGAGCCGCGCTGGTAGATTTAAGTCTCGTGTTTCAGGATCGCCTGTTCGGCTTCATCCACAATGGATGGCAGTGAGCCCGCCTTGATTTGGATGGTCGGTTTCTCCGGTTGAAGCTCGATATCTGCGCCTTCGATAATCTCCCTTATCCTGGCCAAGGCCTCTTCCGTGTCATTTCCCTCCAGGAGCATGTCGTTAAAGTCCGTGGGCTTTTGGCTCAAATCCAGGAATTCAGGAATTGCCACTGCCCCACCGATGGAAACCGCCGCTTTCTTCGCCTTGAAGAGTCCCGGGTTGTTTTCGGTGAACTGGTCGTTGTCGGCACAAAGGACAATTCGATGCTTCGGGTATTTTGACCTCACGAGTTGCGCTACTGGGTGAAGGTTCCCTGCGTCAAAAGCGACGAAGGTGTGGTAGCCTGTGGCTTCATGGACGGTTGCAGCCGTTGCGTACCCTTCGGCGATGAGGACGGTTTCAGTTCCCTCACCGATTGTGAAAAAGAGTCCCTTCTTCTTTCCTCCCGCAAGGAAATCCTTGTCCCGGCCAAGTTCCTCATGCTTTTGAGGGAAGATGGCCTGGAGATTTCTTATGGCGCCATCCTCTTCTCGCAGTTGGACCAGAAGGACATTTTCAATGTGGACTGATCTCCACTCCCCATCCAGGTCCTGAACGCGCGTTTCCCAGGAGCTGCAGCGAAGATCGAAAAACCTGACCTTTTTCCTTTCCAGGTAGGGATGAGAGGCGCAGGGGATGGCCTGCTTCCATAACGATCGCGCCTTGCCCTCGGCTCTCAGTTTGCGCCGCTCCATTTCAGCCTGGCGTTCCAGCTTCGCCTTGTCGATTGCGGCAAGTTGTTCGGGTGTGAGCCTCCAGTCAATGCCGCCCTTGATGGTCCATTTCTGTTCTTTGCCGGTGACAAAATCGTGGAACCATCCGCTTGGCACCCCATCCGTGTGCAGGACGTAAGCGCCATTTTTCGTTCCAACCCGATGCCCTGTCACGTAAAACCGGTGCAGAGAGCCATCCGGGATGATTTCATCCGAGGTGGAGATTCCCACCGCTCCCATTGCTTGGAGAAATGCCCAGGTAATGGTTCCTGGATCATGGGTGATGGTCATCAGTTCGCCTCTCTGGAAAATCCTTGAAGGGAGAAGAGGCTTTCGCGAAGCGGCGGACGTTACTCGCACCACGCAAAGAACCGGGCGCCCACTGGCCTGTGGGTCTTCTCACTTCAAGAGCTGATTCCGACAAAATAGGCCGCCCGAGTATTCGGAGCGGCCTTGATTTCCATTCGAATGTCTTGGCTTTAGGGAAAGGGGATCATTGGGAAAACGACCACCCTTTGTTTGGACAGACGAAATTCAATCAGTTCGATCGGCCTGTGTCACAGGCAGTTAAATACACAAGCCTTGCAAGCATAGCCATTATAGGCCACAAAACGCACTCCCCTTCAAGTGCCCTTTGGTGCCCTTTTGTGCCCTTTGATTCCCTCTGATGCTCAAGGAAGATAGAAGGGGCTCACCTTTGGTTGAGACTAGGGGACAGGGCTGTTGTTTGCGAGCCAATGGACTGCCATCGTGGGTCATTCTCCTAGCGGACGATCTCTTTTCGCTTCCTCCAAAAAAGAAAGGGGAAGGCCGCATCGCCACCGCGTCTTCCCCTCAAATCTCAAAGTCATCATTCTTTTCTTCTTATGGTGCCTAAAGGTCCACTGGACCTGGTATGGGGAATTTAGACCAAAATCACGCTGTTTATGCAATTGCCAATTCATGCCATGCTTGCCAAATTAGCCGCAACTATCCGATCCGAGTCTGTCTGGCAAATTCAATTGGATGCAGCTCTTTTGTAGCAGGGCCGGCGTGCGCAACGCAGAATGATCCGAATAGTGGGAAGTGTTTGAGGGATGACCAGTGACACGCAACATAAGGAGAGAAAGCTGGAATTGAGCTTTAACATTGCGGAGGAGGGCCCCACTCCGGGCTTTGTTGAAAAGAGGATTGAAGCGACCCCGACAGGCCTGAAGTCGTCTGAATCCTGATGGGTTGGCCGAGACCCGAAGCGTTCTTCAGTCTCTTTGAGCGTCACCGACCAGATATTGGCGGCAGGGAGGTTCACGCGACAGCAACTGGTATCACGGCGGGAATGTGCCCGCGCCATGGGTAACCTGTAGGCCGGTCACATTCGGCATTGACGTGATGGACGCAAAGACAGAAAAGCAAGCAAGTGCCGTCAGTATAAACACACGATACCCATCATCAGTCTATGCATGGCGCAGCGCTCTCACTTGTCGTCCTCTGCGCCTCCGACGGATGGCACATCGATCACGCGTTGCACGCCCAATGCCCCCCCCATTCCCTGCGAATCTGGGGTCCGGGCAATTGCGAGGTCCTCGGGAAAAGAGTAGTGCCCCTCGATCGTGCGATCCAAAAGCTCCAGTTGCAGGCTCAACTCGGCATGCCGATGCGATGGGAGGGTTTGCAAGAGGTTCTCCAACATTGAACGCATCCGCCGCATGATCTGGACGCTGCTCGCACCACAATGACGTATTTCGATGCAACTGAGGTGCACAAAGTCTTCCCAGTTCGGCGTCCGGAAAATGAGCCGCGGTTCGCCGTCAGCATCGCAAATCACCTCTTCGCGGAGCTGCCGCAGCCCTACCCGTCGAAGCAGACGATGAAGCTGGTCGATAGCGAGTACGGCCGTTGTCGGATCGTTGATGGCCGGTGACAGGGCCTTGATTGCGATATCGACCAGTATGCGGAATGCAAAGGTCGGGTCCTGCTCGATCGTGCGTTCGGATCCGAGCGCAACTGTCCCCCGCAGCTGACGATCGTCAATGGCGCCGGCACCGCCATACAACCGAAACAATGGTTCGTCCACCGCCACGAAGTCGCCTACCTCGGGGACGAATTCGATAATCCCCTTCGCGTTCCGCGCTTGCGCGACCAGCCCTTTCAGATCCACGGCGAGCACAGTCGCCGAACGACCTGCATTATCGACGGTCCGGTCGGGGCATGCCGTTGTGCGGGACAACTTGACGGGATGCTGACATGTGGTTGTCTCAAGATAGACGCTCTTGATGACTGCGAGCCCGGCCTTCCCGACCCGATACACGATACTGACCGGACGCAGTAATCGAGCTGCATAGTCGATCAGGTAGAGGAAAACCACCATGGAGGCCACCCCCAACATGGCTGCAATGAACGTGTTGAACTGCTGGACGATCTCGCCGCCCATCGTATATAGAACCCGCAAGACAAACAACAGGGTGAAGATGAAGTAGCTGACGGTGAACCGGATTGTGTTATCCCGCAGCAGCGTCGTCGCGATGATCCGTGGCGTGTACTGCCCTCCTGCCACTTGAATCGCTACGAGGAGTTAACCGAATGTGAAGACGATGAAAGAAAGGTTCAACGTGACTATCGTCTCGAGCAGTGAGCGCGCTCCGACCATCGTCACTCCATAAAACGCGGTCGTCTCATCGATTCGTCCGGTCCGCAGGAGCCAGCCGCCGATGCCGTATGTGATCCGGCTGGTCACCCAGAAAACCAGCAAAGCGAAAAAGGGCATGAGCCACAGTGAGGATCTGACGTAACTAAGGATGAAGTACCGTCGATTCCAGAGCATTGGATCATTCTCCTTTATGTCGGATGTCGCACGCATACCCAGCGTTATCCGCGTTTCGTGGACCATTCACCCAGCGGGCCCATGCCTGACGGAAGAATTCACTGCAAACTGGTAGTACCCCTGGAACGGGAAGACCGTTCTCCGTGTCTACTTCCATCCAGCCCGTTGCTACAGCTTGTCGCGTCACAGAGGCCCTGCGAGCGTTCCCTTGAAGCCGGATTGGGGACGGTTCACGTTCTCTTGTCAAGCAGACGGAGAGCCATGAGTGGCGCCACCCGTCACCGCTTCCACCGCCAACTGGAGATGGGTGACAGCGGTCCACCTGGGGCCCGGACCCTTTTGCCCCTGCTGAAAGCACTACTCGATGACTCACTTCTTATTTTGTGCGCACAGAATAATGAACCTGAGCTGGCTTCAGCCGGTGAAGCAGCCTGGCGAAGGGTGAACAGCTTTCCCCGGTTCAAAAGGCGGAATGGGCCTTGCAGCTCAGGCCTTCATTATGAAAGGACGGGGGTGTGAGTGCAACTGGGTTTAGTGATGGTGTAGCGACTATTTCGTAGGAGGGAAGGATCAGAGTGTCCAAATATCATGTCTTACAGCATACCTGACGACCGATTCAGCCGGGTTCTTGATGCCAAGATCTTCCATCACCCGATCCTTGTGAGATTTCCCTCGATCCTCTTGAGATCTTTAATCAAGGTGAGAAGAGACCATCTCTAACCTCGTACATTCCTCAGCTGTAGCCCGACCTCATCCCGGGTCTTCTCACCACCATCCTACGGATTCTCGAGCCCATTTTCATCATGCGGGGTGATCAAGCGCGATGACCATGGAGGCTTGCCACTGTGGTGAACTTTCTCCAACCTCTCATATCCCTGCCTCCACCGTGCTCCTTGGATCGGTAGAAATAGATGGCATACTGGTCCCCATACTTCTTTAGAAAGAATTGCACCGGGTCGTGAGCCGATTTCCCCTTCCACGAATTGATGTGAACGCCTTTCCAACCTCCGAGCAGAATCGCGTCGGGTTCTTTCAGGACCTTGCAGAAGGCGGTCGGCTGGCCGGCGGCATCGGAAGGACGGATGCCGGCCTTCTCGGCCGTAGCAGAGGCAGACACACCAAAGAGGAATGTGATCATCATGAAAACGATACACGCTGTCTTCATTTTCTGAATCCTTTGTTTGAAGGTTGTTTCTCGTGAATCCTCGCATGCCAACCTGCGCGAAAAATCCAGAATCGGGAAAAATACACCCGAGACAACAGGAGGATCCGCTTGACGATCAGGCACATGAAGGTGGCCATCCCACTGGTCCCTTCCTGTGACACACTCAACGCTCTCCTAAAGTGAGCGATTTTCCAGCATGCTTGTCACTGCGGGAGGGCGTAAAGCCCTCCCCTACGAAAATGTCCTTTAACCCACATCGTAGGGGCGGGGTTTATCCCCGCCCGCATGGCAAGGCATTTTCTAAGGGCTTTCAGAGAGTGAATCGCTCAATTTAGGGCTCTATTGCTGAGCCGGATGATTTACTGTTGCCACTTCTGCACTTTATCCCGCGGGAATCGTCACAATGGGCGCTCCCTCCTTGCCTCCGGTTTTCTCCACGAGAGTGAATACGAACATGAGAAACGAGAACATGCGCTTTGATGGCAGATCCCGGTCATCGATCCAAAACCAGTAGCCATGGTAGGGCACCGCGACGAATGCATCGGCACTTTTTTCACGCGAGCTGTGAATGCGGATCAGGGGAATTGACGGCCCGCCTGGAGCTGAGTCATCCGTTTGTGTCGGATTGACCCGCTTTTCCTCCACGTGGACCTCCGGGACTTCGATGTAGGAGGCGAGATCGATGATGATCTCCAGGATGGAGCGGCTCAGAATCGCCAATTCCCGGTCGTTTTTTGCGATCGACGCGTAGACGACCGAGACTTCATTGGCTGTGGGGTCCAGACCCAGTATCCTTCGCACGGCAAGGCTGTCCTCTGCGGTGGGTTCATCCACCTTGCCACGAATGGTCATGAGGGTGGCGTCCATCTCGTTTGTCTTCTGAACTCGCAGCCCGATTGCCCCCGAAGCCTGGAGCCTCTTTAGCCTTTCGAGCAGCGGGTAGAACTCGGGATCCGCGGGGCGGGCCCGCCCCGCGCCTCCAAACCGGTTCCGGATCCCGTTCACCGAATGCACACAGAGCCTTAACACAAGATCGACTGGGTAATTCGCCTGGATCAGGCTCAGGATCGATGCGGGGGGGATAGGAGTCATCAGACTTCGTGCGAACTTCTCCCCCGAAAGGGGGCTGTAGGTGATGGTGGGGCGGTCAATGTACCGGGTGGCGGCCCCTGTGGATTGCGTATTTGTCAAAGCGTTGGTGATGGGGTCTGCCCAGGAAAGCCGCAGGTCCAACTGGCTCTCGACGGAGTACTGGTTGATCACTGAGGCCACGTCCAGGAAGGTTGGAGTATCTCCATAGCGCATCTTCACCATGTTGACGAGCATCTGGGCCTTCCAGGAATCGGAAATGGCGGTGGTGTAGTCGAACCGGTCGCGGGAAACGGTGTGCGGGCCGATGCCTGCGCAACCCATGAGAGTCATGAGTAGAGCAGCGAGAACAAGTGCTTTGAATCCTCCCTTAACTGTCATCGTCAGGAGCTCCTTTCGCGTCGGCAGCGCCGGACAAATCCCAAAAAATATGTATTCCAACCCCCGGCAAGTTTTCCTGGCGTCCTTTGCGGGCGATCACTCGCGAGGAAGCTCACGGTCTCTCCGATTTCTTCGATGGTACAGAAACGTCCCAGGGGAACCAGCCTCTTGACCAGCATGCCCCTGAACTCAGGCGCGGTGTTTTCTTCCATCAGCGGTGTCAGGACACCGCCGGGGCAAACAGTGTCGACCGTGATGTGGGAATCCGCCAGCTCCCAGGCAACGTGCTGACTCAGGCCAGCCACGCCGTGTTTGGAGACCGTGGAATCAACACTTCCGAAAAAGGTCATTCTGATCCCCGCAGTGGAGGCGATATTCACGATGCGTCCCTTGCCCTGCTTCATCATGTGCGGAATCACCGCCTGGCAGCAGAGAAACACGCCTTTCAAGTTCACGCCCAACACCCGGTCCCACTGCTCCTCCGGAAGGTCCTTGGCGAGACCCGGGGGGGGCTTCAATTCCGGCATTGTTCAACAGGATGTCAATGGCCCCGAACTGCTTGACGGTCTCGGCAGCCAACGCGTTCACGTCACTCTCATTGCTGACGTCGGCCCCGACGGCGATGGCCTTTCCGCCCGAAGACACGATCTTTTGGACAACGCCCTCGCAATCCGCCGCATTCCTTGAGTCCACCACAAGATTTGCCCCCTCACGGGCGAGAACGCGGGCGATCCCCTCACCGATTCATCTTCCGGACCCTGTCACGATTGCGGTTTTACCCTTGAGTTCCATCGATGATGCCTTTCTCTCCGTGAGGATGGGATGTTCGTATGCATAAACCATTTGCACGGCAGCTATTCACCTTAAGGCTTGAGCCTATGGAACCTGCCCGGGGTCATGGCTCCGGCCAAATTGTCCAATCTCCCCTTGAGGCCCTTCACTTCGTCAAACCCCTGTGTCCGCAAGAAGGCATAGGCCAGGACCCCTCTAAATCCTGTCAGACAAAAGGTTATGATGAATTTATCGCGCGGCAGCTCCTCCAGTCGATCAGGCAGCTCATCGATGGGGATGTGCATCGCAAAGGGAAAAGCCAGGTGCTCTCTTTCTTCCCTGGTTCGCACATCGAGGAAGAGGAAATGGTCCTTATCGATGAGCTTTGCGGCATCTTCCACCGCGATGCCGTATTCCCCCAGGACAATAAAGTCGATGTCCATCTCACGAAGGACATCGGCAAATGTCATGGCCTCGTTTGGGATATCGTCTGTGCTCATGCGGCACCTCTCAGCTGTTGTTTAAGGTTCCCCCAAAGTCTAGACACAAGATGGTCCAACACGGCTACGAGGGTCAGAAAGCCCGCGCGAATTTGAACCAGAGGTTGGTGGTCTCACCCCATCTGTTCTTCTGTCCTCGCGATGATCTCCGCCTGCTGCATCGGCGACAGGTCGACAAAGTAGGCCGAATAGCCGGCGATGCGAACAATCGGATTCCGGTACTTCTCAGGATCCCTCTGTGCTGCAAGCAGAGTTTCCTTGTTGATGATATTGAACAGGACATGCCAGTGCTTCAGGTTGCACCAGGTCCCGATGATCTGCATCAACCGCCGCGTCCCTTCTTCGCCCGCCACGTTGGCCGGATTGAATTTCAGGTTGATCAGGTCACCTCCCTTCTCCCGATAGCTCAGGTTCCGCGCCCTGGCCATGGAATTCAGCGACACCGTGGGCCCCTTCTCGTCCATGCCGTGGGAAGCCGAGATCCCTTCGGAAAGATATTCGCTTGCCTTTCTTCCATTGGGCGTGGCCCAGGTCACCTTTCCCATGGGAACGCGGCGGGAAAGCCTCCCGTCTCATGCCCTCACTTCCCTGGTGCAGGGGGCGGTGTCCCCGAGGAGGACAGGTCCTGACGCAAACGAACCAGGTCGCGTCTCTGGCTCTTCACTGAAGCGCCCATGCGATTGAGCAGGGCCAGAGCCTTTTGCTTTCCCACCAGCAGGACCATTTGATCCATCACGGACTCTTTCAGCTTCTCGAATCCGGACCAGCTCGCCTGAGGCACCATGACCATGAACAAGGGCGTTTCGCCGCCATCCAGCAATTCGAACCACTCAAATCGAACGGATGGATTGTATTTGTCCATAACCTGGGCAAACTTCGGCAGCGTCTCGTAAAACTGGGCCGATTTTCCGAAATGCAGCTGAAAGACAACCACCTCCGCCATGTTCGGCACCTGGTTTCCTTCGCCCGCTCTGCTGACCCGGTCCATATGCTCAAAGTACTGGACAATGGGTGCTGTCTCGCACAAGGCAGCCAGACTTCCATTGTCGGCCTCTTCAACCCACGGGACCACTTTCGGCGTATCGAAGTCGCCCCAGTTGTGTCCGAAGGTTGCTATAGCGTAGCGCCCCTGGGAACTGCCGGTCACATATTCCCACACGTTCCATCGCCATTCGTCCTGCTGCTGGCGTCGCCACTCCATGTGGGTTCGGATGGCCTGCTCCAGCTGGGCTTTTGCGCCGGGTTTGGCAGTGAGGAAGACAATGCGTCCAACAGACTGCGCATCTGCCCCATGTGGCCCCAAGAGGATAAGACCCCAAGCCGATATTACGATCAGAAAGATCCATACTCGTTTCATCTCTGGTCTCCAATCAACAGGTGTGGGACCTACAAACCTAGAAGACCCTGTCATACCGGTCGGATCGTCGGTCCTGGCGGACCTCCCTGCGGTCCTCGCGCCGGTTGACGCCCCTTACTCCCAGAGGATCATCTGATCGTTCCACCATGTTTTCAGCCCTCTGATTCACCCGGTCTGCCCTGTCCACCCGGCGGTCCATCCTCCTCGACATTCCGGGCGTTTGGGCCAAAGCGGCTGAGGGGAGTCCCACCAAACCCGCCACCGCCAATATCTCAATCAGGAACCGCCTTCTTGTGATGGATGCAACCTCCATGGTCATCCTCCTCTATTCAAAAGTTCACATCATCCTAAAGTGAGCGATTTTCCAGCATGCTTGTCACTGCGGGAGGGCGTAAAGCCCTCCCCTACGAAAATGTCCTTTAACCCACATCGTAGGGGCGGGGTTTATCCCCGCCCGCATGGCAAGGCATTTTCTAAGGGCTTTCAGAGGGTGAATCGCTCAGTTTAGGATCATCTGTGTCTACCTCCTCGATTTCAGGACGATATTTCACAACCTTCCTTGCGGATCGCCCTAATTCAGCTCGCCGACTGGGCGTCGCTTTCCCCCTGCGCCTGCCCTGCGTCCGGATTGGCTGTCACCCAGCCCATGAAGATCTGATAGCCCAGCGCCAGCAGGGTGGCGCCGACGCACATCCCCAGGATTCCAGCGCTCGCCATGCCGCCCAACGCGCCGAGCAGAATGACCGGCATCGGCGCGTCGACCCCCCTTCCCAACATCAGCGGCTTCAGCACGTTGTCCGCCATGCCCGACAGGAACAACACCGGGGATGCAGGGCTGGAATTTTGAGAGAGTTGTTCTGCACGTCGTTGACCAGTTGATGCACCGAATCGCCAAGCGAATTCATCAGCATCGCGGTCGGCGCTACGATCAGAACGACGCCAAAGACAACCAGCAGGGTTGCAGCAAGTCCCTGTTTGGCCCCGATCTTGCTCGCCAGGGATTGGTGGAGCGGATAGATCGTGACAGCCAGGATCAGCGCCCAGACCATCAGAGTCAGGAACGGCGAGAAGACCTGGTAGCAAAGCATGGCCATGGCGAGGATCAGGCCGGCACGGATCAAGACATCCAGCAATCGGGAAGCCACCAGGTGTTCGAGTTCCTGCTCAGGTTGGGAGGGTATGTTCATGGGTCATCTCCAGGTGTCCAGGCGGCAATTCTTCCCCGCAGATAGTCGATTATGTCGCAGTCTCCATCAGAGGAAACCAGAGCAGTGGAATGTGACGGATTTCTTTGAGCAGTTGTTTCATAGTCTTGTCTGGTCCTTCATGCTGTCGAACTGCGCATAGACAAAGGCATACCCGCCGAGCCCCTTTTTGGGCCGGCCGACGATGGGATCATCTTGTGTTTGTCATCGAGATCGCCTCTGACCGGACCAGTTGTGCTCCCCGCACTCTATCCCGCGGGAATCGTCACAATGGGCGCTCCCTCCTTGCCTCCGGTTTTCTCCACGAGAGTGAATACGAACATGAGAAACGAGAACATGCGCTTTGATGGCAGATCCCGGTCATCGATCCAGAACCAGTAGCCATGGTAGGGCACCGCGACGAATGCATCGGCACTTTTTTCACGCGAGCTGTGAATGCGGATCAGGGGAATTGACGGGCCGCCTGGACCTGAGTCATCCGTTTGTGTCGGATTGACCCGCTTTTCCTCCACGTGGACCTCCGGGACTTCGATGTAGGAGGCGAGATCGATGATGATCTCCAGGATGGAGCGGCTCAGAATCGCCAATTCCCGGTCGTTTTTGGCGATCGACGCATAGACGACCGAGACTTCATTGGCTGTGGGGTCCAGACCCAGTATCCTTCGCACGGCAAGACTGTCCTCTGCGGTGGGTTCATCCACCTTGCCACGAATGGTCATGAGGGTGGCGTCCATCTCGTTTGTCTTCTGAACGCGCAGCCCGATTGCCCCCGAAGCCTGGAGCCTCTTCAGCCTTTCGAGCAGCGGGTAGAACTCGGGATCCGCGGGGCGGGCCCGCCCCGCGCCTCCAAACCGGTTCCGGATCCCGTTCACCGAATGCACACAGAGCCTTAACACAAGATCGACTGGGTAATTCGCCTGGATCAGGCTCAGGATCGATGCGGGGGGGATAGGAGTCATCAGACTTCGTGCGAACTTCTCCCCCGAAAGGGGGCTGTAGGTGATGGTGGGGCGGTCAATGTACCGGGTGGCGGCCCCTGTGGATTGCGTATTTGTCAAAGCGTTGGTGATGGGGTCTGCCCAGGAAAGCCGCAGGTCCAACTGGCTCTCGACGGAGTACTGGTTGATCACTGAGGCCACGTCCAGGAAGGTTGGAGTATCTCCATAGCGCATCTTCACCATGTTGACGAGCATCTGGGCCTTCCAGGAATCGGAAATGGCGGTGGTGTAGTCGAACCGGTCGCGGGAAACGGTGTGCGGACCGATGCCTGCGCAGCCTGCGAAAGTCACAAGGAGGGTAAGGAGAAAAGGTGCTTTGATTCCTAGCTTAACCGTCATCGTCAGGAGCTCCTTTCGCGTCGGCACCCTTGGAGCGTGTCAAAAGACCTTCCATAGACCAAGCGCATCGCTCCGCGGTTTATAGAATATTGCGCCGTTCGGCAAGTGAAACGGGCACAAGGCCCTGTGCTACTGGTTCGTAGCGTAGCCCCTCGTGGGCGTCAGGGCCCAATCCGCAACAATGTGTGAGAAATGAGGGTTTTTTTGACACCCTTACAGCCATTCGAGAAAATGGAATCCCCAGGCCGGAAGATCCACGTAAAGCCCAGGGCCCCACAGCTCAACCCCATCCCGCTCGTAGACCGCCGATGTGAAAACGTCTTTCAACCGCCAGATCTTACCCGTGAGATCACCCCACGGGACCCTCACGCGTCCCTGGGAAGGTGCATCGGAGAGGTTCACCACCATGAGGCAGCGCGAATCCTCCTTTCGCCAGCACCAGGAAACGAGGTTCAGATAGCTCGTATTCTCCTGCCAGCCTGTTCGCTCACACAGACGCCACGTCCCCTTAAGGAAATGCCCCCTGCGCAACGCCTCAAGCAACTGCCGGTAGAACGCAAGCAGTGCTCCATCCGGCGACTCCTCCGGACGCCGGGCCAAAAAGACGGGCAAACGGACCCGCCTTCCCTCAAGCTGGCCTTCATGGATCAAACGGGCTCCAGGAAGGGTGAGGGCCGTCACCGCCGCGGCCCGGTGCTTTTCCGGCGTGAAGGCGGAAGCCGCACGGGGTTCGTCATGATTTTCGATGAAGCGGACCAGCTTTTCCTGGTAGTCGAGGTCTGCGCACAGGTGGAGCCGCACGGTTTCTGCCGGATCGTGCTCCAACCGGTCATAGAGCCGCTTGTCGTAGCAGGTGTCAAATCCCTGCTGCTGGAGCGCCCACTCCATGTCCCAGTAGGCCTCGGCCATGAACCGGAACTCCGGGTGGCGCGGGCGCACCGCCGGGATGAGGGCGGGCCAGTAGTCCTCGACGGGACGCGCCCCGGCCCTTGGCCCCCAGGTCCGCTCGAAGACGTCGCTCATCATGAGCATGGCCATGTCGCAGCGCACGCCATCGCACTGATCGGCAATCTCCTGCACCGTCTCGACGGCCGCGCTGCGCAGACCCGGGTCGAACGCGTTGAGCTGGAGCACATCGGGCCAGGCCGGAAAGTACGGGTCTCGGCCGCAGGCCAGCACCTTTCCCCCGGCTGCGATAAATGAGGCGGGGTCCCGGCGCAGGTCCTCGTCGTCCCCCTGGATGAAATACTCGGGATGCGTGGCTACCCAGGGGTGGTCAGGGGCCACGTGGTTGGGCACGAAGTCGAGGATGAGGCGCAAGCCCCTCTGTACGAGTTTTTCTCGAGCGACCGCGAGTCCATCGGGGCCCCCCAGGTGGGCATCGACCACGTAGCGGCGCACGCAGTAAGGGGAGCCCACGTTGTCCGCCGCAGAAAAGTCCGGCAGGGCACGGCGGAAGTCCTTAAGGAGCCCCTCGTTTCGCATGGAAATCTCGATCCCAGCGGGACTGCGCTCCCAGACGCCCATGAACCACACGGCGTCAAAGCCAAGAGTCGCGATATGGTCCCACTCGGCATCGGGAACCGAAGCCAGGGTCAGGGCATGCTGCTCCCTCCGGCTGAGCTCATCGAGCCAGACCCACGTGTTGATTTCGTAAATGAGCGGGTGTTTTGGCCAGGATTGCATGTTTGAACCTCCTTCTTGTCCTCCCGGGAAGTTCGTTTCCACCACACGTGCCTCCTGCTTCCAGGCATGCGTCAATTCTCTGGAGGATTCTCTGATGGGTTAACTGTCAAGATTTCAGATGAGATGAAAAGTGGTCCCGCCCGTGCTGCCGCTCCAGGTAAACCAGGCCGCCGCAGGGCCGGTTCTGCCGGACGCTCGGGAGCCGGACCCAATCAAAACCCGGCGCTGCCGAGAGGTCCAATTCGGCATCAGGAACATTATCCAGGGTCGCAGCCCGTGCCCGGCGTCCGGACAATTCCGTCAGCCGGGCACGGTTATTGATTTGCTACAGCGAAAGGTAACCAACAAGCGATTGTCTGTCTCCTCCCCAATCTGAGCGATTTACTCCCCCTCCCCTCGCCCCTCCCGCCAGGGGAGGGGAATCACAAGAGTGCTCCTCTCCCTCGATGGGAGAGGCCGGGTGAGGGTGAACTCATTGATGACACAGCACTTTTACTCGCAAGCTGTGAGAGAACCGCTCAACTTAGGTCCTCCCTACTTGCCGCCAGTCTGTTCCCCGCCCACCTGCTCCCTGAAGAGCTGTCTTGTGGTTTTCTGGCGTTCGGTCTCCAGTACGGTTTTGGGATCGAGACGGCCGAAGACGTCCAGCAGGAGGGCGACCAGGCCGGTCCACCCCGTCTGGTGGCTGGCCCCGAGCCCGGCCCCGTTGTCACCGTGGAAATACTCATAGAAGAGGATCAGGTCGCGCCAGTACGGGTCGTCCTGGAACTTGGCCGTCCCCCCGTAGACCGGACGTCGTCCATGGGCATCACGCAGGAACGTCCCCGCCAGCCGGCGCGAGATTTCCTTGGCCACCTCGAACAGGTTCATGTGCTGGCCGGACCCCGTCGGACACTCGACCTTGAATTCGTCGCCGTAAAACAGGTACAGGTTCAGCAGCGCCCGGACAATCAGCGTGTTGACCGGCATCCAGACCGGACCCCGCCAGTTGGAGTTCCCGCCGAACATCCCCGTATTGGACTCGCCCGGCAGGTACTGCACCTTATACTCTTCATGCCCCACCCAGAACGTGAACGGATGCTCCAGGTGAAACCGCGAGAGGGAGCGAATGCCGTACGGCCCCAGAAACTCATTCTCGTCGAGCATGTACCCGAGCACCCGCGTGAGCTTTTTCTTGTTGAGGATCGAAAGCAGCCGCCGGTCTTTGTAGCCGATGAACCCCTCGTCGGTCGGGGCCACGTGGGAAACGACCTCCGGATGGCGTTTGCGGAACAGGGCGATCATCTCCGCCAGTTTCGGTTGGCGCTTCAGGTAATCACCATCGAACACGGTGGATGCGCAGAGCGGCAGCAGCCCCACCAGCGACCGCACCTTCAACCGCATGGCCTGGCCGTCCGGCAGTCGCAGCAGATCGTAGAAGAAGCCGTCCTCTTCGTCCCACATCTCGTCGTGATTCTCGCCCATGCGGTCCATGGCGTAGGAAATCCAAATGAAATGCTGGATGAACTTGAAGGCGACCTCCTCGTACATCGGGTCGTATTCGGTCAGAATCAGGGCTATGTCCAGCATGCACTGGCAGTAGAACGCCATCCAGGCGGTGCCGTCCGCCTGCTCCAGCGACCCGCCCGTCGGCAGCTGGGCGCTCCGGTCGAAGACGCCGATGTTGTCCAGGCCCAGAAAGCCGCCGGCGAAGACGTTGCGTCCGGCGGGGTCCTTGCGGTTCACCCACCAGTTGAAGTTCTGCATCAACCCCTGAAAGGACCGTTCCAGGAACCGCAGGTCGGCCCGGCCCAGCGCCTGCTCCATTTTGAACAGGTAGAGCGTGGCCCAGGCGTGCACCGGGGGATTCACGTCGCTGAAGTTCCACTCGTAGGCGGGGATCTGCCCGTTGGGGTGAAAATAGAGATTGCGCAGCATCAGCAGGAGCTGGTCCTTGGCAAAGTCGAAATCCACCAGGGCCAGGGCTGTCGTGTGGAAGGCCAGGTCCCAGGCCGCATACCACGGGTACTCCCACTTGTCGGGCATGGAGATGATGTCGGCGTTCAGCATGTGGAACCACTCCGTGTTCCGCATGCCGCGCGGGTTTGCGTCGAGCAGCGGATGGCTCTTGTGGTCGATCAGCCACTGCTCCAGGTCGAAGTAATAGTACTGCTTGCTCCAGAGCATTCCCGCCAGCGCCTGGCGGTGCACCCGGCGCATGTCTTCGTTCAGCGATTCCGGTGTGATCCTCTGGTAGAATTCGTCCGCGTCTGCGATCCGGTTCTTGAAGACCCCCTCGAAGCCCTTGAAGGCGTTGTCCGCCGGGGCGGCTGCGAGCCGCAGGCGGACCGTCCGGCTTTCGCCGCCGGGCACATCCAGGACATAATGGGCCGCGGCCTTGGTTCCCGCCTTGGCGGGATTCACCGCTTCGCCCTTTCCCTCGATGATGACCGAGTGGAACGCATCCTTGACGTAGGGGGAAGCATTGGGCTGGCCCCAGAGACGCTGCGTGTTGCTCTCATTTTCGGTGAACAGCAGCTCCGGGCCTCCATCGCAATACAGCCAGGTGTCGCCCAGTTCATGATGGGAGGCTTGAATGGCACCCGGCGCCACCTCGCGGAGCGACGGCTTGCGATCGTCCTCACCCCAGGACCAGGTGTTCCGGAACCAGAGCGTCGGCAGCAGGCGAAGCCGGGCCGCATCCGGCCCACGATTGTGCACGGTGACCCGGATCAGCACGTCTTCCGGGCCTTCCTTGGCGTATTCCACGAACACGTCGAAATAGCGGTCGTCGTCAAACACGCCCGTATCGAGCAGCTCGTACTCGAACTCCTCCCGCGACCGGCCCCGGTTCGTCTCGACCAGGTCGCGGTAGGGGAACTCACGCTGCGGGTACTTGTAAAGGTACTTCATGTACGAGTGTGTGGGCGTGCTGTCGATGTAGAAGTAGTACTCCTTCACGTCCTCCCCATGGTTCGCCTCACTGTTGGTGAGCCCGTACAAGCGCTCCTTCAGGATGGAGTCGCGCTCGTTCCACAGTGCCAGGGCGAAGCAGAGCTGCTGCTTGTCATCGCAGATCCCCCCCAGCCCGTCTTCGCCCCAGCGGTAGGCCCGTGAGCGCGACTGGTCATGGGAGAAATAGTCCCAGGCGTTGCCGTCCTCGCTGTAGTCCTCGCGGACCGTGCCCCACTGCCGCTCGCTGAGGTAAGGGCCCCACTTCTTCCAGGGGATTCCGGCCTCACGCGCGTCGTTGAGGCGCTTCTGTTCAGTGACATCCACGACCTTCGTTTTGGTGGCCATCGTTCGCTACCTCCCATTGTGTTCTGGTTGACGCCAATCCCGAGTAAACCCCTGTAGAGACGAATTCTGGCGATTTCTCCCCGAAAGGGACAGGGCAATAACACTATGTTCAATGTACGGGAATCAAAACAGGAAGGATATTGGTCTTTGGTCCAATACATGCGGTGCCCTAAGTTGAATAACGCCGGAGTGTTTGCAGAAGCAGTGCTTTCCGACGAAGGAGGCAAATGCGTTCGAGTGGAGAGCAACCGACGAGCTTCGATACCCTTTCAAGCCCTCAGCGATCTGTCTTTTCAACCCGCTGAAAGTGCGTCTGAGATAATTACCTCCGCAGCAATCAGATCCTATCAGCTATTTCAGCATTACGTGTTGGGGCGTTTGATCCCCAGTTTCTTCATCCTTGCCTGAAGGGTTGTTCTCTTCAGACCAAGGGCCTCTGCGGCGCCTCCCTTGCCACTGAGCCGCCAGCCGACCTTCTCCAGTACGGACACCACGTGCATTCGCTCTATTTCATGGAGGTTTTGAGTAACGTTCGTTTCCGACAATCCGGCTTCAGGCAGGCGAACAACCAGGGTATTATCCTTGCTCATGATCATGGCATGTTCAATTATATTCTTCAGTTCCCTGACGTTGCCCGGCCAGGAGTAGGATTGCAGACCATGCATTGTCTTCTTCGGTATGGTTTCGATCTCTTTCCCCATCCGTTTTCGGAGCTTCCTGACAAAAGCCGTGACCATGAGGGGAATATCCTCCGGGCGTTCGCGGAGCGGAGGGATTGCGATGGGGAAAACATTGAGCCGGTAGTACAGGTCTTTCCTGAATCGTCCCTCCTTCACTTCCTCGCCAATGTCGCGGTTCGTGGCGGCAATGATTCGAACATTGACGTGCACGGTGTTCGTGGAACCCAATCGCTCAAAACCGCCCTCTTCAATCACTCGCAACAGCTTGCCCTGCACATCAAGGGGGAGTTCTGCGATCTCATCCAGGAAGAGCGTCGACCCGTCGGCAATCTCGAAACGGCCGACCATCCTGGTCAGGGCACCTGTGTAGGCCCCCTTTTCCCGGCCGAAAAGCTCGTTCTCGATCAGTGTGGGCGGCAGGGAGGCACAGTTGACCGTCACGAGGGGCCGATCTTTTCGTGAGCTCAGGTTGTGGATGGTCCGTGCCACCAGTTCCTTTCCTGTGCCAGTCTCCCCCAGGATGAGGACCGTGGAGTCCGTCGGGGCCACCTGCTCGGCCTGAGACAGCACCTTTTTCATCGCAAGGCTTTGGCCCACGATCTCGGCGTGGTCGGCCAGGAGCTTGACCTCCTCCTGAAGGTAAATGTTCTCTGCCTCGAGTCGTTGTTCGAGATTCTTAATCTCCTGGAGGTGCTTGCCGAGTTCCTCGTCAGCGCGTTTCCGCGCGAACGCGTTGGCAAGCACTTCCGCAAGAAGCTGGAAGCCTTTCACGATGGTTTCCAGCCAGTTCCTCTCCTCCCGTATGACAGCAAATGACAATGCGCCGAAAACTGGTCCTCCCCCAACTGATAACGGAACGATCACAGTGGACTTGGTTCCGTACAGACGGTAACAGTCCCGATCGCGAGCTGCTTCCGATGGGAGGTCTGACATTTTCGCAATAGTGACCGTCTCCCCAGACAGGACCTTCTGCACCGTCCAGGGGAAGAAATCCGTTGCATTCAGCCGCTCGGGAACGGGTGGGCCTTCCTTAAGCTGATGAAGATGCTGCAGCAGCATCACCCCGGGCTCTCCTTCAAGGAGTTGAAAGAGTGCGGAGCGATCAAGGTCAAGGAGTTCACAGATGCGGCTCTGGGCGACCTCGATTTCACCCTCTATTCGGTCGGGTGGAAGGTTTACAAAGCGGGCAGACAGTTCGGCGATCAGGCGTTCGAACCGGAGACGTTCTTCAATCTCCAACCGTATCTGCTTGCGCACCAGCGCATTTACGAAAATCTCTCCGAGCAGGCGCAGCCGAGGGAAGAGTTCCTCCGGCCAGATCATCTCGCTCTTCGCCGAATTAATGTTGATAGCATATTCAACCGGCCCGCCGGTAAAGATGGGTATGGTCAAGGTGGACTGAATATCCCATCCCATCCAGGTTTGTTTGTCTACGTTTGCCTCGGGCAGTAGATCCTCACGCCTAGAAACAGGCAACACCTCTCGCTTCTGGATCAGCTTGTCGTACGCCCATGGATTGATCGATGCAGGAAGTGTCGTCCCCGGGGCAAGCGGTGGCACGTCCTCCGCGAGGGCGACATGGGTGATCTGCCAGGACACCTTATCTGGAGAGCGCTGGAGCAGCGCACAACGGTCGACCTTGAAGAAATCAAGGATCTGTTTAAGGACCTCCTCGATCTCCGGGTCCACCCGGTCAGGAGGGATGTTCACGATCCTGGCCGAGACATCGAACAGCAATTGCTCGAACCGCAGTCGCTCTTCGAGTGCCAGCCGGGATAGCTTCTTGTCGGTGATGTCCCGGGCAGCTGCATAGATCAGATTGCCTGCTGGGGTTGCAGTCCATTCAAACCAGCGGTAGGTGCCATCCTTGCAGCGGAAGCGGTTTTCGAAGGAGGTCGGTTTCTGCTGGGAGGCCAGGGTAGTAGCTTGACGAGTCGTAACTTCTCAATAATTATAGGTAAGGGCAGGCAAGGGTGTGCAGAGGCACACCGCAGCGTGTGCGAGGATGGGGTTGCTCTTTGGCATCTTGGGAATGGATATGTGTCATGCAGGCTGGGGAGATCGGTTGCGGATCAATTCAGCCAGCTTTGGAATGAGATGGGTTTGTTCCAGTCGATCCTTGAGGTATTGCCAGAACGTGATTTTCAATTTGCGGCATGTTTTCTTCAGGGTCGCAAAGGTGTCTCGGCTTCGCCGGCCCGCTTCACTTCGGGTTCCGCCGCTGATCTTGCGCCTTTTCACGTAGTCGCGGATGCCGTTTTCGCTCAGATTGTTGTGCAGCGGGATGTGCGGATGCCGTAACACCAGGAGGAGCTCGGACTTGTTGTTGTGGATCCGCTTGAGGGCATTGTTCAATGGGTGCGGCTCTTTTGGAACGACACCCCTGTCGTGCCTCATTGTCATGCTGCGCAAGCGAGACCGTTGCCTGAACAGTGATTGCGTTGATGCTCTCGGGTTTGGTGAAATGTCCAGTAGGCGTCAAAGTCACCGCTGGATCGCAGGGAACGAATCTTGAGCACTGCCTCTGCTCTTTTCAACCGCCACCGTGCACCTGTTCGGTCCATGCGATCCTTGATCAAATGCCTGCAGGCGCCCTCGATGACCCCGGTGGCGATGGGCAGACCTTCCGAGAGGTATTGATCGTATTCCAACATGGGTCGGTATTTTTCAAGGTAATCGGCACACTTGTCTACCGCCTTGCGTTTGTCGGAACTCAACTGGTGAAGGGTGGCGCCTTGGCGCAATCCGCAGGCCACATGGGACGCCTCTCCCCGCAGGATCTTGAGAACCCGTTCAGCCACCCAGCTCTCGGACTCAACGCTTCCAACGGCATGGAAGCCATAGGCCGCTTTCCACAGGTATTCCAGAACATGGATGAAATCCAGGATAAGGGACACGTCCGGTCGATACCGACGAATAAAGCCAAGGACAAGATCGAGTTGTTTCTCGCCTCCGTCAACCAGGACCGCCCAAGGGCGCTTCATTTCCGGATCACGCCGCAGCGCTTCCTGAAACATATCCTCGATGACATCTTCCGGTTCCCGTTCCACACTGGCCCAGACCCGTTTATTCGTGGCTCGGGGACGGGCAGACCTGCCCTCATCCGCACAGAGTCCCATGATCTCCTCGGGGCTGCGCTCATGAGCCTTGATGTCATAGACGGCCGCAACTGTTGCCATGCGTTTACGATTGAGTTTCTCTCCGGGATTCAGGCGGGAGCCAGGTCGGCGCACGGACTCTTCCGCGGCTTTGCGCGTGGCGGGTCGAAGGTCCTCGTTGCGCATGACTATCCCTTTTTGATCGACACTCATCACCAGAATATCCGACGTCTGCCGGGGTTCATCAGCCTTCCCGCCCGAGTAGAACGCATCAAAATCCTGTGCGGAGAGAACCGCGATCTCCTCCAGTTGCCGTTTGGGAACCTTTCCCCCCGTTGTCTTGCCGATATTGGCCACTGCTTCATCAAACGAATTCACGGCCGCTTCGCCCGCCACTCGACGTCTCAGTCCATGGGAGTAATGATCCTTGGAAAGATTGAGCTCCGCATCCAACGGAAACACGCTGCGCGTGCCGGCGCCACTGTATCCTTTCCGCCGTATCGTCACCTCACCGAAGAGGGTCATCAAAAGACGTTCACAATTCAGCCTGCAATGAGTCAGAGGAGCGCCATCGGGACTGGTCACATCATGCCTTCGTGGTTCCCGGATGGCTCGAAGATCAAAGTATCCCTGCATCAGGCATCGCAGCAATTCGGTTCCCTCTCTGAAAATCAGAGCTTCAATTTGCCCATGCTCCATATGCCCGGCTATCTCACAGCTAAGCCGGCAGATAATGGACTCGAACCGCTCACAAGCCGAACCGAATACCTCGCTCTCCATCGGATATGCGGGAATCATCAAGGGGGCCTCCTTGGGTTATGGGTTCCCGAGTTACATTCCCATAACGGAGGCCAAATGTCCAGGCCCTTGATGTTTCAACGATAATCACGGAGAGCGCCGCTTTTCAGCCGTCGTTGCAGAAGAGCCGCACCCTTGTTCAATTGAGTGCTCGATGTTCGGTTCGTAAAGAGATCGTCAAAAGCGGCATCCAAACGGTCGGCCTCGGAAGGCTGTGGATTGGCCTTATAGGCTTTCAGCTCATGATAGAGCTGCCAGAGCCGTTCCCGCACCGTATCGAGGTCCTCCTTGCCCTTGTCGCTCACGGGGGTGATCTTGTTGATGCTTCTTTCGGCGTGGATCCAGCAGAGGGCATGAACAAGCACATTGAATTGACCGGCGGCGTCGCTGACAACGATCAGATTCCTTGAAACGCCATGCTCGATGATGCTCCCGATCAAAGCGCCTTCAGTGACAATCTGTAAATGCCTGGCACCTTGGGTCCCCTTTTCCTTGAGGTGTTGGTCCCACTGCTCGTCATCAGCAAAAGAGCGAGGCTGATCCACTGACAAAAAATTGACCAGTCCACGAGGCAGCTTATTGGATTCCCAGTACGTCACGGCATCAGCATTAATGACGTAATCCGTGCGACCGGAGCGCAGTAGTCTCAGAAAGTTTATCCGACTCTTGCTGGAGGTGCTTTCGAACCAGGAAAACAATTCATTTCCGATATGCGTGCAGTAACCGTTCTTGCCCTGGTGGCGGGCTCCTGTATCATCAACATTGACATGGGTGGAGACTTCAAGGCCTGTTCCCAGGATAGCATCCTTTTCCTCGTGGAAAGCATCGTTTTTCTCAACAAGTATATTGTTGAGCTGACCGCTGGATATATCCACACCAATCTCCCGTAGTTGCTCCAGCAGCAGGGGTTGCGTTACATGGCAGTGATGGTACTGGTAAAGAATGAAACGAATGAGCTCGCTTCCGAAGTGTTTTCCATCCAAGTGAGCGGGCAATTGGGCGGTCACGTAGCAGCCGTCGGGTGCTTGCCAGCATTCCAAGCGGAAACGAGTATTGTAGGCCTCGACACGCAGATCTTGAACGACAAAGTCCTTGTAACCTTTGAATGTTGAGCCTTGCGGAACGTTTTCGGCGGGGACCTTCCGCTCGGCGTGGATCACAAGCTCCGAGGTCTTTCGTCTCTTCTTTGAACCGGGGCGTTTCTTCTTGTGGCTCGCTGGCTTGTTCTTCTCGGGCTGTTCCAACCGGCTGGGTGCTATTTTCGGCCTTGGATTCTGACCCTTGAGACGAGCAATTTCGTCTCTGAGCTCCTGGATGAGCTCGGCCTGTTGCTTGATGATCTCCAACAGTTGGACGACCAGCTCGCTCTTTGCTTCTTCCGGGATGTGCGGTGCCTGTATGGTCACTCTCATGCTCAATACGCATAGCACAGAGTGTTTCCGATGTCCCGAACTTTTTAGGGTCTACCCTGACTTTTTGAGAAGTTACCGATTATCCTGATAACATTCTGTTATTAAATGAATTATATGGCAAGAATGAGCGATGGCTGGACGGAAATGGACAAGAGTATGTGCCAATATATCGGCAATACGACCTTATTTTGGCTTCAGGTGTCAGGGCCTTTGATCCCTGGTTTCTTCATTCTTGCGTGAAGGGTTGTGCTCTTTGGATCAAAGCAGCAACCCACGCCCTCTGCGCGTGGTGATGTGGACTGGCTATGCCGGTCCCGAATGGGTTTGGCCGAAGGCCGCCTCTCGGTCATCTCCATGCACCAACGGATGTCAAAAAAGATGGTTGTTGAGAACGAGAGTCCTGGCAACCGCATAGGCTCCGACCTTGTTCCCGAAACCGGTGCTTTTTGAAGCCCCCCCACCGGGGGGTGATCTCAAAGCCCCGCCCTTTGGGTGGGGGTATTCACTCGCGCGGCTTACGGGAAAAGTCCAGCTGAATTGGACCGCGAAGGAGTCGGGAGAAGTAGGGCCAACTACGGGAGCTTATGATGGCCATATGATTAACTTATAATTATCAATCGGTTGCCTCAGAGACAGCTGATGGCGATTGTTGGACTCCGTGAGCATTAAGGCACGTTTTTCAACCCTCTCACCTGTAACCATGCAAACTAGTTACTTGTTTTCGTGATGGATTTCCAAACACGAGTTGTCCTTGCCCCCCAAGTATTGTAGGAGGACAAGAGAGGGAAACAGTCTGCTGAGGGTAGAAAGGAAGAACGCTTCGGAGATTCTCGGAGCGGCAGGGAATTGGATTCAGATGGATGATTTGGACGCCGGGCAGAGAGTGTTGGTTGCCATTGGCACCCTGGTCTGACGCCGCTTGCCCCACCGTTGATGCCATATCCCTCCTGCTCGTTGACATTGGGAGACTCAAGAGTCAGCACATTCACATCATTTCCGTTATGCTCCCCCGGCAGACCAGAATTCCACCTCCTGGCAAGTTCATTCAATTTGCCATACTCCACTCACACCGTATTCCGCTAACCTCGATCTGTTATAATCAAAACCTCGGGACTCACTTTTGGGTGAGCTCATTGCAGGTAACGTACCCCAGCACCCGACTCGGTACCTGCAGAGGAGACAACCATGACGAGCACCACCATCCCCGGCCCTCACCACCACCTCCACCCCAGGCCCCGTCGCAGCAAGCATAACGACGATTTGCCGGTCACCTATGCTGCCATAATCGCCGCTTCCCGCGCCGAGATTCTGAAGGAACTGGCCGGGAGTGAGAGCAAGACGACAGCGGTCTCTGTAGCCCTCGTCGATGACGAGCGCATCCTCTGGAGTGAGGCGTTCGGCTCGATCGACCGGACCCGTGGTGTGGCGCCCACCACGGAAACCCTCTTCTGCATCGCCTCCTGCAACAAGGTGATCGCCGCAATTGCCGCGATGATCCTGGTCGATCGGGGGGTGATGGAACTCGATGCCCCTCTGGTTAGTTACATGACCGATTACCGCATGGCCGACGACGAACCCTGGCGTGACATCACCGTGCGGATGCTGCTCAACCACTCGTCCGGACTCCCCGGCGTCCATTTTCCCAACGTCCTCACCGTTATGCCGTTCTCCGGCTATGCCGCCCAAGTTCGGGACATGCTGGCCACCGAGCGCCTCAAGCACGCGCCGGGGGAAATGGCGGTGTATGGCAGCGATGGCTTTATGCTGATCGAACTGCTGGTCACTACAGTAACCGGCCAGCCCTATACCGAGTTTGTCGAGCAGGAAATCCTGGAACCCCTCGGGATGAGTCACAGTCGCTTCGCCCGGGACCCCTTTTCCCCCGGCAGCTTTGCCCCCGGCCTGGATGACGCAGGGCGGCCTGAGCCGCAGGAATATATCAACATCTATTCCAGTGGACTCTTTTCGACACCGAGCGATCTGGGGAGATTGGCGATGATGTTCCTTAATGGTGGACGTCTGGGGGACCGGCGCATTCTCTCTGTAGCAGCCGTGACCGAGATGGGTCGGGACCAGACCGTGAACCTGCCGTTCAACCCGATCACGGATCACCATGCCCATTTTGGCCTGGGGTGGGACGGCGCACATCAGGGGGGGCTCGCGGCGGCGGGGGTGAAGGCATGGCACAAGGCGGGTGACGCAGATCATTATCACAGCTATTTCATCGTCGCCCCCGACGAGTGCCTTGCGGTCGTGGTCATGGTCACCAACAGTATGGGAATAGGGAGCATTGCCATCCCTCTGGCCGAGCGGATCCTGCTCCACGCCCTAGCCGAGCGGGGGAGCATCACCCATGTACCGGTGCCGCTGGAACCCGCCACTCTTCCAGCCGTCCCGGTCAGTGACGGTGAACTGGCTGCCATCACCGGCATCTACGCCAGTAGCTATGGTCTGCAACGGCTGGATGCCTGTGCTGACCATACGCTGACCCTCTCTAATTTCATCAACGATCACTGGCACCCCACTCTCGAAGGACTCAGGCTCCGTCAAGATGGTCGCTTCGTGGCCGACAGCTGTCCCGGCACGTCCTACCGCGGATTTGTCGCAGCCGGCCGCCGTTATCTGGCTGTGCGTATCCCCTATGGGATGGGGCACTGCGACATGGAACTCCCCGTCGGTCATGAGCTCCCCCCCGCTTCCCCCCTGTCGGCCCGATGGCAGGCGCGCGTCGGCAGACGCTGGCTGACGGCCAATGAACCTTACAGCGCCTTTCTGGCCCTGGGGCGGCAGCCCCCCCTGATCAACCTGCCAAAGGTCCAGGGTCTGGAGGGGTACCTCGCCGTATCGCTCCGCACAGCGGGATTTGACTTGATACAAATCGTTGATCCGGGAGAGAGTGATTATGTCGCCCGTATGTGTCTCAGGATTCCCCTCGACAACGGCTGGGGTCTCAGCGATCTGGTGATCGAGGAGCGCGAGGGAGAGGAATGGCTCCTCTGGTGCGGCACCCGATACCGCCCGCTGGAGACCGTCCCCACTCTGGAGTCAGGGCACGGCACGGTGACGATCGACCCCGAAGGGCTGGGCGAGTGGTATCGGTGGCCGGCGGCTTCACCACTCACCCTGACCGGCGCACGCTCATGGTATCTGTATAACGCCGAATTCGGCCTCAAGGACTGGGGCATGGGGGAGGAGACAGTTGTTGGTGCAGTCGACGATGGTGCCTACCTGCTCCTGTATGGCGCGCCGGACACGGCCATCACGCTGACGGTGCAACCATGAGAGCTCCGGGAGAAAAGGCTGACCCTTAACCATATTTCTGCCGGAAACAGGAGATATGGGACACTTTAGGTGGCGTTGCTCCCATCTGGCTACTTTTGGTCACCGTCCGGCAAGGCCATCGAAAAGTCAGCATACCTCTCCTTTCCAGGAAGTTCCGAACCGCGAAAAAGGCTACATATCCAGATCATTTTCGTTGTGCGCCACCACTCGATCCGGCGTTCACCTCCTGGCAAGAAGTGTGAGCCAGTCCCATTCCAGAATCCTGGAATCAGTGATTGTCAAGGCTCGAGCTCTTGGTCCGGCGCTCAAATGGCGTCACCCTTTCACGCGGGGCGTTAACCATTATGTGTTCGGTTTTTCATCCATTTTGGGACAGAGTCCAACACTGGTTTTCAATAAGCTCGCCGCAGCCAGAAAATTTGTTTATATGTAAAACTTGAACCAGCCCCACTACGTATATTGAGCACGAAATTGATTTCTGCTGCTTACGTTCCTGACTCATACCAGTTCAAGGAGTTAAGCATGAAAAAATTGATCAAGATCTTCTCGGTGGCCGTGATCGTCGTTGCTGTGGTGATCTTGCTTCCATCTCCAGGGTACTCATTCAGAGGCGGCGGCTATGGGCACCATGGCGGCCATGGGTATTACGGAGGCCATGGGTATCACGGATGGCACGGATATAATGGAGGATACTGGAGAGGTGGCTGGTGGGGCGCTGTAGCATGGCCATACTACCGGGGTGCCTGGGGTTACCCATCTTATGGCTATTCGTACTATGCCGGCTACCCTTACTATAGTCGTCCGTACTATGTCGTTCACAGGCGAACGGTGGTTCACACGCAACCGCAGCCTGCACGGGCCAGGCCGCTCCCAGCGCCTAAGCAAGACCACAACTGACTTGGCTCCGGAATCCCTGCCTCGGCGTTGACAAGATCGAGGCAGGGCCCCTACTCCAAGTCGAAGGAAAGATTCCGATTCGACACGGGCAGTGCTTGAGAATAGTAGAAAAGATCAGCCGATGCTTCTTTACAGCTTCAGGCTCACAAAGACGTCATGGAACGCGTGCTCGCTCGCGGCGAGCATCGTAAGGGGGATTTGGCTGAGCCTGATGGCCATCAGTCTCACCCCCCAGCAGATTGTCGCTTGGGAGAACCCTGTGCAATTCGCCAACCCCGAGCGCTCATTGTCTACCCATGAAGTCGCAGGAACCCGCTCGACGGTTAGGGCGCAACGAGCTTTGGCACCGCACCCGAAACGGGCGAACTTCCAAGGGGAGCATAAGTCCCAAGACGCCCGGCGGGTTGCGGATTGGGTCGTCGATTCAGGCGACCATCGCGGCCTGCCATTCGCGATTGTAGACAAGGTGGATGCCAAAGTCTTTGTGTTCGATGCCCATGGGCGACTTCGCGGTGCAGCCCCAGCCCTGCTGGGCCTCGCACGGGGTGATTACGCAGTGGGCGGTATCGGTGACAAGGAATTGTCGGTCATTCGCCCTGAGGAGCGCACCACACCGGCCGGCCGCTTCCTGGCCTCGATGGGTGTCAACTCCAAAAGAAAAGATGTCCTCTGGGTGGACTACAAGAATGCCGTTTCCCTGCATCTTGTGATCACGGATAATTCCAAGGAACAGCGTCTGGAGCGCTTGGCCACTGCAACTCCGCTCGACAATCGTATTTCATATGGTTGCATCAATGTTCCGGCCAATTTCTTCAATCACGTCGTGAAGGCCACTTTTTCTGGAACCTCGTGCATCGTCTATGTGCTGCCGGAAACCCGGTCGATCAGTGAAATCTTCAAGTCCTATTATGACGTCGATCTGCGTCGGGGAATCGGGACAACGGAGAATTTCGACGACCACCCAAGGCCGCAGCAGCAGGATCTCAGATTTGGTCGCCATAAGGCACCTGCGCTCGGTCCCGGCTTCTGAATAGTCAAGACGCTTCAGTCCTCGATTCCCGGTCTTGCCCTGACGGCCTTGTGTTACGGCAGGGAAGGCTCTTCCAGTCGAACAGGAAATGCTTCTGTCCTCTGTTCACTGCTGAATTCATTCTGGGTATGCTTCAGTTGCCAGAACACATGTTGTGGGTTCCGATGCTGTTCCTTCCTCGGGGACGAGCCGAATCCTCCGATCAAGTCCAACTTCTTGAAGGGTGTGACCTGAGCTTCTATCTCACCCCGAAAGCCAAAACGGGGGCGGTTTCACGCTCAAGATCTGCCCTCTTACAGGCTTTCTATATCTCTCCTCTGTACGTAACACATGGCTTCGGCTGAGCCTTCAAGACATCCAGAACATATTGTGGCACCCCGTGGAGCCTTGATTTCCAGGAGGAGAGGGATTGGGTGCGCAATCTCGGATTCACCTTTTATACAGGATGGCGGATTCCTCCCGACCCAAGGCCTTGCTTGGGTTCCCTCTTTGAAGCTTTGAAACGGAGCCAGGATGTTCAGGAAGGAAAGCGACACAACGACTTCGGTCACATAACCATCGGGCTTGATGCACGAAGGAGTGCTCAGGCACGCCTGGAGCAAATCTCTTGCAAGGGGGGAAGTGGGTTAGAAATCGTGACGTGGCTGGGTGATCTCGGTGGTGGCGCGGGTAAGCTTGCTATCGACCGGGTTGGTAAGCCCAAAAAGACCGTGGAAGGCACTTCCAAGAATAGGAGCTCGGATTACGGAGCTTCGATCAACCTGGAAGGGGATATTGGGACATACGTCATCGCAAGGGATCCGCACGTCTCCGGGCAATCGACGGCCCCGTTCTTTGAGGAGAGCGAAACAATTGCCGACGCGCTGAGGAAGTCTTCTGCGGACCAAGCACGTTTCAAAGTGTATCGGGTTGGCGGCGCCTTGACGCCTCCCGCCCCTGACGCCAGGTTTCGACAATGAACGTTTTTCTCAAGCACGTTGCTTTGCCGGCGCTCGCCCCGGCCGCCGTCGTCGGCCTTTGCTTCACACCGGTCCAGGTGTTCGGCTGTGCCAATCTTGGACTGATGGCACTGGCCGTCGTTTTTGTTTCAGCCACGGCCGCATTCGTCACCACCGCCATCGGGATGCGATCGAGAGCGACTGACCGCGATTCGTCCAACTGGTGGCTAATGTCGACGCTCATCCTCGTGCTGCCCATCGTTTTGCTGCTGGGCCCCCTGGGCTGACCCCACCATCGGCATCCGGCGGACGCTCTTCGCTCCGCAAATGATGTCGGCGATCAGCCGCGGGGCGTTGCGCCTTCATGCACGCGGCGCCGCTCCTGGAAGGTTCGAGGTTATTCCTTCTTCATGTGCGTCATGTCGGTCCAAGACGCCCGAACGGTGGTTCCCTTCCCGTGTGCGGATTTAACTGAAAAGGCACCCCGGAACAGCTCGGTGCGCTCCTTCATGCTGGCCAGGCCAAGGCCTCCCACCGCTTCGTCCCGGGCCAGGGCCTCCTTGTTGTCGAATCCCACCCCGTTGTCCTGAACGGAAAATTCAATTCCCCCTCCATTCATCCTCTTCAGGGAGATGAAAACCCGGTCCGCATAGCTGTGCCTGGCGATGTTGTTCAAGGCTTCCTGCAGAATGCGAAAAAGGATGATCTTGAGGGACTCGGGGATCTCGCCTTCGGCAACTTCGATGGACTTCTCAATGGAAATGCCCGTGTAGATGGCTTCAAACTCCCGGCAGAACCAGGAAATCGTGGGCACGATGCCGAGGTCGTCCAGGAGGGAAGGGCGAAGGTCCATGTAGATCCTTCGCACCTCTTCAATGGTGTTTCGAATGAGGGGAACCAGGGTCTCCAGTGATTTGGCAACCATGGCCGAATCCCCCATCTGGGTCATCTGGAGGAGGTTCTCCATCCCATACTTGATGGCACTCAGGTACTGGCCCACGCTGTCGTGGAGCTCGTGGGCAATGCGCTTGCGTTCCTTCTCCTGAACCTCCAGCAATTGGGTAGAGAGATGGCGCAGCTGCTTCTCGGACTCCACCAGGGCCTTTTCAGCGAGCTTTTCCTTGGTGATGTCACGCCCCACCGACTGGATTTCCTTGAGTCGGCCCGCTTCATCGAATATGGCCCGATCCGTCCACTGCTGCCAGAGGGTTTCCCCCGTCGGCATGATAAGCCGGTGCTGGATCGTGGCGACCGGATTCTCCGGGGTGAGAAAGCTGTAATGGTCCTGGAGCCTCTGTTTGCCCCTGGGGGGAACATGGTTCCACAGAGAGGACCCGATCAGTTCTTCCCGCGACATCCCGAACCGGTGGCAGTAGGCCTCGTTGACAAACGAATACGTGTGGTCCGGCCGTATGCGGGAAACCAGTTCAACCTGATCTTCGACGATGGCACGGTACCGGGCTTCACTCTGCCTCAGGGCCTTTTCGGTCTGCCGCCGTTTCGTGATGTCCACCAGCATGACCACCGCCGAGTGGGGTGTGCCGCCTGCATCCCGGATGAGGGATACGGTCATCTGGCACCACATCAAACGGCCGTCCTTGAGGATATACCGCTTTTCCAGCTGGTGGTGATGGGGGACTGGATAGTCCCGGGAGCCGGCGGGCGGCTCGTTTTCGTCGCCGCCGTTCTCCCGCAGTGCCAGGGGATTGCAGAGACTCGGGGGCAGGTCGTCCACGCTCCCGCCGAACAGTTCCAGGAGGGACGGATTTGCCGAGATGGGAACTCCCTCCAGGTCCACCAGGGCGATGCCCATGGCCGCTTCTTCGAAGATGGCCCGGAAGCGCTTCTCCGTGTCCTTGAGGGCTTCCTCGACTTCCTTGCGGTGGATGATTTCCCTCTGCAGGGCCAGGTTGGCTTCGATGAAGGTCTCCTTGTCCCCGGGAGAGGAAGCATCCGTCGGCATCCGGTCTGAAAGCAGGCTCTCGAGGAGGGCCTCCGTCTGGGCGAGCCTCGTGCGCAATGCCTCCAGTTCAGCCGTGAGAGCCTGTTTTGTCTTTCTTGCCGGTTTCATGAGAAAATGGGTTCCATCACGCCACGATCACTGGAAATCCCTCACATGAGTCGTCCCAGCGGGACGCTCACGCCGATGGGGCTATCTAGCCGAACTTGTGCCGTATTCCGTATCCCCCCTGGGGAAAGCGCCATTCAATGTTGAAGTGGGGACATCCGATGCGGCATGAACCGCACTCCAGGCACCCCTCATAGGCCACGCTGATGCGGTCCTGCTCCAGCTTGTACACGTTGGCCGGGCATAGGTAGAGACAGGGTTGACCCGAGCAGTCCGTCCTGCAGACGGCCGGGTCGACGATGCGCAGATGCGGCTCCTCGTCGACGCGATACCGGTTCAGGAAGAGCTTGTCCTCCACCTTGACGTTCATCGTACACTTCTCCAGGCGTCCCAGAAGAAGCGCAGGAATTGGAGAATCGTCATTTTCCCGCGCATTTCGCGCCAGATGGCGCGCTGCTTTTGCCTCTTGGGGATGCCGTTCACGGTGAGCATTTCCCGTGCCGCGAAGGACGCGAGTCCGGGCAGCACGGTGAAAATCTCCCCATGGTTCTGAAGGAAATGAGGAAACCTCCGGTACTTGGCAAGGTCCTCGATAACATACGAACTTCTGAGCCTTTTGACATATCCCTCCAAGCCGTTTCTGCTCCAATCACCGGAAGCTATTGCTACTGCTATGGATTCCGCCGCCATGCGCCCTGATGCCATGGCAAGATTGGTGCCCTCCCGGTGGAGGGCGTTGAAAAGCATGGCGGAATCCCCCGCGATGAGACAGCCGTCGGCGCACAATTGGGGGATGGAGTCGTAGCCTCCCTCGGCAAGCCAGTGGGCGGTGTACTCCTGGGGCTTTCCGCCCTTGATGAGGGGGGCCACCATGGGGTGCTGTTTGAAGGCTTCGAGCATCTCGTAGGGCCTGACCTTCCGTTGGGCGAAGTGGAGGAGGTTTGCGCCGATGCCTATGGAAAGGGACCGCTTGTTCGTGTAAATGAAGGCAACCCCATTCATCCCCCAAGTGACGTCTCCCAGGATTTCTATGGTCACCCCCTCACCCGGCTCCACTCCGAAACGCTCCTCGACGACCTCGTCGGGGAGCGCGATCACTTCCTTCACCGACAGGGCCACGTCCTCGGGGCGGGGCTCGGCGCGAAACCCCGTCTTGCGGGCAAGAGGCGAGTTGATCCCGTCGGCCAGGAGGACAACCTTGGCTTGAACGTCGCCGTCGGGGCGGTCCGTTCGCACACCGATCACCCGGCCGCTGCCGTCCCTCATGAGATCGGTCACCACCGTGCTGCAGACAAGCAGGGCTCCCCGTGCTTTCGCCTGTTCCGCGAACCAGCGGTCGAACCTCGCTCTTCCGGTGGTGAAGGCGTTGAACTTCCGTTGCCCGGAAAACGCCTGGTCCCGGAACGCCAGGCTGTAGCCGCCGCTCTTGGAGAGGTACCATAGGCGGGATTCGACGACATTGCGCTCGATGGGAAACCCCTTTTCCGCGAAATCCGGAACAATCCTGGCAAGATCGTGACCGTAGAGGACCCCGCCGAAGATGTTCTTGGCCCCGGGGTACTCGCCCCGTTCAAAAACGATGGTCTTGATCCCTTTTTCAGCGAGGATGCACGCCGCGGAAATCCCCGCGGGCCCGGCACCGACAATGGCCACGTCAAACTGCTCGTTCATGGTCACGTTCCCGAAACCGCTCCAATCATCCCTTGCGCTCCTTCAGTTGAGCGATGAGCTCCGGCACAACCCTCAGGTAGCTCCCCACGATCCCCACGTCGGCCACCTTGAATATGGGGGCCTTGGGATCCGAATTGATGGCGACGATTTTCTCCGCGCCCTGGATGGCCACCAGGTGCTGGATGGCCCCGGAAACGCCGACTCCAATGTATAGCCTCGGCGCAACGGTTTTTCCCGTCTGCCCCACCTGGCGCTCATAGGGCATCAATCCCGATTCCACCACGGGCCTGGAACAGGCGACGGTCCCTCCCACGACCTGTGCCAGTTCCTCCAGGAGGTGAAACGACGAGGGGTCGCAGGCGCCCTTCCCCGCAACAACCAGTGCCGGGGAACGGGCGATGTCCACCTCGCCCGCCGCCGCGGATTCCCTGATGAATTCCACCAGGACGGGGAGCTCTACAGCCGGGGCGCTCCACGGGTGATGGAGGACCGCCCCCTCCCGCGCCGGGTCCCTTTCCGGAGGCCGCATGACCCGGGGCCTCACGGTGCTCATCTGGGGCCGCCTGTGCTCGCAGAAGATGGTGGCCATGATGTTGCCCCCGAAGGTCGGGCGCGTCATGAGAAGGAGCCCGGTTCCCTCTTCAATGGAGAGTCCCGTGCAGTCAGCCGTCAGCCCAGTCTTGAGACGGGTCGCGACGACTCCGGCCAGGTCGCGCCCAAGGTGGGTCGCACCCATGAGCAGGATCTCCGGCCTGATGGACTCACAGAGATCGGCAAGGGCCTTACCGTAAGTTGCCGGCAGGTAGTGGGCCAGTCCCGGGTCGTCGATGACATGGACCTCGTCGCACCCGAAGGCGACGGCTTCCCGGGCGATGGCGTCCACGCCGCTTCCGAGGAGGAATCCCATGACCTTGGAATTGAACACACCGGCCAGCTCCCTCGCCTTTCCGGCCAGTTCCCAGGACACTTGAGCCCCGTTGCCGTCGAACATCTCGATGAAGACGGCGACTCCCGCATGCCCGGGACCGCCCTCGGGCGGAGCTCCCCTCTCTTCCTTCCGGAGCCGTCTCTTCTTCTTCTTTTCAAAACGAACAGCGTCCACCGGACAGCTGTCGGAACACTTGCCGCAGCCCACGCAGAGCTCCGGGTCGATGCGGGCAACCCCTTCCGGCGAGAGCTCAATGGCCGCCACCGGGCATTCCCCGATGCAGATCTGGCAGGCGATGCACTTGTCCCCAATGATTTCGGCGACTTCTATTCCCTTGGTGTTCCTGGCCATGGGGGATCAGGCCTCCCACTTGGAGTTGAGCTTGCTCGCAAACGACTTGTCCGAGAAAAGAGTGTCGAGGGTTTTCGCCACCGCCTCCCCCAAGTCCTCCCCGGCGTCGAATACGGGCCCCCCTGTTTTTGCAGGGGGGGAGGAAATGCTCCTCACCCAGGTGGGAGACCCCTTGAGTCCGAGCTCCCCTGGGGACGCTTCGATGCCCTTTCCGTCCCAAGCCGCGATGGGCGCCCTGAGGGAATGGATGACGGAGGGCAGCGATGCCCGGCGGGGGACGGCCAGTTCAAGTTCCACCGTGAGCAGAGCTGGAAGCGGGCCGCGAATGACTTCGATCCCGCCTTCCACCTTGCGGCGGACCTGAATCTGCCTTTCCTCATCCCTGGCCCAGTCCACGCCGATGACAGCGGTGAATTGGGTGAACCCCAGGCGGGTGGCAATTCCAGGGCCCGTCTGGGCCGTGTCTCCATCGATGGCTTGCTTGCCGCAGAGGATCACGTCCACGGGATTCTCCCGGGACAGCTTCTCCACGGCACGGCTGAGGGTATAACTGGTGGCCAGGGTGTCGGACCCTGCAAACGCCCGGTCGGAAAGGAGAACCACTTCGTCGGCCCCCATGGCGAGGGCTTCCCTCAGGGCCGATTCGGCCTGGGGCGGACCCATGGAGATGGCCGTGACCCGGCCTCCGTACTGTTCTCTCAGCCGCAGGGCCTCTTCCAGTGCGACGACGTCGTAAGGATTGGCGATGGATTCCACCCCGGTTCGAACCAGGGTGTTGGTCTCGGGGTCGATCTTGACCTCCGCCGTGTCCGGGACTTGCTTGATGCAGCACACAAAGTGCATGGCCGGTCCTCGATGGCGTTCTACCGCCCGGGGCGATGACTCTCCCTTCAGGCGCAATAAATTGCAGGAGCTTCCACCGCGGTGGCGAGCCCCATAGGGAGAGGCCTGATGGGGGTGTTGATGGACACCCTTCCTCCACACTGAGGGGAGACTGTTCGCCCAGGCGGGAGAGAGACTTTTGCCCGATTGGACAGGCAGCCCACTCGACGGGCGCGGGGAAATATGACCGGAAGGATGGAAGAATGCCTGGGAAGCCCGTCAGAAAGCCGTCAGGGTTCTTCTTCCGCTTCCACGATGATTGCCTTGATTTTGGTCAGGCCGAGTTTCCTGCAGGCTCTCCAGCGCTTTTCCCCGTTGAGAATCCGAAAGTCCTCTCCAGTGAAACACACTTCGATCGGGTCCTGTTGACCGTGGCACTTGATGCTCAGACAGAGCTCCTCGATGGATTCATTCTCGCAGATGAAGCGCAGGTTGGGGCTGATTTGGGTCAGGTCGATCTCACGCACCTTCGATGCCATGGTTTCCCCCCCTCTTGACATGGAAGTTCACGCGATGCCACTGCATCGAAAGCTTAAAGAAGATGCCCTGTGAAATCAAGGAGGAAGTTGTCCTGCCAATCTCCAGGGAACCGGCCCGGAGTCTCCGACAGGCTCGTGGCGAGAGATCGACTCACGGGGACAGGACGAGTCGGCGGGGCCATGGGAGGTCCCGGGAGGGGTTCCGGCAGCGTGGCGCGCCAGGCGAGCAGAGATGCGTCGAGGAACAACGTGTTCGCCGACAGGGACGGAAACCTGTATCGCAGGGATGCAAGGGGTAACTGGCAGGAGCGCACCGGCAACCGGTGGGCAGATCTGTCCGGAGCCGACCGGGCTCAGGTGCGCACCGATCGGGGCGGACTTCCACAGGCCGCTCGAGATGCCGGAAGGCCGGACAGGATCCGGCAAGACGCCGTTTCCAGACCTTCACAGCCTGTCCAGAGAGGTGATAAGGACCGCCTCAATCGAGACTTCTCTTCTCGTTATCGGGGCGTCGAGAGCGCAGCGATTCTTTTCATACGAATTGTTCTCTCAGCGATCTCAGCGTGCTCCGCGGTGAAGTATTTCTAGGAGCAGGCAGACCTGTTTCGGGGAAATTCACCGCGAAAGCACCATGCGGTCCACGGTGCCCCAGGAGTCTGCATTATGGGTTTTCGCCGATGGCCGTGGCGATTTCGTCTTTCTTGAAGCCCACGATGACTTTCTCGCCGATGACGGTGGTGGGGAAGGAGCACGCCGGGTTGAGATGTCTCAGCTCTTTGAGGGCCTCGCTCTTCTCGTCCCCCGTCAGCAGGTCCACGAAAACGGTTTCGAATTCCACGCCCCTCTCTTTGAGGAACTCACGCGCCTCCTTGCAATGGGGGCACGACAGCAGTCCGTATACCTTGATTTCCAATTCCATGGTGGAGCTCCTGCAGGCGAGGATCTCACTCCGGAGATCGCAAGAAAAAGACCCTCCCGCCCTCCAGTAGTCGGGAGAGCGGGGGAGGATCCTTTGAACCGTGGATGGAACGGTCTTTCAGCAGTCGAAGACGGCGTGGAGCCAGTGGTCGGGCGCGGTGAAGAGGATGAAGAGGCACATGGTCAGGGAGACGATGAAAGCCGCTGCGATCTTGAGATTCCGCGAGAGTTCAATACGCCCATGGGGCTTCAGCTGCAGGGCGGGGGTTGCGAAGCGAGCCCGCCTGAGCCTTTGGGAACAAGTACAGCCGGGATCTACATCGCCCACTTGTAGATCTGGATCACGTCGTCGAGCTTAGGGCAACGGGGATTGGTGAAGCCGCAGGCATCCAGTTGGGCGTTCTCCGCCATGACCTTGAGGTCCTTCTCCTTGACGCCCAGTTCCTTGAGTCCGCTTGGGATGCCCACATCCAGGGAGAGGGTCTTGATGGCTTCCAGAGCCTTTTCGGCGGCGGCCCGCTCGGAAAGGCCCTGGACGTTCTCACCCATGGCCACGGCGATGTCCACGAAGCGGGAAACTTTGGCGATCATGTTGAAGCGTTCCACGTGAGGCAGGAGAATGGCGTTGCAGACGCCGTGAGGCAGGTCGTATAAACCGCCCAACTGGTGAGCCATGGCATGAACATGCCCGAGGCTCGCATTGTTGAAAGCCATCCCCGCCAGGTATTCGGCATAGGCCATCTTGTCCCGGGCTTCCATGTCGGCGCCGTTGGCCACCGCTGCACGCAAGTTCTGGGCAACCATTGACATGGCCTTGAGTGCGCAGGCGTCCGTCACCGGAGTGGCGATGGTGGACACGTAGGCTTCCACCGCGTGAGTGAGAGCGTCCATGCCCGTCGCCGCGGTGAGTCCCGGCGGCATGCCGGCCATGAGCAGGGGGTCGTTGATGGCCACGTCGGGTGTCACCCGCCAGTCCACGATGGCCATTTTCACCTTGCGGCTGAGATCGGTGATGATGCAGAATCGGGTCATCTCGCTGGCGGTTCCGGCCGTGGTGTTGACGGCGATGAACGGGGGCATGGCTTTGGTGGACTTGTCGATTCCTTCGTAGTCATGGATCTTCCCGCCATTGGTGGCCACGATGCCCACACCTTTTCCGCAGTCGTGGGAGCTTCCTCCGCCCAGGGAGATGATCATGTCGCAGTTCTTCTTCTTGAAAACCTCCAGGGCATCATGGACGTTCTTGTCCGTGGGGTTGGGAATCGTGTCGTCGAACACGGTGACCTTGGCCCCGGCGTCCTTTTCGACAATCTTGCGGATCTGGTCGGTGATCCCCGCGCCGGTGATCCCCTTGTCCGTGACGATGAAGACATTCTTACCACCGAGCGTCTTCACTCTTTCTCCAAGTTGCTTGTGCGCTCCCACTCCCATCAAGGTGACGGTGGGGATGTAAAATCCGAATACTTGTTCTGCAATGGCCATGACAATCCTCCTAGCGTGTGATGAAAGGTTTTTGTGTGAACAGCTGATCTACTATAAGGCAATTATCGGGCCACATTTTTTGCATAGTATTATCAATTTATTAGGGTTAATTCGCTTGCCTGGAAGCCAGGGCATTGTGTCCGCTGTCTTTCCAGGAAGAGGCTTGGTTGGTGGGGCAGCAAGGGCAACGAGGCGCCACACCAATGAAAAATCAATGACTTGCACCGATGTGTAAGGCTGACTCCCTTGGACGGGTGAAATGGGTCAAAAGGAAACAATCGGTCAGATTTTGCATGACGCTCCGGAAGACTGGGCAACACCTCTCATGGAGACCTGAATTCAGGGATTGCTCCCTGTAACCTGTCCCCGGGGGCAAATACGGGATGCTCGTGGCCTTTTCTCACCCTCCCCTAACCCCTCCCATCGAGGGAGGGGAGTTCTGAAGTCTTTAAGTCAACAGCATTGAGGGGGCTCCCCAGGGGGCCTTTGGAAAGTTTACTGGAGAGTGGCACTGCGCGGGATAGCGGTGTATTTACGGAATCGTGTTCCACTGCAACGTCGCATGCGGTAAATTGCTTAAGTTCAGGATACCTCTGTGATATATTCCGTGCTCGCTCTCCTGTGCACGATGACGAAGGGAGATTCCACATGAGGGACGAGACTCGGCTTGCCTCTTCCTTCCCCGCAGTTCCTGCCGGACCGCCATGGGGCACTGCTCACCACCCTTTTTCGCTGTGAGAAGATCAGTGTCGAGGACGGCATGATGCGAGGATTCCTCAGAACACTTGCGATCATCCTGCACTTTTTCGGACCCATGCTCATGGCGTTCGGCGCATGCCTCCTAATTCCCCTTGTGGTTGCAGTCATCGACGGCGAACTCCGGGAAGGCTACCGTACCTTTTGGGCTTTTTTCGTGCCGTCGTTGCTCTCCCTGTTTGTCGGTTTTTCTCTCAAGCGCTTTACCCATGCGGCGAATCCCAACGTCATCCAGGCGACCCTCATTTGCAGCATCGGCTGGCTCGGCTTCTCAGCCATCGGCGCGATCCCTTTTGTCATTGGGATCCACAGCACCTACCTGGACGGTTACTTCGAGGCCATGAGCGGTTTCACCACAACGGGTATCACCATGTACACGGGGCTCGACCAGATGCCCAGGAGCATCCTCTTCTGGAGAGCGCTGACCCAGTGGGTGGGGGGATTGGGCATCCTCACCATGTTTCTTGCGGTGAGCACGCGGGTGGAAGGCTCTCACAAGCTCTTCGGCGCCGAAGGGCACAAGATCGAAGTGGATCGGCCCGTGCCCGGCCTCGCGAACACCATCCGCATCCTTCTGGGAATCTATACCCTGATAACCGTGATGGTTATCCTGAGTCTCTACACCCTCGGCATGTCTTTTTTCGACAGTGTCTGTCACAGCTTTGCGGCATTGGCCACCGGGGGTTACTCTCCTTACGACGCCAGCATCGAGGCCTATCGTATCTCGGGCCATCCCAACGCCATCTGGCTGGAGTATGTGCTCATTGTCGCCATGATCGCGGGCGGCACCAATTTCCTCGTCCACTACCGGGTCATCTCCCGCCACCCCAGGGCCCTCGTGGACAATGCGGAAATGCAGGCCTGGTGGAAACTCATCGGTGTTTTCACGGCGCTCATCATGGCGGAGCGGTTTTTCCGCATAGAACCCCTGCCATGGGGCAACCCCTTTGAACTCCAGTTTTGGGGGCGAGTGGAGGAGGATTTCCGCATCGTACTCTTCCAGGTGGTCTCCATCCTCACCACAACGGGATTCGGCACCAGGGACATTGCCGCTCCCTATTTCGGGGAGGCGGCAAGACAGCTGTTCCTCGTCATGATGGTGATCGGCGGATGCGTGGGTTCGACGGGGGGCGGCATAAAGGTGCTGCGGGTCGTGATCCTGAACAGACTCCTCAGGCGGGAGGTTTTCCGCCTCCGGGTGCCCTCCAACGCCATCACCACGGTCGTCATCGACGGCAAGACCATCGACCTCGACGAAATACAGCGTGTGGCCGCACTCTTTTTCGCCTGGGTCGTCCTCCTCGTCTTTGGCGGCATGGTCACCGAGTTCCTCTCCAAACACAGTGGCTATGCAGCCTATTCCGGCATGTTCAGCGCCCTGGGAAACGTGGGGCCCTGCTTCATTCCCGTTGAAGACATTGGAAAGCTTCATCCCATCATCAAGATCACATACATCATGGGCATGCTGGCGGGCCGACTGGAGATTTTGCCGGTCTTCCTGCTCTTCAGCCGCAAGGCCTGGCAGCCTTGAATCTCAATGGAGGATTGGTTCGATGCGAGTGATCGTCGCCGGCGCAGGAGTCACAGGTTACCAGATCATCAAGATGCTCGTTGCCAACAAGCATGATGTGGTGGCCATCGACAGAGACAGGGAGACCTGTGAGAACCTCTACGCGGAAACGGGGGTGGTGGTGCTCCACGGAAGCGCCACGGACATAAGGATCCTCGATAAGGCAGGGGCTCGGGAATCCGACGTCATCGCGTGCCTGATTCGAAACGATGCGGACAACATCGCCACGGCCATTCTGGCCAAGAGCCTCGGCGTGCCCTCCATCATCGCCCTGCTCCGCAAGCCCGATTATGCAGACGCCTATCGATCCGCCGGGATAAACCACATCATCAGCACGACCGATCTTTTGAGCCATCAGATCATGATAGAAATCGAGCAGCCTGCGGTGAAAAAACTGACGACCATCGGGGGTGGGAAGGCTGAAATTTACGCGGTGGCCATTCCTGCCGACGCCGCGACAATCGGGATGACTATCCGCGAAATCACCCAGCAGAAGAAATTTCCCGAGGCCTGCGTCTTCGTGGGGATCTACCAGGAAGATGTGGACCAGTTCAGCATTCCTCGAGGAGATCACAGGCTCCACAAATACGATACGGTCTTTCTCGTTTCCAACAGCCAGAACATCAAGAAGGCAACCGACTATCTCACCCGGCGCGGATGAGTGGCGGGCATCACTGAAGAATCTGTGATCTTCCTAAGTTGACCCATTCTGCCTCCGAAGGCTCTTTCAAATTGTCCGCTGTGACGGCGAGGACTAACCCCGCCCCTGTTATGCGGGTCAAGCGACAATCAATGGGTGAGGGCTTTACGCCCTCCCGCCGAGACCTGCATGCGAAGATCTCACTCAGCGTAGGGATATATCTGTACTCAAGAGGTGTTTGCGTCGATGTGCCGCTTTCACTGACGATGCGCTTCTCTACATGGAAAGACCCTGTCCGTCGCGGGGTGAAAGACCACCGAATCTCACCTCTGGCTGCGACGGGGTTTGTTTGAGGGGGAGAGGCCCGACACAAAATGTCGAGGCTCACGACGGCGGAAAGGAGGTGGAGCCCGAGGAAAGAGCGGATTCCCTTGCCGGGTTGATGGTTTGGGGCAGGGTCGACTTTCGGCCCTGCTCTTTTTTTGGGAAACCGATGCTTCGACACTCTTTCGGCAAGGAAGCTCTGGGGCGCTCTAAAGGATGAAAAGCATAGAATTCGACACAGAGGCGCCGAGGGCAGAGATTCTTTCTGCACAATTTGTTCTCTCAGCCTGCTCCGCGGTGAAGTGCTTGCTGGAGCAGCAGACCCATTTTCCGTGGCAATGCCCGCAGAAACCAGACGCGCTGCCGGCGTCTTGACGGTGAGGCCCCGGCGGTGGGTGAGTCTTACGCGATCTGTTGTTCCTTCAATTTCCGGTAAAGGGTCTTGCGACTGATGCCAAGGATGTTTGCGGCCTGGGACCGGTTTCCGTCGACCTTCTTCAGGACGCCTTCGATGTGTCGTCTTTCCAGTTCCGCCAGGGGAAGGAATGCATCGTCGGTGGGCTGCCGAGGAGGCGAAGAAACCATTTCCCTGGGAAGGGCCTTGGTGGTGATGATGCCGTTTTCGGCCAGTATGATGCCCCGCTCGATAACGTTGCGAAGCTCTCGGATGTTCCCGGGCCAGTGATAGGCCATCAGGTTATCCATCACGTTGCGTGACAGGTGACAGGGGGGTCTGCCGGCGGAAAGGAGGGTCAGGAAGTGCTCCACCAGCAGAGGGATGTCCTCTTTCCGGTCCCTCAGGGGCGTGAGACTGATGTGAAACACGTTCAGGCGGTGATAGAGGGCCTCGTGGAACCGGCCGGCAGCCACTTCTTCCGGCAGGTTTCGATTCGTGGCAAACAGGAATCGCAAGTCCACCTTGCGTTCCTGCTTGTCTCCCACCCGTCGGTATGTCTGGTTTTCCAGGACACGGAGGAGTGACGCCTGCACTTCCAACGGAAGCTCACCTATTTCATCCAAAAATAGGGTCCCGTGGTGAGCGAGGGTGAGCAGTCCCTCCTGGGATACGGTGGCACCGGTAAAGGCCCCTTTGGTGTGTCCGAAGAGCTCGCTTCGGGCGAGCTCCTTCTGCAGGGTGCCGCAGTTCTTGATGATGAGGGGCTGGTCTGCCCGATTGCTGCGGCTGTGGATCGCCTGGGCGACGACATCCTTGCCCGTTCCGCTCTCGCCGGTGATCATCACGGGAACGTTGGTGGGGGCGACTTTGTCGATAAGGTAGTGGATCTGCTGGATGTCCAGGCAGTTACCAACGATCTGATGAAACGGGAGAACATTCTGGTTCTGGCGCAGCCGGCGGTTTTCCCGCTGCAGGCAAACCCGCTGATACGCCTTTTCGATGACCAGTTCCAGCCGATCCAGGGTGAACGGCTTGGTGATGTAGTCGTAGGCTCCGCACTTCATGGCCTCAACGGCGCTGTCGATATTCGCGTGGCCGGTGATGAGAATCACTTCGACGTCCGGGATGGCCTCTCGAAATTTCTCGAGGAGGTCCAGGCCGTCCCCGTCCGGCAGGCGGACGTCGAGCACCACCACGTCGAAGGGGTGCCGCCCGATCAAATCGAAGGCCTCGCGAGCCCCTCCGGCAGTGTGGACGACCCTGTGGAAACTCGCGATCTCCTTTTCAGCCAGGCGCCGGATGGATTCCTCGTCGTCCACCACCAGAATCTGAATGGGATCGAACAGAACCATGTCAGCTCGCTCTCGGAAGTCTCACGAAGAATGTGGACCCCTGCCCTTGAGTGCTTTGCACGCTGATTTCCCCGCCGTGCTCCCGGGTGATGTTGTAACAGGTCGAAAGGCCGATGCCGATGCCCTTGCCGGCCGGCTTCGTCGTAAAAAAGGGCTCGAAGAGCTTGTCCAGATGCTCCGGGGCAACCCCGCAACCCGTGTCCTCCACCGCCAGGACGACCCACCCGCCGTTCTCCGTGTATGTGCGCAGAGTGATGGTGCCCCCCTGCCGGACTGCATCGAGCGCGTTGTGAAACAGGTTCAGGATGAGCTGCTTGAGTTGAGGAGCATCGCCCCGTATCGAGGGCAGGGAACCGTCGAGCTCCAACTGAAAAATCTCCTGTGACTGGTGCTTGAGATGGATTTGGAGCAACTTGAGGGTGTCGACCACGAGGGAGTTCAGGTCGATGGAGGCAAAGTCCGTGGGCGCCTGCCTACTGAAGCTGAGGAGGCCCTGGACGATTTCCTGGCACCGTCCGCACTCCTTGAGGATGATCCCGATGTACTCGTTGAAGTCGTCGAGGAGCTCCTGGTCCAGGCACTTTTCGAGCCTGGGCATGCGTCGTTTGAGTCCTTCAGCGAAGCCATAGATGGCAGTGAGGGGGTTGTTGATTTCGTGGGCAACCCCGGCGGCGAGGAATCCCACCGTCGCCATCTTTTCCGCCTGAAGGTATTTGGCCTGGTACTCCTTTTCAAGGGTGACGTCACGCTTGACAACGAGGATATGACAGGGAACCCCCTCGCCGTTGCGCAGGGGGGAGGCCGTGATTTCAAAGTGGTGGTTTTTCCCGTTGACCGGGGTGATAACGAGCTCCCTGAAAATGGAATTCGTGTCCCGCGCCTTCAGGGCGACGCATCCAGGGCAGGGTTCTTCCCTCTGCCTGAACACCTGATAGCAGTATTGGCCTTCGGGGTGCTCGGCGCCGAACACCTCGTGAAATACCTCGTTGACGGATGAGATGCGCAGGTCGAGGGAAAGCACAGCCATGACGTCGGTGATGCCTCTCAGGATGGCCTGAATGTGATGTTTTCTGCGCATGAGCTCGATGTTGGAGGCGTGCAGTTCCCCTATCTTTTCCTGGACCTCCCGGAAAAACCCCAGCTTGGCATATTCGATCCCGATCAGGTCTTCCACCGTTGGATGCTGCTTCATCACCACACCTCTTCGCAAATCCTCAGAAGGTCTTCCCAGTTGGCGGGACGTGGATTGGTCAGGAGACACACGTCATTGACGGCCATTTGGCAAAGCTCGGAGAGTTTGGACCGGTCGGAAACGATGTCTCTCAAGCGCGTGGGGACGCCCAGGGAGCGGCAGTACTCCTCGAGCTTCTCGATCCCTGCCAGGGCCGTGGCCCGGGGAGAGCGACGGCGCTTGCCCAGGAGGATTTCTCCCACGTTGGCCATTTTCTCGGGGCAGCCGTTGAGATTGTAACGCATGACCGGGGGCAGGAGCACAGGGTGAACCAGGCCGTGGAGGGTGTCGAACATCCCTCCCAGCGAGTGGGCGAGAGCGTGTTCCATCCCGAGGCTGGCGTTGCTGAAGGCCATGGCCGCGGCGGTGCTGGCGATGCTGAGCTGCTCCAGAGCGTCGATGGCCCTGGTTTCCAGGGCCTGGCGCAGGTTCTGAATGATCAGCTGCATGGCCTTGAGGGACTGAACCTCCGTGAACGGCGAGGCAATCCTGGACACGTAGGACTCCAGGGCGTGGCAGAAGGCATCGATGGCCGCGGCCACGATGAGCTTCTCACCCTTGGTCCGGAGTATCTGTGGATCGATGATGGAGATATTGGGCACCAGGGTCCTGCTGATGATGGACATCTTCACGTGCCGTTCCACGTCGGTGATGATGGCGAACTGGGAGATGTCGGAACCGCTGCCAGCCGTGGAGGGAATGAACACCATGGGAGGGAGGGGCCTCTGGATGCGGTTGGCACCCTCGTAATCCTGAATCTGGCCTCCATTGCTCGCCACCAAGGCGATGCCCTTGGCCGCGTCCATGGGACTGCCGCCCCCCAGCGCGATGATCACGTCCGCCTGCCGCTCCTTGTAGAAAGCCGCGCCCGCCTGGATCTGGTAATCCCGGGGATTGGACACGACTTCGGAATAGTAGACCCAGCGCAGGTTCTCGCCATCCAGGATCTCGGTGAGCCGTCCCACCCATCCGGCCTTTTCCAGCCCTGCATCGCTCACCACAAAGACCCGTTCGGCCCCCAGCCGCCGGGCGCAGAGCCCGGCGTATTTGAGGGCACCCCGCCCAAAAATGATTTCGGGAATGGAAAACTTGTGAATATCCAAGAGGTTGCTCCCCTTAATGAATTGGGAGGAAATGAGGTGGAGCAGTGCAACAGACTCAAAGGCCGCACATCTCTGTTGATTATCCCATGTAACCGATGGAAGCGGGCAGTTCAACCGTGAGTGGGAGATTCAGCGATAAAGCGAATGGATCGAGGATATGTCATTTTCCGCGTTCGCGCAACATCAGAGGAAGGATTTATGCACTCGCGCGGATGCTGTTGCTCTCAGGGGTTGCGGTGTTGCTGGGCGGTGGGAAGGCGGTGTGGAATCGTCACGATTCAAAATGCTCTCCGTTGATGATCTCTGGATTCAGTGTGGCGTTTTCAACACGGAGGACGTTGAGGCATCCATAGTCCTGCCTGATTTCCAGGACTCTGTCCAAGGACCAGCCTAGGGCCTGGCACAGGATGATCCGGTTGACTCCGGCGTGCCCAGCCACGAGGATGTTGCCGCGGCCGGAGTGGAGAATCTCGACCAGGGCCGGAATGGCTCTCCGGGCAAAGTCGAGAAAGCTTTCCCCGCCTGGCGGTCTGCAGTGGACGATATCCCGCCCCCGTTCCGCGTGCAGGTCGGGAAAACGGGCGCGCACCGAGTCAAACGTCAAGCCTTCCCAGTCGCCAAGATGGATTTCCCGCAGGCCTGGAATGACCCGGGGCTTCAAACCGTGAGGCTCGCCGATGATGGCTGCCGTGTCCAAGGAGCGCCTCAGGTCACTGCAATAGATGGCCGAGAAACGCACATGCTGGAGTGAGTCCCGGAGCGCCTCGGCCTGCCGGATTCCCTCCCTGCTAAGGGGAGGGTCTCCCTGTCCCAGGTAGCGCTTTCCCTCGCCTTCCATTTCAACCGAACCGTGGCGGACGAGGTAGAGCGCCTTTCTTCCCTGGGCCGATGCGGCGCGAATTCCCGTCCCATGACGTTGGAGGACGTTTTCCACGGATTGTCCGAGGATGGCTTCGATGCGGTTCCTGATGGTCAACGCGTTCCAGCGCCGTCTCTGTATCGCCCGCACGGCGTCCAGATTGTCCGACCAGTTCTCGAGGGCTCTGTTGAATCGGTCTTGCGGAGACACAATCCGGTCCTCCCTGGCGCACTTGTCGGCCAGGAAGAGGAGAGCCGATTCATCAATACCCTCATCGTTCATGACAATGTCCATGTGGCAAGCCACCTTGTCCGCAACCCGCCCGTAGCCAAGCTTGCGGAGAAAGGCCGCTCCGGCATTTGCGTGATCGGGTTCTCCCTTGGCGATGTCGTGGAGGTGGCCGGCAGCCACGAGGAGGTCCGTGTTCAACTGGAGGCCCTTCAGGTTGAGGTGGACGGCAAGGAGTCTTGCCACTTCCGCCACCACCCGGCTGTGGGCGATGGTGGGCTCGGGGGTGCCTCTCAGTTCCCAGATGGCCAGGCATTCCTTTTCCGTGGGAATTCCGCTCGTGGAATAGACCCTGCAAAGGGCCGTATAGTCGTCGCCTGTGTTGCAGTCCAGGAGAATTCCCTGGTCGACGACGTCCACATCCGATGCATGGTCTTCATAGTGTTTGAGGAATGCCCGCAGGCCGCCTTCGTAATCGGGGCTGAGTGTCTCCGGGATGCACGTCCTGGCGATGAGGGGCGGATGCCCCCTCTTTCCAAGAAAGCTCGGATAGGTGACCCATGAACCCCTTTCCTGTCGGGCATTCAAGAGGGCCTCGATGGTCCTCGGCTTGACGAGGGGGATGTCCACTGGAAGGAGAAAAAAGGCGTCGACATGAGTGGGCAGGCTCCCAACCCCGGCAAGGACGGAGCTCAGCATGCCGCGATCGTGGTCCGGGTTGAGAACCCAGCGGAATCCCAGGCGGTCCAGGATCGGGGTGATCTCCTCGTGCCTGTGGCCCACCACCACATGAATGTCCCGAATCCCGGCAAGCATGAACCGTTGCGCGGCTTCTTCGACGAATGTCGAATTCCCGAGGGGGAGGAGCGGCTTCAGTGCCCCCATGCGGCTTGAGCGGCCGGCGGCGAGGATGAGAGCGGCAATTTTGGGCGTGATCGTCATTTGTTCTTCCCGGCTCTCTCCTGGATGAGCTCCGCCACGATACAGATGGCGATTTCCTCCGGGGTTTCCGCACCAATGTTCAACCCGATAGGGCAGTGGACCCGTTGGAGTTCCCCCGGTGAAACCCCCTCCCTTTCGAGTGCGGCGTATATGGCGTCCCGTTTCCTGCGACTGCCGATCATGCCGATGTAACCCGCACGGCTCCGCAGGGCATGGGAGAGAACGGTCTTGTCGTGGGCGTGGCCACGGGTGACGATGACCAGGTAGGAATCCGCGTCGATGTGGAGGCCCTTCAACGCTAGTTCGAAGGAATCCACCACGAGGACCTGGTCCGCCGACTCGAATCTTTCCCTGTTGGCGAATTCCGCCCGGTCGTCCAGGACGACCGTGTTGAAACCGACAAGCTTGGTAAGCGGTGCCAGCTTTTGGCCGATGTGCCCAGCCCCGAAGATGACCACTGTTCCCTGGTGGCACAGGGGTTCCACGAGAAAAAGCTCGCCCTCGTCTTCCACCAATTGTGGTTCCATGGTGCTGGACCGGTCGATGAGGGAGTGAATCCTCTCCCGTCCCATGGGTCCAAGGACGGAGCCGTCGCCGCGCAGAAGATACTGGGCCCACGTGGCCACCTGGCCGTCGCCCGCGGGAATCGCCGTGATCAGCCAGGCCCGCTTGCCCCTGCCGAGGGCGGCGGCAATGGCTCTTTGGACCTCGACCTCGACGGGGTTGTCCGCATCGACGCAGCGGACGAGGACCTTCACCTGCCCACCGCAGATCATGCCCATGTTGGCCGCGTCTTCCGCGGAAAAGGTGAAGTGCCTGGTGGCGGCCGTTTTGTGGCGGAGGACTTCCTGGCCCAAGGCCTGGACCTGGGCTTCCAGGATGCCTCCCCCAATGGTTCCGATGATCCCGCCGTCGGACCGGATGATCATCCGGGTGCCCACAGCCCGGGGCGCCGACCCGCTCCGGCTGAGAATGAGAGCCAGGGCAAAGGATTCGCCTCCTTCAAGAAGGTCCGCCATGCTCTTGAAGACTTCCATCACTGAACTCCTTCCCCTTTCATATTTCTTATCCGCCTCTTGGCGTTTCCTTGTCTCACCATACTCCGGGCCGAACCAACGGAAACCGCCAGGGCGAGTTTTCCCGCCGTCTCCGCGGAGTGAATCGAAGGGATGCCTCGAAGCTTGCTTTCGGCAAAAGCTGCCGCCGAACCGGCCGTACCCTCCCTCATGAAAAGCTCAATATCCAGACGTTGCCCGTCGCCCTCCCTGGAGAGGGTGGCACTGAAGTCCAGGAGGTCATCGATCTCGAAAAGGGCCTCGTCCATGTCGGCCATCGTCAGAATTGCCCCGTCGAACAGCACGATTCGACTGCCGATTCGGGTCGTCACTCCTTCAAGGGTCCTGAGCACCGTGCCACAGGGGCAGGGTTCCGAGAGAAATCGGCTGAGATCACCGGTCCGGTAGCGAATGAGAGGCATTCCCCTTCGGACAAGGGTTGTGAAGACCACTTCACCAGCAATGCCGTCCGGGAGGGGTTCGCAAGTTTTCGGATCCACGACTTCCACGTACAGATCCACTTCTCGCAGGTGATAACCGGAGTGTGCCCTGCATTCAAGCCCCCCTCCAAACCCCATCTCCGTCATGCCATAGTGGGTGAAGACTTCACAGCCCCATATCCTTTCCAGTCCCTTAGCGAGACTCTTAGGAACGTGGTCCGTGCTGAGGAGAACGCTTCGGGGAGCGCAATCGCCTTCACTGTTCCTGGCCAGGGAAAGGACCTGGACGGGTGTGCCCACCAGGACATCCGGCCTCTCCCGCCTCATGACCTGCAGGGTGTCCAGGGGGTTGAGCACAAATCCGTGAGGCATTCCGGCGGCCCCCAGGCGGCTCAATCCCTTCATCAGGAGATCACCGACGCTGCCGGACCGTTCTCCCGGCAGGAGGATGAGCACCCGGTCTCCCGGGCCTGCAAGGGTCGACATCCCGTGGTGGAAAAAATCGATGGTCGCCTCCTGATCACTGGCTGTGAACCAGATTCGCTTGGGGTTCCCAGTGGTCCCGGAGGTCTCAAGCGTCACGACCCGGCTCACCTCGCCCTGGGACACGCAGAGGAAGCGCAGGGGATTTTCCTGGATGTGCGCCGGTGTCGTGAATGGAAATCGAACCAAATCCTCAAGGCATGTAAGGTCTTTTTCCGTGAGGTCCCCAAGATGCTTCCCATAGAAGAGGCTTTTCTCCCGTGCCCATCGCACTGTCTGCCGAAGCTTTTCCAGTTGATGCGACTCAATCTCTGCCCGGTTCAACCCGGTCAGAGTCATCCCGATCTTCGCTACGATCCATTCCTCAAGGGGTGTGATCATTTCCATGGGCTCTGTACAGGCAGCGACCTTCTCGGTCGGAAAGATTGAAGGCGCAGAAAGGGATCTTCCTCCCTTCAGGCTGCACCACGTGGATGCAGCAGTCCTTCAGGCGTTCCAGATCCAGGTTCCAGGCATCCTGGAAGGCCATTGCCGAGATGGAGAAAGCATGGGTGCGAATCCTTTCGAGGAATGGCTCCCATCCCCCGAGGGACAGTTCCCCTGACGATGGGCATGCCTCCGGCCCGGGAAATGACCAGAACTGAGAGACAAAGCGGCGGGCCTTCCTTGCGCCTTCGGCCGCATCCCCTTTCCGGTCGCAGCAACCGGACGCGTGAACAGGGCCCCAAGGCCTGAGCTCACCTCCGGGCATGACGACGAAGTTCCCATGAAAGGAGCAGGCTGTGTTCTCACAACCCGACGGTCTCAGGTGCTCCTCGGAGATTCGCCCCTTGGTTTGAACCCGGATGGCATTCATGACTTCCGGCAGGGTTACCCGGTCTTTGTCCTCCGGTACCCTGGGGTACCTGCCAAAGTAGCTCACGGGCTGGAAGTGGACCCCCCGAACCGCCGGGAGTCTCTCAATGGCAAAGTCTATGAGAGCGCCGATCTGATCGATGTTGATGCCCGGAACGAGGGTGGGGACAAGAATGACACCAAAGCGACGAGCAGCGCACACCTCGATGGCTCTGATCTTTTCCTCGAGGAGAGGCCGCCCCCTCATCTGTTCATAGACCGCATCACTAACCCCGTCAAACTGGAGGAACACCGAAGAGAGCCCTGCATCTTCCAGTGCGTCGGCATATTCGGGATCCCTTGCCAGGCGCAGGCCATTGGTGTTCACCTGGACGAAAGGAAAGCCCATGGAGCGAGAGAAAGCCACGATTTCGGGCAGGTCGTCCCGAAGCGTGGGCTCCCCGCCGGAAAACTGGATGTTCACTGGCCCAGACTGCTCCAAGAGGTCCGCGAGGCACCGGCGAATGTACTCAAATCCGGGGTCGGGAGAGTTGGCTTCGCCCGAGTTGGCGAAGCAGAATCGGCACCCGAGGTTGCATCTCTCCGTGACTTCGATGAGGGCCGTGCACGTCTGCTGCCGGTGCTCCGGGCAAAGTCCGCACGCCCGGGGACAATCGCTCTGTAATGTGGCTTGGTTAGGCTTCAAAGGGGCAATGGGCTTTCTTACGTTCCAGGAAAGGTACGAGGGGGGGCCGCGCCAGACCACGGTGCTGAAAGGGCCATGCTCTGAGCATTGCTTCCGCATGATGATGTCTTGTTCCACCCTCACCAGGGTTGCCGGGATGGTGAGAAGGCAGACGGGGCAGACACTGCGGATTTCTGAAACGGGGATGTCGCGTTCCATCACTTCCCGATCGAGAGGTCGAAGCCTTTTTCCATGAGCAGGGCGTTCACTTTTTCCCAGGTCCCGAGCACCAGGTTGGGACACCGGGTGGACCTGCTCTTGGGGTCATTGTCCAGGATTGCCTCGCAGCGAATTCCACCGAACTTTCTCCCGTATTCCTCGGAGAACCAGGAGACCAGTTCCATCACCATGAGGTTGAGCCTCGGGTCCTCTTCTTCCCCGGGAAGGGCGCGACCCGCATAGAGGGCGAGAAGGCAGGCGCCTCCGGTCAGGGCTCCACAGGTGTCCCCGGCAAACCCCAGGCCTCCCGCCAAACCCTGCATGCAGCGGACGAGGTCCGGATTCTGCTTGCCCTGAGCCTCCAGGCCCATGGTGATGAGAATCTGGCTGCAGTGGAAACCCATCTGTCCCAGTTCCATCATGCGAATCATTGCATCGGTCACGTCTAGGACTCCTTACGAAGCTTCAGAAAGTCTCCGTCTCATCCCGTTCTTCCAGGCGGGCGACGAGGAGGAAATAACCAAGCTTCCCCGGGGCCGGGGCGGCGCTGGCGAAGGAACAGGACCCCCGGGGCTCTTTCATCCCTGTCGGCGAAAACCTCGCCGGATTCACCGGGATGTCCGCCAGGATGAGCTCTGCGGCGAATTCCTTGAGGGCCTTGGAGTGGTCTTCCCAGAGAACGGTGATGAATCCTCCATCATTCAACCGGCATTGGAAATCGGACATCTCAAGCGCCCCGGAAAGACAGCAGGCACCAGGGGCCTTCTCGGGGGGCCGAGGTTCCATTGGGGCGCGAAGGTAGACGTCAGTGACAATCAAGTGCCCGCCAGCCTTCAGGACACGGGCGCACTCGGCAATGACGGCGTTGACGTCTCCTGTGACGGAAAGCACACACTCGAGAAGGATTCCGTCCCAACTGCCAGAGGGGAAGGGCAGATGCTCTCCCTCGGCCCGGACGAAGAGGAGGTCCTTCCCCCTGCGGGTGCCATGGCCAAGGAGCAGGGGGGACGGGTCGACGCCCACGGCGGCCAGCCCCCAGTGCGTCCTCAGGTGCTCGACGGTGGCTCCATTGCCGCATCCCAGGTCCAGTAATCTGGAATTCTCGGGGAAGTGGCAGTGGGAAATGCCCCTTGCGGTGAGCCCGAGCCCCCCGGGCCTCAGTGGTGAACCGTGAACGCCGGCGAGAGCCAGTTCTTCGTAAAAGGGGAGTGACCCCGAGCAGGGCGCCTTCATTTGTCCTCGAGGATTTGTTCCACCTGGGCCATTTTGCCGGTGGCGAGATCTTCGGGAATGAACACCTGTCCACAGCATGGGCATCGGGGAATGTCCACGGGGAACATGCTCCCAAGGTAGGCGATATTCACCTTGTGCATCTCCAGGGAAACGTTGCATTTGGCGCAGAGCCAGTTCGCGGCCTGAGGGGGACTCGTGGTTTCGTTCACGGCTTGGACTCCTCGACGATCTCCATCCGGTGACTGTACGCGTTGTGGATGAGATACGTTTCCTCTTGCCGGGAGTATTCCACCCAATAGGTGACGCTTGCAGGCTTGTGGTGAGCCAAAAGGTGCCCCGTTTCCCGGTTGAGGAGCTTGAACCCTGTTCTCTCGGCGTGATCGATGACCTGCCTGATGTCCTCTTCCAGAATGAGCCTCTCTTCCAGGGTCCGCGACATGGCGTCTGGGATCTCGAGCCTAATTGACTCCTGTACCCCGCTCCCCATGACTTCCTCCCCCCATACCTCCCGCAACAGCGCACGTTTCAGTCGAACCCGGTTCTCGTGGCGCTGCGAGTAGCCTGGCCCCGCCCTGCAGGCAGCCTCGTCAGCATCGGAACCCAGGATGAGATCCAGCAGGTGGACAGTGGGTTTACCCCTCGAAGCGAAAAAATCCCTGCAAATGGCACAGTACGCCACGTAGTTGAGGCTGCTTTCGTTGATGCGCCGATCGATGGCGGCCCTCGCAAGGTCCCGGTTGGCAAAGAACATGAGGCCCCCGTAGCCGCAGCATTCGGTCCTGTCACGGCCCAGGGGGAGTTCCATGAAATCCACCCCGAGGCGGATCAGGATACTGCGGACACTATCCTGGATATGGCTTTCATGCCTGGTTGTGCACGGGTCGTGGATAGCCAGGGTGGATGCCGCCGGGTTGACGGTGGTTTCCGGGAGTCCCAGGCGCTCGAACACCTCCCAGAGGGACTCGATGCGGACCTCCGGATGGTGCGCCTTGAATACGGCATGGCAAGTCGAGCACGCCAGGATCACAGTAGGGCTGCCCATTTCAACGTAGTGTTGGAGGAACGCTTCCCCGGTCTTCCTGAAGAGATCCACACGCCCGGACCATTCGGCCGGAGCGCCGCAACAGCCCAGAGCAATCCCCACTCCGCCGGAAAGCTTTTCGCGGAGCATGGCGTAAACCTGCATCACTTGGTCCGGACTCGATGCGCTCAACTGGCACCCGGGATAGAAAAGAAACTCGCTGTGAGATGATCCCGGTTCATGGCGCACCATGCCGCACTGGTCGCTGTTGCTGAACTCCATGTCCCGAATCGGGAAGTCATGAGCAGAAGGTGGCATTTTCCCTTTGCGAACCAATTCTTCACGGGCGGCCCTGCAAACCAGCCCCATGTGCAGGTCTTCCGGGCAGACCTCCCGGCACAGACCGCACAGGCTGCAGGAGTTGATGAGCTTGTTGGCGTGGCGGTGGCCCATGACAATGGCAAGGTTGTTGTATATCTCCCGGATATATCTCCTGGGATAACTCCCGAAGTTGTTCAGGTACTCACACACCTTGACACACTCCAGGCATTGGCACTGGATGCAGCGTTTCGCCTCCCTCGCTGCTTCCTCTTTCGAGTACCCCTCCGCAGGCTTTTCCACGGGGACTTCGGGGAGTGATTGCATCCCCTCAAGACTCGTGAATAGGCGGGTTTCTTGGGTCCCTTCGTTTGCCCGGGCGGCGGTGAGTGAAACACGCTGCAGGTAGCGGTCGATAGATATGGCGGCGCGTCTTCCATCGGAAATGGAGAGGATGGGGGAACTGGCACCCGGCTCCCGAAGGAGGCTTCCACCAGCGAAGATTCCCTCCTCCGATGTGGCGAACGTTATGGGATCAGTTTCTACCCTGCCTTCCGGTTTCGGCTTGAGCCCGAAAGTCTCCTCCGCATGAACTCCCGGAGCAAGGTACACGGCGTCGTGGCTCTCGAGAAGTCCACGGAGAGGGGTATCCTTCCCGACTTGTCTGTGCAGCTCTATTTTCACGCCGACCTTGGAGAGGGCTTCAAAATCCTCGGCCATCACCCTTCTCGGAAGATCCTCATGGCTCAGATTCCAGAGGCTCCCCCCCAGCCGTTCCTCTTTCTCGAAAACCGTGACTGCATAACCCTTTTTGGCCAGGTCGAATGCAGCCGTGAGGCCGCTCAGGCCCGCTCCCACAACGGCGATCGCCCTGTCCTTCCCCGGAAGGGGAAGGAGCTTGGTCTGGAATTCATCCGCCCAGTCCAGGCAGGCCTTTTCAAGGGAGCGTATGGCGACGGGATCTCCCGCCTCGCCTCGTCTGCAGGCGGTCCGGCACGGCTGGTCACAGACGCGGCTGATGATGCCGGGAAAAGGAGCCGTTTTCTTGAAGATCCTGGCCGCCTCAGTGAAGTCACCACGGGCGATGGCGGCGGACATTGCCCGCGCGTCCACGTGGATGGGACAGGCAGCAACGCAGGTTGGGGACTCCTCCTGAATGCATTGCCTTTCAAGATTCCTCAGCTCCTCTTGTTCCATGGCCCTTCCTTGAAGGTGCGTCGCCGTGGAAGGCAACGCACCCCTAACATACACGCCAGGACTCTTGGTAGCGCGGCCTTCCACGGCCGCGCTTGGCGTTATTCGCGGTCAAACCCCTAGCCTTTCAGCCCCGCCAGGACCTTTTCGGGAAGAGCGGGAAGCCTCTTGACGCGAGCGCCGCAGGCGTTGTGAATGGCATTGATTATGGCCGCGTGAGGGGATGTCAGAGGAAGCTCTCCCACACCTGCCGCGCCGAAAGGCCCGTTTGGACGGGGCGTTTCGATGTAGTGGAGTTCCAACCCGTCGGGGATGTCCTTTGTGTAAGGCAAGCCGCACCCCACAAGGGTCGTGTGCTTCTTCAGGTCCTCGAAATCCTCGGTCAGAGCGAGTCCGATTCCCTGTGCCATCCCGCCGTACATCTGGCCGTCCACCACCAGCTTGTTGACGATATTCCCGATGTCTGCAACACAGGTCATTTTCATCACCTGAGTCTTACCCGTCTTGGTGTCCACTTCCACCTCTGCCAGGAACATGCCGTACATGTATACGGGGAATGGATTACCCTGGCCGTTTTCATCACAGGCGGTGCAAGCGGCGGCGGTCCACTTTCCGGAGTAGCGAAGGGGAATTTTCTCCGCAACCATCTCGTCATATGTGCGAAAAGTGCCGTCCGGTCTCTTCATGGCATTGAGGAGCATTTCACAGCCGACCCGCACGGCCTGGCCGGTCACGACCTGGGAGCGGCTTCCGCCCGCGGGGCCGCTGTTGGGTGTGATGGCCGTGTCGCACATGATGAGTTTGATCTTTTCCGGAGCGATCCCAAGGGGTTCGAAAGCCTTGTGGGCGGTGGCGAGGCAGCCCATGTCCGCACCCTGCCCATGGTCTTCCCATGAACTGAGAACCGTGATGCCGTCGGGGGTCAACTCGACGGCCACCTCGGAGCTGTCGGGCCCATCGAGGCCGCAGCCGTAAATACCAATGGAAAGCCCCACGCCGCGCTTCTTCTCGGGTCTCGACTCCTTTTTGGCCCGGTCAAGGGCAGCCTTGTATATGGGACGCATGGTGTCGAGGATCTCGGATAGGCAGTACACGTCAGGCGGACACCCATTGGGCGTGGTATCCCCCTGACGGTAAACGTTCGTGTAGCGGAGTTCCAGCGGGTCGACGCCCATTTTCTCCGCCAGTTCATCCATGAGGACTTCCGAGGCGAATTCGCTCTGAGGAGACCCGTAGGCCCGGAAAGCGGACCCCCACGCGTGGTTGGTGCAAACAGTCCTGCCGATTCCCCTGATGTTGGGAATCCCGTAGCCGGCCCCGATAAACTGAGCCCCGCGCAGGGTCAGGAGGTCGCCGAATTCGGAATAGGGCCCGTGGTCCACAGACCAGTCACTCTCCATGGCGATGATCTTCCCGTCCTTGTCCGCGCCGTACTTGAGATGGATGAAGAAGGGCGAGCGCTTGCCCGTGTAGGTGATCTGCTGGTAGTAGTCGAAGTTGAGAAATACCGGCTTGTCCGTGGCCAAGCAGGCGACACCGAGCAAGGCCTCGATGGTTGGGCTGAACTTGTAGCCGAACGTCCCGCCTGTCGGGTTCTGCACCAGACGGAGTTTTTCAGGCTCAACGCCAAGTCCCGGGCAGATCATGGCGTGGTGCAGGTGGATGCCGATGCTCTTGGAGTGAATGGTCAGGCGGCCTTCCTCATCGAAATAAGCAAAGCCGACATCCGGCTCCATGGGAAGGTGGGGCTGCCTGCCCACATAGAAGTCATCCTCGACCACGAAGGCTGCCTTATCCATGAGTGGCTTGGTGTCCTCACCCTTGGCGATTTTCTGCTCAAAGTAAACATTGGGGGTTCCGGGATGGATCTCAATGGCGTCGTCGGCCATGGCCGCCGGGGCACTCATGTATGCCGGCAGCTCCTCGAGCTCGACCTTCACCGCATTGGCCGCGGCCTTGGCCTCCTCGACGGTGCTGGCACAGACAATGGCGATGGCGTCCCCGAACTGGAAGACCTTGGTCTCGCAGAGAATCGGCCGGTCCCACCCGTCGCCCTTGTTCGTCGGAAAGGTGATGAGACCCGTGATCCGGTTCTTGCCTTTCACATCCTTGTGGGTCACCACCTTGTAAACCCCGGGCATCTTTTCAGCTTCGGAGGTGTCAATGGAAAGGATGTTGGCGTGTGAAACCCTGGCCTGTACCAGGGCCAGTTGCAGTGTGTCGGGGGGGAGCTTGAGGCCGAGGTCAGCCCCGAAATCCCATGCGCCCGTCACCTTGGCCAGCGCGCTCGGACGGGGATAGGATCCGCCCCAGATCTTTCCGTCGGGAGGGAGCTTGTAGGTGAGGTCCTGGAGTGAGGTCTCTCCCCGAAGCACGCGGGCCGCGTCCATTACGGCGTCGACCAGGGGCTTGTAGCCCGTGCAGCGACATGCATTGCGGTGTTTCTGGAACCAATCCCGCACCTCTTCGCGAGTCGGGTTGTTGTTCTCGGCCAGGAGTCCCTTGGACGAGACAATGAACCCGGGGGAACAGAAGCCGCATTGGGCTCCACCGTGGACCATCCAAGCCACCTGGATGGGGTCAAGATTCTCAGGGGTGCCGATTCCCTCGATGGTCGTGATCCTTGCTTCTTCGTCAACCTTCTTGAATTTTGTCACACACGACCGGATGACTTTGCCATCCATGATGGCGGAACAACAACCGCACTGGGCTGCACCGCACCCGACCTTGGTTCCCGTAAGCCCGAGTTGTCCTCGAAGCACGTCGGCCAGGGATGCTTCCGAATCAGCGATGATCGTTCTCTTGATTCCGTTGACTATGAGTACTTTCTTCTCCATGTTCTCTCCTTCGTGCTCCTAGGAGCCCTTTGAGTTCTGTTAGCCACACTTGCCAAAGCCACAATCGGGATATCTGCATGGGTCGCAGTGAACGCACAGTCCGCCGTGAGCCATCTGAATGAAATCGTTCCGGGTCATTTCCTCTCCACTCAGGATCCTTGGAAGCACCAGGTCGAAGATGCTCGTCCGGTGATACATGACACAGCCTGGGAGGCCCAGGAGAGGAACATCCCCGAGATATGCCAGCATGAACATGGCCCCCGGAAGGGTCGGGGCGCCGTAGGTGACCACCCGGGCACCTGTTGCCCTGATGGCTGAAGGGGTGACATCGTCGGGATCCACCGACATCCCTCCGGTCAGGGCGATCATCTGAGCGCCCTGACGCAGAAAGGTGTGAACGGCCTCCACGATCATGGCGGCACTGTCGGAAACGAGGATTTGCCCGAGAACCGTGCATCCCGTCTCCTGAAGCTTTGCCATGACCACCGGCCCGAAGCGATCCTCGATGCGTCCGTGATACACTTCACTTCCGGTCGTGATGATCCCGACTTTGAGGGAGCGCAGGGGTCGGACTTCCATCAAAGGTGGCATGGACCGGCAGATTTCCTCGGCATGTAGGATGCGTTCCTCATGGATGACCAGAGGGATGATGCGGGTGCCGCCCACCTGTTTGCCTCGGGGAACTCTCTGATTCGTGTGAATCGTGGCGAACATGATCTCATCGTCCGAATTGACCGCGTGGAGGGTCTCAACATTCACTTTGAGAAGCCCGTCCCAGGATGCCACAAGGTCCACCTTTCCCTCTTTGGGGGGCAGCAGGTGAATCCCCTGACCAGCCGCAGCTCCAGCGATACGGAGGGCGGCTTCGTTTTCATGAATGAGTCCATCTTCCATTTCCAGGATGTGGAGATGTTCCTTCCCTATGCTCAGGAGAATGGGAATGTCGGATGTCTCAACGACATGCCCCCTTCTGAAAGCCGGCCCTTTGAATTCACCGGGAATGATACGAGTGACGTCGTGGCAAAGAACCATTCCAATGGACTCGTCGACCGGAACAATCTTCATGGAGTTACTCCTGAAACAGGTTGCGACCGGGCACATGGGGCCCAGTATTGCCCATTGCCCCTTGTTGTGTCAATACGTGCATAACGAAGCATATATCACGGTCCGTCATGGATGACGTGCCGCAGTGATTGAACCGCCAGGGAGGAACTGCCGGGAAGATGCCCTGGGAATTGAAACCGATGGGGCTCAGCGAAAATCAGGGGGGCCCTTCGCAAGTTTCGTTGTCGAAGTCTCCCGGAATTGATCGTAAACTAAGCAAGGAATGCACCAGCCGTTCGCCCGCTTCCGGCACGGCCGAACGCTATGCCAGATTTGAAAGGACGGAGGGGCGGAGCTGTGTCAAAACGACACAGGCTTGTCCCGCAATTGACCAATCTCGGCTGTCAATGCATTTACAAATAGGGGTTGACGAGCGATTGAGTTCTTTTGACCCAGGTGTGGAGTTTGAGGGATGGCTGAAAGTGAGGGAAGTTTGCCGAAGAGAGGGACTCACGGATCTTGTTGGCGCCTCCCACTGCATTCCACGCTCCCGGTCCTTTTCGGTACAGGCGCTGAGAACCCTGCCTTCCTCATCTCCACAGAGCGTCGGAGAGGCCGGAAAGGCGCTCGGTGGACCGTGAGAGCGCCGACCGCAGAACGGCTTCGGACCCATGAATGGAAACCCCCTTCCTGGCCCTCGTGACGGCGGTGTAGACGAGCTCACGGGTCAGCACCGGGGAATCCCGATCCGGGAGGACCAGGAGGACCCTGTCGAACTCCGAGCCCTGGCTCTTGTGGACGGTCATGGTGAAAACCGTCTCGTGCTCCGGGAGCCTCGCCGGATGCAACGCTCTGAAGGTCCCCTCGGGACCCCGAAAGAACACGCGGTATTCCAAACCCGCCCCGACATAAGGAAGGACAATCCCCACGTCCCCGTTGAACAGACGCAGGTTGTAATCGTTTCGCAGGATGAGGACAGGTCTTCCCGGGGTCCACTTCCCTCCCCGGCCCAGAAGACCGGCTGTGTGGAGGATGTCCTCGGCCAGCCGGTTGAGGCCTGCCACTCCGCAGGGCCCTTCCCTCAGCGCGCAGAGAATCCTGAAGGCCTCAAAGCGCTCGAAGACCCGCCCGATCCCCTCGTCCGGGTCGCCCCCTGCACTGCCTTCCAGTGCCCGGACTTCCCGCAAATAACCCCCGAACCCTTCGAGGATCTCCCCCTTGAGGACTCCCTCGAGATGGCTGCAGGAAGTCATGGGATTCCATTGGAGATCCGGGTGCTTCTCTTCCTTGAGGACGGCCATCGCCCCATCCACATCGTTTTCCCTGATCCGGCGGCTGCAGAGGGCGATGCCGCTTTCCCCCGAAAACCTGTAGCTCTTCCGCAGGTGGACGACGCAATCCCTGGGCCTTTCTCCCCGGCCCGAGGCGATGAGGGAGGAGTCCGGCCCGCATCCGCAGGCCTCCTCGCATGCCGTGGCAAACTCGGGGGAGTAGGCGATCCTTTCGCCCGTTCCGCAGATGTCGCCCAGGACGGCTCCAGCCTCCACCGAGGAAAGCTGGTCCCTGTCGCCGAGAAGAATGAGTGTGGCCTTTCCCGGGAGTGCCTGCACCAGCTTGGACATGAGGGGAAGATCCACCATGGAGGCTTCGTCGATGACCACGACATCCGCGGACAGGGGATTTGCCTCGTTGTGCCTGAAGGTGGACTTCCCCAGCCTGGTTCCAAGGAGCCGGTGAATGGTGGAAGCGGTTTCGGGAATGGAGGCCCTGACCTCCTCGGGGCAGTTCATGTGCTCCCTTGCGGCCTTGATGGCTTCCTGGAGCCTTGCGGCGGCCTTGCCCGTGGGTGCCGCGAGGGCGATCCGCAATCCGCCGTGGCCCGCCTGCCCCAAAAGCAGCGCGAGAATCCTGGCGACGGTTGTGGTCTTGCCCGTGCCCGGCCCTCCCGAAACCACGCAAAAGGTTTTCCAGACCGCTGAAAAGGCGGCGACTTTCTGCCAGTCCACTTCACTTCCCTGCGGCGGAAAGAGGGAATCCAACCGAAGCTTCAGCCCTTCCACAGCATAGGGTGCGGGAGGACCTTCAATGCGGGACCGCAGGGCGCGGGCAAGCTTTTGCTGATACTCCCAGTAACGGTAGAGATAGAGCCTCCCCGCTTCATCGAGAATGAGGGGCCTGGCGTCCCCGGGAAGGCCCACCACGCGGCTTTCCCGAAGCTTTGCGATCCATTCGTGGTAGGGTGGGATGGGACCCGATTGGAACCCTTCCAAGTAAAGTCCCTTCCCGGGGCTCCGCAGATCGAGGCAGATGTGACCCAACCCGGTGCACCGGCTGACCAGGGCCGCGGCCAAAACCACTTCGGGAGCGTCGTCTCCGTTGAGCCGCCCCATGAGCTTCGCGAAGCGGGCGTCCAGGGTTGAAAGCCTGCCTGAATTGTCGAGATGGGTGAATGCAGCGTTTTCCACGGTTCAGGTGTCCTGTCTCCCGGTGAGATGGGCGCTCAGTGCTTCGATGGAGTCCAGGGAAGGCCTGTCTCTGAAAATGCCGTAGTCGGGACCCCATGCCGGATCCACTCCCCTCGGGAATACGTAGAGCACTTCCCCGAAATGGGATTCGTAGGAGTACCCCGAAAGCCGGGTTTTCAAGAATTGGTGGAGAGCGACCGTGTAGAGGGTGTACTGGAGATTGTAAAAATTGTCCTCCACGGCTTTTCGCAGGGCTTCACCGTTGTAGTCCTCCACCCGGGACCCCAGGAAGTTGGACTTCCAGTCCAGGATGTAGAAACGGTCGCCAACCTGGAATACCAGGTCCATGAACCCCTTCATGAAGCCTTCCAATGTTTCGAAACCGGGGCCTTCTGCGCCCCAAAGCCCCCTCGCCCAGTTGCCTCCCCCGACGTGCGCCGCGAAGAGGTCGGCCAGCCGGGCCTTGCTCTGCCGGCAAAGAGAAAAGATGAACTCGAGCTCCGTGAGCCTCCTGTCCGTCTCAACCTGGGAAAGGGTGAAACTCCCGAAGGACGAGCCCAGGGGAGTGGTGAGGACGTTTTTGATCATCGCGCACACGGCATCGCTCCACGCGACTTCGAGTCCGTGCTCCTCCAGTTTCTCGGACACCAGCTTCCGGGTTGCCCCTTCGTCCTCACCAGTGAAATCCAGGTTTTCGAAAACATCGTGCAGGAAGATGCCCGCAGCCGCCCCACGGGGGAAGGAGAACATGTCACGGGCGCCCGTGCCGGGGCCGGGATGGGTGAAGTCCCGCCCGGGCTCCACCTGGGGCAGGGCCGTCTCGTCCCGGTCCGCCTGGTCGGCCCTGTGGGGTTGATTGGTGATGAGGGATGAAAAGCTCGAAATCCCCCAGCTCCGATCGATACGTCCGTCAAACGAACGGCGAACAAACTCCGAAGCCCATTTTCCGGCCGCCGGCAGGGGGCCTCCCTTCTCGAGGGGCATTTCCCGAAGCCCCACGAAACCCGAAGATCGACGCTGGAGCTCCTCCAAATCCCTCCACATGGCATCGTCGTCCAGATCCTGGAAACCGGCCTTCATGGAAGGGAGGGTACCGTCCCAGCCCGCCGTGGCCGAAGGGTGGAGAAGATACGCGGGGGCCGAGGTCTCCGAATCCCTGAACGGTCCCCAGACGACGGTGCAGTGATGTTTGGCCCTGGTCATGGCGACGTAGAGGAGCCGCAGATTTTCCGCCAGTTGCTCCTTCCCGGCCAGAAGTGAATGGGCGTCGCGCTCGGGGGAACCCACATCGACGGTGAGCCGCTTCTCATCCGTCCCGTCGTGGAAGACCAGGGGACCCTTGGCGACATCGGATTCTCCCCATGCGAACGGGCAGATTACGATAGGATACTCAAGCCCCTTGCTCTTGTGAATGGTGACGAGCTTGACGGCGTTCTCGTCGCTCTCGAGTCTCAGCTGGTACTCCTCGAGTCTCGGGGTCTTTTCGTCTCTCTGCCTGGATAGCCATTTGACGAGTCCGAGGACGCTCAGGTTCTCCTCCACGGCCGCCCGGTGAAGCACTTCCGAGAGATGGAGGATGTTCGTGGAGCGCCGCTCGCCTCCCTCCCGGGACATGAGCCGCGGCAGGACATCCTCCCTGGACAGGAACAGGCGGATCATGCGGAAGAAACCGTGCCTGACCCATGTGTCATGGTATTCTCCGAACTTCACGAGCCACCTTTCCCAACCGGCTTCGTCGCACATGAGCCCATTGAGTTCCTCGCCGCGGATGCCCACCATGTCCGTCGCCAGGGCCGCCTTCAGGCGCCCTTCGTTTCCCGGGTCCGCGACGGCCCCAAGAAGGCGCTCCATCTCCATGGCCTCCCGGGTGTCGAAGAGATTTCCCATGCTGTAGAGAACCGCGGGTATCCCGAGCCTTGCAAGGGCATCCTGGACGAGGCGCGCTTCACGGTTCGTCCTGACGAGGACGGCCGTGTCCCCTTCAACGACGGGGCGATCTCCGATGAGCGCCCGGTTCTCGCGTCCGAGGGCCAGGATCCTGGATAGGTCGGCGGCCACGGCATCGGCTATGACCTTGCGGGCCACACCCTTGTCGATGTTCTTGCGCTCGGACACGCTGGACGCCTTCAGGAACCAGAGCCTGAGGGGCTCCGTCTGTTGGCCGTCGATCCGCAGGAGCTCATGGTTCTTGGCCGCCGCGGCCTTGGCGGGGTGGAAGGCGATGTCCTCGTAGACGAAAGGATTCTCCCGGTTGGTGAAGACGGTGTTGACCCCCTCGATGAGACCCGGCTCCGAGCGCCAGTTTTCGCTGAGAGTGAAGCGGGAGGAGGTGCTTCGCGAGGCGTCCATGTAGGCGAAGATGTCGGCTCCCCGGAATCCGTAGATGGCCTGTTTGGGGTCCCCGATGAGAAACAGGGTCAAGACTCCCCTGCCGAAGATCCTGCTGAAAATGGCGTACTGGATGGAGTCGGTGTCCTGGAATTCATCGATGAGGGCCGCCTTGAACCTTCCCCTGATCGCTTCCGCCAGTCCATCGCCGCCGGGTCCCCCAAGGGCCGCCTCGAGCTTCAGCAGGAGATCGTCGAAGAAGAGGATGTTCTTGCTCCGCTTTCTCTTTTCCAGTTCGTCGTGCAGACGTCCGAGGAACTTCACTTTCAAGCCGAGGATCCGCTCATCGTAAGCTTTTTGGAGTCTTTCGCCTGCATCCGCCAGCCGGTCGCAAAGGTGGAAAAAGGGGTGGGAAGGGGGGGCATGGCCCTTCTTGACCGCTTTCTCGATGGACTTCGAGGTGAACTTGAGGAAAGAGTCGTCCATCTTGCAGCTGAGACACTCCCCCGAGAACATGGCGTCCATGATCCCGATCCAGCCCGGGATGCTCCCCTTCCTGTAGGTGGTCCGGTTGAGGCCGGGGTGCGTCGAAAGGATGGCCTCAATGTCTTCGGCGGTCCCAGTCCAGGCACGAGCCGTTTCATCGAACTGCCGCAGGAACTCGGTTTCCGGAGCGGAGCAGTCGGGCACGTCGGCTGACGGGATGATCCTCGCGTGAGGATTGAACACGTTTTTCTCATTCAGGAGGTCCTGGAGTTTTTCCAGGGACAGCCCCGATGTTAGGGCGTAATCGTGGAAAAGGGGTGACGTCCGGGTGAAGTGCTCTCGCCAGAAGTCCTGGACGATCTCCCGAAGGATGTTCCTCTGGTCCGTCACCAGTTCCGCGTCGAAGAGGATTCCGCCGGCAAAGGCATGGTCCTGGAGTGTTCTCAGGCAGAATCCGTGGATGGTGAAAATGGATGCCTCGTCGAAATTGGTGAGGGCTGCATCGAGCTTTCTGCGGGCGGCTGCCGCGTCAGGATGCCTCTCGACGAGCTGCCGGAGGAAGGTGTCCCCGGTTTCACCGCCGGCAAATGCTTGCGCCGCCTCACTGATCCGCCTGCGGATCCTGTCCTTGAGCTCGCTCGTGGCCGCTTCCGTGAAGGTGACCACCAGGATTTGGCCCATGGCGAGATTCGCTTCCAGGATCAACCGGAGCACCAGGGCCGCAATGGTGTACGTCTTTCCCGTGCCTGCGCTGGCCTCGATGAGGTTCGTGCCTGTGAGGGGGCACCCGAAGAGGTGGAGCTCCCGCATTTCATCCATGGGCTGAAATCTCCGTCCGCGCCGCCAGCATGGGCCGGAAAACGAGTTCCGAAAGGCGCTGAAATTCCTGGTCCAGTGGATCCATGTCCTTGAAGCAGAGCTCCAGGGGGGGCTCCATGGACTCGCCTCTCCTGAACTCGGTTCCCTCCCAGGTGTTTGCGACCCTCTCGAGGGCTTCATCGGCGGACTTGCCCTGTCCCAGGGTCATCCGGGCGTACTCCAGGGACGTCTCCGGAAAGAACCGGAGGGGTTCCGTCAGCCCCTGCCAGTAGAGCTCCAGCAGTTGGACGAGGATTTCTTCGGCATCAGGCACAGGGCCGTAGTGAACCGCCCGCACCCTGCCCTTCTCCAGGCCGACGAGGGTGCTTTCCCTGGGAGCGTGCGAACCGGCGAGCACATTGAGGACCAGGTGGGAAATCCACAGGTCGAGGTGGTCCCGGGCCTTGAGGCCTGCATGCCGGTACCGGACAAGCCGGTCCTCGTGAATCGGATGGATCCTCCCCGTGAGCTGGAAACCGGCAAGCTCAAGGTCGACCTCCAGGGGCTCCAGCCTGTCGGTCCGCAGGAAACGCCGGACCTCTCTCGCGAAAGCCTCGACCCTCCTGCTGGAACCCTTGAAAGCGGCTTCGCCCGGAGTTCCATGGGGAAGAAGCCCGGAAGCCTTCACTTTCGGAAAAATGCTTTCCGGCCTTCCTCCGGCCATGACGGATTCCATGAGGTCCTGTTCCATGGCATACTTTTCGAGCCCTCCCACTGCGAAGGGTTCCGCGTCATCCAGGAGTGCCCCCTCTTCTCCCAGGAAAATGCCAAGGCGATTTCGCAGGAAAAACTTCGTCGGGTTTGCGAAAAAGCGGCAGAGATTTTCCAGAGACAGGCTTCTGAGCGCGTCATCGGGAGGAGCAAGGCCGGCGGTGATGAAAGGGGTTGCCTCGAGCTTCTCCGCGGCCATGCCCCGGGAAGCGCGCAGGTTATCCTCCGAGTAGGAGAAGAGGCGGGAATCCCCTCTGAAGTAGGCCGGGTTGAAGGGTTGCAGGCGATGCCTGGTGAGGAACCAGTCCGGACGGTCCCCGCCGGGCAGGGTGAAGTTTACGTTGATCGTGTCCATGAGCTCGCTCACCAGAACGGACGGAGGGATGATGCCGTTGTCCCGGGAGCTTTGCCCCGTGTAGGTGATGATGAGCTTTTCCCGGGTCGACACGAGGGCCTCCAGGAAGAGATACCGGTCCTCGCTCCTCACAGAACGGTCGCCGGGTCTTGGGTTCTTGGCCAGCAGGTCGAATTCGGCCGGCTTCGATTGCCGGGGGAAGGAGTTTTCGTTCATCCCCATGAGGCAGATGACCCGGAAGGGGATGCTGCGCATGGGAAGCATGGAGCAGAAGGTGACGCCCCCCGTCATGAAGCCCCTGCCTATTCCCTGGTGTTCCAGCTCCTTTGCCAGGAGCCACCTGACGAGAGGAATCCCCACGGCACCCCGGAAACCGGACACCTCCTCCGTAACCCGGAGATTCGCGATGATTTTGCGAAGCCTCTGGAACTCGGGCTGCGCGTCCTCGTCGGGCAGGAAAAACGAGGCGAGAGCCGCCGAAAGGGTCTCGAACCAGTGGCCGAGGGTCCTCTCCGTCTCCAGGGATGCGAGGAACGGGAAAAGCGCGTCGAGAAATGCGAGGAAGCCCCCCAGAATGGAAGCTTCGCTCCCTTCCATGTGGTCGTAGGGGAGAATCCCGTGGAAGAGCTCCCCGTCCCGCGCCGGCATGGCATAGCCGAGGAGGAGCCGTTCGATGCCCGCCTCCCAGGTGTTTTCCCGGAACGGGGTCGAGACCCACCGGAGCCTGTCGGATTCATCGATTCCCCAGCGGATGCGCACCTCGTTCACCCACCGGACGATGGTTTCCAGGTCCCCGTCCGTCAGCCCAAAGCGGCGAAGAACAGGCGGGGATTCCAGAATGGCGAGCACCTGGGTCGACGTGAGCCGCTCGCCGCAGAGCTCCAGGATGGCGAGAAACGTGTCCGTCGCCCGGTCGCCTTTCCTCGTGCCCCGGTCCGCAATGCTGTAGGGGATGCGGGCCTTCGGATCGTTGGGCGTGTCGAGCACGGCCTGAACGAAGGGGGCGTAGGTCTCAATGTCAGGGGCCATGACCAGGATGTCCCTGGGAAGCAGGCCGGAATCCCGGTCAAACATGTCGAGAAGGATGTCCTGCAGGACTTCCATTTCCCTCATGGGACTGTGGCACCCATGGATTTGAATGGACCGGTCGTCTTCGGGGATGACCGTCTTTGAGCCTGAAGCTTCGGCCCTCTCCCTCAGGTTCAGGATATCGGACCGGATGCAGGCCAGGAGGCTCTCCTCCCCGGGGTCCTCGAAAAGGGCGGTCTCCTCGCAGTCCAGGGAAATGAGGAGGTCGAAGAAGTCCCGGCCCAGGGTGCCCATGGATGCCAGAAGGCTGTTTCCCCTTTCCAGGTGGAGCTCTTCAGGTGAAAGCCATCACGGTGCCGGAGGATCGCCCCCGTATGAGCTCCCTGGCCGTGATGTCACCCCAGTATTCCATGCAGGGGTTCAGGAGGAAGAGGTTCACTTCGGTGAGCCGTGAAAGAGCCTTTAGAATGTGGAGGTGAAACGGGGGAAGATAGGAAATCCCGAACACGTTCACCCTCGCGGGCACGTCCAGGTCACCCTCGGCGGCTGTCGTGAGCCGCTCCATCAATTGGTCCCTGAGGGTCGACCGGTGCTTGTGTTCCGAGCGCTTCGCGAGCTCCCTCCAGAGGACGGCCTGCCAGTGGTGCTCCTCCCCTGATTCCCAGGCGGAAATGAGTTCGGGGCGGTAGACGACATACTGGTCGAAGGTCTCGGCAATGCGCTGGGAGAGCTGCAATCCCTTGAGTGTGAACCCCGGTTCATCCAGGTAGTTTTTGAGCGCCTCGAAGCCGGCTGCATCCATGAGGGAGGGGAGGACATCCAGGATCCACCACGTGCAGAATCGGGGATCGAACAGGGAGTCCTTCGGGAGGTCGGGGAGAAGCCTCCGGAAGATGGCGTCCACAAAGGCGTTGGGGAAGGGGAACTCGCAGTTGGCGCACACCCCGAGGTGCTCTGCAAGCTGCATGGAAAGCCACCTTTCCATGCCCTTGCTCTGAACGAGGATGACCTCCGCATGGAAGGGCGAGGCCAGGGGAGCTTCCATCACCCTGGCCAGTTCTCCTGCAAGGATGTCAAGGCGGTTGCCGGCAAAAAGCCTGAGGTTTTTCATGGCCTCTCTTGAAATGTTTCGTTTTTACCGCTGAGGCCGCTGAGAGAAGAAGTTGTGCGAAAGGAATCTCTGCGCTCTCGGCGGTGAAGTCCAAGCTTTTCACTGTTTCGGGTGGCCCGAAGGGAAATGAGCTGCTGAGGTGAGACACTGAACCCTTGGGTATGCAGATTCTCAGCCTTACCCCGTATAGCACCTAATCCAAGCGATTTCCAGACCCCGGAGAACCCAACGGGAGGGTATGAGCCCTCGGGATTGTCTCCCGACTTTTGTGGTAAAGGCGGGGCTTATCTCCGCCCGCAAACCAGCAATTCGAGAAAGCCCTTGAACTCGGAATCCACCGATTCGGGCGGCACACCCCCGGGATTTCTTCGCGCCCTTCCATTCGCGGGAGTTGACAGGGACCGGGAAATCGGTTCAGGGTAGAACCCGGCCGAGGATCAGGGGGGATTTTTCAAGTCGAAGGGAAAGGACGCGCCTCATGGAGAGTTACAAGTCACGTCTGCGGATTTATCTGATCATCTTCGGGTTCGTCTGCCTCGTGGGGGTGTTGGCATTCTCCCACGTGGAAGGCATCCCCTTTTTGGACGCCCTCTACTTCTCCATCGTGACCGTGGCCACTGTCGGCTACGGGGACATCCACCCCAAAACGGGTCTCGGAAAGCTCGTCGCGGTGATGCTCATTGTGGGCGGGGTAAGCACCTTCCTCGGGGTCATCGCCAACGCCACGGAAATCCTGTTGAGTCGCCGCGATGAGAAGGTTCGCCTCCAGAAGCTCCAGATGGTGACGGGGCTCTTCTTCAGCGAAATGGGAACCCTGTTGCTCAAGCAATGCATCGCCCTCGACAGGGACATCGAATCGAAGCAGAGCAATCTCACGGCCATCGGTCGCTGGAGCGACCGGGACTTTCAGGAGAGGGAGCGCAATTTGTCACAGTATCCATACAAGGTCCAGCTGGACAAGGCCGACCTCGGCGAGATCAAGGAAATTCTCGAGAAAAGGGCCGATTTTCTCCTCCGCCTCCTGGAGAACCCCCTCGTGGTGGAACACGGCTCTTTCAGCGACCTCCTCCGGGCTGTATTCCACCTGAGAGACGAGCTGGTGAACCGAACCAGCCTTTCGGGCCTGCCCAAGGCGGACCGCCGCCACCTGGAAGGGGACATCGCGAGGATGTACGCCCATATCGTCCAGGAATGGCTGGGCTCCATGCGCTATCTCAAGGTGCATTATCCCTATCTCTTTTCCCTGGCCGTCCGCACCAACCCCTTCGATCCCGAAGCTTCGGTGGTGGTTGAGGGTTGACCATTCACGAAACAGGTCGATTGCGCAAAAGGAGTTGGTCCCCGCGGAAGAGCACTGCTGAGGCGCCGGGTTCCCTTGACAGGGACTGCGGTGCTGAGTAGCTTTCGAATCAGTCAAGAGGTTGAATTCTTCAAAAAAATTGATCACAAATGCAGGAGCCAGTCAAAATGAAAGATGCAACAGCACCACGAAAACCATCCAGGATGTTCGCGGCGGTTGCCGCTTTTTGTATGGTCATGCTCCTTTCGAGTCAGGCAATGCCCTTTGCCGTTTCGCGAGGGGTGGTGCTCGAACGGGATCGGATTTCTTTGCCCGGTGATACGGAGCAAAACGGCGTGTGGGAAACGCGGGATCTCGGTGTTCAGTACCATTTCAGTCGTTCGGGGGGCCAACTGCGAATTTCCGGCACCGTTCGGCTGGCCGATTCCATCCGATACAACGCGAGTCTCCTGCGGGACTTCCGCATCGGCTTGATCTTCGTGGACGGGCAGGGAAGGGTGCGGCAGATGCGCGGTTTGTCCACGAGCGGGTTTCCGGGCCTCGATGAACCCATGTACTTCAAGAGCACGATCCCCATCCCGGCTGATTCCTTGTCCATGGCGTTCTTCTACCAGGGTCAGGCATCAGACAGCGGCAACGGATCAGGCTGTTTTCTCCTTCTGGGAGTACCCGATCCACTGAATGAACCCGCCTGCGGCGCTCTCCTTCTCGACGGGGAAGGCCCTCGGCGGGTGGACGAATTCTCTGTTTCATCGCGGAGCAGACGGAGATCCCTGAGAGAACACCATGGGTAAAGAGGATCTCTGCGTGTTCGGCGCCTTCCCAAGTGAGTCGCCACATCAACCGCCTCTGCGTCTCATCCCCACAATAACTGCATCAGCAGCATCACGTTCAAAACGGTGACAATCACCGCGACAGTCCACAGGGATGCTTTGTGGCTTGGCGGGTTGGCGAACTTGCCCATGACCTGCGTGGAGGAGGTGAGGGCGACGAGGGCGAAGACCGTCCACGGGAGCTGGATGCTCAAAACGATCTGGCTCCAGATTAGTCCCTGGAAGGGGTCCCGAAGGAGGGCGATGCACGCCAGGGCTCCCGCGATGGTGATGACGACCCCGAGCCTTGAGTGGCTGTCCTGAATGTCATAGGGCTCCAGGAAAGCGCCGGCAAAGATGCTCCCGCCCGCCATGGCTGCCGTGATGCTCGATGCCAGGCCCGAAACCAGCAGGGCGAATGCGAAAACCGCCGCCGCGGCGCTGCCGAGGAGGGGCTTGAGGGTCGCCTGGGCCTGGGAGAGCTCCGTCACGGGAATCCCCTGGGCGAAAAAGGTGGAGGCGGCCACGAGGATCATGGCGCTGTTGATGGCCCACCCGACGATCATGGCAAGGAGCGTGTCGTAGAATTCGTACTTGAGCTGCCACTCGATCACCTCGTCACTTTCCAGATTCCACTGGCGGCTCTGGATCACTTCGGAGTGGAGAAAGATGTTGTGGGGCATCACCACCGCCCCGAGGACGCTCATGACAATGGGGATCGAACCCTCGGGAAAGGAAGGCACGACCCATCCCTTCAGGGCGGCCGGCCACTCCATCTGGACCATGGCCAGTTCGATCAGAAACGAAAACCCGATGAGGGAGACGAAGGCGATGATCCATATTTCGAGGCGCTTGTAGCTGTTGGTGAGCAGCATGGCGGCCACGAATCCGGCGGTCATGAGGGCTCCGATGAAGAGCGGGATGCCGAAGAGCATTTGCAGGCCGATGGCCGCGCCGAGAACTTCGGCCAGTGCCGTCGAAACCGCGGCAACCATTGCGGTCGCGAGCAGCCCGACGCTTGCCCAGGGCCGCAGGTGTTTCCTGGAGGCTTCCGACAGGCAGAGTCCCGTCGCAATTCCGAGGTGGGCCGCATTGTGCTGCAGGGCGATGAGCATGATCGTCGAGAGGGACACCATCCAGAGGAGCCGATACCCGTAGGTTGCCCCGGCGGCGACGTTGGAGGCCCAGTTGCCCGGGTCGATGAATCCGACCGTGACCAGGAATCCAGGCCCGATGTACTTGAGGAGGCCCAGGGATCTCTGGGAAGGCTTATGCACGTTGAGCCATGATCTCAGGGACATGGGGCCTCTCGTGAGCGACAGTCGTGAGGTCGGCCTCGGTTGCTTGACGGTTCGTCCTGATCGAAATATCCTCCCTCCATCCGCAAGGTATTTCCATTTTTCATGTGTCTTCAACCTTTTTTTTATCTCCGGTGTTACACTGCCATGGCTGATGCCGAAACATGGATCCCCCCCAAACAAATGATCTGTTCTCGGTCCTCAGCCGGTTGTGAGCTCAAGTTCTCGTCGAGACCATGAGGAGGCGGGGGCCACGCCCAGGATGATCGACCAACAGGAATTGCAGCCCCGCCCCCCGCGCTGGGGTGTGGAGTGAGAAATGCTCAAGGAACCCATTGCTCACATTACGGAAGATGGCCGCCCCCATTCCCTCAAGGAGCACCTATTGAAGACCGCCGAACGGGCCGGTGAGTTTGCGGCGGTTTTTGGGTTTCGCCATTGGGGGTCTCTTGCGGGGCTGTGGCATGACCTCGGCAAATATTCCAAGGCATTTCAAAAAAAGCTCGAGGCGGTTGCCGGAGATGAAGCCCATCTCGAGGCCAAGGTCCGGCTCGACCACTCGACGGCCGCAGGCCTCCACGCCGTCGAACGTTTCGGAGTGGCCGGGCGTTTGCTGGCCTACCTCGCTGCCGGCCACCATGCCGGGCTGCCGGACTGGGAGGCCGATCGCACCGGCCAAGCGGCCCTTTCTCAGCGCCTGGTCAATAGGGAACTGCTCGAAACTGCCAAGGCCGGCGGCATTCCCGCGGAGATTCTTGACCAGCCGTTCCCCAATGAAAAACCTACCGGCCGCGATTCGGCCTTCTGGCTGCGGATGCTGTTTTCTTGCGTGGTTGATGCGGATTTCCTCGATACGGAGTCCTTTTTTGAGCCGGAAGAAACCGCGGTCCGGAAAGGTTATCCCGCATTGTCGGAGTTGCTGCTTCCTTTCAGCACCTACATGGCGGAGAAACAGGCCAACGCCCGGGACAGCACGGTTAATCGAATCCGTGCCGATGTCTTGGCTCGCTGCATCGAAAAGGCAAACGACCCACCGGGCATTTTCAGTCTGACCGTTCCCACCGGCGGGGGCAAGACGCTCTCATCCATGGCCTTTGCCCTGCACCACGCCGCAAGACACGGACAGAGACGGATCATCTATGTCATCCCCTATACCAGCATCATAGAGCAAACCGCCGATCAGTTCCGAGAGATCTTCGGTGATCCAGTGGTAGAGCATCACAGCAACATTGACGTGAGCGAAGAGGAACGGGAAACATCCAGGTCCAGGCTTGCCTGTGAGAACTGGGATGCGCCCATTATCGTCACCACAAGCGTGTAGTTCCTTGAGTCGCTTTTTGCGTCCCGAACGAGCCGATGCCGGAAGCTGCACAATATTGCCGGGAGCGTTGTCATTCTGGACGAAGCCCAACTTCTGACTCCGGGATTCCTCAGGCCGACGCTCAGGGCCTTGGACGAGCTCCGCAAGCACTACGGGGTGAAGCTGCTGCTCTGCAAGGCGACCGGGGCGGCCCTTGGACCATAGAAGTCGCCAGGTTTCACCTTTGAAGGGCTGGAAGGCATTCGAGAGATCATCCAGGACCCGGACCAATCTGTAGAATACTTTGAAGAGGGTTGAGGTTGAGGCTGCCTGAGGACATCAATCGGCCCGTTTCATGGGAAGAAGTGGCCGAGGAGTTGACCCGGCTTCCTTCCGTGCTCTGGATCGTCAATCGGCGGGATGACTGCCGTTTCCTGTGGTCCCTGATGCCCAAGGGCACCTTCATCTTTCGGCCCTCTGTGTGGAGACAACCGGTCCGACCGAATTGGCGAGATGAAGGAGCGGTTGAATGCGGGACTCCCCACTCGCGTTGTCAGTACCCAGCTGGTTGAAGCTGGGGTGGACCTGGACTTTCCGGTGGTCTATCGGGCCATGGCCGGCCTCGATTCAATTGCGCAGGCCGCTGGCCGCTGCAATCGTGAAGGTCTGATGGAAAAAGGAACCCTCGTTGTATTCACTCCCCCCACGCCCCCCCGGTCGGAGTCCTGCGCCAGGCGGCCGAAATCGGCGCCCGACTCCTCCAGGAGCCGGTTGCCGGACCATTTGGCCCCGGAACGATTCACGGCCTTTTTCCGCCAGCTCTATTGGCTGCAGGGTAACGAGCGGTTGGATGCTCGGAACATTCTCGGCGACCTCAAGCCTGACAATGAGCTGCGCTTCAGTTTCCGGACTGCCGCGTTCAATTTCAGGCTTATCGACGATGCCCTGCAGGCGCCGGTCTTTGTGACTTACGGCGAAGAGGGTGCTAAGCTCGTTGACCAACTGACCCGCCTGGGTCCTGAGCGCTGGTTGCTCCGCAGGCTCCAGCGCTACGTGGTCAATCTGCCGAAGCACCTGCACAAGCGGTTGGTCGCGGAGGGAGCTATCCGTGAAGTCCACTCGCAAATCTATGTCCAGGGCCATGGCGCCCTCTATGACCAAGAAGTTGGTTTTTGTCCGGACAGGTCCATTATCCGCGACCCAGATGATCTGATCGTGTGAACCCGAGAGAGAGGAGGATCAATGAGTGCACAAACTCCGAAGAGCCGGACCTTCCGTATCAAGGTGTGGGGGGAGAACGCCTGCTTCACTCGTCCCGAGATGAAGGTGGAGCGGGTTTCCTACGATGTCATGACCCCCTCGGCCGCTCGCGGCATCCTTGACGCAATTCTCTGGAAGCCTGCCATTTGCTGGCGGGTTGCCGAAATCGACGTCCTTAACCCGATCCGCTGGACCTCGGTCCGGCGCAATGAGGTGGGTGCGGTGATGTCGCCGCGCGCCAAAGGCCTGTTCATTGAGGACCAGCGGCAACAGAGGGCCGGTTTGTTTTTGCGCGATGTGGCCTATGTCATCCACGCGTTCTTTGAGATGACGGCCATGGCTGGCGCCGAAGACAATGTCAGGAAGTTCGAGGAGATGTTCACGCGCCGGGCGGAAAAGGGCCAGTGCTTCCACCGCCCGTATCTCGGCTGCCGGGAGTTCGCTGCACACTTCGAGCTCTTGTCGTCTGAAGGGTCAGGACCGAAACCGATCGATGAGTCCCGGGATTTGGGGTTCATGCTCTACGACATGGACTTCGCAGGGACTGAGCCAATGCCTCTGTGGTTCAGGGCGCAGCTTGAAAACGGCTGCGTGCGGGTGCCGCCCCTCGAGAGCAGGGAGGTGCGGCGATGATTCTGCAGGCGCTGAACAACTACTACCGCCGTCTCGTGAGCGAAGGGCTGACGGACATCGCCGGCGAAGGCTTTCAGAAACAGCCGATTCCTTTCGTGATCGTGTTGAAGCCAACGGGCCGTTTTGCGGATTTGCATGACACCCGAGTCGGCGAAGGGAAGTCCAGGGCCGCACGAGTCTTTACAGTCCCCAAGGCGGTAAAAAAGACTAGTGGATGTGGCCGCCAACCTCCTCTGGGAATCTCCGGCCTATGTGTTGGGCCGGCCCAAGCCCGATCCCAAGAAAGATCCATCGAAGCTTGTCAAACGCGCAACTGAACAGAGAGAGTGCTTCATTGCCGTTATAAGGGAGCGGCTCGCCGCTGTTCTCGATGACGAGGGTGTTTCAGCGGTTCTGCGGTTTCTCGAGGGAGGCGATTTCGAACTCGTGTTGGGACATCCCCTCTGGCCGGAAATTGAACAGAGCGGCGCAAACGTGAGTTTTCAGTTGGAAGGGGACACCTGTCTCGTTTGTGAGCGGCCCGCGGTGGTCGCATCCATGACCGATGTTGGAAACGGGAGCCTGGCGCGGCGCGCAAATCTGCCTGATTACCGGAGAGCGGGAGGAACCGGCTCGGCTTCATGCCGCCATCAAGGGCGTCTATGGCGCACAAACGTCTGGAGCTAAGATCGTCTCCTTCAATCTTGCCGGCATTCACGTCCTTCGGCAAAGAAGCAGAGCTACAACGCCCCAGTTGGGAAGCGTGCCGAGTTTGCTTACACCACCGCTCTCAATCATCTGCTCAGGAAGGGAGTCAAAGCAGCGCCTGCAGGTGGGAGACGCTTCCACGGTATTCTGGGCGGAAAAAAGACACGACATGGAGAGCGTCTTCGCCAATCTCTTCGGGGAACCGGCCAAGGGCGAACCCGAGCAGGACTACAAGCAGCTTGTGGCCACCTTTCGTGCCCCGCAACTGGGCACCCCGCCCCAACTCGATCCGAATACCCGGTTCTTCGTGCTGGGACTGGCTCCCAATGCCGCCCGCATCGCCATCCGCTTCTGGTATGCCGGGACCGTCGGCGAAGTAGCCGGGAATGTGGAGCAGCACTTCGAGGATCTGGAGATCATCCGTGCACCCAAACAGCCCCAATACCTTTCTCTATTCCGACTGCTGGTCTCCACTGCCGCCTTGGGCAAATCGGAGAACATTCCACCGAATCTGGCGGGCGAAACAATGAAAGCAATCCTGTCTGGCGTGCCATACCCTCAAGCTCGTTCTCGGCGCGGCAATCCGCAGATGCCGAGCGGAACGGGAGATCACCTATCCCCGCGTCTCGCTCATCAAGGCGGTACTGGTACGTGAGGCGCGATACTACATGAAAACAAGAAAGGAGCTCAGCATGTCTCTTGATCCCACCAACAACAACGTCGGCTATCGCTTGGGGCGCCTGTTTGCCGTGCTTGAAAAAATACAGGAGGAAGCCAACCCAGGCATCAACGCCACCATCCGAGACCGCTATTACGGTTCTGCCTCGGCAGCGCCCGTTGCTGCGTTTCCGCACTTGATGAAACTCAAGAATCACCACCTGTCAAAGCTGGAAAACCGGGGCAGAGCCGTGAACTTCGAAAGGATGATCGGTGAGATCATGTCGGGACTCAGCGACCTTCCGGCCCACTTGAGTCTGCCTGATCAAGGGCGCTTTGCCATCGGGTACTACCACCAGCGCCAGGCCCTTTTCACCAGTTCTCAGAAAGAGCAATAGCCCATGAAGGAGGGATATGACCATGAGCAATGCCTGATTCAGAACCGTTATGACTTTGTGCTCCTTTTTGACGTGAAAGACGGCAACCCCAACGGCGACCCCGATGCCGGCAACCTGCCGAGGATCGACCCCGAAACCGGCCATGGCCTGGTGACCGATGTCTGTCTGAAAAGGAAAGTGAGGAATTATGTGCAACTTGCCAAAAGTTCCCAGGAATCCTACGACATCTTCATCAAGGAGAAGGCCATCCTGAACAAGCTCATCGATGAAGCCCATGAGAATGAAGATGTCAAGTCCAAGGAAAAAGGGGAGAAGACCGAAGCTGCACGCATGCACATGTGCAAGAGCTTTTTCGACGTTCGCGCTTTTGGAGCAGTGATGTCCACGGGCAAGAACTGCGGCCAGGTCCGCGGCCCGGTGCAACTCACCTTTGCCCGAAGCATCGAACCGATCGTTCCCCTGGAGCACAGCATCACCCGCATGGCCGTGGCTACCGAAGCCGAGGCAGAGAAACAGCAGGGGGACAACCGCACCATGGGCCGCAAGTTCACCGTGCCGTATGCCCTTTACGTTGCCATGGCTTCGTCTCCCCATCGTTTGCGGAACAGACCGGGTTTTGCCGAGGAAGACTTGAGTTTGCTTTGGGAAGCCTTGGGGTGCATGTTCGAGCACGACCGGTCCGCAGCCCGGGGAGAGATGACGACCCGAAAGCTCATCGTCTTCAAGCACGATTCGAAAATGGGCAAGGCCCCTGCTCACAAGCTGTTCGATCTGGTCAAGGTGGAGCGAGCCGACGGCGCTGAGGGGCCGGCCAGAAGCTTTGAGGACTATGTGGTGGAATTGGACGAGGGAAAAATTCCCGGCGGAGTCAACATACTGCGAGGGCTCGATGTACACTGAAGACGATCTTCTGCCTCTTTCGGCACTCCAGCACCTGCTGTTCTGCGAGCGGCAGTGCGCCCTCATCCACATCGAGCAGATGTGGGTGGAGAACCGCTTTACGGCCGAGGGGCGCATCATGCACGAGCGTGTCGATGCCGGGCGCAGCGAATCCCGGGGGGATGTCCGCGTGGCCTTCGGCGTGCCGTTGCGCTCCCTGCGGCTGGGGCTTTCGGGAAGAGCCGATGTGGTGGAATTCCATCGGGAGGAGGGTGAAGGTGTGACGACCCGCTGGAGGCCCTTCCCCGTGGAGTACAAGCGGGGGCGCCCCAAAAAGGAGCCTTGGGACAGGGTGCAGCTTTGCGCCCAGGCTCTGTGCCTCGAAGAGATGTTGGAAATCGAGGTTCCTGAAGGGGCCCTCTTCTATGGAAAGCCCCGCCGCCGGGTCGATGTGCCTTTCGACCTGGACCTCCGCCGTGAAACCGCTGAAACCGCCCGCCGCCTGCATGATCTGGTCGAAAGGGGACGGACGCCGCCTCCGGTTCACACGCCGGCCTGCGAGCATTGTTCGTTTCTTGATGCCTGCCTTCCGAAAATCCTGGGAAGCCCCAAGTCCGTTGCCAACTACCTCAGGGAGTTGATCGGTGACCCATGAAAAAACATCTGAACACGCTGTACGTGACGTCCCAGGGAGCCTACCTCTCCAAGGAAGGCGAAACGGTGCTGGTCTCCGTGGACGGAGAGAAGCGGCTGCAGGTGCCGGTACACACCATCGGCGGCATAGTCTGCTTTGGAAGGGTGATGTGCAGCCCGTTCCTGATGGGGTTCTGCGCCGAGAACAACGTGGGCCTGAGCTTCCTGACCGAAAATGGAAAATTCCTGGCGAGGGTGCAGGGACCGGTTTCGGGAAACGTGCTGCTGCGCCGCGAGCAATACCGCAACGCCGACAAAGCCGAGTTTTCCGCAGCGATGGCGAGATTCTTTCTGGCCGGGAAAATCGCCAACTCCCGGACCGTCCTGCAGCGAGCGCTGAGGGATCACGGAGACAAGATTGCCCAGGGTGAAGTGGAGCAGGCGGTGGTCCTGCTCGGAGGTGCCCTGAGAAGGATGGAGAAAATCGACTCGCTGGACGCCCTGAGAGGACTGGAAGGGGAAACTGCCCGCTGCTATTTCGGCGTCTTCGATCACCTGATTACCAGTCAGAAGGACGGGTTTCGCTTCGAGGGGCGCAACCGGCGTCCTCCACTGGACAATGTCAACTGCTTGCTCTCGTTCCTTTACACTCTGCTGCTGCATGACGCCCGTTCGGCTCTCGAAGGCGTGGGGCTCGACCCGGCGGTGGGATTTCTTCACCGTGATCGTCCCGGTCGCCCCGGGCTCGCTCTCGACTTGATGGAGGAGTTCCGCCCTTTCTTGGCGGACCGCCTGACATTGTCCCTCATCAATCTGAGCCAGGTGAACGCCAGGGGTTTCACCAAGTCGGAAACCGGTGCCGTCACCATGGCGGACGATACCCGCAAGGAAGTTATTTTGGCCTACCAAAAGCGGAAGCAGGATGAAATCCTCCACCCCTTTCTTGGCGAAAAGGTGGCCGTCGGAATTCTTTTCCATGTTCAGGCGCTTCTCCTGGCAAGGCACTTGAGGGGCGATCTGGACGGATATCCGCCGTTTGTGTGGAGGTGATCACGAATGATGGTGCTTGTGAGCTACGATGTGGCGACCACTGACATCGAGGGTCAGCGACGCTTGCGGCGCGTGGCAAAAATCTGCAGGAACTACGGGCAACGGGTCCAATACTCGGTTTTCGAATGCATCGTGGACCCGGCCCAGTGGGCGATGCTGCGGCAGAAACTGATCGGGGCCGTCGAACTGTCGGAGGACAGTCTGCGCTTTTACTTCTTGGGGAACAACTGGCAAAAACGGGTTGAGCACGTTGGAGCCAAGCCATCCCTCGACCAGGAGGGACCCCTCATCGCCTGATGCTCCGCGAACCCCAAGCGCACATTCCCGGCCTGGGAGGTTCGCGGAACCATAACTGGTTGAATACATGTGAAATGTGCTTCCAGTGCTTTGCCTGCCTTCCTGGATTGTCGTTCGTCGGCATGGCTTCGCGGATCAGTTCGCAAAATCGTAGTCATTTGCTCTAGATGTGTCATGAACAGTCGCCCCCCGCGCGGGGGCGTGGATTGAAACCGAATCTGCTTATCGCAGACTACCTAGCTGCACTCGGTCGCCCCCCGCGCGGGGGCGTGGATTGAAACATGTGAATCGTCGATGATGACAGTCCTTGATGCTGTGTCGCCCCCCGCGCGGGGGCGTGGATTGAAACTCTAGCGATGGAACGTCAAAGCCGATCAAAGCCATGGGTCGCCCCCGCGCGGGGGCGTGGATTGAAACATGCTCATTGGTCATGCAACTGAGGATCAGCAGAGGATGCAGGTCGCCCCCCGCGCGGGGGCGTGGATTGAAACAGCAGGTAACGGTCACGGGCAAGATCCATGCTCGGTCGCCCCCCGCGCGGGGGCGTGGATTGAAACACCTCGACTGCTGTTGCGGCGATATTCAAGCACCGGTCGCCCCCCGCGCGGGGGCGTGGATTGAAACTAGGTTGTTCAGTACTGGTCATAGCCAATCGACCATCGGTCGCCCCCCGCGCGGGGGCGTGGATTGAAACAGCGTATCATGGTGATATCGCTGAGGACGTCATAGCCGTCGCCCCCCGCGCGGGGGCGTGGATTGAAACAAGCATAGCCAGGCGATGATCGGTCCAGGATCTCGGGTCGCCCCCCGCGCGGGGGCGTGGATTGAAACGTACAATGCGCGACATTACAGCATCCATGCATGCAGGTCGCCCCCCGCGCGGGGGCGTGGATTGAAACGCTTATCGCTGACCTCAATGAAGCGGAACCGTTAAGGTCGCCCCCCGCGCGGGGGCGTGGATTGAAACTGTTTATGTGATCCAGCAATATTGATATCATTGGTCGCCCCCCGCGCGGGGGCGTGGATTGAAACAATCTTCGGCACTGCTGGTCAGCGCACAGTCAAGTCGCCCCCCGCGCGGGGGCGTGGATTGAAACGCCCCTTCGAGGTTAGCCCATTGGTAGGCTTAGCCTCGTCGCCCCCCGCGCGGGGGCGTGGATTGAAACGGCGTTAAACAACTTTGGTGGAGGTGTGGCGGCAGGTCGCCCCCCGCGCGGGGGCGTGGATTGAAACATCCATGAGTTATCTATCCGGTACAATCGTTGACGGTCGCCCCCCGCGCGGGGGCGTGGATTGAAACAACGAAGGCGTTTGCAGTATGGGGATAAATTCAGTCGCCCCCCGCGCGGGGGGGTGGTCAGCAATGTCGTCTTGCCCGACTGCCGGGGACCTGTCAGAACAACAGCCGGAAACTGAGACACGGCTCTCTTGAGCACAGGCTCCAAGGACCTCTCGATATATCCCTGACTCATGTCGCACTCTTCCCCTCCATTTTTCTGCAATTATGCATTTCTAATGCAATATTACCAACCAAAAACTTGTGCTCTGGAAGAAGTTGTTCCTCGAGGCGGGCGGGGATAAAACCCCGCATCGTGCGACGGAATTCGGTGGGGGTGGGTTGAAACCATATGCGGCTTCTCCGAGTGCATTAAAGTATAAGGTCAGGTTCTTGTTTCACTGCAGTCCCTCATGCCCTTTTGGGGCAACCCAGAAGCATGAAAACCTGGGACTCACGCAGAGATCGGGGAGCCCTGAGTTTTTTTACAGTACTCCATCACCTGCGGGACTTCTGCCTCCGCGGCAACTCCGTACCCACCCTTCCGTCACGAGCACGGAAATCACGGAATTCTGGAAGGGCACCTCAATGTTTTTTTCATCTCTTGAGAAAAACGGGAAAGTGGTATAAATAGCTTCACGTTTCTGGAGAGTCGATCGATAATACTGCAAATGTGAGGTTTCGACCGGCTCTTTGGGGCTATGCCGGGACACCTCGTTGACTTGAGACCGGATTCCGGCGGTTGGGGCTAAAAAGACGGTTAGGGGCTAGAGATCAGGACCTTAGAGAGTTCCGATGGAATTCGGATAGAACGATGGGGGCAATGATCGACAAGGGTGGAAGCGTGGTTGGTTTTCTCGATGTTGCTCACGATTTGGAAGATTCCAGGCTGCTCCGGAGCGATTCTGAAAATCCGCTCAAGCTGAAAAAACTCGCTTTCATAAAAGACCAGAAGGCACATGCCAGGCGGGCGCCACAGCCCCCCGAGCCTGTGCAGACCGCGAGCGTCGAGAGTTCCTGGAACCGTCAGATCGAAAAGGCAATCAGAAGTTGCCGCGAGCACTATCTCGCATCCCAGCATCCTGAGGGTTATTGGTGGTCGGAGCTGGAATCCAACGTCACCATCACCAGCGAATACGTCATGTTCCGGTATCTCCTGGGGATCAACGACCCCGAGAAGAACCGGGTCGTTGTCCGCTACCTCCTGAACCACCAGAGGTCCAACGGCTCATGGGAGCTCTACTTCGACGATGGCGGCGACCTGAGCACGACGGTGGAAGCCTATTTCTCCCTCAAGCTCGCCGGTGAGGACCCCCAATCGGAACCCATGGTCCGGGCGAGGGACTTCATCCTGAGGCACGGGGGGGTCGAAGCGTGCAGGGTCTTCACGAAGATCTGGCTGGCCCTCTTTTCGCAATATGACTGGGACAAGGTGCCCTCCATGCCCGTGGAGCTGGTGCTCCTTCCTCCCAGCTTTTACTTCAGCATTTACGAGTTCTCCATGTGGGCCAGGGGCACGGCCGTTCCCCTGTCCATCGTGCTTGCGATTCGCCCTCGCTGCCCGGTTCCACCCGGGCAAGGCATCCCGGAGCTGTACCTCTCCTGCGGATCGGAGTACGCCAGGAAGCGTTTCGCTTCTCCGACCCACCGGCTATTCTACTTCTTTGACCGCATCGCCAAGTTCTTCGAAAGGCATCCCATCAAGTCCCTCAGGAACAGGGCCGTGGACGCAGCCGAAGCCTGGATCCTGGATCACCAGGAAGAGACGGGGGACTGGGGGGGCATCCAGCCTCCGATGGTTTACTCCATTCTTGCCCTCCACTACCTGGGCTATTCCGTTGATCATCCGGTGATGGCGAGGGGTCTCAAGGCCATCGAAGACTTTTGCATGCTGGACGAGGAAGGGTTCAGGATGCAGTCGTGCCTCTCCCCTGTCTGGGACACGGCCCTCACCGTGCTCGCCCTGCTCGACTCCGGCATGCCTGCCGAACATCCCCAACTGAAAAAGGCCACTGACTGGCTCATCAAGAACCAGGTACTGACCGGGGGGGACTGGCAGATCAAGAATCCTTCCCCGCCGGGAGGCTGGGCCTTCGAGTTCGCCAACACCTGCTACCCCGATGTGGATGACTCGGCGGTCGTGCTCCAGACGCTCCACCGGATGTGCCCTGTGAGCCACAACGGGATCCAGAAATCCAAGCAGCGCGGCATGGACTGGTGCTTGAGCATGCAGTGTTCGTCGGGAGGATGGGCCGCCTTCGACAAAGACAACGACATGGTCATCCTCAACCGGATCCCGTTTGCCGATCAGGAGGCCATGGTCGATTACGCCACCGCCGATGTCACGGGCCGGGTCCTGGAAACCATGGGCCAGTTGGGCTACGACCGACGCGATGGGCGTGCCCAGCGGGGGGTACGGTTCCTGAAGAACCTCCAGGAAAAGGATGGGGCCTGGTGGGGACGCTGGGGCGTGAACTACATCTACGGAACCTGGTCCGCCCTGCGGGGGCTCATTTCCATAGGGGAAGACCCCAAGGCCCCTTACATTCAGGCGGCCCTGAGATGGCTGAAAGACCGCCGGAACGACGACGGCGGTTGGGGCGAGACGTGCGAGTCTTACTGGAAGGCCGAGGTGGCCGGTCAGGGGCCGAGCACCCCATCCCAGACCGCCTGGGCTCTCATGGCCCTCATGGTGGGAGGGGAGCACGATTCCCCCGAAGTTCAGAGGGGAATCCAGTACCTCATCCGCACTCAGAGGACCGATGGAACCTGGGATGAGAAGTACTTTACGGGAACAGGGTTCCCCAAGCACTTCTTCATCCGCTATCACAACTATCGGAACTGTTTCCCACTGATGGCCCTTGGGCAGTACCTGACACACCTCAGGGCCGATGGAAAGCGGGAGTGATCACTTCCGCCTTTTTGCCGTCGACGACTTTTTCCTGCCTTCGCCTCCCAGTTTGGCCACTTCCTGATCATCCATGGAGAACGTGTGTTCCGGACCCGGAAACGACCCGTTCTCCACTTCCTCCCGATATTGCGTCAGGGCGTCCTTGATCAAGCTTCCCAGTTGAGCGTATCGTTTCACGAATTTCGGAGTGAAGCGGTCGAACAGGCCGAGGACATCGTGGATGACCAGCACCTGGCCGTCGCAGTGAGGGCCGGCCCCGATGCCAATGGTGGGGATGGGAACGGCTTCGGTGATCATGGTGGCGATGGGGGTGGGGATCCCTTCGAGGACGATGCTGAAACAGCCGGCATCGGCCAGGGCCTGGGCATCCTCGATGAGGGTCTTGGCCGCCTCGGCTGTTTTTCCCTGGACCTTGAAGCCCCCGAACTGGGCCAGGCTCTGGGGGGTGAGTCCGATGTGCCCCTGAACGGGTATCTGGGCTTCCACCATGGCTTTGATCTGGGGCACGACCCGCACTCCACCCTCGAGCTTCACCGCCTGGGCCCGCGCCTCCTTCAGGAAACGCCCTGCATTGAGCACCGCCTGTTCGATGCTCGCCTGATATGACATGAAAGGCATGTCACCGACAACCAGTGCGCGCTTCGCGCCGCGGGAAACGGCGAGGGTGTGATGGAGCATTTCCTCCATGCCCACGGACAGAGTGTCTTCATGGCCGAGGACCACCATGGCGAGGCTGTCTCCCACCAGGATCATGTCGATGTCGCTCTGGTCGACGAGGAGAGCCATGGGATAATCGTAGGCGGTCATCATGGTCAGTTTTCGTTTGCCTTTGGCAGCAATGACTTCCGGAACGGTAACTCGCTTCTTCATGTTCATGATGTTGCCTCTCTCACTGGGGTTATAGCCGCTGGGCAGGGACCTTTCCCCACCCGCACAGGTCTATTCCGCTCTTTCCACCGAAGGCCGGGCTTAAAGCTTGTCGCTCCGGCCAGGACTGCCGCATCTCTCCCCGTGCAGGGTGAGAGTGCCCTTGAGGAGCCGCCTTTATTGAACAAACACGGAACCTGCTTGGCAATACAACATCCCGGGCGGACCTGCAACCGCAAATCAGCCCTGTTGAAACCCGGCTTCCAGGATTTTCACCAACCGGGTCATGGTGCTGTTGACCGGGGTGGCGATTCCCAGCTCTTCGCCGTACTGGACGATGGCACCATTGATGGCGTCAATTTCCGTGCGTTTCCGTCGATCCACATCCTGACCCATGGAGGAGCGGTTGATGGCCGTTGCCCGGGCCACGGCAATGACCCGATCGACCATGTCGTCCGGGATGGCGAAACCTTTGCGCCTGGCGACTTCCATGGCTTCAAGAACCGCGGCTCTGGAGAGCTCCCTGGCCACGCCCAGTTGAGCGATGACGCCGTTGTGGATTCCGGTCAGCGCGGTGATGGCGTTGATTCCTACATTGATGTGGAGCTTCTCCCAGATGAGCTGCTCCATCCGGTCGCTGGCGTGGGCTTCCAGTCCCGCCTTGCGAAAGAGTTCCACAACAGTGTTCACCCTAGGTGTCGGAGCCCCCTGGGGCTCCCCCAGGTGGGTTGCCCCGTTTCCCCCGTGCCTTATCCGCCCGGGGGCCAAAAGGGTTGAACCCTGCGCCGTGCTCCCGACCAGCACCGACTCGACCCCCACCAACTCCGCGATACGCTGCCAGTTGCCCACGCCGTTCTGGAGGGTGATGAAAATCGATTCACCATGGCAGCATTCCCTGACACCGGCAACGGCGTCCATGGTCCCATAGCTTTTCACCAGCACGAATACCAGATCCGCTTTCCTGGTGATGCTCCTGGGATCATCACACGCAGTGAGCTTGTGGCTGCTGAGGCTCCCGTCCAGTTCTTCGATGGCAAGTCCCTCTTGCCGAATCGCCTTGATGTGGGGCCGGTTGGTGCTGAGCAGGGTGACATCGGCATCGGTCCCGGCGAGCCTCGCTCCCACGAGGCTGCCCAGTGCCCCCGCGCCCAGAATGAGAACATGCATGGGTTCTCCTTCGTTTGATCCCGTCGTTTGCAGAAAAGCGTGAACTTCAAGATGATAAAACTTTCATGGTCGGCAGGTTCCCCGCCTTCACAACAGGAAGGCAAACAGCAGGAAGACCATGAGGATCATGACCAGCACCGACGCCATGAGAAACATGTCGGGGAGCGGGGAGAAATCCGGTTCGCCCTGGTTGATATGCCTGCGGACGCAGAAGAATCGCCATCCAGCGATGATGATGATGCCTGCGCCCAGGGCAAAGGTGAGGAGGGCGAGATGCTGGGTGTGTGCGGGATATTTTATCAATTCAGGGTGAGGGGCCAAGGCTTTCATTTCTCGAATCAGGAAGTCAAACCGTTCGATGACGAAGGCAAAGACGATGAGGGAGATGCCCGTGCGGCACCAGGCGAGGAAAGTCCTCTCATTGGCCAGGTGATTGCGCTGCCAGGCAAAAAAAGTCTGCTTGTCGGAGAGGTCGAAGGAAATGCCCACACCCTTCGACCTGCAGCCCATGATTTTGTCCAATCCGAATTTCCAGCTCATTTCGCGGTTGTCCACCGTGCGACAAAACAGGCGCCCGTCTCGCGCGGGTTCACCGGAGCTTCAGGGTCGCCAGGGAGATCAAGGCGAGGATCCCTGCCACGACCCACATGCGGATGACCACCTTGGTTTCGGCAATGCCTTTGTGCTGCAGGTTGTGATGAAGGGGCGCCCGGTAGAAGATCCTTTTCCCAAGCCACTTGACGCCGATCTTATCCTGGATCTGGCTGCTGAGGGCCTCGGCCAGGAAAAGGCCGCCGAGGAGAGGAAAGAGCATCTCCTGCTTGAGGAGCACCGACACGACGGCCATGGTCCCTCCGATGGCGAGAGATCCCGTGTCTCCCATGAAGACCTGAGCGGGATAGGCATTGTACCAGAGAAACGCCAGGCCCGCTCCCACGAATGCAGCCCCGAAAATGGTGAGCTCCCCCGCGTTGCGCAGGTAAGGATAGTAGAGATAGGACGAATAGATCCGATTGCCTTCCACGTAAGCGAATATCCCGAGAACACCCACCACGAAGAGGGAGGGGGTGATTGCCAGCCCATCCAGTCCGTCGGTAATGTTCACGGCGTTGGAAACAAATATCACGAAGAAGAAGATGAAGATCCCGTAAACGGGAGCCCCGAGATCCAGCAGGGGATACTTGTAGAACGGCACATAGAGCTTGGTGGCCAATCCGTCGCCCAGAGGGGAAAAGGGGCCCGCGCACAGGAAGGCGAAGACGAGGGCGAACACCCCCTGAAGGAGCAGTTTCAGTTTCTCGGAAAGGCCCAGGTCACCGCTTCGCTTCCTGATCTTGGCGAGGTCATCCAGAAAGCCCAGGGCACCGAACCAGAGCATCCCGCCGAGGGAGCACAGAAGGAAGGGGTTTCGCCAGTTGCCCCAGAGAGCCATGGAAACGAGGACACCGCCGATGATGAGGACTCCTCCCATGGTGGGCGTTCCCGTTTTCTCAAACGCCGAATGGACCCCGGTTTCCCGCACCTGGTCCAGGAGGCACCGCCGGTGCATGTACAGGATGAACAGGCGGCTGAAAAGGAAGACGAAAATCACCGCCGTGAGCGCCGCCATGATGGCGCGGAAGGTGATGTAGTTCACCAGCCTGAAGAAGGAGAACACATCGGACACTTGAATGAGAAAATTGCAGATTTCGTAGACCATCAGGAATGCTTTCTCATGGGCTGCTCGGTGAGGGGGGCAGGGGTCACGGCTTCCCGTTCAGCGCCGAGCCTCTCATTGTAGCTCCTTTGAATGTTCTTGTAGGTCTCCTTGATGGAGAAATGGGGGCGGAAGTCCGTGGCAGTGAGCACAAAGCTGTTGATCTGGGAGAGCAGCGACGGGGAGGCCATGATCACACCGCGCTCCAGGAGGCGGCCAAGGCCCCTAAGGGCGGCATCCCGTACCTGCCAGAAATGGTGTTCCTTCATCTTCACCAGGCATTCGAGGGCCCGCTCGTCGGTTCCGATTTCCCCCAGGGCCTTGACCGCCTCCGCCACAACCTCGAAGCACCGGTCGTTGAGGCAGGTGACCACAGCCTGGAACCACCTTTCGTCTCCCGCCAGATGAGCCCCGAAGTGGACCGCGGCCCGGCAGACCTGGGACCGGACTTCGAAGTACGGGTCGGCGGCGGCCATGATCAGATGCTCGCCGATGTTCTCATCGAAATGGTTCAACACCTGCAGAGCCGAGACAATGTTGCGCCGGATGAAGCCCACCTGTTCGTAATCCCCGCCGAGCAAACGGTTGATTCTTCCGGCCGGAGTCCGGTCCCTGAGCATGTGGAGCAAGGTGGGTATCTTTTCGTGGTAGCGCGTGAACCCGATCAGTTTGACCCCAATATTGCGGTCCTGCCACGCTCTGTGGCTGAGGAGTCCCGCCGCCCGATGGCGATAGTACACCAGGTCGTCGGCATCGCCCACGACGGCGAGGGGTTCGTAATGGCGCCCGGAGCGCTGATACGCCCTGCTCAGGAGCTGCAGCAACCGGTGATTGGAGAGAAGGGGCCTGAAAGGCTCCGCATGGGTGCCGATGCCGTTGTTGAACTTGCGGTCCTCGAAGAGCTCGCTCAGGATCCGCTCCACGGCCTGCCTCCTGAGAAACTGTGTGCTGCGCCCGGCCATGCGCTCCAACTGGCCCCGATCTCCCAAGAGACGCAGAATGCGGTCCGCGAGCAATCGCCCCTCAAGCTTGTCCAGGACGATTCCCTCTTCGACGATGGTGTCCTCGAAGAGAAGCTCCGCCGCCCCTCCGTACTTCATGGTCCTTGCATTCATGACCTGGTGGTCCCCCGGCAGGTTGGCCTTGGGGATGAGGAGAGCGGGGAGCCCCAGACGGGATATCTCATTGAGACTTCCAGCGCCGCTGCGGCATACGACGAGATCGCTGATGGAATAAACGTCGGCGATATTGTGGAAGTAGTCCTGCCTGTAATAAAAATCATCCACCATGGGCCTTTGGTCCGGCAGGATGACCCGCTCGAGCCGCAGCTCCGTGTCAGTGGAGGCATCGTAGTCCGGCGACTTGGCGAGGCCCATGCCGTGCACGATGAAGAGGCGATCCCGGTAGGGAATCAGGTAGGGGAGGGCGTCCACCATGGCCCTGTTGATGGTGCGGGCACCCTGGGAGCCTCCAAATGCGAAAACCACCTGACGCCCGTTGGAAACCGTGAAGGGAAGGTTCTTCAGGGCTTCCTCCCGCGTCTTCGGAACAATGGAGGTGCGAATGGGATATCCCACCAAGACGCCGTTTTTCGGGAAAAAACTGAGGGTCTGAGGAAAGGTGAGGAGCACCTTGTCGACCCATCTTCCCAGCAGAGCATTGAGCTGGCCGGGGATGCTGTTCTGTTCGTGGAGGAAGATCCTGGTGGGAGCAATGCGCAGGCCCCGCAGGATGATCGTCGCCACGATGATGGGAGCGCTCACGTACCCCCCCGTTGCCACGATCCATCGTGGAGCGAATCTGAAGAGAATCCAGGTGGACTGGAGCACACCGATGCCCAGGCGACACAGGAACCGCAAAGTCCGAAAAGATGGCCTCAGCCCCGAAAAACCCTCGGAAGACACAAACCGGAGGGGATATCCAGCACGGAGCACAATGACGGTTTCAGCCTTGCCGCGGACTCCAACGTAGAGGAATTTCGTGCCCGGATCCCTGTTCCTGATTCCTTCGGCAATGGCGAGAGCCGGGTTCACGTGGCCGCCGGTTCCCCCACCGGTAAGAATCACCCGCCGTTCATCGGCTGCTGTTCGTCGCCAGCGGAGGGCGCCATGGGTGACCAGTGCCACGAAAAGCACGAGAAAAACGCTTGAAAAAAGTATTGTAGTCACAAATATCCAATCCGCACCGTGTGGGCAGCTTGTCGGTTTTCCTGAAGGCTAAAGCCACGCAGTCCCCAAAGGTAAGAGCATCAGGTCGGAATACTCCCATTTCCGTTGAAGCGGAAGAAAAAGTCAACAAAAATGTCGATCGGCCCCCCGGGGGGATTCCTCAATGATGTTGACTTAGAAAGCATGCTTCAATGGCCTTCCACGGCACACAGCCTTCCCTCGCCAGACGGGGCTTACTCCCTGTGACATCCACGATGGTGGACGGGAGGCCCCCCGCGCAAGGCTCAATGGGTCCCGCGTCAAGAACGCCGTCCACCACTGACAACAGAACCGGGGAGACGTTTTCCACGGCATTGGCCGGAGGCTCCCCGGACACATTGGCGCTCGTGGAAAGGAGCAGTCCTCCCGCCGCCGCGGCCAGATTCCCCGCCACCGGATGGGAAGAAATCCGCAGGGCAACCTTTCCTGTGGAAGCGTGCACTGCCGCCGGGATTTCCGGGGCGGCGGCGAGGAGGAGTGTGAGGGGACCCGGCCAGAACCCTTTCGCCATCCTGTCCGCAGTTCTGGGCCAATGGGCGACAGCCTTGAGGACGGATTCCATGTCGGCGGCGATGAGGGGCAGCGGTTTGGCGGAGTCTCTTCCCTTTGCCGAGAAGATGCGATGGACGACCGCCTCCTGAAATGGGTCGCCACCCAGACCGTAAAATGTCTCGGTGGGATAGACAACGATCCCGCCCCGCTTCACGCAGGATGCCGCCCGCTCGATGGTTTCCCGGTTGGGCGAATTCGGGCTGACCTTCCAGACTTCCGGTTGATGGAGCGCCAACAAGGATCCCTCACCCCTTATCTCTGTTGGAAAGGTATTCCTCAAGCTTCTTCCTCTTCTTCACCGTGACGTCTTCGGCCATTTGTTTTTTGAAATCCCGGAGCTCCGAGGCGAGCCCTGCATCATGAGTGGCCAGTATTTGTACCGCGAAGACGGCGGCATTCCTTGCCCCTCCCTTGCCGATGGCCATGGTGGCAACGGGGATTCCCGGAGGCATCTGCACTGTGGAAAGGAGAGAATCCATACCCTGGAGAGGTGAGGAGTCGATGGGCACTCCAATCACCGGCAGAACCGTCGCCGCCGCGATCACGCCCGCCAGGTGAGCCGCCCACCCCGCGCCGGCGATGATCACCTTGACTCCCCTGTCCGCGGCCTGCCGGGCATATTCCGCGCTCTCCTCCGGAGAACGGTGGGCCGACAGGATCCTCGCTTCATAGGGGATTCCAAAGTCATCCAGCACTCTGAAGGCCTCTTCCATGACAGGGAGATCTGAATCACTTCCCATGAGGATGCCAACCTTGGGTGTCTCGTTCATGAAGCCCTTCCCTCGATGAATGGACTGCTCGCAGGCAGATCCTTCGGCCCGCGGCCTATATCCGGCTATTCCATGCCGATGTCTTTCCTGTAATAAATGCCCTCGAAACTGACTTTTTCTATTTCTCGAAAAGCGACCTCACGGGCCTCGGAAAGCGTGTCGCCCCGGCTCACGATGCACAGCACCCGCCCTCCCGTTGTCAGGAGCTGCCCATTGGAGTCCCATTCGGTCCCCGAATGGAACACGAGGCAGCCCTCGTCTATACGATCGGCACCCTGGACGGGCACCCCGATCTTGTACCGGTCCGGATAGCCCTTGTACCAGCCTTTCTTTCCCTTCGTCGGGCCGCTCACCGCGATGAGGCAGAGTCGATACGCGGGGTCCCATGCCGGTTGGATGTCTTTGAGCCTCCCAGAAAGGATGGCCTCGCACACATCCACCAGGTCCGTCTCCAGCCGGGGCAGAATCACCTGGGCCTCGGGATCGCCCAGCCTGATGTTGATCTCCAACACGTGGGGTGAGAGCCCTCCCGCCGGGTCCTCGGTGAGCATGAGCCCGAGGTAGAGTATCCCCCGGTAGAGCATGCCGTGCTTCTCCCTCACACCACGAATAAGGGGTTCCGCCACGCGCGTCATGATCGCTTCCACGAGGGAATCCGTCAGCCAGGGATGGGGGGAATACGAACCCATGCCCCCGGTGTTCTTCCCTTCGTCGTTGTCCCGCGCCCGTTTGTAGTCCTGAGCGGCCACCATGGGAACAAGGCTGTGGCCGTCCGTGAAGCAGAAGAAAGAGAGCTCTCTTCCGAAGAGCCGCTTCTCGATGTCCACCCGAGATCCCGCATCCCCAAACACCCTGTCCACCATGATTTCCCGAATCGCTTTTTCGGCGTCCTCCGCGGTGGAACAGACGAGGGATCCCTTGCCCGCAGCGAGGCCGTCCGCCTTGACCACAACGGGGTAACCCACCTGTCGAACGTAGGACCTGGCTTTGTCCGGGTCGGCAAAGACCTCGAACTCGGGGACGGGAATCTCCAGGTCCCGGAGGATGATCTTCGCGTCACACTTGCTGGATTCGAGGCGGCTTGCGGCTTTGTTCGGCCCAACGACAGGAAGGCCCCGGCTTTCGAAGAGATCCACGATGCCGGCGGAAAGGGGTTTCTCGGGGCCCACGAAGGTGAGATCCACTCCTTCCTTCAGGGCGAAATCCGCCATTTCCTCTATGGTCCTCGCATTCACACACGTGGCCATCCGGCTGATGCCCCCATTGCCGTGGGCAACGAAGACCCGCTTCACACGGGGACTCCGCGCAAACTTCCACGCAATGGCATGGTCCCTGCCTCCGCTTCCAATCACGAGTACCTTCATGGATCCGTCTCTCTGTTCGGTGGTGTGTCGGGCTGTTTTCGCCGGAGACCCATGGGTGGGTCTTCAACACTTGGGGCCGTCTTCGGTCCTGGTGCCTCCATGGTCCGCGGTGCGAGACCATGGGCAAACAAAATGGCGGGAATTACCCCGCCACTTCCTCGTGAATCAGGTTTCCATTCCCCCATCGTGTCATTTGTCCTGAACGACTCCCTGCAAGTATTCGCAGATGTTTCCATCGTAGGAGTGGGTGAGGCAGAAGGCCTTGCAGGCGAGCTTGAGACTTGTTTCGGTGGAAATGCGGCCATTGAGGCGTTTCATTTCGTCCAGAATCGACGGGTAATCCCCCGGGTCCGTCACGACCGCCACGTACCGGGAATTCTTCGCTGCCGCCCGAATGATCGTCGGGCCCCCGATGTCGATATTCTCAATGGCCTCTTCGAGGGTGCAACCCGGCCGGGCCACCGTCTTGGCGAAAGCGTACAGGTTGACCACGACCATGTCTATGGGTTCGATCCCGTGATCCGCCATGGTTTTTGCGTGGGCCGCGTTGTCCCGAATGCCCAGAATGCCGCCGTGGATCTTGGGGTGAAGAGTCTTGACGCGGCCGTCGAGCATTTCGGGGAATCCCGTATACTCGGATACCTCGGTGATGTCCACCCCGTTTTCTCGAAGGAGCTTCGCCGTCCCCCCCGTGGAGAGGACATGGACCCCGTATTGCTTGAGTCCCTTGGCAAAGTCCGCCAGACCTGTTTTATCGGTGACACTGACGAGTGCACGTCGAATGGGAAACATGACCTTCTCCTCCTTCACTGTTCAAAATTCAAAAATCTGTCGCCCCGGGCAATCCCCGGAGAGAGTTCGGCCCCAAGCCACGGGTCAACGTTGTCGACTCAGTCACGCCCCGGCAGTTATCGTTGGAACAGACGGTCGAAAAGGGATTCGGTGGCCTTGACAATGGGCGCATCGTCAGGGAGTGTGACTGTCGGTCGGCCTTCCTGGTCGTATTTTGCCAGGAGCGGGTCCGCGGGGAAAACTGATACCGAATCCTTCCCAAAAGTCGCCAGCACCTCCCGAGGCAGGACAAAATCATCATGGTGCATCTGGTTCACCACGAGGATGGTCTTGGACACCTTGATGGAGAGATCCTTGACAAGCTGTGCGATGCGGCACGCCGCGGTCAGCCCGCGCCGGCTCGGGTCGGAAACGACGAGGAGCAGGTCGATGTCCTTTTGCGTCAGCCGGCTGAAGTGCTCCATGCCCGCTTCGTTGTCGACGACCATGTATTCGTAGTTCTTGATCAGGCGATCAATGAGACTGCTGAGGAGATTGTTGGCGGCACAATAACAGCCTGGTCCCTCGGGTCTTCCCATGGCAACGAGATCGAAGCCATCGCCCTCAACCAGCGCCTGCTCCATCTTCATTTCCATGAAAATGTCCTTGGTCATGCCGGTGGGGACCTCCGTTTTCATGCTTTCACGGGCGTCGGAGAGGGTTTCCTCCAGCCCGACTCCCAGCACGTCGTTCAGGTTCGAATTGGAATCGGCATCGATGGCCAGGACGGGCTTCATGCCGTGACGGATCATGTAGCGCACCAAGAGACCGGCGATGGTCGTCTTGCCGGTCCCACCCTTGCCTCCCAGAGCAACACTGTAGCTCACAGTAGACTCCTGTCACCCTTCTGCTCACCGCATCCAGGGGACTCTTCGAATGCGTCGCTGAAAAGAAAATCCACGGCTTCCCGCGTGAAAGCCCGCCCATGAAGATTCTACTGGGCCTCTCCCTTTGCCGTATGGGCCCAGAAAGCCGCGCACAATCCCCAAACCGCGTTGTACAAACACACAAAGACGGGGGTGAGCCTGCCCAGGGCGAGGCCGAACATTCCCTTTCCCGTGAGAATGGGAAACACGTAGAAGAGCTGAAAAGCCGTTGGAAAAAGGCTGATGAGTATTCCTCGGCTGAATACCGAGACCCAGAATCCGCCCTTCCACGCCGGCAGGGCAAAGAGGAATCCCCACAGTCCCCCCCAAACCAGGCGGGGGTAGAGAAACTGTGCGCTCAGTGCCGGGGCGATGGCCACGCCAAACTTCTGCGGGATCTCCAGTCTACCAAAATACCAAACGAGCAACGAATTGACGAGGGCACCGAAACACCCGGCGGCAAATCCCAGGCTGATCCGACGAATCAATGTCTGCATGGCTTATCGCATGTGGCTCGGGTTCTGTCATGCTTGTTCTGGGCGGCGAAAAGCAAGTTGATAACATAAGATGAAAGTTTTATAAAGCCTTGTCAAACAAAAGCGCCCCAATGATCTGCAGCAAGAGGCCTCCATGGATCTCAGCGTCAGGGAAGTGGCCCTAATACTCAAGGTCAGTGAAACGACCGTTCGCGGTTACATCGCTTCGGGAAGACTGCCCGCCCACAGAAGAGGCCGCCAGATCCTGGTCTCCCAGAAAGACCTCAAGACCTTCTCCGGTCAAACATCGGGACACCCCAAAGCCGGTGGGGACTGCCCGGTCTCCGCCGCTGGGAATAATTCTTCCCCCAAGGACGGCCTTCAACCCGTCCTGGATCGCATGTCCGCCCTCGAGAAACGCGTGGAACACATCGCGGCACTCCTCGCCGATAACGGCCGCCTTTCCGAGGAGCTCCGACAGCGGGACCGGGAGCTTGTGAGCAAGGAAGTTGAGATGGAAAAGCTCCGCCTCGACCTTGAGGTCCAGAAGCGGGTGCACGAGAAGGAGATGGAAGACCAGGCCAGGATATTCCAGGAGAGGTGGTCTCTTCTGGAAAAGGAAACCGCCGAAAAGATTGCCAGGGAACGGGAGCACCTGGAGAGCAGATTGACCCAGGAAAAGAACCTCTGGTCCGAACGATTGGCCCAGGAGAAAGAAGGCTTCACTCAGAGGCTTTTCGAAGCACACCGCCAGGAGGGTTTTTGGTCCAGGCTGATGAAGATGATGACCTGGAGCTGATCCCATGCGGCCCCGGCACTGATGCCGCGGAGTCCCGCGGACTGGGTTACGAAGCGCTCGCCAAGAATCCCGCCAAGCCACGGCTGCACAGAGGCTTTCCCCCTCCACTTCCTCTTGCGAATCAATGAAACGAAAGGATGTCCAACCCATGTCTTCAATGAAAGAGAGGCTGAAGCAGCTCGTTTTGGATCACGCGTTTCGGTTCTCGGAAACCCCTTCCTTCAAACTTGTTCATGGGGGCATGAGTCGGTTTTACTTCAACTGCAAGATGGTCACCCTGGACCCCGAGGGGCAGTTTCTCATCGGGAATCTGGTCTATGAGGCCGTGAAGGATGACCGCGTGCACGCGGTTGGGGGCCTGACCCTGGGGGCCGATCCCATGGCCAATGCGACGGCCTACGCATCCTGGTTGAAGAATGATCCCGTCCAGGCCTTTGTGGTTCGCAAGAAGCAGAAAGAACATGGAGCGGGGAAGCTCATCGAAGGCAAGGTGAAGGCCGGTGACCGGGTTGCCGTGCTGGACGATGTGGTCACCACCGGAGGCTCCACGCTGCAGGCCATTTCCGCCTGCCGGGATGCCGGCCTTCACGTGGTCAAGGTGGTGGTCCTGGTGGACCGCCAGGAAATGAACGGCAGGCAGAATATTCTCCAGGAAGTGCCCCATGTGGAAGCGCTGATCACTCGGGACGAGATCATGGAGCTTTACCGACAAAATGCTTCTCTGATGACCTCAAAGTCCGTGGCGTCGTGAGAAGTGGTTCGGGAAGAAACCCTTGAGCGCTATTAAATCCCTTCATGAACGGTCCTGGGCAAATTGAGGGGTGAGGTCAAAACGGAGGAGGAAGACCTGCTTGCTTGCAGAGCTCGTTGGCTGTTATCCGATCGAATTGCCGATGCCTCTTGATGGGTACGACTTTGACCTCGTTGGTGTAGACGGAATGATTCGCGCCTTCCCGAAGAAGATAAAACCCGTGCCTTTCAAGATACCGGACCAGATCACGGCGCTTGACCGACATGCCCAACCTCCACCGGAACTTGCTCGATAAGCGCGTTCCCCGGTGGAATTTCCTTTCCAAGTTGCTGGTAGGCGAGAACCATTTCCTGCAAGGCGTCGCGCAGAGAGCTGCGGCATTCTTCGAGATCGGGGCCCTCGGTCACGACCTCGGGCCACTCCACAAGTTGCCCCATATACCCGGAACTGATTTTGGTGTATTTAGCTGTGTAACTGACCATGGTCGTCTCCTTCATTTTTCCATGATGGTACAGACATTCGAGAAGAGAGTCAAATAGCGCCCAAATGTTAACTGGAGCAGCTTGAGTGTGAGGAAGACAATGAAGGCAAAGCTCGGTCCCGTACTTTCCCTGTACCCCATGCCCACGGTTGTCGTCGGAGCTCTGGTCCAGGGAAAACCCAACCCCATCACCATCGCCCATGTGGGCATCATGGACCTGGAATCCGTTTCCATCAGCCTGCACAAGCCCCACTACACCAACCCCGGAATCCGGGAGACCGGGACGTTCAGCATCAACATTCCCTCGGAGTCCCAAGTTGCCGAAACTGACTATTGCGGTCTCGTTTCAGGGAAGAACGCGGACAAGTCGAAGCTTTTCGATTGGTTTTACGGGGAGTTGAAGACCGCCCCCATGATCGGGGAGTTTCCGCTGAACATGGAGTGCCGCCTTGTGCGGACGGTGGACTTCCCCAAGCACGATCTCTTCGTGGGGGAAATCGTCCAGACCTATTGCTCGGAAGAGTGCATGACGGACGGCCTCGTCGATTTTTCCAAAATCAGGCCCATTCTTTTTGTCATGCACGACAAGAGCTACTGGAAGCTCGGCGACCGGTTCGCCGGGGCCTGGAGCATCGGCAAGGCCCTTAAGAGAAAGGATCCGTAAAGCCGGCCCAGGGTTCAGACCCGCTCTCGTGTCACGGCCGGCGACTTCTCCTCAGTCCGATATCCGGCCAAAGCCTTTGCAGGTTTCGGAATCCAGATTCTTCAGGAGAACCATGATCAGCCGCAGGGCGCTCAGATAGTCATCCATGCGGATGATGCTGTTGTGGGTATGGATATAGCGCGCCGGCACGCCGAGGACGATGGTGGGGACGCCTCGGTTGTGGAGCTGGATGGCCCTTGCGTCCGTCGCCCCGCTCCTTCGCACCGCCACCTGGTGGGGGATTCCCTCCGATTCGGCAACCTCCACGGCATGGCTGACAAAAGCCGGGTCCAGGATGGCAGAAGGATCCTGCACGCGGATCTGCACTCCCCTCCCCACCGCCCCCTGGCGCTCGTCTTCGGGAATCCCGGGGAAATCGTCGGCGGGCGTTCCCTCCAAGACGATGGCAGCATCCGGCTCCACCGTCGCCCCGACGGTCTGGGCTCCCCTCACTCCAAATTCCTCTTGAACCGTTCCCACTCCAATGACGGTGTTGGGGTGTTCCAAGCCACGCAGAAGTTTCAGCGCATGAATGGTGAGAGCCATGCCCACACGGTTGTCGAAGGCTTTGCAGAGCAGAAAATCAGGGTTGTGCATCGGAGTGAACGGGCTTTCCGGGACGATGCCGTCGCCGAGCCTTATGCCGAAGCGGTCCCGGACATCTTCGCCGCTGGTTGCACCCACGTCGATGAACATGTCGTCAATCCTGATGAGCTTCTCCCTCTCGGCATCCGTGAGAAAATGAGGCGGTTTGGCCCCGATCACCCCGAGAATCTCGGCCCCGGTCCGCGTGAGGATTCTCACCCGGTGAGCGAGAAGCGTGTGAGACCACCACCCTCCCACGGGAAGGAACTTGATGAGGCCGCTGGTGGTGATGGTCTGAACGACGAATCCCACCTCATCCATGTGGCCCGAGAGCATGACGCGGGGGTGTGGAGCTTCCCCTCTCTCTTCAAAATAAATATTCCCCATCCGGTCAGTATCAGCCGAACCCAATTCGTCCCGAAATATCCTTCGGACAGCACCTTCTCGACCCGATGCTCCGTGCGCCTCGGCGAGCTTCGATAAAAGCTCCGTCGCCGTCTGCCTGTTCTGCGTGTTTTCCATGGGAACCCTTCCTCTCAACCGGGGTGTATTCGCCGAGAACGACCCTGACCATCTTACTCCCGCCCCTGGAAGAACCTTTGGAGGCGAAGCATGCCGGACAGGCGCACCGGGGAGTCATTCTCCAAGAAAAAGAACCGGGAAAATGCCGCATCGGATATCCTGGAAACCCACTTCACCAGAACATAGGTGCATGCCAGGGAGAACAGCACCCTGCCCCAGAGGACTCCTGAAAGGTGCCCCCCCAGGAGGGTCATGAGAAACGTGTCTTCCAGAATGCTGTGGCACAAACCCATGAGAGACAGAGAGAAGAAGATGTCCCTCTTCCCGATGGCTCCCGACTGGGCCTGCTGAATGATGAGGCCCCCGCCGTAGGCGACACCGAGGGTCATGCCGACGATGGTGAGGGTCGCGGCCGATTTCCCGATGCCCAGGAGCCGCAAGATGGGTTCCAGGCACCTGACCATGAGGTTCGTCACGCCAAGGCGGTCGAAGATCTTCAGCACCACCAGCAAGCCGAGGATTGCGGCGTAGATTACGGCGAGGCTCTTCAGTTGCCCGATTCCCCACCCGGCCAGGGAGGTGTCTTCCACCGGAGGCATCCATGCCGTGGTGTTTGGCTCCTGCAGCCAATCCCCCCAACTCGTTACGGCATGAAACAGGAATCCATAGGCAAAGGCCCCCAAGATGCGAATCCCTGCCATCACGGGCATCCTCACCCCCGCTTTCTGCGCAATGCGCAGCTCCACGGGCAGTGCGTGGGCGATGAGAATCATGCTGGTCACCACGGTGGCCTGGGCCACCGTCAAGGGGGTGAGGCCGCTCAACGACACGAAGGCGGCCATCCCTCCGTAGACGCTTGACATCATGCTGGTGGCAAGAACCAGGCCCATGCTCCCGGGAAGACCGACCATGCCCATGAATGGCGAGAGAAGACCTCCAAGAACGTCGATCATGCCCATTTCCTGGAGAACCTTCACGGCAACGATCACGGGGACCATGATTCTGAAAAGCTTGAGACTGATGTCGGTGGCTTCCCGAAGGATCTCCCGGGCGGTGTTGATCACGGTGTTCATGCGTCTTCTTGTCTGAGCCTGCCTTGGGTTGAAGGACAAGGGAACTTCCAGCGGCATGCAATCCGATTGTAAGGCCTGGTCACCGCATAACTCCACAGGCCGATGGGGAAAATCGCCTCAAAGTCCTGTGAAGTGTCGTTTTCTATCACACAATCCCCTCCGGGAGACAAGAGCTTTCAGAAGCTGACCGGCCCCATCAGGTCGCTTTCGCCTCAAACCACTTGATGCTCAGGGGATTGCGTTCTGGAAGTCGATAATACCCGAGCTTCGGGTAACCCAGCATCATCATGCCCGTGACCACCGAGTCCTCGGGGATCTCAAGAAACTCGACGAGTGGAGCAAATTGCTGAGCGCAGACCTGAGTATAGCCTGCCCAGCAGGTTCCCAGTTCGAGGGTTGTGGCGTAAAGCTCCAGGTACTCGAGGGCGAGGGTCGTGCTCACCGGGGCCGGGTGCAGCTCCCTGGGCGCGAAGGCGACGATGAGGGCGGGTGCATCGCGCAGGATGCGGTCTTCGCCGTATTCATGGGACTTGATGATGCCGGGCATGTGAAGCCTGGACGCCAGTTCCGGCTGATTCACCACCAGGCCCCGCATCCATTCCACCACCAGGCCGTTGATGTGCTTCAGCGTGGAGCGATCGTCCACGACCATGTATGAAATCCCCTGGGAATTGTGGCCCGACGGAGCGTAGCGGGCCGCCTCGAGGACTTGGGCGATTTTTTCCCGTGGAACCGGATCTTCCCGGTAGCGGCGAATGGAGCGCCGTGAGCGCAGAAATGCCAGGGCCGTCGGCGCATCGACCACGGGATACCGGGGGAGAGCCCCCTGTGGGGACAGAGGGTTTCGTGCATTGTCCAGTGCCCCGTGGGGGCATGCCGCCACGCAGTGGCCGCATGCAATGCAGTACTGGGCGCGTCCCTTCAGCACCTGAGGGCCCTCCTTCTCATCCAGCATGAGGATGCCAAGGGGACAGACTTCCACGCAAAACCCGTCTCTATCGCACTTCTCCAAGTCGACTCGAATCAAGCTCATCGCGTATCCTTTTAATTAATAAAAGAAATAAGGCCTTGCACGAAGTTGCATTAAACCGGCAACAGAGCGGCGCCACTCATTGCCGCGGAGTGATCGCAAATTCATATTCCACAAGATCTCAATGTGCGCTTTGACTTGTACGTGATTCCACGGTAAAGACAGTCTATGTGTGACACCCCGCCGCAACGATTATCGGGCGAAGGAGCATCCATGTCGCCGATGTCGGTTGCGGACAAACACAAAACGAGGAGAAATCCTATCCCGTGAAATCGAGCATGTCCACCCCTTGTCACAGAATCACCCGATCCCTCGGATGCATTGCTGCATGGGCTCCGATTTTCCTGCTGCTCGCCTTTTTTCAGGTTCGCGCCGTTGCCGACACGGGGCAAACCGTCGAGAACCGCCCTCCTTTTGTCCCAGGCGAAAGGCTGACCTACGCGCTTCGGTGGGGGATCGTGCCCGCCGGCACGGCGGTCCTTGAAGTCCTCAATCCGGAGACCGTCTCAGGAGTCAAAGCCCATCACTTCGCCATGACCGCAACCAGCAACCGTTTTGTGGATGCTTTTTATCCCGTTCGAGACCGGGTCGACGCCTTCGCGGACCTGGGCATGACGCGATCCCTGCTTTACAGGAAAAAGCAGCACGAAGGGCGCCACAGGCGCGATGAGTCCGTGACTTTCGACTGGGCAACCTCAACGGTGCGATACGAAAACTTTGGGAAGATGCGCAAGCCTGTCTCCATCGCACCTGGAACCTTCGACCCTCTTTCGGTCTTCTACGCATTCCGCGGACAGCACCTTCAAGGGGATTCCTCCCTCCAAGCCGTCGTGACCGACGGAAAGAAATGCGTGGTGGGCACGGCCCGGATTGTGGAGAAGCAGACGGTTCAGGTGCCGTGCGGCGAGTTCGAAACTTTTGTCGTGGAGCCCGACTTGAAGGACGTTGGAGGCGTGTTCAAAAAGAGTGATAATGCCAGCCTGAGAGTCTGGGTGACAGCCGATGAAAGAAAGATCCCCGTCAAGGTCGCCAGCCGCGTCGTGGTGGGCGATTTTGTGGCTGAGCTCATCTCCATCGAGAGAGGCCGGCTGGATCGGTGAGTCGGTTCTGATATGAACCGGACAGAAGACGGCAGTTGCAGAACTGTCCGTCCATGATTCCACCACAGAAAGATGGCTTGCCGACATGTCCGAGGAAAAAACGATCCAATGCAGGGATCCGGCCCAATTCACAGGGCCTCACCGCTTTCAAATGGAGCAGTGGATCAGCTGTGCCCCCTTCGAACGCCTTCTCCACATGGAAATCCTCGAGGCATTGGACGGCCGCGCCGTCCTGACCATGCCTTTCCTTTCGGATTTCTCGCAGGGAGGCGGACTCATGCACGGCGGGGCACTGGTGAGCCTTGCCGACACCGCGGTGGTCATGGCCATCAAGAGTGTTCTCCCGCCCAAGACCCATTTCGGAACCGTTTCCATGGAATCCAAGTTCCTCTATCCCGTCCGGAAAGGGATCATTACAGCCAGTGCACGCGTGGTCGAGCAACACGGAAGGACTTTCAGAGGCGAGGCAACAGTTGCCGACGAAGACGGCAAGGCGGTCCTGGAATTCGCCTCCGTATTCAAGGTTGCCAGGGACGATCGGATCCGCGGCGTGACTTACAAATCCTGAGCCCAAAAGGGTGGAAGGACGCGGAGCTCTTCAATGGACACCCACCGCATCGGGTCGAAACAGCCCCTGCTGATCCTGACCACGGCAGCGGACAAGCTGCTGAAGGTGAAGCCGGGAGATGTGCTCCAGGGGCAGGTGGTGGACGTGCTCCCCGGCGGTGAAGTGCGGCTCCGCATCATGGGAAACCTGTTCCACGCCAGGTCGCCTCTGCCCCTCCCGCCGGACACTGGCGTTCTGCTCCGGGTCCTGGGCATGAAGACCGGCGATGGGCCTCCGGAAATTCAGCTCCAGTTTCTTCAAACCATTGCTCCCCAGGAAACGGCCTCCGAACTCCCGGCTTCAAAGAATGTCCTCCTGGAAACCCTGTCCAGGGAACTGGCGCTCCATCTCCCCGCCGGGGGGAAGCCCGGTGAAGGATTCGCGGCGACGGTGGAAAAGCTTTTGAAGGCTCTGCCTGACGATCCCGCGACCCTGCCCAGGGGGATCCGCGGTCAGTTGCTGAGCCTCCTTCAGACAGGCCTGAGAAGCACGGGAGAAAGTATTCGGAACCGGCTGGGCACCCTGCTCGAGACTTCAGCTTGGCAGGCCTCCCCGGAATTTGCCGAATTGACCGACTCCCTGGCTGACCTCTTCCAGGACATCGGCAGGATCCTCGAGATATCTCTCAAGTCCACACTGGAAAACACCGGGGTGACCCTGGAAACAAAACTGATGGCCCTGGCGCGAAGGCTTCAGGCTGAAGGGGACTTGCCCTTGAGAGATCCCGCGGCCGCCTTGCCTGACGGCCTACCCCACCAGGCGAGTCATGTGGGGCTCGACCTCAAAGCCAGGTTGCTGCAACTCAGGCAACTGCTTCAGAACCAGGAGAGCCCTCAGCCGCAAACCCCGTTGGCTCCCGACGCCTCATCCGAAAAGGGAGCGGCAGAGGGGAAATCCTCAAGCGCCCAAACACTCGCCACCGTTGACGGGCTCCTGCAGGACATTGAAAGCTTTCAGCTCCTCTCGAAGCTCACGGACTCCTTCTACACATTTCTCCCCATCGCCTGGAAAGGGCTCAAGGACGGGGAAATCGCTTTCAAGAGGAACACGGCTGGCCCCGGAGGTACATCCCACTACTGCCTTATCCGGCTTGACTTCGAACAGCTCGGGAAACTCACCATCGTGGCCATGCTGCAGGGTCGGGATTTCCTTGTGTCCTTCAAGACCGATCATGACGGCATGCGAACCGCTCTCAACGGCCATGTTCAGGAACTGGAGCTGATGTTCGCGGAGCAGGGGCTCAACCTCAAGGGGGTCAACGTTTTCAGCGAGGGAGAAAGCCGGCTGGAGCCCTTCGAGCGGCTGGAATCCTTCGAGAGCATCGTCAGCATCAAGATCTAAGAGGTGTCAAGGAATTCCCCGGAATCCAGGTTTTTCGAGGTTTTCTGGACCCCGGCTTTCGCCGGGGCGAGGAGACTGAGGCAGGTCAGGACGCATGGACGAGAAGAAAAGGAAAGCAGCGGCCCTTCAATACCGACACCAAATCGATCAGGCACCCAAGGTCACGGCGAAAGGCCAGGGCGTCGTTGCCGAGCGCATCATCGACATCGCGAAAGCTCACAACATTCCAATCAAGAGCGATCCCGCCCTCGTGGAAGTCCTCTGTCAGCTCGACCTCGACCGGGAAATTCCTCCTGAGCTTTACCGGGGCGTGGCACAGATACTTGCCTATGTCTACAAAATGACCAAGAAACTCTGACCGCAGGCAGGACCAATCAGGGAGGATATCAATGCTCGGCAGTCCCCTGGAATTTTCCGGTGTGAGCCAGTGGCTGGGATTTGTGATCGGAGCGGTTTTGGCCATGATTGCGCTGGGAGAGGGCCAGGCTTATTTCGTGTCCATGTTCCAGGTGTATTCACAACGGGAAAAGATGGTCCATGACCTGAACCCTTCCCACCACCTCGACGTGCGCTCCCTGCCGCTTCTGATCTTGGCCGGGTGGACGTGGGGCGGGAAGCGTCCCGTAAAACCTCCGTATTTCCCTGATTCCCGGCTTTGCTGCGCCCTTGTCCCCCTTTCCGGGGCCGTGACGGTCCTGCTTCTCTCGGGGATTCTCGGAACATTTCATTTGCTCTTCCCCGGAGAAACCGTCAAGACGGCCATCGAGGCGACCACGCTCATCATGACCGCCAATCTCCTCATCCCCGTACCGCCCCTTGCCCTGGGAAGGGCCCTCTGCTGCCCGTTTGAAAACTGGCGGATGCACCAGTCTTCCCTGGAGCTCGGGGGAGCCGTGGTTCTCACCGCGGTGGCGTTGGTGGAGTACTGGGCGAGGTTGCCCCTGCTGCAGCGGATGATTCTGCCGGTCAGTGAAGCACTGAGCCGATGGATTGTAAACGCCTGAAGGCCTGCGGCCGGTCTTCCTCATCGCTTGAGGGTAAGAAGGAGGACCTCTCCCCTGGTGGAGAATCGGACCGGCACACCCGAGACGCCCACCCCGCAGCTCGTGAACCCCGCCATGTGATCATGGCGCCACTCTCCGTAGCAGAGCCTCCTCGGCGCGCTGCTGTGGGTGAAGACGGGGCCGAGGAAGGGAACCCTGATCTGCCCTCCGTGGGTGTGTCCACAGAGGTAAAGCCGGGTTCCGTGGCGGGCGGCTTCTTTGTACACTTCGTTGGAATGGGCCAGGAAAATGGTGAAAGACCCCTGCGGCACCTCTTCGAAAGCCACATCCAGGTCATGGCATTTGAAGTGGTGGGGATCATCGATGCCGACGATCCAAATCCTTTCGCCGTTGCGTTCAATGGCTTTGGCATCGTTGATGAGGAAATTGACCCCGAACTTCTCCAAGGGCTTGACCATTTCCAGGCAGTCGTGGTTCCCGAGAACCCCGTACACTCCGTCTCGAGTCCGGATTCTCGGCGCCAGTTCACCCAACTGCCTCAAGGCTTCGTCGAAGGGCCCGTAAGTCTCCATTCTGAAGTCCCCCCCCAGGATGCAAAGATCGACTTCCAGGTCGTCCACCAGGGTCTGCACCTTCCGATCCAGTCCCCGGAGTCCATCGAGGTGCAGATCCGACATGTAGAGGATGGTGTAGTTGTCGAAGGAGCGAGGCAGGTCTGGAAATCGGAAGCAGACCTTGCGGGATTCCACCTCAAGGGCGTTTTCCCTGCCCTTGTCGTAAATTCCCAGGGCCTTGAACGCCGTCTTCATGAGTATGTGATAGTAGAACGCATCCTCAAAATTAAGCAGGTACCGCAGGGGATTGTTGAGCATCTGGCAGGCTCTGAGCTCCCGCATCCTGACGTGGGCCTTGAGAGGGCGGGGATAGTCGTCGAGAGGCTCCTTGAGAATCACATGGAGATGAAACCACGATCCGGCATAGGCCCCGGCACAGAACGCAAGGAGCAGGCTGAAGATTTCGCTTCCATCGAGGGAGAAATATGGGGCGACAACCAGGAATGGGAGCGCACCTTCAAAACCCTGATCCAATGCCGGCACGCTGGTGCCACTCCCCAGGGAGAGTCTTCGCTTCAGGAAGCTCGACAGGAGATCTCCCGCCATGCTGAGGATTGCCGTGATGAGACCGAGCCACCACGGCACCCCCATCAGGACGGCGGCGCATGCGCCGCAGACACTTCCTCCAAGAACTCCCCTCAGGGTCTTGTGGCTCCCCAGGAGGGGCTTCCCGTCACGAAATGAGCGCCCCAGATCCAGGGGCTGATTCCACCGATCGCCCAGGAAGTAGGCGAGCAGCGGAGGAGTGAGATTAACCGTCCAGAGCAGCAGCAGAATTTTTGCGTATTCAAAGATCATATGGGTCCGGGAGAGAAGCTCTGGCCCCTCATTCTATGAACGTCTTCAGGCAGGACTGCCGATTGGGATTCCTGAGCTTTCGAAGGGCCTTCTTTTCGATTTGCCGTATCCTCTCCTTGGACACTTTGAACGTTTTTCCAATTTTTTCCAGGGTTTCGGCAGGTTGTCCGTCCAACCCGAACCGCAGGCGCAGGATCTTCTCTTCCCTCGGCTGGAGGCTTGAAAGCAGGTTCCGGGTCACCTCCGCCAGTTCCTTGTCTGAACACTCCTCCACGGGAGATACGGCTCTTTCGTCCTCGATGAAATCCCCAAGCCGCTGCTCGTCCTCTCCGATGGGAGTCTCCAGTGAGATGGGCTGAGCCGCAAGGGTCAGGACCATCTGGACCTTTTCCAGCGGCAGATTGGCGCGATCGGCAATCTCCTGGGGACTCGGCTCCCGGCCGAACTCCTTGAGGAGCTCGTAGAAAACCTTGAAAAACAAATTCTTCAGTTCGATGAAATGCACCGGAAGTCGAATGGTGCGGGTCTTGTCGTAAATCCCCCTGATGATGCTCTGCCTGACCCACCAGGTCGCATAGGTGCTGAAGCGGTTGCCCTTGGTGTGATCGAAACGCCCCACCGCTTTCAGCAACCCGAGATTCCCCTCCTGGATGAGGTCGTCGAAGCTCATGCCTCTGCCGCGGTAGCGCTTGGCGATGCTCAGCACAAGGCGCAGATTTGCCTTCACCATCTCCTGCTTGGCCAGGTCGATGGATGTCATGATGCCCTGAACACGGGCGAGCATTTCCTTGAAAAGCCGCCTTTCGGGATTATCCTGCACCCCGCGCTCCAGGGTTCGCACGATGACCTTGAGCACTTTATCCCGCACCCCGGGAAAGGTCTTTTCATGAGCCAGGAGCTTCTGCACTTTTTGATACAGTTCATTGACCTGCCTGTCCTCCGATGCGTTTGCCATCATGAGTCTCACCAGGTCTTCCTGGCCTTCGCGGATCCGCTGAGCCAGTTCTATCTCACGCTCCTGCGAAAGCAGCGGATAACTCGAAACCTCCCTGAGGTAACAGGTCACATGGTCCTCGTCGAACTCGTCGACAACACCATTCCCATTGGGCGGGGTTTCATCGTCTTCGGAATCGGAATTGTATTTGATGGTCCTCAGAATTTGGTCACCGTCATCTTCGCCGCGTTCTTGCATATGCATAGACTCTCCCAGGGAGAGTTCAGTCGGGGTCAAGTCCTCCCGCAACAATCCGCTGCCCAGAAACCCCCCGTACTCATCGTTGACATTCTTGCCTTCGAACAAATAATTTAGAGAGAGGTTCTTCTCATCCGTGTAATCTTTCATCAGGTTCTCCTCCGCGGGACAAACATCCCGCGGCCCTCTCCGCACCTGCCTCCAAGCAGACCCATGAAGCAGGCGTGACTTCTCCATGAGACCAAAAATCAATTATAACTCCATCTACAAAAAACATAAGGCTATTGCCGATCCCAGTCAATTCTCCCAAACGCGACAAAAAGCGCCGCACGCCCCTCGCTCTCATGGCCATGACGCCCGGCAACGCCATATGGCCGCCACCTCTTTTTGCCTGCCCCCCCAGCGAAGCCTCCGAGAAAACGGCACCTCACACGTGAATCTCCACCACATCCCCGTCTCGAAGCCCATGATCCTTCTGGACCATCTGTCCGTCAAAGACTCCTGTTCCCCAGATTTTGGCAAATTTCATCTTGGTCACGAAATCCTTGTGGATCTTTACGGCCAGATCCCCCAGGGTGCTTCCTTCATGAAGCACGAAAGGAGCCTTCATGTTGGGCTCCTTTCCCGGTGCCTTTGTGTAAACACGGATGATGCCACAAAGGTCGTAGATTGCTCTCAGCAGCTCCGTCAGGTTCCTCTCTCCCAGCACCGAGATCCCCACGCACGGAAGCCTCAAATCCGCCAGCTCCACAAAGGCTCCAAGGTCTTCGTCGTCCCTGTTATCGTCCACTTTATTGACGGCTATGAGCACCTTTTTTACAAAGGGCGGCTTCTTGAGATCCCCGGGGATGGGCGCCCCGGGGGGGAAGATCCTGAGGGACCTCAGGGCCGAAAGCATCTCCTCCAAGCCCCCCAATGGATCTTGGTGGAGGTCCAGGATCACCAGGAGCACATCGGAACGCCGCATGAGGTCCGTCATCCACGGGTCAATGTAATCCGGCGCGATGGGCGGTGTATCCACCAACTGGAACTGGATGTTCTCGAAAGGAGCCATCCCGGGGGTGGGCTTCCACGTGGAATGGGGAAAATCCGCCACCTCTGGGTTCGCATTGGTCAGAGCCCCTACCAGGGCTGATTTCCCGGTGTTGGGCGGCCCCACCACCACCACTTGCCCAGCTCCCTCCTTTTCGACACTGTGTGCGGCGTCCCGCCGGGATCCTCCCTTCTTCTGCTGGGCCTGCTCCTTGACCTTCGCGATGCGCTTGCGCAAGTCGGCCCGGAGCTTGTCCGTGCCCTTGTGCTTCGGCATGATGGTGAGCATGTCCTCGAGAGCTTCGAGTTTCTCTTCCGAGGTTTTCGCCTCTCTGTAACGCTTTTCCGCCTCGAAATATGGCGGGGGCAGATTTGCAGGCATTCTCACCACTCCCGACCGTGCGTGCAAAAAAACGATTCATTGCCTCACAAAAACCTCTGGGAAAAATGTGTTTGCCAATCGTCCGAAAAAGATTTTAGATTCCGCGGTGAATGATCCGCGGAGTCTTGAAATTGACTCCAAAGTGTGGTGTGTCCGTATTGTTTCTCTCATCCCCATGTGGAGCTCATGCCAGGAGGTAGGCCCGTGCAGTGCCCGGAATGCAAGAAAGACCTGACCATTGTTCGCACCTGACGCCGAGTGGTTCTGCACTGCCGGGACTGCGGTGCATCTTACCCCGTTTCCCATTTCCAGAAAGTGCTCACCGAGGATGCCGAGGAAGAGCTCTCCTTTTGCAGAGTGGATCAATTATAGTAGAAATCCGTCTTCTGTTGGAGGACAAACTTAAAGGGCGGGATGATGCACATCCCGCCCTTTGAGCTCAGCTCAAGCGCCACGCAAAAAAAGCTATTTCAGGCGCTCCTCAATGAGACGTTCGGCCAGAGCCAGTGCATCGCCAAGTTTCTCCGGCTGGTTGCCTCCAGCCTGGGCCATGTCGGGGCGCCCTCCACCACTTCCGCCGACCTCCTTGACGATCTCCTTGACGAGATTCCCCGCATGGACCCGCTCCGTGAGACCGGGTGTCACTCCCACCAGGATGAACACCTTCCCCTCCCGGGATGCTCCCAGAACCATGACCCCGTTGGTCATGCGCTCCTTGAATCGATCGTACATCTCCCTCATGGCCTTGGGGTCCTCCGCGTCCACGCGGCTCACGAGAATCTTGGTGCCGTCGACTTCCCTGGCCTGCTCCAGGAGGTCGGCCGACTGTCGGCTCGCCAGGGAAGCCTTTAGGGACTCAAGCTCTCTCAACACGTCTTTCTGATGCGCCAGGAGTTTTTCCACCCGGTCCGCCACTTCGGAGGGGCTCGCCTTGAGCAGGGCCGCTGCCTGTTGAAGCAGGTTTCGCTGAGCCCTCAGGTAATCGAGGGCATGTCGCCCGGCAAGGGCCTCGATCCTTCGCACTCCGGCGGCCACGCTGGTTTCCTGGACGAGGACGAAGAGCCCCACATCCCCGGTTCGGTGGGTGTGAGTCCCTCCGCAGAGCTCCTTGCTGAAACCGGGGATCTCCACCATGCGCACCCGATCCCCGTATTTTTCCTCAAAGAGGGCCATGGCCCCCGTCTTCATGGCTTCGTCGATGTGCATCTCGTGGACCTGAAGGTCATGGTTCCCGCGGATCTCATTGTTGACCAGCCTCTCGATTTCCGTGATCTCTTCCGGGGTGAGAGCCGCGAAGTGGGTGAAGTCGAAGCGGAGCCGATCCGGAGCCACCAGGGACCCTGCCTGCTTCACATGGTCCCCGAGGACGGTGCGCAGCACTGCGTGAAGTATGTGTGTGGCCGTGTGATGCTCCGCCGTGTCCTGGCGAAGGGTTCCATCCACCCGGAGTTGCACCGGATCGCCCCGGCGGATCTTCCCCTCCTCGACGCGTCCCAGGTGAACATAAAGGTCCCCGGGGAGTTTCAGGGTATCCATGACGGACACCTTCCCCGACGGACCCGTAAGCTCTCCTCGGTCCCCCACCTGTCCGCCCGCCTCTCCGTAAAAGGGGGTCTCCTCCGTAACGATCTCCACCTCATCGCCTTGCGGCACTTCCTCCACGGATCGGCCTTCCTGGACCAGGGCCACCACCGGAGAGCGGCACTCGAGAACCTTGTACCCCAGAAACCTCGTGGTCACCCCGCTTGCGGAAAGCTGCCGGTAAGCCTCGGAAACTTCGCGCTCGCCGCTTCCCTTCCAGTGCATGCGGGACTGCTCCCTCTGCCGTTCCATGAGATCCTGGAAACCCGGCTCATCCACCTCCATCTCGAGGCCTCTTGCCATGTCAGTGATGATGTCGATGGGAAAGCCATAGGTGTCGTAGAGCTTGAAGATGAGCTCCCCGGGGATGGCCTTGCGCCCTTCATCCCGGATTCGCTTGATCTCGTTCTGAAGGAGCCGCAAGCCGTAGTCCAGCGTCTCGTTGAACCGCTCCTCCTCATTCAGGATGACACGGGTGATGAAGCTCCTGCTTTCCAGCAGCTCCGGGTAAGCATCCTGCATGGATTCCATGACGGAGACGGCAACCTCGTGAAGGAACGGGCGATCCAACCCCAGGAAGCGCCCGTGGCGCAGGGCCCGGCGCAGCACCCGCCGCAGCACATAGCCTCGCCCCTCGTTGCTGGGGAGTGCCCCGTCTCCGATGAGAAAGGCGGCGGCACGGCTGTGGTCGGCGATGACCTTGACGGACACGTCCTTTCCGGGATCGGTCCCGTAGTGGTACCCGGTGAGCTCCTCTATCTTTGCCCTCATGGGATCAAAGAGGTCCGTGTCGTAGTTGGACGCCACTTTCTGGATGACCGCGGCCACCCGTTCGAGCCCCATGCCCGTGTCGATGCTGGGCTTGGGGAGCGCCTCCATGACCCCGTCCTCCTTGCGGTTGAACTGCATGAAGACCAGGTTCCATAGTTCCAGGTAACGATCGCAGTCGCAACCGGGCTTGCAGCCAGGGAGGCCGCAACCCATGGCTTCACCCTGGTCGATGAGTATCTCCGAACACGGACCGCATGGGCCTGTGTCGCCCATGGCCCAGAAGTTGTCCTTGGTGGGAAAGGCAAGGATTCGGTCGTGGGGAAGAAAGCGGGCCCAAAATTCACGAGCCTCCTCGTCAGCGCCCAGATTCATGTCGGCGTCGCCTTCGTGAATCGTTGCGTAGAGCTTGTCCCCGGGTAACCCCATGGCTTCCGTGAGGAACTCCCAGGCATACTCGACGGCTTCCTTCTTGAAATAGTCCCCGAAGGAGAAATTCCCGAGCATCTCGAAGAACGTGTGATGCCTCGCCGTGCGGCCCACGTTTTCCAAGTCGTTGTGCTTTCCCCCGGCCCGCATGCACTTCTGGCTCGTGGTGGCCCGCAGGTAGGGCCGGCGCTCCTCCCCCAGAAAGGTGCGCTTGAACTGGACCATCCCCGCGTTGGTGAAAAGAAGCGTGGGGTCGTCGTGAGGTATGACGGAGGAGCTCTTCACGATGGCATGCCCCTGCTTCTTGAAATAATCCAGAAAGGCCGTACGGATTTCGCTTGCTTTCATCAGGGAACTCTCCTCGCTGATCGATACGGGTTGCATGGTTTGGCGACTCTGACCGAAGCAGGGAAAGGCTCAAAGCCCCGGCCTCCCATCCTTTTGCGAAGGCGCGGGGGAGGGGGGAAGCGCCCACCCCGGGGCGTCAGGGGGAAGACGGTCCGGGAAGCTCCATCAGGAATCGGCCGCCGAGTCACCCTGTCCACGGGGCACTTTGGGGTCGTGTATCTGTCGCAGCTTCTGCTCTATCTCTCCAAGGACATCGGGATGCTCCCTCAGGAAGTTCTTGGAGTTCTCACGCCCCTGCCCCAGCCTTTCCCCATTGTATGAATACCAGGTGCCTGATTTCTCCACCAACTTGGCGTCCACCCCCAGATCCAGCACATCTCCCTCCTTGGAAATGCCGCGACCATAAACCATGTCGAATTCCACTTCCTTGAACGGGGGAGCGATTTTGTTCTTGACCACCTTGACCCGGGTCCGGTTCCCGATGATGTCCTGACCCTCCTTGATTTGGGAGATGCGGCGAATGTCCAGCCGCATGGTGGCGTAGAACTTGAGCGCGTTGCCCCCCGTCGTGGTTTCCGGGGATCCGTACATCACGCCGATTTTCATGCGGATCTGGTTGATGAAGACCACGCAGGTCTTGGACTTGCTGATGGTGGCCACGAGCTTGCGCAGGGCCTGGCTCATGAGCCTCGCCTGGAGTCCCACGTGGGGGTCTCCCATCTCCCCCTCGATCTCAGCCTTGGGCACCAGAGCGGCGACGGAGTCGATGACGATGACATCCACGGCGTTGCTGCGCACGAGAATCTCCGCGATTTCCAGGGCCTGCTCGCCATAGTCCGGCTGGCTGATGAGGAGGTCCTCCACCAGGACTCCCAGCTTCTTCGCGTAATGCACATCCAGGGCGTGCTCGGCGTCGATGAATGCAGCAAGCCCCCCCAGCTTCTGAGCCTCGGCTATGATGTGGAGAGCAAGGGTGGTTTTTCCGGAAGACTCGGGGCCGAATATCTCGGTGATGCGCCCGCGCGCCACGCCGCCGATGCCCAGAGCCAGGTCCAGCGAGAGGCATCCGGAGGAAATGGTACCGATCTCCACGTGCTGCGCCCCTTCGCCGAGGCGCATGATGGCTCCTTTTCCGCAGGAGCGTTCAATCTGGGACACGGCCATATCGATGGCCTTCTGTCTGTCATCTCCCGATGCCATGCCTTTTCCTCCTGATGGACTGTCGTCGGTCACTGAACCTCCACCGTGTGTCTCCCGGAGGAAGGCGAGTGACCGGTGCGTTTGTCTACTGCCGAGGGTAATTTCCGCAGCCAGGACACAACTGCCCGCTCATGCGTTGCGGGGAGATTATGCTGACCGGGGATCACCGAGGGCTGAACCGGGCGCGAAAGAGGGGGGTGTAGTGGGCTCCTTCAGGTCTCAACTCACTTTTATACAACACAAGCTCAAAGACGTCAAAAGCTTCCAGCGCGAAGTCCCGCTGAGACAAGACTGCTTGTTGAAGGGCCTCCATGTTCTTTCTGCCCTTGACACGGCCAAGGGTGAGATGGGGTTTGAAAGACCGTTCCTCCCGTTCGAAGCCCAGAGATTCCATGGCCTCTTCCACCCTGTGCTGCAGGCGCTTGAGGGGGTCGAGATCACCCTGGAGGCCCACCCAGACGACCCGCACGTTTTTCATGCCGGGGAAGGCGCCGCAGCCCTCGGGGCGCAGCGCGAAAGGGTGGGATTGTGTGGCGGCGCCTGCCATGGCCTTGCTGATCTCGTCGATCTTCTCGGGAGGAACATTCCCAAGAAACTTGAGAGTGAGATGCATGCGACCCGGCTTCACCCAGGTCACGGCTGCCCCGGTTTTGCGGAGTTCCAGACTCAGGCGCTCCATGGCCTCCTGAACGCTCTGCGGGATGTCGATGGCGATGAAAGTGCGGATCATCCGGTGAGACTCCTCCAGAGAAGCACCAGAGCGGCATGGGCGGCGCTCGCCCGGATGCGCTCCCGATCCCCTCTCATGAGGTGTCTCTGAACGGTTGTGCCGCCCGGGGACGCACAAGCGATGCAGACCGTTCCCACTGGCTTTCCCGATGTCCCCCCCGCGGGGCCCGCGATTCCAGTCACGGCAAGGGCAAAGTCCACCGCGGCCTGACGGCGCATCCCCTCGGCCATGGCGGCGGCAACAGGCTCGCTCACGGCCCCGTGGTCCCTCAGGAGGGACTCGGGTACCCCCAGTAGGTCCCGCTTCAGCTCGTTGCTGTAGACGACGCATCCCCCCTTGAAATAGTCGGAAGCCCCCGGCACGGAGGTGATCCGGGCCGAGAGAAGCCCTCCCGTGCAGGACTCGGCCACTGCGAGCTTCAAGCCCAAGGAGCGCAGGTGGCGGCCAATGACCTGCTCCAGGCTGTCCTCGCCGCGCCCGCTGATGTGGTGGGGATCGAATCGCAGTCGGAGCGACTCCTCAGCCCGGGAAATCCTGCTTCTCGATTCTTCCTCCGACGGGGACGAAGCGAAAAGGGTCAGCCACACCTCCGGCCCCTGAGGCAGGTAGCCGATTTCCACGCCGAACTCGCCCGCATCGAATCCCGCGAGGCGTTCACCGATTTCCGACTCGAACAAACCCTGGATCCTCAGGAAATCCTTGACGCATTTGAAGCGTTGAGGAAAGCGCCGCTCCAGGTCCGGGATCACGAGGTCGGCCATGAGGGACCGCATCTCGTGGGGAACACCCGGGAGAAAGTAGCACGGGACGTCGCCGTGCTCCAGGGCAAAGCCGGCCATTCCGACGCCAAGCTTGACGGCCCCCCGCGGCAGGAAGGCCATCCTGCCCACGGCATCGCTCCAGGTCCTCCCCGTTTCCGCCAGGCGCTTCCTGAGCCAGGCCATGTATCCCTCGTCCACCTGAAGAGGCCTGCCGAGGGCTTTCGCAACGGCGTCGGGAGTGCGGTCGTCTTCCGTGGGCCCCAATCCCCCCGTCACCACCAGGAACCGGCTCCCATCGAGACATTGCCGGATGGCCTCGACGATGGCCGCCTCCTGGTCTCCCACGGTGAGGATCCTTTCCAGGCAAAACCCGTGGGCGCGCAGTTCAAGGGCAATGTGATGCGCGTTGCCGTTGGGGATGTCCCCAAGAAGGATTTCGTCCCCGATGGTGATCAGGGATCCAAGGACCGGGCCCGGTCCTGTTGAGTCGGATTGCCGCAATGGGTTGCCTCCTCGTAGACCTTGCGTATGGGAACCCGGTTTTCCCGGGCAAGGCGTTTGCAGTCTTCATACTCCGGCGTCACACGCACGTCGCCGTCGGGCCCTTCAGCCCATTTCACCCGGCACGGCCCGTAGGGGGTGTCGACCGTCCTGACCTCCCGGGGGAGTTCCACCCGCTCGACATCCTGGATGCGCACCCCGAGGGTCGTGGTCTCTCGAAAGAGCACTCCGAGAACCGGCTGCCTCGCGGCGGGCTCCGCAAGAACCCGCAGGAGCACGGCAGGGCGGTTCTTCTTCATCTGCATGGAAACCAGGGACACGTCCAGGGCTCCCACCCGGAAGAGCTCCTCCATGATGTAGTCGTAAATCTCGGCGTTCATGTCGTCGATGTGGGTCTCGACCATGAGAAGGCGGCGCGTATGCAGGGTCGGCCCGGGATTTCCCACGAGGACCCTCAGGAGATTGGGCGGGTCCGACGCCGGGTGCGATCCGACCCCGTAGCCCGACCCCGTCAGCACCATGTCCGGGACGGCGCCGAAGGATTCCGCCAGCGTGGCCACCACCGCCGCCCCCGTGGGAGTGACTAGTTCCCTCTCCACGCCGTTGTCGTAAACGGGAATGCCCGTGAGGAGCAAAACCGTTGCGGGAGCCGGCACGGGAAGGATACCATGCTGAGTGTGCACAAAACCTCGCCCCAGGGGCACCGGAGAGGAGAAGACCCTGTCTATGGCGAGGTGTTCCAGGGCGATGAGGCTTCCGACGATGTCGACGATGGAATCCACGGCCCCCACTTCGTGAAAGTGGACATCAGAGACCGGGATCTGGTGCACCCTGGATTCCGCCCGGGCGAGGCGGTCAAATACCGCCACGCTCTTTTCCTTGACGGAATCGCTCAACCCGCTCGAGACGATGAGACTGCGAATGTCTTCAAAATGCCGGTGATGCCCGTGGGATGCCACCTCGACGGCAACCCGGGTGCCCGCGACGGCTCCCCGCATCTCCCGTTTCGCACTGATGGAATACCCCTTGAGGGGAAGCTCCCCAAGCCCATCGCGGAGCACCTCGATGGGAACGCCCAAATCCACCAGGGCACCAAGAATCATATCACCGCTGATGCCGGAAAAGCAGTCGAAGTAAGCGATTTTCGTCATTGCCCGTTTCCCGTTGAACATCCGTGAAAAACTGGGGGAGCTGCATGATGCGGGGTTATGGAAATGGCACGGTCAAAGCACACCGCCCTCATTTCCGACCTGATGAGGTGACACCAAGGACCACCCCGCCCGGGGAGTTTCCACCCATCTCATCATGACCCGGGGAGGACACGCCCATGGCGGCGGAAAAAGCCTCGGGAGTCCGCGCGCCCTTACAGGCCCACTATGGAACGGATGCGCTCCATCTTGTCTTCGCTTAGGGCCGCGATCTCCTCTTCCCTGAGCCATCCTTCACGAAGCAGCCTCGCCAGCACGAAAACGAGGACAGAATACCGATAGTCGTACTTCTCGTCAGTAGTTTTTCGCCGCTCCGTGAGAAAATCATGGAACCGCCAGATGTCTTGAGGCTCTCTCAGCGAGGAGAGCATAGCCCCGACCTCACCTGCCAGAGCCTCGCACTCCCTCTTGTAGGCCCTCTGGAACGCAAGCCTCGCCGCAGCCTTTTCAGCCTTGGTCCAAGTCATTTCCTGCTTGGGACTCTCTCCACTTTTCGCCAACCCTTTCCATGCTCTCCAGGCGGCCTATAGGGTGGGGCGTTCCCCCTCCAGTCAATGTGAACGAAAGAAAACGGCCACCATGAGGTGCAAAGCTTGACGCCACTCTTCACTGAACTCGAAAGAAGGCAACGTCACGGGGGCTGCCCGCGAGAGGATCAAATGCTCTCCTGTTGCCGTCCAGATTGACAAAGCAAGGCGCCTGTGTTAACGACAATCCCCAAGTTGTGGCATGATCTCAGTTCTGCGAAGGATAAGGGCGACTAGCTCAGTGGATAGAGCGTTGGTCTCCGGAACCAAAGGTCCCGGGTTCGATCCCCGGGTCGCCCACCAATGAAAATCAAGGGCTCAGGAGATGATCCTGGGCCCTCCGTTTTTTCATCCCCAACACTATCCCCAACACACACCATAGAAACGGGTTCTCCTAACAGATAAATGAGCCCGGCGAATTTCCACCAGGTGCAAGAATATACCCTAAAATTCCCCTCAAGATCTATTCCACCTCTCGCACCACCGGCACCAGTTCTCCCGTGTCACCCATGGCAACTGGCATCGGTGGTAGCCTCTTGACCACGGGCCTCCGCCTGTCCGGTTCTTTCATGGGCCCTGTGAAGTACGTGTGCGAGTGTGGGCGTCTAGGCAGCCTCCATGCCTGGACGCCACTTTTCGCTCATCGAGATTCCCCAGGATGCCGACACTGTGTTTGAAGGCGAGTGGAAGTGAGGTTCAACATAAAACTAACCACCTATTCCTCTTCATGAGCCCAGGACGCCACATCCTGGGTTCTTCGTTTATGGATGTCGACGAATTCCCCCAACTCGAGATTCATCCCGGAAGAGACCTGCCGGGATCCTCGGCTGTTTTGGTTTCTCCGCACATTCCCTCAAAATCCCCCCTCCGCATTGGTTTCATCCCGAACACCGCAATTGTCGCTGATCGGAGTAAGCGGCGGCAGCGAATCGGATTCAGATGGATGACTTGGACGCCGGGCAGAGAGTGGTGGTTGCGATTGGCGCCCTGGTCTGCCGCCGCTTGCCCCAACGTTGATGCCATATCCCTCCTGCTCCTTGGCATTGGGTATGCTCAGAAGCTCAACAGATCCAGATCATTCCCGTTATGCTCGATCGCGAGATCCGGATTCCAGTTTCTGGCAAGTAACAGCAGCTTCCCATAGGATGGCGGGAAGGGGACTCTAGAGGTTTGCTGTGTACCGCAACTGGATCCTAGGAGAGAAATTTGGTTGAGATTTTCATCACATGCTGCCACCTTTAGGCCACCTTCGACGAGTCAAGGGTGGACCCATTCTCGGTCGCCCACCGCGGCTTGGTTCATCAACCCTCGGAAACGAAGACCCACAGCCATCGACCAATTTGCAGAGGTTGACGCACACGACTCATGAACACCTTGACCCATAGGGGCGACCGACCCGTCGCCCGACCTTCGTGGCGAAATCAGCCTGCGAGCAGCGAAAAGAAGATGAGCACCCTTCACCTAAACCGATCGAGCTCATCTGAGGGGGATTCAATCAGCGTTCTCGCCTGAGGAATGCGAGCAGGTCGACCATGGAAGGAAGGAATAGCAGGCAACTCGACGCGATGACACCGATCCCGAGCGTTGCGGCAAAACCCATCGACCACAGCCCTGGATGCCTCGCCAAGAGGAGTCCTGCGAAGCCAACCAGCGTGGTGACAGCCGCGGACCCGACTGAAGCCGCCAAGTTACCGGCGGCATGTGTGGCTGTCATGCCTTCCTCATGGTATCGATGAAGAATATGGATTCCGTAGTTGATCCCCAACCCTATCAGCAACGGCAGGACCGTCAGGTTGAAAAAGCCTAGCCGCATGCCCAAAAAGGCCAAGATGGCCAGGGTGATTGCAATAGACCCAGCCAGTGTCACGAGGAGTGCGATCAAGTCCGCCCACGATCGGAAAGCTAGGACCACCAGTGCCGCGGTAGCCAGCCACGTGAAGGCGATAACCACCCAACCCTCGTGCTTCACCAACCCAAGGATCTCCGCAAAAATGAGTGCCTCGCCTGCCGCAACAAATTGCTGGCCGCGAAAACGGATATCCTCCAGACGCTGGGCAAAAGCTTGTGCTTGGGGCGCCAACGAGATGCGGTCCCTGGGTTCCGCCACCACCAGGTAGAGTTCACGCTCCGTTCCGTCAGGTGCTTTCGTGCGCCCTGTCAGGCTCCTGCGGATTTGGATGGGGATACTCTCCAGGGTCAAAGGCGAGAAATCCAGGTGGCGACGCAGACGCTCAATTTCAGCTGATACGTCGGCAGGAGCACGACGGAGAAAGGGTTCGTCCAGAATCTCCAGGATACGCTGTAGGCACATGCGCCTGGCTGGGGTATCTCCATCCAGGATGGAAGCGAGACTGTTGACCCGTTGGATAGGGGACTGCGCACCTTCCCTGTCCAGACGCGCCTGGAGCGTTCGTGTGATTTCGCGGGACGCTTCGAAGTCCATAGTGAAGAATACCGCGGGGCTCGATTTTTGAAACCCCTCTATGCTCTCCGCTTTTCCACGAAGCTCGTGGAGTTCCGTGAAGGTCGGCCTTAGGTTTTCGAAATCGCTCTCAAATTCCAGCCTGTTGTAGACGATCCATGTGCTCACGCCAGCAAGAATTGCCCAAAGGCAAAACACCGGCGCTGCGGAGCGCCATGTCGTGACGTGCTTTCCGCCGGAATACATCTCACTCCTCTGAGGATCGCCAGAGCCAAGGCGGGAGCGAATGAGCCATACGATACCGGGGACGGTCACTATGGTGGCGGCAAGAATCAGGCAAACGCCCATTCCCGCAATGATTCCAAATTGAGAGAAACCACGGAAATGCATCCAGGCAAGTGAGATGAAGCCCGCAAGGCCCGTCAGAGCGGAAAAGACCAGGGGCGGCATGGTGGCACGAACGGCGCTCGCGGTTGCGTCTCGAACCTCGGCGCCATTTCCGATCTCTTCCCTTACCCGATACAGGAGGTGGATAGGAAAATCGTCGCCAATGCCGAAAAGGATGAGAAAGAGAAAACAACTCACCAGGTTCAGGCTGCCGAAGAGAAAATAGGCTGTGCCATAGGTCCAGGCCATCCCGATTCCCACGGGGATAAGCACCACCAGCGGCTGCCAGCAAGATCGCAGAGCCAGTGCAGGGATCAGAAGGATGAGCGGCAGCGTGATGAGGGATGCCCGTGCCAGGTCCTGGCGAATGGAATTGTATTCTTCGATGCGGAAACGCAAACCTCCATACAGGCGGGCTTTGAGATCAGGGTGGAACAGCGACGGCTGCAGCGCCTGGATGTCACTGTCTGCCTCAGCGAGGATCGTCTCCGTCTGCTTGATCCGACTGGTGAGCTTTCTCATCTGCACCTGGATGAGAACCACCGTGCCATCCGCGCTGGACCGGAGCTCCTTCACTGCAGCAATGGACCTGAGCCGATCCCAGTCCGGCTCAGCGGGTTCATCGTCCAGATCGATAGCAAGCGGTGAATGTTCTATCCTAGCACGCTCCACTGCTTCGCGGAGGCCAAATTCCAGTTGCTCCAGATCCCGCTGCGGGAGCAGAAACGGCCAACGCTTCAGCATAAAATCGACGTCCCGACGGAAATGGACCTGCGTGGCCCAGTCCCTGGCGGCAAGGCGCTGCGCCAAAGCGTCTCCGAACCTCTCGTTGGCCAACCGGTCGGGACTCTCGATGACCACGGAAAGAAACGTATGACCGCCAACTTGCTCTTCAAATTGACGGAAGCTCTTGACGGAGGGCAGATCCTGGGGGAGCAACTGGACGAGTTCGGTGGTCATCTCCAGGCGAAGGGCGAATGGAACTGCAATGAAAGCGAAGAGGAAAGCGGTGCCAAGAATCCAAACGGAGCGTCTGGCAAGGAAGTCGATCATGGAATCTTATCCGCCTTCTTTCGAAGCTTCTCAAGCAGACCAGCCACACCAGAGGACTGAATTTCTTTGTAAAAAGTCGAGCGGTTCCGTTCAACGCTGCTCTTCCCCTGCAGCAGAATATCCACTATCTTCCATTGGGAGCCACTCTGCTGCATTCGGTAGCGAACCTCCCATCTGTCTTCATTCCGCGTAATGACTGTGAGTACCGTCGCAACGGAGGAATTGGCGGGATCGATTCTCTCCGAGACATATTGAACCCGGTCCGATTTGTGTTCGTAGACCCCCTTCAACAAGGAGCGCTCGAGCAGCATCGAGACCAGCTGGAGTGCCTCTCTGCGCTTGGTCTCATCAAGCTCATTCCAGTAAATGCCGAACGATTCGCGAGTGTGACTGTCCATGTCGACGATGCCCGTTACCAAGTCTCGAAGTCGGGCGTCTTCTTCGGGGCTGGGCTTCGTTTTGTGATCGCCCAAGATCTCGCGCACCTGGAGGTCCCGGGCCTGTAGAGTCTCAAGCGGTCCCATGGCGGGTGCGCTGGAGGCACAGACAAGTGCCACAATCAAGAACATGGCGCTTCGCAGAAGCGTATGGATCCCTTTTGAGTCCATCAATCTCCCCAAGTTCACGGACTGTGCCGCAACTGGCTGATACTGAGTTGCGTTCAAGATTATTCTGAGGCGACTCACAAACGTAGCATAGCCCCTTGCGGGCGCAACGATGTCGACGGGCACAAGGCCCTGTGCTACGCCAGCTTGACTGCAACTTAGCATGAGACGTTTCTGGCAATCGGTTGCCCCCATTGTCTTCAATTCCCGAAACCCGGAGTGACAGACTGCCCATGGTGTCGCCTTCAGTATCGCCACCATATGGAGCGAGATCTTCTTCGTCTCGACCACAAGCGTGTTCCCACCCGTGGTGAAGGACTGCAAAAGGCGAGGGTGGGCACCGCGATGATCGTGCCAAAGTTTGTGGTTTAGAAGGATCTGGTAGTTCGGAATGTTTGCGAAAATGATGTTTGATATCGGCATGGCATTTTGTTTGCCATAGGCGGTGGCTTCCGCAGCAATTCCCGGAGTAATGTACTGAGACACCTCGACCCTTGGCAAAGGGATCAATTTTCAGCGACTAGCTGTCAGATTCTTGCTAGCTCAGTCAATTTCTCTATTGTAGGGCGTGGCGCTGACCCTGCTCAGCGCAAACAATATGTGGATTATGATCTTGCAGCAGGCGAACGCGAGAGCTTAGTAGCCAAGTTAACTGCCAAGCTTCCTAAGATTGATTTTGTTATGGGTGCGGCTCTTCTGCAACGACGGCTGAAAAGCGGCGCTCTCCGTGATTATCGTTGAAACATCAAGGGCCTGGACATTTGGCCTCCGTTATGGGAATGTAACTCGGGAACCCATAACCCAAGGAGGCCCCCTTGATGATTCCCGCATATCCGATGGAGAGCGAGGTATTCGGTTCGGCTTGTGAGCGGTTCGAGTCCATTATCTGCCGGCTTAGCTGTGAGATAGCCGGGCAGATGGAGCATGGGCAAATTGAAGCTCTGATTTTCAGAGAGGGAACCGAATTGCTGCGATGCCTGATGCAGGGATACTTTGATCTTCGAGCCATCCGGGAACCACGAAGGCATGATGTGACCAGTCCCGATGGCGCTCCTCTGACTCATTGCAGGCTGAATTGTGAACGTCTTTTGATGACCCTCTTCGGTGAGGTGACGATACGGCGGAAAGGATACAGTGGCGCCGGCACGCGCAGCGTGTTTCCGTTGGATGCGGAGCTCAATCTTTCCAAGGATCATTACTCCCATGGACTGAGACGTCGAGTGGCGGGCGAAGCGGCCGTGAATTCGTTGTATCCGTTCACCAGGGGGATGCTGATTAGTTGATCAGCGAAGGCCTTGGCGTTGCGTTGAAGGCAGCTGTCATGAGCTCAGAGAGAAAGTGGAAGGGATTCTTTCCCCGAAGTTGGCAAGTACGAGTTACAGTGAGGATCCTTTCGGTGAAACGCTCTCCCCCTTCGGACTGATTTCCGAAACAGAGTTTTCTCCATTGAACGGCAGGGCGGAGCCCCAATTCAGCAGGATTGTTGGTGGGCTCTACACCGTCGTGGGTGAGGAAAGTAAACAGATGGGGCCAGTTTCTGAGCATTCGCCTGGCTCGAGTGCGCACGGCAGGATCAGGGCTGTCCTGGTATTTGAGGCAATAGCGTTTCATTCGAGCCCTCATGAGGACCGTGGCATCCTGGAGTTGCCGACGAGTGATGCAGTCCTCGCGGAAAGCGTGCCAGCAGGCAAACAGATGCCCGACCTCCTTGAGCATGTTCTTGGCAAACACGTAGGAATCCGGACTGCCTCTGCTGTCCTTGAGGGCCTTGAGTTTGCGAATCAAATGTGACCAGCAGAGCTGCCTCAGCCCATTTTTGTGGTAGCAACTGTAAGCGGAATGGTCATCGGAGGAGATGACACCTTTGAAGGTTTCGCCCAGAACGGACCTGAGCACTTTGGCTCCACGGCTTGCGGCAATGGCAAAATAAACCACCAGAGGAGAGACGAAGACCCAAAGGTAGCGGCGCTCCCCTTTACACTTCCACCCGGTTTCGTCAATGTTGAGGTTGGGGGAATCGGCAAGGGTCTGTCTTATCTCCTGCGTTACTGGCTCCAGTTCCGGGCTCAGCCGATCGATGCAGTTGCATACGGTACCAACACACAGATCCAAACCAAAGAGGGTGTTCATGATCTCCACGATCCCCCTTCGGCCGATCTTGTGTACCGAACTGAGGTAGCCTGTGGCTCCATGAACTCGGGGCCCAAACTGACTTTGCGCCACCTCGCAGGGAACTTCGGCCCGGGTTTTGTGCCCGCAAGTGCACTTGAGCTCGTGGCAGCGATGTTCCGTCATGATCGGCTTGATCTCTGGCAGTTCAAAAGTCTGGTGTCTCAAAGGAGAAGAGGTTTCTTCGCACTGTTCCGGGCTCAGGGCAGCGGCGCACTTCTCACAAACCGCGGGAAAGTGATCGTGCACATGGTCCATCTCCTCAACCGCAAGCAGCTCTCTCTTGTGACCCTTGTGTCCCTTCTGACCACCTCGAGAGCGAGTCGATTTCCGCTTCTTGGACCTGGCAACTCCTGGTCCATCGGATGATGGCGGTTTGGATGAGTTGGTGGAATTGGTGGATAGGGAAGCGATCTTTTTTTCCAAAATGCTGACTTGCTCAGTGAGGAACTCTATCCGGGCATGCATTTCCAGGAGGATTTTGACAACGGCCTCCTTGCCAGCTTCGTAGATGAGCTCGGCTTCCCGAATGTCCATCAGTCCTCGCAGCGTGGGGGTCTGAACGAAAGGGCTCGCTTCTCACAGTGTTGGACCTTCCTATTATCAGATAATGTTCAGGATGTCCCGAACGAAATGCGTGCCTGGCAAAAAAATTACCCCCTGAACGGTTACAATTCGTTTGATGAAGCAGTGGCCAATATCGGCAAGACAACGGGGGGAAAGGTTCCCAAACGGCAACTGGAGGAGATCGCGGTTCTCTCCGCACAGGATTTTGATGCGTTCTACTCGGGCGGGAAGGCTGATGAACCCCGGCAGACGTCGGATATTCTGGTGATGAGTGTCGATCAAAAAGGGATAGTCATGCGCAACGAGGACCTTCGACCCGCCACGCGCAAAGCCGCGGAAGAGTCCGTGCGCCGACCTGGCTCCCGCCTGAATCCCGGAGAGAAACTCAATCGTAAACGCATGGCAACAGTTGCGGCCGTCTATGACATCAAGGCTCATGAGCGCAGCCCCGAGGAGATCATGGGACTCTGTGCGGATGAGGGCAGGTCTGCCCGTCCCCGAGCCACGAATAAACGGGTCTGGGCCAGTGTGGAACGGGAACCGGAAGATGTCATCGAGGATATGTTTCAGGAAGCGCTGCGGCGTGATCCGGAAATGAAGCGCCCTTGGGCGGTCCTGGTTGACGGAGGCGAGAAACAACTCGATCTTGTCCTTGGCTTTATTCGTCGGTATCGACCGGACGTGTCCCTTATCCTGGATTTCATCCATGTTCTGGAATACCTGTGGAAAGCGGCCTATGGCTTCCATGCCGTTGGAAGCGTTGAGTCCGAGAACTGGGTGGCTGAACGGGCTCTCAAGATCTTGCAGGGAGAGGCCACCGATGTGGCCCACGGATTGCGCCAAGGCGCCACCCTTCACCAGTTGAGCTCCGACAAACGCAAGGCAGTAGACAAGTGCGCCGACTACCTTGAAAAATACGCACCCATGTTGGAATATGACCAATACCTGTCAGAAGGTCTCCCCATCGCCACCGGGGTCATCGAGGGCGCCTGCAGGCATTTGATCAAGGATCGCATGGACCGAACTGGTGCACGGTGGCGGTTGAAAAGAGCAGAGGCAGTGCTCAGGATTCGTTCCCTGCGATCCAGCGGTGACTTTGACGCCTACTGGACATTTCACCAAACGCGAGAGCATCAACGCAATCACTGCTCAGGCAACGATTTCGCTTGCGCAGCATGACAATAGGTCACTGCAGGGGCGTTGTTCCAAAAGAGCCGCACCCTTTTGTTATTGCTGGAGAAACTGGAATAGATATCTATCCTATCGAGAAAACAAGAGACAAATATTGCAATATTTTGATTTTTATTCTATAGTTTTCTTTAGAGATAAGATACAGCTCAAGGGCAATGACTTTGATCTAGCTTGCGCTAAGAACCTAACTCATTAGGTCGTTGACTGGAATGATACTTGGGACAGGTTGAATCTGTTTACTTCTTAAGCAACTTGGTGACAATGTCCTTGAGCCAGGGTGGCTGTGGAAGGAAGTTCCAACCTACTACCAATCCTACTACCAATCCGATTGCAAACATGATCATTTCTTTTTCCTCTTTCTTATACTACCCATCGACATAGGGGCTTTAGCAATCCTAGCTGTTCCACTGACGGCAGCGTCACCAACTCCACCAAGCTGATAAGCAATCGCTTCTTGAGCGTTTTCGGGTAGCACCTGTCATGGATTGTGTCAAGGACAATGTTGTGCCGATTTCTTCGCAAGTGCTGACAAGAACCATCACAGTGTGACACTGTGGTGGTCGGAATGGTGCACAAGTCGACGCAGATTGGACGTCGGGGACGTTCTGCTGTTTGTGGAGGGCCTGAAAACAGCAGCATGCCCCGGTATTAGGGCAAACTGCTCCTCTGGTAGCCTGTGGGAAATGTCTCCAGCGTTGAAGTCTAGATGACTGGCTCCTCATATCCCGCTAGCCATCGTCATAATCCTCGAGGACAACTGGTTCCGGCTCCGATTATGAGGGTCTCATCGGTTTGTTACACATCTCTCCTCTGTACGTATCCCCAGTGCTCCCCTCACCGTTTTCCTTATGCAGATCATTTTGGTTCTCCTCAAAATCTCCTCTACCTACCCGCCGAGCTGGGTTTTCAGAGGCTAAAATCGACGATTGGGGGGCGGGATAGAGAATACATCGTCCACCCCACCACCTCCCTTGGAAAAGACTCCATATTCGCCTGCTCACCCTCCCCCAGTTGATTTATCCTGAACATTTTGACCCTGATTCATGGGATCAAAAGTCAATCCCTGAAAGGGCTCCAGTCCTTTAAGGGTAGAGACGGAGAAGATTTTCCAAATTCTTTGGGGGATGGCGGGAATCGGATACGGATCAAGCCTTGGGAATGGCCGCGCCCAATCTTCTCTACCTGGAGTAGAGGAAAACCGTCGCCAAATACTTTGCATCAATTACAGACTGTTGATGTCGATCCGCTCGATTCCGTGAATCACTGGAGCCTGAGGAGAAGCCACTTGTTATCCTTAGGTTCCATACGCTGAATGGCATCGAGGTTGCATTTCGGTTTGGTGAATACCTGGAAACTCGTCCACATTGTCACCAACACCGATAGCCCAAACATCTCATAAGGATCATGAGAATATGCTCACTCAAGACTCCGTTGTAAGACCTCCAGGGGGTGACGTGTCCCTCGTGGGGGTCTTTCTGTTTCGTGACCATGGGGAAAGCCAAAACCACCGAGAGGCGGTGACGGAAAGCCACGGGTCCAGTGAGGGATGGTGGGCCATGACAAGAGCAACCTAGTCTCTTTTATTTGAATGTATTTGGAGGGATGTTCTAATGACGAATCCTAGTTTTGTAAGTATTTATGCAAATGCAAGCGAGCACATATCCAGGACTACATTAATTACGGTAGGCCTTGCATTTTTTTTTATATTTGTTGTCGGTTTAATTGACTGCGTGCACCCTCAGTCGCAAACAGCCAATTTAGGATGTGGGGAGAATCTGAACCCCAAAGCCCTAGAGGTATTAGAGAGGGCCAACGCGTTATTTCGTACTGCCGTCAGAGCAGAGCCAAAACAAGGTCCGAAAATCGGAGACGCAATGCCTCTTTTTGAAGAAGCCATAAGGTTAGAACCACGTTTAATAAGTCCATATTTGAATCTATCTGTGTATTATGATGCTGCGGAAGATAATCCAGGAAAGGCACTTGCGCTAATAACAAAGGGTATCAGCCATTGTCCGCAAGAGCCAGATCTCTATTTTTCAGCCGGTATCATGTACAGCCATGCAAAGAAATATTCCGAAGCCATAGTATCATACGAGAAAGCACTACAGCTTAATTATAAAGGTCCGCTTGAAACTCTTTATTTGAACATAGGTACCAACTATGCGAGATTGGGTGAATACGATCAATCAATACCCTACCTAAAAAAGTCGCTCGAAATCAATCCAACAAAACTCGATGCATATCAAAATTTGTCCCTTGTTTATCTCAGAAAAGGTGATCGTGTGAATGCTCGCAAGACCGCAGAGAAGCTTAAAGAGCTGGATCCAAGAGGAAAATATGGGGACTGGGCCACAAACGCTTTGAAAAATATGTGATTTTTGGGGTCCATCAAGGTTAGATATAGAATTCGGATAGCCGGAGTGATGACACCCCAACAAATTGATCACCCTATCCCAAGAAGGGATGGGGATAGTCCGAAACCAAGTGGTGGCCTGAGCGTCAGTTCGCTGTGGCAGTCGGGTTCCCTGCTTCCAGCCAACCCTTGATCCCCGCCGGGTAACGATATACGTTGGTATAGCCGAGTTTCACCGCCCACATTGCGCCGTTGTGACTGCGGCCGCATTTCGTGGAGCCGCAATAGAAAACCAGCTTCCGGTTTTTGTCCGGCCCCAGGACTCTTTCGAATTCCGCCTTGGTCTTGTCATCCAGTTGATTAACCTCTTCGATGGGAAATTCGAACTGGACCGCGTACGGAATGTGGTTTTTCTTGTAGCTGTCGACAAGAGGCATGGTGTCGACGATCAGAATGGACTCCCTATCCGAAAGCCAGCGCGGATCGATTTCATCCACCCAGCCTTTCAATTCGTCAGCGGCTACGATCTTGTAACCGCCCTTCTTGACTTCATTCCAGAACTTGACGGTGAGTTCCTCGGTGTCCAGTTCGTTGGTTCCCCATTCGAGTGCAAACACACTGGACGACAGGTACAGCATGAAAACAAATCCCAACATCCACAGCCCAATCGCTTTTCCCCTCTTCATAATTAAACCTCCCTCCTCTCATCGTTTGCTTCATTCATGCCTTATCTGTTGCACATTGAGATTTACCCAAGGAGGCCTCTCTCGATTGACTTCTTCCATTTTACTCCTGTTGTATTCAAGAAGTCTATTCACTGGGATATATGTCTTTATGGAGAATGGGGGGAAGGATGGAAAGGGGATTTTCAGAAATTCAGAAATGCTGATATATAGTCATTTTTCTGAATGCTGCACAACTCATCGTCCCAGGTGTACGAAGGGGGTGCGCTCTGGGTGCTTGGATTTACATTTTATCGCCACTCCGAGCCTTTCTTGTCGCTCAGTTTTCGGGTGAGTTACCCGGTTCTTTGCCCATACTCCGCTCACCTCAATTGCAGTTCACCTTCACGCTTATTGGGCGGCCCTTGCCCTATTCTTGGTTGATTCACAAAAACTCAACATTCTGAACTTCGATCACACTTGGGTTCGGACTCCCCCTTATAGGAAAACCCCACAAAAGGAGCGATCGTCGTCTCGTGGGAGGCCGCTGCGAGTTGTCTCCGTTTCCTGTGCTCCATTGCAGGCTCCCAGACATTGAGCGAACTATTCAGGCGTTACCGAAATGGCGCGATAGTTGCTCTTGTGTTTTGCCCAGACACGGGTATAGGAAAAGAAAAGAAGACGAGCAAACAGGCATGGAGGATTTATGATGAAAAACAGGAAAATCGCATTCATCGTGTGCGCAGTGTTCATCTGCATCGCCATCCCGGGATTGAGCTTTGCCGAGCATGGGTCTCATAAACACCATAAGTCTTGGCATCACGGTGGGTCCCACGGGCATCATAACTCATGGCATCACGGTGGGTCCCACGGGCATCATAACTCATGGCATCACGGCGGGTCCCACAGGGGTCAAAACTCTTGGCATCATGGTGGGTCCCACGGGGGTCAAAACTCTTGGCATCATGGTGGGGTCCCACGGAGGTCATAACTCATAGCATCATGGCGCATTCCACGGGCCTCTGATCAAAGACAATTATTTGCGGGGATTTTAATTGACGCCGACAGGGAATTATAATTGTCGCTCATCAGCACGGCCTTCATGTACAAAGTCACCATCGCGCGACGCACGATGGGATGTTCATTTTCTATCCGTTCTTTCGTGAGCTGCAAGATCTCGGCTTCTGTAAATGCGATGCGCCTCATCCGAGACCTCCTGTGCTTGGGCCATGGTATCCAAAGAACGCAATTCGATCCATTGAGACCCCAGCAAAGAGGAGCCGTATTGTCCCGCCATTGACCGGCATCACAAATGAAGGATTCCTTCCCTAACGAGTGTAATTAAGGGGAAGATCTACTTAACAGTTTCACTCAACCGAACCGACGAATTCAGAAGAGGCACCATCGTTTCTATCGCTGATATTTGGGCTAGTGCGCAGAGCCCAGGTTCGCAAAGTACGCATTAATGAAATGACGGGAATGTCCGTCTAAAAAGCCGGCCAGATCACGGCTTTTTGAGCTACCCTGTGATCAGATACCTGTCGAGACTCTCCTGAAGCAATGACAACTCTTCAAAAGCCGGCTTCTCCCCATTGATTGGGTCTTCCATACTTCACTTGGCGACCAGCAGAGTTCGGTAGGCCTGACAGGGCGTTTACTGGACTCCTCACTATATGGCCCTTGAATGATGGTCCTTTACTGGGTGAACCTCGATCCGTGTGTCCGCGATCATGAAACTGGCGGAGATGGACCGTTTCGCCGTGGAGTGGCTATACCGGGCATGCTCAATTCGTCCCGATTTCTGAGGCGTCCATTTCAACTCCCGCCACCATTCCGACAAACTCCTCCAGCCTGCCGTCAAACTCAGCTGCCAGTTCATCCCCAATCCGCTCCAGTTCGCCGAGCGTCTCGCGTTTGGTGTCGTCCACCCGGATCTGACGGCATCGAGTCAGTTCAGACTCAAGGTCGATGCGGAGATAGCGGTGGCTGAGCCCAATGGATTCGTACATTCTCCTGAAAGTGGAGTGAACCAGGTCCGCCGAACCGTTCATGGCGATGCCGAGCATCGCCTTGAGCCAGTCCAGGAAGTTCCAGTGCTGGGGTGGCTTGTCGCCCGCGGGGTACCCCCCCGTGCCGAGGGAGAGAATACAGGTGTCTTCCGTGCGGGGGCGTGGGTGGCTCATCGCACACGCTTCCTCATAGGCGAGATCAGTGGGGTTTTTGGCGAAGAGACAGGCGTCGACGAGCAGGGCCCGCATCCGGTTGGGGAACCTGACCTCACGGGGCTCGAAGAAGATCGGTACTGACACGGCGGCCAGGACGGCGTCGACCACGGTCATGTCGTAGTCGGGATTCTCCCGCGCTCGATGCTGACCGAGCAGGAGCGGACGCTGGTGGATCAGGTCGTAGGTGGGGATGAGGCACGGCGTGGCAAGCTGGCTCAGTCTGGTTTCTCCCAGGACGGAAACGAGCGCCTCGACGACGGCGTGAGACTCGTACTTGGGCTTGAGCGGAAAGAAGAGGTTGCGCTTGAAGCAGGCCGGCAGGAGTTTCTGGTAGCGGGAGATGGCCTCCGCGGCACTCAGTTCCTTGTGGGCAAGGAGGGCAGCCAGGATGCAGCCGGAGGAGACGCCGGCGATAAGGTCGAAGCAGTCGGCAAGCCGGGTCGACTCGCCTCGGAGGCGGCGGATTTTCTCCTCCAGGGCCACGAGGACCCTTCCCGCGACTAGAGAGCGAACGCCGCCCCCCTCGATGCTCAGGATCCTGATGAGCTTCCGCCTGGCGCCAGCCGCATCCTGTCGCCGTAGGTACCCCGCAATGATGTCCAGGAGCCGCTTGACCGTTTCAGGTCGCCGGTTGCGCTCGCGCAGGTCGACGATCTCGAAGGCCCGTAGCGATCCCTTGAGCTGGTCGGGGGAAATGTCGCTGATGCAGCAGGTAATGATTGTCGCCGGCATGGTGCCGTCGTTCAGGAGGTTGCGATGGACCGTCTGCCACTCGTGCTTGACCCATTTCGACTCGACGGAAACAGGAGAGGCTAAGACCAGCATCAGGCCACTTCGGCTGATGATGTCGACGATCCGCTCGTTCCAGCTTTCGTCGCCACGACCCATGCTGAGATCGGCAATGGCCAGGAAGCTCGTCCACCCCGCCCGCGCGAGCACATCCCTGAGCCAGAGGGCATCGTTGGTGTCCTCGAAGGAGTACGAGATGAAGACGTCGTAATCGCGGGTGCTCATTTCCTCTACCTCCCCCGATTGCCCCACTGCACCAAGTGCCCGTTGAACGGCCACCTTCGACAGCTTTCTGCAGGGGCCCCCCGGTGGTTACATCTGTGGCCGCTCGAGTTCGTGGTCAGTTCCTCGGTCTTCCTCTCTCCAGCAGTTTGTAGATCTCGGTGTTGTTGCGCCGGAACTCAAGTATCCAGGTGGCACTGGTGACATGTTAACGTTTCTCATGGTCTTCCAGACTTGGCCATCTACTTGAACTCCCGCAGCATGGCGACGCAGCTCGCGAATAGAGTGATCGTCAGCCGCTGACGACCCTGTCAACATGCCACAGGGTCGCCTCGCTTTTTTCTTGCTCGTGACCTGTTTTCCCGCTTCAGCAGCATGCTTTTCAACAACCCGTCAGCCCTCGCTTCTTGATTCAGCCCGAGGCGTCAGTTGTTCCACGATCTCCCGCAGCGCGGCGGTCTGCCGCTGGATCTTCTTTTCTTTCCCGGCAGTTGCGGCCATGTCCGCAAGGAACTCAAGGTGATCAATCACCGAACTGAACTGCCGTGAGCTTGCGCCGCGCGCCCTGGCATGCCGATAGGCATCGACGATGGCCTGCTTCTGCTCGTCGAGGGTTGTGCCGGCCAGCGCCAGAACCAGATCGCATTCAGGCTTGACGACACTGTTCCAGAAGCTCGGGGCTTGCCGGTCTTTCTCTTCGGCATGTGCCCGGGCCTTTTCACACAACTCCCCGATGTTGGGGGACTTGTCTTCGACTCCCCTTTTCACGCCGTACCAGTCGCAGAGGATTTCAGCGGCCATCCAGTTGAGAAGCGGGTAAGTGTCCAGCTCGTTACGCTTCTCATTGTGTGTGTGGGCCTCGCGGTAATATTCGGCCATCTTCGATAAGGCCTTTTCCCGTTCATCCTCTGCCGTGATCCAGGCCTGGCGCTTGTGGGCACTCCCCAGGAGACTCAGGCGCTCCGCGGTTTTGTTGAACTTCAACAGTCTGTCGACATCATCGATTGCCTCCTGGATAAGCTCTTCGGGTGACGGCTTAACGGTTTTTGATACCCCACCCCGTTTCAACTCCACCGCCCAGCGGCTCTTGAAGTTGGCCCGCTGCTCCACGATGCGCATGGGATACTCGGCCTTCTCCTCCGCAATGGCCTCATCCAGATGCTCTATCGCCGGTTTGAAGAGGCTCAGCTCACCGTAGGCGAGACCCAGGGCTGCCGCCACTTCGGGACGTTTGAGCCAGCTTTCGTCTTTTCCCTTTACCGCCTTCACGACCTCCTCCACCTCGCTCCCGCAGTCTTCACCCAAACGGGCGCGGCTCGTCAGGTTCTCCAGGTCCGTCACCACCTGAATCGGCGAGACGTAATTCCTGCGCGGAGACTTCTTTTTGTCCTGCTTGCGGGGGCGCAGGCGGAAATCCGGATCGCCGTAGCACTGGTAGGCCCCCCAGGTGTTGCTGGTTCCGTGCCGGTCGAAGGTCTCCTCGCGGGCAGCGCGCACCGCATCACCGAACTTGTCGCTGGCCAGCAGGTGCCGGTAGAAGCTGGTTGCAAAGGTCTCGGCAGCGGCGTCGTCCACTGCCCAACCTGCTGCCACCACGGCCTTTACCCCCATACGGATGAACTGGGCAGCGATGTTGGCGGCGAGCCGGTGGAACTGCCTGGGACGCTCCGTCGCGTTACGCGGGGCTACGCTTCCCAGGTGGCAGCAGTTGATGAAGACCAGTTCCGGCACCCAGCGCATCTGCTCCACGTCTCCCGGGGTGAGGTAGACCTTGTCACCGATGACCATCCCCGAAACCTTCTTCTTCTCCTGTGAATAAGGCCGTTCGCACGTCTCGCAGGAACCTGGTGTTTCGAGTACGGGGAGCTCCTCCTCATGCACCCCGTGGCCGGCCAGGTGAAGGACCCGGTATCCGTCGTCGTGGAGCCCTGCCAGGATCGCCTTGGCATCGGAGCGGATCTGGCGGGTGACGGTGAAACCGTTTTGGTGCAGGAAGTCGGCCACGGCGACGGCCTCCTTGCGGGCTCCTTCCAGGCTGGTGAAGGGAAAGTCATCCCGCGGAGGTGGAAGGGCAGGGTCGCCCACCACGTAGGCAATGTCCTCCAGGGTGGTGGCCGGCCGCTCGCGGAAGACGTCGGTCTTGAATTGGCGCAGCATGCCGGAGATGACGGCCACCGGCCGGTCGCCGCTGCTCCAGCGGTCCTCCAGAAGTTCCCACGGATAGCTCCCCGACACCTCGTCCACCACCAGGACTACGTCGTGCTGGTTGGGGGCCAACTCCTTGAGACGGTTGGGGATCAGCATTTCAAACAGGGCGTGGGTGATCTTCGTGTCGCGACTGGTGTCCGCTATGGTCTGGCGGATCAGGTCCTCAGCCAGGCGCAGTTGTCCCGTCACCAGGCTCTCTTCGGCCCGGGCACGGTCGGTGAGGGCGATGAAGTGAAGCTCATCTTTCTTCTTGTCATGGACGATCTCCAGCCGGTGCCACCAGTAGGGGGCCTCCTCGAACTCAACCCGTCTCCGCCCCCCCTCGCCGTTCCTAACGATATGCTTCTGCCAGACAAAGCGATCGGCCAGGTATTCGTCCAGGAGCGTCCGCTCCAGGTCATTCGCCGCCTGGATGGCAATATCCTGCCACAACTCCATGAATTCGACCGCATCGATGCAGACCCTGCCGCTCAACTCCTGTTCGTGGAGAAGCCGGTTGGCGTTGGCCACACCCCTCAGGATCGCCTCGATGGAGTCTCGTACCCCCATGCCGCCGCCGCCGGTGCCGATGAGGAGGCTGGTGATCCTGGCGGCGCGGGGTAACCCGGAAAAGGTGCCGAACCTTTCATCCTGGCATTCAGCCACATGGATCGCGTACTGCAATGCCGCCTGGGTGATGGCCGCCTGCAGGCTGCCCGGAGACAGCTCGCCGACCCGCCCCAGGCCGATCACGATGGCGCCGGCCGGCTTCCCGTAGTGGTCGGGGTTGAGCACCACTTCGCAGGTCCCCAGCTTGCCGGGGTAGAGCCCCAGCCGGTGTCGCTCCCGCAGGCGCCCATTGAGGGCTTTGTCCAGGTAGTCCTCGGCGCTGACGATGGTGTCGCCGGCGTAGTGGCCGACGATGACGGGGTGCAGCGCGTAGCCGAGGTCGCCATGGGTGATGGAAACCGTTGCCTTCGGCAGACGGACCTTGGCCTTCCTTCTCCTTCGGCTGCCCGAGGCCCCCAGGACGCTGCCGGCCAACTCCAGCGCGTCCGGCAGGGTCGTTGGAATCTCGCGGGGAAGAATCGTCCGCTCCTCCAGCGCCGCAGCCCGAACCCCGGCGGGCGGCGTCGTGGCCAGGCGGGTCGTGGCACCGTTTTGCAGGAGCTCCAGGTAGGCCGGGAAGGCCTCTTCGTGGGCCGGCAGGTCGCCGTGCTCTACGTCCGGCAGGTACCAGGTCCTGACGTCCTGCGGGATCCCGGTGTCCCAGGGGACCTTGCCATCCCCGCGGGCGGTTGCCTCGAAGACGATGCCGTGGCGGTCACGCTGGAGGTGGTCCGGGTCCTCTTCCGTCTCCATGCGCCAGGCGATGGGGGTCTGCCGGGCCTGGCCGGCCACGTACAGGGTGCGGCCGGGATCGAGGGGCGTCGCGAGGATCGTCTCCCAGGTGCGCCGCGCCTGCAGCAGGTCTGCCGCACCGGGCAATTCCACCTCGTATTCGCGCATTTCTTCATCCCCGTCTTTCAACTCCTGCCAGACATCCGTGCCGAAAAACCGATAGTCCTTCTCGACGGGAAGGAGCTCCAGCACGCCGGGGAAGTGGACGATGATATCCAGCAGTTCCTTCCAGTTGCGGGTGAAGTCCAGCAGTGCCAGCTTCTTGAGCGCTGGGGCATAGCCCGTCAGGAACCGGACGATCTCGTAGGAACCGCCGTTGGGGGTACCGAGCATGACGAGCCGGCCACCTTCGTGGGCCGTCATGCGCCGCCAGATCTCGGGCTTTTGGGCGATCATGGCCCGTGCCACCAGGCCTCCCATGGAGTGGGCCAGGATCCGCACCGGCTGGTTCGTTTTGCGCTGTTCGATTTCCTCCAGCTTCGTGTTGACCTCCTTCGCCAGGTCTTCACCCGCTTTCAGGATCGAGCGGCGCCAGTCATAGGGGAAGGGGACCACCTCGTGGGTCTCCCGCAGGCGTTCCATCAGTTCGCCGTAGTGCACCTCGAAGGGCTCCTTCGGTGTCACATCCTGGTCGATTGAAAGCTTCCCGAACTTCCCCAGCATCAGGGCGAGCTCGCCGAGCCAGATCCGGTCCCCGCCAACCTCCAGGGTACTCCCCATGATCCCGGGCAGCACGAAGACCACGGGCAGCGGGCCTTGAGGAGCACGGCGAAGGACAGCCCGGGCCGGCTCCTTCTTCGGGGCAAAAGAAAGGGGGCGGAAGCCGGCGTCCGCGCCGTCGCTCCGCAGAAGCCCCGCTGCCAGCATCCGCACTGTTTCGTCATTCTTGAAGTAGCTGAAGTGGTTCACCTCCGGTCCGCTGTCCAAGTGAAAGCGGCCGCCGTCCACCCGCTGCAGCCCGCCGAACATGGCGCCGGTGTTGACCACGATGTCGCACTCGTCCTCGAAGAACTGATCGAGCATCAGTTCCTTGAGCCGTCCGAAGAGACCTTTGGCCTCGGTATCGCCCGAGATGACCGAGAGGTCCGCCCGCACCTGCAGTGCCGGGAAGTTGAGGATCCGCACCAGCGGAGAGCCGGGCATCATCGCTTCGAGCCCCGGCAGCTGCTTCGGGTCGTCGTGCTCGGCGATGAGGGCGATGAGGAGCTGCAGTGGGAAGTTGAAGGGGAGGACCAGGTCGCTCAGGAGCTTCACCACCGAGAGCCAGCGGTCGAGCTTCCCGGAGGCGAGGGTGGTTCCCCGGGCCGGGCAGGCGACCCGCACGAAACGTTCCACGGTGAATTTTTTCTTCTCGAGTATCTCGATCAGCTCACAGAGCTGCTTTGCCTGCACCTTATGGCTTTCATCCTGCTTGCCCGACTTTCCCGTTTTGGCGGCCAGTTCGAAGATCTCCCTTATCCGGGTGAGCGACAGATGCTCTGCGCCGTCCTCCCGCTGCCCCAGGCAGAGGAGGTCCCCCACCAGCCCGCCCCGGGAGTGGCTCACCAGGTGGAGCCTTGCTCCCTGGGGATGGGTCTCCGCCAGCTTCTTCGCCAATGCCAGGGCATTCTCGATGGGGCTCTCGGTCAGGGTGTAGTGCTCCCAGGCATGGGCGTGGCCGTAGCGGCGGGCAAGCTGGGCACGGGCCTCGGCGCCGGCGCCGTTTTTCAGGTCCCAGAGCCCCATGAAGCTTCCCGCGAAGCTCGACATGGTACCGTGGAGGAAGAGGAGAATCGGCCCTTCAGTCGAGAATTTCTTGGCCGGGGTCATTTTGAATTCACCCTCCAGCTCCACCCGATAGAGCTCCGGCTCGTTCCCGAGCTGGTGTCGCTCCACAGCGCGCCCCACGGAGCCGGCAAAAAGGTCGGCAACCTTGCCGGCCGCCGCATCGAGGGCAGCCCCGACCACCGCGTCCGTAACCGCTCCCCGGGCTCCCCGGGTTTTGCCTTTGGCCGGCGGAGCCGGTGGCGGTTCCGCCGAACGCTCCCACCGGTAGACCGTCACCCGCCGGATCTTCTGCTCCGTCGCCCCGCCCCGGGCAGCACCACGGCGGGAGACGGTCGGCGCGATCTCCCAGACATCCTCTTCCCCCGCAGCTCCGCGTTTCCGCTGAGCGCCAAAGTCCCGGTAAAGTGTGGATGGGCGCAGCCAAAGGGTGATCCCTCCCTCCATCTCCACTTCGCAGACCTCTCCGGACTGGCGCTTCTGGTCTTTCGGAGGTGGCGGCGTCAGCTCCACCGTCTCCGATCCTCCCGCCTCCCGCGCAGACGTGACGTCCACTGCCTTCTGCACCTTGATGGTGAAGGGAATGGGAAAGGTCTCTTTCGCGAGTTCTTCATCTTTTGCGCTGGTATCGCCGGATGTTCCGGGGATTTTCAGTTTCGGAGCCATGGTTCGTTCCCTCCGTGGATCGTCTGTCACGGTTTTTGACTGAGCATCTCCATAAGATTCTGCCGGATCTGAACCTGATCGGCGGCGAGGCGATCCGGCTTTGCCTCCGGCAGCCAGGCAAGATGGTTTCTGAGCACTTCGCGAGCCGCGTCCATATCCCGCAAGACAAGTAGGGTGACAAATAAGTCGAGGCGCTCACCGTCGTGTCGAGGCGCTCGGCGCCAAGGATGCGGCGCCTTCGGGCTTGCGGTGGAGGGCGAGGAGCTGCCAGGCCTCGTCGGCCTGCAGTACTCCCAAGGGTACCGGTGTCCCCAATGCCTTGTATTCCCTGGAGCGGCTGGTGACGTGGGTTTTGCCCAGGGGGTGCGGCGTGAGCCAGCGCTGGAGCTTGTCCACAGTCATGCCGGAGGGGATGTCGTCGACCACCCAGAGAAACGCTTTGCCCTGCTCATCAGGCTTCGCCGCAAGGTGCCCCTCCACTTCCTCGGGTGTGAGCCCCTGCAGGGGGATGCCAAGCCACGCCGCCATCTGGTAAAACTGGCGCGTTCGCTCAGCTTCCCGCTCTTCCGGGGCCAAGCCGGCCTTGGCGTCATCGTTGCCGAAGGCCCGCAGCCAAAATACCCCGCCTGGAAAGGCCGCCCCGAAGCGCAGGGCATATTCCTCGGCCAGGAGCGATTGGCCCACTCCCCCCATGCCGCTTACCTGGGCGACCCCTGGGGCCGTGCTGCCGGTTATGATGGCGACCTCGCCGGCATGGAGACCCGTGTGAAGCAACCACATGTCGGGCAGGCGCCCCACGAACCGGTTGGAGCCGACCCCTTTCTTGCCCTGCCAGGGCGGGGTCGTCAGAGGCTGGATGCCGGCTTTCGCCGGCATGACGGAGTGGAACATGGCCACCTTTCTTTGTATGGATCCGTACGAACGAAGATATTGCAGCAGTTCGCCATTGCCCCTACCTTCCAAGCCCCGCCAGATACGCTGCCAGGAACTCGTCCCACGAGCTCTGCTTGGTGAAGTCGAGCGTCTTATAGAGGGGCGAGAGCTTGCGTTTGGGGAAGTAGATGGAGATGCCCCGGGAGTTGTCGACGGCCGGCCCCTTGTACCCGGTGGCGACGATGGCAGCGGTGGCTGCCTGCTTGACCGCGTCGCAGGCGGTTTTGACTGCCGGGTTAGCGAGCCCTTTGTCGAGCAGATCGCAGAGGTCGATGAGATCGCAGTAGTCGTCGTAGGGGCGGCTGTACTCCTGGACCTGGGCCCGGGCGTTGATGAGGACGGCGCGAGAGGCGGCGTCGGCAAGGATGTTCCTGAGGGCCTTTGCCAGGGCGTCCACTGCAGCGGCCAGGGGCTTTAGGCCAGCAAGTTTCAGGGCCGACTGGGTGACGTTTTCCCCGGCCTTGTAGGAGGCGAGATACTGGGCAACGATGGTTTTCGAGAGCTCCTCCGGGGTCATGGCCGGCTTGGCGGCCAGGGCCTTCAGGATCCGGTCATAGGGCCACCCTTCGCCCGGCTCGGTCTCTTCGGAGCCGACGCTGTAGTCTGCCACGTCGCGCATCTGGTAGGCCACCTCAGCCATGCTCATGAGGCATGCGTCCATCCCAAGGATGTCCATCTTACGCCTGAGCTTCCTTTTGATGCGGGTCATCACCTTTTTCAACTCGATGTTGTCCAGAAAGTCCTGGGCCTGGTCGTCGAAGGCGATCCCCCTCTGCTTGACGGCAGCTTCCACGGTGGGCTTGAAGAGGGCCCGGCGGGTGCGCCTGATGCCGGCCCTGGCCTGGGCCAGAGGGAGTGCCCTGGCGCCGGCGGCGGCCCCCCGGGTGGCGATGGGCTGGCTCTTGCGGGAGACGGGCGGGGCGGTGCCGCTGAAGACATCCCCCTGGTAGAGGTTGGCGTCATCCCAGCCGGCGCCATGGTTCCAGAGAACCAGCAGGTAATGGTCGGCCGGATAGTTCGTGACCCCCCAGGTGACGAAGTCCTCCAGCACCTTTGGGTCCCCCATGTTGGTCTCCCCCAGCTTCTGCACCGCATCCTTGTCCAGCAAGGTCCCTTTCTTCACGCAGTAGCGGACAGTTTCCCCCTCGCTGCCGGCGCGGTCGAACTGGGCGAGGACGGCGATCTGCTCGGTGGAGCCGACCGTCTTCATCTCCTTGAGGTCGGCCACACCGGCGCTGTCCAGGTTGTTGTCGCCGGCGAGATAAACCATGATGGTCCAGTTCCTTTTGGTATTCGCTTTCGTCGCCATGATGTTCTCCTTTGGTCTCGGTTGTTGGGTGGGGGTGCTCCGGGTGGCTCGCCCATCAGTTGGACCTGGTCATCTTGCTCAATCTTCTGCGACGCCGCCCGGACGTTCTATTGCATCACTCCCAGCTGGTCCGGGAGGACTTGCTGGGGGCAAGGGGAGTCGAGGGGAGGTTGGTGAAAAGGTTCAGGCCGGAAGATTGGAGATCAGAGTCTGTCTGGGGGCTGGTGCCGGGGCCGTCGCCTCCCTGCCGGTTCCGGTGGCAGATGAATTGGATCTTCTTCTGCCCACCAGCCGGGGCGTTGCAGAGCTGCCCGAGGTTGTTCCGCAAGCAGGGATTGATCTTCTCCCGGGTTGGGCGGGGCGCCGCGGGCATGACCAGGACGGCCGCCGGCGGATTGTCCTTCATCGCCTGGACCCGGTCGCGCCACCACTCATCTGCAAGTGTCACTGAGTGCATGAGGAACTCGGGGATGTCGAAGGGAATCCGCACCCACAGGCGGATCCCGCGGTGCAGGCAGAACCTGGCAAAGAGCAGGTCGTCGCCGAAGAGCGCCAAGCCGCCGGGGCCGGCGCCCGGTTCGTCGGATGAGAAGCTTACAAGAAATCGGTCTCAGGGTGCGCCTGGATGGTGTCTGCCCTGTTTTTTGGATAGCACCTGTCATGTATGCTGTCAAGAACAGTTTCGTTCCAACTTCTGGAAAGCAGTGAGAAAAATCCTTCGGTTCGTCTCAGGATGGCGTGTCCGCCCACGTCAGAAAGTCGGAGAAGTCGTCATTGACACTTGCTGGCGGGGCGAGAAACCCATTCGGGCCGGATTGGGCTCTTATTGATTCCTCGCCAATGCCGGAAGGGTAGGCGTGCCTTCCTGCAACGCACAGGCGGGTCGCTCCTCGTGTGCTTCCTTGCGTGCTCCTCCAGGACGGGCTGCTCGAACTGGATGCTGTTCAACGGCTCTAGACAAGAGCTGTTGGGGTTTATCCTTCATGAAATAAAAAACCTCCCGGGTCCGATTGGACTCCGGGAGGGTCTGTGTTGTCACTTCAAAACGAAGTCAGTTCACTCCTATGGGGGGCAAAATCGACCTCTCAGCGGCCGCGGCCCTGAACCGGCGGTTGCTGCTCTTCCTCGCCAGGAAGACCCCGGCCTTTGCCTTTCCCCCCCCCACGTGTTTGGGCCGGAGGTCCCTGAGGTCCCTGCTGCTGCACTTGGGGAGCCCGCTGCATTTGAGGTGCGCGCTGGATCTGAGGAGGTGCTTGTTGCTGCACTTGGGGTGCGCGCTGCATTTGAGGTGCCCGCTGCATTTGAGGTGCGCGCTGCACCTGAGGCGGTGCTTGTGGCACCTGAGGGGCTTCCTGCTGAGGTCTCACTCTGCGTTCCATCATCTGTCCCCTCGGCATTGAACCACCGCCCCCCTGACCCCCCTGGGGAGGTCCACCCAAAGACGGCTCTCCACCACCCATGCGCCTGCCACGGCTTCCCGTGTCACCAGGTGTGAAAGTGCGGGACCCGGAGTCCGGAACAGGTTCCATCCGTCGCATCCTTCCAGCGTCCGAAGGAGCCCTCAACTCTCCAGGTTGACCGGAAGGCTCTCCAACGCCCATGCGCTTGCCTCGGCCTCCCGTATCACCAGGGGCCAAGGTGCGGGGCTCACCCTCCTGACCCGGTTCTATCCGTCGCATCCTTCCACGATCCGAAGGAGCCCTCAACTCTCCAGGCTGACCGGAAGGCTCTCCAACGCCCATGCGCTTGCCTCGGCCTCCAGCATCCCCAGGCTGAAGCGTTCCGGGCACACCTTCCTGGCCCGGTTCTATCCGTCGCATCCTTCCACGATCCGAAGGAGCCCTCAACTCTCCAGGCTGACCGGAAGGCTCTCCAACGCCCATGCGCTTGCCTCGGCCTCCAACATCCCCAGGCTGAAGCGTTCCGGGCACACCTTCCTGGCCCGGTGTTACCCTTCGTCTCTGACCGGAATCCAGGGGGGATCTCAGTTCTCCAGGCTGACCGGACGGTTCTCCAACGCCCATGCGCCTGCCTCGGCCTCCAACATCCCCAGGCTGAAGCGTTCCGGGCGCACCTTCCTGGCCCGGTGTTACCCTTCGTCTCTGACCGGAATCCAGGGGGGATCTCAGTTCTCCAGGCTGACCGGACGGTTCTCCAACGCCCATGCGCCTGCCTCGGCCTCCAACATCCCCAGGCTGAAGCGTTCCGGGCGCAGCTTCCTGGCCCGGCCCCACCCTTCGTCTCTGACCGGAATCCAGGGGGGATCTCAGCTCTCCAGGCTGACCGGTAGGCTCTCCAACGCCCATGCGCCTGCCACGGCCTCCAACATCCCCAGGCGGAAGCAACTGTCCGGGGGATCCTGTCTCCACTCCGCCCCGCCCTCCAGTGCGCCGCTGATCCAGTACATCCATGCGACTCACCGGCGATTCCTGGGCAGCCCGGACCCTCGACCTCAATCCCCTCTCCTCAAACCGGACGTCTGATCTGGGTTTGTTGACGTCGGCGGGATTGACCAGCCGGCTGCTCAGTGTGGGACGCCTCAACTGGGCGGCATCCCCCGCTGCAACCGCACCAGGCCTGAACCTGGAAACGTCGCGTCCAATGGACGCCGCACTGAGTCCTCGGGTCTGCAATCCCAAGTCCGTATTTCCCTGTATCCGGCCGAGGGCCATGCTGTGAGGCCTCATGTCCGCCACGGCGTTGGTGAGCGTAAACCTTTCGCGAGCGCTCGAGAAATTGGTGAAGATCCTGTCGTTCACCACCGGAGCCCCCAGATAGTTGTTGTTGATGATCGTGCTGCGGTCGAGGTTGATCACCCTGTTGTCGTAATAGTTGTTGACGCTGTAGAACGAACTGTGCGGCACAGCCACGGCGTAGTCAGCATACCGGTAGTTGTTGAAGTTGATGTTGATGGCGCCGATGCCGACACTGCCCACCACAACGGCACTGGGTCCCCAGTAGTGGTGAGAGTAGTACGTCTCCCAAGGCGCAATGGGAAACCACCCGATGTTCACTCCGGCCCCCACCCAACCGACTCTTCCCGGGTACCACCCATATCCGATGCCGATCGCCGGGGCAACGCTCACCCCAACGCTGACGACGGGAGGCGCCCAGTACCAGTAGTCGTTGAGGTACATCCAGCTGCCGTAGTGGTGCGTCACGTACCCGAATGGTTCGTCCGGGACCCAGCAATTGTCCCCGTAGTAGACAGACCATCTGCCAGCGGTATAGGGCCGCCACCCGGCATGAACGCTGGTCGGACGCCACATGTTGTGGTAGCCGCCTTCATACTCAACGCGATCCCAGCGACCGTTTTCCTCAAGCTCATAGGCATCGTCGTAGAGGGGAGGCGGGATATACTTGTAGGAGTCACCTTTGACTTGCGCCCTCTTGGACCACAGGCTGTCCCGCTCGATGTTCCAGTCATCCCAATCGGCATCAACGTTTCCTTCAGCGGTTGCAACCCGTTTCCCATCCGAGAGCAGTGACGATGATCCAGCCGTCACGTCGTAGCGGGTCTGATCGCTTTCGAGAATGAACTCCACGGAACCCTTCAGTGCGATCACCTCGAGGGACTCATCGCCGACGTACACATCGAAGACGGTCCCAATCCCGGCAACAATGTAGCCGAAGGGAGTCGTGGTCTTGATCACCGCCTCGCTGCTCCTGTTGTAGAATCGGGCTATGCCCGACGCGACATCCATTTCCGTAACGTCGCCTCGAAGGGCAATGAGCTGGATCTGGGTGTCACTTCCCGCGCGAATCATGGACGCGTTGGGCATGACGAATTCGCCTTTACCGCTGCGATCCGAATACAGGGCGTCGTTGAGGCCGAAGGGTGCATCCTTGACCGTGACCACCCAATCCTTTTCCTCCGGAACGTAGCGGAGCAACTTCCCGGTAATATGGGTTATCCTTCCGACAAGAACGCCCTCTGATCCTCCGGGAGGCTGCGAGTACGCCAGCGAGGCAGGTCCAACGACCAGTAAGAGGGCCCATGCTAGCCAGGCCAATTTCCTTGTTTGTCTCATTTTTACCTCTCCTGTGCTCCCTTTCTGATTGACCTCATTGTGTCAAACCTCCCCGAGAATCCCGCAGTTCAGGGCCCCCACGGACAAATCCAGTCGGCGAGAGTCCCCAAGCGGGCAACGCCTTCTCCGGATCTCACTGCAAGAATATCTGAGGCAAAGCCATTCACACAACTGACACTCTCCACTTTCCTTGCTGTCATACGGAGAGAGTCTCTCCCTTCTTTGAAGTTTAAACAAAAATCATTCCAAACGGCCCTTCGCCGAACAAATTGAGAGATGACACATTGATTATATTGTATACCATCCGGGATCGGACCAATAGACTCCTTTGCCGGGAAACTCACTTGTCAGACCAAAAGGCCCCGGTGAATCGGCCACCGAAGTATGGCCGTCTGCCGCTTCTTTCATCGGGAAGCACCGTGGGTGCCACTCTCAAGCCCTATTTAGACTGACGAGCCGTCACCCTCGGCAGCCAGGGAATGGCGAGCACCTCTTTAAAGTACGATTTCTGCACAGCCGGTTACGTCCTTTGCGCACCTTGTCCCGCCTCCGATGGGCTTACCGGCCATGGCCACGAGGGAACCCGGATTGCCAGGGAAACCGCCTCGAGCAGTCGCCCCACAGAAGAGCCATTCGGGGACTGCGGCCTGCCCGCCGCTTTTCTGCAAGCGGGATATGCCTGTCAAAAGATCCCATTCCGACACGGCTTCTTGTGCGAATCGAGCCGCCGGGATTTCTTCAATCTTCGCCGGTTCACGATGCGCGGGCTGCTGAAGGAACAGAAGCGGGTTGGTGCAGGCGAGAAAATTCTATCTGGTTGATCCGAGGAAGGTTTTGGGTTGACTGGGTTGCCCGGACTTATTGAGAAGGCACAAAAATATTGTGTAACATTTTGTTATCTCATCGCTTTCCCTGTCCACTGCGGTGAATCCGTTTCACTCTTTTAGTGCGGACAATGGCTGCACCTTGCACACCATTGATTCACGAACGTACGACAAAATTGACGACATATCGACAAAATTCAGTCCACCAAATCGATGGGTAAGCGATCTGCAACCAGGTACCCCTGCCGTGTAGGCACGACGCGCTCGCCTTTTATGGCAACGAGTCCCGATCGCAGCCACCGCTCCAGGGTTTGTCCCGCATGGGCGTTTTTCCGAAACCGTCTCAGGTCAACCCCCACAAATGATCTCAGGCCGAAATAGACGGATTCCAATTCCAACTGGTCAGGCGTGAGGACCTCGCTACCCTCCACCGCTCCCAGCCCATCCGCGATGCTCCTGCAATAGATCTCGACGGACCGAGGGTTCCACCATCGATTCCCGCGGGAGAAGGAATGCGCTGCCGGGCCCAATCCCAGGTAAGGGGCATGAGTCCAGTATTTGAGATTGTGGCGCGATGCAAAGCCGTCGCCCTTGGAGAAGTTGGACACTTCGTAGTGGAGATATCCGTGATTCTCCAGGACCCGCGAGGTGAGGAGAAAGAGCCGGCTTTCCCCGGCCTCTCCCAGGCCTCCAATGGTCCCCTCGCTTTTCATCCGTCCAAAAGGAGTCCCTTCTTCAAGAGTCAGAAGGTAGCAGGAAAGATGCTCCGGCATCAAACTGACGGCCCGTTGAAGGGTAGTCAACCACCTCCGTCGATCCTGCCCATCCAACCCGTAGATGAGGTCGATGGCGAGGTTGGTGAAACCGGCCGACCTGATGATTTCCACGGCCCTTTCCGCCTGATCCGCACCGTGCCTGCGGCCGAGCCATGCCAATTCGTCGTCGAAGAAGCTCTGCACCCCGAGACTCACGCGATTGAAACCCAGGCTCCGGAGGGTTTTCATCTTTTCCCGGGTGACGTCGTCAGGATTCACCTCGATGGTGATCTCCGAGTCTGGGGAAAACCGCAGATGGCCGAAGAGGTGTTCCATGAGGAGGGAGAGTTGTCTTTCGTGGAGCAGGCTTGGGGTGCCTCCGCCCAGGTAGAGAGTGTCGAATTCCCCGAATTCGTGCCGGCAAGAAAGCACCTCCTGCTGGAGCGCACGCAGCCAGGGATCGACTAGAGCGGGGGAGTCGACGGAATAGAAGTCGCAGTACAGGCACTTGGATCGACAGAAAGGGACGTGAACGTAGAGACCGGGCTTGGCGACGCTATTCATTGTCGGTCTTCATCACAGCCACGAAAGCGCTTTGAGGGATGGAGACCGCCCCCACCATCTTCATGCGCTTCTTGCCTTTTTTCTGCCTCTCCAGCAGCTTGCGCTTTCGCGTGATGTCGCCGCCGTAGCACTTTGCCGTCACGTCTTTTCGAAAGGCCGATATGGTGGACCGGGCGATGATCTTTCCCCCGATGGCCCCCTGGATGGCAATCTTGAACTGGTGCCTCGGGATCTCTTCCTTGAGGCGCTCACACACCTGCACAGCCCACTCCCTCGCCCTGTTCCGGTGCACAATGAGGGAGAGCGCGTCCACCTTTTCCCCGTTGACGAGGATATCCAGCTTGGCCAGATCACTCTCCAGGTACTCGGTGAGCTCATAGTCAAAGGAACCGTATCCCTGGGTGATGGTTTTCAACCGGTCGTAAAAGTCGAAGATGACCTCGGCGAGGGGCATGTCGAAGACGACCTCAACCCGTCCCTGGGTGGGATAGCTGAAGCGGGGGTTCACGCCGCGACGTTCGAGACAGAGCTTCATGACGACCCCCATGTACCGCTCGGGCATCATGATGCTCGCCTTGATGAACGGCTCGTAGCCAGTCTTGATATCAATGGGATCCGGATAGTACTGGGGGTTGTCCACCGTCACCTTTTTGTCATCCTTCAAGACGAACCGGTATTCCACGCTGGGCACGGTCATGACGATGGACTGATCGTATTCCCTCTCGAGGCGTTCCTGGACGATCTCCAGGTGCAGGAGCCCAAGGAACCCGCAGCGGAATCCCTGTCCCAGTGCAGCAGAGGAATCCTTCTGATAGACGAGGGCGGCATCGTTGAGCTTGTATTTCTCAAGAGCATCGGCCAGGGACAGGTATTCATCCGAGGACACCGGGTAAACCGATGAGAAGACGACGGGCTTCACCTCCTTGAAACCGGGGAGTGCGGCAGGAGCCGGGTCCCCGTCGAGAGTGATCGTATCTCCCACGCGGGTATCGCTCACCGTCTTGATCCCCGAGATGATGTACCCAACTTCTCCGGCGGAAAGCTCTTTTCTGGGTTCCCGATTCAGTCGGAACAGCCCCACCTCTTCAACCCTGTAAGTTGCTCCATTGGACATGAATCGGATCACATCCCCCGGCCGCACTCTCCCGTCAAAGACCCGGCAACTCACCACGGTGCCGCGAAAAGGGTCGTACTGAGCATCGAAGATGAGGGCCCGCAGATGCCCGCCGGCCCCTCCGGGGGGGGCAGGGATTCTTTCCACGATGGCTTCCAGGATAGCCTCTATCCCTGTGCCTTCCTTGGCGGAGCAAAGAATGGCATGGTCCGAGTCCAGAGCGAGTTCGGTCTCGATCTGTTCCCTGACCATGGCCACATCAGCAGACGGAAGGTCGATCTTGTTGATGACCGGGATGATGGTGAGATCATGCTCCATGGCGGCAAAGAGGTTTGCCAGGGTCTGGGCCTGGACCCCCTGGGATGCATCGACGAGGAGCAGCACGCCCTCGCAGGATGCCAGGGCGCGGGAAACCTCATAGGAAAAATCCACATGACCGGGGGTGTCGATGAGGTTCAGGTCAAATTCCCGACCATCATTGCTCCTGTATGGAAGAGTGACGGTCTGGCTCTTGATGGTGATCCCCCTCTCCCTTTCAATGTCCATGCTATCCAGGATCTGGTCCCTGAAGTCACGCTCGCTGACAAGACCCGCAATCTGAATGAGGCGGTCAGCGAGGGTGGATTTCCCGTGGTCGATGTGAGCGATGATGCTGAAGTTTCGGATATGGCGCATAGATTTCCATTCGTTTTTCACAAGGCACTCGGTGGTCGATTCAATCGGTTGGGAGAGTAATAACTCCCTTTCCTCCCGGGGTAAACCGGCGGATTCGGAACCCCGGGAAAAGGTCCAGATGACTGGAGCGGCCCAGTTTCGCCTGAAGGAGCGACATGCAAGACCGGCAACCACTCAATGGGAGAAACCTCCTCAAGAGGAGGCCGGGTCCGCCGCCGATTGAGCGGCGGGAAACGCTTCCCGGTCTATGACTTCTCAGGCGGCTTCCGAATTGGTGATGGACAGATATCCACAAAAAGTATAAACAGGGCAAGCAAGAGGGCGTGTGCGCATGCTGTTTTTTTGGGGCTCTCCTCGGATGACCCCTGGGAGAGACATCAATCAAATGGAGGGATTCTTATGAAGGCTTTTCGGTTAGCTTCTGGTGTTCTGCTCGTTCTCTTCGTCGTTTCATGCTCCATTCAGCAAAGCTGGGTGATGATCGGCAAGTGGCAGAAGGTGGACGGGAAAGACACCGTCGAGTTCATGCGGGATGGAACCATGAACGTGGTCAGCGGTCCAACGACCATCAAGACCACCTTCCAAATGAATGACCCCAAGAAGCTGGAAATCTCCCTGGGCAGCTTTGGCAGCATACCCCTGCAAATGGCCGTCGACAAAGACATCCTCACCCTCACAGACGCCAAGGGGCAGGCCCTGAAGTACAAGAAAGTGGTTGAGGCTCCTCCCCAGCAGAGCGCGGCTCCCCCGAAAAAGTAGGGACAGCCCGTAACTTGCCATGGTCGTTGAGCTTCTGTGCTTTTGCAGTCCTCATCAGCCAACCATGAAGAGCACGAAGAAACACAAAGGAATACAACTCATTGAGCGGGTGTATTTTAACTTCTTCGTGCCCTTCGCGGCCTGCGTGGTTCAATTGGAATTCGCTACAGCACAACAGTCCTCTATTTCACTGTCCTCCTCCCCCAGAATGAGGCGGCTAGCCTTATCCCCCCAAAAACATGGGTTGCTTCCGAGTCCCATGAGTTGAATTTTATGTTGTCGCGCCCGTCGCCGGTGATGGGAAAAGCGAAGCCGATCTTCGGCGAGACGGTCACAAACTTGCCCACGGGGACATTCCATCTCTCGTGACCGCTGAAGAGCTCCCCGCTTGTGTCGAAATTCCCCATTAAGATACAATTTTGGTCTCTTTATTGTCCGATTTCAATACAACAATGCCCATCTTCGGTCCCTTCTTCCATATCTGGTCTTCAGTGAGCAGTTGGGGGAGGGGACTCCGCACCACTTGCTTTTTCATTCACTTTGCACTACCAAGACGCGGGAGCACACTTGCCATGACGGTGTCATCACGGCGCTTCACACGATTCTCACGGGAGGAAAGGATGGAACATGGATGTCGGAGCGATTGAGCAGGCGTTGGCGGAGGAAATGGTTCTGGGGTGGGACATTGTTCCCACGGGCGGCGGCATTCTCATCACCACGACCTGGACAATGCCGAACAAAGAGCGCATCGAGATCCATTTGAGGTCAGTCGGCGAAAGGGAAGATCTCTATCTCGTGACGGACGGAGGGGAACTCTTCAACATGATGTTCCCCCACGGCTGGAACCTCTCCGAGGACAAGGAAGGAGCGGATCTCGTCGCCGGCGTTGCAGAGAGTTATGGAGCAAAAGTCGTGGATGGCCAGATGGTCAAAGGGGCCAACGATGGGAATCTCGGGCAGGCGGTTCGTTTGATCCTCGAGGCGGTGAAGGAAGCGTCTTTCCTGTTGTGGGGAAGAAAGGCGAAAGGCGCCTCGAACTTTCACTGAGGGGAACGCGGGAGTTTTGAAGGGACTCCGGCATGAACCTCCGCCGCAACCCGGGATCACGAGGGGAGTCTCTTCATCGTTTGGGAAGGCGTATCTTCAGAATCAGCCTGTCCGGTTCTTCCCTCACCAGGTCGATCAATCCCTGGTGCTTGTGAACGATCATTTTGGCGAGGGGCAGATCCAGCGCTTCGGCGTGCTCGCCTCGACTGGTGAACGGATAGAAAAAATGCTCGATCTCGTCGTCCGAGACCCGCGTCTCCTTGACAACCAGCTCGATATGCACGGCATCATCTCCCGCCAAGGTTGACACTTCCAGCTTTCGGCCCTGGGGACAGATGTCCGCGAGGGCGAAGAACATCGTCCTGAAAAGGGACCGAAAGAGCTCCTTGTCGACGGGAATCATGGGCAGGTTGGCCGCGAGGTTCATCTCGAGTCCAACGGAGCGCTCTCGCAAGAGGGCATCCTGATCCTCCAGCACCTGAATGAGCAGCTCGTTGATGGAAGACGCCTCGGGAGTGATCTGGAAAGGCTTTAGGTAGGCCAGGGTCTTGGCGAGTATCTTCTCCAGGCGGGCGATTTCGTGAACGATGATCCTCACTTTTTCACGGTTCACGTCCCCTTCTCCCAGAGCGTCCAGCACTCGCCGCGCGAATCCCCCGGCCGCCGCCAGCGGATTGCGGATTTCGTGAGCCAGGCGGGCCGAAATCTCGCTGAGGGTCCTCAGTTCCTCCGTCTGGATGATCTGTTTTTGCAGGTGATACCTTTCCGTGACGTTGACCAGAAATCCATCCACCGTCTCCACATGTCCACTTTCGTCGAAAACCGGAAGGGCATGGTCCATGACGAAGAGAACCCTTCCGTCCGGGTGGACCACACGGTACTCAGCCCTGAATTCCTGGCCCTCGTGGAGACACCGATCCATGAGGGGCCATATGCGGGGTCTGTCTTCCGGCCACACCTTTTCCTTCCAGAACGACTCACCGCCGAGCACCTTCTCCTGCGGGATGCCCAAAAGGTCTTCGACAAACTGATTGACGAAGATCGTCTTACCGCTGCCTAGAAGGCGGTACACAACCAGGGGGACATTCTCCACCAAGGTACGGTATTTTTCCTCGGATTCCCTCAGGGCGCGGGTGCGCAGATGGACCATGTACTCGAGATTATCCGTGTAGTCCTTGATTTTCCTGCGGGAATCCTCCAGGGACTGGAGCATGTCGTCGAGCGCCTTGGCAAGAACCCCCAGTTCCCCCGACGGGCGCGCCTTGAGCCCCTGCACTTCCTTTCCTGCCGCGATGTCCCGGGCGAAGGTCACCATCTCGCCAATGGGTTTGCTGAAATAGCTGCTGATGAGATAAATGGCCCAGACAGACAGCACCATACCCAGGGCGCCAGTCCCCAGCATCAGTCTCCGATACCGATTCATGACGGCGAGGGCTTCCGTGCGTCTCGCACAGAACTCCACCAGGCCGATGGTTTTCCCCGTGTAGTCTTGAAGCGATCTCACCAGGGTTGCATAGGGTACCGCGGAATGCTCCCGGATGAAGATCTCCGTGTCTCGGTTGGCAAACACGGCCCCATAGTGAGGCTCGGTCCTCTCCACAGTCTCGGGAAAGGTGGTGGCAAGGCTGGTGAAGGCGGTCGGACTCCCGTCGGGAACCAGGATTGACACTTCTATTTCGAACTGCTTCTTGATCTGTTCGAGAAAAAACCTTCCGAAGCTGAAACCGATTTCCACGGTGCCCACCAGATCCCCTCCGTGGAATATGGGTGCGACGCCGCGAATGCCGTAACCCGTCAGCCCTTTTTCCAGGCCGAAAGTCGCCTTGCGATCCTTGATCGCGTCCAGTATGGTCTGCCTGTAGTGAAGATCATCCCCGAAAACATAGAGCAGCTGCATGCGGACGAAGTTGCGGGGGGGAATTTCGTGGAAATTGAACTGCTGGATCCCGTAGCGCCTTTTCATGAACCCGTATGCCGAGTAGCAGAGTTCGATGAGCCGCCAGCGGTCCTTATTGGCGAGGGCCCCAGCAACCTCCGGGTTCAGGGCGAAACTCGACGCCAGACTCACCGCCCATTGTCCCTGGAGCTCCATGTCGTGGTCGAAAGCCCGGTTACAGCCCTGGAGGCGTTCCTCTTCTTCCTTGCGAATGAGCTCCCGCTGGCTGATGATGCCCAGGCCGACGAGAGAGGACGTGCCCAGCAGAGCAAGGCAGAAGAAGGCAATGCTCAGTCGATACCGCAAAGGCATTTGGCTCATCCTCGAGAGGAAAAAGCTGCCAGTGCCCGTTCCACCATAGCTTGGCTCCACGACGCCCGCCCCTCACGCGCGTGTTGAAGGAGAATCCAGGAAACTGCACCCCGTCAGCCTCCACGACGAAGGACTCTATTGGGTGCCCAAATGTTCCATGGCCCGGCGTAAACGATTCAATACCGTGTCTTTGCCAAGCACGTCGATGATCTCAAAGAGGCCCGGGCTCACCGTGACTCCCGTCAGGGCCACTCGCACCGGCTGGGCGATTTTCCCCAGTTTGATTCCCATCTCCGCCACAACCCGGTTGAACGCCTTTTCGAGGTTCTCCTCGTCAAAGGGCTCCAGCTCCTCCAGGCATGCAATGAGGCTGTTCAAGGGATCCCGCATAGCGGGAGCCAGGAATTTCCGGGCCGCTTCAGGATCGTAGGTCACCTCGTCAACCATGTAGAAACTCATGGATTCAGCCATTTCCACGAGTGTGTGCACACGGGGCTGCAGTGTGCCAATGGCCTTGCCAACAAAGCGCGCCGGCTTCTCCGGGTATCCCTGGGCCTTCAGAAACGGCTCGATCAAGGGCACCAGTTCCTCCGCGGGGCGCTCCTTGATGTGGTGGGCGTTCACCCAAAGCAGTTTTTCTTCATTGAACACTCCCGCGGATTTCCCCACGTGTTCGAGGCTGAACTTCTCGATGAGCTCATCGCGGGAGAAGATCTCCTGGTCCCCATGGGACCAGCCCAAACGCACCAGGTAATTGAGCACTGCCTCCGGAAGGTATCCCATTTCCTTGTATGCCATGACGGAAGTGGCTCCATGGCGTTTGGACATGCGGGCTTTGTCCTCGCCAAGGATCATGGGCACATGGGCGAATCGGGGAAGAGGGATGCCCAGAGCCTGATACAGGAGGATCTGCCTCGGCGTGTTGTTCACATGGTCGTCGCCGCGGATGACATGGGTGATGTCCATGGTGATGTCATCGACCACAACGGCAAAGTTGTAGGTCGGCATGCCGTCACTTCTCTGGATGACAAGATCGTCGAGTTCGGAATTCTCAAAGAATATTGGCCCCTTGATCAAGTCGTTCAAGGCTGTGGTTCCCACGTCGGGGCACCGGAATCGAATGACTCGGTCCGGCCCCGGCCCAAGCCCCTTGTCCCGGCATAGTCCGTCGTACTTGGGTTTGCGTCCCGCGGCGAAGGCGGCCTGGCGGCGCTTTTCAAGATCTTCGGGAGTGCAGTCGCAGTAATACGCCTTTCTCGAGTCCACCAGTTTCCCCAGGTATTCGCCATAAACATTCAAACGCTTCGTCTGGAAAAACGGCCCTTCATCCCATTCCAACCCCAACCACTCCATGGCGTCCAAAATGGCCTTGATGGAAGCTTCGGTGGACCGGGCCACGTCGGTATCCTCTATGCGAAGGATGAACTTCCCCTTGTGATGACGAGCGAACAACCAGTTGAACAGAGCGGTTCGAGCACCGCCGATATGGAGAAAACCTGTGGGACTGGGAGGGAATCGGGTGATGACCGCGTCCATGCATATGCTCCTTCACTTGTCATTATATCTTTTTCAATCAATCGGGGTGCTTACCGGATAACACACCCCATCGGGAAACACAAGGAGTTGAGGGAGGAGGACCCGCGAATCGCGCCATGGCTCCGGTGCCGTAAAACCAAAAATGGCGGCACAAGGCACAGCGAACTTGCTCAAATGCCGAGCATCTGGCAGTATGCGCTGACAATGTGGCAAGGAAGGCAACTGGGGGCGACCATGCAGCCCCCCCCCGGGGCCCCCGCTTCGATGCCGAAGGGGGGTGTTCACACGGGGGGAACTGTTCGGTTGGTTCCCGCTTTGTCGTGAACGGTTTCCCGGGGCATCTGGAAACCGGGCGAGACGGGACACGGCGTGGGGCCCATTCCAAGGCGAGGAGCCGCTTTTCTCGCGCTTGCGTGAACGGCGGAACATGTTTCAATAATCTGGAGGGAGAAAGAGGATCATGCCTGGAATACCTCGATTCATTGTTTTCTTTTTGGTTTTGGTGCTCCTGTCCGGATGCGGGAAAAGAATCGGCGACATCACCGTGGACCCGGATCCGAGGGCGATTCCTCAGAGGGACGTCAAGGTTCGCGTGGTCGATGTGTCCAACAACACGCCAGAGCTTTACGATGTGGACGTCATTGGGCTCCTTTGGAACGCCCTCAACGACTCCCTCTACAGGAGGGGCCTGCTTTGGATGGAGGAAAGCGGAGCCCCGACGCTGACCGTCGAGGCTCGAGTTCAGAAATTCAAGAAAGGCCACGCGATCATGCGAGGCGTTTTGCCTTACCTCGGGAACGTGGAACTTGTGGTGGAATGCGATGTGAAGCAGGGAGACACCCTGATGGGAACGGTCCAGAGCAAACAGAGCATTTCCTTTGCCGACGAGGTGCTCACCAAGGAGGCCTGGAAACGGGCGTTTTCCGCAGCGGGGGAAGACATCGTGAACCAGCTTTCCCAAAGAATATGAGAATGTTTCTTTTTTCGTCCACAGGGTAAAATTCCTTGACAGACCGGGTTGAATCTCTATAGTAAGTCGTTTGCGCAACTTGGCACAGGTGCGGAAATGCGGATACGCGCTGATGAAATTCCGGAGTCCGGACGGTTCATCCACCTCCACTGGGACGAGCACAGGCTCAACCAGTTTCTACCCCCGAATGATCCGACTCCACTGAAGCTGTCCAGACCCCTCAACGTGGACCTGGAAATTCAGAAGCATCCTGACCACATCCGTGTTTTGGGCACCATTGCCGGAGTCCTTCAGTTGGTCTGTCATCGATGCCTAGAGGCATTTGAGCGTCCTCTGGAAGAGAGCGTGGACATTATTCTGGTTCAAGAAGAGAAGGCCACGGGGGAAGAAGAGACCGAATTCGACGTCGAGGACCTGGATTACAGGTTTTTTGACGGAGAAGTCATCGAAATCGACGACCTGGTGGCGGAGCAGATCTTTCTGACCCTGCCCTTCAAGGTTCTTTGCTCGGAAAGCTGCCTTGGCCTTTGCCAACGGTGCGGGGGAAACCTCAACGAGGGCCCCTGTCGATGTGAAAAGAGTGCGGACGATTCTCCCTTCGGCAATTTGAAGGCGATCCGGTCTCGGCTCCCGGAAAAGAAAGACCGTTAATTCATTCCAAACCCGTCACCAGAGATCCCCTGTATTGGGGACTTTTTTTGTGTCTGATAAGGAGAATGGAAACATGGGGGTCCCAAAGAGGAAAACTTCCAAATCCAGGCGAGACAAAAGGCGCGCCCACGACGCACTCACTCCTCCGTCTCTGTCCCGCTGTCCCCAGTGCAATGAGATGCGGTTGCCTCACAGGGTGTGCCCGGGGTGCGGATACTATCGCGATCGGGCGGTTCTGGAGTTCGACGAGGACTGATCACCGTGGTCCGGCATCCGAGGTGCGTTCCTGATGAAGATTGCCGTCGATGCCATGGGCGGAGATTATGGGCCCGAAGCAATCGTGAAAGGGTCCCTTCAGGCGAAGCCGCAAGATCTGCTTGACCTCGTCCTGGTTGGCAACGGAAATCAGATTCGGGGGATCCTCGAGCGTCACGGGAAGCCTTCGGCAATGGAGGTCGTCCATGCTCCCGATGTCATCGGAATGGATGAGGCCGGCCCGGTGGCGATTCGCAGAAAGCGGGAAAGCTCCCTTGGTTTCGCCATGCGTCTTCTTGCCGACGGCCAGGTCGACGCGGTGGTGAGCGCCGGCAACACGTCGGCCATCGTTGCCGCAGCGAAGCTTTTTGTTGGGTTGAATTCCGGACTTCGTCGTCCGGCACTTGCGGTCCCTCTTCCCACGCCAAACGGCAGGGTGCTTCTGGTCGATGCGGGTGCCCATTCCGAAGCCGACACCATCCATCTGGCACACTCAGCCGCTCTAGCTCATGTCTACCTGGAAGTTGCTGAAAGCGTAAAGAAGCCCCGTGTGGGGCTCCTCAACATCGGACACGAACCGCAGAAGGGCAAAAAGCCGGTTCGCCGGGCTTTCTCCCTGCTGAGCCGGTCGGGTCTCAATTTCGTGGGAAACGTTGAACCCCAGGACTTGTTTGGAAACAAGACAGATGCCGTCGTGTGTGACGGTTTCGTGGGAAACGTTCTGCTGAAGATGGTGGAAGGTCTCGCGGAGAGCCTCCTCCAGTTTCTGGAAGGACAAGCCCGGGAACTCGCTCCGGTGGACCGTGGGAACTTGCACGGCCTGTTCCAACGATTTCGCGAGCTATACCATTACCAGAGCGTCGGTGGTGCCCCCCTGCTGGGATCGCGCAAGGCGGTGGTCGTTGCCCATGGACGCTCCCAGGCCGGCGCGGTGGCGAACGCGATCCAGCAGGCCGCATGGCTCGTGGGGGCCGGAATCTATGAGCGCATGGCGGAAGCGCTGGATCGGGAACAGGTATTGGTGGAGCTCAAGCATCAATACACTCTTCTGATGCTGGATCGCTTGCGGAGCAGGTGGGGCTTCGCCGGCAGACAGTGATTCGTGGTCGGCGGACACTTCCTCACTTTGTTCTCTCTGCCCGGGATCCCCTTGGGACGGCCCGAGGGGACGAACGCGGAATCCGTCTCCACCCTGCAACCCATATGTTGCAGACTCTCCGAAGAGAACTGAGGAAAGGAGAACCTGAGTGGATTACTTCTTAACCGAAGAACAGAAAATGATTCAGGAGTTGTCCGCCCAAATCGCGAAGGAAAGAATCCGGCCGGTGAGGGCTCAGCTGGACGAGCAGGAGGAGTTTCCGTGGGAGATCATGAAGATTCTCGCACAGGCGGATCTCTTCGGACTTTATATCCCAGAGGAATACGGCGGGCTGGGCGGCGGCATCCTGGAGAACTGCCTGGCCATTGAAGAGATCGCCCAGGCGTGTATCGGCGTGGCAACTTCCTTTGCGGCGAGCGGCCTGGGAGCGTACCCCATTCTGCTCCATGGAAGTGAAGACCTCAAGCACCGATATCTCCCCGACATAGCCAGCGGCAAGCGCCTTGCCGCCTTCGGCTTGACGGAATCCGGCGCCGGAAGCGATGTTTCGGGGATTCAGACAACTGCCGTGCGGGACGGGGATCACTACATCCTGAACGGCACCAAGCAGTGGATCACCAATGGCGGCGAAGCGGAGATCTACTCGGTCCTCGCCATCACGGACCGGGCCAAGGGACCGAGGGGTGCCAGCTTCTTCGTTGTGGAAAAAGGTGACCCCGGATTTTCCTTCGGAAAAAAGGAGAAAAAGCTCGGCATCCGGGCTTCAGCAACCCGGGAGCTCCTGCTGCAGGACTGCCGGATCGCCAAGGACCGTCTGATAGGCCGGGAGGGATTGGGGTTCATCATTGCCATGAAGACCTTCGACAAGTCCCGGCCCGGCATTGGCGCCCTCGGTGTCGGTCTGGCCCAGGGGGCCATGGACATTGCCGTTGAATATGCACGGAAGCGCGTCCAGTTCGGCAAGCCCATAATCAGCTTCCAGGCCATCCAGCACAAGCTGGCCAACATGGCCATCAAGACGGAGGCTGCCCGGGCCCTGGTCACTTGCGGTGCCCGTTACCTGGACACCGAGCCCCCCGATTCCAGCAAGATCGCTGCCATGTGCAAGGTGTTCACGGGGGACACGGCCATGGAGGTAGCCACCGAAGCGGTTCAGGTGCTGGGCGGTTACGGGTACATGCAGGACTACCCGGTGGAGAAGATGATGAGGGACGCCAAGATCCTTCAGATCTACGAGGGCACCAACGAGATCCAGCGCAACATCATCGGCCAGGAACTGAACAAGGAATATGGGAGAATCAAAGATACATTCTTCTAAGTGAGGAGAAGAAGGAATCCATGCACATCGTTGTCTGCATCAAGCAAGTCCCCGACGCAAAGAACGTGCGTATCGATCCCGACACCCACACCCTGGTGCGCCAGGGAGTGGAATCCATCATCAACCCTTTCGATCTGTTCGCCGTGGAAGCGGCCCTCAAGATCAAGGACGCGGTGGAAGCACGTGTGACCGTTTTGACCATGGGCCCCCCGCAAGCGGAAGAGGCCCTGAGGGAGGTTCTCTCCCGAGGAGTGGACGACGCCGTCCTCCTCAGCGACCGCGCCTTTGCCGGCTCCGACACCTGGGCTACATCGACGACCCTCGCGGCCGCCATCAGGAAACTGGGGAACGTGGATCTGACTTTCTGCGGCAAACAGGCCATAGACGGAGACACAGCGCAGGTTGGTCCGGAGACGGCCACTTTGTTGAACATCCCGTACGCCACTTTTGTCAAGCGAATCGAAACATACGATGATCGCCATCTCAAGCTGACACGGCAGACCGACGAGGGCATGGAGGTCTGGAAGGTCCCCATGCCCGCCCTCGTGACCGTCATCAAGGAAGTGGGGGAACCACGCATGCCCTCTCTGCGCCACAAGATGCGGGCCAAGAAAGCGGTCATTCCGGTTTGGGGTGCTGCCGACCTGGGACTCGCTCCCGAGGCCGTGGGCTTGTCCGGATCCTTCACTCAGGTGGTCAGGGTTTTCAGCCCGCCCCGCCGCGGAAACCGGGTCCTGATCCAGGGCAGCGTAGAAGAACAGGCGGAGCAGCTCTTTCGGTATCTCAAGGAAGCCAAGGTGCCAGGTCTATGAAAGCCATTGTCAATCGTCAGAAGTGCACAGTCTGTGGTGTCTGCGTGGATGTGTGTCCTTTTGGAGCCATATCTCTCACGGAAACATCGGTGGAGGTCTCCGACGAGTGCACCCTTTGCGGCATGTGCGTCGACACCTGCGAGTTCGGAGCACTCTCACTCCCTGAAGCCGGGTCCGGAACGGTGGAGGACCTTGCCGGCTACAGAGGGGTTTGGGTCTATGCGGAATGGCGTGAAGGGCTGGTTCACAAGGTGAGTCATGAACTGCTGAGCGAAGGGCGAATCCTGGCGGACAAGCGAGGCGTGACTCTCTCGGCGGTCCTCCTTGGACACGACTTCACGGAAGCAGCGACTCAGGAGCTCATTTCTTACGGTGCCGACGTGGTTTACGCCGTCGATGATCATAGGTTGGCTCATTTCACCGATGAGGCCTACGGGAACGTGCTGGTGGAACTGATCCGTCAGAAGAAGCCTGAGGTCTTCCTTGCCGGAGCCACGAGCATCGGGAGATCGGTGATTCCCAGGGTTGCCGCGTGCCTCCGCACTGGACTCACGGCCGACTGCACCGAGCTCGGCGTGAGTGAGGAAGGGCTGCTTCTTCAGACGCGGCCGGCCTTTGGCGGAAACGTCATGGCCACCATCGTGTGCCCGCACAGACGGCCCCAGATGGCCACGGTCCGCCCCAAGGTCATGAAGCCCGTCAAAAAGCCCGGGCACCATGGCCAGGTCGAATTCCCCCGGATCCCGGATGAATGCTTCAACACTCGGGTCGAGATCCTCGAAATCATTCCCGAAAAGGACCAGACAGCCAAGCTCACGGAAGCCGACGTGATCATCTCCGGAGGCCGTGGACTTCGAAAGGGGGAGAACTTCACCCTCATCGAAGAGCTGGCCCAGCTGGTCAAGGCTGCGGTGGGGGCTTCCCGGGGTGCCGTGGACGAAGGGTGGATCGCTCCGTCGCACCAGGTGGGCCAGACGGGGCGCACCGTCGCTCCGACCCTCTACATGGCCGTCGGCATAGCCGGGGCCATTCAGCACGTGGTGGGAATGCAGGGTTCCAACGTCATCGTGGCGGTGAACAAGGATCCCATGGCTCCAATCTTTGACATCGCAACCTACGGAGTCGTCGCGGACCTCTTTGAATTCGTTCCTGCCTTTGTTCGCAAGGTCAGGCAGGAGAGAGGGGAGCTCTAATGAGTGAAAAGCGAGTCATCGTGGTGACCGGGGCGAGCCGGGGAATCGGTCGCGCCATTGCGGCGGCTTTGAGTGAGCCGGGCTGCGACGTCATCGTGAACTACCATTCGAACCCTGAAGCAGCCCGGGAAACCGCCACGGCGGTGGAAGGCAGGGGAGCCGTCCCCCACCTTCACCGTTTCAGCGTGGGGGATGCGAACTCGGTAAAAGAGGCTTTCAAGGAGATCACGAAGACCCACTCCCGCATCGACGTCCTCGTCAACAATGCCGGCATCACCAGAGACAATCTCCTGGCCATGATGAAGCCCTCCGAATGGGAGGACGTCCTGGATACGAATCTGAAGGGGGCCTTTCTGTGTTCGCAGGCGGCCATCAAACCCATGCTCCGACAGCGTTTCGGCAGGATCGTCAACATCACCTCGGTGGTTGGATTCATCGGCAACGGTGGTCAGTGCAACTATTCCGCGGCCAAGGCAGGCCTCATCGGCTTCACGCGTTCCCTCGCCCGTGAGCTCATTTCGAGAAACATCACGGTCAACGCCGTGGCTCCTGGATACATCGCGACCGACATGACGCTTCACATGCCTGACGCAGCCAAGGAGGGACTGCTGGCCCAAATTCCCGCCGGGCGCTCGGGAACTCCCGAGGAAGTGGCTGCCGCTGTGAAATTCCTGGCCTCCAGCGAGGCCGCCTACATCACCGGGCAGGTGATTCACGTCAATGGAGGCATGTTCATGGGGTAGCTCCCCTGGCCCGTCCACACTTCACCGTTTTCCGATGAGCCGTTCACGGCGATGCTCGTGCCATTGGAAAACGACATCCATCACTGAACGAGGGAGACTTTCATGGATTTGAACAGACGCCGTCGCGTCGTCGTCACGGGAATTGGGCTTGTTTCACCGTTGGGGATAGGAATCGACGAGAACTGGTCCAACCTGACCCGGGGACAGTCCGGCATCGGAATGATCACCTATTTCGACACCACCAGTTACGCGACGAAAATTGCCGGGCAGGTCAGGGGCTTCAATGCGGAGGACTTCATTCCCAAGAAGGAACTGCGGAAGATGGACCCTTTCCTACAGTTCGCACTGGGGGCGGCACAACTGGCGGCCGAAGATTCCAGGCTGCGGGTGAATTCAGATGTGTGCGACCGGACCGGAGTCATCCTGGGCTGCGGCCTGGGTGGACTCTCCACCATTGAGATATACCACAAGATCCTCCTCGATGCCGGTCCCAAAAAGATCAGCCCGTTCTTCATCCCCATGCTCATCGGCAACATGGCCCCGGGACTCATTTCCATTTACCATGGAGCCAAAGGGCCCAACCTCGCAGTCCAAACCGCCTGTGCCGCCGGGACCCATGCGGTGGGACAGGCTTTTCACATGATTCGGGATGACATGGCTGATATAATGTTCACGGGTGGAGTGGAATCGACCATCACTCCCCTGGGGGTTGCGGGATTCAACGCCATGAGGGCTCTTTCCACCCGCAACGAGGAACCGGAAAAGGCGTCCCGCCCCTTCGACCGCGACCGGGATGGTTTCGTCATGGGTGAAGGGGGGGCGGTCATCATTCTGGAAGAACTGCAGCGGGCCTTGGAACGCGGGAGCAGGATCTACGCGGAAATCATAGGTTTTGGGGCCTCGGGCGATGCCTATCACATGGCGGCGCCGGCTCCGGAGGGAGAGGGAGCGGTGCGGTGCATGCGCAACGCCCTGGCGGACGCCGGAGTCAAGCCCCGGGAGGTGCAGTACATCAATGCCCACGGCACGTCGACGGACCTCAACGACAAGTATGAAACACAGGCCATCAAAACCGTTTTCGGAGACCACGCATCGGCAATCGGAGTGAGCTCCACCAAGTCCATGACGGGCCATCTTCTCGGGGCCGCCGGCGGGATCGAGGCCGCATACACTGTCCTCTCCATCGACAGACAGCTGATGCCTCCCACCATCAACTATGAAAACCCGGACCCTGACTGCGATCTCGACTACGTGCCCAACGTGGCCCGGTCTGCTCGCATCGAGGTGGCCCTATCCAATTCCTTCGGATTTGGCGGCACCAACGGCACTCTGGTTTTCCGCAGGTGGAACAGCAGTGAGTGATTTGTCCTCGTTTCAAGCAACAGAGCAGGCGCCATGAAGATCATGATCGGATGTGACCATGCCGGGTTTGAGCTGAAGGAAAAAGTGGCCCGGCATTTGATAAGCCAGGGAGTCCAGGTTGAAGACATCGGGACCCATGGCTTCGAATCCGTCGATTATCCTGTTTACGCAACCAGGGTCGCCCATGCGGTGGCGGCCGGCGATGTGGACCGGGGGATACTGATCTGTGGAAGCGGCCTTGGCATGTGCATCGTGGCCAATCGCATGGCCGGGGTTCGAGCCGTTCAGGTTTCGGAACCCTATGGGGCCAAGATGAGCCGCAAACACAACGACAGCAATGTGCTGTGCCTTGGGGGACGGTTTCTCGGTCAGGATCTCGCCATGGAGATCCTGGATGTCTGGCTCAAGGAACCATTTGAGGGAGGGCGCCACCAAAGGCGCGTGGACATGATCGACCAAGTGACGCAGCTGGGGGACTCTCCCGGCTCCCGACGACGCACCCATTGATGCACAGATCTTCCTCATAGAACGCTCACTGCCAGAGAGGGAATTATGTCTTACCTCGAAACAGTCGATCCGGACGTAGCCCTTGCCATTCGCGAGGAGAGTAGAAGGCAACAGGGAAAGCTCGAGCTGATCGCTTCAGAGAATTTCGTGAGCAACGCGGTCCTCGAAGCGACCGGATCCGTGCTCACAAACAAGTATGCCGAGGGGTATCCCGGAAAGCGATATTACGGCGGCTGCGAGTTTGTTGACATTGTGGAGAGGCTGGCGCAGGAGCGTGCCAAGAAGCTCTTCCATGCCGAATATGCCAATGTCCAGCCCCATTCCGGATCCCAGGCCAACATGGCGGTCTACTTCTCGGTGCTTCAGCCCGGGGACACGATCCTCGGCATGAACTTGAGCCAGGGAGGCCATCTGACCCATGGGAGCTCCGTGAGCTTCTCGGGACGATTCTACCGGGTCATCTCTTATGGAGTGAGGCGGGATACGGAGACCATCGACTTCGACCAGGTGGAGGAACTGGCCACGGAGCACAAGCCGAAGCTGATCATAGCAGGAGCCAGCGCGTATCCCCGCATTATCGATTTTGCCCGGTTCCAGGAAATCGCCGAAAAAACCGGAGCCAGCCTCATGGTGGACATGGCGCATATCGCGGGATTGGTGAGTGCCGGTCTCCATCCCAACCCCATCTTCCACGCAGACTTTGTCACCTCAACCACCCACAAGACCCTCAGAGGACCCCGGGGGGGCCTCATCCTCTCCCACGCCAGGTATGCAAAGGTGCTGGACAGCCACATTTTCCCCGGAATCCAGGGGGGGCCCCTCATGCACATCATCGCTGCAAAGGCTGTGGCCTTTCAGGAGGCCCTCCAGCCAACCTTTCAGGAGTATCAGAGGCGTGTTGTGGAAAACAGCAGGCGGCTGGCCCAGGAGCTCTCGGATTTGGGCTACCGGCTCGTCTCGGGGGGAACCGACAACCACCTTATGCTGATCGACTTAACCCCCCAGGGGCTCACCGGCAAAATCGCGGAGGAAACCCTGGACCGGGGCGGCATCACGGTGAACAAGAACACCATCCCCTTTGATCCTCACAAGCCCAACGTAGCCAGCGGCATACGCATCGGGACCCCCGCCGTCACCACGCGAGGCATGGCTCCCGACCACATGGCCACGGTGGCCCGCTTCATCCATCGGGGCCTTCATGCCGCTGGAAACGACGCCCTGCTGGATCAGCTGAAGAGCGAGGTTGCGGATTTCTGCACTTCCTTTCCCCTCCATGAATAGGATGGACTTCGGGACTTGCCCCCCACAGCGGAGGATGGGCGGTTGCAGCCATTCTCGACTCCCCTTCCAGGGAAAGAGGGAGAATGAATCCGTTCAAGGCTGATTCAAGATGCCTTCGAGGCCCGAAACCTGGCGGTTCAGTTCGCACTGGCTCCCTTGCGCAAACAGGCTCTTGAAGAAAATGTGGATCCCCACGACGGAGAATGCCAACGATCGGCTTTTCATGCGGAAAGCCCTGCGTCTCGCGGAGAAAGGCCGAGGATTCACGAGCCCGAATCCCATGGTCGGTGCCCTCGTGGTCCGGGGAGACACCGTTGTGGGTGAAGGCTGCCATGCCTTTGCGGGAGGCCCTCACGCCGAGATCAATGCCCTGCGAATTGCCGGGGACAAGGCTTTCGGAGCCTCCCTCTATGTCACGCTGGAGCCCTGCAACCATTTTGGGCGCACCCCGCCGTGCACCGGAGCCATTCTTGAATCGGGCGTCTCTCGCGTGGTGGTGGGGATGAGCGACCCCAATCCCCTTGTCCAGGGCGGCGGCTGTGGATTTCTGAGGGAAAAGGGTCTCAAAGTCGACGCAGGGGTCCTGGAGCGAGAATGCCGTGTCCTGAACCAGGCCTTCATCAAACATGTGACCACCGGTCTCCCCCATGTGACCCTCAAGGCCGCCATGACACTGGATGGGCGTATCGCCGCGAGGTCCGGCGAGTCACGATGGATCAGCAACGATCGATCCAGGCTTTTTGTTCACCGCTTGCGCTGTTCCCTCGATGCCATTCTGGTCGGCGTTGAAACCGCCCTGACCGACGACCCTCTGCTGACGGCGAGAATGGGGCCTCGAACCCGATGCAGGCAGCCCGTTCGCATCGTGCTCGACAGCATGCTTCGACTGTCGCCGGAGAGTCAACTGGTGGGGACGACGAATGAGTCGCCCGTCTGGGTCGCCTGTGCCGGTGGGGCATCGTCGGAGAAGGAGACCCGTCTCAAGGAAGCGGGAGTCGAGGTCTTGCGGTTGCCGTCCAGCAACCGGCAGGTGGATCTCCCGAGTCTCCTCAAGGTACTGGGCACAAGGAATATCACGAGTCTTCTCGTGGAAGGCGGGTCACGGGTGTTGGGGGCTTTTGTCGAGCAGGGGCTGGCCGACGAGTTCTATTTTTTCTATGCGCCGAAGATCCTGGCAGACCCGGAAGCGGTTCCAGTTGCCCGGGGCGAAGCCAAGGGGAGTGTGGCGGAGGCTTTTGCGGTGCACGACGTGAGGGTCAGGCGCTTTCGCCAGGATGTGATGCTCCACGGAAGATTCCGGGAGCAATTGTTCTGAGAGGGAAAAGGGCATGTTTACGGGGCTCATTGAAGGGACCGGGACACTCCTCAGGCTGGAACACCACGGTCCCGACGCACAGATGGTCATCCAGGCCAACACCAGGATGGAGAGAATTCAGCTGGGGGAAAGCATCGCCGTCGACGGAGCCTGCCTCACCGTGGTTTCATTCCATGGAAACGTGTTCACCGTCGATGTCTCCGCCGAGACTCTCCATCGCACGACTCTCGGCAGGAAGCCCGCGGGCAGTCAACTCAACCTGGAGCGGGCCCTGAGGATGGGTGATCGCCTGGGAGGGCACCTGGTGAGCGGCCATGTGGACGGAATCGGCACTCTCAAGGACCGCACAGCCGAGGGCAGATCCTGGCGTCTTTTTTTCCTGGTTCCTCGGGAACTCACCCGTTACATCATCGAAAAGGGGTCCATCGCGGTGAACGGGATCAGTCTCACGGTCAACGGGTGCGGCGACACTCACTTCGATGTGAACATCGTTCCCCACACGGCCGGAGAAACAGCGATTTCGCAGATGCACATCGGCGATGCGGTGAACATCGAAACGGACCTCATCGGCAAATACGTGGAGAAGATGGTGGCCGCCTGGGGAGGCCAAGGTTCAGCGGTCAAAGATAAGGCGAATGTCGACGTGGACTTTCTCAAGGAGCACGGTTTTCTTTGATCCCGGAATGGGTCATTGGGCAAAACCGTAATGAAATGGATGGCTTTCACCTTGAACCCCATCTTGAGAATGCACCGGCTTCGTGTTATAGAGTTGAGGGATCTAGGGATACAAAGGGCCTTGTGGGGCCCTTCAATCATTTTTCGAAGGAGTTGAGTGAATGCCTGTGGCAACCATTCCCGAAGCGCTGGAGGATATCCGCCAGGGCAAAATGGTCATTCTTGTTGACGACGAGGACAGGGAGAACGAGGGTGACCTCTGCATGGCAGCGGAAAAAGTCACTCCGGAAGCCGTAAACTTCATGGCCAGGTTCGGACGGGGCCTCATCTGCCTCTCTCTCATGCCCGAGGCCGTGGAGCGTTTGCAGCTTCCCATGATGGTCTCCAACAACCGGTCGCCTTTCCAGACCGCCTTCACGGTATCCGTCGAGGCACGACACGGTGTGACGACAGGCATCAGCGCGGCGGACCGGGCCCAGACCATACGCACCGCCATTGCAGACAACGCCAAGCCGGACGACCTGGTCAGCCCGGGTCACGTGTTCCCTCTCAAGGCCAGAAAAGGGGGCGTGCTCTTTCGCACCGGGCAGACGGAGGGGTCGGTGGATCTGGCGAGGCTCGCGGGATTGAAGCCGTCGGGAGTCATTTGTGAAATCATGAAAGACGACGGCACCATGGCCCGCATGCCCGACCTTGAAATCTTCGCCCAGGAACACGGCGTGAAGATCGTCACGGTGGCCGGCATCATCCAGTACCGGATGCAGAACGAGATATTCGTCCACCGGGGCGCGACGGCCACACTGCCCACCGCTTTCGCGGGCGAGTTCAAGATCATCGCATACACCAACGACATCGACGACTACACGCATCTGGCTCTGATCAAGGGAGAGATCAAGCCCGATGATGAGATCCTGGTGAGGGTCCACTCGGAATGCCTCACAGGGGATGTTTTCGGATCCCTGCGCTGCGACTGCGGCGGACAGCTCCGGGCCGCCATGATCCAGATCGCGAAGGAAGACAAGGGCGTCGTGCTCTACATGCGGAATCACGAGGGACGAGGGATTGGGCTCCTCAACAAGATCAAGGCCTACGCCCTCCAGGAGGAAGGTTACGACACCGTGGAGGCGAACGAGGCTCTGGGATTTCAGGCAGACCTGCGGGACTATGGCATCGGGGCCCAGATGCTCGTGGACCTGGGGGTCAAGAAAATGCGCCTCATGACCAACAACCCCAAGAAAATCGTCGGACTTCAGGGTTACGGCATCACGTTCACCAAACGGGTGCCCCTGGAGATCCCCCCGACCGAGCACGACATCCAGTACCTGAGCACCAAGTGCGTGAAGATGGGCCACCTGTTGAGCTGCGTACAGCAAAAGGATTCATGACATGAACACATACGAAGGAAAACTCCTCGCACAGGGTCTGCGCTTTGGAATCATCGTCAGCCGATTCAACGATTTCATCTGCGACAGGCTCCTCGGTGGAGCTCTCGATGCGTTGCGACGAAGCGGCGCCGAGGACGCCGCCATCGACATTTTCAAGGTCCCCGGAGCCTTCGAGATCCCCCTTCTCGCGAAAAAAGTTGCCTCCACCTCCCGCTACGACGCCGTGATCTGCCTGGGAGCCGTCATCCGTGGAGCGACTCCTCACTTCGACTATGTGGCCAATGAAGTCTCCAAGGGAGTTGCTTCCGTCAGCCTCGACACCGGGGTCCCCGTCACTTTCGGCGTGCTCACGACGGACACTCTGGAACAGGCCATCGAGCGGGCCGGCTCCAAAGCAGGAAACAAGGGATGGGACGCGGCCGTTTCCGCCATTGAAATGGCGAATCTCATCAGGCAGATATCGTAGTTCGGCCCCGAAGTGCATATCCACACAATTTGGTGACCGACAAAGCGGTCGTCATTCCGGGCTTGACCCGGAATCCAGGAAGAGTCTCTGGATGCCCGCTTTGGTCGGCATGACTGAGTGGATAAGCCGTAAAAAACCATCTCAGGATTCCCACGGCATGCGCTGGGGGAAGCTTTCGGCAGGATTCCGGTTTCCATGGGCTCGATGCTCCAGACTTGATCTTCGAGGAACGAATCGGTGAACAGCAAAGCCAAGGGACGGCGCCATTCCCGGGCCATAGCCCTCCAAATTCTCTACCAGATGGACCAAAACGACCTCACTCCAGAAGAAGCCCTTCCTCTCTACTATGCGCTCCTGGACGAAGAGGACGATCCCGATGTCAAGGCGCCGCCAACCCTGCGTCCCTTCGCTGAACGGATCGTCAACGGGGTCTTCCTTCATCTCACAGACATTGACAGGATGATTGCCTCGGCGTCCGACAATTGGAGACTCGAGCGCATGTCCATTGTCGATCGCAATATATTGCGGCTTGCACTCTTTGAAATGCTTCATTGCCCCGACATCCCCCCGAAAGTTTCCATCAACGAGGCCATAGACCTGGGAAAAGCTTTTGGAAGCGCGGATTCCGGCTCTTTCATCAACGGGATCCTCGATCATTTCCTCTCCCGCATTGACAGCCAGGAAGTTGACACCAAGACGTCTTCTGCCTGATCGCCTCCCCTCCTCGCCACCTTGAGTTTTCACCGTCCAGACCCCCACGGAAGACAAGTGGAGACTGTCTCTGATTCATGCACACTTCTTGCATCTCAGAGGAACGTGATCTGAATCAGGCATCTCCACGGGGAGGAACCGAGCATGGCATTGAACGTCAAAACCAACCAGAACCATCACTCGGCTAGAGCCACCGCCACGGAAATGGCGTACAAGACCCTGGTCGCATCCTCTCGGCAAAAGACCTTCGAGCGGGTTCTGAACCAGGTGCAAAATACGGGACAGGAAGGCAGCAACGCGGAAATAAATTCCCTTCAAGCGGAAATGGCCAAACTTCAAAATGTGCAACTTGGACAGGGAAGCAACCCGGGAACCCCCCGGCCGTCTCAGGGAACCCAGCAGCGGGGAGCTCTCGCCGGCGGGGTCAACGCCCTTGCGACTTCCGCCCTCCTCGAACTCGCTGCTTTGTCCGGGGGTGGAAGTCGCCTGGAGAAGATCGGTCTAAAAACGTTGGGGGCGGAGGCATCCAAGGGATCCAAGAGCTCCTTCGGAGCAATGGCAGCGGGGGACGGATCCTTAAATTCCGCCAACCTCCCCGCCGGCATCGGGTCCCTGGCGGCACGGTTCGAGTCGGGGGACAGCGGCGTTGACGCCATAGGCTACGATCGGACCGGGGGCACGTCTTACGGGGTCTACCAGATATCGTCCCGAGCCGGAACCATGAGGAGCTTCATTGAATACCTGGGAGACCGGGCCCCTGAGCTGGCGAGAAGACTGGCGGCCGCCGGACCTTCCAACACGGGGGGCCGAAGAGGGTCCATGCCTGCCGAGTGGAGACGGATTGCCGCCGAGGACCCGGTTCGTTTTGCCCAGATCCAGCACGACTTCATCACCGAGTCCCACTACATGCCAGCCGTACAGGACATTTATGAAGAAACCGGCGTGGACATCACCAAGCACTCACGGGCGTTGAAGGAAGTTCTTTGGAGCACCGCGGTCCAGCATGGGCCCAGGGGTGCCGCCAGGATTTTTAGCAAGGTCATCAACCGGGCAAAGGGCCAGGGGATCGATACGCAGGCGAAGGATGTCATCAACGGCGTGTACTCCTCACGAGCCAGGCAGTTCGGCCAGTCGACCCCCGAGGTTCAGGACGCCGTCCACGGGAGATTTCGAGAAGAGAGAGCCATGGCTCTGGCGATGCTTGCGCAAGACAAGTCCTCGCCCCGCGTCGGCGTTTAGCCTTACCCCACCCCCAGTCTCACCGGTGAGAAGATCATCAGGGCGGCGGAAGCTCCAAGATCCACCGCCCATGTCCCCTGCTCCACCATGACGGGAAGTCATCGAATCTCCCCTCCCCCCATGACGGGAGGGGATGAAACCCTCCCCACGGTACAACCGGTGCGGTCTACGACCCGAAGCAATTTCCCTTCCCAGACACCCTTTCCCCGTGCAAAGGAATGACCGCCGGCATGGAAAAGATTGTCGCCGGATGTGGAAAAAACTTCCGTAGAAACCCTCCCCAGCGTCACGAACGTTATGACGGACTGGATTCAACCAATTGAAATTACAAGGCTATCGCGCCATTCCATCAATGGTACCAGGATTGCTTATCTTTGTCCGCACTGGACATGAGAGCGAACTTCACTGGAAAGAGGACCGTTTATGCAGTCAAGTCCAATCAATGCTGCGCAGCTCATGATGGAGTTCCTGGAGAAGGAACAGACCGATATCGGCCAAGGGATCGTTGCCACGGAATTCTCCAGGGAATTGGAGAAACAGAAGCTCCAGATCGATGGGGCTCCGTCCCCAACCTCTCCCGCATCCCTGAAAGGGAACCTTTCCGGTGAAACCACCTCCCCTTCACTCTCCGCAACCCTTGAGCCCGTTCTTTCGGGCTCCGCGAAAGACAATGTCGCAACCCAGAGGAGCAAGTCGCTGAAGCGTCTCGTATCCGATGGGAAACCAGCGAGTGACTCCCGCTCCAAGATCCAGGAGGAGATGTTCTTCTCCAATCCTGCCTTGTTGGAGAAGGTGCTTGCAGACTTGAAACTTCCCGCGGAAGTGCGAAAGGCGTGCACCAGCGCGGAAGACAAGCAGGGGCGGCTCTCTCTCGGTAACCTGCTGAACGTTCTCGACAAGCAGACCGCGGGCAGCTCAACCCTCACGCCCGGGAAGGCTTCGGGCCAGGACGTCGAGGCCTTGCTCAAGTCCCTTGCGTTGCCAGGAAGCCGGGACACCCTCGCCACCCAGGAACTTGTCACAAGACCCAGGGGGGTATACGGCCTGAATGAGCTGAGACAAGTCCTGGAGAAGGCGGTCCGGCAAGTTCAAGAAGCGAAGGCACTTCGGACCGCCGTGACTGATGAAACCGGACGGCAGGCCGTGCATCTCGCCGAGCTGAAGACCGGAGCGAGTGACACCCGCTCCTCTTCGACACCCACCCAGTCCGCACCTTTGATGGCCAGCTCCGTCCCTTCTTTCGTAGGCGGAAATTTCAGGGAAAAGGACCCGAGCAGGACGACCGAAAGGCCTCCCTCCGTTCTTGACCTCCAGGGAATCTCAAGCAGCATCAATGAGAAGGATGGCTCCGTCAGCGGAGCTCACCAGGCCAAAGCCTCGGAAGGGCAAAACGGCATGTCGCTTTCCCGGCTCGAAACGGGAACGAGAGAATCGCGGTCTGTTTATTCATCCAACATCAAGTCATCGGATGGGACTGCGCTGCTTGCAAACCTCTCGGAGGCGGCAAGAGAGATCCTGGACCGGGCCCACCCCGCGGAAGGGTCCGGGTTGGAATCGCTCGCCGGAAACGCGAAGATCCCCAAAGAGCACCTCACTGATGCCCGAGTGATTTCCATGGGCCAAAGCCTGTCCCAGGACGTTCAGGATACCCTGAAATCCATCCTGCAGGATGGTCCTGGGCTGATGGCCTCGGGCAAGCAGTGGGCCACGGCGCGTGAGACATCCACCTACAATGGAACGATTCCCGAACATGGCGCCACCGAGCTTCAGGGGCAGCCTCAGCCGGGAACCCTGAGTCAGCCTCCAATCTCCCTGGTCAATCCCTCCGATGCAAAAACGTCTTCGGGGTATGAGGAAAACGCTGGAAGAGAGGACCGGCAAGAGCATTTCAAGGGCGAGGCGGCACGGAAGAACACCTCCGGGTCATCCTCGGCCGATCCCTCGGTCCCTGCCCCCAAGATCACACCGGGGAGCTCCCGTGTCGATGGATTCCCCACTGGACAATCCGCGGGCGCTCAAAACCTCAAGGCCGATTCTCACGAGGACACGGCGGGACAAGGCAGCGGAAGACGCCTTGATCCAACGACCAATTTCGCCGGTGCGAAGGAGATTCCTTCAACGTCGAGAGAAGCCCCCAGGGCACAGATGACCGACCCTCCCTCCAGGCTGGACAACGTGCTCGCCAGGGCGCAGGAGGGTCCTGGCGTTTGGGGGCAAGCCACCACTCCCATCCAGGAAGAAGCCGCTCCGGTCCGGGAAAAGCTTTCCAGAGCCGTTTCGAGCCAGTTCGACCCTCTTGTGGACGGGGAGACGAGAAGAACAGACCCGCAGCCTCTCCAGGGGGCTTCCGACTCCGGCTTGGGGCACACACAAACCGATGGCGGCGGTTCCGACTCCCATGTTTTCGACTCGTGGGGACGTGCCTTCATGGGCTATTCCCCCGTTTCCCAGGGCATGCCCGTGAACGAGCCATTCCAAACGCCCTTTCGAGGAGAGAGCCTATCCCTCGTCAACCCCGCATGGCCGCAGAACATGGCTCAACACATCCAGAATCTGCTGAAGGAGAGGCCGACCTCGCACCTGACCCTGGAACTGGAGCCAAGCGAGCTCGGCCGTTTGACTCTCCGGGTGGAAACTAAGCACGAAGAGGTCACCGCCTCTGTGATCGCTGAAAAAGAACAGGCCAGAGAGGTCCTCCTGCGCAACGCGCCCGCCCTTCGCCAAAATCTTCAAGAACAGGGACTCACACTCGGGCAATTCCTCGTGGATGTCCGTGACGAGCGCAGCGGCAGCGGTCAACACCCCATGCCGAACCGGGCCTTTTCGAAGAAACCATCCCGGGGACAGGCGGAATTGAAAAGCCAGCGCGTTCAGGGGGACACCGGGATCGTCCGTATCCACGCCAACCCAAACCATCTGATCAACATTCTCGCATGATCCGCAATGATCCGATCTGAAGTGAGTGGTTCTCATCCCAGGAATCCTCGTCCGTCATTACCGCGAAAACAGGAACCCAGGAAATTCAAACAACCAGCTGAATGCCGGCTTTCGCCGGCATGACGAGGGGTTGCCGTCGAAATCGCTCAAACAGGGTCAGAGACAAGGTTGCGGCCATGGAGAAGGCGAAAACCGCGTTTTCTTCCTCGTCTATGCGGATAGGCCTCAGTTGAAATTCGGACACGCCTTTCCGTGGATGTCTACCTGGGGGAGCCTTGAGAGGAATCACTGCTATAACGCGAGGGAATGATACACAAAAAAGGGGCGGTCCCCGATGGAACCGCCCCCGTTGATTTCAGCCCGCGCCCAAGGATCAGCGGATGAGGTTGGTGACGACGTCCAGCATCTCGCTCGCCGTGAGGATCGACTTTGAATTTGCATTGTAATCGGCCTGGTAGATGATCATGTTGACCATCTCGTTGGCCAGGTCCACGTTGGAGTTTTCCAGGTTCAGGTCCACGATGAACCCGCGCCCCCCCGTATTGGGGGTTCCAAGATTGGCTGCGCCGGTCTGAGGGCCGGCCGTGTAGAGGTTTGCGCCTTGGCGAATCAGGCCGTCCTGGTTGGGGAAAATGGTGACTCCTATTGGACCGGTGATGATCACGGGATCACCCCCGGCAACCGGAGTCCCCCAGATCATGCCGTCGGCATCGATGTTGTAATTGCTGTAGGCGGGAGTTGTGGGATTATCCACGGTTATGGGGGCTCCACTTGCGTCGAGCACCCCATAGCCTTGAAGGGTGACGAGGTTGCCGACGCTGTCCATGTGAAAGCTGCCGTCACGGGTGTACATGTCGCCGGCCGGCGTTCTCACGGTGAAAAAACCGTTGCCGTTGATGGCCACGTCGCTCCACTTGTTGGTCGCCACCATGGGCCCTTCACTGTAGTCCGTGGCGATGCCGAGTATGGCGCTGCCACATCCCGCCCGATCCGTGTCGGCGGACTGGGTGGAGTAGTAGCTGGAGACCATGTCCCCGAAGGTGACGGAGTTGGACTTGAAGCCGGTGGTGTTGGCGTTGGCCACATTGTCCGCCACGACGCTCAACGCCGCACTGAAGCTGTTGAGGCCACTCACACCGATGTACATTGAATTGCTCGCTCCCATGAGAGTTCTCCTTTTTATTCTGTTTGGATGCGCTCAGTGTCGGTTCATTCCGCAAATTCCAATGGGATACCGGGCTCTTGACTCGAGGCGACATGGAAACGCACCCCCATCAGGCCTCAGCCTCCGATCCGATGATTTCCGTCACTTCATTGATGCTGAGCTTGACACCGTTTGCTCCCCCCAGGACGAGAGAGGGAATTCCCTCGTCGAGACGGAGGGAATACACGGTCCCGCTCACCGTGGGCGTGATGTCGAGGACCCGGCCGCTGGCATCGACGGCCTCAACCTGGAAATGATAGGTCCCGTCAGGCATCTGCTGCCCAGATCCGTTCTTGCCGTCCCAGCTCACATCGTAGCTCCCCGCATTCTGGGACCCAACATTGATTGTCCGCACCAGGGCGCCATTTTCGTCAGTGATCTTGAGGGTGACATCCGCGGCTGTGTTCAGCGTGTAGCTGCCCTTGGAAATCTCACTGCCGTTGAGCTGGATGCTGTCGCTCCGGCCCACCACCTGCTTGCCGATCATCCCCATCATCAATGAGTTGTTGAGGGAAGCAAGATAGGACTGCATCTCCTTGAGGTTGGAGTTGATGAGGGTGAGCCTCTCGACGGATGAAAACTGGGCGAGCTGGGCGGCCAGTTCATACGACTCGAGGGGGTTCGTGGGGTCCTGGTTTTTCAGCTGGGTCGTGAACATGGTCAGGAAGGCGTTCATGTCGAGGGCTTTTTTCCCGGCGACCCCTTCTGTCTGGGACCCGCTGAGCTGCGTCGGCGTGGAGCCGAAGAAGCTCTTCACGGATTGGGCACTGATGGTATTCACTCCCGTCATGGATCATCCTCCGTTTCGGTCATGTGCTGTCGTTTCAATCCTTCATAGAATTGCACCGCACTTTCTGCTGAGCAACAAGGATACCAACGCGCACTCAGCTAAAAAATCTATTAATTGCAGATTGTTATGAATTATCACCCCGTCGATGGGATCCCCTCGTTGGGGAAGAATTTGCTGACCTCCGATGCAAATTTTGCCCGCCACGGATACCCCGATAATTCAGAACTATTTTGTCAAATCCTTGACCCGGCAATTGTCCCGTCTCATCCATGAGTGCTCATTCTTTTGACTCGACGCACAGCGTAAATCCCTGGAAGAGTGCATCCAGCAGCGGTTTTTAGCTCTCCCGCCGAGGAAACCGGTACAGACCGAGGGTTTCCCAACCGTGGCACATCTATTGCTCTAGGCTCCTGTGGACCATGATTCGATGCCCAACGGGGAAGAGAGCCCCGCGGATGGACATGGAAGGCTTCACCCGGGACTCGTCAGATCATTTCGAGGGTTTATGGACCTTGCCACGCTCATAGGAATCGTCATCGCCTTCGCGCTCGTCATCACCTCCATCATGATGGGGAGTGGACTTGGTCTCTTCATCGACGTCCCTTCGGCCATGATTGTGGTGGGGGGAACCCTGGGGGCCACCATGATTCACTACCCCCTGAAGGATGTCCTGGGGGTTTTTCGAGTGGTGAAGAACGTCTTCCTGTCCAAAGTATGGAGCATGCAGGAGCTCATCGACAGGTTCGTGGATTTCTCGAGGAAGTCCAGGCGGGAAGGTTTGCTGGCCCTGGAGCGGGACCTGTGGACGCTGAAAGACAATTTCCTCACCAGGGGTCTGCAGCTGGCGGTGGACGGCATGGAACCGGACTCCATCCGGGAAATCCTGGAGATAGAAATCGATTGTCAGCAGGAGAGGCATCGGCTGGGGGCGGAAATCCTCAGCACCATGGCCACCTTTTCTCCCGCCATGGGCATGATCGGGACCCTCATTGGCCTCATTCAGATGCTGAGGACCATGGAGGACCCCAGCACCATCGGTCCGGCCATGGCTCTCGCCCTTGTGACCACCTTTTACGGAGCCCTGGCCGCCAACCTCGTCTGCCTGCCCATGGCCGGCAAGTTGAGGAAGAGAAGCCAGGAAGAGACCATGATCAAGGAAATGGTCATCGCCGGCATCATTTCCATTGTGAACGGGGAGAACCCCAGGATCGTGGAACAAAAGCTCCACGCGTTCATCCCCCCGCACCTGAGGGAGAGCCGTTTCCAGTCGGAAGCCATATGAACGGGGCGAAGGCCCGTTGGAGCATCTAAACGATGAAAAGCGCAGCAGGTTGAGCTGAGTGAACTCGGCAGAACTCTTCAGGGAAAAGAGTAATTCGAATCGAAAACAAATTCCCCCACGGCGGGCCCAGGGGTTGGAGCTCAGATTTGGTGCCGCTCCCTGCGGCATCTAGTCTACGACCACTGGTTTCCCCACCAGAAAGGAGCGATCTGAACCATGCCTCCAAGAGAGACAGACGAGAACAAGGACGTTGAGCAGTCGAAATCCTCATCCAAGATGCTCATCATCGTCATTGCCCTAGCGGTCCTGGTGGCCGGCGGGGGAGGTTTCTTCGCCTACACCAAATTCTTCAAGGAAGACTCGTCCGCCCACGCCAAGTCTGCAGCGGCCGAACCCGTGATCCACGAGATGGAGACGTTCCTGGTGAACTTGAGCGACGCGGGGGGGAAGCGTTATCTCAAACTCACCATGAAAGCCAAGTTGAGTGACAAGGAAGTCCAGGCGGAGGTTGCTGGCAGGAATTTCGAAATCAGGGATGCCGTGATCATGCTGCTCTCCAGCAAGGAATTCCAGGAAATCGCAAAACCCGAGGACAAGGCAACCCTCAAGCAGGAGGTCATCTTTGCCCTCAACCGCCTGCTGCAGCGCGGTCAAGTACAAGATGTCTATTTCACCGAGTTTTTGGTCCAGTGAGGGAGAAAGCGGACGCGGATGGAAAAGATCCTTTCCCAGGATGAAGTCGATGCCCTGTTGCGGGGCCTCTCCGACGGGGAGATAGAACCCGAGAAAGAGGATCAACAGGCGGCCGAAGGGATCCGGGTATACGATCTCACTTCCCAGGACCGCATCGTCCGCGGGCGCATGCCGACCCTGGAGATCATCAACGACAGGTTTGCCCGGCTGCACCGGGTCACCCTATCGGGGGCGCTCAGGCGTGTCATTGACATCACCGTGACCCAGACCGGAATGATCAAGTTTGGTGAGTTCATCCGCACCCTGCCGGTTCCAACCAGTCTCAACATCCTGAAGATGGAACCCCTGCGGGGACATGCCCTCCTCGCCGTGGAAAGCAGGCTCATTTTCAACCTCTTGGATTGTTTCTTCGGCGGGACTGGGAAGTCGAGCTACAAGATCGAAGGAAGAGACTTCACATCCATCGAGCAACGGGTGATCGGCAAGCTCGTCCACGCAGCTCTCAAGGATCTGGATGCGTCATGGAAGCCCGTGACGCCCATCACCTTTCAATCCATCCGGTCCGAAGTGAACCCTCAATTCGCCACCATTGTCCCGCCGACGGACTTGGTCGTCACCATCCATTATGAAATGGAAATGGACCGCCTTATCGGGAAAATAATCCTCTGCCTGCCCTATTCCACCATCGAGCCCATCCGGTCGAAACTCTACGCCAGTTTCCAGAGCGACCAGCTTGAAGTGGACGTTGAATGGCTGGAACGCCTCAGGAGGCGCCTCCACGACATCGAAGTGCAGCTCCTCGTCGAACTGGGCAGAACGTCCATCACGGGAAGAGAGCTGCTGAACCTCGAAGTGGGCGATGTGATCATGCTAGACCACGAGGTCAGCACGCCCCTTCCCATCAAAGTCCAGGGCATTCCCAAACTGAAGGGCATGCCGGGAATTTCCAAAGGGCAACAGGCCTCGATGATTTGCGGTGAAATCGTTCACCACGAAAACCAAGTGTGAACCACTGGAGATGCAACGGAAATGAGCGAAGCGATGCAGGAATCCCTGGACAACGAAAACGAACAGAGCCAGCAGAACTGGGACGACGGCGCCAAGTTTCCAGCCCTCGAAAAGGGGGAGCAGAAGAAGGGCAACAAGAGGGACCTGGACTTCCTCCTGGACATCCCTCTGGAGATCTCCGTGGAGCTTGGCCGCACCAACATGATCATCAACGACCTCCTGCAGCTGGGGCAGGGCTCCGTCGTCGAACTGGACAAGCTGGCGGGAGAACCCCTGGAGATTCTTGTGAACCACAAGCTTGTGGCAAGGGGGGAGGCGGTGGTCGTCAACGACAGGTTCGGTGTGCGCATCACGGATATCATCAGCCCCATCGAGCGGGTGAAGCAGCTCTCGTAGCCGCCGGCTCACCCACGGTGCATTGAAGAGGATGATCGATGCAGGAAACAATGGACTTAGGCCTCCAACTGGCTCGCATGGCCGGGAGCCTGCTGCTTGTCGTGGCAGTGCTTCTGGGGGCCCTTTACGGAGTCAAGCGGTGGGGACACTGGATGAAGCAATCCAACAAGAACGAGTGGATACAGATCCTGGCTCAGCATTCGTTCGGCCCCAAGCACCACCTCCTTGTGGTGAGAGTGCAGGATGAAAAATTCCTCGTGGGCGTATCCCCCCAGGGAATGCACGCCCTTTCTTCCCTGTCCGCCAGGGACGGGGGATCGCTTCCACAGGACGAGGCTCAATAGCCCATGAAGCCCCTTTTGCACGAAATCCCGATCCGCTTCTCTCCGGCCGTGAGACCGAGGCTTTTCCTCCTTTTCGCATGCGTCGCTGCGACCCTGTCGCTCTGCCTTTTTCCGGTGCCCGGAGCCGGGGCGGCATCCATCAACCTTCCGGCCATCCAGTTTGACCTGAACGAGCCCAAGGCTCCCGAAAACCTTTCCGGGGTGCTCCAGATTGTCCTGCTCCTGACAGTCATGTCCCTGGCTCCCGCCATCCTCGTCATGATGACCTCCTTCACGCGCCTGGCGGTGGTCCTGTCATTCCTGCGCCATGCCCTGGGCACCCAACAGTCCCCCCCCAATCAGATCATCATCGGGCTCGCCCTGTTCCTCACCTTCTTCATCATGCAGCCTGTGTGGCAGAAGATCCACCAGGAGGCCATCGTTCCCTACCAGAATCACAAGATTTCCGGAGAAGAGCTCCTTTCAACGGGGGCCAAGCCCCTCAAGGACTTCATGCTGAAGCAGACCCGCAAGACCGATCTGGCCCTCTTCGTATCCCTGTCCCAGCAGGAAAAACCGAAAGATCCCGACTCCCTCTCCCTGGCGGTCATCATCCCGGCCTTTGTGATCAGCGAGCTGAAAACAGCCTTTCAGATCGGGTTCATGCTCTACATTCCTTTCATCATCCTGGACATGGTTGTCTCCAGCATTCTTCTGTCCATGGGCATGATGATGCTTCCCCCCGTCATGATATCGCTTCCCTTCAAACTCATGCTCTTCGTCCTGGTGGACGGGTGGAACCTCCTCATCGGGTCCCTCGTCAAGAGCTTCCAGTGAGGTTCGGACCATGACCTTCGAACTCATCCTCGGAATCGGGAGGCAGGCTGTGGAAACCATGCTCATCGTGAGTCTTCCGATCCTCCTCGTCAGCCTCGCCGTGGGACTGCTCATCAGCGTTTTCCAGGCCGTGACCCAGATCCAGGAGATGACCATCACCTTCGTGCCCAAGATCATCGTGACGTTTGTCTCACTCCTTCTCTTCGGCTCCTGGATGCTCAGTAAGCTCACGGACTTCACGAGAGGGATCCTGGAGAGCATCCCCATGCTGGCCCGTTAGAGCATCGGCAGGCACCGCCCTATGACCTTCCGTGTCGATCTTACCGAAATCGCCATCTTTTTCGCCATACTGCTGCGCCTGAGCGTCGTGCTGTTCGTCCTGCCCATTTTCAACAGCAGGCAAGTCCCCCCTGCCTTCAAGGCGTGCATGAGTCTTGGCCTCTCCCTGATGCTCTACCCTCTGCTCCGGGAGACCGTCTCCCCCATTTCCCTGGAACCTTTCGCCCTCTTCCCTCTCGTCATGGGCGAGCTCGTCTTCGGGATTGTGCTTTCCCTGTCCGTCACCCTTATCCTCTCGGCGTTCCAAATGGCCGGGGAGTTCGTCAACTTCGAGATGGGATTCGGATTCGCCCAGGTGGTGGATCCTCAAAGCGGCGCCCAGACCGTGCTCTTCAGCATGTGGTTCCAGCTTCTGGCTCTCATGCTTTTCCTGAGCATGAACGGTCACCATTTCCTCCTGAAGTGCGTCGTCGAAAGCTTCCACACCCTGCCCATAGGCGCCTTCGCCCTTGACCATGCCCTCTACCGGAGCATCATCGCGTTGTCAGGGCAGCTGTTCATCATTGCCATCAAGCTCTCGTCGCCCGTCCTCATCGTTCTTGTCGTGACCCAGATCGGGCTGGGCCTCATGTCCAAGTTCGCACCCCAGTTGAACATCCTCATGACGAGCTTCCCCCTGACCATCTTTGTGGGACTCGTGTTCATGAGCCTGTCCGTGCTCATCTGGGGAACGTCCATGGAGCATGTGACCAAGGATTTGTTCCGGTTCCTCGTGGCTCTCATCGGGGAAAAACCCCCGGGGGGCTAGGGAGATGGCGTCGCCAAAATCTTGACGAAGTTGTGGTTTTGACAATCGCGTGAGGAAAAGCCTTGACCGGAGCCCAGGAAAGGACCGAAAAACCCACTGACAAGAGGCTTCGAAAAGCCCGGCGAAAAGGACAGGTCGCCAAGAGCAGGGAGCTTGTCTCCGTGGCGGTTCTCGTCGTCGGGTCCTTCGGAGTCGCTTTGAGCGGGAAATTCATGCTCCGAAATTTCCGTGAACTCCTGGAGGAGATACTCCAGCAGGCATCCCGTCCTGGCCCGGCCATCGCTTTGGACAGCGCGGTTTTCAGCAGCGCCCTCAATCATTTTTTCCTCATCATCGCGCCCACGGTCCTGGCGGTGACGGTTGCCGCCGTAGGACTCAACCTCGTTCAGCTGAAGGGGTTCTTCTTCTCCTTCGAAGCCATGCGGATCAGCCTGTCGAATGTGAACCCACTGCAGGGCTTCAAGAGGTTCCTGTCGGTGCGGTCTCTCGCGGAGCTCATCAAATCCCTGCTCAAACTCGCCATTGTCGGCTACGCCGTTTACACGGTCATCCAAGCGGAGCGCCACGTTCTCCTCTCCCTTGTGGATCAGGAGGTGCCCGGAATCATGTCCGTCGCCGGGAACCTCGCATTCAATCTGGTCTTGCGGGTGGCGGCCGTCATGCTCTTCGTCAGCCTGGCAGATTACGGTTACCAGAAGTGGCAGCACGGGAAAGACCTCATGATGACCAAACAGGAGATCAAGGAGGAATACAAGGAATCGGAAGGAAACCCCCAAATCAAGTCCAGGATCCGATCCATCCAGAAATCCCTTGCCAGGCAGCGCATGCTCTCCCAAGTGCAGAAGGCGACCATGGTCATCACGAACCCGACGCATTACGCCGTGGCCATGACTTATTCACCGGAAATGGACGCACCGACTGTGGTGGCCAAGGGGGTGGATTTTCTCGCCCGCAGGATCATCAAGATCGCCCGCCGGCAAGGCATACCCGTCATTCAAAACCCTCCCCTGGCACGTGCTTTGTATAAACAGGTGAGGCTCGATGAGACCATCCCCGCGACACTCTACCGAGCCGTGGCAAAAGTACTGGCCTACGTCTTCCAGCAGAAGCGGCAATCTGCCAAGTAGCCTGAGTCAACCTCCCGTTCACCCGAGCGGCCGGAGGGTCACCCTCTGCGGCGGCAAACGGAGAATCCTCCCCTGCAGAGAGGGATAAGCGGATGCCTGGGACTGTATCTTCCACTGTTCGCGCCACCCCGATTCTGGAACGTTTGAAACTGGTTTCCGATAGCGAGGCCCTCGTAGGCGTCGGTGTGGTGATGATCCTCGCGGTCATGCTGCTTCCCCTGCCGAGCAGTTTCCTGGATGTCCTCCTGGCCACCAACCTTTCAGTGGCACTGATTGTCCTCCTCACCACGATTTACACGATCAAGCCCCTGGACTTCGTCACTTTTCCATCCATGCTCCTCATCACGACCCTCTTCCGCATCGCCCTCAACGTCGCCAGCACCCGGCTGGTTCTTCTGCACGGCCACGAAGGCACCACGGCGGCGGGGCACATCATTTACGCCTTCGGCAACTTCGTTGTGGGAGGCAACTATGTGGTGGGCTTCATTGTTTTCCTCATCCTGGTCCTCGTCAATTTCATGGTGATCACCAAGGGAACGGAGCGCATTTCGGAGGTCGCCGCCAGGTTCACCCTGGATGCCATGCCTGGGAAGCAGATGAGCATCGACGCCGACCTCAACACCGGAGTCATCGATGAACGGGAAGCCCGCAAGCGCCGCGAAGCCATCCGGCAGGAAGCCGATTTTTACGGGACGATGGATGGGGCCAGCAAATTCGTTCGCGGTGACGCCATTGCAGGAATCCTCATCACTTTCATCAACATCATCGGGGGAATCGCCATCGGTTCCCTGCAGCACGGCATGTCCATCATGGACGCCCTCCAGAACTACTCCCTCCTGACCGTGGGAGACGGACTGGTGACTCAGATCCCGGCCATCGTCATTTCAACCTCGGCAGGCATCCTGGTGAGCCGCGCCGCCAACGAAATGGGCATGGGAAAGGCCCTGGGCGCACAGATGCGCATGCAGCCGAAACCCCTTGCCATGGCCGGGGCCGTGCTCCTCCTCATGGGCATCGTGCCCGGGTTTCCCGCCTTTCCCCTCTTTCTGGTGGGAGGTGCCGCCATGTTTACCGCTCACAGGATCTCCAGGGGAACCGCCACGGGAGATGCGGGAATTGCGGAAGAGGCCGGGGAGGCTGCCGAAGGGTCCAGACAGTCCACGGAGCTGCCTCCCCCCCTCGACGTCCTCGAGTTCGAACTGGGCTACGGGCTCATCCCTCTGGTGGACGAGTCCCAAAGGGGCGACCTCCTGCCAAGGATCAAGTCCATCCGCCACCAGCTGGCCATCGATTTCGGGATCATTGTCCCGGCCATGCACGTGCGCGACAATCTTCAGCTCAGACCGGCCGAGTATCGTCTGCTCCTCAAGGGAAACCCCATCGCCAGGGGAGAGCTCGTGCTGGATCACTTCCTCGCTCTGGGTTCCTCGGAAGTCACCGAACCCGTGAAAGGGATCCCCACCAAGGACCCGGCATTCGAGCTCCCCGCCCTGTGGATCCCCGAGGCCCGCAGAGAGGAGGCGATTCGCTCGGGATATACCGTCATCGACCCCTCCTCGGTTCTGGCAACCCATCTTACGGAGTTGTTCAAGCGGTATGCGGATGAAATGTTGAGTCGCCAGACCGTTCAGCAACTCCTCGACAACCTTTCGGAGACACAACCGAAACTGGTGGAGGAGCTCGTTCCCTCCCTCCTTCCCATGGGGGTCATCCAGAAAGTCCTGCAAAACCTCATACGCGAGAGAGTCTCCATCAGGGACCTGCAGACCATCTGCGAGACTCTCGCGGACCACGCCCCTTTCAGCAAGGATCCTGAGATACTCACCGAGTATGTCCGCCAGGGCCTGGCCCGAACCATCACGAGGCCATATGAAACCGAGGAGGGGCGTCTTCACGTCCTGTCTCTTCAGCAGCACCTCGAGGAGCGCCTGAGCAAGAGCATTCAGAAGACGGAGCATGGATCCTTCCTTGCCCTGGAACCCGGCTTTCTCCAGCAGCTCATCCAGGGCGTGAGCAACGAGGTGAAGCGGGTCGTCGCCCAGGGACACCATCCCGTCGTCCTCAGTTCACCTCTCGTTCGGCGACATCTGAAGAGGCTTTTGGAACGATTCTTGCCTGATGTGGTTGTGATCAGTCACAACGAAATGGTCGGTTCATTTGAGATTCAATCTGTCGGGGTAATCAGGGTGGACAATGCAGGTTAGGACGTACAGAGCTTCCAGCATGAACAGGGCACTGGAACAGGTCAAAAGAGAACTGGGACCGGATGCGATCATCCTGAGCAACAAGCAGGTCGCCATTTCTCCGACGGAGTGTCATGTTGAAGTCACCGCCGCAGTCGACCAGAAACAGCCCTTTCCCGTGCAGCCCAAAGCCGCTGCCGCCAAGGAAGCCGACATCCAGGAAGACCTCAGGGAGATCAAGAGCTATCTCTCGATGCTCATTTCCTCCAGGGAGTATCTGACCCAGCTCCAATCCCGCCAGCCGTTGGCCGAGGTCTACCACGCCCTGCTCACGCGGGGGTTGGATGAAAGGCAGGTTTACGTGCTCCTCAATCGGGCGATTGACTCCGTGAACGGCGACGCCGAGGACAGGAAGCAGATCCTCGACGCCTTCTGCCGTCAGCTGCTTGACAAGGTGAAGGTTTCCCGACCCTTCCAGCACATCACCGGCTCCGACGGATCCGTGCCCGCCTACTCCTTCGTGGGACCCACGGGAGTCGGAAAGACGACAACCCTGGCCAAGGTCGCCGCGCATCTCAAGATCAAGCGAGGACTGGACCTGGGCATCGTCTCCGTGGACACCTACCGTATCGGCGCGGTGGATCAGCTCAAGACTTACGCGGGGATTCTCGACGTTCCCTTTGTCGTGGCACAGAACAAAACGGAATTCGAACAAGCCCTCGACCGGTTCAGACATCACGATGTGGTTCTCATCGACACCACGGGGAAAAACTACCTGAATCGCAAGCATGTTCAGGATCTCCGGGACCTCTTCGGTGAACGGTCGAGGGTTCAGCATCTCCTTGTGCTCAGCGCCGCGGCAAAGGACGAGGATCTGAAGCAGACGATCCTCCATTTCCGGTCTCTGAGCGTCCAGAGCCTGGTCTTCACCAAGGTCGATGAAACCATGAACCATGGCACCCTGATCAATCAGCTTCTGCGCTTTCCTCATCCCGCGTCTTACCTGGGCATCGGGCAGCGGGTTCCCGAAGATCTTGAAATGGCTACCCCAAAACGGTTACTTGCATTTCTTCTTCCGACAGGCCGTCAGTTGCATTGAAAGGGATAGTATGGACCAAGCAGTGGGACTACGTAAGAAGGGCAATGGAGCGACATACTGGAGCAGACCGACGTCCCCGTCGCCGGCGGTGCATCGCAACCCGGTGCGTGTCATGTCCATAAGCAGCGGCAAGGGAGGCGTGGGGAAGAGCAATGTGGTCGTCAATCTAGCCATTGCCTTCGACCAGCTTGATCAGCGCGTGCTGATCATGGACGCAGATCTTGGACTTGCGAACATCGATGTCCTGTTGGGAATCACGCCCAAGTACAACATCGGTCACGTGCTGGAGGGGCACAAGCGATTGGAGGAAGTGCTGGTGGACGGGCCCGGAAGGATTCGCATCATGCCGGCCTCTTCCGGTGTCCAGGAAATGACCAGGCTCACCGATGAACAGAAGCTCATCTTCCTGGAAGTGATGGATGAACTGGAGCCGGACATCGATGTCCTGCTCATCGACGTGGCCGCGGGAATCTCGGACAGTGTTCTTTACTTCAACCTTGCGGCCCAGGAGAAAATCATCATCGTCACCCCCGAACCCACCTCGCTCACGGACGCCTACGCCCTGATCAAGGTACTCTACACGCGGCATGGAGAACGCCATTTCAGGGTTCTCGCCAATTCCGCAAAAGACGAACGGGAGGGGAAGGCCATCTTTGCCCAGATCAGCAAGGTGGCGGACCATTTTCTCGACGGCCTTTCCCTGGACTACATCGGCACCATTCCCCAGGACCCCCACGTTCCTAAAGCCGTCCTGCAGCAACGGCCTCTCATGGAGGCATTTCCCGATACGCCGGCAGCCAGAGCATTCGCTGCCCTGGCGAGAAACATCCAAAAGACGCCACCGTCAGTCAATCATGGTTCCATCCAGTTCTTCTGGAAACGCCTGCTCAACGTTTAAAGACACCTAACAGGAAAAGGGAAGCCATGTTACAGAGAATCCCTCTCAGCAAGAATCCTTATGGGGCCCCGAGAATCGAAAGCGGAATCAGTCGGGAAGATAAGGAGCAACTCATCCTCCGGCACAGCGAACTGGTCAAATACATGGCTCTGCGGCTGATCTCCCGCCTGCCCGATCACGTGTCGGTGGAAGACCTATTCAGCGCGGGGATCATCGGGCTCATCGATGCCATCGACAAGTACGACACGAACCAGGGAATTCCCTTTGAATTCTACGCAAGGATTCGGATCAAGGGGGCCATGCTGGACGAAATCCGCTCCATGGACTGGGTTCCACGCTCATTGAGGCAGAAGGCCAACAATTTGACGAAAACCTCTTCATCCCTTGAACAGAGGCTTGGCCGTTATCCGACGGACGAAGAGATCGCATCCGAGCTCCAAGTCTCCCTGGATGACTACTTCAAGCTCCTCGACGACATCAAGGGCATCTCGCTTCTGCCCGAGAACATCCACGAAGCTCTCTGCGAAAACAGGGAGTCCTACGCCCTCGCCACACAATCGGATGACCTCTTTCAGCAAACGTACCGTCTCGAACTCAAGAAACACATGGCGGAAGCTATCCGGACCCTGTCGGAGAAAGAACAACTCGTCCTCTCCCTGTATTACTTCGAAGAACTCACCATGAAGGAAATCGGAACCGCCATGGGATACACGGAGTCACGGATTTCGCAGATCCACACCAAAGCGGTACTGAAGCTTCGCACGAGGCTCTCCCGGAGGTTCAAGAAGGACGATCTTCCCAACTATGTCAAAGCGATGGACGCTTAGAAACCGTCTCGGGACTCCCCTCCGCTGGTGAGAGGCGCCGGTGGGATGGGGGGCGACGCAGCTCGGCGGAGACTCAACCCCATCGGGCCTCTCCCATCAAGGGGGAAGAGATCCCAAGGTATTTTGAAATAGACGCTCAGAAGGTTCCCCATCCATGAGTCGGGATGTTCCAAAAAAGATCATTGACAAGGGGTCGGCGGCCCCCGGACCCAGTCCGAGCGACCCTGAACCCTTCAGAAGCCTGGACCTGGATGATGATTCGGAAGGCGGAGGCCTCTCGAATCCGTCGCTGGATTGGGAGAGTACGGATTCCATGGATGACAGGGACGGCCCCGGGAAGACCCGTTCCCTCGATGCCCTGGAAATTCCTGAAGAGGGAGATCCCGGCCCGCCGGTGAAGGGCTGGGGGGATGAAGATCTCCATCCTCTGGAGGAATCCGGAAATCCAAAAGCGAGGAATCGTCTCCATGGGCTGCTCGGCAAGGTCGGAGCCCACCGGAAGGCAATCGTCATCGCCTGCGGCGGACTAATCCTCGCCGTTGCAATCGCCGTCGGCATCAGGGCCTGGTACACCCCACCCAAGACCGCGCTGCCCATCGTCACCAGTGTCAGAAAACCCATTCCAATCCCCAAGTTCCAGGAGAACCTCGATTTTTTCATCCTTGCCGCCGCTCAGTCTGAAACGGGCATGCTCTCGCTCGGCATCGAATTCGAGTTCCTATCCCCGGGAACACACCAGAGGTTCAAGGACGACAGCGTGCTCTTTCGGGATGTGGTGTTCCGCTTTCTCGAAAACAAGCGACCCGCCAAGAACTCTCAGAAGGAATGGGGGCAGGTGGTGCAGAATGAGCTTGCGGAGCACATCAGAACAACCCTTCCCAGCAGCCGGGCGGACACCATTCGCCTCAGTCGCTTCGAAAAACTATAAGGAAACGGGACATTGCTCACCGAACTCCTCATGTCCTGGTTTGGCGCCCATCCGAGTCTCATCGGAGCCATCCAGATCATCCTCGACCTCATGATCCTGGTGTCCCTGCTCCTCTTTTTCCTCCTGAGCAGACGCCAGAAGATGTCCCCCACGGGCGGCGAAGGCCTCCTCCAGGGCTTTGAGAAGATCATCGAGGATACCCGGAGTATCGGCAGGGAATTTGAAACGAACCTCCAGGAACGTCAGGTGCTCATCCAGCAGCTTCTCGGAAAACTGGACCAGAGGGTCCAAGAGGCTCAGCAGGCCCTCGATGCCCTTCAGGACATCCAGCGGGCTAAACCCCGTGCCCCGGAGCCCGACGAACCCCTCCCCACCCAATCCGACTACAAACAGGTGCTCGCCCTCGCCAGGAATGGTCTGGACGCCCTGGCCATCGCGAAGCGACTGCAAAAACCCATCGGTGAGATTGAGCTCATCTTGAACATCCACCGCCTGTCCTCCGCCCGCTGATTTTTGCCCGGGATCCCCCGCACCCCCCGCCAGGAAAACTTTTCCCACCCATTCCCCCAATCATGGGAAGCAAAGGAATCGCCGCCCGCCACCGTGAGGCGCGGACCCGGAGGGACTTCTCGGCTCCTCCCCCGAGGCGACCGTCATCGGGCCGACAGGCAAATCCCTCCTCCCAGGAGTCCACCAAGCGACTGTTAAGTACAAATTCATTGAAATTCCAAAAGATTATACAGGCCAGAATCTGGCACTTTCATTGCAAAGTTACCTGGGGCGAGAGGAGAGCAGGTGATGAGAATCGGCAAGAGTGCTCTAGTTCTTGGGTCATTGCAGCAACAGAAGCGTCTGGATGTCATCGCCAACAACGTCGCCAATGCGAGCACGGCAGGGTACAAGCGCGATGACGCCCATTTCTCCGACTTTATTTTTCAGACGACCTACACCCACTTCGGACCCGGTTCCGTGAAGTCCACGGACAACCCGTTGGATGTCGCCCTCAATGGCGACGGCTACCTGCGGGTCCAGAGTGAGGAAGGAGAAGTCTACACCCGGGCGGGGAACCTCAAGCTGAACAACGAGAACACTCTGGTCACCCAGGAGGGCTGGCCCGTCCTGGGAAAGAGCGGTCCCATCCAGGTGAAGGACTCCAAAATCCGCATCGACCCTGGTGGTCAGGTTTTTGACTATGACGATGACCAGGAGAACCTGGTGGACACCCTCGATGTGGTGGCATTCCCCAAGGAAGCGTCCCTCGTGAAAGTGAGGAACGGGTATCTCAAGCCTGCGGAATCTGGTCAGGAGCCACTGCCGGTGGAGAACATCAACGTTCAACAGGGGGCATTGGAGGGAGCCAACTTCAACATCGTCGAAGAAATGACGAGAATGGTTGAGACCATGAGGGCTTTCGAAGCCTATCAGAAAGCATCCCAAACCCAAAGTGAACTGGACTCCCAACTCATCAACAAGCTGGGGAACATGTAGGGGCGCCCGGGAACATCGGCTGTTCCCGGTCCACCAGCCCCACCGGCTTCGCTGAGGGAGTCGCGGGACAAGAATACAAGAAAAGGAGCTGACCTATGATTCGCAGTCTCTGGACCGCCTCCACAGGGATGGCGGCTCAACAGACCAACATGGACGTGATCGCCCACAACCTCGCCAACGCCAACACCACAGGTTTCAAACGCAGCCGGGGCAATTTCGAAGACCTCATGTACCAGGTCATCATTCCCCCAGGATCTGAAACGGCGGGGGACACCAGGGTTCCCGACGGGATTCAGATCGGCATGGGAGCCAAAACGGTTTCCGTCCCCAAGATTTTTGCCCAGGGAAGTTTCACCGAAACGGGCAACCCTTACGACATGGGCATTGAAGGAAACGGGTTCTTCAAGGTGCTTCGGGGTACCGAGGAAGTGTACACGCGGGCGGGCAGCTTCAAGCTGGACAGTGAAGGCACCCTGGTGGACGGAGGGGGAAACCCCATCCAGCCAGAGATCACCATTCCCAAGGATGCCATTTCCGTCAGCATCGATGCCAGCGGAAAGGTTTCGGCCGTCGACGCCAACGGAAAGACTCTGTCCGCTCAGCAGATCAACATTTACGATTTTCCCAACCCCGCGGGCCTCATGAGCATGGGGCACAATTACTTCACCCCCACGGAGGCTTCGGGGGAGGCCGAGGAGAGCCAGCCCGGTTCCGAAGGGGTTGGAACCCTGCTTCAAGGTTTTCTGGAGAGCTCCAACGTCAACGTGGTGGAAGAAATGGTGAACATGATCGTCAGCCAGCGGGCCTATGAAGCCAACTCCAAGATCATCAAGACGGCAGACGAAATGCTCCACATCGCCAACAACGTCAAAGCATAGACAATGAGATGGAAAACATCCCCATGAGTCGCCGCGCGGTCCCCCTGCTCTTCGCCGCTCTGGCCTGGATCACCCTGGTTGTTCCTGCCATCTCCCTCCCCGGTGATCCTTTCCACTCCGGCGCCTGGGCAATGGACGATCTCCAGGAGATCCACGTCCTCGGGAGCGTCTCCGCGAGTCGCAAGCGGGTGTCCCTCATGGACCTCGTCGATCGGGACACCATCCCTGAGCAATGGCAGAAGTCAATGGCCGCCGTCGACATCGGTGAAGCTCCTTCCGTCGGCTCCCAGAAGTATATCGACCCCAGGAATCTCAACCCGTTCCTCTGCCAGTTCATAGAATCCCAGGGAACGGCGTCTTCGAGGGTCCAGATTCACATGCCGGAGAGGATCGTTGTCGAGCGCAAATCCATCGAACTCTCCCAGGACCGGATGGAGGAAATCTACCGAAAAGGAGTCGCGGACAACGCACCGTGGAATCAGGAAGACATGGTGATCCAGCGGATCACCACTTCAGGACACGCGGTCCTCCCCGACGGAGAGGTGACCCACGAGGTGACCTTTGCGCCCCGGGAGAAGTTCATTGGCAACGTCACCGCCACCATCGATCTCTTCGTGGACGGGGAAAAAGTTCGCAGTCTTCGGGTGACGGGAAAAATCGACCTCGCCGTGAACGTCGTGCAAGTGACTCGCCCTCTCAAGCAGAATGAAATCATCGGATCTGAAGACCTTGAAACACGGAGGATCGTCACCGGTGAGGCCCCCGAGCGCTTCATCACTCGGCCAGAGCAGGCCGTCGGCAAGAGACTGGTCCGCAACGCAGCTCCTCAGCAGCCCCTGGAAGCCAAGGACCTCGACAAGGCTTTCGTCCTCAAGAGGGGGGACATGGTGACGATTGTCTACGACCACCCCGGCCTGAGACTCACCGCCAGAGGGCAAGTCAAGGAAGATGGGGCCGCGGGGGACAATATCCGGGTACACAACAGCGCATCCAACAAAACCATACTCTGTCGGGTTGTCGATGCACAAACCGTACAAGCCACCCAATGATCGGGTGACGGGAGGGTTCATGTCACACCAGACCGATGGCACAGCTTTCGTTTCCTTGCTCGAGAAGACGCCTTCCGGGAGACTCGCCTCCAGGGTAACCTTGTTGGTGTTGCTTGGCCTGTTCGGTGTCGCGGCGTGCGTCCACACCAAGGCAAACCCGCCACCGCCCCCCCCCCCCTTGGCCCTCAAGCCCAATCCCATCTTCTCGACGCCTATGCCTGATCCGGGGCCGAGACCCGTCTCTCAGAACCCGACCGGTTCTCTGTGGGCCCAGGGGAACGGCAGGTCCCTATTCAAGGACATCAAGGCGAACAAGGTCGGCGACCTTCTCACCATCACGGTGAGCGAGGAGTCCAAGGCCAGCAAGACGGCAACGACTCAGACGAGTCGAGACAAGAGCCTTTCGGCCCAGGCGGACTTCGCGGGGGTTGCGGGGGGAGGCTCGACCAAGGTGGGCGATTTCAGCTTCGGACCCCTGGAAGGGAAGTTCAAGAACGGCTTCAACGGGCAGGGTGCCACGTCCAAGGAGGATTCCATGTCCGCTTACATGACGGCCACCGTCATGGACATCGCTCCCAACGGCAACCTCATGATCCGGGGGACCCGCTGGACCCAGGTCAACAACGAGATGCAGCAGATCGTCCTCGAGGGTGTGGTGCGTCCGACGGATGTCACCCGCAACAACACGGTGCTCTCTCAGAACGTGGCGGAAGCCAAGATATTCTTTGTCGGCAAGGGACCGGTCACGCAGCACCAGAAGCCCGGCTGGGCCATGCGACTCTTTGACATGATCTCTCCGTTCTGAGGAAGGATTTGACAGGGCTGTTTCATTTCACGTTTTCCTCCGTCCTGGCGGGGGCGGAGAACCTAACAAGGAGGTGATGAGAAGATGCCGGCGGGTGTGAGACGACATGGAGTGCTTCAGTGGGTGCTCCTCGCAGCGGCTCTGATCCTTTATCCAACCGCGGAAATCCATGCGGCGCGGATCAAGGACATCGGTTATTTCCTCGGAACCCGGGCCAACAGCCTCATCGGCTATGGTCTGGTCGTGGGGCTGAACGGCACGGGAGACAAGGAAAAGACCCAGTTCACCATCAGCACTCTGGCCAACCTCCTCGACAACATGGGCATCCACGTGGACCCCAGTCAGGTGAAGGTGAAGAACATCGCTGCGGTCATGGTGACCGCGAAACTTCCTCCTTTCGTCCGTGGAGGCAGCAGGATCGATGTGGAGGTCTCCTCCATCGGAGATGCGAAAAACCTCGAAGGAGGCACTCTTCTCCTGACTCCCCTCATGGGCCCCGACGGAAAAACCTATGCCGTTGCCCAAGGACCCATCTCCACGGGAGGTTTCAGTGCCGGGGGCTCGAGCGGCACAAAGGTCCAGAAGAACCATCCCACCGTAGGCTTCGTCAGTGGCGGAGCCACCGTGGAACAGGAAGTCAACGTCGCCTACGGGGATTTAGAGCGCCTCGATCTTGTGCTGAAGAGTCCGGATTTCACCACGGCCGGCGCAACGGCGTCGAGCATCAACCACACTCTGGGGGGATCCTACGCCCAGGCCATCGACGGGGGAACCATAAGGGTGGAGATCCCTCCCGCGTTCCGTCAGCAGCTGGTGGCCATGGTGACCAAAATCGAGAATATCGAGCTGAAACCGGACCTGGTGGCAAAGGTGATCATCAATGAGAGAACGGGAACCATCGTCATGGGCGAAAGCGTGAAGATCTCCCCCGTGGCCGTGGCCCATGGAGGACTCACGGTGCAGATCAGCGAACAGCCTGCCGTGGTTCAGCCGGCGCCTTTCAGCGAGAAAGGGCGAACGGTTGTGGTTCCTCAAACCGACGTGGAAGTGAAGGAAGCCAAGGGAAACCTCGCCATGGTTGGAGGTGTGACCATCAACCAGGTGATCAAGGGACTCAATGCCATCGGGGCCACACCCAGGGATCTCATCAACATTCTTCAGGCAATCAAGGCTTCCGGGGCATTGCAGGCCGAACTCGAGATCATTTGACGCGGGCTGCCGCTGCCTGACCGGTCACCCTCGATGCCCTTCGGCGGGGCAAGGGCCGAGGCAGCGGCACCGAGGGAGCACGACGGTTCCATGGGGCGGAGAACATTCGAATCCGAACAGCCTTCCACCAATCGCTGGCTCATCACCTACACGGATCTCTGCACCCTGCTCCTGACCTTCTTTGTCCTCCTGGTCAGCATGTCGACCATCGACAATCGGCGCGAGCGCAAGGCGCTGGATTCACTGGTGGGCTCCTTTGGCCCCATGCCCGGGGGACGCTCCTTTGCGGGAAGGCTCAAGGGCCCCGACGCCTCGGACAAAGAGACGTCGACCCCCACGGGAAGAGCCCTGGATCTGGCGATGCTTCGCGAGCTCAACACGAAGAATCGCCTGGAGGCCGAGGAGGTTCAAGGGGACAAAAACAAGACCATTGTGCGGATCCGTGGAAAAATCCTCTTTCTGCCGGGTTCAACCCAGCTGAATCCCGAGGTTCTCAACTATCTCAATGAAGTTGCGGCCCATCTCGTGAACGGCACTCAGGAAATCGAGATCCGGGGACACACGGACCTCTTCGAGGGCATCCATCAGCCCAACTGGACAGAGGATTCCTGGGGCCTTTCCCTCAAACGGGCCCAGGCTGTCTATGACTACTTCCAGCTCCGGGGGGTCGACGTCAACCGCATGACCTGCCACGGGTACAGCTACTACAGGCCTTTGGTCAACAGCCGGGAATACCCTCACCAGAGCGAGAGCAACCAGCGAGTCGAGATCGTGCTGGGGCCCAACGACCATCTTCCCGAGGTTCTCTCTCGAGACGCAAGGCCTGGAGCTCATGGTTTCAATTACAAGAATTTCTTTTTCCGCCTTTTTCCCCGGGAGGAAAACTCTGACCCCACCTATGAATGGGAGAAACAGGATATCTATGATTGGGTCAACGACAAGAAGGAATAACAGGAGAGCGCAGGACCCCATCGATTCCGGAAGCGGATGGATGATCACCTTTTCGGATCTGTGCACCCTGCTCCTCACCTTCTTTGTGCTCATCCTCTCCATGTCTTCTCTCAACAAGCTGGCCTTCAGGACTTCCTTCCGCAACTTCGACAGCTCCATTGCGGACAGGCTGTTCAAGGAAAAGGACACGGCGGTCACCCCAAGGGATTTCGCTATCCGGGACATCGCGAAGAACCTGGAGGGCGTGCTGAACTTGAACGCCATGGACGTTGAGGAGGCCCTCGAGAAAACCGCCGTGGACCAGGAATACAGCCTCGTGGTCGAAGCGGGACGGACCCTTTGGATCAGGAAAGACAAGGGGAGCGGGAGCTTCTCCGTCATTTTCGGAGAGAAGCTGCTCTTTGAAAGCGGGAGCGCCGACCTGGTCCAGGAGGCCCGGCCCGCGCTCGAGGTTCTGGGAAAATTCCTGCAGAGCTCGACGTATCGTGCCCACATCGATGGCCATACCGACTCCACACCTGTTGGAAGCGGCCGTTTCTCATCCAACCAGGAGCTCTCCCTGGCCAGGGCCCAGGCCGTTCTCGCGCATTTCATCACGCGCTGCAGCGTCAACCCCCGCCGACTCGCCATCGGGGGGTACGGCAGCACTCACCCCCTGGTGGACAACACGACGCCCGCGGGCAGAGCCATGAATCGGCGAGTGGAAATTGTGTTTGACAAATAGCTCCATTCCCGTTCGTTTTCGACAGCCCCAGCTCTTCGCGAGGACCCGGGGCAGCCGCGGGCTGGAAAAACCTCATGAAAACAGGCATCACGCAGACTCTCAGGAAGGCATCATGATCGAATCGACCACGGCACCGGCAATTTCCGCAAAACCCGGGAACGAGACCAGGCAGAAGCGTCTCAAGGAGAGCTGCCAGGACTTTGAAGCAGTTCTCATTGGCTTTCTGTTCAAGAACATGAGGGAAAACGTCCTCAGGTCCGATGAACCCGACAGGACCACCGAGCTCTACGAGTCCATGATGGATGAGGCGGTCGCCAAACAGATGAGTCGGCAGGAACAGCTGGGACTCTCCCAGGCGCTCTACAAAGCGCTTGCGCCGGAATCCGGCAAAGACTAGAGGAGCATCGAGACAGGGAGGCGGCCGGCATCGGTCACACTGCTTCACTCTGTGTTCTTCTGTTGGCGGGCTGGCAACTCAGGAGAAAAGGCTGCATCCTGTTGAGCGTGGAACGACCGGGCAGGTTCGACCGGGTGCATTGGATTCAAGGGAGAGACATCCCAAGCCGATATTCTCTCTATCAACCAAGGAAAGGCGAAGCATGAAAAGGCAGACTCCAATGACTGAACAAGGGCACGAAGTGATCCCTTCCAGCCCTCTCCAGGATATTTCGGCACCTCCCGCCATGTGGGGAGCCATGGCGATGGAGTGCAACTCCTTGGCCGAGGAGCTCCTGCACGTGCTGCAACGGGAAACCGCATGCCTCAGGGGGTTTCAAAGCAAGGAGCTTCTGCAGATTCTACCGCGGAAAGAACTTTTGACCCGGGAACTGGAAAGCGGACTGAAGTCTTTGCAGCTTCGCCGAGGCGAGCTCGGTGAAGAACGGGACACACCGCACCTGGCGGCGCTCAGACGGACCCTTGCGGAGGTCCACAGGGCAAACCGCTTCAACCAAGTCTTCATCAAGGGCTCTTTGGACTACTGGCAGGGTTTGATGGCCGTCTTCAGCCCCCAAACCTACGGCCCCGGGTCAGGATCATCCCCGGACCGCCCCGGCCCAGCTCCCAGGGGCTTCACGTTCAGCAAGGAGGTTTAGAGATGCCCGGTCTCTCTCTGACTCTCGAAACGGCAAAGAGCACACTCCTGAACACCCAGGTGCAGATCCAGGTCACTTCACACAACATCGCCAATGCTGAAAACAAGTCCTACGCCCGACAGAAAGCCGTTCTCACGACGAACCCTCCCACCTTGGCCCATGGGGGGTGGCTCGGGACCGGCGCCAGCGTTGAAAGTGTGGTTCAGAGCCGTACGGAATTCATCGAACAGAGGCTCATGAGAGGGGTTTCGGGTGAGTCCCACTTCGAGACCCTGTCCAGTCAGCTCGCCATTGCCCAGGCCAATTTTGCAGACAATGGAAGCACGGGGATTTCAGGGGCTCTGAGTGCCTTTTGGGGCTCGTGGGATACCCTGATGCAGGATCCCCAGGGGGTGTCCGAACAGGCTGGAGTCTATGGAGCAGCGGAAAGCCTGAAACAGACCATCCGGACCACGTACGACAACTTGAGCGATCAGCTGAGCTCCCTGACAAGCGCCGTGCCTCCGGGCGAGATCCAGGTCAACGTGGATGAGGCCAATGACCTCCTGGGGCGCCTTGCCGACTTCAACCGTCAAATCGTGTTGAACGAATCCCCGGGACGGACCGCCAATGATCTGCGAGATGCCCGTTATCAGACCCTCAAGGACCTGGCGGAAATCCTGCCGGTTCAGTTTCACGAGGAATCAAACGGATCGCTGACCGTCACTTATTCCGGGAATGGCGGCACGGTCACCCTCGTCTCCGGGGTCCAGGTCGACGCAAGTCCTCTCCAATACGACGCAGCGACGGGCGAACTGACCCTGAACTCCTTCGACGGCACATCGACCCTGTCAAACGCCAGCGTTTCCGGGGGGGTCATCGGAGGCCTCCTCGACGCCCGGGACGACGTCCAGAATTTCATGGATCGTCTGAACGATTTCGCGAGCACCCTCATTGACCAGGTGAACGCCGCCTACAACACTTCGGGCGCCGGTCCAAACGTGTTCCAACCGGGCGGGGATGCCTCGAACATGGCGGTGGTTCCTGATTTTTTGACTGGCCAGGATTCGGCTGCCCTGTCCAGCCGGGCTCTCACCATCGCAGGTCTCCAGGATGAGACGATCGGATTTCCGGGAGGACTGACCGCACGGTTTTCCGAGTATCTTTCCGACATTCAGAGGCAGGTCGGTTCCGACTATCAGGACGCGAAGGCCCAGGCCAGCTTCCAGGAGGCCCTGCGCACGGAACTCGACGCCCAGCAGCAGTCGGTGTCCGGCGTGTCTCTCGACGAGGAGATGGTGGAGCTCATGAAACACCAGCAGATCTACCAGGCGGCCGCCAAAATCATCCAGCAAACGATCGAGATGTTGAACAGGATCTTGGAAATCGCCTAACAGGGGTAGCGACGATGCGCATCTCTTTTGCTCTAACCCATGAACGGAGCGTCCGGGAAATCAACCGGAAGCAGGAAGATCTCGATCGGCTTGGCTCCATCGTCTCTTCGGGGAAAAAGCTCCTGGACCCTTCCGACGATCCCGCCGGCTGGGCCAAGGCCATGAACCTGAAACAGGGCCTGCAGGAAATGGAAACGTTCGAAAAGAACATGCAGTTTGGCCTTTCCTGGGGAAAAGCGACGCTCGTCGTCCTCGATCACCTGACCACCCTCATCATCGATGCGAAAGAGAGCGCCTCAGGCGCCCTCAGAGAAGAAGCCGCCGAAGAAAGGGCGGCCAGTATCCAGATCATGGAGCAGACCGTGAAAGATGCCCTGGAGATGGCCAACTCAGAGAATGGAAACCGCTACCTTCTCAGTGGTCTGGAAGACCCGACTCCCAATCCCCCCTTCACTCTCGACGACGATCCCGCCAGTTCCAATTACGGCCAGGTCACCTACCACGGCGATACCGGTCGGATCCAGGTCCGCACCGGCCGGGACTCCAACAGCATTTCGCCCATCAGCCTGAATGGTGATGAAGTCATGAACTTCACTCAGAACGGTTCGACCCTGAACGTCATCCACGAGCTCTGGGCTCTGCGAGACGCGCTCAAGGCAAACGACACCGCCGGCATTCGGAACGGCATGGCAAACCTCAATGGGGCCCTGGAAAATGTCCGCTCCCGGCGAGCCGTCCTCGATTCACGCCTTTCAAACCTCGAAACCCGCCAACAGGCTCTTGGGGTTCTCAAAATTAACAGCAAGGCACAGCTGTCGGAAATTGAAGATGCGAACATGGCCGAAGCCATCGCTGGCCTCAAGCAGAAGCAGACAGCCTTCGAGGCGAGCCTCCGCGTCACAGCCATGGTCGATGACCTGAATCTCATGAAGTTCCTTTAACCCCAATCGAGCGCCCCCATCCGTCAAAGCATTTGCTTTTGCCCAATCACAAATCGGAAACGAAGAAGCCCTGCGACTTAACCTCGGAGGGCGTCAAGAACTCAGAGGTTTATTGCCCACTTTGTTCTCTCGGCGATCTCCGCTTGCTCCGCGGTGAAACAGAGAAATTGTCTTTGCACTGACCAGGGCAGAATTACAAGAAACTGCTTTTCTTCCGGTTCTATGGGGTCCTGTCAGGAGCTTCATCTCGGGGTTCACCGTCCCAGGGGGACAAAGCCAGGACTGCGTTGAACCCTCCCAAGGCAAACGAATTTGAGAGCGTGTCTTGGGTGGGACCGGTTAGGGTGGCGCTGCCCGGGGAGGTTTCGGACAAACTCCTGGACGCCGTCATCGCCGATAAAATGGGCATCGGGGTCATCAACAAGAAGACTGCGGCCTGCCGCCTCATCCCCGTGCCCGGGAAGAAGGAGGGTGAAAAGGTTTTTTTGGGGGGGTGCTGGGGGAGGCCACGACCATTCATTTGGCAATCAATGGCGGCTCGCTAGACCTTGAGAAACCAACGCTTTCTGTGCATGATCCAGACAATGGCGAAAATCACCAGCACGAAGGAGATGGCGTAGAGGAGGGAGTCGCTTTGGGGGCCGGCTATTTTGATGAAGAAATTGTCGAATACGTAGAATTTGAGTCTGACACGACCGCCCGTCGGCCCTCTTACCCGTATGGTGGCCATGAGCCCGTCCAGGGCTATCGAGAGGACGTAGGCCGCGATGGCGTTTCTCCCGAAGATGGCAAAAGGCTTGAACCAGCGTTCGTATCCCTTCACATCGACAAGCCAGTAGAGGATGCCGAAGCAGACCAGTGCCCAACCAGCCATAAAAATGGTGTAGGAACTGGTCCAAAGGCCTTTGTTGATGGGGAGCCATATGCTGAAGGTCCAGCCAAGCGCGAGGAGCATGAGACCCGCGGCGAGCATCCCGAGGGCTTTATTTTCCACGGGGTGGTCGGACTTCAGCCAGTGCCAGGTCAAAATACCGAACAGGGTCGACGCAATGGCGGGGACGGTGGTCCCGAGGCCTTCAGGGTCATAGGGCACATAGTTCGACCACAGGTGGTTCTCAAGGAGGATGGAATCGATAAAGGTGGGGAGATTTCTCCCCGGTTCGAGCACCCCTGCGCCCACCCCTGGAACCGGGATGAAAATGAGCATCAGCCAGTAGCAAGCCAACAGGCCGATGGTCCAGAAAACCTGTCCCCTCAAGCTTGACTTCAGATAAATCAGGGCGGCAAAGAAATAGCACAGGGCAATCCTCTGAAGGACGCCGGGAATCCGGATGTTGCTCAAATCGAAACGGGGAAAGTTGGTCAACACAACCCCGAGGGCGAATAGAACGAACGTGCGTCGGGCGATCTGGAGCATCAGCTTTGCGTCCGTGTCGCGTTTTTCTTTGCGGCGCTCCAGGGAGAAGGTCATGGAAAGGCCGATGATGAACAAAAAGAATGGAAAGATCATGTCCGTGAACGTCCACCCGTTCCAGGACGCGTGCCTCAGCTGAGAGTAAGCATAGTCCCAGTCGACGGGATTGTTGACCAGGATCATGGACGCGATGGTCGCTCCACGGAATACGTCCAGGGACAGGAGCCGGTCGTGGGTTGTCTGGGTGCTCATGGGAAGAACCCTCTCGGGCGGAATACATATACGGTCTGCAACGATGCAACGGACAGGGAGTTGGATTGACTCCTTTACCAGTTAACATATATTTCTTCATATTTCTCGACTTGGGATTTCTCGAGATATTTAAGCGCTTAACCAGCAAACCTGAGCCGAGGAATGGATTGCAGACAAGGCGTTGATCTCAAACATGTTGCCCGACTTGGTTCGCAATACCTTTCAGGAGGTTGTTTTTATGCCGCGACGGTTACTGATCACAGTGGCGCTTTTGCTCTCTATCCTCAGTACGCCATCCGCCCAGTCAGCGAAGCCCCTCACGATCGAATCTCTTCTCTCCGGTGAGACGCGTCTGATGGTGTTCGCACCTCATCCAGACGATGAGAGCCTGGGGGCGGGAGGTCTCATTCAGCGGGTCTTGAGCCTGGGGGGAAAAGTGAAGGTCGTCTTCATGACAAACGGGGACGGTTATCCCGAAGGGGTTGAGTTGCTGGACCACATTTCCCACCCCTCCGCAAAGGATTACCGTGACTATGGCGATGAGCGTCGACAGGAGGCAATCAAAGCTGTTTCCACTTTGGGTGTCAACGAGCGGGATGTGATCTTTCTCGGCTTTCCCGATGGAGGTTTGTATTATCTCCTGAAGACATTCCGCTCGGATTCTCACCCTTACCGATCCCCCTTCACCTTGACTAACCGTCCGCCTCCATCGGAGATCATCGTTCCGAAAACAGACTACAACGGCCATGACCTGAAGAAAGAAATCAAACGGGTCCTGGCTGATTTTCAGCCAAACCTTCTGGTCGTGCCTGCGTCACAGGACGTGCATCCCGACCATTGCTCCACCTACCATTTCGTCAGACATGCCTTGGAGAGGTTGGCAAAAAGCGATCCAACGTTGAAGCCCGAGGCGCTCACTTACCTGGTTCACTTCGGGCAGTGGCCGATCGGCCAGGGATCTGGAACGGGTTCCGTCCTGAAACCGCCTCAGGATTTTCCAGGAAAGAGGACCCATTGGGTCTCGTTTGACCTGAATTCAAAAGAAATGGAGACAAAGCGGAAGGCCATCCTCAAACATCACACCCAGGTGCTCGTGATGGGGCGGTTCTTGATGAGCTTTGCGAGAGACAACGAACTGTTCATCATGACGCGCCAGCCATGAGATCGCAACCGCGACCATCACCTTTACTAGAATCTCCCAACGAGCGTCATCCCGACCGCCGCCTTTTCCCTGGCCGTTATCCCGGTCTACTGGAGAAAGCATAGGACCTCATCGGTTTTAGAGTGATGGCCGCCCTAGCTGTCGTCTTCACAGCGCTCTCCGTTGTCGTCGGTCTGAGCGTTCAGTTTCTGACGCCGCTTCCCCCTCCCCTTCAGCATACTCGAATCGAGAGCCTCCCATTGCAACAACGAAGCTTTGAAGCTCCCCCGCCCCCGATTCTGTGAGACGGGACAATCGCAGACCTGCATGGGATCAGGAAGTTTCGTTGCAGTACCAGGCAGAATCGGTGAAATAGACCTTGCCTCCTCGGTGAATTCGTTATATGCATCCGTCCTCCTTGAGTGGCAAACCTGAATCCAAGAGAAGCCGACCATGCTCTGGTTTGTTCTTTCAGTTCTGACGGCCCTTGCCATGTCATCGGAAGGGGCCTGGCAGAAGAAGTTTTTCTCACATCTCGGCCCCCATGCAATGGCCATGTACTCCCTCGTCTACAGTGTGCCGTTCTTCCTCACTGCCTTCGCGTTCATCCCCCATCCATCCCTGGATGCGGAATTCTGGATCAGCTTCCTCGGGTCGTTTCTTCTCAACGCCATCGCCTATTTTCTCTATGTGAAGGCGATCCAGGCATCTCCCCTTTCATTGACCATCCCCTACCTGGCGTTCACTCCGGCCTTCATGATCTTCACAGGCAGGGTCCTGCTCAATGAAGAGCCCAATCTTTACGGAATCCTGGGAATCCTCTTGAGCCTCGTCGGCGGGTACATCCTGAACGTCGACGTGAGGCGGTGGAGTCCTCTCGAACCTCTCCGGGTCGCATCCAAGGAGAAAGGTTCAAGGCTCATGCTGGCGGTGGCCCTGATTTACAGTGTATCCGCCGTCCTCGACAAGAAGGCCATCATTCACTCCTCTCCCCTCTTCTTCGGCATATTCTTTTACATCATCTTCGCTCCGACCCTCTTTGTGTACTGGGTCCTCAAGGGCAAGATCTCCTGGGATTTCTGGAGGGGCGACCCCTTGAAGGGAGCCGTGGCCGGCCTCCTTGTTTTTCTCCACTCGGTCTTCCACGCCTGGGCCATATCCCTCACCAAGGCGGCTTACATGATTTCCGTGAAGCGGCTGAGCGTGCTCTTCAGCGTGGTCTACGGGTGGCTGATTTTCGACGAGGACAACATGGCGGCAAGGCTTGGCGGGGCGGTTCTCATGGTGGCGGGGGCCGTGCTCATTGCGCTCAAGGGTTGATGATCGGGCGATATCCGGGGGTAATCAGGACCTCGAAGCTCCCGTTTGCGGATCATCGCCCGTCATTCCGATGGAGATGAGCACTTCATCACTCGGTAAAGCCTGTAATATTCCCATGGCCGCAAAAACGAGGGGCATTGACGTCAATCCCCTGGGCTTGGGCGGGCAACAATCCTTTCGTTCGGATCAGGATCATCATCCATCAAAATATCCGGCAACTTGGACAGGGATCATCAGAGCAGGGTCGCTACTTTGGAAAACCGATGGTGACGGTCTCCCCGTCGTCCTCCTTCTCTATTACCACCTTCAGTTCAAGGCTGCTCTCACGGATTCCCACCGCCAGCGGCGATTTCCCTTCCGACGCGTCAATGTGAGTGATTTCCCTCACCGCCTCGAAAATCTTGTCGGCCACTTCGGGCCCCGGTGAAGGAAGCTCCGATTTGCGGTACTTGGCCGTCACCTTCACCTCCCCGTCCTTGGTCTTCAAAAGAGATATGGACTTGGCGTTGGCGTTGACTCCGTGCAGCACGGAAAGGGCGAGCCACTTGAGAGCCCCCTCTTCCTTGTCCGCGTCGGAGGGGACGATGGACATCTCCCTGAGAGGATCCGTCGTTGCATAACAGTCGCATAATTCCTGAACCTTGAGATGCAAGCTGCGCTTGTCTTTCATGATTCCCACTCCTTTCCAGGACACCTGTTTTTGACCATCTGCCTCGATACATGAATTTTCCGGAGATTCCCCATCACCCGGCTTATCCAAAATGTCCGGTCAGAATGAAAATACTCACTGGTCCCGGCCGGTCAAGGCGGCGCGGCGTCGAAGCTTCCTGCTTGAAGAAAAAGGGTGCTGGAGGAACGTGTAAAGACGAAATGGAACACGATGGAAATGCACGTCGGGTTTCTATACCCCATGATTCCATGTCGGGATTGGAGTCCCAACCTGCAGCGTTTTCATCCTCCGCAGCGACCCGCTGGATCGTGGAGGTTAAGGAATTGGACAGGCCTTGACAGGCGCACCGATACTGGAGGTGCGGCGGGGAACTCACGAGTGAGGACGCGAGAGGTCGGCTGTCTCAAAGGCCCAAAGAACGCGGTAAAGATATCGAGACGCATTCTTTGGGCCTTGTGAATCCCATCGTTGGAGACCAAAACATCGCGGGAAGAGCTAGCTCGACGCAGCAGGACGCTCGAGAATTGAGCGGAATGTGGTGTCGGCTACTTCTTGTCCGACTTGTAGCTGGTCTGGTAGACTTGAGGATTGATGTTGGGCGATCCGGCCCCGCCGCACTCGGGGATGTAGCAGGAAACGTCAACGAATTCGCACTTTTCCTTGCAAGCGGGACACACATCGGGAGGACTCGCTACATCGATGGTATTTCCACACTTGTTGCACTTGAAAACTGCCATGGCATTTACTCCTTTGCTGAGAGTGGGATCGACTCTGATTCCTCGCATGGATGACTAGTCAATTTATATCAAGATTCCTTGGTGCAAACACTATAAATTTGCGAACCCCAAAAATCAACCTGGCCCCGGGTCAACCTGCGCACCCATTTCCCACCGCTTTTCCCTTCCCTTTGGATGACCCTTGATCTATTTTTACCGGACTCGAACCGGTTCGAGCCCCGGGAAGAGCCGCAGCCGGCCGGATTCCCTGGAAAGCCGGACACCAGCTCAAGGAAGAAGGGTTTTCATGCTCGGTACCGTGATCAATGTGGGCAGCATCCTGGCGGGCAGCTGCATCGGCGTCTCCATCGGCTCCCGATTGTCGGAGGGAATCCGGGAGAGCGTCCTCCATGGGCTCGGCCTCCTCACATTTCTCGTGGGCATGCAGATGGCATTGGGAACCCACAACATTCTGGTTGTGCTTGGAGCCATCCTCATCGGTGGAATTGCTGGAGAGCTCCTGCGAATCCACGACGGGCTGGAATGGCTTGGCCGCCTCCTTCAGTCAAAGCTTTCGGGAGGCTCATCGGCGGGACAAACGAGCCGATTCGGCGAAGGGTTTGTGATGGCGAGCCTGGTCTTCTGCGTGGGACCCATGGCAATCCTCGGATCCATCCAGGATGGGCTTTCAGGCGATTATCGACTCCTGACGGTGAAGTCCGTCCTCGACGGTTTCGCTTCCGTGGCCTTCTCGGCAAGCCTTGGCTGGGGTGTCGCTTTTTCCGTTGTCAGCATCCTCCTCTACCAGGGGGCGATCACCCTTTTTGCGAGCCAGTTTTCCAAGCTGCTCAGCGACCCCATGATCGTCGAGATGACCGCCACGGGAGGGCTGATCATCCTCGGAATCGCCCTCAGGCTACTCAGTCTCAAAGAGATCCGCCTCGCCAACTTCCTGCCAGCCCTGGCCATCGCGCCCGTCATCGTCGCATTGATTCCATTGGTCAAATCCCTATTCTGACCTGAGGTTTACACTTTGAGGTGTGTGAGTCATGAAGGGAATCCTCGCGGCGGTCCTCGTCATCCTGGTGGGGTGGGAGCTCCTCTGGTGGCTCCTCGGAGTCACGCCTGTCTTCCCGTGGCAGCTGAGAAGGATGCTCGCGGATCCCCAAAGGGCTCCCATTCTTCTGGATGTCAGAACCTCATTGGAGTACAATTGGTTTCACATAGAGGGTGCCATCAACCGTCCAGACGTTTTCGGCCATGCAACAACACAAGATCTTGAAGGGGCACATCGCCCCATCGTGGTCGTTTGCCTTTCCGGACATCGTTCTCCAATCATGGGGTATCTCTTGAGGAGACGAGGGATTCAGGACGTATCCTATCTCTCCTGGGGGATGCTTTCCTGGTTCTTAAGCGGTGGATCCGTTGTGCAGGGCCGGGATCGATCCGGGCCCTGAGTCATTGCAACTCAAGAGACGGAGGATGCTGCGATGAGTGTTTTGCAACCGCAAACGATCCAGCAGTTATCAGAAAGGCCATCCCGTGATGGTTCTCCGGTTCTTAGCGTTTACCTGAATCTCGACCCCAGTGACTTTCTCCATCGTCGAGGCGGCTACAAGGTCACCCTGGACGGCATGTTGAAGGACATCGAGGCTCAGATCGAAGACGAGGAGAGACGCCGTCATTTCAAGGAGGATGCTCAATGGGTGACCCAGAAGGTGGAATTCCATATGTCCAAGGGGAAGAGTCTCCTCCTGTTCTGTGACGTGTCCGAGTCGTTCTTCATGACGGAAGACCTTCCCATTCGCCTCGCAAGCCAGGCCTGGTACGGAAACACGCCTTACATTCGGCCTCTCTTGGAAGCCAGGGATGAATACGAGCGTTACGGGGTGGTTCTGCTGGACCGGGAAAGGGCAAGGTTCTGCGTCGTCACCATGGAAACCATCGAGGAGGTGTCCGATGTTTTCCAGGAGCCTCCCTTCAAACACCGGAGCACGTCAGGGAGGGATCAGCTGCGGTCATCCCAGACGGTGGCGGAGCGACGGGCTGCCGTGTGGGGAGGCTGGTTCCTGAAGGATGTCTCGGACCGCTTCCATGAACTGGTTCAAAAGGTCGAAATCGACCGGATCATCCTGGCGGGCCCGGAAGATATGACGGCGGAACTGCAGCGCCTCCTTCCGAAAGTCGTTGCCGGCCGTGTCGTCGAAAGGGTACGGATGTCCATCGGCGCCAAGACCGGCGAAATACTCGACGTGGTTCTGCCCATCATTGAACGGATTCAAAGGGCCCAGGAACAGGCCATGATCGAGGATCTCGTCACCATCGCGCAGAAAACCAAGCCCACGTTCCAGAAAGCCGTCCTGGGGCTCAACCCGACCCTGGACGCGGTCAACCAGGGACGCGTCTTCAAGCTGGTTTATCCGAGCGGACTCAAGGTGAAGGGATATCACTGCACCGCCTGCAACGTGATCATGGATCAGTGCACGGCGGACTGCCGATGCCCCTATTGTTCCCAGCCCCTCGAGGAAGCCCAGGATGTCATCTGGCTCGCCTCCGAGAGAGTCCTGGAGATGGGAGGAAAAATCGAGGAAGTCAAGGGCGAGGAAGCCTGCGCCGCGCTGCACGCGGCAGGGGCGGCGGGAGCCTTCTTGAGATAGAATGCCGAAGTCACTCCGGGCTACTGTCGCGGCGGGTCGCGGAAGCAAGGGAGCAACCAGGGGGCCTGCTCTCCCAGCGTAATACCGCATTGAAAAAGGGAAATGGTCGAGCACGGGCTCCCATTTCCCTTTCTGGTTTGGCGCCATGGCCCTTGGTACGGATCCACATAAAAAGGTGTCCATGTTCCACTCCTTCATGCCGGCGAAAGCCGGCATCCAGAGACTTCCCCTGGATTCCGGGGCAAGCCCGGAATGACGACCGCCTTATCGGCCACCTCATTGCGTTGAGCTCCACTTGGCCGTCTTCCCGTCCCAGGCCCGGCGGAATGCTCACGAATCCGGCGCCCCTCGCAAAGCCTTGTTGCTGTCGCCGAAAGAGAGACACCCAAACCCTCTTCACACCGCAAACAAGGCTTGAATCCTTGGAGCGGAGAATTTATAGTACCGTCATTTAAGGGTCCCGGCGAAAGTGCGTCATCATCGGCACCAGGAGGCAGACAGCCGGCAGTGATGAGAACCGTGAAACAACACGCTGGCGGAAGGCGATCAGTGCCGTTGCACGGGGTCTCTTTCACCGTCGCCTTTTGCCGCACTGGATTCGTTCATTCCGCCCCCCTACCAGTGTCCGAGGGAGTCATGATTTCCTAGACTCGCCTTTGCAGATCCAGGGCGAGAAGTGGGGGCAGAAACGAGCGCGTTCACGGCATGTTTGAATGTGATCTTCAGTGGCTCCTTATTCAGGCGCCTTGGGAACCAGGTCCTGAGGAATTGACCCATGGAATATGATGTAGCGATCGATATCGGCTCCGTGAGCATCAACTGTGTCGTGGTCAACGACGAGGCAAAGGTCGTCTTCGAAACACCCTACACCCGCCACTTCGGCCTTGTTTACGAGGAAACACACAGACTCCTCAAGGAAGTTCTCTTTCCGGCCTCCGGAGGGGTGCAGCGCGAATGGGATGCCTCCAATGTTCGATCCGTATCCTTCACGGGTGTTCACGGACAGTTGGTGGCCCAGATCCTGTCCGCCCCTTATGAGGTGGAGACCATCGCGCAGGTGGTGGGAGTCACACACGTGATGCCGGGCGTGCGCACCATCATCAGCATCGGTGGCCAGGATGCAGCCCTTTTTCAACTGGGCCATCAGGGGGACCAGTGGCACCTCGATGCGTTCAACATGAACGGCCCCTGTGCCTCGGGCACCGGCTCCTTCATCGACCAGCAGGCGGATCGGCTTGCCCTCTCCATGTACGGCGCGGATTTTCACATGGACCAGGAAAAGCTCCAGCAGACTCTGGAAGACTTCATCGCACTGGGTCTCAAGAGCACCTATCCCGCGCCCGTTGCATGCAGGTGCACGGTTTTCACCAAATCCGACATGATCCACCTCCAAAACAAGGGAGAGCCCCTTCCCAACATCATCGCCGGACTCCACTACGGAAACGCTGCGAACTACGTGAGCACCATCGTCGGGAACCGGGAGCTCTCGGATCCCATCGTCTTCATCGGGGGAATGGCTTCCAACCGTCTGCAGGTTCAGGCTTTCCAAAGCTATTTTCCGCGCCTTCAGGTTCCCGTGCACCACACTTCCCTTGGAGCCCTTGGGGCGGCCCTGCAGGCACAAAGGCAAGGATGGCGCAACCAAGTGGACATCGACCGGCTGGAGCGCACTCAGGCGCTGGCCGCCTACGATTTTCCCAAGGCGGACTGCCTGGAGCTGAAGCTCACACGCTTTGACCCGGACAACACCCTGTCGCCTTGGCGCACACGGCGAAAACAGCTCACGCAGGCTTACCTCGGGGTGGACATCGGTTCCACTTCCACCAAGTACGCCCTCATCGACGACAACGGTCAAATCCTGCACAAGTCCTATGTTCCCACCCAGGGAAAGCCCATCGAGGTCACCCAGAGGCTCCTCCAGATTCTCAACAGGGAAGTGGGAAAGCGGATCCGCCTGGCGGCGATAACGACGACGGGCTCCGGCCGCAATGTGGTCGGGGATTTCCTGAGCGCGGACCTCATCATCGACGAGATCACGGCCCACGCCCGCGGCGCCGTGGCGGTGGACCCGGCCATCGACACGATTTTCGAGATCGGCGGGCAGGATTCAAAGTACATCCACATCGAGAACACGCACCCTCTCGACTTCGACATGAACAAGGTGTGTGCGGCGGGCACGGGGAGTTTTCTCCACGAGCTGGCCAACAAGATGAAAATCAACATCGTGGACGAGTTTCAGGAAATCGCTCTCTCGGCCCGCAGCCCCATCAACCTGGCTGAACGGTGCACGGTTTTCATGGAGTCGGACCTGGTGAGCTACGCCCAGAAAGGAGCGGAGCGGGAGGACCTCATCGCAGGACTCTGCTACGCCATTGTGTACAACTATCTCAACCGGGTCGTGGAGAAGCGCACCATCGGCCAGCGGATCATGTTCCTCGGGGGCCCGTCCCTCAACCAGGGGATCGTGGCGGCCTTCGAAAAAGTACTGGGACGCCCTATTCTCGTGCCCAGGCACAGGGAGGTGATGGGCGCCTTTGGGGCGGCCCTGGCCGTGAAGGAGCTTTTCAACAAGGGCGAGCTTCCGCGGCACTCGCGGGATCTGGAGACCCTGGCCCGGATGGACGTGAACTATGCGGAGAGTGTCTGCCGGGCGGACAAGAAGTGCCATAACGAGTGCAAGTTGAAAGTGTACAACTTCGGAGGGAAAAAGAGCGTCTGGGGCGGAGACTGCGGCCGATACGAGGTGGGGCGCTACGCGGGAGTCCACGAGACCAACTTCTTCCTCGAATACCAGCAGATGTTCCAGGAAGCGTTGGAGGAGAAAGGGATATCCCCCCTGGAGCTGATCCGCAAGGACGATCTCTCGAAACCGACCGTCGGCATCCCTCTGGCTCTGCACACCCTGGGATGGGGGGTCTTCTGGACCCATCTCTTCGCGGAGCTGGGCTACACGGTCCTGCTGAGTCCGAGGACCAACAACAGGCTGGTTTTGAGCGGCGTGGAGAGCATGACGGCGGAGACTTGCTTTCCGGTGAAGGTATTCCACGGCCATGTACGGGCCCTCATGGACCGGGCGGATATGCTCTTCCTTCCCAACGTCATCAACATGCCCACACCGGAATCACACGAAAGCGGCTTTTTCTGCCCGCTCGTGGAAAGTTCCCAGTACATGGTGCGGGCGGCTTTGAACATCCCTCCCCAGCGGTTGATCCGTCCAACCCTCTATTTGAAGGACGGCCCCGAGCACCTTGTCGAGCCGATCCAGCGGAGCATTCCGGACCACTTGAGACCCTCCCGGCAGGCCCTCGAACAGGCCATCGGGAGAGCGTGGGTGAGGCAGGAAGCCTTCAGGAACAGGCTACTCCGCCGAGGGCAGGAAGCGGTTCAGCAGACTCCGGACACCAGCCCCCTGTGGATCGTCACGGGAAGACCTTACAATCTCTACGACGAACGCCTCAATCTGCAGCTGGGAAGGCAGTTCGCCAAGTTCGGGATCCGCGCGCTTCCCATGGACTTCCTGGATGTCGACGCGGAGGATCTGAGCGATTTTCCTGGAATGTACTGGGGCATTGGAGCCAAGATCCTGCGAGCGGCCAAGCGGATCGCAGGAACTCCAAATTGGTATGGCGTGCACCTGACCAATTTCAGCTGCGGCGCCGATTCGTTCATTGAGCATTTCTACAGGCACATTCTCCGAGAAAAGCCCTCCCTCATCCTGGAGCTTGACGAACACAGCGCGGTCGCGGGCGTCCTGACCCGAATCGAAGCGTATCAGAATGTCGTCAGCAATCTCCAGGAGAGGCTTTGGTCCAAGGGCGACAGCCTGGAAGCCATCGGATAACGGGGAGGGAGTTTTAAGGAATGGCATCACCGAACGGTCACCACGCGTTTGATCGGTTTCACACCAGAGTCAGTCAATTCGATGTTTCCGGAAAAACCCTCCTGATCCCTGACATGGCTCCTTTTGGCGCGCGGCTCCTCGCGGGGTGCTTTCGCGCCTTTGGCGTGGATGCGATTGTGATGGAGACCTACAAGGGTCTTGCGTCCGGGAAGGAGTTCACCTCAGGAAAGGAGTGTTTTCCATGCCAGGTGACTCTGGGAGACATCCTTCACCATCTCCAGAAAGAGATAGATCGATTGGGAGACGCTTTCTCCGCCGGGAAGTATGTCTACTTCCTTCCTGAAGCGGATGGTCCCTGCAGGTTTGGGATGTACACCAAGATGCAGAGACTGATCCTCGATCGCTTCCCTCATTTCAGAGATGTCCCCATCGTTTACTTGTCGACCGGAGATGCGTACGCAACGCGGGGGCTTCTTCCTCCGGAGCACGCGTCGTCTTTTAGAAAACTGAGCTACATCGCTGTGATCATCGCCGACGTCCTGGACCGCATCGTCTGGAGAGTGCGCCCGTACGAGCGGCAAACGGGAATGACCGACGCTTACATGGATGAGGCGTTGAATGGGCTTATTTCAGCCATCGAATCCATTGGGGCGAGCCTCGACTTCAACCGCCTTCACCAGATAGTCGAAGAGGTCGTGGTCAAGGCCTGCTCCTTTGTGGATCCTGACAAGCCAAGACGTCCCCGCATCGGCATCGTTGGAGAAATTTACCTGCGGAGCCATCCCGATTCGAACCAGAACATCATTCGTTGCCTGGAGGACTTCGGCGGCGAGGTGGTGGATGCGTCCCTCGGTGAGTGGGTGAACTTCGTCACCTATGAACGCATCCGGAAAACACGACGCCGCTTCAAACTCGCGTGGAAGGAGAAGAACCACGCGCAACTCAGGCAGACAGGGCGCCAGTTGCTCGATTTGGAAATCGAGCGTCTCTATCAGTTCTGGCGACAAGGCCAGGTTTACCGGCGCGCGCTGGCACACCTGGACATCCAGCCCGACCACAGGATAGGCACCATTGAAAAGAGGCTCGAAAACGATCACCTCTTCAATTTTGACATAGGAACCGAAGCGGCATTGAGCATCGGGGGGGCACTGGAATACGTGCACGACGGCTTTGATGGGATCATCAACGTCTTTCCCTTCACGTGCATGCCGAGCACCATCTGTGCGGCGGTTCTGAAACCCCTGCTCCATGAGAAGGGGATTCCCTACCTGGACGCGCCCTACGACGGAACCTATCAACCGAACCGGGAAGTGGCTCTGCGCACATTCATGTACCAGGCGAAACAGCACATGGAAGCCCGCACCGCGGGCGAGAATGGCAGGGCAAAGCTATGGCGAATCAAACACTGATCATCAATGCCGCTCACCCGGAGGAATTCCGCGTGGCACTGGTTGAGGGGCAAACACTTGAAGGGTTTTTCATCGAAACGGCCACGCGAGGCAAGGTGGTCGGGAATCTGTACAAGGGAATCATCACCCACGTCCAACCCAGCCTGCAGGCGGCTTTCGTAAACTACGGCGTGGAGCGCAACGGTTTCCTCCCCTTCCACGAGATCCACCCGGAATACTTCCGCACCGAGGCGTCCGAGCACGCAAGGATTCAGGACGTCATCGAAACGGGCCAGGAGGTCCTGGTCCAGGTGGAGAAGGAAGAAATCGGCACCAAGGGGGCACTCCTCACCACGTACATCTCTCTGGCAGGCCGGGACCTGGTCCTCATGCCCGGTCAATCCCAGCGGGGCGTATCGCGGAAAATCGAGGACGAAACCCGGCGGGAGCACCTCAAGGAACTGGCCCGGGGCCTCAAGATCCCGGAGGACTTCGGCATCATCATCCGGACGGCGGCGGAGGACTGCACCAAGAAGGAAGTGGCCAAAGATTTGAATCACCTGATCAAGATCTGGGAGGAGATCAAGAAACAGGTCCAGGAAACCCCGGCCCCGGCCCTCATCTACAAGGAGCAGGACCTGGCCATACGGGTCATCCGCGATTACTTCAACTCGAACATCAAGACAATTCTTGTGGATGACCGGGACGTGCACCGGCGGGTCAAGGATTTCATGCGGATCATCGATCCCAGTGACCCTCGCATCGTGAAGCTATACAAGGAGGACGGGCCCATCACCCACAAGTACCACCTGGAAGACCAGATCGAACAGATATTCCGCAACAAGGTTCCCCTCAAGTCCGGCGGACACCTGATGATCGATCAGACGGAGGCCCTGGTGGCCATCGATGTGAACTCGGGACGCACCAACGGGGATTCGGCCCTGGAGGAAATGGTCTACAAGGTCAACCTTGAAGCCGCCGGGGAGATCCCCCGCCAGCTGAGGCTGCGGGACCTGGGGGGACTCATCGTCATCGACTTCATCGACATGCGGGACAACCGCCACGCCCGGGAAGTAGAACGCCGCCTCAAGGATGAGCTCAAAAAGGACAAGGCCAAGATCACGGTGGGGCGGATTTCCAGGTTCGGCCTGCTGGAGCTCTCCCGCCAGCACCTGGGGCTCAACATCATGCGGGGGTCATACCGGGAGTGCCCCATGTGCAAGGGCATCGGTTTGACGAGGTCATCGGAGGCCACCGCCATCTGCTACTTCAGGAAGATATGGCTCATGCTGGCCCAGAAGAAGCCTGCCGCCGTGCGAGGCACCTTCTCCGTCCAGGTGGCGAACTACCTCCTCAACCGGAAGCGAACGGACTTGGCGAACCTTGAGAGGCAATACGACGCGAGCATTGTCATCGAGGCCTCCACAGCTCTCCACCCCCACGAAGGGCACCTGGAATTCACTCCGCGGGAGGCGCACCAGGTGTAAACCGCGGCAGAAGGTTCCAGCCGGTTCCCCCGCCGATGAGGGAGGTCAGGTGGTTCATGAAGAGCATCACCGATCAACCCCCTCCCCCTGCCCCCATGCTGTTGACTTAAGAAAGTCCTCCGCCCATAGTTCCCCTCCCCTTGGTGGGAGGGGCTAGGGGAGGGGGTGGATCTCATTCAGTTTTCACCCTCCCCCTGCCCCTCCCATCAAGGGAGGGGAGCCGACAGACCGAAAATCGGGCCATGACTTCCGCCCGGCTGTCCCTGTAAAACCGGGCGGAAGTCACCATCTTGTCCGGATCGGCAGTCTTCCCCCTTGAAGCCCTCGCAAGCCAGAGAGGCCGTCCTGAAAATCACACCATGTGCCGGAGTCCCACGTGGAAGAGAATGTGGAATCGCGGGAATAGCTCGTCCAGGATATCTATGAGCTTATACCGATCAGGGATGCGATTTTTCATTTTTAGATTCACCGCAAAGACGCGAAGGACGCAAAGAAAGACTCAAGAAGACCCTTTGCGATCTCTTCGCCTCTGCGGTGGGAAATGAATCATTTCAACCTAACCTAACCTAAACGATCACGTACTTCTTGATCATGTGCACTGCATCGTCGGGATCATCGAGAACGGTGACAATATCCAAGTCCCCCTCAGAGATGTAGCCACGCTCCAGGAGAGTACCACGGATCCAGTCGATGAGTCCCGTCCAGTAATCCTTTCCCATCAGGATGACGGGAAACGGTTTGATCCGCTTCGTCTGGATGAGAGTAATGGCTTCGAAGATCTCATCCATCGTTCCAAATCCCCCCGGCATGCCGATGTAAGCCTGGGCGTACTTGACGAACATGACCTTGCGCACGAAGAAGTACTGGAAATTCATGGTGACGTCGGCATAGGGGTTCGGTTCCTGCTCCAACGGAAGCTCGATGTTCAATCCCACCGATTTTGCCCCGCCTTCCCTGGCCCCCTTGTTTCCGGCTTCCATGATCCCGGGTCCTCCACCGGTGATAACGTGGAAGCCGTTCTGGGCAAGCTTGCGCGCAATGACCACGGTTCTCTCGTAGATTAAATCCCCGGGCTTCACCCTGGCCGACCCAAAGATGGAAACCGCGGGAAAAACCTCGGAAAGGGTTTCGAAACCATCCACGAACTCCGCAAGAATCTTGAACAGGCGCCATGAATCACTCACTGTCATGGCATCGATGACATACTGTTTTTCGGGCTTGTCAGTCATTCTTCTCTGCATTGCGGTACATCCTGTATGTGTTGAAAACTTCAGATGATTTGGATCAGTGGCGCCCAATATTATGGGTTGACTTTAAGGAAAGCAAGCACATGCTGTGCAAACGTCAGGGAGAAGAACCCTGGGACCACCAGATGATCACGTGCTGCTTTTCCTGGGATATCGGGACAATTGCATTGAATCACCCCGAGAAATAGGCTATGTAGCCAGGGAATGAGCAACGACCCCGGACGGATGAGGTACCACTGTATTTATCACCTATTCCAATGGAATACGCCGTTGCGGTCGGGTTCATCAACATAAACGGAGGCCATGGCAAATGGAAATGAAGGATTTTGTGAAAACTGCTCTGAAACGAGTGAACCAGAAGGTAGTCGACGGATCTTTGGACAAGCATGAAGACGGCTACGACGACGCTGAAGAGATGCTTTTGGACTGGATTTGGATCGAGCTCAAGGAAGAGTCTCCGGACAAGGACGCTGTCATCGATTTGGACTTGGATGATCTTTTCGAAATCATAGAAGGGTCGGCGGATCTATATGAAGACTACCGGATTCTCCTTGAATCCCTGAAGGTCGAAGAGGCCCGATAGTCGTTCTCAACACAGTCATGGCGGAGCGCCTGCATCAAAGCGGGCGCTCTTTTGTTTTGCATCGCGGGAAGTCGGGTCATGAAACCTCTTCATCTGCACCACGGGAGGGAACGGCGGATCCTCAGGGGGCATCGCTGGATATTCAGCAATGAGATCGCGGAAAAGATTTCCGACTTTGAGCCCGGCAGCTGGGTGGAGGTGTTCTCGTCGAAAAACGCTCCCTTGGGCGTCGGATACGTCAATCCCAGATCCCTCATCTCGGTCCGCCTCGTGTGCCACCCTGGACAGAAGCCGTCCAAGGAATATCTCCGGGAGCGGGTCATGGATGCGGAAGCACTGCGCAGAAATGTCCTTTACCCTCACTCCCGCTCCTATCGCGCCGTCTATGGAGAATCCGACGGTCTTCCCGGCCTGGTGGCGGATCGATACGATGACGTCCTCGTCTATCAGGTGTCGACCCTCGGGATGGCTTCGATGGAACCCACCCTTCGGGAGATCATGATTGAAATTTTCAATCTTCGGGCACTGGTTTTTCGCAACGACGTTCCGGCCAGGGTCCTCGAAGGTCTCCCTCTCGAGAAGGGGATCGCCTACGGGGAGCTCCCCGATCCTTTCACCGCGACCATCGATGGCATTGAATACGCCCTGGACCCGCTGGGAGGCCAGAAGACCGGTTTTTACCTGGACCAGCGGGACAATCGGACGGCGCTGGCGCGATGGGTGCGGGGAAAGAGGGTACTTGACCTTTTTTGTTACAACGGGGCCTGGAGCATAGCGGCAGCTCGGGGGGGGGCAAGCGAAGTGACGGGGGTGGATGAATCCTCGGATGCCGTCGGCCAGGCCCGGGACAATGCCCGGCGCAATGGCGTCCAGTCGACGTGCGAGTTTGTGGAGGAAGAGGTCTTCACGTATCTCAAGGGGGTCCGGCGAGGTGCCTTCGACGTGGTTGTGGTGGATCCTCCCGCTTTCGCCAAGACGAAGGGCGCCCTCCCGGAGGCAAGGAAAGGCTACACGGATCTCAACAGGCGGGCCATGCTGGCCCTGACCCCGGGAGGCATCCTGGTGAGCTCCACGTGCTCCTACCATGTGAGCGATGACGTTTTCGAGGAAATCCTCCTGCAGGCCTCCCTGGCGTGCGGTCGGCAGCTCAAACTGCTTGAGGCCCGCGGACAGGCCATGGACCACCCGGTGCTTCTGGCCATGCCTGAAACCCGCTATTTGAAATGCTATTTCCTGCAGGTTCTCTAATCACATCCATCCAGGAAAGATAAAACCGCCGTGGCCGGCCCCTCCATTCACAGCTTGGGCAGCCAGCTCTCCTCGTCGGTGAATTCAAAGATCACCGGTTCACTCCGTGTGCGCTCCAACTTGTTCAAGGCATCCACGAGGGCCCTGGCGCTGGCGAGGACGATGTCGGTGCCGGCACCCCTGCCGTTCACCAGGTGGCCTCCATCTTCGAGTCGAACGCTCACTTCCCCCTGGGCGTCGGTGCCTGGGGTGACGGCGTTGACACTGTAGCGGACGAGTCTTGGCTGGCGCCGGGTCATCTTCATGATGGTCTTGAAGGCAGCGTCCACGGGACCATGGCCGAATCCGGAGTCCTGGAGGGTCTCTCCGTTGACATCCATCTGTACCGTTGCGTTGGGTACGGAAATGGAACCGGCACTCACCTTGAGATAGAGGAGCTGGAAAGGAAGAGGTTCCGGGGAAGTTTTGGAACCGGCGAGAAGCTCCAAATCGGCGTCAAAGATCTGCTCCTTCTTGCCGGCCAGCTCCTGGAAGGCATCGTAGCAATCGTCGAGTTCCTCCCCTCTCAGATCGTAACCCAGCTCCACCAGACGATTCTGGAACTCGGTGAGGGTCGTCATGGAGGACAGGACTTCACCGGCTTTTTGGATGCCCAGTTTTTCAGGGTGCATGATCTCGTAGGGAGGCTTTTCGGTTGCGTCCGCCAACTGGGGAACATCGGAGGCGTAGTAGAATGCGTTGCTTCCCACAACGGGTTTGTGCGGCTGAACGCTGACTCCGGTGAGGCGTCTCACCAGGCGGCTCGAGGGGTATATCTGATCCAGGCGAATCCCGGTTTCCGCCATGAACAGGTCGGATCGAGTAATCAGCGCGGCAACCAACTCTTCCAGGGCTGTATTGCCCGCTCTTTCCCCAATGCCGTTCACCGTGCAGTGAACCTGGGACGCCCCTTCAACGACGGCCGCGAGAGAATTGGACACGGCCATGCCCAGATCGTTGTGGCAGTGAATGCTGAAGGCCACCTGGCTGAACCGCTCGACCCCCTCCCGCAGTTTCCTGAAAAGCCCCGTGACGTCCGCCGGCGTCGCCCGACCAACCGTGTCAGCCAGGTTGATCGCCGTGGCCCCCGCTTCAACCAACGCGCGCACCATCCTCAAAACGTCATCCGGGTCCGCACGGAAAGCATCGACCAGCGAAAACTCGACATCGGGGGTGTACTCCTTGGCAATACCAACGGCCGATACCCCAATTTCCAGAGCTTGACTCGCGTCCTTCCTCAGGAAATGCTCGCGGTATTCCCGGGAAACCGGGACAAAGGTGTGGAGACGAGGGTGTTCGGCACCCTTGATGGTCTTCCACGCGATTTCGAAGTCCCGGGGGTTGGTGGCCCTGGCGAGAGCAGCGATGACGGGGCCCCTGACCTCGCTGCTGATTCGTTCCACCGCCGCGTATTGTTCTTCCGAAGCCGCGGGAAAACCCACTTCCAGGATGTCCACTCCGAGCCGGGCCAGTTGCGTGGCAATCCTCACCTTTTCGTCGGCGGTGAGTATGGTGCCCGGAGATTTGAGACCATCCCGGAGCGTGGTATCAAAAATGAGTACTCGCCTCATCGGTTCCTCCTCTGGAAATCAAGCGGTCTTCTTGGATTCAGGCGGCCATCGGAAGGGCTTTTCACCTGGAACCATACAACAGCAAGAAACCTTGTCAACCTGTTTCCTTCCTGTGTACATTGCCTCTGATTTCTCTTGCTTCGCGGCATAATTTGTGTATAGTCGAAACGTTTCTTCACCTCCATTTGTGGCATGACTGGTCGAAGGGAAACCCCCTTGCCCCCATGAATGAGAGGTTTTTTATTTTGTGAACTCACAGGCAAAGGGGAAGGTATGACCTGAGGGATCGGCCAACTTTCGGACACGGCAAAACCTCCCGTGACGGCGCCATGGGCATAATGGACTGGGTATCGAGGACTTCCCCGGGCCTCGTCCAACCCGACCCCACGCGCTTCAGGTTTCTCGCCTTCGGTGGACGGATGCCTTCCTGCGGCCGTTTCGCCTCACCCTGCCAGACACAATCATCCCCCTTTGGTTCGAAGAGGAACATGCTTTGAGGGCTTCCTCGCTTCCTGCGAGGTCCTTTTTCCCGGTTGAGGTGGCTCCAGCATGAACATTCCTTGGGCCGTTCGGTTGCATTAACCCCGTTCCACAAGGTGCAGACTAGTGAAACGAAAAATCCGGCGTAGTCCCTTTTGGTTTCGGGAGCCCTTCGCGAGAGGGCTGGAGGTTTCCTATCTTTGCGACCATCTGGTCTACAGCGGCCGCACGCGATGCCAGCAGGTGGACATTGTCGACACTCAAGTCCACGGACGCATGCTCTTTTTGGACAGAATAGGTCAGTCCTGTGAGCGGGATGAGTTCATCTATCACGAGATGCTGGTCCATCCCGCTCTCTTCAGCCACCGCAGCCCGCGATCCGCCCTCGTCATCGGCGGGGCAACGGGAGCCTCCGTGCGGGAAATCCTCCGTCACCCGACTGTGGAGCGGGTTGTCATGGCCGACATTGACGGAGAGCTCATCGACATCTGCAAACGTTTCTTGCCGCAGTGGCATCGCGGGAGTTTTGATGACCCCCGGCTGGAGTTGATCATCGAGGACGGGCGGAGCTTCATCGAGAGCAGCCGCGAATCCTTCGACTGCATGGTCATCGACCTGAGTGATCCCATCGAGGACGGACCGGCGATGTATCTCTTCACTCTCGAATTCTATCAGGCTCTCAGGAACCGACTCAACCCGCGTGGCTCCATTTCTTTTCAGGGGGAAGGGATCAGCCCCCAGGACCTCGTGCTCCACGCCCGCATGACGAACACCCTGAAGAGCGTTTTCACGAGGGTTTTTCCTTATCCTTACACGCTTTACAGTTACCACCGTCCCGACGCTCACATTCTCGTGACCGAGGATGCCAACTGGTCTTTGAGCGCTTTTGTTGACAGGGTGGACAGGGCTTCGCCGCCAACCGGTTATTTCTCCACGGAGATTGCCCGGGGGATGTTCTGCCTGCCGCGTTACCTCCGTGAGGCTTACGAGATCCATACCGACATTTTGACCGACGGCCATCTGGCTTTCGAACAAAAACCCCTGCAGGAAAAGGCGATCCATGCCCATCTATGAATACCGATGCAGTGTGTGCGGCAAGAAGAGCGAATTCATCACGTTTCGCGTTTCAGAGGCCGTATCAGGCGTCTGCCAGCACTGCGGCAGCGATTCGACCCGCCGGATTCCGTCGAGGGTTCGCGTGCGCCTCTCGGAGGAGACGCGACTGGAGCGCCTTGCTGATCCTTCGCGGTTTTCCGGGCTCGACGAGAACGATCCCAAGAGCATGGCCCGTTTCATGAAATCCATGACCCAGGAAATGGGAGATGATTTGGGTGAGGACATGGACGTGGACGCCATGCTGGAAGAAGCCATGGAGGAAGAGGCGCGGGGCAAGCCCGAGGACTCGGGAAGCGTCTCCGGCGATGACCTCTAAGAAGGAAGGCTCCCTCAAGGGTCCGGGGCTCCCGTCCCTTTCCGATCATCGCCTGCGGCCGGACTCCTCCGCGGAAGGCATGTCCCTTGCCGAGTATCTTTCCAGGGAGCTCCTCATCGCGGAAGACCTGGCTTCGGATGTGATTGATTTCGGGTCCGTCCAGGTCGCGGGAAGGCAGGAAAGAAATCCTGGGGCCATCCTGCGCTCCGGAAATGAGATCCGAGTCTGTTGGCCTCGCGGTGGACCCCGTCGCCACTATGAGGTCGATCCCCTGAGGATCATCCATCGCGATCGCTTACTCCTCGCATACAACAAGGAAGCGGGCACCCCTTCCCAGCAGACCCCTTCGGACGCCTACAACAACCTGTTCGCGGCCCTGCAGCGATACCTCCTGAGAGAGTCTCCTTCGGCCGGCTACATCGCTCTCCACCACAGGCTAGACCGGGAAACGAGCGGCATCATGCTCTTCGCCATCGACAGGGAGGCCAATCGCCGACTCGGGCTCGCATTCCAGCGGCAGAAACTCAGTAAGGATTACCTGGCTTGGATCGCCGGGATTCCGGGCCAAGACCGTTGGGTCTCCACCGAGGACATCGGCAGAAAGGGCGGTCGGTATTGTACCCTTCCCAAGGGAGACGGGAAATCGGCCGAGACCTCGTTCCAGGTTCTTCACCGGGAAGGTGACCGCACTCTCCTATGGGCACGCCCGAGGACGGGCCGGACCCACCAGATCCGGCTGCACCTTGCCGCCATGGGCATTCCGATCCTCGGAGACCGTCCATACGGCGGACCCGCTGCCGAAAGGCTCTACCTTCACGCCTTCAGACTCATCCTTCCCCACCCCGATACCGGAGCCAGACTCACCCTTGTCGCACCCGCTCCTCACGAATGGAACCTGCCGGACTCTTTCGCCCTGCAGGGGGGAAACTGAGAAGGTCTGAGATGCGGTTTGACTTTTGGAGGCCACCCGCATACAATTTTGCTGCAGTATATGGTTGAAGCAGCAAGACAGCCGTTGGGGGTGCTCGGATTACTGGGCTGAGATCACACCCCGAACACCTGATCTGGGCAATGCCAGCGTAGGGAAATGGTTGTTGACGCGAGCGTTATGCATTTCGCACCGTCACTGAGCCGTTTCCCTTCGTGGGGGGAAACGGTTTTTTTTATGGGGGAGACACGCACGTTTCTCACGGATTTCGAGCGGAGGATCTACCATCGGCACCTCCTGCTGCCCGAATTCGGCGAAGAAGGACAACTGCGGCTCTTGAACAGCCGCGTGCTGGTGGTGGGCCTGGGAGGACTGGGGAGCTCTGCACTCTTCTACCTCTCGGCATGCGGTGTTGGGGAGCTCGGCATGGTTGACGCCGACACCGTGGACTACTCCAACCTCCAGCGACAGATCCTCCATGGTTATCGCGACGTGGGGAGAAACAAAACGTCCTCCGCCCATGAGACGATCAGCAGGCTGAGGGAAGACGTCCGGTTGAACGCTCACCCGGTAAGACTCTCACGAGAGAATGCGAGGGCCATCATTTCCCAGTACGACTTTGTCATCGAAGCGACGGACAACTTCGAGTCCAAATTCCTGGTCAACGATGTGTGCGTGGCTCTGGGCAAAGCCTTTTCCCATGCCGGCATCCTGGGAATGGTCGGCCAGGCCATGACCGTCGTCCCGGGCGAGGGCCCATGCTTTCGGTGCCTCTTCGATGATCCTCCGCCCCCCGGAGCGGTGAAGACGACCGATGAGATCGGCGTTCTTGGGGTTGTGCCCGGGATTCTTGGAGCCATCCAGGCTACGGAGGCCATCAAATGCCTGGCCCGGTGCGGAGATCTTCTCGTCGGGAGACTTCTCACTTTCGATGCCTTCACCATGACTTTCCGAGAGATCAGCCTTCCGACTGATAAGCGCTGCCCGGCTTGTGCCGTGTCTCGGAAGAGCTGAGTTTGGAGCTCGTCACAAAGGGATATGCGTTCGAGAAGGAGTGGACACTCAAAGAAGCTCGGCAGAAAGGCTGGATGGATATGGAAGATGCATTGGTTATTGCTGGACGCCGTTTCCGCTCCCGTTTGCTCGTGGGAACCGGCAAGTTTTCGTCATCCCAGGTCATGAAAGAGGCTATCGAGGCCTCCGAAACAGAGGTGGTGACCGTCGCGCTCCGCCGAGTGGACCTGGAGAATCCCCAGGACAGCATCCTGAGCGTCATCGACACCGACCGGTATCTCCTCCTCCCCAACACGTCGGGAGCCAGGGACGCCGGCGAGGCTGTGCGCCTGGCGAGGCTGGCCAGGGCTGCGGGGTGCGAGCCGTGGATAAAACTCGAGGTGACTCCCGATCCCCACTACCTGCTGCCGGATCCGGTGGAAACTCTGAAGGCAGCGGAAATCCTCGTGAAAGAGGGATTCATCGTCTTGCCCTACATCCATGCGGACCCAGTCCTCGCCAAACGTCTGGAAGACGTGGGTACGGCAACGGTGATGCCTCTCGGGTCGCCGATCGGGTCCAATCGGGGGATCAAGACGAGGGATTCCATTGAAATCATCATCGAAAAGGCGAATGTGCCCGTTGTCGTAGACGCCGGACTGGGGGCTCCCTCCCACGCGGCGGAGGCAATGGAAATGGGAGCCGACGCGGTTTTGATCAACACGGCCATTGCCGTTGCCGGGGATCCCGTCGCCATGGCTGCAGCGTTCAAGAAGGGCGTGGAAGCCGGCCGCGAGGCTTTTCTTGCAGGCCTTGGCAGGACCCGTAAAACAGCCGAGGCTTCCAGCCCCCTGACGGGCTTCTTGAGGTAGAGGAAGAAAACGATGAGCTTCTTGGACGAGATGAGACAGGTCCGCTGGAAGTCAGTGGAAACCGAGCTGCTGCATTGTTCGGACTCCGATGTGAAAAGAGCCCTTAGTCAGCATGCCCTGGACCTCGACGGCTTCTTGAGCCTCTTGTCTCCGGCGGCCGAGCCCTTCCTGGAGGAGATGGCACAGAAGGCGCATAAGCTCACCGAACAGCGATTCGGGCGAACCATCAACCTCTTTGCTCCCCTCTACCTGTCCAACGAGTGTATCAACTGTTGCGCATACTGCGGTTTCAACGCGACCAACCCCGTCGAACGGCTCACCCTGACGGTTGAACAGGCAAGGGTTGAGGGGGAGGCAATACGGCGGCTGGGTTTTCAGCACCTGCTCCTGGTCTCGGGGGAAGCACCCCATATCGTGACCCTGCCGTACCTGGCGGAAGTGGTGGATCAACTGCGCCCCCTCTTTCCATCCATCTCCATCGAGATCTATCCCTTGGAGACGTCCGGCTACGAGGAGCTCATCGCCCACGGCGTCGATGGTCTCATCGTGTATCAGGAAACATACAACGAAAAGGTTTACGAAGAAGTGCATCTGAGGGGGCGAAAGAGGAATTTCCAGTGGAGGCTAGAGACCCCCGAGAGGGGAGGTAGGGCAGGCTTCAGGCGCATCGGTCTCGGCGCGCTCCTGGGACTCGCCAACTGGAGGGTGGAAGGCTTTTTTCTGGCACTGCACGCACGGTACCTCCTGCGTCATTTCTGGAAATCCTTCGTCACGGTCTCCTTTCCCCGCCTTCGCCCTGCCGCGGGGGCATTCGAGCCCCGTTTTCCCGTTTCGGACATCCAGTTCGTCCAGTTGCTGACCGCCCTGCGGCTCTTTCTGCCTGACGCGGGGCTTGTCCTGTCCACCCGGGAATCGCCGTACCTTCGCGATCACATGATTCCTCTTGGCATCACATCCATGAGTGCCGGATCCCGGACTGAACCCGGGGGGTACGCCCAGGAAACCCACGCGGAGGCTCAATTTGCCGTGGCCGACGAGCGATCGCCGGAAGTAGTCGCCGAGGTGATCCGGCGAAAAGGCTATGAGCCTGTCTGGAAAGACTGGGATGCGGCGTTTCTGCATTAGGGCGCTGCCGGAACACAGCGTACCGGGAGAGAGGAATTCGATACCGATGCTGGTCACAGTGAACGGAAAACCAAAGGAGTACCCGGGGCCCATGACGCTGGCCGGCCTCCTGGAGAATCTGGGGATCAATCCCAAGTCCGCCGTCGTCGAGAAAAACCTTCAGATCGTGGACCGAAAACGGCTGGATGTGGAAACCATTGCAGACGGCGACACCATCGAAATCATCAGGTTTGTCGGGGGGGGATAGATGACAAGGGAAATGAGACAGGCGATGCTGGAACAGGTGGATCTCTATCCCGTAACCTGTGAGCGCCTCTCGGCGGGAAGGTCCAACCTCCTGGTGCTGGACAAGGTCATTCGTGGAGGCGCCCGCATCGTCCAGCTGCGGGAAAAAGAATACACCACGAGGGATTTCTACAACATGGCCTTGAAGTTCCGGGAAGCGACGCACAGGGCCGGGATGCTTCTCATCATCAACGATCGGATCGACATCGCCATGGCTGTCCAAGCCGACGGCGTCCATCTGGGCCAGGATGATTTACCCATCTCCGCGGCCAGGGCCCTGGCGCCGGATCTTCTCATCGGGGCCTCCACCCATTCACTGGAGGAAGCCCTGCGCGCCGAGGAAGAGGACGCGGATTACGTGAACGTCGGCCCCATATTCCCCACCTCAACCAAGGCGGGTGTCGAGAAGTTCCTGGGACCCGATGCCATCGCTTCCATCGGCCCCCGCCTGAGAGGCCCCTTCACGGTCATGGGCGGGATCAACTCCTCCAACCTGGACTCGGTCCTCGCAAAAGGTGCAAGGCGGGTGGCCATGGTGACGGCAGTCACCCAGGCACCGGACATTGCGCGAGCAGTCTCGGACCTGAGGAGGCGGATCCGGGAATACCGGATACCCTGATCTCGCTCCCCACCGCTTTGGAGCCTCGCAACCTCCCGTCAATGGACTGAGCGGAAATCTTTGTCTGCGGCAAGATCCCCCAAACCACGCCACCCCGGCCATCTCTTCGCCACGCACCTTCGTTCGGAACCTCTCAGGATCCCAATCCCCTTCTCAATAAACATCCACAGAAAAACGCGTCCGAATTCAAACCAATTATCGTCACCCCGGTGAAAGCCGAGGTCCAGGCAGTTTTTCTGGATTCCGGCTTTCGCCCATGGGCATCAACTCTACGGTTCAGTTCCATTGGATGGCGATTGACTTGAATTTTGGGTGGCACGGGCCAAGCTTTGCTTGCCCGTGTTTTTCGAACCCGAGATCAGCACCGGCAAGCTTCGCTTAGCCCGTGGCACCCGTTGATTAAACCAAGGATTCCAAAACCCAGGCCCTGAACCTCCCCCCCCTGTCCTAAGTTGACGCTTATGGGGTTAAGCCCGGAATGGGGAGCAGGTTTTGTTTTGCATATGGACATCTTGGTTATGCGGAGCTGTACCGAGCCTGCAATGGACATGTGCTGTGCATTTTAATCCGACTTATTCACTGTGAAATACGTATTACTACCTATTTACTCAGTTTTGGAGGGTCTTATTCTACCCAGTAAGTGGAAGAGTGTGTTTGCGGAAAAGTGTGTGTGCCGTGCGAATCTGGGGATGTGAAGAAGTCATAACGGGGCCTGCGGATTAGTCCCGAGGGTTCTGTGGCGAGTGCATCCCGCCCATGGCAAAAAACCGATGGTGAGTGGGCAGCCCACAGAGCGATATTGACGGTTGCGTCTTTGCGGTTCCCGATTTAGCCGACCCAGAATCCCTCGGAAGGAGATTGACATGAAAAGACGAGCCCAATTCCTGACAGTCGTTTTGGCCACAGCGTCTATACTTGGCTTTGCCCGGTTCGGGCATGCGGCCCTGAGTGCGGTTAGTACCCAATTCGCCCCTCCACAGTTTGCCCTGGACGGGGTTGGAAACAGTACCGGGTTTCCCCGGTGGTATCAGGACTCGACGGGTCAGGCCCTTGAGCTGTGCCTGGCGCCGACACCAAGCCCCAATGTGGCTCCTCCCGACCCCACGGCTCTCATGTGCATCGTCCTGGAGACTCCTCTCCTTTTCCCCGACAATCCCCTTGTGTTTCCTAGCAACTTTCCTCCCGAGGCCTTTTGGTTCCTGGCCGATGCAGGGCTGGATGTGGCTCCTCCACCCGGACAGACAACCGGCAGGGCGCTTTACAGGGCGGCCATTGAGGCAGCTTTCGCAAACGGAGCGGTTGCCGCGGGCGACCAGGTGAGCTTCGCCCGTATCCGCATCCGGGTGGATGTTCCGGATCCTGGGGGCACATTCGTCGTGACCCACCCATACGGTGTTGAAACGTTTCCGAACGTTGCGCCTGGCATCCGGGCAATCAACTTCACTTCCGACATTGGTCTCTTTCCTCCCCCTCCGACAAATTTCAATGGTGCCCTGAACGGCGCCATTGGGCCTTTCTTGAATCGCGCGGTGGCTGGAGTGGCCACTCCCTACATCGTGGCCGGGGCCGGCGGGCCGGAGACGTACATCGGAGACCCCAACCTTCTTGAACCGGTTGTGGGAAGCCCTTTCGGCACCAACTTCGTGAGAATCGAGGGACCCAACATCGGCGGGCCGGGAGTCGACTTCGTTGAAACGGATCTATTCAATCTGATGGGTAAGGTGTTCACCGATCCTCTTCCGAGTCCTCTGACTCTTGAGCGCGCCACCTACAGCCGGACCGCCGACGGCCTCGTCGACTTGAGCGTGTTCGCCTCCTCTTCGGCAACCGCCACCGTTGGCGTGACCGGAGCGGGAATACCTCTCAACGCGACATTGAACGGAAGCGCCGGGAAATTCTTCGGAATGTTCCTGGATCTGGCTGCTGTGCCGTCTCCCATCACCGTCACCGCAACAGACGGTGCAAACGCTCCAACCTCACTCCCCACGACGCCGGCCGACGTGGTGTTCATCACGAAAGCCGAATTCAACATGACCACGGATCAGTTGACCATCGAAGCGAGCTCCAGTGATGCCGGAGCCCCCCCCGTGACCCTCACGGCCGTCGGTTTCGGTCCCCTCACGGTGGCAGGTGGAGTGGGTTCCCTGGTGGTGAACATCCTGAGCGGCATTCCCCCCGCCTCGGTGACCGTGACCTCCTCCGCCGGTGGCGTTGACAGCCACCTGACGACGGTGATCCCGGAGGACGTGCTCACTATTTCCAGTGCGTCCTTCACGACCCGCGGCGGCACGTGGTCGATCAACGGCAGCGGGAGTGTTCCCGGAAACACCATTACGGTCAGGTTGGGCGCGAATGTGATCGGAACTGCAACGGTCAGCCCCACCAAGGCGTGGCGGGTGGCCGTGCGCAATTCCCTCGCCATTCCCGCACCGGGGAGTGCCGTAACGGCTGTGTCGAGCCAGGGCGGCCAGGCGACGGCGACGGCGAGAATACGCTGAACCGACCTTGATGTGGAATGAACGGAAGAGTCCGCGTGGCAGGGAAACACTTCCTTGCCACGCATTTCATTGTTGCAGGGACCTACAGGAAACCACATTCCCTCTCATGATCCAACGGAGAACAGCCTTAGGGCCTGGATTGACCGCATGTGCCAAGGCACCTCATGTGTCCATTTGACAACGAGGAGAGAGCTCTGTTAGGGTGTCGGTCCTGCCGGAGTAACCGGATTTTCATCTGAGAAATCGGGCGTGCCCGTCGCACGTCGGGAAAACGGAGAGACCCCGTGCATATGGACCGAGCCATATTTGACCTGAACGCAAGCGTTGGAGCCACGTCCCTCTATATACTCGTATGTGCCCTCCTGGACCAGGGAGAACAGGGAATCACCCTCGACCGCGTGAGCCTTCAGTGGAACGGATCCCGTGAAGAGCTCCATGCGGCAGCGGAAGAACTGGTCCGAAGAGGCGTCCTGAGTGGAGGGGACGGCCACTTTCATGTGAGCTCCAAGGGAAAATGGCACTGAATAAGCCTTCAGTCCTGCTCACCCCAGGATGCTCCCCCACAGCCTGAAGGTGTCTATTCGCCGCGACCCTCACCATCTCTCTGGAACCGTCCATCGTTCACCCCCCCCTTGACGCCGCGCAACTTCGTCGAGCCGCCCCTCGCTCCAGGCAGTTCAAGATCTTCTCGGTCTCGGGCCAGGAAAGATTGTTTCAGCGCAAAGACGCGGTGCACTCAGAAGAAAAACCCCATGAAGAACCCAGTGGTCTACGCACAGTGCAGATATTGGATACCTTATTCCCTAATCTTGTTCATTAATAGTCTTCGGCTGACTGCCAAAAGGTAGGTTTCAACAAAATAGAAGCTCAATATTCCTGCGACCACTGAGAAAATTCCAATAAAGAATACTGCTATTAGATTTTGGATGTTGGAACTATGCAAAACAGAAAAAAATATCTTATACAATGTACTAATTACAATTGTATGGCAAAGATAGATGGAATAAGATGCATTTCCGATGAGAACAGATAAGCTAGGATAAGTTATTCCTTCATATTCAGCCCTGACAGAGCCATATACGATAAGACACGATGGTATTCCAAACAATAAGATGCGCATTGATCCTTCAGGTATGCTGGAATGTAGATTGTAAAATATAGAGTATCCAATGAATAAGGAAACAAAACCACATAAAAAGACCAACAAACTATTAAGATTAGTGTCAATGTCGACCAACTTGGCCACTATTGATCCCAAGATAAACTCAATCGTGAGGGGATGTGTTATGAGTAAAACATATGGGTTGGAAGCATTTAAAACTGTTGAAAAGCCTAATACTAAGCAAATCCAAGCAATCAATAATTTGAGCAAATATTTTTCTTTTATATAGAGTATAAGATAAAATACACCATAAAAATACATCTCATGTATCAATGTCCATCCAAGAGCTAGAAGTGGAAGGTTATTTTGTGGTAATAATAAAAAAGAATTAATTAAGTATGCTATATCAATTTGATTTGTTATATTGCTACCAATAATATAAATGCCTGTCAAGAAAACTGTACTAAATACCCAATAGAGTGGATATATACGTGTTATTCTACTAAGAATAAATTTTTTTCTATAGGTTTTGTTTTGGAATTTTCCCTTTGTAATAGTCACCATGATAAATCCACTGATAACAAAGAACAGATCAACGCCTGAAGTTCCTATGGAAAACCAACCGGGCAATATAGGCATAGAGGCATAATTGTTCATGATATCCATGAGATGAAAAAGCACCACCAGTATTGCAGCCATACCGCGTATTCCCTGGATATTCTTTATTCGCTTTTCCATAGCAAAACCAAAGCAGTGTGTTCAGGTCACAAAGCTTCACCGCCCTCGCTCATGACTCTTGACAGCACCCAAGAGTCATGGAAGAACTGCTTGACTTCCCTGGCGACTGGAATCCCGTCCCATTGCGTTCCAAACGGAGAAACTACAGATTTTTCGCGTCCGGGAAGACAGGACGGTCAGTCCAAGAGCGTCATCACATCACGATCTAATTGATCGGTCACAGGCACGGGGGAGAAAACCATGAGGAGTCGCTCGATTAAGAACCCCCAGTCCCGCGGCAGCTGCCCGGATGTGTTCTGAATTTGGCGGCCGCGTACCCGAGGGACATAGGCGAGGATACTTCGTTGCGGAATATTCCTCCAACGGAGCCGGCCCACAGCAGGGGAATGCCGCCGGTGTTCCGTCAAGTCTACTCTTCATGATGGTTCTCGGGTGGCACGGCCAATTCGTTGGTCGTGCCGAAGCCAAGCGGCACTCCACATCTTTCTCATCCGCACCCAGACCGACGTGTTGTCTCTCGGATCCAAGGCAGAATCATCCGACCCCGCAAGACGAATCTGACAGAGTATTAGCCGAGAAACCCCTTCACCCGCACTTCCTCCGGGACCGGGGCAGGGTCCAAGTAATCTCCCGACAGGTGCAGGTAGTTGGCGACGCTGCGATGCATCCGCTGTCGCTCCGCATCCGTCACCGCCTTCACGACCTTTGCCGGAATCCCCATCACGATGGACTCGGGCGGTATCACGAGGCCCGAGGTGATGACGGAGCCCGCGGCAACGAGGGATCCGCGTCCGATTTTGGCCCCGTCCATGATGATGGCCCCCATGCCGATGAGGCAGTCATCCTCCACGACACAGCCGTGCACGATGGCCCTGTGCCCGATCGTCACACGGCTTCCAATTTCCAGGGGATACTTGCCGCCAGTCACGTGGAGCGTCGAGTTGTCCTGGATGTTCGTTTCCTCGCCGATACGAATGTAATGCTCGTCTCCCCGAACAACCGTGTTGAACCAAACGGAGCTCCTGGTGCCGATGGTGACGTCTCCAATGACCCATGCACCCGGAGCCAGGAAAACCCCTTCCGACATCTTGGGCAGAATCCCGTTATATGGCAAGATATTCAACATGTTGAATTACCCTCTCTTGAAGTTGCCGCCATTTCGCCCCTCACGGTGCCTCCATGGGCTGCGGGGCTCCGTTGTCCTGCACTGCATGGAACGGCCGCATACTGCTTTTCTAGCCAGGGGACCGGGCGAAGGATACCTGCGGCTTTCATGTGAACGGCGCCGTCACTGTCGTTTCAGTCCCAGCAATTCGGCGATGGCGGAGGCAGTGCATTCCACGAATTGCCTGAGCTCATCGGGCTCGAGGGGCCCGCCTCCCGCTGGACTTGGGACCCCTTGAGGCGTCTGGACGAGGATGGGGGAATTCCGGAGCTCTTTCATGGGGATGACTTCATACTCCGGTTCGAAGGTGTCGGAGAAATATTTCTCCTGAAAAACTGAGAACTTGAGAGCATGGGCTGTCGCATCCAGAACTCCCAACCGGTCGGAGGCTATCCTGCCCTGCTCCATGGCCTTCTTCAGTCCCGCAACGCATTCTCCGCCCTGGGTGCAGGCGATGTGACCATTGCGGTTCGCGTGGAGCATGGCGTCCATGATTTCCTGTTCACTCACCTGGACCACAGCGACGGACCCCTCACCCGCGAGCCCTCGGTATTCTTCCACGAGACGCATCACCCGCGGCATGGACACGGGATTTCCGATCATGGCCGCCTGGGCCACGCTCGGTTTGACCGTGACCGGCATGTACCGACGCCGACCTGGATCCGACTCCAGGTAGTAGAGATATACGGGATTGGCATGCTCCGACTGGACCCCGAGTATGGAAGGAAGCCGGGTGATGATCCCCAGATCATGGAGCTTCAGAAAACCCTGCATGACGGCGGTGATATTCCCGGCGTTTCCAATGGGAACGACGATGACGAGATCGGACACATCGTATTCAAAGGCTTGGGCAATTTCGTAGCTGTACGACTCCTGGCCGAGAATGCGCCATGCATTCTTTGAATTCATGAGGGCAACGGTGTAGTTCTCCGACAGGTACTCAACGACCTTCATGCAGTCGTCGAACACTCCGGGGATTTCGATGACCCTGGCCCCGCTTCCCAGGGGTTGCCCCAGCTGCTGCGGCGTTACTTTTCCGTGTGGGAGCAGCACGGCGGACTTCACGCCACCGGCCAGGTACGATGCATAGAGGGCGGCGGCGGCCGAAGTGTCTCCCGTGGATGCGCAGATGGCCAGGACATCGCTCAAGCCGGTGCTCTTCATGAGGGTGTTCAAGTAGCTGAATGCGCTCGCCATCCCACGGTCTTTGAACGAGGCGCTCGGGTTCTGGCCGTCGTTTTTGAAGAAGAACGGAAGACCGGACCAGTCTGCAAGGTTTCGGTTGGCGGCGACGACCGGGGTGTGTCCCTCCCCCAAATGGATGATGGCGTCGAGGGGGATCACCGAGCCGATCAGCTCGTGATAGCGGTAAATGCCTTTGAGAGCGGGTACGGTGAGCATGGTCCGGTAGTCGAAGATGTCTCTCCATTGATGACCCGGGATGGCTTTGAGCCGCTCCCACTTCTGGTCTACAAGCATGAGTACGCTCTGGCAATCGGGGCAGGTGTAGAGGAGCCTGTCGATGCCAAACGTCCCCTTGCAGGCGGAGCAATGATAAACGTAGGTGCCTTCCTTCTTGGGAATCAGGTACGGCTGAATCTCCTGGGGGAATTGATGGGGTTTCATCTGGGGGAAGCTCCGGATGCCTGTTCTGGGAAATGCAGAGAAAGCTGACGCTCCCGAGCAGCCGCCCGGTGCGCTCGTGATCTGCCGACTTTTAAGTATCCTGCATCTTCGCGACGGAATCAAGTGCGGCCATGGCTCAACCGGTGCCGAAATTTATTCGGGCGGGGCTTTCGAGGGACAAGAAGTGTTGCAGAAAAACCACACCCCCGCTGGTGAGGTGTGTCTTTTACCGCACGCATGCGTTTTGGCAGTCTCCGCGAATCTCTCCTTGACCGTTCCTCAAGAACCCTATAAAAGGCTGTCCAGCTTGACGCGACGGGCATCCTTCCCCCCACGCGTCCCGTAGCCGAATCGATGGCACGATGTGTGCTTTTGGGGAGAAGTTGAGGAGGAATGGGGCTTGAATAAACAATACTTGAAACAACACACGCTCAAACGGGAAGTATGTTGCGGAGGGGTCGGTCTCCACTCTGGGGCTGGGGTGTCCATGAAGCTGAAACCTGCCTCTCCAGGATCGGGAGTGAGGTTTCGGCGGATGGACCTCCGGGACCGCCCCGTCGTCCCGGCACATCACAGCCACATTGTGGACACCTTTCTTGCAACCACCATCGGCCACAACGGGGTGGTGGTCTCCACTGTTGAACATCTCATGGCGGCTCTCGTCGGTTTCGGGGTGGACAACGTCATGGTGGAACTGGACGGACCCGAGGTTCCCATACTGGATGGAAGTGCCGCTCCCTTCATTGAGGTTCTGCGTGAAGCGGGGCTCAAGGAACAGAATGCCCCGAGAAAATGCCTGACCCTGGCAAAGCCGGTACAGGTCCGGGATGGCGATGCGTACATCAAGGCCTCTCCATCCAGGCATTTCCATGTGCGATACACCATCGACTTTCCCCATCCCATGGTGGGGAGGCAGGAATTGTCCTGGTCATTCGACGAATCGGCATTCGCTCAGGACATTGCGAAGGCGAGGACCTTTGGTTTTCTCAAGGACGTCCAGAAGCTCCAGAGCCTGGGCTTGGCCCAGGGAGGCTCCCTGGCCAACGCCATCGTCTTCGATGACCGGGGAATGCTGAACAAGGACGGGTTTCGCTACGAGGATGAGTGCGTGCGGCACAAGGTGCTGGATTTTATTGGAGATCTGGCTTTGGCCGGTGTCCCTGTCCGCGGGAGCTTCGAGGTGCGGAAGGCAGGCCACGCGTTGCACAATTCCTTCCTGAAGCAGTTGACCCATAACCAGGGAACTTTTGCGATTCAATCCGCGGCATACGTCCCTGTCCCCTTTTTCAGGCCTCAGGGGCTCCCTGGGTTGGGAAGGGACTTTTCCGGGGTCGCCAAGGCAATCTGAGCAAAACCGGCGAGTTTCCCTCCCAACGAACCGAAACGAATCCCCGGGTCAGCCGAGCCACCGTGCTTTTGCCATTCCTATCGGCCGACCACGAAGAGCACGAAGAACCACGAAGGAATGCAAGGGATCAAAGGAGTGTATTTCATCTTCTTCGTGCCCTTCGCGGCCTTCGTGGTTCAGGGCAAACAAACCTGTCACGAAGAGAGCGCAGATTTCTGGCAAGAAATCTGTCCTTCCCGGTGGCGTCGCCTTTCCGAGGAGTGGCTGCGGAAAGTTCGCTTCCTTTTTCCCCTCCTGCCGTGCCCCTCTTTCCCGATCAATAGAAAGCGCTTGTCATCCACAGGGCCATTGGCTAGAATTTTCGGGCACAACCGGAATCCGAAGCAAGACAATCTGTCAAAACCATTGATTAAAATCATTTGGGACAGTCGTTCTTTTTTTCTGAGCCCTCATTCCCCTCGGTCTTCGGGGAGGACCCTAGGGTGAATCGACCAAGCACTGCCAGCCTTTTGTAAGCCATCTCCCATGGAATTTCCCGGCTCTTCCAGAAAAGCCAGACGCCACGAAAAGGAACGAACCTGGGCCATTTTGTTCGTGCTGGCCCTTGCCGTTCTGTTCGGACTGCTCGAGGGCTGGTTCCTGGAGCTGCAGGCAGACCTCCCTTTCTTTGGAAATATCCTCCTGTTCGGCCTCATCAACCTCAACGTCATCCTTCTTCTGCTGCTCACGTACCTGGTGCTGCGCAATGTCGCCAAATTGATCTTCGAGCGCAGGCGAAACCTTCTGGGCAACAAGCTGAAGACCCGGCTGGTCATTGCGTTCGTGGGACTCACGTTCATCCCCACGCTTCCCCTCTTCTGGCTCTCCACCCACGTCATCCTATCCAGCCTGGATTCCTGGTTCAGTCCCCAGGTGGAACAATCCCTCGAGCAGTCAGTGGCCCTGGGCAAGGACTATCTTGAACAGGAAGGACGAAACCTCGTCGGGGACGCCGGCGCCGTGGCCACACAGCTTGCCGAGCTCATGACCGAGGGGGGCTGGTTTTTTCCTGCAGCCGGTGAGGGAGATGAGGGGGAATTCCCGTCTGCAACGCCCCAAACACTCACCGACCTGACGGAGAAAATTCTCAAGTCACTGTTGCTGCAACACCAACTGGATGCCTTCGCCTTTTTCGACCGTGGCAGCTCCTTGATCTGGGAGGTGAAAGGCGACGGACTGGGGAACCTCGACCTGCCTGCGGCCATGAAGTCCTTGAACCCGGGTGCCGTCTCTCCGATGCAGGTTCAGGCCTTGAGGCTTGGGGGCGAGCATGAGGGACTGGTGACCTACGCAGATTTCCCACCCGCGGTGAGCCCACGGGGCGGAATGGAGGGAAGGCTGCTGGTGGTGAAGATCCTGCCTGGCACGATCAAGGCGAAGCTTGCGTCCATCAGTTCAGGGTACGACGATTATCTTCAGCTCAAGCTGCTGAAGAATCCCATCAGGATCAGCCATTTTGTCATCTTTTCCATTGTGACGCTCCTGGTGATCTTCGGTGGAATCTGGTTCGGTTTCTTCCTTGCCAAGAGCATCACGGGCCCTTTGCAGGGGCTCCTGTCAGCAACACAGCGCGTGGCGGAAGGGGACCTCGACGTACACCTCGATTCCGAGCGCCCTGACGAAATGGGACAGTTGGTCGCCTCCTTCAACAAAATGGTCCGGGACCTGCGGGACAGCCGCGAAGAACTGGACCGGGCTTACGGGGCGTTGCAGGGAAGCCTCACCGAATTGGAGGAACGGCGGCTCTACATGGAGATCGTCCTGGGCAACATTGCCGCGGGAGTGGTGAGCGTGGACGCCGACGGAAAAATCATGACGATCAACAAATCGGCGGAGGAGACCCTCGGCCTGGAGGCAGGTGAAGTCAAGGGGCGCCTGTATTCCGACGTGATGTCTCCTGCCCACATAGAGATCGTCAAGTCCTTCGTGGAAATGTATCGCATGAGCCGCCACGCTCATCTGGAAAGACAGATCGAGGTCATACTGGGAAACCGTCCCATGGTGCTCCTCGTTAAGGTTTCGGTTCTTCTGGACGGCGATGCGCAATACATGGGTGCCGTGCTGGTTTTCGACGATTTGACCGAGCTGGAGAAGGCCCAGCGGATGGCGGCCTGGCGGGAGGTGGCCAGGCGCATTGCCCATGAAATCAAGAACCCCATCACACCCATTCAGCTCTGCGCTCAGCGTCTGCGTCGAAAGTTCCTGGACCGCCTCGGCCCGGACGGGGCCATCCTCGATGAATGCACCCGAACCATCATTCAGCAGGTGGACCAGATGAAACACCTGGTCAACGAGTTCTCCAAGTTCGCAAGGCTTCCAAAGGCTCAACTGGCGCAGGGCGATCTGGTCTCCATCGTGGAAGATGCCTTGACCCTTTACCGACACACGCACCCCCGGGTACCGTTCATCCTGGACAAGCACGATGCCCTGCCTCTCCTCAGGCTTGACGAGGGACAGATCAAACAGGCCATCATCAACCTCCTCGAAAACGCCGTTCAAGCTCTGGAGGGTGGTGAAGGCAGCATCCGCATTCAGCTCTTCCATGATGCCATCTTGCGCATCGTGAGACTGGAGTGTGCCGACACGGGCCAAGGGCTCTCTCCCGAAGACAAGCTGCGCATGTTCGAACCCTATTACTCCACCAGGGAAAAGGGTACGGGGCTGGGGCTCCCCATTGTGGCGAACATCGTCGCGGATCACAATGGTTTCATCAGAGTGCGAGACAACGTGCCGAAGGGAACTGTCATTGTGATAGAATTGCCGGCCTGATCCCGGCCGCGGATTTGCCATGGAGGCGATCCACTGCCCATGGGTTTATTCAACGAGTGTTTGGAGACTTCGGAAGGTTCCATGAAGCATAAGATCCTGGTCGTCGATGACGAGGCGAGCATCCGGCAGTCCTTGAAGGGGGTCCTGCAGGACGAGGGCTACAAGGTGGTTCTCGCTCCCAGCGGAGAGGAGGCCCTTGTGGAATTGCACAGGGACCTGCCCGATCTGATGCTCCTCGACATCTGGATGCCGGGCATGGACGGCCTGTCTGTCCTGGGAGAAGTGAAGAGAACGTATCCCATGCTTCCGGTCATCATCATTTCCGGACACGGGAACATCGAAACCGCCGTCAAGGCGACGCGAATGGGCGCATTCGACTACGTGGAAAAGCCCATCTCTCTCGACCGCATCCTGGTGTCGGTGCAGAATGCCCTGGAGCTCCTTCGCCTGGAGGAGGAGAACCGCCTCTGGCGGCAGAAGGCCAACCGGCGCCATGAGATTACGGGAAAGAGCCCCGTCATGGAGGCCCTGCGGGTGCAGATCGAAAGGGCCGCCCCCACCAATGCCACGGTTCTCATCACGGGGGAGAACGGCACGGGGAAGGAACTGGTGGCTCGCATGATCCACCACCTCAGCCGCCGAACCCACCGGCCCATGATCGAGGTGAACTGTGCGGCGATTCCGGAGGAGCTCATCGAAAGTGAGCTGTTTGGACACGAGAAGGGTTCTTTCACCGGGGCCCATGAGCGCCGCAAGGGGAAGTTTGACCTGGCCGACGGGGGAACTCTTTTCCTCGATGAAGTGGCGGACATGAGTCTCAGGACCCAGGCCAAGATCCTTCGCATCATCCAGGAGCAGGTCTTCGAGCGGGTGGGCGGAGCTCGCCCCGTGCAGGTGGACGTGAGAATCGTCGCCGCCACCAACAAGGACTTGCAGGTGGAGATCGACGAAGGCCGGTTTCGGCAGGATCTCTACTACCGTCTCAATGTCATTCCCATTTACGTGCCGCCCCTGCGCGAGAGACTCGAGGACATCCCTCTCCTCGTGGAGGATTTCCTCCAGGAGATGAGTTTTGAGAGCGCCATGGGCAGGAAAAAGATCGAACCGGAGGTGATCGCGCGGCTCCGGCGGACTCCATGGATGGGGAATGTGAGAGAACTGAGGAACTTCATCGAGCGTCTGTGCATCATGACCCCGGGAGAGCTCATCACCCTCGCCGATCTTCCGGGGGATTTTCACGAAAGGCCGCCGTTGCAAGTCGAGTCGGACAACCCGTTCACTCACCCGACCCTGAGAGAGGCTCGCACTTGTTTCGAGAGGGAGTACCTCCTGCGCAGGCTGGAGGAGTTTGACTGGAATATTTCGTTGACTGCGGCTCAGATTGGACTGGAGAGGAGTCACCTGCACCGCAAGATGCGCGCTTTGGGAATTCGGGAAAAGGAAGACGGCGCCGCTTCGGTGGCGCCTTCCGCCCCGTGATGCCCTGGTCTTGCACACTTTCTCTCCCCCGTCCATGGATGGAAGCTCTGTTGACGAATTCTGCGATACTCACTGAGTGGTCGCTTTCATCGGCTCGGCGGCACCCGGTTTACGGGAGGAACGACACCCTCGGCAGCGGGGATGAGGGGCGGACGGAAACCCTGAATGCAGCTTGACACCTACCGGGATCGATGTTAAGGTCGATGCTGGTTTGGCGGGACGTGGCGCAGCCTGGTTAGCGCGCTTGCTTGGGGTGCAAGAGGACGGAGGTTCAAATCCTCTCGTCCCGACCAGCCAATCCCTTCACAACCAGGATCTTTGTCTGCAACGACACCGTCGGCATCTCTTCATGGGGATGCCTTTGTTTTGTGGGAAACCGGTTTTTCTCTGGGGTTTAACGCTCTGTGTGCGGGAGACGCTTATGACCAGTCAGTCTCAGGAATCCAAAGTTGAGTGCGAGGAATTGACCGAAGAGCAAAAGGCTCGCGCATCCGCCGCCGAAGCGGCGTACTGCAAGGCGTGCGAGGAGAAGGGGATCAAAGTCTGCACGTGGGAAGAATTCGATGCCTGGCAAAAGTATGTGGACGGGAAGATCGACGAGAAGGAACTGGAACACGAAGCTGGAATCGAACTGGACCAGCACTCGAAGACTTTCGGTAAGTACCTGGTGATGGAAAAAGAGGAACCGCCGGACAAACAGGACGAAGCCAAGAAAAAAAGAGCCAAGCACGCCAATCAGATCTACAAGAAGGCCTGTGAAGACAGGGACGTCAATCTTTGCTTCTTCAGCAACTTCGCCACCTGGAGCGAGTTCGTGGAAGGAAAGATGTCGGACGGGGAATTCTACGAAAAGGCGAACGAGGAATTGGACAAAGTGAAAGAGGGCGGGGCCTGAGAGTATTCTCGTACAAAGGGCTCAAGGTGGACATGAACGAGAGCCCCAACTGAAACCTGTCCTTGCCGCTCACTGGTTCGGGACCGGGCACAAACCAACGAGCGGCATTCTCAAATCGAGGCTGTTTCAAGGAGCTTCAGCCGAGTTCCAAACCGAGACCCGCCGGTGGTGCCCGCGACCCGCGGGCACCCGGGCTCTTTTACTCGCCATTGGTCTTAATCAGGTTGCCTATCTTCTTACCCAGCTCCACACAGCGGTTCAGGTCATCGTGGGTTGGAGCGAACTTCACCCGCACTCCTTCGTCCACCACCTTGATTTTCATCTCTTCCATCGCCTCGGTGATGAGCTTCACCGATTCTCCGCTCCACCCGTAAGAACCGAAGGCCGCTCCGATTTTGCCCGCCGGCTTGAGACCCTTCATGTAGCAGAGCATGTCGGCCATGGTGGGGACGATGCCGTTGTTGAGGGTGGGAGACCCCATGATGAGGGCCTTGGCGTCCAGGACTTCGGTCATGACGTCGCTGCGGTGGTTGTGCTTCAGGTTCAACATCTTGAAGTCGATGCCTTCCTGTTGGAGTCCGTCCGCAATGGCATGGGCCATGGCTTCGGTGCTCTGCCACATGGTGTCGTAGATGAGGAGCGCTTTCTTCTTGGCTTTCTGCGCACTCCAATCGAAATAGGATTGGACGATCTTCCCGGGATGACTTCTCCATATGAGACCATGGTCGGGGGCGATCATGCTGATCTTGAGACCCAGTTTCTGGACGGTGGCAATGAGTTTCTGGACCAGGGGAGAATACAGCAGCAGAATATTGGCATAGTATTTTGCTGAATGGGCGAGGAGCTCCTCGATGTCCACCTCGTCGTCGAACCGCTCGCTCGTCGCCCAGTGCTGGCCGAATGCATCGCTCGAGATGAGCAGCTCATCTTCAACGATGTAGGAGAACATGCTGTCGGGCCAGTGAAGCATGCGGGTTTCCAGAAACTGGACCGTCTTTGCGCCCAGGTTCAGGGTCTGGCCCGACTCTACCACCTCATAAGGCCAGTCCTCCCTGTGGTAATGTTCCACCAGGGTCTTTTTCCCCATGGATGAGCAGATCACCTTTTCAGGTTGCACGAGATCGATGATTTCGGGGAGGGCTCCGGAGTGATCCATCTCCACGTGGTTCACGACGATGGTGTCGATCTTTTTCGGATCGACCAGCTTACGGATGTTGTTGACCAGGTTGTTCTTGAACGGTTTCTTGACGCAGTCGAACAACGTGATCTTTTCGTCCAGGAGCAGGTAAGCATTGTAGCTGGTGCCCTTGGGGACCAGGTAGCCGTGAAAGTCCCGAACGTTCCAGTCAACGGCTCCAACCCAGTACATGTTCTTCTTGATTTCGATAGGTTGCATTGGATATCTCCCTGGTGCTCGAAGAAGCCAGAAATCTTCCGGGGCCGGACACAGGCGTAATGGTCCCGATTCAGTTGTCATCTCCCCGAGCCATCACGTGAACTCTGACCTCCACTCGCGAAACAGCAAATGCGCCAGCCTCTACAGGATACTAATATTTGTCGGACCAGGATTTTGTCAAGCTTACCCTTGCAACAAATCCACCGTCCATTTTTTTCTATGATGGACGCCCCCCAAATGGAATATAAGGGAGATGGCACAAGGACATACCCCAGTCGATGGAGGGGCCTGGCGGCCTCCGTGACATGCGATCCCCTTTGTTGACTTTTCCGGAGCACCCTGATGACGATTGCCAAGAAGCCTTACCTCTCGTGGGTCTTTGAACGATATCTCGGTCTGCAGATCCTTCTCTTCGTTTTGATCCTCGGAACGGTTTTTTTCAGAGTCTTCCCCCTCGAAATGCAGAAGAGGATCATCAATCACGCCATAGCCTTGAAGAAGGTCGACGTGCTTCTGGTGTACTGCGGGCTTTACATGGGAGCAGTGTTTCTGGCCGGAATCCTGAAATACGTCATCAATGTTCTGCAGGGCTACATTGGTCAGAAAATCCTTCTGGACATGCGCGCAAGACTTTATGACCACATCCTCACCCTGCCCCTCTCCTTCTTCAGAAAAACCCCCCCGGGGACCGTGATCGCATCCTTGACTTCCGAGCTCAGTGTCGTGGGCGATTTCATGGGAGGAGCCATTGCCGTACCCGTCATCAATGTCCTGACCCTCCTCACCTTTGCCGCCTACATGGTTTATCTCAACCCCCTTCTTGCCCTGCTGAGTCTGTCCATGTACCCCATCGAAATTCTTGTGATTCCATTCCTTCAAAGGAAATTCAACCGGCTGAACATGGAACGCATTGAAGTCACCCGTTCCCTGAGCAACGTCGTCAATGAAGCCATCTCGGGGATGCACGAGATTCACGGCAATGCAAGCTACCGATTCGAAGGGCGGAAGATGGCCCGGTTTACCCTGCCTCTGTTCGATTTGCGGAACCGGATGAACAAGTTCAAATTCCTCATCAAGTTCACCAACAACTTCTTTCAGAGCCTCGGTCCCTTTTTTCTCTTCCTGGTGGGCGGATACCTGACCATTCAGGGAAGACTCGACCTGGGAGCCCTGGTGGCATTTCTCTCCGCCTACGAAAAGCTCTACGACCCGTGGAAGGAATTGATGGACTATTACCAGTCGTACCAGGACAGTAAGGTGCGCTACAGGCAGGTGATGGAAGCCTTCGATGCCAAACCCGATTTCGTTCTGGCTCCCGAAGAGCCGAGAGAACCCCTTCGCCTAAAGGGCCGCATCGAAGTGGAGGATCTCGGCTTTGTCGCCGAGGGGCAAGTCCGTATTCTGGATCAGGTCTCCCTGGACCTCGAACCGGGGGAGCAACTCGCCATCGTGGGCCTCTCCGGGAGCGGCAAGAGCACGCTCGCCATGGTCATCGGTCAGTTGTACGGATACACCTCGGGACGGGTCCTGGTGGACGGCATGGAAATCAAGACCCTCAGCCGGGTGGACGTGAGCCGCAACATAGGCTACGTGTCCCAGTACCCCTTCATCTTCGACGGCACCATCATGGAGAATATCCTTTACGGGCTCCTCGCGGCGGGACATGCGACAGAGACCTCCAACGCCCTTGTGGACCGTGCCGAAGTGCTTCAAGTGCTCGATCGCGTGGGACTCACCGATGATATCCTCAAGACGGGGCTCAACGCCCACCTTTCCCCTGAACGGGATAGGGATTTCGCTCAAAGGCTCACAGCCAGTCGGGAGATTTACTATCAAAAACTGGGGGCGGAACTGGCCGAAGTGGTGGATTTCTTCGTCGTCACTCGATTTCAGCACTATTCAAGCCTCATCGAGAACATCGTTTTTGGACATCCCAACGGAAAAGGCCTGGACGTGCTGGGGCTTTCCAAGGACCCCTCCTTCATGGCTTTCCTGCGGGAGATGGACCTCCTCCGCCCGCTCCTCGACCTCGGTGAGGAATTGGCCGTACAGACGGTCACGCTTCTGAGAGATCTGCGTGAAGACGCCTTCTTCTTTCAACTGAGTCCCATCGGCATCGACGAATTTGAAGAGTACAACAGTGTTGTGAGCCGGCTCGAGGATTCCGGAAGGGATCACATCGCCAAGCGCGACAGGGAAGCCCTGGTCGGTCTGGCACTCCGCTTTGTCCCTGCTCGCCACAAGATGGTGGCCTTGCCTCATCATCTTGAAGAGCGCCTTCTGGATGCCAGGAAGGCCTTCATAGCGAAAATGATGAAAAAGGATCCCGGCGCCTTCACTTTCTACCACCCGACGGAGTATTTTTACTCCCAGAGCATTTTGAACAATCTGCTGTTTGGAAACCTCAAGGAGGAACAACCCCAGGCCCTGGACAGGGTGACGGAGAGCGTGGTGGATCTCCTGAGGGAACGGGGAATGATCAACGAGGTGATGGCGGCGGGTTTGGAATTCCAGGTGGGGAGCAAGGGAGACAGGCTGTCCGGTGGGCAGAAGCAGAAGATCGCCATTGCGAGGGCCCTTCTCAAGAAGACGCCGATTCTCATCCTGGATGAGGCCACGGCGAGCCTCGACAACACCTCCCAGGCACGCATACAACAGGTCCTGAGCGGAGAACTGAAAGGCAGAAGCACCCTGATTGCCGTGGTCCATCGGCTGGAGATGGTCAGGGATTTTGACGGCATCGCCGTCATGAAGGCAGGGAGAATCGTTGAAATGGGGCGCTATGATGACTTGATTGCACAGAAGGGACTTTTTTATGACCTCGCCCGCGGAGCGTGAGAAAGGTTGTGACCTGGATGCGGTTGGCCGCTGTGAACTGGACGAAAACCTGGAAGTGCTGCGCCGCGAACCCGTCTTCTCGGAGATTCCCGTGCAGAGGCTGCGGGTGTATGCGTACCTGAGTCGGCGCATGCGCTATCGCACCGGGGAATTCCTTTTCAGGCAGGGCGATCGAGACAGCAGGGGATACATTCTCATGGCCGGTCGGGCACAGGTCATCCGGGAATACAAGGAGCAATCCCTCATCCTCAACGAGCTCAAGGAGGGTGAGTTCTTCGGAGGCCTCGCGCTCCTCGCGGACGTGCAGCGACTCTTCTCCGTCAGGGCTGTCACCGCGGTCGAGTGTCTCACGGTGGATCGAGAAAGCTTCCGCAAGCTCATTGTCCAGTTCCCCGAAGTGGCCATCAAGGCCATCGACATGATGGTCAAACGGATCGTCCAAATGGAGGAGAAACTCCTGGAGTTGAAGGTCCATGAATGCTTATACGGATGAAGAGAGTCTTGAACGGAATGGGGTGAGTCAAGGAGTCGACCACGATGCCGTGGTCGAGGAAAACCGGCGCATCAGGGAATTGAGGCGACTCGTGGATTTCTCGTTTGCTTTCATTGCCCAATCGGAAATTTCCCGGTCCCAGGCCCAAAGGGTGGTGGTGGCGGTGAAGCAGAGGGCCATGGTGCTCTTTCCGGGAAAGGAAGCGACCTTCGATCTGATCCACGGACCCCGCTTTCGCCGGCTCATCGCCGAAAAATACTGTCTGCAATGATCCCCCGGGAAGCATGCTCTCGGCATCAACACCACTTAAAACGTGGCCTGCGAACCGCCCATGAATGAAGTCACGAGAAGACTCCAAAGAGAAGCACAGCGCATCGCGGCAAGACATCCCGTGCCCGAGTTCTACACGCGGTTCAAGGCGCCCCTTGCCCTTGCGAGAAGGCTTTTCTACAGGAGCCCCATGGTGAGCCTCATGCGCGAAACCGTCGAGCCCATCCTCCAGGAAGACCTTGGCCACGGCATCTTCCACACCACCCACGTTTGCCTCGATTGCGCGGCCCTCGTGTGGGTGGAGATGCAGGCCAACCGGCTGCGTGGAGCCGAAGTGGAAAGGCTGATGGTGCTGGGACTCCTTGCGGGGCTCCTGCACGACATTCGCCGAAACGAGGAGGATCATGCCGAGGCCGGAGCCGAGGCGGCGGAACAAATGCTCACCGTGTTGGCCCTCAGCAAGAGGGAAATGGAGTGCATATGTCTTGCCATCCGCAACCATGAAGCCTTCGCCACTCCCTTGCCCTGCCGCCTCTCATGGGTTCAGCTGATCAGCGATTGCCTCTACGATTCGGACAAGTTCAGGTGGGGAGCGGACACGTTCACCCATACCCTGTGGTACATGGCCAATCGCCAGGGCCTGACCCTCCCCGACCTTGTGGAGAGATTCCCGTGGGGGATGGCGGGCGTGGTCCAGATCGTGGACACATTCAGGACTTCCACGGGACGGGAGTTCGGGCCCGAGATCGTACAGACGGGACTGGAGATTGGAAAGGAGATCTACCGTTATCTCCTGCAGCGCTTGAGAGAGGAGCCACATGAAGAACAATACCCTGACCAGGATTGACGGCATTCGCGTGGGGCACGCGGAGGTGCACGGGGCACCGAGCGGTTGCACGGTGGTTTTGCCGGCGTCGGGGGTTCCGGCCGGTGTCGATGTGCGGGGAGGGGCCCCGGGGACCTTCGGGACGGACACCCTGAACCCTCTGAATCTTGTGGACAAGGTCCACGGCCTTTTCTTCACCGGGGGAAGCGCTTTTGGCCTGAGTGTCTCGGACGGAGTGAGGAGGTTCCTCAGGGAAAAGGGCGTGGGCTTCGATTCGGGGCACGGCTTGATACCCATCGTGGCCGGCGCCGTGGTGTTCGATCTGGGAGTCAATGCATCGGGGCGTTTTCCAGACGGGGACTTGGGATACGAGGCATGTCAGAGGGCTTCCTCGGAACCCGTTCTGGAGGGGTGCGTCGGGGCGGGCCTCGGAGCCACCGTCGGAAAGCTGTACGGCCTTGAGCGGGCCATGAAGGGCGGTCTTGGGAGCGCCGTCATCGAGGCCCCCACGGGAGTCAAAGTCGGTGCCCTGATGGTCGTCAACGCTTTCGGCGATGTTTTCGATCCCACTCAGAATCGCATTGTCGCGGGATGCCGGGAAAGGCCGGAGGCTTTGGACCTCGTGGATTCCGACCGGGAAATCGAGAAGCTCACCCGCCTCTCCGGGTTCCCCGACGGACAGAACACCGTGGTGGGCGTGGTGGTCACCAACGTGAAGATGAACAAGACCCAGCTCACCAAGGTGGCTCAAATGGCTCACGACGGGCTCGCAAGAACGGTCTACCCGACACACACCCTCTATGACGGGGACACGATATTCGCCCTGAGCTGCGGGGACATGGAATCGGTCGAGGTGACCGTCGTTGGAGCCCTGGCTGCCCGGGCCACGGCGGAGGCCGTCTTGAGAGGTGTTCGCAAGGCCTGCTCCATGACCGGCCTGCCCGGGTTTGCAGACCTGTGACCCTGGAGGGACTTTCGGATTCCTCCTTCCCGCATGTCGGCCCGAGGGGACATCCGGGGGAAATCAGCGGGCGAGGGGTCCAAGAAAGCTTTCGGGCAGGTACAAGACGTAGTGGATTGAGATGATGTCGAACTGCTCGTTGGTTTCGGATTCAATGGCCTCGAAGAGCTCTTTCAAGGTGGAGGCGTTGCCCACGGCGTGCTGAAAATGGTTGGGGTTGTAATAGTCTGAGTGAAGCGGGAAAAGAAAGTGACGCACATTTCCCCTCCAGATCACCTGGAGCTCGTCCCGCTCGTCAAGAATGTCCTTGTAGAAGCGCCTCAGCAGATCAGTCCTCAAGATGGGCGAGGACTCGTTGGTGACACATTCCATGAGCCCTGCCAGGCGATACACACGGCGCATTTTCCCCTCGTCCGTCCTGTGTCGAAACAAGCCGAGCAGGGTGAAGTGACAGCCCCCGTCGAGGCGGAAGTGGTTGGGGACGTAGCGGATGTGATGGTGCCCCTCGGTTGCCAGGGCTTCTTTCCGGTGGGTTTCGTACCTCTCCGACTCCCGGCGGGTGCACATCATGGCGTGACCGCTCTGCCAGTCACCCTGGCGGAACTCGAAAGGTCGGTCCGTGATGAGGTTTTCCCTTTCCGGACCCTTTGGCGTGAATGTGATGATGTCTCCCACCATTCTTCCCCACGCAATGGCAGCAACCGGTTGAGAGGAGGTCCGGGAGTCCGGCCCCACAGCTGTTCGAGGGAACCGCGATGGACAAGAGGGCTCACGGGGTCGACCGGAAACCCCCGACGAAAAGGCCGCGGCGAGCTTGAGACCTCATTCGGGAAGAAACGCGGTGAGGTCTTCCACGTATTCCGTTACAATCTTGAAACCGGAGGCCCTGAGGGCTTCGACCGCCTTCTCGAAGTCCACCATGTTCACTCGGACCATGAATTGCCACACCCCTTCATGACCCCTCAAGGGAATGATGATGATACTGCGAATGCTGATCTCCGCTTCCTGCATCCGCTTTCCGACTTCGGCCACGATGCCGATGCGGTCGCGAACCAGGATGGAAAAACGCCTGGTGTCATCGCCCAGTCCCAGCGCCGTCAGGAAGACTTCCATGAGGTCCGAGGCGGTGATCATGCCGACGAGCTTGTCGTTTTTCAGAACCGGCAGGGCCCCGATCTTGTGCTCCCGCAGCAAGCGCGCGGCCCGTTCAATGGACATGTCCGCGGTGGCGGTGACGACTTTCCGGGTCATGATGTTCGCGACAGTCAGCTTCTGGAGGACATAGGTGAGCTCGTGGACGCTGAGGGTCGTGGCAGGGGAGGCCCAGGCTTGCCGCAGGTCTCGATCGGTGACGATGCCGAGGAGGTGAGCTTTTCCATCGGTCACGGGCAGATGGGATATTTTGTGATTGTCCATCATTTCGCGTGCCTTGAAAATGGAGGTATCGGGAGCGATGGTGATCAAATTGGTCCTCATGTTCCAGCCGACGTACATCGTGCACTCCTTCTTTTCGTAATCCCTGCGTCAATTGGTGGAGGATACAATAGGAAATGTGCGCTGAGGGTGTCAACGTCAAATTGACCGGTGACGAACACGGGAGAGCACCGAGGTGTCTCGTATGAAGCACAGGGTCGATCGCCAGTTGCTGGAGAAGCTCGCTCAGGCCATCGAAGAGTGGGAATCCTCACCCTATTACCTCCAGGAAGACGAACTCTTCGATCTGGAACGGTTCCTTCAGGACAACCAGGCCCTGGATGTGAAAAGGGAACTGGAGAGCCTCTACGGAACCCCGCTCAACCAGAAGTTCTGGACTTCCTTCCTCGCCTATCACCGGCTCCGCAAAGCCCGGGAGGAAGTCAAGGCCCAGGACGCCATGCAGGAGGAGAAGCGCAGGCAATACGTGGAGGCGGCGGAGGCTGAAAAAAGGGCGTGGCGGGAGGTGATGCGGGAATGGCTCCACCAGCAGCGCAGGGAGCAGTTCCGGGTGATTCCGGGAGGCAAGGGGGGCAAGGGTGGGGGGAGTGGAAGACGAAGAAGAGTAGACCTATGATTGGGGGACAAGGATAAGAGGCAAAGCGAGAGACTCTCAAAACCTCATGCCGCTCGTTCCGTGACGGCCTGTTCCCGAGATCTTTCCATGGTTTTCAATGTGTGGTTCCGTGTATTGACCTTATGGTTTGACCACTGATGCCTTTCGTTTTAAAGATCTCTCTAGGGGACTCTTTACCGTGATTATTCATTACAAGTTGGGGCCGCACAATGGCACATCCTATACTCATCGTTGAGGACGATCGGAAGATCGCACGCGTCATGACGGTTTATCTGGAAGAGGCCGGTTTCAGGGTCCTTCACGCAAAAAACGGCAGAGAGGCCGTCGAGTTCGCGGCAAGAGAGAGCCCCCAGCTCGTAATCCTTGACTTGAGGTTGCCGGATATCTCCGGCGAAGAGGTGTGTCAGGAAATCAAGGAGATGAGAGATGTTCCAGTCATCATTGCGACGGCGAAATCGTCCGAAGAAGAGAGGATCGCCGGATTTTCACTGGGTGCTGATGACTACGTCACGAAACCTTTCAGCCCTCGCGAATTGGTTTGCCGGGTGAGGGCCGTTCTCAAGAGGGCTCAAAGGAAAGATCTCGAAAGAACAGGACCTGTCAACTTCAACGGCGGGATCTTGATCATAGATACTGACAGTTTTCATGTGAAAAAGAAGGGAAACACGGTAAATCTCACGCCCACGGAGTTCAAGGTCCTCTCCACCCTGGCCTCTTCCCCAGACAGGGTATTCAGGAGGGACGACCTGGTCGAAAAGGCGCTCGGCTATCGATTTGAAGGGTATGAAAGAACCATCGACGCCCACATAAAGAACATCAGACAGAAGATCGAGGATGATCCCAAGAACCCGTCATTTATCCTCACCATCTACGGTGTAGGTTACAAGTTTATTGGAAAGGCGGACAGCTGAGTATGGTCAAGAGCCTCCGTGGACAGTTCTTCATTGTTCTCCTCATCGTGAGCATCGTCGCTTTCTCCCTCGCTGTTGTCCTCAGACAGGAGATCGTGCAGGGATTCAGACAGCACCTCGGGCGCGAACGGGGGGAAAGCGTTTCCTGGGTGAAGGCAGTCATGGAATCGTCATATGAGCGACACGAAGGGTGGGAGAAAAAGATTGCCGTTCAGGATACGCTTTGGTCACTCATGATCGGTGTGGAGCTGAGACTATTCGACGCCAAGGGAAACCAGGTTATGGACACGGTGAGTGCATTGAACGCACTTCCGCCCCGGACAAGAGAGAGGATCGCGACCACCTCGGGCTTTCTTGCCACGCAGGGCGAGGGTCCATTCGTTTCCTATCCCCTCATGTCCCAGGGCAAGGACATCGGGCATCTCGAAACACGATTCCTGGAACGACCTGAGGCAGAGCACATCTTCATCCGGGAAGTGGACGGTTTTCTGCTCATCCATCTTCTCGCCATGGCGGGGCTCGCCGGGGTTCTCAGTTATTGGTTTGCCCGGAAAGTGACGAAACCGGTCGAAGGCCTGGCAGAAGTTGCACGGGCAATCACCGAAGGAAATCTCAAGACAAGAGTCAAGATCGACGGCAACGATGAAATGAGCAGGCTTTCCGAAACGTTCAACAGCATGGCCCAAAACCTCGAGAAGCAGGAGGCACTGAGGAAGAAACTCATATCAGATGTTGCCCACGAGTTGAGGACCCCCCTCAGCGTCATCAGAGGGGAGATTGAAGGAATGATCGACGGCTTTATACCCACGGAAAGAGAACATCTGCAATCTCTCTACGACGAGATCGGAAACCTCAGGAAGATCCTGGAAGGGATTGAGGACCTTACCCATGCGGAGGCGAGTGCCCTGACACTCAAGAAGCGTCCAGTTGAATTGAAACAGCTTTTAAGTAACATCATGGGTGATTTCGGAAAACTATTCCGGGAGAAAGGGATAACGTCCCGGCTGGAGTGTCCGGAGGGACTTGCAGTGAGCGTCGATCCGGACAAACTGAGCCAGATCATCATCAATCTTCTCATGAACGCCCTCAAGGCGACGGACGTGGGAGGGCATGTGGCGATCAGCGCGTCAAGAAGGGAATCCTCCGTTGTCATTGAGGTGGCGGACACAGGATGCGGAATTCGTGAAGAGGATCTTCCACTCATCTTCGAGCGCTTTTACAAGGTGTGGAACGGCGGCCTTGGCCTGGGACTTTCCATTGTAAAGGAACTCGTCGAAGCCCATGGAGGAAAGATCGATGTAAAGAGTGAGTACAGAAAAGGGTCAATTTTCACCGTTTCTATGCCTTCGCATTCTTAACAATTCTTCATTTTCCATTCACCACTTTTTCACAATCCTTTGATATCTTGATTTTCTCTTTCCTATAAACTCCTGGTGGATCTTTCTGCATCTGGAAATTCCGGCTCACATGAACATTCCTTACCACACGGGAGACCAGGGTAGACAGCGTTTTACTCCACGAACTTTCCATCCTGAAGGGAGGTGATGACCCAACCGAGGTTGTGGCTGACGGAGACTCTACGGTCAAAAAGTGAAGAGAGACAAGAGTATTGCCACAAGGAGGGAAATAGATGGTGAACAAGAGGTTTTTCACGGTCACGGCGATTCTTGCACTGTTCATCGCGTTTGGGATCACGGCGGCTTACGCGGATGGACTGACGCCGCAAGAACAGTTGGGGAAGTTCCTCTTTTTTGACAAGAATCTCTCAGATCCTCCAGGTCAGGCCTGTGCTGCCTGCCACGGCCCCAAGGTTGGCTTCACTGGACCCGATTGCCTCATCAATGCAACCATTGTGGTTTACCCCGGGGCTGTTCACACCCGATTCGGAAACAGGAAGCCGCCAGCCTCAGCCTATGCGGGGGATAGCAAAATTTTGAAATTTGATGGCGAAAAGTGGGTCGGAGGCATGTTCTGGGACGGCCGCGCGACCGGGTGGACTTTAGGAGATCCTTTGGCCGAGCAGGCCCAGGGACCTTTCCTCAATCCCCTAGAACAGAACAATGCTAGTGCCAAGGTGGTTGTGGACAAGGTTCTCGCGTCTGGCTACAGTGACCTTTTTGAAAAGGTGTGCACCGATGCGGGAGCATACTATGAATGCATTGGCCGGTCCATCGCTGCCTACGAGAGGTCGAAGGAGGTGGACAAGTTCACCTCGAAATATGACTACTACCTGAAAGGCATAGCAAACCTCACGCCGAAGGAAGCGCGGGGGCTGGAACTTTTCAATGACAAGGGCAAATGTGCAAACTGCCACATCAGCCAGCCGGGACCTGCAGGCGAGCCGCCTGTCTTTACCGACTTCACCTATGACAACCTCGGAGTGCCGAGAAATCCCCTAAACCCTTTCTATTATGAGCCTGAGTGGAATCCCGACGGGAAGAACTGGGTCGATCTCGGACTGGGCGGTTTCTTGAAGAGCTCCATGGATCCATCCTATCCACCGCAGGTCTACCAGCCTGAAGAGGGCAAGATGAAGGTCCCGACGCTCCGCAACGTGGACAAGCGGCCTTATCCCATGTTCATCAAGGCATACTCTCACAACGGGTACTTCAAGTCATTACATGCAATCGTTCACTTTTACAACACGAGAGATGTCCTTGCTTCGTGCACTTCGAAGCGGTTTCCTGTCCCCGGTGTCAACTGCTGGCCTGAGCCTGAGGTACCCCGAACGTGAACATAACTGAATTGGGCAACCTCGGTCTGACCTGGGCCGAAGAAGACGCCATCGTTGCGTTCCTCAAGACCCTGAGCGACGGTTACATGCACTGAGACGGATCTTAAGTGAGCGATTCTGTCTCCGTGGGCATTCATCAAATGGCTTGCCGTGCGGGCGGGGATGAACCCCGCCCCTACCAATCGGGTGAGCAAACAGTCTGTAGGGGCGGGCTTTACGCCCGCCCTGTGAGGCCTGCGTGTTCGGAAATCGCTCAGATTAGGACGGAGTGAATACGGCCCAATTGAAGAACAACAGGCAGTTTTGCTCTTGGTGAAGAGGTCTTAGGGTGGTGGTGGTCGGGTTCGGCGCACCCGATGAGGTGTCGGATAGCTTTACAACTCCACGGATATCCGTTTACCCTTAAAGGCATGGAAGCGGCTCTGGATGCCGTTTTTTCAAGTTTGGCATGAATAGTGCTTCTCTTATTTTGATCTAAGTGTTCTATGCGACGACATTTTCCTTCAAGCCATATTGCCAGCAATTTCAAGTGATCTCATGTTTTCATCCAGTCTTGTGAATGAAGAGAACAGTCTTTTTGACATGGTCTTATTGGTGGGTGTGAGATTCACTAGTAATCGGCTCACAGCGGTTGAATTCACTGACGCACAACAAGGAGAGTTCATGAGGCAAAAGTGTCTGATTGGATGGCTCCGTTGGGAGGTTTTGACAGGGATGGTTCTTTATGTAGAAAGCACAGCAGCCCTATCAGACCCTGCCAGTACCTCCACGAGCCGACTAAGATGGCTGGAAGATTTCTGAAACAGTGGTCGTAAGCGAGGGGAGCTCGGTCTCCACAAAGGAAGGGATTCTCACGACGGGGTACACCATCCAGGGCACTGCAAGGAATACCACTGCAGACACCCCCATCAGGAAAGGTGTATTCAGCTTGACCCTCTCCGTCTTCTCCCCGGCGCAGGACATGCCCGGTCAGAAGGCAGGGAATTGGTACCTTCAGGGCGATTGGAGCATCGTCGACCGGCAGGCCACCAGAGAAAGCAGAAAGGCACGTCACAGCCCGGCGGCTGTCAAGGGCAAGCTCTCGGCCACCCTTCCATTCAACCCGGTGATCACGCAGGGGGCCATTGAGACAACGGTCAACCTCCCCATGTCTCCGGGCGGCGGGCGCTGGAGCTCAGGCAAAGGGACCTTTGCCTGCAACGAGAAGTTTGAGGGGACACTTCAGATAAACGCCGAACTCCGGCCCGATGTTGCGAAGGTGAAGGGGGTGCAGAGATGAAAAGGAATATGCTTCTTATTCTGGCCCTCCTGGCTCTCGGCACTGCAGTGGTCGGTCTTGTCCATGCCGACATCCCCGGTCGGATAACACCGGCAGGGCCGGCGGGAACCGGCACCTCTGGCGCCAACCCCGGCACCCAGCAGCAGGAACTTCCCAACATCACATTCCCTGCACCGTACAACGTCTTTGAGTTCGTCGTCACCTGCATGGCCTGCCACGGCGGCACCGTCGACCAGACGGCGGGGCACGGCAGCAACTGGGGCGGCACCAACATGGCCAGCGCCATGCGCGACCCGATCTTCAGGGCGAACCAGGTGCTGGTGAACAACACCGTGAAGAATCTTCTCGGGGCAGACGGCACCGGAAATGTCTGCATGCGCTGCCACAGCCCCAACGGGTGGCTCTCGGGCCGCTTCGATCCCATACTCGGCGGCAAAGCCGACGGGAGGGACACGATGGAGAGCATCGTGCTTTCCACCGAAACGAGGGCATTTCGTGTCGGGATAGTGCCTTCGCGCCATCGGCTCCGTCACGACCAACCGCCAGACAATGCCGTCGGGAATCGTGACGATCACCGACCCTGCGTTCAACATGCTGGCCGCTGTCTCCGACTGGCCTCACCTCGGCAGGCCCTACCCTGAGGGTCCCGGTGACGGCAACCCATTCGGCGATTCCACGCTGCAGTTCCACGACGGCATGGGATATGGCGGCAAGTATTCGGGCAGCTTCTTCCCCTACTTTGCCGACGACCCGATAGATGGTGGCCTTTACACCTGGGCAGTCGTACGGCTTTTATGCTTCCTGGTGGAGCGTTCCGGGTCAGACACCGCTTTCTGCGGCTCTCAACCCCGACAGCTCGTACTCAATCCAGTTCGACGCCCCCATAAACATCCCCTGCCTGCCTACCAGTCCTACCGGGCAATGCATTCCCGACTATCAGGCACACTCCATCTCGATTGAGCATCCTACCAGGGACGGCACTTTCATCAAGTCGCCCGAGTTCTGCGGCTCCTGCCATGACCTGACGGTGCCTGTCGCAAACCACGGCATGCCCGAGCAGCGGACCTACACCGAGTGGAAGTACAGCAATTTCGGCAAGGCCTACGCGGCCAACCCGGCAGCCAAGACCCGCTGCCAGGACTGCCACATGCCGACAATGAAGCACGAATACGCCGACAACGCGAAGGTGTCGTTGAACCCTGACCCGTTGCTTGCCGGTTGGTTCCCTTACGGCAAGGACAGGAACCCCAACGGCGGCACGTCCTTCCACAAGCTAGTCGGAGCCAACCGCGACGTGCCACAGATGATGAAGGCGCTCTACCCCGAGGTCGATCTCGAGGTTATCGGAGCCCCTACCGGCCACGACCCCACGATCTTCCCGGGCATGCTCTCAGACCGCGTACCGATGTGGGACCGCGCCACGAGGAACACGGATATCGCGCTGCAGGAAGCGGCCAGCATAACGATCACCCAACCCCCACTGAAACAGCAGGTGGAAGTGGCGTCTACACCATGAAGGTGAAGGTCACCAACAACACCGGCCACAGGATCCCCTCAGGCTATCCCGACGGACGCAGGATGTGGATCGGCGTCGCAGTCAAGAATGGAGCCAACACGGTCTACGAGTCCGGCCACTACGACCAGGCGCAAGCGATTCTCTCAAACAGCGCCACTGACACGGCGCTCACCCATGCCCTCTCCAACGTGATTGGCGCCGGCACCATCCTGGTCGGCAACCCGCTCCAGGCGCGTGCCATCGCTTCCGACGGCGCGAGCAACGTCCTGGTGATGAGCCCGGTAGTGCTCCCCGGCGGCACGCTCACCGCTTTCCAGACCTTCGTCCAGCCCGGGTCCGAGACCCTTCCCTTTGAGGCCTTCGTGCTCCGGCCACCGCTACGGCAGGCACCTACACAGTGGTCTACAGTAGCGGCGCTCTCACCGTCCCGAACACTTCCGGAGTAGCCACGTTCCCGGTGGGACCGGTGCAGGTCCTTGCCGGTGACCGGATCGCCCACTACGGCCAAGGCGTGCCTTTCGACATGTCGGCCGCCGGCGTCGACCTCATTTACTACCCGCCGCGCCCGTGGCCGGGACTGATATCGTTTTGGGTGGCACCGACTACCCGACCTTCGACCCCGCCGCGTACGGTCAGCAGCCCGCACCTATTCCTTAAGCGCCACCGTGACATCTCAGAACGCGGTCATGGTCTATGAGCGCGGGACGTGTATGACGGATCTGGGTCTCGACAGCAATGCCCCAGGAGTGATCTGCGACGCGAACGGGATCACGCCGAACCTCCTGAACAAGTCGATCGCCTTCGACAACAGAATCCCGCCGGCAGGCTTCACCTATGCCGACTACGCGGCGAACGGCGCTAAGTTCTACAAGTACCAGGACGCGACTCGCCCGGATGGCACCGTCGGCCTTCAGCCAGTCGAGGACGTGGGCCGCTACCCTGACGGCCAGAAGTTCGACGAGGTGACGTACACCTTCACCGCGCCCACAGGCGCGACCCTCACCGCAAGGGCCGAGCTCTACTGGCAGACGCACACCAGGGAGTTCATGGACCACCTGAATCAGGGCCTCAATGCCATGGCCGCGGCCGACAAGGGGCCAAGGCCCGAGGCTCCGCCGAGCATACTCGATCCGAACTACCCGCTCACGCCGACATTCCTGAGCGACGTGATCAGAGACCCTGTCACCCTCGACCCCGTGGATTTCACTGCCATGACCGACCTCGCCGGGAATCCCCTTCAGGACCACTGGGGAGGCGTAGCCTATGCCGCGTGGATCCAAGCCGGCAAAGGCGCGCCGTTCCTGGTGGGCTCCGCCGACACGACGGTCGCAGCTCCTCCTGCTGCTCCGACGGTTTCGGCGGTAGTGAACCCCGTCGATCCTGCTACGGGCATCACCGACTCGAACGTGCAGGAAATCAGCTGGTCTCCCAATGCAGGCGCTGCGCCGGAGGGATATGTAGTGTGGGTGCGCTACGGCACAGACACCGCCACTCCTTCCGTGACGGCCGACTGGGACAAGCTCGCCGTGGTCTTCGCCCCGCAGACGACGCTGGTGCACGAGGCGCTGAACTCGGGCAAGTCCTACCGGTAAAAGACAGGATTTCGAAGCTGGCAGGTCAGAGCGGTGATTCCAATACCCTTGCTGCGACGACACCCGCGGGCGCGCTTCTCGGCCCCATCAACACCAACGTCGCCGGCACAACCGCGAGTACGGTGACGCTCACCTGGTTCGACCAGGACATCAACGAACTGGGGTTCGTGGTCGAGCGGCAGATGGTGGTGCCGGGCCAGCCCCTTCAGCCCTTCGCCATAATCGCCTACCTGGGAAGCCCGTTCGCAGGCTTTCCAACAGGCGGCATCAACTGGACTGACGGTGCGGCTCTGCCAGCCTGTCCTGCTGATGTGGTCACCAACGTTCCCGGCACGGCCGGCTGCTATACTGCCAACTGGGTAGCGCTGCAGCCCGGGACAACTTACAATTACCAGATCTCGTCTTACAATAACTTCGCTATCTCGCCTCCCGACCTGCCGGTCGCGGCGACGACCCTCGGTCCGCCGAATGCGCCCAGCGGACTCGCGGCGGTTGCGGTTCCTGTGGCGCCCGCGAGCGTTCGGGTAGATCTGACCTGGACCGACAACTCCAACAACGAGACAGGCTTCACGATCCAGAGGGCAACGGACGCCGGGTTCACGGCGGGATTGGCAAGCTTCACCGTTGGGGCCAACGTGACCGTATACGGCGACACGACGGTTGCGCCCACCACAACGTACTTCTACCGTGTCTCCGCGTCCAACGCCAACGGCACATCCCTGCCGTCCAATACCGCGTCGGTCACGACACCGAATGTGCCGCCTCTGGCGCCGTCGGGTCTCACGGCAACGGCGTCGGATCCCGCGCCGACACCGCCGACGGTCACGCTCAGATGGACCGACAACGCCAACAACGAAAACGGCTTCACGATCCAGAGGGCGACCAATGCGGGATTCACTGCCGGCCTCACGACGTTCACCATCAACACGCCCAACACGACCACCTTCACCGACACGACCGTGGCGCCGGTTATGACTTACTACTACCGCGTCCGGGCATTCAACGGGGCGGGTTTCTCTGCCTGGTCGAACTAAGCGAGTGCCGTCACACCGGGCCAGATCCCTGAAGCGCCATCGAACCTGAGGGCGACGAGGGTGACGAACAACAGGGTCGACCTGGCCTGGAACGACAACTCGCTCAATGAGACAAGGTTCGAGATTCAGCGGTGAAGGGGGAGCGACAGAATCTAACGGTAGGCGGACGTCACCGAACAATGACTGGACCAGTGAGCGTTGGTGAAATTACACGGACAGGTGATGGCGGCAACCACGGCTGCTCGGCCTTCAGTGCGCCGATAACAGTACAGATCAATTAACAGCTTTTCTCCTCACAGGGAGGGACGTCAGTCCCTCCCTGCCTCTTTCTTCAGAGTGACAAGACGGTTTTAGGCCCTTTTTCGAGCGCGAAGACCTGCAGGACGGGAGATGACTATTTGGCGGGAGTCAAGAGTCAGGCAGAGCTGCCCAAAATCAAAGAGGAAATATCGGATCTGCAGAAGAAACTGAACGCGCTCAGGGTCCGGGAGGCTGATCTTGAGGACTTGCCAGAGAAAAAACAGACCACTGAACCCACAAATGAATCGACTTCAACCACGAGGCAACCTCATCGGTACCATCCTCAGTTCCTTGACTGCGGTTGCTCGCGGGTTATCCTCAAGTTTGTGGAAATGCGCCCAACAATCAGCTTCCTCTGTGCATCACTGTGGCGGCCCGCACAGCCGCTTATCAGGTTAGAGCCCCCCTAGCTGATGAACACCTGCCGGTAGAAGTCCATGTGTTCGATGACAGCTCCCGCTCCCCGGGCCACCGCGGTGAGGGGATCCTCGGCGATGTTCACCTTGAGGCTGGTTTTCTCGTGGAGCAGCTTGTCCAGGCCCCTGATGAGGGCACCGCCGCCGGCCAGCCAGAAACCCTTGTCGTGGATGTCCGCGGCAAGATCAGGGGGGGTCTTCTCCAAGGCCCGCTTGACGGATTCCACAATCACCATGACGGGTTCCTTGATGGCCTCCCGGATCTCCCCATCGGTGATGGTGAACGTCTTGGGAATCCCCGTCAGAATCTCCTTACCCGTGATGTCCATGGTCTCTGGACTCTCCATGGGAGCGGCGGAGCCGATTTTCATCTTGACCGTTTCGGCCAGCACTTCGCTGATGATCATCTGCCTCTCCCGCTGAATGTAGCGCATGATGGCCTCATTGGCTTCATCGCCGGCTACGCGGACCGATTCACTGTAGGCCACCGCAAACATGGAAATCACGGCCACTTCCGTGGTGCCCCCGCCGATATCCACGATCATGTTTCCGAAGGGCTGGTTGATGGGAAGCCCTGCCCCGATGGCCGCGGCCATTGGCTCCTCCACAAGGTGGATGTGCCTCGCTCCGGCCTGCTCCGCCGCTTCGATGACGGCCCGCTTTTCCACCGAAGTGATGCCGGTGGGCACGGCCACGGCCAGCTTCGGGCGCACGAGGTAGCGCCGGCTCAGAACCTTGCTCAGGAAATACTTGATCATCACGCTCGTGACTTCGAAGTCGGCGATGACCCCGTCCTTCAAGGGTCGAATGGTCACGATGCGGTGTCCATGGCGCCCGATGATATTTCTGGCTTCCTGTCCTACGGCGATGACCTGGTGGGTGTCCTGATTTATGGCGACGACGGAGGGTTCATTGAGCACAACGCCCTTCCCTCGAAGATAGACGAGTGTATTTGCGGTGCCAAGATCCATGGCCAGATCTTTGGAAAAGAAGCTCAACAGTCGATCAAGCATGAGTGACCCTTCGTGCGTTTTTGCTGCCGTTCCCTCGGGAATTGACGGTCGTAGAGTCTATAGAGATTGCACCTTTCGGTCAATCGTTTTTCCGGAAGGACTCGGCGGATCAATCCTTGGTCGGAAGGGAGGAATACAGTCTGCGGTATACCTGAGGCCACAGCTCTTCCGTTCTGGTTCCATCCTGGGGGTAACTCACGGATCCAATGTACGGATGCACGCGGATCCCTCTCATCCTGGGTGCGAAGAACACCCTGGCCACTTCCACCAGCCGTGAAAGCACGTGTTTCGCGTCTTGTGACGAGACTTCCGGAAAGAGAAAGCCAAAGCGGTTTTCGGTGACAAGGCCTACCATGACATCAGGGGGCAGCTCTTCGCACATGGCTGCCGCCGCTTCCCTCTGCCACCGGCGTGTCACCTTGGGCGAGAGCCGGGTGCACACCGTTCTCCAGGGTTCAATCTGCAGGAGCGCCAGGGTGAAGGGGGTACTCTCCTGCATGCACGAGGCGAGCACGCCATCCACCTTCATCTCGAAAGCATATCGATTGAAGAGGTTCGTCGACAGCTCGTAGGTCCTGAGGTGCTCGTATTCCTCCTGAAAAGCGGATTTTTCGAGGTACAGGTTGAAGAAATGGAGCACGTGGGAAATGGCCAACTGGTAGTCCAGACCCCATTCCCTGGGGTGCCGCGAAAGAAAGGCGAGGACCAGGGTGTGTCCGAGAGCCATCTGCGACGGGAGCCCCCACAGGGTGCCCTGGTGGGGCAATCCCTCGCTCGGCGAAAAGACGAAATGTTCGGATGTCTCCGGGTTGAGCTTTGTGACCAGGACGGTCTTCTGCTTTCGAAACACCCAGCCGATGAGTCCCTTGTCCACCGGGAACGGCTGGTTCAGAAGGTTGCGCGGACAGTTCGGGGTGCTCGCAAAGAGGTGGTAGAAGGGCTTTTGTGCCTCCCGGAGGGCCAGGAAGGCATATTCCGCCTCGAGGAGTTCCGCGCTTTCGTTGACCAGCATGGCGCAGTAGTCTTCCGGGGAGAGCTCCTTGAAAGCAGCTTCATCCAGGCGCCGCCAGAAGTCGAGGATCCGCGCCGTGTCCTGCTGTTGTCGCAGATATTCATAGTGCTGCATGATCTCCTGGAGGACCGCAGCCACCTCCTTGATCCACTTCTGCTGTTTGTCGTTGAACCCCCATCCGTACTTGGTATCCACGTAGAGCACGCCGGCTCCGTCTCCCACCGGCACGGCGAAAAGCCCCTTGATGTGCGCCTCTCCCTCGCGATAAAAAGGGACAGTCGTGGAGAGGGCCGAAGTGACTTCAGGAAGCTTCTCCAAATGGATGGTCTGGCCGACTTTTTGGACCTGGCCGAGGATGCCGCTCTGTTCCAGAGGGAGAGAAACGACCTGCGGCAGATGGCGGCTCAGGGACTGGGATGCCGCCAGATTGAGCTGACGGGTTCTCGGATCGACAATGAAGAAGGCCGTCGTGTAAGCCTCCAGGACGTTGCTGAGGAGACTCACAAGAGACTGGTACGGGCTTTTGTCCATGGGATTCCGCCTTTTTCATCTGTTTCCAGAGAGTCCAGAGGGCTGCAAAAGGGCCTGGAGATTTGGATTGTGAATGAAGGATCGTCTGGGATCGCAGGCGCGGCCCTACTCTGTCATTAGATGAGAAGCAGCAAAAAGTAAAGCGAGAAACCGATGGGAAGAATTCGAGTCTTGCCGGACAATCTCTGCAATCAGATTGCCGCTGGGGAAGTTGTGGAAAGGCCTGCGGCAGTCGTCAAGGAATTGATGGAAAACAGCGTCGACGCCGGAGGGCCGCAAAATCCACGTGGCCCTCATCCACGGGGGACGCAAGGAGATCCGGGTGGTGGACAACGGCTGCGGCATGTCCCATGACGACGCCCTCCTGGCGATTGAAAGGCATGCGACGAGCAAAATCAAGGACATCCATGATTTGCAGGCGATCCGGTCCCTGGGCTTTCGTGGAGAGGCCCTCCCCAGCATTGCTTCGGTGAGCCGCTTCGAGCTCGTCACCCGGGAAGCCGACTCCCTCTCCGGCACCCTCATCCGGGTGGAAGGAGGCATTCTGAGGGATGCGCGGGAAACGGGGAGTCCCGTCGGGACCCTGATCACGGTGCGGGACCTTTTCTACAACATGCCTGCCAGGCGCAAGTTCCTGCGTACCGTCGACACGGAGATGGCCCACATAGCGGACCAGTTTCTCCGCCTCGCCATGGCCCATCCCCACATCCACTTTCAGCTCTTCCATCAGGAGCGCTCCCTCTACGATTTCCCTCCGGCAAAGGCACCCGTTGCCAGAGTGTCCCAGGTTCTCGGAAGCGATTTCTCCGCCAGGCTTTGCCCATTTTCCCTGGAAGCACATCCCGTGGTCGTTCACGGCTTCGTCGGCCCCCCAGATGTTCAGAGGCCCAACGCCCAGTCGCTCTTCCTCTATGCCAACAGACGCCCCGTCTGGGACAGGATGCTCAACCGGGCGATCCTCAGCGCTTACGAGGCCGTCATTCCCAAGGGGAAATACCCGCTGGTGGTGCTCTTCCTGGAAATCCCCCCCGACCTCCTGGACGTCAACGTACACCCCACAAAGCGGGAGGTCCGCTTCCGAAATCCGTCGGAAATCCTCGAACGAGTGCGGGAGGCGATTCTGCGAAGCCTGGAGCGCTACAGGCCCTGTTCCGATCCCAGGGGCTTTCCGTCCCCGCCGTCGGCCAGGGAAGAGCAGCGGGCCGCCCCTTCCCCGTTCCCCGCGGGCGTCCAGGTCGCCTTCGACGCCCGCCCAATGGACGGGCCTTCCGGACACATGCGCTCCATCCCCAGTCCCGTGGCCGACCTGGCTCATCGCCCCACACAAAGCCTTGAGCCCACCTCGGGGGATGTGCCTCCCGACTTCGGCACGGAGCCGGCCTCTCCTCTCGCGGCCACGGGCTTTGCCGGGCTCCCCCTTCTGGGGCAGGTGGGCAACGCGTATATTCTCCTCGAGGCGCCCGACGGCCTGATCCTCGTCGACCAGCATGCCGCTCACGAGAGGATACTTTACGATGGCCTCGCATCGCGGAAGGAGGGCATTTCGAAGCAGCGCCTCCTTCGCTCCGTCGTCCTGCAGCTCCTGCCCAGGGAAGCCGCGAACCTGCGGCGATGGATCCCTCAGCTTGCCCAGCTGGGGTTCGAGCTGGAACCCTTCGGGGGAGACAGCTTCATCGTGTCCGCCGTCCCCGCGATTCTCAGCGATTGCCCTCCCGATGCCCTGATACGGGAAATGCTGAACACGGCCCATGAAGAAGAACGGGAACCCGAGTGGAATATTGCCGCGGGCCTCGTCAAGACCGCGGCTTGTCACAAGGCGGTCAGGGCGGGACAAAAACTCAAGCCCGATGAACTGCGGCTCCTCCTGGAGGACCTCGACAGGACCGCCATGCCTTCCACCTGCCCTCACGGGCGTCCTCTGTGGTTGAAGCTCACCCACGCCGACATTGCCCGGCTCTTTCACCGGACATGACGAGGGCACATGCCACGCCTTCCCATCATTCTCCTTGGAGGCCCGACGGGAGTCGGAAAAACCGCCTTCGCCCTCGAACTGGCCCGCCGCCTCGGAACCGAGATCATCAACGCCGACTCCATGCAGGTTTACAGGTTCATGGACATCGGCACCGCAAAACCGACCCGTGAAGAGCGACTCGCCGTTGCGCATCATCTCCTGGACGTGGTCAACCCGGACGAGCCCTTCGACGCCTCCCTCTACGCGGACATGGCCCATCCCCTGGTGGCCGCCCTGCACCAACGAGGCAAGATACCCCTCGTCGTCGGGGGAACGGGCCTCTACATGAAAACCCTGACCCGGGGAATCTGCCCCGGGGCCCCTTCCAGCGCGACGGAGCGACTGTGGTTGCTCCGCCGGCTGAAAGAAGAGGGCCTCAAAACACTCCACGATGAGCTCAAGGAAGCGGACCCCCTTCTTGGAGGCAAGATCCACCCCAATGACCGTCAACGCATCCTCCGCGCCTTGGAAGTCTTCAGGCTGACCGGCCGACCCCTGTCTTACTGGCAGGAACAGCACCGATTTGGGGAGTGCCGCTATGAGAGTGTCAAGATCGTATTGTCCCGGGATCGAAAGGAGCTCTACCAGCGGATAGACCGGCGTGTTCACCGGATGCTGGCACAAGGTTTTCTGAACGAGGTGGAGGGCCTTCTCGGGATGGGCTACGGTCCGGGCTTGAAACCGATGCAATCCCTTGGCTACAGCCAGCTGGTCAGGCATCTGTCCGGGGAATGCTCACTCGATGATGCGGTCGTGGAGATTCAGCGGGAGACCCGCCGCTATGCTAAACGGCAGTTGACATGGTTTCGGGGAGACCCTGAATTCCAGTGGTTTCACCCGGACGAAGGGGAAAAGGTGATGGACCTCGTGGGACTCAGGCTGGAAAGCTTGGCGGACCGCCAACCCATTCCTTGATTCTCCATGGACCGCCACGGAAATCGGGGCCGTAAGCTCTGCACAGCCGTGATTGCACCGGGTGCCGAAAATCGGTCTTGACGTGAGGGCCATCCTTGTTTACGCCGCCGTGGAAGAAGGCGCCACCGTCCTATTCATCATGGCCGCCGGCAGGCCGTATTCATCTCACTCTTGATGGCACCCGAGCACGGTTGCCAGCCGTAGGGCCCATGAGACACCGTGCTAGGACAGTCGATTCCGGTAATCTTCGTAGCCGAACTCGCGCACGACCCGGACTCTTCCCTGTCTGTCCACGACGGTGATGGACGGAAGACGGACCCCGTTGAACGTGTTGTTCTTCACCATGGTGTAGTGGGCCATGTCCAGGAAGACCACCCTGGACCCCGGTTTGAGAGGCTCGCGGAAGGAGTAGTCCCCTATCACGTCCCCCGCGAGGCAGGTGAGCCCACCCAGCCGGTACTTGTGAGGGTATTCGTCGATGGTTCCGGCCCCTTCGATTTCCGGTCTATAGGGCATCTCCAGCACGTCCGGCATGTGGGCTGCCGCCGAAGTGTCCAGGATGGCGATGTCCATGGCGTTGTGGGTGACGTCGAGAACCGAGGCCACGAGTACGCCGGCGTTGAGTGCAATGGCTTCTCCCGGTTCCAGGTAGACCTCCAGGGGGTAGCGCTCCTTGAAGCCCTTGATGGTGTCGCAGAGGAGGTCTACATTGTAATCATCACGGGTGATGTGATGGCCGCCGCCAAAATTGACCCAGGTCATCCCTCCGAGAAATTCCCCGAACTTCTCCTCGAACACGGAAAGCGTTCGCACCAGAGAGTCCGCGTTCAGTTCGCACAGGTTGTGAAAATGGAGGCCGGAGATGCCGTCGAGGGCATCCTCCCTGAAGTTGGCCCGGGTGACACCAAGGCGCGAATAGGGGCCGCAGGGATCGTAGATGGGAACCTTCACCTCCGAATGCTCGGGATTGACCCGGATCCCGCAAATGAGCGGCTTGTCGTGATCGAAGACCCGGAACTTGTAACGACTCCACTGAGAAAAAGAGTTGAACACCATGTGGCTGCTGTATCGCAGGAGCTCCTTGAACTCGCTTTCCCGGTAGGCCGGAGCGAAGAGATGCACCTCCCGTCCGAACTCTTCGAAGCCAAGGCGTGCTTCGTCCAGGGAACTTGCCGCCACGCCGTGCAGAGTCTCCCGGATCAAGGGGAACAGGCTGAACATGGCGAATCCCTTGAGAGCCATGACGATCTTGCACCCGGTGCGCTTCTGAACCGAGTCAAGGATCTTCAGGTTGTGCTCGATGGCTCTCTCGTCAACAAGATAGCAGGGTGTGGGAAGGCTATTGAGGTCGATGTCCATATTGTCTATCCGTTTGGCTCCTCGCAGATCGGCGTGAAAATAGATGGAATGATGCTGTTTCAGAGCCCGTCGCCCATGTAGCATATCAGGGCCTTGTGCCCGTCCTGAACGCCCACGAGGGGCTATGCTACAGAGGCATCTAACACGCAAATCCGCGAAGGCCCCTCCATTATTTCCGATCCAGCTTCAACGAGGAACAATCGCCGGACTCATGCCGGAAACTTCTCAATCCATGGCAGCCCATAGCGGCCCAGCTTTTCCATGAAGGGATCCGGGTCGAATTCCTCCACATTGAAAACTCCCGAGCCCTTCCAGGCTCCGGTGAGCATCAGCATCGCTCCGATCATCGCCGGAACCCCCGTCGTGTAGGAGATGGCCTGGGCCTTCACTTCCCTGTAGCATTCCGCATGGTCGCAAATGTTGTAAACGTAGTATTTCCGGGGTTTGCCGTCCTTGGTTCCCTCGATCATGCAGCCGATGTTGGTCTTTCCCTTGTACTGGACGCCAAGTGAGGAAGGTTCCGGCAGGAGGGCCTTCAGGAACTTGAGGGGCACGATGTCACACCCCTCGAAGGGGACGGGGTCGATGCGGGTCATGCCGACATTCTGCAGCACCCGCAGGTGGGTGAGATACTCCTGGGAGAACGTCATCCAGAATCGCATTCTTCTGACCCCCGGGATGTTCCTGGCCAAGGACTCCAGTTCCTCGTGGTACATGAGATACATTTCCCTGGGCCCGATTTCCGGAAAATCGAACGTTTCATGGACAGACAGGGGCTCTGTCTCGACCCATTGGCCGTTCTCGTAATACCTGCCCCTCTGGGTGATCTCCCGGATGTTGATTTCCGGGTTGAAGTTGGTGGCGAAAGGGTGGCCGTGGTCCCCGGCATTGCAGTCCATGATGTCGATGGTGTGGATGGCATCGAAGTGGTGCTTCAGGGCATGGGCACAGAAGATGTTGGTCACACCCGGGTCAAACCCGCACCCCAAGAGGGCCATGATTCCTTTCTCCTTGAACCGGTCGTGGTAGTCCCACTGCCATTTGTAGCAGAACCTGGCCTCATCGGGGGGTTCGTAGTTGGCCGTATCAAGGTACGGTACTCCCGTTTCGAGGCATGCGTCCATGATGCTCAGATCCTGGAAGGGAAGCGCCACGTTGATGATGAGGTCCGGGGACACTCTTCGGATGAGCTCAACGAGTTCGCGGGTGTTGTCGGCATCCACCTGAGCGATCTCAATGGGCCTTGAAACCTGGTCCCTTATCCGCCGGCACTTTTCGATGGTGCGGCTCGCAAGGACGATCTCGGAAAAAACCTCCGGAACCTGGACACACTTGTGTGTGACCACTCCTCCAACACCACCCGCCCCAATGATCAGGACTTTGCTCATTCCCAACTCCTCTTCATCTCCAAAACCAACGGCACCTTTCCCATGGAAGAGCAAGCAAGGGAACCGTTCGCAAGTCTCCCCTTTCCTTAACATGGAGAACCATGCCATACCCGCCATCATTTCAGAATCCGCGGTGACAAGGCACCCAGGCGATCGGGACTCAGGCGGAGCACGACCCTTCCTTCATTCCATCTCTTTCTGAGGCCCAAAAGGCAATGAGGCCATTGTAGAAACAGCAAGTCCTCGTGTCAATCGCAGCCGGCATAACATCTTTCCGAGATTAGGAAAACTCCGCACCCCGCACCCGCATCCGTTTGTTCGAGGCTACCCGGCCACAGTCGCAGCAAGCCTGGACGCAACAGGGTTTTACGTCAAGTTCTGGACCGACAAGTCCGAATATACGTCATACCAGTGGAATGAAACTCTAATTCACAGAGTCCCTTTGTCTCTCTCAGATGGAGGTTGAACCGCAATGCAGGCAAGATTCAGGCTGAGTGTATTCGTGCTGTTCGTGGGGATCTCCATGTTATCCCCCAGCATTTCATCTTCCCAGGAAATCAAAATCGGAATTCTGGCAAACCGGGGATTCACGGCGGCAGCGAAACAGTGGACCGCAACCGCTCAATATCTGACGTCAAAGCTCGGGAAACCCGTCGCAGTGTTTCCCATGGACGACAAGACCTTGGTGGAACAGGTCAAGGAGGGAAAAGTCGATTTCTTTTACACCAATTCCGCCATGTATGTGGAACTGAACCGGTTCCACAACGCACAGGCCATCGCCACACTGGTCAATCAGGTCAACAGCCAGCCCCTCGATCAATGGGGAGCCGCCGTGATAGTCAGGCGCGACAGCTCCATCAACAGTCTCTCTGATTTGAAAGGCAAGGATTTCATGTGCCGCGGCATCATGGCTTTTGGCGGGTGGCTCATGGCAAAGCGCCTTTTCGTGGATAACGGCATGGACCCCGAAAAGGACCTCAAATCCCTACGCTCCACGGCGACCCACGACAACGTTGTTTGGGCCGTCTACAACGGGGCGGTCGACGCCGGTTCCGTGCGCACGGGCACCCTGGAGCAGATGGCCCAGGACGGAAAAATCAAGCTCGAGGATTTCAGAATCATCCATCAGATGTCGGACAAATTCCCCCTGGTTCATTCCACCCAGCTCTATCCGGAGTACCCGATGGCAGCATCCGCCCACGTCTCTCAGAACCTGAGAACCGAGGTGGCCCAGGCGCTCCTCGCTCTCTCTCCATCGGACACGGCTTTAACCAGTGCGGGAATCGCGGGGTGGAAGAAGCCCGTCGACTATTCATCCGTCATCGATTGCCTGACCGCGGTCCAATACGGGCCTTTCGCCAAGCAGGCGGCGAAACAATGATCCGGGGAGTCATCCCTGTTGAGGTAAAACATGCTGTCTTCCATCTTGAACGGTACAGACAATCTGCCTGGAGTGGTTCAGATCGGAAAGGCCTGCTTTGAGCTTCTCAGCGACGGCACTCTCCTTCGCTACAGCGTCGCCAGCCTTTTTCGCGTCACGGTGGGTTTTTATCTGGCGGCGCTTTTGGCGATTCCCCTGGGAATCTACCTGGGACGCCGCAAACGCATCGGGCAATGGGTAAATCCCATCATCCAGTTCCTGCGACCGGTTTCTCCCCTTGCCTGGATTCCTTTTGCAATGATCTGGTTTGGGATCGGAGACAGACCCGCCTTCTTCATCATATTCATGGCAAGCTTTTTTCCCATCCTTCTGACCACCATCAGCGCGGCGGCGATGATTCCGAACATGTACTTCCAGGTGGCCGCAAACCTTCAGTTCAAGATGTGGGAGAACCTCTGCTACGTCATTTTGCCCGCCACGATGCCCAGCATTGTCCTCGCTCTCAGAGTGGCTCTCGGCATCGCCTGGATGGTGGTGGTGGCCGCTGAAATGATCGCGGTTAAAAGCGGGTTGGGCTTTCTCATTGTCGACGCCCGCAATGCCCTCAGGATCGACTATGTCATCGTGGCAATCATGATCATTGGTGGAATCGGTCTCCTTCTCGACCACACCATGACGCAACTGGAACGCATTGGTTCGGTAAGGTGGTGCTTTGAGCAGAACTAAGATTCGACTCGATGAAGTCAGGGTTGAGCACGCCAACGGGAACGGCAACGGGCGCCCGTTCCGGTTCGGGAGTCCTGAGAGGCGCAATGGAAAAGGGTGCGGGTGCGCCTCCAAGGTTGTCCTTCAAGACATAAACCTTGAAATCGGAGCCGGTGAGTTTGTGTGTGTCCTGGGGCATTCAGGTTGTGGAAAATCCACTCTCCTGAAGGTGATAGCGGGATTCCAAAAACCCGCCAAGGGGGCGGTGTGGATCGACGACCTTGAGGTCCATGGTCCCCGACCCAACCACGTCTTTGTTTTTCAGGAAGGAGGCCTCTTTCCCTGGCTGACGGTTGCAGAGAATATCGCTCTGGCCCTCCGATCCGTCAAGGACCTTAATGCTCGGCGCAAAAGGACCCAAGATTTGCTATCCCTCGTCGCTCTGGAAGGAGTCGATGGTTATTATCCCCACATGCTCTCGGGAGGCATGAAACAGAGAGCCGAAATCGCGAGAGCCCTTGCCGCCGAACCCGACGTCCTGCTCATGGATGAGCCGTTCTCGGGACTCGATTACCTGACACGCCTCCACCTGCGCGAGGAAATGGTCAATCTCCACACCATGTTTCCGGAGATGACCATTCTTTTTGTCACTCATGATATTGATGAGGCCCTCCAGTTGGCGAATCGACTCATCATTCTGAGCGACCCGCCGACAACCGTGAAATGCTGCAGACCCATTCAGGTTCCCCATCCCCGAATGCCGACCTCCGCCGAATTGGGGGACCTACGTTCACAAATCTATCACCACCTTGGAGTGCACACGGCCCTATGATGATTCCATGGCTCCAAGGTCCATCCGTCGCACTGCGTATCATCGTCATAGCCACTGGCTGGCTCTGCCTGATCAGCGTCCTCCATGCGACATTGAACGGGGAGAAGCGGGGTTCTCGAAAGGTGCTGATGGGGTATATGCCCGTTGTCGCCAACCTCGCCGCTCCCATCGTGGATGCCATAAGCAAGGAAAGAGACGTACACTTCGAAGCGTTGAAATTCGGGTCATTCGCGGAAATGGCTGAGGCTTTCCGGTCGAAGCACATCCAGGCGGCCTTCATCCTCGCTCCACTTGCGATAGCTCTTCATCAGCAGGGAGTTCCGCTCAAGGTGGTGTACATCGGGAATCGCCACGAGAGCACACTCGTGGTGAAAGCCGACATGGACGCCAAAGACCTCCGCGGACTTTCGGACAAGACCATCGCCGTTCCCATCCGGTACTCGGGACACCTTCTGGCCTTGAAACGCTACCTGCGGCTGAATGGCTTGGACCCACAATCCATCCGTCTCGCGGAAGTGCCTCCACCCGACATGCACGTGGCACTGACCACGGGAAGCATCGACGGCTACTTCGTGGGAGAACCGTTTGCCAGCAAGTCGCTGAAGAGTGGAGATGCCAGGAGATTCCTGGATGTCGAGGCCATATGGCCCAAGTTCATCTGCAATCTCATGATCGTTCGGGAGGAACTGATCGCCGACCGCCCTGAATGGGTTCAGGACGTTGTGGCCGCTGCAGCACGATCGGGCCTTTGGGCGCAAACCCACATCGATGAAGCAGTCCAGCTGGCCAGCCGGTATTGGGGACAAGACCCAGAGATCGTTCGGCTTGCGTTCACCGAACCTCCGGGCCGAATTCGCTTTGATCTGTACATGCCCGTGCGGGAGGAACTGGAAGAAATCGGCCACGAGATGCAGTTGGCCGGACTCATTAAAGGGCATGTGGATTTTGCGGGCATGGTGGATGATCGCTTTGCTCGAAGGGTCGAGCCCGGAGAGGTTCATTCTCTGGCGGGGATTTTCCCGGGCCGCTGATAAGCCACGGTGAACGCAACCGAAAATGGAGGCCAAGCAATGCTCGCGGCAAAGTCATCGCGAAGAACCACGGCAAAGTTCCCACGTCTTCAGAACAGGGGATAGGGTAGAAGTCATGAAAATCCTCCTATTGGATCCGGGCAAGATTGCCACGGAAACATTTGAGCAAATCGCCTGCACTCTGGACGACTTGAAAGTGGTTCACCCGGAGCAGCCAGGGGGTGCCCCCGTCGAGTCGAAGGGCATAGACGTCATCATAGGGGTTGAGGATGCCTCCAAACAGGGAGACATCAGGGACCTCCTCCTGTCATGGCGCACCAACCCCCACACTTGTCTTGTCCCCTGCTGGATTCTCTCTCACGCGGGACCATTTGAAGAACGGTGCCTTTGGCCTCGGTTGACCATTGATCGTTTTGAAATGGCAATGGAAGCGTCCAGCCTCTGCAATTGGCTTTCGGAGGTTGCAGAATGGCAGCAAAATCGCATGAACATTGGAGTGAGCTACGCTTTCTCGGAGCACGGCGCTCTTGAACTGGTCACATCCCTGTCCCTTCGGAAGGCCACCGGAAGACTGGCGGTTTTCGATCACGAAGGAAACGAAGGAGCTTTTGTTTTTCATGGGGGACGGTTGACGGAGGCATCCTTGAGGCATCTCAGGGGTGTCGAAGCTTTCCACGAATTCTTGTCCTGGTCGTCAGGAAGTTACCACTGGAGCCCGGACGAGGTCCGCGCCGGCGGGGCGGAGGGAGGCGAAAGCCTCGATCTGCTGATTCCTCAGGGGCTTCAATTGATGAAAGAAGCGAACCTTCTGTATCATTTCATCGGGACCCTCGACCAACCCATCACCCGCACCGATTCGGAAGCAGCCCTGGACGATGGGGCGATCCCATTCTATCGAGAGATACGAAAACTGTACCACTTCATCCAGGGCGATGTTTCGACCCGGGACATCCTAGACATCTCTCCCATTTCGCGTCCCCGAACCATGGGCTGCCTCGCCAAGTGGTTCTCCCTGGGTGATCTGCGGACTGTTTCCCGGCGTGAATCCATTCCCAGGCACCGCCTTCTCATCGTGGACGATTCCAAATTGATGTGCAGGGCCCTCCAATCTGTCTTCGCAGCGGATCCCCGGTTTGAGATCGTCGGGGTCGGGCATGACGGGTACGAAGCCATCAAACTGATCGAAGAGAAACAGCCCGACGTGGTCACCCTCGACATCCAAATGCCGAGGATGGACGGGCTGACGGCTCTCAAGCACATCATGATCCGCAACCCAAAACCAGTCGTCATATTGAGTGCCTTCACCAGGGAAACCTCCCAACTCACGTACGAATCCTTCAAGTACGGGGCGGTCGATGTCTTTGCGAAGCCGGTCTCCGGCACCTTGGAAGCGATGGAGGAAGACGCCTCAGAACTGAGGAACCGCATCGTCCAGGCCTCCTGCGTGAGAATTGAGGCTGCCCAGTACATCCGCCGTGCCCGCCCAAACGGTTCCCACGGGACGGACAAGGGAGGGACCGCGGCAGAAGGCACGGGCCTTTCCCAACATGGTGCCATTGTCGCACTGTGCGGGGCAGGGGGATTCCCTTCACTGCTGAAGTTGCTTCTGGCTTTGCCGAGATCATCAGGTCTCCCACCATTCCTTGCTTGCATGGCTCTGTCCCGCAAGGTCGTCGAGGCGCTCATCCCCAATCTTCAGAAGGACTCCCTGCTGAGAGTCGAAAAAATCACCGACAACGCGCCCTTGGCTTCAGGTGGCTGTTACCTGTATTCCCATGAGGATTCCGTTCAAGTTCAACGAGATGAGACCGGCAACAAGCTCAGGACCTCCCAGAATCATAACGGCATTCGCAGGCCCTTTGACACGATCCTGCGCAGTGCTGCCGATTCTTTTGGAGACCACACTCTGGCGGTTTTGATTTCGGGAATTGGCGACGATGGAATAGACGGCATGAGATACGTGAAGGAAAGGGGTGGACAGGCACTGGTTCTGTCCCCCAAGGCTTGCCTCAAGCCCGACCTCGCCCAGCGGGTTCTCGGGGAGGGCTTTGCCAGGGAGATCGCGAACACCGCGGAACTGGCCCGATTGCTGGACGGATACCCGAGGCTTTATGCGGGGAGCTTATCCCGATGAGCCTGTTTTTCCGCGAGAACATTCGGACGAGAGAAAATCGAGAAGATCGAATTCAAAAGAACCCAGACGAGTGATTTCTAACATCACCGAGGAGGATGACCATGGGGATACCCTCATTAGCTTCCCGCCTTTCACGGAATGAACGTGAAGAGGCAGAGCAATTCATGCAACTGGTGAGTTTTCGCATCGGCAACGAGGAATTTGGAGTGGACATCCTCGTGGTGCAGGAAATCATACGGCTGCCAACCATCACTCCCATCCCCAACGCTCCCAGGTTCATCCTTGGAATGATCAACCTGCGTGGAAAGATCATACCGGTGGTTGACCTCCGGAAACGTCTCCGGATCAGCGGGAGGAAGCCAAACCAAAACGACCGTAAGACCCGTGTTTTGATTGTTGAAATGCAATCCAGTGTGACGGGCTTCATTGTCGATTCGGTTTCAGAAGTCATGCGTGTTCCTATGGGTGACATCGAGCCAACGCCGAACCTCGTCGTTTCCAGTATCGAAGCGGAGTACATCACGGGAGTAATCAAACTGCCAGGACGCCTCGTGGTCATTCTGGACTTTCACAAGATCTTGCGGCCGAAGGAACAAAAGGAAGTCCAGAATATGGATATGAGCACCCTCGAAGGAAACCCGGGGACGGAATGCCCGGATATGGATCTGCCCTTACACATGTCCTAGCAAACGCAAGTGAAGACCTGCAGGGAGGTAAGAAAAAATGATCAGCATGAAATCGATTACCGGATCGCTCAAGACAAAGCTCCTGGTCGGACTCCTGGCCACGATGTTTGTCAGCCTCTCAGTCGTTGGCTACTTAGGTTTTCAACGAATGAAGGCACAACTGGAAGAAGATCAGAATGTTCGGCTGAGCGGCTATTCGAGGCGCGTTGCCAAAGCGGTCGACATGTTCATGGGCGAGCGCATCGCAGACATCTCCACCTGGGCTACTCTGGATGCCATCGAGACCGCGGCGGACATAGGCGGTGGACAGGCAGGCGGCAACAAGCTCCTCAATGAGTTCGTGAAGTCTTACGGGACCTTCGATCTCCTGCTTCTCGTGGACCGACACGGCAAATGCATCGCCGGAAACGCACCTCAGGCACTCGGTCAGAGTCTGTCGAACGAAACCTGGGTGAAGGAGGCCCTGGCCGGAAAGGCTCAGGTTGGGGACTTTGGAATCCAGCCCCTGCTCAAGACGGTTTTACCCGATTCCCGAGGCTACTCGGCTGTCATCGCCACCCCCGTCTTCGTTCAGAAGGAGATCCGGGCTGTATTAGCCGGTTATGTACGCTGGGAGAATCTCAGTCAGATCATGGAAGCCTTTCCCGTGGGCAGGACGGGTTACACGTACATGGTTGACCGGGCCGCCGACATGACCGTCATCGCCCACCCCAACCGAACCATCGTCGGTCAGAAGCTCAGGGACCCCAACATCAATGTTCCGGCAGCCGCCGATGCATTCGAGAAATCCGATCGCGGCATGGTCATGTATCAATTCACAAACCCAGAGACGAAAAAGACGGCGGTCCGTGTTGTCGGATTCATGTACAACGAAGGTCACGGCAAATTCTCGAAAAACTGGCTGGTAGCAACGGGTGCTGACGACCATGAAGTCTTCCAGGCCATCGCCCTCCAGAAAACGAACTACGGCATCATGTTCGGCGTCTTCTTCGTCGTCTTCACCATCGTCTCCGCCGTCTTCAGCCGCATCATCACGAACCCGGTTCTGAGCGCATCGGAAGCCATGACTGCAATTGCCAACGACCTGGATTTCACCCGCGTTGTCGAGGTCAAAGGGCATGACGAAATCGCTCAAATGCTTACCTCTTTCAACGGTCTGATCAAGAGGCTGCGAGAGACCTTCGGAACGATCGTGGACGGCAATCGCCAGGTCTCCTCCTCGGTTGGTCTTGTGAAGCAGATCTCGGCAAGAATCGCGGTCAACGCATCCGAGCAGGCCAAGAGGGCCCAGGATATTCTCAAGCGCATCGAGGTCATGGGGCAAACCGCCGGCGAGGTCCAGAAGAATGCCGTGGAAAGTCAGCAGTCCTACGATGAAACCACCATGTCCATCACTCATCTCACGACGGAGATTCAAGAGATAGCCACGGCCGCCCAGAACCAGGCCAAAATGGTCGAGGAAGCCCGAGGCATCATCAATCTCATGGGTGAAACGGCCCAGCAGGTGTCCTTGCGCGCCTCCCAACAGCAGACGGCCGCGGAAGAAACAGGCAGCGCCGCTCAGCAGATGGCCGCCTCCATCAAGAACGTTTCCGACAGAGCGTCCCTCGCCGGAAAGCAGTCCGACATGTCCTATGAGGCTGCCATTGGAGGGCGCGAAGCGGTTGAACAGGTCGTCCACGGCATGCACAGCATCGGGGAGAGTTCCGAGCAAATCACCGAAATCATCGAGGTGATTTCAGACATTGCCGATCAGACCAACCTCCTGGCACTCAACGCCGCCATTGAAGCCGCACGCGCGGGTGAGCACGGCAGGGGCTTCGCGGTGGTCGCCGAGGAAGTTCGAAAACTTGCGGAACGCACCGCCGAATCCACCAAGGAAATCGCTACGCTCATTAGAACCAGTGGTGAGCGCGTGAAGGAAGGGACGCATCTCGCCACCTCCAGTCAGAAAGCTCTCGGCGACATCGTTTCGGCAGTTGAACAGACCAACAGCCTGATTCGTGAAATCGACCAGGCGATGACCGAGCAGAACGTCGAGATCCTGAGGGTTGAGGAAGCCATGGGGCGGCTCCAGCAGCTCTCCCATGAGATCACCGAAATGACAGGCCAGCAGGTGCTCCGTCGTCAGAGGGCCGCAAATCTCATGGACGAAATCTACCAGCTTTCCCAGTCGACCTCCACTTCAACCCAGACGCAGGTGCAGAACGCGGACCAGGTGATGCAGGAAGTGATGAAGTCCAACCGGCGGGCGGAGGGCATCACGCAAATGACCACGCAGCAGAGAGAACGAAGCCAGGCCCTGCAGCAGATCGTCAACGAAATGAGCACCGTAGCACTCACCAACGCCGCCGGTGCCAAGAACTCTCAACAACAGAGCGATAAGCTGGCCGGCGTTATGAACGAATTCAGCACCCTCGTCGGTCAGTTCCGAATCGAAGCGAGCGCTCCTTCCCAGGACACTTCCAGCAAGAGTCCCCAACAGCCGGGCAGCGGGGGATCGGTTGACACGGCGAAACCGGCCGCCACCGGAAACGGTGGAGCCGTGACTGGGCAGCTCGGCGATGGAGCGAAGCCGGCGAGCGCAGAAATAAGAGATCAGGCCGAATTGTAGCATCGGTTTCCGTCCTCCCCCGGAACAGTGAGAGCACCGCGCTGGTCCAGGGCGGCTGAAACCATGCCATTACTCCAATGACGTCCCCCTCTGTTGGGCTACCGGCAGCGGGGGCCAAAGATGGGACGTTCTCCTCACACTCCTTATTCAACTCCGCATCGGGTGCGGTCAGTCACTCAGTGGGAGAAGTGGGGAGGGGAAGAGCGCCGAACGGCTCCTTGTCGAAGGCTTTCACAGATGTCCAAGCGTGTTCTCGTGGTAGATGATTCGAATTTCATGCGACATCGCATGGTTCAGTGCCTCACCGAGGCCGGTCACCAGGTGGTGGGAAAGGCAAAGGACGGGAACGAGGCCGTTGAGCTCTATCGGCAGGCAAGGCCCGACGTTGTCACCATGGACATCACCATGCGAGGGAAGGACGGAATCGCCGCGGCAAAAGACATTCTAGCCTCGGATCCGGATGCGACGATCATTTTCTACACCCTCCTGGATGTCTCCAGCTTGGTGGAGCGGATTCAGAAGCTTCCCGTCAAGGACGTGATCAGGAAGGGCGATGAGGCAACCTTGTTGCGCACCCTCTCCGCAATGGGATGAGTCGTCGTCTGAATCCCCTCTCGCCCTGAAGGGTTGATCGTGCTTTCAACGCGAATGAATGTAGGACCTCGGGCCAAGCCGGGGACCTGTCAACCTTATTCGCCGCAGATTGAGGACATTATGGCTTCTCAGGATTTCTTGCTTGAATACATCGAAGAGGTGAAAGAGCACCTTCAGGAACTCGAAGAGTGTCTGCTCATTTTGGAGAGGGAAGGCTCCAGCAAGAGAGAATTGAGCCGCATTTTCAGAGCCGCCCACAGCATCAAGGGGGCGTCGGCCTACATGGGTTTCGAACAGCTCGCAAGCCTGACCCACGAATTGGAAAGCTTCATGAGCACCGTTCAGAACAACCCGCAACCCCTTCCTCCCAAGGCCGTGAGCACGCTACTGGCTTGTGTCGACTTCATCTCTTACGCCGTCAGCCACCTTCACGACCATGGCATGGAGCCACCCATTTCCCGAGACCTTCTGGAAAGCCTCAGCAAACTTCATAGCGGCGTCAGCGCGGATACGCACACTCAGCAGGAACCCGCGCGACCGGGTCCGGAGGAAAAGGGTGAGATCTCCGAAGGTCCCGCTGTGGAGCTTTTCATCGAGGAGGCAGGAGCGCAAACCCCTTTCCAGGACGAAAGACCCGAGGAATCCCAATTCACCACGGAGACTCCGCCCGGTCTCTCCACACAAGAAGAAATCATCGAAGAAGAAGATGAGGAGCTATTCGGCATCTTCTTGAGCTCATTTCAGGAGCAGTTCACGAAACTCCACGATTGGGCCAAGAGCCTTCGCGGAAGACGCGCTTCCGATGACGACCTTCAAGTGCTCCTAGGACTGGTGGGGAGACTCGTCTCCTCTTCCCAGTACATGGATTATGAGCGGGTAGTGGGGCATCTCGAGAAACTTGAAGAAGCAATCCTGAAGGCGCAAGCTGAGCCCTTGGAGGATGGGACGGCCCTTGTCGAGCTCATCGAAAACACCGGGAGAGCCATCGAACACCTCCTGCCTGGCCTGAAGCTCTCCGATGTTGGCATGGCAGCGCCCAGCCAATCTGGGCAGGAATGCATGCTGGAAGCACTTCATGAAGAGGACGAAGAGCTCCTCGGCATATTCACCGAATCGGTCTCTCAACAACTGGCGGACTTCGCCGCGCTGATCTCGGGCCCGAAAGGAATTCCCATTGAAGCGAGTCAGTTTGGAAAGGCTCGCGAGATTCTGCAGAAGCTCGTGTCCTCTTCCCGTTACATGGGATATGAACCCATGGTGGAAATGCTGGGGGAATGGGATAACACCCTGGTGGAAAACCATGAGAAGGGGTTCCTGGACCCCTCGCACTGCATCGAGCTTTTCGAGCACCATACGAAGTCACTGCGGCAACTCCTCCCCGGATTGAATATTCAGGTCCCACAGACGCGCCCCGAGGACCCGGAGCCTCTCGACGCGACATGCGGGCAGATAGACATTTCCTTTGAAGACCTCGAAAGCGTGGCTCTTCCCCTGGTGACTCAGAAGGATGAGCCCTCACGTCACGAGAGCGCAGGCACCTCGGATGTCCTGAAGGGACAGCCGGGCAGCTTCTCGGCGGAGAGTGTCGATCCGGAGCCTTCGATTGCCAGGAAAAGCCGGCCGGCAGTTTCAAGCGAGGAACCCGGCGGCGGCGCGACCCTCAGAGTCGACGCGCAAAAGGTCGATCAGCTTCTCAATCAAGTGGGGGAGCTCGTTGTCACCCGTTCTGAGTTCATCCAGACATCCCTCTCCTTTCGTGAAATCCTTCGTGAACTGACCGTTCAAGGCAAGCTTTCCAAGCAGGAAGTGCGAAAACTCAGGGCACTCGGTTTCAAACTCAATGAATCCACATTGTCCCTGGGCCGAGTGGCCAATGACTTGCAGAATTCGATCATGCGTGTCCGCATGCTCCCCATTTCCTACCTTTTTCAGCGATTCCCAAGGGTAGTGCGAGATCAGGCACTGAAGCTCGGAAAGAACGTGGAGCTCGTTGTTGAAGGTGCGGACACCGAAATAGACAAGAGGGTCCTCGAGCAGATGCATGATCCCCTCGTGCAATTGCTGCGCAACGCCATCGCCCACGCCATGGAAGAGCCATCGCAGCGCAGGAAGGCGAACAAGCCCGAGATGGGCACCATCCGGCTGGCGGCTTACCACGAAGGAGATTACGTCGCCATAGAGATCGAGGACGATGGCCGAGGCATCGACACTGAAAAGCTCAAGGGAATCCTCCAGAGCCAAGGGAGGATCGCCCCCGAGCAACTGGAGCGGCTTTCGGAGAAGGAATTGCTGTATGCCATCTTCCTGCCTGGAATATCAACGAAAGAACGAGTTGACGGGACGGCCGGCAGGGGAGTCGGCCTGGATGTGGTCAAAGAGAACCTCGAACGGATGAACGGTTCTATAGAGGTCGAGTCCCAAAGCACCCAGGGGACCCGATTCACCATCCGTATTCCTCTCACCGTGGCCATCATCCGTGCTTTGATGGTGAAGGGTTCCGAGCAGGTCTTCGCGGTCCCGCTGTCCTCCGTCTCCAAAATCCTGCGCTATGAAAGCGACGAGGTACACACCATCGAAGGCTTTCGCGTCATCACTCATCGCGGGAAAACCCTGCCCCTCGTACACCTGGGACAGCTCCTCAACATTCCGTCCCAGGCCTCCGACGACGGTCACAGGTTCATCGTGGTCGTGACAACCAGCTTCCGTGAGGTTGGATTGGTGGTCGACGGTCTCATTGGTGAGCGGGAAATCGTCATCAAATCCATCGAGGACGGCGCCCACGATTATGAAGGCTTTTCCGGGGCAACCATACTGGGAGATGGAACGGTCTCCTTGATCCTTGACGTTTCGGCCTTGCTGCGACTCATGAAGAACTGGCCGGGAGTCGATCCAGCCGTGCTTGACCCGATGGGCTTCGGCGAAGAACCGCTTGCAAGTCAGCGCGCATGGAGTTGATGAATTTCTGTTGGCGACCTCAGCGACGAGAATGAACCTTTTCAAGCTCAACGGGCATAGCCCATTAGAGCAGCCTCTCGATACCAGAGGCCTTGGCGATCATGGAAAGAGCGGTGAGATCACGATCGGAAATCCCGGAGGAAGGCCGGGCGCCTCCAGCCGGGAATAAGGGATTCACGGGCACGGTGAACCTCCAGTTGAATGACCTCATTCAAATGGTTTGCCTTTCCCGATCCGATCTTTCCATTCAGGTGACGTCCAGCCTTGGGAACGGAACCATCTTTGTCCGTGAAGGAGAGATCCGACACGCTCAAACCGAAGTCCTGCATGGCGAGTGTGCGTTCTTTGAAATACTCCGCTGGAGGGACGGACAGTTCTCGATAAGTCTCGCCGAGGATCACTCCGACACGTCGGTGGACAAACCGTGGGAGCATCTCCTCCTGGAAGCCATGAGAAGGCGGGACGAGGATGTGACAGCGCACCACACAGCGGTGCTGGCCGATTTTGACGAGAATTGCTTTCCCAGCCCCGAGTGCCACGAATTTGAGGAGGAACTGGACCAGGTCTTTGAAGGACTGACGGAAGGTTTCGGTGAATCCGGAGAGGAGAGCGCAAGGGATCAAGCAACGTCCTGCGAGGAAGCCAAAATCGTCCGTGTTCTCGTTATCGATGACTCACCTTTTTTCGCCAATCAGATCAAGAAGATGCTTGAGGAACGGCCGGGCATGGAAGTCGCGGCAATCGCCTGCAACGGCAAAGAGGCCCTGGATGTCCTCGACCGCGGCCCCGGAGTGGACGTCATCACCCTGGACATTGAAATGCCCATCATGCAGGGGGACACCACACTGAAGCACATCATGGTGCGCCACCCCATCCCCGCTGTCACCATCAGCTCTCTCCAGGCCGACTCCCTGCCGAGAATTTTTGAATTCCTTCAAGCCGGCGCGGTGGACTTCCTGCCTAAGCCAGGTGCGAGAGACGACTTGCGGCTGTATGCCGACCGCCTGCGGGATCTCGTGCTCAAGGTTTCGAGGGCCAAGGTCGGTCAATTCCGGCGCTGGCGAAAATCGAGAGTCGACCCAACAGCGTGCAGCCACGAAGTGGAGACTCCGAGAGACCGGATCCTTCTCGTTATCGGGGCCGAGGGGGCTCACATGGACTGGTTCCGACTCCCTCTTCACGAACTGACCGGAGGAGGAATCCTCCTTGGCCTTCAGAGGATCGTAAATGAGTATCTTCTTCCTTTCTGCAGGCTCCTCGAAGACGCCACGTCAGCGAGCGTTCTGCCGCTCCTCGAGTCCGCCCCCTTGAGACCGGAATGCCTCCATCTCGGGAACGCCTCATGTTCAGCAGAATTCGCATGGGCCGAGGCTCATGAACCCCCGGTGGTCTCTCTCCATCCTCCCAGAAGCCTGCCATGGGAAAGCGGAATCAAGCGATGGCTGGTCAGTCTCGCGAGGACTGCCGGCCAAAGACTGAGCATCCTGTGCCTCTCTGGATCCGGTTCCCTTCCGCCCGATCTGGTATGCCAGCTCATCGAGTCGGGTGCAAGATTCATCCTGTTGCCCCGTGACAGCGTCGTGTGCACGGAACTCATCGACAGCGTTCTCCCCTATGAACTGCTCTATCCTCGACAGGTGATCCAGGGATCGCTGCAAAACCTTGCGGAGGTGTGGCTCTGTAATGAACCCTGTTGCTAAAAAGAACGGAAACGGTCTCATCAGAACCCTGGTCGTCGACGATGCTCCCCTGATGCGAAGAGCGATCCAACAGATCCTCAGGAACCAGGACAATATCGAGATCGTCGGCACGGCGAACAACGGACGAGAATGCCTCGACAAGATTCCTTCCCTGAATCCCGACGTCATCACACTCGACATTGACATGCCCGTCATGAACGGGATCACGACCATCAAGAACATCATGGTGCGCCACCAAATTCCCATCGTCATCATCAGCTCCCTTGTCCAGGATGGGTATTTCGCCTTTGAATCGCTGAGACTCGGGGTGGTGGACTTCGTCCCCAAACCGTCGCGTGTGGGAGGAGAAAGCTGGGCGGACGAGGAAGCCCTCGTGAGAATGCGGGTGAAAGTCGCCTCGGGAATGCAGGTCCACCGGATGCGCCGCGTGCGCCGAACCCGAAGGGTCCAAAGGCCCGCTCCGGTGGGTGGAGCCAATTGCCCGGTGGTGGTCATCGGAACCAACCTGGCCGGACCCAACACCATAATGCACATTGTCACCCAGCTGCCCGTGGACTTCCCGGCGGCCATCGTGGCGGTTCAGGAAATTCACCCCCGTGTGCTGGTCCCCTTCTGCGCGTATTTCAACAACATCAGCCCCCTTGATGTCGTGCCCATAAACGGACCCACCCCGTTGAGTCCAGGCAGAATCTTCATCGGGTCAACCTGCTCGGGTATCGCCATTGAAAATCCCGGCGCCGTATCCGCTCCCTTGGCGGTCAGATCCACACAGCCCTCCGAGAACCCCATCGACCGGCTTTTCGAGAGCGCCGCCCACCGTCTGAAGGAGAATGTCTGCGGTATTTTACTGACAGGGATTGGAACCGATGGGGCTCGCGGGATGAGCGACATTAGAAGCCATGGGGGACTCACCATCGCTCAGCTGCAGGACTGCTGCGTCTATCCGAATTTGGTGGAGAACGCCATAGAACAGGACGTGGTCGACCTGGTCATCTCCAATGCCGGTATTGCGGATCGGTTGAAAGTCTGGGCGGTGAGATCGGCGTTAGCCGCCTGATGACCACAGGCAGCTTTGCAGCCGAGGAAGGGTAAGGCGGAAGCCTTTCACTTAAGCACTTTAGCTCACTCTAGCTCACTTTAGGCACTTCACTCCCTACAAAACCCTTTCAGTCTTGACAGACTTGCCCTAAACCTGTTGACGAGGCCTGGGCTCGGCGGAATCCGCCCCCTTGATGGCCGGTCTGTTCTTCTTGGTCTGGTTGCCCTTGGTGGATTCGCTTCCTTTTTGCACGACCTTTTTGGTGTTCGTTTCCACCGGTTTTTGTGCCTTGGTCGCGGAGAGACCCTTTGCAGGGGCCATTTCGCTCGACTTGGCGGCTTTCGATAGGACACCTTGCTGCTTGGCTCTGGGCAACGATACTGCAGCCCTTTCAGAACGGATCTTTTCAGGCTTATTGGTGATGAGTGTTGGAGCTTTCCCGTCAGGTCTCTTCAAGGCCACCGGGGCCCTTGATCGAGGCCCGGCTTCGACGGCGCGCGAAGCGCCGGCAGGAGCGGCGTTGGTCTTGAAGCTCCCATTTGCCCCACCGGCGACCTTCACGACAGTGCCACCGGCCTTCTGCCCGACCGTGCTTCCCGCCGCGAGAGCCCTCGGTGCTCGACCCTGCTTCGCCACAAACTTTCCCCGCCTCTTCTCAATCCGGCAGGTCCCCGCTTCCGGCATCATGAACGCAGTCCCCGATTCCAGAGACTGGGCAAATTTCACGTCGGCGAGCTCCGGGGCCACTTTCTGATATCCCAGTTCAAGGAGCCTGGCCGTCTCACACGCACGGACGAAGGGACTCGAAGCTCCCATGACGATCGCCACGAGGCGCGTGTCCCCACGCTTGGCCGTCGCCGAAAGATTGTATCCGGAAGCGCACACGAATCCCGTCTTCAGACCATCGACACCCGGGCACCTGCCCAAAAGCCTGTTGGCATTCTTGCGGGTCACATTCCGGTACGTGTAGGATTGCATGGAATGAATCGAGAGAGAATCGGGAAAGCGCCGCAGGTATGCCAGAGAGAGCTTGGCCATGTCGCGGGCCGTCGTCACCTGACCTTTCGCGGGAAGACCGTTTGGAGTCATGAAAACACTGTTGACCATCCCAAGCTCCCGCGCCTTCAGGTTCATCCGCCGCACGAAGCCCTCCACGGAACCACTCATGTACTCCGCCACCGCAACGCAGGCATCGTTGCCGGAAACAACGGCCATTCCCTTGATGAGCTCCTCCATGGGGACCAGTGTACCTGTCCTGAGTCCCATGCGAGATCCGCCCGTCATGGCAGCTTTCCTGCTCACATTGACTTCGTCCCACAAATGAACCTCGCCGTTCTTGATGGCTTCGGAAACCACGTAAAGGGTCAGTATCTTGGTGAGTGAAGCGGGGGCGATGGGCAGGTCGGCATCCTGCTCGTGAATAATATCGCCGGTCTGCATGTCGATCAGGATTGCGGACCTTGCATTCAATTCCATGGACTTGAGGGTGGCGAGCACGGGGGACACGCAGAACACGAGAAACATCAAACCCAACCCAACCGCGCTAAGTACTTTAAACATAAGAGTTTGTCTCCGTATTCAGTAACCCGTTGCACATTCCGGGAGGGGTGTCGAAGGTCATTTGAATCACAACAGGAGTGAGTATGGTACCATGCACTCATCATTCCTTGGTTGTGTGCAACTTCTTCCGATGCAGCCGTCTTCCTGTCACGGGAGGCTGGGAGCCAGCGACCGCGATGGATCCTGTGATTGAGTATCTGAAATGTATGGTTAATGCAACAGCATTTGTCAACTAAAAATCCTTCAATGTTTCAGGCAGGTTGCGATGGACACGTCATCAAGGATTCCGCAGATCTTTTTACAATGCGCATTCGCAGGTCTTCTTCGACTCTTGTGTCCCGTTGGTGAGGAACAAATTGCACAAACCTGCATGGTTTTGCTATATAGGCATCATTCATTCGCATCTGGCAGATAAGTTGAGTCTTTTCCGTATAATTAATGACGAGGTAAAGGTCGAGATGTTCGAGCGTGTGAGGGACTTGCTCTCGAGGGACATGGCCATGGACTTGGGGACTGCCAACACCTTGGTCTATGTGAGAGGCAAAGGTGTCGTTCTTGACGAACCTTCGATGGTTTGCACCGACAGGGACACGAAGAAAATCATTGCCGTGGGACGAGAGGCCAAGAACCTTGCCGGGCGACACTCCAAAAACATGGTCATCTCCCGCCCTCTGAAGAATGGCGTCATTCAGGATTTCGACACCGCGACTTTCATGATTCGCAGCTTCCTCGGCAAGGTGTTTCGCCGCCTGCCCCTCTCCCGGCCCAAGCTGGTGGTTGCAGTGCCTGCCGGGATCACGTCGGTGGAAAAGCGCGCCGTCATGGAAGCCGCCGTGGTGGCCGGAGCAGGCAAGATACACTTGATTGAGGAGCCCATGGCAGCCGCCATAGGTACCGGTCTCCCCATTGAAGAGACCAAAGGGCAGATGGTGGTCGACATAGGGGGCGGGACCACGGAGGTCGCCATCATATCCAAATTCTCGGTGGCATGCAGCGAGTCCCTGCGAGTGGGAGGAGACGAGGCCGATGAGGCCATATGCCAGTATGTTCGCCGGGAGCACGGCATCGGCATCAGTGAGATGATGGCCGAGGTCATCAAGATCAAGATCGGTTCCGCGGTTCCCATGAACAAAACCCTGGAAGTGAAGCTGAGAGGGAAGGATTTGAGTACCGGCATGCCCAAGGTGGTCACCCTCACGGACCCTGCCATTCGGGAAGCCATCAAGGAACCCACCATGGCCATTGTCGAGGCGGTGCGCAGAGTTCTAGAGAAGGCGACTCCGGATCTGTCGTCCGATGTCTCTGAAGATGGCATCTGGCTGGCGGGGGGCGGGGCCTTGCTGAAGGGGCTGAGACTTCTCATTCACCAGGCCACCGGTCTTGATGTGAAGAAGTCCGAAGATCCCCTGAGAGCCGTCATCAGGGGAGCCGGGGCGGCCACTGAGCACTTCGACCACTATCGCGATGTGTTCGTCAATTGATCACTTGTGAAAGGGCCCATTGCGGCCTTGCTGATTGTTTCGCCCCGCAGCGCGCCCTGGTTCCATGGATTCGGTTCTTCACGGGCGGGCATTTCACAAAGGATGAACGCACGGCAAAGCCTTTACGCCGTGGACCCGCCGTAGATTCCCTTTTCCCGTCTGAAATGGTTTTTCAGGCCCGCACCGCAGCTCGGAAGTCTTCCCTCGCAAATCCTGCATCTTCTGGAGAAAGAGATGATCATCGGTCTTGACGTCGGGGGAACCCACACCGACGCAGTCCTCATCGGCAAGGACGGCATCCGCTGCTTTGCGAAGATTCCCACGGACGCAACCAACCTGTTCGACAGCGTCTGGCTGGCCCTTGAGGAGGTGACTCGCGGCATTTCGCCCGAGAGCATATTGCGGGCTGTCCTGAGCACAACGCTCACGACGAATGCCATCGCCGAAGAGAAGCTCGAAAAGGCCGGAATGATCGTCTCCAGCGGGCCGGGGATAGATCCCGAGAGTTATCGCACGGGAAGGAACTACTTTTGCGTGTCGGGCTCCATCGATCATCGGGGCAGGGAGATAGAGCCTGTCGACCGACTCGAAATCGAAGCCGTAGCTGCGAGGCTTCAGGCCGAGGGTGTCAGGCACGTGGGCGTTGTGGGAAAGTTTTCGGTCCGCAACCCCCGTCATGAAATCCAAATGGCTGAGATCCTCGACAACAGCTTTGACTACGTGGTCATGGGACACCGTGTTTCAGGCAATCTCAGCTTTCCCCGCCGTATCGCAACGGCTTTCCTCAACGCATCCGTTTACTCCATGCACCGGCGCTTTTTCGAAGCGGTTCATGCATCGCTGAAACGGAAAGGGCTGGACCTTCCCCTTCACATCCTCAAGGCGGACGGCGGGACCATGAGCCTGACCAGTTCCCTGGACAGTCCAGGTCAGAGTATCCTCTCCGGGCCGGCGGCAAGCGTCATGGGGTCCCTGCCTTTCGCTTCCGAGGACCGGGAAACACTCGTGCTGGATATCGGCGGAACGACGACGGACATGGCCGTCCTCATCCGACGTACCCCTCTGCTGGACCCTCTCGGGATCGAACTTGGCGGTTACAAGACCCTCATCCGCGCGCTCCACACCCGCTCCATCGGCCTCGGGGGGGACAGTGTGGTACGCATCGTCGACGGCAAGGTCCGCATCGGGCCGGAGCGCCAGGGGCCGGCCATGGCATACGGCGGTCCGGTTCCCACTCCGACGGATGCACTCTTTGTGCTGGGGAAAGCGGCCAATGGGGACAAGGACGCGGCATGCAACGGCTTCGGTCCCATTGCCCGGGAACTGGGGCTTTCCGTCGAGGAGGCCGCAAGCCGTGTTTTCGATCAAGCCTGCCATGCCATTCTGGAAGCGGCGGCGCACATGGTCGCCGAAATCAACGGCAAACCCGTATACACTGTACACGAAATCCTGGAGGGCCACGTCGTGCGACCCTCGGAAATCCTTGTCCTGGGCGGTCCTGCCCCCTACTTTGCCTCTCGCTTGGCGGCCCTGACGGATTTCGACGTCCGTGTGGTGCCCCAGTGGCAGGTTGCCAACGCCATCGGTGCCGCCCTGGCTCGCAATACATGCGAAGTCGCCCTGTTCGTCGACACGGAAAGAGGAGTCGCCCTGGCTCCGGAGGAGGATTTCTCCCAGTCGGTCAAGAAGGATTTTGACAAGGAGGATGCCACGCGACTCGCTCAAGAGCTGCTCCGGGCAAAGTTTCTGAGAGAGGGGGGCTCGGAGTCCGACCTGGAGATGGAAGTGGTCGAGGAAAGCCAGTTCAATATGGTTCGCCAGTTCTACACGAGTGGTCGCAACATCCGGGTAAAGGTACAGGTGAAACCGGGACTGATCCCCGAATACAAAGGAATCGCCGAACGCCTCTTCAATCAGCCCTTTTCCTCCGGGACAATTTAGGTGAATCGAAAAGGACACACACCATGATTTCCGCGAAAACAAGAACAGGGCTGGTCTTCTTTCCCGCATTTGACTGGGCCATAAGCCCGACGCATCCTGAACGGGAAGAGCGGCTTCTCTACACGCAGGATCAGGTCTTTGAGGAGGGACTCCTGGATGTGGAAGGCATCGTGGAATACAAGCCCGACCTTGCCACGGTCGAAGACATCCGCCGCGTCCACTTCTGTTACCCGGACGAGCGCGGCGTGATCACGGAATCCCACCTGATCAGCGCCGGCGGCGCCAAGAAGATCGGCATCGAAGTCCTGGAGGGGCGCATTGCGCGGGGATTCGCCCTGGTTCGCCCTCCGGGCCATCATGCCATGCGGGTCGTGCACGGGGCACGGGGCTTCTGCAACATCAACATCGAAGCCATCATGATCGAATACCTGCGGGAAACCTATGGCATCGACCGGGTGGCCATCGTGGATACGGACTGCCACCACGGCGACGGCACTCAGAACATTTACTGGCACGACCCGGACACGCTTTTCATCTCCCTGCACCAGGACGGCCGCACCCTCTACCCGGGTTCGGGCTTCCAGAACGAGAGCGGAGGGCCAGGGGCCATCGGGACCACGGTGAACATTCCCCTTCCGCCCCGCACTTCGGAGGAAGGATTCCTTTACGTGCTGGAGAATGCCATCCTGCCCATTCTCGAAGCGTTCAAGCCGCAGCTCATCGTCAATTCGGCCGGCCAGGACAACCATTACACCGACCCCATCACCAACATGAGCTTCTCGGCCCAGGGCTATGCGGAGCTCACCCGGAGGCTCGCGCCCCACATCGCGGTGCTGGAGGGAGGCTACTCCATCGAGGGGGCCCTTCCCTACGTCAACGTGGGGATCATCCTTGCGCTGGCAGACATGGACTATCGCCATGTGAAGGAACCGGACTACAATCCGGAAAAGATCCGACAGACCAAGGACACCACCGAATACATCAAACGACTGGTGGAACTGGTCATGGAATCTCATGGGCTGGCGCCGGAAATCCGGGCCTTCAACCGGAACAAGGGAGGATTCGCCAACCGGGATCTGCGCATTTTCTACGACACCTCGGGCATCGTCGAACTCCAGAGAGAAAAGCTCTGCGTTTGCAGCGAATGCAGCGGGACCCTCGGCATCGATTCGAACACGGACCAGGGAACGCGCATCCACGCGGTGCACATCCCGAGGAAAGCCTGCAAGCGCTGCCAGGAACAGGGATACCAGTGGTTTGATTCGGCCAGTGCAAGGAAGTATGATGCCGTGTGCCTGCAGGATCGAACCCAGGACCGGTATTTTGTGAAAAAGAGGTGATGGCGCCCCTCATCAGTACGGAGCCACAGAAATGGATGCCTGATATTCAGTGCGGGGACTCATACCGAGAGACCGCCAGAAAGGCCTCATCTTTCGGAATCCCGGTCATTTCCTCCCCACGCGTGATTCAAGAGCAGACTCATTGAAACTGATGGAACCTATTTTCATCAAGGATTTCACTCTTCCTGAACTGGAAGCCTGGGTGGAGAGCGTCGGAGAACGGCGCTTTCGAGCGCGGCAGATCTTCAAGCACGTGTACGTCCATCAGGTTTCGTCGTGGGATGAGTGCAGCGATCTGAGCAAGCTGTTTCGCGTGCAACTGGAGTTCGGAACCCGCCTGCATGCCCTCACCATGCTGGAAAATCAGGTCTCTTCCGACGGAACCGCGAAATACCTGTTCGGGCTTCACGACGGCCATTCCATCGAAACCGTCCTGATCCCGGATCCTCCCCGGACAACCCTGTGTGTGTCGAGCCAGGTCGGCTGCGCCTTGGGGTGCGCCTTCTGCCTGACCGGCACCATGGGATTCAAACGCAATCTGAGGACCGCCGAGATCATCGACCAGGTTTGCCAGGTCCGAAAAGCCCTTGGATCGAGGGGGCACATCACGAACATCGTCTTCATGGGAATGGGTGAACCCTTGGCCAACTACGACGCCGTGGTCAAATCCATCCGGGTCATGATCGACCCCAACGGACTCGCGTTTTCCCATCGCCGCATCACTCTCTCGACGGCCGGCCTTGTGCCCCAGTTGGCGAGACTTGGCGAGGAGAGCCCCGTGAATCTGGCCATCAGCCTGCACGGGGCCGAGGACGCAGTTCGGAATCGCATCATGCCCATCAACCGGACCTACCCGCTGTCGAGCCTCCTGGACGCATGCCGCCTCTACCCGCTGCCTCCACGGAAGCGCATCACCTTCGAATATATTTTGATTGAAGGAATCAACGACAGCCTGGGAGACGCAAGGAACCTCGTGAGACTCCTGAGCGGACTCAGGGCCAAGGTGAACCTGATACCCCTGAATCCCCATCCCGGCTGCGACCTCAAGAGGCCCTCGGAAGAGCGTATCCACGCCTTCCAGGAGGTTTTGAGGAAAGCACACCTGACCACGCTCATCAGGCAAAGCCGTGGAGCCGACATTCGCGCGGCATGCGGTCAACTCGCGGCTCGGTACTCCATCCCCCACAACAACGTGGACTCTGGGCCCTGCAGCGCTCCGTCGCGGAGTTCCGGTGGCCCATCCATCACAACCTGACCCGACATGACATGATAGATCTGCTCGGATTCACCTTGAATGCGAGCTTTCCAACCTTCGTGGCCCAGTACCTGACCGCTGATCTCCTCGCCGAATCAACGAAGCCCCCTTTTCTCTTGAAGAGCATTCATGCTGTCTGCCACAAAAAAGACTGTGAAAATAAGCTGTTGACGGCATATTCGGTGGGTGAGAAAATGGAAATTATCCTTCTTCCAGCCTATACGACTCTTTTCAAGGCATTTCACCTTAATCTCGGGAGGTGAGTCATGGGGTTTGGGACAGCGACAACGGATTGGGAAGTGAGTGGCATTGCCGGGATCGGGTTTGTTGAGGGAGTCGGCGCCGATGTCTCGGCATTCATGTTCCGTAGCCGCACAGCGGAACTTGAAGAGCCATTCGTTTCATTGACGGCCGCAGCGGGAGTCAGCTTGGGCGCAGGCCAGGTTTCCGCCGCGGACTCGGCCATCCGACAGGCGTTTGGGTCTGTCAGCAGAGGCAATTTGAGCTATACGCGCGTTGACGCACTGACGCCGTTTTGCTTCTGGGACCTTCACGGGTGCCTCTTCACCATCATGCAGGTGACTCGATCGGCAGTGCTGGGCTATTCCAATGCGAAGATCTCCGCAGTCACCTATAGCCTGGGGCATCTGTTCCAGCGTCAGGACTGCAGCGGCTTCACCGCCGGCGTGCAATTGTCCTTGACCTTGAATATCGGCACTCTGCGATCACTCAACTACTTTGGGGCTTGGCGTTGATATCGCTGTGAATCGTCCACCAGGAGGCGATGCATCACAGGGCCTGCTCACTGTCCGATGCGTTCATTCCGTCTCCTGTGCAACACCTGTTGTTTTTCCAGATAGACCTCCTCTTGCCAAATGATGAGTTCGTCTTCTTTCAGCCACCTCTGCTTGGGATCTTCTTCCAGCGAATTGGCCTTCAGTTCCAGGAAGTACTTCCTGCCATCAACAGAAAATTCATTAGGTCCCAAAACTCCTGTTCCCGAGGTCCAAGACACATGGACTTTGTTACCCATCCTGGAGAGGACTTCGAAGTCATGATAGAGAAATCCCCTGGGATAGGCGGTTGAAGACTCTCGTCTGGTGCCGATGAAGCGCACAGTGAAGGCGGGATATTTGATTTCCATGTTCAAGGCGTATTTAACCGGCTTGCCATATGCACCGGTCCCGCCTTCAGCCACCGAACAGAAACTCAAGACCACCATGATGATCGCACAAACCAGCCACATTCTGTCTCTCCTCACGAAGGCGGGCGGACACGGGAACTCCTTCCCGGTGTCCATACCGTGAGTGTCTGCTGTCACCGAAGACCAGCAGCTGATGGCTGAAAACTCGCCCATGAAACGCCTCGGGGGCTCCCCTCTCCGCGGCCTTGGTGAAGCTCAAGAGATTGGCCACGGTCTGGAATCGTTCGATCTGTCGGATTTTCATCCCTCCGTTCGATCTCCACAGCCGCGCTACCGGTATTTTCCAGGTTTGCCGCAGAAATAGCAAGACATGGCGACGAGGGCGGAAGCGGCCCTGGCCATCGGGGTGATTGGGTCGCTGGTCCAGGCGCCGATCATGCTCTTTGACCTGGGACTGGCCCGTCGCAACGCGAATTGTCCGAAAGGGCGCAAGTCGGCCTGAACGCTACAACCCCAAAGACCTCTGCATTCACCTCCTCAGAACACCCCACTCCCTCGTTCGGCAAGGCCTCAATCACCATTGGGCTGCCTCTTGTGCCATTTTCCTACAAAGGAGACTCCCGATGCTCTATATTGGGGGACGTATCTGACACGCTTGGCTCCTGGCTTGGGAACATGGAGGGAGCTTGGCCCATGGAGATTCGAGTGAACCGCACGGATGACTCCTGAGCACATCCGACGAGGGAAGGATTGTTGACTTTGAAACCCGATTTTAGTAAGCATGATGGCTTAGTTCCAGTGATTGTCCAGAGTGTCCGCAATGAGAAAGTTCTCATGCTGGCATACATGAACGAACTTGCCTGGGAAAAGACTGTCGAAACCGGAAAGGCTCACTACTGGAGCCGCTCCCGCCAGAGACTCTGGGTAAAGGGAGAGGAATCGGGACACACGCAGCTGGTCCGTGAAATCCTTGTGGACTGCGATTTGGACACGGTCCTCATCCGGGTGGAACAGCTCGGCGGCGCTGCCTGCCACACGGGCTACGAGAGTTGCTTTTACAGGCGGTACGGGAAGGATGGCCTGCAAATCGTGGGAGAACCCATCTTCGACCCCAAGGAGGTATACAAGCAGTGAAACAGCTCATCCTGGGTATTCCCAAGGGAAGCCTCCAGGAATCCACCATCAATCTCTTTCGCCAGTCGGGCTGGCGAATTTCCCTTTCCAATCGCAATTATTTCCCGGAAATCAATGATCCGCAAATCAGCTGCTCCATTTGCCGGGCTCAGGAGATGTCCCGGTATGTGGAGAGCGGGACCTTCGACGTGGGGCTCACCGGTCTCGACTGGATCATGGAGAACGACTCGGACGTCCATGTGGTGGTCAACCTGATCTACTCCAAGGTAAGCCAGCGCCCCGCCCGCTGGGTCCTCGCCGTGCCCATGGATTCACCCGTCCGGGATGTTCGTGACCTGCACGGCAAAAAGATTGCCACGGAACTGGTCAACTTCACCAGGCGCTATTTCGCCTCCGAAGGGGTTGACGTCCTGGTCGAGTTCTCCTGGGGCGCCACGGAGGCCAAGGTCATTGCGGGGCTGTGCGACGCCATCGTGGAAGTCACGGAAACGGGTGCCACCATGCGCGCCAATGGATTGCGCATTGTGAAGGAACTGATGCAATCCAACACCCAGCTCATCGCCAACCACAAGTCTTGGGAAGACCCCTGGAAACGGGAGAAGATCGAACAGATCTCCCTCCTGCTGCAAGGGGCCCTGAGGGCCGAGGACCTGGCCGGTCTGAAGATGAATGTTCCTGAATCCAAGCTCAATGAGGTCATCGACATTCTGCCCAGCCTGAACGCCCCCACCATTGCCCATCTGTACAAGAGCGACTGGCTGTCCGTGGAAACCGTGATTTCGAAAAACCAGGTGAGGGAGCTCATTCCACTGTTGATCAAGCGAGGGGCGGAAGGAATCATCGAATATTCCTTGAACAAGGTGATCTGATGATGCCGGAAAAGCGTTTCCTGTCAATGTGCGTGGTGCTGCTGTTTCTTGTCGGAGCGTGCGCCACAACTCCCAAGGATCCCATGGAGAGTCTGTCGGTTACACAGCAGCAGGAGATGGGAGAGAAGTACCTGGCGGCCGGGAATCTTGCTCAGGCTTTGAAGTTCCTGACCATGGCCCACGAGAAGAGCCCCAACGACCCCATGATCCTCTACGAACTGGGCCTCGCCTATGACGAGAGGGGCCTTCCAGACCAGGCCCTGACCTATTATCAGGACGCTTTGAAGATCAAGCCCGACTTTTCCGACGTTCACAACGCCATGGGACGCCTTTACGCGTCACGGGATCAGCTCGACAAGGCCGAAGCATCTTTCAAGCAGGCTTTCAACAACCCGTTCTACGCACTGCCCCACCTTCCCCTCTACAACCTGGGGCTGGTTAGCGAGAAGAGGAACGATCTCCCGACCGCTCTCTTTTACTACCAGGAAGCGATCCGCATACTGCCTTCCTACGGCGTCGCCCACTACCGCATGGGCAAAGTGCTGGAAGCCATGGGCCGAACCGATGAAGCCCGTAGAGCCTACGGCAAGGCCATCCAGTACAGTCCTGAAATGGCCGAGGCACACGTTCGGTATGGGGTTTTGAGCTACAACGCGGGAGACCTGCAAGGCGCGCTCTATTCCCTGAGCCGGGTCAACAGGCTGGCTCCCCACACGGCCATGGCCGAGGAGGCCAAGAAGGTCCTGGTCCAGCTCCAGAGCATCATGGGAACGGGGATGCACCGCGGTGCCATGAGCTCCGATCCAGACAGGCTCGCCAACATGGACATCGTTGCCCAGCAGGATCTGGCGTATCAGGGACGGGGGATGTCGTCGTCACCCGACCTCAGAATGCCGCCTCCCCCGAGGGGCATGGGGCCAGCGCCCCAGATACCTCTCTCCATTCCAGGCAAGGCCGTCCCGTCCAAACCCGAACCGAGCACGACGGCCGCCCCCCCGGAACTCGCCAAGGCTCCAGAGCCCCCGCTGGCTCTTCTCAAGGACGTCCCCGTGGCTCCCGAACCCACTCCGGCCGCTCCGCCCAGGGAGTCCCCGCCTGCGGCCGCAAGCAGTCAGGCAGCCGTTCCGAAGGAAGCTTTTTCCTTGTCTCCCGAAAGCATCCTGCCCCCCCACCCTGAAACCACATCAGGCCAGGCCGCCGAGGTGGCCGCAACCGGTTCCATGGAACCATCCAAGCCGGAATCCAGACCGGTCGGGGGCCGCTTTCGCTGGGTGTACATCGTCCAGGTGGGATCGTTTCTCGAAAAGGAAAATGCCGAAGGAGTGAGGAAAAAGCTGGAGAATAAGGGTTACAGCTCCGTCGTCAAGCCTTTCAATCACCCTTCCAAGGGCAGCATCTACGTGGTCCAACTGGTACCCGTTGAAGACAGCAAGGAAGCGAGCTCACTGCTCACACGCATCGAGAGCGAAGAAAAGTTGAAGCCCCTCATCATCAAGGTTCCCGCGGGCGATTAGACTGGAAAGGGACAGAGCGAGTGGTCTGCAGGAGGGTAGAGGAACTCAAGTCATTCATCGTGATGGACGTCCTGGAGAGGGCCCAGGAGATGGAGAGGGCCGGGGAATCCGTCATCCACCTGGAAGTCGGAGAGCCGGATTTCGACACGCCCGAAGCCATCAAGAACGCCGCCATCGAGGCCATCAAGCGGGGTGAAACCCACTACACCCACAGCCTGGGCACCCAGCTGCTGCGGGAAGCCATAGTCGACTTCTACGGGCGGGCCTACGGAATCCGCAGCCTCGAGCCGGACCAGGTCCTCGTGACCTCAGGCACGTCGCCGGCCTTCCTCGTGGCCATGGGCACCCTCATCGAATGTGGAGAAGAGGTCATCCTCTCGGACCCCCACTACGCATGCCATCCAAGCTTTGTGCGCTTCGTCGAGGGCGTTCCCAAAACCATCCCCGTGTACGAGGAAGACGCTTTTCAGTACCGGCCAGAAGCCATCCGCGCCGCCCTCACCCCAAAGACCAAGGCCATCCTCATCAATTCCCCCGCCAATCCCACGGGGAATCTCCTGTCACCGGACCGGATGCAGGAGATCGCCGACATGGGGAGGGTCGTTCTGAGCGACGAGATCTACCATGGGCTGGTCTACGAGGGGAAGGTTCATTCCATGCTGGAATTCACCGACCGGTGCATCGTGTTCAACGGCTTTTCAAAGCTTTACGCCATGACCGGCTGGCGCCTCGGATACCTCATCGTTCCCAGGGACCTCATCCGGCCCATGCAGAAGCTCCTCCAGAACTTCTTCATCTCGGCCAATTCCATGTCCCAGGCGGCGGGATACACGGCCCTCACCGATCCCACCGTCAAGAGGGACGTCCAGGACATGCTCGACCGCTACAACAGGCGCAGGCAGTTCATGATCCGCCGCCTGAGGGAAATCGGCTTCGGCATCACCGTCGAACCCACCGGGGCCTTTTATGTCTTCGCCAATGCGCGACGATTCTCCACGGATTCCTACGCGTTTGCATTTGAAATTCTAGAGAAGGCGAAGGTGGGCATCACGCCGGGCGTTGATTTCGGACCCAACGGAGAAGGATACGTGCGCTTCAGCTACGCCAACTCCACGGACAACATTACCGAGGGGCTCCTGAGGATCGAGAATTACCTCGGGAACCGCTCCTGAGCCGTCCAGCCACGATGGAAACAGTCTACACCATCCGATCGGCGGAATTCCTGAAAACCGCCGTCCAGCCCCACCACTATCCTGCCCATGACCTTCCCGAAGTGGCCTTCGCGGGAAGGTCCAACGTGGGAAAATCTTCCCTCATCAACTGCCTCGTCCACCGAAAAAAGCTCGTGCGCACCAGCCGAACGCCTGGCCAGACCCAAACCATCAACTTCTTTCGGGTAAACGACGCCTTTTGTTTCGTGGACCTGCCCGGTTACGGGTTCGCCCGGGTTCCCGAAAGCATCAGAGCCACATGGCGCCCCATGGTGGAGTCCTACCTCACGGGGCGGATGAATCTGCGTGGCATTGTGCAAATCATGGACGCCCGCCACCTCCCCACCCCGGACGACATGAAGCTCTGGCAGTGGCTCAGAGGCCGTCAAATCCCCGCAATCCCCGTTCTCACCAAGTTGGACAAGCTACGTCGGAGCGATCGCCATTCCCACCTGGAGCAGGCTGCGGAAACCCTTGGGGTTCCAGTGGAGACTGTCCTCCTCTTCTCCGCCGTGACGGGGGAAGGAAGAGAAAGGCTCTGGGAGATCCTGTTTCCATGGATCGACACCGCGGCTTCCTGACCGTTTGAATCCATTGCAGCGCAAGGTCTGTCCAAAAATCAGCGTTCAAAAAAAGGGTCACCCTTCATGCTTCGATACCTCAGCACGAACGGTGCGAACAAAGTATTCATTCACTCTGATCCCGCCAGGGGCAGAAGAGGAGCAAAGGCTCCAGGAAAACATCCTTCCACATCGACCAGCCCGCCGGATCCTCCAATTGGAAAACCCTTTGAGTACAAGGCCTTCTTTGCCGAATGTGAGTTACAAAATCCCTCTGCTTTAGCCCGGTGTGAGGAGACTCCCGCCATGCACGGCGGGAAGAGGATGTGGTGACCGCACACCCGCGTGAAGCCGCTTCTTCGAAGGATGGAAGGGAGCACTTGCCGATTGTCCCTCCAACCGCGGCTAAGAGAGGAAACAGTGTGGAACGGAGAGGTCTCGCTCCGGGACTTGACGTGCCTGAAACCTATCTCAGCGTGGAGCGGCAATGGAAGTTGCAAGGTATCGTGGGAAGGAGCAAACCTCCGCTTCGGCAGGGGAATCTCGGGAAAGCGTCTCCGAGCGCGAACGGGCCTTTGAGCGGGAGCTCGCAATGAAGAGCAGGGATGAGGCCGCGTGGTCCCTCTTTCAGCTCATCGTGGACTGCGCGAGGCAAAAGGATTTCCGGAAAGCCGAGGCCCTGCGGGAGAGACTCGTTCAGCTGGATCCGATGGCTCTCACCGAAATCATCACCTCCGCCGAAATCATCGAAGAAGAAAAGACCAAGTCGCGATCCCAGGATCACTCCAAACTCTGGGCCAGCCTTTACGCAAAACTGACCTCCAGTGAAGCGAACGCCCTGTACTATTCCATGAAGGAGCGAAGCACCCTGGGGATCGAGCCCCTTTTCATGCAGGGAGACAGCAACACGGATCTCCACTTCCTGAACGAGGGACGGCTGATCATGCTGTGGAGCCAAGGGGGAAGGGAGGTTGCGGTGAGGACTTTTCGGCCCGGAGACATCATAGGCGAGGAGACCTTCTTTTCCAGCTCGGTCTGCACCGCCAGCGTGAGGACCTTTTCCCATTCGAGGTTCAACGTCCTGGAAAAGGATGTCCTGAACCAATGGAGGGACCAGTTTCCGGCCCTCGAGGCAAAGCTCAGGGAGTACTGCGGGGAATTGAGGCAGGGCAGTGACTCATTCAAGTCGAGCAGTCCGGACCGCAGGTCCGAGAAACGCCGCACGGTTTCCGGCCAGGCCATGCTTCAGCTGCTCTACGACTCAGGGGAACCCATCCGCCCGGCCTTCAAGGGAGAACTGTTGAACGTCTCCTCATGGGGCATCTGTGTGGCCGTGAGAATTCTCAAACGCCAAACCGCCCAGCTGCTTCTCGGCAGGAAAATGGGCTTCAAGTTCATGGTCTCTTCGGACAAGGATTCCTTCAAATTGGACCAGAGAGGCCGGATTGTAGCCATTCAGCCCCTCATGCTCGACGACTACACGGTCCACGTGGAATTCGACGAGAAACTGGGCGACCAGATGGTGGCCACCCTGGAAAACCTTCCCGAAATCGAGGAGAAGCCCTGCATTGAGCAGGAATCCCTCTCAGGGACGCTTCATATTGAGTCTCAGATACGGGGCACGGCCTGATTCCCGATTCCTGCCGCCCTTTCCGTGATCCCTGAAAATCCCGGGAGGGCTCCCGGCTACTTGTCTCTGCTCTTGCGAAGGCGGATGGACTGGGGGGTCACTTCCACCATTTCATCGTCGTTGATGAATTCCATGGCCTGCTCGAGGGTGAACTGCCTGGGCGGGATGAGTCGGAGGGCTTCGTCGGAGCCCGAGGCCCGAATGTTGGTGAGCTTCTTTTCCTTGGTGATGTTGACCCGGATGTCTTCCGCCCGGGAGTTCTCGCCGACGATCATGCCCGGGTACACGGGATCCCCCGGGTTTACGAAGATGGTGCCCCGGGGCTGCAGGTGATGGATGGCGTAGGTCACCGCTTTCCCGTCCCGGTCTGAAACTAGGGCGCCGTTGGGCCGCCCCGCGATCTCTCCTGCATGGGGAGTATGGCCGATGACCAGGGTGTTGAGGATTCCCGTTCCCCGGGTATCGGTCAGGAACTGCCCCCGAAATCCGATGAGCCCCCGGGTCGGGATTTCGAATTCGAGGCGGACGCGCCCAAAGCCATTGTTGACCATCTTGGTCATCTGACCCTTCCGGGATCCCATCATCTCTGTCACAATCCCCACATACTGCTCGGGCAGATCCACCACGGCGAGCTCCAGGGGCTCGACCTTCCGCCCGTCGACTTCCCGGGTGATGATCCTCGGCTTGGACAGGGAAAGCTCGAAGCCCTCCCGGCGCATGGTCTCCACCAGCACTGCCAGCTGCAGCTCTCCCCGGGCACTCACCCGGTAGGAATCCCGGTTTTCAGCCTGCTCGACGCGAACACTCACATTGTAGAGGAGCTCCTTGTCCAGCCGGTCCTTGATGTGGCGAGACGTGAGATATCTTCCGTCCTTGCCCGCAAGCGGTGATGTATTCACGGAGAACACCATGGAGATGGTGGGGTCCTCCACGGTGATGATTGGCAGGGGTCTTGGGTCCGCCAGGTCCCCCAGGGTGTCTCCGATGTAGATGTCCTCGACACCCGCCACGGCCGCGATATCCCCGGCGGTGACCACGTCCCGTTCCACCCGGTTGAGTCCCTCGTAGCTGTAAACCACGCTCAGGGATGCCTTTCGCATCGGGCTTTCCGCCTTGAGGAGGGCCACTTCCTGGTTGCGGCGCAGGGACCCGTTCACCACTTTGCCCACGGCGATCCGCCCCACGTAGTCGCTGTGCTGGAGCGTCGTCACGAGAAACTGGAGGGGTGCGCCGGGGTCGTGGCACGGCGCGGGAATGGCTGTGAGAATGGCTTCAAAGAGGAGTGTCAGGCCGGACCCCTGCCCGTCCGGGTCCGTGAGGGCCAAACCTGCCTTGGCATTGGTGTAAAGCACGGGGAAGTCCAGCTGCTCTTCAGTGGCATCGAGATCGATGAAGAGGTCGTAGATCTCGTCAAGCACCTCCTGAATCCGCCGGTCCGGCCGGTCGATCTTGTTGATCACCACGATGGGGGGAAGTCCCCTGGCCAGCGCCTTCCCGAGCACAAAGCGGGTCTGGGGCAGGGGACCCTCCGTTGCATCCACCAGGAGCATGACCCCGTCCACCATGTTCAACGTGCGCTCCACTTCACCGCCGAAGTCCGCGTGGCCGGGGGTATCGACGATGTTGATCTTCACTCCCCTGTACTCGACGGCGGTGTTCTTGGCCATGATGGTGATTCCCTTCTCCCGTTCCAGGTCCAGGCTGTCCATGACCCGTTCGGCAACCTGCTCGTTTTCCCGGAAGATCCCGCTCTGCCAGAGCATGGCATCCACGAGGGTGGTTTTCCCGTGATCCACGTGGGCGATGATGGCCAGATTCCTCAAGTCCTGACGCTGCTCCATATTGATCCTCCCTGTGAACGGAGCCGCTCCGAAGCCTGGCGCGCTCCATCACTCCCGGAAAGTGGATTGTCAACGATGACTTCCTGTCACAAAGCCTGTAATGTTCACCGATTGGGCGGTCGAGAGTCAACAGGCAGTTCAAGAAATTGCGCCTGCGATGAAAACACGGGAGAATTCAGGGGACGCCCGAATCCTTCCGACCCATGGGCAGCCGGAGGGAACCCCGCGAGCTGTTATGGACCTTGACACCCCACACTCAATGAGGGCAAAATCATGCCTGACGGGCCTTTCACCCGGGTCGAAATTCCTCAGGGACATTCCGGCCGGGAGCGTGAGAAGCGAATGACCACCAAATCCCGAGGGGAACGATGACTCCCAAGAGCAAGGCGAAGCAGGACAGCAGCGGAAAGAAGATCGAGCCCCCCGCGCCCGACCTGAGCGGCAGCGCTCCCGACACCACGTCCAAGGCAAAGAAGAAGTACACCATCGAGATCTACAAGGGTTGGTGCAAGTGCTGCGGCATCTGCGCGGCATTTTGTCCCCGGGAGTGCATCCGTCTGGATGAGGAAGGGGTGCCCTTTGTGGAGGATCCGGACCGGTGCACGGGGTGCGGCTGGTGTGAGCTCCACTGCCCCGATTTCGCCATCAGTGTCCATGAACGCAGCGCCAAGAGGATCGAACCCACCGAGGACTGATCCGACCTGCCGTGAGCTCTCGGGTGGTCCGGTCGTCCAGATTTCCCAGGGAGACAAAGGCAAGGCTTCCCATGGAAGATCCCGATCGGTCGGTCGGTGCGTGGCAGGGAATCCCGCCGGAGCGGAAGGCAAAAGGCCAGAGGAGGAATTCACTTTGAATCCTGTCAAGAGTCCAGGACGTCAGTTGTTGCTCCAGGGGAACGAGGCAATCGTCGAGGGTGCCTTGGCCGCGGGCTGCCGCTTTTTCGCCGGATATCCCATAACCCCGGCGACGGAAATCAGTGAGGTGATGTCCGTGCGCCTGCCTGCGGAAGACGGCACCTTCATCCAGATGGAAGACGAGATCGCGAGCCTGGGAGCCGTCATCGGAGCCTCCCTGGCGGGGGTGAAATCCATGACGGCCACGAGCGGCCCCGGCTTTTCCCTGATGCAGGAGAACCTCGGATTCGCCTGTGTCGCGGAAGTTCCCTGTGTCATCGTCGATGTCATGCGGGCGGGACCCAGCACGGGCCTCCCCACCAACGTGAGCCAGGGAGACGTCATGCAGGCCCGGTGGGGGACCCACGGGGACCACCCTGTCATCGTCCTCGCCGTGTCGACGACCCAGGACTGTTTCAGCATCACCGTGAAAGCCTTCAATCTATCGGAAAAATTTCGAACCCCGGTCATCATCCTCGCCGACGAGGTGGTCGCCCACACGCGGGAAAAGATTTCCCTCCCCCATCCAGAGGAACTGGAAATCGTTGACCGCATCCGTCCCAACATGCCCCCCGAATGGTACGTCCCCTACGAAGACAACGCCCGGGGAGTCCCTGCCATGGGGATCTTCGGAGACGGCTACCGCTACCATGTCACCGGCCTCATTCACGATGTGCGGGGGTTCCCGACCCAGCGGCCGGACGAGATCGTCCCGTTCATGAACCGCATCTTCAGAAAGATCAACCAGCACTTCTTTGAAATCCAGATGATCGATGAGGAATACCTCGATGACGCCGAGGTTGTCGTCATTGCCTACGGGTGCGTCGCCCGGTCCGCGCGGCGTGCGGTTCGCGACGCCAGGGCCAGGGGCATCAAGGCCGGGCTCCTGCAGCTCATCACCCTGTGGCCTTTTCCCCGCCAGGCGATTGAGCCGGTGCTGCGCCGGGCCAGGGCTGTTTTGGTTCCTGAGTTGAACATGGGTCAGATGTCGAGGGAGGTGAAGCGGGTGAACCAGGGCACGACCCGCGTCGAGACCCTCAATCGCATCGACGGGAGCCTCATCGCCCCTAACGAGATTCTCACCCGCTTGATGAAGATTTAAGGATACGCTGCGCCACTCCTGCAGTTTTTGTCAGGCATCACGAAGAGCACGAAGAAGCACGAAGGATTACAAAACCCAGTAACAGGGTGGATTTTCACCTCCTTCATGCCCTTCGCGTCCTTCGTGGTTCAAATAAAATCAACATGCGATAGAAGAGTGCACACTATCATTTCCGTTGTCGTTTGATATTGTTGGATGGTTTTACGGTTCCGCCGATCCGTGACCCGGTAGAAACGAGAGAGGGATCCATGGCAGAAGTCACCAAGCTGATCCACAAGTACCTCCGTCACGACAAGAAATTCCCCCACGTGTGGTGCCCGGGGTGCGGGAACGGCATCCTTCTGGGAGCCCTGATCCGGGCCATTGACCGCACGGGCTTCGAAAAGGACGACATCGTCATCGTCTCCGGCATCGGCTGTTCCGGGAGGATTTCGGTGTACGTGGACTTCAATACCTTGCATACAACCCACGGACGTGCCCTCACCTTTGCCACGGGGGTCAAGCTCGCAAAACCGAAGCTCCAGGTGATCGTGATCATGGGGGACGGCGATGCCACCGCCATCGGAGGCAATCATTTCATCCATGCGGCGCGGCGCAATCTCAATCTGACAGCCATCATCGTGAACAACAGCATATACGGCATGACCGGGGGCCAGTACTCGCCCACCACCCCTTATGGGTCCTTCGCCACGACGGCGCTCTACGGCAACATCGAGCACGCCTTTTCCATAGCGGAGCTCGCCGTGATGGCCGGCGCGAGCATGGTTTCGCGTTGCACGGTCTACCACGCCACGCTCCTGGACGAGCTGATCGAAAAGGCCATTGTCAAACGCGGATTTTCCGTCGTGGAGGTCATCAGCCACTGCCACACCCACTATGGCCGCAGAAACAAGCAGGGGGGAGCGGTGGAGATGCTTCAGTGGCAGAAGGAGTCTGCGGTGCGGGTGGAAAAAGCTCAGGCCATGAGCGAAGAGGAGCTCCAGGGGAAGTTCACCGTCGGGGTCCTCTGTGACCGGGACCTCCCCGTGTACACCCAGGAGTACCGCAGGATCCGGGATGCGGCCCGGGCCATGTTGTCAGCGGGCCGTCCGTAATTCACCCCGTTTCGGGGAAGGAGTGGAACCCACCATGGAACGCTACGAAGTCCGGCTGAGCGGTTCGGGAGGTCAGGGTCTCATCCTGGCGGGAGTCATCCTCGCCGAAGCCGCCGGCATCCACGACGGGAAATACGTCTGCCAGACGCAGAGCTATGGTCCTGAAGCCCGTGGAGGGGCCAGCAAGGCGGAAGTGATCATCAGCGACGAGGAGATCGACTATCCCAAGGCCATGAAGCCGGATCTCCTCCTGGCGATGAACCAGAGGTCCTGCGACGCTTACCTGTTCGACTTGAAGCCCAATGGGGTCCTCGTGGTGGATTCCACTTTCGTGAAACAGCTTCCCACATCGAAGGCCATTGCCATCCCTTTCACCCAGATTGCCAGGGAGAAATTCGGCAAGGAGATCGTGGCCAATATCATCGCCCTGGGAGCCCTGGCAACCCTCTCAGGGGTGGTCTCCCTGAAAAGCCTCGAGGCCGCCGTGCTGAACCGCCTGTCGGCATCGAGCGCCGACCTGAACAGGGAGGCGCTGGCCGCGGGCATTGAAGCGGCCAAGACCTTCATGCAGAAGAAATAATCACCGCAAAGAACCTCTCAACGGCTGCACTGACGGCCCGAGCTGCAGAAACCATGCGAATCCTGCTGACCAATGACGACGGAATTTTCGCCAAAGGCATCGAGGCGCTCTACCTCGCACTGTCCCGGGAACACGAGGTGCACGTCGTGGCTCCCGAGACTGAGCAGAGCGCCGTCGGACATGCCATCACGTGGCTCAACCCTCTTCGAGTGACCCCGGTTCAACGAAACGGGGACTTCTTCGGACATGCCCTCAGCGGCACCCCGGCGGACTGTGCGAAAATCGGCATTCTGGAACTGGTGAAGCCTCGCCCGGACATCCTCGTCTCCGGAATCAACATGGGGGCCAACGTGGGGGTGAACGTGATTTACTCGGGGACGGTTTCCGCCGCCACGGAAGCGGCCCTCCTCGGAATTCCGTCCATTGCCGTTTCCATCGATTCCTTCAAGACAAACGATTTCAGCGCCGCGACCCAATTCATTCCAAGGCTTGTGAACCTGGTTCTGGAAAAGGGGCTCCCCCCCGGCGTCTCCCTCAACGTGAACGTGCCCGCCGTGCCGTGGGAAGAGGTCCGCGGCGTGAAGGTGACCCATCAGGGCAGACTCCAGTGCTTGGAAAAGTACGACCGGCGGATGGATCCGCGGATGCATGTTTATTATTGGCTCACCAACACGGACATCCTCCACGATTCGGACCCCCACTCGGACTCCTCCGCCATCGCCGACAACTGGATTTCAGTGACTCCCATCCAGCACGATCTCACTCGCCACGACATGCTCGAAACCCTCAGGCATTGGAAGCTATGATGAACTTTGGGATCGAGATCTGATTTGAGCAATTCCTGCTCCTAGAATCCTCATCCGTCATTCCTGTTAAAGCGGGAATCCAGGAAATACAAGACGCCAACTGGATAACGGCGCCTGCCCCGGACTTGATCCGGGGTTCGCCGGCATGACGAGGGGTTGCCTTCGGAACCGCGAAATTTGGATGAGAACTTCAAACGTCTCGTCGATTTGCCTTTGCCCCTCGCTGCCACAACGCTCGCGACCCGATGGTGGAAACCATGCCTGACAGCAAGACCTGCCGCTACCATCCCGATGCCGAGGCCAAGGTTTTCTGCGGCAAGCATGAGTGGGGATACTGTGAGGAGTGCCTGGCGTCGTGCATGGCCTGCACTGATCCTGAGCTCTATTGCCGTCACCGAACCGCATGCGTCATCTGGGAACTGTGCAGAAAGACTCGGGGGGCTATGCGGTGCGCGGCTTGGAAGGATGTGGCAACAGCAACGGTTTGGCCATGCGCATCCGCTCCAGTCCTTGATTCTGACGCCGTTGGATTTCATGATGGTGGGGGTATCTGGGTATTAGGAATCTCGCTCTCCCGGGCATGCTTGGGCCTCTGCTTCTCCATGCATGATCAATCCAATCAGGGGTTTTTCATCTAATTTTTCCATTCTCCTTGATAACTCATCCATTGTCTCTCGGGTTTTCCTCCCAATGGCTGTGTAATCGGCATCACGCAGATTTGCCAGGGAGATACGCACGGTCCAGAGCGGAGCGGCGGATCCCTCACCAGGAAGGAGCACAACCTGCTTTTCACGGGCCGGATAGAGCAGGAGATTGAAAGGAGAGTGCGTGCTCGTGAGCTGTTTTGCGAAGGCTTCTCCATCAGTACAATCTTCTTGAGCAGCGAGAAGTTCTGCGGAACGTAAACGGGGGGCAGACCACGTTTTTTCTGGCAGTGCCGTTTGTCGCCCGCCGGACTTCATCGGCCCGCCCCAGCTCAAGCGAATTTGGTGCCCCCTGTTATTGTTGAGCGAAATTGGGGTCTGTCCCCTATTGTTTTTTTCAGCACGCTGATCATTTGCGGACTCAACTGCTTGAACAGTTCTGCGTTGTACGAACCGTGGCAAGGTACGGGAACGGCGGCGTTGCTCAAATCCACATACTTGATCGTCGGATCGTTGGTGTTGGGTGCGTCGCTCTGTGGCCGGGTTGGATCCATGCTTGGCACAGGGAACTTGCCGGTACCGCCGGCCGTCAAATTGTTCGGGTAATTCTGATTCAAGCCATTCTGAACGATCTGCTGCACCGCGATGGCGTGATTGCGCGATGTGGCGGCAGGCGTTCCCTTCGCGACCGCCGGATCAACGTTAACCGTGACAATTGAAACGGTGTAGTCGCTGTTCAGATAGATCTCGAAAGTCCGGAACTGTTGGGGAAAATCCCTCAACGACGAGGTTTCCACCTGCCAGAAGCCCTGCTCCGGCTTGGCGGGATCCGCCGAGGGAAAGGCCTTCACGGTATTCAGATGCCGATGTCCGGCAATCCACATGAGCAGATTCGGCGTGTTCTGCAGCGTCTTGACCAAGTCAGCGAGGCTCACGGCGTTCTGGTGCTGGGGCGCGATATTTGTCGTCTCGCCCCACCATTCCGTTTCCGAGCCGATGGGCGCAACACCAATGGGGACATGGGCTGCGATAATCATCAACTGGTTGTCGGCCTGACCCTTGGCCAGTTCGGCTTTCAGCCACGCCCAGCGCTGCGCGTCCAGATAACCATGGCCATGGATATCGGTCGAGCCGTCGTCTTCCCTTTGTGTATCGTCCAGCACTATCACCTTGAGGGGTATCTTTGGGTTGGGAAGGAAGCTGTAACAGGTAAAACCAGGCGGACTGTTTTTTTCGACCAGATGGAAGCCGTGGCCGACGGGCTTGGTCGTCGTCTTGAAAAATTCTTGTATCCACTCTGTCCTCACAAGCGAACGACGATCGGGATCGGCGAGGACCTTTGGCGCGCCGGCAGCAAAAGCCGGATCGGTGGCCGGCCCGGCGTAGGTGATCTTTCCGTACGGGGTCGAACCATCGATTACGCCTGTGTAGAACTGCGGCTTGGCAGTCATCCCTTCAATGTTGAACAAAACGGGAAATGTCCGCAGGTTCGGGACAAGAATGTTGGCAATGGACCAGACAGAATCGGAAATGTACGACTGACGAATGCCCAGCGCCGGATTCGCATCCACGGGAAACGATCCAATATAAAAATGATCGTGGTTGCCCATCGCCTGATACCAGGGGATGGACTTGTCCAGTCCGGCGGCCTGGTATGGTTTTTGGTAGTCAACGCTATCCGCGCCGAGATGGGCGCCGGAACTGGGTGTAATGACTTTACCGTCGATGACGTCGATATACCACCTGAGCTCGTTGTACGAGGTGCTGTTGCAGGTGTCGCCGAGCGAGATGCCGAAATCGAACGGGTTCTGCTTGTGCAGTGCATTAACCGTCTGAACCGCTGCATCCAACACATGCGTGGTGTACATCATCACCGGCGAGTAGATTGAAGTGTTGTTGTAGGCGAATCGCTCGGCCTGTTGAAAATAGATCAGCTGATTCGGCGCTTCCTTGTCCGTGATGTGAATATCAGAAAAAGTAAAGAAGTTGATTAACTTGGTTTTTCGGGCAGGCGACGGCATGCTATAGCTCTTTGGCATGATGTCCGTTCTCGGCATCAACGGAAGTGGCGAGCCGACCGTCCAGTTGCCATAGCCAAACTTGCCATATTGTTCGACCTGGGAAATCTGCGGCTTTGTCAGACCTGGCAGCGTCTTGGGAAATGTAATCATCTCCTGAAGCGTCGTGGTGACTTTAGGACTAATCGGGTATTGCTGTATCTTGGTACTGCCTTTGCCAGCGCCGACACCCCCAAATGCAAATGAACTCAGCGTCATCGCGCCGAATGTCCCGGCGGAATAATACAAAAATTCCCGTCGGGTGATTGCTCTAGCAGCAACTGAATCAGTGATTTGTTTTGGTTTGTTGATAGCCATATTTCAATTCTCCCTAATAAACTTGCCGTTCTTCTTTTCAATGTAGATTCTCCTCAAGGACTGAGGATGATAGCCACGTCCGCGCAGGCTGCAGGCAGGCCGCCATCTGGCTCGGGCGCCTCGCCGCAGGACGCCGTCAACGCCGGGGGTCTTTTTCCCCTTATTGGAGGTCACCCGTTTCACAGCCAGGTGCTTGGCCTGGAACGAGCGGGTTGACAGATACTGAAGAACTTCAACCGTATTCCATCTGTTCTCCTTCACAGCCTTTGCGATACGCACTTGCAGCCTTTTGACTTGCCTCCAAGCTTCCTTCCAGTCGATGGAATTCCACCTGTCAGGATCATCTATGAGTGCACCAGCCTTTTGAGCCGTCATTTGCTTTCTCATCTTCAAAGGTTCTACCTGTACTCTCGCAAACAGACACCAGTTTGACGTCTGCACGCTCAGTCACCGGGGCTCAAGCTTTCCGGCTTTGGCGTTAAGCCCTGTCTCATGCTTCTATCTTCAGGTTTTCCCGAAAGCATTCGCTTCTTCCAAGCTCTTTTCACCCGTCTCTCCATCGGCATGCCTTGCGGTTTGCTTGACTGGATTTGCTCCAGGCGAAGGACGGGATTACCACGTTCCACACAGTTGATCACAAATGGATGACTCAGGTGCGCCCTCTATGCCGGAGGTTCAACGGTTCCGTGCAGGCAACTGGGAGACCTGCATCCTGACCCCTTGCCGCAAACACTGGGAAACGTTGGAGTGAGGAAAGAGGTCAAGAAATCCCTCGTTTATTGGAAGTTGTCCCCTGAGAGGTCTGGTTCTCATGGGCAGCCATGAGCCCATAGTGGTGGATTCGAACGAAGCCGTTTGGAAGCACATGAAGGAGAAATCTGCGGATGAATTCCTCGGCGGAGACCATGACGACACGGTGTTTCGAGGGATCGGAGTTGCCTCTGGCTTTGAAGGCAACTCGCCCGTTTGAGAAGTGAAGCAGGCGAAGGTTTGAAATGGCCACGCGGTGGGTGTAACTTCCGACATGGGTGATGAACTGCTCAGGGCCGCCAAAGGGTTTTTTTCAGTAAACGACCCACTTCTGCCGTCCGCGTTTTCTGAGGAAGCGTTGAAAGGATTCGGGAGAGCCGACTTGAGAGAGGGAGTCTGGAAAGGCGATCTTTCCTTCGTGAAATGCCTGGCGTGGCAGAAAAGATCTCGCACGGATCTCGAGAGGAGGCTGACGGGGATCAGGAAGTTGGTTTTCGAGGAAATCCAGCAGGTTCGAGAGTCATCAAGGCCCCCACCCGTCGCAATGATGTGGAGGTGAGGGTGAAATGAGAGATCCTGGTTCCAGGTGTGCAGAACCCCGACGTAAGGGTCAAAGGACTTGTTTCCTCCGTGTTCGCATCAAGCCACCGTTGCGGAGCGGCTGCCCACGAAGCGGTGCTAGCAATAGCCACGCGCGACGACCGCCGAAACGACTGCGTGAGTCTGCATCTATGGCGATGACGGTCAACGCTGCCCTTGACCCCTGAGCGCTATCTCACCGATCAGCCCGGCGCGTTCGCTGACCTGGCCCTGTAGCCGATCACCCTCGAAATTGAGCGTGAGAGTGAAATGATTGATGCGGGCTATCGTGTCGATCTCAAGAACTAACTGGTCCGGGCCAGTCCAACGGCCGCGGCCCGCCACCCGGTTGGTTGAAGCAGGGTCGATGCCAACGCGATAGGCACCATCAAGCCCCACCGGAACGACCAGTTCCGTTTCGCGCAGCCGGAAGCGCGCCTGCGCGAGCGCCTGATTCAGGAATCGCAGCTGTATTCCACGGACGTCGAGCGGATTCGGGTCCAGGTGATAGTCGACGCCGCCGATCACGGGGGAGCGCGGCGGCAGCGGCGGCGCGGTACCTCCGGTCGGCAACGGCCGGGCGGCCTCGCGGACTCGCGCCAGCAGGCGCTCATGCCCTTCCGGATTCTTGGGCAGCGCCGCATTGCTTTTCAGCGAGCGCAGCAGGAAGGGTGCAATCTGGCCGGGATCGAAGCCGCCGGCCGTCACCACGACTACGATGTCTTTGGCCGGCCACACGATGAGGCGCTGCCCACCGCGGCCAGCCGCTTGGTACATGCCCGGGATGTCTGCCGAGACCCACCAACCGAAGCCGTAGCCTTCCGAACTCTTCGTGTCCACCTGACGGCGCGTCGCCTGCGCGACCCACTCCCTGGGCATGACCTGACGACCGCCCCATTCGCCCTGGCGCAGAAACAGATAGCCGAGCCGCAATAGATCCGTGGGCCGCAGTTGCAGGTCGCCGGCTCCCTGGTTTATCCCCTGGGGATCGCGCGGCCAGCGCACGTCGATGATGCCGAGTGGCGCGAACAGCGCCTCGCGCGCGAAATCCTCTGCAGCCAATCGTGTGCCGCCAGTGACAAGTGCCGATAGCAGATGGAAGCCGGGGCTGCAGTAGACAAAGCGAGTGCCAGGCGCCTCGCGCATTGGCAAGTCCAGCGCAAACCGGACCCAGTCGGCCGACGCTGCCATGGCCAGCATCTCGCGCTCGTAGGGTACATTGCCGCAGTCCAGGCCGCTCGATGTCGTCAGTAGATGGCGCAGGCGGATCTGCTGCTTGAGGACGTCCTCGGGTGGGGTTGGGTTCAGCAGCGGATAGACCGGCACATCCAGTCCAGTGAGCGCTCCGCGATCGAGCGCGAGTCCGACCAGTGTCGTCGTGACGGACTTCGTGACCGACGCTACGTCGTGCCGTTCACCCCGCAGAAAGGGGTAGAAGTACGCCTCGAGCACGAGATGCCCATAGCGCACGATGTGCAGACTGTGGATCGGCAGATGGTTGGCTTCGACCACGTCCATGAGCGCGACCAGGACCTCGGAGTCGATCCCCTGCGCCTCGGGAGGCGAAGTGCGCCACTCGGCGCCGGGGAAGTAGCCATCAGAGGCTCGCAGCGGCAGGTCGTCGGCCGGGATCATGGGTCGCGCACAGCCCGAGCCGAGCGAAACCAGCACAGCAAGCAGCAACCACCACACCAAAGAGCTGAGCCGTACAGTCACCGGAGGGTCCACCCTTACATCTCTGAAGGATGAGAGAGCCCGCAGCCTGGCTGCAAGCACGTGCGTGCCGTGGCGCGTGGGTCTCGTGCTGCATCGAGCCTGGAAGCATCCAGGACAGGGTGTGACTGCCGATGCCTCGGCTCCCAACACCATGGGTAACCGGCGGCGGGCCGAGGCACTCGTGGCAACCGCCGCGCTGTGCCCGTCGTCCGGTTGACCCAATCGTTATGTTCTGGAAGATCGCCGTGCATAGACTATTCGAAGACGGGCTTCATGAAACTCCTCTCGTAGCTCACGACACACCGTGTCTCCTCTGCATATTTGAACGCTGCCTGGCACTCTGCGTCCTGCGACATCCTCATTCTGTAGTCCTCGTAGGCCGCCAGACTCGGAAAACTGAACAGGGCTATCGCAATATTGTTTGCGCCCTCGTGCGGCAGAAAATACCCGTGATGGATCCCTCCGAGTTTATTAACCAGGGGAATCCACATTTTGGAGTACTTTTCGAAATCAGCCGATTTGTAGGGATCAATTACGTAACGCAAGTAACATGTGACCATGCCTCCTCCATTTCTGCGGTTGCGCGAGAACACAACGTGGTGCGCATCAGTTGGATGCGCTTGGGCAATGCCTTTCTGGCTATTACCTGTCTCGTGCCAATGCCCCCCCTTCTTATGGCATGAAGACATTACTCTGCCGAGCCAACAACTGCCGACAACTTCCGCACGGTAATCCAGTTGTGCATTGCACCCATCACGACACGTTCTCGTCCGACAAAACCGTGGGCTGCCTCTGTTTCGGCTTCCGGCACGTTAAAACCGTCGCCATCTGCATTTTGCTCTAACGGGGCTGTACCAGACTTCAGGGAGTGCGGCCTCCCCTCCGGCCTACATGGTTCTCTGTGTACGCTTCGACTGTCTCGTTCGGCAGCAGGTCTACCCACAGCACTTTCATGGCGAATTCGGTGTCTTGTGCGTCGTTCGCACCACCTCCCAATGTCCATTAAGCATCTGGGCGATGCCCACAAAAGCTCCGATGCCGCCTCCTACACAACCGCAACACTCGATACGGGTGACTGGTTAGACCTTACCCGGCAGGGACTTGCACCCTGCAAGAAAGCGTCAAGCTTCGCTTGACGCACTAACGCTGAGCTGAGCCGCTGGCGTGAGCTTGCTGCCTCCGGCAGGAGGCAATGCAAGCCATGCCGGTCGGCTCGAGCGACCTTGATAGTATGTAAGGCCTCCTCGAATCGATGGTATGTTTGCTGCGCCAACATCAAACACCAACGAAGGAGGAAGCCTGATGAGATTCTACACCAAACAGCACCAGTATTACTGTGGAATTGATCTGCACACAAAGAAGATGTGCGTGTGCATCCTCAACAGCTCTGGAGAGACTGTGGCACACCGAAACCTGAATACGGATCCCCCAGGCTTTCCTCGAGTTCATCGCTTCCTACCGGGAAGACATCGTGGTGGCTGCAGAGTGCATGTTCACCTGGTACTGGGTGGCCGATCTTTGTGCCAGAGAGAACATCCCCTTCGTGCTGGGCCACGCCCTTTACATGAAAGCAATCCATGGGGGCAAGAGCAAAAACGACAAAATCGACTCCCATAAGATTGCCGTACTCTTGAGGGGCGGCATGCTGGCTCAGGCATATGTCTATCCCGCCAAGATGCGGGCCACAAGAGATCTTCTAAGAAGAAGAAATCATCTGGTGAGAAAGCGAGCAGAACTCTTCGCTCATATCCAGAACACCGGAAGCCAGTACAACCTCCCTGACCCTCTCGGGCGCATTGCCAAGCCCAAGAACCGGGAAGGAATCGTTGATCGATTCGACCAGCCCAGCGTTCAGAAGAACATGGAAGTGGATCTGGAGATGATCGAAGCCTATGACCGCATCCTCATCCCTCTGGAGCGGGAGATCATAAAGACCGCCAATGGACACGATGCCCTTTCCTACAATCTGCTCAAAACCATTCCAGGGGTAGGCAGAATCCTTGCCCTGGTGATGCTCTATGAAATAGAGAACATCCAGCGATTCGAAACTGTCCAGGACTTTGCCTCCTATGCCCGCCTCGTCAAGTGTGCCAAAGAATCCAATGGGAAAAACTACGGGACCAGTGGCAAGAAGATCGGCAATGCTCACCTCAAGTGGGCGTTCAGTGAAGCCTCAGTGCTCTTCATCAAGAGCAATGAGCCCGCTAAGAAATACCTCGATCGACTTGCCCAAAAACACAAAAAGGGAAAAGCTCTCTCGATCCTGGCCCACAAGCTGGGGCGAGCTGCCTACTTCATGCTCAAAAACAAGGTGGCTTTCGATCAAGATAAATTCCTGAGCCACTAAACAGTTGGAGGAGACGGATCAGCCTGATGCCTAACTGAAGCCATATGGGAATGGAGCACGCATTCGCCTTCATCCAGGAAGGATTAGATCATCCTTGCACCGATGGGAGTGCTGGAAAAAGGATGTGCCCGATTGACACCCGGCAGCCTGCTGCGCTTGATTGGAGATCCGTCTTGCTCCGTCATACATGCTCAATGTTGGTCAGGTTCTGCCCCTTACCCGAGCCCGCACCTAACTGGGGAGAGCGATACCCCGACTCTTGACTGGGACGGCACGAGGGAGAGCGTCATTGTTTCTAGGTCGCATCTTCTCGAAGAGGGCGCAACCACCCTCTTGCATACCCCCGGGGTAATCGAACCTCAATAAGTGTTTGGTGCAGGACTTATTCTCGCCCCTTGAAGAAACCCAAGTCAGAGCGACCGGCAGCGAGCAAAATGGCCGAACGAAAAAAAGAACGGATTTTTCGTGCAGGAGTGGTTTTGCCTATTGACAGCTGGAGGCCTTATAAGTTTTGGCATGGAGTAGCTTCTCATAGAGGGTCTCGGGGGCTATGTCAGCCCCATTAGGCCAACCGATGGTACCCCCCTCCACAATTGCCTTGGAGAAAAGGCTGCTGTCTTTCAGTGGTTCAAAAATAGGCCCCCGGGAGAGATAATCAGAAAAATCAATTTCTCCCTCCAGACCATCGTCAAATTGGATGTGGTAGACGTATGCACCGCGGTATTCGACCTTTGTCACCTCGTTCATGTCCCACATGGCTCACCTCACGGCAATGGATCAATTGTCTTAATTTCTTTGCCCTGCCTGGCAAGTTCCCAATCCTCAATGAGTTCTGCGTACCTCAAATCGATCCACTCGCGAACAAGCTTCAGAGCCGTTCGGGAATGCAGGTCTCCCCTCAGAATGTTGCCTCGAAAATCCAAGAGAGCCTTCCTGCCCTGATGTTCCACATGAATGTGAGGCGGATTGTGATCATCATAAAACATCCTGATCAAGATACCGAAGAAGACCGAGATGATGGGCATCGGGTTTTACTCCTTCCATGCCAACACCAGGGCTAAGCGGCCGGGCGCCAATGGACTACAGGACAAGGCCACCACACTTCCCGCCCGGTCCGCTTGAGCCCTTCGTTGCTGGCGACTCTTTCACTTCACCATCTCGATCTCGCCGGGTCGCCAGGTCTTGTCGAACCAGGGTTCGAGTGCGCCGTAGAGGCGAAGAATGGTGTTCCAGCCTTTGGCGGGCACGGTCTGAATCCAGTTGGCCTTATGCGCCGGGGCCCTGGGGCCAAAGTAGAGGTCTACAGACCCGTCCGCATTGACCACGATATCCTTCTGTTGACTGCTGACGCTGGGGAACTGCTGGTCGGTCTGCAACATCGAACGTGTCTGGTCGTCATACACGATGACCGACCAGAAGTTCTTGACCGGAATGTTGGGCGGCAGATGAAGCCTGTAGTTCTGGGAGCCATCGAGCGGAGCGCCGTTCGCGTCTTTGGCTGTCCACGCGTATTGTGACCCCTCGCCGACCATTTTTGCCTCCATGGCCGGCGTGACGCCGGTGGCCATGAAGTAATAGTAGATGTAGGCATCCATATTTAGGACGCCAGGCTGGGTCTGAAACTGGTAGCCACCGATGAACGGCAGTTGCCAGGAACTACCATCGTAGTAGAAAGCCTCCTTCTGCCGCATTCTGAAAGCGATGGCGCGAGCAGTGGCGTCACCCACTGCGGCAGCCTCGGTCAGGATCTTCGTCATGCGGGCATCGGGCGCGAAGGGCTTGCCCTTCGCGATGCCGATAGCGGCGTAGAAGCCGAGCCGGATGGGATCGAGCGACTTGCTCGGCTCTGCCTGCACGACCTGATCGAGAAGTTCCCAGAAACCGTAGTCTGCCCGGTTGACCATCGAGAAAGGCTTGCCGGACATGTTCACAAACTTCAACTGCGGCGGGTTAGCCGCTTGGGAGAGGGGATAGATTTTTGTGGATTTCTTCACCAGATCCACGCCCGGTTTGGGATCGCCATCCACGAGGAACGAACGCCAGATGATGACATTGCGGTAGGTGCTGAGGCGCACGATGGTATAGCCCGCAGGCTCTTCTCCTGTGTAACCGGGCGGCAGCAGGAGGTATTTTCCCCCCTGGCCTTTGTCCGGGCCCGTGAGGCCGATATCAACGACCCAGCGATACCACATGTCGTTGATCAAGCCGAGCACCTTCGGCGGAGCCTCCAGCACCAGCGGTCCGTTGCTGAGGTCCACCCAAAACCAGGTGTAGGGTGTGTTGTTGTTCGCGGTGAGTTCGATGGTGCGGGAATCCACCATTTGTTCCCAGATCGGTACGGTGGTGTTCGCCGGCCCCATCTGTAGAATGGCGGCGCGATTATCGGCCTGGTTTACGGCCGGTATTGCCAGCAGGTAGGCTTGCACGGCGCGCTGGAAGTCCAGGTTGTCGTAGATCTTCTCCACGGAAGCCTTATCAGGGAAACCGTCGAAGAAGTTGAGTGTGCCGAGACGGGTCTCCACCGTGTCCGGTGATGCGATTCCTGGCGGGATATCGGTGGTCATTTTCATCTTCGGTGTGGTCTGCGCCTGTGCGGCAGTTCCACCCAGCGCGCAAACGAGCACGGCGGCGAACAGGTTTGTCATGCGTGTGGCGTTCATTGGTTTCTCCATTTGGTTTCGTGTGTGAGCGGGCGTCTGGTGGCCAGCTAACGGCAGGGCTAAGCGGACCGAAACACGCCGCCACTGAGCTTTAGGAAAGCACCGAAAAATGCGCCGGGCGTGGTTCGGTTCCGCTTGAGCCCTTTGTTAGCGATTTCATAGAGTTAAGGTGCCACACCCTGTGGAGCGAACAATGCGTGCTCCACTTCTATTGGAAACTCGACCACTATGAAATGGCTCTTATGGTACAGATAATCCTCTCCACTCTCATCGACGATTCTTAGCAGATCGTCTTTGGCACCCAGTTCATCTGGAATGATCTCATAGATTTTTCTCAAGATCAGAGAGGCTTCATAATCAGAGTTATCAACACAGATGGCAAAATGTTTCTTGTGCTCACTCATTGTCTTATTCCAAATAGCGTTTGATTTTAATGTCTTTGCGACCAATCCCATGGGCTTCGTACCAGTGTAACTCAACCCACCTGATGTTTCCATTCGGTAGCCTGACATGGGCCTTGCCCTTGAGCTTTCTCCACCGCCCCGATCCATGCATCTTTTGAATATACGCCAAATCGCGAATGCTGGTCCCGACAGCCATTACTTCGATCCCTTCGATTTGGTCAAGGATTTCAAATTTCACAGTCTACTCGTTCCTCCTGATTCACCCACATGTTTCACGATTTTTGCGCATTCGTTTCGCTGGTACTTATTGTTCCCTACTCTCTCAAGGGGCAACGCTAAATGCCAACTGATCCGCGCCCGGCCTTTTGGGCCTCGGCGGAAGTTATGCCTGCTCGTCGAGTTGCTTGAGCGATTTACCATCATCGGTCTTCCATGCGATGAGCCCATTTGCGCTGCCGCCGTGTATAACAGCCGCTGCTGCAGAGGGACTGGAAAACTCGGTATCTTTTGTGAAAACCAAGAAGCCGTCCTTTTCGGTGAGCACCCCCTCAGCAATGAGTTGCTTGCGCTGAGCCAAGACATAGGGGTACTTTTCCATAGATGAGCGCTCTTCCATGACGGCCGTGGAACCATGAAAGACGACAAAACCGTTGGGGGTTCGCTGGCCTCGCCCCTCGGCACCCTTCATACGGCACCGAAGCACGCCACCCCGCTGGGCTTTTGCGTCGGGTTGAGAGATCGGCGAGAGAATATCGGAACCGAGAACAGGAAGAAGCTGTCGAATACGGGCGAGAAAGACCTCCATATCTTCACGATCCGATTCCGGGAGCTTTGCTCCCCCCGACTGATTTTGTTCAAGCTTGAATTTATTGACCTTTGCAGCTTCAGCGAGGAGACGACTCTCAAGATACCTGACATGGGCCTTGGTTAGATTCTCGTCCTTGCTGACGAAGACAATCGCCGAGACCCAAAACTCCTTTGACCTGTGCTGCCTCAACCGTTCACGTATGACCTCAGCCTCGCCGATGTAAGCACGAGCTGCGTTGGTTAACGGATCGCTGCCGATTAGTATGTACACCACCGCTTTGTCCAGTTCCTCGCGAGCCAGGAGTTCATCGAGCTCTGTACGGGGAGCGGCCACAGCCTTCCCGGTCCAATTAGAGATAGTGGGTATGCAGTTAGCTCAACCATTTACTGTGGTCCACCTGCCACGATAATTTGTCGTAGTAGATGGGCTGAGTATGGGGCTATATCCATCACACGGCCATCAGACGGCCGAAAAATAGACCATGGCGACATACGACGGTCAAATCTGACGTTCTTACACGACCACAAGCTTCACTTTGTGGTCGGTTGAGTAAAGTGCATACCCACTTTAGAGATTTCGGCGGTTCGCAAACTCTTTGCATCCCCACGTGGAAGGAAGAGCTTGATGGTGGCTGATGTCATGAATCCTCCAGCGGTCTCAAAAGGTAGTCAGGCGTCAATCCGCAACGCCTCTCTTACTACTTCTGCAACCCAATGGCGTTGACTTAAGGTTCTCATCGTTGTGGCCCATGGATAACTATTGGTTCTCAAAGTGAAAATTGGTATTGCTATCCTTATTAATTCATGCTATCTTCCTTTCCATAAGGATGCTATTTGTTGTGACTAATGTAACTGACTATTGGAAAGGAAAATAGTAAATGAGCCCAGCCTGAAAATTGTGTGCCAATCAATTCTGAGGCAGCTAAAGATTTCAATCTGTTTTCACTCGATTTCCTCAATGAGCTCATCCCAAAGCAGAAGTCAAACATTCAGGCGCCTATCAAATCCAAGGATTTCTCAAGGGATAGAAAACTAACACTTCCAATCGTCATTGCTCTTATCATCAACATGGTTCGCCCTGGTAAGCGGTTCGGATAACAGGAGGTGATAAACAGGTTCTATAGCGAAACCGATATAGCGCACCAAGAAGCCTTCGATGGAAGCCCGCCGGACAAAGCCGCCTTCTGTCGTGCCAGACAGAAGCTCCCACTCGATGTCTTCCGTGAGATTTTCGGCAAAGCAGTCTCCAAGGCCGAAGCGATGGCGGCACAGATCGGAGAGATGACCTGGCACGGGTTCAGAGTTCTTGCCATCGACGGCACAAAGAAGATCATGCCCTACTCCGAGCAACTGGAGGCGTTCTTCGGCATCCCCTCGGGCTCTTCTTTTCCTCAGATGCTCGCCTGCGCACTCTACGACGTGCTGGTGAAGATTCCCCTCAATGTCGTCTATGGCCCCTTTTGCTCCAGTGAGCGGGACATGGCCAGGCTCCTCTACAAGGATCTGGGAAAGAGCGATCTTCTTCTGCTGGACCGAGGGTATCCAAGCTTTGAGCTCCTCTCCGAGATGGTCTCCCTCGGATTCCAGTTCATGGTCCGGCTGCCCATGACAGGGCTTTTCAAGGAAGTAAGAGCATTCTTGGACAAGGGGCGCCGTGACGGCATCCTCACCATCCATCCCCCGGCATATCTCGTAAGAGAGCTAAAAAAACAGGGCAAGCCCATTCCCGGCCCCCTCTGTCTGCGTGTGGTCAAGATGAGGTTGCCCAACCGGAAGAAGGCCTTCTTCATCACCAGCCTGCTCGACAAAAGCAAATACCCCCTGGCTGAACTGAGGGAGCTCTACCACCTGAGATGGGAGGAAGAGGAGTTTTTCAAGCTCACCAAGGGGCTTCTCGAGGCAGAGAACTTCCGCGGCAAGTGCCTGCTTCTGATCGGACAGGAACTGATGGCCATTCATCTCTACTGCCTTCTCACCCGCATACTGATCATGGAGTGCGCCCTATCCCACAAGATCACTCTCGCTCAGATCCCCCAGTAGGCTGCATTCCTGGCCGTCTCCCGCTACCTTGACAGGATCTGGACCAGCTCCAGCATCGAGGAGTGTCTTCGCTGGCTCGAAAGGTGCCTCAAGGAGATTGCCTGGGGTAGATACAAACCAAGACCCGGTCGTTCTTTCCCAAGAAAATCAAAGAGCAGCTACGGCAAGTGGGGGCACAAATGACCCAAAGTCAACGCCATTGAGGTGCCGGTCCCCACTCGCAGAACTTATTAAGGACCTCGCGAATAAGGGAAAAGCCCTTCTTTTGAAAGCTTCGATTCAACGAAGAAAACGTCTCATTGGGCTGAAGTTGCTTATGACAGTATTCGCTCAGTTGTTCCCATTTTTTGCGGAGGTAACTTGTATCAACCACATGAATCTCTGGTCCGTCATATGAACGCACAGAAGTAACCATCTTCGTAAACTCTATAGTTTTCCTGTAAAAGGGGTCGATGTCTTGCATTAGTGCGAAAAGCCCTTTAATACTCCGGCATTTCCGCTCTTCGCCCGGCGAGAGTTTCGCTCCTTTCAGAAGGTACAGCAATTCGAAAATGTATCTCTCGATGGCGATACGCAAATCTGCACTGGCATAGACAAGAACGCTATCGAGCTCTAGGCCAGAGTCAAAATCCAGCCAGTTTTTGACTTGCACAAGATGCCAGTCAAAAGGCACCTCGCGCGGTCGTTCCAGAAAAAACAGATTCACGATACCTCCTAGGACTGAGGAGACTCGGATAGAGGGGTTCGTCCTCACAATTGCATACTCGTAGATGCTTCCGACCCGCTAACGCAGCGATAACCAGCGCGCGCCGTTAATCCTGTGACTCATATAAACCAAGACGTGACGAGCGTCTGGTTCATTGCATGGTTGGGCGGTTCTACCGCTTCATTCCGAACTTTGCCGACACGGATCGGGCCAGACCGTCCAAGTCGGGAAACATCAGGCGGTCATCGATCCCAGCAAGAGAGAGAAACTCCCTCGCACCTGGTATCGCAGACTTCGGTATGTCAAGTTTGTACAAAATATCGGACCGATCGCGAAAGATTTCTTCGATGGCACGCGGATCAGTTTCATGAATGGTGAACCATCCGCTCTGGGCAAACATCCGATCGCTCCACTGTTGCGGATATATTGCTAGCGGCGTGTCCCACTTTAGAGGGCGTGTTCCCAGAAGGAGCTCGCTATAGTCATACGAGCGGTTCGCCTCTTCCTCCCTGGCCAGGTACTTGGGATTGAATAACCGGGGTAGTCCCCAAGTTGCGTTGTTCAACGCGTAGGGATTGAGTACCCAGATACAGGGGTTGCCCGCCGAAGGCTTGTCGTCGTGATGTAGCAGTGCAAAGTAGAGCGCAACACCGAACACTGACGTCCAATCGAGTAACCGTGTAGGCAATCCGTGATGCTGCATATGAAAGAGCACGTCCCAATCCGAATGATCCCCGCCGTACAATTGTCGAGCTCTTGTTCTGAACTCGAAGAATGCCCGACGCTCCAACTTCCAATATTCATAGCATGCTAAATTTTCCATGATTGGTGATATCTGAATATCAAAAATGGACTTAGGTCCAGATGATTTTCCATTAGCTGGACGATACCCGGCGGAAAAATGGAAAGCAAGGGCAAATTCAAACCGGATCCCGACCTGCGGCTGATGGACCAGGTCCGTCAGGTGCTTCGCTATCACCACTATGCTTATCGCACCGAGCAGGCTTATTGCGATTGGATCCTTCGTTTCATCAAATTCCATGGGAGCCGGACGCACCCCAAGGATATGGGCAAGGTCGAAATCGACTCGTTCCTGAGCCATCTGGCCACCGACCTCAAGGTGTCGGCATCCACCCAGAATCAGGCGTTCAACGCTCTCATCTTCCTCTACAGGAATGTCCTGGACCAGCCTGTCGAGGGGAAGATCGAGGCGGTCCGAGCCAAGCGCCATCCAAGGCTTCCCGTTGTCATGACCCAGGAGGAGGTGCAACGCGTTTTCGCCGAAATGAAGGGCACGCATCTTCTGATGGCGAAGCTGCTCTATGGAGGGGGACTGCGCCTGATGGAGTGCGTGCGGCTCCGCGTTCAGGACCTCGATTTCGACAGGGGACTGATGATGATTCGAGCCGCCAAGGGAGACAAGGACAGGGCCACCCTTCTCCCCAGCGTCGTTCAAGGGGAATTGAGAGGCCACCTCCAGAGGGTGAAGAAGTTACACGACGAGGATCTTGCCAGGGGAGGCGGAGAGGTCTACTTTCCCGAAGCCCTTTCCAGAAAGTACTCCGGAGCTTCGAAAGAATTCAGATGGCAGTACGTCTTCCCTTCCAGGTCCTTGAGCACCGATCCGCGCTCAAATTCACAGCGGCGCCATCACGTGCTGGAATCCGGCCTGCAGAAGGCCGTAAAGGTCGCCGTGGATCGGGCGGGGATCCTCAGGCACGTGACCTGCCACACCTTTCGCCATTATGTCGAGTTCAGAATTATGCCGAGTAGTGAGGCTGTAAGCAAGGAGCATACACTGAGGGCTTGGGAATGGCCTCATTCCTACTCGACATAATTCCCGGGTGAAAGCAGGCGGTGGAAGACGTTCGTGTGACTACAGGTTCTTAAGAAATTCGAGGAGTTCGTCATTTGGCCGGTAGCGGCCCGGCGTCACGGACAAAGGAGTGGTTTTAGCAAGCGCCTGCTCTTTCATTTGAAGATCAGCATGAATGTAGAGCTGAACTGTCTCCATGGTTTCGTGGCCAAGCCACAAAGCGATAACGGTTCGATCGACACCCTGTTGAAGCAGATCCATGGCCGTTGTGTGACGAAGCACGTGTGGTGTAACGCGCTTCTTGCTTAACGACGGGGTCCGCTTTCGAGCGGATTCCAGATGCTTGAGCAGAAGATACCTTACGCCGTCGCGGGATAACCTGGCACCTCTTGCGTTGGGAAAGAGCGGAGATTGCGGTTGGTTCGGGTGCTCGCCCATCCATGCCATCAGGGCTTTTGTCACTTCTTTTCTGAGGGGCGTACAGCGTTCCTTTCTGCCCTTGCCCCTGCATCGCACATGGGCTCCATGGCCGAGCACGACATCTTCGTTGTTGAGGCCAACGAGCTCGGAGACACGCAGACCTGTTTGTACCGCAACGACCAGTAGGGTCTTATCTCGGCGGCCTGTCCATGTGGATTCATCGGGTGCGACCAGGAGTGCACCAACCTCTTCCCGGGTCAAATATTCCACCGGGCTGCGGTCGGATCGTTTGCCGGGAATCGCCAGTACCCGTTGAATCGATGCACTGTGGCTCGGGTCGCGCCATGCAGCATATTTGAAGAATGAGTGAATGGCTGCGAGTCTCGCATTTCTCGATCTGATGGAGTTGCCACGCTCTGTTTCCAGCCAGTCAAGGAAGGAGCCGATCAGAGGAGCCTCCAGGTCTTCCATAGTGATGCTGGAAGGAGGTTTATTCAAACGTTGCTCAACAAATCTGAAAAGGAGACAAAACGCATCACGATAGCTTGCAATCGTTGTGGGGCTTGCTCGACGCTGCTTCATGAGACGTTCCGTGAAGAATGCCTGGAGTAATGCTGGAAAATCGGGAGAGGTATCCATCATATGAGCCCTCCCGGAATGGAATCCAACCGGTCTGCGACCAGCTTCATGAGTTCAGGCACAGCTGAGAGGTACCAGTAAGTGTCGTTAACATGCCTGTGTCCGAGATAGGTGCTCAGATGAGCAATGCGCTGTTCGATCTTGTGGTCGGATTTGTACAAGTGTAGCAAGGTTTTTACGGCGAAGGTGTGGCGAAAGTCATGCACCCGGGGACCATGGCTGTCCAACGGCCCACGCAGCCCAATTTCTCGTGAAAGCCTTACAAATGTGCGCTCAACGATCCATTTGGTCAATCGTTTGCCGGCCTCCGAGATAAAGAAGCCGCTGGTCCGGGGTGACGGGATGATCGAGTCTCTCAGAGCCTCATATGTTTTCAGTCTGCACTGCACGGAAGGGTGGATTGGCACCAAGCGCGACTTGCCGAACTTGGAATGGCGAATCGTGAGAATTCGTTTTGCGAGATCCACATCCTGCCGGTCGAGGGCAACGGCTTCACTGATTCGCATACCGGTGGCCGAAAGCAATCCGAAGACAGCTCCATACGTCGATGCTCTGAGCCCTTTTGGGGAGGTAAGTTTAGCCGCCGCCTTGAGCAAGCGCATGACTTCATCATCACTGTAGATGTGAGGCTTCTTGCGATGGTAGCGGTATGGAAGCAAATACTGTGATGGGATTTGGGTGCGTCGATCTGTTGCGCTGTGGTAGGAAGCGAAGATCCGGACTATGCGAAGCCGCACGGCCCAGTATACCGGCGTGGCATTTTGGGCCTGCATCGCCCATTTGAGAGCCAGGTCAACCGTGATGAAAGGGGCCCCCTCTTGTTCCATGAACTCAACAAATCGGGGTAGGAGGACGCCCTCTTCACGAAGCTTGAATCCCAGTGAGCGACGCATTTCCAGGTACTGATGGACGGCTGCCTTGAGCTCGCTCATGCCCCACCTCCAGGCCAAGGCTGTGCAAGTGGCGCGAGCATGTTCAGATCCACTTTCGTGTAGATTTCAGTCGTAGTTGGAGAGCAATGACGCAGAACCTCGGCAATTTCATTCAAAGTGGCGCCACTGCGCAGCATTCGGACAGCCAGCGAATGGCGCAACAGATGAGCGCCCTTGCGTGGTGGACTGAGTCCGGCACGAGAAAGTGCGCGCCGAACCGTATCACACACAGCCACAGAACCTGCAAATCCTTGACGTGGAGCTTTTGCACGGATGAATACCCTGCGCGTTGCGCAACGCGGGCGTCCGTTGAGCAGGTACTCGGCAAGTGCTTCGCCTACGTCCTGCGGAATGGGCAGACGGCTCTGCTTGCCTCCTTTCCCGCGTACCGTCAATTGCCCGAGATCCCAATGGATGTCATCGAGTTCCATGCCTACAATTTCGCAGGCACGCAATCCAAGACGAGCCAGCAACAGCAATATCGCACGGTCACGTTTCCGGATTTCCGCGTCAGGGACGATAGCTGCCAGGATGTCTTCAACCTGGGCCGGTTCGAGGAATTTGGGTAAGGTGGAAAGCTTCCATTCAGCCACCGTCGGTACGCAAAGAGACAAGTCATCCGAGATCTTGCCGTCGATGAAGAGGAAGCGGAACAGCGACCTCAGAGCACAGGTCATCAACTGAGCATAGCGCGGACTTACGGAACGTGCTGCTTTGCAGATGAATCCCGTTATCTTCCGAGGGGACAGGTCACATACTGTTTCTGATTGCTTATTCGCTGTTTCAGAGAAAAAGAGCTCTGCTATGCGGAGGTACGTCAACACAGAAGCCTCCGAAAGTCTTCGCTCCTGTCTCAAATATCGTGCAAAGCCCTCTACAGTAGAGTGCCAGGTGCTCGTGCGAAGCTCAGGAGGGGGAGATGACGCTGCTCCAACCTGACGCAGATAATCGAGCAACATCAGCAAACCAGCATGATCACCGCGCCTGACACGTCCGGGTCGAGATGATTCTTTGAAAAAAGCAATGACAGTCTGTTCATGCAGGTCTGCCAATGCCAGACCCCGAGAGGCGAGCCACCTGTTGAAACGGTTCATAACCACAATCTTCGGCTTCAGACTGGAGGCGCAGTATCCTTGTTGGGTCATTCGATGAACAAACACCGGGAGGTGCCGGTCCAACGGACCGACGGTAGCAGTTGATGGCACAGCTTTGGGACGGGATTCTTCCTTCATGTTGTCCTCCTTGTTTGATAAGCGAATATGCAAGGAGGAACATGATCCAGAATTATGTTGAGTTGGAAGGGCTATGGAGAGACGATAGCCTGTTGGTGAGCAAGGCCTTGAGAGTCAGATGATGATCTGACTCGGCATAATTCTGAACTCGACATAATGGCGATTATGTTGAGCTCAACATAATCGCCATTGCTTCGCGACCCATCTCCTGGAAAACGGGGTAAACATCCGGGTCGTGCAGGAGCTCATGGGCCATGCCGACGTCAAAACGACCGAAATCTACACCCACGTCATGCAGAAGGACCTGCGGGCTGTTGTGAGCCCGCTGGATCATCTGGCGGTGCGGCCTGGAAAACTGGTTTGAGCCGGCCCGGCAATGGGCTGCCTTTCAACTCCCAGGGTGTGTGGGGGGATTTTGCGAGTGGCCCGGGTCTAGGCCCTCACTCTTCGGGGGAGCCTCCCCTTGACGAACCAGACGACTCCGATCAACAGGAGGCCTCCGACGACCAGGTCCACCTGGTGGGAGTACTTCTGAACCACCGTCCAGTGTTCACGGAGGAGCATCCCGAGGAAGAGCAGGAAGGAATTCCAGATCGTTGCACCGATGAGGGTGGCAACGACAAACGGAACCAGGGACATTTTACCAATCCCGGCGGGAATGGAGATGAGGTGTCTCACCACAGGCACGAATCTGCTGATGAAAATGGTGATGACGCCACTCTTCCGGTTGAAGAAACGCTCGGCCAGTTCAAGGTCGTGGGGATGAAGGAGCAGGTATTTCCCGACCTTCAAAACCAGCGGCTTTCCTCCGTAATATCCCATGAAATAGGAAAGAACCGATCCGACGATGCTTCCGCAGCTCGTGGCGAGGATGGCAAGCCAGAGGTTCCATTTGCCGTCCACCACGAGAAATCCCACGAAGGGCATGACCGCCTCGCTGGGAATGGGGGCGATCATGCTTTCCAACGCCATCAGGAAGGCGGCTCCAAAATACCCTGTCATGTCCAGGCACTTCACTGCAAAGCCGGAAACCATATCGGTGAGCACGTTTCACATCCTCTCGTGAGTGTATGCCGGTTGAGGCATCCCCGGTTCGAGTCACAAACCGTGTTCGCGAAACCACTCCAGGCTCAGGTTTCTCGCAAGGCGGCGGCATTCCGGGTCAACAAATCGATGGTCTCCATCCTTAATGAGGCAGATCCGCTTCGGCTCCAGGGCCCGGCGATAGATCTCGACCCCATCCTCCCAGGGTACCGTCTCATCCTGTTCTCCATGAACCACGAGAACCCCCTTGACGGGGGCCGCATCCTCCAGGCTCTTGGGGTCTCCGAGCTCAGATCCCTCGAGAAAGAAGGCCCGGAACTCTTCCGATTCCCTGAAAGCCGTGTCGATGCGGCTGAGATCGAAAGGGGTTGCCCAGCAGACGACGGCTCGCGCCAACCCTTCGTCTTCGGCCGCGGCCAGAAGGCTCAGATAGCCCCCCAGGCTGGACCCCAGCAGACCGATGGATCCATTGCACCAGGGCTGCTCCGACACGAACCGCAGGACAGACCGCAGGTTTTCCAGTCTGGCCGGGAGGAGCTTCTTCTCCAGAGAAGCAGGACTCTTGCCGCAACCCGAGAAATCGAAGCGGAGCACGGCGAAGCCCGCCCTGCTGAATTCTTCTCCGATGACGATGTACTTGCAGCTCTCCTTGGAGCTCAGTAGCCCATGGCAGCAGACGATCACAGGCGCGGGCATGGTTTCGGGAAAATGCACGACACATGCCACGGGCCCTTGTGCCGTGTGCAGGGAGATGTCTTCCACAGGGTGGCTCATACCCCTTCTCCATGGTGTGCTATGCAATCTCTGTCTTTCGCCGGATGGCGTAAATGCAAATCCTCTGCTCCTCCCCATCCACGTGACAGGTCTGGGTTGTCTCCTTGAAGGCGAACCGGGTTGTGAGCTCGGCGAAGAACGCGGGAGTGGGCATGTCGGCGTTCTTGGCCAGAAAGACGGTTCCCCCCGGCGCGAGGGCCCTGTCCAGAAATCCCACCAGAAGCGGGTAAGACTTGCGGTCGTAGATCACCTCGGATCCTACGATGACGTGGTATGGCTCCACAAGGTCCGCATCGTTCCAGTCCAGCTTCATGACGGTGGCCTGGGGAGCTCCGTTGAGGAGCGCATTGGCCCTTGCGAACATCAAGGCATCGTCGTTGATGTCCGTGATCGTCATGTTGTGGCCACAGACGGCCCCATAGACCCCCACAACTCCTATTCCCGCACCGATCTCAAGGATCCGTTGGCCCGGGACTGCGGGCTGTTTGCCGAGAAAATAGGCCAGGACGAAACTTGCCTCCCAGAGCTTGGCCCAGAACGGTACGTCGGCGACTCCCAAATCCTGCGTGTCCACGAGGTTGACGATGTAGTCCTCGTAGTCCTTCATCTGAAGGATATTCAGCACCTTTCCCCCGACCTTCAGAGGAACGGTCTCCACGGGGTACTTGTCGGCAATTCGATTCATGAGTTGGTCTAATTCGGACATCCACACATCCTTGAAGCAGGCCGTTTGCATCTTGGGACTCACTCGACCGGGCCCCTGAAGGGTGGTGGCCGGCGACCCGCGCCTACGGCACATCCCCGCCAGCTCCCATTTTTCAGGTTGCCCCGCTTATACTCGGAAATCCGGGTGGGATCAAACCCTATTGCGGGCCTGTCATTTGTCTTGCGGCGGCATCGGGAAGAGCATCACCCGTATCCTTTTCCACTTCGGGCAGGACTTGCGGACGTCTCGCCCTCCCCTCAAAAAGCCCTCGCAGAGATCTCTGAGCAGATTCCAGGGCGATGTAGACAACGGGCGTGATGTAAAGAGTCAGCAACTGGGAAAACACGAGGCCTCCCACGACCGCGAGCCCCAGGGGCCGGCGCGCCTCCGCTCCGGCTCCAATGCCGAGGGCGATGGGCAGGGTCCCCATGAGTGCCGCAAGGGTGGTCATCATGATGGGACGGAATCGCAGGATGCAGCCTTGGTAAATGGCTTCCGCCGGACTCTTCCCGTTCTCTCTCTGGGCGCTCAACGCAAAATCAATCATCATGATGGCGTTCTTTTTGACGATGCCGACGAGCATGATGACTCCGACAAAAGCGTAGATGCTCAGGTCCGTCTTGAAGATTAGAAGCGTCAGGAGGGCTCCTACCCCCGCCGAGGGAAGCCCCGACAGAATGGTGACGGGATGGACGAAGCTCTCGTAGAGGATCCCGAGCACCATGTAGATGACCAGGATCGCGAGGACCAGGAGCAGCCACATGCCTCGCATGGAAGCCTGGAACTGCTGGGCGGTGCCTTGGAAGCTCGGAGTGATGGACACGGGAAGGCGAAGATCCCTCACCGTGTCTTCGATTTGGGTCACCGCATCCCCAAGCGCGACGCCAGGTTTCAGGTTGAAGGAGATGGTCACCGAGGCGAGCTGTCCTGTATGGTTCACCGTGAGAGGCCCCACCTGGGGGGAAATCCTCGCAATGGTGTCCATGGGGACCAGCTTGCCGCCGACCGAGCGGACATAGAGCATGGCCAGGCTCGCGGGGCCCCGCTGGTATTGGGACTCCACCTCCAGGATGACCTTGTACTGGTTGGTAGGGGTGTAAATGGTGGAAATCTGCTTGGACCCGTACGCATTGTACAGTGTGTTTTCGATCTGGTCAGCGGAGATCCCCAGGGCATCGGCCTTGTCTCGGTCGATGTCCACCAGCACTTCGGGGCTCGAAATCTGCAAATCGCTGTTGACGTCCTGGAGTGCAGGCAGACTGCGGAATTTTCCTTCCACAAGAGGGGCCCATTGGTAGAGCTCCTGCGTGTCCGCCCCCTGAAGCGTGTATTGGAAGAGTCCTTTGGTGGTCCGTCCGCCGATTTGGATGGCCGGGGGATTGGAGAGGTAGGCGTTGATGCCGGGAACACCCGAAACCTTGGCCCTCAGCCTCTGAATGATTTCCGTCACCGATTCCTTCCGCTCGGAGGCATCCTTGAGCCGCACGAAGAATCGCCCGGCATTCCCGGTGGGGTTTCCGGCCGTTGCACCTGCGGCGGACATGAACGCCTCCACCGCGGGGTCCTGCCGGATGACATCGGCAACCGCTTTCTGATGCTCCACCATGGCTTCGAAGGAAATCCCCTGGGCGGCCTCCGTGAACCCCGAAATCTGCCCCGTATCCTGGCTCGGGATGAAGTCCTTGGGAACGACGCTGAACAGGTAGGCGGTCACGAAGACAAGCAGGACCGACACGAAGAGGGTAACCGGCCGATGTCTCAGCACCCACAGGAGGCTCCTGTCGTAGACCGCGAGCATCCAGTTGAAGGCCGACTCGGATAACCTGTAAAACTGTCCTTTCTTGACTTCCCCGGGGCTCGAGAGAATGCGGCTGCAAAGCATGGGCGAGAGGCTCAGGGAGACGAAGCCCGAGACGAGAATGGCCACCGTGATGACCACGGCGAATTCATGGAACAGCCTCCCCAGTATGCCTCCCATGAAAAGGAGTGGAATGAAGACCGCCGCGAGGGAGAGGGTCATGGAGACGATGGTGAATCCTATCTCCCTGGACCCGTCCAGTGCGGCCTGGAACTTCCCCTTTCCCATTTCGAGGTGCCTGACGATGTTCTCCAGCATGACGATGGCATCGTCCACCACGAACCCGACGCACAGGGTCAATGCCATGAGGGAGAGGTTGTCCAGGCTGTAGCCCATGAGGTGCATCACGGCAAAGGTCCCGATGACCGACAGGGGCACTGCCAGGCTGGGAATGATGGTCGCCCGCAAGTTGCGCAGAAAAAGGAATATGACCAGCACCACGAGGGCTATGCTCAGGTAAAGGGTCAGTTGAACATCGTGGATGGAATTGCGGATGGATTCGGACCGGTCATAAAGCACGTTCAAGTCGATGGAGGCGGGCAGCTGGGCTCGGAAGGCGGGCAAGAGCGCCTTGATGGCGTCGGCCACTTCCACGGTGTTCGTTCCCGGCTGACGCTGAATGGCGAGGGTGATGGACCGGACCCCTTGCGAAGCGGTGTTGTACCATGCGGCCACCTTGTCGTTCTCGACACTGTCCGTGACCTTGCCGAGTTCCTGAAGCCTCACGGGAGAGCCGTTCCGGTAGGCCACGATGAGGGACCGGTAGTCCTCGGCCCTGATGAGCTGCCCCGTCGTCTCCACGGTGAAGGCCTGGTGCCGCCCATAGAGGGTTCCCGTGGGCAGATTCACGTTGGCCTTGACGATGGCCTTCTCCACGTCATCGATGCCGATTCCCGTCGAGCTCAGGGCGTTGGGATTCAACTGAACGCGGACCGCGTACTTCTGGGCCCCGAAGATGTTGACCTGAGCTACCCCGCTGATCATGGAAATACGCTGGGCCATGAGGGTGTCGGCGTATTCGTTGACCGTGGAAAGGGGAAGGATGGGGGAGCTCAGAGCGAGAAAGAGGATGGGCTGATCGGCCGGATTCACCTTGCGGTAGGAAGGAGGGGTCGGCATGTCCGCCGGCAGCAGTCGCTGTGCCTTGGAGATGGCCGTCTGCACGTCCAGCGCTGCACCGTCCAGGCTTCGATCCAGGGAAAACTGCAGGGTGATCCGGGTGTTGCCCAACCCGCTGACGGAGGTCATGGAATCGAGGCCGGCGATGGTGGAAAACTCCCGCTCAAGGGGTGTCGCCACCGACGAGGCCATGGTCCCGGGACTGGAACCCGGCAGATTGGCGGACACCTCGATGGTGGGAAAATCCACGTTGGGCAGCTCACTCACGGGAAGAAGCCGGTAGCCCATGAATCCGAATATGACAATGGCCATCATGACGAGGGTCGTCATGACGGGCCTTCGAATGAAGAGTTCGGGGATGTTCATTGCTTCGTGCCCCCGCTTTCCTGGGCGTTGCCCAGAACCTTTATCGGCGACCCCTGAGCGAGGCGCAGCTGACCGTCCGTGACCACCCTTTCCCCCCCCGAAAGCCCTTTGTCGATGACGGCCTCGTGATCGATGGTTCTCCCCACGACCACCGGACGGTATTCCACCGTTGAATCCGGTTTGACGACGAAGACGTACTGGCCCTGCTGTCCCGTTTGCACCGCCTGCGAAGGGACGACGACCGCACCGGCTTGAGTGGTGAGGGTCAGCACCACATTGGCAAACTGACCGGGCCAAAGCGTCCTGGCCTCATTGGTGAATGTCGCCTTGAGCTGGATCGTGCCCGTGTCCGTATTCACCGCATTGTCGATGAAGCTCAACTGCCCGGAAACCGGGTTCCCTTCGTCACCCTGCACCCTGGCTAGCACCCCCAGTTCTCCCGATGCCAGGTGGCGGTTGATTTCCGGCAGGTGCTGTTCAGGGACGGAAAACGACACGTGAATCGGACTCACCTGGTTGATGGTGACCATGGGACGGTCATTGTCATTTTCCTTCATGATGTTCCCCTGGTGCACCTTGACTTCGCCCGTGTAACCTGCAATGGGAGAATGGATGGTGCAGTACTTGAGCTCCAGCCTGGCACTCTCCAGGGCCGCTTCTCCCGCCCTGACACTCGCCTCGAGGGCAGCCAGGTTGGCGAGGGCGGTATCGTATTGCTCCTCGGACACATAGCCTCGCTTGACCACCGCCTGGTAGCGTTCGATGAGCCTTTTCGCATTCTGGAACTGGGCCCTGTCCTTCGCCAGCTGGGCCTCGGCCTTTTTCACGTTGGCCTCGAACGGGCGAGGGTCGATGGTGAAGAGGAGGTCCCCCTGCTTCACTTCCTGCCCCTCACGGAAATGCACGGATACAATCTGCCCGGCCACCTGGGACTTGATGGTCACGGTGGAGAAGGCCTGAACTTTTCCTATGGCGCGAAGCTGCACGGGAATGGTCTTTTCGATGGAGGTCGTGACCGTCACCGGGACAACAGGCCTCTGCATCGCGTCGTTCCCTTTCTTCTGTCCGGTGGCATCCCCGGAGCATCCGGCAATGGTGATCACTGACAACGTCAGCAGGAGCGCCCGGCGCAAGCAAAGCCCTAGTCCCACCTCGCCCGGAAACGCGCGGTATCCGGTCGCGGGATGATGGCCCACAAAGGCAGCGGCCCCTGGAGATGCAGCGGCATGGGATAGACTGTTGGAGTCGGAAGTCATTTCTCTTCTTTTCCTGGGTTCAACGGAACAACGGACAGACTCTTGCCCATCCTTCCCTAAATTGGCCGTCGGCATCTCCCGGCCATCCCTTAAATATCCCATAACGGCCTGAAAGACGAGGTGCTTCCCGAGACTCCTGGGCAGTTCAGACAAAAGAGATTCCCTCTTGTCCCAACCCGAGCGGGGTGGTACTGCTTGACTCGCGGAAAACATTCATTTAAAACGCACATTTAATACGACAAGGCGCTCGGGAATGTCAATGGAGCAACTGGATCAGAGAAATCCGACACAAAGAGACGGAAAAGGGAACGGTTGCGATGACTATCAGTGATCTGTCTTCGCGGTTTGGATGGAAAACGGTGGTGTGTGGGGCCCTGCTTTTGACCATATCCGGATGCATGGTGGGACCGAATTATCGCAGACCGGACACGAGCGCCCCCGCAAAGTGGAATGAAGCGGCAGACCATCTGACCGCGACCCCCCCCGTCGACCTCGGAGGCTGGTGGACCACTTTCAACGACCCCGAACTCGACTCACTTGTCGAGCGGGCCGTTCGCCTCAACAAGGACCTGAAGGTGGCTCAGGCCCGCGTGCGGGAAGCCCGGGCTCAAAGAGGGGTCGTCGCGGCGGACCTCTACCCCCAGGTGAACACATCCGCGGACTACTCGCGAAACCGCTCCAGTGAGAACACCAGCGCTGATGGCGGCAGGGGCCGATCGACAGGTGATTTCGACCTTTTTCTGGCCGGTTTCGACGCGAGCTGGGAAATGGATATCTTCGGGGGCACCCGTCGGGCCTTGGAAGCGGCCAATGCAGACATCCAGGCATCGGAGGAAAACCTGCGGGATGTGCTGGTTTCACTCCTCGCCGAAGTGGCCAGAAGCTACCTCCAGGTGAGGGGAACACAACTGCGGCTCGCCATTGCCAATGACAACATCAACTCCCAGAGGCAGACCCTGGAGCTGGTCACGGCACGATTCCAGGCGGGACTCAGCAGCGAGCTCGACGTGGCTCAGGCGAAAGCTCAGCTCGCCAATACGGAAGCGCAGGTGCCCACCCTGGAGATTCAGCTCAAACAATCCATATATCAGCTGGGAGTGCTGCTGGGCCAGGAACCGGGCTCCCTTCTCCAAGAACTCACCAAGGTGGCTCCCATTCCGGGGACTCCGCCGGAAATCCCAGCCGGGCTGCCGTCGGATCTGCTGAGGCGCCGGCCGGACATCCGCAGGGCCGAACGGGAGCTCGCTGCGGCGACGGCCCGCATCGGAGTCGCCACCGCGGACCTGTTTCCGAGATTCTCTCTGACCGGTGCATTGGGACTCCAGAGTGTGAGCCTCAGTGACTTTTTCACTTCCGGGAGCCGCTTCTGGGCTGTCGGGCCCACCGTGAGGTGGCCCATTTTTGACGCGGGACGCATCCGCGCCAACATCCAGGTGCAAAACGCCCGTCAGGAACAGGCCCTGGCCCAGTATGAAAAAGTCGTTCTCTCTTCCTTCGCCGATGTCGAATCTTCCCTGGTGGCCTATCTGCGTGAGCAGGAAACCAGGCGCTCCTTCGCCGACTCGGTGGAAGCGAGCCGCAGGGCCGTGGAGATCGCAAACGAGCTCTACACCCATGGCCTGGTGGATTTCCTGAATGTCTTGCTGAACCAGCGGGCACTCTACCAATCCCAGGACCAGCTTGCCCAGAGCGACCAGAAAGTCGCCACCAACCTGGTGGCGGTCTACAAGGCACTCGGCGGTGGGTGGGACCTCCGGTATCCCACCGTGGAGTGATGTTCCGTTTCATGGGTTTTTGGACTTCAAAAGCTTTACCGTAACCAGAGGAGACAGGCGCCTAATCCAGTTTTTCCTGGATCATCGGCCTCGCGGTTCAGTATACTGGTGGCAATGACCCTGGCAGAGCCCACGAAAAGCCATATTCTGATCACTTCTTCAGTTTGGTCAGCTCTTGGCCCCAACGCCTGGAGGAGAGTCCATGGAAACCCAAAAGAAGGAAAAGGATGGAGCACCATCCGGCGCCGAGTCTCCTTTTGCGGGAATTGCCGGTGACATTCCCGACTCCCAGCCTGTCAGAAGATCTGGGCACGGCAAATGGTTCTTGAGATGGTCGCCGACAACCCTGCTTCTCGCCGGAGCTTCGGTTGCGGCGGGGCTTTTCATACTTCTTGGAATCCTTTGGTTCGAGAAGGCAAACCGCAGGCTCACACTGAACGATGCCCTCGTGCAGGGAGAGACCGTCCCGGTGAACGCCGTGATTGAAGGAAAGATCCTTTCCATGGCCGTTGCGGAAGGAGATCGCGTCAAGGCCGGAGAGGTGGTCGCCCAACTTCAAAACAGCCAGTACAAATCCCAGGTCACCGAAGCCCAGGAGCAGGTGCGCAAGGTTGAGATTCAGAGGAGCAAGGCGGAAAGGGGGCTGGAAGACCTGAAGAAACGAGTGCCCCTCGAGCTGAATCAGGCCACCAAAGCCGTGGAGGCCTCCAGGTCTCGGCTCAAGGCGGCCGAGACCAGAATGCAGGGTGGCTCGGTGGAGCCCGACCGGGGTCAGGTCGTTTACCGGAGTGGCCCGGAGTATGTGAGGAGAAAGCAGGAAAGGGAGTTGTCCCGAAAGACTGCGAAATCAGAAGTCCTGGCGGCGAAAAAGGAGCTGCAGCGGAACGAAGCGAGACTCCAGGCGGTCAAGGCAAAGAAGAACCTCATGGAAACCAAGCAGCGGTTCGCGGCCGCGGCTAAAGTGCGACTCGAACGGGCTCAATCGTCCCTCGACACCGCCAGAAGAAACCTCACCGCAACCACAATTACGGCCCCCATAAGCGGCATCGTGTCCAAACGGGCCTTCACCGACGGTGACCTGGTCAAGTCAGGGGACACCGTCGCCGTCGTGGTGGATGCGAACCGTCTCTGGCTCGAAGCCAGGGTCACCGAGGCGGACCTTAAGAGCATCAGCATCGGGCAGACAGTCGATGTGAAGTTTGACGCCTACCCTGACAAGTTGGCGAGGGGCACCGTCGTCGCCATTGGCGCACCGTTGTCCCAGCCGACAGGCCCACAGGCGGAAGCACGCTCTCCGGTCGGTGACGGCAAACCGGCGGTCGGCTTCCCTCTCAAGGTCGAGCTTTCCCAACCCGAACAGCAGCTCAGACCGGGCATGAAGGCTTCCATAACCATCGATGCCCACAGAAGCTAAGTTTTTCCCCTGGCAACGCATCATACTGGTAATGAGTTTAGCACCCGCCAAAGCGGTATCGAACCGTGAACGGAAAACCTTTTGCCGAAACCTCCGGGAAAAGAGCTTTTTAAAAGGCCGCCAATGGAGGGCGTGACGATGCAGGACACCGGCTGGTTTCGAATAACCGAGGTGGAGGACGGTGTTTTCCTCATCGAGGATCCCGGCCATGTTCAGTTTTATTTGGTGATGGGCGACGAACTCGCCGCACTGGTGGATTCCGGCATGGGGTTCCGTAATGTCCGCTCCGCCATCGAGCCCCTTGTTTCCACGCCTTTCATCGTCCTCAACACTCACTGGCATTTCGATCACATCGGGGGAAACGCCCATTTTGAAAGGACCGCCATAGGGGAGGTGGAGAAGCGCCTTGTTGCGCGAAACATTCCCAATGAGCTGCTGATGGATCTCTACATCAACCCGTGTATCTCCGAAGGGGTTCCCCTGCCCCCCGCTTTCAACCCCCACGAATACAAAATCACGGGAGTCACTCCGGATTTCACCATTGCCCACGGAGACACCTTCGATTTGGGAGGCCGTGAACTTCTGGCCATTGCGACCCCCGGACACACCCACGGCAGCATGTCCTTCCTCGACGGCGCCGGCAGGAATTTGTTCACGGGAGACCTGGTGTGCGAAGGGGCAATCTACGCTCATTTCTGGGATTCCGATCTGGACGAGTACATCGCATCTTTGGAACATCTCCTTGCGAGGCGAAGCGATTTTGACCGCCTCCTTGTTTCCCACGGCCCTCCCGTCCTCCCTCCTCTTTTCCTGGAAAGTGTGTTGAAAGGGTTTCGCGAGATCCAACGAGGGGGGATGACCGCATATCCTGAAGAAGGCTGGGGGGAGCCCGTGGATCGGTATGCCTTCGATCAGTTCGGCATCCTTTCCAAACCGGAAGGCTCCCAGGGGATCAGGCTTTTTGAATGGGCGTGACGGATCGCCGGGGTGTTCCGGGCATGGGGCCGACCGATGAAAACTCCACCGTTCACTGTGTGCATTTTTGATGTCAATGGAGTGCTGATTGACTCCAACCTGGCCAATGCCCGGGCAATGGGTGAAGCATTCACCGATGATCCACAAACCCGGGATCGCATCGCCAAAAGATACCTTCAAATGACGGGAATCAACCGGGGAGAAAAGATACGGAGCATCCAGGCCCAGGTCATCGGCAGACCCTTCAAGGACGGGGAATTCGAGGCCAGATGGGAGAGGTTCAAGATTCTTGCCCATCGAGTCATGACCAGGGCGCCCCTCGCCCCCGGGGCCATGGAGGTTCTCAAGGAGCTTGCAAAACGCCGCGTCAGACGGGCGGCCCTTTCAAACACCCCATTGGCCGAACTCCAGGAGATCCTGGCCGTCCATGGACTGCAGGAACTCCTGGACATTGTCCGGGGGGGCGGGAACTGGCCCAAGTCCGAATCGTTGATCAGGCTGCTGCGGGAATTCCATCTCCCTCCCGGGGAATGCCTCTTCCTCGGGGATGGAAGGGGAGACCTCGATGCGGCTCGGTCCGCAGGGGTGAGGTTCGTCGCCATCGACGCCGGCACCGGGGAATTTTCCAGTGAGCGGGGATTTGATGGGCCTTACAGGAATCTCGGCGCATGGGGTGTTGAATTCCTGGGGATTCAAGTACGAAAAGAGAGTGCAATCCAACTTGTGAATAACCCCTGATTCCCCCTGTGGAGAATCGATCAGGCCGGCTTTTCCAGTGCTTCCAGCACCCTTGCGAAAACCTCGAGGTCCTCCTTGGACCAGAGGCAGATCATGACGTGCGTGAGGCTTGTTTCTTCTTCCGCCAGGAACTTCCCGACTGAACCCAGCATGATTCGAGCGCACCGTTCCTTTGGAAACCCAAAGATTCCCGTGCTGATGGCGGGAAAGGCAACGGACCGCATGCCTTTCTCCGTGGCTCGCTTAAGACTGTTCAGGGTGGCCTGCCTCAGCTTTTCATCTTCATTGCCCTCCCCCTGGCGGGGACCCACTGCATGGATCACATAGCGGGCCTTGAGGTTGCCGCCGCCCGTCACCACGGCTCCTCCCACCGTCGTACCCCCGATTTGGTCGCACTCCTTCTGAATGGTCGGCCCCCCCTTGGTGCGGATGGCACCGGCCACCCCAGCCCCGAGAATCAATTGAGCATTGGCCGCGTTGACGATGGCGTCCACGGCAAGCTCGGTCAGGTCCCCCTGGATCAGCTCGATCTTTTTCCCCTTTATGATCCTCTCCATCCTTTTCCCTCCTGAAACCGACTCCAAGACCTATTTAATTGATTTCCTTTTTGATTATGGTATCTCATTTACACCGTGCACTTTTCCCGTGCAAGATGGGATTCATGCCTCATGCATTTCCCTTGGAGGTATGCCACGGAGGAACCACAAGGGGACAGACCCTTCTTTGCGGAACAGCCGGCTTCCAGGAGTATCCGATGCCCTTGACTCCCTTGATGAAGGAGAGACTAAAAAGAGCTCTCAACGCCAAAAGAATCGCCGTTGTCGGGGCCACTCAGCACGAACACCCGGTGGGCATGGGACCCATCTGCAATCTCCTCGCGTCGTCCTACCCTGGCGAAGTGATTCCAGTGAATCCCAAGTATGACCAGATCCTGGGCAGGAAATGTTACCCGGACCTGGAGGCCATCGACCCTCCCCCTGAGCTGGCCATCATACTTCTCAATCATTACATGGCTCTCGAGATGACCGAAAAAGCAGCGAAACTGGGGGTACAGGCGGTGACCATCGTCAGCGGCGGCTTCAGGGAAACGGGAGAAGACGGAAAATTTCTGGAGGAGCGACTCAAGAGGATCGCCACCGAGCACGAGATGCCCGTGATTGGACCGAACACTCTTGGGTTCTCGAACTTTCACGAAGGCCTCCACGGCATCTTCTGGCATCTGAAGGCACTCCCGGGCAACGTGGCCCTCATTTCTCAAAGCGGGGGCGTGGGCCTCGCCCTGGCAAACAGCTTGCGAAACCTGGAGTGCGGTCTGAGCCATTTCATTGGAGTCGGGAACTGCAGTGTTGTCCACTTCGTGGATTATCTGGAAGCCCTAAAGGACGATCCCCGTGTCAAATCCTTTTGCCTCTTCATTGAAGGGCTTGAAAACCCGAGGGACTTCTATCGTGAGGCGAGGACCATCACTCCGCACAAACCCATCGTGGCCTACAAGGCCGGCAAGAGAGAAGAGGTCTCCGCCTCGACTGCAACTCACACGGGCAGCCTGACGGGGGAATACGCCCTGTACCGGGCCATGTTCAAGCAGGCAGGGGTTGTCGAAGCGGGAACGGCGTGGGAGGCGGCCGTGATCTCCAAGGCCTTGAGCATGCTGCCTCCGCCGGAAGGAAACCGACTGTGCATCCTCACCTACACGGCGGGCCCAGCCATCGTGGCCATGGATCGCCTCCTGGAGGCGGACTGGGTCATTCCCGACATCACACCGGGAGTGAAGAGCAGGATCATGGCAACCATCGGCGAGAATACACCCGTCATTCTCCAGAACCCCGTCGATCTCACGGGGCCCGGTTTCATGCCCAACACCTACGCGCGGGTACTGAAGCACCTCCTGGAGGAACCCTTCGATGCCTACCTCGTCGTCTGGAGCTACAATCCCGTGGTCCGCATCCCCATCGCGGAACTCGAGGCCTTCACCAAGGAACTGCGAAAACCCATGGTGTTTGTCCTCCTGGCTTCGGAACCCGAAATCAGACCGTGTCTTCAGGACCTGCAGTCCCGGGGGATCTGCACCTACCTGAGCCCGGAGGATGGTGCCGTCGCCTTGAATGCCTTGCTGGAAAGACACCGTTTTCTCGAAGCGACCGGGTCGCCGCCCCGTTGATTGCCGGGCCGGAGGCCGGGGATCAGGAATCGGAGGCGGGGAAATACTCTGTTTCGGGCCAGCCATGGGGGAGGGACTCGAGGAAGGCGGGAAGGCTCTTGAGCGCCTCCTGTGCAACACCGCTGAATCCCTCGCCATGGTCGAAGTCCACACCCGGGACCGTCAAGACCCATGCAATGGGATCCTTTCCATAGAGGAGTCTGGCGTAGGCCATCACGGCCGAAGAACCCAAGTGGTGACCGAGGCGGGATTCCGTGGAATTCCGCGGCACTTGCAGAACCTGCAACGAACAAGCGTCATCGCTTCCGACAGCCACTCTTGTGTCCACAAAGACCACCGACGAAACCCCCTCTTCGGCAACGCAAAGGGAGATTTCCGGATCCAGCTGGTGCTGGGCGATCCGTTTCACCTGCCGCCCCCGGCTGCGCAGCGCCCTCTCCAGGATTTCTCCCAGAGCCAGACCTGCACCGTCATCTCGTCGCAGGCTGTTTCCGTATGCGATGATGAGGATCATGGGACAACTTTCCGAAGGGTCGCAAGAAAGAAGAAGGATCACGGAGTCCGCAACCTATCCCTGGAAAGAAAACGAGGGAGACAGGGATGAAGTCCGCCCCCATCCCAACTCCCTCAACACACTCCGGTCGGTGGTGCTCCCTGATCGACTTCTCGCTCCAGCCTGTCCCACCATGAGAACGGGAGACCCGGAAATCGGTCAGGGGCTTCCTCGCACCCGCTAGCCTCTGAACTTCTCGTCGACCACATTCCCTTCGACGTCAATGACCTGGATCTGCATGGGCATCTGGCCCACCGCGTGAGTGGAGCAGCTCAGGCAGGGATCGAAAAGCCGGATGCCGTGCTCGACCCGGTTGCACAGCCCTTCCGTGATGTTGGCCCCATCCATGTACGCCTTGGCAATCTGGGTGATCGTCTTGTTCATGGCCAGGTTGTTGTTGCCCGTGGCCACGAGGAGGTTCACCTTCTTGAGGATTCCCGTGTCATCCACGTGATACTCATGGAAGAGGGTTCCACGGGGTGCTTCCATGATCCCCACACCCACCTCATTGTTCACCCCGGCCTGGCTTCGCAGGTGGGGATCCATGAGGATCGGATCCTCGATGATCTCTCCGATTCTCTCGAGAGAGAAGAGGATCTCGATGAGACGGGCGTAATGGGCGTGGAACATGCTGTAGACGGGCTTCCCTTCTTTCCCGAGGCGACGGAAATTCCGCAGCTCCCTGTCCGCTCTGGGTGTCCCCGCGAAGTCACAGATGTTGAGGCGCGCCACGGGCCCAACCCTGTACAGGCCCGGAACTTCCCCATTTCCATTCCCGTATCCAAAGGGCTTGTAATAGGGGAACTTGAGATAGCTCCAGGGCTCCACGGCCTCGGCGATGATGTCCTGCCACTTGTCGTTGGAAAGGCCGGGATGCAGCAACCTGCCGTCGGCATCCATCACCCGCAGGAGTCCGTCGTAGTGCTCCAGGCCTCCTTCCGGGGTGACGAGCCCAATGAAGAGGCTCGGGAAATTCCCATAGGTCTCCACTTCCTTCCCGAACTTGTCGTAGCTGTCGAGAAGGAGCTTCACAGCGAGCTCCGTCGTGTCGAACGCCTCGGGCAAGCGATCCTTGATCCAGGCAAGGTTCTCCGCGGTGAGCGTATCCCTGACGCCTCCCGGCACGGCCCACGGGGGATGGACGCTCCGGGTCCCGAGCATCCGGATGATTTCCTGGCCGAACTGGCGCAGGCGCACCGCTTTTCTGGCCAAGTCGGGGTTGGCGTGGATGAGGCCAATGACATTGCGGGCCGCCGGGTCGCTCTCCATGCCCAGGAGCAGGTCCGGGGCGCTCAGGTGGAAGAAGCTCAGAGCATGGCTCTGGGTGTACTGGGCGTGATTGATGAGCCTGCGAAGCTTCTCCGCGGGCCGGGGGATCCTCACCCCCATGATGGCATCACAGGCTTTGGCTGAAGCCAGCATGTGGCTGACGGGACAGATGCCGCAAATGCGCATCGTGATCCCGGGCATTTCCGGATAGGTGCGACCTTCGCAGAATTTCTCAAAACCGCGGAATTCCACCACATGGAATTTGGCATCGGACACCTTGCCGGCATCATCCAGGTGGACTGCGATCTTGGCATGCCCCTCGATTCGGGTGACTGGTTCTATATGAATTGTCTTTCCCATACGTTTCCTTCTCGAGTTTCGGAATTGCAGGTTGTCGGCCGGATGGCCCGGGGGTCCACCCAACGGGTTGCCTCAGCACCGGAAGTCGGAGCTCACGGGCCGGAAATCGGATCGGGCAGAGTCTTCACCATGCCATGGCGGCAATCACCTTCGATGACCACCTTCCGACCTCCGTCACAGATCGCTCATCCGAAGTTTCGCATCTCGGGAGGCAGAGCCACAGGCTCGCCCTTGAGCAGTGCAGTGATGGCTGCCCAAATCCTCTCCGGGTCCGGCGGACATCCCGGCAAATAAATATCCACGGGGATGATCTGGTGCAAAGGCACGACCTTGGGCAGAAGGACCGGCATCACATCCAGGATGTCCTGGTCAGGGGGGGGCTTTCCAGGTCCCTCCCAATAGACCGAATTGATCATACTCTTGACGTCCAGACGATTGCGGAGGCTGGGGACGTTGCCGGTCACCGCGCAGTCACCGAATGCGATGACGATCTTGCTCTTCTCACGGATTTCCTTGGCCTCCTTGATGTGATCACTGTTGGCCACGGCTCCTTCCACCAGCGTCACATCAACGCCCTCGGGAAACTTCTTGATATCGGCGATGGGGCTGTAGACCACATCCACCAACTGGGCCACATCGATGATGCGCTCGTCTATGTCCAAAAAGCTCATATGGCAGCCGGCGCACCCGCCAAACCAAGCGGTGGCCAACCGAACCTTACTGTTTTGCTTGGTGGTCATCTTGTGCCGCTCCTTCTATCTGGACCAGTGCCATATCTTCTTGTCCCGACCATCCAGAATCCAGATCAGGAACTCCCTCTGTTTCTCCATTTCCCCCACCGTGGATCCCTTCTTGAAGAGGGCTCCCGTCGGGCAGACCTGGACGCACTTGCCGCAGGTGGTGCAACTCCTGGCCTTGCCCCATTCCTGGTTCATGCCCGTGATGACGTTGCACTGAACACCCCGGCCCATCATGTCGAGACAATGGGCACCCTCCACCTCGTCGCACGTGCGCACACAGCGGGCGCAGAGGATGCAGCGGTTGGGGTCCCTGACGTTGCGCTCGTGACTGGCATCCATGGCCAGATCGGGACACAAGTAGTCGTAGCGCACGTGGTCGACCCCCAGCTTGGCGGCCATGGCCTGCAGTTCGCAATGGCCGTTCATGACGCAAACCGCGCAGATGTGATTGCGCTCGGTCAGGAGCAGTTCCACCATCATCTTGCGGTATTCGGTCAGTTTCGGGGTCTCGGTTTTTACCACCATGCCCTCCTGAACCTGCGTGACACAGGAGGCCATGAGCCGCGGGCTGCCCTCGAGCTCCACGAGGCAGAGTCGGCAACCCCCTCTCGGGGTCAGTCCCTCGAGGAAGCACAGGGTGGGGATCTGAACCCCCGCGTCTTTCGCTGCCTCCAAAACGGTCCTGTCCGACCGGGCACTCACGAGTTTATCATTTATGGTAAGGGTGACAACCGGCATTATGACACCTCCATCGGGAACTTGTATTCGGGACTCTCAGTCATCGATCCACCTTGTAGAGACCTAACCGGCCGCTTTGCCAAAAGTGCACACGCCGGCGGGGCAATGGTGATCCTTGATATGGGCCTCGTATTCATCCCTGAAGTACCGCAGGGTGCTGTAAATGGGATTGGGAGACGTCTGCCCCAAACCGCAGAGGCTTGTCTCCTTGACCATGAGACACAGCTCTTCCAGCTTCTTCAAATCGTCCATCGTGGCAAGACCGTCGGTGATGTGGGCGAGAATCCCGTGCATCTGGACGGTACCACCTCGGCAGGGACCGCATTTGCCGCAGCTTTCATCCATGCAGAATTCCATGAAAAACTTGGCCACGTCCGGCATGCAGCTGGTCTCGTCCATCACGATGAGTCCACCGGAGCCCATGATGGAACCAAGCTTTGCAAGGCTTTCGTAGTCGATGGGGACGTCCAGGTAATCAGCCGGGATGCACCCGCCGCTCGGCCCACCCGTCTGGGCGGCCTTGAACGCCTTCCCTCCCGGGATGCCTCCCCCAATGTCGTAGACGATTTCCCGCAGCGTGATGCCGATGGGAACCTCGATGAGGCCCGTGTTCACCACTTTCCCGGCGAGAGCGAAGATCTTCGTTCCCTTGCTCTTCTCCGTGCCGAAGCTGGCATACCACTCGGCACCCTTGCCGATGATGGCTGCGATGTTGCCGAGGGTTTCCACGTTGTTGATGAGGGTCGGGCCACCCCAGAGTCCCTTGTGGGCGGGATAGGGCGGACGGGGTATAGGCTGGCCGCGCCTTCCCATGATGGATTGCATGAGGGCCGTTTCCTCGCCGCACACAAAAGCCCCCGCACCCATCCTCATGTCAATGCGGAAGTTGAACGGGCTGTCCAGAATGCGGTTGCCCAGGAGCCCTCTTCGCTCGGCCTGCCGAACTGCCTTCTCCAGGCGCTTCGCCGCCAGGGGGTATTCGCCGCGCACATAGATGTAGCCCTGGTCGGATCCCACCGCATAGCCGGCAATGGCCATGCCTTCGAGCACCCGGTGAGGATCCGATTCCATGAGAGTGCGGTCCATGTAGGCGCCGGGGTCCCCTTCATCGCCGTTGGCCACGACATATTTCTTGTCTCCGGCCGCCTTGCGCACCATGTGCCACTTGAGGCCGCTGGGATAGCCCGCGCCTCCGCGGCCACGAATGCCGCTTTTGGTGATTTCCTCGCAGACCTCTTCCGGTGTCATCTCCCGCAGAGCGTGGCCCAGCGCTGAATACCCTCCGCGGGCGACGTAGCTCTCGATCTTCTCCGGGTCCACCTCGCCGCTGTCACCCAGCACGATCTTCATCTGCTTGGTGAAGAAGGGTACGGTGTTGGGCAGTATCTTCTCATTCAATGAAGGCGCCGGGGCCTTGCGGATATGCTTGTCGATGATGTCCGCGGCCAGATCCGATGTGACGTTTTCATAGATCACATCCTCCTTGCCTTCAACCCTGATCGTCACGAGGGGCCCTCGACTGCACGGTCCCATACAGCCCGTCGCCACGGCTTCCACTTCAGCTTCCAGCTGGCCGGTTTTCATTGCATCCAGCAGGGCCTCGTACACAGCCGTCGCACCGGATGAAATGCACGGGGTGCTCATGCAGCAGAGTATCCTGTAGCGGAATCGTTGCTGCTGGTCCAGTTCAGCCTGGGCCATTGCCATCAGTTCCTCTCGGTTCATATCGCTGTCTTCTCCTCAAATCGTGAAGTGTTCAGTGGAGTTCGGTCTCGGTTTTCAACAATGTCCCAAATCCGCCCACAACACGTTGCCTGGACCGTTTCGCCGGGCTGTCCTCATCCGAACGGCTCCGCGAAAACCTTCAGGCAATCGGTCATGCGGAACCTCCGTTTCCGCCATTGCCACCGCTGGCTTGCAGGACGACCTGGCGCACTTTTTCCACGGTCGTCTCGGGGGTTTCCTTGCCCAGGACGGTGTTGTCGAGAACAACGACCGGTGCGAGCCCGCAACAGCCCAGACAGCGGGTCGTGGTGACGGTCAGTTTCCCGTCGGCGGTGGTCTGACCAGCCTTGACATCGAATCCCTTCTCGAGGCTCTCCACGATGTCGGCTGCTTTTCCCACATAGCAGGCGGTACCCAGACAGACGATGGCGCTGTGCTCGCCTTGCGGCTTCAGGGAGAAGAAGTGATAGAATGTAGCGACTCCGTATACCCAGCTGAATGGCAGTTTCAACTGTCTTGCGGTGTAAATGAGGGACTCCTCGGTGAGATAACCGAAGGCCTCCTGCGCGGAAGTGAGCACTTCGATGAGTGCATCCTGCTGATACTGCTGCCTCTTGAGGACCCGATCGATTCCTTTGTAGCGGGGATCCCCCATGGGATGCTCTTTTTCCTTCGCAGCATCCTTCTTCTTTGGAGTGGGCTCAGACATGCTTATTCCCTCCGTGAACCATTCCTCAGGGCTCGAAAAAATGTTGTCATGCAAAGCAAAACAGGGTCACGCGCGTTGGATTCATCCGTTCAAGGAAACATGAGAAAAACCTCTGACCATTCGAGGATGTAGCACTGCTACTCTCTTGAGATGTCGTGACGTACACCTCCCCGCTCCCCCATGAGCTGCCATGATTTAAAGAATAATTTCACAAAACTACACAAACCACAGGCGTCACATCCCCCAACTTTTGGCACATCCAACTCCACGGTAGACTATTCCCAAAACCCCGCCGGGTCAAGAGAAATTTGGCACAATGGAGAGTCTCCCGGCAACCTTGGGACGGCACGCGACACACCATTTTTCATTCATTGATAACAAACTGTTGCATCGGATTTGGTCCACCACATGTCCAAGAGTCACCCTGTCCCCGGGGCTTCTATGAGACAGGTTTGTGAACCTGGGAACAACAGGCGGAAGACCACTCGGCCGGTCTGGTATCCAGCCGGGCATCCCCGCTGGATCTTTTCGCTGCGTGGAAGCCAGATCCGATCGCCGGCTTTCTGCCCTTTGCACACCTCGCAGGATTGTGCTATACAAAATGGTTCATAATGAATCAACCCACTTTCCTGGCAGGTTGCCCATGCCTCACCCGTATCAGGACCACTATTTCTTCAAGGCCAAGAAGGATCGGTTTCTCGCCAGGGCCGTGTACAAGCTTGAAGCCGTGCAAAAGAAATACAGGCTCCTTCGGCCGGGCCATCGCGTCCTCGACCTGGGCGCCGCGCCGGGTTCGTGGTTGCAGCTGACCGCGGAAATCATCGGCCCCAGGGGCATTGCCGTGGGGGTCGACATCAAGGCGATCAAGCACCCTTTTCCCGGGAACGTCGTGACCCTGCAAAGGGACATCTTCGAGGCGGAACTGGCGGAGGAACTGGCCGAGGCATATGGCCCCTTCGACGTGGTGCTCAGCGATATGGCTCCCTCCACCACCGGCATTCGGTCGGCGGACAGCGCCCGGTCGGCCCTGCTCTTTGAGCAGGCCTTCACCCTGACCCTGCGACTCATTAGACCACGAGGGCATTTCCTGGCCAAGATTTTCCAGGGGTCTGAATTTTCGGAACTGCTCGCCATGGTCAAAAGGCATTTCGAACGGGTGAAAGTCGTCAAGCCGGAAGCCTCGAGAAAAGACAGCAAAGAAATTTACATCCTTGCCATGGGATTCGGAAAGACTCACTGAGGAGGTTCATTCATGTCCGGACATTCCAAATGGAGCACGATTCGTCACAAGAAAGGGGCTGCGGACGCCAAGAGGGGTAAAATCTTCACCAAGCTGATCAAGGAAATCATGATTGCCGCCCGCATAGGAGGGGGGGACCCGACCGGCAATCCTCGTCTCCGCGCGGCCATTGCCGCAGCCAAGACCGAAAATATGCCCAAGGACAATATCGAGCGCGCCATCAAGAAGGGCACGGGGGAACTGGAAGGCACCTCGTACGAAGAGGTGAACTACGAGGGTTACGGACCAGGCGGGGTTGCCATCCTGGTGGACGTCATGACCGACAACCGGAACCGGGCCGCCAGCGACGTCCGACACATTTTCAGCCGCAACGGCGGAAACCTCGGCGAGGCAGGCTGTGTTGCCTGGATGTTCAGTATGAAGGGGAGCATCGTCTTCAGCAAGGAGGGCATCTCGGAAGAAGAGATCATGGGGGTGGCTCTCGAGGTCGGCGCGGAGGATGTGTTGGACCAGGAGGATCAGATTGAGGTGACCACCTCCATCGAGGATTTCACCAACGTCAAGAGCGCCTTCGAGGACCGGGGAATGACTTACGAGCTCGCGGAAATCACGATGCTGCCCCAGACGACCGTCCGCATCGAGGATGAGAAGGTGGCACAGCAGCTTCTGAGACTCATGGACGCCCTGGAAGACTCGGATGACGTGCAGCACGCCTATGCCAACTTCGACATCCCGGACAGCATATTGAATGCCGTTGCATGAGACTTTCCCCGGTTGACCATCCGGGAAGTCCCGTATATTCTCACCCTGTGCAGCGCCCAGGACCCCTCACGGACCTCTATCGTTTTCGGAGCAAACTCCTTGGGTTTTTCAACGACGTTTGAGAACCCGCCCGTTGTCCGTGCCATCGGTATCGATCCCGGTTCGCGCTTCACCGGGTATGGAATCGTCGAGGGAGATGGCCGAAGGCTGCGGCACATTGGCAGCGGAGTCATCCGGCTCCGCCCTCAACTGACGTTTCCCGAGCGCCTGAGGGTGATCTACGAAGAGCTGTTGAGCGTCATCGAGGGCTCGGAGCCACACTGCATGGCCGTGGAAGAAGTGTTCATCGCCAAGAATGTGAGGAGCGCCCTGTTGCTCGGCCACGCCCGTGGAGCTGCCATCCTTGCCGGGGTAAACTCGGGGCTTTCCATTTTCGAATACAGCCCTTTACTGATCAAGCAGGCGGTCGTTGGGTACGGGAGGGCCGAAAAGGACCAGGTGCAGAACATGGTGCAGCACCTGTTCGGGATTCGAGAGCCGCTGAACTCCAATGCTTCCGACGCTCTGGCCGTCGCCATCTGTCATCTGAACACCCACTCGTCCCGGGCCCGCTGGGCCCTTGCGAAGCAGCCATGATCGGATACCTCGAGGGCAAACTGAGGCACAAGGCTCCCGACACCATCATCATCGACGTGGGCGGTGTGGGCTACTTCGTCCACGTTTCCCTGAGCACATTCTACGATTTGCCGGACATCGGCCAAGCCGTCTGCCTCAACGTCCACACCCACGTTCGGGAGGATGCCCTGCAGCTCTATGGCTTCCGCACCGCCGCCGAGAAGGAGATGTTCCTCCACCTGATCACGGTCAACGGGGTTGGACCCAGGCTTGCGGTGAACATTCTGTCGGGGATAAGCCCCGATGACCTCAGGCGTGTTGTCCTCAATCAGGAATATCAGCGCCTGAAGGGCATCCCCGGAGTCGGGAAAAAGATAGCCGAACGGCTCGTCATGGAGCTCAGAGACAAGCTCAAACTCAAGCGGGACAGGGCGGATGAGGAACGCGCTTTCGCGTCATGCGATCACGGCGCGTACACTGATGCTTTTTCGGCTCTCTTGAATCTCGGCTATCGAGCCGGGGAGGCGGAAAAAGCTCTGAAGAAGGCACAGGAGAGGCTGGATGAATCGCCTCCTCTTGAAAACCTCCTGAAGGAAGCCCTGCGATTTCTCGCGTGAGGCTGCCCGGCGGGGATAACGCATTTCTAGTGCACAGGAGTGGTCCACCACGATGGTCGATCGCGTGATCGAGCCCAAGCCGCAGGAAGAGGATCTTCCTCTTGAAAACAGCCTTCGTCCGCGTCTGCTGCAGGATTACATCGGGCAGGCACGGGTGAAGGAGAATCTCAAGGTCTTCATCGAGGCGACCAAACAGCGCAATGAACCCCTCGACCACGTGCTTTTCCACGGGCACCCGGGTCTTGGCAAGACCTCTCTTGCCAATGTCATCAGCAATGAACTGGGCGTCAACATGCGCAGCACCTCGGGGCCGGTCATCGAGCGTCCGGGGGACCTTGCGGCGATCCTCACCAACCTGGAGGCTCGGGACGTCCTCTTCATCGATGAGATCCACCGCCTGAACCATGTGGTGGAGGAGATCCTCTACCCGGCCATGGAGGATTTCCAGCTGGACATCATCATCGGGCAGGGCCCGTCGGCTCGCACCATCAAGCTGGACTTGCCCCCATTCACGCTGGTGGGAGCCACAACCCGCGCCGGCCTTCTTTCACCGCCTCTGCGGGACCGCTTCGGCGTCACCCTGAGGCTCGAGTTCTACAGTCCCCAGGAGCTGCAGTCCATCCTTCTGCGCTCAGCCCGCATCCTCGGCATCCGCATCCAGGAGACGGGGGCCCATGAGATCGCCAAGCGGTCCAGGGGGACGCCCCGGATCGCCAACCGGCTTCTGCGGCGGGTGCGCGACTACGCGGAAGTCCGGGCCGATGGGGAGGTCACCCGCAAGGTTGCCGATGAGGCCCTGAAGATGCTCGACGTGGACGAGAAGGGGTTCGACCGCATGGACAGGAAGATCCTGAGCACCATCATCGAGAAGTATGACGGAGGCCCGGTCGGCATTGAGACTCTCTCGGCGGCGGTCTCCGAGGAAAGAGACACCCTGGAGGATGTCTATGAGCCATACCTGATCCAGGAAGGCTACCTGAACAAGACACCCCGCGGTCGCCTGGCCACCAGGCTGGCCTATGAGCACCTGGGAATCGCATACCGGTCGGGCCAGCAGATGCGCATGTACTCATGAGACCTGCGAGAAGACAACCTCCGAATCTCGCCCTCCTCAGGCGGCCCGTCAGCCTCAGCTTTTGAACCCGGAAGCTCCCTCCCGCCAATCCATCGCCAAAGGAGTCACGCCGTGGAATGCATCCTCCTTGGAACCGGCGGCATGATGCCCATGCCGGAGCGCCTGCTCACCAGTCTCGCTGTGAGGCTGAACGGGCGCATCTATCTTTTTGACGCCGGCGAAGGGACCCAGCTGGCATGGAAGAGGCTGCGGCTCGGCGTGAGGGGTCTCGACGTCATCTGTTTGTCTCACCTCCACGCGGACCACTGCCTCGGAATTCCCGGCCTCATGATGCTTCGGGCTCAGATGCCCGATCCTTCCCCCTTGACCCTCATCGGCCCCCCGGGCATTCGAAAATTTGTGGCAATGATGATGGAAATCCTGGAATTCCACATCAATTACCCGGTCTCTTTCGTCGAATGGCCCGAGGAAACAAATGGTTTCGCTTACCGGGACGACCGTGTGCGCATCAAATGGAAGCCCCTGCGGCACACCCGCCTCTGCCTGGGATACCGCCTGGAAGAGCTTGAACGGCCCGGCCGCTTCGACCCTCATCGAGCCCAGACCCTCGGCATTCCTCGTGGCCCTTTGTGGAAAGCTCTGCAGTCGGGAAAATCGCTCATGACCGAGGACGGAAGGCAAGTCGGGCCGGAGGAGGTCGCCGGGCCACCAAGGCGCGGGAGAGCAATCGCCTACATCGTGGACACCCGTCCGACTCCTGCCATTCAGGATCTTTGTGGAGGAACGGACATGACTTTCATCGAGGGGATGTTTCTTTCCCGGCACGGGGACCTTGCCAGCACAAGGGGCCACATGACCGTTGCGGAGGCCGTGGAGGCAGCCAGCGCGGGCGACGCAGCCAGAATTGTCCTGCTGCATGTCAGTCCGCGCTACAGCGACGAAGAACTTCCTCTTCTCGAGAAGGAGGGGACGAATCTCAACCGGGAGACGGTGGTGGGAAGGGACCTGGATGTCTATTCGATTCAGTTGAGGGATTGATTCTTGGCATGCCGAATCCCTTTCGGCATGGTTGCAAGGATTTTCTCCAGCCGCAGTGCCTCTTCGAGAATCACCTTGGCGTACTTGCCAACCTGGGATTGGGGGTCCAACGAAACGGCGAGCCTCTTTGCGAACCCACCCACCGCGGTCAAAGGATTGCGGATTTCATGGGCTACAGCCTGGAGCGTGAAGGCAACGGTCTTGTCTTCCTGGTCGAGGGAGTCGTACGCGGGCAGTGTGCGCTCCGGAGCACCGTGACCGTGCTTGGCCATCCGTTCGGAAATCCTGATCAAGGCCCTGTTCGCCTTCTCCATGACCTCCATGAGGTCCCTTTCCTTGTTGATTTCCACTTTCAGGCTCTCGGCGATCTTTTGCACCCGGTGGAACGTATCGAGGATGGTCTCGTGGATTGCTTCGGTGTGAAGTTTCAGGGTCTTTTCTGCCTCGTTGAAGAATGAATGAAACTCGACCGCTTCGTTTGTCAGCATCAAGGAAAAGAGCCGCGCCATCTCCCCCATGGTACACAGCAGGGGCACACTCGCCTTTCGAACCGCCTCGCCGTAAACCCCCTGGCACGTGGCGATCTGGTCGGGGAACTTCCAGTACTTGAGCGCTGCCTTGCCGACCATTCGGTGGTCGACCCCGACAAGCTCTCTTTCCCTTGCCAGCAAATTCTCCAGCGGTTCGATGCTCAGATCGAATTGTTCGTTCTGCCCCTTGATGTACATGTCGAAAAAGATTGGCAGACCGATCTCGATGGTGAGGCCAAGGATGAATGCCTCATCGGAATTGCAGAGTTGGGATTGTTCCGCCAGGGACCTGGCGATAAGCCCCCGGTAGATGGACAACCTCCAGAATTCTTCGTAATCGAATTGCTGTATTCTCCCCATGGGGAACGCTCCCCGCAGGGATATGGACAGAGCCATCATCTTAAGGTTGTTGCTCCCCAGTCTGATGGCGGCCTGTTTGAGGGTCGAAACACGGCGCCCCGCGGAAAAAAAAGCGCTGTTGGCCAGGTTGAGCAACCGGACTGCCAGGGATGGGTCCTTTTCGATGAGGTCGACCATGTCGTTGATGGACGATGTTTCACTCGAGGCGAGCTCGATGAGCTTCATGGCGATGATGGAGAGTGGCGGCAGCTGGTAGCCTGATTCCAGGCGCCTGAGGATGCTCGAAGCCGCTTCCTTTTCAATAATCATGAGCTCACCGTCCTCTCTCTGGTTGGTCCGGGATGGATTCCTTCGGCTTATCGGATTCGCCACCCAACCACTGAAGCAAAATCAGTCAATGGCAAAACGTTATGAGGCGTATGAAGGTCCTCCCGGCAAAACCGGGGTTGGACATGATCCGCAGTCTTAAACCCGAGTCCGACCTTTTCACGCGGAGAATCGAATGGCACCCTGATTCCATGAAAAACAATGATATCAAAAAAGATGGATATAACAACCCTTGAATAATCCTAGGGATGGGTCGCCGGTCCTTTGCCCGGCGTGCACATCATGTGAAGGTTCACTGCAAGGAAACGAAGAGCACGAAATCTGCATGGGATTGATGCTTCAGAGGGCTTGTCGGTCAAGAACATCAACGACCAAGAGAGACGACACCAAGGAGGACTTGCCCCGTGCCTTTCACTGCTCTCCGTGAACTATTGCCGTTTGCCGAACGGTTAAGACTCTGTGAGCTCTGACCGGTTCTTAGAAGGTTGACCCCGGTTTTGCCGGGGAAATGAATGGGTGGTTTACAGAGAATGAAAGGCAGCATGAGATAAGCACAAGAGGTTGACCCTAATGGGAGCTGTGGTTTCCTGTTTGAGAAAATCGGGAAGCAGACCTCCCGATCAAATTGATTGAATGGATTCCATTCTTATTAGTCGTTTCTGAATAATATAATTACAATTCAGTCTTTACTTCAACGGACGGGTACCGTATATTCATTGCCATCCGTATTCAATGAAGTGGACGCTACGGTTAGTTGAAGGAGAAGCAGCCCGCCAAGGGGTTGCCTTATGTGATTCTTCACCTGTTTTGGAGACCAAACATGACAAAGCGACTTTTGGAAATTGCATCCGAAATAGTACAGACTCAAGTGTCGATGAGGCAAATGACTTCAGAGGAAATTGTCCTTTCCTTGAGGCAGGTATTCAACACGCTTCAGGGTATGCAGAAGTCGGAAATCGATGGTTCCTTTGTGGACTTGGGGAAGCTAGCCGACGAATCCTCCACGGAAGGCAAGTCTGCTGAAAAATCCGACCCAAAGGATTCCATCCAGGAGGACAAGATCGTCTGCCTGGAATGTGGCGCGGAAATGCGACAGCTTACGACCAAACACCTGGGCGCACATGGTTTGAATCCTCGAGAGTACAAGAAGAAGTGGGGATTCGCCCTCAGACAGTCTCTTTCCGCCAAGTCCCTCTCCCGGGCACGCAGCAAGGCTGCCAAAAAGCGAGGATTGCCGGAAAACCTCGTCAAGTACCAAGAGGAGAAAAAGCTCAAGAAAGCTGAGATGGCTGGCGGGGAAGCGAATCTTCCAGCGGGACACGAAAACACCGAAATCCAATCCAAGGGGGCGAACCGCAAACGGCCACGCAAGAAGAGCTCCGAATGAGGTTTTGAATCGAGCGCGGCACTTCGGGGATGCGGTCGGATTGTGGAAAGCATCCACCCCTGGGGTTTATCTCCGAATTGGCCGACTGGCCCCGTTGTTGCTTCGTGCTGATCTCTCCGAGCCCAACCAGGAGGAAACGTGTTTTCCACCTCCGAGATACTCGATCTCGCAATCCGCATAGAAGAGAATGGAGAGCATTTCTACAGGCTGGCCATGGAGAAGATCACGGACCCCTCTTTGATGGCCATGCTGGGAAACGTGGCAGACGAAGAAGTGCGACACAGGGAGTGGTTCGTGAACATGAAGCGATCAGGTGGGTTCCAGGGCTTGGACTCGCTGCCGGCGAAGATAAGCGGTTTTTTCATGCAGGACGCCGTTGATGATCATGGGTTTTCCCTGGAGGAGGTGGACTTTGCATCGCTGCCGGATGAGGAGTCCATCCTCAGGGTTGCCATCGGTTTTGAAGAGGACAGCATCGTATTCTACGAGATCATCGGCGGCTTTGTCGAAGAAGAAGACACGTTGAAGCACCTTCGAACCATTATTGAAGAAGAGAAGAGACACGTTGCTCTTCTCGAGGACCGCATGGATCAGATGTCGAAGACTGGCCCACGCCTTCCAATGGCGGAGAGGTGAACTCAGCGAGGACCCGGCATACGGAAACTCCCGTCGCCTAGCCGACGAAACAACCCTGCACAACAGCGGCGGTGAGGAGTGACCGCTCTCCATGATCGACCAAGTCATTCCAGCAGACAAGAATTTCAGAGGCCTTGCCGTCTTGGGCCTTCTCCTCCTGGCCATCGTCGCCCTGTTCCTGATTCAATTCCTCCAGGGGTATCTCGGAGAGTTGAAAGAGCTTGTGAAAACCCAGCCGGAAATGGCTCTTGCAAGAGCCAGGAGACTGCTGATCGGCGTGACCGTTTTGCACGCCCTCTTTTCATTGTCCTTCGGTGCCTATTTCCTGGCGACAGGATTCAGGGCATGGAATGCCCAACGTTATCCCCTGGAGGGCCAGCGGGTGATCAGGGACACAAGACTTCGAGTCGGGAAATCGGCTAGAATCGCGGCCGGCATCCACTTCTTGATAGGGGCACTGCTGATGTTATCCAATGTCCTGATGATCCGCCTCACCTTCTTCCTGTCGAACTCCATCCGGTAGGACGTCTGCTCTGCAGGGCAGAGCCACGCACAAGTCACGGAGAAATCCGACATGATGGAAAGAATGATCCAGCTGCTGAAGGAACACCACACATGCGTCCTGGCGACTTGTTCCGAGAACAGGCCCCACTGCTCACTCATGGCCTATGTGGCCGATGAGTCCGGCCGACTGGTGTACATGATCACCCAGAGGCAGAGCCAGAAGTACAAGAACATGCGGGAGAATCCCATGGTGAGCTTTCTTGTGGACACCCGGCAGGGAAAAGACCTTTCCCGGATGTCCAGGGTTTGTGCTCTGACCGTCCATGGAACATACTCCTCGCCGACAGATCCACTTGAGAGGGCAGATGCCTTGAACCGTCTCCTCGAAATACATCCACTCCTTGCAGAGCTGGCAAGCTTTTCGGATGCCGAAGTCTTCTCCGTCAAGGTTGCCTCGTTCCTCTTGCTGGATGGCCCGGTCGATGCTTATTTTCATGAATTATAGTCACGGCGGCGAAGTTCGGTGGTGATCGCTCGACTGTCATCGTTTATCAGATCTGGCATGGATTGCTCTTGTGTGGCGATCCCCGATGCCTTTTCCTCATCCAAGACCACGAATCGTTGAAAGCGAAAGAAAAAGACCATGCCGAATGGGGAACAAAAGGATTCTCAAAGTCAAGAGGCATTGCGCGGAGAAATAGAGGGACAACTGAGAGCCCTCCTGGATGGCCTTCCTTTCTCCGTCCCTCTCTATCTTTTTACCCAAGATGGGCAAAATGACGTCCTCAACCGGGCGGCAAGGGAGATGATCCGCTCCTTCCGCAATTTGTCCAAGAAGATTGAATTCAAGGAATTCGACCTGAATCACAAGCTTGCCAAAGAGTGGAACGTGGACCGTTCCCCGACGATCCTGTTCGACCCGGAGCACTTCCCTGTCCGCTACCTTGGAGTGCCTTACGGAGAAGAGGGCCGGACTCTCTTGGGAGCCATCCTCATCATTGGGCTCAGGTCCGGCAATCTCACCGAGCAGTCCCTGAAGGTGCTGGAGAAGATAGACTCTCCGAGAGAGATCAAGGTCTTCGTCAGTCCGACATGCCCATACTGCCCCGAACAGGCCCTTGTGGCGCTCAAGGCGGTAGTGGAGAAACCCGAGCTCATCACTCTGCAAATCATCGATATCCAATGCAATACCGACCTGGCTGAGCAGTATTCGGCCTACAGCGTTCCGCAAACCTTTGCCAACGAGGTGCTGATCTCACAGGGTGCACAACCCGAGGAGCTTTTCCTCCTCTCACTTCTCAAGATGGAACAGCAGACCGTGTTCATCCCGGAAAGTGATGCCGAGGAGATCAACACGGACGTGGTGATTGTGGGCGGAGGCCCATCGGGGTTGGCGGCCGGGATTTATACGGTGCGCAGCGGCCTTGCCACCGCCGTCATCGAGAGGGGAGCCCTGGGCGGCCAAGTGGCCATCACCCCCGTCGTGGAGAACTACCCTGGGTTCACCCGGGTTCCGGGCAAGACCCTGGTGGACATCACCGTGAGCCATGCCTTGGAGTACGTGCAGATCTTTCAGGGAGAGGAAGTCCTCGAAATTGTTCCGGGGGAACCCATTCAGGTTCTCACGAGTCGCCGGAAATTTCTTACGAAATCCGTCATCTTGGCCACGGGGGCCAATTACAGGCGACTGGACGTGCCCGGCGAATCCAGGCTTGCAGGGCGGGGCGTGAGCTACTGCGCCACCTGCGATGGCCCGCTCTTCAAGGGAAAGAAAGTACTCGTCGTGGGCGGCGGAAACAGCGCCACGACGGAGGCTCTGCACCTTTACAACATCGGCGTTTCGGTGACCATGGTCCACAGGCGCGACACATTCAGGGCCCAGGAGCATCTCACGCGCAACATTCTTGCCAACGAGATTCCTGTCATGTGGAACAGTGAAGTGAAGGAAATCAAGGGCAAGGAGAGGGTCAACGAGGTCGTCCTCTACAACAACCAGACTGGTGAGACGATGAACGTGCCCACCGACGGGGTGTTCATCGCCGTCGGTTATACTCCCACCGTCGGGCTGGCCGTCAAGACGGGAATAGAACTGACCCCTGATGGATTCATCAAGCGCGATGCCCATCATCGTACCAATATTCCCGGGATTTACTCTGCCGGTGACGTGGAGGGAGGCTACAAACAGATCGTCACCGCCATGGGACAGGGGGCGGAAGCGGCGATTTCCGTCTTTGAAGACCTGATGCATCCCTACTGGAAGGAACAGAAATCTGCGTAAGAACAAATAAGCAGCAGAAATTCTGCAGTTGCACGGTGCTTTTCCGTCTCACAGCGACGGAGATGGCTCCTCTTGACTCCTGCGTTATAATTGTATTGGAAAGATACACTCTTTCCTCCTGAGAGAGAGTCAGGTTCCCCCTCCTCCTTCCTGGCTCTCTCTATTTTTTTCATCTGCTCGGAAAGGTCTGGTGGGCTGCGCTTCGCTAGCCCACGCCGCTTTTCATCTTACAGCGTGACCCGAAAGGGCATTCCCCCAGCTCCGATGCGAAGTCGTCCCTTACCCTACCCACTCATATACTTGATTTCCCCTTCACAAATACCGTGTTTACCTGATTTCATTTCTCACCAATCGAGGTAGACTCCGACCATCTGCTCGCTCTATCTCACTTCACGTCAAAAGCCGGCCGTCTGTCCCGCCTGACGGTCGGCTTTTGGTCGCTCACGACCCCATGCAGCAGCGCAGAGCTGGCAATCCGATCGAGGAGATCGACGATGCAAGCGAGGAAATCAAGGCCTGTTCCACTGAGGCCGGGAGACAGAAGCTTTCAGATGAATCGCCTGATTTTTCACAAACACAGAGAACCAAGACAAATTCCCATGGCCGGTATGCCCTTTTTCAGTCAGGACAGTGACGATCCCGGCGTCCGCACAGAAATCATTTCTGCTTACCTGAAATCTCTGGACAAATGCCAGACGCCCGTCTCCAGGGAGGCTGATCTGCCCTTTCCCAAGCACGTGATCCGCCAGGCCATTTGGAATGAGCTCAGAGATGATCCCGACTCAGAAATGCGTGACCAATTGGAGATCGCATACAGCCAGCTGGAGACGTTTCTGCCCCCGGAGGAATACGAGGTTCTGCGCGGTTTTCAGTTCGCCTGCGCCATGACCCGGGAAATCACGAAGAGCGGCAAGCCTCAGGACATCATCGCATCGGCGAGACTCCTGAACCGTTGCGAAGGAAATCGAGCCGTCGAGATTCAAGAGAGGATTTCACAGCGCATTAAAAGGCGCAGGGAGGAAATCCGCTCCATCGGGTGGATTCCTTGATTTGCCCACCACCGCAGGCCCATGCCCATGGCTTGCCTGCGGCACCCAAATCCCCCCGCCAGCCCTGGACCTGCAACATCAGCCCACCCTTGCACACTCACCCGCCCCATTGTGCTCCTGACGAGGGGATATGAAAAGGACTGCTTCCGCGGCCAAGCCTCATGGTCCCCCGTGTTTCGTCCCGTGGCCACCGCCGTGCACACAGATTCCCCAGCCGCCCCCCAGGCACGGGCCCTTCCAGGAAAACCCTGCATCTGTGCTTTTTCCTACCACGTGATTCGCTTATACTGTCTCGACACATGATTTTCTGCACCACGGACGGATTTCTGATTTGAATTCGAGGAGTGCGGCATGCTCAAAGCGAAGGATATCATGACGAAGGATTTGATCACACTTTCCCCTGACACGGAAATCAGCAAGGCAGCCGCCATGCTGCTGGAGCGAAGGATCAATGGAGCCCCGGTGGTGGATGCCGACGGCAGGCTCAGAGGCATTCTCTGCCAGAGCGACCTCATCGCCCAGCAGAAGAGATTCCCGGTCCCTTCCGTCTTCACTCTGCTCGACAGCTTCATTCCCCTGAGCTCCCAGAAGACCCTCGAGCGGGAGATGAAGAAAATCGTGGCTGCCAAGGTCGCCGACGCCATGACGGAGAACCCCGTGAGCGTGGGCCTGGAAACCTCCCTGGAGGAGATCGCCACCCTGATGGTCGAGAGGAAGTTCCACACGCTTCCGGTGGTGGATGGCGGGAGAGTGGTGGGGATCATCGGGAAGGAGGATGTCCTGCGCACCATCCTGCCCATTTCCGGCAAAGACTAGGGCTTCATCAAGTCCATTCCGCCGGACAGTTATCATGCGACTTGCACAACTCGTTGGCCGGCCCCAGGCAAGAGCTGATCCACGGCCCTCTTGTCCGCGCTTCGACAGAGCTGTTGTCTCTCGAATCCGGGGCGGGATTGGGTCCTGTCCTTCTCAGTACGGATCCACACAAAGAGGTGTCCATATTCCACTCCGTCATGCCGGCGAAAGCCGGGATCCAGCGACTTCCCTGGTTTCCGAGTCGAGCCCGGAATGACGTGCAGCGCTGTACCTCTCCATCCTGGACACTTTATTCTGTGTCTGCTTACTTAGCCGCAATACTGCTCACTAAAGGCGATGAAAGCTCCCCTCCCTTGATGGGAGGGGCTGGGGGAGGGTGAAAAGTGAATGAGATCAACCCCCTCCCCTGACCCCTCCCACCGAGGGGAGGGGGATCCGCATGTGAGTCTCTCTCAAGTGAACCGTATTGCACTTAGCCGGGCCGCGGGAGTTGCCTGGGGCACCCAACGCGGCGACACAAGTCTGACAAAATGCTAGGACGGTTGCCCGGTCGACTGGAAGAGGCGCCCGACGTCCTTGACGGTGAGGAGGGGTTTTTGTCGGGCGGCGTCCCAATCCATCTGATAGATCACATCGAGGATGTCTCCGTCCCTCCATCTCCCATCATTGAGATGACCGAGGCCTCGCCAGAAAATGGCATCCATCCCATCGCCAAGGGCAAGACGCAGGTGGTTGCCGTCCCTCCCAAAAACCCTGGAGATGGACACCCGGGTCTTTCGGAGGGCGAAAGTGGGTGTGGGGTTTCCAATCCCGAAGGGCTCCAGCCGCTTCAGAGTCTCCCAGAGGTCTCCGGTTACCAGGCCCAGAGGGAGCTCCATGTCCGCTCTGGCTTTAGGCAGGAAGACCTGTGACGGATATTCCCCCGCGATTTCCTCGAATCTGGCTGCGAATGATCCCAGGCAATCCAAAGAGACGGTGAGCCCACCCGCCATTCTGTGTCCCCCCCACTTCACGAGAAGGTCGCTGCATCCCTGCAAGGCAGCATGGAGATCGAACTCTGGGATGCTCCTAGCCGACCCCCTGGCCACCCCCTCCGCCTCATCAATCGAGAGAACCACGGTGGGGCCGTAGTGGAGCTCCTGCACCACCCTGGACGCCACGATGCCTACTACTCCCGGTGACCATCCCGGGTCGCCCATGACCACGGTTCTTTGCCCGACGCTCCGGGCGGAATATAGGTTCCGGACTTCCTTCAGGATCGAATCCTCCTCATGCTGTCGCATGGCATTGAATCGATTCAAACTGGCTGCCAGGTTCGCGGCTTCATCCGGGTTGTCGGAAGTGAGGAGCTCAAAAGCCGTCCGTGCGTCCGCAACCCGCCCGGCGGCATTGAGTCGAGGTCCCAGATAGTATGCGATGTGGCCGGCGGTTAAGGCCTTCTCCCTGAGACCGGTCGCCTTGATCAACTGCTGGATGGGCAAAATTGTCCCGTTGTTTATGGAACAAAGCCCCTGCCGGACAAGGATGCGATTGCCTTCAACGAGGGGCACCATGTCCGTCACGGTCCCGATGGCAGCCAGCGCGAGATACTTCCCCCCAAGACTCATGGCGGGAAACCTTGGAGGCAGGCACCTGCGCAGGGCTGCGAGAAAGAGCAGGGTGAGGCCTGCGGCACAGTACTCCTTGAAGGCCGAAGGACATTGGGGGTGCTTGGGGTTGATCAGAACATCCGCCGGGGCCGACCCGTGGTTCGGCACTTCGTGATGGTCGATGACAATACAGTCCATTCCCTGCCTTTTCGCCTCGGCAATGGTCCCGACGTCAGTCGTTCCACAGTCCATGGCGACCAGGAGTCCGGCATCGGGATGCTGCGCAACGGCGCGCCCCGGGATTCCGTATCCCTCGGACCGTTTCGGGACAACGGCCACATGGTTCCTGAACCCGATGTCCCTCAGGAAATGGTCCATTTGAGCAAGGGCGGAGACACCATCCCCGTCATAGTCCCCGACCAGGATCAGCTTGCTTCCCGCCGTCAGATGATCCGCCATCAGCTGAGCCCCCTGCCGCATTCCCCGCATGTTGAGGCTTGGTTCCAGGTCCTTGAGTTTTCCCTCGAGAAAGGAGGATCCCACTCCCCGGTTCCTGAGAAGGATGTTCAGCACTTCGTCGATGGACGACGGCCGGCTGCTGTCCAGGATCTGCCAGGCAGGTCGAAACATTCATTTCTCCTCGGAACGCGGATCGGTGTGCGCCGAAGGGCGAACCAGCGTGTGGAAGGAGGGAACGGGCACGCACGAACCGGCGCGGGATGGCCCCGAAAGCTTTTCCATGCGCCATTTTCAACGATGAATATCTTAGTGCAAAATCCCTTAAAATGTATTAAAGCATCTTCCGATGAGTAGCAAGGCATGCTTGCCGCTACACCACCGGCGGCAGGCGGAAAGCTTTGAAAACATGATGCTTCGCCAAGGGTAACAGGAAATTCGAACAGTCCTCGCAGCCGACGTGAAGGGAGCCTGAGAAACCGGGACCCGGCTCAGGACCGGCCAAGAATGACACAAATGAACCCCCTGAACCCCTTTTTCAAAGCCTTGCCGATGGACCACGATTCAGTCGGACCATCAAAGGCTCTTCCCCGTTCTGATTTCAATGTGGTCATGGCTTCCGCCAATGGTGGTTCAATGGTTCCAATTATTTCAAAATGCTGGTTAAGGGCGGCTTTCCACTGAACGGTTCCTGGATGTCGTCCCACATGGTTCATGCGGAATGATTTCAAAATCCGGCGCGGGGAGACAACCGTTGAATCTTCGACAGGTCATCCGCAAATACCTATCAGGAGCACTGCAGATGGACACGATCACCTACCTGAAGACTTTTTTGAGAGACAAAAATGTGGCATCGATAACACCCACCTCTCCTTTTGGGGTGCGAAAGGTTTGCAGAGAAATCAATTTTGCCGGCTCCGACCTCATCGTGGAATATGGCCCCGGCACAGGAGTCTTTACCAACTATCTCCTGAAGTATATGAAGATTGATTCCCGGCTGATTCTCATCGAACGGAACAAGTATTTCAGCTCCATACTCAAACAAACCATCCGTGACCCACGGGTCGTTTTCATCAACGACAGTGCCGAAAACGTTCTGGAAACCCTCAGATCCTGCCAGGAAGCAGCGGCAGACTGTATCATTTCAGGAATTCCCTTCCTCCTCATCGGTGAAGACATCAAGAACAAAATTTTGTACAACACCCACAGGGCTCTGAAAACACAGGGCAAGTTTCTCGTGTATCAGACTTGCTTTCAAGCAGACCACCATTTCAAATTCCACCTGGAGAAATTCTTTCCCGTTGTGAACACCAAGTTTGAGTTCATGAACATTCCACCCCTGCGCATTTACGAGGCCGTCAAGTAGAGGACCTATATCCCGGGTCGGCTCCGGTCCATCGGTGGTCAACCGTGGGATGGGGAAGAATCACGCACCCAGCCCACGGAGGGGCCATTCGGGCAGCATGGCCAGTGGAATAAGGCTTCCGTCGAGACATGCGATGGCTTCCCACAGGGAGGAGCTGAGTTCAACAGGTGGGCCGCTGCCGCTTGAAATGCAAAAGGGGCTTCCTGGAAAGCCCCCTCCCGTCCTGATGTCTTCAGCCGCTCATGCGGGCTGAGACTCACTTGGCCGTTTCTTCCTCTATCAATTCGCCCACAACCTTCGCCATCTCCCCTACAAGTTCGAGGCAAATTTTTCGCCGGCTTTCCGGATCGGCATGGAACCGCTTTGCCGCCTCCTTGTCCCCCCAATCGACTCGAGCAATATCCCGGCAGTCGACACCACCGTAGGACGCCGTCAACTCCTCGAATTTCTTGGTGAGTTTCTGACCCAGCCTCCACATCCTCGGGTTCTCTCTCTCGTTGAGGTTTCCCCGGCTGTACATGCAGGAGACCACGGCCACCGCCCCGATAAGAGCACCGCAGACGCGCCCCGTACTGGATATGCCCCCGCCGAAGAGCCCCATCGCCTTGACGACCGACTCATCAACACATCCCAGCTTCTCCATCCCGGCGGTCAGGACGGCCTGACTGCAGTGAAATCTCTTGGAGAAAAGATCCACAGCCTTTTCTTTCATTTCTTCAGGACCCACTTTCGACATCCTCCATGGTTGTTTGGCGCTTTCAAAGTTGCGTGTCAAATGAGCCGGGACCGAACCTCCCCAATTGCACACCTCTCCTGTTTCTGGGCACTTCACAAGCTGTCGTGGGGCTTACCCAGTGTTTCCAGGGCCTGCACGGCCAGTGTCCTCTTTTTCATTCTCGGCGGGAGGATACGATAGACCCTGTCGTTTGCCACATCAAATCCCTGCAGGAAGCCCCGGGCCAGGGACCGACCATAGAAATGGAGGGTGATGATCGTCTTGTCACCCCCATTGCCGGTCTTGTGTATTCCCTTGTTAAACGGCAGAGTGAAGGAAGTCTCTCCCGGTCCGAGGCGCAGCGTCTCCAACTCCTCCAGTTTTGCGTGTCCCTCCACGGAGCCGTCATCCAAACGCCGATAATTGGTCACTTCGTATCCATCGATCGCCGTGCCAATGACTCCCCAGGAGTTGTGATCATGGGGGTAAGTGAAGTCCCCCGGCCCCCAGAGATAAAGTCGCAAGGAAAAAAGCGCCTCAGGGTGGATGAAAAGAACCAGTTCGTTGTCAAACATGGTGGGGCGCCGAATGTCGGGATATCTCTCCCCCGACACCATGTTTTGCATGAGCGCTGAAAGCAGCTCCCTGTTGAGGAGAAGCTCCGGCAGGGCCTCACGGCCGTACTCGATGCAGCTCTCTGGGGAATCGAGCCTGGACAGGGCTTTTGCGCAACGATCACTGAATGCGAGAATCTCTTCGGGAATCTGCTGTGGCGATGACGTCATGGGGAATCATTCCTCCGCTTCAACATGAATCACGTGTTGGTGAGCTTCGCAAAAGCCTGATAATACGGAGCACACTTGCCCAGGTCCGTCAGACCGGAAGCGATGAGCCGGTTCACCCCCCCACCCAGCTTCATCCAATCACCTCGCCTGTATAACACAACTTCCGGATGCAGTCCCGGCATGATTTCCACTCTCACGCGGAGCCTCCCCAGTGGAGACGAGAGGAAGACATCCCGCTCCAGGTCCAGACCGTCCAGCCCGTGATGATCAGGCGCAACCCACACAGTGGGGACGGAGTGGTGGTTCTCTGGAAGAATCTGCGAGTGGATGACCTCACGGCGAATCAGCGTGAGAAGTCTGAAGGGGAAGCCGTCGGGAGGTGCCGGCTCTTCGTGGAGCTCCGTTGGAAAACGGTAATTACCGTCAGGATGGTCGAACCGCAACCCTTCATAGACCACCCGAGGCTCCTTGGATCGCACGAAACGCCTGACTCTCAGCTCCTCCAGCGAGGTGTCGAGGGCGGGGGATTCAAGGGATGCCCTGAAGCATTCCTCCGGGCTGGGCAACTCTATCGGGGGGTCCAGACGCCCCCCCAGTTCGGAGAGGATCCGGTAGTCGCTTCTGCACTGCCCGGGCGACTCCTGAACCGCCTCCACGTAGTGCACAAAATCGTGAAGATATGAGCCGACGATGTCTTCCTGTTCCAGCATCAAGGAACAAGGGAGCACCAGGTCGGCCCGCTGGGCCGTATCGGTCATGAATGCGTCCACAACCACCTTGAACTCGATGCCCTCGAAGGCCTTTGCTGTCAACAGGCTTTCCGGGGCCTGATTCACGAAATTGGACCCGTTGACCCAGATCATCCTGATGGGAGGGTCCTTGGCATCCAGAATGTCTTTTCCGATCGTGGGCATCAGGACACTGCGCCGGGATTTCCTGTTCGGGGGCTTCGTCCAGTTCAGGTTCAGGTTTCTCTTGGAATGGAGGTGGAAATACGTTCCACCACCGGGGCGTCCGATATTCCCCGTGAGGTAAGCAAGTGCGTTGATATACCGGACGTTTTCCCCCCCGTGGAGGTACCTTTGCAGACCGGCTGCAATGAGTGTTGCCGTGGGGCCTGGTCCGTCAAGGAAATCGCGGACCGCCTCAAAAGCGCTCACAGGCACATCGCAGACGGAAGCGAGTTCCTCCATGGTCTTTTCCCCGATGACCTCCCGGAATCTCTCCCACCCACGACTGTGGGAGAGGATATTTCCGTCGGGTTCTCCCCTTTCCAGCAAGAGCTTGATGACACCGGCCGCGAGAAATCGATCGGTCCCCGGTTTGATGCGGACGAACACATCGGTGAACGCCTCGTTTCCATCGCCCCCGGGTGAGATGGTGAGCACCTTCGTTCCTCGGCGCCGCGCTTCGGCGACGAGGGCGGCCGTGTGGACGGAGCTCCTGGACAGGTCCTTGCCCCAGTTCACGATGCGGCGTGCATTGAGCAAGTCCGTGATGTCATGGTTTTTCCGGGAACCAAAATCAGCCACGCAGGCCAGGTATCCCGCTGCGTCACAGAGAGACCCCCTCACTTCGCTCGAACCCAGCAACCCGAAGAAGAGCTTCGCCGCCTGCTGCAAGACTCCCTTGGCAGCCTCTCCGTGGAAGTGGAGTATGGACGCAGGCTCGTTTCGCAACTCTTGGATCTTCTCAGCGCAGAGGTCAAGCGCCCTTCCCCACCCAATGGACTCCCAGGCATCCCCACGTCGCAGGAGCGGCTCCGTGATGCGGCTGGGACTCTGCAGACGCTCGAAAAACCTCCTACTCTTCCTGCACGTGAATCCGCCGGTAAACGGATGATCAGGATTTCCCGCAACCCGCGGCTTTCCCCAGGCATCCTCCAGGATCAGGAGAGAGCAGGTGTCCGGGCAATCCAGCGTGCAGGCTGTTATGGCAATCTTCTTCACTTGGTCTGTCCTCTTTGCTGTGGCCCCACCCATGTTCCCCGCCGTTGGACTCCGTTCCATGCATGGTTCCAAATCCCTGCAGGGCTGAGCTCATGAATGGAGAGAGCCGTGTCTGAAGTGCGGCACGGCTCCCAGAGGTTCACCGGAGAAACCCCTACCCTTTGCTTTCCGGCCCGGCCATCGCGGCCGGCATTTCATCCGCCCCAGGGCATGTTGGCATAGGTCTCGGAGATCTTGTCCCTGAAGTCCCGGAAGAATTTCTCGTGACCTTTCTCCCACAATGAGAGCATCACGAAGGCCTCCTTTGCCGAACCTTCCGTCTGCATTGCCATTTTTTCATAGAATTCGCTTATGTCCTTTTCGATGAGCCATGCCGTGTTGAACACGGTGACGTCGGGCACCATGGACCCTTCCATGCATTGCTCCATGAACTCGGACTTGGCCCTTTCATCAAAGTAATTCGTGGATTCCAGAACCACCCCCCGCATGCCGGCTGGCTCAAGGGACTTACCCTTCTTGAGATCGTCGAGAATATTGCTGATGAAGACGATGTGTTTCTCTTCTTCCCCGATGAGCCTCTTGAAGGCGGTAACGGCCGCCCCAATCCCCATTCGCTGCAGGGAGTGCTCGAAGAATCCCTTTCCGGTGTGTTCCTGGTTCAGGGCGTACTCGAAGATTTTGATCAGGTTTTCCTGGGTTCCCATGTGCTCCTCCTTTGATTGAAACGCTCAGGCTTATTCCTCTTTTCAAGAGGATACCCGGCTTCCAGGGACAAGGAGAGCCGGGGGGCGCGGGTCACTGCCCATTCCTTCACACCACCGAAGCCCCGAGCTTCCGCGCGATTTCCTTCCCGTACCCCTGAGCCATCTGGGCGCCGCCGCCCATGAAGGCGCTCTTGAGCATCAGCGGCCCGCTCACCATGTCCATCTTGAAGATGTTCTTCATGGTGTCGAAAATGCGGCCTGCGGCTTCCCCACTCCAACCGAAGGCCCCAAAGGCTGCACCGACCTTTCCTTCGAGATTAGCCTTTTCCGCCATGAAAAGAAACGTCTTCATCCCGGAGTGCATTTCACCGTGGTACGTCGGTGCCCCGAGGACGATGGCGTCGAAATCCTCCAGATTTACCTTGGCCTTCTCGATGTCGGCAAGATTCATGACGGTGGCTTCAATACCGCCAAATCTCAAGCCTTCGCCGATGAGCTCCGCTATAGACTTGGTGGCATTTTTTCTCGTGGTGTACGCGATGAGTGCCTTGGGCATCTTTCCCTCCTCTATAAGAACGTTCCGTTGCAAGTCTTTTTCCCCATTTTCCCACTACTGCCATCTGGCTTTATAAGGCTATACAGCAAGAGAACCAGTCGTCCGCGGCCACCGCCGATCCGGAGAATTTACAGACAACCGCAATCGCTGAGCCTCCGCGTTTTCGAGGCGAATTCATTTCCATGGAGGCTCCCGCACAAGCATTCCCGTTCATGGTTCGATACCTCGCCACCAACGGAAAAGCAGCATTCTGCAGCCTCAAAGCACCGCTCGCCCTGGGGTGTCGAAGGGCAGATGCGGGCTCATGCAGATTCATCTCGATAGCTCAATTGAAGCTCCGGACGGGAGCGCGGGATATCCGTCCGACAGCGAAATGCATTACCGGGTGGAGGTGAGAAAGGATACTCGAGAGGAAAATAAGGATTGATCATGTCCCGAGCTGCACGACGGAGACCGGGAAGGGTTCCCGCCCGTGCGCTCGTTCATGACTCGGCATTGCCCGCCATTTTCTCACTCCGGAGATTCCAGCGCCGGTTTGTGACCCTCCGGGTCTGTTCAACGTCCCAGGCAGCTCCAGAGCAATACGGCACGGCACTCCTGAGTGAAGTGCACCACTCAAATGTTGGAGCGACCTTCCAGAACAAGAACGAAACTGGTTTTTGCAGGGTCATCGACCCTCACCAGCGTATACTTCTTCACATCTCCGGAACAGGCTTTCGGATTCAGACTCAAACTGATCTTTCCCTCCCCACCAGGAGGCAGCACCCGATCAAGATGGGTGACTTCAGTGCCTCAGCCGGGTTTCACCGACTTTATTTTCAACTCCGTGCTACACTTGTTCACGATCTTGAAGTCGTGGACAAGAACGGCGTCTTCATTGATGGGACCGAAGTCATGAGTGGTTTGGGGAACCTGGATGCACGAACCATTGCCAAGCTCCGACTGGAGCGTCGCGGGATCGGGCGGACTCAGAAGGCACACTGATGGGTTCTCGACGGCGTTCGCTTCCTCGGCCTTGTCTTCACCAAACAGCTCGCCCACTTTCGACAGCAGGGAATCTGAACTGGTTTTCAAGGTCGAGCAGCCAACACACAGATGACAGATGCATGCAATCAAGAACCATGAGATCAATCGGTTCATGTGCGTGGTCCTCTTCTTGAATAAAAACGTGGAGTTGTTTGTTGCCGGTTTTCCTTGTCCTTCTAATAATTAACGAATTTAGCAATCATGTGCTTGTTTCGTCAAGCTTATTGTTATGTTGTTATGATTTGAATGAAACATTCATGCCGCCAGCCGAGCAGAATCAGAGAGCTCTTCGCAGTTGTTGCAAAACCAAGGCGACCCATGGATAATGAAGGAACTGGTTCAATGGACTCGAGGGCTTAACTCCCCCTTTGGCCACTTTCCCCATCAGCACGGAAAAACCCATGAGAGAAACAATAGCACTCGCCGTCCTTTTGCTGTTTGCCGCATCGACTCTCTTCCTTGCGGCCAAGAAGCGCATCGGTGTTGGGATTGCAGCCGCATTCCTGTGTCTTGCGCTCATTGCCGGCTGGATCGTTTCACACCACGATTGGCTGAATACAATGGGAATTGGAGGCACTTCCGGGAGCGGCGGCGACCATCCTGACGGGAGTCCCCAGGGCACAGGGGCTCAGGGGCTTCACGCCGGTCAGCCCATCCCAACTTTGAGGGACATCTTGGCGACGCTGGAGAGTCAGCAAAAAGCTCTCGAGGCACTTGGGGAGAGCAACGGGAAGGTCCGCGAAAAGCTGAATGCCGGCGATCAACAACTGAAGGAACTGCAGGAGAGTCTTGAACAGGTCAAGCGCGAAGCAGAGGCACTCCGAACCCGTTCTTCAGAGCTCGCGCTCATGATCACCCGCATCATCTGGCTCCAAATGGAAGCCATGGACGACACGGACGTGGACCGAGCAGATGCTGCGGTTGAGAAGATTCTCGATGAAATGGATGAAATGATGAAACTCGCCATTGAGGACCCGGTGGCGCGTTCCAGGTTTGTGGACGACATCAAGAAAGCCCTCCCCCCAAGGCGATGATCGCAGCCGGGGATGGATAACCGACCCGCTCCCACCCATGCGTGAAGGTGTCCGTCCCCCAAGGAGCGCATGGTCGGCCCTCAAACGAAAACGCCCCCGTGACCCGTCAAGAGTCACGGGGGCATCTCTTCCATCCCGTGGGCCTTGACCCCATGGGCTGTTCACGCCCTGTTCGATTTCGCCAGCTTCACCCTGAGCTCCCGTACCATGTCCCTGCAATGCCTCGCCTACTTGACAGGATTGGGGAACGGTAATCGGAAAATCCAAACGGCGGCCAAAGCGATTAGCTGAACCGCTCCGATGAAGCTCGCGAACTCCACGGTAGCTTGACACATCTCTGCGGCATACCACTCCATGATCCATTCCTCGCTGAGTTGAGTTAGAGAGCCACTGCATTGACCGGATGACCGGAACCAATGAAGCGCTGAAAAGTATCTCGAGATATAGGATCGGACCAGAACGGATTTTCATTAATTGGGCGAGCGCCAGGGCACCCTCAAAGGGATGAATCACGGGCAGTGGTTGTTCAGGGTGAACGGGATCAACTCTTGACACACTGGAAAGGGCATTTATTTTGATATCAAAACATTTAAGGTGTCGAAAATGGGAACCAAGCATCAAGGATCCATCGAGGAAGTCAAGGCACTGGACGCGTACATAAAACTCATTCGCGCCTCTAACACCGTCACGGCCCGCGTGCATAGGCACCTGTCCGGAGCGGGGCTTTCGGCGAGCCAGTTCGGTGTCTTGGAGGCCCTCCACCACCTTGGACCCATGTCGCAGAACACTATTGCCGCCAAAATCCTCAAGAGCGGCGGCAACATCACCACGGTCATAGACAACCTCGAGAAGCGGGACCTGGTTGAGAGACGGCGTCTCCTTGAGGATCGCCGCGTCGTCATGGTGCACCTCACGGATAAGGGGCGCCAGATCATCGCTGAACTGGTTCCAAGGCACGTGCGGGTGATCGTGGAAGAAATGCGAACCCTTTCTCAATTCGAGCAGGATCAGCTTGGCCGGCTGTGCCGCAAGCTCGGGCTGGGCGGCAAGGATTCCAGCGAGAGGGCTCATGAGAAAGCCTGAATGAGGCTTCCTGGAACAGCACGGGATCCGGTTCGACCGGATCTTCGAACAGTGAGGGCACCAGCCATGAAAAACGAAAACAAGCCTGCCGTAGTCACCCCGAAGGAATTGCAGTCACTTCTGAACCAGGGCAAGGACCTGGCCTTGATAGACACGCTGCCAGAGGATCACTTCGTGAAACGACATCTTCCGGGAGCCCGGAACGCCTGCGTTTATCAGGTAGCGTTTCCATCTCAAGTGGAGTCCATCGTGCCAGACAGGAAGCATCACGTCGTCCTCTACGGATCGAGCGGACGATCTCTCGATGCCATCACCGCAGCCGAAAAACTGGACCGGTTGGGCTACGAGCATGTCTCAGTCCTTTCCGGGGGGCTCAAGGCCTGGGTCGAGGCGGGATACTCCCTCGAAGGCCAGGACCCTGACGGAGCCGATGAGACCGAGGGAATCCGCATCGAGGAGCGCACTTACAGGATAGACACGGTGCAGAGTATCATCGAATGGGCGGGTCGCAATGTGAACACGAAACATTTTGGGACTCTGCGGCTCTCACGAGGTGAGGTCGTCGTCAGCAATGGGGAAATAAAAGGATCCTTTGACATCGACATGGGGTCTATAAAGAACGACAGTTTGGAAGGAGACCCCCTGCAGGGCGTTCTCATAGCCCATCTCCTCTCCGATGACTTCTTCTTTGTGGATCGCTTTCCCCACGCAACCTTCACCATTGATTCGGCAAATTGGAGTGACGAAAGGACCTTGACCTACCCCAACCTTCGCTTCAACGGGACCCTCGACCTTCACGGCGTCAAGAAGCCCCTCTCCTTCTCCACCACCCTGGGGATGCTGGCTGATGGAGCCATCGCCGCCGAAGCCCATTTTGACATCGACAGGACCGAGTGGGGCATCCTTTACGGATCCAGCCGCTACTTCGAGCACCTGGGAATGCACCTCGTGTTCGATCTCATCAGCATTCAGCTGCGCATCGTCGCACGATGAACGGGGAATGGAATCCTGAACCGCGAAGGAATGACGGCGGCCTGACAGGCTAAAGCACGGTGCGGCGCCACGATGCCGTCACTCGGGTGGAAGGCAAAAGGGCTCACGGACCAGGAACTGAAGAAACAGGTGACACGTTCATGGCATTGCGGCGGATCAGCGAGTACAACACCGATCAACTGGCAAGTTTCCGTGCCCTGGCGGAGGCGATACATCGGCTGGACGAGGGGGAACTGGGCGGACTGCGGCAGACGATCCTCCCTTACATGGATTTTCGCAGAAACCTGGATCGCTTTTCCTCCGCCTGCTTTGGGACATACTGCGGAAGGACGTGTTTCGAAACCTGCGTGAGCGCTTGCTGCGGCTTCGAGAGTATCTTCACTTTCTTCGCGGACCAGGTCGTCACTTACCTGGAATCGGAACCCGCGGACATGGATGTCCTCTTCAGGGTTCTTGTCAGGCCGAACACCAGCAAAAACTGTGTTTATCTTGGGGAAAACGGTTGCCTCTGGAGGGTTCGGCCCATCTCCTGCGCCATGTTTTTCTGCGATCAGGCCAAAGAGGCGGTCTTCCGGCAGCAGCCGAGGGTAAAATCCACCTGGGAGGTTTTACGAGCCAGGGAAAAGGAATTCACATGGCCGACGCAGCCTGTGCTCTTCGACGAGCTCGAGGTGTTCTTCCGGAAAAAAGGTCTGGATTCCCCTCACATGTACTTCCACCGAAGCCCCGGTCTACTGCGCATCAAGGCCAAATCAGGATTGACAGGTTGATCCTGGTCCCAAATCCTGCCTGGAGTCATCTTACCCAACGTCGTGTTGATTCAGTTGAATCGTGGCATCGGATCGTTTATAGAGATTTGCGTGGAAAAGGCAATTTCAGACCATTGCTGACATTGCTTTTTTCCCAGGGAGCGAATGCGGCACTCAATGACAAGGGAAAGGAGCCAACGTCATGGACTTTTCAAAGTTGAGCGCAGTAGACTGGATTATCCGGACTGCAATCTTCGGCGTGCTGGCTTGTGCCGTGATCGGCACCCTTCAGAATTTGATCGATGCAATCAAGAACAGGAATGCAGGAAAATAGCCGGATAAGTTTAGCGCAAAGCGCCATTGCCTGTTCATAGACTCGTCAGATCCTGAATTGTCCCATCATGCATCCATTGCGGTGGCCGTGCTGACGACCCCCGCGCTTTTCTTGCGATACTGGTTGGCCACGCACGCGGCCAGCAGGCCAAGCCCCATGAGGTCGGTAACGGTGCCCGGGTCCACGAGCAGGAGCCCGCCGGCGACAAACAAGATCCGCTCGACCCAGTTCATCGGCGCTACGAAAAAGCCGATCATGGCTGCACCGATCGCGGTCATTCCCGCGCACGACGTGATCAGGGTTTGAATCATCGAGTACCAGGTCGTCCCGACCCAGAGCATGGAGGGGTTGTAGACAAAAATATAGGGCGTCACAAACGCACCGATGGCAAGCTTGGTGGCAGTGACCCCAGTCTTGAATGGATCGGACTTGGCGATACCCGCTCCGGCGTATGCGGCCAGCGCAACCGGCGGCGTGATGTCGGCCACGATGCCGAAGTAGAAGACGAACATGTGGGCCGCCAGCGGGTGCACTCCCAGCTGAATGAGGGCCGGCGCGGCGATGGTGGAGGTGATGATGTAGTTGGCGGTGGTCGGCACGCCCATGCCCAGGATGAGCGAGGTGATCATGGTGAAAAAGAGGGTCAACAGGAGGTTGCCTCCGGCCAGCTCCACCAGTCCGTTGCCCAGCTTGAGGCCCAGCCCGGTCAAGGTGATCGCGCCGATGATGATGCCGGCCGAAGCGCATGCCAGAGCCACTCCGATCGCATTGCGGGCGCCGAGCTCAAAGCCGTCGGCGATTTCCCGCATGCTCATACGGGTGGCCTTCTTTAATGCGCCGGCGATGATGCAGGTCACCAGACCCATCAAGGCGGCATAGAGCGGTGTAAAGCCGACCGAAAGGAAAATGATGATCGCAAACAGCGGGACAAAAAGATGCCCCCGCTCCTTCATGACATGGCCGAACTTGGGCAGCTCGCTGCGGCTCAAACCCCGCAGGTTGCAACGCTTGGCTTCGAAGTGCACTTCCATGAACACGCCGAAGAAATAAAGGCAGGCCGGGATGGCCGCCGCCTTGGCGATGTCAAGATAGGGCACGTTCAGGAACTCTGCCATGATAAAAGCAGCCGCGCCCATGATGGGCGGCATGATCTGGCCACCGGTCGATGAGGATGCCTCCACTGCCGCTGCGAACTCGGGCCGGTAGCCCAGCCGCTTCATCATGGGAATGGTGAGGCTGCCGGATTCCACGGTGTTGGCTACCGAACTGCCCGACACCGTGCCCTCCAGGGCGCTCGTCACAACGGCCATCTTGGCTGGTCCGCCCGAGGCCCAGCCGGCTACCGCGTTGGAAATGTCGATGAAGAGCTGTCCCAGCCCCGATTTTTCCCGGAACGAGCCGAACAGAATGAACAGATAGATGAAAGTTGCCGCCACCCCGAGGGGGATCCCAAGGATACCTTCGGTGGTCAGGTACATGTGGGAGGCGATACGCTCCAGCGAGTAGCCCCGGTGCGCCATGAAACCCGGGAAATACGGCCCGAAATAGGCATAGATGAGGAAAAATACGGATAGGACGACAATGGGCAGCCCCACCACCCGTCGCGTCGCCTCCATGGTGAGAAGGATGCCGAAGCCGGCGGCGATGTAGTCCACCTGGGCGTAGTCCCCGCCGGCCTCCATGATTCGGATGTAGTTCATGGCCATGTACAGGCCGATACAGCATGCGAAAATGGCCAACACCCAGTTGTACCAGTTCAAACGGTTGGAGCCTTGGCTGGAGCGGGCCGGGAAAAGCAGGTAGGTCAAGACGAAAGCGTATGCAAGGTGAATGGAACGCTGCAGCTGAGCGGGGAACAGTCCGAAGGCCGCCGTGTACACCTGGAAGACCGACCACGAAACACCGATGACATAGACGATCCAGTGCGGGACCCCCGTCAGTTTGCGAGCGGTAGCTTCCTTGTCGACCTGCTTCAGGATCTCTTCAATCTCTTCCTTGGAGACAGCCTCGACCCCCTCTATCGAGGTGGTGTACAGGTAGTGTTTGGCCTCGTTTTCTGGTTTCTCGCTCACCGGATGCACCTTTCTTTCACGGAAAAGAACCGGGAAGCCCTTCGCACCTTGAAACGAAGAGCGCTTCCAGGTTCGGCCAGGTCTGCAAGCGGAAACTCCCGCCCCTTGAGCAGCAACGTGTGGTTCGCGACCCTTCCCACGCGGACAATCACCTCCGGAACGGGCTTGTTGACCGTCCACTCGAGCCATCCATTGTCCAGGACAGCGAGGGTTCCCTCGTCCGTGGACGACTCGGGCATCCCGGCACCGAAAGCATCAAAGCGGGATTTGACGATGACGATGTGATCGGCCTCGAATCGCCAGGTGTCGTAAACGGGCCGCCTGTTCACAGAGTGGATGAAAGACATCACACATGTGTCGCCCTGATTCACCCGGGCACACAGGAGGACCTCACCGGTCCCCGGGGCTGTGATTTCAAGGACCAGAATGGATGGCCAAAGGAGGATGAAGGAGCAGACTCCCGCGAGAACAGCGAAGATGGCGCAGTGACGCACTCGGAAGCCCATTCCGGTTTTCGGCCCATGAGGGGGGGGAAAGCGGACAATGCTGTTGACTTAAGAAAGTCCTCCATCCTCAGTTCCCCTCCCCTAGGCGGGAGGGGAGGGGAGGGGGTTGATCTCATTCATTTGTCACCCTCCCCCCAGCCCCTCCCATCGAGGGAGGGGAACTCTGATGTCCTGAGGTCAACATTATCGGGGAAAGAGGGATACCCCCGGCGGGCCGGTCTCCTGTTCTATTTCATGAGTCCCTTTTCTTTATAATACTTGATCGCACCAGGGTGGAAAGGAATGGAGACGCCTTTGACCGCGGACTGGAGGTTCAGCTCCTTGCCTTTGGCATGGGCCGAGGCGAGCTCCGCCTGGTTATCAAACAAGGCCTTGGTGAGGTTGTAGACGACATCTTCCTTGATTTCGGAGTTCACGATGAGCACCGCGTTCACGGCAACCGTGTCCGTGTCGGCTGCAAGACCCTTGTAGGTGTTTGCGGGAACCTTTACGGGCGAAAGGAAGGGGTACTTCTGCTCCAGCTTCTTCAACGGTTCCCCCGTGACGTTGAGGATACGAATCTCATTCTGGGTGCTGATGTCCATGATCGCCGCATTGGGAATGCCGGCGGTCACGATGAACGAATCGATGTGCTTGTCCTTGAACTGTTCGGCACTCTCGGAGAACGACAAAAACTGCGCCTTGACGTCGTCCTTCGATATACCGTAAGCGTCGCACAATTGACGGAAATTGGCCTCTGTGCCGCTGCCCGGCGCGCCAACGCCAACTTTCATCCCCTTGAGTCCGGCAAAATCCTTGGCGGGGCTGTCGGCCCGGACAACCACCTGAACGACTTCAGGATAGAGAACGGCAATGGCCATCATGTTGGTCAGCTTTTCCTTGAAGGCCTCCTTGGCGCTGAAGGCGAAATCCAGGGTGTCGCTCTGGACCAGGGCAAGCTCGGCTTCTTTTTTGTTGACCAGACGCACATTCTCGGCCGAGGCGCCCGTGGTCTGGGCCGTGACGTTCATCCCGGGAATTTTGGAATTCCAGATCTTGGCCATGGCACCGCCAAAGGGATAATAGGTCCCCGCGGTTCCACCCGTGGCAAGAACGAGTTTTTCCTCGGCCGCCTGGACCATCGTGACACCGCCCACCAGCAAAAGGCAAATTACGGAAACAGCCAACAGCTTCCTCATGACCCACCTCCTCCAAAGATTTTTAAGGTTCCAGATGAATTGCCCGGTACCACCCGCAGGAAGGAACCTGATATTAGAATAGTGAGCTCCCTCTGTCAATGTCGCTCAAAGGGCTCGGGTGCGATTCAACCGCTTGGAACGGCTTGTCCAAATCACCTCTTTTGATCATGCCGCGAAGGGGGGAATCCGGTTATGGAGTTATTTACCTGCATGCCCTCCTGCGCGGGCATGATGGGTTGGATTCCCAGGCTACAATCAGCTCTGATTGCACCCCAAAGACCCCATTATTCATAGATGCACGTGTTTGTTAACGGAGACCGATGACCTCGTTGACATTGGTGCTTGATGCGGTTATCAGAGGCCCAACGGGGGGTGGTGGTCGCCCTCGAGGCCCACGGGCTTGATGCAGTGAGTCGCGATTGCCGCAGTAGGGAACAGTTGGATATAATTTATTAATTGGATCCAGTCTCCACGGACGACGCCCGTTGAATGAACGGGACAGCGAAGGGATAAGAGGAGAGGAATGAGAACTGCAGGACCTATACGGGTGATTCAATACGGGATTGGACCCATCGGGATGCAATCGGTTCAATACATTGCGGAACGCTCCACCTGCCGGATCGTCGGCGCCGTGGACAAAGACCCGGCCAAGATCGGTCGCGACGTGGGAGAGCTCGCCGGACTTCCTGCTCCCCTGGGCGTGAAAGTGGCCGGAGATGCTGCCGAGGTCCTCCGTGACCTGGAGGCGGACGTCGTCGTCCTCACGACGACGTCGAGCCTTGCACGAATCAAGGCACAGATTCTGGAAATCGTCTCCTATGGCAAGAACATCGTGTCGAGCTGCGAGGAGCTCATGTTCCCCTGGATCACCCAGCCCGAAATAGCCTGTGAAATCGATGAAGCCGCAAAAAGAGAAAATGTTTCGGTTCTGGCCACCGGGGTCAATCCCGGCTTTCTCATGGATTTCCTTCCCCTCGTCCTGAGCGGCGTTTGCAGAAACGTGCGGAAGGTGACCGTGGAACGCATCCAAAACGCAGCGAGCCGAAGGCTCCCGTTCCAGAAGAAGATCGGGGCCGGTCTGACCATCGATGAATTCCATGCCCGGGTGCAAGAGGGAGCTCTCCGCCACGTGGGGCTCACTGAATCCATCCACCTCATCGCCTCGGGCCTGGGCTGGACCCTCGACAAGACCGAGGACATCCTCTCTCCCGTTGTGTCGGAAGTGGCATTTGCGACGGATGAGCTCAGCATTCCACCGGGCCATGCCTCGGGGGTGAGCCAGGTCGGCCGGGGCTATCGCAACGGAGAAGAAGTCATTACCCTTGTGTTTAGGGCAACCGTCGGAGAACCGGACTCCCATGAACGCATCGTCATCGAGGGTGCTCCACCGATAGACCTCTTCATCAGGGACGGGGTGAACGGCGACATCGCCACATGCGCCATCATGACCAATGCCATCCCCGTGGTGGCCCAGGCACCTCCGGGGCTTCGCACCATGGCGGATATCAGGACCATCTCCTGCACGCCATGAGGACCCGGATGGATCTGATTACCGTCACCGGAGGAACCTCCTGCAAAGGTCCCCATTTGCCCTTCGATATTTCGTGGCGAGCGGTGTTTTGACGTTGAATGACGCTGATTTTCCCTTGGAGATGAAGTATCGGACCCCCAACGGAAATACTTTTGCAGGAGCCTCGGAGGAGTAGGGAATCACGAAAGAGCCGATCAGTGAAGGATCTGGCTTAGGAAGAGCTTGGTCCGATGGTGTTGAGGATTGCAGAAGAATTCATGGGGAGTGTTCTCTTCCAGGATTTGCCCGTAATCCATCAGGAGCACCCGATGGGCCACACTCTTGGCAAACCCCATCTCGTGAGACACCACGATCATGGTCATCCCTTCCTGAGCCAGCTGGATCATCACATCCAGCACCTCCTTGACCATCTCCGGGTCCAAAGCGCTGGTCGGCTCGTCGAAAAGCATGACCTTCGGTTTCATGCACAGACTCCGTGCAATCGCAACCCTCTGTTGTTGGCCACCGGAAAGCTGCCCCGGATACTTCTTTGCCTGCTCGGGGATATGCACCTTTTCCAGGAAAACCATGGCCGTCTGCTCTGCCTCGGCCTTGGGAACCTTGCGTACCCAGATGGGCCCCAGAGTGAGATTCTCCAGCACGGTCAAATGCGGAAACAAATTAAAATGTTGAAAAACCATCCCCACCTCAGCCCGGGTTTTTTCAATCTTTTTGATATCATTTGTTAATTCGATGTTGTCCACAATGATTTGTCCACGCTGGTGCTCTTCCAACCGGTTGATGCACCGGATCAGGGTGGACTTACCTGACCCGGAGGGGCCGCAGATGACGATGCGCTCCCCCTTGTTCACCGTGAGATTGACCTCATTGAGCACGTGCAAATCACCAAACCATTTGTGCACGCCCATCATTTGGATCATTGGCTGGCTCGAAGGCTGATTCTTGGTGCCGGCAGTGGTTTCGCTACCCATTCACTTCATTTCCCCGCTAAGAAGTTTAGGCTAATCGTTTCCGCATCATGATCCAAATTGGCCATCACTGCGTTTTTCCCTCTCATCGGCTCAGTTCCTTTTCCAGGCGCCGGCTCAGGTCCGACATGGAAAAACAACCCAAGAAATAAAGAATGGCGATAAAGGTAAACGCCTCAGTGCTAAACCCCATCCATTCGGGATTGGCCAAAGTGACTTGAGTCGTCTTGAGCAGGTCAAAAAGGCCTATGATGACCACAAGCGAGGTATCCTTGAATGCTGAAATGAGAATACTGACCGTGGGCGGTATGACAATTTTAAGGGCCTGTGGCAGGATGATCAGCCGCATTTTCAGGAAATAATTTAGCCCCAGTGAATCCGCCGCCTCATACTGCCCGCGTGGCATCGCCTGCAGTCCGCCGCGAACGACTTCGGCAATGTAGGCCGCAGTGAAGAGGATGATGGCAACTTGCGCCCGCAGAATTTTGTCTACGGTTATGCCCTCCGGCAAAAACAACGGGAACATGACCGATGCCATGAAGAGGAGGCTGATTAATGGGACTCCGCGAATGAGTTCGATGTAGACGACACTGAGGCTCTTGATGATGGGAAGTTTCGAACGGCGACCCAGTGCCAGAATGACTCCAAGGGGATAAGCGGCAGTCAGCCCGAACAGCGACAGAAGCAAGGTCAGACAAATGCCGCTCCACTTGCCCGGCTCAACATAAGACAGGCCAAAGATCCCCCCGGGCATGAGAACACCCATCAACAAAAGTCCTGTCCCCCAGGCATAGAGCAGTCGCACGCTCCAACGACGCCGATCTCGGCTGTACAGAAAAAGACCGATGAAAACGGTGAGGCACAGAACAGGCCGCCATTGTTGATCGTAAGGGTAGAAACCGAAGAGTATGAAACGCAGGTTCTTTGTGACGACCGACCAACAGGCGCCGGCGACAACCTTGCACTGCTCTCCCGAGGAATCCCACAAGCTGTCGACGAAAGCCCATTTGAAAAGAGGCGGTGTGATCTTAAGAAGACAGAAGAGGAAGACGAGCGTCAGGAACGAGTTGAATGGTCCACTGAAGAGATTGGCCCTGAGCCAACCGATCATGCCCACGGTGGTCACGGGAGGTTTGACCTCATTGACAACGGTTTTCTGAGCCAGTGTGTCCAATGGGTTATCTTTCCACCAGAGCCATTTTTTTGTTGTACCAGTTCATGAAAGCCGAAGTGACGAGACTGAAAATGAGATAGACCAGCATGATCATGAGCACCCCTTCAATTGCCTGTCCCGTCTGATTGATGGTCGTGTTGGCAACGGAAACGAGATCCGGGTAACCAATGGCAACTGCAAGGGAGCTGTTCTTGGTGAGATTGAGCATCTGGCTGGTTAGGGGCGGTATGATCACTCTGAGCGCTTGCGGTAGGATAATGAGCGTCAGCAACAGACCCGGACGAAGGCCAAGACTCAGGGCAGCCTCCGTCTGCCCCCGAGAAATCGCCTGAATGCCTGCACGCACGACTTCCGCGACAAATGCGGAAGTGTAGAGAACCAACCCCAGAAGCAACGCCCCGAATTCAGGGCTGACGGATATCCCGCCCTCAAAGTTAAACCCTGCAATTCGGGGCACATTGAGCTCGGTCGGCATGCCGGATACCAACCATGCGAGAAGCGGCAGACCCACAACAAGCAAAGTAGAAACAGACCACATGGGAAAGGTTTGACCCGTCCTGTCCTGTCGTTGCTTGGCCCACCGGTACAGGAAGTAACTGGTGATGCAAGCGATGGCGAAGATGGCGGCCATGCGTCCATGAGCCGGATGGGGAACAGGAAGAGGGAAGTAAAACCCGCGGTTATTCAGGAATACCCCTGAGAGGGGATTGAGCGACTGGCGCGGATGCGGCAGTTCGTGGAAAACGGCGTACCAGAAAAAGAGCTGCAAAAGGACCGGGATGTTCTGGAGAACTTCGATGTACGCCGCTGCCAGCCTCGAAAGCAACCAGTTGGTTGAGAGTCGTGCCACGCCGACGAAGGTGCCCAGAATAATTGTCAAGACTATCCCGATCAGAGCCACCTTGAGGGTGTTCAGAATACCGACCAGGATAGCTCGGGCATATGTGCTCGCCGGCGAATAGGCAATGAGCGATTCACCAATTTCAAAACCGGCTTCCCGAGAGATGAAACCGAAGCCGGTGGCAATGGATTGGCGCTGCAAATTTGCCTGGGTGACGGTAACCAGGTAAAACCCGAGGGCAAGAACCAGCGCCAGGACAAGTACCTGAAAGACGATGCCCCGCTTTGCCGGATCATACCAAAAAGGGACTTTTTCAGGGATCGGCGGATTCTTCGAGTTGTTCAGACTTCCTGCCACCGGCACTTTTCTTCATCCAAATGGATTCAGGCCACATTCGCAAGGCAAGAGCAGAAGGAAGCACCCGTTCCCTGCAACGAATAGTGCCTCCTGCACTTCCCGCTTTTCTTGAGCCTTACCGATGAGACTCATTTGAACGGCGGGGCGTACATCAATCCGCCGTCCTTCCACTGGGCGTTCAAACCCCGCTTGAGTCCCAGCTTGGTCTTCTCACCGACGTTCCTTTCAAACACTTCTCCATAGTTTCCCACGGTCTTGACAATGTTGTATGCCCACTTCTCGTCAAGACCCAGGGCCTTTCCATTGCCGGGCGTCACCCCGAGGAATCGCTGAATGTTGGGGTCATTGCTCTTGAGCATTTCGTCCACGTTCTTGGACGTGACCTCCATGTCTTCGGCGGCAATCATGGCGAGAACACAGAAATCAACAATATCCCTCCACTGCTCATCCCCATGACGGACCACGGGACCCAAAGGTTCTTTGGAGATGATATCAGGCAAGATCACATAATCCTCGGGGTTCGGGGCGACCGATCGAATACCGGCGAGTTGGGAGGCATCCGATGTCAGGACATCGCACCTGCCGGCGAAGAATGCTTTGTTCAGTTCGAGGTTTTGCTCGATCACCACCGGCTTCATCGTCAATTTGTTCGCCCTGAAGAAGTCGGCCAGATTTTGTTCTGTCGTGGTCCCCGGAAGAGTACAGACACTGGCGCCACTGAGCTCCTTCGCACTCTTGACGCCGAGCTTCTTGGGCACCAGGAAGCCTTGTCCGTCATAGTAGTTCACCGTAACGAAATTCAGCCCCAGATCAGTTTCCCGGGTCAGGGTGCGGGTGGCATTGCGACAAAGTACATCGACTTCTTTGGACTGAAGGGCAGTGAAACGCGTCTGCGTCGTAAGAGTAACATACCTGATCTTTTCGGGATCCCCGAAGATGGCTGCCGCTATGGCACGCCCTGTATCCACATCCAGCCCACCCCAGACACCCTTTTCGTCGGGCATGCCGAATCCAAAGAGACCACCGTTTACGCCAACTGACAGATAACCCCTGGCCTTGACCGCATCGAGAGTTTCACCAGCAAGGGCGGCAAGCGGAGCGAGGATGAGGACCCCTGTGAAAAGGACTGCGACGATTGTTTTGAACTGTTTCATGCGACTTCCCCCTTTTTTGTAATGTTGACCCTGCGGCGGGCGCACCAGGAAACCGCCGCGACTTTCCCACCATCCTGGGAGACTGCCATCCACTTTCAGGTTTTGGATCGTTGGGGATGCAATGGAACGGTGAAGGAAACAACCCGGGGGCGAGCCTAAAGCACGCAGCCGACATGACCGTAACATGGAGAGGAAAATGTTGGGATCTCCCAGGCATCGCCAATATACCAATCTGCCGGCAGCGGTGTCAACAATAGCCAGGGATTGAGAGGACGGCGGTTCCGCCAAGGCCGGAGCCGCCGGATGGGTTTTGCGCAGACCAGAGGCTCTGGCGAATCCTCAAAACAGCGCTGCACAAGACCGTTTCCGACATTCCGTCGTCATGCCCTCGAACGCGGCTATACAGGCCTCTACACTGGATTCCCGCCAAAAGCATGCGGGAATGACGTGCGGTATTTCGTGCACATCAAGGCCCGCCATTTCTGCCGATGCGGAGGAGAGGGGCGTTTCGGGAGTGAATGAATATACTGGGTAAGATTGAGAATCTTCATTCCCAAGACATTCAGTATCTCACTGAAGAGGTCGCCGAGACGGCAGAGAATAATACTTTGCCATCTCCGCGACCTCTTCGGTCTCTGCCGTGAGAACGAAACAATTCAATCATAACCAGTATGCATTGCAGAAAGCCCTCTCCCCCGATGTGGGGGAGAGGGTCCGGCTGAGGGCAATGCTGTTGACTTAAGAAAGTCGTCCATCCACGGTCCCCCTCCCCTTGGCGGGAGGGGAGCTCTGATGTCTTTAAGTCAACAGTATTGCCGGCTGAGGGGGGCCAGCAGCATGAACCTGACAGGACCCCGGAGTCCCTATTGCTTCTTGGGGGCTTCCTTCTTCGTTTCCACCTTGGGCTCCGCCTTCTTTTCGCCCTTCACTTCAATGGTGGACGCCTTCATGGTGTAGTAAATGGTGACCTTGACACCTACTTTGAGCTCTCCGCCCTCAACCTTGGTCACCTTGTCCTTGGCGATTTCCCATTTATCCTTCGGACCTTTTTCTACGACGATGACATCATCCTTGATCTCCAGCACCGGCCCCGTCACCTGATACTCCTTCGGCCCGGCCGCAAAGGCCGCAGTCCCGACGAATACACAGACGAACAACAGAATCAGAACCTTTTTCATGGCTTTTCCTCCTCTTTGAGTTCATCGATTCCCGTCCATGAATCTCTCACCCATCAGACGCACCCATTGTACCTCCTACTGGACGGTGATCAGGTCCTTGATCTTGTCGTAGGTTCCTTTTTTGATTCCCTTGACCTTCATGATGTCTTCCGGTTTTGCGTAGGGGCGCCCGTCAATGATGGCCTGGGACTTGGCCGGGCCAATTTCCGGAAGTGCACCGAGCTTCTCCTTGGTCGCCGTGTTGATGTTGACCTTCTCCCCAGGAGCAAGCTTTGTGCTGGGGGTTACCACCTTTTCGGGTGAAGGCACCGTTGCTTTTGGGGTCGACGTTTTGGGAGAGGCCACCGGGCTCTTTTCCACCTGGGCAAAAACCAGGGGAGAAAGCACGAAGAGGCCAACCACCAAGAAGGCCAACGCGACCCAGCAAGCTGAAAAACGATGTACACCGAGGTTCTTCTCCGCCATACGCTTACCCTCCTTCATGTCGTCCTGGAACTTTTGAAAAAAAATACGGGATTGTCCACTGACCAGAATGCATAGATGAGAGTGGAAGAAAAGTCAAAGCAATCGTGATGTTGATCACTCCATGCGGCCAGGAATTTACCAATAACAACCCGGCCGTTCCCTGCAGGCACGCCGGGCAGCCCGATCAAGCTCCTCGATTCACCGACCATACCGGCTTTCGCCCCTTCCGATCGTCTTTTCATAAGAGTGTTTTTCGTTAATCAATGAGACACCCCCATCAAGAGGCGATTTCGGCATGAATTTTGTTTTAACATCTCCAATGCCAAGATCCATCAGTCCAATGAAGTCCAGGGGTATCGGCCCCTGAGAATGTTCTTGATGCCTATGCTTCCTGGCTCCCACAGGGTTCCTTCATCGATGTGCTTCCCTATGAACCAAGTTTTCACTTTCACGTTTTCAAGACGGATTGGACATTTCAATTTCGAGATGGTGCTTTGAAAAGAAAAGTGCGATTCGCCTTGTCCTTTTTTGGATCAAACAACCTCATCGTGAAAAACTGGAATTCTCCAAGGATGGATAGCCCGGCGTTCTCTTGTCAGAGGATATGAAACTCTGGACCACGTTTCGCTGTTTCATCTGGAAAAGAACTTTACTCAGGAGCGCATAAATTGAACCAGATTGAGGCCAAGCGGATTGAGCAGGGCACGTATCAGGGTGGCAACGGCCAATCGACTGATCGCTTGCCCACAGACTTACTTTCTTGGGACGGCGCTGAAAGGAGAAAACACCCGCGATTCAGGGTAAAATGGAATGGAATTCTAGAGTCTCCCAACTCTCAAGTGAAGATTCAAGTGCGCTTATCGGATGTTTCTGAGGGCGGTTGTTGCGTCTGCATGGACCGCTTGCCCTCAGGCTCCTATCGGTTCGCAGAACAGGGGCTTCAAGAAAGACTTGAGCTGACACTGTTTCTAGGCGGGGTGATATCGAGGATCGTGGTTGAGGTTCGGTGGTACATCCCAATCTGTGAAGGATTTTATGGCGCTGGTTTAGAGTTCATTTCCATGACAAGAGGAACTCGTTTGCTCCTGCAGACAGCATTGCAGAAACATGGCATTTAGCCGGGCCCTGTGTCGAGCGCCTGACCGCGCCCTGATGTTTCCAGGGAACATCGGGGCAACTGTCTCGGGCACCCTGTCCGATCGTCCTGCTTTAGAGTTTATGTATAATTATATCCATTGGTTGACTGATTTCACAAAATCTGCTTATTTTGATTAAGAAGAAGCTGAATACCGCTCACACCATGATACACCATGATGCATGCTGCCTCCACATTCAACTCATGCACAGGTGAGCGGTGAACCAGATGCAGTCCTATGAAGTCTCCAATGCTCTTTGGTTCCCCCCTTCACATCGATCCGATCACCCAAGGATGAAAAGAAACCTCTGGGTAAATTAATTTGGTGGAGGCGGCGGGAGTTGAACCCGCGTCCGAAAGCATTCCGCCTAAGCTTCTACATGCTTATCCCGCGATTTGAGGTTCACCCAAGCGCTCTCCCACGGGCGGGATTTCGCTCAGGCTAGCCGGCAAGGTCTCATTTCCGATGCTGCAGGCGACACACCGGAAACCATCCCGCTGAGTCGACGCCCCATTTGATCCCGCGAGAGGAGACCAGTGGGACGGTAGCCGCTCTAGGCAGCTACGGCGTACGCGTAATCGTCTGCGTTTGTTTTTTTCCCAGATGTTTAACGAGCACCCAGGACCTCGGCATGCAACTTAAGCTTCTATACCCCCGTCGAACCCGTTTCGCCCCCATAGTGTGAGTAGTGTCAATAGAATCAATCAGCCATTCTGATTCCATTATAGCCTTTGAGCCCTTTCGGTCAAGTCCTTCCTCGCGAGGCTCCGATCCGGTACCCACCATCAGGCGAGTCTTGACAAAACAAGCGGGAACTGCTCAGCGACAGTACAGGTTGCTCTGAGCTGACTGAATTGCTATGCTTGGCTCATGCGGGACTTCCTTGCGCTGCGTCTTCGTTCCTCTGGCGCTAGAAAGTTGTGCCGGGATTGGTTCTGCTGCCGCCCCGTGCCATGAAAAGGACTCCAACGGCGAGTATCCATGCTCAAATCCAAAAGACTTCGCTTTACTCTCCTGGCCCTCTCGGGACTGCTCGTCTCATCGGCCGTCGGCTTCTTCCTGGCTCTCCCCAGGTTGATCGACACCGACCAGACCAAGGACAGGGTCGTCAGGGAGATCGAACAGAGGACAGGAGTCCGGGCCGATTACCGCGGCGCCCGGACCAGGTTTTTCCCGTTCCTCAGCTTCACCCTTTTCGACGGCACCCTGAATGCACCCGGAGGAATCCGGGCGACCTTCCGGACCATGAAGATCTCTCCCCGCATTCTGCCTCTCCTGTTTGGGCGACTCCGCATCAGCGAAATTGAGATCGAATCGCCGGAAGTGACGACCACGCTGACCTCACCGCCCCCCGACGCCTCCGCGGTCGATGGCGCTCCCAGCCTCAGCCTCCCGCGAAGCACCTCGGCGTCCCATGGCATCTTGGCGGCGATTGCCGCGAGCGAGACGTCCATCTCCGTCAGGGGAGGCAGCATCGATGTGAAAAGGGAAGGTGAGCCACTTTGGCGGATGAGCGATATTCAGTGGGAAGTTTCCAGCGATTCGAATCGGCTTGAAGTTCACCTCACCTGCGCGTCCAGCCTCTGGAAGAGCCTTGCTCTCCAAGGCAGTTTCAACGCTAGGGACTTGAAAACCCGCCTCAATCTAGCGTTTGAAGCGCTGCACCCCGAGAAGATCACGGAGCTCATCCCTTCAGAGCAAGAACTGAAACTCGGGGAATCCTCAATCAATGTGACCTCGACCCTCGAGATGGATGGCGAAGGGCATCTACAGGCTTCGTTTGCCGGCTCGATTCCCGCCCTCGCTCTGCGCAAGGGGGAATCTGAGTTCACGATCCGGGGAGAAAACATCGAAGGGAGCCTCCTGCTTGACAGCCGAAAGGTCGAGATCCTGCTCACACAATCCTCCTTTGCGACTCCAAGGATAAATCTCACAGGTCGCCTTGCAAGGGAATTCGATGCAGAAAGGGTGTCCCTCGAGATCAACGGAGGGAACGTCGACGCCGGCGACGCCGGCAGGTTCGCAATGCTGGTTGCCGGACAACACGGCACTGTTCAGAAGATCTTCGAAATCATCCGAGGCGGGGAAGTCCCTCACATCCAGTTCATTTCCCACGGGAGATCCATGAGGGATCTGCCCAAGCCGGAGAACTTCGTCATCAAGGGCAGCATGGTGGGAGGCAGCATCCTGGTTCCCAAGGTTCTATTGGAGGTCGAGAACGCCCGGGGCGAGGTCATCGTCTCCAAGGCGGTCCTGGAAGGCAAAAACCTTGAGGGGCGCTCGGGAGGTTCCACCGGACTAAACGGGTCCCTGACGGTGGGCTTCAAGAAGAACGTTTACGGAGATGCCCCCTTCAAGCTCGACATCGAGCTGGACGCCGATCTTGCCCAGTTGCCTTCTGTTCTGGAGCGCGTCGTTCCCAGCCAGGGATTTCTGCACGAGATCGGCCTCGTCAGTGAAATCGCGGGAAGAGCCAAGGGCCGACTGGTGCTCGGGGAGAGCTTAAAGTCCGTCAAGACCACGGTAGACGTCCGGGAGTTCACGGCGAGCGCCCAGTACAAGAGAATTCCCTACCCGGTGAATTTCCGCGGCACTGGCTTTTTTCACGAGGGAAACCTGGTCAGAGTGGATTCCCTGTCGGGGTATCTCGGGAAATCGCTGCTTGCGGGTGTTGCGGGGTCCCTCGACTGGGAGGGGGAGTCGACTCTGAGAATCGCCACGAACTCCCGTTGCGACGTCTCTCTGGAGGAAGTGTATTCCTGGCTCGTCTCCTACGACAACCTGAGAAAAATCCTGAAGAATTACGATTCGCTGAAGGGGCTTGTCCACCTGGAGGGGTTCAACCTGGAAGGGCCGACCAGGAGGCCTCGGGAGTGGCGCTTCAACGGCAGGGGAAGCGTCGAGAATTTCCTCATGGCCTCGACGCACACCCCCGAGCCCTTCCAGGTGAAGGCCGGGACGCTCGAAGCCAATGAAACCCAGCTGACCGCCAGGGATTGCACTGCGGCGCTCCTCGATTCAAGCCTCCTCGTTTCCGGGACCCTCACCGATCTCTGGTCGGAACTTCGCGTCGCGGACCTTGCCTTGAGCGGCAAAGTCAACCCGCGCCTCAACGGGTGGATCATGAGCCTGATTCCCCAAGCCAATGCTTTCACCCTGAGGACCCCTTATGAGGTCTCCACGGGAAAGTTCCGGTGGGAAAAGGACCAGAGGGTTGCCTTTTCCGGGAACATCTCGGGACGGGAAGGCGTCGTCGCCGAACTGGATGTGGTGAACACCCCCAAGGAATTGACCATCAACAGATTGCGCATCGCGGACGGGAACACCCGTGTCGAGGGCTCATTCATGTTTGCGGAAAGAACCTTGAAAATCGGCTATGGGGGCGTTCTCGAGAGCATGAGCCTGGAAAAGCTGATGGACAAGAGCCCCGTTGTGGCCGGCAGCCTGCGGGGGAATTTTGAGGCACAGATCCCTTTTGACCGCCTTTCCAGTTCCGAAATCCGAGGTGAACTGCAGGTGGCCGGTTTTCGAATCAGCACGTCGCGACTGAAATCCCTCGGCATCGAGAGTCTTGCCGCAAAAGGGGATGGGAAATCCATCCTCCTGCAGGACGGGGCCATTTCCTGGAACGACATCAACGCACGGCTGAGCGGACGGGTGGACTTGTCGGGAGGCGCATACAACCTCGATTTGGAGCTCGGCGTTAACCAACTGAATTGGGAGGAAATCACCGGGACGGAGGAAAAACAGGGTACAGACGACGAGTCTACCGGGGAGCGAAAAGAGCCGGCGGCGAAGATACTGGGCACCGTGCGGGTCAAGGCCGATAGGTTCAGCCACGGCACCACCAGGTGGGAGCCTTTTCAGGGTCAGGTCCGCTTCAACCAGGACGGATACGTCGTGGAAGTCACGGAATCCCGCCTGTGCGGCATCCCGCTGAAGGGCTCCCTCAAGGTCTCGGGCCAAGAGGTGGACCTCGACGCAACCCCGTCGGCGAAAAAGGAGAACCTCGACGCCACCATTTCCTGCCTCTGGAACAGGAAGGACCTCGTCACCGGCTCCTACGACCTCAAGGGGGATCTGAAGGCGAGGGGCAATAAAGAGGTGCTGACTCAGAATGGGCTCACGAGATCCCTCAAAGGGAACCTGGAACTCGACACGTGGGGAGGCCGCATCCAACGTTTCGGGCTTCTGGCCAAGGTCCTATCCATGCTCAACCTGACGGAGATTTACAGAGGAAAGCTTCCCGACCTCGTGAAGGAGGGATTCGAATACGACAGCATCAAAGGGCGAGGGGACTTGGCCGACGGGAAACTGCGCCTCGAGGAATTCACCGTCGCAGCTCCGTCCATGAAAATGTTCTGGCAGGGCGAAGTGGACCTGACCAAAAACGAGGTGAACCTGACCCTCCTCATCGCCCCCCTCAGGACCATCGACAAGGTCATCGACAGTGTTCCGCTGGTCGGGGACATCCTCGGCGGATCCCTCGTCTCCATACCGGTCCACGTCACCGGGGACTGGAATGATCCAACCGTCATTCCCCTCTCCCCTTCAGCCGTGGGGTCCAAATTGCTCGGCCACGTGAAAAGGGCTTTTCAACTGCCCTTGAAAATCATCCAGCCATTTCAGGGAGCCGGCAGCCCCCGACCGGAAGGCGAAGCTCCCGCTCCAGACAAGAATTAAACGAAACCCACGAGAGGGATTACCCGCATTTCCCTCACCATCCCCCTACCACCAATGGTGGGGGGCTCAAGAGCGTTTCCCTACGCCCATGAATTCTGAACAAGCCGTGTCTTCGCTTTTGCGGACAATTTCCCTCCCCCTCGGCTGGGATGACAAGCCCCCCAGGAGAAATCCTAGATTTTGTGAAAGGGAAGCCCCAGGGCCTCGCGCTTGTTCTCGATGTGCCTGCGAATCAACTGGGCCGCCTTTTCAGGGTCGGGCTCCACGGCGAAAGTGGCTCCCACAGCCCCATTGAGTCCTTCGGTGAGCATTTTGACCACATTCATGCTCCCTGTGACCGGGGGCGTGGGGCCGAGGACCGTGGTGACACCCGAGGCCACAAAGTACACCCCGATGGCGACCGCTTTTTCCGAGTACCATTCGGGGGCCGCCCCTGCGACGGGAAGGTCGCTGATGTCGGTCCCCAGCGCATTGGCGAGGGCCGACGCCAGAACGAGGATGCGGACATTGTCCACGCAGCTCCCGACGTGCAGGACCGGAGGTATCCCCAGGGCCCCGCAGATTTCCCTCAGGCCCGGCCCAGCCGTCTTCGCCGCCTCCGCCGCCTCCAGTCCCGCCTTGGCATTGGCCACGGCGGCACAGCCCGTGACGGTCCCACACGGTCTCGACCTGGTCCCTTTGCGCCTTGTTCAAGAGCAACTGACCATTCGCCAGTTTCATCTTTCCGCGTGGGGGCGCGGGGCCCATGGCCAATATCAATTCGCCGCCGCACCCCTTGAAAACAGCGCCGCAGCTTCCCCATTCAACGGCAGACAGTCATCGGGAGGAACGGCGGGAGAAGCCTCGGGGAACTCGACACTCGCTATGGTCATCACAGCCATTGATAACTATCATAATCCTCATGGGACATCCAAAGGATAAGCGCAATGCGGGCGAAGGGGTCATTTGGCGCAACGGTGCCGGCACTCCATTCGGTGGGTCGTGAAGCACGCCGAAATCCCGGGCTTTTGATGACGACCCGTACAACCGTGCTGAAGTGCCAGAGCAGTTGCGGATTTCCACCCCGGACTACTGGGTAAATGCGTTGAAACCAAAGAGGCAACTCATGGAGCAGATGGCTTTTCGTATAAAGGGAATGTGCTGTGCGGAGGAAACGACACAGCTGAAAAGAGAACTGGGACCTTTGGTCGGGGGAGAGCTCAATCTTGCCTTTGATCTTCTTTCCAACAAGATGACCGTCGTCGCGTCGGGCGATCTCCCTTCCGAAGCTGAGGTTAGGGAAGCCGTGGCGAGAACCGGCATGGAAGCCATCCCGTGGAGTGAAGCGTGTGCCACGGGCATCTGCGCCGTGGAGGAGGGACTGTGGGAGCGCCACGGACGCCTCATCACAACGATAGCCAGCGGAATCCTCATGGTATGCGGCTTCCTGCTGGAGGTGCACCATCGTGGAGGATTCCTGGAAGCGCTCCTTGGGCGCGAGGAAGACGGTGCCGGCGCCCCGACCACGGCCATTGCCCTCTATCTCGCCTCCGTGGTTGCGGGCGCGTGGTACGTGGCTCCCAGAGCCCTGTTTTCCATTCGACGACTTCAGCCGGACATGAACCTTCTCATGCTCGTTGCCGCGTGCGGAGCCATAGCCATTCGCCAGTGGCAGGAGGCGGCGTCGGTGGCCTTCCTCTTTGCCCTGGCCCTTTTCCTGGAATCCTGGAGTATCGGCCGAGCCCGGCGGGCTATCAAGGCACTCATGGACATCTCTCCCACCACCGCCCGATACGTGTGCCCCCACGACGGAGACATCGAGGAAAAGCCCGTGGAGGAGGTCCCCGTCGAGGCCATTGTTCTGGTGCGTCCCGGGGAGAAGATCCCCCTCGACGGTGTCATCACCAGGGGAGCCACCACCGTCAATCAGGCGCCCATAACCGGCGAATCCATGCCGGTCCCCAAGGGGGAGGGGGATGAGGTGTTCGCGGGGACCATCAATGGGGAGAGCTCCATCGAATTCCGATCCACCCGCAAGGCTGCCGACACCACTCTCGCGCACATCATCCGCATGGTGGAAGACGCCCAGTCCCGGCGAGCCCCGGCCGAACAGTGGGTTGAGCGATTCGCCCGGGTGTACACCCCCACCATGATGCTCTCCGCCATGGCCATCGCCCTGGTCCCGCCGCTCCTGTTCGCCGCGGACTGGTCCACCTGGTTCTACCAGGCACTGGTCCTCCTTGTCATCGCATGCCCTTGCTCCCTCGTGATTTCCACCCCGGTGAGCATCGTTGCCGGAATCACGTCGGCGGCCCGAAACGGTGTCCTCATCAAGGGAGGAGCATACCTCGAAGCACCCGCTCGATTGAAGGCCGTGGCCTTCGACAAGACGGGTACCCTCACCCACGGACATCCTTCCGTGCAGAGCATCATCCCCATGAATCACCACTCGGAAGACGATCTCCTGACCCGGGCCGCAGCCCTGGAATCCCACAGCACTCACCCCCTGGCCCGGGCCATTCTGAAGCTGGCCAACGACAGAGAGCTGGAGTTCACTCCGGCCGAGGACTTCACCATTCTGCCGGGACAGGGCGCCAAGGGCTCCATCGACAATCACTCCTACTGGATTGGAAGCCACCGGCTCCTCGAGCAACTGGACAGGGAGAATCCCGACTTCCACAGGCTGGCCGTCAAGGTGGAGGATGTGGGGCATTCCCTGGTGGTCATGTGGTGCGAGGACCACGTGTGCGGGGCCATGAGCATCGCCGACGGAGTGCGGCCGGAAGCTGCGGAAGTGGTCCGATCCCTGAAGGATCTCGGTGTGGAGAGGATCGTCATGATGACGGGGGACAACGAGCGCACCGCGGAGAGGGTGGCGTCCCTGCTCGGGGTCAATGAATGGCACGCGGAATTACTGCCCGAGGACAAGGTCGCCGTCTTGCGGCAACTGAGGGAGGACCTCGGTCAGGTGGCCATGGTGGGAGACGGGGTGAACGATGCACCCGCAATGGCGGAAGCCTCCGTTGCCATCGCCATGGGGGCCATGGGAACCGACGCGGCCATCGAAACCGCCGATGTCGCCCTCATGTCCGACGACCTTGCCAAAATCCCCTGGCTCATCCGGCACTCTCGAAGAACACTGAGGGTCATCAAGCAAAACATCGTCTTCTCCCTGGGCATGAAAGCCGTCTTCGTGGTCATGACCCTTCTGGGGCATGCGAGCCTCTGGGCCGCCATAGCCGCGGACATGGGCGCTTCCCTCCTTGTGATTTTCAACGGACTGAGGCTCTTGAACGTCAGAAACCACGGACCGGGCGGAGCACATTGAAGGAGCCCACCGCACCGTGCGAACAGGGAGGTTTCCGAAGGGAACCAGCAGCGCCGCCTTGGGAAAAAGAGCTTTCATTTGAGGGAAGAAACGCGTACAAAGAGGCCCATTGGAGCCCGCTCTTTATGTGCTGTCCGCCATGCGGTACCTTTGGAAACCGGCTGGAGAACCGGAAATGAGGAGTTCCAAGGCGGTGGAGATGGTCGAAAGCATTGAACAAACAAACTTAACATCCCAACTGCTGCCGTTGGCGGGGGGGGCATACCGGACCACCCCGGCGCCAGTCCAATTCCTGGCCGGGATGTTTCCCACGGCGACCTTTTACAGTCGGTTTCTCGCCACCGTCCTGAAGTCCAGCTCTCAGGCGAAACGGGGAAGGTACGACGACGATCTGTGGGGGCGAAGCAGCCTTGAAGTTTTGCGCGCACTGGAAGGCGTCGGGGTGAACATCGAGATCACGGGAGCTGACCACCTCGAGCGGCTCGCAACACCCTGTGTGTTCATCGCCAACCACATGAGTCTCATGGAAACCCTCGTCCTTCCATGCCTCATTCAACCGATGAGAAGAGTGACTTTCATCGTCAAGGACAGCCTTCTACGGTATCCCGTGTTTCGACATATCATGCGCTCCAGGGATCCCATAGCAGTGGGCAGGATCAACCCTCGCCTGGATCTGAAAACCGTCCTCGAGGGCGGCACTGAAAGACTGAAGAATGGCGTTTCCATCATCGTCTTTCCTCAGACCACTCGAACCGCCTCGTTCGAACCATCCCAGTTCAACACCATCGGGGTCAAGCTCGCCCAGAGAGCCAACGTGCCGGTGGTTCCCATGGCCCTCCTGACGGACGCCTGGCCCAATGGGAGAACTTTCAAGGATCTTGGCAGGATCGATCCTTCAAAGCGCGTGCATTTTGCCTTCGGGGAACCCCTTTGGATACGCGGTCGAGGCACCGAGGAACACCAGGCCATCATTCATTTCATCATGGGGAAATTGGAAGCATGGGAGGATGGAAGGGTAAAGAATCGCGCTCCGGAACCATGGCGGTCCGAGGGGGACTGCCCTGCGGAGTGAAGTATGACAAAAAACTCAGACTTGACGCACTTGGATAAAACTGAAGTCCACTAAAGGATTATTACAGAGTTGCGCCAGTGATTTCCGCAGTCATTCCTTTTACTACACACTTTAGGCACTTGCCACTCTAGGCAACTCCCGAAGTGCTTGTCCCGTCAATTCAGCCATCAATTCCTTCACTGAAACAACCCGTTGGATCCGATAGCCGTTCGTGCCCACCGTGAACAATTCCTCTCCGTTTTCCACTGCATAACCCCCCGATTGAAGAAGCCCGCTGCAGATGCAGAAATGGTTTTCGTTGCTGTCTTTAGCGGGACAGACGGTGTATCGGCCTTCGGCATCCTTGCCGAGAACGTATCCCAGGCTGCACTTGGGCTTCCTCTGGCGATTGAGGGCTGAGAGGAACATGGGCGACTGCTTTATCACTCTGAACGGCAGGCCACACGGAGAGCCGGGCCGATAGGCAACCAAGATGTCCTCTTTTCTCGCATCGACGACCGCCTGTTTGTAGGCACGCGACGCACTGCTCTCCTCGGTGGCGAGAAACCGCGTTCCGAGCTGGACCCCGTCGGCTCCCTGCCGCAAGATATCGAGGATGTCCTCGTGGGAGTATATGCCCCCGGCGGCAATGATGGGAAAATCACCGTACTTCCTCGCCACGTCTTTCACCTGGGGGAGCAACCTTTCGAGCTGGTATTCGGAGCTTTCGATCTGCTCCATTTTAAAACCGAGGTGGCCTCCCGCGAGAGGGCCTTCCAAAACAGCTGCGTCAGGCCTGTATTTATGACGCTCCCACTTCTTGCAGATGACTTCGAGGGAACGGGCCGACGACACGATGGGGATCAAGGCCGTATCCCTGGGCGGCTGGATGGCGGGGAGATCGAGGGGAAGCCCGCCGCCGGAAATGATCAAATCGGCGCCTGCGTCGATGGCCGCCTTCACCGACTCCCGGTAATCGCGTATGAGGGCAACCATGATGTTGACCCCGACACTGCCTCCATGTTGCTTTGCCAGGGAGACCTCTTCGCGCACCGCCGTGTATGCGCTCTGCTTCCCGCCGGTTCTCCTGGCGACGATCCTGTCCAAAGCAGCGGTCGAAATGATTCCGCAACCGCCTTCACGAGCAACGGCACTGGCGAGTGGGGCGAGGGAAATACCGATTCCCATGCCCCCCTGGATGATAGGAAGCCGATTCGTCTTGCCTTTTATCACGAGGGGATGAAGCATCTGTGTGATCTCTTTCTTCGCCGAATCTGAGGAATCAAACAAACATATCACAAATAATGTCATCTTCCTAGTGACAGTATTACAGACTTCTTAATTTTCAAGACATTGTCTAATGCCCCGGTGGAGCACCGGAAAGCATGAAAAGATGGGAATCCACCGCAGGGGCACCTGGAGCACATGGATGTTATTGCTCAAGTCGTTCCCTCGACGGTCACTGCGTACTCTGCGTTGAGATAGACACGTTATCGGAGCAGCCCCCCGCCGAACATAGAAAGGCCTGGAAAAGAGCCCCTTCAGGCCTTTCTATGTGTCAGACGGTCTCCCAGGCCAGCTCCCACACCTCAGGGGACCGCCACAGGCGCGACTTGAAGAGTTCCCGGGTGTGAATGAACTCATTGGGAAGACGGTCGTAGAAGAGATCAAATAGCTCCTCGTGAGACCTGGACTCTTTCAGTGCCTCCTCCCGATCCACGGACATCATTTCATAGAAGGTCTTGCGGTCAAAATTCAGCCCATCCCACTGAATGTCCCGATACCGCGGCAGGTAGCCCACGGGGCTTTCCACTCCGTAGCCACGCCCGTTCACCCGCCTGACGATCCAGTGGAGTATCCGCATGTTCTCCCCGAAGCCGGGCCAGAGGAACTTGCCGACCTTGTCCCGCCTGAACCAGTTCACACGGAAGATGCGAGGCGGGTCGGGCAGGTGGCGCCCGATGTCCAGCCAGTGTCTCCAGTAGCTCGCCATGTTGTAGCCGCAGAAAGGAAGCATGGCCATGGGATCCCTTCTCATGGGCGGAAGGCTCTCCTCGGCCGCCGCTGTCGCCTCCGAACCCATGGTGGCGGCGATGTAAACGCCGTGGGACCAGTTGAAAGCCTGAAAAACCAGGGGAACGTTTTTGCTCATCCGCCCCCCGAAGATGAACGCCTTGATGGGGACGCCCTCGGGATTGTCCCAGTCGGGATCGAATGTGGGGCACTGATTAATCGGCGCCGTGAAACGGGCATTGGGGTGGGCCGCCGGGCATCCGCAGCCGGGCGTCCAATCCTGGCCGGTCCAGTCGATGAGATGTGCCGGTGCTTCACTCGTCATCCCCTCCCACCACACGTCTCCGTCGTCGGTCAGGGCTGTGTTGGTGAAGATGCAATTCCTGTTGAGGGTCATCATGGCGTTGGGGTTTGATTTCATGGAAGTCCCGGGGGCCACCCCAAAGAAGCCCGCTTCAGGATTGATGGCCCGGAGGGTTCCGTCGGCCGCCGGCTTGATCCAGGCAATGTCGTCTCCCACGGTGAAAATCTTCCATCCCTCGAAGTCCTTCGGGGGCACGAGCATGGCAAAATTGGTTTTTCCGCAGGCGCTGGGGAAGGCCCCTGCCACGTAGGTCCTCTCTCCCTCAGGGCTTTCGACTCCGAGAATGAGCATGTGCTCGGCCAGCCACCCCTCGTCCCGGGCCATGACCGATGCGATGCGCAGGGCGAAGCACTTCTTGCCAAGGAGCGCGTTTCCCCCGTATCCGCTGCCGAAGGAATAGATGGCCCGTTCATGCGGAAAGTGGGTGATGTAAGTGTTCTCGGGATTGCAGGGCCAGGGCACGTCCTGGGCACCGGGCTCGAGGGGAGCCCCGACCGAGTGGATGCAGCGGACGAAGGCCCCCTTATCCCCCAAAACTTCCAGGGCAGCCTGGCCCATGCGCGTCATGATCCGCATGTTCACGACGACATAAGGGGAATCGGTGATCTGCAAGCCGATGTGGGCTATGGGCGACCCCAGGGGACCCATGCTGAAAGGGATCACGTACATGGTGCGCCCCCGCATGCAACCGCTGAAAAGGACAGAGAGCTTCTCCTTCATTTCGACGGGATGCATCCAGTTGTTGGTGGGACCCGCGTAGTTCTTGTTGTTGGAGCAAACGAAGGTGCGGCTCTCCACCCGCGCCACATCCCTCGGGTCTGAACGGGCAAGATAGCTGTTGGGCCTCTTCTCTTCATTGAGGCGGATGAAGGTGCCCGCGCTGACCATTTGGTCGCACAGACGGCGGTTCTCTTCCTCCGAGCCGTCGCAGATGTGGATCCGATCGGGTTTGCAGAGCTCAGCGGTCTTGGAGATCCAGTCAAGCATTTCCTCGTGGTTTGTACTGGCGCCGGTGATTGGGATTTGTGTCATGTCAGCCCTCGCAACTGGATTGGAATGTCGCAGAAAATGAAGAGTCGGCAAACCGGAGCCGCACCCTCGGAAACGTCCCCCGCATACTCAAAAATACTCAGCCCCGCCTGGTCATCGCCTTCCACCGCACCCGAGCGAAGGACAATGCAGGTATCATTCGCTCATGTGTCGTCTATTATGATCAAGAAGATGGAAAGACTCAACCAAAGAGTATTCATTTGCAGGCACAGAGGCTTGAGGCAAAAACGGTTTTCAGAGCACGCTTCCGGGACATCTTCCGGCAGGCCTGGGAAAAAAATCTCCAGGACGGGCTCCTGCAGGATTCCACGGAATAAAAGCTATCGAGGAGAACGGCAGGGATGTCTCCCTTCCGCAGGGCTCGCTCAAGGACACGCAACCTGTCGACGTGCTCAGTCTGTGGCAAGGTCTCAATTCCTTTTTTCACTCCCTCCACTCAAGGTGCCAACCCCGGCGGAGAAGGGGCAACGTGCCCCGGGCTCCGGCGGAAAACCGTGGCATGCTCACTTCGCGGGCCGCGCTTCCCGTGGATGCGAGTTTGCCTTGCGATGGAGTCACCGGTGGTGGTGCCAAACGTGGGTATTAGGAGATGTCCCGGCAATGGATAATTGAAGGCTTCTCACACGAATTTCCGCTTCCAGGCTTTCATCTTCTCCGCCGGCCAGTTGACACAGTACGCCGGCCGCCCTTCCATCACCATCTTGATGCAGGCGTCTCCGCAGCCCGGATCGCAGTGAACGATGTCCGCCTCGCAACCGTCTCTCACCTTTCGCGGCCACTCAGGATCCGCCCAGAGGACCCTGGCGAGACCGATGAGATCAGTCTTGCCCTGAGCGATGGCTCCTTCGCAGAATCCTCCCGTGGCCATGCGGCCGGCAGCAATGACCGGCACCGGCGACACGGCTTTCACCGCGGCCGCCAACTCGAGCATGTAGCCTTCCTCCTTCGCTTTCTCCACGATGTGCGGGAGGAAAAAGGATTCGTACGTGCCGCCCATGACGGAAAGATAGGCCACGCCAGCTTCGGCCAGGGCCCTCGCAAACACCGTGGATTCCTGCAAGGTCAAGCCGTCGGGCATCCATTCGTCGGCCATGAACCGGTAGCCCACCGGAAAGTCGCCCACCGCATCCCGAACCCGGGCCACCACCTCCAGGGGAAACCGCATGCGGTTTTCCAGGGATCCTCCCCGCTCGTCATGGCGCCTGTTGGTGCGGGGCGACACGAACTGGGCCAGGAGATAGCCCGTGCCTCCGTGGAGCTCCACCATGTGGAACCCGGCCTTCTTCACTCGAAGGGCTGCAGCCGCGTACTGGCCGATGACCTGTTCGACCTCGCCGAATCCCAGGGCTCTTGGCGTTCGGCCGAAGGTGTCGACCGCCGAGGGTGCGACGGGCTCTTGCGCCGCATGCGCGAAGCGACCGGCATGGTTGATTTGAAGACAGGCCAGGGCCCCGTTCTCCCGGATGATCCCCGCAAGAGACGCCAGCCCTTCCATATTGGCGTCCGTATCCGCACGAATGGTTCGCCTGCTTGCGCTCCCCCGTTCAAAATCAACCGTCGAGTTTTCCACCACGACCATGGCCACCCCGCTTCGGGCCATCAGGGCGTAGTGATCGAGCATCATCCGGCTGACCGCGCCGCCCTCTCCCCCGTAGCCAAGATAGGTGGGTGCCATGGTCAAACGGTTCTTCAGGGTATAGCCTCCGACCGTGATGGGGGAAAAGAGGTGCTGGTACATGGGAAACCTCCGGCTTGGTTGAATGGTTAGTGAGATGGAGTGTGCGTTTGCCCCTGTGTTCGGGCGATCACTTTCCCTTGAACGTGGGCGTGCGCCTGGCAATGAAGGCGGCCACTCCTTCGCGGCCATCCGCACTGCCAGCCATCGCGGCAATCGAACGGGATTCTCTTTCCATCTGGGACTCGAGGCTTTCGGTCGCACCGGAAAGGATCAAACGCTTGGTTTCTCCATAAGCCCGGGTTGGCCCCTCTGCCAAGCGGCGGGCTATTTCAAGGGCCGTACTCATCAACTGGTCATCGGCGACCACCTGGTTCACGAGCCCCCACTCCAGGGCCTGCCTTGCCGACAATACCGGGTTCAGCAGCGCCATCTCTTTCGCACGACGCAGTCCAACCATGCGCGCCAGGAAGTAACTTGAGCTTCCGTCCGGAGCCAGGCCCGCCTTGGTGTAGGCCATGGTGAATTTTGCCGACTCCGCCGCAACGGCGATGTCGGTGGTCAGGGCAAGGCTGAAGCCTCCACCCGCCGCGATTCCGTTTATGGCACCCACCACCGGTGCGTCCATCCAGTTGAATCGGGATATTGCATTGTGAAAAGTCTGGGTGATCTCCTTAATATGGAGCGAGACCCTTTCACCCTGGGCGGCAAAGGCCTTCAGGTCACCCCCTGCGCAAAACATCCGTCCGTTACCCGTCAGCACCACCGAACGGATGTCGGGGGCTTCGTCACAGATGATGGCGACCTCCAAAATCTCCCTTGCCATTTCCAGGGTGATGGCATTGCCTGTCTCTGGGCGGTTGAGGCGTATCAGCCCAACTCCGTCCTCAATTTCGAAAAGTAGAGAACCGTAAGGCATGGCTTTGAATCCTTTTTAAGTGCCGGTTGGTACGTCAGGTCCTCGATGGTCAGACCCACCGGGTCAGAATCCGAGATCAGCTACCTTTGCCATTTTGCGCGGGGCATTCGAGGGGTCCGGCTTGACGAGGACGTCAAGATCCCCCGCAAAACCAGGCGCCCCGTGAAACGCCAGTGCACAGCCATCAACGATCACGCATTCTCAAGGCCGGTGAGTTTGCACCCCCGGCGCGATGCGGCCGGCTATGGGTTCACCTCGCCCAGGATCTGGAGGCCCTTGCCGGCATCGCCGACCTTGTCAATGTACACATAAGAAGCGCCATGGCCGGTCATTTTGCATTTGAGATACCTGGCTGTGACCGGCGCGAACTTGAACTCCTGCCACCCACCCGTCTTCGCCATTCGGATGTTCTGAGTTTCAAAGGTGCCCGCCGATGTGAACGGACCCGTGGGGGAGTCGCTGGCCACCAACAGTTCCAAGGTCTTCAGATTAGTGGATCTGGTTTCTCCGATGAAGATCCTGACCGTGTCAAAGGTTGCCGTCTTGTCGCCCTTGAAACCGTACACCGCGTTCTCGCTCTCGCTTGTCGATCGATCAAAGCCTCCGGTGAGCAGTTTCTCCCACTGCTCGTTGGGCGCGGTGATCAGCTCGGCATACTGGGGCGTCAGGATATCCGCCTTCTTGACTTCCGTAGTGGTGGGCGGTGAAGGCGGTGGGGTGACGGCCTGAGTCGATGGGTTCACCTCGCCCAGGATCTGGAGGCCCTTGCCGGCATCGCCGACCTTGTCAATGTACACATAAGAAGCGCCATGGCCGGTCATTTTGCATTTGAGATACTTGGCTGTGACCGGCGCGAACTTGAACTCCTGCCACCCACCCGTCTTCTGCATTCGGATGTTTTGTGTTTCAAACTTGCCCGCCGATGTGAACGGGCCCGTGGGGGAGTCGCTCGCCACCAACAGTTCCAAGGTCTTGAGGTTGGTGTTTCTGGTTTCTCCGATGAAGATCCTGACCGTGTCAAAGGTTGCCGTCTTCTCACCCTTGAAGCCGTACACCGCATTCTCGCTCTCACTTGTGGATCGATCAAAGCCTCCAGTGAGCAGTTTCTCCCACTGCTCGTTGGGCGCGGTGATCATTTCGGCATACTGGGGCGTCAGGATATCCGCCTTCTTGACCTCAGGTGTGGTGGGCGGTGCAGGCGGTGGGGTGACGGCCTGAGTCGATGGGTTCACCTCGCCCAGGATCTGGAGGCCCTTGCCGGCATCGCCGACCTTGTCAATGTACACATAAGAAGCGCCATGGCCGGTCATTTTGCATTTGAGATACCTGGCTGTGACCGGCGCGAACTTGAACTCCTGCCACCCGCCCGTCTTCTGCATTCGGATGTTTTGTGTTTCAAAGGTGCCCACCGATTTGAACGGACCCGTGGGGGAGTCGCTCGCCACCAAAAGTTCCAAGGTCTTGAGGTTGGTGTTTCTGGTTTCTCCGATGAAGATCCTGACCGTGTCAAAGGTTGCCGTCTTCTCACCCTTGAAGCCGTACACCGCATTCTCGCTCTCACTTGTGGATCGATCAAAGCCTCCAGTGAGCAGTTTCTCCCACTGCTCGTTGGGCGCGGTGATCAGTTCGGCATACTGGGGCGTCAGGATATCCGCCTTCTTGACCTCCGCAGTGGTGGGAGGTGCAGGCGGCGGGGTGACGGCCTGAGTCACTGCCAAAGGTTTCGGCTCCGGTTTGGCTTCGGCCAGCAGCGGCGCTTTGTATTCCTTCGTGCCGGTGGCATCGCCGTATTTGAGCTGAACGCGGTGCTCGGTGCCGTCACCGGGCAGGTTCGACGTGTAATAGATGTTGTACTGTCCAGCCAGTTGCTCGCTTATTTTCGCATAGAGCGTCTTGAGTTGCTGCGGCTGGGGGGCGATGAGGTTTGCGCCGCCGGTCTCGTTTGCTACTTTCCGAAGCGTTATTTCATCGATCTCGGTGCCGACGCCAATGGTGTAGATCGGGACGTTGACCTCGCGAGCGAGCGCCAGCACGTCATCGACGGAACGCTTGCTCAGTTGCTTGCCCGCTCCGTTGTCATCGGCGCCGTCGCTAAGGAGCGTGATCACCTTGCGGCCGGGTGTGGCCTTCAGCATTTCGACCGAGGTATAGAGTGCATCGTAGAGGGCAGTGTCGCCGCGCGCGATGGTGGCGTCGATGGCGGCCTTGGCGCTCGGGCGGTCGCCGCCGGGGCTGAGGATTTTCACATCGCGGGCAAAGCTCAACACCTGAACTCTGTCTTCGGGGTTGAGCATGTCGATGAAGCTCTTGGCTGCGGCCTGCGCATCGGCCATACGTTGTCTCATGGAGCCGCTGGTGTCGAGGGCGACGACCGTGTTGAGCGGCGTGAGCTTCGGTACGACGGTGAGCGGCGACTGATCAACCTCATCCTCGCGAACGCGGAAATCTGCCGCGCCCAGGCCTTTGAGGGGGACGCCGTCTCTTGAAACGAGGGCGAAGATGGTGACCTTCGGGAAAGCAGAGGTGTCGATTTGGTTGATGACGACTTGGGCGCCGGCTGCCTGCTGCCGTCCCTCAACCCTGCGGGATGTCGCCTGGTCCTGGGCACTGACGGGGCAGGCAAGGAGAAACAGTGCGGCAAGGCCTATTGTGAATGTTCTGGCTGTTTGCATTTTCATAGGGTCCTCCTTTGTAAGGGGTTGTGGTCCTCCGAGAAAATGCTGAAACCAATGCCGAACCTTCGGCAGATACCGACTGTATTTTCAAGGTAAAATGGGCTCATCGCGGATTGGCGTGAGAATGGACGGAGTCATCAGGTGACCACAGCCCTCCCCACGTAGTGTAGGGCCTTGTGCCCGTCCTAAACGCCCACAAGGGGCTATACTACAGCAGGCGTCCATCACACAAATCCGCGAAGGCCCGGAAAATGTAACTCCTCCTCAGGCCTCCCGTGCAGATCCGCTACGCTGGCCCGCACGAGTTCCTCGGGGCTCGTGCCCAGTCCAGCAGCCATTTCCTTCAGCTTGACCAGCCTATTCTCCGGCAGACTGATTGTGATGTTGCCCATGTTTGCCTCGGCAAAGGATAAAAGCGTCTTTATATCGGATTATAGCTCTGCTGCGCAGAAACGCCAGTACCTTCGCCTGAGGTCGAGCGCGGGATGTGCTGGTCTGGCGACGTGCCAGGTGGCCGTCATGATTCGTTCAGGCCCAGTGCGTCACTCGGCGGTCCGCTTGAGGGTTGGGGCGCGTTTCTCTTGCGCGAACGCGACCCTGCAAACGCCCAGGCGGCAAGTATGCCGAGTGGAGAGAGAAGAAGGAGGTTCAACAACGGCATGAACAGTAGACCAAGCGTGGCGGGAGATGACCCGGGGAACACGAATACCGCAAGGACATCAGAGCTCCTCTCCCTTGATGGGAGGGGGTTCAATACTGTTGACTTAAGTACAGCAGGACTCCCCTCCCTCGATGGGAGGGGTTGGGGGAGGGTGAAAAGTGAATGAGACCTAAATTGAGCGATTCACTCTCTGAAAGCCCTTAGAAAATGACTTGCCATGCGGGCGGGGATAAACCCCGCCCCTACAATGTGGGTTAAAGGACATTTTCGTAGGGGAGGGCTTTACGCCCTCCCGCAGTGACAAGCATGCTGGAAAATCGCTCACTTTAGGTGAAATCAACCCCCTCCCCTAACCCCTCCCGCCAAGGGGAGGGGAACTATGGATGGAAGACTGCCTTAACTCAACATTATTGAGGGCTGGGGTGAGGGGGTTTCCTCAGCCGATCCATCCTCACCCTAAAACTCTCCCTGAGGCAGTGGGGACGAGCAGACCGGCATGGGATCTGGAAGTTTGCTGTAGTACCAACAAAAAAACACAGGAAACCACTCCTCGTTGGCCCCGCGCGCTCCGCTCGCCCCCCTGGGCCGCCGGCTTCGCTTCGGCGGCCTGGGGGCTCGCTTCGCGTCATCTTGTGCCTGGCAAAAAGGTGGCGCCAAGGGTCCAAGGCTCAAGGGCCAAGGGCAACGGACCTGGAGACGCGGAAGCCCAGGTCGAAGCGGCGGGCGACGGGCGAGTTGCCGGAGCGATTCGCCGACCGGCAGAAGGCCGCGCCGAAGAGCCAGCTGCCGCCGCGTAATACCCCGTTGGAGCCTCTAGGCTTCTCCACCCAGGCCCGGCCGTCGGCAGGCGCTCGATTGTAGCTGTCGTGATAGTCGTCCTCCACCCACTCCCAGACATTGCCGTGCATGTCGTAAAGCCCCCAGGAATTGGGCTCTTTGCCTGCCACCCGCTGAGTCCTGTCTTTGGAGTTACCGGAATACCAGGCATATTCGCCAAGTTCGCCGGCATCGTTTCCAAATGAATAATCTGTAGTCGTTCCCGCCCGGCAGGCATACTCCCACTCCGCCTCACTGGGAAGGCGGTAGACTTGCGTCTTTTCGGCCCGGTTAAGTTTTTCAATGAACCGTTTGGCATCTTCCCAGGATACGTTCTCCACGGGGCAGTCGTCTCCGCACTGGTTAAATTTTGAAGGGTTATCCCCCCTGACTTGCTTCCACTGACCCTGGGTGACTTCGGTCGTTTGAAGGTAAAAGGATTGAGAGATTTTGACATCATGCGGAGGCTGCTCATCTTTATCGCCGGTGCTGCTGCCCATGGTGAACGACCCGGCCGGTATGAGGACAAACTCCATGCCGATGCTGTTTGTAAACTTCTTCGGAGTTGATGTTACGCTCGGTTTGGTCTCAACCGGCGTTTCCGGCTTGACCTCGGGAGCCGCGGCTTTTGTGTCAGGGGCTTTCACTTCCGGCGCTGGTGCCTTGACTGCCGGCTCCGGAGCCTTCCGCGGTTCTTCCGGCTTTACTTGGGGGGCCGAAATTTCTGGTCCTGGTTTTGTCGGCTTTTGCTGAAAAAGCCATATCGCCCCGGCGACAACCACCACAGCCAGGGCTATCAGAACCCCAAGCCTGGCAGCGGGACCCATTCCAGGCGGTTTCGCCGTATCGGGTTTTGGCTCTGATGGCTGAGGTTCCGCCATCCTGGCTTCAACTATGCGTGCCTCGATTGGTTCTGGCTTGGGGCGAACGGTCTCCGGAGGTTTCGCTATTTCTTCTTCCAGTTCAGATGGGGTTGCTTCTTGCTTCTCTCTCGGCGGTGGTGCCCCAATGATTTCAGCTATGGCTTGAACCAATTGTCTGAAGCCTGGATGAGACGGGTCTTCACGCCAGTCAACCAGCGATGCCGCCTGGACCGGCCTGAATCTGAGCGGAATCCGGGCTTCCTCAATCAAAACGGGTATGAGGATATCCCGATTAAGCCCTTCCTCTGCCTCCGCTCGCACCCATTCAGATGCCACGGAGCTCCTTGTCCAGAGGACGAGCATGCAACCGGCGGCTTCGATGGCTTTCTCAATGACCTCATCCCAGGTCTTGCCGGGAGGGATGTCACGATCCCAGAACACCTGCCAGCCAAGACTTCCCAAGGCTTTTGCAACAGCTTCGGCTTGCTCTCGGTCTTCCTTGGCATAGCTGATAAAGATGTTCACCATATCCTCTTATCTTCCCTGCCATGCAGCTTCCGGAATACTTCTTCCCCTGGCACGGTCCTGACTTCTCCCTTTTCGACCTCAGCCACTCTTCTTTCTGCCTCGATGGCCCACAGCTCATCTATGTCCCCATACCTAAATTGAGCGATTCACTCTCTGAAAGCCCTTAGAAAATGCCTTGCCATACGGGCGGGGATAAACCCCGCCCCTACGATGTGGGTTAAAGGACATTTTCGTAGGGGAGGGCTTTACGCCCTCCCGCAGTGACAAGCATGCTGGAAAATCGCTCACTTTAGGTCATAGATAGGATTGAGGCTTTCAAGGAGCCTCTCAACCAGCTGAAGCCGAATTTCGACAGGAAGGGAGATGGCTTCAGATATGAGCTCTTCCTTAGAAATCATGAAATCGCCTCCAGAATTGAGTGTTCATCAATCATTATATAGTCGGAGCGACGTCGAGCAAAAACTTTTGAGCAAGAAAAGCCTGACGAGAAGAACGGGCCAGCTCCTTCCTGACTGTATAGAGCCTCAAGCTTTGGTGATTACTCGATACGCCACACTTCCCTGACCATAATGGATCAGACCCCCTGAATCCCGCTTAGTGATTATCTCAAAACTCACGAAATCTCCTCCCCCTCGATGGGGGAGGCTTGGTGGGGGTGTATCGAACGCCGCTTCATCTCCCCCTCCCCCTGCCCCTCCCACCAAGGGAGGGGAGTTTTGAGATAGTTTCTTAGAGATGCACGGAGTGGGCACGGTGTGTTTCGGGGGCGGGGGGTCCATCCGTCGGATGCGCTCGGCCGCGGACGGCTTCCTTCAGTGACCAGTCAAGAGGATCTCCGTATTCCTTCAACCCCGGAACGAAGAAGGCGTCGAAGAGGTCCCGCTCCTCGGCCAGGGACTCCGAGAAATCCCCCACGAGCCTTCGCCTGGCTCCATACCAATTCTTGGTCAGAAACCCGTAGCGGTACATGTCCAGGTATTGCCCGGCGGAAGCGTCCCAGGAGGCATCGGTGGCCAAGGCCGCGGCAACCCTTTCCCGGTGCACCTCGGGCCGAAGGCGATACGTGTCGATGGCGGCCTTGATCTGCCCGAAGAAGGCATTGGCCTCCCCGACGGGGTCGCTGATGTCGAGCCATTCGTAGAGGTAGGCGCAATGCCGGACCTTGGTGAGCCCCCCCGTGGCGCGCCCCACGACCACGGTCCCGAGAAGGGACGATTCGTAATCCACCAGCCCGCACGGTTCAAAGCGGGACGGGATGAGGGAGAAGTCGCCGCCTGCCAGGATGAGCCTCGAAACGGGCAGGTTGAACACGTTGTTGAAGTAAACCCTGCCGGGATACCAGGCGGCGAGGCGCTGGAAATCCGCTTCCGTGGCCGTGCCCGCCGAATCCCCCGCCGTGGCGGAACCCAGGATGACAAACTTGGCGCCTCCGTCGTAGCCCAGCGTGCGCTCGATGATGCCCGCGATGAGCCCGAAGTTCTTTTGCGCAGCCAGACGTCCCACCGCCGTGAGGAGTACCGGGTCCCCATAGGGTTCGGACCCGAAGGCCTCCAGGTGTAGCAACCGCTTCAGTTCCCCTTTCACGTGGAGGCTTTCTGCGTCGAAAGTGTGATCGCGGGCAAGCATTTCGGCCTGGGTGACGGGATTGGCGAAAATCGGCTCATGGGGACCCCGCCTCTCCTGCATTTCCCTCAACACCTCCGCCTTCAGCTCCGGCAGGTTCTCCGCCCTGTTCCGATCTCCCATGCCGTTGGTGATCCCCGCGACGGGAATCTTTTCAAGGAGGTCCAGGTGTCGGTTCGGGACGAAGACCTCCCCAGGGGAACTCCCCTTTTGCATGTACGCGGCGCCAAAGATGTCCGCGTGGCTCTGACGCAATTCGGCCGCATACCCCCAGGTGCCCTGTAAATCGCCGCTCACCGTGGTGATCTTTCCGCCCGTCTGATGCACCTTGAGTATGCAGGCCTTCATCAGGTTCAAATTGTCGAAGAAGTCGAAATACCTGTGAAAGAGCTTCTCCCCCGGGAGGTTGATTAGCTCCAGTGAGTTAAAACCGCCTCCCACGAGGGGAATGATGCCCTGGTACGATGCGTTGTGGATGGTGAAGTGAATGGGAACTTTTTCCAGGTACGCGTCACCGAGGTAAAAGGGGATCAGGCCCACGTGGTAGTCGTGCAGATGGATGGTGTCGAAGCGGTTCCTCCTGATGTAGCCCGCCATGGCCTGGCAGACCGATGCATAGAGGCGGACGGCCATCTGGGGATCCTGCGGGTAGACGGCTGCCGGTCCGGTCCAGCCCAACTGGAGGTTGTCCCAGAAGGTGACGATCTTTTGCCCGTCGGGGAACACGAAGGTATAACCGTCGAACTCGAAATCCACTCCCAGGATGCGGGCGGGAAAACCCTGGGCGAGCTTTTCCATCCGGCTCTTGTCATAGTGGGCAAAGCAGGGGGTGAGGATTTCGATTTCCAGTTTAACTCCCTTCCTGGCGGCCGCCTTGACCAGCTCCCGTGGAAGCTCCTCGATGATCGTTCCAAGTCCACCGACCTTCACACCGAGTCCGGTTTCCACCCGGCCCGTTTCCCAGGCAGCGACGGCGATTCTCATTTTTTTTGGCGGAACGGGCATGATTCCTCCTGGATTTTAAAAGGGCGCGGGTCGACTGATATTACAATGAAGCTCTGAGGCTCCCCCGCCTCCGATTCGGGGGGAGAAAGGCTGGGCTAAGGGGTTTACCAGGGGCGATTCACCCTCACCCTGACCCTTTCCCTGAGGGAGAGGGAACACCCGCAGGCTCGCCTCGACCCTCTATTCAACGGAAGCCATCTCTCCCTCGATGAGTTGGTCCCTGAGCTGGTTCGGCCCCGACTCCCGCCTGATGAAGCCCTTCAACCCATCCCTGTAGAGCCGCAAACCGTACCTGGTCTGGAGGCGCTGCCTGTCCAAATCCTTGGGCAGAGAACCCTGAGCGCACCGGGAGAGGACCTGCAGTTTCGTCTCCACGTCCAGCCCCGGCAGGTTCGTCACAAGGCCCACCAGGTACGTCCACTCGCCGGCGGATGGGCCTCCCCAGCGGCCGGCCAGAGCGAAGAGCCGGTAGCAGACGAGGGTCGCGTCCCTATCCTTTTCCGTCAGAAAATGGCGCCCGCTGTAGAGGCGCATGCTTTCTTTTCCCACCTGGGTCACAAAGGTGACGGCAAACCAGCGGAGCATGAGAAAGTAGCCCTCCCGACTGAGCTCCTTTCCCGCCCAGTAGAGGGGATTGCTCAGGTTCTTCAGGTTCAGGGCCCACCTGGCGGCGCGCTGCAGGTAGGGATGGCGTCGCAGCATGAGGAGCACCGGGCTTTCGTTGATCATCCGGTAAACCTCGTAGAATCGCTGGTATTCGCTGAGCCTGCGGTTCCCAAGGAAGCTGAAGGGTTTCGTCGACGCAATGCGGGCCAGGCGGGTACTGACCCTGCGGATCAACTGCAGCAGTTCGTAGAGGGAGGCTTCGTACTGGGGAGCCTCGTTGTCCGGGTGATAGACGGCCGCCATGGACCGCACAATCCTCGCGGCCCGCTGGCTCAGGGACTCGAAATTCAGCTGCAGATCCGCATCGGGAAGCTCCCAGATTTCTCGCCGAAACCGGCCGATCAGTTCCATGGCCTCCCGGTCCTGGGGGCTCGGGGATGGAAGCAGGTCCAGCTCGCTCTCTTCGTCGAACTCGGCCTCGATCAGGCGCCGCCATCGGCGCTTCATCCACCAGCGGACCATGAGCAAGACGAGGATGGTCGTCAGGGTGAAAAGCAGGAAGAGGGCGCTCACCCAATGGTCAGAGAGGAGTGCGTTGAGCTTCTGCAGGATGGGATGCATGTTCACAATCAAAGGGGTGACGAGATCTTGATCAATCCTGAGACAATGATCAAAACGGAGCCTGCCCCTCTCCCGGACTTCCCCCCGCCGGGTCGCCGGACTGCTTCACCTCGCCGATCCATTCCCGCATGCGCGGGAGAGCGTCCGATTCCCATCCGGGACTCAGACGCTGGGTGAGGAACAGGCCGTAGAGAACCCCCAGGGCCCCGAGCACCTCTTCCAGGAAATACATCCTCTCCAGGAACCGGCCGTCCAGGTCCTCCTTGTCGTAGTCGGGGAGCTGCTTGGGCGCTCTCAAGCCCTTGATGGCCCACAAGGTGCTGTCCAGGGTGAAGAGGTACTCGTTGTCCGCAATCCTGAAGAGAACCTGGATCTCCTCCACGAGCTTCCCCTGCTGAAGGGCCGTTCGGGCCTCGTGGAGGGAATTGGCCTGGGTGGTGCAAGCAACCTTTTCCTTGCTTGCCCCGGGCAGGGTCAAGACAAGGCGCTCTCCCAGGTGGACCTCCATGAAGAGGTTCTCTGCCACCTGAACCCTCTCTCCCCCCTTTTCAATCAAGTACCAGAGCCATGTCAGGAATTCATGGCCGAGAAAGCGCCCTTCCTCCAGGGCCTGGCTTGACTTGACGGAAACCATGGAGCTCAGGGCGTCTCGCAGGCGACCTTCCAGGGGAACCATGTTCAGAGCCCAGTGGACATGGTACAACGGAACCGGGTAAAGGCGGAAGTGGTTCTCGAAGTGCTCGAGGAGCGTTTGGACCATTTTGGTGCTCGTGGTCCCGACGAGCATCCACTTCCTCGCGGGATTCCACACGACCTCGCAGGCTGAAGGCTGAGGCAGGGCTCGGTTGAGGAGCCAGCTCTGGACATTTTCCTGGATTTCCTGCCTCTCCCGCCTCGACGGCCACTTGCCGTCATTTTCATCCCGGTGCTTCTGAACCCCCTGGCGGAAGTACTGCTTCTTGATGACAGCGGGCACCTTCCTCTGGTCCGCGCGGAAGGTGAACGCGACGTATTCACCCTTGTGGTAGGAGCCGTATTCGAAGGTCGAGTCAAAGAAATCATCCCAGGAGGCGAAGCCCGTCGCAACCTCCTGACCTTCATCATTTTCCCTGAAACTCCCCGACCGAATCTTCTCGTCGACGTAGCTCCAGAAATCGCTCACCGGAGCCTCGGGCACAAAAAACCGGGTGAACGTGGCGGAAGCCGATTGAATTCCCATGAGTTCGCTTTCCGTGGAATGGATGAAAAGACAAAGCGGGTGGCACGCTAGCCGCTAATGGAGGGCGGTTTGGCTCTACCGGCCGGATTGTTTGGCTCGTTCCTTGGCTTGGAGCTTTTTGGTCTTCTCTCGCCGACGGCGGCGCCGATCGAGTTCCTTGCGTCTTTCCGATTTCTTGTGGGACATAGGTTTCCTTTCCCGATTGTACTTTTGCAGTTCCCGTTCGCAAACCACGAAGAACACGAAGAAAAGCCTTGGGTCGTTTTCACCCGCCTTGTTGGTCTTCATGTTGCTTCGTGATTCAACTGAAACCAACCAGCCTCTTGCTTTCTTCCGCACAGGAGGCGGGCATTCACGGATGCCGGAGACGCGGTTTCCTTCATTCCATCAAGCCCCTCACTCACCGGAGGGGCCTCCTCTACAGGATTGGATTTCCCCGGTCAACCACAAAAAAAGACCGGCCGGGCTTCTTCCCCCTAGAATTTCACAGTCCTAACAATCATTTCGTATTCCTGGACTTCCTCGGGAGTGAGCTCCCTTCGCAGCAGTTTTTTGTGGACGAAGATGGGGCGCTTCTCGTGCAGGGCAAGAGCGACCGCATCACTCGGGCGACTGTCGAAGACGACTTCCTCCCCGTCGATCTGGGTGTAGACCTTGGCAAAGTAGGTGTTTTCCTGCATTTCGTAGATCTCGATGCGTTCGAAGACCACGCCGGCCTTGCCGAGGATGGTGAGGTAAAGATCGTGGGTGAGGGGGCGCTTGGGCTCAACCAGTCCCTTTTCCTTGGCTATAGCCGTGATCTCCGAATCGCCCACAAACATCAGGAAATAGTGACTGTCCTGCTCTGATTCCTTCAGGACCACCATGTTTCCCTGGATGCGATCCGTCTTGATGAAAACCTCTCTGGCTTCGACGAACTCCACAACTTCCATGGCTGCCTCCTGCTAACCGAATCGCTCAGCGTAAACCCTTATATATGATCAAGACTTGACTCTTCAAGCATTCTCGAAAGAACGGCCACCTGCCGCTCCGGAACCTGGCACCGGAGAAACGTCGCGCCCACTCTTCCTGCAGAATATAATCAGGATCTCCCTCGCCCATAACCCCCGAAGCCTGCATGGGGCCATTTGGAGATACCTGGTCCCATGGGCCCCCTGAGCGTGTCCTGCCAAACGAGCGACCCCCATCTCCTCACCCCTTTGGGGGCGGGCGGTGTCCCAAAAGCCCTCTTTTTCGAAACGCCTTCTCGGGTCGCGCCCTGACGCCCACAAGGGGCTACGCTACGAACCCGTAGCATAGGGCCTTGTGCCCGTCTCACTTGTCGGACTAAATTGGATGCATCGAAGGCCGAAACGATGCGCTCGTTCTTGGGAGCCTTTTTGACACCCTCTTAGACCGTCACCTTCCAGCGGGTTCCCCGGGGTGTGTCTTCGACTTGAACGCCCATTTCCTGGAGTGTATCGCGGATTCCATCGCTGCGGGCAAAATCCTTTGCCTTTCTTGCCTCGTTGCGCATCTCCACGAACCGCTCCACTTCCTCCCGGGTGATCCCAAGGGCCTTTAATTTCAGATCTTTTTGCTCCTCAAAGAAATCCTGAGGATCCCGTGCGAGGAGGCCCATGATCCCCGCGTGAGTCCGAAGGAGGGTCGCCCCCTTTCTGGCCAGAACGGCGGCGTTCCCTTTGAGCATCTTCTGTCCGAAGCGGTCCAGAAATCGCTGCAGGTGCCTCTGAAGGCCGAAAACATACCCGAGGGCCTGTGCCGTGTTGAAGTCGTTGCGCATGGCGTCATCGAAGGCATCGGGAAAGACCGAGATCTCCTGATGGAGATCGGGGTCCTGAGCCTTGAGGGCCTTTTCAGGAACTTCCGCCTCAACGGTCTCGGGGATGCGCTCCAGCAGGGATGCCAGGGTGGAATACAGCCTCTCCAGCCCCCGCTCCGCCTCGCTGATGGTTTCATCCGTATAGTCCACGGGACTCCGGTAGTGCTTGCTCAGGACGAAGAGCCGCAGGGCTTCGGGATGCACGGTTTTCAGCACGTCACGGATGATAAAGAAGTTGCCGAGAGACTTGGACATCTTTTCGTTGTTGATGTTCACAAATCCGTTGTGGAGCCAGTACCGGGCAAACGGGACACCGAAGGCCGCCTCGCTCTGGGCGATCTCGTTCTCGTGGTGCGGGAAAATGAGATCCTTGCCGCCCCCGTGGATGTCGAAAGTCTTTCCCAGGTACCGGTTCCCCATGGCGGAGCACTCGATGTGCCACCCGGGCCGTCCCGGGCCCCAGGGACTCTCCCAGGATGGCTCCCCGGGCTTGCTCCCTTTCCAGAGGACAAAATCCATGGGATTCTTCTTGTTCACATCCACTTCCACCCGGGCCCCGGCCATCATGTCCTCAAGAAGGCGCCCCGAAAGCTTTCCATAGCGAGGAAAGCGCTCCACTTCGAAGTAGACGTCCGTGCCTGCCTGATAGGCAATGCCCTTTTCCACGAGGATCCCGATGATCTCTATCATCTGGGGGATGCTGTCGGTGGCCAGGGGTTCAAGGGTTGGGCACAACACCCCGAGAGATTCCATATCCTCCCGAAACGACTTGATATAACGATCTACAATGACGCGGTAGTCCGCCCCCTCTTCATTGGCTCGGCGTATGATCTTGTCGTCCACGTCGGTGAAGTTGCGAACGTAGGTGACCCCGTAGCCAAGGTGCAGGAAGTAGCGGTAAATCACGTCGAACACGATTGCGGATCGGGCGTGCCCGATGTGGCAATGGTCATAGACTGTCACTCCACACACATAGAGCCTGACCTTGCCCGGATCGAGAGGGATGAATTCCTCCTTGGCCTTGGTGAGCGTATTGTAGACCTGCAATCCCATCAACAAGAAACTCCCTTCTGCTCTCTTACCCCCGCATGCGCCGCGGCGTTCTCAAGATAGAACCAGCGATGCTTCCAACCTTCTCCGGATGGTTTCGAGGCTGAGCAAAGGCAAAATTCGATCCAACTCGGGGCCGTGGTCCATCCCCGTCACCGCCAGTCTCACGGGCATGGAGAATTCCTTTTGGGTGAGACCCAGGTCCCGCTGGACCCTCCTCATCGCGTCTGCAATCCCCTCTTCGCCGCTGGGCGGGGAAGCCCGAAGACGGGCGTGGACGGCGCCTATGATTCCACGAACCTTCTCATCCCTAAGGAGCTCCTGGACTGACGGGGCATAATCCACCATCGGCCTGAAAAAGATGGGGGCAAAGATGTGGATGTCCTGAAGTCTTTGGATGTTCTCCGCAATGAGGCCGGCGAATTTCTCCAGCCAATCTCGAGGGTGATCGGAGACGCGACAACCCGCTTCTTCGAGGAAGGGGAGCATGGCCTCGATCTGTCTTCCCGGGGCAAGGAGTCTGAGGTGCTGCTGGTTGAGCCACATGAGCTTCTGCTGATCGAAGACCACGGAGCTTCGACCGGCCTTTTCAATGGAGAAGCTTTCGATGAGATCCGGCAGGCTGAAAACCTCCTGGCCCGCGACCGGGGGGCCCCCGAGAATGGCCAGGTAGTTGACCAGGGCCTCGGGGAGGATTCCCATTTCCCGAAACGCCTCGACGCTGGTGACCCCGTAGCGCTTGCTCAGCTTGGTCCGATCCGGTCCCGTGAGGAGCGCGTGGTGAGCGAAGCGGGGGGGCTCCCAGCCGAACTCCTGGAAGAGGAGGAGCTGCCTCGGAGTGTTGGGCAGGTGGTCCTCTCCCCTGATGACGGTGGTGATCCCCATCAGACGGTCGTCGATGACCGCTGAAAAATTGTATGTCGGGATTCCCGTGGAACGCATGAGGACGAAGTCCCCGATTTCCTCGGAGCGAAAGGCCATGGGACCATGGATGGCGTCATCGAACTGGATCTCCCGATCCGCCGGGACCCGGTAGCGCACACAGGGAACCCGCCCTTTGCGCTCCGCATCCTGCCTTTGCTTCGCCGTGAGCTCCCTGCACTTTCCGGGGTATCGAGGAGCTTTGCCGTCCCGGAGCATCGACCCCCTGTATGTCTGCAGTTCCTGCTCCGTACAGTAGCACAGGAAAGCCCTGCCCTCGTCAAGAAGCCATCGGGAATACTCCTTGTACCATTCCTGGCGCTCCGACTGGCGGTAGGGGCCGTGGGGACCGCCTCGGTCGGGTCCTTCCTCCCACCCGATGTGCAGCCAGTGGAGCGCATCGATAAGGGATTCCTCATAGAGGGGGACGGACCGTTCCATGTCCGTGTCCTCGATGCGCAGAACCAGGACTCCCTCGTGCTTTCGGGCATACAGAAAATTGAATAGAGCCGTCCGGGCGTTTCCGATATGGAGATGGCCGGTCGGGCTTGGTGCAAAACGGAGCCTTTCAGGCTGCGTCATGAGGCGCCCTCCTCGAGGAGTACAGACGCATAGGCGGCGACCCCTTCTTCACGGCCTGTGAAACCGAGCTTTTCCGTCGTGGTGGCTTTGACGTTGACATGTGTCGCGGGAAGGCCCGTGACTCGCGAAATCTCCTCGATCATCCGCGGGATGTAGGGGGCCAGCCGCGGTTTCTGGAGCACGAGGGTCGCGTCGATGTTTTGTATGGAAAAGCCGCTCCTGATTAGGATCTGTGCGGTCCTCTCGAGGAGAATCAGGCTCGATATCCCCTTGAAGGCAGGGTCCGTGTCGGGAAAATGCCGCCCGATGTCCCCAAGGGCCGCCGCCCCCAAAAGAGCATCGCAGACGGCATGGAGCAGCACATCCGCATCGGAGTGACCCAGAAGTCCCCGGTCGAAAGGAATCTCCACCCCGCCGAGAACAAGGGGCCGCCCGGACACAAACCCATGGACATCATATCCGAAGCCAACACGCACGGCGCTGCTCCCCGTTTCATTCCATCGGGCTTTCACCCTGTCCCCGCCCTGGGCGATAACCCACTCAGCCCAGGTCAAGTCCTCCGGAGTCGTCACCTTGATGTTCGAACGCTCCCCCATGACCACCGTAACCGGATGTCCGATCCTTTCCACGAACGCCGCATCGTCGGTTCCCGACCACCCGTTTTCCCGGGCTTGTCGGTACGCGTCCATGAGGACGGCCTTGCGGAACACCTGGGGGGTCTGAATCAGCCATACAGCTTCTCGGGTGAGGGTCTCCGCGATCTTGCCGTCTTGGACGCGCTTCACGGTGTCCGTGGAAGGGACCGCAGCGATGGCGGCCCCGCTTTCCAGTGCCGCCTTCCAAGTCGCCTTGAGCAAACGAGGAGTCACGAAAGGACGCACGCCATCGTGTATGAGCACGTACTCGCAGTGGGGGGGAATGCATTCCAGTGCGTTGAAGACGCTGTCCTGCCGTTCCACTCCACCAGCCACCACCGAGAATCGGGGCGCGCCGGCTTCCGGGCTTCCGGAAGAACCGCGCTGTGCCTCACTTCTCAAGGATTCCTCGGTGGAACTCCCTGGCAATGCCAGGCCATTCGACGAGTCCAGGCCCCGGCCACCTCGCGTCGACATGAAACCGTGCTGATCCAGCATTTGCTCGGTCTCTTGCACAAAGCCTTCCGGCACCACCAGAATCACTTCCGCAAGAAAGCCACCTCGGCGGAGCGCTTCAAGAGTGTGGCATAGGATCGGCTTCCCCGAAAGTTCCAGGAATTGCTTCGGTTTCCCCTTTCCCATTCTTACGCCGCGGCCCGCGGCAGGAACAACGGCACAGGTTTTCAGCATGAAGCAATGGCCCGTGTATGCGAAAAAGAAGGGAATCTGGAGCAGGTCATAAGCCGGGTTCTGTTCCTCCCGCGACGGCGGGCCGCCGGGAAGGCAATGATCATTCCTCTGGCCCCATTGTTGCCAATGGGATCTAGCAACCTACCCGAGAGCTCGGACGGGCCGCCCTCAGTCGCTCTCCTATTTGGTCTTGCTCCGGGTGGGGTTTGCCTAGCTCCCGATGTCACCACCGGGACTGGTGAGCTCTTACCTCACCGTTTCACCCTTACCCCGCCGGTGGCGGGGCGGTCTGCTTTCTGTTGCGCTTTCCTGCTCGTCACCGAGACTGGGAGTTACCCAGCACCCTGCCCTGTGGAGCCCGGACTTTCCTCCAGCCCCGCCGCAGCGGAACCAGCGATCATTTGCCCTACTCCAGATTCCCCCCTCATTATCGCCCAAAATGGAGGATTCCGCCATGAGTGTGTTGCCATGGACGAATCGCCTGTGATTCCTTCGATCCTACGAACCTGATTCAACTCATTTTCTTGTTGTGCAAATTCAATGGACTGCAATAACAGAGCCTTGAACGCTTTGCAAGGACTGAGGAAAGGGAAGGCCACGAACAACACTCCCCCTCTCAGCATCCCCCATACAAGGGGAGGAGATCTTGAGGAGTTTTCGGCTCATCGCCAAATGGTGGACTCACCTGCGGACCTTGTCGCGCAGGATCCTCTCGGCATCCTCCGTGAGCCGGTTCATGGTCCTCTCGAGATCCCCCCTCAGGCGTTCCATCTCCTCGGGGGACGCGTCGCTTCCCACCCACATGGGAGGCCCATAAACCAGGGCCACGTTGGAGAAGGGCCTGGGGAGCAGTGTTCTGTCCCAGCTCCGGAAGCGCCAACAGGGAGACGCCGCCACGCTCACCGGCAGGAGGGGCGACCTGGCGTGCCTTGCAAGGATCAGAATTCCCTTCTGCGCCACAAGGGGCGGTCCCTGGGAACCATCGGCGATGAGGCCCGCGGAATAGCCCGCCTTCATGTGGGCAATCAACTGGCGAAGAGCCGCTCCTCCCCCCTTGCCGGGTGACCCCCGGGCACTGTGGTATCCCAGGTGCCTGAGGATCCTCGCAATCCACTCACCGTCCCGACTGCGACTCACCATGACCATGCCGTTTCGATCCCTGAAATGATAGATCACGGAGGGAAAGGCAAAGTGCCATGAAGTGAATATGGGCGGCTTACCCAAGCGGAAAGCTTCTTCTTCATGCTCCCGGCCGATGATGGTAAAGTGGCAGGTGGCGTGATGGAGTCGAATGAGGGCCGCCACCAGGGCGGGAGTGAAGGCAAATCTATCGGCCGTCACCCGCTTGAGATTTCCTGAAGGGATCCTCTGCGGTTTCTCCATTTTTCAACCACACCTTGGACGCGAATACGTTGCATCTGCCATGAATCAATGCAAAAGTATAGCACTCATCGGCTACCGTGCCACGGGGAAAACATTTCTCGGGAGAATTCTCGCGAAAGAGGTGCAGCTTCCCTTTGTCGACATGGACGAGGTCCTGGCCGATTCGTTCGGCATGAGCATCCACGAGTGGGTCTCGTCTTTCGGATGGGAGTCTTTCCGGCAGGCCGAGTCAAAGCTGCTGCAAGAGCTCGCCGGGAGGCCTCCGATGGTCCTCGCAACGGGGGGAGGCGTGGTGCTCTCCGCATCCAACCGAATGGTTCTCAGGAGGCACTTCCGCGTCATATGGCTGCAGGCCTCTCTCGAGACCATTTGCGAGCGGCTCGGAAATGATCCGGCCACCCCTTCCCAGCGGCCAGCCCTCACCAACCTCCGGCTGGAAGAGGAAATCAGATCGCTCCTGACATCACGGCTTCCCCTCTACCAGGAGACAGCCCACTTCTCCCTCCTCTCCGACGTGGATTCGCCAACCGTCACAGTTCAAAAGATCCTGGGTTTCCTCGAGGGTGATCCTTCAGATGCCCCCTGCGGCGAGTTCACTGATTCGCGGGAATAGTGTGTTCCGAATGCAGGGTCGTTCTATTCACGTGTCCTGCCAGGGGCGATATTCCGACTGCGCAGGTCCTTTTGGTTATAGGACACTCCACAAAAAACGGGGATGACCCGTCGGATCATCCCCGTTCATCCTGCAAGAAGGTGCGTTTGATCGGGCTGCCCGCAATCGGGGCAAGCCGTCACCGCTTCGCGATGGTATCTCCCCCCGCATTCACCACCGTGATCGGGATCCCTGTGCTGCCGTCCAGGCAGAGGGTGGCACAGGAAATTCAGGGGTCATGGGCGAGCACCACCATTTCGACGCGGTTCAGGGTTCCTTCGGTGACCCGGCTCACTTGATTCGATGCGGGGACGCCGTTCACACAAAGATTCCCAGCACAGAGGCTTGGCCGATCATTTGTGACATGTTGTTTCTTAATGTTCTGGCGACTTTCATCCGGGAGCCGCACCGGCGCGGCCCTGATATCCCGGGGGTTGCCGGTCTTTACCAGAACTTGGCGACCTCGACCATGCCCTTGAAATATTTGAGTTCTTTCGTCAATTCCTCAAACATCCTGGCGTTGATGATGGCCTGAGCCCCCAGCTCTCCAACAGCGCAGGCAAAATCCACCTCATCCATGCTATAGTCCCTGCGCTCGGAGGTCACCAGGCGCATGACTCCTATGACCTTTCCCCCTTTGGCTTTCATGGGAATGGTCAACATGCTGGCGATGCCCTCTTCCTGGGCCTGTTTCGGATACTGCATGCGGGGATCGTTTGTTGCGTCCAGGACAAGCACCGGTTTTCCGGTCATGGCTTCGCCCACGCTCTTATCCAGATCCACAGTGCCCTTGTTTATATACTTCTGGCTCACCCCTATGGACGCCGCCCATTCCAGGGTGTTGCTCTTGGGGCTGACCAAACGGATGGTACCTCCTTTGAGGCCCAAGACCTTAACGATTTCCTTCAGGATAGAATCTAGAATTTCCGGCAATTCCATGGTGGAACTCAAAAGTTTGCTGATCTCCTGAAAACTTCTGAGAGCGATCTTTTCATCAAAGGGTGCCATGGCAATCTCTCCTTTTTGAATTGAAAACAGCCCTAAGGGAAAACCTATGTGCTGAAGACGAAATCTCATTTTTTCTTAATGGATTTAAATGGCCAAAGGATTTCGCCCCATGCGGATTGGTCCTACTCTTTGGGCTTCGGTTTCTTGAAACTCATAGCCAGCAGGAAGCCCAGAACCAACAGCGCGGCGGCAACATAAACCGCGATGGACTTGATTTGGGCAAACACCAGTGGCCCAACGATGCCGGCGCAACCCCAGGCAGTCAGCATCATGCCGTAGACTTTGCCGATATTGGCGGGGCCGAAGGAGTCGGCCGTAAAGGCCGGCATGGTGGCAAATCCGCCACCGTAACAGGCGAGAAGGTAGCAGGCCAGGACAGTAAACAAGACCTGATTCCCGACTTGGGGCAGGACAACGTAAAGAACAGCCTGGCTGGCAAACATGGTGATGAAGACCATTTTGCGGCCAATGGCGTCCGAGGTCCAGGCCCAGAAAAGACGCCCCAAACCATTGAAAATGGAAGCGATGGCCAGAATTGTGCCGCCCGCGACGGCCAGCTCTTTGGCCGAAATGTCGGCACTGACCTTCTTGATGACATCCTGAGCCATCGGCGAGAGCTGGGAGAGCAGACCGAGACCGGCAGTGATGTTCAAAAAGAGCATCCCCCAGAGCATCCACCACTGGGGAGTCTTGACAGCTTCATCAAAGGTGTAGGACTCGGTGACCTGAATACCACCTCCGGAAGTCTTTGGGGCGAAACCCTTGGGCAACCATCCCTTGGGGGGATTTTTATACAACTGCGCGGACGCCGGGACGGCAATGAGGAAGATTACCCCCCAAATATAAAAGGTTTTGGCTAAACCGAGGGAGATAAGCATCTTGGGAGCAATGATGCCCATGAAAAAGGCGCCGGCTCCGAAACCCATGACGGCCAAACCGGTCACAAGCCCTCTCTTGTCGGGGAACCAGCGGATCAATGTGGCGATGGGGGTGATGTAGCCAAAGCCGTTGCCCAACCCGGCAATGAACCCAAAACCGAGATAAAGGAGCCAGATGTTCGCCAATTGATCCGCCAAACCAGCGAGAAGCGTGCCGATGCCGAACAGGATGCCACCGAGGCTGCCCACAAATTTGGGCCCCTTCTTGTCAACCAGTGTTCCGCCAAAGGCAGCAGCCAGACCGATCATCCCGATGCAGATCATGAAGGTGATCTGTGTAGGCGTTTCCCCCCAACCGTGCGCGGTCATGAAAGGTTTCTTGAATACGGACCACGCATAAACGGTCCCCAGACACAATTGCATGATGATTGCCCCAACGGCAATCCACCACCTCTTTCCTTCTAAGTTTTCATTGCTCATGGGTTCTCGACCTCCTCCATCATTATTGCGGCAAAGAATTCAATGGTTAAGGGCTCGCTCAGTTCCCCTGCCGGAATGGAACCCATCCATGCCGATGACGATACAGCCGGTGAATGGAAGATAAAGATTCCAAAAGAATTCACAAAGAAGACCAGTCTCTTGCCACGTTGGTGAGAATGGTGACACGGCTTTCAACAAAATGGAAAGGCATGAAGACCACAGTTGGTTTGACCCAAGCGGTCAGGGCGGTTCAGGCAAACATTTCGCCGCCGAGAGAGACCACCGGAACCGTCTTCTCCCTTCACCCCCGCACACCCTCAGCATTGATCTGGAGGAAGCCCTCGGAACAACGAGAAAGGGGGATGACTCGCTGAGCCATCCCCTTCTTGTCTTGTCCCTCCAGGTGAAGGGGCATGCAATTCATGGTGTTTCTTTCCGAAGCCCTTCCAAGCTAAGCATGCCTGGCGACTATTTTACCCTTCGCATCGATGACCGTGACCGGGATCCCTGTACTGCCGTCCAGGCAGTGGGTGGCGCAGGAAATTCAAGGGTCGTAGGCGCGCACCGCCATTTCGATGCGGTTGAGGATGCCCTCGGTGACATGGCCTCCCTTGATGAGGGTGGTGGCCGCCTGGTTGACACTCATGTTGATGGGGCCGAGGTTGTGGGTCGTGCCCACGATGAGGTTGGCCCGGGTGATGAGCCCGTTGTCATCCGTCGAGTAGTCGTGGATGAGGGTTCCTCTCGGAGCTTCGAGGCATCCTACCCCTCTTCCCGCTTTGGGTTCCACCTTGGCCCGGATGTCCGTCCCGCAGATCTCCGGATCCTCGAGCAACTCCAGGGCGTGTTCATAAGCGTAGACGTCCTCGATGAGCCGCGCCCAGTGATAGAGCAGAGTGGCCTGAGCGGGCCTGCCGAATTTTTCCCTGAATTCTTCCAGTTCCGCCTGGGCTCGTGGCGTGCTGATCTTGTCCGCCACGTTGATGCGAGCCAGGCAGTTGGCCCGGTAGATTCCCTTGGGGCTCTCCAGGTCGAGTGAGAACCCCTCATCCCAGCACCGGGCGTATGGGAATTTCCCGTAAGAATAAGGCACGACGGCTTCCCCGATGTAGTCGACGTAATCCTGAATGTCGAATTCCACGAAGGATCCGTCCGGCTTCATGAGGCGAATCCTGCCCTCGTAGAAGGCAAGGTTTCCCCCATCATCCACCGTGCCAAGGAACCCCGTCTTGATGACGCCAAGGGAAGCCACCGCATCCAGGTATTTGGGGAAAACCTGTGTCTTGGCAAATTCCAGGGTGAAGGAGGCAAAATCCAACAGCTCCGTGAGCTTAGCCTTGAAGTCCTCTCGCTCCTCCTGGAGCATGGGCCTGCAGAAGCCCCCGGTGACCCCGGCATGAGGGTGAATCGCCTTACCGCCCACCTTCTCGAGGATCATTTTCGCCATGTAGCGCATCTGGACGGCCTTGGTGGCGAGCTCCGGATTGGCCTTGGCGACGCCGATGACGTTGCGCACCGCGTAGTCGGCATCGGGGCCCATGACGAAATCAGGGGCAGCCAGGAAATAGAAATTGAGGAGTTTGTCCTCGGCATGTGAAACCGTCTGGACGAACTCACGCAGCTTCCTCGCCGCGGGAGGGATGGTCACGCCGAAGCATCTGTCCACCGCCTTGTTGGACGCCAGGTGATGGTGCCAGGGGCAGATGCCGCAGATGCGGTTCACAATGCGGGGGATCTCCTCCGCAGGCTTTCCCTCCACGAACTTCTCAAAGCCCCTCAGGGACATGAAGTGCACCTTGGTGTCCTTCACGTTCCCGTCGTCATCGAGGTGTATGGCGATGGAGCCGTGTCCTTCGATGCGTGAGATGGGCGCGATGTTGATCACCTGAGACATGGATCAGGCCTCCTTCCGTTTTTTGACAGGCCGAAGCAGACCGTGTGCCCCGGAGAATCGCAGGAGTGAAATGTGCTCCGGGAGCGAGTTGATATCGATTCCGTTGGACGCCAGGGCGTTGAGCATGTCCAGGAGCTGGTTGCCGTCCTGCATGACCGGCCCGTAGCAGCCCCTGCAAGGGACCCTGGCGATGATGCACCGGGGCGTCACCTTGTCTCCTCCACATCCGGCCCGCGTCACAGGCCCCATGCACAGAAACCCCTGCTCGAGCAAACAGCGCATCTTGTCCAGGGGCTCATCCTGCCCCTTGTAGTGAGGCGCCTGCAGAAACCTCCTCAGCTGATTCACCTGGCCCTTTCCCTCCCGTATGGTGGGACATGTGTCGCAGACGCTTTTTTCAGGAAGTGCCAGAGGCATGATTCCCAAGAGCCCGGCCAGAGCGTTGAAAACCAAATCCGGATGGGGCGCGCAGCCGGGGAGGTAGACGTCCACCTTGATTTTCTCATCCAGAGCGTAACATGCGTCCAGAAGATGGGGGACCCCGTCCTGCGGAAATGCATCCGGTTTGTCCGTCGTCTCCGTGGAGTAGTACCGTTCAAGAATTTCCTGGTTTTCATAGGAATTGGCCAGGGCGGGGATGCCTCCATGGGTTGCGCAAGTGCCGAAGGCGATGATGAGCTTGCACTGCTTGCGCATCTCCTCGGCCACTTCCAGGTGCTCCGCATTGCGGATGCCGCCACTGATGATCCCCACTTCCGCTTCCGGGATGTGGATGTGCTTCCCGTCGCCCAGCTGGCCGTAATACTTGTGATCCATGAGCACGGGGATGTGAACGAATTCCACCAGTTCAAGCACCTTGAGGAGCCTTTCACCCAGGTCCACCACGGAGATCTCGCACCCCGAGCATGCGTTCAGCCATTCTTCCGCTACTCTGACAGCCATACACCACCCTCACACTTTCGGTGTCCACCGAACTTTGCGACGGACATTGGCTCACCACGCCTTTCCACCGGCTCTGCAACGGACGGCATCCAGGCGGGGATGGCCGTTCTCAGGCCGCTTCAGCCTTCTTGTGCCGCAGAGGATTCGGACCCAGCGCTTTGACGTCCGTGATGAACCTGTTGACCACCTCCGCAAACCGGGGCGCCTCGGCGGAGGACACCCATTCCACCCGGTATCGATCCGGGTCGATCCCGCTGTTTTCCAGTGCAATCCTTACAACACCCTGCCTTGCGTTCGCTTTTTGATTACCTTCCAGGTAATGGCATTCACCCAGGTGTCAACCAACCACCAGAACGCCATCAGCGCCTCTGTTCAGGGCGTGGACCACCAGGTCGGGACCCACCATCCCCGAGCACATCACCCGCACCACCCGAAGGTTGGGGGGATACTGCAAACGACTGACCCCAGCCAGGTCAGCAGCAGCGTATGCTCACCACGTGCACAGGAATCCTAGGATGACCGGCTTGAAATCCTCAGGCATCGAAGGGAGCTCCTTTCTCATTATGGCCGATTCCGGCGAGTTCGGTTCACTGTTCCGCTCTAGATCCCTTCCAGAGCTGCATCGACTTGGGCCCTCAACTGCTCGAAGGTGAATCCTTTCACCACCACACCCCCCTTGGGGCATGTGGCCGCACACACCCCACAGCCCTTGCAGAGGATGCTGTCAGCTTTCACCCTCTTGTGCACACGCCCACCCTCCTCGTACTCTTCCAACTTGATGGCGTAGTACGGGCAGACATCCAGGCACAGGGCGCACCCGTCGCACTGGTCGGTGACAAAGGAGACCAGCGCGCTCGTGACCAGCTTGTCCTTGAACAGCACCGTTGCGGCGCGGGATGCCGCCCCGAGCCCCTGGGCCTGGGCTTCCCCAACCGTCGCGGGATATCTTGCCGTGCCGCAGAGAAAAATCCCGTCCGTCGCGAAGTCCAGAGGGCGGAGCTTGGCATGGGCTTCCATGAAGAAAGCGTTTTGATCAACGGGAAGGCGCATGAGATTGGCCAGCGCCGGGGCGCCTTCCGGGGCTACCAGCGGAGTGGAGAGCACCGTGAGATCGCAGGGGATTTCCTCCACTTCCCCGACGAGGGGCTGGTAGACCTCCACCACCCCGTCCTTCACCACCGGCGGGCGGTCCACATCGTAGACGTCAAAGCGCACGCCCTTGCCCCGCGCATCCCAGAGGAGCCGCTCGTTTTCGGCCCCGTACATCTGAATGTCCCGGTAAAGAATGTGAACCTGGCTTTCGGGATTCCGCTCCTTGATGACCAGGGCGTTCTTCACCGCCGTGAGGCAGCAGATTCTCGAACAGTACGCCCTCTCGGGACTTCGGGCCCCGACGCACTGGATCATGACCACGTTCCGGGCGTTGAAGGCGCCGTTTCGAAGCTTTTCCTCCAGTTCGATCTGGGTGACGACATTTCGCCCGTTGTAGCCGAACTGGCCGTTGGGCTGATAGGGCACGGCCCCTGTGGCCACCACGATGGAACCCACCACCTCCTGGGTTTCCGCCCCGCTCGCCTGGCGTATGGTCACCTCGTAGTTTCCGATGACCCCGCCCACGGCCGTCACTTCCGACTCCAGCATGGTCTTGAGGTTCTCTTTCGTCGACACCTGCTTCACGAGATCCTGGACAAGGTCCGAGGCGTTTACCCACCCAGGAGCCAGCCGGTTGATCCGGCGCAGCAGACCGCCCAGCTCCCGTTCCTTCTCCACCAGGATCACGTCGATGCCCATGTCGGCCATGGCTCCCGCCGCTGAAAGACCCGCCACCCCGCCGCCGATGACCAGAGCCTTGCGCACGAGGGAGGATTCGATGTCCTCCTGGGGTTCCAAGAACGTAGCCTTGGCCACGGCCATTCGGATCAGGTCCATGGCCTTTTCCTGGGCTGGCCCCTTCTCCTGCATGTGCACCCATGAGCACTGGTCCCGAATATTGGCCATCTCGAAGAGGTAGGGGTTCAGGCCGGCTTCGGCGCATGCGCTCTTGAAGAGGGGCATGTGAGTCCGGGGGGAGCAGGAAGCCACCACGACCCTCGTGAGCCCGTGCTCCTCGATGGCATTCTTGATCTCGGCGATGCCGGCTTCGGAGCAGGTGTACAGATTGTTTTTCGCATAGACCACGCCGGAGAGTGTCGTCGCGTAACTGGTCAGGGCTTCGCAGTCCAGGTAGCCGGCGATGTTGGAGCCGCAGTGGCAGACGAATACCCCGATCCGGGCCTCCCGGGTATCCGGCTTCTTGATTTCTTCCGTGTGTTCACTCATTCCCTTGCTCTCCTTCAGGATGCGAGACGCATGGTCCCAAAACCTGACAGAACCTGAGCCGCGCGAGCGGCCGCGCTACTGGCCTGAGCGACAGACTCCGGTATGTCCATCGGACTTTGGGCACAGCCGCAGACGAAAACACCCGGCCGTGTGGTATCCAGGGGAGGATAGGAGGCTGTCTTGAAGAAACCGAATTCGTTCAATTCAACCCCGAGGATTTCCGCCAGCTGTATCATGCCGCTGCTGGGCTGGCACCCGGTGGAGAGGATGACCAGGTCCACGGGCAGTTGGCGCACGACGCGCTCCTTGGTGTCCTCGTACCAGATGACGGGGGTGTGGTCCCTGTCTTCGGTGACTTCCGCCACGCGGGTCCGGACGTAGTGGATCCCGGCTTCGGTGGCCCCTCGGTTGCGGTATTCCTCAAAGCCCTTGCCGACGGCCCGGATGTCCATCCCAAAAATGTACACCTGAGCGTCCCTGTCGTGCTCCCGGGCGATGATCGCCTCCTTGATGGCGTACATGCAGCAGAAGCCGGAACAGAACTTGTTGAACCGGATATCCCGGGATCCGACGCACTGGATGAAGGCGAGGCGGTGAGCCGATTGGACGGCGTCCACTCGCTTCTGCAAAGCATCCAGCTCATCCGCCGCCTTGCGGACCGTCTGGATGGTCTCCGCCCACTTGTCGTGGTCCTCGTCTTTTCCCTTCAGCTCCCCGGATTCGTAACGGACCTGGAACGCGTCCGACGTCATCCCGAAGTGCTTTTCAAACCGCTCCAGCCCCTTGAGCGCCTTCTGGTGCGTCTTTTCCGCTTCCGGGAGGGACGCCTGCAGCGCCAGGTCCGTCGGGCGGTACACGTGCCCGTGGGTGGGGCCGCTTGCGGAGAGAAAGCGCTCGAACTCGAGAGCCGTCACCACGTTGGGCAGGCGTCCATAACCGTATTCCGGTATCTTCCTCGCATCGAAGAGATCATAGCCGGTGGCCGCGATGATGGCTCCCACCGGGATTTCCAGGATCTGTTCTTCCTGCTTGTAATCGATGGCCCCGGCCTGGCAGACCTTCTGGCAGACACCGCACTTCTTTCCGGGCTGGAAGTTACGGCACTGGGTGGTATCAATGGTGTAGGCCGAGGGGATGCCCTGGGCGAAGTACTTGTAGATGGCCTTCGCCTTTCCAAGACCCAGATTGTAAACGTCAGAAGTGGCCGTGGGGCATTTTTCGGCACATGTGCCACAACCCGTGCACTTGGACTCATCCACATAGCGAGGCTTCTTGCGAACCGTAACCCGAAAGTCTCCTGCGTCCCCCTCAACCTTTTCGACTTCCGTGTAGGCCAGCAGGCGAATGTTGGGATGTCGACCGACATCCATCAACTTGGGCGCGAGGATTCAAAGGGCGCAGTCGTTGGTGGGAAAGGTCTTGTCCAGCTGGGACATCTTGCCCCCGATGCTGGGCAGCCGCTCCACCATGTGCACTGTGTACCCCATCTCAGCCAAGTCGAGGGAGGCCTGTATGCCTGCAATGCCTCCTCCAATGACAAGAACGTCCCGGTTCACGAGGTAGTCCTCCTTCTGACGTTTACATCTCGGGTCATTCCAAGTGTTTCAAAAGAAAAGTGGTGATATCCACGATGTTCAGACACAAATCCGTGTTCTGCTGGGCACAGGTGAGGTGAATCCGGCACTTGGGGCAGGCCGTCACCACCGTAGTGGCTCCCGCGTCTTTCGCCTCCTGAAGACGGTCCACCTGGAGCGCCTTGGAACAGCTCGAGCACTCCATCCAGGCGGTGGTCCCGCAGCACAGGGAATTCTCCCGGTTGCGACCCATCTCCACGAAGGGAACCTCCGGGATAAGGGCCATGAGCTCCCTGGGCGATTCAAAAATCCCAGCCTGTCTTCCGAGTCGGCATGGGTCCTGATAAGTGACGCATCCGCTTCCATTGCCATTGTATGGTTTAAAGACGAATCCGGCCCCAGGGAGCTCACGGGCTAGGAATTCCGTCACATGAAGCACTTCGAAAGGCAGTTCCCCGAAGAACTTGGGAACATGGACCTTGAAGGTCGTGTACCCTTCGGGGCAGCTGAAGAGGACCTTCTTTGCCCCCGAGCCCCGAATCACTTCCAGATTCACTTCCATGAGCTTTCTGAAGGTGGCCTCATCACCGCTCCACAGGGCGTCGTGACCACAGCACCGCTCGTCATTGCTTATGACCGGCTCGATGCCCATGCGATTGAGCAGCCGCAGGACGCTGCGGGGCACTTCGACACTTCCCTCCCCCGGCTTGAGAACGGCCTCAAAGAAGGGCGCGCAGCCCACGAAGAAGAAGATGTCTCCCGTCGATGCGAATTTTCCCACGTCCACCGCCCAGTCCGTCCTCTGCTGCTTGATGTTTCGGGTCTGGAGAGTGGCGATGGCCTGCAGTGTGCCGTGGTGGGCAAACTGGGGGAGATTCCCCTCTTTTCGGGCCTTTTCCCGATGGGCCCGGGCGAACTCGGGGAAGTCGATGGCGGCGGGACACCGGGTGCTGCACCGGGCGCAGGTGAGGCAGGACCACAGCTCCCGGCCCATCACCACCGTCTCGTCCCGGTCCATCAAGGTCCGCTTGATCATCTGGCGCGGAGAAAAACTGCCCATCACCCTGCTGATGGGGCAGCTTCCCGTGCAGACCCCGCATTCCATGCAGTAATCAATTTGCTCCTGAGTGAGTATCATAGCGTTTTCCACCAGGCGTTGTCAGTTCTCTGGAGAAGGACAGACGGATGTGCTAGCCCCCTGCCTCCTGAGCCAGCGGCAGGTCACCGTTGGATGCCGCCAGGGGGTTGCGTCCCAGTTTCTTGATCAATTCGGTGAAAGAGCGCACCTCGTCTGCGAAGATTCCACCCTCCGAGGCGGAGATCCACTTAAGCCGAAGGTACTGTTCGTCCGCTCCGAGGAGTCTCAGGACCCCACGGGTCTCTTCCACCACTTTCTGGCACTTTTCATTACCTCCCAGGTAATGGCAGTCGCCGATGTGTCACCCTGAGACCATCACCCCGTCCATCCCGCTCAGGAACCCGTTCAGCAGGAAGGCGTGGTTGATTCTTCCCGTGCACATGAGGCGGATGAGCCGGATGTTGGTGGGATACTGCATGCGGCCCACCCCGGCGAGGTCGGCCCCTGCATAGGCGCACCAGTTGCAGACAAATGCCACGATTTTGGGTTCGAACGTCTCGGACATCACCATTCCTCTTGGCGTCATGCTGTTGGACTACCGTTCAGAGCCATGAACCTTCATCCGCGTGCTACAGAGCACGAATCACCGCATTCACCTGCCTGTCCCTGAAGTGGGCCAGAGAGGCCGCTCCCGTGGGACACGCCACGTTGCACGCCCCACAGCCCGTACAGAGGGCCTTGTTGACGAAGGCATGCCTGTGTCCCCCCTCCGCGTCAATGACCTTGACGGCTTCAAACAGGCAGGCCTGTTCACACTCGCCGCAGGCACGACAGAGGTCGGGATTCACCTCGGTGACCATCCCCTCCGCCACGATTTCCTTTTGCGACAATATGGCCGCAGCTCGCGACACGGCGCCACGGGCCTGGGCAATTGATTCGTTGGCAAACTTGGGACCCTGGGCGAGACCGCACAGGAAGTATCCCGCCGTCGCAAAGTCCAGGGGCCGCAATTTCAGGTGGGCTTCCAGGAAGAACTCGTCCTGGTCCAGCGGCAGCCGCAGGACTTCACTGAGCTTCTTGCTCTCGGCCCGCGGACGTATCGCCGCACTCAGGACCAGCAGATCGGCATCCATGCGGAACAGGCGGTCCAACTGGGCATCGAAGATGGATACCCGCAGGTGATCACCACTGGCTTCCACCCCTGGCTTCTGCTCCAGCTCGAACCGGAAGAAGCGAACCCCTCGACGTCGCGCCTCCTGGTACTGGAGCTCCTTGAAACCGAAAGTCCTTATATCGCGGTAGAGAATGGAAACCTGCGCTTTGGGATTGAGCTCCTTCAGCTTGAGTCCGTTTTTCACCGCGGCAGTGCAGCAAACACGGCTGCAGTAGGAATGTTCCGGTTCCCGGGAACCCACGCACTGAATCATCACCACCCGGTTGAAGTCTCTCATCCGGCCGGGCTCCCGCTCAAGCATCTGCTCAAACTCTTTCTGGGTGACCACCCGCGGGTGTTTCCCATAGAGATACTCCGTTGGTTTATACTCTTCGCCCCCTGTCGCCACAATCACCACGCCGTGATTGACTTCCTCCTCCTTTCCGTCCACACGGATGGTGCTCGTGAAGTTGCCGCAACTGCCCACCGTGGTGAGCAACTCCGCATCCCTGAAGACCGTGATGAGCGGTTCAGCTTCCACTTTCTTGATGAGGTCCTGGACATACTGGGCGGGGCGGGCCCCGTCCTCGGTGTAAAAGAGGGTCCTGGCGTTGCCGCCCAGTTCCGAGGTCTGCTCCACCAACACAGCGGGAAATCCCTGCTCCGCGATGGCGAGAGAGGCAGTCAGCCCGGCCAGGCCCCCTCCTACCACGAGCCCTCGCTGCACAACCTCGTAGGAGAAATCATGCAGTGGCTCCAGTAAACTGGCACGGGCGACCGCCATCCGCACGAGATCCTTCGCCTTCTCCGTCGCCGCCTGGGGTTCTTGCATGTGCACCCAGGAATCCTGCTCCCGGATGTTGGCCAGCTCGAAGAGATAGCCGTTGAGTCCCGCCTCGCGCAGAGTGCTCCGGAAGAGGGGCTCATGGGTCCTGGGAGTGCAGGAGGCGACGATGATCCGATTGAGGCGGTTCTCGTCTATGGCCCGCTTGATCTCTTTCTGCTGATCCGTGGAGCAGGTGAACATGGCCCGGGTCGCAAAAGCCACATTGGGGAGGCTTCGGGCGTATTCGGTCACCGACTCCACATCGACCACGCCGGCGATGTTGATGCCGCAGTGGCACACGAAGACACCGACCCGGGGCTTTTCGCCGGCAATGTCCCGCTCCTCGTAAACCGGGGGCGGGGTGATGAGGGTTCCCCGGGCTTCGGCGAGGAGGGCCGTTGCGCACGCCGCCGCGCTGCTTCCCTGTTGCACCGTATCCGGAATGTCCTTGGGACCCTGGGTGACACCACAGGCAAAGATCCCTTCCCTCGAGGTAGCCACGAGGTCCATGGGGTCCGTGTCGCAGAAGCCGTAGGAATTCAGGTCGAGACCCAGGCGCCCGGCGAGCTCCCTGGTGGAAGGATGGGCGCAGAGGCCGATGGAGAGGACCACCATGTCGAATTCTTCCTCCCGGATCTGGTTGCCGGAATCCGCATAGGTGATCATGAGATTGTCCTTTTCAGGCACCGGGACAACGCGGGAAACCATGGACCGCACGAACCGGACGCCGGTTTCGTCCCGGGCACGCTCGTAGAAGCGGTCGAAGCCTTTTCCCTGAGCACGCATGTCGATGTAAAAGATGGTGGTCTCGATGTCGTGCTCATGCTCCTTGGTGATCATGGCCTGCTTGGTGGCGTACATGCAGCAGACGTAGGAGCAGTAGTCCTGGCCGATGCTGCTGTCCCGGGAGCCGACACACTGGATCCACGCGATGCGCTGGGGCTTCTTTCCGTCCGAAAGCTTCTGAATGTGTCCCTGAAAGGGTCCGGCGGCCGAAAGGATACGCTCGTATTCCAGGCTTGTGACCACGTTGGGCCACAGTCCGTAGCCGTATTCGGGCTTGAGCCGTGCATCGAAAGGCTTGAAGCCCGGGGCCATGACGACGGCCCCCGACTGGATCTCGTCCAACCGGGGAACCATGTCGTGCTCTATGGCGTTGGCAAGGCAGGCGTCGACGCACCGTTCGCATTCGCAGCACACCATGCAGTCAAGGCACTTGCGGGCCTCGGCAAGGGCCTGCTCCTCGGTGAGGCCAAGCTCCACCTCCTTCAGGGTCTTGCGCCGCTCCGCCATGGAGATCGTTGCCATGTGAGCCCGGGGAACCGGTTCCATCTCCTCGGGAACAGGCCGGAAGTTCTCCTGGGACTGTTCCGGCTTGACTCGCCCCGCAGCCAGGTCTTCCCCCTTCAGGTACCTGGAAATGGAAATGGCTGCTTCCCGACCGTGGGACACGGCTCCGATGGCCACCCACGGCCCGGCCTGCACATCACCGCCCGCGAATACCCCAGGCTGGCTGGTGGCGAACGTCACGGGGTCCGTCTCGATGGTCCCCCAACGGCTGAGATTCACCCCATTCCCATTCAAGAGGAAAGACGAGTCGGGGGATTGACCGATGGCGGGAATGACGAGGTCCGCCTCCACGGTGAACTGGGTTCCAGGAACAGGCACCGGGCGCCGTCTGCCCGAGGAATCCGGTTCACCCAGTTCCATCTTGATGCACTGGATGCCGGTGACCCGGTTCTCTCGCGTGAGCACCTGTTGTGGAGCGGTGAGGTAGCGGATTTCCACTCCCTCGGCCAGGGCGTCTTCCACCTCGTTTTCCCGGGCAGGCATCTCCTGGCGGGTGCGCCGGTAGAAGATGCTCACCTTCTCCGCGCCAAGGCGAAGGGCAACCCGGGCAGCGTCAATGGCCACATCGCCCCCACCCACGATGATCACCCGTCCCTTGACCCTGGTGAGCTCTCCCAGGTTGGCCCGGCGCAGGAAATCGACACCGTGGACCACCCCTTCGGCATCCTCGCCCGGAACATTCAACCGAAGGCTCTTGTGAGCTCCAATGGCGAGGTACACGGCCTTGTAGCCCTTGGAAAAGAGCTCGTCGACGGTGAAGTTCTCTCCCAGGGCGGAATTCAGATTGATCTCCACACCCAGGCGCGTGATGGCCCGGATCTCCTTGTCCAGGACCGCGGGGGGCAGGCGGTAGTCGGGAATTCCCACACGCAGCATGCCTCCGGCCACGGGCAGAGCCTCGAAAATGGTCACGCCGAAGCCCTCCATGGCCAGGAAATGGGCCGCCGTGAGTCCCGCTGGACCCGATCCGACGATGGCCACCCGCTCGTCCCTTTTGGTGATTTCAGGAATGGGCAGTTCTTCAATGTCCACCCGGTCGGCCACGAAACGCTTGAGGGCACAGATGGAAACCGGAGAATCCACCTCGCCTCGCCTGCAGGCGGTTTCACAGCCGTGAGGGCAGATCCTTCCGATAACACCCGGGAGCGGCAGGGTCTTGAGGATGACCTCCATCGCCTCGACATAGCGTCCCTGGGCGATCAGCGCCACATAACCGTGGGCGTTGACCTGGTTCGGGCAGGCATTGGTGCAGGGGGACTTGTCAAGCTTGTCGATGGCAAAGGTGGAAGGAACCGCCTGAGGATAGTGGCGGAAGATGGCCTTGCGCTGATCCAATCCCAGGTTGAAATCCGCGGAGACGTCAATGGGACAGACCTTTTCGCACTCCCCGCACCCGGTGCAGCGGTCCGCCAGAATGTAGCGGGGATGCTTCTTGACGGTCAAGGTGAAATTGCCCGGCTCCCCCTCGATCTTCTCCACCGACGTGCCGGTGAGGATCTCGATGTTGCGGTGGGTCGCAAGCTCCACAAGCTTCGGACCCATCATGCACGAGGAGCAGTCGTTGGTCGGGAAGGTCTTGTCCAGCTGAGCCATGACCCCACCGACACTTGGCTGTTCTTCCACGAGGTACACCTTGAAACCCGAATTGGCGATGTCCAGTGCGGCCTGAATACCACCGATGCCTCCCCCGACAACAGTCACGGCACCTATCTTCTGCGTCTGTGGCATGATCTTGCTTCCTTGCTTAGACATGAGCAGTTCAACCTTTCCGCAGTGGCGTGGATGCTAACCCAGAAGCCCCTTTTTCCTCAGCAGCGGAGCCGGGTCCGCAAAGTGCCTCGAAAGCCACGAGGGCACCTCGGGCAAATCACAGGCCAGACCGATGAGCTCCGTGAAGTACAGAATGGGCGGGGCAAATCTTTTTCCCCATTGCGCCTCGATTTTGTCCTGGTACATGTCGAGGTTGGACTGGCACATTTGGCAGGAGACCACGACAGCCTCGGCGCCCACGCGGTTGGCCATGTCGTAGAGCTTTCCGACCAGGCGGTATCCCATTTCCGGCTGGGAAATCATGAGGCTCGCCCCGCAACAGTCCGTCTTGTAAGGCCAGGAAAGAGGCGAGGCTCCCAGGGCCTTGACGATGCGGTCCATGCTCTGCGGGTTTTCCTGATCCGTCGCGCCGGTGATGTGTGGCGGTCTGCTCGCCATGCATCCATAGTAGCAGACGACCTTCAGGTCCTTCAGGGGCTTTTTGACGCTCGCCTTGAGCTTCTTGACCATTTCATCTGTTGCGAAAAAGTTGGCGAGATCCCAGATCTTGGGAGGCGACCCATCGAGGCGGATGTCGTAGCGGTGCCGCTCCTCCCCTTCCAGGGCCCAGGCAGCCGCTTTCAGCCTGTTGAAGCAAAGGGGACAAGGCACCAGCATGTCTCCATTGGGAATGCCTGTGGCCAGCCTAAGATTGCGGGCGGCAAGCTCGACACTCGCCTTGTGATCCACACTGTGGGCGGCAGTTGCGCCGCAGCAGTTCCAGTCGGGCACTTCCTCCAGCTCGATGCCGAAGGAATCGCAGATCCCATGGATGGAGTCCGCATAATCGCGAGCCGTGCCTTCAAGGGAACAACCTGGGTAGTAGGTGACCTTCATGACAAGATTCCCCTTTTCTTCGAAGGCCGAAGGATTGATCGGATTTCGTCTTTCCCCTGAATGGATTTCGGAACGAGGGCAAGCCGTTTCTTGCGAAAGAGCCGCCATCCCATTTTGGCTTCGTCGCGCCACGTTCCCTTGCTGATCTTGTTCCGCAGCTGGCCGCTTCGCAGCATGAAAACAGGAACCAGCGTCCCCTCGAAAACGCGACCTCCCTGCCGCACGTTGTCCAAAAAGGTCTGGTGAAGAGCCAGGATCTGGGGCACGGGCGAAGAGATTCCCTCCCGAACCGCCAGCTCCTTGAAGTAGTCCATGACCTCGGCGATGCGAATCCCGTTGGGACAGCGGGTCGTGCAGGTCTCACAGGATGCGCAGACCCAGATGGTCCGCGACCTCAATACTTCGTCTTTCAGTCCGAGTAGGGCGTACCGGATGACCTGATCCGGATAGAGATCCATGGCAAAGGTGGTGGGGCACCCGCTGGTGCATTTGCGGCATTGGAAGCACTCCGACGCGTGGAAAGGCCCGGCAGCCTCCATCTGATCAAGAAAGGAATAGTCAGGAACGGAACCGGTTGGGTGCATGCGCTCAATGCCTCCTGAGAGGGATTCATATGTACGGTGGACGGTCAGCTCATCGAGGACTCACTCCTCCACCAACCAAAAAAAAACGGATCCACTGGAGAATCAGTGTTCCGCCTTGACAGTCCGCAACGCAAACCTCCCGAGACGAGGAAAAGGTTTGTTTGAAACCAAAACTCATGAGGGCGAGGACTTCGAGGAAACCGGATCACAGCATCACCACAGCAAGAGAACTCATCATCGAACGGTGAGAGAGGCAACAGGCCGACGCAACAGCTGCAGACTGCCCGGAATCCACAAAAAACTTCATTCGGTTTGGGTGGGACCCACCTTTCCCGTCCAATGACGAGAGCAGGTGCCGTCGAGTTTTAATTATCACGGCCACAACGGGAAAGCAAACCCTTTTTTGTGTATTTTTTCTCATTCATTTCCGGTCCTCACTCCAGGCCGGCGCAGGTTATCTCGTGGGATATTTTCCATTATTATTGCTATTTCATGCGCTTGAAAAAAGGTTCGGAATAGAATCCTCTTGCGTATCATCCGTGCTTGTTGGCGTGATCATCCCGCGTTTCGTGAGATAAAACGCAAAGCCCGGGCCCAAAGCATGAGAGCGTCATGGCGAGGGTCTCCCCATGGCGTGCCTGGTCACAAGGACCTTGGCGCCGCCGCCGTTTCATCCATTATGGTCGCCGGCCCAGCGCAGCACTCTCACTCCTGGTTGGATTCAATCGAGTCGAGGAATTCTGTATGTCCTCATAGAAATCGTATATAGAGAGGTTGACGGACCATGTCCCGGCCGGGAAGCGCTCTCGAACCGTTCACGCCATTCAGGTGAAACCGCCGAACCGCGGTCGAGGGTGCCCTGCCGGGCAGCGGGCAGACCATATTCAGCAGAGGATTTCTCATCCATGGCTCTTGTTGCTATCGTCGGCAGGCCCAATGTTGGCAAATCCGCCCTGTTCAACAGGCTGAGCAGGAGGAACCAGGCCATCATCTTCGATTCCCCCGGTGTCACGCGGGATCGCAATTACGCTCAAGTTGCCTGGGATGACAAGTCCTTCACCCTGGTGGATACGGGGGGCTTCATCAGTGCGGAGGGCTCGGCCATTGAGGATGACATGCGGGAACAAATCCTCACGGCCCTCGAGGAATCGGACATCATCCTGTTCGTGATGGATGCCAGGTCCGGACTGGGGCCGGAAGACCTGCATCTCGCAACGGTGCTGCGAAAGACCCACAAGCCCATCTTCTGCGCCGTGAACAAGGTCGACGGCCCAGAGCAAAACCGGCTCACTTCCGAATTCTATGAGACGGGCTTCGACCGGATCTACCCTGTCAGCGCAGCCCACGGGTACGGAATCGATGATCTCATGACCGACCTCGCGGAAACGATACCCGCTTCACCCGAAGAAGAAGAGGAAGAAGCGGGTGCCAAGGAAATTCGCCTATCGGTCGTCGGGCGGCCCAATGTGGGCAAGTCCACCCTGGTCAACCGGGTCCTGGGGTCGCCCCGTGTCATCGTGAGCCCCATTCCCGGCACGACCCGGGACCCCGTGGACACGGCTCTCACCCGGGAAGGTCAGAAGTATGTGCTCATCGACACGGCGGGCATCCGGCGCAAGGGAAGGACGAAGGAAGCCCTCGAGAAGCTGAGCGTCCTCAGAGCCCTGCAAAGCATCGAGAGGAGCCACGTGGCTCTGCTGGTCCTGGATGCTGCGGAAGGGATCACGGATCAGGACATGCACATCGCCGGATACATCCAGGAGCGGCACAGGGCGTGCATCATCGGTGTGAACAAGTGGGACTCTATCGAAAACGACATGAAGGTCATGAAGTCCTTCAGGGACGAGGTGCGGTTGGGGTTTCGCTTTTTCCCCTTTGCCCCGATCCTGACCTTTTCGGCCCTCTCTGGAAAGCGGGTTTCCAGGATACTGCCCATGGCGGTCGAGGTTTTCCAGCAGTATGATCACCGGGTGACGACGGGAATCGTCAACCGGGCTCTGGAGGAAACCGTGCGACGCCATGAGCCGCCCCAGGTTCGAGGGAGGCCCCTGAAATTTTACTACGCCACCCAGACCTCGACGCGGCCCCCAACCTTCGTGCTCTTTTGCAACTACCCCGATGCGATCCATTTTTCCTACGAACGCTATTTGATCAATCAGTTCCGGGAAGCCTTCCAGCTGGACAAGACGCCCATCCGCCTCCTCTTTCGCGCAAGGCAGCGGAAAAGCAGGGAATGATACCCATCGGGAAGCGGTGGGGTTGGGCGGCAACCGCAGTGCCAAGATAATTCACTGCGAAATAGAAGAGGAGGGGCACATGGATTTCGACACCTTTTTCAGGAAATGCCAGGAAGAGAGCACCGTGAGCGATTTTGAATCCTACCTTGCATACTGCGTCCTGGAAAAAGGAGGCATCAACAAGAGGGATCTGAAGGTGGAGGAGTACAGCCTCATGCGGGATAGAGCCTTCGAGGGACGCGACGAGGAAGCGGCCAAAACCCTTTATGCGGCATCGGGGGCCGCAACCTGGAACGAGGGTGAGTGGGAAGGAGCTCTCCGGTGAGGCTGAAGGCTCAACACAATAAAGTGGCCGATAAGGCGGCCGTCATTCCAGGCTTGACCCGGATTCCAGGAAAAGTCTCTGGATGCCGGCGCCCGCCCCGGACCCCGATCCGGGGTTCGCCGGCAGGATGGGTGTAAGATGGACACCTTTTTACGTGGATCTGTACTCAGCGATGTCAGCTCACCAGAACTTTTCACCGCTGGGGAGGCTCACCCTCATCAAAATTGATCCTCTCGAGTTCCACGACCAAAGGCCTTTTCATCACCTGAGTCTGGATGGACCCGATGTATTCCCCCACGACGCCCAGGAAGAGCAGTTGCACCGATGAAAAAAAGAAGAGACCGATGACGATGGGGGCGATGCCGAGGGAAAAGCTGTTCCAGTAGATGAGCTTGTAAATCAAATACGCGAAGGCAACCAGCAGGCTGATGGCGGCAACTCCGAAACCGAACATGGTGGCCAGCCGCAGGGGCACTTTTGAATGGCTGGTGATGCCGAGCATGGCGACATCGTAGAGCCTGTAGAAGTTGGCGCTCGTGATGCCGCGTTCCCTCTTGGGCTGGGTGTATTCCATTCTCGCCATGGGAAATCCCAGCTCCGGGATGAGGCCCCGGAAATACGGGTACGGATCGTCTATTCGTCTCAGTATTTCAACCACCTGCCTGTCATACAGACCAAACCCCGTGTAGTTCTTGATGAGCTCCACCTCGGAAAGTCTACTGACCAGGTTGTAGTAAGCTTTCCTGATGGCGAACATGAGAGGCGATTCCTTGCTCTGGGTCTTGACACCGATGACCACCCTGTACCCTTCCTCCCATTTCCTGATGAATTCCGCAATCATGGAGGGAGGGTCCTGGAGGTCGGCGGCGAGGAGGACCGTCGCATCTCCCGTGGACTGGAGCAGCGCATAATATGGAGAACGGATCCATCCGAAATTTCGAGCGTTCACAATGATTTTGACATTGCCGTCCCGGGCGGCGATTTCCTTCAGGATGGGGACCGTCTTGTCCTGGGAGGCATTGTCGATGAAGATGTGCTCGTATTCATAACTCCCCAGCCTCTGTAAAACCTCCTTGACCTGCCTGTAGGCTTCAGCAACGTTTGCTTCCTCGTTGAAACAGGGGGTGACGACACTGATGCGTTTCATGATGTTCCTTCAAGGTTTCAAAGGCTGAGGTCCTCGAGCGAGAATTTGTCCAGGCCGAACTTGGCGCGCAGGAACTGCTGGCTTCCCACGTAATGGGAGTAAGTGTCGGGGATCGCAACCCTTCTGAATTTCACGCCCCTGCCGCTCTCCGCAATGACCTCCGCCACGGCGCTTCCAAGGCCGCCGATGATGTTGTGCTCCTCGAGGGTGACAAGAGGCATTCCCCTGACCACCAGACCGAGGACCGCCTTGGCATCGAAGGGTTTGATGGTGGGCATACTGAGGAGCGTAGCGACCCTGCCTACCGCGGCCCACTCATCCACCCATTTTCTGCCCTGTTCAAGCATGTTGCCGGTGGTGATCAACCCCAGGTCATTTCCCTCGGTCACCGTGACCGCCCTGCCGATCTTGACCACGGTCCCCTCGGGATGAATGGCGGGGTCGCCGTTTTTGCCCAGCCGGAAATACATGGGGCCGTCATGATGAAAACTCTGTTCGATCAACTCTCTCGCCTCCACGATGTCCCCCGGGCAGCAGATCGTCATGTTGGGCAGCGCCCTCATGATGGCAATGTCCTCGATGGAATGGTGGGTCGCGCCGGCAGGACCATAGATCAGGCCCCCGCCCACTCCAATGAGCCTTACAGCGGCCTTCATGTATGCGACGTCCAGCCGCACCTGTTCGAAACAGCGCATGGTGACGAAGGGGACCATGCTGTAAACGTACGGGAGTTTTCCGGAAAGGGCCAGCCCTGCTGCAACGCCCACGGCGTTTTGTTCCGCGATCCCGACGTTCAGGAACCGGTCCGGAAACTCCTCGGCGAACCTCTCCAACACCGAAAAACCCACGTCGGGAGTTATCAGAAATATCCTGTCATCAACGCGTGCCTGCTCTACCAGGCTCTTGATGAAGGTATCCCTCATCGAGACTCCTCCAGTTCCTGCATGGCCAGGGCGCACTGTTCATCGTTGGGCGACTTGTAGTGCCATTCCAGCCTGTCCTCCATGAAACAGACGCCCTTGCCCTTGACCGTGTGGGCAATGAGAACCTTGGGGCCCTTCTGCGGAAGGCGGAATGCCGCTTCCAGTTCACTCACGTCATGTCCGTCCACTTCATGGGGTTCCCAGCCAAAGCTCTGCCACCGCTCCGCCATGTTTTCCTGGTTGATCACCTCGTTGGTCCTTCCGAAACTTTGGAGCTTGTTGTAATCAACGATGGCCGTGAGGTTGTCCAGTTTCAGAGTCGAGGCGAGCATGACGGCTTCCCATACGGAACCCTCGTTGCACTCCCCGTCCCCAAGGAGCACGAAGATCCTTCCGGGGTTTCGGGTCTGCCTGTTCGCGATGGCCATCCCGACCCCGATGGAGAGTCCATGTCCGAGGGAACCCGCGGAGACTTCGACTCCCGGCACGGCTTCCATGTCCAGATGCCCGGGCAGTATCCCATCGTCCACGTAAAACCGGTCCAGGTGGCTCTTGGGGAAGAAGCCCCTGGCGGCCAAAGTCGCATAAAGGGCGGCGCTCCCGTGCCCTTTGCTGAGAATGAACTTGTCCCGATCGCTCCGGGTGGGTTCCAGGGGGTCGATGTTCAGTATCTTATAATAGAGCACATAGAGGATGTCGCATATGGAAAGGCAACTGCCCACATGGGAAGACCTCGAGTAGTGGGTCATGTGAACGATGGACTTTTTGATTGCAATGCTAGGACATTCCACAGATGACCTCGTAGCGCAGCGACAGGATTTGACCCTCATACCCCAGCTGATGGACCAGATAGTCCGTGATCTCATTTTCATAGGAGGTGGCAAAAATCGCCACCGCGTCGGGGGTATTGTCCATCAGGGCATCCGCCGGGAGGACCAGAGAATGAAAACCGTTCAGCCTCCTGTTGTGCAAGAACCTGTTGTTGTCATGGATGCAGGGTATTTCCGCCCCGCTCAGGCCTGCATTGCCCATGAGCACAAATGTCCTGTGGGAAGCCCCGTAGCCGTGAACAACCCCACCAGAGCCCGTGAGTTCCCCGACCCGGCGGGAGATGCTTTCATAATAATGTCCGGCCATCTCGGAAAAGCGTTTCATTCCTTCATGGTCGGGGGCATCGGTGCTTACGGCTTCGCCCCCGCCCCGTTTGTAAATACAAAAAAGCGAGCCTCCATGTATGTCCACCTCTGAAGCGCGGACAGCCTTCAAACGGTGGCGGGCAAAGAGACCATCGAGGGAAAATCTGGAGAAATAATTCAAGTGCTCATGAAAGATATTGGAAAACAAGCGCCGACTGAATACCTTACCCACGTCGGGAACTTCCACGACCACCATCCCGTCTTCAGCCAGCACCGCGTTCAAAGCGCTCACCAGATCGTTCAGATCGTCGATGTGCTCCAGCACGTGTCTGATGATCACACAGTCGAATTTTCCCAGGTCATTGGAACCGACGTACTGAGAATTGAAGTAACCCTGCCTGACCTGGGTTCCATGCGCCACGGCATCCTGGCAGAGCTTTTGGGAAGGCTCGATTCCCAGGGCGTCATTGCCGCCCTTCTCGGCCAGCATTTTGATCAAAATACCGTTGCTGGCACCGATTTCCAGAACCTGCTTGCGTCGAACGCTCCACTCACTCACCAGGAGGTCGGTCACACTCTCCAGGTATTTTTCATAGGAGGGAGTCGAATTGCCCACAAAGCTGTAATCCATGTACTGGTCGGCATGGATGGTTTCCAAGAGCTGCACCAGGCCGCAGGCCTCGCAGTGGCTCAAGGTCATGGGTGCCTGGATGTTTTTGGGTTCTGCATCGGCGCCATAGTAAATTCCGGCCACGGGGATCGGCCCCACCCTGTAGATTTCCCGGAGATTCCCGGCACCACAGGACCGGCAGCCTTCACGGATTCGATAGTATTCCGGGGACATTTTCAATCCTGCGGTTCCATGCGCTTGCGGAACCATTTGAAGGACTTGGCGATTCCTTCATCCAGCGGGGTTGTCAGGAGTGGACCGAGGGCTCTCACTTTCTCGATGGAGGGACAGGAAATCTGGGGGCTCCCCTTGAGATAGTCGGGAACCTGATTCTTGATGACGACCCTCACCGCCCCACCGGAAACCTGCGAGACCGTGTTCGCCAGGTCCACGATGGAAACGTGTCGGTCATTGCCCACATTGTAGACCTCTCCGGCGTGTCCTCGCTGAAGGACCGCAAAAATCTGGCTCAGGGCATCGGCCAGATAACAGAAGCCCCGGCGGGCTTTCCCATCACTCAGTATTTCAATGTCCTTCCTCCGGGCTGCTCTTGCGATGAAGTCGGCCCACACCCTTCCATCGTCCTCCCTGAAGCCCGGACCGTACACATGGACAGGGCGAATCATCCTCACGGGAACACGACGGTGCTGGAAATAGTTCCAGCAGAGTGTCTCGGCGAATCGCTTGGCCTCCACATAGCAGGATCTCGGAGCCAGGTGGTTGGTTGTTCCCCCGTAGCCTTCAGGGGTGGGGATGTGCTCCATGTCGGGATCTCCGTAAATCTCGCCGGAGCTGACGAAGAGGAACCTTCGGAGCCTGGAGCTTTTCACGGCCTGGTCCAGCAGGACCTGGGTCGCCTTCACATTGGAGTTGATGGTCCCGATGGGATCGCTCAGATAGGCCTTGGGGGCAGCGTTGGAGGCGCCATGGAAGACAACGTCAAAGGATTCTTTCCACGGAAGGGAGAATTCCCCGGCGAAATCGACCCTAGTGAACTCCATGTACTCCTTGCCGGCCAGGTGTCCCACGTTGGGATGCTCGCCATCGATGCGGTTTCTGGTCGCTGCTGTCATGCGAACGGGCTCGCCAAGGCCCTGTTCATTGAGCCAGCCCAGGAATGAAGCGAGGTAGGATCCGATCATTCCCGTGGATCCTGTGATCAGCCAGTGGGTCCCGAAAAGAGATGCCACATCGGGAATACCCCGGGAGATCCTTTGAAAATCATCACTGAAAATACTTTCCATGGGACCCGGTTCAAGTCCTTTCAAGAATGCAGCCTCGAGAATTCCCGGATGGTCGAAACCACGTGATCGATATGCCCCCTCCTGATCCCCGGCCAAAGCCCTATCCAGAAGGTGCTCTTCATGATGGTGTCCGTGTTGGGGATGCCCCTGTAGTCAGCCTCGGTAAGCCGGCTGGAATCGAGGAGGGCAGAATCGCCGATCCTCACCGGGATGGACGATTCCACCAGGGCAGGCTGCCTCAGGATGTTGCCCGCGAACAAGTGCCGCGTCCCAATGTTGTTCGCTTCCAGGGTTTTCACCAGGTCCATCTTCGAGAATCTTCCCGTCTCCTTCACGGTGATGGGAAAGCCGAACCATGCCGGATCGCCCTTCTCGGTCGCCCTCGGAAGGATCAGGAAATCCTCATATTCCTTCAAGCCTTCCAGGAGCAAGTCGAAGTTCTCTCTTCTCTTCTGAATGAATGAGGGGAGCTTTCTCAGCTGGGCAAGCCCGATTGCGGCCTGCCAGTCGGTTATTTTCAGATTATACCCCAGGTGGGAATAGATGAACTTATGATCATATCCGGCAGGGAGGTTTCCGAGCTTCCAGTCGAACCGCTTCCTGCACGTGTCGTCCTTTCCCGTCGGGCACCAGCAATCCCTTCCCCAATCCCTGATGGAGAGGACAACCCGGTGAAGATCCTTGTGATCCGTCACCACCGCCCCACCTTCCCCCATGGTCATGTGGTGGGCCGGGTAGAAGCTCAGAGTGGCAATGTGCCCATGGGTCCCCGTATATTTCCCGTCATACCGAGAACCGAGGGCATCACAATTGTCCTCGATGAGCCAAAGCTCGCGCTCCCTGCAGATCCGCGACACCTCATGAATGTTGAAGGGGTTTCCCAGGGTGTGTGCGATGAAGATGGCTCTGGTCTTGTCGGACAGGGCATCGTGAATGCGATCGACTTCGATGTTGTACGTGCCGAGCTCCACATCGACGAACACGGGAACCAGGTTGTGCTGGATGATGGGAGCCACCGTCGTTGGAAAAGCGGCAGCCACGGTTATGACCTCGTCCCCCGGCTTCAATCGCGCGTCGCCGAGCTTCTGGGAAGTGAGGGCCGACAAGGCGAGCAGATTTGCGGAGGATCCCGAATTGGTCGTGGAAGCGAATTTTATCCCCAGGAATTCCGAAAGCCGCTGTTCAAAGAGATCGTTGAATCTTCCCGTCGTCAGCCACATGTCGAGGGAGGCGTCGATCATGCCGAACAGTTCCTGTTCATCCAGCACTTTCCCCGCAGCGGGAACATATGCCGAAACCCTCGACTGGTGAAACAGCGCATGATGCCCGGACGCCGCGCACTTGATGAAGTGCCTGAGGGCGGTATCGAGGAAGCTGCTCTTCACCCTGCCTGTGGTCTCCAGCCGGTCTTTTTCCCCAATGGTCCGGGGGCGGGCCACCAGGACCCTCGAGTCGACGGGAATGGCTCCCGATTCCAGGTCATCTGCGCCCAGAGGGAGCTCCCACTCCCCGCCACGGCCCGCCTGGGTCGATGTCACCGGGACCACCCAGTACTCCCCACCCGGCAACTCCCTCATGACCAGGAGGGAGCCTTTGGACATGGGAGAGACACCCGCATGATCCGACCTGGACTGAACGATGTCCCCGACATTCAATGCCATCTTGGCATTCCCCTTTTGATGACCGGCGCTTTGAGAGCGTGTCGAAGCAGTGCCGGGAAGTCATTTTTCGTCACTTCGGCGAAAGCCGGAATCCAGGTTTTTCGAGGTCTTCTGGACCCCGGCTTTCGCCGGGGTGACGAGACTCAGGCACCTGTTTGACACCCTCTGAGAGCATGCCCAATGTAACCCTTGGAACGAACCTCTAGACCCAGTGCAGATCGGCGTCCAGCTGACCGGTTTCGAGCAGGTGCCGTATCCATCTCACTCTGAAGTATCTGGCAGACTGGAAATCTTCCGGGGTCATCCGGAAATCCCTGTAGGCGCGATAGAGCTCTTCAATTCCCCGGGTCAAGTTCCATGAGGGTTTGAAGGCAGGAAGCGCGTCCCGTATCTTGGAAAAGTCAACCCGATACGTTCTCTCATCGGGTCCGGTTTTGTTCAGGATCTCCACCTCACAGCCAGGGACAACCTCCCTCACTCTTTCGGCGATTTCCTTGATCTGGAAGTTTTCTTCATTCCTTCCCACGTTGAAGTGTTCGTTGTGTATCTTCTCCACGGGTGCCTCGAGGGTGGCCAGGAATGCTCTGCAGAAATCCTCCACGTGAACGATGGGCCGCCAGGGCGTGCCGTCGCTCATGATGGACACTTTGCCGGTGAAGCAGGCCCAGGCCACGAGATTGTTCACCACCAGGTCAAGCCTCAACAGTGGAGAAACCCCATAGACCGTCGCGTTTCGCATGAACACCGGATGAAAACGATCATCCGCCAGCTTCGCCACTTCCTCTTCCACTCCGGCCTTGGCCTTGGCATACGCGGTGACCGGATTCAGAGTCCCTTCTTCCGACAGGGGCCGATCTCCCGGAGCGATCCCATACAGACTGCAGGAGGAGGCGAAGATGAACCTCTCGACGCCCACGGACCTGGCTTTTTCGGCCAATCGGACGGAGGCGTGGTGGTTGATGTCATGGGTGAGCTCATGATTGATCTCCCCCATTGGATCGTTGGAAAGGCCAGCAAGGTGTATGATCCCGGATACACCTTCCAGATCCCTCTCTCCAATGCCCCGTATATCCTTGACGATTTGCCGGGAAGGCAAACTGTCCGGTGGAAAAAACCGGCATTCCGCAAAGTACTGAGAATCCAGCCCGGTGACCGCATGTCCCGCCTGCTGGAGGACTCGCGTCATCACGGGGCCAATGTAACCGTTGTTGCCAGTGACCAGAACCATATCGTTCATTATTCCTTTCCTGCGAAGAGCTTACGAAAAGACCCCCTCCGGATCCGAACAGTCCGCCGGGACTGGACCATTCGCCTGCCGCCGGCTCAATGCTACAAGCTCTTCCTGAACACCCGCTCACGCATCCCAGACTTTCCACAGGGCTTTCCCCGAATCCCACAGGGATTCCAATTCCCGCTTGTCCCTCAGTGTGTCCATGGGTCTCCAGAATCCACGATGCTTGTATGTGACGAGCTGCCTCGACGCGGCAAGGCACTCAAGAGGTTCCTTTTCCCACACCGTCTCATCGTTTTCAATGCAGTCAAAGACCTGTGGCTCCAAAACAAAGAATCCTCCATTGATCCATCCACCATCCCCCTTTGGCTTTTCCTGAAAAGTCAGGACATGGTTTCCATCGTCCAGGTTGAGGGATCCGAATCGTCCAGCGGGCTGCACCGAAGTCACGGTGGCATGCTTGCCGTGTTGTCTGTGAAAACCCAACAGTGCAGATATATCGATATTTCCAACCCCATCTCCATAGGTAAGCATGAAAGTTTCATTGCCAATATATTTTTGAATCCTTTTAATTCTCCCGCCAGTCATTGTATACAAGCCAGTATCAATGAGAGTAATGGTCCAGGGTTCCGCATTAGATTGATGAATTTTGGTTGCATTGCTTTTTAACTCTATGGTCATGTCTGCTTCATGCAAGAAATAATTGGCAAAATACTCCTTTATGAAGTATCCTTTATAACCTAAACATATAATAAAATCATTAAAACCATAATGTGAATATATTTTCATGATGTGCCACAAGATGGGTTTGCCGCCTACCTCAATCATGGGCTTGGGTTTGTAATCCGTTTCCTCACTGATTCTCGTACCGAACCCCCCAGCGAGTATCACGACCTTCATGATGACCTCCGAAGAAACCAGAATGATCTGATGAGACCTGCTTTTGATGGGTCCGGGATAGCACGTCTTCGAGTCTCTGTCAAGAACTCGACCCGGATACTGGACTTTGTGGGCTTGGATCTCCCGGCGGCTGGGGCTGTGTCGCTCTACTGAGTTTTCCCAAGCAGGGCGCCCCTCCCATGATCGATCGTGATTCGCTAAAACCCCTCAGTTTGGACCAATAAAAAAGGGGTGCTGCCTTCAGCACCCCTTCATCATCGTCTTCCTGATCCCGGCAAAGCCTTCGTTCAGGAGACCAGTCTCAAAGCACTCCGAATCCCTATCAGGTCTTTAAGAATTCCCGGGTCAGCTTCTCCCACTCCAAGTCGGGGACCCTGCCCACGACATCTTCAATGACACCGCCGTCGGCGTAGGTCACTCCCACGGCGCTCACCATTTCCATGAGCCTTTGGTGCTCGGCGCCGATCCAGTTGCCAGCTTCGTTCCCGTACAGCAGGTTCTTGAGGTCCTTCTTCATCTCCAGGGGATCCAGAACCATGAGCCACCCGTCGTTGAAGGGCTCTTCCTTCACAGCTTTCGGATCCTTGGTGACCTGGTAGTTGACGGCAGCCACAATGCCCGAGAATGGGGAGAGCACGGCGGCTTCCTTGCCCATGCGCTTGAAGGCCAGTCCCACCTCGCTGAACTTCACCTGTTCTCCGGTGAGAGGCAGCTCGATGGAATCGGCGGGACCAAACAGCCGCATGCTGAAGTCGTCGAGCCCGATGCGAACACGTCCGCCATGTTCCACCCGCGCCCAGGCGTGACCCATGTGGAAGAAATGGTTCTCGGGAAGCTTGTATCCCTCGACTTCGGGAATGCCGGTGATGCGAAACGGGAGCTGCAGAGCCAGTCCGTCTTCCAGCATCTGATCCCACTCACAGCGGCTGCACTCGAAGTCGTAAGGACAGAGCCGTTCGGGGGCGCGGCCGGTCAGGCTGTGGCGGCACTTCCTGAAGAGCCCCTGGCGCTGCTTCATTTTCTCCTGCCATGCAACGATGTGGGACTTCTTGGCCGACAGTTCCTCGCCCTTGAGCCTGGCCTGGATGTTTTGATCCGCCGTCTCCTTCATGGCCTTGTCAAAAGCGCAGGTGTGACAGTTGTAGTTGTTGTTGCAGAGCTTGTAGTCGAGGACCCCAGCCTCCATCCAGATGCACCTGTCCTCACCCTTGGGGACCGTCTTGAATCCTTGGGACTTGACTTTCGTTGCCATGATCGCTCCTTCCGTCTCTATGAAATTTTCTGAAAAGTGCTTCAGTTGCGTTCTCTGTGCCCTGGAGAGTGAGCAAGCCCCGTGCCATGTGGGCTCATCTCAGCCTAACTGATTGACTTCACATGATTTATCAAGTTGAAGGAAAGAGCGGGGCGCGGCAGCGCCAGGGGAAATGCGTGGCATTATGCATCACAAATCGAAGGGACAATCTCCATAAAGCGAAAAAACCTTGAAAATATTATTCTTTTAGAGATGAAGCGTTTTACCACAGTTATCGTGAATCACCACACATGATGGACGTGCATCGCCACGCAAAAGCTGCTCGAATGCCAATCCCGAAAAAGTCCATGGGCTGCACTTAAGATGACTCTCAAACGATTGTGATGAATTGGATGGCATGGAGGTCGAGTGCGCAAACACCTTCCTCCTCGCCGCCATGGAAGGCGGCGCTGCCGTTCCGGATTTGACCCGCACGGCAAACGCGAAGGCCCTTGTCTCAGGTCGCTTCCGGTCTTTTTTGGGATTCCATTTCCATCTCCAGCTGCCATTGGACCAGCTCATGGCACACGGGACAAAAGTAGGGGAATTTGCTGTCCGCGGAGCTCAGACTGGCGGAAAAGCACATGACGCAGGACGGGTCCCTGCAGTGGCGCAATCCCAGGGTGTGCCCAAGTTCGTGGATGCTCTCCTTCTCCAGACGCTCCACCAGGGATGGATACCTCACCCGCTTTTCTGCCGGTCTTTCTTCATGCAACCGGTAGGTGGAGACCACGGCGCACCGTCCCCGGAACTGGGCTTCTCCAAAAACAAAGGAAAATATGGGGCTGAAAAGGTCGTGATTGGTGATGCCCAGGACCTTGAAAGCATCGGGTGGAGCCACTTCGTTCAGTTTCTTCAAGATGAGGTTGGAGTTCACCTGATTGCGGCAGGGGTCCAGTGCGTAGGCGGGAGCACCCAGGTTTTCCCCCATCTGCACGGGCAGGCAGAACTGCTCTTCAATGCTCTCGGCGACGATGGCCAAGTGCTTCGGATCGCAGCTGCCCATGGGAATCAGATAAACGAACAGTGAACACGCCGGCGTTTCCCCATTTCAACGCCTTTCCATTTCAAACTTGTTGATTTTCTTGTGAAGGGTAGTCCTGTCAATGTCCAGTGCCCGGGCCGTTTTGGCGATGTTCCACTGGTGGCGCTCGAGCATCTTGCGGATGTGGCGCTTTTCCATTTCCTCGAGGGTTTCAGGCTCCGACGATGCCAGTGACTCCGGCCTGCTGAACGGCAGGTGCTTCGCCTTGATTTCGGGTCCCTTGTCGATGACGATGGCCCGCTCGATGACGTTCTCGAACTCCCTGACGTTGCCCGGCCACCTGTATTCCATCATCGCCTCCAGGGCCTTTCTTTCCACCCGGTCGAAACGTTTGTTGAATTCGAGGTTGTACTTTTCCATGAAGCTCTCGGCGAGGAGAGGGATGTCCTCTTTGCGCTCCCGAAGGGGCGGGAGTCTGATGTTGACGACGTTCACCCGGTAATAGAGGTCGCTGCGGAAGTTCCCCCCTTCGATTTCCGCCTCCAGATCCCGGTTGGTTGCCGCGATGAGCCTCACGTCCACTTCGACGACCTCGGTGCCGCCCAGCCGGCAGAAGCTTCTCTCCTGGAGGACCCGCAGGAGCTTGACCTGGGTGGCCAGGCTGATTTCACCGATTTCGTCGAGAAAGAGGGTGCCACCGTGAGCCAGTTCGAATCGCCCCTTCTTCATCCGGTCCGCGCCGGTGAAAGCCCCCTTTTCATAGCCGAAGAGCTCGCTTTCCAGGAGGGTTTCCGGCAAAGCCCCGCAACTCACGGCGATGAACGGGCTGTAACGGCGGGAGCTGTTGGCGTGGACGGCCCTGGCGACCAGCTCCTTGCCCGTTCCCGTTTCTCCCGTGATGAGCACGGTGGCGCTGGTGTCCGCCACCGTCTCGATGAGCTGAAAAACCTTTTGCATGGCTGCGCTTCGGCCCACGATGTTTTCGTAGCCGCGCCGCTCCGAGAGCTGCTTGCGCAGCAGCAGGTTCTCCTTCACCAGCTCCTGATGCTCAACGATCTTCCGCAGCATCAGAGCCAGCTCTTCCATCTCCAGGGGCTTGACGATGTAATCGTAGGCCCCTTCCTTCATGGCCTGCACCGAGTGGCCGATGGATGCGTAGGCGGTCATCATGATCACCACCGTCCGCGGAGCAACCTCCTTGATCCTGCGCAGAACCTCGAGCCCATCCATACCGGGCATTTTATAGTCCAGGAGGGCAACGTCCCAGTGATCCTTCTCCAGGGCCTCCAGGGCGCTTGCCCCGTCCTGGGCGGCCATCGCGACATAGTTTTCCTCCCTGAGCCAGTTGGTGAGGGCAACACAGACCATTGGCTCATCGTCCACGACCAGAATCCGGGCGCTCTCCTGCATCACGTCACCTGTCATCGTTTGGTGAAACAATCAGCTGACCAGAGGCCAACTTCCATCCCTTCCTTTCACTGCAGTTCCTCATGCCCCTTTAGTGCCCCTAAACAATGAAAGGCCGGGATCTCACCGCTGAGGGCGCTGAGCACGCAGAATCTTGTCTTTCTCTCAATTCGTTCTCCGCGAACTCCGCGTCCTGGGCGGTAAAATGTTAGTCTTTTCAGACCATCGCGCTTGGACACGAAGCGTGGCTGCGGAAATCCACCGGGAGCAGCACGGTGAAACGGGTCCCCGCTCCCCCGAGACTCTGTACGCGAACGTCTCCCTGGTGTCGTTTGACGATGCCGTAAGCCACGGAAAGTCCCAGTCCGACCCCGCTCTTTTCGCTCTTGGTCGAAAAAAAGGGCTCAAAGATCCGGTCGAGGTTCTCCGGCGCAATGCCCATCCCGGTATCCGTCACCGTGGTCTTGATGACCCCCTCGCTTTCCACTTGTTCCATGCCGGAATGGGCTCCCGGCTCGAAGCTCGTGGTCACGGTGAGTACACCTCCGTTGGGCATTGCTTCCAGGGCATTCCAGAACAAATTGATGAAGACCTGCTGGATCCGATGGTAATCGCAGACAATCCTTGGAATGCCTTCCCCGTAGGAGGTGACAAGGCTTATGGTATTGAGCTCGGCACGGTGCCGAAGGATGTCCAGGGTCTTTTCCAGTATTTCCCGGATGTCGTGGTCCTTGACACTGATCTCGTGATTGCGGGAAAAATTGAGGAGGTTCCTGGATATCTCGGCACAGCGTTTGGCTTCCGAATTGGCGTACTGCACATACTCCCGCAGCTCCGAAACCCTTTGGACCGGGAACGGCTGCCGGTCGAGGATCTTGTCCACCAGGTTGTGAAACGTGAGGATGCTCGTCAGGGGATTGTTGATTTCGTGGGCAATCTCCGCCGCGAGCTTGCCGACGGAAGCAAGCCGCTGTGACAGCTCCAGGGATTTCTGAAGCTCCTTGCGCAGTGTGATTTCCCGTAGAAAACCGACCGTGGCCAGCTTTCCGGCGTGCAGCGTGCGGGCTCCCATAAACAGGACCACTATCGGCGTGCCGTCCTTTTGAACCATTTGCATTTCGTACTCGTCGTTGAGCTCCTCGCCGCGGAGCCTCCGGCGATAGCGGTCCATGACCGCCTGCAGATCATCCGGATGGACGAGGTCCGCCACGCTCATCTTCACGAGCTCATCCCTCGCGAACCCCGTGATGCGACAAAAGGCTTCGTTGGCAAACCGGAACCGCCCCTCGATTTCTTCGTCGTCTTCCAGGATAAAGATGCCCAGTCTGGCCATGTTGGCCGCTTTGGCTATGGCCCGCACCCGAAGGGACGCGTCCTTGAGCTTCCTCTCCAGCTTGCGGATCTTGGTGATGTCCTTCAGCTGCCCCACTTTGCCGATGATCCCGCGCCGGCTGCAGATGGGAAAGCTCCTCACGTGAAAGGTCTTTCCATGAGCCGGCAGGTGGAGCTCCTCGAAGCCGCAGCTTTCATTCCTGCCCGCGGTCAAGGCCAGCCACGGAAAGAGGTCTTCCCTCCGCTCCAGCGTGCCGTACGGTTCATCCCCCGCCTCGTCGTTGAGGAGGTCGATCAATGCCTGGTTCATGAATCGGATTTGATGGTCGTCGGAAAGGATGTAGATGCCGTCCTCCAGGTTGTCCACAACGGAAATGAAGATCTGCCGTTCCCTCTCCAGGGCTATTTCAGCCTGCTTGCGCTGGGTGATGTCGTTGATCACGCCGCGGACCCAAGCCCCGGTTTCGTCGTCAGGGACGCTGATGGGGCCTCGAATTCGGAGCCACTTCGTTTTTCCCTCCCTGGTGAAGACCCTGAATTCCCCCGCGAGATACCGGTCCGACTGCAAACTCCCTTCAAGAGCCCTCTCGAGGCCCCGTCGATCCTCTCCATGAACAATGTCCAACAGTCTGAGGCCGCCGTCCAGGAAGGTCTGGCCGGGATACCCCGTGACGGCCTCGATTCTCTCGTCGATGAAGTGAAACTTCCAGTCCCGATCCATGACAAACACAATCAAGTCATGAATATCCATATAGATATCAGTAGGGTAACCCTTCACGGGGCTCTTGGAATCCCCAAGTCCCGATCCCAATTCCGGTGGCTCTGTCGACACCCGGTCCATACTCGTTGCCTCGCTATTCCGCTCCGCCCGGTTAAACCACGCCGGACTGTGTGATCATCTCAGAATTCTCTTAGAGCTCCTCACGCCAACTCCCTCCCACCAGGGGAGAGGGAGGTTTCTCCCGCGCCAGGCATCAGGGCGGGAGGTTTTCGATCGCTGCAAGAATAGTGGCGGCCTCCTCCAGGTTGCCTCTTTTCTTCAAGCCCGTCACGTACACCCGGGCCTTCCGGGACAGGGCGTCGAGGGCCAGCTGTCTCTGTTCCCCGGTCATGGCCCCATCCGCAAGGATCTTCAACAGCGCCCGTATGCGGAACCGGTCCAGGGCGGGGATGCAGGAGGAAAGCTGGTCCGGGTGGCCTCCGCGCTTGACGACGAGAGGTCTTTCCACGAGGCCGATGGGATGGCGGCATCCGATGCGAAGCCACAAGTCATAATCCTCGCAGGCCACAAGGTGTTCATCGAACCCGCCCACCTGGTCAAAGAGGCTCCGATGCATCATGACGGCGGAAGGGCTCACGAGACAGCGCTCCAGAAGGAGGTGGAAACAATGGCCCTGGGGTTTCCTGTGGTATTTTTTCGGGTTGAGCCTTCGGCCGTTTCGCAGCCAGATTTCCTCCGTCTGGCAGATCCTCATTTCCGGGTGCATGGAAAGGTAGTCCATTTGCGTGGAGAGCTTCCAGGGGAGCCACAGATCGTCGGAGTCGAGGAAGGCGAGCCACGGGTGCTGCGCCTCGAGAACTCCCCGGTTGCGGGCCCCGCTGACACCCTTCCGTGGCTGTCGGATGAGGCGTATCCTCGAACCGAACACTCCGAGGGCATCGGCCGTGTCATCCGTCGAGCCGTCGTCCACCACGATGACCTGCGCGGGAACGCGCTCCTGCCCGAGCACGGAGCCGACGGCCTCCAGCACCTGGGCGCTGCGGTTGAATGTGGGAATGATGACACTCACCATGGAATCGAGCCCTGTCAGGGGTCCTTGTTCAGGGCCTGCTTGCGACAGCACCAAGCATAGCACATGGCCCAGGTTATTGAAATCTCATGTTCACAGGCCATGGAGCAGGCTCTTTGCGCCAAGCCCTCCCTTTTACATTCTCCTTCCTTTCATGGGGCACTTGCAGTACACTCCCCCTGCTTTTCGGGCCATGCTGTTGAATTGACAAGCTTCTTTGCTTTAATCGAGGACAAAGGAACGCGAATCGTGAGGTTGCCCAGGGTGGCCTACATTCTCCATTGGTTCCCGGAACCCACCGAGACCTTCATCTTCAACGAGGTGGTGGGGCTTCGGGAAATGGGACTCCCCATCAGGGTTTACACCCTTTATGGGGAGCTCGCCGCCAATCTCTCCCGGGACATGCTGGCCGCCCGCGTGCCGACGTTGAGACTCGGCATCCCGGCTGTCGCGGGAATCCCTTCCGATTTGCTCTTCTGGAAGAGGCGGGATCCGGCCCGCTTCAGGCAGGTGTGTTTTCGTGTCCTCATGAGACGCTGGAGCGACCTGGAAAACACCGCGGAGAGCTGGTGGGCCTTTTTTTGTGGGTTCCTGCTGGCCCGGCGTTTTGAGGAAGACGCCATCGAGCACATCCACGCCCCATGGGCAAATGGACCCGCGACCGCCGCCTGGGTTGCATCGCTCCTCACCGGCATTCCCTTCAGCTTTGCCGTCCACGCGACGGACATCTACCCGCCCGACGGGGCCCTGATGGAAAAGATCGCCGCCTCCAGTTTCATAAGGTCGGAAAACGGGGCCAACGTGGATTACCTGGGGACATTCGACAGGACGTTCCTTCCCAAGATCCACCTGGTCTACAGCGGACACCCCATCCGGTCCGTCGGAACGGCCCCTGTTCCCATGACTCCCCCGTACCGCATCCTGGCTCTCGGCAGGCTGGTCCCCAAAAAGGGATTCGATGTCCTCATTCGCGCCTGCGGGGTCCTCAAGGAACGGGGCGTCGACCTGCGCCTCGTTCTTGGCGGATCGGGCCGATGCCACTCCGATCTAAAGAACCTCGCAGACAGACTGGGCCTCGGGGACAGGGTGGAGTTCCGGGGCTTCGTGCCGCAGCACCTCGTGTCCGACTTTCTCGCGACGGGGGACGTCTTTGTCATGCCGAGCGTCGTGGACGCCACGGGGGACAGGGACGGGCTTCCCAATGTTATTCTTGAGGCGCTCCTGCAGGGGCTTCCCGTGGTGGCCTCCGATGTCTGCGGCATTCGCGAGGCCGTCAGACACAGCGAAACGGGGTTACTCGTTCGCCAGGGGGACCCCCTGGACCTGGCCGACGTCATCCAGGAGATGCTGCGGGACAGAGGGAAGGCTCTCCAAATGGCCGAGGCAGGGCGAGCCATGGTGGTTCGGGAGTTCGACATCCAGGAAAGCTGCCTGAAAATGCTTCAACTCTTTCAAGAGCACACTCCGGGGCCGTCGAAAAAACCGGAAGCCTCGCCGCACATCCTTGAAACAGCGTTCCCGAATTCCACTGAAGGCCGTCACCCCGGCGAAAGCCGGGGTCCAGAGAGTCTTTCTGGATTCCGGCTTTCGCCGGAATGACGAGCGTATCCACTCTGGAAATTGGACACCTTATAATGGTGAGCTGTGCTTAGAAAACGGGACTCTATCTCTTGAACAGAACCCACTCTCAGCCCAAGTCCCACGGAATCCTTCAGAAGTTTGCCTACCTCCTTGGCGCCTTCTGGGTTCGAGAGGGTTTGAGGGCCGTCTTTCTCATTTCCCTGGCCCGGCAGAGCACCACCACTTACGGTGAGTTCATGCTCGCCATGACCATCGGCCAGATCCTCCTCTTCGTGGCCGAATTCGGATTGAATCAGCACCTGGTTTCTCTGCTGGTCAAGAAGGGGGACGAGGCGAGCGACCTCCTGCTGCAGGCATCGGTTCTCAAGGGGGCACTGCTTCTTTGCGGCTGTATCGGGACCTTCGTCTTTGTCCAGTGGCAGGGGTATCCCCTGAACCTCAAGCTGCTGGTTTTCGTCCTTGCCATGGGCATCGGCCTGGAAGCGGTTGCCAGCTCCTTTTTCGTTGCATGCCAGGTCCAGGGGCGCCAGGACGCCGAAGGAAAGGTCAAGACCGTGGCCGCCACTTTCGGGTTCGGCTACGGTCTCGCCATGCTCTTCTCGGGAGCGGCGCCGCTCCTGACGGCCTTCTTCAAGGGCATTGAGACCCTCGTGAATCTGTGCGGCGCCGTTCTCGTGAGCCGAAGGAGAAAGCTCCTGAAGGTTCAATGGCCCCGGTTGTGGAGCCTCTGGGCGACCGCCAGGGGGAGCCTCGTCTTCACCTTCATGGCAATCGCCACGAGCCTCTACAACAGTGCCAACGTGTTTTTCCTTCAAAATGTCGCGGGGGCCGAGAGTGTCGCTCAGTATAGTGTCACGTGGGAAATGGTCGACGGCATATCCGGCCTCACGGCGAGCCTGCTCCTGAGAAACGTGCTGTTCCCCCTCTTTGTCAACCTCTGGGGAAATGACCGGGAAGAGCTCAACCGGCTGGTCCAGGAATCGGTGCGCTGGCTCATCGCCGTGGCCATTCCCATCATGTTTTTCCTCGCCGCGGAAAGCGATCGGCTCATCACCCTCCTTTACGGACCCGCATACGGGAACAGCATCTGGATGCAGCGGATTCTCGTGATCACCATCCTCATGGGCTTTCTGCACAACCTCGCCGCCTATCTCATGATCAGCATGAACAGGCAGAATCTGCTGCTCGTGTTCTACCTGGGAGGGCTTGCCGTAAACCTCTCGCTCTGCTCATGGCTGATACCGGCCAACCCCTTCATGGGAGCCGTCCTTTCCATCGTTTTGACCAAGGGCCTCGTGGCCGTGGCCACCGTCTCCTTCTGCCAGATGAGTTTCGGCCTGATTTCGTTGCGCACCCTGGGCCACCTGGCCGGCACAATCCTGGCCGGCGGCCTGCTCTACGTTTTGGGCACGAGCTTTCTTTTCAGGGAGGCGGCGGAAATCATGGCACTCATCCCCATCGTGGCGCTGACCATCATCTGGGGCCGCCGCTTTTCCCTTCAAAGGAAAGAGGCCTCCCGCCTCCCTGCATCCGGCTGAGTCAGGACTTACGGGGTTTTTGAGTTCAAGGTTTGGGGATGCGTAATACAACTGCGACGATGCCTGAAACACCGCCGGAATCGATACTCGTGGTTTCATTTACAATCAGGACAACCAGCTGATTCGAGTCGTGCATGAAGCACGCGTTATCGGGAATACACCCACAACGCCCTGGGGCATAGAGCCGTCAGCGCTCGGAGGAATGCATTGGGCATTTTCTGCGCCGCCATGGTTTCAACGAGGAACCGCCCTTCTGGCGAGCAGTTCTCTGCTCGCCGTCGTCCGCTGTTTCAGCCAGGTTTTCCAACCCTGCTGCCTGCATTTTTTCCAGCAACCTGAGACCAATCAGGTTGCCATAGGCTATGAAAACCGGTTTTGGTTGCGCAATAAGCGCCTAATTTCAGCGTGTGACCTTCGGTTTATTCCTCTTCCTTATAGATACCACTGCAAATGATCATGTCATCAACCTTTTCAAAATACACCACTTTAGGCCACACTGTTCTGGCTGAAGGGTGATACCATTTATACTCCGTCCATCCACCCCCTGTGGCTTTAGCAGTTTCGATAATCTCGTGGATAAAACTCTTTCCGTCAGAATCCTTGAGCTGAGTGAAATCCTTTCCCACGAATTTCTCATTGACTCCATGGGCAAGCATGATTCCGTTAAGGTCCAACACAAAAATATACATTTCTTCTTCAACAAACTGTCCTTTGGGATTCATGAATTCGGCCAGAGCGATCTCTTTACCACTGGCTTTGTAAAATTGTATCGCCCTGTCCACCCAGTTCATCGCGTCTTTTCGTGTTCTTCGGCTCATTTGGTCCTCCTTTGATGGGTGACGTGAAACCTGATCGTCATGCAGCAATTCCCGAAACCACCCTGTGATAGCCACCTTTTAGGGGAAGAATACACAGAATCGAGCAGATCCTCAAGACTCTCTATTTTAGCGGGGTCATGACCGGGGTCAGGTCTTGACATGTGACATTGAGAGGCGGTGAGCCCCCGTGCTTCATTAGTGGCACCGGCATGGGGAAAGGGCTAAGGTGAGGGAAGATCCGCTCTGAATACCCCCCGACCCTCTCCCCCAGAAAAAGGGGAGAGGGAGCCACACGTGGGCTTAAGTCAACGCCTCTGCCCTCTGAACATTTCCTTGTGATTTCAACAAGTCTGAGGCATACTTGTGTCAACGTATCAGAGTCAGCCAGGAATCCCGCTACGAGCCATGTTCAGCCGTGTCGACAGGAATCGCTGAGAATGGCAGCGGCATGTGAAACGAACTTCAGAAGCAAATCCAATCAAATCTTCAACCGACCGATGGACTCGCGTGGCCCGTGGACCGTTTTTTCTACTTTGAGACCACCTGTTTCCCATTGGCTTTCTCTATATCATTACGCATTGAATGATACACAGAAACTACAGAATCTTACATGTTTCCGGCGACTGCGTCGCCGGGAATCGCGGCGCGATTGGGCGTCACCAAACTGAAGTGACCATCATGCGCGAGCGCAGGCAAGAGAAGATCGGGTGGGTCGGTGGATGGCTGGGAGGATTCGTCTGGGTATTGCTCCTTTCGGTGATTCTCCTCGTCCGTGGCGAGACGTTGCCGGCAGTCGTCGGTCTACTGATTTGTGCGACGGCTTTCGCCGCGATTGGGTTCTTTGCGCCCTGGAGGCATCCCCGGACAACGTATCGACGACTCCTGGCACCGCTCTACGTGCTTTTCTTTTGTGCGGTGGGCTGGGGAGTATGGTCCTTCGGGGGGCTGCGCCAAATTGGTATCCACAGTTGGTGGTCACTGCCGCTCTTAATGCCGCTCATGATGCCTTTGTGGATGGGTGGCAATCGGCGATGGCAAGACAATGACGCCCAACCACCGCATGCAGCGGACGGCGCTGCGCGCCGCCGCTGATGCTGAACGTTAGAGTGCGCGAGTAGATCATGACTATACTCATCTCGCCCCGGCCCCGGCGTCGACAACGATGACCACGGCGGAGCGCGGTAAAGAGGTTCGGAGGTGACGCCATCACGACGAACATCGAGGGACCGGGCCGTGCCAGCGGTGTCCTTTCCGTTCGAGATCGCGCGGCTGCCTCAACAGCGGCGCGTGCTGGGCTTCCTCGTCTCTCTGTCCGCGTTCGTCCTGCTCATCGTGATCGTGTTCGGCGGAGTGGCCGTAGTTGACAACGACGCCATTCCGCCGTGGCTCGCCCTTCCGGGATTCCTCGCCGCGCTGCTGTTGGCCGGGGTGGCGGCGGATCGGATCGGCCGCTCCGGAGCCAGGCTGCGGCAGCCGGACGCGCTGACGGTGCTCGCTCGAGACCGCCGGCCCCCGGTCCTGTTCCTGCGGTCCTTTCGCGACGAGGACGTCGTTGATCTGACGGCACGGACCGGACGCGGAATGCGCCGTTCGGAGGAGAACCTCTGCGCCGCGCTCCGCCGCCTCGGCCCGGTCATCGCCATCGGCCGGCCGCTCGAGCGACTGCCCGAGGTCGGCGCGGCGCGTCTGTATGTGACCGACGAGAACTGGCAGGCGGCGGTCCGCTTCCTCATACGGCAAGCCGTCGCCACCGTGATCCTGGTCGGGCGGTCGCCGGGCGTGCAGTGGGAGGTCGAGACCGCCCTGGAGGAAACCGATCTCGCCCGCATGCTGTTCTTTATTCCGTACGTGGAGGAGGACCGCGTCCACCGCTCGTTCTGGTACGACATCGCGCCCCTCCGAGCCCGGGTCCTGACGAAGAAGGTCTTCGAGGCAATGGCGCTCGAGCGCGAACAGCGCTATCGCCTGCTTCGAGAACGGGTCGGGCCGCGAGTGATGCAGGCGCTCCCCGAGGCGCTACAGCGCGCAAACTTCCTGGACTTTCTCGAGGACGGCACGCCTCGTCTCCTCCAGACCATTCGCCCGTCGCCTCTCGACACCCTGCTTCAGGCGAGCCTGAGCAACGCCAGGATCGGCATCCACATGGAGCGCACGCTGCAGCCGTTCCTCGATAAGTTTCGTGGCGGCGCGCTCGGTTCGGCCCGGGCGAGCGGTGGCACGGCTGGCCGGAAAGGGGGCTTAGCCACCCGAGGATGTGGATGACGTCGGCTCGTATAATGGGGGCGCCCATGAAATTATGCGTTTCGTTGCCTGGCTGATTACGCTGTGAAGGTATGCGTATACCGAAGGAGGCCCAACCAATAATTGCACCTATAATTGCACCAGACGCCGAAAAGCGTGGCGCTGGTGAACTTTCTGTTCGCACACGCTGGCGAAAGGCAACAGTCGAGGACTTACAATGACCTAAATTGAGCGATTCACTCTCTGAAAGCCCTTAGAAAATGCCTTGCCATGCGGGCGGGGATAAACCCCGCCCCTACGATGTGGGTTAAAGGACATTTTCGTAGGGGAGGGCTTTACGCCCTCTCGCAGTGACAAGCATGCTGGAAAATCGCTCACTTTAGGAATGAATCCTTACGTGACGGCTTTGGTATCAGTGCTTGGAGTTGTCATCGGGGCGTCGCTGGGGTTCTGGTTTTCCAGGGCAACCACAGAATGGTCCCGTCCACAGGAGAAGCGTGTTCAGGCATATGTTGACTTTCTCAAGGCTGTTGCTGGGGTGGCTCAGGCACAGAGATTCGATGACAAGAAGGCCGAACTTGAAGCATCAGCTCTGGTGGCCGATTCCAGGGCAAGAATGGCTGTGTATGGCCATTCTGAGGTACTTACTGATTCAGCGCGGGTTCGAATTCGACGAAGACAAAGAGGCGGACCCCTGCTATTTGGAAAGTGATGATGCGTGTTTCTGAGGCCACATGGTTATCCAACAAGCTCTTCTCAAACGGAATTCTTTCTATCTCAGATTGCGGGGACCAGACAATCTTGAACTGCAGATCGACTACACCATTACAGATCAGGTGTTCAAGGAACTGGAGAGAGTCTTGCTGATCATCTTTACGGACATGGATTTGCTGACAATCGGCACGTAACGCAGAGATGCTAACGAATAAGGATAGAGATGACTGACAGGGGCTGTGGGAGGTTTTGGCCACAGCCCCTGTCAGTCCAGCAATTCCCGGAGGTCAGTGAAGAGGTCGGGTTTCTGGGAGATTTCAGCTCGAAATGTTTAGCCTTTTGCGGCCTGAGAGATGGACTCGGCATTTTACAGAAAGGAAGTGATCGAGTCGAGGGAATAGCTGTTGTGCCTGGGCGGTTCGCAATCGGGTGATCCTGGGACAGGTGAAAACGGAGGATAAATCCAATGAGATCACAGCAATCCCTGAACTGCTCAAGGTTCTCGACATCAATGGCTGTGTTGTGACTACTGACGCCATGGGGTGCCAAAAGGAAATCGCCAGGCAGATAGTCGATCAAGGCGCCGATTACGTTCTTTCCCTCAAGGGCAATCAAGGCAATCTCCATAAAGAGGTTGAACTACTCTTCGACGATGCGAAGAAAAACGACTACCAAGATCTAGCCCATGAGACCTACACCATCGTCGAGGGCGGGCATGGACGGGTTGAGACCCGCAGTTGCACCGTCATCGCCGATGTGGACTGGTTTGAAGAAAAATCCAAATGGAAAAAGCTGACCACCTTTGGAATGGTTGAGTCTACACGGGAAATCGGAGACCAAACCACCCAGGAGACGAGATACTTCATTTCCAGCCTACCCTGTGACGCCAAGCGGTTTGCAGAGGCTGTGCCTGGCCGGTGATGGCTGGCGCTCGCGTCGCTATGCGGCGCGAACACGCGAGTTGGCTTCCTCGAACGACCGGTCCGCTGCGCTGCGCGAACCCCTGCACGAAAGCGACATTCAGGATCACGCAGTAGAGTCTGAGCCCAATGTTCCTGAATGACATGCTCCCGATCCTATTGGCAGACGATGCGATCTTCTTTGTAGAAAGGCTTCATGCCACTCTACACACCGTCATCATTGAAAAGCGATTGACAGAGGTCCTAACAGCTGCTAGTTACATACCGGTGGTCGGTATGTAACGGGGAGGGTCATGAAGAAGCCCAGGGAAGTCAGGATCGAGGAAATTCTCACCGCTGCCGTGAATGAGTTCCTCGAGAAGGGGTACGAGGGGGCATCGGTGGATTCCATCGCCCGACGCTCCGGGCTCACCAAGGGCGGCATTTACCACCATTTTCGAAGCAAGGATGAGATTCTCCTCGCGGCAAACAGGAGATTCCAGGAACCCGTTCTTGCCATGATCAGGACCGCCGCATCGACGCCGGATCCCGCGGAAGCGATCTCGGGATTCATCGCGGAGTACCTGGACTTCTGGCGCAGCCATCTCAAGGAAATGGCCTTTCTGTTTCTGTCCTTTACGAAACTCCTGAGCTCACCGGAGCTATGGACTCTTTACGAAGAGTCCTGCCATGCCATGAGGCTGTTTGCCCGCTGCCTCTATGAGCGGGGAATGGAATCCGGCCTCTTCCGTGCGCACGACCCGGATCGGCAATCCCTGGCACTCGTGGCAGCCCTCGATGGCGTGCTTGGATACTTGATCATGGACCGGGAGCTCGATCCGAAACAGATCGTTCACAACTTCCAACAGCTCTTCGTGTACGAACTGATCGATCACTCACCAGGAAGGTGAAGACCGTACCGGATATTCAAACCAACCGCATGCATGCCTTCGCGGTGTGTTCTGGAGCATATGCCTGTGGATAGTCGATGCCTCAGTTTAAGCAAAGCGCTCGTTCCGCTCCTCTGGATTGTTGCCGCCGGATGTGCCGTGGGTCCCGATTATCGACCTCCACCCGCGCCTAACGTTCAAACCTACACCGAAAAGCCGACTCCGGCGGAAACGGTTTCCGCCCCCGGCGTCGGGGGGGCGGCGCAGCGCTTCGTCGACAGGGGGAATATCCCCGCCCAGTGGTGGACGCTGTTTCATTCGGAGGCCCTGGACCAGCTCATCCGCCGAGCGCTTGCGGACAGCCCGACATTGGCGGCCGGGGAAGCGGCGCTTCGCCAGGCCCGGGAGAATCTGCGCGCTAGGACGGGCACGGTCGCCTTTCCGAGTGTGGACGGAAGCTTCTCGGCTGTGCGTCAGAAGGTCACCGGCGCTGTCAGCGGGCTGCCCGAGGCAGCCGGGAGCACCTTCAGTTTGTTCAACGCTTCGGTGGGTGTCTCGTATGTTCTCGACGTGTTCGGAGGCGGCCGGCGGGAGCTGGAAGCGCTGCGGGCCCAGGTGGACTATCAGCGCTTTCTCCTTGAGGGAGCCCACCTTACCCTCGCCTCCAACATCGTGACCGCCGCAATCCGAGAGGCCTCCCTTCGGGGTCAGATCCGGGCCAACGAGGAGATCGTGGCGTCGGAGCTCAAACAGCTGGAGATGGTGGAGCGCCAGGCGGCCCTTGGCGACGCGGCCCGATCGGATGTGCTGGCCCAGCAGGCGCAACTGGCCCAGTCCAAAGCGGTCCTGCCGGTATTGGACAGGGAGCTCGGCCAGACCCGCAACCTGCTTGCGGTTCTGAGCGGCAGTCTCCCCACGGACGCAGCGCTTCCGGAGTTCCGGATCGAGGCGTTTCAGCTCCCCGTCGAGCTTCCCGTGAGCCTCCCGTCCTCGCTGGTACGCCAGCGCCCCGATATCCGCGCCTCCGAAGAGCTGCTTCATGCTGCCAGCGCCAATGTGGGCGTGGCCACGGCGAATCTGTACCCGCAGATCTCCCTCAGCGCCAGTCTGGGAACCAACACCCTGCGGATCGAGGACCTATTCTCGCCGGGGACGTCCCTTTGGAGCATCGGTGCGGGACTGCTGCAGCCCCTCTTCCGCGGCGGAGAGCTTATGGCGAACCGCCGCGCCGCAATCGCCGCCTATGAGCAAGCCCTGGCCTTGTACCGGGAAACCGTGCTGCAGGCGTTCCAGAACGTGGCGGACGTGCTTCATGCGCTGGAAGCCAACGCGCGCACGCTGCGGGCTCAGGCAGACGCCGAGGCGATCGCTCGCGACTCCCTGAACCTGACCGAAAAACAGTTCCACTACGGCGCTGCGAACTACCTGACGCTCCTGAATGCTCAACGCCAGCATCAACGGGCGCTCATCATCCTGGTACAAGCCCAAACGGCGCGCTTTGCCGATACAGCCGCCCTCTTCCAGGCCCTGGGAGGAGGATGGTGGGAGAAGCCGGTTAATCGGTCAACGGGTGAGTGGGCAGATGGGATAGGTGGACCACCGAGCAATGTCAATGCCGAGAGGGGGGCACCGCAATCAGTCGATCTCGGCACGGATGCCAGGCTTACCGATTCACCGACTCAGCCATTCACCGATTCACCCCACGTTCAGGAGCAAGAATGACATGAAGAAGGGCTTGATTGTGACGCTGCTGGCTTTGGTTATTGTCGTCGCCGCCCTCGCGGGGGTCAAGACGCTGCAGATCGGAGCCATGATCGATCAGGGGAAGAAACAATCTCCACCTCCGGAAACCGTTACCTCCGGCGTTGTGACCTCGGACTTGTGGAAGAGCGAATTGAGTGCGATCGGCACCCTGACGGCGGTCCAGGGGGTGACCGTAGCCGCGGAGCTTCCCGGGAAGGTCGTGAAGATCCTCCTGACGCCGGGCAGCTCAGTGAAGAAGGGGGATTTGCTGATCAGCCAGGATACGGCCGCCGAGGAGGCGGAACTGCTCGGAGCCGAGGCTCAGGCCAAGGTGGCCAAGGCAGATCTCGAGCGCGCAGCAAATATGCTAAAGGACAAGATCATTTCTCAGGCCGACTATGACAGGGCCCTGGCTGCCCACGAGGGGGCCCTCTCGCGGGTGAGCAGCATCCGCGTTGCGATTGAGAAGAAACAGGTTCGGGCCCCGTTCAGCGGCCGCCTCGGCATCCGCCAGGTCAACCTGGGACAGATCCTCAAGGAAGGGGATCCCATTGTCACTCTGCAATCCCTCGATCCGATCTTTGTCGATTTCACCCTTCCTCAGCAGCAGTTGAGTCAGCTGCGGGTCGATCTGCCCGTGCGGGTCGTTTGCGACGCCCTGCCCGGCGTGACGGTCGAGGGACGCATCACGGCGATCAACCCTCTGGTGGAGAGTGAAACCCGCAGCGTCCAGGTCCAGGCGACGGTACACAACAAGGAAGAGCGACTCCGTCCCGGCATGTTCGTCAACGTGGCGGTCGACCTGTCCACGCAGAACAAGGTGATGATCATCCCCGCGACCGCTTTGCTTTACGCACCCTACGGCGATTCGGTCTTCGTCATTGAAAAGGACAAGGATCGCGACGGCGAGGTGCTGCGCCAGCAGTTCGTTCGCCTGGGGGAGAAGCGCGGCGATTTCATCGCCATAGCCAGCGGACTCGGTGAGGGGGAGAAGATCGTGAGCACCGGCGTCTTCAAACTGCGCAACGGCCAGGCCGTGACCGTGGACAACAGCCTTGCCCCGAACTTCAGGCAGGCGCCCGCACCGGAGAACAACTGAGTCATGAAAATCACCGACCTCTTCATCCGCCGTCCGGTGCTCGCCATGGTGGTCAACCTGGTCATCATCATCGCCGGGCTTCAGGCGATCCGCTTCCTCAACGTCCAGCAATACCCCAGAAGCGAAAACGCGGCGATCACCGTGACCACGGTTTACGTGGGTGCGAGTGCGGAGCTGGTGGGCGGTTTCGTCACCACACCGCTCGAGCGCGCCATCGCCGCGGCCGACGGCATCGAGTACATGGAGTCCCAGAGCACTTTGGGCCTGTCCACGATCAAGGTGCGGCTCAAGCTCAACTACGATTCCACCAAGGGGCTGGCCGAGATCAGCTCCAAGGTGGATCAGGTGCGTCGCGACCTCCCCCCCGAGGCCGAGGTGCCGGTGATCAACATCGAGTCGGCCGACAGCCAGTTTGCCTCGGCTTACCTGAGCTTTTCTTCCGACGTGCTGGCGCAAAACGAGATCACCGATTACCTGGTACGGGTCGTTCAGCCCCGGCTGGCAACCGTCCAGGGAGTGCAGCGGGCCGACATTCTTGGCGCGCGCACGTTCGCCATGCGCATCTGGCTCAACCCGGATCGGATGGCGGCCCTCAACATCAGCCCGACGCAGGTCCGCCAGGCTCTCACTGTTAACAACTTCCTGGCCGCCCTGGGCCGGAGCAAGGGGGCCTACATTCAGGTCAACCTGACGGCGGACACGAATCTGAGCAGCGTGGAGGATTTCAAGAAGCTGGTGGTGCGCTACCAGCAGGGGAGCATCGTCCGTTTGGGCGACATCGCGGACGTTGTCCTGGGGGCGGAAGATTATGATGCCGAGGTTCGCTTCACCGGCCAGGTCGCCGTCTTCATGGGAATCTGGCCGCTTCCCAACGCGAACTCACTCGACGTCATCAAGGGGGTGCGGGTCGAGATGGCTTCCATCGACCGCGACCTCCCGACCGGGCTCAAGGCCCGCATCGCCTATGACGCCACCGACTACATCGCAAACTCCATCCGCGAAGTGCTCAAGACCCTCGGCGACACCCTGCTGATCGTCGTGGTCGTCATCTTCCTCTTCCTCGGATCCTTCCGATCGGTCTTGATCCCGGTCGTCGCCATCCCGCTTTCACTGGTTGGAGCGGTCTTCCTGATGCAGGTTTTCGGCTTCACGGTGAACATTCTCACCCTTCTGGCCATCGTGCTCTCGGTCGGCCTCGTGGTGGACGATGCCATCGTGGTGGTGGAGAATGTCGAACGTCACCTGGGTCTGGGGAAATCCCCCCTGGAGGCGGCTCTGATCGGTGCCCGCGAGCTGGTCGGCCCCATCATCGCCATGACCGTCACGCTGGCCGCCGTCTACCTGCCCATTGGATTGCAGGGGGGACTGACGGGCTCGCTCTTCCGCGAGTTTGCCTTCACCCTGGCCGGTGCGGTCACCGTTTCCGGGGTGGTCGCTCTCACCCTGTCGCCGGTCATGTGCGCGAGGCTCCTCAAGCCGGGCAGCGGGGAGCGCGGTTTGGCGGGCAGGATCTCGCGGGATTTCAAACGGTTGCGAAACCTGTACGGCCGCCTGCTTGCCTCCACCCTATCGGCCCGGCCCGCGGTCTACGCCGTCTGGCTGGTGATCAGCCTGCTCACCATCCCCATGTTCATCATGTCCGCCAAGGATCTGGCGCCCACCGAGGACCAGGGGGTCATCTTCGGCATCCTCGACGCTGCCGCCAACTCGACCCTCGACCAGAACAGCCACTTTGCCGCCGCGGTGAACGAGGCTTTCCGCAGCGTTCCCGAGACCGACTTCACCTTCCAGATCACCTTTCCCAGCTCCGGCTTCGGCGGCATGGTGGTCAAACCCTGGGCTGAGCGCAAACGCAACATTTTCCAGATCATGCCGGAGGTTCAGCAGAAGCTGCAGCGCATCCCGGGGATCCAGGTATTTCCGGTCATTCCGCCGGCGCTTCCCGGAGGGGGCGATTTCCCCGTGGAGATCCTGCTGGCTTCGACGGCCAAGACCGAGCAGATTCTCGCTTTTGCCAAAGACCTGCAGATGAAGGCCATGCAAAGCGGCATGTTCGTCTTCCCGCCCCTGATCGATGTCAAAATCGACCAGCCGCAGTCCGAGTTCATCATCGACAAGGACAAGACGGCCGCATTGGGCCTTAACCTGGGACAGGTCGGCGGCGATCTCGGCGGCATGGTGGGAGGCGATTTCGTGAACCGCTTCGACATCGCCGGGCGCAGCTACAAGGTCATTCCGCAAATTCAGCGTTCCGACCGTCTCAACCCGAGCCAGCTGCAGGACATTTACGTCACGGGCCCCAACGACAGGCTCATCAAGCTCAGCACCATCGCCACCCAGCGGAGCTCGGTCGTCCCCCGATCCCTCAACCACTTCCAGCAGCTCAATGCGGTGAAGCTGAGCGGGATCCCGATGCGCCCCCTCGACGAAGCCTTGCGGTTTCTCGAGACGGAGGCGGCCAAGATACTCCCGGCCGGCTATGTGGTGGACTATACCGGCGAATCCCGGCAGCTGAGAAAGGAGGGCAACAAGTTCCTCCCGGCCTTTGGTCTGGCCGTCATCCTCATCTTTCTGGTGCTGGCGGCTCAATTCAACAGTTTCCGGGATCCCTTCGTCATCCTGGCCGGCTCGGTTCCCCTGGCCATGTTCGGGGCTCTCATCTTCACCTTCCTGAAGATGCCGGACCCCAACGTGTCCTTTTGGACCAGCGGCTGGACCACAACCCTCAACATTTACTCGCAGGTCGGCCTGGTCACCCTGGTCGGGCTCGTTTCCAAGAACGGCATCCTGATTGTTGAGTTCGCCAACGCACTGCAGCTTCAGGGCCTTTCGAAACTGGACGCGGTTCAACAGGCAGCCGTGACCAGGCTCAGGCCCGTCCTCATGACAAGCGCCGCGACCATCGCCGGTCACTTCCCCCTGACCCTGGTCACCGGGGCCGGGGCGGCCGCCCGGAACTCCATCGGGCTCGTGCTGGTCGGGGGGATGTTCATCGGGACACTCTTCACCCTGTTCGTTGTTCCCTCCATCTACATGCTGATCGCGCGCGACCATTCCAAGGATTCCAGCGGGACGGGGAGTGTGGATGAATGAGCACCCGGTGATGCATTCGACTGTTCGCGCCGTGGCTCACAAGGTTTTGTCCAGGGGCCGGAGAAATCGATGAAACCGATCGCTTGATCGGGAGGCTATCCGCGGTTTGTATCTTCCTCGGTCAGCATGTCTTCCAGGATCTTCACCGTGTCGCCGACAAAGCGCGCGCAGGTTTCCGCCTTCATGTTCTTTTCCATAAAAGTGCGGTGACCTTCTTCGGAAAAAACATCCAAATTGAGGAGCTTGGGGCAATCGATTGCGCCATGCAGGGATTTGAATTTTTCGGTGAATTCTCTGGTCTTGGCAATGATCGTCGCAACACCCTCCGGGTTGCCCGGATTCGCAAACCCGTATTTCAGGCCGATCACCAGGTAAGCTGCGCTGACCGCCCCGCATTCTCCGCCCACCCCTGAGCCTCCTGCGAGGGGCAGGGAGATCTTCCGTGCGAGATCGACATCCACATTAAAGTCCTGGGCATAAGCGGCTACCACGGCCTGGGAGCAGCGGTAGCCTTCCATGAATTCCTTGACGGCGGTTTCGTGCCTTTCCATGTTCATCCCTCCATGGTTAGCGTTGGTTCTTCGGTTGACAACATTCAACGTTCGGGCAAGAAATAATTCATCGATTTTTTTGCGTCCAACGCATTATTTTGAAGGTAATTATCAAATAAATTGAACGATGAGAGACCCATGGAATTGCGACAGCTGAAGACCTTCGTAACAGTGGCGCAGCACCTCAACTTCAATCGTGCCGCCCAGGCGCTAAACTACGCGCAGTCGACGATCTCGACCCAGATCCGGCTGCTCGAAGAAGAATTTGGGAAACCGTTGTTCGACCGCCTGGGCAAGACCATCCTCCTGACCGAGGCGGGTCAGGTGCTGCTGCGTTATGCCGGGAAGATACTCGACATCGAAAAAGAAACACGCACCCAGGTGGCCGGCCACGAGGAAACGCATGGGTCGATCACGATTCGCGTGCCTCAGAGTATCAGTACGTATCTACTGCCCCCGGTGATCAAGGCATTCAGGGCGCGCTTTCCCAGAGTGGGGCTCGATATCAGCAGCTGTGCCCAGACGGTCCAGCAGGAATTGCGCAGCGGCATCATCGATTTGGCTTTTCTTCTGGCCGATTCGATCCATGAGCGGGATTTGATCGCAGACGTCCTGAGATTCGAAACGTTGTCCCTGGTGGCGGGGCCCGATCATCCGCTAACGGAATTGCCGTCGGTTGATGTGACGAACCTGGCCGATCATACGGTGCTTCTGCCCAAACAGGACTGTGGTTACAAGATGCTCTTCGAGCAAGTGCTGGCCGAAGAGAGTGTTGCCTGCGCTTCGATCATGGAATTCAACAGTGTCGAGGCCATCAAGCAGTGCGTCGAGCAGGGAGTCGGCGTGGCCCTCATTCCCGCCATGGCCATTAGACGGGAGATCGCCGAAAAAAGACTCGTGCGTCTGCCCTGGACGGAAAGAGAGCTGGAAACCGCTGTCCTCATGATCCGGCATAAGGACAAGTGGATCTCGCCGGTGTTGAGCGTCTTCATGGACCTGGTCAAGGAGCACGTGGGCAGCGGCTCATGGAGTCACCCCTCAAAAGCTGACCCAGCGTGATACCCTTGCACCGTGGTTTGATTAACCGCTGGAAGGGAGCGTTTCGTTGACGCTGGAGTGGAAATGATGGAACTCGTCATCAGGGCATCAAGATGGAAGTACTTCCTGCTCCTGCTGGTCTCGGTCGGGTTCATGCTCGCGGGCACCTTCCTGGTGCTCTTTTCACCAGCCAAGTGGGTCGGCTGGATGAACATCGTTTTTTTCGGGGCATGCGCCGCCGTCTTCATCTGGCAGATCCTGGATAGAAGGCCCCGATTGACGATTGATGAGAGCGGCGTGGACGACAGGACGCTCGGCCTCGGCACCATCCCATGGGAGGACATCGAGGGGGCGTACGTCCAATCCATATCGGGGAATGATTTCATTTGCCTGCGTCTTCGCAATGCTGACGACTACTTCGAAAGGCTGAGTCCGGTCAAGAAGTCGATGGTTAAAGCCAATGAGGCCTTGGGCTTTACGCCTTTCTCCCTGAACCTTTCCGGGATATCAGCCAGTACCGAGGAGGTGTTTGAGCTCGTGATGAAGATGTGCGAGTCCAGGCAGCAGGAGCGCTGACGAACCGCTCCAACGAACCGATGCAGAGGTCCAGAAGTACGATTTCGATTACGACTTCTGCAAAGGCTGCGACCTCTGCGTCCAAGAATGCCGGTGCCGTTACATCCAGCCGTCCCTGTAAAAGTAACCACGGCATAGCGCCCCGGGCCTCAGCCCCAGGTGCAACCTAACCCCCGATTCCCCGCCGCGTCTCGTGCGCGGCGGGGAATCTCTGTTTGTAGCCCTGGAATCCTGCTCCCTCGATCCCTGTTGGGGGCATCAGGCGTCCAAGGGTTTGCCTTTTAGCCTGTCCGTGTTTTCCTGTCTTTCCATTCAAGTTAATTCGGGCGGATACGTTGTTCCTGCCGAGGAATGGGGGCAGGAATGCCTGCGCGGGATGCTCTCCAGTTTTTGGAAAACATTCCAGCCGTCATGTTTTACGGAAAGATCTTCCAAGCCATCGGAAATCCTGTTGCATGCACCGTGATGCTAAATTAGATTGCGATATCAGGATGATGGGGTAGATCCGTTCTTGCCTTGGACCTAATCACTGATGCTCCTGTGCCTTCTTGCCGTTCAAGGCCCCATCTAATCCTCCGGGGGTTTACGAGAAACTATAAACTCACTATGCTTGCGGATACTTACGGAGACAGTACGAAAGATGGATATTAAGCAACTCCTTCATAAGCCGGAGTTTCCGAGGTCGAGCCGCTACGAACCAGCCTGGATGCTCGAAAACCAGATGGGGCCGAACGCACTGTGGCTTGCGGAATGGCTTGCCGAATTATTACCTCTGAGGCCTGGAATGCGCGTGCTCGATCTGGGCTGTGGACGAGCCATGACCAGCATCTTTCTGGCGAAAGAGTTCGGAGTCCAGGTGTGGGCGACTGATTTCTGGATAACGCCGGACCATAACTGGCAAAGAGCTATTGAGGCCAAAGTTGCGGATCTGGTCTTTCCCTTGCGTGCCGAGGCCCACTCGTTGCCGTTTCCGCAGGGGTTTTTCGATGCCGCCATTTCCATCGATGCTTACCAGTACTTCGGAACGGACGAGCTTTATCTCGGGTATTTGAGCAGACTTATCCGTCCTGAAGGGATATTGGGTGCCGTCATGCCGGCACTGATGCAACCGATTGAGGATGTCGTTCCCGAACATCTTGTCAAACCACAGGCAAACGGAAAAGTTTTCTGGGAGGATGGATGCTGGAGTTTCAAGACGGCAGATTGGTGGCATGATTTATGGAGCCGCAACAGCAGTGTCACAGATGTTCAGATCGATACTTTACTCGACGGCTGGCGCCATTGGCGTGATTTCGAGAAGGCCCTTGAGATTTCCGGGAAAAGCGTTTTTCCATCCGATGCCGAAGCGCTGGATTCGGATCATGGCCGCTACATCGGCTTCGTCCGTGCTATTGCCAGGCGAACCGAGGTAAATACAATGAACCTCTATGACCCCGCCATAGCTGTTCGAATAGGAGTTGATAGATAAGACTATCTTTAATGAAAGGCCATCAGCCCGGTTTGTTTGGAGCACAAGATCACATAACCGGTCGCTCTAGCGGACCCGGCAATCCGTGGGAGTTTCAAAGTCAGGGCCGTTTTCTTGCAGGTTTTGCTCCTTCGGCCAGGCCGCTAAGCTTCTCGTAGCCTTTGAAAGGAAAAGAGAGAAAATGGGCGAGAGGAAGAATCGTGTATGCCCGGTTGAAAGAGCCGGCAGTCTCGATAACAGGTTCCGAAGATTGTTACAAAACCCTCGAAAGATACTGGGGCCTTACGTTAAAGAGGGAATGACAGTGTTGGATCTTGGTTGCGGTCCGGGTTTTTTCTCTATTGAGATCGCACAAATGGTTGGCAAATCCGGACGGGTTATTGCTTCAGATTTGCAGGAAGGAATGCTTCAGAAACTAAAAGACAAAATTAAGGGAACGGGACTTGAGAAACGTATCACACTGCATAAATGTCAAAGAGACAGAATAGACGTGTCAGAGAATGTTGATTTTGTTCTCGCCTTCTACATGGTACACGAAGTCCAAAATCAAGAAGAGTTTTTTATAGAGATAGCATCGGTACTCAAACCTAACGGGCAAGTTCTCATTGTAGAACCACCATTCCACGTCTCGAAGACGGCGTTTGAAGAAACTATCAGAATAGCCCGAAGTGCTGGATTCAAGCCTGCTGATCGGCCGAAAGTACTTCTTAGCAAGACAGTGATTTTAAGAAAAGGCTAACCAGACGAATTCAGCCGCCTCGTAAACTCGCGGCTGATTTGCACGTTCCCGGCGACTGCGCTCGCTGGATGTCCGCAGGCAAGCCTGCGGACATCCAGCGTGCTCGCGGGTCAGCGCCGCGATTGGGCAGACCCGGAGATGAGACGCCGATGCTGAAAGTCACGATCTTCCATGTCAAGGTCATCCACACCCTGATCTTCTGGCTCCTCAGTGCGTGCGTCCTCTTTGCCTTGTTCAGCGGCATCGCGGACCGCATCACGACGTGGACGTGGGTCGCCGTAGGGCTGGTTCTTCTCGAAAGCATTATCTTGGCAGTGTCAGGCTGGACGTGTCCGTTGACGATTCTCACCGAGCGCTTGGGGGCGGTGCGCGGCTCGGTGACCGACATCTTCCTCCCAAAGTGGTTTGCAGATCGGATCTTCCCGATCTGCGGCACAACGTATGGTGTCGCGCTCGTGCTTATCATCTTTCGCCTGCTCCGGTAGGTGGCGTTGGAGGTGACGTGACGTGTGCGAACATCCTGGCTGCTTGAAGACGAGGCTGCTCAGCGAGCACATGCAGTCGGACGAGCAGTGTTGTGACAACCGAAAATTGACCATCCCCTGGTTGTATTGGGGGAAGGCCTCGAGCTTTTTCAACAATTATGTCTATCGGAAAATGAAAAGGAAATCCCATGACAGCGAAGTACAGTCTGGAAGAAGGCATGGCGGCCATGAAGGAGCAAATGCCGGATGTAATGAGTGCCTTTGGTGCTCTTATGGAACGGGTTACTCAAGACGGTCTGTTGCCTGCCAAAACCAAGCGGCTCATGATGGTTGCTGTTGCGGTGACCCAGCGGTGCCAACAGTGCATCCGTGCTCACGTTAAGGCTGCCGTGGAATTGGGCGCATCTCGTGCAGAGATTCTTGAAGCAACGGGAGTCGCCATTTTGATGGCCGGTGGACCCGCGATGGCGCATGTTTCAACAGTGGTTCTGGAAGTTTTGGAGGAAGCAGGAGTTTAGACGGACGCACCGTTCCACCGAAATGAATGGGCGCTCTATGAAAGTTCGCTTACAGAGGCAAACAAAGATGAAATGTGAAAAGTGTGCAACTGAAATCTCCCCCGATGACAGCCATGAACATTCGGGACAAACCCTCTGCGAAGACTGTTACCTGGATGCCGTGGCGACTCCCAAGACATGTGATCCATGGGCCGTCTATAGTGCTAAGAAAAGAGTGTCGCAGGACATGAGTCTGACTGCAGAGCAGCAAAGGATCTTTGACCTCATAAGAACCAAAGGCCCTCTAACATTGGAGCAGATTTGCGCCGATCTGGGCATCTCCGAAAGAGAATTTCGCTCCAATTTCCCAACACTGAGGCACATGGAATTGGCAAGGGGCTGCAAGATGGAGGGGCAGGTCTGTTACACTCTGTTCGATGATCAATCCAATTGATCAGATATACCTGGTACTTGGGATGGAATATTCCTCAGGTGGCTTCAGAGCCTGCAGGGAATATGAGCAGGCCCATGAAATTATGCGTTTCAATTCTTGCCCTTATTGAGAGATGGCGTTTTTGTGGGCAGAGAGCACGCTCAACCACACGTTTCACGAGACGCCGAAGAGCGTCGCACCAGGGAGCTCTCACGTTAGGCCTTGTCACCTCCTTGCATCGAGGGATCGAGCGTGATATTGCATGATAAAATCACTATCGATGGAGGCTATCATGAAAGCAGTCACCGTTTCCCCCAAATTCCAGATCGTGATCCCTCGTGACCTGAGAGAAGCAATGGGGATTCAGCCTGGCACCAAGGTCCAGATCCTCCAATACGAAAACCGGATTGAACTCATCCCCCTCAAGACCCCCAAGAGCTTACGAGGTTTCCTAAAGGGCATTAACACGAATGTAGACCGTGAACTGGATCGAGTATGAATCTTGTCGATTCCTGTGTGTCATCACCGATCCAGACTGACCGAAACAGTGCTGGCTGATGCAGGTTCTCACTGACTTGATGCATAGGATCCGCCTCGCCCTACGACCACCGTTGGACCTTCATACGTGTAAAGGGGATCGTCGTACTGGGCGTTGATCGCAGCTTCGACAAGTGCGCCGGTAAAATTTGCCAGAGATCGCAGGAGTTCCAGCCCCAAGCCGGAACCCGTGAAAGTTCCCGGTACAACCACGGGATGTTCGACGGTGCCGCCCGTTGCGGTGATGCTCGATGAACTGGCGACGCCGCATCCATGGATCTGGATCATGCCCATGAAATCAAATCGGCCCCTGAGGACGGAAAAGGACATTGCACTGTCCGTTGTCAGCCCCGCCCCAAGTTGAAGATATCCACTGTTGCCATGGGCACACAGGTAAAGCGTCTCGATCAAATCGCTCCCCGCAACCGATCGGATCCGTTGGGTAATCACGGGGATACTGTCGGTCCTTTGGACCCTGAAATGGCGAACTGTAACATTGGATCTATACGGAACGAAGGTCCCGGGCCAACGGGGATCAAAGCAAAAGATGATCACGGACATACTCACCCCTCCAATTCTAGGCGGTCAATGCCAAGCCGGGAAAGCCGGTACCAAAGAAGAATTTAACCACAAAAACGCCAAAGCGGGAAAGCTTAAAAAGGCCTTTCGTGTTCTCGCTGTTTCGTATTTTCCTGATGAGCTTCTGCCCGAAAGACCTGATAGGAAATCGATTTTCGGGGGGCACGGGCACGCGTCCGTGAAGTCCGGCCTGAGGGAGCTGTTTCATGGTGAAGACCATGCCAGAACGCTGCCCGGCCAACAAGGAAGAGGGGGCGCGTTCATGCCTCCGTGGGCGGAAGAGAGACAGTCCCGCCCCGTCGCGAGGACTCAGCCGTTCGCGTACACGACCGGTTCGGTGTCGTACTCGATCACCTCACGGTCATCGATTAGCGCGGCGATACGCATTTCGAGTGAACACTGCGGACACGGCTCTCCGTCTGGGGCGCTACTTTGGGACATCTCCGCAATTCTGGTTGGGGCTCCAGATGGACTATGACCTCGATACCGAAGAAGATAGACTCGGCGAGAAGTTGCAGCACTATGTGCGCGAGTACGCCGCTTCTGGCTGAGGAAAACCGAGATCTCAACTCCCCAGGAGCCCAACAAACACTCAAGCCGAGCACCAACCCCGAGCGGTCCGGGGGGTTCATGGCGTCGTCGCTGCGCTTGGTGGCGCCTTAGCTTCAATACGTTTCACTTGAGAGAGACTCACATGCGGATCCCCCTCCCCTCGGTGGGAGGGGTCAGGGGAGGGGGTTGATCTCATTCACTTTTCACCCTCCCCAAGCCCCTCCCATCAAGGGAGGGGAGCTTTCATCGCCTTTAGTGAACAGTATCGGGCTTAGCTTCGTCGGTCATGCCGTCGCTCGCACGTCGTCCTGAATGGGCGCCCATTCTATGCAGCACAAATTCAAGAAATGCGAGGCACGAATTGTCTGATTCATCACAAATTGCTTCAATCTGGCTTAGCGAGTGGATGGAAGCTCACGAGATTACCCTGTGGGGTGCGGCAGATCTTCGGGATTATTCCACACCCCGGGATGAAACTGAACAGAGGCTTCCTTTCGCTCTTTCATGGGCTATTCCAATGGACCCCCGAATAATGGCCAGCATTCGGAACGGTCCTAACCAGGCCTACGCCGATGAGTATGCCAAGGTGAACAACCATATCAATGAACTATCATCAGCATTATCAGCGGAAATCAAGCTCAGGGGTTTTCGTTCCAAACCGATGGCGGCCTCGGATCGTACCGACACGGTCAATATCAAAGGGGACTTTCCCCACAAGACTGCGGCAACAAGAGCAGGGTTGGGCTGGGTAGGTCGTCATTGTCAACTCATCACGCGCCCGTTCGGATCATGGATTCGATTGGGAACCGTTTTCACCGACGTTGAAATTCCATGTGGGCCACCAATAGAGAGAAACTTCTGCGGTCGTTGCACGCGCTGCGTGGACGCCTGCCCTGCCAGGGCATTGAAAGGCAATGCGTGGTATCCAGGAATACCCCGTGAAGAACTTCTGGATGTCCAGGCCTGCGATCAGTGGAAAAGGGAGCACTACTTTCAGTACCACAAGGGGCATGTCTGTGGAATTTGCTCAGCAGTCTGTCCCTATGGGTTAAGAGTACTGAGGGTCATGGGAAACATCTTGAAATGAGACATTGAGAGAAGGTGTCCATGTTCCACACCGTCTTGGCGGCGAAAGCCGACATCCAGAGAAGGTGCCTTGACCCCGGCTTTCGCCGGGGTGACGGTTGAAATTGGGACACTCTTCTGTGTGGGCTTGCACTTGCCCCTTGTGCTCGTCCCTGACGCCCACAAGGGGTATGCTACGGGGGCAGGGCCATGCCCGGGGCACAGGGCTATGCTAGAGGGCAGGAGTATGGCACGGAATGCATCTCTCCCCTGAATTCCCAGAGGCCCCCACTTCGCTGGAGAACCCTTTGAAAACCTTCCTCAATTCCGGGTACTTGGTGATGGCTTCTCAGCCAAGCAGGCGGGTGAAAACCTTTTCGTGGCTTTCGACCATGGATCGGATGGAGTATTTCGCGAGGGCCGACTCCCTTCCCAACCGCCCGCAGGATTCCCTGAGCTGCTGGTCTGCGAGAAGGCAGGAGACGGCCGCAGCCAGGGCTGCCGGGTTCTCCCTGGGCACGAGGAGCCCCGTCTTGCCGTGTTCCACCACTTCGGGCAACCCTGAAACGCGCGTGGCAACCACGGGCAGCCCGCATGCCATGGCCTCGAGGATCACGTTGGGCAATCCTTCGTGTATGGAGCTCAACGCGACCACATCACTCTCCCACAGGAGGGGGCGCAGGTCCTTCTGCCCCGGGATGAGCCTGATCCGATGGGCCAGTCCGCTTGCCGCGACGAGTCCCTCGACGGCATCCCGGTGTGGTCCGTTCCCAACTATCCGGAGCTCCGCTTGCGGATGATGCGCCGCCACGTGCCTGAAGGCAGCCACGAGGGTCTTGTGGTCCTTGTCCGGATGAAGACGGGCGGGACAAAGAATGGTCTTGCCGCGGGATCTATCTTGGCCTGGTGCGGGCCGGAAGAAGTCCGTGTCCACCCCGTTGGGGATCACCGTGATGCGGGAGCGGGGCACACCGAAGTCCCCGGCCAACTGGGTCCGCAGGTCCTCGGCGTTGACGATGTGATGGTCCGCCAGGGGCCAGAGAAGCCAGTCGTGCTGCCGCAGCGGCCCTCCACTTTGGCGGCAGCTGGCGACGATGGCGGGAACCCTGGCCAAGCGCCCCAGCAGCCGTCCCCATATGTTGGGAATGACGGTGAGCAGAACGAGGATGTCCACCCGCCTGGATTTGAGCAGGCGCCAGAGCGACGCAAGACTTGACGGATCGACCCAGCTTGCGTCCGTGAGCCATCTCACGGGGACATTGCGCTCCCGGGCTATGGGCGCCATGTCATCCCCCGCCGCCATGAGCCAGATTTCCACTGCGAAACGGGACGGATCGAGGTGGGATGCGAGTTCCAGAACCTGGCGCTGGGTGCCTCCGAATTTGAGCTCTTCCAGGAGCAGGACAACTCTTGCGCGACCTGCTCTCGCCTTGCCCCGCTCAGAATTTCCGGCGGACCCTCGAGACACGGTCAGTATCCCATGAGCCCGCAGCACCTGGAGCAGACGGGCATGAGTCCATCCCTGGAGATGCTCTGACGGAACTTTCGGTAGGCCGGGGAATTCCAGATTTCCATGATGGACGAGTCCTTGACGTTTCCCACCACGTAATCGTGGTAGTCCCGGCAAGGGGAAACGTCCCCGTTGCTGTCCACTTCCATGGCCTGGTAGATGGAGATGCACTGGTCGAAGCCGAAGCGGCACGAGTGGTCGGTGTAGTAGGTGCGCAGATCCTCAACGCCCGAGATGTCCGGAATGAGGATCACCGGCGGGGACTTCCAGCTTCGGGAACGGGCCTTGAGCTCCTGGATCTGCTCCTGCAGGACCTGGTAGTCATTCAACTTCCAGCCGGCGTTGGAGACCCATCCCCAATGGATTCGAGGCGCGAATCCGAAACGGCGCTCGAAGTCCCGGTCTTGGGCTTGAGCCCCCTTCTCGTCGATCCACCAGGAGAGGTAGAAGACGAAGAGGTCCACCCGGTCCCTGAAGGCTTCGTAAATGTCCGTGAGATGACGGGCGTTCCCCTGGGAGATGACCGTAAGCGATGCCACGAGAGGAAGGTCTTTCCCATGGCGTTTGCGTTCCTCCTTCACGGCATCCAGTCCCGCCACGATTTTTTTGAAACTGCTCGAGCCGCTGACGGATGGACGCAGCTTGTCGTGGACTTCCGGGCAATGACCGTCGATGGAAATCTGCATCAGAAAGAGGGGGGCCTTGACCAGACGGTGAGCCACGGACGCAATGCGGGAGCCGTTGGTGGCGATGGACGTGGGAAGTCCAAGGCCGGTCGCCTCATCGATCAAGTCCAGGACACCGTCGTAGAGCATGGGCTCACCGCCCCACAGGTACAGAATCGGTCGTTCTCCCTGGGCTACTATGTCCTTGAGTAGAGTGACGTAGCGGCCGTACGGGACTTCCTGTTTCTTGAGCTCCTTGAGGTCTTTGGAGCGCAGGAACCCGGCCTCTCCCCACTGGCCGCAGGTGGCGCAGCGAAGGTTGCACATGTCGGTCAACCGGAAGCTCAGCTGGCGGATTCTGCCCCCCACGCCTTCCCTGTAATTGCGGAAAATGTGGTTGAAGAGGATCTTCTCGGCTTGAAGGTCCACCAGTTTCTTTCCGATCCACGGATGACGTGCAAACCGCACCAGGTTCTTGAGGACAGCGTAGTGATTGATGCTGGCTTTTTTGCTCTTCATGATTCACCCTGATTTGATTTTTGAATGATTCTTATGCATCCACCGGCTGCGCAAAATCAATCAAAATCCATCGCCCGGGCAAGGATTGTCGCACCCAAAGTGATCTTGGCACCTCGTCAACCTCTGCCGTTGACGGCTCGGACCACACGTGCTATTCAAACCCCCCAAAGGGGCTTTTCTGAAGGATTGGAAACCGTGAAGGGGAACAGGGCAGCCGTTTCTCCGCTTGTCCGGAGGCTTCACGCACCATCGGTATTGACGACGGATCATCCCGTTGCCTGTCTTCGATTCGCGCACTCAATCCCCCCCCAGCAGATTCGGAAATCGGTATATTGACCGGGAACTGCCCCTTACGCTCAATCAGGTGGGAGGACTCAACGCTTGACAGGCAATGATGTTGCGCCGGGAGAGACGCTCAACGACCCCGTTCAGGTCGTTCAGGTGGAACGCGATTCGGACATGGGGGCGTTCATCGATCTCCCATGGAAGCTATACCGAAACGATTCAAACTGGATTCCCCCCCTGAAACGGGAGATCCGGGGGATGCTGGGTCCGGGAGGCCATCCCTTCTGGCAATTCGCGGAAAGATCCCTCTTCCTTGCCCTCAGAGGTTCCGAGCCCGTCGGGCGCATCGCGGCCATCGTCAATCACAATCATAACCGGTTTCACAACGAACTCGCCGCCGCCTGGGGCTTTTTCGAGTGCGTGGACGACGTGGAGGCTGCCTCGGCGCTTTTCTCGAAAGTCGAGGCATGGGCCCGCCGCCAGGGGATGCAGATCCTGCGGGGCCCCTTGAACCCGTCCACCAACTACGAGATCGGGATGCTCCTAGAGGGGTTCGAATCGCCACCCACCTTCATGATGCCCTACAATCCTCCCTACTACCTGAGGCTGGCCGAATCCTTCGGCTTTCGGAAGGAGAAAGACCTGCTGGCCTATGCCGTGGAAAGGGGATGGCAGCCCCCCGAGTGGATCGGCCGGGTCGCTCGGAAAATCCTCGCCGAAAACAACGTGCGGGTACGGCACGTCCAAATGGACCAATTGCAGAGCGAGGTGCACCTCATCAAGGAAATTTACCACGACGCCTGGTTCGACAACTGGGGATTCGTCCCCATGACCGATGCCGAAATTGATGAGATGGGCCGAAAACTGAAACAGATCCTCGATCCCCGCCTCGTCTTCTTCATACTCCTGGATGAAGAACCCGTGGGTGTCGGCATGATCGTGCCCGATGTCAATCCCCTCCTCAAACGCTTCAACGGCCACATTGGACCCCTGGGATGGCTAAAGTATCTCCTCTACAAGAGGGAGGTCACGGGCCTTCGGGGCATGATCTTCGGGATCAAGAAGCAATATCAGCAGATGGGACTGCCCCTGGTGGCGTTCGACTACCTTTACAGGGGTTTGCTTGAAAACGACGGTTTGAAGAAGTACAGAACCATAGAACTCGGTTGGAACCTTGAAGACAACGACCTCATCAACAAATGGTATGACGATGGCGGAGCACAGGTTGTCAAAAAATACCGCATCTACCACAAATTCATCTGATCCCGCCAAGGCGGCGTTTTCCATGAGGCAGTCAAGCAGGGTGCCCTCTCACCGAAACGCCGCCTTTTCGTTTGTATGGCGGCCGCGGGACCTGAGCCCGGAGGCCCTTTGCGCACACCGGGACACGGGGACGAACGTCATCCTGGATCTCTCACACGGGACCCTGCGGGAAGGACTGGAATTCCTGCGGTCGGAGCAGCTTGCGGGGTTCACCGTCGATGTGAAGATCCCGCTTTCGTGGCTTTTCGAGACGGAAGTGGAGGAGCTCGCACGTGAACCGGCCATTGGTGAGCTCTGGGTGGAGTATCACCCCCTCGTCGCCAAACGTCCCCCGGAAGTGTTTTTCGAGCGATTGGCCGAAGTATCCGCGGTCTGCCCATGCCGGCCTGTTCTCGGCGATGCCCGCTGTATCCGCGACGTCCTGTGCAAAAACCCTCACGGCATCGAGAGCATCGCCCTCAAAGGCAGTGAAGGATCCGGGCTCGTGAGCACCGAGAGCGCCTTCATCCTTTACGGCGCCGCCCGGGAGCTGCAAAGCGACCGAGAAGACCGGATCGGTCTCCACATATGGGGAGGCGTCGCCACTCCCGAGGCAGCTTCGGCTTTTCTCACCTGTGGAGCCGGTGGTGTGGTCTTCGAGAGCATCCACTGGCTCACCAGCCTGCACCAGCTCAATGAACCGGTGCGCAGGGCACTCGAAAAGCTTCAAGTCGATCACACGGACCTGGCGGGACTCAACCTCGGAATCCCCTACCGGGCTCACAACCGGGGGAATTCACTCTCCGTGAAGGCCTTGCAGGAAATCGCAGCGGGAGCCGAGTCCGGCCAAACCGCCAGCGCGCGGCACGAACGGTTCGTGGAGACCGTCGAGAAAACGGCCGTCCACCCCCTCGACGCGGGTTTCGGCCGCGAAGAGCTGATCCCCCTGGGTGTGGAAGCCGCATTCGCCAGGGAATTGGTGGAACGCTTCGGGTCGGGAACCGAGGGGGCAATCCGGGGATTCATGGAGAAAACCGCCGAGCTGCATCGCATGGCACTGGAGAATCCACGCCCCTTCGCAGCAAGCCCGGTGGCTCGTGATATGGGCACACGGTATCCCTTCATCCAGGGGGGCATGTCCTCCATTTCCGACGTGCCCGAGTTCGCTCTCGCTGTGGCCGAGGCGGGAGGGCTCCCCACCGTCGCCCTCGGTTTCATGGATAGGGACACGATCAGCCGGAAACTCGGGGAACTCGACCGGGTCATGGCCGACCGCTCCTATGCCCTCAACATGGTGGCCCTGCAGGAGAACCCATTCAGGGCGGAGCAGATGGAATGGATCAAGGAGCGGCGCCCTCCTTTCGTCGTCATCGCCGCAGGCGAACCGTCCTTTGCAAGGGAAATGGCGGGGGAAGGCATCGAACCCATATACATCGCACCCAGTGAAGAGTTGCTGCGGATGGCTCTCGGGGCCGGGATACGCTACGTCGTCCTGGAGGGATCCGAGGCCGGCGGGCATGTGGGCTATCACACGACTCTCACCCTGGCCCAGATGGCCATCGCCATGCGGCGGCGCGAGCCTTCCCTGTGGCAGGGGAAGCGGTTGATTCTTGCCGGCGGCATCTGCAACAGGGAAACGGTTTTCATGGCGAGCATGCTGGGCGCCGATGCCGTCCAGATGGGCACGGTCTACCTGGCCACGCGGGAAATCACCGAAACGGGGGCCGTGACCAGGGTCTACCAGCGCGCCGTCACCGAAGCGGCTCCCGGGGAGACGGTCATCACCGGGGAGTCGACGGGACTGCGCGTCCGTTCACTCAAGAGTCCCAAGACGGAAGCCATCTGTGAACTGGAAAAGGAGCTTGCGAGAGAGGGGACCGACCTCCACGAACACAGGCGGAGGATGGAGGAGCTATGCGCCGGGAGCCTTCACATCGCGGCCCGGGGAGAGGAAAAGTGGACCTGCAGACTCCTCGACGATGAGACCTGCTGGGAGAACGGTCAGTTCATGAGCGGGGCCTGCGCGGGGACAATCCGCACCGTGCGCACCGTCTCCGAGCTCCATGAGGAACTGGCCGCCGGGATATCCGCGGTCGAACGCCCCGAGCTTCTGCCGGGGAAGAGCCCATCAATTCCAATGCCTCAAAAAACCGAATCATGGCAGGGGTTCCCCGAGCGCATCGCCATCACTGGAATGAGCGCGGTCAATTCCCTGGGCCATTCCCCCGGCGAAATCCTCCAGGCGAGCCTCGCCGGGAAATCGGGCATCGTTGCCGTTCCTGCGGCCAGGTGGAACCATGAGGCATACTACCATCCCGTTCCCCTGACCCCGGAGAAGACCTACTGCCGGGTGGGCGCCTTCCATCATCTGGAGATCGCCCGAAAGGAACTGGGGGTCCCTCCCCAGGACTTTCGCACCATGACCCATTCCACAAAGCTGACCCTGTGGCTCGCCGCCCGGGCCATCGAAGAGTCGAGACTCCTCGATAGCGGCATCGCACCCGAGCGCATCGGGGTGATCATTTCCCAGAACTCGGGGGAGGCCGCCTCCACCTTTTCCGACATCGTCATCGGCGGAGCCGTGGAACCGACCCTGGCCGTGGTGCGCCGGGTGCTTGCCATTTCTCCAGAGCAGGAAAGGGATCTCGCCGCGAGACTCAAGAACGGTCACATCACCGTCGACGACACCACTCTGGTGGGTAGGCTCAACTGCACAGCCGGCGGCTACATCAGCAACAAGTACGGCTTCATGGGCCCGTCCTACGCCGTGACCGCCGCGTGCTCCAGTTCCCTCGTGGCCCTCTACAACGCCATTCTCCTGATACGCCTGGGCATCATCGACGCCGCCGTGGTGGGGGGCGGCGAGGAGCTTCTGCACCCCCTCCATTTCCTCGAGTTCTCCGCTCTTGGGGCCCTGGCGGGCCTTTCCGGGGCCAGCCGGCTTCCAGAGCAGGCCTCTCGTCCCTTCGACTCGGGGCGTGATGGAATGGTCCTGGGCGAGGGAGGGGCCATTCTCGTCGTCGAACGGGAATCCTCGGCCCGGCGGAGAGGAGCCGCCATACACGGCCTCATCACTGGCGTTGGTGCCAGCAACAATCCCCACAGTCTCATCGAATCCCACAGGGACACCCAGGAAATCGCCATTCGAGCCTCTTTCACGGGCCTTCCCTACGGTCCGGATTCCGTCGACCTCATCGAATGCCACGCAACTTCCACCTCACAGGGGGACGTGGAGGAGGTGCAGGCCATCCGCAACATTTTCCCGAGAGATGGGGAAACGGTTCTCACGTCATTCAAGTCCCAGATCGGCCACACCCTGGGGTCTTCCGGTTTGAACAGCCTCATTCGTGGCTTGATGGCGATGCAGGCCGGGGTCTTCCCCCAGACCATAAATTATGACACTCCGGACCCGGCCCTTGGCATTGAAGAAGGAGGACTGCGGGTCCCCGGGGAGCCCGCGGACTGGAAATCATTCAATGGCCGCCCACGGAGGATGGAAGTGAATTCCTTCGGCTTCGGGGGGTCCAACTATGTCGTTCAGATTGAAGAGTGCCTGGACGGAAAAGAGGACTTGCCGGTGAGAGCGCAACCCCTCGCGTCCCCAGCTCCAGCGCCGGTGCGGGCTGTGTCGGGCGACATCGAGGGCCTCGCATTTCTCGAACTGGATCACAGCGGAAAATCCTACCTGGCCTCCATCCTGAACGGTTCACCACGGGAGCTGGATGATTCGCTTAAGCACCTCCGCCACACTCTCCAAGGGGGAGATGTGACCGAAAAGGTCCTGCGGTCCCTTGGGCGAAGGGGTATATTCTGCGCCCCGAAGGCCCATGATCCGGGCCCATTGGCCCTGGTGTTCCCGGGGCAAGGCTCCCAGTACGCGGGAATGGGCCGTGAACTGTACAACGGGTTTCCCGTGGTCCGCCAATGGCTGGATCGTGCCGCCGCCACGGCCGAGTTCGACCTGCTCAGCCTCTACCTCGAGGACCGGGAAGAAGATCTCAGGCAAACCCTCTGGCAACAGCCGGCGGCCTACGCCCTGGAGTATGCGCTCTACCGGCAGCTGCTGGCCATGGGCATTCGGCCCGCGGCCATGGCGGGACACAGCCTGGGCGAGCTCACAGCCCTGGCCGCCGCAGGGGTCTTCTCTTTCGAAGACGGCTTCCGACTGGTCACCAAGAGGGCCCAGTCCATGGACAAGGCATCGGCCATGCAAGCGGACCCCGGTGTCATGATGGCCACCGACGCCCCCCTCGAGTTTCTTCGGGAACAGGTCGCCCAGTCCAGGGACGTCTACATCGCCAACATCAATGCTCCCCGGCAGGTGGTTCTCGGGGGAAGCAGCCAGGCGGTCCGGGAGTTCGGGGACGCCCTGAAGGCTTCCGGGTACCGGGCCACCCTCCTTCGGGTGAGCATGGCGTTCCACTGTCCTCTCCTTCCCATTTTCGGCGATGAAATGCGGGCATTCACCAAGGCCTTGGAGTTCCATTCCCCCCAAATTCCCGTGGTTTCCAACACCATTGCCCGCCTCTTTCCCGACAATCCGGACGGGATCAAGGAGATCGTCGTTTCGCACCCGGAATCGCCGGTCCACTGGATGGACAATGTCCTCACCCTGTGGAACGATTTCGGAATCAGGCGATTCGTGGAACTGGGACCCGGAGCCACCCTCTCAGACCTCATCCGGGACACGGTTGAAGACCCCGACTGCATCCCCACCTGCATACCCGGGTCCGAGGGCGCATCCCTCCGGAAAGCCATGGCCGATCTCTTTGTGAAGGGCCACATCGTCCCCGCCGAACCTCTGCGGGTTCTGCCCATAGCCGATGGACTGCAGGCCAAAGCGAAACCCGCGGCAACGCCCGTCGCCGCCCCCGGACCCGCAGCCAAACCCGGGGATCCTCTTACGACCCTCATCCACCGTGAAATCAACGGGTTCGTGGTGGACATGTTCGGGCGGTTCCTGAACCCCATGCTCCTAGCGGCCATCCGGCGGGAGATGGACCCCGGCTTCACCGAGGCTCAACTGCAAAACGTCCTCCAGTCCATGTTCCAGAGGACGTCCCTCCCCGCTGCGATGGCCTTGGAACCGGCTCCCGTTTTCATTGCACAACCCCAAGGAAGCGCGGCTCCTCAGACGGAGACCATCCCCACGGCACCGCTCGCGGCTCCCCCACCGGAAGCCGCAAAAAGCCGGGACGTCGGCGAAGAGGTCATCGACATCATCATGGAGGTCACCGGGTATGAACGGGATGAAATAGAACCCCGGATGGACCTTCGTCTGGATCTGGGAATCCGCTCGAGCAGGCTCCCCATCATCGTGGACAACCTGGAAAAGCGCTTTGCTCTTCAGATCAGGATGGAAGACTTCCTGGATGTGCGGACCGTTGCGGACATGACCCGGCGCATCGCCGAACTTACACAGGGCGCTCTCCCCGATCCTGGGCCCCGGGAACCCATGCCCGTGCCTTCCCAGCTGCAAAGCCCGGATGAAGCACCCGACGCGGGGAAAGACGATCTCAAGCGCCTCGTCTTCAGGCCGGTCCCCGTGGACGCAACGGCCGGAGATCCTCTGCAGCTGACGGCCGGAACCTGCGTGTGCCTTCTTGCACCCACCGAGGAATCCCCTCTGTGCAAGGAACTGGCGGAACTTCTGCCCGAGAGCTTCGGAGCTCGCGTCCAGGTCCATCGTTATCTCCAGGACGCGGAGGCTGGCATCGGAGGCGAAATCGACGCGGAGGTTTTCATGATCCTTCTGGATGCAGGCGCCGACCCAGGGATCCGGGATGTTCGTGATGCCTGCGCATTACAGGAGCGCCTCTTCCTGATCCTGAAGCAAATTCTTGCCACCCCTTCCAGGAAGTCCGTCGTCCTCCTCCACGACGACCGGAGCGCTCCGGCTCCCCGGCGCGTCCTCGCAGACGGCATGCTGGGCATGTTTCTGTGCGCCGCGCTGGAGTACCCTTCGCTCCAGTTCAGGACCGCCACGCTGAGGGATGGCCACGCCGGCCTCCACGATGTCTTGAGACATGCCCTGGACAAGGATCAGGCCGTGCTGGACCTGTCATTCGACGGAGACGGCGTCACCACCCTGGCTGGTTGCCTGGGGCCTGTCGAGGTTTCCGGGTCACCGAACCTGCAGCTCCACCCCGGAGATGTCGTGGTCATTTCGGGAGGCGGTTACGGAATCACGGCCCAGTTGGCCCGTGCCCTCGCCCCGTTCGCCCCGAGAATCGTAATCCTGGGACGAACGCCCGTTGACCTTCCCGGGAAGCTGGCAGAGCGACTCCTGAAGGAAGAGGTTTCCGAGAAGGCCCTCCGGTGGGAAGTCATGCAGCAGAACCCCAACATCGGCTTTGACGATCTGGGTGCTGAGATCGAACGGCTCCACAAGGCCAGGCAAGTCCTTTCGACCCTGGAGGATCTGCGCCGCGAAGGGCTCGAGGTGGAGTACCTGGCCTGCGACGTGACCGACGCAGGTCAGGTGCAGACCGCCATGGACCAGGTTTTGACCCGTTACGGCAGGGTGGACGGCATCGTCCACGGTGCCGGAATCCTCAAGGACACCTTCCTCGCGGACATGGACGCGGAGGCCTTCCGGAGCGTCGTACAGGTGAAGCTCCTGGGCGCATGGAATCTTTTTAATGGGTGTCGCAGGGCTGGGTTGAAGTTTTTCTTCGCCCTCTCGTCCATCGTGGCCATCCAGGGGAACATGGGGCAAGCCAACTACGGTGCGGGGAACCGGATGATGTCCCGCCTGCTTCAACTCTTGAGCAACGAGAACCAGGGCGTCCTTTTCAAGGCCCTCATGCTTCCTCCGGTGAGCGGTGGAGGCATGGCGGAGAACCGGGAGATTCGGGATATACTGGAGCGTTTCGGGGTCGGCTACATCGGGACGGAAGAACTCACCGAGATGTTCTGCAGGGAGCTCTTCTTCGGGGCTCACGCAGACCCGTGGGTCATGTGGATGAAGTCCCTGCCCGCCGTGAAAACGGCGTTGCTGGAAGGAATCAATCTGGCTCCTCCACAGGGAGGAAGCCCTGCCGGATTGATGGCGTTTTCTCCTCAGGACTGTCCCCTGATCGACTCCGTCGAAGCCCTGGACCTCCACCAAGGGGTGCTTGCGGCCAGGCGAACCTTTTCCCGGGAAAAGGACCTGTGGATCGCCGACCACAAGCCTTTCAAGTTCCTCAAGCAACCCCTGGTTTCAGCCATCATGGCCGTCGAAGCCTTTCTCGAGGCCTCCCGACTCCTTTTTCCGTATCTCCACGTCACCCGGGTTCAAGGGATCCGCTTTCTCGACACCATCGAAGTGAGTCCGGACGGAGAGCGGGAGGCGGTGATCACGTGCCGGCGCACGGCCCACCGGGGCATCGACGTCCGGTGCGAGTGCGTCATGGAGGCTTACGGGGTTTCGCCGGGCGGCCGAACTCTCGAAAGACTCGACACCTGTTACCGGGCGGAGATCCTCCTGGCTGGAAAGTCTGAAGAGGCACCCGTGCTCCGGGACGTTTTTCCCATCCCGACGGACGAGTTCACCGGGCGTCCCATGGAGAAGAACGAGATAGTGGACTGGTACGAGAAACGCTCGGACATGAAGGGTCTCTATCGGGTCCTCGAACGCATCGATGGTCACGGCCCAGGGATCATCAGCGGCCGGATGATTCCTCCCGACGCACCCCATTTCTCTTTCGCGAACGCTCCCAAATTCCACTACCCTCCCTACGCCCTTGAGGGTCTCATGCAACTGTGCAGCTATTACGTGGTCATGCGCGATGAGAGCGAGGAGCGCGCCATGATTCCCGCGGGAATAGGAAGCATTCACTGGTTCAGGACAAACGGCGACGGGAGTCCGATCACCCTTCAAGCCCGCCTGAAGCACGAGGATGATCAGGGTCTGGTGTGGAACGCCATGGCGTCGCGGGAGGACGGAGATCCCCTGCTCGAACTCAGCGACCTCCACATGCAATGGTTCAATGGCTAGCCCTGATTGTACGCCCCGACTTGCTTTCCTGCGGCATCACATTTTCTGCACTCCACTGCCCGGCATTAATTATTATGCGCACCATCCAGCCCCTTCGTCCTTGACCTGCGAATTAGTATGATGCATTACCAAACCGGAGGTGCGCCGTGGCCACATCAAAGATTGCAATCACGCTGAATGAGAACACCCTGCAACGGCTTGATCGCTTGGTCAAGGATGGAGTGTTCCCGAACCGAAGCAAAGCCATTCAGGAGGCAGTGGAGGAGAAACTAAACAAATTGGAACGAAATCGCCTTGCCAGAGAATGTGCGAAGCTCGATCCGGCTGTCGAAAGGGCCATGGCGGAAGAAGACATCGGCGAGGAGTTGGAACGGTGGCCGGAATACTGAGGGGGGAGATTCGCTGGGCCGACCTAAACCCGGTAAGAGGAGAGGAGCAAGCCGGCCTGCGCCCCGTGGTGATTCTCAGCCAGGATGTCTTCAATCAACGCTCAGGAACCGTGATCGCCATGGCCATCACGAGCCAGCCGCAGCGTGCCGGGTTTCCGCTGCCCCTTGAACTTGATTCGGAAGAGCTGCCCAAACGGTCATGGGTGAAAATCAGCCAAATCCGTACACTCCCTACAGAGCGAATCGGCAAGAAGATCGGCATGATAACCCCTGAAGAACTGGACCAAATCGTCGAGGGCCTGAACGAACTCATTGGAAGCTGACTTCTGCTTGGCTTATACGGCACTGCACAAGGATCCAAGAGTCATGGGACCGGCGGGAACCTCAAGGGACCAGGCCTTCCATTCGAGGACGGACGAATTGGGCGCCTGCGCAACAGGGCTTGAGAGGCGCTCTGGAACAAGTCAAGGATGATGGGCAACATGCAGAACTCTTTGCAGACAGAAAGCCTGATCCCCCTCAACGGGAAGAAGGATGGCCGTGGAACTGTGTGGAGCGCCGTTGCAGCCGGGGGCCTCGATTCATGGTCCGTGGCGGTCGGCGACCACCGCGTTTTCGTCGGTTCGGTTCCTCTCTTGCGGGACAGGGCGAAGGGCATCGACAGTCTTCCCGGTTTGCAGGCCATCAAGGAGCAACTGGCCAGTCATCTCTGGAAGGAGGCGCTTTATGAAGGCACGCTTCCTTCCGACCGTCCCCCCATCTGCAGCCACTCTCCTCGGCTCTCCCTTACAAGGGATGCCCTGGGCAAACCCCTCGTGGTGGGGCCGGAAAGCCTCGATGTGCGCCTCTCTTTCAGCTACGGGAAAGACCGGCTTTGGGCAGCCCTTGCCCGCTCTCCCAGGCACCTGGGACTCGATGTCGCTCACCCGGCGGAATTTCAAGGGAGCTATCCTTTTCACCAGGCCTTCCACGACGAAGAGTGGTTGATGGTCCCGGACACCAGCCGGCAGAGCTCATCGGAGGCTGCCGCCTTCCTGTGGTCCCTGAAAGAGGCCGCCGTCAAGTCCCTGGGATGCGGCTTCCACTTCCTGGGACCCAAGGAGTTGCTCGTGGCCCCTTGGGAAATGGGCACCGAGGGGAAGGACTTTCGCGTATGGATCAGACCCTTCGATGCTCATCGGGCCAGGGCCTTGTGTGAGGTCGAAATCCACGCCACATCAAGGCGCGTTGGGGATGCACGGCTCGCGCTGGCCCTTTGTGACCGCGGTGCAGCCGAGGCCCTCGGGCAAACCACTTTGCCCGGCAATGAGCGCCTCCCATGAGAGCTCTTGTGACGGGAGCCTCAGGTTTTGTCGGCAGTCACCTGGCAGAGCGTCTTATCAGGGAAGGCTGGCAGGTGAAATGCCTGTTGCGTTCGACCAGTTCTCCGGTCTGGCTCCATGGCCTTCCCGTTGAAGTGGTCACCGACGACCTCGTGGCCCCCAGGGACCTCTCCCGGGCCGTGTCCGACGTGGACGTCGTATTCCACGCGGCGGGGGTGACGAAAGCCTGCCGTGCCCGGGAATATTACGACGGGAACCTCCGTGCCACGTGCAATCTTCTCGACGCGTGTCTCCACGGGGGACCAGGTCGGATCAGGTTCATTCACGTTTCCAGCCTGGCAGCGGCAGGTCCCTCCCCCGGCGGCCACCCGCGGACGGAAGAAGACCCGCCCTGTCCCGTCTCGTGGTACGGCCGGTCCAAGCTCCTCGCCGAAGAGGCCGTGGGCAGGTCGAATAGCGGTGTCGCGGCAACCATTATCCGCCCTCCCATCGTGTACGGTCCAAGGGATCGGGACTTCCTGCAGTGTTTCCAATCCGTGGCCATGGGCTTTCACCCCGTGCCCGGAAAAGGCCTGCGGCGCATCACGTTTGTCCATGTGGCCGATCTCGTGGAAGGCATTTTGCTGGCCGCTTCCTCGGAGCGGGCCCTGGGACAGACATATTTCATCTCCGGCAACGAGACGTGCGACTGGCTCGCTGTCGGCGCGATGCTTCGGGAGGTGCTCCATTGCCGGGCCCTCACCTTGCCCATGCCAAGAGGGTTCATGAGGATCCTGGGTGCTTGCGGGTCCCTTCTTTCCAGGGTCACGGGAAAGGCTTTTGTGATCAACACCGACAAGATGCGGGAGGGCATTCAGGCCAACTGGCTTTGCAGCAACCGGAAGGCCCGGCAAGAACTTGGCTATCGACCCGCCGTGGGGCTTCGGGAAGGCATGGCCTCCTGCGCCCTCTGGTATCGAGAGGCCGGCTGGCTGTGAAGCACACCCCATTTGAGGACTGACCCGTAACGTTCCGCTCTGAAAAGTTATTTCACCGCTGAGCACGCTGAGGTCGCTGAGCAATCAAGTTGTGAAAAAGAATCTCTGCGCTCTCGGCGCCCTCTGCGGTGAGTTGCCGCCTTTTGATGGCTGCGTTGACATGAAAGGATGAAAGGCTGCAAGGTGGTCATTCCCCCGCAGGCAATTCACAGCAAAGAGCACGCGGTGGCAGGGGGCGGAGTCCGGGGTACCATGAGCATCGTCATTCCCGTGCTCAATGAAGCCCATCATCTCCTGGAGCTGCTGCCCCGGCTCGCGAGGCAATCCCTTAGGCCCCTTGAAGTCCTGGTCGCCGACGCCAATTCCTCGGATGGGTCCCGGAAGGTCGCCAGGCGCCTGGGCGCAACGGTCATTTCCGGAGGAAGACCCGCGGCAGGCCGTACGGCCGGGGCATTGGCGGCCGAAGCTGAGTGGGTCTGCTTCCTCGACGCCGACACGCGGCTCCCCGACGACGCGTTCCTCGAGCGCGCCCTTCGGGATGTGGTGTCCCAGGGTCTGGCGGCAGCCGTCGCGGACAACCGGGCCTCATACCGTCCCGGGGACCGGGGCTTCCATCGATGGTGGATCCGAGCATGGGATCGCTTTCTGCTGGGCTCCCTCAACAGCGGTCAGCGCGGATGGCTTCGGGCGGGGTTCCCGGTGGGGCAGGCGGTCTTCATGCTGGTGCGCCGGGATGTCTTTCTCGAGGTGGGAGGGTTCGATCCATCGGCGGAACCCTACGAGGATTCGGAGCTCCTGCTGAAGATTCACCGGCGCGTTGCTCCTGAACCGGGCCGCAGCTCATCGGTCGGGGTGCTTTCGCCCCCTCTCCATGTGCTCATCTCAACCCGCCGCTGGGATGTGAAGGGGCGCCTGTGGTTCCCCGTGGCCCTCGGTGTGCGTGGTTCCCTGCTGCGCTGGCTTTTCAGGAGGGAATTGCCCATTCCCGCCTATTGGGATGTGAATGCCCGGGGAGATTACCTGGAGAGCCCTGTCGGCGAGGACAAACCCGGAAACACTCCCCAAGGCCACTGAATGCAGCCCCTCACAAAGGAGTGTTCTCCAACGAAAACCAGTGAGGGAGTCTATCCGTGCATGGAACACGGTCACTGTGTTATAAGACCGGAGAAGTGGAAAGTCGGTGGAGTCTTGAGCGCTTAGATTCCGGAGAGGCAGAGACAAGTCAAGCAAAAGGAGGCACGACATGGTGAACGTCAACAGTGTTGGAGAAATCTACAAGTGCGAGATCTGCGGCAACGTCGTTGAAGTCAAGGAAGCCGGCGGCGGCGAGTTGGTTTGCTGCGGTGCACCGATGGAGTTGGTCAAGTAGCATGCCCCTGGAGCACACAGTGGGTGCGAACTCGAAGGCAGCCTCGCCGCCCGGAGGTGTGGCTGCCTTCCGAGACCCCCCGATGCTCTGCACCGCCTCGACGGTGGGGGCACCCCCGTTCCTCGACAGGAAGGACCCATGACGCTTTCCGGCAAGAAACCCCGCGTAGCCGTGCTCATTCTCAACTACAACGGGGCCTGCTTTCTGCCGGGTTGTTTCGAGTCGGTCCTGGCCTCCGATTACCCTTCCTTCGATGTAGTCCTGATCGACAATCACTCAAGCGACGCCTCGGTGCCCTGGACCCTCGCCACCCACCCAATCATCCGCATCATCCAAAACGAGGAGAACATGGGATTCGCCGCGGCATACGACCGGGCCATCCGATCCCTGGACTACCCCTACCTGGTGCTCCTCAACAACGACACGGCGGTCCACGAAGGGTGGCTGACGCCCCTGGTGGAGGTTGCGGAATCCAATGAGAAGATTGCCGCCTGCGGGTCTAAGATCCTGATGATGCACGACCGGGCAATCCTCGATCATGGCGGCGGGCTCTTCACCTGGATAGGTTCAGGTCTCGATCTCGGGAAATGGGACAGGGACAGGGGGGACACCCTGACGCCCACGGAGACGGGGTTTGCATGCGGGGCTTCGCTGCTCATCAGAAGGGAAGCGTATCTGAGGGTCGACGGATTCGACACGACTTACACCATGTACCACGAAGACGTGGACCTCTGCTGGCGCCTGCGCATGGCAGGGTACTCGATCATGCACGTGCCCTCCTCCGTCGTTTATCACCACGGGGGCGGAGGCCACAGTCAGGGAATCGACCTCCATCCCTCCAGGACCCTCTTCTCCCAGCGAAACAGGCTCGCCAACATCCTGAAAAACATGGGCACGGCAAAGATTCCGGCAGCCCTGGCGGTTTCCTTCCTTTACGACCTGCTGAGAATGACGCGTTTGGCATTGGCTGGGAACAAGGATGTGCCCAGATCGATCATCGGGGGATATGCGGACATCGTGTCATCCCTGGGCGATGTGCTCGGCAAACGCCGCATCGTCCAGAGAGAAAGGGTGGTGGGAGACAGGGAAATGAAGCGTTTCTTCGCTACCTTGGCCGGCTCCACTCTTGCCTACTGGAGCATCCTGGCACTCCAGCGGGCTCATCCCAAAAACTGAAGCAGGACATTCCCTCACTGCAGGACAGGAGGGTGATGCCCGTTTTCATGTACCCCTTCCCTGGAAGTTCGGTCGCCCGGCGGAGTTGAAGAAACCCCGTCCACCGAGCAACCATTGGCGTCCTTGTGACCGTTCCTCTGCAGGATGCGGGTCAGCAGAAGCTCGAACATCCCCATGGCCTCCAGCTGCATCCCCGTCAAGACCAGGAAGGATCCCACGCTGACGTAGGACCAGTGGTAGGTGATGCGGCCCATCGTCAGGTATTCGATGATGGCGCCTCCGTTGAGGATGACCCCCGCAAGGATTGGAAAGATCCCCACCACGAGCATGGCCTTGGTGGAGCAGACCCTGAGAAGAAACCTCTCCATCAGCGATCTCTTGTGGCTGCTCCGGTTCAGCACCTCCGCCACCCGCTCGGCCACAACCCCTATGGTGAGGAGTATCAAGCCTGCAAGACCCGCCGCATTGATGGCGATGAGGCGATAGATGAAGTGGATGGGGATCACACCCCGCAAAATATAAGTGTGAACGGGGCCAAGGCTGTAAATGAACCCAACCAGGAAGAGCACGAAGGAGGCCCACCCAAAGAATTTCAGAGGGCGATAGGTGAGTGCGATTTCCAGGATGCTGTGCAGAAAACGGATCCCGTCTCGCAGGACCTTGAGCTTCGACCGGCCCAAACGCTCGTGATAGGGTATGGGGACTTCCAGAAGGGTTATCCCGTCCTGGAGGATCGCCCTGCAGCTCATGGCGGGAGTGAAGTGCAGCCCGTCGGGAAGCGGATAGAGCTTGGGGAGCGCATCGCTTCGCAGAACACGCATGCCGCTTGCCGTGTCGGTTATTTCTCGGGTGCCGAGGTGAGAGACAAGGATGGAATACATGCGGTTGCCGGCCCAGCGAAGCCAGGGCATCTTGCTGTCCTTGTGGAGCCTCGATCCCAGGACCACATCCGCCTGTTCCATAACGGCCACGTTGATAAGATCCACAAACCACTCCGGATCACAGGTCCCATCGGCGTCGAGAAAACCCAGCAGGTCCCCGCAGCCCTTCGAAAATCCCAGCTTGATGGCAGCACCATAGCCCCGGTTCTTGGAGTAGGCCAGCACCTGAATCCCGCGGTAGGACCGGGCGATTTCGGCGGTCCGATCAGAGCTGCCGTCGCTGACCACGATGATTTCCACATGGCGGATCGGCGTGCGGGCCTTGATGCTCTCCACAGCGGCGAGGCAGCGCTCGATGGTGTCGCCGATGGCCTCCTCTTCATTGTATGCGGGAATAACGATGCTGAAACTTCTCAGGTCGGACTGCTGCGCCATGTTGTTCATATCCCAGGGTTCATCGGGAGGAGCGGAATGGCCGGTCTTTCAACTCTCAGGACCTCTCAGTGTGCGGTGCGCGAATTCATCGAACGACCGGGCGAATGCCCCCTTAATACATGATACGGAAAAAGATTTCAAGCTCCGGGTCGGTACCGGAAGCCGGTGAAAAACCCCCAATTCCAGAAAATCATTGTGAGGAAAAAGAGAACCGTCAGTCTGCAGCTCTTCGCAAGTCTTCTCTTCTTGAAGTAAAACCAGGCCCACACGAGGACGACGGAAAAAAGGGACAACAGCAGAAGGTTCAGGTTCCAGCCTACCAGGAAAAGCGTGCCCAACAAGCCCAGGATTAAGATCCAGGGTTCATAGTCGAGCTTCCTGAAAAAGCCGTGCTTCCGCCACATCAGCCATTCACCCGATCCATAGCGTCGCATCATCCGCGCAAGCCCTGCGTAGCTCCCCGGCCGAAAGTGCCCGACAACTGCGTCCGGGTTGTAGATGAGCCTGTAGCCGAGTCTCCGTATCTTGAGATCCAATTCAAGATCCTCACAGGGAAACTGGTCTTCGGCAAACCCCCCGATCTCCTCCAGCAGGCATTTGCGGTAAGCGGAGTTGCAGCTCGGATTGTGGGAGGTCTCCCTGAGGGTCTTGTCCAGGGTGATGTAGTCCGTCACGAACCCAATTGCCCTGAAAAACTCCTGCACGGACCTTCCGAATTCCGATTCGCCCTCGGGGCTCACCTGATTGCCTCCGACGCCTGCAACGCGTTCGTCGGTGAACCCCTTCTCGAGCTCCCGCAGCCAATCCTGCGAAACGATGCAGTCGCTGTCCGTGAACGCAAGGATCTCGCCCCGGGCCGCCTCGATACCCACGTTTCGTGCCCTGGAGGGGCCGCCACGGTCCAGGCGAATCAGCCTCACGGATTCAAACGCGGCGCAGATCTCCGGGGTGCCGTCCGTCGAGCCGTCGTCCACCACGATCACTTCGTAGGCGGAGTGGTTCAGTGCAAGCAGGGAAGTGAGGCACGGGCCCATGGTCCGCCTCGAATTGTACGCGGCCACAATCACTGATATTCTGGGGGGGTCCTGGATCATTTTCTGCGTTGCTGATTCACGAGGTAGGAAGCGAAGTTCTTGGCACCCAGGACCTTTCGATAGAGGTCCCACGGGCTCTTCGTGGAAAACAGGAATTGAAGCATGTAGGCGGGTCGAAAGTAAAACTTCTTGAGACCCCGATCCACGGCCTCCGTGACCTCATGCTTGAAGAGCCCGGGATAGTCGACCACCGGGGCCTGTTCGCCGTCGTCCAGCCAGCGATCCCAGCTTTCGGCCTTCAGGAGGTCCATCTCACGACAGTAGTCGTAGTACCTGGTTCCCGGAAACGGCACGGCGGCGGAAAACTGCACCGTGTGCAGGCCCAGGTCGAGAGCGAACCCGATGGTCTTCTCCATGGATTCCCTGGTCTCGCCGGGCAGCCCGAGGACAAAGCACCCGTGCACATCGAGGCCAGTCTTTCCGGCAAGCTCCATCAACCGCCTGGCATCGTCGACCGTTCCCCTCTTCCTGATTCGCCCGAGGATCTCGTCATCGCCTGATTCGAAGCCAACGAGGAGCTCGCGGCACCCTGCCCTCTTCAGAAGCTTGAACATGGCCTCATCCGCCGTGTCGACCCTGGCGTTGACCGAGAACGTCACCTTGAGGCCCCTGCGGAGGATTTCCTCACAAATGGCCATGGCATTGGACTTGACCAGGGTGAACGTGTCGTCTTCGAAGAAGAATTCACCACCTCGCGCGACCCGCGGGCAGAGCTTGATGTCCCGCTCCATTTCGTCCACCACGTTTTCGGGCGAACGGAGCCGAACCCTGTGACCGTGCATCACCTGGGGCCAGAGGCAGAAGGTGCAGCGGTGCGAGCACCCGCGGCCTGAAAAGATGTCGATGTATGGGTAAAGTTTGGAGCCGTCGAAGTACTTCATCAAATCCAGATGGTGCCAGGCGGGAAATGGGACTGCGTCCAGATCTTCGATGAGGGGGCGTGGGGCTGTCCGTGCCGCCCTGCCGTTCTCCAGGGTGCAGATTCCCTCCACCCCCAGGATGTCCGGGTAGTTCACGACCACATCCCGCACCGTGTAGTCATATTCGCCGATGCAGATGACATCCACGGCCCCCTCGGCGATTTGCAGGGTATCTTCGGGAACCGCCGACGCATGGGGGCCCACCATGATGACCCTGGCTCCGCTCTCCTCCTTGCAGATATTCGCGCAATCAATGTCCGAGTAAATGGAAGGGGTCGTTGAGTCCAGCACCACAAAGTCGGGTTGTTCGTGCCTGATGAGCTGCCTCAGCCGGTCTTTGCCCCACCCCTCGGCGGGAAAATCGAACAGCTTGACGGGTACTCCGGCCTCCTCGAGAACGGCGGTGGCGTAGGCAAGCCAGTCCGGGGCCCTGAGCACGCGTCCCCGGGTGCGGGCCGCCCAGCGCTGGGTCCGATTGAACCCTTCCACGTAAGGCTCATTGATCACAAGGACTTTCATCTCTCGATATTATTCTATCCGCGGTCTCTGGAATCTCCGCGGCAAAAAGAAACAGTTCTTCCTCGACGAGTAAGGCTTCGGCGCTTTTCGAGGCGGGGCGACCCGTCAATGCTTCCTCGCCCAGGAGGGAATGAGAGTCCGGGCATCTTTCATCCGGGCGTCGAGAGATCTGAAAGCCGGCTCGAAGGATCCCACGAGGGCCCAGAACTTCCGTGAGTGATCCATGTGCCGCGTATGGCAAAGTTCATGGACGATGATGTAGCGCACCAGATCGGGCGGAAGAAAAAGGAGGTCCTGGTTGAGGCTGATGGTCCCCTTGGCCGAACAACTGCCCCACCTGCTCTTTTGGTTGCGAACCTGCCCCTTGACGAAGCCGAGGCCCAGCTCACCCGCGGTTCTCTCCAGCCATGGCATGAGGTGCAGCCGCCCCTGAAGCCCCAGCCATTTCACCAGGAGTCCGATGCACAGGTCGAGGTCTGAAAGGTCGCCGACGCATTCCAGCTGGAAGGGAGAAGTCCGGATGAGACTCACGGTTCCTTGCCCAGCCGGTGTGTATACAAGACGCTGACACACCCCCAGGGCCCTCAGGTGGATTTCCTCCGGGAGCTGGCGGCGGCTCTCGGAACCATTTTCCCTCGCGGTTTCCACGCGCCTCAACGCGTCCCGAATCCATTGGGCGTGCTTCCCCAGGATCAGCGGCAGTTCTCCGCGATCGAACCCCTTGGGGATGACCACCTCGAGTCCCCGTTCGGGGAGGGCCCTCAGAATAACCCTCCTGGCCCTGGCACTTTCACGCACCGTGAATTCCTGAAGGTTCAACTCGGGAGCTCCCCGGTTGACGTCCACCTTTGGCGCTCCCCGCTAGATCCCCAGGTCTTCGTTGATGAGAACGATCTTGATGCGTCCCTTGGGAGAGGATTTTTCCGTGATCCCCCAGGAGTTGCAAATTCGCTCCGGGCTCTTGCATTCCTCACAAAACGAGGTGGCGACGCACGGGGTTTTCCTGTCCAACCTGGTGGCATTCACAGGGGCCGCGTAATTCTTGATGCGGAACATGGCATCTTCCACTTCGGGCACCACCTTGTTGCGGCCCACGAGGACTATCACCTGTTTGGGGCCGAAGGTGATTGCTGCAACACGGTTGCCTACGCCGTCAAGATTGATGAGCTTGCCGGTTTCAGCGACGGCATTGGTGCCGGTGATGAAAAGATCCACAAGGAGGGACTGCCTGCGCCGCTCGATCATATCTTCCGGCGAAAGAGTCCGGTCGTAGGTGTCCAGGACCTGGATGTCGCTCCTGTTTTTCAAGGTTTCGTAGAGCCCCGTGGCAGGAAAGGTCATGGATCCGCCCCACGAAACGCTTTTTATCTGAAGCTTGGGCAAGATCTCTTCGAGCACAATTCTCTTGGCATCAGCGGAAGTCTCCGCGATGAAAACTTCGAAGTTGTTGGCCTCGAGGGCTTCCTTCAACTCCGCAAGACGTTTTTGCCAGTAGACGTCAATCGGCTTGTCCATTTCATACTCCTCGGTCTGGATCATGGCAGGATCCCTCAAAACAGTGAATCCCTGGAGACGGAACCCCATGGAATGCAATCTCTAGAGAAACTTCACTTGGATGTCAATCGGCAAAGTACCGGACAAAAGACTCCGGAGGCCCCTGCCCCGCCCTTGCCCGCAGGCGGGGCAAGGATTCAGTGGATCCAGCCGGTCCACCGTCACTCATCGGCACCGGCCCCCCCCGGCCATCAGACCGATCCATGGGACCGGAGAGGCCACGATTATCATAAATTCAATTTTCCTAAATGGTTATGCCAGAAACCGTCCTGTTGACTTTTGGGACGGTTCTCCTATAATGACCACCTGGTCATTTCTTGAAAAACACAGGGGACCCATGCTTCCGCGGGAACGATTCCAGAACCTCGAAAACGACAAGAAGCAGAGAATACTGGACACCGCCGTTGAGGAATTCGCCGCCGAGGGCTTCAGGGGAGCGAGCATCAACAGAATGGTCCAGAGGCTTGGAATCGCCAAGGGATCCATCTTTCAGTATTTCGGAAGCAAAGAGGGTCTGTTCCACCTGGTCTTTCAGCACGCGGTGGAACTGGTGCGCCGCTCTCTCAGGCGGGTGAGGGAAGACTCGGCTCAAGCGGATTTCTTTGAAAAGATCCATCGGAGCCTTCAAGCCGGCGTGCGCTTCATTGACCAGCACCCCAAGGTGTACCAGATTTACCTCAAGATGGTTTTCCAGGAAGATTTCCCCCTTCGGGCCGAGTTCCTGAACCAGGTACATCTGTTTTCAGCCGAGTATTTGAAGCCCTTCGTCGAGTCGGGCATCGCGAGGGGTGAGCTCCGCGAGGACCTGAACGTGGACACGGCCGTTTTCTTTCTGGACGCCATCATGGATCGTTTCCTCCAGGCTTACTCGGTCTCCTTCCTGGATGCCCGTGCGGGAATTTACAGGGCCGGCCCCGAGGAAATTCCGCGGAGAATCGATGAATTCATCCGATTGATTCGCCATGGCATGGGTGCGGGGGATGGCCCGCGATGAGCGCAACACGGTGGTTGCGCCGCAAATTTCATCCATGAAGAGCCCGGTTTAGACAAGAAGTGATGGAGAGAGTGACCTGTTTATGCTCGATGGCCGGTGGTACGAAAGACTCGGACTGAGTGATGTGTATCGCAAGGTTCAGTCGGGTGAACGACTCGACCTTGCCGACGGGGAGAAGCTCTTTTCCTGCCCCGATGTCGTCGCGGTAGGGGCCCTCGCGCATCAGGTTCGCTCTCGTCTCCATGGCAATGCCGCCACCTATGTCGTCAATCAGCACATCAATTACTCGAACATCTGCATCAACGGCTGCCTCTTCTGCGCATTCGGCAGGGATAAGGACGACCCCAAGGCATTCCAGCTGTCCCTGGAAGACGTTTTGAACAAGGTGAAGGCCCGGGAGCACGACCCCATCACCGAAATCCACATCGTCGGGGGGTGCCATCCGGATCTTCCGTTCTCCTACTACGATAGCATTGTTCGGGAAATCAAGGTCCTGCGGCCACCCGTGTTGATCAAGGCGTTCACGGCCGTTGAAATCGCCCACTTCGCCAAACAGGAAGGCGTGAGCACCCGCGAGATCCTTCTCCGATTGAAACATGCCGGACTGGACATGCTTCCGGGCGGAGGCGCGGAGATCTTCAGCCCTCGAATCAGGGACCGACTCTGCCCAACCAAGCTGAGCGGAAACGAGTGGCTCGAGGTCAACCGGGAAGCCCATCTGATGGGCATCAAGAGCAATGCGACCATGCTTTACGGACACATCGAAGCGCCTCGGGATCGACTGGAGCACCTTCTGGCCCTCCGTGAACTCCAGGATGCAACGGGGGGATTCGTGTGTTTCATCCCTCTTCCCTTCCAGCCCGCCAACACCAGGGTGGGGAAGGCGGAGGGGACCACGGGGGTGGAGGATCTCAAGACCATTTCCGTCAGCCGGTTGATGCTCGACAACATCCCTCACGTGAAGGCTTACTGGGTGATGCTGACAGTCAAGCTCGCCCAGGTGGCGCTGCATTTCGGTGCGGACGATCTGGACGGAACGGTCGTCGAGGAGAAGATCGGACACATGGCGGGCGCCGAATCAGAGCAGGCCCTGAGCCGCTCGGAGCTTGAAAGGCTCATCCGGGAGGCCGGCTTTGAGCCTTTGGAAAGGAATTCGTTCTTTTCGGAGACCTCCAGCGTGGAGAACGCTTTCCACGTAGGGAGATGAAGACTTCAGCCGTGCTTTCACCCGGCACAGGGAGCCACATCCAGCCTCGCCTGCGTACAGGATTTCGATGGACCTGCATGAAGTGCTCGCCAAGATAGCGGCAAGGGAACGCCTCGATTTTTCGGAAGCCCTGGCGGTTTACGAGGGTGCGTCGCTCCACGAACTTGGCCACCTGGCGCACTCAATCCGAATGGAGATGAATCCTGACCCCATCGTCACGTACGTGGTCGACCGCAACATCAACTACTCCAACATCTGCGTCTGCGGGTGCCGCTTCTGCGCTTTCTTCAGGCCCCCAGGTCATCCGGAAGGCACCGTCCTGTCCCGGGAAGCCCTTTTCACGAAGATCGAAGAGACCCTAGGCCTCGGGGGAACACAGATCCTCATGCAGGGCGGTCATCATCCGCACCTTCCCCTCTCCTATTACGAAGACATGCTGCGAGCCATCAAGGCTACCTTCCCCATTCACATCCACGCCTTCTCCCCGCCCGAAATCGTCCACTTCAGCAGGCTGGAGGGCGCGGGCATCGCCACGGTCATCGCCCGGCTAAGGAAAGCCGGTCTCGATTCCATCCCCGGAGGTGGAGCCGAGATCCTGGTGGACACGGTTCGAAGCAGGGTGTCTCCCAGGAAGTGTTCCACGGCGGAATGGCTGGACGTGATGGAAGAGGCCCATCGGCAGGGGCTCAAGACCACGGCCACCATGATGTTCGGCCACGAAGAGGAACCGGGGGATCGCCTGGAGCATCTGTTCGTCCTGCGGGAACTGCAGGACCGCACCGGTGGATTCACGGCCTTCATCCCGTGGGCATTTCAACCCACAAACACGGCAATCGACAGACCAGCCGAGACCTCCGTTTCCTACCTCAGGCTCCTGGCTGTTTCCCGGCTTGTTTTGGACAACTTCCGCAACATCCAGGCCTCCTGGGTCACCATGGGGCCCAAGGTCGCGCAGTTGGCCCTGCATTTTGGGGCCAACGACTTCGGCTCGACCATGATTGAAGAGAACGTGGTGGCGGCCGCTGGGGTTCATTTTCGGCTGTCGATCCCGGAAATCAAGCGGATCATACGCGAGGCGGGATTTGAGCCCCGCCAGAGAACCATGGCCTATGCTCCGGTCGAAGCCGCCAGCGAGAGGGACTCATGAACCCGGGGATGAGCGTGAGTGCGATGACAGGAGATGGATCCGGCTCTTCACCCCCGCTGCCTCCCTTGCTGCACCGGGCCTCGTGGGTGGTTCCCGTATCCAGCCCCCCGGTTCCCGACGGGGCGGTCCTCGTCGACAATGATGGGATCCTGCTCGTGGGGACCTATGGGCACGTCAAGTCAGAGAGCCCTCCGGGAACCGTGGAATCGGATCACGGCGATGCCGCTCTCATTCCTGCGTTGGTCAACGGGCACACCCACCTGGAGCTCTCCGCTCTCCGGGGTTCCGTGGGCCTGCCCAAGCCCGGTTTTCCGGCCTGGCTCAAAGAAGTGTTGCAGACCCGTTCATCCCTGACTCAGGATACCGTCGAGAAGGGCTTTCGCGAAGGGCGTTGGGAGATGGCCGCCCGGGGAACCGCTCTGTGCGGGGACATCACCAACGGAGCCTGCCTCGGGAAGGACACGCATCGTTCCTTGCCCGAAAGAGAGGTCTTTCTGGAGCTGATCGGGTTCAATCGAAACTCCCTGGAGTCTGCGCTGGAAGAGAAGACCTTGGAGCCCTTTGCTGATGCATCCTACCACTCCCTGGCCGCTCACGCCTGCTACTCCACTTCCGCCACGGTCATTCGAGAGGCCAAGGCATGGTGCCGGAGCCGGGGGAAGGTCTTCAGCATTCACGTGGCGGAACACCCGGAGGAAATGGAATTCCTGCGGGACGGCAAGGGGTATTGCCGGGCTCTGCTGGAAAGCCTCGGCAAGTGGGCCCCCTGCTGGGCTCCTCCCGGGATGACGCCGGTGGCATACCTAGAGAAGCTCGGCATCCTCGATGGAAAGACTCTCCTTGTCCACGCCGTCCACATGACCGCCTCCGACTGGGAAATTGTGGCGAGAAGCAGGGCGTCCGTGTGCTTCTGCCCGCGAAGCAACCACAACATCGGAGTGGGCAGGGCGGACATCCCCAGGGCCATCGGGCAGGGAATCCTTGCCTGCCTGGGAACCGACAGCCACGCGAGCAACCTTGATCTCAACCTCTTTGCCGAGGCGATTCGGATCCTCGGGGATTTTCCCGGTGTGGCTCCCGAGTCCGTCCTCCGCATGCTCACCCAGGGGGGAGCAAGAGCCCTGGGACGCGACAATGAGTACGGAACACTAGAGGCAGGCAAACGAGCTGCCTTTCTTGCAGTAGCCCTTCCCAATTCTTCTGCATCATCGGAACTTTCTGAAGCGGTCATTCACCAGGGAAATGAAGGAGCGATTCAATGGGTCAACCGTCCCGAGAGCGACTGAGGCTTGGCAGAATCGAATTTCTCAACGTCCTGCCCATCTATTACCCGCTGGAGTCGGGCATCATGAGCCATCCCTTCAGCATCGTTTCCGGCAGTCCCGCTTTTCTGAACCAGCTGATGGCCGAGGGGCATCTGGATCTCAGTGTCGTGTCGTCCATCGAGTACGCTCGACACCCGGACCGGTATTTCCTGCTGCCGGATCTGTCGATCAGCTGCCACGGCACCGTCAAAAGTGTGCTCCTGTTGAGCGGGGTACCTGTCGACCAACTGGGTTCCACCACGATCATCGCAACCAACCAGTCCCACACCTCGGTCGCCCTGTTGAAGATCCTTTTTTCCAGGCTCTACGGGCTGGATATCTCGGTGAGAGTCGGAAGCTTCGCGGAAGCATCGGCGGAACGCGGCCTCCCCTCGGCCTTCCTTGCCATCGGGGATGAGGCCCTGCGACTCAGCAGTCAACATGTCTACCCCTTTTGCATGGACCTTGGCGAGGCTTGGCATTCCTGGACGGGACTCCCCTTCGTGTTCGCCCTGTGGGTCATCCAGAGGGAAGCGGCGGAGCGATGGAACGGAGAGCTACGAGCTGCCCTTGAAATCCTTGCAGCCGCCAAGGAATGGGGGCAGACCCATCTGGACCGCATTTGTGCCGTCGCAGCGCAAAAGGGTGTCCTCTCCCTGGAAGAACTGAGCGTCTATTACCGATGCCTCGGGTTCGACCTGAACCATGATGAACGGAAGGGGCTGGATTTCTTCTTCCGCCTCCTTGAGGAAACTGGAGAAATCCCTTCAGTCCCCGAGCTGGAGATTCTCTCCCCCCTCGCCTGCGTGGCGTGATAATCAATTAAGAGATTCCCGGACCAATCCAGGAGAATCAGGGATGAGCGGAAAGACCCTGCGCCTCAAGAGATGCGGAATACAAGCGGGTCGAAGGCTCGTTGTTTTGCCGCTGGACCATGGAGTCACCTGCGGCCCCATACCCGGTCTCGAGCGACCGGAGCGGGTGATCCGGCTGGGCGTTGAGGAAGGCGCCGACGCCCTGGTGCTCCACAAGGGGCTGTTTTCTCACCTCGAACACGTGCCACGGCATTTGCCCGGGATTTTCATGCACCTCTCTGCAAGCACGCAACTGGGTCCGAGCCTGCATCACAAGGTTCTAATCGGCACCGTCGAGGAAGCCGTCCGCAGAGGTGCCGACGGCGTCTCGGTTCACGTCAACCTGGGAGACCCGAAGGAACCTCGGATGCTTGAAGATCTCGGCAGAATCGGGGCTGCCTGCGCCGAGTGGCAGATGCCTCTCCTGGTCATGATCTATGCCCACCCGGAGCAAAGCAAAGGGGCCGCGAAGGACCCGGCCATTGCCCACGGGGCCAGGGTCGCCGCGGAGCTCGGTGCCGACTGCGTGAAGATACCGCTGCCTGCAGATGTGAAGGTCCTGGAAGAAATCGCGGGGAGCCTCCATGTGCCCGTCGTTGCCGCGGGGGGCGGCAGAACCCGGGACACACTGGCTTTCCTTGAAAGAATCGACCAATCCCTCGAGGCCGGGGCAAGTGGCGTGGCCATTGGGCGCAACGTCTTTCAACATGAGCAGCCCCGGGCGGTCTTAAGAGCCATAACGGACATGGTCCACGGGGGCTCCCGGGCTGCGGCGGCCTGGGAGAGATCTCTGAGCCGGAACGCGGTCCAGAGTGGTACTAGTGCTTGAAGGCTCTCTGGCCCGTGAGCACCATGGTCACGCCGGCTTCATTGCAGGCCTCGATGACCTCCCAGTCTCTGAGTGATCCTCCCGGCTGCACGACAGCGCTTATCCCCTGCCTGATGCCCACGTCGATGCCATCCCTGAAGGGGAAAAAGGCATCGGAAACCATTGCGGCTCCTATCAGGCCACCCTTGGCCTGCCTCATTTCCGCGTCGATTTCCTCTTTGAGATCCAAACGCTTTTCGCCCTTTTCCACGGCCAGCTCCAACTCCTTGTAAGACATCTTGTGCCGATCAAAGCACAGCGCGTCAGCGTACTTCTGGTACGCCTTGTAGACGGCGATTTCCGCAACCCCAACCCGGTCCTGCTCTCCGGTGCCGATTCCCACCGTGCAGCCGTCCTTCACGTACAGCACCGAGTTGGAGGTGACTCCCTGCTCGATGAACCATCCGAAAAGCAAGTCCTCCATCTCCCTCGGGGTCGGTTCTCTGTTGATTCTGTATGTCTTGCCCTGGTAGGTCGTTTCGGCAAGCTTCAAATCCCTGGCTTCCTTGACGCGATTCAGAGGCGACTGCTGCGCAATGAGTCCACCGTCAACGAGGGACTTGAAATCCACGAACCGCAGGTCCCGGTAATCCTTCAGCCGATCGATCCTGGACACCTGGATGATCCGCAGATTCGGGCGCTTCTTGAGCAGTTCGAGGGCCCCCTCTTCATAGTCGGGCGCCGCAACGACTTCCAGATAATTCTCTGAGATGAGTGCCGCCGTGTCCCGGTCCACAGGGCGATTGACGACGAGGCACCCGCCGAAGGCGGCGATGCGGTCCGCCCGGTTCGCCCTCTGGTAAGCCTCGAGGGGAGTGCCCCCAAGAGCCGCTCCACAGGGATTGTTGTGCTTGAGAATGACCGCTGCCGGCTTGTCCATGAGGAATTTGAGGATGTTCAAGCCATTGTCCAGGTCCGTGAGGTTTGTCTTGCCTGGGTGCTTTCCTTCCTGAAGCATGTCTTCCTCACGAATGGCGCTCACGAGCCCGTTCTGAGGGTCGATGAAGCGGCAGGCCCCCAGGGCGAGATGCCCCCCGATCAGCTCGTACAGGGCCGCCTCCTGTCCAGGATTCTCCCCATAGCGCAGTCCCTTCTCGATGAGCTCCCCCGTTTTGTCGTCGGGAAACTTCCACGAGCGTTTGCGATAGAGGAGTTCCTGATCTCCAAGGGTGATGCGCAGGGAATCAGGAAAGTGGTCCTCCATGACCGTGCGGTACATTTTTTTGAGATCTTCTGCCATATATCCTCCCATGAAATAGGTTAGAGCCCGGATCATCTCTTCCGGGCTCTATAAGGACAACAGTCCGGTGGAGATCAAACTAAAACTTGTAACCCAGGCTGACCCCGACAATGTGGGCCTGGCCGTCGCTGAACTTGGAAGCAAGCACACCGTCCGCCCGGGGGGCGATGTTGTCGCGGTCTTCGATGATCAGGTAGGTGTAGGAAAGGTCGGCCACCAGGTTGCACCATCGGACCCCGGCTCCGAAGTTGAGCAGGTGGCGGTCGTTGGCGGGTACGAGGTAGTCCACCAATCGCTGTGAGCTGGGTTCTTCATCGTAAGTGTACCCGAACCGGAGGTCCAGCCAGTCGGTGGCCTTGAATTCCAGTCCGGACTGGAATCGCCACGTGTCGTGCCATTGCTTCTGCCGCACCACGGAAGTTACGGGAAAACCTCCGACGAAGGTTATGGGATTGTCGTACTGGATGGTCAGGTTGTCGTAGGTGCTCCATCGACTCCACACCCCTCCCAGCTCAAAACTCAACCGGGGATGGGGATAGAATGTCGCGCCCAAAAACACCATGTCGGGCAGGGTGATGAGACCTGATGCGCTGGTGTCCCGGAACGTGGCGGGGGAGAGCGTATTCAATATGGCGGGTTTCGAAAAATCGGCGTCTCCCTCGACGTTCTGAGTGACCTGGCTCCTGTATGACGCCCCAAAGGCGAAATACCTGCAAGGCTGATAGCGCAGGGCGGCATTGAAGCCGTAACCGAAAGAATCGCCCTTCAGAACCTGATCCACTTCCGCCACGCCGAAGCCAACCCGCCTCAGGTCCACGGGGATTTTCTGCCTGAGATCCAGGTCGAACCACATGGCTTCCAAACCAACCGCCAGGGAAAATTGATCGTTCAGCTTGAAAGCGATGTTGGGATTGATCGTGATGCTCTGAATCACTGCCTTGTAGTTGTTGAAACGACCTGGCCAGCTTTCGTCAAATTCCGTGCCCAAGCCGAACGGCGAGAACACGCCGAGTCCCAGCCATACCCGGTCGGTCGCCTGGTAGGTGGCGTAGATGTGGGGAGGTGTCCATATGTTGTCCTCGGTGCTCGTCTTTCGAGTGACACCGAACTGGTCCGTGGTGGTCACATCGGTGGAAGGGGCAATGGCCGCCGCACCCGCCATCACCTGAAAACCGCCCAACTGGGTTATCCCCGCTGGATTGTAGAAGAGGGCGGACGGATCGTCTGCCCGTCCCACCAGCGTCCCCCCGAGGGCAATCCCCCTCGCGCTCCCTTCGTAGAGAGCGAACCCGGCACCAAAAGCGACCTGACAGGTAAAGCACAGCCCCACGGATGCCAGCATCGCTCCAACCAACCAACTTTTCCCTCTCATGTGCCCCTCCTCCCGACTCAAATTGACGAATGCCCCATTCCTCCTCGTGCAAAAACCCCGAAAGCCCCATCAGGGTTATCCTCGAAACCACCGAGCCCCCCTCTCCCCTCCTGGAACCCCGACCATCAAGGATGAAAGAGGAAGGGGGGTCTCGATGACCCTCAAGCCATACAAGCTCGTCGCATCCGTGGTGCAGTGCAACGGATTCAAAATCAGTCGTGCTAAGTGATCTTAATATTTGAAGAATAGGTCTGGCCACCGTACCAGAGCATCATACGGTGGTCAAGGGAAATTTGGGGCAAATCCCGGGTCGCCATTCCCCACCGCCGCCCGTTTCCGGGCAAGGAATCATACCCCTGTCCCAAGATGGGTGGATGGATCCTACGCAGTTGAACGGCTTGAATCGAATTTTTCGGTTGACCGATGCGGATCTGAGATCACATGATGTTGCATTCATCTGAACCCGCTACTATTAGTAGACGGGCAAACCACAACCCTTGGGATCACCGCACCGGCCTTGCCGGTGGAGGATGCCTCGGGTGCGAAGAAGAGCGCAACGTTTTTCTCCCTGTGTCAATGAAGAGGAGCTATCAGCGATGCAGCCTTGGACCGGAAAATCATATCCCACCCTGATCGGAAGCATGCCCCATTCCGACCCGGATGCCGCCATCGAGCTTGTTCTCGGGGCTGCACCGCGCATTCCCGTCTGGCCTCAGCTCTCCACGGTCAAGGCTGAACAGATGATGATCCAGTTTCTCGAAGGACTCCCGGGGATTCAGCACGAACCCGGGCATGTCCTCGTTCGTTGCGGTTCACCGGGATTTGACGATGAGCTTGTTGCATTCTACGAAGAGTATCTGGAGGTGGACGGGGCCACCCGGGACCTCGAAGATTCCAGATTTCGCATGGGCTTGGAGACTGGGCGGACCTTCCATCGCTTTCTCGAAAGACTGCGCAGCCTCAAGCCTGAACTGGCTGCCGTGAAAGGCCAGGTTGTCGGCCCCTTCACACTCCTCACAGGCCTCAAGGACGAAGGGGACAGGTCCATTCTCTACGATGAACGCCTCCAGGATGTCGTTGTGAAGCATCTGGCGATGAAGTGCAAGTGGCAGATCCGCCAGCTGAAAACCCTTGAGTGCCCGGTCATCGTGTTCCTGGACGAGCCCGCCCTTGCAGGTTTCGGATCTTCGGCTTTCATAAGCGTTGCGAGGGATCTGATCGATGGGCTGCTCAAGGAGGTCGTTGAGGCCATTCATGGGGAAGGGGCCCTGGCAGGAATCCACATCTGCGCCAACACAGACTGGTCGATCCCCTTTGAAAGCGGGATGGACATCATCAACTTCGACGCATACAGCTATTTCGAACGATTCGCTCTCTACAGGGAACAGTTCACCGAATTCATCCGATCAGGGGGAAATGTCGCCTGGGGCATCGTCCCCACCAACGACCCAGACCTGATCTCGCGGGAAACCGCCGAGAACCTGGCGAGTCGCTGGTTCGAGAACATCCGGGAGCTCGAGTCTCCCGAGGTGACAGTCGCCCGCATCTTGAACCAGTCTCTCTTCACCCCGAGCTGTGGATGCGGAAGCCTGCCTGAAAAGACCGCGGAGCGAGTCCTGGAGCTGACCAGGGACGTGAGCGACACCATGCAAAGGCATCGCCAGGAGTCATAGGGGCTTCAGGGGCATCGCGCAGAGGCGGTTCACCGGTCACTCCACCGCTGTGCCCCCCGCCCTCGATTCTCCTCTCATGGCCCATGGGCAAGACCTGATCCCTCCAGTCCGTGGTGCCACCCCGGGGGGAGCCGGAATCCAGTATTCTGAATCGTCATGGTTTCTCTGAACCCCGGCTTCCAACTGGGTGACGATTTTTGCCGAGGCTATCAAGTATAATCTAAAATATATCCCACAGTTTAGATTCCAATAGCATCCATGAGTCTTTCTGTGGAGCATAAACGTGGGGATATCATTCGTCCGGGTTTTGCCCGGAACCGCCCAGGTGAGTCCTCGGCAGTTGTCGCCGCGGGATGATGGGACCCTTGACAAACACCATCTCATCTATTAGGGTTAAGGCGTCATAGCCCATCTCAGGAAAGTGTTTCCTTTCATTTTCTTACTTTTCCACAGCGGCGATCCCTTAGAGTATTCGGTTTCGGTTGTTTGGTTGTCCCTGGCTTCATGGGGACAGATCATCAAACAACGATTGCTTAGCTCTCTACTCTGTTTCTCCCGAGAGGAATCCGGGGAGATCAGCCGGACATTCGACACTTGCAGATCCCCTTGGGGCGAGGTTCAAACCCGAGCCGCCGTTTTGGGGCGAATCCATGGCGCGTGAGGCCATCTCGACGTCAAAGTGTTACCATCGGACCTCCTGCAATTATGTTTCCTTTCAGGGTTCGATACCTCACGCCGATCGGATAATCAGCATCTCGCAGCGCCAAACCGCCGGTCACCCGGAGGTATCGAAGGGCAGATGTCGATTCTTGCAAGAGGCTCTATGATTATATCAGTTTGATTTTGCATGATTTTCGATGAGAGGGCATTGCCATGCAGATTGAGTACAAGAACATCGATCCTAAGCTTGTGGTGAACGAGATACGCAATGGACGGTCATTGGAATCCGTTCAGAAGCTCTTTGGGATAAAATTCAAGAGCGAGGTTCAGGATCTCTATCTCCGTGGCTTGATGGAATTGGGTGAAATCCCCAAACTCGATTTCAACAGGAGCAGCGTCGCCCCGAAGCCCGCTCCCTTGCCGGACCGAACAGTGATTCGCCGCAGGGAAAAGCCCCAGTCCAAGCCGGGAATGCTCATCAGGACTTCCAACTTTCGAACCATTGGACAAAGCGGGAGCATCACCCTGAACAAGGCCCTTTTGATCGAGCAATTGGGGTTCGGAGTCGGGGACTCTTTCGAAATATTCAGGGAGGAAGACCGGGTTGTTCTCAGGAAGGTACCGAGCCCGGCTTAGCGAATAAAGGCTTCAGGAATGGCCTCTCATTGCGAAAAGCATTGCGGGGGGCCGCCACTCCATGATCAAGCCCCGGTGTTTTTCCGGTTGAGCGTCCGGGAAACGCGGGGCTTCTTCGTTATTTCCTCAAGTTGTTCAGCACGTGCAGGAACCGCCACAAGGCCGTCCAGTTTGTTCCCACCGCAAGGACCACCAGCACCAGCACCATGAGGATATCGTGACTCCAGTGTTCCCTGGGTGCCCCGATCACCTGATTTGCCAAAGGGTTGAGGATTCCGGCAAGTCCGATCATCACGATTCTCTCCCCCCGCTGAAACACTCCCACCGCGCAGTGCTCCCCGAGGCCCTCGGCACGTGCCCGGGTGTAGCTGACCATGAGAGACCCAAAGAGGATGAGGAGAATCACCAGGGAGAAAAATGGAGTCGAAGCGCCTTGGCGGTAAAAGAAAAACCATATTCCCAGATAGATGATGAATTCGGTGTACCGGTCCAGGACCGAATCCAGGAACGCTCCGAATTTTCTTGTCTGGCCGAGGGCCCTTGCGAGGGATCCGTCCAGGGTGTCCAACAGACCGGTGAGGAGGGTCAACAACCCTCCCGCCACCGGGGAAAAAACAAAAGCTATCCCAGCCCCCATGCTGGCAAACAGTCCCAGGAAAGTGATGTGATTGGGCTTGACCTCAAGGGAGATGAGCCTTGAAACCAGATGCCTCTGGAGAAGGCTGTTATAGGCCGTTTCTATGGGCGTGCCCTTGAACATTTTAACCTCTCGATGAGCTTCAAATCGATTCAAACGCGCAGCAGGTTGAAAGAGTTGCCCTGGCCACACTATTGCATATTTTGCTCTTGCATCTCAACAAGTTCCAGCATGAACGACTGGCCTGCAGGATGAACCCATCGGGTCCGGCAGGCGGCCTGGGAGAGCCGACCAGTCGGCATAATCCCCCGGCACTTCATTTCAGCACAGTGAGGGGCTCAAAAGCAAGGGATAAGCCGATAGCGGAAAATCCGGAAAAAAAACGTTCACCTCCGCGGCAGCCGGCAGGTGGGTCACATGGGGCCCCAGCAGAACGTATGCGGAGCCTTCCAGCAAATCCGCGAAAAGTGATGATCCCTTCCGCCCCACTGGCTGGAATGAGGGAAAGGCACCCTCGAAGCTGAGATTTCCACGCACGGCGGAAAAATAGCCCTCTTTCTTCCTGACCGATTGGCTCAGTCTGGCCTTTACCCTTGGTCTCTCCGGGTGCTCCAGCCCATGCAAGCGGTGGAGCAAAGGGACAACCAGTTCCCCGAAGACCACCTGGGCCCCCCATGGATTGCCCGGCAGTGCGAAATACACCCGGTTTTCATCAGTCCCGAATGCACTGTGCCTCCCCGGAATCAGGTTGATTTCCCTGAAGTGAAGTTGAATGCCCCTCTCTTCCCATGCACGGAGGATGAAATCCCTCTCGCCCCTTCCCACTCCCCCCGTGGTGACGAAGACTTCAGCTTCCCTGAAACTGAGTGCCTCGGCGATCTCACGGGTGTCATCCCTTGCCACTCCGAGGTGGACCGGCACGCCACCTTGCTGGACCGTCATCCACCCAAGGAGCAGTCGATTGTTGCAGGTGGTCAAAGGACCTTCCAGTGCTTCCCCCAATTCCCTCACTTCATCTCCTGTGGACAGCAGGGCGACTCGGGGTCTCGCGCCAACGGTGACGGACGCATGCCCAAGAGCCGCCAGCATCGCCAGGCGCGTGGGGGTGAGCACTCGGCCCCGGGACAGAACGATTTCTCCCGCCCTGATTTCTTCCCCCGGCAAGCTGAGTCCCTCATGTACACGAATGGCTCTGGCGACCGTGATCCACTCACCCTCCCGCACGACCTCCTCGAAGCCCACCACCGCATCCGCATTCGCGGGAATCGGGGCTCCGGTGAGGATTTGCACGCTTTGTCCTTCCGACAGGGATACGGAAGGCACATAGCCCGCAGCGAGGCAGCCCGGCACCTGGCGAAGGCTCTTTCGGCGGCCCGCCGACGCCCCGTGGGTATCGCAACTACGCACCGCGAAACCATCCAACCGTGAGCGGGGCAGAGGAGGAAGGTCCCCTTGGGCTTGAAGGGACTCGGACAGGACCCGGCCCATCGCCTCCCCAATTGGAACCGACTCGGAAGAGCAAGGAGCCGCCGATTCAAGAACTAATCGCCTGGCTTCATGAAGCTCCATTCGATTTTTTCCATGTCTTCCAAGGTGTTGACATTGATGAAGCTCAAACCTTCGGGATCCAGGGCGCGCCACTCCTCTTCCAGCAGCGTCCTGACTCTCACCTTTTCAAAGAATCTGGTGGTCTTCCGATCACCTTTTTCCAGAACCGCAGCGACGGACGGGATGCAGCGCCTGTGATACAGGGCCAGGAGGGGTTCGAAGAGCCCGTTGTACTCGGGGACAACCGCGTCGTAGCCTTCTTTCACTTCACACATGAGGCCAGCGACGCCCGGTGAAAAGAAGGGCATGTCCGTCGCACGGACCAGGACCCATTCGTTGGGGCTGAAGAGGAGGGACGTGTGGATGCCGCCCAGAGGTCCCTGCCCAGGCAGAATATCCTGAATGATGGTGGCTTCGAGATGCCGGTAAATGCTCACATCATTGACCACCACGAACACCGGATCGCAAAGGGATCGCAAGGCCTCCAGGCCGTGATCGATGAGCCGCTTTCCGCGAAACACCTCCAGTGCCTTGTTCCTTCCGTATCTCCGACTCTTGCCTCCCGCCAGGACGGCGCCGGTGATCACTTATCCATCCTTGAGCCGGATCTGGATGTCGATGGTTTCCGGAGACCTCCAGCCCCGCAGGGTCGAGAGCATTCCGACGATGGCACCGACCAGGAACTCGCCCACGAACTCATTCATGGGGAGCTGCTTGGCGTCCAGGTGAAGGGACACGTTCCTGCTTTTTCTAGCCTTGAGAAACCTCTCTTCGATCATGTCGGCCACTTTTGAGGTTTCAGCGAAGTGAAACCGGGGCACACCCGCCTCTACAGGATCATCCGTCACCAAACAGAGAAGATTATCCTGAACGGTGCATATGGGCGTCGACTCCACGGCGGTCCGAAACACCTCCACCTTGGGGAAACGGGATCGCTTGAAGCCCTCCGTGATGACGAGGTCCTCATTCCAGAAAAACCTTCCCACCAGCGCGTCAAGCCCCATCTCCTCAACCGTTTGGCGCACGGTTGCAACCTTTTGCGGAGAAGAAATCACCACAGTCTCCGCGCCGGCGCGACTGAGCCTCCACGTGTCTTTCCCTTCGTGATCGATTTCGAAGCTGTGGGCATCGTGTTTGACGGCGCCCACACGATAGCCTCTGCCGCGCAACTCCGGAATGAGCTTCTCCAGAAAGGTGGTTTTGCCTGAATTGGACGCTCCCACTATGCAGACGATTGGTATCATGACAAAGTGCCTCCGCTCTCTTCTCTGGAAGTTTGCCTTGGTCCGGTCCAGGATCAATATGAAAGGTACACCGTTTTGAGCTCCGTGTATTCTTCCATACCGAAGCGGGATTTCTCCCTGCCGAGGCCGCTTTCCTTCATGCCTCCGAAAGGAACCTGGGGATATGCCTGGTGGATCCGGTTTATCCAGACGCTGCCTGCATCCAGCCGGTCCGCCCACTCGAGGGCCATGCCCAATTCCTGCGTGAAGAGATAGGCCGCAAGGCCGTATCGAGTGGCGTTGGCTGCCGTGATGGCCTCCTCCACAGCCGTGAAGGAAGCGATGATCGTCACAGGCCCGAAAACCTCATCCTGGAGGATCGACATTCCCGGTGAAACATGAGTCAGGACTGTTGGCGGGTAGAAGAATCCGCGGTCAGGCACCTTGGCAGTGTTTCCACCGAGGGCTACACGGGCCCCCTCCTCTACCGCCTTTTCCACCTGGCCTCTGAGTCTTGAGAGGATCTTGGCGTTGTTGAGGGGGCCCAGGGCGTTGTCCGACCCTCCCCCCGTCGTGGAAACGCCGAGACCCGAAGCATGTTCTATGAAACCCCGAAGGAAGTCCTCATAGATATCCTCGGCCACCAGAACCCGGCTGATGCGATAGCAGTACTGCCCGGAGTTCTTGAGGCTCTGCGAAACGATCTGGGGAAGTACCTGGCGCCACGGCGCGTCCTGGCACACGATGGCGGGGCAGTGGCCTCCCAGCTCAAGGATCGTTTTCCGCACCCACCGCGAGCTCACAGCGAGGATTTCCTTTCCGACCTCCGTGCTCCCCGTGAAGGTGACAAGCCTGGGAGTGGGATGATTCAGCAGGAGACGCCCCGTTTCCTGCCCGGATCCGGTGACGACGTTGAACACTCCCGGGGGCATGCCGGCGCGGGCGGACAGTTGTGCAACCCTGAGGGTACTCATGGGGGTGTGTTCATCGGGCTTCGCCACAAGAGTGCAGCCCACCGCCACGGCTGGAGCCAGTTTGCAGGCGAGTGTGCTCAGGGGATAGTTGAAGGGCGTGATGGCAACCACCACCCCCACGGGCTCGCGAAGAACAAAAACCCGCTCCCGGTTGTGGCCCAGAAGAGGAACCTCCCCGGAACGGCGCAGGTTCTCGTCCGCAAAATAGTCCAAGAGGGAGGCGGCGCTCATGACCTCGTCGATGGCCATGGGGAGAGTCTTGCCGACTTCCAGGGAAATCAGGACTCCGAGAGCATCCTGTTCACCCCGCATGAGGTCGGCCAGCTTGTGGAGAATCGAGGAACGCTCCGATGCAGCCAGGTGAGACCAGCTTCCAAGACTCCTTGCCGCGCTCTCGAGGGCCGAGTGAGCCAGTTCCTGGCCGGCAGCCGTTGCTCGGGCATATTCCTCTCCAGTCCAAGGATTCACGAGAGGGTACGTCTCGCCACCCCCTACTTCTTCACCGTCGATCCAGCAGGAATAGGATTCCACTTGAAGTTCCCACGTTTCCGGAAGGGCCCCTGTCTCACATCGCCCTGAGTGTCATGATGGCCCCGCGCGAGCCGATTGTCTTTTAACCTTTACCAGGGGATACGTTCTCATTCAAGTCTTCGATCCGGTAATATGTCGTCACTTGGACCGCTGGAAAGATCGAGAGGGATCACCACCATGGACGCCGGGGTGCTGTGCCGTTCACATTGACCCGGTACTCCCCTTGTGCTAGCTTTGTCACGTTGAAGAGGTTTTCTACATGATTCCATATCCGAACATCAATCCTGATTTGATCACGATCGGCCCTCTGCGGATCCGCTGGTATGGGGTCATGTATGTGCTGGGATTCGTTGCCTCGTATTTTCTCATTCAGAGGCAGGAAAGATCCCGCCAGATCGGCCTGGTGGGACCGGTTGTCCAGGACCTCATCTTCTATCTCGCTCTGGGTCTCATCATCGGCGGGCGCCTCGGCTACATCGTTTTCTACGAATTCAACAATTACGGAGCCTATCTCAGCAATCCCCTGGAGATCGTGGCAACCTGGCACGGGGGCATGTCTTTTCACGGAGGGTTCATCGGGGTTCTTCTGGCAGTGGCGATCTTTTGCCGATTGCGCAAACTTCCATTCGCCGCCGTCGCCGACAGCATTGTGGTCACCACGCCCATTGGCCTCGGGTTGGGTCGCATCGGCAACTTCATCAATGGAGAGCTTCTGGGCCTGCCCACCAGTGTGCCCTGGGCCATGATATTTCCGGGGGGCGGCTCCGTTCCGCGGCACCCATCCCAACTTTACGAGGCCTTTTACGAGGGCCTTGTGCTCTTCGTCCTCCTTTGGATTGTTCGCAAAAAGGCTTTTCCCGATGGGATGATGGTCGTTTTCTTTCTGGCGGCCTACGGGATCGGCCGTTTTTTCATAGAGTTTTTGAAGGAGCCGGACCCGCAGATCGGCTACCTCTTTGGATACTTCACCATGGGGCAGGTCCTCTGCGGCTTCATGCTCCTCGCCGCTGGTCTGATCACTTGTCTGATCTACCTGAGATCTGCATCCGCCAAGAGCGAGTGATCACCACCGGAATGGCGGGACCGCATCCCGGAGTCGATCACCGCTTTAGGTCTGCATTCCCCGACTCCGGCACGGTTGATCAGGACCACTCTTGCACGCCGCCCTTCATGGCGCTTTTCGATCCCACAGGCAAGGGCCTGGTCACGCCCTGCCCATTTTCTTTCGCACGCACCACCGCAGGTTGAAGCCATGTTGGACAGAGCGGACACGCATCCCGGAAACAACCGCACACCGCAGTCGGCACAGTCATGGCTCACCATGTTCCGGCAGAAGAAGACAACCGCCGAGAAAGCCCTGAGAGTCCTCAAGCGGGGCCATCGCATCTTCATCGGCTCCGGATGCGGTGAACCTCAGCACCTGGTTCGAGCCCTTGAGAAGGTGATTCCCGAGCTGGCCGACCTTGAAATCCTGCATATCCTCAGTGTCGGCAAGACCGGATACACGGAAGCCAGCTTTTTCGACAAGTGCCGCCTGAAGTCCTTTTTTATCGCCACGGCAAGCAGGGAAGCCGTTGCCGAAGGCAGGGCCGATTACACCCCCATCAATCTCGGGGACGTCCCTGAGCTCTTCCGCAGCGGGGCCATCTCGATCGACGTAGCCCTCGTTCAGGTTTCGCCTCCCGACCAACATGGCTACTTCAGCTACGGCATCTCGGTGGACATCGTGAAGTCCGCAGCAGAGAGCTCCAAGGTCGTTATCGCCCAGGTGAATGCCAACATGCCCATGACGCTCGGCGATTCGTTCATTCACATTCGTGACATAGACGCCATTGTGGAGCATGACGAACCCCTCCTCGAAGTGCCACTGCCCATCATGAATCCCATCGCCCATGCCGTGGGAAAGCACGTGGCCAAACTGGTAGAGGACGGCTCCACCATCCGCGTTGGGGTCGGCAGCCTCTCCACGGCAGTCCTTTATGCCCTCCAGGAAAAGAAGGACCTGGGCGTCCACGCGGACATGCTCACAGATGCCTATTTCGACCTGGTCAGGAGCGGCGTCATCACCAACTCACGAAAGACGCTGCACCGGGACAAGATCGTCACGAGCTTCTGCCTGGGCACTCGAGCCCTTTACGATTTCGTCGACAACAACCCCATGGTCGCCTTTTATCCAACGGAATACACAAACAATTATCTCGTGATATCCGAAAATGAAAAGATGATATCCATCAACTCAGGACTGGAGGTGGACCTGAGCGGGCAGGTCTGTTCCGATTCCCTGGGCTATGAAATATACAGCGGCGTGGGGGGAGCCGTGGATTTCCTCAGGGGGGCGATGTATTCCCACAGGGGCAAGGCTGTCATCGTGCTGCCCTCCACCACCATCGACGGCAAGGTCTCGAGAATTGTCCCCATCCTGACCGAAGGGGCCGGGGTGGTCACCACCAGAGCTGGGGTTCAATACGTGGTGACCGAATACGGGATAGCGTTCCTGCACGGCAAAAGCATCAGAGACCGGGCCCTCGCCCTCGTCGGAATCGCTCACCCCGATTTCCGCGAGGGTCTCATGCGAGCGGCTCAACAGCTCAACTACCTGCGCCCCGAAATCATCGAGATCATTCCGCCGAAGGCATTGTACCCCGCCCAGTGGGAAGTGACCCAGCTGTTCGAGGACGGGTTGAAGGTCTTCTTCCGACCTGCGAAACCTACGGACGAAAGGGCTCTCAAGGAATTCTTCTACTCACTGCCGAAGAACGAGTCCTACTTCCGCTTCCTCTCCACCATGCGGGTATTTCCCCATTACGATGTGCGGAAGATGGTGAACATCGACTACCAAAGTGAGATGAGCGTCCTCGCCATCCCTGGTGACCCGGACGCGGAACGCATCGTGGCCATCGGCCGCTATACCCTGGACGAACAGGCCGGGACGGCGGAGGTGGATTTCGCCGTGCACCCCGAGTACGGGCGAAAGGGCATAGCTAGCTTCCTCGTCCAGCTTCTTGGCGAGATGGCCCGGAGCAAATCGGCGAAAGGGCTCACGGCTTATGTGTCCATAGGCAATGAGCGGGTGTTCGCGGTGTTTCACAGGCTGGGATATGTGGTGGAGAGTTCCCTGCGAGGCGGCGTTCACGAGATTCGCGTCCACTTCAGCCAGCCTGCCCGGGCTTGTCTTATCGACTGAAAGGCGTGAAGACACCATCATGGCCGTTTGGAACTGACCAAGAACAACCATGAAGGAATTGCCAGCGGCGTCTCGGGCGGGCGTGAGGCCGCCCATGGGAAAGCAGACCGCTTATACCGTAGGGGAGGGGTTCACTCGCTCCCCAATCCGAAGTAATTGTATTTGGACAAGTCCTTACCACAGGGAAAGATCGAGATTGATCGTGGAAGGGTCTGCTTGCAGTGCAATTTCACCCGTATTGACCAAGGAGGTGCCTCATGCGTAAGACATGGTCCTGGTGTTTCGCCAGAACAATCCTCATTCTTGCCTCGCTCTGCTTTCTTCACGGCGGGGCGGTCATGGCCGCTGAGTTTTCCGCGGACACAATCGCGACCCGTGGTGGAGAGACCATCACGGGAAAGGTATTCGTAAAGGGTGACAGAATCCGTAATGAAGGCGTCCGAGGCGGCAAGGAAACCATCGCCATCATCCGAATGGACAAGAAGCTCTCCTGGATTCTGCGGCCGGAGAACAAGACCTATGTCGAAATGAAGGGTGGCGGTGCTGCCCAGAGCCGGGCGGAAATGGAGAGTGCGGCGAAGGAAATGGCCGACAGAAAGGTGCTCGGAACCGAGAAGGTCAGCGGGTTCCTGTGCGACAAGGTGCAGTATGTGTATCACGACAAGTCTCTGGGTGTCATGACCCAGTGGATTGCAAAGGATTTGGACTACCCCATCAAAACGGAGCACACTGGGGGCCCGGGTGGTGGCTTCAAGAACGAACTGACAAACATCAAGGTCAAGAGCCTTCCGGATTCTCTCTTCGAGGTGCCGTCCGGGTATAAGAACGTGCCCATGCCGGACCTGAAGATGCCCAAGAAGGAAGGCCCTTAGATCCTTGACGCTCGATCCATCTCCCCGCGTCGCCGTGGGACTGGGCTCTTCCCGGCCAGAGCCTGAATCCCGGGAACCGGTTTGAGGCAGCCAACCCGCGCTTTCTGGAGTGCCCCGGGTGGACCGCATGCACCAACTGGAAAAGGAACTGTGCGATCTCAAGAGCAGCGTCAACGATCTGCGGCAAGAGATTGCGGCCCTGCGAGAAGAATCCTGCGCGGGCAAAATTCAGGCCATGCTCTCCCAGCGGGGCCTTCCCGTCCTCTCCCACAGCGACCACTCCGGGGTTCTCCTCCCAAAGGATGCACCCTTTCTTCACAAGGACGCACTGTACGCCCTCATGCGTCGCTATTCCTTCAGGATCTTCCTGCGTGAACTGCTGAAGCACCCCGAGGGTAACCACGTTCGCCGATTGACGCAATATTGCTCCTTGAGAACAGCACAGTCTTATGCCGGGGCTCTTTCGAAAATCGGAATCCTCGAGACGCAACGCGATGGAAGCTATCACCTGCTCAATCCAAGGATCAGGACTCTTGGTCCGACATTGGAATGGTATGTGAGCCAGATCTTCCAGAGGGAGTTCATGGCACCATCCCTCTTCGGCGTAAAGCTCAAGAATACCCGCCATGGGGGTGATTACGACGTCCTCGCCGTTCTCTCCGACGCCCTGATCACCGTCGAAGTGAAGTCCTCACCCCCCAGAGGAATCGAGCTTCAGGAAATCCGAGCGTTCTGGGATCGCTTCTTCGATTTGATGGCCCACACGGCCATTTTTTTGGTGGACACTGAATTGCGAATGCGGGATAAGATTGTTCCTCATTTTGAGGAGACCCTGAAAGAGGTGCATTCCAAACCGGAAGGATGGGCCGTTTTGCCCCTGCGTGACGAGATTTTTCACGTCATGCACAGGATCTACCTGACCAACAGCCGGAAGGGAATTTACACCAACCTGCGCCATTGCTTGAGGGACTCCCTCTTTTGGGAGAACAGAGACGGGATTTTCCACGAGACCGAACGCTGCCCGCAGAGGAGCCGCCGTCCTGGGCACCCCGTTTCCGAGAGTCGATAAAGGGCGTGGGACGTGCTCCGTGGATGGATGCACCAAGCTCCGACAAAGACCCAACAGGCCCAAGGACTCAAGCTTGCTCCGTGCCCCGATGCACGGGGCGGCACATGAAAGGGCACCTCGGCGGGACAAACTCACTCAACCTCATGGAAGTTTCACGGCTCTTTTCAGCAGGCCGGCCACCAGATGGAATCTTCGACCTTCAGCCTCGCGCATGCACCCAACATCCCTTTCCTCCAATGCCTCCACATCCACAAGGATTACGGTGCGGGACATCTCGTGCTCAAGGGCGCTCAACTGCAGGTATACAAGGGAGACACCGTGTGTGTCAGCGGTGAGGCCGGCTGCGGCAAGACCACCCTCATCAGGCTCTTGTTCGGCCTGGAAGTGCCCGGCTCGGGACAAGTCACCCTCGGGGGCCTGAATCCTGCCTCGCTGAATCCTAAAGAGTTGGCGGCGTTCAGGAGGCAGGTGAGGGTGGTTTTTCAAGACCTGAAACTCATCATGAAAAGAACCGCTCATGACAATGTCGCCTTGCCCCTCTTCCTCTCTGGGAAGCGGAAGCACTCCATCGAGGAAAAGGTGGATCGGACCCTGCGGCAAATCGGCTTGCGACGCAAAAGCTACGTTCCATGCTCAAACCTATCCCTTGGGGAACAGCAACTGTTGGCGGTGGCCAGAGCGACGATCAACGATCCGGTCGTTCTTCTTGCCGACGAACCCACGGCACATCTGGATGAAGGGGGTGTGTCGAATGTGCTGGCTCTCTTCAGGGAATTGAGACTGAAGGGGACCACGCTTCTCATCACGACAAAGGACCCGCGTCTGCCTCCACTGCTTTCTGAGGCCCGTGTCATGCGGCTTTTCTCGGGGAGGATCGTGGAGGACAGGTTTCCCCACCGGGAAGGCGATTGAAAAGATTGGGATCGCGGCGAACCACCAATCATGCCTCGGATCGAACGAGGCTTCCGGGGTCCGCTGCGGTTTGACTTGGAGGCGTTGGAAAAATCCGAGAGAACTCACCATGGAACGGCAAGCGTTTTCATATGTCCTCACCGACCTCCTGAAAGGCATGCGACGAGATGCGGCGCCCTTCCTTGTCGGCATGCTGTCGTTGGCATGCTGCCTGTTTTTCCTGGCCGCCTCCTGGTTGCTGCATGGCAATGTACAGAGTCTCATCGCCCGGTTGGAGGCAGAGCCAAGACTCGTCGTCTTTCTCCATCAAAACGCGTCCGTTCAGGAACAGGAGTCCCTCGTCTCCGAGGTCAGGAAGTGGCCTGAAATCCGTGACATCAAGGTCTCCCTCAGGCTTCAGCCCATTGAGGACGGGAGAGGATCTCGTGGACACTCGCCGGGATCCCTCGAAGGCTTTTGGGAGGATGACGCCGGCATGCGCGTTGAGATTCTCTTCGCCTCCCGCGGGAATCCTCCAGCCGGAGTCGACGCATCAGTCGAAAAACTCAGGGGGTTCCAGCACATCGCGGGGGTTCTGGACGAGAGAGATTTGCTCGAACGATTTGAACCCTTCTACGGATTTCTGACATCGACAGGATGGTGGGCGGTCGCCCTCTTGGCTTTGCTCTCGCTTCTCATCGCCTTTGCATGCAGCGCCATGGCCCTGACATCCTGCATGGAGGAACTCGAGGTGTCCCTCCTGCTGGGAGGGTCCCGTTTCCAGGTATTCTTTCCGTTTTACGGGCGGGCGATACTTGGAGGGATTACAGCTGGGGCGATTTCCGCCGGTGGCGTCGTTGTTCTACTCGACACAGTCCGATGGTTCCTTCCTGGAGTGAGCCTGATGAACGCTGACTGGACGCATTGGGAGCGGGCACTTCTGACTGCTGCAATGGTGCTTTGCGGGATTGGCCTGACTTGGCTGGGTTGCTGGTGTTCCCTGTTGTGCGCAAGACACGGCGCGGTGATTTCGTCGGCCATCGATGGTCGCCCTCCTTCCCCCGTCATCCGCCGTGTCTGGTGACCTATGGTTGCCCTTTACAAACGGGGACGCATGGGATATGCCTCACTTACTTTCCAGTCTTCCAGGAGGGGGGGAGATATTTTGGGCTGTGGCACAAGTATCCATGGTCATTCTCGTGGAATTTTTTATAATCGTGATGTAATAATCTTGAGCTGTCGAAAAATATCCCTTTCACCGATCCACAATGAAGGCCGGGAGACCGAGCCCTTCCTCAGGGTGATGTGATCGTGATGTTCTTGGCAGGAGTCTCTGACGAGCGGCATCCACCATCCAGCGTCGTTTGCCGGTGACATCAAGAAAAGCCCCTCGATTCCGTGTGATCGTTGGCTGATGAGAAGCCATTTCAAAGAGTGAGGAACTTCCCATGGTCAGAAGCAAGAAGAAGTTGTTCATGGTGTTGGTCGGACTCTCGGTGTTGTTTTTTGCATGGTCCGGTCTACGGGCCAAGACAACCCAGGACAACCCGGATATATACCAGTATCTGCGGCTCTTTAGCGACGTCTTGAATATCGTGCAGGACAACTACGTCGAAAAGGTTGAAGCTAAGAAGATGATCTACGGGGCGATCAACGGCATGCTTCGGGAGTTGGACCCCCATTCCTCCTTTTTGAAACCCGAGGACTACAAGGAACTGCAGATCGAAACCAAAGGGAAGTTCGGCGGCCTCGGCATAGAAATCACCCTGCGGGACGGAGTTCTCACCGTGGTGTCCCCGCTCGAAGGCACTCCGGCTGACAAGGCCGGCGTCCTCGCCAATGATCAGATCATCAAGATCGACGATCAGCCGACTCAGGACATGTCCCTCATGGAGGCCGTTCAGAAGATGCGTGGTCCCAAGGGGACCAAGGTGAAGCTTTCCATCATTCGCAAGGGTGAGCGCAAGCCCCTCGAATTCGAGCTCATGCGCGACATCATTTCCATCCAGAGCGTCAGGGCTCGAACCCTTGAATCCGGTTATGGGTATGTCCGGATTTCAAGTTTTCAGAGTGGAACGTCCAATGACCTGCGGAAGGTTTTGGATCAACTCGAGAGTGAAAATCACCCCCTTCTGGGACTCGTGCTGGATTTGCGCAATGACCCGGGAGGATTGCTGGATCAGGCAGTTGAAGTGAGTGACGAATTCCTGGACGAGGGACTCATCGTATACACGGGGGGACGCCTGGACAGCCAGAAGATGCGGTTTGAAGCGCGCAAGAATTCCAAGCCCCACGGTTATCCCATCGCCGTCCTGGTCAATTCGGGCAGCGCGAGCGCTTCCGAGATTGTGGCCGGCGCCCTTCAGGATCACAAGCGCGCCATCATCCTTGGGGAACCCACTTTCGGGAAGGGTTCCGTCCAGACCGTCATTCCCCTCAACGACGGATCAGCCATTCGCCTGACCACATCCCTTTACTACACTCCGTCCGGCCGTTCCATTCAGGCAAAGGGCATCGAACCGGATATCGTTGTGAAGCGCGAAACCCCCCCCAAGGAGCCGGAAGAGACCCCCGAACCGCCCCAGCGCGTCCGGGAAAAGGACCTCCCAAGGCACATGGAGAATCAGAAACCTGATTCCGGAGCTTCAAAGCAGGAAGCCTTTCAGGCTGAAACCCACAAGATGATCGAACAGGACAACCAGCTGAGGAGAGCCCTGGACGTGCTCAAGAGTTACAAGATCATGGCTCAGATGAATTTCAAGTAATCAGCTGGGAAAAGCCTTTCCATGCCCCCAAATTCGGGTAAGAAGAAAGAAAGCGCCACGCCAACGAAGGGGCGCGCCTCGGCACCTGCCAAAGGTACCGGGGAGCGCCCCCAGAAAAGTGCCGCCGCTTCCGGAAGAACCCGACGCCCCAAGACTTCCAGGAAACAGACTCTCAAAACATACCTCCTGCCGATGCTCTCCCTTTGGGTACTCGCCTTCGTGGTTTTGGTCGGTCTCATCTACTGGGGGGGATATTCCCCAAGTGTTGCCCGCCGGTCCACTCAGCCTCCCGGCGCGTCCACCCCGGAAAGAAAGGACAGGGCCGCCGGCGCCGCCCCACGTCAGGCTCCGACCAGCGCCCAGTCAGCCGCTCGATCCTCTTCGAAAGACAGCACCAGGGAGGCCGACCACGCCTCCCCTCCACGCTCTGAACAGACCTCCGGAGAAGAGCCGCACCGAGACGGCCCTCCCAACCGGCAACCGCCCAAGCCCCAGTCTGAGCACGTGGATCTCACCATGGCCAATCTCTCTCCCAGGGCCAGTGTACCGGTATCACCGCCTCCTTCACGGATTCCCTCCCGCCCGACGGCCCCTGAGGTTGCCAGAGTGGCCATCGTCATTGATGATTTCGGCCAGGACCTGGAAGTGGCCAGGAAATTCCTGGAACTCCCTCTCGCCCTGACCTTTTCTGTGCTCCCCCACCAGAAATACAGTCAAGAGGTGGCGGAACTGGCTCATTCCCGCGGACACGAGGTCATTCTGCACCTCCCCATGCAGCCCCAGGGATATCCTCTCAAGAACCCCGGAAAGGGAGCTCTTCTCACGACCATGTCGACCGACGCCGTACGGAAATCCCTCCAAAGCGCCCTCGATGTGAGCCCGCATTTCAAGGGCATCAACAATCACATGGGGTCTCGATTCACCGAGGACAGCGAGGCCATGGGAGTATTCTTGAACGAAGTGCGCCAGAGGGGCCTCTACTTCCTGGACAGCTCCACCAGCCCCAAGAGCGTCGGGCACTCCATGGCCCAGGAGCTGCGGGTCCTCACCGGCAGGCGTGACGTGTTTCTCGATCACACCCCGACCGAGGAGTTCGTTCGATCCCAGATCGACGAACTGATCCGCAAAGCCAAGGTCGAAGGGAGTGCCATTGCCATCGGTCACCCTTACGAAGTGACACTCCGCGTGCTGTCTCAAAAGGGCAAGCGTTTCGAGGAGGAAGGAGTCGCAGTCGTCCCATCGGGTGAGCTGGTCCAGAGGTCCGTCAGCGAGGCCCGATTGAAGTAGGGTCCTCGCTGTTTTCCGCGGCTTTCCCGAAATGCCCGGTGTACTTGTTTTTGCGGAAAAACGGCCCATCAGCCCGAGGTGACAAGGGGCTACGGGCCGTTCGCTGGAACACGATGCCTCGAGCCAGCTCGCCTCATGGGAATATCCCCGGCCGCCCACCTTCCGCCATCCCCGGCCTGGAATTTGGACCTTGACCTTTCCCGGGGGAAAAGATATGCAAGGCAAGCGGAAATTCTGGAAGTGGACAACGTGAAATTCCTTTTTTACAAAGGATTTCATGGTGATGAAAAAGGAGGTAAAAACCTGCGATGAATAAATCCTTTAAAGGGGTTTTGGCAACTTTTCTTGTCTTCTGCTGCGGGGGTTTGGCCTATGGGGCGCATGGCGCCAAGGCCCCTCCCGAACAGGTTTCTCAAGCGCCCGCACCCGTGCAGGGGGCTCCCTCTTTTCAGGTCGTGACTCCGATCCACGACTTCGGCGAAGCCTTGGAAGGGAGCGAAGTGGTCCATGAATTCAAGATCAAGAATACGGGCAAGGGAGTCCTGCAGATTGACCAGGTACGCCCCGGCTGAGGTTGTGCCGTTGCCCAGTTCGACCGGGCAATCCCTCCTGGAGGCGAGGGCAAGATAGTGATCAATGTTAACCTCAACAACTTCAACGGTCCCGTCAAGAAGACTTCAACCGCTTTCAGCAACGATCCTCAAAATCCTCAAGTCAAGCTGGTGATGCAGGGCACGGTGAAGGGGCTCATCGAGGTGCGTCCCGGGAATGTGGTCTCTTTTCGGGGCTTGCTGGATCAGATGACCGAGCAAGAGTTGGAGATCGTTTCTCTCTCCCGACCATTTCGAATTCAGGGAGTGGAAAGCACTCTCGGGGACAAGATCAATCATCGGTTGGAAACCGTCACGGAAGGAAAGCACTATCGGCTGAAGCTCGCCAATCTGGCCAAGCAGGGCAGTTACAGCGGCGTGGTCAAGGTAGTCACGGATCACCCTCAGAAGCCGGAGATTGTCATCCGCGTGGTGGGTTCCGTGGAAGGAGAGATCGCCATCAAGCCACCGACGGTGCTCGTAGGAAAGCTCGCCATGCAGCAACCAGTCCGCGTCCAAACGGTCCGCGTCATCAACAATCGCAACAAACCCTTCAACATCACCAACCTTTCTTATGACGAAAAGCTCATCAAGGTCACCCAGCAGCCCTTGCCCCGGGACCAGGGTTTCAGCCTGGAGATTTCACCCGTCCTTGAAAACATCCCACCCGGGGCCAGACAGCAAACCTCGGTATCCATCAAGACCGACGTCGCGACGGCAGACGAACAGGAAGTGAAGGTCCTCATCATCAACACCCAGGACTCGACGACTCCCTCGGTGCTCTTGGCGCCGGACGATGCACAAAAGGACGGAGGAGAGGACACCCAGACAAACCACCAGGTCGTCAAGTCGCCTAACCACGACAGCACACAACAGTAGCACCAGAATGGAATTTGGGAAGTACCAGTAGAAACCGCGAATCAACCTCCCTCAACAGGGAGCTTCGCCTGCTTCCAGGCGCTCCACCCATCGGGCAGGACGCGTATGTTCACGTATCCCCTGGCCGACAGGGCCGACGCCAAATCCTTGCTCAAACCGCAGCTTCCTCCATCACAGTAGGTGACAATGGGGTAATCCGCGGGTATGCTCCTCATGATTTCTTCGAACCGTGCCTCGAATTCTTCCCAGGGCAAGCTCAGAGCCCCCTGGATATGCCCTGACCGGTAAGCTCCGGGAGACCGGGCATCCAGAAAGAGCGCCTCATTGGTCTCGAACAAAACCCGGGCCTCCTCGATGGATATGAGCGCTCCGTCGCCGGAACCGTTGCCAGAGATCCTCCCCTTCGCCGACCAGTCCCCAACGAGCGGAATACCGTCCCTTCGAACCTGGTTGACCGCCAACCCGATGAGCACAGCCAGGGTTAAAACGACTGCCCCCTGGAACACGACCGAGGGCCAGACACCTTGCCCCCTGTCGACCCGCCCGCGTCCACTCGAATCCGTTCTCAAAAACTTCCCCCTCGGAAATGCTAGTAACACCTCGGTTCGTGGAGACACAGGGGTTCCGGGGCCAAATAGTTCCCCGTGCTTTCGTAAGCCCTCGCGCGGCAACCGCCACAAACACGGACGTACTCACAGGTTCCGCATTTGCCCTCGTACTTCTTGAAATCCCTCAGGTTCTTAAAGATTTCCGAGTTCTCCCAGATTTCTTTGAAGGACTTTTGGCGCACGTTGCCGCAGTCGAGCTCAAGGTAGCCGCAGGGCTGGACCTGGCCCACGTGGGAAAGGAATACAAAGCCGGTTCCCCCAAGACATCCCCGCGTCATCGCATCGAGGCCGAAGGTCTGCATCGTGACTTCCTTGCCCTCGGACCTGGCGCGCTGGCGGAGGATCCGGTAGTAGTGAGGGGCGCAGGTGGCCTTGAGCTGCAGCGGCACCTTGTCTTTCTGCTCGTAGAACCAGTGGAGTGTCTTCTCGTATTGATCGGCGCTGATCCCCTGCTCGTCCAGGTCCTTGCCCCGGCCCATCGGTACGAGAAGGAAGATGTGATGGGCCACGGCACCGAGGGAAACTGCCAGTCCCTGGATTGCCGGGAGTTCCTCGAGGTTTTGCTTCGTTATGGTTGTGTTGATCTGGAAATCGAGGCCCGCCGCCTTGGCGCTTTCGATGCCGCCCAGTGCCCCTTCGAAGGCCCCTTCCACCCGGCGGAACGCGTCGTGGGAAGAAGCCGTGGCACCGTCGATGCTGACGCTGATTCGCTGGATGCCCACCTGAACCATCTTCTCGGCCTTTTCAGGAGTGAGCAGGGTCCCGTTCACCGCCATGGTCATGCGAAATCCCAGGGCGTTGCCGTAAGCGGCGATCTCAAAAATATCGGACCTCAGAAGAGGCTCCCCCCCTGTCAATATGATGATGGGCTTTCCGATTTCTCCGATCTCATCCAGAACCCTGAAGCATTCCTCCTTCGTGAGCTCGTTGGGGTAAGGTCGATCCAAAGCGGCAGCCCGGCAGTGGATGCAGGCGAGGTTGCAGGTCCGGGTGACTTCCCAGGCCACGAGGCGCAAATTTGGCTGGAATGCCGCCCCGGGGTGGGGTTTTCCGTGAGGGTGAACCCCAGTAGGCTTGGGGCCGAAAGGTTCGCTGATTTTGGAGTGCTTTCCTGATGTCGAGTGCATGCCATGCTTTCTTTCGAGAAGATCCCTTGTGGGGGATCTCCGTCATTCCTGCAGCAGGAGAGCCGCGTCCTTGGCGAAGTAGGTCAGGATGATGTCGGCTCCTGCCCGTCGAATGGCCATGAGGGTTTCCATCATCACCCGTTGCTCGTCCACCCAGCCTCGCTCCGCCGCGGCCTTGATCATGGAGTACTCACCGCTCACGTTGTAGGCGGCCACCGGGCGATCGAAGGTGTCCTTCACCTGCCGTATGATGTCCAGGTAAGGGAGAGCGGGCTTGACCATCACGATGTCGGCCCCTTCTTCTATGTCCAACTCTACCTCCCGCAGAGCCTCGTTGGAGTTGGCCATGTCCATCTGATACGCCCGGCGGTCACCGAATTGGGGGGCCGATTCGGCGGCTTCCCTGAAAGGCCCGTAAAAGGCCGAACAATACTTGGCGGCGTACGAAAGGATGCTCACCTGTTCAAACCCGCACTCGTCCAGAGACTGCCGTATGGCCCTCACCCTTCCGTCCATCATGTCCGACGGCGCCACGATATCGGCTCCGGCCCGGGCATGGGACAGGGCCACCTTTGCCAGCACGTCGAGGGTCTCGTCGTTGTCCACGTCCAGGCCGTGGAGTATCCCGCAGTGTCCATGGCTCGTGTACTCGCAGAGGCAGACATCCGTGATGACAACCGTGTCGGGAAACCGGTCCTTGATGGCCTGCACAGCTGTCTGCACGACGCCCTCGGAGGCATACGCCTCGCTTCCCTGCTCGTCCTTCGTCACCGGAAGGCCGAAGAGCAGAACGGCCGGTATTCGGAGCTGAACGGCGCTCTTCACCTCATCCAGCAGCGTGTCCACCGACATCTGGAAGACTCCGGGCATGGAGCCCACGGGGTTTTTCACGCCTTGCCCCGGCGCCACGAAGAGTGGCAGCACGAGATGATCCACCGTCAGAACCGTCTCGCGAATCATCCGTCGCAGGTTCTCGCTCCGCCGCAGGCGCCTTGGCCTGTATGTCGGGAAATACATGGGTCTCCTTCATGAGCTGTTTGTTGTGATTCTGAAGTCTTTGGGCTTATTCGCAATCAACAGAAAATGCTCAGCCAGATTTACCCCCGCACCCCAGTCCCCCTGTCACCGGATTTCCTCATCGGTCAGGTAACAAGCCGGGTCGGGAGTCCAGAGGTCTCCCGTGGCCGCTTCAGCCCGCACGCGGAAATTCCCTCCGCACACGGAAAGCCACCGGCACGCGGCGCATCTCCCCTTCACATGCTCCTTCTTGTCCTTCAGCTGCTTCATCAGAGGGTTGGACAGATCCGTCCAGATGGCGCTGAAGGGGCGTTCCCTCACATTGCCGAAAGAGGTGTGCCTCCAGAACTGGTCGGCATGGACAGCGCCATCCCAGCTGATGCACCCGATGCCTCGACCCGAGTTGTTCCCTTCGTTCATCTTGAGGAGCTCCAGAACCTCGGACGCCCTCGCGTTTCCTTCCCTCAGGAGTCGAAGATAGAGATACGGGCCGTCGGCGTGGTTGTCGACGGTCAGCACCTCCTTGCTCTTGCCCCGGCGATGGAGATCGGCGGTTCGATCGATGATGAGATCCACAGCCTCGCGGGTCTCTTCGTGGGAGAGGTCCTCCTTCATGAGCTTGCTGCCCCTCCCCGCATAGACGAGGTGATAGAAGCAGACCCTCGGGATGTTCCTCTCCTCGAGAAGGTCAAAGATAGCCGGAATCTCACGGGCATTGAGGCGATTCATGGTGAACCGGAGGCCCACTTTGATCCCTGCCTGCTTGCAGGCCTCAATGCCGTCCAGGGCCATCTGGAAGGCTCCCCGCACTCCCCGAAAACGGTCGTTGACGTCTCGCATCCCGTCGAGGCTGATCCCCACATATGACAGGCCCACATTCTTGAGCTGACCGGCCACCGCGGGGGTGATCAGGGTTCCGTTGGTGGAGATCACCGCCCTCATTCCCTTGCTCACCGCATAGTCGGCCAATTCTATCAAGTCCGGCCGCATGAGGGGTTCTCCGCCCGAGAAGAGAATCACGGGTGAACCAAACCCGGTCAGATCGTCGATGATCCCTTTTCCCTCGCCGGTCGAAAGCTCATCGGGGAACACCTCGTCCCTGGCATGGGCGTAACAATGGACGCACTTCAGGTTGCACCGTCTGGTGACGTTCCAGACGACGACGGGCTTTTTGTCCGCCGAGAACTGGAGAAGGTGTGAAGGGAGCTTGGAGCTGTGGCGCCCGTAGCGCAAGGCATCGGAAGGTTCCACCGTACCGCAGTAGAGTTTTGAAATACCGATCATGAGGCTGTTCCCCTTTATTCAACTCGCGCCATCACTGGCGATGCGCGGTCAGGCTCCCGGATTCCACCCGGCTTCAGGAGTCCGTTTCACCGGGGTTGAGAGGGTTTTTCCTGTAGCTTTCCCGTATCAGTTCATCCATGTAAATCTGCGGCTGGACGACGGCGTTCCTCGGGATGACGAATTCCGTCTGGCCGCTGCGGTCGAAGATCAGTTTAAAGCCATAATCATAATCTCTTGAAATGCCGTGGCAAACAGCCGTTGCGCTGGAATCGCGGTGGAGGGACTTGATGATGATTTCGTTGACTGCGTCGTCATTGAAATGAATCCTGAACCCGTACCTTTCGAAAAAATCATTCTCGAAAACCCTCACCTGATTATAGAGGAGGATCACTTCATCGAAAATGCGCTCCATCGGCAAATCCGTGCGCAGATGATGGTCAACGACGAGTTCAACCCGCTCTGGATTGAACACGAGGGGGTAGTTCTGCACGTAATGAGTCTGTCTCCTGGAAACCTGTTCAAGAAGCGCCGATTTCTCCTCCTTGACGATCCGCTGGTAGTTCCGACCCATTTCCGGATCATCAGGATTCCCGAGGAGCTCCCGCAACTCTCCGCCGGGGTCTACCACCACCTTCCTGTTCACCACCAGATACCGGATGGACGTGGACGGGAGACTCTTTTCGAAAGGCAGGAGGGACTTCTCTATGACGCTGACCAACCCCCTCGCCCCGGTCTTTTCCTGGTGGGCTCTTTCCGCGAAGAGGCGCAGGGCCTCGTCCTCGAACTTGACGTCGATGCCGTAGCTTCGGAAATCCTCTTTTTTCCCAAGAATGATGGGATTGTTGGGGTTTTTGAGTACCTGATAAAGGTCTTCCACCTCCAGGGGTTCCAGGACGGCGATCACCGGTATCCGCCCGACAAACTCGCTTTCGAACCCGTATTCAATCATGTCTTCCGCCTTGACATGCCTGGCGAACTTGGACTCGTCCTCCTTGCTTTGAATTTGGGCTCCGAATCCAATACCCTGCTTCTGCATTCGCTTGCGCACGATGGGCGTCAGCTCATTGAAGGCACCGCTCATGATGAAGAGAATGTTCCTGGTGTTGACGGTGCGCTTCTCCCGCTTTCCCGTTTTCCTGTAGTGCTCGATGGCCTGGATCTGTGAAATGGGATCATGAGCCACCTTGAGGTCCACCTCGGTTTCCTCCATGGGTTTCAGAAGAGCCCTCTGAACGCCCGTTCTGGAGACGTCGGGACCGATCAGATTATGGGAGGAGGCGATCTTGTCAACCTCGTCGATGTAAATGATCCCGTACTGAGCGAGCTCGATGTCGTCGCAGGCTTCGACCACGAGCTCCCTCACCAGGTCTTCCACATCTCCGCCGACATAGCCTGTTTCGCTGAACTTGGTTGCATCCCCTTTGACGAAGGGCACGCCGATTTTCTGAGCGATGAGCTTGACAAGGTAGGTCTTTCCAACCCCGGTGGGGCCAATGAGCAAAACGTTGTTCTTGATCCTCCCGACCATGGGCTCCTTGGCGGAACGGCCTTGACGGACCTGGTACCGTATTCGATTGTAATGGGTGCAGATCTTCGTCGCCAGAACGGCCTTGGCCTCATCCTGCTTGATCACGTATTGGTCGAGGTAGCTCTCGAGCTCCTCCGGCTTCAGATCGAATTTGATCTTTTCGGAGATGTCCACCTTCTTGTATGCTTCCTGAGTGTCCTTCGTCTGTGGCATCATCATGGGAGATATCACCTTGATCCTGTATCCGTATTTTTTTGTCAGATACTCACTGAGCTCTTTTTCCAGCTCCTCCTGGCCCGGGAGCGACGGGATATCATCCGGCATGGTCTGGGTCCTTGATCGACATCGATTGAGAAAATCCCATCATCGGGTGTGGGACGAAAAACGTAATAAATATAAACCCCGGAAGGATGCATTTCAACCAAACCTCAACCCAACGTGGAGGTGCAAGGATTTATGGAACATCAATCTGAAGAGAGTTCCCACGAGGCCGGGCGCTTGCCCGATGTCCGGATCCTTGTCGATCGAGACGCACTGCCGGTCTGGTTCTCTCTCCTGCAACAGGGGTTTCTCGTGGAGGCGAACCTCGGTCTTAGTCTCAACAATGTCCTTTCAGACCAGGTCGGCCTTTCACCCGAGTATCTCGAGGAGAGGGTCCAAACCATTTTCATGGACGGGAAAGCGGTGGACAGCCTGGAAACAACGGTTGTGGGCGAAGGATGTGTTGTGGCCCTATCGGCGGCCATGCCGGGATTCGTCGGGGCGGCCTTCCGAAGGAGCGGGTATTACGCCGTGATGCGCTCATCGACGACCCATCACCACGAACATGGGGATCAAGGAGAACGACGGGGACGCTTCACTCTGAAGCTCTTCAACCTTTTGGCGGATGAGTTGGGAGAGTTTTTTTTCAAAAGGGGGATCCTGATCGAGAGCCATGCACTCGCCGGTTTCCTCAAGAAGCAGCCCGAGAGCTTTCTGCTCCGCATCATGGAAGTTCACCTGGACGGTGTGCCCGTCGACCTGAAGAGGGCCCTTTCACCAGGCGACGAACAAGCACCCCTCTCACACCCCGACACCTTTTTGCGGGCCATCGTGGCCGAGTCCGCACCTTCTGATGTTTTAAGGATTGCGGTGGTTTCGGCCTAGTGCCTGCCTGGCCTTTTACCAGCCTTGGACTGCCCAGGGACAGAGGATTTCATCGAGGGGAAGGTCGGCCAGCAACTCGACCATCCAGATGCACGGCTGTTCGTGGCCGTCGAGGGATCGGGTCTGTGTGCGGTCCGCCCCCATGCCCGTCCCGGCAAATCAGCGTCCCTGGCTACCATTGGACGAGGCGCACATCTTGGAGGGCTCTTCCCAGGAACCGCTCCCCGATGGCCTGAAACCTGAGGGGCAAATCCGTGACGCAGAATTGATATTCGGGGGCCACACGATGTGGATTCCAGAGTTTCAGCCTCGACAGAGCATCCGCGGTCTCCTCGGCCATGGCCTCAGCCGAGTCCACGAGGGTTATTCCAGAACCCACCACATCCTGGAGGACGGGTTTAAGCAGGGGATAGTGAGTGCATCCCAAAACCAGGGTGTCCACCTCATGGGAAAGGACCACCTTGAGGTATTCCACGGCCGTGAGGCGGGTGACGGGGTGATCAAGCCACCCCTCTTCCACCAGGGGCACGAAAAGAGCGCATGCCTGGGAAAACAGCCTGATCTCGGGATCCACCTGATGGATGGCGCGGGCATAGGCGTTGCTGTTGATGGTGGCCGGTGTCCCGATGATGCCCACGTACTTTGCCCGGGTGGCCTTGGCCGCGCTCCGGGCCCCGGCATGGAGCACATCGAGGACAGGCACCCGTGACAGGTCCTTGATGGCATCGAGAGCCACGGCGGACATGGTATTGCAGGCAACGATGAGCATCTTGACCTGGCGCTGCAGCAGGAATTCCACAATCTGGCGGGCATAGTGCACGATGGTGTCGCTTGACTTGACCCCATAAGGCACCCGGGCCGTGTCCCCAAAGTAGAGAATGCTCTCGAACGGCAGTCGCTCCATGAGCGCCCGAACGACAGTGAGTCCCCCCACTCCCGAATCGAATACACCGATGGCCCTGGACGCATCGGTTTCCTGGGAAGGGTGCCCGCTGACTCCCATTCTTTTTCTCTCTACCCCCATGACCCGTTGGCTTACCGCGTGGCATGAAAACGTTGCACCGGGCATGGAGACTTAAAATTTTCATTCAAGGGAGCCATGCCCAGCAGCCTCAGGCGCTGCACCGCCGCCAGGTCTCCCGTTTCCGTTCATACGGTGAAGCCCGTCGGAATTCACTCGGCCTCGACCTTGAACGCCACGGCCCCCAAAGGCGGCAGCGTGACATTTATCGACTGGGAGAATCCATGGACCGCCGTCGGTTTCGAGGAAACCCCTCCAAAGTTGCCCTGCCCGCTTCCGCCATAGACCGGCGCATCGCTGTTCAGGACCTCCTTCCAGTATCCTCCGAACGGCACTCCGATCCGGTAATCATGCCGCGGCACCGGGGTGAAGTTGAAAGCGCACACGAGAACGGATCTCTCCCCCTTGCCCTTGCGGAGAAAAATCAGGATGCTCTGTTCACTGTCGTGGCGCTCGATCCACCGAAAGCCCTCCGGCTGAAAGTCGTGTTCGTGCAGGGCAGGCTCCTCATGCAGAATGGCGTTGAGGTCTCTCACCCAGCTCTGCAATCCCTTATGGGGCCCGTACTCCAGGAGGTGCCATTCAAGGCTTGCGTCATGGTTCCATTCAGACCACTGGCCAAACTCGCTCCCCATGAAGAGGAGCTTCTTGCCCGGGTGCATGAACATGTACCCATAGAGAAGCCTCAGGTTGGCGAACTTCTGCCAGTCATCCCCGGGCATCTTGCCGATCATGGACCCCTTGCCATGCACCACATCGTCGTGGGAGAAAGGGAGGACAAAGTTCTCGTGGAAAGCGTAGAGCAGGCCGAAGGTGAGGTTGTTGTGATGGAACTTCCTGTGAACGGGGTCTTTGGACATGAAGAGGAGGGTGTCGTGCATCCATCCCATGTTCCACTTGAGCCCGAACCCCAGGCCCCCAAGGTACGTGGGCTGGGACACCATGGGCCATGCGGTGGATTCCTCCGCGATGGTCATGGCGGTGGGATACTCCCTGTAAACCAGTTCATTGAAGCGCTTGAGGAAGGCAATCGCCTCCAGGTTCTCACGCCCGCCGTACTGGTTGGAAACCCATTCCCCCTCCTCCCTGGAGTAGTCCAGGTACAGCATGGAAGCCACCGCATCCACCCTCATTCCGTCAATGTGATACACCTCCAGCCAGAACAAGGCGTTGGAAAGCAGGAAGTTCACCACTTCCCTTCTTCCGTAATTGAAAATGAAGGTCCCCCAGTCCCGGTGCTCACCCTGCCTGGGGTCGGAGTGTTCGAAGAGATGGGACCCATCGAAGTAGCCGAGGCCGTGTCCATCCCGTGGGAAATGGGCGGGCACCCAATCCAGTATGACCCCGATGCCGTTCCGGTGCAGGGTGTCCACCAGAAACATGAAATCTTGGGGGGACCCGAAGCGGCTCGTGGGGGCGAAGTACCCGACGGTCTGGTAACCCCACGAGGCATCGAGGGGATGCTCGCTCACCGGCAGCAACTCCACGTGGGTGAACCCCATCTCCCTGACATACTCCGCCAGCCTGGGGGCCATCTCCCGGTAGGTGAGCCATCGGTGGTTCTCCTCCGGGATCCTCATCCATGAGGCCAGATGCACCTCATAGGTGGACATGGGGGCATGGATATTGTTATGTGATCCGCGAGTGGCCATCCACTCACCGTCTCCCCACGCATATCCGGAAAGGTCCCACACGACGGATGCGGTCCGGGGCCTGATTTCACACGCGAAACCGAAGGGATCCGTCCTTTCCGAACTGTAGCCATGGTGTCTGGACTTGACCCGGTACTTGTAGATGGCACCGTTGCCGATTCCCGGAACAAAACCCTCCCAGATCCCCGAGTCGCCGAGATTCCCAAGGGGATTCGCCGTATCGTCCCAACCGTTGAAGTCTCCCACCACGGAGACATACTCGGCGTTTGGAGCCCACACGGCGAAGCGGGTCCCTTCCTTTCCGTCCACCTCAACGACATGAGCCCCCATTTTCTCCCAGGAACGCAGATGGGTCCCTTCCATCCAGAGGTGGAGATCGTAGTCGCTGAGGAATTGCTGATGGCTCGAGGTCATGTTTATTTCCCCCCTCCATGCGGCCTCATGTCTGAAGAGGCCGGGAATGCAGCGCGTAGGTCTAAACCGCCAAGACGGTCCCGGCAGCTGAGCCGTGGCCGGCCGTCACCGGGGTGTGCCTCCGTCCCTTCCACGAAACCCGGGGCAAAAGTGTCCACCTTGCAGCCCAACGGCGCCTCGCGCAAGGGGTCGTTCCTCCCCTCTCCCCGCAAAAGCCTGGATCTGGAACATTATCCGCGGTGGAAGCAACATGGGATGGTCTGTCTCTTTCGTGTTGTCTATCTTATATGATGAACGCCATGACCTTGCAAGCCGACTCAACCACATGCCGTGCACGCTCGGCGTGCAGCCGCCCCGGGCCGCCATGGGACAAGCGCCTCTGGAAAAAGCTCTAATTTTTTCGACTTTCCCTGTCCCAAAAGCAGTTTTGCCTGCGGAAAGGTTATCGTATAATCAACCGTGTATTGGCTCGCGGCTCCATGCATCTGAGCCAGACCCGGCAGCCGTGTTGAACTTGACGAGACCTGACTGCGCCACAGACTTCTCCAAGCGGGAGTATCTCCATCCCTTTCGAGAGATCCGGGTGAACCATTCAGGAGCCATCAAACAGAGGAGCCCATGATGAACGCACTGGTGATGTATCAGGTTCTGGCAGCCCTTTTTGTCCTCGCTTTGCTTCTGTCCACAGGCTACTACCTGGGTTACCGGAAAAACGTCCGGATGTACCGAACGATGAGCGTCAACGACCGGGAAGAGATGCTGACCATCGAGCGAGCCCTGAAGACCTTCTGGGACCACGAAAAAGAGAAGCTCGTGAGGGAGAAGGAGGAACTGGAGCGGAAGATCCATTTCCTGGAGGACCGGCTGGACCAGTACCGCAGAAAGGCAGCCGGGGTGGGCATGTTGGGGCTTCGAAAGAGCAAGCTTTCGGACATGCTCGTGACACTCCTCGTGGAAAACGAGACCCTGGAGGAAAAGCTCTTCCTGCAGAACCTCAAATTGAAGCAGGAAAGGGATCAATGCCTGGAAAACGAGCTGAGGCATATCAGCTACAAGCGCATCCTGCTCTCCGAGATCATCAACCAGGCTGGAGTCCGCAATGAAATGGAACGGGTCCTGAGAGACAAGGGAAGCCTGAAGCGTCTGGACGTGAGGGGAAGGGAGCTGGAACCGACCAGGCTCCAATCCGATGAGGATGAGGACACAATCCAATAGACCCTGTCCACGAGAAATACCGGGGCGCTTGAAATGTTGGTTTTTTTGCCGCTGAGATCGCCATGGCCGCAGAGATGCCGCTGGAGTCGGTCTCGTCACTTTTGGCTGCATCCACGGTGAAATAAGAGGACTTCTTGCGAACGAAGGTCCTTGGCGCTAGCCCACGTCTTCATAAGTACACCGTCATCTCGACCGGAGAGAGAGATCTTCTGAAGTCACCACGAGTCATGGATTTCTCGCACGGCCCCACCTGAGAGGGTGCCAAATAAGTACCCAATTCCGTCGCCCCGGCGGACGCCGGGGTCCAGAAAACCTTGAAGAACCTGGATGCCGGCTTCCGCCGGAATGACGTAAAGCGACCTACAAGGGCTTTTTTGACACGCCCTGAGAAGCACATCACCGAACTTACGAGCTACTGCCCTGAGCGGGATCAATGACGCCATTCCCGCAAAAGGAGACATCCGAAGAAGAGTCCCGCCGAAGGCGCGAGAACCCGGCCTTTCATCCCTACCGACCATATCTTCATTACACATCGCCCAGTTTCCAGTCAGCTTCCCAAAGGCACCCAAGATCCCTCAGCGCGTGTCAAATAAGGTCCTGAATCTCGTCACCCGGACGAAATCCGGGGGGCCAGGAACGGGATGAAAACCCTCGCCTGGAGGGAAATGGTGCTCTCCTGGAAGTGATGGCACCGATGGATGGACCTCGATGCTTGGGCACTGGATTGCGGTTGTGACCACTTGAGTGCGGGGATTGTATATCCTCACAAAGCGGTTGTTTTAGGGCAACGATTCTAAAATCACTAAGGAGGTTTACCAATGAAGAGAGCTGTTCACGTCATGTTGTCCATCTTGGTTGCGGTGTTTTTCAGTGCGGGCTTGGCCCTGGGTGACGACCCTGCCAATGGGTTCGCAGGCAACGCATTGAGCAAGTCCGTTGACTGCCAGAACTCCATGAAGGCTGACAAAGCCTCTTTCATCCTCGCAAGGGGAGGCGGAGGTGGTGGCGGTGGCGGGAATGGCGGTGGCGGTGGCGGTGGTGGGAATGGGGGAGGCGGCAGCGGTGGTGGTGCCGGAAATGGTGGGAACGCCGGTGGTGGAAGCGGCGCGGGTGGTGGCATTGGGACTGGTGGGCGTGGCGCTGGCAACGCCGACAGTCCGGGGTTCTCGGGCGGCACGGCGAGCAGGAATCAAAGCAGCTTTCAAGACCAGGAACGCAATCGGGAAAGAGAACGCTCGAGTCTCGGAGATCCCCAGCAATCCCGGCAGCAGAGCCGCACCATGGACCGCTTGCAGAACCAAGATCGCTTACAGAACCAACTCCGTGACCGGGATCGGAACCAGATCCACAAAGACTGATGCCCTTGCGATCGGCCTGCTTCGTGTCTGAGTCCAAGGGGGAGCCCACCCAGGTGCTGGCTCCCTTTTTTTGTTTCAGATGAACACGTGACACGTGTCGAGAAAAACTCCCGCCGATTACGTGTCACTCGGGACTCCCTACCCTCAATCCTTGCTGGCACCGCATGAAGAGAGCTTTTTCCCCGCACTCATGGCACACTCAGGAACACGTACTCCTAAATTGGGCGACTCACTCTCTGAAAGCCCTTACAAAATGCCTTGCCATGCGGGCGGGGATAAACCCCGCCCCTACGATGCGGGTTAAAGGACATTTTCGTAGGGGAGGGCTTTACGCCCTCCCGCAGTGATAAGCATGCTGGAAAATCACTCACTTTAGGGTACTATTTTGCTTGTGACCGAAGAGAACAGGAACAAATTCGAAGCATGTCTTGGCGGGTTACGGCTTGAACGAAGGGCGGATAGGCAAAGCCAGGGAGAGTAAGCACACATGGAAAAAGAGCCCGAGAGGTTGAAAATACTGTTTCTGTGCACGGGGAATTCCTGCCGCAGCCAGATGGCTGAAGGCTGGGCGAGGCAATTGAAGAATGAGACCCTTGAAGCCTATTCGGCGGGAGTCGCCCCCCACGGGGTCGACCCGAGGGCCGTCAAGGCCATGGCTGAGGCCGGGGTCGACATTTCGGCTCAGGAGTCCAAGGACGTCGATACACTCGAGCACATCGAATTCGATTACGTGATCACGCTTTGTGACAAGGCCAATCAGTCGTGTCCCGTCTTCCCGGCCAAAACCCGGTTGCTCCACGTGGGATTCGATGACCCTCCCAGGCTCGCTGCGGGGGCTGACACGGAAGAAGAGGCCATGGCGCACTATAGGCGTGTCCGTGATGAGATCAGGCAATTTGTGGAGAAGCTGCCTCAGGTGTTGATGGAAGGAAATCAATAGGCAGAAAAACCTCTCAAGCCCTTGGACCAGTAGAGAAATCCGAGTTACGAACCGCAGCCTTCAAGCGTTGCGCATCCACCGTGGAACATCAAGGGCCCGTCTCCACGGGCAGGTGGGACCGTGCGGCCCACTCGGTCCACCCAGCGTCGTAGTAGAGCACGTTTTTGTATCCGAGAAGGTTCTTGAGCACAAAGAACGTCTGGCTTGCCTGGTGTCCCGTACGGCAGTGGACGAGGACTTTCGTTTCCCTGGATGGGATGAGCCCGGCATAGGCGGCCACGAGCTCGCTTGAGGGCTTGAACCGGGTCACGCCATCCTGTTTCGTGACGTCTTCCGAAAACGCCCGGTTGATGGCTCCGGGGATGTGGCCCGCTCGAGCTTCATCGGACTTCTTGCCCGCATAATAATCCGCAGCCCGCACATCGAGAATGATTCCACCCCCTCCCTTCACGACATCCAGAACCAGCCCGGAATCCACCGTGAACGTATCCGCGTTTTCCAGGACGGGGTAGCGCGAGGGGGTGATTTGGGGCAGTTCAGTGTCGGAGGGCCGCTGTTCCACCTTCCACTTTTCGAATCCCCCGTCGAGGATTCCGTAGCGCCTGTGCCCGAGGCGTTCAAAGGCCATTGCGAGAAGCGTCGCATCGTGGACCTTCTCTTCCGGTACGAGGATCACCGTGTCCGACGGGCGAATCCCCATCTGTGAAAAGTGCATGGCGAGGATGGGCGCGGGAAGGAGCATGGAGGGAATTCCACCCACGACACCCCGAACGCTCTCCACGGAGATGAAAACCGCCCCTGGGATATGGCCGGTGTTGTATTCCGGCTGGGTGCGCACATCGACGACCCGGACCCCTGCCTTTCCGAGGTTCGCGGCAAGCCAGTCGGTGGGAACGAGGCCCGGCAGTTTCAACACCGGCTCATCGTGAGTCACCTGCGCAGCGGCTTCCCGAATTCCGGCGGGAACAGCGAAAAAGCTTCGCCACCGGTTGATCCTGTCGGCCAGGTCGGCCGGCACGGGCTCCGAGCGGAGGGAAACTGGCTTCAGGCAGGTTTCCACGAACCCTTTCAATCCGTCCGTGAGGATGGCGACATTCTGGTGGCCCAGCCGGCGCAGGGCATCTCCCGCTTGGGCCGGGTGGGTCATGCCGTTGGAATAGAGGACGACGATTCCTTTGTTCTTTGCTGGTTCAAGGTAGGAGGGCAGCTCAGACACCGGGACGTTTACCGCGCCCCGGATATGAAACGTCTCGTACTCCCCGGGGGTCCGCAGGTCGATGAGCACGGTGCTTCCGTCACCTGCCATGAGCCGGTCCGCCAGATCCGGCGGGTCCATGTGGTCCTCGCCCTCCTCCACCTGCCGAAGAAGGTCGCTTTCCGTCAAGACCAGAGGCCCTCCTCCCAGACTGGAGGCTCTCTCGGTCCCTTCCCCTCCGGCAAGGGTCTGGGGAGACCCGGGCAGCACAAAAAGTCCTCCGGCCAGGATGATCATGGAAAGGCTGAAAGTCTTCAAGAACGGGCTATTGAGATAGGAACCTCCCCCGACCCGTATCCGCTCGATGAATTCAGCACCCCAGAAGGATGCGACCGCCGCCAGGGTGAGCAGAACAGAGAAGGCGGCCTTGGACATTCCAAGGCTGTCGTGGACAAACCGCACACCTGATAATCCCCAGGAATAGAGGGGCTTCACCAGTGAAAAAAGCTCGTTGAAGAGGATGCTCCCGGCCACGGCTCCCAGGAGAAAAACAAGAGCGTCGATTTTCCCCGATGCCAGACCGACAGCCCCCGTTCCCGGACACCATCCGCTCATGGCGAACCCGATCCCGAAAATCAGCCCGCCCACGATCTGGGCCCCGAACACGGTGGGCATGAAGTAGAGACTCCCGGACTCGATCCACCCGAACGCCAGCAGGTAGGAGAGGCCCAGCATGGCCGTGATCATGGCACTGAACATCACCTTGAGAACCGCCATGTCCCTGAAGTAAAAAATCCCGGCGAGCCTCCTGGAACTGCCGAAACCGGCCTTTTCGAGGGCGACCCCGAAGGCGAGGCCGATGAGCAGGCTGGCCAGAAATGCGTACGGGGAACCGAGAGCGCCAAGGCCGAAGAAAGTCTCAATCATTCCACTGCCTCCTGACGAAAAAGGCTGCCGCGTAGCCTCCGGCAAACACGCACACGAGAAAAACGAGGCTTCCGGTGAGCAGCATGGCTCCACCGGTCAGAGCCTGCCCGGAGGTGCACCCCTGGGCAAGCCTGCTCGCAAACCCAACAACGATGCCGCCCAGAAGGGCAAGCACGACCCGAAGCCCTGCGGGCGCTCCGAGTCCCCTCTCAATCCTCACATGCACCCGCTTCCCCAGGACGGCGGACAGGAGACCGCCCAGAAATGTTCCCACCAGCATGAACACCAGGTAGTAGTTGAGGGGAGACGGTCCCCAGCCCCCGAAATATTCGCTGGAGAGCGTGTGGCGGCTCGCCACGGAACCCTCCAGTGCCGCCGCAATTCGCGCCAGCCCGCCCGAAGCTCCGAGTCCCGCTCCGAGAACGAGGAAGGAGGCGAGCAGGGTCAACCCGAGAAAAACACCCGCCAGGTATGGATTCACGGTCTGATTCACAGGTGGATCTTTCGCCTGATTCATGGTCAACACCCCGCACTCTTGGATTTGGCCGGCGAAGGTCTCACGGGTGCCGCCGGAGCCGGCTGCGGTGAACTCGAAGGCTTCACGGCCTCCGTTTTCCCGGCTGGACGGCCCTCCTGAGGCGACGCGGAACCCATGCCCCCAATAGGGACCTCCCTGACCACGCGTTTGAGTTCCGATTCCTCCCAATAGCCCTCCAGCCCCCCATGGAGGGCCTTGACCGGGCGCTGGGTCTTCTGGGAAAGGATCCCCGCCACAGCCATGGCAAGCGATCCGTCCCGGTCCACGATGATCAGAGGACCGGCTCCCGCGAGGAAGGCCGGATTGGAGATGATTTCCCCCATGTCCACATTGCTGGACCCGGGAATGTTGAAATCCGCAAACTGATCGGAAGGGCGGATGTCGACCAGGTCGAACGTCCCAGGCAAGTCCACGATAAGCTGCTTCAGAGCCGAAGGCGCCATGCGTTCAGGCAGCCTGATGTCCCTTCTCGGGGCAGCCTTTGCGGATGCAGCGGCATCCTTCTTGGTCTCCGATCCGTACACGGGCAGCCCTGCCTTGATCCATGCCTCGCTGCCCCCTGCAAGACTGCTCACATTCTTGAAGCCTTTGCGCTGCAGGATTCCGACCGCCATGCTCGACCGGTAAGCCGAGTTGCAGACCGCCACTGCAGGCTGGTTTGGATCGAGCTTGGATGCGAGTTCATGCAATTGGGTCAGCGGAAGATTCACGACGGTCCCGATTCTCAGCCCCATCCACTCATTGGGGAGCCGCACGTCCACGATGATGGGCGCATCTCCCTTCTGCATCAGCGCGTAAAGCTCCGCAGGCTGGATCATCTGACTCGTGGCAACGGGCATGCCCGCCTTGGTCCATTTGTCCATGGTGATGACCCGGGCCCGATACCCCACCCGGTGCATCCGGTAGAGGGCTTCTTCCAGATCCGCCGGTTCCCCGCACAGGACCAGGTTCTCACCCCAGGGCACCATCATTCCCAGCCACGATTCGAACCTGCCTCGCACACCGATGTTGACGGAGTTTGGGATGTGTCCCCGGGCGTAGGCCAACGCGTCGCGGATGTCCGCCACGTAAACCTTGGAAGGATCCATAAGGGCCTTGTCGGGCGTCGCCTCCGGACCCAGGGGCGCCTTCCACTCAACCAGTTCAGGCCCCTTTCGATTCATGGCCGCATTGTGCTTGAAATACTGCGGTGCCTCCGGCAGCCCTTCCAGAACCGCGGCGATGTATTCCGCCCTGTTTTTGTACTTGAGGTAATGATTGGAGGCCTTCTCGGCACCGATGGTGGAACTGGGGCTGTCGCTCAAATGGGCCCCGCACAGGGATCCGGCCCCGTGGGCAGGAAGGATCACCGCCGAGTCGTTGACTTTGGAGAGCTTGTTGGTCCAGGTGTCGAAGCTCATGGAAGCCAGCGTGGCGGCGGACATGGTCCCTTCCAGGAGGTCAGGGCGGCCGACACTTCCCACGAAAAGTGTGTCTCCCGTAAAAATCACCTGCACGTCAGCGGGTTCCGATTTGCTGTGCACAAACCCGCAGAGACCGTCCGGAGTGTGCCCCGGGGTCTCCACAAACTTCATGAGGGCGTTTCCGACTTCCAGAGTGTCCCCCTCCTTGAGGGCCTTGTAAGTGAACTGGGCTCCACCCGTTGCAATCTTGTATATGGGACAGCCCGCCATTTTGGCGAGCTCGGCATGCCCCGCCACAAAGTCCGCGTGGGAGTGGGTGAGAAAGACCCCCTTGATGGTGGCTCCCTCTTTCTTCGCCATGTCGAGATAGGCGAAGACATCCCTCCCGGGATCCACGACGATGGCCTGGTTTTCACTGATGAGCATGTAAGAGTAGTGGGAGAGAACGGCCAGATTGAACTGGATGACCTTGAAACCGGGGAACTTGTAGGTGTCCACCACCTGGTGGGAAGCTGCGTCATCCCCATGGGTCGCCGACTCGGAGTCTTTGATCATCGCCGCCATCGATTGACTTGGAACGGTCAGGAAGGCCAGGAGGAGAATCGACAGGAAGACAAACACCATACGCCGCTGAACCATTGCTTTCCCTCCATCGCTGCATTGAATGGTTGTGATGACCCGCACTGCACAGAGCGTAGGGCGGGAAGACCTGCTCCTCACGGCACATGCGCGGTGTTCGCGGGAGCCAACCCACCTCCGCAGTGATTCCCCATTGCTCGCCAGGAGACATCCGGCCCACCGTAAAACGGCAGGATCCAAGGAACCGCGAAAGCCGTAAACCGAGATTGTTCAGACTTGAAGGGTTACCTTGCGGATTGCACTCCCGCATGGGTGAGTGCGCACCTCACCTTTATCACGGCACTTGACCTTGAATGTAAGACATGGCGCCCTCCGTTTCAACACAAAGACACCTCCGACGGTGCCCATGGCACGGTCGGAGGTGTCTTCAAGAGAGGCTTTCAACGACGCCTTGAGACGAGGAAAAGGAATCCAACCCGCCAGGAGAAGCGGGAAGGCGGTCTCTCAGAGCACTTTCACGATGTGGGTCCTATCCTTTTTCACGTCCACCACGTGCACCGCACACGCGACACAGGGATCGAAGGAATGAATGGTCCGTAGAATCTCCACGGGCTGTGTGGGATCCACCACCGGGGTCCCGATGAGAGCGGTTTCCACGGGGCCGGGCACATCCTTGGCGCATCGGGGACCAAAGTTCCAGGTGGACGGAACAACCATTTGATAATTTTCTATTTTTTGGTCGTTGATGGAGATCCAGTGTCCCAGGGCCCCGCGGGGAGCCTCGTTCAACCCCATGCCGGACGCTTGTGAATCCATGCTCCACGACTCATCCCTGATGTCCGTGACCCCACTGCCGAGGTTCGACTCCAGCTCAGCCAGCCATCCACTCATGTCCTGTGCGATGACCTGGGTCTCCATCGCTCTCGCCGCCGTTCGCCCGAGGGTGGACTGGAGGTCCTGGATTCCTCCCCCCGTTGCCGCCAGCAATCCATTGACCGCGGTGGTGGCAAGATGCCGGCCGCTCCCCACGGCGACCAGCAGTCTTGCCAGTGGGCCCACTTCCATCGCTTCGTCCTTGTAGCGCGGTGCCTTCAGCCAGCTGTATTTCTTGTCGGTGTCTAGCTTCGTATAGTAGGGTACCGTTGTCCCCGCTGAAGGGTGAAGTGGGCGCGAATCCTTGTACCAGCTGTGCTTGACGTGCTCTGCAACCAGTCCAGTGTCAAGGGGCATGCAGCTCCCGTTGCCCAGGATGGACCCCTGGGGAAACAGAAGGTTTTCCGGGTTTCCGTTCTCCAGAGGGAATTCGCCATAGGTCAGGAAGTTCTTCGTCTTGCCGAAGGTGAACCATTCCGGGTACCTTGTTCGCCACCAGGACCACGTCCGGCATGTAAACCGTGTCGACGAATTTCTGGGACCTGGCGAGAATGTCCCTGAATTCAGCCAGCCTTTCGGGGACGAGGTCATCCTTGCACGTGACGCCGCCCACCCTCAGGGTCTGCAGATGGGGGTTCTTGGCCCCCAATATGGCGTGCATGCGGGCCGTCTCCACCTGCTGGCGAAGAGCGGCAAGGTAGTGTGCCACAAGGAGCAGGTTCTCCTCCCGAGAGAGCTTGTAGGCGGGATGCCCCCAATACCCCCCGGCGAACGGTCCGAGCTTCCCTGTGTCGACGAATGCCTTCAGACGCGCCTTGACCGCCGCAAAGTCGATGGGCGCCGCTTCGGGAGAAATCTCTCCGGCCAGAGTCCGCCGTCTCCGCGGGGTCCGCAGCGAGAGCGCTGACCACGTCGACCCAGTCCAGGGCATGCAGTTGGTAAAAGTGCACGATGTGGTCATGGATGTACTGGGCCCCCATGAGCAGATTCCGCACCAGGCGGGCGTTGTCCGGCACCGTGATGCCCAGGGCGTCCTCCACGCTGCGAACGGAACACACCCCGTGGACGTAGGTGCAGACACCACAGAGCCTCTGGGTGAAGAGCCAGGCATCCTCCGGGTTGCGTCCTTTCAAGATGAGCTCGATACCCCGGAAGAGCATTCCAGAGCTCCACGCGTTCACCACGAATCCGTCCTTGACCTCCACTTCAATCCTCAGGTGGCCTTCGATCCTCGTGATGGGATCGATCACGATCCTTGAGCTCGCAGCCGCCTCTGTCGCTAGACTCGTTACAGCCATGTCTGATTCCTTTCCAAATGGTTTCGAAGGGAAGACTGCATCCGCTGCGATCTTCGCCGGCGATGGATGTGGCCGAGGGCACGGCCACGTTCAACAGCTACTGGTTGAACTTGGTGTAGAAGGGCGTCATTCGGTCCCAGAACTCCGGTTCACTACACCCGATGCACGGGTGACCGGCTCTCACAGGCCAGTTGGTTCCGTCATTGAACTGAATGGTCGGGCAGTTGTTGAAACAGTGCTTCCCTTTGCAGCCTTCCTCCTCGAGACAGCGGTCCTCGTGATTCCGGTTGGGGCACTGGCTGTGCACCTTGTTTCCGTAAGCGAAAACAGGCCGACCCAAAGGGTCCAGCCGGGGAATCTTTCCGAAGAGGAGGTAGTTGGCGATGGTGGCCGTCAAGTTCACCGGATTAGGAGGACATCCCGGAAGATTGACCACGGGCACCCTCAGTCGACTGCCCAGGGCATCCTTCACGCCTTTGCATCCCGTGGGGTTGGGAGCGGCGGCGGGAAGTCCACCGTACGCCGCACAGGTGCCCAGCCCGATGACCGCCAGAGCCTTGGGAAGGATCTCCTGCGCGATGCTCAGCATCGTGCGCCCACCGATCATGCCGTAAATTCCTCCCTCGGCCGTGGGGATGGCTCCCTCCACCACGCAGAGAAACTGCCCCTCATTGGCCGCGGCACCCTCGAAAAGAAGGGCTTCCACAGGCCCTCCCGATGCAGCCATGACGGTTTCGTGGTAATCGAGCGATAAGGTGTCGAAGAGCAAATCGTCAAAAAACGGGGCTGAGGTTCTGAGAGCGGCCTCGGTGCAGCCGGTGCACTCGGCGAAATGAAGCCAAAAAACAGGCGGGCGGCTGTCCGATGCCAAGGCTTCCATGATTTTGGGACCAAAGGATGGACCCAGCCCCAGGGCTCCCGCAACGACCGTGCAGTATTTGAGAAAGCTGCGCCGCGTTATTCCGTTCGCTTCCAGTGAGTTTTCAAGAAAGTTCGTCTGATTCATCGTATTTCCCTCCTCAATTTCAGCCGATCGATACTGCTCCACACAAGCCGCTTCTGGGTCCAACGCGGCTTGTCGCCTGGAGATCTTCCTCGACATCGCGCTTCATTGTCATGGACTATGTGAACCATCTCACGTAAATCAACCCTACTGAATGGGCCCGGGATCTCTTGATTTCCTCTGCGACGCGTTACACCTCCACCATGGGTTTGAATTGATGGAACCTTGTGGGGGATTTTACTCTTTCCGGCATAACTCTTTGACATTCTTTGTGTTTTGGCACATGACCGAAACGTCGCGGGTCACGCGGACCTCCCGGCCTTTTTGCCATCTGCTACGTATACACACGGGGCAGAGGAAACGTCACAGAAGCCGGGAATTTTTTTCCGACGGGGGAAAGGTGCCGAGAGGATTCAAGAATTCATGATGTAGGGAGGTTTGCCGGATGATCATCAAGGGTGGAGGGACATGGCGGGGGGTGTTGAGGGATGGGCAAGGAGAACCGCCAGTCAGCCCGTGAGGGCAATCGTCCAGAACATCTGCGCCGCCGTGGAAGGCGGCGCCACCAGCTGGATAGCTGCCATGCGATTCGTCAGGATCGTTTGATACGAAGTTGCAGTCAAGCTGGTGTAGCACAGGGCCTTGTGCCCGTCGACATCGTTGCGCCCACAAGGGGCTATGCTACATTTGTGAGTCGCCTCAGAATAATCTTGAACGCAACTCAGTATGAAAACTACCTCGCACTCGTTAAGGATCGGATTCTACCTTCTTCTTTGTGTGGAACTCTGCCTGGGCGGAAAAAGGACCGGCTTCAGCTCAATCAGCGTCCACTGCCGCCACCACCGCCACCGCCTCCACCTCCGCCGTCACCACCGCCGCCGGAACCTCCCGAACCGCCGCCTCCGCCGGAGCCGTTTCCTCCGCCTGAACCGCCGCCGGAACCTCCACCAGCACCACCTCCCGCCCCTCCGCCGGAAGCGTCGCCAGTCCCTGAGGGGCCAGCCCCACTGCCTGTGGAGGACCCCGTGGATCCTCGGCCCTTTTCGCCGGCGACCCCAGGCCCTGACTGGGATTGATTCGCACCTGGTCTTCCGCCGACCTGCGGACCCCGGCTTCCCATGTCTCCGCTACTAACACCCAGGCTCGAGGCGAGTTCCGCGGAAGTCAACCCCCTTTCGACAGCGGCGATGGCCGCCGATGTGATCTTCTCAAGGGGAACTCCCTTGCTCCTAGCCGTTGCCAGGATCCGGGAAAAGTCCTTTCTCTCCGACGTGAAGTAATTCCGCTTGAGGCCCGTAGTGACGATCTTTTCCGAGACGGGAGCGCCGAACTGCATCTGCTTCAACGAAGCAAGGACCTCCGCTGCCCTCACCAGCGCGGGGACCTCCAGTGCCGGCGGTGCCCGTTCGACAACGTGCTCAAGATCGTCCCGGGTGAGACCGCAGTAAAGGGTCTCCGTGAAGCGTGCCAGGTCTTCCCTGGGTTGTGGAGTGGGCGTTCCCTGTCTTTTCGCGAATGTCTCGAGCAAAGCCTTGCCGAAGCGATAGTCCGCCAGGCGGCGGGAGACCACCTGGGCGATGACATGGGAAGGCACGCGCTTGACCATACCCTCCTCGATCTTTCCCACAAGAGGATCGAGGGGGAGGCCCTCCCTGTGGGCTTCGGTCAGCAGCCCGAGAAGCTCCGCAAGGTTTCCAAGCTCCATTTTATTCTCATAGCCGAGGGCAAGCACCTTGCTCACCGTCTCCCCCGGCACCCCTGCTTCCCTGGCATCCCTGACAGCGCTCTCGAAAGCCCCCGACTGCCCCCGGGCACACGGCACACCCCACGCCCCAAGCAGCCATGCCACGGCGAGCAGCGGTACAACCAGACCTCTAGATGCTGTTGTCATAATGGTTCCCCACAATCAGCACGGCGTTCCGACTCCCAAATCCGTCATCCTGGTGGAGAGGGGCCGAAGGATCGGGCACGGTGCTGCCCCCATCCACCAGGAAAGCATACTCATAGCGCCCTTCGGGCAACCACAGGGTCACGGTCCACGCAGACCCGTCGGAGTCCCTGCGCATCTCGTAGCCGGAGGCCCGCCAGTCGTTGAACGTCCCCACCACGGCGACGGAGCGGGCATCGGGCATGCGCAGGTTCAGGACAACGGGCACCCGGCTGTGGGTTTCCACGAGGCCAACCGGTTTTTCCCGGTCTCCCTTTCCAAGGAGAAAGACCAGGATCAGGCAGGCCGCCACCACTCCGGCAACCCCTGGAATGACCTGAAGGGGTGTGAAGGTGATGGAACGGGGGGACCGGGTCCAGCGGCAGAACCGGGCCCAATGGGACAATTTCCGTGCATGAACCGCATCCATGACCCCGCGCAGGAGAACCGGGGGCGGCTCCAGTTCGGGCATGCGCCGGAGCTCTCGAACCACCCGGGCGAGCGCTTCATCGTCCCGGACCTCGGGAAAAACTGGTCTTTCATTGGCGTCCGACTTCACGGCTTCCTCATCTACCCCATGATCTTTTCCCGTGAGTTCATCCTGAAGCTTTCGTCTCCTCGACTCCATCCGATTCCCCCTCGAGGATTTCCCGAAGCTTCTTCAGTCCCCGGTGGACCCGCATCTTTGCACCGCTCACCGAAATGCCCAGCACACTCGCTATCTCATCCATGGTGAGCTCTTCGTGGTACCGCAGAATCACCGCCTCCCGGTAATCGAAAGGCAGCTCCTCCAGAGCCCTGGTGATCCTGACGGCATCCAGCCGCGCACAGAGCTTCTCCTCTTCCATGCGAGGGTTCCCCGGGTCAAAGCCTGCCTTGCAGCCATCAAGAGAATAGGTCTGCACCAATTTGCGCTGCCGGATGAAGTTTTTCGAGTGATTGAGACCGATGGTGTACAGCCAGGGGAAAAACCTCTTTTCCAAGCGAAAACGGTGAAGCTGTTCAAAAGCCTTGATGAATGTTTCCTGTGCAAGATCGAGGGCATCCCAGGTCGAGCCCGTCATGCGGACCATCAAGTTATAAATGGGCTTCTGATAGCGTTCCACCAGGACAGCATAGGCGTCGGTTTCCCCGGCCAGAACCGCGGCAATCACCCGCTGATCGTCCCCATTATCCATGAGCGGGCTTTGTCCCTCTATTGTAATCAGTGGTTTTCACACTCAATATACACGAGAGGCCGACATCGGTCACACCGCGGAATGGATTTTTTCACCTCGGAGAATGGTTGCGCACCCAGCATGCCACCCGTGAGCCCGGCGGGAAAAGACCCGTCGCTTCCCGGGATCACTCCACCACCAGCACGGAGTTCTCCTCTCCGAATCCGTTGTCCTGAGAGAGCAGGGCACCGGGATCCTTTTGCCGGACCGTGCCATCGATGAGAAAGATGTATTGGTAGCGGCCTGGCGCAAGAAATACGGTGCTGGACCACCCGTCGTTTTCCCGTTTCATGCAGTGAGCCTGGGAAGACCACCCGTTGAAGCTTCCCGTGACGCAGACCTGGTGAGCTCGGGGATCCCTGTAAAGGAATTTGACGGGAAAGGCCGCGGAGCGATGGTTTGACGCCATGCTCCCCCCGGAGCCGCACAAGAGCGGCAGACACATGGAGAGAACCAGCGCGCTCAGCAGGGTGACGCATGTGATTCGAATCGAGCGCCTCTTTTTCCAGAAATACGCAAAGCTCATCGCCCGCGTATCCTCAATGCTTCCTGATAGACGAGACGCCGTGACAGTCCGCACTGTCCGGCCACCGCGTCGGCAGCCTCCCTGAGACTGAAATTCGCGTCCTCCAGGAGGCGCCGGAGCTCCTCCCGCCAGTCGGGCCCTTCCTTCTCGCGCTCATCAGGAGCCTCGCAGCCCGCCACGACGAGGGTCACCTCACCCCTGGTCTCTCCCGCGAAATGTTCCATGGCCTCGGAAACCGTTCCTCGGAAAACCTCCTCGTAATGCTTGGTCAGTTCCCGCGCCACTGCCACCCTGCGATTTCCCCACGAAGCAAGAATGTTCTGGAGCGCACGCAAGAGCCGCTTGGGTGATTCATAGAGTACCAGGGTCATGGGGAGGTTGGACTGGGTTTCAAAAAACCGCCTGCGCCCAGCCCCGCGGGCAGGCGGAAACCCGAGAAAGGCAAAGGTGTGGGTGGGAAGACCCGACACAACGAGTGCGGAGATCACGGCTGAAGGACCAGGAATCACGGAGACGGGAATTCCCTCTTCGAGGGCCTCGTTCACCAGCGACACACCCGGGTCCGAGATGCCCGGAGTCCCGGCGTCCGTCACTAGAGCCAGGCTCTCCCCCGACTGGAGCCTCCCGAGCAGTTCGGGACCCCGTTCCCTGGAGTTTCGGCTGTGATAACTCACGAGGGGTTTGTGGACGTCGTAATGGGTGAGGAGCTTGCGGGTGTGACGGGTGTCCTCGGCCGCAATCAGGTCGACGGCACGCAGTGTCTCCAGTGCCCTCAGGGTGATGTCGCCGAGATGCCCGATGGGAGTGGCCACAACGTGAAGCGTTCCGGAACAGGCACCTTCATGTGGTCTATTGCGTTGCCTCGAAAGCATTGGGTATCCAGGTTATTTCAGGCTCCTGACCCTTCCACAGAATTGCGAGGACATCGAAACGGGCGGAACGCCCTTCCAGCCGGCGCGCCTTCAAGTACCATTGGGCAAGTTGCGTGAGGCGCTTCTGCTTCTCCCGCGTCACCGACTCCTGTGGCAATCCGTAGCCCATCCCATAGCGGGACCTCACTTCGACAAAGACGATGGTGGGGCCGTCCTGGGCAATCAGATCGATCTCGCCCAGAGGACAGCGAAAATTCCTCTCGAGAATCAGCAGACCATGAGCCTCGGCGAAAACGGCCGCGACCTCTTCGCTGATCCTGCCTTTGCGATAGCGCGTTGGCAAGAGCTCATCCCCCTGGGACATCATGGCCCATGCACTAAGTGCGGCTCCACAGAAATAGGTGTCCATGTTCCAATCCGTCATGCCGGCGAACCCCGGATCGGGGTCCGGGGCAGGCGCCGACATCCAGAGACTTCTCCTGGATTCCTGGTCAGGCCCGGAATGACGACCGCCTTATCGGCCACTTTATTGCGTTGAGCTGTAATAAGGAAGGCGTAAAAATGAGTCGATTCACCCTCCCCCACCCCCTCCCGTCGAGGGAGAGGAGCTTAGAGAGTGTTCCTTACAGCTCCTTGAAGACCTTGATATTGGCCTGGCGCTCTTGGCCGCTGAGCCAAATCTGCCAGACGGCCATCTGCTTCTGCTGAAGGATCCGTGCCGCGATGCCGTCTCGCTCCTTCTCCAGATTCTCGTCCGATTGCTTCCTCTCCAACAGCTGGCACACCATGAAGCGGTTGCCGAGTTCCAAGGGAGCGTCCGGCAGCGGCTGGCTCTCCGTCAATTGCAGCACCTTGCCCATGGCGTCCGCCTTGAGCAGCTTGAGGTCCTTGTCCGATTCACCCCTGGAAAACCACTCGCTTTTTTTCACCTCAAGCTTCTGGTTCCTGGCCGCGTCTTCAAGACTCCCGGCCTTCCCCGCAACCGCCAGAAAATCCGCCGCAGACACGTGGGCAAGCTTCCGCGACTCCTCGGATTTGAACTCCTTTTCGACCCGGTCCTTGACCTTCTCGAAAGGGATCGGCTGCGGTGGCTGAATGGCCTTCACCTGAACCACAACGAATCCCTTGGGGATTTCGATGGGTTCGCTGATCTCTTTTTCGGTCAAGCCGAAAAGCTTGTCGGATGCGGCTGGTGGGACCGCGTCCATTTCCGGCAGGGGATCGGCCTTGGAAATCCATGAGGATGTGCCCTTCACCGAAAGATTCCTGCCCTGAGCGGCTTTTTCCACGTCTTTCTGGGCGTAGGCAAGGTCCGAAAACTCCCTGGCCTTCTTGAAGGCGATCTCGCGCGCCTCCTGCTCCTTCAGGATCGATTCGATCTGGGTCCGCACCTCATCAAAGGAGGACGTCTTCTCGGGGCGCACATCCTCCACCTTGATGATGTGGAAGCCGAAGGGGGTGCGGACAAGGTCGCTGATATCACCGGCGTTCATGGAGAAGGCCGCATCGGAGAATGCGGGGACCATCTTGCCCCTTTCGAAGTATCCCAGGTCTCCCGAGTTCTGAGGAGCCGTCGGGTCTTGAGAATGCTTCTTGGCGAGCTCGACGAAGTCTTTCCCGCTCTTGGCCTCGGCAAGTATTTTCTGTGCCTCCGCCCGAGCCTTGGACACTTCCTCCTCGGGGGCATCCTCCTTCACCGAAAAGAGGATGTGGCGGGCCCGGACATCCTTTTCCTTGTGGTAATCGGAGGGATGCTCGTCGTAGTACAGCCGAAGCTGGTCTTCCGTCACCTTGACCTCGCCGAGGTGATCGTCGGTGTCAAAGAGCACGATGGCAAACTGTCTCTTCTCGGGGTCTCTGAATCTGTCAATATGCTGCTCGTAGAAAGCCTTAACCGCCTTTGCATCCATGTCCACTTTTTCTTCGTAGGACTTGGGGTTGAAAAGGACATACTCCACCCGCACCTGCGAATGGTTCAGACGGTAATCCGCCAGGATCTCGTCCTCCGTAACGAGAGCCCGGCGCTTGATGAAAGACTCTGCCTTCTGAAGGGTCAAATCCTCCGACAGTTGCTTTTCGAACGCCTCCGGGCTCCGCCGGCTCTGGCGCAAGAAAAGGTCGTACTTGGTCCGGTCGAATTTCCCTTCCGTTTGAATGAACGGGATCTCGAGAATGACCTTCTGCACCTCCTGTGGTGTGGCACTGAGGCCCATCTGGCTGGAGGCTTTCATCACGAGGTACCGCTGGATCATCATCTGCAGGGCCCGCTTTTCCAGGCCCAGCTGCCGGATGAGGTCATCGGAGAGGGCAGTGCCGAACTGCCTTCGGTACGTGTCGAGAAGGTCCCGGTAGAACTTGTCATAGTCCGCCCTGCTGATGGTCTGACCGTCGACTTCGGCAATCTGTCCCTCCTCCCCTGTTCTGAACCCGCCCCATATGATGAAGGAGACGATGATGAAACCGAATGCCACGACCATCAACCACGATTTTGAATGTCTTCTCAGGAAATCAAGCATGACTGAATTGCGCCTCCCTTTCGCCCCGGATGAAGTCCGAAAGCCTGACAGAACAGGCGGAAAGCGGACATCGCCGGGCAAACGTTTTCTTTACGCAACTTCCAAGGGTTTCGTATGACGTCGGACCAAGAGGATGTAAAAGATGGCTCCAAAGAAAGGCAAGGTGGCGACGACAAAAAACCACACCATCTTCTGCCCTTGTGTGGGAAACCGCCGCCGTGGAATGTCCAGTATGGCCCAAAAAGTGGGAATGAGCGGAATGGCGAAAATGGCAATGACAATGAGCGTTTTTAAAAACACCGATCAATCCCTCCCGGTCCCCCTGTTGAGGGAGGAGAGCTCCGCGGCCCGCGCTTCCAGTTCCCTCTTCCTTTCCGTCAACCGCCCGATGACCGCCAGCAGTTCCTCTTCCCACAAGGCGACGAGCCCAAGCTTGAGTGACTCTATAAACTTTTGCGCACGGCGCTGCAAGGATTTCTTATAGCGGCTGTAGAAACGAAAACCCAGCAATATCTGGAGGATCAGATAGCTCCCGAGTGCGGCCACCCCCGTGGGGCTGAAGAGGCGGACCAGGGTCTCCACGGCAAGTTTCAACGTAGCTCCAGGACCCGGGGCGCCAAGGAAATCCCTCCAGGGATCCCCTCCTCCCAAGGCGACCATAAAAACCAGGAAAACAGCGATGTAAATACCTCTTTGAAGAAGCCGGAAGCCGGCAGGTCCGGCAGCCCGGTGTTCGCCGACGCGCATGGACATGAATTCCTGGACCCTCCCGGAGAACCTGCGCCAGTCCGATGCGGCTGAGCAGAGGCCGTTGAGCGGCCCCGCGACATTCAGCGGAAGCCCTCGGTGGAGAAGACGATGGGCGATCCGGTTTTCCAGCCTCTCCATCTGGCTTTCGAGAAGAAACGCCGTTCCCTGAGGGATGGGTGCGTGATCCGATGATTCGCCGGATTTTGGCGAACCGGACAAGAGCCGGGCGGCATGGGCAGTTTGAGCCACCAGATGTCCTGGACCCACCAACTGGGACGGGTCGACCAGGAGATCGAAAACCACACTTCGAAAATCCCCGTGGAGCCAGTGTCGAAATGCTTCCTTGCCCGCCTCGACCCATTCTTCCCTGCCGTCCTCCAACTCCATCACCAACTCGGACAGGACTTCCTGGATCCTCTCGAGGTGAAGCATCTCCCTTTCCACAACGAGAAGAAACCGGCGCACCTCCACATCCAGGTTGGCAGCCTTCACGGCGTTGATTTCCTTCGCGTCTCTCATCTGGAAAATCTGATGGCGGAAATGGGAAAACTGATTCCATGGGGCGAAGTTGGCCGAGGACACGGCATCGGCGGCGGAGACGGCATAAATGATGGGATTGGCAACTTCGCCCTGCCGCAGATGCTCCGTTAAGCGGGCAATCACCTTCCCCAGTTCGCCGTACCCGGCTTCGACCGTTCTGCCCTCGAACAGGAGATCCACTTTGTTCAGCACGAAGGTGAAGTTCCGCTTCGCCTTGGGAACCTCTCGGAGGAATTCATGAAACCGGGCATCCGCGTACTTTTCGGGAGAGACCACCCAAACGACCATGTCCAGATGCTCGAGAAACCTGAGGACCCGCAGCCGGTGCTCCCCCACAAGGCTGTCAAAGTCCGGCAGGTCGCAGAGGATGACGTGGCGGATCGGGTCTGCGTGGTGGGGAACTTCGAGCCACAATGGGACCGACGCCGATTCTCCTTCATCCGACGAAAAACCTCGTCCACCCCCTGCTTCGGAATCACCCAACCCCGCCTTCCTTTGAAACGGAAGGGGCAGAGGAACATCCGTGTGCCGGTAGACGAGGACCCGGTCCGTGTGAGGACGCCGATGGCTGGTCGACGCAATGGGAGACTCGGCCAGTCCGTTCATGAGGCTGGATTTGCCGACTCCCGTCCCGCCAAGGAGGCCCACGGTGAGCGAACTCTCCACAACGGCGTCCAACCGATGGATGAGATTACCGGATTGGTCGAGCAGGACTGCCTTTTCCTCCTCGGAACAGGACAGTACCGCTTCCTCCATGATCATGCGGCGAAATCGGTTGAGGTCCTCCCGCAAATCCTGGATGACGTTGGACATGGACGGTCCCTTTCGAGACAGGGTGACAGATGAGGTTCATGAGGCAAGCGTCACCGGCAGAGGTCCCCCCTCGCCCCGAAAATGACGGTTCCAGCTCCCTGCGGCGTCAATCCTCATCGTGGGCATAGGGCTCGTGGAGGCGCACTGGCTCCTTGACCTTCTTGCGCATGCGGATGTTCAACATTTCCACGCAAACCGAAAAGGCCATGGCGAAATAAATGTATCCCCTGGGCACATGGTGCTCGAAGCCGTCCGCGATGAGGGCCACTCCGACCACCACCAGAAATGACAGGGCCAGCATTTTGATCGTGGGGTGCGCGGAAACAAAGTGCCCGATGGCCGATGCAAAGACCATCATCAACCCCACCGATGCGACGACCGCGGCGATCATCACAGCGATGACGTTCACCATTCCGACGGCGGTGATGATGGAATCCAGGGAAAAGATTAGATCGATGACCATGATCTGCAGGATGACGGCGCCGAAAGTGGCGGCCACGGCACGAGAGGCTTCCCCCGTCTCGCCTTCCAGGAGCTGGTGGATTTCCATTGTGCTCTTCCACAGCAGAAAGAGTCCTCCACCGATGAGGATCAGGTCCCGCCCCGAAATGCTCTGTCCGATCAGTTTGAAGATTGGGGCGGTCAGCCCGACGATCCAGGAGAGGATCATCAGCAGGCCGATGCGCATGAACATGGCGAGAAAGAGGCCGAGTCGCCTGGCAAACTGGCGCCTCTCCACAGGCAGTTTGTCAACGAGAATCGATATGAAGATGATGTTGTCGATGCCGAGGACAAGCTCCAGGGCCGTCAGCGTGAGGAATGCGATCCAGGCCTCGGGGTCGGTGAGTAAATGGAGCATATTCAACCTCATTTCCTTGATACACGAGTGGTCCCTTCCAGACCATTCATGGCAGGTGGGGCCGCAGCCCCATCATTGAAGATATTTGGCATTATTTTCCATGCCCACCATCATCGGACCTGACATCCTTCTCCAGCTTTTTCAACCTGAGGAGGGCATCCCGGGGGAGCGAAAGAGAAGTGAGACACTGGGCGTATCGATCCTTTTGCATCCGCAGCGAGGAAACGAGGCCGTCCTGGTACCTCTTCCCCAGTTCGCGGGCGATCTTTTGGAGCTCGTGGTAAGCAAAGAGCTCCACGGCCCCCTTGGTCACGAACGGAGCCACTGCGGTATCCAGCACCGCCTCCAGAATCGTGATGCCACCCCCGATGGCGGCCTCAAGGGAGAGGATGAGGCCTCCCCAGAGAATGGATGTGGAGTAAATTCCCCACTCCTTGGTCCTGGGAATGCCCCGGGCGAGTTCTTCAAAGGTCCCTTCCAGCCAGCCGATGAGCCGGTCCTGTTCCTCCCGAACTATTGCCCGGACCTCTTCGTCCGTGAGGACAACCCCTGGGGAACGGAGCTCTCCGTACAGGGGTGAAGAAGGATCCCGGGGGGAGAGTTTTTCCAGCACGGCCCGGTTGAAGCCTTCCATGGCAGCTTTTATGGGCACCAGATCGATTCTCTGGAGGATTCTCAGCAGCTCATCCTGGTGAGATTCTGGGGCTCTGTCCCCCACCAGACCCAGCAACTGGAAAGGAGTAAGGACAATCTGCGAAACCATGCGCCTCGGCACGCGGAGCAGGTCGTACTTACTGAAGTGTTTTCGGATCTCCTTTTGCAGGACTTCCCGACTTCCCTCCGTGAAGTGCTTTTGTTGCTGTTCAAGCAGGTTCTGGCACGCAGCCTCGAAGAAAACCTCCAGGTGCTCCAGCCATCCCCTTGCAGCCTCGTCCTCCAACACGAGCAATTCATGGAGCCGCCGGATTTCCGATTCCAGTTGCCTGGAAAAGCGGATCGCCTCCGCCGCCACGAGACGCCCGGTTTCGCTCGGCGCCAGAGCATGGAATAAAGAAGCCCGGAACTCCTCGAAAACACCCGTCCTTGCCAACCCGGAAGACGGGTGAGCCGGGATGTGGGGGAAGACCCAGAATTTCTCCGGGTCCAGTTCGAGACCATGGGCTCCCAGGGATGAGAGAACCTCCGCCGCGACCATCATGCTGTCCCCCTTGTTGAGCACAGCGAAGCAGAGCTTCCCCTCCCGGATGACCCGCGTCAGGAACCGGAATGGCACATCATCGGCGTACTTCTCCTGACTGGCGACGAAGATCACCACGTCCGCGAGGAGATAGAGGGCCTCCACCGCTTGCCGATTCCTCGGTTCCACACTGTCCACGTCGGGGGTGTCGACGAGGATCAAATGGCCCATGGCAGCATCCTCGTGCCGGATGCCGACCATCGCACCCAGGGTTCCGGCCTGGCCGGGGGGTCCAACCGATTCCACCGGGATTCCTTCGATTTCCATGGATGGAAACGGCAACCCATCCCCGAGCGCTGCGTCCCTGTGAACGAAGGCGACGGGGCCGGATGTTTTCGGCCGCTCCACCCCCGTCTCACTGAGGGTCTTCCCACAGATGGCGTTGAAGAGCGTCGATTTGCCGGTGCCCGTCCCCCCTATGAGGATGACCCACGGGAGAGCCATGGAGTGCTTGTACCGAAGGACGGCCAAACGCTGCGGGATCTGACGGGCAAGCAGCTCGATTTCCCCGGCATGGGTTGTGATGCCGGGGCACCGCAGCGATTGCCAAAACGTCTTGTCCGGAGGAATATGGGAAAAAGATGCAGGCCTGCGGACCTCAGAGGGAGCTTTCATCACGGCCTACACGCGTTGCGAGGTCCTGGGGAAGGGTCCTCACCAGGGAAGGGTACAGGTATAGCAACCAGTCCCCCCTGGCGGTTTTCAGAAGCCATCGGCTCAGGAGAAATCCCCTGTAGGGCTTGGACTGGACAAGTTCACTCAGGGCGATGACATGCTCTTTGAGCTTGCTCCAATGCCGGTAGAGGAAATGGACCCTCTTTGACGTGATGATGACCTGAATCCGAGAATGCCTGGACACTTGGGGTATCTTGACGGCATAAGCCTGCCCCGTCCACAGCAACTTCTCATCCGCGTCCCGATGAGCATCGAAAAACGCGTCCAGCGAGTATGGAAGCCCCCGGGAGGAAGTCCATGCGCATTCCTGGAACAGGAAGCACTTCAGCTTGAAGAAGAGGGCACAAAAGAGCATCCGCACAGTGCGCAGAATGAGGGGCATAAAGGTCCCAATGACCACAAGGCACAACAGGGTCAGAAAGAACGCTGTCTTGGGGTACGCCAGGCTCATGTAGGAAAACCCGATGGCCCCTGCATCTTCCGCCAGGCTCACCAGGATGTTGGAAAAAGGCTCCGGGCTTGTGTTGATGATGAGCCGCGTGCCCGCCTTGGTGATATGAGCGGCGGAAGCGAGACTTGCCCCCAGCATGAAGACGATCACCTGCATGGCGGGACTCGACTCCCCAACCTGGAGAAGAGCCAGCATGGCCCCGCCGAAAGGGCGAATGATAGTGTGAATGGAATCCCAGAGGGTATCCAGACCCGGGACCTTGTCCATGACGAATTCCATCACGTACAGCAGGATGGCGACGGCGAGCACCGCATCGTTGGCCAGGATGTCGAATTCGGGGGGGAGACCGTGAACGAGCTCAAACTTTCTGCAAAGGCCCACCACGGCAACGGTGGCATAAAGGTTGATTCCGGAGATGAACGAGAGCCCGAGAAGGGAACCAAGTTTAGCGACAATTTCCATGGCATTCCTCGCTCCAGAGAGTCAGGAACCTCATCTTATGGGATTTCCGCAGCATTGACAAGCGCTCATGGATTGAAACACCTCCTGAAAACAGGCAGTCCCAGTTTGACATATTTTGTCCTCGTATACTATACAGATCCGTGCACATTGGTGCTCACGGGACACGCCCGGGTTGGGATTCCCTCTTCACCGGTTCTTCAAGGTTGATGCGTGGCAAAGCCTTTCGTTCAGGAAATCCTCCCCAACATGGAGGTGGCCGGTGCGTTCGTGGTCACCGACAAACAGCTGCGGACAGCCCGCAATGGAATGCCTTTCCTCACCCTCAAGCTGGCGGACAAGACGGGAGAGATGACCGCCCGCATATGGGAAAGGGCGGCGGAGTCTGCCCAGTCCATTCTCAAGAACAGCGTGGTGTTTGTGCGGGGCCGCAGTGAACTGTTTCGCGATGAGCTGCAGCTCCACATCCAGGAAGTCGTCCCTCTTCCACGCAAGGACTTCGACCCTTCCGACTTCCTGCCTGTCTGCCCCCATGACACAAAAGTGCTCCTGGAAAAACTCCAAAGGATGGCCTCCAGTGTGAAACGCCGCTCTCTCCAACGCCTGCTGAAGCACATCCTGCAGGACGCCGAACTGATGGGGCGCTTCACGGTGGCCCCGGCGGCAAAATCCATGCACCATGCCTACCTGGGGGGGCTCCTCGAACACACCGTTTCCGTCACCGTCCTGGTCTCGGAGATCAGCAGCCTTTACCAGGAGCTCGATCGGGATCTCCTCATTGTCGGCGCCATCCTGCATGACATAGGCAAGATCCATGAATTCGCCTACGACGTGTGCATCGATTACTCCGACGCCGGGAGGCTCCTGGGGCACATGGTCCTCGGGGTGGAAATCCTGGAGAACAAGCTGCGGGGTCTCAGGAACTTCCCCCTCGAAGACGCGCTGCTCCTCAAACACCTCATCCTGAGCCACCACGGCGAGACGGAGTACGGGGCGGTGCGGCTCCCCATGACCCGCGAGGCGTTTGCACTCCATTTGGCCGATGATCTTGACGCCAAGATGAACGGCATCAACCGGATTCTCTCCGAGTCCAGCGGCGCCAACGAAGCCTGGACGGCCTACCAGTCCATGTACGATCGCTTCTTCTTCCGGGGGCTGCCCCGGGCGGAGGAAGAACCCGCGTCCCCGGCAGCGGAACCCGCCGCGGATCGGGGCGTGCAGCTGAATATCTGGGCCTCGAAAAACCTGAAGAAGTCCGGCCCCTGATGGGCAGGAAAGGAAAAGAGAAGGGCAATGGCCTTGAAGGATGTCCCCGGCCAGCCGCGGGCCAAGCTTTTTCTGGGCAAGCTCTTTGAGTCAACCCAGGTTCCCCATGCGTTGCTCTTCAGCGGCATGGAGGGCATCGGGAAGTCTGCCGTGGCGCTGCAATTCGCCAAGCTCCTAAACTGCCTGTCCCCCGTGGAGCATGACTGCTGTGATCGATGCGCATCATGCCTCAAAATGGAGAACGGGACCCATCCCGACCTGCTGTGGGTGAAAGCCGACGGGGCCTTCATCAAACTGGACCAGATCCGGGGATTGCGCAACCGACTTCGTTTCCCACCATTTGAGGGAAACAGGAGGGTCATCGTCATCGAGAACGGCCAGTCCCTCAGGGAGGAGGCCGCCAACGCCCTCCTCAAGATGCTCGAGGAGCCCCCGGGGCGAAATGTCTTCCTCGTGACGACCCTGGAGCCCCAGATGCTGCTCCCGACCATCGTCTCGAGGTGCTGTCACCTCAGGTTTCAGCCGATCGACGAGGAAGCCATCGCAAGCATCCTCGCGGCGCAGCACCCGATGACCTCCCCGAAGGCCTTGAAAGTCGCAAGACTCGCCGAAGGGAGCATGACCAGGGCCAGGTGGCTCTGCGACGAGAACCGGGTGGACCAGTGGAAGGAAACCCTGAGGAAGGTCGAGAGCCTCGGTGACCTCGGCATCCTCGAGTTTTTTCCACTCATGGCTCAGTGGGTTCAGAAAAGCGAGAACTTGGAGCAGGACCTCGAATGTATTAAACTTTGGATGCGTGATGTGATTCTTTACAGACTCCTCGAGAACCACCAGCCCCTTTTTGAGCTGGATCGGAGGACGTTGAGAGCCGCGGGGCGCACTGGCACCGACACGCTCTTCTCGATTTATGAGCATATCGAACAAGCATTGCATCGCCTTCGGCAGAACGCCAACAAGAACCTGGTTTTCGAAGGCGTGTGCCTTGCCATAAAGGACAGCTTGTATGGAAAAGGTTGTTGGGATTCGATTTCGCAAAGGAGGGAAAGTCTATCATTTTGATCCGGGTGATTTGCCCCTCAAGCGGGACGATTTCGTCATCGTGCACACGGAGCAGGGCGTCGGGCTGGGACAGGTTGTGGAACGGCCCTGCTTCAGGAATGCGAGCCTGCACCCCGCCACGTTGAAAAAGGTGGAGAGGGTTGCGTCGGAAGAGGAGATCACCAGGCACGGGAGCAACCTCGAATTCGAACAGGATGCCAGGAATTACTGTCTGGAGAGGATCAGGGTCCACGGCATCGAGATGAACCTCGTGGACGTGGAGTATTTTTTCGACGGCAGCAAGATAATCTTCTATTTCACCGCAGATGGCCGTGTCGATTTTCGGGAGCTTCTCAAAGATCTTGTCCGGAGGCTGAGGACTCGGGTTGAGCTTCGGCAAATCGGCATCCGCAACCAGGCCAAAATGGTGGGGGGACTCGGCGGATGCGGAAGACCCCTGTGCTGCGCGACCTACCTGAAAAACTTCCATGCGGTCTCCATCAAAATGGCCAAGGAGCAGAACCTGAGCCTCAATCCCTCGAAGATCTCGGGGGCATGCGGGCGCCTCATGTGCTGCCTTCAGTACGAATACGACACTTACAAGGAATTGAAGAAGGACATGCCCAAGCTCGGCAAGAAGATCGAGATTTCCGAAGGACGCGGCAAGGTGGTTCGCCAGAACATCTTTGAGAGAACCATCACCGTCTTGATGGAAGATGGAAGGGAGATCGAGAAGAAGCTGGACTCGCCCTCCGGGGAAGCTTCCTAACCCGAGCCATCCCATCCCGGCCACACTCCGCGGCGGACCCGGGCCCTGACGCGAACCCGGGGGCTCACCGGCCGCACTCATTCCCCGTGGAACACAGCGAAAAGGTTTGAAATGGATCACTTCTACATCACCACGCCCATATACTACGTGAACGCGGAACCCCACATCGGCCATGCTTACACGACCATCGTTTCCGATGTGCTCAACCGCTTCCACAAGCTGCTTGGATACAAGACCTTTTTCCTCACGGGAACCGACGAGCACGGAGACAAGATCGTCCAGGCCGCCCAGGAAGCGGGCATGGACCCAAAGAGCTACGCCGACCGCATCAGCGGGCTTTTCCGCGAAACCTGGCCGAAGCTGAACATTGAAAACGATTTCTTCATCCGCACGACGGACCCCGAGCACGTCGGCGTCGTGCAGCACCTTCTCCAAAACGTTTTCGACTCCGGGGATATCTATTTCAGCACCTACAAGGGATTGTACTGTGTGGGCTGTGAACGGTTTTACACCGAACGGGAGCTGGTCGACGGCAAGTGTCCCGACCATGACAAGGAGCCCGTGGAGCGGGAGGAAGCCAACTACTTTTTTCGCATGAGCAAATACCAGGACTGGCTCATCGGGCACATCGAAACGAACCCCGATTTCATCAGGCCCGAACGGTACCGCAACGAAGTGCTCTCCTTTTTGCGGGAGCCCCTGGAGGACCTCTGCATCTCAAGGCCCAAGGAGCGGCTGAGCTGGGGCATCCCCCTCCCTTTTGACGACCGCTATGTCACGTACGTGTGGTTCGATGCCCTCATCAACTATGTTTCCGCCATGGGCTACCCCGACGGCCCCCTTTTCAGGGAGTTCTGGCCGGCGGCCCAGCACATGATTGCCAAGGACATCCTGAAACCCCACGGCATCTACTGGCCCACCATGATCAAGGCGTCGGGATTCCCCCTGTTTCAACACCTCAACGTTCACGGGTACTGGAAGATCAACGAGGGCAAGATGAGCAAGAGCAGGGGGACCGTAGTGCGCCCCCTGGACCTCGTCCCGGTGTATGGGCTCGATGCGTTCCGATATTTCCTCCTGCGGGAAATGGTCTTCGGCCTGGACGCCAACTTCAGCGAGGAGGCACTGGTGCAGAGGATAAATGCCGACCTTGCCAATGACCTGGGTAACCTGTTCAGCCGGACACTGGCCATGACGGGCAAATACTTCGCCGGGAACGTTCCCCCCTTCGGATCGGGGGAGGAAGGAGCCGATGCGGAGCTCCGGGAATGCACCGAGGAAGCCGTGCGGACCACCGTGCAGGAAGTCCCCAAACTGGGTTTCCACAAGGCTCTCATATCCATCTGGGAATGCATCAACGCCGCCAACAGATACATCGACCACGTGGGACCATGGAACCTGGCCAAGGATCCCGACCGGCAGGGGCGCCTCCAGACGGTCATCCGGAATGTCCTGGAAGTCAACAAGATCGTGGCCGTTCTCGTCGCTCCCTTCATGCCCTCCACCGCCCAGAAAATCCTGGAGCGACTCGGGGTCGGGAAATCGCTCGGTGATCTCCGGTTGAAGGAAGACTCCTCGTGGGGCACACTCGCCGAAGGGACCCCTGTGAGCAAGGGGGAAGCCCTTTTCCCGCGAATCGAACTTAAGGACAGTAAAGAAATGCCGCGGGAGCATAGCGAGCCGAAGAAGGAGAAGGAAACGGAGAAAGAACCGGAAGCCGTGACGATCGACACGTTTCGGCAGATCGATCTGCGGGTCGGCACGGTCCTGAGGGCTGAAAGGATTCCCAAGTCCGGCAAGCTGCTGCGCCTCATCGTGGACTTGGGGGAAGAGCGCCAGATCGTGGCGGGCATTGCCCAGCATTATGCCCCCGAAGATCTCCTGGGAAAGCAGGTATTGGTGGTGGCCAACCTGCAGCCGGCCATGCTCATGGGGGTCGAGTCCCATGGAATGGTTCTCGCCGCCCACGATGGGGAGACGTTGCGTCTCGTGACCACGGACCGAGCCGTGCCCCCCGGTGGGAAGGTCTGCTGAAGGCGCTTCGCCCCATGCCGTCCACGTGCACGCGTGAAAATTACGGAATGACGGCAAATTGCCGGGATCGAAATGAAGTGGGATAGGAGCGATTCTAGGGGCTGGGCTCCCCTTCATCGGGCTGGTCCGGCTGCGTCTTCATGCTCTTGGGAACGAGGGCCGTCCCCGTGGCGGTGGGGATGTCGAGGGCTCTCCATTCCTCATGCTTTTCCTTGCGCCTGAAAGCGCGCATGGGCGCTTTCAGGGAATCCCACAGTGACCCCGTTCTCCTGGGGGGGCTCACCCCCGTCTTGGACTGCCCCGTCAGCTCCACATCGGGAAGGCCATCCGGGGTCGACCTCGGCACCCCTTCGTCCGGACCCAGGCCCTCACCCAGGAATCCCAGTGGGGCCATAACATCGGCCGTGGACGATGAATCGGGCGATAGGGCCGACCCCCCGGAGGCGGCAGGCCGACACACGGCACGGGACCGCTGGTGCAGCCCGAAAATCACGAAACCGATGCCGGCGATGATGCAGAGGCCCGAAAGAACCAGCATTCCTGAAATCTGCACAGGCGACTCCTCTTCCAACGATACGCACACAGATGCCCACCAAGTCCCGCGGCGCAAGGCATCCTACAATTCGGCCATTCTCTCCTGGTACCATCGTGCCAGTGGGATTCTCACGAGATCGTCCATGACGAGCCTCTCGCTTCTCCAGACCCGAACGCGCACACGCATCCATCCCGCCGAATAGTCGAAGGGCTCCGCCACAACCAACTCGCGAATCCTTCGGTTGTAATACTCCACCGGCCCAAAGGACCTGGCGACTTCGATGCTCGCCTTCCGCGCGATCCCTTTCAAGTTCTCGGCTGAGACTTCGGACCTGGAAGCCCTCGAACTCTGTGACCGGCGTGATTCCGCATAAGACGGGCTTCTTCGCTCCGGCTCCTGAAACCTCCTGGAAGGCGCCTCCTGCCTCATCCCACCCTGATCAGACTCTGGGGTCACCCTCTTGGGAGGCTCTACCTTGGGCCGCGCCGCGGCCCGCTCCCTGTCCTCCAGGGCCGCCTTCCTGGCCCGCTGTTCGTCTTCTCCGCGGCGACGCTCCTCATCCAGGCGCTTTTTCTCCACCTCGATGTCCTTGGCGACTCTGTATAGCTCCTTCTGCCTCTCTTCAAGCTTCCTCTGTTCCTCGAGCGACTCGGTCCACATTTTCTGTTGCAGTTGCTCTATATCCTTGACCGCCGCCTCATTTCTCTGGACCACCATTGTGGTCGCGACTCCCGCAATGCCCGCGGCAATCAACCCAAAGCCCAAAACGAGAAAGAAAGCACTTTTCACCACGCGTCACTCCTTCGCGGAAAACTCAGCCCCGATCGGGCACACACAGCCTCTCCCAGTCCCATGGGGGAACGAAACCGTGATAAGGCACAGCAATGCACGTGCCAGGACACACGCATCGCCCCCAATTTCAGGTCGACCTCCTGAACCGTGCCCCAAAAAAACCGTCTATCCCATGCCGATGAGGCCAGGATTTGAAGAACCCCTCCTCGCACAGAGGCAGACAACTCGTCGGTAGGAAGTCCCGCGCCTCATCCAGTCCATAACCCGGGTGTTCTTCCAGAAACCGCTCCACCACGGCTTCATTTTCCTCGCGAAACACCGTGCAGGTCGCATAGACGAGGCTTCCGCCTGAAGCCACCAAGCTTGCCGCATGCCGAAGGAGGCTTTCCTGGAGCCGGGAGAAGCGATACGGATCCTTGAGATGGCGACGCCAGCGGATGTCGGGATTGCGCCTGAGTGTACCGAAGCCGCTGCAGGGGGCATCGAGGAGCACCCGGTCGAAGGTCCCCACCGCATCAGGGTCCAGCCCAAGAGCATCCCCCGGCAGGGCCCTGATGATGTGGATGCCCTGTCTCTCGGCGTTCGCCTTCAAGTCTTCCAGCTTCCACGCAGCTTCGTCCACCGCCACGATTTCCCCCGTGTTTCCCATGAGAATACCAAGATGAGTGGTCTTGGCCCCAAAGCCGGCACAGAGGTCCAACACCCGCTCCCCGGGGGAAGGGCAGAGGAGATGGCCCATCAACTGGGAAGCTTCGTCCTGAACCTGAAACCACCCCGACCCAAAAGCGGGGAGCCGGGCCAGATCCATCCGCACACCGGACACCCGGATCGAGTCGGAAAGGTACGGTGAAGGCGTCCCGAGAGTCCCCGCGCCCGCGAGCTTCTCCAAAAGCTGGGAAGTCGTGGTTTTGAGGGGATTGACACGCAGGACGAGGGGAGCCACCCCGTTGTTGGCGTCGCAAAACCGCCGTGCTTCCTCGAATCCCATTTCGCCGACACACCTCTTGCAGAACCACACTGGGTGGGAGGTCGTGACGGCGAGGAAATCCGCAGGGTTGGCTTCCTCCGATGGCCAGTTCCAATGCCCTTCGTGGCGGATTGCCTCCCGCAGGAGCCCGTTCACAAAACCGGCCAGAAAGGCTGGCTGAGTTGCCCTGGCAAGCTTGACGGCTTCATTGACCGCTGCGTGAGGGGGAATCCGGTCGAGAAAAAGAATCTGATAGAGGGCCAGGCGAAGCAGGATGCGAATCGGATTGGAAATCTTGTCGGGCCTGATCCTGCTCAACTGGTCGATGTGCCAGTCGAGACGCCCCTGCCAGCGGATGGTTCCGTAAACCAGTTCGGTGAGGAGGGCTTTCTCCCGCTCATCCAGAAGTCGATGACGCTCCAGGGTGACGCGGATCAGCCTGTCCGGGTGGGATGGCTTCTGGTTCACATGGAGGAGGAGCTGAAAGGCCAAGGTCCTGGCGTTGATCATGATCCGGCGTTCTGCCTCATGGCGGCAATTTCCCTGAGCACGGATTCCACGCGATCGAGGGCCACACGGGTGTTGAAGCACGGGCCGAAGGGCCTTTGGTTGAATATTCCATAGACCGGCAAGGGCGTCGTGTCTTGAATACCGCTCGTCAGATCCCGCTCGCACGCCACTGCAATGATGACGTCCGGTCGCTTTTCGATGACGATGCGCCGCGCCACCGTGCCCCCTGTCGCCACCGCCAGGTCCACACCGTACTTGTTGGACAGCTCCACCAGGTCCTTGATGGGACACTTGCCGCACCGCTTGCAGTTCTCCACCTGATTGGTGATCTTCACGGGACAGTCACTGTCCTGAAGGCAGTGAGGCATCAGGAGCAGGATGTTTCGAGGCGGACGACCATTCCTCCACTGAGCCATGACGAGCTCATTGTTCACGGCGACGAAGGCATGCTGGACCTGCTCCTTGCGGAGCCCCACGAGTTTGCCCACCCCAATGAGGACGGGAAGCAGGAACTTGAGAGCCACGCTGCGCAGTCGCAGAGAAAAGGGAACGTCGTGACCCAGGAGAGTGACCACGATGAGCAGGACAAAGGCGATGAGAATCAAGCCTCCCAGCGACGCCATGAGGGCCCCCACAACCCAGGGCATCTGGGGGTGAATCCGGCCGAAACCGTAGTAGGGAATGAGGTAGGAGAACCCCAGAAAGGTGAGGAGCAGGACCGCGGTCAACCCGAGGAGCGTGGCAAGCCTCCTCTTCTCAGGTTGTCCGGAGATCTCCTCCTCGTAAACTGGCAGGTGCTCTTTTTGTAAAGGGGGCATGGTGCAATTCGTCTCTTGCGGGCATGTCAGTCAAGGGATGTGCCCGGCGACATGGGATGGCCGCGAAGGAACTCGGATGCGTTGAGCCTCCTTTGGCCTTCAAGCTGGAGTGATCCGATGCTCAGGGCAACTCCATCCCCTCCCAGGATAACCAGCCCGGTTTCCGCTTCTCCGACCGTCTCACCAGGTCTTCCGGAAGTCTCTTTCCACGGAAGCACTTTCGCTGCGAAGCACTTCAGTCTCTTGCCCTGATAAACGGTGAAAGCTCCAGGGGAAGGGTCGAAGGCCCGTATGGTGCTCACGATGCGATGGGCGGGGAGTCGCCAGTCGAGGCGGGTTTCCTCCTTCCGTATGGGTGGGGCGTACGTGGCCAGGGCGTCGTCCTGGGCCTCGGGCCGGATGGCACCCGCTTTCCATGCCTTCAGGGTTTCGCAAAGAAGATCCGCCCCGATCACCGCGAGCCTGTCGTGAACGGTCCCGAAGCAATCGTCCTCTACGACTGCAATCTCCTGCCGAGATAGCACGGGACCCGTGTCCATCCCTGCATCCAGGAGCATGATGCTCACGCCCGTCTTCGCGTCCCCCGCGAGAATGGACCTCTGAATCGGGGCGGCTCCGCGGTGCCGGGGAAGAACCGATCCATGGACATTGATGGACCCCAGGGGAAAAATATCCAGAACGGCTTGAGGAAGCAACTGCCCGTAAGCCACCACCACGGCGCATTCCGCATTCAGGGAGCGCAGGTGCTCAATGGCGCCCTGTTCCCTGATACGCTCCGGCTGATAGACAGGGATTCCGGCACCCTCGGCAATCCGTTTCACCAGGGGTGCGGCTACTTTTGCGCCACGGCCTCTCGGACGGTCAGGCTGGGTGACTGCAGCCAGGACAGGGGCGCCCTTGGAAATCAGGCGCTGGAGTGATGGTACAGCGAAATCGGGAGTCCCGAGAAAAACGATGCGCGGGAAGGCGGAATTCACTCCTTGTGCTCTTTCTGTTTCTTTTTCCATTTTCTCTTGAAAACGTCCTTTGCAACCGTCCCGATTCGGTCGATGAAGAGTCGCCCATCGAGGTGGTCAATCTCGTGTTGGAGGGCTATGGCCAGCAACCCGTTGGCCGTGATTTCAACGACTTTTTCGTTGACGTCGACCCCTCGAACCGTGACCTCTTCAAATCTCTTGACATTGGAAAAGAACTCGGGAACGCTCAGGCAGCCTTCCTCATAGACGATCTCACCCTGGGCTTTCACGATGCGGGGATTCACCAGGACAATGAGTCCCTGCTCATAATCGGGCCTCTGGAGATCCACCACGAGGACACGCAAGGGCTTCCCCACCTGGTTTGCCGCGAGTCCGATGCCTGGCGCTTTGTACATGGTCTCCACCATGTCGTCGACGAGTCTACGGATCTCCTTGTTGACCCTCTCCACTTCCGCGGCGCGCCGCCTCAGGACGGGATCGGGATACGTACATATGCTCAAACTGGCCATTGCAGCTGCTCGCTTGGGGTAAAGGGCACTCTGAACCGGCAAAACCGTTTACAACGCGTATGGTGGAACCTATCCCGGGTATCCCCTCATCGGGGCCAAAGGGACAGCCCCCGACTGCCCGGGGTGAGAGGCCATCCGGAGATGGTTCGCGTCAAGCGGGTATGAACCCCGATCCAAAAACTCCACTCGCTTCGTTGACTGTCGGGTGACCACACGGAAAGCCTGCGTCGAATGGATATTAATATTATACACTGACTGTCTAAATTTCAACACGTTTGCTCTCCGCAAAGGGATGATTATGGCCGATCGAGCCGAAGATTGGATCGAAAGACTCCAACTCGCAGAACACCCGGAAGGCGGCTATTTCAGGCGGACCTACCGCTCCTCATTCACTCTGCCCCGCCCTTGCCTTCCCGAGGGATTCCCGGGAGCACGCCCCCTTGCCACAGCCATCTATTACCTGCTCAAAGGCGGCGGAAAATCCTTTTTCCATCGAATAAAGTCGGACGAACTGTGGCATCACTATGAAGGGGGCACTCTGACCGTGGTCGTGATTCAGCCCGACGGACAACTCCTGGAGGGACGCTTGGGGAAAAATTTCAGGGAAGGCGAATCCTTTCAGTTCCTGGCACCGGCTGGATGCTGGTTCGGGGCCATGGTGCACGCCCCACGATCCTACGCGCTGGCGGGGTGTACCGTTGCGCCCGGCTTTGACTTCGGGGACCTGGAACTGGGCGTCCGGGAAGAGCTGGTCAGGCTTTATCCACAGCATCGACGGCTCATCGAGAGCCTGACTCCGGCGAGCGTTTTGGCGGGGCACTGAAAAAGGCCCTCCTTTCATGTTCACGCAGAGACGCAGGGGCGCAGAGAAAAACAAGAACATCCGGATTATTGCGTCTCTTCGTCTCTGCAGGAGCGCCCCTTTGCGTGGTTCGTACTCTTGAACGATCAACGGGTCGATTTCGATACCGACCGATCGTTTCACGCTCTAGCTCAACAGCACATTGACGCGACCATCGGCACACCCCAAGTCGAGAAAAACCGTGGTGTCCTCGTCGACCACGCCCAACCGCCTCAGCTCATCGGCCACGCGCGTAAACATCATGAGATCGGTGGACTTGCGGTAGCCTTCGACCCCTTCACGGCCTTATTTCTGTCCGTCGTAATATCGGGCGATGAAATCGATGGTCTCTTTCAGGGGATGGGGTCTCATGAGTACGGAAGGTCAGGTTGCGATCTTTTTCTTGAGGGTTTCGTTGAGTGCAAAGAGGACATCCATCTCTCTGCCCGTGGTGTTCTGGAGCTTCCCCAGTTCCTCCCGTGTGAGCGCGCGCTGTATCCTGGAGCACAGGTAATTCACGCAGAGAACGTCGCGAGCCGTCAGGGTGCAGCCATGCTCCCCGAGGAAGAAACAGCCGTCGGGAAACTGGCGCCTTGTGGGTGGTCGGTTGCCCAGCAAAAAATTGATGAGCACCAAAACGGTTGAATACCTGCTTTCAATTCCGGCTCCGCAACAACTGCCACCATCTTCCTTGTCGCACTGCATGCATATTCTCGAAACGCCAAGATCCGCCATGATCCGGGCCGATGCGGCGATGGCCTCCCCCATTTCCCGGAGCAGAGCCCCAACCCGTTCGTCCCTTCCGAAAACGGGCGCCCACGCCGCATGCAGTTGGATGGCCACCTCGATTCTCTTCCTGGTGGAGACTTCCCGGTCGTCTTCTGCGCCGTCGCCCGCTGAATTTGGCTTTCCCATGTGCGTCGTTCCTCTCTACTTCCTAATCCCGAGCTTCTTCATGCGGGAGTCGAATGTGGAGCGGTTGACTCCCGCTTGCTTGGCAGCCCGGGTGATGTGCCACTTGTTTTTCTCCAGCAGGTACAGGACATAGGCTTTCTCCAGCTCACTCCAGGTATGGCCTTCAAAGAGCGTCGAGAGGCTCTTCTGTGTGGCCTGTGCCGCTTCTGCCCTCGGGTAGAGGGTCGCCTCGTGGGTGAAGGAAGACGGCGCGCCGTGCATCTCCAGGTGGGCGGACAAGTCATCCGGGGTGATCCAGTCTTCGTTGACCACAACCAGGATGTGCTTCACGAAATTTTCCAGTTCCCTCACATTACCGCGCCACGGGTACTCGACGAGGATGTCCATGGCTTCCTTCGTCATCCTCTTGGGCGGTACCCCTATCTTTCGCGCTTCTTTCTTTATGAAATGATCGAGCAACAGGGAAATGTCCTCACGCCTTTCTCTCAGGGGAGGGAGATGGAGGGGGAGCACGTTCAGGCGGTAAAACAGGTCTTCCCGGAATGCCCCCTTTTCGATTTCATCCTTCAGGTCCTTGTTTGTGGCCGAGATGATCCTGACATCGACCGTTTTTGTTTTCGTCCCGCCCAGGGGTTTGATCTCTCCATCCTGAATGACACGCAGGATTCTCGCCTGCAGGTGGGGCGGCATGTCCCCAATCTCGTCAAGAAAGAGCGTCCCCCCGTCCGCGGCTTCGAAGAGGCCCACCTTGTCCTTAAACGCCCCCGTAAAAGCCCCCTTTTGATAACCGAAGAGCTCGCTTTCAAGAAGCGTCTCGGGTATGGCACTGCAGTTCTGGGCGAGGAAGGGCTTTTCCCTTCGGCTGCTGCCGCGGTGTATCTCGTTGGCGATGAGCTCCTTGCCCGTGCCACTCTCCCCCGTGATGAGCACCGGGAAATCTGTTTTTGCATAGTCCGCCCCAACCTTCATCACCTTCATGAACGGGGCGCTCTTGCCGATGACTTCCACCCCGGCCCTGATTTCCGCCAGAAATTCCTTGAGCTTCAGGTTTTCCTGCAACTGTTCGGAGTAAACCAGGGAATTGCCCAGCGCGATGGAACCGATATCGATGATCTGTTGAAGCAGTTCCAGGTATTCCTCGTTGAGATTAAGCCTGCTGCCTCCGGCACTGGTGTCGATGAGCTGCACGGCGCCGTAAACCTCCCCGCTCTTGAGAAGCAGGGGGAAACAGAGGATGAGCTTGCTCTTGACGGTCATCCCCTCCTCCACTTCCTTGAAATGGCGCGCGTCCTTGCCGGGCTCGGCAATGGTCATTTTCCCGTTTTCAATGACCCACCCGACAATGCTCGGCCTTTCCGCGCTGACGGTCAAGCCGAGCACCTGGCCGCTCTGAGCTCCGGCGGCCTCGATGCACTTGTAGCCCCCTTCCCGCTTCACCCAAATGGAGCCCCTCTCCACGTTTTGGAGCTCAAGAAGCGAGGCCAGGAATTTCTTCCGTAGTTTCTCCGGATCAAGCTCTTCCGAGAGAACTCTGCAGAAATCATAGGATTTGCGGCTCATATTTCAGACCCCGGCTTAAAGGACTGCCGGATCCCGCAAGACGGGGGACCCTCCGGCGGCAAGGATTTCATCGATTGGGAACACACTCGGTGGTATCCTTGCAGGAGTTCTATTGGAGGTCAAGAGGGAAGAGAAACCCAGCACGAGGTCGAGAACTTCTTTGCCGTCCCCCTGGAACTTGCGGCCTGCCGCTCCGCCTCTGAAAAGGCACCGAATCATGCCCCCTTCTGGGCACCCGAAACGATGAAAAGCTTGGAATCCACCGCAGAGGGCGCCGAGAGCGCAGAGATTCTTTTTGCACAATTTGTTCTGTCAGCGAGCTTAGAGATCTCCGCATGCAGTGAAGGGAGATGAAGAGTTTTTGGGAGCAGGGTTTCCATTTATCTACTCCGCCGTAAAACCCGAATATAGATTCGATCGTCTGGGCCGGGCCGTCCGGATGAAACTTCCCGGAATTGAAAGCCTTGGCCGCACCATTTTAGTGAGAACCCCGGCAAACGCCGGTTCCCAGATGGCAAACAACGCAACGGAAAGGACACTTCATGTCGGATTATGAGCTTTCCCTGGAGGAAATGGTCGCCATCCTCGAGAAGACCATCGACACCCTGTTTGAATGTCACATTGAGCGGGGAGACGAGGAAAAAGCCCGCGAGCGGGCAATCTCGGAGACCCTGAATTTCATACGGACAAAATCACGATCCAGGATACAGGCGGAGAGCGGCGAGACCTCGCCGGAACCCGACGGTCAGGCGATTTTCATCGTTGAATTCCGCCAGCACATTGCCGGCCACCTGGATCAGGCCAACCGTTTCGCATACGCCCCGGTGATCGCTCACATTGCCTCGAGCCTGGAAAAAGCCACCGAATGGTGCAAGGCCAATGCTCACTATGAAGACCATGACCCTCACAGGTTATGGGATTTCGCCGTCAGGAAAAGAAGGGTCGACGGAGACTTGAAAGGCGGCGGGCTTCTGCTGATAGTCGACTGGGACGGCGAAGTTTCAGGCTGGAAAATCTAGCCGGGGGGTGGCCGGAGAATTGGTCGCGGGTAGGCGCCCGCTTCCCCGGCTTTCCCGAAGCCTCACATTCCACCAAGGCGTGAAGCCGGAAAACAGACTTCCCAGGCAAAAACCAAATGAGGAGCCCCCCCATTCCCATGACCACAAGACGTTCTCGACCGGGCCCAGGGCAGAATTGAGCTCACGGCAGTTCCGACGCCACATGGAGCAACTCAGCCGGCTTGTCTGCCGTGGAGGATCCGTCGGGACCACTCACCATTGAGTCATGTTGCCTGCCCCTGGATCGAGCGAGGCTATCCCTCCAGAATTGCCCCCCGCGATGACTGATCTATGTGGCGTTCATTCCCCGCGCATGTCCCGTGAACCATATCAGCGTGCTCAAATTAGGTATTTGTACCTATTTTGTTCACGCTGCACGCTTGCTATTTTACTATCACGGATAGGAGAAGTGGAGTTTCTTGCAGTAGCTTGATTTGAAAGTGGAATTTTGCTTTGAGCTTCACGATCCCGCTAATCGGCGCTCAAAGTGTTGATTTGTCCATCCGTTGGTTTTCCGATTTGGACGTCCGCACCACCGGACGGTTCACATCGGGTTCGGGGATCTTGCGGCTCAACCACAGCTAATGAAGCTATCGGCTCTGACCGGCTCGACCACCCTTCGGAGAGAATGGTGTTCTGTTTCCGGCTTCCTGTGGCTTGCAAAACAGGTGTGTTCACTCTAACGGGGATGGAGGTTGGCAATGAATAATGCGGCACACTCCAGAGTAATGCTGGTCACCTTTGTGGCGACATTCTACATAGTGGCTCTTCTTTTCACTTCACCGGTCGATGCCAAAACGATCACGGCAAACGTCGTGGCCATGGATCATTCCATGATGCTGAACCGTCTGGGAGCCATGATTCCCAACGGGATGATGTTTGCCCTGAGGGAAGACGTGATTCCCACAAACCCGGCTCTTGGCCTGATTCCAGGAAATGCGAGGCTTCGCTCCGACAAGCGCCCCCGGCCTCTTGTCCTGCGCATGAACGTCGGGGATACGCTCACGGTGAACTTCCAGAACCTCCTCACGCCCATTGCCGCTCCGGGTCAGCCCGCGACCAGGACCGCCTCTCTTCGGGCCCTGGGCATGCAGCTGGCGAGGAGCATCGTCAGTGACGGTTCTCACGTGGGAAGAAATCCCAGCGGCCAGGTGGCACCGGGAGGTACGGCCACCTACTCCTTCACCGCGGACAGGGAAGGCGGGTACCTGCTCTACAGCGGCAGCACCCTTGGAGGGGGTGAGGTGGGAATCGGTGCATTCGGTCTGGGCCTTTTCGGGGCAGTCAACGTGGAGCCCGTGGGAGCGGAATACTACCGCAGCCAGGTGACCAAGAACGACCTTGACTTGGCCACTATCGGCACGACTGCCTTCGGTCATCCCATGATCAATTACGACGCCCTGTACCCCCCTGGTCACCCTCTTGCCGGCAGACCGATCCTGAAAATGCTCACCACCACCAACCAACTGGTCCACTCTGACCTCAATGCCATCGTCACCGGCCCAGGCGGAGGGTACTTTGCCGAGGGAACCTACCGTGAAGTGGCGGCAAGTGTACCGCCCAACTCCGACGACTCTCCCCCGCGCACCCGCAATGAACCTTTCCGCGAATTCACCGTCATCTTCCATGACGAGCTCGCCGCAACCCAGGCATTTCCGCTCTTCACCCCCAACATCGTGGCGGGAGGCGTGAACCAGAATCCCCTCAGCCACACGCTCAAGAGTGTGCGTGACGCATTCGCAGTGAACTACGGCACCGGTGGAATCGGGGCGGAGATCATTGCCAACCGGCTGGGCGTCGGTCCCATGTACGACTGCACGGAGTGCAAGTACGAAGAATTCTTCCTCACCTCCTGGGTGGTGGGAGATCCCGCCATGGTCGTGGACATCCCGGCGGGTCCCGGTGATGCCGTCGGCGCGGTGACCGTGCCCGGACCAAAGGCCACAAGAGCTTTTTATCCCGACGACCCTTCCAACGTTTTCCACAGCTATCTCAACGACCACGTGAAGATGCGGAACATCCACATCGGCAAGGAACACCACATGTTCCACCTGCACGCTCACCAGTGGCTCTTCACGCCGGATGACGACAATTCGAGCTACCTGGACGTTCAAGGGCTTGGTCCAGGGAGCAGTTATACATATGAGATCACCTACAACGGCAGCGGAAACCGTAACCTCACCCCCGGCGACTCCATTTTTCACTGCCACTTCTACCCCCATTTTGCCATGGGCATGTGGTCTCTCTGGCGTGTCCATGACGTGTTTGAGGGCGGCACCCAGTTGGATGCCAATGGACGGCCGGCTCCAGGGTCGAGAGCTCTACCCGATATCGAGATCCTCGCAGGCACTCCCATCCCGGCCCTGGTCCCATTTCCCAGCCGGCCCATGGCCCCAGTGCCTGGTGCAACGGCAAGAATCGCATTCAACGGGGGACTGCCCACAGGACAGGTCGAAGTGGTTGGCGCCGGAAACCCAGGCTATCCTTTCTTCATCCCGGGAATAGCAGGGCGCCGACCTCCCAAACCGCCAATGGACACGGAAAATGACGGGGGTCTCCCCAGGCACATCGTCACATCCGGAATTGCCGATTCGGAATTCCACCACACTGAGACCCGCTTGAGCTTCGACAAGACCCTCCACAGAATCGCCGCTCGGGAACTGCCCGAAAACGGCACTGCCTTGGAGCAGGCGGCCATGAACTTCCATGCACGGCGCTTCCACCCCACTTTCTATCCTGACGGGACCCCTGCGGGGACAGCCGTGAATGATCCCACCGGCTTCAAGACGAACGGACAGACGGCCAAGCAAGGTGCCCCATATGCCGATCCCTGCATCGATGATTCAGGAGACCCGGTCGGCAACCCGAGGACCATAAGAGCCGCCGCCTTCCAGTTCGACATGATCATGAACAAGGTGGGCTGGCACTTCAACCAGGCCCGAGCCCTCGCCCACAACGAGGATGTCGAGGCCATCATGAACAAGCAGAAAGCGCCGGAGCCCTTTTTCTTCCGGGCCAACTCCAACGACTGCATCACTTTTTATCACACCAATCTCGTTCCCAACATCTATGTGACCGATGACTACCAGGTGAGAACCCCCACAGACATCATCGGGCAGCACATTCACCTGGTAAAATTCGACGTGACTTCCTCGGATGGGTCCGGAAACGGCTGGAATTACGAAGACGGCACCTTCAGCCCCGAGGAGGTGAGGGAGCGCATTGCAGCCCTCAATGCCGGCGGTGGATTGAGGAGTTTTGATGGGTTGACTGTCAGGAACAATCTGGTTCCCGTTCAGCATCCGGACTTCAACATCCCGGAAGGGCTGGGGGCTCAAACGACCATCCAGCGGTGGTATGCGGACCCGACGGTGAACAACAGGGGCGAGGACAGGACCCTCGGCACCGTCTTCACCCACGACCATTTCGGGCCGTCCACCCACCAGCAGGCAGGGCTCTATGCGTTCCTGGGAGTGGAGCCGCAGGGGTCCACATGGCGCGACCCTGAGGACGGGACGATCTTTGGGAGCCGTCCCGACGGAGGTCCCACGAGCTTCCGTGCCGACATACTCACCCAGGACCCGAGCAAGAGCTACCGTGAGTTCTTCATGTTCCTGGCGGATTTCGAGCAGGCCTATGAACCGGGAGCCCTAGTCGACGTCGTGGACCCCGGTCCTGTCCTGGACCAAGACGGCCTCGTGGTAGCCACCAACGTTGTGGTCGGACAAGCCAATCCCGCCCTGGTGATCAACGGACCTGCAAAGAAAGAGGCGCCCCTGCCCATCGTCGTTGACAGGGCCAACATCTGCAAGGACGGGGTCAACGTTCCACCCTGTCCCGAGGCGATCATGGCCGCCGACCCCGGCACCATGGTGGTCAATTACCGCAACGAACCCGTCGCCCACAGGCTTTACAACCCCGCCACGGGCCTCCAGGCTGCCGGATTGGCAGGTGACCCGGCCTTCGCCTTCCGTTCCGACGTCAACCGGGCGAACCCTGCCTTGAACCGTCAGCCGGATTTCTTTGGCGGCGACTTCCTCACGGGAGGCGTCCAGCGGGGTGATCCCTTCACGCCCCTCCTGAGGGTCTATTACGGGGATAAAATCGTGTTTCGCCTGGGAACCGGAGCCACGGAGGAGTCCCACAACGCCTCCATCCACGGCCTACGGTGGCTCCAGAACCCATTCTCCCCCAATTCGGGATACATCAACCACCAGCACCTGGGGATCGCGGAGCACTTCGAGGGGAACATCCCCATCGTTCCCTCCGAGAACGAGTCGCGGAACACCTTCGCGTTCACGGACTTCCTGTACAAGTTGGGAGCGGCCACTGACGACCTGTGGAATGGGACCTGGGGTCTTCTCAGGGCTTATGACCGGGAAGCCGCCGGAGTGGGTCTTTTGGCTCTGCCCAACACCCCGGCTTCCAGGACCAGGATCACCAACATCGCGGAATTCAACGGGGTGTGCCCGAGAACCGCAAGGGTGCGACAGTTCGATGTCACGGCGGCAGCCGCATCCGATATTCTGCCGCCCTTGCCCGGAGCCCTTCCCGGAACTCCCGGATCGAGAGGAACCCTCATTTACAACAAGCGCGCCGGCGCCAATCCCGGGTTTCCCGGTCCTCTCCACGACCCATCGGCGATCCTCTATGTGAGAACCTCCGACCTGGATCCTGTGACGGGCAAGCTCCTGCCAAGCGTTCCGGTTGAGCCACTGGTGCTCCGGGCCGCAGCCGGGGAGTGCATCAACGTAACCCTCCGCAATCGCCTGCCGAGCGTCCTGGACGATCCCGCGGGCTACAACCACTGGCCTTTCTTGATCGATGGTTTCAATGCCAACCAGGTCAAGCCGTCAAGAAATGTGGGGCTGCATCCCCAGCTGGTGGCCTATGACGTGTCGCTCCACGACGGGACCAACGTGGGCCTGAACCCCAACAGGAGGAACCCGGCTGCCCCTCCGACGGCTGCGCAGACCGCGGCCCCGGGCGCCTCCATCACGTACCGCTGGTATGCAGGGACCCTCACCCTCGGCCCCCGCAATAATCTGGCGGCCACGCCGGTTGAGTTCGGCGCGACCAACCTCATTCCCGCGGACCCGATGAAACACTCCAACAAGGGAGCCATCGGTGCCCTCATCATCGAACCGAGAAATGCCACCTGGCTTGAGGACACGACGTCCCGGGCTTCCGCCACTGTTGTCTCTCCCGTATCGGGAACCTTTAGGGAGTTCGTGGTGCTCTTCCAGGATGATGTGAACTGGCTGGATGCATTGGGCAGGCCCATTCCCCCGTCGGTGGTCGAGGAAGACGCCGAGGATTCCGGAAACGAGGGCTTGAACTACCGGGCCGAGCCGCCATGGTTCCGCCTTGGCTTTGCTCCCAATGCCACCGGGGCGCAGATGGACTTGGTGGATTTCTCCAGGGCCCTGTCCAACTCGGCTGTCGGAGGTGTTGATCCCGAAACTCCCATTTTCACGGCGAGGGCGGGCCAGCAGGTGCGCTTCCGGGTACTCAAGCCAGGCGGTCACGGCCGAAACCATGTCTTCGCGTTCCATGGCCACAGCTGGGAGCGAATGCCGTACCAGTTTGATTCGACAGTGATCGGGAAAAACACCCTTAGCGAGCACAAAGGCGCACAGGAAGGTCACGGGCCATATGCCCACTGGAACGTGCTCTTCAACAGCGCGGGCGGCAAGAACGGGATCAGAGGCGACTACCTCCTCCGTGACTTCTCCGCGCCGCATTTGGCCGGCGGCATGTGGGGTATCATGCGGGTCAGATAGAACCGGCCTGTAACACGGCAACGAGGGTGCGGTCCCCAGGGGTCGCACCCTTTTTTGTTCTTTGAATCCCAATCACTGAACCACGAAGAGCACGCACCTGGCGGAGGAGACAATAGGACTGCAGTCATTTGTCTTAGAGCGTGTCACAAACAAGCCCTTAGGGAGGGCCCTTTACGCCATTCCGGCGGAAGCCGGAATCCAGGTTCTTCAAGCGTATTACTGGACCCCGGCTGCACGCCGGTGGCGATGGAATTGGGGTACATATTTGACACCCTCTTAGTGATCTTCGTGTGCTTCGTGGTGAATCAGCGTCTGGTTGCGGGCATGCTGCGCCGTGTCCCTCTTGGTTCAAATAGAATCAACCGGTTACGGAAAAGCGTGAAACTTCAGAGACAAATGCATCGATCCCGATCAACCCCGTGAGTCCGGACGATGAGAAGCTTGTTTTCCCTGGGCTTCTCAGTTATTCATCGCTAAAGTGAGCGATTTTCCAGCATGCTTGTCACTGCGGGAGGGCGTAAAGCCCTCCCCTACGAAAATGTCCTTTAACCCACATCGTAGGGGCGGGGTTTATCCCCGCCCGCATGGCAAGGCATTTTCTAAGGGCTTTAAGAGAGTGAATCGCTCAATTTAGGACAAATGCATCGGCTACGATCAACCCCGTGAGTCCGGACGATGAGAAGCTTGTTTTCCCTGGGCTTCTCAGTTATTCATCGTCTGTGTCGGCGCGGAGCCGGCAACAAACACCCTCCCAGCTCTTGAACAGGAGTTGCCATGACAAGACGGTTTTCTCTGTGGTCTGCTGTGTTTACCCTATCGCTCTCTCTCGCGTGGATCTCGCCGGCGGGCGGTGCCCCCGTCAAGGAGTCCACACCCCAAAAGACCGAGGAAAAAGCGACTTTTGAATCCGCATCCAAGGTCGTCAAGGGGGGAATCTCTGTGGAGATGATGATTGATCCCGTCAGGAATGACTCTCAGGCCTCCGGAGAAATCATGGAAGGAGAGGATATTGCCATCGGCTTCAAGATCGTGGACACCGCTACCGGGGTCCCCATGCCGGGGCTTCGTCCTGCAGCGTGGATCGACACCAAGGGCAGCTCCGTCGAGTTGAAGGAGGGCAAGCCCCTCACAGTGACCTGCAAGGACAAGATCAGCCAGTTCCTCCAGGGAAGTCTTGCCTACCAGCCCGAACTGGATCTCACGTCTTACTATATTCTGGTCATGAACGAGAAGCCCAGCATCACCGTCTTGAACCCGCAGCTCGGCTTCTACGTTTCCAAAACGGTCACGACGATCCCCCTCAAGAGCCCCGCCGAGGATTGGGCCCTGACCAGGGACGGAAAATCCCTTTTCGTCACCATGCCCTCAAGCAATCAGCTGGCGGTCGTGGATACCGCCACGTGGAAAGTCGCCACGACTCTCACCACTGCAGAAAACCCGGTCCGCGTCGCTCTCCAGCCCGACGAGAGATACCTTTGGGTGGGAAACAACGGGCCGGCGGGCCCCTTGCTCTTCAGTGGGGTCACCATCCTGGATGCCGCCAAACGCCAGGTGATCTCCAGGATAGAAACGGGCAAGGGCGGTCATGAGCTTGCGTTTGCCGACGACAGCAGTTTGGCCTTTGTGACGAACAGGGAGGAGGGAACGGTTTCCATCGTCGACGTTCCAAAACTGCAGAAGGTCAAGGACCTCAAGACCGGTTCCCTGCCGGTTTCAGCCGACTATTCCAAACAGGCCAAGGCGCTCTACGTGGCCCACGAAGGAGACGGAAAAATCGTGGCCATCGATGGGAAGAGACAGGAAGTGGTCGCGACCATCGATGCCAAACCAGGCCTCAGGGCCATCCGCTTCAGCCCGGACGGACGATGGGGTTTCGTTCTGAATCAGAAGGAAAGCGAGGCCTACATCATCGACGCCTCCGTCAACCGGATTCTCCACACGGTGCAGGTGGAGCCAAGGCCCGACCAGGTGGGATTCACCTCCACCTATGCGTACATCCGATCCCTCGGGTCCAACCAGGTCAACGCCGTCCAACTTGGTCTCATCGAGAAGAGCGAAAAGCTCCCCCTCGTGAAGTTTCCTGCCGGCCAGGATGCACCGGAGCGCGCCAGGAGCATTGGTATTGCGAGCGTCATCAGTCCCACGCCGGAGTTTGACGTGGTGCTCATTGCCAACCCGTCGGACAAGAACGTTTACTACTACATGGAGGGCATGCTGGCTCCCATGGGGAGTTTTCAGAATTTCCCCGGGGAACCGCGAGGCATTGTTGTGGTGGATCGCAGCCTCAAGGAGACGAGTGCCGGGTTCTATTCCTCGGTTCTTAGACTTCCCCACAGCGGTGAGTTCGACGTGGCGTTCCTCATGGATTCGCCAACCCTCTACCACTGCTTCCAAATGTCGGTGAAGGCAAACCCGGCCATTCCCAGGGAAGCCCCTTTCCCGTTGAAGATTGAATTTCTGACCCCGGAAAGGGAGCTCAAAATCGGCAAGCCCTTCCCATTCAGGGTGGAAGTTCGCGACCCATTAACGGACAAGCCCATAACAGATCTGAAGGACTTGCATTATCTCACCATTCTCATGCCTGGAATCTCGCAGTCGAGAACTCCGGCGAAACCCTTGGGCAACGGGGTTTACGAGGCGGACATCGTTGCAGGGGAGCCCGGCTATTACAAGGTTTTCTTCCTTGCGCCTTCACGGAGCGCGGAACCTCACCAGCTGCCTCACGCCAATCTCCGTGCGGTCGAGTAGGGGACAAATCCAGGTGCTTGCACCCAGCCCGTTCACCCGCCTCTTTGAAGGAGATTCCCGGTGCTGAAGACGGCCTGCCTCGTGACAAGCCCATGGCTGAGGCTGCTGTGGATTCTTGCGGCAGTGCTCTTTCTGGAGCCATGCCGGCCACTCGCCGGCGCTCACGCGGAGCAGCTCACTGAACGGGAGAAGCGGGGAAAGCAGGTCTACATCCAGACCACGAGTCCATCGGGTGGGGAGATCAAGGCCTTCGTGGGCAAATCCATGATGGAGGCCCCCGGAGCATCGCTTCCGTGCATCAACTGCCACGGGTACGATGGGGTCGGCCTCGTGGAGAGCGGCGTGACAGCCACCACGATCATCTGGGAGGAATTGACGAAGCCCTATGGACTCAAGCACCCGACGGGCAGGGAGCATAGCCCGTACACCGAGGAAAGCCTCGCCAGGGCGATTTCCGAGGGCATGGACCCGGCGGGAAACCCCCTCGACGTCTCCATGCCCAGGTACACAATGCCTGCGGAAGACCTTGCGGACCTCGTCGCCTACATCAAGCGCATCGGCAACGTGCTGGACCCGGGTCTCACGGAGACTTCCATCAAAGTCGGCACATTCCTCCCTCTCACGGGCAGGCTGGCGGGGACGGGGAAGGCCATGGACTCCGTGCTCAGGGCTTTCTTTTCGGATCTGAACAGGGGCGGAGGCGTCTACAATCGCAAGATTGACCTGGAAGTGCTGCGATTGGGGGAAAGCCCCACGGCAGTCCCTGATGCGGCCAGGGAACTCATGACGGGAAGGCAAGCCTTTGCCCTGGTGAGCCCCTTCATTGCCGGAGCCGACCGGAAAGTGGCCGAGCTCGCCGAGCAAAACGAGGTGCCCGTCTTCGGCCCCTTTACTCTGCACCCCGAGGAAGTGGCTCTGCTGAACCGCTTCACGTTCTATCTCTACTCCGGTTTGAGGGAACAGGCACGCGCCCTGGTCATCCATGCCGAGGAAAAGTTGAAGGGCACCCGGGCTCCCTTCGCCATTGTCACCTCCAGGGAAACCGAAAGTGCCGTGGTGGAATCTGCCGAGAAGCAGGCCAGGAAACTTGGGTGGAAGTCGGTGGTGAAATTTGAATTCTCGGGAGATGCCGCCGAGGCTCAAGGCGCCAGGGACACGATGGCGGGAGGGAATGTCGGGGCCGTCCTGGTGCTGGGATCCTGGGACGCCTTCAAGACGCTCTTGCGGGAAAGCGAAAAGCCCGGGTGGAATCCTCTCTTCCTCCTGCCCGGATCAGCGGCACGGAGTGACGTCTTTGAACTTCCCGAGGTTTTCAGCAGCCGGGTTTTTCTCTCCTACCCGACTGTCCCCTCGGACCGCACCGAAGCGGGAACCAGGGAGTTCAACCGCTTTCACGCAACCCACCAATTGCCCACGGAACATGTGGCAGCCCAGATTTCGGCCTACTGCGCGGCAAAGGTCTTCGTGGAGGGACTGAAGCGCACGGGGCGCAAGCTGAGCCGGGAGAAGCTCATTGCAGCGATGGACAGAATGACCCAATTCAACACCGGCCTGACACCGAAGATCACCTACGATCCTAATCGCCGCATCGGCGCCTACGGAGCTCACGTGCTGGGGGTGGACCTGCGGAAGAAGGGATTCTCGCCGGACGGAGGCTGGATTGAATTGGAGATCCTCTGATGCTCTCACCCGAGGGCCGCCTCAAACCTTGAAAAACCGGGAACTCACCGCAGAGGCCGCTGAGAGCGCGGAGATTCTCTTTGCACAGGTTGTCTCCTCGGCAATCTCTGCGTGCTCTGCGGTGGATCCCTTGCATCCTCTTGATTTCGCCCAATGGCTGCGCCGTTACCTCTGGACTCCCTGCTCCCGTGAAAAAGCGGGAACTCCTCAATGTGCCGGATGATGGACGGCTAGCAGCCGATCTGCTTATAGAAGTCGTTCCCCTTGTCGTCCACCAGGATGAAGGCGGGGAAGTCTTCCACTTCGATCTTCCAGATGGCTTCCATTCCCAGTTCGGGGTACTCCAGCACCTCGACCTTCTTGATGTTTTCCTTGGCGAGGAGTGCCGCTGGTCCACCGATGGATCCCAGGTAGAATCCGCCGTGTTTCTTGCAGGCATCGGTCACCTGCTGGCTCCGGTTGCCCTTGGCGATCATGATCATGGAACCGCCCCGCGACTGGAAGAGATCCACGTAAGAATCCATTCTTCCCGCCGTGGTGGGGCCGAAGGAGCCGGAGGGCATGCCCTTGGGGGTCTTGGCCGGACCAGCATAGTAGATCGGGTGATCCAGCATGTACTGCGGGAGTCCGTCTCCCTTGTCAATGCGCTCTTTAAGCTTGGCGTGGGCTATGTCGCGCCCGACGATGAGGGTTCCGGTCAGCGAAAGCTGAGTGGTCACGGGATACTTGGTCAGTTCGGCCAGGACCTCCTTAATGGGGCGATTCAGATTGATCTTCACCACACCGTGGTCGTGCTTCCCGCGATATTTCTCCGGAATGAATTTTCCTGGGCTGCGCTCCAGTTCCTCGACCCAGATCCCGTCCTTGTTGATCTTTGCCTTGATGTTCCGGTCCGCGGAACAGGAAACCCCCATGGCAACCGGGCACGATGCGCCGTGGCGGGGCAACCGAACCACGCGAACGTCCAGCACAAAATGCTTGCCGCCGAATTGGGCCCCCAGCCCAAGCTTGTAAGCAGCCTGCAGGAGCTTTTCTTCCATCTCCACGTCGCGGAACGCCTGGCCGCCTTCATTTCCCTGAGTGGGGAGGTTGTCCAGGTAACCGGTGCTGGCGAGCTTCACCGTCTTGAGGCAGCCTTCCGCGGACGTTCCACCCACGACGAACGCCAGGTGATAGGGAGGACACGCCGCCGTGCCGAGGCTCTTCATCTTCTCCACCAGAAACTTCTCGAGGCTTGCGGGGTTCAGGAGAGCCTTGGTTTCCTGGTAGAGCATGCTCTTGTTGGCGGAACCGCCGCCTTTGGCCACGAACAAGAACTTGTATTCCATCCCGGCAGTAGCGTACAGATCAATCTGGGGCGGAAGGTTGGTCCCGGAGTTGACCTCGTCGTACATGTTCAGAGGAATGGTCTGTGAGTAGCGAAGGTTTTCCTCGGTGTAAGTCTTGTACACACCCTTGGTCAGGAACTCCTCATCGTTGCCGCCGGTCCACACCTGCTGGCCCTTCTTGCCGACGATGGTGGCGGTGCCCGTGTCCTGGCAGATGGGAAGCACGCCTTCCGCGGAGACCTCGGCGTTCCTGAGCATGGCAATGGCCACACCACGATCGTTGGGCGAGGAGTCCGGATCCGTCAGGATGGCCGCAACCTTCCCCAGGTGCGAGGGGCGAAGGAGAAAGGAAACATCGCGCATGGCCTCGTTGGCGAGGAAAGCAAGGCCTTCCGGGTCCACCTTGAGGACTTCCTTACCGTCAAAATTCACAACGGATACGTAATCCTTGGTGGCGAGGCGATATTGGGTATTGTCTTTTGCGAGAGGGAACGGGTCTTGGTACTTGAACTCTGGCATCTTCCACTCCTTTGCTCATCAGTGTTTCCGAAAGAACGTGCGCGCGATTTCGAATGGTCCATAGGGTATTCTATGGGAAAAAGATTTCCTTGTCGAGTGTTCATTGTGCATTAATTCTCATGTATTGAGCCACGGAAAGGCGGAGGCTTCCACCAGTCCCGCCTGGACCTCGATCCGGTAACCTCTTGAAACCTTGTTAGAAATTCTGGTGTTCCCTCTGGCTCTCATTGGTTTTCACGGTCCAAAGCCTCATGACTGGCGGCCCCATCGCAGACTGCGGCAGAGGTTTACAGCCAGTTACTCCCCCTCGATGCGGGGAGCATTGGGTGGAGGAAGAGAGCACCACCCATCACCCCCCTCCTCTCCCACAAGGGGTAGGGAGCCAACAGACCGAAAACCCTGCCATGATTTTCACCCGGCGGCACTGGGCGATTGCGGTGGTTTTTTTCACAAGGCAAATCGCAGGAAACGGTGGTGGACTACGAAGGGCCAGCGGCAGGCCGGAGGCTTGATGGACCAAATGGGAGTGTTTACTCTTGCAGAGGAGCGGAACTTCTCAAGAGCATAGTTTCTGAACCCTTTTCGAGAAACAAAAGGTCATGGCCATGTGGAAAGTAGCGATCGTTTCTTCAGCTTGCGGCGCACCCGGAACAGATACCAACAGGGAGTGTGCCACACGGTTCCATGAGCGCCCCCTGCCGGTCTTCTACATGTCGGATTATTCAGTCATGGGTCTCAAGGTGGACCGAATGGATGACTCTCTTGGAATCATGGGGGAACACGGATTCAGTGTTCAGGACGAGGGCTGGGGGCCGGAGGTCATTCTTGAAGATCCTTCCCATCTGCCGAAGATCATGGACGCCCTTGCCGCGAGAGGAGTCAAAAGTCAGATCGCGGACCTCGTCGACGGCTTGTACCAGGGCTGATGAGCAATCCCCCCGCCGGTTCGGCGGAACACTGCATATTGCTCAGTTGCAACATCAAGCCAAGTAAGGCTCAACCCAGTGAAGCGGCCGATAATACGGTCGCCACTCCGGGCTTGACCCGCAATCCAGGGAAAGTCTCCAGATGCCGGCTTTGGCCGGCATCTGGAATGGAAAACGGACAGCATTTCATGTGAATCCGTTTCAAGCGTTCAATTTGCCTCCGTGGGACATCCCTGCCCCACGATTGGTCACGGGTTGCCCTCCAGGGAACCACCCATGGCGCAGCAATAGTAATGCTGAGAAGAGGGTGTCATGGTTTCTCTCGAAAGATTCATTGAATCGATGCTCGCACACCCGGTCAAAGCAAGTGCGATGAGCAGAAGAGCGACAATAATGGTCTTTGGATTTCTCATGGCGATGTCCTCCTTTTTCAGCACTGTTCAGTTCTTCTCTAGAGTAAGAACGGACTGCGGATGATGCCATACGGACAGCATCAAAAACCTTTTTGGACCCCATAAACGACCATCCGGAATTCCTTGACGTCCCCGTCTCCTTAACGGGACACACCAGGAATCGGTCCTTCCCTTAAAATCCTCCATTGCCTTTGCATTCCCAGCTGCTTATAAGGGTTATATACCACAATGTGGTACCGATGAGGGTCACTGTCAAATAGAAGGAAAGTGCTCTCGGGAATTGCCTCGGCCGAAAGTGATGCGTCGCACTTAAAAGTGATGAATCAGAAAAGGTACGGATTTCCATGGTTGCCCTTCAATTCACGAACCTTCGAAAGAAGCTGAAGAAGACGCAGCAGGACCTCGCCCGGCTCATGGGGACTTCGGTGAAGGCGATTCACAGCTATGAGCAGGGCTGGAGGACTGTACCTGCTCATGTGGAAAGGCAGCTGCTGCTACTGGCCTGCATGGCCAACGGCAGGCGGCAATCGGACAGTCCGTGCTGGGTTTTGAGACAATGCCCCGAGGATCGGAGGGAGCGCTGCCCCGCATGGGAGTTTCAGGCGGGGGATCTTTGCTGGTTCATCAACGGAACCTTCTGTGAAGGAGCTCCCAGGAAGAGTTGGCAAGAGAAGATGGAGATCTGCGGCTCTTGCGTGGTTCTGACTTCAAAGCTGTAGCGCGGGAAGTTTGGGGCCGGGAGCATTTCACAACCATGGTTTTGCGATTCGGCACAGGAGCACGACATGAAATTCCTTAAGGATTTTCCTTCGGACGAGAGACTGGACCTGGTGTGCCGCATGTGCCCCATGCACCTTTTGGAGCCTGGGGACAAGCTCCGGTGCATGCGCAAGGGCCAGGTTCTTGAAGTTTTGACGGACTATGACGGCGCGTTGGAGGACATCCCCGAATGGTGCAGGAAGTGCGGCCAGGAATTCATCGGCATCGAAGAGGATGAAGATTGCTACAAACTGTACATTCGGAAAAACCGCTGAAGGAGGCACACATGAAGAGAGCTTACTTGGATCACGCATCCGCGACACCTGTGAGAAGGGAAGTCATCGAGGCCATGTTGCCCTACTTCGATCAGCACTTCGGCAACCCTTCCGCCGTGTATGATTTGGGTTCCCGGGTGAAGCAGGCAATAGAGGAACAACGGGAGAAGGTGGCTCATCTGATCGGCGCCGGGCGGGGAGAAATCGTATTCACTTCCTCGGGAGCGGAGGCCAACAATCTCGCCATCAAGGGGACGGCCTTCGCGAGGAAGAAGAAAGGCAAACACATCATCATCTCCGCCATCGAGCACCACTCGGTTCTCAATTCCGCTCGATTTCTCGAGCGCCTTGATTTCGAAGTGACCTTCCTTCCCGTCGACCAATTCGGGGTAGTGGACCCTGCTCGTCTTTCCAATGCCATCACTCCGGAGACAATCCTTGTTTCCATCATGCACGCCAACAACGAAATCGGAACCATTGAGCCCATCGCGGAGCTCTCCCGGATCTGCCGGGAAAGGGATGTCACCTTCCACACGGATGCCGTTGCGTCGGTGGGCAACGTGCCGGTTGATGTCAATGAGCTCGGCGTCGACCTCCTGAGCCTTTCCGGGGCCTCACTGGGCGCTCCCAAGGGGATCGGCGCATTGTATTTCAGAGAGAACACGCGGCTGATGCCCTTGATTCACGGGGGAATCCAGGAAAACGGCAGGCGGGGAGGAACGGAGAACGTCCCGGGCATCGTGGCCCTGGGGAAATCGGCCGAACTGGCAATGGCGGAGCTGCCGCACAGAAGCGAACACATGCGGAAGCTGCGTGATCTCCTGATGGACGGGATCCGGGAGAGGGTGGAGAAGGTCAAGCTCACGGGCCATCCCGAACAGAGGCTTCCCGGTCATGTGAGCTTTTGCGTCGAGGCCATCGAAGGGGAGTCCTTGATTTTCATGCTTGCCCAATCGGGCATCCATGCCAATACCGGGTCGGCCTGCGCTTCAAAGGCCTTGAAGACCTCGCCGGTCCTCGTCGCCATCGGCGTCCGGTCGGACCTTGCCCAGGGGTCCGTCGTCTTCACATTGAGCGGAACGAGCAAGGTTGAAGAAATCGAACATGTGCTGGAGAAGTTTCCCGCGGCTGTCGAAAGGCTGCGCATGCTCTCTCCCATCTGGGGACGAGAAATGAGCCCCCACGGCGAAGCGGTGTGCGCATAGGCATTTAAAGGGGACCCTGCATGACCCCGAGAGGATGTGTGCCATGTACTCAGAGAAGGTGATGGAACACTTTTCAAACCCCAGAAACGTGGGGGAAATGAGAGACGCTGACGGAATCGGCGAGGTCGGCAACCCGGTGTGTGGAGACATGATGACTTTCTACATAAGGGTTGAGGGCGAGAGGATCGTCGACGTCAAGTTCAAGACCTTCGGATGCGTCGCGGCCATCTCCGTATCGAGCATGGTGAGCGAGATGGCAAAGGGGAAAACCCTGTCGGAGGCCAGGGCCATAACCAACAAATCCGTCGCGGAAGCTCTGGACGGACTGCCCAAAGAGAAGCTGCACTGCTCGAATTTGGGGGCGGAAGCCCTGACCAAGGCAATCGAGGATTACGAGAAGAGACTCGAACCTGCGAAGGCTCGGTAACCGTCTCAAAACTCTCCCCATCCGCCATCGAGGGGGCGGCCATGGAGCAAGGGTTACGGATGATGGACAAGTGAGTGATCGACCTTCCGACACGAATCTCACATCTCGAAACCCTATTGACTCTCCCATCTCCTCGTCCCCGCCTGTCCGGCAGCGAGAATCGACTGTTCTTCAAGAGAGGTAACCTGAAGCAACTGTTCGATTTACTTTCATCTCAAAAGCCGCTAGACTCTTCGCCAGTTGAATCGCGAATCAAAATGGACTTCAACGGATATCTACCTGTGTTGTGTTCGACTGTCCTTGACAAGCTCGGAAGCTCGCTTTGAATGTGGCGCGATGGTGGTTTGCCGCAATGCCGCAAGATCCCATACTATAAAGCGCGTGGGCAATGTTTGAAATGACGTGAGAACAAACATGCGGGGGACGTTGAGATGCATCTCCGTTTCTTCGTGTCGTCACCTGGAGATGTCGCCGATGAGCGCACCTTTGCCCAACAGGTGATCCAGGACGAACTGCCGAAAGACCTGTTTCTGCGCGGTCAGATCACCTGCGAAGCGATGCGCTGGGACGATCCGAACGCTCCGGTCTCGATGCCGGCAACCTTGACCCCGCAGGAGGCGGTCAATCAAGGCCTCGCCAAGCCGTCCGAGTGTGATGCCGTCATTGTCATCCTGTGGTCGCGGCTCGGCACCCCACTTCCGGACACGTGCAAGAGGGCGGACGGCAGCCCTTATCTCTCAGGTACTGAATGGGAGTACGAGGACGCCCTCGCCGCAAAGCCGCCGCCGCACATCCTCGTTTATCACAGAAAGAGCAAGGTCGATCTCGGTGATCCCACCGACCCCGCCTTCGACGACAGGGTCCAGCAATACCGCAGGGTACAAAAGTTCTTCGAGGGATTCCGGAACGCCGACGGGTCGTTGAAAGGCGGCTTTGCCGAGTACGAAACCCCGCAGGAATTTCGTGACCGTCTGCGGCTCGATCTCCGGGCCTTCATCAAGGGCCGGCTCGCTTCGGAGAAAACGGATGCGCGCACGACCCGGATCAAGGCGCCGCCACCTTATGGCGTCATGGCCAAGGCTCTGGGCACCGGGCGTGTCGTGCCGATCATTGGTGCAGGCGCCAGTCATTCCGGGCGCCCGGCCGACGCCCATTGGAATCTGCAGGCCCCCGAGTTCCTGCCCAGCGGGGTGGAGCTGTCGCATTTCCTTGCCGACGATACGGGGTTTCCGTCCGAGGACGAGCGGGACCAGCTTGCGGAGGTCGCCTCCTATTACGAGGCATTCCAGACGCGCGCCACGCTGCGCGAACGACTGCGGCAAGTCCTTGGTCCAGACGCACTGGCGAGCGTTGCCATCCCCCCTCTCTATCGGTTTCTGGCGGAAGTGCCAAGGCCGATTCTGGTCCTCACCACCAATTACGACACACAAATCGAGCGTGCTTTTCGCGACGCCCGGAAGCCTTACGATCTCGTGGTCTATGTGGCCGATCGAAAGGATCTCGCCAATGCTGTCCTTTGGTGGCCACACGGCGCCGCCGAACCGCAAACGCCGGCACCCAATGAGCTTTACATCGATCTCGAGACCACCACCGTCATCTTCAAGATGCACGGTTCAATCCTGCCCGGGACGGACGAGTGGGACAGCTTCGTCATCACCGAAACGGACCATGTGGAATTCCTTTCCCGCATCGCGAGCCAGTCGGCCATTCCTGCATTGTTCTCCACTCACTGCCGTGACCGGAGCCTGTTGTTCCTTGGTTACGGTCTTCGGGACTGGAACTTCCGCACCATTCTGCACAGCCTGAACCGATTTTTTGCCAAACGCACCACCTATGGCGAGGAGGAGGTCCCGTCGTGGGCGATCGACGAGCTTTTCTCCGAGCTGGAGATCAAGTTTTGGCAGAAGCGGGGCGTTTACCCCTATGACATCAGCATCGACGAATTCGTCAAGACGCTGCAGGGGAGGATGCCGACATGACTTCCGGCGAAGGTGACCGAAGGCCTTGCCCCTACGTTGGCTTGCAGCCGTTCGAAGAGGCCGACCGTGAGTTCTTTTTCGGCCGCGAGCGTGATCAACGCGTCATCATCTCCAACCTGCTCGCTTCCCCCCTCACGATCCTTTACGGATCGAGCGGCGTCGGCAAGAGCTCGGTGCTGATGGCAGGAGTTGTGCCACAACTGCGCCGCGAACGATCGAAAACCCCCGTCGTCGTTTTCCGCAACTGGGTCGACAGGGGATTCCAGTTGGCGCTCACCCGTGCCTGCATCGAGGCGGTGTGGACAAATGGTGTCGACCAGCCGAAACCGGCCGAGTCCCTGCCCCTTGACGAAATCCTGCGGGCCTGTTGCGAGGCAGCCCATGAGAAGGTTTTGGTCCTGTTGGACCAGTTCGAGGAGTACTTTCTCTATCATCCGAAATCATCGGATCCGGAATCGTTCGAAGTGCAGTTTGCCCGTGCGGTGAACCGCGACGACGTCGATGCGGGCTTCCTCATCGCGTTGCGCGACGACGGCCTGTCCAAACTCGACCGCTTCCACGAGCGCATCCCCAATTTGCTGAGCAACCGCCTCCGGTTGAAGCATCTCGATGCGGCCGGGGCAGCGGTGGCGATCCGCAATCCGCTTGCCGTGTGGAATGACAAGCATGCGGCAAGCCAGCCTCCCATCAGCATCGAGGAAGACCTCGTCGGCGAATTGATCCAGCAGGTACGGATCGGCCGGGTGTTGGCGGGAGGCCATGGCGGCAGCGGTGCTGAGCGCGCGGAGGAAGGATACATCGAAGCACCGTTTCTCCAGTTGGTCATGGTCCGCTTATGGGAGGAGGAGATGCGCGCAGGCTCGAACGCCCTGCGCCGCGAAACCCTGGATCGTCTCAAGGGCGCCAGGGAAATCGTCCGCACTCATCTGGATAACGTCATGTCCAGTCTGGACGCAACCAGCCAGGCCGTTTGCGCCAGCTTTTTCGATCGCCTTGTCACCCCGACGGGCAGCAAGGTGGCGTGCGGCGGGGAAGACCTCGCCCGTTGGGCAGGCGACCTTGCCCCACGGGTGCCTGCGGTCCTGGGGTCCCTGTCCCGCGACCGCATCCTGCGCACGGTCGCAGTGCCTGATAACCCGCAAGCGACCCGGTACGAGATATTTCACGACGTACTCGCTCCGGCCATCCTCGACTGGCGACGCCGCCATGTGGAGGGCGAGGAGCGGGCTCTTGCCGTCAAGAAAGCCCGCGAGCAGGCGGCGAAGCGCGCCCTTCGCCAGTGGCTGGTGGCGCTGGCGACGATGACCGTGATCGCCATCGCCGGCTGGGTCTTCGCGTCATGGGAGAAGTTGCGTTTCAAAGCCGACCAGAAGGCGGCGGAATCGATCTACAACGCGCTGTTCAATGCCGAGATCGGCTTTAATCTCGCCATGGAAGCGGTCGAGGCGACTGCTCCCTTCGGCATGTCACCGACCTCGGCGGCCAGGCTCGGCTTACAGCCGACGTCGGCGGCGGAGGATGCATTGCGACAGGCAATCCAGCCCTCGCGGCTCGAATGGACCCTGCCGATTGGCGCGGAGGCATTCGACATCGCGTTCAGCCCGGATGGACGCAGGCTTGCCACCGCCGCCAAGGACAAGACGGTGAAGATCTGGGACCTCGCGACCGGACATCCCCAACCAACACAGCTCACCCTTCAGCACAGCGCTTGGGTTCGCGACGTCGCCTTTCTGCCCGCGGGTGACCGACTGGTGACGGCTGCAAACGACACTGCCTACCTCTGGGCCCTAGACGATCCCAAAACCCCCCGCCGGTCCTTTCTCCAGGGGAGCCCGATTTACGGCCTTGCTGTGAGCCGGGACGGCAGCCGCCTGGCCACCGCCGGCAACGGCAGCGGCAAAGGGCGCGTGATCAAAGTCTGGGATCTCGAAGCTCCAGGCCATGATCCTCAGCCGGTCGCCACCATCGATGTGGCCGGCGCCTGGGTAATGGGCCTCGCATTCAGTCCCGACGGCTGTTGCCTGGCGACGGCTTGCGTTGAACGCGGAAAAGCCGAACGGACATCAGCGAGCATTTGGAGCATCAAGACCCAGGAAGAGATCCTGAGAGTACCCCTGAAGGTAGCCAGCGATGCGGTTGCATTCACGCCGGATGGGAAGTCGCTGGTGACCGCCAGCCGCGATGCCCGGCTTCGCGTGTGGCAACCAGCCGGCGACAAACTGGCCAGCCTTCTCGCCGAGCGAAGCGAAGCCGCTGCCCCCGTGGACACAGCTGCGTCATCGGGACCGGCTGCCATCATCTGGAATGAACGCATCCTCGCCGGCCACGACAACAGCGTGCGGAATATCGACGTCAGCCCGGGCGGCCCGGGCGTCGCCTCGCGCATCGCCAGTGCAGGCTGGGATGAGACGGCAAAGATCTGGGACACCGAGACCGGCGAGAACCTGCTCACCCTCACCGGCCACAAAGGCTCCGTGGCGGCGGTCGAGTTCAGTCCCAACGGTCGTCACCTGGCCACCGCCAGCCGCGACGGAACGGTAAAGTTCTGGAATATCGAAGGCCACCACACCAACACTGTCACCAGCATCGCGTTCAGCCCGGACGGCAAGACAATTGCCACGGGCAGCAGCGATTGGACCGCAAAACTGTGGGATTTGTCCGGCGGCACGCCCCGTTTGCTTCAAACCCTGCAAGGTCACACGAATCAGATTTACCGGCTCGCCTTCAACCCGGCGGGCACGAGCCTGGCGACTGCAGGGTTCGATAACAGCGTCAAGCTCTGGGACGTTGGCTCAGGCACCGAGATAAGGACGCTACAGAAACACAAAGATCAGCTCAGGGGGGTGGCCTTCAGTCCCGACGGCAAGCGCCTGGCCAGCGTGGGCGCCGATGGCTACGGCTGGCTTTACGATCTCGAAAGTCCCGACATCCCGGCCATCCGAGTTACCCACGATAGGACCGATGACGAAATAAAAGATAAGGCCCAGGCTTCCGCCGTTGCCTTCCATCCGCAGCAGGACCGGTGGGCAACCGGCGGTTATGATGGCAAGCTCCAGCTCTGGGACTTTTCCGGAAGTCCTGTCGCGACAGTCGAACTAACGGATGCTGCACGTGAGGGCCCCAAAGACTTCACCGACATCGCTTTCAGCCCGGATGGCAGGGTGATCGCCGCACTAGCCGGGCGTTGGGTGTACTTGTGGCCGGTCGAAGCCTTTGAGCGCCGACAATCCGAGCCAAGTGCCACTATCACCATCGAAGGTAAACGTTATTGCGATTCGATCGCCTATAGCTCCGACGGCAAGCAACTTGCGGTCGCCTGCAAAGACGCCGGGGTCCGAATCTACGACACGGCCAACCTCAAGCCTGTCAAGACAATCACGGTTCACAAGAACGCCGTGAGCGGTGTGGCTTTCAGCCCGGATGGGAAAACGCTGGCGACCGCCAGTCTCGACAAGACCTTTCACGTCTCGCCTCTGCGTTTCGACGATTTGTACGAGGCGGCCAACCGTCTGTGGAATACGACCTCCGGCGAGAAGCCGTAGCGACCGTCAGCCGCCCATGCGCCTGGCAGCTGAAGGCGAAAATCCAGTTGGACGAATCCGGCTCATTCCAACGGTTCGTCACTCAGCTACGTTTCGCCCGAAATGACGGAGAAGCATCCCCGCGCAACATCCTCGAATCTTTCCAGCCTTATTTCAGCTAGTTCCGAAGCGTGGCCAGAATATGTTTCACCTGTTCTTGCTACAGCTCAATCAGATAAAGGGACCGATCAGGAATCCTCTGGGTAGGTGGAAGGTGATATTTCAGTGCAGTCCTTCATGCCACTTCGGGCACCCGAAATGATGAAAAGCTTTGAATCCACCGCAGAGGGCGCAGAGATTCTATTTGTACAAATTGTTCGCTCAGCGATCTCAACGTGCTCAGCGGTAAAATAACCTTTCAGTGCGGGATCCAATTCATCAAGTGCGTTTCGCTTCCAAAGCCTGTTTTGATGTGGATGACCAGCGGGCGTGCTCTTGAGAGACGTTCTCTTCCACGCGCTCAGCCAGCAGACGCAGGGCTTCTTTGGGATCAACATCACGGTAATGGCCGCCCTGGGACAGGAAGAGATATTTTTCGTGCTTGAGACGCTCCGCCGTAGCCCGGTACTCCAACCATTGGGGGCCGAATTGGTTGAGTTGCTGGACCCCTTCAAAAACAGCAATCAAAGCCCCGAACACGGCAGTCACCCACTTGCTCCATTCTCCCCCAGCCATGGCCACCACCGGAATCAGCGCCGCGAGGCTGAGCTGAGATATTCTCAATGTTTTGTACCATTTTTTGGTCTTGCTGCTCTTCGTATCATACCACTGCAACTGATCCTCCAACCGCAGCCAGGCGGGGCGGTTTTTCAGTTCTTCGAGGCCAAACGCATCCGTGTCACTGTTCATGGCAATCTCCAGGGGGAAATGGTTGTTGGGGAAAATAAGCGCTCAGGCCAGCCTGGTCTCATTCCTCCGGGCTCGGCAGGTCCTGGCAGAGGGGCTGATAAGGCTCGCCGCCCATATATTGGCGCCATTCTTCCCGGGTCAAGTTGCGATTGGGCATGTGGCAGCCACGGGATTCCACGATTCAAAGATTAAACGGATATCCCGAACATGTTGCCATCAGGCCTTAAGGCCAAGCTATGCGCTACAATGGATTTCTCGGATAAAGGTCGGTCAGCAGGTTTCGAGCGGGACAAGTCCCACAAGATGATCGCTTTTCTTTCATCCCTTGAAGCTATACTCGTTAAGGTTAAAGAACTTAACCTTTCACCGCGGAGGACGCGGAGATGATAAAGCGTTATCCTCTGCGGTCTCGGCGGGCTCTGCGGTATGGGTCTACAGTTCAAATCCTTCTGTATAATGCTTCGCAGACGGTTTTTTCGAATCAAAAGCTCCAACATCCTCCAGAAAATCAAGGTAGGCAGCAAGGTCCTCCGGTTCATTGGAGCAGGGCGTCCGCAAGGCGGCAAGGTCCTCAGCCGTCACAGGAAGATCCGTTTCAAGCATCAGCATTTGCTTTTCCTTTCCCAGTGAGTTCCTGGTATTTTTCAAGCTGACCGTATCTTTCGAAGTAACCGCGCACTTCGGTCAGGTCTATTTCCGGCAGGCGGAGAAGCTGCTGAATGTCCGCCATCTCCCGGTAAGTTCTGTCCGGGTCATTTTTCATGGCAAAGACCTTGAGCGCAATGAGGTGCTCAGCCTTGACTACCGGAACATAGAAATCCTCCAGGAGCAGTAGCGACTTGCATTGAGAAAAGACTGCCTCCGCCGTCTCAGCCTCTACGTACACGAAATCGAGTCTTCCGAACCCTGGAATGGGATGAACATGATTGGAGAACCCGGTAGAACGATGAACGGTCTCATATCCCATGGCTTCCAGATGCCGAACGATCTTTTCCTGATTTCCAGCCCGCACTAGAAAATCGACGTCCTGGGTGGCCCGCACATACCCATACGCCTTAAGGGCAAAAGCGCCGATGAGAGCACAATCGATCTTTTCCGTACTAAAAAAATCCATCAGTGTCTTCAGGACAACTTTTAGCTTCACGGCACGATTCTCCGCTTACTGTCCTACGATCAGCAACCTTAACAAACCGGAAGACTTCCCAGCGGCACCTCAACATTAATCGAGGAACGGACCTGCCGATCCTTTCCAGCCGGTCCACAGAGAGGCAACAAGAAAGAAGATACGAGATCATCGTATCATAAAAAGGAAATTCTAAAGCGATTGTTCTATATGAATAAGCAACACTGGCCAGCTCGGATTTTTTGACAGTAAAACTTTAGTATTCTAGATTGGTAATGATGGCAATCGGTTGGGAAATGGATTCTTTCCAGGAGGATGCGGTCATGACAGAACCGGCGAAATGGAAAGCCACCTATGACGATCTCTGCAGCATTCCGGAGAACATGATTGGCGAGATCATTGACGGTGAGCTCATTGTTACTCCGAGGCCGGCCAGGAGGCATGTCCATGCTGCGTCCGCGCTTGGGGGAGAAATTTTGCCACCTTATCAGTGGGGTCGTGGCGGCGGCCCCGGCGGCTGGATCATCTATCACGAGCCGGAGCTGCACCTGGCTAGCGATGTGCTGGTTCCGGATTTGGCGGGGTGGAGAAAGGAGAGACTTTTGATCTTGCCGGAAGAACACCGCTTCACGATCGCTCCCGATTGGGTATGCGAGGTTCTTTCTCCTGGCAGCGCGCGAAATGACAGAATGAAGAAGATGCGCATATATGCGCGGGATGAGGTTAAGTTCGCCTGGCTGATTGATCCCATGCTGAAGATGCTGGAAGCATTCCAGCTCGAATCCGGAAGGTGGGTAGTTTTGGGGGTGTACGCCGAAAACGACAAGGTGCGAACGGAGCCGTTTCAAGAAATTGAAATCGAGCTCGGTGGTCTGTGGGTGGAATAACACAAGCGAACATGGGGTCAGGCTTGCGATATGATAATTTATGCGGGTCGTTGGGCAGGAAGGATCGGTAACGGAAATCTCATGTCCGTCGCCGGCGGAGCTGCGAGAGCAGCTCTGATCGTTTTTCGCTGCTATCCGGGCCGGCAACGATGTTGGCCGTGATGTCCATGGGTGCAATAGGCAATATTGCAGGCCTGACCCCGGGTTCCCTGGTCAAAGTCAGGAGACTGCCCTAACACATGCCGCTCGTCCTTGTCCGTCATTTCCGACTGCGCTGGAATAACGTTGTGCGGCTGGTCTCAGACAGTCTCCCAGGTACTCCTTATTCCACAATGAGCTGGTAAGTAAAATCGAGGCTGAAGGGCAATTGGGGGAACGTTCCTTTGAAGTTGAGGATATGCACGCCTTTCGGAAGTGGTTTGAGCATCACACAAACGCCATCATCGACCCCGAGGTAGGTTCGGGCAACAATCTCCACTTCACCACGGCTCACCGGGATTTCCGCAGCGCTTTCCGCTCTCAACTCCCCGGCTTCGCCCGTGTGGCGCGGCAGATAAATCCTGAAGGTCGTTCCTTTCCCCGGTTCGCTGTAGACGTTGATGAACCCGTTGTTCTGCTTGACAATGCCGTAGACCATGGCAAGTCCTAGTCCGGTACCCTCGTCCACGTCCTTTGTAGTAAAAAAGGGTTCGAAGATGCTGTCGAGTGTTTTCTTGTCCATGCCGCGGCCGTTGTCCCTGAGGGCCAGAAGGACAAACTCACCGGGAACAAAACCGACATGATCGGCGCAATAGGCCTCGTCGAAGGTCACCTTGTTCGTCTCGATGGTGACCTTGCCCACTCCGGCAATGGCGTCCCGCGCGTTGACTCAGAGATTGGCCAGGATCTGATCGATCTGTGCGGGATCCATTTTTACCGGCCACAATTGGGCCCCGGGAAGCCAGGCCAGATCGATGTCTTCGCCCATCAACCGCCGGAGCATTCTGAATATGCTTTCCACGATCTCGTTCAGGTCGGGCACCTTGGGACTGATCGTCTGCTTGCGGGCAAAGGCAAGCAACTGCCGAGTGATTTGAGTGGAACGTTTGGCGGCGTTGAGTATTTCCTTGAGGTCGCAATGCAGGGGATCATTGGGGCCCGCCTTGTCCATGACCAGCTCCGTATAACCGATGATCACACTCAGCATATTCTTGTAATCGTGCGCAACTCCTCCGGCCAGCCGGCCGACGGACTCCATCTTCTGGCCCTGGACCAACTGCGCCGGCAGTTTTTCCCACTCCTCCCCGATCCGCATGCGCTCCGTGACGTCGTTCACCAGCACCATCTCGGCCCGGCGCTGGTCGAACAGCAGCACATGGGAGGTGATCTCGACTTGGATGACGTTGCCGTCCTTTCTAATGTGTCGCCAGATCTTGACCATGTCCAGGCCGTCGCTCACACGGGCGACATTGTCCAATAGCTGCGGCACGTCCTCGGCGGGGCGGATGTCCTTGACGGTCATGGAGAGAAACTCATCGCGGCTGTACCCGTAATGCGAGATCGCCGCGTCGCTTACCGCCAGGAACGCGAGGGAATCCACATCGTAGACCCACATGGGATGCGGGTTCGAGACGAATAGTTCGCGGTAGCGCGCCTCGCTCTCGCGCAGCGTCTCCTCGGCCTGTTTGCGCTCGGTGACATCGGCGGCCATGCTGATGACCACGCGCCGGCCGTCGGGAAGCGGGCCCAATGGGGTCGAACTGAATTCCCACACCCGTCGGGAGCCGTCTTTGCAAATGATCTCGAATTCTCCCTCGGACTTGCGGTCAGTTAAATCGTAAATGTCGGCGATTAACGACCGCACCTCTTCGCTTCCTCCACCAAAAGCCAGCGAGACCCAATCGGCGATGGTTGCAATCTCGCTGCCGGCATGCCCTGTAATGTCTTTCCAGGCACGGCTGAGTGCCAGGATCTGGCCGTCTTCGGCGTGGATCATGATTGGAAAGGGGGCGTCCTCTAAGGCGCGTCGAAATCTTTTCTCACTTTCCTCCAGGTCGGTTTCCGCCTTGATGCGCGCTCGGACGTCGCGAGCGAAAAGCAGGGATGCGTCGCAACCTTCGAATTCGAAGGGCACTGCGGCCACTTCCACTGGAATCGCTTCGCCCTTGAGAGAAATCATCGTCTCGATGACTGTGTCCACCGGCTTGCGCTCTTTGTTGAGCACACGAATCCGCTCGCGGACCTGGTCATGATCGTCGGGATGAAACCGTTCCAGGACAGGCCTGCCCACGATGTCCGAGGCCGACTCGGCTTCCAGCAGGCGGATGCAGGCCTGGTTCACATAAGCGAACCGGGTGTTGTTCTGGATAAAGATCGCCTCGAGCGCGCCTTCCGCCAGGGAGCGGAATTGCTTTTCGCTTTCCCTGATCGTCTTCTCGATCCGCTTGCGCTCCGTGATGTCCTCCATTGCCCCCATGAGCCCGATAATCCTGCCGTCGGCATCACGAATCGGGGCCGCCGAAAGACTCCCATCGAAGAGAGTACCGTCCTGTTTCACCCGGACCACTTCCATACCGACAAAGGCTTGCCCCCCTGCCAGTTGTGCGCACAGGCCGGCGAATTCCTCCTGCTTGTCCCGGGGAACGATGGGAAGGGGCCTGCCCATGACCTCCTCGGCCGCCCAGCCGAAAATTCGCTCTGCCGAGGCGTTCCAGGTCGATACCCGTCCTTCCAGGTCGATGCTGTAGACCGCTACGGGCGAGCAGGCAATCAGGATTCGCTGATACTCCTCCCTCTCCCGCAGTTCCGCCGTCCGGCGAGCCACCTGCTTGCGCAAAGACCACGACCACAGAAGAAACGCCAGGAGGAGCAGGAGCAAGGGGGTAACGACAACTGCAGCGTACCGGAGGATGGTGACCAGACTTGGCGGCGAACCCTCGTAGACTCCCATCCATTTCTCATGGATGCGCCGATATTCGCCGGTTTCCTCAAGCACCTTCAGCCCTTAGCCAAGCTGCGCCAGGAGGGCCTTCTGGTTTTGCGGCACGGCATAACAGTACTCAGGGGAAAGGAGCGGACGCCCGCCGACGGTCAGGTTGTCCCAGCCGTGTTTCTTGATCCAGTACATGGCGGTCCGCCGGGATACCAGAGCGCAATCGTGCCGGCCCTGGGCCAGTTCCCGCAAGGCGTCCTCCTGTGTATCAACGATGGCAAGCTGATCCTGGAGTCCGTTGTCCGCCGCGAAGTCGTGCATGATGTCGACCTGTTGCACGATGATCCGCCTGCTCTTCAAATCACCCTCCGTGGTTGGGGGAGTGCCCTCACCCTTGCGCACGACGCCGACGTAATGATTCACCGTATGCAGAGCCGTGAAGTCGAACGTCAAATCCCGCTCGGGGGAGTAGAGCATGCCTTGAATCGCATCGATCTCGCCCCTGGTCAACTGCTGTCGAATTTCCGCCCAGGGACCGAGGCGAATCTCGATGTCGAGGCCCACCTCCTGGGCGATGGCTCGCGTGAGTTCGACGTTGTAGCCGGCAGGGCGTCCATTCTCATCCAGATACTCATAGGGCGGATAGTTGTGGTCCCCGCCGATGACGATCCGGCGATGAGACGGCAGTTCCAGAGCAGCGAACCACTTGGCGTGGAGGTGGCGGTAGGTTCCGTCCGCCATCACCGGGGCGAGTCCTTCGTTGAGAAGGGCCAGCGTATCGCGGTCGCCCTCTTTCACGGCAAAGCAGAAATCCTGGCGGAATCCATCGATGGGTTTGTTGACGACCAACAGGTTCGCAAGCCCGCTTTCCTGGATGAGGCGCAGCGCCACAAGACGCTGAATGACCACGGCGTCGTGGCGGCCTTCGGATAGCTCATGAAGGGCCTCCTCAAAGGTGTCCGTCGTGTGGATCTGGATCCCGCGATCCTCCCGCCGCAGGAATTCCTCGGCGTTGTCGCCTTTCATGACAGCGACCCGCCGCCCCCTGAGGTCGTTCAGGTTCTGAATATCAGCCGTGCCTGTTCGAACAACGATGGCGCCATGAAGGGACATTTAGGGAAAGGTGAGGGGGCTCGTCTCTGGCAAACCCCTCACCTCACTCCTCTCCTCCAATCGGGGGCGATGGAGCTTCAAAGTTTCGATGAAGTTGTAAGCACCCGCCTGAAGCTCCAAGTTAGGCAATAGCTCAACGGCTCCAGCCTGATACTCATCCCCCAGTCGAGTGCCCACAAGTGCTGCAGGCAAACCCGGCACTATCTCAGTTCCAATGGCACCATTGGGCCATCGCCTTTTTTTACACCCAGCCGAATGGGCCGGGGTGGGCCTTTTTTCGGAATCGTGAGTTCCACCCACAGTTCTTCGTCCGGCGGGCGAAGCGAGGGATCGGGGATGTGCTCGGTGATGAAAAACGCCACGGGTTTATCCAGCACGGCCAACTCTTGATCTTGACGTTGCAGAAACTGGACGTGCATATCGGAAGGGTCGTAAGCGCGCTCTTGAGGATTCGCTTCGGCCACCAGCCGGCCCTCTTCGACGCGCAGGACTACTGATTGCGACGGATTCCAGCCTGGCCCTGGTTTTGTTTTCTGGATTCCGCGTGGCTCTACGACGAGTTGTAGGCGGACGTAACGACCCCGAATTGGAAGGTTCGGATCGTAGGGGGCGGCGAGCGCCCACACGCGGGGCCGCGTCGCCCGGTCGTATAGGAGTTTGACACCGAGCGACGCCACCAAGCCAACGTGCACTACGGCAATCACCACTCCCTTGACCCAGGGTTTCATACCTGACCTTTCTCGAGCCGCCCCAACAGACGACGGCGCGTCTTCTCGAGCAACCACCCGCCCAGCAGGAACAGGATACCCAGCCCAATCAGGCTCGCTGAGCGACCAAGCTTGTCCATGAGGGTGGAAAAGTAGAAGAAGAGAACAGTCAGCGCGAAGCTTGCAACGCCCAGGTTGATTCGCTCCTTGCGGACTTCCTTCAAACCCCAGGCGATGAGTCCCATCGAGCCCAGTGCGCACATTCCGTACCGTCCCAGCTCATGCCACCGATCAAGCGGAAGACCCTCAGCCGTTCGAAACGGCAGACTCGCCGCCCCCAAACAGACGATCCAAAGCGCAGCGATAACGTTCATCCACGCGGCATTGCGCCGCAGCCACCACGCCAGTGCGAGGGGGAGCAACAGCGCCGCCAGCCACCCAAAGAGGCGATAACTTCCCGGCAGTGGAAGATGGTGCCAGGATCTGAATGTGTCGGAAAGAATAACGGCCAGCGTCCCTGGTATCAGCGCCAGCCCGCCAATCCAGGCCAGGGCCTTCCGCACCGGCGTCTCCTTCTCAGGCAGGAGCGCCGTCAGGTAGGTGATGGCCAACATCAGAAGGCCTTCAGTAAGAATTTTGTCTGGGCCGATCCACCCATGAGTGGCCTCCAACCACTCGCCGCTGAGCCAGGTCGGCGTCAGCACAGCCACCAGCACCGCTTGCGGCAAATCGCGCAACAATGCCCACGCAACCCAGGCGCCCAGCGCCCAGAGCATCACGCCACCGGGCCAGTGCTCTTGCAGGTGAAAAATCTGCCCAGCGAGGAAAATTCCCCCGCCCAGGGAGATCGTGCCGATCGCGTGCAGCGCGGTTGAAAGGAGGGAGAAGCTTTCGACTACCAGCGTCCCAGTAACGTGGAAGAGTGCCACAAGCCCCAAGACCAGCCCGAAACGCTCGGCAGGAGAAAGCTTATCCCAGTGTGCCGCGACGAAGAGCAGTACGCCTGCGCCCAGCAGCACTCCGCCCAAACTGATGGCCAGCAGGACCGGCCAGTGCAGTCGCAGCGCCTTTTCCTGCTCAGCTTCGTAGGCGCGGACAAGCTCAGCGGTGGAGGGTTGAATCAACCCTGCGCTCGCCCATCGCTCAAGGTAACGTTCCCAGCGCGCAGCCAAATCATCCTCTCTGTAAGGGTTCCCGTCGAAAATTGATTCTGCCCAGTGTGTTTGGCATCACTTTCTCTCTAGAGTTGCCTAACGTGCGCCTGAGTCGCCGCGCCAAAGAGCCGAACGCGCCGTCAGCCTTCCACGCGGTCGGCTCCAGGCGATAGTTGAGCGATTTGGTTTCATAGGCATTTTACCTGATGCAAATGAGCCTCAGGCCATGCAGTATATCCCTCTCGCCCCATTTCCCCCAGAAGGATCTCTGCCTGACCCTGATCAAAGGTAGTGGTCGGGATGGGGTGCTCCTCTCACCAGATCCTCAAGCGGGGCGCCCATGCCTGCCGGAGGAATTGAACTCACAGGTTCGAGTTAAGTCCACGTTAACAAACGTTGAGCATAAAATTAGATCCATGGCTGGTTTCATCGTCGGCTTTTCTCTTTCCATGGGACCACCAAACTTCGAGAATCTCCAAAAGCCCCTGTCTTCCTCTCTAACCCGTTCATTTTTAACAGTCTGCAAGCCGCACGATACCAGCCGGCCTTTTGTCTTGTCACAGAAACGCCCCCCATCAAATCCGGGCCTTCCAAACTCGGGACCAGAACCCTCAAATCCGGGACCCACCCTCCCCCCAAACAAGAAAAGCCGCACTGGAAGCAGTGCGGCGAGCGTGTAGCAATTCTTACTTGTCCATGATTTCGTAAAGTAAATTGGCTAATTGTTCGTCAATGTATTTCTTGTAATCAGCTGGAGCGATTCCCCCCAGATCAAGTTGAGTCCGGAATTCTGCGTTTTGCTTCTTGTTCTTGATCTTGAATCTGGCATCAAGGACTTCGCTTGCGTATGTAGGCGACGCTAACCCGGTAATGCCCCCGCTCGCCGCACCGATTGCCGCGCCGGCTCCCGGGTCTCCGGTCGCCGCACCGATTGCCGCGCCCAGTGCCGCTCCGAAAAGCGCTCCTCCAATCCCTTGCGCCAATCTCTCGCCCTGCCTCTCAACAGCACCCCCGCGAAAGAATATCTGGATTTCAATATCCGCGCTGCTGGGCCCTAAGGCCTTATCAAAGCCGAGCTCATACATCATCTTGGATATCTCCGGTAGGTAATTCAGGCCGTAGGGCGAATTGTCGATGACCAGGATAAAGTAAGTTTTGTCATTGGGATCCGGGCGGAAATTAACCCTGTCGGGACTGCCGTTACTGGCGCACCAGGCTTCTGTTCCGAAGAGGATGAGCGCCATCGCCAGAATTGTCATCCATGCCGCCTTTTTCATTTCTCCCTCCGATAATTCCTTTCCCAAAAAAAAAGCCGTAGCACCGAGCATGACCACAAGCACGTCACACTTGGCAGCCCGGCCTTCCCGCATACTCGGGATCCGCAGCTTTCCGTCCCCCAATCGCTCGAGGTTTGGCTTTTTCAGGACTCTATCAACCGCTTCCTGCTACTCCCTCGAAGGCCACAGACATCACGCAGGCTGAGTACATACCTTGAGCTTCACAGACACCCCCTCCACCCGTGAAATACAGGACTAGGTTGAAATCACATGAAATTCCCCTCACCAATGCACGGCAGGACACACCTTCTGAAGTGTGCAAGCAGCAGAGCCGCTATCGACGGGCTTTTGGCTCCTAATGCGTTACGGGTTGGGGAGTCTCTCCTTGAGTTCAGTGTTAATGTGTCCTAGTGCATATTTCAGAAACTTTCTTTCAGCGACTTGATAGTCCTCTTTGGAGTAGTGGTTCAGATTCTCGGGAGTTCTAAAGATGGCTAAATACTTCTCCAACAGTAGTTCAATGCCAGACTTGCTCTGAAATCCTCTTCTCATGATGTGTTCTCCACCCATCTCACAACCACTCATGCTCTCCTCTTTCCTCACTTTCCCTAATTCTGGGGGCAAGGTCCGTGCCATTCAACACACGGGATTAAAGGAACAGAAGCAACTTCTCCTGAAGTTCCTCTGATTCAGGAAATAGAGCGGATAGACACCATCAGCCTGGAGTCGTTCCAATCTCTTCGACAACCGTTTTTTTCTACTCCAGGGAGACAACGTTGGGGGGGGGCATTCCCAATGCTTGATCTGAAACCGATTCCCGGACACCCCAGAGAATATTGGAAATCCTCTTCCTTTCTACCTTGAGTAGAGTGAACCCCCTCTCAAAGAATGACCCTTCATCCGATCAATCACGGGATGTTCTGTTCGGGATGAATCCCCATGCGGAGCGGGGATCTGGAGGGCATCTGTAAAGAAACCAGGACAGCAAAGAATCTCGAGGGATCTCCTGGGAGATGAAATCTTAAGCCAGGGGGGAAGTTCGTCGGCATACTTAAGAAAAAGGACCCAGCCTTGAGTTGATTGTCATTGAAATGCTGCAATGGACATACCCCCACATGCCGGAAAGGATGGAGCGGGAGGGGATATATAATCTCGCCCAGGGCATCGAGTCACTTCCGTTCATTCCATCTGCATTTCCTTACCATACTTCCCTGCCAGATATATTTAAATTGGTGCCTGGGGCGGGACTCGAACCCGCACGCCCACAGGGAGCAAGGGATTTTAAGTCCCTTGTGTCTACCTATTCCACCACCCAGGCATTCCAACATATGGTAATCTCTACCACAAAGTGAAAAACCGTGACAAGCGAATTGGCGTCGCGCTTCAGCAGGGCTGCCGCGAACATGGACAATTACGGGGTCTCCCCTGCCTGGAACCGCGCGATTTCTCCCTTGACAACTCCGCCAGCAGTCGACTATAGGATCAGGCAAACTTCAAGTGAAGTGAGAACAATTCGACAGTGAAGACAGGTGGGTTCATGCAGGGCAGGATCGGATTCGTGGAAAACACCGGCGGCTATTATTATTGCGGCTATCCAAGGCGGTCTGCCCGTGCGACCTGACGCACCGTGATCCAGAGCCGTGGGCAGACCGCATGCCGGTATGCCCACGGCTTTCTTGTTTTAAGCCGTGGCCTCGTGGGTCCACGGCTTTTTTGTTCCCTGGGGAGCCTCCTGCAAGAGTCCTTGGGCGTCATCCCAGGCTTGACCCGGAATCCGGATTTACCGGGTCCCTGGATTCAGGCGTTCGCCGAGTTGACGGCCATTGTGGTGTCATGCAGGAACCCCTGGAGGAGAGGTTCCAGCGACAGGTGCGTTTTGCCGCCATGCTGCCCGGGGGCTCCTGGGCGCGTCAGGGGTCGGGAGTGCAGCCTCCATGGCAATGGACGTTGAGAACCCCGCCGGAACCTCGGGAATTGAACATTTCAGTGGGAAGGGAGGAACATCATGAAAGGTTTTGGGAAATGGCTGGGCAGGCTTGTGGCTGCAGCACTCTTCGCGGGGTTCGTGCACGCCGTTGTGTTCTCCGGTCCGTGCGCGGCCGCCGAGCCATACAAGATCGGTGCCGTGTTCTCCATCACGGGGGGTGCTTCGTTCCTTGGGGAACCTGAAAAGAAGACGGCGGAGATGATCCGGGATGAGATCAACAAACAGGGGGGCGTGAACGGCCATCCCATCGAGCTCATGATCCTCGACGACGAAACGGACCCGACCAAGTCCAACCTGGCGGTGAAGAAACTGGTGAAAGAGGTTCCTGTCGTCATCGGACCGAGCACCAGCGGCACGAGCCTGGCCGTGGTCGGCGTTGCCGAGGAGGCCCAGGTCCCCCTGATCTCCTGCGCCGCGAGTTACAAGATCGTGACTCCCATCGAAAGCCGCAAATGGGTCTTCAAGGTGGCGGGTTCCGACAGTCACGTGGTGGGAAAGATGTTCGACCACATGAAGTCCAAGGGCATTCAGAAAATCGCCATCATGACGGTTTCCGACGGATTTGGAGCCAGCGGACGCGAAGAACTCCTTCGACTGGCCCCTGAAAACGGACTCACCGTGGTGGCCGATGAACGCTACGGACCCCAGGATACGGATCTTTCCGCCCAGCTCACCAAAATCCGGACTGCTCAACCCCAGGCCATCGTGAACTGGTCCACGGGACCCACTCAAATTCTTGCCGTCAAGAACTGGCGCGATCTGGGAATGGACGCCATTCCCCTTTACCAGAGCCACGGCTTCGGCAACAAGAAGAACATCGAGCTTGCGGGCAAGGGGGCCGAAGGGGTTCTGCTCCCTCTCGCCCGGGTCAACATCGGTCCCCTTTTGGCCGACGGCCAGCCCCAGAAGAAAGTCATCATGGAGTACACCAAGGCCTTTGAGGAGCGTTACAAAGAGCCCGTATCCTCCTTCGGAGGACATGCCTGGGATTCCATGCACCTGGCCATGGCGGCTCTCAAGGCAGTAGGGCCGGACCCCGCGAAGATCCGCGACTTCATCGAGAACACCAGGGGCTTTGTGGGGCAGCACGGCATTTTCAATTTCTCTCCCCAGGATCATTGTGGGCTGAGCAAGGACGACCTGGAAATGGTGGTTGTGAAGAACGGGGACTGGGCCCTTGCGCAATAGGTCGTTGGGGACTGTCCGAAAGAGCCTCCCGTGGCGAGCCGTTTTCAAAAGGCTGCATCCGCTGTTCGATTTCTCAGAGCGTGCCGAAAAAGCTCCCCAGACCAGGCGCGTCGTTCCCGCGCTCGATGGATTTGTGTCGTTTGGCAAGCGAAACGGGCACAGGGCTCTATCCTACCGGGTCGTAGCTTAGCCCCTCGTGGGCGTCAGGGTGAGATCCGCAGATATCTGGGGGCGAACGGCCGGTTGCCCCTGCTTCAATGGATTCAGACCTTCGCGGGAATGACGTAGGAAGAGATCAGATGACGAAACCACAGCTCCCCTCCCTCGATGGGAGGGGTTGGGGGAGGGTGAAAAGTGAATGAGATCAACCCCCTCCCCTAACCCTTCCCACCAAGGGGAGGGGAACTATGGATGGAGGACTTCCTTGAGTCAACAGCATTGCTGCAGAGGTCTGCGTGTCCAGCAATCCAACAGATCAGCGAAGCACCGGGCTGAAGCTGCTTGCTTGTCCCGGCCGGTGGGCGGCGGGCTTCACATCGCGTCCGGGCATTGCATTCCCTGCCCCAGGTGGGGTATTAGAGGTGCTGCGTATCACAAGAGAAGCACCGGCCAAGGGGAAGGGAGGGGACTCACAGCGTTGTGGACGGATTCAGCCTGGGTTCGGCATTACTGCAGTATACCATCAGCGGACTCACCATCGGCATCATCTATGCCATGGTGGCCATCGGGTACAACATCATCTACAACGTCACGGAAATCATCAACTTCGCCCAGGGCGAGTTCGTCATGCTGGGGGGTCTGTTTGCGGTTTTCTTTGTGCAGACGATGCAGCTCCCCGTCTTTGTGGCCTTCTTCGGGGCGGTGATGGCGGCCGGGTGCGTGGGGTTCGCCATGGAGCGGATGGTCATCCGGAGGGCTCGAAGCTCAACCGTCCTGTCTCTCATCATCATCACCATCGCCGTCTCCATCCTCCTCAAGGGCACGGCCATGTTCTGGTGGGGCAAGAACCCGTACAGTCTGCCCGCCTTCACCACCGGGCGCCCCATCATCATTGCCGGGGCGGCGATACAGCTGCAGGCCATCTGGATCTTTGCGGTGAGCACGGTGATCGTGGTGTTCCTGACCCTCTTTTTTCACCGCTCGGTGTACGGCAAGGCCATGCTGGCCTCAGCCGACAACCCCGATGCCGCCCGCATGGTCGGAATCCCGGTCCGCCAGATGGTGCTCCTGTCCTTCACCCTGAGCGCGGCCATCGGGGCTGCGGCGGGAGTGTGCATCACGCCCATTTCCCTCATGGAGTACGATCGGGGAGCCCTGCTCGGCCTCAAGGGATTCGGCGCCGCCGTACTTGGGGGACTCGGCCAGTTCTTCGGAGCCCTCGTGGCCGGCATGGTCCTTGGCCTCGCCGAATCCTTCTGCGCGGGCTATCTCTCTTCCGGCTACAAGGACGCCGTGGCTCTGGTTCTGCTGCTCCTGGCCCTTTTCTTCAAACCCGAGGGCCTTTTCGGGAGCAGGGAAGCAGCGGGACTGAAGAAGTTCTGACCCGCATCGGGAAGTCATGGACGCTTCCGAGAACGGGTGGTCCCCGGGCCGCCGGCCATGCTCGGGCGTTTTTTTGTCGAGCGGATCTCAATTAAAAGAGTTTGCAGAGTTTTCCCACATGACCAAGAAAGACTGGCGCATTTTTCTGGTAACGGGACTGCTCATCGGAGTGTTCCCGTGGCTGGTCCAGCCGGTGAGGGCCATCTCCCATTACGTGGATGTCATGGTGTTCGCCGGGATCTTCACCCTGGTCTGCCTGGGGTTGAGCATGCTCATGGGCTATGCGGGCCAGATTTCCATGGCTCAGGCAGCCTTCTTCGGCATCGGCGCCTACACGTCGGGAGTCCTCACTTCCCGGTTCGGATTCAACCCGTGGGCGGCCATGCCCCTGGGGGCCACCCTGGCTGCCCTGGTGGCGTGGCTGGTGGGCATTCCGGCGTTGCGCCTCAAGGGCCACTACCTGGCTATGGCCACGCTTGGGTTCGGGGTCATCGTGCACATTATTTTGAACGAAGAGGTGGCATGGACGGGAGGTCCCTCGGGGATGGTCGACATCCCCGGTCTGCAGATCCTGGGCTGGAAGCTCAAAAGCGAACTGGCGTGGTACTATCTCGTCTGGATTGCGGTTTTCCTGGTGCTCCTCTTCTGCTTCCACATTCTTCACTCGAGGGTGGGCCGGGCCCTGAGGGCCATCCACGAGGAGGAGACGGCGGCGGAGGCCATGGGGGTGCCAACCGCCCGGTACAAGGTTCAGGTTTTCGTCCTTGCAGCGGTGGTGGCCGCTCTGGCGGGAAGCCTCTACACCCACTACGTCACCTGCCTCAATCCAAGCTCCTTCAACCTCATGTGGTCCATCCGATTTGTTCTCATGGTCATGGTGGGCGGGATGCAGAGTCTGTGGGGGGCGGTTTTGGGAACCGTCCTCATGACCTTCGTGGGAAATGAGTGGCTGCACGTGTTTGCCGACTTTGAAATCCTCCTCTATGGTGGTATCCTCCTCGTGGTCGCCCTTTTTCTCCCAAGAGGCCTCGTCTCGCTCGTCTCCCGGAAAACCGGCGCTCAGGACGCATGAACCGCGCCGGTGGTGACATGACCCGTCGAGGTCCTCAAAACTTGGGTGCGGCGCCTCCTCTCCGCGAAGCCTTCTCGTCGAAAAATCCTGTGGAGTGATGACGGATCAAGTCATGGACAATCCCGTGGAGTGCCCAGTTTGTCCCATATTGGAGTTGCGTGACGTGCAGATGCAGTTTGGGGGCATCACCGCCCTCAAGGGCATCAGCGCCAGCATCACACCTCGCATCATTCAAGCGGTGATAGGACCCAACGGAGCCGGCAAGACGACCTTGTTCCACTGCATCAGCGGCCTGCTCAACCCCACGTCCGGAGAAATACTCTTTCAGGAGGAACCCATCGGCGGCCTCGCTCCCCACCGGATCGCACGGCTCGGCATCTCGAGAACGTTCCAGCACGTGGCCCTGTTCAAGTCCATGACCGTCCTGGAAAATGTCATGCTTGGGCGACACCCCAGGACCCGCAGCGGGTTTTGGGCCACCGGACTGCGGCTTCCGGCGATGCGCCGCGAAGAACGCCGAATCGAGGAAGCGGCGAGCCATTACCTGGATTTCGTCGGGTTGGGCGACCACGCAGAACGCCCGGCAGGGTCTCTCCCCCTGGGAAGGCAGAAGATCCTCGAGATCGCCAGGGCTCTTTCCACCGAACCGCGTCTGATCCTCCTCGACGAACCCGCGGGGGGTCTCAACATCAGGGAAACAGAGGAACTCGGCGAACTGATCCAGCGGATTTCCGAAAGCGACGTCACGGTTCTGCTGGTCGAGCACGACATGAACCTCGTCATGGATATCTCCCATCGTGTCCTCGTCATCCATTACGGGGAAAGCCTCGCGGCTGGTACTCCCAACGAGATCAAGGATCACCCGGCGGTGATCGAGGCATACCTGGGTGAGGGGTGAGACGGATTCACCTGCACATTTGCGGTTCTTCTCGATCAACCACGAAGAGCACGAAGAAATACGAAGAAATACAAAAGATTGAGAGATGCTGACGGTCAAGAGCGTCCACACCTACTACGGAAGCATTCACGCCCTCAAAGGGGTTTCCCTGCACGTGCGGGCGGGGGAGATGGTGGCTCTCATCGGGGCCAACGGGGCGGGGAAGAGCACCCTGGTCAACACCATCTGCGGCTTGCTCAAGCCCGGCAAGGGCAAGATCGAATTTCAGGGCGAAGCCATCGACGGCCTGCCGCCTGAGGACATTGTCCGCAAAGGCATTGCCCTCGTGCCCGAGGGGCGCCAGGTTTTCGCGACCCTCACGGTGGAAGCCAACCTGGAAATGGGGGGTTTCATACACCGCCGCAACGGCCACCAGGTGCGGGAGGACATGGAGCGGATGTATGGCCGTTTTCCCATACTCAGGGAACGGAGTCGGCAGCTGGCCGGCACACTGAGCGGAGGCGAACAGCAGATGCTCGCCATCAGCCGGGCCCTCATGGCACGCCCCCGGCTCATCGTTCTCGACGAGCCGTCCATGGGCCTCGCTCCCCTGGTGGTCAAAGAGATTTTCCGCATTGTCCAGGAGCTGAGACGGGAGGGCAGGACCATCCTCCTCATCGAACAGAATGCTAGAGCCGCCCTGCAGATTGCCGATCGCGGCTACGTGCTGGAGACGGGCAAGCTCGTGCTTCAGGGCGAAGGGGCCATGCTCCTGGAACACCGGGAAGTCCAGAGAGCTTACCTCGGGAAAGGCGCCAAACAGATCTGGGACGCATGACCGGCCCCAGCTCGCACGAGATTGAACGGACGATCCGGGAACAGCCTGGAATGAAAGGAAGTCCACATGCCCATCTGGGAACCGGAAAGCGAATCCATGTCCCGCGACGAACTCGAGCAGCTGCAGCTCGAGCGGCTTCAGGCAACCCTCAATCGAGTCTACCGAAACGTGTCCTTCTACAGAAGGCGTTTCAAGGAAATCGATTTCCGGCCCGAGGACGATCTCACGGAGCTGGGGGACATCCGGCGATTGCCTTTCACCACAAGCCAGAACGTGAGTGACAGCTACCCTTACGAGATGTTCGCCGTGCCCCTGCGGGAAGTGGTGCGGGTCCACACTTCCTCCGGAACCATGAACAACCCGCGGGTCGTGGGCTACACCCGCCAGGACCTCAAGACCTGGAGCACCATCGTGGCTCGGATCCTCACGGCCACCGGAGTGACCCAGGATGACGTGATCCAGGTGACCTTCGCCTACGGCCTTCTCACGGGAGGCTTGGGGATCCACTACGGAGCCGAGCGGATCGGGGCCTCGGTGCTCCCCACCTCTGTGGGCAGGACCGAAAGGCAGATCAAGATCATGCAGGACTTCCGCACCACCGTCCTCTGTTCCACCCCGTCCTATGCCCTCGTCATCGCGGACGGGGTGGAGGAGATGAAAATCGACCCCAAGACCCTGCCGCTTCGCTACTGCATCTGCGCCGGAGAGCCCTGGACCGACGCCATGCGGCGGGAGATCGAAGAGCGCCTCTTCGTCAAGGCCACCGACAACTATGGCATCAGTGAGATCATGGGCCCCGGGGTGGCAGGGGAGTGCCTGGAACAGAACGGCATGCACCTGCAGGAGGACCATTTCTTCGCCGAGATCGTTCATCCGGAGACGGGCCAGGCATTGGAATCCGGCGAGGAGGGGGAACTGGTCCTCACCACCCTCACCAAGGAGGCTTTCCCGGTTATTCGCTACCGGACAGGGGATTTGTGCCGCATCCTCGAGGAGCCCTGCCCCTGCGCAAGGACCCTTCGCCGCATCAGCCGCATCCGAGGAAGGTGCGACAACGTCGTGGTCATCAAGGGGATCAATATCATTCCCGAACGCATCGGAGACATTCTGGAGCAGATCGGCGGGGAGCGACCCGTCCATCAGCTCGTGGCGACCCGCAGACAACACCGGGACCACCTGGAAATCTGGGTTGAGGTTTCGGAACGCTTCTTTTACGACAAGATGCGGGAGCAGCGTGTGCTCGTGGAGATCATGGGGAAGAAGATCACCAACTTCATCGGCATCACGCCTCGAGTCAAGCTCGTGGAACGGGGCTCCCTCAAGCGGGAAAACGGGGAGGTGGCGCTCTTCGTGGACCGCCGCAAGGACTGATGTCCATGTGGTTGCCTCAGCGATCTCAGCGTGCTCCGCGGTGAAATGCTTTTCGCAGTGGTCCCGGCGCCGTTGGTTTATCTCAGGAAGCGCTTGCACTCCCGGATGATTCGTGTTTTAAACCTCCAATTCCTTCTATGGCATCACATCCGGGTCGCCGTCAGCGTGCCGGCAACCCGTCATGACTGGGAGGCCACAGACCCAGGAGGCACCGATCCCACACCGGGTCCTCCTTGCTTCCCGTTGGATTGGCACGCGCTGGACGCAATGCGGCGTCACATGGAATGGTCAGTGACGCGGGCATTTCGCACCCATTTTCTGGAGGCACACCATGCAAGAACTGCTGCTGCCCGGCGGTAGCGAAAAACACCTGCTTCTGGGCAACGAAGCCATAGTCCGCGGCGCCTTGGAGGGAAATGTCCGGTTTGTGGCCGCCTATCCCGGAACTCCTTCCTCCGAAATCATCGACCGTTTCTACCAGATCGGGTCCGATGCGGGCGTCTACGTGGAGTACTCGGTGAACGAGAAAGTCTCCATGGAAGTGGCCTGTGCCGCGGCCATATCCGGAGTGAGGAGCCTGTGCTCCATGAAGCACGTGGGACTGAACGTCGCGGCGGATGCGTTCATGACCCTCGCCTACGTGGGAGTCAAAGCGGGCATGGTCATGGTGGTGGCCGACGATCCCTCCCTCCATTCCAGTCAGAACGAGCAGGACAACCGGTATTACGCCAAGATGGGAAACGTCCCCATGCTCGAGCCATCCACGCCTGAAGAGGCAAAGGAGATGACCATCGCGGCACTGGAGATCTCCGAAAAGTTCCAGATTCCCTGCATGCTCCGCACGACCACCCGGGTGAACCATTGTCGGGGTCCCGTGTCCTACGGGCAGCTGCCCCAGGGATCTCCAAGGGGCGAATTCAGGAAAGACCCCTTCAACATGGTGGTTGTCCCCATGGTGGGACGAAAGCTTCGCCTCGCACTTCTGGAAAAGCTGGCAAAGCTCCAGGCGGAAGCCGAAGGGAGCCCCTTCAATCGCGTTGAAGGCGACGGCAAGTGGGGAATCATCACCAGCGGGGTCTCAACCCTTTACGTCGCCGACGCGGTCCGGGAACTCGGGCTTCAGGGCAAGGTGAAGGTCTTGAAGCTGGGATTCACATACCCGCACCCAAAAGCGGTGATCGGGAACTTCCTGAAGGGCTTGGAGAAGGTCCTCGTCGTTGAGGAACTGGAGCCCTTCCTGGAAGAGGCCGTCAAGGTCATCGCCCATGACGAAGGGATCCCGGTACGGGTTGCCGGAAAGGGGCAGGAGCTCATTCCCAGGGCATTCGAGCTCGATGCGGTGAAGGTCAAGAAGGCCATGAGCACCTTCTTTCAGGTCCCCTATGCACCGCCTCGGCCCCTCATCGCTCCTGAGCTCCCCCAGCGCCCGCCGAACCTCTGCCCGGGGTGTCCCCACCGGGCCACCTACTACTCGGTGCGGAAGGTCTTCGGGGACGACGCCGTGTATCCCACGGACATCGGCTGCTACACCCTGGGAATCCTTCCGCCCCTGCGCATGGCGGATTTTCTCATCTGCATGGGGTCGGGCATCTCCACGGCGGGCGGGTTCAGCAAGGTGCAGGATCAGCCGGTCGTGGCGTTCATCGGCGATTCCACGTTCTTCCACGGAGGGATAACGGGGCTCATCAACGGGGTCTCCCATGACCACCGGTTCCTCCTGGTGATCCTGGACAACGGGACGACGGCCATGACCGGCCACCAGCCCCATCCCGGCGTGGAGCTCACTCCCGGAGGAAAGGTGTCGCCCAGGGTGAGCATTGAGGCGGTCGTTCGAGGATGCGGCGTCGAGCGCGTCGCCACGGTGAATCCCCTGCAGGTGAAGAAGACCCAGGAGGTTCTCCAGGGACTTCGGGACCGGATGAAGGAGCCTGGAGTCTCCGTCCTCATCTCCAAGAGTCCGTGCCCTCTCTTTGAAAACCGGATGCTCGAGAAGAAGCAGAAGGTGGTCTTCGAGGTGGACGCATCGTCGTGCGATCTGTGCAAGAGCTGCCTCGAGGAACTGGGGTGCCCCGCCTTTTCCTGGCGGGAACGGGCGCCCGGGGACACGTGCGTCGAGATCAACAAGGCCCTTTGCAGCGGCTGCAGCGTTTGCGCCCAGGTGTGCAAGTCCATCAAGCCCAAGCGAATCGATGAAAGTGCTGGAGGGAAAGCATCATGAAAGGAAGCAGAGAGCCGTTTGAGGCCTTGCGCATATTCTTCACGGGAGTTGGGGGACAGGGGACCCTTCTCGCCACGCGCCTCGTCGGCGAAGCCGTGCTGGAGGAGGGGCTTCCGGTAACCCTGAGTGAAATCCACGGAATGGCGCAGCGCGGAGGCGTGGTCGAATCCTCCGTGGTGGTGGGAAAGGCCCTGAGCCCAACCATCGCCGACGGGGAAGCGGACATCCTCATGGCTTTCGAACCCATGGAAGCCGTAAGGGCCCTGCCCAAATGCCACGGTGAGAGCCTCATCATCGCTAACACAAAGCCCATCGTTCCCTTTACCGTGGCCATCGGACAGAGCTCCTACCCGGAGCTCGAGATCCTCTATGAAGCCATCCATGGCAAGGTGAAACGCCTCGTGTGGCTGGATACCGTGGAACTGGCCCGGCAGTCGGGTTCCGAGAGGGCCTCCAACATCGTGATGGTCGGGATTCTCGCTGGGACCGGCCAACTGCCCGTCTCCGAGGAAAACTGGCAAAAGGCCCTGGAGAAGACTCTCCCCGGCCGCATCCTCGAAGTCAACAGGCGCGCCTTCCAGGAAGGCTTTAAGGTGGGTCGGGGCGCCGCTGCCTGAGAGCGTGTCAAATAAGTACCTCGATTCCGATAGGGGTCGGGACAACGCATTGGATGGCGTCGCCCCTCCCTCCGAACCGGACTGGCGGATTTCCCACATCCGGCTCTCCCGCTGGTGGTTCTACCTCGTCGAGGACTGGAGTAACTCTCATTTCGCTGATTCGAACTGTGGATGGATCAATTTTTGTTCGAGCCATCTGAGGTGCATTTTGTGCCACCGATTCCCGCCCACCTGTGATAAGGCAAACTGCCAATACACTGGTCAGGCATATGGCAAAGCTGAATTCAGCGAAATGAGAGTAATAAAGTCTGCCATTTCCAGGTAGTATATCCCCACCACCTATTTGGGGGCCCGGGTTTAATATCCAGGTACGTTTCCAACTCCCCCGAAGTGAGGTTGCGGTTGGCGATGGAGCAGGCCTGCCTGATCCAGGATTGCTCATCCACATCCCACAGCCTGATCGTTTCATCCCAACTCCCCGAGGCCAGGAGTTTGCCGTCGGGGCTGAAGGCCATGCTAAGAACTTTCCCTTGGTGCCCGGTCAGGGGAACTCCCAGAATTAGTTGGGTATCCACGTCCCACAGCCTGATGGTCTTATCTGCCGAGGCCAGGGTCTTGCCGTCCGGACTGAAGGCTAGGCTCTCAACCTCACCGTAATGCCCGGTCAGGGGTGCTCCCCGGAGTTGGCCTGTCTCCACATCCCACAGTCTGATTGTCCCATCTCTGCTGCCCGAGGCCAGGATCTTGCCGTCCGGGCTGAAGGCCACGAAGTTTATCTCATCCTGGTGCCCGGTCAGGGGCGCTCCTCGGATTTGCCCTCTTCCCGCGTCCCACAGCCTGATGGTATCCCAGCCCACCGAGGCAAGGGTTTTGCCGTCGGGACTGAAGGCCACGTAGAGCACCACATCCTGGTGCGCGGTCAGGGGCACTCCCAGGCTCTGGCCGGTGGCTGCATCCCACAGCCTGATGGTCTTGTCATCATTTCCCGAGGCCAGGGTTTTGCCGTCCGGACTGAAAGCCAGGCTTTTCACCGCATCCTGGTGCCCGGTCAGGGGCACTCCCCGGAGTTGGCCGTTATCCACGTTCCACAACCTGATGGTCTTGTCATCGCTTCCCGAGGCCAGGGTTTTGCCGTCCGGACTGAAAGCCAGGCTTCTCACCGCATCCTGGTGCCCGCCCAGGGGTGCTCCTCGGAGTTGGCCTCTCTCCACGTCCCACAACTGGATGGTTCTGCCCTCATTCCACGTGGCCAGGGTTTTGCCATCGGGGCCAAAGGCTTTCCCCATAACCCTATCCTGGTCCTGGTGCACGGTGAAGGGGGCTCTTCGGAGCAGGCCGGTGGTCACATCCCACAGCCTGATGGTCCTGTCAAAACTGTCCGAGGTTAGGGTCTGGCCGTCTGGACTGAAAGTCACCCCTGTCACACCATCTTGATGCCCGGTCAAGATCGCTCCCCGGGGCCGGCTGTTATCCACGTCCCACAGACTAACTGTACCATCCTTCCTCCCCCAGGCCAGAGTCTGCCCGTCAGGGCTGAAGGCCATGCTCCACACCGAATCTTGGTGCCCTTTCAGGGGCGCACCCCGGGGCTGGCGGCTGGCGACGTCCCACAAGATTACGGTCTTATCCCCACTCCCCGAGGCCAGGGTCTTGCCGTCGGGACTGAAGGCGATGCTAACTATAGAACCCTGATGCCCGGTCAGGGGGGGGCCCAGGGGCTGGCGGTCAGCCACGTCCCACAGAATGATCCTTGCCGGTTCAATGACGGTACCATATTGTCCATAATTCGCAGAACTCCCCGAGGCCAGGGTTTTGCCGTCTGGGCTGAAGGCCACGCACTTAACCTCAAATAGATGCCCTTTCAGGGGCTCTCCCCGGACCCGGCCAGTGGCCACGTCCCACAGCCTGACGGTCTTGTCCTCACTTCCCGAAGCCAAAGTTTTGCCGTCGGGACTGAAGGCCACGCTTTGCACCGAACCTTGGTGCCCGGTCAAAGGCGGTACCCGGGGCCGGCCGGTGGCAACGTCCCACAGCCTGACGTTCTCGTCCACACTTCCGGAGGCCAAAGTTTTGCCGTCGGGACTGAAGGCCACGCTTTGCACCGAACCTTGGTGCCCGATCAGGGGCGGTCCCAGAGGCTGGCTGCTGGCCACGTCCCACAACCTGACAGTCTTATCAAAATGCCCACCCCCCGAGGCCAGGGTCCGGCCGTTGGGGCTGAAGGACACACTCTCAACCCAATCTTGGTGCCCTTTCAAAGGCTCCCCCCGGGGCTGGCCGGTGGCAACGTCCCACAATCTGATGGTAGCATCCCTACTCCCCGAGGCCAGGGTCTGGCTGTTGGAGCTGAAGGCCAGGCTAATCACCGAGCCCTTATGGGCATGAAGGTAGCGGAGGAGCTGGGGGCTTCTGTGGAGGGCCCCCAGCAGGGCACCCCCGGCCTGCACTGTCGGTCTCACTTTATACGATTCGACACTCAATAACAGTGCCAGGTCAAGCTGGGAATCCAGGAGATTATTGGCCTGGGCCGCCAGTTGGCGGGACAGGGCGATTTTCCCGCGCTCGTCAGCCAGGCGGTACTGATAAAGGGCGATGAAAAACCCCACCACCGAGGCCACGGTCAAAGTCAGGAGAAGTATAACGGCCGACCATAGAATCCGTTGGGTTCTTTTGTGCTGGAGCACATCCTCACCGGTGATTTCGTCCTTGGGTCGCCCGTGGAGCGTGGCCGCCAGTTCGGCCACGGCATCGCGAAATTTCGGTTGGTTTAAAGATATGTGTTTCGCCTGTTTAGCCCAGCGCAGATCCAGATACAGGGGTTCTTGAGCAAAGGTCTTTTTAAGAGTCTCTGGTAGAGCAGTGGTCTGAGACCAATCGAAACAGCCGGCAGCATTGTCCCAGAAAATTTCACCCTCGGTCAGGACGATCAAAATATTGTTTTGGGAAGCATGCTTCAGCCAGTAGTCCACTTCTTGCCGCACCCAATGGGAGGCCGCGGATTCGGGGGAGGCCATCAGTATGAAGTATTCGGATTCGCTGAGCGCCCTCTCAATAGAGGGCCACAGAGCCGGAGTGGTGGCCAGACTGGTTTTGTCGCGAAAGACATTAATAGCCCGCAGCCGGTACCAGGGTTTGGCAAAACGATGCAAGGCAGATTGGAGGGCGGGCGCCAGTTTGCCGTCGGCGGCGTGACTATAAGAGATAAAGGCCCGGTAAGGCATCACCAGTTCCAATGGTGCCAGTTGGGTTTTGGTGGAATGAATAAGCCAGCCAGGATCTTGAAAAAACGTATGATACTTTTTTATCCAACTTTTCCTGATAATGTCAAGAATCATCAAGATTTTGAGGCAAAACCCTACCTTATTGCCTGGGCACCATGGCGCATTCGGACCATAAGAGGTGGTGGTAGCTTGAAGAGTTTTTTTCATTTTATTGGAACAGGCGAAGATGGAGGAAAAGAGGCTGTTGGTTCGCAGAGGCAGAGCGGAGTCTATTTGAAGGCTCGCCAGTGCCATGCCTGTGGGTTTTGAAGGTTGGGTGGGCAAAGGTTTTGTGACAGCGGGGTCAGGGCTGTACTTCCACAAGCCCGAGATCAATGGCGAAGTGGATGAGCTGAGAAGACGCGCCTTCCAGGAAGGGTACAAGGTGGGACAGGACGTCGGTCATCGATAAACGCCGCCGTGGAAGGCGGCGCTACCAGGTATGAGGGAGACCCGTCACGCCAAAGGCATGACCCGCGGCGGGACTTTTGGCCCACCCTGCAAAAGAACTCTGGCTTGGCAGGCAGCAGGATAGGAGAACCCCGTCAAGAGATCAATTTCTCGAACGCAATCGGCCGGCACGAAAACCGCGCCGAGCAGCCTTCGGCCTCAACCAAAGTATCAAAAGTACACATCCCGCTCTTAATGATACCCGCCATCGGGTGCCACCGCGGCATAGACGCCGTTCACCACGCGAATCCCCGTGATATAGCCCCCGAGGGTGATCCCCTGCCCAAAGGCAGCGACCAGGCTTCCCCAGAAAAAGGCTTTGCCACACGCCTCCCTGTGGGGTAACCGACTCGAAACTCCAGGGCGACCCCTCGAAGAATAAGGCCGAACAAAAAGCTCACAAACGGGATGTAGGGCGCAGAAGAGCACCGAATCGACCATGGGAAAGGTTGCGAAAAGCGCCCCGCCGCCAAAGACGATCCAAGTCTATTTGGCATCCCATACGGGAGCAATGGCGCTCATTAAAAGGCTGGAATGGTAGATCAGGCAGAGGATGCTTGGACTACTTGTTGGCGCAGGGAAGCGCCGGGGCGCCTGTTTGCAGCGAGCCCCGCTCTCTCCCTGGTATCTCCCTGCGCCGTATTGGCATTTCACACTCCTGCTTCGCCAATTGAACACTCCTTCTCTTCAGAAAAGTCTTTTTCGAAAGCCACCATTGTATTCATGCGGGTCTAGAGCCCTAAAGGGGTACTCCACTGTCAAAAATAAGTCTGACATACTCGGGAGGGTCTCAAGTCGCCAAGGGCACTGGGGTAACCATTGGCCATGGGTTTTGTGCGGATTTCGTCGCCGGACATTGGATCCGGCAAAGGGTTCACATGAGGAAAAGCGCAAATCGTGCTGAGAATCCCTAAAAGAAGTCGGGGCCCTCCTTTTCAAAGGGGTCAAGGAGTCCTTATACTTATTTGGTGTTTAAAAAATCAACTCATTATATTGGCTAATGATATTCCAGATCCAGCATCCATGACCTCGTGGATTACTGCGAAGCATGAGAGTGATACCGTCATTTATGGCTCGCTTGTTCCTCAGGCGCAAGGTTGGGTAGGACCGGCATTTTAATCAGAGTTTACCGCGTCGATTTCTAAACCGGTGGATGTTTTGAATGGAATTTCAGCCATGAAGAAACCTATCGAAACACTTTCAGAAAAGCGTTCTGACCATTCCGGGCATGGATCATCACCATCACGCTGCCGCGCGGCCCTCTATGGTCTTTTTATCGGCGACGCGCTGGCAATGCCTGTCCACTGGTACTATGACAGGTCCGCCCTGGTGCGGGACTATGGACTTGTGACAGACTACCTCGATCCTCGGAATCCACACCCGGACAGCATTCTGTGGCGCTCCTCCTACCAATCGCCAAACGAAAAGGGGGATATCCTCCACGAGCAAGCACAATATTGGGGACGCCGGGGGGTTCATTACCATCAATTCCTGAAGGCAGGGGAAAACACTTTGAATCTTCGCCTGTGTGCTTTGCTCATTGGGTCTTTGAATGAGCAGGGTCGCTATAACCCCGATGACTACCTGCAAAAATATATCGATTTCATGACCACCCCAGGCAGGCATCGGGACACCTACATCGAGGAATGCCATCGGAATTTCTTCAGCCGTTACGCACGCGGTGTGCCTTTACGAAAGTGCGGCGTTGAAGAAAAGCACATTGCAGGACTGGTGGGAATTGTCCCGATTGCCGCTTTCTATCGAAACCGTCCCGGTTTGGCGAAGCAAGCCGCTTTCGAGCATCTATCTCTCACCCACCCGGGTGTGAAAATGAAAGCCGCGGCTTCCCTGTTGACTCATGTTCTCCTCGAAGTCTTTGGGGGTAAGCCACTGCAAGAGGTCTTGCTGGAGGGCATCGCAAGGAAGGATAGCCCTTATTGGGAGCACCCCTTCATGACGTGGCTCGCAGAAACGGATGACGTGGTCGTCGGAAAGCGGTTGAGCACAGCTTGCTACGTGGATGATTCGGTACCGGCGGTGATCTATCTGGCGCTGAAATACCACCAGAATCCACAGCAGGGCCTCATCGCCAACACCAACCTGGGAGGTGACAATGCCTATCGAGGGGCTGTTTTGGGAGCCCTGCTCGGCGCCAACAATGGCATGGAAGCCTTTCCGGAGCGATGGCTCAGCGGCTTGTTGTATCCGCCTCCAGAGCTCGAAGCCTGTGTGTCATGAGCTGAAGAGCCTTTGCGTGTTCTTGGCACGTAGGTTGATTCCCGTGGGGTAGTATGCGGCAACGGAATCGGTTTGCACAATGAAAGGCTATCATGAGCTAGGCTGTCCGATGGGGAGTGGCTTGCTGCAATACGATTTCCTGATTCTAAGCCTTCTTTTTTGGATTCCGGGCCTTGGGGCGTACCTTGCCCGCCCCGATTTAAGACTGGCCATACAGCGTTCGGCTCTTTGCTCGCTGCCTTTTGCCTTCACCGAGTTTCTTTTTTACCCCGACTATTGGACGCCCTCCTTTTTGTTCGATCTTGGGAACCGGTTGGGGTTTGGGATCGAGGAGGTGGGGAGATTCTCCAGGCTTTTGGGGTTGGTTTCCTCTTGCTGTTCTTTGGTTATTACGCCCAGGCGGGTACTCCTCAACATTTCCCCTGGCGCTATCTTCTTTTTGTCATGCCGCTGCAGCTGGGAGCCGCTCTGTCCACGGCCCTCCCCGATGAGCCTTCCGATCGGGCCGGTCATAAGCGCACCTTTGTTGTGCTGGTCGGACCCGTATCGGTAAAACAGCTGACAGTTTTCCTTTTCCTTGCCAGCCTGGGGTGCTTCTGTATCTTCGGCTGGCCCGGGGTAACTACGCCCAAAACCTACCTGATGGTGGCCTACCCTTTTCTCGCCACAATGCTGATGACCCTGTTGATCACGGGGAGCCCGGCAGGCCACTGGCGTTGCAATGCCTTTGTCGCCCTGGCGGTGTCGGCCGTGGTCTCCACCATGGCGACCCTGGCCGGCGATCTGCTGCTGAGCAGGTCCGAAGCTCAGCACTTCTTTGGCTAAACATCCGGGGTTTGGTGTAGGCGGTGTGCCATTAGGCCTCAAGAATTCACTGTGCTGCCAATAGGCAAGGGTGGCGGGATCAAACTGGGGAAAACCGGGAAATACTTGCTCAATCAATGAGGATGAAGTGTTCACAACACCAAGGTCTTCGAATGGAAAGATGGCGACTTTCATCATCATCGCATTGGGTGGAACATTGTCGATCTTTGCCGGCCAGAAAGCAATACCCATGGATGTGGACCTTGAGCAATTCCAATGGAAGAATCGGTTGCTGTTTGTCTTTGCCCCAGAAAGTAACAATCCGCTTTTCGAAAGTCTCCAGCGCGAAATTTCAACTCGGAAACATGAGGTGGACGATCGCGACTTGGTGATTTTTGAAATCCTGGACCTCGGAATGTCGAAAATGAACGGCACTCAGTTGGATCCTCACACGGGCGCATCACTTCGAAAACGATTTGATATTTCTCCAAAGACTTTTACTCTCATTCTGGTGGGCAAAGACGGTGGCGTAAAGCTCAAAAGAGAGGAGACTCCAAGATGGATAACGGAACTTTTCTCATCGTTGGTGGCAGTTCAGGAATCGGTTTTGAAATTGTGAGGGCGCTCATAGAGCAGGATCATGAAATCTACGTTGCGTCACGGACCGGCGATCGGCTGACCGGTTTGAAGGGAGTACATCATCTGAGGCTCGATGTAAGAGAGCTTCCCGAACACCTGGAGGGTTTGCCCGATGTCTTGAATGGATTAGTCTATTGTCCCGGCACTATCCGGCTCAAGTCTTTTAGACGTCTCACACGGGAAGACTTCCTGGAAGACCTGCAGATCAACTTTCTGGGAGCTGTATCCCTCATTCAGGCCTGCCTGCCAAATCTCAAGAGATCGCCCCCGGGTGCGTCCATTTTGCTTTTCAGCTCCGTTGCGGTGAAAACCGGCATGGCCCTTCACGCCTCCATCGCCAGCGCCAAAGGGGCCGTTGAGGGGCTTGCAAGATCATTGGCGGCCGAATTTGCGCCTGAAATCCGAGTAAATGCGATCGCCCCTTCGTTGACAGACACACCTCTGGCTGGAAACCTGCTGTCCAGTGAAGAAAAACGTCATGCGGCAGCGGAGCGCCATCCTCTGAAGCGTATTGGAAGACCACAGGACATCGCCCGCCTGGCTGTATTTCTGCTGTCGGATGCCGCCAGCTGGGTCACAGGGCAGGTTCTGCACGTTGATGGGGGTATGAGCACGCTACGGATTTTCAAGTAGCTGTTATTCCATCAAAACATTGGGGCGAGGAAGCATCCATCCGCATATTTCGCAGAATGCTTGATGAAACTCGTCCGATCTCCAGAGGAGCAGCATCAGGGACCGCCTTTTCGCTCATGAAGCGTTTCGATGATCAGGCTGTAAAGCTGAATGAGCGCTTCTGTCGGATTACTGTAGGGTTCAAACTGGCGGCTATTTCTGAGAGTATCGTCGCCAGTGCCCATCCTCTCCCAGAGCAAGCAGGCCTGTTGCCACGTCGGCAGCCATACGAGTTTTCGAGCTATTTCGCGAGTGGTGCCAAATATCTCGACATAGTACCAATGGGTCCAACCAGGCAGTCTTCTCTCTGGTTGAACCGGCGGGCGGCGACGGGTGGCTTCGACATGCCGATTCGTCCAGTAAGTCCCACGAATCCTGAGTGGCCTTGAGGATAGCCAGACTCAAAGCTCCCGTGTCCCGCAGGCAGTCAATTGTCCCACCTCAACAGTCCCATCTACTGACTTGACTCTTATTCGTTCTTCTTCTGATCATAAGGGTAACCGCCTGCATCGGTAGATTCTGCAGAATTGGACTGAGTTTGACAAAGCGCTATCGAGCTTTGTGAGCCTTTCAAGGTTGCTCGTTTTTTTCGAGATGAGGCCATTAGAGTGTTTCGCGGGAATCCCCACAGCGTGTATAAGAGACTCACCCACGGGGAAAGAGAGACAGGGAATAGCATGAAAGGTTGAATACGGGTCACTGTCGAGCGAGCAGGAGGATGGATGTGCGATACAGGGTCTTCAAGGGGCAAATGTCGTGGTGGCGACTGAGTCGGTCCTGGGGGTGGATTCTTTTCGCCTCACTGGCATCGGCCATGGTGATTACCGCTACTGCCTGTGAAAAGCGTGAATCAGGTCAGGCCCAAAAGGAACCACATCCCGTGGAAGTCACGGTGATAACAGCTGCACCAAGGGATGTTCCTGTCTCTTTTGAATACGTTGCTCAGGTGCAGAGCTCCCGGCAGGTGAACATCCAGGCGCGAGTCAACGGGTTCCTCGACAAGCGGGTCTACACCGAGGGCGCCGTCGTGAAGGAGGGGCAAACGCTCTTCCTCATGGACCAGAAACCGTTCAAGGTGCAGCTCGATCAGTCCAAGGCGGCGCTCGCCAAGCAGGAGGCAGCCCTCGAGGTGGCGCGTCTGAACCTGGCTCGAGTGAAACCCCTGGCTGCAGCGAACGCACTTTCCCAAAAGGATCTCGACGATGCGACCGGACAGTTCCAGTCCGCCGCCGCCGCGGTGGAACAGGCCAAAGCATCGGTTGCACAGGACCAGCTCAATCTCTCCTACACGGTCATCACCTCCCCGGTGACCGGCATCACCAGTTCCGCACAGCAGGCGGATGGCACCTACCTCGGTCAGGCCAACAGCCAGCTCACCACGGTGGCCGTGCTCACGCCGACCTATGTCAACTTCAGCCTGTCCGAGAATGAGAGACTGGGATACCATAACCAGATTGAGAAGGGGTTGCTCATAGAACCCAAAGGCAAGAACTACGTTGCCGAGGTTGTTCTCGCCGATGGGTCGATCTACCCCAACACCGGCCAGATCACCTTCGCCGACCCCTCATTCAACGCCCAGACGGGAACGTTCCTCATCCGGGCCACCGTGGATAATCCCGACGGCGTGCTCCGCCCGAACCAATACGTTCGCATCCGCCTGAAAGGGGCGTTTCGACCGAACGCCATCCTCGTGCCGCAGCGGGCGGTGCAGCAGGGCGCCAAGGGGCACTTCATATGGGTGGTGACCAAGGAGGACAAGGCGGAGTACAGGCCGGTAGTGGTCGGCGACTGGCACGGCAGCGACTGGTTCATTTATCAGGGCTTGCACGCTGGCGATCAGGTGGTGGTCGATGGCGGTCTCACCCTTCGGCCCGGCGCCTTGCTGAAGACCCAGCCAATGGGCGAGAAGACCAAGGGTGCAGGAACCGCTGCTCCCAAGACCAGTTCTACAAAGAGCGACGGCGAATAGCACAGGAGGCGCCAGCCCATGTTCTCCAAGTTCTTCATAGAAAGGCCGATCTTCGCCACGGTCGTCTCCCTCATCATCGTGATTGCCGGTCTGATGGCCATGAAATCTCTGCCCGTAGCCCAGTACCCGACGATCACGCCCGTGCAGATCCAGGTGACGACCACCTATCCCGGCGCCGATTCCAAGACGGTGGGTGATTCGGTGGCTGCGCCCATCGAGGCCCAGATCAACGGTGTGGACAACATGATCTACATGACGTCGACGAGCTCCAACACCGGCCAGATGACCATCACGGTCTATTTTACACTCAACACCGACCCCGACATCGCCCAGGTGCAGGTCCAGAACCGGGTGAATCTCGCCATGCCACAGCTCCCCGATGCGGTGACCAAGTACGGAGTCTCGGTGCAGAAGAAGTCGTCCAGCATATTGATGATCATTGCAGTGACCAACAAGGACGGCCGGTACAGCCCTGACTACGTCACCAACTACACCAACGTCTACATTCTGGACGCGATCAAGCGGGTGAACGGCGCCGGTCAGGCCATGATTTTCGGCGTGCCGGACCAGGCCATGCGCATCTGGCTGAACCCGGACCGGATGGCCTCCCTGGGGATCACGACGACGGACATCCAAAACGCAGTGTCCAAACAGAACGCCCTGTTCGGGGCCGGGCAGGTGGGGCAGCAGCCCAATGACGACCAGGTGCAATTGACGTTCCCGGTCGTGACCCAGCCGCCGTTCATAACCCCCTCACAGTACGAGGAGATCATTCTGCGTGCCAGCCAGGACGGCAGCGCCATCGTCCGGGTCAAGGACGTCGCCCACGCCGAAGTCGGCCGCAGGCAGTACATCGACGACACCAGGCTCAATGGAACACCGTCGACTTTCATGGCCGTCTACCAGCAACCTGGCGCCAACGGTCTTGAGGTTTCCGCAGCCGTCCGCAAGACCATGGAGGGTATGAAACGAACGATGCCCGACGGCATCGAGTATCTGATCGCTCTGGACACCACCGATTTCGTGCGGCTCTCCATCGAGGAGGTCATCCACACTCTTTTCGAAGCGGTACTGCTCGTGGTGCTGGTCGTGTACCTCTTTCTCCAGAGTTTCCGCGCCACGATCATCTGCACGGTGGCGATCTTCGTGGCGCTTATCGGCACCTTTCCCGGCATGCTGGCCCTGGGCTTTTCCATCAACCTGCTGACACTCTTCGGCATCGTGCTCGCCATCGGCATGGTGGTGGACGATGCCATCGTCGTGGTGGAGAACGTGGAGCGGAACATGGTGAAGCACCGCCTGCCTCCCAGGGAGGCCACCATCAAGGCCATGGAGGAGATCGGCACATCCCTCATCGCCGTGGTGCTGGTGATGGCATCGGTTTTCATCCCTGCGGCGTTCCTCCCCGGCACCACGGGACAGCTCTACAAGCAGTTCGCCATCACCATCGTCATCTCCGTGGCCCTCTCCGGGTTCGTCGCTCTCACGCTGACGCCTGCCATGTGCGGGATCATGCTGAAGCACACCGCCCCCCCTCAGCGCGGCCCCTTCGCCTGGTTCAACCGTCAGTTCGACCGCTTTACCCTGGCCTTCGGCGATGCGGTGGTGCTCATGATCAAGCGGATGAGCGTGGCCTTCATCCTGCTCGCTGTGCTGATCTGGGCTCTCGTGCACCTGTTCCGGACGACCCCGACGAGCTTCGTGCCCAACGAGGACCAGGGGTACTTGATGGCCCTGATCATGATGCCCGACGCCGCGAGCCTGAATCGCACGACTCAGACGGCGAGCCTGGTGGACGGACTGTTCGGGAAGAACCCTGCAGTGGCCAACCGGTCGGCCATCAACGGCTTCAGCCTCATCGACGGCCAGTACAAACCCAACGTTTCGACCTTTTTCGTGACGCTCAAGGACTTCACAGAGCGTTATTCCTCCAAAGAGCGCGCCCGCAAAGAAGCCGCCGACGCGGTGCTGGGAGCGGTGGCAGCCGAAGCGCGCGGGATCGATACGGGAGTGGTCATCCCCATCGCACCCCCGGCCATCCCCGGCATCGGCACCACGGGCGGCTTCGAGTTCTGGATCCAGGACAAGGGGTCCGGAGATCCGGCGCGACTCAACGAGGTCACGCAGCAGTTTCTCGCCAAGGCCCGTACGCGAACCGAGCTCACCGGTCTCAACAGCACCTTCCGCGCCGCCTCGCAGCAGTTGCGGGCCGATGTGGACCGCTCCAGGTCGGTGCTTCTCGGCCTTCCGGTAGAGGATGTATACAGTGCTCTACAGGCCCAGTTCGGATCCATCTCCATCAGCCAGTTCAACCAGTACAGCCGGGTCTGGAATGTCGTGCTCCAATCCGATGCCCGCTACCGCCGGGACCCGGCCGACATCACCCGGCTCTATTCGCGTTCCAGCAACGGCAAGATGATTCCCCTGTCGGCTGTGGTGACCACCCAGTATGTCACCGGTCCCGATCTGGTGCCACACTTCAATGGGTTTCCCGCAGCCCAGATCACCGGCGGCGCCGCTCCTGGCAATAGCTCTGGGGCAGCCATCAAGGTGATGGAGGAGGTGGCGCGTGAAGTGCTTCCCGAGGGGTACAGCTTCGCCTGGTCGGGCATGGCCTACGAGGAGAAGAAATCAGGGGGGACCTCGGCGGCCGCCTTCGGGTTCGGCCTCATCATCGTGTTCCTTGTGCTGGCGGCACAGTTCGAGTCGTGGACCCTGCCGGGCTCCGTCATGACGGCGGTGCCGTTCGGGATTCTCGGCGCCCTGGTGTTCAACTGGCTGCGCGGTCTCGAAAACGATGTCTACTTCCAGATCGGTCTGCTGGTGCTCATCGGCCTGGGGGCCAAGAACGCGGTCCTTCGGGTCACCTTCGCCGTCGAGTTGCGCCACCAGGGGTTGTCCATCATGGATGCCACCATCCAGGCCGGTGAAGAGCGGCTGCGGCCCATCATCATGACGTCTCTGGCGTTCATCCTTGGCGTGCTGCCACTTGCCATTGCCACGGGCGCCGGCGCCAACGCCCGCCACTCCATCGGCACGGGCATCATGGGCGGCATGATCGGTGAGGCCACCCTGGCCATGCTCTACGTGCCACTCTTCTTCTACATCTTCGACCGGCTTGCCGAACGCTCCGCTGCCAAGAAGGAGCAAATCCCGCCCGGCGAAGGAACGGCTGTAGCCGCGCCCCAAGAGATCCCGGAGGTAGACTGATATGCGCCGGTTCACCGTCACCGCCTTTGCCGTTTTGCTCGCAGGCTGCATGCTCGGCCCCGACTATCGCCGCCCCGCCGTGGAGTCTCCGCAGTCCTTCCGGTTTGAAGAAAAGGATGCGCGCGATACGGCCAACACCGACTGGTGGAAAGAGTTCCAGGACCCGGTGCTCGACGTCCTCATCTCCGAGGCGCTTGCCAACAACAAGAACGTCAAGGCTGCTGCCGCCAACATCGAACAGGCGGCCGGGGTGCTCATGCAGACGCGCTCTCCACTCTTTCCACAGGCCGACTACAGCGGGAACGCAACGCGCCAGCGTGTGACCGAGCTCGGCGTCGTTCCACTGTCGTCCGCTGTTCCCAATCCTCAGAGCTCCTTCCAACTGCTCGCCGGAGCCAACTGGGAGATCGACCTGTGGGGGCGTATCCGAAGGCTCACCGAGGCCGCTCGGGCAAACCTCTTTGCCACCCAGGAGGCCAGGCGCGGCGTGATCCTTTCCCTGGTCGCATCGGTTGCGAACAGTTACATCCAGCTTCGTGGGCTCGACGATCAGCTCGAGATTTCCCACCGCACCCTCGCCACCTACGGGGAGTCGGTCAGGCTGTTCGAGCTGCAGTTTGCACACGGGCAGGTCTCCCAGATGACCGTGGAGCAGGCACGTTCGCAGTATGAGACCGCGGCGGCAACCATCCCGCAGATCGAATCCCAGATCGCCCAGACCGAAAACGCTCTGTGCACGCTGCTCGGCCGTAACCCCGGCTCCATCGAGCGAGGGAAACCCATCTCGGAGCTGGAGCTCCCCGCAGTGCCGGCAGGGCTCCCGTCGCAACTGCTGGAGCGCCGCCCTGACCTCGCACAGGCCGAGCAGAACCTGATTGCCGCCAACGCCCAGATCGGTGCGGCCAAGGCGCTCTATTTCCCTACCATCTCTCTAACCGCCGCCCTGGGGGCTGAAAGCTCCGAGCTCTCCAACCTCTTCAAGGGACCCGCGCGCGTATGGAGCTACGCCGGATCTTTTACAGGGCCGATCTTCACTGCCGGAGGGATTTCGGGTCAGGTGAAACAGGCCGAGGCCCAGCAGCAGGCGGCTCTTCAGAACTACGAGAATGCGATCCTGAGCGCCTTCAGCGACGTGGAGAATGCACTCGTCTCCCGCCAAAAGCTCTCCGACCAGCTGAAATCTCAAGGGGCGCTCGTCACGGCACTTAAAGAATATGCCCGCCTGGCGTGGATGCAGTACAAAGGGGGCTACACGCCTTATCTCACGGTACTCGACGCCGAGTCCCAGCTCTTCCCCGCCGAGCTCACCTACGCCCAGGGGCGGACTACCCTCCTGGCTGCGTACGTCAACATCTACAAAGCCATGGGAGGGGGATGGGTGAACGAGGCGGAAAAGCTCTCAGAGGCTGTTTCGCTGCCTCAGAAAAGCTCCTTGATTGCATCACCTGACTGATAGGAAGCTGATAGGAAATCGCTTCTTATGGTGGCCGGTAGGGACTGTCTCCAGCGTCAAAATTCAGGGGTGGATGACGGGCTCTTCATAGCCGGGCCAGCCATCGTCAAAGTCCTCGGGGACAACTGGCCATCTGCAGGCACATTCATCTTTCCCTCGTGAGGATCCGGGAGCTGCTTCCACAACCCCACATGGCGGAGCGATACAGCACCTTGCTGCTGTCCTCGATAGTGGGTGATCTTCTGTTCCGGGAAGCGGATATCGAGGATATACTCCGCCAGCGCTTGCTGCCCTTGCCGATCGTCGCTGGCCATGCGGTTTCCGGCATGCACACTGAAGCAGTCGTGGAAGGCGGCGCTACCCGGCATGAGGGAGACCCGTCACGGCAAAGGCACGACCCCGTGCCGGGACTCTTCGCCCACTCTGCAAATGAACCTTGCCTTGGCAAGCAGGAGAATGGCCCTCAGAGCTCAGGCAGCATCTCGTGCAATTGGGCGTTGGAGAAGACGGGACCGTCCACACAGACGTACCTGCTCCCGATGTTGCACCGCCCGCAGATTCCAATCCCGCACTTCATGCGCCTCTCGAGGGTCGTGATGATCTGATGGTCCTTGTATCGGAGCTCCTTGAGTCCGAACAGCACGAACTTGATCATGATGGGAGGACCGCAGGTCACCGCCACCCGGTTGAACGGGCTGGGAGCTTCCTCCGCAAGAACCGTCGGCACGAATCCCACTCTCCCCGACCAATCGGGGTGCTCCCGGTCCACGGTCAAGACGAGATTCACCCCCCCCGCCCGCCACGCATCGAATTCGTAACGATAGCACAGGTCGTGAGGTGAACGGGCCCCGTAGATCACGGTGATGTCATTGTAGTCCCCCCGGTTGTCGAGCATGTAAAGGAGCAGGGTCCGAAGGGGGGCCATGCCGATGCCCCCGCCGATGAGGACGATGTCGCGCCCTTTCATCTCGTCCAGGGGAAAGCTGTTTCCCAGGGGTGCCCGCAACCCCACCACATCCCCGGGGTTCAGCAGGTGCAGACTCTGAGTCACCTCTCCTGTTTTCATGACACTGAACTGCAGGTAATCCTTCCGCGTGGGAGGAGAATTGATCACGAAGGTGGACTCCCCAACGCCAAAGACGGAAAGCTGACCGACCTGCCCCGGCTGGAAGGAGAACCGGTCCATCTTTGCCGCGTCGTTAAGCACGACCCTGAAGGTTCTGATGTTGGCGGTCTCCTCGATGATTTCCCGGATGGTGGCCAGTTCGGGACGATATGGATTAGGTCGGGGGGACATGGGAGGCATCCTTTTCCGAAAGGTGGGAGACCGCATCGCGAATGTCCAGGGACACGGGGCAGTTGCGGATGCAGCGGCCGCAGCCGCAACATGAGATGGTGCCGCTGTGGCGTTCCGGAAAGTAGCTGAACTTGTGGCCAACCCGGTTACGGTAACGGTCCACTTTGCTCGGGCGAGGGTTGTGGCCGCTCGCTTCGAGAGTGTACTGTTGAAACATGCAGGAATCCCAGGAGCGGAGCCTTTCTCCCTCGAGCCCCCTCGTTTCGTCGCTGATGGTGAAACAGTAGCAGGTGGGGCAAAGGTATGTGCAAATCCCGCAGTTGATGCACTTGGACGCCACCCCCTCCCAGTACCTTCCGTCGGAAAAACGATCCCTGAAAGCTTGGAGGCTTCGAGTGAGGTCCACGTCCGAGGCATGCCGGGCGGCAAAATGCTTCTCCACCTCCAGGGCTTCCTCGACCTGATCCTTACCGGCCGCGACACCCTGGTCCTGGATGAGCCCCCGACCTCGGTCCGTGACAGCCTCCATGAGGTAACCGCTTGCCAGGGGAACGATCCACAGGTCGCTCCCTCGGCGGTCCGTGGGCCCGCTGCCCACCGCCGTGCAAAAGCAGGCGCCGTCCATGGTGCCGCAGGAGATCGTCGCGAAGGCGGTATTGGCTCGGCGCGCCTCGTAATAAGGATCCACGTATCGTCCCTCGAGGTATACGTGATCGAAGGTCACAAAACCGCGGACATCACAGGGACGGGCTCCAAAAACCAGGGAGGGAGCGACCGCCTGGGTGTCGTCGATGGAAACCTCGAGCCTTCCTGGATCCTCTTCGCTTTTGCGGGTGGAGAACGAAAGGAGCCTTTCCACCTGGGGAAAGAGTGCCCGCTTGGGCGGGGTGATCGCCTGCCGTTCCAGCAGCGGCAATCTTCCTTCCCGATACGGAGCGAAGTGGATGCCGGATTTCCCTTCCCCCGACAGGTCGGGAATCCAGAGGGCGAATCGGCTCGACAACCCCTCAACCAGTCCGGGCAAGTCTTCCTTGGACACAAAAATCTTATCGCTCATGAATCTTCTGCTTTCCCATTCAGAGCCCTGTTTCAGCGGGGTCGAACGTGAGGAGCGGAGGTTTCGCCAGAGGATCGACCCCCGCTTCGTACTGGAGCAGATCTTTCACCACCTGGTTCAATTTCTCCTTCAGGAGGGTGGCCGGGATCTCCATGGGGCACACCCGCTCGCACTCGCCGCACTCGGTGCAGCGGCCGGCCAGGTGGAAGGCGTGGATCATGTGAAAGAAGAACTTCTCCGGCAACTCACACTGCTGGGTGAGCCATTTGGGGCTGCGGGTTTCGGCAATACAGCGGTCCTGACAGACACACAGAGGGCACGCATTGCGGCACGCGTAGCAGCGAATGCACCGACCGAGCTCGCCTTTCCAGAAAGCGAGGCGCTCCTCGAGGGACCCCTCTTCCAACTTCTCCACGTCCGCATAGGCCCCGTCGCCGCCAACCCTGGGAACCACGGGCTCGCCAAGAATGGCATCGTGGATCACCGGATTCGGATACCGACAGCGCAGGCACCTGCGTTCCAGGACATCCTCCAGGGGAAAGCCCCGCCTGCCTGCCTCGGTTTCCACCACAAGCTCGGGTCCCTCGATGCGCACCCCGCGCACCTGTTCATGAGACGGCCACAGCCGCATCACCCGGCGCCAGTCGACGGTTCCTTCACAGGGGATGCCCACGATGAACAGGCGATCCCGCGCCAGGAACCCTTCCTGGATCAGGGCCACCAGAGAACGGCTGTCGCACCCCTTGACACACACTCCGATCCGCTTTTCATCCTCCTGGGGGATGATTCTGCGGTCCTTCACCAGGAAACCGGAGAGATTCTGGGCACAGAGGGGATTCCACACGAGCCGGGCGAGGTCGTCCTGATCCCGGATGAATGCCGGCGTGGCACGGGAGGCGTCGTAGCCCCCTTCCCATCCGATGACGATTTTCAAATCCTGGAAGACGGCTTCAAATATTCGGACGAGTGCCTCGGTTGTTCTCTCCATCCCTGAGCAGCCCCTACAATTGCGTTTGGATGTTTTCGCCCATTCCCTGGTTGGGCCCAAGCCGATGGATCTCCTCGGAGAACTCGGTCACCACCTGCTGCCACCGCTGACCCTCCGATGCGGACACCCACGTGTATTGAAATCGATTCCCGTCGATGCCGACGAACGGCAGGAACTGCTTGAGGACCTCCAGGCGCCGCCGCGCATAAAGGTTTCCGACGCCATAGTGGCAGTCCTTGGGATGGCATCCCGAAACAAGCACCCCGTCCGCCTTGTAGGTGAGGGCCTTCATCACGAAAAGGGGATCGATCCGTCCCGTGCACGGTACCCGGACGATGCGCAGGTCGGTCGGTTGCTTGAATCGACACACCCCTGCGGTATCCGCGCCCCCGTATGAGCACCAGTTGCACAGGAAGCCGATGATTCTCAATTGGTTCTCGGTTGGTCTATCTATCCCTGATTCCACCAGTTGATTGACCTCCTGACCAACACTCCCAGCAACGGAGGGGAATTGGGTGTCACTTTGGCCTTGACGTGAGGGCCGCCTTCACCTGCACCGCCGTGGAAGGCGGCGCTACCGTTTCAAATATAATGGTCGCTGGCCAGCCACCCTGCTTTCACTTGTGATGGCACCCCTCGACGGTCTAGGCGCACAGGGCGTTGAGCTCGGCCAGGATTTGATCGTCCGTGCAGTGCTGGAGCTGTATGGCCTTGGGGGGGCAGGTGGCGTTGCACAGACCGCAACCCTGGCAGACCGTTTCCAACACCTCGGCCTTCTGCAATCCATCCCGCAGGGTCTTCATCTGCAAAGCCCCAAAAGGGCAGATCTCCACGCACTTGCCGCACCCGATGCACGCGTGTTCGTTCACCCTGGTGATCTGGGGATCCGTTGCAATGGTCTCCCTGGCCAGCAGGGTCTGGACTTTCGCCGCAGCCGCGCCGCCCTGTGCCACCGAGGCGGGGATGTCCTTGGGCCCCTGACAGGCGCCGGCGAGAAAGACGCCGGCTGTGTTCGTTTCGACGGGGCGCAGCTTCGGGTGTCCTTCCATGTAGAACCCGTACTGGTCATAGGAGATGCGCAGCTTCTCCGCCAGTTCATTGGCTCCAACGGCCGACTCCACCCCGGATGCCAGCACCACGAGATCAGCTTCGATCTCCACCTGCATGCCGAGGAGCGTGTCAGCCCCCTGCACCAACAGGCGGCCGTCGTTCTGATAGATTTTTCCAACCCTTCCCCGGATGTACTGGACGCCGTATTCTTCCTGGGCCCGACGCACGAACTCGTCGTAGTTTTTCCCGGGAGCCCGGATGTCCATGTAGAAGACATAGCAGTTGCAGCCGGGGAGGTGATCTTTCGCCAGGATGGCCTGCTTGGCAATGACCATGCAGCAGATGCCCGAACAGTAGGGACGGCCCACCGAAGGGTCCCGGGAACCCACGCACGCGATGAAAACGATGTCCCTGGGCGCCCTTCCGTCCGATGGGCGCTGAATGTGACCGCCATAGGGTCCCGAGGCGCTCAGAATGCGCTCGAACTGCAGTCCTGAAATGACGTCCGGGTATCTTCCGCCCCCGTATTCCCCGTAGGCCGAGGCATCGAAAAGATCAAAGCCGGTGGCGACAACGATGGCACCCACCTCCTCGGTGATGAATTCATCCTCCATGTCGAACCGAATGGCCTGGACCGGGCAGATTTTCTCGCAGACCCTGCATTTGCCCCCGGTCAGGTAACGGCAGTGGGCGGCTTCTATGCGGGCCTTTTTGGGGATGGCCTGGGGAAAAGGAATGTTGATGGCCCTGGTGAACCCGAGCTCCTCGTTGAACAGGTCGGGGGTCTTCCTGGCGGGGCATTTTTGAGTGCAAAGCCCGCAGCCCGTGCAGGCCGTCCAATCCACGTAGGTGGCCTTCCTGCGGATGTTGACCTTGAAGTTCCCGACGTGTCCGCTCACGGATTCGATCTCGCTGTAGGCCAGGAGGCGGATGTTCTCGTGTTGGGACACGTCGACCATTTTGGGGCCGAGGATGCACGATGAACAGTCGATGGTGGGGAATGTCTTGTCAAGCTTGGCCATTTTGCCGCCGATGGTGGCCTGCTTCTCCACGAGCACCACTTCGAGGCCGCAATCCGCGCTGTCAAGAGCGGCCTGGATGCCGGCAATCCCCCCTCCGATGATCAGGACCCGCTTGGTGATGGGCACCTGCATGGAAAACAGGGGCTGGTTGTGGCGGAGCTTTTCCACGGCCATCTGCACCAGTTCGGCGGCTTTGCGGGTATTTGCCTCACGGTCCGTATTGATCCACGAGACATGTTCCCGGATGTTGGCCATTTCAAACATGTACCGGTTGAGGCCGGCTTTCTCCACGGCGCGTCTGAACGTGGGTTCGTGCATGCGGGGCGAACATGCGGCGACCACCACGCCCTGCAGCCTGTGTTCCCTGATGACCCGCTGAATTTCCAACTGGCCCGGCTGCGAACAGGTGTACATGTGGCTCGTGGCATAAACCACGTCGGGAAACCGGACAGCCGCGCGGGCAACCGCCTCTGTGTCAACGGTGCTCGCTATGTTGGTTCCGCACTGGCAAACGAATACTCCCAGTCTCATGCGCTCACCTCAATTAAATCAGCCGCCGGGGGCTCCCGAAACAGGCTGTCCGCACTGACGAACAGCTTGTGGATGCCCAGAGCCGCGGGATCCAGCCCCAGGGCATAGCCGACGAGCTGGGTGATGTAGAGGACCGGCATGTTGAAGGTGCGGCCCCAGAATCGATTCACCTGTGATTGCCTCAAGTCGAGATTCTGCTGGCAGAGCGGGCAGGCAACCGCCACGGCATCCCCCCCCAGGCGTTTTGCCATGTCGAGGATTCTCCCGGAGAGTTTCCCAACAATCCGATTCCTGGTGACCCCATATGCGGCCCCGCAGCACTCGGTCTTGTGCGGGAAGTCCGGCACGGTGGCCCCCATGGCGCGAAGCAGCTCATCCATGGAGACGGGGTTTTCCGCGTCATCGAAGCCGGCGACGCTCTGAGGTCGAGTCAAGAGGCATCCGTAATAGGGCACGATCACCCTGCCGGTCAGGGGGCGCTTAACCAATCCCTGCAGGAGCCCGGACCCGGCGAACTCATGGAGCAGCTGCAGGATGGAGATGCACTTGATGTTTCCGGCAAACGGCATTTGCAGGATGGATGCGAGCTCCTCCGGCTGTTCGCGGCAGACCTCCGCAGCTCCTTTCAGGGACTTGAGGCAGCCGGGACACGGGGTCATGACGGTGTCGAAGCCCTGCGCTTCCGCGAGAGCCAGGTTCCGCCCGGCCAGCCCGGCCCCGAGCAGGGTATCATAGTTGTTGGCCGAGGTAGCCCCACAGCAGTTCCAGTCGGGGATCTCCACCAGCTCAATCCCGAGAAGTCTGCAGAGGAGCTTGGTGGATTCATCGTACTCTATGGCCATCCCTTCCACGGAACAGCCCGGGTAGTAAGCCAGTTTCGCTTTCATGGGTTTCTCTTTGCTAAGGTTGCCCGGTTCACGCTCAGGGCCCACCCTGTTTCTGCTTTCGGTATTCTTCGAAGCGATGGAAAATCTCCGCCACCTCTTTGCGGCCGCGAATCCTGTGGGGCCAAAAGGCCATTTTGCCCTTCCTCAGCACCGGCGGTGCCAGGTCCATGTCGGTAAAGGGCTTCAGCATCCGAAGGTTGTACTGGCCCAGCAGACCGGTTTCGAAGACGCGGCCGAAGCTTTTCACCGACTTGAGGAACTCCTCGTAGAAGGAACGGATGTCCCTGTCCTGGTGAAATCCTTCCTCCACCGACATGGCGCGGAGCGCCTTCATGACGCCGGCCACATCGATGTTGCAGGGGCAGCGGGTGGTGCAGGCAAGGCAGCTTGCGCACAACCAGATGGAATGGCTCCCCAGCACGGTATCCCGCTGGCCGAGCTGCACCAGGCGCATGATCTGGTGGACCGGGTAGTCGTACACATAGGTGTAGGCGCAACTGGCACTGCAATTGCCGCACTGATAGCACTTGGCGACCTGCTGGCCGCTCGTCCGCTCCACGTTCCGGATGAATTTCGCGTCGCAGGTCTTTTGCAGCGACAGCACATGAGATCGTTCCATCGTCTCGGCATTCCTTCGCCCTGGCAGGCTGTGATCAGCGGCTGCTTCCATCGTAACCGAAATCGGTAAGCAGCTGCTGGTATTGATCCTTCACCCGCTGGTAGACGCGGGCGTTCTCGATGGCGATGGCGCTCTGGTGGCTGATGGCCTTCGCAAACTCGATTTCCCTCTTGGTGAACGGGGACCTCTCCCCGGTGTACATGCGGACCGCACCGATGATTTTTCCCCTCACCATGAGCGGAACGCTCATGATTTGACGGATGCCTTCGCCATACGTCTCTCTTGGATACTGAACCCTGGGATCGTTGGGAATGTCGTCTATGACGGCGACTTCCCCCCGGAGTGTCTCGGGCATGCTGATGGCGGGGTCAACGGGTCCCTTGTTGATGAACCTCTGGCTCAGCCCATGGAAATGAGTCACCTCCAGCTTCTGGGTCCCCGGAGCCATGAGCAGGATCTGCATCCCCAGCAATCCCATGAACTGGGAAGTCTTGGTGGTGACGAACTCGAGGACCTCTTTGAGACTCAACGACGAATTGACCGCGCTGCTCACTTCGTGGAAGGTGCGCATCAACTCCCGTTCGTGCTCCACCAGGTCGTCCACTTCCCCCTGCCACATGATCATGCAGATGATGCGGCTGGCCATGATCTCTGCAAACGCCAGTTCGTCCGCGGTGAAATCCCGCACCTCGGAGGAGAGCAGGACCACCATCGCCGTCAAGTGATGCTGGATCTCGATGGGAACGACGGCCACGGCCAGGATTCCCTCGTCGATCAGGCACTGGGCCTCATCGATGTGGCGTCTCACCCGCAAATCGGGCACGGCAACGATCTCCGGCGGGACCCGGGACAGAATGCTTTGAGAAGGAATTCCCGGCTGGCAGAACAGGATTCCCTCCTTGACGGCATAGCTCGACATGAGCTCGGGGTTATTCCCCTGATGAGCCTTCCCTTTGATAAAGCAGCCCTGTGTGCCGAGGGTCTCCCCGATGCGCCGGGTGATCAGGTTGAGTGCGGTGTGGATGGGAGGTCTTTCACCAAGTACCCGGGTCACTTCCAAAATGGGTGTCAAGAGGTCCGTGGCATTCATTCTTCGAGCGCTCCCTTTGTGATGACTCCAGTTCCCAGACTTGTCGGCGACCTGCGTTGACCCCAGGATAGACTATCAAATGGGTAGGAATTATTACGGAGTTCAACTCCAGAGTCAACCTCGTGGAGAAAAACCTGCACAATTCCTGGAGCAAACGATCAAAATCGGGCTGGAGTGTTGTGTGGATGGTGGCCTTCCTGACATGCTTCCTCAGTGACGCTCAATACGACGGAATATATGTTCCTTCAACGGCTGCGAGTTCGGGCTGATCCAGGTAGATTGGGTTCATCGCGGATTGGCGTGAAAGAATAGACGGAGTCATCCGGTGACACAGTCCATCCCCATGGTGCATGGGGCCTTGTGCCCGTGCTGATCGCCCATGAGGGGCCATGCTACAGCAGGCATCCATCACGCAAATCCACGAAGACCCACAAATTGTTGCCTGAGGCCGAAGTACAAGAGGGTGGCACAATGGGTGGCATTCACTGTTTTTCCTCACCTTCCCCCTGACACCCTCCAATTGAGGGGCGCAAGTTTTGAACGTGTTGTCCAAGGGCCCTGCGCACCCGGTCGTCGATATATCTGTTTATCGCCTCTTCCAGTGCATTTCTTGCCACGACCAGCTCAGCGGTCATGAATCCGGCCAACTGGCCTTCCATGTCCGTCGCCAAACCGCAGTCCCAGTCGAGGCAAGGCTCTGTTGACGGAGGACCCTCGGCTTCCCTCTTGACGTGCAAATAAGCCTCCAGGGCTTCGAGCAAACTTCGGAATTCCACCCGCAATGCCTCCTCCCTCATGATTTCCGGAAGACGAAGGCCCCCTGGACTTGGGTTTCGCCCACAGGGGTTCCGCCGACTGTTGACCCTCTCGTGCCCGCATCCTTCAGCTGGAAGCGCGGCCGCGCTTCCTCACCCATGAGCGAAGAACCTGCTCCAGTTCCCATCCCGTATGGAGCTCCTCGCCCACGAGGCGAAGCAGCGCTTTGACCGTCAACGGATCCAGCAACTCATGGAGCCCGGGGCAGAGGAAATGAACGCAAAAGTAGTAGCGGGCGAAGAGCTTGCACCCCCTGTCCCCGACAAACATGCAGCTTCCGGGGAACTCCCCCGCGTCGGGAACGCAGTGTCCCAGGAGCAGGTTGATGAGCAGAAGAACGTGGTCGTAGCCCTCTTCGATACCCGGGAAACAGCAGCTTCCGGATTCTTTCCCCGCACAGGACGCGCACGCGCGGTGGACGCCCATTTCTCTCATGGCTTCACCGGTCTTCTCGATGGCATTTCGATATTTACCGAGGAACTCAAGGACACGGGGGTCGGCCAGGAGCTCACTACCGTATTGCTCATGGAGAACCCTGGCCGTGAAGATCTCCCTGTGGATACCCATGTCACAATGGTCTTGCATGGATCGTGCTCCCAGTATCCGCAACGAACTATCGAGAAGGATGGTTCTCGAACGTCGTTCAGGCACCACCGTCAGGTGGGGCATGTACGGTTTCGAATGGTGGTCCCTCAGGGCTCTTCCAGCGCGGCGAGGTGTCCGTGGAGGCAGTCCTCCGCCCTGATGCCCTTCAGCCGGGCGAGGTTCACCAAGTCCAGAAGGAGGGCTCCGATCAGCTCTGAAGAGACCTCATCCCCATGAGACAAACGCCTGCAGAGCTCCCGGCTTCTGGAGGCGAACCGGGTCCCTTCGACTTCGAGGTCGTTTCCTGCGAAGCCATCCTGGTGGGAAAGCCTGGAAATGATCCGGTAAGCACGCACGAGGGCCGGCAGAGAATCGGGGACCTTGCCGGCCGGTTTTCCCGATGAGATCTTTTCCTCTTCCTTGATCCTCTCCCAGTTGCCTTTGACCTCTTCGCTCGACTCAACGCGGACGTCTCCGAAAACATGGGGGTGTCTGCGGATCATCTTTTCGCAGATGAGCTCGCAGACCCTCTCGAGACTGAAATGTCCCCCCTCTTCATAAAGATGCACCAGGAAAAACACCATGAAGAGCAAGTCACCGAGCTCCTCCGCCGCTTCCTGGTCCCGTCCGGCCCTCACTGCCGCGGCAGCCTCGTGGGCTTCCTCCACCAGGTATGTTTGCACCTTTTCCGGCGTCTGTTTCCGGTCCCATGGACAGCCGGACTCGCCCCGGAGCTCCCCTATGATCCACCATATGCGCTGTAGCCCTTCCCACGGACCACGTGAATCAGCAACCATTGTCACACGCTTTTTTCCTCTTTTCGAGGGCGGTCCGGCTGTTTCTTCGGCTGTTCCCTCCGTTCCAGCCACTGCCGTTCAAGGGCCCGGCGCTTCTCATCGAATATCTTCTGTACATTCTCTGGGGTGGCCTGGACCACCAGCCGAGCGATCTCGTAGACGTGGGGAGTCAGGGTCGATCCGGCGAGGAACGGGCTGCGCGAAGAGAGGAAGAGGGTGAGCGAGGAGATGAGGATCAAAGCCAGGATGAGAGCCTTGGCGAAACCGATGAATCCCCCTCCGAGCCGATCCAGGAAGGCCAGACCTGTCTTCCGAAGGGCCCTGGAGATCCAGAAGCCGACCACCCCCACACAAAACCAGGTGAGAAAAAAAAGGAGGACGAAGCTCAAGACGGGTGCCGCATTGAACTGGGGAAACGCCTGCTTCAGCTGTTCCCCAACGGAATGATAGAAGTGGGCTGCCACAAGAAAGCCACCCAGGGCCCCCGCGAGTCCAAAAACCTGGGACACGGCACCCCGGGCAAGCCCCCTCAGAACACAGAAAAGAGCGATTACGATGAGAATCCAGTCCAGTCCGTTCATCAACAGTCCACCGTTCCTTATGACCGCAATGCCGGGCGTCTTCCGTCCCGAAGCAACCCGGCTCCATGCGGAGACCAGCAGCGAGCATTGAATTATATGGGTTTTGCGACCTCAGTGAAACCCTTTTGTGTCGGACCGGGGGAGCCATCGACGTTGATTCAAGACGGTGAATCTGTGACAATCAATAGCTCAGGCAGACATTTCGTTTGAAAGGGGCATGGAATGGATGGTGACTCCCTCTTCGAAGAGGGCCTGCAGAATCGTCCTTCAGGAGAGAATGAGGAAAGGCATCCCCTGTTCCTCGGGACGGCCGCGTTTCCGCACCTTCCCGGAGTCTATCTTTTCAAGGACGACCACGGAGCCGTCCTCTACGTGGGCAAGGCAAGGGATCTCAAGAAGCGCGTCACCAGTTACTTCAGAGCCACGGGACGGGAGAGCGTCAAGACCCGGGTCCTGGTCAGCAAAGCGAGGCAGTTGGATTATGTGATCACCGCCACCGAGAAAGAGGCCCTCCTCCTCGAATCGAGCCTCATCAAGAAACACAGGCCCCGCTACAACGTGTCCCTGCGAGACGACAAGAGTTACCCGTCACTGCGCATCGATCCCCGGGAGGAATTTCCCCGACTGGAAGTTGTCCGCCGTTTCCAAAGAGACGGCGCCGTCACTTTCGGGCCCTATACATCCGCCCACGCCGTCCGCGAAACCTTGAAGCTGCTGCGGCAGGTCTTCCCCCTGCGGCTTTGCCGAGGGAAAAAGTTGATTCCCAGGGAACGCCCCTGCCTGAACTATTCCCTCGGCCAGTGCCTCGGGGCATGTGCTGGAAAAGTGAGCCGGGAAGAGTACCACGGGATGGTGGACGAGGTGATCCTTTTCCTCCAGGGCAAGACGGACATGCTGCAAAAGCGGCTGAAGGAAAACATGCAACAGGCCGCCGATTCCCTGGAGTTTGAGAAGGCGGCGTTTTATCGGGACCGCCTGCGCTCCGTCCTGTCCGTTCTCGAAAAGCAGCACATGGTTTCGGGGCGTATGGAAAACCAGGACGTCATCGGCCTGTATCAGGGGGAGGAGGAGGCCGAGCTCGTGGTGTTGTTCGTCCGCCAGGGAGCGGTCATCGGGCAGAGGAGCTTCGATCTCCGGGATGCTCAGGGGGACGAGGAGGAGCTCATCACCGCCTTCATCCAGCAGTACTATGAGGAAGGGCGTTACATTCCCGATGAAATCCTGGTCCCACAACCCCTGGAAAACCAGGAAATCCTGGAGGAATGGCTCAGTGAGCTGAAGAACAGGAAGGTGCGCGTCTGGGCGGTGAAGCGGGGAGAACGGAAGAATCTCCTCGAAATGGCCCGCAGCAATGCCAGGGAGCGTCACGGGAGCCGGAAAAAATGGCAGAAGCGGGACACGGCTCTCCTGGAAGGCCTCCAGCGTGCCCTGAAGCTCCCGGCCGTTCCAAGGAGGATGGCATGCGTGGACATCTCCAACATTCAGGGGCTCCACGCCGTGGGAGCCGTCGTGGTTTTCGCGGACGGTCAACCTGACAAGGGCTCCTACAGGCATTTCCGCATCAAGAGCACCCAGGAGCCGGATGACCCGGCCATGATGGCGGAAGTGGTCGAGAGGCTCTTTTCGGAAGAGCCCGGGCTGGCCCAGAGCCTTGATCTTCTCGTCCTGGACGGAGGCAAGGGACAGCTGAACCGCATTCACCAACTCCTGAGGACGATGGGCGTCGAGGAGTTTCTGCCTCTCATCTCCATTGCCAAGGAACGGGAGGAGGACATCGGGGAGAAGGGAAGGGGCATGTACGAAAAAATTTACCTGCCGGGCCGCAAGAACCCGTTGAACCTCTCCCGCACCCCCGATGTCCTCCACCTTCTCCAGAGATTGCGGGACGAAGCCCATCGATTCGCCATTTCCCGCTACAAGAGCCGTCACAGGCGCGAACTGCTCTCCTCCGTCCTCGACGGCATCCCCGGGGTGGGCCCGCGGCGCAGGCAGGCCCTGCTTCGGCATTTCGGAAGCATCGAAGCCCTGGAACAGGCGTCCATCGACGATCTGCTGCAAGTGCCCGGCATCTCAAAACCCGTGGCCGACCGCCTCCTGAGAGTGCTCAAGGAGAGCTAGCGCTCATTGAGGCTCAAACACTGCGTTTTCTCTGTTGCTACTCGGAGGCGGGTTTTCACATCTCTGGATTCCGGCCTTCGCGGGAATAGTGCGGACAGCAATGAAGTGGACACCGTCAAACCTGATTCGTCAAGGCTGAAGGTCTCAGTGGCCGTTGAGGTGCAATTGTCCATGACCCATTTCTGTGTCAGGCGATGCTGAGTTCATCAATCGGTGACGGTCGACCATGAAAGAAGCCCTGCGCATACTCAAAACCGAGCTGTCTGCAGGTTTCACTTTCATCGGGGCATTCAATCCCCTCGGCCAGAGTGGCGATTCCCAAGTCTTGGGCTGCTTTGACGAAGGTGAGGATCATCTGATGAAATCGCTTGGGGGCGAGGTGAATGTGGCGAATGAGTGACATGTCGAATTTAAGAAAATCGGGCGGAGCCTTGGCCAGTTCAGCCAGGCGGATCTGCCCGACTCCGAAATCGTCAAAAGCCAGGCCGATGTTGAGATCCGCCAGTCTATCCCGAAATTCCTCCATCTCTTCCGTAAAGGTTACGGCCTTTTCACTGATTTCGAGAACGATTCGGTTAGACGGGGCTATCTGTCGAGCCTTCTCCAGGGACTCCACAAGACTGGTCATTTGATCCATTTCGATGGGAGCCGTGTTGGCGAACAGAAGGGGATAGCCCGGCAGTTGCCTGCCAACATCCACGCCAACCTCCCTGAAAAGGACGCTGAGGTCCGATGCACAACCCAGGCACCCCGCGACGTCAAAAAGTTCGACGGGGTTTGACGGCAGTTCGATTTCACCAATTCGGCCGAGGATTTCGTATCCCACCACCTGCAGATCCGAAAAGCTCAAAATGGGCTGAAAGTGGGGCACCACAGTGCGTTCACGAAGCAATTTCCGCAACAGGGGTTCAAGGGAGGACAGATAGGCCAGTTCTTCCGAAGGATCCATTGCGATGGTGTCTTCCACCAGAGCATGCCTGACAGAATCGGCATTCCTGATGTGGAACTCGAATTTGCCAAAACTGATGAGATCCCCGACCTCGAGCAGCTCTGCCTTCTGAATCTGCGTTTGGTTCAGAAAAGTACCGTTGGTGCTCCCAAGATCACGAATCCAAAGCAAATCACCACTCTTGCGGATCTCGGCGTGGTGTCTTGATACCCATTTTGACTTCAGCTTCAGGTTACAGTCTTCATCACGGCCGATGACAAAAGGAAATACGTCGATCGCCACTATCCACTTTCCGGATTGAGTCGAAACATGCTCAAGAAACCACCTCTTTCGCTGTCCCTCTCGGTTGTTGCCTGGATTCATCTTAAGAGCCTCAGATTCTCCCATGCTTCCGAGCAGTTGTCACAACCCGTCAAGGAGGGTTTCCATCAGTGGATTACTCGGGTCACGGTTGCTGGCCGTGTGTCGGACCATTGGCCGGTTAGAAGTAAGCCTGCAGATTCTTGATTCTTGTTTCCATTTGGGCAAGTTCATGCATCAAGGTTCGAACGAACGCCGAGGCGTCCGCTGTTGCGTTTGCTGCGTTAACGGGCTCAAAAGCAGCAGCTATCCCCGCGAATCTCATCATCATGGAAGTGCCTTCCACATTGATGGAACTCTCATGGAGCAATTTCAGGCTATCTTCTGAGGGCGAGTCTGGCGTGACTCCCCGATGTCATGGGCAGGAGAACAACGATCCTGTTTTTTCCCAGCCCTCCAATAATATCCGAGTCTCTCATTATCGTCGAGAGCCTGCTGAAAATGGCGGCCATGAGCCCATCAAATGAAAGCTTCACGGAAGGTCCCGGCGACTTCGACACAGCCCTGACCAATGAGAAGGAGAGAGCAGAAAACGGTATGCTATAACGATTGGCCCTTGCTATCTCCTTTTCAATCAACAGCGTCAGGGTCGGAGCTTCAAAGACTCCGGAGGGCATCTTCTGTTTCAATTGCTGCGCGCGAGCCACTTGTTGTCTGCTGATTTCGGCATAGATTTGTCCAAAATCATTTTCATCCATTTCGTGGGCTTGAACCTTGGCACGGATCTTTTCAAGTATCTCGCCCAGTTCATCGTCCTCTGCCGCACTATGCTCCAATAGTTCCAGAACGCTCAGCTCTTTACGCGACTTTGTCTCGGGCTGGTTCGGATGGGCATGGATCCAGTCAAGCTTGACTTTTTCCAGAATTTCATCGATCCGATTGTTGAATCTTTCCTCCAGGCGCTCCAGCAGATCGTTTTTGACATCCCCGTCCATGCTCTTCAGCCGCTGGGCGGCATTGGCCTCAATGGATGTCATGATTTTGCGAAGTTGCTGCTCGCCGTTGGCTTCGTTCTCCTGATCAACGTCCATCCTCAAATGGGAGCCGCAGTTCTCGACATAATCCACCAGCAAATCTGTCAGGGCTTGATCGCCCCCTGACCCCTTCCGGATTTCAGAAGCCAGGAAAATGAGTTCTGCGGCTTTCAGCGGGTTTCTCTTGATTTCTTCCATCAGGGCCTCGCCGTCAACACCTATCTCCTCGGAGCTTTCCTGAAGGATTTTGGCCAGTTCTTCGCTTTTTAACTCCTTGCCAAGTTCCTGCACCAAATGCAAATATTCGGAAAGGGACATTCCCTCTTCCATCAGGGCTCCTCTGATTTTGGGCAGAAGGCGTTTGAGCTCCAATGGTTCGGGAACAAGTCGGCGCACAATTTGGGCCAGACGTGAGGTGGAAGTCTTTCCGGCTTGGTATTCTTCTTTGACCAGTTGCAGGACGACGTTATCCGTGATCTCGTCTACCTTATCAAGGATCATCTCCTCGTTTGCATAGCTGATGTTGAGGGACTTCTGAGCCTCTAGACCCTCTATCAGCCTTTTCTTCATGTCAAAAAGGGCTGCTGCGACCTCAGGCAAATCCGCACCCTTTTCTTCCTGTAGATTCCTTCCAACCTCTTCACCAAGGATTTCAAGCTGATGCATCAGGACATGACCAGGTGGTCTGCCTTCGGCCTCGCCTCCCTTGGAACAGGCAAGGTCGGTTTCAGTCATCTTCTCGGACAGTTCAGCCGGATTTTTCAAAAGGTTCTCTACGGTGAGGGTGGTTCGGAGTTCTTCGGCCAGGAGGTTCTCAAGCACCATGCCGACAAACAGCTTCTTGGACTTGTTCTGGTCGTCATCCGGTATATCGGGGGTGAGCTTCTTCAGGGCATCGTGGGAAATCACTTCCTCGTCCTGAGTGACTTTTCTGAAGAAGACGTGGTTGATCCTGACGTGTCTGACTCCTTTGATCACCAACGCATTTTTCATCGCATCAGCGTTGGGATAAGCATCCAAGGAAGTGAACACTTCCAAAAAACCCTTGATCTCATTCTTGGTGAGGCCGTTGTCGAATGAAATGGACTGTATCCCGGTTTTCTTGAAATGTGCCAATATCCTGGTGACGTTGGTGTGCGCGTATACAGGTTCCTCATCAATGAACAGTTGATCGCGATTCATGATGAGAATGAGAGGAGAGACCTCCCCGAGGACCTTCTCAATCGCCAGGCAGAACTCGTCAAGGCTGTGCCTCACATAGGGGTGGTTCATGTGGTACATGGTGGCACGGTTAAACAGCAACGCCATGACGCGACTGAATTTGACAAGCCCATCCTGGAGAGCACTCTGTTCCGCCATGTTCCTCTGTCAGGTTCCTTTCCTGGAATGACGATCGGAGTAATTCTCAAGGCTTTCCTTGAGCTCCCTGCAAGAGGAATATCGTTTTTCCGGATCGTGAGCCAGGGCCTTGAAAACGATTTCATCCATCTCTTGATCAGCCAATGAGTTTAGATCAGAAGGTCTCTTCTGAAACAGCTGATCTTTCATGAAGACTTTCATCTTTATCAACTCACTGGTCGTGTTGAATCTTGGAAACGGCAGATTCGTCACCAGCAATTCGAAAAGCATGACCCCGACAGCGTAAATGTCGGTTCGAGCATCGACAGGGCCACCCACTATCTGCTCCGGAGCCATGTAGATTGGGGATCCAAAAATCTTGGGCGCGTTCACGTCGGGGCCGCGCAGGACCTTGGCAATGCCGAAGTCCGTGATGATCGGGCGATTGGCATGGGCTTCGATCAATATGTTAGCCGGCTTGATATCTCTGTGGATGATTTCCTGCTGATGGGCGTAATCCAGAGCATCCAAGACACCTGAGAGGATTCTAAGGGTTTCTTTGATAGGAAAGAATCGCTTCGAGGGCAATACATGCTGCTGTATTCTTTTGATCAGCTGGGAGAGTGGCAGGCCTCTCACCAACTGCATGGTGAAGAACAGGAAATCCTCGGTTTCTCCGACTTCATAAATGGGAACTATATTAGGGTGCGACAGAATGGCGGCGGATTCCGCTTCCTGTTGGAAGAGGTCGGCCGCCGACGGGGTGAGGAGGGACTTGGGCAAAATCTTGACCGCAATCTGGCGCTTCAATGTTTTTTGGTAGGCGATAAAAATAACCCCCATCCCTCCCCGTGAGAGTTCCTTGAGGAGCACAGCTGTCCCCACTTCCTGGCCAACCAGGTGTTCAAAATTGAGATCGTCCATAGCCTTCATGGTGCCAATATCCCACTGCCTTATAAAGGGTAAATATTTTGTATCTCTGATATCGACAAATCATCAGCAAAGGTGAAGGAATGCGATTCCAAAAGCTGAGAGCCATCTGCTCGGCACCGGGGCGGCCTTTGGGTTTACGCTGCCTGCCGGCTTGGTGGGAGCGGATGTCTTGGCACTGCCGCGAAGACGCAATTTCTCACCACAGGACGGAGGCATGAGAGAATCCATGCGGTGGAAACACTGCAGCAAAGAGCATGTTTGGGGCCACGACCGATGGGAGGCACGGGTACTTCCACAAATACTAGGATTCGTCGGAGGGAATGCGCTGCAGCAGGCGTTTGCCGACAGCTCTCAGTGCAGGATCCGGGAGGCTCCGGAGAAGCTCTATTTCCTCGGGGGTGAGCGGCCGCAGGGGTGTCTTCGGCTTTTTCCCCCGGCGGGCTCGTCTGGTGCGGACCTTTTCCAGCTGGACTCTGTTGGGGTTTAGAATCGGAAGGCTTTCCGGCAGTTCACCCACGCGAATGACGATTTTTTCCACGATGGGCTCAGGCCGCTTTTCGTTGATCTTTACCAAGAGGGTCTGCTTGTTCAACTCCAGGTGGTGCTTCCAGACGGAGTCGTAAGCCACCACCACAAGCACCTTTTTCTTGAGTGAAACCGGCTGGGAATACCGGGCAACCTGATCCCCCACAAGATCGCGCCAGTCACCCAGGGGATTGGCCGAAAAAGAGGGAGTCCGCCGCAGCACGGCTTCCATCAGGGAACCCACCTGAGAGAGGTGGTCGGATCCTCTCATGTCTCGGGTCCTTCCTCTCCCTTGCTCTCCGCCGATGAGCGCGAAACAATGAATCTCTCCAGACGCCGCAGAGTCCCCTGCATCTCCTGAAAATGCTTCTGCATGGCCTGCAGGAGTATGAGGGTATCTCCGCTTTGGAAAGGCAACCGGGAAAGGAACTGATCGTAGATCAAGGCGTCCAGGTTGGACAGGTACAATTCCTCGATGCGCCTGAGCACGGTGGAAGACACCTTCAGGACAACTGCCACGGTCACGGCTTGAACCAGAGGTATCAGGCCCGTGAGGAAGGGCGTCGAAACATCGGAAAACTCCCGCTTCCCCGAGAGGATGGGAAGGATCTCCATGTAAAAGATGGAGAAACCCTGCAGCACAGCCAGGGCGGGAAGTGTCCATACGATCCAGTTGAACGGCAGCCATGACTGGTGCAGGATCTGCCAGTCCGTCTCCACGGTGCGCCTCTCTTTTTCCGTCAATTCCTCGGCTGAAAAGTGCGTTTGCGGACTAGACAGGATGAGCCTCAAACGCTTGAACGGGTGGAATATGAGTGGAAGGGGGAATCTCCTGACCTGACCGGCCAGACTCTCCGATGCGACGAACCGATCAGGGGCTCTGGCTGCACTGTCCGCATTCACGGTGTGAGTCCCGACGGGATTCTTCCCGGGATTCCCCCCCGGCCTTTTCAGATGATCCTGAAGCAGGACCTGGACAAGATACTTCCCAAAGAACTGAACCGCCAACCAGAGGACCTTGAGCACCAGAAAGATGAAGGCGACCAGTATCAAATAGATCATGATGGCGCCAAGGACCCTCGGTCCGGATTGGATGCCTCGCTGGAGGTCGCTGCCGCCCGGTGCCGGACTCTTGCCGCCTTCCGGGTTTGGGAGCTGAACTTGAATCCCTCGAAGCTCGGACCAGAAGCTCGAGGACTTCATGGTGCTCATGGAGGGAACCGGATAGGATCTCTGATAGGCTTCGGACCCCTTGTACTGGTAGGCAAAGCCGAGGCAGACCAGGAAAACCAGAAGCCAGAAGAGCCTTTGTGTCGCCTCGTAACGCCTGAGCCCGTATTCCATGATTGCTTGTCACTCCTCTGTTCTCATGATTGAGCATGCACGCTGTGATCGGATTCGAAAGGTGTTTCCAAGGCGTGCTTCTCTACCGAAAGCAACCCGGCATGAGGGGGTTTTGCGATGGCATAATACTTCTTTTCGTGACATTTCCAAGAGAGTTTCCGCAGACTGCCCCCGAAAACAATCAGGAGGGGCAAGCCAGGCCAACTGCCCTCAGGGCCTGACCTGCCTCATCCCTCCTGACTTGTGACTCAGCCGCCTCGCTTTACTTCACTTTAGCTCACTTTAGGCACTTTACTTCACTTCAGCTCACTTTAGGCACTTTAGATCACTTTAGGCACTTTAGGCACTTTAGCTCACTTTAGGCACTTCAGTTTTCTCACCTGCGGCCGGTCAAGGACTTGGGAATCCTTCCCGTGTGGGCGCATTCCGACCGCAGCCGTCTGCCGACAATGCGCTCCACCATGCGTCCCACCTTCAACACCTCATCCACATCGAGGCCGGTATCGATTCCCATCTCATCCATCATGACGACTACGTCCTCCGTGCAGACGAGTCCCGTGATGGTCGGGTCCGCGTAGTAATACTCACCTGTTCCAGCAACCGGGACACCGTCGACGAAGTTTGCGGGCTGTCCGCCGATACCGCCGATGCTCGATTCGAAGTGGCTGATGCCCGCCGTGAGGGCTGCGAGGACATTGGCCGGTCCCCAGCCCCTGGTCACATGGAAGTGAGCGATGTGCTTGGAGGGATCGGGGATCTCGTCCAAGATCATGGAATAGTACTCGTAGACCTTGTTGGGAGGCGCGGACCCGTCGTGATCCGCATGCTCGATGTCGTCAGCTCCGATGTCAAGCCAGCGCTTGGTGAACTCCGCGGCTTTTTTCAACTCCGTGGGACCTTCGATGGGGCACCCCCAGATGGTGCTCACCGTACCACAGACCTTCATGCCGGCGTCGTGGACCATGGGGATGAGCCTCTCGCACATCTTCCAGTACTCGGCGAGGGAAAGCCCCGAGTTGGTGCGGTGATGGGATTCACTGGTGGACACCATGAAGAGGATCCGGTCCGGACCGTAGCCTTCCTTGCGGGCCTGGATCGCCCTTTCCACGGCCTTTTCACGAATGGTGATGCACGTGATTTCCACGTCCTTGAGCAGGTGCCCGACCGTCTTGCTTCCCCTGAGCCGCTTCATCAGCTCATCGGCGTCCTTGAACTGGGGCATTCCCTGGGGATTGCCGAAGTTGGTCACCTCGATGCGCTTGAAGCCAGCCAGCACAAGATGCTCCGCGACCCAGAGCTTGGCTTCCGTCGGAATGAACTTCTCCTCGTGCTGAAAACCGTCTCGAACCGTGATATCACCCAGCACGACCTTCTTGGGATACTGCATTAGGGCCATCTTCAAGTCTCCATTTGGTTGAGTTCTTCACCGTGAATCGATGACGCGATGATTCACACTCGCTCTTTACGATCTCCCGGATCGCGGATTGTCGCGACCGGGCTTCTTCACACGAACCGTCCCGCGGGGACGCGAAAACCCACGGAACCTTCCTCCCCAGCCCGCGCCGTCTCTTCGCGTCCATGCGGGAAGCTCGTGCGCCGTGGAAGTCGAAGCTTTCCTAAAACCTGAGGTTTCCGAAGGAAGGCTCGCCGATGGGCTGCAACAGACTGACCTCAAGGGCCATGGCCAGCCAGTCCCTGATCTCCCAGAACTTGAGGACCCTGTCCGTCAGAAGCCTTGCGGCACAGTAGAAGGGATGGGCCTCACCGTCATACTTGTCGATCATCTGCTGACGGAAGGCCTGTTTTTCCTCGTCGCTCATGGGATTTCCGCCCACGGCACGCTTGCGCTCCTCGATGGAAAGGAGCACCTCACCCGCCGAGCGCCCGCTCATGACGGAGGTGCGGGCCCGCATGGTGGAGAATAGGAAGTGAGGCCTGTAGGCCCGCCCGCACATTCCGTAATTGGCGGCGCCGTTGTCCGGCCCGATGACGAGCTGGATTCGCGGCACCTGGGCGCAGGAGACGACTCTCACCATGTCCGCCCCGTACTTGCCGATTCCGATGTGCTCCGATTCGGAACCCACCATGTAGCCCGGGGAGCTCTGGACGAAGAGGAGGGGGATCTTCTCACGGGAGCAGCGAACGATCCACTCTGTCGCCTTGCGGGCCGCCTCGACGAAGATGATTCCCACCCCGTTGGCGGAGATGACCCCGACGGGAATCCCTTTCAACCGGATCTTCCCCGTGATGATGTTGTCGCCCCGGCCCGGGGCGTAGTGTTTCTTGTACTCGGAGAAGAATCCGTCATCGGCAATGGCCTTGAGAAACTCCCTGGCGTTGATGCCCTGGTGCACCCTAGCCGGGAGCAGCTCATAGATCGATTCCCGGGGAACCACCGACGGCGACTCCGGAAAGCGGTGGAGCCACAAACGCTGCGGGGGTTCCATGGACAGGATTTCCCGCACCCGCTCCACGGCCTCATCCTGACTGCGGCAGAAGTGATCGGCGCCTCCCGAGATCTGGGTGTGCACCCTGGCTCCCCCGAGGTCCTCCGCCGAGATGACTTCACCCGTGGCCGCCTTGACGAGTGGAGGACCTCCCAGGAACGAATAGGCCATCTTGTCGATCATGACCGCCTGGCAGGCCATGAAGACAATGTAGGCTCCGCCCGCCGTGTTTCCTCCGGTGCTCATGGTGATCTGTTTGAGCCCCCTGGCGGACATGCGGGCCATGTTGTAGAACATGGACCCAAAGTGCTGGTCATCGGGGAAGACATCCGCCTGCATGGGCAGATAAGCCCCTCCCGAGTCGGCGATGTACACGCAGTTGAGACCGCAGCGCTCCGCAATGGCCTGAGCCCGCATGTGCTTCTTCAGGGTGATGGGGAAATAGGTACCCGCCTTAACCCGGCTGTCATTGGCGAGGATCATGGTCCAATTGCCATGGATTTTTCCCAGTCCGGTGACGATTCCCCCGCAGGGCACATCGTCCACGTCGGGATAGCCCATTCCAAATCCGGCGATGCGGCTCAGCTCAAAGAACTCGGTTCCCTGATCGATGAGCTTTCCAACGAGCTCACGGGCAGGCTTCTTGCCCTGTTTCGCCAGGCGGTCCACGGCATCCCGGCCACCGGGCCAAAGCGCTTCCTGGACCTGCCTGTCCAGTTTCTCTTCCTCACCTTCCCAAAAAAGCCGGTTTTCCATTCTTGCGTCGGTCATGACTGGACCTTTTCGTCGTGGGGGCAACACAACCTCATGGGGCCAACTCCGCATACAAACGGGGACATGAGAGGGGTGCCTAAAGTGCCTAGAGTTGGAAGTGCCTAAAGTGACAAATTAGAATGCACAAGGTGAGAGCTTCGAACGACCACTCTACTTCCCCCTGAAAACGGGTTTTCTCTTTTCACGGAAGGCGGCCAGCGCCTCGGTGCGGTCTTCGGTGGGAATCGTGAGCCAGTAGGCATTGGATTCGATGGCCAACCCCGTGTGGATATCCACTTCGATGCCCTGGTTGATGGCGTACTTGGCCTGCTGGATCGCGATGGGCCCAGTTTCGAGGATCATGGCGGCCATGGCCATGCACTCGTCCAGGAGGGATTGCCCGGGACAGACCTTGTTCACCAGTCCGATCGCGAGAGCCTCCCCCGCATCAACCCGGCGCCCCGTGAAGATGAGCTCCTTGGCCTTTCCCCGCCCAATCAGCCGAGGCAGCCGCTGTGTCCCGCCCGCGCCGGGGATGATGGCAAGCCTCGTCTCCGTCAGTCCCATGGTGGCATTTTCGGAGACGATGCGGATGTCGCACGCCAGGGCCAGCTCCGTCCCGCCCCCGAGGGCAACGCCGTTGACCGCCGCGATGACGGGCTTGTTCATGGCTTCGATGAAGGTGAACAGGTTCCGGATCGTGAAGATGAACTCCCGAACCTGGTCTTCCGAGTACGTCGCACGCTCCTTCAGGTCGGCTCCCGCACAGAACGCCCTGTCGCCCGCACCCGTGACGACCACCACCCGGACCTGCGAATCGAAGTGGAGGACTTCCATGCGCTTCTTCAAGGCCCGCAGCATGGCGAAGTTGAACGAGTTCATGACCTCCGGGCGATTGAGAGTCAGCAGGACCACCTGGTCCCGTCTTTCCTCCAGGACGAATTCATTATCCATAAGCCCCCTCCAGGGATGACCATCTTCTGTGTTTCAATGGCTTGCGACGCATCCTGCCGCAAGGGCAAGCGCTTTCACTCCCCGCCCCCCCGGCCATGCCGCCTAACGTTGTCCCTTGCGGGCATACTCATCCCGCGTCAACTCCCGGGCGATGATCATGCGGCGGATTTCGCTCGTCCCAGCCCCGATCTCGTAGAGCTTCGCGTCGCGCCAGAGCTTTTGCACCGGGAATTCAAGGCAGTAGCCGTATCCGCCGTGGATCTGTATCGCCTGGTCACACACCCAGGTGGCCGTTTCCGCCGCGAACAGGATCGCCGCCGCAGCCATCTTGGTGAGCTCGGTTCCCTTGCCACCCCGAGGGGCCTTCTGGGCTGCGATGGCCGCCCGATAAACCAGCAGCCGCGAAGCTTCCGTGCGGGCATACATGTCGGCGAGCTTCTGCTGGATCATCTGGAAACTGGCGATGGGCTGCCCGAACTGCTCCCGCTCCACGGCGTAGCGGACGGAATAGTCCAGCGCCTGCTGAGCCATCCCGACCGAGCCTCCGGCCAGCACGATCCGTTCGATGTCGAGGCCGCTCGTCATGACGTGGACGCCCTTGTTCTCCTGGCCCACCAGGTTTTCAGCCGGCACCTCGCAGTCCTCGAAGACCAACTCACCCGTCGGCGATCCGCGCATGCCGCATTTCCTGAGCTTCCTGGATACGGAGAATCCCGGCGTGTCCTTCTCCACGATGAAAGCGCTGATCCCCTTGGCTCCCTTATCCGGAATCGTCTTGGCGTAAACCAGAAGCGTGTCGGCGATGGGGCCGTTGGTGATGAAGATTTTGCTCCCGTTGAGAACATACTTGTTCCCGACTTTCATGGCACGGGTTCTCAAACTCATGGCATCGGAACCGGCATTGGGCTCTGTGAGGGCCAAGGCACCGATCTTCTCCCCGGCAATCAACGGGGGTAGATACTTCTCCTTCAGGGCATCGTTGGCGTTCTTGTGGATATTGTTGGCGCAGAGGTTCGAATGAGCCCCATAGGACATGGCCAGGGCAGGACACACGCGGCTCATTTCCTCTATGGCCAGGGTCTGCATCAGGACGTCGCCCCCAAGGCCGCCGTATTTCTCGTCCAAGGTGATGCCGAGGATACCCAATTCCGCGCATTTCTTGAAAAAATCCGGCGGAAACCAGTCCTCGTCGTCGATCTTTTCCTGAAGGGGTCCAAGTTCGTTCATCGACCACTTGCGGACGGTTTCCTGAATCATGCGTTGTTCGTCGGTCAGTTGAAAATCCATGAATCACACCCTCCATGTTTGCAAATCCGAAAAGGTATTTCTCAATATCAAATCTTGGAGGGAAATGAAAAATCAAAATGCCCCCCCACCGGAGTGACGAAAAGAATCACGCCCAAACCCAGGTCTGTCTCCATGTCCTATCGCCGGAGGCAGCTGTTTCACGCCGAGTGATTCAACCGGCTTCCCAGGGGCTGACCAGGCGAGATGCCCATGCGCTCCTGAACGGCCCGATCCAACATGGCGGAAAGCCCTCCCTGCTCCTCCGGAGCGAACCCGAATGCCTCTCTCCAGATGTCGTCCCCTTCCATGCACAGATACAGGCACAGCCCCGGGTCGATCCCGCGAATCTTCTCTACCATGGTGGAGTACAGTTCCACGCGGATGTCCCTGAAATAGCGCATTTTCCCGTCCAGCCCCCGGATGAACTCGCCGTATGGGATCGAGCTCTCCGGCCGGCCCCGTTGCATGATCGGTTTCAAGTCGGGCATGAAGCGGAGTGCCCCGAGGCTCATCCACACGATGCGGCGGGGATCAACCGTCTCGAAAAGCATTTCAAGGGTGGCCGCGTACTCTTCTCTCCATCCCGGGAATTCGATCATGGGATCAAAATGAAAAGCGAGCCAATAGCCCCATTCGGCGCATCGCCGGGCTGCATCCAACCGCTGCCTGAGGCTTGACGCTCCCCCTTCTTCCTTGCCGACAATGCTTTCCGCGTTCAGGGACCAGGCGGCCACGACATGTCCTCCATGGTCGATTCCCGCGAGGTTCCTCACAAAATGCGTTTTCGTCTTGAGCTCCAGCACCGCATTGGGCCTCCGGGCAAAGTAATCGATGAGTCTGCGGGAGAAACCCGTCCACGGATCCAGGAGGAGGGAGTCGGTGAATTCTCCCGTCCCGATGCGAAAGATCGAGCCGGGGTGGGCCAGGAGCTCCCGGTCGAGCTCCGGGAAGCAATCGGTGATGTTTCCGAACAGCCTCAGGTTCGGCGTGCTGAGGTAAGCCTGCAGAACACAGTAGGTGCATCCCAGGGAACAGCCTGTCCCGAAGTGGAGTATCCTGTACCCGCAGCAGTTGTAATGGCGCGTTCCGGGACATGACTTGAGAAAGCGGCCCCGGAATCGCACGACTTCGAGAGTTCGAGGATCGGTCCTGATCTTGCCGGGGATGCTTTCCGCAAAGTGATAGGCCGCCCGCGGAAGCTTCTCCTTGAGCATGGAAACAAGAGGCTCCTCGGCGACACTTTGTTCGACGAAGACTTCACGGGGTGGTTTGAAGCGCATGGTTCACTGCGGAATGAGGCGGTTGGGGTGCATGATGCTCCGAATGAGGTTCGAACGGGCAAGATCCCCCGCCCTGCCCGCCAATTCCTCGAGCTCTTGCGGACTTGAAAAGGCCATGACCGCCTGCCAACGGTCCCCTTCAAACGACGGGGGAGGAACCAGGCGCAAGTTGCCGGGCAGGCATGCCTTTTCAACTTCAGCGGAAAATCTCTCTTCCCTGCTTGAAAGCCTGGGGAAGCGCAAACGGGTGAGAAACCGTCGCAATGTGTGCGTTTTTTCCCGGTGGTTGGCACCCTTGTCCTCGAGGATATTCACGATCCTTGGATCCTTGATCACATGAACCTTGTCCTTCCCGGCGCGCCTGGCGATTTCCGTCACCCGTTCGAGTATCTCCGCCTGGATGCTCGCACTGCAACGGAGCAGCCGGAGGATTTCAAGGGCCCCGTCTCTTGCGTTTCCATCCCAGTGAGCCAGCTCCAGGGCCGTCCTTTCGCTGATTTCCTCCGAAGCGGCAGCCATCAACAAGCTCTCGCCGCTCGCGGCCAACCTGCACCAGGCGTCCACCGCGTCCGGCCGCGAAGGGATCTCGAGAGCCGCCAGATAACCTTCCTCTACGGGCTCCGGCGCCTTGCAGCGCTTGAGCTCGGCGATAATCCGCGCCTTCTCCGCAACATTGAGAGGGGGACCAGAGAGCTTACCCTCCACGCGCAAGACCAAGAGCCGAAACGGTTCTGCCTCTTCCGGAAAGACCAGGCAATCGACATTGACGATGCCCTCGCTCACGGCCCATTCCAGGCGCTTGAACCCGTCCACGACGACGAAGCGTCCCTGGCCGCGAGCCCACACCCACGGGCAGGTGAGCATTCCCGTTCGCTCCAGGGACTTGTGCAACGGGTCCCGGGGGCGAAAACTCTCCACGGCGAACCGGGTGTCGTCCCGGACCAGGTGGCGGAGATCAATGGAGCGGCGTGCGGTCTTTTCCATGAGTAAGAAATCCAGGGGAGGCGCACCCAGGGTGTGGGGCCTTCAGTTCCTGAGCCCCTTGCCCGACAAGCGCTGGAGGGCCTCGAGGTAACGGGCTCGCGTGTTGGAGACCACATCCGCGGGAAGCTCGGGAGGCGGGTCGGAGGTTTTCCACCCTGACTGGACCAGGTAATCCCGCAGGTACTGTTTATCGAAGCTCTCGGGACTGCGGCCGACTTCATAGCGATCCGAAGGCCAGAAACGGCTGGAGTCGGGTGTCAGGACCTCGTCGACCAGAATCAGCCGACCTGCGAGGAGGCCAAACTCGAACTTGGTGTCCGCCAGGATGATTCCCTTTTGCGCGGCATATTCCGCCGCCAACTCGTAAATGCGAACGCTCTGCTCCTCGATCTTTCGAGCAAGATCGGCCCCGATGAGCCTTGCCATCTGCTCGAAGGAGATGTTCTCGTCATGCTGCCCTTTGGCCGCTTTCGTCGAGGGAGTGAAGATGGTTCGAGGGAGCTTTTCGGCTTCCCTCAGGCCAGGGGGCAGAGAGATCCCGCAGACTGTGCCCGTCTTCTGGTAGTCCTTCCATCCGGTTCCCACGATGTAGCCCCGCACGATGCACTCGACGGGCAAGACATCCGCTTTCCTGACCCACATGCTGCGCCCCGCGAGGTCGCCGGCATGGTGACGGCACACCGTGGGGAACTCCGCGACGTTGGTGCTGATGAGATGATGTTCGACGGCACCGCTCAAGAACCCGAGCCAGAACTCCGTCAATTGGGTGAGTATCTTGCCCTTGTCGGGTATGGGGGTCGGCATGACGACATCGAAGGCGGAGACGCGATCGCTTGCCACGATGAGGAGGGAATCATCCAGGTCATAGATGTCCCTCACTTTTCCCCGGGAGAGCAGTTTCATGCCGGGAAAACGGGTTTCATAAAGTGGTGTGCTTGACATATCATCCCTCCACAGGCTGATCGCTTGGTAAACGAGGCTGAAAGACCGACATTGGGAAATACTTGCGCCCCCCTCGCCCCCGGACGGGAGAGAGCAGACGTTGTGGAATGCTGGGATAATCACTCAGAGCGACCGGTGGAATCCCTTCACCCGCCATGTCTCAGCCCGCTTTGCGCCCTCGGGTTCCACGGAGGCGAACGTGGAAAGGCACCTGCCGGAGAAGGACCCTCTGTGGGGCTTTTCCTCCACAAAGCGAGGGGCAGATCCGGGTTGACCCCTTCCGCCGCATCTGTTATTTACGATTGCTGTGCATATCCAGCATTTCTTTAGAGAAGTCAAACAAAAGAAAAGCCGCAGACAGGTGCCGGATCATGAAGAGCGCGACAGAGACTCCTGTGAGAACGCTGCACGGAATCGCCGCCCTATTCGACAACATTGAAAAAAAGCAGCTCTTCAAAAAATACCTCTTTTTCCTTTTGTGGTTGGAAATAGGTATCTTCGGCTTCTGCTGGCTCTATCAGCTGGGTGACGGCGTGACTGCCCACCCGGGGCAAATCGAAAACTCCTTTCCCTGGAAAATTTATTTCCTCGTCGCCTTCCTCGCTCCCATCGCCGTCACTTTTCTTGTGGGTGTAATCATCGTGGGCTTCAACAAGTATTTCGGTGAACACGAACCCCAGGGAGATGGATCTGCCGAGCATGAAGGCGTCGAGCTTCCTCTGGACAAGGGAGGACGGACGTACAAGCTGCTCCGAACCGTGGACTGGATCCAGAAACTCCCCTTTTTGAGCCTGCTTCTCCTCCTGGCACTGGGCGTGGGCTTTCTGTACAAGCTGGACTCCATCCTGGGCTTTTTCGGAAGTGTCGGTGAACACTCGGTCAGAATCGTCCTCATTTCCTGTGCCGTTCTCGTCATCCTGGCAGCCGCCTTCGCCGCCTTGCTGATTCTTCTCAACTATCGGCTCCGGAAGCGATCCATGGAATACCAGTACAAGAGCGATGTGGCCGAACGGTTTGGCCTCATCATTCTCGAAGACAACACGGTCATCAACAGTGCAGGAACACTGCTCATCAACGGCAGGAAGGGAAAACGCGTGGCTCAGTTCCTCCCGCCGGCACCCCCCAAGGATTCGCCGACGGAGGCCCCAGGGTCCATCCTGCCCCACCCCGCCGACGCAGGGAGCTCATGAGGGACCCCTGCCCTTTTGAGTGCCGCGTCCTTTCCTCCATCCAAAAGCATCATCTCCTTGACGGCATTGCGCATCTCCTGGTCGCCGTATCGGGGGGCGCCGATTCCACCGCTCTGCTCCACGCCCTCCATCGCCTGAAAACACGCCTCGGCTTAGACCGGCTTACCGTCGTGCACTTCGACCACCGTCTCCGGGGTGAGGACTCCTCGGAGGATGCCCGCTTTGTTCAAGGGATTGCTGAGCGCCTGGGGCTTGAATGCCTCATGGGAAGTGAGGATGTGCTGCGTCATCAGCGAAGCCACAGGGTTTCCTTGGAGATGGCCGCGCGGACATGCCGGCACCGATTTTTCCTAGATGCCATGGCGGGGTGCGGGGCCGATGCCCTGGCCACGGGCCACACGGCCAACGATCAGGCCGAAGAGGTCCTTCTCCGCCTTTTTCGGGGCACAGGACCTTCGGGCCTCGCTGGAATGCGTCCCAAGGAGCGCCGGGGCATCATCAGGCCGTTGCTCTTTGTCACGAGGCGGGAAGTCCTCGACTATCTGCATTCCCACGGACTCCCGTTCAGGGAAGACCCGTCGAATTTTCAGGCCATCTGCCGGAGGAACGTGCTGAGGCGTGAGGTGATGCCTCTCCTCGAGAAGCACTTTCACCCAGCCGTTGTGAGGACTCTCTGCCGCGGCGCGGAACTGAGCCGGGATGAGGAAGCGTATTGGGGCGTCCTGGTCGAGGAGCACTGGGACGAGGTGTGCCAAGCCCGCACCCCTTCAGTGGTCCATCTGAGTCTTGCCCCATTGGGCGATCTGGACACCGCCCTCCAGCGCAGAGTCCTGCGTCACGCCATCGCGCTGCTCAAGGGAAACCTGCAGAGGATCGAAGCCTGTCACATCGATGCTGCTCTCCAGCTGGCATTTCAAAGCACGTCGGGCAAATCCGTCCAACTCCCGGAACGGATCGGGGTGTCGAAAGAAGGGAGCCTTCTCGTTGTGTACAGGGACATAAGCCCCTGGAGAACCTCCGACGCTCCCCAAATCGTCGTTTCAAAGCCGGGGGTCTACGGTTTCGGAGACCGGGTGCTGCGTTTTTCCCTGGTGGACCGGGCAGCCCTCCAGGAAGCCGCGGATCGCTCCAGATCCCCCCTGTGCGCCTGCCTGGATGCGGCGAAAGTCGCCTGGCCCATCCATCTTCGCCATTGGCAACCGGGAGATCGTTTTCAGCCTTTGGGATTGAAGGGAACCAAGAAACTGCAGGACTTCTTCGTGGACTCAAAAATTCCCCGGAGCATGAGGCAAGAAATCATCATTGTGTGCGACACGGAAAAGATATGCTGGATTGTCGGCCATCGGCTGGATGAACGGGCCAAAGTGACGGGGGAAACCGGTGTGGTCCTGGTGATCGAGGTTGAAACCAATCCCCCACTCACTCTCCCATGTACGGGAGTCCGTCCACTGACGGCTCCAGTTCGTTCACGATCCTTTCCAGTACGGTCGAAAGATCATCCTGGGGGCAAATGACCACTTCCCCCGTCTTTCGCACCTTGATTTCCACTTCCCTGTTCTTCAGGAGCTTCTGGCTGACGACGACACGTATGGGAATTCCGAGGAGGTCCGCATCCTTGAGCTTCACTCCCGGTGATTCGTCACGGTCGTCGTAGAGCACCTCGTAGCGGGATCCCAGGGCGGAGTAGAGCTTCTCCGCCGCGTCCAGAATCTCGGGCTTTTTCCCGAGAGCCGCGATGACCACATGAAACGGTGCGATGGTGATGGGGAAGACCATGCCCGCCTCGTCGTGCCACCTCTCGACAACAGAGGCCATGAGCCTCTCGACCCCGATGCCGTAACAACCCATGACGACGCGCCGCTGTTCGCCCGTCGCATCGAGGAAGGTCACGTCCATGGAGTCTTCCGCAGTGTACTTGGTTCCCAGCTTGAACGTGTGCCCCAGCTCGATTCCCCGCCGGATTTCCAGCTTCCCGCCACCGCACTGGCCACAGGGGTCACCTTCCCGGACTTCCGCGATGTCCAGCTGCTCGGTCATTCTGAAGTCGCGCCCGGGGAGCACATTTTTCAAGTGGATGTCCACCTCGTTTCCGCCGGCGATGAAGAAGGCTCTGTCACTGACGGAGGTGTCGAAAACCATCCGGACCCCTTTCAAGCCCACGGGGGAAAGGAAGCCCCCATGGAGCCCCTTGCGGCGCAGGGTCTCGTCGGATGCCAGGTCGAGGCGTTTCGCCTTGAGATGATTCGTGAGCTTGGTCGCGGAAATGGCAAGGTCCCCCCGAACCATGGCCAAAACCAGTTCGCCGTCGGCTTCATAGGCGACAGTCTTCAGAAAATGATCGTCGCCGATGCCGAAGAGCTCCATGAGCTCGGCGATGGTCTTGATGCCGGGGGTCGGCACCTTTTCCATGGCGGGGGGCTCTCCCCGGATTTCGTTGAGGAGCGATTTCAGGCCCACGGCCTTTTCGGTATTGGCTCGATAATCGCACGCACTGCACACGACAAATTGATCCTCCCCGTTGGGAGACTCCAGCATGAACTCATGGGAACCCGTTCCCCCCATGATACCGCTGTCCGCCTCGATGGGGATGCTCTTCAACCCGCAGCGGCCGAAAACCCTCAGGTAGGCGTTGAAGATTCTGGGGTAATAGGCGTCCAGATCCTCAAAGTCTCTGTGGAAGCTGTAGGCATCCTTCATGAAGAATTCGCGCACCCTCAGCAATCCAGCTCTGGGCCTCGCTTCATCTCGAATCTTGGTCTGGATGTGATACAGCATGACAGGCAGATCCCTGTAGGAGCGGAGGAATTGCCTGGCGATGTCCGTGACCGTCTCTTCGTTGGTCATGGCCAGGACGAATTCCCGGTCCTTTCTGTCCTTGATGCGGAAAAGCTCGGGGCCGATATCGTAATACCTCCTGGTCTTCTTCCAGAGTTCCGCCGGATGGAGAACCGGCATGGTGACCTCGATTCCACCTATGCCGTCCATCTCTTCGCGAATGATGCGCTTGACCTTCTGAGCGACCCGATGACCCAGGGGAAGGAGTGAATAGATCCCCGCGGCGAGAGGATGAATATAGGAACCACGAAGCAGCAGAATGTGAGACGGGGTTTCAGCCTCTTTGGGAACCTCATACAGTGTGTGGACAAAATACGATGAATAACGCATGCCTCTCTGCCTCTCACGTCTTCCGGTTCTTGGATTCTCTGGTGAAAGCCACCCGGTGCCAGAATTTCTCGATTCTCCCAGGCTGCGATATTAGCACGGCTTCAGGCGGGTCCTCAACGTTTATCTCCCCCGCATCACCGGGTAACCCATGGAACCCTTGCAGGATTTCACGGTGCCCGGGGGGAACCCTGTCGTCCACACCGGAAACGGGTCGGGCATCGTCATTGCTTGACAGGCAGGCGGAATAACCTTAAATTAAGAGATGATATTTCCTAATTATCTTCAGGCGTTATCTGAACCAACGGATGAGGTTCCATTCGAGATCCCAAAGCTGAGGGATGATCACTCGTTCATGCACATTGATGGCGGAGGCACTGGGGTGAAGGAATTTGAGAATAGGTCATTTCTGGGTGAATTGAAGCACATGAAGGACAGGATGGACTCGCTCCTTTCCGAAGTGTTCGAGTGTGGAAGAACTTCCGATGTGCAGGTGCGCGAGGAGACCGAATCGCAACTCTGGGAACCTCGCGTGGACCTCTGGGAGACTCGCGAGGCTTGGTTTCTCGTTGCGGACCTGCCCGGTGTTCGGGAGGAAGACCTCAAGGTGGAATTGGTGGAAAGCCGGATCACGATCCAAGGGAGACGAGAAACCTCTGCATCCGTAGCGGATCTGCGTGTTCACCAGGCCGAGAGACCTCAGGGTTCGTTTTGCCGCTCTTTTGCCCTGCCTCCCAAAATGAAGATGGAACCCATCACGGCAGAACTGAAGAACGGAGTTCTCACCATTTCCGTCTTGAAAGATGACGCAACGCCGGCGAGGCCCTTCAAGATCGAGGTCAGATCAGACTGACACCCGTGGGCACCCGAGCTCACCTCGGGTCTCAACCCTGACTGCACGGTCACGAATCACACACGGGGGCTTCCCGGGGCTCTCCTCCACCCCATGGCAGCTGGAGCGGATCGGCCATGGAAGGGAGGTCCGTGGGGTGTGGCGGGGGCTTCAGGGAGGATGAGTAACACCTGTACGGTTTGTGTTGTCAAACGCTTACAGATTGGCTATTTACCTGCATTCCACGAAGGTTACAGAGTCGTATGGTCGAGCGCATGCCACCCATGGTCCATGCACTTCCGGATTGGTTGCCATCAATGGAGGTCACGAGAAGAATGGAAACGAGAATACGGACCACACTGCTCCTGGCATTACTGACGGTCCTGATCCTCTGGATCGGAAGGATGCTCGGGGGACAAAGCGGGATGATCATAGCTCTGGTGCTGGCCGCCGTCATGAATTTCGGCAGCTATTGGTTTTCCGACAAAATCGTCCTGAGCATGTATCGCGCTCAGCCCATCGACGAAAGCCAGGCCCCGGAACTTTACAGCATGGTCAGGGAACTGGCCAGGGAAGCGGACATGCCAATGCCCCGCGTCTATCTCATCCCTGAAGACACGCCCAACGCCTTCGCCACGGGCCGCAATCCTCAACACGCCGTGGTGGCGGTGACCGAAGGCCTTTATCGGCTCCTCACCCCCACAGAGATCCGGGGGGTCATCGCCCATGAAATGGGACACATCAAGAACCGGGACATCCTCGTGAGCTCCATGGCGGCGACCCTCGCCGGTGCCATCATGGTCCTTGCGAACATGGCCAGGTGGGGTGCCATCTTCGGCGGGTTCCGCGGCGGCGACGATGAAGACAGCGGAGGAGGCATTGTGGGGATGATCGCCCTGTCGATCCTCGCGCCGCTCGCCGCCATGCTCATTCAGATGGCCATTTCAAGATCGCGGGAATACCTGGCCGACGAAACGGGTGCGCGACTGGCCCACAATCCGGAACCCCTGGCAAGGGCCCTGGAGAAGCTGGCCATGGCTTCGCAGCAGATCCCCATGCAAGATCCGAAGCCGTCCACGGCTCACCTTTTCATCGTGAACCCTCTGACGGGAAGCAGCATCATGAAACTTTTCAGCACCCATCCTCCCATCGAGGAGCGCATAAGCCGCCTGAGATCCATGCGTTAGGGACTTGTCCAGGTACAACCGTTGCGTATCCGGGAGAGGATTGACCCCTCCCGAATACTACAAACGGTTTTATTGTTTGAGGGCATGCAGTACGAACCGGCTCATGGCGTTTCAGGGATCTCGCACACGTCGACCTCTTCTCCCCCGGTGATGGCGAGGAGCTGATCGAAAAGGATGGGGGCTGCCGAGTGGGCGTTTCCGGCGGCGGCAAATACCCTTGGGAATCTCCTCATGGAGTTGTCCACCATGACCCGAAGCGCCGCGGGCAGCAGAAAAGGGCAAACGCCTCCCGGCGCGTACCCCGTGTGGCGCAGGACCTCCTCGGCATCGGGGAGGCGGATTCTTCCAGTTAGCCCCGTCGCCTTCCTGAGTTTGGAATTCTTCACCTTAACATCCCCGGACGTCACCACCATCAGAGGGACTCCTCCGACAAACAGGAGGATGCTCTTGGCGATCTCCCCCACGGAACACCCCACGGCTTTCGCCGCCGCCCGGGAATTCGGCGTGGGTTCCTCAAACTCCAGCACTGCGATGCCGTGCTCGTGAAGAGCCCGCTTCACATCTTCTATCGTCGGCATTTCAAATCCCCGCGAGCTTCGACCCTAACTTGCCATCTGCCCGTTCATTCCCAAGACGGTCAACGACCAGCCTCGCCTTTGCGGGGCCGATTCACGGAAGGAACCCGGCTCCCGGCCCCTGAATTTGCCTTTGACAGGCGGCCTGTTTTTCATTACACGTATGATGGCAAAAACGCACGCTTTTTCACATGAGAATGCCCTTCACCGATTCATATCCATCTCAATGCACAAAGAGAGACATGACATGGCTAACGTGGTGATCATTGGAACCCAGTGGGGAGACGAGGGAAAAGGGAAAGTCGTTGATCTCCTGACGGAAAAAGTCGACTTTGTGGTGCGTTTCCAGGGCGGAAACAACGCGGGGCATACCTTGGTGGTTCAGGGCAAGAAGTATATCTTTCACCTGATTCCATCCGGCATACTTCACCCCGGAAAAGCCTGCATGATCGGGAACGGTGTGGTCATCGACCCCGGGGTGCTCATCCAGGAAATGGACAGACTCCTCGAGTCCGGCATTCCCGTCACTCCGGAAAAGCTCGTCGTCAGCCGCTACGCCCATGTCATCATGCCTTACCACCGGGCCATGGACATCGCCCGGGAGAATCGCAGGGGAAAAACCAAGATAGGGACCACCGGGCGAGGCATTGGCCCCTGCTACGAAGACAAGGTCAGCCGCACGGGAATCCGGATCCACGACCTGTTCGACGAAAAGAGTCTTCACCAGAAGCTGGTGATGAACCTGGAAGAAAAGAACTTCCTCCTCGAGCGATTTTTCGGGGAAAAACCCCTGGATGCCGCCGCGATAGCCGACGAATACCTCGCCTACGGGGTGCGGCTGGCCCCCTTTGCAGACAACGTCTCCGAGCGACTTCAGGCGGCGGACATGCAGGGAAGGTCCATCCTCTTCGAAGGGGCCCAGGGGACCCACCTGGACATCGATCACGGCACCTACCCTTTCGTCACCTCATCCAACACCGTGGCGGGAAACGCCTGTTGCGGCTCTGGAATAGGCCCTGCCCGCATCCACAAGGTGCTGGGGGTGGTCAAGGCATACACGACAAGGGTCGGCGGAGGGCCATTTCCATCGGAAATCTTGGATGAGACGGGGGAATACATCCGCTCGGTGGGAGGGGAATACGGCGCCACGACAGGGCGGCCTCGAAGGTGTGGATGGCTCGACATGGTGGTGGTCAGGAGCTCCATTCGTTTGAACGGTCTCGCAGGCCTCGTGATCACCAAGCTGGACGTGCTCACCGGGGTGCCCAACCTGAAAGTCGCGGTCGCCTACCAGTGTGGTTCCCACATGTTGGAGAGCGTCCCCCCTGAACTGGACGCCCTCGAGGCCTGCCTGCCCGTCTACGAGGAATTTCTCGGCTGGGAGGAAGACATCACAAAGATCAGGAAGTTCTCCGACCTTCCGGCAAACGCCAGGCGCTATCTTCAGGCCATCGAAGAGCTTTCGGGAGTGCCCCTGAGCATTATTTCCGTCGGACCCGCAAGGGATGAGAACATCATCGTGCGCCACCCCTTCGAGAGCCCATGACCTCTCCTCAAGTCCCACGGGGCGTTGAACGCTGATTGAAGGTCAACCATGCTCGAACTCGTCGTTTTTGTCTGCGGGGCGGTGGTGATGATCCTCGAAATGGTGGGGTCACGGATCCTCGCCCCGTATCTCGGGACCTCCATCGTGGTGTGGACGAGCCTCATCGGGGTCATCCTCGGCTGCCTCAGCCTGGGGTACTGGTGGGGAGGGAAGATTTCGGACAGAAACGCGACCTACAAGACCCTCTCCCTCATCATCCTCCTGGCTGCGGTGTCCATTGCCTCCGTTGCCCTCTCCAAGTCCATGATCCTGGACTTGCTCCAGTCCACCAGCGAAAGTGTCCATCTCGGGTCCACCCTGGCAACTCTCGTCCTCTTCGCACCCCCGAGCGTCCTCCTCGGAATGGTCGCACCCTTACTCGGTCAAGCTCAAGATGACGGACCTCGATAAAACCGGGAGAACCGTGGGGAGCCTCTATGCCCTGTCCACTCTCGGGAGCATATTCGGAACATTTCTGGCCGGCTTTTTTCTCATCGCCTTCTTCGGAAGCACCCGAATTCTCACGTTTCTGGCTTTGCTCCTCGTGGTCACTTCATTTCTGGCGTATCGCCGCCTTTTTCCCATCCAGGGTGCCGTGGGTGTTCTCGTCTTCATAGTCTTTCTTGCCGTGAGGTCTTACGATGATCACCTGGCAAGGAATGGCTTCCACGACATCGACACCAACTACAACAGGGTCCTCATCACTTCAGGTGTCGATGGAGAGACGGGAAGAGAACTGCGCATCATGGTGACCAACCCGAAAGCCGTCCAGTCGGCCATGTACCTGGACGACACCGTGGCGCTGGCTCTCGATTACACGAAGTTCTACAAGCTCGCCATGCACTTCAGGCCGGGAGCGACCCGGATGCTCATGCTCGGGGGGGGCGGCTATTCCTTTCCCAAGCATGTGTTGAGCCATCACCCCAACGTGCACATGGACGTGGTGGAGCTCGACCCTGGTGTCACGAATCTCGCACGACGCTTCTTCGCCCTTGGTGACGACCCCCGACTCGACATCCACCACGAGGACGCACGGACCTACTTGAACCGTGACCATGCCGAGTTTGACGTCGTCCTTGCGGACACCTTCAATTCTCACTACTCGATCCCATTCCACCTGACGACCCTGGAAGTCGTGAGACGACTCCACGGGATGCTCTCCCAGGACGGGGTGGTGATGATGAACCTTCTTTCGAGCATCGAAGGGAGGGAAGGACGGTTCCTCCAGGCTCTGCACGCAACCTTTCGCGAGGTGTTCCCCCAGGTTTATCTCTTGCCCGTCGCAGACCCCGCCGACGGGATGACGTGGCAGAACATCATGCTCGTGGCCTTCAAGTCCGAGACCGTGCCAAGTTTTCGGAGCGCAGATGAAGAGCTCGACCGGTACCTCTCTCACGTCTGGTCCAAACCGGTCCCCCGAGACGTCCCGATACTGACCGACGATCACGCGCCCACTGACCGCTATGTCCTGGGTTGGCCCTGAGAGAGGTCCACTTGCAGCGAGCCTTGCCAACAGCTTGATTTTAGAGGTTCTCCCTCTGTCAACAGGCGCCACGCAAAGGGCTTGACAGAGGCGCAAGTACCATCCCGACAACCCCCAAGAAACACTCTCAGGATTCCCGGCTTTCGTACTGATCCCTTCATTGCGGCGCAAGCCAGTCCATCCCTGGGTGCGTTATTTATTATGCATAACAATCAGTTATCAATTCCATCACCCCGCCTGCCGCTGCAGCTTCACCTATTTTGTTCTCCTGTTCACAATGTGCCTTCCGCTGTCTTTCCCACACCCGCTCCCGCCACTTTCACTCTCCATTCATCGATCCCCGGTCATGGATCCATGGCTCTGATTCGTCATATATGCGTTGACAATCCACCCTCGCGCATTCTAATATGTGCTTGGATTAGCATTTTCTCTCTCATTCACCACTCAATCCCACTTGAGACAAAGCCATGCCAAGCGCCATTTTTTAAGCTGTGTTCGCCACACACAGATATTGTTTTTTCTTTCACAAGGAAGGAGGTGAAATTCCCGGGTCAAAGATCTCCTCAAGGAAATCATGACGAGATCCTCACACCTTAGGCTGACGGTTTATTCAGATTGGATGGACCATGGAGGACAGAGAATGAAGCTGACACGAAGAGATTTCTTCAAGATCTCTGGTGCGGCAACTGCCGGACTGGCCTTGAGCGGTTTGGGCATTGACCTTCGCCCCGTTCAGGCTTACGCATCGGAGTTGCGCACCAAGAACGCCAAGGAGACACCCACCATCTGCTGTTACTGTTCGGTCGGCTGCGGAATCATCTGCCACGCGGACACCAAAACCGGGCAGGTGATCTACACGGAAGGCGATGCCGACCACCCCATCAACCAGGGCTCCCTTTGTGCCAAGGGCGCTTCCCTCCAGCAACTGGCCGAGAATCCCAAACGGCTCACCAAGGTGCTCTACCGGGCGCCCAACACGGACAAGTGGCAGGAGAAGACCTGGGACTGGGCTCTGAAGGAGATCGCCAAGAGGGTCAAGAAGAGCCGGGACGCGAGCTTCGTGGCCAAGAACGACAAGGGCGAGGCGGTCAACCGGTGCAACGGGATCGCTTCGATCGGCAGTGCTGCTCTGGACAACGAGGAGTGCTGGGTATACCAGGCGATGCTGCGTGCCCTCGGACTGGTCTACATAGAACATCAGGCCCGCATTTGACACAGCGCCACTGTAGCGGCTCTGGCAGAGTCGTTCGGACGCGGCGCCATGACCAACCATTGGATTGACTTCGCCAACAGCGATTGCATCCTCGCCATGGGAGCCAATCCGGCAGCAAATCACCCCATTTCGTTCCGTTGGATCATGAAGGCGAAGGACAACGGAGCCACCCTCATCAATGTGGACCCCCGCTTCACCCAGACTTCGACCAAGGCGGACATCTATGCGGCCCTGCGGTCGGGAACGGACATTGCCTTCCTGGGGGGTATGATCAAGTACATTCTTGAAAAAGATAAGATTTTCAAGGACTACGTGGTCAATTACACCAACGCCTCTTACATCCTGGGGGAGAAATACAAATTCGAGGATGGACTGTTCTCCGGATTCAGTGCCGAAAAGAGGGGTTACGACCCATCCTTCTGGGCTTTTGAGGTCGACGAGAAGGGCATCCCCAAGAAAGATCTCACCCTGGAGAACCCCCGGTGCGTCTATCAACTGCTGAAGAACCACTATTCCCGCTATGATCTGGACACCGTTTCCAAGACCACCGGCACCCCCAAGGACGACCTGCTGAAGGTCTACGAGGCCTACAGCGCCACGGGCGTGCCCGACAAGGCAGGAACCGTCCTGTACGCCATGGGCTGGACCCAGCACACAGTGGGAGTCCAGAACATCCGGACCATGAGCATCATTCAGCTCCTTCTCGGCAACATGGGAATCGCCGGAGGCGGTGTGAACGCCCTGCGCGGCGAATCCAACGTTCAGGGGTCGACGGATGCGGGCCTTCTGTTTCACATCTATCCCGGATACCTGCCGGTGCCGACGGGTTCGGTGGCAACCCTTGCGGATTACAACAAAAAATTCACCCCGGTCTCCAAGGATCCCCTCAGTGCCAACTGGTGGCAAAACCGGCCCAAGTACATCACCAGTTACCTCAAGTCCATGTACGGCGATGCGGCCAAACCCGAGACCGATTTCTGCTACGGGTGGCTTCCGAAGCTGGAGGACGGCAAGTCTTACAGCTGGCTGGATCTTTTCGACGCCATGTATCGCAAGGAATTCACGGGATTTTTCTCCTGGGGACAGAATCCAGCCTGCAGCGGGGGCAATGCCAACAAGACCAGGGCAGCCATGGCCAACCTGGACTGGATGGTGGTGGTGAATCTCTTCGACAATGAAACCGCGTCCTTCTGGAAGGGGCCGGGCATGAACCCGAAGAAGATCAAGACCGAGGTCTTCTTCCTGCCCTGCGCCGCATCCATGGAGAAAGAAGGCTCCATTTCCAACAGCGGCCGATGGGTCCAGTGGCGCTGGAAGGCCAAGAATCCTCCCGGCCAGGCCAAGCCGGACGGGGACATCGTGGTCGAGCTCTTCGAGGAGATAAGGAAGCTCTACAAGAAGCCGGGAAGTCCTTTCCCCGATGCCATCATGAACCTCAAGTGGGACTATGTCACCGATCACGCCTTCGATCCCCACAAGGTGGCCAAGGCCATCAACGGAACTTTCGTGAAGGAAGTGACCGTCGGCGACAAGACCTATAAGCCTGGGGATCCGGTGCCTGCGTTCGCCATGCTGAAAGACGACGGGTCCACTTCTTGCGGAAACTGGATCTATTGTCAGAGCTACAACCAGGATGGCAACAACATGGCCCGGAGGGACAAGAGCGACGACAGCGGCATCGGGCTCTATCCCAAGTGGTCCTGGGCCTGGCCGGTCAACCGGAGAATCATTTACAACCGGGCTTCAGTGGATCCGACCGGAAAGCCCTGGAACCCAAAGAAAGCAGTGGTGGAGTTCGTCGGGGAAGTCAAGGAGGGCAAGTACGCCACCCAGAAGTGGAAGGGAGATATCCCGGACGGTCCGTGGTATCCCCTGAAGAATCCGGACGGTTCGGCGCGGGAGGATGGAAGACTCCCGTTCATCATGAAAACGGACGGTTATGGGGCCATTTTCGGACCCGGATTGAAGGACGGGCCCTTCCCGGAACATTATGAACCCCTGGAATGCCCCGTGGAGAAGAACCTCATGAGCGGGCAGCTGGTGAATCCCGTTGCCGCCGTATATAAGACGGAGAAAGATGTCATCCAGTCCTGCGACCCCCGGTTCCCGTTTGTGGGGACCACCTACCGGGTCACCGAGCACTGGCAGACGGGAGTCCTCACCCGCTGGCTTCCGTGGCTCATTGAAGCTCAGCCTCAGATGTTCGTGGAGATGAGCGAGGAACTCGCCAAGCTTCGCGGCATCAAGAACGGGGAAATGGTCACCGTGGAGTCCCCGAGAGGCTCGCTGGAAGCCGTCGCCATGGTCACCGCAAGGTTCAAGCCATTCCTAGTCCAGGATCAGGAAATCCACGAAGTGGGTTTGCCGTGGCACTATGGCTGGGTGTGGCCGCCTGAGGGAGGGGAGAGCGCCAATCTCCTCACTCCGTCTGTTGGAGATCCCAACACCCGGATTCCCGAAAGCAAAGCCTTCATGGTGAACGTGCGCAAGAAGGGGGTGTAAGCCATGGCAGGAAAGTCTTTCTTCATCGACACCACAAGATGCACGGCCTGCAGGGGATGCCAGATGGCGTGCAAGAACTGGAACCAAAACGGCACCATTCCGACGAAGAACACGGGGAGTTACCAGAACCCCCCCGACCTGGATGCGGGCACCTTCAAGCTGGTCCGGTACAGTGAGGTGAGCGTCGACGGCAAGCCGGCCTGGTACTTCTTCCCGGATCAGTGCCGTCATTGCCTGGAGCCTCCCTGCAAGGACACCATTGAAGGCTACGTCCAGGACGGCGTAGTTCAGGACGAGGCGACGGGGGCTGTGGTCTTTCTGCCCAAGAGCAAGGAGGCGCCTTTCGACGAGGTGAAGACTTCGTGTCCTTACGACGTTCCGAGGCAGGGGAAGGACGGGAGGCTCGTGAAGTGCACCATGTGCATCGATCGCATCAGCAACAACCTTCTCCCGGCCTGCGTCAAGATCTGTCCGACGGGGGCCATGAATTTCGGGGAGCGGGATGCGATGCTTTCCCTTGCCAAGGAGCGCCTCGAAAAGCTGAAGGGCGCGTATCCGAAAGCCCAGCTCATCGATGCCGACCAGATAAGGGTGGTTTACCTGGTGGTGGATGATCCAAGGAAATACCACAAGAACGCCATCGCCGGGGTCAGACCGGGCTTCATTCGCAAGCTTGCCATGCGAAGCATGCGCAAACCGGTCGCCGGTGACCGTCCTCAATCTGGTCGAGCCTGACCAGGCAACTGTTGAGACCCCGGCATGGGGGGAGGTGCTTCTCCTATGCCGGGGTGGTCCTGTGGCCTGTCCAAAACAGGGGCTTCGAATGGCACCATGGATTGAGGGCCCCTGCTCTCGCGACCGTCCACGGATGCAATCCATCGAAAAACAAGGGGGAAGCTGCGCAGCATCCGGCTTCCCCCTTTCCGGTGCATGGGGGGACCAAAGCTTTGAAACCAGAGACTCATGGTGAGAAAGAGGCTATCCGGCGGGCGATCAACCTGGCAAGAAAAGAGAAGCCTGCCTACAGCCAGATCTATCCCTTCCTGGAGCCCCTTTTTCTCATTCAAGCTTCGGTGGCGAAACTCATAGAGCTCTCGCCCGTCGCCATCTCTCCAGAGGTGGCGAAGGCCAAGTGGAGCGCCGGGTTTCCACTGATTCTAAGAACGGATTTCCCGTTGGATTCCAAGGCCGCCCGTCGAGTGCTCATGGAGATTTTCGACCACATTTCCGAGGACAATGTCTCCATTCGCAACGCACAGGGGGCTCTTTCCCGTGCCCTGTCGGCTGAAGGCGCGGACGCAGCGGCGGTGTGGCAATCCTTCCTGAGGCGTTCGGGAGACAGATTGGCGGCCAACCAGGGAGTGAGCGACGCCGATCTGCCGTCGTGGGTTTTCCTGGGAAGAAGCTGCATCAGGCCATCCATTGAATGGACCGCCCGGGACCTCCTGTCCCGGTTTCCCGTGCCCGACTCCTGGCTCAAGGGTTACTGCCCCGTCTGCGGTTCGCTCCCCGCCCTTCTCTATTTAGTCGGCGAAGGCGAAAAGATGGCATGCTGCTCATGGTGCGGAACAAGCTGGAGATTGCACCGCCTCCAGTGCCCTTCCTGCGACAACCGGGATCACGAGTCCCTGGGTTACCTCTACACGGAGACGGAACCCCGATACAGGGTCCAGTACTGCCGCCTGTGCAAGGCCTATTATAAAGTCATCGACACCCGCGAGATGATTGAGCCGCCCTATCTTCCCCTTGAAGAATGGACGACGCTGCACCTGGATCTTCTTGCTCAGAAAGAAGGGTGGATTCAGCCCCCGTCCGTTTCCGAGGCCGTCTACGGAGGCACTGAGCTCGACGGGGACCGGCAGGACATGCATTGACGCCCGGATTCCCGACTTGTCGCCGTGTTCCGAACAATCTTGTTGTCCCTGTGTTCCCGGCACCCACACCTGTGGTAATCTATCCCTGCAAGCCTTGATGGCACACAAGGCACCCAGAGTGTCACATAGAACGCCACTCACGCGAGGATGGGCACGAACGATGGCATCCGTGGACCAGTGGAAAGACTACTACGCCGCACATGTCGGAGACGCGGATGAAATCCTGTCCCGCACGGTTCAGGATGGCAACAGGATATACTTGGGATCCGCCTGCAGCGAACCGCAGCACCTGGTGCGCTCCCTGCTGAAGGTCATCCCGGAGCGTCGGGACTTGGAACTGGTTCAGAATCTTTCCATGGGAATGCTGCCGGAGGATTGGGGCGATCTCCAACGGCACTGCAGGCTGAAGACTTTCTTTGTGGGAGATAAGTCCAGGAAAGCCGTCAACCTTGGATTGGCAGACTACATTCCGGCCTACTTTTCCGCCGTCCCCGCGCTGTTTCGGGATGACGATTCCTGGGAACTGGACGTTGCCCTCATCCAGGTGTCCCCTCACGATGAACACGGTTTCTGTTCCCTGGGAATTGCCGTGGACATCAACCGAGCCGCCGCCCAGATGGCCAGGGTCGTCGTTGCCCAGGTCAATCCACAAATGCCCCGCACCTTTGGAGACAGCTTCCTCCATGTGACACAGATGCACCACTTCGTCGAGTACGACGAGCCCCTCCTGGAGATGGTCTATTCCGAAGAAAGCGCTGTCGCGGAGAGGATCGCGAAGTATGTTTCCTCCCTCGTGGACGACGGGGCCACCGTTCAGGTGGGGATTGGCCGAATGGCCAACACGGTGCTGCGGTCTCTTGGAGACAAGGTGGATCTGGGGATCCATGGAGAGCTCCTCACCGACGCTCACCTTTTCCTTGCCGAAAAAGGTGTGGTGACGGGGCGCAATAAGACTCTGCACCCCGGGAAGATGATCGCGAGTCTTTGTCTTGGAACCCGGCAGCTGTATCGGTTTGTCCACAACAACCCTGAAGTGGAGCTCCATCCCATCGATTACGTGAACGAGAGGCGTGTCGTCAGCAAGAACGACAACATGGTCGCCATCAACTCCGCCCTGGAAATCGACCTGACCGGACAGGTGTGCGCCGACTCCGTGGGATACCGGGTCTACAGCGGCATCGGGGGATACGTGGACTTCATGCACGGGGCCTCCCTCGCCAGGAACGGCAAGACCATCATCGTGCTTCCCTCGACCACTTCAGACGGCAGGCGGTCCCGCATTGTGAGCCATCTCGCTCACGGAGCGGGAGTGGTCAGTCCCCGGAGCAGCGTGCGCTACGTGGTGACGGAATTCGGAATCGCCTATCTCCACGGGAAAACGGTGCGGGAGCGGGCCCTGGCACTCATCAGCATTGCCCACCCGCGGTTTCGGGAGATTCTTCTCGATACTGCCAAGAGGCTCCGCTATGTGTATCAGGATCAGATACTCCCCCCTGTCTACGAATCCCTCTATCCCATCCAGTGGGAGACGGACCAGGTTTTTTCCGGAGGAGATGACTCGATGCTGCCGGCCTTTCTCCTCCATCCGGGGCAATGGGAAACGGATCACGTGTTTCCGGGGGACCTCAAGGTTTCGTTCAGGCCCATCAAGCCCACGGATGAGAGGGCCTTGCAGGAGTTTTTCTATTCTCTTCCGGACCAGGACATTTACTACCGTTTTCTCTCCGCCATGAAGGTGTTCCCTCACAGGAACACCCAGGGAATGTGCAACATCGATTACGAGCACGAGATGGCCATTGTGGGGGTCACGGGGATCATTGGAAACGAGAACATCGTCGCCATGGGCCGATACATTCTCGACCAGCGGTCCAACATGGCGGAAGTGGACTTTGCCGTGCGCGCCGAATGGCAGCGTCTGGGAATCGGAACCTTCCTGCTCCACTACCTGTGCGAGATTGCCAATAACAACAGGATCAGCGGCTTCACCGCTTATGTGCTCTCGAGCAATCGAAAGATGCTTTCCGTTTTCTACAAGGTGGGATATGTGATCCACAGTACCATGGAGGATGGCATCTATGAGATTGCGTTTCGATTCGACGAGCCTGCCCAGTCTTGCCTCACCGACTCTTAGAGGGAAACCCCATTGAAGTTTGACATCGAACCTTCTCAAATCGCTTTTGACATCGACGGAGTGGTCGCGGACACGATGGCCCTTTTCCTGAGGCTGGCAAGGGAGCGCTACGGGCTCAATCACCTCACCAAGGAGCACATCACCCTCTATGACCTTTACGGATGTCTGGATGTCGACAAGGAGATCATCGACGAGCTGATATGCCTCACCCTCGACGATGTGCACACGTTGGAGACACCCCCCATGTCCGGGGCACCCGACGTCCTGTTGGATCTCGCGCGGCATGGCGTCCTGCGCTTCGTCACAGCCCGCATCTGGCCCGAGTCCATCATTCGGTGGCTCCGCCGCACCCTTCGCGGGGTGAACCACGACCGCATCCAGGTGATCGCCACGGGGGCCCCCGAAAGCAAGCTGAAGATACTCCACGAGCTGGGGATCCGCTATTTTGTCGAGGACCGGTGGGAAACCTGCGAACTCCTGGCACACGACGGCATTCAACCCATTCTTTTCGATCAGCCATGGAATCGGGCCCTTCAGGCGTCTCGGTTCCCGCGAGTGGAGTGCTGGCTTGAGCTGCGTCAATGGTTCTTGCTTCCGGACGATGGAATGGGGTAAAAGGGGCTCAAGGTCGTCCGGGAACTTCCGGTTTGGGCAAACGCCGGACTCTTCTGGAGGTACGGGCGTGGTGGCATCCGAGGCCGTGAGCTTTTTTGGGCTCACTTCACATATTCCTTCGTGGCTCTAATCTCAGAATACCATGCATCAGAGCGATTCTTCTCCTTTGCAGATCAAGGCCACTCGCAACGGGTTCACCCTGGTGCCCAGCCCCGATGCCTCCATTGAGTCCATTCTGGCGAGCCTGGGTGAAAAGCTTTTCGAGTCCCGGGAGTTCTTTCAGCGTTCCGCCATGACTCTGGACCTCAGGTTCAAGCCCTTGAGAACGGATGAGATACTTCAGATCCAACATCTCCTCCAGGAAAAGGCCAATGTGAAGGTTACGGAAATCAGGATGGAGGAGGATCTGAGCTTTTTCCTGGACCGTGGAGGGAAAAGCTCCGCGGCTTCCAGGCCTTCGAAGCCGAGTGTGCCCGAGAACGCGCCCATGATCGTGAGGAACACCTGCCGATCGGGAGCGCGCATCGTTTCCCCGTCCGACTGCCTCATCCTGGGCGATGTCAATCCGGGGGCTGAAATCATCGCCATGGGGGACATCGTCGTGTTCGGCAGTTTGCGGGGCGTTGCCCACGCAGGGTCGGGGGGTAATCGGTCGGCAAGGATCTGGGCTCTGAGCATCGAACCAAACCAGATCCGCATTGCAGACCTGGTCGCGGTGCCGCCGAAGGGCGGCAAGCCCACGCCCAAGCGCTTTGAAATCGCCGAAATTCAGAACAACCTCATCGAGGTCATAACGGTTTGACGGAGTCCAACGGGGAGCAATGCCGCTGATTCATGGAGCGGGGGATCCCCGCCTTCGTGATTGAGCCAGGAGCATAGCCAGGGGGGGTGTCTGGTTTCGGACAGTGCGTATCCAGGATCTTTGATCCGGATTCATCCATAAACCTTGTAGACACAAGGTGATGTCATGGCAGGCAAGACAATCGTAGTCACTTCAGGAAAAGGCGGCGTCGGCAAGACGACGACGGTCGCAAATCTCGGAACCATCCTGGCAAAGAAAAAACACAGCGTCGTCATGGTGGACGCGGACATCGGCCTGAGGAACCTGGATGTCGTGATGGGTCTGGAAAACCGGATCGTTTACAACCTCGTGGACATCATCGAGGGCAACTGCCGCAAAGAGCAGGCCATGATCCGGGACCGGAAGCAGAACAACCTCTTCATCATCCCTGCGGCACAGACCAGGGAAAAGGATTCCGTGACACCCGAGCAGATGAGAGACCTCTGCGACAATCTGGCCACTGAATTCGATTTCGTGCTCATCGACTGCCCGGCGGGAATCGAACAGGGGTTCAGAAATGCCATCGCCGGGGCGAACGTCGCCCTGGTCGTCACGACCCCGGAAGTCTCCGCTATCCGCGATGCGGACCGCGTGATCGGCCTCCTGGAAGCGAACCTCCTCAGGGACATCCACCTCATCGTCAACCGACTCAACCACCGCATGGTTAAAAAGGGGGACATGATGTCCACGGAAGACATCGTAACCCTCCTCTCCGTCCCTCTCCTTGGAGTGATTCCCGAGAGTGAAGACGTTGTGATCTCCACGAACCGGGGGGTGCCTCTGGTTCACGACCGAGGCAGCAGAGCCGGCCTGGCTTTTCGGGACATCGCGGCCCGCCTCAACGGAGAGCACGTTCCACTGGACAACGGTTACGGAGAGGGTTTCCTGGAACGTTTCAAGCGACTGTTCCGGGGCTGAGAGGAGGGAGATCCGATGCTGAAAGCAATCCGTCGGTTTTTTGGGGATAAATCAAGTGGAAAGGTGGCCGCAAAACGCATGCAGGTCGTTCTCATGCACGACCGCATGGACCTCTCTCCGGATGTCATGGAATCCCTGAAGAACGACATCCTGGCCGTGCTGTCCCGCTACATGGAGATTGACCAGAAAAGCATCCAGGTGGACCTGGAAAAAGGAAAAGACTACACCGCTCTGGTGTCCAATGTACAGGTGAAGCGCGTCTACCGGCGGGCAGCCGCTCAAAACGCATGACAAGGGGAGAAGGCCTTGCCGCTCAAGGTATTGCTGGCAGCCAACTTGAGAAAGTATGTTCCAGGCTACGACGCAGCCACCGGCCATGCACTGGAGGTCTCCTCGCCGGTCACTGTTCGGGAATTGTCGGAGCGGCTGGGCATCCCCCATGAGGAAGTGAAGCTCATCATGGTGAACGGCGTCAGCGGGGACTGGGACACGAGGCTCATGGGAGATGAACGGGTAGCCCTTTTCCCTCCCGTGGGGGGCGGCTGAGCCCCACCGTTCCTCCCCCAGCCATGGACATGCGGAACGGCGGGGCCATGTCCCAATGTTCTATTCTTCTATCGCATCCTTCAGCTTCCTGACCGCCTCTTCGAGTTCCGGAAACAAGTCCAGGGCGACGGTCAGACCCTTCTTGGAAGGCCGGAACTCCTCGTCGTCCCCCTTGTAATAAACCCTCAGGTCAACGTATTTTTTTCCCTTGAAGACAGTGAGTGATGCGCGCACTTCTTCCAGGGGATTCTTCGGAAAAGAGTGTACCAAGACCGCTTCGTCCTTCCCCATCGAGTTCCTTCCCTGCTCAGTCGCAGCGTGTATGCCTCGCCAAAAGAGACGCCCACAAAGAATCGCACCTGCCCCTCTATCAAATCGAGACTGTTCTATCAAGGGAATAAAATCCCAGAGGGATCAAGGGTCGGCTTGTTTCCGCGGAAAGAGGGCGGGGCACTCACGGCACAAAAATGTACGACCACCTTTTTTCACGCGGGTTCCTTTGGAAAAAAAGCACAATTCTGTATTCATCCTGAAGGGCTTTGTCAGGCCCTTGGCCCCTGCCTTTTCCCTGCGGGAGCTGGGCGTGACCCTCCAGATTGCCTTCGGCATCATTCTTGCTCTTTGGGTCCGAGGTATGAAAGCGACGGTCAACACACTCGAACTGAAGGTCCTCTTCGAGATCAGCAGGATCATAGGGCGGGCCCTCGACCTGGACCATGCCCTCCATTCCGTGCTCAAGATCCTCTCCGATTCCCTGGAGATGAAACGAGGCACCGTCACCCTCAAGGATGAGGACTCCGGAAACCTCACCATTCGTGCGTCACACGGCCTCAGTGAGGCTGAGGAAAAGCGGGGGGTTTACAGGCAGGGCGAGGGAATCACGGGCCTCATTTTTAGCACGGCGGAACCCTTTGTGGTTCCGGATATCAGCCGGGAGCCCCTGTTCCTCAACAAGACCAGGTCCAGGGAAATCGAAAAGGGGGGCATAGTCTTCCTCGGGGTCCCCATTCTCCTCCATGGATTGCCCGCTGGAGTCCTGAGCGTGGACCGACTGTTCCGCGACGAGATTTCCTTCGAGGAAGACATCCGCTTCCTTTCCATCGTCGCCGTGCTCATGGCCCAGTTCGTGAGCCTGAACCAGGAAGTGCGGCGGCGGGAGGAAAACCTCACGAGGGAAAACCTCACCCTCAGAGCCAGGCTCTCGAAGAGGTACAACCACTTCTTCATGATCGGCAAGAGCCAGAGCATGGGGAGCGTCCAGCGGCTCATCAAGAAAGTCTCGCCCAGCAAGGCCTCCGTACTGCTGCTGGGGGAGTCGGGAACGGGAAAGACACTCATTGCCCGCATCATCCACGAGCTGAGCACCCGGGCCAAGTTTCCCTTCGTCAAGATCAACTGCGCATCCCTGCCCGAAAACCTCCTGGAATCGGAACTCTTCGGGCACGAGAGGGGAGCCTTCACCGGGGCTGCCAAGGCCAAGCCCGGCCGCTTCGAAGAGGCGGACGGAGGAACGATTTTTCTGGACGAAATCGGGGAGCTCCCTCACTCCCTCCAGGCCAAACTCTTACGGTTTCTTCAGGAGCACGAGTTCGAACGGCTCGGGAGCTCCAAAACCCGAAAAGTCGATGTGCGCATCATCGCCGCCACCAACCGGGATCTCTTCGAAGCGGCGAAAGAGGGAATATTCAGGGAGGACCTTTACTACCGCCTCAACGTCTTTCCCATCCATGTCCCACCCCTGCGGGATCGGAAAGAGGACATGCCGTCCCTCATCCATCACTTTCTGGACAAGACCTCCAAGGAGTACGGCCGAGCTCTGCGCATCACTCCCGACGCCCTCCAGGCCCTCGTGAACTATGAGTGGCCCGGGAATGTGCGCGAACTGGAGAACCTCATCGAACGGCTCGCCATCATGGTGGACGGGAATCAGATCGATCTCGAGCACTTCCCGGGCTATTTGCAGCCCGACCTCCAGGCTGGCGGAGCCGAGGATGAGCGTAAATCCCAGGAAAACCTCTCCCGCCTCGAGGAACTGGAAAAGAAGGAGGTCTTCGCAGCCCTCGAGCGAAACCGCTGGATACAGTCCCAGGCTGCAAGGGAGCTGGGACTCACCTTGAGACAGGTTGGGTATCGGATCAAGAAATTCGGCCTGGAAAAACTCATCACCAAGAGAAGAACCCGAAGCAACGCCGCGCGGAAGGCCACGAAATCCCTCAGCCGAGTCTAATACTGCAACGAGACGTTCTTTCGCAGAGTGGGTGAAAATGAAGTGTTGCCCACCACTTTACCCTTCGAGCCGTTTGTTGTCTAAAGTAAGGCCTTTGGCTACCCTGCTCCATTACGGATGCTTTATTCCTCTATTGCGCGGACCTGCACACGGACTCTTCCCACCGATGGTTTTCCAAGGTAGTGTGAATCCAATGGACTGGAGCTTCTTCAATGTGAGGATCCGCTCAAGACAATTGCGACCATCCGGTTCCTGGATCTTTTGGTCTTGTCTGTTTTGCTACCGCGTCGCTTTGAATTCTCTGTTGCGAACGGCTTCATGCAAACCGACCAGGATCTCATCACACTGGGCGGCTATCTTTCGCTTCTTTCCGAGGGAGAGCTCGAATGATTTGATGTTGGTATTCTCACGCGAGAGCTTGATCACCTCGGCAGTGACTGCCGCGAATTCATCGTAGGCCGCCTTTCCATCCTGCAGCGTTGCACGGTCTTCCTCTGGAACCAAATCCGCCAGTTTCTTAATGGAGGCGTCAACGATCTCTCCAGCCTGCCGCATCTCCCTTTCGATTTCATCCATCTTGTCATCACGTGCTTCTGCAATGTGGGGAGCATGTAAGACTGTGTATCCGGAGTCCGGCTGCAAGGGCATCTGAGGCCAGAATCACGACCTGGCCGCACTTTTCGCTCGACAAACTGGAATTGGAATGGATCAGCTTCTTGAGAGCTTGCTCAAAACGTTTCATGGCTTCGTTTCCCTGGCCAAAGGAAAGAGCGGCAGCCTTGAGGTTGGTGTTCTGAACGGCGAACCCGAGGATCTCCCGGTCGATCTTTCGAAGCTCCGTCCAGCATGAGTCAAACTCATGGAACAGTTTCATCTCTTTATCCGTGGGATCCCGTTGGAGCAACGATTCGAGCTCACGGAGATCTCGGTCTACAACGTCCCCAGCCCGGCGCGATTGATCGGCAAAATCCCTTGAGGCCTCATCCGTGTCCGCCATAACCGCACTCTTTTCAGCTTGCTCGGAATTCATCAGGTTCGCCCGCATGCCGGATAAGAGTTCCAGCTTTCTTGCCATATTGCCCACGAAATCCTGCAGCACGGGGCCACTGTCCTTGTATCTGATGCCGACAAAGATCAATATCAGGACCAGCCCCAAAACCAGGCCGAGAGGCAGTAGAGATGTGGACACTCTTCCATGGGGATGTTCGCTGCTCATGTTCCTGCTCCTTCCGGTCTGAGACTCCGTGCTCAACGGGTATGCGGAGTCCAGGGGCTCCTTTCAAACCCCTTTTTGGGGTCATTGCCTGTGAGATCTGACGACAAAGCTAATCTTGGAGAGGATACTCGACTTCGACGCAAGTCAAAAGAGGAGGACAATCGCGACAATTGCAGCCATGATTCTATAGTAGCCAAAGATCGAAAGCCCATGGCGATTCAAGTAGGCGACCATCCATTTCATGGAAAAAACTGCAAAGATGAATGCAGCAATGAGCCCAACAAGAAGTGAGAGGCCATCATAGGTCTGTAGCATGACATGGCCATGCTCGATGGCATCATAGCACGTGGCCGCACCCAGAGTTAATAAGCCCAGGAGAAAGCTGAACTCTACGGCAGCTGACAAGGAGAGGCCGACCGATGCGCCACCCAAGATGGTTACCAAGCTTCTGCTGACACCTGGCCACATGGCAATGCACTGCACGAGGCCGATTACGAGAGCCATTCTGACCCTGAGTTGGTCGAGTGACTTTTTGGCATTCGGTTGTTCTCGATTCTCTTCTTTCGGATGAGGCACTGCAAGGATAACCAGTCCACCCGCAAACCATGCCGCAATCACAGGCCACATACCGAAAAGATGGGCCTTGATTGTTTTATTGAGCAACAGCCCGATAACAGCAGCAGGGACGAATGCGGCGATTAGATTGACCACCATTCTCAAGCCCTCTTTGTCCCTTCCAAAGATCCCTTGGCCCATCTGCCTTATGCGGCCGAAGTAGAGCCAGAATACAGCGGCAATGGCTCCAGCCTGAATGCAGATTGCGTAGGCATCCGCTGCATCTTTGGATTGCTGGGCTTCTTCCGGTGAAGCTGAGCCCGCTTTTCCCAAACCCATGAGGTGTTCTGCCACTAGCAGATGCCCTGTTGAACTTACCGGCAAGTACTCAGTCAGCCCCTCGATTGCACCGAGGATTACAGCCTGCGTCAGTGACATCTCTTTCCTGACTTCCTGCACCTTCGCGGCACCTTCCGCAAAGAGGACTGCGGGTGTGCTTAAAAACAGAACGAGAAGAACTCCGCACATCATCGTACCGGCCCTCGATTGCATCGTACATATCTCCTTGATTTCTCTTCGTCCATGCGCGTGCATGGCGGAAATGAGGCAATCATTCTTCCAGATTTCCATAAGAAATGGAAGAGTGCAAAGCTTTGTTCCGATCGGCATCAAGAGCGCATCGAGGCTTTGGGCCTCATCCTGCGGAATGTGAAATGGGTGCCTCCGGGGCGTTTTGACACCCGTTTCTGGAGATCCGTGCGAAGGCTTTGAACTGCACAATTCTGGGAGCGATTCTCTGGAATTGACTTCCGTTGAAAAAGGGATTAAATGCCATTGGCTGATCGCCGAGTCCTGCGCGGCAGGAACGGGGGAACCAGAGATATGGGGCGTATCGCCTTGCAAGGCGAAGGGCAACCTCTTCGGCCCGAGCCCGTCAGCTAACCTCGTAGGCGTCGAAGGGGGAAGCTTCCGGAGACGTGCGGATGATTCCTCCTCATTTTATCCTTTGGAGCCGTGCGTCATGGAAACGTCTTCATCGCGGAAAGACCATCCCACTCTTTCCGCCGTCCTGGTAACGGTCCCATAAGCACTCCGGGGCACAATGCCTTGAATGGCCAAGGCAACGGCCATGGGACCTCTTCCCTGCCAACGAAGACCTTGGCCCTGGCACTGGGGGCCCTGGGCGTCGTGTTCGGAGACATCGGCACAAGCCCCCTCTATGCCGTCAAGGAGTGCTTCCACGGGCTCCACGCCATTGCCCTCAACGAGAAGAACGTCCTGGGGGTCCTCTCCCTCGTCTTCTGGTCCCTCACCATGGTGGTGAGCCTCAAATACGTGGGTTTCATCCTGCGGGCGGACAACAAGGGAGAGGGGGGGATCTACGCCCTCCTTGCTCTCATTCCCGGGGATCACAGAGCACCTGCCTCCCGCCTTCACTTCACCATCATCATTGCAGGGATTTTCGGTGCCGCTCTCCTCTATGGGGACGGCATCATCACCCCGGCCATTTCGGTTCTTTCGGCCATAGAAGGCCTCGAGGTAGCCACCAAGGCCGCAGCCCCGGCGGTACTGCCTCTCACCTGTCTCGTGCTGCTGTTGCTCTTTCTCATCCAGAAGCGCGGTACGGCAGGGATCGGAAAGGTCTTCGGCCCCATTCTCCTCGTTTGGTTCGTAACCATCGGGGCTCTTGGGCTCCTTCAAATCACAAGGAACCCTCACATCCTGGTCGCCATAAACCCCCTTCATGCCCTCGATTTCTTTGCCGCAAACGGGCTCCACGGCATGGTGGTCCTGGGTTCGGTGGTGCTCTGCATCACGGGAGGGGAGGCCCTCTATGCCGACCTGGGCCACTTCGGCGTCAAACCCATCAGGACCTCCTGGCTTTTTGTGGCGTTTCCAGCCCTTCTTCTCAACTATTTCGGCCAGGGAGCCCTCCTGCTCGACGCGCCCGATCTTGCCTACAATCCATTCTATGGACTGGTTCCAAGACCGGTTCTCTACCCCATGGTGGGGCTTTCCACCATGGCAACCGTCATTGCATCCCAGGCGATGATTTCCGGGGTCTTCTCCCTCACCCAGCAGGCAGTCCAGCTCGGATATTCCCCCCGGGTTCACATCGTGCACACATCGTCCGAAACGCGTGGGCAGATCTATGTACCTCAGATCAACTACGCCCTCATGGTCGCGTGCATCGGGCTGGTCCTCGTGTTCAGGGAATCCAGCAGGCTTGCCGGAGCCTACGGCATCGCCGTCACCGCCACCATGGGCATCACCTCGATCCTCTATTTTTTCGTCATCACCAAGACCTGGAAATGGTCTCTCTGGAAGGCCCTTCCCCTGGTCGGGCTCTTCATGGCTTTTGATCTTTCCTACTTTTTCGCCAACCTGCTGAAGATCGTCGACGGCGGATGGTTCACCCTGGCCGTCGCAACCGCCATCATGATAGCCATGACCACCTGGCATGACGGAAGGGCGGCCCTGGCGAGAAAGATGCTGAGCACCCGGTTCCCTCTGGACCTCTTTCTGGAGGATGTGAAGACGAGCAGGCCCCAAAGGGTGCAGGGGACCGCAGTCTTCATGACGGTTTCCCCCACAGGCACCCCTTCGGCACTCCTGCACCACTTCAAACTCAATCGCATGCTCCACGATAGGGTGATCCTCCTCTCCATACGCTCCGCCGACGTTCCAACGGTACCGAAGGCCGAGAGGCTTTCCGTCGAGGAACTGGGCCAAGGCTTCCACCGTATCCTCGGGGTGTGCGGTTTCATGGAGAAGCCCAACGTTCCGGACCTCTTGAGAATGGCCTCACGATTCGGACTGGATGTGGATCCGGAGACGGCGACCTACTTCCTGGGAAGGGAGACCCTCTTCACCGGGGGCGATTCCAAGATGATGCGATGGAGGAAATCCCTCTTCGTCTTCCTCTCGAGAAACGCATGGACGGCCACCTCCTACTTCGGCATCCCCGCTCACCGGGTCATCGAAATCGGCATCCAGATCGAACTGTGACTCTCCTGCCGGTTCTCGGTAGACACACGCCCCAGCCGACAGTCCAGTCGACAATTCTGTAAATCCCCCGTGTATGACCATACCGCTTTATTTAGTAATTACAGGTAGTTTTACTTGATCAACACTCCTTCTTGAAGGACCCCCCACAGCCTCAATATTCACAACTCATTGCTATCCATGGATTTTTCTTCCATTTACCCCGTGTGAATTCACAAAAACGAAAACTCCTCCATCGCCTCGTATGGACAACCCCGCTTCAACAGGAAATCATAAAAAAATTTAATTTCATCATGTTAGAAAGACTCGCCGGTCCATTCTCCATTCCTGGCACAGTCCATGCCTTGGAGGAATACAACACAAACATCACGGACAGGAGGCTTCTCAATGAGAAAAGTTGCAATTTACGGCAAAGGCGGGATCGGAAAATCGACGACCACTCAGAACACGGTGGCTGGTCTGGCGGAGATGGGCAGGAAGGTCATGGTCGTCGGCTGCGATCCCAAGGCGGATTCCACGAGGCTCCTTCTGGGGGGGCTTTCCCAGAGCACGGTTCTCGACACTCTGCGATCCGAGGGCGAGGATGTAGAACTTGAAGACATCCGCAAGGTGGGCTTCAAGGGGGCCATCTGCGTCGAGTCGGGAGGTCCGGAGCCGGGAGTCGGCTGCGCCGGTCGCGGAATCATCACATCCATCAACCTTCTTGAACAGCTCGGGGCATACGCCGGGAGTGAAAAGCTCGACTATGTCTTCTACGACGTCCTCGGCGACGTTGTGTGCGGCGGGTTCGCCATGCCCATCCGGGAAGGCAAGGCCCAGGAAATCTACATCGTCGTCTCCGGTGAGATGATGGCCATGTATGCCGCCAACAACATCTGCAAGGGCATCGTCAAGTTTGCGGAAGCCGGTGGGGTGCGGCTGGGGGGCCTCATCTGCAACAGCCGCAAGGTGGACAACGAGCGTGACTTGATCGAGGCTTTCGCCGACAAGCTGGGCACCCAGATGATCCACTTCGTGCCGCGGGACAACATGGTGCAGAGAGCGGAAATCAACCGAAAAACCGTCATCGACTTCGATCCGGAGCACCCCCAGGCAAGTGAATACAGAAGCCTGGCAAAGAAGATCGAGGAGAACACCATGCACGTGGTCCCCAAACCCATGCACACGGACGATCTCGAGAAACTGCTGATCCAGCACGGCCTCGCCGGTTGATGGCAGGCACTCGCATCGGAAGAGAAAGGAAAGCGCCATGCTCATGATCAGATCCATTGTGAGACCCACCAGGGTGGACGGCGTTCTCGCCGCGTTGATGGAAGCTGGATTTCCGGCGGTGACCAAGGTTTCGGTTGTGGGCCGCGGCAAGCAGAGGGGGATCAAGATAGGCGAGATCACATATGATGAAATTCCCAAGGAACTGCTCATCACCGTCGTGAAGGACCAGGACAAGGACTTCGTGATCAAGACCGTCATAAAAGCAGCAAGGACCGGTGACAAGGGGGCTTTCGGGGACGGGAAGATCTTCATCACTCCAGTTGAAGAGGTCTACACCATCAGTTCCGGCATCAAGGAGACTGCCGAGGGAGAAGCCGTGGAGGTGAAGATATGAAAGAGGTCATGGCTATCGTTCGCATGAACATGATGAACAAGACCAAGAAGGCCCTCTCGGAGTCCGGCGTATCCTCCATGACCGCCAAGGATGCCCTGGGGCGCGGCAAAGGGCTTGTTGACATCACGGTTCTCGAGGGCGCCGAGAAGGGTTACGAGGAAGCTATCGCCCAGCTCGGCCAGAGCCAGCGCCTCATCCCCAAGCGGATCCTCAGCGTCGTCGTGCCGGACAAGCTGGTCCAAAAGACCGTCAAGATTATCATGAAAACCAACCACACGGGCAAGTCCGGCGACGGCAAGATCTTCGTCATGCCTTGCTTGGATTCCGTAAGCGTCAGAACCGGCGAGTGCGGCGACGCTACCCTCGATGGAGCCTGAGAGGGTTTCAGGCCTTAAGTGCTCAGAGCGGAGAGATCATCATGGCTGTTTTGAAATACAACGACCTGGACCTGGAAAATGAGTGCCACGATCCCCAGGAGGTGAAACATGAGCTCCTGCGGGTCTATCCCACGAAGGTGGCTCGCAAAAGGGCCAAGCAGATCATCGTCAACAAGGTGGGGGAATGCAGTGAAGTCCCCGAAATCGGGGCCAATGCCCGGACGGTCCCCGGGATCATCACCCAGCGTGGATGCACCTACGCCGGATGCAAGGGGGTGGTGCTGGGCCCGACCCGAGACATCGTCAACATCACCCATGGGCCCATCGGGTGCGGTTTCTACAGCTGGCTCACCCGGAGAAACCAGACGCGACCCCCGACCTCGGACGACGACCAGTTCATGACCTACTGCTTTTCCACGGACATGCAGGATGAGGACATCGTCTTCGGAGGCGAGAAGAAGCTTCGGGCGGCCATCCAGGAGGCCTACGACATCTTCAGGCCCAAGGCCATCAGCATTTTCGCCACGTGCCCCGTCGGCCTCATCGGGGACGACATCCACGCCGTCGCCCGGGAGATGAGGGAAAAGCTGGGCATCAACGTCTTCGGGTTCAGCTGCGAGGGCTACAAAGGCGTGAGCCAGTCCGCGGGACACCACATCGCCAACAACGGCCTTTTCTCCCACATCGTGGGCCTCGATGACACCGCGCCTGAAGGCAAATACAGGATGAACCTTCTCGGGGAGTACAACATCGGGGGGGATGCCTTCGAGCTCGATCGCCTGTTCCATGAGTGCGGCATCACACTGGTCGCCACGTTCAGCGGCAATTCCACCTACGACCAGTTCTCCAACTCCCACACCGCGGACCTCAACGCCATCATGTGCCACCGGTCCATCAACTATGTGGCCGAGATGATGGAGAAGAAATACGGCATCCCCTGGATCAAGGTGAATTTCATCGGCGCGGAGGCCACCGCCAAGTCCCTGAGAAAGATCGCCAAGTACTTCGAGGACCCCGAACTCATGGAGAGGGTCGAAGAAGTCATCGCCGGGGAAATGCCCGAGGTCCTCAAGGTTCGGGATGACGTCCGGTCCCGCTGCGAGGGAAAGACGGCCATGCTCTTCGTCGGAGGGTCCCGTGCCCATCACTACCAGGAGCTCTTCCGGGAGATCGGCATGAGGACCATCGCCGCAGGCTACGAGTTCGCCCACCGGGACGACTACGAGGGCCGCAAGGTCCTCCCCGGCATCAAGATCGACGCCGACAGCAGGAACATCGAGGAACTCGAGGTTCACGAGGACCCGGTGAAATACCGTCCGCGGAGATCCGCCGCGGAGCTCGAAAAGCTTCTCGCGGAAGGCTTCCAGTTCAAGGGCTACGAAGGCATGATGCCCGACATGGAGGACCAGACCCTCGTGATCGATGACATCAGCCACTACGAATCCGAGAAGATGATCGAGATCTTCAAGCCCGACATCTTCTGCGCCGGGATCAAGGAGAAGTTCGCCATCCAGAAAATGGGCGTCCCCCTCAAACAGCTCCACAGCTACGACTCGGGAGGGCCCTACGCGGGGTTCAAGGGCGCCGTCAACTTTTACAGGGAGATAGACCGGATGGTGAACAGCAAGGTGTGGAGTTACCTCAAGGCGCCCTGGCAGGAAAACCCCGAGCTCTCCGCCAAGTACGCCTGCGACTGAGAGAGATGCCAACCGCTCACCCCGGGCACCAGTGACTGCGGTGAACCTCAGCGAGCAATACAAGGAAGGATCCGGTCCATGTTACTCAGACACACGCCAAAAGGGATTGTTGAACGCAGGGCTTTGACCGTCAATCCGGCCAAGACGTGCCAGCCCATCGGCGCCATGTACGCGGCCCTGGGGATTCACGGATGCCTGCCCCACAGCCACGGGTCCCAGGGTTGCTGTGCCTATCACCGCAGCACTCTGACCCGCCACTACAAAGAACCCGTCATGGCCGCCACGAGCTCCTTCACGGAAGGGTCTTCGGTCTTCGGAGGGCAGGCGAACCTGGTTCAGGCCATCGACAACATCTTCACCATATACAACCCGGAAGTCATCGCCGTGCACACCACGTGCCTCTCGGAAACCATCGGCGACGACATTCCTCAGATCGCCAAGAAGGCGGCGGCGGACGGCAAGATCCCCAAGGGGAAGCATGTCATCCACGTCAACACGCCGAGCTACGTCGGGTCGCACGTGACCGGCTTTGCGGGCATGACCAGGGCCATGGTGGACTATTTCTCCACGAGAACCGGGGAAAAGCTCAACCAGGTGAACGTCATCCCGGGCTACGTGGAGCCCTCGGACATGGAGGAGATCAAGCGGATCGCCGAGGTCCTCGGAGTCCGTTCCGTCATCTTCCCCGACACATCCAGGGTCCTCAACAGTCCTCAGACCGGAAAGCACGAGATGTTTCCCAAGGGAGGAGTCACGGTAGAGGCACTGAAGAGCACCGGGGAGAGCATCGCCACCATCGCTCTCGGCCGCCTGGCCTCCGGTCTCGCTGCCCGGGCCCTGGACACCAAGTGCAAGGTTCCATGCGAGATTCTGGACCTTCCCATCGGACTCAAGGCCACGGACACTTTCATCGACACCCTGCGCCGGATTGCGGGAGTGAGCGTTCCCGAATCAATCACCGTTGAACGGGGCCAGCTTCTGGACGTCATCACGGACATGCACCAGTACTTTTACGGGAGGAAGGTGGGCCTCGTGGGGGACCCGGATCAGCTCATCGCCCTCACCGAATTCCTGGTCTCCATCGACATGTGGCCCATCCACATCCTGACGGGAACACCGGGCAAGGATTTTGAAACGCGGATTCTTGAGATCACCCGCAACATTCCCCATGAAGTCAATGTGAGGGCGGCGGGCGACATGTTCCTGTTCCACCAGTGGATCAAAAACAATCCCGTGGATCTGGTCATGGGGAACACTTACGTCAAGTACATCGCGAGAGACGAGGACATCCCCTTCATCCGGTTCGGTTTCCCTATCCTGGACCGGGTTGGACACAGCTACTTCCCGAGCGTGGGATACCGGGGAGGAATCCGACTGCTGGAGAAGATCCTCGATGCCCTTCTCGATCGCCAGGATCGGGACGCCCCGGAAGAGAGCTTTGAACTGGTAATGTAGGAGGACGGAAATCAGAAGGCGGAAATCAGAAAAGGGAGAAAACGATGCAGAAGCCTGATCATCATATTCTTGTGTGTGCAAGCTTCAGGGGCACGGAAGCCAAGGGGATGTGCATGAAGAAAGAATCGCTGCAGCTCGTCCCCTACCTTGAAGAGGAGATCGCGGACCGGGGATTGAATGCCATGGTCTCGGCAACGGGTTGCCTGAACCTTTGCGACGAAGGTCCCGTCATGGTGATTTACCCTCAGGGATACTGGTACCAGGGAGTCGAAGGCGAGGAGGCCGTCGATGAAATCCTCGATGCACTGGAGGAGGGGAAACCCGCAAAAAGCTACCTGCTGGCATGACCATGCGGGGAAAAACACGATCGAAGGCGGAACCGTTTTTCAGCCCGCCTTCAACCAGGGGGACACCCATGGCACCTGATCCGCCCGTCATTTTTGATGAACGAAGAGAGCAAATCCACAGGAAAGGCGAAGAGCCTTTCAGCATGGACTGCAACCGCGAGAGTCTTGCAGGGGCCGTGAGCCAGAGGGCATGCGTCTTCTGCGGGTCCCGGGTGGTCCTCTACCCCATCGCTGACGCCCTCCACCTGGTCCACGGCCCCATCGGCTGCGCCGCCTACACCTGGGACATTCGGGGGGCCCTTTCTTCGGGGCCGGCTCTCCACAGATTGAGCTTCTCAACGGATCTCCAGGAAAAGGACGTCATCTTCGGGGGCGAGGAAAAGCTGGCCCGGGCACTGGTGGAGCTCATTGGCCGCCATTCCCCCAAGGCCGCCTTCGTTTACTCCACCTGCATCGTGGGCATCATCGGCGACGACCTGGAGGCGGTGTGCAAAAGAGTCGGCGAGGAAAAAGGCATCCCGGTCATCCCTGTTCAGTCGGAAGGGTTCAAGGGGAACAAGCGGGCCGGATACAACGCCGCGTGCAAAGCCATGTTTCGCCTTGTCGGAACGGGAAGCACGGGTGGCATTTCTCCCATGAGCGTGAACATCCTCGGCGATTTCAACCTGGCCGGAGAGATCTGGATCATCCGCGAGTACTTCCGGCGCATGGGAATCGAGACCGTGGCCAACATCACGGGCGACGGACGGGTGGATGACATCCGGAGGGCTCACGGAGCCGCCCTCAACGTGGTGCAGTGCTCCGGGGCGACCATGGACCTTGCCAACATGATGAAGGAGACTTTCGGGACTCCCATTCTCAGGGTGTCCTACTTCGGGGTCGAGGACATGGCGGAATCCCTCTATGCCGTGGCCCGCTTCTTCCAGGAAAAGGACCCCGACATCATGGCCAGGACCCGGGACCTGGTCAAAGAGGAGCTGTCCGTCCTCTACCCCCGGCTGCAGGAATACCGAAAGGCACTCGAAGGGAAGAAGGCGGCCATCTACGTGGGCGGTGCCTTCAAAGCCTTCTCCCTGGTCAAGGCCTTCCGCCTCCTGGGCATGCAGGTGGTGCTGGTCGGTTCCCAGACCGGGACGGAGGAGGACTACCAGGAACTTTACGAAATCACCGACGAGGGAACCATCATCGTGGACGACTCCAATCCTCTGGAACTCCAGTCCTTCCTCAAGGAGAAGGACGTGGACATCTTCGTCGGGGGAGTGAAGGAGCGCCCCATCGCCTACAAGCTGGGGGTGGGCTTCTGCGATCACAACCACGAGAGGAAGGAGCCCCTGGAAGGCTTTGTGGGGATGCTGAACTTCGCGAAAGAGGTGTACTCCTCGGTGATGAGCCCCGTTTGGCGCTTCGTCCCCAGAAAGGCAAAGCTCGAGGGAATCCTGGATATTGCCGGCGCAGTGGATTCCTGGGCTTCGGTTTGCTAACCCCCTGTCCCTTCACGAGGACTGTCCGATGAAAAGCTCAAGCACCCCTTACATCTCGACAACCAATGCCTGCAAGCTCTGCAAGCCCCTGGGGGCATGCCTCGCCTTTCGGGGCATCGAAGGAGCCATTCCCTTTCTCCACGGATCCCAGGGCTGCGCCACGTATATGAGGCGCTACATCATCAGCCACTTCCGGGAGCCCATGGACATCGCCTCGTCCTCCCTCGGAGAGAAACAGGCGGTCTATGGCGGGGAGGCCAATCTCAAGCAGGGGCTTCGGAATGTCGTGAGCAAGTACGGAGCGAGGCTCATCGGAATCGCCACCACGTGTCTCACGGAAACCATCGGAGACGATGTTCCCATGATCCTTCGGGCCTTCCGTCAGGAGGCGGAAGGCGGGGAGTCCGGAGAGGATCAGCCCAGGGTCGTCCACGTTTCGACACCCAGCTATTCGGGGAGCCACATGGAAGGTTTCCACGCGGCGGTTCGAGCCGTAGTGGACCAGATCGCGGTTCCCGCCGAGGGTCCTCGCCGGGAAAGCAGGGTGAACATCCTCCCCGGTTTCGTCTCTCCGGCGGACATCCGCCATTTGAAGGAAATCTTCGAGGAGTTTGGCATCGAGGCCATTCTCCTGCCCGACATTTCGGAGACTATGGACGGTCCTGCCTTGGAAGACTATCAGAAACTCCCGGAAGGAGGCACGCCCATCGAGGCCATCATGGATATGGGGAGATCCGGTTGCACCCTGGAATTCGGAAGGACCATGGGCGAACGCAATACCGCCGGCCATCTGCTCCAGGAACGCTTCGGGGTACCCCACCACGCTGTGGGAACACCCATTGGCCTTCGGGAAACGGACCGTTTCCTCAGGGTTCTCGAGTGCGCCGTTGAGCGCAAGACTCCCCGAGGCATCCTTTCGGAACGGGGGCGCCTCGTGGACAGCTACGCCGACGCCCACAAGGTTGTGTTCGGCAAGAAGGCGGTCGTGTACGGGGAAGAAGACCTGGTGGTGGCCCTCGCATCTTTTCTTGCCGAAATCGGCGTGAAGCCGGTCCTCTGTGCGTCGGGGGGGCAAAGTGGACGCCTGGAAAAATCCGTCCGGGCAGTGACTGGGGACATCCTCCCTGAAACGCCCCGGGTTCGTGAAGGCATGGACTTCCACGAGATCGCCGAGGAGGCCGAATCCCTTGAACCAGACCTGTTGATCGGCCACAGCAAGGGCTATCACCTGGCCAGGAAATGGAAAATTCCCCTGGTGCGGGTCGGGTTTCCCATCCACGACCGGTTTGGGGGACAGCGAATGCTTCACGTGGGATACCGGGGAACCCAGAACCTCCTGGACCATATCGTCAACGCATTCATCGAAAAGAAACAGGGAGAATCGCCCATAGGCTACGGATACATGTGACAAGGATCAGACCATGAAAGCGCACTTGCCCATCGATCGCCATCCCTGCTTCAATGCGGAAGTGAAAGGACACTGCGGAAGGGTTCACCTGCCTGTTGCCCCCAAGTGCAACATCCGCTGCAACTACTGCAACCGAAAATACGACTGCGTGAACGAGAGCCGGCCGGGAGTCACCAGCGCCGTCCTCGCTCCCCGTCAGGCCCTGGATTACCTTGAAAAAGTCATGGAGCGAGAACCCCGAATCACCGTCGTCGGCATCGCGGGGCCGGGAGATCCTTTCGCCAATGCCGAGGAAACTCTGGAGACCATGCGGCTCATCCGGGAGCGCTTCCCTGAAATGCTCCTGTGCATCGCGAGCAACGGACTGAACGTTCCCCCTCACCTGGATGAGCTCGCCGCCATCGGGGCCACCCACGTGACCATCACGGTGAACGCCGTGGACCCGGAAATCGGCCGCCACATTTACGCCTGGGTCAGGGACGGCAAGGTGGTCTACAGGGGACCGAGAGGCGCGGAGCTCCTCCTGAGCAGGCAGCTTGAGGCCGTAAAGGGCCTCAAGGAGCGAGGCATCGTCGTCAAGGTGAACACCATCGTCATTCCCGGGGTCAACGACCACCACGTGGAGGAAGTCGCCGAAAGGATGGCGGAGCTCGGCGTCGATCTCCTCAATTGCATGCCCATGTATCCCAATGCGGACACTCCATTTGAAAAGGTGGAGGAACCCACCGAGGGTCAGATGACGGGAATCAGGGAAAAAGCGGAAGTGCACATCCCTCAAATGCGTCACTGCACCAGGTGCCGGGCCGACGCGGTGGGACTCCTCGGCTCCGACCGGGCGGACGAATTCCGTTCCTGCCTCCATGCCTCGGCGGCGAAACCCCCGTCGGCGCAAGAGAGACCTTACGTGGCGGTGGCAACCCTCGAAGGGATGCTGGTGAACCAGCACCTGGGGGAAGCCGAACGGTTCCAGATCTACCGAAAGTCCGAAGCGGGCTTCGTCCTCGTGGAGGAACGCCCCGCCCTATCCTCCGGCGGGGGCCTCAAGAGGTGGGTCGACCTGGCGGAGACACTCCGCGACTGCAGGGCCGTGATGGTGAGCGGCATCGGAGAAAACCCGAAAGAGGCCCTCATCCAGTCGGGCATCCTCCCCGTCGAAATGAACGGGTTCATCACCATGGGCCTCGAAGTCATCTACGGGAGTGGGGACCTCAAAGCACTGAAGGGAAGGCGCGAAGGGTGCGCCAAAGGCAAGTGTTGCTCGAGCGAGGGGTACGGCTGCCTTTAGAGGCTGTCAAAAAATGGAGGATTCCATTTCCGAGGCTCTGTTAATTGGCTTCCTGTGCAGGCGGGGATAAACCTCGCCCCTAAGTGCAGATCCACACAGAAAGGTGTCCATGCCCCACTCCGTCATGCAGGCGAAAGCCGGCATCCAGAGGCTTTTCCTGGATTCCGGGTCAAGCTTGGAATGACGACCGCCTTGTCGCCCACTTTATTGCCTTGAGCTGTGCTCAAGTCACGGCTCAAGAGACTATCCGCAGGGGAGGGCTTTGAGCCCTCCCGCAGGGGGTCGCCGAGGTCCTGCCTGTCCCCACCTGTCATCCTCCTTGATCGAACTCCTCAAAAATGTTTTGATTGATTCTCCTCGAGCGGTCCGCTTGCGGCTGGACGCTCGCGGCCCCCGTGCGGCGCGACATCACACAAAGGATTCAAGACAACCCAAGAACTGGTGCACACCATGGAAGAGACCATCAAGACCCTTGCCCGAATCAACGCCAGCCATTTCAGCGCTCAACTGGACACCGTCCGCCTTCGAACGGGAAGGATCACGGAACGGATCAAGATCGACCACCCGGAGGCTGCAGCCATTGTCCCTTTCCTCGATGCAGAACGCATTCTGATGGTCCGTCAGTGGCGATATGCCATCGGGCAGGAGACCCTGGAAATCCCCGCGGGAAAGGCGGACCCGGAGGAAGATGTGGAAGTGTGCGCCCATCGAGAGCTCATGGAGGAGACGGGGCACTCCGCTTCCCGCCTTCTGCAACTGTTCAGCTATTATCCGGCCATCGGCTACTCCAATGAGGTCATCCGCATTTACGCGGCGTCAGGGCTTCTGAGGCTCGCCGATAGGCAGGATGTGGATGAAATCGCCAGGGTCGAAACGGTCCGGATTGCGGACATCCACGATCTGATCCTGCGGGGCGCCATTCAGGATGGAAAGACCGTCATCGGCATTTCTCTTTTCCATGCCAAACAGCAGCGAGGCGAGATCCCGGGGGATTTCTTCAAGTAGAGTGGCCATGCACAAGATTCCCATCACCCGGCGCGGACATCAGTGCCTCCTGAGGGAGCTTGCCCACCTGCGCCGTGTCGTGCGACCCGAGGTGCTCGAAGAACTGCAGGAAGCCCGGAGCTTCGGGATCAAGTACGAAAACCAGCAGTACATGGTCGCTCGGGAGCGTCACCTTGTGCTGCAAAGGAAAATCACGGATCTGGAAGAAAAGCTCAATCGCTGCGAAATCGTCGTCGGACGAAAATTTCTCCTGAAACAGGTGGGGTTTGGAACCGTCATCACCATTCAGAACCTGGACACCGGGGATACCCATCAATACCAGATGGTGGGCCCCTATGAATCCAATGTGAGCGAAGGCAAGCTCTCGGTGGAATCGCCCGTTGGAAGGTGTTTGATGGGTTGTTTCGAGGGGGAGGAAGTCACGGTGTTCACTCCGGCGGGGACCCGCATCTATCGGATTCTATCCATAGAAATCTGAGGACAATCAGCCCTGTTCATAGCATGCGCGTGTGAATAGTTGTTGGCTTTGCACGCGAATTCGAGTACATTCTCCCTGCTCGGAGAAGATACCCTGCTGGCCTCCTGCCCGGCATACCCACGCTGAGTCCCGTTCCGTTTTCAAGCGAGCGTTTTTCAGCCATCCGTAATTGTTCTGCTTTTCACAGCGCGGCTCTCGTGTTGATTTCCCCGCAGCCAATCCCGCAGCACGTGCTTTAGCCCTTTCATGGGAGCCATGCGCCCCAGTTGGAGCACAGACCATATCGAACACCAGGAATTTGGCTGACTGAAAAATCATCTCAGTCTGTTGAATGCGTCGCAGAGGTTCTGATTTGAGGAGCCCGCTCCCCCTTCGCGCTCGGTTAGGGGGGTGTGGACGAGGAACCGAAGGGGTGCGCACCGTCAAGGGTCTTTCCATTTCAAGGGTCAACCCAAGGTCAGGTGGAGAAACATGGAGCAGCAAGAGAGACTGAAGCGGGTATTTTTGAGGCATCATCGGGACCGGGACGCGTTGATACCGGTATTGCAGGACATTCAGGAAGCCTTTGGCTATCTGCCCCCGGAGACCATGACGGCGGCGGCGAGGTTTTGCCGCATCGACCCTGTGGAGGTGTTCGGGGTGGCGACCTTTTACGCCCAGTTCAAGTTCAGCCCTCTGGGCAGGAACACGGTGATGGTGTGCCAGGGGACGGCGTGCCACGTCATGGGGGGCGCCAGGATTCTCGAGGAGGTCATGGGCCAGCTCGAGGTGGAGGCCGGTGAGACGAGCAAGGACGGGGTGTTCACGCTGGAGCGGGTGGCCTGTATCGGTGCCTGTGCACTGGCTCCCGCCATGGTTGTCAACAAGGACACCTTCGGCCGCATGAAAGCTGAAAAGGTCACGGAGATTTTGAATGCATACAGAGACAATTAGTTTGGTTCCGGACAAGGGCTGTCAGCTTCTCGTCTGCCGGGGGACCGGCTGTGAATCCCAGAGGGCCAACGTCATCTTTGCCACCCTCAAGGACGAGGTGTTCAAGGCGGGTCTTGCTGACAACTATGAAGTGAAATTCACGGGATGCCACGGGCTTTGCCAGATGGGTCCGACGATTGTGGTGGATCCCCCGGGCACCTTTTACTGCAATGTCACGCCCGGGGACATCAAAGAGATCGTGGACGTGGACCTGGTTGGGGGAGAGAAGGTGGAGCGCCTTCTTTTCATCGATCCCAAGAGCAAGGAGCGGGTTTTCACCTACCACGACATGGAGTTCTTCAGCCCCCAGCGGCGCATTGTGCTTCGAAACTGCGGGTTTATAAACCCGGAAGACATCGACGACTACATCCGGGTGGGCGGCTACGATGGGGTACGGCGGGCCTTTTCCCTGACCCAGATGGAGGTCATCGAGGAGATGAAGAAGTCCGGGCTTCGGGGGCGTGGCGGAGGCGGTTTCCCCACGGGCATGAAGTGGGAGTTCGCCAACAAGTCCCCGGGGGATCAGAAGTACATCATCTGCAACGCCGACGAGGGGGACCCGGGGGCCTTCATGGACCGGGCGGTGCTGGAAGGGGACCCCCACAGCGTCCTCGAGGGGATGATGATCGCGGGCTACGCCATCGGGGCCACCAAGGCTTACATCTACTGCCGGGCGGAGTATCCCCTGGCCCACGATCGCTCGCTCATCGCCATCGACCATGCGACCAAGAGGGGGTATCTGGGGAAAAACATCTTCGACTCGGGGTTCGACTTCGAGATCAAGGTGAAGCTCGGTGCGGGAGCGTTTGTGTGCGGCGAGGAAACGGCGCTCATGGCATCGATTGAGGGCAAGCGGGGCATGCCCATGCCGCGGCCTCCCTTTCCCGCGGTGAAGGGCCTCTTTGGAAAACCCACCAACATCAACAACGTGGAGACCCTTGCCAACATTCCCGTGGTCTTAACCAAGGGGGGGGACTGGTTTGCGGGCGTGGGCACCGAGAAGAGCAAGGGGAGCAAGGTGTTCGCTCTCGCCGGCAAGATCAACTTCAGCGGCCTGGTGGAGATTCCCATGGGAACGCCGCTTCGCCAGATCATCGAAGACATCGGGGGGGGGATTCCCAACAAGCGCAAGTTCAAGGCGGCTCAGACGGGAGGCCCCTCGGGGGGCTGCATCCCCGCCGAGCACTTCGACATACCCATGGACTACGAGAACCTCACCGCGGTTGGCTCCATCATGGGCTCGGGGGGTCTCATCGTCACCGACGACACCACCTGCATGGTGGACATGGCCAAGTTTTTCCTCGGCTTCACCCAGAAGGAATCCTGCGGGAAATGCGTCCCCTGCAGGCTGGGGACCAAGAACATGCTGGAGACCTTGACCTCCATCTCCAAGGGCCAGGCCACCATGGAGGACCTGGATCTGCTCCTGGAGCTGGCCGAGGATGTCAAGGCCGGGTCCCTTTGCGGTCTCGGCCAGACGGCCCCGAACCCGGTGCTTTCCACCGTCCGGTACTTCCGGGACGAGTACGAGGCGCACATCCTCAAAAAGGAGTGTCCGGCAAGGGTCTGCCGTGATCTCATCAAGTTTGAGGTGAATCTCGAGACTTGCACCAAGTGCGGGCTCTGTTTCAAGGCCTGTCCGGTGGAGGCCGTCACATGGAAAAAGAAGGAGCCGGCCTTCATCATCAGGGACAAGTGCATCAAATGCCGCTCCTGCATCCTGGCGTGTAAATTCCATGCCATCGACTGAGGTGCATGCCGACATGGGCAGGCATCTGCATGGCTTTGTGGTTTTCCTTCACTGACATCATCGAACCAGGCAAGAGAGGAAAGATGGACAAGGACATCATTAACCTGACGGTACATGGCAGAGATTTCCAGGGGAAAAAGGTGCAGGGCAGGAGAGGACAGACGGTGCTTGAAGTGTTCCGGGAAAACGGCATCTATGTTCCCACCTTGTGCTTTCACCCCAAGATGCCGGCTTACGGCGGTTGCCGCCTTTGCATCGTGGAGATCGAGAATATGCGGGGACTGCCTCCAACCTGCACCACGCCCGCAACCGACGGCATGACGGTGCACACCCACACGGAGCGGGTCATCCAGGTGCGAAAATCCGTCCTGGAGCTTCTCCTCACCTATGGAGACCACAACTGTCTTCTGTGCGAGCAGACGGGGAGCTGTGAGCTTCAGGACCTGGTCTACGAGCACGGAATCGATCGAGTCCGTTACAAGTCCAGTTTCAAACCAAGTCCCAGGGACGATTCCAACACCATGATCGTGCGGGACCCCAACAAGTGCGTCCTGTGCGGCCGCTGCGTGAGGGGCTGCCTGGAAGTCCAGGTCAACGGCGTGATAGACGTGGCTGCCCGGGGATCCGACGCTTTCATTTCCACGTTCAACGGAGGCCCTCTCAAGGAATCCAACTGCGTCTTCTGCGGCGAGTGCGTGAATGTGTGCCCGACGGGGGCCCTCACCTACAGGCAGGCCCGGTTCAAGGGGCGCCCCTGGGATATGCAAAAGGTCGCGACCACCTGCACCTATTGCGGCGTTGGATGTCAGCTCGAATTGAACGTCAAGGACAACGCCATTGTGAAGGTCACATCGAGCGAAAGCATCGCGGGGCCGAACAACGGGAGTCTCTGCGTGAAGGGCCGCTTCGGCTACGACTTCGTGAACCACCCGGACCGGCTGAAGATGCCCCTCATAAAGGAGCAGGGGGTCTTTCGGGAAGCCTCCTGGGATGAGGCACTCGACCTCGTGGCCCAGCGCTTTTCGACCATCAAGGCCAAGTCGGGTCCCGACGCCCTCGCCTTCTTCACTTCGGCCCGGTGCACCAACGAAGAGAATTACCTCATGAACAAGTTTGCAAGGGCGGTGGTCGGCACCAACAACATCGATCACTGCGCCCGCCTCTGACACGCTTCCACTGTGGCCGGTCTGGCCGCAGCTTTTGGAAGTGGCGCCATGACCAACTCCATTGCGGAATTTGAGAAATCAGACGTGATCCTCGTCACGGGCTCCAACACGACCGAGATGCACCCGGTGATCGCCTCCTTCATGAAGAGGGCCGTGAGGAACGGGAGGAGCAGGCTCATCGTGGTGGATTCAAGGAGGATCGATCTCGTGAACCATGCGGAGATCTGGCTTCGCCAGAGGCCGGGGACGGACATCGCGTGGCTGAACGGCATGATGCGGGTGATCATAGAGGAAGGGCTCTACGCCGCCGAATACGTGAATGAGCGTACCGAGGGCTTCGAGGAACTGAAGAAAACGGTTTCCGCTTACACTCCGGAGAAGGTGGAGGAGATCACGGGGATCCCCAAGGAGGATCTGATTGCCGCCGCAAGGCTTTACGCCAATGCTCCGGCGGCTTCCATCGCCTATGCCATGGGCATCACCCAGCACATCAACGGAACCGACGCGGTGAAGACCGTCGCCAACCTCGCCATGCTCTGCGGAAACGTGGGCATAGAAGGTGGTGGGGTCAACCCCCTTCGGGGTCAGAACAACGTCCAGGGGGCCTGCGACATGGGGGGACTCCCCAACGTCTTTTCCGGCTATCAGGCGGTGACGGTCGAGGAGAACCGGGCGAAGATGGCCAAGGCCTGGGGCGTCTCAAACCTTCCGGCGAACGTGGGGTCGACCATAGTCGAGATCATCGATGCCGCGGGCAGGCACAAGATCAAGGGCCTCTACATCATGGGCGAAAACCCCATGGTGAGCGACCCCGACCTCCATCACGTGGAAGAGGGGTTGAACGGCCTCGATTTTCTCGTGGTCCAGGACATCTTCCTGACGGAGACGGCAAAGATGGCCGACGTGGTGCTCCCCTCCGCCTGCTTCGCCGAAAAGGACGGGACTTTCTCCAACACGGAGCGCCGGGTGCAGCTCATTAGAAAAGCGGTTGAGCCCCCGGGCGAGGCCCGCCCCGACTGGGAGATCCTCTGCGGCATTGCCCAAAAGATGGGCTATCCCATGGCCTACGCGGACGCCGAGGCCATTTTTGCCGAAATCGCCTCGGTTACCCCCTCCTACGCCGGGATGACCTTTGATCGCCTTGCCCACGGAGGCCTCCAGTGGCCCTGTCCAACCTCCGACCATCCGGGTACCAGGTATCTTCACAAGGACCGCTTCGTCCGGGGAAAGGGACTCTTCCACGCCATCGAGTGGACCCCCCCGGCGGAGCCAACCGATGAACACTACCCGTTCATCCTCACCACCGGACGGGTCCTCTACCAGTACCACACGGGCACCATGAGCCGCCGCTCCGTGGGGCTCAACGAGCGCTACCCCGAGTGCCTCATCGAAATCAACGAAGAAGACGCCGAGCGCCTCGAAATCGAAAACGGAGAGAAAATCAGGGTCGTCTCCAGGCGCGGAAGAATCGAAGCCAAGGCCAAGGTCTGCGACATGACCGATGTGGGCACCATCTTCATCCCCTTCCACTTCGCCGAAACCGCCGTCAACAAACTCACCATCGCCGCCCTCGACCCCATCGCCAAAATCCCCGAATACAAGGTCTGCGCGGTCAGAGTCGAGAAAACGGCACAGGCGTGACACTTTCGAGGCAATGATCAACCGGTGGTGCCGCAATGGAGGGCGGCGCCACCGTTTCAGATCGTAGGCCGCGGGGACAACGGTCGTCCTCCCGTTCATCCTCCCAGGCCCTTTCCCCTCCACATTCTTCAGGAAGAAGTCTCGCTGAAGGTGAAGCACCGCAATCCAATCCGCCTCTCCGCTTTGGTTCTCTGCAGCCCTACCCCGCGCTGGTAATTCCCGCTTTTCAGTTGTACAATTTGCCATGGTGACATCCTGCCACCCTCCGCTTGGGCAGCCATGATAACCTCCAGAGGAGGCATTCTCATGAGGCAGACTTCAGAGATTGCGGCCTTGTACAAAGTTCTGAAAGACATCAGCATTCTCGTCCATTCCAGCACGAGCGTGCGGGAGATCTCGGAAGTGCTCGTTCAAAAGGTGACCGAAATCCTGGACGCCAAGGGAACCATGCTCCGGATCCTGAATCTCGAGACCAACGAGCTGGAATGCTGCGCCGCCTTCGGATTGAGCGACCCATACCTGGCCAAGGGACCGGTGACCAACCGAGAGCTGCTTAAGGAGTTCTGCAAGGACGACGACGTCGTCATCATCGACGACGTTTTGGGGGACCCGCGCGTCGAGTATCCCCGGGAAGCCTGGGAGGAGGGAATCCGGATGTTCGTGAATATCCCTCTCATGGTTCATGAAGATGTGGTGGGTATTCTGCGAGTTGCATACACGGGAAAGCGGAGCTTTTCGGAGGAGGAGATCGACTTCCTCCGTGCCGTTGCTCAGCAGTGCGCCTGCGCCATAAACAAGGCACGACTGTACGAAAAGCAGCAGGCCCGCTACGCCCAGCTGGCTCTGCAGACGGAGAAGCTGACGGCTCTCGGGCGAATGGCCGCGGGCATCGCCCATGAGATCAACAACCCCCTTGCGGGGATTCTCCTCTACAGTACCAACCTCATCAAGAAGGTGCCCATCGAGGGCTCCCTCAGGGAGGGCCTCGATGTCATCATTCTGGAAACCATGCGCTGCAGGACGATCATACGGGACCTGCTGGAGTTTGCCCGGGACCGGGAACCTCAGAAGGTCAAGGCCCATACCAACCAGATCATTGAACGGGTTCTCTCCATTTTGGACAATCAATTTAGACTCCAGCGCATCACCGTTGACAAGCATCTCTCCAGCGAAATTCCCGAAAACATGATCGACGTGAACAAGATGGAACAGGTTTTTGTGAACCTTCTCCTGAATGCCGTGGAAGCCATTGGAACCAACGGCACCGTGACCGTCACCACCCGCCTGGACCGGGAGGGCGGGTGCGAGCTCACGGAAATCCAGGACACGGGTTGCGGAATACCCGCGGAAAACCTGAACAAGATCTTCGAGCCGTTCTTTTCTAGCAAGCCCAAGGGCACCGGGCTGGGTCTCTCGGTGAGCTTCGGCATCGTTCAGAGCCACGGCGGGGACATCCACGTGGAGAGTGACCCGGGCATAGGAACTCGGTTCAGCATTCGGATTCCCCTGCTCCAAGGACCCTGCTTCCTCCCCAGGGAAGGTCTGCCCCATGGAACCAGGTGAAATCCTCATCATCGACGATGAAGCAGCCATCTGCAACGCATGCAGCACCATCCTCAAGGAAAGGCAGCACAAGGTCGACGTCTCCATGACGGGGAGATCGGGCCTCGATGCCATCCTCCGGGGCAACCACGACGTCATCCTCCTCGATCTGAGGCTCCCCGACGCCGACGGCATGGAAATCCTCGGGAAGATCCGCAGGGAGAAGCCCGGTGAATGCGTCATCGTCATGACCGGCTATTCCTCCGTCCAGACCGCCGTGGAGGCAATGAAGCTTGGGGCTTTCGACTACCTCACCAAGCCTTTCTCCGACGATGAACTGGTCCTGACGGTGGAGCGGGCCATTGAGAAGAAACGGCTCATCGAGGAGAACATCTCCCTGAAAAAGGAGCTCGTGGACCGTTTCAGCTTCGCCAGCATCGTCGGCGAAAACCCTCAGATCGTCCGTATCTTCGAGGAGATCACCCGGGTCGCTCCCACCGACTGCACGGTGCTTGTCATCGGCGAGCACGGCACGGGAAAGGAGCTCTTCGCCCGAGCCATCCATGCCCACAGCAACCGGGCCACCAGGCAGTTCGTCGCCGTCGACTGCAGCACCCTCTCCCCCATGCTCCTGGAAAGCGAGCTCTTCGGACACGTGAAGGGTGCCTTCACGGGGGCCATTCAGGATAAGGCCGGCATCTTCGAGGTCGCCCAGGGCAGTACCCTTTTTCTCGACGACATTGCCAACCTCGGCCTCGAAACCCAGGCGAAGCTCCTGCGGGTCCTGGAGTCCCACGAATACAAGCCTGTGGGATCCAGTCAGATCAAGATGTCCACCGCCCGCATCATCTCAGCCACCAACCGGGACCTCAGAGCCATGGTCAGAGAGGGAACCTTCAGGGAGGACCTGTTTTACCGCCTGAACGTCTTTCCCATTTACATACCCCCTCTTCGGGAGAGGAAAGACGACATCCCCAGGCTGACCTACTATTTCCTGCGCCACTTCTGCAGGAAGATGGGCAAGAGAATCTCCGGTTTTTCCGAAGACGCCCTCGAAGCTCTCGTGCGGCACGAATGGCCGGGGAACGTGCGCCAGCTTAAAAACGCCGTGGAGCGCCTCGTCATCATGGCCGATCGTGAAACGCTCGACATGCTTTACCTCCTGGATCACCTGCAGACGAGACAATCGTGGAGAGGGAAGTCCATTCCCCAAAGCCTCAAGGAGCTCAAAGCCATCAAGAGCCGCATGCTGGCGGAGACATTCGAACCCATCGAGAAGGCTTTCCTCATGCATGCCCTCGAGGCGTGCGGATGGAACATCTCTCAAGCTTCGGAGCGGGTGGGCATGAAAAGACCCAACTTCTCCGCCCTCATGAAAAAGCACAACCTCACCCGCTCGCCCGACACACGCAAGTCCGACGGGGAAACGAGAGGATGAACGCTCCCCGAAACGCTGAAAAACTCATTACATAGCCACCCAATAAAGCGCCCAAAATACCCCACGTCATTTCCGCATGCCTATAGTGGGAATCCTGCAAAAAAGTGGGTATTCGCCAAGTCGCGCGAAAAATGTTTTCTGTAGCATAGCCCCTTGCGGGCGTTGGGGACGGGCACAAGGCCCTGTGCTACGGGGCGATGAGCTGTGAAACGTGATGACTCGGGCCATTTCCACGTCATTCCTCGATTAGCCAAAAGCCCCCTTCGCAGCATGGAAGCGTATAGATTTCCATACATCTCCCGTTCCCCTGCCAGGAAAGTCTTTCAAGTCATCCTCCATGGTCCGGACGTATCGCTTTCCATACGCTTTGATGGCGGCAGGAACGGAACCGCCCGCCCTCACCAATTCATAACTACCTGATATCATGGCACAAGAATTTCCGATCCCGGCTGACTGCTCTGTGTTTACCCATGGCACGACTGTTGCCTATCTATTGTGGCAAACGCGAGGGAGGCCTTAAAGGATTCAATCATCAGGAGGGAGGACAGCCATGAACCTGGCCCAAGCAACCCACACGGAATCGAGAGTGCCACCTGAGATCCTTCTCATGGAGGATGAGCCCAGCATCGCCAGAGGGCTCGAGAACGTCCTCACGGAGGAGGGCTACTCGGTGGATGTGGCCATGACCGGTCGAAACGCCATGGAAAAGATTCACCAGAAGCCGTTCGACCTTTTCGTCGCCGATCTGCGCTTGCCGGACATGGACGGCATGGACGTGATCAGGCGGATGAAAGAGGAGCAGCCGAAGACTGAAGTCGTGGTCATCACCGGCTACTCCACGGTCTCTTCCGCCGTGGAGGCCATGAAGACCGGTGTGTACGACTACTTGCCCAAGCCTTTCACGGAAGACGAATTCAAGACTGCCGTGGACGGCGCATTGAAGAAGAAAGGGGAAACCGAGGCCAGGGCCATCCAGGAGATGCAGTGGGTGGTGGGGGAAGAGGAGAAGGTCATCCAGAAGCGGGAGGTGATCCGGGCCCTCAACAGGACCTACGAGGATCCCGAGTTCTGGCGTGATCTGACGGTACTGGGAAGCGAAGCACTCGGCGAATACAGGCTCTCGCCCGAGGCCAAGGCCGCCATCGCTTCCGGCGACCTGAAGTGGATCAATGAAGAGGTGGGAGAGCTGACTCAGAAACAGCTCAAGTTCATCTACAGGCGCCTTGAGCGAGAGTGCTGGTGAGCTTCGTTTCGAGAAGTGTCTCCACTGTGCCGATCACACGCATCCGGCTCGGGGCTTCGTCGTACCGGGCCGGGGATGTCCCAAGGATTCTGATGGGGAGGAGCCCATGAGTGACACACGTTCCTCAAGCCGCCTTCAAGGCTCCATCATGGTTGTCGGCGGCGGCATAGCCGGCATGCAGGCGGCCTTGGATGCCGCCAATGCGGGGTTCTTCGTGCATCTCGTGGAGCAGTCGCCGGCCATCGGGGGGGTCATGTCCCAACTGGACAAGACTTTCCCCACCAACGACTGCTCCATGTGAATCATCGCACCCAAGCTGGTCGAGGTCGGCCGGCACGCGAACATCCATCTGCTGACCCTCGCGCACGTCGAGGAACTGACCGGGGAACCCGGTGATTTCACGGTCAAGGTCCTGCAGAAGCCCCGCTTCATCGATGCCGCCAAGTGCAACGGTTGCGGGGAATGCGCCGCCGTTTGTCCCGTGGTGAGGGAAAACGAATACGACATGTCCATGAACCAGCGCAAGGCCGTGTACCGGCGATACGCGCAGGCGGTACCGGGAGCCTTCGCCATCGAGAAGCGCGGGACCTCGCCCTGCAAGGCCGCCTGCCCCGCCCACATCTCCGTTCAGGGATACCTGGCCCTGGCTGCCCAGGGCAAGTACCGGGAAGCCCTCAAGCTCATCAAGGAGGAAAACCCGCTTCCCGCCGTATGCGGCCGTGTGTGCCACCACCCGTGTGAAGCGGCCTGCAAGCGGGGAGAACTGGATCAGCCGGTTGCCATCGACTCCGTCAAGCGCTTCATCGCGGACCTGGATCTGAGGTCCGAAACCCGCTGCATCCCCGAAATCAAAGCCCGGCGGGATGAAAAAGTCGCCGTCATCGGATCCGGTCCGGCGGGCCTCACCTGCGCCTACTTCCTTGCCATCGAGGGCTACCGGGTGACGGTCTTCGAGAAGCTTCCCGTCCCGGGAGGCATGCTCAGGGTGGGCATCCCATCCTACAGGCTCCCCCGAGACATCATCGAGGCCGAAATCCAGGTCATCGAGGCGATGGGCGTCGAATTCAAAACAGGAGTGGCCGTCGGAAGGGACGTGACCATCTCCCGGCTCCGGGAGGAAGGCTACAAGGCATTCTTCGTCGCCATCGGATCCCACGAATGCAAGGCCCTGAGAATCCCCGGCGAGGATTTGGATGGCGTGGTCCCGGGCGTCGACTACCTGAGGGAGGTGAATCTCGGGCGAAAAGTCCCCCTTGGAGATCGGGTGGCCGTCATCGGCGGTGGGAATGTCGCCATGGACGCCGTCCGCACGAGTCTTCGAAACGGCTCCCGAAAACCCTTCATCGTGTATCGCCGGAGCTGCGCCGAGATGCCTGCCAGCAACGAGGAAATCGAAGAATGCCTCGAGGAGGGCATCCAGATCATGACCCTCACCAACCCCGTTCGGGTCATCGGAGATAACGGGAAGGTGAAGGCCATCGAGTGCATTCGGATGGAACTCGGGGAACCCGACGCCGGGGGCCGACGCCGACCTTTCCCCATTGCGGGTTCCGAATTCATCCTGGAGGTGGATGCCGTCATTCCCGCCATCGGCCAGGAATCCGACTGGGCCTGCCTCACTCCCGAATGTGCCTGCCGGCTGAGCGACTGGGGAACCATGCGGGTGGATCCCCTGACCTTCCAGACCCACGACCCGGACATCTTTGCAGGGGGCGACGCGGTGACCGGTCCCAAGACCGTCGTTGAAGCCATAGCCGCCGGAAAGCAGGCGGCCGTCTCCATGGACCGGTTCATGCGCGGCGTTGACCTGAGAGAAGGCCGCGAGAAGGAGTGGCAAGCCGTCCGGGAGGTTCCGACGCAAGGCTTCGGCAGAGTGCCCCGGGAGCTCATGCCTCGACTTTCCGTACCCCATCGGTTGGGCACCTTCGACGAGGTTCAGCTGGGTTTCACGGAAGAACAGGTACGGAAGGAAGCAGCGCGGTGCCTCGGCTGCGGCGTCTGTTCGGAATGCGGCCAGTGCGTGGAGGCGTGCCTTGCTCACGCCGTCACCCACCAGGACGTTCCAAGGACCCACGAGATCAAGGTTGGGGCCGTCATTCTAGCTCCGGGCTTCCAGCCTTTCGACCCCACCCCGTTGGACACTTACGCCTACACACGCTTCCCCAATGTGGTCACCTCCATGGAATTCGAGCGGATCCTCTCGGCTTCGGGCCCCACCCAGGGCCATCTCGCCAGACCTTCCGATCATGGGGCCCCAAGGCGCATAGCCTGGCTCCAGTGCGTCGGCTCCCGGGACATCAACCAGTGTGAAAACGGGTATTGCTCCACCATTTGCTGCATGGCCGCAGTCAAACAGGCGGTCATCGCCAGAGAGCACGCCCGGGGGGATCTGGAAACGGCCATCTTCTACATGGACATGCGCACTGTCGGGAAGGACTTCGAGCGGTACGCCGTCCGGGCCGGGGATGAAGGCGGAGTCCGCTTCGTGCGCTCCCGGATCCACACCGTCGAGGAAGTCCCCGTAACCCGCGATCTTCTGCTCCATTACGTGGATGCCCAGGGGAGAGCCCATGGGGAGCCGTTCGATCTGGTCGTGCTCTCGGTGGGCATGACCATGCCCGAGGAGGTCGTCAAGACCGCCGCGACACTCGGAATCGAACTGGATCCGCACCGCTTCGTGCAAACGGGGAGCTTCAAACCCGTTGCAACTTCTCGAAAGGGTGTCTACGCCTGCGGCGCCTTCACAGGCCCCAAGGACATCCCCACTTCCGTCATGGAAGCCAGCGCTTCGGCCTGCGCGGCGACGGAGTCCCTAGCCGCCGCCCGCCACAGCGAGACGAAGGAGATCCATCCGCCCCCGGAGAGGAACGTCGGGCGAGAGCCTCCCCGCATCGGCGTGTTCGTGTGCAACTGCGGCGTGAACATTGGCGGGGTGGTAAGGGTTCCCGAAGTCGTCGCGTACGCGCGAAACCTGCCCCACGTGGTCCACGTGGAGGACAACCTCTTCTCGTGTTCTCAGGACACGCAGGACCGCATGAAGGAAATCATTCGCGACAAGGGCCTGAACCGAGTGGTCGTTGCAGCCTGCACTCCCCGGACCCACGAACCCCTCTTCCAGGAAACCCTCGTGAACGCGGGACTGAACAAGTACCTCTTTGAGATGGCCAACATCAGGAACCACGACTCCTGGGTCCACTCCCACGACCACGGGGCGGCCACCGAGAAGGCCAAGGACCTGGTGCGGATGGCGGTGGTGAAGAGCGCGCTCCTGTGCCCCCTCCACGAGAGCGAGTTGCCTGTGACTCCCTCGGCCCTGGTGGTTGGCGGGGGGATTGCCGGGATGGCCGCAGCCCTCTCCCTGGCGCGGCACGGATACCCCGTTCACCTCATCGAAAAATCGGAAAGGCTGGGGGGCAACGCGCTCAGGCTGCACAAAACCTACAGGGGAGAGCGTGTATCCACGTTCCTGGAGGAGCTCACGGGGGAAGTGAACGCCGAAAAGCGCATCGTCCTTCACCTGGGTGCGACGGTTTGCGGGGTTCAGGGCTTCGTGGGGAATTTCAAGACCGGGATCCAAAACGGAGGAACAGTTGAAACCATCGCCCACGGGGTCACCATCATCGCCACGGGTGCGAAGGAGCACAGGCCCACGGAGTACCTCTACGGGAAGCATCCCGCCGTGGTGACTCAACTGGAAATGGACGGGCTCATGCAGGACCTCGACCCGAGGATTGCCAAGGTTCGCAACGTGGCCTTCATCCAGTGCGTGGGCTCCCGGGATAACGGTCACCCGTACTGCTCCAAAGTGTGCTGCACTCACACCGTAAGGGCTGCCCTGGAGCTCAAGGAGATGAATCCCGACACGGGCGTGCATGTCCTCTACAGAGACATGCGGACTTACGGAACTCGGGAAGAGCTTTACCGGGAAGCCAAATCCAGGGGAGTGCTCTTCTTCTCGTACTCGACCGGGAGGAAACCCGTGGCAGTGCCTCGCGGGGAGCAGGTCCGCCTCCTTTTCAGGGAGGAAATGCTGGACCGTGATGTCGCCCTCGATGTCGATCTTCTCTGCCTCGCCACGGCCATCGAACCTTACCGGGATCACGGCCTCGATAAACTGTTCAAGATTCCGACGGATGCCGACGGCTGGTTTCTGGAAGCCCACCAGAAACTTCGCCCCGTGGATTTCGCAACCGACGGGATCTTTCTCTGCGGAATGGCCCACTATCCCAAACCCATCGAGGAAAGCATCGCACAGGCCCTTGCCGCCACATCCCGGTCCCTGTCGATCCTGACGAGGGAAAGCATCCGGGTGGGGGGTATCGTGGCACACATCCAGGCGGAGAGCTGCTCCGGTTGCCTGGCCTGCGTCAATGTCTGTCCCTTCGGGGCCATTTCCTTCGACGAGAAGCTCAGGGTCGCCGAGGTCAACGCGGTCATGTGCAAGGGGTGCGGGGCGTGCGCGGCCACGTGTCCATCGGAGGCGGCCACTCTCATGGGCTTCAGCGGCAGACAGCTTTACGCCCAGATCAAGACAGCCCTGGCAGCATGAAGAAGGAAACTGTTTCACCGCCAAGACGGAAAGGACACAAAGACTGAACAGGCATGTCCGTTATCGAAAACTTTTCCTTCCGGCGTGGAGAAGCCATGAAAAAGAACAGCTTTGAACCCAGAATCCTCGCCTTTCTGTGCAACTGGTGCGCTTACGGGGCGGCGGACCTGGCCGGCGTGAGCCGGATCCAGTACCCGGTCAATCTTCGCCCCGTGCGCGTGATGTGCTCCGCCACCGTGTCTCCCCATCACATCCTGAGAGCCTTTCAGAGCGGGGCGGACGGGGTGCTTGTGTCCGGGTGACACATGGGAGACTGCCATTACCTGTACGGTAATGTCATGACGGTAAAACGGATGCGTTTCCTCCAGGAACTTCTGGACTTCGTCGGCCTAGGCGGACGGTTGCACCTGGAGTGGATCTCCTCGGCGGAAGCTCGGAAATTCGCCCAGATCGCAACGGCCTTCACGGAAAAGCTGAAAGCCATGGGACCAAGTCCCGTCGCCGTGTTCACCGAAGAGATCTCCGCCATGGGCCTTCGGCCCGCGGGCCAGGGCCAAAGGCAGAAGACAGGCTCCGTGAGTGCGGCGCGTCCAGTGTGTGAGGCTTGGCGGACACGGGAACAGGAGAGGAGTGTGGCATGAAGCAGACAGTGCGCACCTGGCTTCGAGAGAGCGAGGTGGACATCTTCCTCGCATACAGGAACCTGCACGGCCACATGCTGCCCTTCGCCTTTTCCAGGAACAACCTGGACGACATCGAGGACATGGTGGCCTCCGGACCCGAGTATCCCCTCGAGAAACTGGCCCTGGAACTCATCGCAGATCAACCGGGCATCAAGGTGGGAATTTCGGGAGACGAGGTCACCCGTCGCGCCATCAACGTCTTCTCCGCATGGAACCAGGCATCTCAGGAATCCATCAGGGTGCTCACCCGGGATCACGCCCCCCCGGAGCCCGCGGAGTCCCCCGCGGGCACCCCGAAGGTGGTGGGAATCAGGGGAGACATGGACCTGGAGAGCATTGAAGAGATGGAGCCCCGGCAACGGTTCGCAGGCTGGATGCTTGAGTTTCAGAAATGCATGAAATGCTACGGGTGCAGGAACATCTGTCCGGTCTGCTTCTGCAAGGAATGCAGCCTTGAAAACCAGGAGCTCATCGGGACTGGGACTGTCCTCACGGAGGTGCCCATATTCCACCTGGTCAGGGCGGTGCACATGGCTGGCCGTTGTGTGGACTGCGGACTGTGCGAGGCCGCGTGCCCCGTGGGGATACCGTTGCGCCTCCTCTACCGGAAGGTGAATGCCATCGTGAAAGACCTCTTCGGCTATGAGACGGGCTCGTCACCGGAGCAGTCTCCGTTCAGCATATTGGGTGAGAAAGCCCCGCTGGAACCTCGGCCCCTTGTGTGAAACCGGCTATCTGGAGGGCAAAAGGAGTGAGTGCGATGGACTATCGATTTGTGCCGTCGGTCTGTTCGTACTGCGGGACGGGTTGCGGGGTCCTCTTCAAGGTCATGGACGGTCGACTTGTCGGGACCATGCCCCTGAAAACCCATCCCGTCAATGAGGGGCGACTCTGCATCAAGGGCTGGAATCTCCACGAATACATCACCAGCCCCATGAGGCTGAAAGGTCCCCTGGTCAAGGTGAAGGGACGCTTCCACCGGGTCGGCTGGGACACCGCCGTCCGAATCACCGCGGAGTCCCTCGGGGAAATCGTCCGCCGCCACGGACCCGACAGCGTGGGTGTCCTCCTTTCGGCAAAGATCACCAACGAGGAGAACTACCTGGCCCAAAAGCTCGCCAGGGCGGTCATCGGCACCAACAACGTGGATCACTGCGCGCGGCTCTGACACTCCTCCACGGTGGCAGGTCTTGCCGCCGCCTTCGGAAGCGGAGCCATGACGAATTCCATCGCCGAAATAGAAGACGCCGCCTGCGTTTTCGTGATCGGTTCCAACACCACAGCCTGTCATCCGCTTGTGGCCGCGAGGATTTACAGGGCCAGGGAAAGGGGGGCAAGGCTTATCGTTGCCGATCCAAGAACCATTCAGTTGAGCCGCTTTGCGGATGTTTCCGTCACACACCGGTTGGGAAGCGATGTTGCCCTCCTCAACGGAATGATGCACTTCATCCTGCGCCATGGCTGGCATGCGAAAGATTACATCGAGAAAAGGACGGAGGGCTTCGAGGATTTGGTCCGGGTAGTTGGGGAATACACCCCAGAGAGAGTCGAGGCCATCACGGGCGTGCCCGCCGCCGACGTGGAGCGCATGGCCGAATTGTACGCCTCCGGCAGGCCGGCATCCCTGATCTACGCCATGGGTATCACCCAGCACACCACCGGCGTGGACAACGTCAAGTCCTGTGCAAACCTGGCCATGCTCTGCGGCAACGTGGGAGTGCGGGGTGGCGGGGTCAACCCGCTCCGCGGTCAGAACAACGTCCAGGGAGCCTGCGACATGGGGGGACTCCCCAACGTGCTCCCCGGCTATCAACCGGTGACGGATCCCAATGTTATCGAGACGTTTTCCAAGGCATGGGGAAGGCAGGTCCCCAGCCGGGTCGGCATGACCATCACGGAAATGGTTGCCGCCATTCTGGATGGGAAAATCCGGGCCCTCTATGTCATCGGGGAGAACCCGAAGCTGAGCGAACCCGACAGGGAACACCTGGACCGGGCCTTGAAAAAGCTCGATTTCCTCGTGGTGCAGGAAATCTTTCTCTCCGAGACCGCCCAGGTGGCGGACGTGGTCCTGGCGGCCTCCTCGGTGGCCGAAAAGGAGGGGACCTTCACCAACACCGAGCGGCGATGTATGAGAATCCACAGGGCCATCGAGCCGCTGGGCGACACCCTCCCGGACTGGCAGATCATCTGCCGTCTTTCCAAGGCAATGGGCTATCCCATGGATCACGCGGATCCCGAGGACATCTTTAAAGAGGTGTGCTCCCTTGCCCCCAAGTTATACGGAGGGATGACGTATGAGAGGCTCGGCATCGACGGGCTCACGTGGCCTTGTCCAACCTCCGACCATCCCGGGACTCCATTCCTGCACAAGGAGGCTTTCTCCAGGGGAAAGGGCAAGTTCCACCCCGTCGAGCACATGAATCCGGCGGAACTCCCCGACGAGGAATTTCCCTTCTTCCTCACCACCGGGCGGATGTTTGCCCACTATCACACGGGCACCATGACCCGGATTTCTCCTCATCTGGATGCGGAAATGCGCACGGGCTACGTGGACATCCACCCGAATGACGCGGAAAAACTCGGAATCAAGGACGGGGACATGCTCCTCGTTTCATCGCGACGAGGCCGCATCGACGCTCCTGCCCGCCTCAGGGGCAATGTGGCTCCGGGGACACTCTTCACCACCATCCACTTCGGGGGCAGATCCGCCAACGTGCTCACCAGCGCCTCAGCCGTGGACCCCACGGTGAAGATCCCCGAGTTCAAGGTGAGCGCCGTCAAGGTGGAGAAACTGGCTCTCTCGTGAAGTCTGGCGAAGGGTGCTCCATCGACTCATACGGATCTCAGAGGACACTCATGGACCTCAATCCTTGCCGTGAACTCCTGGGATTTGAGCTGCTGCTGCCCCGAGACCTCCCAGGCATCACCATCACCCATCGGGATCTGGCGAGGCTGGGACAAGGGGCTTTCTGCCTTGGGTGTTAATCCCGCACACTTCCCGAATCCCCTCTCGGGGGATGTGCCGTGGTCGTCAGCTGGCTGCCGGTTGCTGGACACCGCCAGACTGTTCACGGAGAATTTGCTGGCCTGGTTCAACGCAATGAAACGGGGACCCCCGAAAAGGACCGATGGCCTTTGCCGTGGTCTGTCAAGGTGATCCCCGGTTGCCGATTGATGGAGTCCTTTCAATCGCCCCCCCGGCTTTGTTCGTCAAATCCAGATCCAAAAGACCCAAGACAAGCGCAATAGGCTTCTCAGTCTGCCTCGCCCTGCTTCGAGTCCTCGAAAACGAGGCCCTTTTTTGCACCTGCGCTTCCTTTTTGACGCTGAGTATTGTATGTAGGTTTACATACGTATACTCATACACTCATACATGCTACATACTGAGGAGATGAACATGTCTGTGCGGGTTCAAGTCATTCTGGATGAGGAGGAGGCTGCAAGGTTCAGGTCACAAGCCAAGAGGGAATCAAAATCATTGAGCGCCTGGCTGAGGGATGCGGGAAAAGAGGCACTGGAACAAAGGAGGAGGGGCGATCTTCTGAATAATGCCGATGACTTGCGCAAGTTCTTTGATGAATGCGCCGCCAGGGAAGAAGGCGTCGAACCGGAGTGGGAAGAACACAAGAAGCTGATTATAGAAGGTTTTCAGGAGGCCAAGAGGCCATGATTTTTGTTGACAGCAATGTCTTCATCTATGCGGTTGGACGTCCGCACCCTCTGCGAGCCGAAGCGCAGGAGTTCTTCATTTCATCCCGAGCGCAGGGCAAGAAGCTGGTCACGTCGGCCGAGGTTCTGCAGGAGCTCCTGCATGCCTATCTCCCCGTCGCACGCACCGCGACACTCGATGCCGCTCTGACGCTTGTCATCCGCGTAGTTGACGAAGTCTTCCCCATCGAAGGGGAATTGGTGCTCCACGCGCGCCGCTTGGCAGATCGGTACCCTGCTCTCACCGCAAGGGATTTGATTCATCTTGCCGTGTGTCGGCTGAAGCGGGTCAGCGAATTGAGAACTTTCGACAGGGCCTTGAAGGACGCCTTCCGTGGCAGGAAGTGATTGCCGCCCCGCAGGATTGGGACAGTTTTTTTTCGTGCGCTTCGTGGTGAAAGAGCTTTTGGTTGCGACCAGACTGCGTTAAGCCCCGCGTGTTTGCCTGACGAAGGCATCAGAAACGAAGGCTCAAAGCATGACCCTTATATGTTTAATCTAGCATAACTACTTGACATAGTTATTTTTTTCACTTTTCTTTTGCTTTCCTCTCTGCTACCTTAGACCTGTCTTCATTTCCACCAAATTTTGAGAATCGTGCGTCGAAACAGGAATCCCACCGCCATGGCGGTTGAGAAATGCCAGTCTCGGCCATATTTGACGTGGGCTTAACGCGACTGGAAGAAGTGATCGCGAAGGGGGGTGGTTCCAACGCACAAGGGGGGTTAATGCGCGAGAAACAGAGGCCGGAGCTCTGCCCATTTTGCCTGCGCTGATGGAGGCGCTCGCTTGGCGAGGATCTTGATGTCTTCTTGGGGTGCTCCCTGCTGTGGTGGATGCTGAACGTTCACGTGGATGCTGTTTCCGGTCGGGCCTAGATGCATTGCTTCAATACTGACACGCGATGGTTGGTGGGATTTTGCGGGCTTGCCGTGAGAGGGGGGATCTGCCTTCTCGGGGTGGGCCTTTTTTTGTTTGGGGCGGCAGAGGGAAGGACTTCAAAACATTTGGAGGGATGGTCATGAGCAACGGTCTTTCATTTGATTCACTGATACCCAAGGACATGGCAACCAAGGCCGAAAACGTCGGGATCGCCAAGGCGGGGCTTGGAACCTACCGCATGTTCGCCCTGGGCATATTGGCGGGGGCCTTCATTGCCATGGGGGCCAACTACGCCACGACGGTGTGGGCGGGACTGGGCAAGATCGCGGTGAACGCGGGAGGGGAAGTTGCCTTCACCACGGGGATCCCTTACGGGATTCAGCGCCTCCTCGGGGGTCTTGTGTTCGCCACGGGCCTGATCATGGTCGTGGTGGGGGGCTCGGAGCTTTTCACCGGCAACTGCCTCATCCCCATGGCCTGGGCCAACAACAAGGTCTCCACGGGGGCGATGATGAGAAACTGGGTCATCGTTTACCTGGGCAACTTCGTGGGCTCGGTGCTCACCGCCTATTTCGTGTTTCTTGGCAAGCAGCACACCTTCGGTGGCGGGGCGGTGGGGGTCACGGCTTTGAACATCGGGGTGGTCAAGACGAGCCTGGAGTTCATGCAGTGCATCTTCCTGGCCATCTTCTGTAACGCTTTGGTGTGCATGGCCGTGTGGCTCTGCTTCAGCGCAAGGAGCACAACCGACAAGATCCTCTCGATTCTTCCCCCCATATCGGCCTTTGTGGCGTGCGGGTTCGAGCACTGCGTGGCGAACATGTATTTCATCCCGTCGGCCCTTTTCATCAAGGACTTGGACCCTGCATATTTTGCCACGGTGGCAGCGGGGTTGAAGGACGGCGGAGCGATCCTCACCTGGGGCAATTTCCTGTGGCGGAACCTTTTGCCTGCGACCATCGGCAACATCATAGGCGGCGCCGTCTTTGTGGGGGGCATGTACTGGTTCATCTACCTGCGTCCGAGCTGGACGGGACGGGGGGCCGCGGGAGGGGTTCCGGAAAAGGAACAGGTCGTGCAGACGGCACCGACGGTGGGGTGATCGCCCGGAAAAGGACCCGGGGGGGCTCTGTCCCCCTCTTTGGGCGGCGAACGGTGAACCTTGGTTTGCGGAAGGCGCACGGTTCCCGGAGGAGTTGAACCGGCTTTCTCCGGGAACACAGGATGGAGAGACATGGAGCAGCAAGAGAGACTGAAGCGGGTATTTTCGAAGCATCATCGGGACCGGGACGCGTTGATACCGGTACTGCAGGACATTCAGGAAGCCTTTGGCTATCTGCCCCCGGAGACCATGACGGCGGCGGCGAGGTTTTGCCGCATCGACCCTGTGGAGGTGTTCGGGGTGGCGACCTTTTACGCCCAGTTCAAGTTCAGCCCTCTGGGCAGGAACACGGTGATGGTGTGCCAGGGGACGGCGTGCCACGTCATGGGGGGCGCCAGGATTCTCGAGGAGGTCATGGGCCAGCTCGAGGTGGAGGCCGGTGAGACGAGCAAGGACGGGGTGTTCACGCTGGAGCGGGTGGCCTGTATCGGTGCCTGTGCACTGGCTCCCGCCATGGTTGTCAACAAGGACACCTTCGGCCGCATGAAAGCTGAAAAGGTCACGGAGATTTTGAATGCATACAGAGACAACTAGTTTGGTTCCGGACAAGGGCTGTCAGCTTCTCGTCTGCCGGGGGACCGGCTGTGAATCCCAGAGGGCCAACGTCATCTTTGCCACCCTCAAGGACGAGGTGTTCAAGGCGGGTCTTGCTGACAACTATGAAGTGAAATTCACGGGATGCCACGGGCTTTGCCAGATGGGTCCAACGATTGTGGTGGATCCCCCGGGCACCTTTTACTGCAATGTCACGCCCGGGGACATCAAAGAGATCGTGGACGTGGACCTGGTTGGGGGAGAGAAGGTGGAGCGCCTTCTTTTCATCGATCCCAAGAGCAAGGAGCGGGTTTTCACCTACCACGACATGGAGTTCTTCAGCCCCCAGCGGCGCATTGTGCTTCGAAACTGCGGGTTTATAAACCCGGAAGACATCGACGACTACATCCGGGTGGGCGGCTACGATGGCGTACGGCGGGCCTTTTCCCTGACCCAGATGGAGGTCATCGAGGAGATGAAGAAGTCCGGGCTTCGGGGGCGTGGCGGAGGCGGTTTCCCCACGGGCATGAAGTGGGAGTTCGCCAACAAGTCCCCGGGGGATCAGAAGTACATCATCTGCAACGCCGACGAGGGGGACCCGGGGGCCTTCATGGACCGGGCGGTGCTGGAAGGGGACCCCCACAGCGTCCTCGAGGGGATGATGATCGCGGGCTACGCCATCGGGGCCACCAAGGCTTACATCTACTGCCGGGCGGAGTATCCCCTGGCCCACGATCGCTCGCTCATCGCCATCGACCATGCGACCAAGAGGGGGTATCTGGGGAAAAACATCTTCGACTCGGGGTTCGACTTCGAGATCAAGGTGAAGCTCGGTGCGGGAGCGTTTGTGTGCGGCGAGGAAACGGCGCTCATGGCATCGATTGAGGGCAAGCGGGGCATGCCCATGCCGCGGCCTCCCTTTCCCGCGGTGAAGGGCCTCTTTGGAAAACCCACCAACATCAACAACGTGGAGACCCTTGCCAACATTCCCGTGGTCTTAACCAAGGGGGGGGACTGGTTTGCGGGCGTGGGCACCGAGAAGAGCAAGGGGAGCAAGGTGTTCGCTCTCGCCGGCAAGATCAACTTCAGCGGCCTGGTGGAGATCCCCATGGGAACCCCCCTTCGCACGATCATCGACGACATCGGGGGGGGGATTCCCAACAAGCGCAAGTTCAAGGCGGCTCAGACGGGAGGCCCCTCGGGGGGATGCATCCCCGCCGAGCACTTCGACATACCCATGGACTACGAGAACCTCACCGCGGTTGGCTCCATCATGGGCTCGGGGGGTCTCATCGTCACCGACGACACCACCTGCATGGTGGACATGGCCAAGTTTTTCCTCGGCTTCACCCAGAAGGAATCCTGCGGGAAATGCGTCCCCTGCAGGCTGGGGACCAAGAACATGCTGGAGACCTTGACCTCCATCTCCAAGGGCCAGGCCACCATGGAGGACCTGGATCTGCTCCTGGAGCTGGCCGAGGATGTCAAGGCCGGGTCCCTTTGCGGTCTCGGCCAGACGGCCCCGAACCCGGTGCTTTCCACCGTCCGGTACTTCCGGGACGAGTACGAGGCGCACATCCTCAAAAAGGAGTGTCCGGCAAGGGTCTGCCGTGATCTAATCAAGTTCGAGGTGAACGTCGAGACTTGCACCAAGTGCGGACTCTGTTTCAAGGCCTGTCCGGTGGAGGCCGTCACCTGGAAAAAGAAGGAGCCGGCCTTCATCATCAGGGACAAGTGCATCAAATGCCGCTCCTGCATCCTGGCGTGTAAATTCCATGCCATCGACTGAGGTTCAAGATAGGAGAAGAGAATGAATAACGGAACCATCACCCTGACGGTGAATGGAAAAGACTTCAAGGGGAAGAAAGTTCAAGGGAAAGCAGGGCAGACCGTTCTCGAAATCTTCAGAGACAACGGCATATATGTCCCGACGCTCTGCTATCACCCGAAAATGCCCCCTTATGGCGGATGTCGACTATGTATCGTTGAGATCGAGAAAATGCGGGGACTGCCCCCGTCGTGCACGACTCCGGCCATGGACGGGATGGTGATTCACACTCACACCGAGAACGTGCATCGGGTACGCAAGAGCGTCCTGGAATTGCTGGTGGCATATGGCAACCATGACTGCCTGCTCTGTGAGCAGACCGGTGATTGCGAGCTGCAGAACCTGGTCTACGAGCACGGCATTGACCATATCCGCTACAAAACCGAAACCGCGCTCAAGGAGAGGGATGCGTCGAATCCCATGTTCATCCGGGATCCCAACAAGTGTGTGCTGTGCGGAAGATGTGTCCGCGCCTGTCTCAAAGTACAGATGAACGGAGTGATCGACGTGGCAAGTCGCGGATCGGACTCCTTTATCACAACGTTCAACAACACCGAACTCAGGGAATCCAATTGTGTGAGTTGTGGTGAATGTGTCCAGTCGTGCCCCGTTGGTGCCCTGACCGAAAAGAAAAGCAAGGGAATGGGGAGGCCCTGGGAGATCAACAAGGTCCGTACCACATGCCCTTATTGTGGAGTCGGCTGTCAGTTGTGGCTCCACGAAAAAGACGGCAAGATCATCAAAGTCACGGGAGTCGAGGATGCCGCGCCAAACTATGGACGCCTCTGCGTCAAGGGGAGGTTCGGCTATGATTGGCTCTACTCGGAAGAGCGGCTCAAGACACCGCTCATCAGGGAGAACGGGGCCTTCCGCGAGGCATCATGGGATGAAGCGCTGGATTTGGTTGCGGAGAAGTTCAAGGAAATCCGTGAAAAGTATGGTCCGGATTCCATTGCCGGTGTCAGTTCCTCCCGCAGCATCAACGAGGATTCCTACCAGATGCAGAAGCTGTTCCGATCTGCGATTGGAACGAACAACATAGACAACTGCGCACGTACTTGACACGCCCCAACCGTCGCCGGTCTGGCGAAATCTTTCGGTTCCGGGGCTATGACCAATTCCTTCGCCGATTTCGCCAAGGCAAAGATGATCATTGCCATCGGCACGAACATGACCGAGGCCCATCCCGTGGCGGCCACCTATGTGAAAAATGCTGTGGCGGATGGAGCAGAATTGATCGTTGTAGATCCTCGTCGCACAGGACTTGCCGACTTCGCATCCATCCATGTACCCATCAAGGTGGGCAGTGACATCGCCTTTCTCAACGGAATCATGAACGTGCTGATAGCCGAAGACCTGTACGCCAAGGATTATGTTGCATCATGCACCATCGGTTTCGATGAGCTCAAAGCCAAGGTGGAGGAGTATCCACCCGAGAGGGCGGCGGAGATCTGCGGGATCAGTGACGACCTCATCCGTGAGGTGGCACGGCGCCTTGCTTCCGTCAAGCCTGCTCTGCTCGCCTACACCCTTGGGATCACGGAGCACACCTGCGGCATGAACAACGTGCTTTCCTGCGCCAACCTGCAGATGCTGCTCGGAAACGTGGGGTTCGAATGCGGCGGGTGTCAACCCCATCCGTGGACAGAACAACGTGCAGGGCGCCTGTGACATGGGGGCTCTGCCGAACGTATTTCCCGGGTATCAGAGGGTGGATGATCCTGCATTCCGCAAGAAGTTTCAAAAGGCTTGGGGCGTGGAGACCCTGCCCGATAAACCCGGGATGATGATGCCGTCCATGCTGGAGGGACTCATCGACGGAAAGGTCAAGGCCTTCTACATTTTCGGCGAGAACCTGGCCAACAGCGAACCCCACATCAAGCACGTGGAAAACTGCCTGAGATCTGCTGAGTTCCTGGTGTGCCAGGACATCTTCCCCACGGAGACCACCCGATTTGCCCACGTGATCTTGCCCGCGGCAGGCTGGAGCGAAAATGACGGGACTTTCAGCAACAGCGAAAGGCGGGTGAGCAGAGTCCGCACTGTCAGTGAGCCACCTGGAATCTCCAAGCCGAACTGGTGGATCTTCAAGGAGATCGCCAGGCGCATGGGCCACGAGTGGTCGTCAAACAGCGCTCAGGAGCTGTGGGACAATGAGATTTCCGTCCTCGCTCCTCAACTGGTGGGCATCAAGTACAGACGCATCGAAAAGGATGGACTCCAGTGGCCGGTTCCCACAGAAGACCATTTCGGGACCCCGGTCATGCACAAGGACGGCTGCTTCACCTGCGGACTTGGTCAGTTGATTCCCGTTGACTGGACACCGCCCGCAGAAGTTGCAGATGAGGACTATCCCTTTGTTCTGAGCACGGGTCGCCGCCTTTACCACTATCACACTCGCACTCAGACCGGACGGGCATTGGGACTGAACGAGCTCCTGCCGGAGGAGACAGCGGACATATCTCCCGAGGATGCCGCCGAAATGGGCATCGAGGATGGAGAATTGATCCTCGTCAGATCGAGGCGCGGCAGGGTGAGAGTGAAGGCGAAGATCACCGATCGCATTCCCAAGGGCCTCGTGTGGATGGCTTTCCATTTCCGTGAAACCTGCGCCAACTGGCTCACGAACCCGGCATTTGACCCTGTCACCCAGACTGCCGAGTACAAGGCATGTGCCGTGGCCATCGAAAAAATCTGATTCCCGTGAGTGAGGGGAGGAGTCCGGAGGTGACCCTCCCCTTCAATCTTGAACCTTCATGACGCTGCGAGGAGACCATATCTCATCCGGGCATGGAACGCATGGGAGGCGATGTCACAGTTGTGGCTGCAGCAAAGTCCAACAATGAGCTCGGTGGACACATGCCGCTGCACCTCTTTTGTTGGCGAAGCAGACGGTTTTCTTTCAGGTTGAAAACCTGCCTCCGGCTGGGTGCCGACATGCCTGGGTGACCTGTGGAACCCCCAGGGACAGCCGCTCCCAGAGAAATGGATCTTTTCGATCGTGATGGTATATTTCTTCCTTGACACCCTCTCACCTGCTTCTATACTACCCACACATTATGTCACTCACAGCATAACGACCGAGATTTGATAGGGGCTGTTGGTGTTTTGTGAGTTCCATCGTCATGGGCATCCTGAACAATGAAGACTCAAATTCGAGGCATTCCATATGAGCCGCATCGGCAACTACTCGTTGGACGAATATCTCCAGGTCATCGAATCCTTTCATGGCTACCCTGCACCGGGGCTTGTCCTCGGGGGATTCATGGTCGATCTTGCTATGAAGCAGATGCCGGAGGGAATCCTCCTCGACGCCATCAGTGAGACACCCGCCTGCCTGCCTGACGCCATCCAGTTGCTCACCCCCTGTACTGTGGGGAACGGATGGCTCAAGATCATCAATCTTGGTCGATACGCCCTGAGCCTCTACGAAAAATACGAGGGTGAGGGAGTCCGCGTTTACCTCGACGTCACGAAGCTGGACCAATGGCAGGAAATAAGATCATGGTTTCTCAAACTGAAAGAAAAGGCAGAACAGGACAAGGACCTTCTGCTGGCCCAGATGAAAGAGGCGGGGGCGAGTATCTGCGGGTTTCAGCGTGTACGCATTCATCCGCGGTTCAGAGGAAAGACGAAAAGGGGCGGGATTTCCACCTGTGTTCTGTGCGGTGAGCCCTACCCGTTGAGAGACGGTGCCATTTGCCGGGCATGTCAGGGGGAAGCACCTTATATGACCGAGGAGAGCGCCGAGAGCCCTTCCGACGGAATTCCACCCCTCAAGGCCATTTCACCTGAACAGGCCATTGGAAAGCAACTGCTCCATGACATGACCATGATCGTCCCCGGGGAGAGCAAAGGGCCGGTCTTTTCCAAAGGCCAGCGCATCGCTGTCGGAGACCTCTGCCGTTTGCAACAGATGGGTCGTCAGACCGTCTACGTTCATGAAGAGAACGAGATTCCATCCGATTGGGTCCACGAGAATGAAGCAGCCCTTGCCTTCGCCAGAGCCATGGCCGGTGAGGGAATCGCGTTTGACGAGCATCCCCGGGAAGGGAGGATCACTTTCAGGGCAGGGCGGGCCGGGCTCTTCGTGGTGCACGAGGAACCCCTGGAACGGTTCAACATGCTCACCGGAGTCGTGTGCGCCAGCCGAAAAACCTTTACGGTGGTCACCGAGGGAAGACAGCTTGCGGCTACAAGAGCCATACCTCTCCTTCTACCCAGGAGGGACTTCATCAAGGCTTCAGCTGTTCTGACCGATGGCCCTCTGTTTCGGGTGCTCCCCCTGAGAGAAGCCCTGGTCGGCATTCTGGTCACGGGAAGTGAGGTGTTTCAGGGGATCATCGAGGACAAGTTCGCGCCCATCATCACTTCCAAAGTCGAGAGATACCGTTGTAACGTGCTGGAATCAATCATTGTGCCCGACGACCGCCAGGCGATCTGCAAGGGTGTGCATCAGCTCATGGAGAAGGGAGCCGATCTCCTGATCACCACCGCAGGCCTCTCGGTAGACCCTGATGATGTGACTCGCCAGGGTCTCCTGGATGCGGGAGCGACAGACATGCTCTATGGTGCCCCTGTCATTCCTGGAGCCATGACCCTGCTGGCGCGTATCGGCAACGTACGGATCATGGGAGTTCCCGCCTGCGCCCTGTACTTCAAGACGACCAGCTTTGATCTGTTGCTCCCTCGTATTCTGGCAGGCCTCGCCATCAGGCGGCAAGACCTCGCCAAGCTGGGGCACGGTGCATTCTGCCTCGCGTGCAAGGCTTGTACCTTTCCCAAATGCCCTTTTGGTTAGTCATTTCGGTTGACGTACAAAGAGAACATTCGGGCCCCAAGTCCGGACTGTTCTGCTGGATGATCAATGATTGGAACCAGCGTTCGTTATTCGAGCATGCAGTGCGTTATGTCACTAATTCCATAGCGTTAGAGGTGTGTCCATGAAGAATGAGCAGGGAACGCGCTGCCCATTGTTGCTCCGCTCCGCTCCAACTCATGGTCCATGGAGGGACCCGGAATGAGTCTGTCGCAATCAGATTCGCCCACTGACGGCGTGACCGCCATTCATGGAGTGGATGAGTGCAGCCCGAGGGTGAGGCTGCGTCTATGGCTGGAAACGAGCGAAGGGGTCTTCTTCGGTATCGGGCGTGCCCTGCTGCTTGCAAAAATCGAGGAGTACGGATCTCTAAAGAAAGCAGCAGGCGACTTGGGCATGTCATACAGGGCCGCATGGGGCAAAATAAAGAAAACCGAGAAAATATTGGGGGTTCAGCTGATCATTCAAAGCGGCAGCAAACGAGAAGGCTATCAACTCACTGATTTCGGCGCATTGTTTAAGGACAGATATTTACTCTGGTTCAATGCTGTTGAAGAAGAGGCAGTCAAGAAAGCCCGGGAACTATTCCCCTGGCCTGTCAAGAGCTACGGGGATTGATTGTTGAAATCAAGGAGGTCTGACTGAAGCAAGGCGTCCCTGGCCGCTAACGAGCGCGTTGAAAACGTGTGAGGCATCCTGATCCCACCAGAGCCCTCAATCTCAAATGGAGGATATCCCGTATGCAAACTCTGCGACACAAGACCTCACGATTCAAAGACAACCACCTGTTTGCTGCGGAATACAATCTGGCTGTGGAAGAGCTTCTGGAGATCTATGTTGATGACTCATCCTATGCCGTCACCATGCGCCTTCCCGGAGACGACATCAATCTTGTGACCGGCTTTTGTTTCACGGAGGGGATCATTGACTCCCTGGATGATGTGCTCTCCATACGGCATTGTGATGTGATCCCCGGAAACCAAAGGGTGCTGCTGCGCCTGAGGATGGGCAATGACAGCAAAAAGTCTTTTCGGGAGGGGAATACATTCCTCAGCACATCCAGTTGCGGGATGTGCGGGAAGAGGAGTGCCGAGGAAATACACTCATCCATGAAGCCCGTTGAAAGTTTCAACTCCATCCTTTTGCAGGATATCTTGCAGCTGAAGCATCTGTTTGAAACCAAGCAGGCCATATTTCCATTGACAGGCTCAACGCACGCCGCCTCCATTTTCGATCTTGAGGAAAACCTCCTGGCCTTTTCCGAGGACATCGGGAGACACAACGCCTTCGACAAAGCGATTGGTTCCCTGATGCACATGGGTAAAGCCAAGGAGGCTTTTTTAGCGATTTTGTCCTCACGATTGAGTTTTGAGATGGTCCAGAAAGCAGGCATGCTGGGAGTCGAAATTCTATCCGGTTTTTCCGGACCCACAAGCATGGCCGTGCGTATGGCTGAAGATCTGAACATTACCCTGATCGGTTTCCTGAGGGAAAACAGCATGAGCATCTATACGCATCCGGAGAGGATCCTCACGTCCTCATATGATTCCACCGAGTATCCCAAGGTCTACCCCGCACGTTTTGCGCTCGCCAAATGAACATCCGGCACGGCAGGTGGAATCGTTTGACCCAAACAACGTTCACTCGAGATGCCAGGTGGCCCTCCTCGGGAGTGCGTTGCCGCCGTGCATGGATGGCCCGCCAATTGGAGCCCGAAGCAGCATCAACCAAATATGCTTAAAGTAACATATTGTAATCACTCATAAAACCTTCTAGAGTCGAGACTGGCTTTCACCTTTCATTATTTTGAGTTTGCGGAAAATCCTCAACAGCCCGGTTCGGCGCGATTCTTCTGATGTTCACAAGAAAAGGAGGACAATATGGGGGTTACACGCCGTGAGTTCCTGGCGATTTCTGGTGCCATGGGTGCCGGAGTCGCGTTGTCGTCTCTGGGTATCGACATGCGACCCATTGTGGCTTACGCCGAGGAACTCAAGAAAATCGACAAGGTAAAGAGCGCCAAACAAACTTATTCTCTTTGCTACTACTGCTCGGTGACCTGCGGCCTGATCTGCAGCACGGACACGAAAACCGGCAAGATCATCAACATCGAAGGCGACCCGGAACATCCCGTCAACGAGGGATCACTTTGCGCGAAGGGTGCGGGCATGCTTCTCATGTCGGCCCGCAATGAGCATCGTTTGACCAAGGTCTTGTATCGCAGGCCCGGGGGTAACAAGTGGGAACCCAAGACAATGGATTGGGCTCTCACCCAGATCGCCAAGAAGATCAAGGCGGAGCGGGACAAGAGTTTCATCACCAAGAACGAAAAAGGGCAGGTGGTCAATCGGCTTGAATCCATCTCGCACCTGGGCAGTTCAAAGCTGGACAATGAAGAGTGCTGGATGGTCACCGCTGCAGTGAGGGCTCTCGGCCTAGTCTATATCGATCATCAGGCCAGGGTCTGACACGGTCCCAGCGTAGCGGCTCTGGGAGAGTCGTTCGGCCGTGGTTCCATGACCAATCATTACATCGATATCAAGAATGCCGATGTCATTCTGATTATGGGCAGCAATGCAGCGGAAATGCACCCGATCTCCTTCAAGTGGGTACTGCGGGCCAGGGAGCAGCGAGGCGCCAAAATCATCCATGTCGATCCCCGCTTTACCAGAACGTCGGCGCTGGCGGATCATTACGTCGCCCTGCGATCAGGCACCGACATCGCCTTCCTCGGTGGTATGATCAAATACATTCTCGACAACAACAAGTGTTTTGAAGAATACGTGAGAGAGTATACCAACGCCTCTTTTATCGTCGACGAGAAGTTCAGTTTCAGCGACGGTCTATTCTCGGGGTATGACCCCGCCACGAGAAAGTACGACAAGTCAACGTGGACCATAAAACTCGATGACAAGGGCATCCCGCAAAAGGACCCGACTTTTGAGAACCCGCGGTGCGTCCTGCAGATGCTGAAGGCTCATTACTCTCGATACGACCTCGAAAAGGTTTCTTCCATCACAGGCACACCGGTGGAAGATCTCAAGACGGTCTATGAACTCTACTCCTCGACGGGAGTCAGGGATAGAGCCGGTACGGAACTCTACGCTTTGGGTTGGACGCAGCACACGGTCGGCGTGCAAAATATCAGAACCATGTCCATCATTCAGCTTCTGCTGGGTAACATGGGGATTGCGGGAGGCGGCATCAACGCTTTGCGCGGCGAGCCGAATGTCCAGGGGTCCACGGACCAGGCCATTCTCTCCCACATTCTTCCCGGCTATCTGAAAGCACCGGTGGGTTCCCAGGCGACCCTGGAAGAGTACCTCAAGAAAAACACGCCCAAAACCAATGAACCCCAGTCGGCCAACTGGTATCAGAATTATCCCAAGTACATGGTGAGCCTCCTCAAGGCATGGTACGGCGACAAGGCCACCAAGGAGAATGATTTCGGATATTCCCTTGTGCCCAAGCTCGATGACGGCCAGGACTGCACCGTGCTGAACATGATCGACGCGATGTATGAGGGCAAAATCAAGGGGTTCACCTGTATCGGACAGGACCCAGCCGTCAGTCTGCCCAATGCCAACAAGGTGCGGGAGGCCTTCACCAAGCTGGACTGGATGGTCCACGTGAATATTTTCGACAATGAGACCGCTTCTTTCTGGAAGGGTCCCGGAATGGACCCGAAAAAGGTCAAGACCGAGGTCTTCCTGATTCCGGCCGCGGCTTCCATGGAAAAAACAGGCAGTATGAGCAACAGCGGGCGAATGCTGCAATGGAAGTATGTGGCGGAAAATCCTCCGGGGGACGCCCTTTCCGTGGGGGACATCCTTTACCGATTGGTGAATAAATTGAAGGATCTTTACAAGAAACAGAAGGGCGCCTTCCCCGACCCGATCGTCAACCTGGTATGGAATTATGCAGATGCCAAAGGTAATTACGATGCGGAGGCAACTTCCAAGGTGATTAACGGCTATTTCCTGGAAGATGTTGCCATCGGCGACAAGGCCTACAAGAAGGGGCAGTGTGTTCCCGGTTTTGCCAACCTGCAGGCTGACGGAAAGACTTCAAGCGGCAACTGGATCTATTGCGGAGCTTTTACCGCGGACGGGACCAATCTGATGACCCGCAGGAAAAAGGACGATCCGACGGGCCTTGGCCTCTATCCTGAATGGGGCTGGGCCTGGCCGGTAAACCGGCGCATCCTTTATAACCGGGCCTCGGTGGATAAGGACGGACAGCCGTTCGATCCCAGTCGTCCCCTCCTCAAATGGGTGGACGGAAAATGGGTGGGCGATGTTCCGGACGGCCCCTGGCCGCCTTTGAGCGACAAAGAGAAAGGCAAACTTCCGTTCATCATGAAGCCCGACGGGGTTGGAGCCCTATTTGGACCGGGGCTGGCGGAAGGACCCTTCCCCGAGCACTATGAACCGCTCGAGGGGCCGCTGTCCAAGAACCTGCTGTCTGCCCAATTGAGCAATCCAGCCATCAAGATCTTCAAAAAGGAATGCGACCTCTATTCCGGTTGCGATCCTAAATTTCCTTTCGTTTGCACCACCTATTCCTGCACGGAGCACTGGTGCACCGGCGCTGAGACCAGATGGATGTCATGGCTCACGGAAGCCATGCCCCAGGCCTATGTGGAGATGAGCAGGGAACTGGCTGAACTCCGCGGGATCAAGAACGGGGAAAAGGTCAAAGTGGAATCGCCACGCGGCAAAGTGGAATGCGTCGCCATGGTCACCACGCGTTTCCGTCCTTTCACGGTCGGGGGTCAAACCATCCACCAGGTTGGGATGACCTTCAACTACGGATGGCTTTTCCCCAAGGACTGCGGTGACACATGTAACCTGCTGAGCCCCACCGTTGGTGACGCCAACACCATGACCCCGGAATTTAAGGCCTTCATGGTCAACGTGTCCAAGGTGTAGGAGGAGTGAGAGATGGCAGAAGGAAAATCAATACTCGTTGATACCTCCAAGTGCACAGCCTGCCGCGGCTGCCAGGTTGCCTGCAAACAGTGGAATGAACTACCCGGCACCAAGACCAAACAGGTCGGGACTTATCAAAACCCACAGGATACATCGGCCCAAACCTGGAAGCTCGTCCGTTTCTCAGAAGGAATTAAGGAGAACGGCAAGCCTTTTTGGTATTTTTTCTCCGAGCAATGCCGCCACTGTATCGAGCCTCCCTGCGTGGACGCCATCGCAGGCTACGTGGATGGGGGAGCCACTCGCGACGAAAAGACGGGAGCCGTCCTGTTTCAAGCCAAATCCAAGGAGGCGCCCTTCGAGGAGGTCCGCACGGCCTGTCCTTACAATGTTCCGCGGCAAGATGAGAAGACCAAGGTGTTTGCCAAGTGCACCATGTGTTTCGACAGGATCACCAACGACCGAATCCCTGCCTGTGTGCTGAGTTGCCCTACGGGGACGATGGTGTTTGGGGAGAGGAAGGATATTCTGGCACTCGCTGCTAAAAGGGTCGAAGAATTGAAAAAGACCTATCCCAAGGCGAAGGCCCTCAATGCAGAAGAGGTCCGGGTGATATACATCGTCACGGATGACCCCAAAAAGTACCACGAATTCGCAGTTGTTTAGTCGGGTGAAGTATTCCGCGAGGACTGCCCAGCAGCTTCTCCAACGGGCAGTCCTCAACCCAACCCATGTGAAGATGCTTTTCCGCTCACACGTAAATTACAGAAAAATCCATCTTGAACCCATCCCAGCATTGGATGTCCCGAATGGTTAGCCAAGTCCCAGAATATCCACCAGAGGCAGCTGCGGAAAGAGTCTCTCGAGCTCTCGATGTCCTCAAAAAGGAACGTCAGCCACTTGAGAATGTCATTGAGGCCTTCAGGGGAATCTTTGTGGAGAAAGCCCGTCTCAAAGCCGGCATTCCCTTCAGCCAAGTGATCAATTTGGAAGTGCCTGACTCCGCGAGGTTCCAACAGGGAGTCCCTGTTGCGTCGTGGGGAGATCTCATTGATTTTGATCACACCATGTGGATGAAGGCCGCTGATCAGCTCATTCCAGCCATGGAAAAAGGCTTTCCCAAACTGGTAAATGATATTCAGAAATTGAAGAAGGCCCTCGAGCGTGGTGATCTGGACCCTCAGAATTATTTAAAGGCAATGGCCGGGGATCGCACTGAGGAAATGCAGGCCATAGCATCCCGTATCGGGATTGCATCCAGATCGATTGAATTTGTCTTGAGCCACATCATGAAACCTCTGCTAGAAAAGAAGGCTGAGTTGCTGAAGCCTCTCATCAAGGACCTTCACTGGCAGAAAGGCTACTGCCCGATATGCGGATCCATGCCGGAGCTTGCCTTTCTCAAAGGAAAGGAAGGGCAGAGGTGGCTCAGATGCTCCCTGTGTGCAAATGAGTGGCGTTTTGTGAGGCTGGCATGCCCCTTTTGTGGAAACACGGATCACGACAAGCTTCTCACCTATTACGTCGCCGACCGGGATCAGGAAAGGGCGGAAGTCTGTCAGCAGTGCAAACGTTACGTGATTTCCATCGACATACGGGACCGTTCTGATGAGACACTGGTCGAGGTGGCTGCCCTGGGTCTTATTCACCTCGATGTGATCTCCCAGCAAAAAGGCTTCCTGCCCGCAGCCATCTGTGCGTGGAACATCGTGACGGCTGACGACATTTCATCCTCTCCCGTCGATGTCGATGATTAGACTGCCCTTCGCTTCGGTAAAATCCTCCAGTCGTCATTTGTGCTTCAATGTGTGATCTTCCTTACAGATACAAAGTGCTCCTGCATCGCCATGCCACCACCAGCCTGGTCCCACACATCCAGGCCTCCCGGCATCAGGGCATTGTCCGCCACCCCTCTCCCAAAGGCCCGGCTCTCTACCGGAAGGACGTGCCCAAACCCGTGCACCATGAAAACCGCCTGGGGATGGATGAACTCCGTCACCTTCGCCTTGATCCTCCCGGCGTGGGTGTCGTTGGAAATCTCCACCCATTCCCCGTCCGCGATCTTCATCCTGTCCGCCACGTCCTTGTTTATCCACAGGACGTTTTCGGGCATCTGCTCGGAGAGCATGGGATTGTTCACGGTGTGCCCCTGAGTGTGCACGGGACAACGCCCGAAGGCGATGCGGAACTTTCCCTCACCGGGGGTTTGCGGCGATTCATAAGGCTTGAGGGAAGCAAGCCCCTGGGCTTCCAGCTTGGGGGAAACGAGCTCGATTTTCCCCGAGGGCGTGGCGAACTTGAGTTCCTCCACCTTCCGATACAGGGGTTTTTCCGCAAGCTGGACCATTCCGGTGGCGGCAAAGTCCTCCATGGTGACCCCGGTCCCCTCGAGCTGATACCTCCAGATTTCCTCGATGGACTCAAAGGCCAGGGGTTCAACTCCCAGCCGTTTGGCCAGGCCGCACAGGATTTCCCAGTCGGCCCGGGTGTCGAAGCGCGGGTCGACAGCTCTCTGGCGCAAGAAGAAGTGAGGCTTCAGACCGTTCTTGCTCGCGAGGATGCTCTCCCTTTCGAGATATGGAGAAAGGGGCAGAACCACATCGGAGAGCCACGCCGTGTCCGACCAGGAGAACGTCACCGAGACGAGAAGGTCAAGCTTCCCTAAAACCGCCTTGAGCCGCTCGGGTTCGGGGAATCCCATCATGGGGTCGTGGCGGTAGGCGATGTAGGCCTTCAGAGGGTAAGGTTCCCCCGTTTCGATGGCCCTGAATGCCAGGTGCAGAAGCCCAGCACCTGCATCGAAATGGGGATAGCGCCATCCGACGCCGTCAGCCCTCTGGTCCTTCGGCTTCGGGACAAGGTCCACCAGCTTCTTCAACCCCTTCCGCCCCACGTCGCCCGGCTTGTTCGACAGCGGAAGCCCACCCCTGGCGCCAATGGATCCCAGGAGGGCGTTGATGATGTAAGCCGAGCGGCACACGTGAAAGGAGTCCTTGTAACGGGCGGTCATCCATCCGGGGTGCCAGAGAACCGCCGGCTTAGAGCGGGCAAGCTCCCGGGCGAATGCGGCGATGGTCTCGGCGGGAATGCCCGTCTCCCGTTCCGCCCACTGAGGGGTGTAAGGGGCCACGAAGTGGTGGAGCTCGTTCAGATCCTTGATCCACATGGCAGCGAACTGGGCATCGTGGAGCTTTTCATGCATCAGGACATGGATGACCGCAAGGTTGAAGGCGTAGTCGGACCCCGGACGTATCATGAAGAAGTTGTGAGCCTTGGCGGCGGAAGCGGTTGCCCGGATATCGATCACGGTAAGCCTGCAGCCGTTTTCCATCCCATCCATGAGGTCGTTCACTTCTTTCACGCTGATGGCTTCAAAGATGTTTCGAGTCTGAAGGACCACGTGACCGGCGTTTTTGAAGTCGTAGACGAGGTCTTTTCGCCCAAAGCCGAAGAGGGACAAGGCCGCGTGGTAGACGTTCCGGGCGCAGGACGCATCATGATTGGAGTAATTCGGCGATCCAAGGCCACGAACAAAGGCTTGATGAAGATCCCGAAAGGGTCCCCCCCGATCCGAAAACAAGACGCTTCGTGCTCCGTGGGCAGCCATGATGTCTCTCAGGCGATTCGCGACAGTGTCGAAAGCCTCGTCCCAGGATGCCCGACGCCACTTGCCTTCTCCCCGTTCCCCTTCACGGATGAGTGGGAACTGCGGTCGCTCGTCATCGTTGATGAGGGCGAGCCCGGCAGACCCCCTGGCGCAAACGGCACCGTTGATGCCCGCCGCATGGGGGTTGCCCTGAAGAAAAACACACTTGCCGTTCTCCACCTCCACCTGAATGGGACATCGAACGGTGCACATCCCGCAGATGCTGAACACTTGCTTTTTCGCCATGACTTTCTCCTGCCGTTATTCCATCAGTCGCTCACTTCGGAGATGACGCGTCGATAACAGATACTGGAATGGCATGGGTTTGTCCACTCCAAATGTGCCCCAGGGCTTACGGGGCAACAGAATGCGTCAACTGGCGATCCGTTTGGGGTACACCGCTCCTAACCCGGAGACTGCCCCATCGGCAGGACCCGCGGGGCACGGACGGACGCCTCGGAGAACTCAGGGAGGAACGGGCAGACCCCTTTCCTCGGCAGAAAAACAACGGGTGGTTCTTGTCAAGTGAACTTATTCACTTAAACAACCCTTTTCAGGTGAGCCATCGCATGAATTGGCAAGGGTTTCAGATAAAATAAAGTGAAGAATTTCTCTAAATAGTGCTTTGTTGGGGGGTCAATGTGTGTTAATTTTAACATGTATTTCTGTTGTGCAGTGCCCCGGATGACCGGGGAGATCGCCGTGGCTGAGACCTCCGGGTTGAGGGAGATTCCACGGCAATGAGAGTTCCAGTGCCCGTCGGCCTGTATGGAGCTTTTCACGCGAAGGGGGGTGGTTCCGACGCACAAGGGGGGTTAATGCGCGAGAAACAGAGGCCGGAGCTCTGCCCATTTTGCCTGCGCTGATGGAGGCGCTCGCTTGGCGAGGATCTTGATGTCTTCTTGAGGTGCTTCCTGCTGTGGTGGATGCTGAACGTTCACGTGGATGCTGTTTCCGGTCGGGCCTAGATGCATTGCTTCAATACTGACATGCGATGGTGGTGGGATTTTGCGGGCTTGCCGTGAGAGGGGGGATCTGCCTTCTCGGGGTGGGCCTTTTTTGTTTGGAGCGGGAGAGGGAAGGACTTCAAAACATTTGGAGGGATGGTCATGAGCAACGGTCTTTCATTTGATTCACTGATACCCAAGGACATGGCAACCAAGGCCGAAAACGTCGGGATCGCCAAGGCGGGGCTTGGCACCTACCGCATGTTCGCCCTGGGCATATTGGCGGGGGCCTTCATTGCCATGGGGGCCAACTACGCCACGACGGTGTGGGCGGGACTGGGCAAGATCGCGGTGAACGCGGGAGGTGAGGTGGCCTTCACCACGGGGATCCCTTACGGGATTCAGCGCCTCCTCGGGGGTCTTGTGTTCGCCACGGGCCTGATTATGGTCGTGGTGGGGGGCTCGGAGCTTTTCACGGGCAACTGCCTGATTCCCATGGCCTGGGCCAACAACAAGGTCTCCACGGGGGCCATGATGAGAAACTGGGTCATCGTTTACCTGGGCAACTTCGTGGGCTCGGTGCTCACCGCTTATTTCGTGTTTCTTGGCAAGCAGCACACCTTCGGTGGCGGGGCGGTGGGGTTCACGGCTTTGAACATCGGGGTGGTCAAGACGAGCCTGGAGTTCATGCAGTGCATTTTTCTTGCGATCTTCTGTAACGCCCTGGTGTGCATGGCCGTGTGGCTCTGCTTCAGCGCAAGGAGCACAACCGACAAGATCCTCTCGATTCTTCCCCCCATATCGGCCTTTGTGGCGTGCGGGTTCGAGCACTGCGTGGCGAACATGTATTTCATCCCGTCGGCCCTTTTCATCAAGGACTTGGACCCTGCGTATTTTGCCACGGTGGCAGCGGGGTTGAAGGACGGCGGAGCGATCCTCACCTGGGGCAATTTCCTGTGGCGGAACCTTTTGCCTGCGACCATCGGCAACATCATAGGCGGCGCCGTCTTTGTGGGCGGCATGTACTGGTTCATCTACCTGCGTCCGAGCTGGACGGGACGGGGAGCCGCGGGAGGGGTTCCGGAAAAGGAACAGGTCGTGCTGACGGCACCGACGGTGCGGTGATGGCCCGGAAAAGGACCTGGGGGGGCTCTGTCCCCCTCTTTGGGCGGCGAACAGTGAACCTTGGTTTGCGGAAGGCGCACGGTTCCCGGAGGAGTTGAACCGGCTTTCTCCGGGAACACAGGATGGTGAGACATGGAGCAGCAAGAGAGACTGAAGCGGGTATTTTTGAGGCATCATCGGGACCGGGACGCGTTGATACCGGTATTGCAGGACATTCAGGAAGCCTTTGGCTATCTGCCCCCGGAGACCATGACGGCGGCGGCGAGGTTTTGCCGCATCGACCCTGTGGAGGTGTTCGGGGTGGCGACCTTTTACGCCCAGTTCAAGTTCAGCCCTCTGGGCAGGAACACGGTGATGGTGTGCCAGGGGACGGCGTGCCACGTCATGGGGGGCGCCAGGATTCTCGAGGAGGTCATGGGCCAGCTCGAGGTGGAGGCCGGTGAGACGAGCAAGGACGGGGTGTTCACGCTGGAGCGGGTGGCCTGTATCGGTGCCTGTGCACTGGCTCCCGCCATGGTTGTCAACAAGGACACCTTCGGCCGCATGAAAGCTGAAAAGGTCACGGAGATTTTGAATGCATACAGAGACAACTAGTTTGGTTCCGGACAAGGGCTGTCAGCTTCTCGTCTGCCGGGGGACCGGCTGTGAATCCCAGAGGGCCAACGTCATCTTTGCCACCCTCAAGGACGAGGTGTTCAAGGCGGGTCTTGCTGACAACTATGAAGTGAAATTCACGGGATGCCACGGGCTTTGCCAGATGGGTCCGACGATTGTGGTGGATCCCCCGGGCACCTTTTACTGCAATGTCACGCCCGGGGACATCAAAGAGATCGTGGACGTGGACCTGGTTGGGGGAGAGAAGGTGGAGCGCCTTCTTTTCATCGATCCCAAGAGCAAGGAGCGGGTTTTCACCTACCACGACATGGAGTTCTTCAGCCCCCAGCGGCGCATTGTGCTTCGAAACTGCGGGTTTATAAACCCGGAAGACATCGACGACTACATCCGGGTGGGCGGCTACGATGGGGTACGGCGGGCCTTTTCCCTGACCCAGATGGAGGTCATCGAGGAGATGAAGAAGTCCGGGCTTCGGGGGCGTGGCGGAGGCGGTTTCCCCACGGGCATGAAGTGGGAGTTCGCCAACAAGTCCCCGGGGGATCAGAAGTACATCATCTGCAACGCCGACGAGGGGGACCCGGGGGCCTTCATGGACCGGGCGGTGCTGGAAGGGGACCCCCACAGCGTCCTCGAAGGGATGATGATCGCGGGCTACGCCATAGGGGCCACCAAGGCTTACATCTACTGCCGGGCGGAGTATCCCCTGGCCCACGATCGCTCGCTCATCGCCATCGACCATGCGACCAAGAGGGGGTATCTGGGGAAAAACATCTTCGACTCGGGGTTCGACTTCGAGATCAAGGTGAAGCTCGGTGCGGGAGCGTTTGTGTGCGGCGAGGAAACGGCGCTCATGGCATCGATTGAGGGCAAGCGGGGCATGCCCATGCCGCGGCCTCCCTTTCCCGCGGTGAAGGGCCTCTTTGGAAAACCCACCAACATCAACAACGTGGAGACCCTTGCCAACATTCCCGTGGTCTTAACCAAGGGGGGGGACTGGTTTGCGGGCGTGGGCACCGAGAAGAGCAAGGGGAGCAAGGTGTTCGCTCTCGCCGGCAAGATCAACTTCAGCGGCCTGGTGGAGATCCCCATGGGAACGCCGCTTCGCCAGATCATCGAAGACATCGGGGGGGGGATTCCCAACAAGCGCAAGTTCAAGGCGGCTCAGACGGGAGGCCCCTCGGGGGGATGCATCCCCGCCGAGCACTTCGACATACCCATGGACTACGAGAACCTCACCGCGGTTGGCTCCATCATGGGCTCGGGGGGTCTCATCGTCACCGACGACACCACCTGCATGGTGGACATGGCCAAGTTTTTCCTCGGCTTCACCCAGAAGGAATCCTGCGGGAAATGCGTCCCCTGCAGGCTGGGGACCAAGAACATGCTGGAGACCTTGACCTCCATCTCCAAGGGCACTGCCACCATGGAGGACCTGGATCTGCTCCTGGAGCTGGCCGAGGATGTCAAGGCCGGGTCCCTTTGCGGTCTCGGCCAGACGGCCCCGAACCCGGTGCTTTCCACCGTCCGGTACTTCCGGGACGAGTACGAGGCGCACATCCTCAAAAAGGAGTGTCCGGCAAGGGTCTGCCGTGATCTCATCAAGTTTGAGGTGAATCTCGAGACTTGCACCAAGTGCGGGCTCTGTTTCAAGGCCTGTCCGGTGGAGGCCGTCACATGGAAAAAGAAGGAGCCGGCCTTCATCATCAGGGACAAGTGCATCAAATGCCGCTCCTGCATCCTGGCGTGTAAATTCCATGCCATCGACTGAGGTGCATGCCGACATGGGCAGGCATCTGCATGGCTTTGTGGTTTTCCTTCACTGACATCATCGAACCAGGCAAGAGAGGAAAGATGGACAAGGACATCATTAACCTGACGGTACATGGCAGAGATTTCCAGGGGAAAAAGGTGCAGGGCAGGAGAGGACAGACGGTGCTTGAAGTGTTCCGGGAAAACGGCATCTATGTTCCCACCTTGTGCTTTCACCCCAAGATGCCGGCTTACGGCGGTTGCCGCCTTTGCATCGTGGAGATCGAGAATATGCGGGGACTGCCTCCAACCTGCACCACGCCCGCAACCGACGGCATGACGGTGCACACCCACACGGAGCGGGTCATCCAGGTCCGAAAATCCGTCCTGGAGCTTCTCCTCACCTATGGAGACCACAACTGTCTCCTGTGCGAGCAAACGGGGAGCTGTGAGCTTCAGGACCTGGTCTACGAGCACGGAATCGATCGAGTCCGTTACAAGTCCAGTTTCAAACCAAGTCCCAGGGACGATTCCAACACCATGATCGTGCGGGACCCCAACAAGTGCGTCCTGTGCGGCCGCTGCGTGAGGGGCTGCCTGGAAGTCCAGGTCAACGGCGTGATAGACGTGGCTGCCCGGGGATCCGACGCTTTCATTTCCACGTTCAACGGAGGCCCTCTCAAGGAATCCAACTGCGTCTTCTGCGGCGAGTGCGTGAACGTGTGCCCGACGGGGGCCCTCACCTACAGGCAGGCCCGGTTCAAGGGGCGCCCCTGGGAAGTGGAAAAGGTCGCGACCACCTGCACCTATTGCGGCGTTGGATGTCAGCTCGAATTGAACGTGAAGGACAACGCCATTGTGAAGGTCACATCGAGCGAAAGCATCGCGGGGCCGAACAACGGGAGTCTCTGCGTGAAGGGCCGCTTCGGCTACGACTTCGTGAACCACCCGGACCGGCTGAAGATGCCCCTCATAAAGGAGCAGGGGGTCTTTCGGGAAGCCTCCTGGGATGAGGCACTCGACCTCGTGGCCCAGCGCTTTTCGACCATCAAGGCCAAGTCGGGCCCCGACGCCCTCGCCTTCTTCACTTCGGCCCGGTGCACCAACGAAGAGAATTACCTCATGAACAAGTTTGCAAGGGCGGTGGTCGGCACCAACAACATCGATCACTGCGCCCGCCTCTGACACGCTTCCACTGTGGCCGGTCTGGCCGCAGCTTTTGGAAGTGGCGCCATGACCAACTCCATTGCGGAGTTTGAGAAATCAGACGTGATCCTCGTCACGGGCTCCAACACGACCGAGATGCACCCGGTGATCGCCTCCTTCATGAAGAGGGCCGTGAGGAACGGGAGGACCAGGCTCATCGTGGTGGATTCAAGGAGGATCGATCTCGTGAACCATGCGGAGATCTGGCTTCGCCAGAGGCCGGGGACGGACATCGCGTGGCTGAACGGCATGATGCGGGTGATCATAGAGGAAGGGCTCTACGCCGCCGAATACGTGAATGAGCGTACCGAGGGCTTCGAGGAACTGAAGAAAACGGTTTCCGCTTACACTCCGGAGAAGGTGGAGGAGATCACGGGGATCCCCAAGGAGGATCTGATTGCCGCCGCAAGGCTTTACGCCAATGCTCCGGCGGCTTCCATCGCCTATGCCATGGGCATCACCCAGCACATCAACGGAACCGACGCGGTGAAGACCGTCGCCAACCTCGCCATGCTCTGCGGAAACGTGGGCATAGAAGGTGGTGGGGTCAACCCCCTTCGGGGTCAGAACAACGTCCAGGGGGCCTGCGACATGGGGGGACTCCCCAACGTCTTTTCCGGCTATCAGGCGGTGACGGTCGAGGAGAACCGGGCGAAGATGGCCAAGGCCTGGGGCGTCTCAAACCTTCCGGCGAACGTGGGGTCGACCATAGTCGAGATCATCGATGCCGCGGGCAGGCACAAGATCAAGGGCCTCTACATCATGGGCGAAAACCCCATGGTGAGCGACCCCGACCTCCATCACGTGGAAGAGGGGTTGAACGGCCTCGATTTTCTCGTGGTCCAGGACATCTTCCTGACGGAGACGGCAAAGATGGCCGACGTGGTGCTCCCCTCCGCCTGCTTCGCCGAAAAGGACGGGACTTTCTCCAACACGGAGCGCCGGGTGCAGCTCATTAGAAAAGCGGTTGAGCCCCCGGGCGAGGCCCGCCCCGACTGGGAGATCCTCTGCGGCATTGCCCAAAAGATGGGCTATCCCATGGCCTACGCGGACGCCGAGGCCATTTTCGCCGAAATCGCCTCGGTTACCCCCTCCTACGCAGGGATGACCTTTGATCGCCTTGCCCACGGAGGCCTCCAGTGGCCCTGTCCAACCTCCGACCACCCGGGTACCAGGTACCTTCACAAGGACCGCTTCGTCCGGGGAAAGGGACTCTTCCACGCCATCGAGTGGACCCCCCCGGCGGAGCCAACCGATGAACACTACCCGTTCATCCTCACCACCGGACGGGTCCTCTACCAGTACCACACGGGCACCATGAGCCGCCGCTCCGTGGGGCTCAACGAGCGGTACCCCGAGTGCCTCATCGAAATCAACCAGGAAGACGCCGAGCGCCTCGAAATCGAAAACGGAGAGAAAATCAGGGTCGTCTCCAGGCGCGGAAGAATCGAAGCCAAGGCCAAGGTCGGCGACATGACCGATGTGGGCACCATCTTCATCCCCTTCCACTTCGCCGAAACCGCCGTCAACAAACTCACCATCGCCGCCCTCGACCCCATCGCCAAAATCCCGGAATACAAGGTCTGCGCGGTCAGAGTCGAGAAGATGCCCTAGCAAAGGCGCGGTGTCGGACTTGTCTCAACGGACTGGGTGGCCCGGGCAACTCGTTGCCTGGGCCCGAAGGACAGCGACTATCCAATAGAATGAACCTGACGTGGCACCAGCAACTCTGGCTGAAGGATCAATAAGCAAAAGCCCGCTTTTGGCGGGCTTTTCTTTTTGGGGCTGAGAACGTAACTTCTCAATAATTATAGGTAAGGGCAGGCAAGGGTGTGCAGAGGCACACCGCAGCGTGTGCGAGGATGGGGTTGCTCTTTGGCATCTTGGGAATGGATATGTGTCATGCAGGCTGGGGAGATCGGTTGCGGATCAATTCAGCCAGCTTTGGAATGAGATGGGTTTGTTCCAGTCGATCCTTGAGGTATTGCCAGAACGTGATTTTCAATTTGCGGCATGTTTTCTTCAGGGTCGCAAAGGTGTCTCGGCTTCGCCGGCCCGCTTCACTTCGGGTTCCGCCGCTGATCTTGCGCCTTTTCACGTAGTCGCGGATGCCGTTTTCGCTCAGATTGTTGTGCAGCGGGATGTGCGGATGCCGTAACACCAGGAGGAGCTCGGACTTGTTGTTGTGGATCCGCTTGAGGGCATTGTTCAATTGAGTGCTCGATGTTCGGTTCGTAAAGAGATCGTCAAAAGCGGCATCCAAACGGTCGGCCTCGGAAGGCTGTGGATTGGCCTTATAGGCTTTCAGCTCATGATAGAGCTGCCAGAGCCGTTCCCGCACCGTATCGAGGTCCTCCTTGCCCTTGTCGCTCACGGGGGTGATCTTGTTGATGCTTCTTTCGGCGTGGATCCAGCAGAGGGCATGAACAAGCACATTGAATTGACCGGCGGCGTCGCTGACAACGATCAGATTCCTTGAAACGCCATGCTCGATGATGCTCCCGATCAAAGCGCCTTCAGTGACAATCTGTAAATGCCTGGCACCTTGGGTCCCCTTTTCCTTGAGGTGTTGGTCCCACTGCTCGTCATCAGCAAAAGAGCGAGGCTGATCCACTGACAAAAAATTGACCAGTCCACGAGGCAGCTTATTGGATTCCCAGTACGTCACGGCATCAGCATTAATGACGTAATCCGTGCGACCGGAGCGCAGTAGTCTCAGAAAGTTTATCCGACTCTTGCTGGAGGTGCTTTCGAACCAGGAAAACAATTCATTTCCGATATGCGTGCAGTAACCGTTCTTGCCCTGGTGGCGGGCCAGCAATTCCCGGATACATCCAAAATACAGTCCTGGTCTACGATTTGAGCGAAGTCTTTCGTAAACTTTTTGGATCCTTCCCGAGTACTGTGACGGGAGCCGTCAGTTTTCTATCGGGGCACGTCGGTTTTCGCTGGACACTCTCCTGGCTTTCCGATAGCATACCGTCCCGTGAAGACGTCGTGCGCCCCCAATCCCAACGATCCCGAGAAGGTCCTGCCGACACGGGCCAGGGTCAGAAAGCACCTGAGTGCCGATGCCTTGCTGCAAACGGTGCACGGCTGCTTTCACAAGGTCAAGGACCCTCGGACCGGCACACCGGACATCAGCCTGAGCGATGCTCTGATGTCGGGTTACGCCGTCTTCTCATTGAAGGATCCAAGCCTCCTGGCCTTTGACAGACGCCGCAAGGAAGAACCCCACAACCTCAGGAGCATCTTCCATATCCTGAGGATTCCCAGCGACACCCAGATGCGCTCGATCCTCGACGAGGTCAATCACGAGGAGTTGCGCCGCTGCTTCAAGGCCGTTTTCTCCAGCCTGCAGAGGGGAAAGGCCCTCGAGGAGATGGAATACCTCGACGGCCATTACCTCATGCTCATGGACGGCACCCAGTACTTTTCATCCGAAAAGCTCCACTCCCCCTTCTGCATGGAGAAGACAAACTCATCAGGCGTAACCAGCTACTACCTCCAGACCCTTGGAGCGGTTCTCGCGCATCCCGACCGCAAAGAGGTGATCCCTCTCATGCCCGAGCCGATTTCCAAGCAGGACGGACAGACCAAGAACGACAGCGAGATCAATGCGAGCAAGCGGTTCATCTCCAAATTCCGCAAGGACCATCCCCACCTCAAGGTCATTGTCTGCCAGGATGCCATCAGCCCCAACGGCCCTTACATCCGTTTTCTCCAGGAGCGCAACTGCCGCTTCATTCTCTCCGTGAAGGAAACCGACCATGCCTACCTCTTCAAGCACTTCGATGCTGCCGTCGAGGGAGGAGAAGCAGGCGAGCTCATTTTCGATGATCCTGATGACCCTGAGAAGATCCACTGCCTGAGATGGGCAAACGGGCTTTCCATCAACGCCTCCCACAAGGACATCCGGGTCAACCTCCTGGAATACTGGGAACTGCGAGGCAAGGAGAAAAAACACTTTGCCTGGGTCACGGACTTTACCCTCACCTCGGATAACGCCTTTGAGATTGGGCGCGGTGGAAGGGCCAGGTGGAAGGTTGAGAACGAAACCTTCAACACCCTTAAGAACCAGGGTTACAACTACGAGCACAACTACGGTCTGGGGGGCAGGTACCTCAGCATGGTCTTTGTGACCCTCATGATGCTCGCCTTCCTGGTGGACCAGACCCAGCAGCTCTGCTGCTCTCTTTTCCAATCCGCATGGAAGAAGGTCGGCAGCAAAAAGGCTCTATGGGAGACCATCCGGGCCCTCTTCCACTGTTTTCTCTTCCATTCGATGGAGATGATCTATGCGGCCATAGCCTACGGCTTCCAAAGGGATCGGCCCGTGATCCTATGGGACGATTCATAGCTCACGAGAATCCCTAAAACCCCATCAACAGCCTTCCCTAATCCGACAAGCCTTGCGGAATCTCGGGAGCTCGATGCCCTCAGGTCTCCGCCAAGGTAACTTATTGCCCGACCACGGCTTAGAGCCATCCCCTTTCAGTTCAAATACACCTGCCTCCCCCTCTCCTGAGCCCATGGCGACACCAAGCCGCAGCTCCTAGGGGTGGCTCCGGGAATTGCTGACGCTATTCCAGGTTACGTTTGTGGGTCTTGATAAATGGGCCAGTCACAACGCACCAGGTACTGTCCCGAGTATGTTCAAGTTTGCACAGTTCTTTGCTCTATTTGTTATCATGGCTTTCGGACCTGCGATTGCCAATAGTCAACTGCTCATCTTTAACATCCTGAAACACTGTGCCTATGAAAGACGGCCATCGAGGTTAACTTATGGGGATCAAAAACAAATTCTCCTAAATTGACGCCAATGGGGGGCCTTCCCTCCCGTGCTCATGAATGTGGGGGTGAACGAGAGAGTCTACCAGGAAATGCACGTGGACGGCGGAACCGTTGCTCAGGTGTTCATCTACCCTCCACGATTTCGGTTGGGTCAAATGGGGAAGGATGCAAACATCCAGCGAAAAAGAATGCTTTACGTCATCCGCAATGCTCGGTTGGACCCCGATTGGATGGACGTGTCGCGAAAGACCCTGACCATAGCGGGACGGGCCATCACCTCCCTGATTCATACACAAGGGCGAGGCGATCTCAACACGATCTATCTGCTCTCTCGACGCGATGGCCTTGACTTCAATT
>CAVOPT010000008.1:0-343030 GCA_963698165.1 uncultured delta proteobacterium
GGTGATGACAAGTCGAGGGCCCTTGCGGTGCCGGTTGGGAGGAAGCAGGGACCAAAATGGTCTGGTCTTGAACTTCCGGGAGTTCCTGGGGTGCTTCCCGGGGCGGGGCTGCGGGTTGAGATACCCGGAAAACGAGTTCCGTCTTTCCCAAGGAGGATCTCGTCGTTGTCGCTTAGGATGTGATGATCGGCTTTCATGTTGTTGACGAAGATGGGGTTGCTGCCCGTGTTCGAGAGAGCAAAGGCGCCCGCCTCGAAATAGAGCTTTGCCTGACGTCGGGACACGAAGCCGTCCGGCAGTTGTATGTCGCACCCGTCGGCGCGTCCGATGATGGTTTCCTTTTCCCCGATCTCATAAAACGTCCCGGGATCGCCTTTCAGGACAAGCTTGGCTTGCTGGCTCAAGGGAGACCTCCGACAAAGGTTCAAGGGTTCTGGCGTGTTGGCCGTCATGAATTGGCACCATTGTATTCGTGAAGGAATCACATTGAAAGGCTAAACCGAAAGCTCTCCATGAGGTTGAGTAAGAAAGCGGGAACTTCCCGGAAGTCATCCCACCCTCAAGCGGATCTCGGCGGGATGATCATGGAGAGGGGCAACCGCCCCTGAGGAAATTCCTTGACTCCTTCGGTGCCTTGGCTACATTTCAAAGTGGAAGTGGAAAATCGGTCCCCTTGCAGCTCGCGAGAAAGGTTTACCCGTGAAAAGGTGAAATGAGCCACGATTTCTCGCATTGGTTACACATAACTGAAATCCCAGAATCATCTCCGGTCCAAATTGTGTTCTTTTGGTTTTGTGGACCACGGCCTCCCTGCTGTAAACTGTTCATGCGAGAGGGCATGCAAGGAGTGTTTGTCCGTGGACGGAAAGTTTCCAGTCTCCCTGAAAGTGCCTGAAGTATTCTTTTTCTTGGCAGTCTCCGAATCCGGACCAGTCAGTCGTTCCGGGAGGACGTCGCACCACGATGCATTATGGCCGTTATGAAACAGTGAGGGAATTGGGTAAGGGTTCCATGGGGGTCGTCTACCAGGCCCATGACCCTCAGATCGACCGCACGGTGGCTCTCAAGGTGCCTAAGGCAGGACCGGCACACCAGCGAGGCCTTCGTCAGGAGGTTCATCAAGGAAGCGAAGGCCATCGGGCGGCTTTCCCATGCGAACATTGTGACGGTCTATGATGCCGGAGAAGATCAGGGCACCATTTACATTGCCATGGAATACCTCGAGGGACGCCCCCTCAACGAACTGATGCAGGAGAGGCGATTCAGCTTTGAAGAGATTTTGAGCATGGGGGTCCAGGTGGCCGAGACCCTGGATTACGCCCATGAAAAGGGAGTCGTCCACCGGGACATCAAGCCGAGCAACATCGTGGTCCAGCCGAAAGGACTCGTGAAAATCACCGACTTCGGCATTGCGCACATCGAGGACCCATCGGCCACGCTGCAGACCCAGGACGGCGAGATACTGGGAACCCCCGCCTACATGTCCCCCGAACAGGTGCTGGGGCATTCCGTGGATGGCAGATCGGACCTCTTTTCCCTGGGCGTCATTCTCTACGAACTGAGCACGGAAAAGAGACCCTTCGGGCGGGAGGGCAAGACCCTTGCGACGCTCTTCAACGAAATCGTTCACTCTCAACCCGCCGAACCCACGCAGGTGAATGCCGACCTCGATCCGCGGCTTTCAGGGATCATCATGAAGTGCCTGAGCAAGGAGCCTGAAGGGCGCTTTCCTTCGGGCGAGGCTCTCGCGGAAGCCCTTCGCAACTGTCGTAAAGAGGAACAGGCTGCCCAGGCCACCGTCATTGCGCCTCCCGTTGTGGAAAAGAGAGAAGAGAGAAAGAAGGCGAGAGCCAATCTTCCTCTGCTGGCCCTTTTTCTGATCGCCATCCTGGCGGGGTCCCTCTACTACATGGCGCCGGGCTACTTTGAGGCTGCGTGGCAGAGGGTCGGCAGCCTGTTCCGCACGGAGCCTCCACCAAAGAAGGTGGCCCGCCTCCAGCTCAGGAGCAGTCCTCCGGACGCCCAGGTGCAGATCAACGGCGAGGTGCGGGGCAAGACCCCCCCTGGAGCTTGAGCTGCCATTGGGCAGGTACACCGTCAGGGCATCGCTTCCCGGCCATGCGGACTGGTCCGAGGAGGTCTCCCTGGATGAGGCCAGGCAATATCCCTTGCAGATGGAGCTTCGCAGGCCCGCCGAACTTGCCTTCGTGAAGTTTGACAGCAAGCCTCCCGGGGCGCAGGTCTTTGTGAACGGGGCCCCCGAGGGCAAGACGCCGGTCGGACTCGAACTGCCCCTCGGTGACCATTCGGTCAGGATGGCTCTCTCCGGTTTCAAGGATTGGGAACAGAAAATCACGCTGCAGGAGGACAAGGAATATCCGGTTTCGGCGGAGCTGAGCCCACGGCGGAGGCGAAGCTTGCCCCCCTCAAGGTGGACACCGCGCCGGCGGGGGTTGCCATCTATGTGAATGACGAACTCAGAGGGCGAAGTCCCCTGGAGGTTTCCCTTCCTCTGGGTAAGTATCTGGTGCGCATGAGGCTCGACGGTTACATGGATTGGGTGGATGTGGTCCAACTCGGCGAGGAGAAGAGATACCCCCTCACGGTTGACCTCAAGCCCGTGCAGACCCTGGCCTCCCTCAATGTGACGACCGTTCCGGCCGGAGCCGATGTCACCGTGGATGGGAGGCTGGAGGGCAAATCACCCGTCACATTGAGACTCCCAGCCGGAAAGAGAACGGTAAGGGTTTCCCTGGATGGATACCAGGAGTGGAGCGACACCGTACTTCTGCAGGAAGCGAGGGATACACCCCTCGAGATCAATCTCAAGCAGGCGGTGAGGGAATCGGAGCTGGCCATCAACAGCAATCCGCCGGGGGCGGAGGTCTATGTCGATGATACCCCGAGGGGAGTTACTCCCTTGAGGGTGAAGGCCTCCCCGGGCAAACGCACGGTGCGCCTGACCCTTGCGAATCACCAGGAATGGGAAGGCAAGGTTCAGGTGGAAGAGGGAAAGGAACACCCTCTCAATGTGGATCTCAAGCTCCTTTCGAGAGATGCCCTCCTGTCCGTCAGGAGTGAGCCGCCCAGGGCGAAGGTATTCATCAATGGAATTGCGAAGGGTGAGACACCCCTGCAGCTGAAGCTCCCCCCTGGAAAACACGACGTGCGCATGACCCTCAGCAAGTTCAGAGACTGGGAGTCTCAGGTACAACTGAAAGCAGCCGAGGAGTACCCCCTGAACGTGAGGATGGCTCCGGAACCTCCAAGGAGGCAGTCGCCCCCAAAACCCCGGCAGCCAACTACTGAAGACACAACCGGGAGGACTCAACCGAAGCCTCCGGCCACGGAGGACTGGGGTGTCGGGGAGTGGCGCTCACGGCGACTCAACCAGGGACAGTGATGGCTGGGAGATGCTTCGCGAATCCCCTCCCTTGATGGGAGGGGTCGGGGGAGGGTCGGAAAGGGGTCAAGAGCAAGACCCCCGCCTCCTCCCAGCGAAGACGGGAGAGAGGAAAATTCGAGGAGCTTTGCGATAACCGCGGAACCGCACAGAAAAAGGAGAAAAACCATGAAGACCCTTATGGCGATTATGCTGTGTGTCACAATGGTGGTGATGACCGCAGAATGCGCTGGAGCGAGCGAAGCGAGGAGGGGAGCTGGTTTTGGAGCCATCACGGGCGCCGGTGCCGGTGCCCTCGTGGGCGGCCTCATAGGGGGCGGTGCTGAAAAAGCCCTGATCGGCGCGGCTGTGGGTGCGGCTGTGGGAGCCCTCGCGGGGGCCATAATCGGAAATTACATAGACCGGCAGGAACGGAACGCCATCCAGACAGCCCAGTACTACAACTACCAGCCGGTTCAGGGAGCCGTCGTGCGGGTGGAGGACGTGCGCGTGGAGCCTGAGGTCATCGTTCGCGGAAAACCCGCGAGGCTGGTCATGACCTACGCCATTCTGGAGCCCAATGCCAGTCGTCCCGTGTCTGTCGTGGAGAGACGCCAGATCATCAGTGGCCAGGAGATGCTCAAGGAAATTGGTCCCAAGAGCGTCGATAGGGTCTCTGGCACGTACTATTCGGAACAAGAGGTGACTTTTCCGAAGAATCTTCCCCAGGGTGCCTATGCCATGAAGGGAGTGGTGGAAGCAGGGGGCAAGACGAGTCAGGCGGATGCATATTTCAAAGTGGCACACATCAAGACCGACGCCGGCTACGCCTACCTCATCCAGAAGGACGTCAAGCCCTGAGTACAGGCGTACACAGAAGAGAGTACCAATTTCAACCGTCACCTCGGCGAAAGCCGGGGTCCAGGCAGGTCCTCTGGATTCCGGGTCAGGCCCGGAATGACGACCGGCTTACAGGCCGCTTTATTGCGTTGAGCTGCACTTAGAACGCCGGAACAACACCCCTGGTCTACAGGAGCTTTTTCGACACCCTCTCAGAGGAGGCAGTCCATGACCAACGGTCCATTGAAGGACATGAACTTTCAGAATTTCTTCGCTTCTATCCAGGCTACCGTCATCAAGGTGATCACGGACCCCATAGGTTTCTTCCGCTACATGCAAAGGGGTGGGGGGTATGTTGAACCCCTCCTTTTCATGGTGGTCATGGGTGTCATCTCCGGGATTCTTCAGACCATTCTCAATCTCGTGGGTCTTGGCCCGGCCGGTGCCATGCTTGCCCTGGGAACCTCCATCATCCTTGTGCCCATCATGGTGGTCCTCTTCAGTTTCATCGGTGCCGGGATAATGTTCGTCATTTGGAAGCTCCTCGGCTCCCACCAGTCCTATGAATGCGCGTACCGCTGCGTCGCCTATGCGGGGGCCATCTCTCCCATCACAACCGTCCTCAACATGATCCCCTATGTCGGACCATTGATCGGCATTGGCTGGATGACCTTCCTCATGGTCGCCGCCAGTGTCGAAGTCCATGAGGTCCAGCCCAAGATGGCCTGGATCGTGTTCGGCATTCTGGCGGGGGTGCTGGCTCTGGGGTCCGTCAGTTCGCAGCTGACCGCGAGAAAGTACGCTCGTGAACTGGACAAGTGGGGAAAGGAAATGGGCAAGATCGATCAGATGCCGCCGGAGGAAGCGGGAAAGAAGGTGGGGGAATTCCTCAAGGGTATGCAGGAGGGAATGGGGAAAAAGGGTCAGTCTCCCTGAGTCCAATGGTGGCGCTCGGCCATGTCGGGCGCCTCTTTCATTTTCATGCTTCTGGGCAGCCTGATGACCAGGGGATGTGGTGAGTTGGCTTCCGGGTCGAAGAGCATTTTTCCTCCATGGTCACAGATGATCTTGTGGGCGATATTGATGTAAAGAGCCATGGTCCAGGCTTTCCGCTGCATCTCCCTGTCGTAGATTTCGCTGGTGCATTGGCCTTCACGGACCTCGCCGATGACCACGTCGATGTCCTTGCCCGAGTCCACAAGGCTCAGGTTCAGGTCGGATCCCTGCGACAGGCTCGGGAGAATCTCTCTAAAAATCATGGAAACGGCCTGGGAAAAGAGCTCCGCGTCCAGTGGAACCATCACCCGAGGGGTGAAGCTCACAAGGACGGGTCGAATCCTCTGTTTCGACCACAGCCCTTCGTGATCTTCGATGCACCTCTGGATTACGGAGTCGATCCTTTCCAGCTTCTGCTCGGGGGGAGGCAGCTTGACGAAGTCGTCCACCTCCTTCATGAACGATTCGACGCGCTCAACCAAGTCCAGTACCGTCTTCAATTTGTTTCGGTCGAGATGGTCGGACTCCCCCTGGCACATCCTCCTCACCATGCCCCCGATGCCCATGAGGGGATTTCTGATTTCGTGGGCCATGGCCTGAGCCAGCCGCATGTAGGCCGCTTCCCTCTCCGTTTCAATGAGCTTTGCCTGTGTTTCCTTGAGAGTTTCCATGGCCTGGCCATAATGGCGCTTCAGTTCCGACCATAGCCGGGCATTCTCGATGAGGGGAGCGACAATGAGGGCGATGGTTCTCAGGAGTTCGAGATCGTCCTCGTTGTAGGCCCCCGGCACGTCGCGGTCCAGGTAAACGACACCGTAGATGTGGCCGTGGTACATGAGGGGGGCGCAAAGAGCGGACCTGATCTTGAAGGCCAGGATGCTGTCCTGGTCCTTGAGGGACAAATCACCGAGCGCGTCGGCAAGCAGAAACGATTCGCCCCGTTCGAAGAGGCGGTTCAGGATGGTCCGACTGATGGGCACCGATTCCGCGGGTGATTCAGGAAGGATGGACTCAAGGGAGCCATCTTCCCGGAAGAGAGCGAAATAGCCGCGATCGTGCTTGAAAATGTCCTTGAACCGTGAAGAAAGATTTCTCTGGAGGGTGGTGAGGTCCTGGTTTTCGGCCAGTTGTGAGGCGATTTCGTTGATGAGCTTCAGTCGCTGCTGGTCGAGTTGGCAGTCCTCGCTGTGTTCCATCGAGTGCAGGATGACGGTCTGGTCAAAAGACTCTTCTTCTTCCGGGACGTAGTAAAGGGCCGTTCGGCCAAGCAATATGGTGTCGCCCCTCACCAAGGGGGTCTTCCCCGTGATTTTCCCGCCGTTGATGTGAACGCCGTTGGCGCTCTGCAGGTCTTCGATCCACACCCGTCCGTCTTCGAAGGAGATGAGGGCGTGGCGGTGGGACATGGTGGGATCGGAGAAGGAAAGGTCGGCGGTCTTGGTGCGGCCGAGAACGCATGGCAGCTGGATGGGATGCTTTCTGTCCGATCCGTGCTCTTTCAATACGATTTCGGTTTTCATGGCGTTCAGACTCATGCCTCAGGAAAAACCGTGAGTCAAGGGTTCGGAATTCCCGGCGTCAAGATGGGCCGGCAGGAGAAAGCCTCTCTCAACCAGCCCCCGCACAATGTCGCACAGGGGAGTCGACAAAACCTCCGGGTCCATGCCCACGGACGAGGCCAGCTCAATCATCAGGTCCTCCATGGGGCGCAATCCGTCGCAGCGGGCGAGAAGGCTCTCCACGAAGGCGTCCGCATGCCCCCTGTAAGCGAACCCTTTCGACAATTGGATGGTCACCTCCGCTTCCACCCACCCGCCGGTGGACGGTTCGCACAGCTTGTGCAAACGCGTTTCGGGGGACACCACGAAAGGAACCCGGAGCAGGTCTCCCTCGCAGCCAAGGCTTTCCAGGAAATCCCGCAGGGCAAATCCCCGCTGAAGGTAGGGGCCACAGGGTCCAATCATCTTATCCGGGGCGTCTTCCGCCCGAAACCAAGGGCTCGCCGCGGTTGACCGGCGGAGGGTGATGATTCCCGCGCTCACCGCCCGGATGCCGAGGTCCCGATAGTAGTCCGTCCAGACATTGAACCGCCGGGCGCCCTCGGCCGGTTCATCCCTTTCCGTGTGGCTGATCCATGTGGACGCGTACGTCGCCGCATCCCGACTTTCCGAGCGCATCACCCAGATATCGCAGCCGTTTCCCTCGAACCAGGGCAGAAGCTGATTTTGCCAATCTTCAGGGTCTCTCTCGGCCCAGTTGGCGAGGACCTGGCAGAAGCCGCCCTGGTTGAGGTGCCGCGGGGCTTCCCCGAGGATTCGCCTGCAGATCCCGTCAGCCTCCAGACCCCCATCGCGGTAAAGGTACTTCTTTTCAGGAGAAATCACGAAGGGCGGGCTGGACACAATCAGGTCGAACGTTTCATCCCGGACCGGCTGGAACAGATCCCCCTCACGGAATTCGATGTTGTGAAAGCCATTGAGACCCGCGTTGAAGCGGGCGAATTCAAGGGCCCGGGGATTGCGGTCCGTGGCGATCACCCGGTGGCTGTGGGCGGCTGCGAGAAAAGCCTGAATGCCGCACCCCGTTCCGAGATCCAGAGTGGCGTCCACCTTCTTTCGGATGGTGAGATTGGCCAGGGTCAAGGTGCTGTTGCCGACTCCCATGACATAGTCGGGGTTGTTCGCGCACAGGAGCCTTCGCGGAGAATCGAAGGCCACGACCATTTGCCGGAATGGAAGCAGCTTGACGGAAGACACGACGGAATCCCCGTCAACGGCAATGAGCCCCGCTTCTTCCCATGTCGCAAGCTTCATGGGGTGGGCGGCCTTTTCCAGGGCTTCGAGGCTCACGGGAACTTCAATGAGGAAAAGCCGTATCAGGGCGTCCAGCGGAGTCCCGCCGGCTGTCCGATGGAGGAGCAGGGCAATGTCGGTTCCCCGAAGGGACGGGGTGTCGGAGACCCGCAGGGTTTCCAGGATGGACGCTTCACTGTAGCCTGCCTTGGAGAGTACCTGGCGGAGCTGATGGGTGTCCCCGGGGTTCTTGAAGCCGATGTGGGCATGGAACCTGTCAGGTGTTTCCACTGGGTGAATCCCCTTCCGGCCTGGTCTCTTCCGTTTCGATACGATCGATGGCAGCCTTTGCCGTGCCGCAAAGCCGGGAGTCCTCCTCTTCCGCCATCCGTCGGAGGTCGGGGAGGGCCGGGGCGGCGGCGGGTCCGAAGCTCGAGAGGGCGATGGCACTGTTGACCCGAACCGTCGGATCCTCATCGGATAGCAGGCGCACAAGGACCGGGACGGCCTCATCCGGGTTCGCCCCGATTCTTGCCACGCTGAGGGCCGCCGCTCCACGCACCTTGGTCGAAGGATCTTCGGTGCAGGCAAGAACCGCGGAAACGGAATCCCTTGCCAATTCACCCAGGAGCCCCAGGCGTTCCAGGCATACCTCTCTTGTCCCCTCGTCCCCCTGCGCGAGCACCTGGAGCATCACAGGGAGCCTTGCCGCGGGATCTTCCGAGGTTTTCATGAGGGCTGCGAGGCAGGCCAGCCGGACCATGGGTTCGGGTGACGAGAGGGCGGTTTGTTCAAGGGCCCCAGCCGCTTCCTCCGCCTCCGCCCCGATCTGTTCCAGGGCGCCGGCTGCCGCCGAGGCGGTTCCTGGTTGGGGTGACCCGAGGGCTTCCCGGAGAGCCGGCACGGCCTCACGACCGATTTTTCCGAGGGCGTAGCCCGCGTGCCAGCGCAGCGCATCTTCAGGGGAATCCAGACATCGGCGGAGTCCATCGACAGCCTGGGCCGCATCGGGGCCCAGGCGTCCCAGGGCCATGGCCGATGCAATGCGGATCGGCGTGGGTTGATGCTCCAAGAGGCCCCTTGCGACGGAGTCCACTGCGTCGGCTCCTCCCAGCGCAAGGACTTCCACGGCCATTCTGCGAACCTCGTGGCTGGGATCGTCGAGGCACCTTGCGACGAGTTCCTTTTCAGGCATGGCCGCCGGGCCTGCGAGGTAGACTTCGGCAAGGGCCCCCAGGCGGACGGCGTCTGCCGGGTCCTTGAGGCGTGAGCCCACGGGAGGCGTTGTTTCCTTCGTTTCCGGCTGTTCGGTCATCACGCGAGGTTCCCGATTCCCGGCGAGTAAGAGGGAGACACCACCCCAATGCTGGCCATGAGGGTTGTGCACTGGACAATACCCGCGACCTGAACCATGGGGGTAGCCAGGGTGATGGAGCCTGACGAAATGGTGACGCTGGGCGCAGTGATGGATACGGGCCCCGCTGAGCTGATGGTGAGCCCAGAAGGACCGATGGTGATGGTGGCGCCCTTCATCCACTGGATGGTGACATCCTGCATGACGGTCACGTCCTGCTTTTTCTGGACGGTCTTCTTGTCGTTTCCATCGATGCTGAACGTGTGGTCGTTCCTCACCGTGTGGCTCTCGTCGTGCTCCACCTCGATGGTGTTGTCGTACTCCGCGTGGAGGTACACTTCCTCCTGGCCCTTCTTGTCCTCGAAGCGGAACTCGTTGAATCCGCCTCCCCCGATGGTCGAGTCGGACTTGATGGTGCTCCTGGTCTTTTCCGCCGTGAGGTCCAACGGGGGCATGTTGGATTTGTGGTAGACGCAGCCGATGACGATGGGGCGGTCGGCATCTCCCTCCAGGAAATCCACAATCACCTCCTGGCCGATGCGCGGGATGAACATGGCACCCCACTTGGGGCCCGCCCAAAGCTGCCCGACGCGGATCCAGCAGGAGCTCTTCTCATCCTTCTTGCCTTTCCTGTCCCAGTGGAACTGCACCTTGATGCGGCCCAGTTCGTCGGTGTAGATCTCCTCTCCCTGGGGGCCGGTGACCACGGCGGTCTGCGTTCCGTGGACCCTCGGCTTCACGGCTCTCGGCAGGGGGCGGAAAGGGGTGTCGAAGGGAATGCACCGGAATTGGTTCTGGTAGACAAATTCCCCGGCGGCGGCCGCGACGACGCCGGGATAGTTCACTCCCTGGGCCGCCGAATGTTCGATGGCGGTGAGCACGTACGCCTTGTTGTTCATGTCGCCCCGGTAGTGGTCCTTCAGAGTGAAGCGATATCCCGTGGTGAAGGCCCTGCAGTCGCTGCTGCCGATGATGATGGTGATCTGGGCTTCCTCGGATTCCATGCGGACCGTGGTGAGCTGTTCCCCTCGGCCCTTGTTGGGGTAAAGTCCGGGATAGTCGTAGATCTCCCGTTCCCCCGGTCCGGAAGTTTGGCGGCTGGAGACATCGGTCTTGAGATCGGTTTTCGGCATCATGTAGTTGTAGTCGTTCAAGGCGCATTTCCCCGAGCGCACCTGCTGGGTTTTCTCGAGTGCCGTGATGACGTCCTCTTCCATGAAGCCGCCGGTGCTCACTTGATACCGGGCGTCTTCCTGGCCGGGGCAGGGCTGGTGGCCGGCGGGGGAATCGGAGAGCACCATGGTGTGCTTCCCCTGCTCGTGCTCGAAATAGTACGTGATGCCCTCCTCCTCCAGGAGCCGAGAGATGAAGTTGAAGTCCGTCTCCCGGTATTGCACGCAGTAGGTGCGCGGTTCATAGCTCTTCTGCAGGTTCAGCTTGAAGTCCGTGAATTTCCTCTCCGTGAAAACTTTCTCCACAATGTCCGGTGTGGAGAGCTCCTGGAAGATCTTCACGTCGGCATAACGGTGCAGGAGCCAAAACCAGGGCACGATGGTCGCCGTGTAGTAGCTGAAGTGGGGATCGCTTCCCGCTTCCTCTCCCCCTCTTCCCTGGGAAAAGTGGGAGACGATGCCGTTGAAATACCGTTTGCTCCCGTCGGCCAGGACGATGGAAACGGTCACATTCTTCCCCACGATGCTCTCGAAGGAGATGTTGTGGTTCTCCGAGATCATGTCCAGTTCGAAGCTGAACGGAGTGGACAGCTCCTCCGCCCCTCGAAATGCGATGAGCAAGAGAGCATCCCTTCCCAGCGGCGTGTCGACGGCGATGAGTCGGTTTTCTTGAGTGAGAGGCATGGGACATCACCTTTCTACCATCTATCCTGAATAACCATTTCCTTGATCCGAAACGGGATTGATATTCTGTGAACTCCACCGCAGGTCCGAGTGTGCAGCTCATCAGAACCAAGCGTCCAGTATCGAATTCGTCATGCTCGTGGAGGAGGCCATCCAGGGTTCTTGGGATTCCCGCCTTGGCCGGCATGGAGTTTGATATTCAGATACCCTTTGGTGTGGAGCTGCATTAAGTTATGGTGAACTCAAAGCCCCCATCGCCCACCGTCACCTTCACCTCCTTGAATTTTTCTTCCGCGGCCATTCTGGAAAGCAGCTCCCGGGACATTTCGGGAAGGAGCGTCCTGGTGAGGATGTGGTCCACGTTCCTTGCACCGCTCTCCACCTCGGTGCAGCGGCTCGCAACGGATTCGATGAGGGATTCGTCGTAGACGAAGGCCACGTTCTGATTCTCTTTCATGCGCCTGGCGATGCGGTCCAGCTTCAGCTTCACGATGCGCCGCATGTTCCGGTCGGTGATGGGGAAGTAAGGCACCACGATGAGCCGCCCGAGGAATGCCGGCTTGAAGTGCTTCTGGAGCTCCGGGCGCAGCATTTCCCGGAGGGCTTCGGCGGCCGGAGCGGTCTCCTCGTCGGAGCAGACCTTCATGATGAGATCCGTCCCCACATTGGAGGTGAGGATGATGAGGGTGTTCTTGAAGTCGATGCGCCTTCCTTCTCCGTCTTCCAGGGTGCCCTTGTCGAAGACCTGGTAGAAGAGCTCCATCACATCGGGGTGAGCCTTTTCCACTTCATCGAGCAGCACGACGCTGTAAGGCCTCTTGCGGACCGCTTCCGTGAGGACCCCTCCCTCGCCGTAGCCCACGTAGCCGGGGGGAGACCCCTTGAGCCCCGAGACGGTGTGTGCCTCCTGGTATTCGGACATGTTGATGGTGATGACGTTGTCCTCACCCCCGTAGAGGAGCTCCGAAAGCGCCAGGGCGGTTTCCGTCTTTCCGACCCCGCTTGGGCCCACCATGAGAAAGACCCCCGTGGGCTTGGACGGGTCCTCGATGCGGGCGTGGGCGGTTTGGATTCTCTCGGCTACGGCAGCCAGGGCGTGCTCCTGCCCGATGATGCGCTTCCCCAGGAGCTCCCCGAGGCTCAGCACGGTCTCGATTTCATCGGTGAGCATGCGCCCGGTGGGGATTCCCGTCCAGCCCGAGATGACTTCGGAGATGGTCTGGGCATCCACGGAGGTCTGCATGAGGGGTGCGTCTGCCTGAACCTCGGAGAGCTCCTTTTCCACCTCTTTCAGCTGCCCCTGCTTTTCGGCTAGTGACCCGGCATCGGCTCCGTCTGCGCCGTGGATTTCCTGGATTTCCTGGCGCAGGGCGATGATGCGTCCGGAGATTTCCGATTCCTTTTTCCACCGTTCGTTGAGGGTTTCCAATTCTTTCTGGACGGATTCCATTTCGGCGGCGAGGGCTTGCAGACGCTCCCCGCGATCGCGGCCCATGAGGGATTCCCGCTCCAGAAGCTTCATCTCCCGCTCGATCTGACCGATGCGTCGCGTGGCTCCCTCGACGGCCGGCGGGATCGTGTTGAGGCCGATGGCAATCCGGGCGCAGGCGGTATCCAGGACACTCACCGACTTGTCCGGAAGCTGGCGTGCCGTGATGAAGCGCCTGGAGAGGCGCACGGCATCCACCAGGGCCTCGTCGGTGATCATGACTTGGTGGTGCTTTTCAAGAAATGGGGCGATGGCCCGCATCATGACCAGGGCGTTGGCTTCATCGGGCTCCTCCACCTTGACGACCTGGAAGCGCCTGGCGAGGGCGGCGTCCTTTTCAAAATACTTCTTGTATTCAGACCATGTGGTTGCGGCGATGGTGCGAAGCTCACCCCGGGCCAGGGCGGGTTTGAGGAGGTTCGCGGCGTCACCGGACCCCGCGGAGCCGCCGGCCCCAATGAGGGTGTGGGCTTCGTCGATGAAGAGAATGATGGGGACGGGCGAGGCCTTCACCTCGTTGATGACGGATTTCAGCCGGTTCTCAAATTCCCCCTTGATGCCCGCCCCGGCCTGGAGCAGCCCGAGGTCGAGGGTGCGCACCTCCACGTTTCTCAGGGGCGGGGGGATGTCTCCTTCTGCGATCCGCAGGGCGAATCCTTCCACGACGGCGGTCTTGCCCACTCCGGCCTCCCCGGTGAGGATGGGGTTGTTCTGCCTTCGCCGGATGAGGATGTCCACCATCTGGCGGATCTCCGAATCCCTTCCCAGCACGGGATCGACTTCACCTCTCCTGGCTCGTTCCGTGAGGTTGATGGTGTACATATCCAAAGCCTTGGTGCCGGCGGACAGAGGCCGGTCGGCGGGCAAATCCCGCGCCGCGGCGGTTTTGGCCTGATCGGCCTCCTCCCGTGATCCGGATGTGAGGTCGGGAAGGTGCTCGCCAAGAGTCTCCAGGGAGATCTTCCGAAAGGATTCGGAGCTTTCCCTGAGCATCCTCGCCGTTTCCTCGTTTCCGAGGAGCGCGAGGACTATGTGGCCTGAGCGAATGGCCGGGGCCTGGTAGTCGACGGAAGCGACCAGCCAGGAGTCCTGAATCATGCGGGGTATGCGGGGGGAGAGGGCCGGGGTTCTCGCGTTGCCGGTCTTGAAACCCTCCATGGTGCGCGTCAGGTCCGCTGTCAGGCGGGCTTCGTTGATTTCGAAATGTCTCAGGATCTTTTGAAAATCGGTGTTGGGGACCTCCAGCAATTTGAGAAAGAAATGCTCAAGGTCCACCTCATAGTGAGTGTGGGACAGGCAAAGGCCTGCAGCCGATTCCAGGGCGCTCCGGCACGTGGTGTTCAACTTGCCAATCAGTGATTTGAGATTCGATTTCGGCATGGAAGGATCTCCTTTGAGAGGGAGTCACGAAAGCACCAAGCTCACGAAGGCGCCAAAAAGGTGCAGGGGAGTGAATCCAGCGTGTCTTTCCCTGCTATGCTCCTTCGTCTTCTCGCGAGCCCCCTACGGTTTCTGGAACACCACCAGCGGATCTTCCCGATGGGTGAAATCAGGATGTTTCAGCCACGTGGACCAGCCCAGGCGGGGGGATTCCGGCGTTTCCATGCCGAGAATACACGTCGGCACTTCCTGCCGCTTCAACAAAACCCCGATGTCGAATTCGTACTCGATTCCCACCATGTAACGCACCAGGGAGAATGCGGGGCGCAGCATCTCTCCCGACGGGAGGAACCGGAGAAAATGCCTGTAACCAAGGGGACCGATGTCAACGCGGAACTTGGTCTGGCTCTCCCAGGCATGGCTTCCGCACACTGCATTCACGCCCAGGCTTCCGTTGGCCGCTCCCAGCCGCGTCTGGTCTTCGACGTCGACGGGGACAAGGCGATTGATGAACTGCTGGACCTGAACGCGGGTGTCGCTGAAATACCGCACGGTGGACTCGATGGCGGCAACACAGGGAGAAGGTCTCGACAGGAGTCCACTGTGGAAGATGAGGGATTCGAGGGGGAGGTTGAGACGGCCCGCGAGTCCGGGAGTCCCGAGGCCGATGAGGCACAGCAGGTAGCGTGACAACCTGTCCCTGGCGCCGGGCAGGTAATTCTCCGGGAATCGGTACCGCTTCCATGCCAGGTAAAACAGCGTGACCAGGCGGTGGTGGAAGATGTCCAGAAACTCGGTGAAGCTGAAATCCCTGTTGCGGTTCCTCTGGATGGCCAGTTCGTTGATCCATTGGGGAAGGACTCCCGATGGGCCGACCAGGCCGAGGAAGGCCACTTCCATCTTGAACCGGTCTCCGACTCCGTCCGGTTCCATGCCCGCAATGTCGCTCGGAGGAAACTGGAACCCCGGCTTCACCGCAAAGCGCACCGGTTCCTGGGCGGGAGTGAGGGTTTCTCCCAGGCGCTTCTTTTCCGGGAAGAGGGACTCCAGCAAATGGACCGCCTTGTAGAACGAAAAACTGTAGAATTCGCTGAGGAGGCGGTCGATCAGAGGAGGATCCGATTGCCATTCCTGGGGGGCCACTTCCTTAAGGGCTCCTTCCTTTGGAGAACCTTGGCGAAAACCTGGGAGAACGAGTTCACCGACACGTACTGGCCAAGAAACCTCTCCAGAACCGATGCGAAAAGAAACAGACCGGCCCCGACGAATTTGTCCTCATCGAATTCCACGGTGGTCTGGACTCCGCGGACAAAAGACTGGCCGATGCGCTTGGTCACATGATCCGTCCGAAGCGAGGCAATGCCGTTGATTTGTTGTCGGGTCGCCGCGGAATTCTCGAAATCGTAGAGCTTCAAGATCTCTCGAAGGGCATCCTCGCCACCCTCCACCAGGGAGAGGTAATTGAGGGAGAGGTGGGATATGAGATGCCAGTTGAGGGCCCCGCCAAGTGTGGGGCGTCTGGTGGGAGTGGGCTTGATCAAAGAAACGATGCGGGAAACCGGGGCAGCCATCTCCACGTCGAAATCCCCGTTGGGGTTCCCGAACGGGAGCCTTGCGGGGAGGTCCCGGTTGGTGCACGTGCAGTGGACGGTGAGGATTTCCACGGCCGGGTCCACGGGTTTGTAGTACAGATCGGAAAAGGAAAGGAAGACCTCTGTTCCGTCATCTCCCTTTCGGCCCGAGGGCTGCCGCTGGAGATGAAAGAACGCGGTATCGCCGGGCCCGAGCTCTTCGTCGAGATGGTGCCTGATGGAGTAAAAGGGCCTGAACTCGGTCTCCTTGCCGGGAGAGGAGGGAGGCGAGGCGGTGACCCTGTCGATGCTGAACACCTCGGTGGCACTGAGTCGCCGGATGTCGGGGATGACCCGGTACTCCGTCTCCCGCTCCTCCACCCGTATGGGTTCGGCGATGCGCGTGAAGAGGTTTGCCGCGGGAGTGGCGTTGAGACAGAAGGTCTCCGGGCTGATCACCAGGTTGGCCTTGGGAGATCGGTTCAGATACAGCCACAGGGTCAGGGAATCGCCGCAGTTGGCTTGACGCAGGCGTTCCAGCCCCACGAGGTCGAAGAAAAGGAACTTTTCGGGAAAGCAGAAGTATTCGAACAGGAGCAGATAGCCGGGAAAAGACCTCTCCGGGAAGGGGATCATGCCTTCATCCGGGTCGAATCCGACGGGCCTGACGGAATCCGGGCCAAGGGGCACCACGACTGCTTTGCCTTCCCGGTTCGTGGACTCCGCCTCCACGTGGCACACGTTGTTGAAAAGAAGTTCATAGAGATGATGGATGTGCTGATGGGCCCCATTGAGGTAGAAGCGCAGGGTCTTCCACTGGAGCTCCGAGAAGCTGATGCTGTCGAAGGATTTGAGATGGATTCCCAGTACCTGGACGGACCCGCTCACGGGACGCTTGGGGTCTCGGAATTCCACGCCGGTGACTTCCAAGGGCCACAGGTGGAGGGGATAGCAGGTCGAAAACTGGCAGGGAACTCCTCCCACGGGCTGAGAGTAGAGCCGCGTGTGTTTCTCCACGTGATACCCCGCCGGGGTGATGGTTTTTCTCGCGGGGTCGAATCGGGCGATGGTCATGGACGGAATGGGGTTGAGATAGTGGGGATAAAGGATGTTGAGAAGAGACTGGGTGATCTCCGGAAAATCGTCGTCGATCTTCTTGTGGATCCTCCCGCTGATGAGGGCGAACGCCTCGATCAAGCGCTCCGTGTGAGGATCTTCGCACTTGTCCGGCTCAAGGAGGAGTCTGCCGGCGATCTTGGGGTACTTCTTGGCAAACTCGGATCCCAGATGCCGCACGAACGTGAGCTCTCTTTCGTAGTAATCCAGCAGGCTGTCATCCATCGTCATGTCATCTGGATATGATCCACTCCCCCTTGTGAATGTCGAAAAAAGTATCGAACGTGATCGGCTCCGCTATGGGCTCAACCACGAGCATGGCCGTGATTCTGAACTTGACGCTGCGCTCCCCCGGTGAGGGTGTCTCCACGTGGACGTTCACGTTCCTCAACCGGGGTTCGAAAAGGGAAACCGTCTTTTCGATGTCCATGCGCAGTTGCTGGCGCGCCGTGGGGCTCTTGGGATTGTGCGCCGTGTAGTCCTTGAGGCCGTAGACAAAGAGGGAGTTGTTCACCTCCTCATAGGCTTCAGGGGGGGACACGACGATGCGTCTCGTGTTGAGGAGATTCTCCAGGTCCCTGATGACCCCCCCTCTCATCTGCCCGACGCTCACGAGGCGATATTGGACAGGCTCACGGGAGAGGCCGGGTTCCTCGTCGATGAGCCTGTCCAGAATGGATGCCTGAAGGCTGTTGTGGTTTTTTTGCATGGTTCAGCGCGTCATCAACCGCCCTTGTTTGCCTGCAGATCCCAGTTGGCGCTCACCTGGCCGCCGCCGCTGCCGTCTTCGCGCTTCTGCTGGGTGTAGGTCCACTCGATCTTGCCGTAGTCGAAGGCTACCTCCTCCAGGGGCAAGGTCTCCCCACCCTGGGAAGACCCGCCTCTTCTCACCGAGGTGATGATGCAGTTGCTGAGCTTGTACTCCATGTACTTCACCTTGTCCCCGCCCGCGCGGCACAGCTCAATCTTGACATCCTTGATGTGCTTTCCCTGGGCGCAGGCCAGGGCGAGCTTGGGAGATGCCTTGTCCAGGGCTTTCACAATGGAAAAATCCTGGAAATCCGCCCTCTCCGCGGAAGCACCACCCGCCGTGCTCGCCGATGCGGATTTGGGCTGGGAAATCCCCCAGCTGTAGGAAAGCACCTCGATCCAGTCCTTGTGCTTGTCGTCGGTGCTCTCACCAGGCACGCCGTCGATCTTGATGAATGCGTCGAATGCCATAACCGGTTCCCTCCTTGTCGATTAAATGTTCCTGGTTCAAACGCATTTGCCCCTCTATCCCTTGGCCGGGGGCGGCAGGTTGGCAACCAGCCTGAGAGAAATGGTCAGCTCATCCAGCTGGTAGTGGGGCCTGAGGAACGCCACGGCCCGGTAGGCCCCGGGTTTGCCCGGGATTTCACTCACGTCGACTCTGGCTTCCCGCAGGGGAAATCTGGCCTTGGCTTCCTGTCCCGCATCGTCGTCGAGGAGAACGTAGTTGCTGATCCACCGGTTGAGAAAATCCTCGCAGTTCTTGCGGGTCATGAAGCTTCCGATCTTGTCGCGCATGATCGATTTCAGATAGTGGGCAAAACGGGACACGGCAAGGATGTACTGGAGCTGCGAAGAGAGGCGGGCGTTGGCATTGGCCGAATCCGTGTCGTAGAGCTTGGGCTTGTTGGCCGTCTGGGTGCTGAAGAAGGCGGCGTAATCGGTTCCCTTGCAGTGTAACAGGGGGATGAATCCCAGGTCGGCCAGCTCTTTTTCCCGCCGGTCCGTGATGGCGATCTCCGTCGGGCACTTGAGGGCCACTTCACCCTCGTCGGTCTTGAACGTGTGGACGGGCAGCCCCTGCACGAGGCCCCCTCCCTCCACGCCTCGGATGGCCGCAGTCCAGCCGTACTTGGCGAAGGCTTCCGTCAGGCGGGTCCCGAGAGCGTAGGCCGCATTGCCCCAGAGGTACTTGCTGTGGTCCGTGCCGTCCACCCCCTCTTCATAGTTGAACGTTTCCACGGGGACGAAATCCTGTCCGTACGGCAACCGCATGAGGATGTGGGGCATGGCCAGCCCCACATAACGGGAATCCTCCGAATCGCGGAAAGACTTCCATTTGGCGTATTCCACCGTCTGAAAAGTTTTGGCCAGGTCCCGGGGAATCCCGATGTCCGTGAAGCTCTCCAGGTTGAACAGCTTGGCCGATGCGGCGGCGATGAACGGAGAGTGAGCCGCCGCGGCCACCTGGGACACCTTTTCGAGGAGAGCCATGTCCTGAGGATGGTTGGTGAACTCGTAATCGCCGATCATGGCTCCATAAGACGCACCGCCAAAAGTGCCGAACTCCTCCTCGTAGATTTTTTTGAAAAGAGCGGATTGGTCGAATTCGGTGGCCCTCTCCATGTCTTTGAGGAGGTCCTTCTTGGAGACGTTCATGACCCGCAGTTTCAGGCGCTCGCTGGTTTCGGTCTGGAACACCAGATACTGGAGACCCCGCCAGGATCCCTCGAGCTTCTGGAAATCCGGGTGGTGCATGACCTCATTGAGCTGCATGGAGATGATCCGGTCGATCTGGGCGATCCGGGCGTTGATCATGGCCTCCGTGTCCTTGGAAACCACCATCTCTCCCTGCATCACCTGCTTGACGAACTCACCCACCATGTCCTTGGCCCACTCCTTCTGCGATTCATCCCGGGCCAGCCGGCCGCCCTCGATGATCTGATCCAAGAGGCTCTTTTCCTCTTCCACTGCTGCGGCCTGAGCAGTCTCTTGCTGGATCTGTTGTTCGTTCTCAGCCATTTAGCCTCTCCTTATGTGTTGTCCGGTTGACCCTTGACTTCGGCAACGCCGGCTTCCTTGCCGAGTTGCTGCATGGATTCGGTGCTGGCGATCACCCCCTGGAGGAGCTCATCGAGCTTGTCATTCCCATCCAGCCGGTTGAGGAGGTCCGAGAGTTTCTGGCGGGCTTCGACCAGCTTCTGGAGGGGTGAGACCTGCTTGACCACCTGTTCCGGGTGAAAATCGTCGAGGGACTTGAAGCGGAGCTCCACGTTGAGCTTCGTGTCCTCTCCGGTCAGTTTGTTGTCGACCCGGAATGCAAGTCTGGGCTTCATGCCCTCCAGGACGTTGTCAAAATTGTCTCGGTCGATTTCCACGACCTTTCTGTCCTTGACTTTTGGAAGGGGTTCATCCGGCTTTCCGGAAAGATCGGCCAGTACCCCGACGACGAAAGGAATCTCCTTCATCTCGATGGCATCGCCGATCTCCACGTCGTATGTGATGTGCACCCTGGGGGCCCTGACCCTGTCGAGCTTGTGCTGCAAACTTTCCTTCTTGGGCATGCTGGTCTCCTTTCTAAAGTAAAAATCGAACCATCATATCAGGTGTGGGGACCCTTTCGCCAAATGGAAAAAGGGTCGAGCATCGTTCGGTTCATCCATGGGGAGGGCGGGAGTTTCTCTGCATCAATGGAATCACCACCCGACATTCAGTCGGTAGAGCAGCTGCACCTCGTTTCCCACCGCCTCCGCCGCCCCTTCGAAGTCACTGGTCAGCTCGGTGAAGGTCTTGTTTTCCCTGCGCCCCACGCGGGGTGGCCAGGGATTGTTGATGCTGAAGCTTTCCCCGTCACCTCCGGTCAACACCACTGCGTGGGAGGGATCTCCCACCTCCACCAGCCACAGAGGTCCGTAGCGCGTCAGAAAGTCCATCCAGGTGTCCCCGTAGTAGCAGCCCGATGGAATCCTGCGGAAATAGAATCGGTTCGCGGCATCGTAAAGAGGCTCCCACCCGTAGCATGAATCGAGGCTCAGATTGACGGCTCCCGCAATCATTTCCGGTGACACGGAACTGCGGGTCCAATAGCTGACAACCATGGCCATCGACGCAGCCCAGCAGGATGTGGAGTTGGGCTGGGGAATGAGTGGAACCGAGTAGAACAGGCTCTGGCAAGCCATCGCGTCCCTCCTTTGTCCCTCGACATGATGTGCAGCCAGGAAGAATAGGCTGGACTTGCGATCATTATACCGCAACTCGATACAACCGACCGCCGGCTACTCTGGTTTTTCCTCCGGCCCCTCTTGGAAACTTCTTCACGACCTGTACATCATGGCTTTGGTGACATCCGTCGTGCAAAGCCTTTGAAACAAGACCTTCGCTCTTGTCAGTTCGTCGTCGGAAGGATCTCCGGCGCTGAGGCACTGATAGAGGGTATCCAGGACCTCGGCGATCCACAAGGGTGATTCCCACCGCTCAAGGTGGAGCTCTTCGATGAGACTGTAGAGTTCTTCGATAACAGGCTTGGCGAGGTCCGGTCTTTCAGCTCTGAGACAGAGCTTGGCCATGAGAAGGCGATACCGGTTTTTCTCCCTGACCGACGGCGCGCTGAACGAGGCGGCAAGGAGCTTGTCGAGGGCTTCCTTCATGCCCGAGCCCTCAAACGTTTGGATCGCCTCTTCCCAGACCGCCTTCTCAAGATTTCCCGTGTCTGAGATCTGCTGCAAATTGAGTGGATAGGGGTAAGGTGCCGTGTTTTCGATGGCCGAAGGAGTGTCGGTCTCGTCCATGATGGGTCCTTTCCTCCGGATGGGAAGCACCTGGCTGGGAGATTCCCCATGCTCCGACGGGACCTCTCGCTGTCGTTTGAAGAGCTTGCTCAGAACCCCGCCGCTCTTTTCCTTCGCCGGTTCCGGTGGAATCGTCGCCTGTCGTCCTCCCTTGTCCTTGAGGATCTTGGTGACCAACTGGTCACACTCTTCGATGGCCCCCTTCAGTTCGGCGAGCCTCGGCGCGGCCTTGCCGAACTTCTGGTCCACGAGGCCGTCAAATGTGTTGAACTCCTGGTAGGCCATGGTAATCTGCCGTGCCAGGGCCTCGTAAAACTCCTTGGACGAGAGGGCGGCGGCGGCGTCGAAGTCCTCCGCCGTGAGCTTTCCATCCCCAACGCGCTCGTCGCGGAGACTCTTTTTGCTCTCGTCCATGTCCCCGTAGCGATTTCGCAAATCGGCCTCATAGCCCACTTCGCGGGACTCTTTCCACTTGAGCCAGGAATAGCCGTTGGTCCGGCTTTCGTCGGTCAGGGGGATCTCCCTGACGCAAACCCACAGCTTCTCGTTCATGAACTCCATGGGAGCCGCCCTGTACTCCAAGTCGCCCTCTTCGATTTCCGGGTAGCAAGAATCCCAGTAATGTTCCATGAAGCTGTTCACAATCTGAAATCCCAGAACCAGACCCTGGAATCCCTCTCTCTTGATCAAGCCCTCGGTGAGCCATGCGGCGATTTGAAGGTCCTTGCTCCTGGACGCGAGGCACTGGAGAGAGAGGTCGATGACCTTGTCCCAGTCGGCTCTCTTGATGTCCCTCTGCCAATCTCCCTGAGCCAGGGGATCGTCGGCTCGCCTGGCCTCCCGGATCTCTTCGTAAAGAGGGTCGTAGCGAAGGTTTTCCCCCGCTGGATTGTCCCCGGGTATGGGTGCCAGAATCGATTCCAAGTCGATGTTTTTGCTCATGACCCCTTCGTGTCCTCTGAAGGTGAAAACACCACTTCCCTGATTTCCAGGAGGGCCCTTTCGTCATCCCCTATCTTGAAGACGTGTTGTCCCGCCCCCCGCAAAAAGGAATCCCCCAGGGGAAACCAGTCGGTCATTCTTCCAAGCTTGACCCGGTCGTCCTCGTGGGAGAAGGAATTGGGGTAAAGCACGGGGAGGAAACACGATATGCCGATATCCTGCCAGGTCTTGATGCGTGTCGGGATCCAGAGGAGATCGAACAGGGTCTTGGGAGGCGAGATGGAGAGTTCCCTTATGGAATCCACGGGAATCCAAACATACCCCTCGATGACGATGGCTTCTAGGAAAAAGGAGAGAATCGCGTCGGTGTCCCTGAACCCCGAAAAGTGTCTGCCGTCGGCGGTGCCCTCAAGGATTGGGCGCTCCGATTCCAGTTTCGCGAAGAGCTCGCCGGCCGTGGCCAGGCTTCTTTCGGAGAGGCTCGCACAGGCTGTCAGGTACGCATCCAGATAGGGGGGGCTCCCGGGTAGGCATCGGGGACGCAGTGAGAAGGTCATGACCTTCGATCGCTGCTCTTCGGCATCGATGAGGTTCTTGTATACCTGAACCCCAGTTTCCGAACGGGAGTCCTGTGTGACGATCACGTCCAGATGGCGCCTGGCCCTGTCCCATTCGCCCAGGAAGCAGAGGACCTGGAAAAGGAGGACCCTCGAGGGCAGGTTTCCGGGGGACCCCTTCACCTCGCCGGTCAATTGTTCGCGCGCGTCGTGGAGTCTTGCGGCCTTTATGAGATCTCTCGCGTTCATGTCGGTGCCCTTTCATCAGGTCTCCTTGAATTAAACCACAGGTCTCAGGACATCGCAAGTATAATTCCATACTTAGAGGCTCACTTCCTGGAATCCCCACACGGACGACCCGGGAGCTGCCGACAGGGTCAGGGGCCTTCCCAATCCAATCAAGGGCTTCTTGCCTTTGAGACAGAATCGTGCTGATTTTTTCAAAAATCTGTTTGCCTTTCAAAAATGGCTGTGCTACTAAGAACAGCTTGTTTGGTTGGCCACATGCTCGAAAAAGTGGTCGGCTCAATGTGGAGAGGTTCCCGAGCGGCCAAAGGGAGCAGACTGTAAATCTGCCGGCGAAGCCTTCGGAGGTTCGAATCCTCCCCTCTCCACCAATTTCATTCAAGAATGTTCAGGAATTCATGGACATGTAGGAGATGGTGGCAGCAGGTCATTGTCGTCGGGACTACATGCGATGCAAAGTGGGAATACTCATGGCCAGGGTGGGACTCAGCGTCACCCCTTCCGAAGATCCATAGCTCCCCCATCACGTGACGACTCTTCTCCAGTGATGTTGACTGCTTTCTCAAGGGCCCACGTAGCTCAGTAGGTAGAGCACTTCCTTGGTAAGGAAGAGGTTCACCGGTTCGATCCCGGTCGTGGGCTCCACCGTTCATCCGTGACTGAGAGAGGGCAGATCCATTCGCGATGTTCCCTTCGGTTATACCCCATTTTCTCTGAGAGAGAACCAAAGCGTCTATTTTGAGACAAATGTGGTTTCGTGTTTGAGAGTTCAACAACATTCGAGGAGGAAGGACCATGGCGAAGAAGAAGTTTGAGCGGACGAAGCCGCATGTGAATGTGGGGACGATCGGTCACATAGATCATGGGAAGACGACGCTTACGGCGGCGATCACGAAGAATTTGGCCAAGCGCGGGAAGGCGGAGTTTGTGCCCTTCGATCAGATAGACAAGGCGCCGGAGGAGCGGGAGCGGGGGATCACGATCGCGACGGCGCATGTGGAGTATGAGACGGACAAGCGTCATTACGCGCACGTGGACTGTCCGGGGCACGCGGATTACATCAAGAACATGATCACGGGCGCGGCGCAGATGGACGGGGCGATTTTGGTGGTGGCGGCCGATGACGGGCCGATGCCCCAGACGCGGGAGCACATATTGCTGGCTCGTCAGGTGGGGGTTCCCTACATTGTGGTGTTTTTGAACAAGGTGGACATGGTGGACGATCCGGAGCTGATCGAGCTGGTGGAGTTGGAGCTTCGGGAGTTGCTGAGCAAGTATGGTTTTCCGGGCGATGACGTTCCGATCGTCAAGGGATCCGCGCTGAAGGCTTTGGAATCGGACAATGCGGACAGTGCGGAGTCGGCATGCGTGTTTGATTTGATGGAAGCGATCGACGCGTATGTACCGGATCCTTTGCGGGATGTGGACAAGCCGTTTTTGATGCCCATCGAGGACGTGTTTTCCATCAGCGGTCGTGGGACGGTGGTGACGGGGCGCGCGGAGCGTGGGATCGTCAAGGTGGGCGATGATGTGGAGATCGTGGGATTTCGGCCGACGTTCAAGACGGTGTGCACGGGTGTGGAGATGTTCCGCAAGACGCTGGACCAGGGTCAGGCGGGAGACAACATAGGAGTGCTGCTTCGTGGGACGAAGCGGGACGACGTGGAGCGGGGTCAGGTGGTGGCCAAGCCTGGGAGCATCACGCCGCACACGAAGTTCAAGGCCGAGGTGTACGTGTTGAAGAAGGAGGAAGGGGGGCGACACACGCCGTTTTTTCCTGGCTACCGGCCCCAGTTTTATTTTCGGACGACGGATGTGACGGGAGTGATGACGTTGCCGGAGGGCGTGGAGATGGTGATGCCCGGGGACAACATCAGTTGTCAGGTGCATTTGATCACGCCGGTGGCGATGGAGAGGGAGCTTCGGTTTGCGATCCGCGAGGGCGGTCGTACGGTCGGGGCGGGCGTCATCACCGAAATCATGGAATAATGGTTCTGTCTACAGCAGGTGGGAGACTATGCGAGTTCTTGTGACCCTGGCTTGTTCCGAGTGCAAACGGCGCAACTACACGACCACGAAAAACAAACGGACGACGCCCGAGAAGCTGAGTTTCCGCAAGTACTGCAGGTTTTGCAACGCTCACACGGAGCACAAGGAAACCAAGTAAAGGTTGGGAGATTGAGCGGCCCGTGGTCGTCGGGGCGACTCCTCATCGAGACAAGCGATCGATGCGGGGTGCTCCGTGCGCGCCAGCGGGGACCTTGAGCCCGGCTGGATCGTCTGGCAATGATACGGTGTTTGCCTTGAGTGGCAACACCGCTTTCCCCTGGACCCAAAGAGAAGAGACATAGCCCCGAGATGAACCTGGGAAAGTTGTTTCAGAAAAAGAGCACGGAGAGCGGAAACAAGTCTGCCAAGTCTCAAAGGGCGGATGTGCAGAAGAAGCCGGGGCAGAAGCAGGTCAAGTCGAAGAAGCCTGAACAGGCGGTCAAGAGAGTCGCCAAGAAGCCTGACGAACCCAGGTTTCAGTGGTGGGAGCGCTTTCGCGAGTACCTGCACGAGGTCGCCTATGAGCTGCGCAAGGTCATATGGCCGTCGCGAAAGGAAAGCATCGGTTCCACGTCGGTGGTCCTGGTGATCGTGATCCTGTGTGCCGTCTATTTGGGAATCATTGACGCCGTCTTGAGTCGGTTGGTTCGGATGCTGGTTGGCTAGGAAATCGGGGAGCGCGCTTCCGGCCAGGTGTGCCGGGATCGTTTGAATGCAAAACCAGAGCGGGGTAATTCCGTGGCAAAGAAGTGGTATATCGTTCATACCTATTCGGGTTTTGAACAAAAGGTCAAGACGGCCCTGGAGGAGCGCATCAAGAGCGAGGGGAGGGGCGAGTATTTCGGACAGATACTGGTCCCGACCGAAAAGGTCATCGAGCTGGTCAAGGGCCAGCGGAAAGCCTCGTCCCGCAAGTTCTACCCCGGGTATATCCTCGTGCAGATGGAGCTCAGCGACGAAACCTGGCACCTGGTCCGTCATACGCCCAAGGTGACAGGCTTCATTGGAAGCCAGGAGCGCCCCATACCCCTTTCCGACGAAGAAGCCGAGGCCATCATCCAGCAGGTGCAGGAAGGAATCCAGAAGCCGCGACCCAAGTACCGGTTCGAAAAGGGTGATGAAGTGCGTGTTGTGGATGGTCCCTTTGCCAACTTCAACGGCATTGTGGATGAGGTGATGCCAGAAAAGGGAAAAGTGAGGGTTCTTGTGAGTATCTTCGGGCGGTCCACTCCTGTGGAGCTCGACTTTGTCCAGGTCAACCGCGGTTGAGAGCCCTCGGTGACAGCGTAGCGTTGACGAGATGGAGTAAGGATGGCTAAGAAGGTTGTTGCGAATATCAAGTTGCAGGTTTCAGCCGGTCAGGCGAATCCCTCCCCCCCTATCGGTCCGGCCCTGGGGCAGCACGGCGTGAACATCATGGAATTCTGCAAGGCGTTCAATGCCAAGACACAGGGCCAGGAGGGCATGATCATACCCGTGGTGATCACCGTCTATGCCGACCGGTCTTTTACTTTCATAACCAAGACGCCCCCCGCTGCCGTGCTTCTCAAGAAGACGGCCCAAATAGCCAAGGGCTCCAATGAGCCGAACCGCACCAAGGTGGCCAAGGTCACCAAGGCCCAGGTGGAGGAGATCGCGAAGCTGAAGGCGCCCGACCTCAACGCCCGCAGCCTGGAAGCGGCTATTCGAACCATTGAGGGCACGGCGCGCAGCATGGGGATAGAGATTGAATGACCCCGGGCACCTTGCGAGCTGCAATTCGATAACCTGGAGGGGCCGGAGCGTGTGAATTCAGTCCATCGGGTTCGCATCTCCACGCCGAAGATCGTTGGTTTTTGGAGAGTTGAAGATGGCAACACATGGGAAGAAATACCGTGCATCGCGGGAAAAAATCGATTCCGCCAAACGCTACACGTTTCAAGAGGCGCTGCAGCTGGCGTCTGAGGGTGCCTACGCGAAGTTTGACGAGACCCTCGACATCGCCGTCCGGCTGGGGGTGGATCCTCGACACGCCGACCAGATGGTGAGAGGGACGGTTGTGCTGCCCAACGGGCTTGGCAAGACGGTCCGTGTGCTCGTCTTCGCCAAGGGGGAGAAGGTCAAGGAAGGGATGGACGCCGGTGCCGACGAGGCGGGTGGTGATGAACTGGTCGACCGCATCAAGGAGGGTTGGCTGGAATTTGACAAGACCGTCGCCACCCCGGACATGATGGGTTCCGTGGGACGGATTGGAAAGATCCTCGGTCCCAGGGGCCTCATGCCCAACGCCAAGCTGGGCACGGTCACCTTCGACATCGCCAAGGTGGTGAAGGAGATCAAAGCCGGAAAGGTCGACTTCCGCGTCGAGAAGACAGGCATTGTCCATGCCCCCATGGGCAAGATCTCTTTCGGCTCCGACAAGCTGATTCAGAACATCTCCGCGTTCATCGACACCCTGATCCGGCTCAAACCGACGGCGGCCAAGGGAACCTACGTGCGCGGTATCGCCATCTCGACGACGATGGGACCGGGAATCCAGGTGGACCCGCTGGCCGTAAAGTCCATCGTTGCGTGAGGACCCGTGAGGATCGGGAAGGAGTCCTGGAATCCGAGTGAGCGTCTCGAGGCCGGCGGCACGGCCAATCTTTTTTTGTGGGCCGACGCCAGAGCTCCAGTGACGCCGCTTTATTCATAACAATGATTACCTGCCGCTTGGTGTTTTCAGCCATCTGAGACCGTAGGTACATCTTTTGGGTGTTTAAATCCCCGGAGCAAGTGACGGGGGAACCTGCCGAGATGCATGAAGGAACCAGCCAGGCTAACGGGCTCACGGAAAAATCATCCGCTTGGGGTCCTCCTTGGACAGACCCGAGGGATAGATCGAAAGCACGCCGGCAGAGGAAGGGAGGGTAGAAAAACTTTGGATCGAGCCAAGAAGGGACAGGTGGTTGCGGAACTGCATGACAAGCTGCAGCGAGCCAGCGCGACGGTTCTGACGGACTTCAGGGGATTGACGGTGGCCGAGATGACCACGCTGCGGGATGCCCTTGCGGCGGAACAGGTGGAGTATCAGGTGATCAAGAACACCCTGATGCGTCTTGCGAGCAAGGAAACCGGTGCTGCAATCCTGGGAAGCATGGTCAAGGGGACCAATGCCATTGCCATTGGCTACGGAGACCCGGCCGTTCCCGCAAAGATCATCAAGAAGTTCTCCAAGACCAACGAGAAGTTGAAGGTCAAGGGGGGAGCCTTGGGGTCCCGGCTGCTGGATACGGAACAGCTTGCATCGTTAGCCGAGCTCCCGCCGCGGGAAGAGCTTCTGGCCAGTTTGCTGGGGACCCTCAAGGCGGTGCCCACCAGCTTGGTCAGGGTGTTGAGCGGTGTTCCGAGGGCTTTTGTGGGTGTGCTTGCGGCTATTCAGCGGAAAAAGGAAGAAGAACAGTAGAAATGGAGGAAGGGAAACATGTCTGTGACCAAAGAGGATGTTAAGGATTTCATAAAAAATATGACGGTTCTTGAGATCAGTGAGTTTGTGAAGGAGCTCGAAGAACTTTTTGGAGTCAGCGCGGCCGCCCCCATGGCCTTTGCGGCCATGCCCGGAGCCGCCGCCGAGGCCGCCCCCGTGGAGGAGCAGACTGAATTCTCCGTGGTGATCACGGGCGTGGGCGACAAGAAGATCCAGGTGATCAAGGAAGTTCGGGCCATCACCAGCCTCGGACTCAAAGAGGCCAAGGACCTGGTGGAGAAGGTCCCGGGGCTCGTGAAAGAGGGAATCCCCAAGGAAGAAGCGGACGCGATCTCGAAACAGTTGATCGAAGCGGGTGCCACTGTCGAAATCAAATAGTTTCACCTTCACATCGACCCATCGGAAATCGGCTTCAGAGTTAACTCTAGCCGATTTCCGTTTTTCGGTTTTTGAACACCATGATTCAATTCGGCCAGGAAACCGGCGGTGAAAATCCGGTGTCTCCGCGAGGTTCCGGCCCATGCTGAAGCAAAATCACCACTATCACCGAGCAATCATCGAATTGCAGGAGTGACCATGGCAACGGCTTTGACCCATGAATACCGGGTGCGCAAGAGTTTTGGAAAGATCCAGAAGATCGTTGACATCCCCAACCTGATCGAGATGCAGAAAGAGAGCTACGAGCAGTTTCTGCAGAAGGATGTCCCTCCCGACGCCAGGGCTGAAAGAGGACTGCAGGAGGTTTTCAGGAGCGTTTTTCCCATAGAGGACTTCAGTGGGACCGCTTCGCTGGAATTTGTCCACTACAGCTTCGGTGAGGCCAAGTATGACGTGGAAGAGTGCCTGGCGCGGGGCATGACCTACGAGGCCCCCCTCAAGATCGTCGTGCGCCTGGTGGTCTACGATGTGGACAAGGAAGCCGGCGCCCGCTCCATCAGGGACATCAAGGAGCAGGAGATCTATTTCGGTACCCTGCCTTTGATGACGGACAACGGAACCTTCATCGTGAACGGCACGGAACGCGTGGTCGTGAGCCAGTTGCACCGATCTCCCGGGATCTTTTTCGATCATGACCGCGGCAAGACTCACTCCAGCGGCAAAATCCTTTACTCTTCCCGCATCATACCGTTGCGCGGCTCCTGGCTGGATCTTGAGTTCGACCCCAAGGACATCCTCTATATTCGCATCGACAGAAGGCGCAAGTTCCCTGTCACCGTCCTGCTGAAGGCCTTGGGTTACAGCACGGAAGAGCTCCTGAACTACTTTTATCCCAGCGAAAAGATTTTCGTCCTCGACAAGGTGCAGTCGGAAAAGGCGCTGAATCCGGAGGTGCTCATAGGCAGCAGGACCCTCGAGGACATCCTCCACCCGGAGACGGGTGAGGTGCTCATCAAGAAGAACAGGAAGCTGAACAAACAGAACCTGAAGCGGGTCCAGGATGCGGGCATCCGGCGCCTTGCCTTGAAGACCGCCGATCTGGCCGGCCAGGTGCTCGCTCAGGACGTGATCGATTACCGCACCGGCGAGATCGTCGCCGAATGCAACGACAGCATTTCGGAAGAAATGATCGACAGTTTCCTGGACCGGGAAATCGGTGAAATCGATCTGCTGCACATGGAAGGGCCGGACGTGAGCCCGTCTTTCCGCAACACACTCCTTCTCGACAAGGTGAACAGCAGGGAAGATGCGATCATCGAGATCTATCGGCGTTTGCGCCCCAGCAACCCGCCGACCCTGGAAGTCGCCACGGACTTCTTCAACAATCTCTTTTTCAGCCCGGACCACTATGACCTGTCCGAAGTCGGGCGCCTCAAGCTCAACTTGCAGCTGGACCTCGACGTTCCCCTGGACTACAGGACCCTGCGCAAGGAAGACATTTTGATGGCCGTGCGCCAGCTCATTCGCCTGAAGGACTCCCAGGGCCCGGTGGACGACATCGACAACCTGGGCAACCGGCGAGTGCGGGCTGTCGGTGAATTGCTGGAGAATCAGTACCGCATTGGACTCGTGCGCATGGAGCGGGCCATCAAGGAGCGGATGACCCTCCAGGAGGTCGACGCCCTCATGCCCCACGACCTCATCAATGCCAAGCCGGTCTCAGCGGTTGTGAAGGAGTTCTTCGGGACAAGCCAGCTTTCCCAGTTCATGGACCAGACGAACCCCTTGTCGGAAATAACGCACAAGAGGCGCTTGAGCGCTCTCGGACCCGGAGGACTCACGCGGGAGCGGGCCGGCTTCGAAGTCCGTGACGTGCATCCCACCCACTACGGCCGCATTTGCCCCATCGAGACCCCTGAAGGTCCGAACATCGGCCTGATCGTCTCCCTTTCGACCTATGCCAGGGTGAATCCGTATGGATTCATCGAGACGCCCTACCGCAAGGTCCAGCAGGGACGGACCAAGGGTGAGGTGGTCTACCTCACCGCCATGGACGAAAAGGACTACCCCATCGCCCAGGCGAATGCCGCCATCGACCACGAGGGCAGGTTTCTCATGGATCAGGTCTCGTCCAGGATGGCGGGGGAATTCGTCATGGTTCCGCCTCCGGACATTCGGTACATGGATGTGTCTCCCAATCAGCTGGTGAGCGTTTCCGCCTCCTTGATTCCATTTCTCGAGCATGACGACGCCAACCGCGCACTCATGGGATCGAACATGCAGCGCCAGGCCGTGCCCCTCATCCAGACCAGGTCTCCCCTCGTCGGAACCGGCATTGAACGGATCGTTGCCAAGGACAGCGGGGTGACCATTGTCGCCAGGCGGGGTGGGGTCATTGAATACGTGGACGCGGCCCGCATCGTCATTCGAGCCAACGAGGACGAGGCCGGGGCGGGAAGAGGCGTCGACATCTACAAGCTCATCAAGTTCCAGCGGTCCAATCAGAATACATGCATCAACCAGAAGCCCCTGGTGAAGACGGGGGATGTGGTGCTCAAGGGGCAGATCATCGCCGATGGTCCTTCGACGGACCATGGGGAGTTGGCTCTGGGAAGAAATGTCATGGTCGCCTTCATGAGCTGGGGTGGATACAACTTTGAGGACTCCATCCTGGTGAGCGAGCGGATCGGGAAGGAGGATGTGTTCACCTCGGTTCACATTGAGGAATTCGAGCTCGTGGCCCGGGATACCAAGCTTGGCAAGGAAGAGGTCACCCGGGACATTCCCAACGTGGGCGAAGAGGCACTGAAGAACCTGGACGAGAGCGGGATCATCCGCATTGGAGCCTACATCAAGCCCAACGACATTCTGGTGGGAAAGGTAACACCCAAGAGCGAATCCCAGTTGACCCCCGAGGAGAAACTCCTTCGCGCCATCTTCGGCGAGAAGGCGAGCGATGTGAAGGACACCTCCCTTCGGGTTCCCCCCGGTGTGGAGGGCATCGTCATCGATGCCAAGGTCTTCTCCAGGAAAGGGGTTGAGAAGGATGAGCGCACCAGGATGATCGAAGATCAGGAAATCGCCCGCCTGATGAAGGACCAGAGGGACGAACTGGAAATCCTCCGCAAGACCACGGCCAAGCGCCTGGCCCGCATGCTCGAGGGAAAACCCAGCGAAATCGCCGTAAAGGACGGAAAAAAGAGTTACCTGAAGAAGGGAGAGAACTTCACGGAAGAGGTCCTGACGAGCTTGCCGGGTGGATTGTGGGATCAGTTGAGCGTAGCCAAGGATCCTGCAATGACTCTGGACATCCAGATGGCGGTTTCCAACCACCGGGAGCAGGTCGACATGGTCCGGTCCCTCTTCGAGGAAAAGATCAACAAGGTGCGAAGAGGCGATGAGCTCCCTCCCGGTGTCATCAAGATGGTGAAGGTCTATGTGGCCGTAAAGCGCAAGCTTCAGGTCGGGGACAAGATGGCGGGCCGCCACGGAAACAAGGGGGTCGTTTCCCGGATCATGCCCATCGAGGACATGCCGTATTTCGCCGACGGAACCCCCGTCGACATCGTATTGAATCCCTTGGGTGTCCCTTCCCGCATGAACGTGGGTCAGGTCCTGGAGACCCACCTCGGTTGGGCTGCGAAGGGTCTCGGCACTCAGCTGGCTGAAATGCTCGAGGAATACATGGAATCCCACAAGGAGCGGGAAAGCCTGTCGGAGAAGTTATCGCGGATTTACAATCAATTGGAGTTCGACACGTACTTCCGGGAAGCGTCGGATGATGAATTGAGGACTCTGATTCCCGCCTTCAGAGAAGGCGTCCACGTGGCGTCCCCGGTCTTCGACGGAGCGGAAGAGCCTGAGATAAGGGCTTTCCTCAAGGAGGCGGGCCTCCCCGAGGTCGGACAGACCTACCTTCGTGACGGGCGCACGGGACTGCCCTTCGATCAGCCGGCCACGGTGGGTGTCATGTACATGATGAAGCTGCACCACCTGGTGGACGACAAGATCCACGCACGGTCCATCGGGCCGTACTCACTTGTCACACAGCAGCCCCTGGGCGGAAAGGCCCAGTTCGGCGGCCAGCGGCTCGGTGAAATGGAAGTGTGGACCATGGAGGCGTACGGAGCCGCTTATGCCCTCCAGGAATTCCTGACGGTCAAGTCGGACGATGTGGCGGGCCGAACCCGCATGTACGAAAAGATCGTGAAGGGGGACAACACGTTGGAAGCCGGATTGCCCGAGTCTTTCAATGTTTTGGTGAAAGAACTGCAGGCCCTTGCTCTTGATGTCCGTTTGCTGGAAGAAGAGGAAGGCAATTGACAGGTATCGACAGTGATCGGCGGAGTAGACCCGCTGAGCCAGGTCGCCGACCACTGACAAGGAGGATCCTTTGAAAGAGCTTTACAGCCTTTTCACGAAGCCCAAGGACCCGTTGAATTTCAATGCCGTGAAAATCATGATCTCGTCTCCAGAGAGGATTCGGGAGTGGTCTTACGGGGAGGTGAAGAAGCCGGAAACGATCAATTACCGGACTTTCAAGCCTGAGAGAGACGGCCTGTTCTGTGCCAGGATATTTGGTCCCATCAAGGATTACGAGTGCAACTGCGGCAAGTACAAGCGCATGAAGCACCGTGGGGTGGTGTGCGAGAAGTGCGGCGTGGAAGTGATTCAGTCCAAGGTGAGGCGGGAGAGGATGGGCCACATCGAACTGGCGGCTCCCGTGGCCCACATATGGTTCCTTCGCAGTCTCCCGAGCAAGATTGGGAACCTGCTGGACCTGACGCTTCGCGAGCTGGAAAAGGTCCTGTATTTCGACTCGTACATCGTTATCGACCCGGGAGAAACCCCGCTGACCAAGGGGGAGCTGCTCACCGAGGAGAAATACCGGCAGATGGTTCAGGAATACGGGAGCGGCTTTACGGCGGGAATCGGGGCCGAATCCATCAAGGTGCTCCTGACGAAGCTGGATCTGGAAAGCCTCGCCGCCGAGCTTCGGGACGAGATGGTCAAGACCAATTCGATGGCCAAACGAAAGAAACTGGCCAAGCGCCTGAAGATCATCGACGCGTTTCGGGAGTCGGACAACCGTCCCGAATGGATGATCATGGACGTCATCCCGGTGTTGCCGCCGGATTTGCGCCCCCTTGTGCCCCTCGATGGCGGTCGATTCGCCACGAGCGATCTCAACGATCTCTACCGGCGTGTCATCAACCGCAACAACCGGCTCAAGCGCCTTCAGGAGCTCAACGCCCCGGACATCATCATCCGCAACGAGAAGCGCATGCTTCAGGAGGCGGTGGACGTTCTCTTCGACAACGGGCGCAGGGGCAAGACCATCACCGGTGCGAGCAAACGCCCATTGAAGTCGTTGAGCGACATGCTCAAGGGAAAACAGGGGCGGTTCCGCCAGAATCTCCTCGGGAAACGGGTGGACTACTCGGGGCGAACCGTCATCGTCATCGGGCCCAACCTGCGGCTCCACCAGTGCGGACTTCCGAAAAAGATGGCCCTGGAGCTCCTCAAGCCATTCATCTACAACAAGCTGGAGGAGAAGGGCTATGTCACGACGATCAAGGCCGCCAAGAAGATGGTGGAGAGGGAGACTCCGGAGGTTTGGGACACCCTGGACGAGGTGGTTCGGGAATTCCCGGTGATGCTCAACCGAGCCCCCACGCTGCACCGATTGGGCATCCAGGCCTTTGAGCCCATCCTCATTGAGGGGAAGGCCATCCAGCTGCACCCCCTCGTGTGCACGGCGTTCAACGCGGATTTCGACGGAGACCAGATGGCGGTTCACGTGCCTCTTTCCATCGAGGCGCAGGCCGAGGCCCGGGTGTTGATGATGTCCACCAACAACATCCTGAGCCCTGCTCACGGTGATCCCATCATTGTTCCCTCCCAGGACATCGTCCTCGGGATCTATTACATGACCCGGGATAAGCCGGGGGCCAAGGGCGAGGACCGCGTTTATTCCAGCCGGGGCGAGGTGCGCTGCGCATTCGACGCCGGAGAGGCGGACCTCCATGCACGGATTCAGGTGCGCATGAACGGGGAACGGGTGAAAACCACCGTAGGACGGGTACTCCTTGCGGAGATCCTGCCGGAGAGCATCCCCTTCTCCGCGGTCAACCGGGTCATGAACAAGAAGGCCCTGGCCCAGCTCATCGACCATTGTTACCGGCAGGCCGGCGTGAAGGCGACGGTCATACTCGCCGACCGACTGAAGGACATGGGATACGAATTCGCCACCAGGTCCGGCCTCTCCATCTCCATCAACGACATGGTGATCCCCCGGAAAAAGACCGAGATCATCGACCAGGCGTTCGACCAGATCAGGGAAATCGAGAGACAGTACAACGAAGGCTTGATCACCGAGGGGGAAAAGTACAACAAGGCCGTGGACATCTGGGCCAAGGCGACGGAAGACGTGGCCGGCGAGATGATGAAGGAGATCGCCACATCCACCATGACGGATGAGGATGGGGATATTTCCCGGGCGTACGAAGCCTTCAATCCCATCTACATGATGGCGGACTCAGGGGCTCGAGGAAGCAAGGACCAGATGAGACAGCTGGCCGGCATGCGTGGCCTCATGGCAAAGCCTTCCGGGGAAATTATCGAGACTCCCATCACCGCTAACTTCCGTGAGGGTCTCACGGTTCTCCAATACTTCATCTCTACCCACGGCGCCCGCAAAGGGCTTGCCGACACGGCTCTCAAAACGGCCAACTCGGGTTATCTCACAAGGCGCCTGGTGGATGTGGCCCAGGATGTGATCATTTCGGAAATCGACTGCGCGACTCTCGACGGCATTCAAGTGGAGGCTCTGCTCGAAGCGGGGGAAATCATACAGCGGCTGGGTGAGCGCATACTGGGAAGAACCACCCAGGAGGAGATCGTCGACCCGGTCACTGGAGATTTGATCGTCCCCATCGGGACCGAGATCGACGAAAAGATCGTGAAGGACATAGAAGACGCAGGCATCGAGAAGGTGCCCATCCGATCCGCCTTGACTTGCCGCAGTGAGCGAGGGGTCTGCGCCATGTGCTACGGGCGTGATCTCGCACAGGGCAAGCTGGCCCAGATTGGCGAGGCCATCGGCATCATCGCGGCCCAGTCCATCGGTGAGCCCGGAACCCAGCTCACCATGCGGACGTTCCACATCGGCGGAACCGCAAGCAAGAGCATTGAGCGGACTTCGATCACCAACCGATACCCCGGGACCGTGCACTTCATGAGTCTGAACACGGTGCGAAACCGTGATGGGGATCTCGTGGCCATGAATCGAAACGGTGAGATTGCCATCGTGAGTGAGTCGGGGCGGGAGCGAGAGCGGTATGTGATCATCTATGGGGCCAAGCTCAAAGTGGAAGGCGGTCAACAGGTGGAAGCCGAGAGCCTTCTGGCCGAATGGGACCCCTTCACGACGCCGATCCTGACGGAGGTGGCCGGGACGGTGAAGTTCGGGGACATCGCCGAAGGGCAGACCATGCAGGAGAAAGTCGACCCGGTGACAGGCAAGTCGAGCAAGGTGGTGGTCGAGTACCGGGAATCGGATGTGCGTCCGCGTATTTCCATCAAGGACGACAAGGGGCGCACGGCAAAAGTGGGTGAGGGCGGAGTAGCGCGCTATTTCATGCCCATCGGGGCGATTCTGATGGTGAGCGAAGGCGATCCGATATTCCCCGGGGATGTTCTTGCGAGGATTCCGCGGGAGACGACCAAGACCAAGGACATCACGGGTGGTCTCCCCCGCGTGGCCGAGTTGTTCGAAGTTCGCAAGCCGAAGGAAAACGCCGTCATTACGGAAATCGACGGGGTGGTGAACTTCGGGAAGGACACCAAGGGGAAGAGGAAGGTGGTCGTCACTCCCGAGGTGGGAGAGTCGCGGGAGTACCTGATTCCCAAGGGCAAGCACATCAGCGTCCACGAGGGAGACTATGTGAGAGCGGGCGAGCCCCTCATGGACGGGTCTCCGAATCCCCACGACATCTTGAACGTGCTTGGGGAGAAAGAGGTCGCCAAGTACCTGGTCGATGAAGTGCAGCAGGTGTATCGGCTCCAGGGTGTCAAGATCAATGACAAGCACATCGAAGTCATCGTCCGCCAGATGTTGAAGCGGGTGAGAATTACGGATCCGGGGGATTCCGAGTTCCTCCTCGGGGAGCACGTGGAGAAGATGATCTTCGAAGAGGTCAACAACAAACTCCTGGAGGAAGACAAACGGCCCGCGGCGGCAGAGCCGCTGCTCCTCGGCATCACCAAGGCATCCCTCAGCACCCAGAGCTTCATTTCAGCCGCATCCTTCCAGGAGACGACCAAGGTCCTCACAGATGCGGCAACGGCTGGAAAGGTCGACTATCTGCTCGGCCTCAAGGAAAATGTCATCATGGGGAGGCTCATCCCCGCGGGATCGGGACTGAGGACTTACAGGGAGCTGCGCAAGTAGGGGCCGTCGATGCCCGTAGGGAAGGCCAGGGTTAGAGTGAAAACGGCACGCGGCATGAAAATCTCTTGACAAAGCGGACTTCGATCTGTAAAAAACATGAGTTTTGGGCGGCAAGGTTTTCTCAAGGTGAGTGTCTACCAATAGGATTTGCGACAATAGCGGAGACAAATAGAAATGCCCACGATCAGCCAGTTGGTCCGCAAAGGGAGAGAAGAGATCAAGAAGAAGTCCAGCACTCCTGCTCTCCAGAATTGCCCCCAGAAACGGGGTGTCTGTGTTCGTGTTTATACCACCACACCCAAGAAGCCCAACTCGGCCTTGCGGAAAATCGCCCGCGTGCGCCTCACGAACGGCATCGAAGTGACCTCTTACATTCCCGGTATCGGGCACAACCTTCAGGAGCACTCCGTGGTGCTCATCCGTGGGGGGCGTGTCAAAGACCTTCCTGGTGTGCGCTACCATATCATCCGTGGAACGCTTGACGCGCTCGGGGTCGCCAATCGGAAGCAGGGCCGGTCCAAGTATGGGGCCAAGAGGCCCAAATAATCGACTGGTGGAGTTGCCAAGGGGTCATGGTCCGGCACAAGAGGCTATGGCCTCCTTTTTGTCTCTGATTACAAGGATCACAAAACCCTCGGCGTGATCTGTGTTGTGAGCCACGGAAGCCGGTCGCTCACATGCCGCTAACTCAAAGGCTCGAGGAAACGGATGCCAAGACGAAGAGAAGTTCCCAAACGCTATGTCCTGCCGGACCCGAAGTTCAACAGCAGGCTGGTTGCCAAGTTCATCGTCAATGTCATGCGGCGGGGAAAGAAGAGCCTCGCGGAGAGGACCTTCTACGGGGCATTGGAACTGGTGGAACAGCGCACCAAGCAGGATCCCCTGGATGTGTTCCACAAGGCCATGGACAACGTCAGGCCCGTCATCGAGGTCAAGTCCAGAAGGGTAGGCGGCGCCACCTACCAGGTTCCCGTGGAAGTGCGCAGCGAGCGCAGGGATGCCCTGGCCATGCGGTGGATCATCAATTTCGCCAAGAACCGGGCTGAAAAGACGATGATTCAGAGATTGGCCGGTGAGTTCCAGGATGCTGCTCAAAACCGCGGAGGATCGGTGAAAAAGCGGGAAGACACCCACCGCATGGCAGAGGCCAACAAGGCATTCGCTCACTACAGGTGGTAAGCCGCTCTTCCGGCATCGAGGGTGTGGTCGCGCATGCCCCTGGGATTCCGGAAGCGTGCCGCGTCAATCCCCGGTTTGTGGATTTACCTGTTGCCGGACAGGCGTCGTTGTGGACCAGGTGAACAGCAAGTGAGCTCCGAAATGGCTCCATCGAGTGAACGAGAGTTTTATCTCAGCCCACCATCTTGAAAGGATCGGCGAGGAGGAAGGACCATGGCGAAGAAGAAGTTTGAGCGGACGAAGCCGCATGTGAATGTGGGGACGATCGGTCACATAGATCATGGGAAGACGACGCTTACGGCGGCGATCACGAAGAATTTGGCCAAGCGCGGGAAGGCGGAGTTTGTGCCCTTCGATCAGATAGACAAGGCGCCGGAGGAGCGGGAGCGGGGGATCACGATCGCGACGGCGCATGTGGAGTATGAGACGGACAAGCGTCATTACGCGCACGTGGACTGTCCGGGGCACGCGGATTACATCAAGAACATGATCACGGGCGCGGCGCAGATGGACGGGGCGATTTTGGTGGTGGCGGCCGATGACGGGCCGATGCCCCAGACGCGGGAGCACATATTGCTGGCTCGTCAGGTGGGGGTTCCCTACATTGTGGTGTTTTTGAACAAGGTGGACATGGTGGACGATCCGGAGCTGATCGAGCTGGTGGAGTTGGAGCTTCGGGAGTTGCTGAGCAAGTATGGTTTTCCGGGCGATGACGTTCCGATCGTCAAGGGATCCGCGCTGAAGGCTTTGGAATCGGACAATGCGGACAGTGCGGAGTCGGCATGCGTGTTTGATTTGATGGAAGCGATCGACGCGTATGTACCGGATCCTTTGCGGGATGTGGACAAGCCGTTTTTGATGCCCATCGAGGACGTGTTTTCCATCAGCGGTCGTGGGACGGTGGTGACGGGGCGCGCGGAGCGTGGGATCGTCAAGGTGGGCGATGATGTGGAGATCGTGGGATTTCGGCCGACGTTCAAGACGGTGTGCACGGGTGTGGAGATGTTCCGCAAGACGCTGGACCAGGGTCAGGCGGGAGACAACATAGGAGTGCTGCTTCGTGGGACGAAGCGGGACGACGTGGAGCGGGGTCAGGTGGTGGCCAAGCCTGGGAGCATCACGCCGCACACGAAGTTCAAGGCCGAGGTGTACGTGTTGAAGAAGGAGGAAGGGGGGCGACACACGCCGTTTTTTCCTGGCTACCGGCCCCAGTTTTATTTTCGGACGACGGATGTGACGGGAGTGATGACGTTGCCGGAGGGCGTGGAGATGGTGATGCCCGGGGACAACATCAGTTGTCAGGTGCATTTGATCACGCCGGTGGCGATGGAGAGGGAGCTTCGGTTTGCGATCCGCGAGGGCGGTCGTACGGTCGGGGCGGGCGTCATCACCGAAATCATGGAATAGTTCTCTCAAGGGAACGGAGCATTGCGGGCATCACTGTCCTCTGATGCCGGCTTACGGGAATGGCACATATGATGACGAATCAAAGAATTCGCATCCGCTTGAAGGCTTACGATCACAAGTTGCTGGATCAGTCCACGAGCGAAATCGTCACGACCGCCAAGAAAACCGGTGCGCGGGTGGCTGGGCCCATACCGCTGCCGACCAAGATTCAGCGATACACGGTTTTGCGGTCGCCTCATGTGGACAAGAAATCCCGGGAGCAATTTGAGATTCGCGTTCACAAAAGGCTCATCGACATCCTGGAACCGACGCAGCAGACGGTCGATTCCCTCATGAAGCTGGATCTTTCGGCTGGTGTCGATGTTGAAATCAAGCTTTAGAGTCTCGCGTGGACAGAGGTGTTGCGGGGTTCGGGAGTCGGAGGTCGCTGGCCACCGGCGCTGCACCAGGTGAAAACCAGGTCCGGGTAAGACATCTGGCCGCCGAACTCATTCGTCCGGCACGGTGAAAGAGAGTGGATGCTATGGTCAAGGCACTCATTGGACGCAAATTGGAAATGACACAGCTTTTTGCCGACGACGGCAGCGCCGTGCCGGTAACAGTGGTTCAGGCGGGACCCTGCTTTGTCACGCAGGTGAAAACCGTCGCAAGAGATGGGTACTCCGCCGTGCAGATAGGGTTTGGATCGCGGAAGCCCAAGAATGTCAACCGGCCCATGAAGGGACATTTGGCCAAGGCGGACAAGGGATATTTCGAGGTTCTGCAGGAAGTCCGCGTCCAGGACCCCGATGATTTCGAAGTGGGACAAGACCTCTCGGTGGACGTCTTTGAGGTTGGTGAGCGAGTCGACGTGATTGGCACGAGCAAAGGGAAGGGTTTTGCGGGAACCATCAAAAGGTGGGGATTTCAGCGAGGTCCTGCCGCTCACGGCTCGAAGAACATCAGAGAACCCGGTTCCACGGGAAATGCGACTTTTCCTGGGCGTGTCATCAAGGGTAAGAAGATGCCTGGCCAGAAGGGCAACAAGAGAGTCACGGTGATGAGTCTCAAGGTGGTGGATGTTCGTCCTGAAAACAACCTCCTCATTGTGAGGGGAGCGATTCCCGGAGGGAAGAACGGGGTGGTTTTCATCAGGAAGAGCAATCGGGTTCGCTGATCTGGAAGAGAACGGTCTGGGGAAGATTTGAGGATCACCATGCCAACTGTGGATGTTTACAATACGAATCGGGACGTTGTGGGGCAGCTGGAGCTGAATGAAGGCATTTTTGCCGTTTCGGTGAAGCCTCACGTGATGCACGAAGTGGTGCGTTACCAACTGGCCAAGCGAAGGTCCGGGACTGCCAAGATCAAAGGGCGTAGCGAGATATCCGGCGGCGGGAAAAAGCCCTGGCGACAGAAGGGCAGCGGTCGGGCCCGCGCGGGAACCAGCCGATCGCCTCTGTGGCGAGGTGGTGGCACGATCCACGGTCCCCAACCGAGAAGCTACCTGATGCGAGTTCCGAAAAAAGTCAGAAGGCTGGCCCTGAAGATGGCACTCAGCCAAAAGCTTCTGGACCAGAGCCTGACCGTTCTTGAGAGCCTTCAACTGGAGAGGATCAAGACGAAGGACTTCGCGGCCATTCTCCACAAGTTCGAAATGCGGCAGGCCCTCGTGGTGCTCCCACAGTCCGACGAGACCGTGGAGAAGTCGGCCCGCAACCTTCCCATGGTCAAGGTGCTGCGATCAGAGGGTTTGAATGTGTATGACCTGCTCAGGTACCGGGACCTGCTCCTGACCAGGGAGACCGTAGCCAAACTGGAGGAGGCTCTGGGATCATGAACAGCAAACTCTATCAGATTCTCAAACGACCTCTGGTGACCGAGAAGAGCACGACCGCCAAGGAAGCCTACAACAAGCTCTTCTTCGAGGTGGATCGGCGGGCCAACAAGATAGAGATCAAGCAGGCCGTCGAGCACATCTTCAAGGTGAACGTTCTGGATATCACGACCTGCAACATGAAGGGCAAGAAGAAGCGGGTCGGTCGCCACTTCACCCAGCGTCCCGATTGGAAAAAGGCCATCGTGACCATCAAGCCCGGCCAGCGCGTTGAGTTCTTTGAAGGCGTCTAAGGTTTAGGAGAAAGATCCCATGGGTACGAGAAAAGTCAATCCGACTTCACCGGGCCGTCGGTTCCAAACATACAGCACATTTGAAGAGATCACCCGCGACGAACCTGAAAAGAGCCTTTGCACTCCGTTGAAGAAGTCCGGGGGCCGCAACAGCTATGGCCGAGTCACCGCATGGCATCGGGGTGGAGGGCACAAGCGCCTGTATCGCATCATCGATTTCAAGAGGAACAAGGAGAAGATCCCCGCCAAGGTGGCGAGCATCGAGTACGATCCCAACCGGTCGGCCAACATTGCGCTGCTTCACTACGTGGATGGTGAGAAACGCTACATTCTCGCACCTGTTGGGCTCTCCGTCGGTGACGTGATCATCACCGGGGCCGATGCGGACATCAAGCCCGGGAATTGCCTGCCCCTCGCAAACATCCCCCTCGGCACGGTGGTTCACAACGTTGAACTCAAGCCGGGGAAAGGAGGTCAGTTGGCCAGATCTGCGGGGTCGAGCACACAGCTCATGGCCAAGGAAGGGAAGCACGCGATCCTCAGGCTCCCGTCCTCCGAGATGCGGATGGTGCCCATTGGCTGCAAGGCGACAGTGGGCCAGGTGGGAAATATTGAACACGAGAACAGGTCCTTGGGCAAGGCGGGGCGAACGCGTTGGCAAGGACGGCGTCCCCATGTCCGCGGCGTTGCCATGAACCCGGTCGACCATCCCATGGGCGGCGGTGAAGGCAGGAGCTCCGGAGGCCGGCACCCCTGCACGCCGTGGGGGGTACCCACCAAGGGCTATCGCACTCGCAAGAACAAGAGCAGCGACAGGCTCATCCTCCGCCGCCGTCGCAAGTAGGGTGGAAAGATCCTGGGATCCGAGCCTTCCGGGTTGGGATCGTGCCAGATCTGCAAGGTTTGCAGGGTTTGCCATTGATTTAGAAGGAGAAAAAGGTGCCCCGTTCTGTCAAGAAGGGACCGTTCGTCGATGACCACCTGATGCAGAAGGTGGAAAGGGCAAAAGACTCGGGAGATCGCAGAGTCATCAAGACCTGGTCGCGGAGGTCCACCATTCTGCCCGATTTCGTAGGGATGACTCTCGCGGTTCACAACGGCAAGAAGTTCATACCCGTGTTTGTGTCGGAAAACATGGTCGGACACAAGCTCGGCGAGTTTTCGCCAACCAGAACGTTCTATGGCCATGCCGGCGACAGGAAGTCAAAAGTGAAAGGGAAGAAATAATGGAAGTGAGAGCCGTCGGTAAATACCTGCGCGTTTCTCCGTACAAGGCTCGCCACGTTGCCGACATGGTCCGGGGCAAGAACGTCGATGAAGCCTTGACGATCCTCAAGTTCACGCCCAAGAAGGGCAGCCGCCTCATCAACAAGACTCTCCGATCCGCCGTCGCCAATGCGGAGAACACCAAGTCCATCGATGTGGAAACGCTTTTTGTGAAGACCATCCTTGTCGATGAAGCCCCGCGGCTGAAGCGGTGGAGGCCGAGAGCCATGGGACGGGCAACCCGGATCATCAAGCGGATGAGCCATGTGACGGTGGTGCTGGCGGAGCCATGAAAAGGGCGCCCTCGATCTCAACGCCGATCGGTGGGAATCTCCTCCGACGGGCTGCAAGATACTTGGAACATGGGCAGGAAGCGACACTTGAATGAAAAATTTGCTTGAGTCGGTCAACGTCTCAACGAAGTGGTGGAGGTGAGGATTGGGACAGAAGGTGCACCCGACAGGGTTCCGTTTGGGCGTTCTGAAGACTTGGGATTCCAGGTGGTTTGCGACGAAGGACTACGCAAAGCTCGTCCGCGAAGACCGAATGATCCGCAAGTACATCAAGGATCGGCTGTTTCATGCGGGCATCTCCAAGGTGGAGATCGAGCGGGCAGCCAACAAAGCCAAGATTCGCATTTTTACGGCGCGCCCGGGAATCGTCATTGGCAAAAAGGGTGCCGAGATCGAAGCTCTTCGTCGAGACTTGGAGACCAGGTTCAAGCGAGAGATCCTCATTGACATCCAGGAAGTGCGCCGCCCCGAGCTTGACGCCACGCTAGTCGGGGAGAACATCGCCCTTCAGTTGGTGAGGCGTGTGGCATTCAGACGGGCCATGAAGCGGGCTGTGACGTCCGCCTTGAAGTTCGGCGCCAAGGGGGTACGGGTGGCCTCGGCCGGCCGGTTGGGCGGTGCTGAGATGGCCAGGCGGGAATGGTACAGAGAGGGGAGAGTTCCCCTGCATACCATCCGCGCGGATATCGATTATGGGACAGCCCTCGCCAGGACAACTTATGGCGTGATCGGGGTTAAGGTGTGGATATTCAAGGGAGAAGTGCTTCCCTGATTCGGTTCCCACCGACTTCGCTCATGGGCTGGGACTCAAAGGCAAGAGCGTGATTTCGCCCGCGGAAGCGGAGCACCTTCAGGGGGTGGCGAGGTTGGGACGGACATGAGCAGGTCTGTCTTTCCAGAGCCCACGGTGAAGTGAAACAGGAGTAGTTTCCATGTTGGCTCCAAAGAGAGTGAAGTACAGAAAACAGCAAAAAGGCCGCATGAGGGGCACTGCCTTTCGGGGAAGCGATATCAGTTTTGGGGATTTCGGCCTGAAGGCGTTGGCTTGTGGCTACATCACGTCGAGGCAGATTGAGGCTGCCCGTGTTGCCATCACACGCCACGTGAAGCGTGGAGGCAAGGTGTGGATTCGCTTCTTCCCCGACAAGCCCGTCACCAAGAAGCCTGCCGAAACGCGGATGGGCAAGGGCAAGGGTTCTCCGGAAGCGTGGGTGGCGGTCATAAAACCTGGACGTGTGCTTTACGAGATCAAGGGAGTGCCGGAGGCTATTGCCAGGGAAGCACTCGGGCTCGCATCCCATAAACTCCCAATTCCGACGCGCTTTGTTTCGAGACAGGATGTCCTATGAAAGTCAGTGTGCTTCGTGAAATGTCCAGAGATGAACTCCTCGAGAAGCTCAACGGGCTTCGGGAGGGTCTGTTCAACTTGAAATTCCAGCATGTTACGGGACAACTGGAAAACACGGCCCAGCTTTCCAAGAATCGCCGGGATATCGCCAGGATTCTGACTGTCTTGGGAGAAATGGATCAGACGGCAGCCGCACGAGGATAAGCACGTTATGGAAGAAAAGAAATCATTCCGCAAGACACGCGTTGGAACGGTGACGAGCAACAAGATGGAAAAGACGGTGGTTGTCGTTGTGGAACGCCTTGTGACTCATCGCAAGTACAGGAAATTCATCCGGCGAGGCAGCAAGTTCAAGGCTCACGATGTCCACAATGCCTGCGGCATAGGCGATCGGGTGTTGATTGAAGAGAGCCGGCCCCTGAGCAAGGACAAGCGCTGGGTGGTGGTCAAGATCCTTGAGAAGGCGACCATATAGCCACCGCATTGCCGCGGTGGATGCCGGGTGGTGGAGAGGATTACGGAGTAGGCCATGATTCAAGCAGAAACGCAACTCAATGCGGCGGACAACTCAGGAGCAAAGCGCCTCTACTGCATCAAGGTCCTGGGAGGCACCAGAAGGCGTTATGCTTCGGTGGGAGATATCATCGTGGTTTCCGTCAAGGAAGCGATCCCCAACGCCAAGGTGAAGAAGGGTGACGTGCTGAAGGCCGTGGTGGTTCGCACCAAGAAGGAAGTGCGCCGCCAGGACGGTTCATACATCAAGTTTGATGACAATTCAGCGGTGCTCATCAACGCCGCGAAGGAGCCGATCGGTACGCGCATCTTCGGGCCTGTAGCGAGGGAATTGCGCGCCAAGCAGTTCATGAAGATCATCTCTCTTGCTCCAGAAGTGCTTTAGGGAATCAAGGAGCCAGTTCAATGGAAGCGCGGAAGAAATACAACATCAAGAAGAACGATACGGTCATGGTCATGACTGGCAAGGACAAGGGAAAGAGCGGCAAGGTCATGCGGGTGATTCCCAAGAAGGACAGGGCCATCGTCGAGAAGCTCAACATGATCAAGCGGCACATGAAGCCGAGCCAGCAGAATCGGCAGGGTGGAATACTGGAGCGCGAGGCTCCCATACACATTTCCAATTTGATGTTGATCTGTTCCAAGTGCACGGACCCGACCCGAGTGGGCTATCGCATCCTCGAAGACAGTCGCAAAGTGCGATTCTGCAGAAAGTGCAACGAGGTCATCGACGGCTAACGTCCGCTTGACAGCAGGGCCGGGAGTGGAGGCAATTCATGGCACGATTGCGGGAAATTTACAGGGCGGACATTGCTCCCAAACTTGCCGAGCAATTCAAGTACAAGAGCCCGATGCAGATCCCCAAGGTGAGCAAGATCATCTTGAACATGGGTTTGGGGGAAGCCATACAGAACATCAAGATTCTGGATTCAGCAGCGGCGGAACTGGCTCAAATCAGCGGACAGAAGCCGGTGATCACCCGTGCTCGGCAGAGCATCGCGGCGTTCAAGCTGCGCAAGGGTATGCCCATAGGGTGCATGGTGACCCTGAGGGGGGATCGAATGTTCGAGTTTCTAGACAAGCTCGTGAACATCGCTCTGCCCCGTGTCCGCGATTTTCGGGGGGTTTCGTCCCGGGCTCTGGACGGGCGCGGGAACTACACCCTCGGCATCAAGGAGCACATCATATTTCCAGAGATCGACTACGACAAGATCGACAAGATCAAGGGCATGAACATCACCATAGTGACTACCGCCAAGACCGATGAGGAGGCGCGCGCACTGCTTGCCCTGATGGGCATGCCTTTCAGGCAGTAGGCTGGGAGGCATGAACAGAGGGCGGCCATGGCGTTGGTCCTCCGAGGCCCTCGGGTCTCTCTCCGCGGACAAGATGCCCCGCTCGGTTGAATTGGCTGAAGAAGGAGGCAAGGTTGGCTAAGAAGTCTTTGATCGCAAAAGCGCAGCGCCCCCAGAAGTTTAGCTCAAGGGCCTACAATCGATGCCCCCTGTGTGGGCGTCCCCGAGCGTACCTCAGGAAGTTTGGAATTTGCCGCATTTGCTTCCGTTCGATGGCGCTCCAGGGGGAGCTTCCCGGGGTCGTCAAGTCGAGCTGGTAATCGGGGGAAAGAGAAGGAGTACACTCTTATGGCAGTTTCAGATCCTGTAGCCGATTTTCTCAATCGCATCAAGAACGGTCAAAAGGCGCGCTTCGAGAAGGTGGATGTTCCCGCCTCGCGCATGAAGCTGAGCCTTGCCCGGATCCTCAAGGAAGAAGGCTATATAAAGAATTACAAACTGATCAAGGACAACAAGCAGGGGATCCTGAGGGTTCAGCTCAAGTACGGAGAAAGCAGGGATGGAGCCCTCGTCGGGATCAAGCGGGTGAGCAGACCAGGCTGTCGGGTGTATGTGGGTCACGAGGAGATCCCGCGGGTGATGAACGGGCTCGGGATGAGCATCCTTTCCACTTCCAAGGGGGTTTTGGCAGACCGTGATGCGCGGAAGGAAGGGATAGGGGGAGAGTTGCTCTGTTCCATATGGTGATCATTGGAGGCCCTTTTGAGTAAGGGGTTCGGAGAGGCACAGAGGATCAAAAAATGTCTCGCGTTGGAAAATTGCCTATAAATATTCCTCAGGGTGTAAGCGTGTTGCTGGACGACACGGTGATGACGGTCAAAGGACCGAAGGGGACGTTGTCGCGCCGGCTGTCCGGGCAGGTGGAAATCGAAGTGGGCGAGAACACGGTCCAGGTGAAGCGCCGGGATGACTCCCGCCAAGCGCGGTCCTTACACGGATTGACGCGGGCGCTGGTCTACAACATGGTCCACGGCGTGAGTCAGGGGTTCACTCTGGGACTGGAAATACAGGGCACCGGGTACCGTGCGGATGTCCAGAACAACGTGCTGAACCTCTCCCTCGGGTATTCTCACCCCATGAATTTTGTCCTGCCGGAAGGCATTCAGGCATCGGTTGAGCGTCAGACTCTCATTCGACTTGAAGGGATTGACAGGGAGCTCCTTGGGCAGACTGCCGCCAAGATCCGGGCCGTCAGAGCCGTCGAGCCCTACAAGGGCAAGGGGATCCGGTATGTCAACGAGCGGGTGATTCGCAAGGTCGGTAAAGCGGGTTCCAAGAAGTAGGAATGAGAGGAGAGGAAAGACGATGGCAATCAAGACAAATCCCCGGGAAGTCGCGCGGTTGAAACGAAAGAAGCGCATTCGCAAGCAGGTGAGCGGAACCCAGGACAGGCCTCGGCTGACGGTGTTTCGCAGCGACAAGCACATATATGCCCAGATCGTCGACGACGTGCAAGGAATCACTCTGGTTTCTTCTTCCACGCTCGCGGATGAATTCAAGAAGAGAGAGGCGCCCAAGGGAAAACTGGGGGCCGCCAAGCTGGTTGGAGAGCTCATCGCTGCCAAGGCCCAGGAGCAGGGAGTTTCAAAGGTGGTTTTTGACCGCAATGGCTACATCTACCATGGGCGCATCCAGGCGCTTGCGGATGCCGCGCGGCAGACGGGCCTCGATTTCTAGCTCGGGAGCTTTGCATAACGGAACATGGAGTCGTCATTTATGGAATCGAGCCAGTTGCAGCTTATTGACAAGGTAGTCCACATCAGCAGGGTTGCGAAGGTCGTCAAGGGTGGGCGCCGTTTTTCCTTCAGCGCCATCGTGGTCGTGGGTGACGGCAACGGACGTGTGGGATTCAGCCTCGGGAAGGCCAATGAAGTGCCCGAAGCGATCCGCAAGGGCCTTGAGTCGGCCAAGCGGGACATGTTCGACATTCCCATGGCTGGAGGCACCATTCCTCACGAGATTTTGGGGAGGTTCGGGGCCTCTTCGGTGACCCTGAAGCCGGCATCCCCGGGAACAGGCGTCATCGCTGGGGGCGCTGTGCGGGCCATCATGGAAGCTGTCGGGGTCCACGACATACTGACCAAATGCATCGGCTCCAGGAATCCCCACAATGTGGTGAAAGCCACCATTGAAGGTCTCAGGAGACTCCGCAGCCCTCAGCAGATTGCAAGGTTGCGGGGCCTTGATGTGCATGAGATTACCGCATAATCCGGGTGACCGGATAACGGGGACGCCGCTTCGAGCGTTCGATAAACGAAGGATGTGGAAATGGCAAAGCCCATTCAGGTGAAATTGGTCCGCAGTCCCATAGGACATCCTGAGAAACACCGCAAGATTTTGCAGGCTCTTGGACTGACGCGCCTCAACAGGACGGTGACGCTGTACAGCACCCCGAGCATTGTGGGTGCCATACGGAAAGTGATTCACATGGTAGAGGTGAGAGAGCAGTAGACGGGACCGCCTTTCGGAAGAATACGGATATCATGATGAAGCTTGAAGACTTGGCTCCGAATCCCGGAGCAAAAAAAGCCAGGAAGCGAGTGGGAAGGGGATCGGGTTCCGGCCTTGGCCAGACGGCCGGGTATGGAACCAAGGGGCAGAAATCCCGGGCGGGTGGTGGAACACCACCGTGGTTCGAGGGTGGCCAGATGCCCCTGCAGAGGAGAATCCCCAAGCGGGGCTTCACCAACAATTTCAAAAAACGCTATGGCATTGTGAATGTGGCCGATCTGGCTCGTCTCGAAGGGGTGAATGAAATTGACCTCCAGGTGCTGGTTGAATCGAGACTGGTCAAGAAGATTTACGACGGTGTGAAGCTGCTGGGAGAGGGGGAAATAACCCGACCCGTCGTGATTCATGTGCACAAGGCAAGTGAGTCGGCCATCAAGAAGGTGCAGGATGCGGGTGGCCGCGTGGAGTTGATTCCTGCGCCTGAGAGGAACTAGCGGGTGCTTACGGGCTTTCAGAATATTGGTAAGATCCCCGAGCTCAAGCGGCGTATAGGAATGACTTTCGCCCTCCTCGCCGTCTATCGCATAGGGGCCCACATCCCTACGCCGGGTGTGAACAACCAGGCTCTGGCTGCATTCTTCAAGGCCGCCGAAGGGACCCTTCTCGGCCTTTTTGACATGTTCTCGGGGGGCGCCTTGAGCCAGCTCTCTGTCTTCGCCCTCGGGATCATGCCCTACATCAGCGCTTCGATCATCTTGCAGTTGCTGACGGTGGTGATTCCTCAACTGGAGCGCTTGAGCAAGGAGGGTGAGGCCGGAAGAAGGAAGATCACCCAGTACACCCGGTATGGAACGGTGGTGCTCAGTATCATCCAGGGATTCGGCATCGCCGTCGGACTCGAGGGGATGACCGGGCCCGGTGGAGAGATGGTGGTCCTCTATCCCGGATGGGGATTCCGCTTCATCACCGTGATCACGCTGACTTCCGGAACTGCGTTCATCATGTGGCTCGGTGAACAGATAACCGAGCGGGGGATTGGAAACGGCATTTCCCTCATCATCTTTGCGGGAATCGTGGCGGGAATCCCCAATGCGCTGGAGAGTTCGGCGCGCCTCTTCAAATCGGGAGAGATGAGCCTCTTCACCGTTGTGTTCATCGTCGCCATGATGGTTGCCGTCGTTGGCTTCATCATTTTTGTGGAGCGTGGCCAAAGGAGGATTCCCGTTCAATATGCCAAGCGGGTCGTCGGACGTCGGGTTTATGGCGGCCAGAACACGCACATCCCTCTCAAGATCAACACCTCGGGGGTCATACCGCCCATCTTTGCCTCGTCCTTGATCATGTTCCCGGCGACGGTGGCCAATTTTTTCAAGGATGTTCCGTGGTTGCAGTATTTTTCAGCGGCTCTGTCTCCGGGCCACTGGGTCTATCTGATTCTCTACGTCGCCTTCATCATTTTCTTTTGTTTCTTCTACACGGCCATCGTCTTCAATCCCATCGACGTGGCCGACAACATGAAAAAGTATGGAGGATTCATCCCGGGAATACGGCCTGGCAGGCCCACGGCGGAGTACATCGAGAAAGTACTGGAACGGGTGACCCTGGGCGGCGCCCTTTATGTTTCCGCCGTCTGCGTGCTCCCTAGCGTGCTCATCCAGCGCTTCAATGTCCCTTTCTATTTCGGCGGAACCGCTCTCTTGATCGTCGTTGGTGTGGCCATGGACACTCTCGGACAGATTGAAGCGCACATGTTGTCTCGCCACTATGAGGGATTTCTCAAGAGCGGGCGCATCCGCGGCAGGCGGTAAAGGCGATGGCGGAACCGCGTTTCGCATTGAGCAGGATAAGCAGGATTGCGAGGAACAGAGTTTCGTTCCATCATCGGACAGGAAAGGGAGGAGGAGACCATGAACATCATTCTGTTGGGACCACCGGGAGCTGGTAAGGGGACCCAGGCCAAGCGTTTGATAGACGAATACGGAATCCCTCAGATATCCACCGGCGATATGCTCCGCGCGGCTCTCAAGGAAGGGACGGCCTTGGGGCTTGAGGCCAAGAAGTACATGGATCAGGGAGCACTGGTTCCCGACAGTGTTGTGATAGGGCTGGTCAAGGAACGGATTCTCAAGGATGACTGTGCCAAGGGATACATGCTGGATGGTTTTCCCCGCAACGTGAGCCAGGCAGAGGCTCTGGACAAAATGCTCAGCGAGCTCAAGCAAAAGATCGATCATGTCGTGAGCGTTGAGGTCCCCAGCAAGGAGCTCATCGGTCGACTCACCGGCCGGAGGACCTGTCGGAGCTGTGGAGCTGGTTTTCACGTGATGTTCGATCCTCCGAAGAAGGAGTCCGTTTGCGACAAGTGCGGGGGCGAGTTGTACCAGAGGGACGATGACAACGAGGCTACTGTGAGTTCGCGCCTCAAGGTCTATGAGGACCAGACAAAACCCCTGATCGACTATTACACGAAGCAGGCCAAGCTCCGTCCCGTTGACGGGGTGGGAAGCATGGGAGATATATTCGCCCGCATCAAAGCAGTTCTCGGATAGAGGGTCCATTTCTTGATCGTTTTGAGATCTCAGCGGGAAATCGAGAAGATACGAAAAGCGTGTCTCATTGTGACTGAGATTCTTGAGTGCCTTCGCGAGCGGGTGGGTCCTGGGATCACGACCTGGGACCTGAACGCCATCAGCGAGGAGTTGGCGGACAGGAAGAGGGTCAAGCCTGCGTTCAAGGGCTACCACGGTTATCCTTATGCCCTGTGCACTTCCGTCAATGAAGAGGTGGTCCACGGGATGCCTTCTCGACAGCGCCATCTGAAGGAAGGCGACATCATCAGCCTGGACTTCGGGGTCGTGTGTGAGGGCTACTATGGGGATGCCGCCGTGACCGTGCCCGTGGGGCGCATTGACGAGAGCGCCGTGCGGCTCTGCACGGTCACCGAGGAATCCCTCTACGAGGGGATTCGGCGGGCGACCCTGGGAAATCGACTCTCGGACATATCCCATGCCATTCAGGAGTACGTTGAGGCTCGAGGATTCTCCGTTGTGCGGGAGTTCGTGGGACACGGCATCGGTCAGCAGCTTCACGAGAGTCCCCAGATTCCCAACTATGGTCCACCGGGGAAGGGAGTCAAGCTGAAGGAAGGGATGGTGTTCGCCATCGAGCCGATGATCAATGAGGGACGCCCCGAGGTGGAAATTCTTGAGGATCAGTGGACGGCCGTCACCTTGGATCGCAGGCTTTCGGCTCACTTTGAGCACACCATCGCTGTGACGCGCAACGGGCCCGATATTCTCACGCGGAACTGAATGGTCCCTGTTTACTAATGCTCAATGAGGACTATAATAGCCAATTTCCAATGAGCTCGATTCGAGTCCAAGGAGATACTCAATAGCATGGCCAAAGAGGACGTCATCGAGGTTGAAGGCACTGTGGTAGAGACTCTTCCCAACGCCATGTTCCGCGTTGAGTTGCCCAACGGTCACAAGATACTGGCGCATATCTCCGGTAAGATGAGGATGCATTTCATCAGGATTCTTCCCGGCGACAAGGTCACGGTGGAGTTGTCTCCGTATGACTTGACCCGCGGCCGCATCACGTACCGGTCCAAGGCCTAGCCGTTGTCAGCCGGTTTCTTAGAGGGAGCAGACAGTATGAAAGTGCGAGCTTCGGTCAAGCGCATCTGCCGCAAGTGCAAGATCATCAAGCGGCACGGCACGGTGCGCATCATTTGCGAGAATCCTAGACACAAGCAACGACAAGGTTGATTGGAGGAATGGGCATTGGCACGCATTTCAGGCATTGACCTACCCAAGAACAAGCGCATCGAGATTGCCCTCACCTACATTTACGGAATTGGGCGACCCACGGCACAGAAAATCCTCAACCAGGCCAGCATCAACTGGGATACCAAGAGCGATGACCTGACCGAGAGCGAGATCAATGCCATCAGGCAGATCATCGATACGCACCACAAGGTGGAGGGGGATCTGCGCACGGAAGTGTCCATGAACATCAAGCGGTTGATGGATCTTGGGTGCTATCGAGGGTTGCGACATCGGAAGGGGTTGCCCGTGAACGGGCAAAGAACGCATACCAACGCCCGGACTCGCAAGGGTCCGCGCCGATCCGTGATGGGCAAGCGCAAGAAGGCGTAAAGTGGAGGAAGCATGGCCAGGGAGAGATCTGCCTCGCGAAAGAAGAAAGAGCGCAAGAACATTCAGAATGGTGTCGCCCATATTCGGTCGACCTTCAACAATACGATCGTCACCATCACGGACACGAGTGGAAATGCCATAGCTTGGTCCAGTGCCGGAAGCCAGGGCTTCAAGGGGTCCAGGAAGAGCACGCCTTTCGCTGCCCAGGTGGCTGCGGAAATCGCTGCCAAGAAGGCCATGGAGCATGGTCTCCAGAATATCGAGGTCTACGTGAAGGGTCCCGGGTCCGGGCGAGAAGCAGCCCTCAGGGCATTACAGGCCGCCGGGTTCAACATAACGCTCATCAAGGATGTGACCCCGATTCCCCACAATGGCTGCCGTCCCCCGAAACGTCGCCGTGTGTAGTCGTCGGTATCTGATTGAACATGAAAGTGATTGAAAAGGAGGACAAGCTTTGGCCCGTTATACCGGTTCGAACTGCCGTATTTGCCGGCGAGAAACCATGAAGCTTTACCTGAAGGGTGACCGCTGCTACTCGGACAAGTGCGCTGTGGAGCGCCGCAACTTCCCTCCGGGGCAACATGGACAAAACAGGGGAAAGCTTTCGGATTATGGGCTTCAGTTGAGGGAAAAGCAGAAAATCAAGCGCATGTATGGGTTGCTTGAAAAGCAATTCAAGACATATTTCAAAGAGGCGGATCGCCAAAAGGGAGTCACTGGCACCAACTTTTTGATCCTGCTGGAAAGGCGTCTTGACAACACTGTGTATCGACTTGGCTTCGCAAGTTCTCGTGACCAGGCGCGCCAGTTGGTGAGGCACAATCATTTCCTGGTCAACGGCAATAAGGTCAACATCCCCTCGTATCTTCTCCGGCCCGGAGACAAGGTGGTGGTGCGGGACGGCAGCAGGCAGGTCCCCGGCATCAACGAGGCTCTGGAGTCCGTGCCCCGCCGGGGTGTGCCCGGGTGGCTGGATCTCGACAAGGCCAATTACGAGGGGATTTTCAAGACGCTACCAACACGAGAGGAAATGAATCTTCCGGTTCAGGAGCAACTTGTGGTCGAGTTCTACTCCAAGTAGGACCTGAATCGCCCAGGGGGGGCCCGATGGCAAAGCCCCTGCCTTGCGATGGTCCAGACTTGGTTCAGGCACGCCTTCCGGAGATTCAGTGACAGGTGCACCTCTCTTCACGAGGGAACAGTATGCAAAAGAACTGGCGCGAACTCATCAAACCAAAGCGCTTGGAAATCGATGCAAAGGGTCGTCCCGACACCTATGCCAAGTTCGAATGTGAACCCCTCGAGCGAGGCTTCGGCATCACGCTGGGGAATGCCCTTCGACGTATATTGCTGTCTTCACTGCAGGGGGCGGCCATCACCACGGTGAAAATCGACGGCGTCCTTCATGAGTTTTCGACGGTGCCGGGAGTGTTGGAAGATGTCACGGACATCATTCTGAATTTGAAGGAAGTTCGCCTGAGACTTCATGGGGATGGGCCGCGACTCCTGGTTATCGAGAAGGAAGGGGAAGGGGAAGTCAGTGCTGGGGACATCCAGGAAAACGCTCTTGTGGAGGTTTTGAATCCTCGACAGCACATCTGCACGCTGGCGAGGGATGCAAAGCTGCGCATGGAGCTCGCTGTCAGGCAGGGAAAGGGATATCTTCCTGCGGACCGAAACGGCGATGAGAATCAGCCCATAGGGGCAATCCCCATTGATGCGGTTTTCTCTCCTGTGCGGAAAGTGAGCTACACGGTGACTCAGGCCCGCGTGGGTCAGATCACCGACTACGACAAGCTCACCATGGAAATATGGACCGACGGCAGCGTGAAGCCGGATGACGCGCTGGCATATGCAGCCAAGATTCTCAAGGATCAGCTCACCATCTTCATCAATTTCGAAGAGGAAGCGGAGGCCCAGGAAGAGGAAATTCGCATTGAACCGGCATTCAACGAGAATCTTTTCCGCAGTGTTGATGAGCTGGAGCTGTCGGTGAGATCCGCGAACTGCCTGAAGAATGCGGACATCCGCTACATTGGAGAGCTTGTCCAGAAATCGGAAGCGGAGATGCTCAAGACCAAGAACTTTGGTCGGAAATCGTTGAACGAAATCAAGGAGATTCTGGCGGAAATGGGACTTTCCCTGGGAATGAGGATCGACAGCTTCCCAAGCCGCGACGAGATTGAAGAGAGAAGAAAGGAACAGGAGTAACCATGCGCCACGGGGTTTCCGGCAGAAAGTTGAATCGAACGACGAGTCATCGGTTTGCCATGTTCAGAAACATGGTGACCTCACTGCTGCGTCACGAGCGGATTTTCACAACCGTACCCAAAGCGAAGGAACTGCGGAGGTGGTGCGATTGGATGATCACCCTCGGCAAACGGGGAGATCTGCATGCGCGGCGGCAAGCCCTGTCTATCCTTAGGGAAAAAAACATCGCCCACAGGCTCTTTGAGGAACTGGCTCCTCGCTATGAGAATCGGCAGGGCGGGTACACCCGCATCATCAAGGTCGGGTTCCGCAGGGGGGATGCCGCACCCATGTGCCTGATCGAATTGGTGACCGAGTCTCCCCAAGGTTTGAAGAAACCAAGGCACAAGAAACGGGAAACACCGGCGCCCGCGGCCGCTCCAGGCCCTGAGACCTCCAGCGCTCCATCCGAGGAGGGCAGCGCCGAACCGGGTGCAGGGAAGGAATAATTCGATGCCTCAAACAAGAACAACCCGCTTGGGCGGGTTGTTCTTGTTTAGGGATCTGCCTTGCAACATGGAACAGGATGGGGCTAGGAGGCGACTTCCTCGTCTTTCTGAAAGTGGTGAAGCGCGCACTCCCTGCAGGTGAACCCGCTCCACATGTTTTTGGCGGCTTTATCCAGACATGTATCGTAATGTTGACACCCAAAGTTGCGGGCGCCCTTTCCCTCTTTGCACATGCAAGGGTTGGGAGCACATTTGCCATTCTTGTCCGTATTGCCTGACTGCCCTCGAGAAGCTCTTTCCTTTGGCATACCGACCTTCTCCTTGACCGCTGGAGTAAATCCCCCATACAGGGGGAACCAAGGACCCTCATGGAGACGGCAGAACACCACCGAAGCCGTGGAGTGGCAAAGGAACCAAATCCATTCGGAAGGGGGTGCGCCGTTCTTTGTTAAAAAGCCCTAAATCATATCCCAACCTTCCTGTTCAGTTCAACACAATTATAGTCCAAGGGCCTGCCCCCAATTAACAGAAAGTGTTAAACAGCTTTCTCCCCTCACCCCAGCCCTCTCCCACCAGGGAGCAGAGAGGTTTACCCCCCTTTCGATGGGATGAGGCAGAAGGAGGCTTCAAGTGCCTGGTTGCGGATAAACCCGCGATTCCCCCGAAATCTGCGGAGGCAGGAGCTGTTGCCGTGATCTCCCGGTGAAAAGGACGTATTTTCCATGCGCCAATCCAGCCGTCTTAGCGCGGCAGCCGCCATACTCATGGGATTCTCCGTGTTCGTCTTGCTCTTTGCCACGCAGCGGATGCTGTCGAAAGAGGAGCCGTTTTTCTCATGGTACTATTCCTTCGCGTGGTGGAGTTACATTCTGTTCATGGAGTCCTTTCTTTACCTTCGTGGTGGATTCTCGTGTCTCTTGGGGGACACGCGGGCGTTCCTCATGAAACTCCCCCTTTCCGTAACGATTTGGCTGGTCTTTGAAGCGTTCAACTTCAGATTGAACAACTGGCATTACGTTGAAATCGTGAAAGAAATCGAGTTGCGATGGATCGGATACGCTCTGTCCTTTGCGACGGTACTGCCCGGTATCTTCGTGACCCAAAGGTTCCTCGAGCATCTCGGTATTGCCCGGGACGTCCGATGCACGCGCCTTCAACACCCCCAGCGTCTTTACAGGCCCTTCCTCCTGGGCGGCAGCCTCCTGCTTCTCGGGACACTTCTCTGGCCTAAAGTCCTTTTTCCCTGTGTGTGGCTGGGGTTCATTTTCCTCCTGGAGCCCGTCAATCACCGGTGGGGTGAGGACTCTCTGCTGAGTGATCTGGAACGGGGATCCCCACGAAGAATCTTCATCTTGCTCCTGGCCGGCCTTTGGTGCGGCCTCCTCTGGGAGCTGTGGAATTTCTGGGCGGGGTCCAAGTGGGTGTACACCGTTCCCATCTTCGGGTTCCTCAAAGTCTTCGAGATGCCGCTTCTGGGTTTTTTGGGGTTCCCACCCTTCGCCCTGGAATGTTATGTCATGGCGAGGTTTTTCTTTGTGATCCTTGGGCGGGCAAGAGAGAAGCTTGCTCCATCGAGATTCGCGCAGTTGTGTGCCTTGGCGGGAGTTGTCGTTCTGCTCTTCTGGGGTGTGGTGTTTTGGGGCATTGACAGGTATACGGTGGTCGGCTTTCAGCCGTGAGCCGCCCGTTTCATCTCTTGAGCCGGTCTCGGGTGCCTTGTGGAGCTTCCACACCGGTGTCATTTCCGTTGGATGGGTCTTCGGATTGTTTGCGAATGGTGGAATCGAACAAGTTGAGTGACAGGGGGGAAGAAAGTCCTCGGGCATCCATCGTGAGCCTTGGATGCGCAAAGAACCTCGTCGACAGTGAAATGATGGCTCCCCAGCTGATGCGCCTGGGTTTCACCATCACGGAGGACCTGGACGAGGCCTGGCTGCTTGTGGTCAACACATGCGGCTTCTTGGAGAGCGCGGTGGAGGAGGCAATCCAGACCATCCTCGAGCTTGCCTCCCGCAAGGAGAACGGCAGCTGCGGGTGCCTCGTGGTGGCGGGTTGCATGGTCCAGCGCTATGGGAGGAAGCTCCTGTCTCTCCTTCCGGAAGTGGACGTGTTTCTGGGAACCTCCCACACTCACCGACTCGATTCGGCATTGCTTTCCTGGAAGACTGAACGGGAGAGGCGCCTTTGGATTGGACCACCCCGCCAGCTCTTCGACAGCAGTGCTCCCCGGGTGCGATCAACACCCGCTCCATCCGCTTACACCAAGATCGCGGACGGTTGCGACAATCGATGCACTTACTGCATGATTCCACGGTTGAGAGGGCCATACAGGAGCCGCACGCGGGAAGATGTCCTCAGGGAAGCTACGATGCTTGCGGCGGAGGGGGTGAAGGAGGTCAACCTCATTGCCCAGGACACGACGGCATTCGGTCTTGACCGGGGTGAACAGGACGGGCTGGTCCGCCTCGTTGAGTCGCTCGAAGAGGTAGATGGACTTCGGTGGATCCGCCTGCTCTATGTCTATCCAGACAGGATCCGCGAGAGCCTTTTGAGCACCATGGCCCAGTCCACCAAGGTGGTCCCGTATCTGGATATTCCGCTGCAGCACTCCGAGCCTCGTATCCTCGGGGCCATGGGTCGCAACTGCCCCCAGTCGGGCATGGAAGCCCTCATCGATCTCATTCGCTCTCACCTTCCCCACGTCACCTTGAGGACGTCTCTCATGGTAGGTTTCCCCGGGGAGACAGAATCGGATTTCGGAAAACTGGTCAACTTCCTGGAGCGAATGATGTTCGATCACATGGGTGTCTTTTCTTTTTCACCCGAGGCGGGAAGCCGCGCGGCCGGAATGGGCGGACAGGTGAGCGGGGAGGTCAAGGAGGCAAGGCGCCGTGTGTTGATGGAAACCCAGATGGCAATATCTCGGAGTAAGCTCGAGAGCTTGGTGGGCCAGGTCATGCCGGTGCTTGTGGAGGGGGTTCACCCCGAGACGGAATTGCTTCTCCGTGGGAGGCTTCCTGGCCAGGCGCCTGAGGTGGACGGAATGGTCATGATCACTGATGGCACGGCTCTCGTGGGAGACATCCGGGCGGCCCGTATCACGGCGGCCCACGATTACGACGTGGAAGCAAGGCTCCTCGGTCCGCATGAGCCCTCTGTCGGTGAGTGACCCCCATGTGGCCCTGAAGCAGGCACGGGGCATTTCTTCCATGGGAATCACCAGGAAAAGATTTTGACATATGCTTTTATTTTCGTTATGAAGCCTTTGTTCTAACTGATTTTTCGCTCATATTGCGTTGCATTCGGCACGCATTCCATCAAATCATGCGAATAGCTTTAAAATGGATCATACAGGCGCACTGAAGGTGGTTTCATTCGACCCTTCCCATACGCTTCCGCTGTCCTCCGAAGCCATTAAGGGACGCATTGTCGCTCGCATTCGGCCGGATTTGGAGAGAGTCGAAGCAGAGATCAACCGAGTCCTGACCTCCGGCGTTCCCCTTATTTCTCTCGTTGGTCGCCACATCATGGGGAGCGGCGGCAAGAGGCTTCGACCGCTCCTTTTGATTTTTTCCGCCCGGTTGTGCGGGTATGATGGAAACCACGATGCGAATCTGGCCGTGGCGTTTGAGTTCATCCACGCGGCATCGCTCCTCCATGACGATGTCGTGGATCACACCGAATTGCGCCGCAACCGGCCCGCGGCCAACACCATCTGGGGAAACCCGGCGGCGGTTCTTGTGGGCGACTTCCTTTATTCCAAGTCCATTCTCATGACGGTCGCATACGAAAACGTCCGTATTTTGGAGGTCCTGTGCCAAGCCACCACCAGGATGTCTGAGGGCGAGGTGCTTCAACTGGTCCACACCGACAATCTGGAAATAGGCGAATTGGAGTATTTGGAGGTCATCAATCGAAAGACCGCCGGCCTGATCAGCGCAGCTTGTCAGGTTGGGGCCATTCTTGGCGGCGCCGACTCCGCCCAGGAGGCGGCACTGAGGGACTTCGGCCACCATCTCGGCATCGCCTTCCAGTTGATTGACGACACCCTTGACTACACGGGGGACGCCCAGGAGCTCGGCAAGCCCATCGGAAACGACATCCAGGAGGGAAAGGCCACCTTGCCTTTCATCTGCGCCCTTCGCAACGGAGGCCCCTCGGAGAAGAAGCGGCTGATGGAGATATTCAGCGCTGAGAAAATCCCTTACTCCGACTTCATGGAGCTCAAGGAGTTGGTGACACGCTACGGGGGTATTGAATATACGCGGCGCCTGGCCATGGATCACATTGAACAGGCGAAAAAGGCCATCGAGGTTTTTCCACCTCACCCGACCAAGGAAATTCTGGAGGACATGGCGGATTTCGTCATATGCCGCCGTGTGTAGCCTGGACACGATCAATGCTTTGACAGATGGGAGAGGATGACTCCCAGGGTCAATCCGGGTGTGTTTCCGCGGCGCACTTCCCTTGATGCAGCAGCTGGCTGTGAAATCCCTCGAGTGCCGGATCCTTTTTCATGTGGTCCGGCTTTCTGTTTTTGGTAAGATTAGGTCACGTCGTCACAAGGATCGGAATGTCCCGAGCTCTCGAACGCAAGGCCTCCAAGGCGTATTACCCGTTGTTCGTCTCCCTGACCGGGAGGGTTTGCCTGGTTGTGGGGGGAGGCCCCGTCGGCGAGCGAAAAGTGAAGGGTCTTTTGCGGGCGGGAGCGGTGGTGCGCATTGCCGCCCCGGAGCTCACCGAGTGGCTCCAACTCCAGTGTCGCGCCGGAGCCGCTGAGCATGTTGGGGACACTTTCCGCCATGGGCTGCTGGATGGAGTCGATCTGGTTTTTGCCGCCACCAGCGACCCGTCTCTGAACCGCGACATCACGACGGCCGCCCACGGCAGAAGACTGTGGTGCAATACGGCGACGGATCCCATGGAGGGTTCTTTTGTGCTCCCCGCCGTGTTTCAAAGGGGACAACTGACGGTGGCGGTGGGCACTTCAGGCGCAAGCCCTGCCATGGCGAGCCTGATCCGGGACAAGCTTGCGGAAGAATTTGACGACGCCTGGCTCATCGTCCTCGAGATGATGGCCATTTTGCGGGGGGTCATCCAGTCGAAAGGACTCGACACGGGGGAAAATCAAAAACTCTTCCGACGGCTCGCGAAACTCCCTCTGGTCGATTGGGTGAGAAGTCAGGAAAGGGATGCTGCGGCGGAGGCCGTCTTTGGGATCTGCCATCCCCATCTCAGTCTTGATGAGATGAATCGCATCTGGGACGAGACATGGAAAGCGTTTTCCTCGTAATAGCCACCCTCTGTTATTGTCTGGGGACAGTGGGGTATCTCATTTACCTTGCACGGGACTGGGCACCGGTCCATTGGTTCGCCTGGGGAATTCTCTGTGCGGGGGCCATCTTCCATGCCGCCTCCATCACCATCCGCTCCATCGAAATGGAGCAACTCGCGGTGACGTCGAGCTCCGAGGCCCTGTCGTTTTTTGCACTGATGCTGGTGGCGACCTACCTTGTCGTCCAAGTCCGTTTGCAGCTGAGGATCCTTGGGTCGTTTGTGTCTCCTCTTGCCGTCATTTTCATGCTGGCGTCATCACTCCTTCCTCCGAACATGATTCCACAAAGCGGGATATTTCAAAGCGGGTGGGTCATCCTCCATGTGGCGACCCTGTTCCTTGCCAATGCCTTGTTTGCTCTTGCCTTCAGTGTGGGCGTCATGTACCTCCTGCAGGAACGGCAGATAAAGAACAAGAGCTTCGGGGTTCTGTACAGTCGTCTTCCGTCTCTCGAACGTTTGGACAAGATCAACTACTACTGCCTCCTCATCGGCTTTCCCTTGATGACGGGTGGACTCATCGTCGGATTCACTTACGCGAGCACGGTTTGGCGGTCGCCATGGAACTGGGACCCAAAGGAAATCTCCGCCCTCATCACGTGGGTCATCTATGCGATCCTGCTTCACGAGAGATTGACGGTGGGCTGGCGGGGGCGCAGGGCCGCATGGATGGCCATATTTGGTTTTTCAGCAGTCCTTGTGACCTTCCTGGGAGTGAATCTTTTCCTGAAAGGTCATCACACGGTCTTTGTCAGGTGACACCAGCCATGACGAACATCGTCCTTTTGGGCATGAACCATAAAACGGCGCCCGTCGAAGTGCGCGAACAACTCGCTCTGGCATGTCAGAAGGTTGTGAGTCCTCTGCAGCTGTTGCCTCACCTCGATCACGTCAACGAACTCTATTTTCTCTCCACCTGCAACCGTGTCGAGTTCCTCTTCACATGCATCGACATGAACAGGGCGGTGCGGGAGGTCAAGGTCCTGCTTGGGTCACACCTTGGGAACACGGCATCGATCCGGCTGGATTCCTTCATCTATCAGCACGAGCAGATGGATGCGGTCCGGCATCTCTTTCGCGTGGCCGCAAGCCTCGATTCGATGGTTGTCGGGGAGCCTCAGATTCTCGGGCAGATCAAGACCGCCTATCGGGATGCCACGGAGTGCCGAACGGTTGGAGTCATTCTCAACCGATTGCTCCACAAGACTTTTTCCGTGGCAAAACGGGTCAGGTCGGAGACTTCCATCGGCTCCCATGCCGTCTCCATCAGTTATGCCGCCGTGGAGATGGCGCGTAAGATCTTCGGCGCACTGGAGGACAAAAGGGTTCTGCTCATTGGGGCCGGAGAAATGGCGGAGCTCGCCGCGGAGCATTTCCTCTCCCATGGTGTTCGACACCTGACCGTGGCCAATCGGACCCTGGAAAGGGCCATCGATTTGGCGAGACAGTTCAGGGCCGACACCGTCCCCTTCGAACACATTCTCGACGCCCTGAAAAACGTGGATATCGTGTTGACCTCCACCGGCTCCCCCGACCCCATCCTCCGACACCAGGATGTGAAGTCCCGGATGCGGGAACGACGCAACAGGCCCCTCTTCTTCATCGACATCGCGGTCCCTCGAGATGTGGACCCCAAGATCAATGATCTGGACAATGTGTATCTTTACGACATTGACGACCTGCAGGGAATCGTGGACCTCAACCGGGACCAGAGAGAGAAGGAAGCGGAGCGCGCGGAGCACATCATTGCGGAGGAAACCTTGAAGTTCAGGGCGTGGCTTCGGACCCTCGACGTCGTGCCCACCATTGTTGCTTTGAGAAACAAGGCGGAAACGATTCGCTGCAACGAGCTCCAGAAAACTTTCTCTCACCTTCCCCATCTGACCGACAGGGATCGCGAATCCATCGAGCTCCTGACCCAATCCATCGTCAAGAAGATCCTCCACGATCCCATCCTCTTCCTCAAGAAGAAGTCCGAACGAGACACCATGCAGACCTGTGTGGACTACACGCAGCAGCTGTTCAACCTCGAGGACGGAGGTGGGACCTGCTCAAGCGCCTTGACTGAAGAAATAGCAGATGTTAAGAAGAAATAGTAACTCTCTGAAAATTATGCAAAAACCAACAGGTTATCTGCCATGGCCGACATCATTGAATTTGACAAGAAGGCCCAGGATCTGAAGTGCTCCCGGGACCAAAGCCTCCGTGAACGCAAGTTGGATGCCTTGAAGAAGGTCTTTCAGTGTTCCCGATGCCTCCTGAAATGTGCCAAGTGCGGCAGTCAGGTGGAAGAGGAAGCCGAGGAGAGGTGTCAGTGCTTTGGGCCCTATCGGTTTTGCAGGAACTGCCGGGAGGAATATCAGGAATACCGGGGAAGGATCGAAGGCAAGCGGTCCAGTGCACAGTTTTACTGGTACAACGACAAGTGGATGAAGGTCTGGGAGAGCTGGCTCGAACACCAGCTTTGTCTGGATGCATACAGGCAGTCCAAGGAATTCCTGCAGCTCCTGGAAGAGGTCGAGGAGTTGCTCAAGAAACAATCCTAGCTTTCATCGGTGGAAGGAGTTCGGTTATGATCGGTGGCATCGGGATGCCTGAATTGATCATCATTCTCGTGATAGTGCTCATCATATTTGGGGCCGGAAAGCTCCCCGAAATCGGGGCGGGTCTTGGCAAGGGGATCAAGAATTTCAAGAAGGCGACCAACGACCCGTTGGATTTGAACGGGGAAAAGTCGGAGAAGATTGAGGAAAAGAAGTCGTCCTCCGGCCAGTGATCTTGCCGGGCGGGTCGAGATTTCAGGAGTTCACGGGACACGGATTTTCAAAGGGGCTGGGCGCTGACCCGGCCCCTTGTTTTTCCGAAGCCATGTTCTGGTCGGAAACGCCCTGTAATTAAGCTGTCCGATTGCACAGCGAAACCTGCCCGTTATTCCGGCGAAAGCCGGAATCCAGAAAAGCTGTCTGGACCTCGGCTTTCACCGGCATTGCGGAGTGTATTATGGCCGCTTATTTCTGTGGCGCGGTCATGAGAATTCATCAGAATTTCATCCCTCCCGCCGATGGCCCATACGTCAAATCAAGAAGCGGTATGCGTGACGGTGTCGCAGGATGAAGATTGGAAACAACCGGAGAACCGCTGCCTGTCAGATCCAAAACGGCAGCGCCGACTGCCGTGGCGCCGCCGTGGAAGAAGCCGGCGCTGCCGGCCGGATGCCATGCAATGAATCAGAAAAGGGCACAACACATCATTACAAGGCGATCTGTCACCATGGAGCGATGAAAGGTCAGGCGGAGTCAAAAGGGGATTTCGTCATCGGGACCGCCCGGACCTGGTGGAAGTTCCTCCAGCCTCGGTTCCGCTCCGTAGGTCGAGGTGGAGGCGTTTCTGGAAGGCCCTCCGCTGTTCGGCACACTTGCGCCGCGATCGCCCGGGCGCCCGAGGAACAGAACGTCGCGGGCAACGATCTCCGTGGTGTACCGTTTCGCCCCCTGATTGTCCTCCCATTCCCTTGTCTGGAGTCTCCCCTCAACGTAGACCTGGCTTCCCTTGTTGAGGTAGTTGCCACAATTCTCAGCGGTTTTTCCGAAAGCGACCACCCGATGCCATTCGGTCTTGTCTTCCCAGTTGCCCTCACCGGCCGGCACCCGCTCCGATGTGGCGACGCGCAACGTGGCGACCGCAGTCCCACTCGCCGCATATCTGATTTCAGGGTCCGCGCCGAGATTGCCCACAAGGATGACTTTGTTGATGCCTCTGGTAGCCATGATATTCCCCTTTTGGATGTAAGGCGGCAAAAGCTTTGGAGTTTCGTGATGACTGTCCCTCTATACCACAGGGCCCGATGGGGCCACAACCTCAAAAGGGGACAAGCCATGGAGCCGGCCAATACACCTTGCTTTCCCCGTTGACTCATTTCTGGAAACAGTTTACATTTTCACCTTAATGGTTTTAATAACAACTCATTGTTATCTATGACAATATTGTGGATCAGTCGAATTTGTGCCTGTGCCGTGACACGGCAGCGCTCAGACGGAAGCCATACGGGGATTCCCGGTTTGCTCCGCCTTGTTTGGACGTGAAGGGTGAAGAACGTGGGAAATGTCATCAAGAGGGTGCGTTCAGTGTTCTTTTACGCCATCCTTTTGTGGTCGACGATAGCACTGGGGCTCGCTTCCATCTGGTTTGCAGCCGTGACTCGCCAGCAGAAGTGGTCTCACATTTGTGGCAGGCTGTGGGGAATGGTCAATCTCGTTGCCGCCGGGGTGAGGGTCCGTCTCCGGGGCCTGCATCGCATCGACCTGAACCGGGCTTATGTTTACGCGGCCAATCATCAGGGGTGGTTTGACATCTTTTCGATTCACGCAAAGCTCCCGGTGCATTTCAGCTGGTTAGCCAAGGAAGAGCTTTTCCACTTGCCGATTTTGGGCCCGGCCATGTCGGCCTCGGGCTACATCCCCATCGATCGAAGCGATCACCGCAAGGCTCTGGAGAGCATGAATCGGGCGGCCAACAGGGTGAAAAACGGAACATCGATCGTCATATTTCCCGAAGGTACACGCAGTCTCGACGGTGTTCTGCAGGAATTCAAAAAAGGAGGGTTCATGCTCGCCATAAAGTCGCAGCAACCGATCGCCCCGGTGAGCATCAGCGGGTCGTATCCCATTCTCCCCAAGAAGGGAGATTGGGTGATCCATCCGGGGCGTATCGACATCACCATTGGAAATCCCATTCCCACTGGCGGTTGCTCGATGAAGGACAGAGATCGGTTGATGGAGGAGGTCAGGCAAGCGATTCGCCAGCACCTCAGGGTTCGGGAGGGTGGGTTCCTTCCCGATGACCCGCCTGTGTGGGGTCAAGGGATGAATCAGAAGGAAGTTGGGAGTTGATGCGGTGACTGTGAGCGTGGAGCCGAATCCTGTTTTGAAAGTGATCCCCCTTGGCGGCCTTGGGGAGATCGGTCTCAACATGATGGTCATCGAATACGGCGAGACGATCATCCTGGTTGATGCCGGTCTCATGTTCCCGGAAGACGACATGCTTGGGATCGATATAGTCATACCCGATTTCGCTTACCTCCGGGCCAACAGGAGCAGGCTGCGGGCCCTGGTGCTCACTCACGGACACGAAGATCACATTGGAGCAATCCCCTTTCTGCTGAGGGAGTTCCAGGTTCCCATCTACGGGACGGCACTCACGCTGGCCCTCCTCCAGGAGAAACTCAGGGAGCACGGCCTTCTGGAGCGTACCGAGCTCATCCGGGTGGAATCCAGGGAGAAGGTGACCATCGAGCCCTTCACCATTGAATTCATCCAGGTGTGCCACAGCATTCCGGATGGGGTCGGATTGGCCATCCACACCCCGTTGGGGGTGTTGGTCCACTCAGGGGACTTCAAGATTGACCAGACGCCCGTTGACGGGAGAAAGCTGGACCTTGCCCGTTTCGGCAGCTACAGTGAATCGGGGGTGCTCGCCCTCTTTTCGGATTCCACGAATGTGGAGCGACCGGGATACACGGTTTCGGAGAAAAAAGTCGGCGGCACCCTGCGGGACATATTCCAGGAGTGCTCCGGCCGCATCATCGTCGCCGTCTTCGCGAGCAACCTCCACCGGATTCAGCAGGTCATCGACCTTGCACGGGACTTCGGCCGCCGGGTGCTCCTCAACGGAAAATCCATGGTCGCCAACGTTCGCATTGCGCGGGAAATGGGATATGTGTGCTTTCCACCGGAGTGCGAGGTGGGTCTCCACGAACTGCATCGACTCGATGACACAAAGATCCTCATGCTCACGACCGGTTCCCAGGGTGAGCCCATGAGCGCGTTGAGCCGGATGGCCTTCAACGACCACAGAAAACTCAAGGTGAAGCCGGGGGACACCATCGTCCTCTCGTCCAAGTTCATCCCGGGGAACGAGCGGACCATCCAGAACATCATCAATCACCTGTATCGTCAGGGAGCCGAAGTCATCTACGAGCAGGTGAGGGAAATTCACGTGTCGGGCCATGCCTACCGGGAGGAGCTGAAAACGCTCATCAACGTCGTGCGCCCCCGGTACTTCATTCCGATTCACGGCGAATACAGGCATCTCATCAAGCACAGGCATCTGGCCATGACCACGGGGATTGCCCCGGAGAACTGCCTGCTGCTGGAGAACGGCGGTGTCCTGACGTTCCGGGAGGATGGGGCATCCATCGAGGGAAAGGTTGAAACGGGGCGGGTATTGGTGGACGGCAAGGGAGTCGGAGACGTGGAGCGGGTGGTCCTGAGGGATCGCCGCCACCTGTCGGAAGACGGCCTGGTCATCGCCACCCTGGTCATCGACCGGGAGAGCCGGGAGATCCTGAGCGGCCCGGACATCCTCAGTCGTGGATTCATTCACGAGGGGACCAAGCCTGAAATCCTGGATGAGGCCAAGTGCGTCATTTTCGAGGTTCTGGACAGGCTCCTAGGCGAGGACTACCAGATCGACGAAGTGGATCTTCAAACGGAAATCAGGAGGGAGCTCAAGCGGTTCTTCTCCCGCGCTCTGGATCGCCATCCGGTCATCTACCCAATCGTGGTGGTCATTTGATCAAAGTGAGTACGAGTATTTCCAGGGGCTGTTCTTTCTGGCTGCCGCGGCTTGCTCGACCTTTCACGGCGCCCCGGGTGAGCCCATCGCCCCTTTGATGGCCTTTGATTCAATCTTTGAGAGGATTTGTGAATCAGAAGAAGCACGAAATCTGGGGTGTGTGTGTGTTGATACTCACCCTTCTTGTTTTTTTCAGCCTGGTCTCTTTTCATGGATCGGATCTCACCCTTTTTGATGGGTTCACGGCCGCCCGGGCTCCGAAAAATTGGATTGGTTTCTTCGGCGCAAACATCGCGTGGTTTCTGATTTTCCTCCTGGGGCTCGGGGCCTACGGCATCCCGGTCATGGGCCTGCTCTTCAGCCTCTCCCTGCTGCGGGGAAGGCCTTTTCCCTCACAGGGGACGCCGCAGATCGCCGGAATCATCCTGCTCCTCCTCAGCTTCGTGAGTCTCTTGTCTCTCCACTGGCCCAAGACTCGAATTCTTGGGCAGGACATGATCACGGGAGGACAGACCGGACTCCTGATTTCCCGGTTTCTTGCGGGCCGGCTCTACACCGCTGGATCTCACATCCTGCTGGTCGGTCTTCTCCTCGTGGCGTTGCTTCTTGCGACCCCCTTCACCTTCAACGCCTTCTGGGACTGGGTCAAGCGCAGCATGCCCACCGTGGCCAGTGGAATCTCCGGCTTGGCCGCGGTCCTGCGGGGAGTCCTGAGTTCCCGCGCAAAGGAAAAGGCTTCCCCGGTACCGGTCAAGAAATCATCGGCGGTTGACAAGGGAGCTTCGGCCTCCATCGAGATCGTCCCCATGGTGGTTCAGAGGCCCGCAAGGCCGGCGAGAAAGGCTTTGCCCGTTTCAACGGAGCCCCGCACGACTCCCAGCGGCTATGCGCTCCCTTCCCTGGAGATACTCGAGGTCTTTGAAACGGAGACGGAGCGGCCCGACTGGAAAAAGCTGGAGGAGAATGCGAAGGTTCTGGAGGAGAAGCTTGCCGACTTCGGTGTGGAGGGGAAGGTGGTTGCCATCTCTCCCGGCCCCGTCATCACCACCTATGAATACGCACCGGCTCCGGGTATCAAGATCAGCCGCATCGTCAACCTTGCCGACGACCTCTCCATGGCGCTCAAGGCCATCAGCATCCGTGTCATTGCCCCTATCCCCGGCAAGGCGGCCATTGGCATCGAGGTTCCAAACAGGCACCGGGAGATGGTCCCCATCCGGGCGGTCCTCGAATCGGAGGCGTTCTCCGCGGCGCCTTCGCCCCTTTCCATCTCACTCGGCAAGGACACCACCGGTCAGCCCGTCGTGGCAAATCTTGCCAGGATGCCCCACCTGCTGATCGCCGGGGCCACGGGGACGGGGAAAAGCGTCTGCATCAATGCCCTGCTGAGCAGTTTTCTCTACCGCAACACCCCCGAAGAGCTTCGCCTCCTCCTCATCGATCCCAAGCGCATCGAGCTCAGCACCTACGAGGGGATTCCCCATCTCATCCACCCCGTTGTGACGGATCCCAAGATGGCCACCCGAGCCCTTCGATGGGCTGTGCAGGAAATGGAGCTTCGCTACCAGCTCCTTGCCGAGAAGAACGCCAGAAACATCGAGGGTTACAATCGGGCCCTTGCCAAGGAGAAAAGCAAGGGAGAAAAAGTGCCGTCAGAAAAGGGCGAAGAGGACACGAAGCTGAAACACCATCATCTGCCCTATGTGGTCATCGTCATCGACGAGTTGGCGGACCTCATGATGGTTGCCTCGAGGGAAGTGGAGGAGTCCATCACGCGAGTGGCCCAGATGGCCAGGGCGGCTGGGCTCCACCTGGTCCTGGCCACTCAGCGCCCCTCGGTTGATGTGCTCACCGGCATCATCAAGGCCAACATTCCCACGAGGATCTCCTTTCAAGTTTCGTCTCGCATCGATTCACGGACGATTTTGGACGGCAGCGGGGCGGAGAGCCTCCTGGGATCGGGCGACATGCTCTTCTTGCCCCCCGGCACCGCCAAGATACAGAGAATCCACGGAGCCTTCATTTCCGATGCGGAGGTGCAGCGTCTCACGGAATTCTGGAAAGCGCAGAAGAGGGCTGACGATCCGCTGAGTGATCGGGTGGATCTCCAGGACAGCTCCAATGCGAACGACTTATCTGAAATGGAGATGGACGAGAAGTACGAGGAAGCGGTCGAGATCGTGTTGGAGACTCGGCAGGCTTCCATTTCCATGTTACAAAGACGTTTGAGGGTCGGGTACAACCGGGCTGCCCGCATGATTGAAGTGATGGAGCAACAGGGAATCGTGAGTGAGTCGGATGGAATCAAGCCGAGGGAAGTGATCGGCAGAAGAGACTGATGAGACGCGAGAGGTGAGTGGAAAGAATGAAAAGAAAAAGGGTTCGTTGGTTGCCGTCGTTTGTCTATGCGTTGGTTGTCCTTTTCTCCGTGCATCCCTGCAAAGCGGCGGGTGAACCGGGACTGATGCTGGGGGAGATCCTCAAGAAAGTGGAGTCCAACTATCAGCAGACGCAGGCTTTCACAGCCTACTTCCGCCAGATGACCACCTCGGCGGCCGCCAGTGCCATGGTCACCGAGGCCTCCGGGAAGCTCTTCTACGAAAAACCTAAGCAGATGCGCTGGGAGTACGACAAGCCCGAGCCCCAGACGTTTGTCGCCAACCAGCAGCTGGCGTGGCTTCATGTGCCGGCAGAGAAGCAGATTTCACTCTATGACGCGAAGGCCCTTTTCGCGTCTCCCCTGGCTCAGATGTTTTTCGAAGGAGTGGTGGAACTGAAGAACAACTTCGACGTGACCTTGGATTTGAACCAATCCAATGTGGCCAAGGCCGTCCTGAAACTGGTTCCGAAGAAAGAAGACCCGCAGATCAAGAAGCTCTATTTGTGGATCGATCTGCCGGCGCATCGCATTTCAGCCGTTGAAAGCCACGATGCCCTCGGGAACACGAACAAGATCATCCTCGAGTCGCAGGTTGTGTTACCCACCCTGGATGCGAAGCTGTTTCAGCTGGAGATTCCCCAGGCAACGGTCGTGATGGATATGGAAGGCAAGCAGCTCACTACTTCGGAAATTGACAACCTCAAGCGAAAGCTTTCGGGGAGCAGGAAGAACTAGGATGACTCAAGAAAGCAATGAGCGGATACTCAAACTGAAAACAGATCGCAACGCGATCATTCTCGCCCACAATTACCAGCCGGCGGCCATTCAGGATATTGCTGACATGACCGGGGATTCTCTGGAATTGAGCCGAAAGGCCGCATCCACCGATGCTGAGGTGATCGTGTTCTGCGGTGTCCATTTCATGGCTGAGACGGCGGCCATCCTGAATCCAGGGAAGGTCGTGCTCCTGCCGCGCTTGGACGCGGGTTGTCCCATGGCGGACATGATCACGCCCAAGGACGTTTTGTCCATCAAGAGGGAAAATCCCGAGGTCCCCATCGTGACCTACGTCAACTCCACCGCGGCGGTGAAAGCGGAAAGCACGGTTTGCTGCACGTCGGCCAACTCCGTGAAGATCGTGGAATCCTTTGCAGGGGCGGAAACCGTTTACATGACCCCGGATCAGAACCTTGCCAAATACACCGCCCGCCACACCGGGAAGAAAGTTCTCTACTGGCAAGGATACTGTCCCATTCATCACAAGCTCACCGCGGAGGAAATCCACCAGTGCAGGAAGGAGCATCCTGACGCCATGCTGCTGGCTCATCCGGAATGCCGCCCGGAGGTGATTGACCTGGCGGACGCCACGAAAAGCACGTCCGGAATGCTGCGCCATGTTCGGGAGAGCTCCCACGAGTCGTTCATCATCGCCACGGAGCTCGGGATCCTTTACCCCATGCAGAAACAAAACCCCGGCAAGCGTTTTTATCCCGCCTCCAAGTCCATGGTTTGTCCCAACATGAAAAAAACCACGTTGAAAGATGTGGTTCGGTCCCTGGAAGCCCTGGAGCCACGCATCACGGTGCCTGAGGAAATTCGCCTGAGAGCCCTCGGGTCCGTGGAACGCATGCTGGAAGTGATTTGAACGCCACGAAATGAGTCGGTTGAAGACAATGTCCGCACCCAGAATCGCGATCACCATGGGTGACCCGTGCGGCGTTGGGCCTGAGATTCTTGTCAAGGCCCTATCGGGGAGAGAACCGGATGTCCGCCGCTCCGCCCTCGTGGTGGGGGACCCCCTTGCGTTGCAGCGTGCCGCCACTCTGCTCCAAACGCCATTGGAGGCTCAAGTCGTTGAGCAGCCGGGAGATCTGCGGTTTCCGCGCCCTGATGGAGGGTTGATGCTCTTCGCCCCCTGCAGGCTCTCGGAGAGGGACATCCAATACGGCAGCCCCACGGGGGACGCGTGCCGGGCCGCGGTGCAATACATCGAATGGGCCGCGCGCCTGGCCATGGAAGGAGCCGTCGACGCCATTTGCACCTGCCCCATAAACAAGGCGAATCTGCAGCGCCATGGATTTCCCTTTCCGGGGCACACGGAATTCCTTCAGGAACTGACGGGAACCGATCACGTGGTGATGATGCTTGCGGGGCCCCGGCTCCGCGTTGCCCTGGCGACCATCCACGAGGCCCTCGCCGAAGTTCCGGGACTCCTGAGCAAGGAGCTGCTTGTCAGGTGCATCTCCATAACCGGTGAGGCACTCATGAGGGACCTCGGCATCAGGGAGCCGCGGATCGCGGTGGCCGGCCTGAACCCCCATGGCGGTGAGGAAGGCCGGTTCGGCCAGGAAGAGATCCAACTGATCCGCCCCGTGGTGGAGACATTCAAAGGGCTTCCTTACCACGTGAGTGGCCCCTACGCCCCGGATACCGTTTTTCACCGGGCTTATCAGGGTGAATTCGACGTGGTTGTTTCCATGTACCATGACCAGGGGCTCATCCCCATCAAGCTTGTCCACTTTCAGGAAGCCGTGAACATCACCCTGGGCCTTCCGCTGGTGCGCACCTCGGTGGACCACGGAACCGCATACGATTTGGCAGGTACGGGGAAGGCCGATGAAGGGAGCCTTGTCGCGGCCATCCGCCTCGCGGTCCAGGTGGTGCACAATCGAAGGACATCGGGGCACGCGGGACAGCCCACCCCATAACAACCTCTTGGATACCCCCTCTCTCCCATGGACGAGATTTACATCCGCGGTGCCCGGCAGAACAACCTCAAGAACATCGATGTGAGGATTCCCCGTCATCAAATGACCGTCATCACCGGCGTGAGCGGCTCTGGAAAGTCATCCCTCGCCTTCGACGTTCTCTATGCGGAAGCACACAGAAGATTCGTTGAAGCCCTCTCCTCCCACAGCAGGCATTTCCTGCAAAAGCTCGACGCCCCGCAGGTCGATGAAATCCAGGGCCTGAGTCCTGCCATTGCCATTCAACAACGAAGGCTTCCATTCGACCCACGGGCGACGGTAGGGTCCATCACGGAAATCCTCGACCATCTGCGCCTTCTTTTCGCCAGGTTGGGCACCCTCTATTGCCCCTCATGCCAGAAGCCGGTCAGGGCCTACACAATCCCCGAAATGGTGAAGGATCTGTTTGAACAATGGAGCGAGGGGAAGCGCCTCATGGTATTGGCTCCTTGGCAGGCGGTGCGGGAGAAGGAGCTTCCCCGGACACTGAAGCAGCTCAGGCGAGACGGGTTTGCCAGGATTCGCATGGAGGGCAAGACCTATGAATTGGATTCCGCTGCGGTGATTCCTCGGCGCCCTGCGTATCGCCTTGAAGTGGTCGTCGATCGGCTGGTCCTGAATGCGGCCAAGAGCCGTCGACTGGCCGAATCCCTGGAGCTCGCCCTCAAGATCGGCAAGGGCATCGCCGTCATGGCGGACCTTGAGGGAGATGAAAGGCGCTACAGCGAAACCTGCCTTTGTGTGACCTGCGGGCGTGAAATGGTCCCTCCATCTCCCTACAGCCTCTCATTCCGGCATCCCGCGGGCATGTGTCCCGAATGCAGGGGGATGGGCTTCACCACGACTCCCGAGAGACCTGAGCGATCCGAAGGCGAGGAGCCGCCCGAGGAGTCGGCGGAGCTGACCGGGTGGACGGGCGGATGGGAGAGACTGCATCTCGGCTTCGTTCCGGACACACTGCTTTGCCGCTCGTGCGGGGGCACCCGCCTGAACGAGACTGCCCGGTCCGTGCGGTTGGGAGGTCTCGGTATCCATGATGTGTCGAGGCTCTCCCTGCCCGCCGCCAGAGACTGGCTCAAGAGACTCGACCTCTCGCCGGGCGAGACAGTCATCGCTTCCCGGCCGCGAACCGAAATCTTCCAACGCCTGGACAACCTGTTGGAACTGGGCCTCGCCTATCTCACGCTGGAACGCTCCGCCCACTCCCTTTCGGGAGGGGAGGCGCAGCGGATTCGCCTTGCGCATCAGTTGAGCTCCTCCCTCTCCGGAGTCCTCTACATTCTAGATGAACCGAGCGTTGGCCTTCATCCCCATGACCACGCGCACCTCCTCGATATCCTTTTCCGCCTCCGGGAGACGGGAAACACTGTGGTCGTGGTAGAGCACGACAGGCAGGCCATCCTGCGTGCGGACTACGTGGTGGACATGGGACCGGGCGCGGGAAGCCAGGGGGGAGAAGTCGTCTTTGCCGGTTCCCCGGAGGCGCTCGCCGAACGCGTGGACAACCTGACGGGATTGTATCTGTCGCGGCGCAAGTCTCTCGCTCCAGTAGCGCACAGGAGGGCACCGGCTCAGGGTTTCCTGAGCGTCCTCGGGGCAAGGGGGCACAACCTGAAAGGGTTCGACGCTCATTTCCCCATCGGGTGCCTCACCTGCGTGACGGGCGTATCCGGTTCGGGGAAAAGCACCCTGGTGCTTCACACACTCCATCGTGCCATGGCCAAAAGACTGCACGGCAGTAACGCCGAGCCTGCTCCCTGCGAGGGAATCAAGAACAGCGAAGCCTTCACCCGAGTGGTCCTTGTGGATCAGTCTCCCATCGGACGAACTTCGCGGTCCACTCCCGCCACTTACACGGGCATCTTCACCCATATACGCGAAATTTTCTCCCAGGTTCCCGAGTCGCGAGCCAGAGGGTATGGTGCAGTCCGCTTCTCTTTCAATGCAAAGGGAGGGCGATGTGAGACCTGCAGGGGAGAGGGGGTCCAGAGGATCGAAATGCTTTTTCTTCCGGACGTTTCCATCCAATGTCCTGCCTGCGGTGGAACGCGTTACAAGGAAGAGACGCTGGAGATCAAATACAAGGGCTATTCCATCGCGGATCTACTCCGCATGTCGGTTCAGGAATGCCACGGAATCCTCGAGAACATTCCGCCCGTGCGCCATCGCCTGGAGACGCTGCTGGAGGTGGGATTGGGGTATATCCTTCTCGGGCAGCCCGGGACAAGCCTTTCCGGGGGCGAAGCTCAGAGAGTCAAGCTCGCCGCGGAGATCGGCCGGAGATCGTTGTCACAAGCGCTTTACATCCTGGACGAGCCAACGACGGGGCTCCACCTCGACGACATCCTCAAGCTTCTTCACCTCCTCCAGAGACTGGTTGATCAGGGGCACACGGTCATTCTCATCGAACACCATCCGGAGGTCGTCAGAGCAGCCGATCACGTGATTGATCTTGGTCCCGGGGGGGAGACGAGGGGGGACACATCGTCGTGGCGGGAAGCCCCGATGAGGTCGCAAACGCGAAAGAATCCCTGACGGGCAAGTACCTTCGCGACTCCTGACGGTCCTCGGCGTCCGGCGCCCGTCAGGCAAACCCGGTGCGGGTTCAACCGGTAATGGAGAGGTGGTAGGCTATGGTGTCCAGACTGATGGTGAAATCCACGTTCTCCACATGGCAGCAGTTGGGAACCTGGATTTGAACAGGGGCAAAATTCAGAAGCCCGTTGATGCCTGCCAGAACGAGCTGGTTCGCCACACTCTGGGCGGCGCTGGCAGGAGTCGTGATGATGCCCACGTTGACGTCCCTGTCCTTGACAACTTCCTCGATCTCGTTGACATGGTTGATGATCAAACCGTTCGGCAGGCGCTTCCCCACCTTCTGTGGGTCCACATCGAAGGCCGCCGTGAACATGTACCCGTGCTTGAGGAAGTTGCCATGCCGGATGAGAGCCGAACCCAGGTTCCCCAAGCCCACCATGGCTAGGTTCCATTTGCGCGTCAATCCAAGAATGTCCTTGATCTGCCCCACAAGGTCACCAACCCGGTACCCCACCCCTCGGACGCCGAACTCACCGAAGTATGCAAGATCCTTACGGATCTGTGCCGGGTTGACACCGCACAGCTTAGCCAGGCGCTCGGAGGAAATCACGTCCACATCATCTTCCAGAAGCTCCTGCAGGGTGCGCATGTATACGGACAGCCGGGTGATTGTAGCCATGGGAATCTTGGCGAATTTCATACTTGGACCCCAGTGATGTTAGACCCAGAAAGCACGCGAAGCATCGCAGGAAACAGGAGGCGCGCTAGCTATGTGATATTATTCACATTACGTGCCAAAAAAAAAGCCTAGCTTTCCGTGGCGTTCCCCCAATGTTTTTGGAAGCGCAGAGCCCCAGCGCTGTTGACACGGGGACCCTGCGCAATGTGTTCCAACTTCAGTCGAAGGCCATCTAGCCGGCCAGGCCCACGAAGCCCTGAATCGCCTTGGAGACAGGGTTTGCGTAGATGAGGATCAAGGCGACGACGAGGGCGTAAATAGCGAGAGACTCGATCATCGCGAGACCGATCAGCATGGTAACGGTCACCTTGCCGGATGCGTCGGGGTTGCGGGCGATTCCCTCCACGGCTCCCCTGACGGCCATGCCCTGGCCGATACCGCAACCGAATGCCGCGATGGCGATTCCGAATCCGGCGGCCACTGCCGAGTAGATGAAGAACTGGAGCCCCATGCCCTTGTCGGATCCTGCATCAGCTGCCAAGGCGAGAGTTGTCAAGCCGAGCACGAAAACCACCGTCATCAAGCTAACTTTCCTGAACATGCAACAACCTCCTTTTAAGGTGTTAGTGAGAGTGAAGAATTTCAGTTATGGGACTATTCGGCCTTCCTCCAAACCGAAACGAACGCCTCTAGTGTGCCCCTTCCATGGCTCCGGCAAAGTACATCATGGAGAGGAGGCAGAAAATGAACGCCTGGATGAAGCCGGTAAAAAGCCCGAGAATCATCATGGGCAGCGGGGCAAGGTAAATGCCGGCGAGGAAGAAAAGAATGGCCAGAACCAGCTCCTCCCCGAAGATGTTCCCGAAAAGACGTATGGAAAGACTCAGCACGCGTGCAAGGTGCCCGATGATTTCGATGGGCATGATCAAGGGAGTGAGCCATTTGATGGGGCCCATGAAGTGCTTGACGTAGTGGGCTCCATGGAACTTGACACCGATCACGTGAGTGAACAACACGACGATGATGGCGCACGCCGCTGTGGTGTTGATATTCGCCGTGGGGGAAAAGAAGCCCGGAATCATTCCCAGGTAATTGCTCACGAGAATGAAAAAACCGAGGGTTGCGATGAGGGGAAAAGCAAAACGCCCGTGCTCACCGGTGACCCCGATCATGAATTCTTCAATGCCACCGATGACCACCTCGAAGAAATTCTGGCCTCCGCTGGGGATCATCTCCACGCTCTTGGCGACCATGGAACCGATGAGGACGAGAAAGATCATGATGAGCCATGTGTAGGTCACGTGAGGTTGGAGGGCAAAGTCGAGAAAAGTCTTGGCTTGATCTGGACCCACCAGGTGGAATCCGAGCGTCTCAAACAACAGGTTGAGGAAAAGAATTGGGTGTTCCATCTGCTAACCGTCCCCCTTTTTCGTGAGCATAGCCGTGAACTCAAATCCCCCGACCACCAAAATACTCAACACGACGACAGACAGCCCCACCACAAAGGCGACAGGATCCGCCCATCCGAAATGAATGACAAGAAAAACAGTCAAAAGCGTTGCGAGGAAGCGCAGGTAGTAACTCAGGAACACGCGCCCCTTCTGGGGAAGCCGCCCCGGAGTGAGAAAAGCTCTGCGCAACTGCCATTTGAGCACCTGAAAGCTCAAGGCCACGATCAAGCCGCCGAGGAAGACGCCCAGGGCCGCTGATGCATCGAACAGCAGCCCGGCAGCGCCCGTGGTCACCCCCAAAAGGATGCAGGTGCTGATTTCGATCCGCTTAACGAGTCTATCGGTCCCCGTGTTCCCTTCCACAGTGTCGCTATGATTTCTTGTCTTCGTCCTGCTGTTGTTTCACAAAGCGGTAGTAATTGAGAAAACCGGCGGCGACACCCATGACCATGAAAACCAGGGCAAGCCAGGGAAATGTTCCCAGCTGCGAATCCAGCCATACCCCGAGGGCGAGCCCTATGAAGATCGCGAAGGCGAACTGCAAGCCCAGGCTGCTGGCTGTAACGAGCTGGCGGAGGTATTTTTTCGTGTCTTTCTTCTTTCATAGTGTCTGCGGGTATTTGTCCAAGCCGCTACCTAGCACACACACCCCCCTGAGTCAATCCTTTTTTCCCCGCTTCAGGCGTGACCGCCGGTGATTGTTCTTTCCTTCACACGCTTGAAGGCCTCTCGTGCCGCTTCGATGGTGCGGTCGAGGTGGGCCTTCTCATGGGCCATGCCCACGAAAAAAGCTTCAAACTGGGAAGGGGCCATGTACACCCCTCGCCCAAGCATCTCCTGGAAGAAGACCGCGTAAGCCCCAGTGTCCGACTCCAGGGCACTGGAGAAATCGTGGACGGGTTTCCCCGTGAAGAAGCTGCACCCGATAGAGCCGATCTGATTGGACCGGACAGCCACGCCGACTGAGTCAGCAGCCTCTGTCAGACCCTTGACGAGATACGCGGTCTTTTCCTCGAGAACCGCGTACACATCCGATTGCTGCAGGAGCTCCAGTGTGGCGAGGCCCGCGCTCATGGCCAGGGGATTGCCCGAGAGGGTCCCGGCTTGGTAGACGTCGCCTTCCGGGGCCATTTTCATCATGATCTCGCGCTTGCCTCCATAGGCGCCGACAGGGAGTCCCCCTCCAATGATTTTCCCAAGGCAGGTCAAATCAGGCATGACCCCAAAAAGCTGCTGGGCGCCTCCCGGCGCCAGGCGAAAGCCGGTGATGACCTCATCGAAGATGAGGAGAGAGCCGGATTCATCGCAGAGCTTTCTCAGCCCTTCCAGGAAACCGGTCTTGGGGAGCACGACCCCCATGTTGGCGGCGACGGGCTCCAGGATGATTGCTGCCACCTCGCCGCCGTTGCTTCTCATGAAATCTGCCACCTGTTCCAGATCGTTATAGGGGAGAGAATGAGTGTGGCGGACAATCTCCTCGGGCACGCCGGGACTTCCGGGAATGCCGAAGGTAGCAATCCCGGAGCCTGATTTCACCAGCAGGCTGTCGGCGTGGCCGTGATAGCAACCGTCGAACTTGATGATCTTCTTTCGCCCCGTGTAACCTCGTGCGAGGCGCAGGGCGCTCATGGTCGCTTCGGTTCCCGAGTTGACCATCCGAACCGCTTGGATGGACGGAACCATTTGGACGACCTTGCGGGCCATCTCAATTTCCATGGACGTGGGGATACCGTACGAAGTGCCCCTGGAAACGGCGCGCTTCACGGCCTCGGTGACCGCCGGGTGTGCGTGACCTGCAATGAGAGGTCCCCAGGACGCCACGTAGTCGATGTACGTGTTCCCGTCCTCATCGGTGAGATGGCACCCTTGAGCCTCCCTGATAAAAAGAGGGTGCATGCCCACGGCACGTGCCGACCTCACAGGGCTGTTCACCCCGCCGGGTATCCAGCGGCACGCCTCTTCATAGAGTTTCGCGGAATTGCTCCAATCCATGGTCTGAATCTTCCTTCTCGTGATCTGGTGTGGAATAGTGGAAATCGTGTGGTTCGCCGCCACCATTCTTTCCTCGAACGTCAAGGCTCCATGAGCATGATTTCATAGGATTCGATGTGGAAGCTCGATTCTCCTTTCACCGCGATGCGGGCATGGAGGCTCTCTTCCACACGCTCCAGGGCACTGCGTTCTTCGTCGTAAAAGCGGGATGCAACCTCCGGATGGACCGTGACCATGATGTTCTTTCCAAAATGCTCCTGCTTTTCTCTCGTCAGCTCCCGCAGAATCTCATAACACACAGTGCGCCGCGATTTCAGGTGGCCTTCCCCGTCACAGTAAAAGCACGATTCGCAGAGGACCCGGCCGATGCTTTCCTTCGTGCGCTTGCGGGTCATTTCGATGAGGCCCAGCTCGGACATGCGGAGGATATTCGTCTTGCTCTTGTCCCTTCTGAGGGCTTCCCTCAGGGCATTGAAGACCTTGTCCCGGTTGTTCTCTCTCTCCATGTCGATGAAATCGATGATGATGATGCCCCCGATGTTCCGCAGCCGCAGCTGGTAGGCGATTTCCTTGACCGCTTCGAGGTTGGTCTTGAGGATGGTCTCCTCCAGATTGCGCTTGCCCACATACCGTCCCGTATTCACGTCGATGGCCGTCAGGGCTTCCGTGGCTTCGATGACGATGTAGCCCCCGGACTTGAGCCAGATCTTCTTGCTCAGGGCCCTCTGGACCTCCATCTCGATGCCGTAGGCATCAAAAATGGGCTCGCTGCCGTCGTATAGCTCCACGGCGTTTTGGAGGGCCGGCATGAAGGTTTCGATGAAGGTGATGATCTTGTTGTATTCCTGCTCGGAGTCAATGACGAGGCGGTCCACTTCCCTGGCGAAAAGGTCGCGAACAGCCCGAAGAGTGATGTCGAGCTCCTGATAAACCAGGGAGGGCACCGATGCGAACTCGGCGCGGCGCTGGATGCTCTGCCAGAGCTTCAAGAGGAAATCCATCTCTGCCTGGAGCTTCTGGGGCTCCACTCCCTCGGCGGCGGTGCGCACGATGAAACCGCAGCGGGGAGGCCTGATTTCGCACATGATGTCCCGCAGACGCTTCCTTTCTTTCTCGTTTTCGATGCGTCTGGAGACCCCCACGTGATCCATGGTGGGCATGAGCACCAGGTTGCGCCCCGGGATGGTGATGTGGGTGGTGATCCTCGGTCCCTTGCCCCCGATGGGTTCCTTGGCAACCTGGACCAGGACCTCCTGCCCTTCCTGGAGCCTGTCTTCGATGGGAACCGGAACATAATCGGTGGAAATCGGCAATTCCTCGCCGGGGACCGGTTCAGGGGCGTCATTGTCCTTTTCAGGCTCCTGCTCCTGCTCCTCTCCAATCTCTCCGTTGCCCGTGTCCAGAAAGAGCCGCTCCAGCTCACCCATCGGCTGGTGAACATCACTCACGTAGAGGAACGCGGCCTTCTCAAGGTTGACATCGACAAAGGCGGCCTGCATGCCGGGCAGCACTCTGACGACGCGCCCCTTGTAGATGTTTCCTCCTATGCCTCGATCAGAGCTCCTTTCCATAAAGAACTCAGCGACTTGGCCGTTTTCCACCAGGGCTACACGGATTTCGAAGTAGTCGGCGTTGATGATGAGTTCCGCGGACATATCCAATCCCTCCAGGAAGTTCACATCGTGCAGGTCATGGGTTCCGTTTGACACGCTCCGGAGCGCTCATCCCTGTCGAACGGCACCACGGCGATCTTGCAGACTCTGAAGGCGCCGGCCGCCTCGGAGGAATCCTCGGAAAAGCGCTCCAGAATCGCAGCGGGTCTGAAACAGAGGCGTTCTCCTTCCAGGAGATCCATCTCCACGGAGGTCCCATCGCACTGGCGCACATCCAGGAGAACGCTCCCCAGTGGGACTCTGACCTCGCCTTTCTTGGTTTTCTTTTGAACCACCTCACCCCGACGCTTCAACCACTCCTGCAGGACAGTCCGAACCAGCCATGGGCTCATGTGCGAAATGCGATAGGTCACTCTGCGGGCTTTGCCAGGATGGGTGCGCCGGGTCACCGGGGTGGCTCCATGGATCTTAAGGCCCCGAGGCAGGTGAGCATTCATGGCGGAGGCGATGGACGCGGGGTCGAGGCAATTCGTGAGGGTCAAAGTGACCTCCTCCACGAGGCTTTCCAAACCCAGGGGCAGGGCTCCCTCGAAAGAGAGTCGAACATGAGGATGGAATCCTTCGGTGAACGCCACGGGGAGTCTCGCTCGCCGCAGGGTTCGCTCGAAAATCTGCGCCATTTCCAGCTGGCCCAAGAACCTTGCCTCGTCCAGCTTGGCGTATTGAAGCCGATAGAGGAATTGCCCCGGGGCACTTGGAAAACCTGGGGAGGGGGAGGCTGGGGGAGAGAAGGCCGCGTGCCTGTGAATTCGGGGTTGAACGGTCTCGTGATCGCAAGCTCCACATTGGCTGCAGCGATCCCAACGGCAGTCCGGAGTGGGCTTCTCCTCGAGAGAACGCTGGTACTCCGCCCTAAGGAAGCTCTTTTCCACATTGGCTGAAAGGTGATCCCACGGGAGCACCTCGTCCATGGACCGTTCCCTGAGGGCGTAAAAAGCTGGGTCCAGGCCTACTTGCGCGAAAGCCTGGCGCCACACCTCACCTCGGAACACCTCGGTCCAAGCGTCGAACCGGGCTCCCAATTCCCATGCCCGTCTGATGACCCGCCACAGACGCCGGTCCCCCCTGGCGAACACCCCCTCGAGGAAGCTGTGAGAGGGATCCTGCCACTTGAGCCTCATGCCGGGCCGCTTGAGTCGTTGCTTGAGCTCCTCCAGGCGGCGCACTGTCTCCTCCCTGGGAATCTGGGGAGCCCACTGGAAGGGTGTGTGGGGCTTCGGGACAAAGGTGGAAATGGAAACGTTGACGGAAGCCCTGGTGGGTTTGGCGAGCTCCCAGACCTTGAGGCACAGGGCCACCAGCGCATCGAGATCCTCATGTGTTTCCGTCGGAAGGCCCGTCATGAAATAGAGCTTCAAAAGGCGCCATCCCAGCCTGAAAGCGTTTTCCGAAGCCTCGAGAAGGTCGGCGTCATGGATTCCCTTGTTGATCACGCGGCGCAGGCGCTCGCTCCCGGCCTCGGGGGCCAGGGTGAAGCCGGTCTTCCTCACCCTCAGGATGGCCTCCATGAGCTCGGGGGTGAGGGTGCCGACACGCATGGACGGGAGGGACACCGCGATTTTGTCCGGAGCCAGGCGATCCATGAGAGCCACGAGAAGCGGCTGAATCTGACAGTAGTCGCCGGTGCTCAGGGACAGGAGGGATATCTCCTCGAAGCCGCTGCTTCCGAGAGCCCCCTGCGCCCATTCCAGGACTCGCTCCGGGTTGCGCTCCCGAACCGGCCGATAGATGAACCCAGCCTGGCAGAAACGGCATCCCCGGGTGCATCCGCGAGCGATTTCGATTCCAAGCCGGTTGTGCACGATCTCCAGGAGGGGGACCAGTGGCTTTTCTGGAATGGGGGAGTCGCCATCCAGATCGTCGATCAGACGTTTGCGAACCAGGGGATGTTGAGGGGAAAGGGCTTCAATGCTTGCAATGCGACCGTCAGAAAAGTAATGGGCGCGGAAAAGCGAAGGCACGTACACCCCGGGGATGGCGCCCATCTCCTTCAGAAAATCGTGTTTGTCGCCCTTGGTCGGTTTCCACCTGCGGTATACGTCGAGTACCTCCAAAAGGACTTTTTCCGCTTCGCCGAGGATCAGAAAATCGAAGAGGTCGGCCAGGGGTTCCGGGTTGAAGGCACAGGGGCCACCGCCCATGACAAGGGGGTGTCCCATGCCCCGGTCTTTGGACTCCAAGGGAATTCCGGCCAGCTCCAGTATCGTCAGAATATTGGTGTAGCTCAATTCGTACTGCAAGCTGAATCCAATGAAATCGAAGCTCCCGAGGGGCCGACGTGTTTCGATGCCTCGCAGGGGCTCCCCTGTGGATCGCAGACGCTCCTCGAAATCGAGCCATGGGGCGTACACCCGATCCGCCAGAACGCCGTCCGATTGGTTCAGGATATGGTAGAGGAGCTGCAGTCCGAGGTGGCTCAAGCCAACCTCGTAAACATCGGGGAAAGCCAGTGCGATCCTTGTGGATGCCTGAAGGAAGTCCTTCCTGTAAGCGTTGATTTCGTTTCCTATGTATCTTCCCGGCTTTTCGATGCCATGGAGTCCATCGTGTTTCATCAAGCTTTACTCTCTCTCTAATCTGAAATCCTCTCACTCGCGCAGAATCCATTTCAAATAAACAAAAAACTATACTTTTCCTGTTGTAAACGAGTCAACCGAAAACGGTCGATGGAGCAGCCGATGGGACCCGCGGAAAGTCTTCCTCCCAGTTTCGTACCCGGCCACAGAGTGACTCAAGCCGCTGATTTAGAACCATCTTCTCTCTCAATTTGCCCTTGCATTCTCCCGAGGGGCGTGCTAAGGGATAGGCGTTTTTTCGTTTCGGGCTTTCTGTGATCTGCAATGACCCTTGCTTTCAGATAGAAAGTCGACGACAAGAGTATACCAGCACAGAATCACGAGAAGGAGGAGAAGTCATGAAGGTCTTTGTTGGTGGCATTGCAGCAGCGTTTCTGGGTTTCATCGGTATTTTCGTGTTCATGGGTCCGTTTCTGCACCTTCTTGCTGGTGCCATCCCCTTGATGCTGTTGGTGGGCGGAGGAATGGCGGCTTATCTGGGTTACGATGAAGTCAAGGAGAAGCTTCCGTTCTCCAAGAAGACGGAAGAGGCCACCTCCAGCAGCTATGGCTCCTCTGATGACAAATACAAGGAAGAAGCCGAGAAGTATAAGCAGGAAGTCGATCGCCTGAAGGATGAGCTCGAAAAGGCAAAAGCTTCCAGTTGAGATCAATTTGAAATACTTCTGAGTCAGAGACAAGTAAACCGCCGATCCCAAGGCGGTTTACTTGTCTCTGGCGTCCTGTCTTCGGGAATGCGCCGGGGCCCGGGCCAAGAGTTCACCGCGGAAGGCGCCGAGCGCGCAGAGATTCTTTCCGTGCAATTTGTTTTCTCAGCAATCTCAGCGTGCTCATTGGTGAAATAACTTTTCGTAGCGATCCTTCATGTCCATCTGGAGCACCCGAAACAATGGAAAGCGGTGCAGGGTGGTCTGAGTGAAGCAAGCCAGCCAGGACTTCTCTAAGAGCGTGTCAAAAAAGCCCTTGGAGGTCGCTTCACGTCATTCCGGCGGAAGCCGGAATCCAGGCTCTTCAAGGTTTTCTGGACCCCGGCTTCCGCCGGGGTGACAGAATTGGGGTACTTATTTGATACCCTCTCAACAGAGCATTCAGAATGAACAAGCTGAAACCTGGCGTGTCCAGGGCGTCCTCACGGATGCGCCTCGGTCCAGTTCCTGCCTCGGCCCACGTCCACCCGCAAGGGGACATTCAGGGGCCAGACCCCTTCCATGACCTCCTTGACCAGCCTGCCGGCCACTACCATTTCATCGTCAGGCACCTCGAATACCAACTCATCGTGAACCTGCAGGAGCATGGCCGTCTTCAAGCCTTCCTCGCCCAACTTCCCCTGTATGTCGATCATGGCTTTCTTGATGAGGTCCGCGGCGGTTCCCTGGATGGGTGTGTTCACGGCAAGCCTTTCGCCCTGCTGCCGCACGTTGAAGTTGCGGCTCTGGAGCTCAGGGATCCGGCGGCGTCTTCCAAGGAGCGTTTCCGTGTAGCCAAGGCTACGCGCCTTCTCGACCGTTGTGTCAATGAAGCGTTTCACCCCGCTGTATCGGTAGAAATACTTCTCAATGGACGCCTTCGCCGTTTTGTTGCTGATCCGCAGTCGCCGAGCCAGTCCGTAAGGTCCCATGCCGTAGATGATGCCGAAGTTGATGGTCTTGGCCTGCCTGCGCATTTCCGGAGTCACCTCGTGGGGCGGGATGTTGAGCATCTCCGCCGCGGTGCGCTGGTGCACATCGGCGTCCACCTGAAACGCTTCGACCAGGTGGGGGTCTTCACTGAAATGGGCGAGAATGCGGAGCTCGATTTGTGAGTAATCGGCGGAGAGAAGCCAATGGCCCGGGGATGCGACAAACGCCTCGCGGATGCTCCTTCCCTCTTCGGTCCGAATGGGGATGTTCTGGAGGTTCGGTTCAGAGCTGCTCAATCTCCCCGTCGCCGTCACGGTCTGGTTGTACGAGGTGTGAATTCTCCCCGTTTCCGGGTGAACGAGGCTCGGCAAGGCATCCGCGTATGTGCCCTTGAGCTTTGCCAGGGACCGGTAGGTCATCACGTGCTCCACGATGGGGTGGTGAAGGGCAAGCTCCTCAAGCACGCTCACATCGGTCGACGGGCCGGTCTTGGTCTTCTTGACCACCGGAAGTCCCAGTTTGTCAAAGAGGATGGATGCCAGTTGCCTCGGGGACTGGATGTTGAATTCCTCCTTCGCAAGGTCGTAAATCACGGCGGCTTTTTGTTCCAGGGTCTTCTCGAAATCCCTGGTGAGAGCGTGAAGCTTCCGGGCATCCACCAGGATTCCCCGGTGCTCCATTTTCGCCAGGATCCCCACGAGAGGCATTTCCAGCTTGCGGAAGAGGGACTCCTGATTGCCCTCCTCCAGTTTGCCCATGATGACGGGCAGGAGTCTCAGGGCGGCTGAAGCACGGGCGCATGCGCGAGCCGCTTCCTCGAGCGGCTTCTCCCCCGTTTCGCCACGCGCTGCATCGCCGCTTCCGCCGGCATCTTGCGACGCTTCCAGTGACTCGTTCAGGAATTCCTCTGTCATCCTCTCCAGAGTGTGGGCGCCTCTTCCCGGATCGAGGAGGTAGCTTCCCACCATGGTGTCGAAGCTGATGCCGTTGGGGACGATCCCGTGTCGCAGCAGGACAACGCAGTCGTTCTTGAGGTCGTGTCCTGCTTTTTCGGGTTTTGTGCCGGTCAGGAGGGGTTCCAGGGCCGCCAGCACCTGTGCCTCGGGCAGCCCCGAGGGGCCCGATGACCCGCCGGGGGACACGGGGATGAAGCAAGAGGTGTCTTCACCGCAGGCAATGGTGATGCCCCGGACGGCGCTGCGCATGGGGTCGGGCGAAGTCATCCCCAAATGCAATGCGATGACTTCCTTCCCCTCCAGTTGGCGGATCATCCGCGTCAGGCCCGCAGAATCCCCGACCAGGGTCACCTTCGCCGGCTTGCCGGCAATGCGGGGCGGAACGGCGCGAGGATCCTCTCCCCAGCCCTTCGCCAGGGAATCCATGAGGGTCTTGAATCCCAGTTCCTCGCAGAATTGCATGAGCTCCGGGCGGGCAGGGGGTTGGGGCACGAGATCTTCAAGGGAAGCGGCCACCGGGGCATCATCCTTCAGCGAAACGAGGTGCCGCGAGAGGAACGCCGCGTCCCGGTGATCTCGAAGCTTTCTCTGAACAGACTGGGGCGTGACCTGATCCAGGCTTCCATAAATCGCATCCAGCGATTGCCAGCGCTGTATGAGTTGCTGGGCGCTTTTTTCCCCCACACCCTTCACTCCGGGTATGTTGTCGGAGCTGTCCCCCATGAGAGCCAGGAAGTCCCGGAACTGGCGGCTCGTGACTCCAAAGCGGTCCAGCACGTCCTTTTCAGCAATCCATCTGTCTCGCTGGGGGTCCCACTGGACGACGGAGGGGTCCTCGATCAACTGGTGGAGATCCTTATCTCCTGAAACCACGACCACCCGGCAATCCTGGCCTCTGGCGGAACGGGTCAGGGTGGCGATGACATCGTCGGCCTCGTACCCCTCCATCTCCAGTTGGGGTATGCCGCACAGTTGTGTGAAGGTCTTGATGAAGGGGATCTGGACAACCAGATCTTCCGGCATCCTCTGGCGGGTTGCCTTGTAGTCGGCGTACAGGCCGCTTCGGAAGGAAGGGCCCGGAGGGTCGAACACCACGCATACGTGGGAGGGTTCCCTCTCGCGGATGACCTTGAGGAGCATCTGGGCGAATCCGTAGATGGCCTGGGTGGGCATGCCCCTGGAATCGGTCAGGCGCCCCAGGGCGTAGAATGCCCGGTAAATGTAGCCACTCCCGTCAATGATGAAAAAAGCCTTTTCCTCAGTCATGTGGGCCCTCTGTGGATTTCGTGTGGGAAAGAGAACGCGAACTCCCGGCTTCTGGACGAATCGCGTTCTCGGCAGGAAATCGAGAAATTGTGCGCCGGCACTACAGGGGAGGGGGAAGGTATTCCATGTTGATGTTGCTCATGGCGTGGAAAATGTTTCCCCGCACCTTCGGGTTCTTCCCGTAGAGGGAATCGAGGAGCTGGCGAATCTCCTCCCTCTTGTTCCTGCTTGCCGAGGGACACGGGTTGGCGATGACCGGAAGTTCCAGCCGCTCGCAAAGGCGCTTGATCTTGTCCGCGGACACCAGGGCGAGGGGGCGGATGATGTGGATTTCCCCTTTGAAGAAAGACTGCTTCGGAACGATGCCGGCCACCTGGGCACCGTAGCAGATATTGAGAAAAAAGGTTTCGATGAAATCGTCCTGATTGTGCCCAAAGGCGATCTTTCGGCAATCCAGCTCCCTCGCCTTTTTGAATAGGGTGGCCCTCCGCAGGCGCGCACAGAGGAAGCAGGGGTTCTCCCGATTCTCGGGTCCGTGGGCGACGATGCCGTGATCGGTGCGCTCGATGGCATAGGAGAATCCCTCTTTCTTGAAAAACTCCTCGAGCCTTTCGGACGATTCCGTGTCGAATCCAGGGTCCACATGGACGGCTGTGAGCTCGTAGCGTATGGGGATTCGTTCGAGCCGCTCTCGGAGAAGCCACAGGAGGAGAAGACTGTCCTTGCCTCCGGACACGGCGACGGCCATGCGGTCACCGTCCTCGATCAGCCGGTAGTGGCTGATCGCCTTGCCCACGAGGCGGCGCACCTCACGGTTCACAGATGCCATGGGAGATTTCTGCCTTTCAATCCGTCCCGATCAGTGCCCTTGACGGTCAAAGACCTGGCCCTGAAGGTTCAGGGTCGTCACCGCGTTCTTGATACCCGCAAGGGTGAGATCCTCCATGTGGAAAATCCTCCCGATCATGGTGATGCTGGGGCTCTCGGTCCTCCAGCGCTCCTTCTCGATGGGGTTCAGCCACACACTGGCGGGATAGGCGGCCCGGAGCTCCTTGAGCCACTCGATTCCCGGCCTTCGCTGCGTTGCGAAGATGTCCAGGGAACCGTAGCATGCCATGAGCTCCGCGGGTGCCATGTTGGCATCCCCCACCACGATGAGTCGCGTTGCGGAGCCTTCATCGACGAATTTCTCCCAGTTCACGGGCTCGGTTCGGGCGGTGTCCCTGAAGACGACTCCGTAGACGCAGTTGTGGAAATAGTGGAAGCGCACATCGGCAAAAAGGCCCCCAAGGTGGTGAAAAATGGTGCGGACCAGGGGAATGTAAGGGATCATGGAATACCCCCCGTTGTCCATGAGCACGATGAGCTTCAGCCGGTTCCGAAGTTCCCTCCGGAATACGAGCTCGATTTCTCCACCGTTTTTCGCCGTCTGGGCGATGGTTTCGTCCACGTCCAGGTCCGCCTCGGGGCCGGTGGGCCGAAGGCTCTTGAGGGTGTTCAATGCCTGTCTCAGGTTTTCGGCGCTGAGAGAGGACTTTTCGCTGTAATTGATGAAGCGCCTGGCCCCGATGACCTTCTGGGCAGACCCATGGATCCCGTCACCGTGAAAACGAATTCCCCCTCCCCCGTGGCGCGCGCTGTGACCGTAAGGAGACCCTCCACGGGTGCCCACCCAGGTGTTCCCCCCGCGATGCTCTCCCCGCTGGGCCAGAACCGTCTCCCAGAAACGAGAGAGGAGTTCCTCGGTGTCGAGCTCCTGGATGGCGTCCGAAGTGAGCCGTCCCTGTTCCACCTGGTCCCGGAGCCATTCCTGGAAAGGCTTTGAGGAAAGCAGATCCTCCCAGTCGATGAGCCCCTTGGCGGCGTCGGCCCCGAGAAAATATGATGCGAAAACCTGTTCGAAGACGTCGTAGTGTTCGACCCGCTTCACAAAAATGAGGCGTGAAAGCAGGAAGAGTTGGTCCAGGTTTCTTGCCAGGCCCCTCTGAACACCCTGGTAGAGTTCGAGGAGATACCGGACACTGACGGGGAGTCCGGCATCCATCAAGGCATACACAAAGCCGACCATGACTCGTTCTTTCCGATGAAAGGCCCTCGCACTTGCTCGGTGGAAGTCCACCCGATCGTGTGTCCGCAACACCGCGCGTCATTCCCGCGAAGGCGCACAAGCGTTAGCCTGAGCGGTTTCCTCTTTGGCAATAGCCGCCTTTGCCATGCAAAGGCGCAAACGCCATCGTTCCCCACGAAGGCGGGAATCCAGAGAACCTGCCAGGCCAAAGGCGTGAAGCCTTCGCACGCATGACGGATTCGATTCCGGACACCTGCTTCCGCGGCGCCGTACTCAGAAGCTTGCCGGCTTCTTGATGCCCCTGTGCTTCAGCAGGTCCTGCGTGCGCTTGAGCAGGGTTCCAATGTGAGGGACCTCCCTGCCTGCTCCCGGGCCCGTCACTCCCGTTTCCCTCATGGACCCGATCCAGTCCAGCAGTTCCGCCGTTGCCGGAGGCTTCTCGAACCCCTGTTCCCTGAGTCGGAAAAACGTGACGAGGCTGGTTTCCAGAAATGGCTCTGGGATGTCGGCGAAGTGCAGCCGCACGATCTTCACCATTTCGTCGGGGGACGGAAAAGGGATGTAATGACAGAAGCAGCGCCTGAGAAAGGGGTCCGAAAGCTCGCGCTTGGCATTGCTCGTGATGATGATGATGGGGCGCTGGAGCGCCCCGACCTTGTGATTGATCTCCCTGATGATGAAAGACCCTTCTTCGAGCACATCCAGGAGGTTGTCTTGGGCGTCCGAGTCGGTCTTGTCGATCTCGTCCAGGAGGAGCACCCGGCGATCTTCGGAGAGAAAGGCGCGGCCGATAGGGCCGAACCTCAGATAATCCCAGATGTCATTGACGTTTCGCCCTGTCTCTCCCGTGCCGAAGCGTGAGTCGTTCAGTCTGAGGACGGTGTCGTAGACGTAACAGAGCTCCTCCCCTTTGAACGTGGATTTGCAACGCGCCTCTTCCATCCTGAGTCCGAGAGCACGGGAGATCTCAAAGGCGAGCTGGGTCTTTCCGGTTCCAGCCTCTCCCGTGAGTAGGAGAGGCTTTCCCAGTGCGATGGCGATGTTGACGATCTCCCGGAGCTCCGGGTTCAGGTAGTAGCGGTCGGTTCCTTCAAAGCGCATGGTGGAATCTCTCCGGTATCGCGGGGTGGTGGATTTGCAGCCTTGTGCGGTCTCTCCAAGGTGGATTGCACATGCCAGGATGTGAGGGAGCCAATCCAACAAGAAGCCAAAGGGCGGCCAAAGCACATGGCAGGGTTCAACGCACAAAGCTGCGCCGTGTGTCGACCCCATTCGACGACACCCATCATCCATGGGGCCTGCTGGCGCGAAAGTGCTGCGGGGTATTCCAACCGACGCCTGAGTGAGGCTTCCCGGGTCACTCTCGAATTCCCCCTCATCCCCGAAACTGGCAAAAAACCCTTGACAAGGCGCGGGTTGTATTATAGAGAGCTTGACTCTGTTTGCCAAGCAATCATGCGCCCGTAGCTCAGTCGGATAGAGCGTCGGACTTCGAATCCGCAGGCCGCAGGTTCGAATCCTGCCGGGCGTACCAGTGCACAGCAAGCCGGATTTGGGCCGTTAGCTCAATGGGTAGAGCAGCTGACTCTTAATCAGGAGGTTCGGGGTTCGAGTCCCTGACGGCCCACCAAGGAAAATAAAGGGTTCACAGTCATGATGGCTGGAACCCTTTTTTGATGGGGAAGCACCAGGATCGGCTTGCCTGTAGGAACGGTTGAGTTTTCATGATTAAACTCCCTGGTTTTAATAGAGGAATCACAGGGAATGTGTCGGCGAGAGGAGGTCCTGCAATGCGGTGTTCTGTCGCACCAGTCTTGTTGGTTCTGTTTTGGCTGGTGTTGGGTAGCGATACGTCAGCAGCCAAGGTCACCACACTTCAAGAATACGTCATGGAGACTCCGGCGAGCGTCACCATTCCCGGCGACGTACCCATAAGAGCCTCGCAGAAGGCGATTCAGAAGAGGGGTATTCGCATTCTTGTTTTCGGGGACGGTGGAACGGGCGATGAGAATCAAATGAAGGTAGCCGCCACCATGCAGAAGTTCTGTGAGAAGAATGAGTGTGATTTTGCGTTGATGCTCGGGGACAATATAAACCCGCGAGGCGTTCAATCTATCAACGACCCACAGTTCATCGAGAAATTCGAAAAACCGTATGCCGACCTTGGGATTCCTGTATTTGCAGTCCTGGGTGAACATGATTGGGGGCGCGATGGGGAAATGTACAACTGGAGAGCCCAAATCGATTACACGAAAGTATCCCCGTCGTGGCGCATGCCATCCGACATCTACTCGGTCACGCTTGCAAATCTCAAAATCTTCGCACTGAACACGAATGTTCTCCCCGAATCAAAGGAGCAGATAGACTGGCTCCGTAAAGAGTTGGAGTGTTCAACAGCCAAATGGAACGTGGTAATCGGACACAAACCCATCCACTCATACGGCTACCATGGGGATATAGATTTCATGGTCGCCGAACTTCTTCCCGTGCTGTGTGGACGTGCCGATCTCTACATGTCCGGTCATGAACACAATCGGCAGGTCCTGCGCGCCGATTGCGGACTCCCTCTTGTTGTCTCCAGTGCGGCGGGCAAGGTCAGGACCCACCCAGCGGAAGGCCGTCGCAGCCTGTTTGCCAGCACCGATTTTGGATTCGCTTATCTCCAGGTAGGCAAGAAGGAATTGACCATTGAGATGATATCAAAGACTGGGGATGTCCAATATGCATTGGTTGTTCATTAAAGGGCTCCATCGTTAAGAAAGGACTGCTTTGCACAAACCACAGAAATGACCTATATATATCCAACTTTCTTGTATTGCAGGATCTTCTCGGGTACAGATAAATTCCAGTACTCTGAAAAGCAGAAGTTGGAGTAGTCATGAAAAGGTGCTGGCCCCGTGTCGACCAAGAGGCACCGGCAGGAATCATCATTAAGACATACAAATATATTGTTTGGACTGACCGATGTTTTCGCCACTGGATAGCGGGTGAAAATGTGAAGCAGGCGAACGATAAACTCCTCCACCGCGGAACGCACTATCCTGTGTCGAGTGGTATCGGGGGCCCCCAGTTCATGATAGATCCTCGCCAATGACTCCCCCGCCAGCTTTTCCTTGATCATAAAGCTGCCGTACGGATCACTCTCCACAATCCGTGGAACCGGGATGCCATTGCGCTCGAAAATACACGTGAGGTTGTATTCCTCTTTCAGATGCTCTCGGCTGTATGGTCTCGACTTGGCCACTTTCATGACATTGGACGGGTTCTCTGCATATTCAAAGACCACACCGTTTTCACCTTCACCGATCTTGGGCAGCTTGACTTCATAGGATCGGGAGTTCACCTCTACCTTCACAGTCTGTGATGTTGCCAGGGCAAGGCTTTCGAGGATGTGGTGAGATTCATTGTCCAGATAGAGACCTCTCAGATCCTCGGAAAGCTGTTCCACATAGTCCCGTTGCCCAAAACCCAGGCAGGACTGATGGTCATCCTCCTTGAGAAACATCCCATGATAACCTGCCTGTTTGAGGACCGAAACGAGGTCGGTTACTCGGGGATGCTCGTCTCTAAAGAGCAGATCAAATAGCGCTGTATCCCGGCCAGATAGGGAGCGGAACCCGCAATTCCGGCATTCCTCGACCTGCACGTTGGGGACCCTGAGGAAGGCACCATCGATGAGTATGTCCTGGGAGACCTGATTCGTTGTGAGAATGGCCTCCTCGCAATGTGGACAGATCTCCATGTGAACGGGATCAGGCTTCATGTCGATGATCCCTCCTTGGCCAATTCGGCTTGGCACTCAACGAGTCTCTGGTAGGTGGCGTCAGTGGCATACAGACGCTCCGCGAGAATGGTCGCGATATTCCTGATGAGCTTATAAGGGGCGGTAAGATTGCTGTCCAGGAGTTCATTGAACTGGTCCCGGTCAATCTCAATGAGCTTGCATGGGGTGGCTGCAACAGCCGTCATGGAGCGGGGAACATGGAGCAGGAAGGCCATTTCCCCCAGCACTGAACCGGCCCCTATGCGCACAGTCAGCGCCCCTGGCTTGACGTAATGACCCTTTCTCAACTCCACTTCACCATTCAAGATCAGATAGAAATTCTCTCCGATAGCCCCCTCGCGCACAATAATGTCTTCCGTGTCAAATTCGACGGTTCGCGCAATCTTCAGCAGCAGGAAGATTTCGGCTGGATTCATTCCACGGAAGATCGCGAACTCTTTCACCTCCTCTTTTTCCGATTGGGTCACCTTTCGTGGCACCAGCCACTGGAGGTAACCGGTCTTCTGATATTTGCGGATCCGATCTGGCAGGACTTCGTTCCAATAGTGCTGGAAGTTAAAGCCGTCGTAGTTCTTTTTGGGTACCAACCCAGGATCGATGAGGACGAAGCGAAGGGGAAGGGCGAACCTCTCGCCCTCGGTCAGCACATAGATGTTGTTGGGGCTGATGCTCACCTTGCAATCAGGTCTTTTTTGGAAGAGAAGAAGAAGATGGCTGAGATACCTTTCCAGTTCAGCCAGGATTTGGCTTTGCAGCGATGTGGGGAGGCTTGCGAAGCGCAGATAGAGACTGGTGATGGATTCCCCCTCAATGAAATCCTTGACGCAGAAACGGCCCAGGGCATCCATGAAATGAATTCGCGGTACCGCAAGGCCTTCCCCAAGGAAGAATTCAGTGGTTTTGAGCTCTTCAAGCAAGCGCTGACGACAAATGGGCTGCTGTTTGGCAACTTTGAGGCACAAACGTCCCTGAGAATCGGAGATGTTGAGGGATATCGACCGAAGGGGATAGACAATCCCTCGGTCTCCTTCCCCAAGTGGAGGGAGTCCCAGCACAAATCGGACCGAACCATAGGCGAGTTCTGCATGATCGGCGCAGGAAGCTCCCGCCTGCTGCAATGTCTCAAAGAAAGCGACGGCGTCTCTTTCCAGAATCGCGGAATCGTCGCCTGCAGAAATGGGGATGTCATGTGTCATGGGGTTTTCCTCTCCTGTCCAGTTCGCCTGCAATCCGTGGATTATACAAAAAGGACTGCTGTGATCTCTCAATCATCCAACCCGCAAAAGAGACCAAAGCTCCAAGAACGGGAAAAACGCCAAGCCATCCAAACAAAGTTCTCGCCTTGAAATCGAAAGTCGTGACGAGGGAATACACGATTCCGATGGCGGCAAGCGCAGTCACTCGACTTCCAAAGCTCGTTGTGGATTTTGCCCGCCCCTGAATGTGGGCCTCGGCGTAACGGTTGATGCACGCATCAATAGCAACGGCTTCGGATGCTTGACCAGCGCCGAGCAGGGCCCCGATCAGGCAGGCCAATACGACATCATTGACGAGATTGAAGCAAAAAAACGACATGCCTATCACCAGAAGAGAGATACCCATGAGCATAAAGCTGGACTGATAGGCAAAAAGCAAAGGAATGAAGAGAGCTGTCGCAACGACTTTCCCCCCTGACTGGGCTGATTCAAAATATCCGTAAGCGGAAAGATCCTTGGTGATATCCGAAAGATAAACGACGGAGAGAGCAGTGAAGGAGCCTCGACCGATGGCCACCACAGATCGACTGATGAGGAGCGTGCGCAAAAGAGGGTTTGCCCACGTGTAATGTAAACCTTCTTTCTGACTTGCCCAATAGGACTTCTTCCGGACCCTCTTGTAGTCGATGATCTTTTCTCCGGCGAGCTGCAGTCGAAAGACGAGAAGAAAAGATAGAAAGAAGAATACAGGGCTGAAAAGCACGGCGGTCTTGATTCCCAAGTAGAAAGCAGCAAGGCTTGCGAGTGTATAGCCAGCGATATTGCTCAGGTGATTGGTTGCATCCACTTCGGAAAGGACTTTCGTGCCCTCCTCAACCGGGAAGCTCACTTTAACCACCTTGTCCACCGCGGGCTTGAAAAAGATGAAGACGAAGTCACCGAGGAAGGACAGGGCCAGGTAAACAGGGTAAGGATAACCAAGGAGAACTGATGTGATGAGCAGTACGCTCAGGATAGTTCGCGACAGGTCGGAGACCACGAGGGATGTTCTGATCCGAAGGCGGTCAACAAAGGGACCGGAGATGGCATTGATAATGATCTCGCAGATATACCTCGATACCAAAACAAAGCCCGCAATGAGAGGGTCTTTGCTCTTGGCCGCCACCAACAAGACTGCGATAATGCGCAAAAAGCCATCACCCATGCGCGTGCATACGCGGCTCGTCAGGAGCAGCAGGAAATCTCGTCTAACGTCGGATGGAAGCATGGATCCTTCACGTCAGGTTTTGAAATGAGCCTTTGCAAAGTCCTTTAAACGAGTGCAAACATTTTTCTCACAGCTATTGTCTGTTGGCGAACCACAAAACAGTATTTAGCACCATTCATGCCACTCTGGCCGCACCCCAAGTTGTTCCACCCAATCCAAGCGGTCTATTCCCACTTCCCTCGCCCCTCCCGCCAAGGGGAGGGGAATCCCATGGATGCTCCTCTCCCTTGATGGGAGAGGCTGGGTGAGGGTGAACCAATTGACTAGACAACACTTTTCCCTCATCTGTTCAAGAATCGCTCAAATTGGGTTCCATTTAAAAGGATCTAATTGACTCCGATCCACCTTGCGGGTGCTTTTGATTTAGAGAAGAGAGCAGATGGACACCTGCAGTCCGGAATTTCTCCAACCTCTTCGGTGACGGTCTTAATCTACTCTAAGGAGACACATTCCGGGCGACGATTTCCAATGCAGGATCCAAGGCCGATTCTCTGCCACCCCGAGAATCTGTTGCCCACCCCTCCTTTCTACCATCGGTAGATTTGGCCTCTCTCGAAGGTTGGCCCGTGGTCTCATGCAAGAGGGGCTATCGGTTCATGGCCTGACGACTGTCGCTTCAGTACGGATCGCGGCAGTTACGGGGTCCCCTCCCGTGATGGAGGTTCGGCTCTTGGGATGGATTATGCCCTCGATATGGTTCACAACGTCCAGGTATAGATCTGCAAATCCGAAGGAACCCCACCTCGACATTGAGTTCTGTTGAATACGCTGTATAATCGTCCCACCATATACGGTACAGTCTACTCGCTGGAGTGGCAAGTTCGGAATGAAGCCATGTCTATGTTGCCTGACAACCCTTTGCGGCGATTTCTAAAATATAACCTTGTGGGGGCGTTGGGCGTCACGGTACGGCTGGCGGTAATGGCCCTGCTGTTGGAGTGGGGTGGTCTGGGATACCTTACAGCGACTGCCCTGGCGGTTGAAGCGGCCATGCTGCACAATTTTGGGTGGCATCTCCACTGGACTTGGCGCGAAAGATGCTCCGGCATCACATGGAAAAGTGTCGTGCGGAAGCTGATGCGATTTCAGCTCAGCAACGCCGCCGTTGCCCTTATCGTGAGTCTACTGGCCATGCGAGTACTTATGGGGGAACTCGGAATGCACTATTTGCCTGCCAATGTGATCGCCACAGCTGCTGGTGGGATCATCAATTTCCTGGTGGCCGACTCCATCATCTTTCAAGCGGTTGCTTCTCCCAGTCTACAGTTCCGGAGCTGATGGCATGCAGTCCAAATCCCAAATGTTGCGCCTGATCCTGTCCACCGGCCTTTGCACCCTCCTACGCAAACGCGTGTTGAACTGCTTGTGGGAACTCACCTATGTCTGCAATGCCCGGTGCGGTATATGCAATTACTGGAAGAACCCCTCTGATCCCAAGGCCGAACTGACACTTCCGCAGATTCGGGAGGGGCTGAAGAAGATATATGCCTACGGCTGTCGGTTCATCAACTTCACGGGAGGGGAACCGACACTGCGGCGCGATCTCGATGAGATTGTCCACTTTGCATCCCACCTCGGCATGTGGACTTCGCTGGTCACCAACGGCACCCTGCTCTCCCGGGAGCGCATACGCCGCCTGAAAGATGTTGGACTTGACAACCTCGTGCTCTCCCTCGATTCGCTGGACCCTTGCGTCCATGACGGCCAGCGTGGTATTGAGGGGCTCCACGCCAGAGTCCTCCAGAGCCTGAAATGGATCGGTGAGGACTTCTTGACCGGCCACCGCACGGGCGGAATCATGTGTGTCCTGGCAGACCATAACATGCATCAGGTTGCGGAAATCGTCGCACTTGCCGAGATGCTGGGGGTGTATCTCGTTTTCCAGCCCTACCATCAGAACAAGACAGGGGACCCGCGCCAGAAGACTGTCGCATCCAGGGAAACCATCGAAAGGCTCCAGGCTGCAAAGAAAGACAGCAACGCTCTCCTTTCCTCCAGAGGCTACCTGGCCGGCATTTCGCGTTTCACCAATGGAACGGACCTGCCTGCTTGCCAAGCCGGCCAAAAGTACTTCAGCGTGGATCCCTTCGGTTACCTGCACCCCTGTGTAGACAGCCCGAGGGTTGGGCATATCCTGCAGGACGATATCTCCATTGTCCGGTCTCCGGAGGCTCTGCGAGCAGTGAGATCGTGTTCCGGCTGTTGGTACTGCTTCAGAGGAGAGGCAGACTGCACCTTATCCTTGTGCGGTTATGCAGAGAAACTGCGCCTCGCCGCGACCATCCTTATCCGTAACACTCGCTGTGCAACCACGGCAAAATCGCTCATGAGAGGCGCTTCTGCACAGAGGCGGGGGATAAGGCAAATGAAAGACTTCAGCCTGATTTGACACGAAAGAACATCTCCCGTGTGAGATCAGCAAGTCCGATGTTTCGGATCCGTTGTGTCCGCTCAACCTTTGTGAGGCTTGCATGACAACCAGCAGAAGAGGTTCAACCTACCCCGGCAAGGAAGACCCAACCTTTTCCAATATTTGCGTGGGTTGCATGTCCGAAAAGGGCAAGGATGGGGAATGTAAGAAGTGCGGCTACTGTGAGAGTGACGCTGAGGCCCATCAAGTGCGCCTCAGACCCCGAACCATTCTCAAGAACCAATACCTGATCGGTGAGGTCTTGGGGCAGGGAGGTTTCGGCATCACATATCTTGGTCTGGATCTGGTTCTGCACAAGAAGGTCGCGATAAAGGAATTCCTTCCTTCCATGCTTGCAACCCGTGACGGCGACAAGACATCGGTGGTTCCAAATTCAGGGAGCATGGAGGAACTGTTCCGTCAGGGTCTTCAGTCGTTCATCGGTGAGGCCAGAAGCGTTGCGCAATTCTCGCGTCACATAAACATTGTGAATGTCAACAACTACTTCGAGGCGAACAACACCGGCTACATGGTGATGGATTACCTCGAGGGGGAACCGGTCTCCAAGCTCATGCTGAAAAGAGGCGGAAGGCTTTCCCTCCATGAGTCCTTCTCGATCTTGTTCCCCATCCTGGAAGCCCTGAGCGAAGTGCACAAGATGGAGATATACCACAGGGATATTTCCCCACAGAACATCATGATGACTGTGGACAACGTCCCCGTGCTCATCGATTTTGGGGCTGCAAGGCAGGTTGCGGGCGGAGAGACTTACAGTCTCGATGTGATTCTCAAGCATGGATACTCTCCCCTCGAGCAGTACATGTCCAGAAGCAAGATAGGCCCCTGGACGGACGTCTATGCATGCGGCGCCACGCTTTACCACATGATAACCGGTAAATTGCCTCCTCGGTCCATCGAAAGGGTCTACAACGACGAACTTATTCAGCCCATTGATATTCAGGAGATCGATATTTCTGAAGAGTTCAACGACACGATCCTGACCTGCCTCGCCGTGAGAGCCAGCGATCGGTTTCAGTCGATCGAAGAATTCAAGGGAGCCCTCGAAAAAGGTGGATACATTGGGTACCGCAGGTTGCTCGACACTTTCTTGAAGGATAAGGCGGTCACGCTGAAAAACCGCATTGCTCTAGATACATTCATCTATGATTATCGACTAGATCATGATGATGCGAAACTGATGGAAGAAACCCTCCGAGAGGACTCGAGTCTGCCGCGATTGGATTGGGCATCAGAGTTTAGAGAAAACTATCAAAGGTACTTCAATCAGCATCCAGAGGGTATGAAGCCGGCAATCAACCAGAAGTTCCTCGAGACATACGTGCACACCAAGCGTGTATCCCGAGGGAAGGCATCAGAGATCATAAGGCTCATCATTGATGCCAAGCCAGTGCAGGAAAAAGAGACTTCAGTTGCCGAACCCGCAAGGGTACCGGAGGACACAGCCGCCATATCCGAGCCCATTTCTTCGCCTGATTACGGTGCCACCATTGCTGAGCCCGTTGGCGTTCCGCAAGCCAAAGCGACCATTGCCGAACCCATTTCTCTGCCTGAGGACAAAGCGACCATTGCCGAGCCCATTCCTTTGCCTGAGAACGGAGCCCCTATTGCCGAGCCCGTTGGTGTGCCGGAAGACAAAGCGACCATTGCCGAACCCATTTCTCTGCCTGAGGACAAAGGGAGCATTGCCGAGCCCGTTCCTTTGCCTGAGTACGGAGCCACCATTGCTGAGCCCGTTAGTGTGCCGAAAGACAGAGGGACCATTGCCGAACCCATTTCTCTGCCTGAGGACAAAGCGACCATTGCCAAGCCCGTGGCCCATCCTGCGCCTTGGGTAAAGAAGACAATTGCCGCCTTAGCGGCGGCTGTGTGCATTGTAGTTGCTGGCAAGGTATTTTTATCCGTTCAAAGTAACAAAACTGATCAGCATGGGTTCATTAATGTCTGGAGTAAACCGCCTGCCGAAGTCTACGTTAATGGGAAGTTTATGGGCCTCAGTCCCCTTTCCGATCTAAAGGTGCCTTCAGGTGAGGTCAAAATCAGGTTGCTGAATAAAGAGCAACACATAGATGAAACTTACACCGAGCTTATTGAGCCTGCCTCGAAGCAAGCCTCAAACTGATCGTAAGGCTCTTTCTGTACCCATGGAGCACCAGCCTATGCTTATACCTATGCTCTGTAACCATACCGACGAGTAGGTGCGGAATCACTTCGCGACAAGAATACGGCAGGCATGGTAAAACCCGACCTGCCATCCTCATCTCCGTGAGTGAACAGCCTTTGGTTTACGGACATTATCCGGGGACAATGGGTCATGCAAATCTCAGATGTTGCGCGGCACAGCCACCTTCGCAGTGGTGATTGCTGGAATCTATCGACCGAGGGAACGGAAACAGCTGACTACTGAAGGCTGGTTCCGCATCGTCAAACTGGCTTTCTACTTCCCTTGGGTAGCGTAATTGAACAGAAACCATACCTGGCTGGCACGCTTGCCCGCTGAGTCTTCCACGTGAAGAAGCACCCTGTTCTTGCCCGATTTCAGGGCGATGCGGATCGCAAAGGTGCCGGCATTTCCAATAGGCACCTCTTGTCCGTCCACCATCAGCTTCAGCTGTCCCGTTCCCCCGCTTACCGTTCCCTGCAGGGTCACCTTGCCATCTTGATCAGTCTCGCTTGGCGTGTTTACGCGAAGCACGGGCGGGTGTCCCTCATTGCGTGATATGAGGAAATCTCTCACCGCCTCTCTGCCTTCCGCGTCTTGAACCTTTACGGTCAGCTTGTTTTCACCCACCTGGAGGGGTACATTGACTGAAAAAGAGCCACCGCTCTGGATTGCCACCTTGGTGTTGTTGACCGTAACCTGAGGCGTTCCCTTACCGCCAGTGACGGACCCAGCAACATCTATTTTGTCAGTTTCGAACGGAACCGATTGCTTGGGCTCAGAGGGCGACGTCACGGTGAGCACCGGCGGAGGAAAGACCTGCGGACGCCTTGTGATGACGAAATCCCGCCGATCCTCCCTCTCCGCGGAGTCCTTCACCACGACGGTCACCCTGTTTTCGCCCGTATCGAGGGGCACGGAGGCCGCAAAAGAACCGCTGCTATCGACTGTGGCTTTGGTGTTATTGACCGTGACCTGAGTCGCTCCCTCCCCACCCTTCACGGACCCTGCCACATTTATTTTGTCGGTCTCGAACGGAACCGATTGCTTGGGCTCAGAGGGCGACGTCACGGTGAGCACCGGCGGAGGAAAGACCTGCGGACGCCTTGTGATGACGAAATCTCGCCGATCCTCCCTCTCAGCAGAGTCCATCACCACGACGGTCACCCTGTTTTCACCCGCACCGAGAGGCACGGAAGCCGCAAAAGAACCGCTGCTATCGACTGTGGCTTTGGTGTTATTGACCGTGACCTGAGTCGCTCGCTCCCCACCCTTGATGGACCCCGCCACATTGATTCTATCGGTCTCGAACGGAACCGATTGATTCGGCTCCGGAGGCGACGTCACGGTGAGCACCGGTGGAGGAGACAACTGAGGCTGCCTTGTGATGACGAAATCCCGCCGATCCTCCTTCCCTGTCGAGTCGTTGACTACGACGGTTACCCTGTTTTCGCCCGCATCGAGGGGCACGGAAGCCGTAAAAGAACCGCTGCTGTCGACAGTGGCTTGGGTGTTATTGACCGTGACCTGAGTCGCTCCCTCCCCACCCTTGATGGACCCCGCCACATTGATTCTATCGGTCTCGAACGGAACCGATTGCTTCGGCTGTGAGGGCGACGTCACCGTGAGAACCGGCGGGGGAAAGACCTGAGGCCGCCTTGCGATGACGAAATCCCGCCGAACTTCTCTCTCCGCGGAGTCCTTCACCACGACGGTCACCCTGTTTTCACCAGCATCGAGGGGCACGGATGCCGCAAAAGAACCGCCGCTGCCGACTGTGGCTTTCTCGTTGTTGACCGTGACCTGAGTCGCTCCCTCCCCACCCTTGACGGACCCCGCCACATTGATTTTGTCGGTCTCGAACGGAACCGATTGCTTCGGCTCCGGAGGCGACGTCACGGTGAGCACCGGCGGAGGAGAGACCTTTGGATGCCGCGTGATGACGAATTCCCGCCGATCCTCCTTCCCCGCCGAGTCGGTCACCATGACGGTGACCCTGTTTTCGCCCGTATCGAGGGGCACGGAGGTCGCGAAAGCGCCGCTCTTGTCGGTCCTGACTTTCTTGTTATTGACCGTGACCTGAGTCGCCCCGTCACCACCCTTGACTGAACCAGTCACACTCATCTTATCTGTTTCAAAAGCCACAGTTCGGCTGGAGTCAGACGGTGAGGTGACGGTCAGCACCAAAGGAGATACCGCAGCTGGTTTTGCGCTCCTGGTGACGAAGAACTGCCTGGTTTTGGTGGCGCCTGAGGCATCAGTTGCTCTGATTGTTATCTTATTGAGGCCGGCTTGAAGCTGGACGAGGGAGTGGAAAGACCCGTTACCGTCCACTCTGGCGTCCTCGCCGTTGATGGTAACCCTGCCACCCCCGCTGCCGCCCTCAACCAGACCCTTGACCGCCACGCTGTTGGTTTCATTTGGCACCGTCTGCTTTTCCACGGTGGGGGAAGAAACAGTCAGTGCAAGAGTAGCAATAGGGGGGGCTTCTTTGGCTGACCTTGTGACGATCATCTTCCTGCTTGTTGCTTTATTGGCAGAGTCGGAGGCCCTAACGGTGATTTCATTGGCGCCGACCTTGAGCGGCACAATGGTCGAGAAACGGCCGTTGCTTCCAACCTGAACATCCCTGCCATTCACCGCGACCTTGAATCCTCCTGAGCCCCCTTGCACGGATCCTTCCACGGTAACCTGATCGGTTTGATTCTGTACGGTTGAAGTTGTCGATTGAGGCGAGCTGATGTTAAGGGCGAGAGGTGTCGATGGAGGTGTCGCCGGAGGTGCCGATGGCGGTGCCGATGGAGGTGCCGATGGCGGTGCCGATGCGGGTGTCGATGGAGGACAGCTTGCCTGCAATTCCTTGAGCTTTGCATTTGGAAAATAATCTGAAAAATACATCCCGACCCGCTCTGTCCGGTCACGGGGATCCCTCGCGATGGCCTGCTGAAAAAGCGTTCTGGCTGTATTGCAGTCACCGCTCTTCATGGCACGGAGGCCGGCCTGATACTTGTTCATGGCAACCGAATCTATCGATTGGGCAAAGGCGTCGCTTACCGAGAGGAAATCAAACAGTCCCGAGGGAAATATCTCTAGCGATGAAGGCGGTGGAGCGAAGTGGCTGAAAAGAACGGCAACCACAAAAGCGGCAATGTTGTGTCTCCATGAGACACCTCTGTAAGCTTTTGTCTGGTTCTCATTAGGCATCACGGCTCATATCGGCTGAACGAGACCAAATTCGGAGCGATGCTGCAGGACCGGCACTCTTCTCTTGGGCCATTTCGAAAGAAGCCGGAATTCAGAAAGCTCATATCACCCACTGGATGGGTGCTTCCGAAGGCATAAAGATTTCATTAAGAAGGTAATCGCCCAAAGCGGGACAAAACGAAAACAGACCGAAGGACCCTGTGCGGCATCCGCACAGCGCCCTTCGCAATCTGACACAAGAATGAACAAACATTCAAATAAAGCTAAAATTGATAAACCAGGGAGAGAGCGACTCTCGTACTCTCATCCGTAATATCGGCTCCGGCGTCGACCTGAAAATGGTTACAGAAAACCGCACCCGCTCCAAAAGTGAAGTGAAAGAGGTCATCCCCACCATCGAACAACCCGGCTTCGATATTGTTCAATTGGCTCCTTGGGCGGCCCAATGCGTCAGCTATGAGTGAAGGCTTGGTGTATTTCAAGTCATGTGCAGGTTCGTAATAAAAGCCGGCTCTTAGAGCTATGGGAACATTTTTAATAGCGTTAAGTACATATTCCGTCCCGAAGTGTATCTCAACTATGTCGTCAATAGAGTAGTCCGACACAGAGGAACCGATACGACTTGCAAATGCATCAACTGGTGCATCAGCATAGCTCTCAGTAACAACAAATCCGTTCATCAACTGAGAATACATTAAATACTTTGCTTCAAAAAGGAGAACCCAGTTTGGACATAAATTGTAGGCTGCACCAAAGGATAGATTATCCGGGACATCAAATTGTGAATCGAAGGTAGTTGGCTCAGATCCTTCAAATAACGAGTTGACCTGGTAGGTAAACTGGGGCATTCTGGTATAGCTTACCCCCAGACGCAGCCTGTCTATCGGTTTTACAAGAAGCCCAGCACGGTACGAAACTTTTTCACTACTCTTATCAACACTTCGTGCAAAATATTGATCAAACGCTGCTCCATTAGGAGAAATGAAACCAGCTTCGCGTTGTTCCATATCAAAAAACTGAACACCGACACCGGCTCCAAACATAACTTTACCGCCAAAGAAACTCTTGGCAACACTCAGTCCAAGTTCGTGTATGTTGATGTCAGTTGAGCTGGGCTCAAATTCAAGCACGGGTCCACCTTGGAACCCACGGTTAGCAAGCTTACCGGCACTAAAACTCATCGGCCTGTCGTAAAAAACTGAAACATTGAGGAAATTCTTGAATAACGGTGTGGTGAATGCCCCAAACGACAAATCGTAGGCATCATCCACATCAGAGTTTGCGTTTTGAAAGGCAGAGAGGTTTCCAGCAGTAGACCAGGGGAAGGACTTTGATTTCGACTCCTGGGATGCGTACCTGCCTTCAATGGCAAATTGCATGTTTGTCAGTTGAGAGATTCCGGCCGGATTTGAGGCGGCAGCAGTCGCATCGTCTGCCAGGGCCACGAAGGCACCGCCCATGCCGAGTGCCCTTGCACCCGGCGGATAAAATTGAAAGCCAAGGTTAGTGTTCCAATAATCGTTATCAAGCGCGTGGCCAGTTGCCGGGCAAAGCAACGCGATCAAAAGGAACAGAACCATCTTGCGCGATCTCATGTGAAATCTAGAATACCTTTCCATCCTTCCTCCTCCCCGATTCCCCCATCGGTTTTGTTAGTGGTTAGAGTTACCTCCCCACTCGTCTAAAGTCACTGCGCAGCCCCTTTAGAGACTCTCTCAAAAATCGTTCCAGAACCCGGTCAGTCGCTCGTGTTGAGGCATCGAAGCACAAACGGCAACGCGAAGAGTCACCCCCTCCGAGAAGCTCGGGACGAGCTTCGATTTCGCAAGGCGAAAGTCTGAATTTTGAGATAATCTCTCATTCCTGATGTCATGAAATCTAAATAGTCCATGAGCGCAAAGTCGGGAAAAGACCGGTGAGTGACCGAACTTGCTTACCGGTTTGCCGAACTGAGGCAATCCCCGGTACACCGCCTATCTCGTTGGTCATCTTGCCGATGTTCCCGAGAATCAATCTTGCCCCTTCGATCACCCCCTCTCAAACAGCTGAGGCGCTCAGCAGCTTGGCAAAACCTCAAGCAGAACAGGCCACCTTTCGCTGAGACTGCCCCCCCGGCAGGTCACAGTGCCACATCAAAGGTTCAATACCATAACAAACCCAATAACAAACTAGCATAAGAATCATTTTCTCCGCAATACAAAATAGGCACACGTTTCGTTAATCAGAAAGGTTTTTGAGTCTCTGAGGGGGCATATCTGCCGGTATGTTTCACGGTGTGCCGCAAACTCACGCAGGGGAAAAGCACGCAAGAGCCACACTGCAAAAATATGATGCAGGCAAGCCATCGAGCGGCTCAGGCGCTCGGCTGCATGGCAGCGGGCAAGTCCGGCCCCTCCACAGACTGGCGAACCGTTTGCGAGGACCATGAGACGGTCCATTCCACGGTCTCCAGCCGCGACTCTTCGATCCATCATTGAGTCACCCATAGATCGGCCATTGGAACTTCTCCGAGCAAAGCGGCACAAACACAAGCCTTGTATCCCCCAGTTGGATCATATCGTATGGGCTCAATTTGGTAGGGCGCTTGACCTTCGCATCGTTGATCTTGACGGCCTCATTCTTGCTCTTAATCAAATAAAATATGTTCTCTTCAGGGTCGTATTGGATTTCCGCGTGATGCCTGGCGGATATGAGACTGTCACCCCTTATGACGATGTCCACTTCGGGGTCCGGTTCGCGGCCTATCTCATTTATACCAGCCTTGATACGGTAGTCGTTGCCCATTTCAGGCCCTTCCGTGCAAACCAGCCAGCCCACCAAGGGGTTGATGACCACCACCGTCATCCCGTCATGGACCCCAGTTGGCTCCGGTTCTGCAATCGGATGTCTTTCCGCGCCTGGTTGCTCAGCGGCAATTGGGTATTCGGGAGCTGATTTAGAGGACCTCCGGCGGGCTCCAGGTTCCGGCACGGAGTCCAAGGGAGGCGGTGCGGATTCCTCGGGAATGGATTCGCCAGGGGCCGCTTCTTTTGATAATTGCCCATCGATGGGACTGTCTTGCAAAGGATCTGATAGGCCGGCATGCTCTTTCGCACCCGAATCCGCAAGGACGGTGGGAGTCCTCATGCTTTCGGACTCTTCGCCTTTCTCTGGCACCCGGGGTGCAGGGCGCTTGTCCCCCTTCTGTCCTTCACAGTATGGACAGGTTTTGTGCTTTTCCATGTCGTAGAAATGCAAATCTGCCTCGCATCGTTTCATTGGCATGGCGTTTCTCCAAGGTTTCCATGAAGTTCTATTCACCAAGGCACAAAAGCTTCGTTTCCTATTCGCCCTCTTCGTCAAGATCAGGACGGGCTTCGACGAAGTCGAGCTCACCAGGGTAAAGCCCCATTGTCTCTTGTGTCCATTTCATCTACCCGTCTGAGACAAGCAGTTGGGTCGGTAGATTTTGTCATGCATCGGGCTGGGTTTGCAAGATTAGGAAGACTCTCCCAGTGGTCGGTGAAAACAGCTGCAAGCACCTTGCCATCTTTATCCCTAACTTCACTGATTCTGCTGTCAGTAAAACACTGATCGTTACCTCTAATCATTCACGTCGGCGTGCAACTTTTAAGCGATACAGGTTTCCCTGAATCCTCCGGCATTCATCGTGGTACCAAATTGCAGAAAGCCGGCAACTCCTCCAGCACTTCCCGGGCTGACTGCTCACACTGCCGCTCCAGGCGATTTTGCTCCCTGGCTGTCTTGGTTTCTCCAGGCATTCCGTCCGCATCCTCGCGCCGCAGAGGGTTAAAATCCGGAACACCGCATTGGTCACTGAGAAGATCAAGGGGCAACCCTTACAAATGGACATATCTACCGACGGTAGAAAGCAGCAAGATTAAACGGCTTCTCAGGGCATCGGAGAATCGGCTATGGATCGTGCATCGGGTATGGTTGCCCTGAATGTTATCGCCTTAGAGTAGAAAAGAACCGTCGCCGAACAGGCTGGAGCAATTCCAGATCGTAGGTGTGTACCCGATTGCTCTCTGGATCGAAAGCACTTCACAAAGCGGCTTGGTGTTGTTCTGAGGCTGGTGATTGGAACTGACTTGGGGTGTGGAGCGGCCAGGGTGGCATGAATGGTGCTGGATTGTGTTTGGGTTTTCACCCTTGGTGAACTCTCACCCAACAGGTAGTGAAAGAATGCAAGACCGAGTTGAAAGAGGCTGTGGTCAGCTCGAGATTTGCGATGGATGGTTCTGTGCCTGGCTCTCGTTTTTGTCGACAGCACTTTGCCACAGGACCGCCGAGGAAGCTCACTTATGAGCCCGCTCCACTAACGTCAACAGACTTTTTGAGAACCTTTACAAATCCAACTATTCCAACAAAAAGGAGATCTCATGTACGGGAAAACTAGTGTCGGCGTTCGGTTTAAGGGATTGGTGCCAGTGTTGATTCTTCTGGGAATGGTGACCTTCGCTTGCAGCAGGAGTGAGTCTCCACCGCCTCAACCGACTCAATCACAGAAGGCCGTTACTCCCGAGCCACAACCTCAGCAACCTCAAACACAAGCCACCCCGAGCCAGACCCTTACCCCACCACCAGTTACGGCATCACCCCAGCAAACAGCCCCTTCCCCCGGTGTTCCCCAGACGACGCTGAGCCCCCCCGCAACGCCCGTGGCCCCCGGTCCCCAGAATTTTGCCGAGATTCAAGTGGGAATGGGCGCACAGGAAGTGCTGCAGATCATGGGCAATCCGGCGCAAGTCAAACAGGAGCATGGCGGTGTTGAGTGGGAGTATTATACTGCTCAGGGAGGGAAGGTGGAGATTTACCTTCAAAACGACCGAGTTGTGCGAACGAAATCCAAATCCCGCTAAGGTCTCGACTGAAATGTCAGATTTGTTTAGCGTCTAGGGTCTTTCGTGGGTCGATGCAGGGGCAGGTATTGGGAGGACAAGGCTGTAGGTCTGAGGAGTTCACTTAATTCGGGCGGCTTTTCATCCGTCGTTGTGGGCGAAAGCCCATGGGGGTTGACTCAAGGAAGTCCTCCTTCTAGGGTTTCCCTCCCCTTGCGGGAGGGGCAAGGGGATAGGGGCGGCGGGGCGATTTCATGCCTTTTCTTATCCTGTCAATGCTGCATGCTTTTCCTGTATTTTTTCAGTGAGAGAGTTGGATGACTGGCAAAACCCCCGCAGATCTGGCAATATTGTCCAGGCCAAGCCTAGGCCGGAAGAACTGTGACGGTTGGAAACACCCCATTTCATAATCGATTGTTGTTCTGTTTGGGGTACGACAAATGGCCGAGTCCCTCTGGAAACGACTTGTCAAGGAATCACCACATGAGCGAAGAAAAGAAGAATCCTGCATTGGAAAGTCAGAACACGGGTCTGCAACAGGGCATGCTCCAGGGAGAATCCACGATGGCCAGAGAAGATTCAGAAGGTGAGAAACATGATGCATCGACTCCAAGCGAGAAGGTCGCGGGGCGGGTGGGAGTCACTGGGACCCTTGTGGATGAAAATGAGCCCACTGTGTGGGTTCCATCCACCCCCGTTGCCGGGAAAGAACACGTTTCGATGCAGCCGACCCTGGAGGTCATCAAGGGGCAAGCCAATCGAAAGGAGTTTGCCCTTGGGACGGAGAGAATAAGGATCGGCCGTGTTGGGTACAACGATGTGGTCCTCAATGACGGCAAAGTTTCCAGGTCCCATGCACAGATCCATTTTGAGAAAGGCCAGTACGTCCTTGAGGACACGAACTCGACAAACGGCGTGTTTGTGGATGGGCAAAAGATCAGCAGCATGGTCCTCAAGCCGGGAACACAAATCACCCTTGGGGAATGCATTCTCGTGTTCAATCAAGGCGTGCCCGAGGTTTCCCTGGATGACAAGCTTGCTTTCATCAACAAGAGCGATCTTTTCAACTGGCTTGACCAGGAAACCAAAGTCCTTCTCGCCGAGAATCTCCGTGTCTGGTTCTATCCAAAGGACAGTGTGGTTCTGCGACAGGATGCGCCCGTGGAGAGCATGTACTTTCTCTATTCGGGCGCAATCAGGGTGGTGGAGATCAACGAGGAAGGGGGAGAGCGTGTCTTCGACCAGATAAGCGCGGGGGACTATTTTGGGGAACGTGCCCTTTTGGCGGGTGAATCCGGGAAGTATTCCATGATCGCCAACACGGACCTCCACGTGCTGGAGTTGCGCAAAGAACAGCTCAACAAGTTGCTCCTCGAGAAGCCTGAGCTCAGTCAGGCTTTCTACCGGATGGTGTTGAAGAAACTCAGCCACGCCCAATCCAGGCCAGAGCTCGAAGATCAGCGACAAGACAACCTCAAACACATCATCACACCCACCGACGTGGAGATTGTTGGTGAGGACAAGAAGATCAAGGATGCCAAAAAGAAGATCGAGGAATTCGCCAAAGAAGCCAGGTCGGTGCTGATCGTCGGTGCCCCCGGGACAGGCAAGAAAGACTTCGCCCGATACTTCCACCAGCAGAGCTCACATCCTGAATACCCTTATGTGGAAATCTCGCTGGCCGAACTGGACAAGGCGAAGGTGGGAGCGCTGATCTTTGGTGTTGAGGCGGACCCGGATGCGGCGCATATGAAAGGTCAGATGGGCTACCTTGAGATGATCGACAAGGGCACTCTGGGGATATCTCACGCTGAACATCTCGACGCCCACCAGCAAAGCAAGTTAGCCACATATCTCAAGCAGGGGTGGTTTCACAGAGTCTATGGCCGTGACAGCGTCAAAGCCAGCACGAATGTTGTCTTGATCGCGACGGGTAACGAAGTGGAAGTCAAGGAGAAGTTCATCCCCGAGTTGATGGAGGTGCTCCAGGGAAGAGTTGTCTCTCTGCCGGTCCTTACGCAGCGGTTGAAAGACATTCCAATTCTGGCCGAGCATTACTTGAAATTCTATGCCAAGCAGAATGGAAAACAAGTCAGCGGGTTGTCTCGAGAAGCCACGGAAAAGCTTGTCTCCTACACCTGGCCGGGTAACGTTGAAGAATTGCAGAACGTCATCCAGCGGGCTGTCATCGTGGGCTCGGAAAACGTCATCATTCCGGGCGATCTCATCTTTGTGGTTCCATCCGAAAAAGACGTTCACAAGCTCAACATTCTGAGGCAGGACAAGGTGAGGGACATCTTCCGGCATCCCCTCATCCCCAAAGTTTTCGTATGGTTCAATATCTTGATGGTGGTTGCCATGGCAGGGTTCACCCTGTTCGGAGGATCAAGGCCCGAAGGGGACCCCCTCCAGGAGTTCGGCAACAACCCAGGCATGCTCATCACATGGCTGATCTGGTTTCCCATTCTCCCCATTTCTGCATTCCTCCTGGGCCGCATCTGGTGCGGGGTATGCCCCATCGCAGGTATTGGGGATCTGGCGGCGCGCATCAAGAAATTCAACTTGCCGGTTCCAAAGATCCTCAAGCGCCTGGACTTCTGGATGGTGGTGATTTCTTTCATGTTCCTTGATTTTGTTGAGGAATTCTTCGCAGTTGCAGAGAAGCCCTGGGCCACAGGGATGCTGCTTGTGATCATCATCAGCGTCGCTGCCATCTTTTGTATACTGTTTGAACGAAGGACATTCTGCCGCTATGTATGTCCGCTTGCCGGCATGCTGGGGACCTATTCCACGATGAGTATCGTGGAGGTTCGCGGCAACAAAAAGATCTGCCAGACCCAGTGCGGTCAGCATCTGTGCTACAAGGGCTCAGAACATGCAATGGGTTGCCCCATGTTTTCCTATCCGGCTTCTCTCTCCTCGAACTCCGAGTGCATGATGTGCCTGAGCTGCATCAAGAGTTGCGAGAACCGAGGGGTTCAGGTCAACGTTCGCCCCCCGTTGCAGGAACTCTGGCGTCAGAACCAGCCCCTATTCAGTCTCTCCTTCTTTGGCGTGATACTGGTCGGGCTGATGGCTCGTCATCAATTCCCTGCACTGACATTTTGGAAGGTATGGGAGCAGTCGCTCAACTGGCCTGCATGGATAACCCACACTGTTCTTTTTCTGTTTTTCGTCGCCGTTGCTGTCGTCACCTTTTTCTTCAGCTCCATGATCTCAGCGGCGGCATCCCAGGAAAAGCTGAAGGAAAACATGGCCCATTACGGGATGGCTTTTATCCCGCTTGCCTTGAGCGGACATATTTCCCATGTTGCCCACGAGTTCCTGAGTGAAGGAATATACGATTTAATGAAATATTTCATAAAGTTGTATGATTCCGTCATAGCCGGAGTTCCCATTGGAAGCCGAGAGGTGCTTGTTTCCCCTTTCATCCACAGCTCCGTGGTGAGCTTCATCAAGTTCCTCCTCCTATCGGGTGGATTTCTGGGATCGCTCATCGCTCTGATCATGATTGCCAGGCGCTGGTCTGATCGAAATGTCATGGGGCGGGTCATGCCCCACCTGGGGCTGCTGTTGTTTTTCTGGATAGGATATCTATTCATTTTTCTGGGGGCCACGGGAATGCCCGCACAGACTGCGGCGGCCCCTCCCCAGGTGGCCGTGACGTCTTCAAGTCCTGCCATATCACAACCTGTCGGAACTGCCGTGCAACCACCGACTGCGACAGCGCAGGCACCGGCAGGGCAAGCCCAGGGGGCAGGAGCCCAGATTCCCTTATCCACTGGGTCACAGGGCCTCGCGGCAAGCTCTATTCAACCGGTGAAGCCTGCCCCGGCAGCCGTTCCGAAGTTCTCGATAACGCTCCCCGGCATCGACGGTCTACCCTCAGTCCCGCTGGTTGATGCCAATGTGGCACAATGGCTGAGAACGGCAACGCGCATCCCTGGAACGAGTAGATACCGGCTGACTCTTCAAGGTCAGGTCACTGGAGCTCCCAGAGGGGCTCAACTCTGGGTGAGCCTTGATATAGGGACCACCACGAGTCACATGTTTACATATCCCATAGAGCCGGACGGATTCTTCAGTGGAGAGATCCAGGTGGCCAATGTCAGACAGAAGATTCCGTTGATTTTGCAGTTGGTAGATGCGAACAACAAGAACGTGTTAGCGATACACAGGGTTTCCCTCTATTGATCCATCACATAAAGGTGGCGAATTGTGATGATCCGATCACTTCGGAGCGCATCTCTCAGACTACAATTCAACACGAACGAGCTCCGCGTGCCAGATTTCCTGGCAGTACTCCGTAATGGCCCGATCTGAAGAGAATTTCCCCATTCGGGCGACGTTCAGGATAGACATGCGTGCCCAACCCTCCTTATCCTGAAAGGCCCGGCTGACCTGCTCCTGGGCTGCCACATAATCGGCATAATCAGCGAGGAGCATGTACTCGTCGTGCTCTAGAAGAGAGTTCACGATGGGCTGAAAGAGGCCCCTGTCGCCGCGCGATAACGCGCCAGAACCAATGAGATCCAGCACCTCTCGCAGCGCGGAGTTTTCCTCGTAGATGCTCCTGGGCCTGTATCCTTCCGCCTTTCGACGGGCCACTTCCTCGGCGGTCAACCCAAACAGAAAGAAATTCTCGGTGCCGAGCTCTTCCCGGATTTCGAGGTTGGCCCCGTCCAGGGTCCCGATGGTCAGCGCTCCGTTCAGTGCAAACTTCATGTTTCCTGTACCGGAGGCTTCCTTCCCGGCCGTGGATATCTGTTCGGAGAGGTCCGCCGCCGAATAGATGTGCTGGGCGTTCTTCACGTTGAAGTCTGGGAAGAAGACGACCTTCAGCCTGCCTCCAACGTCGGGGTCCGAGTTGATGACTTCGGCCACCGAGTTGATCATCTTGATGATGAGCTTCGCCATGAAGTAGCCGGGAGCCGCCTTGCCACCGAATATGAACGTGCGCGGGACGGCATTCATCCCCGGGTTCTTCTTGAGGCGATTGTAAAGGGTTATGATGTGGAGCACGTTGAGGTGCTGCCGCTTGTATTCATGGATGCGTTTAACCTGGATGTCGAACATGGATTCAGGGTCCACCTCAACACGCGTGTTTTTCAGGATGACAGAAGCGAGAGCCCGCTTGTTCTCGTTCTTCACCCTTCGCCATTCATTGCGGAACTCGGGGTCATCGGCGAATTGCTCAAGCTTTCTAAGCTCCTCCAATTTCCTGACCCACGTGTCGCCGATTCTTTCCGTGATGAGCCTGGTGAGGCCCGGGTTTGCAAGTACCATGAAGCGGCGCGGGGACACTCCGTTGGTCTTATTGCTGAACTTCTGTGGCCAGAGATCGAAGAAGTCCTTGAGAACCGTCTCCTTCAGGAGTTTTGTGTGAAGGGTGGCCACTCCGTTGACGGCAAAGCTTCCCACACACGCGAGATTTGCCATCCGGATGTGTTTCTCTCCTCCTTCCTCGATGAGGGAAAGACTCTGCACCCGCTCTTCATCTCCGGGGTATTTTGCCCGGACCTCATCGAGAAAACGCCGGTTCACTTCGAAGATGATCTCCAGGTGTCTTGGGAGGGTCCGTGCAAAGAGCGGAAGGGGCCACTTCTCGAGGGCCTCAGGAAGGAGTGTATGATTGGTGTAGGCAAAGGTGTTTGAGGTGATGTGCCAGGCCTCCTCCCAGCCCATGCGGTGCTCGTCCACCAGGAGACGCATCAGTTCTGCCACTCCGATTGCGGGGTGAGTGTCATTCAGCTGCACAACATACTTTTTATGGAACTGCCCAAGGGTCTTTTCCCGCTGGAGGTAAATGCGGATCATGTCCCGCAGTGAACACGAAACAAAGAAATACTGCTGCTCGAGACGGAGCTGCTTGCCTGCTTCGGGTTCGTCATTGGGGTAGAGGACCTTGGTGATGTTTTCCGATACCACTTTTTCGTTCACCGCCCGGTAGTAGTCCCCCACGTTGAACGCCTGGAAGTCGAAGGAGTGAGGAGCCTCTGCCTTCCAGAGGCGAAGGAAATTGGCTGTGTTCACTTCGTAGCCAAGGACCGGCGTGTCGCAGGGAGTGCCAATCACCACGCGGCTGGGAATCCATCTAACACGGTAGTGCCCGTTCTCATCAGTATAGTGTTCCGTGTGGCCGCCAAGCTTCACCGGGAAAGTGATCTCAGGCCGGAGGATTTCCCAGGGGTAGCCGAGGCGGAGCCACCGGTCGCTCATTTCGACCTGCCATCCGTCGTGTATCTCCTGATCGAAGATGCCGAACTCGTAGCGGATGCCATATCCGATGGCGGGTATCTCCAGCGTGGCCATGGAATCCATATAGCAGGCGGCAAGTCTACCCAGTCCCCCATTGCCGAGGCCTGGCTCGGCTTCCTGCTCGAGGAGCTCTTCAACGGAGAGTCCGAGTTCTGCAATAGCCTTCCCCGTTTCCTCACAGATGCCCAGGTTGATGAGGTTCTTCCCGAGCTGCGGGCCAATCAGAAACTCCGCTGAGAGGTACGCGACGGTCCTGCTCTCTTTCTCGTAATAGGTTCTGGCCGTTGTAATCCACCGGTGCATGAGGCGATCGCGCACTGTATAGGCCAAAGCGAGATAGTAATCGTGCCTTGTCGCGACCTCCCGGAACTTGCCCAGGTTGCAGAAGAGGTTCTCGAGGATGTCACACCTGATATCTTCAACACGGTTTCCTATGCGTACCTCGTCCCCATGGACCATACAGGCATCTGGGTTTTCGACTCTTTCCACTGAACCCTCCCCTTCCGGTTCACTGTGATGACATCGTTCAACTTCTCTACCGGTATAAACTTCTCTACCGGACACATTTCAGAGGGTTCCGGGTGCAGGGCTCTCTGGCATTTTGTGCCGGACAAGTGCCTGAATCTATGGCACATTAGACTAAAACCCTTACGGCAAGGAGTCCGGCATGAGCGACAACAAAAAGATTTCAGGCCGTCCGCAATTCCCTGAGAACGTTATTTCCCGTTGAACCGGTGGGACATCTGGCCAGTCGTTTGAACACCTTGGCCGCTGTCGTCAGTGGGATTGTGGGTAGCAAGAGTACGAATCTTCCTGCCATCGCCGGCAAGGTTCCCTGCGGAGCGAGTAGTGAATCGACGAAACTCGATAGCCGTGTGAAGCGATTCGAGCGATGGCTGCGCAATGAGGCGGTGGAAAGCGAGACCTTCTTCCTTCCTTTTGCCAAGGCTTTGCTCCTGAGTCTGTCCCATGTCCCGTTGATGCTGGTAATCCATGGAAGCCTCGTCGATCGGGGTTGCATGACGCTCATGATCAGCGTGTGGTTTACAGACAACGGGCACTGCCCATTGTGTGGACTGTGGCCAAGAGAAGAAAGGGGCTCTTTCCGGAGCAGATTCACATCGAACTGATGAGCAAGCTGCGGCAACTGATTCCCCAGTGGGCACGGGTCGTGGTGATTGGTGACGATGAGTTCGATGGTGTTGATCTTCAAGCCCCGGTGAACCAATGCCAGTGGGAGTATGTTCTGTGTACGAGCAAGACCGCTAGGCTGAGCTGGGAGGGTGAGGAATTTCGTTTCGATGATGTGGCCTATCATGTGAACCCCGGCGATCTTTTCGATGTTCCCAACGCACTGTTCACTCAGCGCAACTAAGGCTCTGTTCTCGCCGTTACCTGGTGGAGAAACGACTGCAAGGGGCCCATCCATCTGGTCACGAACATGATCTCGGCAGAAGAAGCGTGCAGCTATAGTCGTTGAGGTTGAAATGCTTCATTTCTCACCGCAGAGGCGCACAGATCGCAAAGGATGCACAAAGGGGCTTTTTCAGTCTTTCTTTGCGTCCTTCGGGTTTTTGCGGTGAATCAAAAAATGAAAGATCTCATCCTTAATCAGTATATTACCGCAAGCGGTTCAAGATAGAAACCTTCTTCTCGGACCAGAAGAGCCGTGGGTTTCATCTGCACAAGAGCCACCTCTCAGACCCGAAGCGTCTGTCTCGGCTTCTGATCGCCACCTGCCCTGCCTACTTTTGGATCATCTATCTCGGCGCATACGCCATGGAGTCGGGATGGAACAAAGTCATCCACCGCGCCGACCGTTGCGATCGCAGCCTTTTTCAACTTGGTCTGCGTATACCAAGTGTTACCCAGCACGAGACACAACCCTTACGCGGCCACGATCTACGGGTTCCCCGGCGGCTTCAGCTCCCGCCATCCCCAAAAAAGCATTGCCATAATCTTGCCAAAATTCGCAGAAGAAATGGGTAAGTCACGGCAAAAATGGTGAACATCAGCGGAAGGCCCGGTGATCATGAGTTGGTGTTTTTGGCGTGGCTCCCCTTTGAAGAATCCCCAGGCACCCTTGACTGCGATGGTTGAACTGCGGCAGAAGACAGGCTCCTTATCTAATCCATAGGAAGCACTGTCCGATTGGGTAACCGTGAAATTTTTGCCCCCAGTCCCCACACCAGCACGGCATCCGGGTCCCTACCGGGCGGTTCGGAAAACATCCCGAGCAGACGCACAATCATTTATTGACTGCCGTGGTAATACATCCGTATGCTCGGTGGTGTGGGATTTCGGCCATTTCGCGGAGGGGAGAGTGACGAGGCATCATCGAAACGGACATCTGGCCGGGGGGGAGAAATCACATGCGAGTGAAGACACTGGTATTGTTGGTGTGCGTGATGGGGGTATCAACGCTGGTATTGGCCCAGGAGCCGCCCATCGATATCGGCCAGAAGCCGCCCTACAACGGCATAACGACTTTCGTGCCAAGGTCGGCTGGCGAAACATCTGCGGGAAAATCGCTGCAACTCGTCCTCAAGTATACAAGAGACGGTGCCTCCAATACCCAGATGTTCGCCCTGGACCGGAGACTGCAAGTCCGCTACAACAAGGGCGAGCTCAAATACTGGCGCTGGTGCACCTTCGTGGGCTCCGTGTTTGACCAACCATGTGAGCCGGATAAGCCGCTCAAGGCGAGCGCAACCATTACCGCGCCATAACCCCTGTGGCCGGCAGCACGTCGGGAGGAGCGACAGGTCTCATAATGGTGCAGGGTGAACAACTCACTGCCATGGGGTTGCACAAGCCTGGATTCCCACGTTAGTTTTTTGAGTCAACACCACACAGGTTTCAGCCCAGTACAATCTGGAGCCGTTTGTCGTCAAGCCATGGTATGGCGAGATCAGTGTTTTGAAAACCTGCGGCCGTCAAAAATGGATTGTGTGCTCGCTTTTGCATCTGGATCGAAATGTCGGTTTCAGCAATCGCTACCTGGGCGGTCGCATTCACGAGGTCGTGAAAAATGTGCTTGGATTTGGCGGTCTCAAAGCCCTGTGCGACCTTGGTTCCGAGCAATCGATAGAGGGTGCTCGCCATGACAGTGAGCACGACATCGCAGTTGACCTTCATGGCCACCACCGAAGAGAGAGCATCCATGTGGAAGAAATCAACGGAGTCCTGGATGCCGTTCTCGATGACCATTCGGCGGGCGTAGCGGCCAACGAGCTTGGACGGCGAGGCTTTAAGCTGATTGGTGAGAAGCAAAGTGGGCTCCTCGTGGCCAAGATCGGTGATGGTGATCTGCCGGATGGGTCCCTCATAATCAGAAAGGGTGATTATTCTATCCCGAATCCTCGGTGTGCGATAGGCACGGGAGACGGCCTCAAGCTCAATGCGCCTCCACGCTGTGAGACCGGCTCGTTTCGGATTTCTGAAAGAAGGTTCTTGCTCCGCCGGCGCAGGGTGATGAAGGCAATGCCCGTCTGGTTGAGTCGATTGAGGTTGGCGTAGGTGGTGAGCTTGGAGTCGAAGATGAGCTCGCCTGGAAGAGTTCCGGTGCGCTCTTTCCAGAAATCCACGAAGCGAAGGATCTCGTCGTTCTGATCGCTTTTTCGAACTTCGGCATTGGCGTAGCAAAAGACACGAGAATCGGCATCCTGATCCAGAAAAGCAAGGATTCCCTTTTGTCTTCGGCTGCGTTTTGAAACATAGTGTTTTTCCCCTAGGGCGTCTTCGCCGCGGAAGGGAATGGTGTGGAAGTCCAGATCAAAAGAGTTTCCCCGATTGAGGCCAAGGCTTCCCATGGCATCGAGCCATAGATTGAGGAGCTTGGGGTAGCAGGCGGGATTGATCCTGAAGCTGTACTCGGTCGGGAGGAGAGGTCCAACTGGCGAACATCGGCAACGGGAGAGAGCTCAGGTCGTGTGCCCGGCGGTCGCTCTTCGTCTTTCCTGCGGGGGAGTCGCGCGAATCCCTCCTCTTTCAGGATCAAAGAGACAGCGGCGGGGCTGAGCTTGCTTCGGGCATCTTCGAGCGTTCGGCTGCATGGAAATCCAGGCTAGGTGTCGTTTTTGTCGACAGCACTGCACCACAGGACCGTTGACGATGCTCACTTTTTGGCCGGTTTCACTACCTTCAACAGACCTTTGTACAGACTTTTGCAAGAGGCTCAATGTATAAGCTGGAGCATCTTCAATCGATCAGATCAGGGTCTGATTCCAGGATGAATGGATGAGACCTCGAATTTTAGATAACGCCTGCCCAGATAGTCCATCATTCCTGGAGAACGGAATGGAATCGAAGCCAATCCCATCATGCCGGAGCGTATCGGATGAAATTCATAAAGACCTTCATTGTGCCAGTAGTCTTGATCGTAGCGTGCGGATTGCTTCTACGTTCAGCCTACATTGAAGTCAAGAACAGGGCCATTGATCAGCTCAATAACCAGCAATTGATTGTGGCCGAGACAGCTGCCAGGGGCATCGAGAGCTTTTTTGAGCATTATACCAAGCTTCTGACCCAGCTCTCCAAAATGGAGCAGATCGCCTCATTTGGCGAGCAGGGCAAGCAGTTGATGCGAATTCTTTACCTGACTCACGCGGATGAGATCAGAGGCATTACTCGCGTCAACAATTCCGGGCGGATTATCTATACTTTTCCTGAGACTCCTGGAGCAAATGGAACGGATTTGTCTTCTCAGGAACATATTCAAAGGATCATGCAGAGCCACGAACCGGTCGTCAGCGACGTCTTTGATTCAATTCAGGGTTTTGTAACCATTGCATTCCATGTCCCCGTATTTGAAGATGAATTATTCCAAGGATCTCTGGCTATTCTGATCCCTTTCGATCAGTTGTCGCGCAATTACCTGGAGCCAATTAAGATTGGTAAGGATGGGTATGCCTGGATAATCAGTCGCAAGGGGATCGAACTCTACTGCCCTGTCCCGGGGCACACAGGAAACTCGGTTTTTGAAAACTGTAAAGACTTTCCGACGATCCTCTCCATGGCCCAGGAAATGGTAAAAGGGAACCGTGGAACAACTACCTATTTTTTCGACCGACTCAGGGGCGAGACCGTCGAGTCTCTAAAGAAGCAGGCAGTATATGTCCCAGTCCACCTCGGAAATACGTTCTGGACCATTGTTGTGGCCACTCCGGAAGATGAAGTGCTGCACATCATTAAAGGGTTCAAGGACAGGTGGTTTCTGGTTATTGGCTTGTTGATGCTTATTACGATCGTCTGGACCTACTACGCTCTCCGCGCATTCAAGATTCAGAAAGAAGAGGAAAAGCGAAAGCAGGCAGAGACGGCTTTGAAGGCAAGTGAAGAAAAGTATCGCGAACTGGTGGAGAGTGCTAACAGCATCATCCTCAGAATGGACGATTCGGGCAAAGTGACCTTCTTCAACGAGTTTGCACAGCGTTTTTTTGGCTACAGCGAAGTGGAAATACTCGGCAAGAATGTAATCGGAACAATTGTCCCTCAAATCGAGTCTACGGGGCGAGATCTGAAGCGGATGATAAAAGACATTGCGGTAAACCCTGACGGCTATGTCAATAACATCAACGAAAATGTATGTCGCAATGGAGAGAGGGTTTGGGTCGCCTGGACCAATAAACCAATCATGGACAATAACGGCCGTGTCGAAGAAGTCTTGTGTATTGGAAACGATATCACCGAACGTAAACGGGCGGAAGCGAAGCTGCGGGAGAGCGAAGAACGTCTTAGACTCACCCTCGAAGCAATCAACGATGGCATATGGGATTGGAACATCATGACCGGTGATACAGTGTTCAGTCCACGCTGGTACACGATGTTGGGCTATGAGCCTTATGAATTTCCCCAGAACTATGATTCCTGGAGAAGCCTCGTCCATCCCGACGATATTGCCCGAACAGAACGAGAGATCAACGACCACATCGACAGCGGTGAAGGTTATGCCATTGATATCCGAATGTGGACCAAGAGCGATGGTTGGCGATGGATTTTGACCCGTGGAATGGTGGTTGAACGGGATGCGGATGGGCGCCCTATCCGAATGGTGGGTACTCATTCAGACATCACCGAGCCCAAGCGGGCAGAGCAGGCTCTGAAACAAGCGGAGGAAAAGTTCCGAAGCATTTTCGAAAACGCGGTGGAAGGAATCTTCCAGGCTACTCCGGAGGGAAAATATCTCAGTGTCAATCCAGCCTTGTCCAGAATGTGCGGTTTTCAAAGCCCAGAAGAGATGGTGGCCACGATTACCGACATAGGAAAACAGCTCTATGTAAATTTTGAAGATCGCGCAAAAATTAAAGCATTATATGACGAAGTTGGTGTTGTTAGGAATTTTGAGGCACAGTACAAGCGCATCGATGGCGAGAAGATTTGGGTTTCGATAAATGCCAGAGCTGTTCGCGACGAGAGTGGGAATATGCTCTTCTATGAAGGAACGATTGAGGACATCACCGAGCGCACGAAGGCGGAGGAAGAGCGCGGGAGATTAGAGGAGCGGTTGCAGCGTGCTGAGAAGATGGAGGCCCTCGGCACCCTGGCTGGTGGAGTGGCTCATGATCTTAACAATGTTCTCGGAGTTGTCGTGGGCTATTCTGAGCTGCTTCTTTATGATTTGGACAAGTCAAGTTCGCCAAGATCTAAAGCCGTGGAGATTTTGAAGGGGGGGCAGAGGGCAGCAGCGATAGTACAGGATCTCTTGACCCTGGCGAGAAGGGGCGTTCCCAGCAGAAAGGTGTTGAATCTAAATGACATTGTCCTGGAATGCCAGAACTCCTCCGAGTACGCCAAGGTGCTTTCCTACCATCCAAACATACAGATCAAGACCGATTTTGAGTCGAATCTGTTAAACATTTTGGGTTCATCCATTCATTTGGAGAAATCCTTAATTAACCTGGTTTCCAATGCTGCCGAAGCCATGCCCAATGGTGGCACTTTGACAGTAAGGACGGCCAACTGCTACCTGGACAAACCTATCTCTGGATATGATGAAGTTCGGGAGGGAGACTATATTGTGCTGTCCCTATCAGACACGGGTGAAGGCATACCTACCTCTGATTTGAAGCATATCTTTGAACCTTTCTATACGAAAAAAGTCATGGGTCGTAGCGGAACAGGTCTAGGATTAGCGGTAGTTTGGGGTACGGTCAAGGATCATCATGGCTATATCAACGTGGAAAGTGAAAAAGGCGAAGGAACCACCTTCACTTTGTATTTCCCAGTGACAAGGGAAGAGATACTACCAGAGCAGGTTGCCCTATCCGCTGCCGAATACATGGGCAACGGCGAATCCATCCTGGTTGTGGATGACGTTAAGGAGCAGCGAGAGCTTGCCAGCACGATGCTCAAGAAACTGAATTACACCGTCGTCGGTGTTTCCAGTGGCGAAGAAGCGGTGGAGTATCTCAAGAGAAACGCAGTTGGTTTGGTTGTTTTGGATATGATCATGGACCCTGGCATGGATGGTCTCGACACTTATGCCAGAATACTTGAAATCCATCCTCATCAGAAGGCGATCATCGTCAGTGGTTTTTCTGAGACGGAGCGGGTGAGTAAAGCTCAGGCATTGGGTGCTGGAGGCTATGTGAAAAAGCCCTATGTTTTGGAGAAACTGGGATTGGCTGTCAAAAAGGAGCTTGACCACCCGGCATGAAGTGCATCCCACAAGAGAATGAACTGAACTGGCGATAACTGCCTCATCGCGTTGAGAGAGATCAACCTGTCAATTTCAGATATCGCTCCTCTGTACGTATCCCCAGTGCTCCCTTCACGGTTTTCCATAAGTTCACGCCCATGCCGAGTGTACATCGTGGTTTGGAAAGAGTTTGCTTCCTGCCTAGCGCTCGACACTCACGCTCAATCGTTTGGACATGGAAGAATGAAGTATCTGGAGCAAGCCTTCGCTCTTCGATTAGTGTCGGAGGAAAACGCTGGCGCCCAAAGGCACAGTAACCGGTATAGGCACAGTAACCGGCCCGCGCTATCGGGAGGCGTCGGTGGGCCACGTAAACGGGAGAGGGAACCATGGGAAAGCTTGAGGGAAGAGTAGCGATCATCACAGGCGGCGGTCGTGGCATCGGACGGGCCATTGCAGAGGGTTTTGCTCGCGAGGGAGCCCGTGTCGTTGTTACGGCGGCTCGAGAGCGTACAGAAGTCGAATCCTTCGCTGCCATCTGGGGTCCCAATCACGCGCTTGCTATAGCCGCCGACGTCGCCGATCCCACTGCATGTGAGCGCGTCGTGGCCGACACGATCACTCGTTTCGGGCAACTTGACGTGCTGGTGAACAACGCCGGACGAGGCATGAGGTACGTCAGTCCCCACTTTCTCACTGAGCCAACGTGCTTCTGGGAGGTCGACCCCGCGGTCTGGCGCATGGTGATCGACATCAACGTCAACGGACCCTTTCTAATGGCTCGCGCGGCTGTGCCCCATATGCTACGCCGCGGCACTGGAGCCATCATCAATGTGTCTATGAACTACGAGACAATGAAGCGTCGTGGCTTCTCGCCCTATGGCCCGTCGAAGGCTGCCCTGGAGTCGGAAACGATTATCTGGGCGCAGGATCTAGAGGGCACAGGCATCACGGTCAACGAAGTTCTTCCGGGTGGCGCAACGGCAACAGGCATGATCCCGCCTGGCATCCCTCAAGAACTTCGCGACCGCCTTCTGCCACCTGAGATCGTAGTTCCTCCGGCTGTGTTTCTCGCCTCTGACGAGGGGCGCTGGCTGACCGGCAGGCGCCTGGTCGCCACCGAGTGGTCGCCAGACCACCCTGAGGGCCAGCCCGCCGCAAGCGGCATCGGACGCTAACGCGTCGTCTTCGCACCGTTCACACACTTTGCCGGCGGCAGTGAAGCAGACTAAACGAAGGAGGAGAGCATGGCACAAGACGTCGATAAATTTAAGGATCCGGATACATTGTTCGGGAGGCTTCGCTCGGCATGCTCTGACGAATGGGAACGTTACTGCAACCATGAATTCGTGCGCCATATCGGCGATGGGACTTTACCCGAGCAGTGTTTCCGCCACTATCTGGAGCAAGATTACCTGTTTCTCATTCACTTCTCTCGGGCCTATGCTCTTGCGGTTTTTAAAGCTGAAACACTTCCAGATATGCGCACCGCTGCCTCAACCCTGAATACCATTCTCAACTATGAAATGAACCTGCACGTGAAGTATTGTTCCGGGTGGGGACTGACGGAACAAGAAATGGAGCGAAAAAACGAAGCCAGAGCCAATATGGCCTATACCCGCTATGTCTTGGAGCGTGGACTTGCCGGTGATGTTTTGGATTTGCACGTTGCCCTTGCACCCTGCGTCATCGGATACGCAGTAATCGGTAGGAATCTGGCGGCAGATCCAAAGACGGAACTAGGGAGTAATCCCTATGCGGACTGGATTGCGATGTATGCGGGTGAAGAGTTCCAAAATGTAGCAAAGATGGCGGTGCGTTACCTGGACGAATTGGCAGGTTCACGGATGGGACCAGGCCGATTTGAAAGCCTGGTCAAAACATTCCGCCAGGCCACTTCTCTTGAGATAGGTTTCTGGGACATGGGATTAACTCTAGACATTTGATCGGTCAAGGAGGAGTCAATGGATGGGAAAGTGCAGGAGACCATTCGGGTTTCAACATTCACTGGTGGTTTGGTGGGTCCGAGCATTCCCATGCTTGGGCCGGTAGCAGATGGCGGGTTAATCTTGGCTGAGACTGCTCCAGGATGCTGGGGTCCAATGATCACTCCCTCTTTCCAGGGCGGTCACGAGGTGACCACACCGGTGGCTGTGGAAGGAGCTCAACCGGGCGATGCCATCGCCATCCACATCCAAAAAATTCGAGTGACCTCAACGGCCACCGCGTCCGGTACAATGTCATTCGTAGAAGGACGATACACCGGCGACCCCTTCGTGGCGCGTTATTGTCCTGAATGCGGTGGAGAAAAACCTGCTACACGAGTGGCGTGCATCGGTCCGGAAGCTATCTGTTGCGTAGCGTGTGGATCTGAGGTCAGCCCATTCCGATTGTCCAATGGGTACACCATAGTCTTCGATGATGAGCGCCAGGTGGCAGTAACAGTGGGACGTGCGGTAGCTGAGAAACTGGCCCAAGACGCAGAGAAAGTCATGGCGCTGCCTAAGGAGTCCGCCCAGAACCCAGCCGTAGCCCTCTGTCCGTCAGACATTCCCGGTTTGATCACACGTTTGCGCCCCTTTATCGGCAATATCGGCACCACGCCGAGCATTGATATGCCCGATTCCCACAATGCCGGTGACTTCGGACAATTCTTAATCGGTGCGCCCCACCAATACGGCATTACTAAAGAGCAACTTGACGAGGCGCGCACTGACGGGCACCTGGACATTGACTCTGTGAGAGAAGGAGCTGTCCTTATCTGCCCGGTGAAAGTACCCGGGGGCGGCGTGTATCTGGGAGACGCCCATGCCATGCAGGGAGACGGTGAGATAGCGGGGCACACCACCGATGTTTCTGCTGAGGTAAGCTTCCAGGTCAGTGTGCTCAAGGGGCTGAAAATCGGCGGTCCGATCCTTCTACCTCGCCTTGAAGACTTGCCCTATCTGGCTCGCCCCCTTGTTTCTGCAGAAAAAGAGGCAGCAAGGCGTCTGGCTGAACGGTTTGGACAAGATGTGCTGGAGGATGCCGCCCCCATCCAGATGGTGGGCAGTGGGGCAAATTTGAACGAGGCTGCTGACAATGGAGTGACGCGCCTCTCAGAACTGTTTGGCATTTCCAAGGAAGAAGTGATGAATCGGGTGACTATCACGGGGGCTGTGGAGATTGGGCGTCTGCCGGGAGTGGTCACCATAACCATGCTGGTACCAATGACTAAGCTGGCGGAAGTGGGTCTGGCAGAACTTGTAAAAAAACACTACGGTCTGTGAGTTTGATCCTCGCATCTCATAGTACTTGTGTCAGCACCAATATCTGACAGGCGCCTCTTGCGGACGGAAGGAACACGCTCGTTCGTCCGTGCACTGGATGAAGGTGGGATGGTCTTTGAGGGAAAAGGCAAGTGCAAGACCCTGGAAGAGGCGTTGCAGGCACTGGATAGGGGCATAGCTCAATGGACGGAGCAACAGGGCTAAAAGGTTCAATCGGTATTTGTGAACGTGCCTAGCCCAAACCATCAGCCGGACACTCCGTGAGGAAGAACGATGGACCGTGGTTTCTACAATGTATACGACGATGAACAGCGAGCCAACGCCTACGCTGACCTCGGATTCCCAGGTACGTACTACCTCGCATTTCGGGATTTGCCAACGATCTTCACTGAGCACGTTCCTGGCAGGCGGGCGCTCGACTTTGGGTGCGGCACTGGACGCTCAACTCGGTTCTTGCGCGGTTTAGGGTTTGAGGTATTCGGAGTGGACATCTCACGTCCGATGCTGGATAAGGCACGGGAGCTCGATCCGAGTGGCGACTACCGGCACGTGCCGGACGGAGATCTCGGGAGTTTCCAAGGGGGTGCATTCGACCTCGTCCTGTCCGCGTTCACCTTTGACAACATGGCGACACTGGAAAGGAAGGAATCCGCCTTGGTGTCGCTGAAGCGGCTTCTAGGTGAAGGCGGGTGTATTGTGAGCGTGGTTTCGTCTCCCGAGATCTACGTCAACGAGTGGGCGTCCTTCAGCACGAGAGACTACCCAGAAAACAGGGTGGCCTGCAGTGGTGACAGGGTTTTCATCGTGATGCTCGACGTGACCGATCGGCGTCCTGTGGAGGATATTCTTTGCACTGACGAGGACTATCAGACGCTTTACCGCCGCGCCGGCCTTTCGGTGGTTGAGACGCTTCGACCTCTCGCGACGGGTACTGAGCCCATAGAGTGGAAGAGCGAGACAGACAGTGCGCCCTGGGTGATCTATGTGCTGGGCGCCGATGCTTGATGAGGCGCTTGCGTTCTCCCGTCCAGCGGTGCCCCAGCCAAGCAGCGTATGCAGCGGATGGCACGGCTCGTGGCAAAACCGGCCGCGGCTGATACGCGATTCCTTAGGGCGCGCAGATGGAAACACTGGAGGAGGCTCTTGGCAAGATATAAGCGGAGATTGTTTCTGAGGATTCTGATGTCCGCTCGATGTGATTGATCGCTACCTGGACAATTATACAACCGTGTTCATCGGGTTCTCATTCGAAGATGAGTATTTCCTTGGTGTGCTCCACCGCCTCGTTCAGAAGCCTCAAGCGCCATCCCACTTTGTCCTGATGTGCAAGGACGACAAGCGCCCGGCTGGGCTCCTCGATGAACTCGCGGAGGCCAGGGTCTGTCCCATACTCTATGACAAGCACAGCCAGATCCCGCTGATTCTCGAAGGAGCCTACCGAAATGTGTTTGAACCTCATGGCGTCGCAATCCCTCGGAAGGGAGGGGGGTGAGGAACAGTTCAGCCCGACAGCCGTTTGGGAAATGCTCTGGATGGACAAGCGATGGAAGGACACAGAGGATAGCCATCATTAAAAGAACGCGGACTGGCGGTTGCACCGGGGCCGGCTCATAAATATGCTTGGGCGTCGTCAAATGCCCTCGCGTCGGGCCAGGTGAACCTAGGCCTTGGGCGGACAGGGAGGTCCCGTGGAAGGTGGGCAGGCCAAGAGAGTGCCAATCACCGCAATCCTCCTGCTAAAGATCTCGCTGAGTCTGGATGCGGCACCTCTCTACCCTTGGCTGCGAGACCAGACCGGTGGCGGATCCCTGGCAGAGCGGATTCGACCTCCATCCGGCTACGAACGTATCCCTGCGAGAGAGCGGTCTTTTGCATCGTGGCTGCGAGGTCTGCCACTCCGCCCCGCAGGGGCTTTGGCGCATTTGTTTGACGGCCGTAAGAAGAGCTACCAGGAGATCGCGTTTGCCGTCGTCGACATCGATATTGGGTCGCAGGACCCTGGCATCAGGCAGCATCGAACATGGCATTCTGCTTTGGGATGTGGTGACCCGCCAACCTCGAGGGGCGCCGTTGAAGGGCCACACCGGACCGGTCAATGATGTTGCCTTCAGCTCCGACGGCCGCCTGCTCGCGTCTGCAAGCTCCGATGGCACGGTCATTCTGTGGAATCCGGAAAAGCACGCCCAGGAGGGTTATCCGCTTGAGGCAAATCTGCGAGCAGTCTTTGGCGTGGCATTTAGTCCGGACGGGACCCTTCTGGCAGCCTGCGGTGAGGCCGGAGCCGTGCTTTGGGACGTTCGCTCTCGACAAAAGAAAATTCCTGCTCCAACGGGTCACAGCAAGACCGTTGCGAGCGTGGCTTTCTCACCAGATAGCCGAAAGCTTGCCACGGCAAGCCATGATCGCAAAATCATTATCCATGATGTTGCCACTGGCAGGCCAATGGGTCCGCCGCTAACGGGACACACCAACCGGGTGCGCGGCCTGGCGTTTAGTCCCGACGGAAAACTCGTCTTGTCGGGAGATGATGATGGTTTGCTCCTGCTCTGGAACGCTGAAAGCCTGGAGCCGACAGGGCCACCCCGGAGGGCCTCTCGTGGGGTAAGTGGGCTGTCGTTTAGCGCGGATGGATAGAGCGTTCTCTCCTCAAACTGGGATGGAACCATAGCATTGTGGGATTTTAGTTCCCGCGATGCCCTCGCAGAGGAACTCAGCGGCCACCGTGATGGCTTTAGCAGCGTGGCCTTCAGTCCTGATGGTCGGCTGCTTGTTTCGGGAAGTTATGACAAAACGGTCATCCTCTGGAGTGTGTCCAAGCGCCAGCCGATCTGGCGCGCCGACTCCGCGCACGGTCAGGAAGCGTTAAGCTTGGCATTCAGCCAAGATGGCGCTCTGCTTGCTTCCGGAGGCGGCGACGGTTCCATAGTGCTTTGGGACGTTGCCACTGGGCAGCCGATCGGCCCGTCACTGCGCGGACATGAAGACGGGGTGGATGCCGTAGCTTTCAATACAGATGGAACGATACTCGCATCCGCTGGCAGAGACGGAAAAATCAAACTTTGGGAAGTGAGCCTGAAAGCATGGAGGGCACGTGCATGCCGTGTCGCTAACCGTGATCTCACCGAATTTGAGTGGCAGAGCTATGTGGGCGAAGGTTCGCCCGGTAAAACCTGCTCGGAGCTGCTCGGTTCCATTGACCCTAAGGGCTTTTAGCGGACTGATTGTCGAACTCTGCTTGCCGGAGATCGGTTCGGAACATGGGAAAGGCGAAGGTCCATGAGGACTAGGAAGCTGTTTGCCAAGCGAAGGCGTTTGTTCTTGTAATCCAAGGTAACGAGAGTATCAAGCTGCACTGTGGTTGCAACCGCACGGTAGATAGAGAAGAATCATCGTTGGATCATCGCCCGTTTAGACGCGGGTAGCCAGCTGGTTTTGTTGGAGCGCTGGCGTTGGTCCAAAACAGGGTATCTACAACCCGGATGAGGTAACAGGTTGGTGGTGACATGGACAGGCGAATCGCACTGTACATCAGCAGTTCTATCGGCCTTGGGCATGTGAGCAAGGATATGGCGATAGCGGCGGAACTCCGAAGAGTCCGACCTGATATCGAGATCCTATGGCTGGCGGGGCATCCAGCATCCAACGCGCTCCGGCATGTCGGTGAGAAGGTAATACCCGAGGCCGAGCGCTGGATAGGGGCGAGCAGGCTCGCGGAAAGCTGTACGCACAACGGGCGTCTCAATCTTGTGCGCTATGACTATTGCTCGCTTCCAGCATGGGCAGCAAATGCGCGGCTTTTTCGAACCGTCCTCAAGTGCTATGATGTCGACATCGTCATCGGCAACGAGGCATACGAGATCTGCATTCCCCTCATCCTCGGCATCCATAACCTGCGAGTTCCGTTCGTTATGATCCTCGACTTTGTCGGCACCGATCCCATGACGCCGAGCGTTTTAGACCATATGGGCGCCTACGTGCTGAATGCCATGTGGGCAATGAATGGGCGTTTATATGATGGCGGGCGACACTCTGCAATCTTCATCGGTGAGGTCGACGACATCCCGGCAAGGCCGTTCGGATGGGCGCTCCCCGACAGGCGGCGGCATGCCCAGAACTACTACGACGTCTTGGGCCACATCATCGGCTTTAGGCCTGAGGAATACACTGACCGCACTGCATGGCGCCGTCGACTGGGATACGGAGAGGGCCCCTTGATCGTCTGTTCCGTGGGCGGCACGTCCATAGGAAGAGGGCTTTTGGAGCTATGCGGGCAGGCGTTCGTCGCATTGCACGAGAGCCTGCCCGGTGTACACATGGTCCTGGTCTGTGGCCCTCGTATTCCCATGGAATCGGTCAGAGTCCCGGGAGATATCGAGCTGCGCGGCTACGTTCCACGGCTCCATGAGCTGTATGCATGTTGCGATGTCGCAGTTGTTCAGTGCGGAGCGTCTTCGACGACCGAACTCTCTGCCCATAGACGGTGCAATCAAGGCTACTCGGCACATCTTGCGAGCGCTCGATGATCGGTCTGCTGGTGAAGGCCTGTCCCTCCGCTAAGCTTGCCAAGCGGTTAACCGGGCTTATTGTCTCCTCTGTCCGTATCACCGGGGTTCCCTCAAACACTTTTCATATTCGGATCATTTTGCGTTGTGCGACACCCCTGCTTTGGGGTTCGCCACGTTGGCAAGCTGTACGTACCCAGGCCCCTTTTTCCCTTGTAATCGAATGCCACGCTTGCAATCATTGTTTTCGTAGGATCCCAGATTCACTGGTGTTTAGAACAGCGTTGGGTGCTTCCAGCCATGAAAACTGCGAGATGCCGTGTATCTGCTAGCCCTTGCGTATGAAAACGCCAGATTAAACGCCAGCGGTGGGTTTTCTTTGAATCAGGCCAAACGGACTATTGCCAAATGGACCCTGCTTGATGCGGGTGAGCGCAGCAGGGAGTTGCTCCAATTGATCGTGGCTTCCTATAACAGCAAACTGCTTCTGCATTGTCTTCCCACTGCATTCAACATGCTTCGCCGTACTGAGAGAGGCCCGTTTCAGGTAGCCCACCTGCGTGTCCTGCACGAGGGGACGGACACGAGCCTGGGGCACGGCGTGGAAGCAACCGGTGGGGTCTTGATTACGGCGCGCGGACAGGCCCGACCACTGTCGCGGTCCAGGGGGGAGGTTTTCTTCAAGGGTGCCGTTCTTCGCAATGCTCCCGTAAGGCCCAGCCCGCAAAGGGATTTTCTTCTGGCCTACGGAGATACCCTCAGTGCTCACTACGGCGACGACGATTTTGAGTTTCTGGATCCTTTCTTTCACATACGGCGCTTTCATTCAGTCTTTTCGGTCGATGCCCCCATCACTGACCCGGTGGCCTTCCTAGGCCGTCTGTTTTACCGTGGCACCAGGAAAAAGCGGCTCCCGCCGTTGCATGTCCTGACCCGGCTTGGTCCTCTGTTGAAGAGGCATTTTGAGCTGGAGGTGGACCATTGGCTGCGGAAACCGGCTGAGGCAGCACAGGAATGGGACGCACTGCCAACACAACTGTACAAGCCTTTGCTCCCCCTCTTGGACGCCGTTCGCCACACTCTGGATGCTTTCCCCAAGGTGCGTGTCCCATTGGACCTCCCTGGGGTAATCCTCCTGGATCGTCCCGACCGCTATTGTGGAGACACGTTCTTGACAGCCTGGCTGGAGCTGTTGGACGCACTTTTCCCCAACATGCAATTCTTGATCACTCTCCCTCAAGCCTGTGCTCACCTGGTGCCCGAGAGGGTGCTGGGCAGCAAGCTTTCTCTTCCGACGCCACCGCAAACGCCCCGTAAGTGCCATTTCGGGGGGTGCTCGGCGGACATTCTGCTGATTGACGTGGACAGCCGCCTCCCCAATCTTGCACTCATGAAGCTCTCGCGGCATTTCAAAGAGCAGGGTCGCAAAGTCATGCTGGTTCATGGGGTGAATCTGATCCCCGAGGCCAAGGAGGTTTTCGCTAGCTGCGTTTTCTCTTCATGTTCCTCATCCAGGAAAGTCAGGGCGCTTCAGGCTTTCTACGGTGATTCCTTGCATCTGGGGGGGTCCGGGGTTGATCCTCTAAAGCGGCTGCCGGCGGAAATCGAAGCACTTCCGCCTGACTATGATCTCTACCCGGAATTGGCGGACCGGGCACTCGGCTTCCTCTCGAGAGGCTGTCCGATGCACTGTCCCTTTTGCATTGTGCCGTTAAAGGAGGGACTTCCGCATCAGGTGAGCGATCTCCACACCCTGCTGGAGGGGGGGCGACGCAAGAAGGTGATCCTGCTGGATGACAATCTGCTGTCCCTTTCTCAGGCAGAGGAGATACTCGAAGAGATGGCATCCAGAGAGATACTGGTCAACTTCACTCAGACTCTCGATCTGCGGTTTGTGAATCGCAGCAGGGCAGCCTTGTTGCGACGCATTGGTTGTTCCAACACGCGGTTCACCCGCCCCAATTACTATTTTAGCCTCAATGATACTATGAACCTGCCACTCGTGAGGGAAAAATACGGGTTGTTCGGGTTCAGCAACCGGGACAATGTGGAGTTCGTCTGTATGTACGGCTTCAATACCACCCTCGCTGAAGATGTGGCGCGCTTTCGCTTCCTCCGCACGCTGCCCGGCGCCTATGTGTTTACGCAACAGTATCAGCCTATCCCCGGCGGTCCAGGTCCTGACGTAACCCGTTTTTTTGAAGGAGACCTTGACCGTTTGATCCGGGAGTTGATATCCATCGAATTCACTCAGAATATGAAGAGCATGGAAAAGTATTATAGATGGGTCAGCAGATGCTATGCGGAGACTTTCGGCAAGTTACACAAACCCTTGGTTGACACCATTTTTCGCTATAACCACAGACATGAAAAAGGTTACTATATTCATACACTTGCAGGATTGAACAGGTATTTGAAGAAATGACTGACGAACCCATTTCACTGACGTGCTCCCCTGACGAAATTGAGCAACTGAAACGGCTGGCATGCAGCTCCACCGCAGGAATCTGGCGCATCAAGCGAGCCAAGGCTTTGCTCCGTGCGCTTGAGGGAACGAGTTCCGCACGTCTCATGTTCCAAGTTCGATTGCCAGTGCAATCAATTGTCAAGTGCATCCAAGAATTCAGCCGCCATAGAATGGCCTATTTTGACCATCCCAGTCGTCCTCCAACGGCACGGGAAGCCGCCGTCGAACGGATGCTGACATTTCTTGAGAACCCGCCTGAGCTTTCGGCAGATTGCTGGGATACCCTTGCATTGTCCTATATCGGCACGCGCTTCACCGCCCGGGACATCCGCATGATTCGTGAAGTGACCAATGAGGAAGCGCGCCTCCCCCTCACGGAAATCGCCAGAATCATCTGCAGCAGACTCCAGCTTTACGGCAGCGACGGGAGACCACGGCTCGCCATCGTAAACGACATTCTGCATCGCATGGCAATGGACAACATCGTCTTCCTGCCGGCCAGAGGCCCTGCCAAAACATTGAAGATGAAGCCCCCACCGAAAGGCATCATTCCTCCGGAGGTAACGGGAGAAGCGTTGCCTCATGAGGCTGCTGCATTGGCTTTTGTGCAAGTCCGAAAACCTGAAGAGTCCCATCTTTGGAATGCCATGATCCACCACTATCACTATATTGGGACATACCATCTGTTTGGTCCCCAACTGCGCTACCTTGTGTACTGCCAAAATGAACCATCCTCAGGGGTGCATTCTCTTGCCGGGAAGCCTCTGGGGGCCCTGAGTTTTTCATCCGCTGCCTGGAGGGTCTCATGTCGCGATGACTACATCGGTTGGACTGATATGCAGCGTATCGCGAACCTCGCCCTGGTGCTCAACAATTCCCGCTTCCTCATTCTCCCCTGGATTCAGATCCCCAATCTCGCTTCCCGGATCCTCGGCGCCATTGTTCCACAGGTGTCAAGGGACTGGGAAGCCCGCTACGGTCGCAGACCGGTGCTACTTGAGACGTTTGTCGAGCGGGATCGTTTTCGTGGAACATGCTACAAAGCTGCGAACTGGATAGAAGTTGGCAATACTGTCGGCTACAGCCTTTACGGATACGAAAGAAGAAGAGCACAACCATCCAGGTCAGTTTTCTTACTGCCGCTTAACAAACGTTTTCGCGATATCCTGTGTCAATCATGATCTCTGATTCGGCCTGAGAGCAGGCATACAATAAACCCTGATCAGCTTCCGGATTAGGTTGGATGATAAGGTGACAAAGTGATAAGAAGTCGCTTCTTGAGAGTCTTGGGTAGCATCTATCGTAGATTGTCAATGACATTTATGTGCCGAATTCTTGGCGAGTGATGGACAAAAATGATCAGGGTGTGACATTGTATCGTAGGGAACAACGGGTAGGTTGGCGCAATTGTGTCTTTGGGCGAGTTGTCTTGCCTGCCGGGGTCTTGAAAGAGGATGTTTGCCAGCACTTGAAGGCAAACTGTTACTATGAAGCCGGCGGGGACGGTCTCCAGTGTGGAAATTGAGTGGTAGATCATGGTTGGCGCTTTCATACCCGGGCCAGCCATCGTCGAAATCCTCCCGAAAACTGGGCCGGCAGCAGGCACTTTCAGTTTTCCCGGAGCAGGAGCAGGGTGTGGCTTCGACAGTCCCAGATGTTCCGGATACTTCGTATGAGATCCGGAATATTTATGAGGCTGATAACTTCCATCTCATGGCCTCATCGAGGCAACGGCAGTTCATCCGTTTCTCTGGTACTCTTTACCTGATACCTGAATCACCGTGAATCCAGGTAGATCACCCCAAGTTCGCGGGACAACTCAAGTATGGTAATGTCATGGTGTTGCAATTGCTTTCCTCCGCTTATTCCAGATCTCCTCTGTACGTATCCCCAGTGCTCCCTTGACGGTTTTCCATATGCAGAACATTTTGCGTTGTGCACCGTCCTGATCCGTGAATCCAACGCAGTGGCAAGTGGTGTTTATTCTTTGATGCCCAGTGGGACTTCGATCACTGAAATTGCCGGAAGTTTGGAACGTCCTCGTTGGATGGTTAAGTTTCACTGAGAAAGGAGGTGAAGAGACATGAGCCACCAAGCAGCCGAAAGAAGACATGAACATAGAGTGAATGGAGTCGATGTGGATCGGCTCTTTGATACCATAGATGCGATTAAGGTTGAGCCAGGCATTGCGAAATTCAGGTTCCGCATCAGTAACAAGTGGATCGATGGGGGGCACAATCACACAACGATCAAGGAGTTCTATGGCGCGTTGAAAGATCACCCCCATGAGGAACCCTTTGAGCTGGATGCGGATGAGCCTGAGGCTCTTCTTGGGCAGGACAAAGGACCCAACCCGGTGGAGTACCTGCTCACAGCCCTCGCGGGCTGCCTGACCTCTTCTCTTGTCTATCACGCAGCGGCAAAGGGGATCATGGTGAGAGGGGTTGAATCACGCCTGGAAGGAGACCTGGACCTGCGAGGGTTTCTAGGGTTGTCAAAAGACGTTCCAGTTGGATATGAGGAAATTCGCGTCTATTTCACAATCGATGCCGACATATCGGAGCAAGAGAAACTGGAACTGATCCAATCGGCCCAAAAGTACTCTCCAGTGTTCAACACTGTCTCAGGTCCCACCAGAGTGACGGTTCAACTTGGAGATGAATGAGAGCCAATCAGAAATTCAGGCGCGGGCAAGCGGGTATGCGTGACTTGCCCGTGCCCTCCATTTCGCCTTCCCTTTTTCTTGAGAGGGCACGAGCTCCAACGGGTTCAACAGCCGTTTATCCAGATCCCCTGTGGCATATCCGGCGATGCCCCGATCGTTATTCTTTCTCATAGTTACAGCCCCATGCAGCCCTGACGTTCAAAAACCGGTTCAGCCCTCTTGTAGACCCGCACTACAGGAGAGACTCCAGCATGATAGGCCAGTATGGCGGGACTTTCGCCATCCAGGAAAAGGAAATCCGCGCTTTTCCCGACGTCCAGACTTCCCGCCCGGTCAGACATCCGGATGGAATAAGCCGCATTGAGTGTCGACGCCACGAGGGCCTCGGATACGGAAAGGCGCATCCCCAGGACGGACAGACCGAACACGAAGGGCATGGATTCCGTATAACTGGTGCCCGGGTTGCAGTCGGTCGCAACGGCAATGGGCAGGCCAAGTTCTATCATTTTCCGGGCTGGTGCGTACTCTTTCCGCAGGCTGTAGGCGGTAGCGGGAAGAAGGACCCCGATTACGCCCGACTCGGCCATGGCACGGATGTTTTCATTGCCGGCACAAAGGAGGTGCTCGGCCGAAGTCGCATGGAGACTGGCCGCAAGAGCGGCGCCCCCAAAATCACTGATCTCGTCGGCATGTATCTTCAGTCCCAGATCGAATTTGAGGGCAGCCTCCAGGACCCGGCGGGCCTGTTTGACGGTGAAGACCCCCTTCTCGCAAAAAACATCGCAAAATCTTGCTATGCCTTGCTCTGCAACACGAGGGATCATTTCGTTGACGATGACATCCACGTACTCATCCGGCGCCCCGACATACGCCTCCGGTACCGCATGAGCCCCCAGGAACGTGGGAGCCACATCGAGGGGGACCTCACGCCCGATGCGGGCGATTACCCGCAGCATCTTCAATTCCGATTCGGTATCGAGTCCGTAACCGCTCTTGATTTCAACAGTGGTTGTCCCGAAACTGAGCGCGGATGAAGCATGCTTGCGAGTTGTGGAAAAGAGTTCATCCTCCGGTGTCTCTCTTACGGCCTTCACGGAGGAAATTATCCCGCCTCCGCGCCGAAGAATTTCCAGGTACTCCATCCCTTCGAGCCGCTGAACGAATTCCTCCTCCCTTCGCCTCGCAAAGCACATATGGGTATGAGGGTCAACGAAGCCGGGAATGACGCAGTGCCCCTCACAGTCCTCTTCCACGTCCACCTGGTGATGTGAAAGGTTCTTGAACACGTCCTTCTCATTCCCGATCGCTTCGATTATGCCGTTTCTTGTGTAGACAGCCCCTTTGGGAAAATGAACCATATCGCCCTGATGCTCTCCGGAAAGAGGCCTTCCCCTGTCGGCAGGAGTAAAGATGCGGGCGTTTCTGAACAGCTTCCGAACCATGAGTGTAACAGCCCACGGATGACGTTATTTGAACATGTTGAGCATGGGAATTTTTACTCCCCGCTCATCGGCGATTTCCACGGCCCGCTCATAACCCGCATCCGCATGCCGAATGACGCCGGTTGCCGGGTCGTTTCGAAGGACGCTCAGCGCCCTTCGCTCCCCCTCGTCGGTCCCGTCCACAACCGTGACCTGCCCGGCGTGTAGAGCGTAGCCAATCCCCACCCCGCCTCCATCATGGAAGGAGACCCAACTTGCCCCCGAAGCAACGTTGACCATGGCATTCAACAGGGCCCAGTCGGCAACGATGTCGGAACCGTCCTTCATGGCTTCCGACTCGCGGTTTGGGGATGCGACGGACCCGCAATCCAGATGGTCCCGGCCGATAACGAGCGGCGCCTTGACCATCCCTTTGCGAACGAGATCGTTGAAGATCTTTCCCGCCTTTTCCCGTTCTCCGTAACCGAGCCAGCAGATGCGGGCCGGAAGCCCCATGTGCGCGATCCTTTCCCCGGCCATGTCGAGCCAGCGGACCATCCGTTCCTTATACGGGAAAGCCTCGACAAGGGCCCGGTCCGTCACTCCAATGTCTTCAGGGTCGCCGGACAGGGCGGCCCAGCGAAAGGGACCTTCCCCTTCACAGAAGAGCGGACGGATATAGGCGGGAACAAATCCGGGGTAGTCGAAGGCATTTTGGACCCCCATCCTGTATGCCTGGCCGCGAAGGTTGTTTCCGTAGTCAAAAGCGACCGCTCCACGCCGCTGCATTTCAAGAATCGCCCGGCAGTGCACGGCCATGGAATTCAAGGCCATATCCGCATAGCGGCCTGGGTCCGACTTGCGGATCTCGAGTGCTTCTTCGTAAGGTATTCCTGCCGGGACATAGCCGTTCAGTTCATCGTGTGCGCTCGTCTGATCGGTGACGACATCGGGGGTGAAGCCCATTGCCGTCATGGCGGGGAGCGCTTCCGCCGCGTTTCCGAGAAGGCCGACGGAGAGAGGTTGCTTTTTGTCCGCAGCGGATCTGCTCATCCGAACTGCCTCTTCGATATCGGTGGTCGTGGTGTCCAGATAGCGGGTCTTCAGGCGACGCTCGATCCTGTTCCGGTCCACTTCGACACATACGATTACGCCCTCGTTCATGGTGACGGCGAGGGGTTGTGCTCCGCCCATCCCGCCAAGGCCGCCGCTTACGACGATCTTTCCCGCCAGTGTGGAGTTCCAGTGCCTTTGAGCGAGTGCGGCAAGGGTCTCATAGGTCCCCTGAAGAATGCCTTGCGTCCCGATGTAGATCCATGAGCCTGCGGTCATCTGGCCATACATCATGAGGCCTTTTCTTTCCAGCTCGCGGAAATTGTCCCAGTCGGCCCAGCGAGGCACGAGATTCGAATTGGCAATAAGCACGCGCGGCGACCACGAGTGTGTCCTCAAAACTCCCACGGGCTTTCCCGACTGGATAAGCAGCGTTTCATCGTTTTCCAGGTCCAGAAGGGAGCGGATTATGGCGTCGAAACACTCCCAGTTCCTGGCCGCCCGCCCCGTCCCTCCGTATACGATCAGCTCATCGGGGTTTTCACCGCATTCGGGGTCCAGGTTGTTGCAAAGCATCCTGAGGGCCGCTTCCTGCTGCCATCCTTTGCAATGCAACTCCGGCCCATGCGGGGCCTTTACCGAGCGGGCCCTGCCCAAGCCGATCCGAAGCTCTTTCAAAAGGCGTTCCCCGGACAATGTTCCCATTTTCTAAACTCCGCGTTTACGGGCGTATTTATACTCGATCAGGTTGAAATGCTTCATTTCACACCGCAGAGGCGCAGAGATCGCCAAGGATGCACAAATGGTCTCCTTCATTCTTTCTTTGCGTCCTTCGCGTCTTTGCGGTGAATTCAAGAGTGAAAGATCTCATCCTTAACCCGTATAGCAGAGCCGCGATTCCGCACCATGATTGTTGTTCCTTGACAGATTCAAGACTCCACCGCTTGCTTCCGCCTTCTTCTTACGCAGCCCTCTCCTGTATCCATTTCGATAGACTGTGGGACACTGTCGACTTCCTGCAGGCCGGTTGAGTGAATTGACTCATCCTTCGTTCAGGCTTCCAGAAGCTTTTCCCGCGCTTTGCGGCACAGGGGGTAGACCAGGATCTCCTTGATGGATGCACCGTGGCGCAGGTGCTCCCGGTCCATGCGACCCCGCCCCGTGGTTTGTCCAAGAACAATCCAGTTGGCGGCCCGGTAGCACGTTCCTCGAAACCGGGACGGGTCCACCAGCGTTTCCAGGAGAACGGGGCGGACGGCGTAGTGGGCCTCCCAGTCGTGGGAAATCTGCCGTGCCAGCTGGGCGAGGGTTGCGCTGGCCAGGTGTGGGATCTTCACCCACGGCATGAGAAGAAAACGGCTGTTCTGGACAATGCGCTGAAGCCCGCGCACGCGCTGTTCCTCGTCCCACCCGATCCACCGATCCCGGGGCGCCATCCTCCAGGCGGGGCTCGAGACCTGAATACACCCCACCCGCTGGAGCTGGGGGTGGGTCACCGTCGCGAAGTAGCGCAAATACGCGCCAAACGGAACCGTGCAGCCGAGATAATGATGCCGTCCAACCCAATCACGCCACTGACGGCGATCCTCCCCCGTTTCCACCAACTTGAGAGCCACTGGCCCCAAGTCTCGCAATGTCCCGGAAACTGGGTCGGGCAGGGGCTCGGCAGCTTTCGGGGGAGGCTTTGGGCGCTTCTTTGGGGTTGGGGAAGTCACCCTCCTGCCCCGCAGGTTCACGAGCTCGGCTGCTTCCAGTTCTTCCAGAAACTGGCGGCACTCATGCCCCTTGAGCAAACCGGTGGGGCGCCGCCACCCCAGCAGCTCGCAGATGGTGTAGCCCAGCTCGGTTGGGCTCAATCCAGCGCAATCGCGCACGATTTCCACGATCAGTTCCAGTTCCTCGGGTGTCACATCACGGCCGCAGAACCGCCAGGGCTTTTTTCTTTCCATTGGGCACCACCTCCTCGTGATTCTTCCATAGCCCAGAGGGCTCCGAATGTCCAGTGGAAAACAACGCCACGATCGACGAGTCCAGGCGGTTTCCCCTGGCCACCATGATTCTCCAGCAACCAGGGTGTGACCAGGTTCCATGAGTTCCGTTATTGCCGCCCATGAGGGATGCCGACGCGGTCCAACGGGGGTTTCGGGCATGTCGGGGGGGATCGCCCAAGGGGCGCGTCCTATTGCTTTGCGTCTTCGCCCTCGTAACCGTACGTCTTGAAGATGTCGAGGATCGTGTCGGTGGCGTAGGTTTCTTCCTTGTAAAGGAACGCCCTGTTGAAGGCGGTTGTCACATCGGAAATCCTTTCATACGCCTCGGTGATCCCTTCCTGAAAATAGCGCATGTTTTCCATGATTTGTTTCATCCCGACGGCCATATCCCCTGGATCGGCTCCCTGGGCGAGTCTTTCGATGAGGCCGTCGAGAGACTTCATCTCTTCCCCCATGACGCCCCTTGAAGCATCCAGCTGCATGAGCTGGGTGTTGAGGTGATGGCACATGGCGCCGGCCGCGTTGCGAAGGACCCTGTTCCGCTGGTCTTCCAGCGCTTTAGTGATGTTGTGGGCAATGCCGTCGTAGTAGATGAGGTCCCCTGAATCATCGGTTTTGGCCCGGGCGGTCACCGCGACTTCGATGACGTCGTCCATCCGGTTCTTGAGCCTCACCTGCTTTCCCACAACATGGCCCTTTTCATAGATTTCCGCCAGGAGCCCGGCCCTTTGGGACACGTCCACATAGAAATCCTTCAGGTTTGCGGCCAGGGCCTCCTCCCTGTTCTGCAAACCGAGGAGTTTCAGGCCGGCGTCGTTGATGTCCATGAAGGTCCCCTCGGGGGTCACGGCGTAGGCCATGTCATTGGTCGATTCAAAGAAGTCCCTGTATTTCGCTTCGCTCTGCTTGAGAGCATCGATGGCCTTCTTCTCCTCGGTGATATCCCTGATCACGTGGTCGATCCGGCGAATGGTCCTCTTGGCCGAATAGACGATGTGCCCTTCATCCCGGACCCATTTGACCATCCTGTTCCTGCTGATGATCCGGTACTCAGCCTCGTCGAATTCGGCTTCGGGGAGATTCCTGTGGAACTGTTCCACCCTCTCCCTGTCGTGGGGATGAACAAAATGCATGATGTGAACCTCTCCGCTCATGAATTCCCTGAGAGGTACCCCGTAAAGTGCCTCGGCTGCGGGGTTTATGGCGATGATGGAATGATCGGCGGGCGACAGGGAAACGACGACGTCATTCATGGAGTGGAGGATGCTTTCGAGACGCTCCTTGACACGCTGCAGATCGTGTCTGGTCCTGCGCCGCTCCGTGATGTCGGTCAAGGCGCCCAGTATGGTGGGGGTCCCGCCACACTCGACTACACTCACCTTCATCTCGATGATGGCCTCTCCCCTTTCCCTGAGCATGACGAATTCAGTCCTGTCGGGTAGGCCTTCCGTGACCAGGCGCTCGGAGCAGTATCTCGTGACGGCATCCCGGTCGGCGGGGAGGATGAAGTCCGAGAAATCCGCATCCAGGATCCGCTCCGGATTTCGCTCCGACATCTCCACGAAGGCGTTGTTGGCGTAGACGATCTTTCCCTCCTTGATGACGACCACGCCCTCATTGATGTGCTTCACTATGCCCCGATAGTCGATGTCTCCCTGGCATATCCCGATTTCTCCAACCTCTTCGGGTATCATGCAATATCTCATCGTTCTCCCTTGTGAATGGTGAACGGGTGGATCTCGGCTTCCCTTCGATTCATTTGTTCTCCATGGGGAAATCCGCCGCGTACCATTCATTCCATCCGCCCCTGAGGGCGTAAGTGTTGTTGAAGCCCAGCATACCCAGTTCCCGCGCCACGCGCAGGCTCGTCTCCTCATCCCTTCAGGAGCAGTAGAGAACGATGGTCGCATCCCTGGAATACTTCCTTGCCCAGGATTTGACGTCTATGGGGTTTTCACGGACGGCGCCCTTGACCTTCAAGGGGCTCTTGTCGTACTGCCCGTGGAGGCGCACATCCAAGACGACGACGTCCTTTTTGCCCAGGAGAGCCTTGAGCTCCTCTTTGGACATTTTCTCTTCCCTGGCGCCACAAAGACAAACCGAAAGGAGCAACACCGCGACCAGGGTCAAAACCGGGGTGAAACAACGCTTGATCATTTCCATCCTCCAGTGTTTCTCAGATGATTGATTCGCAGTCAATGGTCGGGAAGGGGCGCCCTTCCCGGTTCCAAGAGCCTACCAGAACTTTTCGTGGGATTCGCCAAGGCTCCCTGGGTCCGCCCGAAACGATGGAAAGCCAGGAACTCACCGCAGAGGGCGCTGGGATTGTCATCGAGATGCTTTCTCTCGGAGGTCTCAGCGTGCTTCAGGGTGAAACGGAGAACTTGCCCGAGCAGGAAACCTTCCATGGAGTCTCTCTTGGGGTATGCGACCCCATCACTTCTTGAGCTTCTTCAGTTCCTCTCCGAGAATTTCGAGGTTGGGTGCGTCGTTGATGTCATGCACATCGATGTAGCGGATGATCCCCTTCCTGTCGATGACGAAGAGGGCTCGCTCCGACGTCCCCGTGGACCGAAGAACACCATACTTGCCGGCCACATCCCCGTGGGGCCAGAAATCGGAGAGGACGGGAAACCACACGCCCCCCATTTCCTCTGTCCAGGCGAAGAGTGTGGGGACGTTGTCCACGGTGATCCCGAGAAGAACCGCATCGTTTCGGTCAAAGAGCGCTTTGGCCACTTTGTAGGCGGGCCACTGATCGGAGCACACGGGAGTCCATGCAGCGGGCACGAAGGAGAGCACCACGTTCTGCTTTCCCAGGTACTGGCCGAGGGAGACCTTTGGGCCCCCGATGGAAGGCAGGGTGAAATCCGGGGCCTTGTCCCCGACCTTGAGCCGGGTGTGGCTGTCCACGGGCTTGATCTGTCCCACCTCGTAAACTTTCCCGCCCATTTTGCCCGATTTCTCCGCCGCTCCGCACAGGTTGGCAGTCCAGGGGAGAAAAACGATGGACATTGTGGCCAGAAGGACCTGTAATCTTCGGTTGTGCATGTTCTGCTCCTTCCATGGTGGAGTAATGCCCAGCTTAAAACCCGGCTTGTCACTATAACGCAGAACCCCAGCGGGCCAAAACCCCAAATGCGAGGGATCCGGCGGCAACTCTTCGCCACCCTGAACCCTATTAGGCCCGCTCCCGACTTCTCACCCGTCTCCCGCTTTCATGGCGGAAAGTTTAAACATATGTTTAATCATGTTAACGATCGGTTGACGGTTGTCACACGCAAGAGGGTGTGGGGATTCGTTGCACAAAGCCGTGGGTCTTGGGTCTGCGTCACCCTCGAATGGGTGGCACGTTAGTTGCCTCTGGTATCACGGGGTGCTCTCCGTGCACCGTGATCCGATCCCGAACATGCCGTTGCAGATGTCCCGGCATATCCAACCAACTCTAATATGAAGGAGAATAACGTGCAGAAACTACTCTTCGTGATTTCCAAGGGCTTTGAAAAGGCGGGAGGGGCGACCCGGGCCATGCAGTTCGCGGCCATCGCCGCGGACCAGGGATACCCGGTGGAGGTTTTTCTCATAGACGATGCCATCCACTGGGCTCAGATGGGAATGGCCGAAGGAATCCGCTCCACGACGGGTGAGCACATGAAGGACATGCTGGACAAGCTCATCGACCGCAAGTGCCCCATCCACGTCTGCAAGGCCTGCGCGGACAAGCGCCTCATCGGTCCCGACGAGCTCATTGAGGGCTCCAGGGTTTCCACCGCCACGGACCTGGTGAACATGTTGGGAAGTCCTGAATTCAAGGTGTTCACGTTTTGAGGGTGCACCTGTGCGTGAGGTTTTAGGAGGTTTCCATGAGAGGATTTCAACTCTGCATCCGCTGGGTGGCGCTGGTCGCCCTCGGTGCCGTGATCGGTCTCCCCCTTCAGGCCCGGGCCCAGGTCCGGGTGCTCGATGAGAACCAGGCGCCGGGGCGGGCCATGGCTCAGCAGGCGACCAAGGGGCGGGAGATCTGGATCACCGCCGATCACTCCCTGCACCAGGCTCTCAAGAAGGACCTAAAATCGGGGCCTGAGGTCACGGAATCGTGCCTCTCCTGCCACGAGCTGGCTGCCGGTCAATTTCAGAAGACCATCCACTGGACCTGGATGGACCCCAACGTGGACCCGGCCCTCAGGGTGGGCAAGGGCGGGTTCACCATGAACAACTTCTGCATCAGCCTCCTGTCCAACGAACCGCGCTGCACCTCCTGTCACGCGGGCTACGGCTGGAAGGACAAGAGCTTCGACTTCTCCAATCCCCACAACGTGGACTGCCTGGTGTGTCACGAGCAAACGGGAACATACCAGAAGTTCCCGACGGGGGCCGGATTTCCCGTGGCGGAGCCCACCGTTTTCAAGGAAGACGGCAAAACCTTCAACCCCCCAGAGTGGAACAAGGTGGCCCAGAGCGTCGGCAGGCCGACGCGCCAGAACTGCGGAACCTGTCACTTCTTCGGGGGCGGCGGGGACGGGGTGAAGCACGGGGACATGGACTCATCCCTCATGAAGCCCAACAAGGAGTTGGACGTCCACATGGGAGTCGACGGCCAGAACTTCGATTGTGTGCGCTGCCACACCACGAGGGTGCACCACGTTGCGGGCCGCATCTATGCCACTCCGGCGGCAAAAGACCGCAAGAGCCTCATCGAGGACGACCTCACCCCGAAGATCATGTGTGAATCGTGCCACTCCCGCACTCCGCACAAGCCGGGGGTCAAGGCCAACGACCACACGGACAAGGTGGCTTGCCAGAGCTGCCACATCCCGACGTTTGCCCGGGTGAACCCGACGAAGATGTGGTGGGACTGGTCCAAGGCGGGACAGATGAAGGACGGACAGCCCTACAAGGAGAAGGACGACCTCGGCAAGCCCAAGTACGACAGCAAGAAAGGGGAGTTCCAGTGGGCCAGGAACGTGACCCCTGAGTACTTCTGGTTCAATGGGTCCATCAGCAACCTGACCGCCAAGGACACCATCGATCCGAGGGGTGTGGTCAAGATCAGCTACCCCGTCGGGGACATGGACGACTCCAACTCCCGGATCTTCCCCTTCAAGGTCCATCGTGGCAGGCAGCCGTACGACAAGGTGAACAAGAACCTTCTGATTCCCCGCCTCTTCGGCAAGGAAGGCACGGGGGCCTACTGGGCCGAATACGACTGGCAGAAGGCCGCCGTCAGCGGCATGCAGTATGCCGGCCTGACCTTCAGCGGGGAGATGGACTTCGTGGACACGAGCTATGTCTTCCCCATCACCCACATGGTCGCGCCAAAGGACAAAGCCCTGCAGTGCCAGGAATGCCATTCCAGGAACGGGCGCCTCCAGAACCTCACCGGATTCTACATGCCGGGCCGCGATGCCAACCGGCCCGTCGAGACCATTGGATGGATCGTCGTGCTGGGTTCCCTGGTGGGCGTTTTCTTCCACGGTCTTGGCCGGTTCATCACGCGTGGCAGAAAGGAGGGTTGATCCATGACGACGTGCAGCATGGTCAACGTCTATCTCTACACACGCTACGAGCGTTTCTGGCACTGGCTCCAAACTTCTCTCATCCTACTTTTGCTGATCACGGGTTTTGAAGTCAAAGGGCTCTTCACCCTATTCGGGTTCAAGACGGCCACCGAGATCCACGAATACACCGGGCTCACGTGGCTCATCGCCTTTGCCTTCTTTGTGTTCTGGCTCCTCACGACGGGGGAATGGCGCCAGTACATCCCCACCACCAGGAAAATGTTTGCGGTGGTTCGCTACTACACCTACGGCATCTTCCGGGGGGAATCCCATCCCTTTCCCAAGCGCAGGGACGCCAAGCACAACCCACTTCAGCGCCTGGTGTACCTGTCCCTGGCGGCGGCCTTGCTCCCCGTCCAGATGTTGACCGGGTTCCTCTACTGGGGTTACAATTCCTGGGGTGACTGGGGTCTCGGCTGGCTCGCCCTCAACGTCATCGCCACGATCCACCTGGCCGGGGCGTTCGGAATCCTTTCGTTTCTTGTGGTGCACCTCTACATGATCACGACGGGCCGCACCGTTTTCGCCCACACCCGGGCCATGATCAGCGGCTGGGAAGAAGTGGAAACGGGGACGGAAATCGAGGATTGGGAGCGCAAGGAACGCAGGGAAGCGACGCCCGCCTGCTCAGCGGAGGCGTGACTTTTCGGCGGCCATCCGACCCCGGCCGCCGAGAGGGTGTTAAAAAAAGGTCCTGTAAGCCAAGGGCCCCGTTACGGCGTTGTAAGGATGTGGTGTCGTCCAACATGTGAAAAGGGCACAAGGCCCTATGCTACAACATCCGTAGTCTAGCCCCTCGTGGGCGTTGGGTTCCGATCCGCAACCATGTGGGGTTGCGACGGCTTTTTAGACACCCTCTGAAACAGCCGCTTTCGGGACCTTCAGATCACTCCACCCGCTGGAACTTCTCAGGCAGGGCCCGGCAGACGGGGCAGTGCTCGGGGACGTTTTCACGAGCGATGAAGCCGCAGATCTGGCAGACCTGATATGCAGACACCTCCCTTTCCGGGGACTTGCCAAGGAGTCCGAGGTGGTTGCGGGAGGTGCGCAGAAACTGGTCGATGAGTCCCCGGGCAGGTCCTTCGGCGCTTTCCAGCATGGCCTTGTAGGCAAGGACGGCTTCCTCGAGGAACTGGCTCGCCCCGTTCAGATTCTCGTCCGTCGTCGAGGTCTTCCCACGCAACACCATGAGGGCCTTGTTCCAGTGGACCCGCTCTGCCATGGCCAAGGCGCGGAAAAGCCTTGCCTGGCCCGTTCTTCCATCGGCCTGAGCCCTGAGGGCGGCGATCTCGTGCCGGGCTGCCGCCAGGGCTTCCATCACAAAAGCCCTGGCGAGATCCCGCAAATCCTGGGCGCCCTGGCGAGATTCATCGGTGTGCTCCCGAGGCGTCTTCTCCTGCATCGCTTTATCCCCTTCGTGTCTCTGGAAAGTCACTTCACCGCCGAGCACGCGGAACTCGCTGAGAGAAAAAGATGTGCAGGACAAACCTGCGCGTTCTGGCCGCTCTCTGCCGTGGACAAATCAGCAATCCGTGAAAAGCGGTTTTGGCCAGTGTGCCGGCCACGGGAGCCTATACCCTTTCACCTGTCCTGTCACCAGGTTTGCAAGAGCGGACCGTGACGGTGCGGGAACCCTCGGTGGTGATCGCTGCATACTTCTGGAATCGGGGGCGCGGGTGGAGACACCGTCGAACGGATCTGGCGGAAATCTCCTCCAGTGATTAATTATCGCTGAAATATCTTAAATCACAGACAGGAGGTGTGAACATGGCCACAGTGCTCCACATACAGGCAAGTCCCATGGGGGATCTCTCGTATTCCAAGCGGTTGGCGAGGGCCTTCCTGGATTCCTACGGGTCTGCCCACAGGGAAGACCGGATTGTGACTCTTGACTTGTGGAAGGAAACACTGCCCCCTTTCGATTTTGTCGCGGCGTCGGGCAAGTACAAGATCATTCGTGGGATGCCTCACAGCGAGGAAGAGGCGTCGGCATGGAAGAAGGGTTTTGGAGATGATCGACCAGTTCAAGGGGGTGGACAAGGTTGTGGTTTCCACGGGCATGTGGAATTTTTCAATTCCTTATCGGCTGAAGCAGTACCTCGATGTGATTGTCCAGCCGGGGCACACCTTCGGCTTTGACCCGGAAAAAGGCTACTTCGGGATGGTTACCGGAAAACCCCTGATGCTGCTCCTTGCAAGCGGGGGAGAGTACCCGGAGGGTACCCCGGGAGGCCAGTTTGATTACCAGAAGCCCTATCTGGAAATGATCTTCCGGTTCATGGGTTTTACCGATGTTCGCACCCTGAGAAGCGAGGGAACCCTCGGACCCGGTGCCGAGACCAATCACGCCGCAGCCGAGGCGGCTGCAATCGCGGCTGCAAAGGAATTTTAGAGAAATCCACACCGGGGCGACGATGTTCGGTTGAAATCAGGACACGTCTCTCCTGTAGGCGACACACTTTATTTCCACCTGTGCTCCGCGGGGAAGCCCTTTCACTTCCACGACGGCCCGAGACGGTTTGTGGTTTTGGAAGAAGGCGGCGTAGATCTCGTTGAAGGTCGCAAACTGGGTGATGTCAGTTAGGAAGACATCGACGGATACCACGTCGGTGAGGGCGAACCCGGCGGCGGCGAGGATTTCGCCCAGGTTCCTCAGGGCCTGGCGGGCCTGGTCGGGAAGGGAATTGCCGCTCAACTCGCCGGTGCCCGGAACGAGGGCGATTTGGCCGCTGACGTAAAGCCAAGGTCCAACTCTCACGGCCTGGGAATAGGGTCCTATGGCCGCGGGGGCTTTGTCTGTCGCGATGTGGTCGAGTGTCATCGTCGGTCTCCAGTTGTGTCCTCGATTGTGTTCTTGACGGGGTCATTCAAGGTGATGGAGCGTTTTCGGGGATATTACAGAAATTCTGCGTTTCTCGCCACCGGTGATCGGGTCCCTTTTCGTAGGCGGAGGCCCCTTGAGCATGGGTTGAGCGGGCGGGACTTCGAGTATGAAACCGAAAGCCTCCGGCATTCTCAAAGGCCGAGGGCGGATGGGCTGACCCGCCCTCGGCGCGGAAGCCAGGCTTCGGGACCTCTCTGCGTGAAATATGCCCGAGGCGTGAATCGGGAACCCCGGATCTAGCCGGAGGTCTCGAAGTTCTTCATGAACTGGCTGATCTGAACCCCCAGGTAGACGCACTGAATGCCGTCGAGGCAAGCATCGGCGTCTTTCTTCTCCAGGTGGGTCCGCATCCCGTGTGACCCCTTGCTCAGTTCCACAATCCACGCGTCCTTCTTGTCGTCAAAGCACGCCGCCAGGTTCAAACCGTGCTTGTCGATTTCGGGGTACATTTCTCGGAGTTTGGCTTCCAATGTTTTGTTATCCATGCTCATCCCTCCCTCGTCGCTCAGGGTTCTCGGATTAGTGCGATTGGCCTCTTTCGATGGGCCTCATTTTCTTCCCCAGAACATAATCATTGACCGTCGGGATTTTGAGGAGTCCCGACGGATCTGCCGCACTTTTTGTGTGTGTCACCGGGAAAAATCGTTGTTGCCATGGGTGGAGGTTGACTCTATTATGCATTCGTCCAGACCGGGGGATGATGCCCCCGTGAGCGCGCATTCCGGGCTGTAGTATCGGCATTACTCCAGAGGACCCTGGTGCCAGGATTCCGGAAGAAGACAACTTGACCGGTCTTGATCACTACAAAATCGTGATTTACTCCCACGACACCTACGGCCTGGGGCACATTCGAAGATGTCTGGCCATCGCCCGGAGCCTCAGGAAATCTCCCGCCAATGTCCTCATCCTCACGGGATCGCTTCTCGCAGGGCGCTTCAAGAGCCCGTCCCGGATCGATTTCGTGCGGATCCCGGGAATGATCAAGGTCACCAACGAACAGTACCTGCCCCTGTCCATGAAGCTCGAGGCAACCGAAGTCCTCGAGATCCGCAAGAAAATCATTCTTGCCGCGACCCAGGCCTTTCGGCCCGATTTTTTCATCGTGGACAAGGCGCCCCTGGGTCTCAAGCGGGAGGTGGTGGAAACCCTGCACTGGCTCAAAAGCGATTTCCAGTCCTGCAAGTGCATACTGGGTCTGCGGGACATCATGGACAGCTCCGAGTCCACCATCGAAGATTGGAACGGGAAAGGCATCTACGATGCCATGGATCAGCTCTACCATGAAATCTGGGTCTACGGCTGCAGGGAATTCTACGATCCCATCATCGAATACGATATCCCGGCCCAGGTGGCATCCAAAATTCATTTCACGGGTTACATCCCCAGGAAAGTGCCCACCGCCGAAGATGTCCAATCGGCGCGAAAAGGCCTCGGGATAGGGGAACAAGAGAAACTCATTCTTGTGACGACGGGGGGGGGCGGTGACGGGCACCCGGTGGTGAACGCATTCCTGACGGCTTTTGAACGGACCCGGGGGAAGCGCCCCGACGACGTCAGGGTGGTCATCGTCACGGGACCGTTCATCTCGCGGAGGGACTACCAGGACGTGGTGAAGAGGAGCAAGGCCCTGGGGTTCATCACCCTGAAGTTTCACCGGTTCATGGAAGCCCTCATCGGAGCGGCCCAGGTCGTTGTGAGCATGGGCGGGTACAATACCCTCTGCGAGATCGCAAGCCAGCAGAAACCGTTCCTCATCGTGCCTCGGACGGAGCCCAGGCAGGAACAGCTCATCCGGGCCCAGGTGCTCTGCGGCAGGGGGTTTTGCGACTATCTCCACCCGAGGGAGTTGACACCGGAAAGTCTTCTCAAACGGGTGCTGGGCCTTCTCGACAACGGCTCGTCCTATCGGGAGAAGATGGCCCACTTTCCCTTCACGGGGCTGGAAGTCATTCAAAGGCGCGTCCTGGAGCACATGAAGGGGAATCCCCGTTGAGTCCCGGGGGAGGAAAACTGGGAATGCTCCTCAAGGGCTACCCCCGGATTTCGGAGAGTTTCATCAGTTCAGAAATCCTGCTCCTGGAATCCCTGGGAATTCCCATCGAGATTTTCTCCATCCGGCAGCCCCGGGAGAACTTCTCCCACGAACACGTGAAGCGGATCAAAGCCACCGCAACCTATCTTCCCGAATACGTCCTCCCAAACATCAGGACCCTTTACCGAAGCAACGCTGCGCTCCACGAGGCCCTGGGCGGCCACTACCGAAGGTGCCTGGGGGAGGCTCTGAAGAGGGCCTTTGAGAGGCGAAAGACGGCGACCATCCGCCACTTTCTTCAGGGAGGCCACCTGGCGGCGACGAAACTCATGGAGGGAAACGTCTCCCACATCCACGCCCACTTCTGCCACACACCCGCTTCGGTGGCCCTCTTCGCGTCGGAGCTCACCGGGATTCCCTTCAGTTTCACGGCCCATGCCAAAGACATCTACACCTCCGAACCGGAACAGCTCGTCCGCAAGATCCAGAAAGCCCGATTCATCGTCACGTGCACTCGGTATAACGCAATGCACCTCTCAGGACTTCGGGATGCGGTTGGCGCGGGGACTCCCATCCACACCGTTTACCACGGGATCGACATCGAGCTCTTTCGCTATGGCCATGCGCCTGCGGCCGGACCCCCGTACCGGGTTCTTTCCGTCGGCCGATTGGTGGAAAAAAAGGGGTACGACGATCTGCTCCGGGCCATGAAGATTCTGGAATCCATGGGTGTGGACTTCCAATTCGTGCACATCGGGGGAGGAGAACAGGAGCACTCCATTGCCGCCTTGGTCCGGAAGATGGGCCTGAACCGGCGGGTGACCCTTCTCGGGACGTTGGCCCACGAGGAAGTGATCGACTGGTACAGGAAGGCCCATTGTTTTGCCCTGGCGTGCAAGGTTGCTTCCAATGGGGATAGGGACGGGATTCCCAACGTCCTGGTGGAAGCCATGGCGGTGGGATGTCCCGTGGTGGCGACCCGTGTTTCGGCAATCCCTGAACTGGTGGAAGACGGGGTCACGGGGACCCTGGTGGAACCCGAAAACCCCGAGGCCATGGCACGGGCGATTCGCGAGGTGCTCCTCAAACCCGAACCCCTGGAAGACCGGAAGAGACGGGCCAGGGAGCGGGTGATAGAGGACTTCGACAGCCGCCGGTGCGTGAAGGCTCTCCATGGGCTTTTCGCACGCGTCCTGGAAGACCCGTGAGAATCGCCTATTACTGCCCAAACAAGCCCCTTTCCCACCCACACCCGTCGGGAGACCTGGTGATTGCCCGTGGAATCCAGAAAGCCCTTCGGGACGCCGGCCACGCCTGCGAGGAAATGGCGACCTTTCGCGCGCGGGAATTCTGGGCCCGCCGGGGAGGTTGGATCGAAGCCGTCTGGGGCCTGCTCCGGGCATGCGCACGGTCTTTTCGGTTTCGGCCCCATGTTTGGCTGACCTACCACACCTATTACAAGTCGCCGGATGTCATCGGCCCATGGATCAGCCGGTCTCCTGCGTATCCCCTACGTGCTCTTTCAGCCCATGTACGCCACAAAGCGCCGCAAGGACCGTCGAACCAGGATGGGATTCGTTCTGAACCGGTTTTCCATCCTGGCCTCAAATCACGTATTCATCAATAACATCCATGATATGGAAGCGATGGGAAGGATCCTTCCCGCCTCTTCCATCACCTATCTCCCCCCTGGGATTTTCCCGGAAGAATTCGAGAAAGACGAGAACTGGCGCCGCCTGGTGCGGGAGCGCCTGGGAATCGCCGAGTCCACCCCCGTGGTCATGGCTGCGGCCCGATTTCGCCACCGCAAGGTCCTGAACCTCGAGTATCTGTTCAATGCCTTGAGTATATTAAGGAAAAAAGGAGTTCAGTTCCTGCTCCTGGTGGTGGGTGACGGACCCGGCGAGGAAGAAGTGAGGCTCCTTGCGGGGAAGGCCCTCGGGGACCGGGTGGTTTTTGCGGGTGGGATTCCGCGGGATGAGATGGTCCGCATGTATTCGGCGGCCGATGTTTTCGCCTTTCCCGGCATCGGGGAGTCCCTCGGGATGGTCTATCTGGAAGCCCAGGGGTGCGGGTTGCCCGTCGTCGCCCTGAACACGGCGGGGGTGCCCCAGGTGGTGCGGGATGGAGAAACGGGCATCCTGGTTCCAGAGGATGATGGGGGGCCATGGCGGAGGCCATCGAAAGGCTTATCCGGAACCCCGGGCTGCGGGCGGCAATCGGCGGTCGCGCTGCCCGATATGTCCGCCGTGAGAGGAACCTCCACCTGAACTACCTTGAGTTCTCCAGGAAGATCGAGGAAATCGCCGCGTGTCACCCATCCGTCCCGCCCTGCCCATGAGGCGGGACCCTTCGGGCCCCGCCCCGACACCCTTCCTGGAAGTCCTTAAAATAGTAATTACAAATGTTTTAGATCAAACATCTATCAATATTGACATATCGAAACGTCGCCTGCTAGGTTACTTCCCATTCATCCCGCCGTCATAGAGCCACGTGGAATCAGGAGGGACAATAATCTTTGGCAGAAAGGGGAAAGTTGAGAAGTTTCGTGCGGACGTGACACACTTCCCAGGTGTCTTATGAGAAAGGAGGAAAAACGATGAATTGCAGAAGCTGGGCGACGGTACTCTTAGCAATGGTTTTCGTCTTATTTACGGCTCCTGTGGGTTTTGCGGCTTACACTCACAAGGGGGACATCGACTCCGAAATTTTCCGGACAACATATCCCAGCACGGTCGGCACAAAACTTGACAGCTGCACCACCTGCCACATGGGAGGTACTACAGAGCCCCCTGCCCCGGTCACCTACGGCAGCTGCCAATGGTGCCACTATGTTACAAAATATGGGACCGCCAGTACACCAGAGAACCTGGAGAAAACCCTCAATTCCTTTGGTCAGGCCTACAAGGAGAACGGACGCAATGCTGCTGCATTGGGGGAAATTCACCTTGTCGATTCTGATGTTGACTCATTCACCAACCATGAAGAAATCATCGCCTTGACGTATCCCGGTGACCCAAACGATGATCCGACCAAAGTACCGGCCCCAGCCCGCGTCATTTCACTCAAGGAACTGGAGGACATGCCTCTCCACAGCCAGTTCCTCCTGATGAACGCCAGCAAATCGGATGACAGCTATACCCGGTACAGCGGCGTGGCCCTCGAGAACCTCATTCAGGCCCTCATGCTTGATTCAACGAAGGACATCACGGTTTATTCCCCGGACGGATTTGCCACTGACCACCCATTCAATGAAATCGCCAAGCCCAGCTCCTATCATGTTTTTGGGATTTATCCGGAAGGGACCTACTGGTACGACGAACGCGCGGATATTGCCCTATACCCACCTGACGATCCCGATTATCCTACCGGTGGCTGGTGTAATTATAGTTCCCCATCAGCGGCAGGCAGAAAAGACGCTTCCCCTATCTTTAACCCCGAAGGTCTGAAACTGCTGCTGGCTTTCAAGCGGGATGGGAAGTACCTGAAGCCGGGTGAATTGAACGATCGGAACAAACTGGACGGGGAAGGCCCCTTCAGGGTTGTTCCTCCCCAGAAAAAACCAGGCTGGCCGGACCAGCGTTCAACCTCGGTAAACCAGGAAGTCATTTGGCCTTATGATAGGAACGCTGACCACAATGCCGGTTTCTCGTCCCGCACCGTAACGATGATAAAGGTTATGCCTTTGCCTGACGGGACTACCGACATCAACACAATGGAAGCCGGATGGCCCTACGTGGATGAAGAAAAGATCGTCATCTATGGTTCCATTGACCCTTATCCTCTGGAGAAATTAACTCAGAGCCTTGGTGCCCTCATCTCCACCATCACCTCTCAAGCGGATGCTGCTTTTAAGGTCAAGTCTTCTAAAATCGCATTGGTGAACAAAGTGGAAAGCATAAAGAAACAGGTGGCGAAGGGAGCCTATTCTGCGGCGCTCACAAAACTGAAGGAAGACGTCCTGAAAAAGACGGATGGATGCTTGTCGGGTGCAGTTGAAGCTAATGACTGGATAAAGGACCTTGAAGTCCAGCAGGAGCTGTGTTCCCAAATTCAAAAAATCTGGGTGATGCTCGTCCTCGTTGGCGCATAACTGAAGCCAGAGCGTTATTGACGCCGTTCCTGGCTGTAGATGCGAGAAGAGGTGACGGGGTAGGAGTGGCAATAGCCTTTTCTGCCATTCCCTGGTAAGTGGGGAAGCATTGTGTATGCAATGGAAGCCCCGTACAAATGGAGGAGACTTGGGATCCGGGAAGCTTGGACAACATGGACGGGGGTCAAGTCTCTAATCCTGACGCGCGTTGTGCCGCCCCAGAAGGTGCCCGGACCGCCCGACCAGGGATCAACCAGTAAAGTGCAGGGTGTCATCTGGCCCTTTGACCCCACGGACACCGTCACCGATCACAACGCCGGATTTTCGAGCAAGGCTGTCACCATGATCAAAGTTCTGCCCCTGCCCGAGGGAACGACGGACGTCGACACGCTGGAAGCGGGCTGGCCGTATATCGACGCGGAAAAAATCGTCGTGTACGGGAGCATCGATCCGGTTCCCAACATCAAGGAAAAACTCTCGCAGCTCATGGTGACCCTTGCCGGGATGCCAGGAAGCGCCTTCAAGCAGCCTTCCGCTCAACGGGTGCTGGAGCAGAAGCTGTCGGTGATCCGGAAGCAGGTGAACAAAGGGTGTTATGCGGAAGCTCTGGAAAAGCTCCAGAACGACATTCTCTCCAAAATGAACGGGTGCATCGATTCCAAGGGCAAAGCCCCGGATAAGAACGACTGGGTGAGGAGTTGCGACGCTCAGAAACAGCTATACTGGGCCGTCAATGAAATCGTGGTCCTTTTGAAAATCATTGCATGAAAGGAAAACACAGCATGACGTTCAGTTTCGGTAAAACGGCTCTTCGTTTCATGATCTCCGCAGGGGCCCTGCTGATCCTTGCGGGGTCGGTCCTTGCTCTTTCCACCGTGGAAATTCCGCTGACTGCCGGGGACCCCATGGTGGGTGCCGAATTCGGGCGCTCCATCGCCATCGATGGAGACTGCGTCGTTGTGGGTGCCGCCGAGGGCTCCGATGAAGATGCAGTGGGACCGGGAGCGGCTTACGTGTTCAAGCGGACGGGAGGGGCCTATGTTCAGGAGGCCAGGCTCGCAGCCCCTGACCCGGAGCCGGGCGCCCAGTTCGGACGCTCCGTGGCCGTGAAGGGCAATGTGGTCGTCGTCGGGGCGAGATTCGCCTCCAGCGACACGGCCGAACGGGCGGGTGCCGCCTACATCTATAAGAAGACAAAGGGCGCCTGGTCCTTCGTGCAGAAGGTGGTTTCAAGCGAATCCGCTCCCGAGGACAACTTCGGGCGGGCCGTGGCGCTGGACAACAACCTGCTGGTGGTGACGGCCCGAAAAGAGGACGTCTCCGTGGAAAATGACGGCGCAGCCTACGTTTTCCGACAGAGGGGCGGCATTTGGGTGCAGGAGGCTAAACTGACAGCCGCCGACTCCACGGATGAAGCGCGGTTTGGACAATCGGTGGCGATGCGGGGAAACCTCATCGCCGTCGGGGCCCGGGATGCCGATACTCCGCAGGCAACAGGGGCGGGAGCCGTCTACCTTTTCTCACGTGCTGAAGGGCGGTGGACCCAGTTTGCCAAGCTGTACGCCGGCGACGGTGCGGAAGGAGACCAGTTTGCCTTCAATGTCGCCGTCTCGGGAAACCTGATCGCTGCCGGAGCCAGACGGGCAGATCCCGCCGGAAAGAAAGAGGCGGGCGCGGTCTACCTTTTTGAGCTCCAGGGCACCCATTGGCGGCAGGTCGGCAAATTGACGGCCGGCGATGCAAAGGCGGGTGACGAGCTTGGTCACTCCGTGGCGATGAGCGGACATTTCATTGCGGCAGGAGCCCGCCGCGCGGACATCGCCGGCAATAAAGACCAGGGTGCCGTCTACCTCTTCAAGAGGTCGGGCAACCAGTGGACGGAAGAATTGAAAATCACCGCTTCCGAGGGTGCGGCGGAAGACGAATTTGCCCATTCCCTGTCGGCCCATGGAAACAAAATAGCCGTGGGAGCCAATATTGCCGACCTTGATTATCCCGATCAAGGGGCCGCGTACGTTTATTTTCTGAAGGAATGATTTTCTTGAGGAAAAGACCTGCCAGGAGCACGCAGGAATGACGGCCCTGTCGAGGATCGTAATGCGAAGCGACTCCGGGTTCCGGGAACAAGCGACGCCGGAACCCGGAGTCGCTTCAGCTCCTCAAGCGATTCCCCTTCCGTTGATTTACGGGTCGCCGTGCCCTTCTCCTTTTGAATTTTTCTTCGGAGAAGCGGCTTCGGAACATTCTTGAGAATCCGTTCGCCGGTGGAACCCAGCGATTCGAAAGCTTCAGGATGTCGGCCACCGATGATCTGAGCTCAAGCATTCGCTATGCCATGATTTGCATCATTCCAGGTCGCTGTCGGGTCGAAAGGTTTTTCGCTGAAAGTGCTGAGAAACGGTACCTTCAAGACGGTCGGGGTTTGGAGCCAAAGGGAGAACGAGAATGAAAATGCGTCTGATGTTTCTGGTTGGATTGGTGTCGTTACTGGTTACCTCTCCTGTCTCAGAGGCGCAAGACAAGTACGACGGGGAATATGGGAAGGGACCCGACCGATTCTCGCTGGCAACGGGGAGCCCCGGTGAACTTGGCTTGATCAAGGCCCTGGGCGATGCTTTCGCGTTGAAATCCGGCACCACTCTACTGTGGAAAAAAGCAGGGTCCGGTGAATCGCTGAAGGCACTGAAAGACAAGGCCGTCGATATGATCATGGTCCACGCCCCGGCAGCCGAGAAGAAAGGGGTGGAAGAGGGTTGGGCCACCAAACGGGTACTCATTGGATCCAACGAGTTCTTCATCGTGGGACCCGCCGATGACCCGGCGAAAATCTCCGAGGCCAAAAGTGCTGCAGATGCTTACACTCGCATTGCCAATGTGAAGGCCAAGTTTTTCTCCAGAGGCGACAACTCGGGCACTCACAAGAAGGAGATGAGTGTCTGGGAGAAGGCGGGCATTACCCCTTCCGGCGACTGGTACGTTGTAACAAAGGATTTCATGATGGCCACCCTGAAGAGAGCCAATGACGAAGGTGGTTATTTCATGGCGGACAGCAGCGCCTGGGTGTCCGAAAGGAACAACATGCCCAGGCTCAAGATTCTCTTCAAAGGGGACAAGTTCCTCGTGAATACCTATCATGCGCTTTGCCAGCCTGAAGGGGCGACCCCGGGGGCTCAGTGGGCAGCCAAGTTCATCGACTTTGTGGCTTCCGAAGATGGGCAAAAAATCATTCGTGATTACGGGAAGGATCGGTACGGCCAAGGACTGTACGACGACGCGGCTTATGCAAAACAATATGACGACTGACCTGCTTGTCGCGATTGCTCACTGCATCAGTAAAATACGGGGCTCAAGCTTGCCTTGTGAATTCCAGCCATGAGCACGCAGGAATGATGGCCCTGGAGCTCAGTCACCTTGTGGTGCGGGACTTCACTTGAGGCCCGAGAGGCCTCGGTGGCATGCGTGCCGGCGCCTTGCCTTTCCTTGTGGGGGAGGGTGAGGAGAATTCCAACACTTCAGTGGAAGAAGGAGATGAAGCATGATTAAAAAAGCGGTTTTGCTGGTTTTGGCGCTAGCCTTCCTCGCGGCATCGACGGCTCTATCGGCTCAGACGTCGGGCAGTGCGGAACCCAAGGTCAAGGACCTCATCCTGGCAACGACAACATCCACGGTGGATACGGGTCTTCTGGACGTGCTCAACCCCATATTCGAGAAGAAAACAGGTTTTCGGGTGAAGACCATTTCCGTGGGCACGGGCCAGGCCCTTGCCATGGGGGAGAAGGGAGAGGCCGACGTCCTCCTGACCCACGCGGAAGAAGCGGAAAAGAAACTGGTGGAGTCCGGGGCGGTCATCAACTATCAGCTGGTGATGCACAACGACTTCGTCATTGTGGGTCCCTCCGGCGACCCTGCCGGGATCAAGGGAAAGCCGAGCAGCGAGGCCCTGAAGGCTGTCGCCGCCAAGGAATCCCTGTTCATTTCCAGGGGTGATGACTCGGGGACTCACAAGAAGGAGCTCTCCATATGGAAGAAAGCGGGTGTCACGCCCGCCGGCGCCAAGTGGTACCAGGAATCAGGCCAGGGCATGGGGGCAACGCTGCGCATGGCGTCTGAAAAGCAGGCCTACAGTCTCACGGACCGGGGCACCTACCTGGCCCAGAAGGCAAGCCTCAAACTTGATATCCTGTCGGAAGGGGACAAGTCCCTGCTCAACATCTACCACGTGATGCAGGTGAACCACGAGAAGTTCACCAAGGTGAATGCGGAGGGAGCCAAGGCGTTCGTGGCGTTCATGATCGCTCCTGATACCCAGAAGATGATCGGGGAGTTCGGCAAGGACAAGTTCGGTCAGCCGCTCTTCTTCCCCGATGCGGGCAAGGAACTGAAATAACAGGTTTTGTGGCCGCGAGGGCAGCGTGGGTGTAATCCTGGAAGGCCTGGTCGAAGCATTTCGCCTCCTGGTCAGTGGTGACCCGGAGGTGCTCAGCATCACATTTCTGACCCTGAAGGTTTCGGGAATCGCCACGGTCATCAGCGTCCTCATAGGGATTCCCGTCGGAACGGTCCTGGCCTTGACCAGCTTTTTCGGACGGGGTTTCCTGGTGAGCCTGGTCAACTTCGGAATGGGCCTGCCACCCGTGGTGGTGGGCCTTGTCACCTGGCTTTGCCTCACGCGCTACGGCCCCTCGGGATGCTTGGCCTCCTCTATTCTCCCACCGCCATGATCATTGCCCAGGCGGTCATTGCCTCTCCCATCGTCGCCGGATTCAGTCTGGCCGCCATTCAATCGATCAATCCCAAGCTGCGGCTCCAAATCCTGGCCATCGGAGCGACGCGGGTCCAGTACCTTTTCCTTCTTCTCTGGGAAGCGAGGTTGGGGATTCTCGCGGCCGTCATCGCCGGATTCGGAGGGGTCATCAGCGAAGTGGGGGCATCCATGATGGTGGGGGGAAATGTGCGGGGGTACACCCGGGTCCTCACCACCGCCACCGTCCTGGAAGTCTCCAAGGGGAGCTTTGAACTGGCCACGGCCCTCAGCATCATCCTCCTGTTTCTGAGCTTCTGCATCATGGGATCCCTGAGTGTCCTGCAACAGAGGGGGCGAAGACCGTGAGGCCCATGATCGCGGCTGAAAACTTGCGCCTGGCGCTCTCGGGGAGGGAAATCTTCGCCATTGAATCCCTTTCCCTCCACAGGGGAGAAGTGCTCGCCCTCGTGGGACCCAACGGGGCCGGGAAATCCAGCCTCCTGCTCACTCTCGCTTTGCTACAGCGGCCAACGGAGGGCAGGATCACCTTCGACGGCACTCCGGCCGAGAACGGCAACCTGCTGAAACTGCGCAGAAGGATGGCCGTGGTGTTCCAGGATGCCTTGCTTCTGGATACTTCGGTGCGCGCAAATCTCAGCATCCCCTTGCGCATCAGAGGCTTTTCGAGGAGGGAGATTGCCGGTAGGACCGAGAAATGGCTGAGGCGTTTCGGCATTGAACACCTGGCGCGAAGGCCCGCAAGGACCCTTTCGGGCGGCGAAGCCCAGAGGACGAGTCTTGCCAGGGCTTTCGCCATGGAACCGGAGGTGCTTTTCCTCGACGAGCCCTTCGCTTCTCTGGACTATCCCACCAGAAAGGCTCTGCTCGGCGATCTCGGGCCCATCCTCCAGGATATGAACATGACGACGCTTTTTGTGACCCACGATTACACGGAAATACCCTACCTGGCGCAGCAGGTGGCCGTCCTCTTCGAGGGGCGGATCATCAGGTCCGGGTCCGTGCGGGAGGTCTTTGGAGATGAGCTTCTGGACAGGAGAGTCTGTGTGCCATGGGAGATACCCTGAGGTATCAAAGCCTGTCCAGAGCATGTCGAAGGGTGCACCATCAGCCTTGTCCGTTTGTCCTTTGATACCGAAGCGCGAACGGGCGTCTGGCCTGGTAAACATATCTTGATACAGGCTCTCAATGAAAAACCGGGCCCGCCACAAGCCCGGTTCTTCTGATTGGTAAGACAGAGTTTCAAACTGACGATTCCTCATTATCATCCTCAATGCATTATGTCAAGAAGTCCATAACGGGTCGAGCGCTTTTGGGCGTGATTTCCCGAACCCTTCCACGTCCCCCCTCGAGACTCCGTGCAGTGTTCCTCCATCGATACCGCATCAATGGCGACCGGAAAGACTTGGCCGAAGTTCGCCTCTGGGTATTAGAATCTGCAATGAGGATCGGGACTGAGATGCCGGAAGGTGTTTGGATGGGGAACAAACCCCTGAACCGCGTCACTTTTATGAAGAGGAGGGCTCAGAAGCCGTGGAATTCCAGCTTGCCTCAATCACCGAGCGCATCCAGGAAAACTGCCACATCTCGGATGCGAAGCACGCGGGGCTGTTCTCCCTTTGCGGACTACTTTTACGGCTGAGGGACCTTTTCAAGTGGGAAAAGGGGCTCTTTCCCTGGGAGGAGCCGGAACCGACCGACCTCATGGCGTGGGTCGATCACCGGGAGGAGCTCTGGGAAACCCTGACCGAAAAGGATTTTCAGCCCATCGAATTGGACGGAGAGGTTTTCGACCCCTTTGATGCTCTCTCCGTCAACCGTATACTCAGGCCCCAAAAGTTGATCTACGGGGCGGGATACGCAGTGGGGATGAAGCCTTCGTTTTTCCTGGGAGAGTTGGAAGAAACGCGCCCAATGGGCGAATTGGAGGTGAACATCGTCGGCACGGAACTGGTGAGGGATATCTTCATTTCGCCGGTGATGCGACAGGGCAACTCGATTTTTGCCCGGCGCTCCGCTATGCTTTTCATCCTTTGGGACCAACTTGTGGAAATGCGCCCATCGGCTCGAGACGCCCTCACCTATGCCATGGCCCAGTACGGATTGGATGCCCAGGCAATCCGGAGCGCTCCGAGGAACCTTGGCCCTGAATTGAAACAGGTGGCCGTGGCGGAGCTCGAGACCTGGATTTACCACGAGATTGGAGAGTTTCACGAGGATGCGTTCCTTGGAAGCGTTTGGCATGAAATCGTCTCTACCTATCCCAATAGTCCCATCGAGATTTACGCAAGGGTGGTCAAGGACCTTCTGGCCGATACCCACTCTTTTGGGCTCATCGGGCACATTGTGAAGCACCGGGTCAAGTCGTCCCTTGGTTTTTACGTTGCGTGCGTGCGAGCCTTCACACGGCTCCTCTTTCCTGAAATGCTGGGTGCCTTCAAACGGTTCCTCCTGTCGGAGGACTGGGGGATCATCGAGAAAGCGAGAGAAGCGGGACAGGAGAATGGAAAGCGTTGGGCCAAGACCTTGACCGAGCTTCATCTCCTCGGGGTCGACCGTGGAATTCCATGGGCAAGGGAGAAGATCATGGCGGAGCTCATCCGGCCTTTGGGCATCGGAGGCGGAGTCAGGGAGGATGAGAGGGAATAACGGAGTTAGCGGTTCCAGCGGGTTGAGGGTCTCGTGGCCTCCTTTTCGTGCCGGTTCATGCCCCTTCTCGGGCGACGGTGGGCCCGAACGGCAAGAATTGGTTGACAAATGCCCTCAATGGAGCCATCAATGCACTTAGGGGTGTCCGATGGACTGGCAGCAGGGCTTTGAGGGGGTTGATCATGGCCGAATCAGGGCTTGTGACGTGAATGCTCCATTGAGTGTATCCACAATTGGGGTAGAGCCGGAAAAACCTGTTGCTGGTCTCCACCAGGTGCCTGTTCGCTTTGTCCCGCCCAACGACTTGAAAAAGCAGAACACGCAAGCCTGCATCTTCAGGGGACTCCGCGCATGAAGCTCCGAAAGATCCTCATAACGCTGGCACTTCTGGCCTTTCTCTCCACGTCGGCGGGAGCCTACCTGTACTACACCTCCCTCAAGAAGTCCGCGCTCAGGGAATCCTACCAGCAGGCCCTCTCTTCCATGGACGTGGCCAAAAACCGCGTTTCCTCGGCATTGAGCGACAAGCTCAAGTTGGTGAGAGCCTTGTCGAGGCTGAAGGAAGTCGAGCAGGCATTTGGAAAGCCGGACCAAAGGCGGCAAACGGATGCCAACAGGATTCTGGATTTTTTTCGAGACGCCCTGGCCGTGGATGTCTGCTACCTCGTCAACTCGGGCGGCGAAGTCGTTGCATCCACCAACCGGGCAGCCCCGGAGAGCTACCTGGGCGACAATTTCTTCAAACATCCCTACTTTCGCCAGGCCGTCCAGGGGTCTCCGGCCATTTACATGGCCTTGAACGTGGTTTCCAAGAAACGCGACATCTATTTCAGCCACCCCGTTTTCAACCAGCTCGGCAACAACGTCGAAGGGGTTGTCGCCATCAAGACTTCCGTGGAACCCCTCGAGAAGGAATTCGACAAGGCTTTCAAGGGGACGGTGCTCCTGACGGATCCCAAGGGTGTCATCGTCGTGTCCACACAGGACGAGTGGCTTTACCAGGTTCTCTGGGATGGGAAGATCGAGGGAGGGGAGGCACCGGCAAAAGATCGTCCGGCTGATGCAATGCCCTTGAAGTGGAGCGGCCTGGAGCGGGTTGACGAGAAGCGGGCCCGGGACGACACGGGCAAGGAATATCTATACCATGAGGCCGAAGTGGAGGGGTATCCGGGATGGCGCGTGGTTTCCCTGACTGACCTCAACACGCTCTCCAAGAGCTTTTCGGCCCCCTTCGCCAAGGTGACCGGCTATCTTGTGCTGACGATTTATTTCCTGATTGGTTTGGCCGTTTTGTTCCTTTACAAGGAAGCGACCAAGGACATCACGGAGCGCAGGAAAGCTGAGGAAGCCCTGAGAGAGTCCGAGCGTCAACTGCGGTACCTATCGGCACAGCTCTTTCGGGCTCAGGAAGAGGAACGGACGCGGGTTGCCAAGCAACTGCGCGACAGCATCGGACTCTCTCTGAACGCCATCAAGTACAGCCTCGAGAATACCTTGAGGCACGTGGAACAGGATGCAGCCGCCAAGGAATCGTTGAATGCGGTGATCAACATGACACAGAAGCCGCTGGAGGAATCCCGGCGCATCATGGCGGATCTCAGACCCTCCATGCTGGATGAGCTTGGACTCATTGTCACCATCAGTTGGCTCTGCAAGCGATTCCGGGAAGCTCATCCCCAGATCACCGTAGACACGCGCATCGAGCTCGAAGAGGACGCCATCTCCAACCATTTGAAACTTGTGGTTTTCCGGGTCCTGCAGGACGCTCTCGCCAATGTGGCGAAGCACAGCGGTGCGTCGCGGGTGAAGTTGTCACTCATAAGAGAAAGGGCGGAGATCCTCCTTGCCGTCAGGGACGATGGAGGAGGGTTCGACCTGAAGGAGGTCTTCTCCCGGGATGAAAACCAGAGGGGACTTGGACTGGCAAGCATGAAGGAACGGGTCATGCTCTCCGGAGGCGCGTTCACTCTTGAATCCATGAAGGGCATAGGAACAACCGTCCACGCTTCCTGGCCCCTGAGGGATGTGGAAAAGGCAACACCCAGGTGAATTTCCCGCCTTCGCCGCCCAATGCAAAGTAGCCTCAGCGTCCTCGGGTGGGCATGTCCCGCCCGGAACAGGGATTCGTCTCGAGGACTCTCGATCGGACCCTCGCCCATTCTTTCTTATCTGTTCTACAAGACTTCATGGTCACTCTTTGATAGAATGCATGTGCGGTGTTTCTCCAAAGACGCCGCTCCTGCATACTTCAGGGGGGTGGCTGGACCAGCAGACCGCTTGCTGCGGTCCCCCTTGTAGTCATGTGCAGAGCGATTTGGAGACCCGTGCATCGCTGCATTGCGATAGGTCGCCATCTTCGATCTCTCCGTGGGATGCTCGTCTCCAGGTCATCGACAGGGAGCATTATTGAACGTCAGATCACTAATGGTGTTGACAATGAAGCCCCGATGGAACGCACGGATCATTAGGATTTGCCTCTCCACCGTCCTCGGACTCGCCCCCTTATGGGCGTGTGCCACGGAACCGAAAATGGCCGGGGTAGTTCTCCAGGGTGCCTCCCAGGAGGTCACCGAAGATGCGTCCGGGCGGAGAAGGATGGAGACGGTCACCGTAGGTCGTCTCAATATGAGGATGCTTCCCGTGGCCAACAGCAAGGTCGTGGGGAGTCTTCGGGAAAACGAGCGGGTTGAGGTCAAGGGCCAGTCCAAGAGCTGGGTCAAGATCTTGAAAGAGGATGGGACCGTGGGCTGGGTTCTCGCTCCCGGTGCCCTGACGGGTTTTCCGGGGCCTCCCAAACCCAAAGAGCTCTCTCAGCCAAAAGGAGCCGAAAAGAAAGAAGAAACCGCATCTCCCTCGGTGAAGCGCAGCGGGAAGGACCCGAAGGAGGCGGCTGGTGAAACCGGGGTGACGCCATCGGATGCGGGTACGGGACAAGCCGGGAGGAAGGATGCGCACGCCGCTGAGGAGTCTTCGACTCAGCAGGGTGAAAAGACGGGAACCGGCGAGAAAGCCGCTGAAAAGAAAGTCCCACCTGAGAAGGAAGTGGTTTTCCTTGAGGTCGTGCCTTCGGAGAAGATGCTCACGGGGAGGGGCCAACCGCCTCGAGACGGCAAAGGGGGCGAGGTGGAGCGGAGGGCCGGCGAAAAGGGAGCTGTTTTGAGCTCAGGTCAGACGCCTCCAAAGGAGAGTCATGCAGGGTCAGCCGGTCCTGATGCGGGCAAGGCCCCCGCAGCCGGAGACACGATGACCGCGGGTTTGCAGGCGCCTGAAAAAGTGAAGGCAGTCATTGCAGGAGCCAAGGGGAGCGACAGGATAATCGAGATCAAGTCCGCGCCGCTCTCGAGCGCGGGCAATGTCTGGGAGGTGAGGCCCGGAACCCGGCTGATTGTCCTCGGAAAAGAGGGAAGGTGGTACCGAGTGGAGAGTGTCGGGGGGAGAGGTTATTTGCATGAGGATTTTGTCCGGGAGATCATCGAGTGAACATGAAAGGACACAACTGTCCTTCTTGCCCTTATGGTTCACTGGAATGATGAAAGGGGAAGGACTCACCGCGGAGAGTGCGGAGCCCGCAGAGAATCCATTTTCACAACTTGTTCTCTCAGCGGTCTCAGCGTACTCCGCGGTGAGATGTTCTTTCTCACTTGTATTTCTCAAGGTACTCCGAGACCCTCAATTTCCGCATCGTGCTGCGAGAGCTCATGTAACGGATTTTTCCGAAAACGGGTCGGATGGGTCCCCACGGTCTGTCATAGCGCCCCAGTACCCAGAAGATCCCCGTATAGGAGTTGGGGTCCCGTCCATCGAGGGCATACTTGTTGTTGAGCTCGGTCATGATGTCCAGTGCTTCCTGGGGTGAAGCCGACCAGTGGAGTATCATCTTTCCCCAGAGCATCCGAAGGTAGTTGTGAATTCGCCCTTCCTGGACGAGCTGTTTCTGTGCCGCGTTCCAGAGGGGATCGTGGGTTCGGGCGCCTTCGAATTCCTCCAGGGAGTAGATATGGGGACGGGGATCCCTGGCGTGGCTGAGAAGGTCTTCGAAAGCCCATGGCGGCAGGGATGAAAACTGATCGTGGTCCTCCCGCCTGCAACAGAAATTGAACCCCAGCTCACGCCAGGTGATGAGCTCATCGAGAAAAGATTCGGCGCCCTGGGTCATCCCCCACCAGCCCTCCTTTTGCCCCTGAGTCCTGCGGCCCAGTTTTTCGTGGGACCAGCTCTCCTTTTCCGCCAGTTCCGAAAATACCTGGTGTACGGAAACATGGCCGAAGTGCAGGTAAGGTGAGAGTCCGCTGGTGGCGTCCTCGTCCGGATGATTGCGCTCCGTGTGATACGCCTCGAGCCTCCTTCGCAGGAAGCCGCGAAGGGCTTTTTCCGCTGCTTCGGCGCCTCCGGCTGTCTCCACGGTGCCCGTGGAGTGGTCTATGGGGAGCCTCTTCAGGAAGCGAGGATCAGCATTGAGCATGTCTTCCGATGCGGCGGGCCATTGCTGCGCCGTTTCCAGCGGGAGTGGCGCCGGATGCGGCAGGTCTTTCCTCAATAACGGATCCTGCTCCGGGAAGGCGTCAAGGTGCTCGGGAAGGTTCTTTTGCAGGAAGCTCCTGAAGGAGTAGGCCGTGGCAAACACACGGTCTGTCGCGCCAAGAGGCAGCAGTCCGTTGGAGTCGACCGTTTCGAGCTTCACTCTGAGCTTTCTGGCCGCGGTGGCCACCATGCGCGGCAGGAAGAAGGTTGGGAAATCATCCGTCACGACCACGCAGGCGCCCTTCGAAAGGCTTTCAAGAAGCCCTTTTCCCTGTCCTTTCTCCGTTTCAACAAACGGAAGGTATGTGACCGGCCTTTCCGCCAGAGCCCGCCGGTTGCATGCCATGCCCTGGAGAATGAACTGGTGGAGCCTTTCGCTTGCCCATGGATAATCGCACCGGAGGGCCTCCAGGATGACAAGAGGCTTGCCGAGTTCGACAGCCCAATCGACTGCGCGCTCGAGGCTGAAATTCCACCTGGTTCTTCTGAACGCGGTCATCCAGTAGAGCACGAAGGCCCCGCCCGCGTTGACCTGATCGTCATTTGCCGTTCGAATGCGAATCTTCGGTATCATTGCAGAGTTCATCTCCGTTTGCAGAAGGCTCGTAAGACACACTGCTTTTCTACACCCCTGGGTGCGGTTGGGCAAGAATCCTATTGCAGTTTGGCGGAATCTGCCCCCGGGATCCCGGCAACATTGGTTATTGCTCTCATGGTGCAAATGAGTTAGATGTTTAGACATTCGGTCTTCGAGAAGGGGACAAGCATTTCCGGGAGAAAACGAACCAGATGACACGGCAGGGAGATCTTACGGGTTCACAACGGTTTGATCCCCAACCCTGAAAAATGATTCTTCTGAGTAGAATCCAAGAAATAATTGCGTTTGATCACTGCAGAAGGAGATTCGATAAACATGTTCAGCCCCGAAAGCATCATCGGACAGCAGATTGATCAGTTCCGGCTGGATCAATTCCTCGCCAAGGGCGCCATGTGTATCGTTTGCAAAGCTTTTGACACTGTGCTGGTCCGAACGGTCGCCCTGAAACTGATCTCCAAGGAGGAAGAAGCCGGACTGTCCCACGAGGACGCACTGAAGCGTGAGGAGGCGCGCAAGAGACTCATTCAGGAGGCGAAAGCGGCAGGAAGACTGTCGCATCCCAACATCGTTACCATTCATTCCTACGGGCAAACAAAGGAATTTGAATACATCTGCATGGAATACGTTTCAGGAAAAACCCTGACCCAGATCCTCAACGAACGGAAGGTTCTCAGGGTGGATGAAGCCATCAGGGTTTTTCAGCAGGTGTTGATGGCCCTCGATGTGGCCAACAGGGCTCGCATTGTTCACAGAGACATCAAACCCGGCAACATCATGGTGAACGATGACGGAATGGTGAAGGTCATGGATTTTGGCATCGCGAAGCTGCCCTCCTTCTCCATGACCACGACGGGAACCGTCCTCGGCACTCCCTACTACATGTCTCCGGAGCAGATCACGGGGCAGGAAGTCGACATTCGGTCCGATATTTTCTCCCTGGGAGCGGTCCTCTATCAGACGCTCACGGGTGAGAGGCCTTTCGAGGCCAGCAATACCGCCACCCTGGCGTACAAAATCGTGCAGGTGGAGCCCATTCCGCCGGATGTTGTCAATATCCACATTCCCCTTCCTCTCGGAAACATCGTTCGCAAGGCACTCGCCAAGAACCCGGCCGACCGTTTTCAAGATCCGTCGGAAATGCTCCGGGCGATTCGGGCGGCGAGGCTCGATGCGGCCCCGGACCAAGTTGCCGCGCCCTCCGCGGCGGAGATGGCGGGGGTTGATTCCGCCAACCGGGACGCTTCTTGCGCTGGCGAATTGCGTCTTCAAGAAGCGGCGTTCGAGCCCGTGTTTTCCGCACCCCTTGAGTCCGGCACTTCTTCTGAAGGCCTCGGTGGAGCAGAGGCGCCCGAGGGAGTGGGCGTGGCCCTGGGAGCCGTTCATGAAACAGTTGCGGCAGAGGGTGTCGAGGGCGCCTCCACGGAGCCGAAGGAAGCCGAGCTCTCGGAAGAACAGGCTTTGGAAGCCCGTGCCGTTGTCAGGAAGGATTACGACGATGGCACCATGTCCTCCATCCCGTTTTCCATGAGAGATGGACGTCATCAAAGGTGGGCCTCCTTCTCCAGGTCTCTCGGGTTGCTTGTCATTCTGGTTCTTCTGGCAGGGATCGGCACATATGCAGGGCTCAAGGTTTTCGGGAAGCCCAAGACTCAGACTCAGCAAGTTACCCAAGGCGGGATTTCGGAATCTCAGCCCTCGCCGGCAGGTGGAACTTCCGGAACCATCGCCCAGGCAACCAAGGAACAGGTCGACTCGATGGTCGAGGATGCCAAGGCCCGGATGGAGAGCGATCCCACCGCCGCCCAGTCTCTTCTGGAGAATGCCATTGCCCAGGATGCAAAGCATTTTGAGGCTCACAATCTTCTCGGAAAACTCCTCACCAGCAAGAAAGACTTTCAAGGGGCCATTCAAGTCTATCAGAATGCGATCCGTATCAAAGGCCAGTCGGCGGATGTCTACTTCAACCTTGGGTATGCCTACATGGCCAGTGGCGACTACGATTCGGCCATCAGCAGTTACGAGTCATGCTGGGCCCTCAAGCCTCCCTATCAGGATGAAGTTCTCACCAATCTGGCTATCAGTTATCTGAAAAAAAATCAGCCGGATAGAGCTCAATCCCTGTTCAAGCAGGCCCTCGACTTTAATCCCGACAACCCCATCGCCCGCAATTACCTTGCAACCGCGGGGGCCTTGCCGGTGGCACTCCAGCCCCAATTGCAGCCCCTGCAGCCAAAGCCCCAGGAACCGTCCATTTCGGGACCTGCCCAGGCGGCCTCGGGGCCTCAGGGTGAGATGGCGATCCCGCCCGCTGTCAAGGGTTCCGTGGATTCGCTGGTCAACCAGGCGAAGATGCAGTTCGACACCAATGCAGAGAATGCGCAAAAGCTTCTTGAAGAGGCCATCGCCCAGGATCCCAAGCATTTTGACGCCGTCTTTCAACTGGGCCGACTGCTCACCTTCAGAAAGGATTACAAGGGGGCCATCGAACAGTATCACAGGGCCCTTGCCATCAACAATCAGGCCCCGGACGTGTTTTTCAACCTTGGTTACGTCTTCATGAGCCTCAAGGATTACGATGCGGCCATCGTGAACTACGAGGCATGTCGGGCCCTCTCTCCGCCCTATCAGGATGAGGTTTTGACGAACCTGGGCATCAGTTACCTCAAGAAGAACAACTTGCAGCAAGCCCAGTATCTTTTCACGCAGGCCACGGAAATGAATCCCAAAAACACCATCGCTCGCAATTACCTGAAGAACCTGGAGAGGAGTCAGAAGGGGATGGTGAGTCCGGTGTCGAGTGACGGCAGTCAGGGAAAGCGGGTTGCTGCCTCCCGTGAACAGGGGGAGGGGGATGTTTCCGATTCGTTACAGTTGGAAGGCAAGTACTCCCTGAAAGGGGTGAACTCCAGTGGAAACCCTTACGACGGCACGGCATCCATTGGAAGGAAGGGCGACTCTTTCACCATGACCTGGAATATCGCCAGCAAGGTCTTCAGCGGGGATGGAACCCTGTCGGGCGACAAGTTGACGGTCAACTGGAAAAATGATGAGGGACTCCGGGGAGTTGTGGTCTACACGGTGAAGGATGGGGGGGTTCTCCAGGGAGAGTGGGCCGATGGCCTCGGGTCGGAGACCTTGACTCGTGTCCGGTAAACCATATTTGAGAAGAGATTCGACGGTGTCGCTCCCCGCACAGGCCCTTGATCGTATAGGCCCTTAATATGACTGCAGGCTTCTCTTGAAGCCGCGGAGGATTGAAGATGGGAAAAAGACAGAAGACCTGGCAGTTGATCCCCGTGGCAGCCTTTCTCTTTGCCTCCATTGGGTGTGTGACAACATCCAACGATGAGATCAGGGCCAAGGCAAACATGCCGCCCCCGGTGCTGGAACGGTCTGAGTTCCTCTATCACAGATCGATGCCCGGCGAGACCTTTGCCAGCATAGCCAAATGGTATTCGGGCCAGGAGAGCAATTGGCGTGAAATCGGAAAGGCCAACCCCGGCATGAATCCATGGCGTCTGAAGAAGGATGACATTGTGAAGGTCCCCGTGGCCCTCGCAACCTTGCACGCGAATCAGCCAAAATATTCGACGGCGCCTCGCCCGAAGCCAAAGAAGACGAGCGCTGGGACCAAGGCTGTTGTGCAGGGTAACTCGGAGGAAGGCGGTCCATCGGCTGAAAGTGCCGTTCCTGAAGAGGCTGTTTTTGGGCCAAAGTAGGGTCTCGGTCCTTCGGGTCCAATCGATTCAACCAAGAAGATGCGCTCCACACTGTCCTTGGCTGCCTCCGGGCCTTCGCAGTGTGAAAGGTCGCTCTCCGCAGACAATTCAATCTGTTTTCTTTTCTTCGGAAGAGATTGAGTTACCTGTGATGTCGTAATAGGTACGCTTATAAACCTCTCCATTATTGTCGTAGTAGTCTTCTATCTTCGCGTAGTTCTTCTTTTTCCCCCAATCCCCAGTGAAATGGAACTCCGCCCTTATTTTTATTCCCTCGTCATTATAGATCTGTTCGGACTTGTGGAGTCCTTGAGTATCTAATGTCAACGGGTATAGGTCCAGCCTATCAGTAAACCAGATACTTTTCTCGCAGGCGGCGGAAATCCGCAAGCCCGACCTGCCACCTACGGCCGATTTCCCGGGGATCGGCGCCGTCCTTGATTGCACGAAGGACTTCACGCGATCCGATCATGCCGAGGGTCCTGTCGATCTCGAACTGCGCCGGGTAAAGGCGATACAGGGCAGCCGACAGCTCGACTCCGAGCAGCGGCGCATCCAGAGCAGCCCGATCGACCAGGCGCAACCGGACGCCGCCGCACGTCTGGTTCTTGAAGCGATCCGATTTTGGAACGAAAGCGGACGGTTCCACGGCGACCCCGGCGATGGCTCGGCCTCTCAGATACCGGGCAAGCAGCTCCCCTGAAACCCAGGGGGCTCCGACGATTTCGAAGGGCATCTCCGTGCCTCGACCGACACTCACGTTGGCCGATTCGACGAGTCCAACGCCCGGGTAAAGGATTGCCTGCGTGAGCGACCGGATGTTCGGGGACGGGTTGACCCAGGGAAGGCCGGTCTCGTCAAACCAGGCTTCCCGCCGATACCCATCCATTTTCAGCACATGGAGCCTGGCTCCTATCCCGTTTTCACGGTTGAAGAGCTGAGCCAGTTCCCCCGCAGTCATGCCGTAGCGCACGGGCATTGGGAAATACCCGGTGAAGGACCTCGAGGAAAGGTCCATCACGGGTCCCTGGACGGTCGACGCCGTAATCGGATTGGGGCGATCCAGAACATAAAAATCGAGGCCGGCCGAGGCAGCCGCCTCCATGGCGTAGGCCATGGTCGTGATGTAGGTGTAGAAGCGAGCCCCGACATCCTGGATGTCGTAGACGAGGCCGTCCAACCCTTGCAGCATCTCCGCGGTCGGTCGTTTGACGTCGCCGTAAAGGCTATAGACGGGCAGACCGGTGGACGGGTCTTTCCCGGATGCGACCTTTGCGTCGAGATTTCCGAACAGGCCGTGTTCCGGGCTGAAGAGGACCCGCAGCTTGACGCCGGGGGCGTTGAGCAGGAGCTGCACCGTCGAGCGGCCGGCTCCGTCGATCCCGGTCTGATTGGTGATCAGCCCGATGTTTCGGCCGACGAGGGGAGCAAAACCGGTTGACGCGAGGACCTCGATCCCGGACCGGACGTTCTGGGCCACATCACTTTGGCCATGCCCGACATCCGAAGTTTGGCTCCCGGCTTCGCGCGAAGGCAACACTTCCGCGGGGGGGCCCATGTTCAGCGCCGCTGCGACGACGGATGCAACCCCGGCCCGCAGCGCTTTCACCTGCCCTTTCCCATCCGGGTGCAACCGGTTGGCGAGAATGATCAGGAAGGTCCGGGACCGCGGATCGATCCAGAGGGATGACCCCGTGTACCCGGTGTGGCCGAAGGATCCTGCGGGGAAATAGGCGGTGTGCTCCTTGCTGTACGGCGAGCGAATGTCCCATCCGAGACCGCGGAGGGTGGTGGTTCCGGGGAAGGCGAACGCCGCGGTCATGGCAGCGACAGATCCGGGGTCCAGAATGCGCTGGTTTCCGACCACACCTCCATCCAGCAGCATCTGCGCGAAAGCGGCCAAATCGTCGGCCGTCGAAAACAGGCCCGCATGCCCAGCAACGCCGCCCATGCGATGGGCGGTCGGATCCTGAACCTCACCCCAGCGCAGTCCACCCTTTTCCACATCGGACGGCGCGATGCGGGAGCGCTGTTCTATGGGTGGTCGAAAGGAAGTGGTGTGCATGCCGAGCGGTTTGGAAATCTCCCGCGCGCAGTATTCGTCGAGGGGCAGTCCCGAAACCCTTCGCACCATCTCACCCAGGACGATGAAATTGACGTCGCTGTAACGGAATTCCTTTCCTGGAGCAGTGAGCGGCCGATCGGAGGCGACGGCCGACAGGGCCCCGTCGTTGCCCGACCATTGAGCCCGCGGATTGACATCGACGCGCAGGCCGGAGCTGTGAGTCAAGAGCTGGCGGATGGTGATCAGACCCTTGTCGCTCGCGGAGAATTCAGGCCAGTAGGCGGCGACGGGGTCGTCCAGGCGCAGTCGCCCGCGTTCGGCAAGCTGCATGATGGCCGTCGTCGTGGCGACCACCTTGGTGAGGGACGCTATGTCGAACACCGTATCCAACAGCATCGGTTCCGGCCGGGGCTCGACGGATCGGTTTCCGAAAGCCTTGCGGTAGGCGATTCGACCGTGATGGCCGACCAGGATGACGACTCCCGGCATGTGGCCGGATCGGATCTCCTGTTCCGCCAAGGAGTCAATCCCCGCGAAAAGGCGAACATCGACATCCGGAACGGCCTGCGCGGATTTCTTCGGGAGCTCCTGCGGTCCTTGCGTTTTGGCGGTCGGCAGGGAGGCCGGCCCACACCCGATAAGACAAAGCAGGAGGAGCACGGCTGCGAGGGAATTCCGCGGCAGAAGGACCGTCGCACCGGCGAGTTGCAAAGAACTGCGACCTGGGCGGTTAGCTCTCAGAGGCATCGCAAACCTCGAAACACGGATAGACACGGATGGGTACGGAACAGCCCAGTGCCGCTGCCGGGGGTCCTTCCGTGATTCGTTGGATCTGCGCTCGCATATTTTAGCTCATCCGTGTCCATCTGTGTCCATCCGTGGATGTCCGTGTCCATCCGTGTCGCACATCAGCAGCTCCCACACAAACACAACCCACCCACGTATCAGCGCGCCTCAGTCGAGGAACTTTTTGGGGTAGACGTTGCGGGGGTTCCAGAACATCCAGCCCCACGAGCCGAAATCCTCCGCGGCTTTGACCTGAACCCTCATTTCTTCCTCATTGAAAGGCTTCCCTCCAAAGGCATAATCCCGAAATGCCTGCAGCCAGGGTCTGAAGCGCATGGGGGTCACGTTGGTGCGCTCCCTGGCGTGCTTCAAGCTCAGGTGGACCACCTCGTAGGGATGTTGGATCGGGTTGCGGTATTTGGGAATCCCGAACTGAAATCCGGAAGGGTAGAGCATCGGAGCAACCACGTCCACGACCTCGAGGATCGGCGCGATCTTCTGCCCGATGTCCGTATCGTTGGTGTTCCACAGCACATAGCCGAAAATGTCGGCCGTGACCATCACGTTATAGGGGACGAGCGCCTTGCGGGCAGCCTCCAGGAAACCGGTGATCGCCCGGGTGCGGCTCTCCTCGTTCGCGGCTTGTGAAAACACGACCCCCCGGTTGTCGGGGAATCGCACGTAGTCGAACTGGATCTCGTCGAATCCGACCTCAGCGGCCGCTTTGGCGATGGCGATGTTGTAGTCCCAGACCTCCTTCCGGAAAGGATCCACCCAGCGCAGCTTCTCGCGGTCCCGAAAAGCGCCCCCACGCTTGGTGCCGACGGCCAACTCCGGTTTCGCTGCAGCCAGCGGGTCGTCCTTGAAGACAACAATCCGGGCGATGAGGTAAATGCCCTTCTCCCGGAGCGTCGACAGGAGGGCGGGCATGTCCTTGACCGTGATCACCTTCTGAGCGCCGATCTGCGTTGCCAGCGGGAGGTCGATCTTGAAGGGGATCAGCCCCCTGTCGCCCTTCACGTCGATCACCAGTGCGTTCATCCTGTTCGCCTGAAGGGATTCGATGGCGGCCTCCCGCAGTTTGGTGCTGCCGATGCCGTAGACCGAAAGATACAACGCGTTGGCCTGGAAAGGCGCCAGCGGGAGCTCCATGCCGGGTTGACTAAGGTCAGCGAGGAGAAAATCCTGCCGCGTGTAACCCGGGGCTCGCAGCCTGAGAACGTCTCCCGCCCCTTCGAGGCGGAAGCCGCCCTCTTTGTCGGTGCGCACGACCTGTTCCCCCACGGTGACCGATGCCCCATGGATGGGCTGTTTCGTTAGCGCATCGATGACCTTCCCCTCATAAGCCTGTGCCGCGGTGACGAGAAACACGGTCGCCGCAAGAACCACTAATCGTGTGCCCGCTCTCATCATGAAGAAATCTCCCGGTCGGTGAAAAGGCGAAAAGGTTAAAAAGCTCATGGCTGTAGGCAGATGGCTGAACGGCCTCGTCATCAACGGGAATACCCCGCAGGCGCTTTTCCCGCGGTGCGGCCCGTGACGATGGCTTGAAGTCCTTTTGTCCCATCACCGTTTGCGATGAGATAGCGGGGCAGCGCCATCATCCGGTCGGACTTAGTCGCAAGGCGGCCATCGATGCTGAAGGCGGCCACATAGCCGGCCTGCTCGGCATCCTTTTCCAGGGCTTCGTCGTAGATTCCGAAGGGCCAGGCCAGGATGTCCACTCTGCTCCCCGACTTCTCTTCCAGAACCGCCCTGGACTTTTTAAGCTGAGCCTCGACCAGCTTCTGGTAGTCGGCCGGCGGGAGTTTCTTCTTCTCTTTGTGGAAGTTGGGATGCCAGTACGAGTGGGACTGAATGTCGAAAAGGCCGGTTTGCTTCAGCTCCTTCAGTTGCTCCCACGTCATCGCGTAGGAGGCGTTCGAGATGGCCGACGGATAGATGAACAAGGTGACGGGGATGGAGTACTTGCGCACGATCGGGAGCATTACGGAGTAGACCGATTGGTGACCGTCGTCCACCGTGATGACGACCGATCTGGCCGGCGGAGGCGATCCCTGCCCGCGGAGAGCATCGACGAGCGTCAGCAGTGGGATCACCGTGTACTGGTTCTCCACGAGCCATTTCAGCTGTGCTTCAAAAACCGGCGTGGTCACGGTCATGCTGTCGGCAACCGTCGGGCCGAACCGATGGTAGACGAGCACCGGGACTCCAGCCATTTCCTCCGCCGAGGCTGCGTTCGAACCGACACACAGGCAGAGCAGAGCCAATCCGAAGAAAAACCGTATGATGCGTGCCATTTTGCTTCACCCATGAATTGGTTGTTCAAATGCGTTTCGGTCATGCGCTCTCCCCCTGCTTCAGGCCGCATGTCCCGGCAGACCGCACGGCGACTCAGCCGGACGCCCGCCGCTTGAGGATCCCCATGGCCGTGTCGTAGACCTCATCGGGATCGAGAGGCTTCACCAGCAGATGATCCGCGCCGGATTGGCCCGCCTGCAGGTTCTCATAATCCTGCCCCTGCGTGGTCAGCATAACGATGTGAACGTCTCGGAGCCCGAGCTGGTTTTTGGCCGCTTTGCATGCTTCGAGGACGTTCATCTTCGGCATCAGAACATCCAGAAAGACCAGCTCAGGGCGATGCTCCGGGATCGCCTCCAAAGCCTCCATCCCTTTGCCCGCGGTGATCAGCTCGACGCCCTCGTCTTCAAGTTCCTCCAGGGTCTGTTCCAGCATTTCCCTAATCTGAGCCTCATCGTCCGCGATCAAGATCTTTGCTATTTCTCCTCCTCCCGCTGTCCCTCGAGTCAGCTTTCTGTCTCGGCCGGTGCACTTGAACGGAGGGCATTATAACGGAAAGGCCCCGTGAGCGCCAAATCTGAATCGGATGTTCACGATTCGTCGTGAATCTCCGGGTCGTGAACGTTAGACATGCTCCCCCCGGAGTGCATGGAGGACCGCGCCAAAAAGTTCGTCGGAGGTGCGCACAATGCGGGTGCACGAGCACTCGATCATGGCGTTGACCAGACTTCCTTCGGTCTCTCCGGCCCTGCGGAAGTCGGTTCTCACCCCGATGATCGTGGCCTTTCCGGGCCGCCCGGCTTGGAAATACCCGATCTCCCAAGCCGTGCCGTCATCCACCTGGGGGCCGTCCAGCAAGGCGACGACAAGATCCGCATCGTCGAGGCTTTCCCGGCAGCGTCGGAAGATTTCTGCCTTCGCTCGTGGTCCCAGGGCGTCGATCTCGTGCTGGGTGATGAGTTCGTACGGCCAGATCACCGTGACGCTTTTTCCAAGCTCCCGACCCAGAGCCTCGATCTTCTCTTTTGTGGAGGCGAGCCACGTTCTTTCGGCTTCGGTGAAAAGAGGCCCCGCGAGGTAGATTCGCATGGCGGTTGATCCCTCCGGTCTCCAAGGGTAGATCAAATGGGTGCGGCTCTTTTGGAACGACACGTGAAGCAGACCGGCGATCTTCCCCATACCGGTGTGATTGTGTCACGATGGTAAGCGGCGTTGCGTCCACGCCATTCACTTGGACACGGATTTGGCGGGGACATAACCCCGCCCTACCATTTGGTCACTATCCGTTCCAAAAGAGCCGCATCCAAATCAAATCCTGCTTTGGCAGGAGGTCTCACAGCTTCAAGGAGACAATTACCACACCGGGATCGTCCAGGTCACGCTTTGATGTGAAGCCGAGAGCATTGCAGACCCGCATCATGGGGATGTTTTCACTGAGCACCTGTCCGAGAATTTCTTTGATGCCGCAGCGGGGAAAATTGAGAGGGTCGACTTCCCAGATCTTCTTGATGAGCTCCCTCCGGGTTTTTGCATTGTGAAAGGTCGCTTTCCGCAGACAATTCAATCTGTTTTCTTCTCTTCGGAAGAGATCAAGTTACCTGTGATGTCGTAATAGGTACGCTTATAAACCTCTCCATTGTTGTCGTAGTAGTCTTCTATCTTCGCGTAGTTCTTCTTTTTCCCCCAATCCTCGGTGAAATGGAACTCCGCCCTTATTTTGATTCCCTCGTCATTATAGATCTGTTCGGACTTGTGGAGTCCTTGAGTATCTGAGTAGTCCCTGGTGTAGTAGAATTCGGCTTTTTTCAGCAAAGGTTTTTGCATGGGTTCATGATTATAAAACTGCTTCTTGAGAAAAACACCTGTATCAGTGGCCTGGTTCTCTCTGAAATAAATATCTATCTGATGGATCAGAAAATTGTGGTCATAGTATTCAATGGTTGATATCATTCCAGATTGGTATTCTTTTTCACTCGGAGAATAGGATATCTCCTTGGTTATACCTCCATAAACATTGTCAGATGCAATATTTCTCACTTTTTTTGAATATGCAACCTGGGAATATAACATACAAATGACAATCAGGCTCATTGTGAGAATCTTTTTCATAGGATTCCTCCATGTTATGAATGGCTATGATTTCCCGCCGCAAAAGCCGTCACGATTGAGGCTTGGGAGCGCGCGGAAGGCTGTTCGGTCCCTCGATAGGGGAACCCCCGGACAATGGCCGAGGCAAGGATGGACTTGGGGAAGCCGCCTTGTCCATTCCCGGGCTTTGGAGCACAAAGATTATGGGTACAGTCATCGGAATGAAGCTGCAGGATTTGTGTGGAGATGGGAGAAGTTCACACACGTGTTCGCCCGAGGGAATAAAGATGCTGCATGCCTTGGTTAACGAGTATTACTAACATGAGCGTATTCCCGGGTCAATCTTTTGAAAGTTGAGCGGGAACGCTTCTCTTGATTGAATCGAGATGAATTAGACTTTATATTCACCCATGCTCATCATTCAGACCCGGTTATTGGATGAGACTTGAGTTCGCGGATGAAGGAAGAGGACAAGCCGGACCATGATTCATCCCCGCAGCCTTGTCGGGAAACAGATCGACCAGTTCAGGGTGGACGAGTACGTCGCCAGGGGCGCCATGGGCATGGTGTTCAAGGCCTTTGACACAGTGCTCACTCGAACGGTGGCTCTGAAGCTGATTTCCAAGACGATGAGCGAGGACGCCACAGCCCCTGAGGCCGCTCTCAAGGAAGAGGCGCGAAAAAGGCTGATACAGGAAGCGAAAGCCGCGGGCCGCCTCACGCATCCCAACATCGTCACGGTCCACTCTTACGGCGAGACGGAGGATCACGAATACATCTGCATGGAATTCGTGCCGGGCAAGACCCTTGCTCATGTTCTTGCCGAAAAAAAGGTCCTCGAGCCCTCCGAAGCCCTACCCATTTTTGAGCAGATCCTGGAAGCTCTCGTGGCAGCGAATGAAGAGCAGATCGTCCACCGGGACATCAAACCGTCCAACATCATGATCACCACCACCAACAGGGTCAAGGTGATGGACTTCGGCATCGCCAAGCTTCCCTCGTTTTCCATGACGATGACGGGTGCCATACTCGGGACTCCCTATTACATGTCTCCGGAGCAAATCACGGGCCAGGAGGTGGACATCCGTTCCGACATTTTCTCCCTGGGCGCCGTCCTCTACCAGGCCCTCACGGGGGAACGGCCTTTCGAGGGTCAAAACACGGCGGCCATCACCTACCAGATCATGAACGTGGAACCTCCTCCCCCGGTGGATCGGAAGGCGGACATTCCGCCGTTTTTGTCCGCCATTGTGCAGAAAGCTCTTGCCAAGGATCCGAATCAGCGATACCAGGTCCCTGAGGAAATGCTCAGGGACCTGGGGAGGGTCGCGGAGGCCATGGGACTGGCAGGAGGGGCCCCGGGAGAAACGGCCTCGGCCGCCAGTGCCACCACGTCCGGGAGACGCCTTCGAGATCGCGACCTTGCGGATGCGGGTGTTCCCGTCAAGGTTCATATTCCCGGCGCCTTCAAGGGACAGGGTGATGCAGGGGACCTCACCCCGCTCCAAGGCTCGCCCGGTGACGGGGACGCAACCTGGCTCGCCGCTCCTCCATTGTCCGAAGCGGATGTCAGTCGGGAAGACCAGCCCCGGATCCCTGAAAGGGAGACACCGGGACGATATGGAGAGCAGGGGGCTTCTCCTCCTGGCAAAGGGTTGAGGAGGGCCACGGTTGCTTCAGTCGCCATCGCATTGCTCCTGCTCTTGGGAGGGATTGTGACCATGGTCGGCCTCAAAAAAGACCGGCCGCTCACCCCCACGACGGCTGTTCCCGGTCAGACTTCCGGGCAGAGTGCGTCGGTGGAAAGCGGAACATCGCCGTCCCAGTCCAGCACGCGGAAAAACGTTGGCACACCCGATGGGGCGTCCCCCTCCTCTTCCGCGACGATCAAGCTGGAGGGGGGCTACTTCGTCAAGGGGGTCAGTGCCAATGGGTCCACTTATCGCGGTACGGCGGTCATCGAACGCAAGGGGGATGCCTACACCCTCACGTGGAAGCTCGGTGACCAGAGCATTGTCGGAAACGGTGTTCTGTCCGGAAACACGCTGACCATCAACTGGAGCGGAAAGGCGGGAAGCGGCGTCATCGCCTATACGGTCATGTCCGATCGGAGCCTAAGGGGGACCTGGGCCGGGGGAAGCGGGAGCGAAACCCTTGTTCCAATTCAGTGACCTTATGGGGAAGGAACGGACCGGGGCGCGCGCTCCGTCCTCACATCGCTGCCTCGTGATCAGCCCTGTGCAAGGATATGTCAACGGATGAATCGAGTTGGATTTCAGTGGCTCATGGTTTTCGCCGCCCTGTGGTGGCTTTCAGGCTGTGCTGCATCCAGGGAGGCCGGTCCGCGGCAGGCAACAGGGACTCCGGCGCAGCTCGGGGAACGGGCGATGGCTGAACCTGGCCGGATGGCGCGGAAAAAGACCTGCCCCGATGAGATTCAGGACTGGGGATGGAGGGAACGCACCATAACGGAGGAAGAACTGGCTGACCTGGAAAACTGTGAACCGGGTCTCGACAGGTCCGTGTGCGCCAGGATTCTTTCAACTCTCAACACCAAGACTGAATTCCTGATTCGCGAGGACATCAGGAACCGAAGACCACTCAAGGTGCCCAATGACTTCAGGGCCTATCGCCATTGGAACCCCCTGCCCAAGCATGTGGCGAAGCTGTCCGCCATTCCCAAGATGATCCTGGTGGTGAAAGACATCCCTTACCTGGGATGGTACGAACAGGGACACGCTCTTGGAGGGTCCCAGGTTTGCCTTGGGCGGCCGGGGGAGGAGACGGTGGAAGGGGTCTACAGGATCCTCGAAAAGGAGGAAGACAAGTATTCACGCAGTTACAACAATGACTTCGGCCAACCTGCCTGGATGCCTTATGCCATGAGGATTTACGGGGGAGTGTGGATCCATGCGGGCTACCTCACAGGTCCGTACTGTTCCCACGGCTGTGTCATTCTCAACATGGAAATCGCCGAGAACCTCTTCCAGTGGGCTGACAGTCAGACCGTCGTGTTCGTTGCCGACTCCCTCGAGGGACTGGATCAACTCATCCGGAATAAATCCACTCTGTAGCTGTTTGCTGCCTCGGAGATGAATTGCATGCAAGACGTGGAAATGACGAGAGAGGACTTGCTTCGAGAACTGTCGAAGCTGGAGAGGCGGGTGGCGGAGCTTGAAGCTGCCGCGGCGGGAGAGGATCCTTGTGCAGAGGCGATCGACCCATCCTTCATGCCGAGCCACATCGTCCGAAGAGAGAACGAAGAGGAGCTGCGAAGGCAGCAGGAGGTTCTGGAACTGGTCGTGGCGGAGCGGACTGCCGAACTGGAGAACGCGAACCGCAAGCTCCAGGAAGAGATTTCCGAGCGCGGGAAGGCTGAAGATGCCCTGAGGAAAAGCGAGGGGCGGTTCAGACGCCTCGCCGAGAATGCTCCTGACATCATTTACCGCTATGAATTCACACCACGGCGCCGGTTCACCTACGTGAGCCCCGGCGTCCAGGGAATAACCGGGCGAAGTCCCGAAGAATACTACGCCGACCCCGACCTTCCTTTCAAGCTGGTGCACCCTGACGACAGGGTTCTCCTGGAGTCCATTTTCCGAAAAGAACCCCTTGTGGAAAGCGTGCCGGCCATGTGCCTCCCCGATTTGCGGTGGCTGAGCGAGGGGGGTGCCATCGTCTGGACCGAAGAGCACACGGCGCCCATCCATGACGAAAGCGGAAGGCTGGTGGCCATCGAGGGGATTGCACGCAACATCACCCAGAGAAAACATGCGGAAGAGGCGCTGCAGAAAGCCCACCAGACGCTCGTAGGCATCATCGAATTCCTGCCCGATGCAACCTTCGTCATCGACCAGGACAGGAAAGTCATAGCCTGGAACAAGGCCATCGAAATCATGACGGGGATGACCAAGGAGGAGATCCTGGGCAAGGGAGGCCACGCCTACTCCATGCCCTTCTACGGCGACACCCGCCCCATGCTCATCGACCTGGTCTTCGACGAGTCTGTGTGTTTTCCCCATGAGTACGACTTCATCAGGAAGAAGGGCGGCACACTCTACGCAGAGGCCTATGTGCCCGAAACATACGTCGGGGAAGGAGCCTACCTGTGGATCATGGCTTCGCCCCTCTATGACGAGCACGGGCAGCGGATAGGGGCCATCGAGTCCATGCGGGACATCACGGAACACAAGAATATGGAGGAAGAGCTGCGGGCCAACGCCGAAAAGATCAAGCTCTTTGCTTACTCCGTCTCCCATGATTTGAAGAGTCCCATCATCGGCATCAACGGGCTTTCGAGGCTCCTCACCCGTCAGTGCTGGAGCGACCTTGACGAAAAGGGACGGAAATACTGCGAGCAGATACAGCGGACCTGCGAGCAGGTGGTTGCACTCATTGAAGAACTGAATTTCTTCATCAAGACGAGGGAAGTTCCCCTTCACTTCGAGGAGTTCGTCCCGGAGGAAGTGATACGGGCGGTGAGGGGGGAATTCGATGCGCTTCTCAGCGTTCGTCGCATCAACTGGGTGGAATCGGAAGGGGTTCCTCCCCGTATCCGGGCGGACAGGATGTCTCTCCTCCGAGTTCTGCGAAACTTCGTGGACAACGCGCTGAAGTATGGCGGGCCGGCCCTGAGCGAAATCGCGGTCCGTTACGAGGAATCGGGGGATTTCCACATTTTCTCGGTGACCGACGACGGTGTGGGGGTTGGGAATGCGGATTGCGAGAAGCTCTTCGATCTCTTCCAGCGCAATGAAACTTCGAGAGGGGTGGAAGGCAGCGGACTGGGCCTCGCCATTGTCAAGGAAATCGCGGAGAAGCACCAGGGAAAGGTTTTCGTGACTCCCGGCCGCGAGAAGGGGGTGACCTTTTCATGCTGCCTTGCCAAGAATCTGTGAGAAGGTGGGCGAAAAGCGGAACCAGGGCCGCCGTGGAAGGCGACGCCACCAAGTGCCTGCAGGTAGCGCGGCCATCCTCGGCCGCGTCTTTGCTTTTGGCCGCCCGCCTGCGCGGGGCGACGGTTAGCGGGGCATTTTCGGCATCCTCTGAGAGGGTGTAAAAAAAGCTCCCACAGATCCTATGCATCGTTCCGGCGCCCGGAGGATATTGTGCTGTTTGGCAAGTGAAACGGGCACAAGGCCCTGGGCTACCAGTTCGTGGTCTAGCCCCTTGTGGGCGTAAGGGTGTGATCCGCGAAAACACACGCCGGGGGGGATGACGGCTTCTTAGTGCAGTTCCACATAAAAGGGTGTCCGTGTTCCACTCCGTCATGCCGGCGAAAGCCGGCATCCGGAGAATTTTCCTGGATTCCGGGTCAAGCCCGGAATGACGACCGCCTTATCGGCCGCTTTATTGCGTGGAGCTGTACTTGGACACTCTCTGAGAGGGTGTTGAAAGTCTTTCATGGCGGTTTTGTCACGGGGCAGCAAGCCTTTCATGACGATCCCTTGGGGAACTCCTCCTCGAAGTGCCTCAGGGCCTTGGCAGCTGCCTTGATGAGCTCGTCGAACCGTTCGGACCGGTAAGGGGTCCACGCCGCCGCACCCCGCATCCCCCATCTTGTCGAAGACGTACTCGTTTTCAATGTAATCGAAGAGCGCTTTCACCTCCCGATACAATGCCATGGTGGTCTTTTCCATTTACGCCCCCCGGTTCAAATGATCCAGAGTCAACCGCGGTTCCGAAGCTACTCGCTTCGCGTGACACTCTCGATCACAACGGGTTTCGATGGAACATTCTGGTAAGGACCCACGGTTGTGGTTTGCACCTTCTTGATGCGATCCACCACGTCCATGCCGTCAACGACCTTTCCGAACACGACGTAGCCGAAGCCTGCCGGCGATTTGTCCCTCTGGTTGAGAGAGTCGTTGTCCTTGACGTTGATGAAGAACTGACACGTGGCACTGTCCACGGCGCTGGTCCTCGCCATGGCGATGGTCCCCCGCTCGTTGCGCAACTCCGGCGAGGCTTCGTTCTTGATGGGTTTCCCGGCTTCCTTCGCCTTCATGTCCCCGGCGAATCCCCCACCCTGAATCATGAAACTGTCAATGACCCGGTGGAAGATGGTGCCGTTGTAGAAGCCCTGGTCCACATAACGGAGAAAATTCTCCACCGTCGCAGGAGCCTTGTCCGGCCAAAGTTCGATGAGGATGGGTCCTTCCGACGTCTTCATGATAACGATGGGCTTCCTGGCCTGCGACTCCCTGCTTTCGGCCCCCACTGCCATGCCCTGAGTGACAAGAAGTGCGGTACATGTAAGAAATACAAGAAAATTCCCTTTTGTGCTGCTGCATTTCATGGTCTTGCTCCCTTGTTGAGTGGTGATCGATGGATGTTTCCACACCCAAATTACCAGGCAGGTAAACATAACGCCCCAGGGTTCGCCATTTTGTCAAGTACTGCCGTCAGGGCGCGGATTCCCGTTTTGTGAACCTCAGGGTGTTTCCGATGACCGTGAGGCTACTCAGGAACATGGCCACAACGGCGATCAGGGGATTGAGCACCCCCATCACGGCGAGGGGGATGGCCAGGGCGTTGTAGATCAGGGCAAAGAAGAGATTTTGCCGGATTGTCCTGGAGACTCGAGCCGAGAAGCGGATGGTGGTGATGACTTTCCGAGGGTCGTTTCCCATGAGCCCCACGTGCCCGACATCGTGAAACGCATGGGCAGCGGTGCCGAAGGCGAACCCCACGTCCGCCCGGGCAAGGGCGGGGGCATCGTTTATGCCGTCTCCGGCAAAGCCCACCAGATGGCCCTCCGACTGGAGCCTCTCGACCAGGTCCATCTTCTCATGGGGAAGGGCATCACCCAGGCACTGGCTGATTCCGAGCTCCTTCGCCACGGCGTCCGTCGTTGCCCGGGAATCCCCGGAAGCCAGCCACACCGAGAGACCCCTGGCCTGCAGAGCCGCCACCGCCTCCCTCCCGCTTTCCTTGAGCACATCGCCGAAACCCATGAGGCCTCGGACTTCCCCCGCCCACGCAAAGAAAACGGTGGTTCCGCCGATGTTCTGGAAGGCACGGGCCGAAGCTTCCAGCCCGGGAGGAACGTGCAGCCCGAGGGAGCCCATGAGGGCCCGGTTGCCCGCGGCGACTTCCCCGTCCTGGAGGACTCCCCGCACTCCCATTCCTTCCAGGGATTCAGGCGATAACACCGTCTCCAAGGGGAGCTCCCGGGATTCCGCGGCCCTTCGAATCTCCAGGGCCAGGAAATGGTCGGAATCCGCCTCGATGGAAGCGACCTTCCTGAGGGCCTCCTCTTCGGGAATCCCCGCGGTGACGATCTCCGTGAGGGAGAAGGTCCCCTCCGTCAGAGTCCCGGTCTTGTCGAAGACCACCGTGTCCAGGTTCCTTGCCTGTTCGAAGGCGTGGTGATCGCGAATGAGGATGCCCTTGGTCTTTCCTGCCGTGATGGATGCGATTTTTGCGAGGGGCGTGGCAATCCCCAGCGCGCAGGGGCAGGTGATGACCAGAACCGTCAAGGCCCTCATGAGTGCCTCCTGGGACGAGGCCCCCGTGAGGCTCAGAACCCAGAAGAGTGAGAGCGCCAGGACAAGGATGGCGGGCACAAACCACCGGGTGATGCGATCGGCGAGGATCTCCGAGGGGCTCCTTCCGGCCAGGACGTTCCGAATCATGTCAATCAGACGGCCGATGGAGCTCTCCTCGGCTGTCTTCAGTGCCCTGATCTCCAGCTCCCCATCCAGGAGCAGGCTCCCCGCGAGCACCCTGTCCCCCGCGGATTTCCCGACCGGGCGAGGTTCGCCGGTCAAAACGGATTCATCGACGTTGCCCCGGCCCGAGACGACGAGCCCGTCGAGGGGGCTTCGCTCCTGGGAGCGGACCACGAAGTGCATGCCCACTTCCACGGCACCGGAGGCAACCCACGCTTCCCGGCCCCGGTTCACCAGGCGCACCTTCCCGTTGTATAAACGGACCAGGTCCAGAATGCCTCTCGAGACGCTCTCCTTGGCCCGGGTTTCGATGAACTTGCCCAGGAGCGCGACCGTGACGAGCATGGCTGCGGTGTCGAAGTAAAGGTGAGCCGTGGCGCTTCGCATCTGTGCGATGCTGTAAACATAGGCAGAAAGGGACCCGACCGCGATCAGAGTGTCCATGGACATGGCACCGTGGCGGATCCCCGAGACCCCCCTGCGGATGATCGGGAGCCCCCCGTAGAAAAGGACCGGCGTGGCGAGGACGAGGAGCGGGACGGAAAGGGTCATGAGGGCGTCCGTCCCCAGGTCCTGAAAGAGGCCGAAATAGAGAGCAAACGAAATCATCATGATGTTGGCCGTGAGGATCGAGGAGACGCCGAGGCGCAAAAAGAGCCTCCCATCCTCGGCCGAGCCGTCGGATTCCATGGAGAAGGGGACAGTCCGGTAGCCCAGCCGGTCAATTTTTCCCTGAATGTCCAGGGGGTTCGTCAGGTGGGGAAGGTATTTCACCCGCAGGAGATCCGCGAGGAACGAAACTTCCACCTCAACCACCCCACGGCTTTTCCTCAGGGCGCGATCAATGACCCAGGAGCATGCCGTGCACCACATCCCCTTGATGGTCAAGGTCAGATCCTGGCAAAGCTTTGCCGAATCGGTTTCCGCCGGTTCATGCGCGTCGCAGATGGGTGCTGCCAAGGCTTCACGGTTTTCCGGAATCTCCCCCCCGGGGTTGGCAATGATCCCCAGGGCCAGGCAGGTTCGGTAGAGCTCTGTTTCCTTGAAATCCAAAGGGGGGCCGTCAGGGCTGTTGGTGAGGATCTGGAAGACGTTCAGGCAGCCCGGGCAGCAAAAGGGATGGCTTGTGCCGTTGAGGTTAAGCCTGATTTTGGACCTGCCCGCGGGAAGACCGCAAAGGGCACAGTACGTTGTATCCCCTGGGGATCGGGGATCCACCGGCGGCTTCTCGGTTGCGGGAAAAGGATCTTTCGTGGAATCACGCATGGGGGGCCGGGACTTTCGCTTGACTCCATATGACAGGTCGCCGCCTGCGGGCTGGGTCCTTCTTTTCACGAGATGATCCCGATTCCGCGCATGATGAGGAGCAATCCCATCAAGGCGACGGAAATCCCCGCGATGCTTTCTCCCATGATCCTCATCCTGGCCGTCACCACGGAACAGATGAGGCCTGCAAAGGCGAGGGCAGGAAGTGTGCCGATGCCGAAAGCCACCATTGTCAGGAACCCCCTGCCAAAATGCATGGTGCTCGCCGCGGTGAGGAGCATTGCCCAGGAGAGGCAGCAGGGAAGAAACCCGACGGTGAATCCCAGGGCCACCTTGGAAGCCGCCCCCCTGGAAGCGATGAGGCGCCCGACGGTTCGCCCAAGGATGGAAGCAGGCATGGTAGCGACATTTGTGAATGCCGCAGGCAGAGGGATGATCCTCATGAGCAGCACACCGCAGATGACGAGGAGGGTTCCGCCGACGATATGCATGTTGACCCGGATGTTGAAGAAAAGCCTGCTCAGATCGGCCGCGTGAAACAGGCCGGCGGCGAGGGACCCGAGAATTCCGTAGCAGAGCAGCCGGCCCGAATGAAACGCGGCATGGTGAAGCATCCCAGATCGCCATGGTTCAATCGCCGCCACGGAACCGCAGCACGGGGGAACCTCGGGGCCGGCAGATCTCAACTGGATCGAGTAAGCGACGACAAGCGGTCCGCACATGCCCAGGCAATGGAGGCTGCCGAAGAATCCTATGGCGAGGGGAGCGACGAGATCCAGCAACATCAGCTTCGGGCAGGCTCAGCGAGGGACCGAATGTACCACAGGATGGCCCAGCGATCTCCTTCGGAGACCGTATCCCACAGGCGCGGGTGCCTCTTGTAGCCCAGGCTGACTTTCGTGAAAATCTCCCCGTCGGTTTGATTCCGCACTTCCGTGGACCTCAGGTTGGTGGGCAGAGGCGCGAAGCTCTGTCCCACCGTGCCAGTGCCGTCGGCCCGAATCCCATGGCACTGGGCGCAGTAGAACTCGAAGCGTTCCCTGCCCCGATCCATCGAAGCCTGAGTTCTCGGGAGCGGGTTGTGGAGTTCCGAAGGCTTGGCCGTCCTCAGCACTTCGATCCCGCCCGTAACGGGTATCGTTTTCTCGGGCATCCGGGGCAGGACCCTCTCGTAGGTCTGGAGGGCCTCATCGTCCTTCATCCTTCCGTAGTCACAGCCGGTGGCGAAGATGATCGAAACAAGGAGCCAGGGAATCACCAGAAATTTGCAAGCTCCGGGCCGCGCCATCCCATGGAGGAGAAACCGGTAGACTTTCATGGAACACTCCTCTGCGGGGGGGAAGGTGCGGGAATCTTTCCCGGTTCCATCACGTGCTGCCCGACCACTTCCTTGTCCTGCACTCCTCCAGGCACCAGCTTATAAGAACGGGACGAATAAGGGGACTCCCCGGGTATGTCCGGAACGATGCTGTAATCCCAAGGGGGTGAGCCTTTGTCGCCAATGGCGGTGTAAAGGAATAGACCCCAAACCAGGAAAGCCAGCGAGATCCCGAAAACGATGGCCCAGCTGCGAAGGGTTCCATGCTCCGTCTCGTGCGATGTCGAATCCATCTTTTCCCTCATCCCTCGACCTCCAAGTGCCCGGTCCCGGAAAACAAGGTTTGGATCACTGCACCCTCATTCAGAAAGCGGGCCCCCGGAGGCCCATGACAACCATGTAAGAAATGGCCCATACGGCGACTCCCACATAGACGAAAATGAGATAGGGGACGACGGGGTTCTTCTCCCCATCATGCTCGTCGAGCAATTTCAGGTCGTCCCACGGTTCCTCCTCCGGGGCTGGGCGCCTGCTCTTCCTGTAAGGGTAACCCGCCCACGCGAGGATCACCAGGATGAGGGCGGCCAGGCCGCAGAAATAGGCAAGGGCCATGTACTGGAAGTCCTGCATGGTGAAGAATCGCATGGTCTATCCTGTTCTTTTTGCGGCGAGAAGGCTGAGACCAATGACAACAATCATGGCGGCAGCCCCCAGGAGTGTGACGACGAGCAGGGCATAGGACTCGGGCCTGCGCCTGGTGGCGGCGGCCGGGGCCGTTGGGGAGATGTCCTCGCCCAGTGCGAGGTAACGGGCCCTCGACTGATCGGAAAACTGCCCGGAGCGCGCGGCCCAAACGAAGGCGATCACGCTGATCCACAGGCTTGCTAACACAAGGCCTATCCAACCCAGGGAGTACATGGCCTGCTTCCCTTTTTCAGAAGAACAACTTCACCGCAAAGACGCCAAGAGCGCAAAGGGTTTGCTGGAAATGGGGTCTACGCTCTGGGCTCTCTCCGCTGCGAGGCCTCGGCTCTTCACGGTTTCGCTTGCTCCGAGGGCGCCCGAGGCGCCTGCACGGGCGGTTCGTACGAGGCGTCTATGCCCTTCGGTTCCGTGTCCGCGTCGGACTGCCCGATGAAGTAAAGGGCCACGTAGTTCCCCACGGCCCAGATCTTTTCGGATTCCAGCTCCCGCTTGAAATAAGGCATCGCCGTGCCCGTGATGCCGTTCATGATCTGGTAGTAGAGGATGCCCCCCGAAACGCCCCGGTCCTTGAGGATCGTGAAATTGAGGGGCGGAGGATACAGATGGGGCTGGGCGGGTCCCATACCGTCCCCGATGGGACCGTGGCAACCGATGCAGAAGCCCTGGTAGGTCCGGTGGCCTCGCTTGAGGTCCGCATCCGTTGTGGGATAAGGGTTGGGAAGCTTCCTCCAGGGTTCGGGCACCATGCCGTGGAGCCACTCGACGTTTTTGTCCGGGCCCGCTTCATAGGCTTCGATGGCCCTCTGCTTCCATTTTCTCTGTCTCACCACCCTGTGGTCCGCCCACCGGTATCCCAGGCTCTGTTTGTAAGCCGTGAGAGCCTGGATGTTCTCCATGCCCAGGAATTCCCATGATGGCATGATGGATTCCGGCCTGGTGTACCGCGGGTTGATAAAATGGGCGATGTGCCAGTCATCGGGGTGTTCTCCCCCTTCCTGGGAGAGGTCCGGGCCGGTGCGCTCGGTGCCCAGGAGATGGGGCTGTTCCTTCACGTAATCGCCGGCCTCGGCTACCCTTTCGGACCCCAGGTCCCAGTCGATGTTCCTCACGAACTGGGTGTGGCAGTAGGTGCAGCCGTTGTTCACGTAGAGCAGGCGCCCCTTTTCCTCCAGCTCCGTGCGGAGGCGATGAATGTCGGAGGGGTGATCGGTGACGGTCACCCAAGGAAGAATGACCACAATGAGCAAGACGGGAGCAAAAATCACCAGCGCCCCGAATACGATCACGGGCAGGGTCATTTTCATGGTTCAGCCTCAGGGCGTCGAGGACCGTAAATGCTCATGGTGATGTTGACGAGGCCGATCAGGGAACTCCCAAAGAGCAGTATCCCCGTTGCGGCGCGAACGACGAAATAGGGATGGAGCATGGGCAGAGTCCGGTAAACGGTTTCGCCGTTCAGCCAGCTGTTTCCCTGAATGAGCCCGACGGCGGTGAGCACGAGGAAAAAGCCGGTCATCCCCAGAAGCACAAGCCAGTACTGCACATCTGCAAGCCGGGAGCTGTAGATGGGTCTTCCGGTGATTCTCGGCAGCATGAAGTAAATGGCTCCCAGGCCGATGGTGCCGGAAAAGCCGAGGACACCCATGTGAGCATGGGCGACCACCCAGTTGTTCAGGTGCGTGATCCTCTGGACGACGGGCAGCGCCTGGAGAGGGCCCTGGATGCAGGTGAGGATGTACCATAGGAGGCCGGCCACGATGAACTTGCCCCCAATGTCACTGTGGAAATAGGAAAGGCGGCCCCGCATGGTCAACCAGAGGTTAAGGAGCACGGTCATGACGGGGATGAGCATGGCGAGGCTCCCGGAGATGGAAAGGACTTTGAGCCACGTGGGCACGGGAGTCTGCAGCAGGTGGTGGGTGCCGATGTGAGTGTAGATCATGAGAATGGTCCAGAAGCCGACCAGAGACAGGCTGTGGCTGTAGAGGGGAGACCGGCTCACATTGGGAACCACGTAGTAGGCGATGGCCACGGCTAAAGGAGTGAGAAAAAGCCCCACCACCCCATGGCCGTAGAACCATGCGAGAATGGCGTCGGGGATCCCGATGATGGCCCCGGATGGCTCCCACATGGCGTTTCCGAAAAAGTATATGAGGGAGGTGAACACGAGGCCGGCAAACACATACCACGTGGAAACGTAGAAGATCTTCTCGTTTCGCCTGTAGGCGGTCTGGATCATGTTGTAGATCATGAGGCCAAAAGCAACGAGGACCATGAAGTCGACGGGCCAGATCCATTCGGCGTATTCCCGCCCCTGAGAATAGCCCAGTGCCAGAGTCACATTTCCAGCCACGATGGTGACATTCCACACCAGCACGGTCCATCTGCCCATCTTTTCGCTGAAAAGCGCGGTCCTGAGAAGAGTGGGCACCATGTAAAACGCGGCACCGATGAGAGCCGACCCCACGAAGCCGAAAATCATGGTGTTGGTGTGCATGGGGCGAAGCCTGCTGAAGACAAGCCAGGCAACGTTCGGCAGAAGCTCCGGCGCGGCCATCCGGGTTGCCGCCGTGAGCCCCAAAAGAGCCCCAAACACAAACCACACGGCGGAACTCATGAAAAGCGCCTTGGTGGCAGAGTAGGAGTTGTCTTTAAATTGAATCAAGTGCCGAACCTCTATGATTTTTGAGTGCCTAAAGTCAGTTGAAGTGTCTAAAGTGCCTAAAGTGAGCTAAAGTGTCTAAAGTGAGCTAAAGTGCCTAAAGTGAGCTAAAGTGCCTAAAGTGAGCTAAAGTGCCTAAAGTGGACTAAAGTGCCTAAAGTGGACTAAAGTGCCTAAAGTGAACTAAAGTGCCTAAAGTCAGTTGAAGTGTCTAAAGTTAGAGGTAAAGGACTCATGGCCGGTTTTAGTCACCGTTTCCTCCCGATGGACGTGAAGAGAGCCAGCAGTTCACTGCATTCGTCGTATTCCGGTTTCACCTTCTCCCACGGAAGCCACTTTGCATCGACGATGAGCTCGAGCCAGTATTGAGTTTCACTGGCTTCACTCTCACAGATCCTGATCCGGTTTGCAAAATCCGCCTTGCTCCTGGCACGATTCGCTTCCCGGTAGTTGGCCCCTATCGAAGTTGCAGCCTTGGTCAGCTGATTCCTGACCACCTTGTGCTCCGGCCCACTGGTGAGCAAAGAGGACAACCGAATCACGCGCACAGCAAAGTCCCGCGTGCGCTTCTCAAGAGCCTTCGCGAATTCCTTGTTGTCCATAAACGGTTCATTTCACTTTAGGCACTTTAGCGCACTTTAGATCACTTTAGGCACTTCAACTTGCTTTAGGCACTTTAGCGCACTTTAGATCACTTTAGGCACTTCCTAGTGGTGACACGCCAGCCAGCAGTCCAGTTGCGCGTTCTTCTTGCGATGGCACTGGACGCAGAATTCCATCTTAAACTCCAGGACCTGGAGGCGGTCCATGTTGGCCACCTGTCCGTGGCATTCGATGCAATCCAGTTTTCCCCAGTTGATATGGGGGTAGTGTTTGAACTTGACGAAGTCCGGGACGTAGAAGATCCGCACCCACGGTACGGGGGTGTTGGTGTCCAGGTGCCACTTTTCCTGAACGAGCTGCGGATGCTGAGGAATGACATATTTGTGGCAGTAGAAGCACTTTTCCACCGTAGGGAGTCCCGCGTCCGCGGACCGTTCCACATTGGGGTGACAGAATCGGCAGTTGATCTGCTTGACCCCCGCGTGAACGCGGTGGCTGAAGTAGATGGGCTGCTGAGGACCGAGGTCGCTTTCGGGGTAGATGGTGAAAAAATAGAGGGCGGTCCCGCTGAGCACCATTGCCGACATCAAGAAGAGTATCCCGAACGGGAGGCGGTTTTTCAGTTTTTCCTCTTGGGGCATCTCGAGTGGCATCCAGAAAAAGGGTGAAGCCTTTGAAAGGCGATCGGGCACAAGGCCGCGCTCCCCTTCAATGGCCGCTGCCGTGGGCCGTTTTCAGGGACTCCCTGAAGAGCGGGTCCGCCACGGGAAGTGCCGGGAAGCTCCGGAAAAAGACCATCAGGCACAGGCCCATGATTCCAAGGAACCCCGCGGAGATGAGAATTTCCATGAGTCCCAGGGGCATCCCGTGTCCCTTGGTCAGGGACGGGGCGACCAGGAGAAAGCGCTCCAGCCACATGCCGACCAGGATCAATCCACTGAGGACCATCATGAATCCGGGGTTCATCTTCACTTTACGCATGAGGAGCACAACGAAGGGCACCACAAATCCAAGCAGGAGGACGGTCCACGACAATGTGTCCCAGGGCACCTGCCGTACCCGCTGGATGATGAACCGGGTTTCTTCCGGAAGATTTCCGTACCAGATGACCACGAACTGGGCGTAGAAAAAGTCCCCGGTGAGGATGCAAAACCCGAGAAGGAGATTCCCGAGGTCGTGGAACTGGCCGGCACCGATGTAAGGCCCCAGACCAAACTTCATGGATCCGAGGGCTGAAAGAATAATGACCGCGGCCAGGGCCGTGTAGAAGGAACCCATGAAAAAGTAGGCTCCAAAGAGAGTGCTCACCCAGTGCGGGTCCAACGACATGATGAGATCCACGGCCAGAAGGGTGAGTACCAGGGCGTAGAGCAGCGCATACAGAGGAGACAGAACGCCTTGCGCTCTTTCATGGGTGTCCGGGACCGCCGGTTCACCCCGGGTTTCCACGGACAGGGCCTTCTGGTCGCGTCGAATCGAATGGTACATCAGGCACAGGGCAAGAACCATGAGGATGAAAATCCCCGCCCCATCGCGGCTGAAGAAGAACGGAACGTTGAGCCAGGCTTCCTTGTGGTGCACCGGTTCGTGAATCCACGGGAACACCTCGTCCCTTCCCAGGTAGAGGGCCCAAAACAGCACGAAGGACACGGGCAGGAAAGCGCCCAGCCCTTCCGCCAGGCGCTTCACAGGGCGTCCCCACCGCGCGTTGGTCATGACGAGCACCGCGGAGAAGAGGACCCCTCCGAAGGCCAGGCCGGTCCAGAACAGGTAATTCACGAGAAAAACCTGCCAGGCTCTTGTGGTGTCTTCCCTCGATATGCCGTAGAGGAAGGCCGCGAAACCCACGGCAACGGCGATTCCGCACACATGGAGGGCACGGCCGCGAGGTCTCCATGGTTCCATTTCCTTGATCTGGCGCAAGACGTCATCCGTGGATTTCATGCACTTCCTCTGCCCCGGATTCCCTTAAGATCCGGGCCGCTTCCGCCCGATTGCCCTCGTCGCAAACCACCACCACTCCGAACTGGTCCACGCTGAACCGGGGATCGTAGTCCGGCGGCAGTTTCAATGCGGGCATTCGACTCTGAGTGAGCATCCCCACCAGGTTGAAAAGGATCGCCATGAGGATGCACAGTTCGAAGGAGACAATGACGGTGGTCACGACGGGGATCACGGGTTTGCCACTGACCACGAATTCCCACTCGAGACTCGTGGTGACCGAGAGCACAATGCCCGCAAGGATCCCCAGGATCGCGCCGGTGATGGTGAAATACCGCACCCTGCTGAGAGGGGCAAGGCCAAGGGCTTCGGTGATTTCATGCCGGGATGTCGGTGAATAGACGGTTTGAATCCTGAGTTGCGTTTTTCTCACGGCCCCTATGGCCGTGAGAACGTCGTCCAGGTATGGAAAGATTCCCAACAGGCTTTGGTTCGTCGACATGGTCAGGATCTCCCTTCAGCGCCTTTCGTGGCTCTTTTCCGGGTTTCGCATGGGGGGCGGAAGGCCCTCCTTCACCTCCGCGATGGACACGCAGGGGAGGAACTTCACGAAAAGAAGATAGAGGAAGAAGAAAAGCGAGAAGGACCCCAGCATGATCCCAAGCTCCACGATGGTCGGGTGATACATCCCGGACCAGGAATAGGGGTCGAATTCATGGGCCACGGAACTGAGGATGATGACGAAGCGCTCAGTCCACATTCCGATGTTCACGAGAATGGAGATCACCAAGAGGGAGTAAAGGTTGGTGCGGGCCTTTTCGAACGAGGAAGGCCAGAGGCACGACGGAGTTGCACACCACCATGATCCAGAAGGACGGACCGTATTCGCTCATGGCCCGGTAAATGAACGAGTCCCACTCCACCTTGTTTCCACTGTACCAGGCCATGAAGAATTCAACCCCATAGGAGTAGCCCACGATGAGCCCGGTGAAGACGATGATCTTGGCCAGATTCTCCAGAATCCGGTCGGTGACGAGGTGCTCCAGAGTGTAGATATGCCGCAGAGGGATGAGCAGCGTGATGACCATGGCGAGACCGGAATGAATGGCTCCTGCCACGAAATAGGGGGCAAAAATCGTGCTGTGCCATCCGGGGACTATGCCAAGGGCAAAATCCCACGAAACCACGCTGTGGACCGAAACGACCAGGGGCGTGGCCAGGGCGGCAAAGAGCAGGTAGGCGGTTCCGTGGTGCCTCCACTGGTGGTGGGAACCCTTCCAGCCCAGGGAAAGGATCCCGTAGATCCTCTTCCGCCGGCCTGCGGCGCTGTCCCTTACGATGGCGAGGTCCGGGATCATCCCCGTGTACCAGAAGAGGAAGCTCACCGTGAGATAGGTCGAAATGGCAATGACGTCGAAAACCAGGGGCGACTGGAAGTTTGGCCACAGGAGCATCTGGTTGGGGTAGGGGAGTATCCAGTAGACGACCCAGACGCGGCCGAGATGGATGAGGGGAAACAGCCCGGCGGTCATGACGGCGAAGACGGTCATGGCCTCGGCGCTCCGGGCGATGGCCGTCCGCCACGGTGCCCTGAAAAGGAACAAAATGGCGGAGATCAGGGTGCCCGAGTGGGCGATTCCCACCCAGAACACGAAATTGATGAGGTACGTCCCCCAGACGATGGGGTGGTGAATGCCTGCGACGCCCATCCCCACGAGTATCTGGTATGCCCAGCTCAATCCCCCGACCAGGACCCCCACGAACGCAAGAGCGACGCAGAAGACGTAGAGCCTTCTCGGTGGTGACAGGGTGCGGAGCACATCCTGGTTGACGCTTTGGTAGCTTAGAGTCTCCATGAATTGACCTGCCGCGGTTCGTCGTCAGGCCTCGATGACCCTGACGACCCGTTTGAGGTAGAAAACCGCTGGTTTCGTGTTCAGGTGGACCAGCACCTGGTATGCTCGAGGGTCCTTGACCAGCTGGGACACGCGACTTGCCGGGTCCATCAGGTTTCCAAAAACGAGGGCGTCCGTTGGGCAGGTTTGGGCGCACGCCGTGGTAAAATCCCCGTCCTGTACCTTCCGCCCCTTGTCTCTGACCTTTGCCTTGGCTTCGGCGATGCGCTGCACGCAAAAGGAGCACTTCTCCATGACCCCCTTCTGCCGTACCAGCACGTCGGGGTTCAGCTGCCAGTTGAGGGGCTCCGGCCGTGTGTACGTAAAAAAGTTGAACCGGCGCACCTTGTAGGGATCGTTCTGAGAACAGAACCTGGTCCCGAAGCAGCGGTTGTAGATCTGGTTGTTGAGCCCTTCCTTGCTGTGATGGGGAGCATAGACGGGGCAGACCGATTCGCACGGCGCATTGTCGCAGTGCTGGCACAACATGGGAAGAAAACGCGGAAATTTGGAATCCTCCTCAAAGTAGCGCTGGATCCTCAGCCAGGACATTTCCCGCCCTTTGAGGACCTGCTCCCTGCGAACGACGGCCACGTTGTTTTCGGCGTAACAGGCCACGACGCAGGCGCCACAGGCGATGCACCGGTCCAGGTCCACCACCATGCACCAGCGATAGTCCTTGTGTTCGTGGGGTGGGTAGAAGTCCTTGGAAAGGTCATAGCCCTCGGGCATGGGGAGTTCGATGTACGGTTTCGAGCCTCCTCCGGCAGCAGCCGCCCGATAGTCCTGCAGGGGGACGGTCTGAACGAAGCCCCGGCCGTGCTGGTAAAAGCTCCCGTCGGTGTTTGCCAGGCGGTGGGATTGCACCTGTTTTTTCCAGGGCGACCCCAAAGGGACGGTGAAGGATCCCGCCGGTCATGGGGTCCACCTCTCCCGGCATGAGACCCATGGGGTTGGCTGGAAGGCCATCGGCAAATTGACCGTAAGCGGTGTGTCCCTGTCCAACGGGAATGGCGATGGTCCCTGGAGGAACCGTGAAGATGGGCAGCGCCGGTGCCTCGATGTGGCCGTGAGGTGCCTGAATGCGCAGGATGTCGCCCTTTTGGATACTGAGTTCCCGGGCTGTGTCCGGATGGATTTCAACCCAAGCCCCCCAGGTCACCTGAGTCAGAGGGTCCGGGAGTTCCTGCAGCCAGAGGCGGTTGGCCCCCCGCCCATCGAAAAACTGGACGGTGGGATATGTCGTGAGGTGGATCGTGAGCCCGCTGCACTGCTCCTCCGTTTCCGCGGCCGGCGCGAAGGAAACCTCGGGAATGCGGAAACCGAGGGTGGAAGCATCGGGGCTCTCAGTGGTCCATGCTCCGCCCCTTCTCAATGATTCGTGCCAGAAGGCGAGGAAAGACGAAGCAGGCTTCTCCCTTTCCCAGCGCTTTTTCCATGCATCCTGAAGGAAGGCGTGGAAATCGCTCCACGGGAACCTTCCGGCTCCCTTGAGCCGGCGTCCCGATTCGAGAAGGATGTCCCCGAGATGCCTGGTTTGGAAAACGGGGCCCATGACGGGCTGCATCAGGCAAGTGACGCCCTTTCGCGGGGAGTAATCCCCCCAGGATTCCAGAGGAGTGTGGGTGGGCAGGACAAGGTCGGCCAGGGTGCTCGTTTCATCGACGCCGCTGGAAAAGGTCACCACGGTGGGGACGTTGTGTATCGTCTTCTCCATGTGCCATGAACGGGGGACGAAATGGACGGGGTTCACTTCGTGCGTGAGAAGAAGCCGAACCTCCCCCTTATCAATCCTCCCGCACAGTTCCTTGACTTGTCCGCTTCCGGGCAGCTCGCTCAGGGTGGCGGGCCTCTCGAAATCCATGACCCTTTCCATTCCCGGCCTTAGCGTGCAGAGAAGGTTTGCGGCTACCGCCGTCTCCATGGCATTGGGGACCGTGAACGGCAGGCCTTCCGCCAGGGCCAGGGGGCGCTTCGCCTGGGCGAAGAGAATGGCTGCCTGCCTGATGATGTCCCCGCCGACCCCCGTCTCCTCGACAATCCTCTTCATCGGCCAGGGTGCCGCCAGCTGAAGCATGGCCCTCCGCTGCTCACTGCCCAATGTGGAAGGGGGAACCTCCAGCAGGATGACCTGCAGGATTCCCAGGGCAATCAGGACTTCCTTTCCCGGCGGAACAGGAATCCACAGGTCCGCGTTGGCTGCGGTGAGGGAAAGCCTTGGGCCAACGAAGATGAAGGGTTTTTTCCCCGCCTCGCTCAGGCCGCGGAAATGGGCAAACTGACGGGCGTATTCGACGTTGGAAAGCCAGGTTTCGAGGAAACCGGCATTGAAGGAAATGAGGCAGTCCGCCTGATCAATGCGGTAATGGGGAAGGACGGGCAGGCCGAAAACCAGCTCGTTGGCCTTTCGCAGAGGCTCGTAGGCGAGTGGTTCATAAGAGATGCGACCTGCCGGGGCTCCAAGTTCCGCGAGCCACAGATCAACCAGTTCCCTGATTGCTCCCGTCATGTGGCCCGTGAGGAAGACGATCTCGCCTGCTCCCGGTTTGCGAAGCGTTTCCCCCAGTGCTTGGAGGAAGACCGCCTGGCCTCGCTCCCATGTCACGGGCTGGAGCCCTTTGACGGGCATGCGCTCCATGGGTCCCCGATAGCGGTCCGGATTGTACAACCCCTGCAAAGCCGCCTGGCCCCTCGCACAGAGCTTGCCTCCTCCCACGGGGTGATCCGGGAGTCCCTCAGCCTTGATGACGCGTCCGTCACGGTTCTTGGCCAAAAGTCCACACCCGGCCGGACATTCTCTGCATGCGGTGGCAAACCAAAGTGCTTCACCGGGAACGACGTCCTCGGGGGGCACCACGTAGGGGATCAATCTTCGGGTGGAATCGGAACAGCCGGCCGCGGCCGCGGTAGTCCCAGTCAGGCCGACCATCTTGATAAAATCCCGACGACCGATGTCCTTCATGGTGTGCGTTCCGTTCCAGAAATGAGGCGTCAGCTATAGCAAACGATCCCACCGAGACACCTTTTCTATATGAGAGAGAAAGCAGGGTCAACAAGGTAATTGAACAACGGAAGACCACCAGGAGGTGTCCCGCCCCCCGGGGTGACGATATTGGGTTGAAATTCGGACACGCTTTTCTGTGGATGTGTCGCAAGTTCTTGGCTTGACAAACATCGGGCAGGTTGCCACATTCACGGGTGTCTCGATCCTGCAGGGGTTGGGAGAGGTGTGGATTATGAGTGAATCCAGGGAGTTGACCTTTCGGCATGGGTGTCTTTGGGATGCTGCCCAAATCGCCTGAACTGGAGAATTGACAATGCGGGAATTCGATCTCGAGGAAGTGTCCGGGTTGAACGGGCAGGATGGGAAGCCGGTCTACATCGTTCACCAGGGAAAGGTCTACGACGTTACCCTGAGCAAGATGTGGAAGGGGGGGGTACACATGCTGCGCCACCACGCGGGGCATGACCTCACGACGGACTTTCAGGCAGCGCCCCACGGACCGGAGGTGTTCGAGAGATATCCACAGGTGGGAGTCATCCGAAGCGCCGCCACAGCCGAGAGGAAAATGCCCGAGGTGCTTTCGTTGCTCCTCTCCCGCTATCCCATGCTGAAGCGCCATCCCCACCCCATGACGGTTCACTTTCCCATCGTGTTCATGCTTTCCGCTACATTTTTCAATCTCCTTTATCTGCTGACCGGAGTCAGGTCCTTTGAATTGACGGGCCTTCACTGCATGGTGGCTGGAATGGTCATGCTGCCGGTGGTCATGACCACGGGACTGTTCACCTGGTGGTACAATTACATGGCCAAACCCATCAAGCCCGTCAGTGTCAAGATCGGTTTGTCCATTGCCCTGTTCGTCGTCACGGTCATTGCCGTCACATGGCGCCTGGCTCAGCCGGATATTCTGGAGGTGTTCCGAGTGCAAAGCGCTGTGTATTTTATCCTCATCATGTCCTTCTCCCCTATCGTCATCGTGGTGGGCTGGTTCGGTGCTCAGATGACGTTTCCCATCGAACGGGAGTGAGAGGGCTGAGTCTGCTGCCGCCATCCTTGGTGGGCGAGGGCGTTGGTCTCATCGGTTGATGGGGCGCTGGGGGCCGATTATTTCATGTCGTCGAATTTTTCGGTGGCTAGAACCATTGCGTTGTGCTATCTAGCTTGTCTGTAGCGGGAAGCGGTCTTAATTCATGTGTTTTTTTCCGGGGTTAGTCTTTCTCCACCAAGCGAATTGTAGTTCCGGTATCCGGTAAAGTCCGCTTTGTCCGGGGAATTGCGACCGTATGGCGCGGTGTTTGATTCTCCGGTAAATCCAAAGAAATCTTTTGAGGATTGAGGCGGTTGCCGATAATGAAATGGTCGGTGTATCGCCTCGGCATTGTCAAACCTGACCAGAAAGATTCTTTGTACTTAGTTCGTGATCCACGCGGGAGTGGGTAGCGTAGCGGACACAATGGATATTTCCCTTTTCGACGAGCAGGAGATCCGATGCCGGGTTTCACGGGTTATCGATCTCCCACCCTTGCCTACTGCCCTTCAGCGGCTTGTTGAGGTTATACGAAGCGAGATGGCCTCGCTCAGTGATCTCGAAAGAGTCATCCGCTACGATCAGGGCCTTGCCGCCAGAGTTCTTCGCATTGCAAACTCAACGTATTACGGCTGCAGGGGACAGATCCGCACCGTTGCCCGAGCCCTCGTGCTCATTGGCTTTGAACAAGCCAAGCGGGTGTGCCTCTGTGCCCTCCTGATGGAGCTCTTCTCCCCCGGAAAAGCCCTTGATCCCGCCGACAGGGAGAGCCTGTGGAAGGAGGCTTTCGCCACCGCGAAATTCGCCGCCGAGATTGCCTCGAGACGGCCATGGGTTACTCCCGAGGAGGCTTATATCCTTGGCTTGCTTCATGATATTGGTCGGTTGGTCATGGCCGTTTATCTTCCCCAACATTATCAAGCCGTCCGCGATTTGGCCCGGCACAGAAAGATCCCCAGTTGGTACGCGGAAACGGAATACGGATTGAGCCACAGCGTGATCGGAAAATGGGTCGCTGTAAAATGGTCCCTGCCTGAGGTATTTCAAAGAGTTATCGAGTACCATCATCAACCCGGCTGGAGCCCCTCGTTCCGATCCGAAGTCAAGCTGATATACTTGGCCAACGTGCTGGCCATATCACGAGAGCGCCCTGAACTTCTCACCGATCAGCAAACACTTCAATTTTGCAGCGACCTTTTCATCACCGAGGACGAATGGAACGTCTACCAAACGCGTGTGGATTTCATTATGCCGGAAGTCGACCAGTTCTGGAACCTATTGAGTTGACGGGGACGCGTGATGGATCAATCGGATTGGATTAGGGACATTCTCAACATGAGCGGCGGCGAAGCCCAATGCCCTCAGCACGAAATGGCCCAGTTCCTTGGAATCATCCAGCGCAGCGCTGAGCTCATTCCTCAGGGTGCCGGTGTGAATCAGGTCTGCCATGACCTGGTCAAGATCATCATTGAAGAGACAAACTTCGAAAACTGCTCCATCGTTCTCTGGAACGGCGATAAGCAGTCGTTGTGCCTGTCGGCGGCCTACGGCCTCGAGGACCTCCTCGGCGGACATGTGCGGCAGAAATACCACTCCGAGCTGGCTTTTGCCAGAGGGCAGGGGATCGCCGGCCAGGTGTTCATGAGCCGTTCTCCCATATTCGTCGAAAACGCCTCGGTTGCCCAGGTGCCACAGGTGAGGGAGGCCACGGTGCAGCCCCTGGCCCTCGCCTGTCTGCCCCTCCTGGACCTTGGAGTGCTCAACATCAGTGCCAGACGAGCGTGCAACTTTCCCCCTCAAATCAGAAGAAACTGGGAACTGGTCAGTCGGGTCATCGGACACATGTTGTTTGGGGTTTACCTTCGAGAGCAGATGAGGGTTGGGATGAGCGCTCCACAGATGCTGCCCCCGGTGCTTGCTCCAACCCATCCGCAGGATGCACCTCAGGTTTCCTCGGCGTTCCTGTTTTCAGCCAATGCCATCGAAAGAATGCCTCAGGGCATTTGCATTCTCGACGCTTCGGGAAGAGTCATTCAGATCAACAAGAGCATTGAGAAGCTCCAGGGAAGGGGGGCCGAGGAGATCCTCGGCAGATCCCCGGCTGTGCTTTTTCGAGATCCCTCTGATTTTGACGCGCTTCAGGCAAAGGTCAGGACGACGGGGCAGGAGGAGTTCAGCGACGCGCGATTGGTGAATGCCCAGGGCCAGGTGTACCTGGCGGATGTTCACCTGGTGCGCCTGGGTGAAAACGGGGTGGACACCGCCGGTTATCTGCTGGTCATCAACGACACGACAAAGAAGAAGGCCTTTGCGGAGAAGATCCTTCAAACCGAGAAGCTGGCCGCCCTCGGCACCATGGCGGGGGGCGTTGCCCATGACTTCAACAACCTCCTCATGGCCATCCTCGGCAACATTCAGCTTGTGCTTCCATTGCTGCAGGATGAGGAAATCCGGCGCAGATTGCTGAATGTGGAGAGGGCCGTCCACGATGGGGCCCATACGGTGAGGCGACTGCAGAAATTCACGGAACGGGACCGGGAAGGCCAGTCGCAGCCCGCCTCCGTCGATGTGAATGAAGCCATTCGCGATGTCGTCGAATTGACCAGGCCCCGGTGGAAGGACAGCATGCAGCGTCACGGCCACAACATCGAATTCCGGATGGACCTGGACAAGCAGTGCATGGCGGCCATTCACGCGTCGGATTTCCGGGAGATACTCACGAATCTCCTCTTCAACGCCCTCGAGGCCATGCCCGAAGGGGGGACCATCACCCTCCAGAGCGAATGCCTGAATGACAAGGTCATGATTCAGGTGGGGGATACGGGCATCGGGATGACTGAAGACGTGATGTCCAAGATCTTTGACCCTTACTACACCACCAAGGGCGTCGGCAACTCGGGCCTGGGACTGAGTGTTTCCTGGAGCCTGGTCATTCGGGCCGGTGGGGAGATATTCGCCAAGAGCAAACCCGGCAAGGGCAGCGTATTTCTCATCAAGCTCCCCAGAGCCAAGATCCTCTGCCATGAAGCCGTTGCGGGCATTGCCCATAACAAACAAACCCCGCGCCGATTGCTCATAGTGGATGATGACAAGGAAGTCCTCGGGATCCTCAACGACATGCTTCTCCTCAAGGGACACCGAGTCATCGCCACGGAAGAGGGCGAGAAGGCCCTGAGCCTCATCGACAGCGAGACCTTCGACCTGGTCCTCACGGACCTCGGGATGCCCGTGGTGAGCGGATGGGAAATCGCCCGGCGCGTCAAGGACAGGAGCCCCTGCACGCCTGTCATCCTCATAACCGGCTGGGGGGGGCAGTATGAAGAAGAGGACCTCTCCTCGAGGGGGGTCGACTCCGTCTTGTCAAAACCCCTGAGCTGGGAAAAACTCCTCTCTGCCATCGACAATCTGCTCTAACCATTCCCTCATGCCCCCTTGGGACACCCGAAGTAATGAAATGCCAAGAACTCACCGCAGAGGGGGCCGAGAGCGCAAAGATTCTTTTTGAGATGTATACTTCTTGAGGTTTAGAAGTTGCGTTCTTGGAAGACCACAGCAAAATGCCACATTCTATGCTTAACAGGTATAGTTCTCACAGCGGTGAAGTGCTCTTTTAGCAGGGACGTCTCCTACCGGGTTGGCTTGATGTTCACGTGGGTCTTGACCAGCTTCCAGTCAGCTCCTTCACGAATGTAGCCGAAGTCGAAGTGGACCCTCGATGGTTTCGTGGGATAATAGCCCTTGATGGAAAGCACGCCTTCCGGGTTCAGGGACGGTGCTTCATCGAATATGGGCATGTAGTTGTCGAGAAAGAGGAGGTCGAGGTCGGCGTCCATGAAAGGTTTGAAGGTTTTGTTCAGTTGCTCCGCGGTGACCTGCTTTTGCCACAGCAGGGACACGTACGCGTGGAAGTCTTTGAAATTCTTTGCATTGACGGCCTTCGCAAACACTTGCATCGTTTGGCGCACGAGGGCCATCTCCTCGGACCCACTTGGGGTGACGCCCGATGCATCCTCGGACAGGATGCCGGCTCTTGCTTTTTGGATGGAGTAGATCTTCCACTCTCCCTGTTCCTTGACGAAGCTCAACCGGATGAGGATTGTGCCGTCCGTTTCGGTGGTGATGGTGCCATCCAGTTCCCCCCTGTCCCCAGAGACGGAGCGGTTGGGCCACGATGCCGCTTTGTATGCGAGGAGGGCATTCCTGTTGAGAAATGCGATGAACTCCTCCTCTGAAGTGGCTGTCTTGAAATCCTTGGAAAGAAAACCATAGGCCTTCTGATATTCCTTGGCCTTGATGGCACCGAAAAAGTCATTGGCGCCATTCTCAATGCGGGAGGTCAGGTAGAGGGCAAGAACGAGGGCCACAATGCCCAGGGCTGCAACCCCGGCGAGGATCTTCAGCAGTGCTTTCATCCTTCCTCCCTGTTCGTGTTTCGACTTCATCCTCCGGCGAGACTTCGGAGGGATGCGGAAGGCAATGCTCTGTCCACAAGGTGAGCCTCCCGCCACTTCCTGACGGAGTTGACAAGAAATACTTTTTCCGCGTGATCCAGCATGCGCATGGTGACGGGCTTTTCACGGATTTTCCCCTGATCCAGCAGCCAAGCGCGGAACGTCCCCGGGAGCAGTCCGCAGTCGACGGGCGGGGTGATCCATTCCCCCTCGTGGAGGATGACCACGTTGGCAATGGACGATTCCGTGACTTGCCCCTGCTCATTCCAAAGGAGAACGTCATCGCAATCGGGGCGGCTCCGCCGGGCCTCGAGATACACGTGCCGGTGCGTCGTCTTGTGATAGAGGAAGATGTCGGAGGAATCGACGGGAAACGTGGCAACACCGAGCCGCGCGACGCCGGCCGGCACATCCGGTGCCAGGGGACTCGCCTCGCAGGAGGGAACACCCAGAGGATCCAGGAGCAGACGGATTTTTTGGGGAATCCCGGAAAGCTCGGATTCGAGGCGGTGAAGCGTATGGAAGACGGCCTCCCGGTCGAACGGAAAATCGAAATACCGGGCCGACGCGTCCATCCGGCACAGATGACGATCCAGAAGGAAGAAACCGCCTTCCGGTTCCCACAGGATGGTTTCGAGCAGTTCGAACTCGGGTCTTTTCTCCGTCAAGACCTTTGCTTTGATTCTGCATTCCTCGTACTCATCCCCGGCCTGTGAATCCCAGACAATTCCGCCACCCACGCCGTATTCGGCGGCTCCAGTCTCCTTGTCAACGATGACCGTGCGAATGGCCACGTTGAACTGGGCACGTCTCTGCGGGCTCATGAATCCGATGCATCCGGTGTAGACCTTTCGGGGCGTCGTCTCCAGGTCGGCGATGATGTGCATGGTGCGGGCCTTGGGGGCGCCGGTTATGGAGGCGCACGGAAAGAGGGCCGCCATGATTTGAGGGAGGCTCGCGTCTGTTTCGGAGGTCACCGTGGACGTCATCTGCCAAACCGTCGGGTACTTCTCCACGTGAAAGAGGCGCGGGACGTTTACCGATCCAACATCGGCGACGCGCCCCATGTCATTTCTCACCATGTCCACGATCATCACGTTTTCCGCCCGGTTTTTTTCGGAGGCGTGGAGCCATTGAGCCTGGGCGGTGTCCTCATCGAGCCACCGTCCCCGGGCCGCGGTGCCTTTCATGGGCCGCGAGCTCATTTGACGGCCGTCCAGCTGAAAAAAGAGCTCGGGTGATGCCGAACAAATGGACAGCCTCCCCGTATCGACGAAGGCCCCGTAATCGGCCCTCTGGGCTCTCACCAGCCGGTGAAAGAGGGATAAGGGTTCTCCTTCAAGAGAGGCTTTGAGGCGCATGGTGAAATTCACCTGGTAGGTCTCGCCTTCGGCGATGAGGGTCTTGATGCGATCAATGGCCGCGTTGTAGCTCGTTCCATCGATGGACGGGACCCATTCGCTGATGGAATGGTGAAGAGCGGCCGGTGGGGGTCCTTCCGCTGCTTCAGCCCTTTCAAAAAGCCCGAACCACATGAGGGGAAATCCCCTCAGAGGGTGCACCTCAAGGGCGGAATCGAAGGCGGGAGCAGCTTCATAACTGATGAATCCCGCGGCGTGGAGCCCGCTGGAATGAACTGCGTAATCGACCTCCCGGAGGATGGGCAGGACCTGCTCCATGCTGTTGGCCTCCAGAATGCGCAACGGATTGCGAAACAGGAGCCAGTGGCGCGACCGGGCGTCGTGAATGAAAGCGAGGCACCCACTCCTTGGTCCATGCTGTACGGGCATGCGCTTACAAAGCCTCCCCTGCGAAGTGTTGATGCGGCGGAATGATCAGTGAGCGCCCAACGGCGGCTCGCGGGTCCGGGAAGGCGCACACGTCGAGAGAGCCATGCAATTCAATGCGAACGGAAACGGAGTTCACAGCATAAGGGTGGGCGTCATTGCCTTTCCAAACCTGAATCGGCGACTCAAGAAGGATTTAAGCATACGGGATGAGAGAGGAATTCGCAATTTGTTTCATCACTCTATTCTTCGTGGTTCTTATGGGTCAACCACGAAGCACCAAGAATCACCAAGGAATACAGCAGAGTAGGAGAATGAATTTCCTCACCATCGAGTCCTTCGCATCCTTCGTGGTTAAAATAAAATAGATATTCTCGACAAAAGCGCACACTTCAAGTCCTCACATTTCCGGCAACGGGAGGTGTGAGGGCCTTTTTCCAGCGCCGCGGAATTTGCCGGCCCTGCTCAGCGGTGCACAGGTGAGCAAACATGCTTATCATTCTCAAGAAATGCGAGGGTCTGCACGGAATCGCTCTTGCACCTTCTCAACGTGAGGGGTTCAAGACAATCGCTGCATGGAAAACTTCCCCAACCGGAGCCTGAGGCCATGACACGTTACGAATACAAAGTGACGCTGCGTTCAGCGGAGGAGTTCACCGAGCTCATCTATTTCTGTACCCCGGAAGGAAAGTGCGATGTGGAGCGGGTGCCGGTCGCTCAAATCGAGAAGGTTGGGGGTATCCTCAACGAAGAGGGACAAACGGGGTGGGAGCTCGTGCAGGTAGCCTTCGGAAAAGATGGAGTCCTCATGTTCTGGAAAAGGAACATTCCGGATGTTGCAACCGGGCAGACGGGATGAGAAATCACGGAAGAAGTTCCCATCGTCCGTACGTCTCCGCGTGAGACCCAAGAGCACGGTTTAAGGCTCAAACAGTCACCTGTGAGGCATTAAGGGATTTTTCCATCGTTCACTGACATTGAGGAGACACTTGCCCCCATGAAAACCATCAAGGTGAAAGGCATGTCGTGTCAACACTGCGCCAGGGCGGTCACCAAGGCCCTGAGTGAGATCGACGGGGTCAGGAACCCCGGTGTGAATCTTGAGAAGGGGGAGGCCTATTTCGAGGAGGCTGAGCCCGTGGCTCCTGAAGTGATCAGGCAAAAGATCAAACAGGCAGGTTACGAAGTTGATTAAGGAAGCGATTCACGTTGAGGGCATGAGCTGCGCGGCGTGTGTGCGCCGTGTGGAGACGGGCATCAAGTCCCTGGAGGGTGTTCGGGACGCGGCGGTGAACTTCGCCTCGTCCAAGGCCACCGTGGAATACGATCCCGCCGTGGTAAACCGAAGCGCCATCATAAAGAAAATCAACGAGATCGGCTATGAAACGCCGGGAGTGTCCCTGGATGAGGCCGGTGTGCCAAAGCAGGTCACGGTGATGGTTGGGGGCATGACCTGTGCCGCGTGTGTGCGGCGTGTGGAAAACGCTCTCCGAGGGATTCCGGGTGTGAGCAGTGCCTCGGTCAACCTCGCCACATCGCGAGCGACCCTCGCGTTCGAGCCCGCCGTGTTCCAGATGAGTGCCGTCCAGGGGGTCGTTGAAGAAGCCGGGTACGAGTACCTGGGAGTGATGGGCGAGGCGCGGGAAGACCCCATCGAGGTCGCTCGCGGCAAGGAAATCCGTCAACTGAAGACGAAAGTCATCGTGGGCGCGGTGCTGAGCGCCATCACCATGATCGGGGCCATGCCTCACTGGTTTCCGTTCCTGCATGGAATACCCCAGAAGCATCTCCATTTGGCCCTCCTTGTCCTCACCACCCCTGCGGTGTTCTGGGTGGGGAGCCGCTTCTTCTCCGGCGCATTCAAGGCCACCCGGCAGAAGACCGCCGACATGAACACCCTCGTCGCCATAGGAGCCGCATCGGCTTATTTCTACTCTGTTGTCGCGACCTTTTGGCCGGAGCTCTTCACGGGGTCGGGCCTCGAAGTGCACGTGTACTATGATGGGGCGGCCATGATCGTCACCCTGGTTCTCCTCGGGCGTCTTCTGGAAATCAAGGCAAGGGGCCGTACGTCCCAGGCCATCAAAGGACTGCTCAAACTGGCGCCCAGGACCGCTATGGTCATGCGAAGGGAGAGAGAAGTCGAAATTCCCGTCGAGGACGTTCTGCATGGCGATGTCCTCGTCGTGAAGCCGGGGGGGCGGGTTCCCGTCGACGGGGTTGTGGAATCGGGGAGCTCTGTGGTCGATGAATCCATGCTCACCGGTGAGAGTATTCCAGTCGCCAAGGGTGTTTCGGACCAGGTTTTTGCCGGAACCATCAATCAGAGCGGTAGTTTTGTTTTCAGGGCCACCAGGGTCGGCGCCGAGACGGCTCTTGCCCAGATCATCCGCCTGGTGGAGGAAGCCCAGGGGTCCAAGGCTCCCATCCAGCGCTTTGCGGACAAGGTGGCTTCCGTGTTTGTTCCCGTGGTCCTGGTCATCGCGGCGGTCACCTTTGCCGTGTGGTATTTCCTTGCGCCGTCTCCGGATCTTGGCCGGGCACTCCTGAACTTTGTGTCAGTGCTGATCATCGCCTGCCCCTGTGCCATGGGCCTGGCGACACCGACAGCGGTCATGGTGGGAACGGGCCTTGGCGCCGAAAGCGGCATCCTCATCAAGGGGGGCGAAACTCTCGAGAAGGCGCACCAGCTCACGACGGTCGTCTTTGACAAGACGGGAACCCTCACCCGGGGGACCCCTGTGGTGACGGATGTGGTCACAAACGGTTCCGTGGACGAGAGGGAGTTGATGAAGGACGTGGTGTCCCTCGAGGCGTCTTCCGAACACCCTCTCGCCAGGGCCATCGTGGAAAACGGGCGCGAGCAAGGCATTGAACCCCTTCCCCTGGAAGGTTTTGAAGCAGTCCCCGGTCTGGGAGCATGGGGAAGGACCAACGGGAAGAGGATGCTGGTGGGAAACCGCCGACTGATGGAAAGGGAGGCGGTGGAGATCGGTGATTTGAGAGACCGCGCCGACATGCTTGTGGCAGCGGGAAAGACCTGTGTGTTTGTATCCATGGATGGCAAGGCCGTGGGAATCATCGCCCTTGCCGACGCGCTCAAGGAATCCGCGGTGGAGGCCATTTGCCTGTTGCGCGGAATGGGCTTGCAGGTTGCCATGATCACGGGAGACCGGGGAGAAACGGCCCAATACATAGCACGCCAGGCGGGGATTCAGCGGGTGATGGCCGAGGTGCTTCCGGGAGACAAGGCCGGCGAAATAGGGCGGCTGCAGCAGGGCAAGGAAGTGGTCGCCATGGTGGGTGATGGGATCAACGACGCACCGGCACTGGCTGTCGCCGATGTGGGAATAGCCGTCGGTGCCGGAACCGACGTGGCTGTCGAAGCGAGTGACATCACCCTCATCAAGGATGACTTGAGGCTGGTCTCCTCGGCCATACGACTCTCCGCTCTGACCATGCGGGTCATCAAGCAGAATCTCTTTTGGGCCTTCTTTTACAACACCCTCGGCATACCCGTGGCGGCCGGGGTCCTCTATCCAGTTTTCGGCATCCTTCTCAACCCCATGTTCGCAGCCGGTGCCATGGCCCTGAGCTCCGTCTCGGTGGTGACCAACGCTCTGCGGCTAAGACGCTTGTGGCTTCGCCAGGAGGGATTCGCGGGGGAGAGCCGCGTTCAAAATACCTTTTGTCATGTTGCCCCCGATGATGGTAATGCTTAACCTCGGCAGTACTGTACTATTGAACCCCCAATATCTGCCCTGAAAAGGAGGAAGCCTGATGGACCGCTACGTGTGCCAAATCTGTGGCTATGTGTACGATCCGGCGAAAGGGGATCCCGACAGTGAAGTGGCTCCTGGAACTCGATTTGAGGATTTGCCCGACGATTGGGCATGCCCGGTCTGTGGAGCGCCCAAGAGTGATTTTGAAAAGGAATGATGTGCTCGCAAACAAGGAGGTTTAGGGAATGGAAAGTTGGGTTTGTCAACTGTGCGGTTACGTGTATGATCCGGCAAAAGGGGATCCGGACGGTGGAGTTGCTCCGGGAACCAAGTTTGAAGACCTGCCTGACGACTGGGTCTGCCCGATCTGCGGCGCAGCCAAGAGCGATTTTGAGAAAGAGTAGAATCCTAGCCTGTGAGGAGTTCTTTTCATGATTTTCAATTTCAATGCTGCGGAAGTGTTCAAAGTTGGGATCAAGATCGAGGAAAACGGGAAGACTTTTTACGAGAAGGCCCAAAAAGTCCTAGACAACCCGGCGATCCAGAAATTGTTCCAGGATTTGGCACAAGAGGAAGTGAATCACAAGAAGATCTTCGAAGACCTCATGGCCAAATTGCCCAAACAGGCATCCCAATCCACGGTGTGGGATCCTGACAACGAGACGGACGCGTACATCAAGATGATGGCCGATCAACACGTCTTCGTGGGAGGGGGGAGCATCGAAAGCCAGGTCGCCCAACTCAAGGACGTCAAGGATGCCTTGAGACTGGCGATCAATTTTGAAAAAGACTCGGTCATTTTCTTCCTGAGCGTTCAGGAAGCGACCGATGAAGCCAAGGGGCAGGAATTCATCGGTGCTCTGGTGAAAGAGGAGCAGCAGCACCTGAGGCGTCTCTCCCTGGAGCTGAAAAAACTGGGTTGAACCCTTGGTCGGATTCTGATGCAAGGGCATCGTCCCCGTTGTTTTCGTTGCGGGGTGAGCTCGGGTTAGCCGTGCTCACCCCGCAGCGTATTCACGACGTGAAGACGTGGTGAGAGTTTCTCGCCGTTTTCTGCGGATTGTCTGCCTTTGAGCACAACCCTGCGAAGGATTTGAGAGAGGAATTCTTTCAATGGAGAAGAAAGTCAAGATCTACACGACCCCTTCCTGTCACTACTGTCAGCAGGCGAAGGAGTTTCTCACGGAGAAGGGAGTTGCCTTTGAGGCCTTCGATGTGAGTAAGGACAGAGAGGCGCTCAAAGAGATGAAAACCATCACCGGGGGCGCGCGTAGCGTTCCCGTCATCGCCGTGGGAGAAGCAGTGATCCTGGGCTTCGACCAGGAAGCCATCGAGAAAGCGATCGAATCTCTCGACCGGTAAGGAACTGGGGGATACAGAGGGTGCACCTGTGAACGTCAAAGTGTACAGCATGGAAGGATGCCCGTTCTGTGAAAAGGCCAAGTCCTTCCTGAAGGAAAAGGGCATCGAATTCATCGATGTGCCCGCTTCCCCTGGGTCGGCGGCGTGGCAGGAAATGAAGCAGAAGACGGGGAGCGGAGCCCTGCCGCAGATCCTTGTCAACGACGCTTCCGTGGGAGGATATGCCGATCTGGTCACCCTCGAAACGAGCGGGCGGCTTTACGAAATGCTTGGGCAGGCCGGTCGGAAGTCGGAGACGCCCCTCTATGACGTGATCATCCTCGGAGCGGGCCCAGCCGGTTTGAGCGCGGCCATTTACGCCATCAGAAAGGTCATGAAAACCCTCATCATCAGCAAGGATGTGGGAGGTCAGGTGACCTGGACGGCCGATGTGGACAACTATCTGGGTTTCAGCCAGGTCAACGCGGCCGAGTTGGTGGCCAAGTTCGAAGACCATGTGAAGAAGTTCGGCGTGGAGAAGGTCATCGGCAGGAATGTGAGCGTGGTGGATCCAACGGGCCGGATCAAGAGGGTCGTTACCGACGACGGCAGGATCTTCTACGGAAAGACGCTCATCGTCGCCACCGGGGGAGGTCATAAGCTCCTCGACGTGCCTGGAGAGAAAAAGCTTCAGGGCAAGGGAGTTTCCTACTGCTCCACGTGCGATGCACCTCTTTACGGCGGAGCCGACGTTGCCGTCATCGGCGGCGGCAATTCCGCCCTGGAAGCGGTCATCGATTTGATGCACATCGCCAGCAGGATCTATGTCGTTTCCATTTCTCCCATCATGGGGGATCCGGTATACCAGGACAAGGTGGAAGCCTCCGAGAAGGTGACGGTGTTCTCCCAGCACCAGCCCATCCGAATCCTGGGTGAATCGTTCGTGGAAGGCATCGAGTTCAAATGCCTCATCACTGGGCAGGTCAAGACCATGAACGTCGAGGGTGTGTTCGTGGAAATCGGCACCATGCCCAACTCCAGCCTTTTCATCGACAACCTCGCCACCAACCAGAAGGGAGAGATCCTCGTGGATTTGGAATGCCGCACAGGCATTGCGGGGGTTTTTGCATGCGGCGACGTCACCAACGTTCCCTTCAAGCAGGTGGTGGTGGCGGTCGGAGAGGGTGCAAAAGCCGCGCTCTCGGCCTACAACTACCTCATCAATCAAAAATGATCGGCCGACCTGCCGTTCAAGCATTCCCTCCACCCGCGGCAGATGGGTTCGTCCCCGCTGTGCCATCGTTTGAGTCCCTCTTGAAGCTCTCCTTGCTTATATCCTTCCATGGGCGACGGATCGAGGAACTGACGATGTTCATGTGCTTCCGCCCGCAGTTCGGCCTTGCCGGAGATCGAGGGCTCAGCGGGAGGAGTCGTCTTTCAAAGGAATGCCTGATTTGAAGGAACGGACTGTAATAACGAGAGAAAGCAGGTGAGCGATACGATGGCAAGAATACCGGAAATCGATCTGAGTGCATGCACCAAGTGCGACGCCTGCGTGGAAATCTGCCCGGACGTGTTCCGCCACAATGACGCGGACTTCCTCGAAGTGCTGGATATGCCCCTCTACTCCGAGGAATGTGTCGAGGAGGCGATCAAGTACTGCCCCACCCAGTGCATTGCGTGGCAGGAATCCGAATGAACTTCGCGAGGTGAGGTTTTGAGAGGAAAGGCTTCCAGGATCGTGGGCTTGCGGGGTTTCGTGGAAGACCTCCTCAAATCGGACGCTTTCGAAGCCCGCATGGGCGAATTGGTCTCCCATGAGCCGCGGCGCATCATCAATCCCCTGCTCTCCTTCCTGTACAGTCCGGACGAATTGATCAAGTGGCGCACCGTCACCGCCGTGGGATATGTGGTGGCCCGGATGGCCGACGAGGAAATGGAATGGGCTCGTGTCGTCATGCGGCGACTCATGTGGAGTCTCAATGACGAATCGGGGGGCATCGGGTGGGGGGCTCCCGAGGCCATGGGGGAGATCATGGCGAGGCATGAAAGGGTCGCCGAGGAGTTCTCAGCCATTCTCGTCTCCTATATCCGGGAGGACGGCAATCCGCTGGAAAATGGTTTGCTGGAAAGGGGTGTTTTGTGGGGAATTGGAAGACTCGCCCAGAAGAGGCCTGGGATGGTCCAGGGGGCTGTGACCCATCTCGCCCCGTACCTGGCTTCCGATGACCCCATACACAGGGGCCTGGCCGCCTGGGTCCTGGGTTTCGTGGATGCTACGGCGGTCATGAATCATTTGAAGCCCCTCCTCCAAGACCCGGCTAAAGTGCATATTTTTGAAAAGGGAGGAGTCCACGACTATAGGATATGCGACCTGGCGGGGAGGGTGTTGGGAAAGGAGTGAGAGTGGTGGTGCCTAAAGTGCTTAAAGTGAGTTCAAGTGCCTAAAGTGAGCTAAAGTGTCTAAAGTGAGCTAAAGTGCCTAGAGTGAGTTCAAGTGCGAACGGTTTCTCCACGACTACGCGCAAGAAAAGAAGGCTCATTGCGGATTGGCGTGAGAAATAGCCCGAGTCATCCTGTTTCAGAGTCCCTCACCCTGTAGCCTAGGGCCTTGTGCCCGTCTTACGCCCACAAGGGGCTATGCTACAGCAGGCATCTGTCACGCAAATCCGCGAAGATCCGAAAAGAATCGCGCCCGCGGGGCAGGTGAACAAGGTATGGAGTGAGCCATGAAGATCTTCATCACGGGAGCGACTGGTTTTGTAGGGACTTATCTCGTCAGGAACATGCAGCAGCTCGGTCACGAGATAACCACTGTCGTTCGATCATCCAGGAGTGCCGAGAGATTGCCTTCCGGGGTTTCCATCGTGGAGGGGGACCCGACGCGTCCCGGGTCCTGGCAGCAGAGCGTAAACGAGCACGACGTGGTCATCAATCTTGCCGGAGCCTCGATTTTCACACCCTGGACCAGCAAGGCGCGGCAACTCATCCTGGAGAGCAGGATCCTCACGACGCGGAACCTGGTGGATGCCCTGAGGGGAGCCAGAGAAGGAACGGCGCTGCTGAGCACTTCGGCTGTGGGTTACTATGGGGGGCGCGATGATGATCGTGTGCTCGATGAATCCAACCCTCCGGGGAGCGACTTCCTCGCGGAAGTGGGCGTGAAGTGGGAGGCTGAAGCCGAACGCGCAAGGGATTTCGGGGTGCGCGTCGTCCTGCCGCGCTTCGGGATTGTCCTTGGTAAGGACGGTGGAGCCTTGAGCCGGATGATTCCGGCGTTCAACAACTACGCAGGCAGTGCCTTGGGCAGCGGGAAACAGTGGTTTCCCTGGATCCACGAAAAGGACCTCTTCCGCATCTTTGTCTTTGCTTCGGAGGGGAACAAGGTCGAGGGTCCCGTCAACTGCGTTGCCCCCACGCCCGTGACCAACGGCGAGCTCACCCGCACCCTCGCGAAGGTCCTGAAAAAACCCCTGATCATGCCGGCGGTCCCCAGGTTTATCCTGCGGACCATCCTGGGCGAATTCGCCGATGTGCTCCTCAAGGGGCAAAGAGCTGTTCCCAGGAGGCTTCTGGAACTGGGGTTCGAGTTCCGGTTTCCCACGCTCCGGGAGGCACTGGAAGACCTGCTGTTGAGGGTCCACGGCGAGACCTGATAACCCGGATTGGTGATCTCATCCTGTTCTCCCACAGACGCCTTGTCTCTGGGATCAAAGCAGAATCGGCCTCCCGCCCTTCGGGCCCAGGCAACGAGTTGCCTGGGCCACCCAACTCGGCAAGAAAAGTCCGACACAGCCCTGAAGTTCAATGCCAAGGGGCTCCCAGACCGATTCCCCTTCCTTGATTTCCTTCCGGATACGATCGTGAAGAGATGTCAAAATGAGCAGTGGATGGGTTTTGGCGGAGGTTGTTTCAAGTGCAACTATTCACTTTAATCGACACGGTTGGTGTTGTAAGATCGCCAGGACATAGCTTTTCCCCCCCAACCGATTGGCGGCACAGGGACTTGGAGGCTCTTCGGTCTCGAGTTTTCATTTTTCCTGATTGCGGTGCTGCCAAAAACCACGAACAGCATTGGGCAAGGGTTTCCGATGACGGACAACAGGTCGACCGTGCATCCCATGTGAGCCATGCCGCAGAAGGGCAGCGCCGTTTTCCATGGCGACGCTGCCGCTGTTTAGCATTTCCTTGATTTTTCCGTCGCGGACGAGGGGGGAAACAGGATGAGAGTGAAGAGATTCTGCGGTTGTTCCGGTTTGGCGGGGAGGAATGGGATGAAGGCTGGAAGGGTTAGATGCGATGGCGATTTGTGCGCCCCCGCTCCGGGCGGCCCAAGGGAATCAATGAGAAGGCCTTTGCGACGGTTCTTTCCGTGGCAAACACTCTGGCGGTGTGACAGCTGGTCTTTGACCCTGGGAACCCTTTGGCTGGGTTCCTTTTTTATTTTCCTGCACGGCAGTGCCCATGCTCTGCCGAGCAGCTGTTTTCCAGTGGGTCCCACGGAAGTGATGTGCACGGACAATCAATCCGCCGGGATATCGAGTGGGGTCGACTTCTTCTCCCCACCCGTCGATACACTGCATGTCATCAACCTCACCCGTGACATCAATCCTGCCCCGGGTACTCCCGGCATCCGGTTTATCAATCACGGGGGGGATGGGGGAAATGGCGGCTCATTTCCGGTTGTGGGCGGCAATGGCGGAAATGGGGGAGCGGGTGGCAACGCGGGCCTCAGCTTTGTCGGCGGCGCTGCCGTAATAGGGACGACGGGCGATGGGGCTCATGGCATCGTGGTGCAGAGCCTGGGTGGCATTGGAGGCAATGGGGGAGACGGCTTGGGAATCCTCATCTTGCCTGTCGGGATCGGTGGAGATGGGGGCAACGGGGGCGATTCCGGAAACGTCCTCGTGAACAGTGACAGTTCCATCCTGACGTTCGGCACCGGGTCCCACGGCATCTTCGCCCTCAGCCAGGCGGGCAGCGGCGGCGCCGGCGGCGCCGGCATCGGCCTTGGCATTGCGGGCATAGGCGGCGACGGCGGCATCGGGGGCACGGCGGGTGGCACGACGGTCAACAGCACCAGTTTCATCGTCACCCATGGTTTTGCTTCCCAGGGCATCCTTGCCCAGAGTCTTGGGGGAGCCGGCGGCAACGGGGGTGGCGGTGGAGGCATCATCGGAGTCGGAGGGGGAGGGCGGGGCAGCGGCCCGGGCGGCACCGTTCACGTGACCAGCACCGGTTTCATCGAAACCTTCGGGGACGATTCCCGGGGCATCCTTGCCCAGAGCATCGGCGGGTTCGCCGGGAGCGGCGGCGGGTCAGGGGGACTGTTCGCGTTCGGAGGCAGCGGTGAGAGCAGCGGATCCGGCGGCTCGGTCACGGTCCAAAACAGCGGGCCCATCACGACTCACGGGTCTCATTCTCAGGCCATATTCACCCAGAGCGTGGGTGGTGGTGGAGGCAGTGCGGGGAGTTCCGGGGGGCTTCTGTCACTGGGCGGCGAGGGGGCGGCCGGCGGCCATGGAGGCTCGGTGCAGACCACGAACAGCGGCGGAATCCAGACTTCAGGGTTTTACTCCGCCGGGATTTTCGTTCAGAGCATCGGCGGCGGCGGTGGTGACGGGGGCGACTCCGGCGGCCTGGTTTCCATCGGCGGCAAGGGAAGTTCCACCAGCCATGGCGGAAGCGTTGCGGTCACCAATCAGGAGACCGGGAGCATCACCACGGGGGGAGAACTCTCCCACGCCATTTTTGCTCAGAGCATCGGCGGTGGCGGAGGTAGCGCGGGCAGTTCCGGTGGTCTGGTCTCCCTGGGCGGTGAGGGCTCCGGCGGAGGTGCGGGCGGTGACGTGGAGGTGACCAACAGGGGAACCCTGCAGACTTTTGGCGAATATTCCCGGGGCATCTACGCCCAGAGCATCGGGGGAGGCGGGGGTGACGGCGGCAATTCCGGCGGTCTGGTCTCCATCGGAGGCAAAGGAAGCACCACGAGCAACGGCGGGAGGGTGTCCGTTCAGAACCAGGGCGGAACAATAGCGACTTCCGGAGACACGGCCCATGCCATTTTTGCCCAGAGCGTGGGAGGGGGAGGCGGCAGCGCTGGAAGCACGGGCGGCTTGGTTACCATCGGCGGGGAAGGGGGAGGCGGTGGGGTCGGAGGGGATGTCACCGTGGCCAACAGCGGCCAATTGTCCACTTTCGGGGATTATGCCCGAGGGATTTTCGCCCAGAGCATCGGGGGCGGCGGCGGTGACGGAGGGAATTCAGGTGGGCTGGTCTCCCTGGGAGGCAAGGGAAGCACCAGCAGCGATGCCGGCGGTGTCACGGTGACAAACCTGGCAGGCGGGTTGGTTACGACGACCGGGGACCTCTCCCACGCCATTTTTGCCCAGAGCGTGGGGGGTGGTGGCGGCAGCGCGGGGAGTTCAGGAGGGTTGGTCTCCTTTGGAGGGAGCGGTTCCGGAGGGGGCAGCGGTGGTGCAGTTGGAGTCACCAACGAAGCCGATCTTGTGACCCTGGGAGACTACTCCGTAGGGATTTATGCCCAGAGCATCGGGGGCGGCGGAGGTGACGGGGGCAACTCGGGAGGTCTTGTCTCCATCGGCGGCGGAGGCGGCAGCACGGGCAACGGCGGCGCTGTCGCCGTCACGAACAGCGGCTTGATCGCGACTTCCGGTCCCGATTCCCACTCCATCTTCGCCCAAAGTGTCGGCGGGGGCGGTGGTGCGGGGGGCAACTCGGGCGGATGGTTCTCCTTCGGGGGCAGCGGTGATTCCGGGGGAGACGGCGGAGCCGTCGCCGTCACGAACAGTGGGCGGCTCTTCACCTTGGGTGAGGATTCCAGCGGCATTTTCGCCCAGAGCGTGGGAGGGGGCGGTGGAAATGGAGGCGCCAGCGTTGCGGTGGGAGCTCAGGTTTCCGTGTCGGTCGGCGGTTCTGGAGGACCTGGCGGCAGCGGTAGCCAGGTGGAGGTGAACAGCCTTGATGGGTCCATCTCCACGGGAGGAGACCGGTCCCACGGGATTTTTGCCCAGAGCATCGGCGGCGGAGGCGGCAACGGCGGTTTCTCGGTCGCCGCTGCTGGAGGATACAAGGGTGCATTCAGCCTCGCCATCGGGGGAACTGGTGGAAATGGAGGAACGGGCGCTCGGGTTGGCGTTACGAGCGGGTCCAGCATCTTCACTGAGGGTGAGGACGCTCATGGGATCTTCGCCCAGAGCGTAGGGGGAGGCGGCGGTTCAGGGGGATTTGGCATCGCGGCGAGTGTCACTGATGGAGCCGGCGCGGCTCTGAACATTGGCGGCTTCGGAGGCTCGGGAGGCGATGGAGGAGCGGTTTCGATTGACAACACCGGCGAAACCATCGCGACATCCGGTGACCGCTCCCACGGCATTTTTGCACAAAGCATCGGCGGTGGAGGCGGTTCTGGTGGATTCAGCGTGGCGGCGGGAGTCAGTCCGGGTCCAGCCATAAGCATCGGCATCGGAGGTTTTGGGGGGGATGGTGGTCTTGGGGGGGCGGTGGACGTTGAGTCCCACGGCAGCATCTTCACCGAGGGAGGGGCCTCTTACGGGATTTTGGCCCAGAGTGTGGGGGGAGGAGGCGGTGTCGGCGGCTTCAGCTTCGCCGGAGGTCTTGCCCTGGAAAGCGGGGGCCTGAGCTTCAGCCTTGGGGGAGCGGGTGGTGGCGGGGGTGACGCCGGGACCGTCACCGTTGACAGCAGCGGGCTCATCGAGACTTTCGGGGCTGGCTCTCATGGAATTATGGCCCAGAGCGCCGGTGGAGGAGGAGGAGCAGGCGGCTTCAGCGGGTCCCTCACCGGGGGCTTTGGCGATGGCGCAAGCCTGGCATTCTCGATAGGGGGTTTTGGGGGCGTCGGAGGTGACGGCAAGAGCGTCGCGGTTTGGAACTCAGCTGACATCCTGACTGTCGGTGAGGCGGCCTCCGGTATTTTTGCCCAGAGCCTCGGGGGCGGAGGCGGGGATGGTGGATGGAGTCTCGCCGCCGCATTGGGCAACGGAGACAAGCAGATCAATCTGTCCGTTTCCGTGGGAGGTTTCGGGGGCACCACCGGAGACGGTGGAAGTGTCGCAGTCGAGAATTTCGGCATGATTGAAACCTTCGGAGGGACATCTCACGGTATTCTGGCACAGAGCATCGGCGGTGGTGGCGGAACCGGAGGGTTCAGCGCTACCGGTTCCATTGGGAAGGGCACCCAGGCAAAAGAGCTTTCGGTGAGCATCGGCGGCTTCGGGCGCGCTGGAGGCGATGCGGACCAGGTCGCCGTCGCCAATGCGGGCACCATTGTGACCCATGGGAGCGAGTCCTGCGGCATCCAGGCCCAGAGTCTAGGGGGCGGTGGCGGCGATGGGGGGTTCAGCTTTGCGGGGTCCTTCGGCGGAGCCGAGACAAAGAACCTTTCCGTGGGAGTGGGCGGCTTTGGTGGTTCCGGAGGCAAGGGAAAAGCAGTCGAAGTCTCGAATAGCGGCATCATTGATACGTCAGGGGAAAACTCCCACGGGATCTTCGCCCAGAGTCTAGGGGGCGGGGGCGGTGACGGCGGCTCCAGCCTGTCCCTCGGGCTTGGGTTCGGGGGGTCCGAAGACACATGGAACATCAACACTGTGCTGAGCATCGGGGGTTTTGGCGGATCCGGTGACGTAGGAGGGACCGTCGGGGTCTTCAATGAGGCCGCCATCATCACTCGAAACAACGATTCCCACGGCATTTTCGCCCAGAGCATCGGAGGCGGAGGCGGCAACGGGGGGTCCAGCTTCACCGCCACCATCGGTTTCGGCGCGGCCAACGAGGGAAGGAGCCTCAATGGTTCCCTTTCAGTCGGCGGCTCCGGGGGCACGGGCAACAACGGGGGCGATGTCACCGTGCAGAACGGAGGGGACATCTTCACGCTGGGAGACAAATCCGACGGCATCCGAGCTCAGAGCATCGGAGGCGGTGGAGGCAGCGGTGGCGACTCCCGCGGGGTCTCTCTGCTTTTCAACGCGGGCAGTGCGACACTTGAGAAAAACCAGACATCCGGCGCCAACTGGAAGTTCGCCGTCAATGTCGGCGGGACGGGTGGAAGCGCCAATAACGGCGGCAAGGTGAGCGTCACCAACAGCGGTGCCATAACCACCCAGGGAACCTATTCCAGGGGAATTTTCGCCCAAAGCATCGGAGGCGGGGGAGGCAGCGGCGGTGACGGGATCAATGGGACCGGCACGGAAGCGGACTATGTCACACTCGCCCTTTTTCCGGCAACGACAATGGGCGGGAGCGGATCCTTCCTGGCGAAATCCCTCATGGGCCAACTCAGGGACCTGTCTTTCACGGTGGGCGGCAATGCGGGAAGCAGCGGAAACGGGGATGAAGTCGCCATCACCAACACGGGAGACATCACCACCACCGGGTATGGATCGACGGCAATCTTCGCCCAGAGCATAGGCGGGGGAGGTGGTGAGGCTCAAAGTTTTGCCGCTGGGGAGGACAAGGGAGGCAAAGCCGCCGGCGGGCTCCTGGGCAAGTTTGCCATAGGCGGCGCCGGCGGTGCAGCGGGTAACGGAGGCAATGTCGTCATCAATCACAGCGGCGCCATCAACACATTCGGGGATTCCTCCCACGGGATTTTCGCCCAGAGCATCGGCGGCGGGGGGGGTGTGGCCGGCGATGTGGACCGGGGTCTCACGAGCGGCATTGGTCCCGTCAAGAACATCGGCATTGGTGTTGCCTTCGGTCGAGATGGAGGCAGTGGTGGTGACGGGGGCACCGTGACCATCACGAGTTCCGGGGAAATCAATACCCGCGGCGCCGACTCGTACGGCATTTACGCACAGAGCGTCGGCGGGGGTGGTGGCAAGGCGGGTGGCCTTGGCGTCGGTCCCCAAAATCTCCTTTCCTTCATCGATTTTTCAGGCAGCGTGGGTGGCGACGGGTCGGGGAGCGCCGTGAGCGTCGATCACACGGGAAACATTTCCACGCAGGGCGAAGCTTCCGACGGCGTCTTCGCCCAGAGCGCCGGTGGAATTGACGCAGGGCCCGTCGATGTGACGATCTCCGGCAACATCACCGTCCTGGGGAAGGACGCCAACGGCATTTTTGCCCAAAGCGTCGGGAACACGGGGCACAACGGCGACATCTCCGTAAGCATCCTCGGCGGGACGGTGCAAGGGGGTACGGGGCAGGGGGCGGGAGTGGCCTTTGCGGACGGGGCCACCAATACCCTGGTCAATCACGGGGTGGTCACAACCGCTTCTTCCATCGCCGGAACAGCGATTGTCGGGACCACCGGCGGTGAGAACATAGTCAATTTCGGCACCGTCATCGGGAGCGTCGACCTCGGAACGGGTTCCAATGGATTCAACAACGCTTCAGGAGGCCTCTTCATTTCGGGGGAACGGGTCAGTCTGGGGTCCGGCAACCTCCTGACCAATTCGGGGGCCCTCTCTCCCGGTGGGGAGGGCATCCTGCTGACGACGGCGGTCACGGGGAATCTGCTGCAGACTCAATCCGGCATCTTCTTTGCCGATGTGGATCTTTCCAGCGCTCAGGCAGACCGGATCAATGTGAGTGGGAAGTCGGAGGTGGCCGGGTCGACGGTCGTCAACCTTTTGAATGCCGGGTTGGCCAAGCCGGGTTCAGGTCAGCTCGTCCTGTTCTCGAGCGCCGGGGGATTGACCAACTTTGGCATGAGCCTTACCGCTTTGCAATCGGCGGTGCTGGACTTCGAGCTGCTTTTTCCCAACAGCACGGACATGGCCCTTGGATTCGACATCGACTTTGCACCGTTTGGCCTGAACGACAATGAAAAGGCCGTGGGCAAATATTTCAACGCGGTGCAGCTCGCTGGGGGCTCGGCGGGATTCGCGCCGATTGTGGCTGAGCTTTTCACTCTGCCTGACGTTCACAGTCTCGCCCTCGCATACGACACGCTCCTGCCCGAGGTCTACGATGCGAGTGCTCTCGCCACCTTCGACATCACGCGTCAGTATGTTCGTACACTGCAGCAGCGCATGCGCTCCGTCCGCCACGGTCTTGCCTGGTCCATGGCTGAACAGGCGACGGAGCTGGGGAGGCCCGCCCCGACGGGGGACGGGAGTGCGACGGAGACCCCCGGTGTTAGCGTCAACCCAGACGGGAAGGGTGTGACACGCAAGAGAGCCGGAGTGTGGATGGACGGTTTCAGCCGGTTCGGTGACGGGAGTGGTGTAAACGGTTTCAGGGACTTCGACTACGTGATGGGCGGCGGTGCTTTGGGGTTTGACTACGCGTTCCATGACCGGTTTCTGGCGGGCGCCGATTTCGGATACGCCAGCACCGACGTGGATCTGGACGGCCATCGGGCGGACGGCAACATCCGAAGCGTCTATGGTTCCGTCTATGGCACGGCGTTCACGGAACGGGCCTATGTCGAGGGTGTCCTTTCCTATGGCCGGCACCGCTACAAGAACGACCGGGCCATGAAGATCGGGTCCATCCAACGTCAGGCTAACAGCAGGCACGATGGGAATGCCTTTTCCGCCGTGCTGGAGGGAGGGTACGGTTTCCCCGTCCAGAGCTGGACGTTCCAGCCCTTCGCATCCCTCTCGTACAACATTCTGGATGAAGAGCGCGTGAAGGAATCGGGTGCGGGGGCCCTGGACATGAGGATTAGGAGCCGCCAGACCAGTTCACTCGCATCAGAGGTCGGTGTCCGGGTCAAGCGGTCTGTGGCCATTTCAAAAGGGGTTCTCATCCCTGAAGCGGGTGCGGCGTGGAAGTACGATTTCAACATCGACGATCGACGCATCCCCACATCGTTCTCTGGTCGGCCGGACATCGGCTTTTCCATCGACGGCCGTGATCTGGGTAGAAACCGGGCAACGGTGGATGCGGGGGTAACCTTTGTGGGCAAGGGCTGTCTTTCTGCGACCATCAGGTACGATGGCGAATTCGGCGAGAAAGTCAACGCGCACGGCGTGAGCGGGCAGATCAGGTTTTCGTTCTGAGAGGAATCGGTTGGAAGAGAGTGTCATGAGTTCTCATTCGTCTATACCCGGCAACGGGCCTCCGCCCCCATCCTTTTCAAGTGAAGCCCCCGCGGGGTCCAAGGATCATGACCGGGCCATTTACGAATGGAAGGTGAGGCTTCTTTATTCTCATGGGCATTCGAGCAATCTTGCCACCCTGGTCAATGCACTGCTGCTGGTCTTCATCCAGTGGAATGTCGTTGCACACGGCATGGCCCTCGGTTGGGTGGGCGCCATGCTCGCCGTCTTGCTCTATCGCTGGACCATTACCCTGCTTCACAAAAAGCGCGTCTCCCCCAGCGGAACCGGGGTGAAAGGGGAATGGGGCAAGTGGTACGTGTGGGGGGCGGCAGCCACGGGTTTTGGGTGGGGGGTCGCAGGCATCCTGTTCATTCCCGAGTCCTCGGTCCCCCATCAGTTTTTCACGGTTTTCCTCCTGTCCGGAATGGCCTCCGGAGCCATGACGGTTCTCTCTCCGGTTTACATCGCATACGTTCTATACGTTGTGCCATTGGTGTTGCCCATGACCGTATTGTTCCTCACATACGGCGATTCGCTTCACGTGGTGGCGGGATGCATGATGATCCTGTTCATGCTCTTTCTCCTCAAGGCTGGTCGTATCCAGAACAGCTTCGTCGACTCGTCCTTTCGTTTGAGTCTTGAAAAGGGCGACTTGGTGAATAGACTCGCTCAGGAGAAGGAGCAGGTGGAAAGCCTCAACGAGCACCTCAGGCGCGAAGTGGCGGAACGCGTGCACGCGGAGAGGAAGCTCCAGTACCTGGCAGGCTTTGAATCCTTGCTGACCGGTATTTCCACGGGGTTCATCAATCTGCCTCCCCATGAGATGGATGACGGCATAACGGATGCTCTGGGACAGATAGGATCATTTGCCGGCGTCGACCGCACTTACGTTTTCCTTGCCGACGAGTCCTTCACAAAGATGAACAAGACCCACGAATGGTGTGCCCAGGGGATCGAAACAGCCTATCAACAGTTTCAGAGCCTTCCCGTGGTGGCCTTTCCATGGTGGATAGAGAAATTGAGGAATTCCAACCAGATCCACATACCTCGCCCGGAGGACCTTCCGCCCGAGGCGACTCCGGAGAAGTCCATCCTTCAAGCATCCAAGGTCCGTTCCGTCCTCGCGGTTCCGCTCTCATGGAGGGATGCGGTGGCGGGTTTTGTGGGATTCACCTCCATCCGGGAGGAGAAGACATGGGACCAAGAGTCCATCACCCTCCTCAAGATCTTTGCCGAGATGCTGGTCAATGCCCTCGACCGCAAACGAACCCACGAAGAGTTGGAGCGGGCACGGGAGAACGCTGAGGCGGCAGCCCGGACGAAGGCACAGTTCCTTGCCAACATGAGCCACGAAATACGAACCCCCATGCACGGGGTGCTGGGAATGCTCACTCTCCTTCGCAATACGGACCTCCAGGAAGTGCAGCGTGAGTACGCAGGCACCGCGTACAGGTCCGCGGAGATGCTGTTGAGGATCATAGATGATATTCTTGACTTATCCAAAATCGAAGCGGGTGGAATGGCCCTGGAGCATACTGTGTTCGAACTGCATCGAACCATAGAGGAAGCGGTCGCGCTGTCTGCCGGGAAGGCTGCGAACAAAGGGGTTGCCCTGAACGTTTCCATTGCCGGGAATGTGCCGCGGTCTGTCTGCGGAGATCCCGTGCGGCTGCGGCAGATATTGGTCAACCTTGTGGGCAATGGTGTGAAGTTCACCGAAAAGGGTGAGGTGACTGTCAAGGTTGTACGGGAAACTCTCCATCATCCCAAGGTTTCTCTACTCTTTGAAGTCAGGGACACGGGGATCGGAGTCCCTCCCGAAGTGCAAGCTCGTCTTTTTAACCCCTTCACCCAGGCCGATGGATCAACCACACGGAAATTCGGGGGCACCGGCCTGGGATTGGCGATTTCCAAGCATCTCGTGGAACTGATGGGAGGGACGATAGGGGTGGACAGTGAGGCCGGGGAAGGCTCCAATTTCTGGTTTCGGGTTTGCTTTGAGCCATCCACACTGGATGAAAGCGAAGCCGGGATGCAAAAGGGTGTGGTTTCCCGCGAGCCCCCTGACAATCCCTTTGCGGGCCTGCGGGTGCTCGTCGTTGAGGACAATCCCGTCAACCGGGAATTGGTTCACATGATGCTCACAATCCTTGGCTCGGCCGCGGACCTCGCCGAGAATGGACGTCAAGCCGTCGAGGCCCTGCAGAGAGAGGATTATGACATCGTGTTGATGGATTGCCAAATGCCCGTCATGGACGGATTTGAAGCAACCCGCTTGATTCGGGAGCACGAGCGCCGCACCGGAAAGGAGCAAACAGTCATCATCGCGCTCACCGCGAGCGCCATGGAAGGAGACCGCGCCCACTGCATCGATGCGGGAATGAACGATTACCTGGCAAAGCCCTTCCGCCCCAAGGATATCAAGGCCGTGCTTGCGCGGTGGCTCGCACGGTGAACGCACACCCCACCGCCGGTCCGCCGTGACGGCAAACGTCCCTGGCACCCCTCTGCCGCATTCAGATTATTTCCAGGAGCGATCCCGTGGAGAGTCACATGGGCAGGGAGTGGCTCATGCAGCGCCGCTTTTCTGAAATTCCATCAGGTCGTTGATTTTCCACTGGATCCACTCTCCCAGGCTGCCCACCTCCGCCTCTTCCAGATCGAATTCGCGACTGGTTTCGCTGTGTACCGACAGGAGTCCGAGACCTGTTGCAATGGCGTCACGGAGCCAGTCCTTCCAGCGCATCGTCCCCGGGACATCTCCGGCCAGGAGAGATTCGACGGTCACCCGGTCCGGCACTCCAAGCAGAGCGAGGTCGCTGTTGATCTCCGCCACCAGGGATGCATCCAGGCGGGGACGTCTGACCTTGACGGATTCGGCCGCCACCTCCAGATACACCAGGAAAGGTTCCAGGGGGACCAATTCAGGATGGCAGATGAGGCAGCGGCGGGTGTCGTGCTCGAAAGACCGGTTTTCCGCAAAGCGGTTCAAGCGGGCGATTTCCTTGAAATGGGATACGGTACGGGAAAGAAGGTCTCTGTGGTCCCGATCCAGCGTATCCATGAGGGAATGGGGACGAATCATGTCAGTCCTTGTTGAAATGGGGGCCTTCCCTTTTCTTCAGGAACTCGTCCAGGCGGACCACCTTCGAGGATTCCCCAAAAAATGACTTTGGCGGCTGCCCCTTTTTGAGGGATTCGAGGACTTCCAGCAGGTCATCGTTTTGCTGAACGATGTCCTCAATTTCCTTCAGTCGCCGTTCCCAACGCAGGGAGAGGTGTTCCGTTTCGATGGACAAGCCCAGCACGCTGGCGAGGATCTCGATGACGCGGGCCATGAGGGCTTCGTGTCTGCCGCTCAGGTAAAAAGGGTAGTGTGCCCAGAACGCGAGGCAGTGAAGGTGCGATTCATGGGCGGCGGTCATGATGGCCGAGTGGATGGCTCCGGGTCCCGTGTACTGTGTCTGGTGACACTTGAGAGCGTGGAGCTGGTTGTAGGCCCGGGTGCCTTGACCGACACCGGAGACCATGATGTCGTCGTGCAGGATCTGATCGTACAAACCGCCGAGAAGGACGATTTCCCGGCATCCCCATTCACCGAGGAGTTGAACGAGTCCGTCGACGAAGGCTCGCCAATGGATGGTGGGTTCCGGACCTCCTCCAATAAGAAAAGGGGGAGACGACGGGGGAGTCAGAAGCCAGAAGTGGTACACAGGCCATTTCACTTCCTGAATCTGCCCGTGTTCCACGGTGATCCTGGGCCGCGTGGATTCCGCATGCCAGAACCCGTCCAGGTCCCAGTCCGCGAAGGGTTCGTGGGGGAAGGTGCCTTTGAGTTCCGAGAGGGTGTGCTCGACGATCCTTCCCGCATCAGGCCAACCGGAGAAACCCAGGACGGCCCGTGAGGGAAAAACGGGTTTTTCAAGAAATGTCGTGATCCTCATGACGATGCGTAGCCCAATGCGTCCCGGATGTCAATCGGTTGACTCCAGCCCACTCCAGTCGCCTTCAGTTCACTTTAGGCACTTTAGCTCACTTTAGGCACTTTAGCTCACTTCAGTTCACTTTAGGCACTTTCTTCTAAACCTTTCCCTCCCTCATGAGCTGGTCGACGAGCTCCTCACAGTTCCTTGCCGTCCAGTCGGCACCGCTTTTGCTGAGGTCGGCCTGGGAGCTGTTTCCGCTGGTGACGCCGGCGGTAAGAGTCCCAGCGCGCTTGCCCGTCTGGATGTCCAGGGGATGGTCGCCGACCATGAGGGCGGTGGCCGCGGGCGCGGTGAGTCTCTCCAGTGCCAGGAGCAGATGCTCTGGGTCCGGCTTCACCCGCTTGACATGTTCCCTGGAGAGGAATGTGGAACAATGCAGGTGAATGTCGGGGAATACTGTGGTCACCGCCTGTTCGCAGTTGCGGGTGATGACGGCGATCTTGATCCCTTTGCCTGCAAGGATACGGAGAACCCTTCGCGTGAAAGGAAACAGGGCGCCCCGGCCGGCTGCCTCCAGTTCCATGTCCACGATGAGAGAGTGGGCCCGTTCCTTGAATTGCCTCCCCATACAGTGATCCTTTGCGTGGATGATGCTCCCGATGGATTCAAGGAGCTCCAACGCGGGTTGCCCCGAGGACTCGAAGGCGCCGTCAAGGTACTCCGCAGCGAGATCCCCCAGACGCCGCTTCATTTCGGCGAAATCGAGGTGAAGCTCGGCGAGTGTGCCGTCGAAGTCGAACACGACCGATTCCAGTTTGCCATTGTGCATGCCGTCTTCACCCTTTGCCGGAGCTCTTGCGGGGGACCTTTTCCCTTGCAGTATGGGGTTCCCTTGATTATTGTGTTTGCCTCTTGGCCAAGGCACAGGGAAGCGTAATAATATAGTGTTCGAGCGTTCGGGACAAGGCGCAGATGCCTTCCTTAATCCGCGAAACCGGACATGAAGGCCCCGCGGAAAGGCTTTTTGATGGTGCCGACCGCTGATGGCAAACACGGCTTGGTCGGCTGGACCTTAGAGGTGATGTGAGTCATGGAAGGAAGAATTGCACTGTGGATGACGGAATCGCCCCCCACCCTGAGCTTTGATCAGGTGGTGGATCATCTCATATCTTTAAACAAATCCTACCACGAAAACTACCTGGCCATGTACTCGAGTTGGCTGGGGGGGATCGTGACGGACCCCGCACTGATGATGGTTCCCATAGACGATCACCTGGTCCACCGCGGCGACGGGGTCTTCGAGGCGTTCAAATGCGTGGACCGTAAGGTCTACGGCCTCGGGCGCCACCTGGATCGCATGGAGCGGTCGGCGGGAACCTCCGGCCTAGTGTTCCCCGTGGACCGTTCCCGCCTGGAGAGCATCATCCTGCAGACGATCAGGGTGGCCCATGTTCCCGATTGCCTCATCAGGGTCTTTTTATCAAGGGGCCCCGGCGGGTTTTCCACAAATCCTTACGAGTGCCCTGCAAGTCAGCTGTACGTGATGGTCACGACCCTCAAGGTTCCCTCGGAGGACAAGTACTCTGCCGGGGTGCGCCTCGTGACGAGCCGCGTTCCCATGAAGAGGGATTACTTCGCGAACATCAAGAGCTGCAACTACCTGCCGAACGTACTCATGACCAAGGAAGCCCAGGACATGGGCGTGGACTTCACGGTTTCCCTCGACGAAGGGGGCTTCCTGGGTGAGGGTGCCACGGAAAATGTGGGCATTGTCACGGAAGCGGGCGAGTTTCTGGTTCCCCGGTTCGAGCGAATTCTCAGGGGAGTGACTGTTTCACGCATGCTCGAACTGGCGGGGGAACTGGTCGAAAACGGTGGACTGAAAGAAGTTCGGGAGGCCGACATCAGCCCTGGGGAAGCCTACGGAGCGAGGGAAATGATGCTCTTTGGGACGACCTTCGACGTGCTGCCGGTGGTGCAATTTGACGACCGCACCATTGGGGATGGCAAGCCGGGTCCATTTTTCGAGAATTTCCTCGCTCTGCTCCGCAAGGACATGAAGAACGGCGCCGGGATGGTCACTCGGGTGTGAGGAGCGGTGCATGGATGAACCGTTGCGAAGGAGGCTCCTGAGCGGTATCGAAAGGAGTTTTCGCGAGAGTGTCGAAGCCAAGCAGGAGCTCTGTCGCAGGAGCGGGCACATCATCCTGGACATGGCGGAGGCCGTGGCTGAATCCTTCAGACGCGGGTGCAGACTGTTTCTTTTCGGCAATGGCGGGAGCGCCGCCGATGCGCAGCACCTTGCCGCCGAGTTCGTCAATCGGTTTGCCCTCACGCGTCCTCCCCTTCCGGCCCTGGCACTCACCGTGGACAGCTCCGTCATCACCAGCATCAGCAACGACTTCCGGTTTGAGGATGTCTTCCTGAGACAGCTTCAGGCGCTGGGTCGGCCCGGGGATGTGGCCCTCGGGATCAGCACGAGCGGGCGATCACGCAACGTGTCGACGGCCCTCGCCTGGGCCAGGGACAACGGACTGATCACCCTGGGCATGGGAGGCGGCACTCCGGCGGAGATGGACACTCATTGCAACCTCCTGCTCCATGTTCCTTCGCGGGACACGGCCCGCATCCAGGAGTGCCATATCACGGCCGGCCACATCCTGTGCGGTCTCGTGGAGGAGATCCTTTTCGGCGATGCGGCGGTATGACCATGGAAACGACGAAGCGGCGATGGGAACCACTCGACTTTGACGGGCTCGCCATGACTAGCTTGAGGGACCGGCCGAGCAAGGTCAAGCTGGAGGACTTCGGGAATCCGTGGAAGCCGGGGCAGCCACTGAGCACGTTCCTGGACGGATTGCCGAACATTCTGGGGGCCGAGCAGCTTCGGCATGCGGTCTCCGCGGTGGTCGGCGCCGTGCGCGGCAATCGGACGGTGCTTCTCGGCATGGGTGCCCATCCCATCAAGGTGGGACTGAACCCCATCCTGGTGAACGCCCTGGAAAGGGGAATCTTCACGGGATTGGCCATGAACGGGGCCGGTATCATCCACGATGTGGAGATCGCGCTGGCCGGAATGACCTCCGAGGACGTGGCGGCGCACCTGGACAAGGGCCAGTTCGGCAATGCCCGGGAAACGGGGGAGTTCATCCACGGCACCGTGAAAAAGGCTTTCGAGAAGGGCGGCGTCGGTTTGGGGACGGCCGTTGGCGAACGCCTCCTGGAGGAGGGCGCCCCTTTTGCTCATCTCAGCATCCTCGCCACCGCGGCTCGGTGCGGGGTTCCCGTCACGGTTCACGTGGCCCTTGGGACGGACATCATCCACATGCACCCGGCTATGGACGGCGGGGCCATGGGCGCCCTGAGCCATCACGACTTCAGGCTCTTTTCCAGGCTGGTTTCCACCCTGGAGGGAGGAGTGTTCATCAACCTGGGTTCCGCGGTCATCCTTCCGGAGGTGTTTCTCAAGGCGGTGAGCGTCGTGCGAAACCTGGGATTTTCCCTGGCCGGAATCACGACGGTCAACATGGATTTTCAACGCCACTACCGCCCTCAGGTGAACATCGTCGAGCGCCCCACGGCAGGGGGCGGCATAGGGATATCCCTCATCGGACACCACGAAATCATGTTTCCTCTCCTCATGGCCGCAGTCATTGAAAAACTCTGAGAAGGAGGACGCCATGGCCGGACGCATTCAAATCACCGCGGGTTCCATCGTCATGGCAGGGGAGCTGAAGGACACTCCCACCGCCCGCGCCATCCGGGACGCCTTGCCCATCCGTGCCGTCGCGAGGACATGGGGGGATGAGATCTACTTTCCCATCCCGGTCGACGAGAGTCTCGACGAGACGGCCCGGGAAGTCGTCGAACGGGGGGACATCGGGTACTGGCCCACAGGCAAGGCTTTCTGCATTTTCTTCGGGCCTACCCCCATGAGCCGGGGCGCTGAAATCCGCCCGGCCAGCGCCGTGAATGTGGTGGGAAAGGTGCTGGGTGACCCAGGCGACTTCAAGGTCGTCAGGGATGGGGACGCCGTGGAGTTGGACATAGAAGAACAGTGAGTTACTTTGTTTGAGTGCGGACGAATTTTGAGTTTCCACAGGGAGGAAGGCAATGCCCATCTTTGAATACGAATGCTGCAGTTGCTGCGAGAAGTTTGAGAGGCTTGTGTTCAGGAGTGATGAAACCGTGAGCTGCCCCAAGTGTGATTCGGCCAACGTGCAACGGATGATGTCCGTATTCGGCTTCAAGAGCGGTGGGGAAAAGGGAGCGGCCAGCAGTCGCATGGGATCCGGCGCATCGTCCTGCAGCGGTTGCAGCGGGGGCAGCTGCCACACCTGCCATTGACATGCATGTGAGGAAGACGTGACCGGACGAGTTTTGCGGATTGGTACGCGGGGAAGCCTTCTTGCCCTGAATCAGAGTGAGTGGGTCAAGGGGACCCTGGAGAAGCTTTGGCCCGATCTGGCCGTGGAGCTTCGCATCATCAAGACGACCGGAGACAGGATTCTCGATGTGCCCCTGGCCAAGGTGGGCGGGAAGGGGCTTTTCGTCAAGGAGATTGAGGATGCGCTCCTGGCCGGCACCGTGGACCTGGCGGTTCACAGCATGAAGGATGTCCCATCCGCACTTCCCGCCGGACTCCGCATCGGAGCCATACCCGAGCGGGAAGATCCCCGGGATGTGTTTATTTCGACAAACTGCGGAAGCGTGCCCGAGCTCCCCATGGGCGCAAGGGTCGGCACCAGCAGTCTGAGGCGCTCTGCTCAGCTCAAGAGGCTGAGATCAGACCTGCACGTGGAAACCCTGAGGGGAAACCTGGACACGAGGCTTCGAAAACTCGGCGAAGGGCTCTACGACGCGATCATCCTGGCCGCCGCCGGGCTCCATCGCATGGGCTGGAGAGAGAAAATCACGGCTTACCTGGACCCCGCCCAATTCCTTCCCGCCATAGGGCAGGGGGCTCTAGGCATCGAAGTGCGCTCCGACGACAACGAAGTTGCCCGTCTCATCGGTCCCCTCCACCATCCCGAAACCGCCCACGCCGTTGAAGCCGAACGGGGCTTTCTCAAGGAACTGGAAGGGGGATGCCAAGTCCCCATCGGTGGGTTTGCTCGGGTGGACGGGGTGGAGGTCGAACTGACCGGCCTTGTGGCCTCGCTGGACGGAACCGTCATCATCCGACGGTCACTCAGGGGCCCCAGGGAGGAAGCGGCGGAAATCGGTCGTCGGCTGGCGCGGGAGGTTCTCAGGGAGGGAGCCGGGGCCATTCTCGATGAGGCATACAGGGAAGCATCCCAGGAGTGACTCCTTCGGGGCAACGGCCGCTTGCTGGGCCATTGCCGGAACTTTGATACCGACCGACCTGGCCTCGGCATCTTCAAGTATACTTTCTGTTTACAAGATTGAATTCCTTTGAACCACGAAGGACACGAAGGGCGCGAAGAAGGTTAATCCACGCACTCATAGCTTCTTGCGTGATAGCACTTTGCGTCGTTCCAGTGAAAGCCGGAATCCAGGCTTTTCAATTACTTCTGAACCCAGGCTTTCGCTTGGGCGACCTGACATTTGAGACATTTGGAAGAGCCTCACTCCATCTCATTCATCCTTCGTGTTTCTTCGTGCTCTTCGTGTTGTCTGGTAAGGTCCACGGAATTGCAGGCATTGAGCGAATATTCCTGAAACTGTTCCCCTGAAGAGGACATGCAGGTGCCAAAGGGAAAGGTTTATCTGGTGGGTGCAGGGCCCGGGGATCCGGGCCTGCTGACCTTGAGGGGCAAGGAAGTGCTGGAGATGGCTGAGGTGGTCATCTACGACTACCTGGCGAATCCCCGATTCCTGGATTATGCTCCGCCCGAGGCCGAGCGGATCTACGTGGGGAAGAAGGGCGGTGATCATACTTTGAGCCAGGAGGGCATAAACGATCTCCTGGTTCAAAAGGCGCTGAACCACACCGTCGTGCGCCTCAAGGGAGGAGACCCCTTCGTGTTCGGGCGTGGTGGAGAAGAGGCGCAGGTTCTCAAGCGGGCGGGGATCCCCTTCGAGGTAGTGCCGGGGGTGACGGCGGCCATAGCGGTCCCGGCCTATGCCGGCATTCCCCTTTCACACCGGGATCACACGGCGAGCATCGCTTTCGTGACCGGCCACGAACGGGAAGACGCGGGAGACTCCAAGATCGCCTGGGATAAGCTGGCCACGGGGGTGGGAACTCTCGTCTTCTTCATGGGCGTGAAAAACCTTCCCGAGATCTGCGGGAGCCTCATAGCCCACGGTCGCGGACCCGAGACCCCCGTTGCGGTGATCCGCTGGGGAACGACCACGGAGCAGGAAACCGTCGTGGGAAACCTCGGGAACATCGTGGAGAAAGTCAGGGAGGCGGGGCTCAGGCCCCCCGCGATCACCGTCGTGGGGGGAGTGGTGGACCTCAGAGACGAGCTGAACTGGTTCGAGCGCCGTCCCCTTTTCGGAAGGCGCATTCTCGTGACCCGGGCCCGGGAGCAGGCGAGCGAATTCAAGGAGAAGCTTGAGGAGCTTGGAGCCCACTGCATTGAGTTTCCGACCATTGCCATCGGACCCCCGCCTTCATGGGAACCCCTCGATGGCGCGATTTCCCGGCTCTCCTCCTACGACTGGGTGGTGTTCACGAGTGTGAACGGGGTGCGGTTTTTTATGGAGCGGCTGCTGCATTCAGGCCTTGACGTGCGGGAGCTCAAAGGGGTCCGGCTGGCGGCCATCGGTCCCAAGACCGCCGAGTCCGTGAGGAAATACGGCCTGCGCCTGGACCTCGTTCCCGGTGAATATCGCGCGGAAGCCATTCTCGAGGGGCTTGCCGGCGAAAAGGTGGAGGGGATGCGTTTTCTCATCCCAAGAGCCATGGTGGCCAGGGATATCCTTCCGGTCACACTTCGGGAGCGAGGTGCCGAGGTCGACGTGGTGCCGGCGTATCAGACCGTCCTGCCATCCGGGAGAAGTCCCGAAATCCTGGATCGGCTCTTGAAAAGAGAGATCCACTGCGTCACATTCACGTCGTCTTCCACGGTGAGCAATTTCTTCAGCCTGTTCGACAGGGCGGAGCTCCACGAGGCACTGCAGGGGGCGGCCATCGCGTGCATTGGTCCCATCACAGCGGACACGGCCGAGGAATTTGGGCTCAGGACGGACATCATGCCCGCCGAGTACACCATACCCGCTCTGGTCCAGTCCATCTGTTCCTATTTTGCTGATTCCAAAGGAGAAAAAGGGAAGGATGGGGATGTGGGTGGCACCTGAAAAGGGCGGCGCCTCCGTTTGAAGACACCGCCCTGATGCGTGGCCGGAGAGGCTTAAGGATTATCTGGCGACTTCGTCCGCACGGTACTGGATGTACGCGTCTCGCATGGAAGCATAAGGGTCCACGGCGGATTTCTTGAAGTCTTCATACTCACCGATGTTCAGAGAAGTGAAGTTGACGATTTCCCCGCCCCGGACTCCTGCAGTGACCCCAAAATCCATCGGCATGTAGAGCAATGGGCTCGTGAGAACGTCAACCGCGCGGCCGATGACGTCGCGTCCGCTGGAAGGGCCGAGAACGGGAAGGTTCAGGAAGAACTTGTGGTTCAATCCCCAAACCGCCAGCGTCTGGCCAAAATCCTCGTCGTACTCCTTCATATTGAAATGGGTTTGTGCCACATCGAAGAAACCGCCCATCCCCAGGGTTGAGTTGATCACGAACCGCTTGATCTCGTTTCCGGCCCGCTGCGGCTTGCACTGGAGCAGATTGTTCAGGAAGCGGGCGGGCATCTTGATGTTGTCGAAGGCGTTGCGGATGCAGCTCCTGACTCCGCAGGGAATGTAAGCGGCGTAAATGGTCGCGACGGGTTTCCAGAGGACATAGTAGAGCTTATCATTCAAGTTGAACATGGCCCGGTTGAATTTCTCCAGAGGGTCTGGTACGGCCTTTGGCTTTTTGGCGAAGGGATCCGGTTCCCCGTTGTTCTGATTGGCTCCAAGGGCGATCCCCCGGATGGAGGTTCCAGTCAGTGGACTCAAATCGATATGAACACCGACAGTGGCGACCAGCAGGAAAACGACGGCAGCAACCGCAATGGTTCTCGATCTTTTCATTCAGTTCCTCCTCCCAATAGAGAGATTATGCAGTATTCGTTGAGTTCGTTTCAGAGCCACTGCCTTAAGGCCTTAACATCCTACAAGATGTCCACAACATCAAGACACATTTTTGCTGCGATGCATGTTTTTGTTGCCTTGCCCCCCAATGAATCGACAGGCTGACAAGGATGCATTAGAGGGATGTTCCTCCCTCCGAGCCTTTTGCATATCCCGCAATGCTATAATACAGTGGTGGGACAAGCGATTCCCGCGTGAGGCCTGTCGTTCTGTAAATCGCTCCATTTGCAATGAGGGGATGCCGGAACAATCAGCGCAGTTCATCTTCCTGTTCACGTCCAGCAACCAAGGAGTGCGTCATGGCGAAGAAGGGTGGCGACCAAGAGAACCCTTTCGACAAGTTCATCAATCGCCTGAAGGGATCCCCGGGAGAGAGAGATCCCAGAGAGCCCGACTCCTCCCAGAGGAAATTCCACTTCTCCTTCTGGTACTTCGTGGTGGCGATGGTGCTCATCGCCTGGCTCCAGGGCTATGTCGTCGAACCTCAGAGAGAGAAAGTCCCGTATTCCGATTTCAAGCAGCTGGTCAAGGACGGAAAAGTGGAGAATCTCGTCATCGGCCAGGACAGGATACTTGGCGAGACTAAGGACGAAAAGGGGTTCGCGAAGCCCTTCATGACTGTTCGCGTCGAAGATCCCGAGCTGGTGCGGATCCTCGAGGACAAGAATATCCGCTACAGCGGCCAGTCGGAGAACAGGTGGCTTGGCGCAATGATTTCCTGGCTTCTGCCCCTGGCCATCCTGATCTTTTTCTGGAGTTTTCTCATCAGGCGCATGAGCGGCGGACCCCAGGGGGTCCTCTCCATCGGGAAAGCCAGGGTGAAGATTTACGCGGAAAAGGAAGTGGGAATCACCTTCGAGGACGTTGCGGGGATCGACGAGGCCAAGCTGGAGCTTCAGGAGATCGTCCAGTTTCTCAAGAACCCCGAGAAGTACCAGAGGCTGGGGGGGCGCATCCCCAAAGGGGTGCTTCTGGTGGGGGCACCGGGAACGGGGAAGACGCTCCTCGCCAGGGCTGTGGCGGGGGAAGCCGGAGTTCCTTTCTTCAGCATGAGCGGGTCGGAGTTCGTGGAGATGTTCGTTGGAGTGGGGGCGGCCCGGGTGAGAGACCTCTTTGGCCAGGCGAAGGAACATGCGCCGTGCATCATTTTCGTCGATGAGCTGGATGCCCTGGGGAAGGCCCGGGGGCTGAACCCCATGGGAAGCCACGATGAAAGGGAGCAGACCCTCAACCAGCTTCTGGTGGAAATGGACGGATTCGATCCAAACGCCGGGGTGATCATCATGGCCGCGACAAACCGCCCCGAGATTCTTGACCCCGCCCTGTTGAGACCGGGACGTTTCGACCGCCACGTGGGCATCGACAAACCCGACATCCGAGGCCGGGAGGCCATCCTCAAGATTCACACGAGGTCGGTGAAGCTTGGTCCCGACGTGGATTTGAAAAAGATCGCCTCCATGACTCCAGGATTCGTCGGGGCCGATCTTGCAAACCTCGTCAACGAGGCTGCCCTCTTTGCGGCTCGCCGCGATGGGGAACATGTGACCATGGGGGACTTTCAGGATGCCGAGGACCGCATCGTAGGGGGGCTGGAGAAGAAGAACCGGGCGATGAACCTTAAGGAGAAGGAAATCGTTGCCTACCACGAAGCGGGGCATGCCATGGTGGCCATGAGTCTTCCCAACGCGGACCCGGTGAACAAGGTCTCCATCATACCCAGGGGCATTGCCGCACTCGGTTATACGCAGCAGCTGCCCACTGAGGACCGCTATCTCATGACCCGGGAAGAGCTCCTGAGCCGCCTCAAGGTGTTGCTGGGAGGCCGCGTCTCCGAAGAGATCGTGTTCGGCGACGTCTCCACCGGGGCGCAGAATGACCTGCAGAGAGCCACCGACATTGCCCGCAGCATGGTGACGGAATACGGCATGAGTGATCGCCTGGGTCCTCTCAGCTACAACCGCGAGCCCCGCTCCCCCTACCTGGAAATGGGACCTCGGTCCAGGGAGAGGGACTACAGCGAGAGGACGGCCCAACAAATCGATGAAGAGGTCGTGAAAATCGTGGAAGACGTCCACGAGAAGGTGCGCAATTTGCTCAGGCAAAAACGGTCCAACCTGGAGCGCCTCGCCGGTGTCCTTCTGGAAAAGGAATCCATAGAGGGTGAGGAGCTCAAGGCATTCGTGGCTGAAATGGATTCGCAGCCTCAACAATCGGAGGTGGCGTTCAAGGCCTTCAAGACCCGCTGATCGGGACCTACTCAACCTGTGCCGGGCTTAGCATCTATCTCAAAACCACGTGTCTGTCATTTCAAACGCAGCGCAGCGTATTCAGAAACCTATGGTGCAAGCCAAACCTGCCCAACAAGATTTCTCGCTTTCAGCTTGAAATGACCGTTTTGGGATAGACATCGAATGTTGGCTCATCACGGATCGGAGTGAAAAATAGCTCGAGTCATCCTGTTTCACAAACCCATCGGCCAGTAGCATAGGGCCTTGTGCCCGGTCCGAACGCGCACAAGGGGTTGTGCTGTGGCAGGCGGCTGTCACGCAAATCCGTGAAGACCCTAGATGTTCAGCTCATCCCAGCGGCGGGCGATCTCGACGAGGAGTCTCACACCGAAGCCGGTGGCCCCCTTGGGAGCCATTCCGGTGTCCTTTTCCGTCCATGCGGTGCCCGCGATGTCGACATGTGCCCACGGAACGTCATCCGGCACGAACTGCTTCAGAAAAATGCCTCCCACGATGGTTCCCGCCGACCGGTCGCCGACGTTCTTGAAGTCCGCGATGTCGCTCTTGATGTATTCGAAGTAAAAATCCCAGAGGGGCAGGGGCCAGAGCCTCTCTCCCACCTCCATGCCGATGCCTCGCAACCGTTCCACGAGAGGCTCCCGGTTGCCCATGACGGCGGCCACTTCGTTGCCCAAGGCGACGATGCACGCTCCCGTGAGCGTTGCAAGATCGACGATCACGGCGGGCTTGTACTGGAGCGCATACGTGATGGCATCGCAGAGGATCATGCGGCCTTCCGCATCCGTGCTGATCACCTCCACCATAAGACCCGACATGGACTGAATCACATCCCCCGGCTTGTACGCCTTTCCGTCGGGCATGTTCTCCGTGCATGGCAAAACGCCGATCAGGCGCCGCTTGATCCCCAGCTTGCCGACGACCTCAAACGCCCCGAGAACGGCGGCGGCCCCGGCCATGTCCTGTTTCATGGCCTCCAGCTTGTTGCTCGGCTTGATGGAAATCCCGCCCGTATCGAAGGTGATCCCCTTTCCGATGAAAACGATGGGCGGGGTGTCTTCCATCCCGGGTGGACAGTACTCCAGAACAACGATGCAGGCTGGTTCGCGACTCCCCTGGGCCACAGCCGCAAAAGCCCTCATGCCCATGTTCAGGGCGTCGTTGATGTTGAACAGCTGCATCCTGCAGCCGTAACTCTCGGTGAGCCCCTGGGCGATCTCGGCGATGAAGGTGGGTGTGACCCTGTTTCCGGGTGCGACCACGAGATCCCGGGCGAGGCCCACGCCGGAGGCCATGGCTTCCGCGGACCTTATGGCCGTTGTGAGCTCTTCCCCCGGATCGGTCTCGCAAAGGATGACGAGGGACTGCAACTGGGTGTCCCCATCCACGTCCTTGGTTTTCAAGGCGGAGAAACGATAGAGGCCCAGGATCCCTCCAATGAGGGCTTCCTCCAGGACCCTCGGCCACTCGAACGGCAGCCCTTCGAAAGCGAGAAGCGGCAGGGCGGGGCGGCTCAACCGCAGGTCCCTGCACTTGCGGAGGGCTGTGGCCGTTGCTGCGCGGACTTTTTCCAGGTCGAGCTTCTCCTGCGCTCCCAGGCCGGCAAAGACAACTCGCGGAATTCTTTGGTCCTGAGGAGCGTACAGGACGGTGGCCTGCTGAGGCTTCCCCTGGAAATCCCTAAGCCCCGGCGATTCGGCGAGCCATGGCGCCTCTGTTTGCATCCATCTTTGGAACCCCGGCAAGGGTTCCGGACTGTTTTCCACTGTGAAGAAAATGAGGGCGTCTGCCTGCCATTCACCAAAAGCCCCTATTTGCCGGTCGATCTCCATGAATCCCTCCGAGGAAGCGCCCAAGCGCTTGGAATGATGAGGCGAAAAGAAAACCGGCCATTCCCGTGACTGAGCGCAAACAAATCAGGGTGAACACAATGCGGTTTGAAGCACGGATAAGAATCCCCCAATCCCGCAGCGCTGCGAGACTGGCGCGGCTTGCCGAGCACCACGTGAATCATGACAGGGTTTACTACTAGACCGGTTCTTGGCGAATGACAAGAGTGCCTTTCGTCGGTCGGAAGTTCCAGGCCGGATGGAGCTGACAAGCGTTGTTTCCCAACTGCAAGAGCGTTTTCAGGGTTTTTGGGCACCCTCTGACGGTTCAGGCGAGGAGTTCGACGAGCCCTTCATCGGAGAGGGATCAGGCTGGTCTGCCCGCTTTCTCCGTCGAAGTAGAGGAGTTTGTCGCTGTAGGCGGCACTCCTGCCGGCAAGGATGCGGAGCGCCTCGAGGGCTTCCATGCTCCCGATGACGGCGGCGGTGGGTCCGAGGACCCCGAGAGCGTCCTCCTCCGGGTCCCTAAGCCTCCTGCTGCCGTAGATGCTCTCCAGGGTCAGGGAGGACGAGGAGAGAAAGGTGCTGATCTGTCCCCACCAGCCTGAAACCGCCGCGTGGATGTAAGGGATCCCATGGCGTCGGGATTCCTCCGCCAGGAGAAAGCGACCGCGAATATTGTCCAGGGCGTCCAGGACAAGATCCACGCCCTGAAGAACATCGGCGATATTGTCCGCGTCGAGCCAAGCCTGGAGGGCCTCCACGTCAATGAGAGGATTGGCGCGGAGGATGGTCTCTTTCCCGGCAAGAGCTTTGGGTCGATCCAGTTGCCTGACATCTGAAAACCATTGGCGATTGAGGTTCGATGGGGCGAAGACGTCACCGTCGATGAGGCGAATGAACCCGACTCCGGCACGTCCCAGAAGACCAGCCACAACCCCGCCAAGCCCCCCACAGCCGCACACCAGTACTCTGCCTCGGCAAATCCTGATCTGCTCTTCGATGTTCATCGCACTGAAATTCTTGATGTATCGGAGGGGAATGATCCCTTGCTCCAGCGCCTTGACCTGGGCAACGCTCGGGGAGATCCCCCTGGAGGCGGCCCACTGCAGCAGGGGGTCATCTTCAATCACCAGCCATTCCCCTGCCGGCTGGGTGGTGAGATAGGCTTTGTCGTTCAATTCCATGGTCGCTTCAGTGGTTGGCGAAATGTCTTCAACTGTGAACGCCTCCGGTCGCCCTGAAAGTGGGAGAGAAGTATAACAGTTCCGGTGTCGGCCACAACGAAAAACACCGTGGACCTGGTCTTCATGAGGTTTTGCGGAGGAGTGCGGGAATCCTCCGTCGATAGAATCCCGTTGACAAAAAAATGGCCGGTCTTTAGCGTAACCAGGTTGCTGCGGAATGCACACGCTCACACGAGATCATGAGAAATCACACCAGAGGGAGGATGAACCAATGGGCCAGCGCATCTACAATTTCAATGCAGGACCCGCGGCGCTGCCGCTTCAGGTGCTCCAGGAGATTCAAGCTGAAATGCTGGATTTCAAGGGGACGGGGATGTCCGTCCTGGAGATAAGTCATCGATCCAAGCCTTTTGAAGGGGTCCTCGACGACGCCATCGCTTGCATACGGCGCCTCCTAAAACTGGACGAACGTTTCCACGTGTTGTTCCTGCAGGGAGGGGCAAGCCTGCAGTTCTGCATGGTGCCCATGAACCTGGCCGTTCCGGGAAAGCCCGCGGCGTACGTGGATACCGACACCTGGTCCGCCAACGCCATCAAGGAGGCCGGGATCCTTGGAAAAGACGTGGTGGTGGTGGCAAGTTCCAAGGATCGCAACTTTTCCTACATCCCACGGGACTTCACGGTGCCGCCCGATGCCGCCTACCTCCACATCACCTCGAACAACACGATCCGGGGCACCCAGTGGCAACGCTTTCCCCAGACGGGAGATGTTCCCCTGGTGAGCGACATGTCCTCGGACATCTTCAGCCGGGTCTTTGATCCTGGGCCTTTCGGACTCTTCTACGCAGGTGCCCAGAAGAATGCGGGTCCCGCCGGGGTGACCATCGTGGTCGTGAGAGATGACATGCTCGAGAGGGTGCCGAAGGATCTCCCCACCATGCTGAAGTACACCACGTTCGCGGAAAAGAAATCCATGTTCAACACCCCCCCAAGCTTTGCGATCTATGTGGTCCAGTTGGTCACCAGGTGGCTGGAGGAAACAATCGGGGGCATCGACAAGATGGAGGATCTCAACCGGCGGAAAGCCCGGCTCCTTTACGGATATCTCGACAGCCAGGACTTTTACAGGGGGACGGCCGAAGCGGATACCAGGTCCCTCATGAACGTGACCTTTCTCGTGCCCGACTCGGAGCTCGAACAAAAATTCGTGAAGGAATCGCTGGCCAACGGACTCGGTGGCCTGAAAGGGCATCGGTCCGTGGGCGGCTTCAGGGCGTCCCTGTATAATGCCTTGCCCCTCGAAGCCGTGGAAGCCCTTGTAAGCTTCATGAAAGGCTTTGCGCAAAAGAACGGATGAGGGGCTCCACCTCTTGAATCTCCCACTCCTGTCGAGGGAGGGGGAAAACCTCCCTTACCCCTGGGAAGAGATGGCTGGGGCGAGGAGGGGCACTTTCGAAGAAGCCGGCAGAATGTTCTCTCGCTCCCGTGGCAAGCAGGCCTCTTGATGGTGTGACGCATGGCTGAAGCGATGGTTTTGGGCGTGGATCTGGGTGGGACCCACATGAGGGTAGCCCTCGTGGATGAAAAAGGGGTGATCCTGCGCCTTGAAAAAACCCCGGTCAATATCGGCCGTGGGGCTGACCAGGCAACCCGTCGTCTCATCGACGCCTGCAGAGGACTCGCCGGTGAAGCGGAAGCGCTGGGTGGACGCGTCCTGGGGTTGGGAGTCGGGGTGGCCGGAAAGATCGACCGCTCCCGGGGCGAGGTCGTCTTCTCCCCCAACCTGCCTGCCATGAACGGGTACGCACTCGGAACAGAGCTTCAAGAGAGCCTGGATTTTCCAGTCATCCTGGAAAACGACGCCAACGCCTTTGGAATCGGCGAAAGCTGGGTGGGATCCGGCCGCGGACTGACCAACTGGATTGGAGTGACTCTGGGCACCGGCGTGGGTGGTTGCCTGATCTTTGGTGGTGAGCTCTGGGAGGGGGACGGCCTCGGCTTCGCCGGGGAAATCGGGCATATGAACGTGGACCCCAATGGCCCCTCCTGTGCCTGTGGGCTCCGCGGTTGCCTGGAGGCTCATGCCTCGGCGGGCGCTCTCGTGAGGGCCGTGGATGAGGCGGTCTGCGGTGGTTTGGTGACCGCCGGGCCCCTGCTGGAGCTCTGGAGGATGGGGAATCTCACGGGAGAAGCCGTCCACCGTTGCACAAAGCTAGGGGATCGCCTGGCCGGGGAGCTTTTTCGCCGCATGGGTTGGGCACTTGGGATCGCCCTCGCCGGCCTCTTTACCGTTCTGGGAATCCGGCATGCCATCATCGGGGGAGGGGTGAGCAACGGTTGGGACGAATTCGTGGAGCCGCTTAAATCAAGCCTCGCAGAACACTGCAGCTTTCTCGCCCCGGAGGAGATGGTCGTCGTGCGCAGCGCCCTGGGCGACCATGCAGCTTTACTGGGCGCGGCACGGCTTGCCTGGAGAATGATCCCGGAGAGCGGTGTGAATCTGCCTGGCCGATTGCCACTCCGTTGAACTCACCGGAATCAGCCCCTGTCAGCCCCCGATGCTGAACATGGGACGGCTGATGCACTTGCGGACGACACGGTTATCCAGCGCGTGCCTCTCCGGTTTTTTCTCAATTGCGAGCCGCACGCTCTCCATGATCTCTTCGTCGGAAGCTCCCCCGCGCAGCAACGACTTGATGTCCGATTCCTCCGCCGAAAAAAGGCAGGTCCTGAGCTTTCCGTCGGCGGTGAGGCGAAGGCGGTTGCACGTTGCACAGAAATGGTGACTGATGGGACTGATGAGCCCTATGGTCCCCAAGGGCACCGGAAAAGGTGTAGTGTTTGGCGGGGCCGTTCCCTTCCGGCCCCGGAACGGGCACGAGTGGGGCAACGGCCGAGAGTCTCGTCAGGATTTCGTCGGAGGAGACAAACTGGCAGTCCGGGACTTGGAGTTCAAAGGGCATCAGTTCGATGAAGCGCACATGAAAAGGATGCCGCATCGTCAGGCGGGCGAGGTTCTCGATTTCATCGTCGTTGATTCCGCGCAGGATGACGGCATTCAGCTTGATGGGTGCGATTCCCGTATCCCTGGCGGCGAGGATGCCCCTCCAGACCTCCTTGAAGGCGTCCATTCGCGTTATGGTAGCGTATTTGGCGGGGTCGAGGGTGTCGAGGCTGATGTTGATCCGGCTGATGCCCGCCGCGAAGAGCTTTCTTGCAAAAGCCGGGAGAAGAACCCCGTTGGTCGTGAGGCTCAGACATTTCAGCCCCTGGATCTGGGAGATGTTACTGCAAAGGTAGAGAATGTCCTTTCTCACGAGGGGCTCACCGCCGGTGATGCGGATCTTGGAGATGCCCATCCGCACAGAGATGCGAGCGATGCGCAGGATCTCCTCGTATCGAAGAACGTCCTCGTGGTCCAGCTTGGGCACGCCCTCGGCGGGCATGCAATAGCGGCAGCGAAGGTTGCATCGATCCGTCACGGAAAGTCTCAGGTAATCGATTCGGCGCTTGAACGGATCGACTGGAGCTTCAGCCATCACTCAATCCTGGCGGTGGAGAAATGGGGGGAAAGCACACACAGCTTATCTGTATCCCCAATCAGCCGTTATGTCAACAAAGGAAGCCCGAAAAACCCCCAACCCCTCAGACGTCGCATTTGATGTCGATCAAGGGGGTGCCGTCCACCGCATCCAGGCCCCGGACGGTCACCGTGGTCCCCTCGATCTTGAGGATCTCGACGAGTTCGATTCCAATGGGATTCGGACGGTCCGGGCTTCGGGTGGAAAACACCCCTCTGAGGGGCCGGGAGACATCGCCCCTGGGATGAACTTGAAGGCAGTCTCGGCTGGCAAGGTGAAGCCAGTAGAGGATGACGACCTTCTGGCCGGGGGCAAGCCCCGGGAAAGCTTCCCGGAAACGCTCCTCCACGACCAGTTGCCCCTCCACCCCGCTCTCGCAACCCTGCTTCGGGGCTTCGGAACGGCTCGTGATGGGGCTCCTGATGACTCCTATGGGCTCTATGGTGTATGCGCGCGTCATGACTCCCGCCTGGTCCGAAAAGGTAATTCACCGCAAAGACGCTAAGTGCGAAAAGGGTTTCCTGAGAATGGGCTCTGCGCTTAGCCTATGGAACTCAGGCCCGGAATGGCAACGCCGCCCTCCGCGGCGGCGAGGAGAAGCGTCTTCGTGTATCCAGTCTCCATGGCGGCGCCTGGGATCGACGCTACCGCAGGGATCCCTCGAGACGTTCCTTGAGCAGGGTGTACCGTTTCTGCATCGGGTTGTTGCGGATGGCGATGGCCAGTGCCTTCTTGCTCCCAACGATCACCACGAGCTTTCTTGCCCGGGTGATGGCCGTGTAGAAAAGATTGCGCTGGAGCATCATGTAGTGCTGGGTGAGAAGGGGGAGCACTACCGCCGGATACTCGCTTCCCTGGGCCTTGTGAACGCTCATGGCATAAGCCAGCACCAGTTCGTCGAGTTCTGAAAAATCGTAGACGACGCCCCGACGGTCAAATTCCACCAGGACTTCCTGGTTTTCCCCATCGATCTTCTTGATCCTCCCCAGGTCTCCGTTGAAGACATCCTTGTCGTAGTTGTTCCGGATCTGCATCACTTTGTCATTGAGTCTGAAAGTGCTTCCTGCCCTCTGAACGGATTGCCCTTGAGGGTTCAAGGCTTCCTGCAGGGTATCGTTCAGGTTCTGGGCCCCCACCACGCCTCGGTGCATGGGGCTAAGCACCTGGATGTCCTCCACCGGGTCGAAGCCGAACCGCTTGGGGATCCGCTCGGTACAGAGCTTCAGGATGATCTGGAGAGCGGCCTCCGGATCTTCCTTTTCAATGAAATAGAAATCCTGGAGGTCATCCGTTTCGTTCTGCAGCCAAGGAAAAAGTCCCTGCTGAACCCGGTGAGCGTTGACGACAATGCGACTCTGCTTTGCCTGGCGAAAGATCTCGGTGAGCCTCACCACGGAGAACTTGCGGGACCCGATGATGTCCCCCAGGACATTGCCTGGACCCACGGAGGGAAGCTGGTCCGCGTCTCCGACGAGGACAAGCGTGGCGTGGCTTGGTACCGCCTTGAGCAGATGGTGAGTGAGGAGAATATCCAGCATGGACGTTTCGTCGACGATGACCAGGTCCGCATGGAGTGGTCTTTGCTCGCTGCGCTGGAAAGCGCCGAGCTGAGGACTGAACTCGAGGAGCCGGTGAATGGTGGCGGCAGGGTGACCGGTCGCTTCGCTCAACCGTTTGGCGGCTCGGCCCGTGGGCGCGGCAAGACAGACGTGGGCTCCCATTTGCCGGTACGCCGCCAGGATGGCCCGCACAAGGGTCGTTTTCCCGGTACCGGGGCCTCCGGTGATCAGCACCACCTTTTCACGGAGGGCCTTCTTCACCGCTTCCTCCTGCAGGGGGGCCAGTCGGAAGGGGAGCCGATCACGAAGCCATATGAGGGTCTTTTCCGGGTCGCCTTTGTGTTGAAAGGGCAGGAAGGCCTGGAGGTGCAAAAGGCGCCTCGCTGCCTGAACTTCCGCCAGGTGATAACCGCGAATGTAAATGGCATGGCGGTCCCCAAGGGCGTCACCGGTGCCTTCGGGAAGGATCTCCCGGACCACTCTCCTGTCGTCGATGAGGCGGTTCAGAGCTGGATGGAGTGTGTGGGTCGGGATTTCGAGGAGCTTTTCGGAATGCTCCAGCAACCAGGTCTCTGGAACGCACACATGCCCGGATTCAGTGGCTTCATGGAGCACGAAAAAGATCCCTGCCTCGGCCCTCAGGGGAGAGTCTTTCGCGTAACCGAGGTTCCCTGCGATCTTGTCTGCCGTGGCGAACCCGATGCCGGAAACATCCATGGCGAGGCGGAATGGGTTTTCACGGACCACCCTGGTCGAATCCATGCCGTAGTGCCTGTAAATCCTGGTTGCCAAAGCCGCGCTGACGCCATGGCTCCTGAGGAGAACCATGAGTTCGCGAATCTCTCGGTGATCCTGCCACGCCTTCTTGATCTGTTCGAGTCGATATGGCCCGAGTCCGTCCACCTGGAGAAGGCGGTCGGGTTCCCTGTCGATGATCTCCAGGGATTCCTCACCGAACCGGCTGACGATCCGCTTTGCCGTCACGGGGCCAATTCCCTTGATGAGACCGGAGCCCAGGTATTTCCGAATGGCTTCGGCTCCCGCAGGCGAGGTGGTTTCGTAGTGGTCGACTTTGAACTGTCTTCCAAATCGAGGGTGTGAGGTCCATGAACCATCCATGTCCACGACTTCTCCCGGCGTGATGTGCAGAAAACTTCCCACCGCCTGAATGGGGTCTCGTCGCCCCGGGATTCTGACTCGGATCACGCTGTAGCCGTTTTCCTCGTTGGTGAAGGTGACACGTTCCACCTGTCCTTGAATGCGCTCGGTCATGGTCCCTTTCCGCTTGGCAAAGGAGATGTTCTGTTCAGACCTGCCAGGTCTCCCTTCTGTATGCTATCCTATCGCAAACGATGAACAATTCAAGGCAGGTCCCTGTTCCAATATTGTTTTGACACGTGATGAAGAGATGTTATCATTGTGAAGCAAGAGGGAGCACGGCAAGAGCGGGGCGGGGTTGCTCAGGGGAGGCGCTGAAAATGGATGATGCCTCTTTTTGTGTTTCGTCGGGGCAACCCGTCGATCCTGCAGCCAAAGGCTCCTTGCTTGGCAAAGCAAAAGCTTACCCGGGAGGCGGCGTTTCCATCATCTAAAGGGAGAGTTCTGCTGATGTCGCTTTACATCAAAACGGAAGATTATCGCAAACATGGTGTCAGCAAGTATTCCGATCTAGCCCTGATTCGCGCGATTGTGCAGGAAGAGCTCAAAATGGAGCGGGTATTTGTGTCCTTCGTGAACAGGCACGAATACATCCGCGTGGACTTCTTGAGCCCTCGACCACCCAAGCGTCCAAGAAGACGCCATTCCCGCGGCGAAGCCGACGGGAACCGTATCGGCCAGTGATGAAGGGGCGCCTCAAGAGGTGCCCCTTTCATTTTCCATTCTTACCGATGGCCCGCCTTTTCTTGTTTCCCCAAATTGAGCGATGTCAAGATCGTCGAACTCCTCCGGGCGGGCGTAAAGCCCGCCCCTACGGATAACCGATGTACCCGATACGTAGGGGCGGGGTTTAGCCCCGCCCGCAGAGCGAGCCAATTGGGCTGGGTTTTTGGAGGAGAATCGCTCGACTTAACAAGTATAAAAGACTTCGCCCTCACCGACGGCAACGCGGGGGATTATGCTGAGGGGGGCTGCTGCCCCCCCTTAACCGTCATCCTTCGAAAACGCGGCTTTCCGCGATGAATGACCTCAATATCCTCTGTGGATGCTGTCCACAATGGCACCGCCAACAACACCGGCAGCTCCGCCGATGGCGGCTCCGGCCGCGGCACTACCGCCTGTGGCGGCACCGATAGCAGCACCGGCTCCAGCTCCGATGGCACCGCCCGAAAGCAGCCGCTGCTGAGTCGGTGTCAATCCCGCGCATCCAACGGTCAAAGTCAACATGCTCATGACCAGCGCCAAGGCTAAAAGTTTTCTCATCGTTTCCTCCTGGTCTTGATGCCGACATCATCGAGTCGGCCTCCACTGATGCCTTGAAATCCCTTGACTCATACTCGGTAGAGTAATCATCTGTCCGGCATGGGTAAAGAGTGTGCTGCAGCAGGTATCTAATATCACTAATAAAATGGTTTGCATGGGAAGCCGGAACCCGAGGCTTTGCACCCTCGGTGCAGGGCATTGAAGCGAGCTGAAAGTGCCAGCAGCAGGAAGCTTGTCAGGTTCGAATTTCGAGGGGCGATCTAGCGAGGCTCTCCCTCAATGGAGGTCGGGCAGCACAGGAGCCATCTTAAGCTGGTTCACATTGAGGCTTACCGTGCCGAATTCTTCCTGCACCTCGCCATGGAGCAGGTATGGCCGGTCCATGGTCAAGTCCCGACAGAATTGGCGGAAAGCCTTCGGGAAGAAGACAGCCTCGTAGATGGCCGTTTCGTCTTCAAACGAGACGAATTCCATGGGATCGCCTTCCTGAGTCACGACTTCCTTCCGGGTGATGGGCCATCCGATGACCCACACGGGCTTTCCAACGTGGGCCGGGAGCTTCGATGCATGAAGGATTCGGTGGGGAATCTGCCGGATCCATGCCTCCCACAAGGTGAGAGGGTGCACGGAAAGCACAAACCCGAGGGTTTCCATCTCCTGGCGCCACCTCTGCCGATCGCTCAAGCCGCGCAGGGAAGGGACGAAGGCCTGCCGCGGCGAGGCGGAAAAGAGAGTCATCTGCTGTCCCGCTCCTTTGCGGTTGTATTGGGAAACCCGCAACAGGCTTGAATCGATGAGCCAGAGGAGCTGAGGGCGGTTGAGTTTTCCCGCGAGGCAGTCCATGGCGCCGCTTTTCACCAGCAGAGAGCCGTCCGACGGGTTCAGATGAACGCGCCGAAGGAGGTCTTCAGCGGATTCATAGACACCGTTCCTGGATCGCTCATCCAAAAGCGCATCCAGTGTCTCGCGTTTGACTCCCTGGAGTTGCTGCAGGCCCAGGCGGATGGTGGAGCCGTCCCCCGAAGCGGTCCATTCACTGGCGTTGATGCTTGGTCCCGTCACACTCAAACCCATTCTTCTTGCTTCGGAAATATAGGCGAAGGTGCTGTAGTAGCCTCCCCCGTTGCTGATGACGGCGGCCATGAACTCGGCCGGATGATGGGCCTTGAGGTAAGCGGACTTGAAGCTCACGAGGGCATAGGAAGCCGAGTGAGGTTTGCAGAAGGAATAGCCGGCAAAAGAGAGGATCATATCCCAAACGGACTGCGTAACATCCGTGGAGACGTTCCTGGCGGAACACCCTTCAAAGAAGCGCCTCTTATAAGCGGAGAGCTGCTCGGCGCTCTTCCTGCTGATCACCTTCCGCAGTCCGTCCGCCTCACCCCAGTCGAAACCGGCGAGGGTCATGGAGACCTGGACCACGTCCTCCTGGTAGACAAGGATGCCGTAGGTCTCGGCGAGAAGCTCCTTCAGGTCGGGATGGAGCGGTTCATAACGGGCCCCGTGAAGCCTGCGAATGTATTCATTGATATACCGGTTGGCGGCTGGTCGGATGATGGAGGAGTGGATGACGAGGTGCTCGAAATCGCCTCGCCGGGTCTTCTGCTGCAGCTGCCTCATGGCGGGTGATTCCACGTAGAACACACCCATCGTGTTCCCCTCTCTCAGGGTCTCCATCGTTTCCGGGTCCTCAAGGGGATTGAAGGTGGCATAATCAATTCTTTTGCCGGTGTTCCTGGAGACCGCCTCCAGTGTGTCCCTGATCACCGCAAGGGATCGGTTGCCCAGGAGATCGATTTTCACGAGCCCCGCGCTCTCCGTTTGATCCTTTTCCCACTGAATGATCCGGACACCTTTGCGGCTCCGTTCCACGGGGACATGCCGCGTTACGGCATCGGGTGTGAGGATGATGCCGCCGCAGTGGACGGACAGGTGCCTCGGCATGTTTTGAAGGCGGGCCGCCAGGTCCATGATTTCCGGCCAGGGCGGGTCGAGTGGAAAGTCCTGGAACCTGGGATGGGTCTCGACGCGATCCCGGATGCCCTCCGGGTCCGTCCAGAAGCTCAGGCGACGGGTCACCTCCTTGATTTCCCCGGCAGGAATGCCGTAAACCTTGGCCACTTCGCGCAGCGCCGCCCGAGCGCCGAAGCCCACGTGATTGGAAACCGCCGCAAGCCTTTCGTCCCCATGGTGTTTTCTGATTTCCTCGAAAAGGTCGTCCCGTTCGTCCCAGGGGAAATCCACGTCGATGTCCGGGGGGTCTTTCCGCTGAGGATTCAAGAAGCGGCCAAAGAGGAGATGATGGCGGACGGGGTCCACATGGGTGATTCCCAGGAGATAGCTCACGAGGCTCGCGGCGCCGCTGCCCCTGCCGCAGTGGATCGGGCGGCGGCGCACGATGTCCGCCACGACCAGGAAGTAATCGACGTAGCCCTTGTCGCGGATGAGCTCCAGCTCCTCCTGGAGCCGAGCTTCAATGGCCGGCCCGGTTTCCCCGTATCTCCACCGTATCCCTCTTCGACAGGCTTCGAGGAGGATCTGGAAGTGGTCCTCGTTCCTGTCTTCGTAGCGGGGAAAGACGGTGCGGGAGAAATCCCATGCCGTGTGGCATTCCCGGGCGAGCTTGAGGGTGTTGGCCATGGCCTCGGGACAATGGGGAAGGTGTCTTTCCATCTCCCCTGCCGTTTTGAGCCACTGTCCGGGCTGGACCGTCTCATGGGGCGGGAGTGTGCTCAGGGTGCGGTTGGAGTCGATGGCCCGCGCCAGCCGATGGAGGGGGTAATCGTCGGGATGGGCGAAATAGACCGCATTGGTGGCGAGAGGCGGGATGTGGAGAGCCCTTGAAAGCTCCAGCGCTCTGCGTCCCGGGGGACCCGGGTTGATTTCGACCCAGCATTCAACCTTGGACCCAAGGCTCTTGAGGAGCTCGGGGTCGGAAGCCACCAGGGCAATGTCTTGGGTGTGGTGGGGGAAAGCCTCGTGGAGCGAGAGGTCCTTCTCGAGGTGAATGCGGGATATGAGCTCCGAGAGGATTGGGTAGCCCCCCTCAGTCTTGGCAAGGACAACAGCCTCCTCGGACCGGGTCTTCAGGTGGGCTCCGAGAATCGGGCGGATGCCGCACCGCCTGGCGGCCTCGAGATAGTGGATCAGGCCGTAGAGCCCGTTGGTGTCGGTCAGGGCGAGATACTCGAAACCTTTTGATTTGGCGGCTTCGCACAAAGCCCTCGGAGAGCTCACTCCCCGCATGAGGGAAAAATGGGAATGCACGTGGAGGTGGACGAATGCCATTCCTTCATGTTCCGATCACAAACTCAATCTGACCTTGCCCCATTGGACGGCCGATCTTCCGAACCGGGTTCGGATGCCGTCCAGGGCTTTCTGAAGCCTCCGGTCCTCTTGGAAAGACGACTCCTCCCAGGGAAAAAGGGACATCTGCCGCATGGGCATGGAGAAGTCAAAGAGTTCAAGAGCCATGCGGCGGACAGCCACCCGGCGATGGAAGAGCTGCCTGAAAAAGGGGAGGACCATGCTGAAGAGGCGAAGGTCCACGTGGACGGTGACGGGGGGGAGTTGATGACGGCAGTGGGCACTCACCCCATCGGCGTAGCGTATCTCGAGGGAAAAGTGTCGCGGAAACCGGTTGCGGCAGCGGAGGTTCCATCCTGCATCCTCCACCTGCTGAAACAGAAAGGCCTCCAGACGGTCCCGGTCTATTTCATCCCGGTCCAGGGTGCGGACGATGGAGAGCTTTGCCATGTTTTGGGAAGGCACGACCGGAGTCGGGTCGATACCCCGGGCGATGCGGGAGAGCCTGTGTCCGGCATTGCCGAAGACGCCGGTGAGAGCGTCCGGCGCCAGTCCCGCCAATTGGCCCACGCTTTGGATGTTGAAGTCGGCAAGCCGTGAGGCGGTCTTGCTTCCAACTCCCGGCAGAAACGTCACGGGGAGGGGGTCAAGAAAGGATGTTTCCGCCCCGGGAAATATCAGCCCCATATCTCCCGGTGTGATACAGGTTGCCGCCACTTGGCTCACCAGCTTGTTCCTGGCGATGCCCACCCGGGCATGCAGGCGCATCCCCTGCGCCAGATGCCGCTCCATGCGGCAGGCCACATCGGGGCTCGGTCCCAAAAGCCGCTCGGTGCCTGTGAGATCTATGAAGTAGTGCCCGGGAAGCGTCCCCTCCACAAGGGGCGAATAGCGGTCCAGCTCCAGGACGATGTTCTGGTGCCGCTCCCTGTAGAACCGGTAATCGGGAGGAATGACCTGCAACCGGCGGCAGAGGCGCTGAGCCTGGTTGAGGAGCATCCCTTCCCGCAAGCCTTCGGACCGCGCCGTGGGATTGACTCCCTGCACCACGGCTCTCGGACCCGGTTCCGCCAGGACCAGCGGGCGCTTCCTGAGCTCCGGCTTTCGCAGTTCCTCCAGCGCCGCATAAAAGTCCGGCACGTCCAGGCAGGCGATGTGTCGTGGTTCGTCTGGTTCGTGCATGATCCCCATGATTCCAAACTTGCTCGAACTATCAATGGCACAAAGAAACGAAATCCTGCCCTCGTCCCGATCAAGTCAGCGGTTCTGAGTGATCCGAAACCATAAAACCATCAGGGAATCGCTCCCATCAAGCGGTTTTGGCTTCTGAGAGTTGAAGCATCTTGGCTTGGACCGATTCCAGAATAGCATCCCGAACATAGGCGCTGGCGTTCAGAATCTCTATGCCGATGAGTTCGCCTTTCTCATTGAGTTCCGCGGTTATGTTTGGACTGATTTCGATGCTGGCGACTTCTGGGTCATCAGAGATCGAAAGGTGGAGGATGTCTTCCTTTTCAAAGTAGGCCATGTGTCGTTTAGTCATTAAGAAATCTCCCGGATCTGAGTCGAAAGTTGACCTGTTGTCGGGTGGTCGCATGAATCGTTACCGGAATGATATCATGGTCGGTTTGTTCATACGGTATCATCACGAGCAACCCGCCATGGCGCCCAACGACCACCTTGCGCCCTGTGACCGTGTCATGGTAGCGCTCTTTACCGAATCTCAGAATCTTCTCTACCACAAGCAGGTCAAACCCCCTGAGTTCTGCCCTGTATTTCACGTAGTCCGTCCAGACTATCATTCCCAGCGAAGCCTTTCAGTACAAACGCACAGGATAAACCGCGAGCAGCAACGGCCAAGGACTTTTGAGATCGGAAGTAATTATTCCATACGCTTCCACAGGAAGTCCAGAAGCGACCCCAATTCCCCGTGGAGACCGTGGGTGATGGGTGTGGATCCCAGAAGAATGAGTGTCAGTATGGCGAGGAGAGCAGAAACGTGGGGCAGGCGGATTCCAGGGAGAGAAACAGGCAGGTCCTCGTTGAATCCCCTGGCGGCGAGGGCCAGTGCAAGTTCGTCGGCTCTCACGATGGACCGCCTGAAAACAGGCAGGATCAGGTATTTGATGCGGATCAAAGGGTTCTTCCGCAGGTGACCGAGGCGCGATTTCGAAGCCGTCCGAACGCTTTCCGCTTCATCGAGCAGAAGGGGGAGAAACCGCATGATGAGGGAAAACATGAGGGCGATGCGACGGGCCGGAAGAAAGGGCAGGGGCTTCATGAACCAGAGCAATGCTTCCTGCATTTCCTGAGGGCGCGTGACCAGGGTGAAGAGGACCGAATACAGGAGGATCAGCCCAAGGCGCCAACATGTGAGAGCGGCGGAACTCAGGCTCGTCGGAGTGAAGGGGACCCATGGGTGCGGCGAAGTCTCCCCGGCACCGGGTGAAAGGGCTTGGAGAAGAAAAATCACGACGAGAAACACCCCCCAGGTTTTCATGTCCGAGAGAATTGCCCTCAGGGGAGCGCGAGTCGATACGAAAGCCACGCCGAGAAGGACCGTAAAGAGAGTGAGGGGCTCTGCCCGGGCGTGGAGCAGGCCGAAAGTCAGGCAGAAAAGAGCCGGGAGCTTGCACCGTGCATCCCAGCGGTGGAGGGGGCTGTTTCCCTGGAAATAATGGAAGGTCAATCGGCTAGCCACGACATCATCCTCTCACCGAAATAGCTCGAACACGGGGGGCGCACATGGTAGCGGGAGAGTTGCGGGATGATCTCCTCCGGTGATCCCAGGGCTTCAAGACGCCCTTTGAAGAGAACGGCTACCCGGTCCACGTGGGCAACCACTTTCTCCAGGTCGTGGGTGGTCACGATGACGGTGTGGCCGTGGTCCCTGAGCTCCAGAATGTGGTGAAGGACTTCCCGGACGCCGGGATAGTCCAGGTTGGCGAAGGGTTCGTCGAAAACGATGACGGGAGAGCGCATGGCGAGGACCCCGGCGATGGCCAGGCGGCGTTTCTCGCCTCCTGAAAGCAGGTGGCAGGCCTTGTGGGAATGATCCGAGAGGCCCACGGCACTCAGGGCCGAAGCGACACGCTCCTGCACCTCTTGGTTTCCAAGCCCGAGGTTCCTTGGGCCGAAGGACACGTCCTCCAAGACCGTCTCGCCGACGATTTGACTGTCGGCATCCTGAAAGAGCATCCCCACCCGTTGGATCACCTCGCGCTGTGAGCGGGACGCTTCCATGCCGTCCACGGAAACCGATCCCGAGTGGGGCTTCAGGAGGCCGTTCATGTGGCGGATGAGGGTGGTCTTGCCGCTCCCGTTGGGGCCGCAGATGGCGAGAAACTCACCGTCGGGGATCTCGAGATCGATCCCCAGCAGAGCCGGTGTGCCGTCGGGATAGATATAGTGCAGGTCCTTGACTGCGATCATGCGGAAACCATCAGCATTTGCCGTTGCAGAACGGGACGAAGAGCACGGGCCAAAATGACCGCCGAGGCGGCCTTGAGACCATCCCCGATCAAAAAGGGAACCATTCCCGCCAGAAAAGCCTTTTCCCAGGGCATGCCCGTCACCGCTTTGAGCCATGGCACGCCAAAAGCATATACACAGAGGGTTCCGACAAACACGGCAGCAACATCCCTCCGGGTGCTGGTCTCGGCTTGGTGTGCGATCAACCCCGCGACAAAGACGGAAGCAGCGAAGCCGACAAGATACCCTCCCGTGGGACCGAAAAAGTGGGCCACTCCCCCCTTGCCCCCTGTGAAAACCGGCAGTCCCACGGCCCCGGCCAGAAGGTAAATGCCCACGGAGGCAAGACCCCACCGGCCTCCAAGAAGAAGCCCGGCCAGGAGAACGAAGAGGTTTTGCAGGACGATGGGAACGGGGCTGATGGGGATGGGAATGGCCAGGTAGGCGCCGCAGGCGATGAGTGCGGCGAAGAGCGAAGCGTACACGGTGGACTGCAGTTCCTTCAACGACATGGCGTGTTCTCTCCCGGTTTTCCCTTGACGGTTTGGAGTCGTATGGTTAACCATGTTGGCTCGGAGAAGTTAACGGAAATAGATTGACATGTCAAGGAGATGCATGCTTGACGATTTTCTGGCCTTCATGCAGTTGGGGGAATGGCGCGACAGGAAAGGAGGGTGGCGCGTGGGATACCGTGCAAGACGGCTGCAATTCCGCCTATGACCAAATACTTGACGTCATGTCGCTGAAACGACGCGAATACGTCCCGTAACAGATTGAGCATGCCGTTGATCCACAATTTCCGGGTTGGTGGCGGGCGTGCGTGAGGCAGTTGGCTCTGCATCGTAGGGGCGGGGTTTATCCCCGCCCGTACAGCAAGCAATTTGAGAGAGCCCTTGGAGTCAAAACCGATCGATTTGGGACCAAGTAATCCGATGACACAGCCCATCCCCGTGTAGCATTGGGGCTTGTGCCCGTCCTGAACGCCCACGAGGGGCTATGCTACAGCAGGCAACCATCACGCAAATCCGCGGAAGCCCCAAATGTTCGTGTCGAAAAAGCCCGGGTGACCAGGGCCATCATTTGGTCTTCTTAGAGGTCTTGGCTCCGGGGGTGCCGGCTCCCGAAGTCTTGGCTCCGGAGGTCGAGATGTTCAGATCATAGCTGAAAATGGAGCTCCTGGCTTCCCAGAGCTTTAAAAAGTCCTTTGCGAGGACGAGGCTTGCTCCCAATTCCTTGGTTCCATCGTTGTTGAAGTCCCCGATGCGAATGCTCGTGACCATGCCGCTGATTTCCCGCGTCTTCCAGTTTTCCACCATTCCCATATTATCCCATGAAAGGGAGACAATTTCACCCCTGTCGAAGTATTTCAGGCCTTGAGGGAGGAATCTGCCCAGAGATTCGATGCTGCGGGAAACGATGACCTCTTGAATACCGTCCTGGTTGAGGTCCGTGATGAGAATGGGAACGGGAATGCTGTACATGTCCACCTGGTTGTAGCGCCGGTCGATGACCTTTCCCTCGAAGGCGTTGGTTGTGGCCCCGAAGAGGTTGTTTCCCCTCCACAAGATGCTGCCCGCGCTGCTGTAGATGATGAGGTTGCTGGAGGAATCGATGAGGATGGTTTCCTCCGACCCGTCGTTGTTGATGTCGGCCCTGGCGAAATTGAACACGTTGCACTCACGCGGCAGGTTGGTGGGAGCTGCGAAAGCGAGCCTGTCCCCCTTGAGAATCATCTCGTGGATGTCTTTCCGGAAGGGCCCGTCCTCGATCTGTCCCTTCTCCTGGCCCAGGAGGATCTTGCCTCGCCTGGGAAATTCCACGGCGTTGAGGAAATAAGGCACGGGTTTGCCGATGGTCTGGAGCTTGCCGCCAACCAGGGCCATCGGAAAGGAGCTCAACTCCTCGGTGAATCCCCTGCTTCCCCGGATCTGATCCCCTTGAGGGCTTGGTTCATTCTTCCTCCGCAAGTTGGTGACAAAGATCTCGGCCTTGCCGTCCTGGTTGATGTCGGCAGCGGAGACCCAGAGGAAGCGGTCCGTAGAGGTGCCCGAGTATGCCGCGATGGTCCTGAGAGCATCGATCTCCTTACGCATCACGAGAACCTGCCTGCCTGTGACGCAAACCAGTTCTGCCTTACCGTCGCCGTCCACATCCCCCACGTCCATTCCAACAAGACCCCCGTTGAAGGTCTGGCTTCTCCAGAGTCCGGACTGCCGCAAGGCAGCATCCGAGGTGATCTCGATGAAGTTGGGATTGATATAGGAAATTCGGTCACCCGACACCATGGCTCCTGGAATCAAGAGTTCAGGGTTCCTGTTGCCGAGAGAGTCCGCATCCGCCATCTGCGCTCCCGTGTCCTGGCCTGGCCTGGCGAAAATCTTGTTGTTGATGTTCTGGGCAAACATGTTGACCTGGGGGATGACATCGTCCAGGGAGCGGGTTTGGGTGGAGAGGGAGAGGGGGTCGCCCTTCCCGGCGACATCCGCCATTTTGGCGTCGATGCTCACTGTCTGGCCGATGGCGGTGATGCTTCCATAGAGGACATGGTCCGCCTTGAGAGATCGCCCGATGCGCAAGGCGTCTTCGGGAGAAAGGTCGCCCTTGACGCCCCGCACCGCTTGATCGGTCGCGGTCCTTTCGACCACCACCACCTTTCCCTGCCAGGCAAGTCGAGATGTGAGCATGTCCCGAATGCCGTCCTGGAGATACTGCAGGTTGCTCGGCGTATGCATGGTGAACGGGAGGATCGCAACCCTTGCGGGTGAACCGGCCGTGTCGGCAGCCCAGGAGCTCGGGCTGAACAACAATGAAAACAATATAATGAAAACTGCGAGGGCATGAAAACTGCCCGACCGATTGGAAGCCGTCATCTTCTTTCTCCTTGTTTCAATAGATCTGGTGTGCGCAGAACAACTCTGCATTCAACGCAGGGAAGGATACAGGAATCCCGGTGCTTTGGAAACGGGAAAATCTCCCCCGGTTGGTCGGTGCGGTCTTCCGGGAGCGTATGGAAGGGAGCCCCTCCAATCGTCACCACAGGAAGGACAAGGTGGCTGGGAGAACTGCTGGCGGCCTCGATTCCCGCGTTCGAAGGAGTGACGCCAAGGCACGCGGCTCCTTGCTCTTAGACACCCTTGTGGGGCTTTTCCGAAATTAATGCTGCGCGCGGCCGTGGAAGGCGACGCCACCGTGAATCAGGCATTTCGGTAGCGTCGCCTTCCATGACGACGTAATTTCTCCCCGCCGCTGCCTTGCTTCCCCTCACCTCAACCCTTTCTGACCAGGGGAGAGGGACAGGGACAGGGGGGGAGAGCCTGTTTACGCACAAGCCCTTCGATTCAAGAAAGTCCACGGGATATCCGATGAAAAGGGAGGCGTCCCTCATTTTCTGTTGACATTTTTATTTTTTGCGTTCATGGTACGCCAAATGGTAAAGGGGCAAACTAGTGACTTCTGGATAAACGGGAAAGGAGGTGAAGGCGCAATTTCAGTGCAATGTCAGGGGCTATTTGTTGGTGTTTTGGAAAGAGAGTTTTTAGCTTTTTAGGAGGAGAGAGATGAGAAAGAACTTTACTGTTCTGGTGGTTCTCTTGATGGCAGTGCTGGTGGCGACGCCGGCGCTGGCAGCCATCGATTTCAAGTGGGGCGGTCAGTTCCGTGTCCGCTGGATCGGTGAGACCAACATTAAGGATGGCAGTGACGACTTCGTTGACCGTGATAACTTCATCGATCAGCGCCTTCGCCTTTACTTCACCGTCACGGCGAGTGAAAACCTGAAGCTCGTTGTCAAGTGGGAGATGGGCGACACCGTTTGGGGTGATCCCCGTGCCCGGCTTGGCGCGGGTTCCGGTGGTGGAGTCGGTGCGGACGGTGTCAATGTCGAGCTGAAGAACGCTTACATTGATTTTGCCATTCCCTGCACCCCCACGAGGGCGCTCATCGGTATCCAGGGGCTCCAACTGCTCGACAGCTGGATTATCGATGACGACTTTTCGGCTGCGGTCCTGGTGACCAAGCTGGATCCGTTCAAGATCACGTTGGGTTACGTTGCGGGTCAGAACACGAGAGACAGTTCCGGTGATTATGCTTACTACCGTGACAACGTGGATGACTGGTTCCTGGCCATCGATTATGCGTGTGGACCCTGGAAAGTTAACCTGACCGGCTTCTATCAGTATGCCCATCAGGTGCCCGCCAGTGTGTTTCCCGACACCCTGGTAACCCCGGCTGAGGAGCAATGGCCGGGTGGTGCGAATCTGACCCCGCCTGCGGGCTCCAACAGGGCTTTTGCATTCAACGCGCTGCAGAGGCCGTTCATTGGCAATGGCCGCGGTGTCCGCTTTGTGGAATTCGATGCCGTTGACGCACTGTTTGACAACATCGGCGTCGTTGACGTCAACAATGACGTGGCGGCTTTCAACCTCTTCAACCGCCCCGTGTTCAACGTGTCGGCCAACAACTTTTTTGATCTTGGTTTCAGACTGGAATACAAGGTCGACTGGTTGAAGGCTTATGTGAACTTCGTCAAGAACTTCGGCAGTGTGGAGCTCGGCACTGAAGACTACGTGGCCGTGATTGCCCGCGGGTTCGATGATTTCGGGTTCCCCACCTTCGGCACCAACGTCAACTCGTTCGTGTACGGTGGCAATCCCGCTCTCAAGAGCCTTGACTACACGGGCTGGATGGTCGATGCCGGTGTGTTCTACTACTGCGGTCCCTTCACCTTGAACCTTGGTGGTTTCTACACCACGGGTCCTGATTACAGGAAGTACACCCTGCCGGTCGTCAGAGTCGACAATGGCGACTTCGTCCGTGACGACTTTGGCAACATCCTTGCCGTAAACTGGAAGGCCCTCGATGTGCAGAGCGACGTGTCCTGGTTCACTTATCCCCATGCGGGACCCAGCAAGCAGTCCTCTGAAATCGTGGGTGGAGCCGTCTTCGATACGGGCTTTTTCCCCGGCAGCTTTGGCAAGGACGGTGTCAACTACTGGATCGGCTATCCTGCTCCCTCCAACCTGTGGACCATCAACATCGGTGGTGCCTGGCAGGTGCTTCCCAAGACGAAGCTTGCCGCCAGCTTCTGGTACTGGGCCACGTCTGAAGACGTGATGTCCGGAGCCAAGATCGGCACCACGCTGATCAACGGTATTCCCAGGTCGATCCTCGTTGGCCAGGAGTTCGCCAACGATGTCGGTTACGAGCTCAACTTCAACATGACCCAGGGGATCGTGGACGGCCTGACCCTCGATCTGGTCGCCGCCTACATGTTCACCGGCGATGCCTATGTGAACAGCTGGAACGGCAGGTTCCTCGATGCCGAGAATTTCAGCAAGGACGACGCCTGGAAGCTCGGTGCAAGGCTGCAGTGGAACTTCTAAGCTGATCTGCTGAGCTGTCAGTAAATTGAGCCTGGGGGAGCCATCCTCCGGGCTCTTTCTTTTTGGTCTTCGCGGATTTGTGTGAGAGATGCCTCCTGAATTGTGGGCGAAAGAGACGGGCACAAGGCCCTAGGCTACAGAATTACAGAGCTTTTCTATTGACATTTGCATTATTTTACATTCATGCTGCCCCAAATGGTAAAGGGGCTATTGGTAACTTCTCGACGAACGGGAAAGGGGGTGAATGCGCAATCTCACAGCGATATCTGGGGCTAATTGTTGGTGTTTTTGGAAAGAGTGTTTTTAGCTTTTTAGGAGGAGAGAGATGAGAAGGAAGTTTACGGTTCTGTTGGTTCTCTTGATGGCAGTGCTGGTGGCGACGCCGGCGCTGGCAGCCATCGATTTCAAGTGGGGCGGTCAGTTCCGTGTCCGCTGGATCGGTGAAAACAACATCGCCGATGGCAGTGACGATTTCGTTGATCGTGATTCTTTCATCGAACAGCGCCTTCGCGTGTACTTGACCATCCAGGCGAGCGAAAACCTGAAGGGCGTTGTCAAACTGGAAATGGGCGACACCGTTTGGGGTGATCCCCGAGCCCGGCTTGGCTCGGGTTCCGGTGGTGGAGTCGGTGCGGACGGTGTCAATGTCGAGTTGAAGAACGCGTACATTGATTTTGCCATTCCCTGCACCCCCACGAGAGCGATCATCGGTATCCAGGAAATCGCCCTTCTCGACAGCTGGATCGTCGATGACGACTTTTCGGCGGCGTTGCTCGTGACGAAGCTCGACCCGTTCAAAATCACAGTGGGCTATGTCGCCGGTCAGAACACGAGAGACAGCTCTGGTGATTATGCCTTCTACCGTGACAACGTGGACGACTGGGTTCTGGCCATCGACTATGCATGTGGACCCTGGAAGGCCAACCTGACCGGCTTCTATCAGTATGCCCACCAGGTGCCCGCAAGTGTGTTCCCCGACACCCTGGACACCCCGGCTGCAGAGCAGTGGCCGGGCGGAGCGAATCTGACCCCGCCTGCCGGTGCCAACAGGGCTTTTGCATTCAACGCACTGCAGAGGCCGTTTATTGCCAATGGCCGCGGTGTCCGCTTTGTGGAATTCGATGCCGTTGACGCACTATTTGACAACATCGGCGTCGTGGATGTCAACAATGGCGTGGCGGCTTTCAACCTGTTCAACCGCCCCGTGTTCAACGTGTCGGCCAACAACTTTTTTGATCTTGGTTTCAGACTGGAATACAAGGTCGACTGGCTGAAGGCTTATGTGAACTTCGTCAAGAACTTCGGCAGTGTGGAGCTCGGCACTGAAGACTACGTGGCCGTGATTGCCCGCGGGTTCGATGATTTCGGGTTCCCCACCTTCGGCACCAACGTTGATTCATTTGTCTACGGTGGCAATCCCGCTCTCAAGAGCCTTGACTACACGGGCTGGATGGTCGATGCCGGTGTGTTCTACTACTGCGGTCCCTTCACCTTGAACCTTGGTGGTTTCTACACCACGGGTCCTGATTACAGGAAGTACACCCTGCCGGTCGTCAGAGTCGACAATGGCGACTTCGTCCGTGACGACTTTGGCAACATCCTTGCCGTAAACTGGAAGGCCCTCGATGTGCAGAGCGACGTGTCCTGGTTCACTTATCCCCATGCGGGATCCAGCAAACAGTCCTCTGAAATCGTGGGTGGAGCCATCTTCGATACGGGCTTCTTCCCCGGCAGCTATGGCAAGGACGGCGTGAACTATTGGATCGGCTACCCCGCTCCCTCCAACCTGTGGACCATCAACATCGGTGGTGCCTGGCAGGTGCTTCCCAAGACGAAGCTTGCCGCCAGCTTCTGGTACTGGGCCACGTCTGAAGACGTGATGTCCGGAGCCAAGATCGGCACCACGCTGATCAACGGCATTCCCAGGTCGATCCTCGTTGGCCAGGAGTTCGCCAACGATGTCGGTTACGAGCTCAACTTCAACATGACCCAGGAGATCGTGGACGGCCTGACCCTCGATCTGGTCGCCGCCTACATGTTCACCGGCGATGCCTATGTGAACAGCTGGAACGGCAACTTCCTCGATGCCGAGAATTTCAGCAAGGACGACGCCTGGAAGCTCGGTGCAAGGCTACAGTGGGACTTCTAATCTGAACTGCTGAGTTCTCAGGAAATTGAGCCCGGAGGAGCGATCCTCCGGGCTTTTTCTCTTTGGGTCGTCGCGGATTTGGGTGATGGCGAATATCCCATGATGGAAGTGAGACTCCAAGTGGTTACCTTTTATGGCGAGACATGAGCAAAGGGTTGCGTGGATAGGCAGGAAAGCAAGCATCAAGCCCATCCCAAAAAACCCCTGAAACGTTAGCGCGGGCTTCCACGGCGGCGCATTGGGTATTTCATCCAGAACATGAACTTGCTCTTGGTGATTCAAGAGAAGCATGGTCTTGATAAGGTTGTCCCCTGAAGAAGGCATCCTGATTCGCGCTCAGACAAAGGACGCCGCCGTGGAAGGCGGCGCTGCCAGGGGGGTGGACAGACGTCATGCGTTTGACGCCTTAGAGCTCGCTCGGCAATGCGGATGAAACTCCCGCGCCAGGCATTGGAACACCTGATTTGATCCTTATCGAATGGCTGTTTGATCCAGGAGGTTTCATTGTACATCAGGCGAGTCAATTTCACGGACGGGGACCACTACATCCTGCGTGAGACCTATCGGGACAAGGATGTCTGGAGACACCGGGATATATTGGATCTAGGCGCAAGCCCAGCTCAGTTCATCGAGTACCCCGGCGGGAAGGGGTATTATTTCCATGAGAGCCTTGAAGACAGGCTCCGGTCGGAGCATGTGGAGTATTCGTCCGATGACCTCGAAAGAGTGTTTCTTCCCTTCATGCGCTCCGATGTTCGGGGCATCATCGAGCGGTTTCAATCCAGGGGCGGCGAGCGACCGGGGGATCGCTGGAGAAAATGCTCTTCCGAGGAATTGCTGAAAAGCCAGCAGCAACTTCACTCCTTCGACAAGCGGAGACTCCATTATCTTCGCTGCGGGCGTATCGACATTGGGGAGTTGGAGGGAAGACCGTGGAAATTCCTCAACGTGCTTCTCGGAAAAAGCCGTGATGAGATCGAGCACACCCTGGAGGAGATGGAGAGAATCCTTCGGCCCCAGGAGATCAAAGCCTATATCTTCACCGCTTTCCACCTGCAAGCGCATTTTCCGCATCATCTCCTGAGGGATCACCCGTCGGCCCTAGATCCCGACAAGGTTGACGCGCTTTTCCTTGAGCAGGTGTGCAGGCTCAACGGCGACCCCGCTTTCTTCCGAGGCGCGGAGCATCACGACTCCCAAGTCTTACAGGCGAGCCTGGTGAGGTACGTCATCCTGTACTTTGATCATGCGTTTGGGGGAGACATGTGGGAGGATTGGCTGGAGAACTTCATGCGGAGGGGACGCCCCTGGAGGAGGCAAACACCCGGGGATCAAGAAGTGTCCAACGAAGAAGCCTGCGCCATCCTGGGCATCAGCACCGAGGAGTGCAGGAAGATGGACCGCGATGATCTCATGCGCCTTTATCGCGAGAGGGCGAAGGAAGCTCACCCGGACAAGGGGGGAGATCACGAGTCATTCCTGAAGGTCAAGAAAGCCTATGAGTCCCTGCTGGGAAAAAAGTGACGCGGTACTGGAAAGGATGCGGGAGAGGTTTCGGTCGAAGCAAGGGAGCCACGCCTTTTCCGAATCCTGCTCATCCCAGCCAAAGATCCCCCAGGCAGATCTCGATTTCGGTGAAGGGCTCAGCGCGCACCTAAGCAGACCTGAACTAGAGGAATTCCCGTATCCCCAGTTCGTCGGCACGTGCCGCAACCCGTTGCACGATCCCCGGATCCATCACGATGTCATCGGGCCAATCCCTGTGGTGACCGTCCTCGGGGCCCTTCTTGGTGACATCGATGACGATTCGCCTGTCCTTCCTCACAACATCCCTTTTGGGGTCCACATTGTTGAAAAGCTTCCAAAGGACAAGGGATGCGTCTTTCAAATCTATCCCACTGTCGTACAAAAGAAAAATGGAGAATGCCCGGAGCCGTGGGTGATCGAGGAGGGGTTCCGCAAGGCTCCTTCCGCTCAGGGAACCGGTTTTTCTCATGTTGATCAAAATAGGACGATTTCGGACAGGCATGTCCGGGACATGGAATGCCTCCATGGAGCTCGAGATCTGTTGCAGAGCATCTTGAGCAGCCTCGCGGGAGGGAGTTTCGGGGGAAGGTTGGGCGTGGATGCGATTTCTCTCCCCCGGCAGCCGCCTGGTCGCGTCGATCCCGATTTTTGCCCCGAAGAGGGGTTCGGGGGCGCTGTGATCCAGGACATCCAGGATGCCTTCGGAGATGAAGACATCCTCTTCCAGGTCGATCTCATCAAGAATGACCCGCAGGACATCTCCAGGGCGAGTGAGGTTCACGGAGGCGTCCACGAGGACCGCGGCCTTGCAGAAGCTCATCTGTCCCTGTCCCCACATGGCGCTCATGATGCGCCGGGCGTGACCGGGGTATTCCTTGTGGATGGAGATGACCGCAATGTTGTGAAAGACACCCTCCCAAGGCATCCAGTAGTCGCGAACCTCGGGGAGTATCGCATTGAGGAGAGGGAGGAAGATCCTTTCCGTGGCTTTGGCGAGGTAGCAGTCTTCCATGGGTGGCCGCCCCACGATGGTCGCGGGGTAGATTGGGGACCGCCTGTGAGTGATGGCGGTCACATGGAAGACCGGGTATTCGCCCACCAGTGAATAATAGCCGGTGTGGTCGCCAAAGGGTCCTTCCAGCCGCAGTTCATCCGGATCCACATGCCCTTCCAGGACGAATTCGGACTCGGCGGGAACCTCCAGGTCCACCGTGAGGCATCGCACCATGGGAACGGGTTTGCGTCGGATGAAACCGGAAAGGAGAATCTCGTCAATTCCCCGGGGCAATGGGGCGGTGGCTGCGTAAGTGGTGGCCGGGTCGGTTCCTATGGCCACGGCGACGGGCATTCGCCTCCCCGCCTTCTTGAATTCCTGGAAGTAGTGAGAGCCGTCCTTGTGGATGTGCCAGTGCATGCCGGTTGTTTTTCCATCGTAAACCTGGAGCCGGTACATCCCGGCGTTCCTTCGCCCGGTGGCGAGGCTTCGGGTGATGACCACGGGCAGGGTGATGAATGGCCCTCCGTCCTGGGGCCAGCATTTCAAAACCGGGAGCATGGAAAGATCCACGGCCTCTCCCAGGTGGACAACCTCCTGGCAGGGGGCCTTTTTCACTTTCCTTGGAAAGAACCTCAGCACATCCAGGCCCAGAGGCAACATGCGCACTGCATCCTTCAGCGACCTGGGGGGATCCATTTCGATGAATTGGCGCATCCGTGCAGCCAGGGTGTCGAGGTCGGTCACCCCCAAAGCCAAGCATATGCGCCTTTCACTTCCGAAAGCGTTGGTCAGGACCGGGAGCCGGTAATTGTTCACATCTTCGAAGAGGAGTGCTTTTCCGCCTCCCGGACTCTTGGAGACGAGGTCCGTGATCTGGGTGATCTCAAGATCCGCAGAGACCGGGGCTTTGATCCTGACCAGTTCGCCGGCGTGTTCCAGGAGTGTCATGAACTCCTGCAAGCTTCCGTAGAATGATTTCATTGTGAAAGATCCTGTCTGGTCATGCAAGGAGTGTATCCATGAACACACCGAGAAAGAGCAAAACCGAAATCACGCTGTTCACATGGAAAAACGCCAGGTTGACCCTGGAGAGATTCCCTGGTCTCACGAGGATGTGCTCCACAACAAGAAGCGATGCGATGAGCAGGAGACAGACCAGGTAACCCTTCGCCAGATGGAACGCGAAGTAGACGGACAGGAGGAACACGAACGTGAAGACATGAAGTGCCGTCGATATCCTGAGGGCTTTCTCCACACCCATGCAGGCCGGCATGGAATGGAGCTTCTCTTTCCGGTCGAATTCCAGGTCCTGGCAGGCGTAAAGAATGTCGAAGCCGGAGATGTAGGTCATGAGTGCCAGGGAGAGGAGAAGGATCCTGGTGTCCAGGGAATTGGACACGGCGATCCAGGCCCCGACGGGTGCCAGTCCGATGGCAAGTCCCAGGAAGAGATGGGAAAGGGGAGTGAACCTCTTGGTAAAAGAATAGAGGAACATGACGGCAAGGGTGGGAGCGGACAGCGCGAGGCACGCGGGACCCAGGGCAGCGGCACTGAGGATGAACAGCCCCGAAGACAACACGATGAACAGCAGAACTGAGCTCCTGCTGATCTGACCGCTCACCAGCGGGCGGTCCGCAGTCCTCGGGTTGCGTCGGTCGAATTCATGGTCAACGTAGCGGTTGAAGCCCATGGCCGCTGAGCGAGCCGAAGCCATGGCCACGAGAATCCAAAATATGGAGGACCACGCAACGGGTTGGATGCGATGAGCGAGGAGCACAGAAGCGAGGGCGAACGGCAGCGCGAAGACAGTGTGGCTGAACTTGATCAGACGACCGTAGACTTGGATGCGTCGAGTCCACATCAAACAACCCCCGGAGATTTAAGGTCCCATTTGGACGATGCTTTTCGGGCTTCACTATTACCATACCGCGTTGTGAAAGAAAAGGAGCGGCGGTGGATCAACGGGTCCGAAGCCTTTGCCGGAAGTGCGGCGGATGTTCGGGCATGAGATTGGGGATCCTTGCGGGATCAACGGTCGCCGGGAAGTTGACTATTCCCTGTTGCGAGGCAGGTCGGACTTGTGTAAAAGCTCCATGATACAACAAATTCTCGGTGGAAAGACGATGGAGCGCATCAGCAGGGGCAGCGAGATCGAACTGAGTGTGGAAAAACTGGCATTTGGCGGGAAGGCCATTGCCAGGGTGGACGGCCTCGTGGTTTTTATTGACCACGCGCTGCCCGGCCAGAGAGTGAAGGCCAAGATCCTGAAAAAGAAAAGTCAGCACGCCGAGGCGAGGGTGCTGCAGGTAATTTCCCCATCTCCAAGGCAATGCGAGCCCTTCTGCATTCACTTTGGGTTTTGTGGCGGATGTCAGTGGCAGGATCTTTCCTACGCGGATCAACTCCTCTGGAAGAGGGAACACGTTCTTGAATGCATCAGGCATCTCGGCGGGATCAAGGACGCTCTCGTGGAAGAAACAGTGCCCTCCCCACGTGTCACCTATTACCGGAACAAAATGGAGTTCACCTTTTCCGACCGCAGGTGGCTCCTGCCCGAGGAAATCGAAAGAAAAGACACGTGCTACAATCGTGACTTTGCCTTGGGATTGCACGTGTCAGGCTTCTTTGACAAGGTGTTCGATGTGGAGCAGTGCTTTCTGGAATCTCCCGGTTCTGTCGCGATTCTTGGGGAAGTGCGGCGATGGTGCGAACAGAGTGGAATCCCTCCATACAGCATCAGGACACAAACGGGATTCTGGAGGTTTCTGGTCATACGGGAGGGGAAGCGGACCGGGCAGACTCTAGTGCACCTCATCACCACGGCCCAGGAGAATCACGCTGAAAGGGTGGATGAACTGGCAGGGCACCTCAAGGCGCTCTTTCCCGGCATGACCACTTTCGTCCATTCCATGAGCACGAAGAAGGCTCAGGTGGCGACGGGGGAAATGAGTCGCGTCCAGATCGGACCTGGCTTCGTCGAGGAAATGGTGGGCACCTCCAGGTTTCGCATCTCCGCCCATTCGTTCTTTCAGACGAACCCCTACGGAGCGGAAAAGATCTATGAAACCATCGCCCAGGTGGGGGAATTCTCAGGGCGCGAAACTGTGTGGGATTTGTACTGCGGGACCGGAAGCATCGCACTCTTCATTGCACCTCTGGTCCGTTGCGTGGTAGGGTTTGAAGTGGTCCAGGAGGCCATCGAGGATGCCTACGCCAATTGCCGGTTGAACGGAGTTGAAAATTGCACTTTTTACGCGGGAGACCTGAAGGATTCCATAAGAACCGCTCAGAGCAGCGCTCACTCGGGGGGGCATCCCGACGTGGTCATTACGGACCCTCCCAGAGCCGGCATGCATCCCCAGGTGATCAAGACGCTCCTGGAAATCGCTCCCCGCTGCCTCGTCGCGGTGTCCTGCAATCCGGCCACTCTCGCCAGGGACCTCGCTTTGCTCCAGGAGAAGTACGTGGTTGAGAAAGTGGTGCCCTTCGACATGTTTCCGCACACACCGCACATCGAGTGCGTCGTCAAGCTCAAGCGCGCGCAATGAGGCTTGGCTCTTCTTCCATGAGAAAAAGACCTAAACCAACCTTCCTGAAGCGAGTCTTTGGTTGGAAGTTCCTTTCCAGTGTTGCGTGTTTCCTCGCCCTGCTGCTGACTGCATACTTCGCTTACTTGGTGATAGAGGTGAAGCATCGCTTTTCTGTACGAAAGTGGAGTGTTCCGTCCAGAGTCTTTTCCGCCACGGTGCCTGTCTATCCCGGCCAATCCATTTCCTTTTCCCAACTGAAAAAGATGCTGGAAAACCGCCGCTACAGGGAGGCTTCCAGGGAGCCCTTGCTGGCCGGAGAATTCAAATCGGGGCAGGGGAAGCTCACGGTGCACCTGAGGGAATTTCAGTTTCCCGGCCACAGTCTTCCCGCCCAGCGCGTTCAGTTCGAGTTCCGACAAAACAGTCTTTGGAAGATGAGCGGCGCACAGGGGGAAGTGGCGTTCCTGGAGCTCGAGCCCCTCGAGATCGCCAGGCTTTTTGGTCCGCAACGGGAAAGCCGTCTTCTGATAAACATCAAACAGGTGCCGGCGAGTCTCGTTGAAGGGATTCTTGCCATCGAGGACCATCGGTTTTACCAGCACGGAGGGGTGGACTGGTGGGGAATCGCCCGGGCCCTGTGGACGGACTTGATGGCCGGTCGAGTTGTCCAGGGAGGATCGACCATCACCCAGCAACTGGTCAAGAACTACTTCCTGGAGCCGGAACGGAGCATCAGGCGGAAACTCCAGGAAGTCTGCATGGCATTGGTCCTGGAAGCTCTCTACAAAAAGCGCGAAATCCTCGAAATGTACATGAACGAAATTTACCTCGGCCAACGAGGAAGTGCTGCCATACACGGAATGGGGGAGGCCTCGAGGTATTTCTTCGGTCGCAACGTGGAAGACCTCACCCTTACGGAGTCCGCGACCCTTGCTGGGATCATACGGGCTCCCAACAACTACTCGCCATTTTACCATGCAGAGGCTTGCCGCGAACGCCGCAACACGGTTTTAAAACGCATGCTGGACCTTGGCAAGATCAATCCCCAGGAGTACGAAAAGGCCCGTTCGGCACCGCTGGAGTTGCCCGACAACCCCCTTCCTGTGAGCACCGGGCCCTATTTCGTGGATTATGTTCGCCGCCAGCTGCAGGAGCTCTACGCTCCGGAGGTTTTGGAATCGCAGGGTTTGAACATCTACACGACTCTGCACCCGGAAATGGCTTTGGCTGCTGAACTGGCCATTGATGAGGTCATGGGGGAGCTCGAAAAAAAGGGGCCAAAAGGGACAACCGCAAGTTCCGCCGGACCCCTGCAGGTTGCCCTCGTTGCGGTTCAGCCCAAGACCGGTGCCGTACTCACCTTGGTGGGGGGGCGGGACTACCGGGAGAGCAGCTTCAACCGGGCCCTTTACGCAGAGCGGCAACCGGGGTCGGCCGTCAAACCTTTCGTCTATCTGAGCGCCCTCGATCGCTGTACGCCGGTCACCCGACTCCAGGACGAACCGGGAACCTATCCGGTCAACGGTCAGAAATGGACGCCTCACAACTTCGATGACAAATACCGCGGTTCCGTGACATTGCGAGGAGCGCTGGAGGAATCCCTGAACGCCGCCACGGTCCAGCTCGCCATGTCTGTGGGGCTGGAGAAGGTGATCGAAACACTCCGCAGCCTTGGAATTCATTCATCCATGCAACCCGTGCCGTCCATCGCCCTGGGCGCCTTCGAAGTGTCCCCGGTGGAACTGGCCGCCGCCTACACGATCCTGGACAACGACGGTCAGAAGGCATTTCTCCTGAGCCTCAAGGAAGTGGTGAACGAGAAAGGGGAAATCGAAGAGAGACGCCACGTGGATTTGGAAACGGTAACAACTCCGGCGAAGGCTTATGTCGTCACCAATCTCCTCGAGGGTGTCATGGATCGGGGGACGGGCAGGGGCATCAGACGCATGGGAATAGACTTCCCTTGCGCGGGCAAAACCGGCACAAGCAGTGATTACCGGGATTCCTGGTTTGCGGGGTACACGACCGATCTGGTGGTCGTTGTCTGGGTCGGTTACGATGACAATCATCCCACTGGTTTGACGGGTGCTCAGGGAGCCGGCTTGATTTGGGGCCGGTTCATTCAGCGCGTTCTTCCCTGGATAAGCCCCCAGCCCTTCCGTGTTCCTCCGGGTGTCGTGCAACGGATCGTCTGTTCGGAATCCGGGCAATTGGCCACCAATGCATGTATCCAGAGAAGGCTCGAGGTTTTCCTCAGTGAGTCCACCCCGGAAGAGTTGTGTACGATTCACAAGAAGTGACTCTGCCTTTGCAGTTCTTATCGGTTAACCACGAAGATCACGAAGAAAGAGGAAAGATGACAAGATGAAATCGCGTTTCCGCCTCCTGTTGATCGCCATTGTCGTCTCCATGCCGCTTTTCGGCGCCTGCACTTCAAGGCGAGCGGTTCAGATGCCTCAAGACTGGCAGTCACCACGGCCTGTTCCCCCCGAAAGAGCCAAGCAGCCTGGTGCCATGAAGGATGCCGCCAGGCCTCCGGAAGCGGCGCAGAGCCCGCTCTTGATGCCGTCTCCCAAAATCAGGGAATCGGACCTGTCGCCAGCTCCCGCATCACCCCCTGCTTCCCAGGCTGAAAAGAAGCCTGAGGGCCAACCCCAGCGCCTGGCCTCCATGAACCGCGTGAATCAAGCAAAGGCGGCTCTCGCTGAAGGGAAGCCGGACCGGGCGATTCCCCTCCTCGAGCAGGCGGTGCAGGTGGACGTTTACAATGGGGAGGCTTTCCTGCAGTTGGCCCGGGCGTGGAGAATGAAAAAATCACAGCAGAAGGCCCTCGAGTTTGCGCGAAAGGCGGAGATTCTGCTCCAGGATCAGCCTTCGAAGCTGAAAGAGGTCTACCTGCTGCAAGCAGATCTCTACCGGGAGACCGGAGATGTCAAGAAAGGCCAACTCTACCAGCAAAAAGCGCAGAACATGAAATAGATCGCGGCGTCAGAAAGAAATGCAGAGGTGTGCCGCGCCCCTGCGGTTTGGCGAAAAGGCACGGAAGAGAATACGGCAGCGAGGACCTCACCCATGTCAGACCCAAGAGGAACACCACAAGACCTGTCACGGCCGGTTCAGGGGTATCGTCCATTCCTGCTGATCGTTCTGTTCTTCTCCCTCTATCTCTCCTACCTGATTCTTCGCCCTTTTCTGCACACATTAGTATTTGCCATCTTCCTCGCAACCGCCTTTCATTCGCTGCAAGTGCGGCTGGTCCGCTGGTACAGGGGAAGGAAGAACCTCGCGGCCCTGACCATCGTTTTCATCATCACCTTCGCCATCGTTCTCCCCATCTTCATTTTCACGTCGGCCCTCATCAGCCAGGGACTGCAGTCCATCAATCAGATGACCGAGTGGATCAAGGCGGGGAACCTCACCACACTCGCTCATGACCAGAGACTGACGGGCTTCCTGGACAAGGTGCACGAACGGCTGCCTTTTCTGGAGCTGGAAAAGCTGAACATCACCAACACCCTCCTCGAATTCAGCAAGAGCTTCGGGCAGTTCATCCTGAGCAAGGGAGCGACCATACTGGGGAATGTCGCCACCCTGGTGACCCAGTTCCTCATCATGATTTTCATCGTCTTCTATCTGGTGCGGGACGGAAAGGAGATGATTGAACAGGCGAGGCATCTCTCGCCCTTGAAGACGGAACAGGAGGACAGGCTCATCAGCGGTATCCGCGTCGTGGGTGGGTCGGTGCTCCTGGGAACCCTCGCCACGGCCCTGTGTCAGGGAGTGGTGGGTGGGATCGGGCTCAGCATCGTGGGAATTCCGGGACTGTTCTGGGGCACGATGATGGGTTTCTCGTCGCTGATTCCCATCGTCGGGACCGCTCTGGTTTGGATTCCTTCAGCCGTCTACCTGATGCTCCTCGGCAAGATGAAATCAGCCGCTTTCCTGGCTGTGTGGAGCATCGTGCTCATCGGGTCCATCGACAACTTCCTCCGTCCGTTTCTCATGGGGGGGGAAGGAAGGATGTCTCCATTCTACGTGTTTCTCGCGATCATCGGAGGGGTCCAGTACTTTGGCCTGGTGGGTATTCTTTACGGGCCGCTCATCCTCAGCTTCGCCATGATCATGCTGTACATTTACCGTGTGGAATACAAGGAGGATCTTCTGAAAGAGATCGCTCCAGCCACCGAAAAGGGCGGTGCCGCCGTTCCCCCCAAATTCCGAGAAAATCAGGAACTGCCGTAGCGGCTCATGAAGCTTCTCATTTTTTCAAGGGGCTTGCGCAAAGGAGGAAAGCGGTTTTCAATCCAGCGCACCATGCGCTGGAAGAAGGGCACGTCGGGGCTCAGGGCGAGTATTCCCAGAGCGACGAACACCCAGCCCGGCATGATGGGCAACAGGAGCCCCACGACCCCCAATGCGAGGAAGAGGATCCCAAGGGTGATCCTCATGAGCCACAAAAAAGAACGGATCAGCATAAAGACGAACCCACGCAGGCGCCCGAGGACTGCATCAGGAAGGCAACCCCTCCTTCCCTGTCGGGAATTCTGTACTGGTTAGAAATGAAACCCCGCATTTTGGCGTGGCTTTCTGAACGGCGGCTTTCACCGGAATGACGGCAGAAACTGGTGCTCATGTTCGTCATGCCGGCGAAAGCGTGCATCCAGCGGTGTTTGCAGAAACACAAGCATTCAATCACAAAGAGCATATATAGCAGGCTTTTTCGTTTCGCCAAGTGCTCACTGCCTCGGGGTGAACGGGATCTTGCCCATTGGATGCAGCTTCGCATCAATGGGAGTTTGCAAAGAAGCGGTTGAATGCGTTCAGATAAGCCCTGGCGCTGGCCTCTATGACGTCGGGGCTTGTTCCGATCCCCGAGTACACCGTTCCCTCCACTTCCACCCGCACCATGGCCTCGCCCAGGGCGTCCTTGCCCATGGTGACCGCTTTCAGGTCGTAGTCCCTCAGAATCCCCTGGTGACCGACAATTCGGTCTATGCAGTTGAAGGAGGCGTCCACCGGACCATTTCCCGTGGCTGCGTCGGTGATTTTTTGACCTTCCCTCTCGAGCGTGATGGATGCGAGGGGGACCATGGTGCTTCCACTCATGATCTGCAGGCTGTGAAAGCTGAAAGTCTCAGGGACCTTGGTGACTTCGATCTCAACGATGGACGTCAAGTCCTCGCTGGAGATCTCCTTCTTGCGGTCTGCCACGTTGAGGAAACGGGCATAGACGCGTTCGAACGTTGCCGGCTCGAGCTCATATCCGAGGGTGGTCAGACGATGACGCAACGCAGCCCGCCCCGATCGAGCGGTCAAGATGATCTTGTGGTGGCGAATGCCGACATCCTCCGGCTTCATGATTTCATAAGTGCTTCGGTCCTTCAGAATTCCGTCCTGGTGAACCCCGGAGGAATGGGCGAAGGCATTGGACCCCACGATGGCCTTGTTGGGTTGGACGGGGATATTCATGACTCGACTGACCATCCGGCTGGTGCGATAGATTTCCTCCGTCTTGATGTCGGTGTGGACATCGAACGTGGTCTGCCTGGTTTTGAGAATCATGACGATCTCTTCCAGGGAAGCGTTTCCGGCCCGCTCTCCGATGCCGTTCATGGTGCACTCCACCTGGCCCGCACCGTTGCAGATGGCCGAGAGGCTGTTCGAGACCGCCAGGCCCAAATCGTTGTGACAATGAACGCTGAGAGTCACCTTGTCCAGGGCACTCACCCTCTCTCGAAGCTTTGCAATGAGGGATCCGAATTCCTCCGGTATCGCATACCCAACGGTGTCGGGTATGTTGATGACCGTGGCTCCTGCCTTTACGGCCGCTTCCACCACGCGACAGAGGTAATCGAAATCCGTGCGCGAGGCATCCTCGGTGGAGTACTCCACGTCGTCGCAGTAGTGCTTCGCATAGCGAACAGCTTCCACGGCCATTTCCAGGGCGCTGTCCCGATCCCTGCGCAGCTTCTTCTGAAGGTGAATGTCCGAGGACCCCAGAAAGACGTGGATGCGCGGTCTTTCTGCATGGCGAAGGGCCTCCCATGCGCTGTCGATGTCTGCCTTCACGGCTCTGGCCAGGCCTGCAACGGTGAGTCCCTTGACCTGTTCCGCAATCGCCTTCACGGCTTGAAGGTCTTCGGGAGAGGAACACGGAAATCCCCCTTCGATGACGTCCACGCCAAGGTTCGCCAGTTGTTGGGCGATTTCGATCTTCTGCCGCTTGTTGAGCTTGGCTCCCGGGACCTGTTCCCCGTCCCTCAAAGTGGTGTCGAAGATGTGTATCTTCCTGCTCATGGCCCTCATCCTCTCTTTTCAATGAAATCCCGGGATACACGCCCCGGTTTGAATGTGTCCTCGCGCGATGAAACGGTTTCCACGCCGCAGGACCAGTCATGGAAATGCCTGTGAAACTTCAGCCCCATGATGACCACCTCCCTCCCGGATGTCCGGTCCGTTGAATCATTCCTTTAGACAACCCAACCCCAAAAAACAAAAAAGCCATGGGGGGTACCCATGGCCTTTTCTTCAGCGCGTCAACACGCTCTACGGCGGATTGAACGGAAAGGCATGAGCACCCCTCAGCATTTCCCTAAGGAGCAGGAGAAGCAGTTGTAGGAAGAGAACGCTCAAAGCCAATCCTGACATAAAAAGCTCCACTTGTCCTAGTGGGTTGATCCTGCGCACACCCCGGCCCATCTCTCGACCGTGATGGGGTGCACACCGCTGCCTCCGTCAACTGCGAAGCAGGAAAACCTTAATGAAATGCCCGAAGCCTTGCTGCATGGGCAATTCCGATCCATCCTTGAAAGATCTACAGCTTCAGACCTATCCAAAAACAGGCAGCAATCTCGATGAGGAAAAGGATGGTGAAGACCACGAACCTGTTGAGGGAGAAATCTTCGATGATGTGGTTCGCCCCTTCCATGACCTCCAGCGCTTTGCTTTCTTCCATCCCTTCTCCTTAGGGTCAATCGGTCGGTTCCTGAAGACTCTTGATGCGGAATGCTCCTAAAGTGAAAAAATTATACCTGCGTGCGCCACCATAGATCAAGCCAAAAGAGCGAATTTCTTCTTTTGCAGACAAATGAATCACCGGGGATGAAAAGGTCTTGGCGGCTTGAATTCGTGGGCCGGGCTCTGCTATGACTTGCTTGAACGAGCTTCCTCGACGCACCGAGGATAGATCCCCGGATGCTCCATCAGGGCGCGACTGGGATGGCTCATCTCCGAAATGGTCAAGCGAGGTGTCCTATGCTCCCTTCGAGCCCCACAGGGAACATGGAGCGGGTCTCTCTGGAAATCGTACCGCCGAACGTCCGGGCCATCGCCCGGAAACTCCACGAAAGCGGTTTCGGTGTGTGGTTCGTTGGTGGGGCTCTGCGGGATTTCCTTCTCGGTAGAAGTGCAAAGGACTGGGATCTCGCAACGTCCGCATCCCCCGGCGCGGTGATCGAGCTCTTCCCCAGGGTCATCCCCGTGGGACTTCGGCATGGGACGGTGTGTGTGCACTGGAACGCTGCGGAGGTGGAAGTGACGAGCATCCAGCTCGGGGAGGGCGCGGGGATCCTTTCGGACCTGGGACGCAGGGACTTTACCGTGAACGCCCTCGCGCTCACGTATCCTGATGGAATCCTGCTCGATCCTCACCAAAGCCGGGCGGATCTCCACTCACGGGTTTTGCGCGCGGTGGGAGATGCCGGTTCCAGATTCCGGGAAGATCCCCTTCGCATCATCAGAGCATGCCGCTTCGTCAGCCAGTATGGCTTCCGCGTTCACGGGAAGACCTTTCAATCGATGAAGGATGAGGCTGGTGGCCTGGAACGGGTGGCCCGCGAAAGGATCAGGGATGAGGTCTTCAAACTGATTGAGGGAGAAGACGTTTTTGGCGCGTTCGAATTGATGCGGCACGGGGGCGTCCTGGACAAAGTGCTGCCGGAATTGCTGGAGGTGAGCGGCCTTGAGGGTAACCGCCGGCATCAACGGGACGTCACCATGCACACACTTGCAGTGGTGGGTGCTTGTCCGCCAAGGCTCACCCTGCGCCTCGCGGCGCTCTTCCACGAGCTGGGAGGCTGTTCCGTGGAGGAAGAACCGGCCTGTCCCGCCCATGCTGAGGCTAGCTTCCATGTGAGCGTGGCTGTGGCCATAAAGGTTCTCACACGGTGGCGGGCGTCGGGCATGCAGGTCCGGGAAGTCGCTGCTCTGGTCGCAAACCAGGTTCCAAAGGGAATTCGCGGATGGAGCGCCGGAGCTCTCAGGCGCTTTATTGCCCAATGGGGCCCCGCGTCGTTGGAAGACGTGCTGGAGCTTGCCCGTGCCGACAGGATTTCCAGCGAGAATGCCGATCTCCTGATGGAGGAACTCTCCTGGTTCCGTTCCCGGGCCAAGGCAATCCTCGAATCCAGTGAGGCTGTGACCGTGAGGCAGCTCGCCGTTGACGGCAGGGACGTGATGGACGTCCTGGGGTTGCGGCCGGGCCCCGTGGTGGGCGGAGTGCTGAACAAGCTGCTCGAGAGAGTGCTGGAGGATCCAAGTCTCAATGAACGAAAAATTCTCATGGATTTTCTGAAAAAGACTAGGCTATAGATAGCCTGATTTATTGCCTGATCACCGCGACCTGGAAAAGGAGAGGAAAAGATGTTGGTCAAACACTGGATGAACAAAAACGTGGTCACCATCGGTCCTGACGAGTCAATGCAGGACGCAATCTACCTGATGCGCGAACACAAGGTGCGCATGCTCCCGGTCCTGAAAGACGGAGAGCTCACGGGGGTGCTCTCCGACACGGATCTGAAGAGGGCTTCCGCCTCCGACGCCACTGGACTCGATGTCCATGAAATGCTCTACCTAGTTTCAAAGATCAAAATCAAAGACATCATGTCCAAGAGCCCGGTTACGGTTCACGAGAACCTGACCGTCGAAGAGACGGCCGAGGTTCTTCTGGCCGAGAAGATATCAGGAGTCCCGGTGGTGGATAGTCAAGGCAATCTCGTGGGAACCATCACGAAAGACGACCTCTTCAAGGTGCTCATCTCCCTGAGCGGCCTCGGAAAGAAGGGCATCCAGCTGGCGTTTGAAGTGGAGGACCGCCCTGGCTCCATCAAGGAACTGACGGACATCATACGGAACTACCACGGCCGCATCGCCAGCATCCTCAGTTCATACGAACGGGCCCAACAGGGATACCGGATCGTCTACATACGGATGTACGAAATCTCCCGCGAAATACTGCCCCAGTTGCTGGCGGAACTGCGCGAGAAGGCCACCATGATCTATCTCGTCGACCATCGTGACGACAAGCGGGAAATATTCAAGGAAATCGTAGCATGATCCCCCGTTGATGCTTTTGGCCCATCCCACATGCCCTGCCGGGCACAACGAATCATGAAGACATCGTAGGTCGGATTCCCCATCCCTTGATGGAAGCTTCGGGTAAGGAAACCCGGCCTACATTTTTATTCAAGTGAGGCCGTTGATGGCACGCCCGTACTGGATCAGCGCCATGAAGGGCCAGATGTGCTCGTAGAGCCCGTACTTCAAGAAGAAAACCTTGGGAAACCCTGTGCCGGTCCAGCCTTCGTCATGCCAAGTGCCGTCGGGAAGCTGTCGTTCCAAGAGATAATCCACTGCCTTCCGCGCCGCCTCGGACCCGTGTTCTCCCGCCGCCAGGAGTCCCATGAGGGCCCATGCCGACTGGGAAGGGGTTGAGGGGCCCCTCCCCTTGCGCGAAGGATCGTCGTAAGAGTCGGGCTGCTCTCCCCATCCTCCATCCCTGTTCTGACATTTAGCGAGCCAGTTCAAGGCCTTGCGAAGGTAGGGCTGCTCCATGTCTTCCCCGATTATCCTCAGGCCCCTAAGGACCTGCCACGTGCCATAGATGTAATTGCAGCCCCATCTGCCATACCAGGAGCCGTCTTCGCACTGTTCCTTCCTGATGTAGTCGATTACTCTGCGGACTGTTGGGTGCCGGGGATGAAACTCCCGGGGTGAAACGGTGCCCAGCATCTCGAGCACGCGACCGGCGATGTCGGCGGTACTCGGGTCGATAATGGCATTGAAATCGGCAAAGGGCACGTGGGTGAGGATTTCCCTGTGGTTGTTGCGGTCGAAGCTACCCCAGCCGCCGTCACGGTTCTGCATTCCCATCACCCAGCGAAGTCCGTGCTGGATGGCTTCGTCAACCTCCGGGAATACCCCCGGCTTCCATGCTTTCCTGAGAGCCATCAGCACCATGGCGGAGTCGTCAACATCCGGGTACAGGGGGTTGTCGAACTCAAAAAACCATCCCCCCGGGGGCGAACCGTTCTTGAGCTGCCAGTCTCCCGTTTCCCTTACTTGCTTGTGAAGGAGCCACCGGGTTGCCCTGAGGATGGAGTCCGGTTGGTCCACGTCACCCTGACCCAGTGCGTAGAGGGAGATGGCCGTGTCCCACACAGGAGAAAAGCACGGCTGGACTCGAATGGAATCGTTGGACGGCTCATGGACTTCCAGCTTCTCTATCTCCGCAAGTCCCGCCCGAACATAAGGGTGTTCCAGGGGGTAGCCGAGGCACTTGAGAGCCATGACGCTGTTGGCCATGGCGGGCAAAATGGCGCCGAGCCCCCCGGGTCGAGTGGCACGAGGTATGAACCAGGCAGCGGCTCTCTCGATGGCCCTTTTCCTTATGCGGCGCATGGGGAGGCGCTCTGCCGTCTTGAGGCAGGCATCCACGGCCAGGAAGAAGGTGCCCCAGGAAAAGAAGCGCTCTGGTTTCAGGAGGGAAAAGTCCGTCTTTTCCCTGGGCTCGAGGAGCAGTTCATCCAGGTGAAACCCCGGCGGTGTGGGTGCCACGGGCCTGAGGCCATAGAGTACCGAGAGGGGGACGAAGATGGTCCTTGCCCATGCCGCCATTTCATTGACGTTGACGGGAAATGCAGGGGGCAGGAAGATGAATTCGGGAGGCACCGCGGGGACGTGGTCCCACCGGTAGACTCCAAACATTGCAAGATGGTACTTGGTGTAGGTGCGAGCCTTGGTCATGCCGCCCAGGGCGAGGATCACCTCCCGGCATCGCCTCATGTCCGGCTCCTCGGGAGAGACGCCTGCAAGCTTGAGTGCGAAATAGCTCAGGATTGAAGCGGAAATGTCGGGCGGTCCCCCTTTGTATATGGCCCACCCTCCCTGGGAAAGGGCTGCGTCCCTGATGGCCCGCGCGTATTTGGGTATCTTGGGGTCATGGCCCAGACCCATGAAGTGCTTCAGCAGGATGGCGTAGCTTTCCGTCGTGGTATCCGCAAGAAGCTCGCCCAGCCAGTAGCCGTCGTCCTGTTGCCTGGAGAGAGACCACCGGCAGGCGCGCCGCACAGCTCTTTCCAGCTTGCCCCCGGCGAGAGTGTGCACCTCGCCCCTGGCCACGCGCGAATCATGTTTCACGGTCTCACTGGAAGCGATCTCCGAAGACACCGTCGTCGGAATTTGGGAATGGCCCATGCATTTCTCTCCGTGTCGTCATGGCCCTCGGTTGTGGTTATAGGCTTCATCAATCCGGTGAAGGCTTGGGTCCTTTCCAGGCCGCCCGATCCATTCGGATCGCAGGAATTGTGCCCTCTGCAGCGCCATCAAGCGACAATGCCACCCACGGCGGAATCGATGACCACCTGCTGCAATTGGTGTCTTGATGCCCAGGGAAAAGCAGGGTAAGTCAGCCACAGCGCAACCAGGCCGTGCACCGCGGCAAAGACCGCCTGGGCCGCAGCTTCAACTTCCTCTCTCCTGGGCTCCCGACACGTGACGCACGCCTCCACGGCGTTGAGAATCATCTGGTAGAATCTGAGCCCCTGGGATCCCTCCTTCAGATAGTCTTCGGGCTTGGACCAGAGGTCCGTCTCCATCATGAAGGCAACCCGGTACCCGTTGGGATCCTCAGTCGCCAGCCGGACGTAGGCTTCCCCCATTTTCTTCAGCCGTGCAACAGGGTCGAGATTTTCTCCCTGCACATCCTGGAAGACCTTCGCGAGTTTCTCCAGCATCTCCTCGGCCAGGCAGTTGACGAGCTCCCCCTTGTTCTTGAAGTAGAGGTAGATGGTGGTGGCCGAATAGCCGATTTTGCGGGCGATTTTTCTCATGGAAACGTTTCTGTAGCCCTCCTCCACGAAGAGCTCCCGTGCCGCGCTGAGAATCAGGCTTCGGAGTGTTTCCTTTTCCTTCAAGGTGTGCATGGTCTGTTCCTGCTGAGTTACTCGGTCACTTAACGATGTTAAGGGATTAAGACATGCTCGTCTTGGAGTCAACCGAAAAGTGATGGGAACCCGAGGGGAGTCTTAGACCCAATTGCCCGGGCACATTCAAGAAAAACCGCGGCAGTTCCGATTCTCAAGGGAGAAGACATTGGGGGCGGCCCGTCAGAAACCGAGATCACCCGATAACCCGACCGATGCGAGATGCTTCATGGGAAATCAGCTGAAGATTGTGAGAGAGGAGTGTGGCGCAGCCACCCGGAATCACTCCTTCGAGAGGGTCCTCAAACTGGAAGACGTGCTGGACCGGCTGATGGCCGGGGGCATGATTTCCCCCCAGGATGCGAGGAAGGTTCTCAACCGGCCCCAATCGGAGGAGCGCAAGGATCTCCATCCGCTGGCGATCATTGCCGAGAGGCGCCTGCAACAGCCGAATCCTCCCCACGAGCAGCTCACCCTCGAAGCTCTGACGGTGTGGCTGGCCAAGGAGTTCAACCTTCCCTATCTGCGCATCGACCCCCTGAAAGTGGATGTCCCCAGCGTCACGGGCCTGGTTTCCTACGCTTACGCGGTAGGGCACAGGATTCTCCCCGTCGAGGCCAGGGACAATGAGGTCGTCGTCGCCACATCGCAGCCCCATGTGGCCGAGTGGCAGGAGGAGCTCACGCGGATTCTCCGGCGCAGGGTCGTGCCGGTCATCTCCAATCCCCTGGACATCAGCCGATACCTGGTGGAGTTCTATGCCCTGACGGAGTCCGTGAAGCGGGCCCTGGGAAAGGCAGACGGCCCAAAGATAAACAGCACCCTCAACCTGGAGCAGTTGATCGAACTGGGACGGGCCGGTGCCCTGGACGCCAACGACCGGTACGTGGTGAACATCGTCGACTGGCTCCTTCAATATGCCTTCGATCAGCGTGCCAGCGACATTCACCTGGAACCCAGGCGCGAGGAGGGAGACGTGCGGTTTCGCATCGACGGCGTGCTCCACCAGGTCTACCAGTTGCCCGGAGTCGTGATGGGTGCCGTCATCAGCCGCTTGAAGGTCCTCGGGCGCATGGATCTTGCCGAGAAGCGCCGTCCCCAGGATGGAAGGATCAAGACCAAAACGCACGCAGGCGATGAGGTTGAGCTCCGACTGTCCACCATGCCCACGGTCTTCGGCGAGAAGCTCGTCATGCGCATCTTCGATCCCAACGTGACCATCCGGGGCTATGAGGAACTGGGGCTTTCCACCCGGGAGTTTGCCAGGTGGAAGGAGATGGTGACCCACCCTTACGGGATCATCCTGGTGACAGGCCCAACCGGTTCGGGAAAGACCACGACCCTGTACTCGACCCTGAAGCGACTGGCCAAGCCAGAGGTCAACGTGTGCACCGTGGAGGAACCCATCGAAATGGTGGAGCCCCGGTTCAACCAGATGCAGGTGCAACCGGCCATCGGGTTGGACTTTGCCAACGGCCTGCGCAACCTCCTCAGACAGGATCCGGACATCATCATGGTGGGGGAGATCCGGGACCTGGAGACGGCGGAAATGGCCGTTCAGGCTGCCTTGACAGGGCACCTCGTTTTCTCGACCCTGCACACCAACGATGCGGTATCCGCCATCGTGCGCCTCCTCGACATCGGGGTGCCTCACTACCTCATTCGCGCCACCCTCCTCGGCATAGTTGCCCAACGGCTCGTGCGAACCCTGTGCCCTTCCTGCAAACAGGCGGGTCCCCTGGACGATGATCTGTGGCAGTCTCTCGTCAGTCCTTGGAAAGTGCCGAAACCGGAGAAGGTTTCCGTGCCCGGCGGCTGCCTCGAATGCCGGGAAACCGGCTATCTCGGAAGAGTCGGGATCTATGAGATCCTGACCCTCACTCCAACCGTGCGCCAGTTGATCAGAGCGGATACGGACGTCTCCATGGTGAGAAAACAGGCGATGAAAGAGGGCATGCACACGTTGAACGTGAGCGGGGCCATGAAAATCTGCGCCGGTTTGACCACCATCGAAGAGGTCTTTCGGGTCGCGGGCACGGGAAACGAGCTCACCTGAGGGGACTTCCCTCCCAGGAGACAAAATTTCAAGGTCTCGTGTCAGACTTGTGTTTTCGGGTTGAGCCCGTACTCGACGCAGCACCGGTATTGCCTCCGAGGCCATCCCCTGATACCTTTCCACTGAAATCCCTGGTTTTCACCTTGAATCCCAACCCATGCCCGGAGGAGACATCATGGGGAGAAGAGTTGAGCGAATAACGGCGGACATGAATGAAGGGCGGCTCGAGGAAGACCTCGAGAGGTACAGGCGCAGGGCTCTCGAAATGGGAGCCACGAACGCCGCAGTCCTGGATGCCTGCGACATCCCGGTAGACGAGCGGGTGACCCTCAAGTGCCAGATCCCTCGGTGTTTTGGATACGGGGCAGGAGCTCACTGCCCTCCCAACACCCTGAAGCCCGCCGAGCTTCGAGAGCTTCTGAAGAAGTACCGCAGAGCGGTATTCTTCATAAAGGACGTCCCGTCGGAAGTGATCGTCCGTGACAAGACAACCATCAAAGAGAGGGTCGAGGCCTATCAGGATGTCTACAAGATCGTGACCGAAGTCGAGTCCATGGCTTTCTACGACGGGCATTACCTCGCCTTTGGCTTTGCGGCGGGGTCATGCAGGCACACTTTCTGCGGGCAGCAGAAGACCTGCCAGGCCATGGAAGGAGAACGGTGCCGGTTTTCGCTCATTTCGCGGCCATCCATGGAGGCTGTGGGAATAGACGTCTACGGCATGGTTGCGCAGGCCGGCTGGGACATATATCCCATTGGGAGTGGAGCAAAACCCGAGGACATTCCCAAAGGGACCCTTGCGGGAATCGTCATCGTGCAGTGAGCCATGGAAATGTTCAGAGCAGAACTTTTCGCAACAGGGCGCCGAGGATTGAATTCCGTGGACACTTTGTGGGCGGGGGGAAGATGAGTCCGAAGCCTGGGGATCCGGGAATGGCTTGGCTTTTCGGAGGCGGATTCCCAGGCTTCGGTTCTTTTCATGGTTGAGTGGTTTGAAGGAGCACTCGACGGTCCAAGACCGTACTTAAAAATTTATTTCACAAGTCGGCTTATACGCCACTGAAGCCAAACCTGTCAACAGGAAAAATGAGCTTCTGTAAAAAGGCCCCTTTTTCGCTGCGCCAGCCTGAGCGATCACAAAAAGGCGCTACCGAGGCTGGATTCTACTCGGTGAACCCGTGATCTTCCCTTCGCGATGATCCCGCTGACGGCGGAAAAAAGATGGCCGTAAAGTCTTCTTCAAAAGTCTCAGATTGAAAATTTTGTGATAAACAACACAAAATCCCTCTCCACCCTTACCCACCGGACTCCGGGGCTCACTTGGAACCGTCGTTTCCTCCGGGTGCCTGGGCAGGGGGGCTGTTGGCGGCAGGGCTTTCTTCGGGAGTCCCGGGCGCAGGCCTCTCAACGATGGAGAGGAGCTCCAGCTCGAAAATGAGGGCGCTTCCCGGGGGAATGCCGGCACCCGCTCCCCGCTTGCCGTAGGCAAGCTTTGCGGGAACGAAGATCTGCCACCTGGCCCCCTCTTTCATCATCTTGAGGGCCTGCATCCATCCGGGGATCACCCGGTCCACACGGAAGGTCGCGGGTTTGTTCCGCTTGTGGGAACTGTCGAACTCGGTGCCGTTGATGAGCGTTCCCCGGTAGTTGACCATCACCGTGTCGTCGTCATTGGGGGACTTCCCCGACCCCTCCTGGATCACCTTAACCCATCTTCGTGCACGATGGCCCGGAATCGAGGCTTTTTCCTGTCGCTCCTCGCCACGGGATCGGGCGTAGGGAGTGTAGCCTCGTTGTCGCATCACCTCGCGGGTCTGTTCACTGTCAAAGGCCTTGTCACCACATAGGTTCTGCGGTTCTTCCGGTGTGGGGTCTGGGCGATTGACCACAACATTGTCCAAAACCGCCTCCACCTGAGCGACGTCATGACGGTTGGCTCCGGTAACGACGACGGGGAGCGGGATACCTCGGCCGTCCACAAGGATGTGTCGCTTGGTCCCCTTTTTTCCCCCGATCCGTCGGATTGGCTCCGATGTATTCCTGAGCGAGAGGGGCTTTGGTCATTGCACCATCAATACTTTGCCAGTCCCCGGCAATCCCTGACAACTCATCATAATCCGTCAAACCGGCCTGCCAGAGTGCAAGGAAAAATCCAGCTTGCGCCGACTCCAGCAAGTACCGGTGAATAGCGCTGGCACAACCGAATCGCTCTTGCGGAAGAGCCTTCCACTGACAACCTCTCCTTAGCACATACACAATGCCTTCAAAAACCTGCCGGTACGGCAATGGCTTGCGGCCGCCACCAGGGCCCAAATCAAACTCCTTTGCATCCTCCATGAGAACGTGGAGGCGACCGCATAATTGATGCTGAAAGTGCGGAGCCTCACACCATTCGGTATGAACTCAGCCTGCACGCAAGCTGATTTGAGGGCCTCGCAGCACCGTGATCCAGTCACGCCCCTCCTTGTCCCTGGGGATTCTCCTTTGCGGGGGAGAGAAAAGAGGGCCGCGGCATGCGGCCCTCTTTTCTTAGCTAAATGACATCAAATCGCATTACGGTCAGGACATCGTCGATCCCGGCTGACCCGGTTGCTCCGGGCCGATCCGGTACGGCCGCATCATCTCGTTATCCTCGTGCTCGACGATGTGGCAGTGCCACACGAACTGACCGGGCGATGAGAAGGTGGCTTTCACCCGGGTGACCTCCCCGGGGAGCGCAAGCACGGTGTCCTTCCGCCCGCGTTCCCACGGCTCCGGCCCGCGTGCCGGCGAGTTAGGATCGGGCTGTACGATCCCCGTACCGTCCTCCGTATTCTGGTCAGTGATCGTGATCCCCTGCCGGTTGACCACCTCGAACGCCACCTCATGGATATGCATCGGATGGGCGTCGACCGTCGTGTTATAGAATTCCCAGATCTCGGTTTCGCCGACCGCGGGGTTTTCCGTGACTGCGTCAGCCCATTTCTTGACCACATAGTTGCCAGAGTCATCCACGGTGCCCAGTCGCACCTCGACCGGCACATCACCGAAGAATGCCGGGATGTCAGCTCGGCCAGGCTAAGGGGCCGCGATCTCACCGCCGGGGGCAGCGGCGCGATGGCCGGCAGCTTGAGGAACTGCGGCGGGGTGGTTAGATCTTTGCTGGTCGCCGCGACAACCTGGAACTCCATCACCTGACCGGTGGTGTTTGGATCGGCCACATCGGCCGGATCGATCGGGGAAACCGCCGAAGGGCGCATCCGGGCCCACGTTCAGAGGATGAAGTTGGTTCCGGCCGGCACCGCGGTGAAGTCGACGATGAGATCAGCGCGCTCGGCCCCTCCCATCAGCAGTACGGCCTTGGTGCCATCGGCCATCGACGGATCGGGCGGCGTCTCGTTCATGTTCACCGGAACTCACAAGGAAACCGGTCTCGTTGCCGATCTGCCAGACCTTCACCCGTGAGTCGTCGAACTTGAGCACCAGGGTGCGGGCGTCGCAGCCGTTGAGGAGCCGGAACCGGTAGCGGCGCTTCTCCACCTGCAGGAACGGCCAGGTATTGCCGTTCACGATGATGGTGTTGCCGAAGAACTCGGGGTTCCAGATCGGCGAGACGTCGCTGTCCGGGATGAAACTGGCGATAGGATCAGGGACGTCGCCAAAGAACGCGCGGCTGTCGGGGTAGAACAGCGACCCGTCGGCGTTGAACGAGCGGTCCTGGATGGCGATGGGGATCTCGTAGAACTTCCGGTTCTTCATAATCTGGTCGATCTCGCTCGGAGCGGGCCTCGGGAGAAGGGCCGGCCGTCCTGTGCGCTTGTCGCGCACCGCCAGATCGCCATCCTTTCCCCCGCGGATGATGTAGAAGCCCGCCGGTCCAGCGTAGACGTTCAGCCGCGTCATGCCCAGCGTGTGGTCGTGGTACCAGATGGTCGAGGCGCGCTGGTCGTTCGGGTACTGGAAGGTTGCAAATCCAGGGCCCCAATCGACGCCGAACTTAGTCTTGGCCTTGCCCGCGAAGAAGTCATACCAGGTGCCCTCGGTGGCGTAGCCGCCGGGGATATTACCGGCCGCCGGCAGGAACCAAGCCTCAGCGTATCCATCGCTCTCATCGCCGACCCCGATCGCGCCGTGGACGTGAGTGACCATGGGGACCGGGCCGGTGTAGGGTCCGGGCGTGCTGGTGAAGGTCGGGCGCGTATCGCGTCCCGCCGTGCCGCCCGGCGGGTTGGACCAGTGCAAGGTTTGGTCCACAGGCAGCAGGTGGGGCAAGTAATTCCCATAATTATCCACCAACTCGTTGATCCACTTGATCCGGACCGGTCGCCCGGCGTTCGCCTCAATCGTCAGGGACGGTGCGTTGAAGATTTTCGGGGCTAACGGGCTGATCGCCTTGGCGGGGCCATAGCCCCAGACAGTCGTCGGCGGCAGACCCGGCGGCAGGATCTGCTGCTCAAACTGCCGCATCGCAATCTCGTAGTAGTCGACAAGCTTCTTGTTAGAGATCAAAATACCGGCGCGCGGCATCTGCGGCGGGATCAGCAGCGGAGTCACATATTTCTGTAAGTCTACAGGATCCAGCGTGCCGCCCGGAATCTGGGCGAAGACACGCCGGAACCCGAATTTCGTGGAAAGGAACAATCCCCCCACGCCAACGACACCGGCCTTCAGCAGCTGGCGCCTGTCGATCAGCAATTTTCCATTGTTATTCCCTTTCTTCTTTCTTCTCATAGCGGTTCCTCCCTTCAAAGAGCGACGTCATGACGGTTGACTGCGCTAACGACGACGGGGAGCGGGATACCCCGGCCGTCCACAAGGATGTGTCGCTTGGTCCCCTTTTATCCCCCGATCCGTTGGTTTGGCTTCGACGGATTCCTGATCGAGAGGGGCTTTGGTCATTGCACCATCCATGCTCCGCCAGTCCCAAGCAATCCCCGGCATCTCATCATAAGATGACGGGGGGTAGCACGAATTTCGGGAACTGAAGTCAAATCGAGACTCCCGTCTGCCTGCTGCCCATGTGCAGCGGTCATGCATGTCGCCGAGATGCCCATGGAGAACGCGGCAACGGCGACAAAAATACCAAGGACGAGCGGGGGTGTGTTAACCTTTCATCATGGCAACATCCCGTGTGCTCGGTAACCCAGAATTTTCACAATGCTTACGTACCCTGAACACATCAATGCAAATTCGTGTGTTTAAAAAGCTCTAAAACCCAATATGTTGACCTACGTGCTGCCGCAGAGGCGGCACATGGGGACGCGCACAATCGATGAAATGGAAGCTCGCGACGTCGGAGGATGCATCCGGTTCAAAACGCGTGATTTATATGTAGTAGCGGGGTGCGAAACGGGCAATGGGTACTACTACCTAATTTTGGGCGGGAAGGAATGATCAGGTTGACCAAACCCGTCATTTTGGGAGAGAGCTTTCATAGTGGAAGAGCCGGTTGGCTTTGCAGGGGATGCGGAAAATTCTAAAAAACGGCTGACCGCAGAGGGCACAGAGAACGCTGAGAAATCTTATCTCCTGATTCAATATCTGTGATCTCAGCGTGCTCAGCGGTGGGGTTTTCTCACACCACATGGGGTTATACGAACATTCCCAAGTATGAAAGAACCTGACACAAGCCAATCACCGGTCATCCCGGGTGCTATCCAGGCGATTCTCGAAGAGATAGCCGGCAGTCTGGAAGTAATCTATGGAGCGGGCGACCAAAGCTTCATCGTGGGGAAGATGGGTCACTGCACCTGTCTTGGGGTCATACCGGTACACTGCATCTTTTCGCATGGGTTCGAGAACAGCAAGCGTGTCTCCATCCATATAGCCCAACAGTTGGTAACTGCCGATGAAAGCCCTTTCGTCCCTCTTTGCCATGCGGAAAACATCCATTCCGTAGAAACGACTTCGGTAGCTCCACTGCATTAAACCCAAAAGGGTCGGGCCGAAGTCTATCTGACTGCAGAGCATGCCGACTCGCCGAGGAGAAAAGAGGGCTGGGCTGTAAATGATGAGCGGCACCTTGTAGTTTTTTATCGGCAGATCGGTTTTTCCCGCACTGTTTGCGCAATGATCGGCAACAATGACGAAGACCGTATTGGCATACCAGGGTCTTTCCTTTGCTTTGCGCAAGAACTCCCCAATGGCATGATCCGTATACTTCACTGCACCCCGTCTGCCCGTGCCTGAAGGAATGTCGATCCTTCCCTCCGGGTAGGTGTAAGGCCGGTGGTTCGAGGTTGTCATGACGAAATGATAGAAGGGTTTGCCTTCCTGGTATGCACCATCCGCTTCATGGAGCACCCACTCATAAAGGTCCTCGTCGGCGGCACCCCATGCGTTGGTGAAAGTGATTGCTTCTTTCGGTGCCTTCCCTCGGTCGACGACCCTGTAGCCGTTGTTCTCGAAAAAATAGGTCATGTTGTCGAAATAGCCGTAACCCCCATAAAGAAAAACCGTGTCATAGCCGCGTGATTTGAACACGGACCCCAATGAGAAGAGGTCTTCGTTGTGGGGCCGCTTCACTATGGATCTTCCAGGGGTGGGCGGCAGTGAGAGGGTGAGGGCTTCGATGGCCCGGTCCGTTCGGGTGCCTGTCGCATAGAAATTCGTGAAGAGAATACCGCCATCCGCGATGTCATCCAAATTGGGAGTGAGTTTTGCCTTGTTGCCGAACACCCCGAGGAAATCGGCACTCAGACTTTCCACGGTAATCTGAATCACGTTGCAGCGCTTTTCCTCCCCTGGGTTTCCTATCATCCTTGTGATGTTGAAGGGATCTTGGGAGAGGAACGTGCCGTTCTCCGTTTCAAGGTGTTCCCGAAGGTTCAGGAACGCCTGGCGGTTGTCTTCAGTTTCGTAGAAAGCGGGGTAGCTGAGCTCATTGTTGCGGAAGGCTGCAAAGAATGAATACAGTCCATTTCTGGCCAGTTCCCGGTTGTAGCTGTTTTCGAATGCCGGGACCATCTGGTTGTTCACCGCGAAGTTGAAGATCAAGGGCAAGGAAAGAATACCTGCTCCACGGATGACGCGATCTTTCCACGCGGTGTTGGATTGAAGCCAAACCTCGAAGCAACCCGACCGGTGGAGCAGGAAGAACACCATGCCCGTCATGAGGAACAGGCCCCCGAAGATCAGGGGCAGGGGAAAAGATTCGCGAATATTGCCCAGAACCTCTGTCGTGTAGACGAGGTAATCGACCGCGATGAAGTTGAACCTTGCCCCGTATTCCTTCCAGAAGAACCATTCCACCGCGCCGCAGAAAAGCAGGAAATAGAGCACGAAAAAAAAGAAAACCATGGCAGCCCGGCGGTGAAATCTGGTCATAAAAATCTTGCGGGGCAACAGAGTCGAGTAGATCACGACGGGGATCGCCCAATAGGAGGCGCTTGCCAGGTCGAAGAAAAAGCCGCAAAGAAAAACGCCCAGAAGACTCAAAGGGTTCCAGTCGATGGATGCGTGGGAGGCAATCAGGAGCACCACTCTCGTCAGAAACGAAACCGAAAGAAACAGGAAGCAGAAAAGGGCCGTCCCTCCGTGGCGGTTGGCAAACATCCCCTGTATCATCTGTGTCATCGATTGAAGACCTCCTGATTCTCGTCGGGAGTCCTGAGCATGAACGCCGGTCCCGGACCGACTTCCTCGGGAGCCATGACGGAGGGGATCGTGGATCCGACCGATTCTCTCGCACTCCCTCATGCCCAGGAGATGGAGACATTTTAAACGGCAAGTCAAGCTCTTGCCGCGAGGCCTTATCCTACATCAAATGAAACATCCCGGACAGGAATTCTCCGGGCCGGTGGACTCCCGCCTCAAATGGTCAGATGTTCTTACATTTCTCATGAAAGGTTTGTCTGAGGTCGTTTGAAGTGTTACGAAGCCATGAAAAACAGTTGGCGACATGTTGGACTGAAACTGATTGGAGGTGGCACCCTGTCCATGATTCGATTTCTTCTGACTTTCATAGTGGCCTACAGCCTGATGAACGGATACGTGCTCAACAAAGCCAGAGCTCTGTTTCCCGATCGTCCGTCCACGCGAATCCTTCTCCTCTGCTTTCTCGCCCTGATGGTATTCGCTCCCATGGGGGCCCGTCTCTGTGAGAGGGGAGGGCACCCGACCCTCGCCCACCTCCTCGCCTTCACGGGTTACCCGTGGATGGGGTTCGTGTTCCTTGCCTTCTGGGTATTTCTGCTGACAGATGCAGTCTCCCTAATGGCCAAATACACCCACGTGGCTCCCGCCCTGCACAATCCTCTCCTCAAGACCAGAGGGGCCGCAGTCGTCATTTTCGGGATCGTCGCCCTGATTTTTCTCTACGGTATTGTGGAGGCCCGGTCCATCAGGACGGAACGCGTCACCATCACCACGTCCAAGCTTCCACCGGGCGTGGATCGCCTTAGGATCGCCCAGATCTCCGACGTGCACCTGGGACTCATCGTGGGGGAGGGGCGATTGAAGAATATGCTTCAGATGGTTGAAGCGGAAAAACCGGACCTGTTGGTTGCCACGGGAGACATGGTGGATGGAAACATCGTGGACCGCGGAGAAATCTTTCGGCAATTCCAGGCCCTTCAGCCGCCCCTGGGTAAATTCGCCGTCACTGGAAACCATGAGGTGTACACAGGAATCGCGCAGTCCTTCGAGGCTTTGAGAATGGCTGGTTTTCGCATCCTGGAAGGGGAAGCTGTGGATGTGGGCGGGGTGCTCACTGTCGCTGGGGTGGATGATCCGGCAAGGGGCGCCCCGATGGATGAGGCTGCGCTGCTCGAGCCTTTACAGAACGGCAGGTTCGTTCTTTTCCTGAAGCATCGTCCGCAGCCTGTCGAGAACAGCCAGGGCCTTTTCGATCTGCAGCTTTCGGGTCACACGCACCGAGGTCAGATTTTTCCCTTCCGCTTCTTCACGGGCATGTCGTACCCGATGCAGGACGGGTTGTATCACCTGAAGAACGGATCGAAGCTCTACACAAGTCGGGGTTCAGGGACCTGGGGGCCGCCCATCAGGGTCCTGTCGCCCCCCGAGGTCACCATCATCGACCTGGTTGCCGGAAACGGGTGAACGGAGGGAAATTTGAGATACACTCGCACTTTACTTTTGCGGTTTCTGTTCACAAACCACGAAGCACGAAGAAACACGAAGAAAACTCAGTTTTTCATCTTCGTGGGCATAATTTCCTATCCCGCTCTCCCGACGCCCTGAATGCTCAGCAACTGCTGAAGTTTTTCGTGGGCGGCTCCGCTTGCGAGAGCGGTTCTGGCCTGTTCCAGCCCCTCCTTGTACGTCCCTGCGCGGCCGGCAATGTAAAGTGCTGCGGCCGCGTTCATGCAGAAAAAGTCCCCCCGGGGAGTGTCGACTCTTCCCCGGAGAACCTCCAAGATGGCTTCCGCGTTTTCCCGGGCGCTGGCACCGCTGGCGATGGCGGAAAACGGAGCCGTCCTCAGGCCGAAGTCCTCGGGGGTCACTTCGTAAGTGTCAATCCTGGAGTTCCTCAATTCCACCACCCGCGTGGGACCGGACAGGGAAAACTCGTCCATGCCCCGGGCGGCGTCGATGCCGCTGACCATTCCATAAGGAGCCAGAGCCGCAGGCATGCCGATCTCCTTCAGAACGGAAATCAGCTGGTCGCACACGAGAGGGGAATAGGCCCCGATGACGATGCAATTGGTCTCCTCGCAAGGTCGGGTGAGGGGACCGATGATGTTGAAAGCCGATGTGAAGCGCATGGACTGGATCAGGCGCGCCCAGCCGGACTTGAGAAAGCTCTCCCCCGGGAGATAACAGATCCCGTAACGGGCAAGGCACTCTTCCGCCAGAGAGAGGGGCCCGTTCAGGTCGATGCCGAAAATCTCGAAGATGTCGGAGGCTCCCGACACTCCCGTGACCAGCCTCGCGCCCTTCTTGGCGATGGGCAAACCGCAGGCCCCGGCAATGAGGGCCGCCGGAGTGGAGCAGTTGACCGTCTTCAGAGCGTCGGACCCCGTGCCCACGATGTCACAGACGGCCCCGGACAGGTTCACGCGGATCTTGGCGGTGTCGTGGCGATCCAGGGCATCCCACGCGCCGGAGAGCTCCTCTGTCGTGGGACCTCTTGCAATGTGGGCCATGAGGAAGGCCCCCTGCTGCAATTCAGGCTGCTCGTTGAGAATCACCTGCCGGTAAGCGTCGCATGCAAGCTCCCGGGTCATGGTCTCCCCGGCGGCGACGGAGCAGATCAGTCTGCCGAATTCACGCAGCTGGTTTTCCGGTGTCATCAAACAATTCCCTCCGTTTCGGGTCGTTGGAAATCCTTGGGAAATGAAAACTTCACAGCCGGACGACAATCTTCATGCTTTTTCCCGAAAGGACGTTTTTCAGCGCCTCGAGGGAATGGTCCAGGCCGATCACCCTTTCGACGAGGAGTTCCAGGGAGTCCCCGTGTTTTTGGATGAGGGCGAGGGCTTCGCCCATTTGCTTGCGGGTGCATCCGTAGGCGCCCACGATCTTCAGTTGGCGGTAGTGGATTTCATTGAGAAGAAAGGATGGGACTGTGAGGGCGTCGGTCAGCCCGCTGAAAAGGCAGAAGGTGCCTCCCGGCCTCAAGCGGGGGAGACCGTCCTCGAGGGTTCGCGCTGAAGGAGCCGCGTTGACCGCGGCGTGGAAGCGGGATTCGTTGAATTCCACGCAACCTTCGACGTTCAGGCGATCTCTGAATGCCCTGCTTCGAGCCAGCTTTTGGGCATCGGGTTCCGCCAGGGTGACGTGGGCGCCCTTCACTCGGGCGGCCAGGGACATCATCAATCCCACGGGTCCTCCCCCGTAGATGAGAAGCCTTTCCCCGGAGGAAAGCCGGGTGAGTTCCAGGGCATTCAAGGTGCACGCCAGGGGTTCGGCAAGGCAGGCAAGGTGGGAGGGGATCTCCGAAGGCACGGGGATGAGGCTTGATTTTGGAACCGCAACTGACTCGGCCAGACCTCCGTCTCGATGGAAGCCGAGGATCCGCATCCGCGGGCAGAGGTTTTCCTCGCCTCGAACACAGGGTTCACAGCTCCCGCAGGCATGCCCGGGCCAGACAACGCAGCGCGTTCCGCCAAGCACTTCCTCGCCGCAGATCTCATGGCCGAGGATGCGAGGCAGGGAAAGGTCCCGGTGCCCCTTTTCGGACATCTTCGCGTCGGTTCGACAGATGGCGCAATGGGTCACCCGGACAAGCGTTTCGCCGTCCTTGGCTTCAGGGCCTGGAACGTCCACGATACGCGGACGGCCCGTCGTGTCCAGCTGAAGTGCTTTCATGGCATCATGCAACGGTTTGTGCCCGGTCAGTTCACCTTGCGGTCCTTGCGCATCCGTTCGATTTCCCGGGCCGTTTCCTTCCGCTTGAGGCTCTCCCGCTTGTCATAGAGCTTCTTGCCCTGGGCCAGACCGAGCTCCACCTTGGCTTTTCCCTTGTTGAAGTAAAGCTTGAGCGGGATGAGGGACAGGCCTTTTTCCTGGGTCTTTCCGTATAGCCGCTTGATCTCGAATCGGTGGAGAAGGAGTTTCCTGACTCTCTCGGGCTCGTGGTTTTCGTAAGAAGCGTGGCTGTATGGGCTGATGTGGAGTCCGTAGAGGAACACCTCGTTGTTCCTCACCCGCGCGTAGCTGTCCTTGAGGTTGGCGCGGCCCTCTCTCAAGGCTTTGACCTCTGTTCCCTTGAGGACAATGCCGGCTTCGACGCTCTCCAGGATGGTGTAGTCGTGATAGGCCTTCCTGTTTTGGCAGACGAGGCGAATTTCCCGGGATTGGGCGATGTCTGTCTTGGGTTTAGCCATGTTGCTCCACCGACCATCCGACCGGCATCCCCGGCGGAAAATGCCTGCGGGGGATCGGATGGGCCTTTCCACCTCTCTTGTTGGTTTCAGTTTTTGAACCGGTCTCTTCCCAGCTGCATTTTTCTCCGGAGCGCCGCATGGGCCAGCTCCAAATCCGGTTCCATAACCCGAAGCTCTTCGGGGAAAAGGTGCTGCAGCGTCTCCTGCACCTCGGCGCTGATTTCCTCGGCGGTGCTCAGTTGAAGGGCCTTTTTCACAAGGCGGCGGCAGTCCTTCAAGAGAGAACGGCAGATGAGGTGTTTCACTCGAGGAACCGCCTGGGGGTTCATGCTCAGGCTATCGAGTTGGAGCCCGAGGAGTATGGGAACGTAAAGGGTTTCGCCGGCCATTTCCCCGCACAGGCTCACGGAAATCCCAGCCCGGTGCCCGGCGTCGACGGTTTGCTTGATGAACCGAAGCACCGCCGGGTGGAGGGGTTCATAGAGGTACGCCACGTGCTCATTGGCCCGGTCGATGCCCATGCTGTACTGGATCAGGTCGTTTGTGCCGATGCTGAAGAAATCCACTTCCCTGGACAGCAGATCAGCCACGGCAACCGCCGATGGCACTTCGATCATCACCCCGACGGGCATCCTTGCGTCGAAGGCAATGCCGCCGGCCCTGAGCTCATCCTGCACCTCGCGCAGCACCTTCCTGGCCTTGTGAAGCTCCGCCACTCCCGACACCATGGGAAACATGAGGCGTATGTTTTTCGCAGCGGCGGTTGCACGGAGTATGGCACGCAGCTGGGTCTTGAAAAGGTCGGGGTAATGGAGGCAGAGCCGGATGGAGCGCAACCCGAGGGCCGGGTTCATTTCCTCCAGCTTCGGAAACCAGGTGGAGAGCTTGTCGGCACCCAGGTCCAGGGTGCGCAGGGTCACCCACATGGGGGCCATGAGCTCCGCCAGTTCTCGATAATCATTGTACAGAGCTTCCTCGTCGGGGAGATCCGTGCGGTTCATGAAAGAGAATTCCGTGCGGTAGAGCCCTATGCCCTCGGCCCCATTGTCCTTGACGGCGACGATCTCCTCGATGAGCTCGATGTTGGCCTCCACCTTGACGGAATATCCGTCCAGTGTTCGGGCCGGCAGGTGGGCCAGTCGGGAGATCTGCCTGAAATAATTCTCGAGCTCCTCCTGACGCTTCGTGTACTGGGTGATCTCGTCTTCCGAGGGGTTCAGGACCACGCGGCCCGTGGTGCCGTCAATGATGATGACCTCCCCCGTCTTCACGAGCCCGGTGACCTGGTCGGCCCCCACTATGGCCGGAATGTTGAGGGACCTCGCAACGATGGATGTGTGGGAAGTGCGGCCTCCCATTTCGGTGAGGAGGCCGAGGGTCCGGTCGAACTGCAGTTGAGCCGCGTCGGCCGGTGAAAGGTCGTGGGACACCAGGATGACCCGTTCCCGAATGCCTTTTAAGGGATCGTCCTCCCCGCCTGCGAGGTTCCGCAATACGCGCTCACCCACTGCATCCACATCGGCCACCCGGCTCCTGATGTATTCATCGTCCAGGGTGGTGAAGCGTTCGTGAGCCTTGTCAAGAGACCTGACCAGCGCCCACTGGGCATTGATCCGTTCCTGGCGGATCAGTTGGAGTGTCGCCCCGTATATGAGGCGGTCCCGCAGGATCAACTGGTGTACTTCGAGGAGCTTGATGTGTTCCTTGAAGTCCGGGTGAACACGCTGCTTGAGAGCTTCGAGGTCTTGCTCCGCCTTGGACACGGCGGCCTCAAACCTGGCGCACTCCTCATCCAATGAATCGTCTCCGAGGAGGTTCGTCTGAGGGACGACGATACGCGCCCGGGCCAGCACATAAGCTTTCCCGATGGCAATGCCGGGAGATACTCCGATTCCTTGAACGATTCTGTGGGCGGAATCCATCAAAAGTTTTCCGTGAGCGAGAAACACCATCAGCGGTTTAGGGGTGCAGGAGGATCCGAGAGGGCCTTGGGGCCTGATTGCGGGGGTACCGACACCGCTTGCCTTGCCTTCTCGGTGCGGGAGGTAGGCTTCGAATCAGAAAACGATCAAGGAGAAAAACTCACATCTCGCCGAATTTCGTCTGAAACAGGATGGCAAGGGCTTTCAAGGCGTCGGATGCATCGGGTCCGCTTGCGGACACATTAACCGTGCTGCCGTGAGGACAAACCAGTGTCAACACATCGAGGATACTTTTGCCGTTGACCTTGTTTCCACTCTTCAAAATCCATATGTCAGACTGGAACTGATTGGCGACCTTGACGATCTGGGCGGCAACTCGCGCGTGAATGCCGAGTTTGTTTCCGATGATGAATTCCCTCTCCACTACGTCCATCTTTTCAGCGACATTGGATTGCGCACTCATTTCATCCTCAAACCCCAAGTCCCGCCGTCTCTTAGCACATGGCCCTGTTGAAGTCAACTCATAGGGGTCGTCGAAGGGCATTTTTCAGTCTCATGAATCCAAGGACTCCGTGAACGGCTCGAGGGGCTCCATGTCCTCGCCTGGGAGACATTGCCCTTGACCATTTTCGATTATCAGCTCCTTTCTCTTATCTGGCGCACTTTCTGGATCACCACCTCGGCAGTGCGCCGGTGGTAGAGCATGGAAACGTGACTCACCGGGTCCGTCTCAACGCACGTCCAGCCCGGTTCCATTGGTCTCAGGGCCTCGTTCGGCAGCACCATGTTGTCGATGGGGGAGCAGACGGCATAGCAGGGGAGGCCCTCCGCCGGCAGCCTGGACCCGAGCTCCCTGGGTATCGGCCCTCCGTATACAATGCCCCCGGCCAGGGGCCCGATGCCCAAGACAGCGAGCTTGCTTCCCTGATGCGGAGATCCCAGCGTGATCACCCCGGTAATTCTTCCTTTGCACTTTCCCACCGAAGCACAGGCCTTGGCCAGGAGTCCCCCTAGGCTGTGGCCGATGAGGATGACGGGTTCCTCTTCAGAATCGGAAGATGCGCAAATATGTTGATCGATTTTCTCCACCAACCGCCAAAAGTCTTGTCTCAGACTCGAGTAGCTCACGGTGGACAATTTGTGGAAGCCGCCCGCCTTGAGTCTTCCGCGAAGCAGCGTCCAGGCGCTCCGGTTGTGATAGAGGCCGTGAATGAGGATGATCCGGGGTTCGGCGTATTCCCCCCCGGTTGTTCCATGGTCCTTTTTCCTCACAAACCCGAGGGGAAAAAAGAGGATCGTGAGGATGGAGCTGACGATGCCCGATGCGATGCCTCCCATGATCACACGGCGGAGCCTCGCGCCATAGCGTTTCTCGAGCTCCGTCCCGTAGGGGCTGTTGGCTGTTTCGTACCAGAAGAACGCGTAGGTCACCAGGGCGACGGTGGAAGGTATCACCACCAACAGAACGAAGATGAAGAGAAGCAACGCACTCATGCTCACATGTCCTTTCGGGCGAAAAAACCGGGGATTTCCCGGACGCTCTCGACGGTCCAGCCAGGTTTTCTGATTTCCCCCCGCAGCAGCCCTGCAATCACACTTCGCTCTCGGTCAGGGGAGGAGAGCACCCACAGGGTGTTCATTCCTGACTCCATGGCCGGTTCCATGTCCAATTCGTAAGAATCGCCCACCATCCAGCAATCCGAGGCAGGCAGCGCCGCCTTGCGCAGGGCCAGGTGGAAGATCTCCCGCGAGGGTTTCTTGCACCCTTCCTGGAAGCTCAACACCATGGTGTCCAGCAGGCCCGCCACGTCGAAAAAAACGCGTCGAAAGCCTTCGAAGAGCGGACTCCATGTGTTGGAGAGGAGCCCGAGACGGTATCCCATGCCGTGAAGCGCCTTGATGGATGTGATGGCACCGGGGATCTCCCGTACGCTCCCGCTCTGTTCCAGCCAAAGCGCCCTAGCCGCCTCCAGCAGATCTTCCGGGTCTCGGTCTGGGAGGATCCTGCTGAGGGCCTCGGCAAGGGCCGAGGGTGTCGTGGCGTTCTCGGTCATGATGAGCCGCCCGGCCCGGCGCGTCTCCTTCTCCGAGAGGCCCAGGCGGGTGGCCCACAGCCTGCGGGGAGTCAACTCCATGGCCGTGGCAAGGGTGTTTCCGATGTCGAAAAAGATGATCCGGCGCTTCATCGGTCGGCGGGGACTAAGCCGGTGGCAGTTGTCCTGCGCCGTGAGGTGATGTTGCGGATGTCGGAAAGGATGTAGTCGTATGCGGGGGCAGAAATGGTGAGCTGCTCGTACACTTCGATGCCCGCGTCCCGGACTGCCTGCAGCCAAAAGGCGTCGCGTTCGGGGGTGCCCGATTCGTAAATGTATTCGTGCCAGTTGGGTCGCCTCCCGCCTTGGGAACTCAAGGCGTTTTCAACCATGTTTGCGTCTCCGGGCAAGAGCCTCTTTCACGGAGGGAAAGAGGTCCATCTGAGTATGAGGGAGAAAAAGGGCCGCCACGAATTCATTCATGAACTCCGGGTGGACGGAGAGCTCGAAATACGTCATTCGCCTGGCGATGTCCTCCGCCCTCTTGAAAGCGTCCACGGACAGGAGCGCAAGCCGCGCCCCGGCGAGGGAGCTGTTCCCGATGAACTGGATGCGCTCTCTCGCAATATCCGGCAAAAGACCGATGAAAACCGCCTTCTCAATGTCCAGGTGTGCTCCGAAGCCTCCAGCCACGTACATCCTCTGGAGGTCATGGAAGGACATGTCAAGATTCTCCATGAGCACCTTCATGGCGGCCAGGACCGCCCCCTTGCTCTTGATGAGGTTTCCGATGTCGTCTTCCGTAACCACCACGGGATCCCCCGACTCGGTCTCCGTCGCAGGGGCGATCACGAAAGCGACCCCTTCTTCCGTCATCTGCACCCGAGGATGATCGGATTGGGAGAATTTTCCGCTCTGATCGATGATTCCCTCCGCGACCAGTTCGGCGATGGTGTCGATGAGGGCCGAGCCGCAAAGTCCCCTCGGTTTGGTGCTTCCGATGGTTTGGTAGAGGACCTGGGCCCCGTCGATGCTCACCTTCTCGATGGCGCCTTTCGTGGCGCGCATGCCGCACTTGATGCCGCCGCCCTCAAACGCGGGGCCCGCCGAAGCCGAGCAGCAGACCAGCCACTCATTGTTGCCGATGGCGATTTCCCCGTTGGTGCCCACGTCGATCAAGGCGCTCAATTCCGGCTGCTCGCTCATGCCGCAGGCGAGCACTCCCGCGGTGATGTCCCCCCCGACATAGCTGCTCACGCAGGGCAGGCAGTGAAGGGTCGCCTTCGAGTGAGTGCGCAGGCCGAGCTCCACGGTGTGAAAGAGGGGCAGGCGATTGGCCATCGGGATGTAGGGGGCAACGCGGATGTTGCAGGGTTCCAGATCGAGGAGCAGGTGGGTCATGGTGGTGTTCCCCGCCGCGACGATGCAGGTGATGTCTTCGTGACGGATGCCCGCGCCCCTGACGAGGTGGTCCATGAGGGTGTTGATGGTGGTGATGACGGCTTCGTTGAGGGAGGACTGGCCTCCTCGGCCGCATGCGTAGATCATGCGGGAGATGACGTCTTCGCCGTAGTGAGCCTGCCGGTTGTGGCTGGCTTCGACTCCCACGGCGTCCCCGGTTCGCAGATCCACCAGCTGAGTCACGATGGTTGTGGTGCCGACATCGATGGCCACTCCGTAATTGCGGCAGCTCGAATCCCCCGGTTCCAGGGCCCGGATGAGGGGGAGTCCGAAGTCCCTCATGTAAACCGTTGCCGTGACCTTCCAGTCGTTTGCCCGCAGCAGGTCGGCGAGTCCCCAGAGGCACGAGAAATGAGCCTGGGGGTTCAGTTCGGGAGCGACCCTGCGGAGCTCCCGGTAAATTCGGTCCAGGTCCGAGAGATTGTCGTCCAGGGTGGGGTGAGGGAGCTCGAGATGGTATTTCCTGCACACAGGATTGAATCCGGGGATACCTTCAGCCTCGGGACCGGGTTCCCCTAGGGTGCACGGAGCCTCGTAAGAGAGCATCCCGCTTGCGGCGGGAGCCCGTCTGTCGTATTTCACTGACGGCCGGCTGTGACTTGTCCAGTCGAAGGGGGTGTCGTACTGGGTCAGGATCTGTTCTCCCTCGATGCGGGATTCGGGTGGGATCCACACCTCCACATCCTCTTCCAGGATCTGGGTCTGACATGCCAGGACATAGCCCGCTTCCAGGTCTTTCTTGTCGAGGAATCCAAGGTGCTTCCCCGTGGTCTGGACTTTGCCCAGGCTGACCTTCACGCGACAGGTGCCGCAGACACCCTGGCCTCCGCACAAGTTGTTGATGTCGATCCCCACGTGGGAAGCCACATCGAGGAGCCTCTGACCTGCTTGAGCCCTGGTCGCGGTGTTCTCCGGCTTAAAGGTCACCTTCGGTTGAGCCATTCTCTTCTCCCGGGACTTGGACAATCTTCGGAGGGGTCTGTTGCCGCCGCTGAGAGCCTCCCGCAAGCTTTTACGCCAGAATCCGCGCCTTGACCATCCCTAGCTTATAGGCTAATCATGGCGGTCTGGAAAGGGAAAGATATGGGAAAACGGACGAGGCGTCTTGCCTATTACATCACACCCCACGGATTCGGGCATGCGGTGCGGTCCCTCGAAGTCATCCGCCACTTGCTGAAGGCGGATCCCGGCCTCCATGTCCACATTGTCTCCGATCTGCCGGATTTCCTTGTTGGGGAGAATGTCGGCGTGCCCGTTCCCATGAGGAGGAGACGGCTGGATGTTGGACTCGTCCAGCGGGACAGCCTCAGGTTTGACCTCCCTGCCACCCTTGAAGCCGTGGCGGCCCTGTGCGAAGCTGAGGATGCTCTGGCGGAGGAAGAGTGCGCGTTTCTTCAAGAAGAGCGGATTGACGCGGTGGTATCCGACGTGGCTTTCATTCCATTCCTGGCGGCCGCGCGACTGGGCATTCCCTCCATCGGCGTCGGAAACTTCACGTGGGACTGGATCTACGAAACCTTCGCCAGGGAAGACGACCGCTGGAAGCCTCTCATTGCCTGGATTCGCCGGGGGTACGGCCTGTGCGACCTTTTCCTGCGGCTTCCGATGCACGGGGACTGCTCCGTGTTTCCCCGCATCCGGGATGTGCCGCTCATCGCCAGGCACGCGACAAGGCACCGGGACGAATCCCGCGGGATCCTGGGAGTCGGTCCCCACGCAAAGGTCTATCTCGTCTCCTTCGCCACCCTGGACCTGGAGGAGGCATCGCTTCGGCGCATCGAGAAGATCAGCCATGCCACGTTTCTCACCAAACGTCCCATGCAATGCAACCTGTCCAACGGCAGGAGGCTGGACGATCTGAATCTTTCCTACGCGGACGTGGTTGCGGCAACGGACGCGGTGATCACGAAGCCGGGATACGGCATCGTCGCGGACTGCCTGGCTCATGGCACTCCCATGATCTACACGGACCGGGGTGAATTCCCCGAGTATCCCATCCTCGTGCACGAAATGGAAAAACACCTCACCACGGTCTTCCTGCCGTCCGACGAGCTCTATGAAGGCCGCTGGGAATCCGCCGTCAGCCTCATGGAGGGTCTCCCCCGAAGGAGTCCCTCCCTGCGTACCGATGGGGCCTCCGTGTGCGCCCGGATCATCCTGTCGGGGACGTGAGAGGAAATGCCTGCGCCTGCCTTCTCCACGGTTGGCGGGGGTTCATACACCAAGCCTCAGGCACTCGTTGGGCGCCGCCATGGAAGTCGGAGCCACCAATCACTTTTTCTCACTTTAGTTCACTTTAGGCACTTTAGGCACTATCGTCCATGCACAGGGGAATCCATTGAAGAGATCAAAGAGGTCCATTCTGGTGTTGCTGCTGGTTTTATCGTGTCTCGGCTGCGACCAGGTGAGCAAAGTCATCGCCAAATCGGTCCTGCCGAAAGCGGGAGTGGTTTCCTTCGCCGGGGACACGGTGAGGTTTCATTATGCAGAGAACAAGGGGGCGGTGCTCAGCTTTGAATCCTGACTGCCCCAGAAATGGCGCGGGGTCGTCGTCACCATTGCTGTTGCGGCTCTCCTGGGGCTGCTCCTGGTCTATCTCCTGGCTGCGGCCTGTATCAGGCCTGCCCTGGTTCTGGGGCTGTCTCTCATCTGCGGCGGCGGCATCAGCAACCTCCTCGATCGCGTGGTATTTGGCGGCACCGTCGTCGATTTCGTTTACCTGAATCTGGGCGGGTATCGCACCGGGATTTTCAACGTGGCGGATGTTGCCATAAGCCTTGGGGCTGCCCTTTTCCTGGTGGGAGCCGTCTGGCGCCTCCTTTCAGGGCGGAGCCGGCGGGAGCAATGTTTGGAAAATGCGTGAGGCGGCCTGGCAGGGGATGTCGTGGGCCTGCTCAGGGGACGTGAAGAGATCGATGTGCCGGCTCAGCAGCCTGACCCTGTCAGTCTTTCTCCCCATATAAGCCGTCCACGAGGGATGAGGAACACAAGGGAGATTCCCGGCCGGGAGCTTGTTGAAAAGCCACGAGAGTTGGGCCCGTCAAACCGATGCCCCTGCCTCTTCCTCCTGCGCCGGTTCACCCGCCTCCTCCGAGGAGCTTTTGATCAATATGGCGCTCACAGGGCAAACCTCGACACAGGCAAGGCACTCTTCACAGACTGGTTTCTCCTCTCCGTTTCCACCCAGGGCAGCGATGAAGGTGTTAATGCCTCTCCTGGCGAAAGTGAGGAGTGAATACCCGTTTCGGTTGCGGCACACTTCGATGCACTTGCTGCAAAGGATGCATCGGGGGTGGTAGATTTCGAGAACCGGGTGCTCTTCAACTTCTTCCACGGTACGATCTAGGTGTTCGTAGCGTTTTGGGCGTATGCGCACCCCGAGCAGCCTCACAAGCCTCTGGAGGTCACACCGCTTATTGGAGGGACACGGCTTGCACCGGGCTTCGTGTACCGTCAGGAGCAGCCGCAGGGCAGTTTGCTGGAGCCTTCGAACCTGATCGGTGTCGGTCCTCACCACCATCCCTGCCCAAGGTCGCACTTTGCAGGCCATGAGGGGCTGCCCTTGCCCTTCGATTTCCACGAAGCACATTCTGCAGGAGGCGGGTGGGTCCAACATCTCCTCCAGGAAGCAGAGATTGGGGATGTCGACGCCATTGCGGAGGCACCCTTCAAGAAGGCTTCTCGCTTCATCGACGAAGATCCAGTTCCCGTTCACAACGATTCCGAGCATCCTGAGCACTTCCCGCAAAATCCCTTTCAAGGGACGAGGTTCGGAGGGGAGACCTTCCTGACTGCGTCATATTGCGACGGACATGCCACCATGCATTCTCCGCATTTGACGCACCGGTTCTGGTCGATGGCTTTCTTGCGACCCGCCGTGGTGAAGATGGCTTCCGTGGGGCAACACCCCACGCATGCGTCACACCCACGGGCGCACCGCTCGTCGTCGATGTAAAACGCAGTCAAAGTCCGACAACGCTTTGCAGGACAACGTGCTTCGAAAACGTGGGCTTCGTATTCTGCCCTAAAGTAGTGGAGAGTCGTCAGCACCGGATTCGGCGCCGTTTTCCCCAACCCGCAGAGGGACCCGATCTTGATGTCTTCACTCAGGGTCTGAAGCAGATCCAAATCCCCTTCCTTGGCCTCGCCATGGGTGATGCGGTCGAGGGCGTTCAGCAGGTGAACCGTTCCAATTCTGCAATAGGTGCATTTCCCGCAAGATTCCTTTTGGGTGAAATCGAGAAAATATTTTGTCACGTCAACGATGCAGTCGTCCTCGTCCATGACGACGATGCCCCCCGACCCCATCATGGCCCCCGCGTCGACAAGGGAATCGAAATCGATGGGGGTGTCGAGAAAGCTCTCGGGGAGGCATCCTCCGGAGGGGCCGCCGATCTGCACTGCCTTGAATTTTCTTTGTCTGGGAATGCCGCCGCACACATCGAAAATGAGGGTCCTGAGGGTGGTGCCCATGGGAATCTCAACGAGTCCCGGATGCACCACCTTGCCCACCACCGAGAAGATCCCGGTGCCGGGGCTGGCATGGGTTCCGATCTCCCTGTACCACCTGCCTCCGTGGTTCATGATGGGCGGGATGGAAGCGAGGGTCTTCACATTGTTGATGGCAGTGGGCTGATTCCAGAGGCCTTTCTGGACAGGGTACGGGGGACGGTATATGGGCATGCCCCGGTTTCCCTCGAGAGACTGAATGAGGGCCGTTTCCTCACCGCAGACGAAGGCTCCCGAACCCTGAAAAACCGAGACTTGAAAATCGAACGAGGTTTCGAGGACGCCTCGGCCCAGGAACCCCGCCTCTTCCGCCTGGCGGATCGCTGATTCCATGCGGGCTACCGCAAGAGGGTATTCGGCTCTCACGTAGACGATTCCCCTCGTGGCGCCCACCGCGTAGGCACCGATGGCCATCCCCTCGAGAATCTGGTGGGGGTTGCTTTCGAGGAGAGTCCGGTCCATGTACGCACCGGGGTCCCCTTCATCGGCATTGCAGATGATGACCTTTCGCGATCCAGCGGCGTCTCTTGCCATTTGCCATTTGCGGCCCGTGGAAAAACCGGCACCTCCTCTGCCCCTCAGCCCCGATGCCAGCACTTCCTCGACGACACCTTCCGGCGTCAGACCAAGAGCTTTCAACAGGCCCGAATACCCTCCCTCGGCGAGGAATTCGTCCATGTCCTCGGGGTTGATCAGTCCGCAATTCTCCATGACGACCCTTTGCTCCAGGTTGAACCGGGGGAACTCCAGAACTGTGGGGATGAGATCGTTTTCCTCCATGGCTCCGAGAACGTACTCAAACAAAGGGTCTCCTTCCACCAGGAAGGCGCCAACCAAGGCTTTCGCTTTTCCGGGAGTGACATTGTGATAGCAGATGGGGGGGAATCCGGGATTTTGGATCACCACAAGGGGTTCGGCGTAGCAGTGTCCGAGGCATCCCACGGGATTGATGCCTGCCTCGACCCGGCGCTCGGCGAGATTCTCCTCGAAAGAGGCCCGGGTTGCGGCGGCCCCGGCCGCCAGTCCACACGTGGCCATGCCGATGTGGATCCTCGGCACCGCAGGGTTTCTGCTCCTCCCGCGGCGTTGCCTGGCGTTCTGGACGAGGAGCCTGTAGCGGCCCTCGGCTCTGTGAAAGTCGCTAGCATTCACCGTCTTCGCGTACCGTCCTTGAGGTCTCCATCTTCAATCCGCATCCCGCCCGGTTCAGTGTTCTTCTTCGACCCCGTTTTCCGGTGAAGGCTTCGAGAGGCTATTCTCCCCGGAGGCACTTTCCCTGGCTTTCCGCTCCTTTTCAATCTGAACTCCAAGAATGAGCCCCTCCACTTTACTCGGAGCCATGTGCCCATGGGTTTCTTCGTTGACGACGGCAACGGGGGCCAGTGCACAGCACCCCACGCAGGCCACGCGCTCGATGCTGAACTCGCGGTCGGGTGTGGTCTGTCCCTCCTTGATGGTGAGCTTCCGTTCGAAGTTCTCGAGGATGATGTCTCCTCCGACCACATGACAGGCTGTGCCGAGGCAGACCTTGATCTGAACTTTTCCTGGGGGGTGAAACCGGAACTGGTTGTAGAAAGTCGCCACGCCGAAGACTTCGCTCGTTGAAATCCCCAGATGCTGCCCGACGAGCCCCATGGACTCCCGAGAAATGTATCCCTGGCTCTTCTGGATCCTCTGAAGAATGGGAATGAGGTTCTCCTTTCCCGATGCAAAGCCCTTCAGGATCGAGGCCATGTTTTCGAGGACCGCCGTTTCATCCATGAATGCCTGCAAGCTGTCCGTCACGGAGTGGATCCTCGCTTTCTCATGCGATACCGAAAAACGACGAAAGGAGACTCAGAGGGTTTGATACCGGATTTTGCTCGACTGTGGCTGACTCCGGACCCCGGCGGGTCATTTCATATTCTGCGCCCTGTATTGGGTAGAAGAGGGTGAACCGTCTTCGGCGCTCACAATCATTAAATGCTGTTCCGATGCGTAAGGCAAGACATAAGGTTCGTTTTGCGACGGCTTAATGCCAAACCGGTTTCCCGTTCCAATGATGTCCCGAGCCCATTTTGATTCCCAAAAGTTGCGACAGTGCATAAGGAGTGCTTGCAACGGGCTTCTTTTCAGGGGCTTCGGGAACTGTTATTTTGACAATTGAAGACCAGGTGATGAGGCCCTTGAAACGTTCCGCCCGGGCGTCTTTTCAGCCGACGACAAGCTCGACGCTGCGAGCCTGCGCTGCAGTGCCATTGTCACCAAGGAGACCTTCATGCACATCTATAACCTGCACAAGTGGAAGAGCAGGCACAGACACGAATTCGAGATGGACCACGAGTTCGGCGAAGCACGATCCCGGATCGTCTTGGTCCTCACGGCCACGACGATGGTTATCGAAATCGTGGCGGGCACCCTCTTCGGTTCGATGGCTCTTCTCGCCGACGGCTGGCACATGGGCACCCATGCCGCCGCCTTTGGGATAACACTTTTCGCTTACTGGTACGCCAAGAAGCACAAAGACAGCGTCGATTTCACGTTCAGCACCGGAAAAGTCAGTGTCCTCGGGGGATTCGCCAGTGCCGTCGCCCTCGCTGTGGTGGCGCTGGTCATGGCCCTGGAATCCGTTGGGCGGTTCTTCGATCCCCACGAGATCCGCTTTGACGAGGCCATGTGGGTTGCGGCATTCGGTTTCGCGGTGAACGGTGTCAGCGTTTTCCTTCTGCATCATCATGAGCACACGGGTGAACACACCCACGATCATAATCTCAGGTCCGCCTATTTTCACGTTCTGGCGGACACATTGACTTCCGTCCTGGCGGTCGTTGCCCTGTCCTTCGGAAAATTCCTGGGCTGGGTGTGGCTCGACCCCTTCATGGGAATCGTCGGGGCGGTCATCATCTCCCACTGGGCTTTCAGCCTTGTGCGCAGTTCCAGCGACATTCTCCTGGACAGGAGCGTGGACGAGGAGACAAAAGAGAAAATCATCCGCGCCATTGAAAACAACCGGGATAACCGGGTGGTCGATCTGCACGCGTGGCATGTGAGTCCCAAGCACATGACCCTCGTGGTTTCCATCGTCACCCATTATCCTCAAGATCCGGAACACTACAAGACCTTGCTCTCCGACATCACAGAATGCTCGCACATCACCGTGGAGGTGAACCATTGCGGGGGGCGTCCGTGCATTCCGAAGGAAGGGATGCCCGACTGACTTAAAAGGAATGACATGGAACGTGCGGGAATAGGGAACATGGGGCCTGTGGCTGTTCTTGGCGCCACGGGCTACGTGGGGGGGCGTCTGGTCCCCGAGTTGCTCAGGAGGGGACACCGGGTCAGAGCCCTGGTTCGTTCTCCCGAGAAACTGCGCTGTCGCCCTTTCAGCCAAGTGGATCATCTTGAGATCACCCGCGCGAACGCTCTTGACGAGAAGGATCTGCGGCGGGCTCTGGAAGGCTGCTCAACGGCGTTTTACCTTGTCCGCTCCGCGACGTTGGGAGGCACCGAATCCAAAAGGGAGGATGTTTAGGCAGCGAGGAACATGGTTCATGCGGCACACAACGCGGGGCTCTCCCGCATCATCTGCCTTGGCCCACAGCCAACCCCGGACGACTGCAAGGACGCACCGAGCCGAGACTTTGCCGTGGACCCCGGAGAAATCCTGAAGTCGGGGCCGGTGCCCGTAACCTGGCTGAGAACGCCGATGATTCTTGGCTCCGGGAGCGCTTCCTTCGAAATCATCCGACACCTGGCTGAACGGATGCCGGTCATGCTTGCGCCCCGCTGGCTTCGCTCCAAGACTCGACCTGTTGCCATCCGCGACGTTTTGCATTGCCTGGCGGCGTGTCTCGAAAGCCTGGATACGGCGGGGATCACGTTGGACGTCGTCGGGCCGGATGAGCTCACGTGCCAGGATCTCTTGGACATCTATGCGGAAGAAGCCGGCTTGCCCGGGAGGTTGACCATTCCCGTGGACCTCTCGGTGCCGGGCATCGGCGCATACTGGATCAATCTCGTCACTCCCGTGCCGGTCTCCCATGCTCTTCCTTTCGTCGAGAGCCTGTGCGGCAATTCCACCGCGGAGGCCACGAGATTTAGGAACCTCCTGCCGGTTGAACCCACTTCTGCGCGGGAGGCCATTCGCAAAGCGCTTCAACGTGTGGAACAACATCAAGTGGAGACATGCTGGAGCGATGCCGGGGAGCTAACACCGCCCGAGTGGCTCAGGTGCGGGGATGCGGAATGGGCCGGTGGGAAAATCTTCGAATGCAACTACAAGGTCGTTCTGGACTGCCCCAGGGAGGAAGTCTGGAATGTCCTGCGCACCATGGGAGGTGCTACGGGCTGGTTCTTCAGCGACGCTCTATGGAGGGCGAGGGGTTTCATAGACCGGTTAGTGGGGGGCGTGGGGGCAAGTCGTGGGCGCAGGAGCCGCCACGAGATCCGCACGGGTGACGCCCTGGACTTCTGGCGAGTGCTCGTGGCCGAGGAAAACGAGCGACTCACCCTGCTCGCCGAGATGAAACTGCCGGGGGAGGCGATTCTGCACTTCAGCCTGCATCCACTTGGCAGACGTTGCGAATTGAGACAAAGCGCAAGGTTTCTGCCGAAAGGGCTCCTAGGCCTCGTGTACTGGAATGCCATGGCCCCGTTTCACCACTTCCTCTTCAAGGGGATGCTGAGGCGCATTGCGGAGAAAACTCGCTGCACCCTGCGCCGGGAGCCCGAGCAATTCGCCGGGGCCGCCGAAGTGTGCAGGCTCCCGGATGATTGGGGCTAACCGGGAGGGGCGGACGGGACCGATGGTTTCACCTGAGTACAGTCCCACATAAAAGGTTTCCATGTGCAGACCGAAGCCTTCTCGTCATTGCGGCGAAAGCCGGGATCGTAAAAGTTGCTTCGACCTTGAATTTCACTGAGACGACGATGATCAGTCGAAATTCGGAAACGCTTTTCTGTTGATGTGCACTCAGTGATTATCTCAAAACTCACGAAATTTCCTCCCCCTCGATGGGGGAGGCTTGGTGGGGGTATATCGAACGCCGCTTCCTCTCCCCCTGCCCCTCCCACCAAGGGAGGGGAGTTTTGAGATAGTTTCTTAGGCTTCTTCGAACGCCATCTTAAACCGTTTCTTGGGATCCCAAAATACGACCTCGTCTTGATTGAAGCTGTCGGGATTGTATGGGTGGTAGTTATTGGCGTGATTCTTCAACCAGTAGACCATTTCTTCATACTCCTCGTGCTTTGGATTGCGTAAGATTTTGAGAAGGTCATGATATCCATGCACGCCGCCACAATCCTCAGGTGGGCAAGCCCGTTCGCCGCCGATGCAACGGGGATATTTTGCTCCTTGATCCGGCAGCAAGATGCCCTCCGAAACGACCTGGTGAAGCCAACCATCACCAAAATCGTATTCATACTTCGCACCATCGCCAGGTTCGACAAAATACGCAGCGATCGGTATCGTCCAGCCGGCCAGGACCTTCTCGGCGAATTCCTTATCCGGGACCCCTATTTGAACAGGCTTGCGCTTACTCTTGGGAACAAGGCTGAATTGGTGAAGATGGTAGTCCAGCCATCCCATCGCGTCTTGAATGGCGACATGCAGGTCCCAGAAAGAATAGGTGGAAGGAACTTCAATTGTTCGCCAAATCAATGGCTCGATTTCGAGGAGTTCGACCTTGAACCGATAGACAGCCTTTCGCTTCATATTCCCCCTTCCCAGCTCTGTTTCATTCGTCTGTTTCGATTGAGGGAGCCCTGCGTGTGGAGATGGTCCCTGACCATGACGAGCGCTCAGAGGTCCTCCTTCATTTTCATCCGTTCCTTGAGGGATGCCTGAGCCGCGGCGAGTCTTGCGATGGGCACCCGGAAAGGGGAACAGCTCACGTAGTTGAGTCCCAGTCGGTGGCAGATGGCGATGGACTTGGGATCGCCACCGTGTTCGCCGCAGATGCCAACTTCCAGGCCGGGCCGGGCTTTTCGGCCCAGTTCCACTCCGATTCCCATGAGTTTTGCCAGCCCCTTTTCATCAATGGTCTCGAAAGGATTCTCGGGGAGCACGCCGTACTGGATGTAGTCGATGAGGAATCCCTTTTCCGCGTCATCCCGGCTGATGCCGAAGGTCGTCTGGGTGAGGTCGTTGGTGCCGAACGAGAAAAACTCGGCGAATTCGGCGATTTCATCGGCGGTGAGGGCTGCCCGGGGGATTTCGATCATGGTGCCGAACTTGTATTCGATGGGGATCCCCTGTTCCTCCATCACTTCCCTGGCCACCGCTTCGAGGGCTTCTCGCTGGATTTTGAGCTCATTGACATGGCTTGTGAGGGGGATCATCACCTCCGGATGGACCGTGACGCCCGACTTGGTGCACTGGCAGGCAGCTTCGAAAATGGCCCGCACCTGCATCTGGGTGAGCTCCGGCATCATGATCCCAAGGCGCACTCCCCGGAGCCCGAGCATGGGGTTGGCTTCCCGAAGGGCCTCCACGCGGCGCAAGACGTGCTCGTCTTCTTCTATCTTGTGGAGGAGATCGTCGATTTCCTTGAGGTTCTTGGCGTGCATGAGGCGGATCTTGCTGTCCGCAAGTTCCGTCATGAGGGTTTCATAGCTTGGCAGGAATTCGTGGAGCGGTGGATCGATAAGGCGGATGATCACCGGAAGCCCGTCCATCGCCTTGAAGAGTCCAACGAAGTCCTCCCGTTGAAAGGGGAGCAGGGCGTCGAGGGCCTCGCGGCGCTCGGAGGGCTGGTTCGTCATGATCATCTTCTGCACGTAAGGGAGTCGTTCGCTCTCAAAAAACATGTGTTCCGTGCGGCACAGGCCGATGCCGCCGGCACCATACTCCCGGGCCCGCTTGGCATCCACGGGGTAATCGGCGTTGGCCCATACCCCCAGGCGCCTGAAACCGTCCGCCCAGTTCAGGAGCCTCATGAGCCACATGTCTGAGATGTCGGGCACCATGGTTTCCAGCTTGCCCAGGAACACCTCCCCCGTGGTTCCGTCGATGGAAATCCAGTCTCCCTCGTTGATGACCTGGCCCTGGACCGTCATGAGATGCTGGCCCATGTCGATGTCGAGCGCGGCGACGCCGACCACTGCCGGTTTCCCGAACTGGCGGGCGACAAGGGCTGCGTGGCTGGTGCGGCCTCCGCGGCTCGTGAGGATTCCTTCGGAAGCGAGCATGCCGTGGACGTCGTCGGGCCTGGTTTCCGGCCGAACCATGATGACTTTTTTCCCCTCCTTCTTGGCCCAGCTTTCGGCCAGGTCCGCCTCAAAAGCCACAACGCCGACGGCGGCGCCGGGAGAAACGTTGAGCCCCGAGGCCAAAAGGCGCCCCTCGACCTTGGCTGCCTTCTTGGAATCGACATTGAACTGGGGGTGCAGGAAGAAGTCCACCTGTTCGGGACTGACCCGCATGATCGCCTCTTCCCGGGTGATGAATCCCTCCTCGGCCAGCTCCACGGCGATGCGCACCGCGGCCTGTGCCGTGCGCTTTCCATCCCGGGTCTGGAGCATCCAGAGCTTGCCGCGCTCGACGGTGAACTCCACGTCCTGCATGTCGCTGTAATGCTTTTCCAGCAACTGGGTGATTCCAACGAACTGGTCCCAGCTTTGCGGCATGGTCTGGGCCATGTTCCCTACCGGGTCCGTGATGCGTATGCCGGCCACCACATCCTCGCCCTGTGCGTTGATGAGGTAGTCTCCTTCGATCTTCTTCTCTCCCGTGGTGGCATTGCGGGTCATGGCCACGCCCGTGGCGCTGTCGTTGCCCATGTTGCCGAACACCATGGTCTGGATGTTCACCGCGGTGCCAAGGTCGTGGGGGATCTTGGCGGCGTTGCGGTAGTCGATGGCGCGCTTGCCGTTCCATGACTTGAACACCGCCTCGGTGGCGAGGCGCAACTGCTCATGGGGATCCGTGGGAAAGTCGATGCGGTTGTAGCGGCGGAAGATGTCCTTGAAGCGTTCGCCGATGGCCTTCCAGTCCTCGGCAGTGAGCTCGGCATCGCTCTTGACGCCTCGGTTCTTTCGATACTCGGTGATGACCTCCTCAAAAGGCTCGTCGGGGACACCCATGACCACGGACCCGAACATCTGGATGAGGCGACGGTAGGAATCGTAGACGAACCTGGGGTCTCCGGTGGCTTGGATCAGACCGTTGACGGTCGCCTCGTTGAGTCCGATGTTGAGGACCGTGTCCATCATTCCGGGCATGGAAAACTTGGCCCCGGACCGGCACGAAACGAGGAGGGGATTCCCTGGATCGCCAAATCGTTTGCCGGTTTTCTTCTCAACTTCTTCAAGGGCCTCCAGTTCCTGTTCCCACAAGCCCTCGGGAAACTTCATTCCAGCAGCCAGGTAGGCGTTGCAGGCCTCGGTGGAAACCGTGAATCCAGGCGGTACCGGGAGCCCGATGCGGGTCATTTCCGCAAGATTTGCCCCCTTGCCCCCCAGGAGGGCCCGCACCTTGTCCCATTCTCCCCCGACATAAGCCTCTGCCTTGTCCAGCTCGTCGAACAGATAAACCCATTTGTTTGCCATGGCTCTTCCACTCCTTCTATCGGCCCTGCCGGCTTCGCGACGGGGCAAGGACGGTGATGAACTGCCTTGATGAATCGTGTCGTATGTTCCCAGGTCAGGTCCAACAATGTTCAAGTCTTGGAAATCGCCTGAAGCTCCTCTTCGATGACCGCTCGGAAGAGGGGAATCTTGTAGCCGTTCTGACCCATGGGTTCCGCGCCTTTCACAGCCGCTTCGGCGGCATCTCTGATTAAACCGGCATCCAGCTTCTTGCCGGTGATGGCTTCCTCCACTTCTCTTGAACGCCACGGAACAGGCGCTGCGCCGCTCAAGAATACACGAGCCCCGGTCACGCGGCCGCCTTCGAAGATGACGGCGAGGGCCACGCCAGCCAGGGCAAAATCCCAGGACCTTCTCGCCCGCACCTTGCGGTACGAGCTCCTGAGTCCCGGCACAGACGGAGGCAGCTCCACGGCCGTCAGGATCTCTCCCGGTGCGAGAACCGTTTCCCTGGTGTAGTCGTCGCTCGGCAGCACATAGAAGGTGTCGATGGGCACGGCCCTTTTTCCCCTGGGTCCTTCGATGTGAACCTTTGCATCCAGGGCTGCCAATGCGGGGGCCATGTCGGAGGGGTGGACGATGTAACAGTTGTGCCCTCCGAAGATGCAGTGGAAGGCGTTTTCCCCTCCCGCTGCGAAACAGTCGTTTCCACCCTTCCTGAGGCAGTGAAATTGCCCGCGGTAATACCAGCAGCGCGGTTTCTGGCAGATATTCCCCCCGATGGTTCCCTGGTTACGAAGCTGAGGACTCGCAACCTCCGCGGCCGCCTGGGCCACCGCGGCGTATTGACCGCCAACGACCTGGCTCTGGGCTATTTCGGTTATGGTGGTCAGGGCCCCGAGGCGCAAACCGCCGGACGAGCTCATGGTGATACCGCGAAGATCCTTGAGACCACCGATGCTCACCACTTTGTTCACCTCGAACACATGGTCCCGCAGGCAACCGAGAAGGTCGGTGCCCCCCGCATGAAGTCTCGCTCCCTCGGAAGCAAGATGCTTGACGGCCTCCCCAACTGATTCGGCACGGATGTATGAAAATGGCCTGACCATGGTCATCGCTCCTTTCGCTCTTTTGCCAGCAGCCCGCAGAGCCGCATGGGGCTCATGGGAGTCTCGGTCACCCGAAGGCCCGTGGCGTGGAAAACGGCGTTGGCAATGGCAGCCGCCGTGGGAATGGTCACGGGCTCGCCCAGCCCTTTCGCTCCTGTGGTGTTCGCTTCCGTGTCCGGGAGATCGATGGGAAGGGTCACCATTTCCGCAGGCACATCCATGGAAGTCGGGATCTTGTAATCGTGCCAGTTCCTATTGACGAGTTTCCCGGAGTGATTCCGGTCCAAAACCCGCTCCTCGGTCATGGCGAGGCCGATCCCCATGGTGATGCCCCCGATGACCTGGCTTTCATAGGTGAGACGATTCATCACCCGGCCGCTGTCGTGGGCGGCCAGAAATCGAAGGATCCGAACTTCGCCTGTCCTCGTGTTCACCTCCACCTCGCAAAACTGGGCCGCGAAGGGATTGACGACACGGTTTTCGGGGTTGGGCCCCCGGTATCCCACTCCCACAATGACCCCCTGCTTCTTCAATTTTGGGACATCCTGAATTTTGATCGTTTTGGAGGGGTCTTCCCTGAGGACGATCTCTCCGTCCTTGAGATCAAGGGATGCCGCATCCACCTTCATTTCCTCAGACGCCATCTGGAGCAGCTGCCTCTTCGCTTCCACGGCGGCCGCCCTGACGGCCGGGGCCTCAGTCGGCACCGTCTTGCTCCCGCCGCTCGGGGTCGCATACTGAGTGGTCGCCGTATCAGCGTTTTCCACCTGGATCAGCTCGGCCCTCACACCCAGTTCCTCCGAAACCACCATGGCCATGATGGTCTTGGTCCCCGTGCCGAGATCACTCGCCCCCATGTTCAGGTTCACACTGCCGTCGGAAAAGAGCTTGACCACAATGGTGGACGGTGGGTTCCCGCCGCCTGCCACCCACAGGCCGGCTCCCATGCCGACGCCGCGACGGATGTGGCCGTGCTGGTTCTCCTTGGCCAGTTGTTTTCTTGCCTCGTTCCAGCCGAAGGCCTTGGCCCCATCCACGAGGCATTGCCTGAGTCCCGTGGAGGTGTATGGCGGGTTGCCCGGCCTTGCCTGGCTGACCGTGGGGACATTCTTGATTCTGAGCTCAACCGGGTCCATGTCGACGGCATCGGCGAGGGCATCCATCATCTGTTCTAGAGCCCAGGCGCCCTGGGGGTGCCCCGGAGCCCTCATGGGCCGGGCCGGGCCCGCATTGATATACACGTCGGTCATTTCACTGCGGACGTTGGGACAGGTGTAAAGGTCCTTCACAAGCCAGTCCACCAGGGCGGTGCCATCGGCGGGATAGGCGCCGCCTGTCCCGAGGCACGAAAAGTCCAGGGCCGTGAGGGTCCCGTCCTTCTTGACCCCCGCCTTGATCTTCATGTGGCTCGGAGGCCGGTTGCCTGCGGCCAGATAGGTTTCTTCCCGGGTGAGGAAAAGCTTCACCGGGCGACCAGTCATGCGCGCGAGGATGGCGGCGATGACCGCATGCTTGTCCGCCCTGATCTTGCTTCCAAAGCCGCCGCCCATGTAATTTCCGATGACGCGCACCTTGGAGAGAGGCAGTCCGAGGACCTTGGCCACCCCGGACTGGACGGCGTATACACCCTGCGTGGATTCCCAAAGGGTCAGCCGGTCCCCGTCCCAGGCCGCGACGCAGCCGTGGAGTTCCATGGGAGTGTGGATCTCGCAGGCGGTGTCGAAGGTCATGGCCAGGACGATGTCGGCCTCGGCGAACCCCTTCTCCACGCTGCCGCGCTCGTACCTCTGGGGATCTCCCACGGTGTTCCCTTTGCCGTGAACCTGGGGCGCCCCGGGCTCCAGGGCCTTGCGTTCGTCCACGACGCGGGGCAGCACCTCGTAATCCACCTGAATGGCTCCGACAGCATCCCATGCCAGGTAAGGGGTTTCAGCGGCCGCGGCCGCAACGGGTTCGCCCTCAAATCGGCACTGGCTCTCGAAAAGACTGCTCTCCATCTCAAGTTTGGCAAAGCTCGAGTAAACCCACGGAGGGTTGGCGTCCCCGGTGAAGCTGCTGATGACCGCACGAACCCCGCCCATGGCGGCCGCCTTCCTGACCTCCACCGACTTCACTTTCGCGTGCGGGTGTGGGCATCTGAGTATGGCGCCGAAGAGCATGTTGGGAAGTACCAGGTCCGAGGGGTAGACGGCGGAGCCGCTCACCCGCTCATAAGCGTCCACCCTGGGCAGGGCCTTGCCGACGACATTTGTCTTCGTCCATGGTTTCAAGGGTTCCCCCGGTTTGGGAGTTTCGGGAACCGGCACTCCATGGGTGTAGTACAGCTGATCCGATTCTCTGGCCACGGTTCACCTCACTTGCTTGAGCGGGACCGGGCGGCGGTGTCGACCGCCCGGAAAATGTGCACGTAGGCTCCGCAGCGGCAAAGGTTGCCGCTCATGCCCTTCTGGATTTCGGGGAGGGTCGGCTTCGGGTTGGACCGGAGAAGCCCCTCGGCGGCCATGACCTGTCCCGGGGTGCAGTAACCGCACTGGAAGGCGTCCTTCTCCAGAAAGGCCTGTTGAACCGGAGCGAGCTCCTCTCCATCCATCAGACCTTCGATGGTGGTGATTTCAAGGCCCTGTGCCTCAACGGCCAGAGTCAGGCATGCATACCGGGGAAGGCCGTTCATCAGCACTGTGCAGGCCCCGCACTCTCCTCTCTCGCACCCGACTTTGCTCCCCGTGAGGCCCAGTTTTTCCCGGAGCACGAAGAGAAGGGACCACCTTGGTTCAACCAGGAGGCTGCAGGGGCGGCCGTTGACCGTGAGGTCCACCCTGTGTATGTCCTTTGCCTCCAAAAGCCTCTCTTCCGCGGGGGCCTGCGCGGAGAGGACCCCTGTCGCGGCCGCCGCGGCAGCCCCGGTTCCAATGCTCTTGAGGAATCCTCTTCGGGTCAACTCCTGCTTCGATGTGTCGTCTCGTTCGTCACATTCTCTTTTGGTCATGGCAAGCCTCCTCTCCGAGGGGGAAAGCGGGGAGTGGACCTTGCTCCATCTCTCCCGCCGTGGGAATGTCCAATGAACAGAACAGCCAGGACTGGCCAGAAAAAGCAGCTTGCATTCAGTGAAGGTGTTGTCAGAACTACCGGGTTTGCAGAAGGATGAAAAACGACGAACCCACCGCCCAAAAGAGGGATCCCAGCGCAGCCAGTGCGCACACACCGGCAATAGCCTTGTGATGCAGGCTTTCTGCCTTTTTTTCATGATAGCCCAACGCGTATCCGAGCACAACACCCGATATGAATCCCCCTCCGTGGGCCCAGTTGTTGATCCCGGGAATGAGGAATCCAAAGATCAGAATCCCCACGGCCCAACCCCCCACCTGCTGATAAACGGCCTGGCCGAAATGCCCGCCCCGGCTCCTGCCGAAGTAAAGCGCCGCGCCAATGAGACCGCAAACAGCCGCCGACGCCCCGAGTGTGAAGGCAATTCCCGCCCAGTAGGAGACAAGATAGCCTCCGACCCCGCTCAGGATGAAAATGGAGATGGTCCTGTGACCCCCGTATTCCTGAAACACGAGGGGTGCGATTTGCCTCAGGGCGATCATGTTGAAGAGCAAATGGAGGATGCTGCCGTGGAGGAAGTTGGCGGAAAGGAGGGACCACCACCGGTGGAACTGGTCGATGGGAATCCTTCCCGTGGCCCCCAGGAGCAGAAGGCTCCTGTTTCCCGGTGACAGGAAGTCCAGTGGATTCATGGAGAGCCTGGTTGAACCCGGGCTCATGATGATGGAAAGGACGAACATGACTCCACTGAGAACAATGACACTCCGGACGAACTGGTCCCCGTCCATGAGGCCCCGGGTCCATGGGTTGTGCTTCCAGCGGGATCCGGGATTGCTGAGTCCGCAGTAAGGGCAGGGCGACTGGTCGATGCTGATGAGCTTTCTGCAGTTGGGGCACAGAATTGAGCGTCTCTCTTCATTTCCCATCATTTCTCCTGAAATCCGACTTCAAGGGGAAAACCACCGGCGCCGCCGTGGAAGGCGGCGCTAACGTTCAAGGATTGTGGTTGACTGCCGAAGATCTTGTTCTTGCACCGGATTACGCCTGCTCCGCTGCGCGGGTGTTGACGGAGAGGCCGGACGGGGATACACTCTCCGCCCGCTTCCACCCAGTTTGATCAATGTTTTTCGAGGGTTTTTATGTTCGTCGCTGAACTGTGCGCCCTGGCCGCCGCCTTTTGCTGGTCCTTCGGAGGCATCCTGGCAACGTCTCCCGCTCGAGCCCTGGGGGCGGTCACCTTCAACCGCATCCGCATGATCCTCGTCTTTTTCATGCTCGCGATCTTGGCCCTGGCGACGGGCGGCTGGTCGACCCTGCACCCGGGAGGCTCCGTCGTCCTCATGGCATCGGCCATCATCGGGATCTTCATCGGGGACACGGCCTTCTATTCGTCACTCAGGCGCCTTGGTCCCCGCCGCACCGGAGTGCTCTTCGCCACAAACGCCCCCCTCACCGTCCTCATGGGTACCATTTTCCTGGGTGAACGTCTGCCGGCGGCCACAACCATAGGATGCATGCTCATCATGGCTGGGGTCTTCCTGGCCGTTTTCCACGGCACCACCGTGGTCCATCGGCACACCTTCGAGGAAGTGCGGGGTCCCATGGTCGTGGGTGTGGGGCTTGGGCTTTCGGCCGCCATCTGCCAGGCGACGTCCATCGTCATCCTGCGGCCGGTCCTTGCTTCTGGCGTTGATCCAGTGGCGGCTTCCGCCCTGCGGGTGGGGATCGGCGCCCTGGCTCTGAGTGCCACTCTCCTTTTCCGTTCGGCGGCGGTGCGGCCGGCAACGCGCCTCACACGGGGCCTCATCGGGCAGATTGCCCTGAGCGGCCTCGTGGGGATGGCCCTGGGGATGACATTTCTCCTCCATGCCCTGGCTCACGGGCCCGCAGGCCTCGTTTCCACCCTCTCCGCCACTTCACCGATCCTCATCCTGCCGGTTCTCTGGGTGGCCACAAGGGAGCGACCGGCAGCGGGCGCGTGGCTGGGGGCCGCCCTGGCGGTTGCGGGCGCCGGGTGCATCTTCAACTAGAGGCCTGGTCGGTGTCCTGCCAGAAGCACTCGTCACCGGCAACCCGCAGGAGCTCCGGTAAAATGTCCATCAGATTCACCACTCCGACGACTACTCCTTCCCTGGTCACCAGGGGCTGGCGGATGTCTTCCCTGAACATGAGGTAGATGGCCTTGTTGATGGTGTCGTCCTCCTCGAGAAGGGGCTTCGCGGGACTCATGACGTCCTTCACCAGTTTCTGGGCCTCCTGTTTGACCAGATCGAGGAAACTGACATTGAGCCACTGAAAGCGCTCCTGGATTTCACCAACCTCCTCGGCAACCTCGGCGGACCTGGAGGACATGGTGCGGTAATACGGTTTTGATTCATCGGCCTTTTTTTCGGATTCCGGCACCAGCCCCCTCACTAAATCGAATGTGGAGAGCTTCCCGACGATCCGCCCTGCCCCATTGGCGACCAGGAGAGTTTTGTGGAATTTTCCCTGCACGCCGGATTCGATTTTCTCGTGGTTCTCCCGAAGGATCCTGATTGCCTCGCAAAGCTGATCGTCTTCCTTGACGACGTCGTACTCTTCGATCTGGGCCATGATGTCCTTAACCCTGTTTTCCCGTGCCATCTTCAAACCTCCTTCCGGGTCGTCGGATCCCTCGCTTGTCTGACGAATGTGCCAAACGCCTTGTCTGCTAAGACCTGCATAGCATATCTTACCCGTGGCTTCCACTGATGATGAGGACGGGAATGGACCAGCTGCGGGAGGGCTGCGTCACTGGAATGTCACGTGTGTTTGGATGGGGCGGCTTCCCCTCGAGGGCTGGGAACGAAGGTCGACTCACCCGTAAAGGAACCAGCAAATGGCCACCGAGGCGATCACCGCCGCAAGGTCCCCCGTCAACCCCGCGGCCAGAGCGTGGCGGATTCGTTTCACCTGCACCGACCCGAAATAAACCGCCAGGACATAGAACGTCGTCTCGCTGGACCCTTGCAATGTGGATACCAGGACCCCGGTGTAGCTGTCAGGGCCGATAGAGGGATTCTTGATGATGGATGCGAGAACTCCATACGCGCCGGACCCGGATAGAGACCGCATCATGGCCATGAGAAGGCCTTCGGCCGGGAGCCCCACTCGGGCGGTCCAGGATCCGAGGGTCCCGACGATGACCTCCAGTGCCCCGCTGGCCCGCAGCATCCCAATGGCCACGAGAATGGCCACGAGGTATGGGATGATCCTCACCGCCACCTGGAAACCGTCCCTGGCTCCATCCACGAAGACCTCGTAGATGCGCACCTTCCTGGCGGCTCCAAAGGCGAGAAAACCCACCATGAGGGAGGGGATGATCCAGGGGGAAAGCGCTTTTCCGAAGGCAATCGTGATGGGAACGGCTGCCATCAGGGAGGAGAGTGCCAGACCGGTCACCCAGCGGGGATAGGCTTCGGGCGATTCGACCGGGATCGCGCCACTCTCGTCGCTCGACGCATGGGGATCCCCGTTTGAGGCCGACTCTCCCGTCAGTGGAACCGCGGGAAGGGGAGAGAAGCGTTCATAGATCTTGGTGGCAAAAATGGTGAAGATGGTCGCGCAAACCGTTGCGAAAAGCGTGGTTGGAAGAATCCCCGCGGGATTGGCGGACCCTGCCGCGGCGCGAAGGGAAATGACTCCGGTAGGGAGAAGGGTCACGCTGGCGGTGTTGATGGCGATGAAGAGGACCATGGCATTGGTTGCGGTGCCTGAATGGGGGTTGAGCTTCTCCAATTCCTGCATGGCGCGAATGCCAAACGGGGTTGCCGCATTCCCGAGGCCCATGACATTGGCGGAGAGGTTCAGGATCATGGCCCCCATGGCCGGATGGTCGGGAGGGACATCGGGAAAGAGCCGCACCATGAGCGGGCGGATGACCCTGGCAATGATGGTGAGGAGTCCCCCCGCTTCCGCAACTTTCATCAAGCCAAGAAAAAGGGTCATGACTCCGATGAGTCCCAGCGCCAATTCGACGGAGCTTGCCGCGGACTCCACCATGGCCTTTGAAAGGCCCTCCATGGGAGACACGGCATCGACCGCCGGCACAAAGACGATCTGTCGCCATGCTGCCGTGAGAAAGGCAACGAGGACGATGGCAAAAAAGATGACGTTCATATCCCTGCGACGCTCCTCTATGCCAGACTTTCTCGGCTCTCGTCGGTCAAGCACGAAAGGCTTGGCGCAGCGCAGCCGAAACCAAGATCCTCTCACCACGAAGGGCAGAAGAGCACGAAGAGAGACAAAGAATGCAACCGGTTGCGAACATGCATTTCATCCTCTTGTGCTTCAAAAAAACCCAGGGTTCCCCGCATCAATAGGAGAATGCCCGGGTCAAATCAAGCGAGATCGTCTCTGCGGAAGGGAAGGGGCCCCCGGGGAGTACAGGCGGAGATGACCCCGATACATTCCCGTCTTGACCGCAGGTCGGTCCAGGGGTGAATATCAGACGCGTCTCGGTGTATCCTGTTTGGGAAAGCATTTAGGAATATGGGAGCCAGGTGTGACCGTGGATATCCCACAGCACGGAGAATGGATGCCCCCTTACTTTGTGTCGTTCCGCCCCATGATGGAAATGGAGGAGAACCTGCCTCCCTATGTATCCCTCGAGGATGAGTCCATTCAAGGGCTTCTAAGGGGTGCGGCGGGGGTTCTCCTTCCGGAGTACCTCACGCCGCGGCGGTACGCAAACATCATCCGCCATGCCAGGGCCTGGTTTCCTCGTCTGGAAGGGCGCTTCAATTCCTGTGGAAAGACAAAGCAAACCGTGCTTTTCCGAAGACTTGGAGTTCGACACCCGGAAAGCGTGCTGTTCGAAAGTCCCTTGCAGCTCATGGAGTATTTTAGAAGCAACGGATCCCCGTGGGGGTATCCCCTCGTTCTGAAGGGAGACAAAGGGGGAGGGGGCAGCAGGGTTTTTCCCGTTTGGAGGGCCGAGAACCTTCCAAAACTGCTCATGAGGCTGCCGGAAGGAGAACCCGTTTTGCTCCAGCAATGGGTGCACCACGGAGGCAAGGACCTCCGGGTCGTCATCTACGGGGATCATGCGGTGAGCTATTTCCGCATCGGAAACGGGGCCTTCTACAACAACGTGTGCCGCGGGGGCAGGCTGGATCACGACGGATGGCCCGAACTGCGACAGAAGGGGGTTCGGGCGGTTCGGGAGTTCTGTCACCGCGCGAGAATCGACATTGCCGGCTTTGACCTCATGTTTCCGGACGGGGGTGATCCCGTTTTCATCGAGATCAATTTCCACTTCGGACGCAAGGGGTTGGGCGGCACCCAGGGACACCGCAGGCACGTTCTCCAGGCCATACGAGATTGGCGGGAGACCTGTCTGAAATCGGCGATAGTAGATTGATATGCCTTGTGGCACCTGAAGCGATGAAAAGGTTGGAATCCAGCGCACAGGGCGCGAAGACCGCACAGACTTTTTGCATATCTTTTTCTCTCAGCGCTCTCAGCGTGCTCCGCGGTGAAATGGCTTCTGCGAACAGTCCCGGGAGGGGCCCCGCAATAGAAACCTCCCTCGCTATCGGGTAAGGCTGTGGATCAGGTCGGCCGCCGAGGCAAGGGAGTCCGCACTGAGCAACCCAAAGAGCATCCGTGTTCCCACCGCGAACAACAGGACGGCGAAAACCCGCTTCAACTTGTTCACGGGTAGACTGTGGGCCAGGTGCACCCCCAGGGGCGCGGTCAGGACACTGGCACCGACGATGCCTGCCAGGGCCGGAAGATAGATGTATCCCAGGGAAGGCTCCGGGAGTCCCTGGACGGACATGCCGTTGAGGACGTAGCCGATGGTCCCCGCAACGGCGATGGGGAACCCGATGGCCGCCGATGTCCCGATGGCATGGTGCACGGCAATGTTGCACCAGATCATGAAGGGCACCGAAAGAGTCCCTCCTCCTATCCCAACAAAGCTCGACACGGCCCCGATCGTATTTCCCACTCCGAACATTCCGAGCTGTCCGGGCAAACCTCTGGTGGGTTTCGGCTTCTTGTTGGTGAGGAGTTGAAATGCAACGTAGTAGAGGAAGACGACGAAAAAGGCCTTGAGAAAATTGGTGGACATGCGGGAAGCGATGCAGGTGCCCAGAAACGTACCCATGATGATGCCGGGAGTAATGCGCCGCACGACGACCCACTGGACGGCGCCCCGCTTGTGATGGGCCCAGAAGCTGGAGACGGCGGTGAAGATGATGCTTGCCATGGACGTCCCCAGCGCGACGTGCATGATGGTTTCATTGGAGACTCCCTGCCGCGTCAGGCAGAAGACGAGCATGGGGACGATCACCAGGCCTCCGCCGATCCCGAGGAGCCCGGCCAGAACTCCCGCCACTGCCCCCACTCCAAGATAAGTAAAAATGATGGTCGTCATGATCCAATCCTTCCCTGCCTGTTCCACCTGAGCGACCAGGTTCCCAAAACCCCCCGCGCTGTCATTGGAGATTCTCCTTCACAACCTTGCTCTCTTCCTCGGAACTGCTTTCGAGCAGCCCCAGGATGATTTCCTCCACCTGGGAGAGATGCTCCTTCATCACATTGAAAGCCATTTCGGAATCCCCGGTCTCCAGTGCGTCAATGAGCTTCAAGTGGCCCACGACCGATGCCCTCCTCCTTGCGTGGCTCTGCAGGTGTGCTGACCGGCTCTCGTTGAGTATCGCGTCGACCGTCTTCATCACTTGCTGAACAATTCCGTTCTTGGATGAGTCGGCCACCGCGGCATGAAAGGCGATGTCGAGACCGGAATCCTCCTCCCCCGCCAGCATTCTCCTCTGCTGGTCGCACACGATCACCTTCAGCCGGTCCAACTCTCCCCCGGTGATGCGCTTCGCAGCCAGCGCGGCCACCTGAGGTTCCATGAGCAGCCTGAACTCCAGCACCTCCGCCAGCAGCTCTTTCCGCAGCTGGATGGCGAGAGCGAAGGAATCCGTCAGAGGGGATTCGTCGGGGGTGCTGACATAGGTGCCGTCACCCTGGCGGCTCTCCAGGACCCTCCTCTCCGCGAGGGCCTGGACCGCTTGCCGGACACAGTTGCGGGACACCTTGAGGCTCTCGGCGAGAGAACGCTCCGGGGGCAGCTTGTCCCCAACCTTGAGGTCACCGCTTTGGATCATGCCCCGGATCTTTTCAACGATGTCGGTGTAGCGGTATCTTCGATTACGGTGAGCCGCGAAGCCCATGAACCCTCCTTGCGGGATGCCTTCCCTGAGACGCGTTTGGTAGGGCCAATTATAAATTCTCGCCAATTGGTACTACCAATAGCACGTCCATCGTCTTCTTTCAAGCTCTTTCAGGAGAATCTTCAACTGAGTGGGCTTTGGGGAAGGAACACCCCCTGTGCGCCCTGGGGGACTTAATGAATTCAGCCAACGAAGTCTTTGTGCTCGGAGAGGGATGCTGTTATCTTGCTTGCCGAGAGAGAGTCATGATGCGCGGAGTGGATTATCTAAAGGAGTGTCGCCATGTTCTCATGCAAGGATCCTGAAGAGGTCTTGAAAATCACGCGGGAAAAAGAGGTGGCTTCCATCCAGTTTTGGTTTACCGATGTCCTCGGCCAGTTGAAGAGTTTTTCCGTGACTCCCCAGGAGCTTTCCTTGGCCTTTGCGGAGGGCATGGGATTCGACGGCTCTTCCATCGAGGGTTTTGCCCGGATTGAAGAGAGCGACATGGTGGCGTTTCCGGACCCGACCACTTTTCAGCTGCTTCCCTGGAGGTCCAATGATCGTCCCACGGGAAGGATGTTCTGTGACATCTTTACTCCCGAAGGCACCCCCTATGAGGGCGACCCCCGCCACGCCCTCAAGCGCATGTTGGGAAAAGCCGCGGAGCGGGGGTACAGGTTCTTTGTGGGGCCGGAGCTGGAATACTTCTACTTCAAGTCCGATGCGTATCCGGAGATCCTGGACCGGGGGGGGTACTTCGATGTGACGCCCCTGGACCGGGGCGGGGACCTTCGCCGGGACACCATCTTTGCGCTGCAGAAGATGGGGATCGATGTGGAGTACAGTCACCACGAGGTAGCCCCAAGCCAGCACGAAATTGATCTCCGGTACGACGAGGCCTTGAGGATGGGCGACACGACCCAGACCTACCGCATCGCAGTCCGTGAGACGGCGCGCCAGCACGGCGCCTACGCCTCATTCATGCCAAAGCCCCTATTCGGCCAGAATGGAAGTGGGATGCACGTCCACCAGTCCCTTTTCAGCGGGGATCGCAACGCTTTCTTCGATGCCGCCGACCCCTTTCATCTCTCTAGCGTCGCCAGGCACTACATAGCTGGACTGCTGCGGCACGCGAGCGAAATCATCGCCATCACCAACCAGTGGGTGAATTCCTACAAGCGCCTGGTGCCTGGTTACGAAGCACCGGTTTACATTTCCTGGGCAAGGCGCAACAGGTCGACCATGGTCCGTGTTCCGATGTACAAACCGGGAAAGGAGAAGGCCACCCGCATCGAGTTTCGTGCCCCAGACCCCGCCTGCAATCCCTACCTGGCCTTTGCCGTCATGCTGGCCGCGGGGCTGGCCGGCATCGAAAACCAGTACGATCTGCCGGAGTCCGTCGAGGAAGACATTTACAGCATGAACAACGCGGATAGGCTCGCGCGGGGCATCCAGTCCCTCCCCGGAAGCCTGTTCGAAGCGATTGTGGAATGCGAGAAAAGCCGGCTTGTGCAGGATGCCATCGGAGACCACATCTTCCACAAGTTCATCGAGAACAAGAAGATCGAGTGGGAGACGTACAGGATCCAGGTGACGTCTTACGAGATCGATCGTTACCTGCCCATGTTCTGAGCCCATTCAGCGCGCAAGGCTCAAATCTTCCCGGGAGCAAGACTGGGGACATTCGCAGCTTCGGGCAGGAGTGACGACATGGACACGGTGGTATCGGACGCGCGGATACGCATGGTGAGATGTGAACTGGGGCCTTACGGGACGAACTCTTATGTCGTGGTGTGTGCCCAAACACGCGCAAGCGTTCTCATCGATGCTCCAGGGGAAGAGGAGTGGTTGCTGCGAGCCCTCGACGGCACACTCCCCGAGTGCATCCTGATCACCCACGGGCACCTGGATCACGTGGGAGCCCTCGCCGCATTGCGCTCCACGCTCAATGCACCGGTCCTTGTTCACCCGGGGGACGCCCACGACCTGCCCGTCCCGGCCGATCGGTTCATCGGGGATGGAGATTGCGTTGAGTGTGGAGCTCTGCGGCTGGAGGTCATTCACACGCCGGGGCACACTCAGGGGAGCGTTTGTCTGCTCACGGAAGACGTGCTCATCTCAGGAGATACGCTTTTCCCTGGTGGGCCAGGGAGGACGCGATCGCCCCAGGATTTTTCGAGGATCCTTGAAAGCATCCGCAGGCGGATTTTGCCCCTGCCCGACCACGCGAGGGTTTTTCCGGGTCACGGGGAGTCCACGGTTCTGGGGAGGGAAAAGCCCCTCATTAAAGCTTTTCTTGCCCGCTCCCACGATCCAGGTCTCTGTGGAGACGTCCTGTGGGAGACCTTTTAGAGGGGAGACATCCCGGACCTACAACGGGATTAGAACCCTGTGAAAGGCCTCGGCCAGTTCGAAGTCTTCCCCGTCGGCCATGGTTCTGCAACGTTCTCTCAGCCACTCTTCGAGGTGGGGGTTGCCGATCTCCTTGACCTGGCTCTTGTGGCAGTGGAGGGCCATGACCTTGAGATCAAAAGTTTCGGTGATGTTTGAGCGAAAGTTGATGTCCTCGGCGGCCCAGAAAAGGATTTCCTCCACTTTGTGGGGCTCCAGGCCCTCCTGGATAAGGTCCGGGTAGGCCAGATGGTCTCGCGCGAGGGGGAAGACTGCGTCCAGGGTGACCTGCCCGGCGATTCTGTGATCCCGGTGCCAGATGTACCGGCGGTATGGATCGGATGTGACGACGATCCTGGGGCGAAACTGCCGGATCACCCTGACGATCTCTTTTCGGAACTCGGGGGTATCCTCGAGAGACTGGTCGGGATGGTCCAGGAAAACGACCTCCCGCACCCCAAGGACTCGAGCGGCGGCCTTCTGTTCTTCTTCCCTCACCCTGGCCAGATCCTCGGGCTTCACGCTCCGGTCGGTGGTCCCTTTGTCTCCGTTCGTACACACGACGTAAACAACTTCTTTGCCCTCCCTCACCCATTGAGCCACTGTTCCGGCGGCGCCAAACTCAGCGTCGTCCGCATGCGCCGTGATGACGAGGGCATCAGCCTGCTTGATTCCCATGGATTGATTTCTTCTCCAGACATGGCGATTTCAGAAACTTGCCGAGGGCTCCATCAGGGCCACTTGTTTCGTGATGTCCCTCGAAATCCGACTAGAGCGCCAAGGCCTCGGCCCCCCGCATGGAAGACCAGGCTCCCCGGTGATGGTCGACCGCGGACGCATACTCCTGCAGAACGGCGGCTGCCACATGGGACCAGGAATAGGCTTCCACTGAGCTGCGGATTACCTCTGCCGGCGACCTCGATGCCGTGCCGCCGGTTAGAAACCGTTCAATTCCCCGTGCGATGGAATCCGCTGTCCCGTCGGCGAGAAGGTGTCCCGTCAGGTTCTCCCGCAGGATGGTCGAGTACGCGCCCACGGGGGTAGCCACAACCGGGAGGCCGCACGCCAGGGCTTCCAGCCCCACCAGGCCGAAGCTTTCGTACTCGGAGGGAAGCACGAGAACATCCGCGGCGCTGTAATACACGGGCAGAGTCCTCTGTTCCACTCCCCCCACGAAAGTGACCCGGTCCTGAAGGTTGAGCTCACGGCAGAGCCTGTGCAGGTTCGCCTCCTCCGGTGCGCCGTTTCCATCGCCCCCGACAATCACCAGTTGAACGGAATCCAAATGCTTCAACTGAACGAGGGAGTGTATGATCCTGTCGATGCGTTTGAGTTGGGCGAAGCGCCCCACGAAGAGCACGATGAAGGGCTCGGCCCCCAAGCCCAGGGCAAGCCGCGACTCACGCTTGTTCAAAGGGCGGAACAGGTCGAGATCAACGCCGCAGGGAACCACATCGATCTTGCTCGCGGGCACCCCATAATGCTTCACAAGCTCTGACCTTTCGACCTCCGTGGCGGCGATGATGCGGTCGGAATCTCTCGCGACCTGTTTTTCGACGCGCACCCGCAGATCGGGCTCTTTCTCCCCTTCACAGTTGAGGTTTTTGAGCGCACCCACTGTGTGAAACATGAAGAGGTGCGGCACCTTCCAGTCGGCAGCCGCCCAGTTGCCAACCCGGCCAGAGAGCCAATAGTGACCGTGGATCAGGTGGTAGTGCAGTCGGTGAACTGCCTTGAAATGATGCAGGGCTCTCAAGAAGTCGGGGAGATGGGGGAATATGGCCAGGGGATTGAGGGGCTCCCTGGGGCCTGCCTTCAGGTGAATCACGCGGACCCCGGGGGAAATTTCGACGATCTCTCGTGATTGGGGATCCTGAGATCGGGTAAAAATGTCCACGGCATGCCCGCGCCTTCCGAACTCCCTGGCAAGCTCGCGAATGTAAACACTCATGCCCCCCGTATCTTTTGTGCCAAGGCGCCCTATGGGGCTGGAATGAACACTCACCATGGCGATACGGTACTCTCTTGTCTCCAAGGAAAATTCCTTTCCAATCTCGAAACCGGTCAGGTTTTCTCACAATATTAATCAGCTCAGGTTCATCGTGCATCTGTAAATGTGGACGGGTTTTCCTCCCAGGCGGAATTTGTACTTTTCAGACCCTTTGAGGAACTCGTATTTCCTCTTGCCCTGTTCAATGGCGTATCGGACACTCAAGACCTTGCTCATCAACCCCACGCTCAGGGGAAGAAAACGAGGGTCATACCCGTTGTTGTAGAGGAGAAGAGATCCTCTGTAGTCGAAACACATGACGGAAGCCGCGGGATGACCGTCGATGTCCAGGAACATGAGCTTCAGCAGGCTCCAGGCAGCCATTTCACGGGCCTGGCTCCGAAAGAAGAAGGTCATCTGCTCGCTCATGAACCGGGATTTGTCCTGCCGACTCAGTTTGAAGAGATGGAGAAAGGTCTCCATTTCGTCTCTCACCTCGTCGGGTCTTTCCACAACGCGAAAATTCACCTGCCCGGCCTCGTGCAAGCGCCTGAACTTCCGTCTTGTTTCGTGGCGCTCTCTGCCGGACAGTCCGAGGAGGAATTCGTCCCAGGTTCCGGGAAGCTGCATCTCCAGGGACACGTCCTCTTCCTGACAGGAAAAGGCCAGGCCCTCCCGCCGCGCGATTTCCCGAAGCAATGCCGGAGCCTGCGCATCGCAGCGCACCGGAGCCATGAAAAGGGTCTTGACGCCTTGTTCTCGGAGGTATTCCAGGAGGATCTCCAGGAACTCCCCGGTGTGTTCCGGATGGGCTGCAAAGTCCAGATAGTCGCACACGTCGGAATTGCCGATGAATGCAGCCTGATTGCCCGTGAACACCATGGGTGCAATGCCTATTAGCTCATCGTTCCGCCACACGGCGGGGAGAGAGGGATGCGGCGGCGGCTGGAAGGCTTCCCACCAGAGCCTCATCCAGAGGGGCGTTGTGAAGAGGCAATCCCATTGGAGTGAATCCGCCCCGTCACGCCAGAAGGCCAACACCCTTTCAATGCTCTCCAGCGTAACCCGGCCTCTCACACACTTGGTCCTTTGATTCTCAGGTGGTTCAACGCAAACCCTATATGGCAAGTGGTCTAGATTTGCCCGTCAACCAGCCGCCAGCGGGTGCCGAGCCTGGTGTCCTCCACCACGATTTGGGCCCGCAGAAGGGCATCCCGGACGGCGTCGGCGTCCTTCCACTGCCTTCTCTCCCGAAAGGAGCTCCTCAGTTCCAGGAGTTGGTCCACAAGGGGGGCCAGACGAGCTTCCAGGGGCGGCGTGGGTTGGGCGAGACGAGTGGCGATGAGGACAATGAAATCCCTGAGTATCTCCCGAGCCTGGGAGATATGCTCCGGGCTCTCCAAATCCTGCTGGGCCTTCCAGAGCAACTGGTCCAGATCGAGAAGGGCCCCCGCAGCCTGCCTGGCGTCGTGGCTCTCAAGGCCGGCGTGAAAAGCAGACTCAATCCGGTGAACCGACTCCCAGAAGGGATCCTCGGAAGCAGACTCCGGCTTCTCCCAAGTCCCTGGAGGCAATGTGGCGCCGGCCGCCCCAAGAGCGCCGGGCAGATTCCGGAGAACATCCAGGGCAAAGCAGTCACCCTTGCGGAAGATTGTCTCCATTCCCTGGTGACGGTGGACGACGCGCCCAATTCCCTTGACCGTGGCCGTGTTTTCAGAGAAATCCATGATGCAGGCCGTGTGCTCGTCGAGACCGAGCAGGGAGACGTCGCCGGGGAGCATCCCCTCCAGTTTCCGCAGTCGTTCTTCGCCCATGTAACAGAAGCGCGTGTCGTGGGTGCCTCCCTCGGCATTGTTCCAATGGGGAATCACGGCGAGATTGAATCCGAAATGGTCGAGGATGTTTAAACCCTCTACCCAGTGGAGCTCCTCTCCCACTTTATAGATCTCGTAGACGGGGAGCGTGAAGCGCCCCACCGTGAGCGCGGCGGCGCTGGCAGCGACCAGACAGCCCCCTCTTTCGATTTGCGAGATGAAGATTTCCCTGACCGGTGTCTGCCGCCACTGCCTGACCGCATAGGTCGGACTCCCGGGACCCATGAGGATGAAGTTGGATTCCCGAAGGGTGCGGAGTGCGAGCTCGGCTTCCAATGGGGCGCCACAGTCCCTTGACTTAAAGGACGCTATGGACATGGGGTGATGCACGTGCTCACGGAAATATGCGACGGCTCGGTGGGACAGTTGATCGGCGTTGAGCTGAAATCCAGCGGGGGTGTCGAGAAATGCTGCAACGGGAGCCGGTTTGACCTTGCCCAAAAGCTCCTTGTGAACCTCAACCATGGTTGAAGTCAGCTCACCGGAACCCATGAGAGCCATGATGCCACTGTTCGGATTGTGAGGTGATTGACTCATGTCGAAGCGCCGCGGTAAAGGCTTATGATGGGCCGAATTCGGCCCAGTCGCTCAGTCTTTCTCCTGTCCAAACTGCTGCAATCAAACATTTCCCGTATTGGAACGGATTAATAGTGAATAAATTAATGATGCGCAATGACTTGTTAAGGGGGGTGAGGAATGAAGGAAGCCGTCATCTTTGACTTCGGTCGTGTCATTTCGGCTCAGAAGCCCCTTTCGCTTTTTGATTCCTATGAGCGGGATCTCGGCATTGAAACCGGGACCATGAACACCATCATGTTCGAAAGTGAAGCCTGGAGGGAAACGCTGCTCGGCCGCAAGACCTACGATGAATTCTGGCAGGCCATCGGCCCATCACTTGGCCTCACGTCTCCCTCCTCCATCCTCTGCTTTCAGAGGAGATACCACGGGGACGAGAGGCTCAACGAGGAAGTGGCGGACATCATCAGTGGGCTTCGTGGAAGATGCAAACTGGCTGTCCTCTCCAACGCGCCTCCGGGGCTTTCTCGATGGTTGGCGGATTGGGGCATCCTCGACTGGTTCCACGTGGTATTTTGCTCCGGCGACGAAGGCCTGGTCAAACCGGATCCGCGGGTTTTTCACACCGTATTGGAGCGGCTTGACGTCGAGCCCTCAGGTGCCGTCTTCGTGGATGACACCCTGGAACACGTCCAGGCGGCGAAAGGTCTCGGGATCCACGGATTGCTTTTCTCCAGTGCCCGGGAGCTGGAACGGGAATTGAGCAAGTTCCTCTTCCGGGGTCCCTCCATGGTCGATTAAGACGGTTGAGTTGGCTCCCGCTTCGGTTTATTAGAGGTGGCAGGCCCCGTCACCGTTTTGAAGCATTCCCGCGGAGTCCGGATGGATGCCCGCGTTTGGCCTCCCGAGAGCGAAGCGGGGGCAGGTCACTGTTTCTCGGAACCAGACGTGGAGTTGAGCCGCCCGGAAAATCACGATTCGAAAAGGTTCGCATTATGCCCATGAAAAAGATGGTTCAAATTCTTGTCGCATGTGTCTTCGTGTTTTGTGCCATTGCCCTGGATTCAGATAATGGTCCGCCAAGTGCCGCAGGATTTGTTGTGCCTCAAGTCTCGGCGGCGCAGCTTCCAGCGCGTGCAGAAAAGCCAGCACTTCCGAGAGACAAGCACTCCGGCTGGGATGAGCGGGTCATCACCGAAGAAGAACTCGAGACCCTTGCTGAGCGGGACCCGGACATGAGCCCAAGCGTGGCGCGGGGCATTCTTGCAAGGCTCAATGTGCGGGCCCGGTATTACATCGCCGAGGACATGAAGGCAAAGCGGATCCTGAAAGTGCCGCATGACTTCCAGCGGTTCAAGAGCTGGACTCCCATGCCCACTTGGCTGCCTGAAGTCGCTCACCTCCCGAGGTTCGTCCTCATCGTCAAGAACATTCCCTTCCTGGGATGGTACGAGCAGGGTGTCCTGGCCGGAGACGCCGAGGTGTGCATCGGCAAGAGCTTGGGATCGACGAAAGGCGGTGTCTACAGGATAGACAGCAAGATTGTGGATGCCGTCTCATTGAAGTACAAGAATGCCTACGGAGAGCCGGCTCCAATGCCATGGGCCATGAGGATCTACGAGCACGTTTGGGTCCACGCCGGAGACATTTCCAGCGGCTACTGCTCGCATGGGTGCATCAATCTTCCGCTGCACCCGGCCCGGGCACTCTTCGACTGGGCGGATCAGAACACCATTGTTGCCGTCCTAGATTCCCTCGAGCAGGTCCCCGGATTCTTCAAGATCCATGGATCAAACTGCCTGCTCTTCCCCAAGACCTGCCGAAGGTCACGCTGGGGCCAGGAATAGAAAACCCTCCACGCCTAATTACGACGGCCCAACAGAAATAGGTGTCGATTTTCCACTCCGTCATGCCAGTGAACCCCGGATCGGGGTCCGGGGCAGGCGCCGGCATCCGGAGACTTCTCCTGGATTCCGGGTCAAGCCCGAAATGAAGGCCGCCTTATCGGCCACTTTATTGCGTTGATCTGTGCTAAGAGCAATCAGCTCTCCCATGGAAATGGACAGCGTGGCAATGGCGAGGCTGACCGTGGAGGCATCCATGGATTCAGCAGCAGGTGGGGTTTTTCCGCGAAGCTCCCGTGGTGGGGGATGTTCCACCTGGCTGAGATTCCGGCTCGATCACGCAGCAGCAGGCCGAGCTGTTCCGTCCGAGCATGCTGTTGATCACCGCGGCGGCGCAGCCGACACCCGCCTTCACGGTAACGGCTTCCGTGGGGCAGTTCCTGGCACAGGCGCCGCACTCCATGCAAGCGTCACGGTCGCCGATGCGAGGTCGACCGTTGCACCCGTCAAACACGGCATGGGGACACACGGTGAGGCACATGCCGCATCCGACACATTTTTCGTCGTCGAGCTTCAAAGTTGCTACGTTTCTCAGGTACACGTGTCTTGGCATGGGCTTGGTTCCTCAGGTCAAAAACCGTGAAACGCCCCACAGAATCAATCCCAACAATCCGGCGCCGATCTGGACCGGCAGGGCGATGCGCATCTCCTTTTTGACCCCGGAGAGGGAAGTGTAAGTCGATGCGCCGGTGAAGTTCATGGCGAGATATGCGGTGACCGTGGGAATGAGGAGGAACCAGGCCAGGGCTTCCACCTGTTCGGGCCAACGGCCGGTTTCGAGGCCCCGGAAAGCCCAGACCAACACGCTGACAAGGAGCCCCAGGCTCAGTCCCTTCAAGGAGAAGGCCCTTCCAGGAAGCCAGGGCAGAAGCAGGGGCACCAGAACCGTCCCGGCGAAAACCGCGCAGAGCGTAGCCGCCACCGCAAAGGAGCCAAAGCGGACCGCATTGGCCCAGTAGCCCTGGGGACCGCCCAGGCCGGAGAAGAAAAAGAGGAGAGGAAGGACCCATGCGGCGGTTTTGAGTGCTGCCATGAGCTCGACGGGAATGAGGACGGCGCGCTCCCGAAGGGAAAAGGACTTTTGCCGCATCGCAGGGGTTGCCTTGAGGCCGGCATCCCAGAAAGCCGGGATGTCGGCCGCTTCAATGGGCCCGTAAACGACCCTGAAGCCGGCATGCTTCTTGACGAGGTGGGCTGCTACTCCAGGAGCCCCCAGCTGGGGCAGGATCACGGTCCCGTGTGAAACCACCTGCTCAAGGGAAGAGGATGAGATTCGAGCGATGAGCTCATCGTTCCCGAACGTGCCCTTGCCCGCGGCGCACCATACGTTGATTCCCTTCGTGTCAAGGACGAGGAGCCACGCGTCGCGGCCGGCGAGAGAGGCTCGGAGAGCGTCGAAGCTCATCTTGTAGTTCGCCGTGACAAAAACCGGGGAATCGTCCTTGGGGCGGCCGACGGCATAGAGTCCCGGATCGACGGCGTAGTGCATGCGGCCAACACCCCAGCGGGCCTTGATGGTGCCCCACCGATCCCGGCCTGTCAAAGTGGATGGGACGCGCGGCAAAGGGCCGAGAGAGGTGGGAAGGGTCCCGACGACGAAAGGCTGCTCCACGCTCGGAAGGCTCAACTGAGCCGTAGCCTTCGGCGGTCAGCAGGAGGACGTTTGAACCCCGGGTGCGAAGTCTCCACCTGGTGCCTGGCAGGCCAGTTCGGGTTCACACCTGTCGGTCGGGTTGTCGTGCTTTCGTTGGATCATGGGATTCCGCCATTCAGAAATGTTGTCTCGAGTTCCAGTCCTTTGCAGCCCCTGAAGGTTTTAATGAGGTCGCCTGAGAGCCTTGGAAAAACGCATCGGGATCAGGCGTCGTTTTTAACTCTATCCTGGGAACCGCGGCAATTCAATAAATTCAAAAAGTTCTGCCGCTCGGCCGCTGCAGCCTGGAGATTCATTTCTCATGGTGTGCGGGGGACGAGGGGTCCCCGGTCTGGAAGTGTGCGGATTTCCAATTCAGGGCCATTTGAAAAAGGGGAGCGGTTGCGTTAGACTTCTCGCCATCCATGACACGTCGGGATTGCCGTGGAGTCGAGGACCGGGGAAGTTCCTCATGCCTTGGCAGGCCTCGAAGGCATGAGAGGTTCATGTTCTGTGTTGAGGCGGTCTTACAGGGGTTGACATGATGGATCAGAACGTCTTGGAATTTTGGCAGCAGCATTCGGTGCGTTTCTTGGAAATGGTTTTCCAGTCGGGCAAGCGTGAAAGCCTCCAGCAGCCGGATGGCTACGGAAAAGCGACCAGGGAGTGCGGCGACACCATCGAGGTTTACCTCAACATTCGGAACGGCAGGATCCGAATGGCATGCTTCCAGACCAACGGCTGCGTTTATTCGGTGGCCTGTGCCAATGTGGCGGTGCACCTGGTCGAGGGAAGGACGGTCGAAGAAGCATGGGCGGTCACTCCGAAAAACATCGTGGAATACCTGGAAACGCTCCCCGAGAGTGAATTCCACTGCGCCGCCCTGGCCGTCCGGGCACTCCGCGCGGCATTGACGGACAACAGGGAGGTGGAAAGGCAGCCCTGGAAGAAATTCTATCCCCGAAAGTAGCGACCCGTGGATGAACTTCCTGAAGAGGGGACTTCGAGTTCTCGGGACATCCAACAGGTCGGCGATCCTCGACGATGGAGGCTTTCCCGCCTCGAACGGTAGGTCCTTGGGGCCCGCTTGCCAAAACCCTTGGAGCGTGTGAAAAAAACTGCCGTAGACCAAGCACCGCGTCGTTCCGGCGCTCGAAGGATATGATGCCGTTTGGTACGTAAAGCGGGCACAAGGTCCTATGCCAGCGGTTCGTAGCTTAGCCCCTTGTGGGCGTTAGGGTGCGATCCGCAAATCATGTGTGGGAAATGAGGGCTTTTTAGACACCCTCTTAGAGCTGACTTATCCCGAGCCCGATCATATCGGCTGGCCGAGACGGTGTTCAGGAACGTGGGCGGGAATCCCGATGGACGTCGGATTCTTCCGATTTCATCCATGCGAGCACATGTCCGTCGCTCCGCGGATCAGCTTTTCCTCTTCAAGCCTTTTTTTCAGCCACAGAAGCACCTTGCCGAATTCATTATTCATGTCCCTCAGGGCCCGGCCTCGATGGCTGACTTGTGACTTCTCCTCAAGATCCATCTGCCCAAAGGTCTTTCCAGCCGGGCCGTAGAAGAACAGCGGGTCGTAGCCAAACCCGTTCCTGCCCCTGGGTTCTTCCAAGATGACCCCGTCACAAGTTGCTTCATAGGTGAGGGCAGGTCCGGTTGGGACAGCCAAAGAGAGGACACAGCAGAATCTGGCCTTTCGGTTCGCGACTCCCTTCAGGGCCTCGAGGAGCTTGCGGTTGTTCTCCTCGTCCGTTGCATCGAGGCCGGCGTAGCGGGCCGAATGCACTCCCGGGGCTCCCCCCAGTGCCTCGACCTCAAGTCCCGAGTCATCCGCCAGAGCAGGCAGGCCAAAAACCTTGGCCGTGAAGCTGGCCTTCTTGTAAGCGTTTTCCTCGAAAGTGACACCATCCTCCTTCACCTGGGGGATGGGTCCAAAGTCATTCAGGTCTCTGACTTCAACAGGAAAACCTCTCAGGAATTCTCTTATTTCCTCGGATTTCCCGCGATTTCTCGTGGCGACAACAACGGTGATGCTTTCCATTGAAAGGGATTTCTCCATCGGGTAGGCGGGGACGACGACTCAAGCGGAATCGGGCTGCTTTTCCTCCGTCATTTCCTGGGTTTTTGGCTTCTTTCCAAATATGTGCACGATCCAAACACTGATTTCATAGAGAATCAAGAGGGGACCTGCCATCATCATTTGCGAAAAAACGTCCGGGCCTGGAGTGAGAGCCGCGGCGACGATAAAGATGAGAATGACCGCAACCTTCCGTGTGCGCCTCATGAAGGCGGACGTGATCAAACCGAGCTTGGCCAGGAAGAATGCGAAAATCGGAAGCTCAAACACAAGTCCGAACCCCAGGAGAAGTCTCGTGCTGAACTTCAGGAATTCCCTGGTGGTGATCAATGGGGTGATATAGTCCGTGGCAAACGACGCAAAAAACTGAAATCCATAGGGGAAAACGAAAAAATACCCGAACAGGGCTCCACCGAGAAAGAAGAAGCTCGAAAAAAACACCACGGGAATGAGGGCCCGCTTTTCATGTTCAAACAGGCCGGGAGCGATGAAACGCCACAGTTGGTAGAGGATCACGGGGACCGCAAGGCCTATGCCGGCGATGAACGAGACCTTCATGTAAGTGAAAAATGCTTCGTGAGGAGCCGTGGCAATCAGCTTGACCGTCTGTTCCTTGGGAAGGGCTTCAAGCCATGGTTTGCAAAGGATTTGGAACAATTTGTCGGCAAAGTTGTAACTGACGGCAAATCCCACCAGGACAGCCACCACACATGTGATGAGCCTTTTTCTGAGCTCATGGAGATGCTGAGTGAAGGGCATCCTTTTTTCGTCTGCTGTCGTCGTCATGATTTGTTTCCATCCCAGGCTCGTCAAGCATAGAGCCGATTCACTTGTGCTCCCGGCTCTCCTCGGCGGCACCCAGGGGCTGGGTATCGTCCCGGCCCGCTTCCTTGGTTTCCTGATGGCTTTCGTCGGTTGATCCCGCTGTGGGAACGTCCCGCACATCCGGTATGGGCCTGATCTCTACCGGGTCAGGATCCTTGGGGCCGTAAAGGACCTCCCTCTGTGCCGCATTGAATTCCTGCTTGATCTCACGGACGGTTTCGTCCTGGTCGAAAGTCTCCTTCAATTCATTCATGGTTCGGCGAAACTCCGCATACGCTTTTCCCATGGCTCTTGCCAGGTCGGGAAGCCGGTCCGGCCCGTAGATGACGAGGGCGACCACAAGGATCACGATCAATTCAGGAAAGCCTACATCGAACATGGGTCACTATTCCGTTCGCACCAAGGATGGGCAACCCCGGAATGAATTCACCGGTTCGCCTGGAGTGTGCTTTCACGAGGGAAACCCAGCATACTTAAAGGAATGGCCTCTCGAAAACTCCCGGCAAAAAGCCCCGAGCCGGTTCTTCCGAGGACGAAAAGCCCCTGGTTTGATGGGTTTCAGCGCTTGCCGCCGGACTGGTCCCTCCCCGTCTCATCCTTGCCGGCAGGTTCCGAGGAGGAATTCGAGGGGTCCCGGTCTGAGGGCCGTGTGTCGCGAATGGCCCTCTTGAACTCAGTGATGCTTTTCCCTATGCCTTCTCCAAGCTGAGGCAGGCGCCTGCCCCCGAAGATAAAAACCACAACGACAAGGATGATGATGAGTTCCCAGGGTCCAAGCCCAAACACCGACGACCTCCTGCACTCTATCTGGCGTAGCTGTGGAGCCCGCTCAGCAAGAAGTTCACGCCAAAGTATGTGAAAAGCACGCAACCGAAGCCTATGAGGGAGATCCATGCCACCCTCTTGCCCCTCCACCCCTGCATGGTTCTCGCGTGGAGAAGCGCGGCATAGATCAGCCATGTGATGAGGGACCACGTTTCCTTGGGATCCCAGCTCCAGTAGGTTCCCCACGCGGAGTTCGCCCAGACGGAACCCGTGATGATACCCAGAGAGAGCCAGAGAAAACCGAAGAGAACCATCTGATAGTTGAATTCATCGAGCTCTCTTTGACTTGGCAACATGGCGAAGATGCCGGTGGGGTGCGGGTTTGCCTTCTGGGCCCTCTGAATCAGGTAGACAATGCTGATTCCCGTCGATACCGCAAACGCGGCGTAACCCAAAAAGCAGGTGATGACGTGAGCAATCAACCAGTTGCTCTTCAAGGCAGGGAGCAGAGGCTGAATACTGGAGTCGATCCCTTTTGAAAACGATGCGTAGGCCATGGCCAGGAAAGCGAAAAGAGCCGGAAAGACACCGAGAACTCGATGCTTGATGCGCCGTTCCAAAAGAAGATAAATGAACATGATGGCCCATGCGGCGAATACCAGCGACTCGTAAAGATTGGAAAGGGGCGCGTGGCCATATCCCATCTGGTACGATTCGATCCACCGCAAGACGATTCCTGCCGTTTGGATGCCGAGGGTGACCAGTCCAAAGACGCTCCCTGCCGACAACAGGGGCGCGAAACTGAAAACAATCCCCCCTAGGTAAAAAACGGTGCAAAGCAGGTAAGCGAAAGTTGTTATACTCAAAAGCAGAGAACTGTTAACCATTTATTTTACCGCCTTTTTGTGTTTCGTCCTTTGTTAAGGCAGCCTGCAGCCCTTCACACAGTCGACCGAAATCCTGCTCGAAGGCAAATGAGTGCTTGTTCGTTCTTCCGGCGATGACGATTTTTGTTCTTCCACGGCCGGCAGGATTTGGCTCGATCCAGACCCATAGGCGACGGTGCGTGGTGTAGAAGCACAACCCAATGCCGACGAGCATTGCGGTGAAGCCGAAATAAACCACCCAAACGCCCGGGTCCCTCTTCACCTGCAGCCCTGTGTAAAAACCTGAGTCCGCCTTGATCACCTTCACCTGGTAGTTCTGAATGCGATTTCCATGGAAGTCGGGCCGGTCAACGATGATCCACGATCCCGTGGGCTCTTGGCCCTTCCTCAGGAAAGCAATTCCAAGCGCCGGTCCCATGGTGCGAAAATCCTTTTGGTATTCAACCACTTGTACCCTGTCTTCCGTTTCCGGGATGAACATGGGTTCCCGAAAAGGGAGGGTCATTCTGTGGAGTTTTCCCGATTCCTTGTCCTTGAACTCGACTTCGGCCTGTTTCAGGACTGCGCCATAGGACGATTGGTAGAAAGTCACCCCCTCGAAGGTGAGGGGGTCATTCACCCAGATGGATTGTTTCAGGGCCTCCCGTCCGTCGGCCAAAATCGTGAGGTCTGAGCGGAATTCCTTCGGCATTCCCGTATCGTAGAATGAAACATCGAAGTTGTCACACCGCACTTCAAAGGGCAGGGTCAAGACCCGCATGTCCTTCATGAGCTGAACGTCACTGGAAGATTCCCCCTCGGCGATCTGCATGTAACCCTTGAAGCCGAAAACGGACCCCATGATGGCTCCGACGAGGATGAGGAGGACGCTCAGGTGCACAAGATAGACCATCATGCGGCTCCAGCGACCTTTTTCGGCCACACCGCTGAAACCCGATTCCGAATCCAGTCGCTCCAGGGATGAAAACTCCCCGGAGATCACGGCCGTGGTGCGGGCAATGGCTTCTTCAAAGGGCAATTTGCAGGACAACTGTCGATGCAGGCTGAACTTGGTGAGCTTGTCGGGGTTGATTTGATCGTCCCGGTGGCGGATGAGCTTGATGGTTTTTGGAAGGCGATCGAGACTGCAAACCACAAGGTTTATGGACAGAAGGAGCAGGAGCGATTGAAACCAGAGGGCGTGGTAAATGTCATGGAGGCTGAAGGTCTGGACCCACCAGAAGGCGGATGGACTGAAATGCTTCCGCATCTCCTCCAGGGTGAGCCCCTGCGGAAGCAGCGTGCCGATGATGGAGCATATGGCGAGGATGAAGAAGATGAAGACGGTGAGCTTTGTGGAAGCGAAAAACTGGGTGAGGCCACTCAAGAGGCCGGGTCTTTGCTGCATTACTTCGGAACCTTTCTGTCAGTTCGGGGTACAAGTGTAAGCCCCTTAATAACCTCTGGCATGAGTCATGGCAAGGGGAAGCAGAGGTGACGGGCAAGGTGCGGGGAAATTTTGGGAATGTCCGCATGTGTCTGGATCCGAAGACCCTTGAGGTTGCAGGGAGACGGCACGGGAAAAAGGGGGCCCGGTGGAAGGACGAGCTCCTGGCGGCATCAAACCAGTTCGGTGAGTGCCCCCTCGGGGATGGTGCGCAGCTTTTCGAGTGAGGTGACGAGGCGCTGATCCGCCAGCGTGAACTCGAATCGACTCAGCTCAGATGGGCGTGCCCAGTGGTAAGCCACGTGTTCTCGCAAGCAAAGGGTTCCCCCTTCGATGGTGCACCAGAAAGCGAAGAGATCGAGGGAGAACTCCTCGAGGTTGAACTGCACGTGTTCGAAAAGTTCCCCGACCCGGATTTTCCAGCACAGCTCCTCGCCGATCTCCCTGGCGAGGGACGCCTGAAGGCTCTCCCCCAATTGGACTTTACCTCCCGGGAATTCCCAGAGCAGAGCAAACTTCTTGTTTGGAGGACGCTGAGCGATAAAAATCCTTCCACTGGAAGGTATCAGTGCGGCGGTTACCTTAAAGGTTTGAGGGGCCGTCACATCCATGAGAGCTCCTTTGCTCCATCCAGGGCGAGTATGGATCAGGAAACCTTGAGGAACCCGAATTCCCGACAGGTGGAGCATTCAGGAGATGTTCACACCGCTGCGAATGGTTGGGGGATCCTTCTCCTGAGGCACCCAGACGGGTTCCGGGCACAATACCACAATGTGCGGAAAGAAATCCAAAATTAGTGCTGAAGTCGATTTCAGCAATGCTTATGTTTCTATCCTGCCTCAATCAATTCGCCAACCGCACTGAATATAACGCAAGACAAGGGTTTGACGACACCGATCAAGAAGGGGAGCTAAGAATGAATGAAGCAGTTCAACCGTTTGACGTGATCATTTTGGGCAGCGGACCCGCGGGACTTCAAGCCGCGATGCATGCCGCGAGAACCAACGTGAAAGTGGCCGTCCTGGGACGCATGCAGAGGAGTTCTCTCTACAAGGCCCACATTGAAAACTACTGCTGCATGGACAGCACGCTGGCAGGCAGTGATGTCCTGGAACAGGGAAAAAGGCAGGCGGAAAAGTTCGGTTCCGTCTTCTTCGAGGAAGATGTGTTGAGGCTCGAAAGGGGAGAGGACGGAAGCTATTTGGCGGAACTGGAGTCGGGAGTGACCCTGACTGCCTGGTCCGTCATTCTCGCCATGGGGATTTCCAGGAATCGTCTGAATGTTCCGGGCGAAAAGGAATTGCTGGGAAAGGGAGTGAGCTATTGCGTGGAATGCGACGGCAATTTCTTTCGGGATCAAGTCGTGGTGGTGGTGGGAAATGAGAGCGCGGCGTGTTCGGGCGCCTTGAGCCTCCTCCTGGTTGCCCGGGAGGTTCATCTGGTTTTCACGGAGCTGGCGGTGAACGAAAACCTGCGTTACCAGATTGAACGAAGCCACATAGAGAAGCACCCCGGGCGAAAAGTGAAGAAAATCCTTGGGGATAGAGAGGTCGAAGGAGTGGAGCTGGACAACGGAGAAAGAATCGAGGCGGCCGGCGTCTTCATTGAACTGGGTGCGAAGGGGGCCCTGGAACTGGCGGCTGCGCTGGGGATCGCCCTCGATCCGGATTCGATGAAATACGTCGTGACCAACAGAAAGCAGGAGACGAGTCTGCCGGGAGTCTACGCGGCGGGGGACATCTGTGGGCCGCCCTGGCAGATGGCCAAGGCAGTGGGAGAGGGGTGCGTGGCGGGCCTTGAGGCCTCGGGACATGCCAAACGGGAGCGGTCGAAAATAAATTGAATTTCTTGTTGACACGATGTCGAATATGAATACAATGCCGCTCTTGTCACGGGGCACGGGAACTTCGCGAGGGTTTCCGGGAAAACGTGACGGTCAGTCTTGAGAGGTTGACCACGCCGGTGCCGAGAGACTCTGCTGAAAAAAATCTTGACTCCGACACAAGCATGGTGGTAATCTTTCA
>CAVOPT010000009.1:0-437077 GCA_963698165.1 uncultured delta proteobacterium
TTTCCTCCATCGAAAAAACGTCAGCTTCTGGTCGCCAAAGACCATGCGCATCTGCTACTGCGGGATCCGCTTCTTCTATGAGAAGGTCCTCGCCGGCAACTGGCATATCCTCGGGATCCTCCGTGCCCAGAAGGAGAGGCGACTCCCCCCCGTTTTGAGCCAGAGAGGAAGCCCCGAGAGTGCTGCGTTGCGTTCATACCTTCCACAACCGGGCCTTTCTCACAACCGTCTACTCATGTGGACTCAGGCTCCAGGAAGCACTCCACCTCGAAGTCTCAGACACAGACAGCTCCCGTATGATGATTCACATCCATCGCGGAAAAGGCGCCAAGGACCGCTATGTGCCTCTCCCCGAATCCACGCTCTCCCTCCTTCGCCGCTACTGGGTCACTCATCGAACCCCCGGCTCATCTTCCCCGCCCTGGGCCGAGGTCACAACAGGGCCAAGGACTCCCAAACCCCCATGGCCACATCAAGCGTCCAGGGAGCCTTCAGGCAAGCCATCCTGGAGGCTGGAATCCGAAAAAAGTATGTCTGTATACACACCCTTCGCCATTATGTTGAGAATGGAGTCACAGTACCTCCGGCAAAGCCGGAGGCCTGATAATGTGGGCCGCTCAAAGCGGCTGGAAGCATTTAGCGGCTTCCGGGCCTGATCGTCGAGCATCTCGTCGTCCACTTCAGCAATGGACCACATGGTACTTGCAGTCCCATACGGTGTGGCTTAGACTTTGATACTCATCCATACGAAAGCTTTCCTTTCTGTAAACTTTGAGCGGTTCACAGTGGAAGGCTTTCGTATACTCCCGCAAATGTCAAACTCTGTGAGTCCCCCGGCAAAGCCGGGGGTTTACCCAAATGAAATTATGTCGAGTTGACGTTCATAATGGCGAGGAATCCCGCGCGAGTCCACAACTCCGTTCCTTGATCGCTCGACATAATACCCCCCGAGCACTTCGAGCTTCATCTTTGCTTGAAGGCAGCCACCGACCCCGAAAACTTGTGTTTTCAGGGAGCCATCTACTTGTTTTAGACTGAAAAACCAAGTCTTTGCCTGTGCCGGCTGTTTCGAATTATGTCGAGTGCTGACAGAACAGACCCCAGGACTCTCGTGCTATCCAGAGCCATTTTGGATACGTCACATGGCATAATTCGGTACTCAACATAATGCCTCTTATGTTGTGCTCAAACATAAGCGCCACTCCTATGCCACCCATCTTCTCGAAGCCGGAGTCAACCTGCGCGTCATTCAAAGATACATGGGCCATGCCAGCTCGAAACCACCATGGTCTACTTGCACCTTACCCAAAAGGGAGCCGAGGATGCCACTCAATTGATCAATCAGGTAATGGAGGGTTTCGATCATGACAACCATCAGTGAGATCTTCCGAACCTTCGGCCCCGAATACATGGAGCGCTTTGGCGACGACATGCCCAAGGAGCACCGAAAAGTCATCGATGCCATCATTGCGTGCCGCACCCGGAGGCGGGCGTCGCCTACTATCGAGTGCGAGCAATGTGGCCAGCCTGCACGTCGTCTATCGCTCCTGCGGCAACCGCCATTGCCCCACGTGCCAGCACAGAAAACTCGGCAGTGGCTGGAAAACCAGATGAAACGCCAACTTCCCGGTCACCATTTCATGATCACTTTCACCGTTCCCGAAGGTCTGCGCCGCTTCATCCGAAGCCATCAGAGGTTGGCCTACTCGGCCCTGTTCAAAGCTTCCTCCGAAGCCATGAAAAAGCTGGCCCCCGATGAAAAGCATATCGGCGGTGATCTTCCCGGCTTTTTCGGCGTCCTCCATACCTGGGGCCGGACCCTCGAGTATCATCCCCATATCCATTACATCGCCGCCGGAGGAGCCCTCTCGACCAAAGACGGCACCTGGCATCCTTCCCGGATCGATTTCTATCTGCCGGTAAAGGCTCTCTCCAAAATCTTCAGGGCCAAGTTCCGAGATGCAATGAAGGCTGCCGGCCTCCTGGACGAGATCCCCTCCGAGGTCTGGGAGATAGACTGGAATGTCAACTGCCAGGCGGTGGGTGAAAGCTCAGCGAGCCTCAAGTATCTGGCTCCCTATGTCTTCAAAGTGGCCATCTCCAACAGCCGCATCGTCAAAGTGGAGAATCGAACCGTCACCTTTCGCTACAAGAAGCCCAAAAGCTCCAGGTGGAGAACCATGGCTCTGGATGTCATGGAATTCATCCGGCGCTTCCTGCAGCACGTGCTGCCGACCGGATTCATGAAGGTCCGCTATTTCGGCTTCATGAATCCCAACTGCAAGGTGGGACTCGAAACCGTCAGCACTCTGATCGAGTTGAGCTATGGCTTCAATCTGCCTGAGCTCGAAGCTAACGATCTTGAGCCATGGGAGCCGATTGTGTGCCCCCATTGCGGTGGAGCTCTCAAGCTCCATGCGATCGTTTTGTCCAATGGGACGGTGATCAGGCCCGGCTAACCGTCCCAAAGCATTCTCTCATAATCCATGACCCTCCGCTTGAGGTCGTGCTCCTCAAGCGGCACACTACAGGTGCGCCCAACTGATGAAAATTTAAGGGAAATACCATCGCCGGAGAATATCAGATAGACTGAATTGTACAAATCCTCCAAGCAGGCGATCCTTTTCCTCTCCTCTCGCCCCCCTTTGGCGGGATCGCCACCCCCTCTCACCACATCTGGCAGCCCCCACCCGAACCAATACCCTATAGACCTCCACTGCCGCTCCGGGCTTCTTGAACAATAGATTGAGAGGAGTTGGAGAGACTGAAAAAAGACTCAGTCTCTCCAACTCCTCTCAATCCTTATGGGTTATGCAGACCTCGTCCCCTGCACCGATGTTTCTCTTTGAAGTCTCTTTAGGAAGGCGGCTCCAGATCAGGATCATCAGCTCTTCCTTCTAGTATCGTCTTGACAACGCTGGCCAGGTTGCGCGAAACGCACCTTCTAAGTCCCCGCACATGTGGGATGACCTGCTCCGAGCTGTAGTAGGTAGAATCAGCAACGCCTATCGGAATTGCGCCAACATCCCGACATCTGGCGGTGAAAAACTCAAAAAGCCCACCCTCGGCACCCCTGCCGGTGGGTCTATGTACTCACAAGCACACAGCAAAGTACTCAGAGTATTCGATATTAGCGAGATGGTCTCCCGCCTTGACCGATTCTACGACCATGGTTTTTACGCCTACGGTTCGGTCGGTAAACTCACCCATTTGTCGAAGTGCACCTTGAGAATTGCGGTCACAGACAATCAGAATCTTACGTTGTTCTAGCTTCCTAGCCATGACAATACCTCCCCCAGGAATTCACCATTCCCATAACGTTTGTCCGAGCACAACTCATCGATAAGCAACTCCCAAGACCCAAGAACGACGACCCTTCCTCTTTTGAATTGAGCCCAGGCCGCCGTTGCCAAGTTACCCTGGAGCCTTGTATCGAAACTACGCACAATCTGTCGGTTCACTCGAGTTGCGGCCTCAGACTGGGCATGCTCACCAGTCGAAAGGAGAGGCTCTGCTGGGGCGCCTACCTTCATCGAGCACGCAAAGGGAACAACAATTTCTCGTTGCGCGAGACCGCTTCGGAGCGACAGGCATTTGGGCTGGTACTCATGTTGTTCGTAATCTACTGGGTCGCAGACCCTGTCGTCACGGAGTATGATTCCAAATCGCTCAGTCAGTTCTCCGATATTGGTGTCATGGTCGCAGTGCCACCAGTAGTAAGCCATCAGGAGCAAACGTCCCCCAGATCGAACGAATTGGACAATCCGCTCGATTTCCAACTGGCTATACTGAGCATCCTTGGGGCATACAAGTACGAGAAGGGTGACTTCCTTAAGTAGCCCTGGAGGAAAATCTAGAAGATCTCGCTCAACCACGACAGCCCCGAGTTTTGCTGCGGTGCTCCGCAGCGAGTGGTAGTCCCCCTTAAGTCTGGGAAGGCAACCTCTGTCCCACGCGTGAAGATTGCGCCCCGTGTCCAATACCGCAAGGCGTCTTACTCTTGAGCCCTTGCGATTATCACCTTCTCGAAGGTGAGCAATCTGCCTGTACAACAGCTTACGGTAATTCTTAACCTCCCCAGAAGACCATCTTCTGGCTTGGCTCGTCTTGGTGTCGTACTCATCATGGTGATGGAGGCATAGGAATGCGAGGTTGACTGCCTCCGAATTCTGGGGGTTTCTGTCAAGGTGGGCTATCTGTCCCCTCTTTACTCGAAGATCGCCATCGAGCCCGAAGCAGATGCAGCATCGTCGCCCGCTTCGCACCAGGACATCGGCCTCGCTCTTGGGGGTACGCCGTCGCTTCGTCAATTGCTACTCTTATCAGGTGGCATAACCGCAAGTTCACCGGGCGCGTAAGCGATCCGGTGGAACGATTGGTTCGAACGCCTTCAGTTTCCCGCTATTTGAAAGAACCTTCATGCCGAAAAGAAACCGGGGTATGCTAAAACGGCGTACGGCAAACTCATAGAATCCCAGACTTAGGATAAAAGAGGTAATAGCGATCAGCAACCATTTCACGGTATCCGGAATTTGCCAAGGGAGGATGTAAAAGCCAACAATGAGAAGTACTGTCTGGTGCATGATATAGAAGGGCAGAACTGCGTCATTGGCGTATCTCAAAAACGGCCTGTCGTGAGTGAGGTAGTTGATGGCAAAACCAAGGAAGGCGAGAATCCAACACCAGGAACCGGTGGTAAACAGTAAGCCAAACCACCATGGTGCCTGCGCTCCATCTTTTGGTCTGACATAACCAAACTTCCAATAAAGGATCGTAGAGATTACCAGAGCCGCCACAAGGTAGAGTGTACGCGTCTGTCGAATGTGAGTCTGAAGGCCGGCGTGAGAGAAAATAATGAAACCATAGAACAAATAGAATAAATAAACGGGGAAGGGCCATCCGCCCCAATTGCGCATGCCAAGGAAAGAGCGTGGGTCGAGTACGTAGAGCAACAGAGCCAACGGCAGAATCAAAAGGAGGATGACACTGGGCATGGCGAGGGAATCGCCGAGCCTACTAAGAAAGCTGCGAGCGGTATCTTTGAACAGACGGAACAGCGGGAAACACACAAGAGTAAATACAAAGAGCATCTGCAAATACCACAAGTGAAGGCCCATCCAGGCGAAATTGCCCCCAAAACCGTACATACCGTCGAAGTAGTGAGGATAGAATGCGATAAATGACCCGACGAACTGATTATGTGAGGTTCGTTCCAGATACACGCAGAATGCAATATGGGTGAACACGCCGACTATGAACGGGACAAGAAGACGAGATACCTTGTCGCGAATGAACCTGACAACGCTCCCTCTGCCTACTGCATGGAATAGACTGGCGCCGGAGATCACAAATATAAGGGGCATCAGCCAAGACAGCATGAACATGTTCCACGCTTCCACCCCGGAGTAAACCGAAGTGCTCTTGACATGCCAAGGCATTCGATCAAAGAACCGCCCTGAATGGAAGGCGAAGACAGCCAGGATAGCGAATACCCGCAGCCAATCCAGGTCGTAGCGGCGTGATGATGTTGTTTCGGGAATCATTTGGCTCCTTAATTCGAACACCAGCGTAACCGGCGCGCGGCCCGGAACTTCCGGAAAACACCACCACGTGTCCCCGCGCGTCCGGTTGACGCATTCGTTAGACAAGAAGATGCGAATTTTAAGGTCGGTGTTTTCCCTCAGGGTCTTTCTGAAGAATGTCTTCTCTCCCCTTCTCACACATCCGGCCGACAGCAATTCCCGGAGCCACCCCTAGGAGCTGCGGCTTGGTGTCGCCATGGGCTCAGGAGAGGGGGAGGCAGGTGTATTTGAACTGAAAGGGGATGGCTCTAAGCCGTGGTCGGGCAATAAGTTACCTTGGCGGAGACCTGAGGGCATCGAGCTCCCGAGATTCCGCAAGGCTTGTCGGATTAGGGAAGGCTGTTGATGGGGTTTTAGGGATTCTCGTGAGCTATGAATCGTCCCATAGGATCACGGGCCGATCCCTTTGGAAGCCGTAGGCTATGGCCGCATAGATCATCTCCATCGAATGGAAGAGAAAACAGTGGAAGAGGGCCCGGATGGTCTCCCATAGAGCCTTTTTGCTGCCGACCTTCTTCCATGCGGATTGGAAAAGAGAGCAGCAGAGCTGCTGGGTCTGGTCCACCAGGAAGGCGAGCATCATGAGGGTCACAAAGACCATGCTGAGGTACCTGCCCCCCAGACCGTAGTTGTGCTCGTAGTTGTAACCCTGGTTCTTAAGGGTGTTGAAGGTTTCGTTCTCAACCTTCCACCTGGCCCTTCCACCGCGCCCAATCTCAAAGGCGTTATCCGAGGTGAGGGTAAAGTCCGTGACCCAGGCAAAGTGTTTTTTCTCCTTGCCTCGCAGTTCCCAGTATTCCAGGAGGTTGACCCGGATGTCCTTGTGGGAGGCGTTGATGGAAAGCCCGTTTGCCCATCTCAGGCAGTGGATCTTCTCAGGGTCATCAGGATCATCGAAAATGAGCTCGCCTGCTTCTCCTCCCTCGACGGCAGCATCGAAGTGCTTGAAGAGGTAGGCATGGTCGGTTTCCTTCACGGAGAGAATGAAGCGGCAGTTGCGCTCCTGGAGAAAACGGATGTAAGGGCCGTTGGGGCTGATGGCATCCTGGCAGACAATGACCTTGAGGTGGGGATGGTCCTTGCGGAATTTGGAGATGAACCGCTTGCTCGCATTGATCTCGCTGTCGTTCTTGGTCTGTCCGTCCTGCTTGGAAATCGGCTCGGGCATGAGAGGGATCACCTCTTTGCGGTCGGGATGCGCGAGAACCGCTCCAAGGGTCTGGAGGTAGTAGCTGGTTACGCCTGATGAGTTTGTCTTCTCCATGCAGAAGGGGGAGTGGAGCTTTTCGGATGAAAAGTACTGGGTGCCGTCCATGAGCATGAGGTAATGGCCGTCGAGGTATTCCATCTCCTCGAGGGCCTTTCCCCTCTGCAGGCTGGAGAAAACGGCCTTGAAGCAGCGGCGCAACTCCTCGTGATTGACCTCGTCGAGGATCGAGCGCATCTGGGTGTCGCTGGGAATCCTCAGGATATGGAAGATGCTCCTGAGGTTGTGGGGTTCTTCCTTGCGGCGTCTGTCAAAGGCCAGGAGGCTTGGATCCTTCAATGAGAAGACGGCGTAACCCGACATCAGAGCATCGCTCAGGCTGATGTCCGGTGTGCCGGTCCGAGGGTCCTTGACCTTGTGAAAGCAGCCGTGCACCGTTTGCAGCAAGGCATCGGCACTCAGGTGCTTTCTGACCCTGGCCCGTGTCGGCAGGACCTTCTCGGGATCGTTGGGATTGGGGGCGCACGACGTCTTCACGGGACGGTATGCTATCGGAAAGCCAGGAGAGTGTCCAGCGAAAACCGACGTGCCCCGATAGAAAACTGACGGCTCCCGTCACAGTACTCGGGAAGGATCCAAAAAGTTTACGAAAGACTTCGCTCAAATCGTAGACCAGGACTGTATTTTGGATGTATCCGGGAATTGCTGGCTTGTCGCTGGATTCGACCTCGGCGTCATTCAGACTCCAAAAATGCAATGACACGAACCGAGTGCCCGACGAACAGGTCCCCGCAATAAGGCCTGTCTCTGACCTGATCAGGGAACGTGAACTGCCACGATATCCGCAGTAATTGCCGTGTCCACTGAATCCGGGGCTTCGCCATGCGGTGCTCACTTGCCCGGAGACTCGGCCCTGCGCGCCGAATCTCACCCCCGGGTCGGGTCCGGGGCAGGCTTTGCTCATTGCTTTGCCCCCCGGCTTCCTTCAGACGGTTCCTCGCGGTTCCACCCTTGCCTTCGGCTGGTACTTGTGTAAATGTGAGACTCACTTGCAGGATTCACTCAAAGGGGGACTTGCGCTAATGTTGGACGGCTGCCTTGGAGGTAATTTCCGGGGTGTTGAAGCACAAGCGGACAATGTTGACGGCACGCCCTCTTCGACAAGCTCAGGACAGGCTTCGCCGCCTCAGGGTGAACCGTGGGATTCCTGCGATAGACTCCGAAGTGGACTCCTCGCAAATATTTTGAATCGGGCAAGGCAATGAAATTGCGATCGCGCATCACCGTCAAACTCTTCATCTGGTATTTTGCACTGGTCACCATATTCTATGGGACCATGGTGGTTTTGTTCATCCACATCCAGCAAATCATGAAAATATCGGAAGGGGTGGTGAGCAGGAATTTTAAGATTTCATCGGCATCCAGGAAGATGGTCGAGAGCCTCCTGTGGATGGCCGAGAACGAAAGCAAGTACAACGTCCTGAAGAAAGAGGAGTACAAATACTACTTCAGCGGCGCCCAGCGGGAATTCATAGCCAACCTCTCCGAGATCCTGAGGATAGAATCCTCCCAGGACCGGGAGAAGAGCCCCTGGAAGGAGATCTTCAGGGATTACGTGGCCCAGCTCCCCGGGGGGCTGGAGGGTCCCGAGGAGCCGCGAGGAACCCGGGGATTCATGGATCCCCGAGCAGGTCATCAACGATTGGATTCGAAGGATCTCCAAGGCCAGGGCGGAAAACGAGCAGGAAATCGAATTGGGGATGAGGACACTCAACTTCCGGGGGCAGATGGCCGAAGGTTGGGGCTTCTTTGGCCTGGGGCTGTCCGTTCTGCTCGCCCTGGCGGGAAGTATCTTCCTCACGCGCTCCATCAACCGGCCACTCCGTGAGCTTCGAAAGGGGATCCGGAGCATTTCCACGCAAGGCGTCGGCGAGCCTGTCCGGGTTCTGTCCAAGGACGAATTCGGGGAACTGGCCGCGGCTTTCAACGACATGTCCGTGCGACTCAGAGAAGAGGAGCGCATGCGTTCCGATTTCATTTCCATGCTCAGCCACGAAATCCGCACGCCTCTCACTTCTATTCGGGAGTCGGTCAATCTCATCGTCGAAGAAGTCATGGGGCCCATCAACGCAAAACAGCAACGGTTTCTCGACATTGCCAGCAAGGAGATCGAGCGCATCACGGGACTCCTCAATCACCTGCTGCAAGTGTCCCGCCTCGAGGCCGGTGCGCTCAAGGTGCAGCCGCGCCCCCTCAATCCTGCATCGTTCGTCCTGGGAAGCATCTACCGCGTGACCCCGGCGGCCGAGGCCAAGGGCATCAGCATTCGCGCGGACCTGCCTGAGAACATGCCCGAAATCATGGGAGATCCCGAAAACCTGCAACAGGTCTTGCTCAATTTGATCGGCAATGCGATAAAGTTTTCTCCTCCCGGCAGCGAGGTGGTCGTGCGGGTGGACGCGGAAGCCCCGGAAAGCGCGGGCGGCATGGTGTTTTCCGTTTCCGACAAGGGCCCAGGCATCCCCGAGGAAGAGTTCTCCATGGTGTTCCACAAGTATTACCGGGCATCCGGCGTGCGCCATGAAGTGGACGGAGTGGGTCTGGGGTTGAGCATATCCAAGTACATCGTCGAGGCACACGGAGGCTCCGTGTGGGTCAGGAGCCAGGAAGGACAGGGAAGCACCTTCGGCTTCACCCTGCCCTTGTTACCCAGGGAAGAATCATGAAATGCTCATGGATTGACTGGAAGCAATCGTTGGGGCTCAAGGCCCTCCTGGTGGCGGCCACTTGCGGGATGTCGGTGATTGGCTGCGCCGTCCCTCAAACGGGTCAGCCTTCGCCGGCCGCCGTGTCCCGGCCGCAGGAAGCAGAGCATCGAGCCCTGAGCGAAGGGATCGCGGCTTTCGCCAAGGGCGAGTATGAAAAGGCCATGGCCCTGTTCGAGACCCTCACTGAAACTGCACAGGACCCCGAAGTGAACCGGAAAGCCCTTTTTGGTTTTGCTTCCACCCAACTGTTGCTTGCGAGGAGTCAAACCGAGCTCGGCGAAGCCATGAGACTCATGGAGTGCTGGATGGAAAAGGCTCCGGTTGAGTTGGGGGGCGAAGACCCGCGTCTGCTTGTCCCTCTTCTCGAGCGCCTTCCTTTTCCTTCTTCAGGGGAAGCAGCACGCTCGAAGCCCCCCAAGAGCAACAAGGATCTTGTAAACAATACCCTGGTGGCTTGCAGGAACTCTCTGCAGGCGAAAGAAAAAGAGGTGGAACGAGTGAAATCCAGGCTTGATGCCAAAGACAGGGAAATCAGGCGACTCAAGGGGCAGCTCGAGTCCTTGGAGGCCATTCACCGAAAATTCCAGGAAAAGAAACAGGAAGTGTCCACACCGTAGTACCGTTCCACACATAGGGCGTACAAATACCAGTCCCGTTCTACGCCAGGGGCGTGATTGCCGGGATTGGTGTCGTGGTTGTGGAGACGCAATTGAATCCTAAGCAGACCATTTTGGCGGTGGACGACGATTTGTCCATACTGCAGGTCCTTGAGGCCCGACTGGCATCCGTGGAATTTCGGGTTCTCACTGCAATGAGCGGGCACGAGGCCATCGAGATCGTCAGGAATCAGCACGTGGATCTGTTGATTTCGGACGTGCGCATGCCGGCCATGAGCGGGATGGACCTTTTCACCGAGGTCCATGCCTTGAGACCCGATCTGCCGGTGATCTTCCTCACCGCCTACGGCAACATACCCGACGCGGTGAGCGCGGTGAAGGCCGGGGCCATGGATTACCTGACCAAGCCGTTTGATGGTCGTGAACTGCTGCAGAAGGTGCGGGAGACCCTGAAGCGGAAAACCCTGAAGATTCCATCGGAATCCCTCCCTCCACTTTCGGAGGTGTTGTCGGGGGGCAACAGTCCAAAAATGCAGGAACTTTTCGACCTCATCGACCGCATCGCTCCCAGTGACGTCAATGTGCTCATCCTCGGCGAGAGCGGAGTAGGCAAGGAAAGGGTGGCACGCCTCATCCATCTTAGAGGGCACCGGCGGGAGCACCCTTTCGTCGTGGTGGACTGCGGGTCGACTCCCACGGGCCTCCTGGAGAGCGAGCTTTTCGGCCATGTGCGGGGATCCTTCACACACGCCATAAGAGACAAGAAAGGCCTCATCGAGGCGGCCGACCGTGGCACCTTGTTTCTCGATGAAATCGGGAACATCTCCCAGGAAATGCAGGTGCGGCTCCTGAGATTCCTGGAAGATCGCAAGATCCGCAGGATCGGGGATATTAAGGAGATCCCCGTGGATTGCAGGGTGATCTCCGCCACCAACGTGGACCTCCCGGAAGAAGTCGAGGCCGGCGACTTTCGAGAGGACCTGTACTACCGCCTGCGCGTCGTGACATTACGAATCCCTCCCCTGCGGGAGCGAAGGGAAGACATTCCCCTCTTGATGCAGCACTTCGTCAAGACGTTCTGCGACGCCCACAAGATACGGGAGGTTCAGGTCCCTCCGGAAACGATGAAGTGGGTCTATGATTACCCTTGGCCGGGAAACGTTAGGGAGCTCAAAAACGCCCTGGAAGCAGGGGTGGTCCTTTGCCGGGATGGGGTCCTGCGTTCCAGCGACCTTCAGCTCTCAGGCCTTCCCCAGGCTCCGACGAAGGTGGCGGCCGCCACGACGGACGCACTGTCGCTGGACGAGAGCGAGCGCAACGCCATCGTTCGCGCCCTGAAACAGGCGGGGTGGGTGCAGAAGGACGCCGCTCAGATCCTCGGCATCAGCCGCAGGGCGATTCATTACAAAATCAAGAAATACGGGATTGATACAGCCGGAAAGCGTTCCTCGGGCGATGAGTCCCAGGGCGATTAGCCATGAAGACACTCATCGTCAACGCGGACGATTTCGGCTACACCCGCGGTGTCAACGCCGCCGTGGCAAGGTGCTGTGAGGACGGGCCGGTGCGAAGCGCCACTCTCATGGCAACCGGAGCAGCCTTCGAGGATGCTGTCCGCGTGGCCGGGCAAGACGGCCGCTTGGGCGTGGGGGTGCACCTCGTGCTCACTGGAATGAAGCCCCTGTCGCCGCCCTCGGATATGGCCGGGATGCTGGACGATACGGGGCATATGCCCCCAAGCCCTTTCGCCCTGTTGCTTCTGCTCATGTCAGGGAAGGTGAGGCGGGAGTCCCTGCGGAATGAACTCGAACGGCAGGTCGCCAGGGTCCTTGACTGGGGCCTGGTTCCCACACACCTCGACACTCACAAGCATGCCCACATCCTGCCCCAGGTGCTGGAAGTCCTCGTCGAGGTCGCCGCGCGATTCTCCATCAGGTGGATTCGCATGCCCTTCGAAAGGACAAGCTTCAAGCAGACGTGCCGAGCTGTGGACAAGCAAGACCGGATGGTTTTTTTTAAGCAGTTCTTCGAATCCCGCTTGACGGTTCCCCTGGAAAGGTTTTTTTTTGAAACGGTGAGGAGGGCAGGGCTTCGGACCCCGGACCATTTCTTCGGGATTTCCCTCACGGGCATCTTGAACGAACGTCTCGCAGTAAGACTGATAGAAGATTTGCCCGAGGGAGTGAGCGAATGGATGGTACACCCGGGCATCTGCGACCAGGAGTTGCTTTCAAGTAAGACACGGCTTCGGGAACAACGTGAGAAGGAAAAGGACCTGCTCTGTTCTCCCCTGCTGAGAGAACTCATCGAGAAGCGAGGCATTTCCCTCAGGTCCTTTGGCGGATAAAACCCCTGGGGCACTCCCCGTGAAAGCACCCTCCTCATGGGCGCCTGTGCGGGCAACCGGTGGCACCCGGCCGGCTCCGGCCGTGTGCAAGCGCTGGGGCCGGGATTTTTGCACAGGCTTTCGTGCCACGCCCCCCATGTGTGACGGAAGACTGATCCTTCGGGCTTTGTAGGTACCATGGAAAGAAATATGAACGACTTGAGTGCAACGGCTATTGGCTTCACACCCAAGATCTCCATCGTGATTCCCCTGCACAATGAGGCGACCACGCTCACGGAGCTCTACCACCGGGTCAGGCGGACCATGGAGCAACGGGATGCGGCATGGGAACTGGTTCTGGTCAACGATGGAAGCACCGACGACACCCCGCGGATCCTCGATGGCCTCCACGATGAGGACCCACGCGTGGTGGTGGTGCACCTGCGCCGCAACTACGGGCAGACACCGGCCCTCATGGCCGGCTTCGATCACGCCATGGGCGAACTCATTGTGGCCATGGACGGCGACCTTCAGCACGATCCGGAGGAAATCCCGGCTTTTCTTGAGAAAATGGATGAGGGTTATGACCTGGTCTCAGGCTGGCGGGTCAGCCGCTCCGATGCGTTCCTGACGAGAACCCTCCCGTCGCGGATTGCCAACTGGCTCATGGCCAAGGCCTCGGGGGTCGAGCTTCACGACTTCGGAACCACATACAAGGCATACCGCCGGGAGATCCTGGAGGATCTTCACCTGTACGGCGAATTGCACCGCTTTGTCCCCGCCCTCATATCCCTGAACGGTGCGCGCATCGCCGAAATCCCCATCAAGGACATGGGCAGGAATCGGGGCAAGTCCCACTATGGGCTCTCGAGGACTTTCCGCGTCATGTTCGACCTCCTGACCGTGCGCTTCCTCCTGCGCTACATGACACGGCCACTCCATTTTTTCGGGAAGCTCTTTCTGGGCTGCGTCAGCCTCTCCAGCCTCATCGGGATATTCCTCACCTACCGCAAGATTTTCGAAGGCGTGCACATCTCCCAGGAGCACGCGCCCCTCAGCCTCCTGGCTGCCGCCCTTATGCTTGCGGGAGTGCAGTTTCTCGCCATAGGACTCATCGGAGAAGTCCTGGTTCGCATCTACTTCGAGGCACAGGACAAAAGGACTTACGCGGTGAAAAGGCTGCTGAGACGAAACACCTCGGTTCCTGGCTGAACGATGAGCCAAGCCGCCTTCACCGGGCAACGCCGCGTGGAAGGCAATGGAGGTCCGCCTCGGGTCACCAGTTCACCAGGATTTTTTTCCCTCCCTCCTCCGCGAGAAGCCGGTATTTCATCTCGGGATGCCTCGCAAGGAACTCCTGCAACGGCGCCGCTTCACTGAACAGGAAAATCCGCTGATCGGAATTCCACAAGGGGAGGAAATTCTCGTCGTTGAAAAAGATGGGCGGGGCGTCGGGATAAAACGAGCCATACCAAAGGTTTCCGAAATGACCGTTCACGATGGAAACCTGGATATTCGTGTAGAAGTTGATGGATGAACCCCTCTCGTAAACCTGGTGAATGAAAATCCTGTCTCCCGGTTTGCGGTGGTACTCGATAACGCGGGCCAGGGACTTGGAAGAGACGACGGGCTCAAAGGCTACCATCCCCGCGTGGTAGCCGTGGAGAAGACCCACCATCATCAGCGACAGGCAGATGGCCGACAGGTGCCACCGTTTCCAGAGAGCACTCAAAAGAGCGAGAAGAGGACCCATCGCGAAGAAAACGCCGGTCCGCCGCACCAGGGACGCGAGGTGTCCGAAGGTCGCCGGGGTCAGATCATGGACGTGGCCAAAAGAGAGGGCATATTGGTCAGGGTTGACGGTGAGGGTGTCGCTCACCTGCGCCGCGGAACCCGCTGCCGCTTTTCCGTACCAGGCGAGGGCGAACAGAGCTCCCCCGACGAGGATACCCACCAGGCAAAGGACTCCCAAGCCTGCAATTGCCTTGCGATGAACTTCGCTCCCCTCCCGTGAGTCCACCCATGCCAGGGTCTGCCCGAGGAGGAGGGAGAACGCGGGAAGAGTCGGGAAAGTGTAGTATTCCTGGGTGGTGGAGAACGAAAAGAAAGCCAGGATCACGAGGACCCAGGTGAACAGGAACAGATTGATGCGGGCGGTCTGCGAGTCGGGCCTGAGGCTTCTCGGAAAATTCCTGACGAGTCCCCAGATGTAAGCGCTCCAGGGAAAGAGCCAGACCAGGTGAAGAAGCCAGAAAAGCCAAAGGGGCACGGTATCGTAGTCCTTGGGGTAACGCAGACCCAGGTAGCGCAGGAAGTGCTCGTTGACGAAATAGAACCAGAAAAACCGATCGTTGGAAAACCCCGCCGCAAGATGCCACGGGGCGGCGATCAGGACGAAGAGGACGATCCCCGGCACGATCTCCAGCCGTCTCAGGACACCCCAGTTGCCAGTGAGCACCATGTGGACCAGGATGACCATACCGAGAAAGACGGCGCCCACGAGCCCTTTCGTGAGAATGGCCAAAGCCGCGGCGGCGTATATCGCAAGTGCCCTTCCATCCCACCGCCCGAGGACCTTTGAACCGCCGTTTTCTTCCTCCACCACGCGGAGGTAGAAGTGAAAGCCCAGGGCCATGAAAAAGGCGAGCATCACGTCCGGCAGGAGGATTCGTGTGAATGCGTACGGGCCAAGACTGGTCACATAGACAAGGGCGCTGTAAAAGCCCACCTTGTCGTTCCAGAAGCGGGTCCCGAAACGGTAGATGAGGAGGGTCAGGAACAGGGCGAAAAGGGCCACGGGCAGTCTAACGGACCATTCGGAGAGACCGAGGCCGGCCACCGACAAGGCCGAGAGCCAGTACATGAAGGGGGCCTTCTCGAGATAGCGTATTCCGTTGTTGATGCGAAGGGTCACCCAGTCCCCCGTCTCCGCCATTTCACGAACGGCCTGAGCGTGGACCGTATCGGCATCGTCAAAGAGGGCCGGGGAGGGAAGACTCCACAAGTAGATGACAGCCCACAAAAAGAGCAGCGCCGCGCCATGATACGATTTCCTGTGCACGAGCATGGAACACAACCTCTAGACCTTGAAGTTTGCAGCTTGCGTTTGGAATTGTAAGCGTACTGAGCCTGTAGCAGGAGTCCTTGGGCGTCATTCGGAGCCTAATCGGGAATCCAGACTTCACTGGGCCTCTGTATTGCGGCATTCGCCGCAACGAAAGGGCCAGCAAACCGGTTTTGGGATGGAAAGTCAGGCTTGCTCGCCCGGGTCCTCCTGGGGCACGGCGTCACTGCGGCCACCCTTGCGTTCCCTGTAGATGAGGTAGAGGTTCCGGCTGTAAATGATCAGGCCCGATGCCTGTCCCAGGATGAAAACCGGATCCTTGCGCAGGACGGCGTACACCAGCAGGAGCGCTCCACCCGACACGCTGAGAAACCAGAATGAAACGGGAACAACGCTGCGCTTGGCCCTTTCACTGGCAATCCACTGCACGAGGAATCTTGAGGCGAAAAGTCCCTGAGCGGCAAAACCGAGGACGAGAAGGCCCTGGTCCATTGGTACTCCTTGAAGTCGTCGTGTCATAACGATTTGAACGCCCTTGCCATGCCCCCCCGGGAACCTGCAACCAGGGAATCACGGCTTCCCACGTATCCCTCGTCTTGGAGGGGCGACCTTGCGGCATCTCCAGGGTGGGGCCGTCCACCACAAATTGGCCAAAGGTGTTTGCGAGTCCCCATCCGTGGAGGTCGCGCATCTTTACCATGTATGCTCCGGGGATTTCAATTTTTTCCAGGGTCCCCTCGTGGATTGGGTTATCCTTCGAAGTCTGAGTCCACCGGTGTTCCCCGGAGGCCATTGACAACCCGGGAAAATGATGGGATATGATTTGAATATGGGTATTTCGCACCGAGGCATGATCGAGGCAGCTTCACCGGCTCATAATGTTTCATGGCAGGGGATGCAGCCGAACTCAATCACGGGCAAATGAGCTTATGGAAACCGTGTTGGTCACCGGCGGGGCCGGGTTCATCGGGAGCAACTTCATCGTCGGGGAATTGGCAAGAAGAGACCTGCGCATGGTCAATCTGGATCGGTTGACATACGCGGGGAATCTTATGAGCCTTGAGCCTGTCAGGCAAGACGACCGCCATGTGTTTATCCGGGGGGACATTGGGGATCCTGCACTGGTTAAGGGAATCCTCAGGGAGTACAGGCCCGACGGTGTGGTCAATTTCGCCGCGGAGTCCCACGTGGACCGATCCATAGCCAGCCCGGACGCATTCATTCAGACCAACGTTATGGGGACTTTCACCCTTCTCGAGCAGACCCGGGCATACTGGGAGGAACTGCCGGGCCATCGCAGGGAGTCCTTCCGGTTCTTGCACGTCTCCACGGATGAAGTCTACGGATCCCTCGACCCCGATGATCCCGCCTTCCAGGAAACGACACCCTACGCGCCCAACAGTCCCTATTCCGCGTCCAAGGCGGCCAGTGACCACCTTGTCAGGGCTTACCATCACACATACGGACTCCCCACCCTCACCACGAATTGCTCCAACAATTACGGCCCGAGGCAATTTCCCGAGAAACTGATTCCCCTCATGATCCTCAATGCCATGGAAGGAAAGCCCCTGCCCATCTATGGTGACGGGCTCAATGTCCGCGACTGGCTGTACGTGGACGACCACTGCAAGGCCATTGGGGCTGTGCTGCGAGGCGGACGGGTTGGGGAGACCTACAACATCGGGGCCCGATGTGAAAAGACCAACCTCGAGGTGGTGAAGACGGTCTGCCGGGTTTTGGACGGCATGCGCCCCGATTCACCCCACCGCCCCCACGAATCACTCATGGCCTTCGTGAAGGACCGCCCAGGCCACGACAGGCGCTACGGCATGGATTCGACAAAAATCGAAAGGGAACTGGGCTGGCGCCCCGATGAAACCTTTGAAACCGGTCTCCACAAAACCATCCAGTGGTATGTGGAGAACTCCCCGTGGCTGGAATCCATCCGAACAGGGGCGTATAGGGACTGGATCGAGAGCCATTACGGGATGCGATGAGGATATGCAATCGCAGGAGAGTGACATGACGAAGATCAGCGGACCGCGAGTCTCGCCGACGAAAGGTCCCTCATCGGCGGTCGAAGCCCCCGAGACTGCCGGCTGGAAGGGGATCATCCTCGCGGGTGGAGCCGGGACAAGGCTTTATCCCATTACTCTTGCAGTCAGCAAGCAACTGCTTCCCGTCTACGACAAGCCCATGATCTACTATCCCCTTTCGATCCTGATGCTGGCTGGGATTCGGCAGATCCTGGTCATTTCGACTCCGGAAGACCTTCCTCGATTCCGGTCTCTGCTGGGAGACGGAAGCCAGTGGGGCATCCGTTTCACCTACGCGGAGCAACCCCGCCCGGAAGGCCTGGCACAAGCTTTCATCATCGGGAAGGACTTCATCGGCAAGGACAAGGTTTGCCTCATTCTCGGAGACAACATCTTTTACGGGCATGGCTTTCAGCAGGTGCTTCGCAGGGCTCTCCAGATTGAAAGAGGGGGGCTCATCTTCGGTTACTGGGTCAAGGATCCGGAACGCTATGGAATCGTGGACTTTGACGATTCCGGGAGGGTCTTGAGCATCGAGGAGAAACCCAAGTCTCCCAAGTCCAACTACGCTGTCCCTGGATTGTATTTCTACGACAACGAGGTGATCGAGATCGCTTCGGGGCTGAAACCGTCCGCCCGGGGAGAGCTTGAGATCACCGACGTGAATCGAGTCTACCTGGAGCGGGGGGAACTGCGGCTCCAGTTGCTCGGCAGAGGTTACGCCTGGCTGGACACCGGCACCCACGATGCCCTCATCGAAGCCGGCGGTTTCATTGAAACCATCGAAAAGCGCCAGGGACTCAAGATCTCCTGCGTGGAGGAAGTGGCCTACAGGATGGGATACATTGATGCGAAGCAACTGAAAAAACTCGCCGAACCCTTCAAGAAAAACGGGTATGGCCAATACCTGCTTCAAATTCTGCGCGAGCAAGGGAGACGATGAAAATCACCGGGACGAATCTGCCGGGAGTGCTTCTCATCGAGCCCCGTCTTTTCACGGACAACCGGGGCCTCTTTCTCGAAACCTATCACGCCGAGAGGTACCTCGCTCGCAACATCGGATCTCGTTTCGTCCAGGACAACCTCTCCTTCTCGGGAAGAGGAGTCCTTCGGGGTCTCCACTATCAACTGGGAAAGCCACAGGGAAAACTCGTCATGGCGCTTCAGGGCGAAGTCTACGACGTGGCCGTCGACATCAGGAAGGGCTCGCCCACCTTCGGCCGATGGGTCGGCGCGGTTCTCTCGTCGAAGGATTATCGTCAGATCTACATCCCGGAAGGCTTTGCTCACGGCTTCTGCGTGCTGAGCGAAACGGCCTCGGTGCTTTACAAGTGCACCGATTTCTATGCGCCGGCCGAAGAGCGGGGGCTCAGGTGGGACGACCCTCGCCTGGCCATCGACTGGCCGGTCCCCGATCCCGTCCTCTCCGAGAAAGACGGCGTCTATCCCACCCTGGAAACCATTCCATCCAATGACCTTCCCGACTACCAAGGTTGAAAAATGAGCCGGACCGCCTCTTCGGATCCCACTGATGTTCCCCGTGAGCCAGGACCTTCGCCGGGTACGCGGGTCCTCGTTGTCGGCCACCGGGGCATGCTCGGCGTGGCCCTTTTGCGGCACTTCAGGTCGGAGGGTGTCGCCGCCTTTGGCCTTGACCTGCCCGATGTGGATATCACGCGGGTCGAATCGGTATCCGGATGCATGGAAACTCACAGGCCCCGAATGGTCATCAACTGCGCGGGCTACACCGCGGTTGACAAGGCGGAATCGGAGCCCGCGGTTGCCCTCGCCGTCAACCGGGATGGTCCCGCAAACCTTGCGACGGCGTGCAATGAGTCCGGAATACCCATGATCCACATCTCCACCGACTACATCTTTGACGGCAAGGCCTCTCGGCCATACCTGGAGGAAGACCCGCCGGGCCCTCTCGGGGCTTATGCACTGAGCAAGTGGGAGGGGGAGGAGGCGGTGAGGGCGAACCTCGCCAGACATCTCATTGTCAGGACGTCCTGGATGTTTGGCTTTGAAGGCCACAATTTTGTAAAGACCATCTTGAACCTCGCCAGAGAAAGGGAAGAACTGCGGGTGGTTGCAGACCAGCACGGTTGCCCCACATGGTCCGTGGACTTGGCCGACACACTGGCGATGCTCACCCGGGCGGTTTTCGACGGCGCCGACCGAGGGGCATGGGGCACTTACCATTTCTGCGGCGAAGGGATCACGACCTGGCATGCTTTCGCCGAGGAGATCGTCCAAGAGGGAAGGCACTGCCAGAATCTCAAGGCCACGCGCATCGTCCCCATCTCCACGGCGGAGTACCCCACTGCGGCCCCACGACCTGCGTGGTCCGCCATGGACTGCGGTAAGATCGCAAGAGTGTTCGCCATTGTCCCCCCCTCCTGGAGGATCGGCTTGCGCGAGACCGTGAACCGTTTGTGTGCGGAGGGATGAAGGTCCCTTGACGCTGCGAACGCGGCCATGAGCGGTTACACATCATTCCTCTCCAAGTCAGCGGAAGCTGGAAAAAAATACTTGACTTGGAAAAAGCCGCTCTGTTATGCAGACTATAACTCGATAGCAGAGGATGTTGATGTTCACACACACGATTGCAAGAAATGAATTCTGGCGCTGGTGGTGGCAAACCGGGGGAGACAGGTGCGCCTCGATGGTCTGAGCCGTCAGCTCGATTGAATGATCAAGGACCGTGAGCCACACCTGGCTCACGGTCCTTTTTGTTTTGGAAAAGGGACCGTGGGATTTTCTCCGGTCCCTTTTCTCTTTCCTCGGCTCTCTTCGCCTCTTCCGACCTCACATGCACGCGGCCGGACGGGAGGAAGAGGTGCGAACGAATGAACAAGGAGTGCAGTCATGCTTGTAGTCATGGATCGAAAGGCCACTCCCGCGGAGGTCGACGCCGTGGTGGCCGCCATCGAGTCAAGAGGATTCGTCGCCCGCCCAATTCCCGGGGGAGACAGGGTGGCCATCTGTGTCCTCCACAACCAGGGACCCGTGGACGCTTCCCTGTTTCTGGGCCTGCCCGGGGTGAAGGAGGCCATTCCCGTCACGCATCCATACAAACTGGTGAGCCGGGAGTCGCAACCGGAGGACACGGTGGTGCACGTCGGCGACGTCGCCATCGGAAACGGCTTCCTGACGATCATTGCCGGCCCCTGTGCCATCGAGACCGAGGAACAGGCACTCACCATCGCCAGGCATGTGAAGCGTTCGGGGGCTCAGGTATTCCGGGGGGGCGCATTCAAGCCCCGGACCTCTCCCTATGCGTTTCAGGGACTGGGTGAGGAGGGCCTGAGGATCCTTGCCAAAGTGCGCCGGGAGACCGGCATGCCGGTTGTGACAGAGGCTATCGACCGGGAAGTGTTCGATCTCGTCGAGGAACACGCGGACATGGTCCAGATCGGCGCCCGCAACATGCAGAACTACAGCCTTTTGCGGCGCGCGGGACGGTCCACGAAGCCCGTTCTCCTCAAGCGGGGCCTCTCCGCCACCATCCAGGAGTGGCTCATGGCGGCGGAATACATCATGGAGGGGGGGAACAGCCAGGTGATCCTCTGCGAGAGAGGGGTGCGCACCTTTGCGGATCACAGCCGCAATACCCTCGATTTGTCGTCGGTCCCCGTGGTTCAGAAGGAGAGTCATCTTCCCATCATCGTGGATCCAAGCCACGCAGCGGGTCGGCGCGCCCAGGTGATCCCCCTCAGTCGGGCCGCTGTTGCCGTGGGTTCCCATGGGTTGATGGTTGAGGTGCACCACGCCCCTGAGACCGCCCTGAGCGATGGGGCCCAATCCCTTTATGTCGAACAGTTCGAAAGCCTGTGCAGGGAGATCGAACCGATTTTCAAGGTCTGCCGCCCCCTCAGCGGCTGATGCGGGGAGCCGGATGATGGTGCCGCTTTTTGAAAGGTGTTCACAATGAAGCTTCGGCAATTTCCGAACAGGGAAGATTTCGTCCAACTTGCGGAACGGGGCAACCTGATTCCCGTCTGCACGGAAATACTGGCGGACACGGAGACACCGCTCTCCGCTCTGGCCAAGGTGTATCAACGCAGGGGACCAGCCTTTCTCCTGGAGAGTATCGAAGGAGGAGAGCGCTGGGGAAGGTACAGCTTTCTCGGCGCATCGGCCTACAGTCAGATCCGGGTTTTCGGGGACAGGGTGGAGGTGGTGAACGGCGGGTCCACCACGGCAATCTCCCACGGAGGCGACCCCCTTGCGGTTCTGCGGGACCGGATGGCCCGTTTCAAGCCCGTGTCCCTCCCCGAGCTTCCCCGGTTTTGGGGTGGACTGGTGGGATATATCGCATACGAGGCGGTTTCCTTCTTCGAATCCATACCCCATCAGTGCTCCCCGGAGACCCTGATGGCCCACTTCATCATCCCGGATCGCCTTTACATCTTCGATAATATCCGCCACACCCTCACCCTCGTGAGTTACGCGTTTCTTGACGGCCAATCGGCGGAACAAGCCTACAGCGATGCCCTGGAATGCCTCGACGAAATGCACGCGACGCTGCATCAGCCCATTCCGGATTCCGATTCCGGCATCGTTCACGGGGCGTGCACTCTGGAGCCTTTTGTCTCCGCCGGTGCTTTTCGGGACCAGGTGTCGAAAATCAAGGAATACATCACTGCCGGAGACGTGATCCAGACGGTGATCTCGCAGCCCTTCACCTGTTCTCCGCCACCGGACCCCTGGTGGCTCTACAGGGCCCAGCGGTACATCAACCCTTCTCCCTACCTGTACTTCCTGCACCTCGGGGAAACCGTGCTTGTGGGTTCCTCGCCCGAAACCATGGTCCGCCTGGAAAACGGCGTGGCCACCCTGCGCCCCATCGCGGGCACGCGCCCCAGGGGAAAGACCGAACAGGAGGACCGGCAGCTCGCCGATGAGCTTCTCCAGGACCCCAAGGAGCGTGCGGAACACCTCATGCTGGTGGACCTCGGCAGAAACGATCTGGGGCGCGTGGCTGAAGTGGGCACGGTCCAGGTGACGGACCTCATGGTGGTGGAGCGCTACTCCCACGTCATGCACCTCGTTTCCAACATTTGCTGTGACCTCCGGTCTGGCTGTGACGCGTGGGACCTTCTGCGAGCCAGCTTTCCCGCCGGGACGCTCACGGGAGCGCCCAAAGTCCGGGCCATGGAGATCATTGCGGAACTGGAGAGGGAGCCGCGGGGTGCCTACGGCGGGGCAATCGGTTATGTTTCCTTCACGGGAAACATGGACCTGGCCATCACCATCCGGACGGCCTGCATCGAGAACGGCAGGCTCACCATCCGGGCTGGGGCAGGCATCGTCGCCGATTCCGATCCTGAAAAGGAGCGGATTGAAACGATCAACAAGGCCAAGGCCATCCAAAAAGCGCTGCAGCTGATCGCACAAGCAGACGCGGCGGGGAGGAGATCATGATTCTGATGATCGACAACTACGATTCGTTCACCTACAACCTGGTTCAATACCTGCAAATGCTCGGCGCCGAAGTGAAGGTGTTTCGAAACGACGAAATCGGCATCGGCGAAGTCGGGGCACTCAATCCTTCGGGCATCGTCATTTCCCCCGGCCCCTGCCGGCCTGAGTCCGCCGGGATTTCCATCGCCCTCATCCAGGCCTTCTCCGGAAAAACACCCATCCTCGGGGTGTGTCTCGGGCACCAGGCCATCGCCTCCGCATTTGGAGGAAAGGTCATCTCCGCCAAGCGCCTCATGCACGGAAAAACATCGACGGTGAGCACCGACGGAAAAAGCCTCTTCAAAGGCATCCCAAGCCCCTTTCAGGCAATGCGTTACCACTCCCTTGCCGTGTCTCGGGAGCACCTTCCGGACTGCCTCCAGGTGACTGCCGAAGCCGAGGATAATGAAATCATGGGCATCCGCCACCGTGAACACCTCACCGAGGGAATTCAGTTTCATCCCGAATCGATCATGACCCCGGTGGGCAAGCGCCTTTTGCGGAATTTCCTCAATATGACCAACGGTCAGGGACAAGGAGGAGGGGAATGATCCAGGAGAGTCTCAAGAAGATCATCCAGAGGCAGGATTTGGATGAAGCGGAGATGGCGAGTGTCATGGGGGAGGTCATGTCGGGGAACGCCACCGACGCCCAGATCGGGGCCTTGATGGCTGCCCTCGCCACCAAGGGCGAAACCTTTTCCGAGTTGGCCGGTGCGGCGAGAGCCATGCGGCGCAAGGCGACGCGCGTTCAGACCACCGCCGAAACGGTGGTGGACACGTGCGGAACCGGCGGGGACCGAACGAATACCTTCAACATCTCCACAACGGCGGCGTTCGTGGTGGCGGGCTGTGGAGTGACCGTCGCCAAACACGGGAACCGGTCCGTTTCCAGCAAATCAGGCAGCGCGGACCTTCTGGAAGCACTGGGAGTGCGGCTCGAGGTGCCCCCAGAAGTCGTGGAACAGGCCATCGAGGAAATCGGTATCGGCTTCCTGTTCGCGCCGGTCTTCCACGGAGCCATGCGGCATGCGGCCAAAGCCAGGAAGGAAGTGGGGATACGGTCCATTTTCAACATGCTGGGGCCCCTCACCAATCCCGCTGGGGCCAACTGCCAGCTTCTGGGAGTCTTTGCACCCGAGCTCACGGAGATGTTCGCCCAGGCACTGCGCGTCCTCGGCGCCAGGCGGGCTTTCGTGGTCCACGGCCACGACGGCCTCGATGAAATCACCGTGTGTGCGCCCACCCGCGTATCGGAGCTCAAGGACGGACTCATACGCACCTACGATGTGACTCCGGAACAGCTGCTGGGCCGAAGGTCGGAACCTGGGGAACTCCTTGGCGGAAACCCTTCCACCAATGCGGGCATCACGCGAAAGATCTTCGAGGGCGAGAAGGGACCCAGGCGGGACGTGGTTCTGGTCAATGCCGGGGCAGCCCTCGTGGCATCGGGGGTTGCAAAGGACTTTGAGGAAGGCATCCGCAAGGCGGAAGCTTCCATTGACGAGGGCCGTGCTGCCGCCAAATTGGAGGCCTTGATCTGGTTCACTCAGGAAAACGGATGAAGACCAGGGCGTTGAGGTGCAACGAATGAGCTCGGACTTCTTGAATCGAATCTTGGAGCACAAGAGGCGGGAGGTCGAGGAAGCCAGGGGAAGAATCCCGGAAAAGGAATTGAGGGACAAGGCCTTCGTGGGAAAAAGCGGCCGATCTCTCGCCACGGCTCTTCACAAACCTGGAGTCTTCGGTGCCAACATCATCGCTGAAATCAAGAGGGCCTCTCCTTCCCGGGGTGCCATCAGGGCCGACCTGGATGCGGCAGGCTACGCGAGGGCCTATGAGCGGGGTGGAGCGGCTGCCATTTCGGTCTTGACGGACGGGGCGTTCTTTCAGGCGCAATCCGACGATCTGCCCACCGTCCGGGCATCTTCCACGTTGCCGGTATTGCGAAAGGACTTCATTATTTCCGCCTATCAGGTTTATGAAACCGCTGCGATGGGTGCCGATGCACTCCTGCTCATCGTGAGGGCCCTTGCCAGTGAACTGTTGCAGGATCTGCTGATCCTCGCTGGAGGGCTGTGTCTGGACGCGCTGGTGGAGGTCCATTCGGAGAGCGAACTAGAAAAGGCGACGAAGGCCGGTGCACGCCTGATAGGGATCAACAACCGCGACCTGGCATCGTTTCAAACCGACATCCGGACCTCCATTGCCGTTGCACGGCATCTGGAGCCCGGCCAGGTTGCCGTGTCGGAAAGCGGCATCCATGGGAGAAAGGACATCGAGACACTCCTTGACGCCGGAATATGGAATTTTCTCATTGGAGAAAGTCTCGTCAGATCCGCCGATGCCGAAACATTCCTTGGCGACCTCCTGGGGCGGGGAAACGATCAAAAAGGAACCATTCCAAACTCAACGAGCACCACATGAGTCATGGGCTGCACAGTCCGCAAGTGAAAATCTGCGGTCTCACGAGGGTCGATGAGGCCGTGGCGTGTGCCGAGGCCGGAGCCGACGCCATCGGGTGCGTCTTCTTCCCTCCAAGCCCTCGCCACGTGACGGAGCACCAGGCCCGAAGCATCTTTCAGGCTCTGCCTGAAGGGGTTTGCAGCGTGGGGGTATTCGTGAACGAGGACTACGAGGCCGTCATGAGGAAAGTGGAGCGCAGCCGGCTCAAGGCCGTCCAGCTTCACGGGCAGGAGTCCCCCGGCCTCGTCAAAAGGCTTCGCCGGGAGGGCGTCACCGTCATCAAGGCTCTTTTTGCCAATGGTGCGCCACCGTTTGCTTCGGTGGGCACATACGAGGCTTCCGCCTATCTCGTGGAATGCGCAGGGGGCAGACTCCCCGGTGGGAATGCCATGGCCTGGGACTGGGAAGCCGCACTGGAAGTCTCCCGGGCATACCCCGTCGTGCTTGCCGGCGGACTCGACCCCCAAAATATCATGTCCGCCATGGAAGCCGCCGGACCCGACGCCGTCGACGTGAGCTCTGCGGTGGAATCGACACCAGGGCGGAAGGACATCGAGAAAGTCCTCCGGTTCCTGGAGGCAGTCCGTGGGAGCCGTCCTTCCAAGGAGTTGAAAAGAATATTCCCATGAAACCCTCACGACATCCTCCCGTTCAACACGATCGTAGCCTTCACCGGTTTTTTGTGCTATAAGCAGGGTGAGTAAAGGCTCAGCCTGACGTGTGAACATCCTAATGCCCGGGGTAGCGTGGTTCGATGTTTTTCTTCATTGGGGGTATCCAACCGAAGACGGTAACCCTGGAAGATGCCAAGAGGCTTTGCCAATCATGTGGACTGGCTCAGGCGAGGTTGAAGCGGATCGACCACTACCTGAGCCTTTTTTTTATTCCTCTCTTCCCTGTCAAGCGAGGAGAACCGGTTCTCATCTGCGACCGCTGCGGCTTCGCTTCACCTCCCGGAGGGCCCGACCAGGCGCCACGGGTTGAATCGAAACGAGGCGAGTGCCCCAAATGCGGCCGTCCTCTGGAACCGGCTTTTCGATATTGCCCTCACTGTGGATCTCCGACTGTTTGAGAAGCGATGTCTTTGGAGTTGAATATTTGGGACACGAGATGAAAAAGAAAACAAAAGTGATTGACTTCCCGAAAATTGCGGAACCCAACATCGACGCGGTTTTTGCGGAATTCCTCAAGGACCAGCAAGACCGCCTCAAGCTGAAGTCTTACCAGCGGTATGAAGAAGTCATCGATCTTTTTCGCCACTGCCTGAACGGCAGCGGGTACCACGAACTGGACGACTCATCGGAAGTCATTCTTTACGAGAGGCTCTATTTCCAGAAGAATCATGAGTTCTGCGTGATTTTCGGGCCGGACAAGATTGTGCCGGCCCTCTCCGGCTTCATGAACTACTTCATGATCCGCAAGGTCATGGCCTCCGAATCCCTGCTGCAGGCTACAGGCACGGTCGCCAAGCGGCTCATCAAGTGGTTGGAAGAGCACAGGCACATCGATCGAGGACAGGCCGTTCGGGGATACGGCATCGCTTCCGAAGCGGCCAGGGAGCTCCCCGCCGCTGAAAGGCTGGCCCGGTTGCTTTACGATTATGCCCACAAACATGCTCCCCGATACTGGACGGCGGAACTGGACGACTACTTCACCGTGGAAAAGGTCCAGCCGGGGATTCTCCTGCTGTCCGGCATATCCAACTCGGAACTCGTCGAGGTCCGAGCCCCCAAGGAAATCACGGACCACTGCAAAGTGGGTTGGCAGATCAATCTGTTGCTTGGAAAGACGCGAAACGGCTGGTGTATCCTGGAGAGTGGGAACGTTTATCCCAACTGATTCGACCCGAGAGACCCCCTTTTTCGGAAAAAGCAACATCCAGGAATCACCAACCCCCATCACACCGCGAAGCCCCCATAACTGAAGAAGGGAGAGTGTTGCCGCTCTCCCTTCGATCCGTTTTCACTCCGACTTGCGAAACTGCTTGTTTTTACCCGAGGCAAGAGTTCACAAAATCCCAATTGATGAGCTTGTCGATGAAGGTTTGAAGGTAGTCGGGTCTCCTGTTCTGGTAGTCCAGGTAATAGGCGTGCTCCCAGACATCCGCGACCAGCAGGGGTTTGACGCCGTGGGCCATGGGCGTGTCGGCATTGCCGGTCTTGGTGATTTCAAGGCGTCCGTCCTTGAGAACAAGCCATGCCCAACCGCTGCCGAACTGGGTGATTCCCGCATTCTTGAAGGCTTCCACGAACTTCTCATAGCCCCCAAGGTCGGAATTGATTTTTTGCAGGATGGCTCCCGTGGCAGGTCCACCGCCATTGGGTTTCATGCATTTCCAATAGAACGTGTGATTCAAAACCTGGGCCGCGTTGTTGAAGAGACCGGCCTTGGAGGCGTCGCCCACGGCCTTCTTCACGATGGTCTCCAAGTCGGCGTTGGCGAGATCCGATCCTTCGATGAGCTTGTTGGTGTTGTCCACGTAGGCCTTGTGGTGCTTTCCGTGGTGGAAATCAAGGGTTTTGGCACTGATGTGGGGTTCCAGGGCTTCCTTCGGATAAGGCAGATCAGGCAAACTGACTGGCATACTTCCTCCTTTGGCTGTTGTAGTCTTCCATAACACATGCTGAGCTTCCGCGCCATGCGAAAACCCGGCTTTCCTCACGCCAGGGCCTTCCCGCAACCATGGGAACGAGGCCCGGGAGATCCTCGCCTTGCAGCAGACTGCCGCACACGGATCATGACTTTGAAACGTACACCGGACAAAAGAATTGGCAAACTCATGAGGCTTTTCTCAAATTGTGCACGGTTCCATCAAATTATGTCTCGTGATCGGTCCGCGCAACACCCTCCTGACTTCATCTCTACCATTAACCACTGACACATTCCATGACAACCACGACAGGGAAGAAACCCTCCGACTGAACCCATGGGATCTCATGGACCATTGCGGCGGCCGCACCCCGTCCTTTCCTCCCGGGTCAACACATGAAGGCCCACTGAGCGCGGGAGGATGGGATGCAATCAAGGGATCCCGGCAAAGGTTTTCTGGAATCGCGGGGAGATAACGATGAAGGTAGATTTATAAAGTAGTTTCAGGAAAATGCGCCAAACATCGGATTGATTTCCGAGGTTCAGGTGCTTATCAAATGGGCAATTAAGGTTTCACGGTCATTTGGCTTGAAATCATCATACTGCCTGGAGGATAGCGATGGCATATACATGCAAGACTTGTGGTGCGGTGGCAGAGGAACCGGGGCATCTTTGCAATCCCTGCGGCGACAAGCACAAATGCAGCTTTTGCGGTGCTCCCAAGATCGACACTGCTCATATGTGCAAGGACAAACTGGCTGCCATGAAGTACGTGTGTGAAGGGTGCGGAAGAGTAGCCATGGAATCGGGCCACTTGTGCAACCCCAAAACCATAGCCTAGACAACAACCTGCCCGTGAGGCGATGGCAGGCACCCTGAGCGACTTGCCATCGCCCTCACGACCGGGGAACTTGCTTCAAATGCCTTGATGATTTCGAATGATTCCAGTGCCGCGTGTGGACATGCTGGGTACATACAATCCCAAGTCATCGATTTCATATGCGTTGAGCTCTTTTTCCAGCAATTCGAGATCATCGATATTTTTCTCTATGGAGTTTTGCTGTTTCACCCTTCCCGCCGTGGTCTCCATGGCCAGGGCATGAACCATTTTTAGCTCCACCGAACGAAGCCTCATTCGCAGAGCGATCCTTCTCACCTCTAGAAAAGCACACTGTTCCACCAGGGACAGGTAACGTGCGTAGAGTTCTTCACCACTGGCATTCCACTTCTGACCCCATCGTTCAAGGGCCACCTCCGCATCGAACCCGGGAGAGGCCCCATTGCGCTCGATTTCAGTCGACGTCGATGCGCGGATGATTTGTTCCATCTCCTGCCAACCGGGGTGAGCCACCATCAGGGCTATCCTTTCAAGAACATCACCCAGATCCGAATAAATCTTTCTGAATTCCTCGTGAAGGGCGTCGAGACCGACGTTGGCCTCAATGACCATGATCTCGGCTTCCGGATTCTTCACCGGCACTGTCGCACAGGAACTCAGAGCAACGACCATGACAAACCAGACGGCGCTTCTCTTCAGCATGTCGGCACCTCGCTTGGGGAATCTCCGCGCACTTGTTTGACGGGATAATAGGATTACGCGATCGGGGTTCCGAAGGCAAAAACAAAATGTTTCGAGAACGAGTGAGTGACTTCGCCGGCCCGCCCTGTGAGTGCTCCGCGGAAGAGCGCGGAGCACAGGGCGCTCGTTGGCAACAGGAAGAGCGAAAGGGATTCACCATAGTGGGCGTGGATAGCGCCGGGAAAACAGGAAGTTACACAACCTCCTCCATGGAAGTTCATAAAACTCCACGTGAGCAGCACATTGGCAGCAGAAGCCCCACCCGGCTTCCGACGGCAGGATGCTGGAAAGAGAATCCCTGACGTGGAAGCTGGACATACGGTCGTCCCTTCATCACTTATTGTGGACCTCGAAAAAATGGTCTACTCCGGAAAGCACCAGGAACCCCCCCACCAGGAGCGCAGTGGAACCTGGAACAGGGTTTTCACCGATCTGCATGAACCCGATGCAGCCAATCACCATTCCCAAGAGAATCTGCAATGATCTGAGCATACCGTGTTCCTCCTCGACGGGAAAGGAAGAGCAAGCGTTATGCCAAAACAGGGACCAAAGATGGGATGCACCGCTCGGCCACGGCTTTGTCAACGACAACAGGGCCTCGATCCATGGAGAAGATCATGCCGAATGCGAGTCCACTCGCAGATTGTCGGCCAGCTGGCAAGCTAGCCGCTCCAGGTGCCTTCGGCTTCAAAGCCTTCCCGAAAAGCAAGGTTTCGACACTCACTTCGTCAAAATCGAGGGGAGTTGAGAGCAAGTCTAGGAGGGTCTTTTTGCGAAATTTCGTCAAATTGACAAAAAATGTCAGGTGCGCCGAATGAGGGAGTCTCTTGCCAGCGGCGGCAAGGAGTCCCAGCGCTGCCACCTCATGGGAGGCCACGGGGGCCTCCTGGAGGCTTGAGACTGAATGGAGCCGTCTTGCCGATATTTCGGGGGAGTACCGAAAGAGGGGCTAAGGCATGAGGTAGAATCCCAGCTCTTTTGTGGTATGTGTGTCCAGCCCTGAGAACTCGGCGCCGATATAGTTGTCGCTCACACTCCTCACCACGACGTTGCTCTTGATTTTTGTGCCATTCTCATTGTCCAGGGTGAATTGAACGCTGAGAACATCCCCTTCCTGGATGTCGTATTTTCCGATCATTTTGAAACCGATCCCATTTCTGGAGAGGTTTTTCACAACAAGGTGACAGAGCCACCCGTCGGGGTCGACCCTGATGGAGTACTGACCTTCCAGGTGAGTCACCTTCCTGTAATGGAACCGCTTTTCGAAAAGCACGTTGAAGGTCACCCCGCAACCGCACTTCACGCTCACCAACCGTGGAATCTCCTGGATGTCCGATGATTTCAATTTCATGGCTTTTCCACAGTCCTGACAATGAACGGTAATGTGGCTCTTCCCGTACGTGAAAATTCTCTGGATTGGTCTATTCATCCTCGCTCCTGTCGCATTGAAGGGGATTTCTCGGCATTCGACCCGCTGCCCGCCTCTCGGATCACCCGAGCCACCAAGTATCTCGGCAAAATAGCGGTCGGGACTTTAAAGTTATGCCGGCCAGGGTTGGAGCTTTGCGTTTTTCGAATGGAGGAAAAGCCATAAAAAATCCCTCCGTTGACTGAGGCAACCGGAGGGATCAGGTGGCGTTGTAAGTCTTTTGCTTTGCAGTTCCGTATTCGGTTAAAAATCCTTTGTGCCGCTTTGCGGGCCGGGGAATCGACGGCTGCCGCCATCAGCAGCTGCATGAACCTCCGCAGTTCGAGCCGCCGCCCACGGGTGCTTCGGAAATGACACGAAAACCCGCGCCATATCCGTGATTCACGTAATCAACAGTGATGTCTTTGGTCATCTCGTGGAGACCTTTTTCCACGACCATCGTGAAACCGTTGACTTTGAACACATCGTCGGAATCGTTGGGTTCATCCAGAACCAGAGCCAGTGATGGCCCTCTTCACCCGCCCGCTTGAAGGAATACCCGAATCGGAGAAATCTCCTTGCCCTCAAAGTACTCCAGCAGAACTTTTTCCGCTTCTTCTGATACGTTAACCATCAAAATCTCCTTTCTGATTTTTTTAAAACACTCACTTTGCTGTCTTAAATCTTTTATCGGGGATGTCAACTCTTTATTTGAAGGAATAGAATGACCTGCAAACGCCGGCTCTCCTGAAACCAATCACGCCCCGTGAATCAACGTGAGGCATGAGCTCGATATCATGACTGAACCTGAATTGGCATTGAATTCAGGTTCCTTATCACTCATAATGCCTGGTGAAAAAATGGGAAGCATTTCTCAAAATTTTGATATTGCTGAATTTTTTGTCTCTAATGCCCATGACCGCCTTGTGCGGTTCGGACTGTGATCTTCGATAATCGGATGACAGGCACAGACGCAACAGGGAGAAAATCCAGATCCTTGGCACGCATGGTGATCGCCCTTCTGGGTATCGGCATGGCATGCGTATGCGCAGGCTGCGATTACGGTCCATCGGGCCAAGGCGGGAAGAGCGGGACAGCCTGGCACACTATCGAAAACAAGGGCTCCGACACTCTGGTCAACCTCGCATTGGCATGGGCGGAACTCTACATGCACATACACCCCGAGGTGGCCATTTCCGTCACCGGCGGGGGCACAGGCACCGGCATCGCCTCCATGATCAACGGCACGGTCTCCATTGCGAATGCCTCCCGGGAGATGAAGGCCGAGGAGATCGAAGCGGCACGAGCAAACGGTGTCTCTCCCATCGAGTTCGTCGTCTCCCTTGACGCCATTGCCCTGGTGGTGCACCCTTCAAACCCCGTGAACTCTCTCACACTGCAACAGATTTCACAGATATACACGGGCGAGATCACCAACTGGCGGCAACTGGGAGGAGAGAACCGCCCCATCGTCCTCCTCTCCCGGGAATCCAACTCCGGAACCTACGTCTATTTTCTGGAGAATGTCGTCCGACTGGGAGACAAGAAAAGCGCATTGCTCTTCTCGCCCGACACACTCCTGATGCCCTCTTCCGAGGGAATCAGCGTCGAAGTGCGCCAGAACCCCAATGCCATCGGCTATGACGGGTTGGGTTATGTGACGTCGGACCAAAAACTGCTGGCGGTGGCCCGGGATGCCGGAAGCCCTTCCGTATTCCCGAGCGTTAAGACGGTCAACGACGGGACCTATCCCATTTCCCGTCCTCTTTACATGTACACGGCGGGCCAACCGACGGGCCAGATCAAGGACTACCTCGACTGGGTCATGCACGACGGTCAGAGGCTGGTTCCGGCCCTCGGTTTTGTGCCCCTGCATTGAGGGAGAAGGATGGCCGCTAGAGATGCACAGGAGTATTCCCAGTCACATGGAAGTGAGTTCGCAATCGAGGCGATCATCAGGGTTCTGGGGATTTCTTCCATAGGCTTTGTTTTGCTCGTTTTCAGCTTCCTGCTCTACGACGGTTTGCCGGTGTTCTTTGAAGTCCCCCTGAGCAATCTTTTCGGCACGCAGTGGTATCCGACGTTCTCTCTCTACGGGACCTTACCGCTGATTCTCGGCTCACTTCTGGTCACGGTGACGGCCATCGTCATCGCCCTGCCTCTGGGAGTTGCGACGGCCGTTTTCATCCGGGAAATCGCCCCCTTCTGGACTCGTGAGATCCTCAAACCGATGATCGAGGTCCTTGCCGGGATCCCTTCCGTGGTGCTCGGCTTCTTTGGAATGATGCTGGTGGCGCCTCTCGTGCGCACTTTTTTCGGCGCGCCGACGGGATTGACCGTTTTTGCGGGGGCGTTGCTCCTGGCGTACATGGCGCTTCCGACCATCATCAGCGTCGCCGAGGACGCCCTCGACACGGTGCCCAACAGCTATCGGGATGCCGCTTTGGCCATGGGAGCAACCCAGTGGCAGACGATCTGGAAGGTTGTTGTCCCGGCGGCCCGATCCGGAATCGTGACGGCACTGATGCTCGGCATGGGAAGAGCCATCGGCGAGACCATGGCGGTGATGATGGTGACCGGCAATGCGGCCCGAATGCCGTTGAGCCTCGATTCACTGTTACGCCCGGCCAGGACCATGACAGCCACCATCGCGGCGGAGATGGGGGAAGTCGCGAGAGGAAGCGTCCACTATCACGCCCTTTTCGGGATCGGAATCATTTTGTTCATCATCACTTTCGCCATCAACCTTACGGCTGCTTCGACCATTTTCAAGAAGCGCCAGCGTGGGGGGCTGCGCTGATGAACCGCTACCTGATTCAGCGGGCTGGGTTCCTGCTTCTGACTTTGGTCGCATTGTCGGTGGTGATCCCCATTGTGATGGTGGTGGGACTCATCGTCGCGTGGGGCTTTGAGGCAGTCAACTGGGAGTTCCTGACGGCCATGCCCAGTGAAGGGATGAAAGCGGGAGGCATATTCCCAGCCATTATCGGAACCTTGCTGCTGACCGTCGGAACAGCCGTCGCCGCCATTCCCGTGGGTATCGGGGGTGCCGTCTATCTTTCCGAATATGCCAAGGACAGCTGGCTCACCCGGACCATCAGGCTTGCCATCGTGAACCTGGCGGGGATTCCTTCGGTGGTCTACGGCCTCTTCGGCCTGGGCCTCTTTGTCCTGTTCCTGCGCCTGGGCACTTCCATCGTGGCCGGGGCCCTCACACTGGCCATCATGACGCTGCCCATCATCATCAGCACGGCGGAAGAGGCCCTGCGGGCTGTTCCCATGGAGTTTCGAACGATCATCTTCAGCCTGGGCGGGACGCGATGGCAGGGGATACGCGGCGTCGTACTGCCTCAGGCGCTGCCCGGCATGATCACCGGAATCATTCTCGGCCTCCTGCGGGCCGCCGGTGAGACGGCGCCTATCCTCTTCACGGTGGCCGCATTCTATCTGCCCCACCTGCCCCAGTCACCTTTCGACCCGGTCATGGCACTGCCCTACCATCTCTACGTGATCAGCACACAGGTGCCCGGCATGCCCTCCCAGATCCAGTACGGCACGGCGCTTGTGCTCCTCGCCCTCGTGCTTTCCATGAACGTGGCTGCAACGATCATCCGCAGCTACTTTCGGCGGAGAAGGCAGTGGTAGAGCCGAAAATCCACATCGAAAACGTCGGCTACTCCTATGGTGATGTGGAAGCGTTGCGCGATGTGACCGTGGATATGCCCAGGAATGCCATCACGGCCCTTTTCGGCCCGGCGGGAGGGGGCAAGACAACCTTGCTTCGCCTCATCAACCGCCTCAACGACCTTGTGGACGGAACCCGCATGTCCGGGCGGATTCTCATCGACAATCAAGACATATACGCTCCGGGCGTCGATGTTCCCCAGTTGCGGCGCCGGGTGGGAATGGTTTTCGCCCTACCCCTGCCTCTGCCCGGAACAATCCGCGACAACGTCCTGAGTGGTCCCCAGCTGGCAGGCCTTCGAGACCTGGATCGGCTGGAGGAGATCCTCCAACGCAGCCTGAACCAGGCGGCTCTGTGGGAAGAGGTGGAGAACCGCCTCGATGACCCGGCCACAGCCCTGTCGGGGGGACAGCAGCAGAGGCTGTGCATCGCCAGGAGCCTTGCCCTCGAACCGGAAATCCTCCTCCTGGACGAACCCACATCCGGCCTGGATCCCATATCCACTCGGAAGGTGGAGGAATCCCTGTTCAAACTGAGGGAGCACTACACCATTGTCATTGTTCCCCACAGTGTCCAACAGGCGGCACGGGTTGCGGACCACGCCGCCTTTTTCCTCATGGGGGAGCTCATAGAGTGCCAGCCGGGGACAAGCGTTTTTACAACGCCGAAGGACAAGCGAACGGAGGACTATGTCACCGGACGATTTGGGTAGGGTCAGTGAGAACGGATCGATGGAGAAAGTAAGGGTAAACCAGCTCAATTTCTATTACGGGTCCACCAAGGCCCTTTCGGACATCTCCCTCACCGTGCGGGAACGGGAAATCACGGCCCTCATTGGTCCCTCCGGCTGCGGCAAATCCACGTTTCTGCGGTGCCTCAACCGCATGAACGACACCATACGGGGCACGAGGGTCGAGGGGAGCATCCTTCTGGACGGCCAGGACATCTACGCCGAGGGGCTCAATGTGGTGGAGCTCCGAAAGCGCGTCGGCATGGTCTTCCAGCGCCCCAACCCATTTCCGCAATCCATCTACGACAACATCGCATTCGGCCCCCGGGTCCTCGGCGAACACAGGTACTCCTCCCTTGCCGACATCGTGGAAGAAAGCCTTCGCGGCGCCGCGCTGTGGGATGAGGTGAAAGACAGGTTGAAGCAGGACGCCCTCGGACTTTCCCTGGGCCAGCAGCAGCGCCTGTGCATCGCCCGCACCATCGCCATCAAGCCGGAAGTGATCCTCATGGACGAACCATGCTCAGCCCTGGATCCCATTGCAACGCTGCAGATCGAGGACCTCATGCAGTCCCTCAAGGCGAACTACACCATCGTCATCGTGACCCACAACATGCAGCAGGCGGCGAGAGTCTCCAGCTGGACAGGGTTTTTCTGGATGGGAAAACTGGTGGAGTTCGCGGTCACGGAGAACATTTTCACCCGCCCCACACAGAAGCTCACCGAGGATTATGTCACTGGAAGAGCCGGCTGAGCATGCGCGGCAGAAAGACAAGCGGGGAGCCCTGATACGGGGCTCATGGATGGATTCGAAATTCTCTGGGCGCTCGAACCGCCGAGGAGGCATGAAGCCCGTGGCAAGACAAACCCTGGATCATGAACTGGAACGGCTTCAGAACGAGCTTCTTTCCCTCGGGATCAGAGTGGAGAGGGCCATTGGAGACTCCGTCAGGATACTGAAGGAGCGTGACCTTGAGGCCGCCCGGCAGCTCATCGTCGACGACGACGAAATCAACAGGCTGCGATTCGCCATAGAATCGGCCGCCCTGGTCCTCATCGCCACCCAGCAACCCATGGCGGTTGACCTGCGGACTGTCGCCGCCATTCTCGAGATCGCAACGGAGCTCGAACGCATCGGCGACTATGCCAAGGGAATCGCGAAAATCACCATCCGCTTGGGCGATGAACCGCTCATCAAGCCCCTAGTCGACATTCCGCGGATGGCCGATAAGGTCCGGGAGATGCTGCGCCAGGCCCTCAAGGCTTTTGTGACCCGTGACGTGGATCTGGCCCGGGCCATTCCGGAGGAGGACGATGAAATCGACTCCCTGTACGAGCAAGTATACAGGGAGCTCATGACCCACGTGATCGCCAAGCCCACGGTGATCGACCAGGCCAATCATCTCATGTGGGTGGCTCATAACCTGGAGCGCACTGCGGACAGGGTTTCCAACATCTGCGAGCGGGTCATATTCACCGTGACCGGTGAAATGATGGAATGGAGCTGATGCGCGACGGCCGGATGGGTGGTGTAGCTTGGCATTGACGACGCGGCCACCGCGGCGCAAGCCCGTGACGCGCTCGTGCAAGTGGGACCCAAACCTGAAGGGAGGGGCAGAGAGGGGCACCTTCAGGGTCATCGAAAGGGCCGCTTGCCCGGAGAACCGCCCATGATGGAGCCTCGGGACTGGAGAACCAAGCCGACGGACCGCTTCGTCTTGAAGTGGATAAAGATTCACCTCTCTTCGCGGATTACTCCCCATCTGGTGGATCTTCCATGGCTGCGGCCCTGGATGATCACCCTCTTCTCCGCGTCTCTCGGAGTCATGGCTGGAGCCGTTTTTGCCATGGGATGGGGGTGGGTTGCGGGTTGCCTTGCGGCGACCTCCCAGGTCTTTGACGGAGTGGACGGCCAGGTGGCTCGTCTCACGGGAAGACAATCCAAAGGCGGCGCGTATTGGGATTCTGTCCTTGACCGCTACACGGACGGGGCCATGGTCATGGGAATGCTGGTCTATCTTCTTCGGCTCCCCCTTCCCGTGCCGACATGGCTGGTCCTGGCGATGGGATTTCTCGCTCTCGTCGGGAGCAATTGCATCAGCTATTCCACTGCAAGGGCGGAAAGCCTCGGCATCACGCTTGGAAAGCCGACACTGGCGAGCAAGGGGACCCGAAGCGCGGTGATGGTCCTTGCTGCCTGGGGCAGCCTGGCCTGGGCGCCCCTTCCCTTTCTTGCACTGCTCTATCTTGTCCTCCACACCAACATGGCCGTTCTCAGGAGGCTGATGCTTGCCCTCGCCACTCGTTGAGGCTCGAAACCAGAGGTGTTCGACATGGAACTTTCCCTGAAGGATATGGGTGTCGTCCACGGTCGGTTCCAGGTGCTCCACAATGACCACCTCAAATACATCCTGGCGGGGAGCGCGCGATGCGCCCACCTGGTCGTGGGCATCACGAACCCGGACCCCGCGCTCATACGCGAAGATCCGTCGGATCCCGGCCGGAGCGCTCCCCAGGCAAATCCTCTGACGTATTTTGAACGCTACACCATGGTGCGGCGGGTCCTCATGGGCGAGGGGCTGACACAGCAAGAGTTCTCCATCGTCCCCTTTCCCATCAACCTCCCCGAGTTGTATCCCTACTACCTTCCCATGGAGGCGACCTTCTACCTGACGATCTACGATGATTGGGGAAAGAGAAAACTCCAGCTCTTCCAGTCGCAGGGGCTCAAGACCGAGGTGCTCTGGGAGAGGCCTCTCGCGGAGAAGGGCCTGAGGGCGGGTGAGATCCGCCGGATGATCGCCCTTGGAGAGCCATGGGAACATCTCGTCCCCCAGGGAACGCGGGAGGTCATCGCCATGTTCGACATTCCTTCAAGGCTTCGGAAGCTTTTCGGGAGCGGGGGCTAGCACCCAAACCCATTTATGTGGTGCGATCCCCAGGATGCGTTTGATTACGGGGAGGGGCAGAAGGGCGCGATCACAGTTCCCATCCCCTTTTTGTGGTACTCAGGATGGGGTCCGATATGCTATCTTTTCTTCGTGTTTTCCGAGGGTTTGGCACGGATGGACGTTCACAACCTCACCATGGAAGGAGGATTCTCATGTCACGGAAAGTCCTTTGCCTTTTGAGCGTAGTGTTCCTTATGGGGGTGAGCCTTGGGCAGGCGGCGGATCCCAAGCCGGGCGGGACTCTTGTCTATGGGCGCGGCGGGGACAGTGTCGGACTGGACCCCGCCTATGAGACGGACGGAAATTCCTTCATGGTGTGTGACAACATCTACGAAGCGCTGGTCTCTTACGCCGATGAATCGACGGTCTTGGAGCCCGGGCTGGCTGAGTCCTGGGAGATTGCTCCCGATGGCAAGACCTATACCTTTCAATTGAGAAAGGGCATCAAGTTCCACGATGGGACCCCGTTTGACTCGGACGCGGTGGTGTTTTCCATCGGGCGCATGATGAAGAACAGGAACGTGAAGTTCGTCGGCAAGGGCTGGGAGATCCCCCCTCAGGAGCGCCCCCCCGAGTACTGGGTTTCCATGGAGATGGACGACATTGTTGAATCCATCGAAGCCACCTCCGAACACACGGTGGTCTTCAAATTGAAAAAGGTCACCGCTCCCTTTCTGGCAAACCTGGGGATGGACTTTGCCGACATCATCAGCCCCACCGCCTTCGTCAAGAATCCCAAAGAATTCGTTCGAAACCCTGTCGGCACCGGACCCTTCAAGATGGTCAAATGGATCAAGGATGATCAGATCCAACTGGAACGAAACCCGGACTACTGGAACAAGGCCGGAGGACCATACCTGGACAAGCTGGTCTTCAGAGCTATCCCGGACAACTCGGTCCGCTTCCTGGAACTGAAGGCCGGGAGTATCCACATCTGTGAATTCCCCAACGCGGCGGACATTCCCATGGCGCGGAAGGACCCCAACCTGCAGGTCATCTCGCAGCCCGGGATGAATATCGGCTACCTCGGCTTCAACCACACCAAGCCCCTCTGGCAAAACGTCCACCTGCGCCGGGCCGTGGCCCATGCCATCAACCGCAAGGCCATCGTCGACAACATTTACCAGGGCATGGGACAAGTGGCGAAAAACCCGATCCCGCCCACCATGTGGAGTTACAACGACGCCATCGAGGACATTCGCCATGACCCCGAAATGGCGAAGAAGGAGCTGGAGCAGGCCGGGTACGCCGGCGGCAAGGGGCTTCCGGAGCTGACTCTCTGGTCCATGCCGGTCCCGAGGCCTTATAATCCGGAAGGTCTCAAGGTGGGCATCGCCATGATTTCCGATCTTTCCAAGGTCGGCATCAATGCCAAGATCGTGAGCTACGACTGGGGGACCTACCTGAAGCGCCAGCGGGAGCAACCCGAGGACATGGACATGTTCCAGCTCGGCTGGACCGGAGACAACGGGGACCCGGACAATTTCCTGGCCGTGCTCTTCGATGGCCTGGCATCCTCGGCCGTGAGAACCCAGTGGAAGAACGAGGAGTACCACAAGCTCATGCTCCAGGGACGGGAAACCATCGACCAGTCCAAGCGGGTGGAAATCTACAAGAAGGCTCAGCAACTCGTGCGGGATGAAGTGCCGGTCTTGTGCGTCGCCCATTCCACCGTGATTTCTCCGGCCCGGAAGAACGTGCAGGATTTCAAGCTCCACCCGACGGCGTCCATCCGCATGAAAAATGTCTGGCTGGAATAGTCTCGATCGTGGGACGAAATCCTGCCTGTTTGGAGGAACTTTTCATTTTCCCGGGGGCTCCCCATGATTGCATTCGTCATCAGGCGCATCCTTATCCTGATCCCGACCCTCCTGGGAGTCTCGGTCATTGTCTTCCTGATGCTCCACATCACGCCGGGGGACCCTGCGGAACTCCTGTTGGGGGAGCGGGCCACGGAGCGGAGTCTTGACGCCATGCGGGAGCACCTCGGCCTGAAGAAACCTCTTCACGTCCAGTACGGCATGTTTCTCAAGCGGCTGCTCCAGGGTGATCTCGGGGAAACCATCTGGACCAGGCAGAAGGTATGGATCGAAGTGAGGCAGCGGTTCCCCGCCACCATCGAGCTCTCCGTCGCCGCCATGCTCATCAGCTGTTTTTTCGGCATGTTTTTCGGCATCATCTCCGCCACCAGGCAGCATTCCATCCTGGACTATCTCAGCATGGTGGGAGCCCTGGTGGGCGTGAGCATGCCCATCTTCTGGCTGGGACTCGTCCTCATGCTGATCTTTTCACTCCACCTCGGGTGGCTCCCCATGTCGGGGCGGCTGAGTGTCGGCGTGGAGCTTCAGACGGTGACCCATTTCTACATCCTGGACGCACTTCTCACCCGCAACTGGGTCGCTCTGAGGGACGCCGTGTGGCACATCATCCTGCCAGCGGCGACCCTGAGCACCATCCCCATGGCCATCGTGGCGCGCATGACCCGCTCCAGCATGCTGGAGGTGCTCAGGCAGGATTACATCAAGACGGCCAGGGCAAAGGGCCTATCCCAGGCAACGGTCATCCTCAAGCACGGACTGCGTAACGCCCTGATCCCGGTGGTCACCACCGTGGGCTTGCAGTTCGGCATATTGCTCGGAGGCGCCATCCTCACGGAAACCATTTTTGCCTGGCCGGGCGTTGGCAAGTGGATCTATGACGCGGTCACTCAGCGGGACTACATGGTCATCCAGGGGGGCACCCTTTTCGTGGCTACAGTCTTCGTCGTGATCAACCTGGTCGTCGACGTGCTCTATGCGGTGATCAACCCCAGGATCACCGTCAAGTGACTCGGGCCCGGGTTCAGGTTATTTCCCGCCGCATGGTCTGAACCGGGGCGCAGCGATTCATTCCCCCTCCGCACCTGGCCTCCGGTAAGGGGAGGGGACATCCAGGGAAGAAAACATGGCCCGAACAGCCAGAATCGCAAATCGGCGAAGATCGCCACCCCTTCGCCGACCAGATAGACCAGCTGCGGCGCAACAAGACGGCCGTCGCCGGCCTCTTCATCGTGGCGGGTTTTGTCCTGACGGCCGCCTTCGCTCCAATCCTGAGCCCCCATAATCCCATTGACGCATCCCTTTACGACCAGATCAAACCGCCCGTGTGGTACGCCGAGGGCACATGGAGTCATGTCTTCGGCACCGACGACCTGGGACGGGACATCCTCTCGCGAATCGTCTGGGGAGCCAGGGTTTCCCTTGCCGTGGCCGTGGTCAGCGTGAGCATCGCCCTCCTGTTCGGTTCCATTCTCGGGGCCATTGCCGGTTACCACAAGGGATTCTGGGACAATCTGATCATGCGGGCCATGGACATCGTGCTGGCGTTCCCACACATATTGCTCGCCATTGTCATGGTCGCCTACCTTGGACCTAATCTCAGGAACGCCATGATCGCCATCGGCATCATCTACATCCCGCGCTACGCGCGGATTGTTCGGGCCTCCATGCTGGAGGAAAGCGAGAAGGACTATGTGGCGGCAGCCCGGGCCATGGGGGCTCCGGACCTCAGAATCATCTTTGTGGAGATTTTCCCCAACTGCCTGGGTCCCCTCATCGTCCAGAGCACCCTGGGGTTTGCCTCGGCGATTCTGGACGCCGCGGCCCTGAGCTTTCTCGGCCTCGGCGCACAGCCTCCGACCCCCGAGTGGGGAGCCATGATCGCCATGGGACGGTCCCTCATTCTCAGGGCCTGGTGGGTGATGACGGTCCCCGGCGTGGCTATTCTCCTTGCTGTTTTGGGCTTCAACCTTTTCGGCGACGGCCTCCGGGACGCCCTCGATCCGAGGCTTCGCGACTGAGGCGGTAAGCGGGAACCCATGGATTCAGACCCCCCTCTCCTCGAGATCCGCCAACTGCGGACCCACTTTTTCATCCGGGACCATGTGGCCAAGGCCGTGGACGACGTGTCCCTGACCATCCGCCCCGGAGAGACCCTCGGTCTTGTGGGGGAGTCGGGATGCGGCAAGAGTGTCACGGCCCATTCCATCATTCGCCTGGTGCCCGATCCTCCGGGGAGAATCGTCGGGGGAAGCATCAGGCTTCGGGACCTCGAACTGCTCAGCCTCACTGAAAAACAGATGCGCAGGATCCGGGGAAACCGGATCTCCATGATCTTTCAGGAGCCCATGACCTCGTTGAACCCGGTCTATCCCGTGGGGGACCAGGTGGGGGAGGTCCTCAGGCTTCACCAGGGGATGTCCCGCAATGGAGCCAGGGAAAAGGTCATCGATGTCTTCCGGCAGGTGGGCATTCCCGCTCCGGAGAAGCGCATCCGCGATTATCCCCATCAGATGAGCGGAGGCATGCGCCAGCGGGTGATGATCGCCATGGCCCTCGCCTGCAATCCCGAGATGATGATCGCCGACGAACCCACCACAGCCCTCGACGTCACCATCCAGGCCCAGATCCTCGACCTCATGAACACCCTCAAATCCCAAACGGGGGCAGCCATTCTGTTCATCACACACGACCTGGGAGTCATCGCGGAAGTGGCCCGGAACGTGGCCGTCATGTATGCGGGGAAAGTGGTGGAATACGCTGATGCGCGGACTCTCTTCGCCAACCCGAAACACCCCTACACGGTGGGACTCATGGAATCCATCCCGGTCCTCGGCAGGGAAACTGAAACGGGGAGACTGAGGACCATCTCCGGCGTCGTTCCCTCGCTGCTCAGGCTTCCCCCTGGGTGCAAATTCAACAACCGCTGTCCCGATGTGTTTGCCGATTGCCATCGGATCGACCCCCCCATGATCCCCGTTGGAACGAACCATGAAGCAAGGTGCCTGAAGTATGCCTGAAGGCCGAGAAGGGGAAACCATCCTCCAGGTGAAGGACCTGGTGAAGCACTACCCCATCAGAGGCGGAGTGCTGCTCAGGAAAAAAGGTTCGGTCAGGGCCGTGGACGGCGTCTCCATCACGGTCCACGAGGCGGAAACCCTCGGCCTGGTGGGGGAATCCGGTTGCGGCAAGACAACCCTGGGCAAGGCCATCCTGCGCCTTGAGGAGCCCACCTCGGGTTCCATCCTCTTCCAGGGCAGAGACATCCTCACCTGCTCCAAAAGGGAACTGCGCGGGGTCAGGGCCACGATGCAGATGATTTTCCAGGACCCCTTTTCCTCCCTGAATCCCAGGAAAACCGTGGCCCGCATCGTGGGGGATCCCCTGTTGATTCACGGGATGAGGGACCGTTCCCTGCGGGAGGCGAGAGTGCTCCAACTGCTGGAAGTGGTGGGTCTGAACCGGGAGCACCTGCGCCGGTATCCTCACCAGTTTTCAGGTGGTCAGAGGCAGAGGATCGGCATAGCGCGGGCACTGGCTCTGAAACCCAAATTGATCGTTTGCGACGAAGCTGTGTCCGCTCTGGATGTCTCCATTCAGGCCCAGGTCATCAACCTACTCAAGGACCTGCAGGATGAGTTCGGATTGACGTACGTCTTCATTTCCCACGACCTGAGCGTGGTCTGGCACATGAGCGACCGCATGGCCGTCATGTACCTGGGAAAGATCGTCGAGGTGGCGGCCTCCCGGGAGATCTGCACTCAACCGCTCCACCCATACACACAGGCCCTCCTCTCCGCATGTCCGACACCCGATCTGGAAGTGAAAAGTCGGCGCATCATCCTCAAGGGGGACGTTCCGAGTCCCATCGACCCGCCTCCTGGCTGCCGGTTCCACACCCGATGCATGTATGTCGAGGGCATCTGCAGACTTGAAGAACCCCTTCTCGACGAAGTGAAATCCGGCCATCAGGTTGCCTGCTTCTTCGCCGGTTCGGTGGGGCTGGAGAATCGTTAGGTCAACTCCGCCTGACGTGTGAGTGAATGCTATCGTTGCTTCGAGAAGTTTCGCAAGGCCATGACCTCTCTGCCCGTTAAAGGCACTTGAACTCCCATACGGGTCTTGGATTCCCGGTACCGGAGCTTCGCCTGACCAAGGGAAACCCTGGCCACGCTGGATCTTTGGGCCGCACCGGCAAAATGATTGTCCGCGTCATCCCCATGAAAACGGGAACTTTTCAGGAGGGCCCGGAGCCGGCTTTTGCAGCCATGACGATTGGTACTCGGACAGTTATTTGAGTAGAGCTATAATTACTGGGGCTCTCTTTCTTTCCCACACCCCCATCTCGAAATGCCTCTCGACCTCATGACCCATTCCTGATGCCTGCAACGGTGGCTTCCGGCCGGGAAAGAAAGAGCCGCGACAGCGGGAGAAACTCGCACCAGGACCTGTCGCTCCGCCAACATCCTGTCCCGTGGAAGGTGAATGGGAAACGCCAGAGCATTTCGAGCCTTGGAGGGGATGATCAGGTGGCGGCTCATTCGCGGGAACCCTGATGAACAGTGTGCGGGAGCGAGAAAGGGGGACGTCATGGCATCGCAAGCTGCAAGTGTTCCTGATCGAACCGTACGAAACAGCCTTTCCTTGATTCAGAGCCTCCTGGGTAGCTGTCAGCCGCGGGACTTTGCGGTGCGCTTCTGGGACGGGACCGTCTGGGAGGCCGAGCCGGGTCAGCCCACGCGCTACACCTTGGTCATCCGTCACCCCTGCGCGCTCCGCAGCATGCTCTGGATGCCGAATGAGGTCAAGCTGGGTGAGGCTTACATCCACGATGAGCTCGACGTCGAGGGGGATATCGAGGGGATCTTCACGATACGGGACCATCTTGTCAACCCGCGATTGGCCGCCAACCAGTGGCTTTGCTGTGCCAGGACGCTGCTCCAACTGCCGCGCAATGGCAACCGTCCCCGCGCGGGCTGCCAGCCTGTGAAGATGAGGGGCAACCGCCATTCCAGGGAACGTGATCGGCAGGCGGTCTGTTATCATTACGACGTCTCCAATGATTTCTACGCCCTGTGGCTCGACAGAGGGATGGTCTATTCCTGTGCCTACTTCGAAAACCCTGACGATGATCTGGACAAGGCTCAGGAGAGCAAGCTCGACTATATCTGCCGCAAACTCCGCCTGCGCCCGGGGGAGCGCATGCTCGACATCGGCTGCGGGTGGGGCGCATTGGTGATGCATGCCGCTCGCAATTATGGAGTCAAGGCGCTTGGAATCACCCTCAGCCAACCGCAGGCAGACCTGGCAAACAAGCGCATTCGGGAGGCCGGACTGGCCGAACACTGCCGCGTCGATGTCCGAGACTACCGCGAGGTCGATGAACCAGAGGGTTATGACAAGCTGGTCAGCGTGGGGATGTTCGAACACGTGGGCGAGGCTCAACTGTCGGACTATTATTCCGGTGCATGGCGACTGCTGCGACCTGCGGGGGTCTTCCTCAATCATGGCATCTCCTGTTCCATCAAGGACATGGAACAGACGGGGCCAAGCTTTGCGAACACCTACGTCTTCCCGGACAGTGAAATCCTTCCCATCAGCACTACATTGCGCGCTGCCGAGGCGAGCGGCTTCGAGGTGCGCGACGTGGAGAGCCTGCGGGAGCACTACGCTCTCACACTGCACCATTGGGTTCGACGCCTGGAGGCCCAGAAGGACAAGGTGTGCCGTACCGCGGATGACGTGGTCTACCGCATATGGCGGCTCTACATGTCCGGGTCGGCGCATGGATTCCGGACCGGCCGGCTCAACGTCTATCAGGTGCTGCTGGTCAAACCGGATGGGGGCAACAGCAAGCTGCCGCTGACACGTGTCGATTGGTACAATTCAAATCCGAATTGAGTGATTCTTATTCCAGGAATCCTTGTTCATCATTCGTGTGAAAACACCAATCAAGGAAATTCATGCCAATAGCTGGATGCGGGCGCCTGCCCTCGGACCCCGATCCGGGGTCCGCCGACATGACGAGGGGGTTGCCGTCGAAATAGCTCAACTTACCGCATAGGAGTTCGAGAAGCCCCGTGCGACTGTGGTTGCTTCTGATTGGAGACGGCGTTACAAAGAAAGGTGTGATTCGTGGGATTTGGGCACCTCAGGGCGGGCGTTCTTTTGCCCGAAGGCAACGCGCATCCGTTGCATCTTTCGCATAAGCGATATCGGCGCATGCTCCGTCTCGTTTTGCTGACTTTCACTGCTCTTCTTCTTGCCTGCGGTCCCGAGGGCAACGGGAAGGTTGTCGATTTCGAAAAAACCATCCCCGTGGCACGGCCGGGAGAGCAGCAGCCCGGTCGCTCTTCCCTGAAGGTGGCGGTGGGAGCGATGATTTCCCCCAAGGAAACCTTTGTGTACTACCGGCAGCTTCTGGATTACCTGGCCGGCAAACTCGGAAGAGAGGCAGAGCTCGTTCAACGGAAAACATACGGCGAGGTGAACGAGCTCATCGGAAAAGGCCTCATCGACCTGGCCTTCATCTGTTCCGGCCCTTACGCTACAGGGAAAGAAAAGTACGGTTTTGAACTGCTCGCAACCCCGGAGGTTCAGGGAAGCCACTTCTACCATTCTTATCTCATTGTGAACAAGGATAGCCCCATTGAGCGGCTGGAAGATCTCAGGCGTCGGGTCTTTGCGTTCACCGATCCCGATTCCCACACAGGCAGGCTGGTACCGACCCACTGGCTGAACGAGATCAGCGAGAGGGCCGAGACCTTCTTCGGAAAGGTCATTTACACCTACAGTCACGACAACTCCATCCTGGCCGTGGCGAAAGGGCTGGTGGACGGTGCGGCAGTGGATAGCCTCATCTGGGACTTTTACCAACACAAGAACCCTTCATTGACCTCCGGGACACGGGTTATTCGAAAGTCGGAACCTTACGGCATCCCTCCCGTCGTGGCATCAAGCACCCTGGTCACGGATGTCAAGGAATCCGTTCGAAAAACCCTCATTTCCATGCATGAAGATCCTGAAGGAAAAAAGATCCTCAAGGAGCTCATGATCGACCGCTTCGTTCCTCCTCGTGAAGAATGGTACGACAGCATCAGGCAACTGGAAGAGAAGCTGGCAGTCACACAGCGATAAACTCGTGGAGCAGCCATGCCGCTTCGGAGTCTGAAGAGCAAATTGTTGGCAGGAGTGTCTGTTTTGGTGATGTGCAGTGGAGTGCTCATTTCCCTGCTGGTCACACACAGTTACAGCCGCAGCCTTTATGAGGCCCTCTCCGCCCAGGCGGAATACCTGGCCAACGCCATTTCCCTTCAGACCGCCGACATGGTTCTCACCAACGATCTGGTTGCCCTCCAGAAGATGCTGGATCATCAGCTGAGAAGCAATCCCTCGCTTTCTTACCTGTTCATCGTGAAAGACGGGCAGGTTCTCGCGCATACTTTTGCGAGCGGCATTCCGGTCGATTTGGTTAGCGCCAACGAGGCGCCTTCCGGAGATGGGAAACCCCGCTTTGAGAGGATTGCCTCCACCAAGGGGGACCATTACATGGATGTGGCTGCCCCCATTTTCCAAGGCAAAGCTGGAATGCTGCGCCTCGGATTCTCTGAAAAAACTTATAGAAATGAGGTCGCGAAGCTGTGGACTCAAATGGCCCTACTGACCCTTGGAATTCTTCTTCTCGCGCTGATGGGCGGCCTGTTCTTCGTGAGACGAATCACGGGTCCATTGACGGAGCTCGCAAGGACTGCCGACAGAGTTGACCGCGGGGAGCCGTATGTGAGGGTAAACGTCCATGGGCACGATGAGGTGGCTGCTTTGGCGACTTCCTTCAATAACATGGTCGAGAGGTTGCAGACGTATGCCAGACGCCTCGAAGACCAGACGGTGGAACTCGATCGAGCTCATCAGCAGACGCGGTCCTTCTGCGGGATTGTCCAGGAAATCGGCGGCCTGCAGACCCTGAGGGAGATAGGGACGTACTTGATCCATACTTTCAGCTCCATCCTTGAATCGACCCAGATGGCTTTTCTGATGCTCAGCGATAGTCGTGACACCCTTTTTCTCATAGGGGAACACCAGACTCTCGATCTCAGGGAATCAGAGGTGATTTTAGATGTTTCGACTCTCCTGGATGGTCTCGACGCTGCCAAGAATCGCACCTCTGCGGGCATTGACCGTTCGTTGCCGCGTCTCATTGCAGAGATTCTTCAGCTTACGGATGTCCACCTTGCAATCCCTCTTGTTCATGACAAAAAGACTTTCGGTGGCCTCGTAGTCTGTTGTTCCAGGGAATGTCGTTGCACAGAAGAAGAAATTCGTCTTGTTGGTCTTGTGCTGAGTCAGTCCACGGGGGTCATCAGACGGGCCCTGCTTCACGAGGAGGAAATCAGGGAACTGCAAAGCCGCGTACAGGCTCCAACGGAATTTTGCGGTATCGTTTCAAAGAACCCCAAGATGCAATCGATCTTCAATCTTATCGAAGACATCGCCCCGACGGATGCAACCGTTCTCATCCAGGGAGAAAGCGGCACGGGAAAAGAACTTGTTGCGAGGGCCATTCATCAGAAAAGCCCCAGGAAGGATAAACCCTTCATCGTGATTGATTGTTCCGCCTATCCGGCCACTCTCCTTGAAAGCGAGCTTTTCGGCCATGAGAAAGGAGCCTTCACCGGAGCCATCCGGCAGAAGTCAGGGCGCTTCGAACAGGCGGATGGTGGTACCGTGTTCCTGGATGAGATCGGAGAGATCCCGCTACCGGCCCAGATCAAACTGTTGAGGGTCCTACAGACTCATCAATTTGAGAGGCTCGGAGGCGAAAAGACACTTTCGGTGAACCTCCGTGTCATTGCAGCCACCAACAGGAACTTGCTCGATGAGGTAAAACGGGGCCAATTTCGAGAGGATCTCTATTACCGGCTCAACGTCATTCCCATCCAGTTGCCGCCCCTCAGGGAACGCCGCAACGATATCCCCGTCCTCGCCAGCCATTTCCTCAACCGTTTTGCAGCCGACCACCATGGAAAAAAGATTGAAGGCTTCAGCCCCGAGACTATGGGGCTTCTGCTTGATTACCTTTGGCCGGGTAACGTGCGCGAACTGGAAAACACCATCGAACACGCTGCGGTACTGGTCAAGGGTGGCCGCATAGGGCCCGTGCACCTGCCATCGGCGCTCCATGCCTTTGCCTCGTCTCCGCAGATTGCCAAGTCATCGACCATGGCCGAGAACGAGAGCAGGCTGCTCCAGGTGACCATGGAAGAATGCGGCTGGAACAAGAGGGAAGCTGCGCGACGCCTTGGAATCAGCCGCAGCACACTCTATGAAAAGCTCAAGAAGTTCAGTATCGCCAAGACCACCAGCCATTGATGGTTGCTAAATGTCAGCGATCCTTACCCCGGCAACTTCAAATTGTCATCGCCACACAGGCTGAAATCCAAACAAATCGACGCAAACGGTCCGCCCCCTCCGATCATGTCCGATTTACGGGCATATCGTAGTCCATTAAGTTTCCAGTAAAAATCTCGTAAACCAAAAATAATGTCCGATAACTGGACACGAGTTGCCGGCCTTCCGCCGTCCTCTTGCCTCTTTTGAACTCCGCAGTTCCTCATCTGCCATAGGTTTAGAGGAACCGGCATGGAGGTTGCTCTAATTGCGAGAGAAATCCATCGACGATGCGTGCAGGGTGACTCACAGAACCTGAGGAATCCAAATGCCCAAGATTATTGTGGTAGTTGACGGAAACCTCGAAGAAAACCAGGAACTCTGCTGGATGCTTGAGCGCAACCACTATCGGACATCCTCCATGTACTCACTCATGGAATTGCCCGAGCATATGGAAAGAAGGCTCGACCAAGCCATCATTCTCGATTTGGATAGCCTGCCGGTGAACAACCGTTTCATCCGCAACCTCCGTGGCGAAAACCCGGGGCTTTGCATCATCGGGATATCGAGCAGAACGTTTCATCCAGAACTGGAGGAAGCCATGAGGAGTCATATCTCGGCATGTCTCAGTAAACCAGTGAATGAAGACGAGCTGATCTATTGGCTCAAGAGCACGTGTGCAGGAGAAGCGAGTTCGAGAGCTTCGCCGGGACTGGAAGTTGAAGACGTCACTGACTGACACACGCCAATCGCATGGGTTCGCTCCCAGGATCTAGCCAGCGAAAGGAAACAAGGCATGAGCACAAACCTACCTACAGAGGATCAGTTGATCCGCATGCAGCGGGATCTGAAGCGGGCGGAAGGAAAGAACCCCCCGGAGATCAAGTGGACAATGGTGATTGATGTGGCCAAGTGCATCGGGTGTCATGCGTGCACACTCGGTTGCGTGGCCGAAAACAAGCTTCCGCCGGGTGTCGTATACCGTCCCGTGATCGAAGAAGAAGTAGGAAAATACCCGGATGTTAGGCGACGCTTCTTGCCGCGGCCGTGCATGCAGTGTCAGAATCCCCCCTGCACCAAAGTCTGCCCTGTTACGGCAACCCACAAAAACGAGCAGGGCGTGGTTGTCGTCAACTATGACCGGTGCATAGGATGCCGATACTGCCTGGTTGCCTGTCCATATTCCGCCCGCACCTCGGATTTCGGGGAATATTACACGAAGAAGACACCGGATATCCCTGGGAAAATTCTTGGCCGAAATGCAGCGGCGGAAGGCTACGAGGCCAATCCGGCGGCGGAATACGGGAAGAAATGGCCCCATCGCGGCAACGGTTCTCCCATCGGGAATGCCAGGAAGTGCCACTTCTGCCTGCATCGGCTGGCCGTGGGGATGCTCCCTGCCTGTGTCACGACCTGCGTTGGGCGCGCCACATTCTTCGGGGACCGCAATGATTCTGAAAGCCTCGTCTACACACTGCTCGGCTCACCCCGTATCCACCGCCTCAAGGAAGAGCTGGGTACAAATCCCGCCGTCTATTACCTGAGTTAGAGGAAGGATCAAGCCATGACTAACAAATCTTTCAATGTTCTCCTCGGTGCGGCCATCCTCGGACTGATTGTCGGTACCTGGGGGATGGTTGATCGACTAATGCACGGGCTAAACCCGGTAGCTTTCGGCTCATACGTGCCCTGGGGCCTATGGGTTGCCTTCTACCTCCTTTTCCTGGGCCTCTCGGCAGGAGCCTTCCTGGTGACCACCATGACCTACGTCTTCAGGATCAAACGTTTTGAGAAGATTGCTCCGCTCTCCGCCTTCACCGTCCTCATATCGCTGCTCTGCGAAGTGCTCTTCATTACGATAGATCTTGGACGCATGGCCCGGATCTACCGGTTTCTCATCACCCCAAGCTTCTCTTCCCTTATGACCTGGATGTTCGTGCTCTTCAACGCCATGCTCGTGATCTACGCGCTCAAGACCTTCTTTCTCATCAGAGAAGACCTCGTTTTCTGGTCAAATGACAAGAACAGGAACGGCAAAGGATTGTATCGTTTTCTGGCCCTTGGAAGAGCGAGCTACGGCGATTCGGATCACCTGCGGGACGAAAACCGGGTGCATATTCTCTCTTTGATCAGTCTTCCCGTGGGAATCCTCTTCTATGGCACGAACGGTGCTTTCTTTGCGATCCTGATGAACCGCCCCATCTGGAACAGTGCCCTCACGCCACTCCTTTTCATCATGGCCGCAATCCTTTCCGGAGGCGCCCTCATCACCTTCCTCACGTACATCTTCATGCGCGATGACGAGTTGGTCACATCCCTCGGGCGCGCCATCTTGTTTGTTCTTGTCGTCTACCTTTTTCTGGAAGCACTGCAGTTCTTCGTGGGCCACCAGACCGGGGTCACGAACGTGGTGGCGAGCCTCGACCTCATCACTTCAGGGCCTTATTGGTGGACCTTCTGGCTCGTCCATCTGCTCGTTGGAAGTCTCGTCCCCCTGCTTCTTTTCATTGGGGGCCCCCACAATCCGAAAACGGTTGCGTGGGCCTGTTTCCTCATCGTGATCACCTTCATTACGGTGCGTTTCAACTTCGTTATCCCCGACCTGGCCGTCTACAAACTGGAGGGTCTGGAGCATACTTTCTATCATGACCGTTTGCGAACCCAGTACACACCGAATTTGAATGAATGGCTGGTGAGCCTTTGGATCATATCCCTGGGACTCGTCACTTTTCTTCTGGGAGCGCGATGGTTGCCGGTGATTTCTTCGCGGAGAGGAGGGATGGAACATGCCAGCTAACAGTCAGGAGAAGAACCCTTTGAAGATGGAAATGGAACGCCGCGAATTCCTCAAGTGTTCGGCACTCCTTGGAGGGTCCCTTGCCGGTGCAACTGCCTTGGGGCGCTGCATCGACGGTTCTGGGACCGACTCCGCATGGGCCGCCACAAATGCTGTCGGCATGGCTGAGAATGCATATTCCCATCATCTTCCGGAGAACCAGATCCACTCCGTCTGCCAGCAGTGCAATACCAACTGCGGCATCAAGGTGAAATTCGTGGATGGCCATGTGGCCAAAATCGATGGGAACCCATACAGCCCCTGGACTCTCACACCCCACATTGCCTACGACACTCCCCTTGCAGATGCGGCCAAAGTGGAAGGAGGAATTTGTCCCAAAGGCCAGGCAGGCATTCAGGCGTTATACGACCCATACCGTCTGGTGAAAGTTCTGAAGCGTGCGGGAAAACGGGGCGAGGATAAATGGAAAACCGTCTCTTTCGAACAGGCTGTGAAAGAGATCGTCGAGGGTGGCGACCTGTTTGGTGAAGGCAAAGTGGATGGTTTGAAAGACATCTGTGTCCTGAAAGACCCCAAGGTGGCCAAGGAGCTGGCCGACGATGCAGCGCTGGTTGCGTCCAAGAAAATGACCCTGGAGGTATTCAAGGAAAAACATACGGCAAACCTCAAGTACCTCATCGACCCTGACCATCCCGACCTTGGACCGAAGAACAATCAGTTCTGCCTCAGCTGGGGACGCCTCAAGGCTGGGCGAAGCGACCTTCTGAAGCGCTTCGTGGGAAACGCCCTTGGCACCGTCAATGCCCATGGTCACACCACCGTCTGCCAGGGTTCCCTCTATTTCACCTGCAAGGCGATGAGCGACCAGTTCACCGAAGGGAAATTCACGGGAGGAAGCAAGTTCTACTGGCAGGCGGACACGGGCAACGCCGAGTTCATCCTCTTTGTAGGCGCGAATCCTTATGAAGCAAATTACGGTCCGCCGCTTCGCGTGCAGAAGCTAACTGAGGGAATGATCGATGGGAGAATGAAGATCGCGGTCATCGATCCCCGGTGCTCGAAGACGGCGGCACGAGCCTGGAAGTGGCTCCCGGTGCGCCCAAACGGCGTGGCTGCAGTGGCCATGGGCATGATGCACTGGATGATTGAGAACAAGCGATACGATGCCAGGTATCTGGCCAATGCGAACAAGGCTGCAGCGGCGGTGGACAAGGAACCCACCTGGACCCAGGCGGCCTGGCTTGTCAAGGTCAAGGCAGATGGGAAACCGGGTACGTTCCTTCGAGGCTCGGATATTGGAGTGGCTGCGGAAAAACGCTCTCAAACGGATGGAGGAGAGTGGGATTTCGATCCCTTCGTGGTCCTCAAAGACAGCGGGCCTGTCGCCTTTGACCCCAATGACGAAAAGCAGCCTGTTGAAGGTGATCTCCTCGTCGATACGGAAGTGAACGGTATAAAGGTGAAGAGCGTCCTCCAGATCTACCGCGAAACGGCGGGAGCAAGAACTCTCGCCCAGTGGGCGGAGTTGGCCGGCATTAAAGAAAAGGACATCGCAGAGCTCTCCCAGGAGTTTACCAGCCACGGCAAGAAGGCGGTGGCCGATCTGCACCGCGGCGTCTCTCAGCACACCTCAGGTTTCTACAACGTTTTGGCCTGGATGATGGTGAACGTCCTCGTTGGCAACCACGACTGGACGGGAGGCCTTGCCAAGGCGACAGGCTTCGACATAATGGGGGAAAAGGAAGGAAAGCCCTTCGATCTTGGAAAGCAAAGCGGAAAGTTGAGGCCATGGGGGATTTCCATCATCCGGCACGAGACAGCCTACGATAAGACAACCCTCTTCACCGGCTTTCCCGCAAAGAGGGTCTGGTATCCATTCTCGAGCGACATCTACCAGGAAGTGATCCCCAGCATGGGGGATGCTTACCCGTACCAGATCAAGGCGGTGCTTTTCTACATGGCGTCTCCGGTCTATTCTCTGCCTGCGGGACACAAGCTGGTGGAGATCCTCTCCGATCCCAAAAAGATCCCGCTCATCATCTCATCCGATATCGTCGTCGGCGAGACGAGCATGTATGCAGACTACATATTTCCTGACCTGACCTACCTCGAGCGCTGGGAAATCTCCGGGTCCCATCCTTCCATAACACCCAAGGTTGCGCCGTTCCGACAGCCGGCGGCCAAACCCCTGACCGAGGAAGCAACGGTCTTTGGCGAAAAAATGCCTCTTTCTCTCGAATCCCTTGTACTCGGAATCGCCGAGCAGATGAAGCTTCCGGGCTTCGGGGAAAACGCCTTCGGCCCCGGGCTCCATCTAAAGCGCGAAGAGGACCTGTACCTGCGAATGATTGCAAACATTGCCTTCGGCGACAAGCCGGATGGCTCTGAAAAGGTGAAGGCAGCAAGCCCGGAAGAGATCAAGCTATTCGAGCAGGCCCGAAGGCATCTTCCGCCGACCATATTCGACGCAAAACGATGGAAGGCCGTGATCGGGGATGATCTCTGGCCCCATGTGGTTTACGTGCTCAATCGTGGCGGCCGGTTCCAGGGATATGCTCAGGCATACAAGGACGGCCAGCTTTCCAATAAATACGGAAAGCTCGTGGGGATCTATTTCGATAAGTTCGTCACAACCAAGCACTCCATGACGGGAGAACCCTACCTTGGCCATGCCGATTTCATCGACGGGCCGCGTGACTGCACCGGCAAGAAACTGGAAGATGAATCCCACGGCTTCGACATGACGCTCATCACCTACAAGACCATCTCCCAGACCAAAAGCCGCACCGGAGGCAATTACTGGCTTCAGGCGGTCTACCCCGAGAACGGCATCGAAATGTCTCCGGTTGACGCTGGAAGACTTGGCCTTTCTGACGGAGACAAGGTCAAGGTTGTCTCAGCTTCCAATGAGGAAGGCATCTGGGATCTCGGCCATGGCCGGAAGAAGCTGATGATCGGTCGTATCCAGATCCGTGAGGGTATCAGGCCGGGGGTTGTGGCATTTTCCCTGGGCCATGGCCACTGGGCCTACGGGGCCCAAAGCGTCGTGATCGACGGGGAAACCGTTGCAGCCGATCCTCGCCGTGGAACCGGAGTGCATGCCAATGCGGCCATGCGAGTCGATCCCGTCTTGAAAAACACCGGCCTTGTGGATACAGTGGGAGGCAGTGCCGTTTTCTATCAGAGTCAGGTTAAACTGGTAAAGGTGTAGATTGAGTATGAAAGACTTTGAATCATTGCTTGCGTCCGCCGCCTCGGCCCATGGACATCTGTGTCCCGGACAGGTTGTGGGGGTGAGGATGGCAATGCTGGGATGTCGCCTCATCGGCCTGGATGACCCCACAAATCCAAGCCAGGTCAAGAAGCTTCTGGTGTACGTCGAAATAGACCGGTGTGCCGCCGATGCCATCGCGCATGTGACGGGTGTCAAGCTGGGCAGGCGCTCCCTCAAGTTCATGGACTACGGGATCATGGCGGCGTGCTTTGTGAACCTGGAGACCGGAAGGTCCTATCGCATCATCTCGACGGAGGAGTCCCGGGACCTGGCGCGCGCGTACGCTCCGGAAATCCCCGGAAAAATTCCGCAGCAGCTTGAAGCCTACATACGCATGCCCGAAAGTGTTCTTTTTAGGGTTGAGGAGGTCCGAATCGATGTGAATGAGTCGGACCTTCCAGGTCCAACGCGGAGCAAGGTTTCCTGCTCGCGGTGCGGACAGGTGGTCCGGGATCGTCGGGAAGTGATGGTTGAAGGACTCCCGCTTTGCGCTCCCTGCGCAGGGAGAGGCTATTTCTGTGAATCTCACCCCGTCACCTGGGTCGGCATGGATTGGTCTCCCGCCACCGGCCCAGGGCAAAAGTGCCAGGGCGTCGAGGGGCACTTGCCGGTTCGCCCGGTGCCCTATCACTGAAGCTCCTTATTCCTTTTCACCTCGGAGAAAGAAGGAGATCCAGCGGTGCTGAAAATCATCCCTCTGGATGAGGCCATCGGCTGTACATTGGCTCATGACATAACAGAAATTCGCCCGGGCGAATTCAAGGGGCCTGCGTTTCGAAAGGGGCACCGGGTTTGCCCTGAAGATCTTTGCCACCTGCAGCGTTTGGGAAAAAACCACATCTACGTGATGGACCTCGAAGGCGATGAGATTCATGAAAACGAAGCGGCTGCAATCCTTGCCGGTGCGCTGGCAGGAGAAGGCATCCTCTGGAAAAACGACCCCAAGGAGGGAAAGATCAGTCTGACCGCGGAGCAGGACGGACTCCTGCAGTTGAACACCGCGGCCCTGGCCGCTTTCAACATGGTTGACGAGGTGATGTGTGCGACGCTGCATAATCACTCACTGGTGAAGAAAGGGGAGCTGGTGGCGGCAACCCGCGCCATACCCCTGGTCATGAAGCGTGCGCACATTGAGCGCGCCGCAGCCATAGCCCGTCAGAACGGGTCCGTTTTGACCGTCAAACCCTTGCGGCGTGCTCAGGTGGGTATCCTGATTACCGGAAACGAAGTCTACAACGGGATCATCCAAGACCGTTTCGCCCCGATCCTTACCGAGAAGTTGATGAGCCTTGGTTCGACGGTCTCAACCATCGATTTTGCCCCCGACAGTGCTGAGGTCATTGCCAGGACCATCCAGTCTCAGATCAAGATCGGATGTGATCTCCTGCTCCTCACCGGTGGCATGAGCGTCGATCCCGACGACGTTACCCGCCAAGGGATTCGCCTGGCCGGGGCTGATGAATTCCACTACGGCTCCGCGGTCCTTCCCGGCGCGATGTTCGTGGTCGCCTATCTCAGGGAGATCCCGCTTCTCGGGGTTCCCGCATGCGCTCTGCACCACAGAGTCACGGTTTTAGACCTGGTGCTCCCCCGGGTGCTCTCCGGAGAGCGGATCGGCAAGGCCGATCTCGCATTCCTTGGGCATGGGGGACTGTGCCGTGACTGCCCCGAATGCCGCTATCCTCTCTGCCCTTTTGGGAAGGGACCCTGACTGGAATGTGAGCACATGACAGCAGCGAGGAAAGGTGTTGGACAGTCCGGCCAGATGCTGCTGAAGTGAAACCGCTTGTTGGGGCAACTCGCAGGGCTGTTTCAGGCCTTTTCTTTTGCACACCTGTCCACTTTCCTCACGAGAGCCACGTCCGGTTCGGATCCACGCGACCTCAGGATGCCCCTTGGTCCCATCATTTGACTTTGTAGGAAGAACCCCCACCCGAACGATCCCCCCTGAAGCCCAGCAATGGCCACTTCGGGCTTGACCAGCCGCTCCTTTATGGGTTATTTCTGATTTGACTGATTCATCTGATTATTTGGCATCACTTCTCACACTTGTGCACCCATGGAATGAAGGAGGTAAGGCGATGCCCCGAAAGAGCCGAAAAGAACCGTGCTGTACTTCCGAGGCAGAGCAGAGGGACTGCTGCAGGGTTGAGTCGCTCATCAGTGTGGATGAAAGAGGGCAGATGGTGCTGCCCAAGGAGCTTCGCGACAGAGCAAACATCCGTGCAGGGGATAAGCTGGCCCTCATCAGTTGGCAAAAGGACGGAGAAGTGTGCTGCTTCACACTGATCAAGGCCGATTCCCTGGCGGAGCGCGTCAAGGAATTCCTCGGTCCCGTGCTGAAGGGGATAAGCGGGGTTTGACAGTTGCCGGGTTTTATGAGGAGGTGCTTGAAATGAAACCTGAAGAGATCAAGAAGGCCGTGAAATCAGGCTATGCCAAAGTGGCCCTGCAAAATCTTCCATGCTGCGGAACAGGCAGTTCCTGCTGCGGAAGCTCCAACTTGGCAGCGGACATCAGCCGAAAAGCAGGCTACGGCGATGAAGAGCTGAACGCAGTGCCTGAAGGGGCAAACCTGGGACTGGGTTGTGGTAACCCGGTGGCGCTTGCCTCACTCAGGGAGGGCGAAGTCGTCCTCGACCTTGGCTCGGGAGCGGGCTTCGACTGCTTCCTCGCTGCTTCCAAGGTGGGGAGCACCGGAAGAGTCATCGGGTTGGATATGACTCCGGAGATGATTGAAAAGGCGACGCGAAACGCCAGGGAGGGCAATTTTGAAAATGTCGAGTTTCGATTGGGGGAAATTGAGAGCATTCCTGTTGCTGAAGAACAGGTGGACGTCGTGATTTCCAACTGCGTCATCAATCTTTCACCAGACAAGAACAAGGTTTTCAGGGAAGCCTTCCGTGTTCTGAAACCCGGTGGCCGCCTCATGGTGTCTGATATGGTCCTCCTGAAAGAGCTCCCGGAAGCCATCCGGCGGTCCGTCGAGGCCTATGTCGGCTGCATAGCCGGCGCCGCCATGAAGGAGGAATACCTTGCCACTATCCAGTCCGCGGGTTTCCAGGAGATAAAGGTGCTCGGCGAGGATGTCTATCCCATCGATTTCTTGGCGGCGGACCCCATGGCACAGGCGGTCTGTGCCGATTCGAACATTTCGGCGGAGACATCAGAAGAGCTTTCCTCATCGGTTGCAAGCATCAAGGTTTCTGCAAGAAGACCAGGCTGAGCTTCATGGCGACGAGGGCGGAAGGGATGTCTCTTCCACGAACCAGAGGTCTATCATCGCCTGCTCAACATTTTCCTTCAGTGCAAAGATCCGCATTGCGGGAGCCATCACGCAGGTGGAGAGCTGCCTCAGAACCCCGGAAGTTTGAACTTCATCGTCACTTCGCCCGTTTGCCTGTCCACCTGGATCATGCTCTGACCGTCCCCCAGAGGGCTCAGCTTTTGGCCCGTGGCCATTTCCAGAAGACCGCTGATGAATTGCAGGCCTGAATTCATGACTTCCTCGAGCCGCTCCGGGGACTGGGCTTGAGAAGATGGCGGGCTTTCCGCCTTTTGCGGTTCTTCGCAGATGACATGAGCGGCGCCGCAAACGGCTTCAAGAGGCTCATCAGCGGCTTCCTCAGCTTCATCAGCTCCATAGGCTGCTGTCTCTTCGGCTTCGTATGCAATGGTTTCGGGCTTCTCTTGGAGCACCCTAGGATTCAGATAGTGGGGGGTATCTTCCGGCAGCTCTTCGGTAGCCCTTTGCTCGGGAGCCGGCACCATTGGCTCATCGCCCATCATCTCCCTCAGTTTATTGAGGATCTCGGTACGCTTTTCCTGGGAGAATTCAACCGTATCCGGCCCGCCGTCAAAGACGCCCTCGAAGACATCCCGCTTGAGCTGGAGGCCCGCCAGGATCTTCTCTTCGATGCTGTTCCTGGCGATGAGGTTCACCACATTGACGCACTTGCTCTGCTGGCCGATGCGGTTCACCCGTCCTACACGCTGACTCAACCTGGCCGGGTTCCAAGGCAACTCAAAATTGATGATGCAGTCGGCTGCCTGGAGATTGAGGCCGGTTCCTCCCGCATCGGTGGAAAGAAAAACCTTGCAATCGGGATTTGTCGTGAACTCATCGATGAGCGTCTGTCTCTTGGCCACGGGGATCTTGCCCGAGAGCTCCACAAAGGGAATGGACGCCATGGAGAGGACCTTCCCCACAAGGAACGTCATGGTGGTCCACTCACTGAATATGACCACCTTGCGACCGTTCTCGATGATCAGCTCATGGAGAATTCCTTCCAGCTCCTTCATTTTGGGAGAGATATTGGTGTTGCGATCGATCAGATAGGTCGAATTGCAGACCATGCGCATCTTGAGGAGCAGCTCTTGGATACGCCTGATATCCATGGGGGTCAGAAACTTTTTGTTGATGAGAGGCAGCAGGCTCTGGAGATACCCACTGTGTATCTCCAACTGCTTCGCGTTCAAGTCCACGTAGTAGTTATTGACGATCTCATCGGGAAGCTCGGATAACACCTCCTCCTTGCGCCTGCGAATGACGATCCCCTTGAGGCGGTCATGGAGCTTGTCCAGATTGCGGTAGCCGAGGATCCTGCCCTTCTTGTCGCGGCTCAGCATGAAGTGCTCGGCGGCAAATTTCCAAAGCGGGGCAAGGAGATAAGGATCGAGGAACTGCACGATGGAATAGATGTCTTCGAGCTTGTTTTCCAGGGGTGTGCCGGTGAGCACCAGGGAGTGTTTCCAGGGAATGGACTTGACCGCCTCGGCGGTCTTGGTGGCAAAATTCTTGATGCGCTGCGCCTCATCCAGGATGACCAGGTCCGGTTTGAGCCGGGAAAGGAACATTACATCCCTTAAGACCGCCTCGTAATTGGTGATTTTGAAAAGGCTGTCCGGATCGTGATACGACGCCTGTCGCCGCTCCCGGGTCCCGGCCACCACAACGGCCTTCTCCGCGGTAAAGCGTTCGATCTCCCTCTTCCATTGCTCTTTGAGGGAAGCCAGCGTGACCACCAGAACCCGCTGAAACCCGAAAACCTCCTTTTTCAGCACTCCCAGGGCGATGGCCTGAAGCGTCTTTCCGAGGCCCATTTCATCGCCGATGAGGACGGCCTTCTTGAACAGGGCAAAGTGCACGCCTGCTTCCTGGTAAGGGTAAAGGGTTGCCCGGATCTTTTCGAGAGAGGGAAACTCATCCCTGGCCAGTTCCTCCAGCTGTCGCTCCGCAAGATGTCCATCCAGCCGGCTGAGCACAGACTCCTGGATTCGAAACCGCTTGTTTCCCTTGAGCTCGGAAAGGAGGCTGAGGAAATCCCCCAGGTCATTGCAGGAAAAGAGGCCTTGGGAATCGAAGTGCTTCTCGAGCAAAGGGGCGACGTCCAGTATCTCCTCTTGAGGCCGCTCGCAAAACAGCCGAGGCTTCTCATGGACGGAGTCCCAGTAGATGTCCACAAATGGGAATCGTTCCGCCTTCAGGCGTTTGGCCAGATCCCGTTGCTTCTTGATGTGACCGGCGAGAGAGATGAGATGTTTGCAGGTACCGAGACGGCTGGTGAGGAAGTCTGGGCAGCTGCAATGTCCCAGGCCCGATTCCGGATCGTGGAGGGTTGCTTTGTACTGCCGGCCCCTTGTCGTTTCGACGAGATGCTCTCCTTTGTACATCTCCCCGAGGAGGATGTTGAAGTTCTCTGTCTTTGCGCGCTTTACTCTGTCTTCAATGGCCTGCTGCCTGATTTCGTCCGGACTGAGCCAGGATTCCAACGGCTGCACGTCCGGCGCGGGAGCCCTCGGGATCTCTTTCTCCCTGAAGGTCATCCTGTCCATGACATCCAGAAGCACTGCCACCGTGTGCTTGCAGCCGTCGCCGGGATAGGGGCAGTTGCAGGAATAGCGGACATCACCGTTGGTGAACTGAAGGGCGATGGTGTAATCGCCGTAGCTGCCGTCCACCTCGTAGACGTACGAGCCTTTGTCACGGTTGGCTTCCTTGCAGTAATAGGCCCCATTTTCAAAAAGCCTCTCGCCCCTGTGGAAAATGGTTCGACTTTCAGCCACCTGGTCGCGAATAAAATCCTTGGTCAGTACCGGCATGAGATCTCTCCCATCTTAATCTTGGTTCACTCCGTCTCCAATTCCAGGCTGAAACAGCCTGGAGTGGAAAGCTGTGCATTCATCAAGACAAAATGCCCCCAATTTCCCTCACCGTCGATGATCCAAGTCACCCACGGCTCATTTTTAATTATAAATTTTAATATGTTGCATGGTATTTGATGTGGACGAAAGTTGCAGACATGCACCTTAATTATCACGGGTTGCAGCACACTGCAAATTGTCTAAGGGTTTCCTTCCGGTGCACCCACGACGAAATCCCCTGGTTCGGCGCTCAACTTTTTTATAAGGGGGGGAGAGCTTTTATTTCATGGCTCTAAACAGAAACAAGAAAAGCAAGGATTGGAGACACTCTCATGAGAGAGACCGCATTCAGAGTTCTTTCTCCCACGGCGATCCTTGGCTACGGGTTCCCTGAGAAATCTGCAGTGGCTGTGACTGTGTGATGGGCACTCTATACAGCGACTGTTTTGAGCTGGAATCGCTCAATCCGCAAAGACACTTCACGTGTATATCAACAGCAGCCCACACACTGTATGAGAAATCAGACCCCTATGTTCTGCCCGGCCCCGGAGGATCTCTTAATCTGAAAGGAACACGTTTCGAGGCTCTCGATGGAGGTCGTGTGGGCGTTTCAGGAACACGGTTCATTCCGGCGGACCCTTACACGGTTAAACTTGAAGGGGTGAAGCGCACGGGGTATCGAGCCATCTCCATCGCGGGAATCAGGGACCCGATTCTTATCAGTCAAATCGATTCCGTCCTGGACGCCGTCAAGGAGCAGGTCCGGAAGGATCTGGGCTTCACGGGCACCCTGCTCTTCCACGGGTATGGCAAGAATGGGGTCATGGGAGCCATGGAACCCGAAAGAGATCGGGTGTCTCATGAACTTGGACTGGTCATGGAAGTCATCGCTCCGGATCAGGAGGAGGCGAATACCGTCTGCTCCTATTTGCGCAGCACGCTTCTGCATTTCGTTTACCCGGGCCGCATCTCAACAGCGGGAAATCTGGCGTTGCTGTATAGTCCTTCCGACATTCCCTGCGGTGAGGTGTATGAGTTCAACATGTATCACCTCATGGAAGTGGATGACCCTGAATGCCTTTTCCCCATACGCCTGTGCGAGGTGAGCCCATGAAGACAGTCCCTCTCACGGAGCTTGCGGCAGTCATCTGCCCCGATGCCCCTCGACGCGAGCGTCGGGTTGATCGAGTCAGGATGAATGAAATTACTTTGCAGAACTCACCAAGTATGGTACTAAAATAACTATCAATAAGATCTTTCTGATATCAATCGTTCGTCAGTCCGGGTGGACGGGAGAGGACGAGCACCTCGGAAGCACCATCATCCCTTCGACATTATCACAGCAGAAAATCCGCCTGCGCTCCGTTCATCTCCTGGCATTGAGTGACCGTTCAGGTAATCGCCGAGGAGTCATTGGCCATGGCGCAGTCACCCATCTTCATCAGTTACAGCCACAGGGACAGAGAATGGCTCTCACGGCTTCTTGCTCACCTGGGTGTGCTCCAGCAGGAAGGTCTTGTAAAGGAGTGGAGCGACCAGAAGTTGAAACCGGGAGACGATTGGCCTCGGGAAATCCGCGAAGCTCTCGACAGTGCGGAGATCGCCGTATTGCTTGTGTCCGCGAACTTCTTGAGCTCGGGGTTCATCATGCAAAAGGAAATCCCTGTGCTGCTCGAGCGAATGCAGGCAGGCAGCTTGAAGATCCTCCCGCTGGTTGTGAGCCCATGCAATTACAAACTCAGCCGTTTAAAGCACATCGAAGCCCGGCCCAAGCATCGAGACTCCGTGGAGGATGGCAGCAAAGCGGAGCAGGAGAGAGACCTCCGCGACCTCACCGCCGAGATAGCGAATCTTCTTGTGTCGGAGCCTGAGCCTCCCGTTGGCCGGCAAAAGACCGGGGGAGAGGAGCCACCTAGGCTTCGACCGCCGTCCTCCCCTCAAAATACTTACGCGGTTCTCGACATAAGGTTAAGCCATCGGGAGTGGGATCGGTACTGCGTGGAGCTAGGCTTTACACATTCGGGCGACTCCAGAGACCATCTCCCCTTGACACACTTCGTCTCTTTCGACCTGCCGAAACTGGTAAAGATTCAGGACAAAGCAAAGTACGCGAAACAACTCCGTAATCTTCTATTTCCCGAACCATCGCACGAGGATTTTCTTCGAGCGGCAAAAGATTCTGCCAGGGAACTCCAAGTGCCATTGCATCTCCGAATCTCAATCTCCGCTTGTGCACGTGAGCTGCACTGGCTTCGGTGGGAACTTCTGATCCTGGGGGGGAGGGCAGAAAACGATCTGAGTTTCGAATCCACCTGCCTTGTCCGTTATGCCGCTGCGGATGCCCGGAACTGGCGCGACATTCAACACAGACCTAAAAGGCGCCTGAAAGCGCTGCTTGTCGCAGGGCTGAGGGACTGGTTCGATTCTTCGGTCCCTCCTATGGGCGCTAAGGATGTGGCACTCGAGAGGTGCGACCAGGCCAGAGATATCCTGGAAACTTCCGGTTTGGCGACGACTCAGGTTAGGGGTTACCTGAACAGCGAGGCGTTCCGGAGCGAGCTCAGGGCAACAGCTCCCGACATCCTTTACCTGTGCGTCGACGTTCCTGGAGTTGGTGAATCAACTGAGCCGGTAAACGTTGGTGTGGAGTGGTGGTCATCGCGGCTTGTGAATCTGCCGATTGCCGAGGCATTCTGGGGTATCGAAGTGCCTCCAAGGCTGGTGATTCTCTCTCCGGTTGTCCGTTGCGAGCGTTCTGAAGGGCTCGACTCGCATTCGGCATGGCTCTCGATCTTGCGTGAAGCCTACGAACTGGCTCAAACCGGGGTTCTTGGTGTTCTCACGCTTCAAGCGGACCTCGAAACCTCAATGTGGGACACGTTCTTCAAAGCTTTTCTTGACAACCTTCGCTCGGACGGGCGAATGGACCATGCCCTTCACACCGCTCGCACGGCCATCATAGAATCCGGCCGGCAGTGGGCTCCGGTGCTGATCTCCTGCCTGCGCACCGCACGGATATGGTATGTGCCGCGGTTCACCGAGGAAACGAAGGTGGAGCCAACCTGGGAGACACTCCTTCTCAAGATCAGGAAGGGGGAATGCACCCCCATTATCGGTCCAGGGCTTAACAGCACCATTGCCAGACTCCGTTCGGAGATTGCCCTGTCCTGGGCCGAGATTTACCAGTACCCGATGGCTTTTCATGAACGAATCAGCCTGCCACAGGTTGCCCAGTATATAGCCAGTGTCTACGGGGATGACTTCACCTATGCACATTACGAGGAGAGGATCCGGGAAATCATGCTGCGCCGCTATGGTGCCAGGATCAGCACCGACCAGCGTGAGCTCCCCCTGGATGGCTTTCTGACGGAGGTGGGAAAGGTCATCTTAGGGCAGGATCCAGGCGAGCCCCACAGAATCCTTGCTGAGCTTCCTTTTCGCCTCTATGTCACCGCGAGTCTCAACTCCTTCCTGAGTGACGCCTTGCGCCGTTCAAGGAAGGCGCCGCAGGAAGTTGTGCTTGGCCTTGCCGAGTCATCCGGGGCTCAGCCGAGCTTCGAGCCATCCCTGGAACAACCTCTTGTCTACCACTTGTTCGGGCACTTCAGCGACCTTCGCAACAGCGTGCTCACGGAGGACGACTACTTCGACTTCCTCATCCACTTCTGGAAAGAAAAGGAAGTAATCCCAAGTATGGTTCGTGCGGCACTGATCAACACAAGCCTGCTCTTTCTCGGCTTCAGGATGCACCACTGGGATTTTCGGGTGCTTTTTCGCAGCCTCCTCGCACAAGAAGGCGCGAAACGCCGTGCCAAGCACATGCATGTGGCCGTACAGATCGACCCGGATGATGACCAGGTAGTCGACCCCGAGCGTGCGCGGGACTACTTGGAGAACTACTTTTCGGAGTTTGCTGGCGCGGAGATCAATGTCTACTGGGGGTCTGCGGAGGATTTTCTGCAGGAGCTCAAGGGGCGCTGGGACGAATTCGGGGGTTGATTCTTATGGAAAAGCCTAGTCCTTATGTGGGACCTCGGGCTTACCGCTATGGCGAGGATTTGTATGGGCGTGACAAGGAGTCGCTTGACCTCCTCAGACTGGTTCTTGCCGAGCGCATCGTCCTGCTTTATTCGCCATCAGGGGCGGGGAAGACTTCACTGCTGTTGGCAAAACTGATGCCCGCTCTGGAGGCGGAGGATTTCCAGGTTCTGAGTCCTGCGAGAGTCTCGGGTGCACCGCCTCAAAAGCTGGTAGACGGTATTATTAATCCTTATGTGGCAAGCCTCATCCACTATTGGGAAGAAGGGTGCCCACAGGATGCCCCTCCTCTGGAAGACCTGACCGGAATCGATCTTTCCAGCTTTCTGACGCAGCGGATCTGGATACGCAACGACCCCAGGCCGAAGGTCCTCATCCTTGACCAGTTCGAAGAGATCATCACACGAAACCCCATGGACTGGAGTGCCAAGCGGGACTTTTTCCAACAGTTGGGCCTATCGTTACAGAACCGCAACCGGTGGGCCATCATCGCGATGCGGGAAGAACACATTGCTGGTCTGGACCCCTACATGGATTATCTTCCAACCCGTCTTGCGGCACGTTACCGCTTAGACCTTTTGAACCACGAAACGGCACGTGAAGCTATTGCGGGACCTTCGCAACGCATCGGAGTCAACTATCGTGCCGAAACTTTGGACAGGCTTGTCTATGAGCTCACAGCCGTGCGCGAGCCAGGCGGCGAAGTGTATCAGACCGCTTATGTAGAACCCCTGCACCTTCAGGTGGTCTGTGACCGCTTGTGGCAACGGTTGCCCGACGGCACAACAGTAGTCCGCCCAAAGCTCGTCGATACTGCAGGCACGGTGGGAGAAGCCCTTGAGAGCTATTACCGGGGCGCCGTCCACACCGTCGCCCAAAGAGATATTGCAAGGGATGCGGGCTGTGATGAGAAGCGAATCCGGGACTGGTTCGAGCAAGAATTGATCTCGCCCGCTGGCTTGCGTGACCAGCTCCAGCAGGGTAGAATCTTGACAGGAAGCTTACCCAATCCTGTCGTTGACATCTTGGAGGCACAATATCTTGTACGTTTCGAGCTGCGAAGAGGAACGGTCTGGTACGAGATATCCCACGACAGACTGGTGGAAGCCATCAAGTCCGATAACCAGCGATGGTACGAGGAACAGGCCGAAGCTCCGCGGCTCCTCAGGAACGGGATCGAAAAGCATAGGGCCCACCAGGAGGCCGGACGGTTTAAGCAGGCCGAAGCTGAGCTCCTGAGTGGCGGGGTGCTTGCTCAGGTTGAAGACTGGGTGGCCGGCAATGTCAAAATGCCTTCAACTGCAGAGAAAAGCTATCTTGAGGCTTGTCGCTACCACGTGAGGAGGGAGCAGCAGTCGAGACGGTTTCGCCTCTTCCTTAGGATCGCCGGAGCGTTCGTGTTAGTGATTGTATTAGTGGCTACGGTTGTATTGGGGATAATGCTGCACCATGAAAAGGTTGCCAAGACTGAGGCACGCATTCACAGGCTTCTTGCCGATGCCCCTCTGGCGCGGTGGCGAAACCAGGATCACGAGCTTGCCGTCCTTCTGACTCTTCAGGCCAAGAGATTCTCCGACCGGATAAAGACCCCGGCCGGCGTAGAGTCGCGCATCATGGAGAACCTGCGAAGTACATTACAGCTACAGCCTTTCACGCTTAGCCCGCAGTTGTCGATGTTGCGCAAAGACTCCTGGGACGCCGGAAAGTTGTCCTTCTCTCCAGATGGGCGGTTTATCGCCGTGGGATCGGGTGAGAGAGAGATCGAAATTGTCCCGCTGAGTGGGGAGCTCAAAGAGCGCTCATGGCCCGTGCTCCGCACCGGAGATGACCTGCAAGCCCTCGAGTTCAGCCCCGCAGGGCGCTACCTGGTGGCTGTGACGAAATCCGGTGTCGAGTTGTTCCTGGGGGAAAAACTATCCAGCAAAGAGGAATCAAGCCCACCGATTAGAATCGACATGCCTGCTCCGCTGTCGGCTATTCCAAGTGGGCCGTTCTGCATGACCGCCGAAGACTCTCTGCTGTTCATCGCAACGGGAGCCGGGGGCGTCCATTTCTGGCGTAATGGGATGGCCCGCTTCGAGGAGTTTCCGGTTGAGCATGGCGGAGTCCTCCGTACCGGTGGTTCGACCATCACCGCCATGGCATGTGACCCTAATGGCCGCTGGATTGCCGTGGGAGATTCGGAAGGGACGCTCACCATTCTTCCGGCGAAGGGGGGGGCTCTCGCGAGTCCGCTGACACTGGTCAATAGCTTCGACGGTTGGCCCGAGGAGCCAAGAAGACAGCTGAAACCTCTCAAGGATTGGCTCGACCTTGGGGTCAGCGTACTGCTACCCATGCCGGAGGGAAATCGACTGGTCGCTGTTTTCCGTCATGGGCCGATTGCTATCGTGCTGCTGCCGGCTCCACCGAATGTCGAACCTCAAATCATCTATCTCTGCCCCACCCAGGCGAGCGAAGCAGTGCTGAAGGCCAGCGTCGACCAGGGGAGGTCCAGCATGGCCCATAAGCGGATACCCAAGCTCCTCAAGGCTACCTTCGATGATACCGAACGCCGACTGGTTGTCGGCAGTGAGAAGTTCATTGGAGAATGGGACCTGAGCTCGCTTTTTGCGGATCCCTATGAAATCAAAACGGTGGGATTGCAGCAGCCAAGTGCACCTCAACAACTCTACGCTCGGTATCGCGAGATCAGGGCGTGCCGTGCCCCTATCAAGGCATTGAGTGTCTTGGATGAAGGGAAAGTCCTCGCTGAGGTTGATGCTGAGCTCAACGCCCGTCTGTGGCTGCGGAAGGGCCTGGGAGCCATCGGCTATTCCACTGGGCCTGCCCGGCTCGACAGCGAGGAAACGGAGGCCGGTTCGATCTGGACGATAGGGTTCCTGCCCGACGGGCGCACACTCGCTGCTGGAGGCTCCGACTATCTCAGTTTTCCGGAGGTGGAGCCCGATACTCTGAACATATTGCAGGCAACCAAGCCACTCTGCTTCACGGGGAGTTTTCGCAGGATGTCGCTGAGCCCTGACGGGCGGCGGTTGGCGATCGTTAGCAAGAACTACGAGAAAACAATTGAAGGTTGCCAAACTTTGCCAGCCGGGAGCATCAACTCCGTCTTGCTGATGGATGTCGCCCGGAGGGCTGGCGCCGGCAGCATGGAAGAGCCTTTGTCCATGGATGTGAGTGCATCGGAGGGCCTGTGGAGCGTTGCATGGACCGAAGGCCAGTGGACGAAGGGCTGGGAACTGCTTGTGGGCGGGGACTACAATGGAAGCGTTTGGCTTTGGCTGCTGGAGCGAGATGGAGCTCTCCCAATCGACCCCAATCCCCAGTCCCTGTCGGGGTCGCGCACCAGCGCCGTGCGGGCTGTTGCGCTGCACCCGACCGCTCCGTATCTGGCCCTCGGCACCCAAGACGGCTCACTGGAGATCTGGCGCCTCGCAATCGATGATTCTGGGCGCATCGGCGCTGAACTATTGAAGAGCTCCGACTCGACCGCTCAAGGATCGGTTTGGGCTCTAGCCTGGAGTCCGAACGGCGACGTGCTCGCGTTCGGCAACGAAAGTGGTCAAGTGGGAGTCGTGTCGACCTCGAACTTGACGAACGATTCCTGGCGGGTGTCTCAAAGGAAGTATGCTCACACCATGGGAGTGACATCCATTGCTTTCTGTGAGGACTCCAAATCCGAGGCGAACAAAGGTGAGCCCCCCGGGCTGTGCGACCAGAACATGTTCGCTACCGCCGGCAATGACGGCAGGGTCAGACTGTGGCAGATCAGGCAGGGAGAGGCGGAACCGCGAGTTTCCTTAAACCCCTACCGCACCCTGGAGGGGCCGAAGGGAGAGGTTTTGTCCGTTTCGTTCAGTCCCGATGGGAAGCTTGTTGCAGCCGGCGACACAAAGGGGCGGGTTCACTTGTGGCGAGTCGAGGAAGAATCCATTTTGTGGGATGCCTGCGCTGCCATGCACCGCAATCTGTCCTGGCAGGAATGGTTGGATTACGTGGGGTCTAATGTGGATTATGAGTGCACATGCCCTAAAATTCCTCCTGGGCCCGGTGTTTCCGGTTCGCCCTGTCGAGAAGCTCCCGTGGATCGCCCTTAGGGATCTTCAGTGACATGTCTGCAATGGATGGCTGGCACCGGGAACGAGAATGACAAACCGTCATCCCAGTATTCACGGCCTGATCGAGGTTCCAGATCAGAAACAGAAAAGTGAAGTCGCTTGAGTCTCCGGCGCGCACCTGCCGCACCTTTCTGGGATCGCGCGGCATGGCTTGGATACCGAAGGCCAGTCGCTGCCGGGAGTCTGTCCGAGAGAAATTTCTGCAAACGCCGGCCTTCTTGTAATTGTTGAGCGAACTGGGGGGAATCTCACCCCCCGGCCTGCTCACCAAAACATATCAGGAAGATCGCACAGTATCGCCACTGCCTCCCAGAGAAAAAACCACGAGTTCCTCTGGGCAAATCGGCGATTCAGCACAAACCCACTCGTTGGTCGGTTCCCTTCGACCAGGGTTTATTAGCGGTCACGCCGCGGGCAAGCCCAGTTCCTGTCGAAACCTCTCCAGGCCTACTTCATCAATCAGCCGGCCAATCCGCTTGGCTTTCCCTGTCTGCTTAAACCAGGCTATGACTTTGTCCGCCAGGGCCAATGCCTCTTCGTCGTTAAGGCCCGTGGCTATCACATCCGCCAGACGGGGCTTGAGACCCGAGACAAAGCCGCCGGCCAGGACACGCCAACCGGTCTGCATCCCCACAAGACCAAAATCCTTGATAGACGACTCGGAGCAGTTGTTCGGGCATCCGGAGACACCGATTTTGAACTTATAAGGCAGCGTGCATCCGTGGTATCTCTCATCCAGTTTAAGACCGACACCCACAGCATCTTGCACTCCGATGCGGCAAAAAGTCGTTCCCGGACAAATCTTGACAGAACGAACGCAGAGGCCAATAGCTGCTCCGGGTGAGAGCCCCAGTTCGTTCCAGACCTCATCGATATCTTCCGCCCGCAGTCCTACCAAGGCGAAGCGCTCGGCAGAGGTCAATTTCACGGCTTTGGCTCCGTACTTTTCGGCCACATCGGCAATTCTGCGCAATAGACTGAAATCCGTAATGATACCGCCAGGCACGTGAGGAGCAATCGCATAAGTTAATTTGTCCCTTTGCAGTATGGCGCCCTTCTCCAGTATATCCTCAGCCATATATCCCCCTTTGAGATTGACAGTTTTCAGATTGCCGCTCCAGCGTACTCAAAATACCATGAAGAGGGCATCTTCCGCTCAAACGGGACTTTACAGTTTCCTCTTTGCAGATTCAACCTTTTGAAATATAAATGCCCCGTCTTTATCGTGACATGGAATGTCGCATGCCGTAACAAGGGGTGGCAAATGCCCTCATCCTGGGAAGCCAAACACCTCCGGCAATGCCGGAGGTGTTTGGGTCAATACCCGTTCCACTGCCTGTAGACCCGCCGCTCAGAACGGCCTTGGTAATAACGGCCATCATGATCATGGCGCCACACCTGCCTGTGATAGTATGGCCTTGGTCCGTACCCGTAACCATAATAGGCGGGTGGCGGAGCGTAATAACCTGGGCCGTCATATGATGCACAGGGGTGGAAAGGGGCTGACACAACCGCTGCCGCCGTGCCAAGCACGGCACCTGCCACGGCGAATGGAAGAAACAATGGGTTAACGCAACAGCCAGGTTGGGCTTGCGCACTGCCGGCCGCAAAGACCAAGAGCAAAGCAAGCCCGACACATGTCACACCAACTATTTTCCTCAATGCTTTCATGTCATTGATCTCCCAATACTCCCCGGTTCAATGCAACTTTCGGATCCCTCCCTTTTCTTTACGGCACCTCCGATCAGCAGTTGGCTCAGCCGAAGCTCCTTCGGTCATTGCACATGCCCTCCACACCGGGCAGACGCAATGCATTATACAGCAATTCAGATGCCAACTGAATGCATTCTACCCCACCCCGTGCAGGAAGGCGCAAAAACAGCCTGCGGGACCACTTTAAGATTCCCATTACGATACGACTTCTTGCGTGTCTCGTTACGGTTTTTGCACACACTGGTCTTCCCCGTCTTGCCTAATGAGGCCGCAAGTGACTCTCAGACTCTTTCTAATTTTCAAGAAGCAAAACTTTCCTGATATTTTATCGAATCTGTTATATTGAAAACCGTTCGTCTGCCTATTCTCGCCAACAATAGAAGGAGGGGGAACTTCGATGGAAAAACCGAGCAATACCGCCACCGACCTAAAAGCAATGATCAATCGTGCAATTCAGGATCTCGGGGTGACACCGACGGAGTACCAGCGAATTACAGAGCTTGCACAGGATGACAGCGTCCTGGACAAGGAAGAGAAGGCACTCCTCTCTCAGTTTAATGAAATGGTAAGCAACGGGACCATTTCAAGGATCCGCAGTTGATCGACATGAGGCCGTGGATTCTATTTTCCAATCAAAAGATCAGGGATCAACATGATTCCTCTATCATTTGATTGGAGGTGCCGAAAAAGTCCCGTACCTTCACCACGCTCACGGGACTCCCCGCTTCTTCTGCCAAGACCTCTCAAGCCAAGTTTAGCGGTGACCCTTGAGTGGTCCCTGTCGTTTCCCGAAGATGGTCAATCATTGCAGACAAAGGAGGATCTTCCATGGATGCCGGCAAGAACGAGAAATCATCCACGCCGCACAAATGGCGGTTTGCGAGGGTCGGAGGGTTCGACCAGGTTCGACTGGAAACAGGCGGGGACCTGCTGGCCCTCGACCAACTTGACCAGAAGCTGTGGGCCAGTCTCAGCTGTCCCACCCACGGGCTTGAGCTGGACAGCAGGACTCTTGAGCTCATTGACAGCGATGGAGATGGACGCATCAGGGTTCCAGAGATGCTTACCGCCGTCAAATGGATTGGATCCGTCCTGAAGAATCCCGATGACTTGGCCAAACGCGCCAGTGCTCTGCCGCTCTCAGCCATTGATGAGAGCACACCGGAGGGTGCGCAGCTTCTGGCTTCCGCGAAACAGATTCTCCTCAATCTTGGCAAGCCCGATGCCGCCTTCCTGACAGCTGAAGACACCGCGGATACGGCCACAATCTTTGCCAAGACAAAATTCAACGGGGACGGGATTATTCCTGTTGATGCCGCGGATGATGATCAGCTCAAGAGCGTCATCATGGATATCATGGAGTGTCTGGAATCGGAGCTCGACCGCAGCGGTGAACCCGGAATCACACAGGAAAAGGCGGACCAATTTTATGCCGAATTGCAGGACTATTCCGACTGGTGGGGCCAAGCGGAAGGCGATGCCGCCAAAATACTCGTGTTCGGCGACTCAACCAGCGATGCGGCGGAAGTCTTCAAGGCAGTCAGGACCAAAGTGGACGACTATTTCACCCGTTGCCGCCTGGCGGAGTTCGATTCTGGAGCGGTCGGGCCGTTGAATCCATCACCGGAAGAGTACCAGGCAATGGCCCGCAAGGACCTCTCGGCGTCTGTCGAGGAGGTTGCCGCGCTTCCGTTGGCGACCATTGGAGTCGGCAAGCCTCTACCCCTGGATGAAGGCGTCAATCCGGCGTGGATTCATTGGCTTTCCAGGCTTCGCACGGCTGTCGTGAAGCCGATGTTCGGCGACAAGGCGGCCCTCGATGCCGGCGAATGGGCGCTCATCAGTGCCAGGTTTGTCGCCTTCGAAAGCTGGCTCGACGGCAAAAAGGGAGCGGCCGTCGAGAAGCTGGGACTGGAACGAGTTCGAGAGATTCTGGCTCTCAACGTGAAGGCATCCCTGACCACCCTCATCGAAAAAGACAAGGCTCTGGAGCAGGAAGCGAATTCAATTGCATCCGTTGACAAGCTGGTCAGGTATCATCGCGATATTTTCACTCTCTTGAACAACTTCGCCTCTTTCCAGGATTTCTATTCCCCCGGGACCAAAGCCATCTTCCAGGTGGGCAGTCTCTACATGGATGGCCGCAGTTGCGATCTTTGCATTAAGGTGGATGACATCGCAAAACACAGCAGCATGGCCAATCTGAGCCAAACGTACCTCGCTTACTGTGAGTGCAGGCGAAACGGAGATGCGGAGAAAATGAACATTGCGGCCGCATTGACCGATGGAAGCGCCGACAACCTCATGGTCGGGCGCAACGGTGTGTTTTACGACCGGAAGGGCAACGATTGGGATGCCACGGTTGTTAAGATAACTGAACACCCGATCAGCATTCGAGAGGCGTTCTGGAGCCCCTATAAACAGATCGCTAAAATGATCTCCGAACAAATCGAAAAAGTGGCGGCCTCCAAGGACAAAAAGTTGAAGGAATCGGCCTCCGCCGGCATATCCGGTGCAACCACAACGGCCGAGGCCGGAAAGCCGCCCGAGCCGCCGTTTGACGTCGGCAAGTTCGCAGGCATCTTTGCAGCAATCGGGCTTGCCATCGGCGCCATAGGAACGGCCCTCGCCTCGGTATTGACGGGGTTCCTCAGCCTCAGCTGGTGGCAAATGCCACTGGGGGTTGCCGGCTTGATGCTCTTCGTTTCAGGGCCTTCGATGGTCATGGCCTACTTCAAGCTTCGCAAACGCAATCTGGCGCCCATTCTCGACGCCAACGGCTGGGCCGTGAACACACGCGCCACCATCAACATCCCTTTCGGCAAAACGCTCACCGCACTTGCGAAGCTTCCCGAGGGAGCGCAGTATTCGGTCGTGGATCCTTTTGCCGAGAAGGAGAGGCCATGGAAACTCTACATCTTCCTGGTGGCGGTTGCAGCAGTTGCTCTGCTTCTCTGGCAGAAAGGCTACGTGAGTGACTGGTTGAAGAAGGCGAATGCTCCCAAGCAAGAGACCTCTCAAGCACCGGCGCCTGCGCCAGCTCCCACCCGCTCCAGTTCCTGCACCAACTCCCGCCCCTGCGCCAGCTCCGGCTCCTGCGCCCGGCTCCTGCGCCAGCTCCAGCGCCCGCTCCCGCTCCAGCCCCAGCGCCCGCTCCGGCTCCAGCGCCCGCTCCAGCTCCAGCACCTGCTCCGGCGCCAGCACCAGTTCCTGCGCCTGCACCTGCTCCCGCCAAAGTCCAATGACGGCCAGCCCAAGCGAAAGTCACCGCATCCTCCGGATGCCCCCTGGTGGGGCCTCCGGGCAATGCTGTTGACTTAAGGAAGTCCTCCGTCCATGGTTCCCCTCCCCTTGGTGGGAGGGGAGTTCTGATGTGCTTAAGTCAACAGTATTGGGGCCTCCGGAGGACCATCTCCACCCTGCCAATCGTCTGGATCAACTCCTAGAAACCACCGCCGGTGCGAAATTCGCCACCACCGAAACCGCCCGCCTCGTCGCCGGGCCCTTCCGAACCCCCTCCAAATCCACCCCAGTCGCCTCCATGTGGGCCCCCGTGTTGGTGGCGACCGACTTCCCGCCAGACCATGTCCGAATTCATGAGACCTCCCAGCATCTGACCGAGCAGGGCTCCCAGGGAAAAGGTGCCGGGGAAGGATGAATTATAAGCGTCATAGCCGTTTTCGCGATAGCGGCGCCGCAGTTCCTCCAAATCCGCCATGTTCTTCTGCTGCTGCTTCAGGAAACTGTCGATGGACTGGATTTCCGCCCCAATCTGGTTTTGCCGCTGCTGGATCTGCTGCAGTTGGGCGACGATGACATCGTCTTCCTGCCTGGGGGTGGTGCGGGCTTCGCGCAGGAGTTCGGTGAGTTCCTCCCGTTGCAGGGCGGCGACCTGCAGTTCGACGACCTGCTTGGATAATGGGTCCGTCGCCGTATTGAGGGCGGTCAGATCCTGAAAAAGCTGCCGATTCCGGGTCACTTGAGCTTCCATCTCGGCATCGTGTTGCTTGAGCTGCTTTTCCACATCCTGCACTCCGGACTGAAGTGCGAGAATACCGTCGGCTTCGGCGGCTTGCCTTTCCATGGTCTGCAGCGCCTCAGCCTCCAACTGCGCCGTCTGCTGCGCTTTGGTGGCATGCTCCCGGAGCCGGCGGGGCAGTTCTTGGAGCATGTGATAGTTGACGCGATTACGCCGAAAGTCGATGGTGTTCGCCACCCAACCGTCCAGTTGGCGGCTGAGCCAACCGGCCTGGTAATCCGGCGTCAGGTAGCGCCTCTTCCACAGGTACGTGAACAGGCTGTCTGCTTCATAGGGTTTTCCCTTTTCAAGCTGGTCCTGTTCCGTCCGGGATGCCTTTTCATCGGCATGCTTGGCCACTGCCGCGGCCTCCTGCGCTCGTTCCTGCTGCCGGCGGTAGGCGTCTGTCTCCGTGATCCGCTTGCGGATCTGTTCCAACTGGCGCTGCATTCCCTCGCCGGCCTCATCCCGCCGGCGTTCCAGCTCTTTTCTTTTTTCTTCGAGCTCCTGTTGCCTGGAGGTGCCCGCCTTGATCCGCTCTTGCAGATCCTGGCGGGTCTGTTTGAGTTTCTCCAGAAGATTGAATATGGCCTGATCACTCTCATCCAGCCGGGAAACCAATTGCCCGGCCTGGATGTTGTCCAGTCGAAGCCTGGCTAACTGCCGGTAGCGCTCGCCGGTTTCCATGTGTAGGGCGTTGAGTTGGCGATGCAGTTCTTCCAGGCGCAGTCCGGCCGCCTCGTGCTCCGTTTGCGCCTGATGAATGTGCTCGTTGATCAGCTGCAGGTTATCTTTTCCAGTTATCATGGCGACGTTCTCTCACCACTGGGTAATTGCCCCGCCCGTGGTCGGCATCAGGTACTGGGGGGTCAGAGTGCCGCGATCTTTGACACCGAATCGGTTGTTCTGGATGATGCCGTCATCGGCTTTGTCGCGACGAATTCTTTCGAAAAGGGCGCCATCAACCCGTAGACCCCATTGCGACAAGTTGCGCGTGCTCCCGTCCTCCTCACTGGTAATGGGCACGGTCAGCCTTTCTCCCCGTGGGGTGACGGCCTCGACGATCACATAATAGTTGCGGCCCCCGGCCCTGTTCGGAGGCTCCCGCCACACGCCGCTGGGGGTGCCTGGTTTGGACACGATCCGCAATTCGTACTCCTGCACCGCCCGTCCATACAGCTCCTGGAGGGCAGCCGACCCTTTGCTGGCTCCCTGGACATCGCCGCTGTTCAGAGCTGCCAGTGCATCGGCGTAAAGCTTTTCCGCCTTCCCACGAGCTGCTTCCTCCCGGATTTCATCCAGCAGGCTGCGGCGCTGCCCGGCGAGTTTTTCCCGCAACATGGTGAGTGCACTCAAATCGGCCACGGCCGACTCGGCCTTGTCCAAATGGGCGTTCAAGTCACTCAGCAGCCCCGCCCGCTGCTCCAGTCGGCGCTTGATGGCATCACCTTCCCGGACAAGGCTGTCGGCGTCCAAATCCGGCTTTAGAGGCAGCTTGCCCAAAGCCTGAAGCTTGGTATCGGCCCCAGCCAGCTGCAGCCCGGCCTCGGAAAGGAGGCGTTTGGCGGCGACTTCCGAGGATTGGGAGGCCTTGTCGGCAGTGCTCTTCAGTGCCTGATTCAGGTTTCCCAAGCGCTGTCCGGCTACGGTGAGCTGATCCTGCTGCTGGCTGATTCGGGCATTGATGTCCTGAGCCGCCTTCACCCGTTGGCGTGCTTCGGGCGCCACAAAGGCGAATCGGTAGATGAGAAAGACGGCCATCAGGCATACGGCCACCCCCCCTGCCACCTTTGCCCATCGCCTCCGGTTGACGTAAAGCCTGGCCAGCCACAACGTTCCCTTGGGCGGGGGCGGCCGGTACACGAATCGTTCCTCGCGCAGGGCGGCCACTCCCTCGGCGATGATCTCGTCGGTAACTTCCAAGCCCTGTGACGCGTACATGCGCTTCACCTTCTCAAACAGAGCCTGGTCGCGTTCGTCGGACGCAAGTTCCCGCTCCACCAGTTGCTGCTCGTGGCGCAGGGTGTCCACCACGTCCATGGCGAGCATCACTTCGTCGAGCCCGATTTTCTCCGGCTTCTCTTTATCAACCATGGGTCAGGGATTCCCCGGCTGTGGTCAATTCCACAAGGCGGCGTTTGCCGGCTTCCACGGCCTGCCGGATCTCCTCTTCGTTGCGCGCGCTCAACTGCCGCAGTTCGGTAATCAGGGTTCGAGACTTTTCCTGAAAATTGATCACGGAATCCAGCAGTTTCTTGACGCTTTGAGCCTTCAACGTTGGGCCATAGCCGGCCCGAAGGGCGTCTTCCTGAACCTTGCCTCCTACCTCGGCCAGCGTCTCCAGGCTCTGGTTGATGCCCTCTTTCATAATCTCCAGGGTACGGGTGCCTTCATGAAGGCCCTGCAGACTCGTAAATGAAGCGTTCAGGGCGGTGAAGACGGTTTCATTGGTGCCGAAAAAGGTCACGGCCTGGGAATACACCCGTTCCTTCACTTCGTTCGACTGAACCAGTCGGGCCATGATCACTTCCGTCGTGTTGTAGTTGATGGACAGGTTTTCAGCCAGATCCTTGGCCACCTGATAGCGCTTGTCCTCCTCCTGCAGCTCCCGCAACCGTTCATCCCGAGCCAGCTCTAGTTTGGCGATCACCACCTGGTCGGTGTTGGTATTGGCTTCCAGGGCTTTGGAAGCTTCCTCCAAACGCGTCTTGGTCTCCTGCAGCCGTGTTTCCGCCTTCTTAAGCACCTCGAAGGCCATCACCTGAGCCTCTTTCAAAGCGCCGCGAAAGTCCCGGTAACTCTCCAGGATGGTCAGCTCCCGATCGATCTGGTCCCTGCTGTCGTGGGTCACCTCGTTGTACGTCTTCTTGATCTTATCGAAACGGCTTGGGATATCACCCCGGGTGACCTTCATCCAGAAGTTTCCCATGCGCTCCAAGGTATCGATCTTGCCGTCTTCCAGTTGTCCGACCATGCTTTGGGCATCGTCGCGGATGCTGTTGAAGGCAGCGGCTATCTGCTCGTAGCGCTCACCCACCTTCATGGCTGAGACCTGTTCACGCACCACCTCATTGAAGACGGTGGTGTGATTCAGGGTGCGTGCAATGGCAACGGCTTTCTCTTCGTCCAGGTCGCTGATCTTCTGGATTATGGCCACCACCGGGGTCTCATTCGGCTTCTCGGGCATCAGCCCCAGATCACGCAGTTTTGTCAAGGCCTTGTCAAGGTAATTGAGAGGCATGGGCATCAGATCTGTAGTGGTCATGGTCACGCTCCCTTCTTTATAACTCTTAACTTATGAGGAGGGTCTGGTTGTTAAGGGCATATCCGTAACTTGGAAATGCATTTTCCAGGATGTGACGGCGCATGCAAGACGGAGCAGGGCGAGGTGCTTTCGTTGGAGGTTTGTAACAATAGGGTGTCAACGGCAGCACAAACCACTGAAGAGTGAGGTTCATTCACGGTCATGAAGAGCAACCCCTGGCATTCTCGGATGTCGCCTCGGCGTCATTGAGGTTCGGGGTTTGGGAAATACCCTTCTCCACTCTTAAAAACCCCTATCTTCTCGTGTTTGCTGTCTATGACCTCGTAAACTTGGGGATCAATTCTTCTGAGCTGCCATCCTTTGTCAGTGCAAATTTCCTTTTTGAATTCCCAGTATCCCATTTCCTTGGTGCCTTCCATAACACCAGCTTCGGTTCCAGCATCGTCTGGCTTGTTTTTCTTGTCGGCTTCCATAGGTTTCCTTTCCATCTGGAGTGGGATGCACAGCCAATAAAATCTACTCTTACATTACTCCAAATCTCGGTCCAAAGAAAATACTAACGCTTCACTCCACGAGGCCGAATTGGGTTCGGTACAGGGAAGCGAAAAAACCACCCGCGCGCACCAGCTCATTGAAGCTCCCCTGCTCCACGATTTCCCCGGAGCGCAGCACAAGGATCCTGTCCGCTTCCCTGACCGTGGACAGACGATGAGCGATGATGAAGGTGGTGCGCCCCACGATGAGCTGATTCAACCCATCCATGATGGCGGCCTCCGTTTCGGCATCCACCGATGAGGTGGGTTCATCGAGGATGAGTATTGGGGCATCCCGCAGGATTGCACGGGCTATGGTGATCCGTTGCCTCTCACCCTCGGACAGGGTCGCTCCCTGTTCCCCCACCAGAGTATCGTAGCCCTTCGGCAGCTTCATGATGGAATCGTGAATCCGCGCGAGGCGAGCAGCCGAAATGATCTCGTCCTCGCTCGCCTTGGGCCGACCATAAGCGATGTTTTCCTTGACACTGATGGGAAAAACCAGAGGAGGCTGAAGCACCATGGAGATTTGCCTTCGCAGTGACTTGAGCTGATATTCCCGGGTGTCTATCCCATCGACAAGGACCCGGCCCTCGACGGGATCATAGAAGCGGGGAACCAGGCTCACCAGGGTCGATTTCCCAACTCCTGTGGGACCCACGATGGCCACTTTCTGACCTGGCTCAATATGCACGGAGATTTTTTTCAAAACGGGCTGGTCCGGCACGTACTGGAAGGACACATCTTCCAGCAAGATCTCCCCCCTCGCCCCCTTGTCGGAGAAGAGACGGCTGCCGTCCTTCATGTCCCTTTCGACATTGAGAATTTCGAACACGCGCTGGACCCCGACCTTGGCCGTCTGAATGACCCCCCAGGTCTGGCTGAGTGTGTTGATGGGGGCATAAAGGGAGGCGAGATAGGCTGTGAAAACGACGATCTCTCCAACGCTCAGGCCTCCTGAAAGAGCATGCTTGGCCCCGATGTATATGACAAGCGCCGTGCCGAGGGCCATCACCCCATTCACGACCCCGGAATAGACATTCTCGAGAGTAAAGAGGCGCAAACTGGCCCCAAGACTCTCGACACTGGCCCTCATGAATTTCCTGTGCTCTTCTTCCTCCTTCGTGAAGGCCTGGATGATCCGGATGGCGGACATGGCCCTCTGCACTACGGAATAGACTTCACTCTCCCGTTCCCTGAAATATGTCGCGGCTTCGACGATCTTGCTGCTCATGAGTGAGATGCTAATAACCAGTGCGGGACAGATGGCGAGCGCCAGCAAAGTCAGCAGCCAGTCGAGCCTGATCATGACGATGAACATCATGACGAGAAAAGCGGTGGCGGTCACGACGGGAAAAACGCCATTCATGGTGAGGGCCTGAATAGAGTAGGTATCCGAAGTGACGCGGTAGAGGAGATCACCCACCTGGCTCCTGCTGTGGAATGCAAGAGACAGGCGCTGGAGGTGGCTGTAAAGGTCACTTCTGAAATCGTTCACCATGCGCTGGCCGATCCTGATGGTGGTGTAGTTGTTGACTATACTCAAACCACCCAGGAGCAGGTAGATCAGCACAAGACCAATGCACGAGAGGAGGAGGATCGTCTCGTTGTTGTAAGACGCTGCAAATGCCCACGTTAGAGGTTTCCCGCTCAGCACATTGTCGATGACAACCTTCAGGGGCCAGGGCTTCAGGATTTCAAACGCGCTGATCACGAGGACCTGAAACAGCGCGATCATGAAAGCAACACGGTAAGGCCGCAGGTATCGGAGAATTTCTCGTCTCATTTTGTCTACTCACTCCGTAGTGGGAATTTCAGCAACGACTGACTTTCCGTCAATCAACGTTTTCGTCCGTTCTCAGACGGTTGTCCAAAGAGCCACCAAAACAGCCTGCAGGCCATCTTCGGCTTCAACACCGCCGGGCTCATTCCAACCCTGATGGAAGTAGGTCCTACTCCGAACAACCCCTTAGAATCAACTGTAAACTGGCGAGTTAAATACAGGTCCAGGTAACTTCATCTCAGAGCAAAATCGATGCTCCGCGAAGCTTGATTTTCCCTACACCCCAATAGTTTCGCACTTCCATCGGCAGCAATTTTTGAGAAATCAGCGAAAAAAGGTTTAAGATGGCGTCGAGCGGGATCAACCACAACACACCCGAGTTGGGTGTTTTAAAGAAGCTGATTGCCCTCATCGAGGTTATCGTGACTATGATGGACTACAGATTGCGACTCTCCTTCCACCGCATCACCCCTTCAACTGCAATGACACGGAAGAAGGGCGCGCCGGGAATCAGCGGATCGGCAACAGACAAATGAACAGACAGGCTTCTCAAGACTTCTTTGGCGCCAATGAAAGGAGGGACGAATCATCGGTGAGCTCATTGGATAAGGACAGGGAAGATCGAATCGGAGTGGTTTGGGAGAAGGCTTGATTGGTCGGCTTTCTTGAGGGAAAAACCTCTAAATCTGCGAGGGTGGCCATGGGACTTTTCGATTTCGTGAAAGACATTGGGAAAAAGCTCTTCAGCCGCGATGATGAAGCAGCTGAAAAGATCAAGAAGCACATTCAGGAAGCGGACCCCGGGATCACGGGTCTGGATGTTTCGTTCGACAACGGTGTGGTTTCCCTTTCCGGACAGGCGGCCACCCCCGAGGCCATGGAAAAGGCCGTACTGATGGCCGGGAATGTTTTCGGAGTCTCGGAAGTCAAGGCCGATGGACTTCAGGCCCCGCCGATTCAGGAAAAGGTGGAATATTACATCATCAAGAAGGGAGACACACTCTCGGGCATCGCCAAGCAGTTCCTCGGAAATGCGAACGACTACCCCAAAATCTTTGAAGCCAACCGGGAGGTTATCCGAGATCCAAACCTCATATTTGTCGGCCAGAAAATCCGAATTCCCCTGAAATGATTTGCCGGGGGGGGACATCGATTTCGTGCCCTTTCCGACTCAAAGTTCAGTGCGGAAAGAGCTTTAATTCACTAATAAAAATGGGAGAGTGTCATGGGTTTAAGTGAATTGTTGGGTTCCGTCATCCAAGCGGGAATGACATCGTCTTCCAACGACCGGTTGAGGAGCTCTCTTGGCGGAGGCAGTGGAGGCAGTGGAAACCTGCTGGAGAGTCTGTCTTCGATGCTCGGGGGCACCGGGAGCGGGGGCGGGAGTGGAGGTCTGCTGGAGGGTCTGTCTTCGATGCTCGGGGGCGCTTCGAGCGGGAGCGGCGGCTTGGGTGGCCTGGGTGGATTGCTGGGAAGTGTCCTGGGTGACGCCGAGCAGGCGGTGGGTGGAAGAGATAATCTCGCCCTTGGCGGGCTTGGAGCCCTTGCCGGCGCGCTCTTGGGAGGTGGGGGCAAGTCCATGGGTGGTGCTTTGGGAGGAGGGGTGCTGGCGCTCCTTGGAGCCATGGCCTTCAAGGCCTTGAAAGGCAGTGGCGTTGAAACCTCTGGTGTACCGACGGGCTTGCTGGAGCCCAAAACGGACGCTGACCGGCAAAAACTCGAGCAGCATGCCGAACTGATCCTGAAGGCCATGATCAATGCAGCCAAGGCGGATGGCCAGATTGATCAAGGCGAAGTTCAGCGCATCGTCGGTAAATTGCAGGAAGACGGCATAGATCAGAATGATCAGCAATACATCATCATGGAAATGCAGAAGCCGATGGAGACTCAGCAGCTGATTGCCGCCGCGCAGGGTCACCAGGACGTTGCTGCGCAGATCTATGCGGCTTCGTTGCTCGCCATCGAGGTAGACACCCCCGCCGAGAAGGAATATCTCGATCAGCTGGCATCCGGCCTGGGGCTCACGCCGGAGGTGACACAGCAGATTCGGGGAATGGCCGGCATGCAGGCGGCATAATGAGAATCGGTGGAGTGACTTCGCTGTTGTCATCGCGGCGAGGACGCAGCCCCCGCAAGAAAGCAAGGCATTTTCACGGTAATTCGAGCGACTTGTATTCGACAAATCCCGTTTCGTCATTCCCGCGCAGGCGGGAATCCAGGTTTTTCAAAAGGTTCTGGGCCCCGGCGGAAGCCGGGGTGACGATGGGAGCAAGGGATAAACCTGAACAGCCACTTCCGGACGGCTCTTAAAGCTTCATAGGGCAAGACCTCTTGCCATGCGAAACCCATAGCTGACACTGCGCAGGTCCGGCCTGCGGCTGCGGAAAGCGCACCGGAAATAGTCCTGGTTGCCAAGGACCCACGAGCCCCCACGGACAACACGGAATTTCCCGGATGAAGGCCGCCGCAGCTCGCCTGCCCGGTATCGCTCATACGCCTCGGAGTCATACCAGTCCTCGCACCACTCCCACACATTCCCCGACATCTGGTAGTGGCCCCATATGCTGCAGCCGCCAGCGTAGCTCGAGACACTGCAGCTCGTCTCGTCGCCTCGACTCTTGGCATTGCGGCATTTCGTTTCATCCCACGCATTTCCCCAGGGGTATTTCCGGCCGTCCACCCCTCGCGCCCCCTTCTCCCACTCCAGCTCCGAGGGCAACCGCAAACCGGCCCAGGAGCAATAGGCCTTCGCATCTTCCCAGCCCACGTACACCACCGGGTGGTCGGAGAACTCCGGAGGATAGCTTCGGCCTTTCCACACCGGTGACCCCCAGGGCGGGTCCGGCGGCCGGTGCCCCGTAGCTTCCACAAAATGCAGGTACTGCCTGTTGGTCACCGGGTACAATCCCAGATAGTACGGCGGCAGATCCACCGGGAAGGGTTCACCTCCCCCTTCATCCCCACCGGGCCCACCCGCCAGGTAAGTTCCGCCCGGCACCAGCAACAACGCGCTACCGTCCTTTTCGTTCTCGATCAGGCACTCGGCCCCCTCGGGCAACCACTGAGGGAATTTGAGCTCGGAAAGAACCTTGATGCGCCCGATCACCGTCGAGTCCCTTTGTCTGCAAGCACAGGTAATGCGAAATCGCTAGCTGGAGGGTATAGAGCTATTTGAGCACCTGCTTCTGACGAATTCACGCCAACTCCATGCGGCAGGAATGGAGAACCGCAGGCAGCTACAACGATCCCGCTTCGAAGGTGTTGCACTGATTGATGTCCCCCGATTCGAAACCGCGTCTGAACCAGCTCACCCTCTGCTTCGATGATCCGTGGGTGAAGGCGTCGGGAACGACCGTACCCTGGGTCTGTCGCATGATCCGGTCATCGCCGATGGCGCTGGCGGCCCCCAGCGCCTCTTCCAGGTCACCCGTCTCCAGAAGCCGGCTGGACTTTTCCGCGTGGTAGCCCCAGACACCGGCAAAGCAGTCGGCCTGCAGTTCCATCCTCACCGACAGGCGGTTAGCCTCCGTCTTGCTGGCGCGCTGCATCCCGGCTTGAACCTTTTCGGCGATTCCCAGCAGGTTTTGTACGTGGTGACCGACCTCGTGAGCGATCACATAGGCCTGGGCAAAATCGCCCGGAGCCTGGAAGCGGCTCTTCATATCCTCGAAAAAACTGAGATCGAGGTAGACTTTGTGATCCCCAGGGCAGTAAAAGGGGCCCATGGCCGCCTGGGCAAAGCCGCAGGCGGACTCCACGGCTCCGGTGAACAGAACGAGCTTCGGCTCCTGGTAGGCTCCCCCATATTGGCGGAATAAGCCATGCCAGGTCTTTTCGGTATCGGCGAGCACAACGGCGACGAAATCAACCATCGGGTCTTTACCGTCGACCTGCTGCTGTTCCCGGGTCATGGGCGGTGGACCGGTTTCGGGCACGGACTGCAGGATCGTCGACGGGTCAACGCCGAAATAAAGGGCCAGGAGCACAATAAAAATCGTGCCGATCCCGCCTCCTATGACCCCACGGGAAGCTGTCATTCCTCGCCGGTCTTCCACATTTTCGCTTCTTTCCTCATTTTCCCAGCGCACAAGGCTTCTCCTTCCCGGGCTTGCCTACCGATCTGAATGGGTGGATTCGACCAGCCATCTTTGTGTAACGGACACCTGATCCATGCAACAGCAACCGTTGCCTCGCAGCCGGCATGGCCGCCACCGACCACGGGCACATCATATCATGCGGTCCTTGAGACATTGCGAAAAATGGAACCTTTTCAAAAGATGATTCTCAAACATATTAGAAAGATCCAATGATTGTTGGGCATGTGGTTTGTTCGCAGGCAGATGATCTCTGCTTCACCATTTCAGCGAGAACCGACCGCAGCTTCCCAAGGAACCGAGAAAGGCTTCGCTTTGTGTTCGAGCATTTGTTACCATGGAAGGAGACGGGGATTTGACGATGTGTCCACTTCTCCTATGACTGGTATCCACTGCCCTCTGAGCCTGACTCTCTCTGGTGTTTCCACTATTGGGAATCGTGGGATGGCGCTGCAGGTTGCACTTTTCACAGGAAATGTGCCCGTCAATCTCACTTGCCTTTAATGCGACAACTTGTGATGGGAGGTCCACCAATGATTCAGTTGCCTTTGGCATTGATAAAGGATTTACTCTCGACCGGGTACTTCTTTGAAGATCTGAAGAATTATCCCAAGTCCAACGAAATGGACCTCCCCACCTACAGCAGAAATTTCCTGGTTCCCCATCTCGCCAAGATGTCAGAATCATACGAGGGGAAAGGGCAACAGAATAGAAACATAATCCTGAAGCTGGCGGTCACGAATCTATCAGATGTCAATGATGACCAACTGACCGAATCCATTCTGGGGCTCAAGAAAACAGCTGTTGCTGAGATAGACGCCAATGAAAAAACGCTTCACAGGAATGAGCATCTCGACAAATCCGAACACCTGTCCTGCCGCCAGAAATCGGAATCGGCCCAGTCCCTTGTCAAACTCCTGGTGAGTATCATAAGGACATTCAAGCTGGTTGAAATCATTTCCAAACGGGGTGATGAATCCGGGGTAGCTTCCAATTCCGCTGCCAAAGAGACAACGGGCAGCAGAGGACTGTCTGCTCAGCAAAGGGTCTAATCCCGCCATGCATTTGGACGGAAGTCCCAAACTGCGGGACGCGGTCTTACTGCCGGCTTATACCATCGTTGCCGCGTGTTCTGAACACAAGCCGACCACCATATGCTTGTATTTCGGTTTCAAGCGTTTGATGGCCCCACAGTCCGCCATCGTTGACCACTCGCTTCGGCCATGGTTCCGATGCGTCTTTCGATGGCCTTCCCGAGTTTGCTTCCCATGTGGTTGACGCCTCAGACCCGCGAGTAAGTGATCCTGTCCTTTTCAAACTCTTCTATGACCTCCTCCGTCAGAGATGGGCGAGCCTTTGGCAGCATTTGAACAAATGTCTCTGTCGTTACCCGGTAATCATGCTGACCGGCAAGTTCCTGCTCGAATGCAAACTGAGCCACCTGATGAAAGAGATATTCGATATCCGCGGGAGTAAATCTCGATAACATTTCCACCAGTTGATCCAGATCGATCTCTCCGGTGTTGAGCTTGGAAAGGTAATGCTGCAGAATGGTTGACCTCCCATCCCTGTCCAGCCCCCCAACCGGAATGATGCAGTCGAATCTTCCCGGACGAAGCATTGCAGCATCCAATTGGCGGATATAATTCGTGGCACACACGAGCAGTATTCTGTTTCCCTGATCTTTGAGCAAAGGAATTTGTTTAAGAAACTCGTTGGTGATGGATTTGTCTATCCGGTCAGCCGTATCGCGGCGGCCTGCTATCTCCTCGAACTCGTCAATGAAAAGGACCACTTCGTCAAGATTTCTTGCCTTTTCCATCACTTCACGCAGATTCGCGCCGATCTTTTCGATTCCGTCTGCCATGAGCATGCTGGGTGCGATCTCGATGAACCACCAGGAAAGGATACCCGCTATTGCCTTTGCAAAATGCGTCTTTCCGGTGCCGGGAGGACCAAAAAAGGTGATGGCCTTGGGAGGCACAACCCCGTGCTTTCTGGCCAGGCTCTCTTCTGTCAGGGGAAGAATGACTCTGCGTTGGACCAGTTGTTTGGGAGGTTGTGAGTTCGATATGGTGTCCCACGCTTCCCTGCTGATGGTCTGAGCCCCCATCTCACTCAGAATGTCTCTCCGTCTGTAGGTCATGTATTCATCAATGGCTTGTTCCATATTTTCCAGGAAATCCACGCAGGCAGTCCGCAATCCCACATCCCGACCGACTTTTTCCGAAAGAAGCCACTTGTGTTGCATTATCTTGGACCAAAGATCAACGGCTACATCAGGTTCAAATTTTGCCCCGCTGAGCTCGAAGATTCTGCTTGTACACTCTTCAGGAGTGACCATTTCCAGTGCGTTCTCACTCATCAGACACACCTTTCCGGCGGCCTTCCCTGGTGCGACGGTTCTTCTGAAATACTCTGCTGGCGCGTGGCTGCGCTGCGAATTCAACCGGAGAGCGAGACCGCAAACAGCCTCTGTCAAGGATAGGCCTGGCTTCGACCCTGCTTTCCTCGCCGTCGTGCCTTCACATGAGCAGCAAGATGTCTGCAATGCACCGATGCTCGCAGATTGATAGGAAATCGAAATCGCCGGCTGCCTCCTTCATCCCGCTACCCGTCCGGAAGTCGACCCCGCAGGATCACGGCACTGGTCCCCTTCCACTTTTCACAAATGAGACGGAAGCGAAATTCCTGACAAGTCGCCCATCGGATTCAGCTCGAGATAGCTTCCTTTATTGCCGACCGGAGTCCACCAATGGTTGTTCGCATGAGGTTGAGCTTCTCTGCCATTTCGCCAGGCTTTGAAATGTAGCCGTATTTCGACATGACATCATCTGAGATCTGCTTGACCCTGATGTGCATCTCCTGCAGTTCGTTGATAAGACTCTCCGCCTCCTGTTTTGCCAAACCTCTAAATTTTCTTCCAGACATTATGTATCCTTTCAATGGGAGGCTACACCGCAGCTTTCGCATGGCCCGAAATCCGGCCCGTGGAAAAGAGAATCCTTCACGAAGGAGACCCTGCAACCATCTGCTTCCATGCTTCGTGCAGATCTTTCTCGGAAGACCGCCTCAGCTTGCAGCCTGGAGCACGTGCAAGGCCTCGTCAAGATCCGTCACATCCACATCGGCGTGACCACTCGTGGCGAGTGTGGTCCAATTGGACACAGCTAACAGTCAGTATATCATTATGAACGTCATCGGACTACATGCATCTGAGCCTCCAAGAATTCCAGTGGAAGTTGCACTCTTCGCAAGGTGACCTCACGAAGTGTTTCAAGATTTCCGAAACAGTGATTGCCTGATGAGCCAATACAGGCAATTTGTCCCCAAAAGGTGCGAGTCAGAGTGTCACCATTTCACCGTATGATCAGCAAACGGAGCTTGCACTGCCGGGAACATTCATCGTTTTTCGATGAGTGCCATGCCCCCGGAAGCGCCTGTCGAGCACTATGGTGACTCCTGGTTTCGCAGGGAATGAAAGTATTTGCAGAGCAGTTGTCGCTCAAAGTAATCTGGCATCACTGATTTCGGATTGGAATAGAAGCTGTGAACAGCACAACCCTGTCAGACGAGGAAACTCCCATGGAGCAGATCCCGGGGCAACCCCTTGAGTCCTTTCCATCTGCATCTTCCCTCTTTCTGTATGTTCAGGATACTCTGGATCGGGACGGAGCTGGGGTCATCCAGCATATCGCCAAGGAATTCGGCTACAGCATCGAGGAGGCCGAGTGCGCCGGAGTGGATTTCCTTCGGGATTTTGTGCACCCGGAAGACACGGGACAATTGGACCTGCTTTTGACTTACTGGGAAAAAGCCCCTTCTGCCAGCAGTCTTGAAATAGAGATGCGAGTCCGGCACGCAGACGGCAATTGGCGCTGGATCCGTCTGGGTGAAAGGGTTTTGGATCGCCTCGCCGATGGTCCCGTCCAGCGGGTCATAGGGGCCTGTTGCGACATCACCACGTACAAAGCTGCCGAGGAGCGGGCTAGAACGCTGACGCGGCTTTATGCCATCCGGAGCCGCATCAATCAGGCTATCGTCCAGGTTCGTGAACCGCTTTCCCTTTTTCGGGAGGCTTGCAGAATCGCCGTGGAGGAGGGCGCCTTCCGGATGGCGTGGGTCGGACTCGCGGATGAAGGCACCAAGGAAGTGGAACCGGTCGCATGGGCCGGCGTGACGGATGGGTACCTGGAAAAGCTCAAGATCGTCCTGCATGATGAGCCCCACGGGCGGGGTCCGACCGGACGAGCCCTGAATCAGGGGCTTCACGTCGTGTGCCGGGACATCGAACACGATCCATCCATGGAGCCCTGGCGGGCAGAAGCGTTGCAGCGCGGTTACCGCTCCTCGGCGGCGTTTCCTCTCAAGGTCTTCGGGCAAACACGCGGAGCACTGAATCTCTATGCCTCCGAGCCCGGGGCCTTCGGCGATGAGATACTGGAGTTGCTGGACGGCTTGGCGATGGATCTCTCCTTTGCTCTTGAATACGCCGATCAGGAATCGTTGGGCCAGGAGGTCCAGGAGGCCTTGCGAGCCAGCGAGGAGCGTTTTCGGGCCTTCTTCCACAATGCTGGGGTGGGAATGGCCGTCGTGGACAAAGCGGGGTGCGTTGTGGTTGCCAACGAGGCGGACGCGCACTTCCTGGGCTACCATCCCGATGAACTCGCGGGAATGCACTTCTCACAGTTCACCCACCCCGACGATTTGTCCGCGGATGCCGAGCTCTATCAAGCCCTGCTGCGAGGGGACCGAGCCAGTTACACGATAGACAAGCGGTACCTGCGCAAGGATGGTCAAACCGTCTGGGGACATCTGGCAGTCTCCCTTGTTCGTGATGCGGCCGGCTCTCCCCTGAACACGGTGGTCGTGTGCGAGGACATTACCGGGCGCAAACAGGCTCAGGAAGCCTTGCGCCTCAGTGAGGAACGCTTCAAGTACATTTCCCAAACCATCTCGGATTTCGCCTATACATGCACCAAACCACCCGAAGGCTGTTTCAGTATCGATTGGTTGACGGGCGCCGTGGAGAGCATCACGGGATATACCTTCGAAGAGGTCCAATCCTGGGGGTGCTGGATACTTCTGGTCGTGGAGGAAGACCTGCCCATTTTCAATACGAAGGTGATCGGCCTCTCCCCCGGGGAATCAAGCGTCTGTGAACTGCGCATTCGCCACAAGGATGGCTCCGTGAAGTGTTTGATGGCCTTCACCGTGTGTGTCCCCGACTCCGACGACCCTTTGACGCATCGCCTGTATGGCGGCTGCCATGACATCACCGAGCGCAAGCGGGCGGAGGAAGAACGGTTGCTCATGGAACGAAGCCTTCTCCAGACACAAAAACTCGAGAGCCTGGGGGTTCTCGCAGGAGGCATCGCCCACGATTTCAACAACCTTCTGATGGCTGTCCTGGGATACGCGGACCTGGCATTGCTTGACCTGTCCGACACCTCACCGGCCCGTCCAAAAATTCTCGAAATTGTGAATGCGTCCCGTCGCGCGGCGGATCTGTGCCGGCAAATGCTCGCCTACTCGGGTAAGGGCAAATTCCTGGTCGAGCGCATGACCCTCACGGCCCTGATTGACGAGATGATCCAACTGCTCAAGACCTGCATCTCCAAGAAGGCCTTACTCAATTTGAATCTCGAGCCCAATCTGCCTCCCATCGAAGGAGATCCCAGCCAAATCCGACAGATTCTCATGAATCTCGTCATAAACGCCTCCGAGGCCATCGGCGAACGAAGCGGTGTCATCACGATCTCCACTGGCGCCCGTCACTGTGACCGGGATTATCTCAAAAGGGCTTTTCTCGACGACAACTTGCCTGAGGGCCTCTATGTAAGCCTTGAGGTGAGTGATACGGGCAGTGGCATGGACAGGGAGACGCAGGCCCGCATATTCGAGCCGTTTTTCACCACGAAGTTCTCCGGGCGCGGCTTGGGGATGGCCGCCGTACTCGGCATCGTGCGGGGTCACAAAGGTTCCATCAGAGTCTACAGCGAACCCGGCAAAGGAACCACCTTCCGCCTCCTCTTTCCGGCCTCACAGCACGCCGGGGAAATGCAACCAATGCAGGGCGCAGTTGTGGCGGAAGACATCGATGCCGGCACCGTGCTCCTCGTGGATGACGAAGAAACCGTCCTGGCGGTGGGAAAACAAATGCTCGAGAGGTTGGGCTTCTCCGTCCTGACGGCCCAAGACGGCCTTGAAGCTTTGGAGATCTATGGAAACCGGTCCTCCGAGATCAGCTGTGTCCTCCTCGACCTGACAATGCCCCACCTGAACGGGGAGGAGGCCTTCAGGGAACTGCGGCGGCTGAATCCCGACGTGAAGGTGATCATCTCGAGCGGGTACAGCGAACAGGACATCACTTCCCGTTTTTCGGGAAAAGGTCTCGCGGGCTTCATACAAAAGCCTTATGAAACGGCCAAGCTGGGTGAGGTCATGGACAGGGCACTGAAAACGTCGCACAAGGCCCTCACGCTTCAGCAGAACCATGCAAGAGAGGATACCCCGTCCCAAGGGAGGTGCTGCCCTGCCGGCGAATCCCAAGAAGCAGAATATCCAGGGCGAATGAACGTTTGAACGACAGTTCCTTCAATCACCCACGTTCGGCCGATCGGTGTTCCCGCCCCTTCGGGTGGACGCGTCAGAACCCTGGAAGCTTGAACTCCATCGTCACTTCGCCCGTTTGCCTGCCCGCCTGGATCATACATCATAAATATGAAAAAAAAATGTAAGAGGGCATGAAGTTGTCAGCCGCACCGCGAGACGAAGTAATACAAAGCAAAATTTGACTTACTTATCAAACTATGGTATCAGAATGTCAGGAGAGTAGTACAAAGGAAGTGAAAGGTGTTATGGAATCTTATGCTACCGTTAAAGGGCAGATCGTGATTCCCGCATCCCTGCGGCGAAAGTACGGCATCAAAGCCGGCACGAAAATACAGATTTACGATGATGGCGAACAGATCATTCTCAAACCCATCACGGAGGAATACTATCGCAAGCTCCGTGGCTCTCTCGAGGGGAAGAGAGCGCTGAAAGCCCTGGCGGCCGACCGCGCCGCGGAAAAAGACAAGTAGAATGGCTGCACCAAAAGTCCTCGACAGTTATGCTCTCCTTGCGTTTTTTGAGGATGAGCCCGGAGCGGATCAGGTCTGTGACCTGTTGCTCCAGGCTGAAAAACGTGGAGAGAGACTCCTGATGAGTGTGATCAATTTGGGAGAGGTGTGGTACAGCATCGCGCGCGGTTATTCCGGTGAAACCGCGGACAGGAAATTGCGCGAGATCCGGCAGATGGCCATCGAAATCGTGGATGCGGACTGGAGGCTCACCCGCCAGGCTGCTGCCTTCAAAGCCAAAGGAAAGATCGCCTACGCTGATTGCTTTGCCGCGGCGCTTGCGAGAGATAGAAAAGCGGAACTGGTGACGGGCGATCCAGAGTTTAAGCTGCTGGAAGAGGAAGTGAACATCCTTTGGATCAAATGACGGCAAAGTCTGTAAACAGGAACGTCATGTCTTCCACCTGCTCGGGATTCACAGCGGCTTGAGGCGGCCGTCCACCTTCTCCTCTCTCCACGCCCTTGGGGCCAACCGGCAAGGCTTGGGTACCAGGAGGGATTCATCACAGCGTGAAAGAGACTGTCGATTCCTGAAAAAATCCCATTTCTTACCAAAGAATGCACAATGAGAAAAAGAGAAAGATCATCATGGTGCGGCGAGTGAGTGATGGCATGCCCTGATTCCAGAGGAAATTCGAAACAGAGGGTGCTCGCCCAACCCCCGCCCAATTTCCTCTTGAGCGAACCGGTGCGTTCTCTGGAGAAAGAGCGATTTTGATTTGACGAAGTGTTGGGAACATGTCAATCATTGGCTCAAGATCATAGCTCCCGCGGTGAAGCAGGCGAAGGCGGAATACAAGGGGAATGACAAGGCGGAGTTGGTGGAAACCGCAAGCAACGACAACATCAAACTGGTGGCGTCAAACATACCCAAGCTGTCTTCTGTTCTCAGTCGTCTGGTGAAGGAGGGGAAGGTCAAGATCGTTGGGGCAAAATACGACCTGGACGATGGAAAGGTCAATCTCATGGATATGAAATAGTGGGCTGGGCATTCATGGAAGGGGCGGCGGCTCGGATTGCCGCCTTTTCCTTTTTGGGGTACGCACCATCTCCGGAAGGTCAATTGAACGTGTTTCCCCGAGAAGTTCCCAGCCGGCTGCAGTGTGTTTTCCGCCGCCTCCCGCCCTTTTCGTTGGCGGACAAATCAATGCTCCCTGATGCCTTGGAGCCATTTTCATCTCCTGGAGGAGTCATCATGAGGGTTCCGGAGATCAAGACGGTCCTGCCCGGTCCGAAAGCCGCCGAGCTCATCGCCATCGACCGGGAATTCGTTTCTCCGTCATACACCCGCATGTACCCCCTTGTGGCCGAATCCGGTGAAGGCGCGTGGATACGGGACCCTGACGGCAACGTCTTTCTCGACTTCACCTCCGGGATTGCCGTTTGCGCCACGGGGCACTGCCACCCCCAAGTTGTGGAGGCCATCGAGGGCCAGGCCAGGCGTCTCCTCCACATGTCAGGGACGGATTTCTACTACACACCGCAGATTCATCTTGCACGGAAACTCACGAGCCTGGCTCCGGGCCCGGAACCACGCAAGGCTTACTTCGGAAACTCCGGAGCAGAGGCGGTGGAGGCTGCCTTCAAGCTGGCCCGCTGGCACACGCGGCGTGAGCTCAACCTGGCTTTCTTCGGCGCCTTCCACGGCCGGACCATGGGGGCCCTCTCCCTCACGGCGAGCAAGACCATCCAGAAGAAGCACTACAACCCAATGGTACCGGGCATCACCCACGTGCCCTACGCATACTGCTACCGCTGCCCGTACCACCTCTGCTATCCCTCGTGCGGAACAGCCTGTGTGACCTGGATCGAGGATACCCTCTTTCAAACGACGGTCCCCGCCGAAGAGGTGGCCGCGATCTTCGTGGAACCCGTGCAGGGAGAAGGGGGTTACATCGTGCCGCCTCCCGAATTCCATCGGGAGCTCCATCGCATCGCCCAAAAATACGGCATCCTCTATGTGGCGGACGAAGTGCAGTCCGGCATGGGGCGCACGGGGAAGATGTTCGCCATGGAGCACTTTTCGGTGGATCCGGACATCATCGCCGTGGCCAAGGGCATCGCCTCGGGGCTGCCGCTTGGAGCAACCCTTGCCTGGTCGCGTATCATGGACTGGGAAGCCGGTTCCCACGCTTCCACCTTCGGCGGAAACCCCGTGTCCTGCCAGGCGGCCCTGGCAACCATCCAGCTGTTGGAGAACGGGCTGATGGAAAACGCCTGCCTACGGGGAGAGCAGCTCAGGAGCGGCCTGCGGGAGATGCAACAGTCGTTTGAGCCCATCGGCGATGTGCGAGGCCTCGGACTGATGGTGGGTGTCGAACTGGTCAGGGACCGCGAGACGAAAGAGCGGGCCGGCGATTGGCGGGACAAGGTCATCGAGGGGGCGTTTCGGAAAGGACTCCTGCTTCTCGGGTGCGGCCAGAACGTCATTCGGCTCTGCCCGGCACTCACCGTGTCGTCGGAGGAGGTGGCGGTGTGCCTCGAAATCCTCGAAGGGGTTTTTCGGGAAACCTTCGGAAGTGCCTAAAATGCCTAAAGTGAGCTAAAGTGCCTAAAGTCTGGGTAGTTGATGTTGAGAATCCTCGTTCCACCATGGTTGCCCGTCTCATCGGAAGAGATGGCGGAGAGCCCGGAGAAGAACCCCTTACCGTCTCTTCGGTCCCTGATGTCTCTGCCATTGAAAACAGGATATTTCCAACGGCAGACCATGCTGAATGTGTTGGGCGTGTGTGCGATAAAGCCTTTGACGAGTGCCTGATTCCATGGAGGTGCCAATGGATGAGCTTTTGCAGAGACTGGGACTTTCAGGTGTTCAGGAGGGAGCGGTGACGGGCTGTGACGCCCTGCCTTGCCACGGTCCCATTCTGGAGGTCGTCTCCCCGGTGGATGGGAGGGTGCTCGGCAGCATTCGGCAGACTTCCGAGGGCGACTACGAGCAGGTGGCCGTCAGGGCCACGGAAGCCTTTCTCCACTGGCGTATGGTGCCGGCCCCCAGGCGCGGAGAGGTCATCAGGCAGATCGGCCAGGTCGTCCGGGATCGCAAAAGAGATCTTGCCGAGCTCATCACTCTGGAAATGGGAAAGATCCTTCCCGAAGCGGAGGGGGAGGTCCAGGAGATGATCGACATCGCCGACTTTTCCGTCGGCCTCTCCCGAACTCTTTGCGGCCTCACCATGCACAGCGAGCGCACCGGGCACCGGATGTACGAGCAGTGGCACCCACTGGGGCCCATCGGGGTCATCACGGCCTTCAACTTTCCCCTGGCGGTTTGGTCCTGGAATGCCATGATCGCCATGGCAGCGGGCGACACAGTCATCTGGAAGCCTTCCAGCAAGACACCCCTCACCGCCTTGGCCATCATGAACATCGTGGCCGGGGTCCTGCGGGCAAACGGCCTTCCGGAGGGAATCCTCAACGTGGTCATTGGCGAGCGGGCTGTCCTTGGCGAGAGACTCATCGGTGACCGGAGGCTCCCGCTCATTTCAGCCACGGGAAGCGTTGCCATGGGACGGCACGTGGCCAGGGCGGTGGCCTCGCGACTGGGGCGCTCGCTCCTCGAACTGGGGGGCAACAACGGGGTCATCGTGGCACCCAGCGCCGACCTGGATCTCACCATCCGGGCCATCCTTTTCGGTGCGGTGGGAACGGCGGGCCAGCGGTGCACCACCATCCGTCGGGCCATCGTGCATAAGGACGTTTACCATGCCCTGTGTGAGCGGCTGGTCCACGCGTATCGCCAGGTGGTGATCGGCAATCCTCTGCAGGAAAAGGTCCTGATGGGTCCGTTGATCGACCGGGAGGCGGTGGTGAAGATGATGGAGGCTCTGACCACACTGCGGAAACAGGGTGGCCGGGTTCTTTACGGGGGTGAGGTTCTCGAGAAAGGGCTCTACGAGGCAGGAACCTACGTGGTGCCCTGCATCTGCGAGGCACGTCCCGACACTCCCATCGTTCAGGAGGAAAGCTTCGCGCCCATCCTCTATGTGATGCCCTACTCAACCATCGAGGAAGCGATCCATGCCCACAACGCCGTGCCCCAGGGACTCAGTTCCGCCATATTCACCAATGACCTGCGGGAAAGCGAGCTCTTTCTCAGCCACATGGGCAGCGACTGTGGAATCGCCAACGTGAATGTGGGGACTTCTGGGGCCGAGATCGGCGGAGCCTTTGGCGGGGAAAAGGACACGGGCGGCGGCCGTGAAGCGGGATCCGACGCATGGAAATGGTACATGCGCCGCCAGACAACCACCATCAACTGGTCCCGTGAGCTCCCCCTTGCCCAGGGGATTCGCTTCGGCAGCGAGGGCTGAATTCCCGGTGCAGGCAAACGTGGATTTCCATGTCCAGGTTCAAAAACAAGGAGATCGTTAAATCAGTTGTCATCCCGGGCTTGACCCGGAATCCAGGAAGAATCCCTGGACCCAGGCTTTCGCCGGGGTGACGATGCTCAAGGAGAATTTGGACACAGTTTTCTGTGCAATTTTACCCAGAACGAAGAATGTCCCGTCCCATGGCTCTGTGGTTTCTGGAAGGCAATGTCGCAGTGGCGTTGGGGGCGATCCACGCCGGGTGCCGGTTTTTTGCCTCCTATCCCATCACACCGGCGAGCTCGCTCCTTTCGGCGATGCTGGATTGGCTGCCTCCGGCAGGAGGCATTGTGATTCAGGGGGAGGACGAAATCGCCTCCATCGGGGCGTCCCTTGGCGCCTCCATGGCGGGGATGAAGGCCATGACGGCCACCTCGGGCCCTGGCATCAGCCTTTACAGTGAGAACATTTCTTTCGCCGTCGGCGCGGAAATCCCCATCGTCATCGTGAACGTCATGCGCCAAGGCCCTTCCACGGGGGCAGCCACCCTCGGCGCTGACGGGGACATCCAATTCATGCGTTGGGGGTGCAGCGGCGGCCTTCCCGTCATTGTCCTCGCCCCGGTGGACCTCAGGGACTGTTTCACCCTCACGGTTCATGCCTTCAACCTCGCCGAACGGTTTCGCTGTCCGGTCTTCCTTGCGTCCAACAAGGAAATCGGGATGACCCGGGAGACTCTGGACCTGGAGACGGTGGAGAAACCGCCGGTGATCGAACGAAGCCTTCACGCCTCGGGACCCTTCCTTCCTTTCGGTTTGAGGGATGGAGCCGATGTTCCCGACTTCCTGCCCATCGGGGGGGCGATCCCCGTGCGCCAGACGTCCTCCACCCACGGGGCAACCGGTTTCATCACCACGGACCCCGTGGAGATCCAAGCAAGTGTGGAGCGGCTTCAGCGGAAGATTGAATCCCACGTGGAAAGCTTCTCCTTCTTTGATCTTGAAGAAGTTGCCGACGCCAAGACCCTCATCATCACTTACGGCATCACGGCCAGGGCGGCCCGTGTTGCAGCGAGGAGAGCCATGGAAGATGCCGGGAAGCCGGTGTCGCTGCTCGCCCTGAAGACGCTCTGGCCGGTACCGGAGCACGTGATCACCGCCGCCGCCCGAAAGGCTGGCCGTGTTCTGGTGGTGGAGATGAATCTCGGCCAATACGTGAGGGAAGTGCAGCGAGTACTTTGCGGAACCCGGGTGGATTTCCTGGGTAAAATGGACGGCCGTCTGATCTCTCCTGGTGAGATCCTTCACGAGGTGCTCCGTGACCAGCCTGCTTGATCCCCTCCGGCCTCCCGCCTTCTGTCCCGGCTGCGCCCATGAACGGAGCCTTCACGCCCTGGACGAGGCTTTGGTCCAACTGGGATTGAAGCCGGCCGACGTGGTCATCGTGAGTGACATCGGCTGCTCCGGGCTTTTCGACACTTTTTTTGCAACCCACGCCTTCCACGGCCTCCACGGTCGGGCCCTCACCTACGCCGCGGGAATCAAGCTTGCCCGACCTCGCCTCAAGGTCATCGTAGCCATGGGAGACGGGGGCATCGGCATTGGCGGGGCCCACTTCCTCGAAGCCTGCCGCCGCAATCTGGACCTGACCCTTCTGGTGTTGAATAATTTCAACTTCGGCATGACCGGGGGCCAGTTTTCCTCCACCACTCCCTCGGCTGCCTTGGTGGCCTCCGGGTTTCTGAACCGCATCGAAAAGCCCATGGACGTCTGCAGCATCGCGGCGGCGGCCGGCGCGCCCTTTGTGTCGCGCTCGTCCGTGTACGCAAGAGACCTGCCCAGGACCCTGGCCGATGCCGTCCTGTTCGAGGGATTTTCCCTGGTGGACATCTGGGGCCCCTGCACGGGGCGCTTCACCAGGCGAAACCCCATGAAGCCGGAAGACATCGAGGCGGGCATCCGGGACCTTCCCGTCTTCAACGGGCCCATCGAGTCCAACAGGCGCCCCGAGTACGGCGGCCAATACCGCGTGCAGAGCGAATTGGAAATGATTCCGGACCTGGCTGGGTTAGGAATGGAGGCCGTCTTTCCACCCCCGGTGAAGCGGCGTCGCGAAGTGGTCTTGCTCGGCGCGGCAGGCAGCCGGATCATCTCCACCGGAAGCCTTTTGGCCCATGCAGCCGTCATGGGCGGAATGCACGCGACCCAGAAGAATGACCACGATGTCACCGTGATGCGAGGCCCCTCGGTGAGCGAGATCATTCTCTCCCCCAACCCCATCGACTACACGGGTGTGGAAGATCCGGACGTGATCATCGCGGTTTCCCAGGAAGGCATTTCCAGGAAACGGGACCTCTTCTCCAGGATGTCGGCCCGCGGGAGGCTCCTGGCAGCCACGGACGTCGAGATCCCCTCCTGCTCTGGCGCCACGCTGCCGGTGGACTTCAAGGCTCACGGGATCAGGAAGTCGGAACGGGCTCTCGTAGCCCTTTTCCTTCTCGCCCAAACCAAAGACCCCCTAACGGCCGACATGCTCGCAGCCGCCATGCAGCGAACTCTTTCAGGCAAGGCCCTCGAGGAGTCCCGACGGCTCCTGGATCGAGCCGCCGCCATGCCAGCCATATCAGTACAAATGGGCACAAGTTCTCACGCAGTTAGAAATAAGAAATAATGGTGTATTTTTACATGGAAACCAGGTGGAGACTTGTGCCGCATTGACCTGACCTTGGCGGTCGTCAGGCCTTCGGGAGCCCGGCGATGTAGGCCCTTCAGCGGGTTACCGGAGCGAAGGCGTCGTGGCCCGTGATGTCCTTGCCGAGGATGAGGGTGTGGATGTCGTGGGTGCCCTCGTAGGTGTAGACCGACTCCAGGTTCAGCATGTGCCGGATCACGTGATAGTCCAGGGTGATTCCGTTGGCCCCCAGCATCTCCCGGGCGGTGCGGGCTATTTTGAGGGCCTCCCACACATTGTTTCTCTTGGCCAGGGAAACATGGGCGTGCCTTGCCACACCCGCATCCTTGAGGCGGCCCAGCTGGATGCAGAGGAGCTGTGCCTTGGTGATCTCCGTCAGCATGTTGACCAGTTTGTTCTGCACAAGCTGAAAGCGCGCGATGGGCACCTCGAACTGGATACGGCTCCCGGCGTATTCCAGGGCAATCCCATAGCAGGCCATGGCAGCGCCCACCGCTCCCCAGGCAATGCCGAAACGGGCCTCATTCAGGCACATGAGGGCCGACTTGAGTCCCAAGGTTCCGGGCAGGAGGTTTTCCTCGGGGACGCGCACCTCTTCCAGCACCAGGCTGGATGTCACCGAAGCCCGGAGGGAATATTTCCAGGGAATGGGCAGAGCGAGAAACCCGGGCATGTCCTTTTCCACCAGAAACCCCCGGATCCCTTGTTCCGTATGGGCCCAGATGACCGCGACGTCAGCCAGTTCCCCGTTGGTGATCCACATCTTGGATCCATTCAAAACATAGTCGCCTCCCTTGCGCACCGCTCGGGTTCGAAGGTGTTCGGGGTCCGATCCCGCATCGGGTTCCGTGAGGCCGAAACACCCGATCTTTTCGCCCCGGACCATGGCCGGGAGCCACCGTTCCTTCTGCGCCTCAGTCCCGAAGGTGGAGATGGGGTAGATCACCAGGGAGTTCTGGACGGAAATCAGTGAGCGCAGGCTGCTGTCCCCCCGCTCCAGCTCCTGGCAGGCCAGGCCGTAGTTGACATGGCTCATGCCATGCCCTCCGTAGCCCTGCAGTTTGATCCCGAAAAGACCCAGTTCGGCCACCCGGGGGATGAGGTCCGTGTCGAATTCTCCCTTGTCGAAGTATTCCGGAACCTTGGGAATGTACTCGTTTTCCACCCATTTGCGGACGGCGTCGCGGACGATGCGTTCGTCATCCTGCAGCAACCCGTCGACATGATAGGCGTCGACACCCTGAAACGGCTTCATGGACTGGACCTCCGTGACCCCGAGTCGGGCGGGCTTCGTGCTCCATCTGGTCAGGTTTTCAGCTCATGGGGCCTGATGGGAAGTCTCCTGATGCGCATGCCGGTGGCCGCGAAGACGGCGTTCACGACAGCCGCGGCGACGGGGGGCACCCCCGGTTCTCCCACCCCCGTCGGAGGGTGGTCGCTCGGAACAATGTGCACCTCCACAAGGGGCATCTCCCGCATCCGCAGCACTTCGTAGTCATCGAAGTTGCCCTGTTCCACCCTTCCTTGCTTGAACGTGATTTCGCCATGGAGCGCGGCGCTGAGACCGAACACGACTCCCGATTCCATTTGAGCCGCAACGTTGTCCGGGTTGACCACCCTTCCGCAGTCCACGGCGCAGACCACCCTGTGGACCGTAACCTTCCCCTCGGGACTCACGGAGACTTCCGCCACCTGGGCCACGAAGCTGTCGAAGGACTTGTGCACGGCAATACCCCGCCCCCGGCCCTCGGGCAATGGAGTGCCCCAGCCCGCCTTCCCGGCGGCAAGTTCCAGGACCCCCAGGTGCCGCGTTTGACCGGTCAGAAGGGCACGGCGGAAATCCAAAGGGTCCCTTCCCGCCGCATGAGCCACCTCATCGAGAAAGCTTTCGACGACAAACGCCGTGTGCGAGTGCCCCACGGAGCGCCACCACTGGACGGGAACGCCTATTGCGGGGCTGTGGAGATCGACGAGGACGTTGGGAACGGCGTAGGGAAGTTCACGGGCCCCTTCCACCGAAGTCGCGTCCACCTGCTTCTTGACCATTCCTTGTTCGAAGGGGGTGCCCGCCATGATGGACTGGCCGACAACGGTGTGCTTCCAGGCGACGAGGGATCCCCCGGCATCCAGCCCGGCACTGACCCGACTCAGCCACATGGGGCGGTAGTACCCCCCCTTGATGTCGTCTTCCCGGGTCCATACGACTTTCACGCGCTTTTTCAAGGCCTTGGCCACCTGAACGGCCTCCACGACGAAATCCGACTGGGGGTTCGCCCGCCGGCCGAAGCCTCCACCCAAGAGAGTGGTGTGCAGCTGAACCTGCTCTGGTTCAAGGCCGAGCAAGTGGGCCGCCGTGTTGCGGTCGACCGTCTGAAACTGGGTTCCCGTCCAGATTTCGCAAAAGCCGTCCCGTGGGTCCACGAGGCAGTTGAGGGGTTCCATGGGAGCGTGGGCGAGATAGGGAACCTCGTACTCCGCTTCCAGGGTTTTGGCCGCGCTTTTCATGGCCGCTGCCGCGTCGCCCCGCTCCTCGGCAACGACCCCCGGCGTCTTCGCCCGTTCCGAGTATTCCTTCCGTTGGGATTCGGTGTTGAGGCCGGCGAGAGGCCCCTCATCCCAGTCGAGCTCCAGGGCGTCCCGCCCGAGCTTGGCCGGCCAGAAGCTGTCGGCCACAACGGCCACGCCGGCGGGGACCGACACCACATGGCGCACGCCGGAAACAGCCTTTGCCTTTTCATCCTTCAGGCCCTTCAGCCTGGCTCCGAATAACGGCGGGCGGGCAATGAGGGCGGTGAGGGTTCCCGGTGGCGCCACATCGATGCCGAAGATGGCGGTGCCGTCAACCTTGGCCGGAGTGTCCAGACGCGCCACCGATTTCCCGATGAGCTTGAACTGGTCCGGAGTCTTCAACGGGACCGATTCGGGGACAGGGAGCTTGGCGGCCTCATCGGCCAGCTGGCCGTAGGAGAGCTCCCTGCCGCTTTCGTGTAACACCTTTCCCTGTTCAGTGCGACAGGTGGCCGCGTCGACCTTCCAGCGGGCCGCGGCTGCGGCGATGAGCATGGCCCGGGCAGTGGCACCCGCTTTCCGCAACCGTTCCCATTCCGTGGCGATGCTCGTGCTCCCGCCGGTTCCCTGTATGCCCCACTGGGTGTGATTGTACACGGGGTGAACGGGGGCGCCCTCAACGCGCACCTTCCTCCAGTCACAGTCCAGTTCCTCGGCGACCAGCATGGGCAGAGACGTGTAAACCCCTTGTCCCATCTCCGATTTGTTGACGATGATGGTCACCATGTCGTTGGCTCCGACACGGATGAAGGCGTTCAGGGGAAACCCGGTCAAAGGGCGCTGTGATGCCTCGCTCAAAGAGTCGGAAATGGGGACGGAAAAGCCCAGCATGAGACCTCCTCCCATCAAGGCGCCGGCTTTCAGGAAATCCCGGCGGCTAATCTTGACGACCTCCATCATGACTTGCCTCCTTCGGGCGCCATGGCGGCAGCCTGGTGTATGGCCCGGCGAATCCTCTGATAGGTACCGCACCGGCAGATGATCCCATTCATGGCTCGGTCGATGTCGGCATCGCTCGGTTTGGATTTCTTCGCCAGCAGAGCGACTGCCGCCAATATCTGGCCCGATTGGCAGTACCCGCACTGGGGCACCTCCTCGTCCATCCATGCCTTCTGGAGCGGGTGGCTCCGATCCCTGGAGAGGCCCTCAATGGTGACGATCTCTTTTCCCGCGAGGGCCTCGGCGGGAATCCCGCACGATCGCACCGCCTCCCCATCCACGAGGACCGTGCAGGCGCCGCACAGTTCCATGCCGCATCCATACTTGGTTCCGGTGAGGCCGAGTGTGTCGCGCAAGACCCAAAGCAGTGGCGTATCAGGCCGAACGTCCACGTCGTGTTCCCTGCCGTTGACCTTGAGTTTCATTCTGGTTTACTCCTGAGAGGGGTTTCAAACCCTTGAAAGCACTGCAACCGGCGGTGACCATCCGCAAAGCGGCTGCCGGCATGAGGAATCATCCACTTGCCCGCTGAAAAGCAAAAGTGATTTCTTACGAGGGTGAACGCGCCATGAAAGCTGAACTGCATGGGGGATCTCAACAAAGGCCGAATTGTCCTCAATGCCCGGAAACTTTGCTGAAAACGAACTTGTTCAATCGTCGCAGAGGGGGAAGCCTTGTGTCAAGCATTATTGAAGCCCGAGGCGGATTCGAATCGTGTTGTCACTTCGGCGGGAGGGGAGTTGAGAGTGTTCCTCATCCACAAGCCTCCCAGAGCACACCGGCAGATGGGTTGCGCAGGATGCCCGTCATGGTTGGCCCATCCACGTTTCCACCGCTCAGGATGATTCCCGCGCGGCCCCGCGGAGTGATCCTTCGACACAGGACCGCCGCGAGCCCAAGGGCTCCCGACGGTTCCACGACGAGTTTCATGCGGTGGAAGAGAAACCTCACCCCTTCCTCGATGGCGGATTCCGGGACCGTCTGCATGTCGTGCACATGCTCGAGGACCAGGGGAAAGGTGAGCTTGCCCAGGGACGGGGTTCTGAGACCATCGGCGATGGTGGGTGGATTGTGAACGCTCTGGAGTTTTCCGGTGCGGAATGACCGGGTGGCGTCATCGGCGACCTCGGGTTCGACGCCGACAACCCGGCATGCCGGACAGACCCCTCTGGCGGCAATGGCCGAACCACTCAGCAAACCGCCCCCACCGCAAGGGGCCAGCAACAGGTCCAGGGGACCGACCTCCTGGAGGAGTTCCAACGCAGCGGTTCCCTGACCCGCGATGACCTCGGGATGGTCGAAGGGCGGTATCATCGTGTAGCCATGTCGCGCCTGAAGCTCTCTTGCCATCTCTTCCCGACTGGTCTTTTGGGGATCGTGGGTGACCACCGTCGCCCCGTAGCCTTCGGTGGCGGAACGTTTTCCGACGGGGGCATTTTCAGGCATCACCACGACGGTGCGCACCCCCAGAATGCGGCCCACCAGGGCAACGGCCTGGGCGTGATTGCCCGAGGAATAGGTTATGACACCCCGCCCCTTCTCCTCCGCCGTCAGTTGAGAAATGGCGTTGAAAGCCCCGCGAAACTTGAATGCACCAACCCGCTGAAAGTTCTCGCACTTGAAAAAGACCTCCGCACCGACCCACTGATTCAGAGTGCGGGAAGTCATGACCGGGGTCCGGTTGGCATGACTCCGGAGCCGCTCCTGCGCTGCCATGACGCGTTCGAACATGGGCCGGTGCCTCCACGCGCCGAGGAAACCTCAGTTGCTTCGCTTCAGCTGGTTCGCCACGGCCTGAGTGGCCCGCATGATGGCTTCCGGGTCTCCGAGGTAATAGTGGCGGATGGGGGTGAGGTCGTCGTTCAGTTCATAGACCAGTGGGATTCCCGTGGGTATGTTCAGGCCCACGATCTCCTCGTTGGGAATGTTGTCCAGATACTTCACCAGGGCCCGCAGGCTGTTGCCGTGGGCCGCGATGAGCACACGCTTTCCCGAACGGATCTCCGGGGCGAGAGTCTCGTGCCAATACGGGAGAAAACGGGCGACCACATCCTGCAAGCATTCCATGAGGGGGAGTTCTTCCGGGTTCACGTTCGTGTAGCGGGGGTCCTTGCCGGGATAGAGGGGATCGTCCACGGTGAGGGCCGGAGGCTGAATGTCGTAGCTGCGCCGCCAGATCTGCACCTGTTCCATCCCGTGCTTCTCCACCGTTTCCACCTTGTTGAGGCCCTGCAATGCCCCATAGTGGCGCTCATTGAGTCTCCACGAATGGTGAATGGGAATCCACATGAGGTCCATCTCTTCCAGGGCAAGCCAGAGAGTCTTGATGGCCCTCGCAAGCACCGACGTGTAGGCGACGTCGAAGACGTAGCCATCCCCGCGCATGGCCCGACCCGCTTCGAGAGCTTCCTGGACCCCCTTTTCGGACAGGCCGACATCAACCCATCCCGTAAAACGGTTTTCCTTGTTCCAAAGGCTTTCACCGTGGCGCAGCAAAACGACTTTCTTCATGGTGCTCCTCTCCTTTGAACGTGTCCCCTCACATGGTGAGCAATCCAGCCCGCATTGGGCCTTTTCGCCAGCTACGAAAAGTTGCTTCACCGCTGCGCGCTGAGACCGCTGAGAAAACAAGTTGTACAGATTGAATCTCTGCGCTCTCTGCGCCCTCCGCGGTGGATTTGGCGCTTTTCGTGGTTTCTGGTGCCCCATGGGCATGCCGGGCCCTCTATGAATGCCTCATCCGCTTGAACGCATTGATGAGACCATTGGTCGAAGCATCGTGGCCCGTCACCACGGCGTCGCCCTCCAGTTCGCCCAGGATTTTTTTGGCAAGCTCCTTGCCCAGTTCCACCCCCCATTGATCGAAGCTGAAGATGTTCCAGATGACCCCCTGGACGAAGATCTTGTGCTCGTACATGGCGATGAGGCTGCCAAGGGTGCGGGGCGTGAGCTTCCGAAAAAGGATGGAATTGGTGGGCCGGTTGCCCCCGAAGACCTTGAAGGGAGCAAGCTTTCTGACGGCTTCCTCGCTCTTCCCCGAGGCCCTGAGCTCAGCGACCGCTTCTTCCATGGTCTTGCCCCGCATGAGGGCTTCCGTCTGAGCAAAGAAGTTGGACAGGAGAATGGCGTGATGCTCCCCCAGGGGATTGTGGCTGATGGCGGGAGCCAGGAAATCGCAGGGCACGAGCCTCGTTCCCTGGTGAATGAGCTGGTAGAAGGCGTGCTGTCCGTTGGTTCCCGGTTCGCCCCAGATGACCGGGCCCGTCTGGTAGTTCACTTCTTTCCCGTTTCTGGCCACGCGCTTTCCATTGCTTTCCATGTTCCCCTGCTGAAAATAGGCCGCAAAACGATGAAGGTACTGGTCATAGGGAAGGATGGCCTCCGTTTCGGCTCCGAAGAAGTCCACATACCATATTCCGATGAGAGCAAGGATGACCGGGATGTTCCCCTCAAGCGGGGTCTCCCGGAAGTGCCTGTCCATGGCGTGGGCCCCTTCCAGAAGCTCCCGGAACCGGTCGAAACCAAGGGTGCATGCGATGGAAAGGCCGATGGACGACCAGAGGGAATACCGGCCCCCCACCCAGTCCCAGAAGCGAAACATATTCGCTGCATCGATGCCGAAGCGGACTACTGCCTCCCGGTTGGTGGAGACTGCCACAAAGTGTCGCCTGATGGACGCATCGTCCCGTGCCGCCTCGAGGAACCACCGGCGGGCCGTGTGGGCGTTGGTCATGGTCTCCTGGGTGGTGAACGTTTTCGATGCGATCAAAAAGAGGGTCGTCTCCGGCGAAACCTTCTTCAAAGTCTCGGCGATGTGAGTGCCGTCCACGTTGGAGACGAAGTGGGCCCGCATGTTGGGCTTCCAGTAGGCCCGCAGAGCTTCCGTCACCATGAGGGGACCAAGGTCCGACCCCCCGATGCCGATGTTGACGATGTCCGTCACGGCCTTTCCCGTGTATCCCTTCCATTCCCCCGAGAGGAGCCTTCCGGAGAACTCCTCCATCTGCCGAAGAACTGCGTTTACTTGGGGCATGACATCCGTGCCGTCGACCAGCATGGGCGCGTTGGCCCTATTCCTCAGGGCCACGTGGAGCACGGCCCGCTCTTCCGTTTCATTGATCTTTTCCCCGGATAACATCCCCTCGACGGCGTCCCTCACCCTGCAGTCAGCGGCCAGGTCCAGGAGCAGCCGAAGTGTTTCATCGTTGAGGATGTTCTTGGAACAGTCCACGAGGATGTCTTCGAACATGAAGGAGAATCGGGAAAACCTGTCCGGGTCTTCCCTAAACATGGAAGCCGTGTGTTTTTGTTTCATGAGCTTGTGGTGGGCTTTGAGCTTCTTCCATGCGGCGGTTCGGGTGGGATTGATCCTGTCGAGCATCGTTTCACCTTTCAATGGGGGTTGCCTGAGGGAGGAGGATTCGAGAGTGCCGCCTGAGGCCTTTCCAGGACGACGACGGACCTCGCCTTCACCGCGTAGCCAAGACCGGAAACGGTGGTCCCGCATCCAACCGGGGCGATGTCCTCGGGGCTCCCGAGGCTCGTGTCCACGACCCGCGTCCACTCTCCCCCCGGCCCTTCCTGGATGGAAAAGAGCCGGTCCTCCCAGTGGCCGTTGATCATCACGTAGAGGTCGCTGTCCCCAAGGCGTGACCCCCGAAGAAAATAGGCCAGGGAGCGGGACTGATGCGACAGGTCGGGACCACCCGGGGTGCTCCCGTACCATGTGACGTCTTCGCGCCAGTAACGGCTCCTTCCGATGGATGGGTGAGCTTTGCGGAAGGCGATCATGAGCTTGAAGAAGCGGAAAATCTCCCCGTTCTTGTCCAGGAGGCCCCAGTCGAGCCAGGTGATTTCATTGTCCTGGTTGTAAGGATTGTTGTTCCCCTGCTGGGTGTTCATGAATTCGTCCCCGGCGCAGAACATGGGAACCCCGTTGGCGAGCATGAGAAGGCAGAAGAAGTTCCTGATCTGCCGCCGCCGCAGGGCAAGCACCTGGGGGGACGCTCCGGCGTCGCCCTCCCATCCGCAGTTCCAGCTGAGGTTGTCGTCGATTCCGTCGGTGTTCTCGTGACCGTTGGCATCATTGTGCTTTCGGTTGTAGGCAACCAGGTCGTAAAGGCAAAAGCCGTCATGGGCCGTGATGAAGTTGACGCTCTGGTGAGGGCGGTAGACTTCCTCGGGGCCCTCGGGAAAGAGATCGTCGCTGCCGTAGAGGCGCTGCATCAAGGAACCGACCATTCCCGGATCCCCTTTGACAAAGGCGCGGATGTCGTCTCGGAACTTCCCGTTCCACTGCCGCCACTGGAGGCCGGGAAAACCGCGCCCCAAAAGGTAAGCGCCCACATCCCAGGCTTCGGCCACGAGCCTGAGGTCGTGGAGGTAGCCGAGGAGGCCGATTTCCTCAATCAGCGGGGGGTCCTCGGTGTTTACCGATCCATCGCGGTTTCGCGTGAAGATCGAAGCCAGATCGAATCGGAAGCCGTCCACGTGCGTTCTTCCGGCCCAGTGTTCGAGGCTGGATAGGATGAGGGCCCGCACGATGGGATGAGCGCAGTTCATGGTGTTGCCGCACCCTGTGTCATCGATGTAAGAGCCGTCTTCCTGCCTGAGGAGATAGTAGCTCCGGTTGTCGATTCCCCGGTAGCAGTAGGTAGGACCGTCCTCGCCGGCTTCGCTCGTGTGGTTGTAGACGACGTCCAGCCAAACTTCGATCCCCGTGGCATGAAAGGCTTTCACCATTTCCCGGAATTCCCGGAAGGGGTCCCCTGTTGACGCGTATTCACCGTGGGGTGAGAAAAAGTTCAGCGTCATGTATCCCCAGTAGTTGCCCTCCTGGGGATCAAACTGGTGAACCGGGAGAAGCTCCACGGCCGTGACCCCCAGGTCCGCGAGATACGGGATTTTCTCCGCGAGGCCCGCAAAGGTCCCCCGCTTTTCCGGGCTCACCCCCGAGTTGGACCTCTTGGTAAATCCCCTCACGTGGAGCTCATAGACGATGAGGTCGTGGGTGTGCCGGGGCCGGCTGTCCGAATCCCATTGGAACGGCAAAGAGCCCCGGGGGAGGATTCCGAGGGGGGCTGTGCCTTGCGTGGATCCGGGTTTGCGGGCAGCATTCCTGTTGAACCCGGGCGGAAAAAAAACCGAAGGGGCGAAAGGATCCAGGAGCACTTTCTCGGCATCGAACCGGTGCCCCCCGGAAGGATCATAAGGTCCCTTCACACGGTAGCCGTAGAGGGTCGCTCCCCTAAGCCTCTCTTCAGGCACCAGGCAGTGCCAAATGAGGCCCGTCTTGTTGTGGATCGGGTGAAAGGCATACTCGCGGACAGGATGTGTCGGATCGCTCTCGGTGTATAGGAGCAGGGAGACACCTCTTGCGTGGCGCGAGTAGAGGGCGAAGTTGAATGCCCTCAGGGGTTCAACCCATGTCACCCCCAGGGGCCAGGGAGCGCCCTCGATCTTTTCCCAGTCATCGATTGTGCGAAAGGTTCCTCTTTTTCGGATCATGGTTTCATGTGGTCCGCCACAGCCCGGGTGAGGGCATGCTGGGTGTCGGCGATCACGACCGCCCTAATCGATAGCCTCGTGGATTTCTTCAAGCAGGATGAGACACAGCTCAGGCCTGAGAAATCAAGTTTGTTCACTCCCGTGTGGAACATTGCTGAAAATGAAGCGCGCGGAAGTTCCGTGAATTGAGATGCTATCAGGATTTCTCATGGCTAGCAACATCGCTCGATGGCAGGCACCTGCATTGTGTCACCTGTGAGCGCGTCGAATCTCATTGGCATGGTTCCATGTTCGCCGATTTATTTTGACTTTCCCACCGTTATGGTTATAGTGGTTTCAGGCATGAGTTGAGTACGTTATTTCGGACTATTGAGGAAATCGGTCTTTCGCCAGCGGTAGATGCGGTTTCTGAGAAGTAGCTCTGAGTACCGCACCCAAAAAGAATCCCAAACACAACATTAGAGAAGGATTAGAAAATGGCGGAAGGTCGAGTAAAGTGGTTCAATGACAGCAAGGGCTATGGATTCATCGAAACTGACGGTGGAAAGGACATCTTCGTTCATCACTCAGCCATCGAAGGTGAGGGATTCAAGTCCCTGAGCGAAGGCGAGCGAGTCAGCTTCGATCAGGAACAAGGCGCCAAAGGCCCCGCAGCGGTCAGGGTGAGGAAACTCTAGACAGAGTGTAATTCAAAACATCCAAGAGGTAATGCCTGCCGGAGTGAAAGCTCCGGCTTTTTTGTTTCAGACGACTCGTGCTCTGTTCGTAAAAATTCCCTGTTTCAGCGCAAAGACGCAGCGGGCGCAGGGCAAAAACCCCAAGAGGAATCCGGCGTTCCCCGCGGTGCGTCCCCGTCTTTTCATCGTTTCAGGTGCCCGGCAGGGGGCATGAGGGATGCGGCGAACTGCCATCTTACCGGTCTCTTGACCTGTTGTGTTCCTTCGTGTTTTTTCGCGCTCTTCGAGATTGATTGATAATAACTGCGGATGTACAGTGCGCGAGAAGGAGAGGGGGCACCGATGACCCACGGCATCCATGTCACTCGCTCGGTCGTCATCCCGGACCGGGAACGGCTTGCTCTTTACCGCAGGGCTCCGGAACTGGGCCCTAGGATCCTTTTTTTCACCGGGGGCACAGCCCTCAGGACACTGAGCCGCAAGCTCATCGACTACACCCACAACTCCATACACATCGTCACCCCCTTCGATTCCGGGGGAAGTTCGGCTTTCCTTCGCAAAGCCTTTAAAATGCTCGCGGTGGGGGACATCCGCAGTCGCATCATGGCCCTCGCCGACCAAAGCGAGCGTGGCAACCCCGCGATTTTCGAGCTCTTCGCTCACCGTTTGCCCGCCTTCATGAATCCGGAGGAATCGCGCGGCACGCTGCAGGCCATCATGGAAGGGAGGCATCCACTGATGCGCCGGGTTTCCAACCCCATGCGCCAGATAATCCGCACGCAACTCAAGGTCTTCCATGATCACATGCCCCCCGATTTTGAACTTTCGGGGGCGTGCATCGGCAATCTCATTCTCACCGGTGGATATCTCGCCTACGATCGCCAGATCGACCCCGTGGTCTATCAGTTCTCGAAACTCGTCGAAGCGAGGGGGGATGTCTGTGCCGTCATCAACCAGGACCTGCACCTGGTTGCCGAACTGGAAGACGGATCGGTTCTTTCCGGGCAACACCTGATGACCGGCAAGGAGGCGCCCCCGATCCAGTCTCGCATCAGGCGCGTCTACATCAGCCGGGAAAACGAGAACCCCCAGCCCTTGGATATCCAGATCCGGGACAAGGTCAAGGATCGCATCCATGAGGCCCACCTCGTCTGCTATCCCATGGGGAGCTTCTATTCGAGTCTCGTGGCCAACACCCTGCCGAGAGGGGTGGGGGATGCCATCGCGGCGGTGGAGCGCCCGAAGGTGTACATCCCCAATCTGGGAAATGATCCGGAACAACTCGGCATGAGCTTTTACGACCTGGTCACGACCCTCCTGACTGTCCTGCAGCGCAACTGTTCGAGAGAAACCGAGCCCCGGGACCTCCTCAATTTCATTCTCATGGATTCGAGGCAGGGCAAATACCCGCATCCCCTCAACCTACGCAAGGTGAGGGACCTGGGGATCGAGATCATCGACATCAATCTCGTCACTCCGCGGAGCGCCCCCTACCTTGATGACGATCTCCTCATCGAGGCATTGCTCTCTCTCACTTGATTCGCGGAAGTGATCAGCCCGTTCGGAGGGTTTGATTGATTCGAGCGGGAAGGAGTCGAACATGGTCCCGCGTTCGAGTCAACAACTCGGCGGGGCGATCATCGCCCTGACAGCCAGCTGGCTTTCCATTTGGATTTGGCACCAACCGGTCACGAACCACCCCTTTTACCTCAAGGGGGCCGTGCTCTTTCCGGCGTTCGCGGTCATAGGCGTTGCGCTGATCCTCTTCCCGGGGTACAGGGAGGAGCGCATCGCCCGAGGGGAGGAGATTTCAAGCCTCCACGGGTGGCGATTGATCACTTTGCGCTGGTGGGCAGTCCTCGTGGTGGCTATACTTGTCGGCATTGGTCACCTGATCCTTCTGCTGTCAAGGCGCCAGTGATACCTCTTGAGGAGCAGAAGCGAGAGAGAGGCCGATGCCTTTGACATGATTCAATCGTATCGTCCTTCAACAAAAAGGAGAAGAAGATGCCATTAGCAAATCGTGCGGTCGCTGAGTTCATCGGAACCTTCTGGCTTGTCCTGGGCGGTTGCGGCAGTGCCGTACTGGCAGCCGCATTTCCCAACGTGGGCATTGGACTGTTGGGGGTGGCCTTCGCATTCGGCCTGACGGTCCTCACCATGGCGTTCGCCATCGGACACATCTCGGGATGCCATCTGAACCCGGCCGTATCCGTGGGACTCGTTGCCGGCGGTCGGTTCAAGGCATCGGAGCTCCTTCCCTATGTCATCGCTCAGGTTCTTGGAGCCATCGTCGCAGCCGGGGTGCTCTACTTCATTGCCAGCGGCAAAGCAGGGTTCGATCTGAGCGGCGGGCTGGCTTCCAATGGCTTCGGGGAGCATTCGCCTGGAAAATACTCCCTGGGGTCGGGCTTCGTCACCGAGATCGTCATGACCTTCATGTTCCTCATTATCATCCTCGGTTCAACGGACAAAAGGGCTCCGGCCGGGTTCGCACCCATCGCCATCGGGCTTGGCCTCACGCTGATCCACCTCATCAGCATTCCGGTCACCAACACCTCGGTGAACCCGGCTCGCAGCACCGGGCCGGCCATCTTTGTGGGGGGCTGGGCCATTCAACAGCTATGGCTCTTCTGGGTGGCGCCGATCATTGGAGCGGCACTGGCCGGTGGCGTGTATCGGTGGCTCGGAAATGAGGGTAAATCCTGAAACACCTCGAGCCATTTAGTGCCCTCGCGATTATTTCACCGCGGAGCAAGCTGAGATCGGGGAGAGAACAAGTTGTCCAAAAAGAATCTCTGCGCTCTCGGCGCCCTCCGCGGTGGATTCCAAGGTCTTCACTGCAATAGAACACGTCGTCAGCATATCGTTTGCGCCGCAAGAGCGCCTGCCGCCGACTTTCGTCGTCCGGTTTTTCGCTGTCGCCGGAAATGGCAATCCCAGTAAAGGCTTGTAGAAGCTCCCTTGCTGGAATCGCCTGAATTATGAATATACCTTCAATTCCTCTCGTTTTGGCCCCCGTGTTTGCAAGTCATTAAACTTTCTCACCCTCTGCAGGATCATAAAGCAATTCACCCGACGTCACACAAGTTCCTTCGAGCCGTAACACGACTGTAACAATTTGCATTTAACATGGGTGCACGTGAGCGCTGTCATCATGGCAGTGATGGTCAGGGATGTGCGGTTTATCAAAGAATGAAAAGACCAGGAGGAACAAAGTGATGAAATCGAAGTTGGTACTGGGTGTTGCTCTGGCTTTGGCTTGCTTCACGGCAAATGTTGTTTGGGCGGGGACCATTAAAATTGATGGGTCCACAACGGTGCTCCCCATCGCGCAGAAGATCACCGAAGCTTACATGAAGGAAAATCCGAACGTCAGCATCTCGGTCTCGGGAGGCGGCTCGGGAAATGGGATCAAGGCCATTATCGATGGGACGACGGACATAGCCAGCAGTTCCCGCTTCATGAAGGATGAAGAAGTCAAGGCAGCCATGGAAAAGGGCTCTTACCCCGTGCCTTTCGCCATCGCCTACGACTGCATCGTGCCCGTTGTCCATCCGAGCAATCCCGTAAAGGACCTCACCGGCGATCAGCTCAAGGGAATCTATAAAGGTGAAATAAAAAACTGGAAGCAAGTGGGTGGACCGGATACAGAGATCGTTGTGATTTCCAGGGACACCTCCTCCGGCACGTACGAGATCTGGGAAGAGAAGATCATGAAAAAGGAGCGGGTATATGCCGGTGCATTGCTTCAGGCCTCCAGTGGTGCAATCACCCAGGCGGTGTCTAAGAACAAGAACGCCATAGGTTATCTCGGCATCGGGTATGTGGACAAGAGCGTGAAGGCTCTTACCGTCAACGGGATCCCTGGAAATGCTGAAACAGCTCTAAGCGGCGTGTTCCCGGTTTCAAGGGCCCTCTTCATGTTCACACGTGGGTGGCCCACTGGCGACATCTATAAGTTCATCAACTACGTGCTGCATCCCCAAAAGGGCCAGAAGTTTGTAAAGGAAGCGGGATTTGTTCCTCTTTACTAGGCGATTTGCGAGGGCGTGCATCCTGTCGCAATATTTTTACCTTAAGAACATCAAGGCTCCCCTCCCTCGATGGGAGGGGGTTGGGGGAGGGTGAAAAGTGTACGAGATCGCCCCCCTCACCTAGCCCCTCCCGCCAAGGGGAGGGGAAATGAGGTTGAGGACTTCCTTAAGCCAACAGCAATGGCATCCTGTCGGGTCCGTTCATCCAGTCCACATCTCCAGGATGCCCCTTCCCGATTGGCAATGAGATTCTCCTGAGGCACTCTATGAAGACAGATCGACGCACCCGAGAGCGGATCATCCGCTCATTCTTCTTCCTGACGGCATTCACCTCCATCCTGGTGCTGTCCATGATCCTGCTTTTCCTTTTTGTGGAGGGGATTCCCGTTTTTCAAACGGTTTCAGTAGGCAGGTTCCTTTTTGGGCATGACTGGTACCCGACTTCTTCCCCACCCGATTTCGGCATCTTCCCCCTTCTTGTGGCATCCATGGCTGTGACGGTTCTCTCCGCCTTGATTTCCATTCCCCTGGGGGTCATGACGGCAGTCTATCTCGCGGAAATAGCAACCAACCGGGTTCGTGAGCTCTTGAAGCCGGTGGTGGAGCTTCTCGCGGCCTTGCCCTCCGTGGTCATAGGGTTCTTCGGCATGGTGGTGGTGGCCCCGTTCCTTCAGGATACGCTGGATATCGCAACGGGACTCAACTTGTTCAACGCCTCGCTCATGCTCGCATTCATGTCCGTTCCCACCATTTGCAGCATCTCCGAGGACGCCATCCACAGTGTTCCGGGGGAGCTCAAAGAAGCGTCACTGGCACTGGGGGCAACCCGTTGGGAGACGATTTTTCGCGTCATATTGCCCGCGTCCCTGTCGGGCATCAGCACGGCGGTGATTCTTGGGATGTCCAGGGCCATTGGAGAGACCATGGTGGTTTTGATGGTTGCCGGCGGTGCCGCCCTGGTTCCCAATTCCATCTTCAAACCTGTCAGGCCCATGCCAGCCAGTATTGCCGCGGAAATGGCCGAGGCGCCCTTTCGGGGAGATCACTACCATGCTCTTTTTGCCATCGGCATGGTGCTTTTCCTTTTCACCCTATGCTTCAACCTGGTGGCGGACACCATCGCCCAGAAGCACAAACAGGTGGGTGCCGCAACCCTTTAGTCAGAGTGAAAGCCATGGAATACTCTCCAACAGAAGTTTGCAGTCCAACCGGCGAAGCCTCCGTTGCCGCAGCCATCCATCGGAACAGCAGGAGAAATGAGGAGTGTGAAAGGGCTGGGACTCCAGCTTCAATGGGAAAGAGGCGTTGGACCCAATCGGGTGTTTTCGGCCTCTTTCGCTTGGCCGCCCTCATCAATGGCTTTGCTCTGCTCCTCATCATCGTCTTCCTGCTCCTCAACGGGTGGAAAGCCATCAACTGGACTTTTCTGTCCCAGGCCCCCATGGATTCGATGACCAAAGGTGGGATTCTCCCCTGCATCATCGGAACCATTCTCCTGAGCTTCGGAGCGATGGTGGTGGCATTTCCCTGGGGGGTGGCCTCAGCCATCTACCTCCACGAGTATGCCAAGCCCGGCCCGGCTCTGAGAGCCATCCGCCTGGGGATCAACAACCTCGCGGGGGTGCCATCGGTGGTTTTCGGTCTGTTTGGTTTGGCGTTCTTTGTGACATGGTGCAAGCTGGGGGTGAGTGTTCTCTCGGGGGCGTTGACCCTTGGAGCCCTGGTCCTTCCAGTCATCATCGGAACGGCCGAGGAGGCTCTACGATCGGTGCCTGCAACCTATCGAGAGGCATCCCTGGCCCTTGGGGCGACCAAATGGCAGACCATTTACAGGGTTGTGCTTCCCGCGGCATTCCCCGGCATGCTGACCGGTTCGATTCTCGGGATCAGCCGCGCGGCAGGCGAGACGGCGGCCATCATGTTCACTGCAGCGGTTTACTTCACTCCCCGTCTGCCCGCTTCTCTCCTTGACCCGGTGATGGCTCTTCCCTACCACGTTTACGTCCTGGCCACAGCCGGCACTCAAATCGAAGCCACCCGACCCCTCCAATACGGCACTGCCCTGGTGCTGATCGGTCTGGTCCTGGGGATGAACCTCATCGCCATTTTCTACCGTGCCCGCCTTCAGAGACGAGCGTAACTCATACGAAGTTGTTTGAGTTGGATGCAGAGGCCGTGTTAATGCGGCAAGGCAAGGTATTCATTAAGATGTAACTCAGCCCTGGCCGCCGTGCTTGATATTGACACCGCGGGCTATGAAAATCACACTTTCTGCAATGTTGGTGGATTGATCAGCGACTCTCTCAAGGCAGCGCGCCGCAATGATGGTCTGCACGGAACGCTCCACCGCCGGCACCTCTTTCACCATGTAGTCCAGGAGGCTCTTGAGAACGGCCACGTTCAGCTCATCCGCCCTGTCATCCATGACACAGACACCCCTCGCTTGCTCCACATTCTCATCGATGAAGGCCCTGATAACAGATCGAAACATGTCCAGTGCAGTTTCCGCCAGTTGCTCCATGGCCCCGTTGGGCGGAAGAGGCGGGCGGGTGCTCAGAAACAGGGCCCGCTCGGCGATATTCACCGCCTGGTCGGCGATCCGTTCCAGATCCACGGCGATCCTCATGCACCCGACAATGAAACGGAGGTCTCTCGCCATCGGCTGGTCCAGGGCCAACAGTCGAAGGCTGATTCTGTCAACCTCCACTTCCAAAAGATTGATCTCCTGGTCTCCCTCAATGACCTCCTGTGCCAGATCGACGTTGCGTTGGAAAAACGCTCTCGTGGCTCTTCTAATCGCCGTTTCGGCAAGCGATGCCATCTGAAGGATGATCATCTTGAGCTGGTTCAGTTCCAGGTGAAAATGGCTTTCCATGCTTTGAGCTCCTAGCCAAAACGCCCCGTGATGTAATCCTCTGTCTGCTGGAATTTCGGCCGGGTGAAGAGGATTTCGGTCTGGTTGACTTCCACCAGCTTTCCCATGTAGAAAAAAGCGGTGAAATCGGAAACCCGGGCCGCCTGCTGCATGTTGTGGGTCACGATGACGATGGTGTAGTTCTTTTTGAGCTCGTGGATCAAGTCCTCGATCTTCTGGGTGGCGATGGGGTCCAGGGCCGAGGCGGGTTCGTCCATGAGAAGGACCTCGGGTTCCACGGCCAGGGCCCGGGCGATGCACAGCCGCTGCTGCTGCCCCCCGGAGAGGCCGAGAGCGGACTGATGGAGCCGGTCCTTGACCTCGTCCCAGAGCGCCGACTGGACCAGGCTCCCTTCCACCCCTTCGGCAATGAAGTCTTTGTCTTTGACCCCATTCACCCGCAGCCCATAGGCAACGTTCTCGAAAATCGTCTTGGGAAAAGGGTTGGGTTTCTGGAAGACCATGCCGACCCTGCGGCGAAGCGACACAACGTCCACCTTCGGTTCATTGATGTTCACCCCGTCCAGAAGGATTTCACCCTCCACCCTGGCGATGGGAATGAGGTCATTCATGCGGTTGAGACACCGCAGAAAAGTGCTCTTCCCGCAACCCGACGGGCCGATGAGTGCCATGACCTGGTTTTGGGCCATGTCGATGGATATGTCCGTCAGGGCCTGAAAACCGCCGTAAAAGAAATTGAGATTTTTCGATGCCATTTTGACGTTATTCATGGTGTGCCTTCACTTCCAAAGTGTCATCAGGAGGCGGTGGAATCCAACGATTCGGCCTGTGCCTCCTGCTTGCCTGCGCCCGCCGCCAGGGTAAAAAAGAACGTGGTCCCCTTCGCCTCTCCCGGATTGGGACTTTGGACCCAGATCGTGCCCCCGTGATTGCGGATGATATTCCGACAGATGGCCAATCCCAGTCCCGTGCCTCCCCAATGATCTCCCCTGTGTTTTTCCACCCGGTAGAAGCGCTCAAAGATTCTCTGCTGGTCCTGCCTGGGGATCCCGGGCCCTTCATCCCGAACTGCAAAGACCGTCTTGTCCCCCTCGCCCCTGCACGAGACGCTCAACGCTGCACCGGGAGGGCTGTGCCTGATGGCATTTTCGAGAAGGTTGCGAAACACCTGGACCAGCTGGTCCGAATCGGCGGATACCTGGACGCCCTCATCCGGAAGAACGTTTTCAAAGCGAAGACTCTTTGCTTCGGCCAGATGGCCGCATGCTTTCCAGGCGGCCATGAGTGCATTTCTCGCGTCCACGGGAGACAAAGCGACCGATTTGTCGCTCTTCTCGAGCCTCGCCAGCTGCAGGAGGTCCTCAACCATTTTCACCATGTGGTTCGTGTTCTTCAGGATCACCTGCAGGAAGGAGGACATGGTTTCCGACCCCGGCTGCACTTCCGATAGAAGGGTCTCTGCGTAGCCCTTGATGGACGTGAGAGGGGTCCGCAGTTCATGGGAGACATTGGCCACAAAGTCCCGGCGAACCCTCTCGAGGCGTTTCAGTTCCGTGATGTCATGAAAGACGACCACGGCCCCCATTCCCCCCGGTGGGTGCGGCAGCCTCACAGCGCTGACATCGTAGGTGCGCTCCCCGTCCAAAACGATCTGGGACTGGAAGAGTCGATGCTCCATGCCGTTTTCGCCGGAAGCCGCCACCTCGTCACACAGTCTTTGCAGCTCAAGGTTGACAATCACTTCCAGGGGGCGGCGACCGATGACCTGAGAGATTCCGGTGGTCAGCTTAGCGAAGGAGCGATTGCTATTCCGTATCTTTCCCCAGGCATCCAGAACCATCACCCCTTCCTGCATGGCATCGAAGATCGCCTCGAGCTGCTGTTTCTGCTCTGTGATCGTTCGCACATGGTCTTCGATGTTCTTGGCCATTTTGTTGATGGATTGGGTGAGGGGGTGAAACTCCTGGCCCGGGGTGGAATGGATGCGCCGGGTGTAGTCTCTTAAGCTTATGGCTTCGGCGGCTTCGATCATGGCTCGGATGGGCCGGTTCAACCGGCGGATGATGATGGTGCTGAGAAGGGCGCCTGCCGAGAGCACCAGGAGCAGGTACAGGATGAAACTGTGCTTGAGCCTCTCCAGCGGCTCCTTCACTTTGGAGAGTGGAGCCGCAAGGCGCAGAACCCCAGCTGGAATGGAGTTCTCCCCGGGGACCCTCCTGGCGGCATAGATGAGCTCTTTTTGTGTCGTGCGGCTGAAACGGACAAGAAGCGCCATTTCCTGGGTCATGCTCGCCATGATTTCCGGGCGGTCGGAATGGTTGTCCAGGTTGGCAATCTCGGATGCTGGCACCTGGGAATCCGCAATGACTTTTCCGCCCTCCGCGACAAAAGTCAATCGAACCTGCATCTGGTTGCCGAGCTCCACAAGCAGGGACTGCACATCCTCCAATCTCTTAATATCCCCATGAAAACGGAGCATCCAGGTGGCGAGGTTCAGCTGCTGAGCGGCGTTTTCCAGCGACTCCTGCAGGGCTTCCCGGGAAACGATGTGGTAATAGATCCAGGAAGGCACAATGAGGGTCAGGGCGAGGACAATCCAGAAGGACACCAGGAGGCGGGTTCTGAACGAATAGTTCTGCTGCATGGTTCAACCTCTGAAACGGTACCCCACTCCGCGCACGGTCTCAATCCAGTCGGAGCAGGGTCCCAGTTTTTGGCGAAGGCGCCGGACATGGGTGTCCACCGTTCGGGCGTACCCTTCGAATTCATATGACCAGACTGTGTTCAGGAGCTGATCTCTCGTCTGGACTTTCCCCGGATTGTGGACCAACTCAGCCAGGAGCTTAAATTCCGTGGCGGTGAGCCCCACTTCCCGGTCATCCAGGAAGACCCTGTGAGCTTCGAAGTCCACCTGCAGCCCTTCTTTGTGCCAGAGTTTCTCCACAACGGCGGTGGGCTTTGATCGACGCAGGATCGCTCGAATCCTCAGGATCAGCTCCCTGGGGCTGAAGGGCTTCACCACGTAGTCATCGGCCCCCAGCTCCAGACCCACGATGCGGTCAATTTCCTCACCCCTGGCCGTCAGGATGATGATGGGAATGTGCTTGGTTTCGGGGTTTCGCTTCAGTTCCTTGCACACTTCAAACCCGTCGATGCCGAGGATCATCAGGTCGAGGATGATCAGGTGGGGCGGCCGCTCCCGCACCTGCTGCAATGCCCCATGGCCGTCCATGGCGGTGACCACCTCGAAACCTGCCGCATCGATATTGTAGGCCAAAAGCTGAAGGATGTCCGCATCATCTTCCACAATAAGAACGACCGTCCTCGGCATGCTCTCCTCTCTCCTCGAGACAATCCCAATAAACCACGCATCCATGACAGTGACATGACCATCGTGTTACAGGAGTGTTACATTTTTTCATCTACCGAAGAAGAAGAGGCACGGTCCGCAACGAAGCCTTTCTGGGATGGCACTTTCTCGACTTCTCTCAAATGTCATCAAGCCGTCAAAAAACCGTAACAGATCAATGCTATCCTTGGACTCGTCAATTGGCCCGGATCGCTTGAATTGCCCATGAACTTGAAAGACCCGGCGAAGGGCATTGGTGTGGAGACCAGCAGTGGAGTGTGATGATGGAGACCGCCATAAGCATCAACGGCTTGAGCAAAACTTTCAACGGAAGTAGAGCGTTGAACGGAATCAACCTGGCAATAGCCGAGGGGGAATTTGTCGCTCTCATTGGGGCTTCCGGTTCAGGAAAATCCACCTTGCTCCGACACATCTCGGGTTTCATCGCGGGAGACCAGGGTGGCCCCTCCCATGTGGCGATTTCCGGGCGCAGCGTTCAGAAGGATGGGCGCATCACACGGGAAGTTCGGGAAATCCGGGCCGGCGTGGGATTCATCTTCCAGCAGTTCAACCTGGTTGGGCGCCTGCCTCTCATCACCAACGTCCTCACGGGTATTCTACACCGGGTTCCGTCGTGGAGGAGTCTTCTACGCTGGTTCACCAGAAGCGAACTCGCCGAGGGTCTTTCTGCCCTGGCCCAGGTAGGCATGGACGGATTCGCATGGCAGAGGACCTCGACCCTCTCCGGAGGACAGCAGCAGCGGGCCGCCATTGCGCGGAGCCTGGTGCAGCGGGCGAGGATCATCCTGGCCGATGAGCCTATTGCCTCCCTCGATCCCGAATCAGCCCGCAACGTGATGGAGATTCTCACCCGCATCAACCGGGAGCAGCGGCGTACTATCCTGGTTTCGTTGCACCAGGTGGAAACGGCAATTCGCTACTGTCCGAGGGTCATCGCACTGCACCATGGGCGTCTGGTGTACGACGGTCCCTCGGCCGCCCTCAACCCCCAGCTTCTTCGCAAACTCTACGGTGCTGCCGCGGACGAAATTCTAGAACGGGAACCTACCTGCGAGCCCGCGTTCCCTCAGCCGCTGTTGGTTCCTAAGGTCGCAGAGGCCGCAGGATAACCCATCAAAAGGTCAGTATCACTTTCAAGGAGGATTCTGTATGAAAAAAGTGCGCCAGTCGTTGTTTCTCTTTTTCCTGCTCTCCTGCACCCTGGCTGGATTCATGCAGCCAGCCCTGGCCGAAACAGAGCTGAATTTCGGCATCATCTCTACCGATGCCAGCGCTGCTCTCAAACAGGCATGGCAGCCATTCATCGACGACCTCAATAAGGAGACCGGCCTTAAGGTCACAGCATTCTTCGCCTCAGACTACGCCGGAATCATCGAAGCCATGCGCTTCAACAAGGTGCAGTTCGCGTGGATGGGCAACAAGGCGGCCATCGAGGCCGTGGACCGGGCGAGCGGCGAGGTCTTCGCCCAGGTGGTGTTCGCCGACGGGAGCACGGGATACTATTCTTATCTCATCACTCACAAGGACACCCCAATCAGCTCTCTCGATGAATTCCTCAAGAACGGCAAGCAATATACCTTCGGCAATGGCGACCCCAACTCCACCTCGGGGAATCTCGTGCCCGGTTTCTACGTGTTCTCCAAAAACAACATCGACCCCAAGAATCAATTCAAGGTCATGACCACCGCCAATCATGGCGCCAACCTGGCTGCTGTATTGAACAAGCAGGTGGACGTGGCCACCAATAACTCGGAGGAGATGGAAAAGCTCAAGGCCCAGTCTCCCGACAAGGCTGCCCAGATTCGGATCCTCTGGACTTCCCCACTGATCCCCTCGGACCCTCTCGTGTGGCGTAAAGACCTGTCGGAGGATGCGAAGAAGAAGATCAAGAGTTTCGTGCTCAATTATGGAAACACGGAGCGGGGCAAGTCCGTCATGAAAGGCATTTACAGTTACGGTGGCTTCCGTGACTCTTCCGACGCCCAACTGCTTCCCATAAAGCAATTGGAGCTCTTCAAGGTCCGAAGCAAAGTTGAAGGGGACACCACGCTTTCGGACGCAGACCGTAAGACGAAGCTTGCCGACATCGACCGTCAACTGGCCGAAATTGAATCCCAACTCTCCAAGAAGATGTAACTCCCCCATGGATAACACCTCCGTATTCCCCGGACATCCCCATGCGAGGCGCACCCTGGCCAAGGCCCTCGCCTGGGGCGGGGGCATGGCTCTCCTCGCCTGGTCGTGGAACGGTGCGGACATGCGCCCGTTGGACCTTTTCCGTGACTCGGGAAACATGGCCCAGTACAGCAGGGACTTCTTTCCCCCCAGTTTTCGCGACTGGCGCATATACCTTGAGGAAATGCTGGTCACCTTCCACATCGCGGTATGGGGAACGGTCCTGGCCGTCCTGTGCGCGGTGCCCTGCGGACTCATGTCGTCGGAGAATATCGTGCCCGCCTGGGTCTACCAGCCGGTGCGCCGATTCATGGATGCCTGCCGTGCCATAAACGAGATGGTCTTCGCCATGCTCTTCATCGTGGCCGTGGGACTGGGACCGTTCGCCGGGGTCCTGGCCCTGTGGGTTCACACCACCGGAACGCTGGGGAAGCTATTCGCCGAGGCGGTGGAAGCCATCGACCCCAGGCCCGTTGAAGGGGTGCGGGCCACCGGGGCAAATGCCCTGGAAGAGATCGCATATGGAGTGATTCCCCAGGTGCTGCCCCTGTGGATTTCCTATTCGCTCTACAGGTTTGAAGCCAACGTACGCTCCGCTTCCGTGGTTGGAATGGTGGGTGCCGGCGGCATCGGCGTGGTGCTCTACGAGGTCATACGCGGATTCCATTATGCCGAAACATCGGCACTGCTCCTGATCATCATTGCTTTCGTATCGCTCATGGACATTGCTTCCGCCTGGATCCGCCGCATGACAATATGAGGGACGGCATCACCTGAACACCGGATGAGTGAATGGTACGTTTCAGTACCTTGCGGTAGAGGGCGAGGTGGTAGCGCAAGAGGGAAAGACATCACTTGAACAAACCAATTATTCATCTCAATGGGAAAAGTTATCGCCGGCCAGAGGAGCCTGTGGTCGTGGTCTGTATCGACGGGGGGGACCCAGCCTACTTTGGTTATGGCATCGTGGCCAACATCCTCCCCACTGTTGCCCGATTCATGACCGAGGGATTCGGAGCCGTTGCCGATGGGACCATCCCAAGCTTCACATGCCCCAACAACATGTCTCTCGTGACCTGCAGTCCGCCTTCGGTCCACGGCATCTCCGGGAATTTCTACCTGGACACGGAAACCCGGGAAGCGGTGGTGATGACCGGCCCCGAACTCCTGCGGTCGTCAACGATCTTCGCCGAGTTCTCCAAGGCCGGTGCCATGGCGGTGGCGATCACGGCCAAAGACAAGCTGCGCCGCCAGTTGAGCAAAGGGTTGGACATCTCGGGCGGGAGCATCAGCTTCTCTGCGGAAAAGGCCGACCAGTGCACACTGACCGAAAACGGCATCGAAGCAGTGCTCGATCTGGTGGAGCGACCGCTCCCCGACATATACTCACCGGAGCTCTCCTTCTTCGTTCTGGAGGCCGGCATCCGTCTTTTGGAGAAAACAAGGCCTGCGGTCATGTTCCTGTCCCTTTCCGACTGGATTCAGCACAAGTATGCCCCGGGCGAGACGGAAGCGGACCGCTTCTACGCATCCCTGGACGAATACTTCCGCCGACTCGATGCCCTGGGGGCGGTGGTGGCCCTGACGGCGGACCATGGAATGAACGACAAGTCCAAGCCCGACGGGTCCCCCAACGTGATCTGGCTCCAGGATATTCTCGACGCCCAGCTTGGCAGGGGCCGCACCCGGGTGATCTGTCCCATTACGGACCATTTCATCGCCCATCACGGCTCCCTCGGTGGCTTTGTACGCGTGTGGTGCTTCGATGGCGTCCTCCCCAAGGAAGTCATGGTCATCGCCCGCCAACAGCCAGGTGTGGAGCACGTTCTCGACAGGAAAACCACAGCCCTGAAATTCGATCTGCCTCCAGACAGGGAAGGGGATGTGGTGGTCATAGGCAACTGGAACACATGCATTGGGGCTGCCGAGGCCGACCACGACCTTTCAGGTCTTCGGGGCCACCGTCTCCGGACTCATGGGGCGATCACCGAGAGCAAGGTGCCTTTCGTGATCAACAGGAGGCTCACCGAGGAGTACAAGATTCGTGCGGAAACCCGAGGCCTCAGGAGCTACGAGATCTTCGACTACGCCATCAATGGCACGGTGTGAACCCCACATGAAGAAGAGGGACATGGATGCCGTCGGTCGTGCCGCCGTGTATCATTCGCCCAACGCTCCCTTCGTGATCCAGGAATATCCTTTGAGGAAGCCAAGAGGGGAGGAGGTTCTTGTCCGGGTCTCCATGGCGACGATCTGCCGATCCGATATCCATTCCTACCATGGGCTCCGTCCTAACCCGTGCCCCGGCATTCTGGGCCATGAGATCATTGGACGCATCGTCGCCATGGGAGACGAAGTGGGCTGTGACCTCCGGGGTGAAACGCTGGAGCCGGGAGACCGGGTGACCTGGACGGAGTATTTTTCCTGCGGTCCGTGCTACCACCGGGATGTTTTGGACATGCCCCAGAAGTGCCCTGGAATTCGAAAGTATGGGCATGAATCAGCCCATTTCGCCCCCCATCTCCTGGGCGGTTTCGCCGATCATTGCTACATCTTGCCGGGAACGGGGATTTTGCGCCTTCCCGAGGAGCTCGCTGATGCCGAGGCTGCTCCTCTCAACTGCGGTGTGGCCACCATGGTGGCCGTCACTGAGGCTGCCGGAATCGGCATGGGGGATGCCGTGGTCCTTCAGGGTCTCGGTCTCCTTGGGCTTTATGGATCGGCCCTGGCCCGGTCAAGGGGGGCACGGCTGGTGATCGGCATCGACCCGGTGCAGGCGCGCCGCGAGCTGGCCGGCAGGTTTGGTGTTGATGTCGCGCTCGATCCCGCATCCGAGGGAGAAGGGCTGGTCGATCGGGTGAACACTCTTTGCCGGCCTGATGGTGCCGATGCCGTCATCGAAGTCGCCGGCACCCCCGAGGTGATCCCTGCCGGGCTCTCCATGCTGCGCACCGGGGGGTGCTATGTCCTGGCGGGCGTGGTGAACCCAGGGGCACATGTGACCGTCGATGCTCACCACATCTTGCGGAGGTGCCTGACGGTGAGGGGTGTGCACAACTACCATCCCCGCCATTTGGTGCAGGCCCTCGACTTCGTTGTTACCACCCGGGGGCGCTTTCCCTTCTCGGACCTGGTGGATGGCGTGTATTCCCTGGAGGACATCAATGTCGCCTTCCGTGATGCGGCCGAGCGGCGGGTGCTCCGAGCTGCAGTGATTCCCTGACCCTTCCTTGCCCTTTCCTGATAGAGGCAGACCCCATGTTGTCGCCCAAACTGGATTTCCGTCCCCGAGGCCTCTTCATCGGTGGTGAATGGACAGCCCCTCTGGAAGGGGAGACCTTCGAAGTGATCAATCCTTCAAATCGCGAGCGGTTGCCGGACTCCCCCCATGCTTCCCCGGCGGATGTGGACCGGGCCGTGCAGGCGGCAGGTCGCGCCTTTGCCCAGTGGCGGAGGGTTCCCATGGCAGAACGGGCCCGCTGCTTGGAGCTGCTGGCCAAAAGCATTGAAGAGCATGCCGATGAGCTGGCCCTCATGGATGCCGTGGATTCCGGCAACGCCATTGCGGGGATGCGGGCCGACATGCGCTGGACAGCCGATTCTCTGCACTTCTTCGCAGGACTGGCGACGGAAATCAAGGGTGAAACTCAGGTTCGTGAACCGCGCCATCTCAACATGACACTGAGACAGCCTTACGGGGTCGTTGCGAAGATCAACCCCTTCAACCACCCCTTCCGCTTCTGCGCGGAAAAGGCCGCCGCACCGCTTGTGGCCGGAAACTGCCTGGTCATAAAGGGTTCGGAGCAGGCGCCCCTCTCCAGTCTGAAGCTGGGTGAACTGTGCGAAGGACTCTTCCCGCCCGGCGTGGTCAACGTCCTCACGGGCGACGGTCGAACCGGCGAGGCCATGGTGCGCCATCCCGGAGTGTCCCGGATCGGGTTCGTCGGTTCGGTCCCCACTGGCATCGCCATCGCCAGGGCTGCGGCGGAGACCCTCAAGCGCGTCTCTTTGGAGCTTGGCGGCAAGAACCCCATCATCATTTTTCCCGACGCGGACCCAAAGAAGGCGGCCACGGCAGCCATCAAAGGCATGAACATGAACCGCCAGGGCCAGTCCTGCAGCTCCACATCCAGGGTGTTCGTCCATGCCTCCCTCCACGAACCGGTGCTGGAAGAACTGGTCAAGCAGGTGGAGGCCCTGCCGGTGGGATTTCCATGGATCGAGGAAAACGAGCTGGGACCGGTTGTCTCCCTGCGCCAATTCGAACGGGTGAAGGCCTACATCCAATCGGCACTCGTTGAGGGAGCTCATCTGGTCTCCGGTGGCGGCACTCCCTCGGCACCCGAGCTGCGCAATGGCTATTTTCTGGAACCCACCGTGTTCGATGGTGTGGGTCCGGACATGCGCATCGCCCGGGAGGAAATCTTCGGCCCGGTCATGTCGGTGATGATTTGGTCCGATTACGAGGAGATGCTTTCGCTGGCCAACGACTTGGAATACGGTTTAACCGCCGCCATCGTCACCGGCGATCTCTCCAGTGCCATGGAGACGGCTGAACGCATCGAGGCCGGATACGTGTGGATCAACTCCAGTGGCAGGTACCTGGGAGCACCTTACGGGGGCTGGAAGTGCAGTGGTATCGGCCAGGAGGAATGCCTCGATGAACTCCTCAGCTACACCCGGATCAAGAACATCAACCTCCGCTGGTAGGCGACTCCTCGCGCAAGTTCCCGCCAGAGGGGCATGCGTTTCAATTTGGGCTTTTTCTCACCATGAAGAACACGAAGGACCCGAAGATGTCATCTGGTGGAGCGTGGATTGCGAAGAACTCATGTCGTCTTTCATGTCATTCCTCTCACACAAGCGAGAGCAGCGTACTCGTGCTTCGATCAATAACTCCTTCGTGTTCTTCGTGCTCTTCGTGGTGAAAAGACCGTTAAATTGACTCCCATGGGGTCAAGCCCGGAATGACGACCGCCTTATCGGCCAATAAATGGCGTGGATCTGTCTGTAGCGAAATGGCAATATGCGAAGGCCCAATCGAAATCCTGGAACGGATTGGCAGAATGGGCACTCATGGAGAATGAACAAGGGACGCGGAGACACGTCATGAAGAAAACCAGAGTCCTTTTTGTATGCGTTCACAACAGTGCCAGGAGTCAGATGGCGGAGGCTTATCTGAATTCCATGGCGGGTGACCGGGTTGAAGCTGAAAGTGCAGGCCTCAGCCCACGGGAAATCAACCCCTTGGTTGTGGAAGCCATGGGGGAGGTCGGTTTCGATCTCTCACAAAAGGAGGCAAAGGGTATCTTTGAACTGTTCAAGGACGGCAGGCTCTACGATTACGTGATCACCGTGTGTGATGAGAGTGTCGAAGAACAGTGCCCTGTTTTTCCAGGAGTGAGAAAACGGCTGCACTGGCCGTTTCCGGACCCTGCGAAGCTTGAAGGAACTCATGAAGATATGCTGGATCAAACCAGGGTGATCAGGAACTCCATTCGCTCCAGGATCGAATTGTGGCTGGGGGAACTGGGGGAGACCGAAGCGGGAAATTCCTGAACTGCATCGTTTGCCAAAGGCATGAACAAAGAAGGAGAGGACCCGGTGCGGGCCCTCTCCTTTTCGGTTTCAGACGCTGGTCTCCACTGAACTCATTTCACGTAGACAAAGATGGGGTTGGAGTAAAACCACAAATCTTTCCAGGCTTCCTCGGCGCCATCCAGGCCCAGGTTCTGGGCCGAGGGAATCGGCAAGGGGGTTGCCCGCTTTGTCGGTTTCAAAATCCGTTTCTGGGGCGAGATTGGTGCCGCGGAGCCTGAAATACATGCTCCTGTCGGTCTTCTTGATGTGATACACGATGGTGTTCCAGCCATCACAGTCCTTCTGCCAGTCCTTTTCCGTGAACGTTGCGAGGACCCTGGTGGATTCGTTGGTGTCCTTGGCGTACTCGGGATTGGGCGTGCCGTCGGGGAGCGTCGGTGCAACAGGCCCGGTGATGTCGCCCGCGATGAGGTCGATGTGGTCCACCATGACGGGGTCGTTGTTGTTGTTGAATGCGGGGCTCTTGAAGCGGATCTTGATCTTCAGTTGGTCGCCCTTGCGCATGGTGAGTCTTTCTCCGATGGTGGCGCTGCTGGACCGGTTCTGTGCGCTGAAATCGAGAGCCTTGATGAGATCTCCATGGACGCAGAAGGCATTTCCTGAACGGAGTGCATCGGCGAGCTCACGAGGGTCGATCCTCCTGTTGCCGTTCTTGTCCACCGCAAAAACCCAGGTTTTGGCATATTCGCCCGGCCAGAAATCTCCAACGGTGTTGTGGAAATCGGAGCTTACGAAGGTCCACCAGTTTCTGCCCTCGCCAAGGAGAGCGTCCCAGAGACCACCCACTTTGGCGATGTAAATCCCGGCGCCGCCATAGGTGCCTCCACCCACGGCAGATGTGGAGTAGCTTCCGCGCTGGCCTTCCTTCTGATGCCCCGGAAGCCCTTCAAAACCGAATGCCACATCGGGGCCGGCGTTGTTGAGATCCCTGAAATGCTCAATCCTGTAGCTGGCGCGGCGCTCGGGGTGGGCCGGAACAAGCCAGCTTTTTTTCGGATGGTTGGCCTGCATCCATGCGGCAGCTTCAACGGCCTTGGCATGACCGGTGAGAGCACTCTTTGCCCAGCCCTCGGCAGCACCACCGGTCGTGTCGGTGTCGGAGTTGTCGAACTTGTACTCGAATTCAGCCATCGGACTGGCATCGGGGGTATTCTTGAACTGATTCGTCATGATGGCCGTGCTGCAGTGCTCATGGCCGGGCATGTTCCATTCAAGACCCTGAATGATCAACTTGTCACGATAGGTTGCTCTCGCTGTGAGAACGTCATTGAACGAGAAATCCCGGATGGACTGCCAGCGCCACATGTTTCGGTGGCCGCCGCTTGACGAGACATCTCCCAGGATCAGTCCCGCGGGGTAAACGCCGGTGTTGTCCCAGAAGCGGGCGTATTCGGCGGTGTCGAAGCCGCTGACAAGCACCGGGCCAAAGCCGTCGCGGGTGAAGCCACCGCCGTGCTCGGAGTTGGCCCACCAGTCGAGGCCGAATTCAAGGTTTTTTGCCATCACCGTGGCGATGGGATTGCTTCCGTCCGTGTAGGTGGTGTGCTGGTGGAAATCACCGGATATCCATTTGCCATGGTTCCTTGGCCCGCAGACTCCTGCCGAGGCAGGATTCGAGAGTCCCAACGTCACCAGCAACGCTCCCGACAAAAGGATGTTCCTGGAGCATTTCGTCCTGATCGATGAAAAACAAGTCATGCTTTCCTCCTTAAGAGATTCAAAAGACCATAGCCTCCCGCAGAAGCATTGCCGTTCATGGTCCGATACTTCGCCACGAACTGAGAACCGGTTTGTTACAGCCTTAAACAGCCGCTTCCTCCGGTATATCGAAGGGCTGATAAAGGGCTTCTGCAGGGGTCACGCCAGAATTGAACTCCACCCATCACTCGTTCCCGTCAAATGAGAGTCTCCTATCACCTCCTTCCAGCATGCACAGTGAACGCAATGTTGGTTCCATTGCACCCCATCACCCCATACAGGTGCCCCAAAGGGCCCATTTCGTCTCTCATCCCCCCTGGGCAAAACAACAATCTACCCTCGGCCCAATTGAGACAGATGGCACGGCAAAGGACGATGGAAAAGCCCTTGGAGTCTTAAGGGTAATGTATAGAACAAAGGTGGAAGGCCTTGGTTACGAGGAGATGAAGTTTGGATGAAGAGTGGATGACGGACAAATTTTGAGGCAGTTTCTAAATCCTGTCTTCAAAGACATGGAGAGCGAGGGTCGATCCCGTCACCTTGCTTCGACCGGTGTAGGAGAAGATCATCAACCACAGGCCCTGCAAAAGGAGGATAAACTCGGGGCTCCATATGGCGTGGAGTCCCCGGGGCAAATCGGGTGCCCCGATGGAACCGTGGGGAAGCAGGAGCGCCAGGAGAAGGGCATAGACCGCGGCGACGAGTGCCATGACCTGGTAGGCGGATATCCTTCCATCTCCCCTGAAGTCTGCTCGGAGAGTCTCTGAGAATGCTCTCCAGCCCTGGGTGACAAGGACGGCAATCACGTAGGCCGCCACAAACATGGAGTGCATGAAAAGAAGGATCGATACAAGGGCCGTGCCCACATAGAGGGTAGAGGTGAGAGCCTGGATCGGAACGACCTTTTGTCCGTCCATGCCGCTCGCATAGGCGATCTTTTTGGTCTTTCCGGAGAAGGTGAAACACAGTTCGCTGAAGGCCCTCTCCACCAAAGGATGACACAGAGAAAGAGGTTTTCCGTAACAGCAGCCGAAGCTGATGCAGGCCAGGCGTCCCATCCCTTCGCCCAGGGCGTAGGCGATGGAGAAGGCGGCGAGGGCCGGAACCACGGGGATCGCTGGATCCATGGGAGGGCCCGGGAACCCGTTGACAAGGAGAATGATAAACGGGACAAGGATCGCTCCCACAAAGGACGCCCCACCCACGGTGAATGTGTACGCCTTTTTTTCCACAGTTCTTGCGATGAGTTTGGACGCAGGCATACACAGCAGCAGGGTTGTCGCGACCACCGCCAGGGTTTTTGCCGCCGGAACAGCCAGGGATCCCATGAGGATGAAGAGAATGGTAATGGCAACGGCATAGGCACTGGCGCTGAAAAAGCCATAAAAAGTCAGGTTCAGGCCTCTCCAGTGGCCGGCGTCATCCTTGGAGACGGGCACGGAAGCCATGATCTGCCATCTCTCCCGGGGCAGCGCCTTGAAACTCCAGGCAAAAAGCAGAGCGAAACCAACGGCCAAAGTGAAGACAAAGAGTCCGCTTTCCATGAGCTCAATCATCTCCTTTCCATACGATAAGCTCTCAGAGTCTCTCTCACCCTGAGGTTCCACGAGGCACTTCCAGGGCCATGGCAATGAGGGAGCGCACCTGGACTTCGGTTTCGACCAGGGGTCTCCCGAAGCCCATGGAAAAGCGGCTCTCCACATCCACCCTGTATAGATTCCGCAAGAGGTCGTCCTCAAAACGAATGCGGCCTTTTTGAAACAGGAGCACGTCGGTGCTGCTGCCTGGCCGATACATGCTTTTTGGGGCCCCCTTCCTCAGGAACACCCCTGGAACAACCGGGCAGGGATCCTCGTAGCGATCCCGGCTGTGGCACTGAACGATGTCGCCGATCATCAAGGCCACCACTTCGACCATGGCCACAAATCCCACCCCTGTGCCTTGGGGCACATCGGTGTCGATGATGGTGACCACCCTCTTGTTTTTGGAATAAGGCGCCGCTTCAGCAACCACCGCACCCGGATTGCACGAGTGATAGCCGCCTGGGATCGCGTAGATGTCCTCAACCTTTCCTGCAACCGGCGTGTGATTGTAGTGGTACTTGTCGGGAGTGAGTCGAAAGATGGCGAAGTCACCGCCCTCGAAGGCCGCAAGCCATCGATGCTTGTCTTTCCCCAGCAATTCTTCGTACTCAAAGAATTTGCCCTTGAGGAACAAGTGCGAGGTCTCCGACAGGGAGCCTGCAAGCATTCTGGAATCGGCGGGTGACACAACCGTCTGTGGGTCGGTTGGCATGGGCCTGCATTCCCAGTAGCGAATCCTTCGCTCGAAGAAATCCCTCGGGCTTTTGAATTCCAGCGGATTGTCCAGGCATTCCCGCCAATCGATCCGGCAGGACTCGAGAAAGGAATTGCATCCCCCGATTCTTCCCGCCAGCAGTGAATCGTAGTTGAGGAATCCAAGAAGGCTCGACATTCGCGGGCCTGTGAGGGCGCGAAAAAGGCCCGGCGGTCTCTCCCTCACCCTTGAGTAGAGTGTGTTCACGACACCGTCGCCGTACAACCTCTCAGTGCAGACTCTACCAGTCTGCCGCTCTATGTATTGGTGCTTCATCGAGTTCGTCCCGCCGAATGCCATTCAAAACACTCCCCGCCTGCTCCATGTCGCAGTGGATGGTGATCAAGACGATGCTGATGAGGGACTCGAGCTCGTCGACCGCTATCGTTTCCTCCAACAAATCCTCTTTGATGGACTGGAGGAAGCTCACCGCACTCCCCTCGAGGAGGACGCAGCGAAGGGCAGCCCGCAGCCCCTTCCATGTGACTGCCCACTGGGAATCCAGCATCCGCAGGTCTTCCTCCAGGACGTGAAGCCCTTCCTCCAGATACTTTCTCCTCAGGGTATTGCGGTAATAATCCTCCGCCGCAAGGTTGAAATCCTTTGCATCAACGGAAATTGCCGAGGTGGCTCCAATCTCTTTAAGAATGGAACCGGTCAACTTTCCGCAGGCGGAATATTTCTCGGGGGTATCCAGCCTGCGTTCCAGGTCTTTCATCGTCTCATCCAGTTGGAGTGCCTCGATGAGATCCGGGGCATCCTCCCTGAGAATCTCCAACAGGGCTCTGCAGTATTCCCCATGGTAAACCCGCAGATAACCGGAATACCTGCGGCTCGCTCGAATGCTCCTGCAACGCTTCAGTATTCCCCTCAGGAAGTAATTGGGAGTGTCACTCCTCACGAAGAAGGTGGGGAGTCCAATGGCCCTTCCGAAAAATATCTGTCTCCGTTCACTCTCGACAACCGGCGTGTCGGGGACGTAGGAGTGGTCGATTCTCCCCTGGGCGATGTACTTGAAAGCCAGAGCGTTGATGAGAGTCTGCAGATCAGCTGCAGGGGAGAGGTCACCGGCCATGCTTTCGAAAAGGCTGTAATGGCGCCCCTCAAAGCCGCTGAATCCCATGACATGGAATTCTCGAAGCCGGTAGAGAAGATAAAGAGCCATCTTCCTGTCAAACACACCGAGATCGGCCAGGTCGTTTTTCAGCCTTTCCCCGTTTCCAAGTCTCCCGTCCAGGGCCGGGCTCTTTTCCGTGCTCATGAGGGCGACGAAGTAGTCGATGAGGCGAAAGTCCCCTATGAAATCCCCTTTGAGGCCCAAAACCAGGCTGATGAACCTGTCGAGCCAGGGGGGACCAAATGGCGTAATGGGACGCCCAAAAAACTTCAGGTGAGCCTTCTTCTTCCATCTTCGCCAAATCATTCTGAGGTGGGTGTAATCGAGTTCGTGTGGCAGAAACGCCAGGGCCTTCTCCGGGTGGAAGTCGCTGAAGTCCAAGCGATAAGGAGCGGCGCTGTATGTCCCAACGAAAAGAGGCATGAAATGCTCCGCCACCTTGATGACCAGGTCTCCCACGAATTTTTCGTCCGCCCGTCTGAGGCCTGAAGATTCATCCCCCAGGCATCGGGAAATCTTCATGCTGCCGAGGCTCAGATGAGTCCCGTTGTTGGCCAGGCTGGTGTTGGACATGCTGGGCAGAATCACCAGGTTTCTCGTGATGATGCCTGCTTCCCTGAGCTTTGCGACGGCGTTGAGCTGGCTTCGGCTCAAGACCTGATGACACAATCCCATGTAGGCATGCTTTTCTTCCCCCCTGTCCCACCCTGACAGGCAAGGACTCATGAAGAGCTCCCGGTAGAAAGCATCGGAGATGCATGCATTGAGCTCCTTTTGACGCACCGGAGGCGTCGGTGCCGCATAAATGACTGCCCGTTGACCATTGGCCCCGAGTCGAAACTTTGCGTTGGCATACATGACCAGGAGTTGAGTGAGCAGGAAGCGCTTTGCCGTTTCCCTGGCAATGGCCCGTCCCATCCCGGTTTCGGGGCGAAGGGGCACCACATGGAATGAGTAGGTTTCCGGGGATGTGTTGTCGTTGGAAAAATGGTCGAGGAGCCTGGTTCCCGTCTCCCGGACGCTATCAGGGAGATCCTGATCAGAACCCAGGACGTCGGCAAGAGAGAGCTTGACAAGGTAGCTTATGGGTATCCGAAGGTGTTCTTCACCGTACTGGCGGAACAGGAACCGTTCCATGTCCCCGCGCTGCCCTGCTTCCGGGTGCATCTTGTCGGCGAGAAGATCGCGGTCCAAGGTCCGCCTCGCATAGGGGTGCAGCAACCGGACGGGAAAGCGAACCCAACTGTTTTCCCAGACCCTTTCCTGGTTTCCGTCGAGAAAGGACTCGAGCTCGTTCATGAGCCCTTTTGGCGCCTCTCCCGACGCCATTCTCCTGAGGATGTTGGCGTAGAAGTTGGACCGTTCTATGGTTATTGGCAGATCAACGTCTCGCCTCCTTCCGAGGACCGCGGCCTGCAGCTCGTTTTCCGTCCCTGCCGTGGTGTCGTTGAGGGAGAAGGGTAGGGTTTCCACGAGGCGCTCGGGGGAGGAGAGGTCGATTTGCAGTGATTCGACAATCCTCTCCATGGACTGGGGAGCATCCGCCCGGGCATCCTTGATGACGGGTTGGCGGCTCTCGGTGCCAAGTCTCTGAACTTGTGTCATAAACACCCCTCTTTGTGCGTTTCCCATGACCTTCTTGCACTCTTCGGGCACAGACCGACCCTCTCAGCCAGGGAAAGCTTAGCGCACAAACAGGGCGGATTCGCGAAGATCGTGTTACCTTTGTGTGAAATGTGGATGGAAATCCTGGTGTCTGACCCATCCTTTTCTTCGTGTGGGGGGACACAATGTCAACTTGTCGAAATAATGAATAAAGTCACCGAAACTTAACCCCTCCTTCACATTCCTGTAACAAAAGCACTCTATAGTGCCCCATGAGAAAAGGCGCATGGATGCGTCGACCCAGGTGGAACGTGGATCCCCAGAGGTTGGAAGTGAACAGATCTTTTCGAGCAAAGCCGGAGCTTATGCCAGCAGCCGACATTCCCAAGCGAGGGGAGGCGAAGTGCCCTCAATGTCAATCGGAGGCTGTTTACAGGTACGGAAAGACAAAAAGCGGCAAGCAGCGCTTCATTTGCATCGTCTGCAAGAGGCAGTTTTCCCTGGATTCGCCCAGGTCCCAGATCATCGCAAAGCCCGTATGCCCTGAGTGTGGTAATCCCATGCATGTCTACATGAGGGACCTTGGAGTGACGAGGTTCAGATGTTCCCAATACCCCGCGTGCAGGACCTACCTCAAAATGAAAAACGAACCAGAGGAGATCGGCCGATGAGCACCTACATTCACAATGTACCCGGAAGGATGCGTGTCAAGATTCCCCACATGAAAAGAAACCAGAGTTCGGCGGAAGAGCTTCAGAGAATCCTCAATCAGATTGAGGGGATCGATTCCACCGCCGTGAACACGCTCACCGGGAGCATCGTCATCAATTACGATTCGCGCCTGATAGGTCCCAACAGGATTCTCAATGCTCTAAAGGACAGGGGATATGTGGATCCTTCCAAGGCGATGATGACAAACGACGATGTCATCGAAAGCGCCGTTTCCAAGGCTGGGGGTTTCCTGGGAAAGGCTCTTCTGGGGTTGCTGGTCGAAAAGACCTTCGAGGGGTCCGCACTGTCCCTCCTCACCGTGCTCATTTAGAACTCAGACCGACTCAAGGGGGAAGGTTCGGTTCAGGTACTGGGAGTAGTCCTTCATCGCGGGTTCGTATATGTCGTTCATGAGGGGCGAAGAAATCAGGAAATCTGCAGTCGAACGATTGCAGGCGATGGGCACGTTATACACAACTGCAATGCGCAGCAATGCTTTCACATCCACATCGTGAGGATGGGGCTGCATCGGGTCCCAAAAGAAGATCACGATATCAACCCTCCCTTCCGCAATCATCGCACCGAGTTGCTGATCCCCTCCCAATGGTCCGGATTTGAGTCTGGTGATCACGCACTCTGCGCTCTTCAAACATGTCTCTCCCGTTTTCCTCGCGATTGTCTTTTCGACAAGTTTTCCAGTCGAGCCCGTACAAATGAGATGGTGCGCCAGGAGAATCTCGTGATTCCATTGCACCCATTCGATCAAATCCTTTTTTCGATTATCATGGGCCACCAGGGCGATGTTCTTGACTACATTCACAATTTTTCTCCAGCATTACCGGTGCAAGATCTCCCGTAATCTTGTCTGGGAATCTTCGGTTTCTTCGTTCTGCTCTTGTCCCTGTGAAAAGAAGACTGTGCGTTTTGGCCGGTGGCCATGCTTCATTCTCACTTCCTTCATGTACCCCATTCGCTCCAGAGACCTCCTGCAGCCGACGCATAGGGTTGTCGTCGGCTGCGCCTTCAGTCGCTCAATGCCGATATCGTCCCCGCAGTCCTCACAGACCCCGAAAGTTCCCACCTTAATGCGCCTCAAAGCACCAAGGATTTCCACGGTGAGCTGCTGAGTGCGGCTATGCAGCCTGGACGTCATGTCACAGAGGGACTTCTTGGAGATCAAGTCCACCTCGTCCATGGCTTCCCTGAAGTCCTGTGCCCCTTTGAGAGAATCACGCAGTCCAGCTTCCAGGGGCAGCATTTCATTCAAGCGTTTGTGAAGTATCTCCTGGAAATGATTAAGTGTCCTATCATCCATGGTGTCTCCTTTCATGCGATGCATCATCCAGAGCTTACCAGGCGGTTTCAAACACTCCCTTGATTCTTTTCGGCAAAAAACCATGGCTTGGGGGATTCACTATTGATCCATCGTAACGTGCTTGTTTGACAGGATTGTGTCGGGCAGGCAACATTATGAAGGCTTTGAAAGAGATCCCTTTATCTACCACCGCCGAGGCCATGGGACGACGAGAAGAGAGGGGAAAGCCAACGGCGGGATCGAGACATGGCACTTCTAACCAAGGAGTATCAACCTTTCGTGAATCAAGATCCCTCGCTTTTCGAGCTCTGGAAATACATCGGCTGGGTCGAAGGCATGCTCCGGGATAACAACGCCACACCCCTTCGCCTTCCCCTGAGCAATCAACTGGACTCCGACAGCCATGGGGACGGCCACGGACCGGGTGTATGCGCGGAGCCCATCCCAGCCTGATACCGAGCCGTCTGAAGGTGGGTGAGAACTCCAGAGGACGTATCGGACCCGCAGTCCGTCCTTCTCCCCTGTCACCTCAACGTGGAGGGCATATCCGTAGAGATCGGTGGTGCTCCCCTCGGGGGATTGAGTGAGATAACGGGCGATCGCATCCATGATGCCGAACTCGGCCTCACCCATCTTCACAGTGTCATTGCGCAGGAAACCCCAGTCATATAGGGTTCGTATCAGCCCCATACTCTTGGGAGGCCAGGTACCCCTAACTTCGATCAACCTGACGCCCTTGCCCGAAAGATACTGGGCAAGGGTTCTCGTCTCGGCGTGGGGGATGATGTACTGAACATGGCGGCCAAAAGGCTTTGGCAGGTCGATTTCCAGTGGCCTGGCGAAAGGCGGCACCTGGATGAACTCGCCGTTTTGAAACACTACCCTTCCCGACAGATCCGGGTCATATTCGTAAGTGGTCGTCTCCGCTATCGAAAAAGAATAGGCGATAGGGCGGAACGCCCCGTGGCTCACCCGAACAGCGTCAACCGTATCCATTGTATCGGCAGCGTGCTTTGCCATCATGTTGGTGGTGCCAGGGGTCATACCGAAGCCAGGAACGAAGATCCTGGCTTGTTTTCTAAAGATGTCGTCGTATTTGCATTCGTCGCCGAACCCGTTCAAATTGATCCCGTGGGCGCCAGCCTCGGCGATGCACGCCGTGGAGTGGTCATTGAGGGAAATGGTGGTGCCGTCCATGACAATGTCGTAGCCCCGCAGTTTGTTCACTGTCCCGGGTCTGTCACGGACGTCGATCCTTTTGAAGTCGACACGGCGGTCGTTCAGCCACCCGGCGACCTCTTTTGCCGCGCTCTCATCGTGGTCTCCGATGGTGATGCGTTGGAAATCCGAATATTCCACGAGATCCAGAGCGGCTTCGCGGCAGATTCGACCAGCTCCGCCCAGACAGAACACCTTCACGGTCTCTTCCTTTCTACAGCCAGGTCATGGATTCCCGGACCGCGACCAGTAGCTGCCTCATGCGATCGGAGTCAATGTCTCCGATATTCCCTATCCGGAATGTGTCGGCCGAGGTCACCTTTCCCGGGTAGATGACAAATCCACTGGATTTCAGGTGCGCGTAAAACCGCTTGAAGTCGTAACCGGAGTGATTCGGACTCAAGAAAGAAGTGATGATGGGAGAGCGGTAGGCTTCAGGGAGCAGGCACTTGAACCCGAGGTCTTCCATACCCTCGACGAGCACCCGGTGATTCTCCAGGTACCTTTGATACCGTTTCGACACTCCTCCCTCCTCCTCCAGTTCGATCAATGCCTGGGAAAACGCTTTCACGACATGTGTCGGGGAGGTGAAGCGCCATTTGCCGCCCTGCTCTTCCATGACTTTCCACTGTTCATAGAGATCGAGGCTCAGGGACCTGGCCTGCCCTTTCGTCATCTCCATTTCTAGCCTGTCGGCTATGATGAAACCGAACCCGGGAACTCCCTGGATGCACTTGTTTGCGCTGCTGATCAGATAGTCGGCGCCCATCTCGGCCATGTCGAGGGGGATCCCCCCGAAGCTGCTCATGGCGTCCACGATGTAGGTTCGCCCATGTGCCTTGACAATGGCCCCTATTTCCCCGACGGGGTTCAACATGCCGGTGGTGGTTTCACAGTGCACAACGGCCACATGGGAGATGGACGCGTCGAAGGCCAGGCTGGCCTCCAGTTTGTCGAGGTCCGGAGGGTCCACTTCACCACTGTCGATAAAGGCGACAGATATGCCGAGCCTCTCGGCGATTGCCACCATCCGCTCTCCATACGCACCGTTTGTCAGGACCAAAATGCGACCGTCCTTCGGCACCGCCGACCCCAGCGTCGCCTCGACCGAGAATGTCCCGCTTCCCTGCATGAGCACTGAGGTGTACCCGTCATGGCCCGTCACGACCCGCACCAGTTTGTGGCGGATTTCCTGAACGATTTCGTTGTAGTCGCTGTCCCAGGTGCACCAGTCCCGAAGCATCGCCGCCTTGACGCTCCGGGTGGTGGACAGGGGCCCTGGAGTGAGAAGCACATAAGGGTTCTCGGGTAGGTGCGGCGTTTTCATGGTCTCGCTCCTGCGTGTGGCATTTTCTGGGTCGAGATTTTCCCTCGGGCAAAAGGCTGCGGCTCAGGGCCTCTCGCCCCGGAAAAGGCGGGAGTTGATCTCTTCGACGATGCACGGGCATTCCCAGATGCCTGCGGCAACAAAATGGGCTCCTGCTTCGAGAAAGCGTCTTTCGATTTTCGTCACCTTCGCCCGGAGGAACTCGGCGTCTGCCGCAAGGCATTCATCGGCCGTGAATCCCAGCTCGTTTCCCGTCTGTGTGATTCCGATCGTCCACATGCCTGCGTTCAGCCCTTCCTGGATGTCACTCACCGTGTCTCCTATCTTGACCATCGCTTGAAGGGGGAATACGTGCAGATTGATGGCGTTCTGGTAACACATCCATGGGTGAGGGCGGCCTGCCGGAACGTCTGTTGCGCACACAACGGAGTCGGGGTGGTACCCTTTGTCCCTTGCCTGCGCCGCGAGCACTTTCATGACAGACCCGGGGTAACCCGAACTGGATCCGATCTTCAGTCCCTGCTTTCTAAAGGTAGAGACAGCCTCCAGAAGACCGGGGATGGGGTCGGAATGCCTGGCGACGGCTTCCACCATTAGGGGTTCCACCTCACCGTACATCTCCTCCACGTCGTGTTCCCCCGGCGGGCGGCCCAAGGCATCCTTCCACCGCCAAGACACAGAGTCCATCTCGCACATGGCGCGGATGTGATCCTTCTTCATGAATCCCATGGGCCCCCTTGCCTCCAAAACGGTCACCGATATTCCCCGGCGTCTGAAAACCTCGATAAAGGCTGCCACAGGGCCCATGCAACCATAGTCCACCGCCGTTCCCGCCCAATCCATGATCACGGCCTTGACCGGACCCTCGTAAGGTTTGATGCGACTGATATTCCTCATTGAACGAATCCTTTCTCTTCGAAACGTGATGCCAATTGTTTAGCAGAAGCCTGTGACGGGAGCATGACAGGCACGTGACGATTCTGTGAAAAAGTGGGTTACAGGCACCAGGAGAGACTCCAGACGCAAAGCATTTAACCGCATCGCCTTACATTTGAAACATTCCTGTCACACCCATAGACTATATTCAATTGCACCATCAACAAACTCGGGAATGGGGGATCGAAACACGGAAGGGATCTTCAGGAGATCATGTGCGCACAGGTCGTGTCGTTGCCGTCTATGTCCTTACGGCCGCTGCTCTTTGACATCTGTAGGAGTCCCATATGCCCAAGACCTATGTTTTGGACACCAATGTCCTATTGTACAATCCATCTTCACTCTTTGCCTTTGATGACAACGACATCGTCATACCGCTGGCCGTCATCGAGGAGATAGACAACCAGAAGAAGCGCCAGGATGAGATTGGGAGGAATGCGCGCGTCGTCTCCCAAGAGCTGGATGCCCTTCGAGCTCTGAACCGCCTCTCTGCCGGAGTGCAACTCCCTTCCGGGGGCAACCTGCGGGTTGAATTGAACCACCAGGACGCCTCTGGCTTTCCGAAATGCCTGAATCCCGAAAAGCACGACAACCGCATCCTGGCCCTTGCATTCAATCTGGGAAAGCTGGCGGGGCGGCCTGTGATACTCGTTACCAAGGACTTGAACCTGCGCATCAAAGCGGATGTTCTCGGGGTCCAGGCAGAGGATTTCTACAACGACAAGATCGACTTCCATCAGCTTTATTCAGGCGTTGGCGAAATCTATGTCTCCTCCGGGGAACTGGACCAATTCTACAGGGATGGAAGACTTGGTGCAGTGTGCCGGTGCGGTGCAATGCCCCACCAGTTCTTCCTGATGAAGAGCCAAGAGAATCCCTCCCAGTCTGCTCTGGCACGGCATCACCAGAACGTTTTCTGGACGCTCTCCCACGCGGATTCAACCAACTGGGGGGTCAAAGCGCTCAACAAGGAGCAGAAGTTCGCCTTTGAACTCCTGCTGAACGACCAGGTCAAGGTGGTCACCCTTGTGGGCCGCGCGGGAACCGGGAAAACCCTGCTCGCCCTGGCGGTGGGTCTCGAGAAGGTATTGGAGCAAAACGCCTACAGCAGGCTCCTGGTCACTCGCCCCGTGACCCCCATGGGAGAAGATCTGGGGTACCTTCCCGGTACAAAGGAAGAAAAGCTTCGGCCATGGATGCAGCCCATCTACGACAACCTGGAGTTCATCCTGCGCAATTTCCAGGATTCTCAGGATGCCCTCCAGGAACTGAGGGACAGGGGAGTCCTGGAGATGGAGGCTCTCACCTACATTCGGGGAAGAAGCATTCCGAGGCAGTTCATCATCTGCGACGAAGCACAGAACCTTTCCCCCCATATGATCAAGACACTCATCACCCGCGTGGGAGAAGGAACAAAGATCGTCTTCACCGGGGATCCAGAACAGATCGATCACCCCTACCTGGATGCCAGCAGCAACGGACTGACTTACCTCATCGAGAAGCTCAAAGGCGAGGAACTGGCCGGCCACGTGACCTTGGTGAAGGGGGAGCGGTCAAAAGTGGCGGAACTGGGGGCGAGGCTGCTCTAAAAACTAACTCCGACTGAAAACGGCTATCGCAGAAGATGAACCTTGTCCGTCCTCTCCCAGGGAAGGTCCAAGTCCATCCTCCCCACGTGGCCGTGGGCTGCGAGCTTCCTGTAGAAGCCTCCTTTGGTTTGCGACGGGAGAGAGCGCAGGCGGAACTCCCTGAGGATGCCGCCGAGCCGGAAATCGAAGTGCTTCTTGACGAGGGCGGCCAGTTCCTTGTCCGAACATTTGCCCGTGTCGAATGAATCCACCTGAATGCTGACGGGTCTTGAAAGGCCGATGGAATAAGAGAGCTGTATTTCACATTCCTCGGCGAGACCAGCTTCAACCAGGTTTTTGGCTGCATAGCGAGCGGCGTAGGGCCCGACCCTGTCAATGCGCATCGGGTCCTTTCCGCTGAGGGCCGAGTCGCTGTGGCGCCCGTATTCCCCGTAGGTGTCCACGGCGTTCTTTCTGCCCGTGAGACCGGAGTGGACTGCGGGCCCGCCGAGGAGAAGCGTGCCTTCCGGATTGACGAAAACGCGGGTGTTGCTGTCGGGTCGGATAGGCTCATCGGCAAAGGCCGGCTTGACGACATATTGCAGGATGTCGTCTTCGACCTTCTTCAAGTCGAGCTTCTTCGGCTCCCTCAGACTGGCGCTGATAGTGATCGTGTGGATTCGGTGCGGCTTTGAATCCCGGTATTCAACGCCGACCTGAGTCTTTCCATCCGGGGCGAGAAACGCCAGGATGCCCTGGCGCATGGCAAGGGTGAGCCTCCGGGAGAGCTTTTGAGCCAGCCAGATGGGCATGGGCATCAATGAGGGCGTCTGGTTGCAGGCGAATCCGAATACGGTTGCCTGGTTTCTCACTGAGATATGCTCGATATCTTCATCGGTGAGGGACGCCTCATCAAAACAGCAGTAGTCATCCGGCGGCAGCTCCTTAAGGCTGGTCAATATGCTGCAGGTCTTGTGACTGAACTCCCGGTCTTCGTATCCGATATCCTTGATGACGCGGCGGGCGACGTTTGCAAAATCCACCGTTGCTTTCGACGAAAACCTGCACGCAATGAAGAGGACGGACGTGGCCACGGCGCACTCGGCACGAACGGCGGAATAAGGGTCCTGCTCAAGAAAGTGATCGACGATGGCATCGCTGATCTGGTCGCACACCTTGTCGGGATGCCCTTCCGTCACAGATTCGGATGTAAACATGAAATCTTTCTTCATGATGAAGAACTCCGTATGAGTTGCCGAGAAGATGGCTTCCTGCCGGATGGCCATGGGAATTCAATCCATGGCCTCAGGTATTTCTTTTCTTGGTTGCCTCGTTGATGAGCAGGGGCAGGGCCGCCGAACTTCCAATGACGAGGCCGTCGGCAAGACCGATGGGCGCCGTGCCGAGAAGTCCCCGCAAGCCCGGGATGAAGAGTGTCAAAGCCTGGAGGAAGAAGGAACCGGCGAGGGCGATGTTCAGGTTGCGGTTGGGAGGCAGCGGTTCTTTGTCAAAGAGGCTGTGGGTCTCCGAACGGCAGCTCAGGGCGTGGAGAAGCTGGGCGCAGGTCAGGCTCTGGAATGCTATTGTCCCGGCTTGAGGTCCCATGCCGTATCGCATGATCCCAAAACCATAGGCCCCCAGGGCACTCAGGCTGATCACTGTGGACTCGAACCCCAGTCGTTTGAAATCCGAAGTCTTCACAATGGGTTCGTCCGGAGGCCGGGGGGGCTTTTCAAGGATGTCGGGTTCAGGCTCCTCCATGGCCAGTGCAAGCCCCGGGAAAGATATCCGAAAGGAGATTGATCCAGAGGAGTTGCATGGCGTTGAGGGGAGACCCGACGCCGGCAGCCACCGTCAGAAGCATGACTATGATCTCGCTGAAGTTGGTCGCCAGGAGAAAATGGAGGGACTTCCTGATGTTGTTGTAGATGGCGCGGCCGTCGCGCACGGCGATGATCATGGTCTCCAGGTCGTCGTCCTCGAGAATGACGTCGGCCACTTCCCGGGCGATGTCCGTCCCCCCGGCACCCATGGCGATGCCGATGTCCGCCGCCTTGAGAGCCGGGCCGTCGTTCATGCCGTCGCCGGTCATGGCGACCGTTCTCCCGGTGCCCTGGAGGGCCCGCACGATCTGCAGCTTGTGGGCCGGGCTCACCCTCGAGAAGACGTGAACCCTCTCCGAGAGAGCGCGGATGAGCTCCGGATCGGCCGAGGCCAGGTCGGTTGAATCAAGGATTTCCAGCTGTTCACCGGAGCTCAGGTCCAGTTCCTTGCCGATGGCATAAGCCGTTGCGCTCTGGTCTCCGGTGATCATCACCGTGTCGATTCCCGCAGTGTGGAACCGGGCAACGAGATCCCTCACACCGGGGCGCACCGGGTCTGCCATGCCGACAAGGCCCAGCCATGTGAAGCCTTCCTCGGCCCCGAACTTCTCTTCCCCCTCCCCGATGGAGCAGGCCACCCCGAGCACCCGCAGCGCATTCCCGGCCATCTGCTCATTTTCGAGCTCCACCTGGAGCCGGTCCTCTTCGGTCAAGGGAACTTCCGCCCCATCCTTGATTTGCCGGTCGCACATGGCAAGGACCTCGGTAGGGCTTCCCTTTAGGGCGATGAAAGCTTCGCCGTCCTCTTTCTCGTGCAAGGTTCCCATGAACTGGCGATTTTCCGAACGGTAGTTGGTCTTGACGCGGGGGTATCCCGTCCTGAGCCGCACCACATCTACGGAACAGTCGATGGCCATCTGGACAAGGGCGTTTTCCGTGGGAGTTCCCCGGAGCACATACGCCCCTTTATCCATGAGGATTTCGGTTTCGCTGCAGAGCACCACCACCTCGATGAGTCTGGAGAGCTCCTGACAGCTCAAGGGATCAACGGCATCCTCTCCTGCGTGAAACCGGCCGTCAGAGACCTGGAGAAGCTTCATTCCCGCGAAGACCCGCAGGACCGACATGCGGTTCAACGTGATGGTGCCGGTCTTGTCGAAGCAGATCGTCTGGACGCACCCGAGGGTTTCCACCGCCTCCAGTTTTCGGATGAGCACCCGTTGGTGTCTCATCCTCCCTATGCCGAGGGCGAGAGTCGTTGTGGCGACGGCGGGAAGCCCCTCGGGCACCGCGGCAACGGCAAGGGAGATGGCCGTCTTGAACATCTGGAGGAAACCATATCCCCGCAGGAGTCCCACAACGAAAACGATGCCGCATGCGGCCCCGGATATCAGCACCAGTTGATCGCCAATTTTCGTGAGTTGGCGTTCCATAGGGGTCTCCGGGGATTCCGCTTCACTCACGAGCATCTGGAGCTGCCCCACTTCCGTGTACATCCCGGTTGCAACGACAACGGCGATGCCGTGCCCCCCCGTCACCAGGGTGCCCATGTAAACCATGTTGACCCGGTCTGCCAAGGGGATGTCAGGACGGGTCAGAGCTTCAGGGCTCTTCATGACGGGCATGCTTTCGCCCGTGAGCACCGATTCATCCAGAGTGAGATGCGAGGCTTCAACCACCCGGCAGTCAGCGCAGACAGAGGTCCCCGGCTTCAAGACCAGAAGATCCCCGGGAACCAGTTCCTCGGCGGAAATCCTGGCCGCATTGGATTCTCTGATGACTTCGGCGGAAGGCCTCACGAGGCGCTTGAGGGACTGGATGGTCTTTTCCGACTCGCTCTCGGTGACGTAGCCGATGACGCCATTGACGGCGACAACGCTCATGATGACGACCGCGTCGGCGAGACCTCCCGTGAGGACGGATATTCCGGCTGCCGCCCCCAAGAGATAGACTGGAAGGGACTTGAACTGGTCGACAAGGATGCTGAAGCGGGACCGCGGTGTCGATTCCGGAAGAATGTTGGGACCGTATTTCCTTAAGTGATCTGCCGCCTTGTCCCTGGTCAGGCCGGTTTCTCGGAAGGAATCGAATGAAGCAAGCACCGCATCGGTCTCGAGGCAGTGCCAGGCTTCCTCACGTTGTGTCTCGGCGGCAGCGAAGAGCCCGCTCACCATCGCTGCGAGTGATACGTTTGCGGATTTCTGCGGCTTTGCCTGACTGGATGCAGGGAAGCTCTCTTCAAGTCCGGGTATGGCTGAGGAATGCTTCCCCGATCCGTTCTGCCCGTCAAGAAACTCTGCAACCTTTCGCTCCAGAAGGGAGGCGATGAGATCATGGGACTTCGCCGGGTCAAAACGCACCAGAACATTCCCGGTGAGAATGTCCGCGGAAACCTGCCTGATGAAGCCATTCCCCTGAAGTCTCGCTTCAAGGCATTCCTTCAGGGTGGCGGACCCCTGCAAACCAAGAACCTTGAATCTTCCTCTCCCGGGAACCGAGGTATGGAGCGCTTTGACCACGGAAATACTTTCGCTTCGCTTCAGCGACTAGTCGCCACTGGCCGGTTTAGGCTTTTTTGCCCCCTTTCGGGATGCGTCTCCCGTCTCCACTGCATCCTCAGTGGAGACGGCATGCTCACCTGCTGGAACGGCAGCCTCCGCCCCTGCAGCCCCTTCAGGGGAAACGCTCCGTTTGGGGAGAGCCGTGCTCGCAACCTCCTTGACTCCCTGCACCACCCCCACGAGAACCCCCTTGACGGCGCTCACAGCGGTATTCCCGATGCTCCCCGCAGCTTCGATGGCCCCATTGACCGTGACTTCGGCGACCTCTTCCACGTTGGCGCCCGTCTCCTTGGCAGCCTCGATGATGCCGTCCACGGTTTTTCGCGCCACCGACGCAACATCCGCTCCGATGTCCGCCGCTCCCTTGACGGTTCCCTTGATGGTCTCCCGGGCGACCGTGAGCACGTCGCCGCCCACGTCGCTCACACCCATGATGATTCCCTTGGCCAGCCCCTTGACACCGACCAGGAGGCCCGTGCCGACTTCCTCCGTCGCCTTGATCGTCCCCTTCAAAACGTCGCTGGTGACGTTCAGAGCGTCATGGGCAACGGTTCCCGTGGCCTTGAGCGCATCGGAAACGGTATTGCGCACGATATTCACGATCTGGGATTCAATTTCGTAGATTCCCTTGAGACTGTTGATGACGCCGTCCTTCACAGCAGTCCCGGCGGAACCGATCATTTCGCCGATGGGTCTGACCTTTTGCTCTTCGCCGTTTGCCATGTTGCACCTCCTGTTTGCTGTGAATGCACGAAAGACTGCTCTCCGCGATAATGCAAGACAAAACCAGGCGTCGACCCCTGGAAAGAGGATAGACGCCCCGGGCCGCAGTTTGCCCGTGTTGCACCTTCCCCACCTCCCACACCAAGCGCGATGGATCGGTGTGGTGCCCTACCGCCCCTCGGATGAGCGTCTCGAAGTGGGCACTCATGATGACGCTGAACGCATACCAGAATGCCGTATACCAGGCTGGAGCCATGAAATTGCCCCGGATGATTTGATAAGTCCCCATCCCCAGGAGGACGAGAAAGGCGAAGCTGGGCAAATCCAGTTCACCCCCGGTGGATGAGCTCAGATGTCGGTCGATCTGCTGAAAGGAACGGACCACCTTCTCTGAGAGGGGGTCGGCTCGCAATGATGAGGGCTGCAAAACGAAAAGCGCGTTTTCCGATGCGTAGGTGGCCAGGGCATCTTTCTCCACGTGATGGAAGAGAAGGAGACTCCCGGTGAGGCTGTTCGTTTCGATTCTCTCGATGCCATGGAGGCCGGAGAGGCGTTCCTTCAGGACGGAAAAGAACTGTTGGTCCCCTCTTCTCGAAGGAATCCGCACCCTCATCCGACCTGGGATCTCATGGGCCACAACGGCTTCTGGAATCATGGTCACACGCTTACTCGGCCGGACTCGCAACCGCCTCGGCGACAACCACCTCGGCCGCCATCTCCTGTTCCCGGGACACCTCGGCCCTTGCCTCGGCAGCGAGGTCCTCGATGACCTCCTTGGCCTCGGCAATGGCTACGATGCTCTTCTCGTAAAGCACCAGCCCTCCCTTTATACCGGCTTTCAAGATGGGCTTCACAATTGCGGCGACTGCGGGAATGACGACCGGGGCCAATATGATGGCTCCGACGCCGATGGCCAACCCCGTCCCCAACTTGAAGCCGTTATCCAAGATTGCCATGGTCTCCCTCCATCTATTCTCAGGTGCTTGAACAGCTGCGCCTGTATACACTTGCCACCGAAGTGGAACTGGAAACAAAGGGCTTCGCGTTGACCGATTGCTCCTGGAACCCTGGTCCGTATCGCCTGTAGGGAAAATCAAAGATTCTTCAATATTATTATAAACAACGTTTAAGTCCAGGCAGTGCAATGGCACAAGCTCTTCAACGGGCGAGCGGCCGGTGTTTGAGCAAGTCCCAAATCCCAAGCCCAACCAGCGGCAATACAATACCTCCTGGCCAAAGGTCCATCACAGCGTGTGCAGACCCTGGTGCAGTGATGCCGTGAGATCGGGAACGGCCAAGCATCCGAACCAAATTGAAGTCTTTCACACAGGATGTGATCATGTCCACGTTATTTTTCATTAGATCCCTATACAGACGGGATTTCGGCGGACTGGACCGGTGCATACTCCGAATTCCGATCCAGGGTTGCCAGGGGTGAAACAATGGGGGATTTGTGCGGCAGCATCAAGGCGTTAGGGAAATGAGCCGGTCCACGATCTCTTGTTTGAGTTCGGGATTGCTTCCCAGTTGACCAAGCTTGTTCCAGGTATCGGGTGATATTTGAGTGCTGTCATATTCGATGACGGCAGACCGTGCGGCCGCGTTGACTCGAACGCTGTGAATCCCTGGAATGACCGAGGCGATATCCTGCAGATCCACTCTCGAAAGGGCGGAGAGTCCCGTGAGCTTTATCCGGAGCCTTATCCGCCCGGGGATATGGTGGGCGATTTCAAGGTGCGGGGCCAACGTAAACAGTTCCTCAAGATCAGGTTGTCTGGAGTATCCCATGGTGCTCCTTCTCAACAGTCAGAAAGCATGAAGGGGACTTTCCACTGCTCCCCCGCCACTTGACCATCCATTTCGGTGACTCAGTCCAGTCGCTCCAGAAGCCATCTTGCCACGCTGCGATAGTCTTCCGCGCCTATTGAGTTCGGTGCAAAAAGGGTAATGGACTGGCCGTGAGCCGGCGCCTCCGCGAGGGCCGCATTTTCGCGCACAAAGGGGGTCGTCTTGCCGGGGAAGCTCTCTTCCAGTTCCGCCATGACGGACTTGTGGATCCTCCGCCTCGGGTTGGCGCGACAAGCGATGATTCCCAAAAGATTGACATGGTGGTTTCTTTCTTGCATTGAATCCAATGTCCCCATCAGCTGCTTGAGGCCGTTCAGTGCAAGGTGATTGGCCTCGACGGGGATGACCACATGTCGGCTCGCCAGAAGCGCGCTGGAGGTGAAAATCTCAAGACTCGGGGGGCAATCGATGACAGCGATTTCCCAGTCGCCGGATGTCCTGGCCAGGCAGCGGCTCAGAAGCTCTGTTCCCAGCATTCCGCTGAACCTTTGGACAGCCGTGGCCAGTGCAGGCCCAGACGGCACGAGATCAACTCCCTCCATGGGTGTCCGGACCACGGGCAGGGCCACCGTTTTTTCCATGGCGTGCAGGAGCATCCAACCGCTGTCTCGAACTCCGCAATGCAGGCTCGCACTTGCCTGGGGATCCAGGTCGATCACGACGACCTTTTTCCCCATTTCTGCGAAACATGATGCGATGTTCACGGCGGATGTAGTTTTCCCCACACCTCCTTTATGGTTTGCAAATGCGATGGCTGTGACCATGTTCCCGCCTCTGAGACTTCCGAAGACCTCGGGTGTGTCTTTGCTTCACCGGCACGAGGGCAACCCCGTCGAACAGGATTCGCTAGTGCCAGCGGACCACCGGAGCCGGTATAGGCTGGAGGGATTCTATGCCGCCGGATGAAAAGTTCAAGGACCACTTTCGACAACGCCGGGAATTCCCAGCGACAGGGCCAATCTCCCGCCTGCAATGTGAGGTCAGTCTATGCTCGAAACAGACTGGGCTTGCGCCATCTGAACCACTTGCGCGGTTCGGCCCCCTTCTCGACCGATCGGCCATGTTCATTGCAAGCAGTCACACCTTTCCTGACGCCATTTGTTTCCGCGAGCCGGCTTTCAAGCCCGTTGGAACGACTTGGCAATTCCTGTTTCGCCGTCTGAGCTCTTTGACTTCTGTCAATAAATCTCACAAGCAGGAGCCAGGTTAACCATCCAATCAAAACGATTGCCAAAGAGAATACGGAATAGGAGACTCTCCAGTCAACGCCTTGTGTCATCACACTGAACTCCGACATGCCCCCGATGCTCGCGATGAGATTAAGCGGCAGGAAGATAACGTTGATTATCGTGAGTTTTTTGAGAAGGACGTTCATATTGTTGTTGATGATGTTGCCGCGGGCATCCATAAGGCCCGAGAGAACCGTGCTGTATATTTGCGCCTGTCTCGCACACTGCTTGTTCTCCAGTATGATGTCGTCAAGAAAATCGATTTGCTCCTTGGAGAACCCAAGCTTCTCCGCTCTGCTGGAGAGTCTTGTCAGAACACCGCCATTTGCCTCAATGGCGTTTTGATAGTAGACCAGATCTTCACTCAAAGTGAACATGTGCAACAGGTATCGATTTTCCATGGACGAGCTCAGCTTGGACTGAAGATCTCCCGTAGTTTGTTTTATTGATTTCAAATGGCTCAGGTAGTTGCGAATCGTATGGAAAAGGTACTTTAGAAGGACGTCTGTGGCTGAACTGACTTTTTGGAAATCCTTTGAATGAAATGGAATGGAGCCTTCTCCGAAAATCATCGTAAGTTTGGAATGATGGAAAAAAAGGCCGACGGAAGATACTTCGAAGCTCAATTCAGGACCGGAGGACACTTGTTTTGGCTGCTTCCAGATCATGGTAAAACGATCCGATGCAAATTCGACACGTGATATTTCATCGGGATCGAGGGCGGATTCAAGATCGTAGCGGTCAATATGCAGTGTCTCGAGGATCTCTTGAATCTCGTGTTGATCTGGGGCGGCGAAAACGCAAATGGCTCCAGTCTCAGCAGCAACGGGGGTTACTTCCTCTCTGATGTCGAAACAGGCCTTCATGGGGGTCCCTCCATCCTAAAGTGAGCGATTTTCCAGCATGCTTGTCACTGCGGGAGGGCGTAAAGCCCTCCCCTACGAAAATGTCCTTTAACCCACATCGTAGGGGCGGGGTTTATCCCCGCCCGCATGGCAAGGCATTTTCTAAGGGCTTTCAGAGAGTGAATCGCTCAATTTAGGTCCATGTCAATTATTTCAGTGCAAACCCCTTGCGGCCAAACGGCGCAACAGGGATTAAGGGTTGACTCAAGAATCGAACGATTGCTGGGTTAACGTTAGGCCAGAGCACCGAGCCTGCAACGATACAAAACCCACTTGCATTTGGCTGAATGGCAAGCCAAGTGGTTCAGCTTGGCTGCTGGAGTCACCTGTAAATATTCCATTGATGGCGCACCCTCCCTTCGCAACCCAAGAGAGAATGCAGGCGCATTGATCAGACAGCCGGTTCAAGGCTTAAACGGCCGATGCCATGAACAGAACAAACCACCGGCCTAAAATGGTTGATTTTGTGGAAAAACTTCGAAGGGAAAAGGGGGTGGCTTCTGCCGGAATTCTTCCGGGAAGAAGTCAGATCGCCTCGTACCCTCTGCTTTCGCCACTGACGGGATCGTGGAAGAAGCGGTCGGGTGAGGCGATAAGGAAGGAAAATCTAGACTATCGTATCACTTGACGCAGCTCCCACAGTCTACTGTGCGAACCATCCCTACTGGGAGGTTGTTCTTCGTTGTTTTTCATATCCCCTGTCGCATAAAAGGTTGCCTGATAAGGCCAGGAAGACTGAGATCCCGCTTCCTCGGCCACACTGGGGCAGCTTTTCATCCTTGAGTGCCCGCTCCACCTTGCCTCACCACATCTTGGCATGCTCACAATATCGGACATGACCTCCTCATGACTCAAGCTCCAATTAGACCCATGAGCTGCCAAAGTCAACGCAAAAAGATAGGATTTTTCCTGCAAGTGAGGTCCTGCCCTGTGTTGCAGGCATGCAATGATTTTCATTCATTTCCCTACGGAGCCGGGGCACTCCATACTCTCTCTATAGAAAAAGGGTGAAATCATCCGCAACACATACTCGGCAAAACGAGTGAGCCTGGTGGTTCAATCTTCGAGCAGGCTCAGTTGAGCTACAGGAGGTGCCTGTCCCTGTAGGCAATCCAGTCGCCGCATGAATAACCCAGGCGATGCTCCCTGAAGTGGGGATGTTCGACAGGGTCTGGATTCCCAGGGAGGTCAGGGCTGCCCGCATCGTACAGTTCAAAAGCAGCCACGACCGCCTGGTTCGGGGGGAGGGCAAGAGACGTTTCTCTACCATCCGCGAGATTCAGGACAACTGTTTGGATCCTATCGCCGACGGATTCCATGGGTCACCTCCAGTATTAGGATCGTGTCAGGTGCTTTGTCGCATCACAGCCTATACCGCCCCCCATGCACATGAACCAGCCCGTACCGGCATGACACAACGATTATACGCTCACAGACGGAGCAGATTGAGATCGGATTTTGAACGGGGTCGGGAACCAATGTCCATTTTCATAAGCACGATTCTAATTCTGGAACATCCTCATGACAAGGAGAAACTGCCCCTCTATGTGGGAAGCACTGCCAAAGAGATCCTTCATCCAGTGAATTGCGTGGCCGAAAAGCCTGGGAAAACGAGAGAATCACGGTGTCCGAAAAGAGCGCCGGAGTCAGCACCGGATGAACCCAAAAACAGAAGTGATATGAGCTCAGCAGCCAAGAACGGTGAATGCCAAGTTTCCGTGACGAACGCATGAACTTGTGATGAAATTCTGGTAAAGGAATTCTTCAATGGGAGCGTGTCTAAAATAGCCAGATCCCGATACGAGCCACGGACAGGAGAGTCTGCTGTTTTTGCCCCTTCTCCGTCCAGCTTCCTGGAAGTTCTCCACAGGCGCTTAATCTCGAGAGTGCGTGTCCTATGGTCAAGTCACATCAAAGGAAGATACTGCTTTCAATCGAATGCGCGCTTTTCTTTTTCGTGCTTCCAGTCTGGCTATATTTTCTCAGGCACCAACTGGCATACAAGCTGGTGCCCTTGATGCTTCCGGTCGCAGCCGGATGTGCTCTCTACCTGGCTAAGGATCGAAGTTTCGATCGACGGACGATGTGGTCGACGGACTCCATAGCCATGCATTTGAGAATCATAATCAAGACATTCATTCCGCTTGCCATGCTGATGGCAGTGGGTGCGGCATTTTTTCTTGACGACCGGTTCCTCGCATTCCCGTGCTCCAGGACGAAGACATGGTTGATCTTTCTTCTGCTGTATCCGGTATTGGCTGCATATCCTCAGGAACTGGTCTTTCGCAGTTTTTTCTTTCAAAGATACGGCGTTCTTTTTCCCAACAGTGGAGTCCTCATCCTGTTCAACAGTGTAAGCTTCGGACTCGCTCACGTGGTTTATGGCAATGCCATTGCCCCTCTGCTCACTGGCCTGGGAGGCTTTGTTTTTGCCTACAGGTACCTCAGAACAAAGTCCCTGGTAGCAGTCAGTATAGAGCATGCCCTATGGGGGAGCTTCGTCTTCACCATCGGCTTCGGCTGGTATCTCTACAGCGGCTCCATACGATAGGATATCCCGGAGACCTCACGAGAAAAGCCGTAACAGGAGCCCAAGCGTTTCACTATTCTCCCTGAGGTAGAGACCAAGGTCGACGAGATACGGGTCAGGCAAGGCAGATAGCTGTCTCTTGGCTGACACGATAGGGGTCTTCGTCACATTTTTTCAACAGAAAATCCATCTGATCGTCACCAAGCAAGCGAAAACAATGGCTATGATTTGTGCCGAATCAGGCGACTACAAGTTGTCTGTCCCTTCTCGAGGCTCAGGTGACCCCTGGGCCTCTTCCCCTTCAGCCAACAGAATGTATTCAATTGGCGTCAAGGATTGTTTGGCAAAACCAGATGGGAGAGAATTCAATGCTGATGCTGGAAATGATCAAGATGTTCCTCAAAAGAGATGGCGGGGCCAGCATGGCCGAATATGCTATTTTATGCGCCGCTATCACTGGTGTGCTGGTCACGATCATCGGACTTTATACCCATTCTATCGAGAATGTTTTCAGTTATATAAGAAACCAACTCGATGCGGCACGCCAGGCAGCAGCTTCGTAGCAAGATACACGGCAAGGGACCTCAAACTCCATCTCCTGACCATTTGCGATCAATTCTCCGGGCTTCTTTGTCTTGATTCTCCTGGTTCACCGGCAATTGGTAACTTCGTGGATGAAACAGCTCACAGCAGTTCCGGACATTTCCACAATGAGTAGGCCGTCTCTGGCGGTCTCGATCGGTTGACATGGCGAGGGACAGTGTCAAGGCCAAGCCCTTCGGGCGCCGAAGCTGCCTTGGCACTGTCCCTTCAGCCATGATGTTGAGAAGACAGACCGACTGCAGGAAGATTGCCTCCTCCGCTTCCGCCTAACGATTCTTGGGTGTCGTCTCGTTTCCTTTGAGGGGTTACAGGTCGTTCTCTCCATGTGGAGCCCGGGTTGCTACTGAATTCCAAAATCCTTCGCGTAAATCATGTGGGTGTCTACCCTCTCAAGGTCATCTTCATACACGGAAAATACGCGGGCGCCTCTCAGCCTATGATTTTCCGGACCGCCGAGACCGTATGTCCCGAAGCCGGTGTTGGCTGAATACCCAAGGAGGATGCCGAAATAGTTGCCAACATAGTTATTGACGTGGTCGTGCCCCACGAAGACACCTTTCACATCCCCTCTTTCAAGCAGGGCTGAAAATAGACCGCTGTTGAAAGGCCCTGGGCACTCGTCTTCATTCCTTTCGCCTGAGAGATCATGCCGAAGCCCGTTTTCATACATGGTGCGAAACTCTTGCAGTGGTATATGGAAGAACATTAGTGAGGGGATCTTCTTTCGGTACCTTCTCTCGATCATTTGTGACGTGCCGGTGTACCATGCGATCTGGCTTGGTCTGATCCAATCCCAATCGGGCATCCATGTCCACCCGAGAAGGAAATCATCCGCGATCACCTGGTCCGCGATTTTCTCCGGCGCATATCTGCCGGAATCCAACGCCCAAACGTTGAAAACAGCGGAATGCCCCTTGGAGCTGAAAACCAGGGCATTCATGTTTCCTGTTCCATTGACGCCCTTGGGGCTTCTCTGGTTGATGTTGTATGGATAGGACATGTAGATTTCGAGCATGCCCTCTTCATCGAGGCCTGTTAGCGCGGCACGCTCCGCATCATGGTTGCCGAAGGTGATGAGCCAGGGGATCCCTCTTGAATCAACGGGTCCCGCAATATTGGCAATCGCCTTTCTGACGTCTTCCGCCGTCCTGAGCCCACCGTTACTGGGGCCCCCCGCAATGTTGTCTCCCGTGAACACAACCAGGTCGGGATTCTCTTGATCGAGGACATTCTCGATGAGCAGGACCGTCCGTGGATCGATGTCCTGATCATCCTGGGTATCTGTGAACTGGACGATTTTGAATGTCCCATCCGATTTGAAGCGGAGTTTGATCTTGCAGTCGGGTTCCGCCATTGCTGAAGAACTCAGTAAGGCAATAAGAGCCACCACCCCGGTCAGAATTCCCAGATACCTCTTTGCACCAAAAATCTTGTTCATGAAACACCTCCATCATGTGTCTGTTCCCAGGTTCCGTTCTCTTGGAAAGGTCGGGTGCTCCCCTTCGGGACTCACCCCGTTTTGACAGCGAAACTCACTTCCAGATCGATGGAGCAACCGTGAATAGGTCGAACACGTCACCGGTATTCGGCCCACTGGCGGAGATACCTTGCGCGGTCATTCCATCTTCCTTGTCGACCGAAACAACCAGGAAAGATCTGTTGCTGTTTTGCTCCTTGATGTTGGCCACATTCTCCGGAACATATTGGCCAGCTGTGCCGTTACCGGAGTAGTACAGGCTCGGGTCGAGATTGAAATTGAAATACGAGTTGCCAATATTGGCAGCCTCAATGTAGTTGACACCGTTTACCAGAAAACGCTCATACACATGGGAATGTCCAAAGCTGACAGCATCGACACCATATTTCTCGAACAGCGGCTTAATATCCCGCATCAGGTAGTCCTTGGCAGGATCGTAGGCCACTTTTCCACTGGAATCCAGAACAGGGTTCGTATACGGGACATCCGTTTCTGCTCCGATGTTGAACATATGCCAGTGCTGCGTTACCCAGATATATTTATGGTTCTGGGCAGTCCTGAGGTCCTTCTTCAGCCATTCATACTGTGGCGTGCTCTTGCCGATGCCGTCGAACAGATACCATCCAGGGGAAGTTTCCTTCGCATAGCCGAACCAACGGTTAATGGACAGTGAAACGATGTGCAGATCGCCATAGTCTGCTGAATACCAGTGCCTGCCGTCGGCCCCGTATTGCTGATCGGGGTAGAGAGGTCGGAAGAGCTGCATGTAGAGCTTCATGGTCATTTGTTTCTGCCGTCTTGGACAGGGGTGGTGAGGAGAGTCTGGTTGTCGATTTCATGGTTGCCTGGGCAGAGGTAGATGGGCACGTACTGCAAGAGCCTGCATCCATCCCCCACCTGCTGCATGACATTGAACCACCGATGGGTGCTGAGTTCATCCGTGCTCGAAACCGCCACATCGCTGGGACGGGTGAACCCGGGAACATCAAACCACTCGCCCACGCGCTCCGGCTTTCTTGAATTGATATCCCCATTGTAGATGATCAGGTCTGCACCCTGTTGACCGGCCAAAAACACGGTGTCGGGTATTTGCAGCTTCATCTGCAGGTCTGAGAGGAGAACAAACTTGAAAGGTCTTCCGGGTTTGGGAGCCGTCTTGAAATCATACCCCATTGTAGCCACCCCATCGCTCACGGACATGTAGTGGTAGGGCGTGCCGGGCCTAAGGCCCTTGAGATGGACGACCTGCTGGTAGACGGGAAGGGCTGTGTTGTAAGCTCCCGATGAGTCGGTCGTCTTAAATTCTTTGATCTCATAGGTTTTTGCGGGAGCCATTCGGCCGTAACCCTCATCCAGGCCGAATTCTACATAGGATTCCATTGTTTTCTCGGAAGTGAGCCAGCATATGAACATCGAATTGTGAGGTTCCGGGCTCACCAGATAAGGTTGGGTGTAGAAAGGTGGCGCGTTGACGGGATAGGCACTCCATCCCGCTGCAGGCAGGGCTACAAGCACTGCAGCAAACACCAAGAGTGCCAAGCTAAAGGCTGACCTTCGTCTTCTCTGCATTTCCATGAATCTCTCCTCCTGAAAGGTTGTGGGGGTAGTGAATCAGTCAGTGCATGAGCCACATGCTACAGGCTTTCTGTTGCGTGCGTGTGGCAGCCTCATGACATTTGCGAGGAAGGGATGAATTGGGATGGTCCCGGCGTGAAACTGCCCGGTGAGGGTGAAAATGGGCTATTGATGCCTGGTGGAGAGATCCAGTGACCTGAGAATACCGCCCTGGCCTCCTGGAAACAGCTGAGTGATCTCTACTTCCATATAACTGCTTGGATCGCCATCACATTGTCACATTTCTTTAACCTGCTTGTCACATAGAAGTCACATGCGTCCTGTATGATGTTTCTTCACCTGGTGTACTCAATCGGGTGCAGTGGTTTTTTCGTTGGAATGCCTGACGATCACTTGGAGGAATTCATGAACCAGACTTCTCGTTGCAATCTGCATTTCTTGTCGATTCTGATGACCATGGCCTTGGGAATAGCTTTTTCCGCCTCGACGGCTATGGCTGATCAACTGCGGCTGGTGGGGTCCGGGGCCAGTTTTCCGTTCCCTATCTATTCCTCCTGGTTCAAGGCCTACAGCAATGCCAACAAGGATATCCTGGTGGACTACCAGGCCAAAGGCAGTGGCGCCGGCATTAAAGATTTTATCAATAAGACAGTGGACTTTGCAGCGAGTGACGCGGCCATGACTGATGAGGAAATGGCCCAGGTAAAGGAAGGCGTGCAGTTGCTGCCCATGACCGCCGGGACCATTGTGCTGGCTTACAATTTACCCGGCAATCCCAAAGGCTTAAAGCTGAGCCGGGAAGTTTATTCCAAGATTTTCAACGCTGAAATCAAGAAATGGAACGATCCGCTGATTGCTAAAGACAATCCGGACATTAAGCTTCCCGAGCTGGATATCACGGTGGTCCGCCGGGCCGACAGCAGCGGCACGACCTTCGTGTTTACCAAGCACTTGAGCGCCATCAGTGAGGCCTGGGCTAAGGGGCCTGGTTTCGGCACCACGGTGAAATGGGCGGACAGCGACAAGATTGTGGCTGCCCCCAAAAACGACGGTGTGACGGCCACGATCAAACAGACCCCCGGCGCCATTGGCTACATCGAATACGGCTATGCCGAGATGGCCAAGGTGGAAATGGCGGCGGTGCAGAACAAGACCGGCAAATTTGTGATCCCCAGTGAAAAGAGCGGCGCCGAAGCACTGGCCAAGGTCGCTCTGCCGGAGGATATGCGGGTGTGGCTGTCCGACCCGGAAGGTGAAGGCTCTTATCCCATCGCCACTTACACCTGGATGATCTTCTACAGGAAATATGATGATGCGAATAAGGTCAAAGCTATCCAAGGTCTTATCAACTACTGTCTTACGGAAGGACAGAAGATCAGCGGTAAAATGGGCTACATCCCACTGCCGGAGAATGTCGTCCAAGAGGTGAGCAAGGCAGCTAAGAACATTCAGTAAAGATCTGAAGATTCGATATACGTACAGGACGGAGGTTGATGGAAAATTAAGTCTATCTATCGGAGTGTTTAAAAAAATAGAGAAATGAGAAAGAAAAAAAAAGAAAAAAAAAAAAGGGATTGATATTCTCGCACTTTTTGGAATTGTCGAAGTTTAAAAAAAAAAAAAAAAAGAAAAAGAAAACGCAAAAAAAAAAGGAAAAAAATTGAGACATTATAGGTGAACACTCATGGCTAAAAGACGGTTTGTCAGAGTCATCTTTGAAGGCGATTCGGTGTCGGTGCCCCCGTCGAAGGGGGAGATATTTTCAGATAAAACTTTCCACATTCTTACCCGAGTTTGCGCGATAGCCAGCATACTGCTGTTATTTTATATTTTGTGGCAGATCGGCAAAGAGGCCCTGCCGGCGATGGGCCAGTACGGCTTCAAATTCCTGACCACCCAAACCTGGGACGCGAACAAAGCCGAGTTTGGTATCCTCCCCCAGATTTGGGGTACCCTGTATAGTTCCTTCCTGGCTCTGCTCATCGGCGGGGTCTTCGGGGTAACGGTGGCCCTATTTCTGACCCAGGACTTCATGCCCCCGTGGCTGCAGGCAATTTTTAAAAATATCATCGAATTATTGGCCGCTATCCCGAGCGTTGTCTACGGGTTGTGGGGGATCTTCGTTCTGATTCCCCTGATCCGGCCCTATTGCGAATGGATATACAACCATTTTAACTGGATTCCGTTGTTCAGCACCACGCTGGCCGGCCCGGGGATGCTGCCCGCAGCCCTCGTTCTGGCTATCATGATCCTGCCCACAGTGGCTGCGGTCTCCCAGGATTCGCTGCTCGCCATCCCTTACAAGATAAAGGAAGCGGCATACGGCCTGGGAACCACCCGCTGGGAGGCGATCCTGAAAGTCATGCTTCCCACAGCTTCCCGGGGTATCTTCGGCGCCCTGGTGCTGGGGCTGGGCCGGGCCCTGGGTGAGACCATGGCCCTGGCCATGTTGGTGGGCAACTCGAATCAGATCTCCCTGTCCCTGTTTTCACCCGCGAATACGCTGGCGGCGCTCCTGGCCCTGAACTTTCCCGAGGCAGGTAAAGTGGAAACCCAGACCTTGATGTATGCGGCTATAGTTCTCCTCCTGATCACCCTCGTGGTGAATGTTGCGGGGCAGGCCATCATTACTCTGACCGGCAAGGAACGGAGAGTATAACATGAGTCAAATGTCGGCGATACGTGTAGAAACCGCAGAGTCGGCTGCCCAGCCGGATCTGGAACGGCATGCTTTGGAGCCGCGGACGCTTTTCAGCAGCATCCTCAGCGGCACCACCTGGATCATGGCCTGCCTGGCATGTGTGCCGCTGTTCTCGGTGCTCATCATGTTGATCATTCGTGGCAGCCAGAGATTATCCTGGTCCATTTTTACCGAATTGCCGCCCACGGCCTTCGAGGCGGGTGGCGGTTTCGGCAACGCCATTGTGGGGACCATAGTTATGGTAGGCATTGCCATGCTGCTGAGCGTGCCCCTTGGGATTTTTGCTGCGGTCTTTCTATCCGAGTTCGGACCAGACAGCAAAATTTCTCAGGTCGCCCGATTCTGCGCCAAGACCATGACCGGCTTGCCTTCCATTCTGGCCGGGGTCTTTGCCTACGCCGCGGTGGTTCTCATCACCGGCACCTATTCGGCCCCAGCGGGGGGTATTGCGCTGGCCTTGCTCATGGTGCCCACGGTTATGTTAACTGCGGAAGAGGCCTTGAAGATGGTGCCGCGGATCATGAAGGACGCCGCCTACGGTATGGGCTGCACTTCAACCCAGGTCGTCACGAAGGTTGTCATTCCCACGGCGATGCCTGGGATTATCACGGGCGTGATTCTGGCTGTGGCCCGGGCCGCGGGAGAGACCGCCCCCCTCTTGTTCACGGCACTGTTCAGCGGGTACTGGCTCTTCCAGGGGGGACACGTGGAGATGATGCAGCCCACGGCTTCGTTGGCGGTTCTGATCTACAATTTCTCCGGGATGCCTTATGAGAATCAGATTGAACTGGCATGGACGGCGTCGCTTTTCCTGGTCTTCATGGTTCTGGTTCTGAACCTGATCAGCAGGGCTATAGGTCAACGTGATAGTGGCATCGTGACCATGCTGATGATCATCCGCAAGATGGTCGTCAAGAAGGAGCAAGGAGAAACCAAATGACACCCGATCTGAAATCGTTACAATCCGGGGAGACAGAATCGACCGAGGCCGATTATTCCCCGGCGGCTATTCAAATCAAAATCGATGAACTTTTTTATGGTGATTTCATGGCGGTGCGGGACAGTGAAATTGCCATCGAGAAAAATAGAATCACCGCTTTTATCGGCCCCTCTGGTTGTGGGAAAAGCACCGTGCTCAGATGTATCAACCGCATGAACGATCTGATCCGGTCATTCAGGTTCAAGGGCCGATTGTTATTTCATGGGATCGACATTTATGGGCCCAAAATAGATCCGGTGGGGGTGCGCCGCCACATCGGCATGGTGTTTCAGCAACCCAATCCTTTCTCCATGAGTATTTATGATAATGTGGCCTTTGGTCTGCGTCTGAACCGATATAAAGGCCACCTCCCGGATAAGGTGGAACACGCCCTGCAGCGGGCCGGGTTGTGGAACGAAGTCAAGGACAAGCTCAGGAATAACGGCCTGTCCCTCTCCGGCGGGCAGCAGCAGCGGCTGTGCATTGCCCGGGCCATTGCCACCGAGCCCACGGTGCTGCTGATGGATGAGCCGTGCTCGGCTCTCGATCCCATTGCCACGCGTATCATTGAAGGATTGATGCTGGAACTCAAGGAGAAATACACCATTGCCATCGTGACCCATAACATGCAGCAGGCAAGCCGGGTGGCGGATGAGACGGCCTTTTTCTCCGTGGATATCTCCAAGGGGGGGAGAACCGGCTACTTGGTGGAATCCGGGCCCACTGCCCGGATTTTTTCGGACCCCCAGGAGGAATTGACCCAGCAGTACGTCAGTGGTGAGTTCAGTTAAACGGTCGGGGAGGTTCCATGTTTGCGAAGCGTGTATCCACGTTCATAATGATCGCTGTGGTGGGGCTTGTGATTTCTTGCAGCCGGCAGGCCATGGAGACTCAACCACGGGATATTGAGATCATCGGGGCAGGGGCCACTTTTCCTGATCCTTTGTATAAGAATTGGATAAAGGTCTATCAACAGGCTCACACAGACGTGGGTATTTCCTATAAGGCGGTAGGGAGCGGCGAGGGTGTCAGAAGGTTCTTGAGACAGGAAGTTGATTTTGGAGCAAGCGATGCTGCCATGTCCGACGAAGAAATAGCACAGGTTGATCGGGGGGTGAAGCTCATTCCCGCCACGGCGGGCATCATTGTGCTCGCTTATAATCTCAAAGGTTTGAATGGCGTCTTGAAGCTTCCCAGGGAGGTTTATGTCGGCATCTTTTCCGGTGAAATCAGAAAATGGGATGATCCCAGGATCAAACAGGCCAATCCGGGGATGAATCTGCCGGCTCTCAACATCATCCCGGTCACCCGCACAGACAGCAGCGGCACGACCTATGCCTTCACCAATCACCTCAGTGCCATCAGCAAAACCTGGCGGGACCGGGGCCCCGGTGTCGGCAAGGTCGTGCAATGGCCGGCCAATTCCATGTCCGCGCGTTGGAACGAAGGAGTTGCGGGTCGGGTTAAGATTACGGACGGGGCTGTCGGCTATGTCGAGTACGGCTATGCCCAACGGGCCGGTTTGGCTATGGCGGCCTTGGAGAACAAGGCCGGGAACTTCATAGAGCCATCGCCTGCTCGCGGCCAGGCCACCCTGACCAACACCCAGAACGACATGCCGGAGAATCGCCGCATGTTTTTTCCGGATCCACCGGGGGAAAACTCTTATCCCATCGTGACCTATAGCTGGATCCTGCTGTATGGGACCTACCCGGACCAGAAAAAGGCGGGAGCCCTGAAAGACTTTGTCAAATGGGGGATCACGGACGGCCAGAAGTTCTCCGAAAGCCTGGGATTCTGCAGCCTGCCCGAGCACATCAGAGAAATCGGCCTCAGGGACGTCGGCGGTATCAAATAACCGGATTGTGGGATCGCATTTTTTGATGAGGGTGGTCTCACACTCTAATCGACTGTGCTCCGGGGGCAGGCCGACCGAGAACTTAGAATGCCCGGCCCTTGGGCTGCTTCTAGCCCTCCGCACATATACCTGGTTTGCTTCCGAAAATTCACCATGTTCTGATGATTTCTTCACGAAATCGAGATTGGCTCGCGGTTCAACTTCTGGCAGGCATATCCTCAGGAGCTGGTCTTTCGCAGTTTTTTCTTTCAGAGGTACGGCGTTTTTTTTCCCAACAGTGGAGTCCTCATCCTGCTCAACGGTGTGAGCTTCGGACTCGCTCACGTGGTCTTCGGCAATGCCATTGCCCCTCTGCTCACCACCCTGGGAGGTTGCATCTTTGCTTACAGGTACCTCGCTACCAAGTCCCTCATGGCAGTCAGCTTGGAGCATGCCCTTTGGGGGAACTTCTTCTTTACCGTAGGTTTCGGCTGGTACCTCTACCGCGGTTCCATACGATAGGATACCCCAAGGACCTTATGAGAAAAGCTGCAACAACAGCCCCGTCGTTTCACTTTCCCCCCAACGAAGAAGGCCGGGAAGACCGGATCACCGATTGCCATACTGCTCCAGTAGTCCTCAGAGTTCTCCCTAAGTGAGGGACCAGGGACAGTGAGATACGGGTCAGGCATGGCAGATAATGGTCTATTGTCTGATCCGATAGGGGTCTCCTTCACATTCTTTCAACAGAAAATCCATCTGATCGTCACCAAGCGAGCGAAAACAAGGTCTATGATTTGTCCACACTCAGGCGACCACAAGTTGTCTGTCACCATCTCGAGGCTCAGGTGACCCCTGAGCCTCTCCCCCTTCACCCAACAGACCTCACCATACTCCCTATCCTGCTCCTCTCCTCAGTCCATTCCTCCAAAGGCCCAAAGTGGCAGGGAGTTCGTACGGGGTATTATCCGACTTTCTCGTGTGCGCCGATCGTTGGGCAGAGAATTGCCGAGTATAGGCTTTCCAACGAGCCACCGCTTGTCATCCTGGCAGAGAGTGCGGGGAAACATCAGGTTTGTAAAGAAACCTTCACAGTTCTGTCATGAACGCCCAGCGAAAATCCAGTAACCAGGATGCAACCAAGTAGGAGTTGTGGGTACTTTGCTGCCCCCTGGTGAAGGAGGACCCGGAAAGCACAGACACGAGCGGTTCATTCGGTTACCGACTGCCGCATGGATGAACACTTATGTCTGGGCTTTTTGCATTGAGCACCCCGGCAAATCCCACAGCTCACATTTCATCCATCAAATCAGCACATTTGAAAAAGCCAAACCCATCGAGAGGAGGTGACGGAAAGGCACCGGTCTCGTCGAAGAAAGTGGGTCGCCTCAGGAAGGCAATCCGGGGTTCCGTTTTTTCAGATCTGACAGGGGACGGGACTGAATCATTCTTCCCTCAGAGGTGCCGGAGGATTGTGCTGATCGAACTGCGCGCGTTCAGGTGTGAATTGGCATCCTCTTCCAGGGTCAATGGTGAATCTAAAATATTCATAAAATTCAAGGAGGTAAAAGAGCAGAAAAACAGTTGAACTCGGTCGGAAGACCAAAAGGATTGCATGTCTCGGATATCGAAAACACAAGATCCTTACGAGGAGAGGTTTAAGACATGAAGACGAAATGCATTTTGAGACGAAGCGCCGCTTCTCTGCTGTTAGGGGGGGTCCTGGCCTCGCTGGTGATTCTTTCCCCGTTCGTTTTGGCTGGCACGGCTTCGGCGTTTCCGAAAAGGAATCTGCAGGTGAAGCTCCTTGCATTCAATGACTTCCACGGACAGCTGTCTTCCAAGACTTTAAGCGGCCGCCCAGCCGGCGGCGCGGCGGTACTCGCATCTTATTTGAAGAACGCTCAGGCCGGCATGGAAGATCGGACTTTTATCGTGAGCGCCGGTGATTTCGTAGGTGCTTCTCCGGCTAACTCGGCCCTTCTGCAGGATGAACCTTCCGTTATGTTCCTGAATAGTCTGGCCAATCGCTATTGCTCCCATCGGATGAGCCAGCGATGTAACATCGTCGCCACAGTGGGAAACCACGAGTTCGATGAAGGCCTCACAGAACTCAAGCGGATGATGTACGGCGGCAATCATGCCAATGGGCCTTTCCTTGAGGATCCCTACACCGGAGCCCATTATCCCAATGTGGCTGCGAACGTGATTGACAGAGACACCGGCGAGACGCTCCTCAAGCCTTACGTCATCAAGAAGGCGGGAAACGCTCACATCGCCTTCATTGGGGCCATCCTGAAGGATACCCCGAACATCGTTGCCCCGGCCGGGGTCGAAGGTCTCAGCTTTCTCGATGAGGCTGACGCCATCAACAGCTACATTCCCGAGATCAAGGCAAAAGGGGTCAAGGCCATTGTTGCGGTCATCCATCAGGGTGGGAACGAGGTCAACAACATTGTGGGCCGACTTGACGGTGAGATCGACGTGGTGATCTCCGGGCATTCCCATCAATTGGTCAACACTGCGGTGAACAACGCCGCCGGAAAGCCGGTCCTCGTGACCCAGGCATACTCCGCCGGCACTGCTTATGCGGACATCAACCTGGAGCTCGACCCCTGCAGCAAGGACATCGTCAAGAAATGGGCAACCGTGCCCACGACATGGGGAGACGCCGGCCCGGGCCTCACACCGGACAGGCGCGTTGCAGCTCTGGTGGCGGCCGCGGATGCAGCGGTGGAGCCTTATGTGAATGTCGTCATCGGTACGGCCGCAGGCGACATTTCCCGCACCCAGAACGCCTCGGGGGAATCGGCGCTGGGTAACCTGATCGCGGACGCACAGCGCCTCTATGAGGGTGCCGATTTCGCCTTCATGAACCCGGGCGGGATCCGGGCCGACATCGCAGCCGGTGAAGTAACCTGGGGAGAGCTTTTTACCGTTCAGCCCTTCGGCAACCAGATGGTCAGGATGACGCTGAACGGTCAGCAGATCTACGACCTTCTCGCTCAGCAGTGGGCAAATCCGTCATCCTCCAAAATGCTCCAGACCTCGGGGCTTTCCTACATCTGGACCTACAACGGTGCGGGAGTGGCCGGAACTGTTTCGGTGGTGATGAAGAACGGTATTCCCATCGACAAGGCTGCCACCTACACCGTAACGACCAATAACTTCCTGGCCGGCGGTGGTGACGGTTTCACGGTGTTCAAAAGCGGTCTGAACCAGGTAGTGGATGCGGCCGATATCGATGTTCTGGTTTCCTACATCCAGAGCCTGCCGCAGCCTTTCAATGCAATAGTTGAAGGCCGCATCGAACGGATTGTTCCTCCTGCCATCAACGATCCTGCCGTGAACGCAACAAACGCCCGGGCCCTTTCCCAGCCATTTACCATCGTTGCCCTTCCGGACACGCAGGTCTATGCTGAAGAGGGACTGATTGAATTCCAGAAGCAGGTGGAATGGGTCCTCAACAATGCTTCTGCTCAGAATATCCTCTTCGTCACCCACCTTGGCGACGTGGTGGACAACGGCACCGATACAGCCCAGTGGGTCAACGCCATGAACGCGCTGAATCCTCTGCTCAACCAGGATGACCTGCCGTTCTCCATCGTCCGCGGAAACCATGACGAACCTTCGTTTTTCCTCCAGAACATCCCTGTTTCGTTCATGGCCAAGAAACCCTGGTTTGTGGGGACTTCTTCTTCGGGACTTACCCAGGCTCAGCTTTTTGAGGCGCTAGGGCTTCAGATCCTCCACATCGGCTTCCAGAAGGATCCCAGCGCCGAAGAGATCGCCTGGGCCAATGCCCTGCTTGCCAAGCCTAACATGCAGGGAGTGCCGGTGATCGTCTCGACCCACGATTACATCGACGGCAGTGGTCAGAGTGCGACCGGGAAAATGATCTGGAATGGTTTCGTCAAGAACAACCCCGTGGTCTTCATGGTGCTCAACGGTCATACGCATACAGAATATGCTTTGGTCAACCACGATGCCGCGAACCGTCCTGTCTACCAGATGCTTTCGGACTACCAAGACCGGCCCTTTGGCGGCAATGGACTGATGCGCTTCATCACCATCGATCCGGCCCACTCGAAGATCTTCGTGAAGACATTCTCCCCGTACTTCCAGGTGAGCGGACAGCCGGTCAACACGAACTACTTCGAGACCGACGCCGACAGCCAGTTCGAATACGATGTGGACATCAAGGAACGTCTAGCGTACGACACCACAGTTGACTTTGGCAGCGAACCTCCTCCACCCCCGCTGCCTGAGCTGGAGGCAATTCCTGCGGGGATACAGTATTCGCACATTTTTCAGAATCGCCGCCCCCTTGTGGGAACCACGACCCCGTACGCTGAAACGGTGGACACTCAGATCAATGAGAACAACGCAACCCTCAACTATGCCGGTGAAGCGACCTTGACCACGGATATGGATGATAACGGCTCCCGGGTTCATGCCTTCCTGCGCTTCGACGACATCATCGGCACTCGTCCCGGCCAGATTGCGCCCAATTCCACAATCAAGTCCGCCAAGCTCATTTTCCAAGTGGCCAGTTCGACGAAGGGTGAAGTGAAGATGCACCGGATGCTGGTTCCATGGGGTGAAAAGTCGACCTGGATGGATTTCACCCCCGTGGATCCGATCACGGGTCTGCCAGCGTGGGGACCCTACACCTACTACAACACCGAGACCAAGACGGATGTCACGCTACCCCACGTCATGGTGGGCGGCGGCGTGCAGGCGGACGATCTGGAAGCGATGGCGCTGGTGGACGCCCGTTTCAGTTGCAAAAAGCCCATCCCCATCCCCTTCATTGTTCAGCCGCCGGTCAGCTACGGCATCATCGAGGCTGACCTGACGGCCGCAGTACAGGCCTGGGTTAATGGCCAGACGAACCACGGCTGGTTCTTCGAACCCACAAGCGGCGACGGATGGGACTTCGAGACCGCCCACGGCAAACAGCCGCCGGCCCTTGTGGTTGAGGTTGAGGGCGCACCGTTGGTGCAGTGATTCAGAAAACTGGATTGCAGGAAATGACCATGGATGCAGCCCAAGTCTGGCATTCCCGGGCTGCATCCAGCTGTTTCATCTTCCGGATCGAGCAAGCTGGGAGGAGAGCACATCGTTTGTGCCGACTCTCCAGGCAACGATTTGGCAGGCTGAGTCAAGGAGCTTTCCGGAAGGATTCACAACAGACACCTGATGCTGTTCTCTGCTGGGGCGGACAGCTTGGGGCTCCTTCCCCTTCCAGAACTGAGCATGAAGCAGTGATCCTACAAGGGGGACGGTCTGTAACCACAAATCAACCATTGCCAGGCATCAGAGTGTCACCACCTGCCGATAAGGCACTTGGAAAAGGGAATTGAGAGGAAAGACCTAGAACCCTGTTCTCCTCATTTTAACCCAGGACAGCCGATCCTGGGTTTCTCATCGCATGGGTGCCGACACGGAGGAATTTGCACATAACTCACTTCATGAAGGAGGCGCATCTCGAAGGCCATTCCTCCATGGGGTTCGGCCTTGTTGACTGGAAGTCAATTCTGCCAACATGCCACGCTTCGGTCTCCGCCAAGGACAAGCTAAACAGCTATGGTCCGCACTGTGGATCTTTGCTTCATCCTGCTGTTGTCCTGCGTTTTCCATTCCAGCTCGGATCGGTGTTGACATGAGTCCCCTCCTTTTTCTAGCATGGGTTGGCAAGCGAGCTCAGTTCCAACCCCGGGTATGCCGGCATGGCTCTGCCCTGAATGCGGAAAGGAAGACGGGCTTCAAAAACCCTCGTCTGCAGGCATACCGAACCTCAATGCTCCACTCTATGGGGCCCCGTTGCGTGGTCTGTCATTGGACCAACCCCAACGGAACTGCTCCCACATTTTGCAGAGTGAACCATGGTGCGAGTGATTCATCAGCTGAGAGGGCGAACCCGTTTTGAAGTGCCCGGTCTGCGCCGATGCCATCCTCTTGCGACACATCTGGAGAAGAGACTACGAGGAACCCCCGGATTAGGGCAGGTTTCAGCCAGCGCCCTCACCGGAAACGTGCTCGTGTTCTTTGGTGAGTCGCATACCGTTGGCACCATTGCCGCCCACATCGATGAAATCCGCGGAGACTTCCTGGAAAACGGGTCCGATGGCCACTTAGGCCGTTCAAGTCCAACAGAGGAATCTTCAGTCCGGAGCCCGTGTCCGGGTGGCGAATGGGCAGACGGGACCCCTCGACCCGGCGGCTTTCAGGATTCCCTGGAGGAATCCCAGGGCCCCTGGCACACGATGGAAGCAGACGAGGTGGTTCGCCTCCTGGAAACACCCTTCGAATCAGGCCTGAGTGAAGCCGTATTTCAGCAGAGATGGGCCCAATACGGTCCCAACAGCCTGCCCGGAACTGTCACCCGCTCCCTTTTCGAGATCGTTGCAGGCCAGGTGAATTCGCTACCCGTTCTGTTAACCGGCGGTGCTGCCGCTCTCTCATTCCTCACGGGTGGAGCTCTGGAGGGTTTGCTCGTCATGGGCGTTGCTGCTTTGAACGTAGCCATCGGGGCGTTCACGGAGGAGCGGGCTGAGAGCACCCTCAGAGTGGTTAGAGAGGCCGTCGCCCTTCGCGCCCACGTCTTGCGGGATGGTCAGGTGAAGGAGGTTCCCTTCGATGTGATTGTTCCAGGGGACCTTCTGGAGCTCCAGTCCGGTTTCCGCATCCCCGCGGACGCCCGGCTCATCCGTAGCGATCTCCTGAGCGTCGATGAATCCGCCTTGACGGGAGAGAGCGTGCCGGTGACCAAGACGTCGGCGCGTATCGCTGATGGAGACATACCCATCAGTGAGCGATGGAACATGCTGTATCGGGGAACTCTTGTGGTGGAGGGTACCGGCTACGCGGTGGTCGTGGCGACCGGCAAGGACACGGTTCTGGGAAAACTTCAGAACTTCCTGGGAGAGGTTTTCCCTCCGGAGGCCTCCATGGTCAGGGCCATGAGGAACATCGCTGGGCATTTGCTTAGGCTGGGGATCAGCGCCTCCTGCGTTTTCGCCCTCCTTTCTTTTGTCCGGGGTCACAGCATGGTGCGGATCGTCAAGGAGAGTCTGTCACTCATCGCCGCTTCGGTGCCATCAGGGCTCTCCACCATCGCCGTGGGTGCTTTCGCCCTTGGGCATCGGGACCTGCGTCGCAATCGCATTCTGGTTCAGCGTCTGAGAGCACTGGGCAGCTTGGCGTCGACCCAGGTCGTTTGCTTCGACAAGACGGGGACCCTCACCATGAATCGCATGATGGCAAGGGAACTCTGCGCAGGCGGCAAGCAGGTGAAGATCGACCCCCCCTGGCCGGCAACCGTGGAGGGGCAGAGCCTCTCTTTCCAGGACCCAGACATTGCCTGGCTGGTGAAGCTCGCAGCGCTGTGCAACGAAGCCACGCTGGTCGAGCACGATGGGTTTCCGTCCATTGAAGGCTCTTCCACGGAAAAATCGCTCATTCAACTGGCTGGCCTCGCCGGCATCGACGCAAGTGCCCTTCGCACAGAGTATCCCCTGGTCCACACCACGCCTCGCACCGAGGAGCGGCCTTTCATGGTGACGGTTCATGTGAGCGAAAACAGGAGAAGACTAATAGCCATGAAAGGCAGTCCCCTGGAGGTGCTGGGCCGATGCACCCACACTCTGTGGGACGGACAGATTCTTCCCCTGACAGAGGAGGGGCGCCAGGGCATCGAGGCAGAGAACTACAAAATGGCTGGCTCGGGGCTCCGAGTTCTCGGCATCGCCTTTCGGGAAAGTCACTCCCGCAACGAGTCCAGGGAGGACCGCGCCCCAATGAGACTCGTCTGGGTAGGGCTCATCGGTCTTGCCGATCCGGTCCGCAGGGGTGCTGCGTCACTGATTCAGTCCCTTCATGGCATGGGAATCAAGACGGCCGTCATCACCGGAGACCAGAGTCTCACGGCCCGCCACATTGGAGAGGAGTTGCGGTTGAGCGGAGACGATCCCCTGCGGATCCTGGATGCCACCGATCTGCAAGGTCTCAGTGCTGCAGGGTTAAGGAGCGTGGTGACTCAGGCCCACGTGTTCGCACGTCTCAGCCCCACCCAGAAGCCCCAGATCATTCAAGCGTACCAGGATTCCGGTGCGAACGTGATCATGGTCGGCGACGGCTTCAACGATGTCCTTGCCCTGAAAGTGGCGGATGTGGGGATTGCCATGGGCAAGAGCGGGGCGGATCTGGCCCGCAAGAGCGCCGACCTGGTGCTGGAAGACGATGACATCGAGGCGGTGCTCATCGCCATCGCCAACGGAAGGGCGTTCTACCGGAATGTCAGAAGAAGCGTGCTTTTTCTTGTGACTTCCAGCCATGCGGAATTGCTGCTGGGTTTTGCCGAGAGGAGCGGACTTCTGAGCCTGGGGCCCAGTGCATGGAGGAACGTGTGGACCAACCTGGAATGCCTGTCACTGGCTCTGGAGCCTCCGCCCAAAAGACCTGAGGAACTGCAGCCCGTCAACCCCCGTGATGGTCTTCTCACGAAACACGATATGGAGCGCTCACTGACCGATGCCGTCGGCATCATCGCCGGTGCGAGCCCGGCAGGGCTTTATGGCATGGCGCAATACGGCGCGGGTAACGATACCGGACGACTTTTCCGGCAGAGCACTGCCATAAACGAGATGCTTTTCGGGCTCACCTGCCGCGAGCGAGACGGGCTTACCCAGGAAGATTCTGAGCCCAACCTCATGCTCAACACACTGCTTTCCATTTGCATCGGAGGGCACCTTGTTGCCGCCATGCTGCCAGGGATCGGAAAGCCTTTCGTGCAATCGGTTTTGCACATGCTGGATGCTTTGATCCTTGCCCATGGAGGGCTCCTCTCCCATGCATTCTTCGCAGCGCCGGAGCGAGCACAGGAATAACTCCGGCACACTCGGGCCCGCCAGGTGAGCGATCATTCCTCTCCGAACTCGGCTCCATGAGCTCCTTTCCCTGCAAACCACACCTTGAGCAGTCCGGTTTGAGGAAAAAACCCACATGCCTTCAACATAGCCTTAGGGATCGCCATTGCGATGAAGGGGTATGATAACGGCTCAGCCCGGACATCATCGTCAGGATGGCGTTCACGCGTTCCTGTGTGAAATTCGAGGCAAAAATGCCCCTTCCTGGATTATGGATTGGGTGCGGCTCTTTTAGAACAACACCTCTGTCACCCTCGATCTGTCATGCGGCACGGACCAAAGCATAGTTGGAGGAGTGATTTCGCTCTCGTTCCTTGGCTTGGTGATACTTCCAGTTGCTCTCAAGGTCTCCCCAGGTACACAAGGAGCGAATTCTGAGCAGGGGCACATGTGCATCACAGCGCGGCACAAGGAAACCGGCAGACAGAAACCCCTGGTCAAGCGGCTGCCGCCGATCCCGTTCACCGAAAGGCCCATGAAAATGAGAGTTAAACAGAACTTGCCACTGTGCGTATCTCCAGTGCTCCCTGCAGCGTTTTCCATATGCAGATCATTTTGTGTTGCGCACCGCCCTGACCTGTGAATTCACCACCGCATGCGGGTCAGCACAGTGCGCTTCACAGAGGGTGCCGAGCCGTGATAGGATTCAGGCACGGGGGACTTTCACCCCATAAGCTTATGCCCATGCCGCGCGCACACAAGGCTACAGATCACATCCCACAACAGTAGCTGATTTCATCGTTACCGAGAGGAGGAAACCATGCTCAAGAAGATTTTCGCCTCTATCATGCTTCTTGCATTTGTGTGTGGTTCCACCTTTGCTGCAGATCAATTGGCTCTGCTTAGAGAAGAACGAATAGGTAACCTTCGTATTGGCCTCGCTGAAGGAGAAGTGAAAAAGACAATTCATTGCACACTGAGACGCGGACCAGAGGAGGTATTCGGATTGGGAGTACCAGGCAAGAGGTCATGAAGGCCTACAAGCCCTACTGGAATAGAGAGGATAGTGAATTCTTGGGGAACTTGGTGGCGGGTTCCATCTACGGAGGGTTAGTTTTCTACTTTCAAAATGACAAAGTGAGTAAGATCTTTCTGGGAGCAGCGGCTGAATGACTACCTCCTGAAGTGGCGGTGAAAGCCGAATTGGATGAGAGCGAGTTATCTGGGCCGCAGCCCCGTGTTTTCGACCCCGACAAAGACGGACGCGCCGGCGCCTGCAGGTCTTGAAGGACTGCGTAGAATCCGGAGAATGGTCCGAATCCCACTGGTGGGAATCGGTGGCATCAGTGCGGCCAATGCACAGGATGTTGTTCGGTCCGGAGCCGATGGCATCGCCGTTGTCTCTGCGATCGTGGCCAGTTCGGACCCCTACATGGCAGCACGAAGATTGCGATGTGTCATGGAGAAATAAAGTTGATTTTCGGGATGGCGCAGGATGTGTGGTTAAGAGAAGCACCCTTGTGATTCCCCTCTCCCCGGTGGGATAGGGACACTCCGAGGAATAGGCCAAATCGCTCCGATCAGAAAGACGTCAGCATGATCATAACGACGAAGACCGGAAGATCCTATGATACGGAAAAAGACCTGATAGCCCCGGAACGCCATATTCTCCAGAAGCTTTTCATATGGGAGTCCATGGCCTCGAGTGTTGATCAATTCAGGCAGAAGAAAAGGGAGGCGTTATTCAAGGGATGGAACAACTCAGGCCCCATCCAGGAAAGCGAGGCTTTGAAGAAGATTGTCGCCGACCTGGAGGAAAAGGTAATCCTCCGAATCAGCAAGGCCATGAAGCGCTGAAGCTCCATCTCCTGAACATGACATGAAAGAGAGCATTTGCATCCGGTTGCGGACTGAATGCAAATCCTTTCACCAGGGGGTCCGACTTACCCAGCGGATCCCTTTCAATCCGGCACTCCATTCAAAAACATCCCTTGAGAACTTGCAGAGTCAAAATGGATGCGATCGCGCGATTACAGTCGGAAATAACACTTCGGGGCACCCTAAATCATGAAAAGGGCCCTGGTCGTGTAGGTCGGACTTCACAACCCGATGACCGTGTGTCGGGAATGGAGTCCCGACCTGCAGGAGGCCGCCGCGAGCCCGAGCAGAGCGGCGGAGATGTGGAAATGTCGGGATTTGAAACCCGACCTGCGGGCTGGTGAGGAGGAGCGGCAATCGACAACGAACCAGTGCGGGTCGCCGCAATGAGGGTGCTAGGTGGCAGTGTGGATGAGGGGTGTGAACATGAGCGCACGAGCACGATTGGAGGGGTCATTCTGCTTCGAGTGCCGGGCGTCCCGTGTTAGCCGTGAGCCAGGTTGCGCCGATACCGGCGCCGACTGCGAGCAGCATGCCGAGTGCGGCAATCCACGGTGTGCGATCGTTCCAGAACCACCAGCCTCATCGATGATCGGGTTGTTAGAAGCGAGCCATGAGTATCGTTCACAAAAAAATACAAACTTCGTCGATTAGATATTGATGATAACCAACCCGCATTGCTTGGGGACGACAGTCGATGAAGCGCATCCCATCTGATGAAAGCATCCTGAAGTTACTTGACGAGCTTAACCATACTCCGGCCGAGGATCTGGAGTCCGAGGTATTGGATTTCAAACGCTGGGAGGATGCAAAGAAGTCGCTTAGTGCAGCAGCGGAGATGGCGGTTTGCTTCGCCAACGCAGAAGGGGGGCTTGTTGTTTTCGGTGTCAGGGACCATGCGAAAGGGCGAGCAAAAGCAATAACCGGGTGTGAACGCTATGATCTGGATGTATGGCGCAGGGGGATCTATGACGGGACACGGCCCCACCTGACAGTCGATGTGTCGGAGGTGGAAATTCCGGAAGGAAGACTGCTGCTGGTAAGGGTTCCCAAAGGGCCCGATCCTCCCTATGGAACAGCCGCCGGCCTGTATCTCATCCGGGTCGGCAGGAACTGCATGCCGTACTCGCCGGATGCCTTCGTGCGCCGCCAGGTGCGCACAGGCACTATCGACTGGAGCGCCCAACCGATGGAGGGCGTTGAAGAGGGTCATCTGGACCCGATCGAAATCGGGCGCCTGCGCAATATCATTAAGGCACACCGTTCAACTTCCCCTTTGCTGCAACTCTCCGACAGAGAGTTGCTCATTTCCATTGGAGCTGTTCGAAAAGGGCAAGTGACCCGTGCAGGATTTCTTCTGCTCGGGGCTGCTGACCGGCTTTCAGAACTCCTCCCGGATCACGAAGTGATTTACCTCCATCACAGTTCACCTACCGAGCTCGATCAGCGGCTGGACCTCAAGGCGCCACTCCTCTACGTAATGGAGCGCCTGACCGAGACCATCAACGTCCGGAATCCTTTCCATACAATGAAAAAAGGATTTTTCCATATCAATATCCCGGCATTTCCGGAGGAATCCTATCGTGAAGCCATCCTCAATGCGGTGATCCACCGGGATTATCTCGAGCCTGGCTCTGTCTACATCCGCCATTCGGACCGCGAAATGGTAGTCGGCAGTCCGGGTGGTTTCATCGGCGGCATTACTCCTGAAAATGTGCTTCATGCAGAACCGCGCGCCCGCAACCGCCTACTCGCTGAAATCTTCCAGATGATTGGACTGGTTGAGCGGGCCGGAATCGGCCGGCGCCGAATCTTCATTCCCACCCTGGCATATGGCAAGCGGGCCCCTCGTTATGAGGCCGATGAGCATACCGTGAAACTCACGATTTACGACGGGAGCTTCGACGAGGCACTGGCAGCATTCATAGCAAAGCGCCAGCGCAGTGGAGAGGATTTTGGTCTGGTAGGCCTGTTGGTGCTCTCCTACCTGCGGGATCATGCCGAAATCGACATTTCAACGGCAGCACGCCTCTGCCAGCTCCCTGAGGTGTCCATACGCGATCGTCTGGAGAGGATCGGTTTCAACCGCGACCCATGGCTGGAACGAAGGGGGCGAAAGAGCGGCGTGACCTACCACCTCTCACGCTCGGTTGCTGCCGAATTCCTTGGAAAAGGCGTATATAGCCGTTCCCGTGTCATCGACCAGGTGCAGTGGCCAGCCCTCATCAGAAGCTATGTGGAAGAACACGGATCCATCAGCAACAGCGAATGCCGCGAACTGCTCCTTCTCGGGAACAGCCGATCTGCCAGAAGCACCGTTTCCCGCCTGCTTGCAGGGCTGGATTCCCTCGAACCCTACGGAACAAGCCCCAAGACAACCCGTTATCGCATGAAGGATCGGTCGTGATGTGTATTTACACAACATTGTCTAAACCGGTTATGCCTGTTGTCTAAATTGTGTTGCGTGTTGTCTGAGCTGCGTTGTGCAGGGTGAATCATGAGTGGCATTATCAATCCGGCCTTCGGCTGCTACATCGGTATCGATTACTCGGGCGCGGAAACACCGACATCGAGTCTCAAAGGGCTGAGGGCTTACATGGCGGATCGGATATCGCCACCGGTCGAAGTGCAGCCACCACCCAGCCCTCGTAAATACTGGACCCGACGTGGTATCGCCGAATGACTGGTGGGGCGGCTTTCCGAAGACCAGCCGACCCTGGTCGGCATTGATCAAGGTTTCTCGTTTCCGCTGCAGTATTTCGATGTCCATCAACTTCCGCATGACTGGCCAGCGTTCCTCGACGATTTCCAGTGCCATTGGCCGACTGACGGGGACACCATCTATGTCGATTTCGTGCGCCACGGCACTGTTCGGTCTCGGAAAAACGATCGAGTCTGCTCTGATCTGGATGGAACTTCAGGCGAGGCGCCAGGCGGAAAGACTTCCAGTCATCTGCCCAAAGACCCTTGCCGAAAAGTGGCGCGAAGAACTGCGCAGCAAATTCCCCCTGGATGCCAGGGGCGTGGGATTCTCAGATTTGGAAAGAGAAATTAGTGAATTGAAGAGTATGGGACCCGGTCAGCCCTTCGTTTTGATTTCTACCTATACGGGGTTGCGTCCACCAAAGGCTGAATTGCGGCTCTTGGACAAGCCACCGGATGTTGAACCGCTTGGGTCTCCCAGGACACTATTACTCCGCGAGCTTCGTCATTGGTCTCCAGGTTACGAGCCCTTCGATATGGTGATTTTCGATGAACACCGATTTTCGCGACGGTTTTGTCGATAACACATTCCCGCCGATATGGTTAAGCATGAATCCGAGAACTGTTTGTCCGCAAGGGTTCAAGCTGTATCACTCAAGGGATGGCCTCCCTTTTTGTTATTCGATGTGACGATCAGAATGATGCAAGAGTTCCAGCTAAAACATTTCAGACTTTATGAAGCATCATGGTCCATGGTCTATGCATCCTATGGAATAGACACGTATTATGAGGTTCTGACCTCCGTCTTCGCTGTGTCCTCCGACCGCTCTTCAAGTCATGTTTTATGTTTTTATATTGACATTTTTAAGCGTCACTATATTATAACAGGGATGCGTGACGCCACCTTCTTCACTCAACCGGTTCCTACCTGGCAGCGTCGCTACGAGGCCCTGAGGGCCTACTTCGTCGATCGGCTGCCTACCCAGCTCGTTGCGGAGCGCTTCGGTTTCTCGCCCGGCTATGTGAGATTGCTTTGCCATCAGTTCCGACACGGCAAGATCGACCTGACGGAAAGCTCCCCACAGGGCAAGCCCTCCCGTCACAAGGTGAACTCCGATACCCGCTTGAAAATCATTGCCTGGCGCCAACAGCGACTCTCCGCCGGAGAGATCGTGGAGCTCCTCAGTGAAGAGGCAGTGGAGCTTTCCGTGCGCACGGTGGAACGGGTGCTTGCCGAAGAGGGACTCCCCAAGCTTCCTCGCCGAACCCGTCTCAAGCTTGGTCTTACCGTGCGGGGAGCGCAGGTGCCGGAGCGTTCCGAGTCTTTCGATTCACTCGATAAAATCGAAGGGCAGCGTCTCGAATCCACCGCGGCGGGGATCTTCCTGTTTGCTCCCTTCATTGCCCAGCTCGGCCTTCACGAAGTGGTCCAGGCAGCAGGTCTGCCGGGGACCAAGGTCATTGCCGCCGGCAATTACTTCCTTTCCTTTCTTGCCTTGAAACTCCTCGGCACCGAGCGCTATGCCCACGTTGGGGAGCATGCCTTCGATCCGGCCCTCGGACTTTTTGCCGGGCTCAATGTGCTTCCCAAGTGCACGGCCCTCTCCACCTACTCTTACTCCCTGGACGAGGTTCACCTCACTCGGTTGCAGCAGGCCTTCGTTCAGCGATCCTCCCGGCTGGGTCTCTATGACGGAACAACCATCAATTTGGATTTCCACACCGTTCCTCATTATGGCGATCAGTCAGTGCTCGAGGAGCACTGGGCGGGAGCCAGGGGAAGGGTCATGAAGGGGGCACTCACCCTCTTTGCTCAAGATGCTCAAACGAAACTCCTGCTCTATACCGCGGCAGACATCCAGAAAGAGGAGGCCGACGACCAGGTGCTCACCTTCCTTTCTTTCTGGAAGCGGGTGCGACGCGGTGTAAAGCCGACTTTCATCTTCGACTCCAAGTTCACGACCTACGAAAACCTCTCCAAGCTCAATCAGCAGGGAGTCAAGTTCATCACTCTTCGCCGTCGGGGACACAAGCTCATGGAAGATCTCGAGAAAATCGGCTCCTGGAACCGGATCACCATTGCTCACGAGAAGCGCAAGTACCAAAATCCTTTGATCCATGAATCCACAGTCCCCCTGCGAGACTACGATGGCCAAGTTCGTCAGATCGTCATGCGCGGCAATGGACGTGAAAAGCCGGCATTCATCATCACCAACGATCAGGAAACCCCGGTGGAGCTCATTGTCGGAAACTATGCCCGTCGGTGGCGTGTGGAGAATGGCATCGCCGAGGCGGTGAAATTCTTCCATCTCAACGCACTCTCCTCGCCCATCCTCATCAAGGTCCATTTCGACATCATCATGACAATGATCGCAGACACCCTCTATAGCAGATTGGCTCAGAATCTCCGAGGTTTCGAGGCCTGTGATGCCCCGAAGCTTAATCGAGATTTCGTCAAGGGAAAGGGTGAGGTGGCAGTCAAAGGCGGACACATAACTGTCACGTATCCCCGGCGCGCACACAATACCATTTTGCGAGCAGTCCCCTGGCAGCGGCTACCCCAGAAAATCCCATGGCTCAACGATGCCCAGATCAGCTTTCACTTTCAGTGACAAGGTTCCTAAATGTTATATTCATGTGACGGTTATACGTCTCGCGAAAATCGGTGTTCAATGTTCCATGCAGTCACAGCAAGTCCCATGTTCAGACCTCGTACATGATCGAAGACAAACGTTGTGCAATAATGGAGAGAAACGCCGGCGCGGTTGCGACCGTCATGAGCCTAAGCGACAGGTCATGCAATACAGTGCCGTCGGTCGCGGAGAGATGCACCACGAGATCCTGCAGGACTGTTGGAGAGACAACCTGGAGGAGCGTCTTCAAGTCCTGCCGGAAAAAGCCCGCGGCCCGTAGATCCGTCGCGCAGTCATCCAGAGCAAGGCCAAGACAGTCAAAGTATGCCGGCAGATCCTCTAGCTCCTCGGCCACCGTTGACAGGGGGAGCTTTGCATCTTCGAGAAACTGGGGAATAAGCCGTATTCCTCTCCGCAGCCAAACAGTATGATGGGAACTGAAGAGCGAAAGCTCAATGGCAGATAATTACGCGGCGTGTTGATCGGATTCTTGAAATCCAGAGGGGCTTCGAGGGGCGTCTTAAAGCGATTGATGCTCGGAATGCAGCAACGCATGGGGGAGCAAAGCAGATCTTGACGTTCTCCCACAAGGACGGCATGTGAAATACAGAGGACCACTGTCAAAAAACCGAGAGCTGGCATAGAAGAAGGTCGGCTCTCGTTAATTTATCGCGATCTACTAACGTCTAGCCATGCAAGAGTCGTAAGCCCGGCGATAGTTGTAATTCCATGAGTTGGTGGCATGAACCCCGCCACCAAGAGCCCCTACTCCAGCACCGATCGCTGCCCCTTTACCGGCGCCCCTTCCGCCATCGATAATTCCGCCCAGCAGTGCACCTGCAGCAGCCCCTCCAATGGCCCCGCCTACCACATCACGTCCACCACTATTGTATCGATTGGCGTAATCTCTGGCATAGGAGTCACAGTAGGCAGGATCAGGGCGACCTCTGCCGGCAGAACTTGTGGAAACAGCCCCGAGCATAAGACCTGATGTCGCCAAAGCCACGATCAAAACCCACGGTATCCATATTTGTTGTTTCACCTTCATCATAGTCCCCGCTTCGGAAGTTTACTGCAAAAGCTTTTCAAGTGATTGACTGTTTCCGCCAACCCACTTTTCAGCCTATCCTCAACAACAACATTATGGTTGAATCTCACCAAAAACCCGCGTTAAGAGATTATATCGGAAAATCATGGAATCTCGACAACTCGAAAAACCGGCTCATCCGGCAAATGAGTCAGGGCAATCGCACGAAATTTAGGCCAGCTTTAGCAGGTGCAGAAGGTAGTGACTGCTCCAACCGGCTCGTTTTCGGCTAGCCTTGATGCCTATCTTTCTCTGTGGGTCCTGCTTGATGAGGCTCAGGGCAAAACGGCGAATGATAGCCAAGTTTTCAGGGGCATGCCCGTTGCGGACCCGGCTGTCATCCTCGCGAAAGGAGATGTCGAGACACCAGTGCAGACTATTCTCCACACCCCAGTGGTCCCGTGCAGCCTCTGCAAACCGCTTGGCGTCACAGGGTAGGCTGGAAATGAAGTATCTCGTCTCCTGGGTGGTTTGGTCTCCGATTTCCCGTGTAGACTCAACCATTCCAAAGGTGGTCAGCTTTTTCCATTTGGATTTTTCTTCAAACCAGTCCACATCGGCGATGACGGTGCAACTGCGGGTCTCAACCCGTCCATGCCCGCCCTCGACGATGGTGTAGGTCTCATGGGCTAGATCTTGGTAGTCGTTTTTCTTCGCATCGTCGAAGAGTAGTTCAACCTCTTTATGGAGATTGCCTTGATTGCCCTTGAGGGAAAGAACGTAATCGGCGCCTTGATCGACTATCTGCCTGGCGATTTCCTTTTGGCACCCCATGGCGTCAGTAGTCACAACACAGCCATTGATGTCGAGAACCTTGAGCAGTTCAGGGATTGCTGTGATCTCATTGGATTTATCCTCCGTTTTCACCTGTCCCAGGATCACCCGATTGCGAACCGCCCAGGCACTGACCACATGGATAGCCGATTTGCCATTGATACGATCATGAGAGCGTCGTGCAGTTTTTCCATCAATGGCAATCACGTCCGAATCACCCATCGGGAAAGCGCTGCGAATCCAACTGACAAAGCATTTGGCGAATTCCTCGGGATTGATCAGCCAGAACACTCGCCCAAAGGTATCGTGAGAGGGAATGCCTCCCGGCAACTCCAGGAAGGTCTTGAACCACTGCTCTTTCTCCTTGCCGAAGGCGGCAATTTCAACCCAGTCGTCTGCGCCCGCTATTACGGCACACAGTGTGATGACGATCACATCCACCAGTTTGTGTCGTGTCTTTCGCAGAATCCGCGGGTCGGAAAGTCGCGAGAAATGGTCCTTAATTGAAATACCAGTAGCTTGTTCCATCCGCCATCCTCCTTGGTTTGAAATTCACCAAGGTAGCTTGGCACACTTCGTCCATGATGTCCAGGGCTATGACGTGCGATTGCCCTGGCAAATGAGTACCTTGGGGTTGCAAAACAGGAGGTGGACATGGCAAGATCCCTGTTGTTTGACGCGACTCGAAGAACATGAGGAGATCAGCAATTCCCGGATACATCCAAAATACAGTCCTGGTCTACGATTTGAGCGAAGTCTTTCGTAAACTTTTTGGATCCTTCCCGAGTACTGTGACGGGAGCCGTCAGTTTTCTATCGGGGCACGTCGGTTTTCGCTGGACACTCTCCTGGCTTTCCGATAGCATACCGTCCCGTGAAGACGTCGTGCGCCCCCAATCCCAACGATCCCGAGAAGGTCCTGCCGACACGGGCCAGGGTCAGAAAGCACCTGAGTGCCGATGCCTTGCTGCAAACGGTGCACGGCTGCTTTCACAAGGTCAAGGACCCTCGGACCGGCACACCGGACATCAGCCTGAGCGATGCTCTGATGTCGGGTTACGCCGTCTTCTCATTGAAGGATCCAAGCCTCCTGGCCTTTGACAGACGCCGCAAGGAAGAACCCCACAACCTCAGGAGCATCTTCCATATCCTGAGGATTCCCAGCGACACCCAGATGCGCTCGATCCTCGACGAGGTCAATCACGAGGAGTTGCGCCGCTGCTTCAAGGCCGTTTTCTCCAGCCTGCAGAGGGGAAAGGCCCTCGAGGAGATGGAATACCTCGACGGCCATTACCTCATGCTCATGGACGGCACCCAGTACTTTTCATCCGAAAAGCTCCACTCCCCCTTCTGCATGGAGAAGACAAACTCATCAGGCGTAACCAGCTACTACCTCCAGACCCTTGGAGCGGTTCTCGCGCATCCCGACCGCAAAGAGGTGATCCCTCTCATGCCCGAGCCGATTTCCAAGCAGGACGGACAGACCAAGAACGACAGCGAGATCAATGCGAGCAAGCGGTTCATCTCCAAATTCCGCAAGGACCATCCCCACCTCAAGGTCATTGTCTGCCAGGATGCCATCAGCCCCAACGGCCCTTACATCCGTTTTCTCCAGGAGCGCAACTGCCGCTTCATTCTCTCCGTGAAGGAAACCGACCATGCCTACCTCTTCAAGCACTTCGATGCTGCCGTCGAGGGAGGAGAAGCAGGCGAGCTCATTTTCGATGATCCTGATGACCCTGAGAAGATCCACTGCCTGAGATGGGCAAACGGGCTTTCCATCAACGCCTCCCACAAGGACATCCGGGTCAACCTCCTGGAATACTGGGAACTGCGAGGCAAGGAGAAAAAACACTTTGCCTGGGTCACGGACTTTACCCTCACCTCGGATAACGCCTTTGAGATTGGGCGCGGTGGAAGGGCCAGGTGGAAGGTTGAGAACGAAACCTTCAACACCCTTAAGAACCAGGGTTACAACTACGAGCACAACTACGGTCTGGGGGGCAGGTACCTCAGCATGGTCTTTGTGACCCTCATGATGCTCGCCTTCCTGGTGGACCAGACCCAGCAGCTCTGCTGCTCTCTTTTCCAATCCGCATGGAAGAAGGTCGGCAGCAAAAAGGCTCTATGGGAGACCATCCGGGCCCTCTTCCACTGTTTTCTCTTCCATTCGATGGAGATGATCTATGCGGCCATAGCCTACGGCTTCCAAAGGGATCGGCCCGTGATCCTATGGGACGATTCATAGCTCACGAGAATCCCTAAAACCCCATCAACAGCCTTCCCTAATCCGACAAGCCTTGCGGAATCTCGGGAGCTCGATGCCCTCAGGTCTCCGCCAAGGTAACTTATTGCCCGACCACGGCTTAGAGCCATCCCCTTTCAGTTCAAATACACCTGCCTCCCCCTCTCCTGAGCCCATGGCGACACCAAGCCGCAGCTCCTAGGGGTGGCTCCGGGAATTGCTGGCGTTTGCTCTCCGCTGGCTATTGGAACCTGCGCATTCTTTTGTGGTGGTTTGCCGAGGAAGCCATCAAGTCATTCCCACCGCCTGAAGACAAAGTGGTCTACGTTGTCGCCGACGGCAGCAAGAAAGACAAACGGGGCAAGAAGAACCCGGCAGCGCAGAAAGGCAGAACAACCCAACACGAAGCTTACTTCTTTGGCATACGGTTTGTGGTGTTGATGATCCAGTGGGATGTCTATCGCATACCGGTCGATTTCTGCATTGTCTTGCCCAAAGGACGTCCCAACTATAAAAAGGAAAATCAACTGTTCCGCGAGATGCTCACAAGATTCAAGCCGCCCGGATGGGCCAGACTCGCGGTCGTCACAGCCGACGCGGCGTTTGCTTCCAAAGAGAATATGCGACTGGTCCAGCAATTGGACCAGTCGGACCCAGATCGACGCTGGGGCTTTGTGTTTGCCATTGCCAGAACCTGGAAAATGGAAGACGGCAAGAGCCTCAAAAATTTGGTCAACCACATCCCGTACAAGGTTTTTCAAAGAACATGGATTCCCCATTTGACAAACAACAAAGGTCGAAAGACCTTTTGGGTATTCAGAAAACGCACTCGTCTTCGTCATATTGGTGATGTCACCATGGTTCTGAGCAAAAAAGGGTGTAACATGGGCCCGAAGAACACAAAGATACTGGTGACCAATCTCGTTGAATTGACAGCAAGACAGGTGCTTTCCGTTTACCAGAGAAGATGGGCCGTGGAGGTTCTTTTCAAAGAGCTCAAAAGCGGTCTCGGCTTATGCGAACACCAAGTCAGCAAGGACATCGACCGGATCGAAAAAGCAATTGGCATAGCCATTATCGCCTACCTTGTTCAGATCCGCGCTCGAAAAAGAGACATTTCTCCTGGGCGGCCATGGAGCATATTCCAACTGAAAAACAACTTTACAAATGACCTTGTCTGCAATCAATTCCAGCACAACATGAACCGGAGGCTCAGTAGACTCATGAAAGCCGCATGAAACATAGAAATTCTGAGATCAACCCGTCGTTTTTGAGCACATACCTGACTTTATCTCCTTTGATATGAATGAAACCAGCCATGGGGAATGAAAATTGAGCTTTTAGTATGGGAAATTTGACTTCGAAGTAGAGTCGATCATTAGTCAGAAGGTGCTCAGTGGCATCAACCATGTTCACCAGTTTCGGATTCGCACTGAATAGGATTGAATTCATGTGCACCCTCCCTTGCCCGTATCGTGCGTGTCAGCCTCACCTGCCAGTAGCCGCAGACACCAATTTTGGTGCCTCCTGAAGCTCTCATTCGCTTGCTCGCCAGGTTGAGTTTGTTTGAACAAATGTCTTTACCATTCCATCCTTCTTTATTGGATTTTGAACCTTTTCCCCCTGCTGTGTCTATGCGTAACATCTGTAAAATGCCTCTGCCGTGAACTTTACGAATTCCTCGGTCTTCTCCGGACTACGAGTAATTACTTGCCATGGTTCCAATCGCGCAATCTCGGTCTGCAAATCCTTTGCCGTCTTGTTACTGCATCCGAGAATGTCTTGGACTGATCCCACTGCTACACCTTCGCACTGGAAGATGAATGCAAATTCAAGCAGTTCCTGGAAGTTAAAAAATTTCTGCTGGTAGTCGTTCGGGGACTGGCTTGCAAAGAACACAACAACTCCTTTCGATCGTCCTTCTCTGATGATCCTTTGAAGGAAGATATTATTCTGCGCCAAGTAATTGTGGGCTTCGTCAATAACAAGGATCGTTCTTATTGTTCGCCTTTGGTCTTTCAGGGGACTGTCGGGAAGTGATGCCATCTCCTTATAAAGCCGCTCTATTATGAGATAGGCGACCAGTTCCTTGAGGACCGGCATTGCGTGGACGTCGACGAGTATCGTGCGATTCGAGAGGCGATCAATCGGAGGCGCCTCCGTCCCATGTTTCCAGAACAGGTCGAAATCGGATAGGTCTCGCAAGACCTCTATAAGGCTATCGTCCTTCTTGTTATCCTCCTCGTACATTGCCATGGCGATAGCAAGGACATCGTGGAAATCAGGGTACGGTTGGGGGGAGCCAGATCGTTTGGCGTATGCCGCTCGGATCGCCTCCGTAAGTGCCCCTTTCTGAACTATGCCGAGCTTGGAACTGATCGAGGCGAAACTCTCTGCCTTCTCCCGTGCGGAGACGTTGATCGATTGTTCGTCGTAAGACGGGAGAACGAAGGGGTTGATTGGAAGACTTTGTTCACCCTGGAGTAGGCGATAAGGCTGGACCTTCGCCAGTTCGAGGAAACGATCGTTGGCCACCACGTCACCCTTGTAGTCGAAGTAGATCAGGTTGGTCTGAAAATTCGACTGAATGCGGATGTCGGCAAGGATTTTCAGAAGAAACTGAGTCTTTCCGACGCCCGGTTTGCCCATAATGGCCAGGTGGGAATTTGCATGTTTAGTCGTGTTGTTGAGTTCTATTATGAGATCGTTTCGTTGGAGAAGCGTCCTTCCGATGAAGATGTCAAGGCTGTGCCCGAGGGTCTCGTGGCGGCCTGAAAACTCGACCTTTTCAACGAGGCGCCGCACAAAATCGTCTGCATCCCGCCCGCACTCCTGAAAGAGTTGTCCCAGCAGTGCAGCCCCAGCGTCGATGTGGTTCTTAACGATGGAGCGGTTGGAGAAAAACTCGTCCTCGCTGATCTCCGGCTTTTGGTAAGTGTAACAGATGAGCGAGCGGATGAAGACCTCATCCTCACCAACGAAAGTTGGGCGCTTCATTTCGCCCCCACTGAAGTTAACACTCTGAGTCACGCGAGGCCCTTTTCCCACAATCGAAAGGGCAAACGCGATGCGGGCGAGCGTGGCCTTTTCCAGTTTGGTCTCGAATCGGAGCTCGCTCAGCACCTCATCGGCTTCACTGGATGTGTAAAGGCGGTCTGCCATGGTTCATTTCTCCCAAAAATAGCCTTCCTTGAAAGTCGTCAACTCCTGCCTGTGATCGAACTCAAGGATTGCAGCTCCGCTGAGTCGTGGCTCCAGCGCCCGATAGTAATCCTTGTCGATCTCGGTATCGGTCGAGAGGATTACCACCTGCTCTCCTGCATTTGGGAAGTAGTTGTTCACGATGTTGTCCCTATGGACGCTATCCAGACGGGACAGAGGCGTGTCGATGATGATCGGCAACTTCAGTTGGCTGTTTTGGGCGAGGCCCCAGAGCAGGGAGACAGCAAAGACTTCCTTTTCACCCGCAGAGAGAGCCGATTTCCTGATTTCGTGACCGTTGCGGTCGGAGATCCGCACCTCGTAGGTTTTGTCGTCGATCACGATGTCCTTAATTAAACCACTGCGACTGGAAAGGAGACGATACATTTCAAAGGTCTTCTCCTGCAGTAGATGGACCTTGTTCTTGCGTAAGCGGACAATGAATTTCTGCAGAAGAGTTGCGATGGCATCGCATTCATCAATGAAATCAGCCTTTTCCTTTGAAACGTTGTGTTTCTCGTAGAGTTTCTCGATCTCCACCTCGATCTCATTGGCCCGCTTTTCGAGAGAGAGGATTCCCTCCTCCAGCAGGCGCAACTGTTCCGCCTTGCGCCCGATCTGGGTGGAGCAACCCTCCATCTCCGCCTGAAGTTGGTCAAACAATTCCCGCTCAGACTCGTTTATTCCACCACTGTGAATCGAACCCTCTGACTGCCGAACCTGCACTGCCAGTTCTTGCTTCTCCTCGAGTAATGACTTGAGAAGGAACACGTCGCCACCTTCGATCGACTCCATCTTGTTCAGTACGCGAGCGGCGTCACGGTCGGAAAGGTTCAAAACCTTTGCGACCTTCGCATAGGGATCGCCCTCTTTGAGCAGGCGGCAGATCCGCCGCTCCAATTCTTTCATTTTCTCGGGTGAGAGCTTTTCACGGTAGATCGGCTCAGGCTCTTCAACCACCCGTACGATGCGTTTGGCCAACTCTTTGGCGTTCTCTCTGATCGCTTGGCCGCTTGCGGATTCCCGTTCTGCCTCGATTCGGCTACGAAGACCATCAAAAAGGCGCCCGGTGATGCCAAAGGGTAACGCCTTCTCGCAAAGTGACCGGATTTCGCTCTCAACTTGCGCAAGCCGGTTGGATGCAAAGACGCGCTTCTTTTCCAACTCTCGCGTTACTTCCCGTGACTCCGGTGGGCTTTGGAATGCTGCCTGGAAGCGTTTTTTCGCCTCTTCAAGTTGACCTTTGAAGTCATCCAGTTCAGCCAATACCGCCTTCCGCTCCTGGGTCTTCCGGCTGAATTTGCTCTTTTCCCGTTTCAGCTCGCTTTGTTTATACTCAAGATCTTCATCGGAGATTTCAACGAAACCCTTTCGTTCCTCCTGCTTAATGTAAAGGATGTCGCTTGCGAGCCGGTTGATATATTGGATGCCGAGTGCTGCCTCAAGGGACGACTTCAGACGGACTTCCGAATGATCATCTGCGGCGATCTCCTGGATCTTTTCCCCATCAAAGAAGAAAAACTGTGTGATGCTAGGAGGAATGGTGGCGCGGATGAAATCCTGCCACATTTCCTGGTTTTTCACGGACACACGCTTTCCATCACGCACCACTACCAACCGTTCGGTGAGATCACGCGGTTTCGGGTCTGTAATGGCTCCGGCAGTCCAAGAGCGCTTCACCACCAACTCCGAAAGATCATCCATCTCGATGAAGAGCTCAAAGGATGCATTGGCATTTCCTTTGGCCTTCTCGCGACGGTTGATGTTCCGAAAAATCTCATCGGGCTTTGCCCCATAGAGGCAGTAGTTGATGGCCTCCATGATCGATGTCTTGCCCGCCCCGTTCATCCCACCAATCAGGAAAATGCTGCGCCCGCCTTCGCCAACTGGGAAGGGAATTTCAGTGGGGAACTGAAAGGACTTGTAATTCTCGATGGTCAGCTTGCGGAATTTCATGTCTGCTTCTCGTTTATGTATCGTTCCCGGATTTCGATTAGAGGAGTGCGCTCACCATTGGGCTCAACAAGTCGCCAATGTCTCCAGCCGTTGAGGGAACGTCCGGCGGTTTCTGAAGCTGCAGTCGATAGACTATCATACTCCTTCCAACCCAGATCGCTCCGAACAGCAACTCGCCCATCGTTTCTTAGTCTCCCCTCGAAAACCTCCCCTTCCTTGACCCACCGCAGCTCAATCCTCGACTCTGTGCTCAGCAGCCGTGCCTTGATAAGCTGGACCACTTGCACACCGTAATATTTTTTGGCGCCTGTCCCACTATGCCTCGTCTTGAATGAGTCTCGGATCTTCTTTGCTTCAGATTTCAAATCTTGCAAAGACTCGATCAGGTCGTCCAAACTGTTCAACTTTTCACTGAGAGCCTGATCGAGATTACTGTCTGCATCGCGGACACTGAGACTAAGCTTCAACTCCCGCAAGTCATCTGGAACCGTTACGCCCAGCTTCTCAAGATGTGCAATCGCCCTGTTTACGGTCTGGAGTTGCTTTTTCTCCTCAATGGTGAGGCTTGATTGAACGGGCTGCACTCTCTCAATATCTGCAAGCCAGCGACGAATGACATCAAGACTCTGTTGCAGTTCAGGTGTCATCTTCTCTCCAATGCCATTCGGCTATTTTCCTTAAGCTCCCAACAGCCATGCGGCGAGTCGCTCCGCAATATGCCATCTCGCGTCATGACTAGGCCCTCCCATTGGGCATTGTTTTTCCAAGCGATGGTCTTCCCATCTTGACACACCTCCAATTCTCCAGGAAGAAGCTTGTCGCCAAGCCTGCAGTTCCATCTGACGCAAGACCTCTCCTACCCGAATTCTCCCGTCAGGTTTCCGGAGGGCAAGAATAGGGACAGCTTAAGCGACAGAGTAGACCTCGTTGTTGAGGGTGAACCTGCCCGTGCGCACATACTCGTGCAGGTAGCGGCGCACTTCCGATGCCGGGATGTCGGGACATCCTGCTATTATCTGAGAGAGCGAACCAGGCAAACACGCTCGGATCTTGCCGGCCTTACTCGTGATGTGTTCGCGAAGGGTCTCCTTGTCGGTTTCGGGTAGACGTGAACGTTCTCTCGCGCGGTTTTCTCGCTGTTATGTTATCGCCACCGCGCCCCAACTTGGCATTTAGTTCGTTGCTAATGGCACTCAAGTCTTCGGCAAAATGACGCAGGGTCTGCTCCACTTGACTCTTAGCGCCAAGTTCCGGTACCAACCGGGTCTTTTCAGCTCGTAAGACATCGGGCACAGTCACATGCATCTTTTCGAGTCTATCGATGGTCGTCGCAATCTCGTTGAGTTGAACCTCCATTGCGGCCATCTTCTCTCTGTCATCACCGATATCGAGCTGGTCAATGACCTTGCGACACAGTTCGATCAGAAGACTGGGGTCTTTGATAAAGGAAGCGATGTCATGGCTATTGTTCATGGTGGCTGCTCCTCATTCCAAGGAGATCTTGTCCTCACCCCATTTCAAGGCAGCTGGTCCGTCGTAAATCGATCGCTATTTTCTGCGCAGCTCCCATATTCGCTGGTTTAGCCCTGCTTTCAAGGCGCCCTCTTTGATCATCTTGGAACGTTCACCAGCAATCCATTTCTCCCAGTTCAAGACCCCTTTGGAATCCCGTTCTATATCACCAGGCTTGAATTTACCGTCCATATTTGCTCGGATTCTCTCAATCACTTCTGACTTTTTGGCTGACCCGCCTAACTCCCTTAACGCCCTAGAGATTTCCTTTCTTAACAGCTTTGGTGAAGTACGTTTGACATAATGTTTGCGACGTTTTGTGTTGTTGAGATTTCGGTCTGCTAATTGCTTGATCCTTGCACGCAGGTCTGTGATTGTATTCGAGAGTCGGATTTCAACAGCTTGAAGAACTCGATTAACATTTTCATGTTCTGTGACAACAGTGGAAAGCTCGATTTTCAACTTCCTGAGTTCATCAGGGATGCTGGCACCAGAATCCTTTAGGCGAGCAATCGTTTTTGATATTTCATCTAGCTGCACAGCTTTATTACATGTATCCTTAGCATGACACTGCTCTGATAGTTTTTTTATAACAGTATCAAGGATGTCTACAATCTTTGCTGGGTCTTTTATATATTGTGAATAACGCTCTGCCATGATGAATTACTCTTTATTTATGTTGTTTTAGAATTCTCTTTAGGGCATCGTAAACACCCGTGCGTCGCTCCTTGAATTCATAGTCCCGAACAGCTTCCAGTAATTTCAGCACCTTCTCTTGGTCAACGCCGTGCTGTTGGCAAAGCTCTTCCAGGAGTTGCTTGTCCTCAATGGATAACTTCATGATGGCTCCGCCTCTTCAATCAGATCTTTCACGCGTGTCTTCGCTGTTTGTCCGATCTTGCCTTGATATCTTGTTTTGAGGTTTTTATTAGAGTAGCGGTCTTGATGCTTGAAATACTCACAGCGAAGATCGTGACCCTCGTCACCCAACTCGGGCAGCAGATCCTCGCTCTGTCTCAACGCCAAGGGAGATGGTTTTGCACGTCCGTTCTCCCATTGGCTGATTGTTGGGAAGGTCTCGCCAAGCTTCGCTGCAAATTTCTCTGGAGTCAGCCCTGTTCTTTCCCTGAGAGTACGAACCAATCGCGGTACGTCGCCAAGGCCAGTCAACGATTCTCGCCTTTCAGATCCGACAAGAACCCTTATGGAAGATGGCTCCATATAATGACATAGCAGATAATAAGTCGTACAGTGAAACACTTCAAAGTCAAGAACCTTATCGTCATGAGGACGAGGAGAGAACAGAAGAATCCTTCCCACAACTTTGACAGTCTTGCCTATTTGGTCAATTTACGGTTCGCAACAGAGGAGAACCCGGATGAGAGGGCCCTGGGATTGGTCCTTGACTACAGTGCTTTATTGAAGTGCTCTTTCGTCTTCCTGTATGATGGATGGATGTGGAGTCGCTGGAAAAGGAATGATTCGGATGAACTCGTGTCAACTGGGATCTATGCCTTTTTGCGGCTCATGGGAGGGTGAGCAGGTGAATACGGAATTTCCCAAGGGAGGCAAGGGCGGACGATGGGTTTTCCCATCTTGCTACCCGATCGTCAATTCTGGCCTGTCAAACCCCAACTCAGCGGGTAGGTGTGAGGAGATTTTTTACCCTGCCTCAGTTCCATGGTCGCCGGACGACGCCCACTTGTCTAGCAAGACGCTTGCATTGCAGGTGGCAGCTGTCGGTGACGAAATGGGTGGCAGCCCCGAAAACCAACATTGACACCTCGCCGCGAGCAGCAGCGAGCATGCGAGAATGGCCATTGCAGTGGTTGGGGGTAAGTAGTGACTACAGTCACTCCAGGATGCGGCTTGGAGAACAGCAATTCCCGGAGCCACCCCTAGGAGCTGCGGCTTGGTGTCGCCATGGGCTCAGGAGAGGGGGAGGCAGGTGTATTTGAACTGAAAGGGGATGGCTCTAAGCCGTGGTCGGGCAATAAGTTACCTTGGCGGAGACCTGAGGGCATCGAGCTCCCGAGATTCCGCAAGGCTTGTCGGATTAGGGAAGGCTGTTGATGGGGTTTTAGGGATTCTCGTGAGCTATGAATCGTCCCATAGGATCACGGGCCGATCCCTTTGGAAGCCGTAGGCTATGGCCGCATAGATCATCTCCATCGAATGGAAGAGAAAACAGTGGAAGAGGGCCCGGATGGTCTCCCATAGAGCCTTTTTGCTGCCGACCTTCTTCCATGCGGATTGGAAAAGAGAGCAGCAGAGCTGCTGGGTCTGGTCCACCAGGAAGGCGAGCATCATGAGGGTCACAAAGACCATGCTGAGGTACCTGCCCCCCAGACCGTAGTTGTGCTCGTAGTTGTAACCCTGGTTCTTAAGGGTGTTGAAGGTTTCGTTCTCAACCTTCCACCTGGCCCTTCCACCGCGCCCAATCTCAAAGGCGTTATCCGAGGTGAGGGTAAAGTCCGTGACCCAGGCAAAGTGTTTTTTCTCCTTGCCTCGCAGTTCCCAGTATTCCAGGAGGTTGACCCGGATGTCCTTGTGGGAGGCGTTGATGGAAAGCCCGTTTGCCCATCTCAGGCAGTGGATCTTCTCAGGGTCATCAGGATCATCGAAAATGAGCTCGCCTGCTTCTCCTCCCTCGACGGCAGCATCGAAGTGCTTGAAGAGGTAGGCATGGTCGGTTTCCTTCACGGAGAGAATGAAGCGGCAGTTGCGCTCCTGGAGAAAACGGATGTAAGGGCCGTTGGGGCTGATGGCATCCTGGCAGACAATGACCTTGAGGTGGGGATGGTCCTTGCGGAATTTGGAGATGAACCGCTTGCTCGCATTGATCTCGCTGTCGTTCTTGGTCTGTCCGTCCTGCTTGGAAATCGGCTCGGGCATGAGAGGGATCACCTCTTTGCGGTCGGGATGCGCGAGAACCGCTCCAAGGGTCTGGAGGTAGTAGCTGGTTACGCCTGATGAGTTTGTCTTCTCCATGCAGAAGGGGGAGTGGAGCTTTTCGGATGAAAAGTACTGGGTGCCGTCCATGAGCATGAGGTAATGGCCGTCGAGGTATTCCATCTCCTCGAGGGCCTTTCCCCTCTGCAGGCTGGAGAAAACGGCCTTGAAGCAGCGGCGCAACTCCTCGTGATTGACCTCGTCGAGGATCGAGCGCATCTGGGTGTCGCTGGGAATCCTCAGGATATGGAAGATGCTCCTGAGGTTGTGGGGTTCTTCCTTGCGGCGTCTGTCAAAGGCCAGGAGGCTTGGATCCTTCAATGAGAAGACGGCGTAACCCGACATCAGAGCATCGCTCAGGCTGATGTCCGGTGTGCCGGTCCGAGGGTCCTTGACCTTGTGAAAGCAGCCGTGCACCGTTTGCAGCAAGGCATCGGCACTCAGGTGCTTTCTGACCCTGGCCCGTGTCGGCAGGACCTTCTCGGGATCGTTGGGATTGGGGGCGCACGACGTCTTCACGGGACGGTATGCTATCGGAAAGCCAGGAGAGTGTCCAGCGAAAACCGACGTGCCCCGATAGAAAACTGACGGCTCCCGTCACAGTACTCGGGAAGGATCCAAAAAGTTTACGAAAGACTTCGCTCAAATCGTAGACCAGGACTGTATTTTGGATGTATCCGGGAATTGCTGCTTGGAGAACCATTGTCCACCGCTAATATTGAATTTTGTCCATGCAGCAGATGTTTACTAAGGGGGTAGGAGGCCCAGTCCGGGGGGTTGCTCTTTTCCTTTCTCTATGCCTGCGGGCGCGGCGGGTGCGTGGCGCCGCACCAGCTGACGAGGGACTAGGGCATGCTCACGGCGGTGCACGCTAGCGATGTGCAGCGAGGGCAGGCAGACCTCGAGGGCTGAGCGGGTGCCAGCCAAGTCTTCATCGCATCCATTCAACCTCGAGGAATTTGCCGATACCAACAAACAGAAGACCCAGGATGAGGTGTCCTGGGTCTGGAATGAGGGGAATAGGGGTTAATATGTTACCTCTCAAGTCTTCTTTCAAACATCATATCGGCGGGCGGTGGGGTTCCGGTAAGTGCAAATAGAGAGCGCGAACAGTGTGGCAACTTGGGCGCAGTCCTGGTTGACCTAATAGACACTGGAGGGGGCACCATCACATCATTGTGTACCCCCTAACCATGGCAGCGCACCCGAGAATAACCAGCAGCCATCGCCATATTTTCTTTGATTTCTCCGAGGAGTTCATCGCCAAGCTCCCTTTTTTGATCAAGCCAAATGTACGACAGCAAACCTGTAATCTGCGTACGCAATGCGTACGTAAGCAAAAAAGGGTTCCAGGTCGAAACCTGCGAACCCTTGAAATGTCTGGAGCTGGCGATGGGATTCGAACCCGCAACCTGCTGATTACAAATCAGCTGCTCTGCCGTTGAGCTACGCCAGCTCGATCACTGTGGAGCCCTATAGCATGCGGTTTTGTGACGATCAAGGACAATATGAAATCACTGCAGACCGGCCGGGGCGTCCCTGTTCCCCTTCTGATTTCCGTGGGAGGACAGAAAGCCTTCCCGAGTGTCCGTGAATCGTAGCAAAACGTTCCGATGCAAAGGAATGCGAGGGTGTCTGGAAAGTGTCATTTCGAGCCGCACGTGATGAATTATCTTGGCCAGAGATAGCCTACTCCGACAATAATTTCTCACCCTCGCTCCGCCTCGTTCGACATGACAGAGGACTATTGGGGGCCCCCCTCACCCACGGTCAGCAGACGCTTCCACGCCAAACCCTTTCTGGTCCAGGCCCTGCAGGAACTTGCGGCACAGTTCGACGGACACCTTGTGCTCATAGACTTCCCCCTCCGGAGTCATCCCCCTTATCTTCCCATCGTGGAGAAAAAGTGAAAGCAAATGCCGGCCGACCTGGATTCTTTCGCCCGTGCCGTGGGGTAGACCCGTGGAAGCCGGGAGGCGAGCCGACATGCCACCGAGGTTGGAAACCAGCGATTTCATGAAATTGAGAACCCTCCCCAGGCGAAGGAGCGTGATGGATTCCTCCCGGGATGTGGTGTGGGAGATGGGCAGGGCAGTGGATCTCATGAGCGAAAGGCTGTCGGGAAGGAGGCCCAGTGTTCCGCACGTTTCAAAATCCCTGCTCCCTGGAGAAGGGTAGTAGACGGAAACGCCGGCCACCACGGGGCGCTCGGCCAGATACAAAAGGTCTTCCAGGGAGTCGAGGGGCTGCTGGCCCGGCGCCCCGACTATGATGTAGCCGACTGCCCCCAGCCCGGCCCTTGCGCATGCCGAGACCGCCCCGTCGAACGCCGCGTTCATGGGTGGGCGCCTGAATTTTCTGGCCTGATGCGGGCACGCGGTTCCAAGGGAGAGGTTCAGGGTCCTGAATCCGCATTCCTTCATCATGCGGATGAGCCCTTCATCGAGGCTTGGGGGAAAAAGCCCGTTCATGGCCCTCAACTCGAGCCCTTCGCCGCCGAAACGCTCCCGAATTCCTTCCAGCAGCTCCGCAAACCAGGTTCGGTCAAGGGAGAGGTTCTCGTCTTCGAAGTCGATGAAGCGCACTCCGTGCAGGTCGACGACGCGGCGGATTTCCTCCAGAACCGACGGGACGCTCCGGCGCCTGTATGGAAGCCCGGATGAGGCACCCAGGGAGCAGTAGCTGCAGGTCATGGGGCACCCGCGACTCGCCACCACAACGGAGCTCCCATGCCCGCCTCTGCGGTAGTGATCGTGTTTGACCAGATGATGGGCCGGCAGGGGAATTCCGTCCAGAGAGCCGACAGATGCTGGAACACCGACGTGAAGGGCGCCGTTGGCCTTGCGGGTGACGAGGCCCGGGACCCCACCCAGGCTTGACCCATCCCGGAGGGCTTTCGCAAGCAGGGGCATGGCCACTTCCCCTTCCCCGCGTATCACGAAATCCACGGCCCGGCATGCCATGACTTCCCGGGGCAATGCCGTCGGGTGATGCCCGCCCATCACAACCGGGCAGTGGGGATGCACCCTCTTCACCCGTTCCGCGACTGCCTCGGCTTCACGGGCGTAGGGCGTGAAGAGCGAAGAGATGCCCACCAGGGAAGGGAGGGCATCCTTGACCACCTTTTCCACATGTTCGAAGCTGTGCCCGAAATGGCGCATCTGATGGAAAAGAGAAAAGGGAGAGACATCCGGCTTCCCGTAGTATTCGTGGAGGTAGGCCATCTCCCGAGGCCATTCGATGGGACGTGATCGCGACGTTGCGAGGCAGTCCAGGATGGACACGGAAAAGCCGTCTGCTTCCAGAGCGGATGCGATGCAGGCCAGTCCATACGGAATGGTTCTCTTGAGAGTACGGTAGAAGTCCCTGATGGGAGGCTGGATAAGGAGAATGTCCACCATGGAGTCAATTCTCGGCAATGGGGTGATTTGAGGACATGGCCCTGGCGAGCCCCCCACACCACCCTTCAAGGGCTCTGCGGAAATTCCCGGTTTTCACAGGCTCATGACCGGGTCCCGGTCCACGGCCACCTGAACGCGGTTCAAGGGAGTGATGTCGTTTTTCCCGGCGAGAACGGCTTCGGTGAATTCCTGGAGATCCCGGCTGTTCCAGGCCTTGGCGAAGATGTGCCAGCGGAAGCGGTTCTTGAGCTTCGCGTGGGGAGCGGGTGACGGTCCCAGGACAGCCAGATGCCGATCCCGGATGCGAAGGTCTGCGGCAGCCTCGCGGCAGAGGCCAGCCAGCTGGAGTGCCGCCTGACGGACCTTTTCCTCGTTTGGCGATGTCACGAGGAATTTCAGGAACCGGGTGAACGGAGGATACTGGAGCCGCTCCCGCGAAGCCAGTTCCTTGCCGAAAAAACCCATGTAATCCATCCTGAGGACCGCCTCGATGGTGTAATGGGTGGGGTTGTAGGTCTGCAGAAGCACCCGGCCCGGTGATTCCCCGCGTCCTGCCCGCCCCGCGACCTGCATGAGGAGTTGCACGGTGGCTTCGCCCGCCCTAAAATCGGCGATCTGCAGCGACGTGTCCCCATTCACCACCCCCACAAGGGTCGCATGTGGAAAGTCGTGGCCCTTGGAGATCATTTGCGTGCCGATGAGAATTTTCGCTTTCCGCCGCCTCATGGCAGTCAAGGTCTCGGCCATTCTTCGTGGCTGGAGGGCGGTGTCGCGGTCCAGCCGCACCACGGGGGTTTGCGGAAGAAGGCGCCTCACTTCCTCTTCCACCCGTTCGGTGCCAAAGCCGTGGGGAAAAAGGGCGGCATGCCCGCAGGCTGGGCAGGATTCCGGCACGGGCCGCTCCCAGCCGCAATAGTGGCAGCACAGGCGTCCATGTTCCTGGTGGTAGGTGAGGCTGACGCTGCAGTGGGCGCATTGAATCACGTGGCCGCAGGCGTTGCAGAGGGTGAACGTGGCAAATCCCCTCCTGTTCAGGAAAAGAAGGGCCTGGTTTCCGTTCTCCACCGTTTCCACCAGGGCCTGCTGGAGTTCCCTTGAAAGAATCCGGTTTCGGCCTGATTCCCTGCGCATGTCGACGACCCGGATGTCGGGAAGGGGCCTGTCGAAGACGCGCTTCGGCAGGGTGACGCAGGAGTAGCGGCCGGCGCGGCAGTGGAAAAGGGACTGAATGGACGGGGTCGCCGACCCGAGGACCACGGGAATCCCGAGCATCCGGGCCCGGACCAGGGCCACATCCCGGGCATGGTATCGGAGGCCGTCCTCCTGTTTGTACGACGTGTCGTGCTCTTCGTCCACGATGATGAGCCCGAGATTGGAAACGGGCATGAAGACGGAAGACCGCACGCCGAGGAGCACTTTCTTCTCTCCCCTCTGCAACAGGGACCATTGATCCATGCGCTCCCAGGCGGGAAGCCGGCTGTGCCAGACGGCCAGGTGGGCCCCGAACCGTTCCCGGAAAAGGGCTTCGATCTGGGTGCTCAGGGCGATCTCGGGGACAAGCACAAGGGCTCCCCTGCCCCCCTTGACGACCTCCTCGATGAGCCGCATGTAAATCTCGGTCTTTCCGCTTCCCGTGACGCCGAAAAGCAGAAAAGGCTTGAAACCTGGGTCACGGACATGAGGCAGGACCGTTTCGAAAACCCTGTTCTGATCCGCAAAGAGCGTGATGCGATCCCCACTCTCATTCCCTTGGAAGCCCGTCCGATCCTCCGGGATGCCCTCGTCGCCCCTGCCTTTTGCCCGCCCTGCGGGTGGCGTCCAGTCAAAGGCACGCTCAATGCACCCCTCGGCTTCCAGGGATTTCAGCTCCTCCTCCCAATCCCCGAGGGAGCGATATTTCCGTTTGATTTCCCGCAACGGAACCAGCGGTTTTTTCACAAGCAATTCGAGCAGAAGGGTTGCCGGGGCGGAGGCCGCCTTTTCCCTGCCAGGCGGGGTCAACCGGATGGACGTTGCGAGGGATTTGTCCATCCCCGGGGGCAGGACACTCTGAAGCACTTCACCCAGCGGATGGAAGTAGTATCGCGACACCCACCGAGCGAGGGCAAGCAACTCCTGCGAGACGACGGGCGACGGATCAAGAACTGCGTGAATGGGTCGCAGGGCAATCTTTTCAAGGGAGGGACCGGGCCCTTCTTCAAGGGAAACGATCAGCCCCAGGACTTCCCTCCGACCAAGGGGCACCAGCACGCGGCAGCCCGGCTTCGCCGTTTCCACGAACCAGGAGGGCACTCGGTAGTGAAGGGTTTTGTTCAAACCACTGAAAATCGCGACCTCTGCCGGATGCTCACTCACTCCGAGTCCTCTTTTCCCTTGTGATTCCTCTGGACGGCCAATTCCTCGGACCGAAGCAGTAAGATACTTCCGGAGACAAAAAATGTGAAGTCCGACGGACCAATGCTCCTCTACATCGAGGGGTTTCTCCTTCACGAGGCCGCTTTCCGCAAGCCTTCGCGGGGCAGCGCCCGGCGCTGTCGGAACATGGATGGAGACTGGCCTGGACCCCTCGAGGTCAACGCCGGGTCCGAAATTGTTGCATGATTCAGTGGGCAAGTTGATTCCAAATCCACAAAAAATCTTGATCTGAAGCGCCTTTTCGTGAATTAGTGCTTGCGAAGCCTCAACAGCTAAGTATAATTGCCAACCAAGATGCAGGTTTTGGGGCAACCTGTTCTCATATATTCAGAGTGTGCAGTCTTAGGGGCATCGGAAAGAGTATCTTGAAAAAATGATTTGAGGAGGAAGACATGACAAAGGCCGATTTGGTAGGTAAAATGGCAAGCGACGCCGGCATCACCAAAGCATTGGCGGAAAAGGCTCTCAACAGCTTCATCTCGGCGGTTTCCACGGGTCTCGGCAAGGGCGACAAGATCACCCTCGTTGGCTTCGGCACGTTTGACGTGGCCAAGAGATCACAGCGGGAGGGCCGCAACCCCAGGACCGGTCAGACCATCACCATTCCTGCATCCAAGGTTGTGAGGTTCAAGGCTGGAAACAAGCTGAGAGATGCCGTGAAGTGATGATTCCAGGGATGCCGGCGTCCGGTTCTTCCAGCCGGGCGCCGGGATTCCAAGCCGTCGCTCCCCTCGGGGTTCTCTGTCTGCTTCTTCCAGATCCCTGACAGAGTCACCGGGCAAGCACTCAACAGAGAACATCCGCCCCGAGACCACCACGCCCCGCGCCCCATTTTTCGCTCGCAGCATTCCCTTTGAGAACAGCACACGACGCTCTGATTGAATCGAATTGCATGCTTCGTGACGAGAATGCAGCCCTGATTGAACCCCGACGGGGAAAACGCGAGCCTCTCCTCCCGGAAAAGGCCCTGCTCGTTTTCACCCCACAGGATTGTGAGGTTTTTCTCCGCCTGTTTTCGCCCCCCGCCGAGCGGTCCCACAAGGTGTGTCTCGCCCAAGTCCACGTGGGGTCCTACGGAGGGACTCCGATTTCCGTGGTTGGCCCGGCCATCGGCTCCCCTCAGGCTGTCATGGTGGTGGAAAAGCTCATCGCCCTGGGAGTGAGAGAAATTCTCGCCGTGGGCTGGTGCGGTTCTCTTCAACAGATCGCCGCCATCGGGGACGTCGTGATCCCCCTCGACACGGTTTGCGAGGAAGGGACATCGGTCCATTACCCCATTGGCGCCGCGCGGGCAGGACCTTCTTCCGAGCTTCTATCCCCCCTTCGAGAAGCACTCCGGAGAGACCAGTTCAAGATCCACGAAGGAACGGTGTGGACGACGGATGCCCCTTACCGGGAAACGGTTGCCAAGGTCTCAGCCTACCAGCGAAAGGGCATTCTGGCCGTGGACATGGAAACATCAGCCCTTTTCACCCTGGCCCGCTACCGCTGTATCCGCGTTGCGATCCTTCTGGTGGTGTCGGACGATTTGTCCTCCATTAAGTGGATCCACGGATTCGGGCAAAGCGTCTTCAAACGGTGCAGGGAAAGACTCGCGCCCCTGGTCCTGGCAACCATGTGCCGAAGAGCCTGAGGTGCCATTGGAGGGAGCCGAAGTTCCTGGAGTGCGTTAAGATTATGATGAAGAGCCAAGAGGAAGCCCTCTCACGCATGGAGTTCTTGAAGGAAGAAATCAGACTCCACGATTATCGCTACTATGCCCTTGATGAGCCTGTCATTGGTGACGCCGAGTACGACGCCCTGCTCCGGGAACTGATGGCGCTGGAGAAGGCGTTCCCCGACCTCGCGACTCCCGATTCGCCCACCCTCAGGGTCGGGTTCCCGCCCCTCGAGAAATTCGAGCCCTTCGTCCATGCAGTGGCCATGTTGAGCCTCGAAAACGCCATGAATGAGGCTGAAGTCCTGGAGTTCCACCGCAGGATCATGAGGCTCCTGGGAGGCGATGCTACCCTGGAATATGTGGCTGAGCCCAAAATGGACGGCCTGGCTGTGGAGATTGTCTATGAAAATGGCGAATTCATGGGAGCGGGCACCAGGGGGGACGGTTCCGTCGGGGAGGACGTCACTCCCAACGTCAGGACCATCCGGTCCATCCCCTGGAAGCTTCACGCCGCTTCCTCCGGTGACCTGCCGCGGCGTCTGGCGGTTCGCGGGGAAGTGTTCATGAACAGGAAGGATTTCGAGTCCCTCAACGCAGGCAGAATGCAAGCAGAGGAGCCTCTGTTCGCCAACCCGAGGAACGCCGCGGCGGGATCACTGCGCCAACTGGATTCCTCGATCACCGCCGGGCGCCCCCTCAAGGCTTTCTTCTACGGAGTCGGCCAAGTGGAGGGATTTGCGTTCACGACCCAATGGGAGATGCTTAACCAGCTGAGGGCATGGGGCCTCCCTGTCAATCCGCGATCCCGCTTGTGCGGGACCATCGAAGAGGCCCTTGAGTGCTACAACCTCCTGGCCGCCCGACGGGAGTTGCTCCCTTACGATATCGACGGGGTGGTCATCAAGATCAATCGGCTTGACTGGCAGGGGAAGCTCGGAGAGAAATCGAGGAGCCCCCGGTGGGCCATCGCCTACAAGTTCTCTCCCCACGAGGTTCAGACGCGGGTCCTGGATATTCTCGTGCAAGTGGGAAGAACCGGCGTGCTGACTCCCGTCGCGGTCCTCGAACCTGTTTCCGTGGGCGGCGTGACCATCCAGCGGGCGACTCTCCACAACCAGGACGAGGTGCGGCGCAAGGACGTTCGGATCGGTGACCTGGCAACGGTGCGCCGGGCAGGAGATGTCATCCCCGAGGTCGTTGAAGTCGCAAAAGCGGAGCGCACGGGCCAAGAGCGTGTTTTCGAGATGCCCAACTGGTGTCCTTCCTGCAATGGCGAAGTTGTCCGGCTGGCCGAAGAAAGCGTCAATCGATGCCTCAACCGCAATTGCCCCGCCCAGATCAAGGCCTCCATCCGGCACTTTGCAGGCCGTGGCGCCATGAACATCGACGGACTGGGCCAAAAGATCATTTCCCTGCTGGTGGATGAGGGGCTGATGCATTCCGTGGCGGACCTTTACCGGCTAGGAGCGGAGGGTCTCCAGAACCTGCCGGGATTCGCGGAGAAGTCGGCCCGGAATCTCGTCGTCGCAATCGAAAACAGTAAGGACACCCGGTTGCCCGAATTCCTTTTCGGCTTGGGAATCTACCACGTCGGAAGTCACGTGGCGGAGCTGCTGGCCGAGCACTGGGGGACCTTGAACGGCATCATGAATGCCCCCGCCGACGAGTTGCAGCGGATCCCGGGAATTGGGGAGAAGGTCGCATCCAGCGTCAGGAATTACTTCTCCCATCCCGCCAACCAGGCCCTCGTGGAAGATCTCCTGAGGGCGGGAATCCGCATCGAGTCCCCGGAACCGGCGAAATCGGGGCTGGATGCCGCTGGTTACTGGAACGGAAAAACGGTGGTTTTCACCGGGACCCTCTCCTCTCTCACGAGGCAGGAGGCCGGTGAGCGGGTCGCCTCCATGGGGGCCAGGGTCACCGACAGCGTGAGCAGGAATACGGACATCGTCGTTGTGGGTAAGGATCCTGGGTCCAAGAGGGACAAGGCGGTGAATCTCGGCGTCACTGTTCTCAGTGAGGAGCAGTTCCTGGAACGCCTTGCGTGAAGGGCGGAGGAATCGCTCGGTTTATCCTCGATAAGGATGGAATGTCTTATTGGGCTTGATCTTGGTTGCGGCAACGAAGAATACGCGATCTTTATTCCCAGGGGGTTTTGATCGTGCAAGCCGGGGGATGCAAATGGGCAAGAGGCGGGTGCACGTGTGGATCCAGGGAAGAGTTCAGGGCGTAGCCTTCCGGGCTTACACCCGCGACGCGGCCATCCGGGAAGGGGTTACCGGCTGGGTGAGAAACCTGCCCGACGGCAGGGTCGAGGCCGTGTTCGAGGGGGATGACGAAAGGGTCCAAAGGGTGCTGGAATGGTGCCGTGAAGGGAGCCCTTTCGGGCGAGTGGACCGACTCGAAGTCCTCGATGAGGAGTATCGGGGCGATCACCAGCGGTTTGAAATCACAGCCAGATGGAGATAGCGGCCATGGAAATGCTGAATACGATTTATGAGAGTCTTGCCAAATTCCTGTCGGATTATGATGCGCACAAAATGGGGGAAGCCATTCGCACCCTCGACTGGGTAAAGACCCTGTCAGACCCCACATTCTGGTTCATTTTTCTCCCTCCCCTGCTGCTCCTGATATGGAGAAAAGCCTACCGCTTCCTCCTGCTCGCGGCTTCGCTCGTCATTTTCGTTTTCCTGCTCCAGTACACGCTCCCCCCGGCCGGGCAGTCCATGCCTTTGAACAAGCTCCTGGAGTTCATCGGCGGGAGCGTCGTCCTGGTGGTCGTCAACCTCTATTTCCTGTTCATGCGCGAATGACGCTCCGAGCAACTCCCCACCGCCGGGGAGCACTTGGAGATCGGGTGTCACCGGAACAAAGCGTGCCCTTGCCGGTCACTTGGCCCCGTTCACCCGTTCCTTCAGTTCTTTCCCGACCTTGAAGAATGGGAGTCTTTTAGCATCCACTTCGATGAGTTCTCCCGTCTTGGGGTTTCTCCCCTTGTATCCTTCGTAGTTCTTCACCTTGAAGCTGCCGAAGCCACGAATTTCCAGGCGGTCCGACCTTATAAGCGCCTGCTCCATACTTTGGAAGGCAACGTTGACCGCGATTTCGGCAGCCTTCAGGGTAATGCCCTCCGCCTTGGCCAGCGCCTCGATGAGCTCACTCTTTGTCATGTTCTCTGCTCCCCATGAGTTTTTCAAAAATCAACGCACCCTCTCCATCCTCGCGGCATGACCCATATAAGGCTGAAGTGCAGGTGGTATCAGGACACTTCCATCCGCTTGCTGACAGTTTTCGAGAATGGCCACCAATGTTCTGCCGACGGCAAGGCCTGATCCGTTCAACGTGTGGACGAACTCCGTGCGGTTCTGTCCTTTGCGCCTGTACCGGATGTTGGCGCGCCTGGCCTGGAAATCTTCAAAGTTGCTGCAGGAGGAGATCTCTCTGTAGGTGTTCTGGCCGGGCAGCCACACTTCTATGTCATAGGTCTTTGCCGAGGAAAAGCCCAGGTCCCCCGAGCACAGAGACACGACACGATAGGGCAGCCCCAGTTCCTGCAGAATGGTTTCCGCATTGAGCAGGAGCGTCTCCAGTTCGTCGTATGAAGTCTCGGGCTTGACGAACTTCACCAGCTCGACTTTGTTGAATTGATGCTGCCTGATGAGACCCCGCGTGTCCTTGCCGTAGGAACCGGCCTCGGAACGGAAGCACGGCGTGAAGGCCGTGTAGTACCTGGGAAGTTCCTCTTCTTCCAGAACCTCGTTCATGTGAATGTTGGTCACCGGAACTTCCGCCGTTGGAACGAGGTAGTAATCCCAGCCTTCCAGCTTGAAGAGATCCGATTTGAACTTGGGCAACTGGCCCGTGCCGGTCATGCTCGTGCTGTTCACCATGAACGGAGGAAGCACTTCAGTGTACCCGTGTCGCCGCGTGTGGATGTCGAGCATGAAGCTGATGAGAGCCCGCTCGAGGGCTGCCCCCATGCCCCAGTAGAGGACGAAACGGGCCCCGGTCATCTTCGCCGCCCGTTCGAAGTCCAGGATCCCGAGATTCTCCCCCACGTCCCAGTGCGGTTTGGGTTCAAAGTCGAACCGGGGTGGACTCCCCCACGTCTTCACCACCGGATTGTCCTTCTCGCCGGCTCCAGCCACGACGGATTCATGGGGCATGTTGGGAATGAGGAAAAGGATTTCCCGGAAGGACTCCTCGATGGACTGAAGCTCCTGATCCATGTCCTTGATACTTTGGGACACGCCTTTCATTTTCTCTATGAGCTCCCCGGCTTCCTTCTTCTCTCTCTTCAGCCGGGAGATTTCCTCGGAGGCCATATTGCGCTGGTGCTTGAGGACCTCGACCTCTCTCAATATGCTTCGCCTTTTTTCATCAAGTTCCAAAAAAGGCTTCAAATCCATGTCCAGCCGGCGGTTCTCCAGCATCCGGGTTATTCGGTCAACGTTCTCTCGCACGAATCTGAGGTCCAGCATAGATCTCCAGTGCTCAGGAGGCATTCAACTGATTCTTATCACTACAGTTTTCAGGGAATCAAAGTGTGGACTTCATAACATCCCGAAATGGCTCTTGTCAATTCCTTTTGTCAGTTCAATAAGTTGGCTTATTTCCCATTCGGACGCCCCTGTGTTGTACTGTACTCAGTCCGCCTTGGCACTGATGACCTCGACGCTGTAATCACTGAGGGCTCCGAATTCCGGCAGGTTGTGGAACACGAGGACGAACGGGACTCGCCTGGAGGGAGGAATTCGAACGTTCACCAGGTCCTTCCCCTCCCGGTTCATCATGCGATTCTGGATTTCATTGACATTCAGCTTGGTCAGTTCCTCCCTGGATATGGCATTGCCTGCGTAACTCCGCTGAGATTGGGCCACCTGGTTGCTGGTCCTGTAGATCTTTCCCTCAAGAAGGATGAAGCTCACCATTTTCCCGGATTCGTTGGAAACTTCACCTTCTATGACAAAAATCTGGCCTCCGGCATGGGGGTTCTCGAGGAAATAGGCCTTGGTGTTGTCAAGGATGGTCACGGCGGGGACATCGGACTGTCCCTTCACCTTCTGTTGTCCGGAATCCGACGGTCCCGAGGTCATGAGGCTGATCGCCCAGTAGATTCCCCCGAGCAGGACCAGGGCACCCGCCCCCAGCAGCACCAAGAGCTTGGACCGGTTCTTGCGCGCATCCAGCGAGGGCTTTGGCGGGGCCTCATACGGGGAGGAGAAATCCATCCCTTTCTCTTCCAGTTCTTCCAGTTCCTCATCTTCAGGCAGATCCACGTGGATGAGTACTTCCTCTTCCTCCTGATCCACAGCGAACACATGCCCGCACTGGGAACAGCGCACCTTGCTCCTGTGGCCCTTGATACGCAACGGGTCGAGATTGAATTTGGTTTTGCACGACTCACAAGTCACAATCATGGATCTCTTCCTCGGCACACGTTTTCATGAGGGTGAGGGCGAAACGGCACATGACCGATGTGTCTCCCGGCCAAATCACGAAGGCTGCCGAGAGTGCGGAGCTGATCTCTAGGGGACCCTTTGCGCTCTCTTCGTCTTTGCAGTGAGACGGAGACCTTCCCGGACCCCATGGGCTATTCGTTGAAACGCACTTCGTAAATAGCGGGAAGATTCCTGTGATTCTCAGAGTAGTCCAGGCCGTATCCGACAAGGAAACCCTTCTCGACGCTTATCCCGACGTAGTCCAACAGTATTTCTATCTGGCGGCGTTCCATCTTGTCAATGAGTGCGCAAATCTTCACGGATGCGGCACCGCTTCCCTTCAGGTGGTTCATGTACCACGCCAGCGTTGTCCCCGTGTCGACGATGTCCTCAACAACCAGCACATGCTGGTCCCGAACGCTCAAATCAATGTCCTTCGTGATGGTGATCTTTCCGCTCGTTTCCGTCCCGAAACCGTAGCTGGCAAGCCGGACAAAATCCACCCGCACCGGGACCGTGAGGCGCCTCGAAAGGTCGGAAAGAAAGATGAAAGCCCCTTTCAGGATTCCAACGAGGATCAAGGACTTCCCCTCATAGTCACTGTTTATGCGGCGAGCCAACTCCTCCACGGTCGTCTCAATGTCCCTCGAAGATATGGCGGGCACGAGCTGGTAGCTGGTCATTTCCCCCTCCTGATCCAGCATGTTGCACTTGGCGACTTCTTTCCTCTGGAAGAGATGGAGGCATCATAGAGAAGGAGGAGGAAAAAATCAACGAGGATTCGCTTTAAATTATTAAAACTATTAAGATTCCATACCTGATGACTGCCTGTGATCCCTTGTCTCTTGTAAAAGGAAGGACCACTCGTGTATTAGTATATCCTGAGAGAAACGAGGCACCGGCACGAGTTGATTTTCACCAGGAATGCGGTTATGGAGGCTTCACGATGCGTGAAAAGGTTGAGAGCGCTTTGGCAAAGGTCAGACCCATGTTGCAGAGGGACGGTGGCAGCGTTGAACTGGTCGACGTGGAGGGCACTCTGGTGAAGGTGCGCCTCACGGGAGCCTGCCGCGGGTGTCCCATGAGTCAGATGACCTTGAAAGCAGGCATCGAACGGATCATCAAGGAGGAAGTTCCCGAAGTGACGGAAGTCATCGCCGTCCAGTAGCCGGGCCCCGGCGCCCCCACCCCTTCACTTTCCATCGTGGGATCACAGGAGTCCGAGCGCCCAGGCGCGGGCAACGGCCGTCACTTGTGGTACGGTTCCCCCCTGAGAATGCTGAACGCTCTGTAGAGCTGCTCAACGACCAGGAGGCGCGCCATATCGTGGGGGAAGGTCATTCTGGAGAGAGAAAGCACGGCGTGTGCTTCCTCTCTCAACTGGGGGGACACGCCCAGGGGACCGCCCGTGACCATCCAGACATCCGCGTTGGCCTGCTGCATCAAGCGGTCCAGAAAGTGCGCAAGTTCGAGTGAGCTGTACTGCCGCCCCTTTTCATCCCAAACCACCAGACAGGACCCTTTGCCGGCTAGCTTCAGAACCCTCTGAGCCTCCCGGTTGCGCACTTCGTCCTCCCGGACCTTGGGCGTGATCTTTTCAGCCTTGACGATGTGCACCTGGATGGGCACGTAGTGCGCGAGCCGGTCCAGGTAGCGCTGGATGGCGACATCGAGATCGGGGAACTGGGTCTTCCCAACAAAAAGGCAGTGAAAACGGGGCATGGCAGCGAAATCGGCTAAAGAGGGCTCCGGGTGCGGAAACCGACAAGGAGAAACTCCCTGTTCCCCTTGGGTCCGAGGATAGGTGAAGGCACGATCCCTCTCAGCGTGAATCCAAGGCCCGTGCAGTGGGCGGCGACGGCGTCGCACACCTCCTGGTGCACACGGGGTTCTCGGACCACTCCACCCTTCCCCACCGAGGCTCGGCCCGCTTCAAACTGGGGCTTGATCAGGGCGATGATAGTCGCTTCGGCGTCCATGAAGGGAATGACGGCTGGAATGACGAGTCTGAGGGAAATGAAAGAAGTGTCGATGGACACCACCTGCACCGGCTCGGGAATGGAATCCCGCGGCAAGGTGCGGATGTTGCTCCTCTCGATGACGACGACCCGCGGGTCCTGCCTCAGCTTCCAGGCGAGTTGACCGTACCCCACATCGACGGCATAGACCCTGGCTGCACCGTGCTGGAGAAGGCAGTCGGTGAACCCCCCCGTGGAGGCTCCCACATCCATCGCCACCAATCCGTCGAGCTCGAGGCCGAAAGTTCCTATTGCGTGCTGGAGCTTCACCCCCCCGCGACTCACGTAAGGAAGATCATCCCCGACAAGCTCGACGAGCGAAGATTGGAGCACTTTCTGTCCCGCTTTGGACGCCTTCTTGCCATCCACTGTCACCTTGGCGGCAAGAATGAGGGCCTGGGCTCTCTCACGGCTCGTGCACAAACCGCTATCGACGAGCAGTTTGTCCAATCGCACGTAAGAACTGGCCATCGTGGACCCTCACGAGACTGAGCGCCGCCTGCTCAATGCCTTCGGCATCGATGCCGTGGAGGCGTCGCAATATCTTCTGGCTGCCGTGGGGGACAAACGCGTCAGGCAGACCCAGCCGAACGAATCCCATCGGAAAGTAGGAGGACTCCTGGAACATCTCCAGGATGGCGCTTCCAAACCCTCCCTGCAACACGTTTTCTTCAACGGTGATGACTCTCCCGATCTTCCTCGCCAGCTCAAGAATGAGCTCACTGTCGAGAGGCTTCACAAACCTCGCGTTGACGACGGTCGCGTGAACATCGCGCTCTACCAAGCGTTCTGCCGCTTCCAGGGCCGATTGGACCGTCACGCCGATGGCCACGATGAGCAGGTCGTCCCCTTCCCGAAGGACTTCCCCCTTGCCTATCGGCAGTGTCTTGAACTCCGGGTCGAGCTCAACCCCGACTCCGTCTCCTCTGGGGTAGCGCAACGCCGTGGGCCCGGGGTGATCGAGGGCGGTCTTGAGCATGTGCTGCAGCTCGTTCTCGTCCTTGGGGGCCATGAGCACCATGTTGGGGATGTGACGCATGAAGCTGAGGTCGAAGACACCGTGGTGGGTCGGCCCATCTTCGCCGACGATCCCCCCCCGGTCCATGGCAAAAACCACGGGGAGATTCTGGAGACAGACATCGTGGACAATCTGGTCATAAGCCCGCTGGAGAAACGTGGAGTATACGGCCACGACCGGTTTGAAGCCTTCGGCGGCGAGGCCCGCCGCAAAAGTCACGCTGTGCTGCTCCGCAATGCCGACATCGAAAAACCTGTCCGGAAAGCGCTTGGCAAACAACTCGAGACCCGTGCCCTGGGGCATTGCAGCTGTGATCGCGACGACCTTTGGGTCCCACTCGCCGAGCCTGGTGACGGTTTCTCCGAAAACTTCAGTGTACGAGGGGGGGCAAGCGCCGGCAGACCCTGACCTGCAGCTCCTCCCCGTTTCAATGTCAAAAGCACCGACTCCGTGAAAGTTCGCCGGGTCGCACTCGGCGGGATGGTATCCCTTCCCTTTCTGCGTGATCACGTGGACCAGAACGGGGCCTTCGAGGTCTCTCACCGCCTTGAAGGTGTCCAAGAGCCGATCCAGGCGGTGTCCCTTGATGGGACCGATGTAGTGAAAGTCGAGAGCCTGGAAGAGCATGCCCGGAGTCAGCAGGGTGACGAGGGAATCCTCGCTCTTCTTGAGGATGTTGATGATGTTGGGTCCAAGCCCGGGCAGTGACTTGAGAAAGCTCTCCATCTGCTTCTTGAGATTCAACATGGTCTTGTTGGAGAGCTTCCTGCTCAGAAAAGCGGACAGGGCCCCCACATTGGGCGAGATGGACATCTCGTTGTCGTTCAATACAACGATGAGGTTCTTGTTGAGGTCCCCCGCGTGGTTGAGGGCTTCGAAGGCCATGCCTCCGGTCATGCTGCCATCCCCGATCACCGCGACGGCGCGATTGGAGCTCCCTTTCAGGCAATTGGCCACCGTCAGGCCGAGGGCTGCGGAAATGGATGTTCCGGAATGCCCTGTCCCGAATGCGTCATATTTGCTCTCGGACTTCTTGGGGAAACCGCTGATTCCCTGGTACTGGCGCAGGGTGTGGAACTGTGCAAGGCGGCCGGTGAGGAGCTTGTGGGTGTACGCCTGGTGACCCACATCCCATATGATCTTGTCGCGGGGAGCATCGAAGACAGCGTGGAGAGCAACAGTCAGTTCCACAACCCCGAGATTCGGGGCTAAGTGCCCCCCGTTGGCTGCTACCGTACAAATGATGACATCCCGGACCTCCTGGGCCAGCTGCTGAAGCTGCGCCAGCGAGAACTGCTTGAGTTGGGACGGACTGTCAATTTGAGAAAGCAGTGTCTTCTTTTCTTCTTTCAATGTGTGACCTCTCTCCACAAAACAATTCAATGCAGCAAAGCCCCTGAACAAGACCTGACCATCCTCCGGAAAGCGTCACCGAGGGGTTCGTCGAACATGGATCAAGCCTTCCTCACCAGGAGGTATTGAGCGATGGCACGAAGCGGGTCCGCGACCCCACCGAATAGGCTCAGCGCTTTCAGAGCTTCCCTGACGTGCTCTCCTGCCGATTCTTTGGACCGCGCAATCCCCAGCAGAGCCGGGTAAGTCTTTTTGTTCTTTGCAAGGTCTGAACCAGGGGTCTTCCCCATGACCTCCGCATCCCCTTCCAGGTCCAGGAGATCATCGGTGATCTGGAAGGCAAGGCCGAGGTGGTGTCCGTAGCGCTTGAGGGCCAGGACCTCCTGTTCCGTTCCTCCCCCAAGGATGGCTCCCACTTCGAGAGATGCGGATATGATGGCACCGGTCTTTCGGATGTGCATGTATTCAACCGTCGCGATGTCCACTTCGCGATTTTCCGATTCGAGGTCAATGACCTGTCCCCCAATCATTCCACGGTAGCCGGCCGCTTTCACGATGATGCGGATCACCCGAAGGACCCTGTCGGCCGGGAACAGTCCGTCATCGTGGACGCCCGCAAGGAAGTCGAAGGCCTCGGTCAGGAGTGCGTCCCCGGCGAGAATGGCGATGGCCTCTCCGAAAACCTTGTGATTGGTCAGTTGCCCCCTTCGGTAATCGTCATTGTCCATCGCGGGCAGGTCGTCATGGATCAGCGAATAGGTGTGGATCATTTCCAGGGCGGAGGCCACCGGCATGATCGCCTGGAGGTTCCCCCCGACCACCTCGCTCGATGCCATGCAAAGTATGGGGCGAAGCCTTTTGCCGCCCGCAAACAGGCTGTAGCGCGCAGCCTCGATGACCTTCCCCTCCAGCCCAGACGGCCCGGGAAAACTCGCTTCCAGGAAGGCGTCGATCTTTTGCTTCCGTTCTGCGAGATACCCCTTCAAATCAAAGTCTGTCATGTTCTTGTCCAATCATCCCCAACCATTGATTTTAAAATTTAACATGGCAGTTAAAAGCTTTCCACTCCATTGGCACCCGCAGCCCAAGAAACCATCGCAAGACTAGCGGCCAATGGCCGCCGATTCCCTGTGTGGGTCATTCCCCCGCACTTCCCGAGGACGTGGGATCGAAGGGAGTCGTGGTCCAACCGCCCTGGGGGTCTTTCAGAAGCATCTGCAGTTTGCTTTCGGCCTCTTCCAGCTTCAGGTGGCAAAACTGAGCCAACCGCATGCCCTCCGTGAAGGACTCCATGGCTTCCTCCAGGGGAACATCGCCCCGCTCGAGCTTTTCCACAATGGATTGGAGCTTTTTCAAAGCATCTTCAAACTGTTCGCTCTTTTTCTTGACCACGGGCCTCCCCCTCGAAAGACTGCGGCTATTCGGATTTCCTCACGGTACAAGTCAACTTTCCCTTTGACAGCTGGACCAGCATGTCCTGGCCCGGGGCCACGTCCCCGGAGTCTCTGAGTATTTTCCTGTCGGGCAGCCGGTAGGCTATGGAATAGCCCCTGTCCAGCACGGAAAGAGGGTTGAGGCTCCCCAGTCTTGCAGCCAGCCCCCGAAAGTGCAGACGGCTTCTCTCCAGCAGGCCCTGGTAACGGGCGACCAGCTCCCGTGTATCCCGGACAAGGAAGGTCCTGTCCCGCTGAATGACCCTGGAGGGACTTGCCACATGGAGCCGGTCCACCAGATGGGTCCGAGCGGTCCGCAGCCTCTCGATTCGGCGCAGGAATGCCAGCTGAAGTCTTTCCAGCCGTTCATCCAGGGAAATGCGCATGTCTTCAAGCTTTCTGCCCGGATGGGCCAATCGCTTGCGCAGGTAATGAAGTTTTTGTCGTTGGCCGTCAATCCTTTGAGCAAACAGCTGAAAAAGCCGGTCACGACTCCCGGTCAAGTCCCGGCCTACACCCTCCAGGCGCGCGACGACCCACTCGGCGGCCGCGGTCGGGGTGGGCATCCGAAGGTCCGCCACCAGGTCGGAGATGGTGAAATCGATTTCGTGGCCCACTGCGGAAATTACGGGAATGGCGCAAGTCGCCAGGGCCCGCGCAACGATTTCCTCGTTGAACGGCCACAGGTCCTCCATGCTTCCTCCGCCACGCCCAACAATCAGCAAATCCCAGTCGAAATCCCCTGCCAGGGCATCGGCGCTTGCGACGGCGGCGGCGATCTCTTCCGCCGCCTCAGCGCCCTGCACGCGGACAGGGAACACCGTGACGCACAGGGGATAGGGACTGCGCTGGAAAACCTTGAGGATATCCCGCACCGCGGCCCCCGTCGGTGACGTGACGATGCCGATGTTCCTGGGGCAAAGGGGGAACGCCAGTTTTCTTGCCGGATCGAAGAGCCCTTCGGCGTCGAGCTTTTTCTTGAGCTGCTCGAAAGCGAGCTGCAGTGCCCCGATTCCCTGGGGCTCCATCAATTCAACGATGAGCTGGTATTCGCCCCTTGGCTCATAGACACTGACGCGCCCCTGGCAGATGACCTGGAGGCCCGATTCCGGTTGAAAGCGCAGGTGGCGTTGTTGAGTGCGGAAAAAAACCGCGCGGATCTGGCTCAGATCGTCTTTCAGCGTGAAGTAGGAATGGCCCGAAGCGGGAATGCGGAGGTTCGAGATCTCCCCCTTCACCCAGACGAGTGGGAAATTGGACTCGAGGAGACCTTTGATGCGGGTGTTCAGCTCGCTTACGGTGTAAACGCTGGTTTCTTCACCAGACGGGAGCATGGGCATCGGATGGCGGTGTGACAATTTTTGTCACCTTCGAAAGCCGATTAGCTGTCATAATGATGTTCGGGAGACATCCTCACCCGAAAAGCTTGGGATCCATGGCATCCCTCAAGCCTTCTCCTACCAGATTATATGCAGTAATGCTAAGAAAAATGGCAAGCCCCGGGAAAAAGGTGAGCCACCAAGCGAATTCAATGGTGTCGCGGCTCTGGGAGAGGATATCCCCCCAGCTGGGTGTTGGCGGTGGAACCCCGAACCCTAAGAAGCTGAGGCTCGATTCGGTGAGGATGGCTCCCGCTATCCCGAACACCGCGGATACAAGGACCGGGGCCATGGCATTTGGAAGCATGTGGACCAGAATGATCCTACCGTGGGATGCCCCGAGAGCTCGGGAAGCCATGACGAAATCGAGCTGTTTCAGCTTGAGGAACTCCGCCCGGACAAACCGGGCCACTCCAGTCCAGCCCGTGAGCCCGATGACGATCATGATGTTGTAGATGCTTGGGGGGAGGAATGCGATGATGGCAATGATGAGGAAAAAGGTCGGGATGGTGAGCAATATCTCGATGATCCGGCTGATGAAGTGATCCATCCATCCGCCGAAATACCCTGCGACAGCCCCCGTGAAAATGCCGATCACCAGGGCTATGCCAACCGCGACGAACCCCACGGAGAGGGAAACGCGGGCGCCGTGGATCATGCGGCTCAGCACATCGCGCCCGCTGTCATCCGTTCCAAACCAGTGAGCTCGACTCGGAGCGGCAAGGCTCTCCAGGAGATCATACTCCGTCGGGGAATAGGGAACCAGGGGCCAAATGGCAATGGTGCCCCCCTTTCCAGGGCCTTCCTGGTAGACGAAGGGCACCTCCTTTTTCATCTCTTTCCAGGTTTGGGTCCCAACCTTTTCGACGCCGGAGGACACGGGAAAAAACCACTTTCCCTCGTACCGCACGGCAAGGGGCCGGTCGTTTGCGAGCAAAGGCGCAAAGAAGGCAATGAAGATCAGGCAAAGCGTGAGGTAAAGCCCCACCACGGCGAGCCGCTTCTTCTGGAAGTGATGCCAGACCGTGTTCCAATACGTTTGAGGGATCTTGCTTTTCACACCCAATCAACTCTCGATGGGGTTGCCTGCGGTTGATTTTGGTCCATACTGCCTCGTATTTGCGGCTCAACGTGGCTTGCCGTGAAAGCAGTCTATCGCCCTGTAGCATAGGGCCTTGTGCCCGCCCCCAACGCCCACGAGGGGCTATGCTACGGCAGGCATCGCTCACACAAATCTGCGAAGACCCGTATTTATAGGCTCGCGCCCAGGAGCCGCGAACATCTGATGGCGTTATCCACCATCAGGCAGAATCGTCAAGAACCCCGTTCATTCAAGCTTTATCCGCGGATCCAGGGCGGCATACAGGATGTCCGAGAGCAAAAGTCCCACCAGCGTGAGGAGGGCCGAAATGGTCGTGATGGCCATGATGAGCGGATAGTCGCGGCTCAGCACCGCCTCGAACCCCAATTGCCCCATTCCTGGAATGGAGAATATGGATTCGATGATCACGCTGCCCCCGAACATCCCGGGCAAAAGAAAAGCCAGCAGCGTCACGATTGGGAGAAGCGCGTTTCGGAAGGCGTGCTTGAAGATGACCGTTCGTTCGCTGAGCCCCTTGGCCCGGGCCGTGCGAACGTAGTCTTCCCGGATGACTTCAAGCATGTCGGCGCGGGCGAGCCTCGACAGATAGGCCAGCCCCCCGTAAGTGAGGCAGGTCACCGGAAGGATCAGGTGCCACAAACGATCCATAAGCCAGCGAAAAAACGGCCACCGGTCCGCCTCGATGGATGAAATCCCGTAGACGGGAAAAACATCCCAAAAATCGCCGCCGCCCAGGAGCATGATGAGCAGCACCGCAACCCAGAAGCTTGGGAGGGAGTAGAGGAAAAAAAAGACCAGGGTCAGCACCCGGTCGGGAAGGGATCCCGAATGGGTGGCAGAATAGACGCCGCAGGGGATGGCAATGAGATACACCAGGAAAATGGAAATCAAATTGAGCTGGATTGTTATGGGAAGGCGTTCGGCAATTTTGTCCCACACCCTGCGGTGATCCTTGTAGGACGTTCCGAAGTCGAGGGTGAAGACCCTCTTGACCCAGAGCAGGTACTGGACCGGCAGGGGTTTGTCCAGACCGTAGAGCTTCTTCGTTTCCTCGATGATCTGCTGAGACATGGCCCGGTCACTCACCTGCCCCTGGGTGGCCATCTGTATCCGCAGCGCCGCTGGATTCCCCGGCGCCAACTGGATGATCAGGAACGTGATAAGGGTAATCCCCAGCAATGTGGGTATGATCTGCAGAAGCCTTTTGACAAGGTAGGCTTTCATATCGCCGCATACCTTAATGACTGCATCAACCCTCTCTTCGACAAGCTCAGGACAGGCTTCGCTACTCAGGGCAAACGGTTTGAGCTCCTGGAGGGTGTGAAAAAAGCTCCCCAAGACCAGGCGCATCGTTGCAGCGATCGAGGGTTATTGTGCCGTTTGGCAAAAAAACAGGCACAAAGTCCCATATTGCCGGTTCTTAGCCTGGCCCCTCGTGGGCGTTCGGGTGCATCCCGCAAGTATAGGCGGGAAATGAGCACTTTTTGGACACCCTCTCAGATCAATCCCTCCGGATTGCGCGGCGATGAGTCACACGGCTACCGGCGTCAGCGTGTAGACCCGGGCAAGTCGACTGGCGCTCTTGATGTCTCCCCCACGCAGGGCTTGGCGAACATCGTCCAGCTTGTAAGCATCCTCAACGGACAAATGCGGGGACCAGCCTTCATCCGTGACGATCAATTCCACCTCGACCTCGGCAACGTAGTTGCCCTCACGCACCAGTTTCGTGTGATGTGATTTTTTCAATGGCTTTTCCTCCTGAAACCATTTGTCCATCGCTCCGGGTCAGGTCTGCAGGCAGTAACAAGAACTGCCGGGAAAGACGCGTTTTTCGGAATTCCCCGGACGACATATATGGGACTGCCGTGCCGGTCATGTTGCAGAACCAAAACGCAGGGACCTTTCTGATACTCCGGATAATCCTCCAGGACCACGGCATCCTCCACTCCTTCGATGACCTCCTTGACAAAGATTTCATCGGCCGCCAATTCATCATAGCCATGGTCGGATATCCTGACCTGTCCGCTGTCAACCAGGCTCAGTACCCGCCTAAATGTCTTGCTCATGACAATATCTTACCCTGTAAGCCAGAAGGTGTCTCGTTCAGATTGCCACAGAGGGCACTTTGCCCTCGAGGTGCTTTTGATGGGGAAATGTGATGAGCTCAGCAAAATGAGGGGGGTTGTCGTATCGGAAGATGAGCCTCTTGCGCCCGTCCTGAAGATGATAGCGATATCCAAGATGCATGACCTGTCCGGTTTCAACGGCGACCGGCTCGTTCAATTCAAGGAGCCAGCCATTGGGAAACCGTAATCGGATTCACAAATTCATTCGATCGTCTGCCAGAATCTCCTCTTCGTAGCGCTCGACATAGGCGGCTCCAAGCTCTCTGATGGCTGCCTCAATTCCTGCAAGGTATCGAGACAGAAGATCATGCGGCATGCCGGAGTCGTCTTTCCAGGTCCTGCCTGATGGCCAGATAATGTCGGTAGTCGTTTGCCCATTCCACGAAATCCACGGAATCTTCCAACTTTCCGCTGGAGAATATGTGGAAAAAGTCCTCAGATGTATTTCCGTATCGGCTCTCATAAACGCTCAGCCGTTTGGCCACGGCAACGAGTGCGTCCAGGGGTGAACCATATTCAATTCTGGATTTCCGCATACCATCTTCCATAAGATGAGAGGCCTGCCATGCCGATGTGTTATCGAATGTTACATTCCTTCCGAGAAATTCACAAGATGCATGAACGACCGGGATGTCCGGTTTTGGCACCGGCCACGAAAGCAGACATGGTGAGGCTGGAAGGGGAGATCAAGAGACTGGAGCTCTTGATGAAGGTCGCCATCGGGCTGGCAAATATCGGCATGGCATGCTTCAGCCCCAATGCGGCGGAGCTCAATCAGGCTCTTAGAACAGCAGGGAGAAGCCAATCCATGGAACGCCGCCAATCAGCGATTGTGCTTTCCTGAAAGCTTACATCAGTGAGGAAACGTGGGCTCAAGAGGTATTCTAATCCTGGGGCACTCTGGGACCAGATGAACCTTCGACCTCGGCAAGTGCAAGGGATTCTTGCCGTAGCACCGCCATCAAATCGAGTATTTTGGAGCGTTCAGGGTAACCAGGATACAGTGCAAGGGTCTTTTCTAAAGCAGATAAAGCCTCCCCCGCCTGACCTGCCTTGGCCAGAAAGAAACCCATTCCCAACCATCCCCTTGCGTATTCAGGATCCAAACTCTAACGCCGTTCTCGCTTCATTAATTGCTTCGGTAGTCTCGTCTCTGGAAAAGTGAAGCCAGCCTTTCAGAAGGTGAGCATCCGCCGAGTCAGGGTCGAGCCACAGTGCCACTGCCAAGAGTGATTCACCTATCGAGACCAGGAACTGGTTTCCAGCACGCTTCTGTGTCAGAAAAGCTCCAGCCATGCACACATTAAATAGAGAATAGGGCTGGTGTACATACTTCTGAGTGAAATCCTTCTTGGCTTCCTGAACCCGATTCAGACCATCCTGTTGATTCATGTCATTGAGGAGCTGAACGCTCTTTTGATCTCCCGGGTTTTCAACCGTTGCCTTCACGAGGAGATCCTTGGCAGTCTTTCGGTCACCCAAGTTCATGAGCTGCCGTGCTGTCCAGAACATGGCAGATGACTCTCCAGGATCAGGTTTCCCATCACCATCCAGGTCCACGCCTTGCTCTTGGGCTTCATTCAGCAAGATGCTCATGGCGGCCAATGCAATTTGTCTCAGGTCGGTCGATCTTCCGGGCGTATTCTGAACGGACCAGAGAGCATTAACTGTACTGATGTAGGCCCCTCTGAGCTCACCAAGATGCTGTTGTGCTCTGGCCATGTTCAGATAGAAAGCAGGCAAGCCATTGACATCGATGCGCCCAGGCGGCTTATCCCTGAGCAGCCGTTGACCCTCTTCCAACGCTTTACGATGATCATCAAGGGAGGAATAAGCTGCGATCAGATTGCTCCCGGCAATGAAGTACTGCTCAAAGTGTTCCTTGCCCAGATCGATTGCAATCTTTGCCTCCTCGATTGCCTCCTGAAATTTTCCTTTGCGCAGGTAGGTTGTGGAGAGATTTGAATGGCTCCTGGGATGATAGGGGGCCTTTGAGACGTTGTCTTTTGCAAGGGTTTCCATATCCTGCCAAGCACTATTCCGCTGGAAAGTGAGCAGAGTAAACATTGAGCATAACATGAAAAAACAGCACCAAATAACTCTCAAAGCGTCTTTCGCTGGTATCCTGGATATTCTTGTTACCGCGAAGGCATGAAGGCCAACAACCAAACTCAGAATCACCCCAACAGATGGCAAATACATCCGATGCTCAAAGACCAGTTCGAGCGGTATGATCGATGATTCGATCACCAAATTGAGTCCGAACCAAAGGATCCCGTAGGTGATGATGGGGTAGCGTCTTCTTTTGGAGACTGTCCACCACCCAATCAAAGCGAGTGACAGAATCGCCAGAATCGTGGTGGGTGGATTGAGAAGCGTCGTGGAGACTACAACATCATGCTCCAGCGAGAGTCGGCCCGGATCAGGCCAGAGGAGCAAAGAAACATACCAAAAGATTACTCTGGATTCCGTCAGCAGTCGCTCAACCAATGTGAAATGGCGGCCATTGTAGCCAGGAATCACGCTGGAATAGATGTAATAAACGATAGCGGTGAGAACCATAAAAGCACCGACTGCCGACAGAAGCCACCTTTTCCTGGCTGATCTTAAGACGCGTTGAAACAAGTCAAGTCGAAAAAACCACACTTCGGTTAACACAATCAGCACAGGAATCACGGCCGAGTTCTCCTTGGAAAGGAGACCCATGACCAGACTGAGAAGGCCAAATGAATAAACAAGCAAAACCTTCCCGTTGCAGTCGTCCCTCCTCAAGCTCATCAATCGTGCTGAGATGTACGATGCGACCGCGAGGATCGTAAACAGGGCGGAAATTGAAGCCATACGCTGAACGATATAAGTGACCGCGTTCGTCTGTAAGGGATGCAAAGCCCAGAGGCCAGCGACAAAGATGCTGACTGGGCCTGCAGGCAGGTGACGCATATCGGGAAAGCTTAGTTCGGTCGCTTTGCAGATTTGGTAGACAAGAAGAATGACAGAGAGGAATACGAGTAGATGAATGATCAGATTAGTCAAGTGGAAGTTGAACAACTCCCCTTTCCCAGCCCACAGATCAAATGACAAGGTGGTCATTGGAAGGAACCTTGTCCAGCTGAACTTAGTCTGACTCAATGAGATTATGTTGGAAATAGACCACTCTTGTATGCGAACCAAAGGGTCTTCAATGAATGTATGAAAATCGTCCAATACGGGAGGTGAGCTGAAAGTGTTGGAATAGGCGCTGCATATCATGATACCCACGAGTAACATTGGCGCCAATATTCTGTAACCTTTTGAGTATTTGCCCTCTGCATCCTTCCTTGTTTCCATCACTCATTTCGCCCCATGAAATGAATCGAGCGAGGGGACGGATTCCTGATTCCATCCGGTCCCCTCACTCGATCGGTACTCGCTAGGCAACTATTTCAAGCCAAGCTCGATGGCTGTTGGACCGCCCAGCTGCCACTCGAGTTTCCCTCCAGCAACCCGGTTCGGTGTGACTGTGATATGAGGAGGGGAAACACCATTGATCAGCTGCTCAAAGGGGCAGGTCGAATTGTTTTCGATCTGAACATTCAACACACCACTCGCCCACGTTGGAGTAAAGCATATCGTGCTGGCGTCCTGTGCGAGGGTGGCAATACTTGCAGTAGGCATCGTGTTGCTGACAGCGTAGATGGCAGAGATGTTGGTTTCAATGGCGTGCATTCCAGGAAAAACCTTGCTTGTCAGCCTCGATTTCTGCACATACCTTTGGTAGAAGGGCACTGCCACGGCAGCCAGGATGCCGATGATGGCCACGACGATCATGAGTTCTACGAGGGTGAAACCTTTGCTTTCTTTCATTTTGATCAACATGGTCTTAATCTCCTTTTAAAATTTGATTTTGTTTTGGTTTTGTTCCTGTCCAATTCTTCTGCTAGGTTTTCTTCGGTTTGTTTCCCGGATTTCTTTAACCTCCCTTCATGTTATTTTTTCCAAGCTTTCTCAGCTCCTTCTTTCTCAGACTGCGGCCTCGCGCTGCATTAAAGCAACTCTCTTGCCAACTTAGGTTTATAAAGGAATAACAAATGGTTATACCAAGCAAGACTCCCTGGGGCTCTCCTGGCAAGCTGTGCAGGGCGCTTGATTCTGCTTGCAAGGAACAAAAAATTGTGATGATATTTCCATGGGATAGACATCATGCCCAATGAGTGCCGAAAAATGATGGGGCGACAAAAAATGTCACTGGCCGGCAAATTGCGGCTTGCCTGGAAAGAGTCACCTTCCGAGGCTGAGGATGCAGTCCACCTCGATGACCGTTGGATAGGCTGCGGTGGGGGGGAGGGGAACTCGCACCAGCTGAGGTGACTTGAATCAATTCCAAACAGGATGGGGCAATGGTGAGATCCAACAAGGTGAGCGTGGTCATCCCTGCATACAATGAAGAAAAGGTTGTGGGGAAGGTGGTGCGTGAAGTCATCGAAGTGCTGGCATCCCATCAGCTTTTCTGCGAAGTGATCGTGGTGGACGACGGATCGACGGACGAAACGAGCCGCGCTGCCAGGGAAGCCGGAGCGACGGTCATTCGTCATCCCTACAACATTGGAAATGGCGCGGCGGTCAAGCGCGGCATCCGTGTCGCATCAGGTGACGTCATCGTGATGATGGACGGGGACGGACAACACGACCCCCGGGACATCCCCAGCTTTCTCCAACACATGCCCCAGTATGAAATGGTCGTGGGCGCACGCACGGCTGAATCGGAAGGAAAAGTGCACCGGAACATGGCCAACCGGATCTACAATGCCATTGCGTCTTACATTGCCGGGAAAAGGGTCGACGACCTCACCTCGGGCTTTCGGGCCATCAATGCCAGGATCGCCCGGAGCGTCGCTTACCTTTTCCCCCGAGGCTATTCCTACCCCTCGACGGTCACCATTGCACTCTTCCTCGGCGGCTACACCGTAAAGTACGTGCCCATCAAAGCTGCTGCGCGAGTAGGGAAGAGCAAAATAAAACTCCTTTACGACGGCATGAAGTTCCTGTTCATTCTGGCTCGCGTCGGAACTTTCTACACGCCCCTCAGACTATTCGTTCCGCTGGGGGGACTAATTTTCTTTCCTGGAGCCTTTTACGCCGTCTACAAGCTCATCATCGGCAAACCGTGGACCCTCCCGATCGTCATTTCCCTAACGGGAGGACTGCTCATTTTCGTCCTGGGGTTGATCTCCGAGCAAATCGCTTTGTTGCGCATAAGCCGTTCGGAGTAACCGTGGTGAAAATGCGCCGCTCTGAACTCTGCTGACATGATAAACGGATTCATTTTGAGGCCCGCGGAGATCACGACCTTCTCCGATATGCGGACGTCCAGGATCTGACCATGTCAAACTGCTGACTCCTGGGCGGACTGGCCGACCGGGTACTTCCTCGAAAAGAGCTTGCTGAGTAGAAATGGGCATAAGAAAGCCATTCCAAAAAGAAAGGGGTAAAGAGGTACTGCATATCGTGGACAAGGAAATCCCACCACGTGCAACAGGGTGAAATACAAGAGCACCACCGCAACGAATCGGGCCACCATCAAAGCTTCCCTCTGCAAAGACTTCGACCATAAAGGGAGCCAGACCAATAGGGATGCAGCGGCTGCAAGGCAAACGACCACCCAGTGCAGGTGACGGGAAAGCGCCCTCGTGATTTCAAACAGCTGCACCCCGCGATAGGGTGATTCCAGGACCGGATAAACGAAGATATCTCCATCGCCTTGAACAATTCCCCATGACCAGAAGGCCAGGGGTTTTCCCGCCAAATACCATTTCAGGTACTTTGCCGGTTCCTCACGAAAGTGCCTCCATATCTCCTGAACCACCGCTCCCATGCTTTGTGAAATCTCGCTGGAGCGTGGATCAAAGTGATACGGATAGGCATAACTTTTGACGTCCCCTTTGTATTGGAAGTTCGGGTACATGCCATGGTGTAGCGTGTTGATCATCAAACGGTCATCGGTGGTCTTTCCCAGCACGGTTTGATTGCGAATCAACCACGGGCTAAAAATCAGCAGGAAACCTGCGATCATGACAGCCGAGCATTGAAGGCCCTTCTTCCATCCCAGATGAATCAGGAAAAAGGCTGCCACCAGGAGCGGAAAGTATTGCAGGCTCGGCCTCACGAGGTTTCCCATACCCAGAAGCAAACCTACCATGAGGGCGCGAAAGATGGCTGGGCGACGGGCAAATCCACCGATCACACAGGCTGTCAAAACAATGGACAGACAGAACAGGGTCTCCGTCAAAAGGTAGCTGTTTGCAGCAATGAGATGAGGGCTTATCGCCGTCAAAAGAGATGCTCCCAACGCCAAAGACACCGGCAGGAAAAAGCGGTAGAGGAAAAACGCAAGAATGAGAGTCAGAGCGCTCAGGAGCGCCTGGCTGATGACGATTTTCCCAAGCATCTCGCCGCTCGGCAAGCCATCCACGAAGAGCGTCAGGAATAGTGGATAACCCGGCTGCCGCACTGCATCCGGCATAGGAGCCGTATGGACGGACTTCAGTACCCCATCGTCCCTTGAATAAATGTGGTGGTGACGAAGGTTGTAGGCATAAAGGTAATAGTCCCGGGCATCTGCCCTGATGGGCACATGCACTTTGGTTTCCGCCGCTGCGAAGAGCCTCAGGGATAATCCCAGGAAGAAAATGCACAGCAGGGTCAACAGGGTCATCCACTTGATCTCACGATTCATAACCAGGAACTCCTCCATATGTTTGGTTCGTTAGCCCTATCAAGGGGTTTTGGCATTGTTGGTGCTATCAACGATCCGCCACCGAAGCATGCAAGCAAAAATGATTCCGAGAAGTTTTAGGCAAACCGTTGTCGCCGTTGGGCAGGTCCTGTTGATGTCGGTTTCAAGTCGCTCGAAGAACAGAGTGTAGATCGGTGAAATGATGGAGTCCTATGAGAGACATATGACGGCGGACCATTACAAGCTGACGGTGATCGTCCCATGCTACAATGAGGAAAAGACTCTTGAGAAATGTGTCAGACGAGTCCTGGATATCGCCGATTCAAGGCTTTCACTGGAAATTGTCATTGTGGACGACGGCTCTCGGGATCGGAGCCTGGAGATTGCCTTTAGTCTTGCAGAGGAAAATTCCGAGATTGTCGTCCTCAGCCACGATAAAAATCAGGGGAAAGGCGCTGCCCTTCGCACCGGAATCGCGAGAGCAACAGGCGACTTGGTTGCGGTTCAGGATGCCGATCTGGAATACAACCCATTTGAACTCAAGGGACTGCTTGCCCCCCTCGTCAATGGTGATGCCGACGTTGTGCTCGGTTCACGTTTCCTGTCCAACGGCGCACACAGAGTTCTCTATTTTTGGCACTCGATGGGGAACGGCTTCTTGACCTTCCTGTCGAACATGTTCTCTGACTTAAACTTAACGGACATGGAGACCTGCTATAAGGTCTTTCGCAGGGACGTGCTCCAGAAAATAGAAATCGAAGAGAACGGCTTTGGCGTGGAACCGGAGCTCGTGGCTAAAATGGCCCGCATGCGTTTGAGAATCTATGAGATGGGTATTTCCTACTATGGAAGGACTTATGCGGAAGGGAAGAAGATCCGCGCCCGCGATGGGCTGAAAGCACTGTACTGCATTTTTCATTACAACGCCCCCACGGCACCATTACCCATTCAGTTCATCATCTATTTGCTTATTGGGGGTTTCTCGGCAGGAATCAACCTTCTCCTGTTTCTGCTGTTCATCCGGTTCGCGCTGGACGTCTACATTTCGATCAGCCTCGCGTTCATTCTGGCTGCCATCACCAACTACCTGCTGTGCATAGCCCTGCTTTTCAGGCACAAGGCGAGATGGAATTCACTTGCTGAACTGGCGATTTACATATTCATAACATCCATCGTTGGTCTTCTTGACGTCTTCATGACAAAAGGGTTCATGGTCCTTGGATCGGCCCCATGGCTGGCAAAATCTATTTCAAGTTTGTGTGGGCTTCTGTTCAACTTCCTGGGAAGGAAATACATCGTTTTTCATGAACCCTCGGCAGGGCCATGGAAACCCCAGATGGAGTCGACCGACTCCCCACTGAAGAATCCTTCGATTTAGCCGGCGAGGTGTCCCCGATTGAAAACCAAGATTCTTCTGGTCACTCGTAATTTCCCGCCTCTTGTCGGCGGCATGGAGCGCCTGCTGTTCCACATCTATGAGGAACTCCGGAAATCCTTCGAGGTGGCACTCGTTGGTCCGAATGGTTGTGGTGATCACGTAAAACCCCATACTCGGGTGTTGGCATGTCCGCCCATGCCCCCGTGGAAATTCCTCATCCATTGCCAGGTGAAGACTTTGCTCATGGCGAAAAGGTTCGCTCCAGATCTCATCTTATCCGGAAGCGGAGTCACTGCGCCGGCGGCAGTCATGGCGGGGCGTCTATTGGGGATCCCGGTCCTGACTTACCTTCATGGCCTGGATGTTGTTGCCGACAGTCATATCTACCGGTCGATCTTCCTTCCGGCCGTCAGAAAGGCCGACAGGATTGTCGTCAACAGCCGCAACACAGCCCGATTGGCAAGAGCGGTAAAGATCATATCCCCTGTCAATATTTTGCACCCTGGGGTGACGATTCCTCCAATCAGCGCATTGGATTGCGGAAAGAGCTTGAGAGAGAGGATCAATGCGACCACAATACCGATCCTCCTGAGCGTCGGAAGATTGACACCCCGCAAGGGGATCCCCGAGTTCATCGAGCATTGTCTGCCAAGGATCGTGGAAGCGTATCCGGATGTGCTCTACCTGATCATAGGCAGCGAACCGAAGAACGCCATAGGGGGGCAAGGGGGAATGAAAGGCAGAATCCTGGAGATTGCCGAGAAAAGGGGTCTCATGGAAAATATTCTCTTGATGAAGGACGTGAATGACGAGACCCTGAGTCAGGCATACGCCGCGAGTCAACTCCATGTGTTTCCCGTCATTGACCAACCCAACGACGTGGAAGGATTCGGAATGGTGGCAGTGGAGGCGGCAGCCCACGGCCTACCCACAGTGGCCTTTGCCACAGGTGGGGTTGTGGAGGCGGTGAGCGATGGCGTCTCAGGATACCTCATGCGTCCTGGGGACTATGAAGGACTGGCCGGGGCAATCCTAGCCCATTTGAGGCATCAAGATTCCAAAGTGTTTGAAAAATCCTGCCGGGAGTATGCACAGGCGTTTGCGTGGAGTATGTTTGGTGACAGATTGAGGTCGATCTGTGCAAAAACCATGGGGTAAGATAACAGCCCATTATTGGAATCGAATGATTTTTATGGATTTATTAATGGATTTATCAATGAACTCTTTCAATACCTCTCTACCTTGCTGGACGGAGTAAAACGCTCAACTTGAATATCAATAGCACGTCAAGAGGAAACGCGTGTGAGTTGCCAGGCAGTCCCCTGGCAGGTCGCATGCAGACTTTGAATTTTAGCACAAATGCAGGTTCTTGGATTCCGTTTTTCACGAGATAGGTTCCTTGTCATGTGGACTCATGTCTTGCCAGAATTTATCGCTTTGAGGTTCAAGCACCCTTGGCCCTTCGAGATATCTTGAGCAACACGGGCTGGCTCTTTGCAGAGAGGATCTTGCGCATGGGTGTCGGCCTCATTGTAGTGGTATGGGTGGCACGGTATTTGGGGCCTGTTCAATATGGGAATTTTAATTATGCATTAGCCTTTGCGGCATTGTTTGGAACCTTAGCCACACTTGGGCTCGATGGAATCGTCGTTAAGGATATTTTACTTGATCCGTCTTTTTCAAATGAAATCCTGGGCACCGCTTTCTCTCTCAAGTTTCTGGGAGGACTGCTTGCCTTGGCAGCTGCCCTAGGGATCATTACTCTGCACAGGCCCGAGGACCCTCTTACAAGATGGCTGGTGGGAATCACAGCAGCAGGGATGATATTTCAAGCCTTCGATGCAATTGATTTCTTTTTTCAGTCCCAAATCCAATCCAGGTTCACAGTTTGGGCTAAAAGTGCAGCGTTTTTTATCATATCACTTGTCAAGATTGTTCTCATCCTTGTTCAGGCCCCACTGATTGCGTTCGCATGGGCAGGCTTGGCTGAATTCGCGCTGGGAGCAATGGGATTGCTGACAGCATATCGATTGAATGGTCACTCCGTGAAGGCATGGACGGCAACAATGGCCCGTGCAAGAGACCTGCTAAAGAATAGCTGGCCTCTGATCCTATCGGGAATCATGATAATGATTTATATGAAAATTGATCAAATCATGCTGGGTGAACTGGTGGGCAATGAAGCTGTGGGGATCTTCTCAGCCGCTGCGCGTCTTTCGGAAATTTGGTATTTCATTCCTGTGATTATTGCCTCTTCCGTGTTCCCGTCCCTTGTTAAGAGTAAGAAATTAGGAGATGAAATTTACTACTATCAGATCCAGAGATATTATGATTTCAATGCATTACTAGCATATTGTTTGGCCATTCCAGCATATTTACTGTCCTATCATATTGTATTTTTATTATATGGAGCTTTATACGCTGGTGCAGAGAAGATTTTTGCCATACACATCTGGACTTGCCTGTTTGTTTTCATGGGAGTTGCTCGAGAAAAATATTTACTGAATGAAGGTAAATTTAAATTTTCTTTTTTTTGCTCAGTCATGGGATGTGTTACCAATGTCGTGCTTAATTATATCTTAATTCCAAAATATCATGGTTCTGGAGCGGCTATTGCCTCTCTATGTGCACAATTTGTTTCTGCCTATATGTCATCTTTTTTTCTTTCAGCACCATTGAATGCAGGTATTATGCAAACCAAGGCTATCCTTATTCCATTTAGATTTTTTGTGTCATTTTAAAAAACAAAAATAATCTAATTATTTTGCCTAATTTAATTAATATTTATTGTTTATAAGACAAATCCAAGTGGATCAATAGATGACTGATTTTGTTTCAAACACACCGGTTGCCTTTATTATTTTCAACCGACCTGATACTACCGAGCAGGTATTTTCCGAAATTGCCAAGGCGAAGCCTCCGAAGCTGCTGGTCATCGCTGATGGTCCTCGCCCAAACATTCATGGTGAGATGCAGAAATGTGCTGCTGCCCGCGCCATTATAGATCGTGTGGATTGGGAGTGTGACGTATTGAAGAACTACTCGGAATCCAATATGGGGTTAAAGAGCACGGGTGTCGAGCGGGCTGGACTGGGTCTTTGACACGGTGGATGAAGCCATCGTGCTGGAAGACGATTGTGTACCGCATTTAACGTTCTTTAGATTCTGTGAAGAGTTACTGGAGAAATATCGCCATCATGAGAGAATCATGGCGATTTCAGGAGATAATTTTCAAGTGGATAAGACACGAAATGGTAACGGGTACAGCTATTACTTCTCACGCTACAACCACGTCTGGGGATGGGCATCTTGGCGAAGGGCATGGTCTCACTACGATAGGGATTTGTCCCTGTGGCCTCAAGTTCGTGATACGGATTTCCTCATGGGTTTGGGTTGCGGCAATTATCTGTTCGCCAAGTACTGGAAGGATATTTTCGACCGGGCCCGGGCAGGGTTGATCGATCCTGGGACTATGCATGGACCTTCTCTTGCTGGGTTCATCACGGATTATCTATTTTACCGAGTGTTAATTTAGTCCGCAACATTGGCTTCGGGCATGATTCGACGCATACTAGGACGGCGAATAGAATCGTCAGTGAGCTATCGCTTCAGGAGATTCACTTCCCCTTGCGGCATCCCACTGCCATGGTTCGCGATATTTGGGCAGACGCATGGGAAGACCGAAAGGTGTTTGGGATTACCTGGTACAATAACTTGATCAGAAGTATAAGTGGCATTCCATGTTTCAAATTATTTGCCTATTTAGCACGCCCAATGATAGGTAGGATGCTTGCAGGCAGAGTCAAGTAAAGCCATGGGCATGTGAGATTTACAAAGACTTTTGTGTATTATTGAAGCAGAAATGTTTATATAATACTTTAAATGCAACAATAACAATAATTGGAATTGCTTAACAATCTAAGCAATTGATACATAACTGAAAGTATTTTATATGAATCCTTGTCGATTGTGCAAATGTGCCAATCACAGAATGATTGATTTGATAGATACATCTTTCATTATAAAGAAATATAGATCCAATTTTAATATTGATTTATCTCATGAATTTAGGGAAATAAATAAAATCGAATTTATATTGTGCGATAATTGCAATTTAACATTTTTCAATCCACCATGTCCATGCATCAGAATCATTCTACGAGCACATGCGAAATTTCAAATTTTACTATCTAGACCAAAAGCACGAATATACATACGCAGCTCAATTTATTAGAGAAAAATATAATGTATTGGAGATTGGGTGTGGAAAGGGAGCTTTTGCTAATGTAATAAAAGTAGATAACTTTGTCGGCTTGGAATATAATAAAAGATTATGCAATCATTCAAGACTGAATCGCATGAACATCCTGAATGAATCTATCAGCACTCACTCATCAAAGAATGCAGAAAAGTATGATGCTGTCTGTGCATTTCAAGTTTTTAGAACATGTTCCAGAAGTTGATTCTTTTATAAGATCCAGTGTCAAGTGCCTTAAACGAGGGGGAGTTTTAATTTATTCGGTTCCGAGCGCTGATTCTTTCGTGGCTACTGACAAGGATAATATTCTTAACATGCCACCTCATCATCTAACTTGGTGGTCAGATAGATGTCTTCGTAATATTGCACCAATGTTCGGATTATTATTGATAGATATGGAACATGAGGAACTTGCTGTGTATCACAAGAGATGGTTTGCGACCCGACTTGTGTATGAAAGCTTATTAAATATTTTCCGAATGGAGAACACATTTTCTCATCATTCAATGAGTCATTGGCTTTTATCGAAATGTGCTTCCTTTGGGGGGCTAATCATTGAGAGAGGGCTTACCGATGCTCGTTTTCTGCCAAAAGGACACTCTGTAACGGTTGTGTACAGAAAGGATTCATTGTGAGTGGTGAGTAGGGGATGAGTAGAGATTGCCGACAAACGGATCTTTCCATCCCGATACTTCAGAAATGGACTGGACAGGCGCTGGTCCAAGTAGATTCAAGAGATGTTCCATTGGTTCCCAAAAGGAAACACGCTTTGCCGGTATTCATGAGGAGTCTTGATGAAGGTTCTCTTAGTCTCATCCTATGACAATCAAGGAGGAGCCGCACGTGCTGCCTATCGACTTCACCAAGGGCTGAATGCAATCGGTGTTGACTCCAGGATGTTCGTCCAGACGAAGACCACGGTCGACCCCAAGGTCGACGCGCCCAAGACGCAGATGCAGAAGGGCGCAGCACTCCTTAGGCCTTACTTGGATGCTTTACCTCTGAAATTGTGCTCAAAACCTAAAAAGCCCTTATTCTCCCCCGGAATCCTGCCCCGAGACCTCACCCGCATTGTCTCCTCTGAGCATCCTGATATTGTCCATCTGCACTGGGTTGCCGGTGGATTTTTGCGCCCAGAATCCTTGAGGAATGTATGCACTCCGATTGTGTGGACTCTCCATGACATGTGGGCATTTACGGGCGGGTGTCACTATGCAGGAGAGTGCCACAGATATCAGAAGACTTGTGGGGCGTGTCCCATTCTTGGGTCTCAGAAACAACATGATTTGTCTCGTTGGATTTTGCTGCGCAAGAGAAAGGCCATCAGCGCTGTCAATCTAACTGTAATTGCTCCCAGCCGATGGATGGCTGAGTGTGCAACATCGAGTTCTCTGTTTCGAGGTAAAAGAGTGGAGGTGGTGCCTAATGGACTTGATCTCACTCGCTACCGTCCTATACCCTCGACGACGTGCCGAGAACTGCTCTCGCTGCCCCAAGGTAAAATGCTCATTGGGTTCGGAGGGGTTAGAAGCACGACAGATGCAAGAAAGGGGTTCCAATTACTTGTTCAATGCATTCGTGAAATATCTGGAACACCCTTTGCACGCCAGACTGAGTTGGTCGTGTTTGGCGCATCCAAACCGGAGCATTCCCTGGACCTCGGTTTGCAGGCCCATTATATGGGGAATCTCAACGATGACATCAGCTTGGCCCTTGTATACGGGGCATGTGATGTATTCGTCGCGCCGTCTACTATGGACAATTTGCCCAATTCGGTGATGGAAGCAATGGCGTGCGCTACGCCCTGTGTAGCCTTCAGGGTGGGAGGAATGCCCGACCTGATCGACCACCAGTCCACTGGTTATCTCGCTGATCCGTTCGACATTGACGATGTGACAAGAGGCATCTTGAGCATATTGAGCAATGTTGAACATCTGAGAAACCTCTCGAGGCAGGCCAGGCAGAAAGCGGAAGAGGAGTATTCACTGGAAAGGATAGCCGAACGACATAAAGACTTGTACCACCAAGCCCTTGCCAGGCAACACAATCATCGATAAGCGGCACTGCGCCGCTTCGCGGCTGCCCGTTAGACGTGCACTGTAGAAAGGTACCAATCTCCCATGATTAAACTTCAGACTCCTTTTTTTTCCATTCTCACCGCATCCTATAATCGTGGATCTACCCTGAGAGATACCCGAGAATCCCTGAAGCAGCAGACTTTTGAAAATTTTGAGCAATCGTCGTGGATGGACCCGTAAATTCATCCGACCATTCCGTGGAGATGCTTGGTGGAACTATCCAACAAAGATATAAACTATCAGGTGGATCTCCGAACGGGATCAGCGGGATTGGTGAAGCCATGAACAAAGGACTCCAGCATGGCGAAGGGCCAGTTACTTATTATGGTTCTTCAGGCGGATGATCTGTCTTCTTGAGAGATGATACCTTCAAAAACGGGTGTTCGCCCTGGTTCAAAGTGATGAATCCTTTGACATATACAGTCTTCCCGGTAATATTGGATCTATCCCCGTCACAAAAAAGGGCCTGTCCTTCGAACCCCCATCAGATTCCGCTGGTGGAATCGATACAAGTTCATATTCCTCCACCAGGGGGCTTTCGTACATCGGAGAGTATTTGAAAAGATCGGAGGGTTTCGTGAACGTTTTTCTATTGCCATGGACTACGATTTCTTCTACCGGGCCTTGAATCATGATTCTTCAATCAAATTCGAGAAAATTCCCGTCGCATTGATGGGGGGAGAAGGCATTGGCAGTAGACCCAGTTCACTGGTCAAGCGCCTGGGGGAAGAGAAGCTTGTCCAAGAAGTGAACGAAAAGAATTCCTTATGGCGGTTGACACAATCGATCTTCTGGTCACTTTATCTTCCCTACAAGACCCGGTTTCTGCCCAGACTTCACAGGACAGGCAAGGGGGAATTGCGTTTACACGGACAGGGAGATTCTCGCGTCATGAAAGGACGGCATTCTCCCAATTCCTGTGAGGTGGGAGAATGCTGCTCCGCAAAACCGGAGCCGTGATTCATCAATAACCTGGTAATGCTGGTTCGTGACGTAGCGCCCCAAAAGCTGAAGGGGACCAGTACACTTAGAGAGATGCCCTGTTGCGAGTTCTTGTCTTGACGAAGCGCCAGTACACCAACAAGGATCTTCTGGACGACCGGTATGGTCGCCTGCGTGAGATGCCCCTTGCCCTGGCCCGGCGGGGTCATGACGTGGTGGGGCTTTGTTTGAGTTACGCCAAGCGTGACGAAGGATGGATTCAGGATGGGCCTGTACGCTGGAAGAGCATCAATGCGACCGGACTGAAATCTCAGGGCCTCTTGCGATTCATCCGGGAAGCCCATTGCCTCGCTTCCAAGGCCGATGTCATATGGGCCTGCTCCGATTCGTTCTACGGGGTGATTGGGTTTTTTCTCGGAAAGAAGCTGAGCATACCCCTCGTTTTTGACCTTTACGACAACTTCGAATACTTCCTTGCCGCCAAGCTGCCCGTTTTGAAGCAGGTCTATCGCCATGCTGTTAGGAATTGTGCTGCCGTAACTTGTGTCAGTCGGCCCCTTGCAGACCTGGTGCAAACTTATGGACGCTCCGGCGGCGTTTTCCTCCTGGAAAACGCCGTCAGGCTGGATCTTTTTGGGTCCTTTGACAGGGACGCGTCCCGGGTCAAGTTCGGGCTTCCCCTTCATGGGCGGATTGTGGGAACGGCTGGAGCCCTTCATGAGAATCGGGGCATTCACCACCTCTTTGAGGCTTTTGCCTTGCTCAAGGAGGAGTATGCTAATCTGCACCTCGCCCTGGCGGGGCCGCGCAGGAAAAGCATGCGTATTCCCAGTGATCCTCTCATTCATGACCTGGGAGAACTGCCCCTGGATGAGGTACCGGCCTTCTTGAATGCGTTGGACGTGGCCGTTGTCTGCAACCTGGACAATGATTTCGGCAGGTATTGTTTCCCTCAGAAAGCCCGTGAAATCATGGCATGCGACATTCCCATGATCGCCGCCAGGGTGGGAAGCATGAAGTATTTGCTCCATGAGTATCCTGAATGGCTCTATGGTCCCAATGATTCAGAGGACCTGGCACGTGTCTTGGATAGACGCCTGGTGGATCAGAGCACGGCCTACGAGAGTGTTGTTTCCTGGAATGATGCATCCATTTTGCTGGAGAACGTTTTCTCCTCGGTTGTTTGCGGAAGGGCAAGCGACCCATTGAAAGGTTGATCATGGACTCTCACTCACGACGAGTCGCCCTCTTGACGGGCATAACGGGGCAGGATGGTGCCTACCTTGCTCAGTTTCTCATGGAAAAGGGCTACATTGTTCACGGCATCAAACGCAGAGCATCGCTCTTCAACACCCAGCGCATCGATCATCTCTACGAGGACCCCCACAAGGAGGGGCGACGTTTCATACTGCACTACGGCGATCTCACCGATGCGACCAATCTCATCCGGATCGTTCAGGAAGTGCAACCGGATGAAATTTACAATCTTGCCGCCCAGAGTCACGTTAAGGTTTCCTTTGAGACGCCGGAATACACGGCGGATGCCAATGCTCTTGGGACTCTTCGCCTACTGGAGTCCATCCGCATTTTAGGGCTCGAACAGCGAACCCGTTTTTACCAGGCCTCCACTTCGGAACTTTACGGCAAAGTCCAGGAGATTCCACAGACGGAGCGAACTCCGTTTTATCCAAGATCCCCCTATGCCTGTGCAAAACTTTATGCTTACTGGATCACCGTGAACTATCGAGAGTCCTACGGCCTGTTTGCCTGCAATGGAATCCTCTTCAACCATGAATCGCCCATTCGCGGGGAAACCTTCGTGACCCGAAAAATCACGCGCGCCGCGGCACGAATCGCTCTCGGCCTCGAGAACCGGCTCTTCCTTGGAAACCTCAATGCCATGCGCGACTGGGGCCATGCCAGGGATTATGTCAGAGCTCAATGGCTTGCTCTCCAGCAGGACGTTCCCGATGATTATGTGATTGCCACGGGGGAGCAGCATTCCATCAGGGAACTGTGTCAGAAGGCGTTCGAGGAAGTGGGCATCCAACTGGACTGGCGTGGAACCGGCACTTCCGAACAAGGGGTGGTTGCGGGCGTCCGGCCGTCACCGCTCCTGGAACAATACTCCCGTTACTGCAGGCTGCCTGAACACAGGGTGGGGACACCCATTGTCCTGGTGGACCCGCGATACTTCCGGCCTACCGAAGTGGAGAGCCTCATTGGTAATCCGGCAAAGGCAAAATCAGTATTGGGCTGGCAGCCGGAAGTCACTTTTGATGAACTCGTCAAGGAGATGGTGGCATATGACCTCAATGAGAGCGCGAGAGAGAGCATTTGCCAGCGGGACGGCTTCCCGGTGCCATCCAGTTGTGAAGCCCGTATGTAGTCGTCGGCATCGACCTCATGAGGTCATCTTTGATACCTGAACAGCCGGATGCATCATGAATAAAATTTCAAAGATTTACATCGCAGGCCACCGTGGTCTAGTTGGTTCCGCTCTTGTGCGGCAACTTCTGGCCCAGGGCTACGTGAACCTTGTCTGCCGCTCTCACGGTGAACTGGATCTATGCCGCTTCCATGACGTGGAGACGTTCCTTCATGAGGAAAAGCCGGAATATGTGTTCCTTGCCGCGGCGAAGGTGGGTGGAATATACGCCAACAGCCGGTTTCCCGTCGATTTCCTGCTTGGGAACCTTAAGATACAAAATAACGTGATCGAAGCCGCATGGCGCTGTGGAGTCAAAGGGTTGCTCTTCCTGGGGAGCTCCTGCATTTACCCGAAGCACGCCCCTCAACCCATCAGAGAAGAGTCCCTCTTGACGGGTCCCCTGGAGCCGACCAACGAACCATACTCCATCGCAAAGATCGCGGGCATCGAACTCTGTGAGGCCTACAACCGGCAGCATGGGACCCATTTCCTGAGTGTCATGCCGACCAACCTCTATGGCCCTAATGATCATTATGACCTGGAGCATTCTCATGTGCTTCCAAGCCTGATTCGCAAATTCAATCTTGCAGAGCTGGCATCGAACGGAGATTGGGAGGCTGTCCGACTCGATGAGGCCTTGCACGGCAGGATTCCCGAAGATGTGATGAGCGGGTTGAAGGACACGCCGCCGGTCGTTCGCCTTTGGGGTTCGGGAGCACCCCGTCGCGAATTCCTCTACGTCGATGATCTGGCAGACGCCTGCATTTTCCTGATGGAAAGAATAGAGGACCTCTTTTCTGAACGCTGTGTCTCGTTTCTCGACCGCCATATCATTAACATTGGTTGCGGAACTGACTTGAGTGTGCGGGAATTGGCCGAACTGGTGGCCGGAGTCGTGGGCTTCGATGGTCCCGTGGACTGGGACGGCAGCAAACCCGATGGAACACCCAGGAAATTGCTCGATGTGAGCCGCCTGTCAAACATTGGATGGCGAAGCGGGGTCTCCCTTGAAGAGGGGGTCCGGCGCACCTGCGAAGATTACAGAGGGGCTGCCCGTGTTCCTTCCGGACTTTAGTTCATCGGAACCACTCTTCGCATGTTGAGGGATACACACTCATCCAAGGTCTCGATTCCATTATGCTTCCAAAGACCTCCTTGAACCTGTATCAGACCGACTTCTCAAAATTGCTTCCGGACGCCATGTACAATCTGCATCAGCGTCGGCAGAAGGCCGGAAAGATCCTTGCTGTTCTTTCCGACGCGCTTGACGTCGGCCTGGACCGTTTGACCGCCCTTGATGTGGGATGTTCCACGGGCATCATGACCAATTTCATGGCTGGCCATTTCGGGATGATGATCGGAATGGACATAGACACCGAGGCCGTGCGATTTGCTGTTGCCCAGAAGAAGGACGAATCTGCTTTCTTCCTCACGAGTGATGCGCTTCATGTTCCTATTCTGGATGCGAGCGTCGACGTGGTGATTTGCGCCCATGTCTACGAGCATGTTCCCGATGCAGGGCAAATGATGGGGGAGATCTTCCGAGTGCTTAAACCCGGGGGAGTGTGCTTCTTTTCGGCCGGCAACCGGCTGAGCTTCATGGAGCCTCATTACCGACTCCCTTTGCTCTCCGTCATTCCAAAAGCCTGGGCACATTGGTACCTGCGGATTCTCGGCAAGGGAACTCACTACTATGAGAAGCACCTCACCTACTGGGGATTGAAGAAGCTGGTTTCGCAATTCCGCGTGATCGACTATACCGCCAGAATCATCGGTGATCCCAAGAGGTTTTGGGCAACGGATGTCTGCGTTCCTGGATCCAGGAAACAACGGCTGGCCCGGGTCGTTTGCAGCGTCGCTCATTGGCTCAATCCCACCTACATTTTCATCCTCCAGAAATGAGTCTTCTCCACTGCCTGCCTTATCAGGATAAGACCTTTCCCACTGACGTCAGCGTGTTCTTCCACTCCAGTTCGTGATGTCGGGGATGAGTGGTCTCCTATGACAAGAATATCCCTTGGCAAAGCAAGGTGGGCTCTTTAGAATCATGCAGGAATCAGATAGAAATAGAAAGGTTTCTTCCAATGAAAGAAAGACGGGTTTCCGAGCAGATTCGTGTGGGCGGGGTTCCGATAGGGGGTGGGGCCCCCGTTGTGGTCCAGTCCATGACCAACACGGACACGAGGGACTGGCAGGCCACGGTCGCCCAGATCAAACGCCTCGAGGAGGCCGGCTGTGAAATGGTGCGGGTTGCGGTCCTCGACGAAGAGGCCGTCAGCCAGCTTCCCCGAATCAAGAAAGCCATCGACATCCCGCTCATCGCGGACATTCATTTTGACCACCGACTGGCTCTTGGGGCTCTCTCGGCAGGTGTTGACGGTCTTCGGTTGAACCCCGGAAACATCGGCGGGGCGGACAGGGTGCGAAAGGTCGTCGACATGGCCAAGGAGCGGCAGATCCCCATCCGCATCGGGGTGAACAGCGGTTCCCTCGAAAAGGAGATTCTGGCCAAGTATGGGCATCCCACTCCGGAAGCCATGGTGGAGAGTGCCATGAAGCACATCCGCATCCTGGAGGATCACAGATTTCACGCTCATCAAGGTTTCCCTGAAGTCGTCGGACGTCCTGACCACCGTGGAGGCCTACCGGCTCCTCGCCGCCCGGACGAATTACCCGTTCCACCTGGGGGTGACCGAGGCAGGAACCCTCGTGGACGGCGCCATCAAGTCCGCCCTCGGGATCGGCATCCTCCTTCACGAGGGCATCGGGGACACACTTCGGGTTTCCCTCACCCGGGACCCGGAGGACGAAATTCCCGTCGCCTACAGCATACTCCGGGCCCTGAAACTGCGAAGCCGTGGAGTTGAGCTCATCAGCTGCCCCACATGCGGCCGCACGGAGATGGACCTCATCCCGCTGGTTGAGAGGGCCGAACGAATTCTGCGCAAAGTCCGGACTCCCCTGAAGGTCGCCATCATGGGCTGCGTGGTGAACGGCCCTGGAGAGGCCAGGGAGGCGGATGTGGGAATTGCGGGGGGACGCGGCCAGGGAATACTCTTCAAAAAGGGGGAGAAGATCGAGAAAGTGGCCGAGGAAGACCTGCTCCATCGACTGCTTGCCGAGGTGGAGAAATTGACAGGGGAAAGCATTCTTTGACGAGGGGAGCTGGGACTGTGCGGTTTTTCGAAATCGTCGACCGGGTGCTCGACTACCATCCCAAAGCCAATATTGCGCTCCTCGAGAAGGCTTACGTGTTTGCCGCTTGGGCACAAAACGGCAAGGTGCGCTCCAGGGGTGAACCGTACCTGGACCACCCACTGGCGGTCGCGGGCATCCTTGCGCAAATGCACCTGGACGAAGAGAGCATTGCCGCGGGCCTTCTCCACAACATCCTCACTCTTCAGCGCACCGGCCTGGAGGAACTCGAGGAGCGGTTCGGGCCCAACGTTGCCACCCTCGTGCAGGGATCGACCAAGCTCAGCCAGCTCGATTTCAGCAACCGCAAGGACCGCCAGGCCGAATACGTGCGGAAGATGATCCTGGCCATCTCCCAGGACATCCGCGTCGTCCTCGTGAAACTCGCCGACCGCCTCCACGAACTCAGAAACCTCCGATGCAGCGAATCTGAATCCCAGAAGCTGCTGGCACAGGAAATCCTCAACATCTACGCTCCCCTGGCGGCAAGGCTCGGGATTGACTGGATGAAAAGGGAACTGGAGGATTCAGCCTTCCGGTGCGTGGAGCCTGAAGCCCACGAGGAGATCGTGGTGGGCCTGGCCAAAACCGAGGATTATCGGCGGGACTACGTGAGCGAGGTCCAGGAGATCCTGCTGGCCGAAATGGCAGGATACGGCATCACGGGGAGGGTCGTTGGCCGATCCAAGCACCTTTACAGCATCTACCAGAAAATGGTGCGGCAGAATCTCGATCTGCAGAGGGTCTACGATGTCATCGCATTCCGAATCATCGTGGACTCGGAAAGGGCATGTTACGAAGCCCTTGGAATGGTCCACGGCCTCTGGGAACCGGTCGCCGGTCGCTACAAGGACTACATCGTGAAGCCCAAGCCCAACATGTACCAATCCCTCCACACCACGGTGCTGGGCCCCCGTGGAGAGCGGATGGAGGTGCAGATCCGAACCGAGGAAATGAACAAGATCGCCAACGAGGGAATCGCGGCTCACTGGCTGTACAAGGAAAAAGGCCCTCCCGGCAAGGCGGCCCAGGAGGAAACACGGCGTTTTTCCTGGCTGCGGGAGCTTCTCGAATGGAACCGGGAATGGCGGGACCCCAAGACACTTTTCGATGCGGTCAAGGTTGAATTTTATCCAGAAGAGGTCTACGTGTTCACTCCCCAGGGAGATGTCAAGGCTCTCCCCAAAGGGTCCACTCCGGTGGACTTCGCCTACGAGGTGCACACGGAAGTGGGGCATCGGTGCGTGGGGGCCCGGGTGAACGGCAAACTGGTGCCCCTGCGACACGAACTCCAAAGCGGCGACACCATTGAGATCCTCACCTCTTCCAACCACCGGCCAAGCAAGGACTGGCTGAAATTCGTCAAGAGCTCCAAGGCCATCAATCGAATCCGGCAATGGATCAAGGCAGAGGAGAGAGAGCGGTCCGTTGCCCTGGGCAAGGAAATTTGCGAGAGGGAATTCCGGAAGAAAGGATTGAATTTCGCCAATTACCTGAATTCGCCGGAGCTCGCCGAGGTGACCAGGGGGCTCTCTCTAAAGAGTGTCGACGACCTGCTGGCAAGCATCGGCTACAGGAAGGTCACGCCCCTGCAGGTCATTGGCAGATTGCCCTCAGCGCCCCAGGAAGAGGATGCAGCCAGGAAGGAGCCCCTCTTCCCCGTTGAAAAGCGCAAGCCTCGTTCGAGGGACGACGGAATCATCGTGCGGGGTGCCGACGACATCATGACGCGAATGGCCAAGTGCTGCAATCCTGTTCCTGGGGAACCGATCATCGGTTACATCACGCGGGGCAGGGGCATCACCGTCCATCGGCAGTCCTGCAAGAACCCGGATAGAGGAGACGCCGAGAGAAAGATTGACGTCCAGTGGGATTCGGGGCTGGATCAAGAGGTTTATCCGGTGGATGTCAAGGTTATTCTCGCGGCCGGTAAGGGGAGCCTGGCATCCCTGAGCGGTGTCCTGGGTCACATGGATGCCAATGTGATCGACATCAGAATGGAATCCCGCATGAAAGACCTGACCGTGTGCCATCTCAGGATCGAAGTGAGAGACAGCAAGCACCTGCAGCGAGTTCTCACGGCCTTGAAGGGGGAGAGGGGGGTGTATCGGGTCCAACGGGGTCTGGATTAAAAAAAGCCCCTGGCACGGGCTTGCGGGGGCACACCTGAGTGACAGGGGCTGACTTGTTCTGGGAACGGGGGCTTTGGAGCGAAGACTCGACAAAAGCTTCTCTCGCTATTCCTCCCCGGACCCGTCAGTATGAGTAAACGGTATGCTTCTCCGGGCTTTTCAGAAGCTGGTTGAGCTCCTCCTGGATTCTTTTCCTATCTGCATTGTCATACCACGCCTTCCATTCCTCGAGGCTGTTCCAGGTTCCTATGACCAGGAACTTGCTGGGATTGTTCACATCCCTAAGGGTCTCCCCCGTGATGTAGCCCTTCTGCATCATCGCCTTGGAACGCAACTGCATGAGAATTTTGTGGAGCTTCAGATCGTTGCCAGGTTGAATTTCCCTCTCGATGAATACCCGAATCGCCATGATACCCCTCCGTAGTTTGAAGAATTGCAGACCTGAAGACGCTTGGAACTTTCCCACTGCTTCAAGAGTTATCACTTGAGCCGGAACCCGTCAATGGAAAACACTGGGCGCCAATAGGATAAAAAGGAGCCACAAAGCCTCGATAGGGGCCGTTCCTTTCCTCCCGTGATTCCCAGAAAAAATATTGTCTTTATCGGCTTCTGGTTCTAGAATACGCCAAATGATTGCTGGGAGTAGGATCAGGTAGTCCTGAAAGGTATTTTTGTTCAGGGTTGCCCCCTTTCATATCTGCCGGAACACCGCTGGTTCAGATCTTCCCGCAGGATCGGTTCATTCGCAGTGACAGCACGGGACTTCCCGGCTGTTCATCGCCACAGCGGCGGCACCAGATAACGCGCTTTTCCGCCCTAAACACGCCAAGGGCCTTTCCCGTCGGTGGAAAAGGCTCTCGGCTGGTAGCCATTTGACCCGTTTGGAGACCAACGTCGCGGCAGCTCCCGCCGCCGTGGAAAGGGGGTGATGAGCCACAGTCGAATGCAGTGCGGAACAGGACCCGAAATGCTTCATGAGCGGAAACCCAGGCAAGGGATGTTGTCGCCGCTTCTTGGCGGCAAACCGGAGGAGGGAAGAGCATGACCAAGGCAGATTTGGTTTCCAGAATTGCGGTGGCCGCGGGGATCACCAAGGCCCAGGCTGAAAAGACGGTGGAGGGTTTCATTGGGGGCGTCACTGATGCCCTTTCCAAGGGAGACAAGGTCACGCTGGTGGGTTTCGGGACATTCAGTGTCGGAAACAGATCGGCACGTGAGGGGCGCAACCCGAGAACGGGGGCAAAGATCAAGATTCCTGCCACCAAAGCGGTCAAGTTCAAGCCGGGCAAGGGACTGAGCGACAAGGTGAAGTGATTTCAGGTCGGTGGGGCTTCGGACAACACTCAGACAAATCATGTACGCGTTTTGCGAGCAGAGGCGGCAGGCATGTCGCCTCTGCCTGCCTCACGCCAAGCTGTAACGCGAGGAAGCGAGCTCATATTTGGAAACTGCCTCAGGATTCCCTTTCCTTGATGCGAGGTGTTCGGAGAGGGAGTTAGCAAGTTCCTGAAACCTCATGGTTTTCCACCCCCATCCAGCCGCTGTCATCGAAGGGGGAGGAGGCCCAGAGGAATCCTGATATAATCGTTGAACGCACGGGATGCCTCTCGCAGTCCCGTGTTTTTGCATGGTGGCCTGCCTATCGAACGGCAAGGAGTTGAAATTGCCGAAAAACTTGACGCAAAAAATCCTCGAGGCCCACTTGGTCGAAGGAGAGCTTCTCCCCGGCCATGATATCAGCATCCGCATCGATCATGTTCTTCTGCAGGACGCGACGGGCACCGTTGCGATGCTCGAGTTCGAGGCCCTCGGCATCGATTCGGTCAAGGCCGACCTGGCCGTGCAATACGTGGATCACAACATCCTGCAGACGGATCACAAGAACGCGGACGATCACAAGTACCTGCGGACCGCCTGCGCCCGATACGGCTTGCACTTTAGCCCTGCCGGAAACGGGGTCTCTCATCAGGTGCACATGGAGCGATTCGGAATTCCTGGCAAGACGATGCTGGGAGCGGACAGCCACACTCCCGGGGCCGCTGGCGTCTCGATGCTCGGGATTGGGGCCGGTGGACTGGATGTGGCACTGGCCATGGCAGGTTTTTCCTATCACATGCCCTGTCCCAGGGTGCTGGGGGTCAGGCTCACGGGAGAACTCCCCGACTGGGTGAGTGCCAAGGACGTGATCCTGGAAATGTTGAGGCGCCGCGGTGTGAAGGGTTGCGTCGGAAAGGTTGTGGAATACCACGGCCCGGGAGTCGCCAGCCTCTCCGCAACGGATCGGGAGACCATCGGCAACATGGGGACCGAGTTGGGTGCCACGTCGTCGATCTTCCCATCCGATGAGAGAACGCGGGAGTACCTGGAGGCACAGGGCCGGGGCGATGTCTGGTTCCCGCTGTCCGCAGACGATGGGGCTCCATATGATGAAGATGACGCAATTGATCTCTCATCCCTTGAGCCCCTCATTGCGTGCCCGTCTTCTCCGGGAAACGTCGTGGCAGTGCGTGAAGTGGCCGGAATCAAAGTGGACCAGGTCATCGTGGGAAGCAGCGTGAACTCCTCCTTTCGCGATCTCATGGTCGTCGCCAAAATCGTCGAAGGGCGTCATGCGGTGCCGGGCACCTCCTTCCATGTGAATCCGGGGAGCCGCCAGGTCATGGAAAACGTTGCGGCTCAGGGAGGCTTGATGCCTCTCCTGGCGGCGGGGGCGCGGATACACGAACCGGGGTGCCTGGGGTGCATCGGCATGGGACAGGCCCCAGGTACCGGAGAAGTGAGCCTGCGGACAATGCCCAGGAATTTCCCCGGGCGTTCGGGGACCAAGGACGACAAGGTCTACCTGTGTTCTCCGGAAACCATTGCCGCGGCAGCCCTGAAAGGGGTCATCACGAACCCCCGGGACCTGGGCGGGGAAATGCCGTACCCGCGCATCCGGGATCCTGAGAAGTACGTGGTCGACCGAGGATCCATCATTGCCCCAAGTCCCGAGGGGAAAAAGACGGAGGTCCTGCGCGGCCCCAACATCAAAGCCCTGCCGGCTATGGATGCCCTTCCTGAAACCCTCCTGGCGGAGGTGGTGCTCAAGGTTGGAGACAACATTTCGACGGATACGATCATGCCAGCGGGAAACAAAGTGCTTCCCCTGCGCTCCAATATCGAGGCCATCAGCGAATACGTCTATTCACAGCTCGATCCGGACTTTCACAGGCGCTGCAAGGAAAAAGGGATGGCTGCCGTCGTGGGTGGCGAGAACTACGGGCAGGGGTCCAGCAGGGAGCACGCTGCCCTGGCTCCCCGGTATCTGGGGGTTCGGGTGAAGATCGCCAAGAGTTTCGCCCGAATCCACAAGGCCAACCTGTGCAATTTCGGCATCCTGCCCCTGGATCTTCTGACCCCGGTTGACTATGACCTATTCAGGACCGGGTCGAAAATCGTACTTCCCAACATACGGGAGAAGATCGCAGCGGGTTTTCGCGAGATCCCCCTGCACCTGGACGGGCAAACCATCACGGTCCTGCTGGATGTTTCGGACCTCGAGAGGCAGCATCTGCTGGCGGGTGGGACTCTGAATTATGTGCGAGCCAGACTCAAGGACGAGCATCGTTGAACAACCGCCTTTAGATTGAATTTGAACCACGAAGGACGCGAAGGGCACTAAGAAGAACCTATACCATGAACCCCTACTATTCCTTCGTACTGTGCTATCCTGCGTTTTTTGGTTTTTTGTGCAAGATTTTTGCGCCAGTCCTCGAGTCTTTTTCATTTCTTCATGCTTCGTGCGCTACGTGGTGAAGGGGTTCTCGGTTGCGGCTATGCTGCACCGTGATCTGGACCGTGCATATTGCGTGGGGAGGACACGTCGCAGCCTGATTTCGATCGAACGCGGCTTTTCCAATGGGACATCACGACTCGCCCAGGGAGGATAAAATGGCCACTGAAGTGCGTTTCAAGAACATAGGGTTGAGGGGTATCACGGTAGCGGACACCAAGATCAGCTACATAGATGGTGAAAACGGGATTCTCATCTACAGGGGGTTCCGTATCGAGGACCTCGCCGAAAGATCCACATTCACGGAAACCGCCTACCTGCTCCTCGACGGCGAACTGCCAGGTCGCACGGAACTGGACCGGTTCGAAAAGGAGCTCATTGGGGCGAGGACTCTTCCCGACTTCATCCTGGCGGCCATGAGGCACTGGCCCAAGGAATCGGACCCCATGGATGTTCTCCAGGCTTCCGTGCCGCTCCTCGGCATGGCCGATCCCAACCTGACGGAAGAGACCCGGGAAGCCAACGAAGGAAAAGCCATCCGCCTGATTGCACGGATTCCTGCCGTGATGGCTGCATGGCACAGGATAAGGCAAGGACTCGATCCTCTGCCTCCCGACCCTTCGCTTTCTCACGCGGCCAATTTCCTCTGGCAGCTCATGGGCCAAAAGCCTGATCCCGAGATGGCCCGGGACCTGGATGTCTGCCTCGTTCTCCATGCGGACCACACCTTCAACGCCTCCACTTTCGCATGCCGGGAGGTTGTCTCGACCCAGGCCCACATGTACGCGGGTGTCGCCGGAGGCGTCGGGGCCCTCTCGGGAAGCCTCCATGGCGGTGCCAATGCGAGAGTCATGCAGATGCTCTTTCAAGTGGAAAAGGAAGTGAAGTCCGAGGAGGACGTGGCGTCGTGGGTGAGGGATCGCCTGGACAGAGGTGAAAAAATCATGGGCATGGGCCATGCCGTCTACAAGACCGTGGATCCTCGTTCCACGATACTGAAGAAGATGTCCGAGCGGCTGGGCAGGAAGACCGGCCACGAAACCTGGTACAAACTGCTCACGCGCATCGAGCTCGAGAGCCTCGGTGAGTTCGAACGGAGAGGAAAGGCCAACATCAAGTCCAACGTCGATTTCTACAGCGGCTCCGTCTATTCCATGATGGGAATTCCCGTGGACATGATGACCCCCGTCTTCGCCATATCGAGGATCTCCGGCTGGTGTGCCCACATCATCGAGGAGAAATTTGCGGAAGCTCAGGAAAAACCTGCCCTTTATCGACCCCAGGCGGAATACGTGGGGGATTACTGCGGACCCATCGGCTGCGTGTACCAACCGAAGGAGGAGCGAGAATCTGGAGCCTGAGGTGAGGGTTCATGTCACCCCAATTCGTGCGATTCTCTCTCCGATGCCCCTCTTAAATGGCTTTCCGTGGGGGGCGGGGATCAACCCCGCCCCTAAGATATACGTACAGAGACAAACGTAGGGGAGGGCTTTACGCCCTCCCGCTTGGGTTTGCGTGTTCAGAAATCACTCAGATTACCGTGAAAATGGGCCGCCCAGTAGGTTGGGATTCTATTCCCGACAAAAAGGCGTCGGGTATTGAAACCCGACCTACCATTTTCATCGCTGGGGGCGATCCATGCCAACTGCCTGAAGGTCATGGCAGAATCGCTTGATTCAGGCTGAGATCCATGGCATCCGGGCCTTTTTTTTGGATATCTCGCCTGTGTGGGAATGACGCACGAAATGATGGGCACCCCATTCCGTGGTGCTGCACTCAGGAAAAGAGGGTTTCATGATTTTCAGGCATGATATCGTCATCGTCGGTGCGGGGCTGGCTGGTTTGCGGGCCGCCCTGGAAGCGGCCGGGAACGCCGATGTGGCTCTTGTCAGCAAGGTCTACCCGACGCGGTCCCACTCGGGAGCGGCACAGGGCGGAATCGCCGCTGCCCTGGGCAACGAGGAGCCCGATTCGTGGGAATGGCACATGTACGACACCGTGAAAGGGGGAGACTATCTCACGGATCAGGACATTGCGGAAATCCTTGCCAAGGACGCCCCCCGGGCCATATATGAGCTGGAACACCTCGGCGTCCCATTCAACAGGACTCCCGACGGGAGAATTGCCCAGCGGGCTTTCGGGGGACATACAAGGGATTTCGGCAAGGCGCCCGTCAAGAGGGCCTGTTATGCGGCGGACAGGAGCGGCCGGGTAATGATGGACACCCTCTATTTCGAGGCTGTGCGAAAGGGGGTCCGCATTTACCCGGAGTTTCAGATGCTCGATCTCATCATGAAGGATGGCCGGGTCGTGGGGCTGGTTGCCTGCGAGATCGCCACGGGGGAAATCCACATCTTCCACAGCCGGATCATCCTCCTTGCCACAGGGGGATTCGGGAAGGTCTTCCAAACCACCAGCAACTGCTTTGCCAACACCGGAGACGGGGTTTACCTGCCATACAGGGCGGGAGTGCCCCTGGAAGACATGGAGTTCGTTCAGTTCCACCCGACGGGGATCTACGGCCTGGGAGTTCTCATCTCCGAGGCCGCCCGGGGCGAGGGAGGCATCCTTAGAAACGACCAGGGCGAGGCGTTCATGGAGCGGTACGCGCCGACCATCAAGGACCTCGCCCCCCGGGATATGGTTTCCAGGGCAATCTACATGGAGATCCGTCAAGGCCGCGGAATCAAGGGGAAGGACTACGTGCATCTCGACTTGACGCACCTGGGGGAGAGCCGCCTCGAAGAGCGTCTTTCGGACATCTCCTCGTTTTCGAGAATCTACCTGGGGATCGAACCCGCCAAAGCCCCGATACCCGTCAATCCCACTTGCCATTACATGATGGGCGGAGTTCAGGCCAATGGGGACGGCCAGGTTCTGGACGTTGACCTCAAGCCGGTTCCCGGCCTTTATGCGGCGGGCGAGTGTGGGTGCCTGTCTCTCCACGGCGCCAACAGGCTCGGCTGCAATTCCCTTCTCGACCTCGTGGTCTTCGGCAGAAGGACCGGGAAAATGATGGCGAAGAACCTCCAGAGTCTTGAATGGGAGGACCTGCCGCCCCGTGCCGAAAGCCGGGTTGTATCCACCATGGCCCGACTGATGGAGAGAACGAAGGGGGAGAGGGTGGGACGGATTCGCGCTGCCATGCAGAGGACCATGACGGAACATTGTTCGGTGTTTCGGAAGGAAGACACCCTGGAGAAGGCTCTGTCGGATTTGAACGCCCTCAAGGAGAGCGCGCGAAACGTGTCCATCGACTATCGGGGAAAGCGTTTCAACACGGATCTCCTGGAGGCCCTCGAACTGGAATGCCTCCTGGGCCTTGCGGAGGCCATCGTGCTGTCGGCCATGGCGCGCAAGGAGAGCCGCGGCGCGCACTCCCGAGAGGATTACCCGGAGAGGGACGATGCGGGCTGGCTCAAGCACACCCTGATCCAGCGGACCGAAGGGGAGCCCCGCATCTTCTTCAAGCCTGTGACCGTGACGCGCTTCGAGCCCAAACCAAGGACATACTGAAATGGAAATGCACTTCAAGATCTTCCGTTATGACCCGGACGCGGACGAAGCCCCCCGTTACCAGAGCTACCTCGTTGCGGCGGAACCGGAAGAGCGGGTTCTGGATTGTCTGAACCGGATCAAGTGGGAGCAGGACGGGTCCCTGAGCTACCGCATGTCCTGCGGCCACGGCGTGTGCGGGTCCGACGGCATGCGCATCAACGGCAAGTGCGCTCTCGCCTGCCAGAAGCTGGTCAAGGACTACGAAGGGGTGGAGTTGGTGCTGGAACCGCTGCCTTTCTTCAAGGTCCTGAAGGATCTCATCGTGGACGTGGATGCCTTCCTTGCGGGCATCATGTATTTTCGGCCGTATCTCATAACGGCCGGTTCACCTCCGGAGAGGGAGAGGCTTCAGTCGCCGGAGGAGAGGAGGAAGGTCGAGGACGTCATCCGGTGCATTCTTTGCGCCTGCTGCACGGGTTCGTGCCCGGTGATGCTCGAAAACGATCAGTACGTCGGCCCCGCTGCCCTGGTGTGGGCTTATCGCACCATTTTCGACTCAAGGGACGATCTGCGAGTGGAACGGCTGAAGCAGGTCGATTTCAAGGACGGCGCCTGGGCGTGCGTGAATTATTTCGAATGCACACGAGCGTGTCCCAAGGGGATTCCTGTCACCAAGGCCATCAACACCCTCAAGAAAGAGATTGAAAAGACCTTCGGGTCCAAGAAGGACTAGCACCAATGCTGTTCACTTGACGTGATTAGAACTCCCCTCCCTCGATGGGAGGGGTTGGGGGAGGGTGAAAGACGAAAAAGACCAACCCCCTCCCCTGGCCCCTCCCGCCAAAGGGAGGGGAGCTGAATGTGAGACCCTTTTAAGTGAACTGTATTGGGACTAGCACTCTTTCAACTCGGTATTGCTGCCCCCCTCCCTCCCCAGGTGGGAAAGGTTGGTCTTCGCGGATTTATGTGAGAAATGCCTGCTGTAGCACAGCCCCTCGTGGGCGTCAGCAACGGGCACAAGGCCCTATGCTACGGGGTGGCGCGAGATTCCATGCGGTCAGGAGCTCCATCCGGACCACGGGGATCCATGCTACGGTGCGAAAGACTCTGAAACAGGATGACTCTGGCTGTTATGCCGTCAATCCACGGTGAGCCAACAAAATTGACAGAGTACCAGCAAGCTCGGAAGGGCTGATGCGCCGGGAGAAGTGTCATGGGGATGCGGATCGAGGAGGACGCGCTGGGGACTGTCGCGGTGCCCGATGAGGTGTACTACGGAGCCCAGACGCAACGGGCTCTGGAGAATTCTCCGTTGAGCGGACTGAGGTTTCCCCCGTCGTTCATCGGCGCTCTTGGCCTTGTCAAGAAGCATGCCGCGGTGGTCAACTGGGAACTGGGCCTTCTCGATGCGTCCCTTGCGAAAGCCATCCTGCAGGCTGCCGGGGAAGTGGTCGACGGAACACTGGCGGACCAGTTCGTGTTGGATGTCTTCCAAACGGGTTCAGGGACTTCCACCAACATGAACGCCAACGAGGTCATCGCCGGCCGCGCCAATGAACTGCTCACCGGAAAGAGGGGCGGCAAGTTCCCCGTTCACCCCAACGACCACGTGAACCTGGGCCAGTCGAGCAACGATGTCATCCCCTCGGCCATCCACATTGCCGCTTCCACGAGCATTCTCGGCGGTCTCATCCCTTCCCTGGAGGTGCTCCACCAAAGCCTGGTTGCCAAATCACAGGAATTCGGCACGGTGATGAAGATCGGAAGGACACACCTGCAGGACGCCGTTCCCATGAGTCTCGGGCAGGAGTTCAGTGGATACGGGAGGCAGGTGGAGCTCGGTTTGGAAAGAGCGCGGCATGCCTGGCAAAGCCTCAGAGCTCTTGCTCTGGGGGGGACTGCAGTGGGGACGGGGCTGAACACGCACCCCCGGTTCGCATCCAGGGTCATCGCCCGCATATCCGAGGAGACCGGGTGCCTCTTCCACGGGGCTTCCAACCACTTCGAAGCCCAGTCGTCCCAGGACGCCGCGGTGGAAGCCAGCGGGGCTCTCAGGACCGTCGCCGTCAGTCTTCACAAGATCGCCAACGACATCCGGTGGCTTGCATCGGGACCGCGATGCGGCCTGGGGGAGATCACCATCCCGTCCCTTCAGCCCGGGTCTTCCATCATGCCGGGGAAGGTGAACCCCGTGATTCCAGAGGTAGTCATCCAGGTGGCGGCCCAGGTCATGGGAAACGATGTCACCATCGCCATGGGCGGACAGGGGGGCTTTTTTCAGCTCAACACCATGCTGCCCGTGATTGCCTATAATCTCCTCCAATCCATTGATCTTCTGGCCGGAGCGGCGGACATCCTGGCCAGGAAGTGCGTCCAGGGCATCGGAGCCAACCGTGAAAGATGCGGTGCACTCATCGAACAGAGCCTGGCACTCGCAACGTACCTGGTTCCGTCCCTTGGCTACGATGCCGCCGCCGCCATCGCCAGGGAGGCTCACGCGACAGGTCAGACCATAAGGGGGATTCTCGTGAGCAAGAGAATCATGACCGAGGAAGCGGTCGACGCTCTTTTTGGCGAGGTTCACGGCAAGGGATAGGCGCAATCTGCACAAGAGAAAGGAGGAAGCAAGTCCTTTGAATTCTTCTTCGATCGCCGGTCATTCCTGGTTCTCGCGCGTTCGGCTGTTCATGGCCCTTTCGCGAACCCCTCACGGTCTGCTGGATATGACAACCCCCGCCCTGGGAGCACTCATGTGGCTCGGTGGAATTCCCCCCCTGCACATTGCGGCCCTAGGGTTCCTGACAGCCTTCGCGGGTTACACGACGGTCTATGCCCTCAACGACCTGGTGGATTACCGGGTGGACAGGGCCAAGCTGATGCAGTTCGGCCTCCCTCCATCCTCCGGTGATCTGGACTCCGTTTATGCGCGCCATCCCCTGGCTCAGGGACTGCTGAGCCTCCGCGAGGGGCTCCTGTGGACCCTCGCCTGGGGAGCCCTGGCCCTTCTGGGCGCCTACTCCCTGAATCCCACATGCGCTTTCATTTTTATGACCGGATGTCTCGCCGAGGCAATCTACTGCAAGATGTTGAAGGTGAGCTGCCTGCGGACCCTCGTGAGCGGAGGAGTCAAGACGGCAGGAGCGATTGCGGCAGTCTTTGCCGTTTCACCCGATCCTTCGGCCCTGTTTCTGCTGGTCCTCTTTCTGTGGCTTTTTTTCTGGGAAATCGGAGGCCAGAATGTTCCCAACGACTGGAGCGATCTGGAAGAGGACAAGAGGCTGGGGGCGGAAACCATTCCCGTTCGATTCGGATCGGAGGGTTCGGCCGTGATCATCATGGTCACCCTTGCGGTGGCAAATGTTCTCAGTCTTTTCATTTATTGGGCGACTCCAGCCCCACTGCATCCCATCTATCTTGTGGGAGCCGCCGGCGCCGGCACCTACCTGCTCCTCCTCCCCGCCTTCCGGCTTTATACCTCGAGGTCCGCGGGCGACGCAGCCCTGCTCTTCAATAGGTCCAGTTACTATCCACTGACCATGCTCACCACAGTCCTCATCAGCTCCTACCTTTCAGGCTGAAGCCTTTCTTCACGGTCAAAAGCGCGGTGAAATTCAACACTTGAAACTTGCATTTCGAGGGCGCGAAAGAGTAGTATGGATTAATTTCCCTCAAAATAATTTAGTTGTGTTTGATTTTTCCTTCAAAGTTGCTGCTTTTTGCGCCGGGGTTTGCCTGATCTTCCCCTGGATGCAGGGCAGGCTATTGGCCTTCTCCCGGATGAAGATGCTGCCGAGGTTCCTTGAATGCATCGCCGTTTCGTCAAAATGACAATACTGGGCGTCATCACTGGAGTGTTCGGCCTCGTTTTCAGCGTGATTCCAGGTTCCTCTAAACTGGAAGAGGATCTTGGACTGCATCTTCTCTTCACGCTCCGGGGATCCACGGAAGTCCCTCCAGATGTGCTCATCGTGAGTATGGACAATGAATCGGCACAGAACCTGAGCCTCCTCTCAAAGCCCGAGAGATGGCCCCGCTCCCTCCACGCCTCCCTGGTTCAGAATCTCATCCAGGAGGAAGCGGCAGTCATCGCTTTCGACATCTTCTTCGAGGAGCCCAAGTCCCCCGAGGAGGACGCCCAGTTTGCGAGGGCCATCAAGGCAGCCCGAAACGTGGTCCTTTGCGAATCGTTGAGGCAGGATGCGATCCCTTTGACCGACGACCGGGGCTCGAGGATCGGGTTGCTCAACGTTGAAAAGCAGTGACGCCCCTGGGGATTTTTGCCGAATCCGCCCTCGCCACTGCACCATTCCCCCTCCCCAAGGTGCCGGTGAAGGTCAGCCGATTCTGGACCTTCAAGACGGAGGCCGGTGACAAGCCCACCCTTCCCGTGGCGGCGCTTCAGGTTTATGCCCTGCGGGTTTATGAAGATTTCATGAGGCTTCTTGCAATGTGGGCCCCATCGGATGCGGCCGGAATGCCGCCGGACAGGGAAGCAGTTCTCTGCCGCCGGGAGCGTGGAGAAGCTGGCTCTGGCCCTGAGGGAGATATTCCTCAGGCGGCCCGAGCTGGCACCGAAGATGCTCGCCGCCCTCGAGAAGGAGCCGTTCTCCTCCATCCCTCCGGCAAATGCTCGCCTCCTCAAGGCCCTGATCCGAATGTACGGTTCCTCGGACAGGGCATTTCTCAACTTCTACGGCCCCCCGGGAACCATTCCGACCATCCCCTATTACCGGATTCTGCAGGGTCAGGTCACTGCCGACGTCCCTGCTTATTTGCCCGAAGCGAGAGGGAAAGCTCATTTTCATAGGGCTTTCCCAGCTCCTCAGACCTGAACAGAGAGACGGGTTCTACACGGTTTTCTCCCAACCGAACGGGATCGACATGAGCGGGGTGGAAATCGCGGCAACCGCTTTTGCGAACCTCCTCGAAGGGACCCATGTCCAACCCTTGGCGGCACACAAGAACATCGTGTTGATGGTTCTTTGGGGCTTTCTACTCTCGTTTTTGTGCCGCTATCTCCCCACGACGGCATCGGCTCTTTGCGCGGCCCTGGCCACAACGGTCTATTTGGCTTTTGCCTATCATGCCTTCACAGAACTCCTTCACGTGGTACCCCCTGGTGATCCCCGTCCTCGTGCAGCTTCCAACCGCGTTCTTTGGAACACTCTGGTGGAAGTATCTCGACACGCACAGAGAACGGGACGGCATCCGAAGGGCTTTTGGATACTACCTGCCCGACAAGGTCGTCGATGAAATCTCCCGGGGAATGGGAGACATCAAGGCCGCTCCCAGGACGGTCTTTGGAATCTGCCTCTCGTCGGATGGAGAGCAGTACGTGCGGCTCTCGGAAGTCATGAGTCCCAGCGAGCTCAACAGTTTCATGAACCGTTACTACGAAGCGGTTTTCAAACCCGTGAGACAACGTGGCGGCATCATTTCCGACGTGGTGGGAGACTCCATGATGGCCATCTGGGCCACCTCCCACCCCGACAAGGAACTGAGGCTCCAGGCTTGCCTGGCCGCCCTGGAAGTGGTCGAAGCCGTGCGCCTTTTCAACGCCCCGGGGACCCCTCCTCGTCGCCAACTCCCAATCCGCGTGGGCCTCCACTCGGGCCATGTTTCTCTCGGGAGCATCGGAGGCGTCGACCACTACGAGTATCGTGCGGTGGGGGACGTGGTGAACACCGCATCACGCATCGAGAGCCTGAACAAGCTGCTGGGGACCCGGGTGCTGGTCTCCGAGGAGGTAATGGAAGGTTTGGAGGATTTGCTCGTGCGGGGGCTCGGCAAGTTCGTTCTGCCCGGCAAAACGAAGCCGGTGGCCATTTACGAGCTGGTGGGAAGAATGCGGGAGGCTGAAGAGGAACAAAGGCGCATCTGCATGCTCTTTTCCCAGGGCCTGTCCGCTTACCTTGAGGAGTCGTGGGATGATGCAATCCATGACTTTCGATCGTGCCTCGAGGCCTCCAAGGTCGACGGACCCTCGGCTTTTTTTCTCAGCCAGTCCGAGGCATTCAAGAAAAACCCGCCCGGGAAGAATTGGGACGGGGTTTTCGTCGTGACCAGGAAGTAGTTCTCCGTGCGAGGAGTCGCCGAAAGACGATGCTTTCCGCACCATTGATAAAGGGGGGGGAAAATGACAAGGACCAAGAGGCTGACATTCCTCTGGGTGGTGGCGATCGTCATGCTCGGCGGGTGTCTTTCGAGCCTTTCCTGGGCAGCCCAGAAGTGCGACGATTGGGCTGTCAGGGTCGTGTCAGTTCAAGGGGAAGTCCAGAGCCGCAAGGAAGGCGAAACGGCGTGGGTTCAGGTGGAATTGGACGATACCTTCTGCCCCGGCGACATGGTTCGGGTCGGCCCCCTGAGCCGGGCCGGGGTCTTGCTGCGAAACGACACGGTTCTCCGGCTGGATGAGAACAGCGCCGTAACCTTCGCAGGCGAGGATCGCCAGGAGAACTTCCTCCTGAGGCTCCTTTCGGGCGCCGCCCACTTTTTCAGCCGCACTCCCAGGGGGTTCAAGGTCATCACGCCCTTCGTCAACGCCACCATAGGCGGCACCGAGTTCCTGGTGAGAGTGGATGCGGGAGGAACGCAGGTCACAGTGTTTGAAGGGGCTGTGTCGGTCGAAAATGAAGTGGGAAGCCTGTCCCTGGCCAAGGGTGAATCCGCTTGACCTCGCCCGGCAAAGCTCCTGAGAAAACCATCGTGTTGCGCCCGAGGGATTCCGTGCAATGGGCCATTTACGCTCCGGCCGTCATCGACTACCGGCTTGAGGATTTCGACGCAATGGTCCCGTGGCAGGCAAAGGTTCGCAGATCCCTTGCCGCCTACCTTGAAAACGATCTCACAGGAGCCTTTACAGCTTTGGAGGGGGAGACGGGGGATGTCTCGGATTCTCGCTTCTTCACCTACCGTGCGGGATTGTACCTCACCGTGGGACGGATGGCAGAGGCAGAGCGGGACATCGAAAGGGCATTGGCTCTCGAGCCCATGGACTCACGGGCCCTTGCACTGCTCTCCATCGTTGAATTGGTGAAGAACGACAAGGAGAAGGCCCTGCAGCTGGCGAAGCAGTCCGTTGCGCTGGATCCCGGGTCTTCATCGGGGAGAATCGCCCTTTCCTATGCCCGCCAGGCCCATTTTGACCTCAAGGGTGCCCTCGAAAGCGCGAAAAAAGGGGCGAGCCTCAGTCCCGAGAGCGCCCTGGTTCGAGCCCGGCTGGCGGAAATGCTCCTCTCCCTCGGATACCTCGACCAGGCACTTCGGGAAGCAGGCAGGGCAGTGAAACTCAACCCCAACCTGAGCCGCACCCAGACCGTGCTTGGGTTCGCATTTCTCACTCAGATCAAGACAAGGCAGGCAAGGAAGGCCTTTGAAAAGGCCGTTCAACTGGATCAGGCGGACCCGCTGCCGAGGCTCGGTCTCGGTTTGGCCAAGATCCGGGAGGGGAAGCTCGAGGAAGGGCGCAGGGAAATAGAGATCGCCGTGGTCCTCGACCCCAACAACTCCCTCGTTCGCAGTTACCTGGGTAAGGCCTACTTCGAGGAGAAACGGGGCAAGAGAGCTGGCGAACAATTCGGGTTCGCCAAGGACCTGGATCCCCTGGACCCCACTCCTTTCTTCTACGACGCCGTTTTGAAGCAAACGGAGAACCGTCCCGTGGAAGCGCTGAACGATCTCCAGAAGTCCATCGAGCTCAACGACAACCGGGCGGTTTTCCGCTCCAGGCTTCAGTTGGACCAGGATCTGGCGGCAAGGAGTGTTGGACTCTCCGGGATCTATTCCGATTTGGGCTTCCGGCAGTTGGCTCTCGTCGAAGGGTACAAATCTCTCAACACCGACCCGGGCAACTACTCCGCCCACCGGCTGCTCGCTGAAACATACGCCAACCTGCCCCGCCATGAAGTGGCAAGGGTGAGTGAAGTTCTCCAGTCGCAGCTCCTGCAGCCCCTGAACAGCAATCCCGTCCCTCCCCGCCTGGCGGAATCAAGGCTTTTTGCACCCGCCGAAATCGCCTTCGGGGATCCCACCTTTTATGAGCTCAATTCCCTCTTCACCCGGAACCGTTTTCGGCTTCTGGCCGGTGGGGTTGCGGGGGAGAAGGACACCTACGGAAATGAGGTTGTCCAGTCGGGACTCTGGGAGAACTTCTCATACAGCCTCGGGCAGTATTTTTTCAAAAGCGACGGCTTCCGGGAGAACAACGAGCTCGAACGGGAGCTCTACAATGTGTTCGCCCAGGTCGACGTATCACCGAAGACGAGCCTGCAGATGGAGCTGAGGGCCAGGGAACTGGAAAACGGGGACCTTCCGCTGAGGTTCTATCCCGACTTCTTCCTGCCGACCAAGGAAGAAAGGGAGCAGACGCAGACGGCCCGCCTCGGGCTGCGTCATTCCTTCACGCCCCAGTCGACCCTCCTCACTTCGTTCATCTACGAAACGACGGACTTCGACTCGAGGTTCGGCTCCAGGGATTTTCCGCCCGACGCCTTCATCCGGCGGGTCAGCGTGGCAGAGGATGACGCGAGCTATATCGGCGAGATGCAGCACCTGTACCGATCCGAACGGTTCAGTCTCATCACGGGGGCCGGCCATTTCCGCGGGGATGTTGACGACGAAACGAATTTCGGATTCTTTCCTCCGCTGGATTTTCTCTCTTTCGGTCTGAAGGAACAGAGCCATCTTCGCCATGAAAATCTGTACATGTATTCCTTGATCAACTGCCCGCGGAATGTGACCTGGATCATCGGGGGCAGTGGAGACTTCGTCAAGGGAGGCCCCCTGAAGCTGGACGAGGAGGAGTTCAGCCCAAAGCTGGGTGTCATATGGAATCCATTCCCGGGAACAACGCTGCGTGCAGCCGGCTTCAAGAATCTCAGGAGATCGCTGGTTGGTAATCAAACCCTGGAACCAACCCAGATCGGAGGTTTCAACCAGCAGTTCGACGATCCTCCCGGCACCAGTACGTGGCGATACGGGGTAGGCCTGGACCAGAAGATGACTCCGTGCCTCTTCGCAGGAGTCGAGCTCTCCAGGAGGGAGCTGGACGTGCCGTTTGTCGAGACCTCAGGAGAGGACTCGAGCGTTTCGCGCGTGGATTGGGAAGAGCGCCTCGCCCGGGTCTATCTCAACTGGGTGCTTCACAAGTGGCTCACGGCAACGGCCGAGTACCAGTATGAGCGGCTGGAGAGAGACGACAGGGCAGTCGGCATCGAGTCTTTAACCAAGACCACGACGCACAGGGTGCCCTTGTCTCTGAATTTCTTTCATCCCATCGGAATAATGGCCCGGCTGAAGGCCACCTATGTTCATCAGGAGGGCGACTTCGTGAACCCCTTCGGATTGGGACCGGTGGCGATCGGTGTGCCGGGCAGGGACAACTTCTGGGTGCTGGATGCAGCCATCGGCTACCGCCTGCCGAAGCGCTGGGGCATCATCACCGTTGAAGCCAGGAATCTTTTGGACGCAGGGTTTCATTTCCAGGACACGGATCCATCCAACCCGAGTATCTTTCCCGAACGGGTTGTGCTCACCCGGATCACTGTGGCATTTTGACGCATGCGGTCGCGGGATGCTTTACTGCCCGTGACAAGCCGGTACCTGCGACCGCGAACAGGCTTCCCTCGAATCTGCTGAGGGGTGCGGTGGGACGCCTGAGTTGAGCTTGCATTTGGAAGAATCTGGAAAAGGAGGTGCCATGTGAGTCCCAAAAAGGTGAAGTTCGAAGGAAAGATTTCGGTGGAGGGGGAAAAAAAGGTTGCTGTGATTGTAATAGGTCCCGACAAGGGCGACATCGAGGTGTTCGATGGAGAAGGCAACCCGGCGGCAGTGGTCGCGGTGGATGAACTGAACCCGATTCACGGCGTGAAGAAGGCCCACAATCTCATGGTTCTCTCGACGAAAACAAATCCCTATTGCGTCTGGGTCTACACCCCGGCAGGTTGGCGCAAGGTCTGCTATTGACGGTTGGGGATGGGGTCGGAAACTTGAAAAAGCTGAAGATGTGCATAGTTTGAAGCATGGAATTCTGGTGAACCGATGTGCTGTGCTGACCAAACGATCTCAAAAAGGGGGAAACATGGATCTGCCCGAGTATGTAACAGTTGATGAGGTGAAGAGAGTCTGCAAGCAACTGGGCATAAGGGACTGGACCAAGCTGAAGAAGGCCGCGGTTCAGGAGAAGGAGGCCAAGATCCTTCTCGGTGAAGTCAATGTCGAAGGCATGTCCATCGACCTCGAGGATTTTCGCGTGGGCCTGGAGGTGGAACTGGAGCATGGAATCCGATTCAAGGATGCCAACGTGACCAACAACCATCCTGTGTTGACGGGAAAGATCGTGCTGGCCCACTTGAAGGAGACCCTCGACTACTACAAGCTCCTTGATGTAGCGGAACTGGAAGGCGATCTGCTCAAAGCTGTCGCGGCCGGCAACGGAGAAAAGGTGCTTTCCTACTACAAGAGACTGGTCGATGCCAAACTGGCCTTGGCTCAATCCGAAGCCAAGGCTCTGGCTCCCAAGTGAAGGGAGGGGGCCGGCACTGCCGGACTCCAACGGGACACATGCGAGGCTCGCACGGAACTATTTCCGTTGGGGCCATCGCACGTGGCTCACGCACCACTGAATGACCTCAATGAGGATTGTGGCGAATCGTCATCGTTTTTTCACGAATCCTAATGGAGGCGAGTCCGGGGCTCGCCTCCATTTATTTATGCGGAGACCAACCCGCACATGAAAAAACCCCCCACACTACGGGCGTAGTGTGGAGGGGTGGAGGTTACTTGGGTTTGCGGCTTATTCTGGTGTGTAATTTTGGAGGGCTTACAACTTACCATGCAAATTTACCCATGCGGACTCCTCGTTGAGGTTCGTGGTTGCAAGGACGGGACGTGACCGCGCATTTTCTAGGGAACACACTGACACTCGGCCTTGGCCTCTGCCCATGAAGTCTTCGCCGTAGGCCTTTTCGGCCGCATCAAGACCACAGCTCAGAGCTTCAAGCGTCGAATCACCTTCCAACCTCCTTTACGGTTTCTCCTCTTCGTTGCTTTGCCTGGGTACCCTGCCATGTTTCCAATTCCTGTTGTCAACTCTAGAATAGAAACCGACACCGCTGGATGCCATTGGGATTAGACATCATTTTTGGAGGATTTCTTCAGTGGAGTGCACACCCCACGTGATGCGGGTAATCATGTACCGGATTCCCGCTGGAAACAAACCATCTGAGCCGCCAGTGCTTCGTTGAGGTCATTCTCCCGGACAGTTCTCGTGTGAAACGGGCATCCAACCAGGCAAGATGACTTTGACATGGAACCAGGGTGTCGCGTTCCGCCGGAAACTCTTCGGGAGGGATTGCTCTCAGATTGCCCGCTCTTTATGTTATGAGGACAGAGAAGGCCAACTGGCCAGATTGATTGATTAAAACCCCAGGACGAACCAACAGGGGGTGCTCGCATGGAACACTGGAGAACAAGACTCAGCCTCATATCCAAACACAGGACGATCTGGCTTGGGATAGGCCTTGGAGCCGTCTTCTGGGTTGTGGAAACGTTCATGGACACCCACCTTTTCCACCAGGGCACGTTATCAGAGAGGTTCGTGCACCCGGACCCCAATGAACTGTGGATGCGCTCCATCATCGTGGCGGCCTTTGTGGCCTTCGGGGTCTACTCCGAAGTCATGATCAACAAGCTGCGCCGGGCCGAGGAATCCCTCACGGTGGCCCACGAGGAACTGAAGGCGTGGAGCCGGACTCGCACCGAGGGACTGACCATGGTGAACGAGCTCCTCCAGAGGGAGCTCGACGAGGGAAAGCAAGCCCAGAAGAGGCTTGCGAGAATGAATGAGAGCTTCCTCAGTTTCGGCGTCGATCCCATTGAGAACATCGATCGCCTGACTCACCTGTGCGGAGAACTGCTGGGGGCAAGGGCCGCTTTCTACAACAGGCTCGACGAGGGAAAGCTTTTCACCATGGGGCATTGGCCCGAATGTTCCGACCTGCGGACGGGTTGTGATCCGGAAGGCCGGCTCTGCTACGAGGCGATAAGGAGCAAGGGCGAAACCGCCCACGTGGTGCGCAACCTGGGAGAGACGCCATACGCGCGAACCGATCCCAAGATAAAACTCCACGGTTACCAAACCTACGTCGGACAAGCGGTGAAACTCGGGGAATCCAGCGTGGGTTCCCTGTGCGTGTTTTACGGGGACGACGTGGAGCCACGGGAGGAGGACCTGCGGCTCATGGGGATCATCGCATCGGCCGTTGGGGTGGAGGAGATCCGCAAGAGGTCCGAGGAAGCTCTGAGGGAATCGGAGAGGCAGCTGCACCACCTTTCGGCCCAACTGCTCGCGACCCAGGAGAACGAGCGGAAGCGCATCGCCACACAGCTCCATGACAGCATTGGGCAGTCCCTCAGCGCCATCAAGTTCAGCATTGAGGAGGCCCTCGAAAAGCTGGGCGAAAACGGCGTCAGGCATGACTTCAAATCGCTTCGCGCCGCCGTTCCCCTGATTCAGGCTGTCGTCGACGAAGTGAGGAGAATCCAGAAAAACCTGCGGCCGTCCATGCTCGACGACTTGGGAATTGTGGCCACCCTCGGCTGGTTTTGCAGGGATTTCGAAACGATCTATTCGGGGATCCAGGTTGAACGGATTGTTGCCGTCAGGGAGGGCGAGGTGCCGGAACCCCTGAAGATCGTCCTGTTCAGGATCGTCCAGGAGGCGATGAACAATGTCGCGAAACACAGCAGGGCGGATCGGGTGGAGCTGAACCTGAAAACGGTTGAGGACGGCCTGGAGCTCCGCATCAGTGACAACGGCGTGGGCCTCGATGTGCACAGAACGATTTCGGGGAGTCACCCGGGAGGGTTGGGAGTCTCCAGCATGCGGGAGAGAACCGAGCTCTCAGGGGGCACCTTTGCCCTCGAAGCCCTGGAAAGAAGAGGAACCACCGTGGTGGCCTTCTGGCCTTGGCGTGTCATGGAATCCTCCCCGGACACGGGACATCCGGCGTGAGGGATCCGCCCACGGCCAAGGCATCGAAGCCGGCTTCTCCACAGTCTTTCAGGGGTTGATGATCCCCTTTTCGATGGCGTACAGGGTTAGGCCTTGTGGGGTGTGCAGGTTCAGTTTGGTCATGATATTCGCCCGATGGCGTTCCACGGTCTTGATGCTGATGAAGAGCTGATCGGCAATGGTCTTGTTGGTCATCCCCCCGGCAATGAGCCTGAGAACCTCCTGCTCCCGCTCGGTGAGGACCGTGTCGGACAGAGTCACGTCAGCCTTTTTCAGTCCCTTCAGATACCCCTTGATCACCTTCTCCGAAACGGCCGGAGAGAGATAGGGCTTCCCTTCCAGCACCGTCTGAATGGCTCCGATCAGCTCTGACCGATTGGCATCCTTCAGAACATAACCGTCGACTCCCGCCTCCAGTGCCGCCACGATGTATTCCTCATCCTTGTGCACGGTCAGGGCCAATGTCTTTGTTTCCGGGGCTCGGCTCTTGATCTGCTGAATCGCTTCCACTCCACTCATGCGGGGCATGGAGAGATCGATCAGGAGCAAATCGGGCTGCAGCCTTTCCACGCATTCCACGGCTTCCAGGCCGTCCGCCGCCTCTCCAACGATTTCAAACTCCTGCATCCCGGAGAGGAGTGAGCGCAACCCTTCCCTGAAAATGGGATGATCCTCGGCGATGACGACCCGGTTTTTCCGTTCCATGTTCACACATTCGATGCAAAGGGTTTGCGCAAGCCTTGCGGGGATGCATCAGAAACCGTTCCCCCCTCGGAGGGGACTCATGGACGGATATCCTTGGCCAGGCCCCGTGCTCAACGAACCGAGGGCTAGAACAATCCGTGCCTAGGACTCCCCATCGAGGGCTAGCAAGGCAACAGGTGCCGAATCGTATTCTAAAGTCGCCAATGACCGTGTCAACCGTACGGACAAAAATCCGGCTCGCCGAGAGCGCCGAGATTCTTCTCGCACATGTACTTCTCCGAGCCGCCTTCGCGCGCTCCGCGGCGAAATAGGGAAATTTTCTCCGCCGGTAGTCGGACACCCTGTGAAAAGGAGTGTTTTGACACCGGGGATGCTTTCCATTATGACAATACCAGAATGCAGCTTTACCGCTTTTCCGTTCTGAGTGCGACAAATCCACTGGATGCCCCTAACAGGGCCTGGTCAGGCGAAGGGAGAGACAATGCGGCTGTTTCAGACTGGAAATGAGTGGGCCGGCCTGATTCTCAGGATCAGCATCGGAATCGTCATGCTCCCCCACGGAGGTCAAAAACTGCTGGGGTGGTTTGGGGGGCCGGGTTTTTCGGACACCATCCAAATTTTTTCCGACAAGCTCCAAATCCATCCGGTACTGACTTTTCTGGTGATCCTCTCCGAGTCATTTGGAAGCCTCGGGTTGCTCATCGGGCTGTTGACTCGAGTTTCGGCCTTTGGAACCCTCTGTGTCATGACGGGGGCCATCGTGCTCGTTCACTGGCCCCACGGCTTTTTCATGAACTGGCATGGAAACCAGGCAGGCGAAGGATTCGAGTTCCACCTCCTTGCCATCGGCATGAGCCTGGCGCTGATCATCATGGGCGGCGGCAGATGGTCGCTGGACGGGCGGATCTCGAGGACTCTCGGGTACGGCCGTCGCAGGACCATGGGGCTCCTCGGCGTCTGACGAAAATCAGCCCTACCCCGGATAAGCCGGCAGCGTTGTGATTCGAGGGTCTTCAATGGGGCCGCCCGCCGTGAAATGATAGAGGTCCTGGAATTTGGTGCCGCGCAGCCCGAGGATCTCGTGCATCCCGTCGTCGAAGAAACAGCCGATCCCCGTTCCCCGCAAGCCGGCCGCCTCCGCTTCGAGGTAGAGCATTTGCCCGATCATGCCGCACTCCCAGAAGAGTCTCGGATAAAACCAGGGACCGTTTTCGGCCAACGGGCGGTCGAAATCAGCGATCATGGCGGCACTGAAGGACCCGTCCTGGGCGATGTCCTGGAAGCAGGAGATCTTCATGGATACTTCCCGCACGTCGCCCCTTGCAAGCAGGAAAAGGTCCAGGGAATCAGGGCAATCCCGGGGTTTTTCCCACAAGCAGTTCCCGTGAAAGGACTCCTGGAGCTCATTCCTCCTTCCACGGTTTCGCACCAGGAAGTAGAGGCCGGGATCGAGTCCATCTACCCGGTGCACGAATAGAGCCAGGTCCACCGCCGGCTCCCAGGGCAGCGTGTCGAATGGGGCTTGCCCGCTAACGGCGAGGGTCCTCAAGAGCATGCGATAGAAGGCGGCACGTGTTATTCCCGTGACCCCGTCCATGGCCACCGCGCTGCGCCTTTGGTGGATAATGCGGCGCAGGGAAACGGGCTGGTCCGGGATGATCGGAGGGGGCGACTGGATTTCCGGGTGCACCGACGGCCTGCCGGTGATCGGCTTTCGGCCTGCTTCCGCCACTCGATCGATGGCACCCCATTGCACCCGGGAGCGACTCAACAGGTTGGGTTCCCCGACCCATGTCAGGGCTCCCATCTCCTCAAGGACACCTGCATCGAGGAAGACCGGCGTCGGAGTTGACGGGCCGCCCCCGGGGAAGATGGCAACCAGGCAGTCCGGCTCTTCCGGCTCCACCCCCTTTTCCTCCACGATTCCCAGAAGCCTGGCCAGTTGTTCGCTGCTCAAGTTCTCCACCAGTTTCGCCCGCCAGCCCAGTCCCGCAGCGGCGACGCTCAATGCTCCCAGTGCATGGCCCACGTCCAGGGCGCAGTATCGATAAGCCCTTTCCCCGTATTTCCAGGATTCCCTCCAGTGGATGGAGGCCAGACCCACGAAAAGGACTTCCCTCAGTCCCTCGGGGAGGAGTCTCTCCCAGGCCGATGGCGGAATCCGGGTCCGCACCTCCAGGGCATGCTCCCGGGGAGCATAGTGGCAGACAACCGCACTATCGGCCAGGCCCTCCGTCGGAGGGCAAATCAGGTACCCCTCCGTCGGATGGAGATTCCCGCTGGATGGGTTGACGCGCAATGCCCACGCCTCCGCACCCGCTTTCTTCCAGGCCGAAAGGGCGAGGCTGTCAAAGAGGAACTGGGAAATGCCTTGAAAACTCAGGGGAGCACAAGGAATTCTACCCGGCGAAAAGGCAGCGTCGTAAGGAGGAGCTTCCGTTGCCGGGACTTTGGCGAGTGGAACGAGTGGTGCGCCTGCATACCGGCGGAATGGATTGGGCTGGGTCGCCCAGTCCATGGTGCCGGGTCCCCGGGCATAACGGTGGAACTGGTGCTTCGTCGCCTGATGGTATTGCTTCACCTGAGAGAGATGGTCGGACATGGTTCATCGATCCTTGGAATGGGCTCATGACCTGGCGTGCAGAAAAGCCTCGAGCTCCCGCCTGGTCGGGATGCCCGTTCTTGCCCCGACCCTGGTGCAGCAGAGGGCCGCCGCAGCGCTCGAATAGCGCAATGCGGAATGCGAATCCATCCCCCGGGCCAGGCAAAGGGCGAAAGCACCATGAAAGGTATCGCCGGCCCCTGTGGTGTCCACAGCGTCCACGGGGAATGCAGCCATACGGGCCGTGTCCGCCTTGTCGCTCCACACAACGCCCTTCCCTCCGAGAGTCACGGCAGTGGATGCAACCCTCTCACGGAGCTTTACCAGGGCCTTTTCCGGGTCCACTTCACCGGTGTATTCCCTGGAGAATCTTTCGGACGCCACCAGGCAGTCGACCAAGGAGAGCAGTTCTACGGAGCCGGGGTGTACCGACCCGGCATCCAGGATGGTGGGGATCCCCCTTGCCCTGGCCTCCCTCGCCAAGACCGGTGAAATCAGGGGTTCGTGTCCATCGAAGAGGATGACTCCGGGGCTAACGGCCCCAAGGTCCCATGGAACACTCGCGAGGGGAGGAGTCCCGCTCTTGTGGTTGACGACGGATCGGTCTCCGTTGGGTTTCACCAGGATGACCGAAAGCGGCGTGGGATGGGGACCCCGTGTGATCCAATCCGTGTTGACGCCTTCCTCCAACAATTCTGCATGATGGAGGCATCCGTGCAAGTCTTCACCCAAGTACGCCGCCAGGGCGCTCCGGCCTCCGAGCCGAGCCACGGCGACGGCTGCGTTGGCCGCGGGGCCTCCACCGCATGAGTGCATGGCCCTCGCGAAGCACTTCCCGTCGGCCTCGGGGTGATGGTCCACGAGGAAGATCAGGTCGTGGGAGGCATGACCCACGCAGAGCACATCGATGCATGAATCAGGTTTCCCGTTCAAAGCCCTTGCTTTTTCCATGGCCGGTTCCAGGAAGGGAGTCGCCGGCGATTTGTCATTGGAGGCGGTGTACCCTGCGAAACAGGGTCCGGTATGAGAGGTAGAAACCCACGGACAGGAAGAGGGCGTCCCGGAGCAAGGTCCAGAGCATTTCCGGCTCCCCTTCCGCTCCCGTGCTGAAGCACCCGCAGTGGATGTCGAGACCCCTCGCGAGGGATATGAGGAGCGCCGAGAAAAAGACCACGAGGAGGAGCGTAGCGAGTGCCACGACCCCTGGCAGCCAGAGGCCTGCGATCAGGAGAGCCCCCAAAATGAGCTCCAGCCAGGGAAGAACGATGGCCATGACGTTGATGGCCTGGTCAGGAAGCAGCTGATAATTGAAGATCACCTCGGAAAAAGCCGCCGGGTTCAGGATCTTGTCGATGCTTGCGAAGATGAAGATGAATCCCAACGCCAGCCGCCCCAGGAGAAACAGTCGGTTGCCGCGAAGGAATCGGGGCCCTCGGTCGTAATCCGGACCCGCCTTGGTTGGACCCTCCGCCGCCGTCTCTTTCGTTATGTCCACTGTCAGGGCCTTCTCCTCATTGCGCCATGGGTTGGCGACCGTCGGAAAACCGTGATTTTGTCAAGAATCGTCTTTGCTGCGAAAGCAGGAACCCAATCGGTCAGGAAGGATATCCTGTCTCGACCTCGACTGCAACTCCCGGCGACTTTTCAGTCTGTGACTGTCACGCTACCGAGGGTCCCGACAAACCGACGCGCAGAGGATTCGTGATGGGACTTTCCACAGCTCAAAGCTCATCGAGGATGCCCTTGATCTCGGCGAGCCTCCCGCGGAAGGCTTCCCTCGCAGCTGGGGAGATGGGCTCATCGTATTCGAGTTCCCTGAGCTTCGCTTCCAGCCGGGCTCGATGAAACCTGAGCCCTTATTGGGCCTCCGTGAGTTGGTGATACCTTTCTTCGACCTTTGGATAATCAGGCCAGATAAACCCTGCAAACGCCTTTCTGGCCCTCCCGAACCATCCCTCCATTGCACCTCCTGTGAAATTGACTGCCGTTTTCCAAACCAGGAATCATCCTGGAAAACCTCTCGCGTCTTCCGGCAGATCAAGTCCATTCGAATGTTATTGACCCATCGCCTGTTGGATCACGCATAGTCCTCTCGAGAAATGATGCCCCTAGCCGGTTCCCCCCGCAGGAAGTGCAGCACGTTTTCGCAGGCCATCCGAATAGCTCCGAGCAACGTGCCCGGCACCACCGGAGAATTGTGGGGGGATCCGAGGAAGTTGGGGAGACTGAAAAAGGGGTAATTGACCCGGAATACCCCGTGGCTGGCCGGTTCGATCCACCAGGTGTCGATGGCCGCCATGAACGAAGGGATTTCCTGGAGTCGCCGGTAGAGTGCCCCCTCATCGATGATCGTCCCCCTGGCCACGTTGATGAGGATCGCATCGGTTTTCATCCAGGAGAGCCGGCGCTCATCCAGGAGGCCCTTCGTGTGCCGGGTGAGGGGCAGGGCGACCACAAGGACATCCGCGTTCCTCAGGATCCGCTCCAGATCGTCCAGGGTGCCTATGTAATCCACGGGGTCCGGAGTCTTCCCACTGGTGTTCACGGCATGGATCTTGAGGCCGAGAGGGCCCATGAGAGCGGCTACGGCGCGCCCGATGCCCCCATAACCAAGAATGCCGCACACGAGGCCCTTCAGCATCCTGTTCCTCGTGGCCTGGTCGAATTCCCCGAACTGGAGCTTGGCGTGATTGATCAGGAGGCGCTTAGCCATGGCGAGGGCCAGGGCGAGGACATGCTCGGCCATGGGCTGGGCATATGCGCCCACATTGCTTGCCATGACCGGCGACGACGGCAGAAAGCCGAAAGGAACGTGATCCGCACCGGCCGTGAGCAGCTGAATCAGCCGCGCCTCCCCCAGGTGGTCGTATTCCGAAGCTTGGAATTCCTTTGCGGGGCTCCAGCAAATGAGCACTTCCGCCTTCTGAATGGCCTCCATCCTCGCGGTACCGGGGATCTCCGCGAGAAAGGCAACTTCGGCCTGGTCACCGAGAACTTCCAGGAAGATCTCCCTCTCATCGCTTTTGGGTTCGTGGGATATGAGTATGTTCGGCTTTTTCATCGGAAACTCCAGGATAGGTCTGGGTGATTATGCCGGATGGTCATTCAATGCGCCACCGGGACGTTCTGACCACAGCGCGGACCCCCGGCGTCAATGGGACAGGATTTTGCTCAGGAAGAGCCTGGCCCGATCCGTGCCGGGCTGGGTGAAGAACTCATTGGGAGGTGCCACTTCAACGATCTGCCCTTCGTCCATGAAGACGACCCGATGGGCCACCTCCCGGGCAAATCCCATCTCGTGGGTGACCACGATCATGGTCATGCCCTCCTTGGCAAGGTCCCGCATGACGTCCAGCACCTCGTTGATCATCTCCGGGTCCAGGGCTGACGTGGGCTCATCGAAAAGCATGATCTTCGGGCGCATGCACAACCCCCTGGCGATGGCCACCCGCTGCTGCTGCCCCCCGGAAAGCTGCGCCGGATAGGAATCCGCCTTGTCGGCCAGTTCCACCCGCTCGAGGAGTTCTCGCGCCAGTTTCTCCGCCTCTTCCTTGCTCATCTTGCGCACCTTCATGGGAGCGAGGGTCAGGTTCTGCAGGGCCGTCATGTGGGGATAGAGGTTGAACTGCTGGAATACGAAGCCGATTTCAGCCCGCAGCCGGGTCATGTCCGTGCTTTTCTGGTGGACCTTCATGGTGTCGACGGTGAGCTCCCCCCCCTGGATTTCCTCCATGCGGTTGATGCAGCGGATGAGAGTGCTCTTGCCGGAACCGCTGGGTCCACAGACCACAACCACTTCCCCGGGATCCACGTGCAGGTTGATGTCCCTGAGGACGTGCAGTTTTCCGAACCACTTGTTCACACGGGAGAACGTGATCAACTTCTTCACCCTTTTTCAGGCGTCCGTCCCTATGATACGACAACCCGGTCACATCCACGACGCCGATGGTCGAGACAACGGAAGAATTCTTGATGCTGCAACCTGCCACCGCGGGCATCAGCAGCCCAGAGGTTCTGTTTGCACAACCTGTTCTGCGAGAGATCTTCCTGTGCTCCGCAGTAAAATGGAAACACTTCAGGTTGACGAGTATAATACGCAAGTTTATCTGAAGCCATCCGTAAACCGGGTGCACCGACGGCGCATTAGGGTCCGATTGGGGATCGTCCCCGAAAGCGATGCAATTTCCACGGTCTTAGAGTGCTTTGACGGATGATACCCTTCACATTAGGACAACTCATGACGTTTCCGGCAAGAGGGCTCCTCCTGTGGGCGATCCTCATGGCGGCACAGCTCGCCATCGCCGGCCCGTCCCTCGCCCAATACAACCTCCTCTTGGAAGGAGATGGGATCACCTTCCTGGGGGAAAGCCATTTCCTGGATGAGGCACAATCCCTCCTGGCCGCGTACCCCGATGCACGGGGGAAAATGGAAAGGTCCCTGGGCTGGGAGCTCAAGTCAAGGCCCAGTGTGCTCTTCGTGGGAAACCGCGAAGTCTTCCGACAGATAACGGGCAACCCCCTTGTCACTGCGTTTGCGGTGCCAAGGGCAAACCTCATCGCGATCCACGTTTCACCGGCCGCGGCAAAGCCCTACGTTCTCCAGGAGACATTCACCCATGAACTGTGTCACCTCCTGCTCCACGAGCACATCGAGGAATCCTCCCTCCCGCGGTGGCTGGACGAGGGGATCTGCCAGTGGATCAGCGGGAGCCTCGGGGAAATTGCTGCCGGGGATGCCCTGGACACCAGTGGAGTCGCCATCGCCCTCCATCCCATCTCCATGGCCGCCTTGGAGAATGGTTTCCCGGAAGGTGTGCAGCCGTTGCTCCAGGCCTACGCCCAAAGCAGAAGCTTCGTCGAGTATGTGATCTCCCGCAACGGAAAGGATGGCCTTCAAAAAGTACTCCACCATCTGAAGGAGGGGCATCGGGTGGATCGGGCCATCGACATGGCCCTGGGGATTTCCTACGAGGAATTGGAGCGGGAGTGGCTCCGGCACATCCAGGGCAGGAACGTCTGGCTCATCTGGGCCAGCCAGCACCTCTACGACATCCTCTTCTTTGCCGGTGCGGTTTTGACTATAATGGCTTTCATAAGGCTTTGGGCAAGGAAACGAAGGCGCAATGCCGAAGATGACGGTGACGACGAAGAATTCCACCCCAACGGAGGAGGGTCCTCATGAAATGGCTGCTTTTATTGACCGGTCTTCTGACTTTCTGCATTCCGTTTTCAGTTGCCGCGCGGGGGTTCGAAAAGGACACCATCCAGACATCCAAGGGCCCCCTAGAAATCACGTTCATCGGCCATGGATCCCTCATGTTCTCCTTCGGAGGAAAAATCATCCAGGTGGATCCTTACAGTGAACTGGCCGATTACGGCGCCATGCCGAAGGCCGACCTGGTCCTCCTCACCCACGAGCACCGGGATCACCTGGATGACAAGGCACTGGATGCCGTGCGCTCCGAAAAAACCGAGCTTGTCATGACCGAGAATTGTGCAAAGCAGGTTAAAGGCGGGATCGTCATGAAGTACGGAGACGAAAAGACGGTGCAGGGATTGAAGATTGAAGCCGTTCCCGCTTACAACCTGGTCCACATGCGCAGCGAAGGACAGCCGTATCACCCCAGGGGCAACGGAAACGGGTACGTCGTGACCTTCGGAGACAAGCGGGTTTACATCGGGGGTGACACGGAAAACGTTCCCGAGATGAAAGCCCTGAAGTCAATAGACGTGGCGTTCCTTCCCATGAACCTTCCCTATACCATGACACCGGAGATGGTGGCCGCCGCTGCCAAAAGCTTCAAGCCCAGGATTCTCTATCCTTACCACTACGGGAACACGGATCCTGCCGCCATCGTCGCACTGCTCAAGGGAGAAAAAGACATCGAAGTGCGCATACGCAGCATGAAATAGCGCTGCTGGACCGAGACGCTCTCTTTTTCACCGCGGAGCACGCTGAGACCGCTGAGCGAACAGCATGTGCAAGAAAAATCTTTGCGCGCTCGGCGCCTCTGCGGTCAATCCCTGTCTTTTCATCTTTCCTGGTGGTCCGGGGGACCATGAGGGAGGTGCTTGGGCCTCATCGGCCCGTCATGGATGGTTTGCCTCCCCCCTCCGACGCCCTTCTCTCCTCAGCTCCGGGGGAGGGCAGCACCAGATGTCGAGGAGCGACCCCGTCACGGGGTGAGCCAGGCAGAGGCGTTGCGCGTGGAGGAGATAGCCGCAGTCTCCGGGAAGGCCCGTTTGCGGTTCCTTGAAAACCCCGCCTGTGGCGTAAAGGGGGTCGCCCACGAGGGGGTGGCCTGCCGCGGCCAGGTGAATGCGAATCTGGTGGGGCCTCCCCGTTTCGATGCGCACTTCCAGGAGACTCGCGCCTTCCCTCCGCTCCAGGACACGTACATGGCTCAAAGCGTGCTTTCCCTCTGGAGACGCAGCGTGGACCGAACCAAGGAGCGGATGCAGCATGGGCCCGATGGGTCTTTCGATGGAGAACCACTCCCGCGCTGGAATACCTGACGCAAGGGCCCGGTAAACCTTGACCGCCTCCCTTTTTCGCATGGCCTCCCCCAGGGCGGACCTGGCACGTCCCGTGCGCGCGAAGAGGACGACTCCCGACGTGCCCCGCCCCAGGCGGTGTGCGGGCGTGGCTCCAGGGAATCTCCCACGGACGAGGGTGAGCAGAGTGTGCTCGAGGTACCCCCCGCCTGGGATCGACGGGAGCCCCGAAGGTTTAGCCACGGCCAGGAGGTCCGTGTCTTCATAGAGCACCCCATAGGCGAGAGGAACATCGGGCTCTTCCCATGGGGGGCGGCGCCAGACCAGCCGGCTTCCGGCCTCGAGAATCACGTCGGGGGTCGCCTCCCTGCCTTCCAGGAGAATCTCCCCTCGTTCCAGCCGGCTGCCCCATTCTTCCCGGGAAGAGTGCCCATAGGTCAGGGCCAGGTAATCCAGTAGGAAGAGGCCATCGCCTCGGGCGTCTATCCGCTCCCTGTAGTCGAATCCCTGATTGAACGCCAACAGGTCCACCTTCCAATGAGGAAGCTCTCACGACGAGAACTTCCGAATTTCCGAATCTTAGCGAATTAGCGCGAGAGATGCATTCTGTAGAATAGCCCCTTGTGGGCGTTAGGGGCGGGCACAAGGCCCCATGCTAAAGGGCGATGGCTGTGAAACAGGATGACTCGGGCTATTTTCAAGCCAATCCGCGATGAGCCCCAATTGCTGGCGCCGGTCTTCACTTCAGATGGCGAGGATGAAGCTCTCCCGCCGATGGAAGTCAGGCCGGGGCCCACAATGGGTCAGGGCCCAGTAGGACATGGCACCGCCGCGATGCTTGACGACCGCGCACACGGCAGCATCAAGCGGTTGAGGGTTGTGGATGATTCCCGCCAGATCGATTTCCATGGAAAGCACAAGAGAGCCCGGTTTTCGATGGAACTTGAAGGGGAGGGTTCTGAAGGCCTCCTCCTCCCGCATTTCCTGCCGATAGTCCGAAAACCGGTACACGTTCCAATGACCGGCCGACGAGAGGTTGAACTCCCAATAGACGGGAGAATCTCCGGGCGCCAGGAACAACTCCAGACACGTCCCTTCCCAAAGCCCGCGCCTTCGGGCCGGAACCTCCCCAGTCCCTTCCAGCACGACTTCACCCAGGTCCCCACCGAGTTCGTATTCTACGGTCAATGCGGTGAAGTCCCCGGCGATGCGCCCCGCGATGGCGATGCCCGGGGACAGGCCGCCGGGAAAAGGCTCCAAATGGTAGCTCAGGGTGGTCATGGCAGGTCTTCGATGATGGCTCGAATGGTCTTTTCCTGGAACTCGATGCTCTCCGTCAGACGGAATTGGACCAGCGCCCTAACAAGGTTGTGCTCCGGATGGGTGGTCTTGAAGTAGACATTGCCCTCCAGGTAGTCCGTGAAGAACCTGAGCCCCAGTTCGAATGCGATCAGTCGGACGGCATCGAAGAGGTACGCGCGGTCATGGGCAGAGAAGGTCTGCCCCGCCGCCGAAAAATAGCCCTCGAGGATGGTGCGGCAAAGGTCTGGATCGAAGCGTACCGATTCCCAGCGATCGGTTTCCTCACCCAGGGGATTGCAGCACGAACGAAGGCAGTCGCCCATGTCATAGTGGGTCAGACCGGGTTTGACCGTGTCCAGGTCGACCATGCCCACCGCATGCCCCGTGAGGCTGTCCACCATGACGTTGTTGACCTTGGGGTCGCCATGAATGGTGCGAACCCGCAAGTGGCCTCGCCCTGCGGCATTCTCCAGGACGTGGGCGAAATCTCTTCGCCGGGTCACAAATTGGAGGCAGTTCTCCACGTCGGGGGAACCGGGTGCGCCGTGCCTTTCGAGGACGGCATCAAAGCGGCGCAGGTAGAGGGGCGTCACGTGAAACCCTTCCAGGGTGTCGAAAAGGCCCTCGGGAGGAAGGTCCCTCACCAGGAGGTGGAACATGCCGAGGGCCCAGCCTGCCTCCCTCGCGTGGTTCCCGTCCTGAACCGAATCAAAGGACCGGGAGTTCTCGATGAAGGTCATGGCCCTCCAAAAGGAACCGTCCCCGTCGATCCAGTGGTCCTGGCCTTCCCGGGTCCCAAGCAGGCGGGGCATCTCGAAGCGGCGGCCTTCGGGGAGGAGTGTGTCTCGCAGCCCCTTGGCGACGTGGTCCCAAAGGGCGCGTAGGTTCGCCATGACCCGCTCCGGCCTCAAGAACACCCGCGTGTTCATCCGCTGAAGGATAAAGTGGGGCTCAACCGGCGAATCCACGGTGACGAGGAACGTGTCATGGACATTGCCGTTTCCGTGCTCACGGACGTCCAGGACTGTACCTTGGAACTCGAACCGGCTGGCGATGGAATGCTGGTGATTTACTGCGGAATGGTGCCCGAAAGATTCAATAGGATGTCATCCGGCCCGGACGACGTCGTAAGGGCGGTGTCAAACGATGCCGTCTGGGCGTTGCGTTGGGTGCGTCAGGCGCATTCCACCCCTAGCACCTCCATAATCGGGTGCACATTGTTCCCTCTTTCCACTGAGAGAGACAACAGAGACTCTGAATGTCCCCGGTTATCTTGCCAACAGTCCTGAGATCTTGACTGCTCCCCGGTGGTACCCAGTTGGGAAGAGTTTTTCCAAATCCTCGAGCTCCAGGTTGTTTGCCTCGCAAGTCTCGTAAACTGTTGGAATTTCTCCTTTTTTGGTGAATTCTTCCCTCAGAAATGCAATGAGCTCCCAGTGCCTTTGGGTGAGCTCTGCCATACCCAGTTCCTTGGCTTTGTAAATCGCGTACTCCTCATCCCAATCCGCCGGGTCAATGAGGAATCCTCTGTAGTTGACACGGTAGACTCTTTCGTACAAAGGTGTTTTGACCGCGGTCAGCCTTCTTGCCGGTAACCAGCCTGTGTGAACTTCTTCCAGTCTGTAGGTGATGCCGGCCAATTTGCAGGCACCCCTCAAATAACCCGTGGGGAAGAGTTTCTTCATTTGCGCCAGCCTCACCCCGCAGTTCCTCCCAATTTCATAAACCATCGGGCATTGGCCTGTTTTCGTGAACTGGTCCCGGATGAACGTGATGACACACCAGTGCTCATCAGTCAGGCCGCCGATTATCCCAAGCTCAGGAGCAATTTCCCGCGCAAAGTCTGCATCCCAGTGCTCCGGATTCGACAGGAACCCCTGTTCGTCGACCTCGTACGATTTGCCAGTGGACTCGAGTATGGTCATGATTCCCCCCCCTTCCCGCAAAAAGATGTTAACGATTTTCACTGCTGCAAATCCATTCCACCATCCCCATGAAGCGAGAATTCGTGAATGGCCCCCGCGCATTTGGCATGCCCACTCTTGATGGCAATTGCTGCATTATACCCGCAAATCGGTCAAATCGAGGAAAGCGTAACATCTTATGAAGCTTCAGCCTCACAGAGCCGTCATCGATATCATGGTCGGTGCTTGGGAAGAAATTCAAATGAGCTTGGTCGATGAATATTGAGTGAGTGAAAACGAGTTTACCAACTATCATTCAAACAAGCCAGACATGCGTTGCAGAAAGGAAGAGGGCTCGCTTGAACTGATGCAGAAGAAGCCGATTCCATGGGTGATACAGGTCTCCTTTCTTAAAACTATTATACCCGGCAATGGATAGGTAAGCAAGAGATACGCCAGGATCCGGAGCGAGGATGAATGGCGCATGCTGGGCGTTGGGGGGGTAATTCACATGTGCGGCTGAGTATCCCCGGGAGCGGATTGTTCCCACCCGATCTGAATGGCTGAAAACCTGATCCATCGCGCTCCGGCTCTACCGGGGGGACTGGCAAACCGTTAAGTAACGACAGGTTGCACTCCCCTGTCAGTGCTTCTTGAACGCGGCCTCAAAGGGGTTGTTGAAGGAGCTCTTCTTGGGAGCCGAGGGCGCCTTCCCCGATTTCACCGGGGTGGACACCTTCTTTTCAATCCTCGTCTGTTCGATTTTTGGGGCAGAGGATGTCTTCATGGAGAGTGCAATGCGGTTTCTTTCCCGGTCCACCTCCAAAACGGTGACGCTGACCTGCTGGTGGACGCGCACCACCTGCCCCGGGTCTTTCACGAAATTGTCCGAGAGCTCGCTCACGTGGACCAGGCCGTCCCTGTGAACGCCGATGTCCACAAAAGCGCCGAAGGCCGCCACATTGGTGACGATCCCGGGGAGCCTCATGCCGGGCACGAGATCCTCCACCTTTTCGATTCCCGGAGCGAACGAGAAGGGCTCGAACACATCCCGGGGATCCCGGCCCGGTTTTGCGAGTTCGGCGAGGATGTCGTTCAGGGTCGGAAGTCCCACTCCCGCGGTCACATAGCGGGATGGATCGATTCGTTTTCGCAGATGAGGATCCCGCATCAGCTCCGCTGGTGTGCAGGCCGTGTCCCGAGCCATTGTTTCCACAACGGCATACGATTCCGGGTGGACGGCACTGGCATCCAGGGGGTTCGCGCCATCCCGGATGCGGAGGAAGCCGGCCGCCTGTTCGAAGGCCTTGGGGCCCAGGCGGGGGACCTTCTTCAGGTCCTCTCTCGACCGAAACGCGCCCTTTTCTCTCCGGTACGAAACCATGTTCCTGGCAAGCTGAGGGCCAAGTCCCGAAACATAGGCCAGGAGATGGGGACTTGCCGTGTTCACTTCCACACCCACGGCATTGACGCAGCTCATGACCACATCATCGAGACTCTTTTTCAGTTGGCCCTGGTCGACGTCATGCTGGTACTGGCCGACCCCGATGGACTTGGGATCGATCTTCACGAGTTCCGCCAGGGGATCCATGAGGCGTCTTCCGATGGAAACGGCACCCCGCACGGTCACGTCGTGGTCGGGGAACTCCTCTCGTCCCGCCGCGGACGCCGAATACACTGAAGCTCCGCTCTCATCCGCCATCACGATCTGGATGGATTCAGCGAGTCCGAGTCCACGCACAAAGGACTCGGTTTCCCTCCCGGCAGTGCCGTTTCCCACGGCAACGACCTCGATACCAGCCTCGGAGGCCAGGGCGCGAAGCCTCTTTCCAGCCTCGGCCGAGACCCTCTCCCCCGAATGGGGGTACACCGTCTCGTGATGGGTCAGATTTCCTTGGCCATCGAGGCACACCACCTTGCAACCCGTGCGAAAGCCGGGGTCTATACCCATGATTTTCCTAGCTTTCAGCGGAGGAGCCATGAGGAGATGGCGGAGGTTTTCGGCAAAAACCTGGATGGCCTCTCTGTCGGCCCGCTCCTTGGACCATTGCTTCGCTTCCGTTTCCAGGGAAGGTTGGAGCAGCCTTTTGTAACTGTCGTGGACGGCGGTGCGGACCTGCTCGGAAGCGTCGGAGTGCCCCTTGACGAAGAGGGATTCCAGGGCGGACAGGGCCTCTCCCTCCGGAGGAGAAATGTGGAGTGCAAGGAACCCTTCCTTCTCCCCCCGCCGCACAGCCAAAATCCTATGGGAGGGAGCGCTTGCGACCGGTTCCTCCCAGTTGAAATAGTCCCGGTACTGGATGGCCTCGTCCTCCTTTCCCGAAACCACTCTCGCCCGGAGAGATCCCCGCTTCGCCATGATGTCCCGGAGCCTTGCCCGGGCCTCGCCATCCTCGTTCACCCACTCGGCGATGATGTCCCGGGCACCCGCAAGGGCATCCTCCGGCGAAGCAACGTCATCACTCACAAATCGAGCCCCTTCGGCGAGGGGGTTCAGGACCGGGTCCTGGACGAGCAGCAGGGCGGCCAGGGGCTCCAGCCCCTTTTCCCTGGCCATGATTGCCCGCGTGCGGCGTTTGGGTCGGTAGGGAAGGTAGAGATCCTCCAGGGTTGAAAGGGTCTGGGCCTCCAGAACCTTCTCCTTCAGTTCCGCGGTGAGTTTTCCCTGATCTTCCAGGGACTTCAGGACTGTCTCCCTGCGCTTGTCCAGAGCCTCGAGCTGGGCCAGCTGGTCCCGAATGGCCCCTATAGCGACTTCGTCCAGGGACTCCGTCATTTCCTTCCGGTACCGGGCGATGAAGGGAATGGTGGCTCCCTCCTCCAGGAGGGCTGCCGTCGCCTGGACTTGCTCCGGGGAAAGCTTGAGCTCACTGGATACGAGGGCCATGTGGCATTTGTTCATGATTCCTCCTGCGACTCTTTATGGCGTAACGCAAACCTCTCAGGTTGTATGCAACTCCGTCCCAGAAACCTTTCACGTGAACCATCCCGTCCGCCCCCAAAATCCCTCCCAGGCCCGCAACACACCCACGGATCCGGGGCAGGCCGCTAACGCCCTCTCCGGGAAACAGCCACCCTTCTTTCGCCCCAACGCTGGTAGAGCCGCAGCGGAATGAGAAGCGTGAAGAAAGGGATGGAGTACACCGCCGCAAGGGTAGGTTCAAGAGGGCCAAAGAACTCGGAACTGAAAACGATGACAAGCACGTAGTTCATCATCCCGAAAATGATCGTGAGGGCGAGCTGATCCGTCAGGGGTCGTCCCAGGGCACAGAGGATTCCCGCCACAAAGTAGATTGCCGCGAGGGCGGCCGAAACCGCCAGAGCCTCAAGGATGACGGCCGGGTGTTGACGGAGGAACTCGGCATACCTCGAAAAAACGCCCAGGTTGGTTAGTGCGAACAAGGCCAGGGCAAAGCCATACTGCCTTTTGCGGATGGATTGGACAAGCTTTGGAAGTCGGCGGTTGAACGCTTCGGCGAGGAAGACCGGAATGAAGACAATGACGCAGAGAAGCTGGGTCATGGCCTTTAAGGGTATCTCCATGTCCTGCCCGGCCAATATCTTGACCATCACGGGCAGAGTGAAGGGAACGAGAAGAGAGCTTCCGATGAGGATGAACAGCACCATGGGGGTGTTGCCTCTCACCAGTTCCGCAAAGAAAGGGGAAACCACCGCCGTGGAAACACCGCTGAGGAGCAGTGCCCCCAGGGCATACTTTGGAAAAAGGCTCCGGAAAATCATGAACACCCCGGCCGGCAGGAGAACCAGCTTCAGAAAGAGAAAACCCAGGATCCTGGTCCTCGAGGTCCGGATGGCCCCCAGAACGTGGGACAGGCGATACGACAGGAAGCTCATGAAGAGAAACGCCATCATGCAGAACATGGGGAACGGTCTGAAGAAAGAACTGAATTCTTCGAGGAAAACGCCGACGAAGATCGAGGAAAAAATTACCGCCAGCATGATCCAGTCTTTCAAACCCAACATTGTCTCTTCCGGGGGGACCCGCTCCCTCAGCTCTACGTTGCATCCTCGGCCACGAACCTGAAGCCCATGGCTTCGGCGGCTTCCCGGTCTCCGGGTCCATTGCGGTGGTTAAGATACGCGGCGATGGCGGCCCGCTTTTCCACGGACTTGTTCTGAGCGACGTCCCTCTTGCCCGTGACGCTTGTGGGGCGCACTTCCACAACGACGCACGCCTTGGTTTGAGGCATGTCTTCCGTGACCGGGTCAAAACGCGCACTGGGTTCATGCTTTGCCACCAGAGCGTTGAGGGCTGAAACCTTACGGTGGCCATCGAGGACGATGGACGCCGTTCCACGCATGATCACGCAGTGGTAAAACTGATGCAGCTGACACACGGCCCCCTTGGGGTCAAAGGCCAGGTCCAGGTAGGAGAGGGGAATGTCCACCTCGAAACAGACCCTGGGATCCCGTGCGATGTTCTCCAGTTTCTCCCCCTCGGGAGCCGAATGAAAATAGATGCTCCCGTCCAGGTGCACGAAATTGACCGGCGTGATGTAGGGGAACCCGTCTTGTCCGACGGTGGCCAGCCGGCCGATGCGACTCGCGGAGAGAATGGTTTCGATCTCCATCGGATCGTTGATTGCATTGTGCTTTCTTCGCATGGCGCAGGGTCCCTTCTTGACGATTTGGAATTCACGTGAACTCAGGCCGGTGAGCATCCCTCCGCGGGGGATTCCGGTCAAGGGTTTATCCCGGGGTCATCGTGGCATGTGGGGCAGAGCACGAGAGGCTGGATACACCCGCAGCCGGTCCCGTAAAGTCCGTACTTGACGCACTCGGAGCAAAGGGGAATCTCGCACCCATCACACCTCATGGTCATCTCCCTTTCCCGGCAGACCTTGCAGAAGCCGCGACTCTTCGTTTCTTCCGTTGTTTTCATGGGCGTAACCTTCTGATTTGTTCTCGGGATGACGGACACCCGGTCCCAACGAACAGCACCTTGACCGCACTCGCGTGTTGCATGAACGTAAAATAACAGTTTCTGTCGGCAGGGCACCGATATTTGCGCAATCCTATTCCTCGCCCGAAGAGCAGAGGAAAGGGCAATCACTGCAACACGGCTCACATCATGGCTAGAACCAAGGTAACCGGAGGATTTTGCTTCATGGTCTGTTCTTGGCATCCGATTGATTATGGAAGCCGTCTCTCCCTGCTTGACATAGCGGGAACGAACCGTGTAGTAGACGAAAGCGAATTGAGGAAAGCCAACCAGGGAGGTTCCCGTCACATGGACTCCGACAGTTCGGAAAAAGCATTCAAGAGGGTCCTGGCCACTGTCGTCGTCGCCGAAGTTCTCGTCGGACTTGGAATCCTCTATTTCGTCTCTCCCATCGGCAAGAACGTCCTCACCGGGCTTAGAAGCTTCCTCGCCGAAAGCCTCGCTCTCCTCACTCTCCTCGTGTCCATTGTCCTGGTCGCGACCGTCTTGCTGATCCTGCGGCTGTCGACAAAAATGCCTCCTATGCTGGCAGAACTTTCCAGGAGAGCGGGAATTCAATTCAAGCGCAAACGCGGAAATATCGGCAAATTGATCACACCTTCCATTTTGGGTTTCGGGCTCTATTTTGAAGGAGCCTATGAAAACGCCAGGGTGCAGTATTCAGAGGGGAAGTCAAGGCGGGGAGCCAATTCCCTGCGGAAGTTGTCGATCTTGCACCCCAGGACCCTGCAACTGGATTTCCTTTGCGGCTATCCGAGGAATGCGCTCGGTGACCTGGTGTCAATAAACGAACACCGCGACCTTGCTGCCTTAAAGGTCGACCTTGACCTGCAAGGCCTGGAAATCTGGGCCGCCGAAAAGGAGAAGGCCCTTTCACTGCTCAAGGAAACGGATATTTCGTCTGGAGTGAGAGAACTGTCCAGGCTCATTGATGAAATGGGAACCACCTGCCCTGGATCTGCGGGGAATCACGGCTTCTTCATGAATGACGTGGGACTCACGGTGGTCTTGGCCAAGCAGTTCAGGCCCGAAAAACCACTCCTGGATGCGATGGTTCGTCTCAGCCGCGCCGCGGCCACTTCCCCCATTCTTCCATCAACCGCTCCCCGGACAGCGGATCGTTCTCTTCATGCCGCCACGGCTGGGCTCCTCGCCCTCATGATCATCAGCATTGCCCTCATTGCATGGATGAGAAGCGGCGTCATTCGCTGAGCGCCCTTGACCCTTTCAGGATCCTGCAAAGAGCTGCACGCACACGTAATCGTGACATCCGACGCCGAGGAGCTGATACCTGGGATCAAGGATGTTCCGTCGGTGTTGGGGGCTGGCCATCAGGGCTTCGTGGGTATCTTCCGCGGATTGATACCCCTTGGTGAGATTCTCTCCGGCGTATCGGCACCGATGGCAGGTTTCCACCATGCGCCAGGCCTCGTTTTCTCCCGTCGACGGGTCCCTGTGCTCGAAGTATCCCGCCTGCACCAAGAGCCTTGCTCTCCTCATCGCTCTCACAGCCAGGCACTCATCCCACCGCAGCCTCCCATTTTCGCGGCGAGCCAACTCAAAAAGCCGCCACGCCTTTTCGGCGCAGGCAAATTCCGGCTGTTCCGGGTAGGTCGTCGAGGGACCCGGCATGTACGGCTCGGCTCGAGTAGTGCACGAAAACAACGCAATGGAGGCGAAAATCAGGGCTGCGACCATCCAGAGTTTTTGCATCAACTGTCCTTGGAATCGGGTTCATGGTGAGATGGTGACCGTCAAAGACAAAACCCTGCCGTTTCTCTTCAGGGTCAATTCATGGAGATTACCTCTCCCCATCATCGCCTTGTGCAGGTCCTCCAATTGACTCAAGGACTTGCCGTCGATCTTGATCAGGACATCCCCCTTCCTGACACCGGCCTTTTCCGCCGGACTCCCGGGAACCACGGAGAGTATCTCAAGTCCCTCTCGGGAGGCAAGGGGGCGAATCATGATTCCCAGCTTTCCCCTGGGGACCGGTTCGGACTTGTCCGTCACCCACACGTAGTCGGCTACATCGGGATCAGCAATGGCCATTGGGTAATCCATAGGCATTGGCGCCACGGTGATGCTGAAGTGAGGGGTCCGCTCCCGGGTCAATTTGGGCAATCCCACCTGATGACTGATGTGCCCTTTCCCGATCAGAACGACGATCTGTTCCTTGCCTGAGGATTGAAGCAATCTATGGGCCAGCGTCTGCGCCATAGTCTCTTCCCAGGCCAGTTGTGCCTCGAAGAATGAATCGAAACTCTTTATACTCTCCTTGACGTGGTCAACATATTGACTGCGGACGTATTCCCGATGTTTGGCATCTTCCCGATGGAAGTCCCGCGCAACGCGCTCTCGATCACCGGGACCCAGGGAATGGAGCCCGGCCGTGGCGATCTTGCTCACCACGTCGCGGGGGGCATTGAGCCCCAGAATAGGGATGCCCTTTTCCCTCGCGAACATGAGGATCGGTCGATAGAGCCGGAAGGGATACCCCCACACATTTTCCCAGTTGACCTCCTTGAGAAAGACATCCTCGTCAATCAGCTTCCCGGAAAATCTATCCAGGACAGGCTGGCTCTCTCTCGGAAACATCTCCATTCCCAACGCCATTGCCCCGCCCCGCCCCTGAAGCCGCTTGAGGATTTCCTCCTGGATGCGATGATCCTCGGTGCTGGTGTGCGTTTCCCCCACATACACGATTTGCGCCTTTGAAAGTTCACCCACAAAGGAATCCATCGGGATGACTTTCCCGGACCGGGTGTCCACGATGTCCCCTAATCTGAATCCTCCCGACGGGGGCACTCCCATCATGGGCGGGACCTCCCCGACCCGCATGCACCCAAAGTTGGCGATCAAAATCAGTGCCAACAGGGCAGACTTTCCGACGGTGGTGTTCATAAACAATCGTCCTCCTTACAAGGATCAGGTATTTCTCGAGAAGAGGAGAGGCCTCGTGAGGAATCGCCCGGGCCGGCTTGCAGCATGCGGATGAGTTTTCGATTGGCTGCGGGGAAGGGGTAGGCCCAGAGTTCCTCCCCCCCGACCCAGCGTGCCTCTACCGCCCCGTGGAGCGTCATTCCGCCGCCATCCCCCTCGAGTCTACACCAAAACGCGTGCAGGGCCACCCGGAAAGAGGTGTAACTGTGCCGGATGAGGGCGATCTTCCCGCGGCAGCGCACCCGGAGTTCCAATTCCTCCAGGTATTCCCGAACAACCGCCTGTTCCGGGGTTTCACCGTCGGCAACCTTCCCCCCGGGAAACTCCCAGAGATTGGCCATGAGTCCGGAGGGAGGCCGCTTCTGTATGAGGATCTTTCCGCCATGGACGAGGACGCCTATGGCCACGTTGATGGGCACGGCAGGCTTCCGCTTCCCCGGCACCGGTCTCTCCCCGACCACCCCCGTTTGAAATGCCCGACAGAAGGCTTTCACCGGACAGGCGTCGCACAGGGGCTTCCTGGGAAGACACACACCGGCCCCGAGATCCATGAGTGCCTGATTGAATCGCCTCCCGTCGCCCCTGGCGAGGAGTCTTTTGGCCAGGGTCCGGACCGCCTTTCGTCCTTCCCCTTCCTTCACGGGAGTCGCCAGATTGAAAAGCCTGGCCAGGATTCGCTCCACATTGCCGTCAACAGCGGGAAAATCCTCGTTGAAGGCGATGCTCATGACGGCTCCCGCCGAGTAACGGCCGATGCCTGGAAGTTTGAGGAGCGCCTCGTGATCGCGGGGAAGGTGTCCTCCATGCGCACGCACGAGGATCTGGGCCGCCCTGTGAAGGTTGATCGCCCTGGAGTAATATCCCAGCCCCGCCCAGTGGCGCAGCACCTCCTCCTCGGAAGACGCCGCAAGAGACGCGACGTCGGGAAACGTCTCCATCCACCGGTGGTAGTAGGGGAGCATGGTCTTGACCTGGGTCTGCTGGAGCATCATCTCGGAGATCCAGACTTCATAGGGGCTGTGCGTCTTCCTCCAGGGCAGGTCTCTTCCGTACTCCTGAAACCAGTCGAGCAATATGCGCTGCAAATCTGTGCATTCTCGATCCGAAAGCAAAGGTTGCTCCATGATTTTGAGATCTTCCGAGGTGGCATGCGAGCAGGCTCCTGGAGCCTGACGCTCCCACCAATGGGCTCAGGGGTATTCTAATCAGTGGGAGGAAGAATCGCGAGAGTGCAAGAGACTACTCTATTCCTTGCGGCAGGGACCGGGGGCCGAGGAAGTGGAGGTGCCAAGATGACGGTGTTGGGGGGGGAGTCCCCGCCACATGGTTTCCTGGCGGGGACGAATCCCTTGCGATGTGCTCCGCCTTGCAATGCACGAAACTTGAACCACGAAGGCACGAGGGGCACGAAGAGGACAGAATCGATTGAGCCTTTCCCTGTCAGTCCTTCGTGTCTCTTCGTGCTCTTCGTGGTTTTCCCATACAAACTGAAAAATGCAGGAATCAAAATTTCCAGGTAAAACTGAAATCGACACTGTCCTCGCTCAGGGTCGACGCCAGTGTCACCGGCTGTCCTATCAGGTTGGTGCCCTTTTGGGTTATGGTATTTTCAAAAGCGTGCATGTACCCCAGATTCGCCGACACCCTCCTAGCCTGAAACGGGACGGCACGGAAGTGGTTGGGCTTCCGAGAACACACCAGCTGCTACAAACAACTCGCAGCAATCGCTTCCATAGATTTGGATCTTGATCCCCATCCGCCCGGTATGTTCGAGAACGAGGATGGAGCGACCCCATTTTTACGCCTCCATGGCGCACATGAGTCCAGGTGCGCCTGCCCCGATGATGATCGCGTCTATCCTCACGTCTCTTCGCTTGCCCCCTTACCAGGGCTCATACGAAGTTGCAGTCAAGCTAGTGTAGCACATAGGGCCTTGTGCCCGTCGACTCCGTTATGCCCACAAGGGGCTATGCTACGCTTGTTACTCTCCCTACCACTAACTTGAACGCAACTCAGTATCAGAAGTGGTGGACGAGGCGGAAGTTGAACCGCTGCCCTTCGGGCCGATTTTCCGCAAGGGTTTCAAAATAGGCATTCACGAAGAAGTGTGTGTCTTTGGAAAAGTGGAATACCAGTCCCGGGCCGATACCTAGAACCTGTTCGCGGCTCCCTGACAGGTCATTGCCATCCACTTCGGTGTCGGTGATCTGTTTGAGATAGTAGCCGTTCAGTCCGGCCCTGAGCTTTTTCTCAATAATTTCATAGGAACTGGCGAAATTCAGATGGATCGCCTGGCCCGCCCGGCTGTCGTCGGCTCCCAGGAAAGCGCGGTTGGGATCTCCGTTTTCCGCATTCCAGAGGTAGTGGATCCGGGTGCTCAGTTCCCAGCGGGGGGTCAGAAAGAGGGTGGCTGCCCAATAGGGATTGAAGGAGAAGAAGTTGCTCCCGGGATTGACTTCCCTGTCGCTGCTATATTTCCCCGTGGGAAAGATCATCTGGAGTTCGATGCGGTGCATGAAAAGGGGACCGCCGCTTCCCATGATAGGGTCCCATTGTAGAAAGGGCCCTACCAAAACGTCACCCAATCCGGCACCGTTATCCTGGGGAAAGGGGCCCGACCTGCCATAGCTCAAATCGGTCCCCACAATCGGGACAATCAAGTCTAGACCCCACTTGCCCCCCAGAAGCAGGCACTGATTGGACTGGTAGATCAATTGGGATAGACTGACGAAGACATTCAACTCCTCATCGGCAAAAGACGGCAGGAGATCGTCGCCGTTCCTGTTGGTCAGCCTGTCCCCCCTGATGTACTGAAGATACTGGGAGAAGTAAAGGCCGGGACCGGAGGGCGGCCCCCCATCGAGAAAGCTGGTAAATCCGAGGTTGACGGAAGGCAGATCATAGGCCCGGGCAGAGGGAAGACCCGCCGAGAAAAGACAAAGCGAAAAAACTGCGAGATGGAGCGACCAGGACGCCCTTTTCATGAGATGTGTTACTTTCATAGGCCCCTCTTTCTGTTTTGCCGGGATGAATCCATGGCGCCGTCTTCGTCAGGTATCGTCTGAGTAAAGGAAAATCAAACCAGCAGCGCATTCCGGTCAGAGACGACGCTTACCCTCTTATCAGAAAAATGATCGATTCGCTCCCCTTCCCCATGTTGTCGGATTGGAAAGGTGGCTGAATACGGCTCTTGGGCGTCTGCGTCTGCCGAACAGCCGAAATGATGACAAGCCTTGATTCCAGCGCAGAGTGCGCCAGGAGCGTGGAGATTCCTGACGCACCGCTCGTTTTTCAGCGGCCCCAGCGTACTCCGCGGTGAAATGTTTCTCCGGTCCACCATCAATCAGGATGGCAGCACCTCCGGCGGGCATGAAAAGCTGTCCTCAAAATGAGGCCGATGTCCTGGCGGATCGGAACGAGTTAGGAAATCGGCCGAACATGGGCGAAGACCTCCTCAGATGGTTCTGCGATACCCCACGAAACTGTGGATGTCGTTCATAACGTTCTCGTAATCCTTCTTGACACTCTCATACATGGTGGCGTTCTCGATGGCGAGGGCACCGATCTCTGCAAGTGCCTCGGCGAAGTTCAGCTCGTCCTCATCGAACGTCCTTTTCTCCCCCGTGTAGAGGCGCATGACACCAATGACACGCCCCTTCACGGAAAGGGGAACGGAGACCATACTCACGATTCCCTCCGCGGCGGCGGCTTCAGGGTACTGGGCCCTGGGGTCCTTGGTCACATCCTCGACGATGACAGTCTTCCCTTCCATGGCCTCGGCGATGCTGCGGTCCGCGTCGACAGCTCCCTTCTGAATGTACTTGTCACTCAATCCTTGCGATGCCGACAACTCCAGGGTCCTCTTCCTGGGTTTCAGGAGGCGGATGGCACACCCCTTGAGGCACATCACGTCCGTCACCCTGTCCACCGTCGCCTGAAGCACGGTGTGCACATCGAGGCTGGAGTGAACCACCTTGACAATGTCTCTGAACGACTGAAAAAACGTTCTTTCCCTGGCTTCCATGGGTCACCTCCCTGTCTTGTGTTCTGTCGCACAACTGAAGACTTCTGCTAGACGAATTGACGGTTCAACTCATCCAGGGTGCACTCCATTGCCGCATCCCGCACTCCAACTTCGTGATGGGGAACATGGAGCAGATCCAGAAAACGGTCCCTGTGCCTTGAATGGGATGGCCGATAGCGATCCAGACGTTCCAGTTCCAGGACGAGGTTGCGCATGAGGTGCTTCTTCAGGGTGAAGAAGTATCCTACCACCTCGCGACGTCGCCCGGAAATCCTTTCCACCTTCTCCCTCGTGATGAGCCGCAGGGCCTCCAGGATCCTGAAGAGCTCCATGCGGTTCAAGCGCGAATTGGAAAGCACGGCGTGGAGAAAAGCATGGGGGAAGAACCGAAGGGCGCTGGTGACCGGATTGGACGCCGTCATACCCAGCCCGCACTGGCTACCGGCCTTGATGGCATCACTCTTGGCCCACAGCGCGTGGAGGTGATCACTCGTTCCTTCGCCGTGCAGTATGATGTCCAGGTTCACCCCAAGGGACCGGGTTCCCTGGAAGCACGCGGGGCACTGGCCGCAGGATTCCTCCGCGAGCCAGTCCGTGAAATGCCTTGCAAGACGGACGACGTCGTCGTCCTCCCCAATGAAAACCAATCCCCCCGACCCGAGCATGGCTCCCACGTCATCGAAGGTATCGAAATCGAGTGGAGTGTGGAGGAGGTAGGAACGGATTCCGGTCAGGGAAAGAATGGCTCCCGACGGGCCGCCGATCTGCACCCCGGCGAGGACTTTCCCTTCCTGTATGCCCCCGCAGATGGCGATGACGTCCTGGAGTGTTCTGCCGAAACGCACTTCCACGAGGCCTGTGCGCTTCACGATGCCTGCAACCGAAAAAATCTTGGAGCCGCCCGTGCTGGCCGTCCCCTGTTCCGCGTACCATTTGGGCCCCCGCTGGAGAATCAGGGGAACATTGGCGAACGTCTCCACATTATTGAGGAGTGTGGGCTTGCCCCAAAGGCCTCGAACGGTGTTGGAAGGGGCGTTGAGGGTGGGCTCCGCGGCGTGCCCTTCGATGGCCCGCATGATGGCCCGCTTCTCCCCCGCCACGAAGGCCCCCGCCCCAAGCCGGATGTCCACGTCGAAATGAAATCCCTCCACCCCGAAAATATTCCTCCCCAGATATCCCTTGCGCCGCGCCCGGAAGATGGCGTTCTCGAGGCGCCTGACGGCGTCCTCGTATTCCTTGCGCACATAGATCACACCATACCGGGCGCCCACGGCAAAGGCGGCCAGGATCATTCCCTCCAAAGCCTGGTGCGGCCTTTCCTGGATGAGGGTCCGGTCCATGAACGCGCCGGGATCCCCTTCATCCCCGTTGGCCACGATGAGCTTGATGGGGTCCTGATTCTCGTCACTTTCCAGCACCGTGCAGGCGGCCTTCCTCATGGAATCCCATTTCCTTCCGGTGGGAAACCCGGCGCCTCCCCGCCCCCTGAGACCGGCGGCGGCGATCTGATCCACCACATCCCCGGGCTTCCACGGAGCCTCCCCATCCAGCCCGAGGACTCTTCTCGCCGCCCCGTAACCGCCCAGGGCCACGTAAGCCTCGATGTTTTCCGGGTCCGCACCGGCACTGAAGCCCAGGAGAAGCCGGTCCTGCAGTCGCAGAAACGCCTCGTCCTCAAAACTCTCCCCCAGGGCGCCCCGGACCTTAAGCCCGCGCTCCCTCTCGGGAGGGGCCTGGTTGGGAGGGGCCGAAAGCTCGATGATCCGGTAGCCGCCTTCCGCGTCTTCCACGACCACGGCATTGGCCGTGAAGTTCCCCAGCCGAAGGGAACCCTCGAAGCGATCCACCCAGACGGAGTCTTCCGCCAGGTAACCTCTGGGTTTGACTGTGCGATGGAGTTCTCCCTCGGAAAAGGGGAGCGGGAAATTGACAACGGATTCCACCTGCCCGGCTTCGTCCAGAACCAGCGCACCGAGCTGCTCCACTCCATCCGGAAGCCGGAAGTGGAAGCACAGGCTGTGGGCCATGAGCCGGCCAAGAAGGTCCCTGTGGGAATTATTGCAGGCAAAGACCTGCCCTGCGGCATCAATCTGCAGGCAGGAATCCCCGCTGCTTTCAGATGGAGACCCGGAATGGCCCGGAGAGGAGCGGTACCCCTCAATTTCCCCTCGGTGCGCCGGCAGCGAGGGGACCCCTTGGGCCAACCCCTCGACGACGCTCTTGATCCTCAGGTTTTCGATGGGATCACTCATGTGCCCCGGGGCAAGCATCCCCTGAATCCTTTCCAGGAACACGAGGTGGTTTTCATAGCTGGGGCCCCGAAGCAATTGGTCCAGAAGGTCGGGTATGTCCGCTTCTTTTCTTCTTCCGAGGAAGGTGTCACGGGCCTTGACCACCGGAGCGAGATGGCACACTCCGAAGCAATCCATCTCGATGAACTGAATGCCCCTGCGCCCCACTTGTCCCTCTTCCGCCGTGATTTCGTCCGCGATCTTCCGGGAAAGCTCCGGCTGGCCTCTGAGGAAGCACGCGGTTCCTTTGCAGACGTAGATGATCACGTCGCCGCCCCTGTCCGCGCTGAACTGCTTGTAGGAAGCAATGAGACGGATCACCTCCACGGGTTCCACCTGAAAGGCGTGCACAATTCTTTGAACAGCCTCCGGGGTGACGTATCCGAAAATGTTCTGGATCTCATGGAGGACACGGGGTAGGTGCGCCCGGAAACCCAAGCCCGGTATGGCGCTGTAAATGTCCTTCCGCTGCTCCCGTTCAGCGATGGCCGACACCACATCCGGGCGGAGCATGAACGCGTAGAGAAAGTGGTCGGCCTCTCTTGCGTTCATGTGAAGCTTCCGGGTAGCGTATTCAGGCAGACTATTGAACCGGTCCAACTCACGGAAAAGAGCTTCCGCCCGCACATGGTTTGGCGCGTAACAGGTGGCGAGGATTCCTCGGTAGGCGTCTTCCCTTTCGATCAAGTGGCGCACGAAGGCTGCGTGACCTCTCCGCTCCAGGGGGAGGCCTTCCAGGAGAATGAGGGAGGCCTTCTCCAGGGGTTTGAGGCTGAGAGGAACCTCCAGGGTGCCATGGGCTTTGCCCGCTTCCTGAAGGAGTTGCTCCCAGAGCTTCCCGGGATCTTCGGGAAGTGCCTCAAAGGCACGGGAGAAATCCCGCGGCGCCCCAAGGGCCTGAGCCAGGCCGTCGATAATCATCCGAAGGAGCTCCTCCGTGAATTCGTGAAAACGGCTGGGATGGCTCCCAAAGGTCCGGCTGACCCCCGTGAGACCCATGAGGCTCCCCCGGGTCTCCGTGATGAGTCCCTGAATCGCCCGTCCGTAAGCTGGCCCGTCGGAAGTCCGGAGCTCTTTTAACCGCGCCGTCTCCTCCCGGAGTCTTCCGTCCCCCTTCCCGCCGCTCCCGGCAAGAGCGAAGATGCCCGAGGTTTCCCCCAGGTATTCCAGCATCATTTCGAGGACATCCACTTCACGCCAGTCGCCCCGGGATAGAAACGATTCCAGGAGCTTGACCAGATGGGGCTTCACATCGGAAGGGACGGGGATTTCACCGTCGTCCAGAAGAGTTCCCCGGAAATCCTGCCACCTCCGGGAGTTTGTCCCGACGGAGAGGCGAAGTCGTTCCAGGCTGAACCTCAGCGCGCAGACCTCTGCCGCGAGATGGCCCAAGAAAGAGGGAATCCTCGAGTCCCTTGGGCCGGGTTGAGCCTGACTCGCCAGATTGTGACGGTGAAGCCACTGACCCGGGGTCATGCCCGGTTCCGGTAGCCAGTCGACATTCCGTGAAAAACCATTGGCCGTCATTTTGCGTCACCTCTTCCGGGCATTAAAGCCGCGGTCTTGGAACTGTTCTCTTGCGGTTCATATCAGCCAACCACGAAGAGCGCGCTCTCAGACACATTCCCTATGGAGCCCCCCAGCTGGTCCTCCATCCATGCTTGGAAGTCCTGTTCCGCCGCCTCGGCGGTTTCTCCCTCCAGGTCCAAGAGCGAAACCCCGAGGACGGCCCGAATCCGCTCGTCCAGTTCCTTCAGGCGCTCGTCACGGTCGGGACGCACCGAGGATCTGAAGTCGAACACGGGCATCAGCCATTGTTCCACGATGAATCGCAGGAAGTCCTCCCACGTCGGCTCGGGGACGCTCTTCTGGTATTGCCGCAGGATGTAGAAAACAGTGCGCTGGTTAATGCCACCAGAACTCCACCCGGCAACGATTTCCTTCCGCTTTTCGTCGATTTCATCGACGATCCGCCGGATGCGGCTCTGGAAAGTCGCAATGCGCTCCGATTCCAGAAGGTCGGAGAGGTGGCGGTACATCTCCCCTTTGATCTGTCCGAGGGCCACACCCCTTCGACTGACGATCTCGGCCTGCTCATGGTCGGCGTGGCCGCCTTCCCTGAGAATTTCCAGGCGCATTTTCTGGAACCGGCGCTCGATTTCATTCAGTTCCGGATGCTGCGCGGCCAGCTTTCGCGCGGTGACGGATGTGAAAATCCAGATCTTCCGCTTCCTCAGCTGCTCCAGTCGGCCCCATTCGCGGTTGGCCGCCGCTTTCAGCGCCTCCTCGTCGATGCCCGCGAGGTCATAGCCCGCAACAAGCATGTCCTGGACTGCCTTGTCCGCGCCCGGCGCGTCGGTGTCGTTGGAGCACAGGAGGAGGTGATAGCGGAGGAAATCGAGAAGCTCATTGGCCGCGGATGCCACATTGCGCTTTTCCCTTCTGCCCACGCCCTTGGCAAGGCACGCGTTCACCGGTCCCTTGTCCTGGAGATGGGAAAACAGCAGGCGGATACCCAGGCCGGTTCCCGGAGAAGACTTGGGCGGCGGCCCCTCGAGGATGCGCTCCTCGGTAAACCGCAGCCAGGCGGCCTCCATGACATCGGAAGTCTCCCGAATCTCCCGGAGGAGGGCGGTCAGCGTGTCCAGGTTTCCCTCCATCTTGGCCAGAAGGAAGAGGTAATGGAGCAGGCGCTCCCGGTCCATGGGCGGCTGAGCCTGAAAAAGACCCTCGAGGCTGTTTGCAAGGCCTGGAATCTTGCCAAGAAAATCGTCTTCCGAGCTTTCCGACCGACCGGCCGGCGGCCGCCTCGCCTCGAGAAGCACCCTGGGAGCCCCTTTGCGGATAGCCTTGTGGAGAACATCGTCCTCGAGCGCTGCGAGAAGCTCACGACGTGCCTCAAGGTCTTTCAAAACTGAATCGAGCTCCTCCTGGACAGTATGGCGGCCACACCCGTTTCTCATGAGCCGGCGGACAAGGACCCGGAAGGATCCCAGGGGCGGCCGTTCGGGGAGGGTTCCCCCGATGCCTTCTTTGAGCCACCTGGCCTCGGCCTCCTCTTGAGCGCGGTGGCCGGTCATCACCAAAACGAGAGCCCGAATGAGAGCTGCCCGCTTAGCCAGTGAACCGCTCCATCCCTCCAGGAACACCCCTCCGTCTCCTTGTGGACCGGCGATGCCGCCTTCCGATCCCATCTCCCCTGCGAGAGCTTCCTGCTCCGACGCGGATAAATCTTCCCACCGGCAAGAGAACCGCGGAGAGAAGGCGATGCTCTCGGCCTGGAAACGATCCCAGATCCCTTCCACGTCGACGACGGCCTGGTCCCCGAAGGGAAGCCGGGGCCCCGGGCAGGATGATCTGGCCAGGATGTGTTCATCCACAAGGGCTTCCAGGACAAACCGAAGCTCGGTCATGTCCGACACACCTCTACCCCGTGTGACCTCACCCCGCCTTTCGACTCGTCGGAGGAAATCCTTCTCCTCGAGATCCACCACGTGGTCCAGGTGGCGTCTGAGCAGTTCCCCCGGTGCGCCGGCGGAACTGCTGCATTCCTCTGAAAAGTGAGACCCGCGCAGGGACTTCAACGCGTCTCCCGGCGCCAGGGAGTACTCCTGGTGCCAGTAGGCGTTCTTGATGATTTTCGTGAAGTCCTCCCAGTCATGGATGGAGAAATCGGGATGGTTCAGGATGAGCAGGTCCTCGTTCCACCATTGTCTGAATCCGTCCTGATGCCGTTCGAGCCTATCCCAGAGCACCAGGCTCCTGTCTCTCGGGCTCAGCTGGTGCAGAAAGAGGAGGTCCGCGTAGCCTTGCGCCGCCACCCATGCCGGGTCCTGGGCACGGAGAAGAGGTTTCCCCTGCCTATTCTTCACTGCCAGGGCAAGCCAGTCCTGCTTCTGCCGGAACAGATGCCATGCAGCCTCTTCTCTGGCATCACCCCGATCCACGAGGAGTCTCCTCTCCTCATCGGTGAGACGTTCCGCCGACTCGTATCCCAAATACCGACAGAGCTCCCCGTAAAACGCCTCCGGACTCGGACACCTGAAGATCTCCGGCTTGGGAGAGAGTCCCTCCCAGACATCCCTGAGGCGCTCCAGAAAAAGAGACCTGGCTTTTCTGCAAACGGGGGAAAGGACGACACAGAATGAATCCCGCTCACCCATCCTGCGCCATTGGGCTCGGTCTCTCAAGGCTTCCAGCAGAGACGCCGAAGCATTCCCGTCCGGGATCTTTTCCATCAGTGCACCGAAGCGTTCCAACAACCGGGTGAGCCCCTGGGGAGAAAGCTGAACACAGGCGCTGGGCTCGGCCCTGCCCCGGAGGAGCGCCTGGGCAAAATTCCTGCAACTTGCCTCGCCGCATGCCCCGCAGTCCAGCTGGGGCAAGGCTCGCACCAGCTCGCTCAGAGCCTCCCGGTCGAGATCGCTCGTCCCGTCATCCCTTCCAAGAACCGAAAGGATTGCACCCCGGGGTGTTTCCAGGAAAAGGGGACCCGGAGTGCGATCCACTTTTTCCGCCGCTCTGCTGACTTCCTCCAGGAACCCGTCCAGGTCGGCGTTTTCAAGAAACGCGGAAGGGTCTCTACCGATGCGGCAATGGACTGCCCATGCCATGGCAGCCTGCCACTCCCGGCTGTTGACGACGAACGGCCTCGTTTGTGCACGGTAAAGGGCGCTCTTTGCCCTCAGGAACGCTTCCCGGGCATCCCGCGACGCCATCATTTCAATACGGGCATGGGTTGGTGCCAGGAGCTTCACGAGGAGGTCGATCTCCTCGCGCCAGGACCCGGTGACTTCAAGGCGCGGGAGATTGGACTGGTGCCTTCCGAGGGCAACGATGAGCCGGTAATAGACAGGTGCGACCGCGTCGAGGAACCCGGCGAACGACTCCTCGGCAGGCTCCTCCACCCTGGCCTCAGGCGGAGCCGCAGGAGTCCTTTGCAAGAGATGCTCCCTGACGGCATCGAGGGTGTGTGCCCACCCCCCGACGGCATCGATGGAGAGGGCATCGGCTCTTTCCACGACCCATTCGAGCTTCTCGGCCTCGGCCGCGTCTTTTCCCGCGACGCGTTCGCCCATGGATGGATCCTTGAGTGTCAATCCAAGATCCCTTTGAAGCATCCGGAAGAGAAGGCAGCGGGCAAAGACCGCGTAATCGTGATGGCCCTGGACCACGCCGGTGGCCTGGATACGCTCCAGAGCACCCCGTTGCCTCTTTTCCTCATCTTCCATGATCCGTTTGAGTTCATGCTTGGAACCCAGCTCATAACCCTTCCGAGGCCTGACCAGGGTGCGGATCACATCGTCGGGAAGAAGCTGCCGAATGCCCTCCTCTCCGCTTTCAGCCCCTTCGGGGAGAGGCCACGGTTCGCCCGCCAGAAACCATCCGACTGCAAGACGAATGAGCCGATGGACCAGATGTGCCTGGGGGAGCGGTTGAACGCAGGACGCGACAAAGGCTTTCAGCTCCTCCACGGCCTCCGTGATGATGCGCCGGTGGAGCTTGAGGAGGTCCTCGCGGCCGACTAGGAGGTCCTGGTGATAGTCTCCGGAAAGCCCTTCCAGATTCAGGAACAGGGGCAGCCGGCATTTCTCGAGCCGCTCGGTGTCGCCGACGGCAACGGAATCCGACGCGTAGGGATCCCGAAACTTCTCGTGCTTGATGTTGAAGCCCTCCTTCTGAAGCTGGTCCAGAAGGAAGACCACTTCCGGCAGGTCACGCCGGTGCAGGGTGCGCTGGACAACCACCCTCATCAAATCCAGTAGGCTGTCGAATTCCCGTGTCGCATTCACCTTCTCGAGGCGGGCCCGTTCTTCCGGTTCGATGGTCTCCGAAAGGCAGAACTGGTGGGATCGAAGCAGCACATAGAGGAATCCCTGCAACGGGATGCCGGGATGGAGGTCAGGCGACACCCTGCCCTCGAGCTCCCGCGAAAGACGCAGGGTGAAAGCGCCCGGGTTCCAGCCGGACTTGTTCATTTCCCCCAGAAGACTGGTTTCAAGCCATATGTGAAGGTCTTGGAGATTGCTGAGAGTATGCCCACCTATACCCATCCGAAGGGTCTTCATGCGGTCCAGTCTGCTTTCGTGCTCGTCGGGGTCCGACCGGTGGTACCGCTCGATGTCCAGGAAAATCCTGGTCCAGGATGCGATTTCGTGAGGCTGCCTCTCAAAAAAGCCCGCCTGTTCCACAAGGCCGAACCCGGCGAGCAGGGGACAGGACGCGCCCACATTCGAAGCCGGCTCCCATTGCTCCTTTCCCCACCATGACCGCGCCAGGTGAGCGGCGTCCCGGCAAGGCCCCCCCGAGCCGCGCGAGTCGCACAGTCTCTCTGCCTCGTAGAGGCCCTCGACGGAATCGCGGACGGCATGTCGGATCAAACGGTCTTCAGCTGGAACAATGAAAAGGGTGGTCACGAGATGGAGGAGCTGGGAAGTGACGGCTTCCTTCAACTCCTCGATGCGGTGCTTCCGCCGGCCCCCGATATCGAAAGGCGCCGTCTCCGGATGGTCCCCCGTCAACCGGGGCCCCTTGATCCTCTCCGTGGGGGCTCCGGAGCCGGCGACCCTCACCGGGAAGCCGGCCTCCAACTCTCGATACAAAGCCTCGCGTCTGTTTGCGCTTATCATGGCTCTCACTTCGCTCTCTGAACGATCAACGCATCGGACCCATCACGGGCGACCAACAGGTGCGGCAGCACCCAATTCCTGAAGTATTCCAGGTAGAACGCCGGGTTCCCTGGATAACTCGGGAACAATCGCTCCCCCAGGTAGCGCTCCACCTCAGCCGCCATCACCGCCTCATTCAATTCCTCGCCCTCTTTGGAAAGATTGCCCCTGAGGCGCCTCACCAGTTCCTCCAGGCGCTTTCTTCCGTCTCCCTCAAAAAGCTCGGCCAACTCGGGAGCGTGGTGCCTGACGAGAATCTCCCGCTGCAAGGTCCCGTCAATGAGATCCCGGTAACAACAACGATAACTCCAAGCGAGGGCATCGGCCCCGGCGGGAGCGTACCGGGCGGAAGCGTCGTGGAGCGGGGAGAGAGGTTCCCGCTGCATCCTTTCCACCAGTCCATGCTCATAGTCTTCCGGATTGAAGAAAAGGGGCCTCTCTCCATTGAGGACAACCAACTCCGTCAAGCACCTTTGGATTCTTCTTCCTTCCTCCGGATCGAAAATCACCGGTTCGATGGACCCGACGGACTCCTCTCCCTCAGAGGGTTCAAGTTGGACCATCTCATCCAGACCGGTGCAGCTCCCGTCACCCGCACCGCCCGATTCCCGCTGGACCTTCTCTTCCATGGGCAGGAGATCGAGGGAACCCAGCACATCAAAGGCCAGGCGACGAGACACGGCACCGGCCTCAATTTCCTTTTTCAAAAGGGTACGGCCCTGCTCCAGGTCCGCTTCTTCGTGGCTGTACTTGAGGAGATTCATGGCATGGCGCCAGTTGCCAAAGCCCTCTTCGGCGGCATGCCTTGCCAGGCGGATTTCCAGGTGCAAAACGATCTGCTGATGGAGGACGCTCTCCCGCAGGACTTCTCGAGGTCCGATGAATTCCACCTGGTGATGGGTCTGGAGAAACCGGACATAGTCCTTTTCGGCAAGCATCGCATTGAGCCGGGCCAGGTGTTCCTGGTATTCGGATTCCTCGGCCGCCATGGAGCGCAGGTGAGGCGGCACCCGTGTGTGCCGGTTCGTGTTGCGCAGATCCAGGGCGGCAGCCTCGGCGAGGAGTGCCTTCAGGGTTTCATCCTCCTCCAGCCGGCGGACAATGAACGGGGTCTCCCATTCCTCCGGGGCATTGAAGAGGAGATGGGTCGAGAGGAGTATCTCCTTCATCTGTTCAACGGTCACCTCTCGCCCGCCAAGTCCACCCACCAGGATTCGCAGCGGTTTGACCACGTCGTGCGTGCCGCGGGATGCGAAGCGACCGAAAGCGCCAAGAACCCGGGAAGCCAGGGGAGGAACGGAACCGAAGCTGTTGGACCGGTCCATGACAATGATGCGTTTCGCGCTCTTGAGCCACGGGATGAGGACTTCCTCCGGGAAGGGATTCATGCAGCGGATGGAAAGACACGCCATGCCGGTCCAGCCGGCGGCTTCCAGCTCAAGGAGAGCTTCCACGGCATTGGGGAAAAGGGAGCCCTGGAGGATGAAAAGGGTTTCCACGGGCGGCGGCTCCCCCCCGGGCTGGGCTCCATCTTCGATGCGCGGCTCCACGTGGTCCTTCCCAGCTCTCAATCCTTCCGACAGCCCATCCCCCAGGTTCGATGGGCCGCCGTCTCCCTGCATCCTGACCTCGATCTCCCCGAGCCACACTCCCGTCAGTTCACGGACCGCCCTAAGGGCGTACGGGAGGACCCGCGTGAACGCCTGGTGGGCTTTTTCGATCTCCGACTGGGTTTCCTGGTACACCGCAGAAGTCCCGCTTGGGCCATGGACGATGAGTTCCCCGTCCCGGTTCATGAGCTTGCCCTCCAGGAAGTCGAAGCCCCGGAGCGTTTTCCGCAGCCAACCGCGAACCCTGTCATCGGAAGGGACCTTGGCGAGGCCGATCTTGTGGGTGTCCGTTATGCCACCGATGGAGAGGATGACGGGCAGCTTGGCGAAGTGGGTCAGGAGCCTCGACAGGTAAAGGGCGGGAACGTACTCCTGGATGTCCTTCGGTGCCAGCATGATGCCCCCGTCGTCCCTGAAGCTCATGAAGTCCGTGTGACTCTCTTCGATGTTGAGGTTGGGCGCGGCCAGGGCCCGCTTGGTGATGACAAAAAGCCCTTCGAGGCGGGCGCCCACGAACTGGGGGATGATCTCCGTGAAGAGCCGCCAGCCCTGGGACGCCGTGAAGGTCACGGGAAGAAACCCGCCCGTCCGCGCAACACCGAGGAGTTTCTCGGCGGCGACCTTTTCCGAGGGGTTCACTTCGTCCACCACGATGTAGGGATGCCCGTTGGCGAAGGCTTCGGCCATGAAGTAAAACGGATTCCCCGCAGGGGTGATGGGAAAGCCGATGTAGAAAAGGGGACTCTCGGCGGTGGCAACCTGGCTCATGACCATGCCGGCCAGGGTCCCCCCCATGATCATGAGGTGTTCGCACGGGTCCTGCACCCACTTGAAGCTGGACGGGGGAAGGGCCACTCTCGGGACGTCGCTCGTCGGAGCCGGTGCCTGGATGTCTGAAGTCGGCGGGAGGGAACGGAAGGATTCCTGCTTCAGCGCCGGGTGGGGGGTGAAGATCCGGGCATCGCTCACGGCCTGGTCCATGGCTTTGTGGTACCATCCCAGGAGTTCTTTCTTCTTCTTGACGGCCTCGGGAAAACCCTGGGTGAGGATCCCCAGGTCCCTTTCCCAATCAAAGGGAAAGCCCATCTCCCGGAAAGCCCTGAAAATCGGTCCCACGGCCACCAGATTGGAAACGACCCTGGATGAGCCCGCCACCCTTTCCATGATGCCGTCCATGTCCACCGACACAAGCCTCACGGTGGCCATGGCGGCCGTCTTTTCCGCAAGGCTCCTTTCCTTTTCGTCCAGTCTCGCCGTGGGCCTGTCCCACAGGAGCCTCGAAGCTTCTTCCAATACGTCACGGGGGCTCCATTGATCTTGCCCCTGTGGCTCCCTCTCGCCCGAGGCATCGTAGACTTCCGCCCCTGGGTGCCCCTCCCTTCTCCTGCCCAGGCATTGCCGCAGGTCTTCCACGGCCCGCCTTCCGCTTTCGGGGACCCTGCCCACAAGGTCCTCCCAGAGCACCTGGGGAGGCTTGCGGTTGTTGATGATGAGATACCCCCCGGGTTGGAGCCGCCCAAAGAAGAGGTCCGGGTTCTGCTTCATCTCCTCGTAGTTGGTCACGATGAGGACTGCCATGGGAAAGCTGTGCATGGCGTCCTTTCGGTGGAGGGGTTTCGCGTCGACGAAGGTGGCGGAGAGGACGGGGGTCCCCCGCTTGGAGGACCCGAACTGCCAGGCCATGCCCGCCCAGGCTCCCTTGGCCGTGAAGAACTGGGCGAAGGCCCGGTTGATGGCGATGCCCCGGTCTCCAGCCATGCTGGCGACGCCCAGTGCGAAAGGACCCGTGCCGCCGATGTGCTCCCGGAGCCTGGAGCGCTCGGCGGCGGCCTCCACGGCCTCCCTCGTCCGAACGATTCCCCCGCCCTCCATGAACTCCTTCTTCAGGTGCTGGGACAGCCGGTACTGCTGAAGCTCCACCTGCGCGGCCAGGGCCCGTTCCTCGAGAATTCGGTCGAGGATGCGCAACAGTTCCTCGCGGCGGATTTCCGGAATAGTCGGAGGATTCTCCCCTGATGTGCCGTCGGAAAAAAGCTCCTCCTCCAGCGGATCCGCAGGCGATGCGTCGGCAAGGGCAACCTTGAGCTCACCCAGGGTGTCGCGGAACGTCTGGCTCAACTGGGCGACCCTCGCCACCACTTCTTGAAGGCTTTCATTCCCTCCGGCTGGAGTCTCCAGGATGTCGGCTCCAAGCCCCTCCAGCCGTTCCAGTTCAACCACGGCCTGGTCGATGCGGTCCCTCTGCTCCGAGAGGATGTCATCGCGGCGGGCCGCATACCGGCTCAGGGGCTCCCACCCGAGAACCCGGCGCACCATATCCTGCTCCAGACTGCCCCTGTACTCCGGCTTGAGCTCCCCCTGGCTGTTGAAGAGCATGGAATAGCGGAACTCCTCGAGCTGATAGCAGTGGTGATTCCACATGCCCTTGAGCTCCTGGAAAAAGGAGGCGACCCACTCCTCGGCCTGCCTGACCATCCGCGTCTCCAGGTCGATCTGCCAGTTGAGCTGATCCCGATAGCTTTCAAGCTGCGCGACGAGGAAATGGGCCACGGTGTTTCGCGGCTCCAGTGCCCCCGATTGGGGGTTCTTGCGGAACAGATCCCGGTACCTTGGATCACGCTGCATCCAATATTGGACGGGTTTCGGCTCTTTTCTCCACTCGCTCCAGAGCTTGCCCCGGTCCTCGGGATGAATGGGGGCCACCCGCTTGCGAAAGCGCCCCACGAAGACGACCTGGGGAAGCATTCCCGCGTGGGCCATAACTTCAGCCAAGTCGTCGGGGTCTTCACCGAAGAACTTGCCCGTTTCCGGGCAGGGGGTCACATCCCACCGAATGGCCGACTGCCCGAGCTGGTCGGCGAGCTGCCAGAACTCCTGCATGGCAGCCTTGTCACCACTGTGGCCCGCGCCCACCAGGATGCCGGGAAACTCGGCGGCCAGGTTGATCAGGTTCCACTGGATCTTTTGGTTTCCCATGAGGAACTTGCCGATGGGCGTCGTCAGGGTCCCCAGGCCGAGAAGCGAACTGGCGGAGCTTTCTCCCCCGGTGTTGGAGTAGACCTGGGTGTCGGTGATGTTGATGAAGTGGAGCGCGTTGGCATGGCGCTGGTGAATGAGAAATGCCTGCTGGCGCAGGGCGTTGAGAAACGCCGGAAGCCCGATGACCGCGCCCCCGTCGCCCCCCTGGCTCACCACGTATCGGCGGCCCCTGGGGAGATGTCCCATGCGCACCGCCCTGTCCTGAGCCATGGCGATGGCTTCTCCAAAGGCGAAGCCTCCTCCGAAGACCGTGCGCCCACCCGGAACCTTCTGGGCGACTTCGTTGACCTTGTTGAGGGTCTCGCTCATGCACCCGGTCTCGCACGTGAAGGAAACCCCGGGAACCTCTCCGCGGGCCAGGCTCATGGCAATGCTCATATACACGGGCAAGGCCAGGACCTGGACCTCGGCGCACGACGGGCAGGCGCTGTGACCGCTGGCAATGGCCATGTGGCGGTAACGGGCATGAATGAGGGCGTGGTTGCGGGGGATGTCACGCAACAGCTCCCGGGCGGCTTCCGCCTCGGCGGCCATGAGCTGCGGGTGCTTGGTGAAGATCCTCTCCAGGCGACCGCTGAACTGCATCAGCAGGGGATTCCTGGTGACTGGAAGGGCCTGGGCAATGTGGGGGAACCACACCTGGGCCAGCCTGCCCGTATCCTCGAGTATGCCCTGCTGCAGATCGGGGGGGACCTGGCCGGCAAAGGGGCTCAGGAAGAGGTCCGCTTCCCGCTTCTTCCAGAGATCGAGGGGAGACGCCCAGCGAAACCGTCCCATCCGGTAGAAGAACCGGGCAGTCTCGTGGGTGGGAAATGACATGCCCCCCTCCGTGGCGGCGGCAACGGCTTCGACCTCCATGCCGAGGCACATGGCGGCCCGGGCCATGTCCCATTCCACCCGGCCGTCCTGGGTCTGGAGAAGCAGGGCCGCCCGGTGGCGCCTTCGCACCACGCATTGGGCGCAATCCTCCCCGGTGCCGGCCAGTTCGGTTGCCACTGCCGGCATGCCCCGGATGACCCCCTGCCCGGCTTCCATCTCCAGCAATGTCTGTCGCCGCACGGGCAGATCCCCAGCGAATTCAGGAGGGATTTCCAGTGCCGTGCGGACCTGGAAGGGAAGCCAGGATGGAGCCTCCTTTTCCCAACTTCCCAGGATTTCCCCGTAAGCGACGGCGTGATCCCCGTAAAGTGTCAGGCCTCCGCCACCCTCGTCTATCCTCAGGTCCGGGTCGAGAGTCCTGTGGAGATCCTCCTTCGATTCGGCCCTGAGGTAGGAACAGCGCTTGCGGCAAAGCCCGCAGTCGGTGCAGTAGTCTTCCATGGGTCCGAGGAGCACGTTCTCCCCCCTCCACGTGACGGCCCGCATTTCACTGCAGGCAGTGACGCACCGCATGCACTGGGTGCAGAGCTTGGGATCATGCATGACCTTTCGGGGAATGTTCTTCTTCAGGCGCTCCGTATTGTGGCGCTGAACGACGCAATGAGCCTCCCGGGACCAGGAAGTCACCGTGGTCATCGAAGCGGACAGGGTCCCCGCGACGCTCCTCAAGGGTGTGGGCGGCCACCGTGAGTGCCGCCCAGAGGCCCTCGTCAAGCGGTTGGACGGTCTCCAGCAGGTGGCAGTCCCCCAGCGAGTCCTCGAAAATCGTGGCAATGGGAACGGAACCATTTTTCCTTCCCGGAGGCTCGAAGCAAAGAAGGTAAAACCGGCCCCTGTTGACTTCGCCTTCCAGAATTCCCTGAAGGGTTCCGGGCCAATGCCTCCGGCGGCACTCCCACGCGTACTGGAACCCCATGAGGCTCAACGCGAAAGCGGCCCCCATGGCTTCATGGTCGACAAGTCTGTACAGCCGGCCCCCCATGCTCAGCAGGGAGCGCTCCCCCGCCGGCCCCCCGGCGAACTTCCACCCTCCGTTCGCTGACCTTGCACTTCCCTCGTGGAGCTCGGTGAATGCCCTGGAAAGCTCCCTCATCCAGGAAGGATCAGTAAAAGCCATGTCCTGTCCTTCTCTTTTTCAGTGTGTCGCGCCAGCCCCAGCAATGTCACGGCACTAATCCGTGACACACTATTCCGTAGACCTGTACTTAGTAATTATCTCAAGATTCAAGCCCTTCGCCTCCGCCGTTTGCATCCTCGCCTCGACACGGCGAAGACGGTTTCCCACGGGAGACCGATGGCGCTGGAGATAGGCACATGAATGAATGCGGGAACCGAGAGGATGATCCAAACGAAAGTGAACGGGACCTACAGACATTAGAAAGCTGAGCGAACGGCGCCGCAAGGGAGAAACCAGCCGAAGATTGGCAGGGAAAAAGGGTCGTTTTTGCTATTTCGGAGGAAAAGGAGCTGTCCTGCTTCGGTTCCTGTCTGTCCTTTTACGTGTACTAGTTAACATAGTCGATGATGTTCGGATGAGGTCAAGAAGATAAGTTTCACAAATCCCGTTCAACTCTAGAGTGCCATAGAATCCGCATTCTTCAGCAGCTCCACTTCGATGCACGGTGATGCCGCCGTTTTCCCCAGATAGATCTCCCGATGCTCCATGGATTTCGATAGAACATAGCATACACGGCAGGGGGTGTCAGAAAAATCTTGTCAACTGGGTACCGACATTATATTGAAAAAACAGCAGAATATGGAAATCCTGGACCCAGGAAACCTCCTGAGGTTTAAACCACCCCTCGCTGAGTTGAAGACTGGAAATTTACGTTTCACCCTCATCTGGTGCCAGGTGCAACAGGAATATCTCAAGAACCTGTGGACGCTTGGAAAGTGAGGTGAACAGATAGGGGGCGGAGAGATCGAGAAGGCTCTCTACGAGAGAAAGGGGGCTCAACACATCCCTCTCATATGCGTTATGCTGGCCTATTCATTTGAACACCGATTTTCGCGAGACGTATAACCGTCACATGAATATAACATTTAGGAACCTTGTCACTGAAAGTGAAAGCTGATCTGGGCATCGTTGAGCCATGGGATTTTCTGGGGTAGCCGCTGCCAGGGGACTGCTCGCAAAATGGGATTGTGTGCGCGCCGGGGATACGTGACAGTTATGTGTCCGCCTTTGACTGCCACCTCACCCTTTCCCTTGACGAAATCTCGATTAAGCTTCGGGGCATCACAGGCCTCGAAACCTCGGAGATTCTGAGCCAATCTGCTATAGAGGGTGTCTGCGATCATTGTCATGATGATGTCGAAATGGACCTTGATGAGGATGGGCGAGGAGAGTGCGTTGAGATGGAAGAATTTCACCGCCTCGGCGATGCCATTCTCCACACGCCACCGACGGGCATAGTTTCCGACAATGAGCTCCACCGGGGTTTCCTGATCGTTGGTGATGATGAATGCCGGCTTTTCACGTCCATTGCCGCGCATGACGATCTGACGAACTTGGCCATCGTAGTCTCGCAGGGGGACTGTGGATTCATGGATCAAAGGATTTTGGTACTTGCGCTTCTCGTGAGCAATGGTGATCCGCTTCCAGGAGCCGATCTTCTCGAGATCTTCCATGAGCTTGTGTCCCCGACGGCGAAGAGTGATGAACTTGACTCCCTGCTGATTGAGCTTGGAGAGGTTTTCGTAGGTCGTGAACTTGGAGTCGAAGATGAAAGTCGGCTTTACACCGCGTCGCACCCGCTTCCAGAAAGAAAGGAAGGTGAGCACCTGGTCGTCGGCCTCCTCTTTCTGGATGTCTGCCGCGGTATAGAGCAGGAGTTTCGTTTGAGCATCTTGAGCAAAGAGGGTGAGTGCCCCCTTCATGACCCTTCCCCTGGCTCCCGCCCAGTGCTCCTCGAGCACTGACTGGTCGCCATAATGAGGAACGGTGTGGAAATCCAAATTGATGGTTGTTCCGTCATAGAGACCCAGCCGGGAGGATCGCTGAACGAAGGCCTGCTGCAACCGAGTGAGGTGAACCTCGTCCAGGGAGTAAGAGTAGGTGGAGAGGGCCGTGCACTTGGGAAGCACATTGAGCCCGGCAAAAAGTCCGAGGGCCGGATCGAAGGCATGCTCCCCAACGTGGGCATAGCGCTCGGTGCCGAGGAGTTTCAAGGCAAGAAAGGAAAGGAAGTAATTGCCGGCGGCAATGACCTTGGTCCCCGGCAGACCTGCTGCCTGGACCACTTCGTGAAGGCCGAGTTGGGCAATGAAGGGAGCAAACAGGAAGATCCCCGCCGCGGTGGATTCGAGACGCTGCCCTTCGATTTTATCGAGTGAATCGAAAGACTCGGAACGCTCCGGCACCTGCGCTCCCCGCACGGTAAGACCAAGCTTGAGACGGGTTCGGCGAGGAAGCTTGGGGAGTCCCTCTTCGGCAAGCACCCGTTCCACCGTGCGCACGGAAAGCTCCACTGCCTCTTCACTGAGGAGCTCCACGATCTCTCCGGCGGAGAGTCGCTGTTGGCGCCAGGCAATGATTTTCACGCGGGTATCGGAGTTCACCTTGCGACGGGAGGGCTTGCCCTGTGGGGAGCTTTCCGTCAGGTCGATCTTGCCGTGTCGGAACTGATGGCAAAGCAATCTCACATAGCCGGGCGAGAAACCGAAGCGCTCCGCAACGAGCTGGGTAGGCAGCCGATCGACGAAGTAGGCCCTCAGGGCCTCGTAGCGACGCTGCCAGGTAGGAACCGGTTGAGTGAAGAAGGTGGCGTCACGCATCCCTGTTATAATATAGTGACGCTTAAAAATGTCAATAGAAAAACATAAAACATGACTTGAAGAGCGGTCGGAGGACACAGTGAAGACGGAGGTCAAAACCTCATAATACCTGTCTATTCCATAGGATGCATAGACCATGGACCATGATGCTTCATAAAAGTCTGAAATGTTTTAGCAGGAACTCTTGCATCATTCTGATCGTCACATCGAATAACAAAAAGGGAGGCCATCCCTTGAGTGATACAGCTTGAACCCTTGCCGACAAACAGTTCTCGGATTCATGCTTAACCATATCGGCGGGAATGTGTTATCGACAAAACCGTCGCGAAAATCGGTGTTGAAGTCAACCTACTGGCAAGAAACACCAACTTGCCACGGAACTGGCAGCACTCTGATCAGAATTCTCAAGTATGCGTGGATACTGGCAAGCAAAGTGTATAACCCAACCAAGGCAATTAAGGCGATAACAACCGCTAGAGCTTTCATGGGCATACTCCAATTCAGAGATTACCACAAAATCTCATTAACATTTGAATGGGGTCTACTTGACGCAATGTCTGGAAAACCTGCAAGAAGGATCATTTCTTTTTCATAATTGACATATCCTTCAAATACATATTCATTCCAGTAATGTCTTCCTAATCCATACTTCATGAGATATTCATAAGCCGCCACATTGTCTGTAATTTCAGTCTCCTTTAAAGTTCTGTCAAAAAAACCTAACCATTTTTCTTCTTTGGCATAGACAAACTTTTTGTCCAGCATCTCCGAAATCACATATGGGGTAGTGACCACAACATCATAGCCGAAGTCCATCCATCCAAGGCTACCAGGCATCACTCGCAGATAACAGATTTCGTCCTTTGAACCTTTATAGCCACTCGGGAAAATTGCTCTAATCACCTTGTTGGTCACCAATTCTCTGAATAATTGGTGACCACCAGAAAAACCTTGGTGCACGTAAAAGCCCATCCTCGAGCATTGCATTATCTCAAATACTCTGACCAAATCCTTGTGGACTTTCATCATCTTGCATACGTCTATAGCGATGGTCGCCCATGTTTCCTTTTTCGGTCCCACGCAAAGGTCGAAAAAGGCCCAGTGGTTGAAATAGGATTGGGTTAAGGGGCTGGTTGGTGGTCCAGAAGGCATGTACACATCCTCCGCATCCAAACATGCCTTTACCAGTTTGGCTGTGTCCGCCAATGTCCCCAACTGCTCGACAAAGACAGAAAGCTGATTAATCGAATACACATAGACCGCGTGCAAAGGATCAAGATTAGCTAGGTCCTTCTGGGATACTACGGTCTCTTGAAGGCTCTCAGCAATTCTCTTTCCGGCCTTGAACTGGCTCAAATCAACGACCTTGGAGGTCGAGACTTTCTGAACTTGGGCCAAAATTTTCTTTGATATGGGGCCATGAGTCGATGATGGATTGCCGGTCTTATCGCTACGCTTCTTCATACTGCGCTTCCTTTTATGTCACGATGCCCAAAACGAGGTGCTTTCCTCTGGTTTTCGAAATCGTATGTGATCCAAAATGCAGTTCCAGGTCAATCAAAGTCTTACTGAAACCTGGGAGGTATCAAGCAAATCAAGACCCTAACGGTTACGCATCTGCCCCTTGGACACTATAAGCAAAAGGAGAACGGGCCAACTCGACGAGGAATCGCTCATGGCAAGACCGATTAGAGGAATCATGGTACCCCAAAGACTGCTCAACTGATAGAGGCATTCGGCTTGCCAGTGGTGAGGCCGATGGTGGGGGGAGGCGATTCCCCCCCTTCATAGATATCCTCTATGCTAAGTACTTTTTTCTTTCGCCATTTCTCTCCTCTGTACGTATCACCAAGGATCCCTTCCGCGTTTTCCATATGCAGATCATCTTGGTTCTCCCCAAAATCTCCTCACACCCAACTCGTGACTGGGGGTTTGAGAAGCTAGAATCGACGATCTGGGGGCGACATGGGGGAAACATCGTCCACCCGCGTTACCTCCCTTGGAAAATTCCGGATTCGCCTGCTCACCCTCCCCCACTTGAGTTATCCCGAACACTGCAATCCTGGTACATGGTATCAAGGGTCAACCATTGAGAGCGGTCCAGTCTACTGAGGGTTCCTTTTTCAAGGGCTTGAGCTATTTACGATCTCCCCAGAAGCCAGCAACCGCCGAGACAATTCCTCCATAGAACGAGTTCACTCCATATCGATCACCTTCCCTGTCCGATTTTCAAACGACTTCCTTCGAAAAATGAAAAAAGATCGTTGACCCGTCAAAAACTTTCACCTAATATTCACCTATCCACGAAACTGTACTTGATGGCAATGAAAAGCAGGGGCAAAAGGGATTGTCCGCCCCCAACCGCCCTTTCAACATGCTCAGAGAGGTTCTTTTGGAGGAGAAGATGGCTATCGACCTATTCACGTTGAGAAAAAGAGCTGTGATGGTGCTTAATGCCAACGGTAAGCGTGATGCAGTCTATTTCCTCCAGCTTGCCGTTAAGCATGCCCTTGCAGAGGATTCTCAGAGAATGGTGGACCATGCAATAAAGCACACCATCAAGGAATGGAAGGGATGCGAGCATCTCCCGAAGCTTGTCGTGCTTGTTGGAGTCGACGGGATACCTCGACCTGGATCTCCAATCCATCGGTGGCAATTCCACAGACGACCTTTCTGCTTTGACCATGAACTAGCAACCCCGTTAGGGTATCTCGGTGAAAGGGAACTCTGGGGATACCTGCTTCGCTCGGTCGAGGAGCAAGAACAGCTTAGGGATTTTGAGACTGCGCAGCATATAGACAAAGGCACTGCGAAGGTTTACAGGGATTTTTGGAAGGGCGAGGTGTTTTGTTCGGGAGAGGAGTTCTTAAGATATCGAGGTCGATTCTCACGCTCACAGACTGAAATGGAAAAACCTGAAGGAGAAAACCCATCTCCTCTTCCCTTAAGGGTTTCAAAGATTCTCTCTCTGATCAGAATGATAGAAAAGAAGGGTAAGAGCGCTTCAGTTGCCGATCTGCACTTCCTGGGCTGTCTGAAAGACAAGGTATCTCAGCTTGGGCACGTAGCTTAGTAGATGCAAGAGGCGCCCGGCTTGTTCTTTTTTCCATCTAATGCAAAGGAGTTTGCATGGGGCTCACCCCAGCGCAGGAAAGGGTTTATCAATTTGTGCGGAGCTACATTCTCCAGCATGGATATGCCCCCTCATACGAGGAAATCAGAATCCATTTGGGCTTCAGATCCTTGAATGCTGTCTACAAGCACTTGAAGCAGATAGAGGAAAGGGGGTTCCTCAAGGCACCCTGGAAGAATCGAAAACGCGCTCTTGAGCTTTTGCCTTTACGCACCGGGGCTGCGTCCATTCCTTTCCTGGGAGTGGTCGCCGCCGGAACTCCGATTGAGGCGGTTGAGATCCCCGAATCTGTGGAGGTCCCGGAGAGCTTCCTAGGAGATGGCGACAATTTTGCCCTGCGGGTCCGTGGAGATTCCATGATTGAAGATGGAATTCGAGAGGGAGATATCCTGATCATCACGAAACAGTCCCATGCTCAAAACGGACAAACTGTTGTGGCTCTCGTTCGGGGGGAAGCGACCGTTAAGAAATTCTACCATCAAGGTAGACTGGTTGAATTGAAGCCTGCAAACAGCGAGATGGAACCCATTCGGGTCTCGGGGACCGACGTCGAAATTGTTGGAGCAGTGGTAGGATTGATCAGGAATTATCGCCACAAGGCTTCCCGCGCATCATAGGCTCCCCAGGCGAATGCCATTGCCGTGAATTACACGCTTCAGTGAACCAGGATGGAGGTAGGTGGAGGTGAGCAACAAGTGACTGTCTCGATGAATTCTTGTAACATCCCGCCAACTGCCGATAGAGAGCCTGAAAGGGTATTGAGCGGTAACATTCCAACCCCTATTCCTCTTCTTTGGATCCCAGGACGCCCCACCCCTGTGCAGCCGTGTGTGATATACTGTAGAGAGCCATATTTACGATGTTCACTTTTTAAGTGTGCATCCAGTGTGTTCTGATCGGTGGGAATACGGGATGTGCTTTTGAGGATAAAGGGGCAGGAGCCCGGAAGAGCCCCCTGGTCTGCGACCTTATCTTAAGAAACCGTCGGGATTCTACCCGGTCTCAGTTTCTCCTAAGATTCCCTTCAAATCTCCCCTCCGCATGGGATTAATCCCAGACACCGTAATTGCTTTGGCGCTAAATTGAATTGACCCAGCTATGCTCACGAGAATTGACCCACCGAGTTTTATGGTTGGAGTACTCGTCCTTTTGACCCACCAGGAGCCACTCCTGCGGAGTTCGTCCTTCTCATCCCTTCTTTTTTGATTCTTTTTCTTCCGCCCCTTGAGGATCGTTAAGCGTTCTATGGTCTGTGTGGAGGCAGGCCATGGAAGAGAAGCGATGCGCCCATTGCGGGTGTCCCCTGGATTTGAACCCTCGTGCGAAGAATCAGCGCTACTGCGGCAAGAAGGAATGTCAGCGGGCCAGGAAGAGGTTGTGGCAGAAAGGGAAAATGGCCACCGACGCTGACTACCGAGCCAATCAGCGGGAATGCAACAAGGCTTGGCGGGGGAGGAATCCGGACTACTGGCGCAATTACCGCAAGAGTCATCCCCGGTATGTGGAAAGAAACCGCCTGTTGCAGAAAGCCCGGCGACGCCGGCGCGTTGCAAAGATGGACGCGTCAGGGGTGGATTCATTCGTTAGCACGGGGACTTACTGGCTGATCCCGGAGAAGGGCGTTGCAAAGATGGACGCGTTCGCCCGCAAAGTTGTTTTGGTTGCGGTGACTTGAGGGTCCACATCCGGCGTTGCAAAAGAGGACTCGATGGACTTGCACGATCCACACTCTTAAGGTGACTCCACACTGAGGGAGGGAAGCCATGATCGAGAAGAAAGTCTTGTGTCCGGAGCGAGTCAGGAAGATTGAAGGGAGCTTCGCCTTTGTGGAACACCGGTTCCTGAGAGACGGCTTCTGGGTGAGTCTCGGTGGTGACGAACTGCTGCTCTACCTGCTGCTGGTCATGGTGGCGGATCGGCTTGGTCTCTCCTACTGCGGCTACGATAAACTGTGCACCCTTCTCTCAATGCCCGTGGACGAGTACATCGTGGCCAGAAACGCGCTGATCGACAAGGATCTCATCGCCTTCGACGGTCGTCTGTTCCAGGTCCTTTCCCTTCCCCGAGCGCCGGTTAGGGCTCCCGTGCGTCTGCTGCGTTCACCGGAAGAGATGGCCGAGCGTGATCCGGCTACCATCCATCAGATCATTCGAGATGCCCTGCGGTGAGTATGAGAAGCAGCTCAGAGATGGACACCATGGAAGTCGTGGAAATGGAGATCGCACACTTGGAACTCCGATACGCTCACACGCGGATTATCAAGAGGGAATCCCTGGTCGCCCTGGCCGCATCCATCGAACAGTGGGGACAGATCATCCCGGTGATTACGGTGGCGTCTCGGGTGCTCATCGACGGGTACCGGCGGGTGGCGGCACTGAAGCTTTGCAAACGGGATACGGTTCTGGCCGAGCGCTGGAGCTGCAAGGAAGATCAGGCCCTCGTGCGGGTGCTCGTGTCCGGCTCGGAGCGAAGGTGGGATGTAGTGGAACAGGCGGCGCTCATTCGGGAACTCATGGATTGCCACAAAATGTCCCAGGCCAGGGTTGCCGGCAGGCTCTGCAGGAATCCGAGCTGGGTGTCAAGGCGCCTTAGCCTTCTTGAGGCCCTCCCGGAAGAGATTCTCCAAAAGGTAAGATCGGGGTGCCTTTCAAGCTGGGCCGCATCCCGGGTGCTTGCCCCCTTGGCGCGCGCCAACGCCGATCATGCCGCGGCCCTCGGCCGCTGGATCACCCGAGAGCACGTCTCCACCAGGGATCTTGTCGCCTTTTTTGCCCACTACCAGTCCGCAACAGCCATCACCCGCGAGCGGATGGCAGCGGACCCATCGCTTTTTATGAAAGCCCTGCGCAACCGTGAAGAAAAGCAAGCCGCCGGCAAATTGAGGGCAGGCCCCGAGGGCAGGTGGGTCTCGGATCTTTTGGGCGTGGTGGCCACCCTGCGACGTCTGAGTCTCAGTCAAGCGCCCGTCCTTTCTCCGGACCATCGGAGCCGTGCCATCAAAGCCGTAGGCGAGCTCACCCGCTTGCAACATGTCCTCGACGCGGAAATAGGGAGGTACCATGATTCAAAAGGACTTGCGAGATGCCGCCCAAACCCTTCACCGGAAGGGAATGGGCATCCGCCAGATCAGCCTCGCTCTCAAGGTCTCGAGGAACACCATCCGAAAGATCCTGCGGGGTAAGGACGAAGAACAGACCGCACGGCCATCGAGATGGCAGGAGACTTTCCCTCTGGTCACCGGGATCTTTAAACGGTGCCGGGGGAATGTGGTCAGAGTCCGGGAGATCCTTTTGGAGGAGCACGCTCTTCCCATTCCCTACAGCACCCTTACCCACATGGTGCGCGACCTGGAGCTCAGGGACGGAAAAAAATCCAAACGGGCTGGAATCTACCACTTCGGCCCCGGTGAAGAGATGCAGCACGATACCTCCCCTCACACCATTGTCCTGAATGGAAAGAAGGTCACCGCCCAGTGCGCTTCTCTGGTGTTGTGTTACAGCAGGCGCCTCTTTATCCGCTATTATCCTTCCTTTACTCGCTTCGAGGCCCGCCATTTCCTCTCCGAGGCCTTTCGTTTCATGGATGGGACCGCTCCCCGATGCATCATCGACAACTCAAACGTCATCGTGGCCCGAGGGACCGGCGCCGATGCCGAGATGGCTCCCGAGATGGAAGGGTTTGGACTCATTTTCTCCGTTACCTTTGAGGCCCATGAAGTCGAGGACTGTGATCGAAAGGGACGGGTGGAGCGCCCATTTTCCTATGTGGAAGGTAATTTCCTGGCCGGGCGGACCTTCCTTGACTGGGAGGATCTCAACCGGCAAGCCATCGAGTGGTGCCAAAACACCTCCAATCCCAAGTTCAAACGATCCCTGGGCATGAGCCCCGATGCCGCCTACCTTGTTGAAAAACCATACCTGCAACCCCTTCCCCTCTATCTGCCGCCGGTTTATCAATGCCTGTTCCGGGTGGTGGACATCACGGGATATGTCACGGTTGAGACCAACCGCTACTCCGTCCCCGAACGGTTGGTGGGCAAAAAGGTGCAGGTGCACAAGAGCTGGGATCGGATCGAGGTCTTCGAAGGTTCGCGAAAAGTGGCAGACCATCACCGGCTTATCGGAAAATCCGACACCCGCGTCTGTGATCCTTCCCACCATCCGAAAAGGCTCCCCTCGCGCCAGGGGCCTTGTCTTGAGGAAAAACAGCTCTTGGGGCATTCCCCGACTCTGGATCTCTATGTTGCTCAGATCAAAAAAAGGTCCCACGGCCGGGCAGTGAGACCCCTCAGACGCCTCCTCGATCTCAAGCGCACCTATCAAGAAGATGCCTTCCATGCTGCCTTGGAGCAGGCGCTCCACTACGGCCTCTTTGATCTCTATCGCTTGGAAAAACTGATTCTCGAACGAGTCGCCGGCGACTTTTTCCGCATCGACGAGAAGGAAGAATCTTGAAAGAAAACCTACGCCCGCTGCTTGCCAAGCTGAAACTCAGAGGGATCGAACAGGTCCTGGATGCCGAAATCGAACGCGCGCAACGGGAGGGAAGCCCCATACCCGAAGTGATCTACCGGCTTCTTGCGGAAGAGGACCGCTACCGGGAGGAACGCAGTCTCGATCAGCGGCTCAAGAAAGCGAAGATCCCCTGGGACTGGACCCTGCAAACCTTCCCCTTCGAATCCAAGCCCGATCTCAACAGGTCTCAGATTCAAACCCTGGCCGGCCTCTCCTTTGTGGAACGGGCTCAAAACGTCGTCTTCATAGGGGACCCCGGCACCGGCAAAACCGGACTCGCCATAGGTCTGCTCCGCCAGGCCATTCTCTCCGGATATCGCTGCCGTTTCTTCAATGCCCAGGATCTCCTCGATCAACTCTATGCATCCCTTGCCGACCGCTCCACGCAAAGACTGATCAAGACCCTCTCCCGCTATGCGGTGCTTTTGATTGACGAACTGGGGTATCTCACCCTCAAACCTGAACAGGTCAACGCCTTCTTCAGACTTATGGATGAACGCTACGGCCGCACTTCCACAATCATTACAACGAACCTCGTGTATGCCGACTGGTACGCTCTCTTCCAGCGTAAATCCCTGGTCGATGCCCTCCTCAACCGTCTCCAGCATCATTGTGTCACCATCCATGTGGGAGGCCCTTCTCTGCGGGTCCCGGAAGAACAACACCAACCAACACCCTCCTCTTCGTAACCCTTCACCTTTCTATAGCCTTGAATGGCTCTAGACGCTTTGAATAGGAGGACACCCCGCGTTCTACCTCCTCCCTCATTGGCCTCCATCTGATCCGCCCAGCGAACCCGTCCACCGTAAGGAAGAATAGAAATCAGATGCCCGGAAGAAGATCCATTCTGGATATGTGCAGGGGGAAGAATCAAGACGAAGGGGCTACAGACAGGACCTCAGCTGCTCATTGTCATGTCTGTGCAAAGATGTTGCGCACCGCCTGGGTCATTTATGTTGAGCGAAAGTAGGTCCACTTTCCTGAGCGCCCAAGAATTGTCGCTGATCGGAGTAAGGGGCGGCAGCGAATCGGATTCAGATGAGTCAATTGGACACCGGGCAGAGAGTGGTGGTTGCCATTGGCACCCTGGTCTGCCGCCGCTTGCCCCACCGTTGATGCCATATCCCTCCTGCTCCTTGGCATTGGGTATGCTCAGAAGCTCAACAGATCCAGATCATTTCCGTTATGCTCGTCCGCCTGATCAGGATTCCACTTTCTGGCAAGATGCCGCAAATTTCCAACGGAGGGTCCGGAGGGGTTTTGTGCAGTTTGGTACTTATGGTGTCGCAAAGAAGGTTGAGCATCGAAAGATCAGCAGTTTCTGGATATCATTTTATTCTGCATGATACGCCGACCGCGTGCGGCGCTGACTTCGTCCAGCGCCGCGATTAGACGGCCGGAATATCACCAAAGGGTGAACCAAAAACGTGTGGTAGAGAGGTTCCTGTCAGAGAACCGGAGGTGCTTAGTATGATTCGAGTAAGACGAGTTTGTTCGCTAATCCGAAGAATTCTACACTGTCGCTGCCTTGAGGACTACACACCGAAGCAGCGACGAGCGATGTGGCCTCCTGCAAAGCCACTTGAGTCAAAACATCTGCGTAACTGCAAGCTAGTGGAAAATCGACAAAAGATGCTAGAATACATGCCGAAAAACACAATCTGTGCCGAACTTGGCATCTTGCGCTGTGACTTTTCTGAGATAATTCTCAAGAAGACTCAACCAGCAAAGTTACATCTAGTTGATATCGCTAGTAAGTATATCAAGATTGCTGAGGAGAGATTCGCTCAAGAAATATCAAACGGAACAGTTCATTTGCACCAAGGCGACACAGTTGATACAGTGATGTCAATGCCAGATAATTATTTTGATTGGGTATATGTTGATGCCAACCACAGCTATAAAGGTGTCAAGAGAGACTTGGAGGCAGTGCGACTCAAACTGAAAACTAATGGATTAATTGCTCTGAACGATTATATCTATTTTGCGCCATCAACCTTTGTGAAGTATGGGGTTGTGGAAGCAGTAAACGAGTTTTGTATTGAATATGATTTCGAGCTACTTTTTCTTGCCCTGCAAGGGAGAATGTATAATGATGTAGTTATCAGGAAGCTCGAGTGAGTGATCAGGCCGTGCGCTTGATTTGGTTGGATGCGGTAGGTGGAGCCCAGTCAGAAAGGTCTCATATATTTTGATTTTGATCATTTATGCTTCCTTGCATCGAGTTCGCCGTTCAGGATGATCTGCTCAGCAAGATGACTGAAGGGATGTTTCGGATTTGTAGCGATCCAGCGTCGCAGGAATTCCGAAGGCTCGATTGGCTGCTGGCCCAGTAGCCATTGTATCCACAACAGCCTAGAAGCAGGTTGTCCGGCCAAACTTGTAATACGCCAGAACTCGGCTCCTGCGGAGTCTGGGCCACGTCGCAGATTCTCCACTCTAAATTGAGACTGACTCAACATTCTCTCAGGGCTCAAATCAGTTGCCGCTGCATTCGATGCACTGATCATGGACTTGGCACACGATTCCGCTTGGCTACTGGATACGGGAATAACGGCTTCCTCAGCCATTTTTATAGGAAGAGCCTGCCCCAACTCCACGGCAAGTCGTGTAATCCTCTTGGTGGCCGCACTCGTCTGCGGCAGAAAATCTCCCCACACCTTGATTTCCCCCTTGGCCACTGTGACCGCACGACTTCCATCGGGGCTTACACGCACTTGCAGCACGGCTGAAGGATGGGCGCGCACGCTCCACAACTCTGTCATTGTTTCGATATCCCAAAAGCGCAAACGGCCGCTGAGTTCGCCAATCGCAAGCACTCGGCCGTCGCCCGACATCCCGAGCGCACTTGGATGAAAATCCACGGGAACGGACGCGGTTAAAGGGATGCTCTTGGCTTCATTGAGACGCCAAGAGGTCAGAGCGCCTTGAGCGACGCTTACAATGCAGGAGGGTGACAAGACAAGCATCGACTTCTGAAGAACGAATGGCGGAGTGAATCTACTGGTCTTTCCATCGTTAAGGGACACCAGGAATACATTACCGAATCTATCCGATATTGCCAGAGCGTCACCACGGACGCTCCATGCGAAGGAATCAGGGACCGTACCTTCCTGTAGCAGGACATTGGCCATGTCGCCGCTTGTAGTTACCGTCACCAATCTTCGTTCTTGAACCCACCATTCATCGGGGTCACGTGAGCGCAACTCCATCAGTACAGCCAGTCTGTCGCCCACGGGTGACCAGTCAAGCGCCACAAACTCCGCAGCATTATATTTGCTTAGCACGAGGCGTAGTAACTCTTGTCCGGTGTGGAGATCACAGAGCACCAACTCGGGTTGTGATACATGCACTGGGTTTCCGTTTGTGTTTGCTTGTAAATAGGCCAGTCGTTCACCTTCAGGGCTGATGCGGCAAGGCCCCAATAATTGCTGACCACTTTCACTTGGAAGCTCCCCATAGGCACTGACCACTGTACATCCGGGCCATACACCTTCACTACTGAGATATCCGCTTCACGGCTGGATGTCACCTCCCGTTCCTCTTCAATTCGGTATCCAGTTTGAGCCCAAGAGGCGGACGCTACACCAAGGATTCCCCACACGATCATGATGAGAAAGAACTTTGCCCTTCTCATCCGACTCACCTCCTTTTCCGAGAATCTTTCAGAAAAGACCGAACTTTGACTGGCATTCTTCCACTCGAGGCGGTCGTCATCGAGATCCACAGGTCGGGTGGGACCAGCATTCCAGCTCTTACGGCAGATCTGCTCGTGGCCGATGTCGCCAGCCGCGGCACACCGGAAGCTCTACGCCATTGCTTCGCCGCATCTTCATAATCGTCGGCCTATTGCGCCAAGACTGCCAGGTTGGCGTAATAAAGACGCTCGGAGTCGACCGCTGTTCCTTCTTGCTCCATTTTGGAACCTCCCAGAGCATATTCTACGTTCACATTTCGGGTCATTCATCGTTTGGCACACGAGTTGCTCAAAGGAGGAAAACTGAGGAGAGACGATGCCCCCAGGGTTGATGTGGGCATAGTGATCTGCGGATCGTTTTACTCTCTGGGTGTTTGTTCTTTGGCTCGAGTTTGACCATGCATAGCGAAAGGAGAACGAGATGAAGCCAGCTAAGACAGGAGCCTTGGTGCTCATGTTGAGCCTGTTTTGGGCCATGTGTGCTGTGGCCCACGGGTCTTCGTCCACCATTGAACTCCCTTTCACGTATTCTCTGGAGACGCCAAAATCCTTGCCAGAAAACACTCTCACTCATGGAGGAATGAACTTGCATGAGTCAGAGAAGGTACTGATCTCGTGGGAACGCCATGAGCTTTCCAGGTCTCACAAGGTCAAGGAAAAAGATAGTAATGACCGGTCTCTGCGTTCTGTCATCGGAATCGATACGGATGACGACCGCAAGGCCAAAGGGCACGTCATTGTGCACACAGATCCGGAAAAAGACTGCGGTTGCACTGATGATACACCCGATCTTGGGGGATCTAGCATTTTGCGACATGTGCAGCCCCAAGCCGGAACTTTTTGAGCCGTGCAAGGGGGCATGGGATTCGACTGGGGACCTCATTCATTCAGCTGGCTGCTTTTTCCGCAACGATGCTGACTCTGATTGCAGCATTTTACAATACCGTGATGCCCTTGTCTCTGCAGTTGGCCGACTCCCCACCTCTTCATGAAAAATCAAGTCTGTTGGCGTTTTCGTGAAATTTAATAATTCTCATTCTTCGCCTCCTCTAATCGTTTTGCCCGGACTTCCCTGATCGCTTTTCGCATGCAGCGCAAGTTTATCGCGTCCCTCTCTCGGGCCTCTGCTTCTGTCAGAAATGAATGTCGCTCTTCCATCTCCTGACGGATCAAAGTGACATCCGAAAAACCGCAAGTCTTCAATACTGCCACAGCGGCTTGCAATGAGTTCTCCTTCAGGTGGCTTTCGATCACGCCGATGGTCTTCTCTGCCAAGCCCCGGACCCTGTCCCTCATGGCCTCGAATTGATCCCGGCGCAATCGTTCCAGGCAATTCTGAATCCCATATGCTCATTGCGCCACCGGCAGACTGTCTCTCGAGTAACCCCGACCTGTGTCGCAACTTCCGAGTCGGACATCCCGGTCATCAGCAGGGGCAAAGCCTTTTCCTGCTCGATAGAGAGCTCACCGGGTGGCAGTGAGGACCTCATCAGGTTCAAGGCAATTTCTTGTGCGGTTTTGTGAGCTCCTGTGATTTTGGTCATTTCGGCCGATCTGGTTTGAATTTGAGTCTGCAATGGTCCACTGTTGGTAGAGAAAGTGCGCACCCCTTCGGTTGACTCAGCCAAGGAGGATGGGGTCACTCTGTGGGTCCATGAAAGAGAAGCACTGGCAAGGCATTTGTCGCTCACAACGTGGCTGTCCCAGAAAGCGGGTGGGCACCGGCATCCAGCACAACCGTATGCCCCATTCTCGTCGCATTGACCACTTCCACATACAGGGTTCTTCTCCCCTCATCCACGGCTGCGATCGGCTGAATGTCAAACTGGCTGGGTATATCGTGGGAAATGGGATAGCGCGCCTTACCGCCCTGCAATCCCCGTATCATCAACCGCAGCGCATAGTATGCGGGCGTCCTCGTCCCATCCGCGCGCACTATGCCGCCCATGGTCTGCCAGTCGTAAAACGGGAAAATGGCGCTGCCGGTCACATAGCCGGCGTTGTCCCGACTGTGTTCGATCAGGGTCTTGGCATAGGAAAGAGCGTTACTCTATCCGTATGCGCTGCGATAGGACCCGCACTCCGAGCTGTCTCCATCCAATTTCGGAGTGAACTGCTTAAGGGTTCTCTTCGTCAGAGCGACAAGAGCCCTGCTTCCCGGCCTCTGCCGGGAAAGACTCAGGTGGAACCCAAAGACCTCAGTCTCACTCCACTTTGGCTCGTTATCTATGATTTGCCCTCTTTGAGCTTGGCGATCTTCTGGTCGAACCCCTCCAAATCCTGGCGCCACTGGGCATGGCTGGGAGCCAACTGCACCAGGCGGGCGGCGATGGCCCGCCCGGTCTCGAAGTTTTCCAGCGCCGCCGCGGTTTGCCCCTGCTGAGCAAGGAGTTCCCCCATTTTCCTGTAGCTCTCCGCCAGGTCCCGCTGCCACTCGGCGTTCCCCGGGTCCTGCCGGGCCAGGCGCTCGCGCATGGCCAGTGAGGACTTATAGGATGCAAGCGCCTCCGGCAGCTTCCCCTCGGCCTTCAGGACGTCCCCTCGATTATTGTGGCTCTCCGCCAGGTCCCGCTGCCAGCCGGCGTTCTCCGGGGCCTTTTGGGCCAGGCTTTGGCGAATGGCTTGGGAGGATTCAAAGGCCTGTTTCGCCTCTGACAGCTTCCCCTCGGCCAGCAGCACCTCCCCTAAATGGCTTTGGTCCTCTGCCAAGGATCGCTGCCAGCCGGCGTTCCCCGTTTCCTGCTGGGTCAGGCGCCCAAGAATGGTCAGGCTGGACTCGAAGGACGGCCTCGCCTCGGCCGGCTTCCCTTCGGCCTGCAGCACCTCCCCGATTGCACCATGACTCACGGCCTGGACCCACTGCCAGCCGAGGTTAGCGGGGTCTTGCTGCACCACTCGGTTGGCAATGTCCAAGACAGACTCGAAGGACCGCCTCGCCTCCGGCAGCTTCCCCTCGGCTTTCAGCACCTCCCCCACTCCTGCGTAAATCCACGCCAGACGTCCCTGCCAGTCGAGGTTTTCGGCGTTTTGCTGCACCAGTCGGTTGGCAATGTCCACGGCCGACTCGCAGGACTGCCTGGCCTCCGGCAGTTTGCCCTCGGACTTCATTGCCAGGCCTGTTAAAAAGTAACCCCATGACAAGTCACTCTGCCAATCGGCGTTCTCCGGATTTTGCTCCGCCAGCCGGGAGGTAATGGCCAAGGCGGACTCGTAAGACTGCCGCGCCTCCGCCAGCTTGCCCTCAGCCTTCAGCACATCCCCTAACCTGTTATGACCCCATGCGATCAAAAGCTGCCAGTCGACGTTTTCCGCTTCCTTCTGCGCCAGGCGTTGAACTAGGCCCAGGGAGGACTCGTAGGACCGCCGCGCCTCCGCCAGCTTCTCCTGGCTCTGAAGCACTTCCCCCATTCGGTGATGAGCCAATGCCACTCCCTTTTGCAGATGCGGTTTCTCTGGATCCTGCTGGAGCAACCGCTCTCGAATGGCCAGAGCAGATTCGTAAGCCTTTTGCGCCTCCGGCAGCTTCCCCTGGGTCTGCAGTACCTTCCCTAATTTGTTATGGATCAATGCCAGGCTCACCTGCAGATCGGCTTTCCCTGGATCCTGCTGGGCCAGGCGCTCTCGAATGGCCAGAGTAGATTCGTAGGCCTTCTGGGCCTCTGGCAGCTTCTCTTGGGCCTGCAGCAGATTCGCTATTTTGTTATGGAGCATCGCCAAACCCTGCTGCACCAAGATTCCTCCTGGATACTGTTTGGCCAATAGCTCAAGATTGGCCAGAGCAGATTCGTAGACCTTTTGCGCCTCCGCCAGTTTCCCCTGGGTCTCCAGAACGTCCCCTAATTTGTTATGGACACTCGCCAGATACATCTGCCCCACGATGTTCCCTTGATCCTGCTGGACCAGGCGTTGACTGACGCTAATGGCGGACCCATAGGCCTGTTGCGCCTCAGTCAGCATTCCCTGGGCCAGAAGCACGTCGCCCACCATTTCGTGGTATGAAGATAGGTTATTCTGCCAGAGGGTGTTCCCCGGCTCCTGCTGCACCAGGGGCTCTTGAATGGCCAGAGCAGCTTCATAGGCCTTTAACGCTTCCGGCAGCTTCCCCTGGGTCTGCAGTACCTTCCCTAATTTGTTATGGATCAATGCCAGGCTCACCTGCAGATCGGCTTTCCCTGGATCCTGCTGGGCCAGGCGCTCTCGAATGGCCAGAGTAGATTCGTAGGCCTTCTGGGCCTCTGGCAGCTTCTCTTGGGCCTGCAGCAGATTCGCTATTTTGTTATGGAGCATCGCCAAACCCTGCTGCACCAAGATTCCTCCTGGATACTGTTTGGCCAATAGCTCAAGATTGGCCAGAGCAGATTCGTAGACCTTTTGCGCCTCCGCCAGTTTCCCCTGGGTCTCCAGAACGTCCCCTAATTTGTTATGGACACTCGCCAGATACATCTGCCCCACGATGTTCCCTTGATCCTGCTGGACCAGGCGTTGACTGACGCTAATGGCGGACCCATAGGCCTGTTGCGCCTCAGTCAGCATTCCCTGGGCCAGAAGCACGTCGCCCACCATTTCGTGGTATGAAGATAGGTTATTCTGCCAGAGGGTGTTCCCCGGCTCCTGCTGCACCAGGGGCTCTTGAATGGCCAGAGCAGCTTCATAGGCCTTTAACGCTTCCGGCAGCTTCCCCTCGGCCTGCAGCACCTTCCCCGCGTTTGCATGGCTGAAGCTCAGCCTGAACCGCCATCCCCGGTTTCCCGGGTCCTGTTGAGCCAACCGCTCCCGAATGGTCCGGGCCAGTTCGTAGGATTGCCGAGCCTCCGGCAGTTTCCCCTCCTCCAGCAGCACGTCCCCCACTTTGTCATGGGTGATTGACAGGTCCCGTTGCCAGTCGGCGTTACCCGGGTCCTGCCGCGCCAGGCCCTTAACCATGGCCAGAGCAGCTTCATAGGCCTTTAGCGCTTCCGGCAACTTGCCCTCGTCTTTCAGCACCTCTCCCACATAATCGTGGCTCATTGCCAGGTCCCGCTGCCAGTCGGCATTCCCCGGGTCCTGCTTCGCCAGGCGCTCCCGGACAGCCCGGGCGGCTCATGAAATCGCCGCGCTTCCGGCAGCTTCGACTCCCCTCGCAGCATCTCCCCCACCATCTCCTGGCTGGATGCCAGGTGTCTCTGCCAGTCGGCGTTCTCCGGGTCCTGCCGGGCCAGGCGATCTCGAATGGCCAGGGCGAGCCTCATAGGAGCGCCGCGCCTCCACCAGCTTGGCCTCGTGTCGCTGCATGTTCCCCACTTTGTCGTAGCTGGTTGCCAGGTCCGCCTGCCATTCGGCGTTCTTCGGGTCCTGCCGGGTCAGACGTTCTGCCGGATGGCCAGCGGCGGACTCGAAGGACCGTTGCGCCTCTGGAAATTTCCCCGCAAACCGCAGCACCTCCCCCACCCTGTCGTGGCCGAATGCCAGGTCCCGCTGCCAGTCGGCGTTCCCTGGGTCCTGCTTGGCCAGGCGCTCCCGGATGGCCAGGGCGGACTCATAGGAGCGCTGGGCCGCCGGCAGATTGCCTTCGGCTTGCAGCACTTCCCCCACCTTGTCATGGCTGACTGCCAGGTCCCGCTGCCAGCCCGGCGTTCCCCGGGTCCTGCCGAGCCAGGCGCTCACGAATGGTCAGGGCGGACTCGTAGGAGTCGCCTCGCCTCTGGCAGGTTCCCCTCGGCACGCAGCACCTCCCCCAAATTGACGTGGCTGATTGACAGGTCTCTCTGCCAGCCGGCGTTCCCCGGATCCTGCTGGGTCAGGCGCTGACGGATGGCCAGGGCGGACTCGTAGGATTGCCGTGCCTCCGGCAGCTTCCCCTCAGCCCGCAGCACATCCCCCAGCCTGTCGTGGCTCACTGACAGGTCCCCCTGCCACCGGATGTCTTCCGGATTCTGCCGAGCCAGGTGTTCACGGATGGTCAAGGATGCCTCGAAGGATTGTTGCGCTTCCGGCAGGTTCCCCTCGGCTCGCAGCACGTCTCCCATCTTAAGGTGGACCTCTGACAGGTCGCGCTGCCACTGGGCATTTCCCGGGTCCTGCAGGGTCAGGCGCTTAGCTATGGCCCGGGAGGCTTCGTAGGATTTCCGCGCCTCCGCCAGCTTTCCCTGGGCCAGGAGCACGTTTCCCTGCTTGTTCAGATGGACGGCCCGACTGCCATTCCTGCTCCGGGAGGAACGTTCCCATGGCCTGGTAGTATTCCTCCACCTGACGGCTGACCTCGTCCATGAGGTCCAGCCGGCCGATGGGCTCCAGCTTGTCCCGCAGGTCGAAGAACCATGAAGGTCACCAGCTCTTCGGCCCGCTCCCGGGCCGCCTGGGCCCGGCTGCTCTCCCGGTCGGCGTGCCACCACAGGCCCAGCACCGTCGCGAACACCACCGCCGTCACGGCTACGCCCAAGCCCCGAAGCCAGAAAGTGCGCCGCCGGCTGGCCTCGATGAAGCGGCGCTCCAAGGGCGACAGGCTCTCCCGGCGCTGCTGCAGCCACTGCCGGGCCTCCGTCAGGGGAAGGCCCCGGAGCAGCATGTCTTGCCGCCGACCCCGATCCTCCCATTCCTGGGCATCGGCATTCAGGCCCTGCTGCCAGGTCAATAAGCGCCGGTCCTCGTTGACCCAGCCCTGGAGCCGCTGCCAATGGCGGATCAAGGCTTCGTGGGCCACCTCCACCGTCTCCGCCGCCGCCCCCTGGGAGGTCACCAGCAGGCGTTCGTTGGCCAGCCGGGAAATCAGCCCCCGGCAGGCTTCGCCGCACTCCTCCAGGCTGGCCCGCCGCCGGGTGTCGGCCTGCCCTTCCCCCGGCCGCACCAGGCGGAGAAAGATCTGGTGCACCTCCTTCTGCTCCGCCGCCGGCAGCTTGCCATAGATCTCCTCGGCCCGGCTGGCGATGGCCCCCGGCAGGCCTCCCATGGCCTCGTAGGCCTCGTGGTGCAGTTCCCGGCCACGGCGCTCTTCCCAGAGCCGGTGCAGCACAAACTCCAACAGCGGCAGATTGCCCGGTGCCTCGCCGGTATGTTCCAGGATCAAATCCACCAGCCCGGGCTCAAATCCCAGACCCACCTTTTTCGCCGGCTCCACCACGGCCCGGCGCAGTTCCGCCTCATTCATGGGCCCCAGGTTGATCTGCGCCCCCTGTACCCGGTCCGACAGCGGGCGGTGGCTGGCGATGGCCCGGCCAAAGAAATCCCCCCGGAGGGTCAATACGGCGGTGAGGCTCCCCGTATCCGTGGCAGCCAGGATGTTGTCCAGGAACCGTTGGCGGGCCGTCTCGTCCGTCGTCAGGGTGAACAGTTCCTCCCACTGGTCCACCACCAAAAGCAGGCGCTGGCTGCCCCGTTGTTTGGCCAGCACCCGGGCTGTCACATCCCGCAGGTCCACGTCGCCCGCCTGGAAGGCCCGGGCCAGTTTGCCCGCCTCGATGAGCTGGTCGGTCTCGGTCATGGCCGGCTCCAGCAGCGGCAGCAGCCCCCCGGCCAGGGCCTGCAGGGGCCGTTCGCCGGGTACCATGGTGATCAGTTCCCACAGCGTCTCCCGGCTCTGTCGCAGGGATGGCAGCAGCCCGGCCCGCACCAGGGAGGACTTGCCGCAGCCCGAGGCCCCCACCACGACGATGAGCGACTGCCGGGCCACCGCCTCCACTAACTGCCCGATGCCCGCCTCCCGGCCGTAGAAAAAGGGGGCGTCCTCCTCCCGGAAGTAGAGCAGGCCGCGATAGGGGCACAGTGCGGCCAGGGTTTGGCTCACCCGGGCCTGGAGCTCCGGACCGGGCGGCTCCCCCCGAATGGCGGCCGTCAGCAGGGCCAGCAGGGTGGGGTCGTCCCCGGCCCGGTAGTCCACCCAGGTGTTCTGGCCCAGGAAACCCAGGGGCGGTTCGGCGCCCGGAAGCAATACGGGGATAACCGCAAACTTGGGTTCCCGGGCCTGCCGCGCCAGGGCCTGGTAGGCCTCCCGCTGCTGCCACGGCCCCATTTCCCCCGGCCCGACGCACACCGCCACCGCCCCGCACTGCCCCAGGATCTCCTCCAGTTCCTGCGGCCAGGGCAGCCCCGGCGTCAGATACCAGCGGTCCAGAAAGACCTGGAGGCCTTCCCGGCGCAGGCCCTGGGCCAACGCTTCCACCCGGTCATGGTCCCGCCAGTGGTAGCTCAGGAAAACGTCGAATTTGTCGCCGCCGTTCATAGTCGCATCCTCCAGGTTGCCCGGTTAGAAGAGGACTGAGGACCAGAGCCGTTGCCAAGTGAGCTCATGTTTAAAAAACACAATGAATCATGAGAAGCTGCACAGGCGGGGGCGCCTGTGCTCCATTAAACCACTATCTGCTGAAAGCAGGTAGATTTTGTGACGACTGAAAGTCGGTCATACGGCTAAAGCCGAGTGCCATCTTGCATTCCAGAATCGCACTCATGTGGATTGTCGTCGATACGCTTTCAGCCATCCTGACCATCTAACCTCTGCCTCGACGAAAGTGAACCTCGTGAGCTGTGCGCTCTCGCTGCCCGGGGAATCCCTGGACGCTCCATCACCTGAAGGTGGCGTGCATGTCAGCATCCCCAGGGAAGAGACGGCGGGATGGTCCACACAAGGTGCTGTTTCACTCTCATTTTCCCTCCCAAAGTCTCTTCCAATCCTCTTTCATGAGCAGGAAATATCCGAAGTTCTCGTACCTGTAGTCACTTGAGGGTCTCGTTGGATCGAAGGTTTCCAGCAGGTGGTCGGTGGCAACAAGCAATGTGCCGCGACAGGGATCTGCGTAAAACAATTGATTCCGGAAGATACGGGAAGGACGCCTCGCTTTTCGAAATTCCCCGTGAATTCCTCCAGTTCCTGCTGGGTGGCAGGTTGGAATATCTTGCCGCTCCAAGGCGACACATGGGCAACCGTTGCGCTCCATAGGCCATTGAGGAAGCCGCCGCAAGGGTGCTCACCCACTTTCAGCACAAGCGTCCAGCCAGACAGGTGTCCTTCCAGATCCACGGGGACACCCTGGGAGAAAAGCCATGCGAGCCGTCTCAGGTATTCCGACTCAGGAGACGCACTCTTCCTGAGCTCAGACATGTAAAAGTGCATCAGTGACAGGATGGACGGTTTCCCTTTTAAGTCCCTCATGATGGCAAGATAGATGGGGTCGTCGGCTTTGAAAGCGCCATCCAGGCGAAACTCACGGTATCGTAGCTTTTGGATTCCCATAGGGGGTCTTTCGTCGTGGATTGTCATGCAGGAGAGCGGATGCCCAAGAGCAAGACCGCCAGAGCCAGAAGCAGATGTTTAATCACCTCACCCTCACCTCTCGGTGCCAGATCACTGATGTCAGCTTCCGCCGCGACTCGCTGCCGCCCATGAGCTGTTCCGGCCGAACGGAGGCCTATCATGTGGCAGACCTTGGTCCTGAAGACCGTCTTGAGCTAACCGTGTTTCTGCGTGAGGGTGTACTGATGGCCCTCGGGGAAGTTCGGTGGTGCATTCCAATTTCGGAAGGACTTTACTGCGCTGGTTTAGAGTTCATTTCAATGACGAAGAGAAATCGTTCCGTCTTGCTTACCGCATTGCAGAAACCCGGCAATTAGATCAGAAACTGTAACCTGCAAACCATGGAACAGACCCCTAGGTCTGCCACCCACATCGACCTTACTCCCTACGGTTGCATCAGAATCCCTTTGGGTCGTCGATCTCACCCCAGTCATCACTTGTATTGTTCTCCTTCCTCATGCATAATTTTTTCCAAATAGCGCAAGCCGACCAATAGAGTCAAATACTCCGCAGCCCATCAAAGCCTCAGCGGATCGGTTCACCCAAGGCCTCCGTCGACTTCGCGCTTCAAGAACTGTCATTCCTCATGCTCATTGAACAATTGGTATTACCGGCCGCCGCGGAGAAGGCACGAAGCTTCATCCAGGGACTCGGAGGCGTCGGGAACATCAGGAAGGTTGATGCGGTGGCGGAAACGCGCCTGCGCGTGGTCGTGGCCGACGACAGGCAGGTGAACGACGCAGCACTGCAAACGACCGGTGTGCATGCCATCATGCACCTGCCCAACCAGATCCTGCACCTGATCGTCGGCCACAACGCCGACCAGTATGCCGCCGAGATGGCCGTTCAGTTGGCCTAGGCATTGGAAGCCGCCCGAGGCTCACTCAGCGATCGAATGCGCTCCGCAAAGGCAAGCGCTGTCTTTGGATAAACCGCAAAGGACGGCCAAAACCAGGATTCTTTAGCCTGCAATCACACAGGACATGAAAGGAGTAATCTATGAACAGAGAGCGGGACTTTTTTAAGGCACTGTATGAGGCGTTGGAGAAAATCGTTGGGTCCCTTGATCACGAGGAGGTGATGAAAAGCGTTGTGGAATCGACCGTCAAGGCCTTGGGAATAAAGGCTTGCAGTCTGCGGCTGGTGGACCGTAGGCGGAGGCAGTTGATCCTCGGCTTTTCCACTGGTCTCAGCAAGGGCTACATCCGCAAAGGCCCGGTCCTCATTGAGGAGTCCGCCCTGGACAGGGAGGCTCTGGAGGGTAAGACGGTTTACGTGGAAAACGCTCAGACAGACCGTCGGTGGCAGTACCCGCAAGAGGCGAAGCAGGAGGGGATATTCTCCGTGCTGGTGGCCCCACTGACCGCCGGGGGAGAAGTTGTGGGCGTCCTCAGGATCTACTCCGGCGAGGTTCGCCGTTTTGACGAAGAGGAGATGAAGTTACTCGAGGCCATGGCGCGTTTGAGCGGGCTGGCTCTTGAGAACGCCAGGTTGCATCAGGCGCTTCGAAGCGATTTTGAGATGCTCGTGGCTGACCGCTACCGTATACACGAAGACTAGAAAGGAGAAGAGCCGCCATGCTAAGGATTGGTATAAATGGATTCGGACGGATCGGCCGCCAGGTCATCAAGGCGGCCATGGAGCGCCACCCGGACACACTCCAGATTGTGGCCATCAACGACCTGTTTGACGTGCAAACCAATGCGCGCCTTTTCAAGCACGACACGAACTACGGGTCGTTTCCGGGAAAAGTGGAGACAAGCGGAGACAACCTGCTTGTGAACGGCTCACCCATAAGGTCCTTTGCCGAACGGGACCCAGCCATGATCCCCTGGGATGACATGGGGGTCGATCTGGTGGTCGAGTCCACGGGGATATTTCTCACCGGCCCCAAGGCTTCAGCTCACCTGGAAGCCGGTGCCAAAAAAGTAATCATATCGGCGCCTGCCAAGGAAATCGACCACACCATCGTAATGGGGGTGAACCACAAAGACTATGACCCGGAAAGCCACCACATTGTTTCGAATGCTTCCTGCACCACCAACTGCCTTGCACCGCCGGTAAAGGTCATCCACGAGCGTTTCGGCATACGCAAAGGGCTTATGACCACCGTCCATTCCTACACCAACGACCAGCGGATCCTCGACCTGCCCCACAAGGATCCCCGTAGGGCGAGGGCCGCCGGCCAGAACATCATTCCCACCACCACGGGAGCGGCAAGAGCCCTGGCCCTGGTCATCCCGGAGCTGGAAGGCAGGTTCGACGGCTACTCCCTGAGGGTGCCGACGCCAACGGTCTCCGTGGTCGATCTTACAGCCGTTCTGGAAAAGGAGGCCGACACAGAAACCTTAAGAGCCGCCTTGAAAGAAGCTGCCAGGGGTGAGCTGGAAGGGATCCTGCAGTGCTCAGAAGAGCCGCTTGTCTCCAGCGACTACAAAGGTGACTCTCATTCCTCTATCGTGGACATCGATTTCACCCAGGTTCTGGCTGGCGACATGGCCAAGGTGGTCTGCTGGTACGACAACGAGTGGGGCTACTCATGCCGCGTCGTCGACCTGGCGGATTACATCCATGGCAAGGGAGGATTCTGAAAGGAGCCAAATGGTGAACAGCCAAACCAGTTGCTCTGGCACACATGCCCCTTGCTCCTGAATGCCGCGGGCACCCTGACACAATAGTGATGACGAGCTATCTTTAGAGGTGGAGTTTCTTCCAGGAAACACAAGGCCGATCATTCTACAGGAGTTGCCCGATGGCGATAATCGCAATTTCCAGAGGTTCTTACAGCAGAGGGAAGGAAGTCGCTGAGAGGGTTGCTGACAGACTCGGCTATCAGTGCATTTCCCGGGAAGTGATCATAGAGGCTTCCAGGGAGTTCAACATTCCTGAGATTAAGCTCCACCGGGCCATCCACGACGCACCTTCGATCCTCGAAAAGCTCACATCCATAACCTACGGAAGAGAGAAGTACATAAGCTACTTTGAGACAGCTCTACTCAGATTGCTGCAAAAGGATAACATGGTCTATCATGGCTTTGCAGGCCATTTCTTCATCAAGGATGTACCCCATGCTCTCAAGGTCAGAATCATCGCTGACATGGAAGACCGCGTGCAGCTCGAAATGGCGCGCGAAGGGATACCCAGGGAACACGCCTGGCGTAACCTGGTAAGAGCCGATGAAGAACGAAGGAAATGGAGCTTGCACCTTTACGGAATCGATACGGCGGACCCTAGCCTCTACGATCTTGTCCTTCTCATAAAAAAGCTCTCTGTCGACGATGCAGTGGACGGTATATGCTGCTATGCACAACTGGATACGTTCAAGACGACTTTCGAATCACAAAAGGCATTGGATGACCTGGTTCTCGCTGCTGAAGTAAAGGCTGCTCTTTTAAACTTGATTCCTGACATCAAGGTGTTGGCGAAAGACGGAAGAGTGGCTTTGGGTACAACCCTTACACTCGGACCCTTGCAAGCCCAGGAGTTGGAGAAAATCGCGAGAAGTATTTCTGGAGTTCAATCGATAGAAGTCAAACTGTCAAATTTGGAAGGTTAGACGGGACCACCCAGGATGGTCTGCTGAGCCCAGTGCGGAAGGATATCAAGACTACCTTCGACTAATTTATCCAAGATTCGGTGTTGCTTGCCAGTGGTGACTTAATCATCTCCTGTGGGAGAGGGCGGCGAACATGAACGGAGGGGCCATTACGAATGCTCCCCTCCGGGGGGAACATGGGACTCAACATGGCGATTTCCATCATTGAAGGAATCATGACCGACTTCGCGGATGTGACCGGCCTGACCAGGGCCGGCAAGGCCCCGCGGCGCTATTTGTGGACCGACGCTTTTGCCGTTTGTAACTTTTTGGAGCTTTATCGCCGAACAAATGATGAAAAATACAAGGATCTCGCTCTGCTGCTCATCGACGAGGTCCACCGCGTTCTCGGTCGCCACCGGGAGGACGACCCGCGCACTGGCTGGATCAGCGGCCTTGGAGAACAGGAAGGTCGATTACATCCCACCAGGGGAGGGTTGAGGATCGGTAAGGCAATGAATGAACGGAAGCCCCATGAGCCTTTTGACGAACGCATGGAATGGGATCGGGATGGGCAGTACTACCACTACCTGACCAAATGGATGCATGCTCTCAATCGCGCCAGCCGAGTCACAGGGGATTCCACTTTTAATACATGGGCGATGGAGCTCGCGAAAACGGCTCATGCCCGGTTCATCAACACTCCGTCCTCCGGCGGCAGGAAACGCCTGGTCTGGAAAATGAGCATAGATCTCTCGTATCCCCTGGTGGCATCCATGGGGCATCACGATCCTCTCGACGGCCTCATCACCTGCTCCCAACTTCAAGGGAGCGGGGTGAAAGATCCTGGGGAGTCGACCTCACTGGATCTCAAGGATGAAATCACCGACCTGGCTGAACTCTGCGAGGGAAAGAGCTGGGCCACGGAGGACCCCCTCGGAATTGGCGGCCTTTTGACCGACGCTTACAGATTGGCGCAGTTGATGGTCCGTGGAGTCGTCCATCAACCTGATCTCCTGGGAGCTCTGTTGGACGCTTCCCTAACGGGTTTGAGGCCATACGCCCGCAGGAATCACCTGCAACTCCAGGCTGAGTACCGGCTTGCATTTCGGGAGCTCGGGCTCTCTATTGGGTTTTGTGCCGTTGAGAGGCTGGAGAGACTGATGGGGCAGAACGAGGCTGTTTTCACCCGCAAAGAGGCAGTGTTGCCGCGAATTCACAGTCTTATGCGCCATGCGCCCCTTTCCGAAATCATTGAGGCCTTTTGGCTGGAGCCTGCCAACAGGAAGACCCAAAGCTGGAGGGCCCATGGTGACATCAACATGGTGATGCTGGCAACAAGCCTGGCCCCTGACGGATATGTCACCCTTTGAAAAGGCGTCTCAGCCGTTCAGGAGAGAATGCCGACGGATGGGTCGCCCGGCATTGGCTCCTCAACATCACCCACTGCCTCGGGGATAGCCGGACAATGAAAGAGATTGTGATTGGCGTGGACGGAATGACTCTCGAAGATCTTGTGACGATCGCGAGGGAGGGCGCGGGAATTCGCCTTAGTGAGGAGTCCCGGGAGAGGATATCTCGGGCTCGGAGCCTTGTGGAAAAATGGCTGCGGGAGGGGCGGGTCATCTATGGAGTGACGACCGGGTTCGGAGCCCTCAGCGATGTCATCATCCCTGCCGAGGAAACCAGGCTCCTGCAGCAAAATGTCCTCATGAGCCATGCAGCGGGGCTGGGCGATCTTCTCGACGAGGAGACCGTCCGGGCCGTGATGACCCTCCGGGTGAAGGATCTCGCCAGGGGCCATTCGGGCATAAGGCTGGAAACGGTCCAAAGGCTCGTGGACCTGCTCAATCACGGGATCCTGCCCGCGGTCCCGGAAAAGGGATCCGTGGGAGCCAGTGGAGATCTGGCTCCACTGGCGCACCTGTCCCTCATCTTGATTGGCCTTGGGGAGGCGTTTTATGAGGGAAGACTGATGACCGGTGCGGAAGCCCTCAGGAGGTGCGGCATGGTACCCCTTCACCTGGAAGCCGGGGAAGGTCTTGCCCTGGTGAATGGGACCCAGATGACAACCGCCATCGGGGGACTTGCTGTCCATGACGCGGCACAACTCTCCAAAATGGCCGACATCGCCGCAGCCATGAGCCTCGAAGTGCTCCTGGGCAGCCGGACTGAATTCGACGCGAGGATTCACCAACTGCGACCCCATCCCGGCCAGGCCGCAGCGGCGGACAACATGCGCCGCGTGATCCGGAACAGCGAGATCGTGTCCTCCCATAAGGACTGCTGCCGGATTCAGGACGCCTACACCCTCAGGTGCTCGCCCCAGGTTCATGGAGCAAGCAAAGACGCCATAAGCTATGCGAGGCGGGTGCTGGAAACCGAGATGAATTCCTCCACGAACAATCCCTTGATTCTTGCGGATTCCGAGGAGTTTCTCCTTGGAGGAAACTTCCACGGCCAACCTGTCGGGCTCGCTCTTGATTTTCTATGCATTGCCGTTTCGGAGTTGGCCAATATTTCCGAAAGGCGCATTGAGCGGCTGGTGAATCCCCAGCTCAGCGGTCTTCCGGCCTTTCTCGTGAGCGAAGGGGGTCTCAATTCAGGGTTCATGATCGCCCAGTACACCGCAGCGTCCCTCGTTTCGGAAAACAAGGTGCTTTCCCACCCCGCCAGCGTGGACTCCATACCCACTTCGGCCAACAAGGAGGACCATGTGCCCATGTGCCCCTTTGCCGCCCGCAAGTGCAGAGAGGTGGTGAAAAACGCCCAGTACGTCATCGCCATCGAGCTGATCTGTGGAGCTCAGGCTCTGGACCTCTTCACAAATCTCAGGCCCGGGGATGGAACACTGGCCGCCTACAGGACGATCCGCGACTCCATTTTACACCTGGAATCAGACCGGATCCTCTCCCATGACATTGAGACGATGGTCGGCCTCATGAAAAGCGGATCCCTCCTGTGCGAGGTGGAATCAGCAGTTGGAGAGCTTCTCTAGAAGCCCGCAAAAGGCTCAAGCAGGCATGATCTCTGGAAAAGGGCATCAGGCTCGAGACACTCAAGGCCTTTTTGTGTTTCATGGAGGGTAGATCATCATGGCTAAGCAGCAACTGGTGGAATGCGTGCCCAATTTCAGTGAAGGACGAAGGGCGGACGTCATAGAGGCCATTGTGGAACCATTTCGAAGAAGAAAGGGGTGCGGTTTGCTCGATTACCGGGCGGACAAGGACCACAACCGCTTGGTGGTGAGTCTGGCAGGGTCACCCGATCCACTCCAGGATGCCCTGATTGAAGCCGCGAAATTTGCCGCAGAGCATATCAACATGGAAGAGCATCAGGGAGGACACCCGCGCATTGGGGCTGTCGACGTCATCCCCTTCGTGCCGGTGCAAAACATCACCATGGAAATGTGCGTCTCCTTGGCAAGGGAATTCGGAAAACGCTACCATCAGGAGACGGGAATCCCTGTGTACTACTACGAAGAAGCTGCTCTGAAGCCGGATCGCAGACATCTGGAAGTGATACGGAAGGGTCAGTTTGAAGGGCTCAAGACGGAGATCAGCCGCCCGGACAGACACCCGGATGTGGGGGAACCCAGACTGCACCCGACGGCCGGTGCGACGGTCATCGGGGCCAGGAAGTTCCTCATTGCGTTCAATGTCAATCTTGGGACCCAAGATGTGAACGTCGCAAAAGAAATCGCCAAAGCGGTCCGCAAATCGAGCGGCGGGCTTTGCCATGTGAAAGGCATCGGGCTTGCCCTTGAAGAACGTGGACTCGTTCAGGTGAGCCTGAACATCGTCGACTATGAAAAGAACCCCCTCTACCGTGTGTTGGAACTCATCCGCATGGAAGCCGCAAGGTGGGGTGTCTCCCTGGTGGAAACCGAAGTGTACGGAATGGTCCCGGCGGTGGCCATGCTGGACAGCCTTGCCTACTACATGCAGTTGGCCGGATTCAGTCCCGATCAGGTCTTGGAATTGCGATTGCTCCAATCGCTCTCGGAACAGGATGAATAAGCCGGGACAATCGGAAATACTGTGCATCAGAAGGGGTACGGCCATGAAACTGGTCTCGTTGTCCACTCAGGACTTTGTCGGGAAGCTTGCCGAGGGGACTCCGGTTCCAGGCGGCGGAAGCGCAGGGGCCCTTTGCGGCGCACTCGGCGCAGCGCTCTGCTCCATGGTGTCGAAGCTCACCTTTGGGAGGGAGCATTTCAAACCCGCCTGGGATGAGATGAAGCATATCGGGGAGGAAGCGGAGGCACTGGCTGGACATTATCTCGACCTGGTGGATGGCGATGCGGCTGCGTACCAGGAAGTTGTGGCGGCCAGCAGGCTTCCCCGGAAGACGGAAGAAGAAAAAAACGCCAGGCTTGTGGCTCTCCAGGAAGCTTTGAAGACGGCCGCCCTGGTTCCCCTGGAGACCCTGCGCGCGGCGGAGAAGTTGATGAGGTTGGCGAAACCGGCAATTGAGCGAGGAAATCCCCATGCGTTGACGGACGCAGGGGCTGCCCTCCACCTTGCCCGTGCCGCCGCTGCGGTTGCCATGGCGAATGTGCGCATCAACCTCCTCAGCATAGAAGACGAGAATTTCGTGGGAAAATGCCGCCGAGAAATCAGCGAGGTCATGAAGAGGGTGAACCTTCTCTTTGAAGAAGCGGACAGGCACCTTGAGCTTCAGCTGGGGTGATCGAACCGTGGGTGTTGTGGCGCCTCCCCGGTTGCTAAGCTTCTCATGGGTCTGGGGTTCCAGCAGCCCAAGATCCGGGAAAGAAGGCTCTTCTTGACGACGGACGTGCTCTTTGTGCCTGTTAGGGGAACTCTTTTCCCGGGCGAGACTGCTGCCTGGCTCTTCCGGTCAGGTGGCGACGTGATTCTGGTTGGTTTCGTTGCCCTCATCCATGGGAATGCTCCCGGATGTTCATCGGACGATCCTCACTGGGGCAAGCCGCAGGCGAGCATCCAGTGCAGCATGTTGTGGATACGCATCAATTTCCCTGTCCCTTCTTCTCAATTGGTAAGGCGTTGCCCCATCGACATCCGTGGTCATTCGGAACTTTCGCAGCATCCTTTGTGAACCTACCCCGAAAATCCCATGGGGGCTTGTAAACAAACAGATCCCCATTCTTTAAAAACTTATAGTCGAAATACCAATGGAAATCCCTTTCGACGTCCGTTACCTCGATTCGCTTGGATGTCGCTGAAAACTTATGCTGATGTTCAGTCACTTGGCCAGCGCCCCAGGCGATCCCTTTGCTGATCATCGTGCTGTCCTCACGAAATTCGAGTAAGTAGAAACACGATGGGGCTTTGGCCTTTCCTCCTGCTTGTAGCACTCCCAAATTCCGACCAACCTTTTCTCTTGAGAGAACGCGTTTGATGAAAAAGCCAAAGGAAAGATTAGCAACACGAGCCATGACCCCATTGAACGTTTCATCTTATCCTCGTGAGGATAACGCTCCGGTTAAGCCGCCGAGGGACGCGCAGCGTTCCCGAGCTCGCGCTCAAAGCGGTTCTTGGGCGAGCATGAATTAACGCTCCAGCTTGCCTGCTTTTAGAAAAAAGTCATGAATACGATCCTGTCGCAAGATTCTCCACGTTGGATCTGAAGTGTTCAGTTCATATATGGAATGTATCGGTCGTACTTCCATTGTAATCAGGCCATTCTTGTCTTCGTCAATATAGATCACCGGATATCTAATAGCCATCGCAGAGCCACGTTCAAGGAAAACACCACCGTACGCTGGTTCACCATCGACTGTAACAACAAACGCCCGAGCCGGAATACCGAAATTAGCCGATATTTTTTTGTTTCCGCCAATCTTAAATCTTTTTTTCAGCGTCTCAGTCGCATCGGGGGTTAGCCCTACAACGATACTTAGCTCTTGACTCTAGCGCCCTTGTGCATCATGATCTACCTCAACCCACAACGAGAGAAAAGGAGGTAGATCATGCTGCCAGCAACGAGGTGCGAAGGCGATTTGTATGCCGTTCCCAAGTTTGCCCTGGACAGGGGTGAAGTGGAAGGTTTCATGGATGAGCTCCATGGATTCCACGCAGAGTTTCGGGATTGTTTCATGAGAAGCGAGCCCAGGGAGAACTTCTTGCTCTACATGGCTGGCCAGTTTGGGGCGCTGGAAAGGAAGTCCATTGAACCGATCGCTCTTCAGGTGGAGGATGGAAACGTTCGCGCCATGCAACGTTTTGTAAGTGACGTTGTGTGGGATGAAGAGCTCATGCTCCAACGCTACCACGCCCTCGTTGCTGAAGACATGGGCGACCCTGAGGGTATCCTGATATTTGACGAATCCGGATTCGCCAAGAAAGGTGATGACTCGGTTGGGGTTGCCAGGCAGTACTGCGGCAGCACTGGGAAAATCGACAACTGCCAGGTGGGGGTTTTTGCCGCCTATGCGTCTCGGCATGGTTATGCCCTTCTGAACAAACGCCTCTACGTCCCTCAGCAATGGTTCGGGGATAGTCACTTGTCCCGTCGCCGGAAATGTAAGATGCCCCCGGGTTTACCTTTCAAAACTAAACCTCGATTGGCTGCCGAAATGTATCGAGAACTGCGCGAGGAGGGCATCATTCCTTTCAAATACGTCGTTGCCGATTCGGTATACGGTGCCAGTCCCGACTTTGTCGGCGCCATCGAGGAACGAGTCGGCACAACTTACTTTGTTTCGATGCGATCGGACACCCTGTGTTGGCTCCAAGAGCCGTCCACTGAAACAACGACAGTCCGTGGCAAGCAGGGTACAAGAGTGAAACGGGTGGTTCCCGAAGGAGAGAAAAAGCCCATGGACTTTGCGACAGTGGCCCGAGGGATCAATTCTTTCTTCTGGTACCGCCGCAAAGTATCCGAGGGAACCAAGGGACCCATTGAATATGAATTTACAAAAAGGCGTATCACCCTGTGCAAGGACGGCCTTCCTTGCAAGACGGTTTGGCTGATTATCAAAAGGACTTTGGGTGCCAACCGGGAATACTCTTACTACATCAGCAACGCTCCGCTGAGCACCCGATTGAGACTTTTCGTATGGCTGAGCGGTGTGCGTTGGGCCATCGAACAGTGCTTCGAGGAAGCAAAGTCCGAGCTTGGCATGGATCACTATGAGGTGAGGAAGTATCCGGGATGGAACCATCACATGCTCACCTGCATGCTCGCTCACTTCTTCCTCTGGCATCTGAACATCAGGCTGGGGAAAAAAAGCACCGTCCATTACTCTGTCGCAGCTTAGGCTCTTGTTGCAGGCCGTGCTGCCCTTGAGGGTCCTCGGCATCGAAGAACTCCTCGCCATGGTTGAATGGATTCAGGTGAGAAATCACCGTGCATACCTGTCTCACCTGAAAAGAAAATTGCTGTTGAGGACATAAGTATCGTTGTAGGGATAAGCAGCCCATGGCAATAAGAACCGAGCCATCATCCCTGACAAACGAGTGGTCCAATGGCGGAATAAAACACTCACCGCATCACCTCACGCAAGACGGACAAATACCGAACAGGAAGACATCGTGATCTTCCACTACGAAACCATCGGGTGCTATTTCATCTTCCTTCAGGGCACAACCAGTGAGCTCGAAGGCGTGGCTGCATACACGGCAATAGAAATGATGATGATGGCCCTTTCCTGTCCGTTCATAAATAGTCCCGAGCGATGGATGGGTGACCCGTTTCAACCACCCGTCATCGACGAGAAGCTTGAGGTTCCGATAGACAGTTGCCTGATTGAGGGACGCCACGAGCCTGCGTCCGTATGCAAGAACCTCATCCACCCCCAACGGCCTGTCGTTTTGTCGAAAGACCTCTTCAATGGCCATTCTTTGTGTCGTGTTTCGCCTCAAGGCCTGAACCTCCATTTTTATTGAGTATAGAATTGCCGAGCTTTTATTGCAATTGATTTCGCAATAAGCTTGACAGGTACTGGCTTTCGGATATATTGTTGCAAATGAGTTTGCATTAGCGACAACTACTCAAAGGAGGACAGGTGATGAAAAGAAAACCCATCTTGTCGATACTAACCATCTGTATTGGGTTGGTATTAGCGTCATTTCCACTCGCAGGGCAGGCAGGTGCAACCGATCAAACCGTGCTGGCCACGACCTTTCCAATCTACCAGATCGTGCGTAACGTCACCGATGGCCGCGACGGAGTGAACGTCGATCTCATGGTGCCGAGTCAACTCGGCTGCCCACACGACTACGCGCTGACGCCGCAGGACATGCAGAAACTGGCTAAAGCCAACATCCTGGTGGTCAACGGACTTGGCATGGAGGAATTTCTCGGCGCTCCTGTGAAAAGGGCCAATCCGAAAATCATTGTCATCGACAGTTCAACTGGAATCAAGGAGACCCTTGAATATTCCGAGGGGCATGGCCATGACCATTCAAAAGCTGAACCCCATGCCGAGGGACCTTTTGAATGGGCAGGAGCATTCGAACTCAAGCCCGGTGTCTATCGATGGTCCTTCGCCAAAGTCGAAGGGAAATACGCAGAGCCGACCATGAAAATGGTGGTCCTCGCCTCCGATCCAAAGGACCCCATCGAAAAAGTCGAAAAAAGAGCATCTGAACTATTCGGGAAGAACGGGCAAGCCCTGAAGAACGGCGGCCGCTTGCGTTCAGGAGAGATGCATCTTCTGCATTTCGACGTCAACCGCAGCACTACGGTGTTTGAAATCAGAATCGATAAGGCTGGGGTTTATGTATTTTTCACCGAGCACATGCCGTCCGAGTTCGAAGCAGGGGAGCACTTCTTCAAATCCGCGGACGGCATGGACGTTGAGCCGGTTGCCCAGGAACCCGAACAAGGCCATGCTCATCATCATGCCGGCCTGAATCCACATCTCTTTGCCAGCCCCCGCATGACCGCGAGGCTTGCCATGAACATCGCGGCCGAGCTCTCCAAGGCCGACCCGAAAGGCGCGGCCATCTATTCTAAGAATGCTGAGGCCTGCGCCAAAGCCATGAACAAGCTTGCCGATGAGATGTCCGCTCTCGGCAAACGCCTCAAAAATAACCGTATCGTCCAGCCCCATGGAATCTTTGACTATCTTGCCCGAGATATGGGACTGGAGATTGTCGCCGTCATGCAGGCCCATGGTCAAGAGCCTTCCGCCGCTGAAATGATGCAACTTGTGAAGACTATAAAGCAAAAACGTGTGGGAGTGATTTTCACCGAACCGCAATACCCAGACAAGGTTGGCAAATCCCTGTTTAAAGAAACAGGCGTTCCCGTCGCCATGCTGGACCCTTGCGCCACCGGTCCGGAAAACGCGCCGCTTAACTACTACGAAACAGTCATGCGCCAAAACATGAAAACCTTGGAGTCGACTCTGGGGGTCAAGTAGGTATGCCGCGCGTCTTCCATCATAACGGAGCTGCCGTGAAGTTTGAAAACGTCACGGTAACTCTTGGCGGCAATTCCATCCTCGATGGTGTATCGGCCAGTGTGCCCCAGGGAAGTTGCACGGCCATCGTCGGTCCAAACGGCGCGGGAAAGACGACAATGCTGCTCGCCCTTCTGGGGGAAGTGCCCTACACGGGCGGCATCCGGATCTCCCGCGCGGATGAGGGGCGACATTTGCGCATCGGCTATGTTCCGCAGCGGCTTCAATTCGACCGGGGCATGCCGCTCACCGTGCTGGAGTTCATGGTCATGGGTTGGCAGCGAAGCCCCCTATGGTTCGGCGTACGCCGGGTATATCGTGAACGCGCACTGGAACTATTAGCCTCCGTAAAGGTGGATGGATTGGAAAGAAGAAGGATCGGAGCCCTCTCTGGCGGGGAAATGCAACGCGTGCTTTTGGCGCTGGCGCTCGGGCAGGAGCCGGACCTACTGGTCTTGGATGAACCGGCATCCGGTGTGGATTTTCAAGGCGAACATGTTTTTTGTGAATTACTGGATAAACTGCGCTGCGAGCATGGCTTCACCCAATTGATGGTCAGTCACGATCTTCCCACGGTGACTCACCACGCCACCCACGTGATTTGCCTCAACCGCAAGGTTGCGGCTGAAGGCTCCCCTCGCGAAGTGCTAACCGCCGAAACACTCACCGCGATTTTCGGCCTTCACATGGGGTTCGTGGACAGCCGGGCGTTGCCGAACGGCAAATGCCGTTGCTCATCGCCGTGCTGCACTGGAGAGTCCGGCCATGCCTGAACTGAATGTACTTTACGACATCATTCCCAATCTATTGCCCTTCGAATCCATGCAGATGCGCTTCATGCAGCAGGCGCTCGTGGGCCTTCTGCTTCTCGCGCCCATGGTGGCCTTGATGGGGGTGCAGGTGGTCAACTTCCGCATGGCCTTCTTTGCCGATGCCATCAGCCATTCGGCGTTCACTGGAGTGGCACTTGGACTCATTCTCGCAGTCAGCCCCCACTGGACCATGCCCGCCTTCGGCCTGCTCGTGGGGCTGGCGATTGTGGCCAGCCAACGCCGAAGCGCCTTGTCAACCGACACCGTCATCGGCGTATTTTTTTCCGGCGTCGTCGCGTTCGGCCTTGCGGTTGTTAGCCGGGACAAGAATGTGGCCAGAGATATTCAACGGTTTCTTTACGGCGACATCCTCACCATCGGAGACGGTGATATTTGGGCAATGATCGCGCTTCTCGCGGTCCTGACGTTTTTCCAGGCTTATGGTTACAACCGAATGCTCCATATCGGCCTTAACCCGGTTTTAGCCAAGGTGCACCGTGTGCGGGTGGCAGCCTACCAGTACATCTACGCGGGGCTTTTATCCCTGGTGGTCATTTTTTCGGTTTGGGCAGTTGGCGTATTGTTGGTGACGGCCATGTTGATCGTGCCTGCAGCCACGGCACGAAATTTCGCCCGCACCGCGGGTGGCATGGTCTGGTGGGCGCTTCTGGTCAGTGTTACCTCGGCCGTGATCGGATTGCTTATTTCGGCTCAGGACTGGGCGCGCACCGCCACCGGCGCCACGGTGATTTTGGTCGCCTTTGGCTGGTTCCTTATTAGTTCGAGCGTGGCCGTGATTTATCGGAAACGACCGTACTCATGATTAATAAATGGTGCTCGCAGATAGTGAAGACCGTAGCCGTAGGACGGCCGGTTTCCCGACCGCCCCGGCACAGATCCCGGCGTGCGGTTTTCCCGCACCGGGCTCTTCAGGATACTCGCTTCCGCAATCAGCCTAAGCCGCACAAGCGGCGGGGTCAATAAAGAGACGTTCACTGATCCGTGGCGACGGAACTCGGAAATGCCGCAGCAACTCCTTGAAACGTGCCCAGTTCTTGCTCCGTCGCTGGCTGCGCCGGTTGAGCCACTTGAACACGATACGAATCGCCTCATGCTGAAAGGCTCGCAGGCTCTTCGAATTGCCGAACACCCCGTAGTAGTTGTAGTGACCGCGTAGCTTGGCTGCGAGAATGCTGAAGTACCGTTTGATCGGAAGATGACGGCTTTTACGACACCAGTCGGTGAGCGTGGCGAGGGCCAGGCGGAACTTCTTGGGGGCCGTGCGCCGGATCACCATGTCCCGGCCGCCGGCGTAGGTGCCCCAGCGGAATTCAAAGCCAAGGAACACAAACGAGCTCTTCTCACACTTGCGAAACCGGGAGAAGCTCAGAACCTGCGTCTTCTCTGCCGCCAACTCCAGCCCGAATTTCCCCAATCGCTCGCCAAGTGCCCGGTAGAACTGCTCCGCATCTTCCTTTCTGCGGAAAAGACACACGAAATCATCCGCGTACCGGCACAGGTAAGCATCAGCCCGGCAACGGGGCCTTACCACTTTCTCGAACCACAGATCGAGTGCGTAGTGCAGATAAACATTGCACAGCACGGGCGAGACGATTCCCCCTTGCGGGGTCCCCGTTTCCGGGTGGATCACCTGTCCGTCCGTGTCCAGCACGCCTGCCTTGAGCCACTTACCGATCAACCACAGAAGCGCTTCATCATCGATTCGCTCCCGCAGCATCCGCAAGATCCATTCGTGTGACATATGGTCGAAAAATCCTTTGATGTCCGCCTCGACCACATATCCGTAGCGCCCGAACAGCAACTCCCGGGTCAGCGTTGTAACCGCACCCCGAGCGCCAATGCCCTCCCGATAGCCGAAGCTTACCGGGAGAAAATCCTGCTCGTAGATAGCCCGCAGCAGCCGCGAGACCGCACACTGAAGCAGTTTATCTTCCGTGGCGGGAATTCCCAAGGGCCTGAGCTTTCCGTTCGCCTTGGGGATGTACCGTCTCCTTACAAGCCTCGCCCGGTATCTTCGCTCCTTGAGTCGTTCGACCAGCCGCTCTACGTTGCCCTCTAGATCCTGCTCGTATTCCCGAGCGCTGATCTCATCCACTCCCCAGGCAGCGTTCTTGTTCAGATGCTTCCACGAATCGAGCAGCCACTCCTTGTCGATCAGTCCAAAAAGGTTCTGAAACCGGTGCCCATGATCAGCTCTTGCCTTGTCTGCTATTCCCTGCAGGGAGGTTTGCACCGTTTCTCCAGCCCTACATGTCCGGACGGTGTTTCCTTTGCAGGTTGCGTATCCCGTCAACCCCTTCCCCATGTGAACGGCTCTCCCGTCCTCCGAGTAATATGGGTTGATCCGACTCCCCATAGGTCCTGGGCCACCCTCCTTTTGGTCAGGCGAGCCTACCTGTGAGCAGCTCGCCTCCTCAGCCTTAGGTTTCGCCATACCCCGGGTCAGGGTTTCCCCGTCTGTGGCACTCACGAGACGCATACCATAGCCAAGTTTGCTCCTTGCTCCAGGAACCCACGGGGCCTCTCAAGTTCCTGACGCCTTCTCTCCATGCATGCCAGGCCCTGAGGACCCCGGCAGACCCTCGGGAATCTCACCTCTAAGGATTCCTCTGTTTCGGCTTCCGGCACGTTAAAACCGTCGCCATCTGCATTTTGCTCTAACGGGGCTGTACCAGACTTCAGGGAGTGCGGCCTCCCCTCCGGCCTACATGGTTCTCTGTGTACGCTTCGACTGTCTCGTTCGGCAGCAGGTCTACCCACAGCACTTTCATGGCGAATTCGGTGTCTTGTGCGTCGTTCGCACCACCTCCCAATGTCCATTAAGCATCTGGGCGATGCCCACAAAAGCTCCGGTGCCGCCTCCTACACAACCGCAACACTCGATACGGGTGGCTGGTTAGACCTTACCCGGCAGGGACTTGCACCCTGCAAGAAAGCGTCAAGCTTCGCTTGACGCACTAACGCTCCGGTTCAGCCGCCAGGGGAGCACGTGTTCCCGAGGTCGGCTTGGGCCGGTTGTTGGGCGATTATTTTCACTGGGTGAATCTCCATTGAGCTCTTGTCACCGTTTGGTTCTCCGAAAATGAAAGCACAAGTTCTGGCCCGCCACCACGCCAACCTGTTGGTTGATGAAAGAATGCATAGACAGCAAACTAAGGCTTTAACTCAAATTCCCAGGAAGCAGCCTCTTCTCTACCTCCTAGCAAGTCACGCACAATTGCTTGAACGCGATACCGGCCTCTCGTCTGGTTTGCATCGAAAACCAGCTTGAGCATTGGCTGGATGGTCACATTTACCTGCTTGGTGAGTATCGGCTCTTTGGATTTGTGGTAGTTCTTCTTTTGCAGAAACTCGGCTCCATCCGGTCTGAAGATTGTCAAGTCCACTTCATAATCTGTGGAAAGGTTCTTCTTGAGTCTGGCGAGGAGTGGTGGCAATTGGACGCCGATGTAAAAAGGCTGGTTCACGTGCACTTCCCCTACAGGTGCATAGAGTGGTGCTCCGAATAGATTCTGATGAGGTATATTCCTTTCCCCTTCGGAGGAGAGAGTAACAAAAACATATGGAGAAAAACCACTTCTTGGGGCTTGTTGTTCCTGGGCGAGTACCTGTAATGGAAAACCGATTGAGAATATGGTCATTAAGAGGGTAATAATGATATTTGTGCCCATTGTTCCTGTTCCTACACTTGATCGTTTGATTCAGACTGGTTTTCGGAGGTGCGAATGAAATGCAATGAAAAGCGCACACGGGTCGAAGGGAACCTGAGCACATGTAACGTTTTTGAAATTTGCGGGAAACCGGCTTTGCTCCATCGCGATATCGGGTACAGGAAAGTAACGGACCCGGAAGACCATGGCAAGGCCTCGGGCATGGAGTCAATTCTCATTCCTGGGAGCAGCCGAGGGCACCCTTTTTAGAATCTAACTTCGCACAGGTATTATAAGCCTTTATGGAAGCGCGGGAGAGTTCGCTGCAGGCAATTCCTTTAGATGCGCCGGGATGCAGCGTCCGTTGGAGCATGCAGCCGTCACGCACAGGAATCCAGCGCAAGGTTTTCCATCGCTCCATTCCCCGCTCAAGCCATGGCCCTCAGCACCTCCCGGAGATCAGAGAGCTTATAGGGCTTCTGGATGAAGCCAGCCAGCCCCTTGCCGACAAACCGTCGTGTGACCTCCTGCTCACTGTAGCCACTGCTCATGACGACCTTCACCTCACGATTGATCATCCTCAACTCCCGGAATGCCTGTTCACCATCCATGTTGGGCATGGTGAGATCCAGGATGACGTAGCGAATGTCTTCATGCTCCCTGTAAACTTGAAGAGCCTCAAGGCCGTTGCACGCGGTCAACACCTCGAATCCCAGCGAATGCAGCATCTTGGCCCCAACGGCGCGTACCGTCTCTTCGTCGTCCACCAGGAGGACCAGTCCGCTTCCCTGCCACTCCTGGCTGCGAATCCCGTCCTTAAGAAGCACTCCGGAGCCTCCGCCGGCCGGAAGGAGAATCTTGAAGGTGGTGCCTTTGCCGGGTTCGCTGTAGACCTTGATGGCCCCCTTATGCCCCCTCACGATCCCCGAAACCGCCGCCATTCCCAGTCCTCTGCCCGTGAACTTGGTCGTGAAAAAGGGATCGAAGATCTTCGCCATGGTGTCCCTGTCCATACCGCAGCCCGTATCAGCGATGTCAATGTAGATGTACAGACCTTCCTGCAGATTTTCGTCCAGCCACGTGCTCTGGAGGTATGAGCGATCACACTCCATGGATCCCGTACTGATGGCGATGACACCGCTTTTGTCCCCGATGGCCTCGGAAGCGTTGATCACGATGTTCATGATGACCTGCCGCAACTGCGTTGCATCGGCTTCGACAGTGGGCAGGGGTTTGTTTAGGTTGAATCGCAGTACGGACTTCTTGGAGATGGAAACTTCTAGCAAATGAGTGATTTCCTCGATGAGGCGATTGACGTCAAGGGACTCGACCACGAATGTGCCCCTGCCCGAATAGGCCAGCATTTGCTTGGCCAGGTCGGCGGCTCTCGCTGCGCCCTGCTCGATTCTCCTCAGGTGTTCCACCAATGGTGATTCGGGGGGAGCTTCATCAGCGCCAGGTCAGCATTGCCGATGACGGTCATGAGGATATTGTTGAAGTCGTGGGCGATTCCTCCAGCCAGGACCCCCAGACTCTCGAGCTTCTGCGTGTGCATCATCTGTTCCCCGAGGCGCTTTCGTTCCTCCTCCTGCCTCTTCCTCTCGGTGATGTCATTTGCCAGGACGGCAAACTGGCCTTCCTGCGGCGAATAAGCGTAGACCTCATAGTACTTGTCGTGCGCTGCAACATGGTTTTCCAGAGACACGGGTTCCCGGGTCAGTGCAACCCGGCCGAATGTCTGCACCCAATACGGCTCCAGATCCGGGATGAGCTCCCGGACCGTTCGCCCGATGATCTGGTCTCTCGGAAGGTTCATGATCCGTTCAAAGGCCGGGTTTACATCCAGGTAGCGATAATCGACGGCAGTCCCGTCCGCGTCCCAGATGATCTCATGGAGGGCCATCCCCTGGCTCATCGAGTCGTAAAGCATCTGGCAGCGCTGAGAGTTCTCCAGCAGTTTCCCGGCAGCCAGGCGCTGCTCGAGACGGGCATGGAGCACCGGCGCCATATGTTCGGCAATGTGCTCCAGAAGTTCCATATCGTTATCGGTGTAATCGGACTGCTTGTTGGCCGCGATCAGAAGACCGATGGAAGTCCCTTTGAAGACAAGGGGCACGAGCAGACAACGGTCGATGGGAATGTGCCCCTCCGGTACTCTGAACGGCTCATTGGAGTACCGAGCCGTGCAACCTTCCATGACGCTGCCCCAGATGTTGTTTCCCCAGGTCTCACGCGGAAAAACGGCGCTCTTGTGCTCCATCTGGCATTGAGTCCAGACATGCCGGGTCATGGATGGGCAGACGAGGGAACCTTCCTCGTCGAGATAGCCGAATACCCCGAAGGGGCTCTTCATGAGCTCCAGGACGACCTTGAGGACCTCATCGTAGGTCTCCTCGTCGTCGGCGAAGGCGAGAAACGCCCTGGAGATACGATTCAAGGAGATGTTGAAACTCTCCGAGCGCCGCAGGGCCTCCTCGGCCTCTTTTCGCTCGGAGAGGTTTCTTGCAGCGCCCAAAAACGCCGGTTGACCGTCGTATTCCATGAAACGAACGTTGATTTCCACCGGAATCAGTGATCCATCCCTGCGCCGGTGCACCGACTCGAAGGTGACCGACTTTTTGGCGCGAATCTCCTGAAAATGGGCGATAATCTCTGCCGGCTCCTCCACAATGGCATCGATGTCAACAATGTGCATCCGCAGAAATTCATCATGAGAGTAGCCGAGCTCCCTGCATGCCTGATCATTGGCCGCTATGATCCTTCCTGTTGCATCGGCGATATAAATCGGATCGCTCACGTTCTGGAAAAGCGCCCTGAACCTTTGTTCACTCGAAAGTGCCGCTTGCTCGGATCTGGAACGCTCGGCGACCTCCTTTTCCAACTCTTGGGTTCGCTCCCTGACCCGCTCTTCCAGTTGCTCGGTCAAGGCCTTGAACGAATGCTCAGCCCTGAGCCGCTCCTCAAGTTCCTGCTGAAGAGAGGCAGTCCGGTTGCGCACGATTCTTCTGAGGGAGGCGTTCCAATACATGACAGCAAGCAGCAGAATTGCGAGGGAAGAAGCCACTGCTCCGATGATGAAGGATATTGTGGGTCTCCAGCGCTCGCCCTCGATATGGATCCAACGTTTTATGGCCTGACGGCGCTCATCCTCGGTGATGGCCGCCAACCCCCTGTTCAGGATGCTCTGCAGTTCTGGCCAATCCTTGCGGATGCCGATACACCAGCGGTAATCGAAGGCGGTCTTGCCGACCAGTTGCAGGTTTGTGATACCGGCTTCCTGGGAGTAGAACGTTGCATTGGCCATGTTCTCCACATAAGCATCCACCGTTCCCATGGACGCCTTGGCCAGACCGGTGGAGATATCGGGGACGACGTCCAGGTTGATTTCGGGATAAAAGTTTCTCAGGATATCGTGGGCGGCGTAGTTGGACACAACGGCAACTTTCTTCCCTTTGAGATCGTTCAGGGAAAGACTCATCATTGATCCGCTGCGCGAGAAGATGCCTCCTGGTACTGCAACAAGGGTGTCGGTGAAGAGCGCAAATGTCTCCCGTTCGGGGGTGCGGACCATCGCTCCCAAAAGATCGACTTCGTGCCGCCAAAACTTCTGCATCGCTTCGTCCCAGTTCTCCAAACGGACGATGCTCAAGGCAACCCCAAGTTTTTTTTCAAGAATCCGGATGATGTCAGCGGCCGCTCCCTGGTAGTCGCCCTGCTCGTCAAAGTATTCGATGGGCTTGAAGTCCGGATCGGGTGCCAGGCGTATGACGGGGTGAGTCGAAAGCCACTGTCTTTCCTCGGAGGTGAGCTCCACGACGCTGGTGGGGCGCTCGTCGGAAGCCAAACAGACTGCCTGGGCCGCTGACAGATATGCTGCAACGAGAGTGAGCCTCAAGAACAGAGTACATAAGATGCTCGCAAACCGTGGGCTCATTGAGGATTCAACTCCTGCAGCGAGGGGACTTCTTTTAGTGTGTTGCGTCAACATACACGAAGTTACTGATAATAATGGCCTATCCGTTTGGTTTGAAGCAAAAAAGCTGATCCGAACGCATTGAGATATGGGACCGGAGTCCCGTAACCGCGTTCATCAGCTCATCCCCCCTTCATCGCGCTCTTTGAAGACATCTTTTGCTGCGAACAACCCGTTGAGCGCTGCAGGAAATCCGGCGTAGACGGCCATCTGCATGATGACTTCGATCACTTCCTGGCGCGTGCAGCCGACATTGAGGGCACCGTGGATGTGCACCTTGAGCTGGGGAGAAGCATTGCCAAGAGCGGTCAGGGCGGCGACCACGGCAATCTCCCGTGACCTCAAATCCAGCCCCTGTCGAGAGTATATATCCCCGAAAGGAAATTCAATGAGGTATCGAGCAAAATCAGGGGCGATGTCCTTGAGGCTTTCAATGACACGCTCGCCGGCTTCGCCGTCAATTTCCCTGAGCTTTTCCCAGCCCCGCTGGAAACGATCCGGGTTGGGCATGTCTTCGGTCCCTTGCTGCGGCGAAAATAGGCTCGACGACTCGGACGGTGCCTCAGGATCCTCCAATGCGTGAAACGCGGCGCTCTGTGCGTGAATGCTCGTGGTATCGAAGACCGGGACGGGAGAATCTTCACGTCGAACGAGGATGGAGATCTCAGTGCAGCCTAGAATCACCCCCTGAGCACCTTTCTCCACGAGTCTTCCCATGACCCGTCGGTATTCCTCCCGCGAAGCCTCCAAAGCCCTGCCCATGCAGAGTTCCTGGAATATGATGCGGTCCACGGTCTTGCGGTCCGAATCATCCGGAATCACCACCTCCAGGCCGTGCCGGTCCTGGAGTCGCCCCCTGTAAAAGTCGAGCTCCATGGTGAATCGTGTTCCCAGGAGCCCCACCCTGTGAAGTCCCTGTCGTTTGATTTCGTCAGCCGTTGGATCGGCAATGTGCAGAAGGGGGATACCGGCTGCGTCCTCGATCTGGGAGGCTACCCGGTGGAGGGTGTTGGTGCACAGCACGAGGAAATCGGCGCCGGAGTCCCTGAGTCGACGCCCGGCCGATCCCAGGAGCCTGCCGGCTTCCTCCCAGTCTCCAGTCTGCATCAGGTGTTCAATTTCCTGAAAGTCCACACTGAAGAGGACCAGCTTGGCGGAGTGAAACCCTCCCAACCGATCCCTGACGGTTTCGTTGATGATCCGGTAGTAGGGAATCGTTGATTCCCAGCTCATTCCACCCAGCAGGCCGATGGTTTTCATTGGAGCTTGATATCCTTTTGATTGGCCCAAACCATTGGGGTCGAGCCTTGTTCATGAAGCTTTACGCAAGCAGACAGGCAGGATTCCATCCCCACAAGGATGACATGTCGGTACCTGGATTGTCGAATGCGGTGCGCCGAAAGTCAGTCCACCTTCCAGGCACCCTCCTTGTTGACCATTGCCCTGAAAGTCTTCTCCCGGCCCGTATCGAGAACGATGGTCGCAATGGGGCCGCGGACGTAAACCGCCCGGACCTGTTTCCTGCGCGCCTCACGGTCGGGAATTCCCGTCCTGATTTCTTCGAGGAACGCTTTTTCTCCTCCCCCATGGCGCATGGCCACTAATTCCGCGAAGCGCTCACCGGTGCAAAAACCTCGAGCGGCCTCCAGGTTCCCCTCGCGCAGGGCTTCCTCGAACGCCAGGAGAGCCTGAGCCTGGGGACTCTGGAAGGCTCTTCTGCCGTATAATCTTGCAGTGACCTCATCCTGAAAAAGGGGTGCGCTGAAGGACGCGTTGTATTCCACCGGGGGGAGTGGGCCTTGCGCAAACTTCCAGCGCACCAGGCCGAGCACCCGGTTGTTGCCCATTTCGAACCTCTCGAACCCACCGCCCTTCTCGGTGATGGTGAAGGTGGGAAGGGAAACGCGGGAGTCCCTTGGCGAGAGGAGCAAGCTCCCCTGGACGGGGCCCCTGGTGAGTTTTTTCATATCCAGCCGAAGGAGGATGCCGCGAACATTGCGTTGCCTCGCAAGCCGCTCCAGGGATTGCATGAACGGGCCCGACAGGATCGACTCGGGCAACTCCCGGTCCGTGAGGAGTATACGGAACTCAGCCCGTTCCAGGATCCCTTCTTCATTGCCGTGGCGCATGACGGCGGCATGCTTCAGCTCGACCGTTGTCTCCCCCGCGCTCAGTCGACCCGAGGCCACCCCCGGGTCGATGGCGAGGACGGGAGCCGAGAGCGAGAAGAACGCTCAAGCCCCCCAGCACCGCGAGGCATACAGTTGCAAGAAGGTAAAATGCCTTCCTTGGTGCTCCTCCCAGGTCCATGGTCACTCCCTTGCGTGGCGCGACGCTGCTAAGAATTTGGATTCACCGCCCTTGCCCCCACATTACCGCTTGAATTGGGTCGCAGTAATCGCCCGGAGTCAAGCAATTTCTTTTTCCAGTGGAGGCGAAAGCACCGTGGTCGCGGCCATGCCCCATACGCGTCAACTTTGGCTTTTTGTTACCACGAAGAACACGAAGGAAGCGAAGATGTCATTCAGTGGACGGTCGATCCCCAAGAGATGAGTTCGTCTTTGAGGTCGGTCCTGTGGTACGATTGAGAGAGAACATGGAAGTGTTTTATCGCGTTACTCCTTCATGTTCTTCGTGCACTTCGTGGTGAAAAGACCGTTGAGCACCGATTTTCGCGAGACGTATAACCGTCACATGAATATAACATTTAGGAACCTTGTCACTGAAAGTGAAAGCTGATCTGGGCATCGTTGAGCCATGGGATTTTCTGGGGTAGCCGCTGCCAGGGGACTGCTCGCAAAATGGGATTGTGTGCGCGCCGGGGATACGTGACAGTTATGTGTCCGCCTTTGACTGCCACCTCACCCTTTCCCTTGACGAAATCTCGATTAAGCTTCGGGGCATCACAGGCCTCGAAACCTCGGAGATTCTGAGCCAATCTGCTATAGAGGGTGTCTGCGATCATTGTCATGATGATGTCGAAATGGACCTTGATGAGGATGGGCGAGGAGAGTGCGTTGAGATGGAAGAATTTCACCGCCTCGGCGATGCCATTCTCCACACGCCACCGACGGGCATAGTTTCCGACAATGAGCTCCACCGGGGTTTCCTGATCGTTGGTGATGATGAATGCCGGCTTTTCACGTCCATTGCCGCGCATGACGATCTGACGAACTTGGCCATCGTAGTCTCGCAGGGGGACTGTGGATTCATGGATCAAAGGATTTTGGTACTTGCGCTTCTCGTGAGCAATGGTGATCCGCTTCCAGGAGCCGATCTTCTCGAGATCTTCCATGAGCTTGTGTCCCCGACGGCGAAGAGTGATGAACTTGACTCCCTGCTGATTGAGCTTGGAGAGGTTTTCGTAGGTCGTGAACTTGGAGTCGAAGATGAAAGTCGGCTTTACACCGCGTCGCACCCGCTTCCAGAAAGAAAGGAAGGTGAGCACCTGGTCGTCGGCCTCCTCTTTCTGGATGTCTGCCGCGGTATAGAGCAGGAGTTTCGTTTGAGCATCTTGAGCAAAGAGGGTGAGTGCCCCCTTCATGACCCTTCCCCTGGCTCCCGCCCAGTGCTCCTCGAGCACTGACTGATCGCCATAATGAGGAACGGTGTGGAAATCCAAATTGATGGTTGTTCCGTCATAGAGACCCAGCCGGGAGGATCGCTGAACGAAGGCCTGCTGCAACCGAGTGAGGTGAACCTCGTCCAGGGAGTAAGAGTAGGTGGAGAGGGCCGTGCACTTGGGAAGCACATTGAGCCCGGCAAAAAGTCCGAGGGCCGGATCGAAGGCATGCTCCCCAACGTGGGCATAGCGCTCGGTGCCGAGGAGTTTCAAGGCAAGAAAGGAAAGGAAGTAATTGCCGGCGGCAATGACCTTGGTCCCCGGCAGACCTGCTGCCTGGACCACTTCGTGAAGGCCGAGCTGGGCAATGAAGGGAGCAAACAGGAAGATCCCCGCCGCGGTGGATTCGAGACGCTGCCCTTCGATTTTATCGAGTGAATCGAAAGACTCGGAACGCTCCGGCACCTGCGCTCCCCGCACGGTAAGACCAAGCTTGAGACGGGTTCGGCGAGGAAGCTTGGGGAGTCCCTCTTCGGCAAGCACCCGTTCCACCGTGCGCACGGAAAGCTCCACTGCCTCTTCACTGAGGAGCTCCACGATCTCTCCGGCGGAGAGTCGCTGTTGGCGCCAGGCAATGATTTTCAAGCGGGTATCGGAGTTCACCTTGTGACGGGAGGGCTTGCCCTGTGGGGAGCTTTCCGTCAGGTCGATCTTGCCGTGTCGGAACTGATGGCAAAGCAATCTCACATAGCCGGGCGAGAAACCGAAGCGCTCCGCAACGAGCTGGGTAGGCAGCCGATCGACGAAGTAGGCCCTCAGGGCCTCGTAGCGACGCTGCCAGGTAGGAACCGGTTGAGTGAAGAAGGTGGCGTCACGCATCACTGTTATAATATAGTGACGCTTAAAAATGTCAATAGAAAAACATAAAACATGACTTGAAGAGCGGTCGGAGGACACAGTGAAGACGGAGGTCAAAACCTCATAATACCTGTCTATTCCATAGGATGCATAGACCATGGACCATGATGCTTCATAAGGTCTGAAATGTTTTAGCAGGAACTCTTGCATCATTCTGATCGTCACATCGAATAACAAAAAGGGAGGCCATCCCTTGAGTGATACAGCTTGAACCCTTGCCGACAAACAGTTCTCGGATTCATGCTTAACCATATCGGCGGGAATGTGTTATCGACAAAACCGTCGCGAAAATCGGTGTTGAGTTGACGCCCATGGGCCATGCCCGGGAATTTCCGGTTCCCACTCGACCCGAACCTGGATTCTGTGTTAGGCAATTCATGCAGGGGGCAAAACGGAAACGTTTCAAACTCGACGACGATGGATGGCGTTCGCCCCGCCGACCCGCATTGGAAAGGACCCATCGCGGCGACCGCCGAAAAGTCGAGGGCTGGGCCATCATGACCTGCGTCGGGCGCAACACGAGCTGTGAGGCCGTACGATGATACGAAATCAACCTGGCATGATGCAACGGGTGGCTCTGGTATCCACCCCATGGCCACTCTACAATCATCCTTCCATTCAGCTGGGAACTCTCAAGGCCTTCCTGGGGCACCGGCACCCGGACCTGAGAGTGGATGCCCATCACTTCTTCCTCAAGGCTGCGCGGGCCGTCGGCTACCAGACCTACCAGGCCGTCTCCGAGAGGATCTGGCCTGCGGAGTGTCTTTTCGCGGCGCTGCTCTTTCCCGAGCGCCTGGAGGCCATCGAGGGGCTGTATCACCGGGAGACGGCCTCCAGGCCTGAGCTCAAAGGCGTTGATTTCCGAAAGATCGTCTCCACCCTGCGGGATGTTTCTGAGGATTTCATCCACGGCACCGATTGGGAAAGTTACGGTCTTGCGGGCTTTTCCATTTGCCTTTGCCAGCTCACATCCAGCCTTTACTGCATTCGCCGCATCAAGGAGAAACACCCGGACCTCCCGGTGGTCGTGGGAGGATCGGGATTGGGGGGCAACCCGGGTCCCGGATTTTTCAAAGCGTTCCCCGAAGTGGACTTCCTCATCGTCGGGGAGGGGGAACTGCCAATGGCGAGACTTGTCCATGAGCTCAAGGGCAATCGCCCAAGAGCTGCCCTTCCCTCCATTGCAGGCGTTGTCACCGGGGAATCCGCTGCACGCCAGACCATCCCTTCAGCGAGTCAATTGGAGCACTTGAAGGGACTCCCGCCTCCCGACTACGACGACTACTTCCAACTCCTCTCCGCCTTGGGCGAGGACAGCGCCTTTTTCCCAACGCTTCCCGCCGAGATGTCCCGGGGCTGCTGGTGGCGCCGAACCGACCCGGCGGGGACCGGCAAGGGCTGTGCCTTCTGCAATCTCAACCTCCAGTGGGACGGCTACCGGTCCAAGGATCCCTCTCAGATTGCGGAGGAGATCGATTTTCTGACGGACAGGCACAAGGCCCTTTCCATTGCCTTCACCGACAATGTGCTCCCTGTCGAGGGGTCCCGGGAGGTTTTCGAGGGACTTGCCCGCCTTGGAAAAGACCTCCGGATGTTTGGGGAGATCCGGGCTTCCACGACTGCTCCCATGCTGGAGCTCATGAGGTCCGCCGGCTTTCACGAGGTGCAGGTGGGCATTGAAGCCCTGGGAACCCGGCTGCTCCGCAAGATGAACAAGGGATCCTCGGCCATAGAGAACCTCGAAATCATGAAGAACTGCGAGGAAGCACGCCTCGTCAACGTGTCCAACCTGATCCTCGAGTTTCCGGGAAGCGATGAAGAAGATGTGGAGGAGACCCTCCGCACCCTTGAATTTGCCCGCGTTTTCCGCCCCCTGAGGGGAGTCGTTTTCTGGCTGGGCATGGGAAGCCCCATGTTTGAAGCCCCGCATCGGTTCGGACTCAGGGCGACGTTCAACCATCCCCACCATGGAGTCCTGTTTCCGGCGGAAATCGCCGGCTCCATGCGCTTCATGATCCAGGGATACCGGGGTGACATTGTCCGGCAAAGGCACCTCTGGAAGCCTGTCAGGAAAAAGCTCCATGAATGGCGGGAGGCCTACGACCACCATGCGGGTCGGTGCAGCCCGGATCCCCCTCTCAGTTTCAGGGACGGGCGCACCTTCCTCATGATTCACGAGAGGAACCATGGAGAACCGGAATGCAATCACCGCCTGGTGGGCGCCTCGCGGGAAATCTATCTCCTGTGCCGGAAAACCCGCTCCATCGGGGAGATCCTGGCCCATTTCCCCAAGATGCCGGAGGACAGGGTCTTGCAGTTCCTGCGGATGATGGTGGAGAAAAAGCTCATGTTCGAGGAGAGGGGAAGGTTTCTGAGCCTCGCCGTTTCCCTGCACCCCCAGGACCATTGAACACGCCTTCCGTCAATGGGGGCGGCTGCGTTTCCTGCAACGGATGATAAGCTGGTCCGCCTGGCATCGCGACGCTTGCAAGAAGCAGGAGTTACAGTGAGCAACCCTATTGCAGTGGCTCAAAAAGGAAATACACCAAGCTTGAGCAAGAAAGAACACAAGAGGAGATGAGAGAAACAGGTATTCGGGCTCTCACCGCGCATGTCTGACCGGTCGGGATGATTCGGTTTCTTTCGCGGTTTGAAAAAGGCCGCGGAGATTAGACCGCAGAAAGAGAGCCGTGACTGGTTGATCTGGACATACAGACCTTGGCGGCTGAGATTCAACGCTGGCAGCATGATTCTTACTCTTGAAAAGACAAGCACTACAGCTCGTTCCGTTGGGCTGATCAGTCTGAAGGTCACGTGTTGTACACCATTGCCGAAGCTGCCGCCACGAGTATCGAGCTAACTTGGATCACCCATTTCAGCCAGAGCAAGTTGAACCCAATACAATTAATAAATTCGGCATTTTAAATGAAAAGCAGATTCCTTATAACCCCTTCTCACTCAGTTGGAGAGTTCTGGGACTCGAGGCGCTGAGCTTTCACACCATCTCACATCCACGAATTAGCTGTGAAGTGCAGGGTCCAAATGGACGATAGGATACCCGAGGCTGAATCGATTTGGCCGACACATATTTGGGCTAACGCATAGGAGGAAATCCATGAACAGAACGGAAAAAGTGAAGCTGAATGTTTTAGGGGACGAGGGCCAGGGTTCCACTGTGGAGGGGGACTTAGCGGACATTTTCCCTCAGGAGAAAAAAGGAAATGGGAGTGCAGCTGAAGATTTGAGCCTGCATCAGAGTCCTGATGGCAACCTGTCCGAAATTGAAAGTGTGGTCAGGATTAGGGATATACTCTTCGGTGCTCAAATGCGGGAGTATGAAAAAAGGTTTTCCCGCCTGGAGGAACGCATATTCAAAGAAGTCAATGAGCTGAGAGATGAATCAAAAAAACGTTTTGAGTCTCTTGAGAACTATTTCAAGAGAGAGGCAGAATCCTTGAGTGCCCGTGTGAAGTCGGAGCAGGAGGATCGGAACGAATCGGTTCAAAAAGTCCTGGGAGATTTGAAAGATACAACCACGACATTCGAAAAAAGGGTCAATCAGTTGAATCAACAAGTCGGCAAAGAGGCAAGCGACCTCCGCCAGCAGATCTTGGATCAGTCAAAGAATCTATCCGACTCAATTCGCGAAAAAAATGATGAATCTTCGGCTCAACTCAGAAAACTGGCTCAAGAGCTTCGAACGGACAAAGTCGACCGCACTTCGCTCTCGGAGCTCCTTGTGCAAATGGCCATGCATTTGAACAATGACATGGCGCAGAAAATAGGCTTTGCAGCTAAGGATCGAACTAGTGCGTGATCCATCCTCTGCTTTCGCTCCCATCACAATGCTGCGAAGGAATCAGCATTCTCATCCCGAGCAGGCATTGGCTGAGCTGCGCAATCTGCTCTTGGCCCCAGAACAGCTTCAGCTCAGAGAATTGCAGGAGCGATTAGATAACCCGAGCCTTCTTGCGAATGATGTCAGCAACGTTTTACCAGAAGCCATCGTTATCCGGACATCCCGGGACAGGAAGGTTGCCACAGCCCTGCAACCCACCATTGAGGAGTCGATCAAAGCATCGGTGACGAAAAATCCGCGGGTTCTTGTGAATGCGCTTTTTCCGGTAATGGGACCTGCCATCCGAAAGTCTATTTACTCCACGATCCTCGGGATGATTCAGTCGTTCAGCCAAGCCCTGGAATACAGTTTTTCCCTAAGAGGGATAAAATGGAGGCTGGAAGCCCTGAAGACTGGAAAACCGTTTGCAGAAATCGTTTTGCTACACACCCTCGTCTATCAGGTGGAACAGGTATTCTTGATTCACCAGAAAACCGCGTTGGTGCTTCAGCATGTGGTGGGCAAAGAGGCAACTGTTCAGGATCCCGACTTGGTCTCAGGAATGTTGACAGCCATTCAAGACTTTGTTCGAGATTCGTTTGGTGCGGAACAGGATGAGACGTTGGAAACCCTGCAGGTAGGTGGGGGTCGAAGTGTCTGGATTGAACAGGGTCCTGAGGCAATTCTGGCAGCAGTCATCCACGGAATTCCCCCGCAAGACCTTCGCCTAACCTTGCGTGAAACTCTGGAAAACATTCACTTGAGTTCGAGAGAGGCTCTCGATGCCTTCGACGGCAACACAGCACCGTTCGAAGCAACAAGAGACGCCTTGAACGATTGCTTAAAGTATCAATTAAGACCGAAGAAGCTTGCAGCGTTTCCTTTGTTGTGGTCTATCTTAGGGCTACTCGTGACCATCGCCTGCTGCTGGTCCATTTTTTCCTATCGAGAACATCAGCGATGGTCTCATTACCTGGAAAGGTTGCATGGCGAACCCGGAATTCTTGTTGCTGCAGCAGAAAAAAGATGGGGGAAGTATTACATTTCGGGTCTTCGCGATCCATTAGCTCCCGATCCGGCAAAGATGCTCGCTGAATCAGAGCTTAGACCTGACGAAGTCGTATTCTCGTGGAAACCTTTCCACTCTGTGTACCCGAAATATATGTTGGAAAGAATTGAAAATATACTCAATCCCCCGGAAACCGTTAACCTTAAACTGGAAAACGATATTCTGAGTGCCCACGGATCCGCTCCTCACCAGTGGATTGTTGAGAGTAGAAAGCTCGCGAAGGCCATACCCGGACTCCGTCAATACAAGGATGACGGCGTTACTGATCTTAGTCGGGTGGAGTTGGAAAGAATCGAGAAGTTACTCAATCCCCCAGAAACCGTGAACCTTAATCTGGAAAACGATATCCTGAGTGCCCACGGATCCGCTCCTCATCAATGGATTGTTGAGAGTAGAAAGCTCGCGAAGGACATACCCGGACTCCGTCAGTATACGGATGATGGCGTTGCTGATCTTGAAGTGAAGGAAATGGAGATGGCCGCGCAGAGGGTGGGTCAACAATACCTGTTATTTCCCTCGAATCAAAAGTCTCTCTTACCTGGCCAGGAGGCAAAGGTGGAAGTGCTGGTTGGAGATATTGAGAGACTGCTCCGGCTGTCGCAGACTTTAGAGAAAAAGGCAGTGATTGAGATTATCGGGCACGCAGACAGCACCGGATCCGAAAGCACAAATATCCAGCTCAGCAAACAGCGCGCAGATGAAGTTCTTACTCTGCTTATCCTGAGGGGCCTTCGAGAAAGGAATTTCACAACGCTTGCAGTCGGTTCCGGGGCAGCTTTGAGACCCGAGTTTATGGAATCTGACAGAGAACTCAACCGCAGCGCAACCTTCAGAGTTACTTTTACTGGTTATGCCAATTAGAGGCCACTCCATGTCCGCGATGAAGAAGAAAATCTGCATGTTGGGTGGCTTTGCTGTTGGGAAAACCAGTCTGGTTAGACGTTTCGTCAAGAGTATTTTTTCCGAAAAATATTTAACCACAGTGGGAGTGAAGATAGACAAGAAGGAAGTCATCGTCAGCGGGCGGGAAATGGATCTCATACTTTGGGATATCTACGGTGAGGATGAGTTTCAAAGTGTACAAACCTCTCACTTGCGGGGGGCCTCCGGCTATTTCCTGGTAGTTGACATAACCCGGAGGGTTACCCTGGATACAGCGTTTATGCTCCAGAAAAGAGCGGAAGAGACCATCGGCAAAGTTCCATTCGTTCTAGTCTTCAACAAATCCGACCTGGAGGATGAGTGCCAAATTGATAGCACCATCATAAGAGAGCTTTCCGGGAGTGATTTGTTGGTGGCACAAACGAGCGCGAAGACAGGCCATGGAGTGGAACAAGCGTTCATGACCCTTGCGGGAAAAATGATGGAGGGATGATCTCTGCCCTGCCGTTAACGTGAGGCTCATTCACTCGGGCTCCCTTTCGAGCAGAACATTCAAACTCATAGGTCTGAGGGACCTCCGTGCAACATTTTCGAGGAGTATGCTCTGGCCGAAGGTTTCACATCGCCTTGACAAGCCCTTTCTCCCCTGGATTGGCATCAAATGGAATCATCCATGCATGAAATCATTGCGGCCCTCGATGTTGTCGCCTTGGAACAATGTCAGAATGATATCTTCCGACTGATCGGAAGTGAGCCGGATTGGATCAAGCGTTTTTGCCTGAACGGCGCCTGCGTGAAGCAGGGACCGGAACTGTGTGAGAACCTTCCCTACCTTAGAAATTTTATCGTGGACGCCGAATCTTTTTGGATGGAAAACAAAGCGGGACGCCTGAAATCAGGGGTATTCATCGAAGTTGATCTCTCAGGGAAAGAATGTGCGCTGGAGGCGACTGCAGTTTGCCTGGGGCAGAGGAGAATTCTTCTGATTGGGTTGCTTGGGGCCGATCACGAGGAAAGAACAAGTCTGCTGCAAAAGGCGAGGGAGACTATTCTCATCCGGGACTGGCTGGAAGAGGCAGTTCGGAAAAGAACCGAGGATATTCGCAGAAGAGAGGAAGAAATCGCCCTGCGTTTGGTCTGGGCATCGGAATCTCGCCATAAGGAAACGGGCAATCACGTTCGCCGGATCGGATTGTACTCCGAGACACTGGCAAGAGCGATTGGCTGGGAAAGCCAAAAAGTTGATGACATTCGAGTCGCAGCCTGTATGCACGACATAGGGAAAATCGGCATACCAGATGGCATACTCTGCAAACCCGGTAAGTTATCACCTCAAGAATTTGAAATAATGAAGAGCCATACCGAGATTGGGGCAAAGATACTCAAGGACTCGGACGTGCCTTTGCTTCAAATGGCAAGGGAAATTGCGCTTTGCCACCACGAAAGATGGGATGGCTCCGGTTATCCCCATGGACTCGCTGCGTATGAGATCCCAGAGAGTGGACGTATTGTCGCTATTGCGGACGTATATGACGCCTTGGTGCATGAACGCATATACAAGGCTGCAGTCTCTGAGGAGGAGGCAGTCGCAATCATGCATAAAGAACAGGGCAAACACTTTGATCCAGAGATCCTCGAATCTTTCCTCGATTTGCTGCCCAGTTTTCGTCGAATTCGTGAAGATTTCGCCGGATCGTGAAACGCATTGATCCACGCTCACAAAGTATGCGTGGCGGGCGTACCCGGCGGAAAATCGAATACGAAACCTTCAAAACCCTCAAGAACTGGTGAGCTATCGCCATGGCCACAAAGCCAACCGCCCCAACTGGGTCATCAAATGCTCAAGCTGGGGTATCATAAGAAGACCCACAATGGGATCGATGCCCAGTTGTCCTCTTCCACAGCTGGGTCGCAAACGACTGTTTGGTCGCCAAGATGGTCGAGATAGGCTACGGGGTCATCTGCCGGCTCCAAGCCACACAAGCCCGGTACACGTTCCAGGGCAAACACATGGACACTCAAACTTTGGCATGAGGTGGCGGGACACCATCTCCAAATCGCTCCAGGTTGGACGATTGAGAGTGACATACGCCAAAAACATTAAACCCATTTGCGAAACTTTAGTCATTTGGAATAGCCACGAAAACGAAAAGGTCCATTTTCCCACGGAACAGGGTGGCCCTTGAAGTTGCGTCGCCGTGGAAGGCGACGCTACCATAGCGCCTGCGACCGATTCACGGTAGCGCGGCCTTCCACGGCCGTGCTTAACTTTAATTGCGCATAAGCCCTTAATCTCCTCCCATCCCCAAGGCAGGCTCTAAGCAATACCACGGCCGCCCACGGGCCTCGGTTGCCGGGGGGTACCCCCTCACCTTGGGCAGAAAGTAGGGATTGATTGGTGTCACCCGGATGTCGAAAACTTGAACCGGAACGTGAGGAGGAGTCCCAGGAGTAAAGCGGCGGAGGAACAGACCAGCGTCCTCTGAACGCCTATGTGGGATGCCACGGTGCCCCACAGCAGGCTTCCTCCGGCCATCCCCCCGAAGAAGACCAGCATGTAGGTGGCGAGGGCCCTTCCCCGCATCCGGGACGGGACGGAAGTCTGCACCGTGCTGTTCAAATTGGAGAGGAGTGCCAGCCATGCAGCTCCTCCCAGAATGAGGACGGCGCACAAAACGGGAAACTCGCGAAAGCGGGAGAGAGTGGAGAGGACCGCGGAAAAGAGGATGGTCGCCACGGTCACCACGCTGTCAACGGTGGCGCGGCGGCGAAAAGCGGGGAGAGCCAGGGCTCCAGCGACGGCCCCCACCCCGAAAGAGCCGACCAGCAGACCGTAGTGGACCGAATCCAGTCCCAGTTCACGTTTGGCAAGGAGAGGGAAGGAGGGCCATGAGGCAACTGGCCCCTACGGTGAAGGCGGCCGTGCGGGAGAGAACGGCGCGCATCAAGGGAGAGCGGACGACGAATTCAAATCCGTCGCGAATGGATCCCAGGACCTGACGGCCCTGAGGATTGACGGGTCGGCGAGGACTGTGCCATGTCAGGAGAACGCATATGACGCCCACATAGGTCGCCGCATTGATGAGAAAAGCCGCTCCAAACCCGGCAGCGCCTATCACCACTCCGCTCAGGGCCGGCCCGACGGACCGGGCGATGTTGAAATTGGCACTGTTCAGGGCCACTGCCGACGGGATTTGCAGTGGTTCCACCAATTCAGGAACCATCGCCTGCCACGCGGGAGCGTTCAAGGCGGTCCCCAGGCCCAGGAACAGGGTGAGAAGAAGAAGGACTAAGGGCGTCGTCCAGTCCATGACCGTGAGTATCCCCAGAAGAGCCGCCGAGGAGAGCATCCAGCATTGAGTGAAGAGGATGAGCCTTCGCCTGTCAAAAATATCGGCGAGGGCTCCAGCGGGCAGCGCGAGCAGGAAGATGGGAAGGCTCACCGCCGTTTGCACCATGGATACCATGAGGGCATCGGGGGCGATGGAGGCCATGAGCCATGCAGCCGCCGTGCTCTGCATCCAGGTTCCGATGTTGGAAATCAGCGTGGCCATCCAGAGAGCACGAAAGACCGGACGCCGCAAGGGCGACCAGGGGCCTGTCCCGAGAATTCGGGGACTCACCGTGGCTCTCTCCTCCGTGAACAATCATGCTCCTTTCGCTGGTTTGGACACCTAATGTCGCAATCGAAACCGTAGCAGTGGCATCGATAGCAAACCTGCAGGGATAGAACGAAATGCTCGAGTGAAAGCAGGCATAACCATGGCACAATCATCAGAAGTGTCGTATCACTGTCATCATCCTCACGGTATCCGCCCCGGCCTCCTGAAGGGCCGGCCTTCTCCCTGGAGAACCGGGATAAACTGCTGATGCGCATTGCGATCGTATCGGACATACATGGAAATCTCGAAGCCTTCCAGGAAGTCCTCCAGGACATCGGGCATGCCCGCGCGGACCGGCTTGTATCCCTTGGGGACAACATCGGATATGGGCCGGACCCGGACCAGGTGCTCCGCCTGGTTCATGGAAACGGGATCCGGTCTGTCATGGGCAATCATGAACTGGGGCTTGTCGAACCTTCCTACCTCAATTGGTTCAACGCGTCGGCCCGCAGGTCCCTTCTCCTGACGGGCAAACTCCTCTCCTCCTGGGGCAGGGAGTTCATCGCCACCTTGAGGCCGACGCTTGAAGTACCTTCAAGCCTCCTGGTCCACGGATTCCCGCCGGATTCCATCACCACATACCTCTTCCAGGTGCCCGAGGAACAACTGCTCCGCCACTTTGCCGAATCGCCTCACAGGGTAACCTTTGTGGGACACACCCACGAACTGGGAATGATCGCCTGCCCCGGAAAGCGCATCGAACACCTGCCCCTCAGGGAGGGTCTAACCCATCTGAGGGAAGGTCACAAGTACATCGTCAATGCGGGAAGCGTCGGACAGCCCCGGGACGGAAACAACCGGGCAAAGTACCTCATTTTCGACGACACCGCGTTCTCCCTTGAGGTCCGCTTCATCCCTTACGACATTGAAAGGACCGCCCGGAAGATCCTGGAATTGGGCTTTCCGCCGGTCAATGCGCATCGCCTGTGGTAGTTGAAGAGCGAAGGGACACTCCTTGAAGACCATCGGGAAATACGAAATCCACGGCCTCTTGGGCAGAGGCGGGATGAGCGTGGTTTACAAAGCCCGGCTTCCGGTGGTGAGAAAGCTGGTGGCTCTGAAGCTCCTGTCCCCTCACGAACACCTCATCCAGCTCCTGGGTTGGCAGGAATTGGAGCGGCGCTTCATCCTGGAAGCGACCAGCTTGGCCTCGCTCCGCCATCCCCACGTGGTGGAGCTCCTCGATTTCGACACCGCGGGAGGCCGTCCTTTCTTCACCATGGAGTATTACTACCAGAACCTGGGCCTCATCATGGGGGAGGAGGCCCGCTCCGAGACCCCCTGCAGGATTCTGGGCCTGGACAAGATCATTCACTACGGACGCCAGATCTGTCTGGGGCTTGCCCGCCTACACAGGGCAGGCATGGTCCACAGGGACATCAAGCCACACAACCTTCTCATAACCGACGAGGATCAGCTGAAGCTTTGTGACTTCGGCCTCTCCAAGCTTCGAGGAGAAACGCGGGGCCTGGGCCGCGGCCTCCTGGTGGGCTCCCCATACTACGCAGCGCCGGAGCAGGAAAGGGACCCGGAGAGCGTCGACCTCCGGGCGGACATTTATTCCCTGGGCGTGGTCCTCCACCGTATGCTGACGGGCTTTCTTCCCGTTGAAGGAGCGCCGGCTCCAGGCCAAATCCACCCGGACGCCGATGCCTCATGGGATGAATTCGTCTTTCAAGCCTTGTCCCACGGAAAAGACGGCCGGTTCCCGTCGGCCACGGCCATGCTCGTGGCCCTCGAGGGACTCGAGGATCGATGGGAGCGCAAGAAGCGGGACTTCTGCACGGCTTTTCCCACGGGGAAAGAGAGTCTCCCGCGGGAGTCCTCTTCGAGCCCGCCACCCAGGAGCCAACCCCTCAAGGTTGGACCTCAAGATGCCCAGGAGATCTTCGGGTGCGACTCCCTGGGCAGACCTCGCCGCCATGCCGACCACCATTACGCTGTGGCGCCTGGCGATGAACTGGTGATGGACCAGGCCACGGGACTCATCTGGCAGCGGTCGGGCTCCCCCGACCCCCTCGAGTGGCGGGAGGCCGGATGTTACGTTGCTTCCCTCAACGCTTCGGGCCATGGGGGCTTGAACCGCTGGCGCGTTCCCACGGTGAATGAGCTTTTCTCCACACTCGATCCCTTCACCTTTGGAGAAAACGACTGCATCGATGCCATCTTCGACCGGGGAATGAGATGGCTTTGGAGCTCCGACAGGCGCTCGTTTTCCGCGGCCTGGTATGTGGACACGGAATTGGGTTTTGCCGGATGGGGCGATTTCACCTGCCGGTATCATGTGCGCGCGGTGTGTGATCGGAGCGGCGGGGTATCGGGTTGTGACTGAGGTGAAAGAGCTCATTCGGGGACACCCCCCCAAGCGAATGAACTTCAGATTCTTCGTGCCCTTCGTGTTCTTCGTGGTTCAGAGTGAATCCGCAGATCACAAAAGTGGCCCAATGCAACCAGTGACCAGTTCTATCAAGTTTCTCCCCTAAGGGGCCGGTAAACCAATCGCGATGTAGACTCCCGCCAAGAATCGGAGGAAAGACCGTGTTCGAAACCCTGTATGCTTTGCTTGCGAACCTGGGATACACACACCCGCTTCACCCGCCCTTGACCCATCTCCCTTTGGGGATGGTCATCGGTGCCTCCGTTTTCGGGACCCTCGCCCTGTGGCGAAAGCACTCACAGTTAGCTCTGACGGCTCGGCACTGCACGATTCTTGCCCTTTGCGGGTTCTTTCCCACCGTGCTCCTGGGCCTTGCCGATTGGCAACACTTCTACCAGGGCGCCATGCTCTTCGAAATCAAGGCCAAGCTCGCCCTGGCCGCGGTCCTTCTGGCCGTTCTCCTGACGTCCGTTGCCCTGAGCCGCGGGAGCGACCCAGGGTCCTCCCGGGGAGTTTTGGGCACCTATGCCCTCAGTCTCGTCCTGGCAGGGACTCTGGGGTATTTTGGAGGAGAGCTGGTCTTCAGGGGCAGGGCGTCCCCGGCGGCGGCCGTGTCCCCACTCGTCAGGGAGGGGGAGGCGATTTTCAGGCAGAATTGCTCCGCCTGCCATTTGACTGACAGCACGGAGGTGAAGTTTGGCCCGGGGTTGAAAGGGCTGTTTAAGCAAGACCGGATGGCTTCCACCGGCGGACCTGTGACCGATGTGGCCGTGCGCCGCCAGATCATGACCCCCGCCAAGTTGATGCCGCCCTTCCCATCCTTTACCCCTGAACAGATGGACGCTCTGATTGCGTACCTCAAGAGCCTGTGAGCGTCGCCCGTTCATCAACGGGGACCTGCCCTGCTCCGGGGAGCCCGGGGAGAAAATCGCCCCGGTGATGTCCCCGTATTGCCAAACCCGGGACCCTGTGCTAGAAGTTCCTAATTTTGCTGATGTTGTTGCTGATAACGACCCGATGCCGTGGCGCGTCGGGCTCAGGTGAGGGGAAGCCCCGTTGCGCGGCTTCTCGATGCGGAGAGCAGGCAACCCATGGACACCAGATACGCACCCAGGAACATCGAGAGGAAGTGGCAGGAACTCTGGGAACGGGAGAACATTTTCGCGGTCCGCGAGGATCCCTCCAAGGAAAAGTATTACCTCCTGGAGATGTTTCCCTACCCCTCCGGCCGCATCCACATGGGGCACGTGCGCAATTACTCCATAGGAGACGTGGTCGCCCGGTTCCTGCGGATGCTCGGTCACAACGTGCTGCATCCCATGGGCTGGGATGCCTTCGGCATGCCCGCCGAGAACGCGGCCATCAAGGCCGGAACCCACCCGGCCAAATGGACCTACGAGAACATCGACTACATGAGGACCCAGCTGAAGAAACTGGGTTTCTCCTACGACTGGTCCAGGGAATTCGCCACCTGTGACGTCTCCTACTACCGGTGGGAGCAGCTCTTTTTCCTCAAGATGTTCGAAAGGGGACTGGCCTACCGGAAGGGCTCCTACGTGAACTGGTGCGAAACCTGCCACACGGTGCTGGCCAATGAACAGGTGGAGGGGGGAGCCTGCTGGAGGTGCGATCAGGTCGTGGTCCAGAAGGAAATGGACCAGTGGTTCTTCAAGATCACGGACTACGTGGAGGAGCTCCTGGATTACACGAGCAGGCTGCCGGGGTGGCCGGAACGGGTACTCACCATGCAGCAGAACTGGATCGGCAAGAGCACCGGCAGCAGGCTCAACTTTCCCCTGGCCTCGGGAGACGGTGCCATCACCGTGTTCACGACCCGGGCCGACACGGTTTTCGGTGCCACCTTCATGAGCATCGCCCCTGAGCACCCCATGGTGGAGAAGCTCTGCAGCGGCAGTCCCCAGCAGAAGGACGTTCTGAGCTTCGTGGAGCGGGCCAAGCTGGCCAAGCGCAGTGACCGGGAAACGGACCTCCTGGAGAAGGAAGGGGTCTTCACAGGGAGCCACTGCATCAATCCCGCGACGCAGGAGAAGATCCCCGTTTACGTGGCGAACTTCGTCCTCATGGAGTACGGGACCGGCGCCGTCATGGCGGTCCCCGCCCACGATCAGCGGGACTTTGAATTCGCCGGAAAATACGGTCTGCCTGTTCGCGTGGTCATCAAGCCCCTGGAGGCCGAGACCTGTCCCCGGGCTGAAGACCTCGCCTCGGCCTTCGAGGAGGACGGGGTTCTGGTGAATTCCGGACCCTTCAGCGGCGTCGACTCCGCCGCGGCCCGGATCGCCATCACCAATTCCCTGGCTGAAAAAGGCCTGGGAGAACTCACGGTCCAATACCGGCTCAGGGACTGGGGCATATCACGGCAGCGTTACTGGGGCGCCCCCATCCCCATCGTCTACTGCGAAGACTGCGGCATCGAGGCGGTCCCCGAGAAAGACCTCCCTGTCGTGCTTCCCGTCGATGTGGCCCTGCTGCCCAACGGCGGCTCTCCCCTGCCTTTCCACGAGCCCTTCACCAGAACGCCCTGCCCCGCGTGCGGCAAACCGGCGCGGCGGGAGACCGACACCATGGACACCTTCGTGGAATCGTCGTGGTATTTCGCGCGATTCGCCTGTGCTGACCACCACACGGGCCCCCTCGATTTCGACCGGGTCAAATACTGGCTCCCCGTGAACCAGTACATCGGCGGCATCGAACACGCCGTGCTCCACCTGCTCTATTCCCGGTTCTTCACGAAGGTCCTGCGAGACATGGGACACCTCACCGTGGACGAGCCCTTCGAGAACCTGCTCACTCAGGGCATGGTCATCAAGGACGGGGCCAAAATGAGCAAGTCCAAGGGCAACGTCGTCGATCCCGACGAGATGATCGAGGCCTACGGGGCCGACACGGTCCGCCTGTTCTGTCTTTTTGCCTCCCCCCCGGAAAAGGATCTGGAATGGAATGACCAGGGTGTGGAGGGCGCTTTCCGCTTCCTCTCGAGAATCTGGCGCCTGTTGGCGGAGAACCGGGATTCGCTCCTTTCCCTTCCCATGTATTCCGGCGGTGACGCTCTCGCAAGAGACCTGGCCTCACTCCACCGAAAGACCCACCAGACCGTAAAGAAAGTGACGGAAGACATCAGGGAACGGTTTCATTTCAACACGGCCATCGCCGCTGTCATGGAACTGGTGAACCAGATCTATCAGAATCTGGAAGGCTCCAGGACAGACCCGCATTTCTGGCCGGTCATGAGGGAAGCGGTCGAGAACATGGTGCTCCTGGTTTCCCCCATCGTGCCGCATATCGCGGAAGAACTCTGGAAGGCTCTGGGCCATGAGGGAAGCGTGATCACGGAAACCTGGCCCAAATGGAAGGAAGAGGCCCTGGTGGCCGAAGAGGTCCTCATCGTGGTCCAGATCAACGGCAAGCTCAGGAGCCGGGTCATGATCCCGCCCGACGCAAGCCGGGAAGAAATGGAACGGGCTGCCCTCGACGACCCGCGTATTCAGGAATTCATTGCAGGGGCACCCATCAAGAAAGTCGTCGTCGTTCCGAACAAGCTCATCAATGTGGTGATTTAATTGCAGGCAATGAATCGACCTTCCAGGGGGAGGATGACAATGCGCCGTCTCACGACCGTCCTGATCCTCAGCGCGGCTGTCCTGGCTTTCCACGGCTGCGGGTATCACTTCACGGGAGAGGGACCCGGCCCGCGTCCCGGCTTGAAGCGCATCGCGATCCCCATTTTCGAGAACAAGACCGGAGAACCGGAACTGGGGAGCCTCTTTGCGGGGGCCCTCAGGAAGGAATTCATGATCCGGGGCAACCTGCAGGTGGTCCCCGAAGATCAGGCGGAAGCCATTATTCGGGGGCGAATCACGGACATCCACACGTCGGCGGTGGCCCACATCGAAGTGCAGCAGACCATCCAATCCCGCCTGTACGTGACCCTGGACATACGCTGCCAGGATGTGGAGTCGGGAAAGGCCATCTGGCAGGACCCTCAGTTCACCTACTTCAAAACGTATCTGCAGAACCCCGATCCCATCTCGAGCTTCGACAACAGGAGGCTGGCCCTCGAGTTTCTCGCAAAGGAGATGGCCTCGAGGATTCATGACCGCTTCCTGAGCAACTTCTGAGGCTTCCTGGCCATGCATTTCAGCCGGTTCAGCAGTCATCTCGAGGAAGGCAAATGGGCTCCCGTCTATCTGTTCACCGGGGAGTCCCAATTGCTCATGGAGGAAGCCTGGAGCGGCCTCCTCGAGAAGATCGTTCCCCAGAACGCCCGGCGCTTCAACGGCGAGCGTCTCGATGCGAAGGAATACCCGGCCCAGGAGGTCCTCGCACGCCTCGGCATGCTCACCATGTTCGGAAAACGGCGTATCCTCATGGTGGAAAACGTCGACGCCTGGGCCAAGGATCAGCGAAAGCCCATCATGGCTTACCTCAAGAGCCCTTCTCCCACCGGATGCCTAGTCTTGACCAAATCACAGAAAAAGGGGTGGGAGGAGATAACCACCGCGGTGGAAGCGGTGGGTGTGGTGGTGCAGTTCCCGGCCATTTCGGAGCGGGAGCTCCCAAGGTGGCTCCAGGAGAAGGCCAAGGGGATGCAGAAGGTCCTGAGCCCGGATGCGGCGGTTTTCGTGGTGGAACACGTCGGGACCGATCTCCACCGGCTGGAGCAGGAGCTCCAAAAACTCGCGGCATTTGCGGGGAGCAGGGAGAGGATTACCTTGGAGGATGCCGGGGAAGTGGTGAGCTGGCAGCGGAACTTCACGGTGTTCGAGTTGCTCGACTTCGTTTCCAGGGGTCAACCGGGGCAGGCCATCGCTTCGCTGCGCAAGCTCCTCCTCGCGGGGGAGCCCCCCCTTGTGGTCATATCCCTCCTGGCAAGGCAAATCCGAATCCTATGGCAGATCAAGGACGGGCTCGATCGGGGGTTCAAGGGACCAGCCATCGGAGCCCAGCTGAAGCTTCCGGGGACGGTCGTCAACAAGTACATGGCCCAGGCATCCCAATTCACGCAAAGCCGGCTCTACGCCATGCACCGGTCCCTGAGCGAAGCGGACCTCAAAATGAAGACCACGGCCACGCCCCCCGAGTGGATCATCGAATCCCTCGTTGTCCACATCTCGGGCACAAAGCGAAAAAGCCCATGAAGCCATGCTTCATGGGCTTGGGAAAAACAATCCCAACGGGGGGCTTGGGATCAGGCGCTCTTGCTTGCCAGGAAAGCGTTGACCCGCAACGTCAACCGGGAGATCTTGCGCGAAGCCGTGTTTGCGTGGATGGTCCCTTTCGAGGCCGTCCTGTCGATCACGCTGATGGCGTTCTTCAGTTGTGCGGCTGTATCTTCCTGGGAGCCGGAAGACATCGTTTCCACGACACCCTTGATGGCATTCTTCATATGGGTTTTTCGCGACCGGTTGCGCTGCCGCCTTGCCTCGTTCTGTTTTGCCCTCTTGATGGCTGACTTGTGGTTGGCCAACGTCACATCTCCTATGCGATACAACTCCGGTTCATGACAGTCCCCTCGGGAAGAGGACACGGTGATCTAAAGAGAAGCGATAATTACAGCTTTTCAGGGAAACATGTCAAGAATAATTTGCAGTGCTTTCACGTGAAAGCGAAGGAGGACCGACCCGTTTCTCACTGCACTTCGAGGATTTCCAACATCCTGATTCCCTTCGGAGTTTGCACCTTGACCTCGTCTCCCTCTTCTTTTCCAATGAGCGCTTTTCCCAGGGGAGAGACCACCGAGATGGTCCCCGCCTGCACGTCCGCCTCATACGGGCCCACCAATGTGAAGGTGGTCACATCGTTGGTTTCGAGGTCTTCCATCATCACGGTGCTGCCGAACATGACCCGGCCGTTGTCATCGTTGGAGGGTTCGATGATTTCGCAATGGCCCAGCCTGTGGGTGATTTCCTGAATGCGTCCTTCAATGAGGGCCTGTTTTTCCTTGGCCGCCTCGAACTCCGCATTTTCGCTGATGTCCCCGTGGCCCCGCGCTTCTTCTATGGCCTTGATGACCGCGGGCCGCTCCTCTTTCTGAAGGCGCTGCAGTTCCGCCTTGAGCTTTTCATAGCCTTCTTTGGTAATGGGTACTCGTTCCATTGAACTCTCCCTTCAACGATCCTTTGCGTTCTCATTTAACGAGATTGGGCTGGTCTGTCAAGGCGGATAAGACTCCCGGCGGAAACCCGGCAAAAGAAACCGCGCCCCTCCGTCGTTCACACGAAAGGCACATCCGGGGGTTGGATTTCTTTTCAAGCCCAAGGCATTTCATGATAGAGTCTGACGATTTTAAGAACCCTTCCGCACACCTTAGCAAGAGGAAGCCCATGCCATTCCAAAGGAAAGACCTGCTCGGCATCCGGGAGCTGCAGGATCATGAAATCGAGCATATTTTAGAGCTCTCCTTTTCCCTGAAAGAAATCAACTCGCGACCCATCAAGAAGGTGCCGACCCTTCGCGGAAAGACCGTGGTTCACCTCTTTTATGAGCCCAGCACCAGGACTCGAACCTCTTTCGACATCGCCGCCAAACGGCTCAGCGCGGACACCTACAGCGTCACGGCCTCCTCCAGTTCCATGGTGAAAGGTGAAACGGCTTTGGACACCCTCAAGAACCTGGAGGCCATGAAGCCGGACATCTTCGTCATCCGCCATTCCGCCTCAGGTACTCCCCACAGGCTGGCCCAGAGGACCTCCGCCTCCGTCATCAACGCGGGGGACGGCATGCACGAGCATCCCTCCCAGGCTCTTCTGGACATGATGACCATCCGGGAGCACAAGGGGAGGCTGGAGGGGCTGACGGTGCTCATTGTGGGAGACATTGCCCACAGCCGCGTCGCTCGGTCCAACATATGGGGCCTCACCAAGATGGGGGCCCGGGTCGTCGTGTGCGGCCCGACCACCTTGATCCCTCCCTGGATCGAAGCCATGGGAGCCCATGTGACACACCGGTTGGAAGAGGCGATCCCCGAGGCCGACGTCATCATGGTGCTCCGCCTGCAGATGGAGCGCCAGCAGCAGATGCTCCTTCCATCCCTCAGGGAATACGCCGTTTGCTACGGCCTGAGCCTTGACAAACTCAAGCGGGCCAGGGAGGACGTGATCATCATGCACCCGGGACCCATCAACCGCGGGGTGGAAATCAGTCCCGAGGTGGCGGACGGACCCCATTCCGTCATACTCGATCAGGTCACCAACGGAGTGGCGGTACGCATGGCGCTGCTTTACCTGTTGGGCCAAAGGTATGAAACTGCTTCTGAAATCTGAATGACAAGCAACCCTTCGAGACGCCAGGAAATTTCAATGTCGAACTTCCCAGAAGGTGGATCCCAGCAAATTTGCTCCAGGAGAGACGGCAGGCCAGGGAGCTTCCTCTTCCGAAACGGGCGGGTCATCGATCCGGCAAGGAACATCGACAAGATCGCCGATGTCCTCATCGTGGATGGACGCCTCATGGACATCCAGTCCAACTTCCCCAACACGATGGACTGGATGTCCCAGGTGAACCAGGTTGATGCGACGGGAAAGTGGCTCATCCCCGGCATGCTCGACATCCATGTCCACTTGCGCGAACCCGGGGAGGAATACAAGGAAACCATCGCATCGGGCACCCGGGCGGCGGTGGCGGGAGGATACGTCGGGGTGGCCTGCATGCCCAACACCAAACCCGCCAATGACAATGCGGCGGTGACCAGGTTCATCCTTGAACGGGCAAAGGAACAGGGGGCCTGCCACGTGTTCCCCGTGGCGGCCATCAGCACGGGGCTCAAAGGGGAAAGCCTCGCGGAGTTCGGAGAATTGCGCGGCGCGGGAGCCGTCGCCCTCTCCGACGACGGGCGCCCCGTAATGAACGGCCTCCTCATGCGCAGAGCATTGGAATACGCCAGGATCTTCGATCTATTGGTCATCAGCCACGCGGAAGAACTGAGCCTCTCCCAGGGGGGCCTCATGAACGAGAGTCCCGTTTCCACGCTGCTTGGGCTGCGGGGCATCCCCAATGCCTCCGAGGACGTCATGGTGGCCAGGGACCTGCTCCTGGCCGAACTGACCGGGGGAAGGCTGCACATCGCCCATGTGAGCACGGCTGGGGCCGTGCGGTTGATTCGGGAGGCCAAGAGCCGCGGTATTCCGGTCACGGCCGAAACGGCGCCCCACTACTTCACACTGACGGACAAGGAGGTCATGTCCTTCGATCCCGTCTTCAAGGTGAATCCCCCCTTGCGAAGCGCCGAAGACGTGGAGTCCGTCAAGGAGGGGCTTGCCGACGGAACCATCGACGCCATAGCCACGGATCATGCGCCCCACAGCACCGTTGAAAAGGACACGGAGTTCGAATACGCCGCCAACGGCATGATCGGCCTGGAATCGGCCCTGCCCCTCATCCTCTCGCTCGTGAGGGAGGGGACCCTCAGCGCTTCGGACGCCGTGGCCAAAGTCACCTGCAACCCGGCGAGAATCCTGGGAGTTCCCCTGGGTAGCCTGCAACCGGGCCAACCGCCAAGCATGACGATCATCGACCCTGAAGCGTCTTATGTCCTGGACTGCCAAACCTTTCAATCCAAGAGCCGCAACTGCCCCTTTCATGGACGCAAGGTCCAGGGCCGAATCGTCGCGACCCTTTTCGAAGGGAGTGTCGCCTATTGCGCTCCCTGATCAATGCTCCGGGGGCGGGACGAACTTTTCGTAATAGGGATTTGTCGTAAAGAAAACCGTTTGCCGTTCCGAGTAATGAGTGTCCTGAAAGCATCGGAACCTGGGATGGAAGCTGGCAACGGGCCCCTTCCTCCCACCCGCCACCACCGTCGCCGGATGTTCTTCCCATGAGCCCTCTTGAAAAGACACAGCCGAAAGTCCTTGTGGTCGACGATGAGTACAGCGTTCGGGAGCTGCTGGAAATCATGCTCGAGATGGACGGCTACACCGTGAGGAGCGCCGAGACCGGGCAGCACGCCCTGGAAGCAATCGAGCAGGAGAGCTTCGACCTCGTCATCACCGACATCCGCATGGAGCCCATCAACGGCCTCGAGGTCCTCAAGCAGTGCAAGGCCATTTCCCCCGCAACCGTGGTCATCATCATCTCGGCTTACGCCAGCACCGAAACCGCTGTCGAAGCCATGAACGAAGGAGCCTACGACTACCTTCCCAAGCCGTTCGACATGGAAGAGATGCGGACCGTGATCCGCAACGCGCTTCAGAGCAAGGGCGGCATGGAGGATGTGGCGAGCGCCAAGGAGGGCCCCCTTTATTTCGGGGGCATCATCGGCGAGAGCCCCGCCATGCTGAAGATTTACGACCTCATCAAGCGCATCGCGAGCACCAACAGCAATGTCCTGATCACGGGCGAGAGCGGAACCGGAAAGGAGCTCGTGGCCAAGGCGATTCACCGCCAGAGCCCCCGAAGGGACTTCCCCTTCATCGTCGTCAACTGCGGAGGTGTTCCCGAGTCCCTCATCGAAAGCGAGCTTTTCGGGTACAAGAAGGGGGCTTTCACCGGGGCTGCAACCAATCGCATGGGCCTCGTCGAAGCAGCTCAGGCGGGAACCCTTTTCCTCGATGAAATAGGGGAGCTTTCTCCCACGCTGCAGGTCAAACTGCTGCGCCTTGCCCAGGAAAAAACCATCAAAATGGTGGGAGACACCGTGGACATTCCGGTGGATGTGCGGATCCTTTCAGCGACCAACCGGGACCTGGAGAAAATGGTCATCGAGGGCACCTTCCGCGAGGACCTCTACTACCGGCTCAACGTGCTCCCCATCCGCACCCCGCCCCTGAGGGAGCGGCGAGAGGACATCGCCATCCTCGCCCACTATTTCCTCAACAAGTTCTGTAAGGAATTTGGAAAGCAGATCCGAAAGATCTCGTCCTATGCCATGGACATTTTGAATAATTACGACTTTCCGGGAAACGTCCGGGAGCTCGAACACATCATCGAGCGTGGCGTCGCCCTGGAATCCTCCAGGATCATCCTGCCGGACAGCCTCACCCTTTCGACCTACAAGAGGCGCCAACACACTCCCATTCCCTCTCCGGTCTCCGGCGGATCAAAGGGCAATCTCCATTCCACGGCTTCCGGGCCCCCTGTGAACGGCTCGGCGGGAGGGATGGATTTGGTGACACTCCCCCCCAAAGGTATCGATCTCGATCAGCACCTGGCGAACATCGAAAAGAGCATCCTTCACAAAGCCCTCACCCAGGCCGGTGGAGTCAAGACCAGGGCGGCGGAGCTCCTGGGAATCAATGCCCGCTCCCTGCGCTACCGCCTCGAAAAGTATGGTCTTGCATCGGACGACGACTGATTGCGGCACCATATGAATGGAGGTCCGCTAACCAGTCGTCATGCCCACGAAGGCGGCCATCGAGTCTGCTCCTGGGGTCAGTCGTGCTTGTGCGCTCCCGTTTGAGGGGGAGTTTGTCGCGCTTCGCTCCGTCGTGCCCTTTCCACGCAAGGCTCCGGCGCCTTTCCGAAGTACTGTTTGCACTCCTCACTGCAGAAGTAGTAGGTTTTTCCAGCGTATTCCGCGGTCAAGTCATCCTTTTTGGCCTTCCACTGAGGAATGGGCATCCCGCACACTGGGTCCTTTGCAAAACCGTGACGCGCGAGGTTATCCTCGGGGGTGCCCGGCATCTTCTGTTGTTCAGACTCCACAGCCGCCTTTCCCGAGCCCCGTCCGTGCTCCATGTCGAACTGTTCCTTGCAGTCTTCCGAAAGGAAGTAATAGGTCTTGCCTCCCAGTTCGCTCGTCAGGCCTGCTGCTCTTGCCCTGCTGGGGTATACATCCTGGCCGCATATCGGATCCTTTTCCGGTATGCCGTAAAGTCCAGCGGCGGCAAGCTTCATCCGGCTTTCACTATCGATCAGGAAGTTGCCTGAAATGACGATTAGCTCCTCGGGCATGAGCCCCTCGAGGATCTCCACTTTATCGCCGAAGCGCCAGCCCGTCATGACACTGCGGGGCTCGAAAAAACCGTTCTCATGAGCCACGAAAACGGTCTTCCGTCGCCCGGAATCAAGGACCGCGTCTACTGGAACAGTAATAGACGGGGGCAGTGTGATGAGGAACTCAACATCGACGTACATGTCCGGACGAAGAACATATTCCGGATTATCCAACTCCAGACGCACCTTCAGAGTCCGCGTGGCCGCATCGAACACCGGCGGGACATCACTTACCGTGGCGTCAAAGACCTCCCTCTGTTGTGGCAGATTGATCCTCGCTTTCATTCCCGATTTGATATAAGGACCTTCGGCCTGGAAAACATCCGCTAAAATCCAAACACGGCGCAGGTCGGCGATCTTGAAACACTCTGTTCCTCGATCAACCTTCTGTTGGGGGGATATATCCCGCGAAAGCACCAGGCCGGTAACCGGCGACCTCAATTCCACGTAGTTCACATAACGCCCGGTTCGGCCGAGGTCCTCGAGTTGGCTCGCTGCGACGCCAAGATTCAACAGCTCCAACTTGCCCTTGCTGGCGTACAGGATGTCGTCTTCCCCCACGAAGTCAAACTCGGCGCTGTCCGAGTTGGATCCGCTTTCCATGTGCTTTGGGGAGTCTTTTGCAAGTTGTTTTTCGGCAGGCTGCACTCCATCATGCTGATGTGCCCCATTGTTCGTTTCAGGTTGGTCTGCACCCTGTTGCGTGGCTGCAGATGGGATTCCCCCAGGTTGAAGGGCTCCTGGTTGCGGCGTAGCGCTCTGTGCGGGCTTCGGGTTGATGTGCCCCGGGAGATGGCGTCCCGGGTTGCAGCTGCTGAGGGGGTGCAGCGGGGTGTGGTGTTTCCCCGTATTGCGTCGCTCCAGGAGGTATGCCCCAAGGTGGCTTGGTTCCAGGCCGTGGCATACCCGGCTGAGGCGGATCTGATTCCTGCGCCCCGGGTTGTGGCAACCCGGGCTTCGGAGGTGCAGGTTGCATTTCCCAATGCTGCGTAGTTCCCGGTTGGGGTTTAATCACCTGTGGCACTCCATACTGCAGCAATCCTGGTTGCCGTGCTCCGTAAAAGGGTGTTGCAGGTTCCCGTCGGCGCCCGGTATTGCGGAGTTCGGTGAGGAACCGCTGCTGCCATGAGAAAAAATCATAACTGTAGACTCTAATCCGGGCCATGACTTGGTCCTTTTGCACCAAGCTGCCCGTGGTGCTTTCTTTGATGTCCGAGATCCAGCCGTCAGTGGCCGCGATCAGCCGGTACACCCAATTTTCATCTGGGACGACCCGACCCAATGTCCGGACTGAATGGGTTTTTGACGAGACCTCCACTTTGCCGGTTTGCACACCGATGATCTGCTGCTTCTGGGGAGTGATCTTCACGGTGCCCGGGGACGCAGAGAGAGTTGGGTTTAGGGACCCTTGCCCGGGGGATTCATCGTCGCTGAAAACCGGTTCCATGGGCATCCCGCACGGCGCAATGCCGGGTTTGTCAGAGGTGTGTGCCGGATTCATGGGGTCTACGTAGTGAAGGATCCGTCGGCCCCCGGGCGCAGCATTGTTCTGCTCGGTTCCGCGCTGACTGGTCCAGGCCCCTGCAAGAAATGATGCGATGAGAAAAAGAACCAGGAGTGTGGCGGACCAACTTTTCTTCATGACGCTTCCAGCCTCTTGCAGGTGAGTTTAAGGTCGAATCCGCCTGAACTTTAGGCACAAGCGAATGTGGTCAATGCGAGATGGTCCGGGGACAAGTGTTTCTCCTGATTCGCCGGCATGCCTTCAATCAACTAAAACTAATCGTATCAGACATCTGGGGTCAAGGGTGGAGCTCCAGAAAAACTTTGAGCCCTGCGTTCCCATCACTCCCCAGGATTACCCCCCAAGAAATCACATGGGTTGAGTAGAAAATAGGTATTTCTACCTATAGCCAACCCAGTTTTGACGTGTTAAACGAGAATAGCTTGGAAATCGGCTTTCACCCACGGAGAGACACTCCCGTATGCTAAAAAAAACCCCCTCGGCCGAGATGGGAGTCTCGGATTTATCTTTCAAAGCATTTCCCTGGCCAGAGTGCGTGATGAATCCACAGCCTAAGACTTGCGAAGAGGCTCTGGCGAGATGGGCGCAAATAGAGCCTGATTTGATCTTTCCGGATATCGTCCTTAAGTATGGAGCGGGGTCGATATCCTGCAGGATATGCTGACGTGAGGAATCAACTCACCCGTGATCATGACAACCGGAGACGCCAGTCTGGAAAAACTGCGGAGGCTGTCTGCTGTATGCACATTTCATCGCCAAGCCCGACATCTAAAAAGAGACTGAATCGGCGAGGGTCTATTTTACTTTTTTGCTTGCTGTTGACATTGGTTTTCGTCACCGGTGGATTTGTCCAGGGTGTTCATGCACAATCGCAAAAGTCCACGAAGCCGGGACCCAAGCAAGGAGGTAAAAGCGCCCAGGCCACCGCCACCCAACCCGAGGATCCGCTGGTTCTGAAGACCCAGGAGGATAAGGTCAATTACGCCATCGGCGTGAATATGATCGGCAATTTCAAGCAACAGGGTATCGAGATCGACCTGGACCTGTTAATGAGAGGCATGAAGGACGCGTATTCGGGCGGCAAGCTCCTCCTCACCGATGGCGAGCTTCAAAAAAGCATCGTTTTGTATCATGAGAAGCTGCGAAAGATGCAGATAAGTGCCAGGTCAATGGCGGCGGCGGAAAACAAAAAAGAAGGCGAGGCGTTCCTGGCGGAAAACAAGAACAAGGAGGGAGTCCTGACCCTGCCGAGCGGACTGCAGTATCGGATCGTCAAAGCGGGTGAGGGCAGGATTCCGACGGAAGCCGACACGGTGGAGTGTCACTACCGGGGCACCCTCATCAACGGTACCGAGTTCGGAAATTCCCACTTGGCCGGATGTCCGGCAACCTTCAAGGTCGCCAGTGTCATCCCCGGCTGGAAGGACGGCACTGCCAAGCTCGTGCCGGTCGGCTCCAAATGGCAGCTTTTCATCCCTCCTGAACTTGCCTATGGGGAGCGGGGGTCGAACGCCCCTATCGGTCCGAACGCAACGCTCATTTATGAGATAGATCTCCTTGCACATCAAGTGAGCATGAAGGATTGTCCTGGAACGATTCCATATATTTAGAAAGGAGGAACTTAACATGAAACGGACCTTTTTATTGGCAGCATTCTTTGTCCTTGCGGTGGTGTGGATAGCACCGGTGTACGCCGGGCCCAACGGGGAACCCGCGACCCAGAGTCAGGCCGGCCAAGTACAGCAGCCCGGTCAAAGCGGCCAAGCCACCGATATGAGAGTGGTCCCACCCTATATGTCCATTCGCGAGAAGGTCATGATCCAACGTGAAATTCAGAAGCGGGCGGCCGCGAGCCGAAATGCCCTCATGAGAGAGGCTTTGATGGAAAGAGAGGCCCAGCAAGGGAGTGCCGGGAAAGCAACTCAGCAGAAAGTGAAGTAACCGGTGCGGGCGTCTTCGAGGGCTTTTTTCAGAAGAATGTCAAGGAGGATTAAATGAACAGAGATCGACTCGCAATTGTCATCGGTTTGATGGCAGCGGTTGCCGTCTTTTCGGGGGTATAGACCCATGCGGGGCCCAGGGTACTCCCGCTCAGCAGTCCCGCATTACCGGCATACCGGATTACTTCAACACCCCCAACTGGGCTAACAGCCCACCGCTTCAGAAAATTCGTGGATACACTGCCACCCTTGTGCGGTGCTGCCGGGCCCTTCGCAAACAATTTGGGACAATGCATTCCCGTCGCCATACCGGACACCACAACGTATCCAGGGTCCGATTACTACGAAATCGAGATGGTCGAGTATCGTGAGCGGATGCACTCGGACCTTCCTCCGGTTGTCGGTGATAAGCTTACCGCCACGACCGGCGGAACCAAGCTCCGGGGTTATCGCCAAACCAACACCACCAACGCAAATTTGTTGACCCCCCATTATCTGGGACCGCGTGATCGTTGCCCAGAAAGACCGCCCGGTGCGTATCAAGTTCACCAACTCCCTTCCCACCGGGACGGGCGGCGACCTCTTCATCCCCACCGACACGAGCATCATGGGCTCCGGGGAATTTGAGATCAATTTTAACCCTGAGACCAAGGCACTCCTTCCCGGTTCGCTCCTTGGCGTGTTCACGCAGAACCGGGCCACCCTCCACCTTCACGGTGGCCGCTCCCCGTGGATCAGCGACGGGACCCCCCACCAGTGGATCACCCCGGCGGGGGAGACGCACATCCTATCCCAAGGGCGTCAGTGTGGCTTACGTGCCGGACATGTGGTTCAACTCCGTGACAGGGAACACGATCACTGCCTGTGCGGGCAGACGACCTGCACGGTCGCGAACGCAACCAACAATCCCGGCCCCGGCTCGCAAACCTTCTACTGGACCAACCAGCAGAGCGCCCGAATGATGTTCTATCATGAACATGCCTGGGGGATCACGCGCCTCGGCGTCTATGCCGGCGCAGCCGCGGGTTACCTGGTCACCGACCCGATCGAAGCAAGTCCTTGCCAGCGCCAGGTGATCCCCGGTCCAGCGGATCACGATCCCTCTCATCATCCAGGACAAGACCTACGTGGACGGAAACCCGGCCAGCCCGACATACGTTGTCAACACAGACCCCACCTGGATCTGGGGAAGTCAGCCCGGGACGGTTTCACCTTGGCATCGGCTGCAGGATGCAACCGCCCGTAACCGGGGATCTCTGGTGGCCCCATGTATACATGCCCGCCCAGAATCCTTACAACCCCAACCTGAGCGGGATCAACGACTTTGGCCGGTGGCATTACGGCCCCTGGTTCTGGCCGCCACACCACTAGCGTCCTTCGGGTCCGATTGCGAATCCCTATTACGATCCCAACTGTAATCCCGCGGTCCAGTTCTGCCAGCCGCCGGAGATGCCCGCAACGCCCAATCCCTCCTGGGGTGCGGAAGCGTTTCATGGACACCCCGGTGATCAACGGGACCGCTTATCCGACGATGACGGTGGAGCCCAAGGCTTACCGCCTCCGGGTCCTCAACGCGGCCCACGACCGGTTCGTCAACCTGCAGCTGTACCTGGCTGCCGACAAGTCCACGACCAATCCGATCGATCCCACGGTATCCAACGCAGAAGGTCAGACTCGATCTGGAGGGATACCGCCACAGGAAACAATGTGGAGTGGAATATGGACAATACCGCTATTGCCGGCGAGGACATCCTTGGCACCCTCAGCGAACGATCCGGGTTGGAGCTATTGTGGGTACCGGGGATTTCAACGGTGACGGCAAACACGACATCGTGTGGAGAGCACACGTCAGGCTATAATGTTGTCTGGTACATGAACGGTACAACGTTTGTCAATTGGACGTACTTCGGAGGCTTATGTCGATCCGGGCTGGCAAATCGTGGATGTCGGCGACTACAACGGGGACGCCAAGCCCGACATCGTCTGGAGATACGCCACGGCAGGCCTGAATGTGGTCTGGTACATGAACGGCACTACCCTTGACCAGCTGGACGTACTTCGGAGGTACAGTCGATTCGAGCTGGACCATTGTGGCTGGCGGCGATATGAACAGGGACGGCAAGCGCGACATCCTTTGGAGACACGCGACGTTGGGCTTGAATGTGGTCTGGTTCATGAACGGCGTAACTATGACCAGCTGGGCGTACTTCGGAGGCACAGTCGATTCGAGCTGGACCATCGTGGGTACCGGTGACCTGAACAACGACGGCAACCTTGATATCTTTTGGAACCAACCCTCCTCGGGCACCAACGTGGTCTGGTACATGGATGCGAGTGGGACAAACCTGTCGGCTTGGGCAAGGTTAGAAACCACCGCTACCACCTGGAGGGCGGAAGTGGGTGGAATACCTGGTCTGATTCTATGTGACGGAACCGAGGGTGTGCCTCAGACAAACTGTACTGAAGTCAAGATGGTCCCAGCGGTGGCAACTTCCGGTTTCCCCGAAAGCTGGCCTACGGATGGCAGAGTGGGTGGTGTGCCAGATCCCGCCACGGCAGGCCCATCCTTTATCCAGATCATGTCCGAAGGCGGCTTCCTGCCGGAACCGGTAGTGCTGCCCAACCAGCCGGTCAACTGGAACACCGACCCGACCACTTTCACCGCAGGACTGGTGCTCCAGCAGAACCAGGGCGGCGGCACGCTGATGCTGGGGCCTGCTGAGCGTGCGGATGTCATCGTTGATTTCTCCGCATTTGCCGGCAAGACCCTGATCCTCTACAACGATGCACCCGCTCCGTGGCCGGCTCTCGACCCCCATTACGATTACTTCACGGGTGCGCCCGACAACAGGGCGATAGGAGGCGCGAACACCACACCGCCGGGCTACGGCCCCAACACCAGGACGCTCATGCAGATCAAGGTGGCGGCAGGAACGGGAGAACGCCGTTAAACAACCTTGCAGCACTGCAGGCGGCGTTTGAACGCCCGACAGGACGTTAGGCGTCTTCGCAATGGCGCAGCACGAGATCATCGTGGGGCAGACCGCCTACAACGCCGTTTACAACAAGACGTTCCCTGCCACTTGGCCATACTGGGGATACTCGAGGATCACGGACACACGACTGAGTTTCGAACAGGTCGATGGGACGCGGGTGCCTGACTATCCCCATGGAGCCCAAAGCCATCCAGGACGAGATGGGTGAGACCTTCGATCACTTCGGACGGATGAGCGCAAAACTGGGACTGGAACTGCCGTCTACCACGGCCGGCAATCAGACGTTTATCCTGCAGAACTACGTCGATCCGCCGACGGAAAACGTGAGGAAAGACGAAGTCCAGATCTGGAAGATCACGCACAATGGTGTGGACACTCACCCCGTACACTTCCACCTGTTCGAAGTGCAACTAATCAACCGGGTTGGATGGGATGGGTTCATCTACCTGCCCGACCCCAACGAACTGGGCTGGAAGGAGACGGTCAGGATAAGCCCGCTTGAGGATACGATCGTTGCGCTGAGACCGGCTCTTCCCACTCTGCCCTTCACGCATTCCCAACAGCATTCGGCCGCTGAACCCGGCATTTCCCATGGGGGCCACCAAGGCGACCCACCCGAGAGTAGAGTTCACGGACATGAATCCGATAACCGCGCAGCCTCTCAACGCCGCCGACAACGAATGATCTGACCGACTTCGATTGGGAGTATGTGTGGCACTGCCACATCCTCAGTCACGAAGAGCAGGACATGATGCGGCCCATTACCTTCGACCCCACGCCTCTCCCTTAAGGCGTATCGAAGAAAGTCCTCCATTAGAGCGTGTCAAAGAGGTATTCAATCTGGTTACCCCGGCGAAAGCCGGGGTCCAGAATACCTCGAAAACCTGGATTCCGGCTTCCGCCGGAATGACAAAAAAATGACTTCAGGGGACTTATTTGACACCCACTGACCGTCACCCTCGTACCTGCGGGGAAGACGACATCAGAGGCCAAGTTCCTGCGTTCTTGATTGCGCTCGGACCAACGGTGCGTTGACTTCCCCGCTGGAAAACGCTATGGTCCAAACACAGAATTGCCGGTGAAGGTTTTGAACCGATTCAGATCAGCCTGGAGTGTTTCTCCAACAATGACAAATTCGTATCGCGCAAATTTCTTTTTTTTCTTTTTTGGGCCGTTCGCCTGGGTGGGTGAGTTTCGCTGAACGCCGGTATCCCCCCGGGTGGATCGATGAAGCTCCCGGGGATTCAAACCATTCGAATGAAAACCCCGAGGAGACTTCCTCGGGGTTTTTTATTTTTTGAGCGTGTAACCATGAGCATGAGGAGGCCATACCGTGATCGTCGTTTTGAAGAAGGGCATCACCGAGGAAGAGAGCGAACGCCTGAAGGAAGAGCTGCGTTCGGAGAACTACCTGGTCAAGGAAATCAAGGGGGTGGAGGAAACGATCCTGGGGGTCGTGGGCACTATCCGTAAGGACCTTCGCTATTTCGAGACACTTCCCGGAGTCGCCAAGGTCATCCCCATTTCCAAGCCATACAAGCTGGTGAGCAGGGAACTCCACTCTCAGCCGTCCGTCATCAAGGTGCGCGATGTGGCCATCGGCGGCGACCGCCTGGTGGTGATCGCCGGGCCGTGCGCCGTGGAGGACCGCAAACGGACCCTTGAGATCGCACGCCTCGTGCGCCGTTGGGGAGCGGTGCTCTTTCGGGGTGGAGCCTTCAAGCCCCGCACTTCGCCATATTCGTTTCAGGGGCTGGGTGAAGAGGGACTGAAGATCCTGGCCGAAGTCCGCGACGAGACCGGACTGGGCGTTGTGACGGAGATGACTTCACCGAGCCAGGCGGACCTCATGGTGAAGTACGTGGATGTGGTCCAGATTGGCGCCCGCAATATGCAAAACTTCGAACTCCTCAAGTGCGTGGGACGGATAGGGAAGCCCGTTCTGCTCAAGAGGGGCCTCTCGGCCACCATCGAGGAATGGCTCATGTCCGCGGAATACATCCTCTCGGAGGGCAACGACCAGGTGATCCTCTGCGAACGGGGCATCCGGACCTTCGAACGCCACACCCGCAACACCCTGGACCTCACTGCCGTGCCGGTGATCAAGGAACTGACCCACCTGCCCATCATTGTGGACCCCAGCCACGCCACCGGAATCAGGGATAAAGTGAGCCCCATGGCACGGGCGGCCATTGCGGCCGGGGCCGACGGCTTGACCGTCGAGGTGCACACGGACCCTGACAGGGCACTCTCCGACGGGCCGCAGAGTCTCTACCCCGACCAGTTCAAGCAGCTCATGCGGGACCTCTACGTCATTGCCCCGGTGGTGGGAAAACAGCTCGACTACTCGTACCTGGAAAAGGCGGCGGCCTTAAGAAGGACGTCCCTCGAGGCTCGAGGTCCGGCGAAGGTCATCTACCACGGAGTCCCCGGCTCCTTCAGCCACAAGGCCTGCCTCCAGTTTTTCGGCTCCGAGGTGGAGCATTCCAGCGGCGCTTCCTTCAGGGAGGTGTTCACATCCGTTGAAAACGGCGACGCGACCCTGGGAGTCGTCCCCGTGGAAAACTCCCTCACGGGCAGCATCCATGAGAACTACGACCTGCTACTGGAATTCGACCTGCGGATCGTGGGAGAGATCACCCTCAGGGTGGTCCACAACCTCGTCGGACATGAAAAGTCGACACTCGCGGAGATCAAGCGGGTCTATTCCCACCCGCAGGTCTTTCAGCAGTGCCGGGAGTTCCTTTCAAAATATCCCCAGTGGGAGATTGTGGCCACATCCGATTCAGCTTCCGCGGTGAGGAAAATCAAGGAGAGCGGCGACCTGCACGAGGCAGCCGTTGCGCGCAAGGAGGCGGCAAGGGTTTATGGGATGAAGGTGCTGCAGGAGGGCGTCGAGACGAATCCCAGAAACTTCACCCGTTTCGTGGTCATCTCCCGCGATGAATTCCTGGAGGGTCCCAACAACAAGTCTTCCCTGATCTTTTCCGTGAGCGACACTCCGGGAAGCCTGTGCGCCGTCCTGAAGATCTTCGCGGAGAATCGGATCAACCTGGTCAAGCTGGAATCGCGGCCGATCCACAGCAAGCCATGGGAATACCTGTTCTATGCCGATGTGGAGGTGGACATACTGGATGAGCCGTTCCGAAGCATTTTGGATGAGCTCCGGGGAAAAACCGAGTATCTCAAAATCCTGGGCAGTTACCGCATGGCATCCGAGGTGGTCGAATGACCGGGAGGGGATGAGAGGGCATTGGAGTGGCGGGTGTCGCCCGGGGTCGGGAGGCGGTCCGCGTCACGGCCCCTCTCAGCTCCCGAAGGCCGAGAGGACCAGGCTGTAGGTGAATGCGGAGATGAGGGTGTGGATCGAAATGCTCGTTGCCGCCAGCTCAGGGTCGCCACCCAGTTCGGTGGCCATGACATACGTGATGGTTGCGGGTGGGGCAGCCAGCAGGATCATGCCCGCGAGCAGGAGAGTGTCGGGGAGGTCGGCCAATTTCATGAGGACATAGCCCAAGATGGGAAGGCAGGCGAGTTTCAGGAAGCCGATGGCCACAATCTCCTTTGTCATGCTCCTGAAGGACCCGAAGGACAAGCCGGCTCCGATGAGCAGCAACGCGGTTGGAAAGGCCATTCCGGACAGGATGTCCAGCGCCTTCTGCAACGGGTCAGGAATGGAAAATCCAAGGGCCGAGTACCCTATCCCGAAGGCCACCGTCACGATGATGGGATTGGAGAGGACGTGTTTGAGAACCGTGAAGCCCCCCCGGTCGACCCGGGAATCCATCCCGTAGGTGGCGAGGGCCCACACGGCCGCGAGATTCTGCCCGAGCATGACGAAACTGCTCAGTATGGCCATCCTGGCAAAATGGCTTTCTCCGAGGGCATAGTATGCGATGGCATAAGACATGTATCCGATGTTGCCGTGAAAACTGCTCTGCAGAAAAGTCCCCTGCCGGGCGCCCTCGACCTTCATCCATTTCATGCAGACCACGCTCAGGAGCACCACCAGGCCCATGGCGCTCAGGGTGCACACCACCGCGGCGGTGCTGAAGTTCTCCTTGAAGGGAGCCTGAGAAATCTCCTTGAGCAGCATGGCGGGAATGGCCACGTAAAAGATGATCTGGTTGGCAGTTTTCGTGTAGGCCGGGCCTATGACGTGCTTGCGATCGAGGAAGTATCCCAAAAGAATGATGCTGAAAATGGGAAGAATCGTCCCAACGAGAACATGGAGCATCTTCTTGCCTGATTCGAGAGTGTTTCGCGGGGATTGACGACCCCCCCGAGCCGGTCCTTGGAAAATACCGAAAGGACTTGACGTTTTCGACGAGTTCTAATACACGGAACCAGTGTCGAAAGAAAGCGAAAAGAATGGAGTTTCTCATGGTCAAGAAAAACATGGATGATGACAACCTGATGGAAGATTTTGACGACGATTCCGGTCTCGAATTCGACCAGGGTGACGAGCTGGATTTTGCCGGCGAGGACGACCTCCTGTCCGAAGATATGGAAGATGAGGAGGACATAGCCCCGTCCGTTCTTTACAAGGGCATTTCCAGGCCCAAGACGGATGATGACTGGCGCCAGTTGCTCATGGAAGCGAGCAGGGGAGGCGTGCCCGTCTATCAGATCTCGGACGGCTACAAGGAAGGGGACCTCATCATTCACCGTGACTTCGGTTTGGGCGTTGTGAGCAAGGTGATTTCCCCAAAGAAGATGGAGGTTATTTTCGAGACCAGCAAAAAACTCATGGCACAGAATCTGACTCCCCCCAACTGATTCCTCGGGCCCGCCATTCGTGGTCGCTGGGGTGTTCCTTGTGCCGCGCCCCACAAGGCTTCTCGCCTGAAATGGAGTTTTGCCGGAGGAATCCGGTCCCGCGCTCCCCTCGCCGGTTATCTTGCTGATCGCGCAGGTGCTGTCCGGCGAGATGGATTTGCCCCTGCGCCTTTTATGGATTATATTTCCAGCACTCACAGGAACTTCCTGAAAGTGTTCCCATTTGCCTTTCGGTACCTCAGGGCGCATGGGATTCGAGGCTGTGAGATGAGGGGGAGGAGCTCTTGAGGGATTCTGGGATAATTGCTTGAGGGTCATGCCTCGACAGAAGTTGCCGGGAGGCATTTGGGGTCGCTCATATGAATCGTTCGGGATTCTCCAGGAAAGCTCAGAAGCACAGCCCGGTTCGCTGGTTTGTTCTCGCCGTCACCGTCTTTCTGGTATGCACCATCGTGATAGCGGCCCTGGCCGGTTTCGCATTCTACATGCAGGTGACGCGATCCCTGCCCAGCGTCCACGCCTTGAAGAAACTATCATCCGCCTCTCGTTTCGACTGTCTACGCATCCGACGGGTCCCTCATCGGCGAGTTCTTCACGGAGCGCCGGTACGTCATTCCCCTGGACGAGGTGCCTTCCCATCTCATCAAGGCCTTCCTGGCCGCGGAAGACGTGCGATTCTACGAGCACCGGGGGATTGACCTCCCTGGAATCATACGTGCATCCCTCAAGAACCTGCAAGCCGGTGAAATCATTCAGGGTGGAAGCACCATCACCCAGCAGGTCGTCAAATCCCTCCTCCTCACTCCCGAGCGCACATGGATCCGGAAGTTGAAGGAAGCGATCCTCGCCTACCGCATCGATCAGTACCTGACCAAGGACGAGATCCTGTTCCTCTATCTCAACCAGATCTACTTCGGGGGTGGGGCGTACGGAGTGGAGGCGGCGGCGCGAACCTATTTCGACAAGCACGCCCGGGAGCTCACCCTGGGAGAATCGACCCTCCTCGCCGGACTTCCCAAGGCTCCCAGCCGCTTCTCGCCCCTTCACAATTTCTCGGTGTCCCGCGAACGGCAGAATTACGTGGTCCAGCGCATGGTGGAGACCGGGTTCATCACGGCCGAAGAAGGTCGGAAGGCCTTGTCGGAACCCCTCAACTTCGGCAAGCCCAAGCGATGGACCCTCAGGGACATGGACTCCTTCACGGAGGAAGTGAGAAGGTTGGTGGAAGCCAAGTATGGGAGGGACGGCCTCTACAAGGAGGGGCTTCGCATCACCACCACCTTGGACCCACGGGCCCAGGACCTTGCCGAAAAGGCCGTGGAGCAGGGGGTGAGGGAGCTGGACAGGCGCCACAGGAGCTACAGGGGCTTGAACGTTAACGTTCCCAAGGAGGAGTGGCCCAACACTCTACGGATTCTGAAGGAGAGGAACGGCGAGCTCACGAAGGGTCAACTCGCCTCCGCCCTGGTTTTGAATTTCGATTCCAGGAACCGCACCAGCCAGCTCAACATGGGCTCCGGATACGGAGTCCTGCCTCCTTCGGGATGGGAGTGGACCCAGGCTTCCACCAAGAGGGCCGGCAAGATGTTTCGCACCGGTGATGTGATCAGGGTCCGCCTGGACAAGCAGAACCCGGACAAGACCTGGTCGACGGTTTTGGAGCAGGATCCCGGCATGGAAGGATCCTTCCTGGCCATGGTCCCAGAAACGGGAAGGGTCCTGTGCATGGTGGGAGGCAGGGATTTCGAGAAGAGCCAGTTCAACCGGACCACTCAAGCAGTCCGCCAGCCCGGATCATCCTTCAAGCCCATCATTTACGCCGCGGCTCTCGACAAGGGCTACACACAAGCCTCCATCCTGGTCGATTCACCCATTTCCTTCGATGACAACAGCTTCAAGGGAGCGTGGACGCCTTCCAATTACGACCGCCAGTTCTGGGGACCCATGACTCTGCGCAAAGCCCTCGTGAACTCGAGAAATGTGGTCACAGTCAAGCTTCTCAGTGCCATCGGCGTCGACTACGCCATCAACTACGCCAGGCACCTCGGGATCACCTCGCCACTGACCCAAACTCTGTCGCTGGCTCTCGGGGCTTCCGACGTCACCCTCATGGAGCTCCTCACGGCCTACTCGGCCTTCGCCAACCAGGGTGAACGGGTGGAACCGTACCTCATCGAGAAAATCCATGACCGCCACGGCAACCTCCTTGAAGAGCGCCATGTGAACAGGGTGAGTGTCATTTCTCCTCAGACCGCCTACATCGTCAATCACATCCTCCAGGGCGTCGTGGAGGAGGGGACGGGCCAGAAGGCCAAGGAAATCGGAAGGCCCGCGGCGGGCAAAACCGGAACGACCAACGAGATGCGGGATGCGTGGTTCGTCGGTTTCACCCCCACGGTCCTGGCGGGAGCCTGGGTGGGATACGACGATCACACCCTGTCGCTGGGGAAGGGAGAGACCGGGGGAAGAGCTGCGTGCCCCATATGGGTCTATTTCATGAAGGAGTACATGAAGGACCAGCCCATCCTCAGTTTTCCCATACCTCCCGGGATCAGTGTTGCCAAGATGAACCCCAATTCGGGATACGTCTCCTCCTCCAGTGAAGCGGGCGGCGTTTACGCGGCGTTCACCGGAAGCCCTCCCACGAGGAGAAGTTCTTCCTACGCAAGAGACGATGATTCCTCGGGAGAAGATAAGGCTTCGCCTTCCCGCACAGGGGAGTCCTTTTTCAAATCCGACCTCTTCTGACCAGGGCGGAGCATTTCCCTTCCTGTTCCACGGATCCCACAGAGCCTGTTCGAGCCTGATTCCGAGAGGTTTGGACGGTGCTTTCTTCACGGGCGTCAGGCCGGAATCAGAAGCATGGAGCAATACTTCGGACCCCAGGGTCTCCTCGCCAAAAAACTGAAGCTCTTCGAGTTCAGGCCTCCCCAGCTGGAAATGGCCCAAGCGGTCCACGAATGCCTGAGTGATAACGGAACCCTTTTCGTGGAAGCGGGGACGGGCACGGGCAAAACATGGGGGTACCTCATTCCCGCCATTTTGAGCGGAAAGACCGTTGTGGTCTCCACGGGTACCAAGACCCTCCAGGATCAAATCCTCGACCACGACGTTCCCCTGTTGCGCCGGATCCTTTTCCCTCAGCTCAAGGCCGTGTGCCTGAAGGGCCGGAAGAACTACCTTTGCCTTCGCCGCTTTCGGGATTTCTCCTATCAGCCCACCCTGTACAACCGGGAGGAGGCAAAGCTTTTCCGGCGCTTCCAAACATGGGCCGCCAGAACCACCACGGGAGATCGGGCTGAAATCGACTGGCTCCCCGACCGGTACAACACATGGCATGAAGTGAGCTCGAGCGGAGAACAATGTCTCGGGCAGCTCTGCGAGGAGAACGCCCGCTGCTTCCTCGCCAGGCTGCGGGCGGAAGCCTCACGGGCCCGTCTCATCGTGGTGAACCATCACCTTTTCTTCGCGGATCTTTTCCTGCGCAGCCGGCACCTGGGTGAGGTCATTCCCGAATACGGCGCGGTGATCCTCGACGAAGCCCATCAAATCGAAGACATCGCCGGTCTTTACTTTGGATTGGAGTTCTCCAGCCCCAGCATCCACGAACTGGCGCGGGACATTCTCAAGGAATCCTCAAGGAGCCGCACCAAGGAGGCCTATCCCCGGGAAGCGCAACAAATCGTTCAGCAGCTGGATGTCCTGGGGCGTCTACTCCATCACCAGCTTCAAAAAGCCCGGGGAGTCACCGGCCGATTTCCCCTGACCCCCGAGAGCGCGGGCGACGGGTTCGTGACCGCCTGTCGGCGGACAATCCATGCGCTGGAACAGCTGGGGGCCACGTTGAGCCCTTTCGCCGATGGGGACGCCGCCGTGGAAGCCTTCTGCAGGCGAAGCGGAGAGCTCGCCGCAAGTGGCCGCCACATTCTGGAGCAACGGGACCCCTCCTTAGTTTACTGGTACGAATGCACTCCCCAGGCGGTGTTCATGCGGGGCACCCCCATCCAGGTCGGAGATCACCTGAGGGATCTCCTTTTCACCAGAAAGCGAGCCGCAATCCTCACCTCGGCCACCCTGGCCGTCGCGGGATCCCTGGACTATCTCAAGCGAACCCTTGGAGCCGGTGAGGAAGCGAGAGAGCTCGTCCTCCCTTCTCCGTATGCATTCGACAGACAGGCGCTCCTCTATATTCCCCTCCACACCCCTTCACCCCAGGACTCCACTTTTTGCGGTCATGTGGCCGACCAGGCCGCCGCCATCCTCTCCCGGACCCGGGGGCGAGCCCTTTTCCTTTTCACGAGCTACCGGCACATGAACGACGTATACGGGCGCCTGAAGGATCGCCTTCCCTTCCCACTGCTGGCACAGGGTCAAAAGCCCAAGAGGGTCCTGCTGGCGGAGTTCAAGGAGAGAATCGACTCCATTCTGCTTGCCACGAGCTCATTCTGGCAGGGAGTAGACGTGCCCGGAGAAGCCTTGAGCTGCCTGCTCATCGACAAGCTTCCCTTCGAAGTGCCGGACGACCCCATCATTGCGGCGCGCATGGAGACTCTTTCAGAGCAGGGGAAAAGCCCTTTCTTCGATTACCAGGTGCCAAGGGCCGTCATTCAACTGAAGCAGGGCGTTGGACGACTCATCCGTTCCTCTTCCGACAGGGGACTCATCGTCATCTTCGACAACAGACTTTTCACGAAAAGATACGGAAAACTCTTCCTGCGGAGTTTGCCTCCGTGCAGGGTCGTTCATACATTAGAAGATATAGACACCTCGTTTTTTCCCCTGGAAGGCGCCTCTCCAGTCGCGATGGGGGAGAGCCTTTGACAAAAAAAAGGAGGGATCAATGGACACGAGAATCCTCATGGCGGTGGACGGGTCGGACAAGGGTTTCGAGGCGGTCTCAATCCTGGGGCGTCTCCTGAAAGACCAGCCCGGCGCCCACTTGACTCTCTTTCACTGTCTCCAACAGCTCCAGACGCTGGCTCCCGGTGAGCTCGCCGCCATTTCCGACGAAGCTTACAGGCTGCCCGTGAGCGCACAGGAGAAGCTGGGGAACGCAGTGCTTGAGGAGGCCCACAAACGATTGGTGGACTCAGGATTTCCCGAAGCGGGAATTCACCGGAAGCTGAAGGTCGACAGTGTCGATGCGGCACAGGACATTCTGCGGGAAGCGGAGGAGCAAGACATTCCGACCATCGCCGTCGGCAGGAGAGGCCGCACTCAGCTGGAGAACCTCCTCCTCGGCAGCGTCTCGAGCAAAGTCGCCCAGTATGCCCGAGGACGAGCCGTGTGGATCGTGGACAGCCCCATCCACGAGACCCGGAATGCCCTCATCGCCATGGAAGGGGCGCCCGACGCGCCGTCAATCACCGCGTACACTTCGCGCCACCTCGCACCCATTCCCAATCTCCGGTTCACCCTGCTTCACCTCATGCCACCCATGCCGCCCACTCTATGGGATGACGGGCACATACTCACCCCTGCGGAACAGAGGGAGCGCCAGAGTCAAGTGGAGAGGTGGCGGACCGATTGGGCCAAGCGCATCGACAACCTCATGGAGGAGACCCGTTGCAGCTTCAAGGAATGCCGCGTTCCCGAGGAGAAAATTGAAAGCCGAATCGTCACCACCAAGGAGGGCATCGCTCGAGATCTTCTCAACACGGCCGCTGAACTGAAGGTCCAGATGGTGGTGCTGGGCAAGAGGAGTTTTCGCGAGCGCAAGCCGTTTCTCCTGGGAAGTCATGCCAACAAGATCCTGCAAAACGCCAAGGGCTCAATCGTCTGCCTCGTTGACTCAATTTGACGGGGCCCGGAACACACGGTTCCCGCAAGCGCTGAAAAGAAAGGCTCCCATGAACGCTCCCGACACTCCCATCAAACTCGGAATCAGCTCCTGCCTTCTCGGAAACAAGGTGAGATTCGACGGCGGTCACAAGCTGGAGAAATTTCTCACCGACACCCTGGGGCGCTATGTGCAGTATGTTCCCGTCTGTCCCGAAGTCGAATACGGCTTGCCCATACCAAGAGAGGCTCTGCGTCTTGTGGGGGATCCCGAATCACCGAGGCTGGTCACCTCCCGCACCAGCGTCGATCACACGGACGGGATGCTTCGGTGGGCCAGGGACCGGGTGAAGGCACTGGAGAGGGAGAATTTGTGCGGGTTCATCTTCAAGAGCCGTTCTCCCAGCAGCGGCATGGAGCGGGTCAAGATCTACGACGAAAACGGGGTCCCCGCGAACAAAGGTGTGGGGATCTTCGCCGGAGTGTTCATGGACCACTTTCCCCTCATTCCCGTCGAGGAGGATGGGAGGCTCCACGACCCTCTCCTTCGCGAGAACTTCATCGAGAGGATCTTCACCCTCAAGAGGTGGCGGGAGACGGCGGCGCCGAAAAAGAGCCGGGGAAGCCTCGTTGACTTCCACACGAAGAACAAGCTCCTCATTCTCTCCCACTCCCCCAAGCACTTCCAGCTCATGGGGAAGCTCGTGGCAAAGGCCAAGGACTATCCTCCAGACGAGCTCCTCGAGAAGTATGTGAACCTGCTCATGGAAGCCCTGAAGCTCAAGGCGACTCCCGCAAAGAATTCAAACGTCCTTCAGCACATGATGGGGTATTTCAAAAAAGAGCTCTCAGGAGACGAAAAGCAGGAATTGCTGGAAACCATTCAACTTTATCGGCAGGGTCACTATCCCTTCGTCGTTCCCATGACCCTCATGAACCATTATGTGCGCAAATACGACCAAACATACCTGAAAGATCAGGTGTTCCTCACTCCTCACCCGGTTGAGCTCCATCTGAGGAACCATGCATGACGGGAGACCCGCTCGCAACCAGCGCCGCCGTGGAAGGCGGCGCACCCGTTCCGGGTGATGGGTTGCGGCTCATCCGCAAACAGGCTGGGGCTGTGATGCTGGTGAATCTGACCTCCATCTCCATCGGGGAGAGGGACGGGGTGATTCTCGATCTGAAGATACAAGGGGGAGAGTGGGCCTGGAATCCCTCGGTTCAGGCAAGAAACAGCTCGGTGCTGAGGTACCTCTCCCCGGTGCTGGGGAGGATCACGACGATCTGCTTCCCCTTGCTCCCGGGGCGCCTGGCCACCTCCAGGGCGGCAAACACGGCGGCCCCGGAAGAAATCCCGCAGAGAATGCCCTCCAATCTGGCCACATCCCTCGCCGTCTCGAAAGCCTCCTCATTGGTCACCGTCATGATCTCGTCGATGACGGCGGTGTTCAGCACCTCGGGAACGAAGCCGGCCCCGATGCCCTGTATTTTGTGAGGGCCCGGCGGTCCTCCGGAAAGCACGGGCGAAGCGGCGGGTTCCACCGCGACGGCCCGAAAGGACGGCCGCCTGGCCTTGATCACCTCGGAGACCCCTGTGATGGTGCCCCCCGTCCCCACACCGGATACCAGGACATCCACCTGGCCGTCGGTGTCGCGCCAGATCTCCTCGGCGGTCGTCCTCCGGTGAACCTCGGGGTTGGCGGGGTTAACGAACTGGTTGGGCATGAACGCTCCGGGAGTCGCGGCAAGAATCTCCTCCGCTTTCCCTATGGCCCCCCGCATGCCCTCCGGACCCGGCGTGAGAACAATTTCAGCACCCAGGTGTTTCAGTAGCTTCCTTCTTTCCACGCTCATGGTCTCAGGCATGGTCAGGAGGAGGCGATACCGCTTATACGCACACACAAAAGCCAGGGCGATTCCGGTGTTCCCGCTGGTGGGTTCGACGATGAGCGTGTTCCCGGTGATGCTCCCCTGCGCCTCGGCCGCCTCTATCATGGACACCCCGATGCGGTCCTTGACGCTTCCCAGGGGATTGCGGAATTCGAGCTTCGCCAGGACAACTCCGGGAAGCCCCCCGGCAAGCCTGTCCAACCGCACCAGGGGCGTTTCGCCCACAGTCAGGGCCACATTCCCATAAACCGCTTTCATCGCGTTTGGATCCTTCGTGGCAAGGTCCCCGGTCACTTGGATATGATCTCCAAGCACAAAGCCTTATTTGCTATGGCCTTGCTGTAGTTTGGTCAACGTTTTGGTCAACACATCGTAGGAAATAGGTCATTCGATCCACGGCATTATTCAGGTCGTCCTGGTCAACAGTGTTGTAGCGATCGAACATCTGCCTGGTGGAGTGGCCAGTGATTTTCATTATGACGCTCTCAGCCACACCCGCCTTCCTCATGTTCGTGTTGAAGGTGTGCCGCAAATCGTGGAACACGAAGCCCTCCTTGGTTGATCTGCCGTATGGAATGTTAGCATCCTTACATGCTTTCTTTAAGCGTTTTCTGATGTTCACCACTGGCCTTTCGTTGTACTGGAACACATGCTCATGCTGGTCGTGGAGTGACCGAGGAATGGCCTTGAGGGTTCTGTAGAGTTCCTCGCAGATAGGGATCTCCCGCCGCTCCCGGTCCTTGGTGTCGGATGCCTCAAGCCTTATCGCCCTGGCCTTCAGATCCACCTTGTCCCATGTGAGGTTGAGGATCTCACCTTCCCTCATGCCTGTGTAGTACCCCGTGGTGATAATGTCCCGAGTGAACCGAGTGGGTGAATGGCTCAAGAGAGCCTGAAACTCTTCCGGTGAAAGGATACGGTCCCTGGCATTGCCGTTTGGCTTCAAGGTCTTCTTCACCTTCTTGAATACGTTGATGATGCCAACGTCCACGAGGTCGTTGTCGAATGCCTTGTTCAGCATTGCGCGAACTACCGCGATCTCCTGATCAATCGTTGCGTCTGCGTATCCATCCTCCCGCCGTTTCACCTGTAGGTTTTCAAGGTCCGCCGGTTTCAATGACATCACAGTCCGGGTTCCAAACGATAATAGGAACTTCTTCATGTAGCTGCTGAGAGTCATGAAATAGGCAAGGTTTTGTACCGGCTTCAATCCGACATACCACTCACCCAGTTCATTAAATGTGAGCTTCCGGTTGACTAAGAGTGCCGATGGGTTTTTCTCCCTCTGGTCGAGGACCTCCCGTTCCCGTGCCTTGGCATCTTCGATGGAGAAGCCAACACACTCAGCCTTCTGTTTACCGCCTGGAAGACGAAAGGAGACCCAGTACTTCACCCGTCTTGACCGTTTGGCTTTGTCGAGGTCGTTACCACAAGGACAGAGCTTGTTCCTCACACTTTGCTTTCTATGGCAAACCGGACATTCAGAAAGGATAGCCATCTCATTCCCTCCCGTGCTCTTTTTGGGCCTGTTCAACATAGATGCGAATGGCCTTGATGATGAGTTCCCTCAATGTGATTCCCTCCTGGACGGCACGAATCTTCGCTGCCTTCCTCAAGTCCTCTGGCATATCTTTCAGCGTGTATGCCCATCCTGCCATGAGTTCTCCTTTCTGTTGTCGATTAAGTGTCTATAGTGTTAGAATAGTGTGTACTATTTAAGGTGTCAAGTGCAAAATGAAATGGATGCTTGAGGCGCGTCGATGCCGTTAAGTGGGGGAGGATGGATAGGGTAGGTTCCCTTTTCCGTTCTTGGCGCTGAGGTCCCCGTCGAAAAGTTGGGTCCCATTCCGTTCTCTTTTAATATACGAGCCTGCGCTAGTTTTTATCACACACACCTGGGGGTGTGATTTTCCCCAGGAGTATTCCCATAAGGGCCTATCCACTTCGCTCAAGCTGATGCGGTTTCTCAACCTGGACGAGCAGAAATTATATTCGGTCGGTAGCATTGACAGCCTAGAGGCCTCACAGGACTTCGCCGATTGGCTTTCGGCCAAAGCCGGATCCCGCCATACCGACTTTTTGGCGTAGCATGATGGAGTACGCCACGGTTGGGGAGCATGGCCAACCCCAAGGGTCGGTCATGGCAAAAGCAACTTGAGTGAAGTAGATAGCCCCATTCCCATAAAGAGCGGTCATCGTCATCAGCTATGGCCGCTTGGGTGTGGCAGGAAAGTCCAGAGGCGCATTTCCATTAAACGAGAACCCGCAGAATGCCGACACTGTGTTTGAAGGCGAGTGGAAGTGAGAGTCAACATAACCCAAATCCTATTCCCCTCATCCAGACCCAGGACGCCCATCCTGGGTTTTCAGTTTTGATTGCCCTCGAGTTTCCATCGAGATTGATAAGATGCCCCCGCCCAGCAAGCCTGTCGGTTTGTTTTACACTCTTTATTTCTGAGAAGATTCCCTTCGGATCCTTGAAAAGATGTCCATCTCTCCTCACACCCACCCCCTGCCTGGGGGGGTTGAGAACCTAGAATCGACGATCGGGTAGAGGGATGAGGATTACATCGCCCCCCCACGCACCTCCCTTGCAAAATCCCGGATTCGCCTGCTCAACTTCCCCCAGTTGATTCATCCCGAACATTGCAGCCCGCGATTCATCGGATAAAGGTCAACCTCTGAGAGGGGTCCAGTCTACTGAGGGTAGAAAGGAAGATGATTCCCTGGATTCTGTGGGGGAATCCGGGGATCGTTCACCGATCAAGCATTGAGAATAGCTGCGCCCAACGTTGTCTCCCTGGAGTAGAACAAGACTATTGCCATAGAGATTGGGAGAATTCGAGACGTGTTGTTTTGCCCACTCTGTTCCCTGAGTCAGAAGGACTTCAGGAGAAGCTGCTCGTGTTTCTCTGATCCTGTGTGGTGAATAGCACGGACGTTGCATTTAAAACTGGCGAATGCCGGTAAAGTCGTCCACATATTCTCACCAACACCGATTGCCTGAACATCGTAGACCGATAATGAAAATAGGCTTCCTCAAGAATCCTCTGTGAGACCTTCAGGGGTCGTGGGGAAGGTCGCCATGCAGACAGTAGCGGCATCGCCCGGGCTATTCCATGAAGTGCACTGTTCAAGAGAGGAGGGCAAAGATGAAAAGACTAACACTCATTCTTTTGGCTTTGATGGTGCTTCCGGCCTTGTGTCCGCCAGCACAGGCAAAGATCTTGTTTGTCAAACAAGAAGTGAGTGGGACTTGCACAGACGATTGGTCAAACGCCTGCACACTTCAGGCTGCTCTTGGACTTGCTGCCAGTGGGGATGAGATCTGGGTGGCTCAAGGCACCTATAAACCCACTGACTGTGCGGACGATGCTGATGCTCGCAGGGCAACGTTCCAGCTAAAGAGCGAGGTCGGCATCTACGGAGGGTTTTTAGGAGTCGAATCCACACGGGATCAAAGAAACTGGACAACCCACGAAACCATCCTCAGTGGTGACATTGGAATTTCCGGGGATAACCTAGATAACTCCTACCATGTGGTGACCGGAAGCAGTACGGACGCCAGTACCATTCTCGATGGATTGACCATAACGGCAGGCAATGCAGACGCTGCAGACGCTCCAGAGCCTCGTGGAGGAGGGATACTCAGCCGTTCTGGCAGCCTGACCCTGAGCAACTGCACCTTCAGGCAAAACCTGGCCTTTGGTGGAGGAGGGATATACAGCTCTTCTAGCAGCCTGACCTTGACCAACTGCACCTTCAGCGGAAACGCGGGCATTACTGGAGGAGGGATATACAGCTCTTCTAGCAGCCTGACCTTGACCAACTGCACCTTCAGCGGAAACGCGGTCACCGATCTTGGAGGAGGGATACGCAACTCTTCTGGCAGCCTGACCTTGACCAACTGCACCTTCAGCGGAAACGCGGGCCTTGAGTATGGAGGAGGGATATACAGCTCTTCTGGCAGCCTGACCTTGACCAACTGCACCTTCAGCGGTAACCGGGGCCTTCGCGGTGGAGGAGGGATAAGCTTTTCTGGCAGCCTGACCCTTACCAACTGTATCCTATACCAAAACACTGCCTACAATGGAGCGCAACTTTTTTCGACGTCGCCGGATTTCACTCGTATCAGCCACAGCCTCATTCAGGAATCGGGTGGCAGTGGGGAAAGTTGGGATTCCTCACTTGGTAGCGATGAAGGTTACAACATTGATGCAGATCCACTTTTTGTTCGAAATCCCAATCCCGTGGACGGTGACTGTGGGGATCTGCATCTTCAGGCAGGCTCACCCGCCATTGACGTTGGGGATACCTTCTCTGTTGTGGATCTCGATACCGACCTGGATGGCAATCCACGCATCGTGAATGGCTTCGTTGACATGGGAGCCTATGAATACTCGTCTATTTCACAAGTTGCCATCGACATCAAGCCACAGGGTAACAATAACGTCATCAACTGGCGAAAAGACCACGGAATGGTTGCCGTGGGGATTGTCTCAACGCCTGATTTTGATGCTCCCGCTATGGTGGATCAGAACACCCTGACTTTCGGCCGAACTGGTGATGAAGCGAGTTTCGCCTTCTGCAATAAGCGTCCGAAAAACATCAATGGTGGAAAGCAAAAAGATGATCTTCTTTGCCACTTCTACAAAGCAAACACAGATTTCCAATGTGGCGACACGCAAGGCATCTTAAAGGGCCAGACAAAGGATGGGATGCCCATAGAGGGGCGTGATTTGGTGAGGGTTGTTCCGTGTAGGTAGGCGTTCTTATTAGTTGAGATGCGAAAGCAGGGCCATCAATGGCTCTGCCTTTTCATCTTTCCCTGCAATCTGTCATCGCCCTTTCTGTTGACACTCGCAAGATGGTCGAATAGGCTGTCAACAACGCATGATTCTTCGCTGCTTCTCCGTCCTCCATTCTGAGGAGGGACACATGTATTCCAATCCGCTAAGGTTTCCGAACTGAACCCTCCATGGGACTTGCGTGGTCTCGAGGGTTTTCTGTTCTGTCACGCCAAAACAAGATTATGACCCCCTCAAGAAATGGGGACATAAAGCACGGATCTTCAAAAGACAGGTCGGTTGCCAGTTGGAAATCCTGTCTTTTGTTCCAGTCCCGGTATCATTGAACAACGGAGGCAGAAATGAAATCACTGATCATGAAGGCTTTTTTGGGTATGTTTGTAATTCTTCTTCTGGAAGTCCCCGTTTGTTTGGCTGCTGGCCCCGCTTCTGAAGTCTTCTTGCTGGAAGGGTTAGAAATCGCCAAGGGGATTGACATTGGCTCCATCAGAATCGGGACCTCCTTTGCCGGAAAAGTCCTGGACGGATATGGTGAAGAAGAACAGGGATTTTGGTCTGTAAGCCTAAATCACAGGGGAGCAACCAATATAGAGGTATGTGGTGGGACCAACGATATAGTTTCACTACGGCTGGTTGTGTGCTTCACCAAAGGACTGCATCAGGGCAAGCAGCTTATTTTGGGAATGATAGACCTATGGCGTAACGAAGATGTTTCCTGGGGTTTTAATTATTCTGGTGATTCATGCAAGCTTGGGGGTCTTGAGTGCGATGCGTGTTCACCAACTGCTGCTCGGACCGCCTGTCAAAATGGTGGTTCGTCGAACTTGGCAGTGATCGGTGACATCAGCCTGGTGCAGGCCAAGGGGTCAACTTTGAAGGTTGCCGGTGCAACTCTTACCGATGGTCAGCTTTGTCACTACTTCCCCATCATACCAAGGGTCTTCGGAAAACTCGTGCTGGAGTTCTAATGCCGAGGGTGTGCCGCACCCGGATCCTTGGACACGGGTTGGGTTGAGAATTTCATGATCTGTCCCGCCTTTGGGCCGCCCCCGACGAGTCACGTGCAGAGTATCCGTTCACCAGGGGGATGCTGATTAGTTGATCAGCGAAGGCCTTGGCGTTGCGTTGAAGGCAGCTGTCATGAGCTCAGAGAGAAAGTGGAAGGGATTCTTTCCCCGAAGTTGGCAAGTACGAGTTACAGTGAGGATCCTTTCGGTGAAACGCTCTCCCCCTTCGGACTGATTTCCGAAACAGAGTTTTCTCCATTGAACGGCAGGGCGGAGCCCCAATTCAGCAGGATTGTTGGTGGGCTCTACACCGTCGTGGGTGAGGAAAGTAAACAGATGGGGCCAGTTTCTGAGCATTCGCCTGGCTCGAGTGCGCACGGCAGGATCAGGGCTGTCCTGGTATTTGAGGCAATAGCGTTTCATTCGAGCCCTCATGAGGACCGTGGCATCCTGGAGTTGCCGACGAGTGATGCAGTCCTCGCGGAAAGCGTGCCAGCAGGCAAACAGATGCCCGACCTCCTTGAGCATGTTCTTGGCAAACACGTAGGAATCCGGACTGCCTCTGCTGTCCTTGAGGGCCTTGAGTTTGCGAATCAAATGTGACCAGCAGAGCTGCCTCAGCCCATTTTTGTGGTAGCAACTGTAAGCGGAATGGTCATCGGAGGAGATGACACCTTTGAAGGTTTCGCCCAGAACGGACCTGAGCACTTTGGCTCCACGGCTTGCGGCAATGGCAAAATAAACCACCAGAGGAGAGACGAAGACCCAAAGGTAGCGGCGCTCCCCTTTACACTTCCACCCGGTTTCGTCAATGTTGAGGTTGGGGGAATCGGCAAGGGTCTGTCTTATCTCCTGCGTTACTGGCTCCAGTTCCGGGCTCAGCCGATCGATGCAGTTGCATACGGTACCAACACACAGATCCAAACCAAAGAGGGTGTTCATGATCTCCACGATCCCCCTTCGGCCGATCTTGTGTACCGAACTGAGGTAGCCTGTGGCTCCATGAACTCGGGGCCCAAACTGACTTTGCGCCACCTCGCAGGGAACTTCGGCCCGGGTTTTGTGCCCGCAAGTGCACTTGAGCTCGTGGCAGCGATGTTCCGTCATGATCGGCTTGATCTCTGGCAGTTCAAAAGTCTGGTGTCTCAAAGGAGAAGAGGTTTCTTCGCACTGTTCCGGGCTCAGGGCAGCGGCGCACTTCTCACAAACCGCGGGAAAGTGATCGTGCACATGGTCCATCTCCTCAACCGCAAGCAGCTCTCTCTTGTGACCCTTGTGTCCCTTCTGACCACCTCGAGAGCGAGTCGATTTCCGCTTCTTGGACCTGGCAACTCCTGGTCCATCGGATGATGGCGGTTTGGATGAGTTGGTGGAATTGGTGGATAGGGAAGCGATCTTTTTTTCCAAAATGCTGACTTGCTCAGTGAGGAACTCTATCCGGGCATGCATTTCCAGGAGGATTTTGACAACGGCCTCCTTGCCAGCTTCGTAGATGAGCTCGGCTTCCCGAATGTCCATCAGTCCTCGCAGCGTGGGGGTCTGAACGAAAGGGCTCGCTTCTCACAGTGTTGGACCTTCCTATTATCAGATAATGTTCAGGGTGTCCCGAACGAAATGCGTGCCTGGCAAAAAAATTACCCCCTGAACGGTTACCGTGCAGACCTGTCCTGGGCGGCCCTGCGTGGTTCGTTGATCAACCAGAGCAAGTCAATGACCCATGTGCTTCGAGCAATTTACAGAACTTGACACGCGCCACCGCGCTTCACGGTGAAAAGCACCGTTAGCGCGTTAGGACAAGGAGGGGGGAGGGATGAAGGATTCCAATCGAATATCCACCATAGCCGCCATGGTGATCCTGACGGTAACTCTATCCCTGTGGCAGCCGACGACCCCATCCGTCGCCCAGGACTCGAGAGTCACTCAACCCAACACCGCAATTCTCGCTCAGGCAACTAAGCCTCCTGAGGCTCTGACGGCCACCCCGGCCACTGAGGGCCTCCCCTGTTGGTTGAGCAACATCAATAGTAGCTTTGGTACAAATATCCTTTGTGGTAGACTTCTTCATGTAAACCTCCCACCCAATGGGTTAAGTATGTGGAAGCCGTGCTGGCCGCACTTTCTTCCACAATACCAAAAAGTTAGCCCAATGGGTGGGATTTCTTTTTGACCATGAATCGCTCAGATTAGGAGACAGACACCCTGGTGCTCGAGTTCTCCGGTTCGATGGAATTTTGACATCCGAATTTTGCATAGTCCAAGGAAGGAATATGCCATGCTCTGCGTTCGCTTGAAAAACGGAGGAATAGTCTCCTTTCATCGACCGCTGAAATCTGAGGGGCCGTGCAACCCTTGACCATTCCTTCAGCCCTGAAGCGGCAGAGTCAGTCCAGTCATTCAGAAAGAAGGAAAGCTCCACCAATTCATTAAGGATGTTGAAAAAGAGTGCGGGTTCGACGTAGTATTTTTTGAGTGGTGTTTCTTGAGGCTTATCTGCGGCCGCTCCGAAAAACCGCGACCTTAGAGTAGAATTAAGATGAAAGCGATCTTCCTCATTTTGACTCTGCTGGTCTTGAATTCGGCATGTGCCGCGACCGAGGGCAATAGACTTGATCCCAAAGTTACCTACGGCGGATCCTATCAGGTCAAAGGCACCGTAAGCCACGGGGTTGGGAAGTGAGCCGCTAGGCTGAGGACATCCACGCTTCAACCTTTAAACTTCGGTTATCATGTCTATAGGAGGGGAGAAAAAATGATCCTGTTTGTGATCGGAATCCTGATAGGATTGGTTGTAGCTTGGAACTTCCTTCCACAGCCACCCTGGCTCAAGGACATGGTCACCAAGTTGCTTAAGAAGTAAACTTCATACTGTCTCAAGCATCATATCAAATGAATTTCGCAGACGGCACCGGTCGTGTTTCACATTTTTGAGGAATCAGCCTGGCACGTTTTCCTTCAAACCACAAACCATCGCCTTTCTCACCGCCTCAACGCATCGCGGGTTTGTCACCGTCAAAAAGCTCTCGTTGCCGGATTTCACGAACTGGTAAGCCGCCATGGTTGCCTCGAATGAGGGCGGTTCTGTTGTTCCATCCCGTGAGGTTTGGTTCTCAAGTCTTTCCACTCGTTTTTGCAACTTCACTCTCTGATTCTCCTCTGATAGATCAGGTCTGAAATCGATCTTTCCCGCAACCCTTCGCCCACACGTCACATATCACCCAGTGGAGGGGTTGACCTTTTGCTGATGATGAAATGCCCACCTATGCCGCTGTAGTTTTTTAAATTAGATGGACTGGATTTTGCTGATTAAATGGAACGGATGGGGGTTTTGTCAGGTTATTTGGACTGAAGGGAAACTCATTGGCTTGGGTTTCTGAGAGAGTCAGGAATGGGTAGTCCCGTGTTGGATCAACTGTCTGACACGCCTGATGGTTCTATCGAGGTAGAGGGTTCGTTTTCTTAGGTTCTGGTGGTTTTTCCAGCATGTTCGCTCTGCGATGAGGCGTTCACGGATCGTTTCATCGGTAGATCCTCGACGGGCCAGGGCCAGCGCGTAGGCGAAGTCGGTCGCGGACTCATCCCCACGATCATAGTGAATTCGAGAAAGGGATTTGAGATGACACACCGCCCCCCCTTGGGCTGGAGGGGAAAGGGGCGGATTTTGCGGGTTGGTCATATCCGGCTGGGGAATGGTGGCGGATTTTTGCCAATCGATCCAGATGAGCCGCGCCAATGGGTATTGCCCATCATGAGTACGATATTTTTCTTTGCGATTGCGGAAACCGGGGCACCGACCCCAACGCTGGTTGGGATCGGCTCCCGGATCGCTTGAAAGCTTCTTCAGCCAGTAGCGTTTTTCGGTGAGGGTGAGGAACCGTGTGCTGTGGATCCAGACCTGATAGTTTGCCGGCGAGGTTTCGACGACCATCCGCCCGGGTTTCCAGGAACCATCGGCAAACCGGTGGTGACGGCAGATGATCGGCCAGCTGAGATCGTCCGCCAGCAGATAGTGTCCATCACGGGCAGGTTGCATCAGGATGTGTTTGCCGCAAGCATTTTGTGCTCTGAGATAGCCAATGCGGCCTGCGGACGGAGCCACGATCCATCGTCCCCGCTCAGGATCCAAAACCGCGAGGCGCCACTGGTGGCAGAAGTAGCGGTTGAGTTTGGCCAGAAGGTTTTCCATCGGTTTAGAAGAGCTCGGTGGCGGCCAGCCTCACATGTTCGGCCGTCACTTGCGCGGACTGGTCCTGAGCGGCTGCGATGAGGGCGCCTCGGGCCAGATGGTTGGCCTTCCGGAACAGCCCTCCCGAGCCCTGATGGATGGCGGTGACGGCCGCCTCCTCAAAGAGCGGCTCTTTGACCCCGGCCAAGGCCAGATGGTGTTTGATATAGACATCCATCTGCTTGCGGTCGACTCCCTCGAGATGGGACCTGGCGACAATGCGAGAGGCCAACGGACGGGAACTGGGATACATCAGCTTGTCGACAAGATGGCCCTGTCCTGCCAGGATGATCGGCAGCCAGGGCCGGGAATCCTGATGGAACTGACAGAGCGTGTGCAGTTCGGCGAAGACTTCCAAGCGCAGCAAAGAAGCCTCATCGATCAACAGGACAACCTTCATCTTCTTATCACCAACCAGATGGACAACTTCCTTTTTGATGCGCCCGATGAGGGAGGCCCGGGAGCTGCTGGCGGTTTCAATGCCCATCTCGGCGAGCAGGAATCGATAGAGCTCAAGGATTGAGCCGGAGACGGCCGTCACGGCAAAGGTGCGATATTCCGCGGGATGCAAATGAGCTGCCGCGTAGCGCAAGGCCGTGGATTTGCCGCTGCCGATCTCACCGGTCACCACCGCGATGGCGCCCAGGCGCAGGGCATAATCAAAGCGCTCCTTCACGGCCTTGAGCTCCGGGGTTTCCAGAATCTCTTTCAGCTCGGGGTCGGGTTGGAACGGTTCCCGGGTTAAAGCGAAAAAGGCTCGGTAGGATTCTTTCATGGGCGTTCCTCTCCTCTCCCGGACCAGAGGCCGCCGCCCTGGTAGCGACCGGTACGGCCACTGTCACTGAGCGTGGTGCGTTCTCGATCCCGCTTCACCCGGCAGTTGACATGCAAATCGACAGGGTTGACGAAGCCATAGGAAGTCCCCTGGCAAACAATCTCCACCGGACCATCCTGGGGTTCGTGATAGAGAAGCTCAACGGCTTTGCCGATCAAGGAAAGCGGTGCTTCGTAAAGGCGGCCGTTGAGGATCAGGGTGCGGTCTTTGGCAACACGGCGCCTGGCGGTCTTTCGAAAGTGATCGCTAAGGTTCGCGGGCGCCGTTCGCAGACACTGCATCCTGGCGGTAAAGCGAGCGAAAGGACTCTGTCCCGTGCCATGATGCTTTCTCTGATGGTAGGTCTCCTGCAACCACTTGGCAAAAACCGTGTTGAGCTGCTCCAGGCTCCCACCTTCGAAGCCCGAGAGGACTTCCTCGCGAACGGTGCGAAACAGCCGTTCGATTTTCCCACGCCCCTGCGGTTTGTAGGGGCGAGAGTGAATGAGGGCAATACCAAGGGATGCGCACGTGTACTCCAGATGCCGGCTGCGGAAAGCGGCACCGTTGTCGACATACAATTTCCGGGGCAGCCCCCTTTTGAGCAGCGCCTTCTGGAAGGCGTCCAGGTAGGATTCCAGCTTTTCCGAGAGGTAAAACTCCCCATGAGCCACCAGCCGCGAGTGGTCATCGAGAACCGCCACCAGGTAGCTCTTGCGAAGCTTGTCACCCACTCTGACCATCGGGCCGTGCAGTACATCGCTTTGCCAGATGTCATTGGGCAGCTCCGCCTCAAACTTGCGCCGATCCTCCACCCCACCAGGCCCCGGCTTAATCAATCCGTGTTGGCGCAGCAGCCGGTAGACCGTGGAGCCCGTCAACCGCATCCTGCCCCCCACCAGATGTCTTTCCTCCATCTTGGCGATCAGAGCCTTTATCGTGAGGCGTGGAAATTCCTCCCGCAAACGCAGCAGGGTCATGATGGTTTCTTCATCCAACACCCGGCTCTTGCCACGATCGCCCCGATCCGGGGGATAAAGCGACTCGATCCTGCCGTTGCTCGCTTCGTAGCGCCTCAGCCAACGCAAGATGGTGCTGCGGCCGAGACGGGTCCGGTTGGAATGCGGGATGTTCCACCGCTGACGACTCTTCGCCCGAAGCAAACCCTCCTGCTCACCGTGGGCGACATCGGTGCGGTTGACCAGGTCATGGATCACCCCAAAACGAAATGTTGCAACTTCCTTCTTTTCCTCTTCCGTCATAAAGCGCCTCCTTTTCTTTGTGGGTTTGAGGCCTCTTTACGACAATCCACCCCCTGTGGCCATGACACTCTTCGGTAGGGTCCATGAAAGCCACGCTGCCCCCCCTCATTATATGGACCGGCTTACCGGTATCTTGCCCAATTCCAAGAGATGCTCGAAAGCACTCAGCAAGTCCTTGCTCACAACATCTCCAAGATAGGCGTGCGCCTTGCGCTTCAGCGCTTTCAGCCAATGCCTCTGGCGCGTTCTTGAAAAGTACGAAAGATAACGGCAGGTCTTCAGTCGGTGGGTAATACTCGTCCTGATATCGGCAATGGAGGCTTGAAATCGGCTCCAGTAGGCAGCGGGACGCAGGCGCAGCACACAGCGGCACTGAGCACACCGGTAACGGCGCAGCAATACGCCCTCCTGACAGCCATCAAAATACGCTCGCACATATCCATGCCCCCACACCGAAACGCTTCCACAAACAGGACAAACATCCGGCTTCGGCCACGCATACCCCCGAACCCCGACACAAATCTCCTTGAGTGCCACAGCCACAGCGATTATCATGATCATGTCCTTCGGACACTTCGGTGTCCACCGTATCGCTTGGGGCGCCGCTCGAGTTCGCCAAAACTCGGCGCCCCATCCTTCAATAAAAAAAGGCCTCTAAAAGGCCCATCTATTCCGACAATCCGTCCCACCTTGTCAATCTATTGTGAATTTCTACCCCCTCTCCCAGACCTCCAATTCTGGCTTTCTACACCGCTTCCATTCTTGTGAGGCTCGGACCGATTCGGTTCACTTTTTCACCGCTGCTTTTTCCTCGAGTGCCACAACACGGGCTTCGATCTCGGCCGTCTCAAGAACCTTTCTGTGGGTTTCTAATATGCCGGCCAAAGCCTGAGCCTCTGAGGGGGTGATCTTTCCTTTTGAGACAGCCGCAAGGATGGTCTCGGTCACCCTCGGCAGATCAGCCGCTGACTCGATCTTCGGGACCTTGAGCGAGACCGGGGCGTCCTTCTTGAGCGGAACAAGCCTCTCCAAGCACAGTCGCAGGGCAGTGGAATCACCACTCAAGGCCAAATCAACTGCCTTCCTCACCAAGTTTTCCGCCTCTCCGTCGAGAAGAGCCAGGGCTACAAGAGTTGCCTTGTTCCGGCTTCCAGAAGACCGACCGGCGGGATTCCCACTCTGACCCTTCGGAAAGGGCCTTCCTCGCTGTTTCCGCGCTCTTTTATCAGCATCAGTCATCCTTCGCTCCTTCCAATCATACCCACCAATAAGACAAAGTCTGAATTTTGCTCCAAAACGCCCAGTCAAACGGCCTTTCTGAACAGTCTGGTGATGTCCCCCTGTCCTTTTCGAGCAGGGTTGGTTGTCACCATATACCGATACAATGCACACTCAGGAGTTCAGCACTCACCCATGCAAAACAAGCACTAGAACAAGCACATTTGCCTGATGAGCTTCACCGATTGTCGACCAGAATCCGAGCGGTCATGGTGGAGAAAGTGGTTTCGGGGGGAAGTGATGAATTCAAATGACCGTCGAAGGTTCCGTTCTTCATCGGGTTTAGGGTCCCTCGACCTACTTGGGTCCCATATCCCCCAGTGTGATATATACGGTCTCCCGCTCCATCCTTCACGCATATGGGGGTATGTCCGTTACAGCATTTGAATGACAATCCACTCAAGCCTCGGTTCCTTTTGTGGTTGCTACCGTCTCCCCCCTGCTAAAGACCTCATCTCCCCAGAGACCTGCTGTTATCCTTTGCAATCTTCAACCCCAAGAAGATTCCCTCCAAATCCTTGCCTCGGCTAGATCATGATCCCGCAGATTGTAAGTCTTGTTAATAATCGTCTGGATTCTTTACAGTTTCTGGTATGGCGACATTCACAGTCACCGCTGATAATCATGGTAGCTGACACAAATAAGATGTTAGAATCCTTTACAATTCAGATCATCTCTCAAGAAATCGCTAGTGTCCATGGTCCTCCGAATTTTTATTGTATTCAAGGCAATATGTGATTTGAACAACACCAAGCATAAAATTTGCATTATGAAGTATTGGCAGTGGCCAGAAAACCAGTGAAAACCGACGGTCGGGAAGTCGGTCGAGGGAGATATGACATGAACGGTGACCTTGTCTTCGCGGTTGTTGGAATTGTGATAGCGATTGTGGTGTTGCTGTCTCCTGGGAGGAGGTTTTGAGTAGAGGAACCAAGGAACCACAGCACCGATGTCCTGATGTTGTGGCATGAACTTCAAGGGAGAGCGAGTGTCGAATTGTTCAAGGATGACCAACTTGATTTAAGTGCAAAATATCGTTCAGCTTACCAGAAAGACCAAAAGGGGTGCTGGTCTATCCTCGATTGATTTTTCCTCACTTCGTGGTCTCCAATTGCCGATATAGTGCTTGAAGCCACGTTGAAGCGAGATTCAAAATACATTCCTATTCCTCTTCCTGAGCCCAGGACGCCACGTCCTGGGTTCTTCGTTTATGGATGTCGACGAATTCCTCCAACTCGAGATTCATCCCGGAAGAGACCTGCCGGGATCCTTGGCTGTCTTGGTTTCTCCGCACATTCCCTCAAAATCCCCCCTCCGCATTGGTTTCATTCCGAACACCGAAGGCCGTGATTCATCGGATAAAGGTCAACCTTTGAGAGGGGTCCACTCTACTGAGGGTAGTGAGGAAGAAGATCCCCAAGATTCTTTGGGAGGACAGGTTCCACATACTCTCCAAGATCAACCAACGACTTCACCTTATCCATCGAGCTCCGTAAGCTCTCCTTGGCGGTTTCGGCCAGCAGGTTCGTGCCCAACAGTGCACCCGGGAACAGAGCCGCAGGAGCTGCCTTCGTGCGGCGCATCACACTCCCCTCCTTTGTCAGGATGAGGCGCTTGTGATGCGAGCTGTCAACATCCCCTACTGGTTCTCGATGTGCCAACTCGGATCGACAGCGCCCAGCGACCCGCCGCCGATCCACGTGAACCCGTTCATCAACCATAGGGCGGTTGCCCCGCTCGTGTGGCGCCAGAGAATGTCCGCCCTGCTGTCACCGTTGAAGTCGTGCGCGTCGGCGATGCTCCAGGATAAATCGACAGCCCCGAGCATCGCCACGTTCATAAGCCTCGCGCCGTCCATCTGCCAGATGGCCATGGCTCCGGATGTGTCGCGCCAGAGGATGTCCGCCTTCATGTCATCCGTGAAGTTCGCCACACCGGTGATCGTCCAGTTCAGGTCCACCGTTCCGGGAGAACCAAGGCCAATGGCCTTCGCTCCGTCCATCAGCCAGAGGTACAGCATCCCGGAGGTATGCCGCCAGAGGATGTCGGCCTTACCGTCACCGTTGAAGTCGGCCAGGGCCTTCACCTGCCACGATACATCAATGGAAGGGATGTAGCTTACCTTCAGGGCCGAGATCCCGTTCATCTCCCAGAGGCACAAGGCCCCGCTCGTGTGTCGCCAGAGGATGTCGGCCTTTCCGTCGCCGCCGAAGTCGGCCGCGCCCACCACCGACCATGAGAGATCCACCGTCCCCGGTGAGCCAAGGCCGATGGCTGTCTCACCGTTCATCATCCAGGTGTAGAGCATCCCTCCGGTGTGGCGCCAGAGGATGTCGGTCATCCCGTCTCCATTGAAGTCACCGAGGCCATTCACCAGCCAGGATGGATCGATGGGCGGGATGTAGCTGACCGACTTGGCGGTGAGGCCGTCCATCTCCCAGAGGCACAAGGCCCCGCCCGCGTGGCGCCAGAGGATGTCGGTCATCCCGTCTCCATTGAAGTCAACCGAGCCAAAAGCAGATAAGGAATATGCACCAAGTGAGCCGCTGACAGGGGGGCCTGTTTGATCCGTATAGAGCCCAGGCCGCTCGCTCCCCACCCACACCGGATCATGTCCCTTGCCACTCTTGTCAGAGATATCCGTAGGTGTAGGGTCCATGTTGAGATACCAGATCTTCGATGCACCAGCTGTCGTCGAAAGCGGCGACGACGCTTCGCTGAGCATGTCGTTCACGGAGAGAAGGCCCGAGTATACCCGTATGCCGCGTATGATCCCGTTATAGACTTCATTTCCTGGAGCCCACGGTGCATCCCCCCATGTTAAGGCTGGCGAAGGGGGATTCGTATTCCCCCAGGTGGTGGGTGATATGCGGGTTACCATGTGGTTTTCATCTGTATTTGGCAGATCCCAATAGAACTCATGATGCTTACCACTGCCATCGGACCAAACACGTAAGGCTTGTGTGTACCAGCGGTTATAAGCCACGACACCATTTTGAAAATCCATTTGCTCGACTGCTATTTCCCAATTATGCGCTGTGCCGCTCGGTGGAGGATTGGGATAAGGGTGTGCACCGTAAAAGGAATCCGCAGCATAGCAGGAGCCAACCCATAAGAACGTGCAAAGATTCTCCTGTCCGTCGTCGTTGCCCCAAAAGAAAGTCGTGTAGTAGCCGGCCTTCTGGCGCGGGTAGACTCGCCAGATATATGTGACGCCGCTGCCGGACGACCCGTAAATGGGCAATCCATTATTCTGGGGGTTGCTGAACTTGAACCGCATGGTCTTCACGGCGGTACCCGGAAAGTCGAGTCCAGAGATGGTTGCCGCATTACCCACTTGAATCGTATGGCCAAAACAGAGGTAAATAAAGATCGAAAAGACTATCCACCATAGAGGTAACCCATTTCTTTCTACCATAATCGAGACTCCTTCTTAAAGTTCGGCAAATAACCTTGAAGCCTTTTATTTACAACAGATCATGGACGGTTCATCGGTCTTTGATCCTTTTGGGGAAAGCACCCATATCTCGCGAAATATCAAGTTTGCTCATGCATGCGCAAAATGGGAGAAAAGAAACCAGCACATTAGCCAGTCAAGTGCGGGACATTTGTAGAAAATTGTCGCAGATTACAGTCAAGACTCCGCCCCATGGAGCCCAACCGACAACTAAAAGTTGCATGGCTATCCCCTGTGACATAGACGTTACCGCTGCCGTCCACGGCAATACCATTGCCAGAGTCAGTATACCATGACCTGTAGAAGGTGTGCCACCGATAGGCCCCGCTGTTGGCGACTTTCAGCGCGAACACGTGTCCAGGATAATCATTTGCGGGTTGTCGATATAATAAAAAGAGCCCCATAAGGGTCCCGATGCACAGACCAAATCCCACCATCTTAAGCCATTTTGGATTAGTGATTGATGAGGTCGGGTCGCCTTCCCCTTGCCGGTGTCTGTAATCAGGTTCAGAGGCTTCCTGGCTCTCCTTTCGCTCTTGTTCTTGCCGTGCTCTCTGGGCTCTCTCCTGCCCTTCATAATCTCTATGCTGTTGCTCTTCCCGTTGACGTTCTCCCGCTTCTTGTTCCCTGTGCTCCTGCTCCTTACGACGCTCCCTTTCCAGGACAAGGAACTGCGGCAACACGTCATAGGCCATGTTGATCTGCTTCAGTTGCTCTTCGGCTTTTGCCCGTAAGCGGGGATTGGTAGCGTACTTGTCTGGATGCCACACGTTGACCAAATCTCTGTACGCCTGCTTTACCTCATCGAGTGATGCATCTCGGGTAACGCCGAGTATCCTGCGGCATTCTTCTATGTTCATGAGTGCGGCCTCCAGGCAGGGGTGGCAAGTGCTCAGGTGCAACTGCAGCTGTTGAAAATCCTACCATGAAGCTCACAGAATGACGCGTGTATTTCCTCCCCGAATTGGATTTCTAACCCAGGGGGGAATTGGGCAACATATGAATCGGAAACGTGATCCTGGACTTGGCTCCCCCCTGGCCACCACGAAGCCGCCCCCTCATCTCCTGGAGAATCTGCAGAAATCAGTGGCGATCCCCCCATAACCTCCGAATCCGGGCAACCCAACTATCATCTGAGCCCACCGACACCGATAACCTGCTGGGGCGGGGTAAGAAATCACCCCAGACCTCCCCCTGTAAGTGTAACCACGAGAACCACCCGTCCGATCGCCCCACTGTGCCACTTTCTCGGTGTAAGCCAAGGTAAGGGTATAGGATTGAGTGGCTAGAAATGGCAAAATACGGCTCCACGGAGGGTGTTTTAATTCCGGAGCCACTTTGTGGGTCACCGTGCTCACCAGCCGTCGCCGCCAGTCACGATCGCCTCATTGGTGCGCAGGACGGTGCATCCTTTGGTCAGCACCCCAGTCAACAAGACGGTACCCCCACGGTGGGATACCAGATGGGGGAGCGGTGGACAGTGCTTCAGAATTTTTCACCAGGATGTTGCCTGATAAAAAAGGCGCCCGGCGATGGATTCCTCCTCGGAAAGATCCAAGAAGATATGGCAATGGGTGCTGGTCATTCTCGGATGCGCTGCCATGGTTTGGGGGTACGCGATGATGTAACGGTTCCTCCTGCAGTCTCCATTGGGCAACTGAAGCTGCGCGCCCATGTAGACATAATGTTCCCGCTCTCAATTTCCACTCATCAGCACCCCGCCACACTCCAATATAATGCTTGAAAGGGCTTTGAGGAGCGCCAGCTGTATGTCTCCTCATTCTAAGCCCAGGATGCCTCATCTTGGGCTTTCTGTTCATGGCTGCTGAGAAGCTTTGCACCCACCCTACAGCCCAATTCTGTGCAACACCGCTGCGGGATCCTTTACAATCTTCAATCCTGACAGCATTCGGATCTCAGGTCATAACCATGGCACTCAAGCTCAAAGAGCTCGTCATCATTCCCCATCTTGCCGGGCACCTTGGTTTTGCATCAAACGCATGATTTTCTGCCACAAAAACGGTGAATTCTGAAGTTAAGGTGATTGCTCCCAACCTGCCCCGTGCGCTTGATTCATCTTAAGCCGAAGTTCCATCAATAAGCGGACGTAATATATCGATATGGCTAAAAAATCGAACACACGCCATGAATGTTACTGTCTACACTACCAGTTTGACGCCAAGGAGATCCAAGGCGCGCTGTTGGAAGGGGGTCGGTTTTGTGACCTTTTCAAACCTCACAGGGTCGTCGGTGATCCGTTTGACCTCCACGGTGTTCTTGGCAATGGTGGCGAGGTCCGCGAGCAGGGTGCGGAAGCTGTGAACCGGCGAAGCATCTTCGGTCGATTTCGTTCTTGCCTTGCGCTTGGCGGCTTCGGAGCGCTCAGCCGGGGCGACCATGCTCGGGCGACCCCTCAATGCATCGGCCGGGTCGTGATCATCGAAAAGGATGGGTGCCAGGGCCTTTCGCATGTGCCATTCCACGTAGTAGGCGAGCATGCACAAAAAGACATGACACTTCACCCGTTCGGCCACGCGATGATGGATCGGGCGGATCTTGAGGTCGATGCTCTTCAGACTTCGAAACGCCCGCTCTACCCGGCTGAGGCTCTTGTAGGTGCCAACCGTTTCGTTGGCATCCATGACCTCCCTTGGCACACTGGTCCGGATCACATAGATCCCATCAAGCGCCACCTCCTGAGCAATGGAGGAGGCGTCCCACTCGTAGGAGAAGCTTTCCTCTTCGATGGAGTTCAGAAAATGCTTGGCCATCTTGAACTTGCCGATGACCTTGCCAACCCGCAACCCGATTTTCTCCTTGCCTTTGAGGCGCCTTTTGGAGCGCGATGTGGCGAGCTTCACTTTCTCGAGATGCCTCTGCGTTGCCTGGAGGAGATCCTCCCGGTTGCGAGCTCGCTGCTGAGCCAAAAGCGGGTTGCGGCAAACAATCAGACGCTCGCCCGGGTAGTCCGGATGCGTGATCTCGGCCATGTCCCGAAGGTCGAAGAGACCGAGCTGAAGCGCGCCACTCTGAACCAGGGCGCGGATTTGAGGAGCACGCAGCGCCGTCACCCAGTCAAGCCCCTCGTTTTCCCTGAGCGCTTCACGGATGCGGGCTTCGGTAATCATGCCCCGGTCGCCGACCCACACTACCCGCTCGATGCCGAAGCGCTCCCGGACCTTGGCGATCTGACTCTGAAAAGTGGCCGCATCGGCGCAGTTGCCCTCGAAGACCTCAACCGCCACGGGACATCCGTCCGAGGCACAGAGCAGCCCGATCACGATCTGCAACTTGTCGGACTTTCCGTCCCTGCTGTAGCCGAGTTGCGCCAAGGGACACGTGCGGCCCTCGAAGTAGGTGGAGGTGACGTCGTAGAGAACGAGAGACCCGCCTTTGAGGTGCTTTTCGGCAAGGGCGTTTTCGATCCTTCCCTGCTCACCGGAAAGCCAATCCATGGCAAAGTAGAGTTCATCTTCCAGCACGCGATCCAACTGCAAAACTTCCCCAAGACTGCTGGAAGCCGTTTCGGGATCAAGCCCCCTGGCCGTGGCGAGCTTCGATTGCGGATCGATGACACGAGCGATGATCATGGCCAATACGAGCGAGAGCTCTCGGCTCTTTTCCGAGGAGATGACGCGATCGAGGCCGGTCTGGATGACCGTCCCCAGCACAGCGGCGACATGCCCGTGCGGTAGACTTCGCAGGACTTCGAGGGATTCCTCGAAGCTCTCCACGGCCTGCCCACCGCGAAGGAGAATGCGAAGCTGGTCGATGATGTCCTGCGGCAACTTCGAGAGATTGGCAAGAGTGCGTTTCTTGACCTTTCGGCCTTGGCGATACGATTCGCGCAGCAGCACGGCGGGTGGCGAATTTCGATTGGGAACGGTATCGATATACATGGCACTCAAAAATACCATATATAAAATCACTGACAGGGCTAAAGTTGAACATATACATGGCTACTTTTCTGGATCAGCATGGGAACTACTATTCATAAAAACAGAAGGTTATGCCTTGTCTAACAGCTATTCTTCAGGAACTTCAGCTTAAGGATGATCTGGGAACCGATAATGGTCGGGATTCCAGTCCGTGACGAGGGCTGTCGAAATCCTTTACATGCCACATCGTCCAATGATTTGCTCCAACCACCTCGATCTTCGTCAGTTCTCCCCGGTGTACCGCAACTGTGAGCAGTAATCGTCGGAATTGCTTAAAGATTCCGATATGACCGCATTTGCTGTTCCCGCTTATGAGTGGCCACATGTCACACAAAAAGACGTCGGATTTTTTTACAATCTGGGCCTTCTACCCGGAATGTTAGATTTCAATGAGCATCTGAATCCTCCGTAACTTCAATGCAATATGTGATGTGAACCTCATAAGGAATAGAATTTGCATTATGTAATAGTGGAATCGCCTTTTTGCAGAGTGAACGACCAGAAACAACTACCCCTACCGATTATACAGTTCGTTGGAGCACCCGCTGGACAAGGTTTTGACAGGCGTAAGTCGGCGAAGGTTTCCGTGGGCATAGAAAAGGCGTGACCACCTTTACGGTTCAGATTGGATTCTAGACATAGGAGAAATCGATGAGGAGAAAGCTTTTTATATCAATAAGCATAGTTATTTTATTGCTTTTTGGAATATCCAGAGTTGAGGCAGTTCCAATTACGTATATATTTTCAGGTTACATATCTCATGCCGACCCAGGAACATTTCAGGAAGTTTTTCAAGGAGATGTCGGTATAGGTTCTCCTTATATCGGGTTTTTCATCATCGATTTCGATACACTACCTCCTCTTAATGAGGATGGAAGTTGGGATACTCCTGTACCTAATCGATCTGATATCAATCGGTATTCTATAACAATCATAGGGAATGAAAGTGAATATAATTTTTATGGAATTTTACATGACATATTTCTTGCACAAATTGATGGGTTATATTATCCAAGTACATTTTCATTGCACCCATTTGATTCTAATAATTTGCTTATCGATCATTATGATGAAGTCCATATTTCTCGGGGAGGCATCGCCATTTTAAGGGAACCGACTGACCCACATTATATCCTGAATGGAACAAATGAAATGTTCACGCAAACGACTCCCGTCCCCGAACCCTCCACCACGCTGCTTCTTGGGTCAGGATTGGTCGCTCTTTTGGGGTACAGGAGGTCGTTCAGAAAATAGAGGGTATTCGGTTTTCAAATGCTTAACCCTCGTAAAGGGTTCATTTACGGGAAGTCAATACGTCACAAGAGCAGGTGGGGGATTATGAAAATGAAAGATGCCTTCCGAGTATTTGTCTGGCTTTTTTTCTTCGCCTTTCTGATTAACACCGCTCACGCTACACCTTATACGTTGACTTTCAGTGGGCATCTATCCCAAGTCTCCAGCACCGGTCCCAACTTTTCTCTGTTGTCTGTAAACGATGCCTTTACCGGCAATTTTGTGTACAGTGGGCCCCAGTTTATTGATGTGTCTCCCGGCGGTGTAGTTCATGAGCCTTTCATTACATATATCGATTACAGCATCTCTTTTCAAGAATTTAGCCTATCGGAAGGCGTAATAACATTGTCATGGATTGGCAACGACTCCCTTGGCGACTACGACTATCTGGGCTTGAGAGACGAAGCACCTCATGGGGACCCACTGGGAAATGTTTATGTTATAGAGGCTGTAACATTCCAACTTTACAGTTACGGGACAACCGCATTCCTAGACACATCAAATCCAGTGCCATTTGATCCAACGGTATTCGATGCTGGAACTTTTCGCATCTTTGGGAGCTACTGGCCAGATGGCGGAAACAACCCGGATTGGTCCAACATGAACTACGCCGACCTTCGGCAGTTTTCCATTTCTGCAACGATAGACTCGGTTCATGCGCCCGTCCCCGAACCCTCCACCATACTGCTGCTTGGCTTTGGTGTGGTGGGACTGGTGGGATTCAGGAAGAGATTCGGGAGATAGGCAAGAGGGGAGAAGCCATGCCGGATTCAGATCGAGACTGGTCATCTATCATGGCCACCTGACACAACTCTGTCTCGCTGATGTGGCAAGACCCTTGGCGCTAAATAGAATTGACCCACCTGTGCTCGGGAGAATTGACCCACCAAGGTTTTCAGTTTGAAGTACTCGTGCTTTTGACCCGCCAGTAGCCAGTCTTGCGCAGTTCGCCCTTCTCATTCCTTTTTTTGATTCTTTTTCTTCCGCCCATTGGGGATTGTTGACTGTTCTATGGTCTGTGTGGAGGCAGGCCATGGAAGAGAAGCGATGCGCCCATTGCGGGTGTCCCCTGGATTTGAACCCTCGTGCGAAGAATCAGCGCTACTGCGGCAAGAAGGAATGTCAGCGGGCCAGGAAGAGGTTGTGGCAGAAAGGGAAAATGGCCACCGACGCTGACTACCGAGCCAATCAGCAGGAATGCAACAAGGCTTGGCGGGGGAGGAATCCGGACTATTGGCGCAATTACCGCAAGAGTCATCCCCGGTATGTGGAAAGAAACCGCCTGTTGCAGAAAGCCCGGCGATGCCGGCGCGTTGCAAAGATGGACACGTCAGGGGTGGATTCATTCGTTAGCACGGGGACTTACTGGCTGATCCCGGAGAAGGGTGTTGCAAAGATGGACGCGTTCGCCCGCAAAGTTGTTTTGGTTGCGGTGACTTGAGGGTCCACATCGGGCGTTGCAAAAGAGGACTCGATGGACTTGCACGATTCGCCCCCTTAAGGTCACTCCACACTGAGGGAGGGAAGCCATGATCGAGAAGAGAATCTTGTGTCCGGAGCGAGTGAGAAGGATTGAAGGGAGCTTCGCCTTTGTGGAACACCGGTTCCTGAGAGACGGCTTCTGGGTGAGTCTCGGTGGTGACGAAGTGCTGCTCTACCTGCTGCTGGTCATGGTTGCGGACCGGGTTGGCCTCTCCTACTACGGCTACGATAAGCTGTGCACCCTTCTCTGCATGTCCGTGGATGAGTACCTCGCGGCCAGAAACGCGCTGATCGACAAGGATCTGATCGCCTTCGACGGTCGCCTGTTCCAGGTCCTTTCCCTTCCCCGAGCGCCGGTTAGGGCTCCCGTGCATCTCCTGCGTTCACCCGAGGAGATGGCCGAGCGTGATCCGGCTACTATCCATCAGATCATTCGAGATGCCCTGCGGTGAGTATGAGGGACACCATGGAAGTCGTGGAAATGGAGATCGCACACCTGGAACTCCGATACGCTCACACGCGGATTATCAAGAGGGAGTCCCTGGTCGCCCTGGCCGCATCCATCGAACAGTGGGGACAGATCAGCCCGGTGATTACGGTGGCGCCCCGGGTGCTCATCGACGGGTACCGGCGGGTGGCGGCTCTCAAGCTTTGCAAACGGGATACGGTTCTGGCCGAGCACTGGAGCTGCAAGGAGGATCAGGCCCTCATGCGGGTGCTCGTGTCCGGCTCGGAGCGAAGGTGGGATGTGGTTGAACAGGCGGCGCTCATTCGGGAGCTCATGGATTGCCACGAAATGTCCCGAGCCCGGGTTGCCGGCAGGCTCGGCAGGAATCCGAGCTGGGTGGCAAGGCGCCTTAGCCTTCTTGAAGCCCTCCCGGAAGAGATTCTCCAGAAGGTAAGATCGGGGTGCCTTTCAAGCTGGGCCGCATCCCGTGTGCTTGCCCCCTTGGCGCGCGCCAACGCCCATCATTCCGCGGCACTCAGCCGCTGGATCACCCGAGAGCACGTCTCCACCAGGGATCTTGTCGCCTTTTTTGCCCACTACCAGTCCGCAACAGCCATCACCCGCGAGCGGATGGCAGCGGACCCATCGCTTTTTATGAAAGCCCTGCGCAGCCGGGAAGAAAAGCAAGCCGCCGGCAAATTGAGAGGCGGCCCCGAGGGCAGGTGGGTTTCGGATCTTTTGGGCGTGGTGGCCACCCTGCGACGTCTGAGTCTCAGTCAAGCGCCCGTCCTTTCTCCGGACCATCGGAGCCGTGCCATGGAAGCCATTGGCGAGCTCACCCGCTTGCTTTATTTCCTCGACGCGGAAATGGGGAGGACCCATGATTCAAAAGGACTTGAGAGATGCCGCCCAAACCCTTCACCGGAAGGGTTTGGGCATCCGCCAGATCAGCCTCGCTCTCAAGGTCTCGAGGAACACCATCCGAAAGATCCTGCGAGGTAAGGACAAAGAACAAGCCCTACGGCCATCGAGATGGCAGGAGGCCTTCCCTCTGGTCACCGGGATCTTTAAACGGTGCCGGGGGAATGTGGTCAGAGTCCGGGAGATCCTTTTGGAGGAGCACGCTCTTTCCATTCCCTACAGCACCCTTACCCACATGGTGCGCGACCTTGAACTGAGGGACGGGAAAAAATCCAAACGGGCTGGAATCTACCACTTCGGCCCCGGTGAAGAGATGCAGCACGATACCTCCCCTCACACCATGGTCCTGAATGGAAAGAAGGTCACCGCCCAGTGCGCCTCTCTGGTTTTGTGTTACAGCAGGCGCCTCTTTATCCGCTATTACCCTTCCTTTACTCGCTTCGAGGCCCGCCATTTCCTCTCCGAGGCCTTTCGTTTCATGGATGGGACCGCTCCCCGATGCATCATCGACAACTCAAACGTCATCGTGGCCCGAGGGACCGGCGCCGATGCCGAGATGGCTCCCGAGATGGAAGGGTTTGGACTCATTTTCTCCGTCACCTTTGAGGCTCATGAAGTCGAGGACTGTGATCGGAAGGGACGGGTGGAGCGCCCCTTTTCCTATGTGGAAGGTAATTTCCTGGCTGGGCGGACCTTCCTTGACTGGGAGGATCTCAACCGGCAAGCCATCGAGTGGTGCCAAAACACCTCCAATCCCAAGTTCAAACGATCCCTGGGCATGAGCCCCGATGCCGCCTACCTTGTTGAAAAACCATACCTGCAACCCCTTCCCCCCTGTCTGCCGCCGGTTTATCAATGCCTGTTCCGGGTGGTGGACATCACGGGATATGTCACGGTTGAGACCAACCGCTACTCCGTCCCCGAACGGTTGGTGGGCAAAAAGGTGCAGGTGCACAAAAGCTGGGATCGCATCGAGGTCTTCTTCGCAGAGCGGAAAGTGGCGGACCATCACCGGCTTATCGGAAAATCCGACACCCGCGTCTGTGATCCTTCCCACCATCCGAAAAGGCTCCCCTCGCGCCAGGGTCCTTGTCTTGAGGAAAAACAGCTCCTGGGGCATTCCCCAACTCTGGATCTCTATGTCGCTCAGATCAAGAGAAGGTCCCACGGCCGGGCCGTGAGACCCCTCAGACGCCTCCTCGACCTCAAGCGCACCTATCCCGAAGATGCCTTCCATGCGGCCTTGGAGCAGGCGCTCCACTACGGCCTCTTTGATCTCTATCGCTTGGAAAAACTGATTCTCGAACGAGTCGCCGGCGACTTTTTCCGCATCGACGAGAAGGAAGAATCTTGAAAGAAAATCTGCGCCCGCTGCTTGCCAAGCTGAAACTCAGAGGGATCGATCAGGTCCTCGATGCCGAAATCGAACGCGCGCAACGGGAGGGAAGCCCCATACCCGAAGTGATCTACCGGCTTCTTGCGGAAGAGGACCGCTACCGGGAGGAACGCAGTCTCGATCAGCGGCTCAAGAAAGCCAAGATCCCCTGGGACTGGACCCTGCAAACCTTCCCCTTCGAATCCAAGCCCGATCTCAACCGGTCGCAGATTCAAACCCTGGCCGGCCTCTCCTTTGTGGAACGGGCTCAAAACGTCGTCTTCATAGGGGACCCCGGCACCGGCAAAACCGGACTCGCCATTGGTCTGCTCCGCCAGGCCATTCTCTCCGGATATCGCTGCCGTTTCTTCAATGCCCAGGATCTCCTCGATCAACTCTATGCTTCCCTTGCCGACCGCTCCACGCAAAGGCTGATCAAGACCCTCTCCCGCTATGCGGTCCTTTTGATTGACGAACTGGGGTATCTCACCCTCAAACCTGAACAGGTCAACGCCTTCTTTAGACTCATGGATGAACGCTACGGCCGCACTTCCACACTGATTACAACCAATCTGTTATGCGGTGCACCGCATAAGAGATTTAATGCTGAGTCCATCGTTATGCGGACAGGAGGATCTTCAACTCTGGCAGTAATGCAGTTATTTCAGTGAAATAGGGTCGCCTTGCACTTCTGGCTACTCCGCATAATAGTGACGTCCTTCTGACCTAAACTTTGCACAGAAGGAGGACGTCATGTTTGAAGAGTTTTTCGATGGTGCTTCACGGGTTCAAGCGCTTCGGGACAGTCCGGGTGGGCCGTTACTTGAGGGATTCGCTAAAGAACTATTCCAGGTGCGCTACGCTGAGATTACCGCCCGCAGGCACATCCGGGCGGCTGAACATCTTATTTGTTGGTCGGACAGGGAAGGCATACCCCTCTCGAGTTTGACAGAGAAGCTTCTTGAGAGTTTCGATCGCCATCTGAGTGAATGCCGATGCCCGGGTTTCGGCCATGCCCACCGGCTAGACTTGCTTAATGGCGCACGCTTATTCCTGAGATACCTGCGAGGTGCTGGCAAAATCACCACATCCTGTACCGATCCAACGGTTCAAGATCCAGCCATCCTCGTTGCATTCTACCATTGGATGCGCAAGCAACGGGGAACCAGTGAGCCTACCCTCTACAACTACAGCCTCTCGATCCGGGAACTGCTGAAGCGCTTTGGTGAGGACCCGAGCAGGCTTGAGGCCAAGAGCCTCCGGCAGTTTGTCCTGGAAAGGAGTCAACAGTGTGGGTGGGCGGCAGCAAAAACATGTACAACGGCACTTCGCATGTTTCTTCGTTTTCTAATTGCTGAAGGTAAGTGTGCTGCGAACCTGTTCGGAGCCATCCCGGTTCTGGCGCATTGGCGCCTATCTTCCCTGCCACGATACCTGCAATCGGACGAAGTGGAGCGGGTCGTTTCTTCCTGTGATCCGAGCTCTTCGATAGGCAGGCGAGATAGAGCAATTCTGCTTCTCCTCGCACGCCTGGGACTTCGGGCGGGCGATATCGTCCAGCTTCGTCTGAGCGATATCAATTGGCGAGACGCCGAGATCTGCGTATCGGGGAAGGGACGTCGCGAAGTTCGGCTACCTCTGACTCAGGAAGTTGGATGTGCACTGGTAGCCTATCTGCAAGACGGCCGACCTCGAACCGAGACCGATGTGTTGTTTCTTCGCTCTCGTGCTCCTTTTCGCGCCTTCTCCTCCCACTGTACAGTCTCCGTCATCGTTGAACGGGCGATGCGCCGAGCGGGGGTCACCTGCCAGAGTCGCGGTGCTGCCCATGTTCTCAGACATTCCGCGGCAACTTCCATGTTGCGGCAGGGGGCATCGCTACAGGACATCGCCGACGTCCTTCGGCATCGTTCCATCGAGACTACGCAGATCTACGCCAAAGTGGATGTGAACGCCCTGCGCCAGATTGCTCAGCCCTGGCTGGAGGTGCGGCCATGCTAGCTCAAGCCGTGGAGTCGTATCTGGCGGTGCGCCGTGCTTGCGGGTTCGAGCTCAAATGCCAAGGCAGTCTCTTGCGCGGTTTTGCCATCTTCTCGGATGCAAGAGGGAAACATCACATTTGCTCTGATGTCGCGATGGAGTGGGCCGCATTGACAGGATCGGCCCATCAGCACGCCCGCCGACTCGGCGAAGTGATTCGCTTCAGCCGCTACCTCCGGGCCGAGGATCCATCTCATGAGCTGCCGCCACCTGTTTTTGGCAGTGAGAAGCGCCCGCGGCCCATCCCGTACATCTTCTCCCGTGAGGACATCCAGCGTCTCGTGCAGGCGGCATCGGAGGCTGGTTACCGTACTTTGCGTCGTAAGACCTACAGTACGCTCTTCACTCTGCTGGCATGCACTGGATTGCGTGTGTCCGAGGCAATCCAGCTGCGCTATGGGGATATCACCCCGGACGGGCTGGTGATTCGATGCTCCAAGTTTCGCAAGAGCCGTCTTGTGCCCTTGCATGAAACCGCGCAAGCCGGAATCGAACGCTATCTCAAAGACCGCCGCCCCTATGCTCCCTTCGATGACCATCTATTCATTTCGCTGCGAAGAAAAAAGTTGCGCATCGAAGATGTTGAGGCAGCATTCCAGACAGCGGTTGACAAGATCGGCCTACGGAGAGGAGAGGGGCTACCACGCCCTACACCTCACTCCCTTCGCCATACCTTTGCCGTGAGAGCCCTGGAAACCTGCCCGGATGGTCGCGATCACATTACACAACACATGTTGGCGCTCTCTACCTACCTTGGTCATGGCAAGGTTTCCCATACCTACTGGTATCTGGAAGCAGTGCCGGAACTGATGAGAAACATCGCGCAGCGCTGTGAAAGCTTCTTTATGGGAGGGAGGCCATGACTCCAATCGCTTCCCATATCACGGCCTTCCTGCAGCAACGTTTGCCCATCGAGCGCGGGGCCGGCGAGAACACTTGTGAGTCCTATGCCTACGCATTCAAACTCCTCTTTGAATACGCCAGCAGCCGTCTTAATGTTGCGCCGTCGCAGTTGCATCTGGAGCAACTCGATGCACCGCTGATTGTAAACTTCCTGGATCATCTCGAAACGGTACGAGGGAATGGAGCGAATTCCAGAAACATCCGACTGGCCGCCGTCAAGTCGTTTATGCACTTCATGGAGTATCGGGTGCCGGCAGCCTTGGAGCAGATCAGCCGCATTATGGCGATTCCGGCAAAGAAAGCCGAGACACGCCTTGTGAGGCACCTTACAGTTGAAGAGATGCAGGCGATCTTGGATGCACCTGTGCCAACCACTCGAGACGGCATTCGGGACCGTGCCATGCTTTATCTTTGCTTCGCCGGGGGATTGCGCGTCTCCGAACTGATCGGGCTCCGAGTTGACGATCTAACCCTTCAACCGCATGCCAGCATTCTCGTCCACGGTAAAGGCCGAAGGCAACGTTCACTTCCCTTGTGGAAAGAAACGGCATCAGCCCTGCGAGCATGGTTGTCGGTCAGGGGAACGGTTTTAGTGCCCGAACTGTTTTTCAACGCTCGCGGGAAACCCATGACTCGCTCCGGCTTCGAGTACATTCTGAGCAAACACGCCCGCATTGCCGCAAAAAATTGCCCTTCTCTATCGATAAAGCGGGTTTCGCCGCATGTGCTGCGACATACCTGCGCCCTGACGGTCCTGCAGGCTACCAAAGATTTACGAAAAGTCTCTCTCTGGCTTGGACATGCCAACATGCAAACAACGGAAATATACACACGAGCCGATCCTTCGATAAAACTGGAGGCTCTGGAATCCGTTGTTCCTCCAAATCTGAGATCCGGACGTTTCAAGGCAACCGACGAACTGATCGCATCTCTGCAGAGGGTTTCTGTTATGCGGAGTGAAAAGACATCAACATGACTGATTAACGGGGCCTGCGAAAAACAGGCTCCGCATAACGATGGACTCTGCATTAAATCTCGTCTACTCTGACTGGTACGCTCTCTTCCAGCGTAAACCATTGGTCGATGCCCTCCTCAACCGTCTCCAGCACCATTGTGTCACCATCCATGTGGGAGGTCCTTCTCTGCGCGTCCCGGAAGAACAAGATCAACCGACACTTTCCTCTTCGTAACCCTTCCCCTTCCCATAGCATTTAACATCCCCACACGCTCTGCAAAAGGGTACACCCTGCGTTGTCCACCTGCTTTCTCATTGGCCTCTATCTGATCCGCCCAGCGAACCCACCACAGGGAAGAATAAAAATCAGATACCTGCAAGAAGATCTATTCTGGATGTGGGCAGGGTGAAGAATCAGAATAAAAGAGGCTACAGGCAAGACTTCTACTGCTCGTCGTCAAACCGATGCAAAGGTATGCGCACCATATGGGTCATTTGTTTTGAGCGGAAGAGGGTCCATTTTCCTGAGCGCCCAAGGGCAAGACGTTTTGAGGCTGTATGGGGTCACGAAAATCCCAGGGGATGAGGACCTCTTCATTAGGGAATTTATCCTTCGCTCGACTGTAGAACGCTTGCACAAATTTGGCGAAGTCTGGATTCGCCAGGATAGAGAGTCACTTTTTCCCTCAGCGGCATATCTCGCCTCATTGATGTAGTGCCATCCTGAACCCCTCACCATCCTTTAGCCGGATAGAGGGGTTGCTTTAGTAGTGCCTTAGCAGGTACTTGTGAAATCCCCACACATCTTCATTACGCATACACCCTGAACATCGCAGACCGATCATGACAGTAGGCTTCCTCAAGAATCCTCTGTGAGACCTTCAGGGGTCGTGGGGAAGGTCGCCATGCAGACAGTAGCGGCATCGCCCGGGCTATTCCATGAAGTGCACTGTTCAAGAGAGGAGGGCAAAGATGAAAAGACTAACACTCATTCTTTTGGCTTTGATGGTGCTTCCGGCCTTGTGTCCGCCAGCACAGGCAAAGATCTTGTTTGTCAAACAAGAAGTGAGTGGGACTTGCACAGACGATTGGTCAAACGCCTGCACACTTCAGGCTGCTCTTGGACTTGCTGCCAGTGGGGATGAGATCTGGGTGGCTCAAGGCACCTATAAACCCACTGACTGTGCGGACGATGCTGATGCTCGCAGGGCAACGTTCCAGCTAAAGAGCGAGGTCGGCATCTACGGAGGGTTTTTAGGAGTCGAATCCACACGGGATCAAAGAAACTGGACAACCCACGAAACCATCCTCAGTGGTGACATTGGAATTTCCGGGGATAACCTAGATAACTCCTACCATGTGGTGACCGGAAGCAGTACGGACGCCAGTACCATTCTCGATGGATTGACCATAACGGCAGGCAATGCAGACGCTGCAGACGCTCCAGAGCCTCGTGGAGGAGGGATACTCAGCCGTTCTGGCAGCCTGACCCTGAGCAACTGCACCTTCAGCGGAAACGCGGGCCTTGAGTATGGAGGAGGGATATACAGCTCTTCTAGCAGCCTGACCTTGACCAACTGCACCTTCAGCGGTAACCGGGGCCTTCGCGGTGGAGGAGGGATAAGCTTTTCTGGCAGCCTGACCCTTACCAACTGTATCCTATACCAAAACACTGCCTACAATGGAGCGCAACTTTTTTCGACGTCGCCGGATTTCACTCGTATCAGCCACAGCCTCATTCAGGAATCGGGTGGCAGTGGGGAAAGTTGGGATTCCTCACTTGGTAGCGATGAAGGTTACAACATTGATGCAGATCCACTTTTTGTTCGAAATCCCAATCCCGTGGACGGTGACTGTGGGGATCTGCATCTTCAGGCAGGCTCACCCGCCATTGACGTTGGGGATACCTTCTCTGTTGTGGATCTCGATACCGACCTGGATGGCAATCCACGCATCGTGAATGGCTTCGTTGACATGGGAGCCTATGAATACTCGTCTATTTCACAAGTTGCCATCGACATCAAGCCACAGGGTAACAATAACGTCATCAACTGGCGAAAAGACCACGGAATGGTTGCCGTGGGGATTGTCTCAACGCCTGATTTTGATGCTCCCGCTATGGTGGATCAGAACACCCTGACTTTCGGCCGAACTGGTGATGAAGCGAGTTTCGCCTTCTGCAATAAGCGTCCGAAAAACATCAATGGTGGAAAGCAAAAAGATGATCTTCTTTGCCACTTCTACAAAGCAAACACAGATTTCCAATGTGGCGACACGCAAGGCATCTTAAAGGGCCAGACAAAGGATGGGATGCCCATAGAGGGGCGTGATTTGGTGAGGGTTGTTCCGTGTAGGTAGGCGTTCTTATTAGTTGAGATGCGAAAGCAGGGCCATCAATGGCTCTGCCTTTTCATCTTTCCCTGCAATCTGTCATCGCCCTTTCCAGGGCAATCGCACGAAATTTAGGCCAGCTTTAGCAGGTGCAGAAGGTAGTGACTGCTCCAACCGGCTCGTTTTCGGCTAGCCTTGATGCCTATCTTTCTCTGTGGGTCCTGCTTGATGAGGCTCAGGGCAAAACGGCGAATGATAGCCAAGTTTTCAGGGGCATGCCCGTTGCGAACCCGGCTGTCATCCTCGCGAAAGGAGATGTCGAGACACCAGTGCAGACTATTCTCCACACCCCAGTGGTCCCGTGCAGCCTCTGCAAACCGCTTGGCGTCACAGGGTAGGCTGGAAATGAAGTATCTCGTCTCCTGGGTGGTTTGGTCTCCGATTTCCCGTGTAGACTCAACCATTCCAAAGGTGGTCAGCTTTTTCCATTTGGATTTTTCTTCAAACCAGTCCACATCGGCGATGACGGTGCAACTGCGGGTCTCAACCCGTCCATGCCCGCCCTCGACGATGGTGTAGGTCTCATGGGCTAGATCTTGGTAGTCGTTTTTCTTCGCATCGTCGAAGAGTAGTTCAACCTCTTTATGGAGATTGCCTTGATTGCCCTTGAGGGAAAGAACGTAATCGGCGCCTTGATCGACTATCTGCCTGGCGATTTCCTTTTGGCACCCCATGGCGTCAGTAGTCACAACACAGCCATTGATGTCGAGAACCTTGAGCAGTTCAGGGATTGCTGTGATCTCATTGGATTTATCCTCCGTTTTCACCTGTCCCAGGATCACCCGATTGCGAACCGCCCAGGCACTGACCACATGGATAGCCGATTTGCCATTGATACGATCATGAGAGCGTCGTGCAGTTTTTCCATCAATGGCAATCACGTCCGAATCACCCATCGGGAAAGCGCTGCGAATCCAACTGACAAAGCATTTGGCGAATTCCTCGGGATTGATCAGCCAGAACACTCGCCCAAAGGTATCGTGAGAGGGAATGCCTCCCGGCAACTCCAGGAAGGTCTTGAACCACTGCTCTTTCTCCTTGCCGAAGGCGGCAATTTCAACCCAGTCGTCTGCGCCCGCTATTACGGCACACAGTGTGATGACGATCACATCCACCAGTTTGTGTCGTGTCTTTCGCAGAATCCGCGGGTCGGAAAGTCGCGAGAAATGGTCCTTAATTGAAATACCAGTAGCTTGTTCCATCCGCCATCCTCCTTGGTTTGAAATTCACCAAGGTAGCTTGGCACACTTCGTCCATGATGTCCAGGGCTATGACGTGCGATTGCCCTGTCGCCCTTTCTGTTGACACTCGCAAGATGGTCGAATAGGCTGTCAACAACGCATGATTCTTCGCTGCTTCTCCGTCCTCCATTCTGAGGAGGGACACATGTATTCCAATCCGCTAAGGTTTCCGAACTGAACCCTCCATGGGACTTGCGTGGTCTCGAGGGTTTTCTGTTCTGTCACGCCAAAACAAGATTATGACCCCCTCAAGAAATGGGGACATAAAGCACGGATCTTCAAAAGACAGGTCGGTTGCCAGTTGGAAATCCTGTCTTTTGTTCCAGTCCCGGTATCATTGAACAACGGAGGCAGAAATGAAATCACTGATCATGAAGGCTTTTTTGGGTATGTTTGTAATTCTTCTTCTGGAAGTCCCCGTTTGTTTGGCTGCTGGCCCCGCTTCTGAAGTCTTCTTGCTGGAAGGGTTAGAAATCGCCAAGGGGATTGACATTGGCTCCATCAGAATCGGGACCTCCTTTGCCGGAAAAGTCCTGGACGGATATGGTGAAGAAGAACAGGGATTTTGGTCTGTAAGCCTAAATCACAGGGGAGCAACCAATATAGAGGTATGTGGTGGGACCAACGATATAGTTTCACTACGGCTGGTTGTGTGCTTCACCAAAGGACTGCATCAGGGCAAGCAGCTTATTTTGGGAATGATAGACCTATGGCGTAACGAAGATGTTTCCTGGGGTTTTAATTATTCTGGTGATTCATGCAAGCTTGGGGGTCTTGAGTGCGATGCGTGTTCACCAACTGCTGCTCGGACCGCCTGTCAAAATGGTGGTTCGTCGAACTTGGCAGTGATCGGTGACATCAGCCTGGTGCAGGCCAAGGGGTCAACTTTGAAGGTTGCCGGTGCAACTCTTACCGATGGTCAGCTTTGTCACTACTTCCCCATCATACCAAGGGTCTTCGGAAAACTCGTGCTGGAGTTCTAATGCCGAGGGTGTGCCGCACCCGGATCCTTGGACACGGGTTGGGTTGAGAATTTCATGATCTGTCCCGCCTTTGGGCCGCCCCCGACGAGTCACGTGCAGACCTGTCCTGGGCGGCCCTGCGTGGTTCGTTGATCAACCAGAGCAAGTCAATGACCCATGTGCTTCGAGCAATTTACAGAACTTGACACGCGCCACCGCGCTTCACGGTGAAAAGCACCGTTAGCGCGTTAGGACAAGGAGGGGGGAGGGATGAAGGATTCCAATCGAATATCCACCATAGCCGCCATGGTGATCCTGACGGTAACTCTATCCCTGTGGCAGCCGACGACCCCATCCGTCGCCCAGGACTCGAGAGTCACTCAACCCAACACCGCAATTCTCGCTCAGGCAACTAAGCCTCCTGAGGCTCTGACGGCCACCCCGGCCACTGAGGGCCTCCCCTGTTGGTTGAGCAACATCAATAGTAGCTTTGGTACAAATATCCTTTGTGGTAGACTTCTTCATGTAAACCTCCCACCCAATGGGTTAAGTATGTGGAAGCCGTGCTGGCCGCACTTTCTTCCACAATACCAAAAAGTTAGCCCAATGGGTGGGATTTCTTTTTGACCATGAATCGCTCAGATTAGGAGACAGACACCCTGGTGCTCGAGTTCTCCGGTTCGATGGAATTTTGACATCCGAATTTTGCATAGTCCAAGGAAGGAATATGCCATGCTCTGCGTTCGCTTGAAAAACGGAGGAATAGTCTCCTTTCATCGACCGCTGAAATCTGAGGGGCCGTGCAACCCTTGACCATTCCTTCAGCCCTGAAGCGGCAGAGTCAGTCCAGTCATTCAGAAAGAAGGAAAGCTCCACCAATTCATTAAGGATGTTGAAAAAGAGTGCGGGTTCGACGTAGTATTTTTTGAGTGGTGTTTCTTGAGGCTTATCTGCGGCCGCTCCGAAAAACCGCGACCTTAGAGTAGAATTAAGATGAAAGCGATCTTCCTCATTTTGACTCTGCTGGTCTTGAATTCGGCATGTGCCGCGACCGAGGGCAATAGACTTGATCCCAAAGTTACCTACGGCGGATCCTATCAGGTCAAAGGCACCGTAAGCCACGGGGTTGGGAAGTGAGCCGCTAGGCTGAGGACATCCACGCTTCAACCTTTAAACTTCGGTTATCATGTCTATAGGAGGGGAGAAAAAATGATCCTGTTTGTGATCGGAATCCTGATAGGATTGGTTGTAGCTTGGAACTTCCTTCCACAGCCACCCTGGCTCAAGGACATGGTCACCAAGTTGCTTAAGAAGTAAACTTCATACTGTCTCAAGCATCATATCAAATGAATTTCGCAGACGGCACCGGTCGTGTTTCACATTTTTGAGGAATCAGCCTGGCACGTTTTCCTTCAAACCACAAACCATCGCCTTTCTCACCGCCTCAACGCATCGCGGGTTTGTCACCGTCAAAAAGCTCTCGTTGCCGGATTTCACGAACTGGTAAGCCGCCATGGTTGCCTCGAATGAGGGCGGTTCTGTTGTTCCATCCCGTGAGGTTTGGTTCTCAAGTCTTTCCACTCGTTTTTGCAACTTCACTCCCTGATTCTCCTCTGATAGATCAGGTCTGAAATCGATCTTTCCCGCAACCCTTCGCCCACACGTCACATATCACCCAGTGGAGGGGTTGACCTTTTGCTGATGATGAAATGCCCACCTATGCCGCTTCCATTCTTGTGAGGCTCGGACCGATTCGGTTCACTTTTTCACCGCTGCTTTTTCCTCGAGTGCCACAACACGGGCTTCGATCTCGGCCGTCTCAAGAACCTTTCTGTGGGTTTCTAATATGCCGGCCAAAGCCTGAGCCTCTGAGGGGGTGATCTTTCCTTTTGAGACAGCCGCAAGGATGGTCTCGGTCACCCTCGGCAGATCAGCCGCTGACTCGATCTTCGGGACCTTGAGCGAGACCGGGGCGTCCTTCTTGAGCGGAACAAGCCTCTCCAAGCACAGTCGCAGGGCAGTGGAATCACCACTCAAGGCCAAATCAACTGCCTTCCTCACCAAGTTTTCCGCCTCTCCGTCGAGAAGAGCCAGGGCTACAAGAGTTGCCTTGTTCCGGCTTCCAGAAGACCGACCGGCGGGATTCCCACTCTGACCCTTCGGAAAGGGCCTTCCTCGCTGTTTCCGCGCTCTTTTATCAGCATCAGTCATCCTTCGCTCCTTCCAATCATACCCACCAATAAGACAAAGTCTGAATTTTGCTCCAAAACGCCCAGTCAAACGGCCTTTCTGAACAGTCTGGTGATGTCCCCCTGTCCTTTTCGAGCAGGGTTGGTTCCCATCCGATATGGATGAATGGCACACTCGGGTGTCCAACATTCCCTCACAAAGTCCTGGCTGTCACCCATACACCAGAGACATACTTGCCTTATGAGCTTGACCGATGGACGGCCCCCGCCCAGACGGTAGGGGAAAAACCAGCAAACACCATCGGCATCACATCCACCATTGAGGCAATGGTCGCCGCCGCATTCCTTCACATCGTAGGCAGATCCCACGCAGTCGACGCAGAATTTCCTAATCGCTTCGAGTGGAGTCATTCAAATAGTCCTCCTTTCATAATCACAACTCGGTGAGTGTCTGCCTCATCTGCCACAACAGTTCCCGGAGCTTGGATCGCTGCGCCTGAGCTTCAGCAGTGTACCAGCCATGCTTCAAGGCATTTCTGTTTCCCTTCGGAGGTCCGGGAGACTTGCCGCCATGAAGTCTACATCTCCCGTTCGGCATGGCCGGCGCCCGACAAGGTTTCCCCGTCCGCTTGCACTTCGCGCCACATTTCCTCGTTTCTCGCAAGTGGGAGGGTAACCCCTTCCTTGTGGTGCTCGATCGCTCCGACGCAAGAGGTAGTTCCTTCATTTCCTCGATCATCCCCCCTCCCGGTTCCTTCACTTGCCTGGTTGAAGACTCCAACCGCCGCCTTTCCACCTGGATAGACGTGAATATGTTCGACGGTCACCTTTTGTGTCCCGGCCCTCCGGTAACGCGTCAACGCCTCCACCTGCACGGCAAAGGTTCGCATGAACCGGTCGGCAAATGTCAGGTTGAGCCGCCTCCCCTCAAATGACTGATTCGGTATATTTGCACGGCGCAGGCAATCCATGGCTTGGTTGTGGGCGGAAACCATCTGTGCGCAAAGCAGACCTTCGAGTTGATTTCTGGGCGCAATGCCGCATAAAGCGGCCATTAAACTATTTGTGTGCTGAGCCGGATCAGAAAATGGCTGATCTGTCGCGTTGGACGTTTGTGTCAGGAGCATATTGCCCAGGTCTGGATCAACGGCCCCGGTGGCGGCCCAAAGACCAGCGAAGAAGTGATCGTCACCCTTTGCCCTATTATTGGTTATAATATTCCGCCCGTCCTTATCTTGACCGGCACTCTTCCAGAAATCCGAGCCTGGAGTGCTCTCCACCCTGGCCTTGTATGCCTCGATCCGGTCCCGTTCAGCCTTCGTCAATTCCACGGTCTGTGATTGCTCGGGTGCTGTTTTGACTTTTTTCTTTCTCATATGAACTGAAATCCCTCATCATCGTGAAGTTTTCGCATACCCGCAGCACTCTGACGCCACACAGCCAGCATAGCCGCCTCCACCAGATCCTGCAGTGTCCTCGGAAACTCGATCAGTTTGTGTACCGGGTTTTCCATCTGATCCGGTCCACGACTCTTGGGGAGGAGAAACCCACGGCTTCTGTCCCGGCTTCTGGATGACGCGGAACCCCCCGAACAGGGTCTCATCGATTTTGAGTTGTACAAATGCCTTCATGTGCCCATTGCCATTCACTGGCCGGATCTTTTGCACGATGATGTTTGCCATGGTCTCTCCTTCAGTGGATAGTGTTCATGCTGAAATTCTGGCACTCCCGGAGTAGGCTGAGACCGTCCATTCGGGCTTTGGTCGATTTGCATACCCCATCCACGAGTCTGGTGCAGTAGAAGCACTTCACCCGGCCAAGACCGTCAGGATAAGGTGGTCCCTCTCGCTTTAGTTCTTGCATGATTGCAGCCTTGTGTTCGAGGATTAGGGTCCGGTTTTCGTCGGTCAGAAGATGCTTTGGTCCACATTTGAGGTTCTCGCCGGCCAGGAAGATTTGTAGACCCTCAGCTTTGAGTTGTTGGAGTACCGTCATCACAGCACCTCCATGTCATCATCTAATTCGCACCATTCTTCTTCGGGGATGTGCATTTCCAGGTCATAAAGGTCTTGAGCGTTGTTTTCTCTCCCTCCTTGCACCCCTGTTTTGGTCGGTCCAGTCGGTACAACACCAGAATCATTTGTAATATCAATTGATTGTCCTGGACCATCCATTATTGTGGGACCGGTCCCGGTCGGTCCATCGTTATTGTGGACAGTTGCTTGGGACCAGTGGTGACCGGTTCTACGATTTTCGTCGGTCCTTGGGATTTCACTGGAATCATTCACATTTTCATCTTTGGACCGGCGTGACCGGTCGTCTAGGGGGCTATCCCTCACATAAATTTCGTGCAACTTCAAAACGTGGGTGTGATCGAATGTGTAAAACCTGAGTTTCTTTTTATGGCCATCCGGTTTTTTCCTAACCGGTTTTTTCATACATAGAGAGAATCGTGAGAGAGCTTCACCAACCCATTTATCCCCTGGTTTCTTCTCCCCCTGAATGTCCATCGCCCTCAATATGTCCTCCCCGCTCATCTCAAAGGTATTTCGCACTTCTTCCGCGCTTTGCTTGAGAACATCAAAAAGGGTTTGTTCCCAGCCATTTAGCTCATGCCGCCCCTCGTCTGCCCCGTTTGTGAATACTCCCCGGATTTCCTCGATCTCAGACTGGTCCACATTCAAAGACTGGAGCACCGCCTTCATAGGCCGCCAGAGTTCACCTGTCCGGGTTCCGGTTCCTTCAATCCCCTGGTAATAGGTCAAAACCTCTTTGAAACGGGTCAGGGTGAAACGGTAGAGTTTGTCTCGGAGTTCCGGCCATATCGGCTCCCACCCCTCCAGATCGGGTAGCCTGTTCCGAGTCCGAGTCATTGGAATTCGGACGCATCGGTCTGCAAGATCAGGGTCTAGCCGCTTGGTGCTGGCGAAGGCTTTAGGCCCGTATGTTGAAAACTCAAGAACGGACCTCCCCGACTTTGAAACCTCCACGATCCGGCGGCGGCCACCTGCTTTCTTATAAGAGTCTGCAAGAAGACCTATGAGGTTTCCAGTTTCGGGACTGCCGTCAAGTTTCTCTGCCTGGTCGAGAAGAAGCGTCCCACGCAACCCATCCGTGGTATCCCCCAGCGCAGCCACTGAAATGTCCCGGCCCTTCCAGGAATTGAAGCTGACACACCGCAGAGCTTCGAGAGTGTTACTCTTCCCGCATTCCTTGGGGCCGTGGAAGTATAGGAATGGGAATGCGGTAAAAAGGTGCGAGAAAAACGTACCTACCACCCAGGCCGCCATAAGCCCGTAAACGGGTTCAGGCAGGTCGAGGAATTTCCGAAAGGCGATCTTTAGTCCTTGGAAAAGATCTTCTTCACCGGTGGGGTCTTGTGTGAAGGATCGGAGGCGGTCCAAGTTCCAGGTGTCATTGACAAAAGGTGGTGTGCCACTCTTTATTCGGTAACTTTGCCCTTCTCTCTCTAGGGTTTCCACATTTACCAGAGCCTCGACCCTATCTCCGTCCGAAACGATGAGAACAAGGCCATCTCCATCATCCCCATGGTCAACTCTGAATCCCAAGGTCATGAATCCATCGTGGAAATCAATTGCGGGATGGACACGGGGAATCGCCTGCAAGGAGTCAAGGCTCGTGAGACGGGCACCACTTTGTTGTGTGTGGTCCGTCGAGAGTGTTAGTTTGGAAATCTCCTTACGAAGACCTTTGATGAATTCGGAACTGAGCTTGAACGATTTCTTAATGTAATCGAGGTGCGCGACAAGAGAGTCTTCAGGTAGCTTGGCCAACTCCTCCTTGATGGGTCCGAGAGGTTCCACCAGTTGCAGTTGGTCCAGCCCTTTGGCTGAAAGCAAGTCAATATCCCGCAGGAGCGGCGTCTTCGCCTGGTCGATGTGTACGTACCATGCTTCGATGCCGTTGGCCTGTACGAACTCGTCCGGGTCCATGCCGTCTGGAAGCTTTGGTGCCACCTTGGGTGCGATGCCCACTTCATTGAGTGACCTCACGCAAGATGCAATTCCGTTTTCACCCGCCACGTCAGGATCGAGGCAAATGGTGACGGACTTCACACCGCACCGCGCCATGGTCTGAGCCTGCAACTTCGACAAGGACGAAGCAACGCAGGCTACAACACGGGTATCACCTCGGCACTGTAGGAATGCGGCATCGGTGACACCCTCCACCAAGACGACATGCTTGTGGCCAGCCCTACGTGCTCTGTCGAAGTAGAGAGGCGATCTCTTGGTGGACTCGAGAGTGGTTCCGGCCTCGTCTTTCGGGTTGGGTAGCGCCATCTTCTTGGGGATAGTTGGTTCTTCCCAGGGTATCCGATCCTCCTCAGATCGTGCTTCCCACTCTTGATAGGCTTTGTCCCTCTGCTCACGATAGACGGGAACATCCTTCATCAGCGGTGGCTTCTTCTCTCGCCACGTGCCATAGATGGTGAGCGGGTGCCCATACTCGTCGTTCCATGGGAAGAGCACATACCCTTCCCACTTTGGCTTGAGCACCCCGGCTGCTTTGGCATCCTCGATGCTATGGCCTGCCGCGGTGATAGCCTCCCGCATGGCAGACACGCTTCCGTAGTAACCAAGCCTCAAATTGATGATGTCCTCATCAGTGAAACCTCGGGAGTGCAGATAATCTCTGACATCGTCAGGGATGTGCTCTCTTGCCTTAACCATGACGGTCTCAAGGATGGTTCGCCGGGTTTCCCGTCTCTGTGCTCTCTCGATCTCTTCTCTTGAAAGCGTACGTTCAGGAAAGGGAACGCCCACTTCCTTGGCCATGTCACGCACGAGGTCCACAAACTCTTTATTTCGTGGTGTGCCGGTCCCGCCATTCTGCTTGTGTCGGTACTTGATCGGTCCGCCACCGTCGTGGCAGCCTTGACACCACCAACTCTTGCTCCCAGGGTCCACCACAAACGAGGTGCCGCTTTTGCTGTGATGCCAGGGACAAGCCCCTCGCCATTTGCCATTGCTCTTCTGAAAACGGTGTATTGGGTCATCGAAGACTTGTTCGGCGGTGAGTCTTGGCAGGATCTCACGATCAAGGAATTCAGAGAGAGCGGGGGCTTGATGATCAATAGGGTCTTCGCTGCGGGTTTTCTCTCCAGCCATGATCACTCCTGCGCATCTTTTGACGATCGGCTGATCTTGGCCTCAGATAGGCGTTTCCTGCCTCTTTTCACAAGTGGTTCACTCGGTAAAGACTCCACCCAAGCAAGGATCTCGGTGACCCGGAATAGAGGCTTGGTTCCAAAGTATCTAGGCTTGACTGGTAGGCTTCCCTCACTGAGCCGGTTCTGCAACGTTGAGACCGCAATCCCGGTGATCTTTCCGAAACCGTCCCAGGAGACAAATAGGGGATCGAGTTCTCGGATCTTGGCCTTTTTCATTAGACTACTCCCCTCCGCTTCTCCATCCACGCAAAGAGTTCTTCCTTCCGTACCCTGATGAGTCTTTTCCCTAGTCTAGAGTGAGGAATTGGGTCGGACTTGTCGTGAATCAGCTGATGCGCCAGGCGTTCAGAAATCTCCAAGCATGTAGCAACACCGGCGATTGATAGGTACTCAGGAGCATAGGTCTGTTTTCTCTTTTTATGGAACATCGGTGGCACCCCTTTTGATCTTGGAGGGGTCCATGTGGGGAGGTCATGAGCAGAAAAAAGAAAGGACCGAAGACCCTTCATTGTAATAGAAATGGGGTCTCGGTCCCAAGAAATCTGCTGAAAAACCAGACATGGAAGACCCTCTGAGCCGTTCCATGTTTGGGTTTGACTCGGTTAGAAATATTGTACTCTTTGCCTATTATTTTAATAATAAAGCACCTGCGATCTGCTGTCAACATCCAAATGACCAAGAAGTGCAGAGCAACCAGAATCGAGAAATCGAGATCCAATAGACTCATGAGCAGATAAGGCTCGAACTTATCCAGAGCTGTTTTTGAAAAGGACTGTTAGGGTCAGGTCAAGGACGAATGATTTTCTATGGAAGGAGGACAAGAAATTTATTAAGGCTTATTCTGGGAGAGATCCAGGGATAGCCGGTGTTGTCGTAGGGTCCAGCTATCCCTGGAAGATGGTCAACATTTGGTCAACAATTGTCTGAAAACATCCCCATTTTTCACTATTTTTCCCTGCCGTCGCAAAATAGTTCAACCAACCGAAAACACAGAGCTTTATTCCTTCCCTGAAATTCCCTGGAATGCCTTCACTTGGATATGATCTCCACCGCCTTGTAGGCGCACACGGGAACACACAGTTCACAGGCGATGCACTTATCATGGTTGAACGAGACGTGCATGTCGGGCCTGGACACCGAAAGGGCGCCCGTCGGACAGATGGACACGCAGGCCGTGCACTCGATGCACCGGTCTTCATGCCACGTGACATCCCGGGCAAGGGGTTCCACACCCACTCCCAGTTCCTTCAAGAAGCGCAGGGCGGCGTCGAGGTTTTTCTTCCTGCCGGAAATCTCCACGACGAGCCTGCCCTGCTCCTTGGGCGTGATGCGGGCCCCGAGAATATTCACCATCAGGTCATGCTTCTTGATGAGCTGGTACGTGATGGGTTGTTCGATCAGTTTGGGCGGAAAATGAAGCACGAGTTTCATCTGGGCCATGTCAAAGCCTCCCTCTCGCAAGGCGCATCATGGAAAAACCGTGGGGTCACCGGCATTGAGCACCCCCATTGACGACGGGGCGCTCCTTGAGCGTCTTGAGCCGGATGCCCGATTCCACGGAAGGAAGCATTTCCGCCGGTTTGGTGAGAAGAAACGATCCCTGTTCAATCCAGTGCTTGAGGGTGTCCGCGATCTCCCTGGCTCTTGCGTAGGACGAAAGGCTCGCCGTGGGAATCTTCTTCCCCTGGACCAGGATGGAACCGGACCTGAGCTCGGCGTATGTCACTTCGCAAAGGCTCCCCGGAATGCAGTTGGGATAGGCTTCACTGTAGTCCACCACCTGGGCCACCAGGTCCGCGTCGGTCACGGTGGTGTAGTGGAGGATTTCCTCATTGAGGATGGGGATCGGCACGCCGATTCCCACGGCCATGGAAATGCCGTAGCCTGTTATGGAAGCACCCCGCAGCCACCTGGAGCTCATCTGCTTGAGGTCGCCATTGACGCAGAGAGTCCCTGCCCCCATGCGGGGCACCTGCCTCTCCGTGCGGGGAACCGAAGGATTGTGCTGGGTACCGCTACCCACGATATGCCCGATGCCTCCGCCGAGAAAGATGCGCGTTCCCATGCCGATGGTTCTGTACAGCGGATCATTGAGAAGCGGGCTCAGCTGCCCGGCACTGCAGTAGGTGGCGTTCCTCATCTTAGGCTGGAGCACCCCCATGTAGGTGTGGATGATGTGATCCGAGAGATTGACGCCCACGTTGTAGTTCTGGTAGGCGTTGCGTATGTTGAAGAGGATCGCCTCGTTCATGTCCTCGAGGTTGATCCACGTTTCCAAATGCCTGCGGGGGTAGCAGTCGGTGCCGTAAGCGTGGGCCACGAGCCGCACGTCTTTTCCGGCGACGAGATCCTCTATGACATGGGCTCCACCGTAGGCGAACTTGCCCGGATAGATCCGGTTCAGGGTATCGTCCGTCTGCACGGCCGTCGCACCCAGGAGGAGGTCCACCGCCGCGTAGCCCGTGTAGGCGGGGACTCCGTTGAGAGTCACCACTCCGCCGCCCAGTTTGATTCTCGGATTCGCATGCCCGACGTTGAAGTACGCACCCGATGAGCACATGGGAGCGAACGTCCCCGTCGTCACCACGTCCACCTCGGCGGCGGCCTTTTTGATCCCCTTGGTTCTTGCCACCTTGATGATCTCTTCGGCGTTGAAGACGACCGCTTTCCCCTGTTTGATCTTCTCGTTGATTTCTTCGATCGTTTTAGCCATCGCAGGACTCCTGAAGATTTCCCATTTGAACGCTGACGGCACTCGTCTCCCAGTCGGAACCATCTTCAAGGCCCGGCATTATCCATACCATCGACATCACCCCCTTCGCGCGCCATCTCCGCCCCGTTCCTTTTGGAGCATATCGCAATCGCCTTGTCATCTCCACCCAGGGGAGAGATTCCCTTATCATCTTATCATCCGGATTCGAGGGACTTGCCCCCGATGAATGACTCTCCCGTTGATCCGTCACAGGGGATTCAGCCCCGACAGTCCTTGACACACTCGAGAACCCTCCTGTAGATTAGCACTCTGGGTGTATTTATCTTTTTTCTGGCTCTTCCCGCTCATCATGAGAAAATACCACCCATGGGACCTATTCTGTTCCATGCCCCGGACCGGCCTGGAAGTATTCGGGGGCACCCATGGTGATCGCCGCACATCATTTACAGGAAAGATATTGAAACACAAGAATTATCTACTGACCAGTCGACACCCGAATCTTCATGACAGCATCGTGAAAACTGGCAACCGGCCGAAGAGGAGAAAGCGGAAATGAAGCTGTCCACCCGGAGCCGTTACGGAACACGTCTCATCCTCGACATGGCGCGACACTACGACAGCGGGCCGATTCAAATCGGACAGATTGCCAAGCGCCAGAACATCCCGGTCAAATACCTCGAGCAGATCATCATTCCCCTCAAAAAGGCCAACTATGTCAAGAGCTTCAGAGGCTACAAGGGAGGGCACATGCTGGCAAAACCTCCCGAAGAGATCACCGTGGGGGAAATCGTTTCCGTACTGGAAGGGGGGCTCAAGCTGACCCCTTGTGTCACCAACCCCGACTCATGTGAGAGATCCGCAACGTGCGTCACGAGGTTCCTTTGGAAGGAAGCGACGGATGCCATGCATGAGCGGCTCAACGCCATCACGTTTTCGGATCTCATGACAAGGGGGATCGCCGACATCGACGTGAAGGGCTGTTAGAAACTATCTCAAAACTCCCCTCCCTTGGTGGGAGGGGCAGGGGGAGGGGGAGATGAAGCGGCGTTGGATAAACCCCCACCTAGCCTCCCCCATCGAGGGGGAGGAGATTTCGTGAGTTTTGAGATAATCACTTATTACTGCGACGAGACCTGAGGGCTGATGGCGTTCCCGTGTATAGCGGGCATAGGTTCACTCTTGCCCACCAGATCGGACGAACGGCATCACATGGTATGGGGCAGCGCTTCGCTTTTGCCCCATACCATGAAAAGGCTCGTTGCAGCGTCAGTTATTGCCTTTCTGTTGCCACGGTGTTTTCCAGCACTTCC
>CAVOPT010000010.1:0-354552 GCA_963698165.1 uncultured delta proteobacterium
GCACAGGTCGCCCCGCCACCCCCTCAAGATGGTGTGTCTACCAGATTCCACCACTTCGGCACGCAAGCTTTAAATAACCCCGAAACAGACTCCGTTGCAAGTGCTAAGTTGCTCAGGGCCACACAATCCGAGGTCTGCTGAACGCCGCTGCTCACATGGAAGGACTTGCCCTCACCCCTCGAAACCCTACTGCTTCCTGGCAGGCGCGGGTCCCTTCTCCTGTTTCTTGCCCTGACCCTTTGCGTCTCCAGCGGCCTTGCTTCCTTCAGGCTCGCCACTCTTCTCCGCCGGTGGAGACTCCTGCTGGGTTGAAGTCGCCGGCTGTGGAGTTGTTACGCTTTCCTGCGCCGGCGTCGCCGTCGCCCCGGGGACCGGGACGCTTTCCGGCGGCTTCACGGACGCTTCTGGACCCTTCGCCGGCTCCGGAACAGGTTGTACCGGCTTGGCGTCAGGCACCACAGGCCCTTGGGGAAGCGATGCCGGCACATCCTCCATCACGGATTTCCCAGAGGGTCCGACCGAAAGATACGTCAGACTCAAGCACGTCAGCATGAATACAACGGCCGCGCCGGTCGTCAGTTTGCCCAGAAACGTGGAGCCCCCGCCTCCGCCGAAGAGCGTTTGCGAAGCTCCACCGAAAGCCGCACCCATTTCCGCCCCTCTGCCCGTCTGGAGAAGGACGATCAAGATGAGCGCGAGGCAGGCCAAAACATGGAAAATCACGATAATAGTATACATTCAGTCAGTTCATGCCTTTCAAATTTGAAATTCCACAATGCGTTGAAAGGACTCCACCTCAAGGCTGGCACCCCCGACCAGGAGGCCGTCGATATCAGGTTCCCCCATGAGGGCGTCGACGTTATCGGGTTTAACCGATCCACCGTATAATGCTCTGATTCCTTTTGCAACCGATATGTCATGAAGGGATCCCAGAAGCTCCCTGATGAAGGCGTGGACTTCCTGCGCCTGTCCGGGCGTGGCAGTTTTTCCCGTTCCAATGGCCCACACGGGTTCATAGGCGATGACCAGCCCCTTGAGTTGATCGGGGCCCAAACCAGCCGTTCCCTGTTCAATCTGTGCCCGAACGACACTGAATGTCCGGCCCTCCTCGCGTTCCCCGAGGACCTCTCCGACGCAGAGTATGGGCATCAGTCCGTGTCTGAACACGGCATCCACCTTTTTCCTGATCACCGCGTCCGTCTCACCGAAGACATGGCGTCTTTCTGAGTGGCCAAGAATCACGTAATCGCATCCACAATCCTTTGCCATGGCGACGGAGATCTCACCCGTGAAGGCGCCCTTTTCCTCCCAGTGACTGTTCTGAGCGGCAAGAGCGAATCCCTTTACGTTGAGTACTTCACGGACTGCCCACAGTGCCGTGAAGGGGGGTGCCAGAACAACCTCCCGGTCCTCCAGAGACCCCACGCGCGCTTGGAGTGACTTCGAAAACTCGACCGCTTCGCGCCGGTTTTTGTGCATCTTCCAATTTGCTGCAATCAGTGGCTTTCTCTCGCTCATGGAATCCTCATTCACCCATCAACATAGATGAAAATATGAAAAGCTTGTGGGCTCAGCATGGTTCAAGACTACCTCTCCATCACCTATCCCACGACCATGGCCATCCAAGCCTCAACCACGCCGAATCATCAGCCCCTCACTTCCAGGAAGAAAAGGATCGTCCGAGGGCACTGAGACCCTCACGAAATCCACACCCAGGCAGCCCGGTTCACCCTCGATCGAGGCACTCCTGGAGGGCGGCAACTCCCGGCAGGGTTTTCCCCTCGAGCATTTCAAGAAAGGCCCCCCCTCCCGTCGAAACGTAACTGACTTTCTGGTCCACATCAGCCAGCTTCACCGCGGCGGCCGAATCCCCTCCCCCCACCACGGTGAGAGCATCCAGGTCCCCGAGGAACCGGGCCATGGCGAAAGTCCCTTTTTGAAACGGCGGGGTTTCGAAGGCCCCCAATGGCCCATTCCAGACAATGGTCGGACACTGCTGCAGCACCGATTTGAACAGTTCGACGGTCTTGGAGCCCACATCGAGGATCTGCATGTCGGGAGGCACGCTGTCCACGGAAACCTGCTGAACATCCCCACACACCGTAAGGCTCGGAGCCACCACCGCGTCCACGGGCAAATACACTTTCACCCCCCGCTCGTGAGCCATCTTGAGGAGACGGGCCGCGGTCTCGATGTGCTCATCCTCCACCAGGGAGGTACCCGTTTCCTTGCCCTGGGTCTTGAGGAACGTGTTGGCCATGGCGCCACCGATGAGGAGACAGTCCGCCTTGGAGATCAGGTTCTGAAGGACTTCGATCTTCGTGGAAACCTTAGCTCCCCCGATGATCATGGCAAGGGGCCGTTTTGGGTTTTCCATCGCCTGATTGAAGTACCTTATCTCTTTTTCGAGCTGATAACCCGCGGCACAGCTTTTCACGTGTCCCACAATGCCGTGGACGGATGCATGAGCCCTGTGGGACACCGCGAAGGCATCATTGACGTAGATATCCGCCAACTTAGCAATCTGCCTGGAGAATTCCGGGTCGTTTTTCTCCTCTTCGGCGTGGAACCGAAGGTTTTCCAACATGAGAAGATCCCCTTCCGCCATGGCGGAAACCATCTTCTCCACTTCGGGGCCGATACAGTCGGAAGCCAGCGGCACCGGCCTTCCGAGGAGCCGGGAGAGATACTCCGCCACGGGTTTCAAGGAGAACTCGGGCGCCGCCTTGCCCTTGGGTCTTCCCAGGTGAGAAGCCAGGATGGCCTTGCCCCGACGCTCAATCACCGTTTCGACCGTCGGCAGCACCGCGCGAATCCGGAGGTCGTCACTCACGGCTCCCTGCTTGTTCAACGGCACGTTGAAATCGACTCGGATGAAAACTCGCTTTCCCTGGAGATCAAGGCTGTCGATGGTCTTCATGGGTGACACTTCCTCTCCTGGGGTGTCCAGGCAATTCCCTCGCAACCCCCAGGCTGCGATGCCAAAAAGCCTTCACTTCGAGGCGACTACTCCCCCCGACTCCTAATCGAGAGATTTGCCCATGAGGAGAGACAGATCGATCACCCGGTTGGAGTACCCGTACTCATTGTCGTACCAGCTGAAGATCTTGACCATCCGACCCCCGATGACATTGGTGAGGCTCGCATCCACGCTGGAGGAAAAAGCGGTGTGGTTGAAATCAATGGAAACCAGCTCCTCCTTGACAAACTGAAGGATCCCCTTCAAAGGCCCATTGGCGGCTTCTTCCAGGATCTGATTCACTTCTTCCTTGGTCACGTCCTGCCCGAGGCGGCAGACCAGGTCGACCAGCGAGACGTTCGGCGTCGGCACGCGGATCGCCACGCCGTCCATCCTCCCCTTGAGCTCGGGGATGACTTCAGCCACCGCCCTGGCGGCTCCGGTGGTGGTGGGCACCATGGAGAGGGCTGCCGAGCGCATCCTGCGCCTGTCCTTGTGGAGAGCGTCCAACAGGCGCTGGTCCATGGTGTAAGAGTGAATGGTCGTCATGAACCCGTGTTCCACCACGAACCTGTCATGGAGAAGGGAAACAATCGGTGCCAGGCAGTTGGTCGTGCAGGACGCGTTGGAAACGATGTGATGGGCGAGGGGATCGTAACTTCCGTCATTTACCCCCATCACAAAAGTTGCGTCCATTCCCTTGCCGGGAGCCGTGAGGATCACTTTACGGGCTCCGGCGTTGATGTGTTTCTGGCATCCGTCGCGGTCGGCAAATCGTCCGCTGCCTTCCAGGACAATATCGACCTTGAGATCATGCCATGGAGACTGCGCGGGATCGCCCACTTTCAGACACTTGTAAACCTTGCCGTCCACACTGATCTGGTCATCCGTCGCCGTCACTTCATGGGGCCAAACTCCATGAACCGAGTCATATTTCAGGAGATGGGCGAGCTCCTCGGGAGCAGCCAGGTCATTGAGGGCAACCACCTCGAGGGGGGCACCCCTGTCGATGATCGCCTTGAAGATCGTTCGCCCAATGCGTCCGAAACCATTGATTGCCAAGCGAGTTACCATGTTCCTCTCCTTTTGAGCTTCATCAGTCAACAGGACTTGCCGTTTTGCCGGCTCATCCACTCAATCCGAACACCGTATCCAGCGGAAGAATCTGAAGGTCATGGCTCATGCGGTGAACGCGAACCATTTTCCCCTGTCACTCCCATTGCCGCAAGAAAGAAGTCCTGGGGATATACGATTCGCCATCGGCGGCTCTCACATGATCCTGAAAGGTGCCGCCAAATATCGAATGCGAGATGAGCATCTCTCATAATGACTAACTTATGAGATATCAATACTTTTTTTCGAGATTTTGTACAGGAGGTTCGCTGGAAAACCGGCCTACCGGTCTTTTGGAGTCGCCCCTCGAGTTTTACTCATTCCTGACGCAGAAAGGCATCGGCGCCATCACACGGGAAAGCATCACCCTATTGGAGAGTGCTCGTGGTTGAAGCCTTTCTCAACCCCTTTACATAAATTCAGTCACGCATCTGTCATTTCGAGCGAAGCGAGAAATCTAGGCACCTTGAGGCTTCAAGAGATCTCTCCCCTCGGTCGAGGTGACGGTGTAGTCAAGAAATTGCAAACCTAATCTGGATTCACCCGGCGACTTCAAATGAAAGTCCTTCCTTTCCGGGGAAAGACCTTTCCCCCGGATGCGTTTCCTGGCCGGATCCTCGCCACGTTCACGTCTCAGTGGAACATCCGGGCAACGGTCACCGTGCGGTCTCCCAGCATGTTTGTGTAGCTCCCCAGTTCATTGTCGTACCAGCCGTAGATGACCGCCTGCGTGACCGGCACTTCGAGGATTCTCTCCTTCACGGCCCCCGGGGACTGATCACCCATGACCTTGCTCAGCTGGGTGATGTCAAATGAGGTTGCAGGACCACCCTCGCCAAGGGAGTTCAAATAGACGCAGGCGCTCAAAACACGATCGACGTCAATCCGAACGCCGGAGGTTCGCGTGTGGGTCTCGAATCCCTCAATAACGGCAGCCGCGTTAGGCCATCCGATGATGTCGGAAGACACATTCTGCTCCTCCGAGTAAACCAGCTTTCCCTCCGGGTAATGGTTCACGGCTCCCCTGTATATTTCGTTGATTTTCTCCCTGTTGACGGGGCTCCTCATGCTTTCGTCCTGAATCATCACAACGAGGATGATGAGAGAGCCGGAAGTGACGGGGACCCTCACGGACTCGGCGATTAAACCGATCCTTTTCATTTCGGGTATGACCAGTCCAAGGGCCTTGGCGGCCCCCGTGCTCGTGAGGATGATGTTGTTGGCGACCGACCGGCTTTTTCTCAGGTCCGTCGCCTTCGCTTTCGGAGCCCTGTCGAGGACCTGCTGCGAGCTCGTCGCCGCGTGCACGGTGGTCATGGAGGCCGAGAGAAGCCGGTTCGCCCCGAAGTAATCGAGGAGCGGCTTCACCATGTAGGCGAGACATGTCGTGGTGCACGAGGCATTGGATATGACCACATGCTTCTGGGGATCGTAGTCCTCGTCGTTGATGCCCATGACGGTCGTGATGGCGTCGGCGGGCATTTCCTTGCTCTTGTCCTTGATCTTGAAGGGCGCCGAGGCAATGACCTTCTTGGCACCCGCGGCGATGTGCCCCCGCAGGGATCCCTTAGGGTCATCCGCGGGCACCGTGGGATCCAGGAAGGCCCCCGTTGCATCCACAACGAGATCCACACCGTGTTCCCTCCAGGGAATGCGCGACGGATTGCGCTCCTTGAGGAGAAAGGTCGTCTTGATTCCGTTGATGCGCATGGACCCTTCCATCTCGTTCAACTCCTCGATCACCCGGGTTCCCCGACTTCCATAGAGATACTTGTGGAGGGCACCGTAGGTCGAGTCCTTTTCAACAAACTGGGCTATGTCATGGAGGGTAGTGCCGACCTCTCGACCTATGTTGATGAAGAGCTCGGAGAAGTATTTCCTGTCCACCTGGTGCCAGATGGTGAGTTTGGCAATGCGCCCCAGTCCGTTGATGCCCAGCTTTACAGGTACCGTCGATTCCAATTCACTCATCATGCCCCCCAAAATACCAGTGATTAATGATTCCTGATTACACCCCGTCAGAAATAAGCATCGGTCATCACATTTCGCATATCACCGTTCAAACTCAACGAGTGTCGATCCTCAAGCAGTTCGCGTCAGTTCGCTATTTCCACCTGCTGTGTTTCATGGTGGCCTCGATAGATTGCCCCGCTGTGCCCATCGATGCCAATGATGTCTCCGGTCTGAAGGATGTGGCCATCGATGACGCACCGCCTGTCCGCCTCCCAGACGCGCATCTTGCTGAACCCGACGACGCAGGTCTTGCCGAGTCGGTGAGCCACGATTGCCGCATGGGAAGTGGCACCGCCCTTACCCGTGAGGATGCCGTCGGCGATGGAAATCTCCCGAATGTCGTCGGGGACCGTATCGGAGCGCAGCAGGATGATTGCCTGGTCGGACCGCTCCTTTCTCAGCCTGCGAATGCTTTCCAGATCAAAAGCGACCAGCCCCGACAGGGCACCGCCGCTGACCCCGATTCCACTGCCGAGGTAGCCCGCCTGCAGGCTCTCCGAGGGCCTGAAGGCGGGATAGTAGCGCTTCACGCGCGGCGCCATGTTGCGCGATTGAAGCACGTAGACGTCCTCCTCCCGGTCTCCCTGAAATGTGAATTCTACTTCCTGGGGGGCCCAGTTCTGCCCGTAGACGAGATCCTTGGCAATCTTCACGAGGCGCTGATAGACATTTGGGAACATCATTTCGAGGGAGTATTCCCTGGGTTCCCGTTCGCCGAGTCGTTGCTTCTCGCTGAGGGGGAGCGTTTTCACGAGGCCGCCGACCACATCCTCGCCTTGATTTCCCATGGTGAAGTCACCGACGACTTCCACCTGATCTTCCGATGTCCATGGGTTGTGCGTGAACATCACCCCCGCCCCCGACCGCTCGTACAGGTTTCCAAAGACCATCGCCTGAATGGTCACCGAAGTGCCCCAGTCTTCGGAAAGTCCCATGATTTCTCGGTAAGCTTTGGCTTTGGGGGATTGCCAGGACGCCTCAACCTGGCTGATGGCCGTGAAGAGCTGCTCCTTGGGGGAATCGGAGAACTCGATGTGGTTTCGTCTGAGGGCATCTCTGTACGCGAGAGCCAGGGACCGGATTTCATCGGGATTGAACTCCCGCTTCACATGCCGGCTGTAGCGTTTCTTGAATTTGTACATGATGGCATCGAATTCATCCCGCTGCATCCCGAAGGACATGCCCCACGACTGGATGAACCGCCGGTAGTTGTCCCAGCCAAACCAGGCCTCCCCCGTCTGTTCGATGAGACCTTCCACGATCTCCTCATTGATGCCCACATTGAGGAAAGTGTTCATCATTCCGGGCATGGACACGGCCGACCCGCTGCGCACGGAGAGAAGGAGGGACTTGCTCCTGCTTCCGAAGCAGCCTCCCGTTGCCTTCTCCAGTTGGTGGATGTGCATCATGACCCGTTCCTCGAAGTCTTCACCGGATTGCGGAAAACTCCTTATGACATTGCCACAGCGGTAATACTCCGTCGTGATGACAAAGGCGGGCGGCACCTTGATGCCGAGAGAGTCGAGCTTGGTGAGGTTGTAGCCCTTATTGCCAAGATGGATGAGGTCATACGTCTTGGGATTGGGTTCGTTGACCAGGGAAAGCGTCTTCTCCGGGTCGTAGCTCAGGAGCAGATCGAGGTTTTCCGCGTTCAGCTGTCCGCTTTGGGCGGCGAGCGTGGTGAGGATGCTCCCGATGAAATGATCGAAGTACTGCAGGCCGAAGGTCCTTGCGATGAGGTCCCGCAGGAAGCTCTCGGATGCCCTGTGGGACCTCTCGGCGAAAGACTCCCCGGAAGCCTCGCGCTGGTATCTCGGAATGAGGCTTTCCGTGCCGAGCTGGCGCGTGATCAGGTCGAGATTTTCCTCGTGAATGGCGTGGTAGTTGGTCTGGATCACCTGCTTGATCGCTTCTGAAAAACCCCGAAAAATGTCCATGTACTGGGAGTGGGAGAAGCGGCGGACTTCAAGGGCCTTCTCGAAGAGCTCCGCCTGCCTTTCGAGACGATAGGAAGTGATGCCGTCGATTTTCAGGGCCTTGATGAACAAAGGCAGGACCTTGTGGATCCGGAAAAACGTCGCACGGGTGATGAAGCTCAGATTGAAAGAGAAGATGATCTCCTCGAAAAGCACGTTGGCGAGATTTTCCAGCCGAAAAGTCAGTCCGAGGGCATCGAACTTGCGCTCATTGTACGATCCATACATGGACGGGATGTCCACGGCAATGTGACGCTTGTAGTAGATGCTCTCCAGGATCTGCATTTCCGAGGGAGCCAGGATCAACGCCTCCAGCTCCAGCAGGTAATCCAGAATGGCGTTGAGCTTTGCAAAATCGTCGGAGGTTTCGAGAGCGGCCAGGAGGGCCTTGGGGTCCGGAAGGCCAGTATTGGCGGCCCGCTGAAGATGGATGTGGATGTCTTTGTAACTCAGGGCATACTTCTCGTGGAGCAACTGGTAAAACTGGATCAACAGGAACGCACGATGACGCTCCCCCTTGGAGATCTCTGGAACCGCACCGATGAGGGCTTCGATTTCGGGCTCCGGCAGATCCAAGAGATCCTTGACCTGGTGGACACTCCCCGACCGAAAAATGGACACGAAAAGTCGGTGCACTTCATCCACCAGGGGGCCCGAGGTTACGATCTCCGGGTAGATCTCCTCGGGAACCAGGTGCTCGAGACGGCTCTTGTCCAGGCTGCGCCAAAACTCGATGATGGCCTCGATGAAGGTCACCACGATGTTGTTGCTCTCCACATGGCTTTGCTTGCGCAGAAAATGAATCAGGCGATCGCTCCTCCCCGTGAGTTCGTCCACGTCCGTGGAGACGGCTCGCAACTGCCCTTCCGCACCGATCTGGTTGAAATAGACAGGGAAAATCTTTGCCAGCTGCTTCACCAGATTGTACACGCTGTGGATGGGCGCATGGAGCAGCTGGCTCACATCCTTCTGGAAGAGGTCGGTGTCCCGAATGTAGATGCCACCCAGGCAAAGGTTCACGATCAAGGCGGATAGCAGCATTTTGGTCCGGTTCGGGTTCTTCTTGATGATTTCCAGCCATATCCTGATGTTGGGCAGGTGCGCAGTATTCACATCCACTTGCCAGTGTTGGCTCACCCCTCCAAGTTTCGGCACCTGAAAACCCAATCGGATGATGCGCTTGAGAAAAAACGGGATCAATCTCCGATCATCCGTCTCGATGACCTCCATTCCGATGGTCCGCAGGATCTGGAGGGCTGCTTCCGGGTAATTCTGCATGCAGACCTCCAGAACATCGAAGATCGTCTCCAGTTTGCCCTGGAGTTGGTCTGCCTGCTCCTGATGAATCCACTTGGCGACATCGAAGTTGATCTCCCGGAGGGTCTCCTGATGGATGGCCTCCAGACCCCTAGTCTCCATGATTTTCAGACGCATGAGAAGGCTGAGATGCGATGCCTGGACGGGGTCCTCAACCGCCCTCAGATCCTCGGGAACTCTGAAATAGGTCCGCACGATCTCATGAAAATCCGGAAGGCCCACCATCTTGGACACCGCCTCCCGATTGTCCGGTTCCTGAGCCATCCCGTCGGTGAGGGCATGCAAGTACCCGGCGTACTGTTCATGGCTCAGGGGTGAGCAGGGATTGTACCAGGAATTGTGCCCGGACCCGGCTCCCCATTGCTGAGCCAGCCACTTGCAAGGATCTTCCCTTTCCAGCCAGAACTCATAGGTCCGCTTCAACATCGTGTGGAGCAGGGTGCGGACTTCAACAAACGAGTCTGGATCGGACCAGATACCCAGGAGCTTCCTCGCCAGCCGCTTGAACTGGTAGTAGCTCCGCATCAAAGGTTCGAAGGACTCAGGCGCAAGCTCCATCAGCCGGCTCAGAAGGAACCGCACGACCCCCTGATGACAGGCGGGGGATTCCTCGATCAGGTGGTCCAGTTCCTCCAGATTCAAGTCGTCGGGTATGGGTCGAGCCAGTTCCTCGGGCATTTCATCGACGAGTTTCTGCCAGAAGGCGATAAGGTGATCCGCGGCAAGGTTTCTGACCTCCTCCCTCTCGGAGGTCTTCAGTGCCTCGAGGAGGATGTATGAAAGCAGGTAAACGACACAGCCATTGAAGGGCTGGTTTTTGTACAGGCGCAGGTTCGAGACGGCATACCGCCAGGTTTCCTGGACTACAAACTGCCAGTTCCTGTAGCGATGGTGATACTCAACAACCAGTTCCCCAGCCTGTTGCTCTTTCCCCGCAAAACCTTTCACCGCTTCCTGAAGGATCGCAAAGCGGTCGGAGATCACCACCTCGACTTTCGTCAAGTCCATGTTCTTGATGAGGGCTTCCGACTGGATGTCCTCGCGAGTCACTATATTGGCCATTGGCTTATCCCCTCATCAGCATCCGGGTTCGAGTTCCATGCACAAGAGATCGACACGCAGAATCAACGTTCACCCCACACCACCCATGGCAATCAGCGGTCATTGTACACATCTTCAAAGACCAACTCCATAAGGACTGCCGGTTCACCGTTACGACCATAGTAGCCGGGACGTTCGCCCACCTTCTGGAATCCCAGTGCTTCATAAAGGCCTCGGGCAGCCACGTTGCTCCCGCGGGCCTCCAGAAAAGCCCTCTTCACCCCGTGCCTTCGCCCCTCCCGCAAAGCACGAAGCAGAAGCTCCCGCCCAACCCCTCGTCTTCGATATGCCTCGTGAACCGCAACATTCAGAATCTGCAACTCATCGGCCACAACCCAGAAGCAGATGTATCCGACGACGGGACCGGGGCTGCGAGATCCATCATCAAGGGCTGCCCACCAGAACTTTTCCGAGCCCCCCGGTGAAAGTCGCGCCACGAAGCTCAGGGACCGGCTGTTTCCCAACTCCTCGGCAAAGGCGTTTTGAGACCAGGGCTCAGGCTGACTCTCCCGCTCTATCTCGGCAACGAAAGGGAGGTCCGAGGGCAGCATGGGGTCAATGAGTATTTTCGCCCGGAGCTCATTCACTCGACGCCACCGCCTCCCGGGTCCACCGATGGGCCGGGCCTTCCGAAATCGGCTCATGGGGCCGCGCCAGGTCTTGGGCCGGACGCACGGCACCCGCATGAACATTCAGGGATTCAGGGATCGTGACAGCACCTCGCTTGCGCGTGAAATGTGGCGCTGACCATATTCCTTGACCTGCTCCGCGGCCTTTTCCAGCGACAATTCGCCCCGGCAGCCGGCCAGCTTGATGAGCATGGGAAGATTCATCCCGCACACGATTTCCACCCGCGACCCCAGGAAAGCCAGACTGATGTTCGCCGGGGTTCCCCCGAAAAGGTCGGTGAGAATCAGGACTCCATTCCCCGAATCGACCTCCCTGATGGACTCCTGAACCTGCCGGGTCATTTCTTCCACAGGCTGATTCAGGTCGAGGCTAATCGCCTTGCAGTTCCTCAAGGGCCCCACGATGAGCTCGGCAACCCGGACCATTTCGTGCGCGAGTTGGCAGTGAGAGACCGCGAGAATCCCGATGACCCTTTCTTGATCCTTGTTAGCCATTCCGACTGTGTTACTCCAAATGGATATCCCTATGAAAAACGTTCACAAAATAGGAGTGCTGCCTGAGCATTTCGCCGATTTCCCGGGCAAGGACCACCGAGCGATGTTTACCCCCCGTGCACCCTATTCCGATGGTCAGATAGCGCTTGCCTTCTGTCATATAACAAGGAAGCAGCTTCAGGACGAGTCCACAGTATGCTTCAATGAACTGCCGGGCCTCATCCCACTGGAGCACCCACGCCTGGATCTTGGGCGAGCACCCGTCGAGGTGCTTGAGGTCCTCCACGAAATAGGGGTTGGGCAGGAACCTGACATCCATGATCTGGTCGGCTTCAAAGGGCAGCCCGTATTTGAACCCGAATGAAACCACCTGGACGCTCAGCATTTCCTTCTCGCTGATGGTGGAATAAGTCCGGGTAATCATCTCCTTCAACTGATGGACCGTGAGATTCCCCGTGTCGATGATACGGTCGGCGCGGCTTCGCAACGCATGGAGCTGCTCCCGTTCGGAGCCTATGGCGTCGAGGAGAACCGACTCCTGGGAAGCCGCGGCCGGGTGCACCCTGCGGGTCTGGCTGTAGCGGCGCTGGAGAACGTCGGTCGAGGCCTCCAGGAAAATCATCTCAAAACGATACCCGGAGGCTTCCAGAGAGGAAAAGATCTTGGCGTAATCCTTGAGGAATCTTCTCTCGCGGATGTCGATGCCCAAAGCGATCTTCAGAACATCCGGCATGTCGAGCTCACAGAGGCGGAGCAAATCGGGGAGCAGGGGAACGGGAAGATTGTCAATGCAGAAATAATCGAGATCTTCAAAGGCTTTGATGGCCGTGCTTTTCCCTGATCCGGAGAGCCCGGTAACAACCACGATATGAACTTTTTTCTCCATCGAACAGCACCCACCTTTAAAGATCGCGGAAAGACAACGCGGCGCCCAGAGAATCATGCAGGGCAAATTCAGGGACCTAACATCAAATCACAGCATCTTAGCGGCAAGGGAGGCTTGAAATCAAGGAAGGGGGATCTGGGCAAACCGTCGATCTTCTCTTGCGAATTCACGATCCATTTCAGAAATCTTCATCCTCCTGCTGAATGACGGCGAAGATCTCACCGGGGCTCTTCACCGAGCCAAGCCTCTTGCGGATGGTGTTGTTCTTCAGGAGCCTCGCGATTTTCGCCAACGCCCGAAGGTGAATTCCAGACGAGGTCTCGGGGGCGACGAGAAGAAAGAAAAGGTGGACCGGCCTTCCGTCCATGGATTCGAAGTCAACCCCATGACTCGATTTCCCAAACGAAAGGACGAGTTGATTGAGGTCTTTGATCTTCCCGTGGGGGATGGCAATGCCGTCACCGATGCCGGTGCTCCCCAGGCGCTCCCGCTCCAGCAGCACCGACATGAGCCGATCCCTGTCCAGCTGCGGGTTCTGAACGCGTATGGCATCGATGAGTTCTTCCAGGACAGCCTTCTTGGTTGTGCCCTTGAGCTCGGAAATGATGGATGTTTCTGTCAGGATATCCAAAATCTTCATTCATCTCTCTCGCAAGTCAACACCTGGCCGGATGGAAGTCATCGACGCGCTGCTCCCGAAAAAATACGTCCATCCCTTCCGGGATGGATGAGGTCGCCGGGAACACTCGTGAACCCGCGATGGTCCAGGAGCATCAGCCCACGTCAGGATACGGTTTCAATCAACCCTAAATGTCCGTCTTTTCTGCGATACAGAACGTTGACCCGGTTTGAATTCCTGTTGGTGAAGACCATGAACTCTCCACCGCTCAAATTCAACTGCATCAGCGCTTCGTCCAGGTCCATGGGCTTTGCGAAAACCTGCTCCGTCCTGATGACCCGCTGTTCTCTTTCAAGCTCCGCCGGTCCGCCGCCCGACCGTTCAGGTCCGGTCATGAAATCCTTCTCCGAATTCGACGGCTTCCTGCGACGAACCTTGCCCTTGTTCTTCTTGACCTGTCCTTCTATGCTGTCCGCCAACAGATCCAGGGCCGAATACATGTCGTCCGTCTCTTCGGTTCCGTTGATGCGGATTCCGTTGGAGTCGATGGAGACCTCCGCGATATGTCGAAATTTCTCTACTTTCAAGACAACATGCGCCTCGATGGGCTCCTCCAGGTACTTCTTCACTCTCGAAAGCTTTTCCTCTGCATATTCCCTGAGTGGAATCGAAGGGTCAATGTGCCGAAAAGTCACATTCACCTGCATATTGAGTTCCTCCACCGAATTATGCGGGATCACGAAGCACTCTGATGATCCCAGAATGTTTTCCTGCGTTTGCTGGAAGGAAGGATTCCCATCATCTCCCGATATTTTGCGATGGTTCGTCGGGCGATGCTGATGTTTTCTCTTTCCAGCAATTCGACAAGCTCCTGGTCGCTGTAGGGCTTGCTTGCATTCTCATCCTTGATGAGCTGCCGGATCCTTTCCTTGACGCTTTCCGAGGCCACTGAATCACCAAGAACGCTATTTATGGAACTGTTGAAGAAATATTTCAACTCAAAAATCCCATGGGCCGTGTGCATGTACTTGCTCGCCGTCACTCGGCTTATGGTCGATTCATGCATGCCCACGTCCTCCGCAACGTCACGCAGAACCATGGGCTTGAGATGGGCGACTCCCCTTTCGAAGAACTCCGACTGCAGCTTCACGATGCTTTGGGACACCCTGTAAAGTGTTCTCTGTCGCTGATGGATACTCTTGATCAGCCATGCTGCAGATTTCAATTTGCCCTGGATGTAGTCCTTGGCGTCGGAGGAAATGTTGCTGTCTTCAGAGAGGGCCTCCTTGTAGTAGGCGCTCACCTTGAGCTTGGGCATTCCGTCCTCGTTGAGGAGGATCACGTATTCTTCACCCACCTTGACGACATAGATGTCGGGGCTGATGTATTCAACCGTGTCCTCGTTGAAGGCGCTGCCAGGGCGGGGATCCAGGCTGAGGATGAGGTCTATGGCCGCCCTGATCTCTTCGGGACTTCTCTTGAGTGCCCGCACCAGCGCCTGGTAGTTCTTGTTTTCCAGGTTGTGCAGGTGGTTCTCCAGGATGCGAATGGGCAGGTCGTCTTCCAGGTCCAGGCTTCTCGCCTGGATCAGGAGGCATTCCCTGAGGTTGCGGGCCGCAACACCCACCGGATCAAACAGCTGAACACGAGCCAGGACCTCCTCCACCTCGGCCGCTGACTCGCCGGCCATCTCGGCGATTTCATCCACCTCGGCATCCAGGTACCCGTCGTTGTTCAGGTTGCCAATGATCAGGGCTCCGATTTCCTTCTGCTCATCCGGCATGCCTGAGAGCCGAAGCTGCCAGATCAGGTGGTCTTCCAGGGTCTTGGGAGGGGTCAGGCGGTAGTCGTAGGAAGGCCACTCCCTGGCAGAGTCCGTCTCCACCAGGACGGGGGTTCCCGAGCTGTACTCCTCAAGGTAGGATTCCCAGTCGAAATCCTCCCGAACCTTCTCCGTCACCTCCACTTCCGGATAAGGCTCATCGGCTCCTTCAGCCGCGAGCTCCCCCGGCTCATCGGCCTCTCCCCCTTCCTCCTGCATTTCCTCCAATAGAGGGTTTGTTTCCAGTTCCTGGTTGATGGTCTCCACGAGCTCAAGGCGAGAGAGTTGAAGCAGTTTGATCGCCTGCTGCAGCTGAGGGGTCATGATCAGTTGCTGGCTCAGTTTGAGCTGTTGCCTTAGTTCCAATGCCGCCATGGTTTCATTCCATCGTCACAGGCTGAATTGATCCCCCAGATATGTTCGACGCGCCACATCGCTTTGGGCAATGCTCGAGGGATCTCCAGCCTCCAGTATTTTGCCTTCGTGCATGATATAAGCCCAGTCGCACACTTTCAGGGTTTCCCTCACGTTATGGTCGGAAATGAGCACACCGATCCCCTTTGCCTTGAGGGATCGGATGAGGCTCTGAATATCTAAAACGGCAAGAGGGTCGATTCCGGCGAATGGTTCGTCGAGCAGGATGAAGCTCGGCTGGGTCACCAGGGCCCGGGTGATCTCCACCCGCCGTCGCTCGCCTCCCGAAAGGCGATCCGCCTTGCTCCTGGCAAGATGGGATATGCCAAGCTCGGAGAGCAGCCCGCTCAGACGAAGACGCCTTTCTTCCTCGCTGATGTTGAGTGTTTCCAGAATCGCCAGGATGTTTTCCTCCACCGTCAGCTTCCGGAATACCGAAGGCTCCTGGGGCAGGTAGGTGATTCCCTTCCTGGCCCTCTGGTACATGGGAACCCGCCCGATGTCTTCGCCGTTGAGCATGACGGACCCACTGTCGGGGCGAATGATCCCGACGACACTGTAGAAGGTTGTCGACTTGCCTGCCCCATTGGGGCCAAGAAGGCCAACGATCTGGCCTTCTTCTACCTGCAGGCTGACGTGATCCACCACGCACCGCCGTCGGTAGCTCTTGACGAGGTCTTTCACCTCGAGCTTCATTGGCCGGGCGGTCACCGGCCTTCTTCCTTTCGCGAGGGGTGGAGGACAGCCTGCACGGGTGTCTCGTCACCGCCTTCCACCACGCTTCTGCCTTCGTCGATGTAAAGGGTGATCAACCGCCCCTGCACCTTGTCACGTCCCTGGGAAACCACGGGGCGTCCCATGAGCACGATCTTCCGGTCCTGGTGGTAATAGACCGCCTTGTCCGATGTGGCAAGCTTGTCCCTTTGGGCAATTTTCACGTCCCCTTCCACTTCGATGCGATCGATCTTCTCCATCATCGCAGTCTGGGGGTCCTTCTCCTTACCCTTCTCCTTACCGGAAGCGGCACCAAAAACCCGCATGCGGCCGGCCGTGATGGAGAGGTCATCCTGGCGAATCGCCACGTGGCCCTCGAAAAGGATCATGCGCTCCTTCTGCATGACCTCCATGCGATCGCTCGCAATGTGCAGGGGCGAGTCACTCTTCACCAAACCCTCGGTTGCGGATTTCGCGCTCTTTTCCGCCGCATCCAGCCCGGGACAAACAACAAGCATGACAAAAACGAAGAGCGCGAGCTTGGGAAATGCCTCACGAAACAGGACGGCTCGCCTGAAGTGTTCCATTGTTACCTCACCTGGCGGTTTTTTTTTGCCGCGGGAGCCAGAACCATCGAGGCGCGAACTCCCCCTTCGAGGATCGCCCGGTGTTCCGGGACTCTATACTCCCAGCGATTTCCTTGCAGAGTGACATCAGGTCCACTGAGCTGGACCATGGTGTCTGAAAAGATGGTTTGCCTTGCGTGCTCGTACTGAGCCTTCTCCGTCGTCAACAGGTATCCCCGGGGAAGAATCACCTGGACCGTTCCCCAGAGCTCGATGTTCTTGGTTCCCGCATACAGGGTTCCCTCCCGGCTTTCGAGCCGGACCTCTTCCCCTTCTTCAAGATAAAAAGTGAGGCGGACCGACGAAAGACCCGTTTTCTGGTCGCTCTGGAAGTACTTGGCCTCCAAGGCCTTGAGAGTCCAAGCCTTCCTCCCCTCCTGCATTTCCGTGTATTCCATGTCCGTGAGCTTCATTTCCGCCTCGGCCGGTTCGCTCACGGATGCCGCCTGCTGCTGTTCTTTCTGCTTTTTGCCTTTCCAGATCCCCTGCAACAGGAGCAGAGACAGTCCCACGGCCACAGCCAAGACACCCGCCTGAAAAACCCTGCGATAGGAAAACACTCTTTTGGCCCCACAATCCTGGAGTTCCCCGGCTTCTCCATGGAGACACCGCCGTCATTCCACGACGCCGGCGATGTGCACGGGCAACAGTCGATACACTCATTGGCGGCAACTCATGCGAAGGCCCGGAAGCACCCCACCCGACTGAGCGAACCAGCCCGTCAATGAACGAAAACCGCTCAATCAAAGTCCTCGCAAGCCCCCGAAAATCTGATCGATTCCTTAAAAACTCTAACATGCCGCCAAGGACTCTGTAAAGGCATATTCTATGCCAACTTCCGGCATGTCTTGAAGGAAGGGGATTTGGGCGGGATTTTTCAATCGGGATTTTTGAAATAGTCCATGGTCACCTGTTCCCAGAGACCCTGCACCCGCAGGAGAATCTCGCAAACTTCGCGGCAGGCGCCGCGGCCGCCTCGGGCCCTGGTCACGTAATGCGCGAAGGGAAGGACATGGGCCACGGCATTGGGCACGGACACCGAGAAACCGACCCGCCGCATCACGGGGATATCAATGAGGTCGTCTCCCATGTACCCGAGTTGGCGGGGTTCGAATCCCGTTTCCGCCATGATGCGCTCGAATGCCTCGAGCTTCCTGTGGATTCCCTGGTAGACCCGGCTGATACCGAGTCCCGCGGCCCGGTGCTCCACGGCCCTGCAGCTGCGGCCCGTTATGATGGCCACCTCGATGCCGGCCCGCTGGAGGAGTTTGATCCCGTGTCCGTCTTGGACGTCGAAAACCTTGAGCTCCGATCCGTCATCATGGAAGACGATGCTCCCATCCGTCAGGACCCCGTCGACGTCAAAAATCATGAGTCGCACGGGCATCACCCTCTCGCGCAGCTCCTGGTCGACCTTCAACGACTCCATTCCCTCTCCGTAATTCCTAGCCTTTCACGGCACGGTATATTCTCAGCAGCTTCTCCAGGAGAGGGCGGACATCCGCCAGGGGCAGGGAATTGGGTCCGTCGCACAGGGCCCTGTCCGGATCCTCATGGACCTCCAGAAACACTCCGTGTGCCCCGGCGGCGACGGCCGCGCAGGCCAGGGGAGCCACAAACCGCCGCTGGCCCCCGGAACAGGTTCCCTGCCCTCCGGGCAGCTGCACACTGTGGGTCCCGTCAAACACCACGGGGAATCCGAGCTCTTTGAGGATCGCCAGGGACCTCATGTCGACCACAAGATTGTTGTAACCGAACTGGGTGCCGCGCTCCGTGATGAGGATACGATCGTTGCCGGTGCTCCGCACCTTGTCCACGGCCTGGGCCATGTCCCAGGGAGCCATGAACTGGGCCTTCTTCAGGTTGACCGTCTTCCCGGATTCGCCCACGGCCCTCAGGAGATCCGTCTGACGGGCAAGAAACGCCGGCACCTGGACGACGTCCACGATCCTGGCAGCTTCCCGAGCTTCCTCCACACCGTGGACATCCGTCAGGACGGGCACTCCAAGTCGCTTTCTAACCCGGGCCAGGATCGCCAGCCCCTCTTCAATGCCGGGTCCCCGGTAGGATGCGATGGACGTGCGGTTCGCCTTGTCGTACGAGCTCTTGAGGACAAACGGAATGGACAGCTCCCCGCAGATTTCCTTGAGAGACCGTGCCACATTGAACACCAGTTCCTCGGATTCAATGACACAGGGCCCCGCAATGAGAAACAGCCTTTCTTTTCCGATGGTCTGCCCGGCAATGTCAAAATCCGCCAAATCGTACTCCTGAGGAGATCAGCACACGGGGTCCTTGGGAGGAAAAGCGTCCGGGTTCTTCGCGCGTCCATTCTCCAGAGACTTGCCCACAAAGGCCTTGAAAAGCGGATGGGGCTCATGGGGACGGGACTTGAACTCCGGATGGAACTGACAGCCCACGAACCACGGATGGTCCGCGAGCTCGATGATTTCCACCAGGTTCCGGTCCGGTGAAAGACCGGTGAACCGCATGCCGAATTTCCCCAGGGCCTCCCTGTAGTCATTGTTGAATTCATAGCGGTGCCGATGGCGCTCCGAGATTTCCGGGACCCCATAGGCTTCCGACGCCAGGCTGCCGGGCTCCAGAATGCACGGATAAGCTCCCAGACGCATGGTGCCGCCGTAGTCGGAGCTCTCGCTGCGCCTCACCACTCGGCTGTTCTTGTGGTCGAACCACTCCCGCATGAGATAGATGACAGGATGAGGCGTTCGCTTGTCAAATTCCATGCTGTGAGCCTTGTCCAGCCCGGCAACGTGCCTGGCGAATTCGACGGTGGCCACCTGCAGCCCAAGACATATGCCGAAGAAAGGAATCCTGTTTTCCCTGGCGTAACGGATGGCCTTGATCTTTCCCTCCACACCGCGCTGCCCGAATCCCCCGGGAACGAGGATGCCGTCGGCACCCTCCAGAAGGGCCTCACCGCCCTCTTTCTCCACATTCTCCGAATCCACGTAATTGAGCACCACTCGAGTTCGGTTGGCCACACCTCCGTGGACCAGGGCCTCATTGAGGCTCTTGTAGGACTCCACCAGGTCGATGTACTTGCCCACAATGGCAATGCGCGTCTCGTATTCGGGCTGCTTGAGCCTGCGCACGAGGTTCTCCCATTCGTCCAGTATCGGAGCTCTCGTCCACACGTTGAGCAGGCGCAGGATCTTTTCATCCAGGCCTTCCTGGTGGAAAAGGAGAGGCACCTCGTAGATGCAGTCCACATCCTTGGCAGTGATGACGCCGTCCGTGTCCACGTTGCAGAAATTTGCGATCTTGGCTTTGATTTCGGGAGTGAGGAACTTCTCCGTTCGGCACAGGAGGACATCCGGCTGGATTCCAATGCCCCGCAGTTCTTTGACGCTGTGCTGTGTGGGCTTGGTCTTGACCTCGCCCGCCGCCTTCATGTAAGGGACGAGGGTCACATGGATGTAGACGGCGTTCTCCCTGCCCACATCGTTTCGAAACTGGCGGATCGCCTCCAGGAAGGGAAGACTCTCGATGTCCCCCACGGTGCCCCCGATTTCCACGATGACGATGTCGACGCCATTCACCGCACCCTTGATGCAGGACTTGATCTCGTCGGTGATGTGGGGAATGACCTGCACGGTGCCCCCCAGGTAATCTCCGCGACGCTCCTTGGTGATCACCGAATGGTAGATGCTTCCCGACGTGTAGTTGTTCTTCTTCGCCATCACCGCATGGGTGAACCGCTCGTAGTGGCCGAGGTCCAGATCCGTTTCCGCGCCGTCGTCCGTCACGAAGACTTCGCCGTGCTGGAACGGATTCATGGTCCCTGGATCCACATTGATGTAAGGATCCAGCTTCTGGATGGTCACCCGCAGACCGCGGCTTTCCATCAGAGCTCCTATCGATGCGGCGGCCAGTCCCTTTCCGAGGGATGAAAGAACACCTCCTGTAATGAAAATATACTTCGGCTGGCGCAAAGTACGCTCCTCTTTCATGGATCATTCACGAAAAAACCGGATCCCCTATTTTCCGGAAGGAAGCACTCCTCCCAAAACACGCGCGTGGGACTCTCTCAATCGACACTTGAGCTGGCGAAGTCGCCGGAAGGACCATGGGTCTACACACTTCAAAGAGGCATTCACCTGCGGCGAGAATGGGGTTCATGCAAACGTCGGGCAGTATACCAGATGACTCCTCAAAGTCAATCTTGCCTCCTTTCCCCCACAAATCGAATCCTCATGCCGGTTCCTCCCTAATTTTGTCTTGCAATTTATCTTAACATGGCTTAGCTTGCCTCATGGCATGTTGGGGGAAGTCATCGCAATCATTAGTTAATTTGTAACGGTTGTGTGCGTTCCGCGAATTGGTCTTTCCACAAGGGGTTGGACGGTGATTGTACGCAATTGGATGACCACCAAAGTCGTCACAATTCATAAAGAGGCATCCATACAGGAGGCGCTGGCAGTCATGAAAAGGGACTCCATCCGCCACCTGCCCATCGTGGATTCCAGTTCAAACCTGCTCGGATGGGTGACCGACGCCGACTTGCGGGGCGTTCTCATCGCCTCCATGCTGGAAGAGTTGACCCTTGAAGACGTGATGGTGCGCAAGCCCCATACCGCATATCCCGAAATGCCGCTGGAGGAAGCCGCTCACATCATCCTCGATAAGAGGATCGGGGGCCTTCCCGTGCTGGCGGACGGAAAACTGGCCGGGGTGATCACGGTAGTCGACATTCTCTCGGCTTTCATCAACATGATGGGGATGCTGACCAATTCCTCGCGCCTCGACGTGAGGGTCTCGGACCCGCACATGCCTCTTCAGGCCATCACCGAACTCATCCAGAAACATCGCGCCGAAGTGATCAGCATCTGCCACATTCCTGCAGGGGAAGGTCAGGAGTCCACCTATTCCATCCGTTTGAAAAGATGCGAGTTGGAGCCCATTGTGGCGGACCTCACCAGGAAGGGCATCAAGGTCGTCTCTTCCATATCCTGAGTCCCCCGGATGCCCCGGGCGACTCTCACCCATTCTCACCTGCACGCTGCAATGGGCTCCACAAGGGCGGATGGCTCTCTCACTCCCCTTGAATCATCCCCCCCGAATCTTCCGCTTGCGTCCAAAAGCAAGCGAAATGTCACTCAACCACTGGAATAGAATAAGTATCTCCGTTGTGGAAATCGTTCACCGGAGTCTTACGCGCAATGGATTGGCATTTCAAACGCACGATGCATTTGGCCATGGTTTGCATGGTCGGTCTCGCGGCTGTAATCATGCCCGTCCGTTCATGGTGCGAAGAGCCTCCCCCCATTCGGATCGGTGAAATCAACCCCTTGACCGGGAAGCTGGCCAAACACGGCCAGGAGATCCACGAAGGAATTCTTTACGCGGTCCTCGAAGCCAATGGGAAGGGGGGCATCCTCGGAAGGAAGGTGGAGCTCTTTTCGAGAGACGACCAGAGCCTGCCGGAGACTGCCGTAAACCAGGCCGAGGACCTCCTCTATCGCGTTGGGGTGGCCGGCCTCGTGGGTGGCTACGTCGACTCCCTGGTCGGCCCGATAAGCGAGGCGGCGGCCAAGCACCGCACTCCTTACGTGGCTTCCGCGAGCCTTCAGAGAAACCTAACCCAGGGGCGCAAGAACCCGTACTTTTTCCGTGTGTCACGCCTCGACGGCGTCGTCGAGCCACTTTTCCGCTTCTTGTCCGAGGTCCTTCGCCCCAGGGGCGTCGCCATCCTTTTTTCCGCAACCCCGGGATCCACGGAATTCGGTGAGGAGATGCGAAAATACCTGGAGGGCTCAGGGGTTCGGGTCGTTATGTTCGAGAAGTTTCGCCCAGGCACCCCGGATTTCTCGCCGTTTCTCATGAAATTGCGCATGACGAGGGGAGACGTGCTGGTCTCGGGCGGTTTCTTTCCGGACCACCTCATCCTGGCGCGCCAGCTGGCCGAGCAACGACTGAAGCTCAGGGGCTACCTGGGTCCGTGGGGAATTGCCTACCCGAGCTTCATCGAGACAATGGGGAGCGCGGCCGAAGGACTCTTCGGCCTGTGTGCCTGGAATCCGGGAATCACGCTGCCGGGCACGGAAAAGGAGTCGGAGGGGTTTGTCGAGGGTTTCGAAAAACACTTCGGCAGGACTCCGAATACGACCACCATGCACGGATATGCTTCCTGCAGGGCACTCCTGGCTGCCATGGAGAAATCCCTGCAACGGACGGGAGAGCTCCGGGGAGAAACCACCTGCGAGGAGCTCCGGCGCCTGGACCTCCTCCTTCCCATGGAACGCCTGGTTTTTGATGAGCACGGAGATCCCAGGCACTATCGCCAGGTAGTGGTGCAAATCCAAAAGGGGCGCATGGTCGCCGTGTACCCACCTGAACGGGCGACGGGAAGGGTCCTCGAAGAACCCCAGTGATTCGTCATCCGGTCGGATAGGCCCTCTATTTCGGATGCCCGAAGGGACATGAGGGACTGGGGTGTACAATGAGAACTTGAGCCTCGTCCGGCGACGTCGGCCCCTCTGAATGAGGAGAGGCATGATTCTTCAGTTCCTTGTCAATGCGTTTTCTCTGGGGTCGTTCTATGCCCTCATCGCGTTGGGATTCTCCCTCATTTTGGGGGTGACCCACGCCTTCAATCTGGCCCATGGGGAAATGGTGATCCTCGGCGGCTACGTCGCCTATTTTCTTGCCAAAAACCTGAATCTTCCCCTGGTGTTGATCCTGCCCGGCTCCATGTCTGCCATGCTTGTCCTTTCCCTCTGCCTGGAGCGCCTTCTCCGAACCATTCCGAATCCCGACGAACTGAACACCCTGGTCGTCACCTTCGGTTTTGCCCTGCTCCTCCAGAACTGCATGCTCATGTGCTTCTCCGCCGATTACCGGCTGCTCGGCCCCGCAGCCAACGTTCTCGACATGCCTGGAACAGGACTCATCATCACCGAGACACAGGTTCTCGTCATCACGATCTCCCTGGCGTCCACCGGGGTCATCTACACCATGCTTCGAAGGACCTTCCTGGGCAAGGCCCTTAGGGCGACGATCCAGGACAGTGAAGCCGCAGGGCTTGCCGGCATAAACGTCCGGAGTATGCACCTCGTGGCATTTGCAGTGGGAGGTCTCCTCATAGGCGTCGCCGGATCGCTCTACGCCAGAACCGCCTACCTGCATCCGTTCGGAGGCATCGAAGCCACGCTCGTCGCGGTGGTGCTCACCATTTTTGCTGGAGCGGGCCGCATTCGGGGCCTCCTGGCGGGGGGATGGGTGCTGGGCCTGGTAGAATCCGCCACCGTTCTCTTCCTCGGCAGCGGATGGAGGGAACTGGCAAGCGCCGTGGCTCTCATCGTTCTCCTCGTGCTGAGGCCGGAAGGGCTCCTGCCCACATGGACCAGGAGCGCCATGAGACAATGAGCCGCATCGTTGTGAATCCATCGATCCTTGCCGCGTGGGCTCTCCTGGCGGCCCTGTTTCTGTGGCCCTTCCTCATGCCCCATGACGGCATCCATTTCCGGGTTATGGGAATGGCCTGTTTCCATGGATGTCTCGCCATGGCCTGGAATCTCAGCTCCCTCGCAGGGACCGTATCTCTGGGCCATGCCGCCTTCTTCGGTCTTGGCGCTTACGGATCGGCTCTGTGCAATCACTACACCCATGTCTCCCCCTACCTGACGATTCTTTTTGGCGGCCTTCTGGGAGCCCTCTATGGGATGGGCTGGCACACGGTGTTCAAAAGGCTCAGGGGGGCTCCTTTTGCCCTGGCCACCCTTGCCTCCGTCGAGATTCCCAAGGTCATCATCGACAACTGGAACGACTTCACCTTTGGTTCTCTCGGCGTAGTTGGGATTCCCGGGCTTCCCGCCGTGGAGCTGGGAAGTCTGCTGGTCCGTTTCGACGAAAGTCCCGGGGCCATGTACACCCTCCTTCTCACGTGCATGCTCGGCGCTGGGCTCCTGCACAGGCGCGCCCTTGTGTCGCGATGGGGGTGGGCCGTCCGCGCCCTCCGCGAGGATGAAACGACCGCTGAAGCACTCGGAGTCAACACGAACAGGATCAGGTTCCAGGTCATAACGGTGAGCGGCTTCTTCACCGGTGTGTGCGGAGGACTTTATGCCCATCTCCTGGGGCTCATCGAACCCGGGCTGGTGTTCAGCCTCCACATGTCCGCCATGCCCCTGGTTCTGACCATATTTGGGGGCAGGTTTCAGTGGTACGGCCCCATACTCGGAGCCCTCATTCTCTACCCCCTCGACCAGTGGCTGTTCCGCTCCCTGCTCCCCGTAGGCCATTCGGTCCTTTACGGATTGGTGGTCATCGTCACCTTGATCCTCTTTCCCCAAGGAATGGGAAAATGGCTCCAGAAAAGCCTTCAGCGTGCCTCGAGCTGAAAAGCGTCTCCATGGAGTTCCACAGGACCCCGCTCCTCACCGACATTTCATTCCGGATCGAGGGGCAGGAGATCGTGGGCATCATCGGTCCCAACGGGGTGGGAAAGACCACTCTTTTCAATTTGATTTGCGGTTACGTGCGTCCCACGAGCGGATCCGTGATCTATCGCGGCCAGGACGTGACGGGATTGCCGCCTCATCGGATATGCGGACTGGGCATCGGAAGGACTTTTCAGATCCCGCGCCCGTTTCCCGACATGACGGCCTTCGAGAACGTGCTCATGGGAGTCTGGTTTGGGGGGAAGGAAGAAAGCGGCGGTGGGGACTCAACCCGCGAGGCCCTCGACGTTCTCAACCTGGTGGGCCTGGGGCACAAGGCCAAAACCCAGGCAAGGGAGCTGACCATGTCGGAGCTGAGGCGCCTTGAGGTGGCCAGGGCCCTGGGGACCAGGCCTTCCTTGCTGCTCCTGGATGAAATCGCCGCGGGACTCAGTCCCCAGGCGAGCATGGAGGCGGTTGAGCTCATCCGGGCCTTGAGAGAACGGGGGCTCACCCTCCTCATCATCGACCATTTTCTAAATCTCACCACCCAGGCCTCGGACCGACTCATCGCCATCTGCGACGGTGTCGTCGCCGCAGAGGGAAATCCCGCCGAGGTGCTCAATTCACCACGGGTCGTGAATGCCTACCTTGGGAGAGGTCCCCGTTGAGCAGGGTGATCCCCGTTGACCGGGAGAGGGTCCGGGTGCCTCCGCCGGCTACCGGGGAGCACAATCCCTCTCCGGGGTTTTCCGCCGTCATGTGAGCAGGAATTCATGGACCAGGTCCTCCCACCGGAGCTGGGTGAGGTTGCCCGAGATGTCATCGACGATCTCGCCACCGGTTGCCGCAAGCGACATGCCATAGGTGCTCATGACCATGTTCTCCAGCTTCTGCGCTTCGGCCTGGGTCCAGGCCTCCACTTCATTTTCATAGAGGAGGTTCCTCAGGTTCTGCTTGAGCCCCTGGGGTTCGACAACGACCAGCCAACCGCAGCCATAAGGGTCCGCCTTGGCTGATCCAGGTTCCCTGGTCGCCTTGTGATTGGTTGCGACCACGATCCCGTTCATCGGCGAGAGCACTTCCGCTGCCTTGGGCCCTTTTTCCAGTGACCAGCCCACCTCGGTCTGTTCCAGATGGGACCCGAGCCTGGGCAGTCGAATGCCGGTGGGACAGCCCAGCAGGCGCAGAGCGAAATCGTCGAGCCCCATGCGCACGAGTCCCCCGTGTTCGACCCTTGCCCAGGTGTGGCCCCTGTGATAGTAGGTGCTGTCGGCCACAAGGAAACCGGACACTTTTCTCGTGTGAACGGTCCCCGCGGGTTTCGCCAGATCCGCCTCATCCAGGTATTGGTCGAACTCGCACACATTGCACCGGTAGCCGTTGGCGCAATAGTGATACTGAACCCTTCCTGTCAACATGTGACGGCATTCTTTCTCTTTGTATGGTTTGCTTCTCATGATCTTCCTCCAACTGACCACCTCCTCAGGCTCCTTCTCGACTCCCCGACTCATGGCCTTGTCGAAAGGGCAGCTCAGGCAGTCGTATGCGTTCTCGCAAAGTTTGTAGTTGACCACGCCCGCCTTCATCCAGATGCACCGGTTGTCTTCTGTGAAAACAATCCGGGCGCCTCGTTTCGTTTTGTCTGTTCTCGCTTTCACGGCTTGTCTTCCTCCTTTCTGGTGGGTCTCTATCTTGCTGATTTACTTAACCACGATCCATGCCAACTCAGCCTCTTGCACAAAGCCGAACACGCGGGCAGGCGGCACTGATTCTGTTTGGCTGGAGAAAACCAGGAACCACGGAGCCAGGAACGGGTACACGCCTTCCGGGAGCGAATCCCAATGGCTGTCCTTGCCTGGCACGAAAATTGGTAAATAATGTTCCCGAAACCTCGTCTGTTAAGAATTTATAAGGCACTCGCACCACAAGGGTTTCGGGCGTCTGTAAGGTTTTTTAACAATCCCGGGGCTCGCGCCCCGCTCATCTGAATTGCACCCGTTGTTTGGCCGTCATGTTAAGATTTTTGATGGAGTGTAAAGATCCTGTACACTCCAGGAATCCCGACGGGAGTCCACCACAGTGGCACACGAAGAGATGATGAAGGTCGCGGTGATTGGTGGAGGCCGACGCTGCGCGGGCCTCCTGAAGATGCTCGACACCAGGCGCTTCCCCCGCCTGAAGGTTCAGGTCGTTGCCGTCGCCGACCTGAATGAAGACGCCGAGGGGATGGTCCTCGCCCGCAGGAAAGGGATTCCCACGACCAAGGATTACAGGGAGTTCTTCGACATCGGGAATCTCGATCTCGTCGTCGAGCTGACCAGCAACGAGGCCCTCCTCGAGGAGTTCCTCAGAAACAAACCCCCGGGCCTGCGTGTCCTTGAAGCCAACATCTCCCGGCTTTTCAGCGACATCATCATCTTCCAGGAAGAGTACCTGCGCGGCATGCGGGAACTGGAGCTGGTCCAGGGGATCGTCGAGAGCATCTTTTCAAACATCCAGGACCGGGTCTTGATCCTGCGGCCGGACTTCATCATCGTGGATGCCAACGAAGCCATGCTCCAGTCAACGCTCATGGGGAAGGAGGACATCATCGGGAAGTTCTGCTACCAGGTGAGCCACTGCTCCGTCAACCCATGCGACGCAAAGGGCCATCGCTGCCCGGTGAGGGAGAGCATCGAAACGGGAAAGACCGCCTACGCCATCCATGAGCACTTCGACAGGAACAACGAAACGAGGACCTGTGAGGTCACCGTTGTGCCCCTGAAAAATGCCGATGGAGTGACCGAGCTGTTCCTTGAGGTCATGCGGGACATCACCGACGAACTGGAACGGAGGGTCGAGGAACGAACCCACGCCCTCACATCCAACTTGGCCCGCCTCATCCACGAGGACAAGATGATCGCCCTGGGAAAGCTCGTGGCGAGTGCCGTCCATGAGATCAACAACCCTCTCACCGGCATCCATGCCTTGGCCCGGCTGGTTTCCCAGGGCCTCGAATCCCGGACGCTCAGTGAGGAGAGCCTGAAGCAGTACAAGTACTACCTGGATTTGATCGACACGGAGTCGGCACGCTGCAGCTCCATCGTGGGGAACCTCCTGTCCTTCGCACGGCAGCAGAAGATGGAGCGGATCCGTTTCCAGCTCAATGAAGTCATCCGCAGGGTCGCCACTCTCTTCAGCCACAAAATGCAAATCCAGGGCATCAAGCTTGACCTGCTGCTGGCAGACGACCTGCCGCAGATGCTCGGAGATCCCGGTCAGATTCAACAGTGCCTCGTGAATCTCATTTTCAACGCCATGGAGGCAATGGCTGAAGGCGGAACCATCACGATCCGGACCTTCTGGGAAGGAACCAACAGCATGGTGAGGCTTGAAGTGGAGGACACGGGCTGCGGAATCTCCAGGAGGGCCATACCGTACATATTCGAGCCTTTCTTTTCCACCAAGAGCCAGGACAGAGGCACGGGGCTGGGTCTTTCCGTGGTGTACGGCATCATCAAGGAGCACCATGGGTCTGTTTTCGTGAAAAGCGAAGAGGGAAAGGGATCCAATTTCATCATTCGGTTCTTCGCCATGGAACCGGGGTAGATCCCCTCTCTTCTCCTTGGACGGGGGGCAATACCGTTGACTTAAGCCGAGGGAGCCGGGCGGGGATGAACCCCGCCCCTACTGCAAACCGTTGGCCGGCAGAGTAGGGGCGGGGTTTATCCCCGCCTAAAAAGCTTAAGTCAACAGCATTGTCCCCCCAGGTTGGGGGAGAGGGAACGATCACAGAGCAGCATGGGATCTTGAAATTTCGGTGTAGTACCAAGAGGAGTGACGCATCATGACGGGTCGCATCAGAATCTTGGTTGTCGACGATGAGCTGATCGTGCGCGAGTCACTCATCGGCTGGCTCATGAAATCGGGCTACGAGGTGGCGGGAGCCGACGGAGGGACTCGGGCCCTGGAGATGCTCACCGACAAGGAATACGACCTCATCTTTCTGGACATCAAGATGCCCGACATGGACGGTCTCCAGGTCTTGCATGAAATCAGGGAAAACTACCCTCACAGCATGGTTGTCATGATCACCGCCTACGGCTCCGTGCAAAGCGCGGTGGAGGCAATGAAGCGCGGAGCCAACGATTACCTGATGAAGCCCTTCGAACCCGAGGACCTGGTCCTCCTCGTGGAGAAGCTGCTTCAGCAGAAGAAAATCATCGATGAAAACATCATCCTGCGGGAACATGTGGCCGCGAGGGTCCGCTGCGAGGACATGATCGGGGCTTCCCACGGCATGCGACAGCTGTTCGGCTTGATCGAGGAAGTGGCGAGAGTCGATTCACCGGTTCTCCTGAGGGGAGAGACTGGGACCGGCAAAGAGCTGGTGGCCAAGGCCATACATTCCAAGAGCGGACGGTGCTTCAACCCCTTCATTCCCATCAACTGCGGGGCCTTCACGGAAACCCTGCTCGAAAGCGAGCTCTTCGGCCATGAAAGCGGTGCGTTCACGGGCGCCAGGCGAGCCAAAAAAGGGCGCCTGGAGATGGCCCAGGGAGGGACGCTCTTCCTCGACGAGGTGGGGGAGATTCCCTCAAAAATGCAGGTCGACCTCCTCCGGGTGCTCGAAGAAAAGAGCTTTCACCGTGTGGGCGGAACCGCGGAAATCCTGGTGGACTTTCGCCTCATCTGCGCGACTCACCGGGATCTGGCCCTGGAGATCGAACGGGGAACTTTCAGACAGGATTTCTACTACCGGCTCAACGTGATAGAGATCGAGGTGCCCCCCTTGCGCCGCCGCAAGGATGATATCCCGGTTCTGGCGCAGCATTTTCTCGAGAAATTCCGAAGAGAGACCAACAAGCCCGTCATGGGCATCCAGGCACAGGGAGTGGACCTGCTCATGGGCTACGACTGGCCCGGGAATGTCCGCGAGCTCGAGAACGCCGTTGAACGGGCGGTGGTCCTTGCAAAGGGACGCCATCTCGGCAGGGAAGACTTCGCGTTTTTGTTCAGGACGGAAGGGCAGCACGCCCCCCAATCCCTGAAGGAAAACGAAAAGCAGCACATTGACCGGGTTCTGAAGATGTGTGGATGGAACATCTCAAAGGCAGCCGGCATATTGGAGGTCAGCAGGATCACCATCCACAGCAAGATCAAGAAATACGGCCTGCAACCCCAACCACGGTAGAAACAGGGAATGACAGCCACCCATTGCGTGGGCGCGGCATGAAAGAGACTTCTCCCGAATCACCATCACAGCCCTTGCTCGGACTCCTGGAAATGGGTCAACTGGGGGAGGTGGCGGTGCATGTCGTCGCGGCCAACCTCCAGTCGATCTTTGGAATCCCCGTGGATGTCTTCTCCCATGTGGATGTGCCCGAGGAAGCGTTCCAGCAACATCGCCGCCAATACGATGCCGGGCTCATCATCCAGCACCTCTCAAGGCTCCCCTTCCCCCACCACCTCCGCATCCTGGCCCTCACCACCGTGGACCTCTGCAATCCCATACTGACCTACGTCTACGGAGAAGCCGAAATGGGGGGGAAAGCCGCCGTCGTCTCCAACTCGCGACTGCGTCACAACGACGATGGCAGCTCGGTTCCCCTGGACCTGTATTACGAGCGTCTCGTCAAGGTGGCGTTACACGAGGTGGCGCACACCTTCTCCCTCTATCACTGCGACGACGTCACATGCCTCATGCACTTCTGCGCCAAGACGCGCCACCTGGACGCGGTGGAGATCTTCTTCTGCAAACGGTGCGATTTCATGCTCAGGCAGAATCTCAAGGTCGAAGGCCTCAAGTCCAGGCGTCTCCGGAAATAGGCGCAAATTTTCTGCTGAGATCACACTCGTCAAACCTGAAATTCCGCTTTGCTGCCCAATCCCGTATGCCCCTCCGGACCAGAGGCATGGCTTACTGACGGATGCGGTCCAGACCATGAGCCGGGCTAATTCCTCCCAGGCTGGACTTGACGACTAGGGGCAAGGCCAGGGGAACTGGGGGTTCCGCGCACTCCTACAAGGGTGAGATTCTCATGCTGGCGGAGACCGGTTTGTTTACGGGTCCTCACCGTTGCCCGCGTAAAGGCTCGTGCCGACGACCTCATTACGCCCCATGCGCACGTTGATTGCCTGACAACGAGAAGGGCCGGCGGCCATGCCGCCGGCCCCAGGGTCAAGTGCCTTTACTGTCTGACTCTCACCGCCAAGGTCGCACTCCCACCCGCGGTGGATGTCGCCCTAACCTGATCACCGTTAACGGCAATCACGTTGGAGTTTAGCACACGAAGTGCCCAGGCACCAGCGGCGTCGGGAGTCGCGGTCCCGAGGACCGCACCGGTACGAACCAGGACAACCGTAATGGTGTTCGCGGCTCCGGGAACGGTAGAGGCACCCGTTACATCCCAGCGCCTAGTGCCAGTGCGGAAACTCGCGGAAGCTACGCTGAGCACATCCGTGGCGGGAAGCACCGTGATCGAAACCGAAGCGCCGGGAAGTGCCGAACGCTGGCCGTTGGTGTTTGCCACCGTATATCTGAAGCCGAAGGTGGTGCCTGGCGTAGCGCCGGCGGTGAAAGTCACATTACCATTAGCAGCTACTGTCGCACTACTACCCGTCACCGACCCCGCTACGATCTGAATGGAAGCTGGATTGAGGGTGCCGCCATTGGGGTTGTCGTTGGCAGTTAGACTGGCGGCAGTGATCACCAACTGCGAATTCACCTGCAGGCTGAACCCCGTATCATTGACGGCGATGGGCGCGGGGCCGGCGGCAGTAGCGGAAGTCGTTATAGTGACGGTCGCCGTATTGGACACCAACCCGGCGGGTGCAACGGCGCTCCGAACCGTGTAAGTGAATGTGTCGTCACCCAGGAGTTGGTTGTTGGTGAATGTGTAGGTGATCACTCTCGTAACTGAATTGAACACCGCTGTTCCGTTGCTGCCTTGGCTGCGGATCTGCACCGTGGCGGGGTCAAAACCGAAGTCATTTAGCAGCACATCGATCACCACGGACGCGGCACTGCCAGCCAGGAAGGTCACGCTGTCATCGACCGCGATCGGACCCCCGGCTCTGAAAAGACCTGCAGCTCCAGCCACGGTGGTGACGTCTTCCGAGTCCTGGCCGCCAGCCGAGGAGATCACGGTGACTGAGAAAGGAGGAACGGGACCGCCAGGAGGCAGAATAGGAGGAATTTGATACAATATCTGCTGTTCAGCGGGATCAAGGCTTCCCAAAACTGGCAAGAGCGGTTCGGAACCTGCACTGCCGGGAAGCCCGAGGGCGAAAAGCTGTGGCGGTGGGATCGCCGGCGCACCCGTGTCACCCTTGTCACTGGAGGTTGCCGTGATGGTCACGGTTCCCGAGGCAGGGTCGTAACTAGCCTGGGTGATGGTGACTTCATCCACCAGGGACCGGGTGACCGAAGACGGTGGGATGTCCGCCATATTGGTCACGATTACGGCGGCAGGGAGGGCCCTGGCGCTCGTTGGAATGCTCTGCCCGTAAAACTGGCCCAGAGCCGTCGGCCCGTTCATGAGCGTGGAAGGCATCAGGTTGGTGCCGGCGGCATCCCCAAAGGAAAGTGAAGGTGCCGCCGTTCCGGGTCCTGAGGCGGCTGTAGCAAAGACATCGACATGAGGAGTACTGCCGGTACTCCGCGCATAGGTCGCATGGTCCAGGGTGAGCGGACTGCCGATGGCGCCCTGATGCATCTTGCCTATGACCGTGAAGAGATTTGTCTCCATGCACGCGGTGCCTGCCCCATCAAGGCCCCCGGGGGTGTCGACGCAGACCCGGAAGAAGTTGGTTCCGAAGGGACTCCCTGTGACCTGAACCGGAGTCACTCCATCGGTGAGGAAAAAGTCATTATTGACACCCCCTGCACCGGGTATACCGACAGGGGCCAAAGGATTTCCTGCTGCGTCTACCGGGGTCAAGAAAGGCCCGATGGCGCTCGTCAAGGCGCCGCTAAAGTCACCGGGGGCGCCGATTCCAATGTCCGAGGTGACGTTGATGGCCCTTGTTCCCGCTGTGACGTTGGGAAATACCTGCTCACCATATGGGTAGGTGACCGTGTAGGTCCCGTCCACCGGAGCATCGATGCGGATCCGAATGCGACCAAACACGATCTGATCGCCCACTGCGGCTGCCCCCCCGGCAAAAGCCGCCTCCAGCGCCTGCACCAGAAGTGCAGAATTGGTGCCGGCGGCGTCAAAATCAAAGGTGGCGTCAGCACCATACCAGAAAGACTCATCCGGCCAGTTGCCTGGGAATGTGATGGGCAAAGCGGGGTCTGGTACTGGCGGAGCCAAACACGCGTCGAACTGGGCTGCGGTCTCAGGTATACAAAGATCCAGGGCCAAGCCAAGGGTGTCCTGATACCAAAAAGGGTACCCGTTGCCAGGAGGTGACGGCACATTGTTCGGCCCCACCCGGAAGAGCGCGGCTTGTGCTCCTGTGGTCATCAAAAGTCCAATTATCAGAAAAAAAACCGCTAATCGTTGTGCTCTCATGGTTATCCTCCTAATCTCATGTAACTCAACGTGGTTGACCGTGCTATCAAACCCATCGATGTGCAAGAACACTCCTCGAAAACAAGAAGTCGGAGTGCACCAGACTGCAACCCGGCTGTCTCATTCAAGACCCGTATCTTTCCGACATTGCCTCACGGCAGCTTTGGCCTCATGCGATTTCCAATGCCTGAATTCTGGATAGTCTGGATTTCACCCCCTTGAAAGCTGCTTGTTCTGTTGAAGTAAATGCTGAAGACCCCCGATCGGGGAAGAAGAGACCGTGCGCCACCTCCTTTTAGACGGACGTGAGGTATCCCAATGTCATTGGTTCTCACGGGAATACACCCGTTCCTGTCTGAACCCATATTAAATTTAGCTTAACAACTCTGATCAGGGCCCGATATAGGTACAACTACCTAATTTCTAGTTGAGTGATGTGATTCCCCACTCAAGAACAGGTACGCGGGCAATGGAGCCGGGAAGCCGGCCGGTGGCGGGCGCTGGAAATCCGGCGAGGGATGAGGGACTTTCGTGGAGGGAAGGGGGAGGAGACATGATCCCCGGCTCCTTCCATCAAGGGGCCCTTTCACCCTCTCCCTGGTGGGAGAGGGCTAGGGCGGTAAAGTTGATTGAACTCTTTCTGTTGATTGCGGATAAGGCCTAAGTAACGACCCGGCCTCTGTTGAGGCGGTTCAATGGATGGACTGGATCTCCAGGTGAATGCGGTGGGCGACTCTGGCGAAAGCACTGTTTTTCAGATGCAATTCGTTGGTCCAGTCCCGGTCAGGGTCGATCATGTCCCGAAGGTCAACGTGGCGGAACTTGGAGTGTTCCGCGGAAAGGGCTGCCAGCATCTCGTTGAAGCTGTCTATTGCGGCGGCGACCAGGGCCCGCTGCTCCACCGGGCCGAGGATGCCCTTCTTGGCCAGAGCGGGCCGCAGCCACGGTCCGGCGAAGGTGAAAAAGAGGATGTTGACTCCCTTTCCCGTGGGAACTGTCCGGGCGTAACCGTGGGTGATGATGGTCGTATTGGGGGCCGTTGCCGCCACCCTGGCAATCAGGTCCACATAGTATTTGCGAAACACGACGTTGATCATCTGATCGAGGGTGCCTTCCCGGAGCGGAGACAACCCGGAGGCCTTGTGATTCAGAAAGGATTCGAACTCCTCCCCGGCCACGTCGTTTCCCCCTCCCGAGAAGAGGAATACCCTTGGCTGGAGCTCACCCAGCCGCCGCAGCACGGAATCGATAGTCGGACTGGTGGGCTGGAACTGATCATTGATCCCCGTGCCGTAGATCATGTTCTCCAGGGTGTCTCCAGCTTTCGCGTAGTTGTCGATTCGGTAGCCATGGTAGTACTGGAGGCAGTCGATGACGTCGGTGCCCGGAGCATAGTCGAACCAGGAATCACCCTCGGCAACGATCATCTCCGTGCCTCTCGCCAGGGCACTGCGTGCGGCGACCCGCGGTGGTCTCCTCCTGGCGTCATCCTTGAACCTGGCAACTTCTTCGCTTGTCCACCGATCCATCCGGGAATACTTGGGTGCCATGGTCGTCCTCCTTGGTTCATGAGCGGCCGGAATCCCGGGAACCTCTCCCGCGGATGTCCCGACCCCCTCGTCAGGGTTGGAGCCGGAAGAACACGTACGGGGCCACGCCTGTCCAGATCAATATCAACACCCAGAGCCTTCCCCGGAACAGGTTGTAATCATGGAAAAGCCTTTTCCAGGGGTGCCCCATGACATAATGGCCAAAGATGAACTCGAAGGCCACGGCAAGCAGCAGCCACAGGACACCGATGGCCAGCGCCTGCGCTGAAGACCCAATGGGCCATGTCCGCGTGAGGATCCAGGTGTAACACCCAAAGAGGCAAATCCCCGTCAGCGTGGACACCTGGTGCGCCGCGAGCTCGGGCATGAAACGGCCGTAGCCCCGCTCCCGGATGAAACCGTTCACGATGGCGAGCACAACCAGGCCAAACCAGCACAGCGCATACCTGCCGACACCGTCCACGGGAATCTCTCCAAGATGGGCGAAATCGCTTGTGATGAATTGTCCTTCAACACCCCAGTGCCGATCATCGCAAGCCTAAATGATGCACCAGGACATAGTGGTTGATGGGCATGATCACCGGGGAGACAGCAAGAAAAACCAGGAACGAACACACGTAGCTTCTGGGTGATGCCTTCACATGCCGGAAGAATTCCTCGGAGCGGAAAATAACCAGGTAATACATCAGGAAGTAGAAGGTGATGAAATACCTCCATTCAATATGGAACAGCAGGTAGTTGGAGCAGAGCAGAATCATGAGAAACGTCAATAGCTTTTCGTAGTTATTGAAAATCTTCTTCCTGATATTGTACACTAAAGTGAAGAGACCCGTAAAAATGAGGAAGTAATTGACAGCCGTGACCACCGATGCGTCAACATACCTCGAGTAAGAGCCCATGTCCGGATAAGGGTTTGAGAATTTCAAATCAACAGCACAGAGAACCCTCTTGATGTAGAGAAGCAAGAAGTCCAGCGGATAGCCGATCCACAGCTCGAAAACGGCCTTGATGCCTTCTATTCTATATCCATCGAGGAGCTCCAACGTTGGCTTATCACCTTCAATGCCCAGGAAGGTTTTGAAGAGAGTCACCCCCTGCAGGTCTTCAAATGCGAAAGGATGCCCCATGTGATAGAGAATTTGAGCCTGGAACCCATGCAGGAGCAGCGTTTTGCCCGGTGAATAGCTGTCGACAGCGTCATATGGAAAAAACCCGAAATGGCCGCTGTCTCGGTTGATGATGAATTGCGGGATGGATATCAATAGGATCGGCACGAAAAAAACCATCATTCTCACCAGGGAAGCTCTTGAAAAATCCATGAGCCGACGTGCACCCTTCCCAAGGCCCTGTACATCCCCTGAATCCGAATAACTCACATAACCTATTAGGATAATGAAAACAAACAAGGCAAGGAGATAATTGGTTCTCATTTGAATGGCGAGGATCAACCAGAAGGAAGAGAACATCAAGTCCCAAAGGGAGCGGTTTCGCAAGAAAAGCACGACGTGTGCAAAACAAGCCACAAAAGCCATCAAGGAATAGTAATCCAGCAGGAGATAATAAAAATAACCTCTCCAGCAAAGAAAGAGCACTAAAAAAAATAAGAAAACCTGCCAGATCCTGCATGCTCGATCAGATAGGGCTTCATATAGCCTAGGCAGTAACACACAAACAAAACAAGCATAACAGAGAGGGGCAAGAAAGCAGAAAACCAGCTTGTAGTGAATGTTCAAGGAATCTGAAAAATACCGTATTGATAAGGTTACTAGAGGAACAAGGTAACCACGGAATGATGGAAAGGGCCAGCCATCAAAATAGTTGTAGAAAGAAAAACTTCCATTTCTCAAATAGAAATACCCTGCATTCCAATACCATAAATCATCTCCTTTGGCAGTGCCATCATCAAAGTGATAAAGAATGAGATTATATGCCAGTATCACTCCATATACCCAAACAAGTATCAAACCCTTGCGATGGCGCACGTCTTCACGAAGGATCGATTTGAGTTGTTCCAATCTCGTTGCGGAAACACCAGAGGAGGAAAAAAGGGGGGAGATTCCATTCATGGCCATGGGCTCAATCCGCCACACCCTTGACCACGATGAGATAGAGGCCCAGGAGCACAAGGAGCACCCCGGCGAAACCGTGGAGGTTCATGCGCTCCTTGAGGATCAGAAAGGAAAAGACATACACGCACACAAAGGTGAGGGTCGTGAAGGCGTAGACCACGTTGAGCCTTACGAAGGAGAGGGCATAGATCCAGATGGCCGTGCTCAGGGCGTAGAGGCCAAGACCTCCGAACAGGGCAAGATTGAGAAAGGCGTCAAGGGACCGGGCACCGTCGGCGCCGCGCTTCAGCAGGATCTGACCGAAGCTTGCGAGCATCGAGGAGGAGGCCAGGAGGAGGACCAGCTTAACTTTCAAAATTCCACTTCTCCTGAATGATGAAGAGGGGTCTTCGCTTCACTTCCATGTAGATCTTTCCAAGGTATTCACCCAGGATCCCGAAGAACATGAGCTGGATTCCGCCGAGGAAGTAGATGGGCAGGACCGTCGAGGCCCACCCGGGGACGCTGTCGCCGGCAACACGAACCACAAGCGCCCAGACGCCGAGGCACAGGCTCACGGCGAATATCACCAGACCACAGACCGAAGCCATGCGTAGGGGAACGGAACTGAAGGACGTGATGCCATCCAGGGCAAAGGAAAGCATGCTCCTCAAGGGATACTTGGTGCTCCCCGCAAAGCGCCTGTCGCGATCGTATTCGACGGTGGCCTGGGCAAATCCCATGAGGGGGATCAGCCCCCGCAGGAACCGGTTCACTTCCTGAAAGCTCTTGAATTCTTCCAGGACGGAGCGGGACAGCAGCCTGAAGTCGGCATGGTTGGCAATCACTTTCACGCCCATCATCCGCATCAGCCTGTAGAACCCAAGAGCCGTGAACCGTTTGAAGGTGCTGTCCTCGTTGCGGTTCCTTCGGACTCCGTAGACGATGTGGAACCCCTGCCGGTACTTCTCGAGCATCTCCTCGATGACCTCGGGGGGATCCTGCAGGTCCGCGTCCAGGGTGACGGCCGCGTCGCCCCCTGCATTATGAAGACCCGCCGTCAGGGCCGCCTGGTGGCCGAAGTTGTTGCTGAAGGAAATGATCTTGACATGGGAATTGTCTTTGGCCATCTCCTTCAGCAGCACCAGGGTCCTGTCTTTGGAGCCATCATTCACGAAGATGATTTCATAGGCCGCGATCAGTCCCCCCGACACCCAACGGTCGGCCAGATCAAGGAGCCTTCGGGCCGTCTCGCGAACAACCGCCTCTTCGTTGTAACAGGGGACGACGATACTCAACTTCATAGTGCCTTCCTGTTGATCATCCAAGGACCGGTCGAATTGCCTCACCGCCATCAGCCCCAACTGGTCCCGTCCCAGCAGTGGGTGCAGAGTCTCTCCTTGGGGAGTCCTATGGAGGCCACCAGGTCATCCAGCTTCTGGTATTTGAGCGTGGTCAGGTGCAGACCCCGCGTGATTTCATCGATCATGCGCAGGTTCTTTTCCGACCCGGCCCGGGCGTATTCGTCCAAGTCTCTGTCCTCAGCCCCTTCCAGGTGCTTGATGACCTTGCGCCCCACGAGGTCCAGTGTCGAGCGGGAGGTGGAGAAGTTGAGAAACTCACAGGGGAAAATGAGGGTTGGACATGCGGGTCTCATGTGGACTTCCCTGGCCCCGCAGTCAAACAGGACCTGTATGTTCTCCTTGAGCTGGGTGCCACGGACGATGGAATCCTCGCAGAAAAGAAGGCGCTGTCCTTCGATGAGCTTGCTCACCGGAATGAGCTTCATTTTGGCCACGAGATCCCTCATTTCCTGGTTTTGAGGCATGAAGCTGCGGGGCCAGCTGGGAGTGTATTTAACGAAGGGGCGCCGGTAGGGAATTCCTCGCTCCGCAGCGTAGCCTATGGCATGCCCGATACCCGAATCGGGAATCCCGGCCACGAAGTCGACGGCCACATCGTCGCCGCGGGCGAGCGCTGCGCCGCAAGTGTTGCGGACACATTCCACGTTGATTCCCTCATACTCGGAGGCAGGGTAACCGTAGTATACCCAGAGAAAGGCGCAGACCTGCATACGCTGCCCCGCTGCACCCCTTGTCTCCCAACCGTCCGGCGTCATGAAAACGATCTCGCCCGGCCCCAGAAAGTGCCGAGTCTCAAAGGCAAGATTGGCGAAGGCACACGACTCTGAACTGACGGCCGTGGCCCCGTTTCTTTGGCCCAGCACGAGAGGCGTCCTTCCCAGTCGGTCCCTGGCGGCGTAAATCCCCCTGGCGGTGAGGACCAACATGGAGCACGACCCCTCAATGGAATTCTGGGCGTTGCGGATGCCGTCCTCGAAGCTCTCTTCATCGCAGATCAGCATGGCCGCAACTTCCGTCGGGTTGATGACGCCCCCCGTCGTGTCCAGAAAAGAGCGGCGGCGACCAAAGGCTTTGGCAACCAGGCTGTTCAGGTTGTTGATCTTCCCCACGGTCACGATGCCGAAGGTGCCCAGGTGGGACCCGACGATGAGGGGCTGAGGATCCGTGTCGCTGATGACTCCAATGCCCGTGTTTCCCCGAAATCTTCTCAACTCTGACTCGAACTTGGTGCGGAATGTGCTGTTTTCGATGTTGTGGATGGAGCGCTGAAACCCATTAGAGTTGCTGACCGCCAATCCCCCCCTGCGGGTGCCAAGGTGGGAGTGATAGTCCGTTCCGTAAAACAAATCCGCAACACCGTCATCACGCGAGGCAATACCAAACAAACCGCCCATGTCTTCACCTTTTCAAGGAAGAAACCATCGGCCCGCATTTTCACGGGGTTTTGGCGTGTTCTCTCATTATGCCTCAGCGGGGCTTTCGAACCCAGCCTCTCAGTGATCACCTTCCGATAGCTCGGGGGAGAGCCATTTCTCCAGCATCTCTCTCAGGTCCTGAAAACTGAACGGCTTGGAAAGGAAGTCGTTCATCCCCGCCTCCATGCACCGGGGAAGACCTCGCTCCGCCTCAATCCCTGTGAGGGCAACGATGATCGATGGTTTCTTCCCTGCAAGGCGCTCCGATTCGCGGATTGCGCGGGCGGCATGAAACCCGTCCATCACCGGCATGCGACAGTCCATGAAGACCAGGTCATAGTCCCGCGCCCTGAGGATTTCGACGGCTTCGTGACCATCGGAGGCAACATCCGCATGGATACCCATCGCCTGGAGCATCGCCCGGGCGAGCTCCCGGTTGACCGGATTATCCTCCACGATCAGGACCCGGCCTCCTTCAAAGGAGAAAGCCCGTGAGCGGGAAGAGGCATCAGGATCGTTGGACATACCGCCACCTGTGTGCGACAGTCGCGAATTCATCGACTTCTTTTCATTCCAGCGTGTTTCATTCATTGGCGGCTGGACGGGGGAGAGCCATTACTGATAACTCAAATGAGGGCACGGCACAACAAGGAAAAGGTCTCGCATGCCAATACCTGCATGGCGGGGGGATCGGCGTCCGCGTTTTTCACGGGGGGGAGAGGGTGGGCAAAGGCTCGCTCGACGATGGGCCGTGACCCAGGAGGGGCCTCAAATTGTTCTTTCACTGCGGAACACGCTGACATCGCCGGTGGAACAGGTTGTGCACAAATGATTTCGGCGCTCTCAGCGCCCTCCGCGGTGAGTCAGAAACTGGTCATGGTTTCGGGTGGCCCACAAGATCCACGGGGGACACCCCTCCGAGGGATCGCTCAACTCACGGGGCCATTTGCCGGCAACCCCTTGAGGCTCTTTTCTTCCAGTGAGCCATTTCCCGCGCTGCATCTCCCTGAGGCCATCATTTGACCTCAAGGACTTCCCAATTGAACTCGAAGGTGTTGTCCAGAAGCGTGTACGCCTGTCCGATCATCTGTCCGATTCCCGGCATCACTCCCTGCTGGATGAGCCAGTACGTGAGGTGAATGGCGGGAACCAACCTCGGGTGACCGTCCTTGGGGTCATCGCCGGTAGGCTGCCACACTTCCCGCTTTTCCATCACTCTCCACAGCTTGCCGTCCTTTTTGTTTCGAACCGTTTGTCCGACCCGTGGCAGATTCTTCCGCAGGATGATCTCATCGTGCGTCGCTTGCATACTTGGCCCTCCTTTCCAGGAAAAGGGGAGGTGGACAAGGAGCAGATCACCTCCCGCAACAAAGAAGCCCGCCTTCCATCGTCTGATCCACAATCCCCCTCGAGATGCCGGCATTCCCGTGGGAAACCGATTGAATCCGGTGTTCATGCGTCTCAGGTTGAGGGAGTCCTTCGGCATGAACGGGTCGGGTCGAGAATGGCCGCAACGAGGATTCCCGAGGCAACCCGCTGCATGCTGCCCGCGGCCTCCCTGTGGCATCATCATACGGCCGGGCGCCTCATAAAGCAAGCGGGAATGGCCTCGGCATCCCGTCAAAAGTCAACGCATTTCAGGAGCCCGCGAGGCTTGGGAACCAAGTCCCGAGGCTCGCCGAGCCCTTGCCTATGACCCATCGAGCGCCTTCCGGATTGCCACGGCCAGTTCACGGATGAGCAAGGGTTTCATGAGGAATACCTTGATCCCCATTTCCCGCGCCTTTTCCTTGGAGACCAGTTCGCTGTACCCGGTGCACAGGATGATGGGGATGTCGGGGCGCAACTGCAGGATTCTCTCGGCAAGGACGATTCCAGTGACTTGGGGCATGGTTTGATCCGTTATCACCAGGTCGAATCGACCAGGTTCCTCGGCGAAGAAATCTTGAGCCTCCCTGCTGCTTGTTTTTGCAACGACTTCATAGCCGAGGCTTTCCAGGACCTCTTTTCCCAGATACGCCAAAGTCTCCTCGTCATCGACGAAGAGGATCCTCTCATGGCCCCGAGGTATCTTCTCCATGGCTCTCTCTTCCGGTTCTCCTTCCGCCGGAATCCTTGGAAGAAAGACATGGAAGACGGTGCCCCGGCCAATCTCGCTGTACAGGGTGATGGTTCCCTTGTGGCTTTTCACAATGCTTCGCACCACGGCAAGACCCATGCCTGTTCCCTCTCCTGGAGGCTTGGTGGTGAAGTAGGGATCGAAAATCCGTTCCCTCATGGACCGTTCAATCCCCGGGCCCGTATCCGCCACGCTCAACTTGATATAAGGCCCGGGAGCCAGGTCCGGATAGAGGTTCTTGTCCTCCACCGTCAGATCCACGGCTCCGATGGTGACCTCCAGTATCCCGCCTTCCTCTCGCATGGCCTGAGCGGCATTGGTGCAGAGATTCATGAGGATCTGGTGGATGTGAATGGGGTCGGAGAGGGTGTAAGCCGATTCAGCTCGGAAATCCTTCCGTATCTCAATGGTTTTTGGCAAGGAGGCCCGCAGGAATTGGATCACCTCCTTGACCAGGGGCGTGATCTTGACGGGTTTGAGCTCGTGCTCGCTCTGGCGGCTCAGGTTGAGGATCTGCTGGACGAGCTCCTTGGCCCGGCCTCCAGCCTTGAGAACCTCCTCGAGGTTGTACCTGATCCGAGGCGTCACTCCCTCCACACGCAGCGCCAGCTCCGTGTATCCCATCACCGCAGCCAGGATGTTGTTGAAGTCGTGGGCCACTCCACCGGCAAGCGTTCCAATGGCTTCCATCTTCTGGGCCTGAACCAGCATGGACTGGAGTCTTTCCCGTTCCTTTTCCGAAAGCTTTCTCCCGGTGATGTCCCGCGCCACCTGCACAACTCCGGAGAACCGCCCCTTCTCATCCTTTCGGGGGATGACCCGAACCTCGAAATGCCTCCTCGTCTCATGATCGTACACCTCTTCCGCGCGAGCCGCCATGTCCTCATTTTCCGAGGCGCCGTGCCGTGACGATTCACGAGACCCTTCAGCGCGAATGAATCCCGAGCACATCCGATCCAGGAACCTGAAAAGGGAGTCGCCGATCTTCTCCGAGGCGGCCCGGTTGACCCTGGCAACCCGGCAGTCTTTCCCGTAGATCGTGATGGCATCGTCAATGGTGTCGAAAGACTCCTCCCAGTCCTTCTTGGACTGCAGCAGAGAGGCCCGCATGTCGTGGAGGGTCGTGACATAGACGGCAACCGATGCGGCCGTGATCAATGCGAAAAACGGTCCGGGAACCACCCATACCTTGAAGAAAGCAAGGGCGGAAAAGCTGAGGGCCGATCCTCCCAGGAGGGTACAGGACCAGATGACCGCCAGCTGCACGGGGGACATTCCAGCACAGACGGGAAAGTACAGGCAGGCCAGAACACCCAGGGCCAGCCATATCCAGCGGGTTTCCACCCGTCGATAGTAGCTTCCGTCCAGCAGGTTGTTCAAAATATGGGCGTGGACTTCCACTCCGGGCATCCGGGTGCCTTCGTCGGTGAACGGAGTGAGAAGCTCACCCTCGACCCCAGCCGTCGTGAGACCCGCCAGGACGACTTTGCCCTTGAAGAAGCTTTCGGGCCACCTCCCCTGGAGGATTTCCAGAAAGGAGACGTGCCTGAAGGTCTCCCGGGGGCCGTAGTAGTTGATGAGCATGGCGTCGGTCTGGTGGAGGAAGGCGGGCTGTCTTGCATCTTCTTTACCGGGCAGAGATCCGTCGCGTGGGAGTTTCTTGCCGGGCAGCTTGTCGTAAATGGCTGAAGCAAAGGAAGGAATCGCCTCGCCCCGGTAATGGATGGTGTGGTAAACCTCCCGCGCGATGCCGTCCACGTCCTGTTCAATGTGGATGTGACCAACGGCGGTGGGGGCCAACGATGCAGGCGGCGACATGAGTTTTCCCCCTGGATCGAAATAAACGGGGAGAATCACCCTCCCGCGCCCCTCCATGGCCTCCGCCAGCATCCCGTCGCTTTCGGTGGCCTCCCCCAGGATGATGTCGATGCCGACGGCTTCAGCGCTCTTCAGTCGATCCAGGAGTGTTGCGTAGTGCTTCCTGTCGATGGGCCACCTTCCGAGGTGCTGCAGCGTCCTCTCGTCGACGGCGGCGATGATGATGTTCTGGGACGGTTCCCGGGGACCCCGCAGACGATGGAAGAAATCATAGGCCTGACGATTCATCCCCCTCAGGAGACCCAGGTCGTCGATGAACAGGACAAAGGCCAGGATCCCGCAAGCCGTGAGAATAAGCCGGATGGTTCGTTTGTCTCTCATGGGTCGTGCAATGCCACGAGTCGGTGCCAGTCTGAAACTGCCAGGGACTTATCCCCCTCACACCAACCCTCCCCCCACCTGGGGAGAGGGACCTTCTACCCAACCCTCGATGGCAGGAAGCCAGGGGGGGGCAAGAGAACAATGCTCATTCAATCCGGTGGAAGCAGAGCGGTTTATCTTTCGAAACACCCGATTTCAAAGCTCTGGGGTGAGGAAAAGTGCCCTTCGAAACCGTCGGGCCTGATGGCGCTCACACGGACATAGTAGAGACCGGGCTTCTTCGGCTTCGTGAACGTGTGCTCGCTCTTCGCCACCACCTTGTCAATGAGGATCTCGTTGAATTCCCGGTCTGCGGCGAGCTGAAAATGGTATGTGAACCCCTCTCCAACGTCTTTCCACCGAATGCCGATCTCCTTCTTTTCCTTCTTGGGCGGGCTTGTGGGGGGTGCCGGAGGCGGTTCGAGAAGGGAGAACCTGACGGCATCGGACCACACCCCGGTGTAGCCGTCCGCGGCATGGGACCGCACCCTGAAGAAGTAGGTTCCCGGCTTGAGTGCCTTGGTCTTGTATGAGGTCTTCCTGATCAACTCCTTTTCGTCCACAAGCCGGACGAAATCGTCGTTCTCGCAAATCTGCATCGAATATTTTGAGGCATCCTCGACCTGGAGCCACGAAAACTCCATGGTGACGGTCTTGTATTCCTTCCCGTCAGAGGGAGACTGCACAAAGGGAGGAACAGGGTTGGTCCTGACCTTGACTGGGTAAGGCGCCGAGGGGGGGCCCTCCAGCCCGAAACCGTCCATGCTAGCAACCTGCATGAGATAGGTTCCGTCATCCACGGGTTCGACCTTCAACAATTCCGTGGGGCGGATCACCCCGTCGTGGAGCAGGTCCTTGAATCCCGGGTCCCGGGCCACCATGACCCTGTATGAAACGGCTCCTTCCACGCGATCGAACCGGAACTCGAGAGGCATTTTCCTGTACAGGGGCTCCGGGTTGATGAGGTTCGGCGGGGCAAGAAGCCTGATGGGGGCTCTGGGTTCCGCTCCCGGCATCACCACCGTTCCCTCTCCCTGGGCCAGGTCCACGCTCCGTTCATGCCCCTTGGCACTGACCCTTCCCTTCAAGACTTCCACCCGGGTGCTCGCCTTCTTGTCATGGGAAACCCTGAACTCTGTGCCCCGGGCCGCGGCAACGGCGGACGGAGTCCGGATTCTGTAGCGGGGCTCCCTGCCGGTGGCCCGCTTGATGCTGTTGATGATCCTTCCGCCCTGCAGGAACAAATCCTCGATGAAGTCCGCGGGGCCGCGCTTCCTCACCTTCGTCATGCCCACCGTGGTTTCGGACCTCAGGAAGAGCGAGGAACCGTCCTCGAAGGTGACCTCCAGGGCACTGTCGCTTTCCGTTCTAACACTGCTGCCCTCCTCCACGGGGTCCTTCAGGCGAAGGGGCTCCCACAACGCTTGCCCACGGCGCTGGATTTCGGCGGTTCCCTTCACAAAGGACACGGTGCCCGAGGTGGGGATTCCCTTGAGCAGTTCCGCCGGAATGATCAGCTTCTGTCCGGGAAAGATCCGGTGAGGATCGTCGAGCTGGTTTGCCGCCGCCACCCGGGGCCACTCCTCGGGGTATTCCAGATATTGCCTGCAAATGTCAACGAGATTGTCCCCCTGCGCAACCAATACCTCCACGTCGTCCTCAGCCACGGCGTTGAGCGGGACCCCCACCAGAACAAGCACAATGAACGACACAACACAAAGAAGCCTTTTCCATTTCTCCATAACCGTCATCCTGTGGAGGCTCGGAAACCCCTTGTCTTTGTTGGATCGATGGGCCAACTGACACAGCAATCGACCGTGGGAAATCAAACATTGCACGGAACGCGGTCCATGACGACTTCGGGGGAAAACAACGGGGCCCTCATCGGGCCTGATTAGGGAGCATGCCGATCTGGTTGAACCGCAACCAAGAACAATCTCGGCAAATTGCACTCATGTATACAGCTTTTTATTCAGAGCCGCAACGGCTTATGGGGTGCCCTCCCTGTCCTTGAATCTTTGCTTGCATTTCCGTGGTCTGTTCCTGATTATGCGTGAGAAGAAAGGGAAGGCTGTGAGACGGTGCGAAGTGCGGGCAGCCCGTGGCGCCCTCACAGATAATGACCCTGGGCGGAAACCCTCGGGGAGCTTTCGTGGGCAAGGCTTTTTCATGCCCACCGCGTGCCCACCGCAACGGTGCGGGAACTTGCGCCGTGCTTACTAGACGGAAATAGTATATATGTATTTTTGTGATCCGCTGAGGTATATGAACCGGGATTCCTGTGCGGCCATTACTCCCACCTAACCCAGACCCCACTCAACGATCATTGCCCGCTTCCGCTTTTGGGGCATGGGGGCCACTATGAGACACACACTGCTTTGCAGGCGCATCGGCATTTTCCTATCGGCGGCGTGCCTGCTCTTTGGAGGCCAAGCCTGGGGGAAGGCACCCTCGGCCAAGAATCGCGATGCGCATCGGAAGGCCGAGGATCAAGTCTCGACGGACCGGGAAACCACGTCCCTGAAGGATCTGGTCCGTGAGCTCCAGGAGAGGAATCCGGCCCTTCAGGCCGCTCAGAAGGCCGCGGAAGCGAAAAAGGCCTCCATCATCTCCGCCAGGACGCTCCCCGACCCCGTGCTCTCCTTTCAGACCATGGGTAACTTTTTTCCCCCGGACCTCCAGGCAGGAGACCCTTCCTCCGGACGAACCCTGGGGGTGGAACAGGAAATCCCCTTTCCCGGGAAGCTGGGACTGAAGGGCAAAATCGCCGAATCCGAGGCGGCGGCCGAAGAGTGGAGCACGGAACAGACCCGGCGTGAGCTCATCGCCGACCTCAAAGCGGCATATTTTGACCTGGCCCTGACGGACAAGTCCATCGAGATCCTGGAAAAGGACAGGGGGCTGCTCCAAAGCATCACCCAGGTTGCGGAGGCGAGGTACCGCGTTGGCGAGGGCAACCAGCAGGATGTCATCAAGGCCCAACTGGAGATCTCCAAGCTCCTGGATCGGCAGGCCGTTCTGGAGCAGCGCAGGGTCATAGCCGAAGCTCTCGTCAACAGCCTGCTCCTTCGCCCCTCCGAGGCCAAGGTCGGAAAAACCGCCGAAGTCAAGAAGGCCGAGCTCCCCTACTCCCTCGGAGAACTGAACCAAATGGCCCGGGAGAACTCCGCAAAGCTCAAGACTCAGGAGAAAACCATCGATCGCAGCCAGTACGCGGTGGAGCTTGCCAGGAAGGAATATTACCCCGATTTCGCCGTGGGGTTCAGCTACGTCGATCGAGACGATCAGAGGGAAATGTACGGGATCATGGCCAAGGCCAAGCTTCCGCTCTACTTCTGGCGAAAGCAGCGCCCGGATCTCGAGAGCGCCAGGCTCACCCTCACCAGTGCCCAAAAGCAGCGGGAGAGCATCACGTCGACGCTTGATTACAGCGTGCGTGACGCCCACGTCGTCGCGACCACCTCCGAGCGGCTCATCCATTTGTATGGAAATGCCATCATTCCCCAGTCGAAGATCGCTCTGGAATCCGCGTTTGCCGCATATCAGACCGGGGCCGTCGATTTTCTCACCTTGCTAGACAGTCTCGTGACTCTCCTCGATTACGAGCTCAAGTATTTTGAAGCCCTGACGGAATTTCAGAAGGCCTTGGCGAAGCTGGAGCCCATCATAGGCACCGAGCTCATCCACTGAAAGGAATCGAAGTGCCCTCCACCGACGTCCGAAATCCCCATGGTGAGGCAGTCCCACGAAATCCCCTGCGAAGCCGACGCGGCGGGGTCGTGTGGATCATGCTTCTCGTTCTCCTGGCCGGGTCCTTCTCCCTGGCAGCCTACATGGCCAGGGATCAGCTCAGAACCACAAAGCTTGCCGGGCTCCTGGGCTTCGGCACCAAGCCAGAGGCCCACGGCGTCTACTTCTGTCCCATGCACCCCCAGATCCGGTCGGACAAGCCCGGCACCTGCCTCATCTGCAACATGAACCTCGAGAAGATGGAAGAGGGCCCGGCTGCCCCGGAATCTACCGGGAAGCCTCCCGCGGAGAAGCGGGCCGACAGCTCCCAGACCATCTACTACTGTCCCATGCACCCCCAGATCCAGTCGGACAAGCCCGGCACCTGCCCCATCTGCAACATGAGCCTCGAGAAAATGGAAGAGGGCCCGGAGGCATCCAAGGAGGGCTCCACTCCGGGCACCATCAGGATCAGCCCCCAGAAGCAGCAGCTCATCGGCATCCAGGTGACCGAGGTGACCCGCGGCCCTCTTTCCAGCACCATCCGAGCCGTGGGGCGCCTCGCCTACGATGAGACCAGGATCTCCCGAATCCAGACGAAGATCGAGGGGTGGATCGAGGAGGTTGCCGTCAACTACACCGGAATCCTGGTCAAGAAGGGGCAACCCCTTGCAACCGTTTACAGCCCCCAGCTTTTTTCCACCCAGCGGGAGCTCATCATTGCCCGGAAGTCTAGAGAAGCGCTGGACGGCAGCGAATTTCCCGAGATTGCCTCGGGAGCCGCTTCCCTTTATGAATCCACGCGGCAGCGCCTCAAGCTCTGGGACGTATCGGACGCCCAGATCAGGGAGATCGAAAGGCGGGGAAGCCCTTCGAGAGCCATGACCATCTATTCTCCCATCAGTGGTTTTGTGCTCACCCGCAATGCATACCCCGGTCAGCGGATCACCCCGGAGACGGAACTCTACACTGTGGCGGATCTCTCTTCCATATGGGTCCTGGCCGATGTGTACGAATACGAAGTTCCCATGGTGCAGGCCGGCCAGGGCGCCGTCATGACCCTGTCATACAATCCCGGAAGGTCCTTCAAAGGAAAGGTGGACTATATCTACCCCGAACTGGACAAGACCACGCGCACCCTCAAGGTTCGCCTGGAATTCCCCAACTCGGATTTCCAACTGAAGCCCGACATGTATGCCAATGTGGAAATCCGCGTGGACCACGGATCACACCTCTCAGTGCCCGATGAGGCGATACTCGATTCGGGGACGGAGCAGATCGTGTTTGTCGCCCTGGATGACGGTCATTTCGAGCCAAGAAAAATCCAGGTGGGCGCCAGGGTGGGAGATCGCTCCATCGTGCTGGGGGGAGTGGAAGCGGGAGAGAAGGTTGTCACCGCGGGGAACTTTCTCATCGATTCGGAAAGCCAGCTCAAGGCGGCCTTCAAGAGCATTGCGGGCGGGGGCCATGCGGGTCACGGAGCCGCTCCCTCTCCAGGCGATGCGGACGTCTCCGGCAAGACCGTGGAAGGCGGGAACCAGCCCGGGCCCGTTCACAATCACTCCACTCCGGGCAAGCCCTGAAAGGGATTGAACAGGGATCTCCAGGTCAATCCCCGTTGCATGTCGCTGAGGAGCCACCGCCTGTGATCAACAGGATCATCGACTTTTGTGCCAACAACCAGTTCGTCGTTTTTCTTTTCATCGGCATGGCGATCTTCTCGGGCTTCTACGCCATGCGCAACATCACTCTGGATGCCATTCCCGATCTTTCCGACACGCAGGTCATCGTTTACTCCCGCTGGGACAGAAGTCCCGACATCATGGAAGACCAGGTCACCTACCCACTCATCACGGCCTTGCTCGGAGTCCCCAAGGTGAAGGACATCCGGGGCTTTTCAGACTTCGGCTACTCCTTCGTTTACATCATCTTCGAGGACGGCACGGACATCTACTGGGCCCGTTCCCGAATCATCGAATACCTGAGCAACATCCTTCCGCGCCTTCCCCAGGGGGTTCAGGTCGAACTGGCCAAGGACGCGACGGCCATCGGGTGGGTCTACCAGTACGCCCTGGTGGACACGACGGGGAAGCATAACCTGGCTGAGCTCCGGTCCATGCAGGACTGGTTTCTGCGCTATGAGATCCAGTCGGTTCCCGGGGTGGCCGAGGTGGCTGCCATCGGCGGCTTCGTCAAGCAATACCAGGTGAACCTGGACCCCAATTCCCTGGCCGCATACCGGATTCCCCTCGAGAAAGTCATCGCGGCCATCAGGGAAGGGAACAACGACGTGGGGGGTCGGCTCGTCGAGTTCTCGGGCCGGGAATACATGGTGCGGGGAAGAGGCTACATCCGCTCCGTCGGGGACATCGAGAGCATCGTGGTGGGACTCAACCCCGATACCGGAACGCCCATCCTCGTGAAGCAGCTCGGCAGGGTGGTCCTGGGACCCGACATTCGCCGGGGCATCGGTGAACTGGACGGAGAGGGGGAAACCGTCGGGGCCATCGTCATCATGCGCTACGGCGAGAACGCCCTGAAGGTCATTCACCGGGTCCAGGCGAGGATCGACGAGATCTCCCCCAACCTCCCCAAGGGCGTGAAGATTGTCACCACCTATGATCGGTCGGACCTCATCGAGCGCTCCATCGACACCCTCAAGACCACCCTCATGGAAGAACTGGCCATCGTGAGCCTGGTGATCCTCATCTTCCTGTGGCACATCCCGAGCGCCATCATCCCCATCCTCACCATCCCCATCGCAATCATCATCTCCTTCATCCCCATCTATGGCATGAAGATCACGGCCAACATCATGTCCCTCGGGGGCATTGCCATCGCCATAGGAGCCATGGTGGACGCGGCCATCGTTGTCGTCGAACAGACCCACAAGAAGTTGGAGCACTGGGATGCCGACGGGCGGAATGGGAACTTCCGGGACGTGGTCATCGCTGCCGTCAAGGAAGTCGGGGGGCCCAGCTTTTTCGCCCTCCTGGTCATCGCGGTCTCCTTCATGCCGATATTTGCCCTCGAATCCCAGGAGGGAAGGCTCTTCAAGCCCCTCGCCTTCACCAAGAACTTCTCCATGGCCATTGCGGCGGTCCTCGCCATCACTCTCGACCCGGCCATCCGGCTCCTCTTCACGCGGATGGATCCCTTCCGCTTCCGGCCCCGGTGGGTCTGCCGGCATCGCGAATGCAGTCCTGGTGGGGAAAATCCACAGTGAGGAGAAACACCCCATCAGCCGCCCCCTCATGCGGATCTATCATCCCATGGTGGAATTGGTTCTCAGGCACCAGTGGGCGACCATCGTGGCGGCCGTTCTGCTGGTGGTCCTGACATACCTCCCCTATTCCCGCCTTGGATCGGAATTCATGCCTCCCCTCGATGAAGGGGCGCTCCTCTACATGCCCACCACCGTGCCCGGCATATCCGTCACCGAGGCGGCGCAGCTGCTTCAGCTACAGGACAAGATCCTCAAGTCGTTTCCCGAAGTGGAGCGGGTTCACGGGAAGGCGGGGCGCGCCGAAACGGCCACGGACCCGGCTCCCTTTTCCATGATGGAGACGGTGATTCTCCTCAAACCCCACTCGGAATGGCCCAAAGTCCCCCGCTGGTATTCAGACCGGGCGCCCGACTGGCTGCAGGGCGTCCTGCGCCGCGCATGGCCCGATCACAAGAGCACTCAGGATCTCATCTACGGACCCGGAGGCCTTAACGAAGCCATGCAGATCCCTGGAGTCGTCAACGCCTGGACCATGCCCATCAAGGCGAGGGTTGACATGCTTTCCACCGGCGTCCGGACTCCCGTGGGAATCAAGGTGCTCGGCTCCAACCTGGAAACCATCCAGCAGATCGGCCAGCAGATCGAGGCCGTGGTGAAGGAAGTACCGGGAACGTCGAGCGTCTACGCGGAGAGGACGGCGGGGGGATACTTCCTGGACTTCGAACTCAAGCGGGATCAGCTAGCCCGGTATGGCCTTTCCGTGGGGCAGGCCCAAATGCTGATCACTTCCGCCATCGGGGGCGAAAACGTGACGACGACCGTCGAGGGAAGGGAGCGGTACCCGGTAAACATCCGGTACATGAGGGACTTCCGGAGCTCCATCGAGCGGCTGCAGCGGACCCTCGTGACCACCATGGACGGCACCCAGGTCCCCATGGCCCAAATCGCGGAAATCAAGCTGCTATCCGGTCCCGGGATGATCCGTGACGAAAACGGCAGGCTCAGCGGCTACGTCTATGTGGACATTGCCGGAAGGGACGTGGGCGGGTACGTGGACGACGCCAGGAAGGCGGTCATGGACAAGGTCAAGCTCCCCGCCGGCTATTCCCTGGCATGGAGCGGCCAATACGAGTACATGCTGCGGGTTAGAGAAAAGCTTGTGGTGATCCTTCCCATCACCCTTTTCATCATCTTCCTGCTGATCTATTTCAACACGGGGTCCGTGGCAAAAACCCTCATCATCTTCCTCGCCGTTCCCTTCTCCGCCATCGGGGCCATCTGGCTCCTCTACTTCCTCGACTACAACACGAGCATTGCCGTGTGGGTGGGGTTGATCGCCCTTCTGGGGGTGGATGCCGAGACCGGGGTCTTCATGCTCCTCTACCTCGATCTCGCCTACTACGACATGCGTAAGAAAGGCATGATGAGGACGAAAGATGATCTCAGACACGCCATCGTGGAAGGGGCGGTGAAGCGGCTGAGGCCCAAGTTCATGACAGTGGCCGTCATGTTCATGGGGCTATTCCCCATCATGTGGTCCTCCGGGGCAGGTTCGGACGTCATGAAGCGCATCGCCGCACCCATGATCGGCGGCATCTTCTCGTCGTTCATCATGGAGCTCCTGGTCTACCCGGCCATCTACGAAGTGTGGCGGTGGCATTTTCACGTGAAGAAGGAGCAGGTAAGGAACTCGCCCTGAAAACTGCTGCCGGTTTTCAGATTCGGCGGAAGCTCGATCTGCCTGACATAAGCCCTCCGCCCAATCCCATTGGGGGGAGGAACTGGCTGCTACACCGTGGCAAAAGCCCATGCATGGTTCCGTCGGGCACAAGAAGACGCGCCCACCAAAACTGCCTGAGTAGAGATCCGCGCATTTTAGTGGCCCATGAAAGCCTTGGCATTCCCGGCTCGACCCGGAATCCAGGCAAAGCCTGTGGATGCCGATGCCTGCCCCGGACCCCGATCCGGCTTTGGCCGGCATGACGGAGTGGAACATGACCACCCGTTTATGGGCTACTGTACTGAGGATTTCGACCCAGGAGTACTGGTGACTTCCAGGCGTTGCATTAGGGCGATTTCTCCAGGGTCACGCCCTCCGCCTCCAGCTTCTTGATGTACTTGTCCGGATCCTTCTTGAATTCATCAAGGCAGCCCGAGCAGCAGAAATAGACCCGCTTTCCCTTGTAGTCGGCATGGATCTTCTTGTCGATCTTTCCTTCCATTACGGGGCACTTGGTCTGGTAAGACCCCTTGGGGGCGTTGTCGGCGGCGACGGCAAACCCCGCGAAGATGAGTGACAAGCCCAAAATGATGGTGGCGATGAGATTCTTTTTCATGACAGTCCTTCCTCTTTTTTATTCCCTTGGCATTTGGTGGATCGGATCAAGTGCGCCTCTGCACATTTTGGTCAAGCTCAACGAGTATAATATCTAAGTCTTCCAGTGGAGTTTCGCATCCCTCATGGGACAGGAGTCCTGGGATCGGCCGGGCATCCTGTGGCGGGACTGCCGAGCCGGGAGTGAGGGGGGGTTCTTGCGTGATGACCCAAAAGGTTCAGCGACCCAGCGCCTCAAGTGGGGTTTTCCTGGGCCTGGATGGCCGTGATGGCAATGGTGTTCACGATATCCGTCACGGTGGCCCCCCGGCTCAGGTCGTTCACCGGCTTGTTGAGACCCTGCATCACCGGGCCGATGGCCACCGCGTTGGCCGATCGTTGGACCGCCTTGTAGGTGATGTTGCCGTTGTTGAGGTCGGGGAAGACGAAAACCGTGGCCCGGCCGGCCACTTTGCTCTCGGGCATCTTGAGTCTCGCCACCGTCGCGTCCACGGCGGCGTCGTACTGGATCGGACCTTCGATTTCCAGGTCGGGCCGAAGGCCCCTGGCGATGCCCGTGGCTTCCCGCACCTTGTCCACGTCCTTCCCTTTTCCCGACTCACCCGTCGAATACGAGAGCATGGCGACGAGCGGGTGGATGCCGAACCTTCGGGCCGTCTCCGCGGAGCTTATGGCAATGTGGGCAAGCTGTTCCGCGTTGGGGTCCGGATTCACCGCACAGTCCCCGAAAACGAGCACCCGGTCGCCCATGCACATGAAAAAGACGCTGGAGGCCAGCAATATCCCGGGCCGGGTTCGGATGATTTCCAGGGCCGGACGCAGCGTGTCCTGGGTGGTGTGGACCGCACCGGACACCAGACCGTCCGCCATGCCGTGATACACCATCATGGTGCCGAAATAGGTGGGATCGGCCATGGCGTCGTGGGAGATCTGCTGGGAGATTCCCCGGTGCTTCCTGAGCTGAAAGTGAGCTTCGGCGAAGGTTTCCCGATGCGCCGAGTTCCAGGGACTGATGACGTTTGCCTGCTCGACGGAGAGGCCGAGCCTGTTCGTCACCTGGTGGATTTCATTGGGATCGCCGAGCAGGGTGATGTCCACGACCCCGCGAAGCAGCAGGATTTCCGCCGCGCGCAGGATCCGCTCCTCCGCGCCTTCCGGCAAGACGATGTGCTTGCGTTCCGCCCTGGCCTGCTGGATGAGCTTCTGCTCGAACATGAGCGGAGTAATCCGCACCGACTGAGCCACTTCGAATCGCCGTTCGAGCTCCTCAAAGTCCACATTCGATTCCACGGCCCCCAGACCCGCCGCGATTTTCCGCGTGCTTTCGGGCAGTATGGCCCCCTGGAGGGAGTTCACCCGCATGGCCGTGGTGAAGGTGTCCGTTGCCACGCTGTAGATGGGAACGGGAGACTGGGTGAGGCCGTCTATGAGGCGCTGCACCTGGGGCGCGGGCCGGAAATTGCCCGTGAGCACCAGTCCGGCGATCTGTGGATACGATTGGGAAGCGTCCGCTAAAAGACTTCCAAGGACGATGTCGGACCGATCCCCCGGCGTGATGATGAGGCTCCCTTCCTCCACGTGGTCCAGGAAATGCGGGAGTTCCATGGCCGCCACCTTGTAGTGCATCACCTCCCGATGGGAGCTCTCCGGGCCTCCCCTGATGAGCTGAGCGTTCAAATCCTGCGCGATCTCCCCGACGGTGGGATGCGCCAGTAATGAATGCTCGGGAATCGCATATGTGAGGACTTCCTCACCCAGCACGCCCCTCAGGCTCTGCTTCACGGCTTCCAGCCTGCCGGGGTCCACCCGGTTGACGACGAGGGCAAGAACGTCGCTGTTTTTCTCTTCGAGGTTTTCGAGATGCAGCCGAGCGCCGTCGATGATCTCGCCGCTCTCCCTCCCCTGCCCGTTGATCACAAGAATCAGGAAGCAGCCCAGGTTGTTGGCGATTTCGATGTTCACCTCGAATTCAAGAGGAGCCACCACCCCGGAGAAGTCGGTCCCGGCGCACAGAACCACCCCACACTCCGATTGGAGCCGCTGGTATTTTTCCATGATGAGTTTGAGGAGATCCTCCAGACGCCCCTGGGCGGTGTGCTCACGGACATCCTCGTATGTGCACCCGTACATGGATTCGTAGGGAAATTTCAGACCATAATGCTTGCTGATGAGCTGGATGAGGTTGTCCGGTTCGAACCGCTCCTTGATGACAGGTCTGAAGAATCCGGCCCTGCGGGTCCGACGCGAGAGAAGCTCCATCATGCCGAGCACGACCACCGACTTGCCCGACCGCGGCTCCGCCGCAGCCACATAAATGCCTTTCGCCATTGTCAGCCCTTCCCGGGAAAGCGATCTGTCCCCATCTCACCGCTGTTTATACTGAAATCTGCCATTCTGGGTCGCAGGGAGAGAAGCAAACATTGGTGAGACCCATTGCAGAGAGCGTTCCGCGATTCCACGCGTCCTGGCCCGAGACTAACAGATAAGAGCCGGCGAGGGAACGATTACCCGTGCTTGTTTCCAAAAACTACTTTGCAATCGGTTCCCTTAACGCATAAAAAGGTGACTGGGCAGTCCACGGATCGAGCGAGGTCGGCGCTATCGGCCGCGGGAAGACGTCTTGCGGCACCTTCGCCCATGACCTTACTGTTCTTGGCCAACTGGCGGCCAAATCGACCCTGTCAGGCCAAGTCCAACCCTCGCATTGAGAGAGCTCCATGAGCCCCACGCAGCATTCTTATCCGAAAGACCTGGCAGAATTCGTGATCAAGAACTGGGATGAGTGTTGCGGCGCCGGAAATCCCCTGGCGCTTCCCGAAATCCATTACGCGGTTCCCCCTCCGGACCGGCACCAGCTGGAAAGGGTCCTGTCCGTCTGTTACCAGACCAGCATGGCGCAGGAAGAGGGGCGAACCCTGCGCTTTCGCGTCATCGTCATCGATCCGGAGCGGGTGGAAACGGAACTGCCGCCCCCCTCGGGGCTTCGCCCCATGGAGTTCGCCTCTCCCCTCCCCTTCAACGAGCGCACCCTCCGGCGGCTCGCTCCCGCCGCATCCTACGAACGGTCTCTGATCGGCCTGGCCGCGGATCCGGAAAAGGATTCCCACGTGTGGGGTCTGGTCCACACCGGGTCACTCTGGCTCAAGGCCATCCAGGGCTTGCACCGGAGCTTCGAACCCTTGCCGGCTGTCCTGGTGGTGGGCGTTTATGGCCCTGGCCTGCTCACAGTGGCCAAGGGCCACTTCGTACTGGCGAGGCTCGCTTCGGGGCAGATTTCAAGACCATCCTGGAGCCTCTCGCATGAGAGCTGGCTCACAGGCATCAGCGCCAGTGACCGGGCCCGTATACACCTCATGCACGAGAAGGCCCGGCGCAGTGCGGCCACCCCGTGGGCAACGATCCAGCCGGGGTTCCTGGTGGCCATGATGCAGCAGAACGCGCGGCTCATCGTCAACGCCATACGGAGCTCCCTGCATGGGGGACTCCTCGTCTCCATTCCCCGGAGAATCGCGGAGAATCCGGAAGCCCTGAACCGCTATATCGCCATGAAATACGTGTTCAAGGATCGCGAACCGCGCCAGCAGTTCCAGCAACTGATCCTTCAGGCCATGAACGCCCTGGCCGAAGCCTGCGGAGACGAGACTTGCCTGGGGAGGAGCGTTGGATGGCGGGACTATCTCCTCAACGAAAACCCGGGGGTATCATGGGTCAAGGAAGCCATATCCGAATACGCCCGCTTCCTTGCCGACCTGGCTTCCGTGGACGGCGCCGTGGTGGTGACACGCCCCTTGGAAGTGGTGGGTTTTGGAGGGATCATTTCCGGCAGCCTCAAGCCCGTGGACACGGTTGCTAGGGCCCTGGACGTCGACGGCGAAATGGTGGCCCTCGAATCCACCAGTGAGGTGGGCACGAGGCATCGTGCCGGGTACAGACTCTGCCAGGCCATGCGGGACGCATTTGCCCTGGCGGTTTCTCAGGATGGTGAGGCACGCCTCGTCTACTGGAAGCAGGGAATGGTCACATACTGGGACCAGTTCTCAAGCGGTCTTCTGGACATCTAGTCCACACGCGCTCAAGGGATTGAACATGGTCGCGGCTCCTGTGTCGACAATTGGAAGCCCGAAGCATCCCCCTGTAGCGACTTGCCGGATTCCTCAGAAAATATGATGCGCAGGAAGTTTTCAACCAGCAGGGGATTGAATGCCGTCCCCTTTTCCTTTTGAAGAATTCTCACTATTTCTTCCATCGGTTTCGGGGCGCTGTAGGAGCGCTTGCTCCTGAGGGCATCGAACACATCCGCAATGGTGATCATTTGAGCGACGATGCTCGGCCGCCAATCATGGGCCACGAAAGGATATCCCGTCCCGTCGAACCTGAGGTGGTGTTCGAGGGCCGCAAGCACCGCAATTTTCGGAATTCCCGCTACCTCCATGAGGTAGCGCCCACCCTTGAGAGGATGCGTTTCGATGATGGACCTTTCAATGGGAGTGAGTGCCCCGGGTTTTCTCAGGATTTCATCGGGAATGAAGGTCTTTCCCACGTCATGGAGGAGAGAAGCCATGCCGATGTCGTAGAGTTGCCGGCCCGAGAACCCCAGCTTCTCAGCCTGAATCAGCGTTAGGATACAGACGTTCACCACGTGGGTGAACGTGTACTCATCGGTGCACTTGACCGTGGCGAGCAGACTGAGGGGGTTGAGGTTGCGCCGCACCTCCACGATCATCTTCTTCACCGAGTCGTCCACTCCGTGAATGCATATCTGCTTGCGTCCCTCCGCCAGGAGGTAGATTTCCCTGATGCGCTCGATCTCGGGCTCTTCCAGTGTCGCCAGGCTTTCCATGAATTGCCGCTCTTCGCCGGCCAAGGCTTCGCCCTCGAACTCCGCGGCATCCGACCGGACGCGGATCTCCACGCGGCCCAACTTGATGGAGGGCCAAGAGCGCACGGATTCCCTCTCCTTGGAAGCGAGGTCTTCCACGAAATGCTGGAGCTCTCGTTTCGTCACTCCGCGCCTCACCGTTATCCGCTGAACTCCCTTTTCGCCCAAGATGCGGGCGAATCTCTCCACAGACTTGCCTGCTGAATGGAGGGAGTGGTTGTTGAGCACCAGTTCTTCACCCACAAGAAACAGGGCGATCGTTCCCTTCTCCTCCAGCAGATCCGTCATTTCATCGTGGGCCTTCACGACATGTTGAAGGACAAGGGGGTGCACGTGAAGATAGAGCCGCATGTTCGTGATGGCGGCGTTCAGCTGAGAGATGACTCGGATGACACTTTTCTGGAATTCGGATTCTGTCATGCAACCATTCCAACCACGGGAAACCACTCTCGTAAAACGAATGGGGCCTTCAGGAGGCTTCCAAAATCCCGTCACCCCGGCGAAAGCCTGGGTCCTGAAGTGCTTGGAAAGCCTGGATTCCGGTTTCCGCCGAAACGACGTGGAGAACTCTGTGCATCAGGTTCGAATATCAACAGGCTTTTCCCACAGACCCGGCTGCCGCTTGGCGGGCAAGCCTTTCGGTCAGTATGCGAATCCTGCCGTCCCTGGATCTTTCCCCTGCCTTGAGAAGTTCGCCTAGGCTCTCCACCGGATAGCTGGCCAGAGACTCAAAAAGAGCGTGCTGCATCCGACGAAGATGCCGTGGGTGCAAGGTCAGCCGCTGGCCGGCGAGTCTTTCCAACGTGGGGATCACCCGGACATCGCCGATCCGTCCCAGGGATCGGATGATCTCCGCATTTTTTCTGTAAGCGGACCTGAAGATGGGGACGGGCTTGATCATCCCCACGAGGTCATGGACCACGGCGGAATCCCTGTAAAAGCCCGCCAGCATAATGGCCCGCGATGATTCCTCATCATCCAGGGAGTGCAACGCTCGACGCAGGGACAGGGAAGCATCCGGATCCTTCAATTCCAGGAGGGTGACCAGCGCGTCCATCCGGACGAGAACGCTCTCGTGTTTTGTGAGGGTTCGGATGTAAGGGAAGGCGTCCTGGCCCCCAACCCTCTGGACCAGCAGGAGGAGATTGCGGACCACGTGGACGGGAGCCCCCTGAAAACGGGTGCACGCTTCCTCAGCAGCCTGCCTGCCGGCGTTCGTAAGCAGGTCAAAGAGCGCTTTTTTCCTGCTGGGGTATTCATCCTGGGCGAACAGGTCCAGAAGCCTCGGAATGCACAGGGTCCCGAGTTGTGACACGAAAGACATGGCCAGCTCCAGTTGTTCCGGTGGACATCCGTCCAGGGCATCCGCCGCTGCGTTTGCGACTTCCCCCGATCGCAGGGCCATGAGAGACTCCCTGGCAACGTCCTGGAAGAACCCGTCCTTTTCAACCGCGTGCGCCCTGATGGTCTGGAGGATCTCGAGACAAAGCTCGAATTCACCGCAGGCGAGGAATTCAGGGACACTCGCCGTGACATGCCGGGAAAAACCGCGGTACTCGTCCAGTTCGATGGAACTGTTCACCATGGCGACCATCATGCGACCGAGCCGCAAATTGACATGCCGGTCATCCATGGATGCAACGTGCTCGTTGCAGGCACCCCCCTTTTCCCCTTGATCGCCTGCCCGCCCTTGGACCGGTCCTCCCCTGGGTGTTTCCCGAGACTGGGGATCTCCACCGGCCGGCACGTGATTGGAACTCGACGTGATGAGTTCTTTGAGGAGATCCTGGTAGTTCGAATCCACAAAAGTTTCATAGGATTCCCTCTCGAAGAGCGTCGCCATTTGGTCCTTGGAGAGGCTCCCCCTGAGATTCCCACCGGATGAGCCGCCCACGGCGCTCCCACTGGGCAAAGGGGCCGTGGTCTCGATCCTTGAAATCCGGTCGAGGAAGGTCATCAAGGTGGGTGAGATCTCTCGCCCTTCATCATTGGCCTTTTGCAACATCTCCAGGGCCATGTCGTCCGGAAAGCACGCAAGCAGTTCATCGTGACCGACTCCAGCCACATGTTCGAAGGTCACGGATAGGAATTGGCCCCGGAGCTTCGGCGTGAGGTTTCTGAGGAGAGAAATGAACTTTTCCAGGGGTTGATCGCCGGTCGTTTCGCGGAGGTACTTGGCAATGGTCTCTTGGTAGCTTTCAATGGCCGCCTGCAGGCTCAACAGCCCATCGTTGAGCAGTGCCGCGACATGACGCGGATCGGCTTCCTGCTTGTCCACCAGGGACAGCGGGCTCCCGTCCGAATCCAGGTGCCCGGAGATCAGATGACTCACAAAGGAACGCCATATGTGGCCGCTCAGCTTCTGGGCGTCCCTGGCCCCTCCTGAAAAGATCTCCTCCTCTTCGGTGAAGTGCAGGCGCGAATAGTCGATGGCCCGCAATTCAATGCCCTGGATGGGCTTATCCCTCATCACCTCGCGGAGACCGCCCGCTTCCCTGATTTCCTCCGCGTCGGTCCCAAGGATCCTGCAGAGCCCGAGAACATCGTCCCGGGCCAACCCTGCATGGAAGGTTATGGCTGCGATGTCCCGACCATAGAGAGCCAGGGAAAAATCCTTGAAAACGGCATTCTTCTGATCCAGGTATTTTTCGCCGATGAAGAGGCAGTCTTTCGCCACACCCAGGGTTAGCCGCTGTAAGGATTCCATGAGCCTTTTCAGAACCTGGTGAGCCCGATCGACGCTGCGGGCGAGCTGAACGTGGCCGGGGGGATAGATGGAGTAATTCTTCCTGGCGATGTTCAGCTCGATCAATGCCTGGCCGAGGAGCTTCGTGTCCAGGCGTGCTTCTTGAAGCCACACTGCGGAGTCTCGGGATTCACGGGCTGCGCTGTCGTGCTGATCTGCCATCTGAGTGTTCGTTTTCGCTTTTGTAGTGTTCAGTGATCAGCCCATCAGAAATGGGTTTCCACTGTGGAAGGCCAACTAGAGCTCTTTTCGCGGCAACCTGTCCTGGAAGGCGGACTGACAGGACCTCGGCTGCCGTGCCTTCCTTTTTCGGCACAGGCGCAGAGGACAGGGAACAGCTCCCCTCCCTGTTAACTACTTAACGGCACGAAAGGCAGGATTTCTTAGGGGTTTTTGGAACAGGGGCGGAAGAAAAAAAACCAGGGGGCCTGGGCACAAAGGCAGGATCTGCTGGTAAACCGATGGCAAGACGGGCTGTTCCGTGGATTATCAATGGACGTCGAACTCCAGGACATCCCAGTGGTCCTGCAGATCGCTCTCCTCAAGCACCACGCCGCAGGCGGGACACACGGTCAGCACCACCTCGGGGCGATGGCCGTCGAAGAACTCAGCGGGGTCTTCAGAGCCGGATCGAATCTCGGGGAACCAGACGGAATGGCCGCAGGGATGATATTTGCTGGCCATTGGACAGTCCTTCTCCTGATCCTTCTTCACTCACTTGCGTCGCGGCGCTGTGAATGACCCGCCGAAGCCGTCCACTGTGCTTTTGCTCAGCGGCTCACGCCATCCTTGAGGCCTGCCAGTCGAGCATCCTTCTCGCGCCATAGGTGCTGAATCCATTCGTGGAATCTCTCCCTGAAAAGGGGATCGTTGGTGTAGTCACCCCGCAGGAATCCCCCGGGAATCCCTCGCTGTTCCACATGCACCTTGACCCGAGTGAGCCTTCCGGAGAAAAGGCCCCACAAACCGGTGACACCATCCGGATAGGCGATGGTCACATCGAGGACCGACGAAAACATCTCCCCCATCGACCCAATGGCAAGGGCCATCCCCCCGGCCTTGGGCCTCAGCAGGTGCGTGAACGGAGACTTCTGGGATGCGTGCTTCGAGGGTGTGAACCGTGTTCCCTCAACGAAATTGAGAATGGCGGTCGGGGCCTGTCGAAGGCGCATGCAGGCCCTGCGGGTCGTCTCCAGGTCCATGCCCCGCATCTCGGGATGCTTGTCTAGGAAATCCTTGGAGTACCTTTTCACGAAAGGGTAATCCAGAGCCCACCACGCAAATCCCAGCAGGGGCATCCAGAGCAACTCCTGCTTGATGAAAAACCTGATGAAGGGGATGTGTTCTCGGAACACCCGCTGGAGGACCGGAATGTCCACGGCGGACTGGTGATTGCAGCAGACGAGGTACCATTGATCCCGGCTGAGCCCTTCCAGGCCCGTAATGTCCCATGATATCCGGTGCATGAGCCGCATCAGGCCGTTGTTCACGCTGACCCAGCACTCGGGGATAGCCGTGAGGGTCCGGGACAGCACGCGACGCAGCCCGTCAACCGGGGAGAGCAACCGCAAGACGGCGACGGCATATATGGCGAACACACACAGGAGCGTGCTCACCGCCACGATGGGCAGAGCCATGACGCCCCGCAAAGACCCGGGGAGAAAATGCAGCATCCTTACACCTTTCGACTGGGTTTCTCTTGTGGTAGTGTAGCCCCTGACTCGAGAATTGCAGGGGACGGTATTGCAGATTGCGGGTCCACGGCCATTCCCGAGGACGGGGAGAAGCCGTTGCGCTTCGTCAATCTGACCAGAATGAGCCTCGCCCTGTCAGATGGATGGAATACACCGTGCCGCGTCGGTTTTTCAACGGTGAATCATCCTTGAGCCTGCTTGCTCCAGCGCAGAAGGACACACACCATGAGGAGCATTCCATGAAACACAAGATGCGCGTCATGACCGAAAGGCCCCTCAATGCGGAGACTTCCATCGAAAACCTGCGCTCCTGGATCACGCCCAACGAAGTCTTCTTCGACCGGAACCAGGGAGCCATCCCTCCCCGTCGCATCGTGTTGGACAAGTGGCGCCTCCGCATTGCGGGTGAGGTCGCCACGCCCCTCGCATTGAGTTTCGACCAAATCCTGCGCATGCCCAAGGCCATCGCCGCCAACACCCTCGAATGCTCCGGAAACGGCCGCTCTCTCCTGCTGGAAAAGGCTTCAGGCAATCCCTGGACCATCGGCGGCGTGGGCAACGCCGTCTGGGGCGGTGTCTGGCTGAAGGACATTCTGGCAGAGGCAGGTCTCACCGAAGAGGCTCGGCATATCGCTTTCGAGGGACTCGACAAGCCCATGGGGTCTTCAGGCGTAAAGTTCGTGCGCAGCATCCCCGTTGAAAAAGCCCTCGCTTCCACCCTCCTGGCCTATGAAATGAACGGCGAGCCCCTCCCCTTGAAGCACGGGTACCCGCTGAGGGCCCTTGCCCTTGGGTGGACCGGGGCCAACTGCGTCAAGTGGCTCACCCGCATCAGCGTCCTGGACCGCCCTTTTGAAGGCTTTTTCATGGACAGCGTGTACCGTGTGTTTCAAAAGGGACAGGACTCGCGCACGGGGGATGTCGTGACCGGTCTCAAACTGAAGGCCATCATCACGCAGCCCTTGCCCGGTGAAACGATTCCCGCCGGCGACGTGGTCGTCCTCGGAGCCGCCTACGCCGGCGTATCCGATGTGCGTCTGGTGGAGGTCTCCGTTGACAACGGGATTATTTGGGAACCCGCCGAATTCATAGGGCCTCATGAGCCCTACGCATGGAGGCAGTGGCAGTATGCCTGGAAAGCTCTCTCCGCGGGGCAGGTGACCATCATGGCCCGGGCGACGGACGACAGAGGGCGCACTCAACCCATGCATGCGGCATGGAACGCTCTGGGGTACGGAAACAACGGTGTATTCGAGCACGCGGTGGAGGTGAGCATCGCGTGAATTTCCCGTGTTCCCGGGGATCCCTGGCTCTGGCACGGGGGGCGCCCTCCCCTTCAGACGCTTTCCTTGTTGAGCTTGCTCAGTATCATGAAGTAGTCCTGGATGAACTCTCCGGAAATCACGCGGGGCATGGGAAAGAGAAAGCTTCTCCCTTCGAGGAAGGCGCCGTTCAGCGCAAGAAAAAGGCTCCTGGATATCCCGAAGAGCCCCCTGTTCAGCCGCTCCGGGGAAAAAAGCTCCCGCGCGTCTTCCCCGGGTGATTCGCCGATGCTCGAGATTTCCGTCGGCCGGCACCCCTGTTCGGTCATTCCGAAGGTGCGGCATCGCAGGGGGCGCTGGGCGTAAAGAACGCACTTGCCCTCAAAGCTCAGGGGACAACGGTATCCTCGAGGTTCCCCGCATTCCTGAACCGACCTGGTCTCGTCCTTGCCCAACAGAGTGGACACGGGCAGGACGATCCCCTGCCCACCTGGTTTCAGTCCCGAAAAAACCCTCGCCATGTGCCTCGCCCGATCGATGACGACCAGCCTCAATTCCCTGTCGAGCTCCCTGTTCATGTGGTGGTTCAGGGTGATGGCCTCCACCAGCTGCAGGTGAAACGGCTTGGTGCAACAGTTGTCCGTGTCCCTGCCGCAGCGTTTGAGCTGGGGACAGGCGGCGGAATATACGGCGATGGACCGGTCGGCCTCTTCGCACAGATCCTGGTACTCCGCGAAAAACGGATCCAGGTCGACGGCGCGGCCCGCTTCCAGGGATGGTTCCCGGATGGTGAGCCTACCCTCCTTCTTCCCGTATTTCCTGAGAAACCTCCACTGGTTGAAGCTCGTCGGATGGGAACGGATCTTCTTCAGCTTCCTTTCGGCAAGCCTTGGCCCGAAGCCACGGCGCAGGAGATAGGATCGGACAAAGGTCCCTGTTCTCCCGATCCCGAGTTTGCAGTGCACGAGCACTTTCTTCCCCAGGTAGATGGCTTCGTCAAGCCAGGCCAGGGCTTTCTCCACCTCCTCCATGCCGGGAGCGTCATCATCGGTCACAGGCAGGTAGAGCACTTCAAAACCGTACTCCTCCTCGATGTGGTGGAGATCACAGTACTCGCCACAAAGATTCACGATGGCGTCGATTCCCTGCCCTTTGATGCTTTCGAGCTCCTTGTACGATGTGGGAGCATGCCCCACCGCCAGCTGCTTCGTGATCCAGGTGATCCGATAGGCGTGGGTGAGGCCCCCTGGCGAACTCCCAGGTTCGACTCCTCCGAAACCACCGTGGGTGACCGGAGACAAAAGCTTCAGGGCGAATGATTTCAGAGATTCAAGGAAGGACACGGAACACCCTGCTTCTTCATAAAACCTTTCAATCCTGAACTTTCTGTTCACATGAAATCAAACGGTCACGGACATCGTGGGTTTTTCGTCTCCACGTTGAAGCTGCACGGCGGTTCATTCTCAGGCCTTGCTCTCGGCGGCCTGAAGGACTTCAGCCACCTTTTCCTCCAGTTCATCGATTTCGATGGGCTTCACACAATACTGGCCGGCCCCCAGCTTCAAGGCCTCTCTTGCCGTCTCCATGGTGGGGTATCCGGTCAGCATCATGGCGGAGATGTTCCCGTCGATCTTCCGCAGTTCTTCGAGCACTGCGATGCCGCTCATCTTTTTCAGCTTGATGTCCAGAATGGCGAGGTCAATGGTCTGGGCCCTTGCGAAGGCCAGAGCCTCTTCCTCGTCGGTAAACCCGAAGACCTCATGGCCCTTTTTCCTGAGCACCTTCCGAATGAGGATGACCGCATCCAGTTCATCATCGAGCACGAGAATCCTCGCCATCTCTTTGTATCCTCCCTCCCCCATCAGCGGAATGGGAAAGCTCATGACGCACTTCTTCCGGCTGGTAAACCGGAAAGCGCAGTGTAAAAACGGTGCCGTGCCCCCGGGCTTCCCCGTCGACCACGCTCTCACCTTCTTCGGCCGTGTGGCTCTCCACGTCGATGGTGCCCCCGTGATCCTTCACTATGCCGAATGTCACGGATAGCCCGAGCCCCGTCCCCTCTCCCACTCCCTTGGTCGTGAAAAACGGGTCGAAAATCCGGTGGCGTATGGCCTCGGGGATTCCCGGGCCGGTGTCCGCCACGGAAAGGAGCACCTCGCCGCTCAAAGGGTCATGGGACGTGGAGAGAATCACGGCGCCGTCGGAGCCCACGGCGTCGTAGGCATTGTTCAGGAGGTTTATGACCACCTGCTGCAGCTTCTCCCCATCCCCGAAGATGGAGGGCAGGTGGTCATTCAGCCTGCGATCCAGGGTGATCCTCTCCAGCCTGAACGTGTGTTCCACGACGGCCACCACCTGCTCCAGAACATCGTTCAGGTTGAGGGGTCTTTTGTCGCTTTCCGTGTTTCTGGAAAATCGGAGCAGGTCCGCCACGATCCGTTTGCAGATCCGGCAGTGCTTCTCCATGATCGCCAGGGTTTCGTGCTCCTCCGAATCCGCCGGGAAATCCCGAAGGAGAAGCTGGGTATACCCGAGGATGATCCCAAGGGGCGTGTTGAGCTCGTGGGCCACGCCGGCGGCCAGCTGCCCGAGGGATTCCAGCTTCTGGGACTGCACCATGCGCTCCTGCATCGTCTTGAATTCGGTGATGTCCCGGGCACTGCACAGGAGTCCAATCACATCTCCGTTGGAACCGAGTACGGGGCGCTTCACCACGTGGAACCACCGGTCGCCCGGAGCTCCCTTGATTCTCTTTTCCAGTTCCAGGGAGCGCCCCGTTTCGAGAACCCGCCTGCTCTCCGCATGATCCGCCTCGGCCCCGCACTGGGGCAGGTCTTCACTTGCCGATTTCCCGAGAATGCTCTTTTCATCGGTTTGGAAAAACTGGGTGAAGGCCCTGTTGACCGCCCTGTAACGGAGGTGGGGATCCTGAAGGGACAGCAGGTCCGGTGCCACGTCGAATATGGTGCGCAGAATCTGCTGCTGGTCCTGAAGATCCCTTTGGGTCCGCTCCAGGTCTTCCATGCGCCGGCGCAGCGTCAGGGCCATCACGTCAAAGTACTCGGCAAGGTCCTGGATCTCGTCTCCAGCGTGCATGCGATACACCCGGCAGTGCTCGCACGCCTTCACCTTGTCGGCGTATTCACCTTCCAGGCATTCCGCGCACATGGTTCCGGCAAGATGCCAGCAGCGGTGATCCCGGTTGCCGAATGCCGGGCAGTCCCTGCGTTCGCAGTCCATGATCTCCCAGCATTCGTGCCTGGATGCCGGAAGTGTCTGGATGTTCAGATTTCCCCTGACAATCTCCTCCGCCGATTTGCGGAGCAGCTGGACCCTGCGGGTGATGGTGCGGGCGAGGAGAGTTCCCACGAAAGCGGCGACGCCTATGGCCGAGCCTATGGCAAGCAGCGTGGCCCAGATGAGGCGATACAGCGCGGCGTCGATCCTCCTGGTGGTCGCTCCGACCCGGACGGTCCCCAGCCGGTCTTTGCCGACCACAATGGGAAAGGCGAAGTCGTATACCAGCTCCCTCGAAATGCTCAGGGGCCGGACCCGGTGACCCTCATTTTCCAGAACCGGGTTGACCTCGACGAGGTTCACGGGAAAGCCGCCCGAAAAGGTGTGTACCAGGGGTTTGTCCTCTTGACCCAGCACAAAGACGAAGGCGAGGTCTTCATTCGTTCTGAAGACCTCATCCACCATGTCCTTCATGCGGATGAAATCCATGGCGAGCAGAGGTTCCGCAATGCGCGCGGCCAGTTGTGCCGCAATGGACACCCCGCGCTTCCTGTGCTCTTCGTAGAGGGACCTCGAAGACATCTCCCTGATGACGAACGCGAGGAACATCCCAAAAAGGAGCAGAATGGCGATCATGGAGATGGATATCTTGGTTCGAAAACTGAGCCGAAGCACCATCAAAGCACCCTACTTGTCGAGGTCGATGCCCACTTTGGCGGCGAGGGAGCGGATGGAATCAAAATCACCGTCAACGGCGGGAATGACCCTGAGGAAATGGGCAGCGTCGCAGATGGGCTGGTATTCGGGGTTGGTGTGGTCAAGTTTGATGAGGGCCTGCTGCACGGCATGCACTACCTTGGGGTCGAGTCCTTTCCGTGCAGCATAGAGCCAGCCTGGATACCAGGGCGTGTGGGAGATGACCCGAATCTCGTTGAGGTCCACCTTGTCGGCCACCAGGTCCAGGGCGCCTTCACGGACGGAACCGATGTCATACCGGCCGGAGAGAACGGCGAAGACCACCTTCTCCTGTTGCCCTCCCGGGCCGGGCACGAAGGCGATCTCCCCAAACTCCTCCCTGCGGATTCCGTGATCCCAGAAAAGCCCCAGGGCGTAAAGGTAACCGCCCGCCGAGGAAGGGTCGACGGCCACCCAGCGCTTCCCGCGGCAGTCTTCCAAAGTCCGTATCTGCTTGTTGTCATTTCGGCAGATGACCTGCCCCCTGAAATTCTCCTTGCCGTCCAGTTCGATGATCCTGGCGAAAGCACGGCATCCGTGGCGCTGAGCGAGCTTGACATAGACGAAGGGGTTGGAGAACGAGATGTCGATTTTTCCCTGTCCGAACATCTTGATGAAGTCGTCGAAGCTGTCCGGATAGACCTGGCGAATGGGAAGGCCCGTTTCCTTCTTCAGGTGCTGGATGATGGGATTGTGCCTCTCGAAGGAGACCCGGTGAAAATACTGGGGAAGATAAGCATACGTGATGGCATTCGGGTTCTCATTGTAGCCGATGTCCTCACGCTTGCTGAGGTCGACTTCGATGGGCTTTTCCTTGTTGTCGCATCCTGCCAGGGCGATGAACACCAGCAGCAACGCGGGGAAAATAAGGGCCCGCGGGCTTTTCACCATGGGTGCTTTGTGGAACGCCATCGTTCAACTCTTGCTTCAGGGGGGTTCAAAGGATTGGTACCGCGGCGATCGCCCTTGAGAATAACTCACTATTCCCCAAAGTTCATGCACAAATAACGATCCGATGCAACCGACAGATCGGTCGTCAGGACCCCGGCCCTGTCAGGCGATGACATGCCGGGTCCCGCCACCCCGATCCGCCCGCGCGCGAGGCAAGGACGGAAGAAGCTTGTTGACCCGCCTGTCGGGTAGGGTATGTTTGTTTGGGATGGCAAAACCTCCCTCTCCCCTCGTGGGAGAGGGCTCAATACTGTCGACTTAAGCACATCAGAGCTCTCCTCCCTTGATGGGAGGGGAACTATGGACGGAGGACTTTCTTAAGTCAACAGCATTGGGGAGAGGGCTGGGGTGAGGGGGCAAAGCGGTTTAGAAACTTCCTCTTGATTGCAGCAGGCCCCTGAACCATAAAAAGCTGGGACCTCACTGCGCCCTCCGCCGAGAGCGCAGAGATCCCCTTTGATCATATTATCGTCTCAGCGATCTCCGGGTGCTCCGGGGTGAAATGGACACATCCTGAGCACGACGAGCAATGGGGAAACCCCATCGCGCTTCACAAAAGAGGCATGAATCCATTGGATTCCCCCTACGCTTACCTCCACGTATACCTCATCGACGGAGTCGTTACGGAAGAGGATGAAAGGCTCCTGGGGGAAGCTTTCATAGGCACGTGGCTCGAAGACGACACCTCGTTTCTCTTCTTTTCCAGGCCGGGCCGGGAGGAAGTCCTGGGGCTCATCGAGGCGACACCCAACCTCCGGTTGACGGAAGAACACCGTTTCACCTACGAGGAATGGCACGGGGGGCCCATTGAACCGGTGCGAGTGGAGAGATTTCTCATCGCCCCGGCGTGGAAAAGGTTGCCGGTGGAACCGGGGGTTCTCGAAATCGTCATGGATCCGGGAGTGGTTTTCGGAACCGGCCTTCACCCCACCACCAGGGACTGCCTGAAGGCGATGCTCCATGTGGAGCGGGAGGCCCCCCTGGGGAGGGTCCTCGACCTGGGCACAGGCACGGGCATACTCGCGGTGGCCGCGTCCATGCTTGGGGCCGACGAGGTGGTTGGCGTGGACCTGAACCCCCTTTGTGTCAAGACTGCCATGAAAAACGTCAAGCTCAACCGTTTGGATGGAAAGGTTCTGGCCGTGCGGGGCAAGGCGGAGGACTTCTCCGCCCATGAGGCCGACCTCGTCATCGCCAATTTGCACTATGACGTTCTTGGGACACTGCTCAAGGCGGGGGCATTTCGCCGCGGGAAATGGACCATCTTCTCAGGCCTGCTGCGAAGCCAGGCGGAGGAATTCAAGTCGAGGCTCGCATCGTCTCATCTGCAGGTGGTGCGTGAATGGGATCATGAGCGAACCTGGTTCACGCTCCTCGTGAAGAGCGGAGAAGGAGCCTGAACGCCTCCCGCCTTATCTCCATGCTCCTCCAACGGAGGCCACCCCGGGCAGCCTCTCGGATTCGATCTCCACCTCTCGCAAGGAATCAGGAACTGTGAAACCATCAGGAACGGACATGCCATCAAAGGCCGCTGTCATGGTGGATTCCTTGAAAGAAATGGAAGCATTCTTGATGGGGAGCAATTTGGAAGTGGAATGATCAGCGGAAGAGGTGGGGGACGAAGCGGCTCGTGTTGTCCGTGACCAGGGAACGGGTCTCCCTGATTCCGATGCCGGCCGATTCGCCGTCGATGACCCAGCTTCCCACAACCGGACGATAGCCGTCGAAGTCCGGAAGGGGAGCCAGCTTTTGGCAGATGAAGCCTTCCTTCCCATAGGTACCCCCCGTTTCCATCTGCTTCAGCCCCGGCTTCACCACCTGGATGTTGGCCCCCTCCCTGGAAAAGAGCGGTTTCTTCGTATACTCCTTCATCCTGTGAGGTTCCTGGAAATAGGCCTCCAAAAGGTTGGGGTGTCCCGGGTTGACTTCCCACAGGATGGGGAGGATTCCCTTGTTGGAGAGGAGCATCTTCCAGATGGGCTCGAGCCAGTCCATCGTGGTGTGGAGCTCCAGGACGTGCTCCCCGAATTCCTCCTCCATCATCCATTCCCAGGGGTAGAGCTTGAAGATGCTCGTGATGCGGTTGTCGCTCAGATCCACGAAACACTGGTATTCGCTGCTCCAGCCGATCTCCTCCACGGCTATCCTGGAGGTCCTGAGGCCCGCCTGCTCGGCGGTATCCTGCAGGTAGCTCACCGTCACCATGTCCTCGACGCTCCCGCCGGAATGGGCGAAATACAGGGGGGAACCCTTCAGATAGTTCCTCAGTTCGGTCCATTTCTCCTGGAGCCTCTCATGGATGGAATTGAACTGGTCCGCCCCCTTGAACTTCTCCTCCAGCCAGAACCACTGCACCACGCTTGCCTCCAGGAGTGCCGTCGGCGTGTCCGCATTGTATTCGAGAAGCTTTGGAGGGGTTCTGCCGTCGTAGCTCAGGTCAAACCTGCCGTAGATGGCGGGGGGCTCCTCCTCCCAGGCGGCCTTGATGAGCGGCACGCAGGCCCGAGGAATGGCCAGCCGATCGAACTGGTTGGTGTCGATGACGTGCTGGGCGGCATCGAGGCACAGCTTCTGGAGCTCGTTGGTGGCCCGCTCCAGTTCGTCCACCTCCCCCGAGGTGAGCTCATAGTAAGCGCTCTCGTCCCAGTAAAGGCCCTCCTTCGTGTGGTGAAAGAGGAGCCCCACCTCCTCCACCTTCTTTTCCCAGTCCGACCGAGTCTCCGTCGTGAAGCGCTTCATGGGTTGCCGCCGCCAATTATGAGACTTCTAAGAGCCTCCGTCTCCCGAACCGTGGAAGGAGGCCAGTCTGCCGAAGCCCCCACGCGATGAGGACTCGAAGCTCCCGTCGCTGACCCTTGTCCCGATTCCGCCCCGGCTTCCTCCGTAGTACCAGCGGCTGCCCGTCGAGGACCTCCTGGTTCCGGTGGTGTCCTCCTGGCACAATTCATCCGCGATGACGATGCCGTTTGCGTCGACGCAACGCCTCTGTTCGCCGCACCCGGAAACGATGACGGCAGACATGATGAAACCCAGGGTGATGCTTGTGGTCTTCTTCATGAGCCCTCTGTTCTCCATGCCCTCGAGGGGGTCTCCGCCCTGAAACGCATCCATGAGCGACTTTGTGGGGAATTATTCTGGACTATGCCGCAAGGCGCTGGTAAGAGGTGATACGTTACCACACTTCAATTCCTTTAAGAATTCTCAATACCAGTATTCTCAGGTCTTGCGGAAGAGACAGCCGGAGACAGTGGAGGAACGCATGATCCTGCAGTCCTTTTTGATGAGTCTTGCTTACCTCGCCACCGCCATGTTGCTCTTTGTTGGAGGCAGAGCGGTCTTTGCATTCTCCCACGGCATCCGCTCCCTCAAAACAGAGCTCTCGGAGCGGGACAACCTGGCCCTGGCCCTCGCCATGGGCGGGTATTTCCTCGGGTTGACCATCGCGGTGGGCGGTGCTTTTTCGGGACCTTCCCATTCCTTCACAGGCGGCCTCCTGGGCGTTCTGGAATACGGGGTCCTGGCAATTCTTCTCCTCAGCCTGTCCGTCTGGATCAATGACCGGGTGATTTTCACCCGGTTCAGCGAGCAAAAAGAGATCATCAACGACCAGAACTGCGGCGTGGGCCTCGTGCGAGCCGCCAACTACATCGCCATGGGACTCATCCTTTACGGCACGATTTCCGGGGAAGGCGGCGGAATCGTGGCCCTGCTGGTTTTCCTCGTACTCGGGCAATGCGCCCTCATCGTGGCGGCCCACGTGTACCTGCGCCTGGTGCCCTACGATGTGCAGCAGGCCATGGAAAATGGAAACGCTGCGGTGGGTGCCTCTTTTGCCGGGATGCTTTTCGCCATTGGAAACATCGTCCGCTACGCGGTTCAGGGGAACTTCGTCTCCTGGCCGGAAAGCCTGGCCTCCTTCGGGTTCATGCTCCTCTACGGGCTCCTCGTGCTCCCCCTTGTCCGCCTTGCGACCGACAGGCTCCTTCTGCCCGGCACCAGTCTCACTCACGAACTGGTGGTGCAGGAGAAGCCCAATATCGGGGCCGGAGTCGTCGAGGGTTTGATCTACGCCTGCACATCCTTCCTCATTGGCTGGAGTGCCGCGTGACCTTCGGCTCATTGCGGAGCGGGGTGACAAATAGCCCGAGTCAGCCTGCAGAGTCCACGACCCCGTAGCCTAGGGCCTTGTGCCCGTCCCAACGCCCACGAGGGGCTATGCTACGGCAACCCATCCGTGACGCATAACCTGCCTGCGATGCCATAACACCAGACAACACCATTTCGCGTCATTCACGCGAATAACGCATGCTATTCTCTGCGCTCTCGGCGCCCTCTGCGGTGGATTCAAAGCTTTTCATCATTTCGGGTGCCCACGAGGGGCATGAGGGACTGCGTTGAGATGCGGTTCCTTTTGGGAATGAAGATGCTCAACCTTATCCGGCATAAGTCGACGCCGCCGAGCCGCCCCTACCCCGCCATCTCCTGGTCCATGTAGCGGCCAAGCATGGCCAGATGCCCCTTTTCCTCCTCGGAAATGGCGAGGAGCACCTTGCGGGTCGCCTCGTTTCTGCATTCGGCCGCCATGCGCAGGTAAAGGTCCAGGGCCTGGGTTTCCACCATCATGGCCAGTTCCATGAACCCGGAGACCGAATGCAGGAACCGTTCGTTGGCGGTCAGGAACTCTCCCACGGATCCCCCGCCTTCCATGAGGTCCCCGCCGGCTTCCGCCTTGATTTCAGCCAGATCCCCCTCACGCACGTTCTCGGATGCAGCCAGCCGTAGCACCGTCTCCATGTGCTTCTCTTCGGCCTTGACGAGACTTCTCAGGAGATTGGAAAGCTTCTCCTCCTCCGTTCGCGAGAGGACTTCCTCGTGGAACCTCTTGAGGCCGGCTTCCATCCGATAAGCCATCTTGACGATTTCAGCAGGCGTTTCACCACCCCGCACGAATTCCAGGTGGAATTCCACCGGGCCCGTCGCGGTGGGCTCTTCCCAGGCGTCGATGCCGCCCTGGAGATGCAGGACCTCACTGAAACCCTGGTGCATCAACATCTGGGCCGCCGTGGAGCTCCGCCCTCCCACCGCGCAGTAGACGATGGTGGGTTTTCGGGAATCCATCTGGCCGAGAGAATCGGCGAGCCGGGGCAGGGGTACGAGCCTGGCCCCCGGGAGGTGAGCCGCTTCGTATTCATGAGGCTGGCGGACGTCCAGGAGCGTGTAGGTTCCCTCCTGGTTCGCCGCCATGTAGTCTTTCAGCTCGTCAGGGAAAATGACCTGGACTTCCTTCGATCTTCTCATGGCGCCCACACTCTTCTCCTTCTCCATCACAACCCCTGGAGCCCCCTCAGAAAGGCCTTCACGTTCTGCCCCAGAACCCCGTGGTTGTATCCCCCCTCGAGGACTCCAAAACAGCCGATGTTCAGGCGCCTGCCCGTCTCATGGACCATCCGGCCCATGGTCTGATAGTCTTCCGTGAGGAGCACGCCGCCCCAGTCTTCCGCGTGGTTGTCAAAGCCCGCGGACACCGCGATGATGTCCGCCTTGGTCCTGGAGAGCTCTGCTTCCACTTCCCGAAGATACCGCACCCGGTCATGGGACTCGGGATTGTGGATGGTCACGTTGCCTGTGCCCCCCAGAATGTTGACGGTGCCGTCACCGTAGTGCATGTCGAAGTCGAGGATATGGGCTCGGGCTATCCGTCCCGTCCGGCTCAGGTGTTCGATGGCAACGGCCACATTGCAGAAGAAGCAGAAACCCCAGGAACTGCCCGCGGACGCGTGATGTCCCGGTGGGCGGACAAGGGCAAAGCAGGGCTCCGTAAGGCCGACTTCCGCCGCCTGCATGGTGGCTCCGGCCGCCAAGGCGGCAATGTTGTACAACCCCATGCGCGTCACGCTCTTGATGTGGGATGCCGTGTGCACGGCGGCGATGTCGTCCTCGCCTGCCGGGTAGGCCTCCTCGTACTCGACTTCTCCCTGGATGGCTTTCCTTATGGCCTCAATCCTGCCCGGCGCCGCCGCCGGGTCGCTCGTGTAAACCTGGAGGAAATCCTCGTGAGTTATGACCTTGATCATCGTTTGCCTCCTGAGAAGTCTGGTTGAACCGACCCGACCCAGCGCTCCGCCGGGGCCTCCGATTCCATGAACGGTCCCGCGGGTTGAGCACGCATCAACTCGAAGTTGATCGTTGACCGGACGCACACGCTGACCATTCTACCACAAACACCTCCTTTGGCCAGACCGGCGTTGAGCTCCGCCACAATCCCACCGCCCATTCAGGGGAGGCGTTAAAGGCCACATTCCCGTTGCCCTCGTTCTCGGTTCCATGGTACTTCAGGTGGTAATTTCGGAGAGGGGGATAACCATGAGCGTCCAATTCGCCAAAACGTCCGTATTCCCTCAGGGCCTCGCCCCGAGTGAGGAACGCCGAGTTCTCCAGGTCATCGAGATTTGCGGGAGAACCGCTTACAAGTCAGAGGACAAGATCACGGACGATTCCGCCAGGTCTTTTGTCCTCATGCTCAAGAAGCACGGGCATCTGTCGGTCCTGGAACACAGCAACATCGTCCTGCGCATTCAGGAGGACCCGCATCGAGGTCCCGCCCCGGGGATCCCTTCTGTCCAGGAGTTCACCGAATCCCTGCGCAAGAGCTTTCGGGAACGCATTGCCTACCACAGGACTTGCGCGCTCTACGAAGAGGGCATCGCCGCGTTTGTCGTCGCGGGGAACCTCCGGGGGTGGATCGAAACCCTCGAATACCTCAAGCAGGAGAGCACCCGGTACTATGATTTCCTGGGCCATCATCTGGCCAGGTTTTTTCCCGTCCTGTTCGAGAGCGAAGCGGCTTTGCCCGATGATTTCCACTACGACGTGTCACTGGTTTCCGAGGACGACCAGCTGAATCTCCTAATGAAGGATCCCAGGTCGGACGTCCCGGTCTTCATCTTCAAGATCGTCTGCGACCGGGGCATCACCCATGAAATCGTGAGGCACAGGGTGCTCTCCTTCACCCAGGAAAGCACCCGCTATGTCAACTACAAGAATCGAGGCATGGCACTCATCGTCCCGGAGGAAATCGAGGCATTTTTCGATGAGTCCAAAGGGGAGTTTTCCCAGGAGCCGCCGGAGGTTCTTGACTGGCGAAAGAGGGGTGATCTGATCTTCGAATGGTATCAGGCGGACATCTCCCGCGGCCTGAGGCCGGAAATCGCCCGAGACATCCTGCCCAACCTCCTCAAGAGCGAGATCTTCGTGAGCGGCAGGTGGAGCGGATGGAGACATTTCATCTCGCTTCGGGAATCCAAGCAGGCTCATCCCCGGATTCGTTTCATCGCCAGGGAAGTCAGGAAGTATTTTGAAGGCATGGGACTGCTGGACGGGCAGGAACGGATTAGTGAATGAAAGAAATCTTCGACCTCCAGTGGCAGCTCAATGTGCATACTCTCAGGAATATCGGGCTGGACTACGGGAAAACCATCAGGGATCCGGAACTCAAGCTCACATGGATCGAGAACTACAGAAAGGCCCTTTCCGCCGAGCTCGCCGAGCTCATCCGGGAGGTGGAGGCACACGGCATCGGCACCCAGAACGGCAAAATCGAAGTGGTGGACATGCTCCACTTCCTGGTGAGCCTCTCACACATTGTTCAAATTCAACCCCATGATGCTTTCTGCGCCGTTGGCTTTGCAGGACAGCCCCTCCTTCGATGCCTTTGCCATCGCGTCTTTTCTCGCCCTGGACGAGCTCCAGAACAGCCTCAAATGGAAGTGGTGGGCCATGGGGGGCGGCTTCAAGGAAGACATGGCAAGGAATGCCGTCATGGACCTCTGGAAGCGCTTCTTCGAGGCATGCGCCATCTTCGGCCTTGAATTCGAGACCGCCAAGGGATTCTACGTTGCCAAGAACCGTGTGAACTTCCAGCGCCAGGACCAGGACTACAACGAAGACACCAAGACGGAAGAGGACAACCGGTCCATCAAGGTTTAGCCTCACTTCCGCAGTTCCCACATGCCAACCACGGAGAGCACGACATCTTTTTATTTCTGCGTGCTCTCCGTGCGGTTCGTGGTGAAAGGGTGTCTGGTTGCGACTGTGCTGCGCCGTGCCTGTCGCGTCCTTTGTGGTTCAAACAACAGACGGATGAAAACGCTGCCATGCCCTGCATAACTCCATGCCCGAGGCGCCTGACCTCATGAAACCATCTCCCTTCCATGGGCCTCCCCTGTTCATCACGTTCGAAGGAATCGACGGCTGCGGCAAGAGCACCCTTCTCGAGGAACTGAGCAGGTGGCTCACGGAGCGCGGCATTCCACACATCAGGACCAGGGAACCGGGGGGAACTACTCTGGGCGAGAGCGTGAGGCGGCTGCTCCTGGACCCCGCTTCGGCTGGGGCCATCTGTGCCGAGGCGGAAGTGCTCCTCTACACGGCGAGCCGCGCCCAGCTTCTCCAGGAGGTGATAGTCCCCGCTTTAAAGAAGGGATGGTGGGTCCTCTCCGACCGCTACATCGACGCCACACTGGCCTACCAGGGCTACGGCCGCGGCCTGGATGCGGCGCGGCTTCGCCCCCTCCAGGAATGGGCAACACAGGGTCTGGTGCCCAACAAGACGGTCCTCCTCGACTGTACCGTGGACGTGGCGCTGCAGCGGATCCGGGGAAGGAATGCCGACCTCGATCGCATCGAACTGGAGAACCGCCTCTTCCATGAGCGGGTCCGCAGCGGATACCTGGAACTCGCCTCCCTGGAGCCCGAACGATTCGTCGTCATCAACGGCGGCCTGCCCCTCCCCGCCGTCCTCGAGGAATTCCAACATCGCTTCCTCGATCCCTTGATGTATAAGGTGTAGAATCTCGTCGCCAGTCAATGAGGAGTGCCCGTGCCCGAACCTGAATCTGCTCGGGAGTTGCCTCAATTCCACAGACGGACTTCTGGACGGCGAGACGACAAAACCGGCAAGACCTGAATCTCCGAAGGGTTATACTCCGGGGGTCCGGGTACCAGGGAAAGGTTAGAAGTCAAGCGGGCTCTTGGCCTCTTTGATGGTGACACTCTTGACGGTGTGGGTGTAGATCATGGTGGTCCTGACGTCGCTGTGTCCCAGCAACTCCTGGATTGTGCGGATGTCATAGTTCGCCTGGAGCAGGTGGCTGGCAAAACTGTGGCGATTATGTTGAGCTCAACATAATCGCCATTATGTCGAGTTCAGAATTATGCCGAGTCAGATCATCATCTGACTCTCAAGGCCTTGCTCACCAACAGGCTATCGTCTCTCCATAGCCCTTCCAACTCAACATAATTCTGGATCATGTTCCTCCTTGCATATTCGCTTATCAAACAAGGAGGACAACATGAAGGAAGAATCCCGTCCCAAAGCTGTGCCATCAACTGCTACCGTCGGTCCGTTGGACCGGCACCTCCCGGTGTTTGTTCATCGAATGACCCAACAAGGATACTGCGCCTCCAGTCTGAAGCCGAAGATTGTGGTTATGAACCGTTTCAACAGGTGGCTCGCCTCTCGGGGTCTGGCATTGGCAGACCTGCATGAACAGACTGTCATTGCTTTTTTCAAAGAATCATCTCGACCCGGACGTGTCAGGCGCGGTGATCATGCTGGTTTGCTGATGTTGCTCGATTATCTGCGTCAGGTTGGAGCAGCGTCATCTCCCCCTCCTGAGCTTCGCACGAGCACCTGGCACTCTACTGTAGAGGGCTTTGCACGATATTTGAGACAGGAGCGAAGACTTTCGGAGGCTTCTGTGTTGACGTACCTCCGCATAGCAGAGCTCTTTTTCTCTGAAACAGCGAATAAGCAATCAGAAACAGAATGTGACCTGTCCCCTCGGAAGATAACGGGATTCATCTGCAAAGCAGCACGTTCCGTAAGTCCGCGCTATGCTCAGTTGATGACCTGTGCTCTGAGGTCGCTGTTCCGCTTCCTCTTCATCGACGGCAAGATCTCGGATGACTTGTCTCTTTGCGTACCGACGGTGGCTGAATGGAAGCTTTCCACCTTACCCAAATTCCTCGAACCGGCCCAGGTTGAAGACATCCTGGCAGCTATCGTCCCTGACGCGGAAATCCGGAAACGTGACCGTGCGATATTGCTGTTGCTGGCTCGTCTTGGATTGCGTGCCTGCGAAATTGTAGGCATGGAACTCGATGACATCCATTGGGATCTCGGGCAATTGACGGTACGCGGGAAAGGAGGCAAGCAGAGCCGTCTGCCCATTCCGCAGGACGTAGGCGAAGCACTTGCCGAGTACCTGCTCAACGGACGCCCGCGTTGCGCAACGCGCAGGGTATTCATCCGTGCAAAAGCTCCACGTCAAGGATTTGCAGGTTCTGTGGCTGTGTGTGATACGGTTCGGCGCGCACTTTCTCGTGCCGGACTCAGTCCACCACGCAAGGGCGCTCATCTGTTGCGCCATTCGCTGGCTGTCCGAATGCTGCGCAGTGGCGCCACTTTGAATGAAATTGCCGAGGTTCTGCGTCATTGCTCTCCAACTACGACTGAAATCTACACGAAAGTGGATCTGAACATGCTCGCGCCACTTGCACAGCCTTGGCCTGGAGGTGGGGCATGAGCGAGCTCAAGGCAGCCGTCCATCAGTACCTGGAAATGCGTCGCTCACTGGGATTCAAGCTTCGTGAAGAGGGCGTCCTCCTACCCCGATTTGTTGAGTTCATGGAACAAGAGGGGGCCCCTTTCATCACGGTTGACCTGGCTCTCAAATGGGCGATGCAGGCCCAAAATGCCACGCCGGTATACTGGGCCGTGCGGCTTCGCATAGTCCGGATCTTCGCTTCCTACCACAGCGCAACAGATCGACGCACCCAAATCCCATCACAGTATTTGCTTCCATACCGCTACCATCGCAAGAAGCCTCACATCTACAGTGATGATGAAGTCATGCGCTTGCTCAAGGCGGCGGCTAAACTTACCTCCCCAAAAGGGCTCAGAGCATCGACGTATGGAGCTGTCTTCGGATTGCTTTCGGCCACCGGTATGCGAATCAGTGAAGCCGTTGCCCTCGACCGGCAGGATGTGGATCTCGCAAAACGAATTCTCACGATTCGCCATTCCAAGTTCGGCAAGTCGCGCTTGGTGCCAATCCACCCTTCCGTGCAGTGCAGACTGAAAACATATGAGGCTCTGAGAGACTCGATCATCCCGTCACCCCGGACCAGCGGCTTCTTTATCTCGGAGGCCGGCAAACGATTGACCAAATGGATCGTTGAGCGCACATTTGTAAGGCTTTCACGAGAAATTGGGCTGCGTGGGCCGTTGGACAGCCATGGTCCCCGGGTGCATGACTTTCGCCACACCTTCGCCGTAAAAACCTTGCTACACTTGTACAAATCCGACCACAAGATCGAACAGCGCATTGCTCATCTGAGCACCTATCTCGGACACAGGCATGTTAACGACACTTACTGGTACCTCTCAGCTGTGCCTGAACTCATGAAGCTGGTCGCAGACCGGTTGGATTCCATTCCGGGAGGGCTCATATGATGGATACCTCTCCCGATTTTCCAGCATTACTCCAGGCATTCTTCACGGAACGTCTCATGAAGCAGCGTCGAGCAAGCCCCACAACGATTGCAAGCTATCGTGATGCGTTTTGTCTCCTTTTCAGATTTGTTGAGCAACGTTTGAATAAACCTCCTTCCAGCATCACTATGGAAGACCTGGAGGCTCCTCTGATCGGCTCCTTCCTTGACTGGCTGGAAACAGAGCGTGGCAACTCCATCAGATCGAGAAATGCGAGACTCGCAGCCATTCACTCATTCTTCAAATATGCTGCATGGCGCGACCCGAGCCACAGTGCATCGATTCAACGGGTACTGGCGATTCCCGGCAAACGATCCGACCGCAGCCCGGTGGAATATTTGACCCGGGAAGAGGTTGGTGCACTCCTGGTCGCACCCGATGAATCCACATGGACAGGCCGCCGAGATAAGACCCTACTGGTCGTTGCGGTACAAACAGGTCTGCGTGTCTCCGAGCTCGTTGGCCTCAACAACGAAGATGTCGTGCTCGGTCATGGAGCCCATGTGCGATGCAGGGGCAAGGGCAGAAAGGAACGCTGTACGCCCCTCAGAAAAGAAGTGACAAAAGCCCTGATGGCATGGATGGGCGAGCACCCGAACCAACCGCAATCTCCGCTCTTTCCCAACGCAAGAGGTGCCAGGTTATCCCGCGACGGCGTAAGGTATCTTCTGCTCAAGCATCTGGAATCCGCTCGAAAGCGGACCCCGTCGTTAAGCAAGAAGCGCGTTACACCACACGTGCTTCGTCACACAACGGCCATGGATCTGCTTCAACAGGGTGTCGATCGAACCGTTATCGCTTTGTGGCTTGGCCACGAAACCATGGAGACAGTTCAGCTCTACATTCATGCTGATCTTCAAATGAAAGAGCAGGCGCTTGCTAAAACCACTCCTTTGTCCGTGACGCCGGGCCGCTACCGGCCAAATGACGAACTCCTCGAATTTCTTAAGAACCTGTAGTCACACGAACGTCTTCCACCGCCTGCTTTCACCCGGGAATTATGTCGAGTAGGAATGAGGCCATTCCCAAGCCCTCAGTGTATGCTCCTTGTTTACAGCCTCACTACTCGGCATAATTCTGAACTCGACATAATGGCGAAACGTATGGGCTGATGCGCGCTTGCAGATTCGAGCCTTCCCGACGGCCTCCTTAATCGCCTTCTGCACCTGCGTCTCATGCAAATAATACCGCCGGAGCTCGCCGGTCGACGGCACACGGGTCAATTGCAGGGCCGGGAAAAACCACTGCCAGATGAAATCTTTCGCAGCGTTCGGGTATTTCTTCTCCAGCGCATTCACCAGAAAAACCCCTGCATATGCACGATCCAGGTCGCGCTGGTGCAGATCCTTCAAGGATTCGAGGTGCGCTCGAAGCTCAGGGAGCAACGTCCGAGGGAGCGGGACCGTTCGGTCTTTTTGGCCTTTTCCGTCATGAACCGTCAGGATCTCCGCATCGAAATTGAAGCACTGCACGCGCAGATGCAGACATTCAAACAGTCGAAGGCCGCAGCCGTACAGGAGCTTCACCACCAGGTCAAACGGAGGTGCAAGGTGCTTCAGGACGGCCTCAATCTCCTCACGGGACAGCACGACCGGGATGAAGGGTTTCCGCTTCGCCCGGACAACTCCGTCAACTTTCCCAAACTCCCTGTTCAGGACATGCCGATGAAAAAACAGCAGGGCATTGAAGGCCTGGTTCTGGGTTGAAGCGGACACCTTCTTATTGACTGCCAGGTGCGTCAGGAACTCCTTAACGTGCTGGGTTGACAACGATTTTGGATCCCGGCTTCGCGTAAAGGTTTGATAGTGACGTACCCATTGCGTATAGGTTCTGAGGGTCTTCGGCGAATAATGGCGGAGCTTGATTTCGTCGGACAGCCTGGCATATTCGGCTTTCCAGGATACCCCCTTCGAGAAGTTCCCTGTTGGAGGGGTTGATACCGCCTGACAACGCGGTTCATTGAGGGCATGCGTCGGGGAACTGACCTCGATGGGTCCGGAGTCCCCCTTGAGTGATGAATCGGCGGGCTGGCCCGTGACCGCGGGGGGATTCCCAGGGGCGATCCGTTCTTGGTGGGAACAAGCCGAGCCGGCCGTCCCCCTGGGCTGAACAAGCTCGAAATAGAGTGTGATCGCATGGTGTGCCTGCTGTTGCTGCGCGTGTGTCTGCTTCTTCTCCTCCAATTTGTGGAGGAAGCGGTCAAGGCTGCCCGCCTGCCCATGGGTGAAGTGATACTTCTCGCAGAAATCCAAATAATAGCGCAACCACTTAAGACAGGATGCATGGGCATCATTCGGGACGGTCTTTTGCTTCAAGAACGCCACAAATTGTGTCTGCAATGCTGAAGGGATGCTTTGCATGCGGAAATCTCCAGTTTCAGGATATCCTTCCATTCTGCGTGATAGACAGAAAGATGCACCAACTGTATCGGAAAATCCTTGTAAAGACCTGAAGCATAAAATATAATGTGATATCAGGATGATGTGGGAAGTCCACTCCCTCGGATATGTCACCAGCCAGACTGTGCTTGCCCTAATGAGAATCCAAGACTTGCCCCGCATCCCGGAGATATACAGAAACTACAGAATCACTGTTATGCCAGAATAGAAGAGGTCGGAATTTGTACCGAACAACTGATCCAATAATAATTGATAAAGGGATCCAGAGAATCCGACATTCAAAGCGCGTAGCGATCATACTATTTTTCGGTTTCATACCTGCGGGCATTCTGTCCCTTTTCTTGGCAGAGCATTTCAGCCTAAACTTTTTTATCTTACTCGCGCCTTACGTTCTGTTTGTCGCAATATGGGATACCTACATCGGACTCACGGCAACCTGCCCGAGGTGCAACGAACTGTATTATTGGCGCATGGAAGGAATAGGTTTTAGAAACTTCTTCACAAAACGATGCCTGAACTGTGGATTGGATTTAAGGTAATGAAAACTGTAAGTGGCATAACAACAAAATCCAGCGGACGCAAAAAAGCCTGCGCCGCTGATTTTGGGCGTTAAGTGCAAAGGCAAACTATGAACAAGGAAGCAATCCTCGCCCATCTGAGGGAAGCCAAGCAAGAGCTTGATGAAACGATAGCAGAGATCGAACAAGACAACGATTTTGATCTTGATGGCTACTACGTCAGTTTTCAGCATGTATATCATCATTTGAACACTGCCTGGAATTCCCGGAAAAAGTCTGACACCAGAATCGAGGAGTGCACAGAGGAAGATTTCATGAGATGGCGGAAATTCCCAAGCGACTTCGATTTGGGCACTTAACAAGGCAATTCAGGCGACGGTGAATAGCCGATGCTTTACGGGTGCGACATAGCCCGCGCCTGATTTCTGTCGTTGGGCTGTCCCTGCAAGACGAGGAAGATATGACACGCGCCGAACGTTCACCAAAGAAGCGCACAAGTCGGCGAAGGAGCAACAGGCGCCCCGACTACATCCCGAGAAGTCGTATGGGCTTTGACCAGAAGATGTCGCAGGTCCTGCTCGACTTCGTCGAACCCTATAAGCAGTTTGCAGAGACCCCGGAAGCGATTGAAAAACTCGTCGTCATAGGCATCGCGGCTTGGAATGCCTCAATGCTTCCAGAGCGGCAACGAGACTCGACGGTTGCAAATTTGGCCATGACTATAGTTAACGGAAACTCCCTCGTCAGGCGCGTCACCTCGAAGATCCGTAAGGCAATTTTGGGGGAATCAAGAGATGTCGCCGAGTTCAAGCAGCTAGTCTACGAATTGATCGAACGTAAGCTCCAGTACTATCCAGAGATCAAGCGCCTCATTGTCAGTTACGAGCTTTCCCCGAGAGAAGATGACATCCATTTGATAATCGTATCCACTCTGACGGCGGTAGGATAGTTTTGGCAATTTGAGACTCAAACGTTGCCCAACCGGCCAGTCAAGCCGACCACCAACCTCGTGGAGCCTTTTGGGAACCCTTGAGATTGTGGCAGCGGTTGGTGGCGGCTTACTTCAACGTTAGAAAAAGAACCGAGATCACAACGGGAGCCAGTCGACTATGGCTATACCGGCAGAAATTAACAGGATCGTCAGAAAATATAGAAAACCTTTCGTGTTAACAAAGACAAAACTTGCGAGAATTTGCGAGATTGTAAATAAGAGATTTACAGATCTATCGAAGGAAGAGGTTTTCGACCTGAACTTCGAAGTTGTCCTGGAAAAGGGGAAGAAGCACTCTATTCACTCACTCGAAAGCCTGTTCAATATGGATAACTCTATGAGCAATAGGATTAAAGAGCTATCTATAGAATGGGAAATGGGAAAAGAAGATGACCGAGCCTACACAGTAGTCGCCGTGGATTACGATTCAAATCCCCATCCTATGACAGGTACATCCATCTTTCTCTCCGGAAAATCTCCGAATTTTACATGGTTAAACGAAATGTTTGCTGAACTCGAAGAACAGATCGACCGGACTGTACCTGTCGGTTATATGTACCGCCTAAAGAGCTTGCCGTACCTTTATAAGCTGTTGATATTTATGGCATCGTTTACTTTAATATTAGGTTTGATAAGTTCTTTTCAGAGTCTCAGCGAGAGTAAGGGTGCCTTTCAGATTGCTGAGCGAGATCGTGCACTCATTTTGCAGAAGGCCAAAGATACTAATACTACCGATGAAAAGATCAATATAATCTTCGACGTAATAACTAGCTCTCTTATGCACTGCGAAACTGATAGCCGTTTCTGGGGCTATCTTAAAGATGCAAAGACTTATTTTTTATTGTCTCCAGTTGTACTTGTAATATTTATGTTTTTTTATTTATATATTAGATGTTATCCATCCTATGTGTTTGAGTGGGGTGACATTGAAACTTACCATCTGAAATTGATTGAAAGGCGAAAATACCTATGGAGTGTTATAGTAGGTTCTTTACTCGTTGGAATCTTGGCCAATCTGTTTGTTTATGGATTATCTGACGTTTTTAGAAATTCAAAATAGGCAAGGCAAAACGAAGTTTTTCTAACTTTCGCTGGAGCCGACGCCCAAAAAGCCGGGCTGCGAGATCATTGAGCGCACAGCCGGCGCTACGCGCCGCCTATCCGCTCAATGAAGCTGCACCGCTTCGCGGCTGCGCCCCCTTGTCACGGGAGCTGCAAAAAGCGCAGCTCACGCGCCCAAGGGGATGCAGCTTATCTCGCAGCCCGTTCGGCGTCGCGGATTATGAATTGGAGGGGGTGAAATGCCTGCTTTCGTAAGCCACAGCTTCAAGGATGAAGCCATCTACACTGCGATATGCTTGGCTTTGGATGCTGCCAATGCAGAGCGTTGGGACACGTCCACGATGTCGCCAGGTGAATCTCTAGCCGACCAATTGCGAGACGCAATACATGCCTGCGAGGTCTGTGTCTTCATCGCCACGCGTCGGTCTATTGAATCACCATGGTGCCTTGCTGAACTAGGTGCATTTTGGGGTGCGGGGAAAAAAGTTCTTCTATTCCTAGCAGACCCTGACCTTGCTGATTCAATGCTTCCTCCGCAGTTTAAGGGCAATCTCAGGGTAAATACGGCCCATGAACTGATCGCGGCGGTCAAAGCCACGACCGACGAACACAGGCAAGCACTGACACAGGCGAAGCGACAGGCCCCATACGAGTTCTTTGAAACCTCTGGGAACTACGGAACAGAGAAGGACTGGCAAAGTCTCCTAGAGAATACGCAGGATCGGTTTGATGTTCTCGGCGTGGCCTTGGGGGCATGGCGAAGAACCCCAGGTTTCTCGAAGATGGCTCTCGCCAAGGCGGGCGGGAATTGCAGGATCCGAATGTTGCTAATGCACCCGGACAATGATTTGCTAAAGGGATTGCTCTACAACGAGAGAAAGCTCGAATCAGTCCTCGGTGATATCCGCGAGAGCTACGACTTCTACAAGGAGCTCACGGCCAAGGACCCAAAGAGAAACATAGAGGTTCGACAGATCCGGAGGGGGATTCCTCATTTCTTTCTCACTAGATCCGACCAATACGCCGTGATCATTCAGTATCAATCCTCTCAGGAGTGGGGTTCCGGCCCTACTTGGAGGTGTCCCGCCCAGTCCATGCTTTACGACGCAGCCGTAAAGGAATTCGAACACCTCTGGATCTTTGGTACTGACGAAGGCCTAACTTCGCAATCAACCTGACCGGCCAACATCGCGCTTCGCTTGCTATTGGCCGGCAGGTTATTGCGCCCGTTGGGAGGTCGGAGTGAATCCGTTCTTTTTCTCTCTGGGGTTGGCCTTGCGTTCTTCCGTTAAGAGGGCCTTGCCGTTCGTAAGATGTATTGGTTGAAATAGAATAGGTAGTCAGGAAGGAATCGGTCCAAGGCAGGTATAGGCATTGCGGGCAATCCATCGCAACTGAGTTCTTTTCGGTCTTAAGATGCCAATTTTGGTGTACAAATTGACTTCCTGCCTGGAATGAGGAATTAATGGGGGGAAGACAAACGGCACTCAGCTATCAGAACACTGATTGAAGACATGGGGTCAAATGATCGAGAATGATTTTGACATATCATTCATCGGCGGATTGGCGCTGCAGGAGAAACAGATTCAGCAGAACTACAGGCCGATCATCGCCGTGCACAAGTGGTTCGCCAGAAGGCCCGGGACGCTCTTTCGGGGGCTGCTTCTTTCCGAATTCGTGTCGGGTCCGCTCAAGCAATCCTTCTATCGTGCCCATGATCTCGGGGGGCTTCGTATCGCCGATCCTTTCATGGGGGGAGGCACGCCTCTGCTCGAAGCCAATCGCCTCGGGTGCGATGTGATCGGCCTCGACATCAATCCCATGTCCTACTGGATCGTGCGGCAGGAAATAGAACACCTGGATCTGAATGCCTATCGTGAGGGTGCAGAGAAACTGTTCAAGGAACTTCATGGAAAAGTTGGCAGTTTTTATCGGACCCGCTGCCTCAAGTGCGGCACGGAAGATGCCCATGTGAAATACTTTCTCTGGGTAAAGACCGGGATCTGCAGGAAATGCAAAAGCGAGATCAGGCTCTTTCCCGGATACCTGATCTCGCACAACAAGCGCCATCCGAAATATGTGATCCTCTGTGCAGCATGCGGGGCGCTCAGTGAAACTGATGACCGGAAGCATCCGGGTGCATGTGCGTCGTGCGGACAGGCGTTAATCACAGCCGGGCCGGCAAAGAGAAACCGATGTGCCTGCCCTCTCTGCGGAGAGATCAACGCCTATCCAGACCCCAAAGCAGGCCCCCCTCTTCACAGAATGTTTGCCATCGAATACTTTTGCCCAACCTGCAAACCAGGCCATAAGGGACGTTTCTTCAAGACCCCGGACCCCAACGATTTCATGAAATTGGAGGCTGCGGAATCTGCATGGGACGATCTGCAGGCGAGGTTTGTACCCGAGGATAGAATTCCTAGCGGGGACGAAACCGACCGATTGCATCGCTGGGGATATAGGCACTACCGTGAGATGTTTAACAAGCGTCAACTGCTGGGTCTCGAGCTCAGCTGCCGTTCTATCACCAGGTTTACTGGGAAGCGAGTGCGCAATGCTCTGGCGACCAACCTTTCCGATCTTTTGCGATACCAGAACATGCTCTGCCGCTATGATGTCATGGCTCTCAAATCGCTCGATATTTTTTCGGTCCATGGCTTCCCGGTGGGGCTCATCCAGTGCGAGTCGAACCTTCTCGGCATTCCCGGAGCCAATGGAGATAACGTCGGCAGTGGAGGCTGGTCCAACATCAGCGCCAAGTTCCTCAAGGCCAAGTCATATTGCGACAAGCCCTTCGAGATCTTCCAAAAGGGAGGAAGAAAGGTGGTGGTTGATATCCACGGTGAGTGGATTGGAGAAGGTAATACCTCGTCCGGCCGGGCCGGCTCCAGAAAAGTGGAACTCTTCTGCTCCAACGCGGTTGAAGCGGATATCGAGCCGGGGAAACTCGATGCTGTGCTGACCGATCCTCCGTATTTCGGAAACGTGCAATACGCGGAGCTGATGGATTTTTGCTATGTGTGGCTGCGGAAGCTTGTCGGAAAGAACGTTCCTGAATTCGCTGGGGCATCCACGCGCAACCCGATGGAGCTCACCGGAAACCAGAACATGGGAAGGGGGTTGGAGCATTTCACGGAAGGACTCGCCTCCGTCTTCTGCAAGATGGCGGCGGCTCTTAAGCCGGGTGCCCCTTTGGCCTTCACCTATCATCACAACAAGTTGGATGCGTATTATCCTGTTGCGGTGGGCATACTCGATTCAGGCCTCACCTGCTCGGCATCCCTCCCATGCCCTGGGGAAATGGGTGCCTCCATCCACATAAGCGGAACGAAGTCTTCCATTCTCGATACCGTCTTCGTATGTCGGTCGACGGGGAAAGTACCTGCAAAATGGATCGTCGATTCCCCAGAGGGTGTCGCCGGACTTATAAGAATGGACCTAGACAAACTCGCAGGAGTGAGGAATTTTACAGCCACGCTTGGCGATATCCGCTGTATCATCTTCGGCCATCTCATCCGGCTGGCTGTTTGGAATCTCAGGAAAGAGTGGAACGCCAGCCTCCCGGTCGGTCGTCGTATGGAGAGAGTATCACGCTGGATAGCTGCTTTCGGAGCCCTGTCGCCGGTCGAGCGATACCTCGAAGATGTCCTCTCAGTGAGCCCCGCTCGGCAGACCGTATTCACCCGGGAACCTCAGACATCCTATGGTACCGAAGGGGCCCAAATAGCTTTTTAAGACCGCTCCCGAGGGGCTGCTGCATGGCGGATGAGGCCGGGAGAATAGCCCCCTTAGAAGAACCTCGAAATAATGCTGCAGCATCGTGTAACGCTGGAGGAGGAAATGTCTTTGCAGCGGCCGTTTGAGCTGACGTCGGAAGAGCTTAATGAAAGATTGGAAGAGATGGTGGACGTCACTTTCTCAGACCTGGTGTCGGAGTTTCTGCTTATGCCCATGGGAAGCGGCTTTATCAAGTACTCAGACTTTCGAGATGCATATGAAGTGCTCAAGCGCTGCAGCAGAGCTTTCGAAGACTTCAATGCGTCCACAGTGGGTGAAGCAATACAGAATGACAGCAGGGTCGTGAGTGTTCTGCGAGCGATTCTGGGAATGACGGCACCGGAATGGGCTGAGCTGGCACGATCCGAGTTTGATAGCGACGTGACTCAAAGCGCGGCGAGAACGCTAGACAGACGCTGTCGGGAAGATCCCCAATATGTTCGTGAATGTCTCCGGAAGTTCGAAGACCGAGTCAAGCGAGCCCGCATCGGAGGGCATCATCCGCCGGAACGGCCCAAAGCCATCGAAAGGCTGGATGCTTTGGTGAATGTCGCAGTTCATTACGTTACCCGAGGTGCTCCGGATCATCAGGAAGGAGTCATTCACCGTCTGGCCAAGTTCGACACCAGGGATGGCCTTGAATCTCTGAAATATGCCGGCAATGAAAACGTGCCCTACGCCGTTTTGCTTTACGAGCGTTACCTTGGTCGTCCTTTTGCCGGCCACAGAGACGCCGTTTCCGAGTTGGTCGGCGAAGTGATAGAGAATGCAATCGAAGAACGACTTCGGTTGGCTGGAGTGTCGTATCGAAAAACAGGCAGAGCCGAAAGGATTCCCGGCTTCGGGCAAGCTCCCGATTTCTGCATTCCGGATGAGGTGAGTCCTGCCGTAGTTATCGAAGCGAAGATCACAAGCGATGACGGAACGGCTCGCGATAAGGTGGCTCGCATAAAGGAGCTGGAAACACAACGCAATGAGCATGTGGCGGCTGGGCGCTCAAGCTATGAAGTGGTTGCGTGTATCGATGGACGTGGCTTCAGGCAAAGACGCGAAGATATGCGGCAGCTCCTGCACCGATTAGACGGAAAGGTGTTTGCCACCGCGACGTTGGATCATCTCATTTCTCATACGCGCATTCGAGAGTTCGTAACGCGGTGAATACCCATGGACCAGGGGAGGCCAGGGACGGGGATCGGACCCAGGCCGGACCGAAAGCACCGAGATACACCAGGGTGAAGTTGGGTCAGAACGAGCCCACAGAACAGTTTGGAGACAGCGACGTTATGAAATCATGCGGTTCGATTCTTGCCCTGATTGTACTTCCCGCTTTTGTATGTAGCGCCATCCCAACCAGTCGTTGCACCAGACGCCGAAAAGCGCGGCGCTGGTGAACTTTTTGTTAGGGCTTCAGTGTGCACATTTACACCAGCCACTTTCAAAAAGTCACTGCTGATGAACCCGAGATGCTATAGACAAGGCGGGAGAGATGCCAGCCATAAACTTTGGTGAAAGCCACGGCACTTTGGATTTGCCCATAGCAGCCGTGCAGTTTTTCGGCGCGGACGCATGGATCACACTGGGAGCAACACTGCTAGTCAGCACCGCCGCTTTCATCGTCATGCGTCGCTACTTGCGAACGGTCTTCCGTGAGAGCCAGCGTAGCGCGTCACTTCCGCAAGTCAGCCCAGGCGTGGAGGACGCCACTCGGCAGCAGCAACCGTCGGCGATCGGGCCCCTGGAAATCCAAACCGATAGACCTACTGTCCCAACCAGTCCACCCCCTGCTCGGTCGCCGACCTTCCAGCATGCAGAGACCGCTTTTCGCCACGCGGCGCGTTCCTACGCGCTGGGCGGCTCCGTCAACGCGGCGACATCTGTGGGCCTGCTCTTCCTGTTTGGGTTCTATACCCCGCCGTCCACACCATCGCGGTTGACACTGTTGGCGTGTTATGCCGCCGTGTTTTGGTCGTGGTCATTCATCACGGTGATCGCACTCAGTCTGTTTTGCGGCCCGGACCGCCGCCTCCGTGGGCTCCTTGCTTTGGGATACGTGGGCATGCTTCCAGCAATGGGCGTGCTACTCCAGCTCGCGGGCGCTGCATCGCTTCCCTTCGTAGACGTTGGACTGATGCCAAAGAACCAAGCAGTTCTAATGCTTTCATTCGCCAGCGTGGTGATGGGGCAACCGGTGACCGCTGCAACAGTGACGTTCTCGCCGCTCTTACAACCGATTCTATTCTGGGGCCTGAGCGCAGCCCCGGTGACGATTCCCTTTGTCGCCTTTAATCGATTTGTTCGCGGGACAGTAGGACCGTTGTTTATCAACCTGGCGCTAATGATGCTTTTGTCGACCTTTGTCATCACAGATTTGGTCCTCTCCACGTCTCCCGGCACTTGGCTCGCGGGCCATATCAAGGAATTATGTGGTGGCGCCACTCTTGCCGCGCTGTGGGTCATCAGTTTCACGCTGTCGGCGGTCGTCACTTGGTTCGGGCTGCTGTGGATCGTTCGCCGTTATCGCCGCGAACAATTGAGCGATCAGACTTTCCTTTTCGACGCCTTGTGGCTCTCGGTTTCGCTCTGGGTATCTGTCTATCTTATGCACAACAACCGCCCATTCTGTTACGTCCTAGGATTACTACCCTTTGCCCTGTACAAGATTACCGTCGTGTTCGGGCTCAAGCGACTTGCAGCACGCGCGGAATCCCTGCCGAACGCACGCTTGCTGTTTCTTCGCGTCTTCGGTTCACCGAGCCGATCCGAGAAGCTGTTCGACCACCTCGCCGCGCGCTGGCGGTACGCGGGTAGTATTCAACTTATCAGTGCGACGGACGTGGCCCGCGGTCGTTTTGAGCCCGATGAGTTCCTTGATTTTCTCAGCGGGCGGTTCGCCAGCAACTACATCAGTACTGGCACCGATCTCGACCGGCGCCTTAGAGGCCTCGCACTTCGGCCTGGGCCGGATGGGCGCTACCGAATCAACGAATTGTATTGCCGCGTCGATACGTGGCAGCAAACGGTGACAAGGTTGATGGCGCAGAGCGACCTGGTGACCATGGACCTACGTGCATTCACATCCAAGAGGAGAGGCTGCATCTTTGAACTAGGCGCCCTGATCGATGCGGTGCCGCTGCAGCGTGTAGTGCTGCTGATTGACCAAACCACCGACGAGCCACTCTTGAGGCAGACGCTCGCCGATTTATGGCGAAGGATGAACACTCAATCCCCCAACGCACATGGCGGAATTGCGCGCTTAAGGATGATTGATCTCGCCTGCGGTTACCCTGCTGCGGTACGTCGTCTCATGCGGCTTGGCGATGAGGTTGCCGCGGGCGGCAGCGTAGCGAATTAGGCTGTGCGATCCAACCAGAAAGCCGCGAATAGCGCGAATAAGGTCGCGAATATCCGAATAAGGCGAATACCGAATAAGGTCGGACCAAGCTAAATGCGCAACTGACGCTGGTTTAGGTGAAGAATCAGGTCATTTTACGGTCTTAGATCGATGTTTTTGGGGCCAAGATGAACGGTTTAAAGGAGGGAACCCTAGTTGCCACATGGCGCCAAGCCTGTGTCAAAGGAGGCCCAACCCAAAATCCAGCGGACTCATAAACTCGCCGCTGATTTGTGGAGTTCGACCGCTGGCGAGAGGTGAGGTGAATGGACTTTGCCTCTTCGCCCTTTGGCGCAGGTCCTCTCTTGCTCGAGGCTCGTGAGCCGAGAGGGGGGAATCCTTGAGATACCTCCTCCTTGCCCTCGCCTGGACGGCGTACTGCACGCTGCACAGCGCTATGATCTCGGAGCCGGCGACCGGCTTCCTGAAGCGGAGGCTGGGCGACTCCTTCCGGTTCTACCGGCTGTTCTTCAACTCTATCGCGATGCTCACACTCATCCCGGTTCTGTGGTACTCGCACTCCCTTAGGCAAGAGGCGATCTTCCGCTGGGAGGGCGTGTGGCTGGTCCCCCGATACCTTCTCCTGGCCTGCGGCATCCTGCTCGTGGTCGCTGGCGGAAGGCACTACAGTTTCGGACAGTTCCTCGGGATCAGCCAGTTACGGGGGGCATCCTCCGGGGGGTTGGCGACCCGGGGTGGGATCGATTCGAGTGGTGTCCTCGGTCTGGTCCGGCATCCCTGGTACACCGCGGTCGTGCTGCTCTTGTGGGCGGGCGACCTAGACATGACGGCGTTGGTCGGCAACGGTGTGCTCACCATCTACATTGTCGTCGGAACGCTCCTCGAGGAGCGGAAGCTCGTCCACGAGTTCGGTGACGCTTACCGAAGCTACCAAACGCGGGTGTCCATGTTCGTCCCACTGAAATGGATTCGGAGGCGGATCGCTCCCTGAGGGGTTCGGCAGTCGCGAGCGCTGGAATCGTATTCATCAGCTACCCCCTCTTGAACGAAGCAAAGTGCATTTGGGTGTGGTAGCGTCCGAATCCGCGGTCGAACCACGCGCTGAACCTGACGATGCGCGCGGGACGTTGTGGGTCCCCCGGCTGGCTGGCATCATTTGGAATGCGCTTCGCAGGTTAGCGCGGGCGTTGGGGCACCAGCAGACTGAAAGGAGGGCCGATTTGCTGATCAAGAGAGGAATACTAATCACCGTTCTTGTACTGTTCGCGTTCGCAGTACGAGTGCATGCAGAGCAGCTACCGGATTTTCCATTTGTATTTGTCTATGGGAAGGCAAAGAAAGAGGTCCCACCAGATATGGGTTCCGTTACCTTCAGTATCGAGGCATTCCATGAGAACCCATCAGAAGCTTTGGAAACGGTTCGTCAGCGTAGTGCGACGTTGATCTCTGTGCTGGAAGAACTCAAAATTCCTAAGCAGCATATTGAAGCCTACGAGGTCGAAAAGAAAACGGTAAGAGAAACAAAGGACTATACAGAGCTGAAGATTCTTGGCTATGAAGTCGGCAGACGGTTTAAGGTAACACTCCATTCACTCGAACCATTTGACGTCTTGCTACAGAAGCTTCTCTCGATTGAGAATCTTACAGACATACATGCTTCCTTTGATAGGACTGATCGGAAGACGATAGAGGCAGAGTTGGTTTCACAACCATGCGGAGATGCTAGGACCCAAGCCGAACAGATGGCAAATGGAGTTGGTTCACAACTTGGCGGGGTATCAGCTATATCGCAAGAAAATCTCCGCGAAATCCAAAGTAGATTCTATTCTGGGGCATCCCAGTACATCAAACGTATGAAGAATGGTGACAAGGAATTGCTCTTTTTGCCAAGCAGTATCACTATAGACAAGCAGGTGAACATCATTTTCAAAATACTGCCCAAATGATGAAGTACATGCCCCAACCCGTCACTCCACCGGACGCACTGAAAACCCGCGCGCCGGTGAGTTTCTCGTGTTGAGCCGCCTCCGGCGGCTGAACGGCCGGGGATGAGCAGCACTCCATTCCGCGCTCATGCTCAGGCGAAGGTACTGGCGTTTCTGTGCAGCAGAGGTATATTGGATATAGAGACACTTTTCTCCTTTGCGGAGGCAAATATGAGCAACATCACAATCAGTCTGCCGGAGGATAGGCTGGCCAAGTTGAAGGAAATGGCTGCTGGACTGGGCACAAGCCCTGAGGAACTTGTGCGGGCCAGCGTAGAGGCTCTGCTCGCGAGGCCTGAGGAGGAGTTTCAACGGGCAGCAGCCTACGTGCTCAAGAAAAATGAAGAACTCTACCAACGGCTGGCCTGATGCGCTATCTCAGCTTGGGCCAGGTACTTCAACTCCATAGCCGCATAATCGAACAGTCTGGTGGCGCGGTTGGAATCCTCAACTTGGGAGCACTCGAGTCAGCTCTATTCCAGCCTCGAATGACTTTTGGGGGAAAAGACCTCTACCCCACACTCCCTGAAAAGGTAGCTGCTCTTGGCCTCTCGATTATCTGGAATCATCCTTTCATAGATGGGAACAAGCGTACCGGCCACGCGGCCATGGAAGTATTTCTCATCTTGAACGGATACGAGATAAATGCGTCTGTAGATGATGCAGAGAGAGTTGTCCTTCAAGTGGCGTCGGGAGACATGGGCCGCGAGGAATTCACAGCCTGGATTGAGGCCCATTTGCATCCTCTGGAGTCCACATGAGGCCACATGGTCCAACCAATCATTCGAGGCGACCGCGATACGCGTGTGTGGTCTCTCGTTCAGGCTTCTGGCGCGGCGCCTCAATTTTATCGTTAGGTGCGGCTATTTTCGGGTACCCTATCTCAGCCACTCCAAATCGATCGAAGGGAGGTGATCGGGGGGAGAGTGGATCTCTATGGTCATTCGGAAAAGGGTGCAGTGAACCGTGAGACCAAGGGGGTTGACGATGAAGAACCTAGCTACAACAACGTTGGTGGTGCTCATAGGGATTGTCTTTGCTGCAAGCGCTTTTGCGGATAGCGCCACGAGGGCAGAATGTATCGCAAAATGCAAGGAAGCAGCTCAATTCATCATAGAGAAAGGTCCAGAAGCCGCTTTACCCGAACTCGACAAAAAGGATGGGAAGTTCGTATAGAAGGACTCATACGTCTTTGTAATGGATTTTGCGGGGACACACCTCACCCATCCGCTACGTCCGGAACTGGTCGGAAAGAACGTGCTTGAATGGAAGGTCGATGGAAGATTCGTGGTCAAGGAATTTATCGAAGTTGCCAAGACCAAGGGAGAAGGCTGGGTTGAATATATGGTAACCCTTCAGGGGGTACGTAGTTTTTTCGTCGGGCACGCACTATTAACGGGACAACTCGAAGGTTTTCGTGTATGGGAGAATGAAAGATTGAACATGAGGCGAAAAGCGAGTCGAGTTGGAGCGTGCCAGGATGTCTTTGCAGGATCTTCCACAGGGTTTGCCAATCAGCGAAGAGGACTGGAAACAGACGCCTCCCGCCGTACGGGCTTTGGTCCTGCAACAATATGAACTTCTGGTGAAATTGGTCAAGCGCGTGGAGGAACTCGAAGCCAGGCTTGGTCAGAATTCTCAGAACTCGAGCCGCCCTCCATCGTCGGACTCCCCGTATCAGAGAGATAAGCGAGAACCCAAGGGAACGGGCAAACCCGGTGCAAAGAAGGGCCACAAAGGGCATCAACAGAGGCTTTTGACGCCGACTGAAGTCATCCCGATACCACCGAAACCATGCGAGTGCGGGTGTCGGGAATTTGGGAACCTGAGAGTATTCTACACCCATCAACATATTGAGCTTCCCGAAATCGAGATGCAGATCACCCATTTTGCCCTTCAGGAAGGGGAGTGCACGGGTTGCGGAAGGACCTGCAAGGGAGTCGTGCCGCAGGGGTTCCAGGTTGGATACGGGGTTCGGCTTACCGGACTCATTGGAGAGTTGAGCGCCAGCCAGCGCAGCAGTCGAAGCGCCGTGAAAGAATTCTGTCAGTCGGTGTTGGGTATTGCGATCAGCTCTGGTGGAATTCAGCGTTGCGTCGACCGTGTTTCCGAAGCGATTCTTCCCTACTATGTGGCAATCGCCGAGAGAGCACGCAGCGCCATGGTCAACTACATCGACGAGACCTCCTGGTACCAGCATGGAGTCCTTGCCTGGTTGTGGGTGATGGTGAATCCCTCGGTGGCCTTCTACAGTATCAAGGCCAGCCGGTCGAAAAAGGCTTTCGAAGAGTTGATCGAGCACTGGGCGGGCATTCTGGTAAGCGATGGCTACGGAGTTTATCGCAAGTGGGTGAATCAAAGACAGACCTGTTTGGCCCATTTCATCCGCAAAGCCTTGGGGTTTGCCGAGAGAAAAGATCAGGTGGTCGCTCGCTTTGGTGAGCGAGTTGCCTCCGAACTTCGTCGCCTCATTCACTGGGCCAATGCGCCTCCGACCCAAGGAGAGATCTCCACATGGTATGCCCGAATGTGTCATCTGATCGCCTCTCACGGGGACCGAAAAGATGAGGTGGGCCGGCTCGCCAGGCAACTGGACCGGGAGATGGCAAATCTTTGGGTCTTTCTGCTTGAAGACGGCGTCGACCCCACCAACAACCGAGCGGAGAGAGCGCTTCGCTTTGCCGTCCTGTGGCGCCGAATGATGCAGGGAAGCTTCAACGAAAAGGGGGACCGTTGGGTGGAGAGGGTACTCTCCCTGAGGGAAACCTGCCGCCTCCGAAGTCTTCCAACATATCCCGTCTTGGTTGAAGCACTCACCTGCTCTTTCCAAAGCAAGCCCCCCGATCTCTCATGGATTTAGATGCCCCCCTGAACACATACAATATATGTATCCCACACCTGAAGAACTGAAGAAACCTGAGAAGGATCGGATTCTCTCAAAAAAGGTTACCTACATATACCGAGTGCCCGGCACAGATATGTTCGTGGGTGCGGGCGTTTTCGAATAGAAAAGCTGGTTGCTCTTTTCGCCGACAGGCCGGCCTGCCTCGTCACAAGAATAGGGTTTCTCATGACTTGTGTTGGGAGAAGCACTATTTTAGGCACCTAACCCTTATAAGGGCATCCACTCAGACACGCAACCACGCCGGGATATTCGCTAGCATTCTGCTACAGCTCATCGGCGGCATGGTTGCTTGCCGGTGATGCCCTGCGGGCGGCTCCGCCCCCGCTGGCACTCGGGCCTGCAATGAATTGAAGCCCTCGTGACCAGGGGGGTTCCGCTCAACTCGCCATTGTGCGGAACCTACCGATCACCCTCACAGGCTCATGTTCCCTTGAAGAGGAGAGATCCATGCCGACCATTTCGATGTTCTATGGGATCATCATACGGATGTACTTCGCTCCGGGTGAGCACGGACCGCCCCATTTCCATGCCTACTATGCGGAACACAAAGCCACTGTGGATATTCGTTCCTGCGAAGTGATGGAAGGCGACCTTCCTGGAAAACAGACGAAACTTGTCCTGGCATGGGCGGAACTGCATCAGGACGAGTTAATGGCCGACTGGAGATTGGTGATGAATGGGGAAGAGCCATTCAAGATTCAACCTCTCCAATAAGGAGCAAAGCAATGTATCCATCAGTGAAGGAAGTTACAGCCGGTAGCGACTATATGCTTTCAGTAGTCTTCGACAACGGCGAGCACGGTGTCCTAGACATGAAGGAGTTTCTGGACTTCGGCGTTTTTCAGCGGATTAGAAATCAGGATGCTTTCAAACGGGTTCGAGTAGCATTCGACACTATTGAATGGGACTGTGGGGTTGATCTTGATCCTGAGTTCGTCTACGCAAGGTGCACGGGCGCCGGGACCCCACAACCATGCGCTCAAGCCGAGCACCAACCCCATGAGCGTTTTGGGGAGTCCCAAGCGTGATTGCTGCGGTTGGTGGCGGCTTATCTTTTTCGTTAGCAGGTCTCTCGACACAAGGTTCATCCCTGCTCCAGGAGTATGCTATTGTATTTGAGATTGCAGCGATGAAATGCCGGAGTTTTCCGATGTTAAACTTTGAGCGCATCACCTTTGACCAAAGCGCAATGGGTGGCAAAGCATGCATTCGTGGCATGCGTGTGACCGTATCCCTTGTTGTCAATTTGGTTGCCAATGGGATGAGCACAGATGAGATCATCGAAGCATATCCTTACCTGGAGCCTGATGACATTCGCCAAGCACTTCGGTTTGCCGCGTGGTTGGCTGAAGAAACCGTGCATCCTGTTGAACTGGCCTCATGATGAAGTTTCTGGCTGATATGGGGATTTCACCCAAGACGGTGAGCTTTCTTCGCGATCTTGGGCATCAGGCAGTGCACCTTCACCAAGAAGGCCTCGGAACGCTGAGCGATTCTGAAATATTGGAAAAAGCCCGCTGCGAGGGAAGCACTGGGCTGACACATGACCTTGATTTTGGTGATCTCCTTGCCGCCAGTGGTGCCCGGTTGCCATCAGTCATCATTTTCCGTTTGCGCAATATGCGCCCCGAACGAGCCAACCTGTATCTCCAGAATATCATCACGCAACATGCAAAAACACTCGATCATGGTGTCATTGCCACAGTTGCCGAAGGGGGTGTGCGCATTCGGCGCCCTCCCTTGGGGGCTGCCGAGTAGTGTAAGAAACATACCTTCAGGTATCGAAGGTTGGCAGGCCACACTCGGCCACCAACTGCTAACGATGCAATCAACCGGACGGCGGGTACAGCGCTGCGCTTGCCATGAGCGCCTCGGCCCGCCGCCGGTTATCGCTGGCGCAGATGGTGCACACCGCTTACTCTCTCGTGTGGAATTCTCGGACCGACGCGTCGCCGAAGACTTCCTTCAGGACTCACTCCATAGATCCCCGCAGATTCTTCTACTGATCCGTCTCCTCCAACTGTTTAGTGGCTCAGGAATTTATCTTGATCGAAAGCCACCTTGTTTTTGAGCATGAAGTAGGCAGCTCGCCCCAGCTTGTGGGCCAGGATCGAGAGAGCTTTTCCCTTTTTGTGTTTTTGGGCAAGTCGATCGAGGTATTTCTTAGCGGGCTCATTGCTCTTGATGAAGAGCACTGAGGCTTCACTGAACGCCCACTTGAGGTGAGCATTGCCGATCTTCTTGCCACTGGTCCCGTAGTTTTTCCCATTGGATTCTTTGGCACACTTGACGAGGCGGGCATAGGAGGCAAAGTCCTGGACAGTTTCGAATCGCTGGATGTTCTCTATTTCATAGAGCATCACCAGGGCAAGGATTCTGCCTACCCCTGGAATGGTTTTGAGCAGATTGTAGGAAAGGGCATCGTGTCCATTGGCGGTCTTTATGATCTCCCGCTCCAGAGGGATGAGGATGCGGTCATAGGCTTCGATCATCTCCAGGTCCACTTCCATGTTCTTCTGAACGCTGGGCTGGTCGAATCGATCAACGATTCCTTCCCGGTTCTTGGGCTTGGCAATGCGCCCGAGAGGGTCAGGGAGGTTGTACTGGCTTCCGGTGTTCTGGATATGAGCGAAGAGTTCTGCTCGCTTTCTCACCAGATGATTTCTTCTTCTTAGAAGATCTCTTGTGGCCCGCATCTTGGCGGGATAGACATATGCCTGAGCCAGCATGCCGCCCCTCAAGAGTACGGCAATCTTATGGGAGTCGATTTTGTCGTTTTTGCTCTTGCCCCTATGGATTGCTTTCATGTAAAGGGCGTGGCCCAGCACGAAGGGGATGTTCTCTCTGGCATAAAGATCGGCCACCCAGTACCAGGTGAACATGCACTCTGCAGCCACCACGATGTCTTCCCGGTAGGAAGCGATGAACTCGAGGAAAGCCTGGGGGATCCGTATTCAGGTTTCGGTGTGCCACAGTCTCTCCAGAGCTGTTGAGGATGCACACGCACATCTTCTTTGTGTGCAGATCAATTCCACAGTAATACTGGTGCTGTTTGGTGTAGAATCTCATCAGGCTTCCTCCTTCGTTGGTGTTTGATGTTGGCGCAGCAAACATACCATCGATTCGAGGAGGCCTTACATACTATCAAAGCGCTCCAGCCGACGCCGGAAAAGCGGCGCGGCTGAGCTCTGATGTTCCCGGCGACTGCGGGGAGCACTCCCTCAGAGAGGCCATCGATTCGCTCTCGGATGAATTCTCGCTGACCGAGGCCGAGCGAGCCGAATTTCTCGCAAGCGGCCAGCAGGCGATCTTCAATAATCGGGTGGGTTGGGCAAGAACCTATCTGAAAAAGGCCGGGCTTCTCGACTCCACTCGGCGGGGTTTCTTTCGCATCACCGACCCCGGCAAGAAGGTTCTCTCCCGAGGGCCAAACTGGATCGACGTCAACTTCTTGGAACAGTTCGACGAATTCGTTCAGTTTCGGAGCATCCGAAAGGAAAAGAACCACTCAGAGGAAGCGGGCGTCGCCGAGACAATCAATCAAACCCCCGAGGAGTCGCTCGAATCGGCATATCAGAAGCTCCGAGAAGGTTTGGCTTCTGAAATCCTTCAAATCACCAAGAGTTGTTCTCCGGCTTTCTTTGACCAGCTCGTAGTCGACCTTCTCGTCAAAATGTGCTAGGGGGGCTCTCGGCGAGAGGCCGGCCAGGCGTTGGGCAAGTCAGGGAATGGGGGTATCGACGGAATTATCAAAGAGGACAAGCTCGGCCTGGACATCATCTACATCCAGGCGAAGCGGCGGGACGGCACCGTCGGCAGGCCGGAGGTCCAGAAGTTCGCCGGGGCGTTACAGGGCCAGCGTGCCAGAAAAGGCATTTTCATAACCACCTCGGCCTTCACAAAGGATGCAACCGACTACGCCACCCTCATCGAAACCAAGATCATACTTATCGACGGTGCGCGGCTCACCGAACTCATGATCGACCACGGGGTTGGGGTAGCCACGCAGGCCATCTACGAGATCAAGAGAATCGATTCAGACTACTTCACCGAAGGGTAAAGGAGGCCCATAAAGGGCTGCACGGCGGATTGGCTCCAGCGCTGGCGCGCTTCCGCCAACCGTTGAGCACTGCCGTTGGGGTGCGTATCGGTACAAGCCAGAGCATATATGAAGTGGTTCTTGTACGGAGCAGGGACATGGAATGCGAGATCTCAAAGATGAGCACATTCAGAAAGCGCTTTTTCCACCCACTGATTCAAGCTCATACCAGATGCCTCGGCAGCAGAGACAATATCTGCATGCAAATCAGGGGAAATCCTGACGTTGAATTTCCCGGAAAAGCGTTTGTAGGGAGCAATCCCACGTTCCTCGCATGCTTGAAGGTATATTCTAAGGGACGTCCTTCCTTCACGCAGCAAACCTTCCACGTCAGCAGCGTAAAAGTCGGCACTCCCCGAAAAACTAAGGAACTCCCCGCGAAACATGGCAATCTCGGGGTCAAAAGTAATAACGGCTTTGTGTTCATCGATTTCCATAATGTTCTTCATGGCTTTACTCCATGCTGTTCCAACCATCTGCGGATATTGGCCACAGCTCCCTTATCTGTATCGGGCCTCGGATGGGGCCGGTGGTACACTCGGACCTGCCCGAACAAAAAGACCTCCACACGAGAGTTCTCTCGTTCCTTGATCTCCGCGCCCAACTCTCGGAATAGTGACAGAACATCATCCCAACGGATGTTACCGGAGGCAGGACGAGAATAAATCAACTCCAGTGTGCGTTTGTGCTTTAGTTTCATGTTCAGTATAGTACTACCTATTAGTACTAGTATCAAGCCAGAATTCTCCTTGACGCAAATGGCCCAACCAAGGCATGCACCCGCCGCCGAACCACGTGTTCTTTCAAAGGAACGTACTGCAATCTCAGAACTTTTAGCACTTCGCGGCGCGGGTGATGCCCGTCGTTGGCACATTATCTCGGCAAGCTGAATCTATCCCAGATAGACCTGACAAAATTACCCTGTTTAAATGGGAACTATATAGGGGTTGCCAAGGGAAATGAAGGAGTAGCAGGGGCGGCTTGATAAGCTGGTTTAAGGAGGCTTTATGAGAGCTATTTTCATAAGCCATGGTAGTAAGGACGCGCGGGACGCGCAGGACGCGCGGGACATGGCGGTGTGGCTGCGCCAGCAGGGTTACGAGTCGCTGTTTCTCGACGTCGATCCGGAAGCGGGGCTCGTCGCGGGGAAGGATTGGGAACATCAGCTGTATGTTCGGCTTCGTGGCTGCCGCGCAGTCATCGTGCTGTGCAGCCAGCATTCCATGAGCTCACGCACGCACGCGCGCTCGGCAAGGACGTGTTTCCGGTGAACATTGATGACTGCAAGGTGCACAATATCTTGACCGGACCTCAGCTCGTGGATCTCGAGGCGGACGCGGAGCGGGCGCACGCAGCGTTGCTGCGGGGGCTGCGGCAGGTGCTGGGCTAGCGCGATCTGAAGGGCTGGGATCGCACGTGCTCGCCTTACCCAGGTTTGCCGGTGTTTCAAGAGAGCGACGCGCCGGTGTTCTTCGGTCGCGACGCGCTGATAAAGGACATCATGGCTTGGCTCAATCGCCTGAATCGCTTAGGCGGAGCCAGGTTGGGCTTGATGCTCGGCGCGTCGGGTTGCGGTAAGTCGTCGCTGCTCCGCGCAGGCGTGCTGCCGCTGTTGCGCCAGCAGCCGGCGGATTGGTTGGTCATCGAGCCATTTCGTCCCTTGTGCGACCCGTGGGGCGAGCTGATCGGCGCGGTCCGGAAGTCTTGCGACCGTCTGCAATTGGCAAGCACCGAACTCGTGAGCGAGCTGCGACTCGCCGCGGAGCAGTCAAAGCGGGCCTGCGGGGCTTTCCTGAGACTTCTATCGACCTTACGCAAAGACGCGAAGCAGCCCGGCGCGCTGTGCCTCGTGATCATCGATCAGCTCGAAGAAGTGCTCGAAAGCAAACCCGATGAGCCTGCTGGTTGCTTTGCGGCGTTCCTGCGCGCCGCGCTGGAGTCGGCGGATACGCCGCTGATGGTGCTGGGCACCATTCGTTCGGACCTCTTGGCTCACTTTCAGCTGCACCCGCTCGGTCAAGCGGCGTTCGATCAGATGGCGATCGGCCCTTTGACGCTGCAAGGCTTCATGCAAGCCATCGAGGAGTCTGCGCGCGTCGCCGAGATCACGCTGGAGAGCGGTCTATCGAGCCAAATGGTGGCCGACACCGGCACGGAAGACGCGCTTCCTCTGCTGGCGTTTACGCTGCGCGAGCTGTGGGAGCGCTACACCCACAACGGGCACCTTTCGCTCGACGAGTACCGCCGCGAGCTCGGCGGGCTGCAAGGCTCGCTGGCACGCGCGGCCGAGACCGTGTTGGGCGCTCGGCGACTGCGGCGAGGTGAAGAGGAGGCGCTGCGCCGCGCTTTCCTGGCCCTGGTCCGCGTCAACGAAGACGGAAAATACGTTCGCCGGCAGGCCCTCTGGTCCGAGCTTCCATCGGAGAGCCACGACCTCTTACGTCGCTTCCTCGAAAAACGTTTGCTGGTGTCGCGCGAGCGCAACGGGGAAAGCATGCTGGAGGTCGCGCACGAAGCCCTGTTTCGTGCCTGGGACAAGCTCAGGATTTGGCTCGACGAGGACGCCGCTTCGCTCCGCGTGCAAGAGGGCATTCGCGGCGCCGCCGCCGAGTGGGACGGCGCGGGCAGAGACGACGGGCTGCTCCTGCATCGCGGCTCGCGACTGGAAGCGGCCGAGCTACTGCGTACAGACGAACGCTTCAGCCTGAGCGCGATCGAGCGCGCTTACCTCGATGCGTGCACTCAGCTTCGCGACGGCGACCGCGCACAGAGGGACCTTTATGCTTCGCTCATCCTGCTGAGTCAGCAATACATCCAGAACGCCCAGTACGAGCTCGCTCTGTCTTGGCTCTGGCAATGTCCAGAGAGCCTTCGTAACTGGGAGTGGGGGTACTTGGTGCGCCTCGCGTACCTGGAGCTACCGGCGATAGTGTTGGGCTCCTTTTCCTGGGACACGCCGGTGACACCCGTAGAGGCACCCACATCATTCGATGTCTTCGATTGGCATTGGTCGACGGGGGCGAGTCCGAGCAACGTGCGCGTGCGACCCTCGTTTGGAGACCTCGCGTTCAGTCGCGATGGCAAATGGTTCGTGTTGCGTGAGGAGCATCCGAAAGATTCGCGCATCGCCCGTATTTTCGACGCAGCGACGGGCCAGGAAGTACGGGCCTTGCCGCCGCACACGGATGAAGTCCGCAATGCGTCGTTTAGCTACGACGGCGAGCGCCTGGCTACTGCGGCGGGAAAGGATGCGTACGTTTGGGATCGCCAGAGCGGTCGGCTGCTGGCAACGCTCCGCGGCCACAGCAATGACGTGTGGGCGGTCGTATTCAGTCCGGATGGCAAGCGCCTGCTCACGGCGAATGACGACGACTCAGCGCGGATTTGGGATGCGGCGAGCGGTCGCGAGCTAGTCACTCTGCGACGGGCTTCGACCCAGACCATTCTGTGGGAGAAGACAGATTCATTACCTTTGGTGTCTCTGAAAGAGGTAGATTGTTGGTAGTGGCTCACACTGAAGAACATGATACTCTTCGAATCATCAGCGCGCGCGTGGCGAGCAAAGGAGAGCGAAAGATATATGAAGAAGACTAAACAAGACGACAAAGACGAATTACGTGCCGAGTATGGACGGTCAGACTTCCCTGAGGGCCTGGTGCGTGGGAAATACGCAGATCGACTCCGCAAGTCATCAAATATTGTCGTACTCAAGCCAGAGGTGGCCGAAGTATTCCCAAATGAGGAAGCAGTTAACAGTGCCCTCCTTTCGCTCATAGAGCTTGCGCAAAAAGCCACAAGCCCTATAAAACGCTCAACCGGACGCGCTAAAACACCGCGCGCTGGTTAGCTCCGCGTTAGACGGGGCGGAGGGACGTTGTGGATGCTCGACCTGCACTGCCATATCCTGCCGGGAGTCGATGACGGGGCCGCGTCGCTAGACGAGTCGCTGGCGATGGCCCGGTTCCACGTGCAGGACGGAATCACCCACGCCGTCGCCACCCCGCACTGCCACCGCCACTGCCGGCTGCTCCGGGCCGCCATCCTCCCGCACGTGGCCCGGCTGAACGCGGATTTCGCGGCCGCCGGCGTGCCCTTGGCCGTCCTGCCCGGCTCGGAGGTGCAGGTCACCGACACCGCCGCCTACCGCCGCGAGTTCGAAGCCGGGCTGTACTGCCACCTGGGTGACAGCCCGGCATTCACCCTGTTGGAGTTCAACTGGATGCCAGAGCAGTACCCCTCCGACGCAGCGGATCTGGTCAGCTGGCTCCGCGATCGGGGCACGACCCCGATTATCGCCCACCCCGAGCGGCACGGGTTCTTTACCGCCGCTCCCGAGCGAGTGCGGCAGCTAGTCGAGGCCGGAGCGTGGCTCCAGGTCACGGTCGATTCGCTGCTGGGCAACCACGGGCCGGCACCGGAGTCGTCCGGCGAAGAACTGCTGCGAGCCTACCCTGACGCGGTGCTGGCGACCGACGCGCACAATGTGCGGCGCTGTTCCGGGTTGTCGGCCGGGTATACTTGGGTCAGGGAGCGGCTCGGCTCAGGGCGGGCCTCCGAGCTTCGGGCTCGGGCTGATCAGGTGCTCGCCGCCCTGATCAGCCGCGCCTAACCCTTATAAGGCGGACCCAAACCATGCCGGGCAAATCAATTTGCGCTTTTTGAAGCCCATAGGCGGCGTGGTTTGGGGCGCTTAACCGCATCGTTGAACGGCCACCAAAGTCTGCCACTTCATCTGGCAGCGTTGCGCTGCACCATTCCAAGGAGACGATCAATGACGACCACGGCTGCAATCATCGGTGCGGTGGGCTGGCTCGTTCTCACTTTCGCGGCCGCCGTGCTGGGAGCTCGGTTCTTACCAGACGAGTGGTACCGCCGACTCAACAAGCCCACTTGGAACCCGCCGAACTCGATCTTCGCTCCCGTTTGGACTATTCTCTATTTGCTGATGGCGGCGGCAGCCTGGCTGGTTTGGTGGCGCTACGGTATAGGCGGCGCCGTTATACCCCTCATCTTGTTTGTCGCTCAGTTACTGCTCAACGCCGTCTGGACGTGGTTGTTCTTTGGCCGTCATCAGATCCGTGGGGCCCTGATCGATATCGTGATTCTATGGGTTACGATTCTGGCTACGTTGATCTCCTTCTGGAAACTGGAGCCACTGGCGGGTATGCTATTGTTGCCCTATCTCGCCTGGGTTTCTTTTGCAACGGTGCTGAACTGGACGATCTGGCAGATGAATCGTTAGCGATCCACGGCCAGTTTCGTGGCCGCCCAACCCATCGCGTCCAGCCGACGTTGGTTGTCACCGCTTACAGGCCGGACCCACATCGTTGGTCGGACGATTTTCTAAGGAGAAAACCGTGGAAAAGAGACGTCACATCAAACTGGTCCACGAGGGTGAATATGCGGCCGAGTTAGACATTGAGCTTATTTACGCCGATGAGGGGTGGTCACCTTATCTTTCTTTGGATGATGCCAAAAAACTCGACGACATAAGGGAGGCCTTGCGCAAGGGTGATTTGAGACAAGCTGCTCAGCATTCACGCGTTTATGCGCTGACCCCCATAGCATTCTAGGCCGCTCTATAAGCGCCAGCAGATCGGACCGGTCATAGGTACACGGGGTGCCCGCGGGAACCGCGGTATGGTGGATGTACGTTCTCAATAATCAGATCAAATACGGTATTCCTCAGCTTGGCGCAAAAGACTTTGAGACCGGCTGGTTCGAGAATCAGGAAACGACCCCGGACGTCCTCATGTACAACGATCCGGATGCGATTGAGGAGGGGGCGCGACGCGCAGCTTGAAGCTGGAGTGAAACAACTGCTGTCGAATCTGGACAGGTAGACAATCAATGAATAGGCAGAACCATCGCATTGACTCATATGGGGAAAAGCCCGGACGGCTTTTCCCCGCCGGTCATGCGTAACGTTCGGCTGGCTGATAGCTTAAGCTTGGGAGAAACATGGCAACCCAGTCAGAAACCCGCTCCCTCCGCATCATCAAGCTCATTCACACGGTCGTGTGGGCATTCTTTGCCGGCTCCATCTTCGCTATCCCTCTCTTTGCTTCGCTGCGGCACTACAAAGAGGCTCTTGTCCTCATCAGCATCGTCTTCGTCGAGGTCCTGGTGCTTGTCGTCAATGGGTGGCGCTGTCCGCTCACCGGCGTTGCTGCCCGCTACACCGGCGACCGTCGCGACAACTTCGATATCTACCTTCCAGAGTGGCTCGCCCGCCACAACAAGCTGGTGTTCGGCCTTCTCTACGTGCTCGCCATCATCTTCACCATCGCTCGGTGGACCAAGTGGCTGCCCTAAAGACGCTGTCTGCGACGCCACCTAACAGTACGCGGCACTACGCACACGGGGTCGGACGCACACGCCACACGCCCACACGACCACACCCCACACGGGGTCGACCCCACACGGGGTCGGACCAAGTTAACACATTGAATGTATGGAGAAATCAGCTCTGGTGATGGCGTTTTTCGAGCTTAAGCCGATGTTTTTTTTATGATAATGGGCCTTCTAAGCCATAGAGGGCGAGCCTCCGGGGAGATGCTCTTAAGTTTCAACCCAACGGACTCGCCAGTCCGTGCTGCAATGAGCGGTAGTCGTGTTGAATGAAAGTCCGTACCTATGCGAGAGGGCCGCTGAATCTTGAGTTGGCTCTTCCACCTGCAGCGCGTGGTAGGTGCTGCAGGGCAAGAAGTTATCCTTGCCATTATGTATCCCCTGAGATACAATTTTGCTATGATCGAAATCCCTCAACCCGAGGTGTATTCCCACTGGTTCAATGATTTGCATGACCGACAAGCGCGGGCACGCATCAATGCTCGTATCCGCCGCCTGTCTCTTGGCAATCCTGGAGATGTGAAGCCGGTGGGGGAAGGTGTCTCGGAAGTGCGTATCGACTATGGTCCCGGTTACCGGGTGTACTTCGTACAACGTGGGCAGACACTGGTGGTCCTACTCGCCAGCGGTGACAAGTACACGCAAGGCAGCGACATCAAAACAGCGCTGGAACTGGCGCGAGAATTATAGGAGAGACTGTCATGGCAAAGACCCAAACTCGACCATGGGACGTTGCGGAGCATCTGGAAACCGAGGAGGACATGGCCGCCTATCTCGAGGCTGCACTGGAAGAAGGTGACCCTGCTCTGGTCGCAGCCACTCTGGGGGACATTGCCCGCGCAAAGGGGATGGCACAAATCGCCCGCGAAACGGGTCTTGGGCGTGAGAGCCTCTATAAGGCGTTGTCGCCCGAAGGCAATCCAGAATTCGCCACGGTACTCAAAGTCGTTCGGGCGCTCGGTTTGCGTTTGCGCGCTACTACTGCATAGACATAGGTCTGGTGCCGTAATTCTCCAATTCTTGGGCTAACAATCGCAGTTGTAGCCGACTTGCTCCGTATCGCAGCGCACGCGGCTGAATCGCACCTTAGCATCCCGGTGGGAAATTATTCGTACATATGGCTAAACAAAAGAAAAAACTATCTCCTGCTGAAAAGCAAGCAAAGAAGAAAAGACGAAAAGAATACATGACCATTTTTATTAATGGTAAGCAAAAGCGGGTCAAGAGACCTGTCACAATCCATGGAATGGACGTAGAGGAGTTCATCAGAAGAAATGCTGATCCAATATGGGTCCACCAGAATGGAATGTGGGAAACTATCGATCTGACCGAAGAGGATGATCTTTTCTTATGCGATAAGTCCCATGAGAAGGGAAAATAGCAAGAGCCTTTCTTGACATTGGGGGTGCGTATGAAAATACACGTCGGTTACGTCTCCCCATCGGAAGCTGGTGACTATTATCAGGTGCTTTTCGAGGAAAGAGATCCAGATTCGGAGCAAGATAGCCCGGACGGGAAATACCTTCTCGTTCAAAGGCAATTCGAAATGCCTGATGAAGGCCGGATCTATGTCGAGAGCCATGACCAGGATTTTGTTGGTCAGTTTAAAGTGGTCAAAGCAAGACTCAAGCCGAAATGGTTTTGCCTGACACTCAGCAGGAAAACGTTCGCATCCATTGAGGTCACTTTTGAGACTTCTCCTGAGAATTATGCTGAAGTGAAGCGGGTTTTGAGCGTGATGATTCCAAATATCGAGCTTCAAAATGAAGGGTAGAGCAGCTGACGAGCGCAGCGCATGCGGTCGGCCGACCCGCTACGCGGCGGGTTTTAGGAGGTGTCCACGTGTCGACCATTGACTGCGTGGTTGCTCGCCGCAGCTGCGCGGTGTTGGCCGCACACAGTGGCAGCGGAGTGGGTGGATGGGCCTTTTAGAAGAACTCAAGAACCTGACAGCGAAGCTTCATTCGCAGGGGATTGAGTATGCTCTCTGTGGCAGTCTGGCCATGGCCATCTATGCCATGCCCAGAGCCACGCTTGGTATCGATATCATGATTGAGCTCGGGTAACCGTTCAGGGGGTAATTTTTTTGCCAGGCACGCATTTCGTTCGGGACATCCTGAACATTATCTGATAATAGGAAGGTCCAACACTGTGAGAAGCGAGCCCTTTCGTTCAGACCCCCACGCTGCGAGGACTGATGGACATTCGGGAAGCCGAGCTCATCTACGAAGCTGGCAAGGAGGCCGTTGTCAAAATCCTCCTGGAAATGCATGCCCGGATAGAGTTCCTCACTGAGCAAGTCAGCATTTTGGAAAAAAAGATCGCTTCCCTATCCACCAATTCCACCAACTCATCCAAACCGCCATCATCCGATGGACCAGGAGTTGCCAGGTCCAAGAAGCGGAAATCGACTCGCTCTCGAGGTGGTCAGAAGGGACACAAGGGTCACAAGAGAGAGCTGCTTGCGGTTGAGGAGATGGACCATGTGCACGATCACTTTCCCGCGGTTTGTGAGAAGTGCGCCGCTGCCCTGAGCCCGGAACAGTGCGAAGAAACCTCTTCTCCTTTGAGACACCAGACTTTTGAACTGCCAGAGATCAAGCCGATCATGACGGAACATCGCTGCCACGAGCTCAAGTGCACTTGCGGGCACAAAACCCGGGCCGAAGTTCCCTGCGAGGTGGCGCAAAGTCAGTTTGGGCCCCGAGTTCATGGAGCCACAGGCTACCTCAGTTCGGTACACAAGATCGGCCGAAGGGGGATCGTGGAGATCATGAACACCCTCTTTGGTTTGGATCTGTGTGTTGGTACCGTATGCAACTGCATCGATCGGCTGAGCCCGGAACTGGAGCCAGTAACGCAGGAGATAAGACAGACCCTTGCCGATTCCCCCAACCTCAACATTGACGAAACCGGGTGGAAGTGTAAAGGGGAGCGCCGCTACCTTTGGGTCTTCGTCTCTCCTCTGGTGGTTTATTTTGCCATTGCCGCAAGCCGTGGAGCCAAAGTGCTCAGGTCCGTTCTGGGCGAAACCTTCAAAGGTGTCATCTCCTCCGATGACCATTCCGCTTACAGTTGCTACCACAAAAATGGGCTGAGGCAGCTCTGCTGGTCACATTTGATTCGCAAACTCAAGGCCCTCAAGGACAGCAGAGGCAGTCCGGATTCCTACGTGTTTGCCAAGAACATGCTCAAGGAGGTCGGGCATCTGTTTGCCTGCTGGCACGCTTTCCGCGAGGACTGCATCACTCGTCGGCAACTCCAGGATGCCACGGTCCTCATGAGGGCTCGAATGAAACGCTATTGCCTCAAATACCAGGACAGCCCTGATCCTGCCGTGCGCACTCGAGCCAGGCGAATGCTCAGAAACTGGCCCCATCTGTTTACTTTCCTCACCCACGACGGTGTAGAGCCCACCAACAATCCTGCTGAATTGGGGCTCCGCCCTGCCGTTCAATGGAGAAAACTCTGTTTCGGAAATCAGTCCGAAGGGGGAGAGCGTTTCACCGAAAGGATCCTCACTGTAACTCGTACTTGCCAACTTCGGGGAAAGAATCCCTTCCACTTTCTCTCTGAGCTCATGACAGCTGCCTTCAACGCAACGCCAAGGCCTTCGCTGATCAACTAATCAGCATCCCCCTGGTGAACGGATACGAGCTCGGTATACTTTTCAGGACCAAACGTATCGTCGAGGACCTCGGGTTTACACTCAGTGGCGCGCCGATGGAATTCCATGGTGGCAAGGTTCAGATCTACCGGCTATGCAAGGTCGATGCGCAGACGTCTCGCAGGATCTTCCTTCATCACCTGAAGCAGTCAAAGGCAACTTCCGAACTTGCGAAGCGCCCAGACGACCCCTTTCTTGAGCGTCGGTCCGGCATTGGCACACCGTTTTTCGGCATGGGTTTTGAGGAAATCCGGGGTGAGCTCCGCACCTGAATGAAGGGACTCTGCCTGGCAGTGATCTGCAAATTCCCTGAGGTAACGCCGGAGTTCCTTTAACGAATTCTCCGACAGATTTCGGTCGTGCTCGCTCTTTAGACACAGCCGGACCAGGGTGGGAATATCATCCGGGGGCAAATCCTCAATCGTGGAGATCTGGCGCATGGCTTAACCTCCTTTTTGCTTTTTTTTGACATTTGCGCATAATTCACTGACTGAAATCAAAAAAGCTAATCTGTAAAGGAGGTTATATTCTCAGTTCGCGAAACATACATTAGACCAACCTACAGGAGAAAATATGAAGATTGCCATCATCGGAGCCTCCCGGGGAATAGGCTATGAGTTGCTGAAAACCGCCCTGGAGGAAGGCCACGAAGTCACTGCTTTAGTGCGAAACCCAGCCAAGCTGCACATCAGCAACCCGCGGTTGAAGATCGTAAAAGGCGACATTCTTGACCCAGCATCCGCTGCTGCTGTTACAGCCGGACAGGATGCGGTTTGCGTTTGCATAGGTATTCCACCAACCAGGAAACCGGTCAATGTGTTCTCGCGTGGAGCTGAACTAATACTTGCCGCAATGGGGGGAGAATCACACCAAAAGCTGATAGCTGTTACCGGCATCGGTGCGGGAGACAGCAAAGGCCACGGCGGCTTTCTCTACGACCGAGTGCTTAATCCGCTGCTTCTTGGAACAATTTACGCAGATAAAAACCGCCAGGAATCCATCATCAAAGCAAGTGATGTGGAATGGCTTATTGTTCGTCCAGGATTTCTGACAAATGGTCCCCGGACCGGAAAATATCGGGCTATTGAAAACTTGTCCGGAGTCACTGCGGGAAAAATTTCGCGCCTCGATGTTGCTGACTTCATTCTGAAACAGTTGACAGCCCCAACGTACTTTGGAAAAACGCCACTATTAACGTACTAGCTCGACGGTCTAACCCTGCAGCCAACCGGACCTGCGCGAGAAGTCGCGCCCGGCCGATTACTTCTATGTATACCGGCTCTCCTGGATTTTCGAGGCAACATTTTGAAGGGAGACCTGCAATCCCGGACAGCCTTGAAGCTCGTTCGCGAATGGATCGATCTGCGGTATGCAGAGCTGCTTGAAGACTGGGAATTGGCCAAACAGGACAAAACGATTAGGACAATTAATCCATTGCAATGAGGTGTACCATGTGGGACATGAACGAGGTGACCTAGATCGAATACCGTGGCGAATATGTATACCACGTCACATTTGATGATGGTGTGGAGGGAGACATTGATTTTTCTGTTTACCTCTCTCGGGGACCTATTTTTGAACCACTCAAGGACATGACTCTTTTCTCCAAGGCGACGGTAGAGGGGGGCACCATCGGCTGGCCGAATGGAGCTGACGTAGCCCCCGAGACGCTCTACGACAAGCTACTCCATGCATACTATCAAGTCACTCAAGCGGACACGCAAAAAGCCGCGTGCCGCTTAGTTCTATCGTGGGGGTCATGAACTCACCAATATCTGACCTGAGTTTGTTGCTCCGATCCATGGAACCGGTGCTCAACCCGGGCGTCTATGCCTTCGTCTGCGTACCCAGTGCCGAAACGCTCAAGTCCGTCGAAATTGTCGCCTCTGTACGCGAACCCGAGGGCCTGTCTGCGGTAGTTGCCGAGTCAGACGCAGCTGCCCTCAACCTTCCAATCATGTTCCGAGCGGCGTGGATAACGCTGAAGGTTCACTCCGATCTGGAGGCCGTCGGCCTCACCGCAGCCTTCTCCGGCGCCCTCGCCAAAGCTGGCATCAGCTGCAATGTAGTGGCGGGAGCCTGGCATGATCACATCTTTGTACCAGCTGGCCGCGCGGCAGAGGCCCTTGTCGTTCTACAGCGATTGCAAAGCAACGCGGCGGCAGCGCAGCCCCCGTGCGACCAATGACGCCCAACCCCTCGGTCAACAGGACCTCCAACAGCGTGGTTCGCTTTCAGCGCCCCACGCTTTTTCCGGCAGATTACCTCGAACACAGGCCCCGAAATGGAAGGGTTGAATCAAATGACCCATACTAGACCGAAGCAGTATTTCGTGGAACATGAGCAAATGGACTTTGAAACCCAGATTCTCCTCGGTGGTTGTCACTACGGCGCGGCTGATGCGGGGGAGATTCTCGCGACGGTTGAATGTATCCCGTCAGGCGATTTCGAGAAATGGTACCAGGAGTGGTATGCAGTCGGTGAGCGTATGCAGGGGATTGCCGAACAGAGCGCCTCAACGGGCAATCATGTGAGCGCGAGAAAGGCTTTCCTGCGCGCCGCCACCTATTTCTCGGCGTCCGCCCTCTTCATTGATGGGACAAAGGACCCGTCGAGGGGCGTGCCTGCCTGGAAACGACACCTGGCTTGCTGGGAGATGTTCTGTTCCCACATGAATCCACCGGCCGAGAAGGTGAGTATCCCGTGCGAAGGTCTCTCAATGCCGGGGTACTTCTTCCGTCCCGACAAAGCCAGAGGTCCACGGGCCACGATCATCCTCAACAACGGCAGTGACGGCCCCACCTCCGCCATGTGGACTTGCGGCGTAGCTGCGGCCCTTGAGAGGGGATATGGCGCCCTGGTTTTTGATGGTCCCGGCCAGAACTCAATGTTGTGGCGCCAGGGCATCCCTTTCCGCCATGACTGGGAGAAAGTCATAACACCGGTAGTTGACTTCCTGTACGAGCGTGAAGATGTTGACGCGAATCGAATTGCCCTTTCGGGGCTGAGCCAGGGAGGCTACTGGGTCCTTCGCGCCCTGGCATTCGAACACCGGATCGCGGCTGGTATTGCGGACCCAGGAGTGATGGATGTCGCCGTGTCGTTTCTTCGCGAGCTTCCGCAGGAAATGCGCGATCTCCTTGATGAGGGGAGAGAGAGGGAATTCAACGAGGCCATGGATGAGGGGCTCAGGCAAGCCAGTGACGCGGAGCGACAGGTGATCGAATGGCGAATGAAACCCTACATGGCGAAGAGCTTCTATCACCAGTTCAAGGCAGTGCAGCAATACAACGTGCGGGACGTCATCAAGCAGATTCAATGTCCCATGTTCATTGCCGATCCCGACGACGAGCAGTTCTGGCCTGGACAGTCCAAAGATGTCTATGAAGCGCTTGCTTGTCCAAAGACCATCGTTCGGTTCACGGCTGGGGAGGGTGCCAACTGGCATTGCGAGCCCAAGGCACGCGGCCTTTATGATCAGCGCATGTTCGATTGGCTTGCCACGGTTCTACCAGAATGATGCTTGCCTACCAAGCATGCAAAGTAGGGGTTCATGGCCATCCTGTTACTGATTGCACTCGCAACCTTATCACTGCCTGCCGATGCATTCTCTTCTCCGATTGCTCAGCAGTTCTATAAAGTCAAGGTGTCTCTGTCAAATGGACGGGTCATTGAGGGCTACAGTTACGGGGTCAGCTGGATTGGCGGAACCCTGACGCAGGAGCGTAGAGTGCGCAGTGTCCTCTTGAGAGCGGAGAATGAGACCGTGACTGCTACATTTGAGTTTCCCGGAGATGCCCCCCCGCTTGTCTGTGAGGCACGAGTGAGAGATGAAGAAGGGAAACCAAGGACCCTTGCCGTTGCCTCTGAATACGAGGTTTTCCGCAGGGGTGTCGATTTCCACTGGATGAAGGGTGTACAGGAATACTCTCTCCATGAGGTCTTGCGCATTGATACGGTGGATTTTGTTGGCCCGGGACTGCGTGTTCTTGATCCGCGAGACTACATGGACTTGAAGGAACCATTGATTCTTGTGGAAGATTGTCGAATAGGGTGTGAGGTGAAGATGTACTCAAAGGATCCCCTTGTGACCAAAGAGATGCTGAAGATCCTTTGGAACAAGCACTTCATGTGTGGTGAGCGATCTGTCATGAACCAGGAAGAAAGGGATGGAGTCCGAGAGACGTATCAGCTTGAGTGGCTCTCCGACCCTTTCTGCCATGACTAGAGATTTGGCGTCGGCGTTGTGAGCTTAACTTCCAGGATCTGGCGGGGACGCAACCCCGCCCTACCATTTGGTTACCATCCGTTTTAAAAGAGCCAATGCACTGAACCAGACCATTCCCTCAGAAACGGGGAGAAAGCTTTTCAGCTCTTATTGCGGACTCGCGCGACGTTGCTCCACAGTCTCCGCAGGATGGTCATGGCGATGCGGGCGGGTTCCTCCCCGTGGAACTTGATGTAGTGGTAAACGGGCACCGCCTCGAACCCCCGGATGAGTTTGTGATCCCCGCCGAACCCCGGATCCATCACTTGGAACCCGTTGCGGATAGCGTAGTCGATGGGACTGTAGTAGCAGGTGGAGAAGTGCAGGAACGGGACCTCCGTGAAGCTTCCCCAGTAACGCCCAAAGATCCGCCTGCCCTTGTGATAAAAGATCGCAAGCCCCAGCCGTTCCTGAGACTTCTCGGCCACCGAGAACATGATCCGGTGACGGAACGACTCCTCCAGGGCCTGGAAGAAGGCTCCGCTCAGAAAGGGCCGTATCCCTTCTCCCATGTGCTTGTGCCAGGTTCTGAGATACAGGGCGTGCATTTCGGAAAAATAGGCGTCGGGGGCCTCCTGCCCCGAGAGCATGTCGACACGAATTCCGAGGTCCCTCACGCTTCGGAGCTCTCTCTTGATTTTGGTCCTACGGCTGGACTTGAACGATTGCAGGTAATCGGCGAACGAGCGGTAGTCATGGTTGAACCAATAGCTGTATTGGTTCTGCAGGGCGATGTAGCCTCTTTCCCTGAGCGATTCGTGCAGTTCCCGCGCTTCCTTGGAGACGAAGTAGATGCGGCTGGTGTAAAGGCCCCTGGATTCACAGAGGCGGTCGATGTGATCCAGAAGCAGGTTACAGGAATCACGCTTGCTGATGGACGGGGAGTGGAGAAATTCATAGCCGGGAACCGGGGTGAAGGGAATGCTCCCAAGGAGGCCCCGGTGAAACGGCAATCCCGTGAACTCCGTGAGGAACTCCAGGAGGCCCCCGTCCCCAAATTCCACCCACGCTCGATTGCGTTCGTAGAGCGGTGCCAGGGCCACCGGCTCTCCACCTTCGTAGACAACCAGGTGGCTGGGCGTGTACCCGCACTCCCCGGAGACGGAACCCGATTTTTCCAGGGCCTGGAAATATTCCCACTCCATCATGGGGTTTGCCCGGGACGCCAGGGCGTTCCATACGGACCGATCCAGTTGTGCGGTTCCTGAAAAGGTTTCAAATGTCATGGTCATGCTGACACCGACATGCTTCCACCAATACGTTTGGGAAGACAATCACCCTTGATCCGGGCCCATTCAAACGGTTGCATGTTTTTTGGCTCCGTCCACAGAGCCTATTATAATCACCTCCCGCGGAATTCCACGTGCCTCATGCCGCCGGCATTCGGATAGCATCTACCGAAGCGCCCCAAGGCGTGTGTTTTATGGTATCATTTTAACTTCGCAATCTCTTTTCACAAACCACGAAGAGCACGAAGTATAACATTAGGTTGCAGTCATTTGACTTCGTGACCTTCGTGTCCTTCGTGGTTCAGATGAAATCAACCGGTTACGGCAAAGGTGCAAAACTTCAGATATTGATGACGGCCACACTCAGAAAGGAGATGTTGAATGGTTCCCGACGAGGTTCTCTCAAAGATCGAGGGATATCAACAGCGCCATGTCGACGAATTGCTTGATTTCCTAAGGATACCCAGCATCAGCACCTATTCGCACCATGAGTCCGACATCCGCGAGGCCGCCGAGTGGGTGCTGGCTCGAATCAGAAAACTTGGCTTCGACGCCGCCATCCACGAAACCCGGCGCCATCCCCTGGTCTGCGGCAACCGCATTTCGAACCCCAGCCGCCCCACCCTTCTCATATACGGTCACTACGACGTGCAGCCTCCTGAGCCGCTTGAAGAATGGATTTCACCCCCGTTCTCCCCAACGGTGCGCGACGGGTTCGTCTACGCCCGTGGAGCCGCCGACGACAAAGGACAGTTCTTGACCTACCTCAAGGCCATGGAGGTGATCCTCGAGGTCACCGGCGATCTTCCCGTCAATGTGAAGATCCTGGTGGAGGGGGAGGAGGAGATTGGGAGCCCGAGCCTCAAACCGTACCTGGAAAAACACGGGCGGGAGCTCGAAGCGGATGCCGCCGTCATCTCCGACGGATCCCAGTTCGCTCGCGGGATCCCGGCCATCACTTACGGGTTGAGAGGCCTCGCCTACTTCCAGATCGATGTGACCGGGCCCCGCATCGACCTGCACTCGGGGCTCTTTGGGGGAGTGATCACCAATCCCATCCAGGCTCTGGCAGAAATCCTCGCGGGGCTGAAGAACCCGGACGGCTCCGTTGCAATCCCTGGATTCTACGACGATGTGGCGGATCTCGAAGAATGGGAAAGAAAGGAGATGGCATCACTTCCCCTCGATGAGAGCGCGCTCAAGGAGTACCTCGGAGTGGACGCGTTCACCGGCGAGAGAGGCTACGGCATACAGGAGCGCAAAACAGCCAGACCCACCCTGGACGTCAACGGCATCTGGGGAGGCTTTTCCGGAGAAGGGGCCAAGACGGTGATCGCTTCCAAGGCGGGGGCCAAGGTGAGCATGCGCCTGGTGCCGAACCAGTCTCAAGAGAGGGCAAAGCGGCTCTTCCACGATTATTTCCATTCCCTGGACATACCGGGGATCAAGATCCGGTTGACGGACCTTTACGGAGCGGATCCCGTTTTGATTGCCAGGAACAGGCCTCACATCCGGGCCGCCCAACGGGCCGTCGCCGTCGGTTTTGGAAAAAAGCCCGTGTTCCTGAGGGAAGGAGGATCCATTCCCATCGTCAATTATTTCAAGGAAATAGTGGGGATTGAGACGGTCCTCTTACTGGGGTGGGGGAGTCCCGACGACGGGGCCCACTCGCCCAATGAACGCTTCAGTCTTGATGATTATCACCACGGCATCCGTGCCGCCGCGGCACTGTTTTATGAAATGGTTGCGTGAGGCAGGAATCCGGTTGTCGACACATGACGGACCGTCCGGATCCCCCGTTTCTTTTCGAACTCATAGTGAAACCATTCCATCAACGGGAGAAGTGACCACCATGGCCAAGCTTTTTTCTCCAATGAAGCTGAGAGATGTTGTGTTCAAGAACCGTGTTTTTGTGTCACCCATGTGCCAGTATTCCAGCCAAGACGGTTTGCCCAACGACTGGCACCTCGTCCACCTGGGCAGCCGCGCGGTGGGCGGAGCGGCGCTGGTCATGGTTGAGGCGACCGCGGTGTCTCCCGAGGGGCGCATTTCTGCGCAGGACAGCGGCATGTGGTCGGCCGAACATTCCCTGGGCTTCAGGCGCATTGCCGAATTCATCAAGGCTCAGGGGGCCATCCCGGGAATTCAGCTGGCTCATGCCGGAAGGAAAGCCTCAACCGACGTCCCCTGGCGCGGGGGAAAACCATTGGGGCCGGATACCGGAGGATGGCAGCCCCTCGCACCCAGTCCCGTTCCTTTCGACGACGATTCTCCCACGCCTCGCGAGATGACCCAGGGGGACATGGAACAGGTGGTTTCCCGATTCCTGGCGGCTGCGCAATGGAGTCTCGAAGCGGGCTTCGAAACCCTTGAGATCCACATGGCTCACGGCTACCTGCTCCACGAATTCCTTTCGCCCTTTTCCAACCAGAGGACCGACATGTACGGCGGCCACCTGGAAAACCGCATGCGCTTCCCACTGGAAGTTGCCGAAAAGGTGCGGCGGGCCTGGCCTCAGCACTTGCCCGTCTTTGCCCGCATCTCCTGCACCGATTGGGCGGAGGGTGGGTGGGATCTGGCTCAGTCCATCCGGTTCTGTCATCGGTTGAAGGAGTTGGGGATCGATCTCATCGATTGTTCCAGCGGGGCCTTGCTGCCCCGGGCGGTCATTCCTGCGGGACCTGGATTTCAGGTGCCCTTCGCGGCGGCTGTTCGCGAGAATGTCGGCATCGCCACCGGTGCCGTCGGCTTCATCACGCATCCCGTCCAGGCAGAGCAGATCATCGCCAACGGCCACGCAGACGCTGTGCTTCTGGCTCGGGAATTCCTGCGAAATCCTTACTGGCCTCTCCACGCAGGCCAGGTGCTCGGGGTCGATATGCCGTGGCCCTCTCAGTACTTGGCCGCAAAACCCAAATTGCCTTCATGACCGGGCTGCAGGATCGAGGGGCGGGAAGCGGCCGGAGGGGGCAAAAAACCAATCATGTCAATTCCCCCTCCATCCCACGGCGGGGAGGGAGAGGGGGCCGGGTGGCCGCTTAACGACCGGCATTGGGGGCTGGGAGAGGTGGCGGGAAACAATGATCCCTTGGACCAACGTGGGGCGGATGATTCACTTGGGTGATGGCTCTTTCCAGAGCCACTCGAGCTGGCCGACGGGCTTCGCCTTCTTACCCTTCACAAAGAGGATGCTGATCCTCCGGTTGCGCGGATCATCGACCTGATCCGGGATAAAGGGTACCTTGTCGGCAAACCCAACGACCCGAGCGATTCTCTGGGATTCGATGCCGTCGCTTTCCAGTTCTCGCCTCGCGGAGGATGCCCTCGCTGTTGAGAGCTCCCAGTTGGAAAGCTGGTCGTTCCTTGTCGGTGAGCGGTCGGTGTGGCCCTCCACGGCGATTTCATTACGGAAGTTCTTGAGAATGGCCGCAACGGAGCCGACGATCCTCTTACCCGTGTCGGTCAGTTGGGCGCTCCCCGGGGGAAATATGGGGTTGTCCCGGGCATCTACGATCTGTATCCGGATGCCTTCCTCGGTTATTTCTATCATGACCTGGTCTTTTGGATAGTCCCCCTTGCTTTCGAGGCTTGCAAGGATTTTTGCGGCGATCTCCTCGGTCACCGTGGCCCCTGACTCATTGGACATATCGACCACGTCGCTGCCTGTCTGCTGGAGGATCATGGGTTTCGTCCCGCCATCCATCATGAAAGACTTGCCGCCCTTCTCGAAGAGGCTGAAGTCCTTGAAGTAGGCGGCGAGCACCGCGCGCTTCTCGGTGGAAACCATGGAAAGAAGCCAGAGCAGGAGAAAAAAGGCCATCATGGCCGTCACGAAATCCGCATAGGCCACTTTCCAGCTTCCGCCGTGGTGACCTCCCTCATGCTTCTTATACTTCTTGATGATGATGCGCTTGGGTTTGTCTTCCACTATTTCTTCGCTTTTTTGATGACACTCTCGAGCTCGAGAAACGTTGGTCGCAGATCGCCTGGAACGACTCTTCTGGCGAATTCAATGGCCACCTGGGGAGATGGGGTGTTGACGAATGCCAGGATCCCCATCTTGAACACCGAAAGGTACTCGCGATCCTCGCTGGCGATGTTTTCGAGGTTCTTCGACATGGGTCCCACGAATCCGTAACACAGGAGCACACCGAGGAATGTCCCCACCAGTGCGGCCCCAATGTGATGGCCGAGGACCGCGGGGGGCTCATTGATCTTCCCCATGGTGTTGACTATCCCGAGGACCGCAGCCACAATGCCGAGCCCCGGGAGAGCATCTGCAACGTTGGCGATGCTCTTCGACGGGATCACCGCTTCCTCGTGATGGGCGTCGATCTCGTGGTCCAGAAGCGACGACAGCTCATGGGGCTCGATGTCGGTGATGGTCAGGGTCCTCAGGGTGTCCGCAAGAAACGCCAAGGCATGATGATTCCTGAGGAATTTTGGGTACTTCTTGAAAATGGGGCTCTTTTCCGGCGCGTCGATGTCGGATTCGATGGAGACAAGCCCCTCCTTCCTGATCTTGAAGAAGATCTCACTCAGCAGGACCAGGGCATCCGTGTAGTCCTGGTTCGAATAGACCTTGCTGGAGAACATGCGCGCAGCACCGCCAAGAGTGGCTCTAATGATCTTCATGGGATTGGCGATGATGAAGCCTCCCACCGCGGCCCCCACGATGATGACGACCTCCGAGGGCTGATAGAGCACGTGGAGGTTTCCATGGCCCATCAGAAAGCCCCCGATGACACAACCTAGCACCAATAGGATTCCGATGATGACAAACATAGGGCGAGACTACTGCCTCCTCTTCATGCGCAGAACTTCTCTCTGCTTCTCAAAGACGAATTTGGCGATCTTGTCCCGAATCTCTTCATCGATGGACGTGAATTCGATACAGGTGAGGTATTTGCCCTCCTCCGTTTTCTCCGTCCTCACCACGACACCATACAGATAGAAGACGACATACGGCAACGTGGGGAGCATCATCTTGACCTCCAGCGCATCCCCAATTCCGTATTCGATCTGTAACGGGGCACGAACACCTCCGGCACTGATATTCACGGGAGTCGACTGTAGCGCGGAACACTCCCTGGTCTGCAGGGTCAGCAGGTTGAGGATCGTGTCGAGCTTCTTGTTAATGATTTTCAAGCACTCAGCCAGAGCGCTCTCTCCCACCTCGGGAAGTTGCTGGGTTTCGGTGAGCGCGGATTCCATGGGGGTTCGGGAGCGAAGCTTCAGGCCCTCTTCCTCAGAAACAAGACGCACTTCAAAAGGAATGGATGCGTCCACCCTGGAGTATTCGCGCATCTGGACAAAACAGGTGTCCCTTTCCGTCCTGCCTTCACTGTCTTCGATTTGACATTCTGTTCGGGTAGGCGAGTCGCTCACAGCCGTATCTTCCTCCTTGAATTCCTTCTCTGAAAACCAATGCAATCCGTTGAAGACTGCAAAACACCATGCAGGGGCATGGGTCGCCCTGGTCTCTGGGATTAGGTCAAACCTTTGACTGAACCCATTGCAACACACGGCCTGCTGTCAAATCTTTTGACACCTCACGGCATCCCACTTTGGAAAGCTTTTGCGCAAGTCCCATGGGGAGAGGCGATGGGGAGTGGCCCAGGGCGTCGTCTTCGGGTTTTTTCATGAAACGGCTCCACTTAGAGGGTGTCCCAAAATGCGTAACCATTGTCTTTGGAGTCATTCCAGCGAAAGCGGGAATCCAGGCCTTTCAAGTTTCTCCAGGACCCCTTCCTGCGCGGGGGTGACGATTTGAGGAAGTCTTAACCCGGCAATCCCGGATCCTGGTTTCCTCCCCTTCCCGGCTTCCACATGAGAGCAAGGTTCGCGCCAAACTGCCTTTCGACGACGTGGGATTCCTGCGAACAGCGGGGTGCGCCAAGCAGGAAGCGGGAGGATTCAAGGGGAGGAGGACAAAAAAAAAGCGGCACTCCTGTCAGGGGCCGCTGAACACTGGGGGATGCGGGAAATCCCGGCTTTGCTTCAGCCGAGGTAGAATCCCGTCGGGTCGATGCTCCTCAATGTGGTGAGCTCATCTTCGGAGGGTGTGGCAGTCTCTCTCAGGTCCTCGACAATCTTCAGGTCGAAGGAGCAGTTCGCCCGAATGCGCTCCACCGACTGCCCGGGAAAGTACTCGATGAGGCAGATCTCACCGGTGGCCTCATCGAACTTGTACACGCCCATGGTGCTCACGACCACCGACGGACCCCCACCCGTCAGGCCGCCCCTCTGGCGCGAACCCTTCATGATCACGTGACCAGGGGTCGTGACGTAGTCGACCCGTTCCACAAACTTCTTGGGGTCCTGAGGCATGATGGCGAGAACCCGCTTCCCGGAAGTGGCCATGTCATTGGCCCCGCCACTGCCCGCGAAATAGGTGAAGGTTTCGGCCTCTTCCCAATTGCCCACGCCCGTCGAGTTGATATTTCCATATTTGTCGATCTGTGCACCCCCGATGAACGCCACGTCCACTTCCCCCCGTTGAAGGGCGGCCATGGTGGCGAGCATGCCGAAAGTCGCGTCGCCGCCACAGAAAAGGGCCGGATCATCCACGGTGATGGCCAGGCCGGGGGGGGCCGTGGCACGGATGGAGCCTCCTTCCGTGAGCAGTATCATGTTGGGTGCATGGGTCGCCATGGCAAAACTGACCGTGATGAGGGGGAGCCCCACCCCGGCGAAAACCACCTCCCCGTCCTTGATTTCCTTGGCACAGCGCACGACCATCAACTCAGAAAGCTTGTAGTTCCTATACATACAGTCTCCTCGGGGGCAGTCGACGGGCAAGCATCACGCCTTGATGCGTTGGTCGGTGTACTGGGGCACCCCTTTCCAGATGGCAGGGTCATGGTAGCCGTACTCTATGTCCATCATGGGCTTGAAGCCAAGCTTGGGCTTCAAACGGTCGAGGCCTTCCTGGCCGAACCTTTGAACGTATTTGTTCATGGTGGCGGCATGATCCTCACAGCAGAAGATCCACTCGTCCAGGAAATGAGGAAGGAGTTGCTCGTTGCGTTCGTACTTTCCCTGATATTGACAGAATCGGATGTCGACTCCGTAGAAACCTCGGCACGCGGAAGGGTGCGCTCCCCACGGACAGTGAACCACCGCGAGGGTCTTGAAGTACGGCACGATGGTGCGGTCCGGGTCGCTTCTGACCATCTCCGGCTCCACAACCTCTTCCGCCGTCACGATGACTCCGCGTCTGGATCCCATGCAGCCGAACTCATCCGTCACGCCGCGGGTTCCCCATGCCACCACGTTTCCCAGCCAGTCGGCCCGCTGGGCGTGGATGATCGCCACATCAGAGCGCCACGCGCGGACAACGGGAATCTCCTCACCGGTAAAAGGGTCCTGCATGACGCGCAGGTCCTTCGTGTTGTGCCTGATCATGTCGCTGCCGATGTTTCCCCGAACCGGAATGAAGGGAATACCAAGATAACCGGCGAGCAGAGCGCTGGTAGCACCAAAGTTCGAAATGTCGAGCCTCTTGAGTCTCCCGGCCTGGAACTCTCTTCGGATCGCATAAGGCGCCTTGACATACCAGTTCATGGCCCAGGCAAGGTGCATTTCACTGACGCACCCCGCCCCGACCAGAAGATCAAGGCCCCCCACGTCGGTCGACGCGTTGAAGATGGTCAGGTCCTTTTTTCTCTGCCTGATGATTTCGTGGGTTATGGCCATCGGAACCATGATCTGAAATCCCCCGTAATAGACCATGTCTCCGTCGTGAATGAAGCTCGACACCGCTTCCTTGAGCGTCATCCTCTTGTCTTCGGCTGTCGCCATTTTCCCCTCCCAAAGGCTACCAGGAAATGCAGCGAAAGTGTGATCTCCAGCGGAAATGACCGCCGGTGGCATTGGGATTCAGGGCCGCCACCGGGCCCCCTCCGCCGAGGATTCACCAGTCTTTCATGGACAGCTCAAGGGAGAGCCGATGAGAGATCAAAGACGAGACAAGGTTCGCCTGGCATGGCACGGAGAGGAGAGAAGTGGACGCGGCTGAACCGGGCTGCAGGCAACGCTGTCAATGGACTGGCACTGATGGATCATGAACCGCAAAAAAGGAACCGGGAAAGGCAAGGCTCCCCCGGTTCCCTTGTTTCGCACTATCCTTTAGGCTCTTTCAATCCTATTGCTCCACGATCTTCCTCTTGAGGAAGAAGCCTTCCGTGTCGCACTTCTTCTGGAGCAGATAGAGGTCGTGCTCCGTGGGGACCTGCATCTCTTTCACGTCGGGTGAGATGATCAGATCGAAGTCCACGAGCTCTTGAATGGCTTCAGGGCTCTTGCCGGGCAGGTACTCGAGGAGCATCATTCTCCTGGTCTTCTCGTCGAAGCCGAACAGGGCCTGGTTCGTGATGACGCGGTAGGGGCCGGCTCCCATGACGCCTGCTTTGAGACGATAATCGGGGGATCCGTCACCGAAACCGATGCTCGTGATGAAGTCCACCTTCTTCACAAAGCGCCGCTTTTCCAGGGCCATGATGGCAATGGTTTTCTCGCAGTTCGCGGCCATGGCACCCGCTCCGCCGCTACCGGGGAAGCGGACCCTCGGCTGGAGGTAATTCCCGCCTTCATAGGTCGAGCACACGTTGCCGTACATGTCGATCTGGGCGCCTCCGATGAACGCGTAGTCGGCATAGCCCCTCTGGGTGAGCTCGAAAACGGCGCACAAGCCCTTGGCGAAAACGGCCTTGCGGAAAGCCCTCGTGTCACCAACGGACATGGGCATTCCCTGCTCCAGCATGGATGCCAGCGAACCGGCCTCGAAAATCAGGTTAACGTTGGGTGCATGGGTCATCTGGGCGTGCATGGCGGCGATGATGGGCAGCCCTGTTCCAACGAAAACAATGGTATTGTCCTCCAATACACGGGAGCCTGTGAAGGCAATCATTTCAAAGGGATTCACATCTGCCAGCGATACCATATTGTAACCTCCTTTTGTGCGCATGTAGGCCTGATGTCTCTGGTCTGATTTAGGACATGATGATCGGTTGCTGTCCGTCTTTTTTCCTCAGCTCGATGAGCTTCTTGTGAGGCACGATCTTGGCAATGAAGTCATCCCATGTGTCGCAGCTGAAGAAGTACTCGTCGTAGTATGCCTTGAGCTTGTCCTTGTTGCCGGTCTTTCGGAATTCATCACACATGCTGCGGAAGTAGAGGAAATGCTCCATGTCAAACCAGTACATTCCGTATACGGCACCCGGCCACGAACCGAACTGCTGCTCGCAAACCGCATCCACCACGGGATAGGGAATCTCCGTGAGATTCGGATACCTTCGGATGGCCATGTTGTCGAGGATGGTTTCGGTGCTCATGATGGTGTGGGCAGCCGCCTGAGCGATCTCGGGGCAGGTACAGAGGGCGCCGAAGATACGCGCATTGCCGTACATGTCGGCCATCGGCACATGAACGATGCCCACATCCGGGTTACAGGCGGGAACGAGGTACGTGTTCTCCCCGCTGAAGGGGCACTGGATCATGGCACCGCGGTTGACCAGCTCCATGTCCGAACCGCCGTGGTCACGCACCGGGACAAACGGGATGCCCATGGCTCCCGCTTTGAAACGGACCGACATGCCGTAGTTGGTGTAGTCGTCCATTTCGATCATCTGGTTGCCCACCAGGTAGCGGAGCAGGGGAGCGATCCCGATGACCTCGTAACCCCACCAGGCAAGCTCCGCGCGCTTGATGGAAACGTGGTTGGGATCCACAATCATCATGCCCGCAAGCCACTCACAACAGATGGAGTTTGATTGGAGGGAAAGGGTGAGGTTCTTGGCCCCCTTTTTCACAATGTTCCAGATGAGGGCAGTGGGAACACGGGTGTTGACGAAGCCACCGATGCCCAGATTGATGCCGTCCTTGATGTAGGTGTCGACGGCCTGCTTGATGCTCATCCTCTTGTCCACGAGACCCTTTTTCTTGGCCACCGCGGCCTTGCGTGCTTCTCTGGGTGTCGGGCCCCAGTACTCGAAGTTCTTCTTCCGTTCCTTTTGCTTATCAAGAACTTCCTTCGCAACCTGAGTTATCTCGACAATCTTTGAATTAACTCCTGTCTCCATCAGCTACCTCCTCCACGTTGATGTTGCACCATGGTTCGCCATGACCACTCGTCGCCTCGAGATCAACTGAGAAAGCGACGCCACTTCAAAAAGCGTGCGTGAAACTGGGGGGAAACCGCAAGAGTGGAACAGTACTCGGACTTTCAACAACAAAGAAGCTCCGGACTTCCACCTCACTTTGTGAAAAGCTCCACAGAGTTTGAGCTGATCCGATCCTACGCGGATGAACAACGTGCGATGGCGAAGCAGGGAGATGAACCCGCCAAGGCACATCCCTGCCTCGCTGCACGGGGAAATGGATTCTGAATTATCAAATGGGAATTGGAGCAGGAATTTCCTTACCGCAAAACAGGGCCCCTTGTCAAATCATTTCGCTTGGCACCCGTCTTCGGTAGACGGTCCGCGGCCATGTCGACACCATGTCCTCGCATGGATTGAGAGGACTATTCAGAACGGCGAAGGTCTGTTATATGAGTGCATCCCCTTTCACCCCAATTGAACGGACTGTTCGACGGACCAACTGAATGTGGATTTTTTCTTGGGCGGCCTGTCACGCTTTGATCGATATAGGAGGAGGCTTTGAATGGCTGACGAAAAGAGCGATCGCGAATTCATCTTTCGCCCCGGCAGTGGACTGGAAATCCGGTGTCACAAGTGCGGAGAAGAACTCCCTCTTCTTCATCCCCACATCATGGTGGAACGCTACGACGACGATGAGAACATGATCTGCGAATGGTGCTATATGAAGCATTCTTCAGAAGGGAAGTAGCCATGCTGTGATGACACCGACGGATTCCGCCTCCTGGAGTGACTTCAGCCTCTTGACTTTCACCTTTTATTCACCTATGGTATGGTTCAATCCGCCTTCAAGGGGATCCCCCGGGAAGAAGGGCTGACGAAAAGACCAGGATCTCACACGGAGAAGAAGCTCCATGGGGCTCACACCCGCGCAGGAAAGAGTCTATCGCTTTGTTCACGGTTATCTGCACGAGCGGGGATATTCTCCTTCCTACGAAGAGATCCGCCAGCACTTGGGGTTCCGCTCATTGAATTCCGTTTCCAAGCACGTGAAGCAACTGGAACAGCGGGGCTACCTGCGAAATCCATGGAAGAATCGCAAACGCTCTCTCGAGCTGTTGCCCGTCCGCACAGGGGGCGGAACCATCCCGTTTCTGGGAATCGTGGCGGCGGGAACCCCCATCGAACCCATTGAAATTCCGGAATCCATCGACGTGCCGGAGAGTTTCCTCGGCAATGGACAAAACTTTGCCTTGCGGGTCCGTGGTGATTCCATGGTGGAAGAGGGAATTCGGGAAGGGGATATCCTGATCGTTTCCCGGCAAAATCGCGTCGCGAATGGGCAGACCGTGGTGGCTCTCGTCAACGGGGATGCAACCGTCAAGAAATTCTACCGGCAGGGAGAAGAAGTGGAACTGCGACCGGCCAACAGCCGAATGAAGGCCATCCGGGTTCCCGCCTCCGAGGTGGAAATCGTGGGGGCGGTTGTAGGCCTGCTGCGACATTATGCTCGTTGAGCTTGAAATGTTTCTCTCTCTTACCGCAGTGATCCCGCAGCCCGCACACCCTATAAGCGGGTGATTCCCCGCGTTCTCGGCGCCCTCCGGGGTGAGTTACGGAAACTCATCCAAAGCCCTTGTCCTTGGAATCACCGGTTTTTCTTCTCTTCCTCGGGCTGAATGAGGCGCGAGAGATCCTCCTCGATCTTGGAGACGGCTTCGCGGTCCACATGGACGGCCTGCACCGACCCACCCTGCTCCATCCAAAGGCGAATGGGTCCCGGATCCTTTTCCGAGCGCTGTTCCCAGGCGAAGGAGACCAACTGCGCTTCCTTGCCCCAGATCTCCAGGCGGCCGCGAGGTTTGCCGGGAACCGGGAGTCCGGGATCGAGTCTTTTGACGAATTCCGCGTCGCCAAGGTCCCACAAGAGCGATCTCACCGGCCATGGTTCCTCAAGGATTTCGAGGTCCTTGTCGCCTCGCTTCACACCCCACTTGCCGTCTCCGGTCTGGACAACATGGCCCGAGGACTCCCCCAGAACCCACCTGATCTGTTGAATCTCCTCCCGCTTCACGGTCAGAAGGGAGCGATCCTCGAGGGCGCTGATGTCCGCGGGAAGATCGTTCATGAAACTTCCCTCGATGCGGGTCACTCCGGGAAGCTGTGAACTGACGACGGAGACGACTTTCTGCTCCTTGTCCATTTTGGAGAAACCCGCTTCCGCCGTCTTGCCGTCCTTCATCCTCACCTTGACCGTGAGGGCGGGAGGATCCAGGCCGTGCTTTTTCAGATTGACGGATTCATTCTCCAAAAAGCTCCTGGCCCTAAGCCAGCTGAGCTGTTCCAGGATGTTCTCCACCTTGCTCTTCTTGATTTTCAGGTCCGGGTGTTCAGGCGACTTCCACGTGTCCCCATCCTCGTGGAATTCAAGGTGCAGGGAATTCCCTTCCTGCCGAGCGATGTCCAGGGCCCGAACATCCTTTGGCAGGAAACTGAGCAGCTCTTTCTTCCTCAGTTCATTGACGTTCTTATTGAGTGCACTCCACATTCCGACGGAGACCAGGACGACGTTGGGCTTGTCGGCAGCCTTGGCGTAGTGCCCTTCGCCCACAGGGTTTTTATCCCCGAGAAGGAGCTCCATCCATTGCTCTCCGGCCCGCCACCGCAATTTCAGGAGGGGATCCTCGAGACCGTAAGGTTTGAGGTCTCCGGGAGAGGCGGTGATGTCCTTTTCAAATTCCACACGTGCCAAGCTCCTGAGAAAATCCTGCAGGGCCCCGTCGTCCACACCCGCCTTCACGGGTTCGACGATCTGCCATTGATCTTCCTTCTTCAGGGTGAGTCGTTTCTTGTCCCTGGCAAGAATTTCGAGCTCCTGAACATGCTCCGCCTGAAAGTGAAACAACTTCTTGGCCTGCCGCTCAGCGGCCTCTTGCTGCTTTTTCCTGACCACCTCGAAATACGCGTAGTAGCCTGCAACCAGGACAAACACGACAAGGTAGATGAGGGAACTGCGCCACTTCATCGCTGCCCCCTCCGCACGCGGTAAACCGCGAATCCGGCGGCGAGCACCATCAGGGGCACAAGGACGAGAACCATCCAGAACATGGCGCTGGCCTGCCCCTGAGAGAGGAGAACAGGTCGCCCACCCTTCTCGCGGGACTCGATGGTGATGAGGGTCTCCTCTTCAGCGAGGAAATTGACCATGTTGAGGAAAAGATCCCCATTTCCGGAGAGATTGAAGTTGGAATTGGTGATGAAGTCGGAATCCCCCGCCACCAGCAGGAACGCCTTCCGGGGATTCTGGTCTCCTGCCTCCCCTTCGGGCTTTGCATCCCCTTTCTGCGGCTGCCCCTTACCCTTGCCTGCATCCTTCTTCATTTCTTTCACGTTGATTTCCGCAATCACCGCGAGGGGAACCGGACCAGGCAGGTCCTCCTTCTCATCGAACCCGGCCTGGCCCTGCTTGAGAAGCTCCATGTTTTTCTCCGCCCACGCATTCTCCGATGTCGATGCGAGAACGATCAAGGTGACCCCCTTTGGAGCTTCCTTGGTCTGCTGAATGGACCGAGCCTCGGGGAAGAAGGTCATGACGCGGAAGCCTTCGGTGCTCTTGTGCTGCCCGTAGCTCGTCACCACGGGCATGAGATAGCTCCCCCCGAATACGCGGCTGAGCTTGTCGATGACGACATCCTCACTCAGCTGCACCCCATAGGACTTGAGGAAATCCCGCAGGCCTGCGTCGCGATGGGGGTCGACGAGCACCAGAAGTTTCCCGTAATTTTCCACGTACGACCGGAGGCTCTCCAGCTCCTGTTTCATCAAAGCCTTCTGAGCGCCCCCAAGGATTAACAGGGCTGCATCTTCCGGAACCTTCGCCTGCTGGAGAAGATTCAGTTCCGCGGTGGCGTAATTCTCTTTTCCAAGTGCCTCCTTGACCGCTGAATAGCCATCTTTGTTCACGTGCGCGAGAGAGTGCTCCCCGTGGCCCAACAGAAAATAGATCTTCTTCTGCTCCTTCCGCGTCAGCTTAAGAATGGCGTTGGTCAGGCTCTGCTCGTCCATGGTCTGGATGCTCTGCTTCTTGTCATAACCTTCCAAAACAAGAGCCACATCGGTCCGGATGTCATACTGCCGGGCCGCTTCGGGCTGACGGTCGGGATCGATGAATTCATAGTCGATCAACTTGGTCTCGTACCGGTAGGTGTCCAAGAGATCCTGGGCCCTCGCCTGTTCCGCTGACGCCGTCGCGCAAAACGCCTTGATGTGTATGGGCTTTTCAAGGGACTTCAGGATGTTCCGACTCTGTTCGGAAAGGGTGAATTTCCCCGATTCGGTCAAGTCGAACCTCAGCGGGTGTCTCTCGGCGATGAGGGCGATGAAAGCCAGTATTCCGAGAAACAGGAGTGAGGTGATCACCGTGTTTGAGCCGTAACTCCAGAAGCGTTTCTGTCTATTCATCAGCAGCATGATTCATCCTCTCTTGGCACCACAACGAAAGGAAAGCACTCTCTCTACCCCCGGGACTAGCCGCGCCATCGGTAGGATGTCATCTGCCTGAGAGTCAGGAAGAGAAAGAACACAATGAAGATGGCGTAGTAGAGAACATCCCGGGAATCTAGGATTCCCTTGGTGAAATTGTCGAAGTGGTTCGTGATGGACACGTAGTCGATGAAAGCACCCGCTGACGAGCCTATGAACGTTTTCACCCAGCCGATGACCCAGAACATGAGGAGCGACCCAAAGGAGAGGACCGCCGCTATGATCTGATTCTGGGTGAGGGACGACGTGAAAGTGCCCAGGGACATGAAGGCGCTTCCGACGAGAAAGAGACCCAGATAACCGCACAGGATGGGCTTCCAGCTTGGGTTGGTCATGGCACTGAGCAGGAAGATGCCCGGAAGAGTCCCTGCAACGATGACGGCGAAGACGCTCACCACCGCGATGAACTTGGCGCACACAACAGCGCTGTCCGCAACGGGATACGTGAAAATCAGCTCCAGAGTTCCCGTCTTCTTCTCCTCTGCATAGAGCCGCATGGTCAACAGTGGAGAGAGGAGCAGCATCACCACGCTCAGGTCCATGAAAAACGGGCGCAGCAGCATCTCCAACAGGTTGATCTGCTTTGCCATGAAGGGGTTCTGGCTGGCCTGGAAGCTCAGTATGTTGAAGTTTACAATGGCGATGTAAAAAAAGTACCCCGCAATGACCAGAAATGTGAAGGCAACCACATAGAAGATGGGCGAAGCGAACAGACTGTACAATTCCTTGCGATATACCGGCCAAAAACCTCTCATGACTGGGATTCCTCCTGAGAAGGTTCGGTGATCTCCTCCGTCACAAGCTGCATGAAGATGTCCTCAAGACTCAAGTCCACCAGCTTCAGCTCGAGGAGGTCCATGCCGCGGGCGATGACTGCCCGGGCTATTTCCGGCCTCAGGTCATGAGAGCGGTCTGTCTCTATGCGCAGGCGATCGTCGCTTTCTCCCTGCCGAACAACACCCTGAACCCCCTCCATTTCCTGAATCACCGGCACGAGCTCGGAGACGCCTCTCTTGACCTGCAGACTGATCTCGGAGGATTTCTGGAGCTGATGGGTCAGGTTGGCGGGAGAATCCGTGGCCACGATCTGTCCCTTGTTGATGATGAGCACTCGCTGGCAGATCTGAGCCACTTCGGGAAGGATGTGACTGCTCAGAAGCACCGTGTGCTCCTCGCGCAAGTCCTGGATGAGCTTCCGGATCTCGATGATCTGCGTCGGGTCCAATCCGATGGTGGGTTCATCGAGGATCAAAACGGACGGGTTGTGGAGCAGGGCCTGAGCCAACCCGACGCGCTGGCGGTATCCTTTCGAGAGGTGCCCGATGATGCGATGGGCCACCTTTTCAAGCCCGCACGTGTCCACCACCCTGCCAATCTCATGGTCCAGCCTCTTGGCCTCCACCCCTTTGGCCCCGGCCGCGAATTGCAGGAAGCCCTTCACGGTGAGGTCCCCGTAGAGGGGAACATTTTCGGGCAAATATCCTACAAGCCTCCTCACTTCGAGAGAGTTCTCGAAACAGTCCATGCCATCGATCCGCGCCATACCCGCCGTGGGGGGCATGAAGCATGCCAGTATCCGCATGGTGGTGGATTTACCTGCTCCGTTGGGTCCCAGAAAGCCGACCACCTCACCCTTCTGCACCTGGAACGTCACATCCCGTATAGCCGGCAACGAACCATAGAACTTCGTCAGCCCTTCAGCTTCAATCATCGATCCATATCCTTTTTGGTTCTCGTGTCGCTTCCTGTCCGGGCACCCAGGAGCAAAGCGATTCGGGCTGTTTAAACATTATCCCGCCCGGCGGAGCCATCGGAAAAATATCATGGCCGTTTGCCTCTTACGCCATAAAGCTTGAACAGGTGACACCTATTGTGAGTAGAGTTGAAATGACTGGTTTTCGCGGACGGTCTTGGTTCCTAGAGAGGACGCACAATATTGACAGAGGTATTCATGCAGTTCACCATCGGGCAAAATGAGCAGAAGGCGGCTTCTCACGGGCATCGCCTTCTTGCATCGAGGGCAGTAAAGAGCGCTGGCCCTAAAATCTTCGTATTGGCCTTTCGGCCCTCCATGCGGCAACATGGATCATCGACCTCACAAACAAGTCATCAGGACCGGGCTTCCATGGAAGGCTCCGCCACGGAGCTCTTCTCCTGGTTTTTCTTCCGGGGCCATGGCCATTTCCTCACCTTGGATCCGGTTTTCTCTTTTTCGAGCTCCATGAACTCCCGCAGCAACTCTTGCTGCCTCGGTGAGATCGACTTGGGGATCTTCACGTCAATCTCGATGAAAAGATCTCCACGGCCGCGACCTCGCAGGCGGGGCACCCCGTCCCCGGTAAAGCGAACCACGGCTCCGGGCTGTGTGCCCGGTTCAACGTCGAGAGTCTTTGTCCCCTCCAGGGTGGGCACCTCGATCCGTTCACCCAGGATGGCCTGAACGAATGAGATGGGAACTTTCGCAAAGAGGTTGTCGCCGTCCCTTTCAAAGAAGCTGTGGGGCTGGACTCCAATGCGCACGTAGAGATCTCCCGGGAACCCGCCGCGGTATCCGCCTTCGCCCTCGCCCTTGAGCCTCAGCCTGGTCCCTGTGTCCACACCGGCCGGGACCCTGACATGAACATGCTTGGTCCTCTTCACGCGTCCCTGGCCTCGGCATGTGTTGCAAGGGGAAACGAGGATCTTGCCGGCACCCTGGCATCGAGTGCAGGTCGCGCTGATGCGAAAGAAGCCCTGTGACTGAACAACCTGTCCCGAACCCTGACACGTGGGGCAAAGGCTCTCCTTCGTCCCGGGTTCGGCGCCGGTTCCTTCACAGGGCTCGCAGGTCACGAGGGTTTGGATCTGGATTTCCTTCTCCGTTCCAAATACCGCTTCCTCGAATGGTACCGTCAAGTTGTAAATGAGGTCTCCACCGGGTCGCGCCGCGGTGCGCCCCCGAGGCGAACCGCCGAATCCGAAGGAAAAGAACTCCTGAAAAATGTCGCCAAAGGAGCTGAAGATGTCTTCAAATCCGCTGAATCCGCTGAATCCGGTGCCTCGGAGTCCTTCGTGACCATAGGCTTCATAAATCCGCCTTTTCTGAGGATCCCTGAGTACTTCATACGCTTCAGCGGCCTCTTTGAAAGCCTCCTCAGCCTCTTTGTTTCCCGGGTTTCGATCCGGATGATACTTCAGGGCAAGCTGCCTGTATGACTTCTTGATCTCCTCTTCCTCGGCCTGCCTCGAAATCCCCAAGATCTCATAATAATCCCGTTTGCCCATCGCAGTCTGATCCCTCTAGGTGATCACATCATCGAAACAAAACAGCACACGCCGCATACAAGATTTTTCGTAAACACCCTCTCGAGGCTTGTCAACCCTGAACGCTCTCGGAGTGATCCGGTGATTCAAGTTCATTTGGTTCCTGTTTCTCCCGGTCATCCTCGGGGACTTCCCTTCCAATGTGCCGATACACTTGTGCGGCGAAAGCAAATTTTCCCAAACTCTCCGCCTGCCCGGCAATTTTCAGCCAGTCACCCTCGTCGGGTTCATCCTTGAGCACTCGGTGGATCCGGCTGAAGAGAAAAAAATCACCACTTTCCCGAGCGTTTCCCAAGAGCCTCCTCAGAGCTTCCGAAGCGCCGGCTTTCTCGTAGAAATCCACCGCATCGTGCACGAGGCCCTCGTTTTCGTAACGTTCCCCCCACTGTTTGAGCAATTCCACCGAAACAGGTGTCTGGTTCAGCAGATCCCGCTTTTCAAGGCAGTTGAGTGTGCCTGTTCCCATGGTCTCTCCGTCGTTCCTCCAAACCCTCATCCGCCGCGCCGCGCAATCCCGGTGCTTCCGTTTTCATCGATCACAAGTCATCGAATCCGGGCGAAAAGGACTTGAACAAAAACGCCCCGACCCGATGCATACGATGCCTTGCCCCCGCCCCCCCCGCAAAAACCGGGCACTTCACGGGGCGCTCCAGTCTAATCCTCGTCTTGATCGATGAACTGGTCGGACTCCGTGAACTCCATGGAAGCGTCATACTGGGTCTGCTCTTCAAGGATCTCCTTCAGCTCCAACCTGGACGCATCTTCCTTTTCCTGCGGCACGGAACCGATGAGAGACCTTGCTTCCTCAATGTGTCGGATGTTTTCCGGTGTCACCCGTCCAGCCGCGATCTCTCTCAATGCGACAACAATCTCCTTGTTTTTGGGCGCATCCACCATCGACACGGCTCCACCCCTAAGTTGGAGCACACGACGCACGGCAAGATGCACAAGGGAGAAGCGGCTATCTACCTTTTCCAAACAATCTTCAATTGTTACCCTGGCCATTCTGACAACTCCTTCCCACCTCGAAGCCCGGTGATGGAGAAACTCCCCATTCGCCCCCCGCTCTTTCGCCTGCACCCCAAGAGAGGTTTTGCCGGCCACCCGAAAGGGAGGTTTTGCCGGCCACCCGAAAGGGAGGACGAGCCTGCTCCGAATCCTCGAAAGCGATCAAAAAAAAAGATGGGTAAACCCATCTGATCACACCTCCGGAATCGGATTTGGCGAGGATGTATTGAGAATTCACCATGCCCTTATAAACCATGAGGCTCCTTCAAGGCAATGGCAAAGTGTTGTGCCTGGCCACCACAAGAGGCCTCCTTGACCCTTTGAGCATGGAACGGTCAAGGCTTATCCATAATTAATGAAAGATGTTCAACCAGCTTCACCCCGCTCACCCCAGCCCTCCCCCACCAGGGGAGAGGGAGTTTCCCCCCCTCCCTGGACGGGAGGGGGCCAGGGGGAGGGTGAATAGCGTATTTGTGAATAAGCCCTAAGCGTTGATGGCTGGACAGCTCCATATCAGTACATGTCGTCCATACCGCCGCCAGGATGCATCATGGGCTTTTTCTTCTCAGGTTTCTCGGCAACCATCGCTTCGGTTGTGAGCATGAGAGCTGCCACGCTGGCCGCATTCTGGAGGGCAAAACGGACCACTTTGGTGGGATCGATGACACCAGCCTGGATCAAGTCTTCGTAAACCTCGGTCTCGGCATTGAAGCCGTACGCACCGCTTCCCTCCTTCACGCCGTTCACCACGACGGACCCTTCGAAGCCCGCGTTGTTGGCGATTTGGCGAGCAGGTTCCTCCAGGGCCTTGAGGACGATCTGCTTGGCAAACCGCTCTTCCCCGGCGAGATCCAGGGCTTCCACGGCGGACTGGCAGCGCAGCAGCGCAACACCGCCTCCAGGAACAATTCCCTCCTCCACGGCAGCTCGCGTCGCGTTCAGGGCATCTTCCACGCGGGCCTTCTTCTCTTTCATTTCGGTTTCCGTGGCCGCGCCAACTCGAATCACAGCCACCCCGCCAACCAGCTTGGCAAGGCGTTCCTGCAGCTTTTCCCGGTCATAGTCGCTGGTGGTTTCCTCAATCTGTGCCCGAATCTGCTTGACCCGGCCCTCGATATCCGCCCTGGATCCACCGCCGTCGATGATCGTCGTGTTGTCCTTGTCGACCACGATGCGCTTGGCCGTTCCCAGCTCGTTCAGCGCGACGTTCTCCAGCTTCACTCCGATGTCCTCGGAGATCACCTGGCCGCCCGTCAGGGTGGCGATATCCTGGAGCATCGCCTTGCGGCGGTCGCCAAAACCGGGGGCCTTGACCGTGCAGACCTTGAGAACTCCCCGGAGCTTGTTCACGACGAGTGTGGCCAATGCCTCCCCTTCCACGTCTTCGGAAATGATGAGCAGAGGTTTGTTCATCCTGGCGATCTGCTCCAAGATGGGCAACAGATCTTTCATGTTGCTGACCTTCTTCTCGTTGCACAGGATGTAGGGCTCATCGAGCTCGACTGTCATCTTTTCGGGATTGGTCACGAAATACGGGGAGATGTACCCTCGATCGAACTGCATGCCCTCGACCACTTCGAGGGTGGTTTCCATGCTCTTCGCCTCTTCAACGGTGATCACACCTTCCTTGCCCACCTTTTCCATGGCTTCGGCAATGATGTTCCCAATGGTCGCATCGTTGTTGGCGGAGATGGTGCCAACCTGGGCAATTTCCTTCTGATCCTTGGTTGGCTTGCTCATCCCCTTGAGGTGTTCGACCACCTTCGTGACCGCCTTCTCGATGCCTCGCTTGAGAGCCATGGAATTGTGTCCGGCAGCAACCAGCTTGGAGCCCTCCCGGTAAATCGCCTGAGCGAGGATGGTGGCGGTGGTGGTTCCATCGCCTGCCACGTCGCTGGTCTTGCTTGCCACTTCCTTGACCATTTGAGCGCCCATGTTGGCGAATTTGTCCTCCAGCTCAATTTCCTTGGCCACGGTGACGCCATCCTTAGTCACCGTGGGAGAGCCGAAGCTCCTGTCGATGACCACGTTTCGTCCCTTGGGCCCCAGCGTGACTCTGACCGCATCGGCCAAGGTGTTGACCCCCTCCATGATTTTTTCTCTGGCTTCAGAGTAATACTTGATTTCCTTTGTAGCCATGATCCATATCCTTTCCATTCCGAGTTATTCAAAGATGCCCAATATGTCTTCTTCGCGCATGATCAAGAGCTCCTCGCCTTCCACCTTGACTTCCGTTCCCGCGTATTTGGAGAAAAGGACGCGGTCTCCATCCTTGACGACAAGAGGAACGACCTGCCCGTTTTCAAGAAACCTTCCCTTTCCCACCGCGATGACCTTTCCCTGCTGTGGCTTTTCCTTGGCGGTATCAGGAATGATGATTCCTCCAGAGGTTCTCTCCTCTTCTTCCAGTCGCTTCACGATAACCCTGTCATGCAGTGGACGAAGCTTCATTGTCGATCTCCTTTCAGTTTTTTCTGAATTGACTCACCACCGTTCAACACAATCACTGCGCAAAGATTTTTTAAGAGGGGTTGTGACCCTGTGTGCACGCCATGAAGACATGGAGCAAGGTCCATCAGCAACCGTTTCCTGAGGTCAAAGGCATCATACAATTAGTCTGTCCATGATTTTAACCATCAGAAATAACTGGGATAACTTGCATCTGCTTCACGGCACAGGAAAATTCTAGCACTCAATTCCAGTGAGTGCTAACCGTATTTAACGATTCACCTTTCAAAAAGCAAGTCCTAATGAAGACGATTTTTGGGGGACTCGGGTTGTGTGGATTGTGGAAAAAACCTCGAGGAGGGCAAACGGAGCGCTCACAGTCTGCGGGCCTCTTCCGCAAGAAAAGACCGCCGCCGGCTTCCCTTCGCGGGAATGGCACTGCGCCTCAAACACAGGGATCAGAACTTACAGTCAACCGGGCGAAAAACCTGAGAGAACATTTGAAGGTGGGAAAGCCTCGGAGCCATGTCCCCTCATGCCGCAATGACGCGAAGCATGGGAAAAAGCTCCTCTGCAACGCATCTAGGCCGAAGGGTTCAGCTGGGAAATTTCGGGCTTCTCGGCATACCGCGCCAACGTGAACACGAGGCAGGCGAGCCGATTCACATAGACCATCGCCTGCTGGCGCAAGGGATGTCCTGCCTCCTGAGAAGCCACCATGCTCCGCTCCGTTCGGCGTATGATGGAACGCGCAAGGTCCAGAGCCGCACTCACGGGATTTGCCCCCGGATCCACGAAACGGCGCGGCAGGGGGGCCTCTTTCTGGAGATCCTCCGTCCATTTTTCCAACTGGACGATGTGCTCGTCCTGTATCTCCTTTCCCTTTTGGCCGGGATGGGTGCTGGAGATCTCGGCACCCAAAATCACCAGGTGTTTCTGAATGGTAGAAATGATCGTTCGGACCGCTTCGTTCTGTGTGAACGCCTTGGCCAATCCCAACGCAGCATTGGACTCATCCAGATTGCCGCCGATTACGATGCGTGGATTGGCCTTGGACACCTTTTCCCCTGACAGCAAACTGGTCTCGCCCTGGTCACCCTTTCTGGTGGAAGTGAGGATCCTGACTTCTTCGCTCCCTTTTTTCACCGCCGCACCACGTTTCTTCTTCTTCTCGTCCAATTTCGCTCTCCCCCGTCACAAACCCAGACTTGCCACATCCGATTTCCACGTTCAGCCGTCTTGTGATGCTTGCCTGCGCATCAGGATCACGTTCCGAGGTCTCCCAAGTCTTGTCAATCGAGTGAAGGCGCCCTCCAGTCCCATGACCCACCAACTCCCGCCGAGGGTGGGCCACGCGTGATGAGACCCGGCAACGATACCAGACTTTCCTGGAATTATAAAGACAATGCCCGGAAACATCCAACACTTGTGGTCCGTATTGTGACAACCCGCTTTCTATCAGAAGCGGAAACGATTTGTCCAGAGCGACCGTCCAATCCACCGGGCCAGAAATCGAATTCGCCCCCAAGCCAAAGGGCATCGGCCACGGTAGGCACCGATGCGTCAAATATATTCCTCCCTTCGAAGGAAATCGAGGCAAGGACTCGGGTGCCATGGGCTTTTCCTGACACTGGATTGCGGGGCTTTCATGGTGAAAACGGGCGGGCATTCGCAACGATTGCGAATCGCCGAGGTTGGATGTGGGGGGAAATGATTGAGGCCACGGGAGATCATTCCGGTAAACTCGCCAAATGAATGACCGAGGACGCGAGCAATGCCGTCACCAAGCGCCATCCTCGATCACCGTCCACTCAGAAGAGAGCGGACGGTGATCTCCTTGGAGGGTTCACCGGTTTCATACCCATTGCAAGAACACCCATCACCGAAACCCAGTGAATCAGTTGAGAATGGCGTCGGTCAATTCCAGGTCAAGGATATTCTGCCAGAAAACGATTTCTCCGTTCTTCTTGCTGTAGTGGCAGTGGATCTTTCGGTCCAAATCAAAACCGCAATCCGACATTTCCCGCCTGCAGTATTCCTGGAAAGCGGGAAGATTCCAGCCTTCGAAAGGCGAGGGCGGATCAACCTTCAAGAAGAATTCCACGTTCATGCGGACCTGTATGTTTTTCACGTTTCCTTTGGGCTCGAACATATGCTTTCTTTGTGCCTCCTCTCCAAGATGATCAAGTGCCGCTGTCGCTGCAAATCAGGTGAGATTCCATTGGGCCATTCGCTTCAGCGCGATCCAAAACCATTGCGTCCGTCTCCACTTCACCCTGTGTTTCGGTTGAACAGGAAACCAGTGAATCGCGCAGATAGTTGTAGCAAACTTCATGCCTCCTTTTCACTTCACCGTTTTACTCCGAAAATATTAATTACCAAATCTCCGCCATCGACACGTAATTGTAGACTTTTACCTGGGAGCCTCCGTGCATGGACCGTTTTTGTGGCGGAATCGTCCCCATTCAGCGCACCAATGCGGTTCTTCAAGTGACGAACGAAACCTTGAGCCGGTGGAGGGTTGGGGCTTCCGGAGCGCGCCCTGTTCACGACTTGCCTGGCGGGCGCTGATGGGGTGAAACGGTGGTGATGGGACCTGAGTGGAAGGGAATTCCTCTTGGGGATATTCGACGGGACTTCACGTCATGGGACAATGTGGAGAGTGGCCGGGGGGCGGCCAGGGTTCAAAGTGAACCCACACCATGGCCCTCCATTCTTGCGGCGCTTTCCTTCTCTTCCTCTCCCGGTGCATCAATCCTGTCATTTCGGACCAGGAGAATCGAGAAATAACCGGCTTCCAGGCCTTCTCTTTTCAACCTGTGCAGGTCCACTTCCGCTAATTCGCCGTCCATGCCGATTCGGGAGGCAAATACCCCCTGGTTCAAGAGGTCAAGCTCCTCGAGGATCTCCAGGACCTTTCCCAAATGGCGACCTACCTTCATGAGGACCACTGTCCCCTTTCTGGACAACGCCTCTCGGACCCTGTCAAAATTGTCCGGCGTCGGCACGACGCTCACTGTTTCCGTCCCTTCACCCAGGGAGAACTCCGTCAATGCCGCGGCAGCGCAGAAAGAGGTGATCCCGGGAACGGTGACGGCTTTCACACCGGGAATCCTGGCTCGAACCGCCCGCAGGATGTAAACGTATGTCGAATACAGAAACGGGTCGCCAAGGGTCAGAAAACAGACATCTTCTCCTGTCCGAATGACCGAGGCAATGCTCTGGGCGGAAGCGTCCCATTGCTGGGAGAGCTCCGACCGGTCGGTGATCATGGGAAAAACCAGTTCATGGATCGCTGCGTTGGAAGGAATGTAGCCCCGCGCTATGGCCAGAGCGGTGCTATCCTTCTCCATGCGGGTTTTCGGTACAAATACGTGACGGCATCCTGCAAGGATTCTGGCCCCTTTGACGCTGATCAACTCGGGATCCCCAGGGCCGACCCCGATGCCGTAAATGATTCCAAGCTTCATCAACACACCTCATTCAGGAACGGAGATGCATGTAGTCGTCACTGAGCACACTCCTCCCCGCTGCATTGCTTCCACCATCGTCAGGAGATCAATTCGGGGACGGGTCATCGAATGCCCTTTTTCATCTGTTTCACGATGAGCTCGGGGGGGATCAGTTCAAGGAGCCGCTTGCGAGCATCCCCCACCGTGAGGGGGAGTCCGTTGATGGGCACACCGTCACGTTCCTTCATCTCCAGGAGCAGACTGGTGATGTAGGGAAGACGCAGGCACGCCCGGCTGAGCATCTCGTGGTCTCCGAACACATCTCCCACGGGGCCCTGGCACAAAACGGCACCCCGGTTGAGGGCACAGATCTGGTCCGCAAACAGGGGAAGCAAGTCCACGGAGTGGGTGGCGAGGATGATCGTCAAGCCCCGGTCACGATTGAGATGCCTGAGCAGTAGCATGATGAGCTCTTCGCCGGCTGGATCCAGGCCCGCTGTGGGTTCATCCAGGATCAGAATGGAGGGCCTCATGGCCAGGGCCCCCGCCATCGCCACCCGTTTTTGCTCGCCGAAGCTCAGGTGGTGTATGGCCCGGTCCTTCAGGTGGCTGGCCTCGACGCACGCCAGGGCCTCCGCCGTCCGTTCCACGACCTCAGGCTCATCCAAGCCCAGGTTGCGTGGTCCGAATGCCACGTCTTCCTCCACGGTAGCCGCAAACAGCTGATCGTTGGGGTTCTGGAAGACCAGCCCGACTTGCTGGTAAAGGTCAGTCTGGGCAAAGGATTTGATGTCTTTGCCAAAGACCCGGACACATCCCTTCTGGGGTTTCAGCAAACCGACGAGGACTCTGATCAGCGTCGTTTTCCCCGAACCATTGGACGCGAGCATCGCCACGAATTCACCGCGTCGGACGCAGAAGTCGACGTCGCGAAGCGCCTCTGTTCCCTCTTCGTACGTGAAGTGTATGCCCGTGGCCTCAATGGCAAAGTCCTGGTGTATCATAGGGGACCCCACTCAATGAAAACGTACGCAGACAGCAGAAGACCCACCGTGGTCGCCAGAATCCACCAGTCCCTGCGGGACATGGCCACCATGGGCCCAAACGGGATGGTTCCCCTGTAGCCTCGCACAGTCATGGCCTCGTGGGTGCGCAAGGCCTGGTCCATGGAGAGAACCAGCACAGATCCTGCAAGCATCCCCAGGGAAGACAGGGACTTTCGGACTCCCCGATACCCCAGGCGCACCCGCTGAGCCGTCATGATTTCAGCGGTGCGGTCAACGAAAATGAAAACATAGCGATACATCAGGATGGCCACCTCCACCCATCCCTTGGGCACCCCGAGGCGGCGGAGGGTGTGGAAGATGCGGTGGGCCGGCGTGCAGGAGCTTAGAAGGATCACCACACTCACCGCGGACAGGGCGCGGGACCCCATCAGCAGTCCCTGCCGAATGCCTTCCTCCATGGCGCTGATCCGCCATCCCCTGAAGGAGAAGCTGTAAACGGGGGTCGATCCCACCATGAAAGACTGGAGGACCACGAGAACCACAACGATTCCCAACGGTGCAGCCAGTCTGCCAAGAATGCACCTGAGGGGCAGACGTATCCACATCATTCCGGCAAAGGTGCACGAAAAGACCAAGGCGGGAAGGAGCAACCGGGAGGAAGAAATCAAAGCCAGAATGGTCAAAAAGGCCGCCACAACCTTCACGCAAGGGTGCACCCTCGTCAGCACGTTGTCCCGGTAGGTGAAAATGTCCGAGAAAAGGTCGAAAGCGAGCCGCACCAGGTTCAGCCTTTCACGGTCGGAGGGAAAAGCTCCCGGTAGCGATACCCCGCCAAGAATCCCCCAGCCGCCCCCGCAATGAGAAAAAAGAAGAGGAGCAAATCTCCCTGATCCGTATTGATCAGGGGCTCTCGAGGCGGACGGTTGGCCTCATGGGCGAACTTCTCGATCACCGACTCATCCACTCCCGACCACTTTGCATCCATGCCGTTCAGCACCAGGTAAAGGCCAAGAGCGGCCAGCAGGACTGCCGCGGAAATCAAGGTCACCTTTCTCATGCTGATACTCCTTCCGCCCATAGACCAAGCAACTCGGGACGCCGTACCCGGACAAACCGATACGCTCCGACGCACAGAAAGCCTTCGAGGACACCGAGGGGCAGCTGGGTGGGAACAAAAGCGACGAGGATCGTGGCGAACATGTTGACAAGGGAGCCGTCACCGCGAAGGGCACTGGCCAGCTCAAAAGAAGTGACCGAATACGTCGCCCAGTCCGAGAGGAGTCCGGCGAGAAACGCGGCGACAAACCATCCGAATCCGAGCCATTGGGCAAACCTGAACACACCGTACCCCACGAACGCCCCTGCGACCCCCATGGAGAAGACGTCCGCCCCAAGGGTGCTCAACCCACCGTGAGCCAGAAAAAGCGCTTGAAGGACGAGAGCGACGCTGGTCACCACGACGGTGAGCCAGGGGCCGATGAAGATGGCGGCAAGGCCCGTGCCGCACGGGTGGGAACAGGTGCCGGCAGTCGGGACTGGAATCGGCATGCAGGAAATGATGAAAACCGCGGCTCCCACAAGCCCCACCATCGGCTTCGTGTAAGGGAACTTCTCGTTCCTCAGTCGCAGTTCCCTAAGCCCCCACGCGAGGAAAGGCAACGACAAGAGGAACCACAGCGCAGCCCAGGGCGCGGGCAGAATCCCCTCGGCGATGTGCATGGCCATGGCCGATTCCGGTAAAGCAACGGCGAGGCCACTCGCCATTAAAACCAACGTCCACATTCGTTTCGTATCCATCTCAATCTCCCCCTCTCAAAGACTCCCCATCACCCCCCCGATATTTCTCGGCTTCCTCAGGGAGCATCGCAACGAACTCGCACTGTCCTGGCGGCACAGGAAACTGCTCTTTGGAAGGCAGGGAAATCTGCCGGATATCGCACAGCTCTCTCGTTTCTCCGATCCGTTTTTCCACCAAATCCACGAGCAGTTCGTCGAAGCCAAAACCGGGACCGAAGCGCAGTTTGAGTTGAGGGTATCGCCGCATCTCTTCCTGGAGCATTTCCGGAATGTCCAACACGATGTGCAGCCCCTCGTGGAGAAAGTACGGCACGACCACGACACTCGTGGCCCCACGGTTCACGCACTTCTCCAACGTTTCGGGGAAGTGAGGGCCCAGTCTCGACATGAAGCAGACTTCGACAAGATCGTACCCGTATTTCTCCTTCAGGCGCTCCACGACCCGTTGCATGTCTTTTCCGGCATCAGGCACTCGGCTTCCGTGGCCAAGCAAAATGACGGCTTCCCGCTCCATTTCCGCTGATTCGTGCCCGGTCATGACTTTCTCCTCTTTTGGACCGATCTTCGTCTTGATTGCACCCTCATCTTGGGAAGCCATCGGCTTCCTAGTCATTCCCGGCAGCCAGTGCACATAGGGCGTGAACGGCGCTCACGGCGAGGGGGCTCCCACCGCGGCGCCCGGTGATGGTCACGAAGGGAACACCGATGGTCATGAGCTCCTGCTTGCTTTCGACGACATGGACAAAGCCGACGGGCATGCCGATGACCAGGGCGGGTCTGATCCCCTCCTCCGCAATGAGCCGGTTGAGTTCCAAAAGGGCAATGGGGGCATTTCCAAATACCGCGATGCTCCCGTCCAGCATGTCCCTGGCTTTACGCACGGCGTGCAGGGATCGGGGAAGGCCCGTTTCCCGGCCTTGCTCCATGACGTCTTCATCGGCAACGTGGCAAGCGATGGCGGCAGCGGAATAATCCTCGAAAACACTTCGCAGTCGAGGCAGGGAAAGCCCGGAGCGGATCATGTTGGAATCCACGTAGAGGGGCCTTCCACCGCGCAGCGCGGCGATGCCTGCCCGGACGGCATCCGGGGAAAACCGCGTGACACCCATCAGGGAAAAATCGGCGGTGGTGTGAATCATTCGACGCACCACCTGCCACTGGTCAGGGGTGAAGCTGTGACGAGGCGCTTCTTCGTCGATGATCCTCAATGATTCCGCTTCAATCTCCTCACCACTCATGGGAGCCGCATAAAAGTTCCTGATGAGAGGCCGAGGACTCACGCCGGACTGCGATCCGGCCTCTTGCAGCGATTGATCCATGCCAACCCTCTCCACATTCCAGAATGACGGAACAAGAAATTGAAACAAAAAAATCCCCAAGCCTCTTGGCCGGGGATTCCGTATTCAGTCCACCGATGGCGTGCCTCCTGCCCTCACCCTCGGGACAAACGAAGGGCACCTTTCTGTGAGCAGGTCTTCTGACTTCCGGATCGTCCTACTTGCCGCGCCTTCCCGTTAACCCTGCACCTGCCGACAAATACGGCAGAAAAATTCGTGGAGCACAATCAGATAAGAGCGTATCACAGTGGCGTCATTGCGGCTTTCGTCCCCGGTTACAGCGGCGGGTCCGTAACGGATTTACACCGTTTTCCCTTAAAGTCCAGTTGGACAACTCACAGCATTCTGTCTTTGTATGTATTCTACTCCGCAGTCCCGACGCGGTCAAACAGATTCGCGTTACCAGTTGCCAAGGCATTGGCTCTTCCAGCAGCCTGCCCCTCCTCTCCGGTCACGTACGCTCGTCAAAGGCTCTCCTGGCTTTCTCACAGTTTTCCGGCAGGATTCCGAGAACCCCATGAGAAGCGAATGGGCCGTCCCACCCGGTGGGAAGCTCCCCACGGTCTCAAAAGGCTCGCTCCCCGCACTGCAGGGCCAAAGACTCCAATCGTTCCAGTGACGAGGCCAAATCCTCGAAAGAAAACACCTCGACAGTGACACCCTTTGAATAGGACATCAAGGCCAAGGCGACCACCTCCCATTCCGCCTCAGACAAATGCTCGAGCCCCAAGTGATCCATTCCATCTGCAACTCCATGTAGATGAATCATGGAGCACCGCGCCAGATTCCGTTCAAGTTCCGCGTGGAGATCATATCTATACCGAATGAAGTGACCCAAATCGAGGCAAAGGTTCATCCCGTGATCATCCGCGAGAGGGAGAATCAGGTCCAGGGGATACTCGAGGTTTTCGAGAGCCACCCGCCTGGGATCGAGGCCGTCCTTCACCAAGGTTTCCACTGACTCCCTCACCCGATCCTGCCATGCGGCCCAGTCCGAGTTCCCGCTTCCGTCGCCGGCTCTGCTGTCCAGGTGCAGGATGAACACCGTCGGATCCAGGGGCAGAGTCCGTTCATAAAAGCGCAGCGCCGTGTCTAGATCCCTATGCCGCCGGCCGGGATCTGGATCTCCAAGAAAGATGTCGGCGGGAAGATGGATGTTGTAAGTCAACTCGAGGTCGGCGCCGAGGGTTTTCATCTCCGCAATGTCACCCCTTGACGGGAGATTGCTTTCGGAGCCGCTCTCGAAGAGCACCAACTCCACCTCATCCACATGTGGACCGAGGAAGACCAGGTTTGGAACGATGGGCGCCGGAATGATGTAAGAGGTCGTTGCGAGGCGAAACGGGAATCCCCTTTTAAGGATCGGAAGGGCTCGGTCCTCAAGGCGGTGGAATCCCGCTGCCCCAGTCCAGGAACGCTTCGCTTTTACAGTCATCGGTGGGACCTCGTATCTTTCGGAAGGGTCCCCGAAGACCCTGTCAGATCAGGGATTTCAAACCCCTTGGGCTATCGCCTCGCCGAACCGCGCACAATTCTCCATGTCCTCCTCGCCGGGGACATACATGACACCCAGTCCAGGTTCCAAGATCTCCACGCCCATGGCCTTGAGCTGATCCTCCATGGCTTTGATGGCTTCGCCTCCCCACCCGTAGGAACCGAAGACCGCTCCCTTTTTCTTCAAGGGACGCAGGCCCTTGAGGTAGTAAAGCACCTGTTCCACCGAAGGAAAAATACCTTCGTTGATGGTTGGAGAACCGATGACAAGGACTTTCGCCGTGAGCACTTCCTTGATGATGTCGCTGTAGTGGTTCCTGCGAACGTGGATGAGCTTGTTCTGGAGGCCCGCTCCCGTCATTCCGGCGGACACCGCCCTGGCCATGCGCTCCGTGCTGCCCCACATGGAGTCATAAATGATGAGGGCCCGGTCTTCGGCGACCCCCTTGCTCCAATCCCCGTAGGCTTGAAGAATCCTCTCCAGGTTCGATCTCCAGATGATGCCGTGACTTGGAGCGATCATCTCGATCTGCAGTCCCATCTTCTCCACTTTCTTGAGGAGGGGGGGAATGAGAGGGGCAAGGGGCATGAGGATATTGGCGAAGTATTTGGCCGCCTCATCCATGACGAATTCCAGGTTCGGCAGTTCGTCGTCGAATCGCTGGGAAGAGGCGAAGTGCTGCCCGAAGCCGTCATTGGGCAGGAGCAGGTGATCTTCGGGTACATATGTGAACATGCTGTCGGGCCAGTGGAGCATGTAGGCTTCAAGAAACTGCAGTGTCTTGCCGCCCAGCTGAATGCTGTCCCCGGTTTTCACCTTGGTGATCGGGAACCCCTGGCGGTAGTGACGCGCCATTCCCTTGATCCCGTGGTCCGTTGCCACCAGTTGGGCCTTGGGAACCCGTTCCATGAATGCGGGAAGCCCACCTGAATGATCCATTTCCAGGTGGTTTACAACGAGATAATCTATGTCCTCGGGGTTCACAACGGACTCAATGCGCGCCATCATCTCGGGAAAGAACTCGGCCTTGACGGTGTCCACCAACGCCACTCGTTCGCCTTTGACGAGGTAGGCGTTGTAGGTCGTTCCCCGTGAAGTGGAATATCCATGAAATTCCCGAACATTCCAATCAATGGCCCCGACCCAGTAAACACCTTCTTTCAACGGGACCGCGTTCACCATGAGACACCTCCTTTCAGCGCCCCAATCACAAGCGTTGGGGAGGCAAGGGATCGGGCAGCCGCATGCTCCAGGCTCCGGTCATGTGCGCTCTTCAATGGTTCTCTTGGCCTTTTCCCAACTTTCCTGCAGGATTCCGAGAACCCCGGGCCGCACTTCGACCCGAAAACCGAATAGCCGATTGAATTCCTCCGTGTTCTCCCGCATCCTCTCCTCTGAAAGAACGGGGGTCGGAATGAGCAGGGACCTCCTGTAGGCACCGAACACGCGCTTTGCCATTTTTTCGTCGAAGTCCCCGTATTCCTTTTCGATGATGCGCCTCCAGTGCCTCGTCCATCCCGGAATCATGAAAAAGGTTCCGGCTTCCCTGCACTGTTCTTCGTAGTAGCAGTCCCGCCCTCCGATGATCAGCCCGACGCAGTCGTCCACGGGGTGGTCGGTGTCCATGGGGATCATCACGGGTACGGAAACATCCGCCAGCAGCTCATGGATATTCTGGAGCGCATTGCCGCAGAGGCCGTATCCAAGGAAAATCCCGTCCACATAGCGGGCCATCTCCCGGGTTGCCTTGGTCAAACCCTCCTGGAGAATCCACTTCCTGTTGTGGAGGGCAAGCTCCAGGACCCGCACCAGAACCTCCAGCCCGTCGGATGCACTCGAGGTATAGCCCCTCAGGAGCGGAATCCTGCGGGGCATGGTCTGGCCCGTGGATTCGAGGGCTTCAATGAAGGCCGCCGACGAACTGTCCTCAACCACGGTGATGACGGACACATCCGGATCTCGAGACAGAAGATGGGCGAACTCCAGTTCGAGCACTTCACAAGTGACCACACCGATTACGGGCATACGTGGTACTCTTCGTTCATACGGCCTTGACAGAAAGCCTTCGGGCGAAGCATCCGAACCCCGGGTTGATTTCTAGTTCACCTCGACGAAATCCTTGGCGTCCACTCCACAGTAGGGACACTTGTTTGGGGGCTTCCCCGGAACGGTGTTGCCGCATACCGGACAGACAAAGTAATGGACATCCTCATTTCCATGGGGATCCTCCAGGGCCTTCTTGAACATCTTGGCATGGATCATCTCTATGGACATGGCGTATTCGAGGCTGTGCCTCGCTTCCAGTTCATTTTCCGCCACGGCGTCCTTGATCATGGCCGGATACATTTCCTTGAATTCATGGGTTTCCCCGTCGAGGGCCGTTTTCAAGTTGTCCATGGTCCCCTCTACGACCCCCGAGGCTCTGATGTGCGACAGTGCATGATACAGTTCAGCCCTTGAAGCGGCTCTGAATAGCCTTGCCACACCGGGATATCCTTCCTGATCGGCCTTTTCCGCAAAAGCCAAGTATCTCATGCTGGCCTGAGATTCACCGGAAAACGATTGTTCAAGGTTTTCAGCGGTTTTGCCCATCCTGAAGCCTCTCTTTCTCCTAAAAAGTAATTTCCAGCTTTGTCCCGTCCCGATTCACAGGCAGGGTTTCCACAGGCTCTTTCGCCGGACCATGGTGGACAGTGCCCCCATAATCGTAGGTGCTCTTGCCCACACTGCAGCACTGGACGGACCGGGTCCCAGGAACTGGGTCCAGCCGGCGGCCCATGTGCTTGCACCGATTCCGAAAGACGTGAAACTCCCCGTCGTCCCCGTGAATCACGAGAAGCCGCTCGGGCAGGTTCTTCCCCTCCAGGCGAACGGCCCCCCCCTGCTGCCTCAACTCCGGTACCCGGTCAAGGTCCAGAATGACCTTGCGTTCCGCGTAGGACCAAGAACCTTGGTCGTACGGCGGTTTCGTTGCCGAAATCCCAAAGAGACGCTGTAGCAAGTTCCTTTTCAGAAACCTGATTTCCAAGGTTTCTCCTCCCGTTTACACTTTTGCAGGTTCCGTTCGCAAACCACGAAGAACACGAAGAAACACATTGAATAACATTAGGTTACATTCATTACTCTTCGTCATCTTCGTGTCTTTCGTGATTCAGGCGAAGGTTTTCACTTTTGGTTGAGAATCTCCGGAGGCACCACCCCTTCCAGATGAGGGAATTTGTCCTTCATGTGGGGGATTTGCATGGCCTCCATGAAATGCTGCTGGAAGTCCTGTTCGACGGTGAGCTCGATGTACTCCACCTTGCGGCTCACCCAGTTGGCCTCTTGCCGCTTCTCCCTGTTGAGCAGAGCCGCTCTCGCTCCATCGCCGGCCGCATTCCCCACGGACTCGATCATGTCCAGGGTGCAGTCGGGAAAAAGCCCCATGATGAGGGCTTTCTGCCGGTCCACGTGAGTCCCGAAAGCTCCCGCAATCTTCACCTTGTCCAATTTTTCAATGCCCATCCGTCGCATCATCAGCTTGCAGCCACAGTACAGAGCGCCCTTGGCCAGCTGAATCTGCCGCACATCCTTCTGGGTGATGACCACATCCCTTCCGATGGAGGACTCTTCCTTCCAGGCGATGACGAATTCCGGCTGCTTGTTGTCGGGATTGATCCGGTAGCGAGGTGACTTCTGGCTCTTGTTGAACTTGCCGCTCTTCAAGACGATCCCGGCCACGTAGAGCTCCGCCAGGACGTCCAGAATGCCTGAACCGCAGATCCCCTTGGCTTTCATCTCTTCCGGTTTCGAATAGCTTTTCCAGGCATCCCGTCCGATCACTTTGTAGTCCACTTCATGGGTTTCCGGGTCGATCTTGATGCGCTCGATGGCTCCCGGCGCCGCCCGCATGCCGTAGGCGATCTGCGCCCCTTCCAGGGCCGGTCCCGTTGCACAGGAAGAAGAGATGAGCTTCTTCTTGCTGCCGAGAACCAGTTCCCCGTTGGTGCCGATGTCGATGATGAGCTGGATATCCTTGCTCTTGTAAGGCTCTTCGGCAATCAAGACCCCCACATTGTCGGCTCCGACGAATCCCGCCTCGTTGGGCAGAACATGCACGTAGGCGGATTCATTGATGTTCACCCCAAGATCCCGGGCCTTGATGTCCAGACCCCGGTGAACCACTGGCGGGAAGGGAGCCAGCCCCACAAATTCGGGATTGAGCTGCAGAAGGATATGGTGCATAGCCGTGTTGCCGACGATGGTGATGTCGACGATGTCATTGGGATGGAGACACAGATACTTCTTGCCCTCCGGGATCCCATGCAGGACCAGGATCTCATCCTCTTCGGGAGCTTTTTCCTCGGCTTCCTCCTCAGCCTCCGGCGCCTCGGACACGGCGGCCTCTTCCACGGCTTCCCCGTCGCCCTTCTTCTTTTTCTTCTTTGGCTTGGGTGGATGCGTGGCCTCGCAGGCCCTGGCAATCAGGGTGTTGATCCCTTCGATGATGTCGTTGCTCATCTTTTCGAGGCCGCCCGGATTCATCATGTGATACGTGATGCGGCTCATCACGTCTTCGCCGTACTTGCACTGGGGGTTCATCATGGAAACCGTGTCGATGACCTCCATGGTGCGCAGATTGCAAAAATACGCGGCAACCGTGGTCGTGCCCACGTCGACGGCAATGCCGTAGCAGTCTTCCACATTTCCCGGCAGCACCCGGATGATTTCCTTGTCCATCCAAACAGCTACCGTGCACTTCCACTTGTTTTCGGGGTCTCTCACCCGTGTGGGCAGTTTCTTCAAGGTGCGATAATCCACCGCGAGGTTCGTCATGCCGTACTGCCGGTCGAGCTCATCGAGGATGCGCTCGAAATCGGCGGTGGGCTCTTCGAACGTGGGTTCCACAAGCTCCACATAGTACTGCTTGACGGCGGGATTCCAGTCGATGGGGATGTCTCTCGCGGCCTTGCTCACGACCTGTTTCCCCGCTCGGGATTCCTCGGGAACGAAAATCAGGACATCGTTTTCCACCTTGGCCACACAGCCGAGCCGATAGCCTTCTTCCCGCTCCTTGGGGGTGATGAACTTTTCTTCTTCCTCCTGCCAAGCGCTCACACTGGTCTTGCTGGAATGGACACCGTACTTCTCGAAGACACCCTCCTCGATGCGCACCTTGCACTTGCCGCAAACCTTTTTCTCGCCGCACAGGGCTTCGATGTCCACGCCCAGTTGACGGGAAGCCTCGATGAGGGTTATGCCCTGCTCCACTTCTCCTCGCCGCCCGGAAGGCTGGAAGATGACTTTCGCTGTATTGTTTTGCTCCATGCAGCAAACTCCTTCCCTGTCAGAAATGATCGCCGTGGAGATTTCTTGTTTTCAAACGCCGCTGTCGGCAGCACGGATGCTATTTGTGCATTTCCCTCAGGCGGCTGATCATCTTGATGGCTTCCTGGACCGCGTTGCCGGCGGATTCAGCGTAACCGTCAGCCCCGAAGAGGTCCGCCACGTCCTTGGTCACAGGCGCACCGCCCAGCATGATGGCCACATTGGGGTTCTTTTCCTTGATCATATCGATGACCTTCCTCATGCCCATCATGGTCGTGGTCATCATGGCGGACATGGCCACGATTTCAGAGTCCGTGCGGAGCTGTTCTTCGACGAAGTTCTCCAGGGGGACGTCGCGTCCCAGGTCGTGCACCGTGAAGCCGCCCACATCGAACATCAGCTTGATGATGTTTTTGCCGATGTCGTGCACATCGCCCTGGACGGTGCCGATGACCACCTGGCCTCTCTGCGCCACTTGGTCCTTGTTGATGTGGGGCTTGAGGATGTCCATGCCCGCGTACAGAGAGTCCGCGCACATGAGCAGTTCAGGGACGAAGTACTCCTGCTTGTCATAGAGGTTCCCGACGATTTCCATTCCCGCGGCCAGACCGTTCATGATGGCGTCGAAAGCGTCGAGGCCTTCAGCCAGGGCCGTGTTCGCCCACTCCCTTGCCGTATCGTCCTCATATTCTACCACTGCATCGCTCAATCCCTTGAGGATCTCTTCCCTTCTCGAACTGTCCATAACTGTTTCTCCTTCCTGGATCGCGTTCCTGAGTCAGCGTTCGTCACGGGACCACTCTCGGGGCCCCCGTCCGTTGCCCTTAAATGAATGACCATGGGCCAATGACCCCTCAAACCCTTTTCACTGCCGGGGAGGGATTCTTGCCATACTTGCGGATTGTTGCCACGTAGGCTTCTACGTTTTCCTTCTTGACATCCGGCCAGATGTCGCATCCCGGCCAGACCGCGTCCGCACCCTTGTCGATGCAGGTCTTGATCACTCCCTCCACCTGGGAGGCGTCCATCTGGTTCAAGGTGGCGTAGGCATCGAAATCGCCGAAGATCAGAACATCGTCTCCCACCTTTTTCCGGGTTTCAGCCATGTTGTTCTTGTGGTCCACACTGAGGGCTTCCGCGCCGCATTCGTTCATCATTTCGATGATGAGGTCCGTGGAACCGCAGATGTGGTTGACCCGGGGGGGCTTGAGAGCATCGAAGATCTTGACGAGATTGGGCTGGATGAAGGCCTGCCACATCCTTGGTGAAAGGAGGTCCGTCCCTGTGCCCATGTCCCGGATGCTGATGTAGTCCGCGCCCAATTCCTGATAATGCTTGGCCACTTTGATCACCAGGTCCGTCATCTTGTCCAGAAATGCGATGACCCTGTCCTTGTCCTTCTTGACGCCTTTCAGCAGGAGGTCCAGCTCGATCACCTGACCCGCCATGGTAAAGGGTCCGAGAACCCAGGCGCCAATGGAGTATTGGCCGTCCTGCTTGGACTTGAGGATGTTAAAGGCTTCGTCCACCAGAGGCATGCGTCCCCGCTTGAGGAAATCCTCGGGAACGATGACTTCCTCGAGCTTCTCCCACTTGTAGGGCACGGTGGGATACAGGATGTCTTCCGTCTTATCATAAAGACTGACGCCGCGGCCCAGAGCCTCGGGGATGGTGCACATGTCGTAGGGGATGATCACCGCATCGAAGCCGAAAAGCTCCGCCGTGGTGGCGGCCGAATCGGCAAGGTACTGGGCGGAGGTGTGCACCTGGGGAAAGCGGATGCCCATTTTCTGGATGGCTTGGATGGTGACCATCCCTTGACCGCTGAAGATGGGCATGGTGTCGATGGGTTCCTTTTTGAACAGTTTTTCGACTCTTTCCTTGGATGTCATTGTGGCCATCACATACTCCTTTCATGGATTGTCCAAAGCCTTGAATTGCCTGTCTTGAACTTGGCACTCTGGAAGTCTGTACTGAATCAAGGTGCACCCTACCCGGCCGCCAGTCTCTCGGTGGCCTGCAAAGCGGCGGTCGGGCACACGTCGACACACTCCCCGCACGCCGCGCAGCTCTCCTCGAGCCCCGGAAAGTGGGAGAGGAGTGTCAGCCTGGTGGGATAACCACGGTAGGCGAAATCAATGAACGGCTGCCTGTTCTTTTCCGTGCAGACCCACACGCACTTGCCGCACAGGATGCAGCGGTTCGGATCATAGATGAGGAATGGATTTGAGGTGTCCAGGGGAAGCCATTCCGTGGGCAATCCTCTAAAATCCTCGGGCCGCTTCAGCTTTACCTTGACCTTGGCTGCAAGCTTCTGCAGGTCGCACCGCTTGTTCTTCCAGCAGTTTTTGCAGTCCAGGTCATGATAGGCGATGAAAAGTTTGTAGGCCGTGCGGCGCAACCGTTCCACCTGGGGGGTCTGGGTGACCACCACCATCCCGTCCCTCACGGGCTGGGTGCAGGATGTGACAACCCCCCTGCCTTCCACTTCCACGAAGCAGAGGCGGCATCCCCCAAAAGGAAGGGCGGCTTCCGGGATGTAACAAAGATTCGGAATGAAAATCCCCGCATCCGATGCGGCTTTCAAAATCTTGGTGCCCGGCTCCGCCTGAACCTGCTTACCGTCGATTGTCAATTCAATCACGCCCTCACTCCTTCGTCCTCACGCGGGATTCTCGGTGATGGGGGAGAGCTTGACCACCGCGCTGTACTCGATGGGACAAACCTCCAGACAGTTCCCACATTTTACGCATTTTTCCTGGTCGACCATCTTGTAGCGTTTGGGGTGCTCCTTGATGGATTCGGCCGGGCACACCACCACGCAGTGCTCGCATCCCCGGTAGCACTTCTCGGGAACGATGTGGTAGACGATCAGGTCCCGGCACACGAGGGCCGGGCACTTCTTGTCCCGGATGTGAGCCTCGTACTCGTCCCGGAAATACTTGACGGTGGTGAGGACCGGGTTGGGCGCGGACTTGCCGAGGCCGCAGAGGGAACCGGCGATGATGTCTTCACTCAGATGAACGAGCTGGTCGATGTCCTCGGGTTTCCCGTTGCCGGCCACGATGTCGTCCAGGATGCTCAGCATCTGCTTGGTTCCGAGCCGGCACATGACACACTTGCCGCAAGACTCCTTGAGGGTGAAATCCAGGAAGAACCTCGCAGTGTCCACCATGCAGTTGTCTTCGTCCATCACGATCATGCCGCCGGATCCCATCATGGAACCCGCCTGTGTGAGGGAATCAAAATCTACAGGTGTCTGCAGAAAATCCGCCGGCAGGCATCCGCCCGAGGGGCCGCCGATTTGAACTCCCTTGAACTGCTTCCCTTCCTTGACACCCCCTCCGATGTCATAGATCACCTTCTCCAGGGTCGTCCCCATGGGCACTTCCACAAGCCCCACGTTTTCCACCTTGCCCGCGAGAGCGAAGACCGCCGTCCCCTTGCTCCGCTCGCTTCCGATGGAAGCGAAGAAGTCGCCGCCCCGATCCATGATCACGGGCACATAAGCGTACGATTTGACGTTGTTCAGCTGGGTGGGTTTCTGGCGATAGCCGGACTCGATGGACTGGGGCGGCCTGACACGGGGGAATCCCCGCTTGCCCTCGATGGAATACATGAGAGCGCTGGATTCGCCGCAGATGAAAGCCCCCGCGCCCTGAAAAACCTCGATGTCGAAATTGAATCCGGTGCCGAGAATGTTCTGGCCGAGGAAGCCCGTTTGCTTCGCGTGCTCGATGGCGGTCTTGAGGCTCTTCACGGCCAAGGGATATTCCATGCGGGTATAGATGTAGCCCTGAGAGCAACCGAGCACGTGGGCAAAGATGATCATGCCTTCCAGGACCGCGTGGGGATCACTTTCCAGAACAACCCGGTCCATGAACGCCCCCGGGTCACCTTCATCGGCGTTGCAGATCACGTACTTGGGGGTCGCCGGCGCCTTCAGGCAGGACTCGAGCTTCCTGCCCGTGGAAAAGCCCGCCCCGCCACGCCCGCGAAGCCCCGATCGCGTGATCTCCTCCACGATCTCGGCTGGCGCCATTCCGAGGGCCTTGTTCAGGGCGCTGTACCCTCCGAGGGCTATGTAGTGCCTGATGTTCTCCGGATCGATGAAACCACAGTTTCTCAAAAGCAGCCGCAGTTCATGCTCGGAGCGGGTCAGTTCCGGGATGTGGGGCGGGCTGTCCGCCCCCCCCTGTCCCTCGAGGGTACCCAGGGCGAGCTCCATGCACGGATCTTCCTCCACGAGGTACCCCTGCACCAACCGGGTGACCATGTCCGGATTCACGTTGTTGTAGCAGATGCGCGGGTAATCCGGCTTGCTGATGATCACCAACGGTTCATAGTTGGAGAACCCGATGGAGCCCGTCGTTACAATCCTTGCCTCGATTCCCCGCTCTTCGATCTCTCTCTTGAAAGCGTCGAGTACTTCGAGGGCACCTGAAGCTCGATCACTCGTGGCCGCGCCAATGCGGATCACGGGAATCCCGTCCCCTTCGAGGGACTCCCATTCAGCCAGGGCTTCTCTTTGGATCTCATCAAAATCTGTCATGGCTTCTCTTCCAGAAGTGATAGGTTTCGGGTCTCTCCCTGGTTCATTGGTCTTCCGCCTCGGCCTTTGCTGCCTCCTGTTCGGCCATCTTGATTCCCACCAGCACTTCGTCCACTTTGGCGGAGCTCACCCTGGCGTGGATCTTCTCACCGATCACCATCACCGGGGCCAGGCTGCAGCACCCCACACAGGCCACACGGTCCAGGCTGTACTTCCCATCCTCCGTGATGCCGCCCACGGCCACCTCCAGGCTCCTTTCGAGGGCCTCCAGGACGAGACTGCCCCCCACCATGTGGCAGGCCGTTCCCAGGCACATCTGGATGGGGTACTTGCCAAGGGGAGTGAATCGAAAGTGGTTGTAAAAGGAAGCGACTCCAAAGACCTGCACTTCCGTCATCCCCAGGTGGGCCGCTACCACGCCGATGGCCTCCTGGGGCAGGTATCCGAAAGTCTCCTGAACCAGTTGCAGAGTCGGGATGACTCGACTCTGGTCCTTCTCGCAACGGCTCAACAGCTCGACCATTTTCTCTTTGACGATCTGTTCATCCAGCTTTCCGTACTGCTCCATCAGACACTCCACTTTTCAGCCAGGAACTTGGGGATCTCGCTCGCCTCCTGTGGACCGAAGATGATCTCCCAGCCGGGAAGCTCTTCCTCCAGTTCGGCCTTCAGCTTTCTTGCAACCCCGGGGATGATGAGCTTCCTGTGCTTCACCTTCTCTCGATTCCGAATTTCTTGATGAAATCCGCAATGGCTTCCCCGTTGAACTTGCCGGAAGTCCACCCCGCGAGCACCCCCAGCCCATCGGTATTCTTGATGCACAGATACGCGGGGATCCTCGCCTCCTCGATGGCACCGGAGACAATGAAGTAGTCCAGGGCGTAATTGGTGGAAATGAGGATGGGGGAATTCTCATCCGGATTGAGGATCTCGTAGGCCTTTTCCTCCACCGTCATGGGCCTTCTCGGATCCGTGTAGATGTTGAAGCGGTGAACCAGGAGCGGAAGGAGGAAGTGCTCATCCACCTGGTCCACCACGACGATCCCCGCGTACTTGGCGATGCACGCGGCGGCGGCCACGGTTGCCTTGAATTTGTCCTGGTACATGAAACAGGGAAAGGCGATGGTGGGGTAACCCAGGGGTCTGAAGCCTTTCTTGATAGCTGAGCGCCGGATGAGGGTCTGGTCTCTTACGGCTTCCAGCATATTCTTGGAGCCCGGATCCAGGACTATTTGCTCGATTCCCGCAGCCTGGAGCTCCTCCGTCAATGGAACCAACTCCTCCACTCCCTTGGCCCAGACCCCGACCGGCGTCTTGAGCTCCTGGAGTTTGGGGAGAGCCGCACCGATGTTCTCCTTGGTAATGGGGTAGACGAGGGGCTTGCGGTCGGCGCAAACAGCCGCGGCGGACAAGAGGGCATCCGTCTCGCAAGAGACAAGGACCAATGGCAGATCTGAAGCTTTGCACACCTTCTTCACGAGGGCTTCGTATTTGCCCTTGTCCCCGGAGTCGTGGGAGAGGGCGAGGAGATTGACGTTGAGCTTCTGGCCGATCCTTTCAAAATGAAATCCCTTGACCTTGTTCAGTTTCTCATCGATGACCGCATCGCTTTCCTTGTCGGAGATGAGGACGGCAATGCCCGTTTCGTGAAAAAAAGACTTGTCATGCCTGAACAGGACCTCCTCTTCTCCGATCACGAGTGCCTTGTCCCCGGTTCCGATGGTGACCAGCTTGATGGGGGGCGCGAGCAAAGCCTCGAGCTCGGCCTTGCTTTCTGAAGCAATGTGCGGGCACTGATCGAGTTGGGCACCGCCGGTGGCTATCTTCATGGCAAATGCAAAGCAGGTGGGATAGCCACACTCCTTGCAATTGGTCTTCGGAAGGCTTTTCAATATATCCGCACCCTTGAGAGCCATACACTGTTCCTCCTCTTCATCCGCTGTGGGGGTCAACACTCCGTGATCATCTCTTTAATGAGCCTGAGTGAATCCGGGTGCCTCAAAATGAGGAGATTTGCCCCGGCCAGAAGAAATGAAATCCCGGTGACGGCCTCCCACAGAACACCCTGCTCCCTGCTTTCCTTGGCCTCCTTGGCCCTCCAGCAGTCCGCGGCCACATCGGCGAGGATGGGCATGAGCATCATCTTGTCCTTGTCGAAGAGCCCGAACTGCTTGATGCGCTCGATGATCGAATAGGTGTATTCAAAGCCGTATCCCAGGGCCGAAGATGTCGGGTCGACCACGATCCTCTCAGGGGGGAAGGTCTTGCAGAGGGCGATATTCAATTCCTTGGTGAGGTTGGCGTCCATGGAAGCCTGAGCCACGATCCCATGCCCATGATCCTGTGCCGCCTTGGAAATCTCCTGATAGTTGCCCTTCGCCACCGGGCCCAGGAGAAGGTTTTTTCCGGCACAGGTCCGGGCGACTTCCACGAGCACTTCGGTGTCCTTTTCCTCCGATTCCGTTCCCCAGACGATGAGGGGCACGCTGACGGCGTCGGCGACCCTGCGAGCGGTCTCCGCCGCATCCTTGGGAGAAGCGTCCTTTCCCATGGGGTCAGTGCTCAATAGTCGCAGGCAAAGGATTTCCGCTCCATGGACCTCAACGCACTGCTTCGCCCATTTCACGGGATCCGACACCACGTCCTTGAACGGCTCCAGCACGATGGGCGACCAGCCCTCGGGCTCCATGTCGAGAACCTCCATGGCCAGGCCTGCGAGGTTCGGCAGTGAACCCTCGAAGTAGTGAAAAGGAAGCGTGTTCTCGCCTCCTATCTTTCTTGACCTGTCTGCAGGTCCCCAGACGACCTCCCGAATGTTAACGGGGTATTTCTCCAATGGCGCGTCATATTTCATCGCATCCTCTCCTCTCAGACCTCCAGCCAGGAACTGGAAAAAAGGCTTCTCCCCATCAACACGTTGGTGGTCTTCACGTATTCGACCTCTTTGGGTGAAAGCCCGGCGAGGTCCACATCATCCTCGTCCATGGCCCGGTAAATCAGGTTGACCAGGTCAGGCATGTCACCTCGGATGAGGCGGATGAGCTCTTCATCGAAGCCGCTCACAATGGCTGAAGCCTGTCCGATCCGGTCGATCATCACGAGGAAGGTACGGTTGAGAAGGCCCCTCAGCTCCTTGGGCACCCCATAGGAGAGGTTCGACAGCCCGCAGGTGGCCTTGGCTCCGGGAACGATATCCGGCAACATGCGAACGAAATCCATGTAGGCGGCGATCTGCCGCTGATCGATACCGACCGGCATGAGAACGGGATCCACCCAGATGTCTTCATTGGGTATGCCCAGCTCATTGGCATAGGCTGCCGATTCCATGATGCTTGCCGCCCTTTCGTCCGTATCCGCGGGCAACCCGGTGTCGTTGATCACCGAGAGCACCAGCCCGCATTTGTACTTGGCTGCGAGAGGCATCATGTTTTTCTTGCCCTCGGTTGAGCCGGAAGCCGAATTGAGGAGCGGCTTTTTCTTGCACAGCTTCAGGCCTGCCTCCATGGCCACGTGGTTGGTGGTGTCCAGGCACAAAGGCGTATCCGTAATCTCCTGAACCAGCTGGACCAGCCATTCCATGGTCTCCACGGGGTCCTTCTTAACCGGGCCCACATTGAGGTCCAGATAGTCCATGCCGCTTTGCACCTCCCCCAAGGCGCACAGTGCCTGATGGGCTCGGGGTTGCGTTCCTTGATGGCCTGGGAGAGATCCTTGGACATGACGTTCAGATCTTCACCGATGAGAATCATACGCCCTCCTTTCTTGAACCGGTTTTCATCCGGAAGTACCGATCGCTCCGCCTTCCCGCCTGGCGGGACCGGGTGGGACCCAAAAAACCAAATGCAAACTCCGCCGGTTTATTGCCCCCCCTCTCCCGGCCCCACCTCCCATCGAGGGAGGGGAAAAGGGTGAACCGGGGCAAAAAGTGTCTTTCTCGAACGTAGCTCTAATGAGAAAAAGTGGTGGAAACCTCAAGGAACGTGGAAGAAGCAGGATGTCAACAGTGCGTGTCTGCAGGGAGATTCAAGAGAGAATTTGCAACTGGCTGTTCAGGATGCTAGTTTTGTAGGAGCCACTGACAAGAAGCGAATCGTACCCGTCGAAGCAACCACTCTCTTTCGGGCCGCTCTAATCTTAAAAAGGACGACTCTGGAACACCATAGTCTGAGGGTTGATTTCATTCGGACAGAGAGTTGAAATTCGGGTAGGCGGGTTTAGGGGTTGGCGACTTCTTGCGAAACCATCATGCTCAAGCTTTGAATGGGCGAGTCTGCACCCGCGGTTCTCACTTGCATTACCGCTCGAAACCCTTAACCCAGGAGGTGGATGTGGAACTTGCCCCGGAGTTGTTCAAACAATTCCTGCCGCTGCCGGTCACCGTCATCACAACCGTTGATGTCGAGAACATCCCCAATGCCGCGCCTTACAGTTCCGTCATGCCCATCCTGAGACCGCTCCCGTTGATTGCCATCGCTTCCGCGCTTCCCCGGGACACCCTGCGCAACATTCGCAGCACCGGTGAATTTGTGGTGAACGTCATGGGAAGACCTGCCTTTCGCGAGGCCATGAAGTGTGCCCGGGAGTATCCCCCGGAGGTGAACGAACTGGAGGAGGCCGGACTCGAGACTCTGGCTTCGAGGAAAGTCAGACCGCCGCGTATCAAAGCGGCTGTGGGCTGGATCGAAGCGAAACTCGAGCGGGAGGTCGTGGATGAGCGTTATGTGCTGATCATCGGGCAAGTGGTGTGCTCCGAGGTCAACGACCTCTATGTGCAGGACAGGAATCTGATCGAGCTCCCCATAACCCTGGTCATGCCTCATTTCCGGTCTCTGGGCGAGAGTATCGCCCGGCGAGAGGATATCGATGCGGGGAACCCACTGATGCCCCACGCTCGCCCAGCGGAATGAGCCGGATCATCAGAGTCTGGCCGGCATACCGGGTCGACGGAGCAGATGGAGGCGGAGATGTGCCAGCCTCCGCATTGAGAGGACCGAGGCAGCATCGGTGGGGAATTCCGGGTTGGCACGGCAACTGTGCTCTTTTATGCTAATGATATCATGTGCGTGCGCTTTTCCTGGTCGCCTCAAAAGCCCTTTCCATTTCTCACGATATAAGCTCAGGCGCTTTTGTTGTCTCTCCAAACCAAATCTGAGTGAGTGTGTGCAAAAGTACGTTGTGCCTCAGAAAGCAGGTGTTCAGCGGAAACGCTGCCCCTCGGAATTGGGGCTTCCGCCGCAATGGCAGAGAGGATGGGGTCCGGAAGAGGCACTCAGTTTACCGTGAACCCCCCTCGGTCCCCCTTGAGCAAGATGAAGGGTCACAAGGAGAAAACCGTGAAAACATTGTCGCTCCTGGCCTTGTTCTTAATGGTTCCTTGTTGCTCACAATCGGCCCAACTTCCGGAAATTTCCAAGGACAGGCCGCCTCCGGCCATCGGCATCAACCCACCACCCCCCCCGGATGCTCCCAGCGGCGACGCGGGAGCCAAGGTGGCGGTGCTGACCGCCGGATTCAACCTCCATTATGGTTCTGAGTACTGCGATCAGGACGATTCGATCCTCAGGGAAATAGCCTCCGACATGGAGAGGAAGCTTGGCACCCTGGAAGGACGCAGGGCACCGCTCAAGCTCTTCAAGTACTACTCTGAGGTGAGCGAGAGGCCCTTGAGTTTTGGCAATGTCGACAAGAAGCTCGACAAACTGTTCCTGTGCGGTCGAGTTCCCCGCCAGCTCAAGGGGTTCCATCACGGAGTGACCCTGTCCCTGAGGACAGAGCTTTCGGACAGGTTCCATGTTGATTTTCTGCGGGGGTTTTACGGCAGGCTGGTGGCTCCGGGAAACCCCTGGGCCGGCAAGTCGTTTGAGGAAATAGGACCCGAGCAGCTCAAATCCTTTACTGGTACCAGTGACTTGGGTGGTGCCACCAACTACCTGGGTGTCAATTCTTTCAGGCATGACACCCAGACCAAGGGGGGCAAGGCCCAACTCAATGCCATGGCACGGGCCGTATTGAAACATGTCATCGACACCAAGGCGGTGCCCAGGGCCGACGAGTACAAGGACTCCTGGATCGAGTCCACCGGTGGTTATTTCCTGGCCAGGGAAGCCTCATCTCTCGACCCGGATCATCCCAACAAGAGGGTTCTTGCGCTGAATTACCGCTGGAAGAACCTGGGTAACAAATTCCCCAACGACAGGCTGATTGATGAAATCGTCGAGGTTGCGGACGGGCTCTATTTGGGGAAACTCTTCTATGCCACCAACGTCGACAGCAAACCCTTCGATCCACGCAAACCCATCGAAGTGTATCGCTACCGCAGTTTTGGCTATTTCCTCCTGATGGATGATTGGTGGGTACACGACAAAAACGCGCTGTGGCCAGAGTTGATGACCGGCGTGGCCCAGGACGATCAAGCAAAATATCAAACCATCCATTTCGACAAAAGACCCGGATGTGACGCTCTCAGACGAACCATCACCACCACCAGGAACACCGGAAGGCCGGATTATTCCATACTTCACTACATTCAGGACAAATCACTGGCTGAAAAAGGCGTGGCGACCGATCGCGGCACTTTCAACCACCTCCATGAGGTTTTTATGTGCGGCGTTTATCCTGACGACCTGGATGGTTTCTATCACGGGGGAGTCACCCGGTTCCGCGACAGCGGCTTCTTTTCGAAATTCCCTGGGATTCTCGACGCAGCCTGGCGGGTTTCCAAGCCTTTTTCACCCTGGAGCGGCAAATCATTTAAGCACGTGAATTTGGATGAATTGAGGCAATACATTGGCGCCGATGCCGAATGGTACAGGGGTAAGGGGAATGTCACTGTGGGCAGCAACACTTACAGCCAGCAGTCGCTCACGTCTCTTCCAGCCGCGGAATTCATCAAGAGCCTGAAATTCACTCATGGCATGATAGTGGAGGAACCCACTTTTTCAGAAAAAATACACGGCGTGGTCACCAAGAGTTTCTTCTTTGTGGCAATGCCAAACACCTCCGTCAATCCTCAAAACAACAAGAAGTGGGTGTTTCAGTTTCACTATCGATGGAAGAATTTGCACACCATGCCGCCGGATGACCTGTGCACGGATGAAATCGTCAGGATTGCCGATGGCCTGTACATGGGCCAACTGCTCTACGCCACCAATTTGAACATCCCCTTTGATCCCGACAGGAATTTCAGGCATCCGGAAGACTACCGATACCGGCTGTTCGGCTATTTTTTGCTGATGGACGACGATTGGAAGAGCCTGATGGATCACACTTGGTCCGACAATCTGTGACGCATTGGGTGAAGGGAGTACGGCCTGCCCTGCGTCACCGGAATCCCCGATGCAACCACCCTGGTTCAGACGGGAGATCTGCTCAGGGTGGACGGGTATCTGGGCATCGTCACCGTTGGGTCCGGCGAACTTTGACGGACGTCATCCAAGGGTGGCGTAATGGGCTTCGGTCAGCCTCTTGAGCAGCAAGAAGGATCTGATCGTCACACACAGGTTCTCGTTGTCGATGTGCGCGAGAAAGTCCTTGAGGTGTGGGTGAATCGACAGGAGTTGCGTCTGGCCGAGCCTTTTCTTGGAATCGTCTTCGATGAGTGCGCAGATCCCCTCGACGGTGAGCGCCCGGGCCTGGGAGCGGTGGGCGTCTTCCCGGGTGTCGATCATGAGGCTGACGGCCGGGTTTTCGGAAAGGTTCCTGAACTTCTTCGTCGAACGGTGGGTCGCCATGTGGATTTCGGTGCAGTCTGTATTCGTGACATAGGCCATTAGTGAACACTAAACCCTGAAAAAGCGATTTCCTATCGCCTATTCAAAGACAAGCGGGACGCCACGCATTTCGGAGTAGTGGTTTAGTTGGAGGCTAGTTTGAGCAAAATCGTCACAATATTTTTGTCTGCGTGCGCCGCGATTTGCTCACCGTTCCTAGCACCGTGGTGTCAAGCTACAGAATATACATTAGGACCTGTGGTTCTGAGGAAGTCTCTCCCCATTGAGCTAGGTGTGCATTACGTTTGTTCTCCCTGTAATGAGTTTTCGAATGCTAGTCAATGCAGTTTGAAAAGTTTACGCTCGCCGAGTCCTCGAGCGTTGCCCATGGCCGACACTTTGATCAAATCTGCTGACGGACAGATATTATATGCTTACCACAAATCTCAGGAGTCTGGCGATCTCAATCAAGTAGCAAACAACATTACATCGGAAATATCGAAGGCGTTAGGAGGTTTGGCACCAAGCCGCTTCTCCGTGGATGACGCAACCTTTATGACTTGGGGTGATGTAAAGTTTGAAAAAATTGCAGCCTCCGCTAGCGAATACGGTGAGCTCAAAGGGCTAATCGAACAAAATCACGGCCTGCTTATCGCAACGACTGGCGATCTTAATACGTCAAAACAAAATTATCGGCCAGTGTACCGCATTATTGGTGGGGACGGACTGGCAATTGTTATCTATCAAAGTAAACCGAGGCAGGCGCTAGTGCAGCGACTTATCGTTGCAGCTGCCACATTGGCTGAGAAGAATTTCGATTCTCAGGCGCGGCAATTCTTGAAACGGGACCAGGGCTCTCCGGCTAATGATTTTTCTAAGTGGCCCGAAATCGCATTTATGATACGCCGCTTGGCCTTAAACACGACGCCAGAAAACGCGAATAGAATTGTTGATGAGACGTTCAGCTCTGCGTCCACTAGAAAATATTATTCTCATGTTTGGGCCGTTCTGCCAACAAGCGTGATAAACCATTTAAAAATCGGAACGTATAGGGCTGCCGATATTTTCGGTGAAAAAACGGAGTATCCAGAAATCAGGAACCGAATTATTGCGCAGCTCAAAGTAGCACCTACAGAGCCATTTTCCGAATTTTTGCTATACACGCAAGGGAGATTCAGCGAGGCTGTTAAGTTTAACCCAACATCCCCCATACATACGACTTTATCATATGCGTTGGGACATTCGATTCTTAGACAAGCATTGTCAAATACCCTTCCGCGGATTGTCAAAACTAGCGAGCTACCATTGCTTTCAGACCACCTTAACGTTCACTACTCGTATCGTAATGACTATCTTTCCGTAATAGACGATAACTATAAAGAAGAGCCTGAAGCAGAAGATAAATACAAGGAAGAAACCGCAGATGAAAAAAATATCGCGCTTGCAAAGAAGGATTTTTTTGATGGCTATACTGACTATTACCTTACGATCGCATATTCCAATAACGATTATAAAGACAATGAACCTTCCTTGACACAATATCTAAACTACTTCAATCAATTTCCTGAACGTTACAATTCGCGACCGATTGTACATAAATTCCCAAAATTCATCTCGCTGACAGACGCTACGTTGCCGCAATTCGAAGAGGTTATGAAGGACCGGAAGTCCCCCCACTTCGACGATGCAGCTTATCTTCTCGGTTGGCTCGCATACCATCGTGGAAACCTTCCTGAGGCACTGAATAAGTTTGAGCACGGGATCGCACTAATGCCCAAAAATAGTACACAGGAGGAAGATGAGCACCTGGACTACCCGTTTTGGGCATTTCATCAAACCATCCGCATTTTGCGGACGTTGTCACCCGAGGACGCGATCAACCGCATACAAAACAGCAAAGTTTTATCCTCCCACTCTGAGGCTTGGTATGAAACTCTCGCTTCCTTTTATCATTCTTACCAATATCAACTGGTCATGGCAGTCGCGAAGCAAGCACTTGGTAATTTTGGAATCAAAGTCGAAAGCTTGCCCGTAACGACTGATCCCAAACGAATTACAGCGACATTCACCAAAATGGGATTGGCCGATGACGAGGCCTTGCAGGACATCGCTTATCTTTATCATGCCTCTCGAGAGCTAGGCCAAGTTCAAGACGCCCTGTCAAATTTGGACAAACAGACACCGTCGTCAATTGTACCGAAAATCAAAGAGGTGGTCATCAAATACTCGTTACTGAGCGATTCCGATCTAGAAGACAAGCCATCGAGACGAGGCCAAAAGTCGCTGCACAAGGACATACGACAGAGCTTATTCGTATTGCAACGATCGCTCGATCTTCTCCCGAAGACTGAAGCTTTTTCAAAACTGCGGGAATGGCTGCACTACAAACGCATCCGGCTTCTCGCCCAATTTGACCCGATTAAGGTCGCCGCCGCGAATGCTGAATTCCAGGCCGAGTTTCCGCAGTCCTTGCTCTTGGACGACGGTATGGCTGAGCAAATTTTTGCCGAGGGCGTAATCGTGGGTGACATGGTTAGGGCGGTAGGAACATTCGATGCCCTGCGGCAACGATTTCCAAAAGCAAATGCAGTAGATAACGCTTATAGCTGGATGGCAATCGGTTGGACCTGTGCCGGGCAGCCAGCTAAAGCGCGCGAAATTGACCAGGAGATCGTCAGTCGTTTCCCCTTCACACGACACGCTCGTTACGCACGCGAACGGATGCAAAACCCCGCGACTTGTGATCGCCTGTTAGAACTCTACAACTGGGACTACGAAGCTATGCGTTGGCGTGAGCGAAACCGGATCGACGCAATTCAGGCGTCTATCAAGGCAAGTGATATTAAGCCCGCGCGTTCGAATACGAGGTGAGAGGGACAAAGGAGAACTGCGTAAAACACCATTCATCACTTCGGCTGTCACAGGCTGCTTCGCTCCCGAGGACTCGGCAGCTCCGAGTCTATCGTCGAATACTTTGAGATAAATACGGCTGTATTAATGGATGTTCGCTCGTCATCTTAGGAGTATGACGGATTCGGCTGAGGCGATTTTTCTGCGTGATAGGGCGCGAAGGAGATTTGCATCATGGCTACAGTGGTGCGAGAGGATTTCTCGGCGGGAAGCTTCGGGCTTTGGCTCGGCGCTACAAGGAGGTCAAACAAAACCGGCGGCTATCGCCGGCTACGTTTCACAACCGGAAGGACCGGGGGCGAAATGACGCGCTTATATCATTGTGCCCAACGGTCTCGCTCCACTGCCACAAGGCCGGACATGTGACCGGACGGCGCACGGTAGATCAACACAAAGGAAGCCTTGCAAGGAGGGCCGGGCGGATTAACAGCAGACCCATGTCGGTCGCCGGTCTTCAGCACACTACAAACTTTCGTCGCAGGGGGATCCAAAATCTCGGTATGTTTTGAGCAATAAGGAACTGATGCAAGGGGGGAATGGATGTCTCGACTTTTTATCAGCCATTCTAGCCACAATAGCGATTGGGCGATCGCTCTGCGCGACTGGCTAGTGGCGGAGGGCTGGAGCGGACCGGACGACATTTTTCTCGATCTTGATCCACAGGGGGGCATCGCAGCTGGCCAAAAGTGGCAGCAAGCATTTGCTGATGCGGCGACGCGCTGCGAGGCAGTTTTGTTTATAGTATCGACGGAATGGCTTGCTTCAGAGTGGTGTCGTGACGAATATCAGCTTGCCAACAAATACAATAAAAAACTCTTCGCCTTGCAGATCGACGACTGTCCGCTAGAGCGTCTTCCCGGAGCTCTTACGGCGCAGTGGCAAATTGTTCGGTTAAAAGGTGAGCCGGCCGAGCGCTTCATCGCGGTGCATCCGTATACGCAACAGCAATGGCCGGTTCACATCGCCAAGGCGGGGCTCGCGCAACTTAAGAGAGGTCTGCAAAAAGCTGGCATAGGACCTGAGAATTTCGACCTCCAGCGAGACGAGAAGGGCCCATTCGGGTGGCGTTCGCCCTATCGCGGACTCGAGGCGCTAGAGCCTGAGGACGCCGCTGTTTTTTTTGGCCGCAACGCCGACCTCGTCCGCGGCATGGACATGTTGCGTGGCCTATCCACGCGCCCCCCCCCGCGGGTGGCGGTGATCCTTGGTGCCTCGGGGGCTGGCAAGTCGTCGTTTCTGCGCGCGGGGTTGTGGCCGCGCCTATTCCGCGACGACGCTCAATGGCTGCCGCTGAAGTCTATCCGGGCGGGTCGCGGCGGCGCTATCGAAGGACAGGAAGGACTGCTTGCCGGTCTACAGGACGTGTATCAACGGTTCGCGTTGCGGGCTAGCCGCAATCAGCTGCGCGACCGGCTACGAAGCACACATGAGTTCATCAGCCTCCTGCGCGAGCTGCGGCAAGCGGCGGCAAAGCGGGCGCTTTTTTCAGAGCCACCGTTCCCCTTGCCAGTGATCTGCTTAGATCAGGGTGAGGAATTGTTCGAGAGCCAGGCTGGGGACGAAAGCGAGCGTCTGCTATCGCTTGCGCGCGCGGCAAGCCAGGCGGACGAAGCGCTGATCCTCGTAACCGTCCGCTCGGATGCCTATAGCCGGATGCAGAATTCAAAGGCCTTCTCAGGGATCGACCAAACGCCGCTCAGCCTTGGCCCAGTTCCGCAAGGCGAGATCGCCCGCATTATTCGCGAGCCTGCCGAAATCCTTCGCCGCAAAGTAGGTCCCGACGCACCCGTGTTCGATGCGCCTTTAGTCGAAAAGCTGCAGACAGAAATCGAGGGCGAGCCCGACGCGCTGCCTTTGCTCGCCTTCGTGTTGCAACGGCTGATGCGCGAGCACGCCGGCGAAAGCGTAATCGGGCTTACACAGCTCAGTCAGTCCGGCGGGCTCACAGAAGCGATCGAATCGGAAGCCGAAGCGGCATTTCGCGACGTCGGCTATGCGGGCAGTCGCGTCGCCCGTCGCGAATCGCTACGGAAGCTGTTCGTGCCGCAGCTGGTTCGCATAAATCGCGATAGCAAGGCGGCGCAGCGGCATGTAGCGTCGCAGACTGAACTCCCGGCTGAGCTGTTACCGCTCGCTCACGCGCTCACCGAGCGACGGCTCTTAGTCATTCGGGCGACTACGCCGGCGGCCAATGGCGCGATCAGTGATACAACAGATCTCCACAGCACCGCTAACCGCTCCGACCGTGCGGCCGCCAGGACGATCGAGGTCGCGCACGAGGCGTTGCTGAGACACTGGACGATGTTGGCTGAGATTCTTGGTGAAGATCGAGACGCATTGCTGCTGCTCGACGGCGTGCTGCTTGCGGCCGCCGACTGGGCGAAAACCGAAGATTCGCGAAAGCCGGATTTTCTTGCTCATCGCGGTTCGCGTCTGAGCGATGCGCAGGCGCTTAGCTTTCGCGGCCCCAGTTGGGCCCGCGAAATCTCTCCGGCGCAATCATACTTAACAGCCTGCCAAGCGCGCGAGAATGCCGAAAGCCTCGCGAAGCGCCGTTCTCGCATTTTAGTTATTCTATTATCGTTTGTCATCGGAACTGGAGGATTGGCTGTAATTAATTTTGACCGGCTGCGCCTTGCTTCTTATTGGTATTTTAACGTACGCCCTTATGTCAACTCACCCACCAAGGAGCGAAGCTTGCTAGAAAAGCCAACGCCGTTCAAAGAGTGTCGGGATTGCCCGGAAATGATCTTTGTTCCTAAAGGCGTGCTACACCGTGGCGGACCTCTCCGAGGGAGCCCTGATCCACAGCGAGAATCTCCTCTCACTGATGTTGAAATAAGGACCAGTTTTGCGGCATCTGTTACTGAGATTACCTTTTCGCAGTGGGATGTTTGCGCTAACCAGGGCTCGTGTAGACCAAACGTTTCTGCCGGCGAATGGGGAAGAGTGAACCAACCTGTAATTCACGTTTCTTGGGAAGACGCGCAGCACTACGCCAAGTGGATTTCAGATTTGACGGGGAAGCGATACCGATTGCTTTCCGAAGCAGAGTGGGAGTATGCCGCGAGGGCAGGTCAAACGATGAACTACTCATTCCAAGATACGTATATCAATCAATACGCATGGTACGCTGGAAACTCAAGAAGTCAGCCCCATGAAGTTAGAACGTTAAAGCCCAACCCATATGGGCTCTATGATATGCATGGCAATGTAGCCGAATGGGTTGAAGATTGCTTTCACGAAAACTACGTGGGTGCTCCTCTTACCGAATTAGCATGGACGAGTGGCCCGTATTGTAATCGGCGAGTGGTTCGAGGCGGCAATTGGCTATCTGACGCCAAAGCGCTGCGCTCGGCCAGTCGCGATTGGCATCCGTTCAATGACGATAGCAGTGATCTAATAGGATTTCGGATAGCACGTGTAATCGATGCTTCCGACAAGCCTTGAGAGGTACTCGCTCGCCTCACCCGCTAGCAGTCGCCGACACCAGGTGATATAGTTTTTCAGAAAAATAAGTTCATGGTTTTCTGTCAGACGAGTCCAGCCTCGGCCCGAAGCTTTTTCATGACACTGATGACCTTTGTCGCGTCTTCCATATATTTTTGGAAGGCATTGAAGACCGCTGCTCTCAAGTCATCAAGGTGATAGGAAATTGCTTTTTGAGGATTTTTGGGTAGCACGTGACGTGGATGCTGTCAAGGATATTTGAGGCTTTTTGCGTGCCGATTTCTTGGCGAGTGAAGACAAGAACCACCACGGTTTTAGACCGTGGTGGTTCGAAGGATGGGCACTTCGGCGTAAATTGGTCTTCGGGCACGTTGTCTTGCTTGCGGGGGGGCTTGAAAGGAGGTGTTTGCCCGGACTTGAGGGCAAACTGCTCCTGTGGTGGCCTGTGTGGGTACTGTCTCCAGCGTCAACGTTCAGTGGGTGATGATGATGGGCTCTTCATACCCTGGCCAGCCATCGTCAAAATCCTCGAGGACAACCGGCCGATCTGCAGGAACTTTGGTTTTTCCCTCATGAGGATCCGGATGCTGTTTCCACAACCCCAGATGGCGGAGGATGCGTTCTATCACGTCGGGTTGATGAATCAAGCTGATGATTTTCATCTCATGGCCACAGCGGGGACAACTCAGAGGGTCCACTTCCCAGATCTTTTTGATGAGCTCTCTCCAGGTTCTTGAGGGCACGCGCCGGGGCTTGTAATCGGACACATCCAGCACCGTCATCTCCGGGCTCACCGCCGAAGACTCAGGCTCATCACCGGGCCTGAAGAGTCCGGCCTTGATTCTCTCTCCCCGGCTTCTGCTTGAGTACCAGCCGTAGTATCGGACCATCTGAAAATGCTTGTCAGGAATGTGCTGAGTGATGGCGGCGATGAATTCCTCGGCGGTAAAGATCTCGAAATTTTTCTTGTTGCTCCCATGGGTCATGGTGGAGCGATACAGCACCTTGCCGCTGTCCTCGATATAGGTGATCTTCTGTTCGGAGAAGGCGTTTCGCAGGATATACTCAGCCAGGGCTTCCTGTCCTTCCCGGTCGTCTCGGGCTATGCGGTTTCCGGCATGCACACTGAAGCCGCTGTGATGCCAGGCCAGGAGCTTTTGGATGAGCTCGTCGTTTATTTTGCCCTCAGCCTTCAGCATGGCCAGGACCTTGGAGCGGAAGATGTCCTCGAGCTCTTTCAGGTCTCTTTTGGGGAGGCAATGGAAGGTCCCGTTCGGTCGAAACAACCCATCGGCGACGATGGCATGAAGATGGGGATGAAACCTGGCGTAGTCCCCGAAGGTGTGGATCACCATGATCATTCCCAGGATGCCGTCATCGAGGCCCAGCACCGTGCGGAAAAAGAGATCGAGGCTTTCCCTGGCACAGTGGCAGAGTTGGGTCAGGAGCTTCCTGTCGTATTTGAAATGAACCCGAAGCAAAATCGGGATGCTGAAGACAAACTGTCGGTGCGGGACGGGATAGAGGATGTTGTTGGGAACGTCTTCCCCGAACTGAATCGTTTTTTTGGAATGGCAGCTCGGGCAGAACCAGCGCCCCTTGCATGAAAACGCCAGGAGGTATTCATGTTTGCACCCGGGGTTGGTGCAGCGCACCCTGGCAAATCCCTCAATCAGGTCTCCACATCTCAGGTACTCCTCGACCACCTCCTCCACCACCGGCCGAAAGAACCCATATTGTTTCTCGCAATGTTCGTCATAGCCGGCCTTGAAGTCTTCATAGTGGTTGTGCAGTATCTTCCACAAGGGAGAATCGGTGGGCTCCCGAGGGTGGTAGACCGGCGAAAGGGCAGGCATGAGAGGTCCTTTGCGGAGCATTGGGGCTGCGCTTTTGCCTGACCTGCATGATGCGTACCCGGGCACCCGGTCGCCTGAACCTGGACTCACACCGGAAAAAAGGCGGCAAAGTTTCGAACTGAATAATGGCGGTCGCAAGCTCCGCAAGGAAAAGGACAAGTCGGAACTTCATGAGGGATACGTGCCCGGTGGAGTTTTCCCGCGATCGGGGTCGGCGACGAGTCTTGTGAGATGAGGTTGGGATTCATTCATGTAAGTGGAGTTACAACCTGGTTGCTGCCTATAAGCAACAGCTCATGGGACCAGAACATACCGTGCTCTACGAACACTGCGGCGAACATTTGTCCGTCACCGAAGGGACATCCCCGTCCCCCAACGGCCTTGGTTACGCCCGTATCCCCGGCGTGTTCTCGCCGGAGCAGACCGAGTCATGGAAGGTGGTCACCGATGCGGTTCATGCCGAAGAAGGACGGATATTCGTTCAACTGATGCATGCCGGGCGGGTGGGGAGTTTGCTGAACCTGCCTCATCCTCCCGGGAGGATATGACGTTTCCCGCGCCGAGGCTGATCTGCAGAGCGGTGCGGGGGATCTGACAGCCTTTGGCCGGCCGTTCATTGCCGACCCCGACTTGGTGGAACGGATGAGGAGCGGCAAAGTCTGGGCTGTGCCGGACCAGGGTACCTTCTACGCCCCCGGCAGCCAGGGGTATACCGACTATCCGACAGCACCGGCTCAGGGGCATGCGTGAAAGGGCCGATTCGGGATATCGTTATCGACCTCGGATGCTTGACGTCGCCGTTCCGGCACAGTCGGTGTCCACTCATGCATCGCCTGCCGCTGGGCCATTGACGGATACAAAAGCTTTCATCGATGCTCCACAGAGCGCTGCAATGAAACGGCCGTCGGCGGCAACCGTTGCACCGGATGTGCATGAATTCCGGCTGCAAGGACCTTGCCAAGGCCGCAGTCAACCAGGATGCAACATAAATATCCTTGCACAACCAATCCGTTGAGTAAAAAATGGGCGAGTCTGCACCCGCGGTTCTCACTTGAGTTACCGCCCGAAACCCTTAACCCAGGAGGTGGATGTGGAACTTGCCCCGGAGTTGTTCAAACAATTCCTGCCGCTGCCGGTCACCGTCATCACAACCGTTGATGCCGAGAACATCCCCAATGCCGCGCCTTACAGTTCCGTCATGCCCATCCTGAGACCGCTCCCGTTGATTGCCATCGCTTCCGCGCTTCCCCGGGACACCCTGCGCAACATTCGCAGCACCGGTGAATTTGTGGTGAACGTCATGGGAAGACCTGCCTTTCGCGAGGCCATGAAGTGTGCCCGGGAGTATCCCCCGGAGGTGAACGAACTGGAGGAGGCCGGACTCGAGACTCTGGCTTCGAGGAAAGTCAGACCGCCGCGTATCAAAGCGGCTGTGGGCTGGATCGAAGCGAAACTCGAGCGGGAGGTCGCAGATCCGCGTTATGTGCTGATCATCGGGCAAGTGGTGTGCTCCGAGGTCAATGACCTCTATGTGCAGGACAAGAATCTGATCGAGCTCCCCATAACCCTGGTCATGCCTCATTTCCGATCTCTGGGCGAGAGTATCGCCCGGCGAGATGATATCGATCCGGGGAACCCTCTGATGCCCCACGCTCGCCCGGCGCAATGAGCCGGCCCATCAGAGTCTGGCCACCATACCGGGTCAACGGAGCAGATGGAGGCGGAGATGTGCCAGCCTCCGGATTGAGAGGACTGAGGCAGCATCGGTCGGGAATTGCGGGTTGACATGGGGGTTATGCTCGTTTATATGAATAATATCATGCGGGTGCGCTTTTTCCAGGTTGCGTCACAAACGGTCTGCATTTCATACGAGATAAGCTCTGGCGCTTTCGATATTTATTCAAACCCAATCTGAGTGACTGTGTTACAGCTCGTCATGCCTCAGAAAGCAGGTATTCAGCGGGGGCGCTGCCTTGCTGGATTCGGGCTTCCGCCGGAATAGCAGAGAGGAGGTGGTCCGTTAGAGGCACTCAGTTTACCGTGACCCCCCTCGGTCCCCCTTGAGCAAGATGAAGGATCACAAGGAGAAAACCGTGAAAACATTGTCGCTCCTGGCCTTGTTCTTAATGGTTCCTTGTTGCTCACAATCGGCCCAAATTCCGGAAATTTCCAAGGACAGGCCGCCACCGGCCATCGGCGTCAACCCGCCACCCCCCCCGGATGCTCCCAGCGGCGACGCGGGAGCCAAGGTGGCGGCGCTGACCGCCGGATTCAACCTCCATTATGGTTCTGAGTACTGCGATCAGGACGATTCGATCCTCAGGGGAATAGCCTCCGACATAGAGAAGAAGCTTGGCGCTTTCGAAGGACGCAGGACACCCCTTAAGCTTTTCAGATACTACTCGGACGTGAGCGAGAAGACCTTAGGCTTTGGCAATGTCGACAAAAAGCTCGACAAACTGTTCCTCTGCGGTCGAATCCCCCGGCAACTCAAGGGGTTCCATCACGGTGTGACCCTATCCCTGAGGACGGACCTCTCAGACAGGCTCCACGTGGATTTCCTGCGGGGGTTTTACGGCAGACTGGTTGCTCCGGGAAACCCCTGGGCCGGCAAGTCGTTTGAGGAAATAGGACCCGAGCAGCTCAAATCCTTTACTGGTACCAGTGACTTGGGTGGTGCCACCAACTACCTGGGTGTCAATTCTTTCAGGCATGACACCCAGACCAAGGGGGGCAGGGCCCAACTCAATGCCATGGCACGGGCCGTATTGAAACATGTCATCGACACCAAGGCGGTGCCCAGGGCCGACGAGTACAAGGACTCCTGGATCGAGTCCACCGGTGGTTATTTCCTGGCCAGGGAAGCCTCATCTCTCGACCCGGATCATCCCAACAAGAGGGTTCTTGCGCTGAATTACCGCTGGAAGAACCTGGGTAACAAATTCCCCAACGACAGGCTGATTGATGAAATCGTCGAGGTTGCGGACGGGCTCTATTTGGGGAAACTCTTCTATGCCACCAACGTCGACAGCAAACCCTTCGATCCACGCAAACCCATCGAAGTGTATCGCTACCGCAGTTTTGGCTATTTCCTCCTGATGGATGATTGGTGGGTACACGACAAAAACGCGCTGTGGCCTGAACTCATGACCGAGGTGGCCACCAAGAGTTTCTTCTTTGTGACAATGCCCAACGCTTCGGTCAATCCTCAAAACCACAAGAAGTGGGTGTTCCAATTTCACTATCGCTGGAAAGATCTGCACACCATGCCGCCGGACAACCTGTGCACGGATGAAATCGTCAGGATTGCCGATGGCCTCTACCTGGGCCAACTGCTTTACGCCACCAATTTGAACATCCCCTTTGATCCCGACAGGAATTTCAGGCATCCGGAAGACTACCGATACCGGCTGTTCGGCTATTTTTTGCTGATGGACGACGATTGGAAGAGCCTGATGGATCACACTTGGTCCGACAATCTGTGACGCATTGGGTGAAGGGAGTACGGCCTGCCCTGCGTCACCGGAATCCCCGATGCAACCACCCTGGTTCAGACGGGAGATCTGCTCAGGGTGGACGGGTATCTGGGCATCGTCACCGTTGGGTCCGGCCAACTTTGACGGACGTCATCCAAGGGTGGCGTAATGGGCTTCGGTCAGCCTCTTGAGCAGCAAGAAGGATCTGATCGTCACACACAGGTTCTCGTTGTCGATGTGCGCGAGAAAGTCCTTGAGGTGTGGGTGAATCGACAGGAGTTGCGTCTGGCCGAGCCTTTTCTTGGAATCGTCTTCGATGAGTGCGCAGATCCCCTCGACGGTGAGCGCCCGGGCCTGGGAGCGGTGGGCGTCTTCCCGGGTGTCGATCATGAGGCTGACGGCCGGGTTTTCGGAAAGGTTCCTGCCTAAAGTGAGCGATTTTCCAGCATGCTTGTCACTGCGGGAGGGCGTCAAGCCCTCCCCTACGAAAATGTCCTTTAACCCACATCGTAGGGGCTTAAAAATAAAAAAAAAAAAAAAGAAAAAGAGAAAGAAAAAAAAAAAAGAAAAAAAAAAAAGGAAAAGAGAGAAAAAAAAAAGAAAAAAAGGAAAGGGAGATACTATAAGAGAAAAAAGAAAACTGAAAAGAAAAAGAAAGCGAGGGAAAATAAAAAGACTAGAAAAATAAAAATGACGAGAGAGAGAGACTCTGAAACAGAACGATAGTAGATGACGACACGATCAGGACTCGACTGAGAAAGAAAGCTATAAGACACGATGGCGCGAAGCAAAGGGAGAAAACAAGACCTGACGCCAAGACACACAGCAGCTGACACATGAGAGCGCCTGCAAACGAGAAAACCCAAACGAAGCCCAGACGCACAGCAAGGCCGGCGCCGGCCGAGCCCAGAATTTGCCGGCGACTTTTTCAGGGGGAGGGGGGAGTGGGGTTTATCCCCGCCCGCATGGCAAGGCATTTTCTAAGGGCTCTCAGAGAGTGAATCGCTCAATTTAGGTCCTGAACTTCTTCGTCGAACGGTGGGGCGCCATGTGGATTTCGGTGCAGTCTGTATTCGTGGCATAGGCCATTAGTGAACAGTAAGGCTTGTTCCCGGCAATGGTGGCCAGAACGCATATGTTTTTTTCCCTCACCAACGTCTTCATTTCAGCAAGCATGGTCGCCTCCCGAGTCTATACGGTATCCCTTCTGCCATTTTTATGCTATCGATGGAATGCTTTTCTCTGGGACAGTTGTCGCCCGTCCATCCCGTCGTTGATGTTTGACCGGTTGATTGGGACACGTCGACCGACAAATCCTTGCTTTCCAAGGAGTCCAACCATGGAAGACCGCATCCGAATGGGAGTCAGCGCATGCCTTCTCGGCCAGCCGGTGCGCTTCGACGGCAGCCACAAGCACGACCGCTATCTCACGGGCACGCTCGGGGAATACCTGGATTTCGTGCCGGTGTGCCCAGAGGTTGAAGCCGGTTTTCCCATCCCCCGTGAAACCTTCAGGCTGGTGGGCGACCCGGAAAAACCGCGATTGATGACCACGCGCACCCAGGTGGACCACACCGAGCGCATGGCCGCCTGGGCTGAAAAGCGCGTCCGCGAGCTCGAAAAGGAAAACCTCTGCGGGTTCATCTTTAAAAGCGATTCCCCCAGCAGCGGCCTGGAACGGGTCAAGGTTTACAACGCCAAGGGCATGGCGGAGAAGAAAGGGGTCGGCATGTTTGCCCGGGCGTTCACCCGGCACTTCCCCTTGCTTCCCGTGGAGGAGGAGGGCCGTCTCAACGACGCCAAGCTCAGGGAGACCTTCATCGAGCAGATCTTCACCCTGAAGCGCTGGCGCGAGACGCTGACCCAGCCGGCGAACATGAAACAGCTGGTTGATTTCCACACCCGGCACAAACTGCTCATTTTGTCCCACAGCTCCGTGCACGCCAAGCGCATGGGAAAGCTCGTCGCCGAGGGCCGGCACATGCCGATCCGGGAGGTCTACACCGAATACGAGCGGCTGCTGATCGGAGCCTTGCGGCTGAAGACCACCCTCAAAAAGAACATGAACGTCCTGCAGCACATCATGGGCTACTTCAAGCAGCAGCTGACCGCCGACGAAAAACAGGAGTTGCTGGAGGTTTTTGACCAGTACCGCCGGGAGCACGTCCCATTGATCGTACCGATCACGCTGCTGAACCATTATGTGCGCAAGTATGATCAACCGTACTTGAAGCAGCAGGTGTTTCTGAACCCGCACCCATTGGCTCTGAAATTGAGGAATCACGCCTGATGATGAACACGAATCGACCTATCCTGGTTGCCGGTGCCACCGGCTATGTCGGCGGGCGACTGATTCCCGCCCTGTTGCAGCGGGGATACCGCGTGCGGGCGATGGCGCGCTCGGTCGAAAAACTGGCCTGCAGCCCCTGGGCCGGCCACTCCGAAGCGGAGTTGGTCAAGGGCGATGTGCTTGACGCCGCCTCGCTTGAAGCAGCCGCCGCGGGCTGCGAAGCAGTCTATTATCTCGTACATTCCATGATTGCCCAGAAAGACCGGTTCGCGGAGGCCGACCGCACCGCAGCCCGCAACATGGCAGCCGCAGCGGAGGCCGCGGGCATCAAACGGATCATCTACCTGGGCGGTCTGGCCGAGGCCAAGCACGGAACCCTGAGCAAGCACCTTTCCTCGCGCATCGAAGTCGCCCGGATCCTCCAGGCCGGCCGGGTGCCCACGACCGATCTGCGCACTCCCATGATACTGGGTTCCGGCAGCGCCTCCTTCGAGATCCTGCGCTACCTGGTCGAACGCCTTCCGGCCATGACCACTCCCCGCTGGGTGCGCTCACAGAACCAGCCGATTGCCATCAGCAACGTCATCGGCTACCTGGTCGGCTGTCTGGAGCACCCGGAAACTACCGGCGAAACCTATGACATCGGCGGCCCGGATATCATGACTTACCAGCGGCTGCTCGAGATCTATGCCGAGGAAGCCGGCCTCCGCAAACGGGTCATCATAGCGGTCCCGGTGCTGACACCCACGCTGAGCGCGCTCTGGATCAATCTGATCAGCCCGGTGCCGAAATCCATTGCCCTGCCGCTGACCGAGGGGCTGACCAGTGACGCCGTCTGCCGGGACCACCGTATCCGCGGCATCATCCCCCAGCGGCTACTCAGCTGCCGGGAGGCCATCCGGTGCTCCTTGGAACGCGTGAAGCAGGAGCAGCTGGACACCTGCTGGTCGCCGGACGGGAAGCTGCTGCCCTTCGAGTGGCCCTACTGCGGCGATGCCGATTATGCCGGCGGCACCCGCTATGTCTGTGCCTATCGCGCCGTCGCCGCAGCGACCGCAGAAGACCTCTGGCAACCCCTGAGCCGCATCGGCGGCAGGCATGGCTACTACTATGCCGGTGTCCTCTGGCATCTGCGGGGGCTGATCGACCGCCTATTCGGCGGCAGAGGGATCGACGCCGGCAGGACACGGAACACCGGTTTCCGGCCGGGCGACGCCTTTGATTTCTGGCGCGTACTGAAGGCGGACCCGCCGCACCGCTTGCATCTGCTCTCGGAGATGAAAATGCCCGGCGATGCGCTCTTGGATATCAACCTCGTCGCTTTGGGCGGGGATCGCTGTGAGATTCAGTTGATCGCGCTTTTCCTCCCCAAGGGATTGGGTGGGATTCTATACTGGAACGGCTTTCTGTCGGTCCACCACATCCTGTTCCGGGGGATGATTGAAGCGGTCGTGCGGTCGGCTGGCAAACAGCTGGTGAACGGACCGGAGCGGTTCACGCCGGAAGTGAAAAATGTCTGCTTTTTGCCGCGATATCAATAGGCCGCCGATGGCGTTGCCTTAAGACAATCGCTTAGAGCCCAGTCATGGCTAAACCTGAAAAAATTCTCCGCCTGATCCTGGGGGACCAGCTCAACGCCGCCCACTCCTGGTTCGCGCAGCCGGACGGCCGCGTGACGTTCGTCATCATGGAGGTCCGGCAGGAGACCGATTACGTCACGCATCACATTCAGAAAGTGGCGGCCTTTTTCGCCGCCATGCGGGCCTTTTCCGATCATCTTCGGCGTCAAGGGCATCAGGTGATCTATCTCCGGCTCGACCACCCCGAGAATCGGCAGACGATCCGTGCAAACCTCCTGCCGCTCATTCAGTCCAATGGGTTTCAGCGCTTCGAGTACCTGCTACCGGACGAGCATCGTCTGGATGTTCAGCTTAAAGAGCTGGTCGCATTCCTGCCCGTGCCTTGCAGCTCCCATGACAGCGAGCATTTTCTCACTCAACGCCACGAGGTGAAGGAGATGTTTGCCGGCAAGAACCGCTTTCTGATGGAGTTCTTCTACCGCCGAATGCGCGAGCGCTTCGATGTGCTGATGGAAGGAGGCAAGCCGGTCGGTGGCGGCTGGAATTTCGACACCGAAAACCGCAGGCCTTACGACGGAAGCGTTCCGATTCCGCCTCCGCTCGTGTTTGAAAACGACGTGAGCGAGATCGTCGACATGATTCGCAGGTCCAAGGTCAAGACTTTCGGAGCGATTGAACCCCAGCAACTGATCTGGCCGATCGACCGGCCGCAGGCGCTGAAGTTGCTCGCCGCTTTCATCGCCGACGGTTTGCCGCATTTCGGCGCCTACCAGGACGCCATGACGCTGAAAAGCTGGTCGCTTTTTCACAGCCGCCTGTCGTTTGCGCTGAACGCCAAGATCCTGCACCCGCTGGAGGTCATTGCGGCGGCGGTGAATGCCTGGGAAAAGCACCCGCAGTGGATCGCCATCCAGCAGGTTGAAGGTTTTGTGCGCCAGATCCTGGGCTGGCGCGAATACATGCGAGGCGTTTACTGGGCCTTGATGCCGGGCTTTGCGGGAATGAATTTTTTCGGGCATGATCTTCCACTGCCGGACTTTTACTGGACCGCCGAAACCCGCATGCGCTGCCTGGCGGCGGCGATCGGCCAGTCGCTGAGGCATGCCTACGCCCACCACATCCAGCGGCTCATGCTCACGGGCAACTTCGCTCTCCTCGCTGGCGTCCACCCGGACGCGGTGGATGCCTGGTATCTCAGCATCTACATCGATGCCGTCCAATGGGTAGAAATGCCCAACACGCGGGCGATGAGCCAGTTCGCCGACGGCGGCGTGGTCGCCACCAAGCCCTATGTCTCCTCCGCCAACTACATCCGCAAGATGAGCGATTACTGCGGCGCCTGCGCCTACGATCCGAAGAAAAAGCACGGCGAGGGTGCCTGCCCCTTCAATTCGCTCTACTGGGGCTTCTATGCACGGCACCGCGAGAAACTCGCCTCCAACCCGCGCATCGGCATGATGTACCGCACCTGGGATCGCATGGCCGCCGCCGAAAAAAAGAGCATTCTCAGACAGGCTGACATTTATCGGAAGGATGTGAACCGTCTGTAGAATGGGTTTCATAGCAATTCTGATACCCGATAGCGGTGGTGTCCCATATGAATATTCAGGAAAAATTGGAAATTCTGGCCAATGCCGCCAAGTACGACGTCTCCTGCGCCTCCAGCGGCAGCCGGCGGGAAAACCGAAGCAGAGGCCTCGGAAACTCCGTGCCGGGCGGGATCTGCCATTCCTTCACCGAGGACGGCCGCTGCGTGTCGCTGCTGAAGATCCTCTTCACCAACTATTGCATCTACGATTGTGCCTACTGCGCCAACCGCTCCTCCAAAGACATCCCCCGGGCGGCGTTCACACCGTCCGAATTGGTGGACCTGACCATCGACTTTTACCGGCGTAATTTCATCGAAGGACTGTTCCTGAGCTCCGGAGTGGTCCGCAGCCCGGACGAAACGATGGAGAAGCTGATCCGGACAGTGCGGGACCTGCGGGCACAAGGCTTCAACGGCTATATCCACCTGAAATGCGTGCCCTACATGAACCGCCGGTTGATCCGCGAGGCCGGGCTGTATGCCGACCGCCTCAGCGTCAACATCGAGTTGCCGTCGGAGGCGAGCCTTCGGCGCCTGGCCAACGACAAGACCTACGACTCGGTGCTGGGGCCCATGAGCGTCATCCGCGAGACCATTCTCGAAACCCGCGAGGATCGCAAGCGGCTTAAAAGCACGCCCGCGTTCACGCCGGCCGGGCAGAGCACCCAGTTGATCATCGGCGCCAGCCCGGAGTCGGACTACGACATACTGCATCTCGCCGATGAGCTCTACCGCAGCCAGGAACTCAGACGCGTTTATTATTCGGGGTATGTCTCGGTGAATGCCACAGACCCGCGGCTGCCGAACGCGATTCAGCCCCCGCTCGTGCGAGAGCACCGCCTCTATCAGGCGGATTGGCTGCTGAGGCTTTACGGCTTTTCATTCCAGGACGTCATCCAACCGGAATCGCCGCACCTGGACTTGGACGTCGACCCCAAGCTGGCGTTCGCGCTTCGTCAACCGGATCTTTTCCCGGTGGACATCAACACGGCGGACTACGCCATGATCCTTAGAGTGCCGGGCATCGGCCTGCGCTCCGCCCAGCGGATCACCGGGCTGCGGCGGCAGGGACAGATCCGTTGGGAACACCTGCGACAGATGGGGGTGGCGCTCAAACGGGCCGCTCCATTCATCGTCTGTCCTGGTCAGCCGGCCTCCGGCCGTCTGAGCCAACCCGTAGAGACAGGGACGGGAGCCCAGGTGCTTGCGTCGCGTCAGGGGTCGATAGCAGTACCGTCAGGATTTTCATTGCCGACAATATTCGTGACCGACGGGACGTTCGACGGCCTGCTCACGGCCGTGTTTGAATCCTATTCCCGGCGGGTGGAGCCGACGGAGGTCAGGCCCCGCAACGGACGTCAACCCGGGCTTTTTGAGAATATCGTCGTTATCGCCACTGAACCGGATAAAACCGAGCGTGTCTGGAAAGGCCTCAAACGGTACATGACCCGGGAAGAAAGATCGCGGCTGTATCAGGCGTTTCTAACAGGCGCGCCGATGGTCGAGACTCTGATTTACCGCCAGATCCGACAGGTCGTGCCGGGGCCACATGCCAAGGAAAGCGGCACGCGGGACCCGGCCGGCCACCTCGCCATCGAGCGGCTGAGCCAGAAGGTCCGCCGCGAAGCCCACCGCATGAAGGGGCTTGTCCGGTTCACCAAGGTCGACGGCGATCTCTTCTTGGCCCTGATCAACCCGCGTTATGACATCCTGCCGCTCATCCGGCGGCATTTCGAGAAGCGCTATGCCGACCAGCGCTGGGTCATCTTCGACACCGTTCGGAAGCGCGGATTGTACTTCGACGGTAAAGAAACCGCGGAGGTCCTTTCGGATGACGACATTCTGCCTTCAGGGATGGATGCCGAAAGAACGGACGACCAAGCCTGCCGGCAGCTGTGGAAAACCTATTTTGCCGCCGTCAACATCACCGAACGCCGCAACCCGAAACTGCATCTGCGCCAGCTGCCACGAAGATACTGGGAATACCTGCCAGAGAAGAATTGAGATTGAGCTGCAAATTTTCAGAAACGTCATCCTGCCTGAGACGATGAAAGGCTTTGAGCCGGATACGCCAGGAGATACATCAGCAATGATCTTTCATCGAGTGTCGCCAGCAAAATGAGATCGATTCGTCCAGCACGGCAGGAATTCCGTCGTGGATGGTCGGGTACAAGGGCTCGATGGCGAGTAACTTTGACAAGGTGCCGGTTTCTACCGGCAAATTCAGGTTCCAGCTGCGAACGGCTCCGACGGAATAAAGGTTGGGGCTCGAACCTGTCATGTGAACGAGGTCCATGAGGCCGGTGCCCAGCAAGGCCAGCGGTTTGGGGATGTGGGTGATTTTGAGCCGGGGGTAATACGTCTGAGTGGCGTAGAAGAGTTGGTTCCAGGTGCAGGGCAGATTGTCGGCTACCACCAATAATCCGCTCACGCCGTTTTCGGCGGCACGTATGAGTGCCCGGGCGGCATCGGCCACGTTCAGGTGGGCGTAATGGTTGTCGCCGTGACCCGGAAAAAGTACCCTCCCTTTGCGAGCCTCTTCAAAGAACAGGCTCCTGGCTCCGTAGACATGCGGCAGGCGCAAGGAGGCAAAGCGCATTCCAGATTCTCCCGCCATGGCCGCCATCATCTGTTCCGCCTCCAGCTTGGCCCGACCGTAGCCCAAAGTCGGGGAGGCCGGCGTGGCTTGGTCGATCGGCTCCTTCTGACTGCCGTACACGAGAAGGGTCCCGCCATAAACGAACTTTTTCACCCCGACCTCTCGCGCCGCCTCCATCAGGTTGCGCGAGCCATCCACAATCGACGGACGGACAAGCCGGTACGAGACGAAGGCCGCCACGGCCCCCAAATGGATGATGGTGTCGATCCCGGCTACCGCCCTCCTCAGACCGTCAGCCTCCAAAAGGTCGCCTTGAACCAAGTCAGCGTCCAGAGATTTCAAGATCATGCCCCTGAACGGCCGTCTTACCAAAAGACGGGGTTTGAAGCCCTTCTCCGCGAGCTGTTTCGCCACCTCGTATCCAATGAAGCCAGTGGCCCCTGTTACAAGAACATTTTCCATACGCTCTTTTCATGCAATTATATTTTCGTATCATAATAATCATCCGGAATGAAATCGCCAGTGCCTATTGACCATCTCTTCTGAATTGGAAGCCTTTGCAGATCTTTAAATTTAGGTGAGAGCTCATGAGGAAGGCGAAATGCATCCAAAGACTTTCGACGTGATCATTGTCGGGGCGGGCCTTGCAGGCCTCAGCTGTGCCCGCGGGCTGCAAACACAAGGGGCCGACTACCTCCTGATAGAGGCATCCGACCGAGTGGGCGGCCGGGTTAAGACCGATGTCGTTAAGGGTTTTAATTTGAACCACGGCTTTCAGGTGTTGCAAACGGCCTATCCTGAAGCACAGCGATTTCTGGACTATGCGGCATTGGATTTGAAGGCTTTTGCGCCGGGCGCGGTATTCCGCATTGGCGGTCGTTTTCATACGGTGGCAGATCCTCTGCGCGCCCCTCGATACGTATTCCAAACACTCGCCGCACCCATCGGTACATGGGGCGACCGTCTGCGCATGGCGAGGCTAAACCGGCGGCTCACCCGCGCAGGCCCGGAAGAGATTCTTAGAGGCCCGGACATCCCGACTCCGGACTTTCTTCGGGGGGAAGGTTTCTCCGAGCTGATGATCGAGCGCTTCTTCATGCCCTTTTTCAGCGGTGTTTGCCTGGATCCGCAAATTCAAGTTTCCAGCCGCGTCTTCCAGTACATCTTCAGGATGTTTGCAATGGGCGATGTCAGTATTCCGGCCCGCGGCATGGAAGAAATTCCAAAGCAGATTGCCGGCGGCATTGAACCGGATCGGCTTCGCACTGGCGTCCGAGTTCGAGCTGTGAAGAAAGGCACGGTTACCTTGGAATCGGGTGCGGAGCTGTCCTGCCGCAAAGCGGTCTTGGCCGTCGAGGCGCCCGAGGTCGAGCGCCTGCTGGGTTTTCCTGCCCGCAGCGGTTCTCGCGGGGAGCACTGTCTTTATTTTTCCGCCGAGAAACCACCGCTTCGAGAACCCCTCCTGGTGGTCAATGCCGAAGGCAGGGGGCCGATCAACAATTTGTGTGTGCCCAGTCTCGTTGCTTCGACCTACGCCCCGGCAGGATATTCGCTGATTTCGGTGACGGTCATCGGTGAACATCTTGTATCCAAGTCGAATCTGGAGCTAGCCGTCAGAGACCAGCTCAGTGAGTGGTACGGAAAAGTCGCAAACCGGTGGGAGCTCTTGCGGGTCTATTCGATCCGACATGCACTGCCGGACCAGCCGGCCCCGGCTCCCAACCCCACGGTTGCCGTCGGCGAGCTGCGACCGGGAATCTTTGTGTGTGGCGAGTACGGCAGCCTGCCCTCGATTCAATGGGCTTTGATGTCGGGGCGGTTGGCGGCTGAAGCGGTATTGGCAGCAGCGACCCAGCGAGATAAATCATAGGGGGAAGTTTTAGGCGCCAAAAGATATGATGAACGAGGAGAGGACACACTTATCATGGAACCGATACGATTCAATCCGGAAAAAGATTTAGCGCCCACACCCTTTGATGAGCAAATCTGCCGCCTTGCTCTGGAAATGAAAAGCCTCGGTTTGACGTGGCATCCACACGTGGGATGTTTTGTTTGGGATCCGGATAACTGGATTAAACCGGAGTCACCCTTTCCCGGCAGAATCTATTTCATCTTGAGTTTGCCTCGCTTTATCGAGATCTTCGGCAGCATTCAGGAGATTGCTCGAAAGCTCGTGTGGCTGCCAACCTGGCATCAAGCCTGCTTGCTTTGCATACGTGTGGGCATCGGCGATGAGACCCTCAAAAAATGTCGGCAACCTGATAGTACCCGAACTCCGACAGCTGAGCTTCTTCACATCTATCGGCTGATCATTGAGGGTCTTCAAGATCGAAAGCACGAATTATAACACCGAGTGGACTATAGTCAGGCGAGTTTCTTTAAGGACCCAGTCAATGATTCGGGTGGATGATACCTCAGTAAGGTTTTAGAAACCGATAGCTATTTGAAAGTCCTTAGCGCGCCCATACCCCCATCCGCGTGAAAAACCTGGCCGGTTATCCAACCGGCGTCATCGGATAACAGAAATAAGGCCAGGCGAGCGATGTCCTGCGCTGATCCGATACGTTTCATCGGATGGCGCTCTGTGGCCGCCTGACGCTTCTCTTCACTGGACAGCAAGCCTGCCGCCAGGGGCGTATCGGTCAAGGAGGGGGCGATCGCATTCACTCGGATGCGAGGGGCTAATTCAGCAGCCAATGATCTCGTTAGGCCTTCAACCGCACCTTTGGCGCCGGCGATGGATGCATGAAAGGGCATCCCGGTTGCTACCGCAACCGTGCTGAAGAGCAAAATGGATGCACCGCCAGGCGATTTTCTGAGATTCGGCAGGCAGGCTTGAATTACGTGAACGGCGCCCAAAAAATTGATCTGCAAGTCTTCTAAAAAGTCCTCCCGCGTGAGGTGCTGAATGGGTTTGAGCCGGATAGTGCCGGGACAATAGACCACCCCATGCAACCCATCGGGCAACCCCTCCAGATGGTCTGGGGGCTCTTTTACGTCGAGTTTCAGATGATGCACACGTTCGAGGTCGGCGAGTTTATCACTCGTCCTCGACCCCACGTAGATTTCATCCCCTTGAGTTCTGAGCGCGTTGACGATTTCAAAACCGATTCCCGAACTGCCACCGACGATGAGAAAAGTTCTTCTACCCATGTCAGCTTCCCCTTCGCTGCAACTTGAATTGCTGAAAATCCATAACCATGGACATGGCATCCCGGCTGCCGAATATCGATAATACGATAAAGAGAATGACAGCGTAACTGCTGAAAAACGCTATCTTTGAGTTTGATGGCCGTAGCACTGCTGCAGATCCTTCGATGTTTTCAGTGAAGAGTGTTTCTGCCGCGCGCATACAAGGAGTGAACGCCTGAATCGCTCCCTGCATGCTCGCGTCTTGAGCCTGTTTTACTTTGCAGCCGTGAAGTTCATGACTGCGGCCGGCTCGAGGACCCGGAACGTAAAAGATTCGGTGAAATAGAGCTTCACTTTGGTTTGGCTGTGGCTTTCATAGCCGATCGCAAGATCTTGGCCAAGAATCAGCTCGAAATCCCCGCCGCGCTTGGTCAACATGAAGGCCTCATTCTCAAAATCAGCGCTGAGATAGGGACTCAGCAGCACCGGACCGCCGAGAATGCTTTCCGCCTGCATCTTCACCGGGTACCCTTGCACGTGAGCCGACATCCGGCTCCACAGCTTGGGACCCACGATGAAGCTGTAGGGTCCATCGATCGAACGACTGGTGAAGGTCGTAACGCCCTCGGCGATGCCTTCGAGCAGTTGCTCCGGCTTGGACCCGATGGTGAGGCATTCGTTGCCGGCACAGACCTTCAAACCCTTTATATTGGCTTCGGGCAGGCCGTGATAGATGACTTTTTCCTCGAAAAGCGCCGTACTGCGTGCAGCCTCTTCCATTTTTGAGAGATCGACATCCTTGGCTCCACGCACGACGTTGTCCATTTCATTGATATCCAGTTCGAAGGGCACCCGAACCTCGACAATGTGATGGACCGTGCGGATGCCGTAGGTCAGTCCGCCTTTGGGCTGCTTAGGGGGATAGGTCAAGCGGCCCTCGGGAACACCGGGGAATTCGGTTCCCATCGGTCCGGTCACGTCCAGCACTTTTCGGCCCGACAACATCGCTTTCAGGGTGCGGGTCGCTTGAGCGTCGATCTCAGCCCAGGCTACCACCGGTATCGGTGCCAATTCACGTTTTAAAATGTCCATAAAGGCTCCTTTCATTCGTCCGTCGGATTGAGGTTGTGGAGAAATTACATTCCTTTGAGGCTGCCGATGCCCAGACCGATGGCGGTGGCTGGCTGGGAGACGGGTTCGGAGGTTACGGCAACTTTAGGCCCTTTGGCGGTCTTGGGACGCTTGGCGGACATCGTTGCCGGCAGGGCCGGCGGAACGGCCCCCAGCAGCTTGTCCTTGGCCTCCTGGAAAAGACGCCCGAGCGTGTTGAGGTCCTCCGCGGCAAACAGCTGCAAGGCCATGGGAAATATGAGGGCCTCCTCTTCATCCAAATGATGGGTCGTGTATTCGCCCAGGCTTTCGACCTTGATAGAAAACCGCTCGTGCTCGCGCGGGAAACGTTCCGCATCCTTGCTGATCATCTCGATGATGTGGTGCTCGTTGACCGCCTCAAGCGCATCCCGGTGCGCCGACGGGAAGCCCTCGAGAAGATCGTAAAAATACTTTTCTTCCATGGTGTGGTGCACGATCAATTGACGAAGGAATTCATCAAATACATCCGGACTGGTCTCAGATTGCTGGTACAGCTGTCTGAGGATGGCATGGTGGGAAACAAGGGCATCAATTACGTTCATACCGCCTCCAATCATGTTATTGGGTTAATGTTATCTTCCGATCTTCAAAATTTCTTTTGACGAAGAATAATCATTCGGCGTGAGATTGCCAGGCTGATAGGGTGATAGGAGGCGATAGGAAATTGCTTTTCGACGCTTTTTGGTTAGCGGGCGCCGTCTATTCTGTCAAGGCCAGTTTTGTGCCGATTTCAGGAGACATGAAGGCAGAAACCACCACGGTGCAGCACCGTGGTGGTCCGCTCGATGGGGAGTGCGCTGCAAATGGGACTTCCGGCGCTCTGAGTTGATCCCGGAGTGCCCGAAAGGCGGTATCTCCCCCGGATCGAAGACAAGCTGCTCCGTTGAAGCCGCTGAGGGGTTCCTCCAGCAACGGCGTTTTAGTGGGTGACGAAGACTGGCTCTTCATATTCGGGCCAGCCGTCGTCGAAATCCTCCATGACAACCGGCCCGTCTTCAGGTGGTTTGATTTTTCCCCCCCGAGGGTCGGAATGCTGTTTCCACAAGCTCAAATGGCGGAGTATGCGCGCTATCACGTCCGGTTCATGGATGAGGCTGATGATCTTCATTTCATGGGCACATCGGGGACAGCTGAGAGGGTCCACTTCCCGGATCTTCCTGATGAGCTATCGCCAGGTCTTGGACGGCACCCGCCGAGGTTGGTGCTCGGACACATCGAGCACGGTCGCCTCGGAATGGCCCTCGGGAAACGCCGGCTCATCACCAGGCCTGAATAGTCCGGCCTTGCTCCTCTCTCCCCTGCTTCTGCTCGAGTACCAGCCATAGTAGCGGACCATCTGAAAGTTCTTCTCAGGGATATGCTGAGTGATGGCGGCGATGAATTGTTCGGCAGTGAAGACCTCGAAGTTCCTCTTGTTGCTCCCGTGGGTCATGAACAGAGGTCGGAAAGCAGAGATCAGAAATCGGAATGCATGAAGGACCTTGTACCCGGCTCATCCTCTTTCGGACATCCGACATCTGTCCTCCGACATCCGTATCTGATGCCAAGCCATGAGCTTCTCAATAAGGTGATCGTTTATCTTGCCCTCAGCTCTAAGAATGGCCAGGACTTTCGAGCGGAAGATCTCTTCCAGTTCCTTAAGCTCTGTTTTGGGGAGGCAATGGAAGGTCCCGTTCGGTCTAAAGAGCCCATCGGCGACAATGGCATGAAGATGGGGATGGAACCTGGCGTAATCCCCGAAGGTGTGGATCACCATGATCATCCCCAGGAGCCCGTCGTCAAGACCCAGCGCCGTGCGGAAGAACATTTGCAGGCTCTCGTTGGCACAGTGGCAAAGCTCTGTCAGCAGCTTCCGGTCGTATTTGAAATAGATGCGCAGCATGATCGGGATGCTGAAAACGAACTGGCGATGCGCAACGGGATAGAGGATGTTGTTGGGGGCGTCTTCCCCGAACTGAATCGTTTTCTTGGAATGGCAGCTGGGGCAGAACCACCTTCCCTTGCATGAAAACGCAAGGAGGTACTCATGCCGGCAATGGGGGTTGGTGCAGCGGACCCTGGCGAATCCCTCGTGCAAGTCTCCGCATCTCAGGTATTCCTCGACGACTTCATCCACCACCGGCCGAAAGAACCCGTACTGCTTCTCGCAATCCTCATCATAGCCAGCTTTGAACGCCTCATAGTGGTTGTGCAGGACCTTCCACAAGGGGGAATCGGTGGGCTCTCGCGGATGGTAGACCGGTGCTTGGGCAGACATTGGAAATCCATCACCCGGCTCGACTCTTTGACCATCCCTGCGGTGCATGACCAGTGTCGGGCGCACCCGTCGGCCGAGCTTTCACACAAGCCGGTGCCGCACGCCATCGGGCAGGTAGCCGTGACCCGGTTCATGGCGAACGAATTCGATAACCGCATACCGGTGATCTGTGCTGACGAATCGACGGTCGGCGGCGCAGAAATATTCGATCCAAATTCCTGGACTGGTGCAAGCAAAGATTGTTCTCAGGTGACCGACGGGCAGCTTGGTGAAGTTGGAAAGATCTGGCATCTTCAACAAGTTCTGCTATGATGACAACGCTTTTATCGGTTTCTGGTACGACCAAACCGAATGTGGTGGAATCGAGAAGATGGTGGGATGTCCCTCTTGTGCAAAACGATTGGCCCTTGGATGGATGACCTGACGATGGAAGATCGCTGGCTTTCGGTGGACGAAATTGCCGCTTATCTCGGGATCAAACGAGATACTGTCTACAAATGGATAGACCAGAAGGATATGCCTGCCCACAAGGTCGGTCGCCTCTGGAAGTTCAAAAGAGTTGAAATAGATGAGTGGGTACGCCGGGGTGAAGCAGGCCAGCAAGTTAATCGCGGTGAACAAGATGCTAAATGACAGGGTGAGGCACTTCGGGTTCCGGACTGGACGCGGGGGTGGTCATGGTGCCCGCACAATGATGCTGGATGAGCTACGTACACTGCTCTTTTTTCTCGATGATGCTGATGCTCCAAGAGAGACATACGTCAGAGCCATAGAAATCGATAACTGCCTTGGAAAACGTTCCGGAAGAACACGAAAGATTACAGCCCGTCATTTTATCGAGCTATATGCTCTGGACCCCCATGTAACCCTTTTCCGTTCATTGCTCTTCTACTGGAAAAGGGATGAGGAGGGACGACCTCTTTTGGCCCTGCTCTGTGCCTATGCCAGGGATGCTATTCTTCGGATGAGTTCTCCGTTTATCCTTCCGGCACACGAAGGAGACAGAGTTACGCGGGAGGCTCTGGAGGAGTTCCTCGATTCGATCGAACCGGGTAGATTCAGCAAGGCCACTCTCAAGTCCACCGCCCAAAATATCAATTCTACATGGACCCAATCCGGTCATCTGAAAGGTAAGGTAAAGAAGGTGCGATCAAGGGCGAAGGCCACTTCCGGATCGACTGCCTATGCCCTTTTCCTCGCTTACCTTGAAGGTGTTCGAGGGGAAGCACTCTTTTCATCTGAATATGCCAAGCTCCTGGACTGCTCAACCGATAGGGCCATAGAACTGGCAGAGGAGGCATCAAGGCGCGGATGGATCGTATTCAAGCGAGTTGGGAGGGTCATCGAGGTGCTCTTTCCTCATCTTATAACTGAACAGGAAATGGAGTGGATACGTGAGCAGAGTTAGGCGGCTCATCAACTCATACGGCAGATTCATTGCCATCCCTTGGCGGGATGATGCGGCATCCGCACAGCGTGTCATCTTCTGTGTCTACAATGAAAACGACGAATTGAAGATTCGCGCCAGAATCGATGAGTTCGAGATTGCGACGAGACAGACCGGCCACGACTGGCTCCTGTTCGACCTGACGCATACCTTTGCCGAGTGGCTCTCAGGCCAGAGATATGCCAAGAAGTACTACGAAAAACCGCACCTTTTGCCAAGCCTTCTCCCCAAGTACCTCGAATACATCATTCAGCAGTTTCGAAAGATGCTCGCCGAAAACAATGCGGGGAGTAACGCCGTTGTCACGCTGAAAGGAGTTGGGTCGCTTTTCGGCTTTCTGAAAGTGAAGGATGTGGTGGACATGCTGGCTCCACTTGTTTCTGGACGTCTCCTTGTCTTCTTTCCAGGAACCTATGAGAGCAACAACTACAGACTGCTCGACGGCTATGACGGATGGAACTACCTGGCTATACCGATAACGGCCGACAAGGAATTGTGATCGAAGGGATGACCATGGAGAAAAACAGAGAAATCTACCTGAAGGACCCATCCACAAGGAAGCTGGTGAATGAGGGCGTAGCCAGTGTCAATGATGATGCCACCGAGGAAGCCCTCAAAGTCCTCAGATATGAGCTTGAAACCTTTGTTTGTGACGGTCAGTACCAAAAGGGCATGGAGCATATCCTTGAAACGTACCTCAAGAACATCGATCAAGCTCAGCAACCGGCCGTCTGGGTGAGTGGTTTTTATGGCTCGGGTAAGTCCCATCTGGTGAAGATGCTCCGTGCACTCTGGACGGATACCCAGTTTCCCGATGGAGCGACCGCTCGCGGCATCGCCAATCTTCCGCAAAACGTTCAAGACCTACTGAAGGAGTTGAACACACAGGGGAAAAGACATGGTGGACTTCACGCAGCATCGGGCACTCTTGGAGCCGGGGCCAGTGGTAGCGTTCGACTTGCTTTGCTCCGTATCATTTTCAAGTCCGTCGGTTTGCCGGAACAATACCCGGTCGCCCGGTTTGTCATGTGGCTTAAGAATGAAGGCATCTATGATACTGTTCGAAGCCACATAGAGAAGAACGGCTTCGGCTGGGCGGAAGAACTCGACAATTTTTATGTGGCAGAAGGACTCCATGAGGCCTTGGTGCAGGCGAAACCCAATCTGTTCTCATCCCCTACGTCTTGTGTGGAGACGTTAAACAACCTTTACCCTTACGTTCACGATATCTCAAACGATGAGATGCTCAAAGCAATTCGCCAGGCGCTGACCAGGAGTGGTAAGTTCCCTTTGACCCTGCTGGTTCTGGATGAGGTCCAGCAGTACATCGGTGAAGACAGCCAGCGCTCGATGGACGTTCAGGAAACCGTCGAGGCTTGCTGCAAAAACATAGGCGGCAAACTCCTTTTTATTGGCACCGGCCAGACAGCCGTAACTGGCACCTCAAATCTAAAGAAGCTGGAGGGCCGTTTTAACATCCGGATAGAGCTTTCGGACGCCGATGTGGATGCCGTCATCCGACAAGTCATCCTGGCCAAAAAGCCGGAAGCCAAAGCCCCTATCGAACAGATGATGCACACAAACCTTGGGGAAATCTCCCGCCATCTGGAGGGAACCACCATCGGGCATCGCCAGGACGACCTGCCATTCTTTCCTCAAGACTACCCCATTCTTCCGGTACGTCGCCGTTTCTGGGAAAACACCCTGCGTGTACTCGATCAAACGGGAACGGACAGTCAGCTGAGAAATCAACTCAGCATGGTTCATAAGGTTATCCAGGTCAATCTGGATGATTCCCTTGGTCATGTTGTTCCCGCGGACTACCTCTATTACGATTCGGCGGACAAACTCCTCCAGTCTCGTATTCTCCCTCGCAAGGTACACGAGAAGACTATGAGCTGGAACAAGGGCTCAGAGGATGAACGCCTTGTCGCTCGTGCTTGTGGTTTGGTTTTTCTCGTCAATAAGCTGGCCGGAAGCAACAACGAGATCGGGATTCGCGCCAACATCGATACCTTGGCCGACTTGCTCGTGGAGGATCTTTCCCAGGGAAGCAGTGCCATCAGGGGCAAGCTTCCAAGCCTCCTGGATAAATGCGAACTCCTGATGAAGGTCGGTGATGAATACCGCATCCAGACCGAAGAGAGCGCTGCTTGGAATGACGAATTCCTAAGCCAACGCAGTCAGCTTGCCAATGAGGCACACCGTATCGAAGCCGAACGCGACGACCGCATAAGGCGAAAATTCGGCGAACTGGTCAAGAAGTTTTCCTTGACTCAGGGAACATCCAAAGTCTCTCGCGACATCTTCCCTGTGTTTGACGCCCAACTCCCATCCGATTCTGAACAGAAAGTCTGTGTTTGGATTCGAGATGGGTGGAGCATCGATGAGAACTCTGTTCGTGCGGATGCGAGACAGGCAGGCAATCAGTCTCCCACCGTATTTGTCTTCATCCCCAAGCGTTCGGCAGATGATCTCAGACACCATCTGATCAATTGCAAGGCGGCAAGCGCCACCCTGGACAAACGAGGTGCTCCCAATACCCCAGAGGGAATCGAAGCACGGGCGGCCATGGAAACAACACGCCAAACCTCAGAGAGTAAGATTTTGGAACTCCTCGATGAATCCTTTTCCGGAGCCCGTGTGTTTCAGGGCGGCGGGAATGAGATTGTCGGGAACAACCTGCAGGACATAGTGCTGGAAGCTGCCGGGAACTCTCTCCAAAGACTTTATCCGCAGTTCTCAGTAGCCGATCACAGCGGTTGGTCCAAAGTGTATGAAAAAGCACAAAAGGGAGCACCCGATGCACTAAAAGCCGTGGGGGATGATGGTGAACCTGCCAAGAATGCCGTTTGCAAAGGCGTCCTCGGATTCATTGCCGGAGGCAAGAAAGGTGCGGACATTCGCACTCACTTTGAGGCTTCCCCATTTGGCTGGTCTCGGGATGCCCTCGATGGGGGTCTTCAGGTGTTGCTCGTTGCCGGGCTCATTCGGGCGCAGGACGAACGCGGCCAAACGGTGGATCCCAAGGATCTGGAGCGTAAGTCGATAGGCAAGGCCACGTTCAAGGTAGAAGCGGCTACCGTATCGACCGCACAGCGCATTCAGATCAGAAAGGTTCTGCAAAAGCTTGGTCTCGTGGCAAAACAAGGGGAAGAACTGGTCTATGTGCCTCAATTCCTCCAAAAGATGCACGAACTGGCGGAGCATGCTGGTGGTGAAGCTCCAAAACCCGTAAAGCCCGACACGACTGCACTCGACGAAATCCGTCTTACCGCGGGAAACGAGCAGCTCCTTTCAATTTACAACCGCCGCGAAGAGCTTTCTCGGGCGATTGACACCTGGACTGATATAGCTGCGCGGATCGAGAACCGTTGGCCTTCCTGGAACACACTCGAGCGCCTCATGACCCATGCGGCGTCTTCGGCAGATGCTGAGATCATACGTGCCCAAGTCAAGCATTTGGAACGGCAACGGCAATTGCTGGAAGTGCCGGACCCTACTGCTCCGCTGGTGGCTAACCTCACTCAACTGCTTCGAGATGAGCTGAATCGCCTGGACAAGGAATACCAGACCAGACACGATAGTGGGATGGATCGGCTGCGAAACGACGCCAACTGGGAGCAACTGGAACCCGAGCAACGATATCAGCTCATGTCCGCCCAGCATCTTCACGAAGCCGCGCGTCCTAGAGTGGAGCTGCAATCTACTGCGGATGTGCTTGCCACCCTTGACAGCGTATCGCTTTCCGTGTTTTCGGACCGAGTAGCCGCCATGCCTGCCCGATTCAACAACGTTGCGGCCAGCGCGGCAGAACTACTGGAACCGGAAGCCCAGTTCATCCAGGTACCCCGCCGAACCCTCAGAACTGAAGAAGACATCGATGCATGGCTGGAGGATGTGAGGGGACAACTCAAGATCGCCATGGACAAAGGTCCGATAGTGATTCAATAAGCAGCGTTCAGAGGAAACAAGAATGCAGCCGCTGGAGAAGCCTTTTCGAAAGAAACTTGAAGACACGGTGAAAGACGCTCGTGACACTGCAGAAGCGGCGGCTCGTGCGATCCTTGAGCAGCTTGGCGTTGGAGAGGCCGCTCCTTACAACCACTTGACGGATGCCGAACGTGAACTACGCCGAAAGCTGCGTGCCCATGCCCGGCAATTGGGTGATGTCCGCAATGCAAGAACGGAAATCCAGGAGATCGGCCGTCTAATCGAAGAGGTGGCCTACGAGCACTGGCACCGAATGCTCTTCGCCCGCTTCCTGGCGGAAAACAACCTCCTCATGTACCCCGATCCGGATGATCAGGTAGCAGTTAGCTTGGAGGAATGTGAGGACCTGGCTGCGGATGAGGGGGCCAAGAACGGCTGGGAACTGGCCTCGCGCTTCGCCGCCCGCATGTTGCCGCAGATATTCCGACCTGATTCGCCGGTATTTCAGCTCGATTTGCCTCCCGAGCATCAACAGAAACTGGAAAGACTCGTGGCTAAACTGCCCCCAGAGGTGTTCACTGCCTCGGATTCTCTGGGCTGGGTGTACCAGTTCTGGCAGGCAAAAAAGAAGGATGAAGTCAATGCCTCCGAAGTAAAAATCGGTGCCCGTGAACTACCTGCCGTCACTCAGCTTTTCACCGAGCCGTACATGGTCGCCTTCTTGCTCGACAACTCCCTCGGGGCATGGTGGGCTTCAAGAAGGTTGACGGAAGCCGACTTCAGAAACGCTGAAAGTGAAGATGAACTGCGCCATAAGGCCGCACTCCCTGGTCTGCCCCTGAAATACCTGCGCTTCGTGAAGGTAACCAGACCGTCCCGGTCTGGTCCTCACCTTGACGAGCGTACGCTCTCTATTTCCGAAGGCGAAAACCTCCCGCATTGGACTTGTGATCGCGCCGTTTATCATGTCTCTTTCCGCCTGGCGGATTCAGTCCCTCAGTCAAAACGAGATGAATGGCTTCGTGAGCGCGACTCAATCATCGAGAATGCCGCAAGCCTCCGGAGAGATTTAACCGCGGAGGAAGAAAAGAAAATTCGATTCCTCTACTCCGAACGAATCGAGAAATACCTGGATGCAGGTCATGGTGACTGCGTTCTTGCCAGGAGCGAAATCGCGGAATTGGTCGCCAATGCATTGAAGCACTTTGATGGCGAGCGCTATCTGCTTCATGCATGGTGCGTGATGCCCAATCATGTGCATGTCATCGTCGAGCCTCTCACGGGCTGGGAGCTTTCGAAAATCATACACTCATGGAAATCTTTCACCGCTCATGAGGCCAACAAACGATTGAACCGGTCGGGTGATTTTTGGCAGCGCGATGCCTACAACCACATTATCCGCTCAGAGAAGGAGTATTGCCTTCAGGTTCAGTATACCTGGGAAAACCCGGATAAAGCGGGGCTGAGAGATTGGGTGTGGCGTTGGAAAATACCAGACCGGGACGGTCTGGCTACCACCTGGATACCCGCTGCGGGGAGCTTTCAAGGCTGGCCGAAGCATTTGAGCGAGTTCAAGATTCTAGATCCCTGCTGTGGGTCCGGCCACTTCCTGGTGGCTGCATTCCTCATGCTGGTTGCCATGCGCATTGAGATGGAAGGATTGTCCGCGCATGAGGCGGCAGGTCGAGTGCTGGCTGAAAATATTTTTGGCCTGGAAATCGACCAGCGGTGCGTGGAGCTGGCTGCCTTCGCCCTGGCTCTAGCGGCATGGCGCCTTACGGGCTACCGTCCGCTGCCGACCCTCCAGCTCGCTTGTACGGGACTGGCTGTCGGCGGCACCCGCGAGCAGTGGATGGACATTCTTGCCGGACAGGCCGTCGTCACCAACCTGCGCTTCTTTTTTGGACAACTCTACGACCTCTTCAGCAAGGCTCCCACCCTGGGGAGCCTTATCAACCCCCACCGGTTTCTGGGAAGCGGCTTGCTGGACGACAAGGGCATGGCGAACCTCCATCGCGCCCTTGCCTCGGCCATGGCCCTGGAGTCGAAATCAGTGACGGAACGGTCCGAAATGGGCGTCACCGCCCAGGGCGTGGCCAAGGCGGCGGAGCTTCTGGCTGGCCGCTACACCTTGGTGGCCACGAATGTGCCCTACCTTGGGCGGGGCAAGCAGGACGAGGTGCTCAAGGAGCATCTCGAAACCCATTACCCCCTGGGCAAGGCAGACCTGGCGACCGCCTTTGTACTGCGATGCCTGGAGTTCTGCGCCAAGGGCTGTTCGACAGCCTTGGTGACACCCCAAAACTGGCTCTTCCTCACCACCTACACCAAGTTGCGCCGGATGCTGCTCGAAAACCGGTCATGGAATGCGGTGGCAAGATTGGGACCGGGTGCTTTTGAGACCATCTCCGGCCATGTGGTGAATGTGGCCTTGCCGATGCTCTCTGCGACTAAGCCCGCAGACGACCACACGATGGCCGGAATCGATGTGTCCGCAGCGAAGGAACCTGAAGAAAAGGCGGCCATGTTGCGGGGAGAGGAGCCTGCGGAGCTTCTGCTCGTGAAGCAGGCAGAGCAACTGAAGAACCCGGATGCACGGATTGTCTTTGAGTTGGATGCTAATCTTACACGACTTGAGGCATTGACAATATCTCGTCTTGGTCTTGGTACAGGAGATTCACCACACTATTTACGCAAATTTTGGGAAATGGCGCAGATAGGCGGATATTGGCAAAAGTATCAAACGGCACCGGACAACAAAGGTCATATTGGTGGCCATGAATCAGTTATTGCCTGGGATGGTCAAAAACAGAAAGTATATGGGATGAGCGATGCTGAGCGAGAGCAGGCTCACAATCAGGACTATCGCGGAAGGGAAGTGTGGGGAAGATCTGGAGTAGCAGTATCTATTGTGGGTAATCTCAAAAGCAATCCCTATTACGGAAATCTATTTGATAAGGGTGTTGCGGTCATTGCGCCGAAAAACTCAGATGATTTGTCTGCCGTTCGTGCCTATGTAGAGGCCGATGATTTTGTTTCGGAAATACGGAAAATTGATCAAAAAGTGATGGTAACCAACGCCACGCTGATTAAAGTTCCCTTCGACCTTGCCCACTGGCAGAAAATCGCGGCAGAGAAATACCCCCACGGCCTACCCGAACCCGAGAGCGACGACCCCACCCAGTGGCTTTTCCACGGTCGCCCGGAACATTCAACCGCGCCGCTTGGGGTCGTTGTGGGCCGGTTGCTGGGCTATCGCTGGCCAGCAGAGATGGACGAGAAGATGCGCCTCAGCCCGCGAGCGCGGGAACTGGTCAAGCGCTGTGATGAAATGTTGCCCTTCGCGGACAAGGACGGCATCGTCTGCGTCCCGCCCGTCCGCGGCGAAGCGTCGGCCGCCGACCGCCTGCTGAACCTGCTCGCCAGTGCCTACGGCAATGGCTGGAGCACCGATATCCTCAGCGCGCTCTTGAAAGGCGTCGGTTTTGCGGACAAGTCCCTGGAGACCTGGCTCCGCGACGGCTTCTTCGCCCAGCACTGTGAGTTGTTCCACCAGCGTCCATTCATCTGGCAGATTTGGGATGGCCTGCGGGACGGTTTTTCCGCCCTGGTGAACTACCACAAGCTTGACCGGAAGAACCTGGAGACTTTGATCTTCACCTACCTGGGCGACTGGATCAAACGCCAGAAAGACGATATCGCCTCCAGAGTTGATGGCGCCCAGGAGCGCCTGGCAGCGGCCGAGACCCTCAAGAAACGCCTGGAACTGATCCTCGAAGGTGAACCCCCCTACGACATCTTCGTGCGCTGGAAACCCATCGAAAAACAACCCATCGGCTGGGACCCGGATTTGAACGACGGCGTACGCCTCAACATCCGCCCCTTCCTGAACGTTCCGGATGTCAAGACCAAAGGCGCGGGCGTCCTGCGCGTGAAGCCCAAGATCAAGTGGGACAAGGATCGTGGCAAGGAGCCCAAGCGCCCCTTTAGCGAATATCCCTGGTTTTGGGGATGGGATGGCTCGGTGGATTATGCTGGGGGGCTTGCCTTTACCGGCGACCGGTTCAACGACTGCCATTACACCATCTCATTTAAACGCCAGGCACGACGACAACTTGGCAATGCATAGGGGATTCTCCATGAGCATTAATGTCGGCATCATCGATCAACGCGTGCGAAAACTGGCCGAGGATCTCGCGACCGAGTTCGACACGCGATTGAACATCCGCAATGACCCAGCAAAGCAACGGTCGGCCGCATTCGTCTTTCTCGTGGTCAAGACCATACTCGATCTCCCTGATGAGGAAGTTCTTGACTGCTTGACCGAGGGGGGAAACGATTTCGGTGTGGACGCGCTGCATGTTGGCGATGTTGAGGACGGAGGGTTTGTCGTAAGCCTCTTCCAAGGGAAGTACAAACAGGACTTGTCCGGGAGTGCCAACTTCCCCCAAGGTGGTATCGAGAAGCTTATTCAGGCGATTCGCTACCTCTTCGATCCGGACGCCACCATCTCTACCAATCCCAACCTGACCAGGCGCCTGGAAGAGATCCGTTCGCTTGTTCGCGATGGCCATATCCCGCGTGTTCGTTTGGTGGCTTGCAACAACGGGCTTTCCTGGAACGATGTATCCCAGCAGATCATTGATCTCGCCGGTTTCCCAGCCGACCAGGTATCGTGGCAGCACGTCAATCATGACCACCTCGTACATCTCATGCAATCGCCAAAGCAGGTCAACGAAGTCCTTCGCCTGGCAGGCAAGGCAATCGTTGAGGACTTCGACTATAGCAGGGTTCTGGTAGGGAAGGCGCCCGTTCAAGAGCTTGCTTTGCTGTTCAATCGACAGGGCGATCTCCTGCTCGAAAGAAACGTCCGTCGCTTCCTCGGGTTGCAGGGTAACCGTGTGAACCAGGCCATTGAACATACGCTGAAGACTGAGAACGAACGCGCAAACTTCTACTTCTATAACAATGGCATCACTCTGGTTTGCCATAAATTCACCTACAATGCTCTTCAGAGCGACAACTATCAGGTGCAGATCGAGGGACTCCAGGTCATCAATGGTGGCCAGACCTGCAAAACGATCCAGAACACCCTGGCGATACTGGCTGGCGCTCAGCCGGGAATGGAAAAAGCCTTTGTGTTGGTCAGACTTTATCAGTTACCCAGTGATTCTGATGAGTTGGTGCGGAGTATTACCTACGCTACGAACAGCCAGAACCCGGTGGATCTCCGAGACCTGAGGTCGAACGACGCGCGCCAGAAGAGTCTGGAGATGGCAATTCGAGAACTCGGGTTCACCTACCATCGACACCGAAGTGAAGCTTCGTTGAAACCCACCGATATCAGCAGCGCTACGGCGGCAGAAGCCGTTTTGTCGGTGTGGAGAGGCCGCCCCCATCAAGGCAAGTTCCAAGGGCGAGAGCACTTCGGCAAACTCTACGACATCATTTTTTCTGAAGATTTGAACGCGGCGCAGGTTGTGATTGCGACTCTGCTCTACCGCAGCGCGGAGAACAAGCGGCGACGGCCAGTTGCAGGTACGCCGGACTTTGTGGCCTATGCATCCTGCTTCCTGGCAATGCTGATGGGGCGCTATCTGTTGGCAGAACTGGGCATCACCCTGCCCCAACTCAACCACACAAAGTTCACCGATGCGAGCATAGGCCTGGAAAGAAACGAAGATGCGTATCACGCAAGTGCCGTAGCTGCCGTAGACGCTGCCTTGAAACGTCTTTATTGTGAGCAGGCGATATCTTTGCAGCGCCTGGCTGCAACGTTTCGCCGTGGGGATCTGATCGAGCTTCTGAAGGCGGAGCCGACCAATGGGTAGTTTTATTCATCGTATCAATCTCTCAGGTCTTTCGATAACCAAGTTCAAGACTCAGGTTCACGTTGAGCCAGCAGGTCTAATCCTACCTTACCGCATTGGAGACCGACACATACCCCTGACCAATAAACTTGCTCCTCTCAAGACCAACATGAAGGAGACGCAAGGTGGTTGAAAAATATACCAAGGCCCGATTCTGGAAATGCGCACTTCAAGTCAATCCTGCCGGGTACATCGCCTATCGCGGCGATGACCATGGCATGACGGAAGAGGAGTTCAATCGTGAACTGCTCAGTGTCTGTCAGGAAGAGGATATCAAGATCATCGGCTTGGCCGACCATGGCAATGTGGATGCTGTGGATGCGATTCGAGACCTGATGAATCATCAAGGGATCGTCGTCTTTCCCGGTTTTGAGATTGCTTCTTCTGAAAAAGCGCACTTTGTTTGTCTTTTCCCTGAGACAACGACCAAGGATCAGTTGAACCGTTATTTGGGTGCTCTTGGATTGACCAATCCCGCCGATGGCGTCTGGCCCTCAAATCTGGGTGGAAACGATCTGCTCTCGAAGGTCGATACTCTGGGAGGGATCGCCTATGCCGCGCATTGCATCGATGACAACGGGGTGCTCTTTCGCAAACTCCATCATGTCTGGCAAAACCTTTTGCTCAAGGCCGCGCAAATACCGGGATCTTTGGATGATCTGAAAAATGAACAGCGGAATGGCTATCACCAGATTTTGCTCAATAAGACTCCAGAGTACCGACGTGAGCGAGGCATTGCTATTATCAACGCCAAGGACGTTGCGCGCCCCGAGGATCTGCTCAACCCCAAAACCTCATGCCTCATCAAAATGACCAGGCCCTGTTTCGCATCATTCAAGCAGGCCTTTCTGGACCCGGAATCGCGGGTGCGACTGAATTCGGATGTCCCGGAGAAGTATTACTCTCGCATCGAATCGTTGAGGTTTACTGGAGGTTATCTGGACGGACTCGAAATCGAGTTCTCCGAACATCTCAACGCGGTCATTGGTGGGAGGGGTACGGGGAAATCGACTCTTCTCGAATGCATTCGGTACGCCTTGGAGCTTCGGCCTCTCGGTAAGAACGCCCAGAAACAGCATGATGAAATCATCCGCGAGAACCTGGGAAAAGAGAAGGGACGCATCGAACTGACAATTAGATCGTCGGCCATGAATGGTAAGCGCTTTGTGATTGCCCGCCGTTATGGGGAAAGTGCAACGGTCAAAGATGAGTCTGGCAATCCCTCTACGTTTGCTCCAGCGGATGTGCTTCCCCGCATGGAAATCTACGGACAAAACGAGATTTATGAGATTGCTCAGAACCCGCAGGGACAACTGAGCCTTCTCAATCGCTTTCTCGATATCGACAACCGGCATTTGGACGAACGGCTTGAGGAGATCGTCAAGAAGTTAAAAGACAATCGGAAAGCCATCCTCCAGGCACAAGACAGTCTGGCAGAAGTCGAAGATGAGGTCGGCCGTTTGCCAAAGCTCCAAGAACAGGTGGGTCAATTTAAGGAGCTTGGGCTGGAAGAGAAATTGAAGATTGTTCCCATGCTTGAGACCGAAAAACGTCTGTCAGCACGTGTGAACGAGGAGATCGAGAATCTCGAAACCGCTCTTTCCGGCATCAAGGACAGTTTGCCGGATACGGTTTTCCTCAGCGACAATGCGATCAAGGGTCTCCCGCACGAATCATATTTGCAGATAGCGCGCACGGTTCTGGATGATCTAACTACCGGCGTTAAGGAGTTCGTCAGTCAAACTGAAGAGAAAATGGGCGCATCGAAGGTGACAATACGCGAACTCCAGGAGACTCTTGCAGCTGCCATCAAGACAGAGGAGGAGGCCCTTGAGAAAGCCTTCAAGGAGATCCCGTCCTGCGAGGGTCGCAGTGGGCCGGAGATCGGTGCACAATACCAGAAATTGCTCAAAGACATCGAACGGATTCGACCCAAAGAGGCCTTGCTTGCCAGCCGTAAAGCAGTGCTGACGGCGTTGTCCAAAACCAGAAGAGCACTTCTGGGAGAACTCTCTGATGTGCGTGCCGAAAGATCTGCCCAGTTGCAGCGGGCCTTAAAAAAGCTGAACCGGAAGGTAACCGGTAAGCTCAAACTGACTGTCTCACCTGAGGCAACCCGAGCGCCGCTAAAGGACTTCCTGAACGCTTGTGGGCTTGAGGGAGTCGGTCTTAAACGGCTGGCTTGGATTGAAACAGCGGAAGATTTCTCTCCCACAAAACTGGCGGAAATGATCCGCAAAGGGGTTGGCGCTCTGAGAATGAATAACTGGGGCATCACTCCATCGGTCGCTGATGCCCTCGTGAAATTGCCCCACGCAAAACTAATGGAAATCGAGGAGCTTGAACTGCCTGACACGATCACAATCGAGTTGAACGTGGCGCATACGGACGTGGAGAACTATCGTCCTCTAGAGAGACTTTCCACCGGGCAGCAGTGTACGGCCATTTTGCATATGCTCCTTCTGGAAAATCTTGACCCGCTCATTATGGATCAACCCGAAGACAACCTCGACAATGCCTTCATAGCAGACAGGATTGTTACCGAGCTACGGTCGGCAAAAATCGCCCGGCAATTCCTGTTTGCTACCCACAATGCCAATATCCCCGTATTTGGTGATGCCGAATGGATAGGGGTTTTTCAGGTTGTTGACGGTCATGCGGAGATCCCGGAAGAGTTGCAGGGTGCAATCGATCTTCCCGAGATCCAGCAGAAGGCGGCAGAAATTCTGGAAGGCGGGAAGAGCGCTTTCATACAACGAAAAGAGAAGTACGGATTCTGATAGAGGTGACGCATGCTTAAAGCAGAACTCCTGGAGATTATCGCCAATGGAGAGAACTCGGGAGTTGAGTTCAAACGGGACGACATTCGCCCCGAACAGTTGGCCAAAGAAGTTGTGGCCATGGCGAATCTCCGGGGTGGGATGATTTTCCTGGGCGTCGAAGATGATGGTACGATTAGCGGCATTCAACGCTCCAACCCTGAGGAATGGGTCATGGACACCGTCTTTGCCGCCAAAATCCATCCGATGATCATTCCCTTTTATGAAGAAGTTGCGCTGGACGAAGTAAGACGGGTAGCGATTGTTTCGTTTCCTCAGGGAACATCAAAGCCCTACGTGCTTCGCCACAATAATCGAGAAGAGATATATATCCGAGTCGGCAGCATATCGCGTCTGGCTACCAGAGAACAGCAGGCCCGGCTCTTTGCCAGCGGAGGGATTCTGCATCCGGAGCTGTTGCCGGTTGCTGGTACTTCTTTTAAGTCATTAGATCTCGAACGACTGCGTGATTATCTCACCAACGTTATTCATGATCCGGAAATACCCGAGTCTGAAGACGCCTGGATTAGGCGTCTGATTGGCCTTGGATTTATGGTGGAAGCCTTGGAATCTACCCCTTTCTGCACGATTGCGGGATTGATTCTTTTCGGTGTTTCGCCTCGGCGTTTTTTACGGCAAGCGGGTATGCGCGTCCTGGTTTTTGAAGGTCTCGACAAGACCTATCGCGCACTGCTTGACACAGTTCTTGACGGACCGTTGGTGGGCCTATGGCGGATTGATGAGGGTGGCACACGGACACTGGCAGAGACCGATTTCGGCCTTATTGAGAGATTTGCAGAGACCATCCAGCCTTACATCATGGAAGAGAGTGATGTCGTTAATGAGCATCTTAGACGAGATCGGGTTTGGTTCTATCCGTTGGAGGCAATACGCGAGGTATGCATAAACGCGCTGGCGCATCGTGATTGGACTCGGTCGGTGGACATCGAAGTGGGCTGCTATTTGGATCGGATGGAATTCATCAGCCCCGGTGCGCTGCAAAATACCATGACAATTGAAAAAATGATCGCCGGCCAACGATCACCGAGGAACCCCCTTACCGTCGATGTGCTAAGGGATTACGGGTACGTCGATGCGCGGGGCATGGGGGTGCGTACTAAGATAATACCCTTGATGAGACAGCAGAATCAAGCTGAGCCGATCTTCGAGGCAACGGACGATTACCTCAAGACGATTCTGCCCCGGAGAATCCAATGAACCGGGTTCTGGATCATCTTCTTCGCGCAGTGCGCGATGCCGCCGTGTTCAATCCTGCCGTCCAGATAGCTCCGAACTGCATTCTGTGGCCGGATTGCGATCGGCAGTGGGAGGCTGCGGTTCCCTCTCTGCAAAACGAGATGCCTGAGTTGCTGATCCTGGGTGACTACACGCCTCAGAATCGGGTTGGCCCGGCTATCTGGTTGCGGTGCGTGATCGCATGGAAAGCCGACGAGGTGTTACTACCCAAAGACTGCACTCCCATTTTATATCTTCCAGGTGTAAGCCGCCAGGATCTGCGAGCGGTGGAAAATTGTCCGGAACATCTGAAGCCTATCGCTGAGCTGCAATATCGCGGTGTGATCTGGTCACAGATAAACGCCAAGGACTGGACGATCCTTGCCTTTCTGAAATCCGACCAGGGAGGGTTGGGATTGGACGTAGCTCAGGATAACGATACGAAGAGGGCCATGCAATTGGCCCTCTACCGATTGCTTGGTGAAGATGTAGAACTTCTTAAAGGCAGGCATTTGGACAAAGATTACTTTAACACTCTGCTCACCGGTGGTGACCCGGTAAGGGAACTTTTGCTGTGGCTTGATCAAGGGGATGCTTTCAAGACTGGTCGTGGAGAAAACGAATGGGCCGCGTTTGTGGAAATTTGCAAGTCACAATTTGCCTTCAACCCCGAAAAAGATGGTGCTCTGGTTGGAGCAACGAAGCTGGCAACCCACGTCGGTCCATGGCAACCCGTCTGGGAGCGCTATTGCGAGGCTCCGAAGCGGTACCCTAATATCCCCAAACAGATTCGCAAGTGCAAAATGCCGGAACTGACGCTGTTCTCGAATGCTGCTTCCCACGGTAGATGGCCGCAATGGAACGAGATGCAGGAAAAGGGGCTCAGACAACAGCTCATAAATCTTCAAAAATACCCTCCACATGAGGCGCGGGAGAAGCTTCCAAAGCTCGACAAAATGCACAAGGACCGCCGGGACCTCGTGTGGTCGGAGCTGGGTGAATCCCCACTGGCGTTGGCCCTGGAGCATTTGACATCCTTGGCCGAAATAAGCTCCAACTCACTTGCGGTGGGAGATATCAGCGACATCGTAGCCATTTATCAGACATCCGGATGGCTGGCTGACGATGCCGTCCTGAGGGGGCTGGCGTGTGTGACTCGGGATGATGACCTCGAAGCAATTCGGGCAGTGGTTCGAACGATATATCTGCCCTGGATGGAAGAGGCTGCACGTCATCTGCAAAAACTTGCAGATCAGGCGGGATATGCCGGAGAACCCATGGCAAAGTATAAACCCTCGGGTACCAGTGCCGGTGAATGCCTGGTCTTTGTGGACGGCCTTCGCTTCGACATCGCCAAACGATTGGGTGAGCTACTGTCCGGTAAAGGATTCCGCGTTGATGAGAGGACGGTTTGGACAGCACTGCCGAGTGTCACCGCAACTGGCAAGCCTGCCGTCACACCGGTTCGGCATCTCATCAGTGGACAGGAGGCGGACTCCGATTTCGAGCCTCGTGTCACGGAAACAGGACATTCCCTGAAGGGCGGCTACCATCTTCGAAAGCTACTGACGGGCACTGGATTCGCATTTATTGAGAAGCATGAAACAGGTGATGGCACAGGTAGTGGATGGTGCGAGTTTGGGGATATCGACACCGAGGGCCATGATCATGGATGGAAGCTGGCGAAACACATTGTCCCCCTATTATCAGAGATAGTGGAACGAGTCGGACAGCTTCTCGATGCCGGTTGGAAGAGGGTGCGAGTTGTGACGGATCATGGCTGGCTCCTGGTCCCAGGAGGGCTTCCCAAAATAGAACTGTCGGCTTCTCTCATCGAAAACAAATGGGGACGTTGTGCAGCAATAAAGGCTGGGGCTGCCACCGAAGAACGTCTGTATCCCTGGTACTGGAACCCTGCCCAGAGCTTTGCGCTTGCAGATGGAATAAGCTGCTACCGGAGTGGGCTCGAATACGCACACGGGGGGCTTAGCCTTCAGGAATGCTTGACTCTAGAATTGGTGGTCACTCCTGCGGCCGAAAGTCAGGCCAATCAAACGGTGGAAATTACCGATGTTGTCTGGAAGGGACTTCGGTGCACAGTTGCAGCCGATGGAGATTTTCAGGGTTTAATGGTGGACATTCGCACCGAACCGGGCAACGCGACATCCAGTGTTGGAGTGAGCACAAAGCCGCTCAAAGAGAACGGGACTGCTTCTGTTGTCGTTGAAGACGAAGAGCTTGAAGGCTCCGGGGCTATTGTTGTGTTGATCGATCAGAAGGGTGAGCTTGTGGCTCAGTCTGCTACCATTGTTGGTGGAGGCAGTAAATGATTGAGTTGGATGATATCGACAGATTGGCGGCTTCGTGCCTCGATGGGTATTTGGTTCGAAAGGACTTGGTCCGAACCTTCAGCCGCCAGTTTCCTGTTCCCACATATGTGGTTGAATTCCTGTTGGGGCGCTACTGCGCGACCATTGATCCCGAAGAAATCGAGGAAGGGCTTGATGTCGTCCAGCGACAGCTCAAGTCTCGGACGGTGAAAGCGGGTGAGGAAGAGCTTTTCAAAGCTAGAGCAAGGGAGAATGGAGAGGTCAAGATTATCGATCTCATCACCGCCAGACTTGATGCTCGAACTGATTCATACCTGGCAACACTTCCCAGCTTGAGGCTTCAGGATGTTCGAATCAGTCCGGAACTGACCAACCAGCACGAGCGCATGCTCACGGGTGGTTTCTATGCTGAGATTACTCTCACCTACGATGCCGCTATTGCGCAGGAGAAGAAGGGAAGACCGTTTGGAGTCGAAACCCTTCGTGAGATCCAGCTCTCCAAGAGAGATATTCTTGATCAGTTAGGAGAAGCTCGCAGGAACTTCTCGACCGAGCAGTGGAAGTGCCTTCTCCTAAGAAGCATTGGAATCGAACCTGGGATACTGAACGAGAGAGCCCAAAACGCACTGTTCCTTCGAATGGTGCCCTTCGTTGAGCGGAACTATAATTTAGTTGAACTAGGCCCACGTGGAACCGGCAAGAGCCACCTCTTTCAACAAGTCTCTCCGTATGCACACCTGATATCTGGCGGTAAGGCCACCGTAGCCCGGATGTTTGTAAACAATTCAACTGGACAGCGAGGTCTGGTGTGTCAGTACGATGTAGTCTGTTTCGATGAAGTGTCCGGTATTTCGTTTGATCAGAAAGACGGCGTCAACATCATGAAGGGCTACATGGAGTCTGGTGAATTCAGCCGAGGGAAAGAAAGCATCAGGGCCGATGGTAGCCTCGTCCTTGTTGGAAACTTCGAGGTCGATGTTGAGCATCAGCAAAGGATTGGTCATCTCTTTGGTCCAATGCCGCCTGAGATGAGAGATGATACTGCCTTCATGGACCGTATCCACGCATATTTACCTGGGTGGGATGTTCCAAAAATCCAAAAAGAGTTGCTGACAAGCCACTTCGGCTTGGTCAGCGATTTCCTCTCAGAATGCTGGAGTCAGCTCCGTAACCAGAGCCGCATATCGTTGCTCCAAAACAAAGTCTATTTCGGTGGAGCCCTCAGCGGACGTGATACGAACGCCGTTAATAAGACCATAAGCGGGTTGCTCAAATTACTATACCCAGCGGGAGACGATAACGTACCCGAAGAAGAAGTTGAGTGGGCCATCCGAATAGCACTTGAGGTCCGCAGGCGTGTAAAGGAGCAGCAGAAGCGAATCGGCGCGGCTGAATTCCGCAACACTCATTTCAGCTATGTCCTGGGAAGAGACGGGGTCGAGAAGTTTGTCTCAACGCCTGAGCTACAGAGCGAGAGTAGCATTGGAAGTGACCCGCTTGAGCCCGGTCAAGTCTGGACTATCAGCCCTGGTGGTCTTGACGATCATTCCGGCCTTTACCGAATCGAGGTAAACGAAGGCCCAGGCTCAGGTGTGAAGATTCTGAACAAGCCGGTCCCTCCTGCTTTCAAAGAAAGCGTTGGGTTCGCCGAACAGAATCTCTATGCGCGCTCTATGCAGTTGATCGGAGATAAGAATCCCAGACAACACGAATTCTCGGTCCAGCTCAGGGCATTCGATGCCTCGAAGTCTGGTGCCAAACTGGGAGTGGCATCCCTGGTCGCATTCTGTACATCGATCCTTAAGAAGAGCGTACGTGGAGGGCTGATCATCGTCGGCGAAATCAATCTTGGAGGGTCCATAGAGCCCATTCACAATGCGGTTTCCATCACAGAGATTGCGGTTGAGAAAGGAGCGACAGCCATCCTGATGCCAGTGGGGTGTCGCAAACAACTTTTCGATCTCTCCGACGAAATGGCCACCAAGATCGACATACAGTTTTTCTCCGATGCACGTGACGCCCTACTGAAGGCGATTGCTGAGTAAGGTGAGGTGATAGGAGGTGATAGGAAATCGCTTTCCGACGCTCTTCGGGTAGCAGATCGCGTTGATACCGTCAAGAACATTTTTGTGCCGATTTCAGGAGACATGAAGGCAGAAACCACCACGGTGCCGCACCGTGGTAGTCCGCTCGATGGGGAGTGCGCTGCAAATGGGACTTCCGGCGCTCTACGTTGATCCCGGAGTGCTCGAAAGGCGATATCTCCCCCGGATCGAAGACAAGCTGCTCCGTTGAAGCCGCTGAGGGGTTCCTCCAGCAACGGCGTTTTAGTGGGTGACGAAGACTGGCTCTTCATATTCGGGCCAGCCGTCGTCGAAATCCTCCATGACAACCGGCCCGTCTTCAGGTGGTTTGATTTTTCCCCCCCGAGGGTCGGAATGCTGTTTCCACAAGCTCAAATGGCGGAGTATGCGCGCTATCATGTCCGGTTCATGGATGAGGCTTATGATCTTCATTTCATGGGCACATCGGGGACAGCTGAGAGGGTCCACTTCCCGGATCTTCCTGATGAGCTATCGCCAGGTCTTGGACGGCACCCGCCGAGGTTGGTGCTCGGACACATCGAGCACGGTCGCCTCGGAATGGCCCTCGGGAAACGCCGGCTCATCACCAGGCCTGAATAGTCCAGCCTTGCTCCTTTCTCCCCTGCTTCTGCTTGAATACCAGCCATAATCCTAAAGTGAGCGATCTTCCCGCATGCTTGTCACTGCGGGAGGGCGTAAAGCCCTCCCCTACGAAAATGTCCTTTAACCCGCATCGTAGGGGCGGGGTTTATCCCATACGCATCAGGCTAAGCCGCCATCCCTAGGTTTTCATTGCGAAAACTATCATCATATGGCACGTGGGCCCCTATGAGTTCTAACGTTGTTTTCCGATTTCGCTTTTGTTTACAGAGCATTTTGGGTGCTTCCTGTATCAGGTCTTGCAGAAGCACATCAAATTCACCGCATAGTACAGCCTTAGATAGGCGCTCTCTTCTTTTGAGCCATTCAACGACTTTGTGAAAGCAGGCTTCCAGTTGGAGGTGTTTGTCCGAGTACCAACTGAAAAACCCATAAATAATGGTTATTATAACAATTGCAATAAGTCGCCCATATACCAAGCACTCGATACGCTCTGAACGTTCACCTTTGATCACATCTATATGACATAAAGATTTCCAGGACTTAAACATTAATTCAATCTGCCAACGTATGCGGTAAATGGTTCCTATAACATCAGGTGACCATACTTCCCGGCTTACATTGGTCACAAATAAAGTGAATCGAAGCCATTGTTTATGGTCTTCGCTGAGCTGTCTACCCTTCTTTTTTGCACTGGCGTTAGTTTTTCTTATTCGCTCATTTACCACGGCTTCGGGGGTTCTATACACGACCAAACGGCAAGGGAGCTTCTCTTTGCCCAAATAGATATCTGAATCCATTATGTTTTCGTGGGCAAATTCCTTGTCTAGATATTTTACAATGTCAAGCGCGGGTGCCTCCGAATCCGAACACAAGTAGATGCCGACCCCTTTCAGGACTCGACTGAGAAAGAAAGCTTTCATGCCATCAATGGCAGCCAAGCCTTTTGTGGAGAAATATCCAAGATCCCTGATCGCCAAGTCCCCTTCTTGCAGCTGGTCAGCAATGTGAGCCGCTCTGGCTTGATCGGGAATATTACCTCCGGTAACAGAAAGCTCCTGGACAGCATTTGTTTTAAGATCAAAAATGAAGTTGATCTTCAGGGCGGCTTTACTGGCATTTCCTGAAGACCCTTTGAATTTGCCGGCGAGTTTTTCATGCAAAGACATCCCCGTGCTATCTTCCAGGAGGACTCGCTTGAAAGGGGCCAAAAGATCTGGGGAGATCCTTTGGCAGGCCGTTCGGAGATTTTCCTTGATTGCGAAAAGGAGAACTTCTTTCAAGAAGTCCACGGCGCCTTTGCTGTTGATGCGTTCGGACAGTGATTGGGGGCTCAGATCGGCTTTAGGGTTGATTCCGCGAAGGACATCGCACATTCCGGCCAGAGAAATCGCTGGCAGTGCAATTGTTTCCGTCGTGAGTAACTTCACGAAATCGTCCCCTTCAAGTCGACTGGTGGTCCGCTGAATGAATCCGACACGCCGAGCAGTTGAGCCAAGCCAGAGTCTGTCGAACACATGCTTCATTGCCGAACGGGCTTTGTTAAGGAGTTCCTTGGGTTTTTAACCATGCTCATTGATCATCTCCTTTCCGTGGAGTTTTGATCATCTTCATAGAACATTATTGCCGATTTGTCCCGTTAAATCGGATAAAATCTAAAAGGTTAAGCTTAGCCTGATGCGTATGGGGTTTATCCCCGCCCGCATGGCAAGGCATTTTCTAAGGGCTTTCAGAGAGTGAATCGCTCAATTTAGGATAATATCTCACCATCTGAAGCTTGTCCCGGACACCGATCCGGGAATGCTTGTCGGGAATATGCTGAGTGATGGCGGCGATGAATTCTTCGGCAGAGATGTTGCTCTTAAACCACCATTTCTTTCTGGCCTAAAAGACCGGGGCTCAGCAGATCCATCACCCACTCCTCCCCCACGAGTCTTTAAATGCAGTGATCCCTGGAAAACTTCCTTCAGCCGGGGCCTTATCAGTAATTCTCGGCATAAAGCTCAAAAAAAGCTTGTGGGTGTGCACAGGTCGGGCATTTAAGAGGCGCTTCGAAAGCCTCGACGACACGACCGCATTCCCTGCATTTCCAAAGGGCCTTGTCGGGCTTTTTGAAGAAGCTCTTCTTCTGCAACGCCTCGGCCAGCTTATTGTACCGTCTTTCGTGCCATTCTTCGACGGCGGCGACCTGCTTGAACGTCTCTGCTACATTTTGGAAGCCCTCCTGCATGGCGTCTTCGGCAAAGCCCCTGTAGAGAGTCGTCCACTCGTGTCGTTCACCGGCAGCAGCCGCTCTCAGGTGAGCCAGAGTGTCGCCGTCAACGCCCGCCGGGTAGCCCGCAGTGATCGTCACCTCGCCCCCCTGGAGGTGTTTGAAAAAAAGCTTGGCATGTTGTTTCTCCTCATCCGAGGTTTCGAGAAAAAGGCTGCTGATCTGCTCAAAACCCTCCTTTCGAGCAACGCTTGCTGCGAAGGAATAACGGTTGCGGGCCTGAGACTCGCCCGCAAAAGCTGCAAGCAAATTCTGTTCGGTCTTGGATCCTTTCAGCGTCGTCATGCTTTCGCTCCTTTCCTGCTTATGGGTCTGTAGTAATTTATCAGTTAAGACACGCCCTATTCGTCATGGTCACCCGCGGCAAAACCAGGTTCCACCACATTACGCAAATCTTCCCAGAACTTGATTCTTTTCGCCGAGTCCGCAGGCGAAAGGGCAGGAAACTCCAAAAAAGGAACCTGGATGCTTTCCCTGGCGAACTCTTCCATGAGTATTTCAGCCATTATTCCTGCAAGCACCGGATCATCGGGCGCAGGATGATCAACCGGATTCGGCGATTCGGTTTGATATTTATTCACCTTGTGTTTTCCCCAATGGATGCCGCATGTAGGGCTATTCTCCAAGCCAATAAAACAGACAAGGCGATACTTGTTCTTAATAAATTCCTTGACCATGAGAATTGGGGCCTTGATAACCTCCTTGCAGTGATTTCTGAAAAAAACATTGTCATACTGCTGGCGGCCTTGCGGGTTACGCATGAGGCCCATGGCACTCGTTTCGGGACAGAGGTATTGAATTATCCCTACACGCTTTTCCATAAGATAGTTAGTCAATTCCTTGGAGAGGGGGAAATTTTGGCCTAAAATATGAACCCTGCAATAAGGATTAACCAGACACTGCGCTATGAGTACAATCTTTCTATCTTTTTTGCTCATTTTGAAACCTTTCCTTACAGCTTTCCACTATCTCAAAAGTCTAGCAAAAATAACCTAAACATTTACTGCTTGCGTCAGTGATATGTTGCCTGTATACTGGCAACATGGATGCTTTTACCATGCTTCAGCGGAAATATGAACTTTTGCGTCCTTGTCTGGACGAAATGTCTATGCGGCTTTGTGCCGCTGCGGATGCCATGGTTCTTGGGAGGGGAGGACCATCGCTTGTTGCGAAAGCCAGCGGACTCTCCCGCACTACTATCTACGCTGGCTTCAGCGATCTCGATCAAACGACTGTTGCGCCTATTGCCCCTCCGAAAACTGCAGGGCGCATTCGGCGGTCCGGTGGCGGACGTAAACGATTGGCGGAAAGCGACCCGGATTTGCTGCGGGACCTTGACAAGTTGGTTGACCCCATGACCCGTGGCGATCCTGAATCGCCCCTTCGCTGGACCTGCAAAAGCACAACGAAATTGACCAAGGAATTGCAGGCTCAAGGTCACCAAGTCAGTCAGCGCACCGTTTGGATGCTTTTGGACCAACTCGGCTACAGCATGCAGTGGAACCGGAAAACGCGCGAAGGCACTGAACATCCAGACAGGGATGCCCAGTTTCTTTATATTGCCGAGAAGGTTCAGGAATTCCAACGGTCTGGTTTTCCAGTCATTTCGGTGGACACCAAGAAAAAGGAGCTGATTGGGCGATTCAAGAATAGAGGCCGGGAGTGGCAAAGAAAGGGACAGCCCGAAGAGGTGAATGTCCACGATTTTGCCGACAAGGAACTCGGAAAAGTCGTGCCTTACGGTGTCTACGATTTGACACACAATCAGGGTTGGGTAAGCGTCGGGATCAACCATGACACCGCCGAGTTCGCCGTCGCGACTATTCGCCGTTGGTGGAAGCGCATGGGGATGAGACTCTATCCGCAGGTCAACGAATTGCTGATTACAGCCGATGGGGGCGGTTGCAACGGCAGTCGTGTGCGCCTCTGGAAAATCGAAGTTCAAAAGCTTGCTCAAGAATTCGACATGACCATCCATGTCTGTCATTTCCCCCCTGGAACAAGCAAATGGAACAAGATCGAGCATCGCATGTTTTGCCATGTCAGCGAGAACTGGCGAAGTCGCCCTCTGGAAAGCCAAGCCGTGGTCGTAAACCTCATTGCTAACACACGCACTGAAAAGGGGCTGACAATCCAAGCCGAAATTGACGATACGTTCTATTCTACAGGCATCAAAATCCCAGATGAGCACATGGCTAAGCTGGCAATCATTCGCGATAGGTTTCACGGCGAATGGAATTACAGAATCTTACCAAGAAACAATCAGTAGTGTTCATGTTATTGTTTTCTAGCGTCCTTAGGCCGAGTGAACTATGATGAACTCGCAAAAAATCGTCACCCCGGTTCCCAGCTTTTGCCGGGACAGGGTCACCGGGGTCCAGTGAATACGTAATAACTGATATAAATACTTGATTCCAGTGCCTGCCGGGAAGACAGAAAAGGGGTTTTTCTGACTTTTCACAACGTGCAAATCATGAGTGTTGATAAAATATAGTAAATATTTCAATCAAGTAAAGCAGGACAAATTGTAATTCTCCTGGTAAGGGGAGGGTGAATCACTCACCCTTGGCAAGGAGATGTGCAATGAAGAAGGATGCTTACGAAGACTTGATTGGGGAAATCAGCAAACAGTTGGCGGAAAAAATTCTCCTGGAAGAAGGCGACCTGACCGGAAGAGTCAAGACAATTGACGGCGATATCGCCGTGCTTGTCCGTGACGTCGGTTTGCGAACCAGCAAGCTCGTTCTTCAGGCGTGCAAATCAGGGATGTTGGTGAAAGTATGATAGCTGTTTGGAAACGCTCTAGAGGGAAACCCGGAGCGCGGTCGACGGCCCGGACCTGAACGCAGCCCGGCAGCTCAGCGCCAGGAGCAGTCCCCAGACCTCCAGCGAGGGCCGAAGCGCATCAAGGAAGGTTGGCAGAGCTTCCGGATAATCGGTGTTGATGACCAGGTTCAGGAACAGCCAGGCCAGAACCAACTGCAGTGCCGATTGCAGCGCAGTCCGATGGGGCATGATGTCCCTCGAAGCAAGGGTGTCAGGAACCGCAGCGGTCCGCCAGGCCTTCAGAAGACCGGCCGGAAGACGAGTTGTTCGGTGGTTTTTTAGACATGCCCTTTTTGGGGATTAGCCAGATTAAGGATAGGCGGTGTAACATGATGCCCCACCCCCCAATTTCAGTGCTTTTCGTGATCGAAGATGACTGCTCTCTGCCTAAATCATTTATGGCCTACCTGCAGTCAATGCCCCATCTCAAACTCTCGGTTGCGCGTCAACTGCCTGGGGAAATACCCAATTACAATGTGGTGGTTACTCAAAACCTCCAAAATGAAGGAGCGAAAACAAGGCATCTTGGACAATTTGTAGAAAATGGTGGCAGTTGGTTGATGCTGGTGCATTTATCTGAAAAACCGCTGCCGGTGATTTTTGGGGTCCAACCGGAACCGGCGGGACCCGCTGCAGAATTGCGTATACTGTTTGAAACCAAAAACCATCCATTAGCGACGCGGTTGCCGGATGCTATTTATTTACCCGGCCGTTACCATGCATTAAAAAAGGTCGATGAAGCCTGTGAAACCATCCTGTACGCGGACTGGCACTACAAGCACAAACCGGTGCTGACTCACCGTTTGGTCGCAAAGGGTCAAGTGGCCTGCACGACGTTACAGGCTTATGAAAATCCGATATTCCAGCAGATTCTTTACCGCCTGATGCGACGGCTCGCCGGATACATCGAACCCAATCGTGAACTGGGTGTGGGATTGCTTGGGTATTCGCCGGCCGTGGGTCAGAGCCACGGGTTCGGAGTTCAACACACAACCGGTTTATCCCTTCGTGCGGTGTGTGACCTCAACCCGCAACGATTGATCCAGGCAAAGCAAGACTTTCCCCAGGTGAAGACTTATGAAACCTCCGACGCCTTCGGTGGCGACAAGGAGGTCGATGTCGTCATTGTTACAACACCTCCCAACACCCATGCCGGAATGTGCATTCAAATGATGGGAGCCGGCAAGCATGTTGTGTGTGAAAAGCCGCTGGTGCTCACGCGGGAGGAAGCAAAAACGCTGGCTGAAATGGCGAACAAGCAACGCGTTCATTTAAGCTGCCATCAAAACCGGCGCTGGGATGCGGACTTTCTGGCGATTAAGCAGGCTGTCGCCGAAGGCTTGATAGGCGAGCTCTTTTATTTGGAAACATTTGTGGGAGGGTTCGGGCACCCGTGTGGATATTGGCATTCGCATACGGCTGTTTGCGGTGGCACCAGCTATGATTGGGGCGCTCATTATCTCGATTGGGTGGTGAGTTTGATTCCGGATCAGGTGGAAAGCATTGTCGGCACCCGTCATAAACGGGTATGGCATGACGTTACGAATGCCGATCAGGAGCGTATACAAGTCCGGTTTTCCGGGGGGCAGGAGGCAGAGTTTATGCACTCTGATGTTGCAGCTGTCCGCAAACCGAAGTGGTATCTCCTCGGAACCGAAGGAGCTATTGAGGGGCATTGGCAGGATGTGTGTGCTTTTGAAATCGATCCGATTCTGTACTTCCATCGCCACGATATACCGGCGACTGAGATGCCCCCAAATTTGACTTTGCACCGTCGTCATCATACCGGCCAAATCTTATCTCAGAAAATGGCCATGCCTATTAGAGCGCATTATCCCTTTCACCGGAATTTGGCCGATCATTTGATGACCGGCGAACCCATCGAAGCGCCTTTGGAAGATTCCGTTAAGGTTGTTGCGATACTTGAAGCTGCCGCACGATCCATGTCAAAGGGCGGAACAGTGGAGGTGCTCCATGACGGATAACGTTCGATGGGGTGTGATGGGCAACGCCACCATCGCACGCATGTGCGTGATTCCGGCGATTCAAAAATCGCGCAACGGCATCGTGCAGGCTTTGGCCACCCGGCGCCCACCCAACGCCGGCTTCGTCGCGGCCGAAAATCGTATCGAGCGGGTCTACGACCGTTACGAGGCGCTGCTGGAAGATCCCGCCATCGATGCCGTGTATATTCCGCTACCCAACCATCTCCATTTGCCCTGGACGCTGAAAGCGCTGTCTGCTGGAAAACATGTATTGTGTGAAAAGCCGATTGCACGTAACGCTGAAGAAGCCTGCGAAATGGCTGCGGCCGTAAAAGGGGGCAATCTGTTTTTGATGGAGGCGTTCATGTATCGGTTTCACCCGCGTAGCCGGGAAATCAAACAGTTGGTCACCGCAGGCGGGATCGGCGAACCGCTTTTGGTGCGTTCGGCATTCTGTTTCCATATGGCCAAAGAGAGTCTAGAAGCCGGAGACAACGTGCGCTTGAGGGCCGATATGGGAGGCGGTGCGCTGCTGGATGTCGGCTGCTACAGCGTAAGCGTAGCCCGGTGGATGATGGGGGCGGAGCCGACCCAGGTGCAGGCCCAGGCAATCTACCATGATTCGGGGGTGGATGTGCATGTTGTCGGAACTCTGCGATTTCCCGGCGGCGGCCTGGCAACACTGGAAGCCAGCTTCATTTCGGCCCTGCAGCAGACCTTTACCGTTGTCGGCACCGGAGGAGCGATTGATTTGCCGCATGATGCGTTTATCCCTTGGCAAAATGATGCTGAGTACATTCTGCGTGGCCAGAATGAGGAAACCGGATGCAAACACGTTGTCCCGGGAGCTGATGAATATCAGTTAATGGTGGAACATTTTGGCGATGCGGTGTTGGGAAAATCCAAATTGGATTTCCTGCCCGAGGACAGCGTTGCCAACATGAAGGCTTTGGACGCGTTGGCGCAAGCGGCCCTATCGGGAAATACCGTGAAACTCTAAATCCAATGTCAAAGTCCTCCTTTGTATGGCTGGCCGGATAAAGCTCATGATGGTTGCACATCAAACGAGAGAAGACAATGACTATTGATATCAATAGGCTGCGGATCGCGATGCTGAGTGCTCATTCCAGTCCCCTTGGAAAACTCGGATCCAAAGATACGGGAGGGATGAGCGTTTATGTCCGTGAGCTTTCCCGGGAATTGGGTCGTCGCGGTCATATGGTTGATATATATACACGTTATGATCAATACACACTCGATAGGATTGCGGAACTCGATAAAGGCGTCCGGCTGATTCATCTGCGGTTGGGGAAAAACCAATCCATTTCCAAAGTGGAAATGTATCCGCATTTACAGGACTTTTTTTGCGAACTGGAGCAATTCAGATTGGCTGGCCACCTCGAATATGATCTTATTCACAGCCACTACTGGTTGTCCGGAATGCTCGGCATTTGGGCCCAGGAAACCTGGAAACGTCGGCACGTCGTCATGTTTCACTCCCTCGGCGCTGTTAAGAACCATACGGGAGTTGGTAGCCCGGAACCTGAGATTCGCATCGCCACTGAGAATGCCGTCATTGAAACATGCCATCGCATTCTTGTCCCCACCCAGCGGGAAAAAGAACGCTTGATCAATTTTTATAACGCCCCTCATAGCAAAATCGGTGTGGTGCCGTGTGGTGTCGACTTGGAGCTCTTTTGCCCGATGAAACAGTCTGCAGCACGTGCCCAACTCGGATTCAACCCCGATGATAAACTGGCTTTGTTTGTGGGTCGATTGGATTCCATGAAGGGCCTGGATAGACTGCTGGAGGCCATGGGGTATCTCAAACACCGACGGCATTTGCGTCTCATCATTGTCGGCGGTGACGGTATTCATACCCCTGAAGGACAAATATTGCTCGGCTTGGCCCGCACCTTCGGAGTCGAAGATTCCATCGGGTTTATTGGGAGAATCGAACAGAAAGATTTGCCGGTATATTACAATGCCGCCGACGTGATGGTGATGCCTTCCTACTACGAGAGCTTTGGGCTCGTTAGCTTAGAGGCGTTGGCGTGCGGCATACCCGTGGTTGCAACCTCAGTGGGAGTGATGGATACCATTATCAAAGAAGGACTGAACGGCCAACTGGTGCCGAACGGCGATCCAAAATTGCTGGCCAAGGCGATAGACAGAGTGACTTCACAGTTACCGGCAAGATCAGCAGATGCGATTCGGCAGACAGTGCTGGTGTTTGGTTGGTCGAATATCACCTCTGCAATCATCAGGGAATACGGAGAGAGTTTGGCTTCAGGAAATCTGAAGTGATCGAATTATGGCTGCGGAGACGTCCTGGCGTCTGATTAGCTTGAAGGCAGGCCGTGGGGCCCGGCGAAGTTTTCCTGACCCCCAGCCTTGCTCCTCAAGCAATGTCATCAGCCGCTTCTAATCTTCCTCGGTTATCGAGGGCTTCCGCGCCATAATCCATACATAGGCGCACGCTTCATGCGACCGACTATCCTTTGCTCATAATCATTCTTTGGCCTGCGCCCGGCTCTGGGGGCGCGCCGGGGTGAGGATCGACAGGTCTCACACAATCGTATTATCGACTCAAGCGCCAGGCCTGAGGCGGCGCCCGGAGGGGACGGCAAAAGTTGAGCCTGCTTAACTCCCTTATTCTTTCCGGCTTGTTCCTGGCCCTGAGCGCCGGGGCGTTGGAGGCGCTGGAGCCCATGGACGTTTCCGATCTCAGGCAGTACCTGTGGAAAAACCGTTTGCTGGTTGTCTTTTCACCTGGTGCTGAGGTTCCGGCTTACCAAGCCCTGAGCCAAGAGTTGGATCGTGACCCCAGTGGCGTGCGGGAGAGAGACCTGCTCGTATTTCTCGTATTGAAGCATGGTCCGAGTTTCCTGGGACTCCAGGAAATGCCATCAAGGGGGGCCGAGGATCTAAGGCGGCGCTTTGGCGTGACCCAGGAGGCTTTTACGGTGGTACTGGTGGGGAAAGATGGGACCGTGAAGCTGAAACGGGAGGGGCCAACTGCGCTCGCCGAAATATTCGCCCTCATCGACAGCATGCCCATGCGCCAAAGGGAGATGAAGGGCAATTAAATGGATTTGCACAAGAAACCCGTGGGCTCAGCTGTCTGCGCCTTTTCTTGATTGCCGTCTCTTCAAGATGCCGCAACCAGGACAAAACCATCTTTTTTGGCTTGGTTGGAAAAGTAAGAGAAGCGGTTGCGATCCTGCGATTCCAGGGCAAATGGCCAGATGATGTTTTTTTCCGTTTTGCTGACTTTAAGGCTTTTCATCACCCAACTGATCCCTTCGGAAAGCTTTTAGAATTGGTTGGTTGTGGTGCGCTGCCGGGTTTTTCAGAATGGGCCTGCCGTCCGGTTGCCCCGGACAGCCGCCCCATTATTGATTAACCCCTGGTCACCATCATTTCCAAATCCTCAGAGAGATTGGTCTTTTTGGCCACTTCCAATGCATCCTGCCAGTTTCTGTGCCGCTATATGAATTCTGAAACAGTGAGGGATCTCTTGCCGTCACATTCGCTAAGAGCCTTAGGTAGCTAGTCTCCATCCGGAAACCCTGATTTTAGTAATTGGGTCGTAGGGGAGGGGTTTATCCCCTCCCGAAACGCATTGGAATCATTGTAAATTGCGGGAGGGCGTGAAGGCCGCCCCTACAACGGAACCCAGGACACCGCGTTTCCGGATGGAGACTAGCTAGGGTCGCCCTTCGCATTTTCCCCCTAGATGACCTCACCGAGGCCGAGGTTGGGCTTTCAGCAACCCGGCTCTCCGGGATGGCCGCAGCAATTCTGCAGCGTAGTGAGCTTAATCCGATTGTTGCGAAGCAGCAGCCGAATTTTTTGGGTCCAGGGCTGAGGGCCTTTCAAGTTGGTCAGTGAAGTTCTTAGACTGGGACGGGTACTCTCTTGTTTGCACATCGACGAGGCTCCTACCGCCTAGCGCTCGGCATCAATGTCACCGGCGGTATGGGTGACGACGTCCAGTTCCACACAGTCGTCCAACTCTTCCTGGGTGGCATCCCCGGCCTTCTTTAACACGTCCAGGGGGCACAGCCATTCGGTGCCTGAGGCATCCTTCACCTTGACATATTTCGGTCGACTTGTAGTCTGTTTTGGCATGATATCCTCCTCTGCATCGGTGTGGTTGCCCATCATTATCATATTTCTTGAAGAAAGACGGAGAGGTGATCTGCGGCCTCCTCGCCGAGACTGACCGGGCTATTCAAAGAGCCCGTGACTCTTACTCAAGCCACGTGTTTTTCTCCGTCGTGCGAGGAATTGGACGAGCCAAAGATTGCTCTATCCTAATAAGGTTTGATGGTATCGGCGTATTCAGTTAACCGCGGAAATATACCGGCCTTACGCCCCGGGAAGGCATGCTCCCCGTGTTGTTCGATGCACACAATAAGACTCTTTTTCACGATCATGTACGGGGTCGCTCTTGTGGCCACATTCCTATTAAAGCAAAAGGGGTATTTTGCGTCCTTCGTTTATACGCCATATAAATTAATTATCGTGGATTGAATGGCAAGCTCGTTTGACCAAAATCTATTGTTTGATTTCGGGGGCTATTGGAGGCTGGGTTTGGTCCGATTCAGGACTGATTTCCATAGAGGATCATCTACATGGACGTCACAATCATTGGCGCTGGTTTGGCGGGCCGGAGACTTCCTCCCTGACGGCCTTAAAAGGTCAAGGCTTTTCCGACGCAATGATCGAGCGCTTCTTCCGGCCCTTTTTCAGTGGTGTGTTTTTCGACCGGGAACTGGCTTCCTCCAGCCGCATGTTTGAGTTTGTCTTCCGCATGTTGGCCTTGGGCGACACAGCCCTGCCCGCCGGGGGAATGGGTGCCATTGGCGCCCAGTTGGCCGGCGCTTTGCCCTCAGGGTGCATCGAGACTGATTCCGCCGTGGCAAAGCTCGAGGAGGGCAAGGTAGTATTGGCTTCTGGGAAGGAGGTGGAGAGCCGCGTGGTGATATTGGCCGGCGGCGGCGCCGAAACCGTCAAACTGTCTGGGGAAACGAAGACCTTTGCCACGGTTGACTGCGCCTGCCTCTACTTCGCCGCCGTTAAGCCCCCAGTGGCGGAGCCTATCCTGGTTTTGGACGGAGAGAACTCGGGGCCGGTCACCAACCTCGCAGTGGTGAGCAATGTGTCGCCTTCCTATGCGCCCCCCGGCTATTCCCTGATCCAGGCCACCGTGGTGGGGAATCCCGAGATGACGGACCTTGATCTGGAAGAAAAAAGCCGGGATCAGCTTACTCGCTGGTTCGGCCCGCAGGTCGGCGGCTGGCGGCTGCTCCGCATCTACCGCATCGCCGGGGCCTTACCGGACCAGAGGCCCCCCACCCCCAATCCTTTCGGACAGCCGGTGCAGCTTAAACCGTGGCTGTTCGTGTGCGGCGAGTATCAGAGCCTCTCCTCCATTCATTGGGCCATGGTCTCGGGCCGCCGGACCGCTGAAGCAGTCATCAGGGAGCTGCAGCCTTAAAGGAGGGGCAGAGGAAACGAATTGGTGAGTTGGGCCCAAGAATAAAAAGAAGGGTTTGATGACCGTAGGTTTCGTATCACGCCACGGTGAGGCGCTGCCTTTCCTCAGGGAGCAAATGGAGAGTCACGAGACGATTACTCTGGAAGTGCCCTCAGTTCCCAGTCTTCACGCGATGTTTTGCGGTCATCTTCATGTTGACGACTGTCTCATGGAGATGGACTCTGAGTTTCCCCAGTTCGTCCGACTCATGTGCTGTATGTTAAAGGAATTTCATGGCATGGGACGGCGGATGATACAGCTGAAACTCCACCCGGGGATGCTCATTGAGATTCATGAGCTCTTTGCCAAGGGGAGACTGCCCCTGGATGTAATGTATTCAGTCAAGCCAAGAGAAATCTGCGAGGTCGAAAGACAAGCCGTCTCTTATTCCGCAAGCAGTGCGAACGATGCGTTCCCCAAGGATGAGGCTAATCTTAAGGCAATAAGCTGATTAATGAACTCCGGGTACTGCCCAAGCGCCATGGCAGATTCTCCTCAGTCGACCCACTGGCCGCATGCGGTATTTAAGAAAGAGCAACTTCGCCCATGATCGGGCTTTTGAATGATACCTTTGTTCCAATAATGATCTGCTTTTGCACCGAACCACCACAGGCGAAGCGTACCGGGAGCGTGTGTCCAACCCTTTCCTGTCAGACCTTTGCAAGCAGAGAAGCCGCTTCCTGGTCCAAAAGCCAGATCACATCTCCCTGTAAAGGCTTGACCCTCGCTGCCGGCAGCTCGGGCCCGGAATCCTGAACCAAGGCTTTGACCGTCTCCGCTTTTTCCCTTCCAGCAACCAGAAAGACAATTTGTCGTGCCCGATTCAGAAGCGGGAATGTCAGGGTGACCCGGTTAACGTTGGGAGTGCCCCCTTTGACAGCCATGGCCAATCGGCTCTCTTCGTTCAGAGCGCTCAGCCCGGGAAAGAGGGAAGCGGTGTGTCCGTCTTTTCCCATTCCGAGGAAAACGAGATCAAATATCGGGAATTCACCTTCCGCAAGCTCAAAAAAGCGGCTCAACTCCAATTGGTATTCTTCAGCCGCTTCTTCGGGGGGGTAGTCTCCTCTCACAAAATGAATGTTCTCTCGTGGAAGGGGAAGATGCCGCAGCAAATCTCTCCAGGCCATGCCGAGGTTGCTATCCGGGTCGCTTGCAGGAACACAGCGTTCATCGACCCAGAACAGATGGATGTGCTCCCAGGGAACTTCGGTTAGAGCCGAAGGACTGGCGAGCAGTCGATGCATCCCGCGCGGAGTTGAACCTCCCGAGAGCGCCACAACAAAGCGGCCCCTTTGGCCAACACAGACTCTGGCGGCAGCCTTGAACAACTCAGACCCCCTGAAAGCCAGGTCATCAGGGTCCGCGGCAATGATCGTTTGCGTTTTGGGCATGTGGCAACCCCGTTGCCTTTAGCTTCCCGGCAGCCCAAGACCTCTGCCTGCAGCCCCATGGGCGGTTATCGTCGAGACCGATACAAAGCGCTGCAGAGGAAGCCGGCAATTTCAGCTCATGATTTTTGAAGCTCAAACGCTGCGTGCGGTCCCCAACTGCCAGCCTGATACGGAAACAACTTTTGTTGTCGGCTGCCGCACGATTCGCATTTTGTCAGGATGGGCGAGAGAAACGACCAGCCTAACGCCACCGCATCCTGCCTCAAGAAGAGCATCTGATCCTCGCGGATGGTATCGATCAGGACTTTTTCGCAGGCATCCAGCGCCGGTCCTGTGTAGCTCTGACTATAGCGGAAATCCATGGTGACCGGTCGCAACCGCAGCATGGCGCCAGGGTTCTTCGTCTGGGAAGTCAGACTGATGCTTTCCCCGGGATAGATACCTGGAGTGAGACGGTTCTCGCGGATCTCTTCCCCAAACACATTGCGGGAGATGGAGTGGGGGACTTCCCGGAGTTGGATGCTGATTTCCGAGAGCTTCTCGGGAAGCCTCTCTCCTGAGGTCAGGGCAAAAGGCCTCAGCGTCTTGAACACCCTGGTCTTTTCGTCCCGCACCCATTCGGTTTCAAAGCGGGGAGTTGCCTCCATGGCGGTCAGGGCCAGCAGCTGCATCATGTGGTTCTGAAACATATCTCTCATAAATCCGGCCTCATCATAGTAACCGGCTCGATTTTCCACTGCCAGGGTTTCAGCGGCAGTGACGGCCACAGACCTGATGTATCTCCGGTTCCAGATCGGTTCAGAAATGGAATTGGCAAAGCGAAAGATTAGAATGTCTTGCACGGTCTCTTTGGCCAGGTAGTGATCAATGGGGTAGATCCCATGTTCTTCAAAGCATTCACCAAGAGACCGATTCAGGGCGACGGCCATTTCCAGGTGTTGGCTGATAGGAAGCTGACAGGCTGATAGGAACCTAAAGTGAGCGATTTTCCAGCATGCTTGTCACTGCGGGAGGGCGTAAAGCCCTCCCCTACGAAAATGTCCTTTAACCCACATCTTAGGGGCTGAATCGAAGCCATTGTTTATGGTCTTCGCTGAGCTGTCTACCCTTCTTTTTTGCACTGGCGTTAGCTTTTCTTATTCGCTCATTTACCACGGCTTCGGGGGTTCTATACACGACCAAACGGCAAGGGAGCTTCTCTTTGCCCAAATAGATATCTGAATCCATTATGTTTTCGTGGGCAAATTCCTTGTCTAGATATTTTACAATGTCAAGCGCGGGTGCCTCCGAATCCGAACACAAGTAGATGCCGACCCCTTTCAGGACTCGACTGAGAAAGAAAGCTTTCATGCCATCAATGGCAGCCAAGCCTTTTGTGGAGAAATATCCAAGATCCCTGATCGCCAAGTCCCCTTCTTGCAGCTGGTCAGCAATGTGAGCCGCTCTGGCTTGATCGGGAATATTACCTCCGGTAACAGAAAGCTCCTGGACAGCATTTGTTTTAAGATCAAAAATGAAGTTGATCTTCAGGGCGGCTTTACTGGCATTTCCTGAAGACCCTTTGAATTTGCCGGCGAGTTTTTCATGCAAAGACATCCCCGTGCTATCTTCCAGGAGGACTCGCTTGAAAGGGGCCAAAAGATCTGGGGAGATCCTTTGGCAGGCCGTTCGGAGATTTTCCTTGATTGCGAAAAGGAGAACTTCTTTCAAGAAGTCCACGGCGCCTTTGCTGTTGATGCGTTCGGACAGTGATTGGGGGCTCAGATCGGCTTTAGGGTTGATTCCGCGAAGGACATCGCACATTCCGGCCAGAGAAATCGCTGGCAGTGCAATTGTTTCCGTCGTGAGTAACTTCACGAAATCGTCCCCTTCAAGTCGACTGGTGGTCCGCTGAATGAATCCGACACGCCGAGCAGTTGAGCCAAGCCAGAGTCTGTCGAACACATGCTTCATTGCCGAACGGGCTTTGTTAAGGAGTTCCTTGGGTTTTTAACCATGCTCATTGATCATCTCCTTTCCGTGGAGTTTTGATCATCTTCATAGAACATTATTGCCGATTTGTCCCGTTAAATCGGATAAAATCTAAAAGGTTAAGCTTAGCCTGATGCGTATGGGGTTTATCCCCGCCCGCATGGCAAGGCATTTTCTAAGGGCTTTCAGAGAGTGAATCGCTCAATTTAGGAGGAAATTCCTTTTTGAGGTTTTTCGGGTAGCACCTGTCGTGGATGCTGTCAAGGACATTTGCGTGCCCATTTCTTGGCAGGTGATGACAAAAATCATCAGGGGCTGCCATTGTTTAGGGCGGAATGATGGGCAGCTCGGCGCAAATTGGTCTTCGGGCACGTTGTCTTGCTTGCGGAGGGCTTGAAAGAGGGTGTTTGCCCGGACCCCGGATCGGAGTCCGGGGCGGTTTAAGGGCAAACTGCTCCTATGGTGGCCGGTGGGGACTGTCTCCAGCGTCAAGATTCAGGGGTGGATGACGGGCTCTTCATACCCGGGCCAGCCATCGTCAAAATCCTCGCGGACAACTGGCCAATCTGCAGGCACGTTCGTTTTTTTCCCTCATGAGGATCAGGGTAGCCCGCCCGGCCCAGGCGTACTGAACGCTCCAAGAAAATCAGCCAGAAAATCCTGCATGCCCCTTGCGTTTCGGGCTTCATGCCCGGGAACCATGCCGGGGGTATAGCCCATCCGGGCAAACGGCTCCAGAAAAGTCCGGTTTCGGCTGATCACATGGACGGGAACGCATGCCGATGCATCCGGTCCCGCGACCGGCGCGATGGGCTGATGGTCTCCCACGATGATGATCAGCGCTTCATCCTCAACGAACCTGCACAGATAGTCCTGAAGAACTCTGAAATCGTATTGCATGGATGCCAGGTAGGCCTTTCCCGCCTCGCTCATGTCCGGCCAGTTGACCGAAAAGGTGACGGGCTGCCGATGGTGATAGATCTCCCCGTCGCCGATGTCGGTCCAGTTGGGAAAAAACGGCGGCTGGAGATTGAACGGGGCATGGGTGCTGGTGAGCATGTAGCGGATGAAGAGCGGCTGGTTTCGCTGCGCGATCTCCCGCTGGTGCACTGCCTGAATGACAAACTGGTCCGGCATGGTCGACCAGTTGAAAGGTGGGCCCCGATAATCCAGGTCCTTGGCATAATAGGTTTGAGTATACTGAAAATACCGTCCTTCGGGCCATTCCATGGTGGTGCCCGGCATCACGGACACCGTACGGTAGCCGGCGCCGTTGAAGTAGGCGGCCAGGGGCTTAACCCTGCTCTTGAGGAGGAAATCGTAGCGCAGCTGGTCCGGAATCCGGATACCGCTCTCCAGGGTCCCGAAGGCCAGCCAGGACGATCCTCCGGAGGTGGGTGATTCCAGGTAATGGGAGCACACGGCAAAACCGGCGCGGTTCAGGGCTGCCTCAAAGGTTCTGATCACCGGGAGGAATTCCCCCGCATGGCGCGTTTCGTCAAAGAGAGTCTCTCCGTAGGACTCGATGATGAAAAGGTAGACGTCGGTTTTTTCCAGCCCGGCAAGGGATGCGGGATTCGGCGGGATTCGAGCGGCGGCGGTTTGAACAGCCGAGGCCCACTCGCGCCGGAGATCGCCGATTCGGGTAATGAATGCGGCTTCCTCCAGCAGGCGGGGAGTGCACGTTGTGGGGTGGACGCCGGCATGGTAGGGATTGATGGACTGCGGAAAAAAGACGACCCACACCACCTGGGCGGCCGTGAGCCCCCAGAAAATCCGGCGCAACCTCACGGACGAAAAGGCCTCCACGGCGACCTGAAAGGCCTTATGGATTCCCAGGAGAAGAAGGGTTACGAGAGCGGCGGCTGCCCCCCCAAAAAGCAACAGGTTCTGCCAGGCAAAGGAGCGGCCCAGTAGATGGATCAGGTCCGGCACGTAGCCTGAATCCATGTAAAGGTTGAAAGGCCGGGAGAAATAGAGGGGCATCAACACGTCCCCGATTCGAAACAGACGGATGAACACGAACAACACAAGGAGGGAAACCCGGAGTACGGTCGACGGCCTGGAGCTGAACGCAGACCAAAAACTCAGCGTCAGGAGCAACCCCCAGACCTCCAGCGATGGCCGAAGCGCATCAAGGAAGGTTGGCAAAGCTTCCGGGTAATCGGTGTTGATGACCAGGTTCAGGAACAGCCAGGCCAGAACCAACTGCAGTGCCGATTGCAGCGCACTCCGATGGGGCATGATGTCGCTCGAAGCAAAGGTGTCAGGAACCGCAGCGGTCCGCGAGGCCTTCAGAAGACCGGCCGGAAGACGAGGAAGTCCATGTTTCGCGCCGTGAGAATCAACTCCCCGGCCCGGACCTGTGCGTGTCTCCACGTTGTCCACTCCGCCAGTCGACGCGGGTCGATGGCCGAGTCCTGCTCTAACTGGTTGTCGATGGTGTCGATGATCCGATCGAGAAAGAACGCCTCTTGCGCTTCGTAGCGACCGGCCCGGGGACAAACGATCCAGTCTGAGCTCCCTGCGGCTAGGATAGGCAATCCCAGCGCCGCCAGATGGCCGAACATGGCCCGTGCGGCGCGGCTCCCCCCGGATGGTTTTCCCCGGCTCTCCCGCCGATCCATACTGGAGTGATATCGATGGAACAGTGAGCGTTCGAATTCGGGGTCCCCCGAAGGCAGCAATTCGGTGTGACCATCGTAGATGAGCGAGAGGTAGAAAAGCGCGCCGGGTTTGGCTATCGCGGCGAACCCGCGAAGAGCCTCCTCGAGGTTTACGAGATCCATCACCGCGTGGGCGATGATGAGGTCGTATCGCTCCCGATGGTGCGGGTCGGCGATCACGTCGTAGAGGTCCGCACAGAGAGATTCAAGGGTGCGGACCTCATCCCGACCGCTCGTCGCGAAGTCCTCAGCGCTTCGCCCCGGGATGGGTTCCGGAGTGCCCGCCTGCGTAAGGTCGTTGCGGGACCGGAATGCAGCGAGGTACTCGGGGTTGAGCTCCACCATGGTGTAGTGGAAGCTGGGCGCCAGGTCCCAATCCCGGACCCGATCGACCATGGTGCCGATTCCGGCTCCAAGCTCGACCACCTGGATCGGCTTCCGGCGCGTTGCGGGCCGCAGGGCTTCCCTGAGCCTCTGCCACACGGTTCGGTTCAACGATCGGTCATCGACGCTCTTCTTGGCCGCCAGATAGCGGATGAAATCATCCGCTGAATGGATGTCGGCACGATCGTCGGGTCGAACGGAGTTCTGAATGTCGGCATTCTCCAGCATGGATGATCACTTCCCCCTTGGAGCCGTTCCCTGCGCGTCAGGGAGCTCAGTGGTCAGCGGCCGTCGAAACACACGTCTTGCAGAAAGGCTTCGATCCGCTGCATGGAATCCTCCCAGGCAGGATGTTCCAGGGCCGCCTCGAACGCCTTGACGCTCATCCGCTGCAACCGGGGCCGATCCGCACTCAGCCCCTGGACGGCCGCCGCCACGGCGGGAAGATCGCCCCGTTCGAAGAGCAGTCCATTCTCACCATGACGGACGAGCTCGCGGGTTGCCCCGTCGGTGCAGCCCAGCACCGGAAGACCGAAATGGAGCGCCTCCAGGGTCACGATGCCAAAGCCCTCATAGGCGAAGGGCATGCACAGCAGATGACTGTCGGCATAGCGCCGGGCCAGGGGCTCTGTGTCCAGGGTCCCCGAAAAGCGGATGTTGGAGGCCAGCCCCAAATCGGCTATCGCCTGGTGCACCCGTCTCGTGTAGTCGGGTGCCAGGGTCGTATCGCCCACCACTTCCAGACGCCATCGATTCCGGTCGACCCTTCCCAGGGCCCGGACCAGGGGCAGCAGCCCCTTGCGTTCGATCACCATGCCCACAAACAGCAGCCGCAGCGGCCCGTTTTCCAGGGCGCGTTCCTCGATACGGACCGCTGGGATTCGCCCCTCGAATCGGTCCCCCCCCGGTTGTGCGATGACAAACGGCCGGTGAGCCGGACTCAACCGAAACACATCACGCTCTGTGGACCGGGAGTTGAAGATGAAACCGTCCACCGAATCCAGGTAACGGGCTTCAGGCCAGGCAAGCAGAGCGTGATACCTTCTGTGATCGGGTTCATGGCAAAAGAGATGATGAACCACCGCAGCGACTGCAATGCGAGCCCGGCGGCGCAGGAGGCGGTTGAACACGGAGAGGGAAGGGTGGCACAGCTCATCCTGGAGCAGCACGTCAAAGCGGGAACAGGTCACGCGCCGAATGAGCGCGCTGGAGAGGTTGTCCGCGAACCGCAGCAGGTAGCGGCGTGGTGGCAGCGACAGGATCTCGACCCGGTGACCGCGGCCCCTTAAGTAATCGACCACCTGCTTGTCGTACAGATAGCCGCCGGTGAGCGTGTCGATGGATCCATAGATGACAAACCCGATCTTCACGGAAAAGACTTTCGATACGATGCCCAGGCTATCTCGTTTTCCCAGATGCGGACTTCCACCGTGCTGAATGCATGGCTCCCCAGTCGTTGCAGGAACCGCTCGCAGAATTGGTTGGCCAGGCGCTCGATGCTGGGGTTCTTCTCGTGAAACTCGGGCAGTTCATTAAGGAGCCCATCCCGGTAGTGCGCGACGCAAGAGTCCAGGATGAGCTCGAGCTCCGCCAAATCAGCCACATAACCGTGTGCGTCGAGCTCATGGGCCGCCAATCGGATTTCCACCCGGTAAGTGTGGGAGTGTGGGTGGTTTTCACTGCCCCAGTCGCCGCCGATTAGATAGTGACGCGCCGTGAAGCCTTGTTGAAGGCAAAGGGTATACATGACGTTCTCCTCATTCGGCGGGATAGGTCAGGACCGCCTGGAGGCCATCCCGCGGTTCGTCGGCCAACAGGTCGTAGGCGCGCTGTGCTTCTCGAATGTCAAAGCGATGGGTGATCAGGGTCGAGGGTCGAACGGCCCGCACCATCTGCCAGACCGTCTGGAATCGGCGGGCTTTGGACCATCGTCCGGTGAACATCGGCGCAAGGGTGCTGACCTGGCTCGATGTGATCGCGACGCGATCGCGATGATACCGGCCTCCCAAATCGATGGGGGTCGATTTGGCACCGTACCAGGATCCGATCACGATGCGCGAGTGGAAGCCGGACCAGGAGAGCGCGCCGTTGAGAGCCTGAGGATTTCCGCTCAATTCAAAGATCAGGTCGGCTTTGCCGTCGCCGGGAGTCGATGAAAAGGATTCAGCGAGGGCACAATCCGCGTCAGGCTCCATGCCGGTCGAGGCCAGGTGGGCGCCCAGATCCAGGGCGGCCTGGCGCCTCGTCGCCACGGGGTCTACTCCCGCCAGGACCGCGAGCGGGAATTGGGCCAAGACGGCTGTGGTCAGCAAACCGACAACGCCCAGGCCCCAGACCATCACTCGTTCACCGATGACGGGCCGTCCGTCCATCACCAGGTTGACGGCTGTCTCCATGCCGGCCAGGAACACCCCGTCTTCCATGCTGATTCCCGCAGGAAGGGGCAGCAGGTGTTCCGGGGAGACCACAAAATGGCTTTCATGGGGGTGGAAGGCAAAAACGCGCCGACCGATCCAGCCAGGATCGACGCCTGACCCGGAGGCGGTCACCTCCCCCACGCAACTGTAACCGTAGGCCAGCGGGTACGCGAAGCGGCCGGACAGGGACGTAATGGCAGCATCCACAGCCATGTCTTCCGGGAATGACCCCTTGAAGACCAGCAATTCCGTGCCGGCGCTGATGGCCGAAAGGCGGGTCGCCACCAGGACCTTGTCGGGAGCCGGCTCCGGCAGTGGTCCTTCCCTTACTTCCATCGTCAGGGGCCGATTGAAGAACAGACTCAGCTTTCTCATGGGGGACTCCAGTCGGGCCGGGCCCAGAGGATCAGGTCGTCTCCCAGCCGGTCGTAGTGGATGTCGGCCAGGTTCACCCTCGACAAGGGAGTTTCGTTCTGGCTTTGAACGACGCGCAACCCGCCGATCAATTTCGGGGACAGGGTGATGATGAACAGGTCCACCAACCCGGCATTGATGAAGCTGGTGATCACTTTGGCGCCCCCTTCCACCATCACGCTGTGGATCCCGCGGCCGTGAAGGAGGGTCATGAGGCGGCGGATATCGATCAGTCCATGATCGTCCAGGGCGCAAGGCAAGATGGTTGCACCGGTGCGTTTGATCGCAGCGGCCCTCGAGTCGGAAGTCGATATCGAACTCGCCAGCCAGGAGACGCAATCCGACCGCTGCAGCAGCCTGCTTTCGAGGGGGATGCGCAATTGGGTGTCCAGCACCACAGGTCGGGGATTCCTGCCCTGAACCAGGCGGACATTCAGCTGCGGATCATCGGCCAGGACCGTGCCGATCCCGACCATAATGGCATCGAACAGGGATCGGAGCCGGTGCGTGAACACCATCGACCCCGGACCGCTGATTCGAAGGGGCCGACGATCCAGGGTGGCGATGCTGCCGTCGATGCTCTGGGCATAACTGATCAGAACAAACGGTCTTTCCATCCGGCAACGGCCGTCTGTCAGCTGCCCCAAAACCTCCTGCAGCCGATCGATGCTGCGAATCGTCCGAGAATGGTCCACCTTGCAGCCTCACTGCGATCGGTTCAGATCATGGCGCACTGGATTCAGCGACTCCCTGGTTTGTGTGCGCATCAGCCGGCGGATGGATTCCACAGCCCCCACGCCAATGAGACACAGGTCTCTTGCCCGCATGATCAGACAGGCGGCCAGACCGGCAACCGGGTCCAGCCCCATGGTGGTCAGCACCATCACCTGGCTCGCCTCCAACGCGCCCAGACCCCCCGGCAGGGGCAGCAGGAAGGCCAACCGGGCAGCCCCCATCAAGCCCAATAGCTGCAGCGGGATCAAGTATACCCCCAGCACATGGTAAATAAACCAGAACTCACTCAACATGAGAAGCCATTGGATTCCTGAGCACGCACCATAAAGCCCGAGGACTCGCGCGGGCGCATTCAGGATTGAGGCGGCCTCCCTCTCGCCGCATTCCAGAAACCGAACCGCGGATGAGGCCCACCCCTGGAACCCGAACCGCTCCGTAGCAAAGCGGGCGATTCGGGTCAACGGCGTTCGCCCCGATGCCACGGCTCCGCAAAAAACGCCGACTCCCAGGCAGAGCAGGCCGATCAGCGTCATGGTCCCGATCTGGGGCAGTGGCCTATGAGAGTGGCCGGATAAAAGAACGATCCCCGCAAGCACCAGAAAGCAAAGGTTAGCCATCAGCTCCAGGAGTCGATCCACGAGCACCGATGCCCCGGCCGCATCCGGTGCCACCCCATGAGAGCGGACCAGCCAGTGAACCTGAAGCAGTTCTCCGCCGAACTGGGGACCGGGCGTGAGATAGCTCACGGCATTGGCGCTCAGGCGATAGAAGACGAGGCGAAAGAACGGAACCCGATGGCCCCATCGATTCAGAATCAAGGCCCACCGGAGACACATGGCCTGGAGAATGAGCGCGTTCAAAACACCCAGGAGGGCCAGGGATGGGATCTCCCAATGGGCCATTGCCAAAAAGAGCGAGGCTGTCGCAACGTCCCTGAAAGCGAACCAGTAGAGCCCGGGGATCACCAACAATGCAAGGGAACCGGCACGGAGGCTTGGGAAACGGCGCAATGGGTAGCAGGCCGGGGGAGGGATGTCCATGTCCGTCATCGTCAATGAAACCGTCGGTTTTCCTTTAGGGTGGAACGTGAGCCCGCCTTGCGGGACAAGCAGGCATCTTCGGGTTTCCACAAGGACCAATAGCCGGTTCCCAGTATAGTCAACACAAGGGCAGCGCTCAAGGTCACCAGCACGAACGGGTCCCAATGACCCGACGAGGCCCCGTGGGCCAGCCAGCAGGAGGCCACGAGGGAAGCGGTTCGGCCCATCCAACCCAGCACGATCATGACCCAGAGCAATGCCTCCGCCACGGCCGCCGTGGTCGCCGGCGATTGAACGAGCGTTCTCGCGATGATCGGTCCAACCACCAGCACAACCACGCGCATCATCAGTCCCAGAAATTCGGCGACCGACGTGATGAGCCGTTGCATTCGGTCCGCGCGATCCTCCGTCAAGCGCCCGCTGACCACGAGCCAATCCCAGAGGAATCCAAGCAGCAGGGGCACGGAAAAGCAGACGGCGGTCAGCTTCAGGACTGGAGGCGCAAGCAGGGGAAGAAGGGCTGCTCCTACGAATCCCATGTTCAAGCCGGCCATGATGCGAGCCGTGGGACGGTCCTTCAAAGGCAGGACAATCCTTCCCCCTTGAAGACGGCACCAGATGCCGAACCGGAAAAGATAATAGCTTGCCCCGACCATGATGTAGAATAGGGGCAGACGCCCGAGCCAGACGCCCAGGCATGACGCGGTCAGCAGTCCCAAGGCGTCCATTTCCACGTCTAACCGCTTGCCAAGCGCTGACTCGGTCCCAGTGCGCCGAGCCCAGAGACCATCGAAGAAATCCGCGCATCCGATGGTCAGGTAGAGCAGGCCTGGGGCGTGGGACATCCAGGCCGGGTCACTGCAAATCGCTGCTTCAGGCAGAAAAGTCAACCCTGCGAGGCAGCTGATGCCCCAGCCCCTGGCCAGCGTGATGCGGTTTGCCACACCCAGCGACGAGGCGGGCTGGCTGCAGCCCGGGAAATGGTTTTCGCCAAGGTGACGGCGCAGCTGAAAGTGTACGAAACTCAGCACCGCCAATGCCTGCAACAGCCACTGGAGGGCAACCTCGAACGGCCACAGCCGGAGGGCGAACAGGAAAACGGCGACAAGGCCCAGAACATGCTCCCAGGTCGCCCGCAAGGCGCTGCTGGGCAATGGGTACCCTGCCCCTCTTGGTTGCAGCGGTGATTCTGTTTCACTCATCATCAAACTTCACCAGGGCCCGATGTTCCTTTGGGGGAATCACGGGGAGGACCAGAGACCTTAAACCCATTGCGGCGAAAAAACGATTGCAGCAACCACGGAGCTTATTCCCGGGAAGTTCCTTTGCATAGAATTTTCTGACAAGATCGATGGCGAAGTGGATGAGCTGAGAGAGGTTGTCGATTTCCAGTTTCTCCATGATGTTCGCTCTGTGAGACTTGACGGTGCTCACACTCACGAAGAGGATTTCCGCGATTTCCTTGGTGGAGCGCCCCTCGGCAATCATTTGAAACACTTCCCGCTCCCGGTTTGGAAGCTTGGAGTACAGCTCCTCCCGGGAAGACCTGGTCTTCTTGAGTGAAACGTAATCCTCGATGACTTTTCGGGAGATGGAAAGACTGAGATAGGTGTCGCCCTCGATGGCTGACTCGATGGCCTGTATGATGTCGGGTCCTCTGGAGTCTTTCAGAAGGTATCCTGAAGCGCCGAGGGTGAACAGCTCACTGATGAACCGGTCATGGGAATGCATGGAGAGGATGATCACCTTGGTCTGGGGCCGCTTCTTCTTGATCTGCCTCGTGGCCTCGATGCCGTTCAAAAGCGGCATGGCGATGTCCATGATGACGACATCCGGCTTCAGCTCTTCAACCTTGGCAATGGCTTCGCGCCCGTTGCGCGCCTCACCGACGACCCGGATGCACGGCTCGGTCTTCCCACCACCATTAAAAGTTGCGTTCTTGGAAGCATCCCTGGATGCCGGTTTTCGCCGGCATGACGAACATCAGCGCCAATTCCAGGCGCACTCATTCCGACGAAAGCCGGAATCCAGAAGACCACAGCAAAGTAGATGCAGCCTACTACCTAGTCCATTCGATGGGGGGTCGCAATCTTTCGGAGATCGAATCCTTTGCTGCACGTGACCAGAGAACGGCGAATAGTTTCTTGAAGGCTACAGATCATGGAACCCTTTCATCAGGTCCATTGCGGGAGAATTGGAAACAGGGTCTCAACTGAAGGTGATGGCAAGGCTGCCCAATGGAGTGAAGATGGCACTCCGGCCCAGACTGCTCACCGTGGAAGACGGCAGAATGTCATCACCGATCCAGACTGGACCCATCAAGGCTACATGAGCAGAGCCACCGCAGATATGTTCAGCATTTTCTTTTCAGGTGAGACAGGTATGTATGGTGATTTCTCATGAATCCATTGAACGATGGCGAGGAGTTTTCGATGCCGAGGACCCCAAGGGCAGCACGGTCTGCAACAAGAGCCAAGCTGCGACAGAGTAATGGACGGTGCTTTTTTTCCCAGCCTGATGTTCAGATGCCAGAGGAAGAAGTGAGCGAGCATGCAGGTGAGCATGTGATGGTTCGATCCCGGATACTTCCTCACCTCATAGTGATCCATGCTAAGCTCGGACTTTGCTTCCTCGAAGCACTGTTCGATGGCTGAACGCACACCGCTGAGCCATACGAAAGTCTCAATCGGGTGCTCAGCGGAGCGTTGCTGATGTAGTAAGAGTATTGCCGGTTGGCACCCAAAGTCCTTTTGATAATCAGCCAAACTGTTTTGCAAGGAAGGCCGTCTTTGCACAGGGTGATACGCCTTTTTGTAAATTCATATTCAATGGGTTCCTTGGTTCCCTCGGATACTTTGCGGCGGTACCAGAAGAAAGAATTGATCCCTCGGGCCACTGTCGCAAAGTCCATGGGCTTTTTCTCTCCTTCGGGAACACCCGTTTCACTCTTGTACCTTGCTTGCCACGGATGTCGTTGTTTCAGTGGACGGCTCTTGGAGCTAACACAGGGTGTCCGATCGCATCGAACAAAGTAAGTTGTGCCGACTCGTTCCTCGATGGCGCCGACAAAGTCGGGACTGGCACCGTATACCGAATCGGCAACGACGTATTTGAAAGGAATGATGCTCTCCTCGCGCAGTTCTCGATACATTTCGGCAGCCAATCGAGGTTTAGTTTTGAAAGGTAAACCCGGGGGCATCTTACATTTCCGGCGACGGGACAAGTGACTATCCCCGACCATTGCTGAGGGACGTAGAGGCGTTTGTTCAGAAGGGCATAACCATGCCGAGACGCATAGGCGGCAAAAACCCTCACCTGGCAGTTGTCGATTTTCCCAGTGCTGCCGCAGTACTGCTGGCAACCCCAACCGAGTCATCACCTTTCTTGGCGAATCCGGATTCGTCAAATATCAGGATACCCTCAGGGTCGCCCATGTCTTCAGCAACGAGGGCGTGGTAGCGTTGGAGCATGAGCTTTCATCCCACACAACGTCACTTACAAAACGTTGCATGGCGCGAACGTTTCCATCCTCCACCTGAAGAGCGATCGGTTCAATGGACTTCCTTTCCAGCGCCCCAAACTGGCCAGCCATGTAGAGCAAGAAGTTCTCCCTGGGCTCGCTTCTCATGAAACATCCCGAAACTCTGCGTGGAATCCATGGAGCTTATCCATGAAACCTTCCACTTCACCTGTCCAGGGCAAACTTGGGAACGGCATACAAATCGCCTTCGCACCTCGTTGCTGGCAGCCGATCTACCTCCTTTTCTCTCGTTGTGGGTTGAGGTAGATCATGATGCACAAGGGCGCTAGAGTCAAGGCTAAGTATCGTTGATAGTTGCGTGATCTTCGTTTTGGCGTCGGTTTGCGCCGGTTTTTGGACCCGCCATCGGCGGCCGAACGGCAGTTCCGGGAGGAATGGGCTGGAGAACCCCGCTCCTCTGCCGGCGGAGTGCGAGGGTCACTCCTGGCAGGAGGGACACCGTGCACCGTTTTTGGTTTTCACGCGTACGCGATAGATCTTCTTTAAGATTTGCTTCTTCTACTTCCCCTTGCCTTCCAGCATGATCCTGGACGCAGGCGGGCCTATACTTGCGACGGGACGCTTTGAGAGCTGAGTGGGCGGGAGGATGCCAGAGCAAATGAGGGCTCCATTTGCTCTGGCTCGGAAAGCAGGATCTTGGTGGGGGAGAGCTACTTGCGGGATGCCCGGAGCTGTTGGTCGGGATCGGCACCGAGGAAGTCGCACAAGTTGCGATGGATGGGCAGCAGCAAAGAAGTGTACGACGGCGCTTCGCATGTTTCTTCGCTTTCTAACTGCTGAGGGCAGGTGTGCGGCCGACTTGGCTGGAGCCATTCCGGTTCTGGCTCATTGGCGTCTTTCCTCTCTGCCGCGGTACCTGCAAGCGGAAGAAGTAGAGCGCATCATCTCTTGCTGTGATCCGAATTCGCCGGTTGGCAGCAGAGATCGTGCCATTTTACTTCTCCTCGCGCGCTCGGGACTTCGGGCAGGCGATATCGTCCAGCTTCGTTTGGGTGATATCGATTGCGAAGACGCTGTGATTCACGTATCGGGTAAAGGACGTCGCGAGGTTCGGCTGCCTCTGACCCAGGAAGTTGGATGTGCGCTGGTGGCCTACCTGCAAGATGGCCGACCTCGAAGCAACACCGATGTAATGTTCATTCGCTCTCGTGCTCCCTTTCGCGTTTTCGCCTCCCACTGTGCAGTCTCAGTCATTGTCGAACGGGCGATGCGCCGAGCGGGCGTCACCTGCCAGAGTCGCGGTGCGGCCCATGTACTTCGACATTCCGCGGCAACCTCCATGTTGCAACAAGGAGCATCGCTACAGCAAATTGGGGCCATCCTCCGACACCAGTCCATCGAGACCACGCAGATCTACGCCAAAGTGGATGTGATGGCCCTGCGCCAGATTGCTCAACCTTGGCCGGAGGTGAAGGCATGTTAGTACAAACTGTGGAGTCATATCTGGCGGTGCGACGTGCTTGCGGGTTCAAGCTTAAATCCGAAGGCAATCTCTTACGAAGTTTTGCCACCTTCTCGAACGCAAGAGGAAAACAGCACGTTTGCTCTGATATCGCAATCGAGTGGGCCCGATTGGCTAGATCGGTTCACCGGGGCGCCCGCCGACTTGGTCAAGTGATTCGATTCAGCCGGTATATGCGTGCCGAGGATCAATCTCATGAACTGCCACCACCCGTTTTCGTTAGCGAAAAGAGGCCGCGACCCATCCCGTACATCTTCTCCCGCCATGACATCCAGCGTCTCGTGCAAGCAGCATCAGAGACTGGCTGCCGTTCTTTGCGTCGAAAGACTTACAGCACGTTGTTCGCTTTGCTCTGTGCGGTGCACCGCATAAGATGTTGCCGTGACGTACGTCGTTTACAAGTTGCCCACCCTTGCCGGGGTGCACCAGTCAGCCCCCAAGGGGCCACTTTTCCTTCAGCTCGACCTGACACCCGACCAACTCAAGCAATTCAGTGCTGAACGGGAAAGATTCCGCACCCGGTTCCAGGATCTGGGGCAAGAGATCAAGAGTAAACAGATTGAGCTCATCGATCTTCTGGGAGCGGCATCTCCCGATCAGCGGACGATCGAAAGGAAACAGGAAGAGATCCAGCACCTGCAGAGGGCCGTTCAGAATGGAGTCATAGCCCATTTTCTGCAGGGAAGTGCACTTCTAACTCCTGAGCAGCGCTCTCGCTTTTTCCAGCTCATCAAGGCGCGCATTGAGGCTAGTGTCCAGGCATGCCCTCCCTGGATGAGACCTCTTGGACAGGGCCAGCCGGGAGAAAGCAAAAATGAATGAAGCGCTCACACACCCGGAAACAGTTCAAGCTCATTGCGCCCATCATGAACCTTCGCTGAGCCAGTTGTTTTCCGCTTTTCTCAGGATGGGAATCACCGCCTTTGGCGGCGGCTTTGCCTCGGTTCCCCTCATGTTCCACGAGATCGTCGAGCTCCGCTCGTGGATGGATGGTCCGACATTTCTAAACGGAATTGTGCTGGGCCAGTTCACTCCCGGTCCTATCGTGATCACAGCAACCTTTGTCGGCTACCTGGTACATGGCTTCCTTGGGGCACTCATTGCCACCATAGCCATCTTCCTCCCTTCTTTTCTCATTCTGATCGGCATCGCCCCCTGGTTTGACAGGGTACGCTCATCACCACGGTTCACGAGGGCACTGCTTTTCATAAACTGCAAGAGATCCTTATCCAGAGCGAATTCAAAGCACCTTCCAGCGCTTTAACGAATGGCGCCACATAGAGCGAGTAGTTCAAAGCAATTCCCCATTGCCAGCACAGCGCGTTTTTTCAGTAGTGATGAGTACAGACCGAAACAGAAAGCCCCGAGTTGCCCCGGGGCCTTTGAATTTGACCGCAATCAGCCAAGCAAGGTCAGTTCCGCACTGGAAGCACCTGAAACCTGCAGCGGAGTGCTATGCAAACCTGGCCCCAAAATGGTATCAGTTCATGACCATGTTTGCTGTCGTCGTCACAATGCCTCAAATGGACCTTGCCTGCAGAAAACCCTCAGCTACCCGGGCACTACTGACCTGGATGCCTTTGCGCTCGTTTGCACCAACATACTGAAATTCCCTGACTTTCACTTACCCACAATCTTCCAGTTGGGGTCAGAGACGGCGGGCAGGAAATCAGACCCAGTCACGGTTCCTTCGTCCATGTACCAGACCACATTAGTGCCTGTTGTGCTGTGCCTCCACAAGATATCAGGCGTACCGTCACCGTTGATGTCGCTGGTACCCGCGATGGTCCAACTGGAATCGACGGCACCTCCTAAAAAGTCCCATCCGGCAAAAGTTGCCCGGTTCATGTACCAGACCACGGTTGTGCCTGTTGCGCCGTGCCTCCACAGGATGTCGGGGTAGCCATCGGTATTGAGGTCATCGATACCCACAATGGTCCAACTGGAATCCACAACACCTCCCAAGAACTCCCAGCCGACAAAAGTTGTGCCGTTCATGTACCAGACCACATTTTTCCCTGTTGGACCGTGCCTCCACAGGATGTCGGGCATGCCGTCACCGTTGACATCGCCGGTACCCACAATGGTCCAACTGGAATCGACGACGCCTCCCAGGAACTCCCAGCCCACAAGAGTTGCGCCGTTCATGTACCAGACCACGGTGATGCTTTTTGCGCTGTGCCTCCACAGGATGTCGGGCTGGCCGTCGTTGTTCATGTCATCTGTACCCACAATGGTCCAGCCGGGATCGACCACACCCCCGAAATATTCCCAGCCGGCAAGATGCTTCCCCTTCATGTGCCAGACCACATTGGTGCCTGTTGGGCCGTGCCTCCACAGGATGTCACCACCACCCTGATCATGCGGCACGATAATCTTCACATCCGCTGAGATTGAGTTGCCGGAAGTATCCGTGGCCGTGACCCGCACCGTGTATTCTCGGCCATTGCCTTTCCCGGAACGCTCCGCACGAAGCAGCACGGTGATCTTGCCCGTTTGCTGGTCAATCGACAGCACGGCCCAGTCGGGTACCGTATTCCCGTCGCCCTGCCCATTGACTGGCTCATTGCTCGAAACCGAGGCGCTGAGTACCACAGGCTGGCCACTGTTATCAGAGGCATTGGCCATAATGGTGATATTTACCATCTTGTGATTGGGTGGCCAGAGGATCTTCCTGCTGGCAACCGGGGCGAGCGTGGGCTTCGTACTGTCGACGATCTTAACGGTGATCGTGCTCGTTACAGAAGGATTGATCAGATCCGACACCTCAAGGGTCAGGCTGTGAGTCCCCAGGCCAAGGCCTGTGACAGCACACGTCGGAAGGTCTATTGGTGTACCTCCCGGATAGGGGGTAATTGTGTCTGTGTCAGGGTCATCAGGGCAGAAGCGAGTCGCACCTTCTTTCCATTCGTATGTAAGCGTGTCCCCGTCAAAGTCGGACACTTGTCCAGTCAGATTAACAGTGGTTCCGATTTCGTAGGATCCACCGCCGCCGGCATTGGCTTTGGGAGCATAATTGTCAATGATGAGAATCATGCTATCCGAAACTGTCGCGCTCCCGTCGCTTGCCTCGCTTACCTCCAGCGTCAGGGTATGCTCCCCTATCGCAAGCGTGGTCCCACTAAGGTCAAGTGGGCATTCACCGCCGACCACGGCCGTCCAGAGAAGAAGTTCATCCCCTCCTTCCACCCAGCGATACTGAAGACTAGCGCTGTTTGGATTCGTGGTGCGTCCCTGAATAGTCGTGTTAGCTACATCGGCGCTCAATATAAAGGTGTCGCCGCCGGCATTGGGAACAGGCGCTGCTGCCAATGCTGCATGGGGGAAAAAGGCTAATGCAATGGTCAGAAGAATCGTCAAGGACATCAACCCAGTACAGGTCTTACCAATCTTTACTTTCATGTCGTACCTCCAGGCATAAATTAAAGAAAATTAGCCTACCCTAGTGTAAGCTTCCCGCGGTCACCCTCAGCAGTCCGGCTGTCTTTTTGGAAGACCCATGACTTTCCGTCACCTGATCTCTTGTGTTTTGGCTTTATCATGGCCATGAAACAGGAAGACCTCCAGAGGAATACATGGCAACCCCCGGAGGTCTCACAGCGGATTCTTACGAAAGCCTACTTTCATGGTCAGCTCACGATGCACAAGCTGTCATTGATGGCGAAAATATCTGGGCGGTTCCAAAACGAGTCGCCAAGACAATCGCTGTCAATCGCTAATATGCTGAATGTAATACAAAAAGAAATAGACCGGGCTGAATCCTCTCGCCTTACCTTTCCTCCCAGGTTTCCAAATGCTCTTTCTTGCGCCTTTCATTTCGCGACATACCTTGCTGTGATTTCCCTGTCATGGGTGAAAAGGTGGTGTTCAGCCTTTTCCCCTTGCGCCGCCTTCGAGAAGTTCAACGATCGCATGACTACCGTCTCCTCACTCCTGATCATTCTTGCCTGAACCGTCTGCCTCGCCGTTGACCCCTTTGTCGCAAATCCCGGACCCGCCGCTGGAATGGCAGGTCGGGGTGTGGCGCGCTAAGTTTCTTCGGGAAGATTGTCTAAGGGATCCTTGCTGATATCCTGTTGTTCTGTTCGTTGGACTCAGCAATACTGTTATTTACATCAACCATGGTAATTACATATTTACCGGAAAGGCCTGTTTCAGAGTATTTGAATGATACTTTTTTACTTTCAGAAGCATTAATATAACTTATGGAACTACTTGCCATGAGCGTTCCCAGGGTGGTTCCGTCGTTTGATAGATAAAATTTTGTGACAAATGAGTCTGCATTTTGATTTCCTATGTTTTTCACTTCAAACGATCCAGTGAGTCTAGATCTACTGTAGGACAAGCTTGCCCATTTGCCCGTAAGATCGGAACCCGGCTCTTGTTTGACATAGACATTGCAGGTAGCCGTCGACTGCAAATCCCCATTATCCGTAACCGTCATCAGAAAGGCAAGGGTTGTACCAGCAGCATCCACGTAGGGAGCTGTGAAGAATGTTTGACATCCTGTCGGATTCGTCAGAGTGACCGGAGAACCACTCGTTTGCTTCCAAAGATAGGACTTGATCCCGTCATCGGGGTCGCTCGATGCAGACCCGTCAAGGACCACAACATCTCCCCCGTAGACCGACTGATCGGAGCCTGCTTTAGCCTCAGGCGGAGCATTGACCCAGGTGACGTTCACTACACACGTAGCTGTGGATTTCAAGCCATCGTTATCCGTTACAGTCAGTTGGAAGGTCAGGGATGTGCCAGCTAGTCCAACATTTGGGGCTTTAAATGTCGCCTGGGAGGGCGTTGCAGGCGTCAAGGCCACCGCTGGTCCTGCAACCTGCTCCCAGAGGTAAGAGGCAATGCCATCGTCGGGGTCTGTTGAGTTTTTCCCATCAAGGGTTACTGTAATCCCTTCCGTTACTGTCTGGTCAGGACCTGCTAAGGCTGTAGGGGGAGCATTGATCCAAGTGACGTTCACGATGCAGGTATCACTCGACAGCAGGCCGTCCTGGTTAGTGACGCTCAATTGGAAGATGAGTGCTGCGCTGGCGGATCCAACATCTGGAGCGGTGAAGGTCGGTTGGGCTAGTGTCTGGCTTGAAAGGGATACTTGGGTCCCGCCCCTTTGAGTCCACATGTACGATAGAGGGCTATTCCCCGGATCGGTTGAGTTCGAGCCGTTCAGAGTCACAAGCAAACCTTCAGGCACAGTTTGATCTGGACCCGCATCCGCCACGGGCGATTGGCTTACTTGCACGAAGCTCGCTGTAATGGAATGGTTGGATGTAACATTATTGAACGAGTGAGTGGTAACCGCCCCAACTGAAACACCGTCTACCAGCACAGCGCTTACCCGGTAATTGGTGTTCGGCGTGATGGTGAAGGTCTGGCTGCCGCCGTAGTTCACGGTGGCGGAAGGCGAAGGAGAGATGGTGCCGTTAGAACCCGCAGAGCATGTGATGGTGAAGGTTTTGAGGACAAAGCTTGCAGAAATGGTGTGACTTGCCGTGACATTGGAGAATGTGTAACTCGTAACCGCCCCAACTGAAACACCGTCCACCAGCACAGCGCTTACCCGGTAGTTGGTGTTCGGCGTGATGGTGAAGGTCTGGCTGCCGCCGGCGGCCACTGATACAGGCCCGGAAGGAGAAATGGAACCATTCGTCCCAGCAGATGCTGTAATCGTATAATTTCTTGGAATAAGAGTGAAATTCACTGAAACATTTTGAGGTGCTGTGATATTCGACAGGGTGTAACTGGTGAGGGCCCCGACGGATATGCCATTAACGAGGACGTCAGATACCTGGTAGCCGGCATTAGGGGTGATAGCAAATGTCCGGCTGGAACCCTGGCCCGCATAGAAAGTCCCACTCGGACTGACAGTACCACCTGTTCCAGCCAAGGAAGTGATGGAGTGGGCGATGACCTGATTGGAAGGTGTGCTCTCGTTGCCACTGCTGTCGTAAGCCTTGGCAACAGCATAATGGGTGGGCGCGGTGAGGTTGACGGCCGTGGTCGTTGCACTCTTCGCATCGACGAAATTGGAATAGTTCCCATCAGATGTCCCGTAGTAAAGCCTGTATCCAGCCACTGTGCTTGGGCTTGGGTCCCATGCGAAAATCACTTGAGCGCAATGGGCAGTGGGGACACTGATGAGAGATAGGGAAGCTAGGACAAGAAAAATCAGAATGCACCAATGGGAATGGGCTTTTGACGGATTTCGAGCGAAGAAATGCAAATTGGCCATGAGGTCCCCTCCAGTTTGACATGATGAGCCTGGCTGGAGGGCATCTTCTCATGCTTTCTCCGGCCGGCAGCCGTGCGACCGTATCCCGGCAAGCGGAACTTAGGCCAGCGGCTTTGCGCCCCACCCTTTCGGAGTGGTTTACCCTTATCAGACGGTACTGCTTTTATGACGTCAGCCAGCGCATTAGAATCCTCTTCACTGCTGTCTGACCATGTTTTGCGTGGGTGTACGAAAGTCTTGGAGTCATCGGGGCCGCGTAATCAAAAACGGGTGCCCACCGCGTCACAACCCTGCTGCTGAGTACCAGGCTTTGCCTCGGGATTCATGCGAGTGGCTTTGTGCCCCATTGCTCCAATTGGCTTTTGCCCGCGTACCTCAAGGAAAAGGACTGTCTCAGAATCAGGAGCAATAGCAAGAGAAATGCCAAATACCGAAAGTAATGCCTCCAAAATGAGATTAGGGTCATATGAAAGAGTTCTAAGACCTCATCATTTTGACCAAATCCTCAAAAAACTGTGTCTTCAAGAACTGATTTTTCCAAGTTCCTGCTTGATTTCACCTTGTCAAACTGCTTTTCCCTGCGGTGGTTACTTAAGGGTTACATTCTGAATTGTGATAGGAATCAAAATAGGATCGGGGTAACGTTGAAAAGTTGTGAAATACCATCATTTTGACGAAGTCCTAAAAAATTGTGTCTTTAAGAACTGGTTTTTCCAAGTTCCTGCTTGATTTCGCCTTGCTTGAATGCTTTTTCCTGCGGTGGTTACTTAAGGGTTACATTCTGAATTGTGATAAGAAGAGGTCATGGATGTCATCACCGATCCAGACTGGACCCATCAAGGCTACATGAGCAGAGCCACCGCATAGTTGCGTGATCTCCATTTTGGCGTCGGTTTGCGCCGGTTTTATGGAGGTGGATTGGATCGCAGGTAAGCGAGGCTTTCGAGGAGATGAATAGAGCCCTCAAAAATGTTGCCGAGAGTTCTCTCTTGCTTGCTGAAGACAGGAACCGGTTTTCGAGAGAAGCTCCTCGTACATAAAAGCTTATGGAGCCTGACCATGGAATACTAAAGAGATATACCGGTCCCAGTCCTCGTCACCCTGGGCGTTGTCCCGAAGCGTTTTTCGAAATCATTGGCCAGCCAGAGCACAACGGGCATGGCGAGCCCCCAGGCAACGGCAAGAAGAATCAGGTTCTTGTCATGCGGGAAACGCACGATAGCGCCGAGTTCTGCTCCGCTGTAATAGGCTGCAGGCCCGCCTAGAGCTCCCAAAAGCACGGCCAGCAGATAGCGCCCATGGAGCCAACCAAGGGATTTGTTGAGAAGGGTGGCAAAATTAATCCAAAGAAAAACCATCCACAGGGGACTGAACGGTGCAGGCCAAAGGTACTGCACCGGGACGAACACGCCGCTCGCAATCAAGAGTGTATCCAAAAGAAAGCCCAAAACCCCGGCTGAAAGAGCCAAGCATGCTTCCGCCATCCGATTGGGTGCCATGGAAATATGCAGGGTAAGCCACATGGTGACCGCGAGGGGCCCGAGCCATGAAAGGCCTTTTGCGGCTCCGAGCACGGAGGCAAACCAGCTGATTTGGAATCCTAAAATATTCATTAAAGTGCTCATCGCAGCCTCTTGACCGTCACACCTTGAAACGGGACAGTACCAAAGAAAGGGGTTTACTCCATATCAGCCTTTGTTCCAGCCTGGATCATTTGTCTGCTGCGACATGGAAGGCCGGACCGCAAGCCTCTATTTCACCCAGCCATCCAGCAAAGCTGCCACATAGGTCATCAGGGCGCAGAGCACGCCTCCCCATGCAATATCCGCAAAACTCATTCTCAGAGGCCAGTCCTTGATCAACGAATAGTTGGTCATGTCATACACCCCGTAAAGCGTGACCCCGTAAAGAAACCCCCAGAATAGACCAGACAGCAGGACATTCTGGGACGACACTCTGGGCAGAGCAAAAAGAACGATGCCAAGAGGGATCAAAAGATAGACTGCAGCCGCAGCCCAATAGACGGGAGTGAGTGAATCGCCCACCCTGCGAGCAAGGGGACCAAGCTCTGACTTGTAGAACCCGGTCATGATGAGCCCAAGATATGTCAGGTCGACCACCAGAAAAATCGGAACGAGAGCCAGATAAACCTTCGTTGCATGCCACATGGTTTTCTCCTCAAGGTACGATTTGGTCAGAAATCCGTCTTTGCTCACTATAGATGGGCTGCACGGACCTCGCAAGATCCAACCCTTGGAGAGTCCAACCCGACGTCACTTCCACCTAAAGTGAGCGATTTTCCAGCATGCTTGTCACTGCGGGAGGGCGTAAAGCCCTTCCCTACGAAAATGTTTTCTAACCCACATCGTAGGGGCGGGGTTTATCCCCGCCCGCATGGCAAGGCATTTTCTAAGGGCTTTCAGAGAGTGAATCGCTCAATTTAGGTTCTATTGTGTGCAAGTTGGGCGATTCCGATTCCAATAGGCTCCCACTCAAGATAAGCGCGGTTTCGGCTCCGCAGAACTTGAAAGCTACCGAACAGCCAAGCTTGAATTCCCGCCTGTAACAGCCGTCAACTTAAGGACTTCAATGTGTTCTGTCGATTCGAGAGGGTGCAAAGGAACTTCAGATCTGCCGCCATCGCTTCACCACAGTTCACATCCAGGCATCGCCCCGGTGAGAGTCCAGGAGGAGAGCGACCATCGCATCGATTGTCGACTCAATTTCTTATCCGAATGATTGTCAAAACCAGCCAACGATGCTTAGAAAGTGTCCAATCGACTTTATGGCTTTGGACTTTTTGCACATTGAACTGAGGGGGGTAGATATGTTGAGCTATCTAGGATCAAGCCGAGTAGTCATCAGCGTTCTGCTTTGTTCTCTGATTTTCGCGCAAGCAGGGAACGCCAAGGTGATCGAAGGTGCCCACTTCACGCCTCGTTTGGCAATAGGCAGCACCAACATGGTTTTGTACGGTGCGGGTATAAGCCGCTACCTGCGCGTCTACAAAGTGAGTGCTGCTGCTCTCTATCTTGCCGAAGGGGTCACTGCCGAGCAGGTCTTGCAGGATATCCCCAAGCGACTGGAAATTGAGTACTTCTATCCTGTCAAAGCCAAAGACTTCGCCTTATTGACTAAAAAATGGATTTCAGCGAATGCCGACTCAGGAACATGGGCGCACCTCCGACCAAAGGTCGATCGCTTTAACTCACTCTACCAAGACGTAAGACCCGGAGACCGTTATTCCTTGACATACATCCCCGGGCAAGGCACAGAGCTTGCCCTGAATGGAAACAGAAAGGGAATTATGGAAGGCGCTGATTTCGCCTCTGCGCTTTTTTCGATCTGGCTCGGCCACCGTCCCTTGAATAAGGAATTAAAAGCTGCGTTGCTCGGCAAGAGTTGATCGAAAGAAGGTAAATTGCCGAAAGCCTCCAGGAGATTATGGTGATATTTCCAATGCGTCGCCAGACGATGGCGCAATTTCTGCCTGACCGGTATGAATATATTGTTGCACTGTCATTTCCTCGACTTTGGCCATTTTCGGGTGGTAATGGCTTAGGGTTGGCCAAGTCTCATGATTAAGCTGACAGGGTAATGAGCAAAATCCTTATGTTGAACAGGTAGTTAGGAATCCTCTACGGTGTTGGCGCATTCAACCGCCAACACCCTGAGAATCGCTATGTTTGCCTTGCCCGTCCAGATCCACGAAGTCCTGGTTGCCTTCGCGCCTTTCTTCAGCCGTCCGGTTTGGGATCACGTTCAGGTCCTGATTGTGGGAGCCATCCTCGCGCGTAGAAAACGAACCGTTACCTCGGCCCTGCGTGCTGTGGGACTCGCGCAAGAACGGGGTTTCACCAACTTCCACCGGGTTCTCAATCGACTTTTCGCGCCATTTTCAATGGTGACCACTCATGGCCGCCCGTCTCATCGGAGACGAGCAACTTCCCGTCGCTCAGACCGCCTGGTACCCCAAGAAGCAAGCATCTTTCTCGGACGTCATGGCTTTTGTGCGCCGCAAATTGTCGGCGGCCCGGTATTCCGTCTACTCATTGTCGCGACTTAAGTCTACCGAATTCAACCTCGATCTTGTCACTAAACTGCTCGACAGCCTTGCGGAGGCCGCCTGATTTGCCAAAGTCGAGGACTCCCGTTACACCTAAAAGGCGTCACGCGGCTTCCACGACTCCCAGGGCTTTGTTTTTTCCCCGGATTCATTTGTGTCGGGTAATGTCGGTTTCCCTGGCTCCCAACCACAGGGCATCAAATGCCCTGTGGCTTGATGCTCCTTAAGGGCCCTCAACTGGCGAAGAATCTCGGTAGGGCTTCTGCCCAGAGGGGCAGCCACCACTTCCAGGACTTGGATGACCCCGTTCGGGTCTATGATGAAATGGCTTCGAAGCTCAATCTTCTGTTCGGGATCGTAGACACCGTAAAGTGAACCGATGACGCCAAGGGGATCAGAGACGAGGGGAAACCTGGCACCGCCAGGCACCATTCGGGACAAACACTTTTCCTGGAATTCACTGTGGGTGTCCACCTTGTCGGTGCTGACCATCAGCACCTCCGCGCCGAGCTCCTGGAAGGCTGGATACTTGACGGCCACTGCCGCGATTTCTGTCGGGCACACACAGGTGAAATCACCGGGATAGAAAATGAGGATGATCCACTGTCCCCTGTACTGGGAGAGGTCCACCTCCACCTGCAACCCGCCATGGAAGGCCATGGCCTTAAAATGAGGGGCCCTTTCGGCGACACAAGGAATCCTATTCATCGGTCGACTCCTGGCTGCGATCCATTCTTTCACTCATGCTCCTTGCCTCGACCGGGCCACCTGCTTCCGCACTTATTTCGAGTCCGCCCCCCCGATGCGGAGGTTTCCTGCCATGCGAGGGATAATCAAAAGCCGGGTTCTCTTCACGGTTGTTTCGCCCCTCCATCGGGCTTTTCCGGAGCAGACGACTGTGAAGAAAGGTCTTCAATAAAGACATCCATTAGCTGGCCCGGAAGCACCGAAAGGTCAGCGCGATTGAAACTGTAAACGACCTGCATGACCCTGGTATCGACCCTCTCCGTGCTCTCCCCTGTAAGCGAGCGTTTGGGAATGACATATTTCTCCATGTACTCGAATCGGAGGTTCGTCCTGAGAGAGGGATTGCCCCGGACGAACGCGACCGCCGGGGCCTTTTCGGTAAATCGCCAGGCATCATTTTCGTCGATGTCCACTCGGACATGAAGCGTGTCCAAACCGCCCAGGAGGATGAGGGGCTGGCCCGTCACACCGCTGGGTGCGTATTCACCGGGCCGGATGTTGACCTGAAGAACTTCACCGTGGATAGGCGCCCGAACCGTCAGGAGATCGAGATCCACCCGTGCCGCCTTGACCTCCGCGCTGGCAGTTGCTATGCGAGCCCCGGCCGCCTTCACGGCGTATCGGCGTTTATTGAGGTCTTCAATGCTGATCGCTCTCGGGTCTTTGACATTCTCGGCGATGCGCAACTGGGCCTGGAGGTCTTGGAGGTTTGCCTCCGCTTCCAGCGTTCTCGCTTCGCGCACCGCCAGGTCCGCAATCCTTGCCCGCTCATCGATGGAAAAGAGTGGACTAGACGCTTTGACGCGCTGACCGACTTCGACATAAACCCGGGCGACGATTCCCGGGAGATGGGCGCCGATGGAGATGTTTCGAGTACTGGCCTCCACGATGCCGGCACCGGAAATCCTGCTGGGAAATTCCACCCGTGGAGGATCCGCCACCGGCTTCGCATGGGTGACGGGTTTTGAACCTTCCTTCACCATCCAAAGCGCGAAAAGGAGACCGAGGACGGCAAGGAGGGGAAGGATGTACTTTCTGACCATAAGTCCTCCTATGATGTCGCCACCTGGGGCTCGACAAGGATGATCCTGCCGTCATCCATTCGGGCGATGCGGTCCGCGAAGCTGAAAATCCTGTTGTCGTGGGTCACGATTATGAGGGCTCTATCCTCGGAGAGGGCGTTGCGCCGGAGGACATCCATCACCAACCTGCCCGTGTCCGCGTCGAGGGCGCTCGTGGGCTCGTCACAGACGATGAGCCGTGGATTATTGACGAGGGCCCTGGCGATGGCCACCCGCTGCTGCTGACCACCGGAGAGCGCCGCGGGAAGGGCCTCCAGCTTGTCTACGAGTCCAACGGCCTCCAGGACCTCATTCGCCCGCACGAGGGCGGCGGTCCTGCGGCTGCCCAGAATCAGAAGGGGTATGGCGACGTTTTCCGCGACCGTGAGAGTGGGGATCAGATTGTAGGCCTGGAATACAAAGCCTATGTTGTCCCCTCTGAAGCGGGTCTTTTCCCTCTGGCTCATGGACCTCAGAACCTGGTCCAAGACGATGATATCGCCGTCATCATGGTCCAGGATGGCGGCCACCACGGAGATGAGGGTCGTCTTTCCGCACCCCGAGGGGCCCACGAGCATGAGCAACTCTCCCAAGCGCACTTCCAAATCCACGCCACGGAGGGCCTCAACCCGTGAAGAACCCGAGCCATAGGTCTTGGTGACACCTCGCAGGAAGACTGCCGTCCCGTTTTTCGACATAGGCTTCCTACATTTTGAAAACGATGGCCGGTTCAAGCTTCATGACCTTGCGGATACTGATCAGGGCCGAGAAGATGACGATGAGGGCAATGGCGCCCCCCGCAAGGATCAGGATTTCCGGGACCAGGCGGAAAGCCAGCTGCGTGCCTCTCATGAGGTAGCCAAAGAGGGCGGCGCCACCGATGCCTAGCCCAAACCCCTGGGCTCCCACCACGAGGGCCTGCAATATGATCATGCGCAGAAGAACCGCGTTCGTCGTTCCCATGGCCTTCAGGGTTCCAAAGTAGCGCAGGTTCTCCAGGGTAAAATTGTAGAAGGTCTGACCCGCGATGGCCGTGCCGATAAAAAAGCCCAGCATGACGGCAATCCCAAAGTTGATGGGGATCCCGGTGCTTTTCATATAGAAGTCAAAAGTCAGGTCTTTGAACTCCTGAGCCGTGTAAGCCGCCAACCCTGTGTTCTGCGCGATTTGTTCAGCCAGTCCTTTCGGATCCAACCCATCGGCCCCCTTGACCAGAATGAAGGAGAGGAGTTTCCTCTCACGCGGGGCGAAAGTCGTGGCCCGGTTGTAGGTGGTATAAATGACGGGCTGAGACTGAAAGGTGCGTGACACCCGGCAAATCCCAACCACCACGGCACGTCGGTCATTGATCTCCAGGACATCCCCCACCTCAAGGGGGATCAGCTTGCCGCCCGGTTCCTTGGACTTTTTGGCAAGCCGAGTGGAAGCTCCAACATCATTGACGATGATCGCGTCCTGACTGCGGAGATCACTCAGGCTTCCTTCTATCATGATGGGCGGCCCCCCGATGAGGGTCGCGTCGTCGAGGCCCAAGACGTTGACGATCTGAAAGTTGCCGTCCTCGAGGCGGGCCTTAAGAAGTCCCTTGTAAAGGGGCACAGCCCATTCAACGCCGGTGACACCGCGTACACGAAGAAGTTCGGTATCCTGAAGCGGTTTAACGTCGTCGATGTACTGCACCTTGGGGTCCATGACCCAGATGTCCGGCTGGGACAGATCGTTGATAAAACTGTACGTGCGGGTCATCAAGCCGGTGAAGATGGAAGATTGCTGGGTGATGAGGAGGGCCGCAAAGGTGAGACCCATAATGAGACCCAGGTACTTGCCGCGGTCACCCATCAGCATTTTCAAGGCTATGAGGTACATTCACGGTCTCCCGGCACGTGTGATTTTGATACGCGATGCACACATTGGAAAACAATTACTTCATTTCGTGGAAATTAGAAAGACGGTCCTTGTGTGTCAATGGCAATCGGAGTTTGGAGCAGGGCAATCGCATTCACCCGGTTAACTGAGTGATGGCAGCAATGAATTCCTCAGCGGTGGAGAATACGCGGGTGTAGCGTCGATCCAGTGGGCTATGTTTTCAGGACGTTATGCAGCCAAAGCAGTTCTCGAGAAAGTGTGGAGCACCCACGCAACCCCTAATAATGATTACGTCAAGGCATCTATCGGGCAGATAGCCGGTCTGCAGAAATCGTTGAGTGGCTGGGCATGTTGGTGGACAGGCCTCACCGGATAACAGGTCATTACCCCACAAGGCAAAGGCTCCCAGGCTGCTGCCTCATTCAGCTTCCATCGATGTTGCCGAGGCAGTTACCGGTCTTTGAGGGCCGTACTTCACAAGTGATATTTTCCTAAATTGAGCGATTCACTCTCTGAAAGCCCTTAGAAAATGCCTTGCCATGCGGGCGGGGATAAACCCCGCCCCTACGATGTGGGTTAAAGGACATTTTCGTACGGGAGGGCTTTACGCCCTCCCGCAGTGACAAGCATGCTGGAAAATCGCTCACTTTAGGTATAATTCTCCAGTTCTGAGCCTGCTCTTTTGGATCCCGGCCCTTGGACAACAACTACTTATCATTACTGACTAATCTGCACTGCGGATCCTGATGATCTGCCGAAAATTCATCCGGGTTGGTTTGAGGTTGTTTATTCGAATCACTCGTCTTGCGCGTAAATGAGAGATGCATTCGGAAGAGACCTTGACCGGAACCTGTCTTATGGAGAGTGCAGGGCAAGGGCGCAGCCGGGATGGCGTTGAGTACAGTCCCCGCGGTGCGATGCATGCATGAAGATGGTCATGATAGACCAGGTGGCCTTCTGCCTGCTTTGGGACCGGAGGATTAGGGGAGACTGCGAAATGGTTTTCAGGTGAGGAAGGGGCTGAGCGATTTGCGGCGCTCGATTGAAAAAGCATCCAATGATGCTTATGATGTGTCGAAAATCATTAGCAACTTCGAGGTGAAATTGACACAAGGAGTCAGAAAGGATGCCCCATGGAAATCAGCCTGAAATGCTTCGCCACCCTGGCGGAGGCCGACAAATGCGATTACAGTGACAGCACCACCAAAACCCTGGCCGAAGGGGCCAAGGTCCTTGACCTGCTGAAGGAGATGAAGATTTCCGAGAAGGACGTCAAGCTGATCTTCGTGAACAGCAAACACGCCGACTTCGAAACGGTGCTGAACCCAGGTGACGTGGTGGGGCTGGCGCCCCCGACCGGCGGAATGTGAAGCTGTCCTCTTGCGCTTGAGGCCGACAGCGCGTTTGGAGGATGTCGGCACGTGTCACCTGGCATCCTGTGACAGAGTGGCACGGGGGGAATATACGCCGTCTTGGACGATTGCCGGCAGCGGCGTCATCACCCTCCCAGGACGGCACCAGCATCCCGTTCAGGGATGGCAGCGCAAGTATGCCGTGCTGGCAGCGGCGTTGGGCAGGTTTGGCCTCACCTGCCTGCACATGGCTGATCATTCGTCCATGGGTGCGCCTAAAAAGGTTTTGTGATAGCGGGGTCAGGGCTGTATTTCCACAAGCCCGAGATCGATGGCGAAGTGGATGAGCTGAGAGAGGTTGTCGATTTCCAGTTTCTCCATGATGTTCGCTCTGTGAGACTTGACGGTGCTCACACTCACGAAGAGGATCTCCGCGATTTCCTTGGTGGAGCGCCCCTCGGCAATCATCTGAAACACCTCCCGCTCCCGGTTCGAAAGCTTTGAGTACAGTTCTTCCCGGGAAGATTTGGTCTTCTTGAGTGAAACGTAATCCTCGATGACTTTTCGGGAGATGGAAGGACTGAGATAGGTGTCTCCCTCGATGGCTGACTCGATGGCCTGTATGATGTCGGGTCCGCTGGAGTCCTTCAGAAGGTATCCTGAAGCACCCAGAGTGAACAGCTCACTGATGAACCGGTCGTGGGAATGCATGGAGAGGATGATCACCTTGGTCTGGGGCCGCTTCTTCTTGATCTGCCTCGTGGCCTCGATGCCATTCAAGAGGGGCATGGCGATGTCCATGATGACGACATCCGGCTTCAGCTCTTCAACCTTGGCAATGGCTTCGCGCCCGTTGCGCGCCTCACCGACGACCCGGATGCACGGCTCGGCCTCCAGCAGTTTGGCCAGGCCCTGTCGCACGATGGTGTGATCTTCCGCCAGCAGGACGCTGACCGTCTTCTCAGTCAACCGCGCTCTCCCTTATGGGTATTTCAACCCGAATCCGGGTGCCCCTGGTCTTTGAGGAGCGTATCCTGAACTTCCCACCCAGCATGGCCGCGCGCTCCCGCATGACCACGAGACCCAGGGCCCTCTTGTTCTGTTCGTCGAGAAACCCGGGATCGAATCCCCTGCCATCGTCTTCGGCCAGCAGGATGATGTTGGGGTAGCTCTTCACGATGGACAGTTTGAAGCGCTTGGCACCGGAGTGCTTCAGGGTGTTGTTGATCGCCTCCTGGGAGATCCGGTAAAGCACTGTTTCAATTTCCGCATCATCCAACCTTCCTCCGAAGCCCACCATCTTGAAGTCTATCTCGATTTGGCTGTATTTGGAGATCCGGGTCAGACAAGCCTCGAGGGCCGGCTCCAGCCCCAAGGCACTGAGGACGGCAGGGTGGAGCCTGTGGGAAATGCGTCGCATCTCCTGGTAGGTTCGGTTGATCTGTTTCTTGACGTCGAGGATCCGTTCCCTGACGATGGCAGCCCCGGGAGAGAGGTTCTTCTCGACGGTTTCGAGGGCAAAGTTGATCCCCGTGAGCGATGACCCCACTTCGTCATGCAATTCCTGGGCAATGCGCTTGCGTTCTTCCTCCTGTGAGTAGAACAGACGCGCCGTCAACTGCCTGAGCTCCTCCCTGTGACGGTGTATCGTCTGAACGAGGCGGGCGTTTTCGATGGCACTGCCAAGAAAGTTGCCGAGCGCACCCAGCATTTGATGGTCGTGGTCACTCATGGTCCTGCTGTTCGCCACCGAAAGGGCCAGAAATCCCGAAGCCTGTTCCTTCGTCGTGATCAAGAAGCAAACCAGCTCCACGGAAGAAGGTCCACGTTTCAAATTAACCTTGAACGGGGGGAAGATGCACTGGTGTTTGATGGAAACGTCCTTCTTCAGGAGGGAATGCATGAGCGCCTGATCATGAAACCTGACCCTGTGCTCTCCGCCGATCAGTTCCTCCGAAAACCCCTGGTGCACCCTGAGCACAAAATTGGACTCGTCCTGATCCACCAGAAACACGCACCCTGACGTGAGGTTCAACGACTCGAGAACCTTCTTGAGGGCCGTTGCAAGGATCTCATCCAAATCGCGGGTCACGTTCATGGCCGCGGCAACGGAATGCAACAGGGACAGTTCCCTGTGCTGCTGGAGAAGGTGGCGAACTCCATCCATTCGAGCAGTGATGTCCTTGGCGATGGCCTCGTAGGCTACGATCTTCCCTTCCCGATCCCTGACGGCGGTTCCCGAGATCAGGCAGTGAATGCGGGTCCCGTCCTTCTTCCAAAAGCTTGTTTCGAAATCCTTCACGAATCCGTTGCGATCGATTTGCTCCTGAAACACCTTCCGGTGAAGGGGATTGACGTATATCCTTTCAACGGACCTCAAGGCGAGCAACTCTTCCCTGCTGCCGTATCCCAGGGTCTCGGCGCATGCCTGGTTCACTTCATTGAAGATGCTCCCCTTGGAATGGATGAAGATCATGTCCTTGGAGCCTTCAAAAATGCGAAGGTATTCGCCCTCGAAGTATCTCAGCCGATCCTCCAGTTGCTTTCTTGGGGTGATGTCCTCGAGAAGGAGGATCTCTCCCAGTGCATGGGTTGAGGGACCGGGTCTCACGAAGGCATGCCGGGAAATGAGAACCGTCACGCCATCCGCCAGGGTGATCTCCTGGGGGCCATGGATGTAGTCGGCAGACGCCTCATCGACGCCATTGGAACCGTTCGAGCCACCGAAAAGCTGGACTCCGCCGACCCCCAGAAGATCATCGAGCCTTTTTCCCAAGGCGACCCGCGCCGACACTCCAGTGATGCGCTCAGCACCGGGATTGAAATAACAGACTCTCTGTTCCGTATCCGTGACGACCAGGCCATAAGGCAGGCTGTCGGCAACCGCGAGAAAAAAGCCCTCACTGTCAGGGGCCTTCACGGGCGGGTCGCCGTTCAAGTGAGGCAATTCATGGGACAAAAACACATTCCAGCCGCGTTCATCCCGCTCGCCGTTGACTTTCAAAACCGGGCAGAGGAGGCATGCCCGCAGCCTGTCACCCGGCCCGGAACGGCAGTGCGTGGCGCAGTGGGTGTGAGCAGTGCGCCAGCAAGGGTCGTCCCGATTACTGTAGGCAGGACAAGAAGCGTCGGAGCACCCGAGGAGCTCCCGGCAGTGGACCCGTGAATTGCCCTCTCCCGCCGCGACTCGAATCCTTCCGTGTTTTGCGGGCAAGGAACTCATGCCCATAGACCCTCCGGAGCTTCCTTCCTGTGCAGTGCCGCGCCGCCTTCGCCGTTCAATCATGCTTTGACGCCGATGAGAACCGTGCCTGATCCCCTCTCGTCTCGTCCCTCAAAGTACTTCTCCTTCAGGAAAACATCACCGGGGGTCGAGGGCCAGGCATACACCATGGAATGGCACGTGAGATTCTCTTCCTCCACCGGGCACCAGTCCGCGGGATGACAGGGGATTTCGAAGTGGCACACCTTATCCATGACGTCCTTTGGAAAAGAGACCTTGTCCTTGTACACCACGAAGTTCTTGTGCATGAACCACACGTTCTTCTCACCGGAAAGGCGCTCGATCTCACCCTTGTCCGTAACCTCCTCGCCCACGACTTCGTCGCCCTTTTTCATGACCAAATTGGGTCGGCATCCCCAATCGAACTCCATGCTGGTCAGGGCCACATACATCCAATCGTACTGGACCAGTTCCCTCACGCCCGCATTGATCACCTTGCCGAGACCCATCAGAGACTTCTCTTCAGCCTCCCGCTCAATCTCAATGAGTCTTTGCTTGTCCTCTTCCGTCACAGGCGTGGCCCTGACGATTCCCTTGACACGAATCAGGGCTTCAACAATGACTTCGTCGGCGGTCTTGCGGTCCATATCCGGTCTTCTCCAGTCAAACCGATGCCCCTGTCACGGACTCAGTGCCTCGAACAGAGCAATGCAATGAGATCAAACGCCTTTTCCTTGCATACCCTTTCACAGCGCCTGCATGCGACACCGTTGCACAGGGCGAGATTGATGGTGATGGCATACTGGTCTCCGCGCCTTTTCATCTGCAGCGCTTTTTCCGGGCATTCCAGGACGCATTCGGCATCCCCCGTGCATCCTTCGAACATCATGGTCTTTCGTTCGCCGATGTCGGGAATGATCTCCAATCCCATGACCCCGAGATCGGGTATATCTCTCTGCACTGTTTTGATCACCTCGGGAAGATCATCCACCTCGACCAAGAGGGGCAGGCCATATTTTGTGAGATACCTCTGGTATTGATTCCACGGCATGCCTTCCGTCCAGTAGGAAAGCTCGAGAATGTAGACCTTTTCGAAGACCTTGGACTCGGCGAACATGATATGGTTTTGCCGAAGAGTATCAGCAAATTCCTGCATGTTCCAGAGCTTTTGAACATCCCTCACCATGTCTCTCGCCATGGCCAGGGAGGTGTTCCCCACTTGATAGATGCGTTTCACCCTTGCGGGAATCATCCCGATTTCCTGAGCCTTCAACGCATCGACATAAGTCCCCGACGCCCCCGACATGTACGCCGTTTCGATGTCCTCCAGCCGTATGCCGGATTCCTGGCAAAGGGTGACATGGCCGGCGCGGATCGCGCCAATCGCCTTGCCCGCCTCCTTGAGGTCCTCTTCCGTGAACTTGAGATCGTTGGGCAGGTGGATCTCCTCATCCTGCGTGTTGATGCGCGGAAGGTGGATCATCTTGGCCTTCATGCCCTGGCTTAGAATGGCGATCACTCCGGTGCCGGTTATGCCCACCGCTTCCAGCGAACCATTCTCCATCAACCTCCCGGTCAAAGGGTCCACAGCGTCGCCAGGGCGTGCCATCATTTCCTTGTCGAGTACAAAGGTCCGCAGGACTCCCCTGAGGGGCTGCTCATCCCCGCGCCCAAATCCCCTGAACCCGACGGAGAGGCGATCATCGGCTTCGAAGGACACATCCGAGATGGCGCCGGGCAGGGCCAGGATCCCGTCGCTTATCTGCTGACCCTCCAAGGCCGGCCCCGCGGCCGTGGAACCGGTGTAAACCGTTCCCTTGACGATGAGGGCCATCTCCGCGTTGGTGCCGTAGTCGGTGACGATGGCGATCTCGTCTTTATCCAGCATCCCCGTTTGGATCATCATAGCCAGGGCGTCGGCGCCGATCTCATGGCGGACCGCGGGCGGTATGAGCACCTCCGTGTCCCCGGGCACCTGCAGGCCGGGAATGTCGCGGGCCTTGATACTTTGGGCATTGCGCTTGGGAGACACCACGCCAAGAGACTCGAGCTTCCGCTTCCCGGCGTAGGCAAGATCCCTGATTTCTATACCCTGAAACAGAGAGAGCTGTATGGGATTGCCGCACACGGCCAATCGCACCACGTCGGCCGTGTCGACTCTCAAATGGCCGATCACCTGGTTGACCGCGTTTACGATCACCTCATTGGCCCTGGCCACCCCGACCTCCAGGGCGAAGTGCAGATGATCTATGACATTGGCTCCGGGAAACGGATGGCGAGTCGTAACCGCCGTGGATAGTATCTCTCCATTATTTTGCAGGTCAATGGCCTGTCCCCGAAACCCGCTCGTGCCCAGATCAAGGGCAATTCCCAGTCTCCCCATCCTTCCACTCCTTTTTTTTCGTTCTCGATGGGTGTGGATATCATCGTCACCAGAGCAACGGACCCCCAGAGTTCATCGGGAGAAGCCAAGAGGAAAACGAGAACCGATGGAGTAAAATCAGCAATGCGCCGACGCCGGATGACACATGGCGTTGGAGAAGATGAACGGGACAGGCAGACAAGACTCATTCTAGAAGATCGGTCGACGTGGGTCTCATGAGCTCTCCACGATCTATTCTAACTTCCTCCTGCATTTGAAGCAAATGAGCTCACCACTTTCGTTGGTCGTGATCTGCGCCAGGTGCCCGGTAAGTTCCTTGTGATCGTCCTTGAGCTTGGACCAGAAGCCCTTGACTTCCGAACAGGACAGGTCCTTTTCCAAAGCGCGCTCAGCGTCAGTATGCCAGTGACCGCAACGGGTGCAGGCTATCATTTCGTTCCCCCTCCATCATGGGTCGTGCCAGTAGACAATTTTAATACATGTATTCATCGCGGGGATTTAAATCAAGCCGACCCTTGGTGAATAGGGAAGTCGCGCTTCACTCCGACACGACAAGAGGGCAAAGCCTTGGGAGACCGTCCTCCGGGGCTTTGCCCTCATCATCCTTCCCACTGTTCTCTGACTGATTTTCTTTACCGGGTCCGAAACCCGACCTCCCTAGAGGCCATAGGATTTCGGGCTGAAGCCCTTCACGTTCTTGTACTTCTTCAGGCACATGTCGATGAAGTCGCCCTCTTTGTCGGGCAGAGCTTCCATATCCTTCATGGCCTTGGTCAGAGCGTCCTTCTCCAGGGTGGTGAGCTTCATTTTGGCATCGCCCAGGATGATCTGACCGGCTTTCATGGCTCCCGCCCTCGCACTGGCATAGTTGCCCTTGCTCCGGTTGCTCACGATGGCGTTCCCGACTTCCCACGCGTTGTCGGGCGCCAGGATGAGGCTGTGGGAATCGCGGTACATGTCGGAATTGACCAGGATTTCCTTCATCTGTTCCTGATAGCCCAATTCAATGGCCGTGTTCAACATGGCGCAGTCATACCCCAGGATTTCCGCGAAAACCGAGGTGGTGGTCGCACCGAACATGTCGTGGTATTCCACGGCCTCGTTGCTCCACAAGTCACAGACAGCCATGATGAGGTTGCCGGCGAGATCGGAGTGAGCGCACGCGCTCGTCTTGCCTTCCGTGGAAATGGGGACCCCCGCCATCGCCTTGATGATGGGATCTTCGTAGGCGCAGTCCTTGGTGGGGCCAGTTGCGCCGCATTCATAAGCCACCAGCGTTCTGGACGCCGCAATGGCCCTGGAGAGAGCCGCAATCACGTGGGGCACGTCTTTGGATGTCATACCTCCAGCCATGAACATGGCTGTGTTGGCTTCCGAACAGTTTGTGTCACCGCCGGCGATGCAGTTGTTCTTCTTGGCGATGGCCACGATCTGATTCCACATCCATTCCATGTCGATGGCGCCCAGCACCCCGATTCCAAAGAGGATACCACCGATGTCATTGCGGATGATGGCATGGTCGAAGATCTCCTTGCCACCCATGGATTCAATGGAGATGATGTCCGCGTACTTGGCACACTGCTCGAAGGACGCGATCACCTCCTTGGTGTAATCGCTCTGCCGCATGTCGACCATGTCGGGTTTGCGCAGGTCGGCGATGGTCGCTCGGTAGTTCGCCACGAGCCCGTACTTCGCTTTGTAATCATCCATCTGCTTGGCCGACTGGGCGGCAATCTCTCCGCCCCACTCGGGATTGTGGGTCATCTGGAAAATGTGTTCGTTCTCGATCTGCAGCGTGGGATGACCGACGATGACCATCCTTTCCAAGGCATCGCCGTTGGCCCGCTCATACTCGCGAAGAAGGGTTTTTTTCGTCTTCTCGCTGCCAGGCCTGGGATGGGGCACCACTTCAGGATGCACATGCCCACCGCCGATCACCATCCCCCGTTTCGTGGTCACCGGCTTCTTGGCAGTCCCGAACATCATTTCAGCGCCATTCTTGTAAGCCATTTGCGTCAAAATCTGTCTTGCCATCATGCCCTCCTCATTGAGGTTAAAAGATCCACCCTTGTCATGTCCGATGTGTCGTGTTCCTGCTCCCCTTGTATAATGAGCAATGAACGTGCCAGGGGAACCTTGCGGCCGACTTCTAAGACATTGTAATTCTTGTGTTTAAATCGTAAGACTTCTCCGGAATCGAGGAAACGGGGACGCGGTGCATCCGAATGTGACAGTCGATGGTGAGACTGTAACGCAACGTGACACCAGGTCAATCAGAGGAGGTGATGTTCCGCAAGTCGCAGGTAGAGCAAACGCCGAGTGATTCCAAGCATCCTGGCTGCCGCCTGTTTGTTTCCGGAGGTCTTTTGGAGAGTCTTGACGATCAGCTCCCGTTCCACTTCCTTGAATGAGACTCCGTCGTCGGGCAATTCCTTGAGCCTCTCGGGCGATGGGGAGCTCTCCAGTGCCTCCTCGCGAACCTCGGCGGGCAAATCCCTCAACCCGATTTTCCCGTTGCGGCATGTGACGAGGAGGCGTTCCACGATATTGGCGAGCTCCCTGACATTTCCCGGGTACCTGTAATGGATCAGGGCCCGGCGGGCCTCGTCGGCGACCTCGGGCAAAGGGCACCCCATGGATCCGCCGATGGTTCTGAAGAAGTGGTCCAGCAGGACCGCAACGTCATCCTTTCTTTCCCTCAGTGGCGGAGCGAAAACGGGAATGACGTTGAGGCGGTAGTACAAATCCTCCCGAAACTCCCCTGCCTGCATGGATCGGCGCAAGTCCTGACTGGTTGCGGCGATGACGCGAACATCCGCCCTCAAACTGGCGTTGCCGCCGACCCGCTGGAATTCCTTTTCCTGAAGCACTCTCAGGAGCTTCACCTGGAGGTCTTTATCCAGGTCTCCGATCTCGTCCAGAAAAAGGGTGCCCCCATGGGCCACCTCAAATTTTCCAGGCTTCCTGCACACAGCCCCTGTAAAGGATCCTCGCTCGTGACCGAACAGTTCGCTTTCGATGAGCGTGGCTGGAATCGCGCCGCAGTTGATGGCCACGAAGGGCTTGCCTCTCCGCCGGCTGTTCTGATGAATGGTTCGGGCAATCAACTCCTTGCCGGTGCCGCTCTCGCCCTGGATGAGAACGGTCGCCAGTGAATCCCCGAGATCCTGGATCAGTTCATAGATCCGGTTGATGGATCGACTCCCGCCGATGATGGGACCGAGTCGATCCCGCGGCTTCGGCTCGGTTTCCAGCTCCGCCGTGGTTTCTGTCTCTATTGCGGGCTTTTGAGCGATTCCATGAAGCACCTTGTTGATTTCCCGCCGCAGCGTGGGTCCGGAGAACTCGAAAAACGACCCGTCCCTGTAGAGAAAAGGCCCCAAGGGCGATGTCACCAAGACGGCCGCCCGTGGGGCAATCTGGCGAGCCTGGTGCAGAAAGCCCCCTCCCCCCATCCCCGATGACTTCAGGTCCACAATGACGATCCAGCTCTTTTCCGGATGCTGCCTGAGCAACTCCAGTCCCTGCTGTTCGTCGGTAACCCATGTCACCGAAAAGGCTTCCGGGGAGATCATCCTTGGAAGAGTCTGAAAGCTCTTGTATTGATCATCGACGATCAACACTTCTTGCCTTGAGAACTCCAGGCTCTTTGCTGTCGCTGCGTTTGCCATTGAAAAACCCGCCACTCGACTTCAGAGGATTCTAAAACGGCAACTTCCCTGAAGCCATCAGCCAAAAACCCGGAATCCACAATCCCACGAAGACCCAGATAATCAGTGACCAGGCCAGTGTTTTCGTGGGGAACTTACCGAAGGCATTCGCCCAGACCATGAAAGTGAGGGCAGCATACCCGGCGCAGGCCAATGCCAGGTAGTTGCTCTTGGCGATCAACTGCTTACCCCCTTCAAGCACCGGTCCTCCAGTAAAGAACAGGATCATGTAAATGACGGAAACAAGGGCGGTCGTGAGAGCCACATTGCCCACCGAGCGAAGATCTTCCAGGCCCGCCAGCAGGGCATAAGCGACGCAGCAGTAAAAGAGCCCATGAACAAAGAGCAAACCAGCCACAACGCTGTCCTTGAATACCGCGGCTTGAAGAATGGCGCCCACGAGTGTAAGCACGCCGGTCGCCGCGGTGGCAAAGCCCGTTCCCTTCGGCTCTCCCTTTCCAAGAAACAGCAAAGCCACAGGCAGCCACATGATGCTGATGGCAATGACTATTGGTGGAGCCATTCGTTTCTCCTCTTCCGGGATTCAATGGTGTCTGTGAGACCCGGACAACCAAGTGAGAACCAAGTCTGTCCACATGTTGAATTGCTAACTTTTGCTCCCCCCGGAAACACACCGTTCGAACGCGGCCCCGACCTTCTTCCTGTCCAAGTTCCTTCCAATTACGGAAACCCTGCTCTGATCGGTGGGCCGCACGGGCTGCACAGAGAACTCCCCGGATGCCAGTTCCATCAGGATGCACCTGTCTTCCACCCGGAAGATTCCCTTGGCCCTCACCACCTCTCCCATCGTCGCGTCGTTCAGTTCGTGAAACAGCGCCTCCAAAGCATCCTGCCGGAAGGAGATCTCGTCGTAGACAAGTCCGAAGGACTCATAACCCAAAGCGTCTTCCTCATCGCGCAGGCGAATCCTTCTCTCGCCGCTCTCCATCTCCTCATCGTTTTCACTCGAATCGGGAACCTCAAAAAAATCGCTTCTCTTGATCTTCTGATGGAAACCGAGGGGCGTTGAAAGGGCCATGGTGTATTCGGCCCAATCAACCGCTCCAAATTCCGTCGCGATTACCGTTGCGTGCGGATTGATCGCCGATATGGCACTGCGGGTCAGCATGGCCCTCCTGCCGTCTACCTTGTCGCATTTGTTCAGGAGGACGATGCGCGCATTCTCCACCTGAGACTCGATGAAATGGGGGTTTGCCTTGTAAAGACCCATGAAGCCCGTGGCATCGGCTACGAGCACGTGGTTGACCTCACGGATCACATTCTCGAACATCTGGGCCTCGACAATGGAGCGGATCTGCCCGATCGTCGCGACGCCCGTGGGTTCGATGATCAACCGCTGGGGCTTGATCGACTCGATGATCTCAAGCATCTGCTTCCTGAAATCTCCCTGAAGGGTACAGCAAATGCAGCCGCTGGGCATTTCGACGACGTTCCCGCCCCGATCTCGAAGCAGACTTCCATCGATGCCCACATCCCCAAACTCATTGACCAGGACCACAATTCTCTCGCGTTCACCCCATTCCCCGAGAACCCTGGTGATGAATGTGGTTTTGCCGGAACCTAAAAACCCGTAAACGATATCGACGACCATCCCTCACCCGCACCGTGTCCTAGCCGTTCCATTTGCCGCGCATGGCCGCCCAGTTGTCTCCGGAAAGGGCGTCTTCCGCCATTCCTGGGGCCTGACTGGCCTCTTTACCCCATATGCCCAACTCGAAGCTGGTCACATACTCCTCGCTCACCGCCCCACCGCCACACACGAAGGGAACCTCGAGTCCCACCAGCTTCAGCTGATGGGCGATTTTGGGGAATGCGGTCATGGTGGTCGTCATGAGAGCGGTACCGGTAACCATCACAGGGCGATGCTCCTTGACGGCCGAAACCACTTTGTCGATGGGAACGTCGGCTCCCAGGTTGATCACCTCAAAACCATTGGCGTTGAGCAGAGCATTGACGATGACCTGCCCGATGTCATGGATGTCTCCCTCGGCCGTATGCGTGACCACCTTGCCCTTCCGGGTCATGGCTTTCCCCATCGCTTTTTCGCACTCGGCAATGCCCACGTTCATGGCATCAGAGGACAGAATGACCTGGGGAAGGAAATAGACCCCCTCATCCCAAAGTCTGCTGACCTCGTTCATTCCCGCGATCAGGGCCTCGTTGATGACTTCCAGCGGCGACTTGCTCTTGAGCGCGTCCTTGACGACGGAGAGAATCCCGTCCTCATCGCCGCCCACCACGAACTGGGCGATTTTCTGTAATACCGGGTCAGCGGAAACGGCCTTGGCGGCACCGGCCTTTTCCCCTTCCAAGTCATAGCGCTTGAAGATCTTGGAATAATCCTTCAGTGTCTTCATACAGTTAACCTCCACATCACGCGTTTAGGTTCAACACAGTGTTTCCTTAGAGCGGCTCCGGCAAAACCGCGAATGCCCTTGATTCAATGACCGGAGTCAGTGCTTTTTAGCCACTGCCACCATGGCCAGAAGATTTTCCAGCGGCGTTCCGGGTGCCACGGCACATCCCGGCGCAAGGATTTGAATCCCCTTCTCGATGGATTCCTCGCACCCTGCCGTCACGGTAGCGGCATCCTTCATGAAAAGGGTTGTCGCCGTGTCCACTCCCCCCATCATGATCATGTCCGGACCGCATTTGTCCCTGGCAAGCTGAACGTTCGCCTTGGGCTCGAGGCTCAGTATCTCGGCCCCCGTCTCCCCCATGTATTCCACGATGCCATCCACGTTGCCGCAAATGTGCAGGATTTTGGGGACGGAAATGCCCTCGAACTGGCGCCGCTGGTATTCCATTTCATACTCTCTGTAGGTTTTCGGAGCGATGAGATCGGGGGATGCCGTCATGTCCTCGCAGGATATGATGTCCGCCCCCGCCTCGACCAAAGCCCTGGCCAGGGTTGCCCCCGCCTTCATCCCAATTTCCAGGAACGGTCGGATCTTTTCGGGGGCCTTGAAGGTCGCCTTGAGAAGAGGAACCGTGTCCACGAGGGATCCCGCTATGGTGAAGGGACCGATGATTCCGGCAACGATGAGAACTTCATCCCCCAATTCCTTCCTCAGGATGCCCACCGCCTTCAGAAGTTCCGGAATCCTGCCCCGGGACAGGAAGTCGTCAGGAAAAGTCGGAGTGTCATCGAGCGTGTAGGGGGTAGGATGAGCAATGCCGGGAATTCCCTCCGTGCCGCCGGACTTTATTTTGCACCCCAGCGCCTCCGCCTCGAAGGTCTGGCAGAACGGGACCCGCACCGCATCAAACCCGAGCACCGTGTACGCGGCAATTGCCTGTTTGGCCATCGCCTCGGCTTTCTCGTGCCCGTCCGGCCAAAAGGCCTGCACCTTTTCCATCTGCTCGTAAGTCACCGTTGAATTGGCGCCGAAACAGGGCATCCGATCCGGTTTCTGATGGTTGATGACACTCATGACTCGTTGTTTGGCATTCATGAGAAACCTCCTTTAGAGGACTGAGTATCGGCGTGCCAGGCCGAGCCAACATCCTTGCTTCAAAATCCCTCAAACAGAAGGAAAATCCAGCATTTTCAAAAAGATAGGTTCCGATCCCCAAGAACAGCATCGGAACACGATGTCCTCGGATCCCGCGGGACACGACCCCTCAATTCAAACATTTCTCAAGTACGTCCCAACGACACGTGAGCAGGCGGGTGATCGCCGTGCCCGCCCTCGAAGCACGGCAACCCTGTAGGGTAGGTGTCTGACTTGCGGCTCTTCTCACCTTTCGCGTCGTCCTCGGCGAATACCGCGAACAACGAACTTCAAGGCTGAAAGTGGACCGCTCACAGTTGCGGGGCAGTGATGGGCTTTCACCATCTTCCCTACGGAAAAACATGGAGCCTTCCGAAACGCGACCAAAAGGAACCACGGCTTTCCGGCTGTCGAAACACACAGGATTCAGAAGGGATTCTGAAGGGAAAAAATTCAAAAAACCATCTACACAGAAGCAACGTTGATAAACAACTCGTGAGAGAACTGGCAACTCAATTGACTAAGGGAAGAAGCAATTCTAATGCCAGAGCTTGGCTTCAGAGCCTCGGCTCATGATGACAAGCAGGTTATCATTGAACAATTCGGTCGAAGGAAGCCACTGGAAAACCCTCCTTCGAAAGGGCCGCCACCATGTGACAAATGCCACAAATGAGCGAAACACTCATGATTTCCTTGGGTTAAGGTCTATGACACGAATGTCGCAATGAGACACGGGCTTACACGTCGTTGTGCTTCTTGAAGCTTCCCCGGTCCAGATCGTGCTCGCGAATCTTGCGCCACAAGGTTCTGGGGTTGATGCCCGTTCTCTTCGCCGTCTCGGACACATTTCCCTCGAAGCGCCTCAGGGCTTCCGAAAGATAGCGCCTCTCGAATCGTTGGACGACCATATGGCGGGCCAGTTCGAAGGGCACGTCCGAGTCGACGCCTTCCTCCAGAGACCCCATCGCCGGGTTTTGCCCATATTGAGGAAAAATGATCTGATCAATGACAGCCCCGTCACAGGTGATGTATGCCCCTTCCAGGACATTTTCCAGTTCCCGGATGTTGCCGGGCCAGTCATATTCGAGGAGCTGCTTCATGCCCCGGATGGATATCCCCTTGATTTCCCGAGCATGACTTTGGTTCAGTATCGTCATGAAGTGCTGCACCAATAACGGGATGTCCTCGCTCCTCTCGCGCAGGGGTGGAATGTGAATGTGAATGACGTTGAGCCTATAGAAAAGGTCCAGTCGAAACTCGTGCCTTCGGATTTTTTCCTTGATATCCTGGTTTGTTGCCGAAACAACTCGCACGTCCACTTCAATGGAATCATTTCCTCCAACCCGCTCGATCCTCCTCTCCTGCAGTGCTCTCAGCAGCTTCACCTGCATCGCTGTGGAGATGTCACCCACTTCATCGAGAAACAGAGTGCCCTTGCCGGCATATTCGAATTTTCCGGCCTTGGTCTTGATGGCTCCCGTGAAAGCACCCTTCTCGTGGCCAAAGAGCTCCGATTCCAGAAGGGATTCCGTCAGGCTCCCACAGTTGATGGCCACGAAGGGACCATCCCTTCTCGGGCTGTGGGAGTGAACTGCCCTGGCCACAAGCTCCTTGCCGACCCCCGTTTCACCCGTGATGAACACGGTGGAATCCGTGCCCGCGACCCGTTTGATGAGCTCGAAAATGTACTGCATTTTCCAGCTCTTGCTGATTATATTGCTGAAAGCGTACTTCTGAACGGATTCAGGCCGCAGGAGGCGAGTCTCCCGCAGGAGCTCCTTCTCCTTGGCCGCCTTCTTGACGGCCTGCAGTAACGCCTCTGGATCCGACGTGTGCTGAAGATAGTCGCAGAGGCCCTCTTTAACGGCATTGACCGCTGAAGAGATGTTCCCTTCCGTGGTGGTCATGATGACGGAGACGTCCGGATCCACCAGCCGGGTCAAACGGAAGAACTCCATTTCAGCGGAGACCGTCATTTTCTGATCGACCAGCAGTATGTCGAAATTCCTGGCAAAGAGCCGTCTCAGACCTTCGGCTTTGTCGCAGGAAACCACCACCTCAAACCCTTCGGACTTCAGGGAACCCTTTAACAGTTCAGCCGATGCAGGCTCATCGCCCAGAACAAGGACCTTCCCATTCATTGACATGTCCCATTGAGATCCGAGAGTGTGTTTCAACCGTCCTTCACGCCCCACTGGGGCACCTCCAAAGGATAAAAAGCCGGGAATTCGCCGCAGAGGGCGCCGAGAGCGCAGAGATGCTTTTTGCACAGCATGTTGTCTCAGCGATCTCAGCGTGCTCAGCGGCAAAACGCTTTTTAGCAGCAGTTGCCGATCAGATGCCGCCGGTGGGCTGCGCAGTCCGGTGAACGGTGCAGATCGAGGCTGCAGGAGAGACGGAAATGCAACTGTCTTGATGAGGAAGAAGAGGAACCTGCTTCACTTTCACCTGTACAGAGCATGGGGCAAGGGTAAAAATGACGGAAGGTTGAAGTGGAAATCGGATTTTCGACCGCCGGGACAAGGGTCTCAGGCCGCCAAAGCGTTGTTACGTTAACAGAGGCGGACTTGGAATGCCATCATCCCAGGGTTGATTTTGGTTTAAAATTTGGGCCAAAAGAACGGGGGAATCGCCGCTTGCAAGGGTCTTCAAACGACACGCAGGCTGCCCCGCGCGACCGGATCCCTTCGCGGCTGCCTCGCTTTTCGGGAGCAAGAGGGCGCGCGCGTTTCCAGACGGGCGGTGTCAGTGCTTCTGTCCCTCGTGGAGGGATGCCGTGAAACCCTCACCGTAGTTCAGACGGATCTCGGCAAGAAGCTGGTTCGTCGCCTCTTCGATTTTGTCTATGTCCTTTTCATCCGCGGACTCATCGTCTACGTATCGAAGTGATTCCTTCAGCTTTTCGAACTGCTGTACGATTTCGGGCTTGATCCTTCCCTTTCCCAAACGCTTGTCGAGCTCAAGAATGGTGCTGACACAACTCTCAACCCTGGCCTTCAAGTGCCGTGAAGCCTTCTTCATGCGGAAGCGCTTGAAAATCATGCAGCAGTTCTCATCGGTCAGCGTTGTCCTTTTCTGGCAAGTTCATCACTGAACACCCTGTAAATTCCCTCTTGATCCTTGATGGCTCGAATCAGAATCACCTTCATCTTGTCCAGGTCCTTGGCGTTGAAGATGAGATCGACACCGATCCGAAAGGCGAGCATCTGGTCGAGGGTGGCCTGGTTTTCACTGACGACGCAGAGGAAGAACTTCCTCCTCACATGCATGGGAAGCAATTGAATGTGGTGGAGCAGGAGGTTCTCCGACGGCTTCTTGGAATCGAACACTTCCTCGAGAATGATCAAATCGTACTTGTTGTTCTGGAGTTTCTTGATGGCGAGCGACGCCGACTGGGCCACGACGCCATGAAATCCCATCTGGCTGACCGCGCTGCGGACCTTCTCAACGCGGCCGGAATTGGAAAAACACAATAGAGCGGTCTTCACATCCTCGTCAACCATATCGAGCAGAGACATCTCCTCCTGAATGTGAAGGAACTCGCCATCTTCGGAGGACGGGGCCTCGCCCATCCTGTCCCGGGGCGGAGAAACGGGAGGTGCGTCTCTGAGCTCCGCGGGCGTCTTGCATTTGGGACAAAGAACCCTCACCTCTTTTCCTGTCGGAATCCTAGCGTCGGGAACGGCAAACCCTGTTTGGCAGCTCGGACACTGAAATTTCACTCCATACTCCTTTTCGCAACTGGCTGATGTTCTTCATGGGCGAGCCAGAGCAACCGAAGCATACTCGCCGGCGACATGTTCTGACAATTCAAATCTGCAAAAAACTTAACCCCGCATGGACCTGGCGCGGCGCACACTTCACTGGTTCCAATGGAGTTTCCGCGGCGTTCAAGGCCTGGCGACAAGGAATCGGCACAAAACGGGTGCAGCATTAGGGACATGCTCTCCCCACGTCCATATCTAGCGTTCCGCACCCCCTTTTTGTCTTGTATGTTTCACGGATAGTCCATAAAGTCCGTGTCGGAACTCCGGCGCCGAGGAGCCGGAGAAGCGGGGACAGGGCAAGGGGCTGTTTCGGGAACGGCCCGCCCCCTGTCAACAGGCTTTCTTTGGCGAAAGAGGAGGCGCAGGACTTATGGAGCAAGTACGCTTTGGAAAAACGGACCTCGAAGTGTCGGTCATTGTTCTCGGAACCTGGGTCACGGGGGGATGGGCATGGGGTGGTGCCGACGAAAAAGACGCCACATCGGCGATCCTGCGCGCCCTGGAGCTCGGAATCAACTTCATCGACACGGCCCCTGTCTATGGGTTTGGCAAGTCCGAGGAGATCATCGGCAAGGCTCTGAAACAATATGGAAAGGACAGGGACGTCGTCATTGCCACCAAGTGCGGCCTTGAATGGAACGAGAAGCAGAACATCCGCAGAAACGCCGCCCCGGAAAGGATTCATCAGGAAGTCGATCAGAGCCTACGCCGCCTGGGGGTTGAACGCATCGACCTGTACCAGATTCACTGGCCGGACTCAACCGTTCTGCTCGAGAAGTCCATGGAAGCCATGCTCAGGTTGCAGGATGCCGGGAAAATCCGCTATGCGGGGCTGAGCAATTTCGGTCGAGATCAAATCGAACGATGCCTGACGGTCGGGCCTGTACACAGTCTGCAGCCTCCCTACAACGTCTTCGAAAGGGAGGCGGAAAAAGAGCTCCTTCCCTTCTGCGTCGAGCACGACATCGCGACCCTGACCTACGGGGGGCTGTGTCGAGGATTGCTGACGGGCAAGTTTTCCGGAGATGAGGAATTCCCCCGCGGAGACCTGCGCCGAGGGGACCCGAAGTACAAGCCGGACCGCTTCAGGCAATACGTCAAGGCGGTGGATGACCTCAAAAAACTTGCGGCAAAATACGGGAAGTCCCCTGCCCAGTTTGCCTTGCGTTGGGCACTGCAGCAACCAGGAGTGACCAGCGTCATAGCAGGTGCCAGGACAGCCCGGCAGGTGGAAGACAATGCAGGGGTCTCCGGTTGGCTCATCAACGAGGAAGACCTGGACGCGGTGGAAAAAATACTGGCCAGGCACATCAAGACCCCCATCGGCCCGGAATTCATGGCGCCGCGATCGGAATAGGAGATCCGGGACCCGTCAGATTCTTGCCATGACCACCCAAATCGGAAGACCTCCATGGCGGATACGCCAGAACTTGGCACCGCGGATTTTGAGTGCCAAGGCCAGGGGCTCCTCCGGGGCGAGGACGGCAACCTGCCATCCTTCGTAGTACCGGCGAAGGTGAGCACCGATTTTCTCGTAAAGGCCGCGATCCTGGCCCTCGAGTCTCCTTCCGTAGGGCGGATTGAGGGTGAGCAAGCCGGTGTTCATGGAGCATTCCATGGGGCTCACACCGAAAAAATCTTCATTCAGCCACTGAACGCTCTCACCCACGCCGGCTCGCTCTGCATTGTCCCTTGCCACCTTGACCGCTTCCAGGCTCCCGTCAACACCCATGATGGGAGCTCCCACGCGGGGGCGGGCCTGTTCGAGAGCTTTCTTCCTGAGATAAGCCCATGATTTGTCATTGAATGAAGGCCAGAATTCGAACAAAAACCTGCGACCGAGTCCCGGCGCAAGTCTCCGGGAGATGAGAGCCCCTTCCGTGGCCAGCGTGCCGGAGCCGGTCATCCCGTCGACGAGGGAACTCTCGCCTTTCCATCCGCATTTCATGAGGATCCCGGCAGCCAGGGTCTCCCGCAGGGGCGCCCCCGTGTGCCGCAGCCTGTAGCCACGCTCATGGAGATGGGCACCCGTTGTGTCAATGCTCATCAGGCATCGATTCCTGGCCAGATGTGCCATGATCCTCTGAGTCAAGAACCCTGCTCGGGGCCCACCCGGGACATCCTCGGGGCCTGGCGCATCGGCCGGCGGAGGAGTCAACCGAAGGTCTTGAAACCTCCTCCCAACGGCTGCCCGGATAGTTTCTTCAACCAGGCTCGGACTTTGGATTCTGGAATGAAACACATGGGCTTCGGCTCGAATGGGCAGGCGAGGCGTCAACCAGAGCTCCCAGCGAAAGGAAGACACGTGGCGAAAGAGCTCTTCTATGGCCCCAGCCCTGAACTCATGGACCCGGCACAGCACGCGACTCGCCGTCCGGAGCCACAGATTTGCCGAATAACAGGCGGAAAGAGTCCCGGAGAACTCGACACCTGCCTGGGAGAGTGCCGCTTCACCAAGGCCGAGGCTGTGCACCTCAGCCAGACACAGATTCTTCAGTTCGGGGGGAACGACTGCCGCAAAACGATGAACGGCACCCTGGACACGCCTTTTCAGCTGTCTCCGGTACGCCTTGCTTTCTTGCTCCACGAAATCCTCCCCCCCGCTCACGGCCCTGTCCGACATCTCCTCCCGCTCCTTTCCGATCAACGTCTTGAGGCGCGTCTATTTCTTTATCCTTATTACATTTGAGTGCAATGGAAAGTGCGAGCAACTTCCGCATTTGACCATACAACCTTGGTGGCGCCGGCCGGTTGTCTTGCTCTCACTGCAGATTGCATTCCCATCATTCGACTTGCTTGACGAGACGCAAGGTCTCCTATAAGCTTCTATCCCTGTGACCCGCACCCTCCAGAGAACCGGGCTTGCTTGCAGCGGAACCCCGCTGGAAACCCATCGGTAAAGAGACCGCCCATACACTTGCCCATCAAGTGGGAAGGACTATTGCACCTTGGCTGCCCTCGTCACTCATATACTCCATGAGATGAACTTGACATCCCTTTTTCGCCCACGTCAGCACTCCGCTGTCTGGCACAGCACTCCGGCGGACTGGCGCAGCCTCCTCGCATCAAGATTGGAGCGCTTTCACGGAATTCCCCTCCCAACCGTTTTCTTCAGGGCGGATGACATCGGGGCTGGTGGACGCGCCTTCAACGCCGTTTGCGAAATATTCCGCTCCCATCAGATTCCTCTCGGCATGGCTGTTGTTCCGGCCTGGCTGAGCGATGTCCGTGCAAGTCAGCTCTTCGAGGCGGCCCCACGAGAAGAGTCCCTCTGGGGGTGGCATCAGCACGGTTGGCGTCACGTCAATTGGGAGCGCGCCGGCAAGAAGTCCGAGTTCGGGGAACAGCGACCCATTGAAAAGCAGTGGCGCGATATCCACCAGGGGCAACAAAAGATGCAGGAGATCTTTGGGGAGCAGCTTGTCAACGTTTTCACTCCACCATGGAACAGGCTCTCCGGCTCAACCCTGCGCATCCTCCAGGAACTTGGATTTGACGGAGTTTCCATGGAGAAGTTTTTCCCGAGGGGAGTCCGGCCATCCCTTACCCTCAAGAACCTTCGCGTGAACCTGGACCTCCACACCCGCAAGGGCAAGGATCCCGGAAAGGATTTCCAGGACGTGCTGGAGGAACTGGTGACGCTCCTCGGCAAGAAAGAACCCCTCGGCATCATGGTCCATCATCAGAAGATGACCTACTTCGCCTTCGAGTTCCTGGACGAGCTGCTCTCCCTCCTCGGAAATCTCCCGGGAATTCAGTTCCTCGGCTTTCGGGAAATCCTGGAACAGGAAAATGAAGAGTAGGCCTGTCCTGGTTTATGTCGACGCTGAAGGCAGGATCATCGATTGGCCTCAACTGGAGATGGCTGGGAGGGGCGGCGGCGGATGGCGGCGGCTCCAGCCCGAAGATTGGATTCCCATGCCCGAGGGAAGCGAGATCTTTCTCCTGCCTTCCCGTCTACCCGTCGGCTACTCGCCCTCACACAAGCGCTTTGAAGTCCTGGCCCACGATCCCTTCGACCCCTCCAAGCCGGTTCAGGCTGTAGCCGCATTCATCGCTCCGTCCCACATGCAGATCTACTCCGCCGCGTACCAGTCCCTGGCGAAAGCTCCGCTTTTGCCCCTTTTTGCATACACGGCGGTGGGCTGGCACCAAGATCGCTTCGTGGTGGCCGCCATCCGCGTCGATTCCGATGAACGCCAGGACTTCCGCCATTTCAATCCGCGGCGGATTGAGCGCAACGCCCGCCTGAGGATGAAAAGCGAGGTCAAGAATCGCCTCATCCAGCACCTGGGCAAGTGCGCCCTCAGCTACGGCTGTCCCGCCGCTCGAAACCTGTTCATGGATCGATGGGAGGCCCCCCTCCCCACCTCTCCCGCATGCAATGCCCGGTGCCTCGGGTGCATCAGCCTGCAGGAGCGCCAGGACCTCTGCGCCACCCAGGACAGAATCCGTTTCATCCCCACCCCCGAGGAAATCGCGGGCGTGGCCGTTCCTCATCTGAAAAAGGCCCCCAGGGCCGTGGTGAGCTTCGGCCAGGGCTGTGAAGGAGAACCCCTCCTCCAGGAAAAGGCGATCGAAGGTGGAATCCGACTCATGCGACAGGAGACCCCTCGAGGGACGATCAATGTGAATACCAACGGCAGCCTCCCCGAATCTGTCGAAAAGCTCTGCAAAGCGGGAATGAACAGCATCCGGGTCAGCATGAACAGTTGCAGGCCCCAGTATTACCACGCCTATTTCAATCCCCGCGGCTATTCCTTTGCAGACGTCAGGCGATCCATCTCGACCGCGAAAAGCCACGGCGCGTTCGTTTCCCTCAACTACTTCGTACTCCCCGGGTTCACCGACCAGGAGGAGGAGTTCGCGGCACTCTGCGGCCTCATTGACGAGGCCGGGATCGACCTCATTCAGATGCGGAACCTTAACATTGACCCCGAGTGGTACCTGGAGTCCCTGAACGTGAATCCCCGGCAAGAGAGCCTTGGTATACGCCTTCTCATGGAGCGCATCAAGGAAGCATATCCGGACATTCGCCTTGGATATTTCAACCCTTGCCTTGACCCGAACGCCTAGTAACGCAACCAGCAGGAGGTCGATCCATGACGGATTCCCATGACGTCGTCATCATCGGTGCGGGAATTGTGGGACTCGCCACGGCGATGAAACTCCTGGCCCGGGATCCAAAAAGAAAGGTCGCCGTGGTCGAGAAGGAGGAGCAGCCTGGTTCACATCAGACGGGCCACAACAGCGGAGTCATACACTCGGGGATCTACTACAGACCGGGGTCCCTGAAAGCCTTGCTTTGCGTCTCGGGATCAGCCCAGCTCGTGCGATTCTGCCGGGACCACGGGGTACCCCACGAGGTGTGCGGAAAGGTCGTCGTGGCAACCAGGCCCGGGGAAGTGGCCGGGCTTCACGAACTGCATCGCCGCGGGACCGCCAACGGCGTTCCGGGACTTCAGTTGCTGACCCCCGGGGAGGTGAGGGCATTCGAACCCCACGTCCTTTGTCTTTCGGGGCTCTACGTTCCGACCACGGGCATCGTGGACTTCCAGAGGGTTGCCCATGCCTATGGGGCCGTGTTCCGGGATTCGGGAGGAACGGTTTACCTGGGGCACAGGGTGGGGGGGATCAGGAAAGAATCAGCGGGGGTTCGCATCGAAACCAATCGCGGTTCCCTCTTCACCCGCATGGTCGTCAACTGCGGTGGCCTCTATTCGGATCACATCGCCCGCATGGCGGGCGTCACCCCGCCATGCCGAATAGTGCCTTTCAGGGGCGAATACCACCAGATCCGGCCGGAGAAAAGCCATCTGGTCAGGAATCTCATCTATCCGGTCCCGGATCCCCGATTCCCCTTCCTGGGAGTCCACTTCACCCGCATGATCAACGGAAAGGTGGAGGCGGGACCAAACGCCGTGCTGGCTTTCGCCAGGGAGGGATATCGAAAGAGCTCCGTTTGTCTGCCGGAATTGATGGAGGTGTTGGCCTACGGAGGGTTCTGGAGGATGGCGTCCCGATATTGGCGGCCTGGTTTGCAGGAGATGGTCAGATCCCATTCGAGAGACAGGTTTACGAAAGCCCTTCAAGAGCTGGTTCCCGAAATTGGCCCGGAGGATCTGGCTCCAGGGGGTGCGGGAGTTCGCGCTCAGGCTCTCGGCCACGATGGAAAGCTGCTGGACGATTTTGTGGTCATGCGGTCGGAGCACATGGTGCATGTGCTCAATGCCCCCTCTCCGGCGGCCACTTCCTCGCTTGCCATCGCCGACCACATTCTCGACATCGTCAAAGCCATGTTTCATTGAAGGCATCGACGGAAACCGGCTCTCGCCGGAGGGCGCGTCCCGAGCTGAGACACCTTCGTTCCCCAGGCTGGTCGGGACTACTGGCCTCCTTCCTCCGACGACAGATCTTCCTGCCCGCCCATGTCTTCGTCGGAGAGATCCTCATCGGGAAGATTCCCCTGGAAACCCGGCACTGCTTGCGGATTCATGCCTGGAATGGGTCCGGCAACACCGGGGTCACCCATGCCCGGAGGCGCGACATTACCCCCAGGGGCACCTGGCCTTGGGACCCGTGGAAGCCGCCCACCTTTCCCGTCGGGTCCTCCGGGCGCTTCCTGCGGAGTCCCTCCCTGGACGGCGAGAGGGTTCGGAATGCCGGGAGTCCCTGGAATGGGTGGAGGCGGAGGCACCACCTTGCCCTCCATGAAGAGATCCACAACGATATTCTCCCCTTCCTTTTCAAGGGTAATCCTTTTGGGTTCGATCTTCAGCACCTGATAATCACCGATCTTCTCCCCTTCCCGCACGGTGGCAAAGGGGGTGGGCTTTCCCTTTTCCGAACCCGGCATCTGGCCTTTGAACCTCACGATGGCCCTTTTCGAATCCCCATGAATGAAGACTCCGTCCAACTGGAGAGCCTTGGGGTTTAACCCGGGTTTGGCGGCCTGGGGCTTTGGCGCAGCAGTTTCAGGAGGGGTGGGCTTTCGGTCTTCCGAGAAAAGGTTCTTCTCAACCATGACCGGGGCAGTTGCCGCGCCGGCCCGGCAGGCCACCGCCAGAAGACCGAGAATTCCAAAACACCAAAAAACACCGAATCGTCTCATCATCATCTCCACACTGTGAATATTCCGGGAGGCCGATTTTTCTTCAGGCGCTGATACAACACCTCGAGAAAACGCCGAAATGGTGTAAAGTGACTCCTGCAATAGGCTCCTCACGCGTCCGATTATAGCGTTACTGTCGCGACACTTCCAGGTCAAGAGTTATTTGAGGCACGAACAACAGTGAGATAGGGACGACCGATGGGCCGCCACAATGATCGCGTTGGCAGCGGCACCGTGGATGCTCAGGCTGCCAAGGCGGCATGTCATTGCCTGAGTTGATCGCACTTTTGATTACACTCCGCTGCCGTCTCGAAGTTTACTTTTACAGGCAGATTTGTTAAGGGTATGGGCGCAAAAAGATGCGGCAGGGAAGGAAATAAGGATGCTCGATTCGCATTCGCTTTTGGAAGCGTTTCAAAAGGATCTCAATCTCGGCGAGGACCAGGTCCGGCTGCTTCGAACGTATTATTTCGTCGAGGGTCTTCCTCTGATGGATGCTTTCGAACAGATCGCCGTGACCGACGAGAACCGCATTCTCCGGACTCTCGCGGGACACTTGGGCATCCCGCTTCTCAACCGTGAAGACTACCCTGAAAAACCCGTGTTCCTGGAGGGAGTCTCCATGTCCTTTCTCAGGAAGCACGCGGTGTTGCCCATCCAGGTGGAAAGCGGCCGGGTGCGCGTGGTGGTGAACAATCCCATGAACCTGCCCCTCCTGAACATTCTCGGCAGCTATTTCTCGGACATGGAGCTCAGCCTCTGCCTCGGGCAGCGGGAGGAGATCCGCACGGCCATCGACCGTCTGTACGGCACCGCGGCCAGGGAAGCCGAGGCCCTCTCGCGGAACGGCGACCCGAGCCGCATCACGGGCGACCTCTTTGAGGAGGATTTGGAGCTTCTCAAGGGCCTGGCCCAGGAAGCCCCCATCGTCCGTCTCGTCAACGTGCTCATTTCACGGGCCCTGGACATGCGCGCCTCGGACATTCACTTCGAACCCTTCGAACGCATGTTCCAGGTCCGCTGCAGAGTGGACGGCGTCCTCTTCGATCTGGATCAGCCGCCTAAGACCATGCAGTCGGCCATCATCAGCCGTTTGAAACTCATGGCGAATCTCAACATCGCCGAGCGCAGGCTTCCCCAGGACGGAAAAATCAAGCTGAAGTTCGGGAACCGTGACGTGGACATCCGTGTCTCATCGGTTCCCACCATCTATGGCGAGAGCATTGTTTTGAGGCTCCTGGCCCAGGAATCGGTGGAATACAGCCTGAACACGCTCGGCATGGACCGCCCTCAACTCGACTACCTGGAGGCGCTCATCGAGCGGCCCTACGGCATGATGCTCGTCACCGGCCCCACGGGTTCCGGGAAGACCACCACCCTTTATGGCGTGCTGAAGAAGCTGAACAACGTCACGAGGAAGATCCTCACCGTGGAGGATCCGGTAGAGTACCAGATCAGCGGGATCAATCAGATACAGGTCAAACCCCAGATCGACCTCACCTTCGCCAACGCCCTGCGCCACCTGGTTCGTCAGGACCCCGACGTGTTGCTCATCGGCGAGATCCGGGACAAGGAAACCGCCGACATCGCCATCGAGTCGGCCCTCACGGGCCACCTGGTGCTCTCGACCCTCCACACCAACGACGCACCCGGCGCCATCACACGGCTTCGCGACATCGGGATCGAATCCTTTCTCATGGCCGATTCGTTGCTTGCGGTCATGGCCCAGCGGTTGGTGCGGCTCCTGTGCCCCCACTGCAAGGAACCCTATCCGGCAAGAGACGTGGACATGCAGCGATTGGGGGAAATTCTTCTGGACCTTCCCGCGTCCATCAACCTTTATCACCCCAAGGGCTGTGACCGATGCGGGAATACGGGGTACCGCGGCCGGCGGGCCATCTTCGAGGTGCTGCCCATCACCGATGCCATCCGCTCTGCCATCGTGGCCGGGAAAAGCGCCGGAAGCATCTCCCAGGAGGGATATCGGGAAGGGTATCGCCCCCTGCTGCACCATGGCTACCAGAAGGCCGTCGAGGGGCTTACCACGCTTTCCGAGGTACTTAGAGTCACGAGCCTGTCCTAGTGTTTTGGGGCACGAGTCCATGCACGGTGCCGGGTGCGCACGAAAAGAAGTGCCCACCCGGCACCGTCACTGCCTTAGGGCTCAAAACATCGTAGGGTGGGAGGGGCCTGGGAGGGAGAGGAATGGATCACCCCCCAGTGCCCCCAGAGGTTTTCGTCCATGGCATATTATCAGTATCAGGCAAGGGATGCGCAGGGTGAAGTCCACCGCGGCGTCATGGAGGCGTTGTCCGAAATGGAGGCCGCCAGGAAGCTCAAGTCGAGCCGGCTTTTCCCGGTGGCCATCCGGCCCGTCAAAAGAAAGAGGCCCAGGCGGGTTCCCGAGCAGCATGTGATTCGCTTTTTCTACGACCTCTCAGACCTCCTTTTCGCCGGCCTTCCCGTGGACCGGGCCCTCGCTCTCATCAGCGCCAACCAAAGCCACAAGGTTTTCCAGCGTGTGGTCCAGGACCTCCTGGAGGAAGTCCAGGGGGGAAATGACCTGTCGAACGCACTCGGGAAATACAGGGACGTTTTCGGGGAACTCTCGGGCCACATGGTGAGGGCGGGAGAAGCGAGCGGCCTCCTGGGTCCCATCCTCAAGAGGCTCGCCCAGTACTTGGACCAGCGCCGGACCTTCAGACAGAGCCTCACTAGCTCCATGATCTACCCCCTCATCCTGTTGGTGGTGAGCGGCATCTCCATGGTCATCCTTCTGATATATGTCATTCCCAAGTTCGCCAAGATTTTCGAAGACCTGAGACAGGAGGTCCCTTTTCTGACCCAGATTCTTCTGAACATCGGAACCTTCATGAAGGACTACGGGTGGATACTCCCCGTCTGTTTCGCCGTTCTGTACTGGGGAGGGCGCATGCTGTACCGTCAGCCCGATGTTCGCAAGACTATCGACGGGGTTCTGCTGTGGCTGCCTTTGAGCAGTTACCTGATCCTCCACAGCGAGCTCACCCGCTTCTGTCGGACCCTCGGCACGATGCTCGAGGCCGGCGTGCCGCTTCTGCGGGCCTTGAGCCTGGGTGAAGAAGTCCTCATGAACACCACGCTGCGCAATTCTCTGGCCCCCCTCCACCAGGAGATCAAAATAGGCCATTCCATGAGCAATTTCTTCCGGGCCAACAGCGCCTTTCCCGCCCGCATGGGGACCATGCTGCGCATCGCAGAGGAGCAGGGAAACCTTGGGGAGGGCCTCCTCGGATTGGGGGATTACTTCGAAAAAGAGCTGCAGAGGACCATCCAGCGCCTCATGACCCTCATGGAGCCCATCATCATCATTGTCACGGCTCTGGTCATCGGGATCATGGTCGTGAGCATGTTCACCGCCATATTCGGCATCAACGAGATCCAGTTCTGACGAATGGACGGGATCACTTCATGGGAGAAAAGCCTCCCCATTCTCCCTTCGTAGATCTATTCATCGACCATGGCCTCAGTGAGAGTCGGCAACCTTGGCAAAACCCCAGCCCGCGGCTGTTCCGGAGTCGGAGGCAGAGCACTCCCGGCTGCAATCCATCCGAGACAGCTGAGTGGGAACTCCGGCGGTTTCACCCTCCTCGAGCTCGTCGTGGTCCTCATGATCCTCTCCATCAGCGCGGCCCTGCTGATTCCGCGGGTGGGCGCGGGATGGAAGAGGATGGAGGACCGAGAGTTCCTGCAGGAATTTGTCCAGACCTTGAGAAGCGCACGACTCATTGCCATGAACTCGGGAGCAGTGGTCGTTTTCCGCCTCCGCGGGAGTGAGCGTGCTTACGGCATAAGAGTTCCTCCCGAGAAGCCTGTTCCCCTCAACGTGGACATCTTCGCCGACAACCTCGAGCGGGACCCTCTGACCAACGACCACGTGATCCTCTTTTATCCCGACGGGAGTCTCTCGGGGCGCGACATTCAGATGGTCTTCGACCAGCAGCGCTCCTTTTTCATCTCCATCCACCCCATAACAGGCGTTGTGCAGGTGTCTCGAAGGGAAGTCCAGTGACAACCTTCTTTCGCATCGTTTCCCATGGCGCCTCGCGAGGCTTCACACTTCTCGAGGTCATGGTCAGTCTCACCCTGGGAACGCTCATCGCAGGCGGAGTCATGGGAGTCATTTCCGTCTCCCTCCAGTACACCCAGCGGGTGAAGGATCGTGTGCGGATTCAACCCTATTTGGAAGCCGCCGCCCAGGAGATACTCTCCAATCCCGAGATAGCCAACGGAAGCGTCATCACAGTGGGAGACGCCAAGAACCCCGTCCAGGTGGATGTGCTGCTTACTCCGGTTCTCGCTCCCGACGGCGGGGAAGTTGGGAGCACAAACCTCGGCCAGCTCAACCGCGTGCTCCTGCGCTGTCAGGGACGGGTACTGGAATTCAGCGTCCTCATTCCCCAGTCGGAGTTTCGGTGAAGATACGGAGTTCTTCCTCTTCCATGGCGGCCGAAAGACCCATGAAGCGGGCCGGGAAGTTCTCCACCGGGCCAAAGGGTGCTGGAGGATTCACGCTCCTGGAGCTCGTCCTCGCGATGTTCATTTCGTCCCTGGTGATGGGCATCCTGGCCGTGTCCCTGAGCTTTGCCCTGCGGGTCTGGGAGAGACAGCAGAACCAAAAACCCATCGGCACACCCAGTGTCATCGAGCTTCTCAAATGGCAACTGGCCCAATTCTCGGTGGTCCCTGCGAAAGTAGAAGGCAAGTCCCGAGTTCTGTTATCCGGAGACAAACACAGCATCACCTTCGCCACGGACCACTCGGTCAAGGCCATCAGCCATGGAGTGCCCGTCATAGCCCGCTATGTTTACTCGGCTAGGGATAAGCGTCTCTTCTACGCGGAAGTCCCCCTGAATCCGCACCATGTGGAGGTCTTTGAGGAACTTCGGCAGCTCAACCCAGGTAAGGGTACAAAGTCCCCCCAGTTCTACGCCTTCGACCTGGAGGACTTCTCTGTGGCCTATGTCCGGGAAGAGAAGACAGCTCTGGAGGAATCCTGGGATGTGGACGCCGCGGCTCCGACGGCGGTCCTCGTCTCATGGAGAACGAAAGACAGCCCCGACTCGTACTCTTACATGGTGTATCCCAATTCCATTTTCGCCATGAAGCAGGAGAGCTTCGAGCAGGGGGGAAGCGGCGCCCAAAGCCAGAGAGCGAGAACAAGAGCGAGAAGGACGAGAGGAGCGAGGTAGCGGAGCTTGAAACTCCCCGGTCACACCATCATGCAACGAGACGGCAGGCCCCCCCTTTTGGTTCGCGAGGATGGAGTGGCCATCATCGCCGTCCTTTGGATCTGCATGCTGATCATGTGGTTCGGCCTTCAGATCGGGGCTGACACGCGCCTCCTCGGCGAAGAACAGGTGCACATGCTGCGTCGCTCCCAGGCGCTCTATCTCGCCATCGGGGGGGGTTACGAAGCCCTCGCGCGCATGGGAACCCCCTTGCCCCTCAACCGTGACGAACCACCCGATTTCAACTGGCAGCCGGACGGGCAGCCCCGCCTGGTGAATTATGAAACAGGTCAGGCCCTGGTCATCGTCGAACCGGAAGACGAAAAGGTGAACGTGAACAAGGCCGACACCCGGCAACTCAGCGAGGTTCTGGTGAGGGCCGGCGTGAGCGAGGACGCGGCGGAGGGCTTCGCGGACCTCATCGCGGATTTCATCGACAGCGATGACATCCCGAGGCTCAAAGGAGCCGAAAAGGATCGCTACCAGAAACTCGGTCTTGGCTATGCTCCGTTCGATGGACCCCTCACCTCCCTCGATCAGCTGTTGCTCGTCCCCGGCATCACCGACCAGCTCCTCTACGGCTTTGGGAGCGTGCAGGACCCGAGCGGCGAAGAGGGCTCGGGGATATCGATTCCCCTCCTCCCTGCCAGGGATTCACTTTTTTCCCTCCTCTCCGTCCACGGGAAGGGCACGCAACTCGCGCAAACCGACACGGAGAGGGCAACCGAGGACAGGATTGTCACCTGGCAAAACAACGGCATCTACCGAATATTTTCCTGCGGCAAGTCGTTTGCCGGCTCCCCGTCGGTTGTTATTTGTCTCATTGTGCGTTATTCTCCCGGCAACCCAAACGGTTATGAGATCTTGTACAGGAAAGTTTTCTGAGGAAATGCAAGCCGGCGGAAAAGGAGCATGTTCAAAGAAATTCTGAGACAGCGTCCCAAGCATCTCCTGGCGGTGTACGTCGAAGAGCGGCGTGTCGAGGTGGTGCGGGCTCACCGGCAGTGGCGCAACTGGCTGATCGACACGAACGAAGCCCAGTCCCTGGGAGAGGGCGACAACGTTTTCGAGTTTCTTCAGCGTCTCAACCTCAAGCCGAGGGACAGGCGGCCGACGGCCCTCATCCTCATCCTGCCTCGAAGCTATTATTCATTCCACCGGGAGCACTACCCCATTTCGTTGAGGGACCAGCTCGAAGAGGCCCTGGTCTTTGACTGGCAGGACAACGTGTTCTACGAGACGGAACACACGCTGCACTTCGCGGGTCCGGCGGTCACCATCAACCACCACCTGTCCGTCCCCATTTTTGCCCTCCATCGGGGCATATATGAAAAACTCCACCAGGCGCTCGGAGCAGCTCTCTTCAGCACATTCTCCATCATTCCTTCGGCCCTCGCCTACAAGGCCTTCTCCGCTCCTGCCGGCCCCGAGGACGACTGTCCACCTGTCGAATTCTTCGGTCGATTCATCGACCCGCGCCATGTGGAGATCAACCGGTACTACAGGGGCGAGCTCCTGGACTCCATCCTTCTGGGAGACGGCGCGGGCCATGTGCGGGTGTTTCTCGAAAATATTCAATCTCTTGGAAATGGGACATGCGGGGAGAGGTACAGCGTTCAGGTGCCCTGTGCCGCGGGTGAAGGGTCCGAAGAATACGGGGAGCCCTGGAAGGAGCGAGGGGTTCCCATGGAATTCCGAACCCTGCCGGGTTCCATCCTCTCCCAATGGGTGAAGCACATCCTGGAGCTCGACCAGGTCGCGACATTCGAAGCCCCCCTCCTCCTGAAGCCGTGGCAGGTTCCCAAGGTTCTCTGGGCCCTTCTTGCCCTGGTTGTCCTGTATTCCGCTTTCGCATTCTACGAGGTCCACTCTTTAGGCCGGCTTCAGGACCAGTCGAAAACCCTCAAGAGGCAAGTGGCCCAGTCGGAAACCCAGTGGAAGCCCGTAGAGGAGCTCCAGGCCCGCATCAACAAGTTCCTGGAGGACAAGAAGACCCTTTCTCAGTTTCACGCCGAGGGATACCCCCTTCTGGAGATAATCACCATCCTGACCCGCATTACCCCCAGTGACACCTGGATCAACTACCTCTCCCTTCGCAAGGGCCAGCTGATCCTCAGGGGGGAGAGCAAGTCGGCCATCAAGTATCTTCCCGAGCTTTCCAAGGTGGAGGGCTTCACCGACGTGCGCTTCGCGTCTCCCGTCACCCGGAATCCCACTTCCAACGATGAACGCTTCAACCTTCAGCTGCAAATCGACCCGGAAAAGCTCAAGAAAACCATCGCCTCGCTTCCCCCGGAACCACCCGCCCAGGAGACCACGGGCGAAGGTGACGACTTATCCCCCGAGATGGAAATCCCGGATGGCGACGTCATTCCCGGGGAGGGGGCTGCTTCGAGCCCCTCGGCCGCTGAAGAAGGCTCCGGGAACCGGCCCTCGCCCATGGACCAGTTGGAGGGTATCCAATGATGAAGGTTCCAGAGTTCTCATGGTCCGACCTCAGGAAAAACAGGCTTGCCCTGGTCGCCGGAGGGGTCACCCTGGCGGCCATCCTGGCGGTGCATTTCCTCTGGCTGGATCCGGTCCTGGCGGACAAGGAGGCTCTTCAAGCCAAGGTCAAACAGCAGGCTGAGCTTGTTCAGAAGTACCAGGAAAAGTTGAACCAGGGGCAAAGCATCAAGGAGAACCTGGTCAAACAGGAGGCTGAACTCAGGGAACTTCAAAAGCAGCTGTTCCGGGGCAATGACGCTTACCAGCTCGCAGCCTCCCTTGGAGACATCCTTTCCCCCAAGGACGATCCCAAGAACAAGCTCGACATCAAGACGTATCAGGTGCTCGCCAGCAAGGAATTTGGTCTCTACCAGGAAGTGACCCTCAGGTACAACTTCATGACCAGCGTCGAAGGTCTCCACTTTTTCTTCGAGAGACTGAAGAGCTTCGAGATGGCCATACTCGTCCAGGAGGTCAATATTCAAAAAATCCAGAAAAAGGGCGGGCCCGATCTGGTGGTCAACGTGATACTCGCGGCGCTTCTGGAGAAAGGGGAAAAGACGTAGGGGCATTCAAGACCCAACGCCTGCCTTTCTATACCCGCCATTGGTCGATAACAAAGCATCTCCACCCCACCCGGATTATTCCAGCACACCCTCGCAACCCCCAACGCATATCCAATGAACGGATTCATCGCGTCAAATTCTTCCCGTCAACCTGCGGTAAGCACTATAAATTTCTTGACATCCTCCAAAAAATAAAACATGAGAATAGTGGGCGAGTAATGAACACATGAATAGGGGCTAATATATGAAGATGCAACGGGCTATTATTGCGTTGTCCGTGGCCGTGTGCGTTACTGCGTGCTCGGCCGTGCCTGCGAGAAGCCCTCTTGGACGAGCGGCTTCACCCATGCATCCCCCAACCACCCAAGAGGAATCACCTCCCCCTCCTTCCAACCAGGCAGATGCTGCTCAATACGACAGCGCTTTCACCAGGACCATCGACATATACCCTGGCGGAAAGAAACCCACCGATATCGGGGAAGGGAAACGAAAAACCGTTCCACTCCCCAAGATCGCGGGCACGATCACGACGGGGCTCATTGGCCCGACGGGTCCGGAGCAGCCAGGCCCCACCATCCCGAACGGGGACAAGCAGAAGATCGTTCTGAACTTCGACAAGGCAGACATAGCCGAAGTCACCAATCAGATCTTCGGAGAATACTTGAAGCTGAATTACGTCCTGGATCCGGCCCTCCAGGGACGGATCAGCCTCTACCTTGAGGGGGCATACAGCAAGGAGGAGCTCTTTCAGCTGATCACCAAGGTGTACGAGGCGAACAACGTCTCCGTCGTGCCCCGGAAAGGCATGTTTTACATTCAGCCTGTGCAGCGCAGTGCGAGCAGCAGTCTTCCCCTGGCCGGGGTGCGCACCCTGGGGGATGAAAAGACCGGGGCGAGGCCCGTTGCCATCATCTACCGCCTCAGGTACATGGACGCCAAGCAGGCCATCAACCTCGTCCAGCCTTTCCTGTCCCCCGGAAGAGCCATCAAGTCGGACAACCTCACCAACAGCGTCCTCTTCGTTGAAAACGCGGAAAACGCTAAGACCATCGTTGAAGTCCTGAAAGCTCTCGACATTAACGTGCTCCAGGAAGTGAGCATGGAGATCGTCCCGGTGACATCCATCTCCCCCGACGAGGCCGTTCAGAGCCTGGAATCATTGATGGGGAAGATGAGCTCGGTCAAGGAGAGCGCCATCAAGAACAACCTGGCCTATATTCCCCTCCAAAGCTTCGGGGGCGTGCTCATTCTCGCTCAGACACCGGAACTGCTCAAGACCGCCAAGCAGTGGCTCACAGCTCTGGACGTGCACAGCGCCGAATCGGGTGAAAACATCCACGTGTATTTCGTGCAAAACGGCCTGGCCCGGGACATCGCCGACATCCTGAACCAGGTTTTCGGGCTGGGAGGCGGCGCGGGCGGGAGACTGGGCCAGCAGGTCGTGTCATCCGTAAGCCAGCCCTCCTCCTCCTGGGGGGCCCGGCCGTTCGGCGGCACCGGCAGTTCATTCGGTCGCGGCGGCACCGGCAGCAGCTTCGGTGGAGGATCGTCTCGAAGCTCCCGATCATCCACGGGAGCTGGGGGGTTTGGGAGCTCTTTCGGGAGCTCAGCCATGGGCTCATCCGCCACGGGGTCGACAATGGGCGGAACCGGACTTGGAACGGGAACGGCCGACACATCGAGATCAGCGCGCCTTCAGCGCCGCGGCACCGCGGGCGGGGTTGTCGGGGGCGCCGGGGTGGGCACGGCAGGCGTTGGGGCCGCCGCCGCCGCTCTTGGCCTCACGGGAGACGTCATGATCATTCCCGATGAGGTGAACAACGCCATCATCGTTCGGGCCAACGCCATGGACTGGGCCAAGATCAAGAAGACCGTCGAAACCCTGGACATCGTGCCCAGAGCTGTCCTCATCGAAGTGACCGTGGCCGAGGTCACGCTCACAAAGGACTTCCAATTCGGGGTTCAATGGTTTTTCAGGGACGTGGATGTTGACAGCGGAGTACTTTCGGGTGCTTCGAGACAGACAACCCTGACCACCGATGTTGCCAGCGAAGCCGCCAAGGCCATTGGAACTGCGGTGGTCGGCGGGCTTGGCCTGGGCTGGGTCGCCAACGTCGGGGATATTGCAGTTCTCCTGCAGGCATTGTCCACCAAGACCAAGGTGAACATCCTCTCGACCCCGACTCTCCTCGCTACCGACAACCAGGAGGCTTCCATCACCGTCGGCGGCCGGGAGCCGATCCCCACCGGGACTGCCATCGGTGCGGCGGGGACCACCGATGCCGTCATCAGCTCCATACAGTACGAAGAGACGGGCGTCATCCTCAACGTGACCCCCCACATCAATGCGGGGGGCCTTGTGCGGATGGACCTGGAACAGACCATTCGGAACGTGGACAACCGCAACGTCACGGTGGGCAACAACAACACGGCCCCGAGCTTTTCCGAGCGCAACATCAAGACCACGCTTCTGGCCCAGGACGGGAGTACCGTCGTCATCGGCGGCATCATTCAGAACAGGGCGACCGAGTCATTGGGAGGGATCCCCGGACTTAAGGACCTGCCCCTCATCGCCCCTCTGTTCAGCAGTAAGAACAATGGCCTCAATCGGATCGAGCTGATCATCGCCATCACCCCCCACGTCATCGACCAGCGTGAAAACGGCTCCACGAGGGAATTCCTGAACAGGATGAGAAATCTCCAGAAGAGAGCCCGAAGCGGGAGGACACTTTAAGGACACATCCACAGGAAAGTGTGTCCCCATTCCCATCGAATATGCTCACTCCGGCGAAAGCCGGTATGACGAGCGAGCTGCTCTGGGCAAATGGACGTCAGTTCGATTCACCCATTTCCACCAAGGCCTGCCAACACTCCAAGTCGCCTCAACAGGTCCGCAAAATCCCCGGGCAGCTCCGCCTCGATGCAAATGGGACCCCCCGTGACGGGATGTGTCAGCCCAAGCCGCCAGGCGTGGAGCATCTGGCGGTCCACCTTAACGAGGAGGTCCTGCAGGGGCTTTGACCGCAGCCCCCTGGCCCTTCGTTTGCCCCCCCCGTAAGCGGCGTCCCCCACAACCGGATGCTGGATGTGGCTCATGTGCACCCGGATCTGATGGGTGCGGCCCGTCTTGATGGTGACCCGAAGGAGCGTCGCTTCTCCGAATTCCCTCTCCACGCGCCATTGGGTGGCGGCTTCCCTTCCCCCCTTGTCGACGACCGCCATTTTCTTTCGATCCGAGGGATTCCTGCCCACCAGGGTCCTGATTTCACCTTCGGCCGTCGAGAATCCGCCGTGGACAAGGGCGAGGTAGACCTTTCCCACGAGGTGCTCCTTGAACTGCCGGATGAGATGGAGATAGGCCCTCTCGGTCTTGGCGATCACAAGGGCTCCCGAGGTGTCCTGGTCGAGCCGATGCACGATGCCCGGGCGCAAGGGGGCTCCCTGCATGGCCAGTCGAGGACAGTGGGCGAGCAATCCGTGAACGAGGGTCCCCTCCGCATGGCCGGCTCCCGGGTGAACCACCAATCCCGGTGCCTTGTTGATCACCAGGATGTGGTCGTCTTCAAAGAGAATGTCCAGGGCCATGGGCTCCGGAGTGAGGGTTTCGGCCTGGTTCATCCGGGGGATGCTCACAGAGATCCTGTCCCCGCCCCGAATGGCATGCCGCGCTTTCACCACCCGCTCACCGGACACCTGCACGAAGCCTTCCTGAATCCAGCGCTTGAACTGGTTTCTCGAATAATCGGGCAATTTCAGGGAGAGAAAGGAGTCCAGCCGCAATCCATCGTCTTCGGGAAGCACCTCGAGGAAAACCTCTTGAATATGGGCGCCGGCATTCTCATGCGTCACAACAATCATGAACCCTTTACTCATCCCCCGGGCAGTCCATCATGCCCCCTCGGCACACTCGACAGGATGAAAAGCTTTGAATCCACCGCAGAGGGCGCTGAGCCCGCAGAGATTATTTTTCACAACCTGTTTTCTCAGCGATCTCAGCGTGCTCAGCGGTGAAATGGTATTTTTTCGTGCCAGTCATTGGCATTGTGAAATGGAAAGAGAGCCCCCCGAATGCCAGGCTCGAATCAGATCTTGAGCCCCGCCTTTCTCAGGCCGTTCAGCGTCGCTTCGACCAGTGAAGGAGTCTTGACGAACACGCCGATCAGCTGGACTCCATAAGTGGGGAAGTCCGGCCGCAACGCGAGCAGCCTCTCAAGCTCAGCTTGGGCCTCCAGCTCCCTCCCCAATTGGCCCAGGGCTGCGGCCTGCAGAAGGGGGTCCCAGAAGAGCTGGGGCATGTTGAATTGCCTGGCCTCTCCAAGCGCTTCCGGGTACCTTCCATGCCGATAGCAGTTGAAATACGGTGCGAGACGATACCAGCCCGGGAAGTGGGGGTTCAGCTGAATCCCCTTTTCCAGCAGGGCAAGACCATGTTCCCAATCCCCATACAGCGCCCTCAACCACCCTATAGTAGCGACAATGGCGGGATTGTTGGGATTGAGGGCAACGGTTGCCTCGGCCTCCCGAAAGAAGCTGTCCCTTTTGTTCTGCATAAAGAGAACCGTGGTCAAAATGGTACGAGCCAGTTGGTTCCCGGGATCCAGAGAGACCCCTTTGCGGGCCATGGCCATGGCCGTCTCAAGGGATGTATTCTCCTGAGAGTATCCCAAAGCATACTTATGGGCATAAAGGTTCGCGAGAAGGCACCAGGCAAGGCCGCTCTCCGGTTCGTTGGCGACAGCGTCTTCCAGTGCCTTGAATGCTGCAGCAAAGGTCTCCGGAGATAAAGATCTGTGATGATGGTAGTACCTGAATAATGCGTCGTAAGTGGTCAGACTCTCGGGAGGTTTGCTTTGATATTCCCTGGACAGCTTTGTGGAGATGACTCCATACACGTCACCGATCTTCCCCGCTACCCTACTGGCGATATCTTCCTGCAAGGAGATGAGGCTCTCAGCTCTCAGCTTGCGCCGGTATTGCTCCCCCCAGATTTGCATCCCAGTCGTGGTGTCGATCAATCGAACTGAGATTTTTATGTCGTTGGTCTCCCTGCGCAGCCCTCCCTCCACAAGAAACCGAACTCCCAACCTGTGGCCCAGTTCCCTGGCGCTGGCCTCCTTTCCCTTCATCTGAATGGTGGAGTGACTGGCGACAACACTGAGGCCCTGGAACCGTGCAAGCTCATGGGTCAACTCCTCGGTCAAACCATCGCAAAAGTACTCATGTTTTGGGCTGCCCGTCAGGTTGACCAGAGGCATGACGGCCACCGTTGGTCCATGCGGTTCGGAGGGTGGTGTGCCTATTTCCCGCTCGGGCCGGGATTCTCTCTTGCGCGATTCAACTGCGCTGGGATGGTGGAACGTCGGCACGTAGGTTCCCTTGGGAATTTCGATCCTCGCCGGGTCGTGGCCACCTCGGGACGCATAATAACGATCCAGTGCCCGACGAAGTCGCCCCGCGTGGATGCGTACAATAGAGTCTTTGAACCCGGTAAAGCTCTTGCTCCGGCCAAACACCTCGACGGCCACCGTGTATTCCTTGACCTCATGACCTCGCCCGGCCAGAACTTTCTCCACAACGCAGGAGAGAAAGTTTCGCAGGACAGGGCTCCCGGCAAACTCCGGACTTGCGAGGACCCTTGCGAGTTGACCTCTTATGGTTTCCTCGGAGAACCCCATATCTCCAGTCGGGGCAGTTGGGAGGGGGGGGCGCTTTGGACTCATTGGTAATCCTTGCTGAGAAGAATCAAACCTTCCAGTTTCCACAGCATGTCAAAGGCATGTGGAGGTTCAGATCTGCACTGATATTTAACCGTTAAATACCCCTTTAACATACAAATTGAAAGAGCTACCAGTGTATCTTATATAGTTGGGAAGCACGAAATTAAGAAAAAATGGCATGGGCAGTTCCCGGGGGCTTACGGTCAGGCGGGCGTCGGTTACTCTCTCACCAACGTGGGACAGGGGCATCTCTGGCTTCAGAACTCAAACGGCGTTCAGCTGGGTCTCAAGACCAGCAAGCAGGGTGTCGGTTTGACCACGGGCACAGACGGTGTTGCTATCAGGACGGAGGTGCGGCTCTCGGCTTGTCATGTCTTAATCCGGGACACAATTTCAAACCCTTCTTGAAAAGAAAGGAAGAAGATGAAGAAAAAAATGTTGTTGGCAATGTTCTGTGTGGCGGTGATGGCCCTGACGGGGAATGCCCTGGCACAGCCGAAAATGCCTCCAGTGGCAGGTGCTACGACAGAGGCCATCGGGGTTTCGACGGATGAGTTGGTGGTCGTGACAAAAGGCTGGAGTGTCAAGAAGAAGATCATGGGAAAAGAGGTCTACAACGACAAGAATGAGAAGGTTGGAACCGTGGATGACCTCATCGTTTCCCCTGACAAGGCCGTTTCGTTTGCCATCATTGGGGCGGGCGGCTTCCTCGGGATCAAGAAACACGACGTGGCGGTTCGCGTCAATCAGTTCAAGATGCAGGACGGCAAGATCATCTTACCGGGGGCAACCAAAGACATTATCAAAGCAATGCCTGCCTTCGAGTATGCCCCATAAAGGGGAAACAGACAGATAAAGACATGAGGGGATTCTTCGCGAGGTGAAATGGCCGAACATTGCTCCCGAGAATGGTCGAATGTTGTTTCGGAGATGAGGTATCTTTTAAAGTTTTTGCTTTTCGCGTGCACAGTCATGACAGGTGTGTCCACCGCGCGTGCACAGGACGTCGAGCCACGCGCCTACTCCAATGCCCCGGTTGGGGTGAACTTCCTGATCGTGGGCTATGCCTACACCCAAGGCGGCCTGGCTTTCGACTCGTCCCTGCCCGTGAAGAATCCGCAGCTCAAGACGTACAACGCGGTCCTCGCCTACGCGCGGGTCCTTGACTTGTGGGGCAAATCCGCCAAGTTCGACGTCATCGTGCCCTATACCTGGATGGGCGGATCGGCGGATTTCGCGGGCCAGACGATCCATCGCGAGGTCGACGGTCTCGCCGATACCAGGTTCCGACTATCGGTCAACCTTTACGGTGCGCCCGCGCTTACGTTGAAGGAATTCGCAGATTACAAGCAGGACCTGATCATCGGCGCGAGCCTGCAGGTGTCGATGCCTTCGGGCCAGTACGACGACAGCCGGCTGGTCAACATCGGCACCAACCGCTGGTCGTTCAAGCCTGAGGTGGGTGTTTCCAAGGCAGTGGGTCCGTTGACGCTGGAGGTCGCCGCTGCGGCAAATCTCTACACTGACAACAACGATTTCTTCGGCGGCAACACGCGCTCGCAGGACCCGCTCTATTTGATACAGGGGCATGTGATTTACAGCTTCCGCCGGGGCATTTGGGCTTCGTTGGATGGCACTTACCTCACAGGTGGCAGCACGACAATCAGTGGCGAGCGGAGGGACGATCTTCAGCAGAACTGGCGTGTGGGCGGCACCCTAGCGTTTCCCGTGAACGCCCGCAACTCCATAAAGCTCTACGCGAGCAGCGGGGTGTCGGCACGCACCGGAAACAATTACGACCTGATCGGGATAGCTTGGCAATACCGCTGGGGCAGCGGACTTTGACACATGGTTGTTGCTATACTCCAGTTACTGAGGAGCGCACGCAACAAACTTTCAATATCGCGTGGGCATTCCCTCCGCTGCCAGCAACTTGCGTTTAACCGTTAAATACCTCTGCAACCTACAAGTTGTAGGAAGCACCAATATACACTACAGCCTCTCGAAGCACGAAATCCAAGAACCAGCCTGACCGTCGCCGAGCACCTGCCCCTGTCCAAGTGCGGGTACATCGGAATCGGCTTCAACGCCTTTTACTGGAAGCAGTTCACCGGCGACAGCGGCTCCGGTGCGGTGCTCGGTTCCTTCGAAGGCCGCACCCAGGGCATTGGACCGGTTGTCTCCTATATATCTCCGCCCATTTGCGGCCACACTTTCTCAGCCGAGGTGAAGTGGCTCCCCGAGATCGACGTCAACAAACGCCTCGAAGGCGATTACGTCTGGTTCAAGGCGGCAATGGCCTTCTAGGGGCTGTGGATGTGCTCCTGCCACCCCTTTCTGGACGAGTCAAGGCAAAGCGGCGTGAAGCACCCTAAAAGGGGCGTCGCGACGGATCAAGGCAACCAGAAACCAATTCAAACCAAATGATAAGGAGAGAGTACATCATGAAGACAAGAGGTGTTCACTTCGCAATGCTGGCGTCTGTCCTGGTGGTAGCCATTACGGCGGCGCCGGCCAGGGCCCAGCCGCAGGGAAACGATGCCAAGTCCATCCTTAAGGCAATGTCCGACTATCTGAGCAGTCAGAAGAACATCGAGCTCACATTTGACAGCGACATCGAAATCATCACGCCAGAATTGGAGAAAATCCAGTTCACCAATTCGGGAGAGGCGCTCTTGAGCCGCCCGAACAAGCTGCGTGCACACCGGGTGGGCGGCTATGCGGATGTGGCGCTCTTCTTCGACGGCAAGACCGCGAGTGTCTACGGCAAGCACATCAACAGCTACGCGCAAGTCGATGCTCCGGGCACCGTGGACCATCTTATCGAGGCCCTGAGGGCGGGCCACGGTATCTCTCTGCCGTTCGCCGACCTCATCCTGTCGAACTGTTACAACGTCCTCGTTGCCGGGGTCAAGGAAGCCAAGCATATTGGCCGTGGTGTCATCGATGGGGTGGAATGCGAGCACCTCGCCTTTCGCAACTTCGACACCGACTGGCAGCTCTGGGTGGAGGTGGGCAAGAGGCCCATCCCGCGCAAGATGGTGATCACCAGCAAGACCCTGAACAGCGCACCACAGTATACTCTTCGCGTTAAAGGCTGGAAAACCGACGTCACGCCGGCAGGCAATGCATTCGCGTTCACCCCGCCTGCCGGAGCGAAAAAGCTCAGCCCTGATGCCCTCGTCGAGTTGGACGAATTACCGCAAAGTGCAACGGAAGGAGGAACCCAATGAAACACATTCTACTCAAGGTTGCGCTCATGCTTAGCCTTGCTGCCGTCGTATGGGCCTGGAATGGCGAGTTCCGGCCTACGTCTCACGAAAATATGATTGCCACCGCGGAAGCGATCATTGGCAGGCCGGCGACGCCGGTCAGCTATGCCGGCGTCGCCCGTCGCTCCACCGTCGGGGCTGGGGCGCCGGGTGTCGGTGTCACGCGCGGCGTCGGGGTTGGAGCGCCGGGTGTGGGAGCTGCACCCATGAACCGAGGCGGACCCGTGAACAGAGTTGGGGTGCGCTGAACGCCGAGGCTGCTCTGAGTAAAGGCCCACTCGATAGAGTGACCCCCAAATTGAGCGATTCTCCGACAGTTCGTAGCAAGAGTGCTGTGTGATCAACCGCTTCACCCTCACCCAACCTCTCCCATCAAGGGAGAGGAGTACCCTTGTGATTCCCCTCCCCTGGCGGGAGGGGCGAGGGGAGGGGGAGCAAATCGCTCAGATTGGGTGACCCATAGATCAGTCGTCATTCCGGGCTCGACCCGGAATCCAGGAATAGTCTCTGGGCCCCGGCTTTCGCCGGGGTGACAATGTTTGGAGGGAATTCGGACACGTTTTCTGTGCAGTTGTGCTGAGTTCCCGCCCGAGGCCACGAAGCGGCCCATGGATGCCCAACGCAACAAGGTGAGAGAGGTGAATCATGAGGAACCCCGGGTGGCCTCTTGGATGGGCGTCTCGGGTAATCCCAGTGGTGCGCATGCATTGGCCGGTAACAAACCGCTCTATAAGGAAACCAAACATGAAGCGTTTGACGATCCTTACCGCGATTCTCACAGCCGCGATGGTGGGCTGCCTTACCCTGCCGGCGTTCGCCGCCGAGGAGGAAGCGGTCACCGATCCCTGCGTCGGTACGGCCACCAAGGCGGACCTTGAGAAAGTTCACCCCACGAAGCCGCCTTACTCGCCTTATGCGGGCCGCAACTTCCCCACGCGGCCGTTTTTCGGGGATACCCATCTGCACACCGCATTCTCCATGGACGCGGGCGCCTTCGGTGCGCGGCTCACGCCCCGCGATGCTTACCGATTCGCACGGGGAGAGGAGATAACCTCTAATACCGGTCAGCCGGTCAAGCTGTCCCGGCCGCTCGATTTCCTCGTTGTGGCGGACCACTCGGACGGCTTCGGGTTCTTTCCGCAGTTGATGGGCGGCGATCCGGAGCTGCTGGCACAGCCGCAGGGCCGCAAGTGGTATGACCAGATCAAGGGCGGCCGCGGCGCAGAGGCGGCCATCGATATCATCCAGAGCTTTGGCAGGGGTCAGCTGCCCAAGGGATTCCCGCTTCCGGGGACGCGCGCCTATCGCTCGGCCTGGCAGGAGGTCATCAAGGCTGCAGAGGCATACAACGATCCGGGCAGGTTTACGGCCTTCATCGGGTTCGAATGGACCTCGAACACGGGCGGCAACAACCTGCACCGCAATGTCATCTTCCGCGAGAACGGCGCGAAAGCGAGCCTCGTCGAACCTTACACCACATTGAAACCGCTCGGCAGCGACAACCCCGAGGACTTGTGGAAATGGATGGCGGCCACGGAAGAAAAGACCGGCAGCGAAGTGCTGGCCATCGCCCACAACGGCAATCTGAGCAACGGCATCATGTTCCCCACCATCGAGGCCTTCGGCAAGAAGATCGACCGCAATTATGCGGAGACGCGCGCCAAGTGGGAGCGGCTCTACGAGGCCACCCAAACCAAGGGGACCAGCGAGGCGCATCCCTTCCTCTCTCCCAACGATGAATTCGCCAATTTCGAGATCTGGGACAAATCCAATCTGGACGGCACCGTTCCAAAGAAGAAGGACATGCTCGAATTCGAGTACGCACGGTCGGCACTGAAGAACGGCCTCGTGCTCGAAGCGAAGCTGGGTACCAACCCCTACAAGTTCGGCCTCATCGGCAGCAGCGATGCGCACACCGGCCTCGCCGCCATGGAGGAAGAGAACTTCTTCGGGAAGACCGCGCCGCAGGAGCCCAGCCCGGAGCGCATGACCAAGGCCTTCTTCAAGGATCCCAAGACCGGCATCACCGTCATGGACTGGGAGGTCTCCGCGTCCGGCTACGCGGCCGTGTGGGCGACGGAGAACACGCGCGAGGCGATCTTCGACGCCATGCAGCGCCGCGAGACTTACGCCACCACCGGCACGCGCATGGCCGTACGCTTCTTCGGCGGCTGGGAGTTCGAGCCGGGTGATGCGAGAAACCGCATGCCCGCGGCCATCGGCTACACCAAAGGCGTCCCCATGGGCGGTGATCTGAGCGACGCCCCGAAGGGCAAGTCGCCCACATTCATTGCCGCCGCGCTGAAGGACCCCATCGGCGCGAACCTCGACCGCATCCAGATCATCAAGGGCTGGGTGGACAAGGATGGCAAGGTACAGGAGCGCATTGTCGATGTGGCCGTGTCCGGCGGACGCACCATCGAAGCGGACGGCCGCTGCAAGACGCCGGTCGGCAGCACGGTAGATGTGGAGAACGCCATGTGGACCAACACCATCGGCGCGCCGGAACTGATCGCCGTCTGGAAGGACCCGGATTTCGACCCGGCTCAGCGGGCGTTCTACTACGTGCGCGTGATCGAAATCCCCACGCCGCGCTGGACCGCCTACGACGCGAAACGCCTCGGCGCGAAGCCTCTGCCGGGCAGTGCGATGACGCTGCAGGAGCGGGCTTACACGTCGCCCATCTGGTACACGCCGGCGAAGTAACATGAAGACACTCCTCAAAGAGCCACTGGTGCATTTCCTCCTGCTGGGGGCGGCACTCTTTGCCGCTTTCGAGTGGATGTCGGGTGACTCCGTGCGCGAACCGGGGCGCATTGTCGTCACACAGGGCCGCATCGAGTCGCTGGCCATCGGGTTCACTCGCACCTGGCAGCGGCCGCCAACCGAATCGGAGTTGCAGGGGCTGGTCCGCGAGTACATCCGCGAGGAAGTCTGTACTCGGGAGGCGGTCGCGCTGGGCTTGGATCGCGACGACAGCGTCATCCGTCGCCGCCTGCGGCAGAAACTGGAGTTCGTCACCGAGGACCTCGCCGCCCAGGGGGAGCCGACCGAAGAGGACCTCCGCGCCTACCTGAAAGCGCATGCGAGCTCATTCCATGTGGAGCAGCGATTCACCTTCCAACATGTCTATCTCAACCCCATACAGCGGGGGGAATATCTTGCACGTGACGTCGCACAACTTCTCGAGCAGTTGCGCCAGGCTGGCGGCAATGACGATGTCTCGGCGGTGGGCGATCCTTTCCTGCTCGATCACCGTTTCGATGCCATGCCGACCAGCGAAGCGTTGAAACTGTTCGGTGAGAAGTTCGCGTCAGCCTTAAGTCGACTCGCACCCGGTCAATGGCAGGGCCCGGTGGAATCCGGCTACGGCGTGCACCTGGTCTTTATCAGCGAACGCAGCGAAGAACACACGCCCACACTTGAAGAAGTGCGCGACGCCGTCCGCCGCGACTGGGCCAATGCCAGGCGGACGGAAGCCAATGAAAAATTCTACGAAACGCTTCTCAAGCGTTACAGCGTGACCATCGAGCAACCCGATCCGGCGGAGAAGTCGACGAAACAGCTGGCGGAGGTGAAATGAGACGCGCGTTCATGCTCCTGGCTCTGTTTGCTCTCTTTGCGACCAACGTGTCGGCACACGAAGTGCGGCCGGCTTATCTCCTGCTACGCCAGACGGGGCTGGACACCTACGATGTGCTGTGGAAAGTGCCGGGAGTTGGCGACAACCTGCGGTTGGGGCTCTACGTGGAACTGCCGGCCGGCTGTAGCAATCTCAACGAGCCGCGTGGGTTCTTCGCCTCCGGGAGCCTCACCGAACGCTGGAGCGTGCAGTGCTCCGGCGGATTCACCGGCGGGACGATCCGCATCAATGGACTTTCCGCAACCATGACCGACGTGCTCGTGCGTCACGAACGGCTGGACGGCTCAGCCCACGTCAGCCGTCTCACGCCGTCGGCCCCCTCTTTCGTTGTCCAAGCCTCGCCCGGCGCCATGCAGGTTGCTGCAACTTACCTACAGCTCGGGTTCGAACACATCCTGCTCGGGGTGGATCACCTACTGTTCGTGCTCGGGCTGCTTCTGATCGTGCGCGGGCGGTTCGCGCTCCTGAAGACCATAACAGCCTTCACTGTGGCCCACAGTCTGACGCTGGGCATCGCGACGCTCGGGTACGCCAGTGCGCCGGTCCCACCGCTGAACGCAGCCATCGCGTTGAGCATCCTCTTTCTTGGTCCGGAAATCGTCCGGGCTGAGCGCGGCCGCACGAGCCTTACGATCCGGTATCCGTGGGTGGTGGCGTTCGCCTTCGGGCTGCTGCACGGGTTCGGGTTCGCGAGCGGCCTGAGCACCGCAGGGATGGCGCCCGCAGCCATCCCGCAGGCGTTGCTGTGGTTCAACGTGGGCGTCGAACTAGGGCAGATGGCGTTTGTCGGGTTGATGCTGGGGCTGGCCCACTCGTTCCGCGTGCTGGAGATGCGGTGGCCCGTCTGGGTCGCGCGCGTGCCCGGTTACGCCGTTGGCGTGTGCGGAGCGTTTTGGACGATTCAACGGACGGTGGTGATGCTCACCGGGAGATGAGTATGAAATATCCAGGATTCGACCGTCAATTTCCGTTTTGGCTGGCATTGCTCTGGCCGGCCACCGCCTTTGCCCATGTCGAGACGGGGAGCGCGGCAGGCTTCGTCAGCGGGCTGCACCATCCCGTTTCCGGTCTCGACCACGTGCTGGCGATGATCGCGGTCGGGCTGTGGGGTGCGCAACTGGGCGCTCCTGCGATTTGGGTCTTGCCGGTCGCGTTTCCGATGGTGATGGCGTTCGGCGGGACGCTTGGGCTGATGGGTGTTGCCTTGCCGGGCGTTGAAATCGGCATTGCACTCTCGGGTCTGGTGCTCGGGGTCATGGTGCTCGCGGAAAAGCGCCCTCCGTTGTGGTTGGCAGCCGTGCTGGTGGGATTCTTTGCGATTTTTCACGGGCACGCACACGGAACGGAGCTGCCGGCGGGAGCGAGCGGGCTGACGTACAGCATCGGCTTTGTGATGGCGACCGGCACACTGCACGGGTTCGGCATCACCGTCGGTCTGTTGCATCGCTGGCAGGGCGGACGTGTGGCGATTCGACTGGCCGGTGCTGCGGTGACGGTGGCCGGGATGTTTTTCCTGTGGAGGGCGGTCGCGTGAAGAGATGGGCGGGGATCGTCGCGGCGCTTTGTCTGTGGCCGTCTGCGGCACAGGCGCATCTGGTGACGACCGGGTTTGGAAGATTCTATGACGGCGTGGCGCATCTGGCGATGACGCCGAGTGATCTGCTGGTGGTGCTCGGGATGGGGCTGCTGGCCGGACTTGGTGGTGCGAGGGCGGCGCGGCCGGTGTTGGTGCTGATGCCGGCGGCGTGGCTGTGCGGCGGGTTGATCGGGATGGTGTGGCCGGGACACTCAGAGTCGCCGGCAATCATGACGCTTTCGTTCGGGCTCTTAGGCGTATTGGTGGTGTTGGACTGTAGATTGCCTCGGGGGATCCTCCTTGGTCTAGCGTCTGGGGCTGGCTTCCTCCACGGCTACACCAACGGCGCGACCATGACGGCGGGTGGGCGGGACTGGCTGGCGTTGGTCGGCGCAACGACGGCCGTGTTTGTGTTGGCGACCTTGCTGCCGGCGGTGGTGGTGAGTCTGCGACAGGCGTGGATGCGGGTCGCCGTGCGCGTGGCCGGTAGCTGGATCGCCGCCATCGGGATGTTGATGCTCGGTTGGCTGGCTCGCGGGGTTGGCTGGCGGTAACTCGTTGTTCGTTAGAGGAGGATCCTGGTGAAATCCATCAAATCGGCAATACTGGCCCTGTGCCTTGGGCTCATGGCGGCGTATCCGTTCCCGGTCTGCGCGGTTGAGACCTCAACGCCAGGCGTGGTGGATGCGGTCAAAATCGCCACGGAAGCATACATCTACGGGTACCCGCTCGTCACGTTCGATATGGTCCGCAAGCAGCAGACCAATGTGGCCACGCCGGATGCCGAGCACGCCCCCATGGGGCAGATGATCAAGATGCGGAGCTACCCGGCCGTGGACAACCACTGCTGCGCCGCTCCCAATGCGGACACCCTGTACACGATGGTCTGGCTGGATGTCTCCATCGAGCCCTGGGTCTTCAGCATTCCCGACATGGGGGATCGTTACTATATCATGCCGATGCTGGACGGCTGGTCGGAGGTGTTCCACGTGGCGGGCACGAGCACGACGGGCGGGAAGGCCCAGACCTACGCAATCACCGGGCCGGGCTGGTCGGGCACACTCCCGGAGGGTGTGGCGCAGGTAAAATCTGCCACGGGGATGGTGTGGATCCTCGGGCGCATTTACTGCACCGGCACCCCCGAGGACTACAAGGCGGTGCACTCCCTGCAGGACAAGTTCTCGGTCGTTCCGCTCAGCTATTACGGCAAGCAGTACACCCCGCTGCCAGGCGTCGTCGATGCCAGCTTCGACATGAAGACGGGGGTGCGCAAGCAGGTGGATGACCTCGACATCGACACCTACTTCACCTATCTCGCAAAACTGATGAAGACCAACCCGCCGACGGCGCCCGGCAGCGGGGTGTTCGGCGATGCCGTGACCAAAGACTTTACGGCCGGTGTCTACAACACCCTCGGCCTGAACGGCGCCAACCCCGCCGGTGGTGGTGACAGCTCCCCCGCGGCCATCCTTGACAAGATCGACATGAAAAAGGTCAAGGAAGACAACGGTGCTCTGAGCACCGTGAAGAACGGGCCGCGCCTCTGGACGGTCGACCATGTCGGTGTGAAGGTCGGCAAGGAGCGCGATTTCCAGGGCCTCAAGGCACGCTGGGTCATGTGGTTCCCCATCCCTGACGCGATCCGCGAAGGCAGGGATCTCTCCTACGTGGTCATGGACGCCAAGCGTGACACCAGCATGGGCATCCGAAAGGGATCTCGCGCCTACATTCTGGATGATCCCATGGGCAACTCGTGGGTGATGAAGTCGGCCAGCCTGATCAAGGACCCAAACCAGAAGTTCGAGGATCTGAAGGATCTGGGTTCGCGCCTGAAGCTGCCCCCGGGCTGGAAGTTCCGCTCCCCAACACTTGAACAGGATCTGGTCTTCATGACCGACAACGGCAAAACCCATATCACTCAGGACGAAATCGGCAACACCTACGACCGGGTCGGTGGGCCCTACAGCAACTTTAAGCCATAGCCCGGATGGGGCTCGGCAGCCAGGTTTTGCGCGCGCCTCGTCCAGGACGATCTGGACGGCACCCAAAACGCGTGCTTCGAGGATGGGAACGAGAAGTCCTGCTGCTTCAAGCCATAGCCGGGATTTCGCTGTGCATGCCGGTGAGCGGCTGACTCCCGAAGACAAGAAGCGATACCTGAAGGAGCAGCGGAGCAACAAGGTGAGCGAGTGAAAGGAAACGAAGAAGATCCCAGGCCCATCACATCATGCAGAAAGGAGAAAACATGACCAGACTTTATTGCCTTTTCGCGTTTCTACTGGTGCTTCTCTACGCTGGCATCGCCGCTGCTCAGGAGTACCCGATCATGAACATGATCGCCGACAAGGTCATCCAGAGGTACCAGCAATCGACTTGCCAGGATCTGTGGCAGAAGAAGGGCAAGGCCAAGTCAGCGCAGGAACAGCAGGCCATTCAGCTTCTGCGCGGTGATCCCCAGATGCGCCAGGCATTCATCAACAAAGTGGCTCCCCCCATCGCCAACAAGATGTTCGAATGCGGCATGATTCCATGAATGTCGAAGGGCGGCTATTTCGATCCAGTCGCTCTTCGGGTGAGAATGACAAGATTCAGCGCATATCTGCAGAACAAAGTGACCAACATATGCACCGTCACCCCGGCGAATCCCGGATCGTGGTCCGAAACAGGCGCCGGGGTCCAAACGAATCGTTGAATGGCTAGATATTGGAGACTCAGTTCTGTGGACTTTACTGGGCACGGGAAGAAAGGTTTTACATTATGTCTCTTGTGATTCCTTGCTGCACTCATACGGGAAAAAAGCTCATTTCAACGGCCATCCTGCTGCTACTCTTGAGCGCTTCGGTCGCGATCCTTGCGCTGCCAATGGCTACTGCCGCCGATACGCCACAATCCGCAGGGGAAATTGAGGTACAGCGTCTCATCGGGCGTTGGGTCCGACCCGATGGGGGGTACATCCTCGAGCTCAAGGAGATCGGCAAGGACGGCGCCCTCTGCGGTGGATTCGAAGCTTTTCATTGTTTCGGGTGCCCCGAAGGGGCATGATGGACTGCCACAGAACGGTTCCTGAAGATCATCATCGCTTCTGCTCAGACCGCGGGAAAACCTGGAAGACTTCTCCTGCAAATTCACAGGAGTACGACCAAAAGGGGGACATCGATGACCAGCAACACCTCATCTCTTGTGCTCGTTATGGAGCGATTTCCTCGCCACGGTGAAACCCTGGAGCGCCTTTACGAGAAAAGCGGGTCGTTCCGGTCTCTCTGTTCTGACTACCAGAAATGTCTGTCTTTGCATGAACTGTGTTTACGGCCCATTGCGGAGGCAGCAGCAGGCTTCCAAAAAAACTGCCGCATTCTGCCTTATGAGCTTGAGGTAGAGATCCTGAACTACGTGGCAAGAGAGGGGGAACTCATCGATTACCGGACTCAGGAGATGGAGTAATGAGCCATGGCTGGCCGAGGGACGAATCTGGAGAACTGAAGGAGGACTGAGGTTATGAAAAAAGCAATCATCTTCATTATCTTGGCATGGATGCACTGCGCTGTGCTGGCGCCACCCTGTACTGTCTTCGCCGCCGAGAGCGGAGTGGGCCACTATTCCCCGGGTGCCATGGCTTCTTTCATTGACGCCGCACCCCCGGGATTCGCACTGCTGAACGTCTTCAACTATTACAACGGGTCGGCCGGGGCTGACAGACGGATCCTGTTCGGCGGCATTGCTGCTGCAGACCTTGAAGTGACCACTTATGCCGACGTCTTCGGCGTTGCTTACAAGTCCCCGTTCGGCATCCTCGACGGCAAATTTACCGCGGCAGTGCTCGTTCCTTATGTGTGGGCCGAGGTGAAAGCGAGCGTGGACCTGCAAAGCAGGCTCTTCCCCCGACGCGGCCGCACCGTCAAACGCAGTGACACGGCGGACGGCATCGGCGACATGACACTCGTTCCCTTCTGGCTTGCCTGGAACAAGGGTGATTTCAAATGGGATGTGCGGCTCGACATCTACGCCCCGACGGGGGACTACACCAAGGGCAAACTGGCCAACGTGGGGCTGAACTACTGGACCTTCGAGCCCGTGGTGTCGTTCAGCTGGCTGAGCTCGAAAATCGGCCTGGAAATCTCTGCCTACGCCGGCCTGGATTTCAATACGGAAAACGATGCCACGAACTACCAGAGCGGTGATGTCTTCCACTTTGACCTGACCGTTGCCGAGCACCTGCCCTTGTCCAAGTACGGGTACATCGGAATCGGCTTCAACGCCTTTTACTGGAAGCAGTTCACCGGCGACAGCGGCTCCGGTGCGGTGCTCGGTTCCTTCGAAGGCCGCACCCAGGGCATTGGACCGGTTGTCTCCTATATATCTCCGCCCATTTGCGGCCACACTTTCTCAGCCGAGGTGAAGTGGCTCCCCGAACTCGACGTCAACAAACGCCTCGAAGGCGATTACGTCTGGTTCAAGGCGGCAATGGCCTTTTAGGGGCAAAAGGCGCGATCATGGATCTCGGGAAAGGGCCGCATCGGGTGGAAAGAGAATTGCTGCGATGCTCACTTTCCAGTGCCACAAAGAATGATGACCAGCAGCAACATCAGCACTTTTTGGCCTGCTCCCGGGGAATGCCAAAGAGAAAACAGGAGGAACAGCGTGAACAAGAGAATCTTGATGATGGCAATTCTGGCCTTGAGCATTGCGGTCGTCGCTTTTGCCCTCCCGGTCATGGCCCAGCAGGTCACCGGTGAGCTGGGCTCACCCGGCGCCACCACCACCATCGATGGAAAGCAGCTCCCCGCCCCCGACCCGAAATTCGGCGGCGAGATCAAGGACGACGCCCTCCAATCCAAGCCATGGTGGGCGCCGCGCGTTGTTCCGCCCAAGAAAGCGCCCAACATCCTGCTCATCATGACCGACGACTCGGGCTTCGGCGTGCCGAGCACCTTCGGCGGCGTCATCCCGACCCCGACGATGGATCGCGTTGCCAAGACCGGGCTGCGCTACAATAACATTCACTCCACCGCGCTCTGCTCGCCGACGCGCGCCGCGTTGATCACCGGTCGCAATCATCACTCGGCAGGCTTCGGCGTGATCTCCGAGCAGTCCACGGGCTTCCCGGGGTACAACAGCATCCTCCCCAAGGACAAGGCCACCGTCGGGCGCATCCTCAAGGAAAACGGCTATGCGACGTCGTGGTTCGGCAAGGACCACAACGTGCCGGCTTTCGCGGCCAGTCAGGTCGGGCCGTTTGACAATTGGCCCGTCGGGCAGGGTTTCGATTACTTCTACGGGTTCGTCGGAGGCGACGCCAACCAGTGGCAGCCGAACCTGTTCCGCAACACCACCCAGATCTTTCCGTTCGAAGGCAAGCCCGGCTGGAACCTCATCACCGGCATGGCGGATGACGCCATCGAATACCTTAACCGCATCAACCAAATCAAGCCGGACAAACCGTTTTTCCTCTACTACGTTCCCGGTGCCACGCACGCGCCGCACCACCCGACGAAGGAATGGGTGGACAAAATCCACAACATGCACCTCTTCGACGACGGCTGGAACAAGCTGCGGGAGCGGATTTTTGAGAACCAGAAGAAGCTCGGCGTGATTCCGGCGGACACCAAACTGGAGCCTTGGCCGACGAAAGTCATCAAGAACTGGGATGATTGCACGCCCGAGGAGAAGAAGCTCTATATCCGGCAGGTGGAAATCTTCGCCGCCTATGAGGCCTACAACGACTACGAGATCGGCCGGGTCATTCAGGCCATCGAGGACATGGGCAAGTTGGACGACACGCTCATCATCTACATCAACGGCGACAACGGCACCAGTGCCGAAGGAGGGCCGCTTGGCACGCCCAACGAAGTCGCGTTCTTCAACGGCGTCGCCGTGCCGGTCGCAGATCAGATGAAGTGGTACGACGTCTGGGGCACCGAGCAGACTTACAACCACATGTCGGCGGGCTGGTCGTGGGCCTTTGATACGCCGTTCACCTGGTTCAAGCAAAACGCCTCGAAGCTCGGCGGCATCCGGCAGTGCATGGCGGTCTCCTGGCCGGGCCACATCAAGGACCAGGGCGCTCTCCGCGAGCAGTTCACGCACGTCATTGACGTGGTGCCGACCATCCTCGAGGTCACCGGCATCTCCGCGCCCGAATCTGTGGACGGCATCAAGCAGGTGCCCATCGAAGGCACGAGCTTCGCCTACACCTTTGACGCCAAGAACGCCAAGGAACCGTCCCGACACAAGACCCAGTACTTCGAGATGATGGGCCAGTGGGCCTTGTATCACGAAGGCTGGCTGCTCAGCACCCAGGTGAACCGCGCGCCGTGGGAAGCCTTCGGCGCCGCCAATCCCGACCCGCTCAACAACCAGGTCCTCGAACTCTACGACCTGAACACGGACTTCAGTCAGTCCCAAAACATCGCCGACAAGAATCCGGACAAAGTGAAAGCGATGAAGACGATGTTCATCGAGGAGGGGAAGAAATATCAGGTCTTCCCGCTGGACGCCTCGGTGGCGGCCCGCATCGTCGCCCCGCGCCCGAACATCACCGCCGGTCGCACCGAGTTCGTGTACACCAAACCGATGGTCGGCCTGCCGCAGGGTGATTCGCCGATGTTGCTCGACGCGTCGTACACCATCACGGCGGACATCGAAGTGCCGCAGGGCGGCGCCGAGGGCATGATCCTGACCTCCGGCGGCCGGTTTGCCGGCTACGGCTTCTACCTGTTGAAAGGCAAGCCGGTATTCCTCTGGAACTTGATTGACCTGAAACGCATCAAGTGGGAAGGCCCCGAAGCGCTCGCCCCCGGCAAGCATACGCTGGAGTTCGACTTCAAGTATGACGGCCTCGGCCTCGGCACGCTGGCGTTCAACAACATGAGCGGTCTCGGTCGTTCCGGCACCGGCACGCTCAAGGTGGACGGCAAGGCGGTCCAAACCATCGCCATGGAGCGAACGCTGCCGATGATCCTGCAATGGGACGAGAGCTTCGACATCGGCTCGGACACCCTCACCGGTGTCAACGACGCCGACTACAAGCCGCCTTTCACCCTGACCGCCAAGCTCAACAAGCTGACGATCAAGGTGGACCGGCCGAAGCTGTCGCCCGAGGACATCAAGAAGCTGGAAGCGGGCATGCAGAAAGCCGCCGACGCGAAGTAAGTGCTTTCGGTCGTGAACCGCGCAGGCCGTGCCTTAGGTGTCCTGCCCGGCAGCGCGCACACCAAAATCGTTTCGGTTGTGAACCACGCGGGCTGCTCCGCCGGGGGCGGCCCCGCATTCACGGTTGAGACTACAGAGTTCAGATGAGACCCAGCCGGAAGCGACAGGAACCATATGGGAGAGGCAAACACTATCCACCCAATCTGAGCGATTTTCTCCCCCTCCCCTCGCCCCTCCCACCAGGGGAGGGGAATCATAAGGTGGCTCCTCTCCCTCGATGGGAGAGGCCGGGTGAGGGTGAACTCATTGATCACACAGCACTTGTACCCACGAGGTGTGGGAGAATCGCTCAACTTAGGATCCAGTCAGCGGGCCGAGGCAGTGAGAAGCATGCTTCTGCTGACAGGCGCTTCGCCGATTCTGGTGACGGCTTCCGGCAATGCCAAGAGCAAATACCTGGAGGCAGGGTGGAGGTGTTGGTTCATCCTGTCGTTTCAATGAGCTGAACACCTTATTTGATTGGGACGTGGAGGGCGGAGCTCTGCGACGCCGAATGGAAACCGTCGGGTGTGAAGCGATGCTCAGGCCTTTGTCTAATCCCCGGCAAGAGGGTCTCGAACATCGAGGAAAGGGAATTTGAGGAAGTCCCGGTCATGGGTGTACAAGGTTTTTACGCCATGGTAGCGAAGCAAAGCCGTCAGATGGGCATCCGGCACCAGGTTTCCCCGGGTGGGAACCTCTGACGTGGTGGCACGGTAGACGGCCCAGAATCCTTCGTCTTCGGATAGAAATCGCGCGTGAGGAAGGTTCAGAAGGGTTTCGATATTAGCCATAGCTTCATCGGGGGATAAGGGATGATCAAACACAGCGGGGTGCGTGGCAATGCGCAAATAGCTCATGACCGTCGGCCATCCCAAGGAGAAGACTTCTTTTTGAACGATACAGGACGCGATGAATGAGTTGGCCCGCTCAAAGTGAGGGCTGCCGGTGTCAGAGGCATAAAGCAGGATATTGACGTCAATGGCAAAACTCATGGTGATTTGGAACTCTTGTAAGGCGGCGGTTCGCTTTCCATGGCCGCATATACCGCCTCGCGATCCGCTAAGTCAATGCGGGCGCCCATTCGTTTTGAAATCCATTTGGGCGGCCTGCTTGGGGCCTTGGCTGATTTGCGTTCACCAAGGGCCTCGGCCAGCAGGTCAGAAATGAGCCTGCCGAGGGATTTTCCCTCTTTTCGCTGGATCTTTTTCAGATCCTTCAGAACGGGGGTATCAATATCGACTGTCGTTCGCATGGTGCGTTGATGATGGCACAAAACGCATCAGATGTCAAGGATTGTTTTGTTTGACAATCGGTGGCTTTTCGCAGCTCCAATAGGGGATGCTGGTCTGACTGAGAAGAGCGGGAGGGCTCGCATGGCTCGCCCCTCCAAGGTGCCCCTCCACGAAACACCTTATTTGATTTGGATGTGGAGGGTGGAGATCTGCGACGCCGGACTGTGTGTCGATTACCAACAACCTAAGCCATAAAAGCAAGAACTTGTGAAAACAAGACTGGTTCTAACAATGACTCTGGCATTCATCGTTGCCAATCGCGTACGGCGGCGCACCACTTTCGCGGCCTGCGAATGTCGCTGTTGACAACACCACGTCAAAGAGGAGGGACCTCGTATGAAAGCAGTCAAGCTGGTCGTCGCCATAACGGTTTCAGTTGTCGCCTTTGCGCTCTATGCTTCATGCTGCATTGCGCAGCAAGTCACCGGTGAGCTGGGCTCGCCCGGCGCCACCACGACCCTCGATGGCAAGCAGCTTCCGCCGCCCGATCCGACGTTCGGCGGGGTGATCAAGGAAAAGGCCTCGGAGTCGAAAGCCTGGTGGGCGCCACGCGTCGTGCCGCCGAAAGGCGCGCCCAACGTGTTGCTGATCATGACGGACGATAGCGGCTTCGGTGCGCCGGGCACCTTCGGCGGGGTCGTCCCGACACCGGCACTGGATCGCATCGCGAAAACCGGGCTGCGTTACACGAATTTCCACTCCACGTCGCTCTGCTCCCCGACGCGCGCGGCGATCATCACCGGGCGCAACCATCACTCGGTTGGCTTCGGCGTGGTCGGCGAGATAGCGACGGGATTCCCGGGTTACGACTCAATCATCCCGCTTGAGAAAGGCACCATCGGTGACATCCTGAAGGCGAACGGGTATGCGACTTCCTGGTTCGGCAAGGACCACAACACGCCTTTCTATCAGGCGACCCAGGCCGGGCCCTTCGACCAGTGGCCGAACGGCATGGGCTTCGAGTACTTCTATGGCTTCGTCGGCGGCGACGCCAGCCAGTGGCAGCCGAACCTGTTCCGCAATACGACGGCCATCTACCCCTTCCAGGGCAATCCAGGCTGGAACCTGACCACGGACATGGCCGACGAGGCGATCCAGTACATGAAGGAGCTCAAGGAGATCGCGCCCGGCAAGCCGTGGCTCGTCTACTACGTGCCGGGCGGCACCCACGCCCCGCATCATCCGACGCCGGAGTGGATACAGAAGATCAGCGACATGCACCTCTTCGACGAGGGCTGGAACAAGGTGCGCGAGACCATCTTCGCCAACCAGAAGCGGCTGGGCATCATGCCCGAGAACGCGAAGCTCACGCCCTGGCCGGACGGTCAGGCCGAATTTGGCGGCGCGAAGCTTCCGCAGTGGGATTCCCTCAGTTGGGATGAGAAGAAGCTCTTCATCAAGCAGGCCAACGTCTTCGGGGCCTACCTTGCCTACACGGACCACGAGATCGGCCGCGTGATCCAGACGGTCGAAGACCTGGGCGAGCTCGACAACACCCTGATCATCTACATCGCCGGCGACAACGGCGCGAGCGCGGAAGGCATGCTCAACGGCACGCCGAACGAGTTCACCACCTTCAACGGGGTTGCCGTGCCGGTCAAGGACCAGTTCCTCTGGTACGAATTCTGGGGGTCCGACCGGACCTTCCCGCACTTTGCGGCACCCTGGGCCTGGGCGATGGACACGCCGTTCAAGTGGATGAAGCAGGTGGCGTCGCACTTCGGCGGGACGGCCCAGGGCCTGGCCATGTCGTGGCCCGGCCACATCAAGGACCTGGGCGGCATCCGGCGCCAGTTCCACCATGTCATCGACATCGTGCCGACCATCCTCGAAGCGGCCGGCATCTCGCAACCCGAGACGATCGACGGCATCAAGCAGCACCCCATCGAAGGCACGAGCATGGCCTACACCTGGGACAAGGCGAACGCCAACGCACCCACCCGGCACACGACGCAATACTTCGAGATGCTCGGCAACCGCGCCATCTATCACGAGGGCTGGGTGGCGACCACGACCCCGGCGACGCTCCCGTGGGAGCTCAGCACCAAGCCGGCGCCCGACGTGATCACCGGGTACAACTGGGAGCTCTACAACGTCATGGAGGATCCCACCGAGTCCAACGACCTGGCGGCCAAGATGCCGGAGAAGCTCAAGCAGCTGCAGGACCTCTTCTACGCCGAGGCGAAGAAGTACGACGTGCTGCCGCTCGACAACACGTCGCTGACGCGTTGGACCGCGCCGAAGCCTAGCCTGACGGCTGGGCGAACGGTCTTCACCTATACGGGAGGACTGACCGGCGTGCCGCAAAGCGGTGCCCCGAACATCCTGGGCAAGTCTTACACCATCACCGCCGAGGTAACGATTCCCGAAGGTGGCGCGGAAGGCATGATCGTCACCGAAGGCGGGCGCTTCGGCGGCTACGGACTCTTTCTGAGCAAGGGCGAGTTGGGAATTGGTCGGGGCAAGCCGGTGTTCCTCTACAACCTGCTCGACCTCAAGCGCACGACCTGGGAAGGGCCTGAGCTGGGCGCCGGCAAGCACACCATCGTCTTCGATTTCAAGTCCGATGGTCCGGGCTTGGGCAAGGGAGGGAAGGGCGTGCTCTCCGTGGACGGCAAGGAAGTGGCCAAGAATTCCATGGAACACACCACCCCGATCACCTTCCCGGAGGACGAAACCTTCGACATCGGCCAGGACACGCGCACCGGCGTCGCGATGCTGGAGTATCGCTACGATGTTCCGTTCAAGTTCACCGGCAAGATCGACAAGCTGACCTTCAAGCTCGAACCCTTCAAGCCGGAGTAGAGCCCGGAGGCAGGGACGGCTGATCGCCCAGGGCCGGGGGCGCCGCATCGGCGGTAGGAGAGGCCAAACATGCGGAGAACCGCTAGCCGCTTCCAGCCATTGCGAACCGGATCGAGAGCGCGAAAGGACTGGAAACAGACGCGATGAAAAAGGTGCTTGTTCTCGCTGCTGTCAGTGAGGCCGCGACCGGGTTGGCGTTGCTGATTCTGCCGTCGCTCGTTGGGCGGTTGTTGCTCGGAGGGGAGCTTACCGGCGTCGCCATTCCGGTAGCGCGCGTGCTCGGCATCGCCCTGATCGCCCTGGGAGTGGCCTGCTGGCCGGGCCCGCCGCTGGTCGGCATGTTGACCTACAGTGCGGTCGTCACACTGTATCTCGCCTACGTCGGCTTCGCGGGCGGTATGAGCGGCATACTCCTGTGGCCGGCGGTCGTCCTGCACGTGATCCTGACGGCACTTTTGGCTCGGGCATCGACAGGCGACAAGGAGACGAAAACATAGAGGAATAGACCGTGCCCGCCTGGTCTTATCCGACACGACTCGCACTTCAGACCACCCCAGGACAGACGGCGTCGTCACAATCATGGACCATTAGCCGGCGATCCAATGAGTGACGGGTTCGGGCCGAGGCGGCGAGCACGCTTCCGCGAATAGCGCCACGGTGATCGGATGCCCGGGGCTGAGCACCTGAAGTAACTCCCGAGGAGAACAATCGGCTCATGGAGGCGGCCGAGCGACAAGGCGAACATGCGGATGAAGGAAGAGAAGATCTCGGATCAACCACAACGCACACAAAGGAGAAAGACAGGATCAGACGTTCTTGCCTTTTGGCACCGGCAATCGTGCTGCTTTACGCCGGCATCGCCCGCGCTCAGGAGTACCCGATCATGAACATGATCGCCGACAAGGTCATCCAGAGGTACCAGCAATCGACTTGCCAGGATCTGTGGCAGAAGAAGGGCAAGGCCAAGTCAGCGCAGGAACAGCAGGCCATTCAGCTTCTGCGCGGTGATCCCCGGATGCGCCAGGCATTCATCAACAAAGTGGCTCCCCCCATCGCCAACAAGATGTTCGAATGCGGCATGATTCCGTGAATGTCGAAGGGCGGCTATTTCGATCCAGTCGCTCTTGGGGTGAGAATGACAAGATTCAGCGCATATCTGCAGAACAAAGTGACCAACATATGGACCGTCACCCCGGCGAATCCCGGATCGTGGTCCGGGACAGGCGCCGGGGTCCAAACGAATCATTGAATGGCTGGATTCCGGCTTTCGCCGGAATGATGGCTGGATATTGGAGACTCAGTTCTGTGGACTTTACTGGGCACGGAAAGAAAGGATTTACATTATGTCTCTTGTGATTCCTTGCTGCACTCATACGGGAAAAAAGCTCATTTCAACGGCCATCCTGCTGCTACTCTTGAGCGCTTCGGTCGCGATCCTTGCGCTGCCAATGGCTACTGCCGCCGATACGCCACAATCCGCAGGGGAAATTGAGGTACAGCGTCTCATCGGGCGTTGGGTCCGACCCGATGGGGGGTACATCCTCGAGCTCAAGGAGATCGGCAAGGACGGCGCCCTGAAGGCGGCTTACTTCAATCCTCGGCCGATCAACGTCTCGCAAGCGCAGATCCGCCGAAACGAAGGCGAGATCACCGTTTTCATCGAGCTGCGCGATGTCAACTACCCCGGTTCCACATACAACCTGCGATACGACCCTGAGACCGACCGGCTGACAGGGGCCTATTTCCAGGCGGTACATGGTGAAACCTATAAGATCGAATTCCTGAGGGCCAAGTGACGTGTATGCTTTACCGTGAATACTTGGTTTGACTGCGTGTAATGAGCGATTCATCATGTGGCAGGGGGATGAGGAAGGGCGGAAGGATCAACACCATCGGGTCAGAATCAAACATCGCTGCCTTACTGACGCTGGCAGTGGGTGTTTCGCTGCTCTCCAGTTCAATCCTGTCCCTTGCCCTTGGGGCAGAAATGAAGCCCACTTCTGAAGCCAAGGGGTTTGCAGGATCCCAGAGCTGCCGGGAATGCCACAAGCGGTTCTACCAACTCTGGTCCACCTCGTCCCACGGGCTCGCCATGCAGCCTTACACCGAAGCCCTGGCGAAGGAGAAACTCACCCCGCAGAAGGAGGACCTGGTCGTCGGCGCGTTCCGCTACCGTGCCGAGATCGCCAAGGGTCAGGGCTGGGTTCTCGAAACAGGCCCTAATACTACAACGAGGCTTTGAAGTTCCCTCACCCCCGGTCGGGGGAGAGGGAACCATCGCGGAGCCGCATCAGATCTGGAAGCCTCGTTGTAGCACTGAGTATTGGAGACCTCAAAAAGTCGGGGTGGAGGGGTCGGCTCGCTTTGCAGAAGGATTGGGCAGGGATGTGCCCACCCTGCTCCGTCACAATCTTTGGAGGAGGACTGGCATGCGTCGGAAGACTGGGGAGAAACCGTCAATGGAAGCTCCGCTGAGTGTGCGCGCTGCATTGCATTGCTGGATTTGCGGGATCATCCTTCTTGCAGCAGTTTCAGGTTGTGCTCACTACCCTTTCAATCAACCCTTGAGGCAATACGATCCCGCGGCGGGGTATAGGGGCAGAAACCTCATTGATCCCGTCAATGACGACCAACTCCTGCTCCTGCTCAGTTTCTCGGGTGGAGGGACCCGGGCTGCCGCCTTTTCCTACGGCGTCCTCGAAACGTTTCGGGATACGACAGTCGCCCTTCGTGGCCGTCAGCGGCGTTTGCTTGACGAAGTGGACTGGATCTCCGGGGTCTCCGGCGGGAGCTTCACGGCGGCTTACTACGGGCTTTTCAGGGACCGCACCTTTGAGGACTTCGAGTCCAGATTCCTGAAAAAGGACGTCCAGGGAGAACTCGTCCGCGCCACCCTCTTCAACCCCGGAAACTGGGGGAAGCTCTCTTCCGCCTACTACAATCGCAGCGACCTGGCAGCGGATTACTACAACAAGCACGTATTCGAGGGAAAGACCTTTGGGGACCTGCTTGCCCGAAAAGAACCCATGATTGTCATCAATGCAACCGACATGGTCCATGGCACGCGAGTTTCATTCATTCAAGACGCTTTCGATGCGATCTGCTCGGATCTTTCCACTTTTCCCGTGGCCAGGGCCTGTGCGGCGTCGTCGGCGGTGCCCATGGTCTTGAGTCCCATCAGCTTGAGGAATTACGCGGGCAGGTGCGGCTTCCACATGCCCGAGGCCCTTGCAGAGGCCATGAAGCCACCCAGGGACATAGCGAACCGTCGCCTGGACCTGGCCAACAACATGTTGCCCTTCCTGGATTCCAAGAAGAAGCCCTACATTCACCTGGTGGACGGGGGGGTGGCCGACAACCTGGGCCTCCGCGCCGCCCTTGAGCGTGTCAGCCTCATGGGCAGCCCTTGGGAAACCATGAAATACGCCAAGATGGAAAATGCTCACAAGGTCGTCTTCGTGGTGGTGAACGCCGAAACCGAAACCGACGACAAGTGGGATCGGCGCGAAAAGATCCCTCCCTTTGGCGCCATGCTCAGTTCGTACTCCTCCATAGCCATTGAGCGCTACAACATGGAGACGGTGGCCCTCTTGAGTGAGAGCTTCCCCCGGTGGGCCGAGGAGATTCGCAGGGGGCGGTGCGGGTCAGGGCCCATCTCCACGGAGCCGGGTTCCTGTGGGGACATCGAATTCTACCTCGTTCAAGTGAAGTTTGACGCCTTGGACGACGAAGCCGAACGCAGCTATTTTAAACGGCTCCCCACCTCATTTGTCCTCAAGCCTGAGGAGGTGGACAAACTGCGGGATGCCGCGAGGCGCATCCTCAGGGATTCAAAAGAGTTCCAGCGGTTCCTTCACGATCTCCAGTAAGGTCGACCAAGAGGCTGGCGGGTCTCTGAGAGGGTGTCAAAAAGCCCCTGCAAACCAAGCGCGTCTTTCCATCGCTCAAAAGAATCAGGGCCTTCCGAAACGTGTGAGACGGGCACAAGGCCCTATGCTACCCCAATTCGTAGTCTAGCCCCTTGCGGGCGTTAGGGTTCGATCAGCAAACATGTATGAGATATGATGCCTTTTTGAACACGCTCTTAGAGCATCATTTCGGGGGGGTCAGGCATGCCTGAACCCTTCCTTACACAATTGAGGTCAAAGCCCATGGGAACCATCGGGTGGAGATGCCCATGAAACAGCGATTCAGAAAGCGCACGGTATGCATCGCCCTCGTTGTGGCCATTTTGTGCCTGTCGGCCATCCCTGCGGAAGCTGTTGAGCAAAAGACCCAGCAGCCTCAAGAAGTCCCTGCACCTCCACCCACAGTGGCGATCCCGCTGGCTGAAGTGGCAACCCGGGCCACGGAGGTGTCCAATCTCCTGCAGGCCCTGAGCACCCAGTTTGTCGCCAGCCCTGCCATCGAAGCCATCCGGAAAGAAGTTCCGGGTGTCCGAGGTCAGATGGACACGGAGCTTGCCGGGACCATGAAGATCGTGGGTGATGAGCCCACCCTCGAGACCCTCCAGGCTCAACAAAAGATATGGCACGGGAGAAAACTCCAGACGACTGCATGGCTGAAGACACTCACGGAACGGGCCATTCACCTGCGGGAAGCAATCAGCCGTCTGGAGGACCTGAAGAAAAGATGGACCGAAACCTTGAATGCGGCTCAGGCTTCCAACGCGCCGACGCCGGTCCTTCAGCAGATCGGCACGGCGATCAGTGCCATCGATGCTGCGCGGACGCCCCTGGAATCGCAGCACAGCGACGTGCTGGACCTTCAGGCCGCTGTATCCCAGGAGGTTTCACGGTGCGAGTCAGTCTACGCGAAGGTGGCCCAGGCTCAGGAAAAAGCGGTTGGCGGGATCCTGACGCGGGAACGGCTGCCTCTGTGGAGTGCAGAGCTCTGGGCTTGGGCCGGTACCGCTCTTCCCGGTAAGATCGGCGAGATTGGCGCCGATTGCTGGATGGACGTACTGCAGTACGTGCGCGAACCCTCCAGGGGAATGCCCCTCCATGTCGGATTGTTCGTGGCTTTTGCGTTGATGCTGCGTGCGGCCAGACGACGGACCCGTGATTGGGCGGCAACCGACAATGGCATGACTTCAGCCGCCATGGTTTTCGAACGCCCGTACGCCGCAGCTCTGATTGTCTCCATCTTCGTTGCCACAATGCCCACTTCTCCGGTTCCCCTGACAGTGAGGATCCTGCTTGCGTTGCTCGGGGTTTTGTCCATGATCCGGCTGGTGCAGCCGGTCGTGACTCCGGAAATGATGCGCGGCCTCTACGTCATGGGAGTCCTGATCGCCCTGGACGGCGTGAGGAGAAAATTCTCCGGTGTCCAACCCATCGAACAGGCGATTCTTCTCCTGGAGATGACCAGCGGGATCGCCGTTTTGGGATGGTCGCTCGTCTCCGGACACCTGCGGCGGATCATGGAACGCGCGAAGGGGCAGATTTCCACACGTCTCTTCCATGCAGGCGCCGTCCTCCTGACGCTCGACCTTGTCGTTGGCGTTATTGCCACTGTCCTCGGGTACATACGACTCGCCCGGATATCTGCCCCCTTCGCTCTGGGCATTGGTGTCCTGGTGTTGGCGCTTTACACCCTCGTGCAGGTGCTCGTCGGCGTGGTGGTCTTTGCCCTCCGCGTCTGGCCTTTGCGGCTCTTAAAAATGGTTCAGAACCATCGTGACATGCTGGTGCGGCGCACTCACCGGGTCCTGGTCTGGCTTGCCGTGGCCGCCGGGTTGAGCCGCTCCCTCGAATATCTCGGTTTTCTGCAGCCGGTGCTTTCCTCGGTGGAGGCGTTGCTGACCAATAAGCTGGAGCGCGGCTCCGTAAGCATCTCCCTTGGCGACATTCTCGCCTTCGTCCTCACGGTCTGGGCTGCATACCTTCTCTCGGCATTCATTCGATTCGTTCTCAAGGAGGATGTATACCCCAGGATCCTCATCGACCGCGGCCTGTCCTATGCCGCCTCGAGGCTCCTGCACTACACGATCCTCGCCCTGGGTTTCGTCCTGGGACTGGGGGTGCTTGGGGTGGATCTCACCAAGATCACCGTTCTGGTCGGGGCATTGGGAGTGGGTATCGGATTCGGGCTGCAGAGCGTGATCAACAACTTCGTCTCCGGCCTGATCCTCCTCTTTGAACGGCCGATCCACGTGGGCGACACCATCGAGGTGGGGAACCTGCAGGGAGAAGTCAAGCGGATCGGCATCCGAGCCAGCACGGTCCGCACGGGCCAGGGGGCCGACATCATCGTTCCCAACGCCCAGCTCGTTACGGAAAAGGTGACCAACTGGACCCTCGGGGATCGGCTGCGGCGCATCGACTTGCCGGTGGGGGTGAACTACGGTGCGGCGCCCAAGAAAGTGATCGAGGTGCTGGAGGCTGTGGCACTGGCTCACCCCCGGGTTTTGCGGAACCCAAAGCCCCGTGGCCTCTTTGTGGGCTTCGGGGACAATTCCATAAACTTTGAGCTGCGGGCCTGGACGGACCAGTTCGCTGACTGGTCAGTGATTCGTAGTGAGCTGACGGTGTCCCTGTACGATGCCGTGCAGGTGGCGGGAATGTCATTTCCCTTTCCTCAGCGGGAGGTGAGAATGCTGAATGATCCTGCAGCCGGGTTGTCCACGGCTTCCACTTCGAAGCGATCCGCACCGGGAGCGCCGGAGGAAAACCACCAGGAGTGATCGGGCAAGTTGGAAAACCCCGAAGTCCCGCCCTGGAAAACGGCATGATTGGGGCGCGGCTCCCACAGGAAAGGAGTTTTCAAACCCCCCGGTTCATCCGGGGGTTATTGCATTGATTAATGGGGGGAGTTCTGTTAGACAGCTCTAGCCAGGGGGAAGCAGCTGTGCTCTTGGAAATTTTTGCAGCGGATGAGGTGGAAATGCCTTGGCCGGTCCCCCAACAAAAGGCTTCATTTCCGACGGCCGGCCTTGCCGGCCCCGCACCTGATTGTTTGTCAATGAACCCATGAGGAGTCGTGTCTTATGCCGGAGGAACCCATCAAACAAAAACAGAGTCTGAGCACGGGTGAGGCCCGTAATCTGGCCACCACGACCAAAACGGTCCCTCAAATGGAGGCGATCACACCCCGCTGGTTGCTCCACATGCTGCCTTGGGTGCAGGTGCAATCGGGAACATACCGGGTCAACAAGGTAAGGGTTTCGTTCAAGGAGGAGAAGAAGTTCGATGAATCGGCCCGGGCGATCCTTTCCACCCGGTTTGATTCCAACCGCTACGAAGCCGGGGAGCAGATCGTCAAAGAGGGAGACGACCTGAACAAGCTCTTCCTCGTAGCCCGTGGCAAGGCGGAGGTGACGAAGGTCGGAGCCCACGGGAAGCGATTGAGAGTGGCTTTGCTTGGTGAGGGAGAGTACTTCAAGGGGAGCTCTTTGATCGATGACGATGCCTCAACTACCGTCACGGTGATTGCGCTCACCCCATGCACCATCGTCTCCCTCGATTTGGCGCGCCTTGCGGGAATCCTGGAAGAGGCCCCCCAACTGGGGGAGCTCATCAAGTACATGCAGGAAGAGCAAATAGCGCGAGATGAACTCTCCAGGAGAAACATCGCCATCTCATCGAGCCACAAGGGCGAGGCGTCTCTTCCCGACACCTTCATCGACTATGAGAGCGAACCCAAGGAGTACCCCCTCAGTATCGTGCAGACCATCGTTCGCGTCCACACCCGAGTGAGCGACCTCTACAACGACCCGATCGATCAGTTGCGCGAGCAGCTGCGCCTCACCATCGAAGGCATGAAGGAGAAGCAGGAATGGGAAATGTTCAACAACCCTGAATTTGGTCTCCTTAACGTGGTTGACCCCTCCATGCGAATTTCAGCCCGAAAGGGCATGCCGACGCCTGACGATCTGGACGAATTGATTTCCAAGGTCTGGAAGAAGCCTGCCTTCTTCCTGGCCAACCCCGCAACCATCGCTGCCGTCGGGCGTGAGTGCACCCGGCGGGGTGTTCCCCCACCAACGATCACCATGTATGGCGTGCCCTTCTTCACGTGGCGCGGCATTCCCTTCATTCCGTCCGACAAGATCCCGGTTGAGGACGGAAAGAGCAATATTCTTCTCCTTCGCGTGGGGGAAAAGGATCAGGGTGTGGTGGGTCTCCATCAGGCCGGCATACCGGGGGAACAGATGCCAAGCCTTTCCGTGCGGCTGATGGGAATCGACAGCAAAGCCATCGCATCCCACCTGCTCACTCTGTATTTCTCAGTGGCAGTCCTCGCAGACGATGCTCTGGGTATGCTGGAGGACGTGGATGTGGGGTATTGGCACGAGTATGTATAGGAAGCCTTTCTTCAGGGCCATCGGGGCAATCCGGGGGCATTTTCCCCTGAGCACCGATGCTCTGAGCCAAGCACTTTACTTGAGGTATGATCATGGTTCAAAAGACGTCCGGCTTCTCACCTCCTTTGCAGAGAGGTGAGATCATGTCCGGTGATGGCCCCGAGGAACTCCAGGATCTCCAAGTCATCGCCAGGATTGCCAATGAGCTTTATCAAGAGGCTCCGAAGGTGCTCCGAGAGACTGAAAATCTAACCGGTGGCCTGGCTGGGAACAAGAACCTGATGGGGAGACTTCCCGGCAGTGAAACGGATATGCGGGCCGAGACGATTCCTTCGGAGACAAATCCTTCTGCTGTTGGGTTGAACCAAGTGAGCACCATTCCCTCCACACCTTCCGCAGGGGCCGCCGCGCCTCAGGAGGGGAGCAGGATGGCGGGGATGGCCAGGGAAGAAGCCGGAACCAAGGATCCTATCTCAGGAGCCATGCCAGATTTCTGTGATCTGTTCCCGGAGATCCCAGCATCCAGCAGGGTCTCATTCCAACCCCTGGAGAATCTTCAGGAGTACTATTTTTTGCCCAGGAGACCTCCCTCGCCTGAGAACCCATCGGTGCCCGAGATAGCTGCAGATCATCAATACCGGGCAAGGTATCTTGAGGGACATGAGTACGCCCCGCAAAACGTCCTCCCGGACGAACTCCGCCTGCTGGATTCTTTCGACCAGGGTTTTTTGAACACCGTTTCTCCCCATCCTCCCAGGGAATATCAAGAGTACTATTTTCTGCCTGAATTGCGTGAGCCAACTGAACCGGCCTTGCCGACCCTCCCTCGACCCGTGGGATTGTTCGATGTCGAGGCGATTCGCCGGGACTTTCCCGTGCTCCAGCAGAAGGTCCATGGCAAACCGCTTGTCTGGCTGGACAATGCGGCCACCACGCAGAAGCCCCAGGCTGTCATTGATGCTGTGGCCCGCTTCTACGAGGAATACAACTCGAATATCCACCGAGGAGCCCATGAACTGGCGGCGCGGGCAACCGATGCCTATGAGGACTCCAGGAAGAAGATCCAGGAGTTCATCGGGGCAGGCAGCGCCCAGGAAATCGTTTTTGTGCGAGGGACGACGGAGGCCATCAATCTCGTGGCCCAGTCCTTCGGCAGGAAATACATCGGTTCGGGGGATCAGATCGTGGTGACGGAGATGGAACACCACGCGAACATCGTGCCCTGGCAGATGCTCTGCGAGGAAACCGGGGCCGTGCTGCGGGTGGCCCCCGTCAATGAGCTCGGTGAAGTGATATTGGAGAAGTACGGCGAGCTGCTTGGTCCAAGAACCAAGCTGGTAGCCCTGACCCACGTTTCCAACGCCCTCGGGACGGTCAACCCCATTGAAATCATGACGAGAATGGCTCACGGAGTGGGAGCTCGCGTCCTGGCGGACGGGGCCCAGTCCATTCCTCACTTCCCCATCAATGTACAGGCCTTGGACTGTGACTTTTTTGTCTTCTCCGGGCACAAGCTGTTCGGGCCAACGGGCATTGGGGCTCTGTACGGAAAGAGGGATCTGCTGGAGTCGATGCCCCCGTGGCAGGGAGGCGGAAGCATGATCTCCGACGTGACATTTGAGAAGACCGTCTACAACACTGTGCCCCACAAGTTCGAGGCTGGGACCGGATCCATTGCCCCTGCAGTAGGGCTTGGAGCAGCCATCGACTACTTGGTGCGCATCGGGTTGCCCACAGCTGCACGATACGAGGAACAAGTCCTCGAATATGCCACCGCGGCGCTCTCGGAAATCCCGGGATTGCGCCTGATCGGGACTTCCCCGAGCAAGGTGAGCGTCCTCTCATTTGTTCTGGAAGGCATCTCCAACGAGGAAGTGGGAAAGCTCCTGGACAGGGAAGGCATAGCAGTGAGAGCGGGGCATCACTGTGCTCAGCCTGTTTTGCGAAGGTTCGGCCTTGAGAGCACCGTCCGGCCATCCATTGCCTTTTACAACACGTTTGAAGAGATCGACAGGCTGCTTGCTGCGATTCATGGCATCAGACGATGAATCATGGGGAGGGACCCAACAACGGACACAGAAAAGGGGACCACCTGGTTAAAGGATCAGTTCATCATCCCTGAGCCAGAGGTAAAAAGGGGCCGTCCCCCCGGCGAACCCCGGATCGGAAGTCCGGGGCAGGCGCCGGGGTCCAGGGAGCTTCAAAAACCTGGATTCCGGCTTCCGCCGGAATGACGAAAGCCGGATATGAGATACTTCATTGCGTGGGGTTGTACTTGGAGAGCATCGGTGCTCTTGAGTCCAAGCGGGCAATGGAAAGGGCAATCTGCTTCAGTTTTGAAGGCTTGCTTCAGACAGTCTTCGTTCAAGGATGATCGAATGGCGGCGCGTCCTTGAGGCATTCGCGCCGGGGTCGGATAAGGCTCTCATGAGCCGGGGGCACTTGAAGTCAGTGCTGATGGCGGCCGTGTTCTCCGTCTTTCAAGGTTGTGAAGATCAACCGGCCCGCCGTTGTTTGAAGAATGCTCGTCACCGAAACGTCAACCTCTTTTCCGAGGTGGCGGCTGGCATTTTCCACGACCACCATGGTTCCGTCCTCCAGGTAGGCGATGCCCTGCCCTTGCTCCTTGCCCTCCTTGAGAATCTGCAATCGCAGCACCTCTCCCGGGAGGACCACGGGCTTGAGGGCATTGGCCAGCTGGTTGATGTTCAAGACCTGGATGCCCTGGACTTCCGCAACCTTGGCCAGGTTGTAGTCATTGGTCACAACCTTGGCGTTCATCTGGAGAGACAGAGCGACCAGTTTCGCGTCCACGTCGTTCAGATTGTCGAAGTCCTGCCTCTCGATTCTCACTTCGACGGTCTTTTCCTGCTGCAGACGCTTGATGATATCAAGACCTCTGCGGCCTCGAACCCGCCGGGTCGGATCAGAGCTGTCCGCGATGTGCTGAAGCTCCTGCAGCACGAACTCAGGTATGACCAAGACCCCACCCAGGAAGCCGGTTTCGACGATGTCCGCTATGCGCCCATCAATGATGACACTCGTATCCAAGACATTGATGATTTGGGAATTCCGGACCCCTCCCCGCGTGATCCACGGGAGGTTGGGAAGACGGAATTCATCGATTCGAATAGTGCCCAAAACCATTCCAAGATAACCAAACACACAAGATAAAATGATGTAGAGCGCAATCGTGGCGGACGTGTTTTGGATGGTCGCTATGCCATAGCCGATCAGCTTGGCGACCGAAAGGCCGAGAACAAGGCCGAAGGTGCCTCCAAAAAGCACCTTCAACGGGATGTGCCGTATGATCTTTTCAACGTAGACGACAAGCACAGCCGTCACCATGCCGAGGAGCAGTCCTGCCCAGGGTGCCCACGTGAATCCGGAGAGGCTTTCCATGTGATCAGCAACGAAGTAGCCTCCAATGGTGCACACTGCAAACAGGAGGAACTTCAATATCAACCAGGCCCACTTCAAAGTCATCACCTCCTTTCCGCGCCGATTGTCGTCACCCACTCAACTTCTTCACGTCCCAGCCCTCACGATGCCGCCGGGACAGGAGCCGAACCTTTTCGGAGTCCACACATCCCTGTATTTCTTGTCTTCGTCATGCCGGAGGGGGCTGGAATACAGCCATTTCTGGATTCCCGCCGTCGCGGGCACACCGACTGGGATTCAGGCACCTTTTGTGCGGAGCTATACTTATACCCTCTCAGCGTCCCCCTTGCTCTCCACGGTCAATAATTTTCAGGGTTTCCCAGCCTCCCTGAGCAAACCCACCGCTAGGGCACCAGACGAAGGATTTCGCCGATGTCGCTTTCTATCTGGCTTTCACTGGTTTCCATCACGATAGAGAGCTCCTTCAGGAGGAGGGTTCTCGCAGTGTCCAGCATCTTTCTCTCGCCGAAGGACAGTTCCTTGTCTCCCTTCAGAACCGTCAGGTCTCGAAGCACTTCAGCCAGTTCGTAAATGGATCCGGTCTTTATTTTTTCCATGTACTCACGATAGCGCCGATTCCACGTTCCACCATTGACGGAGATCTCCCTGGACCTGAGAATGTCGTACACTCTGGGGATATCCTGCGAGTCTATGAGCTCCCTCAAGCCCACGGCCTCGGCATTGGGTATGGGGATCATGATCTTCATGTCATTTTCCAGGATGCGCATGATGTAGAACTCTTGCTTCTTTCCCCCGATGCTCTTGATTTCGATGGATTCGATTTTTCCCACGCCATGAGCTGGATAAACAGCTAAATCTCCCGCCTTAAACATCGTGTCCTCCATGCTCCCTGTCGTAATCATGAGTTATCGAGTGTTTTGACCAAATACAGTTAATTTTAGCACTATCTTGGTGCCAAGCAAAGTCCGAACCGCTCATGGGAGATAGGGAGGGAAGGCGAGCAATACGAGCAGAAAGCCGGTCAGCAATGGGTATCATCCTACCCTTTCGTGAAGAAAAATGGTATCGGTTTGTTCCTTCATGCATGGAATCCGCGAGTCGGCCCATCCATTTCCCCAGCCGTGGCCCAATGGTGAACAGAGACATGGTTGCCCGGCCTGATCAGGCAGCTCTTCACCATGAACCGATTCTTCCAGCGAACAGGGATGATCTGCTGATTGCGCACGCATTCCGGAGAGAACCACCTCTTACGGAATCGAGGAAGTTCTGTTCAGAAAGATAACTCTGAACACTCGAAAATGCTCTCTATTTCTGGAAAAAGGGAAAGACTCATCCCTGAGCCGGAAGTGAGCCGTAAAGGTCCGACGACTGACAAGGAAGGCGCTGGATTGGGAGTTGCTGAAAACGGCCCGAAAGCAAGGGAGTGGGACAGATATTGTGCCTCATGCTCGCGGACGCTCCCAGGGGAGGATGGGCTGCAATCGGAACGTCTTGTGCTTGAAGACGGCGTGTGGATCCAAGCTTTCCGAAGCGCGGGGAAAAGATTCTGTCAGCGGTTGTGCCGGTTCATGGCGACGTCGAGGCCAAACGCCAGTGCCGACCTCACAGCCTCCACTCCCTGAGAGATCATTTCGTCAAAGACCGCAGCCTCTTCTCCGGGTGGTGCCCGAAGCACGAACGTCTCAACCGGCTCTTGGTGGAGCGGGCGCCCGATTCCAAGCTTGAGCCTCGGAAAATCCCTGGTCTTCAGGTGGTCGATGATGGAACTCACGCCTCGATGCCCGCCCGGCCCCCCCTGGTGCACGAGACGCAAACGGCCCAGGGGCAGGTCCAAATCGTCATGGACAACCAGGGCCTGGGAAGCGCTAATTCCAAAATACCCCAGGATTTCCGCCACCACTTCGCCACTGCGATTCATGTAGGCGAGGGGCTTGCAAAGCACCAGCTTTCGGTCGCCGAGGGTTCCGGCACACCAGCTCGCCCTGAATTTCCGTTCTTGGAAAGTAAACGACAATTCCTCGGCCAGCTGGTCCAAAACCCGAAAGCCGGCGTTATGCCGAGTTCTTTCGTACTGCTTTCCAGGATTCCCAAGTCCCACGACAGCGTTGATCTGTCCCTGCTCCTCCAACCGGCGGGTCATGATCCAGACATCCGAAACAGATTCGATAGGACTGAGAGGCCAAGCCCCTCCGATTACTCCTCGGAACCCTTGACCTCTTCAGCGCCTTCAGGATGGGAGATATGCAGGACCCCGTAGCTTGGATCGTCAGCCAGTTCATAGGGCACAACGCCAATGAGGTCCGATACATGGATCGATGTACCAATGTCCAGATCAGCAACGTTTATGGTGATCTTCTCGGGAATCGCGCCAGGAAGGCATCGCACCGAGAGGGTTCTCCGTATGACGTCCAAAACCCCACCCTTCTTCACCACTATCGCTTCCCCAATCACCTCGATGGGGACATCGAACTCAAGGGCCTGATCCAAGGGAACCTCATAGAAGTCGACGTGGAGAAAACGCCTCCTCACGGGATGAACCTGGATTTCCCTGATCAGGACCTGTTTGGTCTGCGAGCCTTGGCTCCCGTCGATGACGAGGCGCACGAGGTGGCTCTCCTCACCCATTTCCCGAATGAGCCTCTCCAACTGCTTCGATTCCACGGCAAGGCTGAGAGGATCCGTCTTGGGGCCATAAAGAACGGCCGGCACCTTTGCTTCGCGACGCAACCGGCGCACCGCACCCCTGTTTGTTGATTCTCTCATCTGAGCGGTCAATTGGACTTCCATTTTCTCCTGTGCCTCCTCATCGAATGCAGCACTGGGATGTGCTGGGTAACGTGCCGCCTGAGAACGGTCTTTCCCCACTGCCTGACCGTTTCGCCTTTTTCTGCCATTCCTATAAAAAAAGGAGATCCTCTCACCACCTGGAAATGAGGATACTCCTGGGTGCTCCGAAATATGGGTCCCCGTGAAGGCCCTTTCCGTCCATGCTCGGGGCGAGCCACGTCATCACGCGGAAGAATCCCAAAGGGTAAAAAGGGAGCTCACCGATTCGTTGTAGTGGATTCGCCGAATCGCATCGGAGAGCATCCTTGCGATGCTCACCGTCCGTATCTTTCCACATGCCCTTGCCCCCTGGGAAAGCGGCACCGTGTCCGTGACGCTCAGGGAGCGGATTGGAGAAGCCTCAAATCTCTCCAGGGCATCGCCCGAGAAGATGCCGTGCACACAGTATGCGTCTATGGAGTCGGCTCCTTGAGCCTGAGCGCTTTCAACCGTGCGCAGGAGCGTCTGCCCCGTATCGACCATGTCGTCCAGTATCACGACTCTTCGGCCTTTCACCTCTCCCACGATGGAGGAATGGGGAGCGTCCTCCGCTCTCCTGTGGTCCATGATCGCAAGGTCCACCCTCAGGCGGGTGGCATAGGCTCTCGCCCTTTTGACTCCCCCTGCGTCGGGAGACACGATCACCTCGTTGCCGACCAGGGTCTTCCGTATGTCTTCCAACAGCACTTCGTTGCCGAGAAGGCGATCCACGGGAATATCAAAGAACCCCTGTGTCTGATCCGCATGGAAATCAAAAGTGATCACCCGATCAGCACCGGCCACGGTCACCAGATTCGCGACCATTCTCGCGCTGATTGGGACCCTCGGTTTGTCCTTTTGCTCCTGGCGCCCGTAGCCGAAATAGGGAATCACCGCCGTGACCGTGCGTGCAGAGGCTCTCCTCATGGTGTGGAGCATCACGAGAAGCTCCATGAGGTTTTCGTTCACCGGGGGGCTTGTGGATTGGAGTACATACACTTCTCTCCCACGCACGCTCTCGCCCAATTCAACCCGGATCTCCCCGTCACTGTAACGCTCAATCAAGGCCCGGCCAGGTGCCATGTCCAAGAAGGAACATACCTTCTCCATCAGTTCTGGATTCGAATTGCCAGCGAACAGCTTAATCGGAACCTGCATAAACCCTTATCCGGTGGCATTTGTGTGCTACTGCGCTGACGATTGGCTACCGCCCCCAAAAAAAATGGCTGGGGTGGGAGGATTCGAACCTCCCACACCTCAGCATCTATCTAATATTACTAGATTTTTTTCGTTATCTTCAAAATTGAACCACCACTGCACCACATGCGTCATTTCCATCACATTGTCGACTCCACATCATCAAAAAAGACTCTTTAAACTATTCTCGTCGCGTTCGCAATACTTTACTTTACTTTTGATTCCGACATTCCCTCTATCGAGACAAGAAAGCATTCATACGACTTCCCGTTTGTGAAGGTCCCTTGCAGCATCAGCGCACTGAACATTGCATCCCCATCATTGGCATCGATCATTGTCGGAGGCCTCCCACCCTGCCATCCGTTCGCCCTGGAAAAAAGCTTATTTCCTCACTCAAGGCAAGCGACCCCTCCTCCAAAGGCAACGAACCCCGATTTGCAAGGCCGCGACTTGGCTTGTTTCCTGTAAGTCGGTGTGCGCAACTGCGGTGAAGTGAACGGTGGGCTTATGGTTGATTGCTGCCTCATTGCCTCAACCTTCCAGACAAATGAGGGATAGAAGGGGGGGGGCCGGATAGATACCGATTAGGTGTTTCACGCCATTTCGCTTTCCCTCCTTGCCGCATCCGGGCTTGATTCCGCGGGAGCAGGAAAAGGACTGACGTCATTCGGCGGCAGCCATCGTTCCAGGGTGTCTCTGAGCCTTTCCATGGTGAATGGCTTGCTCAAGTAGTCATCCATGCCGGCGGCAAGGCACTGCTCCCGATCCCCCTCCATGGCATGGGCGGTCAGAGCGATGATCTGGCTGCGGGACGCTAAGGAGCTGCTTTCCCCTCGCGAAGCCTGCCCGCTTCCGTTTGCCGCCTCTCTTTCCCTGATGATCCTCGTTGCCTTGTAGCCGTCCAGCTCGGGCATCTGACAGTCCATGAAGATGAGGTCGTAAGAGGTCTTCGAGAGAGCCTCCAGCGCTTCCACTCCGTTGCCGACCACGTCGACCGTGCAGCCGATGTTTTCCAGCATTGAACGTGCCACCAGCTGGTTAACGGGGTTGTCTTCAGCAAGAAGCACGTGTCCCTGAATGGAGGCACTTTCCCTGCCGGGCCGAGGGCTGCGGGAGACCTCGGCAAGTTTCGTCCCTAAATTGGAGCTCATAACTCTAACCAGGCAGTTGTAAAGATCGGACTGCCTTATGGGTTTGGTCAGGTAGGCCTCGATGCCGCTCTCACGGGCGGCTTTCGCATCCCCGTACTCACCAAGAGATGTGAGCATGATCAAATGCATATCAGCCATTTTGTGATCGGCTTTGATAACTCTGGCCAAATCCAGTCCGCTCATCCCGGGCATCATCATGTCCAATATTACCACGTCGTAGGGCTCCCCCCTGGCCTTCGCACTGTAGAGCATCTCCAGGGCCTGGTATCCATCTTCGGCGCAGCCGTTTCCCATGCCCCATGAGACGATCTGGTGGTGCAGGATTTGCCGGTTGGTGGCGCTGTCGTCCACAATGAGCACGCGAGCTCCCTTCAGCCCGGACTCAAAGGCCGCGGAACATTCCAATTCGGTGGTCTGCTTCTCTAACATCAGCGAAAATCGAAAGGTGCTTCCCCTGTCCGGTTCGCTTTCGACGCTGATCTCCCCTCCCATCATCTCGCAAAGTTGTTTGCAGATAGCCAACCCCAGACCCGTGCCGCCGTATTTTCGGGTCGTGGTGCCATCCGCCTGAGTGAACGAGTCGAAGATGTGCTTCTGGATCCTGTGGGAAATTCCTATACCGGTATCGCTTACCGTAAAGCCAACCGTGGCGGAGTCTGCCGTTTCCCCCGTGATCCCACCCCTCACGACTACTTCCCCCCGGTCTGTGAATTTGAGGGCGTTGCCGATGAGGTTCGAAAGAATCTGTTGCAGTCGACCTGGGTCTCCGTGCAGGGGAATCGGACCGTTCCCCCGTATTTCGCAGATGAGCTCGATACCCTTCTTCTGGGCCTGTTCCCCAAAGAGCTGCACTGTCCCCTCAACCGAATCTCTGAGGTCGAAGTCGATACACTCCAGTTCCAGTTTCCCTGCTTCGATCTTGGAGAAATCCAGGATGTCGTTGAGGACCTTCATCAGGTTTTCTCCAGAGTGAAGCACGGTTTCAGCGATGTTGCGCTGCTTTTCGCTGAGATTGGTCCCAAGCAGGATTTCCGCCATCCCAAGGACGCCGTTCATGGGCGTGCGGATCTCGTGACTCATGTTGGCAAGAAATTGGGACTTGGCTCGGCTGGCAGCCTCCGCGACTTCCTTTGCCAGATTTAGTCGCTCAACCGTCATCTCCAGCTCATGATTCGTAATCAACAGCTCTGAAGTCCGCTGAGCAACCGCTTCTTCAAGTTCCTCCCGATATCGTTCAAGCCTTTCATCCCGAGCCTGAATCTGTTCCAGCATCTCGTTGAAGCCCTCTATGAGAACCCCGAGCTCATCGTTGCCGTGCTTTCTCACCCGTACGGAATAGTCCTGACCCGTTGACACAACTTTCATCGTCTGAGCCAAACTGGAAATGGGCTTTGAGATCACCCGTTGAAACGCGGCCGAAAGGAGGTAGGCGACAAGTGTGAAAAGAAACATGAATTCGATGAGCATGATGCCGTACCATCTCAGCCTGGAGCGCAATTCCTGCAAGTCGGACCTCAGGTGAATGGTGCCCAGGCTTTCCCCTTCCAGGATGACCGGCCTCCATATATCCAGATACTCACCAAAAAACGGAGCGTTGTCTTCCAGTTTCACATCGCGGCCATCTTCCGATGGCGGCAGTTCCTCCATGTCGGCCCCGGTTGCGGGTGGGTCTTCCCCGTATTGTTTTCTGTGGTATCTGGCGAAAAGATTCCCTTCACGGTTGAATACCTCCACGAGGACGACGTGTCGGATGGGGCTCATTGCCTGCAAGGTCTCTTCGGCCGCCTTCCGGTCGTTGAAGACAACGGCACCGGCACAGTTGATCCCGACGACTTCCGCCAGCGTGCCGGCGTTTTCCTTCAGCGTGCGGCGCAATGAGACCAATTCGTTGGTGACGAAAGCCGCCGAGGCAAGGAGCAAAACGATGCTGCTCGTGGAAACGATGATGAGTGTAAGCTTTCGCTTGATGGAGAGATCCCGTATGAATCCCATCTTTTATCCCTTTTACCAGTTTCCGATCGCCCTCCCTAAAGGCCTCGACCTCGGCAGCTGGAGCTGATTTCCGGGTGATTCAGGTGACCTTCCGTGCAGCTTTGCGCCATGTGCCTAAGAGCGGGCATCAAAGTCGGAATCGGTCTTTCCTCATTCCCCCTTAATCAAAAAGTGCCACGGTTCTACAGAGGTGCAATCAATGATGACTTGGCGTCCGCGTTTCATCAAACAACCTTGGCAGCGCCGCCGTTTCCATCGAGTCCTCCTATCTGAAGACCTCCTGGCAGCTCTGCAACACGGCATCGGGTAGGTTGATCTTCATCTGTTCCGCTGTCTTGACGTTTGCGGAACAGTTGACCTTGCGGGCGAATTCAGGTTGGATGGATTCGGGCTTCTTTCCTCCTAGAACCTTTGCAGCCATTTCCCCACACTGTGCACCCAGGTCCTTGAAGTCACAGTCGAGGGAATAGAGGGCCCCGGCTTTGACCCACACACCGGAGAGGCCCACCATGGGAATGCGCTGCTGAAATGAAGCGAGGAGGACGTGCTTTGCCGTTTGAGAGTTGTAGATGACATCATCCGGCAACCCCAGGAGGACATCAACTTTCTTGTACATATCCTCCAAGGCTGCTGGAAGTTCCGACACTTTCTCCACCTTCTGAGCGTACAGTTTGAGACCCATGCCTGCTGCAACTTGCTTCATGGATTCGGCTTTCCCCGAAAACCTCCCCTGGTTGTATAGGATGCCGACGCTTCCGCACCTGGGAAGCATGCGTTTCAACCACTGCAAATGCGCTTCCGGCGGGAAATCAAGCAAGACACCCGTGATGTTGGGGCGGGATTTGATCTCCTCCGCGCTCAGGACGAGGCCCGCGACGACAGGAAGTCCATTCCCGGCTTTGACCGCTGCATCCAAAGCGATACTGCCAAGCGTGATCACCAGGTCCACACCATGACCTTTGGCTGAGCTGAGCGCCTGGGTCGCCTTGGATGCATCACCGTCGAGATTCAGCGTATCCACCTGAGCGCCGCTGATCTTCTCGGAGATGTATTTCTTGACGCTTTCGAGTGTCTGCTGAAACTGGGGGGTGTTGTGACTGGAAAGGAGCAGGACTTTGGGTTTGCCGGCCTGGGCGAAAGCAGGCTGCAGCGTTCCGCTAAAGAGACTGAAGAGGACGAATGTTATGGTGACAATCAGCTTCAAACCCAGACTCGGCCCGGCTAGAAGGAATAATTGAGTTTTATCCGAAAGGTGGTCCCGTCCTGCTTGAGCATGTCCTGAAGGTGCTCTTCCGACCCCGGATCGGAATACTTCTGATTGAAGAGGTTATAGGCGCTTCCCGACACCTCCAGCCCTTTGAAGAGGTTGCGGGAAAAGAGCGTCACATTGGCGATGAATGCATCATCTGTCCTTTCACCCAGGAGGGTCTTCCTGGGGCTCAGGTAAAGCAATTCGGTGCCAAGATAAAACTTGTCGCGAAAAAGGGGAACGATCAAGTTGAATTTTGCGTTGTGCAGGGGGGAGTTGGTTAGCGTTGCGTGCCCGCTCCTCTCTCTGGTCTCCTGGAGGGCATAGCTGACCCGCGTCTCGATCCCCCTGGGCCATTTGCCTTCCAGCTCGAACTCGATGCCCTTCGCCCGTACCTCATCTCCATTCCTGAAGACCAGGAGGTCATCTGCGGGATCCGTGGTGAGGGTGATGATGTCATGAATGGTGTAACTGTAGGCGGCTACGGTGGAGCGCAGACTCTTGGTGAGCTGCTGCTCCCAGATGAGCTCGTAGGTTTGGATGGTTTCAGGTTGCAGGGCATCGTTCGTTTTTTGGGTGATGTTGTCGCCATAGAAGAACTCGTAAGCGTTTGGGGCCCGAAAGGCGGTTCCGTACAGGGCCTTGAGCGTCGTCCTGGGGGTCGGTGTGAAGATCAAGGCCAAGCGGGGATTGACGGTATCCCCGGAGGTTGAGAAATAATCGTAGCGGACCCCCGCGTTCAGGGTAAGGTTGCTGAATAGCTGCCACTCATCCTGGAGATAGAGCGCCCAGTTCCAGGAGTTCTTGTTGGCAGTGAGATATTCAAAGAAAGGGTCAGCGTCGTATGCGCCCTGATCCTGGCGGAACCTGTTCACGTACTCCGCCCCGAGAACAAACCGGTGCTTGTCAAAGAGCCTCTTTGTGACCTGAACCTCGCCCCCCGCCCAGTCAGCACGGATGTAGTCCTTGGAAAGAACGAGATCCCGGAATACTCCCGGCTCCCCATAGTCGTAGAGATAATGCCCGTCGTAGTTGTAGTGATCGTAGTAAAGCCGAGCTGAAAGATTGAGGTCATTGGAAAACCGGTGATCGTATTTCAGGTCCATGAAGGCTCGTTCGTCGAAGGTGCGATTTCGGGAGTCATCGAAAACGGTTTCCCAAGAGCCGGTGGGGATGCCTTTTTCCCGCATCTGGTAGACACCCTCCAGGCTGAAATCCCCATAGGACGATCTCAAAAAGAAGTTGTAAAATGCATCGTCATCTCGGTGCTTCGCCCACCCGTTGTTGCTGAGCGGGTTGTCAAACTCCTTGAAAAAGAGGTTTTGTCCCCGGCTGGAGTAATAGGACCCGGAGGCGATCACCTCCAGGCCGTTCTGAAACCGATTGCCGAAACTCGTGCGTCCCTTGTAAGTGTTGAAGCTTCCCGCATCCGCGGACATCTCAAATCCCTTGAGATCACGCCCCTTCTTGGTGATGACATTGATGATCCCAAAGAAGGCACTGTTCCCATACAGGGAAGAGCTCGGACCCCGGATCACCTCAACCCGGTCGATGAGATCCACGTCGAGGGGAAAGTCTGTCCCGATGGTACCGGTATCCGCGACAATTTCATTGAGCCGGTGCCCGTCCATGAGAATCAGGACGCGGGTGTTGTAATCGCCCGGTCTGCCAAAGCCACGAATCCCGAGGTAATGGTAGTTCCGGTCATACGATGTGAAAAAGCCCGGAACGCTCTGAAGGATTTCCGCAAAGTTCCTCCAGCCGTACCTCTTGATTTCCGATGCGGTGATGATGGTCACATAGGATGGGGCCTCCGAAAGCTTCTGCTCATACTTGGACGCCCCAAAAACCGAGGGGATCTCGGAAAAAAGGGCCATCTCGCCCCCCTGGGGCTGATCCTGCGCCGGCGGCTCCGCTGCGGTGCACACAGCTGTCACATACAAGGTGCCAAGGAGCGTCAAAATTGTTGTCACTAGTTTGACTTTCATGGCCGCTCGATCCTTCTGCCTGTCAATCCATTTCCCTCAAATGGGTTTCATCCAAACAAGTTGGGTAAGATCATCACAAATCTCGAGGCCCTAGCCCTCCGATCAGAGGTTGCCGGGCAGTCCGTCGGCTCAATGTGCCAGCGTGGGATCCTTTCAGGAGTCAGCGGGTTGACGCCGCCGATTTCGGCCGTCCCCGATGTAGCTCAAACTCTTGACGCAATGATCGAAGGAAATAGGCACTTTCCCTGATACTTTTGCCCTCAGTGCCTTGCAAACAGGATGTTTCACCCAGGTTGGTCCGCTCTCCCGGGCGAAATGTTAGTCGAACAAGAACCGTGCCATGTTGCAACCCTCAGGAAAAATCCGATGACAGGGAACTCCCCCCTCACCCATGGGACTGGTGAATTCTTCTCGGGTGAGACGGGGCAACAGCTTTCCGCAGGGCATCCTGGTCGTCCACCCCATGTTTTAGTAAGCTAGCATCCAAGAAAGAGAAGAGATGGACTCGGATAAATGTGGGCGCAATCTCTTCACCAGACTGCATTCCGTAGCTCTCCTTCAATTCTCTCGCAACAGGCCGCATCTGCTTTGGGGTCTGGTGCGCCTTCTGCCTGGATTTGACTGCCCTTTCCAGGTCAACCCGCATTTCTGCTTCCCGCTGACGATCGCCGCACGGTTCCACTCCCGTGCCTGCTCTCGGACTCGGACCATTCGCTTGGTATCCCCATCCCGGTAGGCGGCAACGTACCTGTTCGCCAATTCTGTCTGTTTGGAATCCCGGTAGCTTTTGAGCTCCTCCATGGTCCTATAAATCTCGAAGGCCTTGCTCGAGTTCGTAGTCTGGAACCCGAGTCCCTTTTTGATGGCCTCGTAAGTTGTGAGCTTTCGTGGTCCCTTTTCACCTGGCACATTGATGGGGGTTCCTGAAAGAGTGGTCTGACCCTCGGTCGCAAGCCTCACGGCACTCATGATGTTCTTGAGGAATCCGGGAGCCATCGTTTCGACTGCCCGGTCACTCCTTCCAGATTTGGCCACATCGACGGCCTTTGCCAATTCATCGAAGACCGCATAAGGAATGCCCAGGATCTGACCGATTCCTTCTGCGGCCTGGCCACTGATCGATTGGTTGAGGTTCATCCGGTCGAACACGGGGAGTTCCATCGCGATGGACCCGCCAATGTTCACACCGACAATCGATGGGACACCGTACATGGCAAGATCTCTCATGCCTGCAGGGAGCGACTTCCTTACCCCCATCCCGAGGAGGTCCTCTCCGAAAAGCTCTCGGATGAGCGAAGCCAAGGTGTTGTGCAGGGGGATCGTCGCACCATCGTCTTTTGCTCGACCGTCGAGCACGCCTCTACGGTCACCAAGGCTTTCACGGATACGGGAGTCTCCGCCGCCATGGTGACAGGTGAGACGCGGGGCCCTCTCCGGGCGAAGCTCCTTCAGCAGCTGGACTTAGGCGAAGTGCAGGTGATGGTGAACGTCGCCGTCCTGACGGAGGGGTTCGACTCGCCGACCGTATCCTGCATCGTGCTGCTAAGGCCCTGCTCATTTAAGAGCACCATGATGCAGATGATCGGCCGGGGCTTGCGCACGCTCAACCCGGAGCTCTACCCGGGAATGATCAAGAAGGACTGCATTGTCCTCGACTTCGGGGCGTCCCTTCTCACCCACGGGGATATCCTGACTTCCGTTGACCTTGACGGGAGGGAGCCCGAGGACGGGGAAGCCCCCATGAAACGCTGCCCGGTTCCTGAAGATGAAGATTCGCCTTATCGCGTTCCGGACATGAACGGCAGCTACGGGTGCGGCGCTCTTGTTCCCGCGGCGGTGAAGGAATGCCCGATTTGCGGTTTCATTTTTGAAAAGCTCGGGGGTGAAAAGCCGGCGCGCGAAGTGGTCATGACCGAGTTGGATCTCCTGAACAGCTCCCCATTCCGATGGGTGGACCTCTTCGGTTCAGGAAAGGTCATGATCGCCTCCGGATTTGATGCCTGGGCGGGGGTGTTCTCCCCGGACGGCGAGAATTGGCACGCACTGGGGAAGGAAAAGGAATCAAGGACACTCCAGAGAGTTGCCATCGGGGATCGCATCCGCGCTTTGGCGGCTGCGGACGACTTCCTTCGGGAGCGGGAAACCGGGGACTCCGCCAACAAATCGAAGCGGTGGCTGCGGGACTCTGCCACTCAAAAGCAGAGGGAGCTTCTGAGGCAGGTTGGGTACGAGGTCAATGATTTCGACTTTAACTTCACGAAATACTCCGCCGCAGCCCACCTGAACTTCCAGTGGCACAGGCGCCAGATCGAGGCTGCGATCTTTGGAAGGCTTGCCGCATGATCAATCTCAAGGTCCTCGGAAAGCTCATCTCGAATGGAGGTCTCTGGGACAAGCCCCTCTGCCAATTCTCCGAGGAAGAGATCCTCAAGCTTGCAGGCGCCTTCGTTACCGCGCAACTCGAGCAGGAAGAAACGTGCGGCAGCTGCTGGTACTTCACCTTCAAGGGGCTCAAAGGCGTCTGCGTCCACTCGGACCACCCCAACTGGGTCCCAAGCTGGTCCTGGGGTCTTGGGTATAAGGAGTGGTCACATCTCCTGGACAAGGAACTCGGCCCCCACAGGCTGAACAGAAAGCCCAAAGTTGGGCTTGATGCAGTGAACCTACTCTAAGTCTAGCTGGTGGAAATGAGCCGTTGCACCCCCACATACACATCTTCTATGATGCCCCCCAAACATCAAAATGGAGGATTGTGTATGCTGGGGGGCATCTACTCGAGCGAGAAGTGTTCCATCTGCGGGCTCACGCTGAAGGACAATGGACGATCCGTAACCTGCCCAAATCACAAACAGCAGAGAGCATCAACATTCTTCGTTAAGTTTGGCAGGGAAGTCTTCAAGAGATTTACATCCTACGAAGAGGCATCTCGTTTTCTCAACGGTGTTCGATTTAAAGCCGATGAGAACACTTATGATCCCAGAGATTATAAGCGAGACAACCCTCTCGGTTATTCCACTTTGGCCGACAAGTACGTCGCGATGAAGAAGCATGACGTCACCCCCGGAAGCCTCTTGAAGATCAAATGCGATCTGAACAAGGCGCGGGCTTTCTTTGGGGACCAGAACGTCAAGGACATCAGATATGCACACCTGCAAGACTTTTTCATGGACGAGTCCCTCCAGGGTCTTTCCGGAAAGACTCGCCACAACATCCGGACAAACCTCCGTGCGTTTTGGCACTGGCTTGCAGACCGGGAAGAGATCTCTATCGAACAGATGCCCAAGATGCCGGTAATCAAATATGAGTTAGGTTGGAGGAAGACGGTCAGCAAGGAAGTACAAGATGCTGTCGTTGAGGAAGTGCATCGAATCTGTGGTGGCAATAAGCGCATATGGTTGGGAATCAAATGGCTTTGCACCTATATCTCTATCCGCCCAGGTGAACTGCGGGGGATCCTTGAGGGAGATATCGATTTGGACCGCCGGCTGCTCGTAATCAGAAACCATAAGACAGTCCGGGCAAAGGGTCCCAAGATAGTGCCACTCCTAGATGACGATGTGATCTTGATTCGGTCTCTACCCAAGGGCTTTCCCGATATGCCATTCTTCCGGCGAGATGTTCCAAGCGCATCTAGACCGGTGGGTTCCCGGTTTGGTGAGAATATCTTCCTGATGTTCTGGAAAAAAGCTTGCAACAATTTGGGCATCACCGGGGTAGATCTTTATGGCGGCACCCGGCATAGCACTCACCAGTACCTGCGCCAGCTCGGAAAGACTCCGGAAGAAATTCAGAGGCTTTCCATGCACTCGACGAGCAAGGCGGCCATGCGTTACCTAGAGGTCCAGCTTGATGAATTGCGGGATGGATATGCTCTCACCAAACGAAGGAATAATGTCTCTGACATCAGCCGAAAAACGCTTCCGCAAGGATGATTCTGCACCACCACTGCACCACCAAAAAAACAACGCCGACTCTTCTAAGTCATCGTTTTTACTTACTTTGTATGGCTGGGGTGGGAGGATTCGAACCTCCGGATGCGGGTTCCAAAGACCCGTGCCTTACCGCTTGGCGACACCCCAAACACCGATTGTCTGAAACGAAACTATTCTGTGCCCCGATGGAGTCCCAAAAGGGTAATTCCATCCGGTTCGGATGGTCCCCGCCGCACATCCCTCCACGGTTGCCGGCGATTGCGGCTCAGACTGCCTGGGGCTCCAACTCCGAGTTGACCGGTGGAGGACTGCCCATGACTCGCGTCACGCCCACCCAGCAGTCCTTCCAGGCGTCTCGAGCCCTCTGCCCTGCTCGGGCCGCAGCGGCTGCATCGGAAAACACCCCGAAAAGGGTCGGGCCGCTCCCGCTCATGAGAGCACCCAGAGCCCCTTGACTCAAAAGCCATTCCTTGATCGCGGCGAGGCGCGGGTGCTCCGCAAGGGTCACTTGCTCGAGGTCATTTTGAAGCACTTGTTCGAGCCGCCATGGCTGAAGCTGAAACGAAATGAATCTTAATGTGGGATACCCCTCTTGTCAATTGCAAATTTCCATAAACCCAGGCTGTGGAAACCTCCAACGGGGGATTGATGAGAATCAGGGGATAGTCCGGAACCCCCATGACCTCCTCCAGGCACTCACCGATGCCCGTGGCCAGGGCAGGCCTCCCGCGAAGGAAAAAGGGCACATCAGCCCCGAGGCTCAGTGCGAGAGCATGGAGCTTCCCGGCTTCCAGGGCGTTTCCATGAAGCCTGTTCAAGGCGAGCAGGACCCCAGCCGCGTTGCTGCTGCCTCCCCCAAGGCCTCCCGCCACCGGAATGTGCTTTCTCAGGTGAATCCGCACGCCGTCTTTGGACTCAATGGCCTTGAGATAGAGGTCCGCAGCCTTCCAGGCAAGGTTGCGCTCATCGCAGGGCACCTGCGGATGGTCGCAACGCACCGTGAGACCCCCCCCGGCGCAGAGTTCCACCTCCAGGAGGTCGTAAACCGCGATGGGCAGCATGAGGCTTGAAAGGTCGTGGTACCCGTCACTGCGCTTCCTCAAGACTTCCAGCCACAGGTTGATTTTTCCGGGACAATGAATCACTGAACCCAAGCGCCGAAACCTCCCACGTCAGCAAGCCACAAGAAAACGGGGCGATGCGTCATCGGACCGGCCACTTCCCCTTCACTTGCCTGCCTTCTGGACGAACCGGAGCCGCAGATCATAGAGGACCGTCTTGAGGAATCGGTCCTCGTCCGGTTCCAGATTGCCCCGGGTTTTTTCGTCCAGCATCCCCAGCGTGTCGATGATCTGCTTGGCCATGGCGAGATCGACTCTCACATTCTTGCTGTCGGGCTCGGGGATCTCCCCAAGATGGACCAGGGCGGACGAACTCAGGGAGAAGATAAACGTCGAGAAAGAAACCTCCGGCAAGGAAACCGGTCCCTGGGCCTCGGCGGAAGTCTTTACCGCCTCTTCGAACTTCTGCCTGGCGCTCTCTTCCTCCTTCTTTGTTGCCTCCCTCATCTCTTCCCCGGCGGACTCCTTTTCAGTCTCGTCCAGAGACATCTTGCGACGGTCCTTGAATACAAATCCCTTTTCTTCCTGCTCTCCCATCGTTCACCCCCTAAAACGGCTAAAGCTCCATCACTTGCACCACATTGACGTTTTCCATCGAAAGAAGCTCATCGATGACATGCCTGGGAACCGGCGTGTCCGTGCGCAGGAATATGATGTTCTGCCCACGTTCGAGAACCTGACCCACGTTCATCTTTGAAATATTGATATTGTGCCGACCAAGGCAGGTGCCTATGGCGCCGATGGTCCCGGGCGTGTCGATGTTGTAGATAAGCACCAGGTGGCCATCCAGGGCGGCCTCGAGGCGGAAGTCGTTGATGCGGACCATGCGGGCTTCCCGTTTGCCCAAAATGGTCCCGGCCACGAGGTTCTCCTCTTCGGAAGTCTTCACGTGGACACTGATGAGATTGGTGAAATCCTCCGCTTCGCTCTTGACCGATTCCTTGACCCTGATATTCCTCTCCTTGATGTGGACCGGAGTGTTCACGAAGTTCACCATGTCGCCCAAAATGGGCGTCAGCATGCCCTTCAGTATGGCAAGGGTCAGGGGGCGGGTATCCAGGTGGCTGGCATCCCCGATGTATTCGATGTTGACCTCCTCGATGGCTCCCCGCGTGATCTGCGGCAGAATTTGCCCCAGCTTTTCCGAAAGGAACAGGTGGGGACGGATCCGGGCCAGCACGGCTCCGTCGATGCTGGGTGCGTTGACCGCGTTGCGTATGGAACCGCGCAGCAGGTACTCGATCACCTGTTCCGCCACGGCCACGGCCACGTTCTCCTGCGCTTCCTCCGTGGACGCGCCCAGGTGAGGCGTCGCTATGACCTCGTCGAGGGCAACCAGGGGACTTCCCTTTGGCGGTTCCTGGGCGAATACGTCCAGTGCCGCCCCGGCAACGATGCCCGACTGGATTGCCGCGCGAAGGTCCTCCTCCTGGACGATCCCCCCACGGGCACAGTTGATGATATAGACACCCTTCTTGCACTTGGCGAACGCCTGGGCGTTGAGAATGCCGCGGGTTTCCTTGGTCATGGGGGTGTGGACCGTGATGTAATCAGAACGGGCGAGAAGCTCATCCAGCTTGACCCGCTCGATACCCAGTTCGTCCAGCACATCGGAGCTGATGAAAGGATCGTAGGCAATGACGTTCATCCTCAGGCCCCTTGCCCGGTCGGCAACGATGCGCCCGATCCTCCCGATCCCGATGATTCCCAGGACCTTATTGAAGACTTCGCGCCCCTGAAACCGCTTCTTTTCCCACTTTCCAGCCTTCATGGAGAGGGTCGCCTGGGGGATGTTGCGGCTCAGGGCAAGCATCATGGCTATGGCGTGCTCCGCCGTCGTGATGACGTTTCCCTCGGGAGTGTTCATGACCACGATGCCGCGCTTGCTGGCGGCAGGAATATGGACGTTGTCAAGACCGATGCCCGCGCGGGCTATGACTTTGAGCTTGTCGGCCGCTTCAATGACTTGCGGGGTCACCTTCGTCGCACTGCGGATGACCAGTGCATCATAATCCTTGATGATTCGGCACAAAACCTCGGGAGCGAGGCCTGTATTTACATCAACCTGGAACTCGGGAACGTCTCGAAGCAGCTGAATACCTGACTCGGCCAGGTTATCGCTCACCAAGATCTTCATCACTACCTCCTGAAAAGAAGCTGCTCTCATGGAATTGGGGTCACGTCTCGCGGTGTCCGGATGGGGGAAAACCCCGACTGGCATGGGACTTCATTCATGGACCCGAGCTGAACCGGCAATCCCCCGCTCGCCCTCGGAAAAGCTCCGAGAACCGGCAGGGGGTATTGATCCTTTCACCAGGGTCTTAAACGGGGCTAACGCTAGCATCACAGTGCTCTGGTGGTCAAGCGTTAAACCAGTAACAAGGGGCGCGTCCGGAGGGAATCGACGGTGTCATGGATTTCCCCGCAAAGAGCGACGCTCCAGGTCGTCATGAGCCTTGCTTGCCCTTGCGGAGCTCCGCATCGACGATCTTCTTGAAGTCCTCGTAGGCAGGAACACCCGTGGTGAGTTTCCCGTTGATGATGAAACTCGGGGTGCGGTCCACCCCAATCCTTTTCGCTTCGGCGATGTCATTTTCAACGTGGGACTTGAACTTACCGCTTTGCACACACTGGCGAAACACATCGCTGTTCAGACCCAGCTGTTTTGCAAACTGTTCAAACTTCTCGGGAGTGAATTCCTCCTGAGAACCGTAAAGGACATCCTGGTAATCCCAAAACCTGTTCTGGTCCCCGGCACACCGGGCCGCTTCGGCCGCGGCCGCGGCATCCTTGTGCCTCTTGAGGGGGAAGTCCTTGAAAACCCACCTGATCTTTCCCTTGTAGACCTCCCGCAAAGTCAACACCACAGAGTGCCCCGAACGACAGGCAGGGCACTGATAGTCGGAAAACTCCACCACCATGACGGGAGCGTCCGGCGGACCCAAAGCGTGGCTTCCTTCAATGTTCACCTTGGAAACCCTGACCGTGGGCTCCTTGATGTACACAGCCACCCCGTACTTTGACTCCAGGGAGTTTGCATGCTTCATGAGCTCGGCATACCGTTTCTGCTGTTCGAGGTAGGTCCTGATGCGAGCCCTCAAGTCCTCCATGGACCCTTTCCAATCCCGCCAGCGACCAAGATTCTCCTGGTAGTAGGTGTCGATTTCCTGCTCGCCCACCTCAACAGGGATTTCAGCGAGCTTCTTGTTCACGTACTCCTCGAGGGAAATCCCCTGTTGATCCGCCTCTTTTCGAAAAATCCGCTCCGCGACCATCTGGTCGATCTGCTCCCGTTTGACGCGGTAGATCTCCTTCTCCAATTCCAGAACACGGGATGCGACAGCGACTCCCAAGTGCTCTGTGGATATGGTTTCCTCGCCGACTTTGGCCAACACATCGACATCCTCCTGGTCCTGGGATCGATGCGAGGCGTGAAGCCCGTTCTCATAGGGGATGATCAGGTGGGAGGCAATGAAGAAAGCCAGGCAGACCGACACGGACCTCCAGATGGATTCCCTCTGCATTGAAAAAGCCAGTATCAAAAAAATAATCAAAAGGTTCGAAAGACAGAATATGCAGAAAGCCTGCATGGAAAACATGATCCAGACGAGGGTCACTTCCACGCCCACGCCGGCGCAAACCACCAGGAAAAACCAGGAACGAACGCGAAAAAAAGAAACGAGCAAAAGCCCGTAAAGGCCGATTCCCCAAATCCATATGGGGAGGCGAAGCAGGGTGACCCGGGCCGTCTCTTTGCACCCATCCGAGAAACTTGCACAGAAGGCATCCAACCACGAAACCCATTCCGCCAGCCCGGAAAGGATAGCCACCAGCAACCCCAATCCCACAAGAACCACCACTATCCTGTTTCTCATGCTCTCCCGCATCATGCCTCTTAAAGACCTTTCAGCCGCAGACCGCCCCCAACCACTGGACCTGGCGCCAAGTCCTCCCGTGGTTTGGGCACGCTGCCCCTTCAGCCCCTCATTTGCTTCCACTGGGCCTCGTTCTTCTTTTTCTCCACATCCTTGATCAAGCGATCAATGTCCCCAAACTTGTGGTGTGACTCCCGCAGGAGAACCTTGGCCTTGCCGAAATGAAAGAGGGCCACTTTCCAGTCTCGCCTGCTTTCATAGTAACGACCGAGATAAAAATGCGCGGGACCAAGCCTGTTCATCTGTCCCAGGACGACACCCATCTGGTAGTCGATCTCCGGAAAAGTGGGAGCGAGGTCCTCGATTCTCTGAAGGTGCTCCAGTGCGTCGTCCTTTTGCCCGAGCTCCCGCGAAATCACGGCGAGCCGCAAATGGACGATGGATGCCGACGGGTCCAGCACGAGAGCCGACTGAAGCACCTTCTGCGCCTCGGGGAGATTTCCGGTCTTGTAGTACGCCGCTCCCAGGGTGCTCAGGGCCAGCGAGCTTGATGCCTCCATGCGGGCCACTTTCTGGAGGTAAGGCAGGGCCTTCTCAAGATTCCCCTGACGCAGGGCGAGACGGCCAAGACCATAAATCGCAAAGCTTTCACTCCCTTTCGCCGCCGACTGAAACCGGTCCGAAGCGATCTGCGGATCCGCGTAGTCGGCTATGAGAGCAGCCTGCATCATGGAAAAATCACCCAGGGCCGCCTTTCGAGGTGCCCGCTTTCCGGAGGCGCGCTCCTTCTGGGCCAGATCGCTCAGGTAGCTCACCCGTTCGCTCAAGGCAGGGTGGGTCGAGAGGTACGAGGGCACTCTGGAGTTCGACACGTAGCGCCCCTGACTCAGCCTCAACATCCCGTTGGCCATGTCATTGGCAGGATACCCTGCCGTGACGAGATACTTCAATCCCAGCTGGTCGGCCTCCTCTTCGTTTTCCCTGCTGTATTTCAGTTGCATTGCCGCGCCACCGGCGGCCGAGCCCAGGGTGAGGGCCCCGGCGGCGTTGGATTTGGTGGTGGAGCCCAAAAGGATTCCCGCGACCATTCCGGCAATGGTCGCAATGTTGATAATCCGGGCGTCCTCCATGCGACGATGGATGTGCCGCGCCTGGATGTGAGAGAGCTCGTGGCTGATGATTCCCGCCAGCTCACCCTCCGACTGCATGGTTTCAATCAAACCCCGGTAGAGGAAGATATACCCGCCTGGAATCGCGAACGCGTTGGGCACCGCCTCGTTCACGATGAAGAACTGGTACTCGTAAGGGGTAGGCCCGATGTGGCTCACAATGCGCTTGCCGATGGACTGCACGTAAGTGAGGACCTCACCGTCCTCCACCAGGGACATGTGCTCCTTGATGAGGTTCAGGATCTTTGCCCCCAGCTCTTTCTCCTCGGAAATACTCAGAGCGCAGCTCCGCACTGGAAAAGAAGCGTCCACGCATGCCACCAGGAAGGTGAACGAGGCGATCACCGCCCATTTCCTGCGCGTGCCGCGGGTTAACCATCCATTCATGGGATCCCTTTTAGAGACGGGGGCTCCAAAACGCCCTGCTCTTCCCACCCGATACGTTCCGCATCCGACCACAGGCTTTCTAGGTCATAGAAGTGTCGAACCGGCTCATAAAACAGATGGACGATCACATCGCCATAGTCCATCAGGATCCAATGGCCTTCGTTCTTTCCCTCGACACCCAGCGGTCGGATGCCGGACTGGCGGAGAGTCTTCTCCACATTGTCGGCAATGCCCTGAACCTGTCGACTGGACTGACCGCTGCCAATAAGGAAATAGTCTGAAAAGGAAGCCACTCCGGACACGTTGAGAAGCACGAGATCCCGGGCCTTGAATTGTTCCGCGGCTCTGGCACACAGGAGAGCTTTCCCGAGGGAAGCCGCCCTGTCGTCGATGGGCCCTTCGCCCTGTTCAGTCAAGTTCAATCCACCTTCGAATTCTGGCAATCCAGTTCCTCCTCATGGGCTCCGCCGACCAGCAAAACACTATTTGTACAGATTCTTTCCGGCAATATAACGCATTACCTCCGGGAGGACCAAGTACCGGATTGATTTGTTCTCGGCAATCAGCTTACGAATGTGCGTCGACGATATCTCCAAGGGCGTGCTCAGCAAGGACCGCACGGGAAGAAGCGATGGGTGGCCGAAGAAAAGCCCGCCTGGTTGTTCCCGGTACTCGGACGATACCTTGGTAGCGAGAAATGAGCCGATCTGCCTGGGTTCAAATCCCGGGCGGCGAAGCACTGCCAGGGTCGAAAGCGAAAAGAGCTCGCGGAAATGCCACCAGGTATCCAGCTCGAGAAACGCGTCCAATCCAACCAGGGAAAAAAAAGCGGTGTCCTCGGGCATCTCCTCCCGAAGCTTTTTCAACGTCACCACCGTGAAGGACTTCCCGGGGATCCTCCTCTCCACATCGGACAACTCAAAGCGAGGGTTCCCCTCGATGGCGATCATGAGCATTTCCCAGCGATCCTCGTATGGAGCTATGGCCTTTCCGGCCTTGTGCGGAGGATCCGCTGAAGGAATCAGAAGCACCCTGTCCAGGGAGAGCTCTTCGAAAGCCTCTTCCGCGATCCTCAAATGGCCCAGGTGGACCGGATCGAACGTTCCCCCCAATAACCCCACGCGTTGAGGCATTCCCCTCTCACTTCCCCTCGAGTGCAATCCTGCTTGCTTTCGCCCGGTCTCCGCCGCGCAATCGCCGAACCCGGCCGTCCGGACCGGCTGCGCCAGAGCCTCAGCTCCGCAGTTGCCCGTTTCCGAATGCGATGAACTTGGTGGTCGTCAGCTCCTCGACTCCCATGGGACCAAAGGCGTGGAGCTTCGAGGTGGAAATTCCTATTTCCGCGCCCAGTCCAAGTTGAAAGCCGTCGTTGAAACGGGTTGATGCGTTCACAAGCACGAGAGACGACTGGATCTCCTGCACGAAACGGTGGGCTCGTTCAAAATTCTCCGTAACGATTGCCTCGGTGTGCTGAGATCCGTATCGAGCGATGTGGCCAATGGCCGATTCCATGCTGTCCACGACACGGACCGCGAGAACCAGGTCCAGGTATTCGGCGTACCAGTCATCTTCGGATGCCTCCAGACAATCGGGCACGAGTACACGGGTGCGCGGGCATCCCCTCAACTCCACGTTTTCATCACGGAATACCCTTGCCATTTGGGGAAGAAATCGTTCGGCGATTTGCTCGTGGACGAGGAGCGTCTCCATGGCGTTGCACGTTGCGGGGCGCTGCACCTTGGCGTTGACGCAGATCCTCTCGGCCATGGCCAGGTCTGCCTCGCGATCCACGTACACATGACAAACCCCTTTGTAATGCTTGAGGACGGGCATCCGGGCGTGCTCGGCCACGAAACGGATGAGCTCCTCGCCGCCGCGGGGGATCATGACATCGATGTAGTCCTCGAGCTTCAGGAGATCGAGAACCGCGTCGCGATCGGTTGTTCCGAGAACCTGGACTGCATCCCGCGGGAGCCCCGCCTCGGCGAGTGCCCGGCGCAGGATATCAGCCAGGCATTGGTTGGAATGGAATGCCTCCGAACCTCCCCTCAGGACCACGGCGTTGCCCGCCTTGATGCAAAGGGCAGCGGCATCGACCGTCACGTTGGGTCGCGATTCATAGATGATGCCGACGACTCCAAGGGGAATCCTCATCTTTCCCACCCGAAGACCGTTAGGGCGGGTCCACATGCGGGTGATCTCGCCAACCGGGTCGGGCAGCTGGACGACCTCGTGCAATCCCTTGACCATTTCGGACAGTACCTTGTCGGAGAGACGGAGCCGGTCGATCTTCGCGCTGGACAGCCCGCGCTTCTCGGCCTCTCTTATGTCCCTTTCGTTGGATTCGACGATGGAGTCCTTCTCCCGTTCAAGCAATGCCGCCGTGACCTCGAGGGCTTCCTGTTTTGCAAGGCTGTTGGCCTTGGCCATCTCATGAGCGGCCAGGCGCCCCTTCTTCCCGATCAGCAGGATTTCTTCACGCATTCTGTCCTCCCTCGCCCCCTTCCACCAGTTCGTCAATCAGGACAAAATTATTCCGATGAATCACCTCGTCGGAGTGCTTGTACCCGATGATCCCCTCTATTTCCTCACTCCGGTGACCCAATATCCGATCGATTTCCGTGGACTTGTAGTTCGTCAATCCAACGCCTACGACACGGCCCTCGGCGTCAACACACCGCACCGGCGCCCCGATCCCGAAGCTGCCGCGAACTCCCCGAATGCCTATGGGCAACAATGACTTGCCGCCCTCCCGCAGGGCCCGCACGGCTCCGTCGTCCAAGGAGAGGTCCCCCGCCGGCTTGGGAAGATTGGCGAGCCAGATCTTCTTTCCCTGGTAGATGCGGGTCCTGGGGACGAAAAATGTTCCGATCCCCTCACCGTCGAAGAGCCGCAACAGGACGTCACGCTCCCTGCCCGGGGCAATGATCATGGGGATTCCGGAAGCCAGGCACTTCCTGGCTGCGTTGAGCTTGCTCAGCATTCCTCCCGTGCCGACGGTCCCGGGAGCCGGAGTGGCACAGGCGAGAAGCTTCTGGTCGATCCGATGCACGACGGGTATGAGCCTGGCCGAGGCATGGAGCCGCGGATCGCTGTCGTAGAGGCCTTCGGTGTCCGTCAGGTTGATGACGAGATCGGCTCCGATCAGGCCCGCTATCAGCGCGGAAAGCTGATCGTTGTCCCCGAACTTGATCTCCTCCACAACCACCGTGTCATTCTCGTTGATGATGGGCAGAATTCCCCAATCCAAGAGTGTTTCCAGTGTGTTGCGGGCATTCAGGTATCGGTGGCGATGAGCAAGGTCCTCGGATGTCAGAAGGATCTGGGCTACCATGAGATCGAACTTCTCGAAAGCCTCCTCCCATGCTTCCATCAGGACACCCTGGCCCACCGCGGCGGTGGCCTGCTTCTGGGGAATAGTCCGGGGGCGTTCCGAAAACCCCAGCTTTCGCAAACCCGAAGCGATGGCTCCGGAGGAAACGACGACCACCTTCCTGTCCTTGTCCCTCTCGCGCAGCTCAAAAATCTGATCACTCAAACGGTGAATCATGGCCCGGTTCAATCCCCGGGCCTCCGTCAGCACCGCACTGCCGACCTTGACCACGATCCGCCGACACCGCCCCAGGAAGGCCTTTTTGTCTGGCATTTCCGTCTGCACTCTCAGCTCTCCCGGATTGAATGGATCATTGTTCAACCGATATTCCCGGTTCCACTCCATCCTGCACAGGGTATTATTCCGATCTCACCCGCTCCCTGCAACCTCCAAATGGTTGCCGCACCTGCCTCAAGCCCCTTCTCCCGTCCCTGTCTCATCCAAGATGGACTCAATGTGGCGCAGGAGAAGTTCAAGACCCTGCCTCCTCAGGGCGGATACACACACGACCGGATGCCCCGCCTGCTCGTAGGCACCGATGATCCGCTCCAGTTCTTCCCGGTCGGCGAGGAGATCGATCTTGTTCAGGGCAACCAGCTGCGCTTTTTGGGGAAGCTCACGGGAATACAGGGACAACTCCCTGAGAATATCCGTGAACGGGCCCAGGCAGTCGTCGGGGGTGAGCCGGCTCACGTCGATGAGATGCACCAGGACACGGCACCGCTCCACATGGCGCAAAAACCTCGTCCCCAGTCCCACGCCCCGGTGAGCACCCTCGATCAGTCCGGGAATGTCCGCGATGACGAAAGGCCTGTGGTCCTCAACCTGCACCACCCCGAGATTGGGGACGAGGGTCGTGAAGGGGTAGTCGGCGATCTTGGGTTTGGCGGCGGAAACGGCTGCAATCAGGGTAGACTTCCCGGCGTTGGGCAGCCCCACGAGTCCCACATCCGCCATGAGCTTCAGTTCCAGGACCAGCTCCCTGTCCTCGCCCTCCTGGCCGTCCTGGGCAAAGCGGGGGACCCGATGGGTGGCTGAAACAAAATGAGCGTTCCCCTTCCCTCCGAGACCTCCCTTCGCCGCCACCCACCGCTCACCGGGATGGGTCAAGTCCACCAGGATTTCGCCCCCATGGTGATCCTTGACCACCGTTCCCACGGGGACATGGAGAACCAGGTCCTCCCCGCTTCTCCCCTGGCGATTCTGGCCCTGCCCGTGCATGCCGGAGGTGGCCTTGAAGATGTGGCGATAGCGAAAATCGAGGAGTGTGTGCTTTTGGGCGGACACCTCCAGGACGACGTCTCCCCCCCTGCCTCCATCCCCGCCGTCAGGTCCGCCCCTGGGGACGTACTTTTCACGTCGAAAACTGACACAACCTTTTCCACCGCGCCCGGCCAGGACGTGAATCGTGACTTCATCCACAAATTTCATTGCACTACCATGGAATGCTTTAGAGTGAGATGCTCGGAGGGAATCAGCTCCCTTCCCTTCCTCCGTGGAGGACAGGAAAGGGACCCGAATGATTGGACACTGCTGGAAAAGTCATCCGCAAGATGGTGGAAACGGAAAAAATCAGCGAATTCCGACCGAGGCCGGATTTCATCTATTGCTGGACGGGTAAAGGGTAAACACTGATCTTCTGGCGCAACTTGTCCTTGTACTCAAAAGCCACAATGCCGTCGATCAGTGCAAAAAGGGTGTAGTCCTTCCCCAATCCGACGTTTTTCCCAGGGTGAAACTTCGTCCCCAACTGACGGACCAAAATATTTCCCGCCCGCACAGACTCCCCGCCGTAACGTTTCACTCCCCGCCGCTGACCAGCGCTATCCCGGCCGTTCCTGGAGCTTCCTCCCGCTTTCTTATGTGCCATCGATCAATCCTCCGCTTCCAAGACCTTTTGAACCTATTCCTGCGTTGGAGACTCCACGACGACGGAGTCTTCCTGTGTGAGCTTGCCAATTCCCTCAACCAGGACGGCCGTGTAGGGCTGCCTGTGCCCCTGTTTCTTTCGGTAGTCCTTACGCCTCTTGTGCTTGAAGATGACGATTTTCGGGTGGAGACCCTGCTGGACAATGCGGCCCCGGACAGTAACATCCGACACCATGGGCTGTCCCACTTCGATCTGTTCGCCGTCTGCAAAGAGTATGACCTGATCGAGGGTGACCTTGTCCCCCACCTCACCGGGGAGCTTTTCCAACTTCAGCACCGTTCCGGTCTTGGCCTGGTATTGCTTGCCGCCGGACTTGAAAATCGCGTACATACCACTGTCCTCCCACACTCTCGGCATCATAGGCAGGGGTTCCCATCCACTGGCGCCTGATTCGCTGCCACGATAAAAAAGGCGGCCTTCCCGGCCGCCTCAGGAAACGCCGGAATCGCAAAGGTGTCACATGGTGGCATAAATGCCTTGCTTTAGGATCTGTTCCTGATATTCTCTCAACTTGTCACAGTTCTCAAGGCATTTGTTCTTGTCTTCGCTGGCGCGGTCACAGTTGACACATGGACTTCTCAACATGCTCGAGCCCTCCTCTCCATTGAATTTAAACGTCTTTATATAGAGGATACACTCAGATCGTGTCAAGCCTTTTTTCCTCTGACACCCGAACCGCCCTCTGAAACCGATTCCCGTTGACCATGCATCGAAGTGAGTCACCCGGAGCGCATCCCTTCCCTGAATTCCCCCGTCCCTCTGTCCTCATTGCCACTATCCTCACCGGCATTGCGGCAATCTCATGCGCTTCCATCTTCATCCGCCTTGCGGACGCACCTCCCGTTGCCATCGCAACCTATCGCGTCACTCTCGCCACGATGGTGATTGCCCCTTACTACGCGCTGACACACCGGTCGAAGCCATTTGCCTGGAACCGGAAGCTTGCGGTCATTTCAATGATATCAGGCGCTTTCCTCGCTTTTCACTTCATCTTCTGGATCTCTTCCCTCTCCCTCACCTCCGTGGCAAGCTCCGCAACCCTCGTCAGCACCACCCCCATCTTCGTTGCCCTCTTTTCCTATTTCATTTTGAAGGAACGGCCCTCACGCAGGCTCAAACTGGGCGTCCTGTGCACGGTCCTCGGAAGCACCTTCCTTGCCGGCCAGGACTATTCGTTCTCCCGAACCGCCCTCCTGGGCGACCTTCTGGCTATCCTCGGCGCCGTCATGGCCTCCGGCTATCTCCTCGCAGGCCGCTTCGTCAGGGAGCATCTCAACCTCGCCGCCTACACCTTGGTGGCCTATGGGAGCGCCGCCTTAACGCTTCTCGCGACCAGCTTCCTTCTGAACACCCCACTCTCAGGTTTCAGTGGAGAAACCTATTTCTTTCTAGCCCTCATCGCCTTGGTTCCCCAGCTCATCGGCCACACGGCCTTCAACTGGGCCCTCAGATTTCTCTCCCCAACGCGAGTCTCCATTCTCATCCTCGGAGAACCCATCGGCGCAACCGCCCTCGCCTACCTGGTCCTTGGAGAAACCCTCTCCGCCGGCAAGTGTCTGGGTCTGGCGGTTCTTGCTTCGGGGATTCTCCTCAGCTCCCAGGCCGTTACCTCGGACGACGGGGATCCACACTGACGGGGAATTGCCCCCCTTGCGTCGAACCGTCATTCTCGCAAGCAGTATGGCGGGGACGCAACCCATACGCATCAGGCTAAGCCGCCATCCCTAGGTTTTCATTGCGAAAACTATCATCATATGGCACGTGGGCCCCTATGAGTTCTAACGTTGTTTTCCGATTTCGCTTTTGTTTACAGAGCATTTTGGGTGCTTCCTGTATCAGGTCTTGCAGAAGCACATCAAATTCACCGCATAGTACAGCCTTAGATAGGCGCTCTCTTCTTTTGAGCCATTCAACGACTTTGTGAAAGCAGGCTTCCAGTTGGAGGTGTTTGTCCGAGTACCAACTGAAAAACCCATAAATAATGGTTATTATAACAATTGCAATAAGTCGCCCATATACCAAGCACTCGATACGCTCTGAACGTTCACCTTTGATCACATCTATATGACATAAAGATTTCCAGGACTTAAACATTAATTCAATCTGCCAACGTATGCGGTAAATGGTTCCTATAACATCAGGTGACCATACTTCCCGGCTTACATTGGTCACAAATAAAGTGAATCGAAGCCATTGTTTATGGTCTTCGCTGAGCTGTCTACCCTTCTTTTTTGCACTGGCGTTAGCTTTTCTTATTCGCTCATTTACCACGGCTTCGGGGGTTCTATACACGACCAAACGGCAAGGGAGCTTCTCTTTGCCCAAATAGATATCTGAATCCATTATGTTTTCGTGGGCAAATTCCTTGTCTAGATATTTTACAATGTCAAGCGCGGGTGCCTCCGAATCCGAACACAAGTAGATGCCGACCCCTTTCAGGACTCGACTGAGAAAGAAAGCTTTCATGCCATCAATGGCAGCCAAGCCTTTTGTGGAGAAATATCCAAGATCCCTGATCGCCAAGTCCCCTTCTTGCAGCTGGTCAGCAATGTGAGCCGCTCTGGCTTGATCGGGAATATTACCTCCGGTAACAGAAAGCTCCTGGACAGCATTTGTTTTAAGATCAAAAATGAAGTTGATCTTCAGGGCGGCTTTACTGGCATTTCCTGAAGACCCTTTGAATTTGCCGGCGAGTTTTTCATGCAAAGACATCCCCGTGCTATCTTCCAGGAGGACTCGCTTGAAAGGGGCCAAAAGATCTGGGGAGATCCTTTGGCAGGCCGTTCGGAGATTTTCCTTGATTGCGAAAAGGAGAACTTCTTTCAAGAAGTCCACGGCGCCTTTGCTGTTGATGCGTTCGGACAGTGATTGGGGGCTCAGATCGGCTTTAGGGTTGATTCCGCGAAGGACATCGCACATTCCGGCCAGAGAAATCGCTGGCAGTGCAATTGTTTCCGTCGTGAGTAACTTCACGAAATCGTCCCCTTCAAGTCGACTGGTGGTCCGCTGAATGAATCCGACACGCCGAGCAGTTGAGCCAAGCCAGAGTCTGTCGAACACATGCTTCATTGCCGAACGGGCTTTGTTAAGGAGTTCCTTGGGTTTTTAACCATGCTCATTGATCATCTCCTTTCCGTGGAGTTTTGATCATCTTCATAGAACATTATTGCCGATTTGTCCCGTTAAATCGGATAAAATCTAAAAGGTTAAGCTTAGCCTGATGCGTATG
>CAVOPT010000011.1:0-12854 GCA_963698165.1 uncultured delta proteobacterium
TTCTGAGAGACGAGCAGCAGAGGATCATCGGTGGCGTGGAGACTTTCCGGGACCTCAGCCTCGTGGAATCCCTGCGCCGGACCATCGACCTCCAGTATCGCTTCCAGGACATCCTATCGAGGTCTCCTCTGATGCGCAGGATTTTCGCCCTGCTGCCCGATGTGGCTCAGAGCGAGAGCACCGTTCTCATACAGGGAGAGAGCGGTACGGGCAAGGAGTTGCTGAGCCGGGCCATCCACAACCTGAGTCCCCGGAGCAGGGGGCCGTTCGTGGCCGTCAACTGCGGGGCTCTTCCCGACACGCTCCTCGAGTCGGAGTTGTTCGGCCACGTGGCGGGAGCGTTCACGGATGCCAAACGAAGTCGCCAGGGTCGGTTTGCCCTGGCGGATGGGGGCACTCTGTTCCTCGATGAGATCGGGGACATCTCCTCCGCTCTCCAGGTCCGCCTCCTCAGGGTCCTGGAGGAGCGCTGCTACGAGCCCCTGGGCTCTTCGAAGACCGTCAAGGCCAATGTGCGTATCATCGCGGCAAGCAACAAGGACCTGAGTCAACTGGTGGAGGAAGGGCGATTTCGCAAAGACTTGTATTACCGGATCAATGTGGTGAAGCTGGAGCTGCCGCCCCTGGAGCGAAGGAAGGAGGATATTCCCCTCCTGGCGGAACATTTCATCGAGCGCCTCAACGGGCTGCGGAACAAGAACATCACCGGGTTGAGCCACGAAACCGTTTCCATCTTCATGCGGCATGACTGGCCCGGGAACATTCGAGAACTGGAGAACGCCATTGAATACGCCTTTATCCTGTGCCGGGAGAGGCTGATTCGGCCAGATCACCTCCCGGATCACCTGAAAGCTCTCGGGAGCCCCTCCAGTATTCCTTCTGGGACTACTCTGAGGGACATCGAGGCCCGTGCCATCCTGGAGGCATTGGAGCGTAATCAATGGCGCCGCCTGGCCACGGCGAGGGAACTGGGCATCGACAAGAACACCCTTCGCCGCAAGATCCAACGCTTGAAAATCACAAGCTTTGCAGACAATGAGGACATTGAGCCTTAGAAACCCCTTCGAGCCTCCCCTCCCCCATGGGGGTCTGTTTCGCCAGGGAAGGTGCGAGAGTCGGAAGGAACCGGTTGGACAAGATCTAGGCAAAAATGTTGTCGGGCTTGTAAGGATGAGTGCCCAGGATCACCTGGACGCCTGCCTTGGCCTGGATCTTGGCAACGATGGATTCCTTGTGCGGACAGTGATCAAGAATGCAGGGAGCCACGTGGACCTTGGTGACCTTCTCGTTCATCGGCTTGTTCCATAAGTTCACCTGGGCAAGCCTTGTGACGATGGTTGCCCCCGGACAACCACCGCAGTTCAGAAGACCCATCAACTGCGCTCCGTTCTTTTCATACTCTGCGAATTCGCCCTCTCTCCTGTTGAAGCCCACAAGACATCGGGAGCAACCGATGCACACATCATCCATGGCATTCTTGCAGCCCACGATGAGCAACTTTTCCATAGTTCCTCCTCGATCGAAATGCGAATTCCCCCGTAGCCTCACCCGCCCTGTTCACGAAGACCGGCATGAGGACGTCACGGTTCAGGTCCCCCCACCGTGTGTTCCTTGAACGCCGGTTCAGCCATGTAGTTGTGAATTGCAGCACGAAGGGTTTCAGCGGCAAGCAGGGCACAGTGTTTGTGATCCTCGGGAGGGGAACCCAGGATGTCGATGATGGTGTCCTCGCCGATGACTGCAGCATCCTCCACCATCCTTCCAATGGCCAGCTTCGCGGCCACGTAAGCGCAGAGCACGCTGGCGCCGCAACCGTCCGTGTAGAAGCGTGCATCCTCGATGAGGTCATCGCGAATCTTGAGATACATCTCGATGGTTTCGCCACAGGGCCCCGTTACCCTGGCCGACGACGTGGCATCCGGCAACCTGCCCATGATGCGGGGATGGGCCGGTGTTTCGTCATTCTTCATGCCGTAATGCTTGCCTGTCTGCCTGACAATGAGCCGCTCCAGTTCGTTGTGCACACGATACGAGTCGGACATGGATGCATTACCCCAAGTGATAAACATGGATCGCAGGCTGGGCTGAACGAGACAAACCCACCGGTATGCAAGAGATCGAAGGATCAACCCATGATTAAGCAAGACGCATTCCAGGAGGACACGGGCCCGGTCCAACAGCCAGGTGAAAAGCCCGCCTCCGCGGACTTGCAGATCTTTGGATCCCTAAGATCATGGACGCGCTGTCTCCCCCGAAACATATTGAACCCAAATGCTCGTGATCGAGATGCAGAATGTTCCTTCCAGTGTCCATCCCCTTTCGGCCGTGTTACCCGAGAGGCATCCGGCAGAGTGAACCTGACAAAGCACTAGGATTTGGCGAGGTGGGACGCCGCAAATTTCCAGTTGAGCAGCTTGTCGATGACCGCGTTCACATAATCCGGCCGACGATTCTGGTAGTCCAGGTAGTAGGCGTGCTCCCACACATCGATGGTGATCAGCGGTTTTTGCCCATTGAGAGTGGGGTTGTCGGCGTTGGATGTTTTCACCACCGAAAGATTGTCCCCGTCGAGGACGAGCCATGCCCAGCCGCTCCCGAACTGGGTGGCCGCCGCGTTGGTGAATTCCTTCCTGAAGTTCTCGTAAGATCCAAATGACTTCTCGACGAGGACCGCCATGTCCCCTTCGGGTTTTCCCCCGCCCCCGGGCGCGAGGCTCTTCCAGAAGAAATCATGATTCCATGCCTGGGCGGCGTTGTTGAAAACTGCGACTTTGTCCGGAGCGCTCGCGGTCTGCTTCATGATCTCCAGAAAGGACATGCCGGCAAGGCTTGTCCCCTTGACGAGTTCGGCGGTCTTGTCCACGTAAGCCTTATGGTGCTTGCCGTAGTGGAATTCCATCGTCTTCCTGGAAATGGCGGGTTCGAGAGCGTCCTCCTTGTACGGGAGGGCAGGCAGGGTAATTGACGAGGGAGCAGGCGACTGAGCGCACCCGGCGGGGAACACCCCCATGCCGAGGGTCACGCAGAGGCCTCCTGCCGTGAGCAAGAAGCTTCTTCGGTTCATTTCCGGTTGGATCGCCTCATCGTTCATGATTTCCTCCTGTTTTGAGATGTCGATGCGGGAAGGACTTCGCTGACTGTAAGCGACGCAAAGCAAGCCTGTCAAGGGGAACGGGAAGGCTTTGGGACTGGCCGCCCAAGGCCGCGAACGAGGCCTGGGCCCCGCGCCCCCCACTCCCCCCCGATGAGCAAGATCGCCTCTCAAAACGAGCTTCGCGCACCGCCTGCCCTGAAAAGTCAATTTACCGCTGAGCACGCTGAGATCGCTGAGAGAACAATTCGTATAAAAAGGATCTCTGCGCCCCCGGCATCCTCTGCGGCGGATTCCAAGCTTTTCATCGTCTCGGGTGCCTCAATGGCCATGAGGGCATGCAGCGTGAGAAGAACGGACCGGCAGCGGTAAGGGGGCGTTTGGTTCCTCAATGGCTGGTGCGTGGATTCATTCCGTTCCCGTTTTTCCTTTCGGTTTTCCCGTCAGGGCTGGGGACCTCAGCATTCCCCTGGCAATGAAACGGACGGGGGCGCGTGGGAATGCTGGCATCCAGGCTCAGCGTGGCATGCTCCTTGTACTTGCCGCACCATGTCGAAAATGTGGATTGACGGACAGGAGAACAACAGCGAAGGGAGAAGGGCGCATGAGTTCGTGCCGTGGCGGGGATTGCGGTCACGGAAAGGACAAAGCTGAAAACGACGGGCAACTTGAAAAGAAGAGGACAGAAAACGTGAAAAGAGACAGCTTCAAAGTGGCTATTCCCCTGGCCGACGGCAGGCTCACAAATCATTTCGGTCATTGCGATCAATTCGCCATCCTCCAGGTGGAGAAGGGGCGGATACTCGGTAAGGAAGTGGTCAATCCGCCTCCCCACGAGCCGGGCCTGTTGCCTCGGTGGCTGGGCGACAGGGATGTCAACCTGGTTATTGCCGGCGGCATGGGTCAAAGGGCTGTCAAGCTCTTTGCCGAGAGAGACATCGATGTGATTACAGGTGCCCCCAATGCGACCCCGGAGGACCTTCTCGTTCAATACCTGGCTGGGACCCTCGTCACCGGGGCCAACGTCTGCGATCATTGAGAAAGGATCAAGACATGAAAATCGCGGTCAGTGTCAATGGAAGAGACCTGGACGCTCCCGTGGACCCCCGCTTCGGAAGAGCATCCTGTTTTCTCGTCGTTGACCCGGAAACCATGAGATTTGAAGTGGTCGAAAACAGCCAAAACCTCGGTGCGTCCCAGGGAGCGGGAATACAGGCGGCGGCGACGGTGGCGAGGGAGGGGGCCACGGTGGTGCTCACGGGGTACTGCGGTCCCAAAGCCTTTCAAACCCTGCGGTCCGCCGGCATCCAGGTGGTGGTCGGAGCAGACGGGTCGGCGAGGGATGCCGTAAGGAAATTCCTCGAAGGATCCCTGCAAAGGGCTCAAGGACCAAACGTTCAGGGGCATTGGGCGCACTAGCCTCTCGTGCCCGCTTCGGGACACTGGAAAAGAAAGAAAAACAGGGCGAGGATTCCTGACGGGCAACAATTCCTCTCGGAACCATAACGAACAGTGACCTCGGCCTGCGGGCGGGACGAACGTCCCGTCCTCAGCCTCCAACACATGCCGGTCGCATACCCCTCGCATACCGCGAAGGTTGAACGAGCCTCTCCCTAGAAAAGCTTCCCACGAAAACCCTTGTCCCGCCCAAGCGTCTTGGCTGCCTGCCGTTAAATTCTCCCTCCAGGCGGTTTCCACCCGGTATCTTGTGCGGACCCGACGATTCCTTATTTTATATGGAACCAAAACAGGAGCGACGGGAAACGTACGCCCGCCCGGCACCCACTCAAACCAGACGCTGGATAATGGGTGACCAGTGGTGGGGCGTCACCGCCTTAAACCCTCGCTCGCTTGCCACGGACGTCCACGGGCCTCGAGTGTTTGCCTTGAGAGGGGTCCCGACGCAACGGGGGCCTTGACACGACTCGCCGAGGGGAGCGATGCTGGACGTTCGCAGGTGACTGTGATGACTCACGTTGAGGATCGACGCATGGACTTCATGAACAGGAGCGGAACATGAACGGGCTCAAAGGGACGGCTTTCATCATTGTGGCGATAGGGATTGCCTGGCCCTCATGGGTTTTGGCGCAAGGCCAGGATCAGACGGCGCAACCCCCCCAGGGTTCTCAGACCGACATCAAGGTGGGATGCGAGCGGCGATTCAACCTCCTGGACAAAAGCGGGGACGGGCAGGTGACCCTCGAGGAATTCGCCGCGTCGCGTCAAACTCGAGGAAGAAGGGGGGAACGGTACTTCCAGCAAAGAGATCTCGACGGGAACGGTTTTCTGACCAAGGAAGAGTTCTGTGCCGGAAAGGCGACAAGGAAAGGGGCCGGGGAAATGCCGGAGCCAACCCAACCCCAGCCTCCGGCGGCAACTGAACCCCAGGGCAAGGGAACAACCCAGTGAGGATGTCCTTGAGGCGACCTTTCCGGGTATTGATGCCCAGTGAGCAGGGCCGGACGAGATCGGGCCTGGACAAGGATCGGCGATGAAGATCCTCTATGCGTCCGACACCCACGTTCATCCGGCCCATTTCAGCCGACTGCTGCTCGCCGGAGAGGAGCTCCTGCCCAATGCCATCATTGTGGGGGGCGACGTCAACCCAAACTGGAGGGGGGATATCGGTGCGTCCATCGAACCCCACAGAACCTGGATTCGAGAACGACTGCTGCCGAGGCTCAGGGCATTTCGGGAAGCGCGCCCCGCAATCCCGGTCCTGCTGGATTTGGGAAACGACGACATAGCGGCGGCGAGGAATCTGCTCGAGGATTTGGATGGAAAGGATCTGCACCTCCTCCATGGGAGAGTCGTGCGGATTGGACCCCAGGTGGCGGTTGCAGGCTACATGACGGTGAATCCGACACCTTTTGCCATCAAGGACTGGGAAAAGCCTGACTGCCGGGACAGGCCGGGACTCGCGGACCCCGGTGTCGCTCGGGTCGGCACCGTGACGCGATCGGGTTTCGCTGAGTCCTTCGAGTTGGATCTCTCCTCCGGAACGATGGAAGAGGATCTGGAATCGCTTTCCGACATCATGAGGGATCCGGGGTTTGAGGGCTGCAGCTTTGTTTTTGTGTGTCACGCTCCTCCGAGAGACAGCTTCTTGGACCTCACGGGACACCGGATCCATGTAGGGAGCCTCGCGGTGAGGCGCTTTCTCGAAAAATGGAGCATGGAAGGGCGCTTGCTGGTGTCTCTTCATGGGCACATTCACGAGTCCCCGTGGGAAAGCGGCAGCGTACGGGACACCGTGGGCAACGTCCCTTGCTTCAATGTCGGCCAGAAACGCCAGGGTTTGAGAGCGCTCCTGTTCGACACGGAGTCCCCTGTGGCATCGGCTAGGCTTTTGACTGTGGAGCCATCCGGTGAACTCACGGTGATGGAAGAAGGTGTCTGGCTCTGAAAAACTGTGAAGCCTTCTGCCCCGACATCACCCCGCCATCAGCCATGAACTGTCCTTGCAGTGTCAAATAAAGCCTCACGGAATTTGGTGCCCTCAGAGCCTCTTGCAAAAGTCAATTTACGTCATTCCGGCGAAAGCCGGAATCCAGGCTTTTCAAGCACTTCTGGACCCCGACTTTCGCCGGGGTGACGGAATTGGGGAGTTCTGCCAGAGCCTCCTCATTCATGCGAATGTTCCGAGAGAACCATCCCACAGGGATTGAGTTGCACTAGCCCATTCGAATGATTATCAATTTGCTAGAGTAAACGGTGGGTCTATGTCGGTTTGGGATCGCTCAAACGGTAAAACAACAAGACCCTGGAATGAAACCCTGAAAAGCGTTCTTTGGGTTTCGAGGAGCGAGGCTATGGAAAAAAAGAGCAGGAAGGACTGCACTTTCGAGGGTCGCACCTACGCGGACGGCGCGGAGCTTTGCGGCAGGGACAGTTGTCAGCGGTGCGAGGACGGCAGGTGGGTGGAGAGGTTTGAGGACATCGTGTCTTCGTTTGGCCCCTGAGCCCTCTGTCTCCGGTTTGCCTGGTTAACGGATGGTTCATTTCGCAGCGCGGTGAAAGGGTTCGTTCACCGCGTTGCGTGAATGCGTTTGGCTGGAGGGGTATCTTCCAGCCAATTTTTTTGAGGGTGCTTCGTCCCAATGCTTCACCGTGCCCGAAGCTCTCCCATGTCCGCCGAAGTCGGGAAGGGCAAGTTTTGCGAGTATCTCTCATGCGGGGGGGCAAGGGGGATGGCGAGTCCCGCGATGGCGGAAAGAGAGATTTGTGAAACGGCCTGTTGCGGGTAAAATAAATGGATGAGAATATGGGGGCAATGGGGGCTGATGGGTGAATATGCGGACCCTGGGGAAGGGAGATTCCCCCGGGAGCGAAAGGGACCGATTTGCGGTCAGGGCCATGGAGAGAGGAGAGTACGCTGATGTGGGATTATACGGACAAGGTAAAGGAGCATTTTCTCAACCCGCGAAACGTGGGAGAGGTGGACGACCCCGATGGCGTGGCCGAAGTGGGTTCCATCGCCTGCGGTGACGCGCTGAAGCTCACGTTCAAGCTGGATGAGAATAAGAGGATCAGTGAGGCGAAGTTCAAGACTTTCGGGTGTGCAAGCGCCATAGCGGCTGCCTCCGCCCTCACCGAGATCATCAAGGGCATGACCGTCGAGGAGGCGGAGAAGGTGACCAATCAGGACATCGCCTCCTTCCTTGGGGGACTGCCGCAGGAAAAGATGCACTGTTCGGTTCTGGGTCGTGAAGCCCTCGAAAAAGCCATTTCCCACTACAAGGGGGCTCCTCTCCCTTCCGCCGAAGGGCAGGTCGTCTGCGAGTGCTTTGGAGTCACCGACGTCGAGATCGAGAGGGCCATCCTGGAGAACAACCTGACCACCGTTGAGGACGTGACCAACTACACGAAGGCCGGCGGCGGCTGCGAGAGCTGCCATGGAGCCATCCAGGAGATCATCGCCAGGGTCCGCGCCGACATCGAAGCCAAGCCCGCGCCTCGCCCGAAGCTTTCAAACATCAAGAAGATCAGGATGATCGAGGAAACCATCGAGCGTGAGATCCGTCCCTCCCTCAAGCAGGACGGCGGGGACCTCGAATTGATCGATGTGGTCGGCAACCGGGTGATCGTGGCCACGAGGGGTGCGTGCGCTTCGTGCCAGGCGGCGAACATGACGTTGAAGAACTTCGTGGAGACGAAGCTTCGTGAGTTTGTATGGCCGGAGCTCGTCGTGGAGGAGGATTCCCAGTGAAAACAGTCTACCTGGACAACAATGCCACCACGCAGGTTGCCCCTGAGGTCCTGGAGGAGATGCTTCCCTATTTCGGAGATCTTTACGGGAATCCATCCAGCATGCATTCCTTTGGCGGACAGGTCGGGAAAAAGCTTCGGGAGTCCCGGGAGAGAGTGGCCGCCCTTCTTGGAGCTCACCCCGATGAGATCATGTTCACCAGCTGCGGAACGGAGAGCGACAACGCGGCCATCCGGTCCGCCCTCACCTCCCAGCCGGGAAGGCGTCACATCGTCACGAGCCGCGTGGAGCACCCCGCCGTCAAGGCCCTTTGCGCTCATCTGGTCGCCGAGGGGTATCGGGTCACGGAAGTTCCCGTGGACGGAGACGGCAGGCTGGACATGGATGTTTACAGAAAAACCCTGTCGTCGGACACGGCCATTGCGAGCCTCATGTGGGCCAACAACGAAACGGGGGTGATTTTTCCTGTGGAACAGGCGGCGGAAATGGCCCGGTCCAAAGGGATCCTGTTTCACACGGATGCTGTGCAGGCCGTGGGAAAAATTCCCATCAACATGAGCAAGAGCAGCATCGACATGCTGGCCCTTTCCGGGCACAAGCTCCATGCACCCAAGGGAATAGGCGTCCTCTACCTGCGCAGGAGAACCAAGTTTTCGCCGTTCCTCATCGGGGGTCACCAGGAGAAGGGGCGTCGCGGAGGGACGGAAAACACCCCGAGCATCATTGGCCTGGGCAAGGCATGTGAGCTGGCGGCAAAAAACATGGAAGACGAGAACAACCGGGTGAGGCGCCTGCGGGACCGGCTGGAACATTCCATCCTGGAGCGGATACCCCACAGCCGGGTGAACGGGGACACCTCCAATCGGCTTCCCAACACGACCAACATCAGTTTCGGCTTCGTGGAAGGGGAGTCTATTCTGCTCATGCTGAACGAATACGGAATCTGCGCATCCTCAGGGTCCGCGTGCACGTCGGGCTCCCTTCAGCCCTCTCATGTTCTGCGGGCCATGGGGGTGCCCTTCACCATGGCGCACGGGTCCATCCGCTTCAGCTTGAGTGTCTACAACACCGACGAGGAGATCGACACCGTGCTGGAGAAGCTGCCTCCCATCATCGAGTCCCTGAGGGGCATGTCGCCCTACTGGCAGGCTGCCGACAAGGCATGCGCCACGGCGGAGGCCACGGCGTGCTAAGTAAAGTGCAACGCAATAAAGTGGCCAATAAGGCGGTCGTCATTCCGGGCTTGACCCGGAATCCAGGGAAAGTCTCTGGATGGCGGCTTTCGCCGGCATGACGGAGTGGAACATGGACACCTTTCTATGTTGATCCTTACTGAGGGTTCGCCTGGTCCGTTCCGCTGGATGGTTCTTTGATTTTCTTGATTTGCTTGGAAAGAAGGACGGGGAGGTTCATGGAAGACAAACAGCTGGATGATCAGTGCAAGATGGAAGTGCAGACGAGCATCCGCTACCGGGAGCATGTTCCCGATATCGTGAATGCCCTGGTGGAGTCGTGCGGGCGGGATGATTGCTTCGATCACGTGGGCCCCGAGCCCATCCCGTCCAGCGATGCGGTGATCGAAATCGTACACCGGCTGAATCGCATCCTCTATCCCGGCTACTTCATCCGCACGCGGCTGGATGAATTCAATGTTCGCTATGCCTTGGGAAAGGAGAGCGTGGAGCTCTTTGATGCCCTCTCGGAGCAGATCACCCTCTCCCTGCGCCACGACTGCATACGACACAACCTGCCCTGCGTGCGCTGCGAGGAAAGGGGCGAGGACATCGCGGTGCGCTTCATGACCAGGCTGCCTGAGCTCAGGGTTACCCTCGCCACGGATGTCCGAGCGGCCTACGAAGGAGACCCCGCGGCGCGGAGCTACGACGAGATCATCTTCAGCTACCCCGGACTCTTCGCGGTCACCGTGCACCGAGCGGCCCACGCGCTGTACGCCCATGAAGTGCCATTCATTCCAAGAATCATGAGCGAGTACGCTCACCGGCAGACGGGAATAGATATCCACCCGGGAGCCAGCGTTGGGGAGAGTTTCTTCATCGACCACGGAACCGGGGTGGTGATCGGCGAGACAACGCAAATCGGGAAGCGGGTGAGGATCTACCAGGGAGTGACCCTGGGGGCGCTTTCTCTGCCCTGGGGCGCGGGAGAGCTGCTCCGTGACAAGAAGCGTCACCCAACCATCGAGGAAGACGTGATCATTTACTCTGGGGCGACCATCCTGGGGGGAGACACGGTCATCGGGGCCCGGTCGGTGATCGGCGGCAACGTCTGGGTCACCGAGTCCGTACCGCCGGACACAAAAGTCTTCCTCAAGAAACCGGAACTCGTCTACCGGGGTGGAAGTTGAAAACCTCTCCACATCGTGTCATCTCTCCCTGAGAAGGCCGAAAGTTCCGTGTTGCATGAGTGAGAAAAGAGGGAAAGGAATCGGTTTGCTTTCGGGGGGGCTGGACAGCATGCTGGCTGTCAGGGTGCTCCAGGAACAGCAATTGGAGCTCATCGGGGTGACCTTCGTCACTCCTTTTTTCGGCCCCAAGCAAGGCTTGGATGCCGGGCGCGCCCTGGGGATCCCCGTGCGGGCCCTCGACATCTCCTCCGTGCACATGGACATGCTCAAGGCCCCTGTGTACGGGTACGGCAGCCAGGTGAATCCCTGCATCGACTGCCACGCCCTCATGCTGAGAGAGGCGGGGCAGTTCATGGAGCAGGAGGGCGGGGATTTCCTCTTCACCGGTGAGGTCCTCGGGCAGCGGCCCATGAGCCAACGCCGTGATTCCCTGCGGAGCGTGGAAAAGCTTTCCGGCTATGTGGGGCGGGTCCTGCGCCCCCTGAGCGCCCGGTTGCTTTCCCCGACCATCGTGGAGGAAGAGGGCCTGGTGGACAGGGAGCGCCTCCTTAACATCCAGGGGAGGTCCCGGAAAAGGCAGGAGGCTCTGGCAGCACGCTACGGGATCGTCGATTACCCGCAGCCCGGCGGGGGGTGCCTCCTCACCAAGGAGGGTTTTGCCCGCAAACTGAAGGCGCTTCTGTCCTCTTTTCCCGGGGCGACGCCCCGGGAGGCCGAGGTCATCAAGTGGGGACGCCTCTTCCACCTGCCCGGGGGAAGCATTCTCGTCGTCGGGCGCAATCGCGGGGACAACGAAAAACTTGAGAGCTCCGCCGGCGAGAAGCACGTGCTCTCTCGCGTTGTGGATTATCCGGGGCCGTTGGGGCTGTTGATCGCCGCTTCCGATTTCCGAGACGACTTGACCTTGGCAGCAAGTCTCATCCTGGCCTACAGCGATGCGCCGCCCGCCCGCTCCGCAAGTGTCGAGTGGAGGCTTGGAAGCAATGGCGGAGTGCGCCATCTCATCAAGGAGGAGAAAGGAAGGTTCGGGAAGTACCAGGTGTGATGGGGGGAGAGTGAAAAGTGAATGAGATCGACCCCCTCCCCCTAACCCCAATACTTTTGACTCAAGGACATCCGAACTCCCCTCCCTGGATGGGAGGACCGTGGATGGAGGACTTTCTTAAGTCAACAGCATTGCCCCCTAACCCCTCCCGCTGAGGGGAGGGGAACTGAAGATGGAGGACTTTCTTGAGTCAGCAGCATTGAGGGTCGGGGTGAGAGGGAAAGCTGGTTGAACACCTCTGCAAATTGCGGGTAAGCTCTAGAGTTTTGAGCGTCAAAAGGCCTTCAACCCGTTCCCTCGAGCACCTCGTTCATGGCCCCGGTCCGGTAACCCTGGAGGTCGAGGGTCACGTACGCGTACCCTGTTTTTTTGCAGCCGCACACAATGGCTTCCAGGTTTTTTTCCTCCAGCGCCCGGTTCACTTCCCCCTGAAGGAGCTCAATGCGGGCGAGACTGCCGTGATCACGCACACGCACCTGGCTGAAGCCCAGCTTCCGGAGCAGTTCCTCGCATGTGGCGATCCGCTGCAGCTTTTCCTCCGTGATGGGTTCCCCGTATGGGATTCTTGAAGCGAGGCATGCGGCGGAAGGCTGATCCCAGTTCTTGAGGCCCCGAGCTCTCGCCATCTCTCGGATTTGCGGCTTGTTCAGGCCCAGTTCGATGAAAGGGCTCCTGACCCCCAGTTCTCTCAGCGCCCTGAGCCCCGGCCTGTAATCCTCAAGATCTCCGGCATGGGTTCCCTCCACCACCACGTCCAGTCCTTCCCTTTCGGCCAGGCGCAGGAGTTCCTGGTAGAGCTGCTTTTTGCACGTATAGCAGCGGTCCGGGGGATTGGCGCGGAAATGATGATCCTCGAGATCATGGATGGGAAGTCCTCTCCAAGGCGCACCCAGTTCGAGGGAGATTTCCCGGGCCCGGGCAACTTCTCGCTCCGGGACCAGAGGAGACAGGGCGGTGACCGCCAGAACGGCATCTCCCAGGGCGTCCCTGGCTGCCGCAAGGAGGAGTGAGCTGTCGACACCTCCCGAGAAGGCCACAAGTACCGAGGATATGGTTCCAAGGAGGTCCTTGAGCGTTTCATACTTGCTTTTCATGGCTCGACGGGCCGGCCGTGGTAAATGCCAGAGACGGCGGCGGAACATCC
>CAVOPT010000012.1:0-249366 GCA_963698165.1 uncultured delta proteobacterium
GGCGCGAATGTTCCGGGTGGCGAAAAAGCGGGGTGTGATTATTTTTATAGAATACGAATATCGTGGACCAGACTGTTTTGGATTGTGCGTTTCTGCCCGGTTTCTTGATTTAGATCAAGGTCTTCGACTTTCCGAAGGACTAGAATCGCTTTCACAACAGCAAGGAGAACCGGTCTGCCGGGATCACCGGCGGCAGATTTACACCACCGCGCCTCGCTTGCCGAGGCGCGACAGGCAGGATGAAGCCGGGCACAGGGGTGAACCCATCGGCTCGATGACCGTTCACCACCAACACCCGACACCATGGTCCACGGCAACTGAATCAAAAGCACCGACAACTCAGAAAAGGAGCATGAAAATGTATTGTTACCAATGTGAACAGACGGCAAAAGGTGAAGGGTGCACGAAGCTCGGCGTGTGCGGCAAACAACCGGATGTGGCGGCCCTTCAGGATCTCTTGATCTACGCATTGAGAGGCTTGGCCCACTGCGCCGTGGAAGGCCGCAAGGTAGGCGTCAAGGACCCGGATGCCGACGTTTTCATGTTGAAAGGGCTCTTCTCCACCCTCACCAATGTCAATTTCGACATCAACCGCTTCCCCGCCCTGATTGGACGCGCCGTTGAGCTCAGGGAATCTCTCAAGGGAAAGGTGAAAGCGGCGGGAGGCAAAGTGGACTTCGCCCATGACGCAGCCCAGTTCACGCCGGCCCAAAATCTCGACGGACTGCTGGCGCAGGCTGAAAAGGTGGGACTGAAATGGGACTCCGCAATCAACCCCGATGTTCTCTCCCTGCAGCACACCCTGCTTTTCGGACTCAAGGGCGTTGCAGCCTACGCGGACCACGCACACGTTCTCGGGAAAGACGACGACGCCATTTTCGCCTTTCTCCACGAGGGACTGGTGGGTACGGGACGCAAGGATCTCGGCATGGAGGACGCTTTGGGTCTGGTCATGAAGTGCGGTGAAATCAACCTGAGGACCATGGAACTCCTCGATGCGGCCAACACCGAAGCCTACGGCCACCCCGTTCCGACCACGGTGCCCCTCGGAGCCAAGCAGGGCAAGGCCATCCTGGTTTCCGGCCACGACCTGAAGGACCTGGAGGAATTGCTCAAGCAAACCGAAGGAAAGGGCATCAACATTTATACCCATGGTGAGATGCTCCCCACTCACGGCTATCCTGGTCTGAAAAAATACTCCCATTTCCACGGTCACTACGGAACCGCCTGGCAGAACCAGCAGAGAGAATTCAGCCAGTTCCCCGGGGCCATCCTCATGACCACAAACTGCATCCAGAGACCCCAGGAATCCTACAACGGGAACATCTTCACCACGGGACTGGTGGGATGGCCGGGAGTGCTCCACGTGACCAACCAGGACTTCTCCCCCGTCATCAAGAAGGCTCTGGAGTTGCCCGGCTTCTCCGCCGACAGCAACGGGAAATCGGTCATGGTCGGGTTCGGCAGAAACACGGTCTTGTCCGTGGCCGACAAGGTGGTGGCGGCGGTCAAGAACAAGGACATCCGCCATTTCTTCCTGGTTGCCGGCTGCGACGGGGCCAAACCCGGGCGCAACTACTACACGGAGTTCGTGGAAAAGGTTCCCAAAGACTGCATCGTCTTGACCCTCGCCTGCGGTAAATTCCGGTTCTTCGACAAGGACCTCGGGACCATTCTGGGCTTACCCCGAATCATGGACATGGGACAGTGCAACGACGCCTACTCCGCCATACAGGTGGCCGTGGCCCTGTCCAAGGTGTTCAACGTGGGGGTGAACGATCTGCCCCTGTCCCTGATCCTTTCCTGGTACGAACAGAAGGCGGTGGCTATCCTGCTCACACTTCTCTACCTGGGGATCAAGAACATCAGGCTTGGGCCATCCCTGCCCGCTTTCGTGAGCCCCAACGTTCTCGACTTCCTGGTCAAGAACTTCGACATCAAGCCCATCAGCACACCCGATGAAGACCTGAAGGCGATCCTGGGTTAGCGGATCCCCAAAGGTTCGATTCAGCTGTGATCTCTCGACCGTCGAGATTCTCCCGCGAGGATCTCGACGGGGACTAAGGAGAATGGACCATGAAATGCCCCGGGCAGGACAGCAGGTTTTGGCAGGAGGGAGCCATCTATGAGGTGGAGTGCCCTCAGTGCGGGAGCTCCGTGGAATTCTTCAAGGATGAGTCTGCCCGGAAGTGCAAGAAATGCGGACACCGGTTTTTGAATCCGAAGATGGACTTTGGTTGTGCGAGTTACTGCAAATTTGCCGCCCAGTGCCTGGGTGATCTGCCTCCCGAGCTCATCGCCAAGAGGGAGGATCTGCTGAAGGATCGCGTCGCGGTGGAGATGAAGCTGTTTTTCAAGAAGGACTTCAGACGCATCAGTCATGCCATGAAAGTCGCCCGCTACGCGGAAAAAATCGTCAAGGAAGAGGGTGGAGACCCGGGAGTGGTCATCGCCGCCGGGTACCTGCACGACATCGGGATCAAGGAGGCGGAGCGCAAGTACGACAGCACCGCCGCCCGCTACCAGGAGCAGGAGGGACCCCCCATAGCCAGGGAAATCCTCGGTCGGCTTGGAGCGAGGCCGGAGATGATCGAAGAAGTGTGTGACATCATCGCCCATCACCACCATCCGCGGGAAGAAGAGACGTCCAACTTCAAATGCCTTTATGATGCAGACCTCATCGTCAATCTGGAAGAGAATCACCGGGACCAGCCCCTCGATGGTGAGAGGTTGGCCAGGATCATTGCGGGCAACTTTCTCACAGAGACAGGCAGGCGCCTTGCCCGGGAAACGCTGCTCGAGCAGTCATGACATGGAATGAACCACACGTTGTGTTTGGGTTACGGAGGATCGTGAGATGAAGGCCACGCGCAGAATAATCAAAATTGACGAAGAGCGTTGCGACGGGTGTGGCAATTGTGTGATTTCCTGTGCCGAAGGGGCTATAGAAATCATTGATGGAAAAGCGAAGCTCGTGAAGGACTCGTACTGTGACGGTCTTGGAGCCTGCCTTGGCGAATGCCCCCAGGGGGCTCTTTGCATCATCGAGCGCGAGGCCGACGAGTTCGACCCGGAAGCGGTGGAGGTGCATCTGAAGAACATGGAAGAAAAGGAAAATGAGGAACCAGGGGACTTGCCCCGCAGTTGTCCATCCAGCCAGCTCAGGACCCTGCTGCCCCAAGCCGGCCATGCCCCGGCACCGGCGCAGGTCGGCCGAACCGCCTCGGCCCTGACCCACTGGCCTGTCCAACTGAAGCTCGTGCCTCCCAACGCTCCCTTCCTGAAAGGCGCGCACCTCCTTGTTGCCGCGGATTGCACCGTCCTCGCACATCCCAGCTTCCACCGGGAATTTCTCGAGGGAAAATCCGTTGTGCTGGGATGCCCGAAGCTGGACAACGCTGAGGAATACGTCAAGAAGTTTTCCGAAATGTTCAGGATTTCGGGCATAACGAGTGTCACTGTCGTGGAAATGGAAGTTCCATGTTGCGCTGCGATGGGTGCAATTGTAAAAAGGGGAATGCAGGCAGCAGGAAAGGACATCCCCTTGGAGGAGGTCGTTGTGGGTGTGAGCGGCGAAATCCTGAGAAGGAAAGGAATCGCCGCATGAAAGGGGCCTGCTGACGCCTCGACGGCATCGATCATGCCCCCTGCCCTATGGGGGCAGTGTTTTCAAGGGGGTTAGGGTGAGAAGCACAGGAACTTCAGTTCACTTTAGGCACTTTCGTTCACTTTAGGCACTCGTCAGAAGGGATCAATCCAAAAAGGAGGCATGGTTTATGAGAAACTCGCGCGGATCGTGGATGTTTGCTTTGTTGGTGGCAGGGACGCTCGGAATTGCGGGATGCTCGGGGGGCAAGACGACGGAACATGCGGCCCCGGTATCAAAGGCGATGGCCGTGCTTCACCCGATACAAGGCAGCGGCGCGGAGGGCACGGTAACCTTCTCCAAGGAGAAGGACGGTATCCGTGTAGTGGCTCAAATCGTTGGGCTCAAGCCTGGGCTGCACGGTTTTCATGTCCACGAGTTCGGGGATTGCAGCCCTCCAGATGCCAGGAATGCCGGTGATCACTTCAACCCCGCAAAACTGCCTCACGGAGGGCCCACCGGAGACAAGAGGCATGCCGGGGACATGGGCAATATTGAGGCCGGAGCAAACGGAGTGGGCAAGTATGACGCCGTGGTCTCCCATCTGGCACTTGAAGGCCCCAATTCCATCATCGGCCGCAGCATCATCGTGCACGCTCTGCCCGACGACCTCAGCACACAACCGACGGGAGGCGCCGGCGCGCGAATCACCTGCGGCGTGATCGGGATCGTGAAATAGCCCCGCATTTCCCAGTTCTGTTGCTACGAAAAGTTGTTTTACCGCTGAGCACGCGGAGAGCGCTGAGAGAACAATTGGCATAAAAAGAATCTCTGCGCTCTCTGCGTCCTCTGCGGTGGATTCGAAGCTTTTCATCATTTAGGCTGCCCCGAAGGGGCATGAGGGAATGCTGAAAACAGATTCTGTGTGGCACGGCGGCGGGGTTTATTCCCGCCCAAATCTGCAGAATTCTCTCACCGACCAGCCCTTAAGCATTCCTATCCACCTCCCCGGCCATTCGCCGACCTTCCTCCTCATCCACCCAGAGGAGAACCAGGGCCCCAAGAATGAACAGGGAGGCAATGGACAGGATGGAGAGGCGGGGATTGCCCGTCTTCACGCTGACCAGTCCCATGAGCATGGGACCCAATACGGCAGCGAACTTCCCCAGAAGGTTGTAGAACCCGAAAAATTCCGCGGCAGCATTCTTCGGGATGATCCGCGCATAGAAAGACCTGCTGAGGGACTGCACCCCTCCTTGAACCAGTCCGACGACCCCAGCAAGAACAAAAAACTCGGACGCACGGTCCATGAAGTACCCCCACACCGTGACGCCCAAATAGACCGCAATGCCTGCAAGGATCCCTCTCTTGGCTCCTATCCTCTCGCCCAGTTTCCCGAAAAGGATGGCCGAGGGAAAACCCACGAACTGGGTGATGAGGAGTGCAAGAATGAGGTCCTTCGATTCGAACCCGAGGGAAATGCCATAGTCGATGGCCATGCGTATGATGGTGTCGACTCCGTCGATGTACAGCCAATAGGCCACCAGGAAAAGAGCGACCACCCTGTAGCTCCTGATGTTTCGCAGGGTCGTCGCCAACTGGCCCAGCCCTTCCCTGAGTATGCCCCTTCGCGGCGGGCCGCGAAGGGCAACTGGTTCCTTCACGAAGAGCAGGATGGGCATCGAGAAGATCGCCCACCAGATGGCCACCGTGACAAAGGATACCTGCACGGCCTCGGTTGGGCCGGCGAGGCCGAAAAGTTCCGGCCGAAGCGTCATGAAGACATTCAAGGCAAAGAGCAGGCCGCCTCCCAGATACCCGAAGGAGAATCCCAGGGCGGAAACAAGATGCATCTTGTCTTCTTTCGCCACGTGAACGATCAACGAGTCATAGAAGACGTTTCCTCCCGAGAAGCCGACATTTCCAAGAATGTAGAGAAATGCGGCGGTCTGCCAGTCGCCCCTGGCCACGAAGTAGAGGGACCCGGTCACCGCGATGCCCATGGACGCAAAGAAAAAGAGAAAGCGCTTTCTGTATCCGGCCCGGTCCGCCAGTGCCCCGAGAAACGGGGCGAGGATCCCAACCGCCACGCTCGCGAGGGAATTGGCCGCCCCCAGTTTGAAGGTGGTGACCGTCGCGTTGGCCTCGGCGCTCCAATATTCCTTGAAAAAGATGGGAAAAAAGGCGGCCATGACCGTGGTGGCAAAGGCGGAATTGGCCCAGTCGTACATGGCCCATGAAAGGATCGTGCGATACGTTCGGCGGTTGTCCATCGGAGTCTTTCTCGGTTGGGTTCCTGGGATAAGGAATGCGATTTGACACCGCTCAGGCGAAGAACTAATACTGAGCAGGGGTCCTCTTCCTTAAGGCAATCCCGAAGAGACCCCAATCACTTAAACTATGACTGGATAGGCATGTCAACTCCCCGGGCAGAAGAGGCGGGAGTCAACTCATGACCACTCGAAACCCTGGCCGACCCGGGGGCTCTCTAACCGCAGGCGGCGCCCGCATACCGGAAGATCGCGAGCACCCCGGATTGAGATACTCTACCAAGACCGCGGCATTCCACCAAGGAGCACACATGATCAGGCGAAGAAGCGGAATCCTCCACCACATCACCTCACTCCCCTCACCGCACGGCATTGGAGACCTCGGTCCATGGGCCTACCGGTTTGCGGACTTTCTCCACGAAGCCGGGCAAAGTCTTTGGCAGGTTCTCCCCCTCAACCCCACATCGACCGCTTACGGAAATTCCCCATATTCGAGCTGTTCCGCGTTTGCGGGCAACCCCCTCTTCATCAGTCTCGAAATGTTGGCCCGTGAAGGTTTTCTCAGCCAGGAGGATTTGGGAAATCAGCCGTCATTTCCCCTGGAACGGGTCGATTTCGAAGCCGTGACCAAGTACAAGACGGAAGTTCTGAGAAGGGCAACGGAGCGGCTCAGGGGCTCCAGGCTCGACCGTGATTCGAGGTTTGAAACATTCCTCAAAGAGAGCGCAAAATGGCTTGAAGACTACGCTCTTTTCGTCGTTCTCAAGGAGCGGTTCGGCGGTGCACCCTGGTACGAGTGGCCGAAAGAGCTCAGGGACAGGGACGCCCATGCCCTGGCGGAAGCGAAAAGGGAACTGGCGGATCGGATCTTCCACGAAGTGGTCCTTCAGTACTTTTTTGCACGACAGTGGGGGGCACTCAGGACCTATTGCAACGAACGGCGGATACAGATCTTCGGCGATATGCCGATTTACGTGAGCATGGACAGCTCCGACGTGTGGTCCAATCCGGCTGTGTTCAAGCTCGACGGGGAGAAAAAGTCCCTGTTCGTGTCCGGGGTTCCACCGGATTATTTCAGCGCAACGGGCCAGCGATGGGGAAATCCGGTATACGACTGGGATCATTTGAAGAGCACCCAGTTTACCTGGTGGGTGGCCCGCATGGAGCATGCCCTGAAACACCTGGATCTTGTGAGGGTGGATCACTTCAGGGGCTTCGTGAATTACTGGGAAGTTCCAAGCTCCGAGGAGACGGCGATCCATGGAAAGTGGGTCGACGCGCCAGCCATGGACTTGTTCGCCACGCTCCTCAGGCGGTTCCCATTCATGCCCATCGTCGCGGAAGATCTCGGAATCATCACGGCCGAGGTCAGAGAGGTGATGCGCGCATTCGGTTTTCCCGGCATGAAAGTGCTTCATTTCGCTTTTTACGGGGACGTTCGCACCAACCCCTATGCGCCGCACAATCATGTCAAGGACTGCATCATATACACCGGAACCCATGACAACAACACCACCACAGGCTGGTTCAGAAAGGACTTGAGCCCGGCGGACAGGGAACAGCTCTTTGAGTACCTTGGTCGGCCTGTGGGAGAGGAAGGAATTCACATGGAACTGGTGCGGGTTGCCATGATGTCCGTGGCCGACACCTGCATCATTCCCTTGCAGGATTTCCTGGGCTTCGACGAAACAGCCCGAATGAATTTTCCGTCTATGAGCGAGGGAAACTGGGAGTGGAGGTTGAACCCCGAACTCCTGACGGACGATCTTTGTCGCATGATTGGGAGACTCACCCGCCTCTACGGGAGAGCTTGAACAGAAATGGTTTGAAACCTGGAGAGGGGCCCGTGGAAATGCCACCCCTTTGAGGATGGTGACCAGGGAAAGACAGGTTCACCTTGTTCCCGGAAACGGTTATTATTTACGGTGGCTTTTGGAGTCTCCTGCAAAACTCCGCATCTGCCCTTCGACACCCAAGGACGAGCGGTGGTTTGATGCGTCAGGACACTGATTTTCCTTACGCAGATGAGACATCGCGCCCTGAACGGAGATACCTTTGGAAGCGGTACTCTTGTCAAGAAAAATGCAGGTTGACCCGATTTTCAAATCAATATAGAAATCTCGTGATCACGTTGGAGCGGTGACGGGGAAGCGCTGCAAGGGGCATGAATCATGATCATCGACAATGATATCCTTGAGAAGACATGCAAGGATATGATTGAAACCATATTGTACTGTCTGACCGACGCCAGCAAGGGGACCATCTACCGCATAGGACCCATGCCCAAGCTTCAGGCGGTGAGGATCACTTCCGGTGTCAGGCGGCAGGATTCAGACCACATCCAGTGGGGCCTTCCCGAAGTATCCGATTACAACCAGCCCGGCAAAATATGGGAGCAGTTCCGAGACCGACCCGGCCATGTGAAGGAGGCCATGGGTTGGTGCGTGGAAAGACAGAAAAGCTGGACTGCCGACGACCCCGACCAGGACCTTCGCAGTGTCCGAAAACAGCTGGGTGGAGAGGTGGAAGACTACCACCACATGGAGCCTGTGCTGGTCAGGAAAAAGGATCTTTACGGCGATAGGCTCGAGAGCCTCAAGTACCCTCTGGATGTTGACGGAAATGAGATCTGGAAGGACCTGGACTACGTGGTGGTGGCGGTGGTCAAAATCCACTTCAAGACCAACCGCATCCGGCGGGGCGATCCCTCCACGCGAATCATTAAAAAGCTTTCCAGAACGCTGGGAACGGAGCTCCTCTCTCACCATATCCGCGAGACCCTCTCGGAAGCTCAGAAATCCCTCGACAAACAGCGGCTGCAGAGCTGCAACGTGCTCGCCCACGAACTGCGGAACACCCTCATCAAGCTGGGTTTTATCTTTTCCGCGGTCAACGCGGAGATCAGCTATCTGAGAGAGCAGTGGGAAGTGGAGTTGAAGAGGGCTTTTCCCAACCTCGAGAGCAAAAAGGAGATCCTGAACAAATTGAGCGGCATCATCATAACGGGGTTGCCCGACATCGACGGTTCGGGCACTCTCTTGAAGCTCGGCAAGGAACTGCTCGCCGAGCAGCAGGATCTCTCGAATCTGGCACTGATGCCCCAGGCGGGGGAAAAATGGATTGCCGCCAAGATCCTGCCCAAATGGCAACAGCTCCTCTCGCAAACGTCCGCGTGGAACGAACGCCGTGCCGAGATCGAGCAGCTCTTGTCCAAACTCAAAGAGGCTCTGTGGGTGGGAATGGACGAAAGCCTGGTAAACAAGGTGAGCCATCTGCCGCAAGAGCTCAGGGAAAAATGGCCCAAGCTCGCTTACGTGGACTTCAACGTCGAGAAAGCGGACATACTGACCCAGATCCTGGAGTTTCTCGAACACCCCGATTTGAACATTCCCCACAAGGTTCAATCCAAGAAGATTCTCACCTCTCTCAAAGCCCTCGTTGAAATGATTCCCGAAGTGGAAGAGCGGGCCAACAGGATCATCTGTTCTCTGAAGAACGGGGGCCTTCACCCGATCGAATAAACCCCTTCAAGAAACCTCCCTTTGCCATCGCCCCATGAAACACCCCAAGACTCACGGTTCCGTTTCGCGCCGGCACGAGTTGAATCCAGGCAAGCCCTGAACATGCCGATGGTGTGTTGTCACTTCTTTCCGTTGGGTGGCCGCTCCCTGACGATGTAACTGATGGTGACTTTGTCGGACGATCCGGGAAGGAGCTTGAGCGACGGCGGAACGAGGGCCAGAGACGCACTGGTGACGCCTGACCTTGGCAGGTTGTCCAAGCGGACGGGGGTTGTGTAGATGGTTCTCACCTTCTCGATGATCTTGCTTCCCCCGGTGACCCTTACCGTTTCGGGAGAGAGGGTGACCTTCACCAGGGCGAGGTTTTCCGGGAGTCGGCCCACCCAGTCCACCTGAAGGGGCAGTTCGGCCGTCACCGGCACATCGAGGGTCACGTCGATATTGGTGGGCTGCACCTTGTTGAGGAAGATCCCTGGAGGCAGGATGATGTTGTCCTGGCTTATGTTGAGAATGTTTCGGCCCTCCGTGGCCTTTCCGAGATCCATCTTGACCTGAACCTGTCCAGGCAGCAGTGACTTGATGAGAGCGCTGGAACCGTAAAGCTGCAGCCGGGCTTCGTCCACTGACGTCTCGAGAATCTCGAAGTTAGCCGGTCGGTTCACGTATTCGATGGGCACATTCACTGCGATGATGGTGTCGTGGCTGCGGGTGAAGCCAAACCAGATACCTGTCATGACGAGGAGAGAAAGGGCCCCGGCCAGCATCAGCTTGAGGCGCTCCTTCTTCTGCTGCTGAGCTGTGCGACCGTCGTGGAGATTCAGGTGCCTTCTCAGGATTCCCGCCAGGTCCTCGGGCTGGGCCACGGGCTTGATCCACTCGTTCTTGGCGACAGTCACACGCCCTCTTTCCTCGGATACCGTGATGACCATGGCGTCGGTGCGTTCCGCAAGGCCGGCCGCGGCTCGATGGCGGGTGCCGTAAAAGCTTGGCAGATCGCGCCGCTGGGAAAGAGGCAGCAGGACTCCCACCTCGACAACATTGTGACCCCGGACGATGACCGCCCCATCGTGCACGGGGTTTTTGGGCCAGAATATGCTGAGGAGCATCTCCTCGGAGACCGTGCCGTTCCAGGGAATCCCGCCATGGATGAACTCGCTCAGGTCTTCCTTCCCGGGGATGACCATGAGGGCGCCGATGCGTTTCTTCCCCATCTTGAACGCCGCCTCCGCGATGACCTCGATCGGCGCCGCCTGCTCTCGATGCGGAAAGCCCCACAGGAAGGTCTTGAGGTTTCCCAGTTGAAGAGCCGCCCGAATCTCATTGCGGAACACCACGATGATGATGATGGCCGCCGCCGCGGTGATGCCCCGAACAGCCCAGCTGGTGAGGATCAGACCGATGGAGGCCGCCACTTCCTGAAATATCCAGAGAGAGGTGACACCGGCCAGCACCCGAAAGGCATTCGTTCCCTGGAAGAGGACATAGACCCGGAACAGGATGTAGCTGTTGATGAGTATGTCCACCAGGTCTTGCCAACGAATTGTGGAGAAGAAATTTAGGAAACGCATCATTGCGCTCGGGCGTCCAGGGGTATAGGGTCAGATCAATCGGTGATGCTGAATCGAAGGACTTCGTAAACGGTGCCGCTCTGATCCGCGATTTCCACGCGCCAAGGTCCCTTGTCCGTCTCCCGGAGTTGAATAACACTGTACGTGGACCATTTGGGGGGATAAATCCTCAGTCTGATCTGAGTGCTCAATTCATCCCGATGAAACCAGCGGTGAAAGATCACGGAAGCTTGAGGAACGGGATCGAATGACGTGAAGCAACAGACTTGACCGGCAGAAACCGGGAACACCATGCTCTGGGTCACCGGATTCAGATTCTCAACCTTTTCACAAATGGCGGCCTGGACCAGGGTTGGCCGTTGAGCCTGCTGCTCCGGGGCCGGGGTCTGCCCCAGGCCTCGCTTGTCATCTTCCGCGGCGGCATTGCCGTGAAAGAGCAGAAACAAGGAGATGACGCCGAAAACAGCGACCAGGAAACGCGCACTCGATCGTTTGCCCATGAGAGGGTCCTCGTTGGCTCCCCGTAGAGACTGCCGGAAAACGGCCATAAGACCGGGCACCTCGCTTACGCCGCGGAACCTGTTCCCATTGAGTCGACGGGGGATTCCATAATGGAGTGATGCGTCCCGCGTCAAAAGCGGGACCGCCTTTTCTACCTGCCTGACGAATCGTCCTGGGGCACTCTTCCGGTTCCGCTCCCTTGCCCTGCCATATCTCAGCGAGCACACCGCTCAAAACCCCAGGGAAGAGCCCGCTTGCCATCTTCACCGGAATCGATGCTGACAGGGGCTGAAGGCTTGAAGGGATAGAATCAGAAAGGTCATGTGCGGGTTGACTGCAAAGGGGTTCGAAAACATGTCCTGGTGACCCACTCAGTTAAGTAAGGCAGGATAGCACGCGAGCCCCATTCGTCAAGTCCAATGCGCCAAAACAATGACAATCCAGGCTTTTTCTCCTTGAATTTCAATCTGAATCGTATTGCGGAAAATCGGAGGAGCTCTGTTGACATGCCGATCCGCATGGGATAAATAATTCCAGCAAAGAGCACCGTGGAGATCTGAATCATGCATTGCATCGCAGCCATTGCATCCGCGGCCGCCGCGAAGGGAACAGCCTGGGCGATGGTCGGCGGGTCGAAGCAGTAACCAGACAGAGAAGACTACCGAACGCCATGGGCTGAGGATCCGGCTCGTGGCTTTTCTTTGGCCCTGAGTCGGTCGACTCGGGGTTTTGTGTTTTCGGCGGTCGCTCTTGTCATCTTATCTCGAGAGGAGGCAGGACAATGACAGGGGATTCCATAGTCCGTTTTGCTCAAAGGATGGACCAGCTTCCACCGTACCTTTTTGGGCTCATCAACAACAGGCGCATGCAGAAGCGCGCCGAGGGGGACGACGTCATCGATCTCGGCATGGGGAATCCCATAGATCCCGCGCCCGATGCAGTGACGAAGAAGTTGTGCGAAGTCGTCCAGGATCCCAAGAGCCACCGATATCCCGTTGCGGCGGGTCTGCACAATCTGCGCAAGGAGATCGCCAGGTTCTATGAACGGGACTACGGTGTGCATCTGGACAGTGAGAGTGAGGTCATCTGCACCATCGGGTCCAAGGAGGGCATCTCCCACCTGAGCCTGGCTCTTGTGGGGCCCGGGGATACCGTACTGGTCCCGACGCCGGCCTTTCCCATCCACATCTATGCCACCATCATTGCGGGAGGAAGCGTTATACGCCTCCCCCTGGCCCAAGAGGACGACTTCCTGAGCCGAATTGCCTCTACCTGCGAGTCACTGTATCCCACTCCCAAGGTGCTGATCCTCAATTACCCTCACAACCCCACGGGGGCCCTGGCCACGACGGACCTGTTCCGGGAGGTCGTGAGGCTGGCCCGGAAGTATCGCTTCATGGTGGTGCAGGATTTTGCCTATGCCAAGATCACCTTCGACGGTTACAAGGCACCCAGCTTCCTCCAGGTTCCCGGAGCCCGAGAAGTCGGAGTGGAATTCGGATCCTTTTCCAAGTCCTACAACATGGCCGGGTGGCGGATGGGCTACTGCGTCGGAAACCGGGAGATCATCCAGGGGTTGGCGAAGATCAAGGGCTACTACGACTACGGCATTTTCTCGGCGATTCAGATTGCAGGAATTGTGGCCCTGAGAGACTGCGATGCGGATGTGCTGCAACAGGCCAGGGTTTACGAACAGCGCAGAGACGTGCTCTGCAGCGGGTTGAGACGCATCGGGTGGCCTGTCGTCGAACCCAAGGCAGGCATGTTCGTCTGGACCAGGATTCCGCACCCTTACGACAGCATGGGCTCCATGAACTTCGCCATCAAGCTCATGGACGAAGCCAACGTGGCAGTGGCGCCAGGGATCGGTTTCGGGGAAGAGGGGGAGGGATACCTTCGGCTGGCTCTCGTGGAAAACGTGCACCGCATCCGACAGGCTCTGCGCCAGATGGGCAAGGTTCTCAAGGGATTGAAGGTCGCCGAGGAGCCACCCGATGCCCGGGAAGCAGGCATCGAAGCGACCGGATCATGACGCGAGGCATCTTCCATCGAGGGGCTGCCCTGAAGGCTCTTTTCGTCTTTCTATTCATGTGTTCATTGTGTGGCACCTGCGCGGGTGACTCCCTGCCATCCGAGGCTCGGGTCGTTGCGGTATTCGATGGCGACACCGTCTTGTTGGACACGGGGCACAGGCTCCGGTACTTGGGCATCGACGCTCCTGAAGTGGCTCACGACAAGACACCCGCCGACTGTTTCGGCAATGAGGCCAAGAATGCCAACTGTAACTTGGTCCTTCACAAGAAGATCCGCATTGAATACGATGGCCCCGCTTTCGATTCCCACGGCAGGATTTTGGGCTACGTTTTCCTGCCGGGTGGGCTCCTTGTCAACGCCGAACTGCTGCGGAGCGGTTGCGCCGCCGTTTTCGGAAAGGGAGAGGGCTTCAGGCGGCGGGGGGAATTCGTGGGATACCAGGGAGAAGCCATCGACCGGCGAAAGGGCATGTGGGCTGCCTGTCCCGTGAGTCAAGAACCCCACTATGTTGCCAACGCGGTCACTCTTGTCTTCCACCGCCCGGGCTGCTCGTATGCACGGCATCATCGTGCGCCACGCCATTGTAAACGATTCGAATCCCGTTGGGACGGTCTGAAACTTGGCTACAGCCCGTGTCGCTGGTGCAAGCCTTAGAGGCTATCCTCACACATTTCAGAGGGAACACATGAATCGCCGCTATCCGGAAAAACCCTTGGTGGGCGTCGGCGCCATCATCTTTCGGGATGATTCCGTACTCTTGATTCAGCGAGGCCGGGAACCCTCCCGGGGCAAATGGTCCATTCCCGGCGGATTGGTTGAGGTTGGAGAAAGCCTCCAGAAAGCCGTTGCCCGCGAGGTGTTCGAGGAATCAGGGCTGGATGTGGTGGTGAGGGATCTCGTCGTCGCACTGGACAGGGTCATCCATGACGCCGATGGGAAGATCGAATACCACTATGTCCTGCTGGATTTCCTCTGCGAGGCCGGACCCGGCGAACCTTCCGCCGCATCCGATGTGCTCAACTGCGCGTTCGTGCCCATCGAGGACCTCCCGAGGTTCATTCTGACCGCCGGCACCGAACAGGCCATACTCAGGGCTTATTCCCTGAACCAGGGTGCACGACACCCGGTCTATGACCCCACCTACTGAGAGATCATCTCAAAGCTTCCCGAGAGCTTATCCCCTTCAACGGGGTCCCAGGACGGAGACATCCTTCTTGACAGGACTCTTTGCATGTGGTTTATGACTGACCAGTCCGTCATGGGAGGAGGTGACAAATCATCTCAGTGGATAGAGAAAACCGGCGACAGGTGCTGCGCGCCCTCGCCAGGAAATGTGCTCGGGAAACCGATGACTCCCAAACCCTTGCCTCCTTCCTGGAGGTCAAGGTGGCGCGGGGGCTCGCCCCTCAAGAGTTCATGGAGGAGATGGGCGGGTGGTTTCTCGACATGAGGGAATCCTTGCGGAAAAGAGCTTTCCCGCCTGACCTTCCCGTTGAAAAACTCATCGGCGCGTTCCAGGCGGTGGCGGAAAAAAAGGGGATCCAGCCCGACCTGTTTTACACGGAAATCCTCAGCAGGGTCCTCACCGAGGGCGGGGAGAGGGAAGAATCCGGGCATGCCCCGCCGAAGCATGCCACAAAAGAGAAGATTCTCGATGCGGCACTGGAGGTCTTTTCCGAGAAAGGCTTTCATTCCGCGACGGTGGATGAAATAGCGGAGAGGGCAGGTCTGGGCAAAGGCACCGTTTATCGCCACTTTGCCAACAAGGAAACCCTGTTCAACGAACTGGTGCGCATCCGCCTCGAGGAACTGGAAAATCGGGCCTGGCTGGTTTTTGACGGGCACGATGACGTGCTCACGATGATCAGGAAGTACCTCCAGATCTACTTCGAGTTTTTCGACCGCAATCAGCGCCTCTATCGACTCATCAACCAGGAACGCCTCGAACTGGGCGAACACGTGCAGGACCTCTATTTCCGAAAGGTCATGAAGCGGGCGCCGCTCCTCAAGAAAAAGATCTACGCGGCCAGCCAGCAGGGCGTGTTGAAAGACGTTGATTTCCAGACGGTTTTTTACGGTGTCATGGGGTTCATTCACGGGGTGATCCAAAAGTGGCTCGCCCGGGACTGCGCCTACTCCCTCGTGGAGGAGCTCCCGGCCGTTACGGAGGTCCTTTTCTACGGATTTGTGAAGACCGAAAGGCAGCAATCAGCCGATCATCATTGAAATCAGGAGGAAGCAGATGGACAAGAGCGCTATGCACAGCAAGGTCACGGATATCATTGCCAATCAGTTGGGGGTGGACAAGGCCATCATCAACGCCGAAGCCAACGTGGTGGACGATCTCGGCGCCGACTCGCTGGACGTTGTGGAACTGGTGATGGCCTTGGAGGAAGCATTCAATCTGGAGATTCCCGATGAGGATGCGGAAAAAATCCGCACGGTGAAAGATATCTTTGATTACCTCGAGAAGTCCATGAACTGAAAAAAAGGGCGGACCCTCGGGTCCGCCCGTGGATCAACCATTGCTTTTATGACAACATACTTTTTTGGGGACTTTAGGCACTTTCAATTTTGGGCACTTTAGGCACTCCCCCCACTTCACCCCCTGGAATCATTCCCTTCCGGCACCTCGGACTGGAGGTCCTTGATCCTGCCTTCCACGACGGTGCTCTTCAACGTCCAGTAGATTCTCCTGAAATGCTCATCGAAGTTCGTGGGTGAAACCCGCTGCAACTCAACGAACTTGACGATGATTTCCTTTGCCACTCGCAGAAAGATCTCGTCATCGGGATGCATGGCCTCTTCCATGTCGGTTCCAGCTCAAGAAAAAAGCCTCTGCTTTTTTGGAGGGAAGGCCTTAAAGGTCAAAGCAGAGGCTCCTTCGGGTTCCATGAGATACCCCTTGAGGCATGCCATGTCCCACTTTCTTCATAGCACAGCCCCGCTTCCCCATCAATGAAAATGAAAGCCCGGTTGCCGCCGCACTCCCCCCTCCGATGCCTCAGGGAACAGGCATAAACAAGGGCCTGGAAAGCAGGGAGCCGTTCTTGTGGAGAACGGGAGTTTCTCCGGAGCGAGCCGTCCTAGAAAAAATTTTTCTAAATTCTGAAGAAATCACGGATTTGAGTTTGACATCCCACTTTTTCCGATGATAAATAGGGCGCAGTGGGAGGAAGTGGTAATTTGGGGGCTAAAGTGGGAATCTTAGGCAAACCATACTTTAGAGGGCAAACGGCGAGCAAGCTTGACGCCAAGGGGCGCCTGAGAGTACCCACGAAATTCCGCGATGTCCTCCAGCAGCATTACACCGATGCCCTTATCATCAGCATTCTGGGGGATTGCCTGGTCGCCTACCCCCCGGAAGTCTGGGAAGAGAAAATCGAGAGCAAGGTTGAGAAGTTCTCTCCCGTGGATCCCCAGCAGCGGGCCTTCATGCGCTTTTTTGTCTCCAGCGCTGAGGAGTGTGAATTCGACAACCAGGGAAGGATCCTGATTCCACCGCTTCTGCGCGAGCGCACTGGCATTGGTCAGGACGTGGTTTTGGCCGGCCTCCTTGACATGTTCGAAATCTGGGATCGCAATGCCTGGGAGACGCAGCTCAAATGGGATCCGGATCAAAACCAGAGGATCATGGAGAAAATGGCAAGCGTGGGACTGTAAGAGTCCATGAGTAACGATCGTTTGTCGGTGCATATCCCCGTGATGCTCGAGTCCGCAGTGGGTCTCCTCGGTTGCCGCCCCGGAGGCCTTTACGTGGACGGGACCCTTGGGGGCGGGAGTTATGCCGAGGCGATACTCCAGAGGATAGGCCCCCGCGGAAGACTGATCGGCCTCGATTGGGACGCGGAAGCCATCGCTCGCGTGTCGGCTCGGCTTGCAGGCCACGGGGAGAGGGTTGTCCTCCGAAAGGCCAGCTTCGGGGACCTCGCCCCCCTGCTTTCCGAAATGGAGCTTGGAGGGGTGGATGGCATCGTCTTGGACCTGGGGGTGTCGAGCCCCCAGCTGGAGGACGGGAGCTCGCGGGTTCAGTTTCATGGAGGACGGTCCCCTGGACATGCGGATGGACCGGAGCAGGCCGGACACCGCGGCGGATCTGGTGAACGGATTGTCGGAAGGAGAACTCGCGAAGCTGATTCGCACGCTTGGCGAGGAGAGGTGGGCGAAGCGCATTGCCCGGGCCATCGTATCGAGGAGGAAGGCTCGGGTCTTTTCCAGGACGAAGGAGTTGGCGGATCTTGTGGCAGGAGTTGTTCCAAGGACACCCGACAGCAGACGGATCCACCCGGCGACGCGTACGTTTCAGGCGCTGCGGGTTGCGGTCAATGAGGAGCTCGAGGCACTGCGGAGCTTTCTGGGCTCCGTTCTGGACGTCTTGAATCCGGGAGGACGGCTTTGCATCGTGGCATTTCACTCCTTGGAAGATCGAATGGTGAAGGAGCACTTCAGGAGGTGGGCCAGTGCTTGCCGCTGTCCCGTGGAGGAACCCTTCTGCAGGTGCGAGGGGAGGCCTCTCGTGAGGCTTCTGACCAAGAAGGCGCTGCGCCCGACCGAAGACGAAGTGGAAATCAATCCGAGAGCCCGCAGCGCCAGACTGCGCGCCATGGAGAAGCATGGAGAAGCTGAAGACCAGTGATGAATTCGAAAGGCTCGGAAAGAGGACTCCCGGGAATCCTCTCGTCAAGTGGATGTTTCTGGCCGGACTTCTGGGAGTGGGCTTCATCCTCGGATCCATTCTTTATGTGTGGCTTTACATTCAACAGGTCCAGGAGGGCTACCGGCTTTCGAGGCTCTACGACGAGCATGAGCAGTTCCTCGTGATTCAGAGGAAGCTGCGGCTGGAATGGAGCCGATTTCAAGACCCGCTTCTCCTCGAGGAGTTGGGTGGCAAGCAATTTGGATTGAGTCCGCCAAAATCGGACCAGAAGATCATCCTGCGCTGAATTGACCGGGAAAGGGGCTACTGGTGGAAAGGCGCAATTCGAGGAAGTTTCTCAACGCGCGTTATTGGGGCTGCACCTTCCTCTTCAACACTCTGGTGTTGACCGGATTCTGTCTCGTCCTGTTCAAGGCCTTCCAGTTGCAGATCGTGCAGTACGCCGTGTGGCTGGACAGGGCCAGGGGACAGGCGGAGACGACGTTCAAGGTCCCGAGCTATCGGGGCTCCATCTACGACCGACACGGTCGATTGCTTTCCTATTCAGTTCCCCAAAGATCCCTTTTCGCAGATTGCGAAAAAGTCGAAAAGCCCAAGGTCATCGCGAACAGGCTCTCCAAGGTCCTTCATGAACCCACGGGGGAAATGGACCGCAAACTCGCCTGCAACCGCCACTTCGTCTGGCTCAAGAGACATCTCACGGACCAGCAGGCTGTCGCCGTGGAAGAATTCAAGGGGCGCGGCCTGCACCTCGTCGATGAATACAAGCGGTTCTACCCCTACCGCCAGGTGGGGGGACAGGTGCTTGGCTTCGTCGACGTCGACGGCACCGGACTGGAAGGGGTGGAAAAGGCCTTTGACCATGTTCTCCGGGAGAGTTCCAAGACAGTAGGACAGATTCGGGACGGAGTCAAGAACACCCTGCTGCTGACGTCTTCCACCCTCCCGGAACCCAAGGAAAGCTATGGAGTCCGCCTGACCATCGACGCACTCATCCAGTACGTGGCGGAAAGAGAGTTGGAGAAGGCCGTGCTTCAATACCGGGCGAAGGCCGGAGAGGTGGTCGTCATCGACACTCACACCTCCGAAGTCCTGGCCATGGCCAACTGGCCATTCTTCGACCCGAACCTCGGGGACAAGAAGAACGCCGACTCATGGAGGAATCGGACGGTGACGGACTCCTTCGAGCCGGGCTCCACCTTCAAGGTTTTTCTCGTGGGTGGGGCGTTGGATGAGGGAATCATCAAGGAACGGGACCGCGTTTTCTGTGAAAACGGCAAGTGCACCCTTGCGGGCCACACCATCAACGACGTGCACCCATACGGGTGGCTCACCATCCCGGAGGTGGTGAAGTTCTCAAGCAATATCGCGGCGAGCAAGATCGCGCTCCAGATGGGCAGGGAACGATACGCCCGCATAATCCAGGCATTCGGCTTCGGCTCTCTCACGGGCATCAACCTTCCCGGGGAGGTCAAGGGGCAGTTGCGCCCGGTGAAGCGCTGGCGTCCCATCGACCTTGCCACCACGGGGTTTGGCCAGAGCATCGGCGTCACCGCCTTGCAGCTCACCCTGGGCATCGCCACCATCGCCAACAAGGGGATCTACACCCCGCCACTGATTGCCAGGGACATCGTCAATTCTGCCGGCCATTCGGTCCGGACGGCTGAAAGCCAGCCCCTGCGACGCGTCATTCAGGAGAAGACGGCCCGCCAGTTGTGTGATATGATGCGAAGCGTCACCGAAGAGGGAGGAACAGGAGTCAAAGCGGCTCCCGACGGATATACCGCCGCGGGTAAGACAGGGACGGCTCAGATCCTGGACCCGGAAACACGACACTACGCTTCAAACAGGTACACGTCCATATTCACCGGCTTCATTCCCGCCGATCACCCGCGACTGGCCATCACCATCGTGGTGCATGAGCCTCATGGGGCCATCTACGGAGGGGTCGTTGCCGCGCCCGTCTTCAAGAATATCTCCGCCAAGGTTCTGCCCTATCTCGGAATTCCACCCACCCTCAAAGACGTCAATCCGCCTTCGGAACCGCGTTTGGTGAAGACAGCACCAGGCGAGGCGCCGAAGGTCAATCAAAGTGTCAAGAAAGTCTCCGTCTCCAAAGTCTCGTCGGCGGAGACGCCGAGCAGGACATCCAAGCCGTCGCCTCGACCTGCAAACGGCCTGAGTGTGGAGGCCAAGGACCAGAAGGCAGCCACCGTGGCGCGTGGACCATCTCAGGGGGCGGCGGGTTCCAGGCAGGGAGGGCCCGTTGAATTGGTCCTCAACAATGTCGGCCAGGATGGCCGGATGTGAAAGCGGGGCCTTCGAAAGAGTGGTTTATGGTCAAGAGTCTTGAATCTTTGCTGCAGGGTTTGGAACACCTCGAGGTCCGGGGAGATCCCGAGATCAGGGTGACCGGCCTTGCCTACGACAGCCGCCAAGTGGGGCATGGCGATCTTTTTGTAGCCGTTCACGGAACCCGGGTCGACGGAAACCGGTATGTCCACGATGCCGTGCAACGTGGGGCCGCTGCAGTCATCACCGAGAGCCCCATCGAAAATCACACGGAAGTCCCGTTCATTCGGGTGTCCGACAGCCGTGCCGCTCTTGCGGCCATCTCAGCCAATTTCTACGGGCACCCTTCCCGGCGGCTCACCCTCGTTGGCGTGACGGGAACCAACGGCAAGACGACCACCGTGCTTCTCCTGGAGAGCATCCTCAAGAGCGCCGGTCACTCGACGGGAGTCATCGGGACCCTCGGATACCGCTGGGCCGACAAACACCGTGACGCGTCCAGGACCACACCGGAATCTCTGGATCTGCAGCACCTCTTTCACGAAATGGTTGCAGACGGTGTCACCCATGCGGTGATGGAGGTCTCTTCCCATGCCCTGGCCATGGAAAGAGTCGGGAATTGCGCCTTCGATGCCGCGGTCTTCACGAACCTTTCCCAGGACCACCTGGATTTCCACACCAGCATGGAGGATTACTTCCAGGCCAAGGAACGCCTCTTCAGGAATCACCTCGACCGGCACGAAAAGCAGACTGTCAGCGTGGTCAACATGGACGATCCCTATGGCAGGCGGCTGGCGACGGAAGTCTCGAAGAATCTCTGGACCTACTCCACTTCCAGCAGGGAGGCGCGGGTCTGGGTGAAGCATGCAGAACTGAGCGGCACGGGCATCGGTGCAACCCTCTCCGGGCCGATGGGGGATCTCACGGTGCAGTCCCCGCTTCTCGGCCGGTTGAACCTATACAATGCACTCGCCGCCGCGGCGACAGCCATGAGCCTGGGAGTCTCCAGAGAGGCCATCGCTGACGGGCTCCTCTCCGTTTCACAGGTTGACGGTCGGCTCCAGCGGGTTCCAATACCGGGCTGGGGCGGTTTTGACGTGGTGGTCGATTATGCCCACACCCCCGACGCCATGGAGAAGAGCCTCGACTGCCTGCGCGAGATGACGAAGGGACGCCTCCTGGTGGTCTTCGGGTGCGGAGGGGACCGTGATCGCACCAAGAGACCCGTCATGGGCAGAGTCGCCGCAAGGTGGGGTGATGTGGTCATCGTCACCAGCGACAATCCCCGCACTGAAATACCGGAGGCCATAGTCCGCGAGATCGAGCCAGGGATCATCGGGGATGCTGTGAGACATGTGGAGGCGGATGAAAAATCCCCGCCGGAGAAGGGCTACACCATTGAGGTGGACAGGCGGCGGGCCATTGAGCTCGCCCTGGCCTGGGCTCGCCCCGGCGACATGGTCTTCATCGGAGGAAAGGGCCACGAGACCTACCAGATCGTCGGGACCAGGACCTTCCCTTTCGATGATCGGCTGGTGGTGAAAGAGTATTTCGAGAAGCTGGAGGCCATGGGCCATTCACCTCCGGGGCGGAGCTGAACGGATGAGCTGGACTCTCACGGACGCGCTGAAAGCAACCGGGGGAAGGCTGCTTCAGGGAACCGTCGACACTCCCCTGGCCGGGTTTTCCACCGACACCCGGAGCATGGAGCCCGGAACCTGCTTTCTCGCGCTTTTGGGTGAAAACCACGACGGCCATGTTCACGTGGCCGACGCGGTGACCAAGGGGGCAACCTCCGCCATCGTCCAGGCCGACAGGGTCCAATCAATCGGCCAACTGCCCGCTCATGCCGCGATCATCGAGGTGCCGGACACTCTGGAAGCCCTTGGCAACCTGGCTCGATTCCATCGCAACCGCTTTCGGATTCCCCTGGCCGGCATCACGGGAAGCAACGGCAAGACGAGCACCAAGGAAATGGTCGCCGCGATCCTTTCGCGGAGAAGCCAGGTTTTGAAGAACAGCGGGAATCTCAACAATCTCATCGGGGTTCCCCTGACCCTCCTCTGTCTTCAACCGGAACATCAGATGGCGGTGGTGGAGATGGGGATCAACGTCCCGGGAGAAATGGCGCGACTCGTGGCCATGAGCAGACCGACTGTCGGGTTGATCACCAACATTCATCCGGCACACCTGGAAGGGCTGGGTTCCGTCGAGGGGATCGTCGAAGAGAAAGGCAGGCTGTGGACGGAAATGGACACGGGCGGGGTTGCCGTCATCAACCTGGACGACGAGAGGCTTCGGCGCTTCCCTCTGCCTTCGCGACGCCGGGCCGTCACCTGCTCTCTCCGGGATGCCTCGGCTGACGTTGCCCTGGCAGCATCGGTCGAAACGGAAGGAGCAATGAGTGTTTTTCAGCTGCGCCTCGGGACCGCGGTGGTCCCTGTTCGCCTCTCGGTCCTCGGGGAGCACCATGTGATGAATGGGGTCGCCGCCGCCGCGGTAGCGTGGGCCATGGGGGAACAGCCCCAGGCCATCGCGGAGGGATTGTCCGCTCACCGGCCCGTGAAGCAGCGGATGGAAGTCACGCACCTCAAAAATGGAAGGGTTCTCGTTGACGACACGTACAACGCGAACCCCAGATCCATGATGGCCGCTGTCCAGGCAGTGTGCGACGCCAGTGGCGGCAGTCGGGTCATCGTGATCCTGGGAGACATGAGGGAACTCGGACCCGAGAGCCCCGCGCTCCATCGGGAGGTGGGGAGACAGATTGGACTCCTGGGCGTGGGAGAAATCATAACCCTTGGAGAAATGTCGCGGGAAATCGGGACGGGGGCGCAGGAAGCGGGATTGTCCCCGAATGCATGCCGCCACGCGGGCAGCCACGAGGAAGCGGCAGCATGGGTGATTGAGAAACGGCCCGCGGGAGAGTGGATCCTGGTCAAGGGGTCCCGCTCCATGGCCATGGAGAAGGTGGTCGCACGACTTGTGGGCGACGAGGACAAAGAGGCTGGAGAAAGGGCTTGAGGACACGCGGTTTGCTGAATGTTGAGTGCTGGGTACCGAGGATCGAAGATGCGAGGAAAGAGTAAGGTAAAGGGGACAACAGCGCATCTCCATATCGGAGGGGGCGAAACCGGATCTACTCTGGGCGGGAGAAAGATCCGGCACTCGGCACCCGGCACTGAGCGTTTGGCCATTCCGCAAAAGGCTCTCGTAGTGGGCATGGGTATCTCGGGGCGTTCCGTGTGTCGGCTTCTGTCCCGCCGGGGCGTCGAAGTCGTTGCCACGGACCTGAGGCCGCGGGAAGCTTTCAGCGGGGCCCTCGATGACCTGGAGGCAAACGGCTGTGTGCTGAGGCTCGGGGGACACAACCCCGAGGACTTCCTCAGCGCGGACCAGATCATCGTGAGCCCTGGAGTCCCCCTGGATTTGGACCCCCTCGTGCAGGCCCGGAAACGGAACGTCGAAATCGTGGGAGAGCTCGAGTGGGCCTGGCTCCAGACTGAAACGCCCGTGGTGGCGGTCACCGGAACCAACGGGAAGACAACGACGACCGCACTCATCGGGGAGATGGTGAAGGCTTCCGGAATGCGTGCTTTCGTCGGGGGAAACATAGGAACCCCCCTGAGCGAGTGGCTGCTTCAGGAGGAAGAGGCTGACCTCCTGGTGCTGGAAGTGAGCAGCTTTCAGCTGGACACGGCTTCCCGGTTTAGCCCGGAAGTGGGAGTGCTCCTTAATGTGACGGCGGATCACCTGGACCGTTACTCGAGCTTCGAGGCCTACGTGAGCTCCAAGTTCTCCCTTTTCGCTCGCCAGGAAAACGAGCATGTGGCGATCCTCAACGGGGATGATCCCCTTTGCCGGGAGAGGGCAGGTTCCATGCGCGGACGCGTGCTGTTCTACAGCCGCGTCGAGGGCTCCGTGAGCGCCCGAATGGATGGTCGTTTCGCCGAAGTGGAGATCCCCTGGTTGAGGTCCTTCTCCCTGGACCTCGGGAGTTCCCCTCTCAAAGGGGCCCACAACGAAGAGAACATCCTCGCGGCTTCACTGGCATCAGCGGTTGTGGGCGTGCCCCCCGCAGCCATGCAGGGGGTGATCGACGTCTTTCAGGGCCTGCCTCATCGGGTGGAATGGGTGCGCAGTTGGAAAGGGATCGAATTCTTCGACGATTCCAAGGGAACCAATGTGGGGGCTGTGGTCAAGGCACTGGAGAACTTCGACCGGCCCGTGCTGCTGCTCATGGGGGGGCGGGACAAGGAGGGGTCCTATGCACCCCTTAAGGAAATATCCCGGGCCAAAACCAAGGGCATCTTCGCTTTCGGCGAGGCCGCGGCCCGGCTCGAGGAAGAGCTGGCGCAGGTCATCCCCACCCGGTCCTTCCCGGACCTGGAAAAGGCCTTTGAAGCCGCGATGGATCGCGCGCAGCCAGGGGAGGTGGTGCTTCTCTCCCCAGCCTGTTCCTCCTTCGATCAGTACGAGAGCTACGCCCGGAGAGGAGATCATTTCAAGAGCCTGGTGAGAGCCCTGCCGGAACCCTGAACGCTCCGGAAACCGCCCTTCACCGACAGCCGGAGGCATGCGATGCACGCTCCCTTCAAGGGAAACGGAATCCGAAGACAGCTTAACGACCATGCCCGTGGAAGGCCACAATTCCCATGAGTCGACCCATCGCCGACACCCCGTCGTTTCTGAACGAAGCACCCGCCAGGGACAGGGAAGCTCCCTCCTGGAATGTGCTCTCCCTGGAGGCACAGCTCTGGATCGCGGTGTTCCTGCTGATGGGGTTCGGGGTGGTCATGATCTATAGCGCGAGTTCCATCCTGGCCATCAGGAAATACGGGGATGCGGCTCACTACTTGAAGCGCCAGCTCATTTGCATGGGGCTTGGCGTTGCCACGATGCTCGTGTTCAGCCGGGTTCCATTGAAGAAACTATTGGATCGGGCTCACTGGCTCCTGCTCTTCGTCGTCATCGCCCTGGCCCTTGTGCTGATCCCCGGCGTGGGGGTGGAAGTCAACAATGCCCGGCGCTGGTTCCAGGTGAAGGGTTTCTCGTTCCAACCCGCCGAGTATGCCAAGGTGATCTGGGTGATGGTTCTCAGCGTGTCGCTCAGCAGGAAGCAGGAGAACGTCAAGAGGTTCAGTGTGGGCTTTCTACCCCACATCATTGTGTGTGGAGTGCTGAGCGGTCTCATCATCAAGGAGCCTGACTTCGGCACCGCTTTCATGATTGGCTGCCTCACCGTTGTGATGCTGACAGTTGGGGGAACTCCCCTGCGGCACCTTTTACTGCTTGTCCCCGTGGCATTTCTCGGGCTTTACAGGTTTGTCTACCGCGTGCCTTACCGATGGGAACGGATCACGGCTTTTCTCAATCCCTGGACTGATCCCCTGGATTCGGGCTATCAGCTCATCCAGGCATGGATTGCCGTGGGTTCTGGGGGAATCTGGGGAAAGGGCCTTGGCGCCGGTCAGCAGAAGCTGTTCTATTTGCCGGAATCCTACACGGACTTCATTTTCGCGGTGATTGGCGAAGAACTGGGGTTCGTTGGGATTGCCATCATCTGCGCCCTTTTCCTGGCTCTGTTCAGAACGGGCATCAAGATCTCACGGGTCGCTCCCAACCTCAGGTCAACCCTGGTGGCTCTGGGCTTCACCATGCTCCTTTCCCTGCAGGCTCTGCTCAACATGGGTGTCGTCCTGGGGCTCGTTCCCACAAAGGGACTCCCCCTTCCCTTCATCTCGTACGGGGGAAGCGCCTTCACCGCGAACTGCATGGCCATCGGGATTCTCATGAACATCGCCCGCAACGGCGAGAGGCAAACGGCACAAAATGTATAAACGCTATCAGCACATCCATTTTATCGGCATCGGCGGCATAGGAATGAGCGGCATCGCCGAACTGCTCTTGAATCTGGGTTATCGGGTGAGCGGATCGGACCTGCGGGAAACGGACCTGACTCGGCGCCTTGGGGACCTGGGTGCCACGGTCCATGTGGGACATTCTTCCGACAACCTGGGTGATGTCGACGTGGTGGTGGTTTCCTCGGCCATCGATGAAGACAACCCGGAACTGCGGGCAGCCCGGAGCCTCGGGAAGGTCCCGGTCATCAGGCGGGCGGAGATGCTTGCCGAGCTCATGCGCCTCAAATATTCGGTGCTCATCGCCGGGGCTCATGGAAAGACGACCACCACGTCCATGGTCTCCACCGTGCTGGCCCGTGGGGGCCTGGATCCGACCGTCGTCATCGGTGGAAAGCTCAACGCATGGGGCACCAACGCGAAGCTCGGCCACGGCGATTTCATGGTCGCCGAAGCCGACGAGAGCGACGGGACCTTTTTGCTTCTTCCTCCGACCATCGCCGTGGTCACCAACATAGACCTGGAACACCTGGACTATTACCGGGATCTCGACCACATACAGGAAACATTCCTGCAGTTCATCAACAGGATCCCCTTTTACGGGCAGGCGGTGCTGTGCCTCGAGGACGAGAACATACAGACGATCCTTCCCAGGATCACCAAGCGCTTCACAACTTACGGCTTTTCGTCACAGGCCGACTTCCAGGCCCGAGACATCAGGATGCAAGGGTTTTCCACCCGTTATCGGGCATTCTGTATGGGAAACGAGATCGGTGAAATAGAGATCCATATCCCTGGCCGGCATAACGTTTTGAATTCCCTCGCCGCGGTGGCGGTGGCTCATGAACTGGAGCTGGATTGGCCAAGCGTTCAGGCGGGGCTTCGCGACATGACGGGGGTTCAGAGGCGCTTCCAGGTCAAGGGGGAAGCTCGGGGGGTCAAGGTTCTGGACGATTACGGGCATCATCCCACGGAGATTCGATCGGTCCTCGAGACCCTGGCAGACTGCTTTCCGAACAACCGGCGGGTCGTCGCGTTTCAGCCTCATCGTTACAGCCGAACCCACGCTCTCATGGATCAGTTTGCCCGGTGCTTCTACCAGTCGGATGCGCTGTTTCTCTCGGACATCTATGCGGCCAGTGAGAAACCGATTCCGGGAGTCACAGGAGATCGCCTGGCGGAGAAGATCGCGGCACACGGACACCACGACCTGCACTACACCCCCACTCTCGATGAAATGCTGGAGAAGCTCACGGCATTCGTCAAGGATGGGGATGTGCTCATCACGCTGGGGGCGGGGAATATCTGGCAGGTGGGAGAGAAGCTTCTCGATCGACTGCGGGCATAGGTGTACCTTGACAAGGATGTGCATGTTCACAAAGTGGAGTGCAGTGAAGGATTGACGGGCAGTGAGGGGTGAGTGAGGAGCCATGCTTTTGAGGAGAGAAGAGTGTGAATAGGGCTGGGGTTAGTTCCCGGCGCATTGCCACGGGAGATCGACCATGATTTGGCTCGCCTTTGGACTGGGGATTTTTATCGGAATGGTCACAGGGATTTTTCTTGTCGGGCTCCTTCAGATGGCAGCCCGATCGGCACCGCGTGATGGTTTCCCTGACCCGTTTCCCTGCCGGCTTGAGTCATGACGATGTACGGCTTCTGCTGATGAGGTCTAACGACCGTCTCCCTTTGGATGCTTCAAGCATGAGCGCGGAAACCCCATTGACGACACTTGAAAGCAGCACGGATTACAGAAGAGAATGGCCCATGGCTCATCACTCATCACCCACTGCCCGTCACTCCATGGACCGAGTGAAGTTTCCCCTGCAGGACAGGCTGATGGAGATTCTGACTCCACTGGATGAACTGGAGCTTTGCTGGGGAAAACCCCTTGCGGAGCTCACCACCTTTCGCATCGGTGGTCCCGTGACGTGCGTGGCTCGGCCCGTCAGCGCAAAAGCCTTTGGAGTCCTCATGGCCGCGGTGCGCAGGGAGAGTATCCCTCACTTCATTTTGGGCGGGGGAAGCAACGTTCTGGCTCCCGACGATCCCTGGGACGTCCTTGTGGTCAGAATGACTGCACCGGCAGGGCGCATCGAACGGGTGAATCCCGAGTCGGAGGCGGCCGGCGAGGTCTTCGCGGAAGCCGGGGTGAAACTCTCAACGCTTCTCGCTTATTGCATCCGCGCGGGACTTGGCGGACTGGAACCCCTGGTTGGCATCCCTGGAACGGTGGGGGGAGCCATCGTGATGAACGCCGGCTCCAAGGAGGGGTGCATCGCGGATCCCCTTCTCTGGATTGAAGTGATGGATGCCGCCGGTGAGCGCCGGCGCATGGTCCGTGAGGACATCAAGGCGGAATACCGGCAAATGGGGCTGCCGTGGGAAGTGACGGTCCTCGGGGCATGCTTCGGTCTCCACCGCAGGGCACAGGGGGTTCTCAAGGAACGCATGGCCCTCCTCATGAGAAAGCGAAAGCAGAGTCAACCCCTGGGCCTTCCGTCGGCAGGGTGCATTTTCAAGAACCCCTCCGGAGCATCCGCCGGGGCCTTGATAGACCAGGCCGGACTGAAGGGAGCTCGCATCGGCGACGCCGAGATATCCCGCAAGCATGCCAATTGGATCGTCAACCTGGGGAGCGCCAAAGCTGCCGACGTTCTGGGACTCATCAGGCTTGCGGAAGAGGACGTCCTTGCTCGCTTCGGGATCAGGCTGGAGAGGGAGATCCGGGTTCTTGGACCCCAAGCGCAGGGAGTGATTTCCACAACTGAGCATTGAGCGGTCATGACCGGCAGCCCTGGCGGTTGCGGCCGGACTGCTCGGAAATCGATTCACACGGGACAGGTTCCATGAGGAAAAGGCAAAATCGATACCGGGTCGACAAGGCATTGAGGCGGAAAAGAATTCTCTCCATGATCAGAGCCGTGTTTGGCGCTGTTTTCTCCATGGCGGCGGTTATTCTCATGAGCGCCGCCCTCGCCCACGCCTATTTCGCTCTCCTCGATTCACCATGGCTCAAAGTGGAAGAAATCCAAATCATTGGGCTCAAGAAAGTCCCTCGCACGGATATTTTAAACACAGTAGGGGTTGCAAAGGACACCAGCATTCTGGTACTCAAGATCCCTCAACTCACCGCTCGGTTGGAGTCATTGCCCTCGCTTCGGGCGGCAACGGCGAAGCTCGATGGTCCGGGACGCCTTGTGGTGGAGGTTGTTGAGCGGGAACCGCTGGTCATCATAGCCGCCGAGGCCCATTATCTCCTCGACGGCGATGGAAAGCTCTACGCGCGGACCACCCCCGAGCAACACCCGGGAATGCTGGTGGTCCATGGTTTCTCGGGGACGGGTCTGAAGGAGGGGAAAATGCTCTCCACGGATACGGTTCAGGCGATCACGACGCTCCTTGCGGCTCTTCAGACGGCCAAGGGCTGGCTGCCCATGGACCAGATTTCTGAATGCACCTGGAACGGGGAAGCGGGATTCTCCATCCGGATCGGCCAAACCGCGATGCGGGTGCAGCTTGGGTCAGACCATCTGGATGAGAAATTGAAGCGTCTTCAGGAGATCCAAAAGATCCTTGCTGAACGCCAGTTGCTCGGGGCAGTCACCCGTGTCGACCTCGACTATGGGCACCGGGCTTACGTCGAGGGCCACTTTCCTCCGTTCAAGGGGATCTGATGCAAGATTATCCCTCTTGACTCATCGCGGATAGCCTGTGGGAACAGCAAGCTTCTTTCCCATGGGCTATACGCCATCAGCCATGGGGCTAGCGCAGTGCGCGAAATCTGAAGGGGGAGTGATGGGGAAGAGAGAGGAACTGATCGTCGGCATTGACCTTGGCACCACCAAGATCTGCTGCGTGGTGGGTGAGGCGACCTCCGAGGGGATTGATATCGTTGGAGTGGGAACATACCCTTCGATCGGCATGCGGGGCGGAGTGATCGTCAACATCGACCAGACCGTGAATTCTATCAGGAAAGCGGTCGAAGAAGCGGAATTGATGGCGGGTTGCGAGATCTCGTCGGTGTTTGCGGGGGTCGCCGGAACCCACGTTCAGAGTCTCAACAGCCACGGAGTCATTGCGGTCAAGAGCCGCGAAGTGATGCAGACGGACATCGATCGGGTGCTCGACGCAGCCAAGACCGTAGCCATGCCCTACGACCGGCAGATCCTGCACGTGCTGCCTCAGCAGTTCATCGTCGATGATCAGGAAGGCATCCACAATCCCATCGGCATGGCCGGCGTTCGCCTGGAAGCCAAGGTACACATCATCACGGGAGCCACCAGCGCGGTCCAGAACATCATCCGGTGCTGCGAGCGAGCCGGACTTCAGGTACAGGACGTCGTTCTGGAATCCCTTGCATCCAGCGAGTCCGTGTTGGACACGGACGAGAAGCACCTTGGGGTGGCTCTTGTGGACATCGGCGGCGGGACGAGCGACATCGCGGTTTTCCTCGACCATGCCATCCGCTATTCCACCGTGGTCGGTCTGGGCGGCCACCACATCACCTCCGACATCTCCGTCGGCTTGCGCACATCCATGGAAGAGGCTGAAAAGATCAAAAAAAAGTTCGGGTGTGCTCTTGTAGAATGGGTGAACCCCCAGGATATCATCGAGGTCGGGTCGGTGGGAGGCCAGAAGCCACGCCAGTTGGCCCAGTCCATCCTCACGCAGATCATTGAAGCCCGCGTCGAGGAGATCCTCAAGATCATCGAATGGGAGCTGGCGCGATCGGGCTTCATGGAATCCCTCCATGGGGGAGTCGTTCTCACCGGCGGGGTGTCGCTGCTTTCGGGTATTCGCGAGTTGGCCGAGCGGATCTTCGACATGCCCGTCCGCATCGGCGCACCATATAACTTCGGGGGCCTCGGCGATGTGGTCAAGAACCCCATTTATTCCACGGGTACCGGCTTGTTGCTCTATGGGAAAAAGTACGGAGTCCGTACTCCCCTGGCCGAGCCGAGCATGTTCAGGAAGTTGCTGGCGTCCATGAAACGCTGGTTCAAGGAGTTCTGGTAAAAAGTTGCGTCCCTTTGACACAAATCAGTATGAAGAACGGAGGATCTCTCATAGAATAGGCGGCATCCATGAGGGGGCCTCGGGAGGAGGAAGGGTGCAAACATGGAGAACATGATGCTTAATCGAGCCAAAATCAAAGTCTTCGGGATTGGTGGCGGGGGTGGCAACGCCATCAATAACATGATCAGCTCAGGCCTCGACGGGGTTGATTTCATCGCGGCCAATACGGATTTCCAGTCCCTGGAGAGGAGTCTCGCCGACAGCAAGATCCAGCTTGGGGTCAACCTGACCAAGGGTTTGGGGGCTGGCGGAAACCCCGACGTGGGGGGAAAAGCCACCGAGGAGGACTTGGAGCGCATCCGGGAGATGGTTGACGGGAGTGACATGGTCTTCATCACCGCCGGGCTTGGGGGAGGAACGGGCACAGGCGGGGCGCCCATCGTGGCCAGGACTTGCAAGGAATTGGGGGTCCTGACCGTTGCGGTGGTGACCAAACCTTTCGCCTTTGAGGGAAAGGTGCGGCAGCGGAACGCCGAAGACGGGCTCAAGGTCCTGCAGGATGTCGTCGACACCCTCATCACGATTCCCAACGACCGGCTTTTGTGCCTCGCCGACAAGCGCGCGACCTTCCTGGAGATGTTCAAGCGGGCCGACGAAGTGCTCCTTTTCGCCGTTAGGGGGATCTCTGATCTGATCACGAATCCCGGTTACATCAATGTCGATTTCGCCGATGTGAAAACGGTGATGGGTGAGATGGGACTGGCGCTGATGGGAACCGGAGTCAGCCGGGGGGAGAGCAGAGCGCTGCAGGCTGCTCAGCAGGCCATCTCCAGCCCGCTTCTGGAAGACATTTCCATCCACGGAGCCCGTGCCGCTCTCATCAACATCTGTGCCGGCCCGGACCTTGGCATGCATGAATTCGAAGAGGCCTCCTCGGCGATTCAGAAGGAAATGGACGAGAATGCACACATCATACTGGGCATGGCCATTGACCCGGATATGGGTGAGGAGATGCGCGTCACCGTGATTGCCACGGGCATCGGAATGGTGGATGTTCAGCCGAGGACCGAGGCACCCGTGCGCCCCAAGCGTCTCAAGCCGGACGGAGTGGCACCGGATCTCAATTACAGCTACTTGCAGATCCCGACGGTGGTGCGGCACCGTACCATGAAGGACGTGCCTCCGCCCGAACCGACGAGAAGACGGACGCTCCTGCAGAAATTGACGGGAGCCTCCCCCGAAGAGGAAGACCTCAACATACCGACTTTCATCCGCCGTCAGGCAGACTGAGTCGCGTTAAAGAGTTCGCGGGGGCGAGGGTTGACGACTCCTCGCCCCACCTTTTGAAGTCCGTATGCTCTGGAAACTGAAGCAGCGCCAACTGGCGTGGCTTGCCGAGGAAAAGGGGACAATCCACAAGGATTGGGGAGGAAAGCTGCGGATTGCCCTCGCCTTTCCCAATCGCTACGCCGTGGGCATGTCCAATCTGGGTTTCCAGTCGGTGTACGGAGCATTCAACAGCTTCCAGGACGTCCTCTGCGAAAGGGTCTTCTACCCCGAGCCCGAAGACCTCGAACTGTTGCGGCAGAATCCGGGTCAGATTATCTCCGTCGAATCCCAACGCCCCATCAGCAATTTTCACCTCCTTGCCTTCTCCATTCCCTTCGAGAACGACTATGTCCAGGCCCTGGAGATGCTCACCATGGCCGGGATTCCAGCCATGGCGGAACAGCGGACGGAGACCCACCCCCTCGTTGCCGCGGGAGGCATCGCCGTCTTTCTGAACCCCGAGCCCCTCGCCCCGTTCATGGACTTCTTCTTCATCGGGGAAGCGGAGGCGATCCTTCCGGACTTCTGGTCCGGCTGGCAGGAATGGAAAGATAGCGGCATATCCCGCGGGGAGCTTCTCCTCGAGCTTGCAAGGCAGATCCCAGGCGTATACGTCCCGTCCCTTTACAGCGTGAGTTACGGATCGGAGGGGACCATGGCCGCCGTGGAGCCTGTATCGGAGCGGGGAATCCCCGAGCGGGTCGCCTACAGAAGAGCTGACCTCTCCCGGGCGCCTCCATGCCGAACCCTGATAACCACACCCAACACTGAATTCAGTGACGCAACCTTGATCGAAATTGGAAGAGGCTGTGGCAGGGGATGCCGGTTCTGCGCGGCAGGATATGTCTACCGCCCGGTGCGGTTCCACTGCGCCAACGCAGTCCTCGGCGCGGGTGACGACATCGCCACCCTGGACCGCAGAGTCGGTCTTGTCAGCGCGGCCGTTTCGGACCACCCGGAAATCACCGAAATATGCGAAACACTCCTCCGTCGCGGCGCATCCGTTTCATTCTCGTCCCTGAGAGCGGACACCATCTCTCCTGCCGTGCTTTCCGCACTCAGGGCGAGTCGGCATCGGGCCGTCGCCATGGCCCCCGAAGCAGGGTCTGAAAGACTTCGCCGGGTCATCAACAAGAACATCACGGAAGATCAGGTCGTGGATGCTGCCGAGAGGATGGTCGAGGAGGGCATCCTCCAGCTGAAGCTCTATTTCATGATCGGCCTTCCCACGGAGACCCTCGATGACCTGGAGGCCATCGTGGACATGGCCAAGCGGGTCAAGCACCAGGTGTTGAAGAAGAGTCGAGGCAAGAGCCATCTCGGGACCATCACCCTGAGTGTGAACGCTTTCGTCCCCAAGGCTTTCACACCTTTTCAATGGGTTCCCTTCGCGGGGGTCCGGACTCTCAAGGAGCGGGCCCGATGGATTCAGAAGGCTCTGCGGAAGGTCCCCAATGTCCGTGTCCACTTCGACCTGCCCAAGTGGTCCTATGTGCAGGCACTGCTTGCCCGAGGAGACCGCAGGGTCGCCCTGTTCCTGGAAAAGGTCGCACTCCGCGGCCTCTCATGGCAGCAGGCCCTGCGCCATGACCCGTTGAATTCCGATTTCTGGGTTGTGCGGGGGAGAGGACAGGACGAGCTTTTCCCGTGGGAAATCATCGACCACGGGATCAAGCGGGCCTTCCTGTGGGAGGAGTACCAGCGGGCCATGGAGGGGAAGACGAGCCCCCCCTGCCGGCCCGAAACAGACTGCACCCGCTGCGGTGTGTGCCGAGGGTGACGGGAGAATTCCCGATTCCTACACGTCCTCAAATATCCTATCCCGTGGCGCCCGTGGTTGCACCCGCGAGAGCCGTGAATTAAAATCTTGCATCAGGATCATTGAAAAAAAATGATAAGGTGCAAACTGGGTCGTCGACCCGGATTCCTTTTGGAGGAGATTTAGAAAACGATGTCTGAACACGATTATTACCAAATCCTTGGTGTGTCTTCGGAAGCTTCCGCGGAAGAGATCAAGAAGATTTACCGGAAGCTCGCCCTGGAAACACACCCCGACCGAAACCCCGGGGATTCGGGTGCCGAGGAGCGGTTCAAGAAGATCAGCGAAGCCTATGGTGTATTGAGTGACACTCAGAAACGTGCCCAGTACGACCAGTACCGCCGGTTCGGGTATCATCAGCGCACAGGGGGAGCGACGCAGCAGGGGTTCGGATATTCCCAGGAGGAGATTCTGAGGGATTTTTTCGCCAGTCGCCATGCTCGCGACATGTTCGCGGACATGCAGCGGGAATTCCAGAGGATGGGTTTCCGCTTCGATGACCGTTTCTTCAACCGCATCTTCTTCGGGGGCGACAGCATTTATTTCAACAGCGTTTTCTGGAACGGTCCGGTTCGAGTTCGAGTCTTCAAATATGGCAGAACCAGCCCTTCCGGCAGGCAGGCCCCCGAGGCCGGTGCCGATAAGCAAGAGCCTTCGGGGATCGAACCCGAACGGACGGGAATGCTGGGTGGCCCCCTTTCCTTCGTGGTCAATGCCGGCAAGAAGGTGGGCGGCTTCCTGCTGCGAAAAGCCGGAGAACTCCTGGGATTTTCGGGAACCCAGTCCAAGCCGCAACTCGGCACGGATCAGGAAAAGTCCGACATCACCTACCATCTCTCCATATCTTCCGAGGAGGCCTCAATGGGCACCGTCGTGGAGCTGGAGCTTCCCCATCTCGGTAAAGGTCGGCGTGTTTCCGTGAGGATTCCTCCCGGGGTGAAGGAAGGCACGAGGCTGCGACTGAGAGACATGGGGAGGCCTTTTGCGGAGCGACCTCGAAATCGCGGGGACCTCTACCTGCAGCTCAGGGTGCAATGATTCTCGCCCGAGGAGCAAACCCCAGCAAAACCGCGAAGGCCTGTTGAAGGATGCCGAAATCCTGTGGTTGAAGGGTTCGCACATCCATGAGAACCCGATCGGATTCGATGCGGGCAATGATTGGAGGTCGGTTGCTTCTCAGGGCCAATTCGATGGCCCGTGCGCTGAAGCGGGAAGAACCGACGGCAACGGCGAACGAATCGAGATCCTGGCCGGGGAGTGAACCGCCTCCAACCTGCGAAAGACATGGCTGAACGGTGAACTGGAACTCCTCCTTCGGGTCCGCCTGCCTCAACAGTGAGGCCAATTCCTCCGCCCTCTCCCGCAGGACCTCGGGTGAGACCACGATCATGCGCAGGGTCGGCACCTTCTCCAGAGCTTCCCTTTCGTCACGGTAAAGGTGAAGTGTGGCCTCCAGTGCCCCGAGAGTCATCTTATCCACCCTGAGGGCCCTCGTCAGGGGATTCTTCCTGCATCGGGCCACCAGGTCCTTCCTGCCGATGATGATGCCTGCTTGTGGACCTCCCAGCAGCTTGTCACCACTGAAGGTGATCACATCGGCACCAGCCTGAACGGCTTTCTGCACCGTGGGCTCGCCGCGGAGTCCGTAAGGCTCGAAGTCCAGGAAGGACCCGCTCCCCAAGTCTTCCACAACCGGTATTCCCTTTTCCCTCCCCAGGGCCACCAGCTTTTCCAGCGGGACTTCGGAAGTGAATCCGATCATGCGGTAATTACTCGTGTGCACTTTCATGAGGAGCGCCGTCCGTTCATTGATGGCGGCCGCATAGTCGTAGAGGTGCGTTCGATTGGTGCACCCCACCTCCCGGAGGATGGCCCCGCTCGCCCTCATCACGTCGGGGATCCGGAACGATCCGCCGATCTCCACCAGCTGGCCCCGGGACACGATGACTTCCCTGTCTCCGGCAAGTGTGTTCAGGACGAGAAAGACGGCCCCCGCATTGTTGTTCACCACAAGAGCGGCCTCGGATCCCGTCAGCTCGCAAAGGATGGCTTCCGCATGGACATACCGGGAGCCTCGTTGCCCTCTTTCCAGATCGTATTCCAGGTTGTTGTAGCTGCGGCAGATCTCCGCCAGGCGGACGACGGCCTCCTCGGGGAGGAGGGACCTGCCCAGGTTGGTGTGGATGACGATACCCGTGGCGTTGACAAGGGTACGAAGGGTGTATCGTCCAAGGACCTCGATCTGCTCCATAACCAGTTCCACGAGGTGTGAAACCTCGAGGTTCACGCCCCAGGCGCCGGATGGATCAGCGAGAATCTCCCTCCTCCTGGATTCGAGCACTTGACGCACACTTTCAAGGACGAGCCTTCGAGGATGGCGGCCCAGGGCTTCCCGGACGGCGTCCGTCTGGAGCAGCCTGTCCACGCCGGGCAGCCTGCGAAGCATCTCCTGTGAGGATATTTCCGACATCGATCCATCTTCCTTTAAATGCGCCCTTTATTCCTCTTGCGGACTTTCTTTGAGCCTCAGGATTGCTTATACTCTTTTTCCAGTTTCAGCAAACCGGTTTTTCCTGATGGTTAAGGATGATGTGACGGAGTGAGCTCGAGAACGTTAAAGGAACACAGTCCATTTGCCCCATCAGCCGGCATTTCCGCCGAGTCCTGGAAGCAGACCTCGGAAGAAGTCCTCGCTTTCATTGCAAATTCGTCCGAGTCTCTGTCTCTTCGAGGTGTTGAGCCCGGCGCCCTGGCCTTCTTGATTTCCCGGTCTTTGCGGACCCTCCGCAAGCCGTATCTGTTGATCGCTCCATCGGACCGGGAAGCGGAAAAATACGCCGACATGCTCGCGTTCTTCTGGGGTCGCGACGAGCAGCGGGCCGACGCGCCGCTGGACCGTCGAGTCTGGCTCCTTCCCTCGCGAACGGGCCACAACGCGCAGTGGCTGGGCAAGATGGAGTCCACGGCCAGAAGGCTCGAGGCTCTGTACGCCCTCCGGGCCGCTCCCGCCCCGAACGTCATCGTCACCTCCGCACTGGCTCTGGCCGAACGATTGCCTCCACCCGAAGTCCTCACGGCCCAGGTGGAATACAAAGTCCCAGGGGACGAGATCGACATGGAGGCCCTGGGCCGCCGGGCCGTCGAGAGAGGCTATTACCGGGTGCCGCTGGTGGAGGAACACGGAGACTTCAGCCAGCGGGGTGGAGTCCTCGACGTCTACGCCCCCCTATACCGTTGGCCTCTTCGCCTGGAATTCTTCGGGGACGAACTGGAATCCGTCCGCCTGTTTCACCCAAGTTCCCAGCGGTCCCTGGGAATCCTCCAGGACTTTCTTTTGCTTCCGGCAAGCGAGATCGTTCTCGACACCGCAGCCCGGGAACGGGCTCAGGCGGCAGTCTATGCGGCCGTGGACAGCGAGAGGCTGACCGTCGCCGCGGCAAATGTCTGGCTGGATAAACTGCAGGAAGGCCACCAGTTCGGCGCCTTTGAGGCGATCTTCCCCGTTTTTTTCGAAAAGACGGCCACACTGTTCGATTATCTCGCCCCCCGCACCGTGCTGGTATGGTCTGATGCAGCCGGCATCGGGAAAACCATCGAGGAGCATTACCAGCAGAGTTGCCGCAATTGGGAAGAAAGGGCAAATCCCAACGAATGGCGCTCCCCGCCGACAGACCTCTTTCAGGACCCGCAGCGGCTTGCCCTCGACGCCGAGGGTTTCCAGAGCATCAAGGTCAACACCTTCTTCGAGCCGTCCTCCACCCAACGGATCGTCGATTTGGGAACGAGTTCGCAGGAACAGCTCCTTCAGGCTGTCAAAGCGCAGCCGAGCAGGGAACGCCTCCTGGAGCCCGTGGCAAGACAGTTCAGGAGTTGGCAGCAGGAGGGCATTCGACCGTTCCTGGTCTGCCGCCACACGGAGCAGGCGAAGAGGCTCCACGAGCTTCTCCAGGGCTACGGGATAGGGGTTCTCCTGAGCACCCAGCCCTTTGGCGAAGAATCCTACGATTCCCAGGATGTGAAAGTGATGGTCGGCCCCCTGGACAAAGGCTTCCTCTGGCCGGCGGAGCAGTTGACCGTCGTTTCGGAGGAGGAGCTCTTTGGAAAGAGGCCCCGCAGGCATAACAGGAAGTCGGTATCAGGCCTGTTTCTCAGCTCTTTCCAGGATCTCCACGGTGGCGACTACGTGGTGCACGTGGACCATGGGATAGGGGTTTACAGGGAACTGGTTCACCTGAAGGTGGGTGCCACTGAAAGCGATTTCCTTCTCCTGGATTACACGGACGGGGACCGCCTCTACGTTCCTGTGGACAGGCTCCAGAAGGTTCAGAAGTACCTCGGTGTCGAAGGCCGGGGGCCCCGTGTGGACAGGCTCGGCGGGAAGTCCTGGGAGACGGCCAAGAAAAAGGCACGGGAATCCGCTGAGCGCATCGCTGAAGAACTGCTCAACCTGTACGCCGCGCGCCAAATCGATGAAGGTTTTCAATTCTCATCTCCCGATAATCTTTTCAGGGAATTCGAAGCCACTTTTTCCTACGAGGAAACCGACGACCAGATCAGTGCCATCGAGGATGTTCTGGCGGACATGGCATCCAAGCGCCCCATGGACCGCCTGATTTGCGGCGACGTGGGTTACGGCAAGACCGAGGTGGCCCTCCGCGCCTCCTTCAAAGCCGTCATGGACGGAAAACAGGTGGCCATGCTCGTTCCCACAACCGTTCTTGCGGAACAGCACACCCAGACCTTCAATGAGCGCTTCGACGGCTTTCCCGTGCGCATCGCCTCGCTGAGCCGCTTCAAGACCAAGAGCCAACAGAACCAGGTTCTCGAAGGATTGAAGAAGGGGGCCATCGACATCGTTGTGGGCACCCATCGACTCCTGCAGAAGGACCTCGTCTTCCGTGACCTGGGACTCCTGATCGTGGACGAGGAGCACCGTTTCGGGGTCAAGGACAAGGAGCGACTCAAACAGATGCGGGCAGCTGTGGACGTCCTCACCCTCACGGCCACCCCGATTCCCCGCACCCTGCAGATGTCCCTCACCGGGATCCGCGATCTCAGCACGATTGAAACGCCGCCCGAGGACCGGCGGGCCATCGAGACCTACGTCACCCAGTATGACGAGCTCACCATTAGAGAGGCGATCCACCGGGAACTGGTTCGAGGGGGGCAGGTATTCTTTGTCCACAACCACGTTCAGAGCATCTTCCAGATGGCCGCGATGCTCGGCCGGCTGATCCCCGAAGCGCGCATCGCCGTGGCCCACGGCCAAATGAGGGAAAGGGAGCTCGAGAAGGTGATGCTCGATTTCATCGGCCGCAAGACGGATGTCCTGGTGTGTACCACGATCATCGAGTCGGGGCTGGACATTCCGGCGGCCAACACCATCGTCATCAACCGAGCCGACAAGTTCGGCCTGGCTCAAATCTACCAGTTGCGCGGGCGCGTCGGGAGGTCCAGCGAACAGGCCTATGCATACCTCCTCGTTCCCGGCGAACGCCTCATCACCCGTGACGCCCAGAAGAGGCTGCGGGCCCTCATGGACTTCAGTGAACTGGGAGCCGGTCTGAAGATCGCCATGAACGACCTGCAGATTCGCGGGGGAGGCACCATACTGGGGTCCGCCCAATCGGGGCACATTGCCGCGGTGGGCTATGAGCTCTATCTGGAGCTGCTCGAACAGACCATTGCCGGGATGAAGGGAGAAAAGACCGGGTCCGAAGCCGTGGACCCGGAGATCAACCTCGCCATTTCGGCCTTCCTGCCGGAGGATTTCATAGGCGACACGGATCAGAGGCTTCTGGCCTACAAGCGACTGGCCACCGCACCCGATGACGCGACTATAGAGGATCTGGCCAACGAGTGGCGGGACCGCTTCGGACCGTTTCCTGAAAGTGCGAGGAATCTCATCGTGTTGTCGAAATCCCGCCTGCTCTTCAAAGAGATCGGCATCGTCCGGGTGGACGGCGACGGCGAAACCTTCGCCATCTCCTTTTCTCCCGGCGCCGACCTGCCCGGGCTCATTCCGTTTCTCGAGGACAAGAAGTGCACATTCGCTCTGGAAGGCGATCGCAGGCTGCGCATTGAAATCTGGGGACGGGATGCGGCTCAGCAGTTGCTGCGGCTGAAAAGCATCTTGAAAGAGTTCCAGGAACGTGATAGTGATGTCAAGTCAATTCAGTAGCTTACGAATTCACGCCGCATGAGGGGACGGAATGCATCTGGGATCGAAGATAATCTGGTCTGTGTGTTTTGTTTTGCTGTGGTTTGGACTGGCCGCCGGAGAAAAGTTGGACAGGATCGTCGCGGTCGTCAATGGGGACATCATCCTGTACAGCGAACTCCAGGACTATGTCAACCGAGTGGCCAAGAAGTCTCCGGAAATAAGACTGGACGATCCCAAGACGAAAAAGCAAATAGAAGGGGAAATACTCCAGCAGCTGATACGTGAGCGCTTGACCGATCAGGAAGCCAAACGGCTCAAGATCACCGTCAGCCAATCCGAGGTGGACCAGGCGTTGGAGGGAATAAAACGGGAGAACAACCTCAACGATGCCAAATTCGACGAAATGCTCCAGCAAATGGGGCAGAATCGTGCCCAGTTTCGAGACAATATCAAGCGGGAGATGGAGCGCTCGCGCCTTTTGGAGCGCGTTTTGAAGTCCAAAATCGTGGTCACCAACGAACAGGTGGATCAGTTCCTGAAATCAAAGGGTGCCGACGCTTCGCCAGCAGTAAGGGAGAAGCGAAGGCTCGCCATGATTTTTCTACCATTTCCCCAAGGGGGGGACAGCAAGAAGTCAGAGGAGATTGAGAAATTGGGGAGGGAGATTTACAACAAATTGAAGAGCGGGGGGGACTTCGCCAAACTCGCCCGTGAACATTCCCAGGGACCCTCGGCGAGTGAGGGTGGAGACATAGGCTTTGTGGCCACCGAGGATCTTTCCCCGTTCATCGAGGAAGCGACGCGGGGGCTTGGGAAGGACGAGCTCTCCAAGCCTGTGAAAACGCCTCAGGGCATTTACATTTTCAGAGTCCTCGACTCGCAGAAAGAACGGGTCTTGCCCGGGCAGTCGGCAGGTTCCCGCGAGGCGGTCCAAAGGATGCTCTATCAAAAAGAGCTGAGCAGAAAATTCGATGAATGGACCAAGGAACTGGAGGCCAAAGCATTCATAGAGATCTCTCTCTGACAGCCGCCGTGTGTTTCCCGCGAGGGAACACGGGGGTACGCCGGAACAATTCCTCCGTCATCACAACGAAAGATGGACCCAAGCCGCCAATGACCTCCATGCAAGAGCTTTCGGAGTATTTGAAGTCGGAAAGAGAGCGACAGGGGCTCTCTCTCGATGCCCTGTCGGAACGCGCGCATGTCAGTGTGAGCATGCTCAGGCACCTCGAGGAAGGCGAGTACGACCTCATCGGCACCTCTCTGCTCATTCGCAATTTTGTCCGCGCCTACTGCTCCGTTCTGGCTATAGACCCCGAGCCCCTGATACAGAAATATGCCCCTGATATCCATGCGTGCGACGGTCAAGACAGGGGAATCCAGCGCTACAGGAGCGTGGTGAAGGCACTCAAGACCAAGCGCCGCATTGGAATCCTCCCTGTCTTGTTTCTCCTCATCGTCACCGCGGGGGGAGTCTACGGGGGCACCTGGCTTTGGAAACGTTACGAGCGCCAATCGGCTCCGCAGAGCATCACTGGAGTCTACTCTCAGCAGGAGCTTCCAGCGGATCTCCCGGAAAAAGAGGCCAAACCCCAGGAGCCCGACGCAAAAATCGGAAAGCCTCCTGTCCAGGAGAAGGGGCCCGTGCGACACGTCCCCGCCGAATCGCAGAGTGGACAGGCGACCGAGCGTCTGATGCACCAGGGAAAACCTGCGGAGGGTGTTGTGGCCAAGCCCGCGGGCGTTGGGGAGAGTCCTTCGGAGGTGCTCCCTGATGAGAAGCCTTCTGAGCATGTCAGAGAGGCTGGGAAGAAGCAGGTTTTTTCGGTGGAAGCCGAGCAAAAGACCTGGATCCAGGTGAGGGTCGACAACAAGGCGCCGCAGGAAGCCCTTTTGCAGCCCGGTGAGAAGCGTGAATGGGAGGCGGAGGAGACCATGCAGGTGGTTGTCGGCAATGCGGGGGGTATCCGCATGATGTGGAACGGGACTGCCTTGAACGTTCAGGGCAAACCTGGATCCGTGCTCCGTTTTAGGCTCCCCGAACAGGGCACTTCCGGAGACAACCGAACCTGAGGCACCAGTTGCGCCGTTGCTCATCCGTGGTCGGCCTGACAGTCCCTGATTTTTGGCATTTTCGAATGAGGAGTCATCCCCGAGACACGCAACGGGGGCAACCGGCTCTTCACCCAGAAGGTTCAAGCCAACAGGCATTCCAGTCCTTGCATACCTTGCGAATCGGGCGGCTCCACCGGAAGCTTTGTGCCTTGAATCGTTACGAGCATTATGAATACTGTGGAAACCGAGGCGATTATACTCTCCACGAGAGACCATGGAGAATCAGATCGCCTTATTAATTTTATCTCCAAGAGCGGAGGACGCCTCAGGGGCTTCGCCAAGGGAGCCCGAAGAAGTCGGCGGCGCTTCGTTCATTCTTTTGAACCGTTCAGCGTGGTGGAGCTGAAATATCAGGAACGGAAAGGGGGGCTCTGGATTGAGTCGAGCAAACTGCTCGAACCTTTTCTCGGGTTGCGCTGCGACCTGGAACGATGGAGTTATGCAGCCCTCGCGACGGAGCTCGTTCTCGAGTTGGTGCCGGAAGGGGAGCCCAACGGGGAGGTTTTTCCTCTCCTGAACGAGACGTACCTCCGTTTGTCCGAAGACAGGGACTCCCTGAACGTCCTTTTGCTGTTTTTATTTCGCTTCTTGGATGTGATGGGTTATCTTCCAGCGCTGGACGGGTGTGCCCTTTGCGGGAAACCCGCCGCCGACGGAACCCGGTGGACCTGGGCTGTCGGCAAGGGCCTCTTCACATGTTCCGATCACAGGCCCCAGGGACAGGATCACATCTCCCTGGATTTGGGGACGGTCATGCTGATCCGCAAGGCAAGACAGCTTCCCCTCGAAAGAATGTGGAGGCTTTACTTCACTCGAGACAAGAGGAGCTCCCTTCTGGACGTATTGTTGGATTGGGTGCGGGAACACATCCGGAAGGATTTGAGTACACTGAGGATGCTCAGACAATTGGAGTCCACCTCGGCATCGTAGTACGCTGAAAGGATTATAGTGGATTTTACCGCTCATTTTCAGGGGATCGCTTCTTCCCATCCTTTGGTGGCAATATTCCTGGCGTTTTTGGGTGGAGTCCTGGCCAGTTTCACTCCCTGCTCCTACCCTATGATACCCATCACGGTGGCCTTCATTGGCGGAAAGACGGAGGGGAGGCGTTGGCGGGGTTTCGTCCTCGCGATCTTCTACGTATTTGGACTCGCAACCGTCTACGCCATGCTCGGTGCTTTTGCAGCCCTGTCCGGGCAGCTTTTCGGAGCCATGACCACCAACCGATGGACCTATCTGCTGGTGGGCAATATCTGCCTGTTTTTCGGTCTCGTCATGATCGGCGCCATTCCCCTTCCCCCCCCTGAGTTTCTAAACCGTCTCCGGGTGAGGGATCTGCCGGGGCACGAGGTCCTAAGCAGCATCCTCCTGGGAGGTGCATCGGCCTTGGTGGTGAGTACGTGTACGACTCCCATCCTGGGGGTTCTTTTGGCCGTAGTGGCCACCCAGGGGAAACTCCTCTGGGGTGTGGGAATGCTTTTTGCCTTTGCATATGGGATGGGCAGCCTGGTCATCGTGGTGGGAACGTTCACGGGGCTTCTGACTTCCCTGCCGCGGTCCGGACTCTGGATGATGCGTATACAGAAGTTCTTCGGCCTCCTCATGATTCTGGCGGCGGAGTATTTCTTCATCAAGACAGGAGAGTTTTGGTTATGAGCTTAAGGATTTTTCGCGGCAGACGTCTCCACGTTTTTGTGCGTTTCACCGCGGCCGTCACGCTGTTCCTGGTTGCGGCGGTGCAGATCGCTTGGTGTGCCGAGGAAAAGGGAATCCTCAACTCCCTCTTTGGGTCCGGCGGCAAGGAAGTGGGCGCCATCGATTTCGAACTGAAGGACCTGGATGATTCCCCCGTCAGGCTAAGCCAATTCAGGGGAAATCGCTACGTGCTGCTGTACTTCTGGGCCACGTGGTGCCCTTACTGCCTCGCCGTCAGGCCGGAAATCCAAAAGATCCGCGACAGAATTCCGGCCGAGGAAATGGAGATACTCGCCATCAATGTCGGGGGCGGAGACAGCATTGAACGACTCAAGAAGTATCAGGAGGGCCATCCCTTGCCCTACCCTGTTCTCTATGACGGAAACGGCGGCGTCACCCGGGCATATCAGGTCCAGGGGATACCCCTTTTCTTGCTGGTGAACAAGGAGGGAAACATCGTGTTCAAAGACAACATGCTTCCTCCGGACATCACCAAGTACATGAAGTGATTGCCTCAAAATTCCTCTCGGCCTCTTTGCGGCGAACCTTCGCCGCCGGGGTGCCAAGGCCGTCGAGCTCAACAATGGAATGACCCGACACAGGGGTCACGGGTTTTTTGGAGGGGGATATGAAAGACGTGCTCGGGATCATCATGGCTGGAGGCCGAGGCGAGAGGCTGATGCCCCTCACGCAGGACCGGTCCAAACCTGCCGTGCCATTCGGTGGCATATATCGGCTCATCGACATTCCACTCAGCAACTGCGTCAATTCGCAGATCTACAAGATCCTGGTCTTTCCCCAGTACAAATCCCAGTCCATGGTGGACCACCTGGATGAAGGGTGGAACATCTTTTCCTCAGATCTGGGCCATTACTTGAAGATCGCGGCTCCTCAGCAGCGCCTGGGAAAGGAATGGTACCGGGGCACCGCCGACTGTGTCCGCCAGAACCTCTACATGGTCGAACGGGAACATCCCCGGCACATGCTCATCCTCTCCGGGGATCACGTGTACAAAATGGACTACATGGAGTTTCGGCAGTATCACGAGAGAACCAACGCCGACGTGACGGTCGGGTTGCTCGAAGTTGAGCAGAGCACCGCGTCCGGTTTCGGCATCGCCGAGGTGGACAATGACCTCCGCATCCGGGCCTGGGAGGAAAAGCCAAAGGAGCCGAAGTCCATCCCCGATGATCCTGAACGTTCCCTCGCCTCCATGGGAATTTACCTGTTCCGCACGGAGCTTCTCCTGGAGCTTCTCCGAAAAAGCGACGACGAGGATTTCGGCAGGGACATCATCCCGAAGCTCATCGAAACCCACAGGGTCATGGCTTATCCTTACCGGCGCTTCAACAAGATACGGGACTATATCCACGTCGTGGACCCTGAGGGGGCTCGTCAGATGCAGCTCGTCGATGCCACCCGGGACTCACACTACTGGCGGGACGTTGGCACGTTGGACGCCTACTGGAACGCCAACATGGATCTCACGGGGATCGATCCGTATTTCAACCTTTACGGCAGACTCTGGCCAATTCGAACGCACCAGCGCCAGTTTCCTCCAGTCAAGTTCGTTTTCAACCAGCCCGATTCCAAATCACCGCGAATCGGCAGCGCGGTGGATTCCATCGTCTCACACGGATGCATCATCAGCGGCGCCACCGTCCGCAGTTCCGTACTGTCGTACAATGTGATGGTGCGCAGCTGGGCCGAGGTGGATGAATCGGTCATCATGGACAACGTGGAAGTGGGGCGCAACTGCAGGATAAAGAAGGCCATCATCGACAAGCACAACGTCATTCCCCCCGACACTCAACTTGGTATCGACCCCAACGAGGACAGGAAGCGTTTCCATGTCACCCCACGGGGCATCGTGGTCGTCCCCAAAGGCTTCTTCAAGGGAGATGGATGACCGGGAAGCTGGGATCTCCCGCAGCCGATTGAAGGAGAGCGCGCAACGACGCCCTGAAGTTTCCCGCAGGCTGCAGGAATTTTCAGATTTTTTGGGGTATTCCTCGAAGTTGGGGCGTTGCCTGCTCGTACTGGTAAGCGATCCGCAGGATTAGCTCCTCCCTGAAGTGAGGCCCCAGGATCTGCAGACCGATGGGAAGGCCTTCGCCGGTGAAACCGCACGGAACTGAAATGCCCGGAATGCCGGCCAGGCTGGCGGGAAGGGTGAACACGTCGCTCAGGTACATCTGCAAGGGATCATCGGTCTTTTCCCCAACCTTGAAGGCCGGAATGGGAGAGACGGGGGCCAGCAAGGCGTCGCAGTGCTCGAAGGCGTTGAGGAAGTCCTGTCGAATGAGGGTTCTCACCTGTGAGGCCTTTTTGTAATAAGCATCGTAGTAACCGGCGGAGAGCACGTAAGTGCCGAGCATGATGCGCCGTTTCACCTCGGCGCCGAAGCCCTGGGAGCGGCTCTTGCGGTACATGGTGACGAGGTCCCGGGACTCCGGAATGCGAAGCCCATACTTGACGCCATCGTAACGGGCCAGGTTGGAACTCGCCTCGGCGGGTGCGATGATGTAATAGGCCGCGACACCGTATTCCGTGTGGGGGAGCGACACCTCCATCACTTCAGCTCCCAGATCCCGGCACTGGGAAACCGCCTGCCGCACTGCGGACGCCACGTCAGGATGCATGCCTTCGATGAAATACTCCCTAGGGATTCCGAGCCGGAGCCCCTTCATCGGCTGATCCAGCTCGGCCAGATAATCCGGAACTTGGCTGTCGACCGATGTGGAATCGTGCCGGTCATAACCGGCGAGGATCTGGAGGAGGAGGGCCGCATCCGTCACGTCTTTCGTGATGGGACCGATCTGGTCCAGTGACGATGCAAACGCGACGAGCCCGAAACGGGACACCCTTCCATAGGTAGGTTTCAACCCCACCACACCACAAAAGGACGCAGGCTGGCGAATGGATCCGCCCGTGTCTGTCCCCACGGCCCCGGCGCAGAGATTCGCGGCGACAGCCGCGGCCGAGCCCCCACTCGAACCTCCGGGAACACATTCGAGATCCCACGGGTTGCGCGTCACGCCATAGGCCGAGTTCTCCGTCGAAGATCCCATGGCGAATTCGTCGAGGTTTGTCTTGCCAAGGAAAATGGCTCCCGCGGCACGCATGGATTCGATGACGGACCCATCGTAGGGAGGGATGAAATTCCCGAGAATGCGGGAACCACAGGTGGTGCGAACCCCGTTCATGCAGATCACGTCTTTCACGGCAAGAGGCGTCCCGGCCAGAGGGGACCGATCGAGGTCCCTTCTGCCCTCGTCGTATTCCCGGGCCTCCCGGAGGGCCTCTTCGTGGAGCACCGCCAGGTAGGAGCCCAGTCGGGGATCGACCATCTCGATGCGTTCCAGATAAGCCTTGACGGCTTCAGTGACACTCGCCTCTCGCTTGCACAATACTGCATGGAGTTCGTGAATGGTGAGTTCGTGAAGACCCATAATCCGAAACCTTCCCTGGGACGCCCTCTCATCGTCGCCCTTGCCGGCTGAAGATCCAGGCTCAAATGACCTTGGGAACGACAAAGCTCGCCCCGTCACTCTCGGGGGCATTCATGAGAGCCCTTTCGCGCTGCAGCGAATCGACGACGAGGTCCGGGCGGAAGACGTTCTGCAATTGGATGGCATGAGTTGTGGCAGGGGTGTTGGCCGTGTCGAGCTCATTGAGCTTGTCCATGTAACTCAAGATCTGATTGAGCTGATCGGTCATTCGCAGCTCTTCCGCCTCGGTCAGGTCGAGGCGGGCAAGTGTTGCCACGTGGCGAACTTCTTCCTTGGTGATTTTTTCCCGCATTTCCCGGGGCACTCCTTCCATTTGCAAAGGATTACCATTAGCACATGTCGCACAGCCGGACAATGTCTAGCTCACCAGGTCAGAGCCCAGGAAAGTCTCCATGGTTCGGCAATCCCTGTAAGCGTTGAGCACGTCGGGGAGTCCCCCGATCCGGCTTTCATCGAGGAGCTGATAGGTGATCCCGTGGACCAGCCGCTCCTCGGCATGCTGTTCCGCCTGGGAGCTCTCGAAGCGATGAAGGAACCTGGCGAAGCGCACCACGTGGATCAGTTCGTGGGTCACAATGTAGGTGGTGAGTGGCAGGAAAAGGATGTGCGGGTCCCTTTGGGTGGCCTTGCGTATCACGTGATCCTGAAGGCAGATTTTGAAGAAATCGCCGGGCTCACTTCCCCTCAGGCGCTGGCTCGGCGACCTCAGATACCGGCGGATCTGGGCGAACGCTTCATCCGTGATTTCCTCCTCCCTCAAATCCCTGAGAGACTGGATGTCGTAACGATAGCGCTTCCACTCCGAAGTGGAGATTCTGTAAAAGTCACTGATGACGTCTTCCGAAATTTCAATGGACTGTCTCAGGGCAGCGATTTCCTGCTCTCCGAAGGGGACACGCACAGTGTGTTCTGCCATCGTTCTTTCAGATTCCCGGGCTGCCGGTGAGGAGTCGGCCCCCTGCCCATTTTAGTCCTGGATTATCGCTCCGCGGGAATCGGAAGGGACCAATCGGATCATCGCTCGATGGCCTCATCGATTCCTTTCCCAGCCAGAACCATGGGCATGACGTTCTCCTCCAGGGGAATGAGACAGTTGGCCATGGCCGGCCCTGGGCTCGACAAAATCTCAGGAACGAGACGCCTCACGTCTTCCTCCGTTTGGATCGTGTACCCCGCGATTCCATAAGCCTTTGCAAGGACGGCGAAGTCCGGATGGAACGCGAAGTTTACGGCCATATAGCGCCCCTCGTGGTAGAATTCCTGGAGTTGGCGCACCATGCCAAGGGTGTGGTTGTTCATGATGAAGATCTTCAGGGGTATTCCCTGCTCCATCATGGTACCCAGTTCCTGCATGGTCATCTGGATGCTTCCGTCGCCAGTGACGAGGATGACCTGCTTTCCGGTCCTTGCCATGGATGCCCCTATGGCGGCGGGGAGGCCGAATCCCATGGTGCCGAGCCCCCCGGAAGAAACGAGGGTCCGCGGCTGATTGAACCGGTAATACTGGGCGACCCACATCTGATGCTGGCCCACATCGGTCACGACCACCGCCTTTCCCTGGGTCTGACGGCAAAGCTCCTCGATGATGAACTGGGCTTTGAGGCCTCCTTCCTTTGAATAGGTGAGGGGATATTGTGCCTTGAGTCCCTGAATGCGATTCAGCCACTCAGATCGGTCGACCTTCTCCAGCAACGGCAACAAGGCCTTGAGAACGAGCTTGACGTCTCCCACCAGGGGGACGTGGGTGTTGACGATCTTCCCTATTTCGGCCGGGTCGATGTCGATGTGGACGATGGTGGCCTCGGGAGCAAAGGCTCCAAGCTTCATGACAACCCGGTCATCGAAACGGGCCCCCAAGGCGATGAGCAGGTCGCATTCGGTGACGGCCAGGTTGGCATAGCGCGTGCCATGCAGTCCGAGCATGCCGAGAAAAAGAGGATGGTCGCCGGGAAAGCTCGCCAGACCCATGAAGGTGTTGGTGACGGGGGCCGATATGGTTTCAGCCAACTGGAGGAGCTCATCGGCGGCATTGGCGCCGAGTATCCCTCCGCCGGCGTAAATGACGGGCCGCCTGCTCCCCTTGATGATTTCGGCGACCTCCCTGATCTTGTAGGGATGCCCCCGATACGTGGGCTTGTAGCCCCTCAGGCGCACCGTCGTCGGGTACTTGAAATCGACTTTGGCCAGGGTCACGTCCTTGGGCAGATCGATGAGCACCGGACCGGGGCGCCCGGTTGAAGCGATGTGAAACGCGTTTTTCACCACCGTGGCGATGCTCTGGGGGTCCTTCACCAAATAGTTGTGTTTGGTGATGGGAAGGGTGATTCCGGTGATGTCCACCTCCTGGAAAGAATCCGTCCCGATCTGGCCCGTGGGGACCTGGCCCGTGAAAAGCACGATAGGAATGGAGTCCATATAGGCGTTGGCGATCCCCGTCACCAGGTTTGTGGCACCGGGTCCCGACGTCGCCATGCAGACCCCCACCTTCCCCGTGACACGGGCATAGCCGTCAGCCGCGTGAACAGCTCCCTGCTCGTGCCTCACGAGGACATGCTTGATCTCCGAGGTGTGGTAAAAGGCGTCGTAAACCGGGAGAATGGCCCCACCAGGATACCCGAAGACAACCTTCACATTCTCCTTTTCAAGACAACGCACGATGGCTTCAGCCACTGTCATTTCCAAGGCTATCACTCCCTTTGCTAAAATTGGGGAAGTACCTCCATTTCCTTGTCCCGCTTGCCTCCGGAAGCATCCCTTTCGCCCGAGAGCTTGCTGCCCCGCAGCATGGCCACTTTCCCGGTGCGCACCAGTTCCTTGATGCCATAGGGGCGAAGAGACTCCTCGAACGCGTTGATCTTCCCCTCATTGCCCGTACATTCGAGAGTCATGGTCTTGCGTCCCAGGTCGACAACTCGAGCCCTGAAGACGCCTGCCATCTGCATGATTTCGACCCTCTGGCTGGGTTCCGCCGCAACCTTGATGAGCACGAGGTCCCGGTCCACATACTCTTCCGCACTGATGTCACTGATTTTGAGCACGTCAATGAGCTTGTGGAGCTGCTTGGTCACCTGCTCGATGAAACGGTCGTCGCCCTCGACGACGATGGTCATCCGGGAGACGTCGGGGCTTTCTGTTCGACCGACGGTGAGACTGTCAATGTTAAAACCCCGTCTGCTGAAGAGTCCCGCAACGCGGACCAGCACTCCGGGTCTGTTCTCCACGAGAACCGAAAGGGTATGCTTCATCCCCTTGAACACCTCCTCGAACCAGAAATCTGTCATCGGCCGTTCGTCAAAGCCCAGCACGGATGACGACAGCGGAAATATGAAGTGAGAACCATCAATTGAATACATATACCGTAACGTCGGGAGTGTTTCAAAGTCAATTCTGTCCGAATCGGCAAGGGCATAGCCCAAGCGCGCCCTTTCACCAGCGCAGTAGGGAAGACGCCCAGGTGAAACCGGAACCGAAGGCGATGAGAAGAAGAAGGTCGCCTCGTTGGATTTTTCCGGAACGGTAGGTTTCATCGAGGAGCAGGGGTACGGATGCGGCCGTGGTGTTCCCGTATTTCTGGATATTGTTGAGGATTTTCCCTTCGGGGAGTTTGAGTTTTTCGGCGAGGAGCTCATTGATGCGCAGGTTTGCCTGGTGGGGGATCACGTACTTCACCTCTTCAGGAGACACATTGCAGGCTCGAAGGGTATTCATGGAGAGTTCGGCCAGGCGCGTCACGGCATGCTTGAACACCACCCGCCCGTCCATCCGGGGCCAGATTTCCCGGGTGGCAAAGGTCTCGGAGGTCATGAAAGGTTTCCGGGAGATATCCCAAACGGACATGAAAAGGGCCTTGGCAAATCTCCCGTCGGCGTGGAGCTCCGAGTGAAGAATACCTCGACGGGGATCTTCAGTGGGGCTCAGAACAGCGGCAGCGGCCCCGTCTCCAAAAAGCACGGCCACATCTCGGCCCTCGTCGGAAAAGTCAAGGGCGCTGGAGTGCACTTCCGAGCCCACCACCAGGATGTTCCGGTACATCCCTACTCGAATCATGGCATCCGCGACAGCCAGGCCGTAGAGAAATCCCGTGCACTGGTTGCGCACATCGAGGCAGCCTATGGATTCCACGCCCAGCTTGGCTTGGAGGAAACAGCCGGTTCCCGGAAAATGGTAATCCGGGCTCAAGGTAGCAAAGATGATGAAATCGAGGTCACCGGGAGTCATTCCCGCATCGTCCAGCGCTCTTTTCGACGCCTCCAGTGCGAGGTCGGAACAGTAAACGCCCTCCTCGGCAAAATGGCGTTCTTCGATGCCCGTCCTCGTTCGGATCCACTCGTCGCTTGTCACCAGCTGCTTCGCCAAATCATCGTTTCGGACCACTCTTGGTGGCACGTAGCTCCCTATTCCCTCGATGCAACTGCGGATCATCCGGTCCTCCTCTGAACTTTTGGCCAATGGGATTTCGATGCGGTTTGACTCTCCATCACTATACCGAACGACCCCAAAAGGGAATGGATCTCTGCAGGATGTTGTCGCGGGGATTCTTCGAGGAATTCCAGCAGAATCAGTCATTCACGGGGTACGTCCTGAGGCAGGGGTCCCTCATGACCCTTCGGGGCATACGAAGACGGCTGAGAAGAAAACATGGGTTTTCGAGGATTTGCGTGACGGATGCCTGATGTGGCATAGCCCCTCGTGGGCGTAAGGACGGGCACAAGGCCCTATGCTACAGGGTGCGGGGCTCTGAAACAGGATGAATCCGATCATCTCTCGCACCAATCCGCAATGAGCCAAAACTTCTCATAGCACCTTGAGGTATTCTCAGAGAGGCACCGTCTCTTGACTTCCATTCCCATTCAGCCGGTCGAAGTGAAAGCCCCCTACACCGCCTTGACGATGCCGGCAAACCTTATGCTGAGGCCATCGGGCCCGGCGATGATGAAATCCCTTATCGCGTAATCCCTGGTTTCGATGACCCTGAGTACCTCGACCCCAAGGCTCCTGCATCGCTCCCATTGCTCGTCCACGTTGTCTACCAGGATGCGGATGTTTCCCAGGGGTTGGACCGGTTGATCCGGCGCATCACCCAATTCCACGAGAAAAAGCAGGGTGTCCTCCCACCTGAGCTCCATGAAGTTTCGGTCCCTGCGGGTGACCTCAAACCCCAAGGACCGGTAGAAGCGGCTCGACTTCCCGAGATCCCTCACATGCAGCGCCAGGACCAGCTGTTCACCGGGATGTACGCGATGGCCCATGATACCGTCCTTTCCTCATGTGTTCACCGGACTGTCATCTGTTCCGCAGGGATTCGACGATCATCACCGTCGTGTTCGCATCCGCCCATTTGTAGAGGTCAATGGCGGGAAACCACGGCAGGTTTATGCACCCGTGGGAGCAATACCCCTTCTCGATATCCCCCGCATGGATCCAGACGTGCCCATAAATCCGCAGCGCCCATGGCATGGGGGCCGGCTCGCCATAGGCGTTGGTGTAGCTGCGGGAGATGTGGTCCTTGTCCTTGTTCACCACTCTGTATGTCCCGGCCCTGGTCCAGGAGTGTTGTTTCCCAATGCATACCACGCTGTCACCCACGCGTTTCCCGTTCTCGTACCATGCTATAAAGGGAACGTCCTTGACAAGGAGAACCAGCTTGGGGATGTGGGAGATTTCCATGATGAACTCGGGCAAAGCCGACCATTCCTTGTAGTGCTTGAAGCTGTGAGGCACTTTGATGGGTCGGCCACTTTTCACGTCTTCAGCGATGTGATACCGTGCCCGGGCATTGAGGCGGGAGAGGATTTCCATGGCCGCCTTCGGGTAGAGCTCCGGATCTCCTTTACTCAAACGGTCCAGCTCTTCCATGGTGATGGGGCGTATGGTCCAACCCACATCCGACCTTTTGCTCGAAGCCGGAGGGTCAACGGGATGGACCCGGTCCATGGCAACCCGCGTCCGCGTCTCTTCCACCCTGCGGGCGGCATCGGCGGTTTGCGCGAAAACGGTTTTGCCCGGTAAGATCAGAGCGAATGCAATGCTTGCTGCTAGAAGTGTCTTTTTCATGGTTTCATCCTCCCCCTTTTTCATCGTTTCTCAGGGAGCATCGGCACGCACTCCAAACGCCTGAAACACTTTGCAGTATTTTGCCGGGGACGTCACCATCGTGCACCATGATCAAATCCGCCAAAAGGAAACGCAACACAACCCTCCGGGGGAGAGAGGGCCCCCGCCGTGAACCATCCGGTGATTGAGAAATTTTGTGAATTGGGAAACAATGGGACTCGACGAATCCCAACGTGCAAGGAAGCTTTCAAAATAAATTTTATCACCCAAAGGGCCGAACCAGAAGAACTGTTTGGGCAAAAATGATCAGGATTCATCATTGCCGCATTGAAGTAGACCGCGTCATGGAGGCCGCCGCTCCCCGGGTATGGGATCTGATCGTGGACACCACCCGCTGGAAAGAATGGGGGCCTTCCGTGCGCGCCGTGGAATGTGCTGACCGATGGATCAGGCTGGGTTCCTCGGGAAGAGTCCTGACAGCATTGGGTTTCTGGGTGCCCTTCCTGGTGACGGAGTATGATGAGGGGAGGTACTGGGCATGGAGAGTCTCGGGAATCGCAGCCACCGGCCACCGACTAAATATCCTGAACCATGACCTCTGCCGACTGACTTTTGAAGTTCCGCTCTGGGCCTCGCCTTACGCCACTGTGTGCCTGCTCGCTTTAAATCGCATCGCAAGGATCGTCGAACCCTCCTAGCTCCAATACGGCTCACTTAAGAGGGTCTCACATTCACTTCCCCTCCCTTTGGCGGGAGGGGTCAGGGCAATGCTGTTGACTTAAGAGTTTTGTAGTGCTTTTTAGGCGGGGATAAACCCCGCCCCTACTCTGCCGGCCAACGGTTTGCAGTAGGGGCGGGGTTCATCCCCGCCCGGCTCCCTCGGCTTAAGTCAACGGCATTGAGGGGCTAGGGGAGGGGGTGGATCTCATTCACTTTTCACCCTCCCCCAACCCCTCCCATCGAGGGAGGGGAGTTCTGATCACGTTAAGTGGACAGCATTGCTCCTAGCTCGGCTCGGCATGATCGGGCGCCATCCTGTTTCATCGGGACCTCTTGACAACCCCCGACCGCAATCTTCCTTTTAGTGTCTGCTTCAAAATTGGCTTGCCAATCCCTCAGCGCGTTCGTGTTGAGGGATCGAAGCGCGAACGGGCATTCTTTATTGCCCGCCCCCCTTCGACAAGCTCAGGACGGGCTTCCATATCTCAGGGCCAGCGGGAGGAGTTCCGAGACAGTTTCTCAAGGCTGGCCGAGAGTTTCTGGTGCGGGGATTCCAACGTCACCTGCCACTGATGAGGATTGAAACCATGGTCCAGGGGGCAGCGGTTGCAGGACTTGTGTTCTTGGGAATCATGTTGATTGCCGGTGTCGGAGGGAAGGCGTCGGTTCATGGTGCGGAAGGAAGGGAACTGAGGCCATGCCCTGCCTCGCCCAATTGCGTGTCGACAACGAGCACCGATTCCCGCCACGCCATCGCTCCCCTCCAGTTTGCAGGGTCACCGGAGGCGGCCTTCGCGCGCCTTAAGGGAATGGTGAGGGATGCGGCGAAGAGCACCGTCATTTTTGAGGATGACGAGTACATCCACGTGGAATTCCGAACGTTGCTCGGATTCGTGGACGACGTGGAGTTTCTCCTTGAGCGTTCGGCGGGAGTCATTCACATGCGTTCCGCATCGAGACTGGGATACTGGGACATGGGAGTCAACAGGAAGAGGCTCGAGGGGATACGTCAACAGTTTATGGCGGCCGATGATGGATAGACGAGACGATGCACGCGTCACGAGGAAAGTGCTCACTAGAGGCGTTCTCCTCATGACCCGCCGCAGGCATTGAACCGGGAGGCAAGTCCCCGAGATGAAGCCTGGCGCTCATCCAAAGGTTCCAAGACTCCAAGAGTTCGCTTATGCCGCACCCGCTTTCGCCATGGCCGTTGTGGGCATCCCTGTGTATGTGCACATCCCCAAATTCTTTTGAACCCGAAGCGCACGATCCCGGCGACAGGACCTCAGTGGGAAAAAGAAAACGGCCAAGAAGAGTTGCTCACTCCTCTCGGCCGTTGGGGGTCCAGAACGTTCAAAGAGATACCAGGGCGCTACTTTCCGGGCTTCTGGAAACGGCGCATGATTCCGAGGCCTGCCAGGCCTGCTCCCATGAGGAGCATCGTTGCCGGTTCGGGCACGGGAGCCGTGCTTTTATTCTCCCCATACGCGGCGAGCGTCGACGAGTCAAAATTAAAATCCCCCATCAACGAATGGATGCGCACCGTGAGGGTTCCCGTTTCGTTCAACTGGGCGAGGCCGGCAAAAGACCAACCGTATTTCGCGCTGTCGTAGTTGAAAGTATACAACCCATCCCCCAAAACCCCAGGCTGGTCAACCCACGCCAATTCGCACAGTTCCCAACGACTGTCATTTGTATCATCAGAAAGTTTCAGGGTCAGGCTGTAAGAGGTAATGGTGTCCTCACCCACCACAAAATGCTCCACACCATTGTCGTTGAGATCATGTGTGTACGAGAGTCTCCCCCAGCGCTCTATATACCGATTCGAGACATCGCCGGCAGTCATACTATCTTCCCATGTGTACGAATCCGCCACCACGACACAGGGCATTCCGAGCACCAGCATCCCCATTAAAAGCGCATTGAAAACACGTGACTTCATGATGATTTCCTCCTTTTCAGATTCAGGCAAGACTTGCTAGCTAGCAAGTACATGCACCCCTTGTGCCATATCAACAACTCATTGTAATTATGGATTTAATTTTTCAGGCACATGCTTGAAGCTCAAGATAGTGTAAACTTCTTCGACATTAAACGACGGAAACCCATGGCCGTTCAAATGCCCACAACATGTTACCGCATAAGGGATTAGATGCGTCTCCGCCAGGAATGATTGGTCGATGGCCGGGGAATCGCATGTCGAAAAAGTTTACAGTGGCTGGAGGAGGAGGCGCACCTTTCGACGCGCCATTCAGCGCGGCTCCAGGTTTCTGCATTCCCTTGCCGTGCGCTTTTGCAGGGCATTGGCTCCACCTCTGCAGGCACTTCACATGAGCCGAAAGACTCGCATCGGCCCCTACGGGGTGTCGGTAATCCTTACAGATTGACGGGATGGCTCACCATAACGGCCTTCTCACCGGCACAGGTCGGTGTTGATTTTTCGTGGGCTGAAATGATACCCATTTCCTGTCTGCACCTTCACAGGCAGCATTGATTTCCATCTTTCAACAGTATCCACTGTCGAAGGGATCTAGGCCGCAACCCTTGAACTCAGCTGGGGGAGTAACATGGACTCCGCGTTCACCATTCTTGCTTCGAATCTGTTGCTTGTTCTCGCCCTGATGTTTGTGCTCTGGGTCGTAAGCCTTCTCAAGAAAGACGCCGGGATCGCTGACATCTTTTGGGGAACAGGATTCGTCGTGGTGGCCTGGGCAACATTTTTCGCCACGGAAGGGGCCATTCTCAGAAGCTCCCTCATCGTCGTTTTGACCACGGTCTGGGGGATTCGCCTCGCCGCCCACATTGGGATCAGGAACCTGGGGAAGCCGGAGGACCGCCGCTATCAGGGGTGGAGGGCCAAGCACGGCAGGCGCTTCTGGTGGGTGAGCCTCTTTCAGGTCTTCCTGCTGCAGGGGTTGCTTCTCTGGGTCATTTCCCTGGTTCTGCAGGTGGGCCAACTTTCTTCCATCCCAAACGGTTTGACTTGGCTGGATGTTTTGGGAACACTCTTGTGGCTGGCGGGGTTTCTCTTCGAAGCGATTGCCGACTGGCAGCTGGCCTCCTTCAGAAGTGACCCTGCCAACACGGGCAAAGTCATGGACAGGGGGCTTTGGGCCGCCACCCGTCATCCCAACTATTTCGGTGAATGCCTCTTGTGGTGGGGGTTTTTCCTGATCACCCTGTCCACTCCTTACGGCTTTCTGACCATCATCAGCCCCCTCACCATCACCTTCTTGCTCCTCAAAGTCTCGGGCGTGACGCTCCTCGAGACATCCATCGTGGAGACCCGGCCTCAGTACAGGGAATACATGGAACGCACCAGTGCTTTTATTCCCCGCTTCACCAGGAAGGAGAAGCTGTGATTTCCTTGATCAACCTCGCTGAACTGGGCCTGATTCCCGACCCTCTCATGCGGTTCGCCATTCGCCGCCTGGACGCCAAGCGCCTCTCCATCGAGGACCGGAGGGACACGGAGCTGCAGCTGGCAGCCCTGCGCCAATTTGTGGCAAAGCTTCGGGAAAGCCCCATCGCTCTCGAGACCCACAAAGCCAACGAACAGCACTATGAGCTCCCTCCCGCATTCTTCCAGCATATTCTGGGGAAACGCATGAAGTACAGCGGATGCTACTGGCCACCGGGTATCGCGTCTCTCGACGCTGCCGAGGTGGCCATGCTGGCCCTCACGTGTGAACGGGCTCAAATCCGGGACGGCATGGAAGTCCTGGAACTCGGGTGCGGCTGGGGCGCACTTTCCCTATGGATTGCCGAGAAGTATTCCGGGTGTCGGGTGCTTGCCGTGTCCAATTCGGCCCTCCAGGGAGACTTCGTCAGGGACCTCTGCCGGACGCGAAAAATCGACAACGTGGAAGTGGTCACCGCCGACATCAATGCCTTCGACACCCATCGGACCTTCGACCGGGTCGTTTCCATCGAAATGTTCGAGCACCTGCGGAACTGGGATCTCCTGCTCTCGCGTACCGCGGGATGGCTCAAGGCGGACGGAAAGCTCTTCATCCACGTGTTCACCCACCGGGAATTCGCGTATCTTTTCGAGGCGGAGGGGGAGGACAACTGGATGGGGAGATACTTCTTCTCTGGTGGCATGATGCCTTCGGATTCACTCCTGCTCTATTTCCAGGATCATCTATGCCTGGAGAGCCACTGGAGAGTGAACGGACTTCACTACAGCAAGACCGCCGAAGCCTGGCTGGCCAACCTAGACAGGCGGCGGACGTCGGTGCTTCCCATCCTGGGGGAGATTTACGGAACGAAACGTGCCCGGCGGTGGCTCAACCGGTGGAGGATCTTTTTCCTTGCTTGCGCCGAATTGTGGGGTTTTCGAAACGGTCAGGAATGGATGGTGTCCCACTACCTCATGCGAAAAAGGTGAAAACGGTTGCTCAAGGATGAGCCGTCCGGATTCGCCGGGCATTCCGTCCAGGGATTCCAACCGTGAACGGAGAGCCGGGGTTCAGCCCTCGGGAAACCCGGGCAGCAGCGGTTCCTTCCTGGACAGAGGCTTGGTGAAGAGCATCTGCGCGTCTCCCAGATACCGCTCCGCAAAACCCGCCTCGCAGTAGCTCAGGTAATACTCCCACATGCGGATGAAGGTTTCCGAATACCCGAGTCTTCGGACTTCTGCCAGATTGTCGAAGAACCTCGTCCTCCACTCTTGCAGGGTCCGAACGTAGTTGGGCGTGATGTCCTCCAGGTGGAAGAGCCTCATGTCCGTGACCAGGGCAATTGCATGGTTGATGGCGGCAACCGACGGGATGCACGAACCTGGAAAGATGTAGCGTTTGATGAAATCCACGGAGCGCTTGTGCCGGTCGAAGACCTGGTCCTGGATCGTGATGGCCTGGAGCAGCATTTCCCCGTCGTCTTTGAGGAGTCCGCTGCACGCGCTAAAAAACGCGACCAGGTAATGGTGGCCCACAGCCTCGATCATTTCGATGGAAACCAGTTTGTCGAACTTTCCCGTGAGATTTCGGTAATCCTTCAGAAGCACTTCCACACGGCCTTCAAGGCCGGCTTCATGGATGCGCTCTTTTGCGAAGTCCCGCTGAGCCCGGGATATGGTCGTCGTTGTGACGCGGCAGCCGTAGTTCATGGCCGCGTGGAGGGCAAATCCACCCCATCCCGTCCCGATCTCGAGGACGTGGTCTCGGGAAGAAAGGCCGAGTTTCCTGCATATGTGGTCATACTTCGAAATGGCGGCCTCTTCCAGGGTCGCATCCGGTCTTTTGAAGATGCCGCAGGAATAGGTCATGGTCCTGTCGAGAAACAGGGCGTAAAAGTCGTTGCCCAGGTCGTAGTGGGCGGCGATGTTAAGCTTGCTCCCCTCTTCCGTGTTCCGGCGGGCCATGTGGAAAAGGAGGTGGATCGGCGATTTGAGCCATGCCCATCCCCTGTCCATGCCCTCGAACACCCCTCCGTTGCGGATCACGATACGGATGAGGGTGGTGAGGTCATCGGTCTCCCAATGCCCCGCCATGAAGGATTCAGCAGCCCCGATGCTCCCTCCGAAGACGGTCGTGCTGAAAAAACGGGGATGGTGAACGGCGATGGTCACCTCATGGGGAAAATCCGCCGTGATCCGACCGAACATGAAGACCTCCGACCCCGTCGAGACGCACACGCGGCCCTCCCGAATCCGCTCAAGGATGCGGAAGAGAATCCTGCTGCTCCATCCGTCCATATGACCCGTCCGCAACTCCTCACGAACCGTCAACGCCGCGGGGATGATGGTTTCCCTCATGGTCGAGCCTCTTTCAAGCTCTGCCCCTGTTTTCCGGGTGCACGAAGAACGGAGCCCCCTTCACGAGCAGCCTCGCGGCCTGCCAGTAAATCATGGCCAATATCTTGAGTGTCATGGGCGGATACGCCAGGAGAACCCTTGCCAGCGAAGACGAATTGATTTCCCTGCGCCTGAGGGAGAGGGTCGCGTCGAAGAAAGGGTCCCCGTTTTCCAGGTTAATGAAATGAGCCCCGAGGGACTCGCCTGGCACTTTGAACCGCCAGTCGCAGGACAGGTTCATGTCCATGAAGGGAGAGACGTGAAAAGCCTTCCCAAACCGGAACCGTCTCCATTGGTCCGATGGGTGTTCGTTTTGGGTTTCTCCAAACACATAGCAAAACTCTTCACCCCACGGGGTGTTGTGGATTTCCGCCACAATGGCTTCCACCCGCAGGCCGCTATCATCGTAGCAGTAGTAGAAACTCACGGGGTTGAAGCAGTGTCCGAAATAGCGCAGATGGGTCAGGATCCTCACGGGGCCCGGCGGACGCTTCCCCACCCTCTCCTGAACGAGGTTTCGGACACATTCCTCGAGGGGCATCCTCGAGTCTCCCAGGTGGTCTTTTCTGCGAAAGTAGGCGAGATTGGGTTCCCTGGATGACCAAAACCAGCGGCCATCGAACAGTGTGGGCAGCTCGTCCAGGTCGATGAACATCATGAAGAGTCTGTAGCGGAACGCATTTTCCAGAGGACGAAAGCGGCGATGACGGATGGTGCCCTCATAGATGCAGCTCACCATGATCAAAGTCCCCTGCCGAAATGTCTGCAAACCGCCAGGGCGCTTTTCACCCCGTCTTCGTGAAAGCCGTAGCCCCAGTAGGCGCCGCAGAAATAGGTGCGCCGCACTCCGTTGATCTCGTCGTGGCGCTTCTGGGCAGCCCTTCCTCCGGGATCATAGACAGGATGATGGTAAAGCATTTGGCGGATGACCCTCGATGCGTCGACCGAAGACGCAAGGTTCAGGGACACACAGAATTCGACGGGAGCCGAAAGGCCCTGGAGCAGGTTCATGTCATAAGTCACAGCGACCCGTCCCAGCCCTCCCCGTGGTATGTGGTAGTTCCAACTCGCCCACGCCGCCCTCTTGGCGGGGAGCAGCGAACTGTCGCTGTGCAGGACGGCGTGGTTCTCCTGGTAGGGGATGGCGCCGAGGATTTCCCTTTCCGCATCCGAGGGGTCTGCCAGCATGGCCAGGGCCTGGTCACTGTGGGCTGCGATGACGACGCTGTCGAAGCGTTTGGCTTCGTTCCCGTCCACCAGCACCTCCACATGGTCCTCTCGCCTCAGAACGGCTCGCACGGGGCAACCGGTCCGAACAGTATGCCGGTAGGGACGGGTCAAGGGTTCCACATAGCTTCTGGATCCTCCCTGGATGACCAGCCACTGGGGCTGGTCCCACATGTTCAGGAAGCCATGGTTGTTGAAGAACTCCACGAAGTAGCGGGCAGGGAACTCGTCGAACTTGGCGGGATCCGAGGACCAGACTGCTTCTCCCATGGGGATGATGAAGTGGCGGATGAATGGTTCCGAATACCGTTTCCCTCTCAGGTAGGTGCCCAGAGTCGTGGTGTCGTCGTCGCTTCCGAGCAATTCCAGCGCCTCTCGCCTGAAGCGGAAAACATCGAACACCATTCTGTGAAACCAGGGTTTGAAGAGGTTCCTCCTCTGGACAAAGAGGGCATTGATGGAACTCGGACTGTACTCCAGTCCCGTTTCCTCGCATTGAACGCTGAAACTCATCTGGGTGGGCTTCCACCCGACTCCAAGCTGCCTCATGAGCTTCACGAAATTGGGGTAGGTCTTCTCATTGAAGACGATGAAGCCGGTGTCCACGGGGTAGACGGCACCGTTGGCGGGCACGTCTATGGTGTGGGTGTGCCCCCCAACATAGTCGTCCGCCTCGAAAACCTCGATTTCGTGGTCCCGGCAAAGGAGGTGTGCAGCCACCATGCCCGAGATGCCCGTTCCGATGACGGCGATTTTCATACACGCCTTTCCTTGACGGATTTGAGAATGTGCTCAGGCACGGGGCGAAGATCCCGAACAACTCCCGCGCGCTCAAGAAGCTTGAGGAGCCAGTAAGTGATGTCCAGCTCCCACCAGAAGAACCCCTGCCGGGCGGAAACGGCGTAGTGGTGGTGGTTGTTGTGCCACCCTTCCCCCAGGGTGATGAGGGCAAGGATGGGATTGTTGCGGCTTGTGTCCGGCGTTTCGTATCGCCTGGTTCCAATCATGTGATCCAGGGAATTGATGGTGGATGTTCCGTGGAAAAGGGCCACCGTCGAGATAAAAAAGCCCCAGATCAACATCTGCGGCCCATTCGTTCCGAGCCCGGGAGCAACCGTCTCAAGGAATTCCCCCATCCCGTAAATCAAGGTGGCAAAGAGGATCGGCACCACCGTGTCGAAGCGGTTGAGCAGGACCAGCTCGGGGTACTGAGCCCAATCCTTGACATATTCCTTCCTCGTGGGGAAATTCAGGCGCGTGGCAAGCCATCCGATGTGGCTGTAAAGAAAACCGTGGCGGGCGGGAGAGTGGACGTCTTCATCCCTATCGGCGAACCTGTGATGGTGGCGATGATGAGCCGCCCACCACAATGGACCCCGCTGCACCGCGGCATTGCCGAAAACCCCGAACGCGAATTGCCACGGGCGGCTCGCTTTGAAGGACCTGTGAGAAAAATAGCGATGATAGAAGGCCGTGATCGCAAACATCCTGAGGAAGTAGAGTAGTGCCGCGACGCCCACAGCGACGGGACTCCACCCGACCCAAATCACCCCCAGACACATGCCGTGGAGGATGAGGAAAGGAATGATCCTGATCCATTCCACCTGCCGGCTGCCGCTCGCCGAATATGCCTCGATGCCCGCCTCTGAATCTAACCAGCGAACAATAGACATGAGCAGGTGTGATCTCCCCGGTTTCTTTTCCAGACCCCCTGCCATATTCACCTTGTTCCACCAAACCTATTAAGCCATAAACACCAAGTCCTACTACGAGGACGTTCAGTGCTCGACGCAAATGTATCCCTCCGGTCGCCACCCAGGCCACCAGTGTACATTCAACCAATTTCCCAGGCAACTTCCACCTGTCTCGGAAAAGTTGAATCACCCACTTTGGGACTTTCCGTCATGGTGGTGCTTCGGAAACCTTTTCACACCAGACCCTTGGAGGGCATTCCCTTGGAGGCGCCTTACCCGGCAAGCTCCTTGAGCTTGCTCAGCACCTCGTGCGCGTGGCCCTTGGACTTTGCGCTGGGCCAAACGAACTTCACCACCCCATCGGGGTCGATGAGGACGCTGCTTCGGATGACCCCGAAATACTCCTTGCCGTACATTTTCTTGGGCCCCCAGGCGCCGTAGTCTTCCAGAACCTTGTGTTCGGGGTCGCTCAGGAGACCCACCTTTAAGCCGTGTTTCTCGGTGAACTTCTTGTGTGAGGCTACTGAATCGGGGCTCACCCCAAAAACCACCGCTCCCAGGGCACTGAAATCCTGGACAAGCTCTGAAAACTCCAGAGCCTCCGCAGTTCAGCCGCTCGTGTTGTCCTTGACGTAGAAAAAGAGCACCACCCACTTGCCCAACGAGTCCTTGAGCCAAACCTCTTTTCCTTCTCCTGGGCTCAGACGAAATTCAGGAGCCTTGCTCCCCGGTTCGATCATTTGTGCCTCCTCTCGTTCCCTGGATTGCGAAACCCGTTGCCGGCCATCACATTCCCCCGAAAAGGATAGATTCCGTTAGCAAACGCCAGGACAAATATAAGGCCACAAGCTGCGTTTTAAAGAGAGCGACACATCCATTTTTTCCGCTCGCCGCCGGGGCGACAAGCAGTCCGTCACTTCCTGGAATCAGCGCCATTGTCCCTGCCCGCCGCACTCCGGCCTGGCACCAGGTATCGCGCGGGGCCCCGGGCGGGATTTATTCCCACTCGGTCTGCGGTTTTCGGTAACTTCCGTCGCATCTTCTTCCCTTGACCCTGAAATGGTCAGGCATTAGCATAGGGTCAGCTAAGAATTGGCGAAAAATCAAGAGTGTGCAACCTTAAAATCTCGTCACTCCAAATGAGGGCATCATTGCTCATGTCAATGTAGTAAAAGGTTGTACTCAATTTGTTTGGGTGAAGGACAAAGTCGGAATGGGTTCGTTTGTGCCCTTGACGCTCTTAGAGTTGCAAAGAAAACGTCCGACGAGGAGCTGAAAAACTGCGTTGATGATGCCAAGACCTTACAGCCTTTTGATGGTGGTTTGGATTGGTTTTTCTCCCCGAAAAGGCAAGGGCTCACCCCCTGGCTTTTTTCATTTCAGGGGTGTAAAGACTATGTGTCACCCAAAGCCTGACCTGTCATATTGAGACATGGAAAAGCCCGATCAGATCAAGAATGCAATAAGAAATCTCCTCGAAACCCAGACGCTGGGTGTCCTTTCCACTCAGGCAAAGGGAGAACCCCATGCAAGCCTCGTGGCCTTTGTGGTCGCGGAGGACCTGAAGAGCATCGTGTTCGCCACACCCCGGACCACCCGAAAATACGCCAATCTAGAGGCCGACTCGCGGGCGGCCTTGCTGGTTGACAACAGGGCCAACCAGGCTTCCGATTTCCGCACAGCAATGGCGGTCGCGGCAAAAGGTTCGGCGGCGGAGACCTTCGGGACCCAGCGCGAAAAGTGCCTGGAACTCTACCTGGCCGTCCATCCCCAGCTTGAGGATTTCGTGAAATCTCCCTCCTGTGCCCTCATGTTGCTCAAAGTGGAAATCTATCAGGTGGTCAGGAGATTTCAGAGTGTCATGGAGCTGCACATCACGCCATGAACTGGATTCTCTCTCTTGACGAGGTACGGGAAGAAGACCGCCACCGGGTGGGCGGGAAATGTTTTGCCCTTTCGCGGCTCGCTCGCATGGGGCTCAATGTGCCGCGGACCTTCTGCATTACCGCCGAGGCATACCGGCGGTATGTGGATGTCACAGGGCTTCGCGAGCGCATCCTCATGGAATTGAATCGAAAGGAATTCAAGGACATGCGGTGGGAGGAGATCTGGGATTCATCCCTGCGGATTCGAAACATGTTTCTGAAGGGACTCGACCCGGCCTTGCTCTTCCCCCAACTGACGACGTTCCTCGAGACACAATGGCACGACAAGCCCGTGGTGGTCCGCTCATCCGCCATGGACGAGGACTCGGGGAAGGCCTCCTTTGCGGGGCTCCACGATTCCTTCGTCAATGTGCACGGTTCGGCGTCCATCCTGGATCACATCAGGCTGGTCTGGGCCTCCCTCTGGTCCGACGCCGCCCTGCTCTACCGCCAGGAGATCGGCCTGGATGCGACCATAAGCGCCATGGCGGTCATCGTGCAGGAGTTCGTCAAGGGGGATGGATCCGGAGTCGTTTTCAGCCAGAACCCGAATCGGCCCCATGAAGGAATTCTGGAGTCCGTCCACGGTCTCAACCAGGGGCTTGTTGACGGGACCATCGAACCGGACCGTTGGACCTTTGACCGGAAAACCAGGCGGGTCACTTCACACACACCCGGTCTTCGCACCCACCGCGTCATCTCCGGTGATGAGGGCATTCGAACGGAGCCCTTCCCTATGGGAAAGGCCAAACGGCCACCCCTTGGGAAAAGAGACGTCGGCAGACTGGTCAATCTGGCACTGAAAGTGGAAAAAGCCTTTGGAGCCCCCCAGGACATGGAGTGGACCCTTCAAAGCAGGGCCTTGTGGGTGCTCCAATCCCGGCCCGTCACCACGCTGCAGCAGGCCGACCAGGATGACAACCGCCAATGGTATCTCAGCCTTCGAAGGAGTTTCGAAAACCTGAAATCCCTTCAACAAAGGATCGAAGACACCCTCATCCCGGCAATGATTGCCGACTCGGCAAGACTGGGGAAAGTCAGGCTCGGGGAACTCTCCGACGAAGACCTGGCCCGGGAAATCCTCCATCGTTCAAAGATCGAGAGCCAGTGGATTGCCGTATACTGGGAGGAGTTCATTCCTTTCGCCCACGGGATGCGGCTCTTCGGCCAGGTGTACAACGACGTCATGCGGCCGGAGGATCCCTATGAGTTTGTGACGCTCCTTGCAACCTCCGGAATGGAGAGCGTCAAACGGAACCGGATGCTGGTGGACATGGCCGCAATGGTCAGGGCCGATGGGACACTGTGGGATCGTCTAAGGAAAGGCGAGTATCCATCTGCCGACGAGCCTTTCCTCCGGGCTGTGAACGGATTCATTGAAGCCTTCGGCGACCTCTCCTGCCCGGTCACGGGGATCATCCAGTGCGACCAGGGGCCGGATGCCCTCATCAGGCTGGTCCTGGAGATGGCCGAGCAACCCTTGGACAGGACGCCTCCCGGGGCGAAGGATACGGCCGCCCTGTGCGAGGAATTCTTCGGCCGCTTCCAAGGCGACCGCCGAAAGGAGGCCCGGGAACTGCTCGACCTGGGCCGTTCCAGTTACCGCCTGCGTGACGATGACAACATTCACCTGGCGAGGATTGAAGCCCAGAAGCTTGCGGCGGTCAATGAGGCGAAACTGCGCATGAAGGAGGGGGGAGCGCTTGACCTCGATCCCTCCACCCGGGATGCGGTGGCTGAACTGATCACGGACCAGGAGCCGTTCCCTCCAGTTCATTCCTCGCGTACCCCTCAGCCTGCCCAGGGGGATTACTCCCTCAAACCGAGGCAGCTCCTGGGACAACCGGCCGGACCCGGCATCGCCCGAGGGCTCGCCCGGGTCATCGCTGAAGCCGGAGACTTGAACGGATTCAAGCACGGGGAAATCCTCGTCTGCGACGCAGTCGACCCCAACATGACCTTCGTGGTGCCCCTGGCTTCGGGGATCATCGAGCGCCGAGGAGGCATGCTCATCCATGGGGCGATCATCGCCCGGGAATACGGCCTGCCGTGTGTCACGGGCATCCCGGAGGCCACCCGATGGATACACACGGGGGATCTCGTCACCGTGGACGGGTATCTCGGCATCGTGACCATCGGAGCTTCCGAACACCCCTGATAAAACCCGCGCGGTTGCCCGCCAATTCCATCGTCTGGATTTCCCTTCCCAATACCATCGGCATGAGCCAGCAAGGCAAAGGAGGCGCAAGGGGGTATTGGCAGCCATCCGCCAAGAAGCTGACAAGATCCGGTCTCGTCTTTACCGATAGATGCGCCGCCTCGCAGCCGGTTTTATCTTTTTTGTGGGCGATCGACACCGAATTCAACAAGGAGTGCCCCATGGAAACATGCAAGGCTCTCACCCGCGAAATGCTGAAGTCCCCCATGGACCTCACCATCGAAGACCCGCACCTCGATTTTCCCCGGGCGAAAACGGCAGCCGATGCCCGATCCCGGGAGGAATGCGACGATCCCATGCTGCTGGCCTGCCGAAAGGTCCATGGCTCCCTCTCCGATTCGCGTCTCCAGCCCGTCGGGAAGCCCCTTCACCAGCCTGGCGAGCTGAGAGAGCTCCACCAGTCTCTCCAAATCCTCCCGGGAAACCGTCCGGTCCAGCACAATGTTTTCCCTGATGGTGCCGGGAATGATGAAGACATCCTGCATGACGAGACCGATCTGTCTTCTCAGCCACTCCACGTCGAGCAGGCGCAAATCGATGCCGTCCAGCCTGATTTCCCCCTGCCCGGAGTCGTAGAACCTCTCCAGGAGGTTGATCACCGTCGTCTTTCCCGCCCCCGTGGCCCCAACGATGGCCAGGGTTTCCCCGGGCAGCACCCTGAAGGGGAGATCGCGAATGACCGGGTTCTCTCCGTCATAGGCAAAGGTCACCCTGGAGAATTCGATCAATCCCTTCACATCATGGGTACGACGGTCCGTTCAGCTCTGGGGAGAACATCACGATTCTCTAAGAGCGTGTCAAAAAAGTTCTTACTGGACAGGGGCTTACACATAGGGTAAGTAAGCATGGGTAAATCCGACAACAAGGAGGAGCCCATGTCCGAAACCAAAGCACGAAGGGTTTATAGCAGCGATCTCAGCACCAACGAACGTGAGAATATTCGGCCACACATCCCGCAACCCAAAAGAGGTGGCAGACCTGCTGAGTACGACAGACTTGAAATCGTGAATGCAATCCGCTACCTGCTGCGGACTGGCTGTGCCTGGCGTCTGTTGCCTCATGATTTCCCTCCATGGGGAACGGTTTACCATTATTTCTCCACATGGCGCCGTGATGGAACATGGGAGCGGATGCATAGCGCCTTACGAGAAAAACTGCGAAAAACAGAAGCGCGTGAAGCCGAGCCAAGCGCCGCCATCATCGATAGCCAGTCCGTAAAAACGACTGAAAAAGGGGGCTCCATGGATATGATGCCGGGAAGAAAATTAACGGGCGCAAGCGGCATTTGCTCGTAGATACTATGGGTCTGGTAATTGCCGTAGTGGTGCATGCCGCCAACATCCAAGATCGTGATGGTGCCAAGCTCCTGCTTGGTTTGATTCGGGAGAAGTTCCTGCGCCTTCGGCTCATTTGGGCAGATGGTGGTTATGCTGGAAAGCTCCTCCAGTGGGTTTCCGCACTTCGTAGCGACAATCCTCTCAAGTTGGAGATCGTGAAACGTTCGGATCAAAGGAAAGGTTTTCATGTGCTTCCACGTCGCTGGGTTGTCGAACGAACCTTTGGCTGGTTGGGCCGACAACGTCGTCTGTCTAAAGACTACGAGTTTCTAACGCAAACCAGCGAGACCATGATCCACGTCGCCATGATCGGCTTGATGGTACGTCGTCTCAGTTCAAAATGACTTTTTTGACACGCTCTAAGGAAACTTTCCGTTGCAGGAGCTAAAATCAATCCTGCCAGTCTCTGATACACATTCCAACTTGACCTGACAGCTCTAGGCCCTAGCATAGGATAAGACTCAAGAAACTGCAGAATTTCTAGATATGAAACAGTATCATGAATTCTTACAATCTATCGATATTGCTAAGATAAATGCACTTTTCACCGTGGCATATTGTAAATTCTGATGTCACCGGTCACCTCATGCGGGGCCTCCCAAGGTTGGCCTTGGTGCACATATGAAAAACGCTTGTTGATGGGTTGCGCAGCATTTCAGAGTCAACGTATAGGAGAGCTTCGGCTGAATCCCTCTGTACAAAGCACAGGCAGTAGGATTGCAAATTGGCTCAACAACCGCTGTCTTCGAGAAGCATTGTTGGTTTGACGGTTGACATCTACGGGAACTCGTGTAATAATCTCTACCACAAAAGGGAGTAGCTACTTAGGCAAAGTCACCAATACGGTGCCAAACAAAAACACTTGGCTTTGCCGTTGGTTTAGGCCAATTAGCGAGACTTTTGGTGTGAGAAATCACGCTGAAGGTCTCGTTTTTTTTTGCCGAGGCTTGAGGCGGTGAAAGCGTTGATTGAAATCATAATCAAATCAGGAAAGGAGAGTATGACCTACACAAAACGCATCATTCCATTCATAGCCGCCACCTTGTTCACGGTCCCGGGCTTCACGCTTCGCCTACTCCCGGTGGAAATCGACCCCCACATTACTGCACTCCTGACAGGTGCGGCCATACTCGGCGCATCGTTTCTGCTGCTCTGGGCGTGCGAAGCAGCGCAAAAGGATGTTTCGCAGGCTCTGGCTCTGGCGGTTGTAGCCCTTATTGCGGTGCTGCCGGAGTATGCAATGGACATGTACTTCACCTGGCAGGCGGGCCAGGATCCGCAGGGTGAATATGCCCATTACGCAATAGCGAACATGACTGGAGCCAATCGGCTGCTAATCGGGGTCGCCTGGGCAATCATTGTGGCAATTTGGTGGTTGAAAACTAGACTTCCTGTTGAACTTGAGAGGGAGAGGATGACCGAGATCCTTTTCCTTGGACTGGCTACCCTCTATGCTTTCCTCATCCCGATCAAAGGGAGCCTTGCCTGGTATGATGGTATCGTTTTCGTCGGTCTCTACTCCTGGTACATAAGGCTTGCGAGCCGCCGTGCCTGTGAGGAGTGCGACCTCGATGGCCCGGCAGAACTGCTGGGGGAGTTGCCTAAGGCAAAGAGACGAGTTGCCACGGTGCTTACGTTCCTTTTTTCTGCGGGAGTGATCCTTGCCAACGCCGAGCCCTTCAGCGAGGCTTTGATTGCAACCGGAAAGGCATTTGGGATAAACGAGTTCCTTCTCGTCCAGTGGCTTGCCCCCATAGCTTCTGAGACTCCTGAATTCACCGTCGCCATCATGTTCGCTCTTCGGGGGCACGCCGGGATAGCCTTGGGGAGCCTCCTTTCTGCCAAACTCAACCAATGGACCCCGCTCGTTGGGATGATCCCCGGAGTCTACGGCCTATCGAGCGGATCTCTTAAGACACCGATCCCCATGGGGAGCTTTCAGATGAACGAAATCCTACTCACTGCTGCACGGTCTCTGCTGGGGGTTTTATGCTCTTGGGCCTGCGTCTTGATATCAAGGGAGCGCTTCTCCTTTTCGGCCTGTTCATTGGGCAATTTCTTCTCCCTATACCCCCCAATATGCTTGGTGCGCTGTCAGGAATAGTACCGGGCAACATTAGCCCGGAAGGGATTCATTTTACCTTTTCCGTACTTTGCCTTTTCGCTTCAGCCTATTTCCTCGTTCAACGAAGAGAAGCAGTACTGAAGCTGTGGAAGCAGCTCAGGTCAAAAAAACAAAGTGAGACGGGGCGCCCCCACCTTGTTCTTGTTGAGCCGCAACGCTCTACTCAACGGATGAATCCGGAGCCGGCACCAGAAAAGGCGGCTTGCCGGTCCACATATAGGTAGTGAGTGCACGTAAACTTTTGAGGCAGCAATCATGGAGGTAACACAAAATGCAGTGTCCATTATGTAGCGTTGATTTGTTGATTGCAGATAGGCAGGGAATCGAAATCGACTATTGCCCCAAGTGCAGAGGCCTCTGCAGAGGCCTCTGGCTTGATCGAGGTGAACTGGACAAAATCATGGAGAGATCGGTTGCGGCTCCGTCTCAGAGTCATGGAAGCGACTACAGGGAGACACACGGCGATCATACTCCGCCCGCTTATCAAAAAGAGCATCACCAAAAGCAATATGGGCATCACAAACAAAAGAGGAAATCGTTCCTTCAGGAAATTTTCGATTTCGACTAGGCGACGCGCCCCGGATGGAGGTTCGGGAAGGCTTCACTTGATAAGGAGAAACATTTGCGATGAGAAAGAAGCTGATTGCTGGTTTGGCACTTTTGGTCCTCTTCTTTTTTGGAGTTTCAACATTTGTAGAGTCGAGCGCCTGGGCGAGGGCCGGGAGCGGAGGCTCTTCGGGGAGCCGGGGAAGCCGCAGCTTTTCGGCTCCGAGTATGCCGTCGAGTCCATCTCCCAGTCCATCTCCCAGTTCTCCGGGGCTTAGCACTCCAGGAAGAAATCCCTCCCTTGGAACCCCTGGCCAGCCGTCAGGTGGTTTCTTTGGCCGGAGCCCCTTTATGCAGGGATTGGCTGGAGGGCTTGCCGGAGGAATGCTCGGGAGTCTTCTCTTTGGCGGCATCGGCCACGCCTCCCCCGGAGGCATGACGGGAGGAGGCATAGGGTTTCTCGAAATCGCAATAATTTGCCTCCTGCTCTTCTTCGCCTACAGGTTTTTCAAAAGGCGACGTACCCGGCAGACCCTTGCATCCGGAACCTACGGCCATGCGGTCTATCAGGATGAGGCAAGCCATTCCGGGCCGCCAACCTTCTACAGGGAATCACAGCATGGCGCCTATTCCGCCGGTTCAGAGGTGGAGCAGGGCTTTCGGCAGATGAAGCAGTCTGACCCGAGCTTTAGCGAAGAGGCCCTCAAGGAGACCTTCCAAGATCTCTTCTTCAGGGTTCAGGTGGCCTGGATGAATCGAAGCATTGAGGGTGGTCAGGATATCGTTACGGGTGAGATGGCCGAATTCTTTAGAACAGAGTTCGACGCAATGAAAAGCAAGGGCAAAATCAACCGTCTTGAGAACATTGCCATTCGAAAAGTCGAACCGTCAGAAGTCTGGCAGGAGGCGGGGAAGGAATATGTCACGGTTCTATTCACGGCGAACCTTCTGGATTATACACTGGATGAAAAAACCGGCCAGGTTGTTGGGGGAGATAAGTTGAATCCTGTGAAGTTCCAGGAATTTTGGACCTTTTCCCGGGATATCGGCTCATCCCAATGGAAGCTCTCGGCGATAAATCAGGCAGAGGAGCTATCGGCCCGGGTGAATTAGATTAGCTGCAGCCGGGAGGCTTATGTCCTACAGCCTCCCAGGCTGATCCGAACTTCCTCGTGACGGAGTCGTGATGCGTCGTTTCGTAAGAGTATCCATGGGAAGCCTGCTCATCTTCTTTGGTGTCGCCGGCCTGATCCTTCCTGTCCTTCCGGGATGGCTCTTTATGGGGCTCGGCGTTGTGATGCTGGCAAGGGATGTGCCTCTTGTTGTCAGGATCATTGACTGGATTACGGATCGCTATCCTGGATTTGGCAGAGTGCTGCAGCGTTTGAGAGGCTCACCTCCAAACTGCGCAGAATGATGGCATTTGCCCAGTGAGAGCGTTCACTCAAGACAAAGACAACACTCGAAGAGTCTTCGATGTTGAATATTCAGATCCATCGTCAAGTTCGTGAGGGATCGCTCGGATACGGTCAGTTGACTGCTGAACTACCATTTCAACAGGGTTCCATGACTCATTGATGGGATAGAAAATGACCTGGCATCAGAAAGAGATAAGAGGAGTAGTTGAGGAGCTGAATACTTCGCTCCAGGGCCTCTCTTCCGAAGAGGCTGTGAGGAGGCTCGAAGAATGCGGGCCTAACGAATTGACAGAGAAGAAGAAAAACACTGCTTTTGCGATCTTCCTGGACCAGTTCACGAATGTCATGATCCTCATTCTTATTGCGGCGGCGGTGGTTTCAGGGTTTGTCGGCGACCTCACCGACACCATAGCAATAATGGTGGTCGTTGTGCTCAATGCCGGTATCGGCTTCCTTCAGGAATACAGGGCTGAAAGGGCGATGTCATCGCTAAAGAAAATGGCGGCGCCTGGCGCAACCGTTCTGCGCGATGAGAAGCCAGTTTCCCTTCCTGCATCCCTGCTGGTTTTGGGCGATTTAGTAATCCTTGAGACGGGTGGGATTGTACCTGCCGATATGAGGCTGATGGAGGCAGCCTCCTTAAAAGTGGAAGAGGCGACGCTCACAGGTGAGTCTTTACTCGTCGAAAAGCATACAGATATACTACAGGACGCGCTGCTCCCTCTTGGGGACAGAAAGAATATGGTCTACAGCGGCACGGTTATCTCATATGGAAGAGGCATCGGAATTGTTGTCGCCACTGGGATGAATACGGAGCTCGGGAGAATAGCCTCCTTGCTCCAAGAGGGGGAGGAGTTAAAAACCCCTCTGCAGAAACGATTGGCTCGTTTTGGGAGGGGCCTTGCTCTCATGGTAATCGCTCTTTGCGGACTGCTATTGGCAGTCGGCATTCTCAGAGGTGAGCCACCTCTCCTCATGTTCATGACCGCATTGACCCTTGTGGTTGCTGCGATACCCGAGGCACTTCCAGCCGTTGTGACCATCTCCCTTGCGCTCGGCGCCAAGAAAATGGCCAAGCAGCACGCGCTGATACGAAAACTCTCAGCCGTCGAAACGCTCGGTTCTGTCACCTACATTTGTTCGGATAAAACTGGCACGCTGACATTAAACAAAATGACCGTCGAAGAAATCTATGTAGGGGGGAAGGTAATAAAATGGGGACAGTCGGCAGAGACCGATCATCATTCAAAGCCTCCTTATGCAGAGCCCGTCAAATATCTCATGATGGCCATATCCTTATGCAACGATGCACAGGCAGAGGCTTCAGGCACTGTCATCGGTGACCCCACAGAAGTAGCCCTTTACAAAAATGCAGGGGAACAAGGTTTTGACAAGCGGCTCCTGGAGAAGGAATTCCCTCGCATTGCGGAAATTCCCTTTGATTCCGACAGAAAATGTATGACGACTTTCCATAGAGTCCTCCCCACCGCTTCTTTATTAAGAGCGGCCGATGGAGGATTTGTATCCTTCACCAAAGGAGCTCCAGATGTCCTGATCGAAAAAGCCGACTCCTTCTTCACGTCTCGGGGACTAAGACCGGTGGATAAAGCTGAAGTCATGAGAGTCAATGAGCACATGGCTGCCGCGGGGCTGAGAGTGCTATGTGCAGCCATGAAGAGATGGGATGCCCCGCCAGATGATATGTCTCCTGAAATGGTTGAAAACGGACTCATCATCCTCGGACTTGTTGGCATGATAGATCCACCGAGAGAAGAGGCGAAAGAGGCGGTAGCATCATGTAAGGCAGCTGGAATTAAGCCGGTCATGATAACGGGAGACCATCCTATTACCGCAAAGGCAATAGCGCTGAAGCTCGGTATTGTTGAGAATGACCCGAAGGCGATACTCACCGGGAGAGAACTCGACAGGATGCCCATGGAGGAGTTCGAAGAGAGAGTAGAAGGCATAAGGGTCTATGCGCGGGTGGCGCCTGAACAGAAGTTGAAAATCGTCAGGGCTCTCCAGGACAAAGGGCAGTTTGTCGCTATGACAGGAGACGGGGTCAATGACGCTCCTGCCCTGAGAAGGGCGGATATCGGCATCGCCATGGGCATCACAGGGACCGACGTGTCCAAGCAGGCCGCTCACATGGTACTTTTGAACGACAACTTCGCGACTATTGTCAGAGCCGTTAAGGAGGGGAGGAGGATATACGACGGGATTGCCAAGATGATCCGGTACGGGCTTTCCACGAACGCTGGAGAGATCATGCTGATTTTTTTCGCTCCGCTTTTCCACCTGCCCATCCCGCTTTTACCGATCCATATCCTCTGGCTTAACATGGTCACAGACGGATTGCCGAGCCTTGCATTTGCCGCAGGGCCTTCCGAGCAGGACATCATGAATAGGCCGCCCAAAGACCCCAAGACCGGCATTCTCAATCCACGGATGGGGATAGGTATACTCTGGATAGGGTTTCTGCTTGCGAGTGCCGGAATACTGCTTCAGGCAGGAACCATGAACAGCGGCCTGAATACCAAATGGCAGACCATGCTTTTCACCTTTATGTGCCTTGGGGAACTGGGCGCGGCCCTTGCCCTGGTCTCTGAAAAGCAATCGTTCTTCAGTACAAAGTTCAAAGATATGAAGCCGATGATAGGTGCGGTTCTGCTTACCATCATACTCCAAGTGTGTATCATCTATATCCCTTTATTAAATCCCGTCTTCAGGACCGAGCCTCTCACACTCAATGAATTGCTGTTAACCTTTGCCCTATCGTCGGTGGTGTTTTTTGCAGTCGAGATAGAAAAACTATTCAGAAGAAGGAATGGGTGATGTTTCAACAGAACTCGATTTGAGAGAAGTTAAACCTCTCAAGGTGGCAAAACAGGACACTGTAGGAGCGGCCACGAGGACCTGACCCGGGTGCGAATATATGAAGTGGCGGATTTGCTCCAGATACCTGGCATGCTGCGCAAACTGGATGATGTGCTTTAAACCTCAAACGCTGCCGATCTCATAGCGAGGACCACTTTTTAGCCGATAGTTCAGACAGCTTACACGCTGCATATGTACGCATGCAGCTGAGACAATGATGGAGCAGCTTATTTGCGATGGCTTCTCACCTTCAGCTCTGGGCCATCACTCGCAGCTAAAAGTACAGATGCTCTATGTTCAGTGCCTTCATGGCAAAGCGCCTCCGGCCCAGATTGTAGCTGTGCCCAAGGTTGACTTCAGCGGCAACAAGGTCTGATTGAAACAACCCGGAATGCGATGAGGGACATTTTTTAATCTCTTTGAATAGTTCGGCCTCGAAAGTGAGGAGGCCGGGGCTGACAAGAGTCACTTCTCAGTGAGCCATGATGGGGCGGGCAATCAAATGGCTCCATGAACGGAGACCTGGAGGAGGAGAATTACATGGCCGGAGGGGTTTCAAGAGCCAGGATCGTGCTGACCGGTGGTCTGATAGCGGGGATTACTTTCGCTCTCTATCTCACCGAACTGCATGAGCGCCACTTTCTCATAATTTACCAGGGCCTGTATTTTATCCCTTTGATACTTAGTGGATTCTGGTTCGGGCTTCGGGGCGCTCTGACAACATCACTGATCATTACCCTGTTCTACACTCCCTACACGATCATACACTGGAATGGCTTTTCGGCAGATGATCTGAGCAACGTGGTGGAGATGGTGCTTTATAACGCAGTGGGAGCAATTATGGGAATACTGAGGGACTGGGAGCAGGCCGAGCAGAAGCGTTTCCTGGAAGGCGAGAACCTGGCGGCGATAGGAAGATCCATGTCGTGTGTGGCTCACGACATGAAGACCCCCTTGGTCGCAATCGGTGGTTTCAGCCTTCTGATAAGGAAGCACCTCACAGAGGACGACCCCCACCGCGAGAAACTGGACATCATCATTAATGAAGCCTATCGGCTCGAGAATATGATAAAAGATCTCCTGGATTTCTCGCGGCCGCTGCAACTAGATCGCTCCGAAGAAGATGTCAAACAGCTCATAGAGGAGTCTATAGCGGTGGTAAGCGAGGTGGCCAGAAAGAAAACAGTGGCGGTTGAGACCCGGCCATCCCCGGACCTCCCGCGGCTTCCGGTTGATCCCATGCGAATGAAGCGGCTGTTGATCAACCTTGTCATGAATGCCGTTCAGGCCTCTCCCGAGGGTGAAAACGTCACGATAGACAGCTATCGGAGTGGCCATAGTGTAACCATTGACGTAATCGACCGCGGTTGCGGCATTCCTCGGGAAAAGCGCAAGGAGATCTTCTCTCCGTTTTTTAGCACCAAGAAGGAAGGGACAGGCCTGGGGCTCCCCATCGCAAAGAAGATCGTAGAAGCTCACCAGGGTCATCTGGAAGTGTTGGACAATCCAGAGAAGGGACTCACTTTCAGGGTACATATACCCATTGCGCAGAAGTGAATCTGTAGGCCTCAACCACGCATGGTGAGATCCAATCCCGACGATCTGGTCTTTTCTTGAGATTGCTCAAGCCGAAAAATAGAGCGGGAACTCAGATGGCTGTTCGCAACTGCGCTTTTTAAGCAGCCCGGTGTTGCCTGGATTATGGAGCGCTTTCCTAAAAGTCGGCCGAGTACTGGAGCGTTTGAGAGACACGCTCCCCAGCCGTTGCCGAATGATGACATCTGGGCAGTGTGAGCATTCAATGAATTGGGAGTTGCATGGATGTATTGCCTCAATCCTTGCGTTCGAGTTGACTCCTACGAGAAAATGAGCTGATTGCTTGGATGGGCGGGTGCCATATAACCGACAGTCGATGCCGAACGTCATGATAATTCCCCCTCTTTGAAGGGGTTGATGATCACGACAAATCGCTCCTTGCCGGGGTGAGCAGGCGAGTGAACTTGGGGTGATGAGATGGTGATAAAAAAAAATGAGGTAATCGACCGAAGCAAATGGGAAACGCGCGATATTCCGCGTCGGGCATTTCTTCTGACGCTGGTGGGTGGAGCGGCCTGCTTTTTTGTTGGCTGCGACGAGACAGACTTCCACAAGGTGGCCTTGAAGCTGATTTCACCGGAGGACATACGGGATTTTGGTCTCCAGACCTGGCAGCGGATCCACAGGGACTTCCCTGTCTCTCGGGATGTGGCACTTCAGAAAAAGCTTCGGCTGATCGGCGAACGGGTCGTCAATGCGGCCCAGGCATCTTCGGGAGATTGGGAGTTCGTGGTCTTTCGCGGCGACGTAATCAACGCTTTTGCCGTTCCCAGCAGACAGGTGGGCTTTTTTGAGGGTATGTTCGCAGTGTCCGAAAACGATGCCCAGATCGCCGCCGTCTTGGGACATGAGATCGGGCACATCAATGCCCAACACGCGGCGGAGCGCATCGTCACGGCATTCGCCAAGCAAGTCGGGATTAAGGTTGTGCTTGCGGCACTCAAGGCTGGAGACGTGGACTATGCCAATGAGATCGCCGGGTTGTTGGGTGCAGGTGTGGAATACGGCATTGTCCTTCCCTACTCAAGGCGGCAGGAGTACGAGGCAGATCGCCTGGGCACTGAATACATGGCACGTGCCGGCTATCCACCCGAACAAGCGGTTGAGTTTTGGCTCCGCATGATGGCTATCAGCCGAGGTCGACCGAAGCCCCTTGAGTTCTTATCGACCCATCCTTCCGATGAAAAGCGCATGGCCGCACTGCGCGAGGTAGTGCTGACGGTGCACCAATCTTCAGCATGATCTCGAAGACCCGGGGATTCTGACTCATGTCGCTCAAGAATATGTTCACTGGTGAGGAGTGATGCTGTGCCGAAGCTTTTTCCTCCTGTTGAGAGCACGATAAATCGCGTGCCTTGCCGCTGCACATAACAAAGTCCGGGAATCCCCGTCGACTCATCTTCTGGGGGATTCCCGCAACAGAACTTGCCTTATGTTGAATGAGCCTCCTGACCCAGATGATACGTCAAATGATCTGCATATGTTGAGTCGCAAACGTCAAAGCGCTTTTTTCCAGGGCTTCCAGCTTCGGCGGGAAGTTGCCGGCAAACCAGAAGATCATGAACAGGGCCAGGGTAAAGGCGAAAATTTCCGATGCAAGCCATAAGGCTCCTCCCCCTGGCTGTCGGTCCAGACCATGCCGCTCATGGCCACCGTCGACGGCGCCGGCAACTCCGCACCACCCGGCATGCATCAACTGAAGGAATATCCGTCCTCCTTCGGAGTGAACCACATCGGTGACCACCTTCCATGACTCGGTCTGCTCAGGCGAAAATAGGCCGGGGATGCGGGGGTAACCAAGACCGTTGGGGGAAGGGGATGTCCCTTTGGTGACGGACAAATGTTCGCCGCAGTGTTCGTAGAGCACGGTATGTTCTGGTCCCATGAGCAGTTGCTTACAGGCAGAGACCAGGTTGTAACCCCACTTACATGAAGAAATCCCAACCTCATCCCACAAGACTCGTCGCCGACCCCTATCGGGGGAAGACCCCCACCGGGTGCGTATCCCTCATGAAGTTCCGACTTGTCCTTTTCCTTGCAGAGCTGACGACCGCAATCCCTCAGTGCGAAACTTTGCCGCCTTTTTCCGGTGTGCGTTGCGGTTCAGGCCACCGGGTGCTCGGGTATGCATCATGCAAGTCAGGCAAGAGCGCAGCCCCAATGCTCTGCAAAGGACCTCTCATGCCTGCCCTTTCGCCGGTCTACCACCCCCGGGAGCCCACCGATTCTCCCTCGTGGAAGATCATGCACAACCACTATGAAGACTTCAAGGCCGGCTATGACGACCATTGCGAGAAACAATGCGGGTTCTTTCGGCCGGTGGTGGAGGAGGTGGTCGAGGAGTACCTGAGATGTGGAGACCTGATTGAGGGATTTGCCAGGGTGCGCTGCACCAACCCCGGGTGCAAACATGAATACCTCCTGGCGTTTTCATGCAAGGGGCGCTGGTTCTGCCCGAGCTGCCACTCCAAAAAAACGATTCAGTTCGGGGAAGACGTTCCCAACAACATCCTCTATCCCGTCCCGCACCGACAGTTTGTCTTCAGCATCCCGATTTTGCTTCGGGTTCATTTCAAATACGACAGGAAGCTCCTGACCCAACTGTGGAACTTAAGCCAGGGAAAGCCTCGATCTCTTTTTCCGCACGGTGCTGGGCCTCGATGACGGCATCCTGGGAATGATCATGGTGATCCACACCTTCGGGGACTACGCCAGGTTTCATCCCCATCTTCATGCCATCGTCGCCGATGGTTTGTTTCGACCGAACGGGACCTTCCGTTGCCTCCCCAAAAGGTTCTGTATCGCTCCGCCATGACCCATGGGAGCAACAAGAAAAATTTCGAAATCTTTACCGCCGAGGAATTCATCGCCGCCATCACTCAGCACATTCCTGACAAGCATTTTCAGATGGTCCGATACTACGGCTGGTATTCCAGTCGGAGCAGGGGAGAAAGGAACAAGGCCGGACTCTTCAGGCCCGGTGATGAGCCTGCGTCTTCGGCAGCGACTCCCGAGGTGACGGTGCTGGATGTGTCCGACTATCAACCCCCTCGCCTGCCCTCAAGAACCTGGAGAGAGCTCATCAAAAAGATCTGGGAAGTGGACCCTCTGAGTTGTCCCCGCTGCGGCCATGAGATGAAAATTATCAGCTTGATTCATCAACCCGAAGTGATAGAACGCATCCTCCGCCATCTGGGGTTATAAAAGCAGCACCCGGATCCTCATGAGGGAAAAACCAAAGTGCCTGCAGATCGGCCGGTTGTCCTCCAGGATTTTGACGATGGCTGGCCAGTGTATGAAGAGCCCTTCATCATCACCCACTGAACTTTGACGCTGGAGACAGTACCCACACAGGCCACCATAGGAGCAGTTTGCCCTCAAGTCCGGGCAAACACCTTCTTTCAAGCCCCCGCGAGCAAGACAACGTGCCCGAAGACCAATTTGCGCCGATCTGCCCATCATTCCAACCACCACGGTGCCACACCGTGGTGGTTCTTGTCTTCACTTGCCACTAAATCGGCACGCAAATCTCCTTGACAGCATCCACGACACGTGCTGCCCGAAAAACCTCAAAAAGCAATTTCCTATCACTCTTTCTCTTTCAAAAAACGGACTTACCGACCGAGACTGCACGGTCTTTCACTGGCGCGCAGAGCGGAGTATTCCCGTTGCGATCACCATGGGAGGAGGCCATAGCCAGGAGGTGAGCGACACGGTGCAGATTCACTTTCAGACCGTGAGGATCGCCGTTGAAACAGGCCATGGACCTCACCAATTTTGAGCCGTAGAAGGAGTATGACTTTGAGTCATAAATAAAAGGGACCTCATGAGAAGGCCCCCGAAATTAGCTCAGTTCATCTGTAAATGAAGTGAATAAATGACTACTCACGGATTGTTCTACTTAGGAAGAAGAACGGTATCGATGACGTGAATAACACCGTTCGTGCACAGAATATCTGTCTTAGCCACTTTTGCCTTGTCAACCATGACCCCACCATCCTTTTTGGTGATGGTGAGCGTCTGTCCATTGACGGTCTTGGCTGAGTCTAAACCCATGACGTCTTTGGCCATGACTTTGCCAGCGACGACATGGTAAGTGAGTATTCCCTTAAGCTTTGCCTTATTTTCAGGCTTCAGCAGATCCTGCAATGTCCCCGGAGGAAGCTTGGCGAAAGCGGCATCGGTAGGCGCAAAAACAGTGAAAGGGCCTTTGCCTTTTAGAGTATCGACGAGATCAGCAGCTTTGACGGCAGTTACCAATGTGTTAAAACCGCCCGCTACGGCAGTGTCAACAATATCCTTTTCCTCCGCAGCGCTAAAAGCTACTGAACCCATACCAAGTGTAATGACCAGAAATGTAACCAAAACAAGCATCTTGACTTTCATAAAAGAATCCTTTCTTGTTTGATGAACTTTTTAGCTAATTTGTCTGAGATTTAAACCTAGTGTTTAAAAAAAATAATACAAGGCCCTTGCGAGCTTTTTCCAACGACGATTCTTGCCTATGATCCTATCGAGCGAAATAATGGATCACCGCTGTCATCCCGATAATTCAGAATTTTAAGCATTTCCTGATGTAGAGGGTTAAGCTCCCCTGCACGGCATTGTTCGTCTCTGACGGCTCAAAAAGCTGTCTGAGAAGGTCACGCTGGCCTGCCGCTGCCTGGGTAATCATCCTACTCACTCCTTATATATATGCTTGCCAATGCCTGTGTTCAGCTTCAAGAATAAGAGAAATAGCAGTGATCGAATTGAAATGCATTGTTTTACTTGCGGTCGAGCCACAATGAATTGATGGATGTCAACGATCTCCTCTATATGACCATGCTCGCACGCGCCACCCTTGCCTTGAACGAACACAGACCTGAAACCGCCCCCTGGGCAGCAGCCTTAATGCGAGACCACCAAGCCGTTTTTCTGGAAGAACATCCCGACGCCTCTTTTCAGCAAATGCTCAGAGGCGATCTTCCCCCTGAGGAGTACGTCCTAACGTTGGATGCCGAATACCCTGCATTTAGCCATTCCATGCGCGTCGTGCTACGGGAACTGCACGGCACGGACATTTCCACCTACCAGGTCGAGCCTTACCTGGAACATCTCGTCGCTATTCACGAATTTTTCTCCTCGGCCGGTTCCCCTGAGGATCTTGACCCTCATCGCGTTCACTGTGAGGTTCACCTCTTAGAAAAGCGGGCGACGGCCGCGCTTCTGGATTTCTAGAAGAAGGCCGCTGCCGGTTCTTTCAAAGAGACCCTGGAAAGTGTCAAGCATTTTTTCACCCGTGAAATGCTGAAGTCCCCCATGGACCTCACCATCGAAGACCCGCACCTCGATTTTCCCCAGGCGAAAACGGCAGCCGATGCCCGATCCCGGGAGGAATGCGACGATCCCATGCTGCTCGCCTGGTACGATCGCAAATCGGGTGAATATTCGCCAAGAGTGGAGTGCTGCCACGAGGAAAAGGCCGGGTGGCTGGTTTACGCCGAGTCCAGGGGTGGGGACATTTTCATAGACATCAACCGGGAGGATTACGTCTTCATTTACAAGGCTTTCCAGGACTACAAGAAGGGTGTCTGAGGGGTCTATCGCCAATCAACTGCAAACGCGGCCGTGGAAGGCCGCGCTGGGTCATCAGGTCCTCATGGCTTCCCTCCTCCACGATCTGGCCGTGATCCATCACAAGGATGCGACTGGCGCGCCTGATGGTTGAGAGACGGTGGGCGATGACAATGCTCGTGCGGTTGGCCAGTGCCGCCTGAATGGCCCGTTCAATGAGCATCTCCGTTTCCGTGTCCACATTGGCCGTGGCGGATGGGGTCGGTCGGATGTCGGATGGGGTCGGGCCACAGCAAGTGGTTGACATTTCAGCATAAGATGACGCAAAATGGCTGTGTTTTCGGCTTAGAGTGGCATTTTGGGTATGAAAAATGAACATGTAAGGTGAAGGGCACATCATGGCTCGGGCCAAACGCCACTACCTACCTGGATACGCGTGGCACATTACTCATCGCCGTCACGAGCGGGAGTTTCTGCTCAAGTTCGGGCGGGACCGTCGGAGATGGCTGTAATGGCTATTCGAGGCAAAAAAGCGCTATGGCCTGTGCATCTTGAACTACATGGCCACGTCCAACCACATCCATCTTCTGGTCTTTGACCGTGGTGAACGGGAGGTCATCCCGAGGTCCATGCAACTGATTGCAGGAAGAACCGGTCAAGAATTCAACCAGAGGAAGAAACGCAAAGGAGCCTTTTGGGAGGATCGCTACCACGCAACGGCTGTCGAGACGAACCGCCACCTTATCCAGTGCCTGGTCTAAATGGATTTGAACATGGTGCGTGCAGGTGCGGTAGGCCATCCCCATGACTGGAATGAGAGTGGATACAAGGAGATCCAACAGCCTCGTTTGAGATATGCATTGATCGATCATTGGTGTCTCATGGATCTGTTCGGCATCCCCTCGTTGGATATGCTCCAAGAGTCACACAGGACCTGGGTGGAGGAATCCCTCAGGGTCGAAAGAAGCACGAGAGACAGCAAGTGGTCGGAAAGCATCGCCGTAGGAGACAAAGGGTTTGTGGCAAGAATCAAGAAGCAGCTCGGTCTGAGGGCGAAGGGCCGGAAGATCTCGGAATCCCCAGGTGAGTGCCAACTCCGTGAGACACAGTTTCCTTACGGCACCATTTCCGGGGATGAAAACCACCCACTAAGCTCTCAAAGCCTGCATTGTTGGGAACTTTATCTTTTTAAACCGGCAGGATAGCGTGGCCCGACCCCGTTCGTACTGTTCGTACCGTACCCCGTTCGTACCGTTCGGCCCACTCAATTGAACGTGCGGAGAATCAGCTTGCTGAGGGATGTTCCTCTCTTCTCTTGTCAGGCGAACGTGCGGTTACTACTTCAGAACAACCGAACCATGGACGCTTTACGTATTGCATAAAACATGATAGGCTTCAAGCCATGATTCGATCATTTCGGGATAAGGATACTGAAGCGCTCTATGCGGGGCGGCGCATTCGGCGGTTTGAAGGCTTCCGAGCACAGGCGGAACGGCGGATGCAGATTCTCGATAGTGCAGTGAGACTCGAAGACCTGATGATGCTTCGGAGCAATCGTTTCGAAGCGTTGTCCGGAGATCGGAAGGGTCAGTGCAGCATCCGGATCAACGACCAGTGGCGGGTCTGTTTTGAATGGAAGGAAGACGGTCCGCACAACGTAGAGATTGTGGACTACCATTGAAGGAAATAGAGATGAGAAACGAAATGCGCCTGATTCACCCAGGGGAGATACTGCAGGATGAGCTTGCCGAACTCAACCTCTCGGCCAACGCTCTCGCCCAGGCACTGGGGGTGCCACCCAATCGGATCACCGCGATTCTTAAAGAGCAGCGTGGCATTACGGCCGATACAGCTCTGAGGCTTGCTCGCTACTTTGGAACAACGCCGGAGTTTTGGATGAACCTGCAAATGGCCTATGAACTCCGGAAGGCAGAGGTGGATAGCGGCAGGGAAATCGCGAACTCTGTTCAACCTCGGGCGGCCTGATCCAGAGGAGGGTAGGGGGTGTAAGTCGTTCTCCGTTCCGGCCTAAGTTGCTTGACAATCGTATACACAAACGCTACACACATTGGTGACAGAGCCTGAAGATGGGGCTAGAGAAATCAGGTAGTTACGAGTTGTTCGGTGGATATTCCTCGAATCTTCTCATCTCCACCATTAAGACAAGCACTTAGGCCAGTTACCTTTGACTGGCCTTTTCTTTTTTGGCTACTTTATGATCTGGAGAGTTTGAGTCTTCCAAGAAATTGACGAATTCAAAGAGTAGGAGAGCTGTACGTAACCGTGGCAGAACCCCGCCTCTACAAACGAAAGCCAGAAGGATTGACAACTGCCAGTTCAGCGGCGGCGGGTTGTGAATCAACACTGACACATGACCCCGCCGTCCGCTGGAACGGAAGTTAGGAAGTAAGCTTAGTCCAACCCCATTCCATCGTCGATTTTGAGGAATATGTGGACTTGACGCCTATGCTCCCCTGGATTCCAACCGTTACTGCTCCAACTCTTTCCGTTATTGTTTCTCTTTGTCGCCACCTTGCTGCTGCAGTTGAGGCTGTTGTTCGTGCTTCATCTGCTGCTGGTGCTGTTGTTGGGGCTGTTGTTCGTGCTTCCACCCGCGAAATACTGAAGTCCCCCATGGACCTCACCATCGAAGATCCGCACCTCGATTTTCCCCAGGCGAAAACGGCAGCCGATGCCCGATCCCGGGAGGAATGCGACGATCCCATGCTGCTGGCCTGGTACGATCGCAAATCGGGTGAATATTCGCCAAGAGTCGAATGCTGCCACGAGAAGAAACCCGGGTGGCTGGTTTACGCCGAGTCCAGAGGCGGGAACATTGTCGTGGACATCAACCGGGAGGATTACGTCTTCATTTACAAGGCTTTCCAGGATTACAAGAAGGGTGTCTGAGGGGTCTATCGCCAATCAACTGCAAACGCGGCCGTGGAAGGCCGCGCTACCGTAAACCAGGTGTTTCGGCGGGGTCGCGTTCCGCCGCAATACTGCCACTTTCGTGGGATCAGGCTTCAAGGGATAACCCAGAGTGGACAGGGCCTTCAGAGTGATCGAGCTTCGAGCTCGGGAGCAGGCTTGGCTTGCGGGGCAGGGGCCCCGTTCTGAAGGCTCTGCAAATGATAGTAGAGTCCCCGCTGGGTCATCAGGTCCTCATGGCTTCCCTCTTCCACGATTTGGCCGTGATCCAGCACAAGGATGCGACTGGCGCGCCTGATGGTTGAGAGGCGGTGGGCGATGACAATGCTCGTGCGGTTGGCCAGTGCCGCCTGAATGGCCCGCTCTATGAGCATCTCCGTTTCCGTGTCCACATTGGCCGTGGCCTCGTCCAGAACCAGAACCCTGGGATCCCGGGCCAGGACTCGCGCAAAAGCGAGGAGCTGCCTCTGGCCTGCCGAAAGGTCCATGGCTCCCTCTCCGATGTGCGTCTCCAGCCCTTCGGGAAGCCCCTTCACCAGCCTGGCGAGCTGAGAGAGCTCCACCAGCCTCTCCAAATCCTCCTCGGAAACCGTCCGGTCCAGCACAATGTTTTCCCTGATGGTGCCGGGAATGATGAAGACATCCTGCATGACGAGACCGATCTGCCTTCTCAGCCACTCCACGTCCAGCAGGCGCAAATCGATGCCGTCCAGCCTGATTTCCCCCTGCCCGGGGTCGTAGAACCTTTCCAGGAGGTTGATCACCGTCGTCTTTCCCGCCCCCGTAGCCCCAACGATGGCCAGGGTTTCCCCGGGCAGCACCCTGACGGAGAGATCGCGAATGACCGGGTTCTCTCCGTCATAGGCAAAGGTCACCTTGGAGAATTCGATCAATCCCTTCACATCATTCGGCACGACGGTCCGTTCAGCTCTGGGGAGAACATCACGATTCTCGAGGAGTCCGAAGATCCTCTCGGCCGATGCCATGGCCGATTGGACGAGGGTGTACTTTTGTGAGAGCTCCCGCAGTGGCTGGAAGAAGAGCCTCATGTATGAGATGAACGCCGTCAGCATGCCGATGGTCATGGCATTCTGGAGGATCTCCCCACCGCCGTACCACACGATCAAACCCAGGCTGACGGAGCTCATGATCTCGATGAGGGGAACGAAGATCCCGAACACACGAATCTGGGTGAAGGCCGATCGGCGGTAGTCCTCGTTGAGGGCCGCAAAGCGCCTGTGGGTGTCACGCTCCCGCAGGAAGAGCTGTATGACCGTGAGGCCCGACACGGCCTCCTGAATGAAGGCGTTGATGGTCGCAAGATGGGTCCGGATTTGCCGAAAGGCCTCTCGACTGAGCCGCCCGAACCAGAGGGTGATCACGAACATGACGGGGAAAGTGAGGGCCAGCAGGAGGGCCAGACGCCAGTTCATCCACAGGAGGATGGCAAGGATGCCCGCTATCCTCACGCCGTCGTTGAAAAGGGTGACGATGACCGAGGTGAACATTTCGTACATGTTTTGGATGTCGTTGGTCAATCGCGTCACGATCCGGCCGACGGGGTTTCCGTGAAAAAAGGAAAGGTTGAGGTCAAGGACGTGTTCAAAGAGACGTTGCCTCAGTGCGTGCATGATCTTCTGGCCGGTCCATTCCAGGACGACCACCTGGAGAAAGTTGGTGACAAAGCCCAGGATCACCACGGCAAAGAAAATGCCGGAAAGGGCTGAAAGCCCCTTGAATCGCTCTTCGAGGGAGAGGTCCGCCTTGATGATGTATTCGTCCATCCCGAGTTGCACAAGATAGGGAAGGATGAGGCTGGTTGCAGTGATGACGAAGGAGAGGGCGACCGCCAGGGTGATCCACTTCCACCTGAGTCGTACAAAGCTCATCACGTGGCGCCAGAGCCGCGCATCCCCGAGGTGACCCACCTGGTCTTCTTCGAAATGCCCCCCACTATGATGCATAATGGCTTTCCGAAATGTCGGCCGAATCCGACCCGTCTTGTCCCAAGGATGACGGGGAGCTGGTCTGCCGGCGGTAAATCGTCGCGTAAAAGGGGCTCTCTTCCATCAACATTTCATGGGACCCTCGGGCCACCAGGCGTCCCTGTTCCATGACCACGATTTCGTGAGCGTCCGCGAGGGGGGCCACCCGGTGGGAGACGATGACGCAAGTGCGCCCCTTGAGGTAGGTCGAAATAGACCGAATGATGGCGTGTTCCGTTTCCATGTCCACGGCCGACAGCCCGTCGTCGATGATGATGATGGGACGCTCGAGGAGCAGGGCCCGTGCAATGGCCACCCGCTGGCGCTGCCCACCGGAAAGCTTGACTCCCCTCTCCCCGATGCGGGTTTCATAGCCGTCCTTCATGGCCATGATCTCGTCATGAATGGCGGCGGCCTTCGACACCGCTTCGATTTCGTCCCGGGTCGCCTCCGGGTTTCCCATGGCGATGTTGAAGGCAATGGTTTCCGAGAAGAGGGTCACATCCTGCGGAACGTACGCAATGGCTTCCCTTACTTTTTCCACGGCGAGCCGGTTGACATCGACGCCGTCCAGAAAGAGCGTTTCGTCCGGCACCGGGTAAAGCCGGACCAGGAGGTGACACAAGGTCGTCTTTCCGGAACCGGTCCTGCCCACCACGCCCAAAAAGCGACCGGCGGGAATCTCCAGGGAAACCTGGTGAAGACTTGGAGATTGCTGGCCTGGATAGGTGAAAGAGAGCCCCTCGATGTGGATCTCTCCCCTTGCCGCCCCTTCCATGTGCGTTGAGGACGACACGGGATTGACGAGGCCGGGCTCTTCCCGGAGCAGGTTGTGGATGCGCTGCAGGGAAGTCACGCCCCTCTGGAAGAGGTCCGAAACCCATCCCATGGCCATCATGGGCCAAGTCATGAGGAAGAGATAACTGATGAACGCCACGAAGTCGCCGGCGGTGATCACCCCCTGCATGGTCATGCGTCCTCCAAAATAGAAGACCAGGAGCATGCTGACGTTCCCGATGAGTCCGGAGACGGGGAAAAGAGTCCCGTAGATCGTTGAAAGCCTCACGTTGTCCCGCACATACGTTTCACCCATCGCATCGAAAAGGCCGGTTTGTTTCTCCTCCTGGTTGTAGGCCTTGATGAGCCGGATGGAGGAGAAGGTCGACCGCGCGAATTCGGTCATGGCCGCAAACTGCTCCTGGACCTTCCTGAAACGGCGGTGCAGCCGGGAGGCGAGGAAGCGGGTGAGCACCGCAAGCACGGGCATGGGGGCAACGGCTATGAAGGCCAGCGTGGGGTGGATGTAAGCCATGAATGCCATGGCAGCCAACCCCATGAAGACGGCGTCCACGAACGCCACGAGACCCATGCCCCCGGCCAGCTGAACAGAGGAGAGGTCGTTGGTCGCGAGGGCCATGATCTCCCCGGTCGTCTTCCGCTGAAAGAAAGCCTTGTCGAGGGTGAGGATGTGGGAAAACATCCTGTCCCGCAAATGGCTTTCCAGCAGCCGGGAGAAACCCAGGAGCAACTCCCTCCACAAGTAGCGCAAGAAACCGATGAGGAAGGAAAAGACGAGAATGATGGCCGCATAATGGAAAAGAGCGCGAGGGGTGGCGATGCCCTGCTGGAGGTCGTCGACGACCCACTTGATGACCCGTGGAATGATCAGCTGCAGCGTGTCCACGACCATGAGGGTCAGAAATCCGAGAGCCACCCGCGCCCAATACCGTCTGAAGTACGGCGTGATCACGGCCAGAGACCTCCAGGGGCTCGCATCCCTCCTGCCCCCCGCTCCGGTTTGATCACTCGATGAAGAACTTCTACTCACTTACCCATCCTGTTGAGTGTCCATGGCCATTACAGCCCGGGCGAATTCTTTTCCTGCCAGATAAGACTCCTCCAGGTACTCCGGGTGCTTGAGAACATCTCCCTCGAAATCGAGGCCGCGGTAGAGAAGCTTGTTTGATAGTTCCATGTCGAGCACGTCAAAGAAATACTTGACCGTGAGAAGAACCCCGTCGAAAAGCCTCTTTCCCTGAGTCGCACCCACACTAATGAAGAGCCCCTTCCGTTTGAGCCGGCCCTGCCCGAAAGGGACTTTGTCGATCCAGTACTTTTTGACCCAGAGCGACTGGCAGCGATCCATCATGATCTTGGTGTGGGCACTCACCGTGTAGAAAAAGATGGGAGTGGCGAGGATGAGTCCACGGCACGAGTGAAAAAGGTCGTAGAGGTTCTGGAAATCATCCTGGATCGCACATCGGCCCGTTTTCTTGCACGCGTAGATCTCGAGGCACGGGGACATCTTCATGTCCCTGAGAATGACCTCCTCCACTTCCGCGCCTGTCTCCCGGGCTCCCTGCACGGCTCTCTGAAGGAGGAGAGCCGTATTTCCCCGCCGCCGAGGACTTCCGTATACCGCAACTATTTTTTCCATTCTAAGGACTCCATGACTCAGTGCTTCTCTCTTAAGCACTGTTGACAACAGGTGCCAACACGAAATGACAGCCAGTCCCTCAGTGCAGTTTCACATAAAGAATGTCCGAGTTCCACTCCGAAAGGGGTAGAAACCCCACTGGGTTGTGCGGCCCATCCCCCCGAATGGGACGGGCGGTGACCCCGCATCCGGCTCTCCGGTCGGTGGTTTCAATCCATCGATTCCGCCATACGAACTCCAAAGGAGTTGCATTCCCAAGTCGATGCTTGGTAACGTCCAGCAGCGTCCACAGCCAAGAACACAACCATCGCGGGTTAACCATGATCGAGCAGGCAAAGAGAATCCTCAAATCCGTCTTCGGCTACGACCGGTTCCTCCCGCTGCAACAGGAGGTGATCGAGAGTGTCCTCGGGGGCAGGGACTGCCTTGCCATCATGCCCACCGGTGGTGGGAAGTCTCTCTGCTACCAGATTCCAGCTCTCATCCTTGATGGACTCACCCTCGTTGTCTCCCCCCTCATCGCGCTCATGAGGGACCAGGTGGAACAGCTTGCTCAGCTCCAAGTCCCTGCCGTCCTGCTCAACAGCTCAATCCCGCCCGAAACGTACCGACGGAATGTGGAGCGCATCCGGCACGGCGAGGTGAAACTCCTCTACGTGGCCCCGGAAACACTGCTCAAGCCCCAGATGTTGGCCCTGCTCGCCTCAGTTTCTGTCTCCTGCCTGGCCATCGATGAGGCGCACTGCATATCGGAGTGGGGTCACGATTTTCGCCCGGAATACCGGCAGCTCGCCGAGGTTCGATCCCGCATGCCGCGAGCCGCCTGCATCGCCCTCACCGCAACGGCGACCCCGCGGGTCCGCCATGACATCAAGGGCTCGCTCGGTCTTGACGATTCGGGCGAATTTGTTGCGAGCTTCAACCGGGAAAACCTCCTCATCACGGTTATACCCAAGAACAAGCCTTTTCAGCAGGCGGTCGATCTGCTCCGCAGACACCCGGGTGATCCCGGCATAATCTACTGCGCCACGCGCAGTCAGGTGGATGGTCTTTGCGCGGCGCTGGGGTCGCAGGGGTTTTCCGTCTGTCCCTACCATGCCGGCTTGCCGGATCAAGAGCGCGACCGCAACCAGGACCGATTCGTCCGAGACGAAATCCAGGTCATTGTGGCCACGATCGCCTTCGGCATGGGGATCGACAAGTCAAACATCCGATTCGTCCTTCACTATGACCTGCCCAAGAATATCGAGAGCTACTATCAGGAAATCGGTCGTGCGGGAAGGGACGGGATGGAAGCCGAGTGCGTTCTGCTTTTTTCCTATGGTGATCTCCACAAGATCAGGCATTTCATTGCCCAAAAGGAAGGTCTGGAACGGCGGGCGGCCAATCTGCAGCTGGCCGCCATGCTCCGGTTCGCCGAATCCGACGTCTGCCGGCGCATCCCCCTTCTCGGTTACTTCGGTGAGACCTTCCCTGTCGAAAAATGCTCGATGTGCGACAATTGCCTGGCGGGCGAACGGGTGATGCGTGACATCACCATCCCCGCGCAGAAGTTCCTCTCCTGCGTCAAGCGAACCGGTGAGCGTTTCGGCACCAAACACATCATCGACGTCCTGCGGGGCTCGAAGGCCGAAAAGGTTTTGAGATTCGGCCACGACAAGCTTTCGACCTACGGAATCGGGCGGGAGCTCTCGCTGAGGCAGTGGCACCAGGTGGCGCGGCAACTCCTCCACAAGGGGTTCATGGTGCAGGACCCCGACTTCGGGGGACTGAGCTTGACACCGCGAGCCTGGGACGTCTTCAAGGGCAGCGACATCGTCCTCGGGAGGCTGGATGATACCGAGGAACCCGAAAGATCTCCTTTGGGAGGCGCTCAAGGGCAGCCGGCACCCTTTGATCGGGAGCTCTTTGAAACGCTTCGAAAGACACGCAAGGAACTGGCGGATGCATCAAACGTCCCGCCCTACGTGGTCTTCTCGGACAGAACCCTCGTTGAGATGGCCACTTACCTTCCCCGAGACCCAGAGGCCATGCTCCACATCCACGGAGTCGGGAGAGTCAAACTGGATCGCTATGGCTCAATATTCCTCGAACGCATCGAGGAATATTGCCGAAACCACCCGACTGCGGAGGGGCTTTCAGAGCCCCACGGCCGGGCCCCAGAAAGACGCGGGCCAGTCCGCGAGATGCGGGAGATCTTGATTGGGGAAGCTTTCAACTCTGGCCGAACCATCCAGAGTCTGGCACAGGAGCTCAACATCAAAGAGAGGCGCGTGCTCGACTACCTTTTGAGATACCGTCTGGGGGGGTGCCCACTGCGATCCGACAGGCTCCTGCCTCTCATCAATCTTCCGGCCCGTCAACAGGCGAAGGCCATGGAGGCCTTTGAGAAATTCGGCCCTGAGATGCTCCGGCCGGCCTTCGATGCCATGAACGGCGAAATCGGCTATGAGGATCTCAAAATCCTGCGGCTCTATGTCTTGAGCCTTAAAGACCCCCTCGGTTCGGTTGAGGATAAAAACCAAGGAAGACAGCGCGACCCGGCTCAGCTCATATGCCTCGCCAATTCCCGCAAGTATTCAGGCGTCTGCATCGCCGGGAAGGAGTGGATCAACGGGACCGTTGGAGGCTGGGTCAGGCCGGTGAGTGCGGAGTCGACGGGCGAACTCGCTCCGGGCACCGTCCTGTTGCCGAACGGAAGCATGCCCAGGCTGCTCGACATCATCACGGTGCCGCTGCTGGAATCCAGTCCGCATGGCTATCAGTCGGAAAACCATCTCATCCGTGGAGGGCGCTGGGACTGGAGTGGAAGGTTCGATATGTCGCGGCTTGGGGACCTTGTCGACGAGGTCGATCGGCTGTGGATCAACGGTTATCACAGCCACGCCGGCTTGAACGACAGGATGCCCCTGCCGCTGGCGGAAAGCACCCTTTCGTCATCGCTTCTGTTCATTCGGCCCGAGGAGCTTTCGATCGGCGTCGAACAGGACTCAAAGGGTTTGAACCGAGTCCGGGCGAAGTTTATGTTCAAAGGTGAAAGCTATCGATTGGCAGTGACCGACCCCGAGATCCAAGGACGCTACCTTCCGATGACTATTGGGGAATACCCGTTGGACTGCCCGGAGACATACCTGACGATCAGCATCAGTGAACCATTCGAGGGCTTTTGCTACAAACTGGCTGCAGCCATCATTCTGCCCCCAGGCGAGGAGTCGATTTCCTGAGATGAACAGACTTTACACCATCGGTCACTCGAACCACTCCATCGAGCGATTCATCGAGCTCTTGAAGATGCACGACATCACCGCGGTGGGCGATGTCCGGTCGAGCCCTTACAGCAAGTTCAATCCTCAGTTCAACCGGGAAAACATCCAGAAGGTCCTGAAGGAAAACGGGATCGCCTACGTCTTCCTGGGGCAGGAACTGGGGCCGCGAAGCGAAGACCCCTCGTGTTACGTCGACGGGAAGGTCCAGTACGGCCGGCTCGCCGCGACCGAAACATTCAAACGCGGCATGGAGCGGCTCGTCATCGGCATGAAAACTCATCGCATCGCCCTGATGTGCGCCGAGAAGGACCCGATCACGTGTCACCGGATGATCCTTGTCTGCAGGGCCCTGCGCTCGGAACCCGTCGAGATCGATCAGATCCTGGAGGATGGACAAGTGGAGAGCCTCCGCGATTCCGAACTGCGTCTTCTGCACGCGCTCAAGATGCCTCAGTTGCGGCTCTTCGAAAAAGTTGATGACCTGATTCAGCGGGCCTATGACGCCCAGGGCAAGAAGATCGCTTACGTTCGTGATGCCGCGGCACGCGGGAAAGACAACCCGGAAACGGAAGACCAGGAGGAATCGGAATAGAAACCATGGAGACCTTGAAGCTATTTACCATCGGCTTTACGAAAAAGACGGCCGAGACCTTTTTCACACTCCTCGAGGATGCAGCGGTTCGGCGGGTGCTCGACATCCGCTTGAACAACGTCTCCCAGCTTGCGGGCTTTGCCAAGCGGGACGATCTCCGGTTTTTTCTCAAAGCCCTCTGCAACATCGACTATCACCATTTGGCGGAGTTGGCCCCCACGCAGGAAATCCTTGACGCCTACCGGAAGAGCAAGCAAGGCTGGCCGCAGTACGAAAGGGAATTCCTGAAGCTCCTCTCCCATCGGCAGGTCGAAAAGACGGTCCCTAGGGATCTCATCCACTACGGCTGCCTCCTTTGCAGTGAGGAAACCCCGGACCATTGCCACCGGCGCCTCGTGTCCGAATACCTGCGCGACCAATGGGGCAACATCGAAATCACGCACCTGGTCTGATGCAGGATCAGTTGTTCTCCCGTTGTCTTTGTATGAAATGCCCATTTGTTGTTTCCGCAATGACGGATTTCATGAATCATTGTGGCCCATTGGTCTTGGGAGCCGGCTTGCAGTCTTTTTAACCTTTGATTTCCGCGAGGGATTCCAGAAACTCCGCGAAGAGATTCGGATTCACCTCCTTCATCCGCCGACGCACGTGGATCAGGTCGATGGTCTTGACGAATCGAAGGCTTTCCTGGTTGTCGCAAAGGATCAACCCTCTATAAAAAAGTCCGGCGGCGAGCTTCGGGTCGTGCTTTTTCTTGAGGGTCTTCTCAACCGTGAGGTACTCCTGCACCATTTCCTTCAAGCCATCGTGGACGCGCACCCCCTTCCTTTCGAAGAGCCCACTGATCCGGGCATGGCTGGGAAGCCATGCGGTGGCCAAATCGGGATTGAGACCGTATTCGAGCAGGAGGTCGTCTTGGAGCTCCCTGAGCTCCTCGTCCAGGAGGTGCCCCCAATCCATGCCGGACGGGTCAATGAGGCAGGCCTCGCGATAACACTGCCGTGCGATTCTCCGCTCCCCCCGAAGCCAGTAGGCATCCCCCAGGTACCCGTATAACCCCGCATGGTGTGGCGTTTCTCGGATACAGGACTGGAGGCTTGTGATCGCGTCATCGTAACGCCCGGCATGCATCAGGATGAGGCCCACGGGAACATCGCCGTGAAGCCGGCAGCCATCCATCATTCCAGCCCGTTCGACCTCGCCCAGTACAAATTCAAAGAACGCCGTCTTGATGTCGGCCAGGAGAGTGGACTCCTGCCCTCCCATGGCCTTCGCGCGACTCTCGAATGAATCCCAGAGACGGTAGAAATGGGCCGCTCGATCGCCAGGGTCGAGAGGGGCCTCTCGCATTCCATCGAGCAGCCTTTCGGCGACGGAGATCCGCGGTCCAACATCGTAGCCTTTGGGATAGAGCTGCTGATGCCTGCGAAAGAAATCGACGGCCTTCTCGAGCTCCAGTCTCCGGAAAGCCTGGATGCCCTGATTGACAAGCGTCATGTCCCCCTGTTCAAAAAGGGAAAGCTGCTTCCCGGGAAGAGCCGATGACGCCTGTTGTGCTTCCGTGGCAGCTCTCGCGGGATCGCTCTTTGAAGTGGCAAGCCGTTCCTGAGAACGGCGGAGGATCTGACGCGCCAGGGCCAAATCCAGCCCTGCAAGGCGCGCCGCCTTTCGGATGTCTCCCATTCCCTTGGCAACTTGAGTGAACAGACCTTCGAATCCGTCCGTCACGGGTGAATCGGTGTCGCCCCAAGGAGGAGACAAGGTTTGCTCCCCGTGCTCAGGGCAGACGACGACCGGGAGTCGGCCATGCAGATGGGTCGTCCGCCCACAGGTGTCCAGGTGCCGCCAGGTCTGGAGCGCTGTTTGCCGGGACGAGGGGCAGGACCGACCGCATTGGGGGCACAAGCCCAGGGTTGCCCCGGTATGTGCCAGAGTCACGGCCACCCTGTCCTCACCCGCTTCAAAGACGACTTCCGAGACATCCCAGGAAGGTGGCAGCTGCAGCAAACGAGCGTAAAAGTCCTTGATATCCAACATGCCTGAGTCCCTTTGATGGTCTGTCAGCTTCTCGGGGAGTTCATGGTCTTCCATCGTGGCGGGTGTGCCTCTTTCAGGAAAGACGGCGCGAATGATACCTTTCAGAGGTCACCCAAAAGGCGGATGGATTCCATGTGGCGCATCCTGTCTGAAAACTTTGAATCGGCAGTGACCAGGATTCCCCCTGTTTCAACGGCTGCGGCCAGATACGCAGCGTCGTAAAAGGTCACCCCGTTCTGCTTCATCCAGGAAAAGCACAGGGCGTGCATCTTCTCGTTCAGAGGCAGACTGACAATCCCGAGGCCCCGAAGCAGACTCATCTTCTGCGTGGCCTGCTCAGGCAGCTCTCGACCGAGAAAACTCCCAACCTCGTATTCCCATGAAGTGTAGGAGCAAAAACCTCAACCCGACCGTCGACCCAGGCATCCAGCAGATCCATGGCCTTTTCATGATCAGTTTCGAGGCGATCCCCCAAAACCCACTTCAAAATAACGGATGCATCCACCACGACTCGCTTCATTCAGTGGCTGCTCCTGTCACGGACCAATCCATCCACGATTTCGCGGGTGGAGAACCTCCGCCCCTCGGAAGAGCTTGAGGCAATCGCTTCCACCGCCAGTCTCCGTCGGATCCGCTCCAGTTCCTTGCGAAGAGCATCATTGACCACCTGACTCCTCTTTCCGGAAGGAACGAGCTGTTCCAGTTCTCTGCAGAGAGCCTCCTCTATCATAAAATTGAGCTTCCTCGACGATCTTCTCATGTCCTACTCCATTTTGTTCTTCCCGTTTGTTATATATTTACTCTACTGATTACTCTGGCTGGATTCAAGTCCCAAGGTGCGCCGGGATGACAAACCGTGGCACAGAGCTGCGTTTCAGGCACCTCATTGAGGGCGTCCCACGAAAAAACACGGAGAAGCCTTTCCTCGTTGGCCCCGCGCGCTCCGTTCGCCTCCGGACGCCGGCTCCGCCTCGCTCGGCAACCGCATTCCGGCCCAGGCCGCATAGCATCGAGCCTCCTCCCAGCTCACCCCCACCACCGGCTGTCTGGGCTGGTTGAACTTCCGGCCGGCCCAGTATTCCGGTTCTTCCACACCCGGGTTTTCCTCTAAAAACTGAGCATACTGTTCGTTGGTTACCGGGGTGCGGCCCAGGTAGAAATCAAGGACCCACACTTCGTGCAGCGACCCTTCATCGCCAAACCGTTCCTCCTCCGATTCCGGTGCGCCCCTCCCGGCCGTGGAGCCAGAGGGCGGCCGGCTGCAGCGCCCGGATCCCCTCCCTGGCGCCGACTCCCACCTTCAATCCCTTGGCCACCTGCCAGTGTTCCAGCAGCACGTTGATGCAATCCTCATAGAGGAGCGCGCGCTTCCTGGGAAGTTCGCCCCGGTGACGATGCACGAGGCAGATGTTGGTGAGGAGCAGCGGGTTGCGGGTCAGCTCGAACACCCGGCGCGCCCGGAAATCCGGCTCTTTCAGGCGGTCAATGAGACGCTGCGCCTTTTCCCGGGCGATTCCCTCGGCCTGTTCCGGGTCCTTGGCCAGTTCCCGCTCCACGATGAGGCGTGGAGGAGTCGAGGCGGGCTTCATGGCGGGTTCCCTGGCAGTCGGCATGGTGTCGCTCCCTCTGGAGAAACGAGCAGGTGAGAGGCCGTGGCGCTCCGGCCCTCGCGCGGTCGGATATTGTGAGCCTATATCGAAATCGCCCGAGTGCGTCAAATCATAAAATTCGTTGGATTTGGTGAAGAATACGGCCCCTCGTCACCTGACCGTGGCGATATCTGGACGGGGTTCGGTGAATGGCGGGGACGCAACCCCGCCCTACCATCGAGACACAATCCAACGGGTATGGCGAAAATCGCCGATTCACCTCACTTGTGGTTTCAAAAGAGCCGCACCAAACAAGAACAGGCAGAGCCGGTCTGACTCTGCCTTATTCTGGTTAGGCTGAATGGTTGGATTCGAGGGATGGTTTGCTACGGTCCAATGTAGAACGAGATTCCCGGGTAAAAGAAAGGGAACGGGAAAGCAACTGACACGTAAGGCCCGTATCCGTAGTAGCCGGAACGATAGTAATTGGGATAGTAGGAGCCCCCATAGTAACCACCCCAATAAGCACGGCTATGGTGCCTGTATCCATGATGTCCATGATGGCGGTAGCCGCTGTAAGTGTTGTGATAGCCTCTGTTGTGATAACCACTGCGCTGATAGCCCCCAAAACCTCCATCGTTGCGCCATGCCCATGAATAGCCTGGCGCGCTCAACAACAGGACGGCAAAGAGCGCTGCCACAACCGGAAATATCCTGATTTTGTTATATGCTCTCATGTTACTGACCTCCAGAAACGCTGAATTGTTAAAACCACACCGCGTTACTCAAGGAGATTAAACTCTCCGTCCCATTAGTGAGCATAACCCGTGCCATATTGGCCCCTGCTTAAGCAGGGCGCTGCTTGAACAATTGGGAGGGTTGTCAAGGTTTGCGCCGGTTACGGTTACTGCATGGAGGGCGACGTATTTTGCGCACGGATGGCGTTAGGGGTGGGGACCAGTCGGCAGGAGGTTCCTGCTCTGAAAAGCTATTTTACCGCTGAGCACGCTGAGAGAACAAATCGTATAAAAAGAATCTCTGCGCTCTCGGCGCCCTCTGCGGTGGATTCAAAGCTTTTCATCATTTCGGGTGCCCCATATGGGCATGAGGGACTGTGGTGAAAGTGTAAGTTTTTAAGCTTTATGGGTATAACTCCCCACAGGAGACGTATGGACACGGCATCTTTCCAGGACACATTGACCACGGGATGATCCTCCATTTGCCCGCATCCCGAATCCCGCATCCCGCCAGCTCGCGCCCTGTTTCTTCACCCACTCCGTCCCCCTCTAAGACCACGTAAAACCCTCGCGCTTCGCGGCTTTCATTGACGACAACGGTTTCAGGGGTTAATTTTCTGAAACCCAACGGTTTGATGTCTCAGACCAGTGGATGCCCGCGGTTTGTTCCCGGCTTCGTGAGTCATCTTCAAACCTTTACAGGATCGTTCGAGGTTTCATGCGACTCACGCAACGGCAGTACGGCAATCCGACAGTGAAAGGGTGGCCAGGGGAAATGCGACGTCCTCCGGTGAGCCCATGATGGGGAAGCAGGGCTTGGTTACTGTGGGCTTCGTGTCGCACCATGTGGAGGCGCTGCCGTTCATCCGCGAACAAATGGAGCGTCACGAGACTCTCGTGCTTGAAGAGCCGCCGGCTCCCAGCTTCCCCAGCATGCTCAACGGCCATCTTTCACTCGATGACTATCTGCTGGAGATCGACTCTGAATTCCCCCGGTTCGACCGGCTCATGTGCGGCCTGCTGAGAGAATTCCACGGCCTGGTACGGCGCATCGTTCAGGTCGAGCCTTACCTGGAGAGGCTCATCGAAATTCATGAGCTCTTCGCCGAGGGGAAAACGGTCGGGGATGTGATGGCATCCGATTCGTTGAGGAACGTCTATCGGGCGGAGCGAGCCGCCACGGGGGCTCTCATCGCTTATTACTCCAAGAGCGTGAGCGCACCCTTTCCCGAAGTGGTGGAAGCCGTCAAGACCTTCGCTCTGACCGACGCCAGGCGGCTTGCTCTGCGGGACCGTCTCCGCGCCCGCGCCATCGAATCCGCAGCCGGCGCCGGCGAATGGATCTTCGTGGAAGCGGGCTACATCCATTATCCCCTTTACCGGATTCTGCTCGACCAGATGGGGAGCTCCTGGAAAGTGCGCGTCGTTTTTCTGCTCGAGCCCGTCATAAGAGAACTCAAGGGAAAGCGCCGCAATCTGGGTCCCGGAGATGTTTTGACCTTGCGCTACGCCCTCAATCGACCCCCGGCCCAGTCTCTGGCAGATCTGCTGGCGGCTCGAAGCTTGATTTTCATTAAGCTCATCAATACGGAAGAGCTGCTGCCGAGCGCCTCCCTTGCCCCCCACGTCCAGGATGAGATCAGAGTCAACGGGATCGTGGATCAGCTGAGTTTTAAGGACTGCGAGGCGCTTTTCAATGACATCCGCCTGGTCAAGCGCGATCTTGCTTTGCAAAGAGTCGAGGATTATGGTGCTTCAAAGAAAAGCATCATCTGAGAAAGAGCGGGGTCGTTCACGTGGGCCGCGATATTCCGTCAGGGATAACGGCCTATTCGCCATGTTTTGATGTGGATTTCTCTTCCCTGGTTTCCTTCCTTAGGAGGTTTAGCCATGTTCGAAAACCTCGATCCGGTGCTGCTGGCCCGCATCCAGTTCGCTTTCACCATTTCGTTTCACATCATCTTTCCGGCGTTCACCATCGGGCTGGCCAGTTGGCTGGCGGTATTGGAATGGCGATGGCTGGCGACGGGCAAACCCGTCTACGCCGAGGTCTACCGCATGTGGGTCAAGATCTTTGCAGTGACGTTCGGCATGGGGGTGGTGTCCGGTGTGGTCATGTCCTTTCAGTTCGGCACCAATTGGTCCGTGTTCTCGGACAGGGCCGGGAATGTGCTCGGCCCGCTGTTGGGCTACGAGGTGCTGACGGCGTTTTTTCTCGAGGCCTCGTTTCTCGGGGTCATGCTGTTTGGCTGGAACCGTGTCAGTCCCAGGATGCATTTCGCCTCGACCGTCATTGTCGCCGTTGGGACGCTGATATCCGCATTCTGGATTCTCTCGGCCAACAGCTGGATGCAGACACCCCGGGGATTTCAGTCGGGGGCAGACGGTCTGCTGTATCCCACCAACTGGCTGCAGGTGATCTTCAACCCATCTTTCCCTTACCGCTTCGTCCACATGGTGACGGCCGCCTACCTGACCACGGCCTTTGTGGTGGGAGGCATCGGTGCGTTCTACCTGTGGCGCGGCCGCCATCGGGAACAGGCTCGCGTGATGCTTGGGATGGCCATGATCATGGCGATTTTCGTCGCTCCCATGCAACTGGTATTCGGCGATGTGCACGGTCTCAACACATTGGAGCACCAGCCGGCCAAGGTGGCCGCCATGGAGGGTCTGTGGGAAACCCAGAGCGGGGCGCCCCTGTTGCTTTTCGGATTGCCGGATCAGGTCCACGAAACCACCAGGCAACCCATCAAGATCCCCAAACTCTCCAGCCTGATTCTCACCCACGACCTGGACGGTGAAGTGAAGGGGTTGAAGGAGTGGCCCAAGGAAGATCGGCCACCGGTGATGTGGGTGTTCTGGTCCTTCCGCATCATGGTTGGGGTTGGCATGCTGATGATCCTCACCGGAGCGACGGCCCTCGTCCTTCATCTCAGAAAAAGGTTGTTCGAAACGAGGTGGTTTCAGGTCTGGTGCATGGCCATGACTCCGGCCGGATTCCTGGCAGTGCTCGCGGGGTGGTTTGTTACGGAAATCGGCAGGCAGCCTTACATCATCTACGGTGTCATGCGATCGGCGGAGGCCGTCTCCCCGGTTTCAGGCCCGCCCATCGCCATGTCCCTTGCGGCATTCGTTCTAACGTATGGGTTCGTGTTCGGTGCCGGAAGCTACTATATCGTGCGGCTCATCGGCAAAGGTCCCCCTGTCGAAGAAGATGCTTACGGCGCCCACGGGGTCCACGAACCGCCCCTGGTCACGAATCTGGTTTCAGAAGAAGGAGGCCGGCATGTTTAGCTTCGAAGGCTTCGTGGATCTTCCGCTCGTCTGGTTTGGTCTTATCGGCACGGCAATCTTCCTCTACGTGCTTCTGGATGGGTTCGACCTGGGGGTCGGCATTCTGTTCCCTTTCGCACCCTCGGATCAATGCCGGGACCGCATGATGAATTCCATCGCCCCTTTCTGGGACGGGAACGAAACCTGGCTGGTGCTGGGGGGAGGCGGTCTGTTTGCAGCATTCCCCCTGGCCTACGCGATTTTGATGCCGGCCCTGTACATGCCGATCATCTTCATGCTGCTGGGGCTCATTTTTCGCGGTGTGGCATTTGAGTTCCGATTCAAGGCCAACAAATCCCGGCGCATCTGGGATTACGCCTTCCACTTCGGATCGTTGGCCGCCACCTTCATGCAGGGCATGGCACTGGGGGCTTTTGTGCAGGGAGTGAAGATCGAGGGCCGAAGTTTCGCAGGCGGGGCCTTTGACTGGCTCAACGCCTACAGCGTCATGACGGGAATGGCCCTGGTGTTCGGCTATGCGCTGCTGGGGGCCACCTGGCTCGTGATGAAAACCGACGGCATCACCCAGGACTGGGCTCGAAAATGCGCGGCCTACGTCCTGGGCTATGTGGGGGTTTTTCTGGCCATCGTGAGCGTCAGCATGCCCCTGATGAATCCGGGCGTGAAAACCCTGTGGTTCAGCATGCCGAATTTTTTCTATCTGCTGCCCATTCCCCTGGTGACCGCAGCCTTCTTCGCCATGATCTGGCGCGATCTGCACAGGGGCATGGAGTACCGACCCTTTTTCCTGAGCCTCGGGATCTTTCTGACGGGCTACATGGGCCTGGGCATAAGCCTGTGGCCGTGGCTGGTTCCGTTTCAAGTGACGTTCAGGCAGGCAGCGGCGGCGCCGCCGTCCCAATCGCTGCTGCTCGTCGGCACCATCGTCATGCTGCCGGTGGTGCTCACGTACACGGCGTTCTGCTACTACGTGTTCCGGGGAAAGGCCTCCCATGAAAGCGCTTACTAAAAAGCAGCAAGAATGGCTGTGGTTCGCGCTGCTCTGGTGCGGCGGGCTGCTGGCCACAGCGCTTCTGGCCTTTATTGTCCGATCGATGGTCTCGATGAAATAGTCTAAAAAACTACCGCCTCCACCGGGCAAAGTCGAACCTTCTGCAATGGAGGAGGCGGGATCAAGCCAATGGAATTCAGAAACGTTCTGCCGGAGGAAGCCGCTCGTCCTCCCGGCCTCTGTCAGCTTCTTAGAATTCGCGCATCCACGACCACGATTCCCTCGGGGTAGGAGAAGACGGGGTTCAGATCGATTTCCACGATGTCCGGGTGCTCTTCCGCGATCTTCGCCAGTTTGAGCAAACCATCCACAATGGCGTTCATGTCCACCTCCCTCTGTCCCCGGTAACCCTTGAGCAGGGGAGCCGCCTTGATTTCCTGAAGCATTTCGAGGGCGTCTTCCCGCGAGAGGGGGAGAAGCCGCAGGGTGATGTCTCGGAACAACTCCACCGTGACACCCCCGAGGCCAAAAAGGATGACAGGCCCGAACTGGGGATCCCGATTCATGCCGAGAATCAGTTCGAGGCCGGGCGCCGCCATGGCGCTCACCACCACCCCGTTGACCCTGGCCTGGGGAGAATGCTCCTTGATCTTGCCTGTAATCTGCTCGTAGGCGTTTCGCAGACCCTGAGCGGACTGGATGTTGAGCCGCACTCCCCCATGGTCGGACTTGTGGAGAATATCGGGGGAGTCGATTTTGACACAAACCGGAAAGCCCATCTGGTGAGCCATGTGCACCGCTTTACCGGGGCTGTCCGCGATGCGGCTGATGATGCAGTCGAAGCCCTGTGCCTTGAGAAAGCTGAGGCTCTCGAAAAAGCTCAGCTGGGAACGTCCCGAGGCACTGGGGAACGTATGAGAGGCCTTCTTCCCCCTCTTTGCCACGGGAATCACCTGAGCCAGGGCGCGGATGCCGCGCTCCGGCGTCGGGTAAACAGGAATGCCTTTCTGGTGCATTCTTTGCCTCTCTTCCCGCTCCACATCGGCCCCGCCCAGATAAATGACGAGTTCGTTGGCTCCCGCCGTGACGACCCGGGATGCATCGATGATGGGGTCTCCGAAAATGACTCCCAGGGTGTCATAGTAAGGGCGGGCAAGCTCGATCACTTCGTGGAACATATTCGCGTTGGCATCCCCGGTGAGATCCAGGGGATTGCCGCGGATGGCGTGGGCCGGGATGACCCCCTCAAGCTTTGTGGCAAGCTCCTCGGGCAGGGGCGAAACGTCCACTCCTTCCTGCTCGGAGGCATCGGTGGCAAGGATTGCCGCTCCGCCGGAAGTCGTGATGAAAAGGATGCGATTCCCCTTGGGGGGCTCCAGGTAGGCCAGCCCCTTGGCAAAGTCATAGAACTCCTCCATGGTGTTGGCCCTGACCACTCCGTATCGCTGGAAAAGGGATGTGTAGAGGGCATCGGCGCCAGCAAGAGACTTGGTATGGGACTCGGCCGCCACCTTTCCCTTGGGAGTTCGCCCGGATTTCAAGACCACGAGGGGCTTCCTGATGGACTGGACGACCTTCTGAAAACGCACCGGGTCCTTGATGCCCTCCAGATAGGCTGCGATGACCTGCGTGCTCTCGTCGTTTTCAAAGTACTCGATGAGGTCCGTCTCGTCCACATCGGCCCTGTTGCCGAGACTCACGAAGCTGGAAACTCCAAGGCCCTCATACGAAAACCAGTCCATCATCGCCGCGCCCACCGTTCCGCTCTGGCTGATCACAGCGACTCTCCCCTTGGTCGTCAGCAGGGGCCACGAAGCGCAGATGGGATGATATGGATTGTTCACCCCCTGACAGTTGGGGCCGATCACCCGCACTCCGTACTGGCGGGCTACCGACGCCAGCTGCTTTTGAAGCTCCTCGCCCTCGGGACCCGCCTCGCTGAATCCCCCGGTGATCACCACGGCGCCCTTGATCCCTTTCTCCCCGCAATCCTGGATGGCCTGGGGCACGAAGCGGGCGGGAATGATGACTACCGCAAGGTCCACGATCCCCTGAATGTCCTTGACATTCCTGTAGCACTTGAGGCCGAGTATCGATTCACTCTTGGGATTGATGGGATAGAGTTCCCCAGGAAATCCCCCATCCCGAAGATTCTTCAAGATCTCGTTTCCCAGCTTGCCTGCAGCCTCGGAGGCACCGATCACCGCAACGCTGGACGGATGAAAGAACGCTGACAGACCGTTGTGTCCCATAACTCCCTCTCCCGCATGCTTGGGGATTATCCCATCTTCTTGGCCTTCTCACCCACCCGGGCATTGAACTTGTCGGCTTGGATGATGAAGCGTTCATGGGTGGCCTCGCCGATTTTCTCCGCGTCATCGAACGCTTCCAGTTGAAAGGTGAGCTTCTTGCCCTCCACGGCAATGATTTCCGTCCTGACCCGAACCTCCATGCCCAAAGGTGTTGCCGCCGTGTGCTTCAGGTTCATGGAAATGCCCACGGACTGCTCTCCCGGTTGCAGGTGGTCGTTCATCAGTTCCGCCGACACCCTCTCCATCAGGCCACCCAGGAAAGGAGTGGCGAACACGTTGGGCAAGTTCTTGTAGAACACTTGCGCGGAATGTTCCGGCAGGGTCTTGATCTTCACTTCATGGGTCATTCCTACGGACAATGGCGCACTCATGAGGACCTCCAACTCAGCGGGTTGTGGAAAAAATGAAGGCGACAAAACGCGTCTGGATCGTGGGAAAGGCTGGCATGACTCCGGATGGCTACTTCTGGAAGGCTTGTTCCATCGGGTCCAGCTGAGCTTAACCCAACGTCCATCGGCGAAACAACAAAAAAAACCTGCGTTCATTGACTCGAACACACTGGATTCTTAAATAATTGACACATTTCAACAGACATTGTCACTTCTTCTGTAAGCCTTTACAGCTATTTCGATCCCAAGATGCAACGACGGACAATGTCGGGCTATGGTGGCATCAGCCAATCGCAAAATTTGACCCAGAATCATTGAAAAGGAGGATTTATGTCTAAGACCTTGGACAACTTGAAGGACGCGTTTGCTGGCGAATCGCAAGCCAACCGCAAGTACTTGGCATTTGCTCAAAAGGCTGAGGACGAGTTCCTCCACGGTGTCGCGAAGCTCTTTCGAGCCGTGGCGGAGGCGGAGACCATTCATGCCCACAAGCATTTCAGGGTGATGAACGCGGTCAAATCCACGAAAGAGAATCTCAAGGAATCGCTAGAGGGGGAAACACACGAATTCAAGAGCATGTATCCCCAAATGATTGCTGATGCAAAGGAAGAGGGTCAGAAGTCGGCGGAGATCAGCTTCAACTATGCCAACGAAGTGGAGAAGATGCACGGAGAGCTCTACTCCAAGGCACTGGAGGACCCGGACAAATACCCCGTGCAAGACTACTATGTGTGCAAGATCTGCGGGGCCACAATCCCCAAAGAGGCCCCCGACACCTGTCCGGTTTGCGGTGCCAACAAGAAAGCGTTTTTCAAAGCTGAGTAAGAATCAGCTGAATTCATCATGAATGGCAACAGGCTTGCCGGCCAACCCCGGCAGGCCTGTCGTTCTTTCGGAACCCTTTCAGAACATGTCAAATTTTCCGCGCCCGGTCCGCTCAGGAGAGACCTCTGACCCGAAAGCGTTCCAGAGCCTTCTCCAGAATCACGGAAAGCCGACTCCTGTAGTTGCCCGTTTTGTGAACGAAGTCGTCCGCCCCGGCCCGGAAGGCGGCAGCTTCCGTCTCTTCGTCCCCCGAACCCGTCACGATGACAACCGCCAGAGGCAGCCTCTTTTCACGGATGTACTCGAGTATGGACATGCCGTCCCCGTCAGGAAGGCGACAGTCCAGGAGGGCCAGATCGTAGCCTTTGCCTCTAGGCCCTTTCAAACACTCCAGTGCTTCCTGTTTCGTCGGCACGGCCTCAACCGAGATGTCGCACGGGGTCTTACTCAGTTCAAGAACGGTCAATTCAACATCTGTGGGGTTGTCTTCCACGTAAAGGATTCTCATGGTTCTCTCGCGTCGGTCTCTGCGTGTTGATGTTTTCCCTCCCACTGGAATCCGTGCCCTCCCGATCGCCGTGGCCAAATAAAACACCGCCCGCCCCGCGTCTTCACATCCATGGGACGCGCGACATCCTGACCGAAAGAACTCATGCCCACAGGCGTCCTCCCGTCCGCTGAGTGGCTTTCCTCACAACCGCGTAAAACCTCCACCGCCGGGTGGTCTTTCCGAAGCCTAACGACCAGGCGACAGGGCCGGCTAACATATTTTGAGATAGACTCTTATACCGCAGAAACCAACACACTGCAATTCCTTATGAAATAGGGTAACGATCCCCGTTCAGCTCTATGTAGAATTGGCCTGTCTCCTTGTCTTCCATCACCCATTCGGCCAACTGGTAGTAGGCTGGCCTGGAAAATCGGGCGGGAAAGACCCCGTCTTGAACGGTGCAATACATGACATGATCTTCACCCACCCGAAGTGTCTCGGGGTTCAATGGCTCCGCCCTCGAAAGATTCCTGAGGCTCAGAAGGATCTGCTCGGCTCCGGAGTCTTGCCGTCTGACACGGTTCACCTGGGAAATCACGAAAGGCGTGTCCGCAACATCCACTTCACAGATGTTCGGTCCGATTTCGATGACGTAGCTTCCACCCTCCGTCCGGCTCAGATGTCCCATGAAGTGTTCGATGATCTCTCGCCTGGTGATTTCATTGCCCTCGTAGAACCAGGCTCCTTCCGCGTCAATGTGGATGTTGCAGGGAGGTATTGTCATCGCGGATCGTGCATCCCTCGCGGTGAGGCGGTCCCTCAGAACCGCTTTTGGCTGTCGAGAAGCAGGGTAACAGGTCCGTCATTGATCAGATGGACCTCCATCATCTCCTGGAACTGTCCTGTTGCCATGTTCGGAGTGTACTCACCCAGTTTCCTCACGAATTCCTCATACAAAAGGCTTGCCAATTCAGGGGGGGCGGCTCCGGCGTATGAAGGCCTCCTTCCTTTTCGGCAATCCCCGTAGAGGGTGAACTGGGACACCACCAGGACGCCTCCTCCAATATCGAGAACAGAGCGGTTCATCTTGCCCTGCTCATCCGGGAATATGCGCAGATTCACCACCTTTTCGGCCATGTATCGAACATCTTCGAGCGTGTCCTCCGGTCCCACACCCAAGAACACCAGGACTCCCCCTCCGATGCTGCCCACATTTCCCTTATCACAGACATGCACACTGGCTTTCGACACTCTCTGCACCACCGCCCGCATGCGTACAACTCCTCATTGACCTTCCACGCAAACCACCGAGACACGCCGGGGAAAATCACCTTATCGCAACTCACCGTGGTTTGACCAGGGGGGGTTGGAGGGGATATAAGGAAATGTGAGTCAAAAAGGACGTCTCTACTGCCTATGAGCTCTCCAGGACCGCTACGAATCGGACATGGCAAAAGCTCCTTTCATCTTGCTCGTGAATCCCTGGATCACCGACTTCGCCGCATACGATTTGTGGGCAAAGCCCATGGGACTCCTCTGCCTGGCATCCCTGCTCCGCGAGGGGGGCTGCGAAATCGCATTCGTGGACTGCCTGGATCGCAGCGATCCCCTGACACTGCAGGAGGGGGGCGTTTTGTCCCCGGTCCATCGCCGCTACGGTACGGGCAAATACCCGAGGATGCTCATCCCCAAACCCGACGTTTACGCCGAAGTGCCGAGACATTACTACCGTTATGGAATTCACCCCAAGAGCCTTTTCGCCCGGTTTAGGTCCCTGCCCGTTCCAAGGCTCATCTGGGTCACCTCCATCATGACCTACTGGTATCCAGGTGTGCGGGAGACCATCGAAATCGTGAGGGAGGTCTTCGGTGAGACCCCCGTCTGGCTGGGGGGCATCTATGCCCGGTTGTGTCCGGACCACGCCCGGAAGAACACCGGTGCAACGGAAGTTGTCACACTTCCCATGGGTTCAGTGCCGGGCATGATCGAATCGGCCACCGGGTTCGCACTCCACAACGAGGCTTCATGGAGGCACTTCGAGCAATGGCCGTCCCCGGCCCTGGATCTCCTGGGGCACCCGCGCTTTGCGCCTGTCCTCACCAGCATCGGATGCCCGTTCGCCTGCCCTTACTGCGCCACCGCAAAGCTGCAGCCCGAGTGGGCACGAAGGAACGCAGAGAGCATCTACCGGAACATCCACACTCCTCACCAGGAACAAGGGATTGCGGACTTCGCTTTCTATGACGACGCACTCCTGATGAAAGCCGAAGCCACCTTGAAAGTGGCCCTGGAAAAGCTGTGCCGGGAGAATGTCCCCGTTCGGTTTCACACCCCCAATGCCATCCACGCAAGGGCGGTCACGACCGAGTGGGCCCAGCTCCTCCATGCAAGCGGGTTCAAAACGATTCGCCTCGGACTGGAAACCACCCACCTGGACCATCAAAAGAACTGGGGCGGAAAAGTCGACAATGCCCTGTTCCTTTCCGCCGTTTCCCGCCTGCTGTCAGCGGGATTCACGGCGGACCAGGTCGGAGTCTACCTTCTCGCCGGACTCCCCGGACAGACCCCGGAAGAGGTGGCTCAAGCCATAGAGGCAGTCCGTGGCGCTGGAGCCATGCCTTACCTTTCTGAGTACTCCCCCGTCCCCGGGACTGTTATGTGGAGGGAGGCGGTTGCAGACTGCCGCCATGATCTGGAAGCGGAACCCCTGTTTCACAACAACTCCTTCTTTGCATGTAGACGACCCGGGTTCACTCACGGGGACCTTTCGACGCTCAAGGACCTGGCTCGATCGGCGCGCCGTTCCATGGAAGACCGTGATGAATGAAGACTTCTACGGAGACACGGAGGCGGACAAGGCGGACTCAATCACGCTGCGGAATGGAGGGAAGCTTTGGATCAAGGAAGATTTTGGCAACACGATTCGATGGAGCTGGGCAAACGAGGGAACGCACCCAACTCGCTGTGTCGACGGGGGAAGTTCATTGCCCCGGCAAAGTCCCCTGGGGGCGTGGGTGAGAAGAGACCGGGCGCCCGGGAAGACGGCGTCGCCATGAAGACTCCGACAGCGGCCGCCACATTCCCGTGCCGGATCACGAAAGGGGAATGAGCTTGGAAACCTGCCTGTGCACCGATCGGTAAATATCCAGGTCCGTTCCGTAAAGCTCGACGATAGCCTTGTGGTTGATGAGCTTCTCGATGATGAACGCCGTCAGGTAGAGGCTGATGAAGTGAGGTCGCGGCACGAGGTCCCGAATGCTGGCGGTCTGGAACTGGATCTCGAATTCTTCCGCCGTCAGAAGTGACTCCAGACACAACTGGATCTGGCCGTCGAGGGCGTCCTTGCTGGTCGTCTCAACCAGTCTCTCCTCAATCAGTTTCGTGGAGATGCGGTTCGTCAGTTCCTCGAGTTTGTCTCGCAGGAGGTTCATCGCGTTGGCACGCTGGGATTCCCTTGCGTGGTCAAGCCTTGAAATGACAGCCGATTCCCTGCTGTCCGGTCGAAAGTCTCTTGCCATATCTTTACCCTCTCTCCTTGAGGTCAGTCCACCCTGTGAACGATGAGGTCCTGAACCGAGTCACTCCAGCGGCCCAGACAATACCAAGCCATCTTCCCATGCACTCACTTCACAAGACATCGAAACAAGCAAGCCTTTTGTTGAACCTTTATGGCTCCCCACCCATCTGTCGAACCGGGGTCCCTTTGTCCAGGGGAGTGCGCTGTTTCGGTCGCAGAGCCAACCGGAAAGCTCTATGTGCGCGGCGTGTGGTTCTCCGTTTCGCCTCCCGACGCCTGATCTATCAGTGCAGCCATATAACCCGCCCCAAACCCATTATCAATATTCACCACGGCGACCCCGGGGGAGCAGGTGTTGAGCATGCCGAGGAGGGCGGCCAAGCCCCCGAAGCTCGCTCCGTAACCGATGCTCGTGGGCACGGCAATGACAGGGCGTTTCACCATCCCCGCCACGACACTCGGAAGGGCGCCCTCCATTCCCGCCACGACCACGTAGGCACGGGCTTCCTGGAGGTCGTCCCATATATGAAGGAGGCGGTGAAGCCCCGCCACTCCCACGTCAAAGAAGCGCTTGACCCGGCTCCCCATGAACTCGGCGGTGATGGCAGCCTCCTCCGCCACGGGCACGTCGGATGATCCCGCGCAAAGCACCTGGACCATTCCTTCGCCATTTTGAGGAAAATCTTCCTGTTTGAGTGACAGCACCCGGGCCTCGGCGTGATAGTCCAATTTGGGAACCCGCCGTATCACCTGCTCTGCCTTTTCACTGTCCACGCGAGTGACGAGAACATTGCTCCCAAAAGCCTCCATTGCACGCACGATTTCCGATATCTGCTCCCCCGTCTTTCCCTCGCCGAAAACCACTTCCGGAAAACCGCGCCTGAGCCTGCGATGGTGATCGATGCGCGCAAAGGACAAATCCTCGAACGGGAGCTTCCTGAGGAGGTTCAACACTTCCCCCGTTTCCACCTTTCCATCCTTATAGTCCATCAGAAGCTTCTCTAGCTTTTGCATCGCCTGTCCCGTCTGGAAATCCCGACTCCCGCCAGGGTGTTCAAGATTAGCTCAACTTGTTTCTCCGCGACCCCGCCCAGACTCCTGAGGGCCTCATGGGCCCTGGCGCCGTGACTCTCGAGCACTTCGATGTTTTTGATCCAGTGCACCCACTGACCCTCGAGGTCCCGTGCATCCCTCGCAAGGAAGCTCCCTCCCCATGACGTCAAGATGTTATGTTCGTGAAGCACCTTGTGCAAGTGAGGCCCATAGAATACTGCCTTTTTCCATGCCGCGGGCTCCAGAATATTGTGACCCCCGATGGGTTCCATGGTCCCGCCGCAAAAAATCAGGTCTCCCAGGGAATAGAGCTCGAACAGAATGCCAATGCGATCCACCAAAACGACCCGGTGCCTGCGGATCTCCTTGCCCTGCTCAATGGAGGACAGGAGATGATGAGGAATGCCGTGGTCCTCGAGCCATTGGACCATCGCGGGAACCCTGTCCATGTGCCGCGGTGCAAAAACACCGACGATTCCCGGCTCCCGTGAAACGAGACTCAGGAAGACTTCAAGAAGCCGGGTACACTCGCTCCGTCGCAGGCTCCCGCCAACGACTACCGGCACTCCTTCAGGGATATTGAGCAATTTCCGCCACGCTTCGCTCCCCTGCGAGTCGGCTTTTGTGAGCAGGCCCCCGTACTTCGAACTCCCAAAGACCAGGACGCGCTCGGGGGAAACATCCAGGGTGAGAACGTTCCTGCGGTCCTCCTCTGAGTGCATGGCAAGCCATTGAAAATGCTGAAAAATAGGCCTGAACAGGGGAGAAAACAATTGGTATCGGCGCGCGGACCTCTTGGACAGCCGTCCGTTGAGCAGCAAGGCCGGCACGCGCGCCCTGGCGAGAGCGTGATAGAGGTTCGGCCAGAACTCCCCTTCGAATCCTGCGTAGAGGTCGGGCTGGAGGGCATCGAAGGCTCTCTTCAGGATTCCGGGGAAGTCAAGGGGAAAAGGGAGAACACGCACGTGGGGAGGCGACTTGGACAGGGCGTAGCGAAACCCCTGGGGCGTTCCCGCGGTGACAGTCACAGAGGCTTCCGGCAAACGTTCGGCCAGGGCCACGATGGTGGGAACGGCTCCCGTCATTTCCCCCACCGACGAGGCATGAAACCAGATGCGGGGTGGATTTCCAGGGACCTTGGCCGGGTAGTGCCCTCTTCGCCCCATCCAGAATACAGGGTCGTGACGCGATTTTGACCGGAGGTACGGAAAAACGCCGAGTCCTACACTGTGCAGCAGGGCGTTATAGGCGACCGAGGATAGATTCAATTTCGCCCCTCCAAGTGGCGCCGAGTGGAAAATGGAACCGGTGGAAAGCCGCCGGACTCCCTGGGTCGGAAGAAATATCTCTTCAGACGGGCAAAGGCAAGCCCGCTCTTCACCAGGGCAGTCCACCGCTTAGATTGCTCCAAAGGTCGTGGTTTCTCCACTCCTTTTTTCTTGCCCACCCATTTGTGACTATTCTATCATCGCTGCGAATGAGGCAGCGAACACCCACGTCGCTTCCAATACTGCCGAGAAAGGGACAGGGCATCCATGGAGAAGGCCTTGCGCATCGCGGAGTTGTTTCGACGCGAAGACGAAATTCTGAAAAAGACCGTGAGCGTGCAGGGCTGGGTCAGGACCAGGCGCGATTCCAAGGCCGGCATCAGCTTCCTCGAACTGAACGACGGCTCCTGCATGCGGAACCTTCAGGTCATCGTCGAATCGGACCACGCTGACTTCAGCGGCATTCTTGGCCGGATATCCAATGGATGCGGATTGTGGGTGGAGGGTTTGGTGGCTCCCTCACCCGGCAAGGAACAATCCGTGGAGCTTCGGGCCTCCCGAATCAAGATTTACGGATCGGCGGACCCGGCGACCTATCCCCTTCAAAAGAAGAGGCACTCCTTCGAATTCCTGCGCCAGATCGCTCACCTGAGACCGAGAACCAACACCATAGGCGCCGTGACCCGGGTGAGAAACCGTCTGAGCTATGCCGTTCACCAGTTCTTCCAGGAGAAAGGCTTCGCCTACATTCACACCCCCATCATCACGGCAAGCGATTGCGAAGGGGCCGGTGAGGTGTTCAGGGTGACCACTCTCAGCCCCGAGGATATCCTCAGGGGACCGCGGGAAAGCATCTACCAATCGGATTTCTTCGGTAAGCCGACGTACCTGACGGTGAGCGGTCAACTGCAGGCCGAAATCTATGCGCTGGCCCTGGGGCAAGTCTACACATTCGGGCCTACGTTCCGTTCGGAGAACTCCAACACGAGCAGGCATCTCGCCGAGTTCTGGATGGTGGAACCCGAAATGGCCTTTTATGATCTCGAGGACGACCTGGAACTCGGCGAGGCCCTCATCAAGCACCTCATTGGCGTCGTTCTGTCCGATTGCCCCGAGGAGTTGGCATTTTTTGCCCGGTTCATCGAGCCCTCCCTGCCTGAAGTCCTCGAAAAGACTCACAAGGAGCCTTTTGAGGTCATCTCTTACACCGAGGCTGTTCGGCTCCTTCAAAACTCCGGCGAAGCTTTCGAATTTCCCATTGAATGGGGGAACGATCTCCAGGCGGAACACGAACGATACCTGACCGAAAAGCTCGTGCGAAGACCTGTCGCCATCGTTCATTGGCCGCGAACCCTCAAGCCTTTTTACATGAGGGTCGACGACGACGGGAAGACCGTCGCCGCCATGGACATTCTGGTCCCGAGAACCGGAGAGATCATCGGAGGCTCCCAGAGAGAGGAGCGCCTGGAACTACTCCTGGCCCAGATGCGGCTCAAAGGGGTTCAAGAGGAAGAGTACCGCTGGTACATTGAATTGAGGCAGTTTGGGTCCGTTCCCCATTCAGGCTTTGGGCTCGGACTGGAGAGAATGGTGCAGTTCGTCACCGGACTCGGCAACATCCGCGAGGTGATCCCCTTTCCCAGGGCCCCCGGCCAAGCGGAATTCTGACAGGGGAACTGATCGGCCCGACTCATAGGGCATCGGCATGCCTGTCCATCTTCTTTTTGCGAATTGGAGACCATGGGGCTTCCCGAACTCGAGGTAAGGTGCTGGACTTGTTGGGGCAACGGTGTCATCCCTGTTGAAGACCACGGGCAGATGATGGATTGCCCCGAGTGCTCAGGGGTTGGTTGGATTCCCACCGAAGACGGAAAACGTCTTCTCGCTTTTCTCCAGAGGCATTTGGCCGTCGACGCCGATGAGGAAGAGCAATGATCGCAGCAGCGGATGAAGCATTTTCCAAGCTTTTTCAAACAGAGAGGAAAACATGAATCAGCCATCACACATGAGAGGAATCGCCGTTTCCCTTGTTCTGATTTCATTGGGACTGTTCGCCGTCCTTGTGAACGTGAGCTTTGGCTTTCAAAATGAACCGGGAGAATTCAGAGGAATAAAGTGGGGAACGGACGTCGGTGAGTTGAAGGGGATGAGTTTTCTTGCCGAGGACGGCGGACTCAGGTTCTTCGAGAGAGAAAACGACTCCATGACTGTGGAAGAAGTCCCTGTGGACAGGATCGTGTACGGATTCTACAAGCAGCGTTTCTTCAATGTCTTGGCTTATTACAGCACTCTCGCCAATTTCCTCAATTTGAAGGATGCTCTCACCAGGAAGCATGGAGAACCGTTTCGGCCCGCCGGAACCCCCAATCGCTATTTCTGGACCGGCGACAAGGTGGAAATGCTTCTCATCTACGACGAGAACACCATGTCAGGAAGGCTGTCCTATTTCTACAAGCCCATTCAAAGCGAGGCGGAAGGGAAAAAATAACGGGGCGTCCCTGCCTCTTTGACAGTCGTGCGGGGATTGGTGTTTTTGGCGTTCCAGGGGTGATCGTTCACTCCTCGTTGGCCAATTCCTCGTGTTCGGCAAGGGATGCCATTTCCCTGAGGAGCCTCAGGGATTCCTGTGCCTCTTGGGGGTCCACCTTGTGCAGGGCGAAGCCTGCATGGATGATGAGATAATCACCAAGCTGAGCCGGTTCGGGCAAAAGCATGAGAGAGGCCTTCCTCAAGGCGTCCCCGATTCGAACAGTCGCCATCTCGTCTTCAATCTGAACAACTTCGGCAGGTATTGCCAAGCACATGACCAGGATCCTTTGTTTTCATCAACGCTGTTTCACGGGTTCGGGCTTGAGAGAGTACGAACCTCCCGCCTTCTCAACTTCCTCCAGGACTCGGGCGCACATTTCGGGAATGCACCCCTGAACAATGTCGGTCAACTCCGTGCCCCAAGGCGAAATGTCGACAGGCTCTACACCGATGATGACCGCGGTGGTCGGGGACTTTCCCAGGATTTCCGCGAGAGCCAGGGTCTCCACCAGGTTCAGCTGATGGAGGGAGTTTTTGAACGCGACACGCTTGGCAAGGACATCGGCCGGCAGGCGATAAAGGGTTCCCGGCGGCTCTCCGTTTGTCACGGCGTCGACGACGATCAGGACGTCCACCTCGGAAATCGGCTCCATGAGCCTCAACCCCAGCGTCCCCCCGTCCATCAACTCCACATTGGGAGAAAATTCGTACTCCGATTCCAGCTTCTCCACAACCCGCACGCCCACCCCTTCATCGTGAAGGAGAATGTTTCCAACCCCCAGGACCAGTATTCTGTTTTCTCCCATCAGCAGCGCCTCGCGATCCGCTTCTCCGGACAAAAAACAGGAACCCGGCTCCCGAGCCGGATTCCTGTCAGATAGCTAACCGAAAACAAACTGCTAGACAACCCTAAATTTGTACACCTCATTCGTCTGCGGGTCGATGACGTGCACGCCGCAGGCGATGCAGGGATCGAAGGAGTGTACCGTGCGGAGGATTTCCACCGGCCGCTTCGGATCCGCCACCGGGGTCCCGATGAGAGCCTCTTCCACCGGCCCCAGTTTGTTCTGTGCGCACCTTGGTCCGAGATTCCAGGTGGAGGGAACCACCAGCTGGAAGTTGCCGATTTTCTGATCCTTGATCTGGATCCAGTGGCCAAGGGCACCTCTGGGAACGTCGTTGAGGCCCGCACCCATGCCCTCGTTGGGCATCTGGTAGTCGCTGTAGATCTTGGTGTCGCCTTTCTTGATGTTTTCCACCAACTGGTTCAGCCAGCCTTCCATGGCCTCTCCGATGATCACGGTCTCGAGACCTCTGGCCGCGGTCCTCCCAAGGGTCGAGAAAAGGGCGTCCGCGGGAACCTGCAGCTCTTTCAGCAGGCCATCCACCGCCTTCTTGGTGCCCTCATGCCCCTTTCCGTACGCAACGAGGACCCGGGCAAGGGGACCGACCTCCATGGATTCGCCCTTGTAGCGAGGCGCCTTCATCCAGCTGTACCGGTCGTTCACATCCATTTTCACGTACTTGGGCTTGGTCTCGCCCTTGGACGGATGGAGGGCCTGGTCGCCCTCGTACCAGCTGTGCTTCACGTGTTCTTCAACCTGGGCCACATCGACAGGCTGGACCTGGGTGAAATTGCGCTTGAAGATGGCCCCACGCGGGAACAGGAAACTGTCGGGCTCCTTGGCGCTCCCCGGGAACTCGCCGTAGACCAGGAAGTTCGTGGTCCCGCCGATCTTTCCCCAATCCTTGTAGAAGCTCGCCACGGCTATGAGATCGGGGATGTAAGTGTTCTTGACGAAGTCCATGGTCTCTTTCCACAGGAACTTGAACTCGGCGATGCGGTCCGGCGTCAGGTCCGTCGCACAGGTCACGCCGCCGACAACCAGACTCTGGATGTGAGGATTCTTGCCTCCGAAAATTGCGTGCATGCGGGCTGTGCGGGCTTGCTGACGAAGCGCTTGCAGATAGTGGGCTGCGGCGAGGAGGTTGACCTCGGGAGGCAGCTTGTAGGCGGGATGTCCCCAATACCCGTTGGCGAAAATGCCGAGCTGACCACTGTCCACGAACTTCTTCAGACGGTCCTGAACGGCTTTGAAATCCGACAGACCACTCTTGGATGCATTGGGAACCTTCGCGGCGGCAAGATCCGCAGTCTTCTTCGGATCGGCCTTGAGTGCACTCACGATGTCCACCCAGTCCAGAGCATGGAGGTGATAGAAGTGGACCATGTGATCATGAAGGAACTGGGCTCCCAGGAGCAGGTTACGGATGAGGCGGGCATTGTCCGGAATGGTGAGCCCCACCGCGTTGTCCACCGCGCGGACCGAAGCCAGTCCGTGGACATAGGTGCAGACGCCGCAGGCCCGCTGCGTGAAGAGATAGGCGTCTCTCGGGTCGCGGCCCTTCAACATCATTTCTATGCCCCGAAAGAGGGTCGAACTGCTCCAGGCGTTCGCCACCTTGCCATTGGCCACTTCCACTTCTATACGCAGATGACCCTCGATGCGGGTAATCGGGTCGATCACAACGCGCTGTGCCCCAGCAGCTGCCGGCGCGGCTGCAGCTGGTTCTGCCGTCTTTTTCTTCTGAGCTGCCATCGTTACTCTCTCCTTATCCATTTGTTATCGCTGACAACGTTTGAACGTATCCGGGAATCGCGCTTCTTAAATGGACTTGTAGAAGGGTGACATCTTGTCCCAGAAATTGGGTTCACTGCACCCGATACAAGGATGTCCCGCCTGAACCGGCCAGCTCGTGCCCCCATTGAACTTGACCGTGGGGCAGTTGTTGTACGTCTCCGGGCCCTTGCAACCCACCTGGTAGAGGCAGAAGCCCCTCTTGGCTTCATCCGATTCAAAGGAAGTCACGAACTCCCCGTTTTCAAAGTGGGAGCGGCGCGGGCATTGATCGTGGATGGTCTTGGCGAAAGCAAACAGGGGTCTTCCCTTGTCATCCAGTTCGGGGAGCTTTCCAAACAGGAGATAATTCACCACGGTTCCCACCAGGTTGATGGGATTGGGAGGGCAGCCGGGAATATTGAGGGTGGAAATGCCGATGGCATCCTTGACCGATTTGGCCCCGGTGGGATTGGGAGCCGCGGCGGGAAGACCGCCATAGGAAGCGCAGGTTCCTATACAGATCGTTGCAAGAGCCTTCGGGCACACCTCCTTTGCGATCTCCAGCATGGTCCTGCCTCCGATCATGCCGTAGACACCGTTGTCAGCCGTCGGGATGGACCCGTCCACGATACAGATGAACTTGCCCTGGTACTTGGTGATCGTATCGTGCAGGGATTTTTCCGCAGCGTCTCCGGAAGGCGCCATGATCGTCTCGTGGTAGTCGAGGGAGATGATGTCGAGGACCAGCTGGTCAATCCACGGGTACATGGTCCTCAAGGTGGACTCCGCGCACCCCGTGCACTCCGCAAACGCCAGCCACACGACGGGAGGACGCTGTGGGGAAGCCAACGCCTCGGCCACCTTGGGGATGAACGAGGTAGACAGCCCCATGGTCGCGGACAAAAAGGTGCAGAACTTCATGAAATCCCTGCGGTTGAGTCCCTTTTGCTCCAAACGTTCTTCAAAGCTCTTGTCAAGTTCCATAGAAAAACCTCCTCCTGACCATGTAGAACCCATTGACCGACTTCTTGCCAGCATTCCCACCACCCTAATGCAGAGCACCAGCCGCACGGAGTCTCTCCGACTCCCATCCGGACTCGAGCGAGCACCTGAATGGCTCAACTCAGGTTCAACCTGCTGAAAAAACTACTGTATAACCACCAAACGACAGGGCTGAAGAACAAGCACGGCGCGCAGGCAGCGTGAGGCAAAAGCCAGGGGCTTCCCCTCACGGAGACCCGCCCGCCGGACTCTCGAGACGCTTGCCAAAGACGGCATATCAGAACGGGGAATCGGACAGGGGATGATCATTTCCGCTCGAGCATGATTTTGAGTGTGGGAATCGGATTTGAACGGCGTCTGCAGACTACCACAGACCACCGCGGGCATCTAGTGCAAAGTCGGCAATGCAGATGATGACTTTGCGCTGATGGATAGGCCTTCGCTGATAGCACGAAGCACACCACGTGTCAACTCAAGATCGAATGCCCATGCAAAGTAAGCCGTGCTCCCCGCAGCCTGGAGCGGAAATCGCGACAGTTTTTTGACGGGCACCAAAAGACCTGCACACCCCGGCGCTTTTCGAACCTTGGGGCGGTTGAGGTGTGGGGTGGGCAAAGCTTCATCGTGCCCATCGCTAATGCGCGGGAAATTTCGCTCGGCTCATCCAGTGCTCTGTCCAGTTTGTTTCAAGGGGTTGTCGATCGGCCGTATCAGGGGTGGGCGAAAGCGAGCCGTTGCCCACGGATCCATGGTTGTCGCGAAGCGAACGTGGACACGGTGCAACCGTGCCACCTTGCAAGGCCGATCCGGAGAAACAAGATTGTCGAAGCACTGGCCATCAAGCGTCGAGAGAACAAAGGGAAGCCGATGCGCGGAACCATGCCCTGGCATCGGCCCAAGGGAGACGTGGACGATCCTCGAAAGAGAAAGCTGTTGAGGATTTGACTGTTCAGTTGTTGACGAATGCAGTCAGTTTTTCCATGATCCGTTTCGGGACCGGGTAGGCATCCTTGGCGAGATACAAGGCAAGCAACTGAGGATCGAACTGAATGGCTTCCGCGATCTGCGGAACAGTGATCCCCTTTTCTTCCATCTTCTGAACCAGTTCATGCTTTATTGCTTCCATGCCTTTCTCCTGCTTCACATATCCACGATCCAAAACACAACGGCAATGAAACCTCTCGCCACCTTCCCTTCACCCCGATCGGGAGCGAACCCCGGAGCGGCGAAATGCTGAGAAGATCATTCTAGCGCAGCAAAAAACAAAAGGCCATAAGGTTTTTCCTCATGGCCTTTTGCTATCAAGAAGGGAACTCTCAGAATCTGCCGCCGCTTCAACTGGAACTTGGAATCACCACTTGGGTTTTCGCTTCAGATACAGGTCCGTTTCCATCACTTCCACACCAGGATCAACTTCGAGGGTCTCTTAAACCACTTCCACATGAACTTGAACAGGCAATTCAACGGGATTGTCACTCGAACTTTCACTTCACATCACTTCCAGAATCTGCTCTGCTCGCCTAAGCCACTTCAACATGAACTCTAAACTCTAACCACTTCAACCCTCTGAGAGTGCCCTACTTCAATAAGGAGGCAGGCATGCCTTCACTACCCAACTCTTGTTTCCACTCCCACGTGTCACTCGATTTTCCGCCTTTCGAATTCGCACCGGACAACGCACATTCCAGATCAACCACATCAAAGGGCTTCTTCAGGAACGATCCAACAGGAATATCAGCCAGCTTGGGAGCAACCGCTTGGAAGTCGTACTCGGAAATCAGGATTCGCTCAGCTTCGGGGACAATCTGCATGAGATTCCGCAGCAGCGTGACGCCATTTCCATCGGAGAGGTGATATTCCACAATGAGGATTCCGGGACGAACAGCTTCAGCAAGCATCAGCGCATCACGAGTATTCGTGCAGCTATGAAAGGCATACCCCGCCCGATCCAAAAAGTTTTCCAAAGAGCGTCTAAAAGGAGCGTCATCTTCAACTACAAGAACCGGACATTTCACACTCACGTCAGCCTCCATGCCATTCATTAAGCAAATCGCATGCCACTTTCACAAATTACGCTTTCTTTTGACGGGCAAAGGCTTCCGGGAAGTCAGGAAAACAGGTGGGAATTCGAAGAATAAAGAATATTCTCCAGAAAGGAGCGACACAGAGGGTAGAAGGAAAGGCTGATGCACAAAAAAATAAACAAAACCAGGCATTTCTACATTACTAGAGAATATTGTTCAGTCCTTTTCTCCTGAAGCATTTTCTTCATTCCTCGATGCCCATTTTCTTGAGACGATAGATGAGGATGTGGCGCGGCAGTTTCAGGAAACGGGCCGTCTTGGACTTGTTCTTCCCGCACCGCCCGTACGCTTCGAGGATCACCTGCTTCTCGATTTCCTCCAGGGAGATGCCTTCATCCGGCAGTTCAAGGGAAAAACCCCTATTTTTTGGGAGAGTCGGAATGAAGGGCTGTTGTTGAACCAGAAAATGCAGATGCCTCGCCAGGATTATGTCGTCATTTTCCAGGAGGACCACCCGCTCCACCATGTTTTTCAGTTCACGAACGTTTCCCGGCCATGAGTGGGACAGCAGCATTTGTTCGGCTTCAGGGCTGAAGCCTCGAAATTTCTTGCCGTACTTGTCGTTGAATTCCTCCAGGAAGAACTGTGCAAGAGGAAGAATGTCTTCGGGGCGCTGACGCAGCGGGGGCAAATCGATTTGGATGGTCGCAAGCCGGAAAAAAAGGTCCTTGCGAAACGCCCCCGCCTCCGAGGCCTCCCAGAGATTGCGGTTACAGGCTGAAAGGATCCTTATGTCGACACGCCTCTTGCGGGTTCCGCCCAGGGGAAAGAATTCCTTTTCCTCCAAAACCCTCAGGAGCTTTGCCTGGATCTCGGGGTGCAATTCGACCACCTCGTCCAGGAGCAGCGTCCCCCCGTCGGCCACTTCCAGCAATCCCTGTTTTCCATCGGATCGGGCACCCGTGAACGCTCCCTTTTCATACCCGAAGAGCTCGCTTTCGATGATCTCCGCGCTGAAGGCGGCGCAGTTCAAGGCGACAAAAGGGTGATCCACCCGCGGACTCCTCGCGTGGATGAGGCGAGCAAACACCTCCTTGCCCACTCCGCTTTCACCTTGAAGCAAGACCCCCGCATCGCGGCTCTGAGCGCTCTTGACGGCCAGAACCTGGGCGTCAAGAAACTTCGGATTGCTTCCGATAAACCGTCCCATCTGGTGGAGCCTCTGCACTTCCTGGCGCAAGCGGATCACTTCGTTTCTGAGGCCAGAACGCTCGAGAGCGTTCTGGACGGTGACCTCGAACTCATCGAGGTCCACCGGCTTGACCAAGTAGTCGAAAGCGCCCCGCTTGATGGCGGTCACCACATCTTTCACCTGTTCGTAGGCGGTGATCATGACCACTGTCGGTGACGGGCGAAGTTCCTTGAACCTGGAAACAATATCGAGTCCGCTCACGTCGGGGAGCCCAATGTCGAGCAATACCAGATCAGGCTCCTCCTCGTAGGCCAGCTGCAGTCCCTTGGTTCCCGTCTCCGCTTCGAGGACGCTGTACTTCTGTTCAAGCAGGCGCCGCAGAGCGGATCGAAAGGGATTTTCATCATCCACGATGAGAATCTTCTGTGTATCACGCACGGGAACCGTCCTTGGCAGTGGGAACCCTCACAATGGAAGAATCCGACTGTCCTCGTCGGAAAGACCGAACAGCCTGGACGCGTTTCGGCCGGCAACGGCGGCCATTTCGTCCTCTTCGAGCCCGGCTTCGCTCATCTCATCAAAGTATCGCCTTGGCGCCAGGAGCGGGTAGTCGCTCCCAAGGAGTATCCTCTCTTTTCCCAGGATATCGACCGCATGCCTGTAAATGCTCGGTCTGTAAAGCAGCGGAGAAGCGGCGGTGTCGTAGAATACCGATTCCAGCACAGTGGTGACTTCCCTCTTGAGCAACTCGTAGAAGCACAACCCTCCACCCCAGTGGGCGAGGATCAGGGGAACACCTTGGGCCAGTCGTGCGAGGGCGTAAAAGAAATCCATGCCGGCGGGAGCCTTACCAGGATAAATGTGGCCAACAGGCTCATTGGCATGCACCAGCATGACCGCGTGGAAGGACCGGCAGCACTCTGCAATCTCCCGCAGCCTCGACAGGGCGTTCTGCTCATGGCACGGTTCATAGAGCGCCAACTCCCCCAACCCACGCGCGCCCCCTTCCAGGCACCTTCGAGCCTCCTTCACGGCTTCGCCGTCGAACGGATGAACGCAGCAGAAGGGAACAATTCGAGGACACCCTGCAGCCGCATCAAGAATATAATCGTTGTGGAGCCTGGCCAGCTCGGCACTCCGCCATGGAAATCCCAGGCACACGGAGAAATCGATACCGTTGCGCTCCATGGATTCCAGAAGGTCCCGAGCCCCGGCAAGCCTTGCCTTGGGGGAATCATAGAGAAGCTTGAACGCGGGTTCCCCATGGAAAAAGCGTTCACGGTCCCGGACGATTTCCGGGGGGAAGATGTGAGTGTGCACGTCGACACGCATCAGGGGGCAATTTCCTTCGACTCGCGGAAAATTTCCAAAGGCCGGGCATGCCTTGTTCTTCCACACATTGGTAACACATGAAATGCTCTTTGTATACGGAACTTGTCCGGTCTTTCCCGTCTCCCTCCCGGGGGATCTCCCTGTGCGAATGGCAATCGTTCTTGCCTCGCCCTAAAATCTGATTGACATCTCCGAGCAAACGCAGAAAAACTACAGAGCATTCCGAAGCCTTTTTTGGAAGAACAACTGCTGAGGAGAGAATGATCGAAGGCCTTCAAGAAACCGCAAAAAGAGCCATCCTTGAAGCAGGGGCGCTCATCCGCCAGGAGATTGGAACCATATCGTCCTCGCGGGTCAGGCACAAGGCCCCCTTCGACTACGTGACGGATGTGGACCACAGGTGTGAGGATCTGATCCTCAAGATCATCCACGAGAGCTTTCCCTCCCACAGGATCATCGCCGAAGAGTCACCCGGCCACGACCTCCAGGATGGGACGACCTGGGTCGTCGACCCCCTCGACGGCACCGTCAACTTCATTCACGGCTTCCCCTTCGTCTCGGTCTCCATCGCCGTTTGCGAGAACAGGAAGCCTTTCCTGGGGCTGGTATTGGATCCGTTGCGCGACGAACTCTTCATCGCCCGGGCAGGAGACGGCGCCACTCTCAACGGGTCTCCCATCCATGTGGCAGGCCCAACGGCACTGGATGAGGCTCTCATCGCCACCGGCTTTCCCCATCGAACGCGATCCATCATCGACCCGTACATGAGCATGTTCAGAGCCGTTTTCCCCGAGGTGAGCGGGATACGCAGGGGCGGCTCCGCCGCCTTGGACCTCGCCTATGTCGCCGCCGGACGCCTGGACGGTTTTTGGGAAGCAGGCCTCAAAGCGTGGGATATCGCGGCGGGAAGCCTTCTCATCACGGAAGCAGGCGGCTCCGTGACCGATTTCTGGGGAGGAGACGAGTACCTCTTGAGCGGCCACGTTGTCGCGGGCACCGACTCGGTTTACCCTTACTTGTTGGAACAAGTGGGAATTCACCTCGCCGACGCATTGAGATGACCGGGGGGAGCCTGAATTCCTCCGGTCTGGATCATGGAGGTGCGTGCCATGAAAGCCCTTTTTTTCCATGAACACGGCGGCCCCGAGGTCATTCGATACGGAGACGTTCCCGACCCTGAACCCAGCCCTGGAGAAGTGCTCCTGGAAGTCAAGGCCTGCGCCCTCAACCACCTGGACATTTGGGTGAGGCACGGCTGGCCTGGGCTCAAGCTTGCGATGCCCCACTGGGGTGGCTCCGACGTTGCCGGCGTCATCCGTGCGGTGGCCAGGGGGGTGGAAGGCTGGACGGCGGGCCAGAGGGTGGTTGCGGACCCCGGCATCAGTACGGCGGTGGACGAGCACACGCGGCGAGGAGAAGACAGCGTCAGTGAGGGCTATCACATTCTCGGAGAACATTGCAGGGGCGGCCTGGCTCAGTTCGTGGCAGTCCCCTCCGTCAACCTGCTCCCCATGGCCGAAGACCTGGACTTCCCTGAAGCCGCCGCACCGCTGCTGGTCACCCTCACCGCCTGGCGGATGCTGATTCATCGAGGGAAGCTCAAAGCCGGGGAATCAGTCCTCATCGTGGGGGCGGGCGGCGGCGCTAACAGCATGGCCATACAAATCGCAAGGCTCGCCGGTGCGACGGTTTACGTCGTTGCGAGCAATGGGGAAAAAGCCGCCAGGGCCCTAGAACTTGGCGCTCACACCGTCATCGACCGATCCCGGACCGACTGGGTTCGCCAAATGCACAAACTCACAGGCGGACGTGGAGTGGACCTGGTTGTGGACAATGTGGGTGCGGCAACCTTCAATTCCAGCATGAAAGCGGTAGCGCGGGGCGGTCGCATCGTGATCATCGGAAATACCAGCGGCCCTCAGGTGGAGATCGACATCCGCTACATCTTCACCAAGCAAATCAGCCTCATTGGCAGCACCATGGGTTCGCACCAGGATTTCCGGGAAATCACGGCGCTTCTCAGGGAAAAGAGACTCAAGCCGGTGATCGACCGCACCATGCCCCTGAGCGAAGGCCGGGAGGCTTTCAGCATGATGGAGCGCGGCGACCAATTCGGGAAGATTGTCCTCATCCCCTGAGAGCCCGCAAGGTTCTTTCAAGCGGGGGGAATTCAGGGATTCACTCCATTCGGGAGCAGGGAGTAGTGCCCATGTCAGGAAAGGTGACGGCGATCCTCATGCCGTTTTTTGTTGCACTGACGATCATGATCATTCCCATTCACAGTGAAACCGCGAAGCAGAACCCCAAGGGCTTAAGAATACTCGCGAGCACCTTTCCCATGTGCCTCTTCACCAGGAATGTCGTGAACGGCGCCCAGGGCGTGGAAGTGGACCTCATGCTCTCCCCGAATCTGGGATGCCCTCACGACTACGTTCTCACTCCGCAAGACATGGAAAAGATCAGGCGCGCCGACGTCTTCATCGCCAACGGCCTGGGATTGGAGGAATTCCTGGGGGATGCCCTGCTCAAGGTCAACCCTGAGATGGTGCTGGTGGACACGTCCAGGGGGATTGAAGACCTCATTTCAATGGAACGGGACGAACACCATGAAGCGCACGCACACGAGCACCATCCCCTTCGTCACGATGACGCATCGCACCAGCATTCACAGGCCCACATGAAAAAGGGTCCGGAGACTCGGGAGCAGGATGAGGAATCATCCGCCCCCAACCCGCATCTCTTCGCAAGCCCGCGCCTGGCAATCCGCATCGTCACAAACATCGCCGCCGCCCTCGCAAGCGCCGACCCGGCCAACGCCCAAAAGTACAAGAGCAATGCGGACCTTTATGCAAGCCGGCTGAAGGGACTCTCCGACGAAATGATCACCGAATCCAGGGGGTTCAAATCCAGGAGCATCGTCACACAGCATGCCGTTTTCGATTATCTCGCCCGGGACATGGGACTGGAGATTGTGGCCGTGGTCCAGGAGCACCCTGGCCAGGAGCCTTCCGCCGCTGAAATGATTGACCTCGTCAAGGTCATCAAGCAGAGCGGGGCGGCCGCCATCTTCACCGAACCCCAGTACCCGGCCAAAATAGGAGCGGTCCTTGCCAGGGAAGCCGGAATACAGGTGGTGGACCTCGATCCGGTGGCTTCGGGGCCGGAGAACGCCCCGCTGGATCACTATGAAAAGACCATGCGCGCAAACCTGAGCACGATCAAAAGGATACTGGAGCATGGGGGCAAATGACGGAAGCATGAAGGGATCTGCGGTGGTCTTTGAAGACGTTTCCGTGGAACTGGGGGGAGTGCCCATCGTCACCTCCGTGAGCGCCACGGTGCCTGCCGGAAGCTTCACGGCCATCATCGGTGCCAATGGAGCCGGAAAAACCACTCTGTTGATGACCCTCCTCGGGAGGGTCGCCCACGCGGGAGCCGTGACGATTCACCCGCCGTCCAGCGGAGCAAAAACCGTCATCGGGTACGTCCCTCAGCGGCTGGATTTCGACCGCACCATGCCTCTCACCGTAATGGAGACACTGGCCATGGGAAGGCAGCGCCGCCCGCTGTGGTTTGGCGTCATGGCAAACTTCCGGTCGGAGGCCGCGAAGATGCTTGCGGAAGTGGGTGCCGCTCACCTCGCCGACCGTCAGTTCGGCGCCCTCTCCGCCGGCGAGCAGCAGCGAGTGATGCTCGCCCTCGCGCTGCAGAGGGATCCCGACCTGCTCATCCTGGACGAACCGGCCGCCGGGGTGGACTACCGCGGAGAGCAGCTGCTCTGCGGACTGCTGGATCGCCTGCGGGGGGAACGGCGGTTCACCCAGCTCATGGTGAGCCACGACCTCGCGGTCGTCACCGCCCACGCCGATCACGTCATTTGTCTCAACCGACGCGTCATCATGGAAGGGCATCCCGCAGAGATTCTCACCCCGGAGGTTCTGGAGGCCACATTCGGCATCCACAGGGGGCTGCCCGACGCCAAGCGTTTGCCGGAACAAACCCAGAGAGAGGCTGCGGAACCTCCTTGCAAGGGGTGTGTCGGTGGTTGATCTGACCTTCCTCTACAACCTCCTGGGCACGCTCCTCCCCTTCGAATTCATGCAAGCCCGATTCATGCAGCAGGCCCTTCTCGGCCTCGTTCTGCTGGCACCCATGTGTGCGGCCATGGGAGTTCAGGTGGTCAATTTCAGGATGGCCTTCTTCTCGGACGCCATCAGCCACTCTGCTTTCACGGGTGTCGCTCTCGGGTTGATCCTCGGCCTCGATGTGCGCTTTGCCATGGTGGGTTTTGCCCTTTTGGTCGGGCTCGTCATTGTTGGGGTGGGCAGTCGGAGCAGGCTGTCGACGGACACACTCATCGGGGTGTTTTTTTCCGCCGTCAACGCCTTCGGCATCGCCGTGGTCAGCCGCGACCGCTCCGTGGCTCGGGACCTGCAGCGCTTTCTCTATGGCGACATCCTGACCATCGGCGACACGGAAATCGCCTCCCTTGTCCTCCTCTTTATCGGATTGCTCGCTTTTCAGGCGTGGGGTTACAACAGGCTTCTCTACCTTGGCGTAAACCCTTTGCTCGCCTCGGTGCACGGCGTCAGGGTGAGGATCTACCAGTACCTCTACGCCGGATGGCTCTCCGTGGTGGTGATCTATTCCGTGTGGGCCGTGGGGGTGCTGCTGGTCACCGCCATGCTGGTGGTTCCAACCGCGGCGGCGCGGAACTTTGCCCGTTCCGCGGGGGGGATGTTCTGGTGGGCACTCCTCGTGGGATGGACCTCCGCGATCATGGGGCTCGTCCTCTCCGCCCAGCCCTGGGCCCGCACAGCCACAGGGGCCACCGTCATTCTCTGTGCATTTCTGTGGTTCATCCTGAGCCAGTTCATCACCATACGCCGCAAGCCCTCGACACAAGCATAGAATTCCTCACCACCCGGCCTGGCTGTTCAGGGAAGAAGTTTGCCCGGGCAGCAGAATCGGCGTCAAAATCCAGCTAGGAAGGCTTCTTAATACTACAACGAAATGTCCAGATCCCATGCGGGTCTGCGATCGTTCCCTCTCCCTCAGGGAGAGGGTGAGGGTGGATCGGCCGTGGCAGCTCCCTCTCCCCCAACCGGGGGAATTTCGGCACAGTTGCCAACCCAACGGCATTGGCCCTAGAACTCCCGCGACTCCCTCTTCATGAGCTCTCGAAAGATGATGAGCTTCTGCACATCCTGGGTGCCTTCACCCAGCGCACGAAGCCCAGGCATCCATGGGAAACTTGTGTATGGGATGCTCGGAGAGGACCGAAGCCGCCCCGAAGAGATCCGCGGACCATGAACCCACCTGCCTCGCCATCTCCACCGAAAGGTATTTTGCCATGGACGATTCCATGCGGAAGTCCATTCCCGCATCCTTTGCCCAGCATGCTTTCCACAGCATGAGTCCCGCCGCCTCCATGCGGGTGAAAAGGTCCGCCATCTCGAAGGACTTGGCCTGGAAGTCCGCCAGCGGAACACCGAAGACCTTCCGCTTCCTGGCGTGTTCGAAAGCCAGTTGAAAGGCTCCACGGGCGGTCCCGAGAGTCAGAGCGCTTATGGAAAGCCGGCTTTGGGTGAAGATGTCCAGGACCTGGTGAAGTCCCCTTCCTCTCTCTCCCACCAGGTGATCGTCCGGCACGAACACGTCCCGGAACTGAATCCTGGTGAGGTCGGAGGGAATCCAAACCCTCTTGTTGAGCTTGGTTCTGGTCACTCCGGGGGACGCGAGGTCCACGAGAAACATGGAGAGACGCTTGTTTCTATCACTCTCCGGATCCGAAACCGCTGTCACGAGAACGGTGTCACTGATGGACCCGTTGGTGACATAGGCCTTGGTTCCGTTGAGAACCCATCCTCCGTCAACCTTTTGAGCCTTCGAGGCTATGTTGGCCACATCCGTTCCAGCCGCCGGTTCCGTATTCCCGAGGCACATGAGCGTCTCGCCCCTCACGGCCGACTCCATATATTCCTTCTTGAGCCGCTCGGACCCGTACAGGGACAAGCCCTTCATGCCCAGAGAGACATGAACGATCACGGCAACGGCGACTCCTGGAGACAACCTTGCGAGAACATCGTAGAGACAGGCCTGTTTGGTGGCAGACTGTTCCACCATGCCCTGCTGCGAGTGCTCAAATCCGAGCCATCCGGCCTGGGCCATTTCACGAAAGAAATCCCTGGGAATCGACTCCTCCGTGTGCCACACGCCAAGTCTTGGGAGCAAACGGGTCTCCACGAAAGTCCGAAAACGCTCTCTCTCGCCAATCAAGTCCCCTTGAAATGCAAAATCCATCGGTTCACTCCTCAGTCGTGCAGAACCATCCTTGAGTATTCTTGACCGATCATGCCAGGAAACATGCTGCCATCCAGCGGCCCCTTCGGGTCAATACTGTTGACTTGAAGACATCAGAACTCCCCTCCCTCGATGGGAGGGGTTGGGGGAGGGTGAAAAGTGAATGAGATCAACCCGCTCCCCTAACCCCTCCCGCCAAGGGGAGGGGAACTATGGATGGAGGACTTTCTTAAGTCAACAGCATTGGCCGTTCGGGCCTCCTTCCAGAAAAATTCCCCCGGCCGGAGAGCCTCACTTGAGCAACACGAGGCTCAGGTACGGGAAAACACGATGATGACGAGGGTGATGAGCAAAATTGCCATGAAAAAGGCAGGGAAGCCATGTAGAGCTGAACCACGGGCTTTTTGAATCGCAAGCTGGCAATGAACAGATTCATGCCGATGGATGGAGTGGAATAGCCGACCTGGAGATTAGTGAGGAAGACGATGCCGAGATGAAAGAGGTCGATGCCATAGCTCCTGGCAATGGGCACAATGAGAGGGACGACGATCACCAGGGCGGAGAAGATGTCGAGAACGCACCCCACTCCCAGCAGAAAGATGTTCAGGAGAAGGAAAAAGGAGAGCTTGCTCTGGACGTGTGTCTGCATGAAGGTGAGGATCTGGTTCGGAATCTGCTGATCGATGAGGCAGCTGTTGAAAGCCAGGGAGGCCCCCAGAATAACCGTGATGGCCCCAACCATGGTGGCGGTCTTCAAGGCGACGGACGCGAGAGCGGTAAAGCCCACCTCCCGCTTGATGACGACTTCAACCAGGATGGCGTATGCCTCGCTCACCGCAAGAAAACCTCCGAAAATTCCCCTGAGGATAACAGCGGGAAGAAGGATCTCCCAAATCGATTCACGGAAGGTCCCGGCCAAGTCCTGCAGCGTCACTCGCTCCGCCCTGCCCGCTGTTCCGGAGCGCACCGCCTTGTACATGGAATAGGCCGAGAGGAGGATGATCATGAGAGTTCCGGGCAAAATGCCCGCGATGAAGAGCCGGGATATGTCCACCTCGGCCACCAGCCCGTAAACGATGAGAGGCAAACTCGGCGAAACAGTAGACCCGGGCTGCCATACGTTGTGAGCAGTCCAAGGGAGAATCGCTCGCGATAGCGGTCTTCGATGAGGCCGGTACAAAAGCCCCAAGGGCCAAAGGCACCGGAAGCTGAGGGCCGTGAAGAACGCGCAGCTCACCATCGCGACGATGGCAAGACCACCGGGGGCCCTCCCGAGGACCGCGGTGGACAGCTTCACTAGCCTGGTGCTCGCTCTGCTCTCCGCGAGAACATATCCGGCAAGAGCAAACAGGAAGAGGGCGATGAGCATCGGGCTCGTCGCCAGCCGATATATTTCAATGATGACAACCGAGAGATCCACCCCCGCCAGGTAGAAGAAGCCGAGGGCGGCCGCCGCGATGACGACGAACAGAGGCGCCCCCAGAGAAACCATGACAACAAGAGCCAGGGCGAGAAAAGTGCCCATCGCCTACCACTCGGATTCAACTGGATGAGACGCCCAATGAATTGCCACAAGAATCTCGCGGCCATGACGGCAAAGGCGGCGGGGAAAATGGTTTGTAGCCAACAGAGTGGAATGTCTCCAAACGCCTTTGGTCCTGCAGGAGATTTCATTGTAGACAAAGTGATAGGAAGCATAGGAAAGCAGGGCGCACACGACGAAGCTGAACAGAGCCTCGACACTCAGCACGATGCGCTTGCCCCGGTCGGCAAGCATCCTCGGAACCAGGTCGATGAGGATGTGGCCCTCCTCCATGGTGGCCCGGCTCGCACCCAGCAGCGCGATCCACAGCACAAGGTGTTTTGAAAGGGTGTCTCCCCAGACCAATCCCGTCGCAAAGAAGTTGCGCGGGATGATTCGCAGGAGGTCAAAAGAAAAGAGGAAAGCAACCAGGAAAACCAGCGTCCACTTCTCGCGAACGCCGGCCCAGTGAGTCAATCGAAGCAGCCTGTCACGGAAGGAGCCAGACACGGTCGACACTTTCCTGTGGGGTTCATCGGGTTGGGAGCTTGCCAACAAACCCAATGACCCATATCAACTTAGAACCGTTTCTGCAAGGAGCATCTTGAGGGCTTGCACCGAGAAGGGGGGGCGGGGGTGCCTCCCACCGGAGCCAGAAGGTTCCGGTGGGAGGTCCATTCACGATTGGAGAGCAAAGACGCTGTTGATGATCATGCAACGCAGTGCTTGAATTCCCTAGCCAAGATCGGATGAAGCCTGGCTGGAATCGGAGGATTCTCCGGTCCTGGTGCAACGACCGCATTTACAGCTCTTGGATTCCGCATCTTCCATCTTCTGCTCTTTGGTGGGCTCGCCTTTGAATTTGGGCTCGATCATTGTGCTCAACTCCTTCTTGTGTATAAGGTTGATTCGAAACTTTCCTCACTGCCACCCTGGGCGGCAGCCACGGACCACACTGATCCGTGCTTTCCCAATCGCCGCCTTCTCTCAAATCAATCTCTCGCCCCTCTTATCGGTTGAGAGACTCACGGCCTTCAACAAATTGTCACACGGGCTCCCTGCACCAGGCAAAGGCGTCCGGTTTCAGTTCCCGGATTTCGCAGTACCTCTCGAGGACCCAGTTCCATCGCCTGAGGTTCGACCGGCAGAATTCCCCCATGCGCTCAGAAGAGAAAGCGATTCCCGTGCCTCACGGTGACGAAGCACTTGTGGCACAGGCGCACGGCCCAGCACTTTGAGCATGCCTCCCTGAAAAAGCCGTCATATTCCCTGAGGAAATCGGCGATGACCTCCTGGTCGAAACCCTTCCACACCGTCCCGATGGGCATGGCTTCCCCCACCCGCTCACACATGTGGAGTCCCCCGTCGGTGGACACAAAGCACTTGGGATCTCCCGGGACGCACTGACCATTGCTTGGAGTCACATCACGCATGGGAGACATGACACGCTGATGGACGTCCAGGAAATCCGACTTGAAGAGGGCAAAGGCGAAGTTCTCAGGTTCAACGGAGCCCGCGAGGAGTTTTTCCTGGAAGGCCCCATAGAGCGCTTCCTTTTGACCGGCGACGTTCGCGTCACTCCCCTGATCGGCCAACTCCTCCGGAAGACACGACGGGTAGGGATTGACTCGGGAGACCGTGATCAGGTGGTCATGGAAAACCCGGGGATGTTCCTCCATGAATTGATGGATTTTCAAGAGCTCCACGGGGGAAGCGGCCACCACGTTGAAGGCGACCCTGCGGGCAAAATAATCCGGGGCCATAGAGCGGAGACGCTGCAGGCCGCTCCACAGGGACTCGAAGCTTCCTTTTCCGCCGGGGTAGACCCTGAAGCGGTCGTGGACAGGTTGTGGTCCGTCGACGCTCAGCGTCAAGCGGAAGTCATTGTCGACGAGAAAGCGGCACGTCCCCTCCGTGAGCAGGGTCCCGTTGGTGGTGAGCCGATACGTCACTCGCTTTCCCGTTTTCCCTCCGGCGTAGCGGACCGCCCTCTCCATGAGGGGAAAGTCGAGGAGGGGTTCCCCTCCGTAGAATCCAATGCTGTATTCATCCCGCCCATGTCCAAGATACCAGTCCAGGGCCGCCGTCACGACGGCGTTTCCCATGACCCTTTCGGAATGGACCCGGTTGCCGTCATAGGCCCCGGAAAAGGAGCAATAGCGGCAGCGGAGGTTGCACCGTTCGGTGGTGTTGAGGATGAGGTGATCGGGGCCCTTCACCATGAGATCCCGCACCCTCTCTTCAATGGCCGATGCCGGAAAGCTTGAAATCTTCGGAAATTTCTCCTGGAAATATCCCGCCCCGCGGGCTTCCAGGATTTCCTCCAGGGCCCTCGGCCCTTCACCCTCCCCGGGTACCCCTCCAACCTCACTGGCGGGAAAGCCGTCCGGGAGAAGGTGGTGCACGGCCGCGTCCACTTCCAGGATTTCGTTGGTCCAGGTGTCGTACACGTAGTGCCCGCCTGCTGTTTTGATCTTCTTGATGAGAAGCTTGTCCATCGCACCCACCCTCGCACGTTTTGCTTTCTCCCGCCGGCATCGCCACCCGGCGGCGGTCAGTTTGTCATTCCCCCTGGAGGACCTCCCAGCGTCCATCCAGTTGAACGGGGGTAAAGCCGAAGAATGTGCCCGTCACCTGAAACTCTTTGACGGCATGCTGCGCCAGCAGGATTTCTCCTGTCCTTTCTTCCGTGATGGTGACAGAGAGAGCATACCGGCCTGGATTGAAGGGGATTTGCGGTATGAGAGTCTTCACCCGGATGACGCCGCCTCTGTTGGGTATGGGAGGAAGGGCAGTGGCCGAGCTGACCTGGGCAACACCGCGGGTCTCCCTGTCATGGAAGAGAACACTGACCCCGACGCTCTCGATGCGGCGGTCAACGGAGAAGGTTGCGTCCAGGATGAGGGGATCAAGATGCCGGATCTGGGGGATGCCGTATCCTCCACGCCCATTTCCATTGGGGGAGAGCGAGACCTCATGGATGACGGCCTTGCCTGTGCCGGCCACGCTGGATTCCGTTTCCTGAAACTGGGCATAATAGTGCTCGATGCCCTCCCGGACATTGCCGCCCTGGTACACCACATCCCCCCGGTTCAGGACGAGAAGGTCGGTGCAGAGCCTTGCCACCTGAGGCATGGCGTGGGATACAAACACCACCGCCGACCGGCTCAGCATTTGCTGCATGGTGCTGTAACACTTGGAACGGAACCCCACGTCGCCGACGGCAAGCACCTCGTCCAGGAGCAAAATATCGGGCTCCATCTGGGCGGCAATGGCAAAAGCCAGGCGCAAAGCCATGCCGGTACTGTAACTTTTGACCGGGGCATCGATGAATTCACCGATTTCTGAAAACGCGACGATGCGGTCGAATCGCTCGTGAATCTCCCGTCGAGACAACCCGAGGATGGCTCCGTTGATGAAAACGTTCTCCCTGCCCGTCAGGACGCTGCGAAACCCGGTACCCAGCTCTATGAGGGCACAGACCCGCCCCCTTAGAGTGATGGACCCACCATCGGGCTTGAAGAGGCCGTTGAGAACCTTGAGCAGGGTCGATTTCCCGGCTCCGTTGGGACCAATCAGCCCGAGGCACTGGCCTCGTCTCAGTTCGAAGCCGACCTTCTTCACCGCCCAGAACTCGTCCTTGCGAAGCCCCGCCTCCGGTGCCCTTCGCCCCAGGAATTCCGACGTCATGTCCTGAAGACCGTACCAGAGGGAACGCTTCAAATCCCGGCAGAACTTGACGGACAGGTCCCGCACTTCAACGAGTGGTTCGTTTTCAAACACCGGCAACCATCCTTTCAGTCCTGCATGACCTTGACAAGATGCGGCATGGCCAAACGGAACATTACCCAGCCTGCCAGCAGGAAAAACACGGTCCCCAGAGAAACGAGGAGGAATTGGGAAAGGCAGGTCGGCGCCCCGGTTGTCATGAGCTCGCGGGTGGTGACGATGAGGGGAGTCACGGGGTTCAGCGCGACGATGGAGTCCACGAGACCCGCCTTGGCCGGTGCATAAACCACGGGAGTCACGAAGAACCACAAAGTCGTGAAGATGCCGATCCCCATTTCGATGTCTTTGTAGAGGATGCCCAGGGGAATGAGAAAAAGCCCGAGAACCCATCCGAAGGCCATGAGGGAGAGTATTCCCAAGGGGGCGGCCACGATGGTGGAGGGGACGGGGATCGCGTAGAAAACGAGGACAGCCGCGAACAACACGAGTCGAATGCCAAAGTAGAAAAGCACTTCTCCGAATCCAGCCAGCAAGATGGCCTCCCTCGGGAAATTCACGTTGGCGAGCATGGAGGCCGAAGCGTTCACCAGCCTAAGGGGGCTGTTGATTGCATCTGTGAAGCCCTGCCAGAGAAGAGTCCCCAGGAGAACATAGGCGGGGTAGGGAATCTGAGTTTCACCGGCTCTGATGATGTCCTGGGAATGGAGGAAAACGAAGGTGATGGTCGTCACCACAGGCGGAAGGAATGCCCACAGGCATCCCAGGACGGTCTGCCTGTACTGGGCCTTGAGATTCCTCACGAGGAGCGTCGCAGCGAGCTCTTTCGATTTCCCTAGGTCTCTCGCGAGGGAGTTCAAAAGCTGGATCGGTCTCCTCAGCGCGGAGTCGGGTGTGTAGACAATCGTTCCGGGCTGGTCAAAGCCCACAGGTAGCCTCCTTGTTTGTTCGAAAGGGGTAGTAATCCTGGTCCTCGCGAGGATGCATCCAAACTCTTCCCTGGGTTTTCCCTGCGACTGGATCGATTGAAGTCGACAACCCGGTTTGCAACACCAGTGCCATGGGACACCGTTTATCCTATGGCGGCGGTCAGCCGATAAGGTCAGGGAGATCGCAATCGTCGGACCTGCGCAGACAGCGATCATGATTCTTTTTTTTAGTTTCGTGATGAGGCACCATTGGAAACAGCATCTGTCCCAAAACTCCGTCCCATGGGATTGTCGCTCGCGGCCGCCCTGATTTCGGGCTTTGCTTTGATGCTCCAGTTTCCCATCGCTTCCAGCGCCGGTGATCTGGATGAAATCAAACAACGGGGAGTACTGGTGCACATTGGAGTCCCCTCTGCCAATTTTTTGACAGGAGGAAGCGGCGGACTCGACGTAGAATTGATGCAGCTTTTCGCCCACTCCCTTGGTGTGCGATACCGGTATGTGTCCTCGACCTGGCAGGATGTAATTTCCGATTTGACTGGAAGCCGCTCCACCATGGAAGGCGCCGACCCGCGCATCGTGGAACCGGTTCCCGTCAAGGGAGATGTCATTGCCAACGGCATGCCCGTTCTTCCCGACAGGGAGAAAATGTTCTCTTTCGGCGTTCCGACCTTCCTGTCACAAATTTGGCTCCCGGCACGCCATGATTCTCCCAGCGCCCGATTACTTCCCCCAGTTCTTCAACGACGTCGAGGCAAAACCGTGACCAATCCCGTGAGGCTTTAATCACCCTATGAGTTCAAACAGGCAGCCGCTCCGCAAACAACACCTGACCGCCGGCATCGTGAGCCTTGCCCTCATGGCATGCATCGGCGTGCTCCTCGTGGCCAACTATTCCTCTCAGGTGAAAATTCAGACCTATGCTCTGGAGCGTTTGCGACACGCCAGCGAAAAACGCGCCGGAGCCATCAGCTACTTTTATTCGGAGAGGAAGGACGATCTCAAATGGCTTGCGGAGCAGAGAGCGGTCACCACCTTTTTTGAGAACCGGGCTCTCGGCATGTCGCTGCAGTACGGCCTCAGAGACGGCCTGCACTCCATTGGCAGGGAGTTTGATCGATTCCTCGAAGAGAAGAAGGTTGGGGGTAAACCGATATACAAGAGGATCATGTTCCTTGAAAACGACGGCAAAAGCCTGCTCGACCGATCTCTGGGAAATAAGGTCGAAGGCGGTTCCGTCCCCACCCTGCCCCATTCTCCCCAACTGAACGCCGAACCCGAAGTCACCCTGAAGAGTGATGGCGAAGCATTCGAGGTCGTCGTCTCGATCGCCTGTGCCTTCAAGGATGGCTTTGTGGGGCACATCCTCACATGGATTGCCTATGAAGCCGCTTACGATTTCCTGCTCATGACGGAGGCAAGCTCGTCGAAGGGCGTCGAAGCAGTCACCGGCGAGTCGGGACAGTTGCTCTACACTGCGTACGGGTATGCAGCCAGTACCCTGAAGAATTTCCAGCTGAACGTCGGGGACATGATTCCCGGTGAAACCTATCATTACAAAATCCGGGCTGATGTCGAGTCCCGCACCGATGTGATCGCCCTGCGGGTGCACATCCCGGGAACGCCCTTCTTTCTCGTCTCCGTCACACCTTCTGAAGAAATCCTCAGCCGATTGACTCCCGCCCAGCTTGTATTCATCATGGCCGTCGTGTGCCTCGTGATTCTCGGTGTCTTGCTCCTCCTCAACAGGATACACACGAGGAAGTTCGTGCTGGAGGCTCGCCTGGACGAGGGTGCCAAGGCCCGCGTCGCCCTCGAGGAGAAAAACCGGCAGCTTTGGAAAGAGATCAACGAACGCATTCAGGCGGAAGAGGCCTTGCGCAAGAGCGAGGAGAAATTCCGGGAACTGGTGGACCTCTTACCCGAAATCATCTTCGAAATGGAACTGGACGGCTATTTGACCTATGCAAACCAAAATGCCTTCGAAGCTTACCAGTACACACAGGATGACGTTGAAAGGGGTCTGAACTCTTTTGAAACCATCGCTGCCGAGGACCGGCAGAGGGCCATGCAAAACGTGCAGAGGCTTCTCGGCGGAGATGAACCCGGGCTGGTGGAATACAACGCAGTGCGGAAGGACGGGTCGATCTTTCCCGTGATGATCCGTGCAGGGATCATTCATCGGGACGGTAAACCCGTGGGAATCCGCGGCATCATCCTCGACGTCACGCAAACGAAGCAGATGGAATCGCAATTGATTCACGCCCACAAGATGGAGGCGGTGGGCATCCTTGCCGGGGGCGTGGCTCACGACTTCAACAATCTTCTCCAGGCCGTACAGGGCTACGCGGATCTTCTCATGATGGAGAAAGCCGCCGGCGACCCGGGGTTCGAGGAACTGATGGAGATCAGCCGCGCCGCTCGCAGGGGCGGAGAACTGACCCGCCAGCTTCTCACCTTCAGCCGAAAAGTGAAGGGCAGCCCGAAACCGACGGATTTGAACCTGGTCATCGAGCAGATCCGAAGGCTCCTGGAGCGGACCATCCCGAAAATGATCCAGGTGGAACTCCGTCTGGTGGCAAACCTTGGAACGGTCCACGCCGATCCCACCCAGATCGAGCAAGTACTGCTGAACCTTGCATTGAATGCCAAGGACGCCATGCCCGAGGGTGGAAGGCTGGTCATCGAGACATTCACCAGGCGCCTGGACAAGGTGGCCTGCAGCCTCGTGGGAGACCTCAAGCCCGGACGGCACGTGGTGATCCGGGTTTCCGACACGGGGCAGGGCATGAACCGAGAAACCCGTGAGCACATTTTCGACCCCTTCTTCACCACAAAGGCTGTCGGTGCGGGAACTGGCCTCGGACTGTCCATGGTGTACGGCATTGTGAAAAGCCATGGCGGGCAGATCGTGTGTGAAAGCGAACCCGGCAAAGGCACGGTTTTCACTATCTACTTACCGGCCATCGAAGATCCCAGGGAAGAAACGGCCGAGCAGCCAGTAGAAGCGCTTCCCGGCGGGTCCGAGACAGTTCTGCTGGTGGACGACGAGTCCACTATTCTCGACCTCGGAAAGAGGATCCTCGAGCGTTTCGGATACACGGTTCTCACAGCTGAAACGGGCGAGAAAGCCCTGGACGTCTTCACATCCCACCCCAACCCCATCCACCTCGTCATTTTGGATCTCATCATGCCGGGAATCGGGGGGCGCCGCACCATGGAAGAACTGCTGAAGATAAGCCCCGCAGCGAGGATCCTCATAGCCAGCGGATACTCTCCCCATGGCCGATCGGAGGACATGCTGGCTCTTGGGGCGCGGGGATTCCTGAGGAAACCCTTCGACACTCAAAAGATGGCCCAGGCCGTGCGAGCCGCCTTGATCAATTAACACCCCGTCGAGAAGCACAAAGGGCCCAAACAGGGCATGCACGTGGACCAAAAGCACGCCGGGGTTGTTAGGCCGAGTTTTATGAAGCTTTTTGGTGGCGTGGTTTGGGTCGCTTATCCCCGCAGTTGGGCTGGAAAAGGCGCCGAATGAACGTGAAATTCGAACCCGCAGCTGACTACCAGGGGACAATAACAATGGAACACAGGCGCATCACGGCAATGAACCATTTCGCCGGCAAAGAAAAGAAGGAAATGGACTATGCATTTTGTCATTATCGGCACTGGCGGTATTGGCGGATATTATGGTGCGCGATTGCAAGCTCACGGCCAGCAAGTTACCTTTATCGCCAGAGGAGCTCACCTGCAAGCACTTCAAACTCGGGGATTGCGCGTTGACCATCCCGAATGGCACTTTAGCTCTACGGTAAAAGCTTACTCGCTGGAGCAGTTTCTCCAAAATTCCTCACCGGCCAAAGCAGACTTGATTATTCTGTGTGTGAAAGCCATGGACACCGAGGCGATCGCCCGGCAACTTGCGGACTGGCTGGGAGAGTTGCCCACGCCGGTGCTGTCCTTACAGAACGGAGTGGACAACGAAGCCGTGCTGAGCAGACACTTGGGCGCGGAACGCGTTCTGGGCGGACTGGCAGTGCGGATCGCCTCGCACCTGATCGCACCTGGCGCCATCAAAGCCGTTGGGCCGGCGCAGGTGGTTCTGGGCCAGTGGCCTGTGGCTGCGGCAACCTCTGACTCGACAGAACTGCTCAGACGGCTGGATGGTGTTTTCAATCAAGCCGGCATCCCTACCCGAGTTACCGACAACATACAGCTTGAACTGTGGCGCAAGCTGGTCATCAATAACGGCGTCAACCCATTATCAGCCCTCACTCGCCTGGAAACACGAGCGCTCACAAGTGACCCGGGCCTGTCCCCAATTGTCTTCGGCCTGATGGCTGAAGCCACTGCCGCTGCAGCCGCCGACGGGGTGCCACTGACCGAAAACGATTGCCGGGAAATGTTTGAGTTGATTCGCAGCTTCGACTCAATAAAAACGTCGATGCTAATGGATTTTGAGCACCACCGCCCACTGGAGCTGGAAGAAATCTGTGGTGCGGTGCTATCCAGGTCGCGGCAGCTGCAGCGCGAAGCTCCGTACACTTTTACCGTCTACCAACTGCTGCGGTTAGCCACCTGCCGCCGGTCTTGAATGGTTTTGCTTCCATCGCTCTAGCCAAGCCAGCTCAGATTGGGGAACACGGTGCATCAATCCATCATGGCTGGCTTGCTTTACTGCTTGATGTCCTCAATCTCGCGGTCACGCTGCAGGACTTGAGGATCCCGCCTGCTAATCGTCTCGAGGCACTCGGCGGTCATCATTCCGGTCAACACAGCACCCGCATCAACGATCTGTGGCGCATCTGCTTGAAGGCAACCGTCGGCTCCCCTCACTGAAAGTCGGGTTCGTCGTAACCCTTCAGGGGGTACGTAGTTTTTTCGTCGGGCACGCACTATTAACGGGACAACTCGAAGGTTTTCGTGTAAGGGAGAATGAAAGATTGAACATGAGGCGAAAAGCGAGTCGAGCTGGAGCGTGCCAGGATGTCTTTGCAGGATCTTCCACAGGGTTTGCCAATCAGCGAAGAGGACTGGAAACAGACGCCTCCCGCCGTACGGGCTTTGGTCCTGCAACAATATGAACTTCTGGTGAAATTGGTCAAGCGCGTGGAGGAACTCGAAGCCAGGCTTGGTCAGAATTCTCAGAACTCGAGCCGCCCTCCATCGTCGGACTCCCCGTATCAGAGAGATAAGCGAGAACCCAAGGGAACGGGCAAACCCGGTGCAAAGAAGGGCCACAAAGGGCATCAACAGAGGCTTTTGACGCCGACTGAAGTCATCCCGATACCACCGAAACCATGCGAGTGCGGGTGTCGGGAATTTGGGAACCTGAGAGTATTCTACACCCATCAACATATTGAGCTTCCCGAAATCGAGATGCAGATCACCCATTTTGCCCTTCAGGAAGGGGAGTGCACGGGTTGCGGAAGGACCTGCAAGGGAGTCGTGCCGCAGGGGTTCCGGGTTGGATACGGGGTTCGGCTTACCGGACTCATTGGAGAGTTGAGCGCCAGCCAGCGCAGCAGTCGAAGCGCCGTGAAAGAATTCTGTCAGTCGGTGTTGGGTATTGCGATCAGCTCTGGTGGAATTCAGCGTTGCGTCGACCGTGTTTCCGAAGCGATTCTTCCCTACTATGTGGCAATCGCCGAGAGAGCACGCAGCGCCATGGTCAACTACATCGACGAGACCTCCTGGTACCAGCATGGAGTCCTTGCCTGGTTGTGGGTGATGGTGAATCCCTCGGTGGCCTTCTACAGTATCAAGGCCAGCCGGTCGAAAAAGGCTTTCGAAGAGTTGATCGAGCACTGGGCGGGCATTCTGGTAAGCGATGGCTACGGAGTTTATCGCAAGTGGGTGAATCAAAGACAGACCTGTTTGGCCCATTTCATCCGCAAAGCCTTGGGGTTTGCCGAGAGAAAAGATCAGGTGGTCGCTCGCTTTGGTGAGCGAGTTGCCTCCGAACTTCGTCGCCTCATTCACTGGGCCAATGCGCCTCCGACCCAAGGAGAGATCTCCACATGGTATGCCCGAATGTGTCATCTGATCGCCTCTCACGGGGACCGAAAAGATGAGGTGGGCCGGCTCGCCAGGCAACTGGACCGGGAGATGGCAAATCTTTGGGTCTTTCTGCTTGAAGACGGCGTCGACCCCACCAACAACCGAGCGGAGAGAGCGCTTCGCTTTGCCGTCCTGTGGCGCCGAATGATGCAGGGAAGCTTCAACGAAAAGGGGGACCGTTGGGTGGAGAGGGTACTCTCCCTGAGGGAAACCTGCCGCCTCCGAAGTCTTCCAACATATCCCGTGTTGGTTGAAGCACTCACCTGCTCTTTCCAAAACAAGCCCCCCGATCTCTCATGGATTTAGATGCCCCCCTGAACACATACGGTTCGTCGTATCAGCTTCCATTTCTTGCTGCCTTTGTTTGGCATTGCCATAATGAGGCACTTTAAAGTATATTTTTATTATATGAACAGATTCAGGAGGTCTGGAATGGTCATCGACATAATCGACCATCAGTACGAAGCGACCGCCAAGGACATCAAGGATCTGCTCAGAGCGAAAGGCTTCTCGAATTTCATTGATATGACTCCCGGTCCTAACATTATCGGCAGGATGGTTAATTCAGTGACCTGCCGTGTGTCGCAGTCTTCCATAAGCTTGCTGCGCTTCTGGGGCCATGGTTGGGATGGAGCGCAGTGTATTGCTGGCTACAGTGATTGCTTCACGAGTAGAGATCTTGAAAAACTGGCTCCACTCATGCTTTATTTCGCAGACAACGCCCTGGTGGAGTTTCATGGTTGCCGAGTGGCTCATGGCGGGGAAGGAGCCAGTTTTATACAATCCCTAGCTGATCTGTGGGGTGTTCGTGTCCGAGCTAGCACTGTGGAGCAGAAAGACATGGTGGACCGCACAGACTGGATAGGTCCGGTTGTCGAAGCAAGACCCCGAACATGCGGGTTGACGACCGTGCCTCCAAACGCTTTGTAGCATGTTCAAGATTCCTCGGTCGCAAGGCTATAAGAAATCATCCTAAAAGCGTTCAATCTGCTTCTCTTACCGCACTCGATGCAGCTGTGCCACAGCAATTCCTGGAAATCACTTGCGGCAGATGGTGCCGGGTATTCGGCCGAAACAGGCGCTGCTTATCACTATTGGCTGAGCCATCGGCGGGCTCACCGGCAGCTTATACCGCAATGACTTTGACTTAGCCCTCGCAAGTGTTTTCGGCTCATACTTCCACAGCGATTTCATCGTCTCGGCCATTGATTTGGCAATCCTAGGGGCCATCGGCGGTGGAGCGATGTTTCTGCTGCTTGGCCGAACACTCATGAAGGCCTCCAAGGGTCAATAGGAAATAGGAAATACTCCCCCCGCATAGAAAGACTTTAGATCTCTGCACGGATCACATCAATTCCACCACCAGCTTTTCCCGCCGTCTGGCCGGACAAGGACAGTCCTGCCGAGTGGCTAGTCCGAAAACTCCCTCTCCCCCCAGGGAGTGTTTGGGAATTGGTGTTGACGGGCAGGTTCCGGAGACCTCAGGGCTGCGCCGAGCCATCAAAGGCGTAGCTCCAGCCGGCACCGACGTCGCGCAGGGGGAGAACCCATACGTTCTGTGCGAGTCGATAAGACGACCGGCCGGGATAGACGACCCAAAGGCCGGAGAGTTCCAGATCCTCCATGGCGGCCCGCATGGAGCGAGTCAGACGGGGAGCGTCCTCATATTTGCATTCGACGCCCCAGTTCCTGCCACCCCTCTGCCAGAAGAGATCCAGCTCCGCTCCCGCATGAGTCCGCCAGAAATAGAGATCCTGCTCCTCCTTGTTCAGCTCCCGGCAAACGGCCTCCAGGGCGAACCCCTCCCACGAGGCACCCAGTTTCGGGTTGGTCTGCAGCTGATCCATCGTTTCCACGGACATGAGGGCATGAAAGATGCCGGAATCCCTCAGATACAGCTTAGGCCTGCGGACGATCCGCTTACCGAGGTTCACCCCCCAGGGTTGCAGAAGCCGGATCATGAAAGCCCCTTCGAGGATGTCACAGTACTTGCGCACGGTCATATCCGACACACCGAAGGATCGTCCAATCTCCGAATAATTCAACAGCTGGCCGTGGTAATGGCTGAGCATGGTCCAAAACCGCCTGAGGGTGCGCGCCGGGATGGTGATCCCCAATTGGGGAAGGTCTCGCTCGAGAAAGGTCGAAATATACTGACCCCGCCAAAGCAGGCTCCGTTCGTCTGTCTCCGCCAGGCAGGACGGGGGCAGTCCACCCCGCAGCCACAGGTCGCGGAGCCTGTCAGGTCCGACATCACCCAGACGAAACCCGCCCAGTTGAAAGTACGCAATCCTGCCGGCAAGGGTTTCCGAGCTCTGCCGGAGAAGGTCCCGGGAGGCACTCCCCAAGATAAGGTATTTCTGCCCCGGCCCGCGGTCGACCAGATAGCGCAACAGGGGAAAGATGTCCGGCATTCTCTGGATTTCATCGATGACGATCAGCCCTCGCAGATCTTCGAGAGCCAATTGAGACTGCTCCAGCCTGGCGAGATCCCGTGGGTTCTCCAGATCGAAGGAGTGGTCCGGACCGAAGCACCGCGCCAATGTCGTCTTGCCGCACTGGCGCGGCCCGAGAATTGCCGTCACGGGGAAGGACCCCATCAGTCTGGCAACCGCCTGGACGTCTTGTGGTCGGTCTATCAAAGTCATGCAGACATACTATCGAGGTATCATTGAAAAATCAAAGTCTATATTTGGTTTTTCCTAGTAAAATGCAGCCAGATGTTCTCACTCACAGGCGCAGTTTGCCCTCAAACCGGGGCAAACACTCTCCTTCAAGTTCTCCGCACGCAAGACAACCTTCGTGAAGACCAATTTGCACCGAACTGCCCATTCTTCCCCCAACACATGTTGGCACACCGTCCTCGATTCATCACTGGGGCGGCAGCCTGGATCACGGTTCTTTCGTTCTTCGGCGGCATGCTGCTGATCACCCTAATCGACCTCCTGGTTCCCTCTCACGAGAACCCCCACGAAGCGAGAAGCCTCGAGGGGATCTCCGTCTCCATTCCCATCTACTTCGCCACCGGAAGCAAGAAGAAGGCCCTTTGGCTTTCCTTCCTCTCGGGGGTTTCGGAGCCGGCGGGGGCTCTCATCGGGTATCTGTTGATTCTGCCGTTTTCCTCCGCCACCATCTTTGAAATTCTCTTCGCGTCCGTGGCGGGAATCATGGTCTTCATCTCCATGGACGAGATCTTCTCCACCGCTAAGGAATACGGGGAGGGACATGCCGCGGTTTACAGGCTCATCTCGGGCATGGCCATGATGGCCCTGAGCCTGCTGCTCTTCATGTGATGGGAGTGGCGGGCCAGGCTTCGGCCTGTCAGGGCTTGCGAGTCTTTCTGTATTCGGCCAGGATTCCTTTCACTTTCTTGAGTGTCGCCGGGGAGAGCACTTTCTGATCCAGGGAAGCCATGGTTTTGTCGCTGAAGTCCTTGAACTCCTGGACCTGTGGGCTCGGAGTGATCTTCTTGACCCCTTGCTCAGGATCAGGTGCATGGCTTCGTCGTTGTCCTGTCTGGTCCTTTCCACAAGGCGTTTGGCGTGCTTGGCGCAGACCTTTTTCATGACTTCCTGCAGTGGGGTCGGGATTTTGGAAAGCACCTTTTTGTCGATGAGAATGGCACCACCGATGTAAGCGAGGGGCAAGTCTGTGAGGTATTTGATCTGCGTGTTCCACTGGGTGACGAGTGCATAATAGGGTGCATTGAACACCACATCGACGAGATTTGTCTGGAGCGCCATGAGGATATCCGGGGCATTGATGGCAACCGTGGATACTCCTATTCGCTCCATAAGCGCTTGGGACATGGGAGCGTTCGCCTTTCCCCAGACTTTTTTCCCCTTGATGTCCTTCAGGTTCGAAATGGGGGTCGTGGACATGAAATAGAGAAAGCCGAGCTCCGTCCACCCCAGGATTTCAAACCCGCGTTCGGAAAACCCCTTCTTCAGATCTCCTTCTATGCTGCCGAGGACATGATCGACCTCCCGTGTGTTGTCGAAAAGGAATGGGACCTGAAGCGCCCGTAGATCGGAATTGACATCGGTCAGGGCGGGAGCACTAAAGGTTGCGGCATGGATCATGCCTATGCGAACCTTCCTCAAAACGTCTTCTTCATCACCCAGCGCAAAGCCCGCAAACATCTTGAACCCGACCTTGCCACCCGTCTCCTTGAGAAGTTCCCCGTTCATCTCGTTAAAAATCTTCATCAGGGTACTGTTCTCAGGAGCGAGAGTTGCCAGCTTGATTTCATGCTCGGGGGGAGCTGACCAAGCGGCAAACGGCGCGAGCAGAAACAAGAGCAGAAGGGCCACGGCGAGGGCGATGGTCCTCAGCCCTTTTCCCTTGCCCACTTTCCGCCGACCCACCCAAATGAAACTCGAAACGCGGCGATGCTCTGCGTGCCTTAAGCCCTGCCTAGGCACGCGGCTTCCATTCGATTTTCCGCTACAGCGATTCACCAAAGTATTCCTCCGTCTTCTCGAGCAATCGCCTGGCCTTCTCTTTTGCCATGACATTGCCGAAAGTCATCTCGGGCGGGTCGTCCACGGGTGCGGCGAGGACTTCCTTGAGAGTGCTTTGGAAGAGCTCCCGGTCCTTGGCCCCCCGCGCATAGTACTGGGCGTAGAGAACCCTGGCCCCAAGCATTTTTACCGCCCCCAGCGAGTAGGCTCGCTCGAAGTGGCGTTTTGCCCCGGGCAGGTCCCCCCCGATGGCGGCGGGCTTGGCCGCGAGAAGAACTCCCATCAGGAGGTGGGGACCCCCGGAATAGTAAGACCCGTCGAGCTCCAGGGTTCTCTTGATGGTCGCTTCCAGGGCGGGCAGATCGGCCATGGCCTCCACGCTGCCGATGTTTCCGCTGATCCAGCCGGCCCAGGCATTGGCGGTCCAGAAGAGGGCCGGGACATCCTTCTTGGTGAACTGGGACAAAACCGTGTTGAGCTCTTCCAGGCTGCCGGCCGCCGCCTTGGCAAAGTCCGTTTTCTGGGACAAGGCACGGAATCCATAATGCCTGGCTCTGCGGTAAAGCAGGGATGCCCTCTCGCCTCCATCATCCTCCAGAAAGGATCCAGCGTAGGATGCATAAGCCTGGCATGCGGCAACCAGCAGTTCCCCGTTTTGCGGATACGCCTCGATGAGCCCGTCCAGAAGCATGAGGTAGGCAGGGGTTCCCTCCTTGACGATGAGGGGATCCGACTGCCTGGCCGCGGCACTGGCCACGTCCTTGAGGGTGAGGGCGACGGCGGCCACCCGGGCCGGTTTCGTCGGCGCACATCCCCCTGCCAGGGGAGCGAACCCCACAGAGAAGACGAGAAGAATTCTGCTCAGCTTTCTCGTGATTTGGATCATCATTGCCTCGCGCCTCCGGTGCATGTGCCCCTGGTGCTCAGGATCGAACCAGGACTGGGGAAACCAGGACAAGTCATGGTCTTTCATAGAATCTGGCGGGGTAGTTGTCAAGAAGGACGAAGGACAGAGTGAACCCGTGAACCCCGCCATGGAGGGCGGGGCCACCGGGGATGAGGAAGTACGCCGTCCCTCGGTTGACGCCCAAGGACCAAGGACGGTAGCGGCCTTCAACCCGATCATTCCCGATATTTCCTTGTGGCATTGTAAGCCAGCCTTCCTTAACATCCATGATGACGGGTATTCTCAGGCGAAACGATGGAACCCCGGCGCGGCGACGGCGTGGGCTGAACGGAGGATTGACAGATGAGCGAAAAGAAAATGCACGAAGCAATGGGAAAATCGACCCGGGCCATTCACCTCGGCGGTTTGAAGGAACCGGTTTTCGGTGAGGTCTCCGTGCCCATCTTTCAGAGCTCGACTTTTTCCTTCCCCTCGGCCCAAGTCGGCGCGGCCCGATTCGCCGGGGAAGAACCGGGCTACATTTACACGCGGCTCAACAATCCAACGGTCAACGCCCTGGAGGAAAGCATCGCAGCCATGGAAAACGGGTACGGGGGCATGGCCGCCGCCTCGGGCATGGCGGCCATCAGCACCGTCTTCCTAGCGTTGCTCGGCCAGGGGGATCACGTGGTTGCGACCGATTCCCTGTATGGAGCCACTCGGCTTCTTCTTGAAAATGAGCTCTCCCGCTATGGCGTGGGTTCCACGTTCGTGGACACCTCCGACGTCGAGAGCACGCGTCGCGCCATACAGGCGGGGCGAACCAAGATGGTTTTCATCGAAACCCCCACCAACCCCACCATGATCCTCACGGACATTCGCAAGACCGCGCAGGTCTCCCACGCCGCTGGAGCCACCCTGGTCGTGGACAACACCTTCGCCAGCCCTTACCTGCAGAGGCCCTTGGAGCTGGGAGCCGATGTCGTGGTGCACAGCCTCACCAAGTACATCAACGGACACAGTGACGTGGTGGGCGGGATGATCGTCGCAGCGGGCGCCGACCAATACAAGCGGATCAAGCGCACTCTGAATCTCTTCGGGGGCACCATGGACCCCCACCAGGCGTGGCTGATCCTGAGGGGGACCCAAACCCTGCCTCTGCGCCTCGAAAAGGCTCAAGAGAACGCCCGGCGGCTCGCCGAGTATCTCCAAGGGCATCCGAGGGTCACATGGGTCCGCTATCCCGGCCTCCCGGACCATCCTCAGCACGCCCTCGCGCAACGGCAGATGGACGGGCCGGGAGCCATGATCTGCTTCGGGGTGAAGAACGGGCTGGAGGGGGGGATGACCGTCATGAACAGCGTGCAGCTCATCATTCTGGCCGTGTCCCTCGGAGGCGTCGATTCCCTCATCGAGCACCCCGCGTCCATGACCCACACGTCCATTCCGCAGGAAGAGCGGGAATCGGCGGGCATCACCGACGATCTCGTCCGTCTCTCCGTAGGGTGTGAGGATTTCGAGGACCTGCGGGACGATCTGGATCAGGCTCTGAACAGGATTTCATAGTATTTCAACGAAACCCTCAGATCCCATGCGGGTCTGCGATCGTCCCCTTCCCCTCACCCCAACCCTCTCCCCCGATCGGGGGCGAGGGAGCTTCAGGGCTTCTTTTTAGCGATAGAATACCGATTGGAAAAACCACCCCAAGGGACCGTGGTCAAAAATCGATACCGGGTTGAGGCTCGAGGCCTTTCCTGTAGGCGTGCTTCACTTCCCGAACTTCGCTCACCGTGTCCGCCAGTTCCACCACTTCCGGATGCGCATCGCGGCCCGTGAGTACCAGATGGGTGAGCGGGGGTTTCAGGCGGATGGTCTCGAGCACCTGCTCCAGGTCGAGGAGCTTCAGGTGGAGGGCATTGTTGATCTCATCGAGGATGACGAGACCGTATTCTTGCGACAGGAGTCTTTCCCGCGCAAGGGCCAGGGCCTGCTGAGCGGCCTGCCGGTGCTCCTGGTGGGAGAAGGGATTCCCCTGGATGCCGCAGAAGCCCATGCCCGCCGGGTAAAACTCCACGGCACAGTCGAGCTTCTGAATGCCGTCCCATTCTCCCGAGTAGATGTCCCCCTTCATGAACTGGATCATGCACACCTTCATGCCGTGACCGCATGCACGAAGGAGCATTCCGAGAGCCGAGGAGGTCTTCCCCTTGCCGTAGCCCGTCAGGACCACGATGAGCCCTACCCGCCTTTCCGGGTCCAAACGGGTGACATCCAACTCAGGATGAAGCCTTTTGACAACCGATTTTCCCACCATACCGCTCCCAATCAGGGCTCCACATAGCGCTGGAGCGCCTTCGGAACCCACCACTCCCTCGGGTACAGTCCCATGGGGTAGACGTTCACGTTCTCAAAACGCCGAGCCACCGCCACCAGGGCCTCGGTCGTGAAGAGAAACGTGTATGGCTGCTCCTCGTGAAGGATTTCATGGAACCGGTGGTACAACTTCCGTCGTTTCCCGGCGTCGAATTCCTTCCGTGCCTCCTCCATGAGGGCATCTGCCGCCTCGTTCTTGAACCCCACGAAATTCGACCCCTTGTCCGTCATGGAGGAATGCCACAGCTGATAGGGATCGGTTTCCCACCCGAGGCTCCAGCCCATGGTGCACGCGTCGAAATTCCTCTCGTCGATGCGCTGGATGAAGACGGCCCATTCGAGCTTTCGGATTTCCATGCGAATCCCCACCTGCTTGAGGTTCTCCTGGAGAATCGTCGCGAGCTGCTCACCGAATTTGGAGCTCGACGAAATGAGGAACTCGAAGGAAAAAGGGGTCCCATCCCTGTCCAGGATTCCGTCCCCGTCATGATCCTCCCACCCGGCGGATTTCAGAAGAGCGACGGCGCCGGCCGGATCATAGGGATACGGTTGGATTGCGGCGTTGTACTCGGGGCTTTTGACATAAAACGTCCCTGTCACAACGGTTCCCAATCCAAAAAGGATTTTCTTGAGCATGGTCTCCCGGTCGATGAGCATGGTCATGGCCCGGCGCACCCGCCGGTCTGAGAAGAGGGGCCTGCGATTGTTCCACCCCACGTAGCTGTAACTGGGAAGATAGTATTTGAGCTTTTCGAAGTTCTCCTGGAACCGCCTGCTCTGCGTCTGCCTCATCCATTGAATGGGACGCAGGCTCATGAGGTCCAGGGCCCCCTGCTTCAGGACCTGCAGTCCCACCGTCGAGTCGGTGATGATCTTGAACACGATGCGGTCCAGGTGAGGCCGTTCGCCCCAGTAGTCCCCGTTCCGAAGGATGACGATCTCCTTGCCCGTGTCCCACTTCAAAAAGCGATAGGGGCCCGTTCCCATGGGAGCGCGGCCGATGGGATGCTGGTTGAAGTCGTCCCCTACCCTGAAAACATGAGCAGGCACGATGGGAATCCCGCCGCAGAATTCAAGGGCCCGAAAATAAGGTATGCGGTACCGGAATCTGACGGTGAAATCATCCAACAACTCGAGCTTTTCGATGTCCTGGTAGTAGTTCCTCAGATGAGCCGAATCCACCTTGGGGTCTCGGATCCGTTCGAAGGAAAAGAGGATGTCCCGGGCCGTGAAGGGGTGGCCATCATGCCATTTCACGCCGTGCTTCAGCCGAAAGGTGTAGGTGAGGTGGTCTTCCGAGATATCCCACGACTCCGCCAATTCAGGAACGAGCTCCAGGCTCTTTTCGTCCCTCTTGACAAGAGACTCATACAGGTACCCGTTGATATTGGAAGCGTAGGCGTCGGTGGCGGTTATGGGATTGAGAGTCCCGGGCTCGGCCGTGAGGTTGTTGACGAGCCAGTCCCCATCGTCCGGCGAACCGGCGGGGGACCCGAAAGACGCAACCGGCCGGGCCAAAGCCAGGAAAGCAATGATGAGGATGAACAGAGCCCTCATGGAGCTCATGGAACACGCCGCAGCATCATGGTTAACTCCCGGCGGCATGATGGTCACTCGAGCTCCTGCCGGCCCGCATCAGACAATAGTTGAAAAAGACGAACCCGGTGACGAAGACGGCCGTGAGGACAGCGGCGAACGTGCCGAAGTAATTGCGCACAAAGTGGGCGACGGTATCGCCGTGGATCTGGAGGAGCCATGCGACGAGGAAAAACCGGAGGCTCCTCGCGGTGGCGGAAGCCACGAGAAATTGCTTCAGTTCCAGGGAGAACACCCCCGCAGTGATGGTGAAGATCTTGTATGGAAGGGGAAAGAACCCGGCCACCGCTATGGGCCAGATCCCGTACCGCTGATAAACCCTTTCCACGGAGCCGATCTTTGCTTCCGACACGAGGCGGTCGAGGAGGGGACGCCCTCCGAACCTGCCGATCCCGTAACCCAGAACGGCCCCCCCTGCCGAGCTCAACGAACAAAGGCCGGCGTAGAGAGGAGCCTTGGAAGGGTCCATGAAGCAGAGAGCCATGAGAATGAGATCGGGAAGGACCGGGAGGACAAAGGCCTCGGAAAAGGCGGTCAACGAGAGCACAATCATCCCGTACGGCCCGTGCAGCCAGGACATCAGCCAGGCGGTCAGTGCCTCGGTTTCCCCGGGCATCACTCTCGCTCCATTCTCCCGCTTCAGGAAAACACGCTCACGGGAGGGGGGGCTCCCGCTTCACTGAAAACTCACGTCGGAGAGACCGCATGGTGAACAATGCGAGCGTGCATCGGGCCCTTGAGCCGGTCTCTCATCGGAGCCATACTTATATCGCCCCAAGGGGCCCCTTTCAATACCTACCTGGACGAAGGATTCAGGGCACCTTTCTGTCCTGGTTTCTTATCTGTGGAGGAAGCTCACGGCGAGACCCACGGCGCCCAGCAGCCAGCAATAAGGGGCAAAAACAAAAATGCTGCCCTTGCGAACGGTTCTGAGGAGTGCCTTGAGCGTGATGTAGCCGGTCAGGGCCGCGGTCCCTGCCCCCACGAAAACCGGCAGGAATTCCATGTGGGTGAAATCCGAATGTCTTCCTTCCAGGACAAACGCACCCAACAGGGCGGGAATGACGAGGAGAAACGAGAAGCGGACCGCCAGGTCGCGTTCCATGCCAAGGAAGAGCCCGCAGGATATGGTTGCCCCGGACCTCGATATGCCCGGGGCTATGGCAAGCCCCTGCGCGCATCCGATGACGACGGCGTCCGTCCAGTGCATGCGCCCGATATTTTTAGGGTTCCTCGGGGAGGAATAGCGGGTGAACCACAGGAAAGTGCCCGTGATGAGAAGGTTGATGGAAACCGCGGGTATCGATGCAAACATGCTCTCCAGGAAATCCTTCGCCAATAATCCGATGAGGGCCGTAGGAATGCTCCCGAGAAAAACAAAGAGAAACGCCCGCTCCTCCATCGCCAGCCGGCGTTCCCTTTGGAACAGAGCCAGGGGCAGTCGCAAGCCCCCCAGAACAAAGCCCATGATGTCCTTCCAAAATACAGCAAAGATGGGGATGAGGGACCCTATGTGCAGGCATATATCGAAGAACACCTCGGGTTCCTTGAAGCCAAGCATATTCTGGCTGAGAACCAGGTGCCCTGAACTGCTGATGGGGAAGAACTCGGTCAGTCCCTGCAACGCACCGAGCAAAAAGGCAGACATCACGTCCATGGGCTCAGCTCATTCCTCTCGACTGGATTCACCCGGAGAGCACTGCCGGTTTAGGCCAGAAGTCTTGGTTCCCGGCAAATACCGCGGCAGCTCATCTTGAAGCAGTCCATAATTTGGCAGCCAATCTCGATTCACGGCAAAAAAAAACCCCTCTCGTCAAACCGGCAAGAATCGAGAGGGGTTCTCGAAGAACCTCATGCGGCAAAGATCTATACAGCTTAAAGACGGCTGACGTCAATCTTCCTGATGAAACTCTTGATGTCGTTCATCCATCGCTCGATCTGCTCTTCCCTCTCCTGGGCAGCGGCATCGTTTTCCGCGGACTCGGCCGAAACGTCACCATGGTTGTGGGGCGGTCCAGGGGCCTCCAGCGAATTCGGCGTGTTTGCCGTACCGGGCATGAGATCATTGTTTTTCAGGTATTCCAGGTTATCCATCACATGTTCTCCAGAATTCATCGTCTCCTCCATGTTGCGGTGTTCTCTTGAGTAAGCGTGATTCTAATCATGCTCCCATGGCATGTAAAGCTTCGCTCCCAACCCGCTTTCGACCCAACGGGGCCGGCCATCCTGGCCGCGCTCTCCCCCTCCCCTCCCGTTGACAACCAATTGTGCACCGGGGCAAATCACATTCCTGGAGGACGGGTGCAATCACGAGTAACTATCGGCAGGATCGTCGAATACTCAAACGGAACACGAAGGGGAGCTGTGAAAACCCCCTCACCCCTTGCAAGTGCGCTCTCGGCATCGAATCAGTCAACGCTTTCGGAAAGAACCCCCTCCACCGTGACGGGGTCCCCCGGGAAGAGGCCAAGCAACCGGGACGCGTCTCCATGGTTGACGGCGATCTCAAGATGGCCGCAGCTTCCCAGAAGAGCCACAGGCGTTCCCCGCGGACCTTCGCTGTAGGTTCCGACGGTTCCCTTGACAGGCATGCCTCCAACCAGGACATGCCAATTGCCGCCGGGCCATGCCGCAAGGAGATCTCTCTCTTGCACATTCGTCACGACATTGCCGAACCGGTCCACGTGGATGACTTCTCCCCGGAGCCCCGCATCCGTTCCGGCAACCGTGACCCAGTCGGAGACGAGGGGGTCATGGAGGGGGCCAAGGTCTTCCAGGGAGACCCCGTTGGCAAGATGGGCGGCAACGGGAGCAAAGATGTCCCGCCCATGAAAGGTCTTGGAAACCTCGGACCTCCAGGTCCCCTCGTTTTCGAGACTTCGGCATTTCCATCCGGGTTCGCAGTGAAGAATCCATGAGAAGAGCCCGTTATCCGGACCGATGAACGTGTGTTTCCCGGCCTGCAGTGCAACGGCCTTTCTGGATGACCCCACTCCGGGGTCTACCACCCCCACGTGGATGCTCCCCGGTGGAAAATATCCGCAGGCGGAATGGAGCACGTAGGCACCGCTTCGAATCTCCCCGGCAGGAACGAGGTGGGTGATGTCAACCAGGCGAGCCCGCGGGCAGATGCTCAGGATGACTCCCTTCATGGCGCCCACGTAGCCGTCCTCCAACCCGAAATCGGTGAGGAGCGTGATGACTGGACCCGATATCCCGTCTCTCTTTTTCGATGATTTCCGGCGTTCCATCCTGTCCTCCCCGTTTCTGAGCACCTCTTTCCGCGACCCCGGCGAAGTGGATGAATTTTTTAAAGTCACTTCCAGGGGAATCTTCCCGGGATTTTGAACTTGCGACATCCTGATGCTTTGCTAACATAAGTTCCGCTTCGGGCTCTCAAAACGCACCTGCCGCGCGAGAGAAGAGCGTCCCGATCCCCGAGCGCAACGCTTCGGGAGGGAACGCTGGAAGAAGCAGGCGTCTTTGAGGGTTTGATACCATGTCCGCACCCCAATGAGGAGGAGAAATGGACCAGTCAATGAATCCAGACATCGCGGAGTTGACCCGGTTCGCCATGGAGACCGTTCGGCGTGCCGGAGAGGAGGCCCTTCGTTACTACGGCAAGGGAGACCCCCTCGTGAAGTTCGATGCAGAACTGGTGACCGAAGCGGAGCTGCGCCTCGTGGATTTATTCAGGGACCAGCTCGAATTGACCTTCCCGGGGCATGGGGTCTTCGGAGATATGCTGCCCCGCGAGGATTACGTCCACGGCGAAAAGGGCTACCTTTGGGTTTACGACGCCCTCGATGGGGTCGCCAACTACCAGGCGGGCATTCCCATCTGGGGAATTTCCCTTGCCCTCCTCGAAAACTTCTGGCCCGTTTTCGGGGTGTTCTACATGCCCGTGACGAAGGACATCTTTCACGCCCAGGCCGGGCAGAGATCCTATTGGGGCAATGAAGTGATACGGATTCCCGAACCTGGAGACATCGACAACGAGAGCGTCCTGCTCACCTATTCCAGGTTTCACAACCGTTACCGGTCGTCGTTTCCAGGCAAGATCAGAAACCTGGGATCCACGGGGGCCCACATCTGCTACGTGGCGAGGGGTCGCGCCGAGGGAGCACTCCTGGCCCACCTGTCCTACCAGGATCTTGCGGCTGCACAGATCATCCTCGAAGCCGCGGGAGGGAAAATCTGCAAGCTGGACGGATCCGAATTCCATCTCAGCGAATATCTCGAGGAACAGCGGATTGAGGAACATCTCATGGCCGCGGCGCCAGGGGCCCACAAGGCCATCCACATGTATTTGAAGGACCAGTCGGCCTGAGGCCTCAGTGCCTGCCCAAAGGCAAGGTTTCAATAACTTGAAGTTTGCACCTTCTAATCCCTGGATTTTATGGTTCATCGCGGATTGGCGTGAAAATACACGGAGTCGCCCGCAGAGAATTCATCCCCTTGGTGCATAGGGCCTTGTGCCCGTCCTGAACGGCCACAAGGGGCTATGTTACAGCAGGCATCTATCACGCAAATCCGCGAAGACCCGATTTTATTTGAACCACGAAGGATACAAAGATGTCATTCAGTGAACCGTCGATTCTGAAGAGATGAGTTTGTCTTTGAGGTCGGTCCTGTTGTACGACTGAGAGAAACATGGAAGTGTTTTATCGCGTTACTCCTTCGTGCTCTCCGTGCACTTCGTGGTGAAAGGACCGTTGAGTTGACGCCTACGGGCGGAAGCTGGAATCCAGAAAAGCTGCCTGGACCCCGGCTTCCGCCGGGGCGACGATATTTGAATAAAATCCGGACACACTTTTCTTCGGCTGTGTAATCGGACACGGTCTCAGGCTTTCTTCCCCTTTTCTACCCCCCGCAGGGCCTTTTCCAGCCGATTGCGCGCGATGCTCAATTCACGCTCCAACTGCTGCAGGGCCGAAGGTGTCAGGGCTTCAGGGGATTCTTCCAGAAGCCTCCCGATTTCTTCACCTTTCGACATGACTTCAAGGAGATGCCGCTTCAAGGCAGAGACGTCCACCGGCTCCACCGGCGCTTCGGGCAGCACGGGACCCAGGGGGATGACATCCCGCAGGGACGGCACATGGGTCGCAAATCCCAGTCTTTCATGGACAAGCCGGGCAAAAGCTTCGCAAGTGCTCTCCTCGCCGTGGATCATATGGACCTGCATAACGGGATTTTCGAAGTGGCTCAGCCATTCGAGGAGCACCGCTTGATCGGCGTGAGCCGAAAACCCTCCTATGGTGAAGACCCTGGCCCGCACGGCAACGTTTTCACCAAAGATCCTCACGGCCCTGGCCCCCTCGATGATGCGCCGCCCCAAGGTCCCCTCGGCCTGGAACCCCACGATGACGAGGGATGCGCCCTTCCTCCACAGGTTGTGTTTGAGGTGGTGCTTGATGCGGCCCGCGGAGCACATGCCGTTGCCGGCAATGACGATGGCCGGCCCCGCCTGCTGATTGATGGCCATGGAATCGTCCGTGGTCCGCGAAAGCACGAGCTCGGGAAAGCTCAGGGGGTCTCTCCCCCGGTTGACGATTTCCATGGCCTCTTCATCATAGAAGGCCCTCATGCGGCGGAACACCTCGGTTGCGGCAATGGCGAGGGGACTGTCCAGGTACACGGGAATGGAGGGGATGAGTTTCTCCCGAAGGAATTCCCCGAGGATGTAGAGAATCTCCTGGGTTCTCGCCACGGCGAAGGCGGGCACCAGGACTTTTTCCCTGTGCTCGTAGCTGTACAGGATCGCTTGCAGCAGCTCCGCCTTGCTCTCTTCGCGGGACTTGTGATTCCGGTTGCCGTAGGTGGACTCCACCAAGAGGGTGTCCGCCGAGCGAACGGGTGAAGGGTCCCGGACGATGAGCTGTCCTTTGTGCCCAAGGTCTCCGCTGAAGACGACCTTGTGGGGGGACGGAGCGGAGCCTGCCCACACCTCCAGGATCGATGACCCTAGAATGTGCCCGGCATTGCGAAAGACCACCCGGAGATCGAGGTCCAGGGTGATCTCCTGGTTTTCGGGGACCGCCTCCAGCAAAGGCAATGCGGCCTCCGCGTCGTACACCGTGTAGAGGGGCTCCACATCCCGCCGTCCGCGCCTGCGGTTCTTGCGATTCTGCCACTCGGCTTCCATCTCCTGGATGTGGCCCGAATCGAGAAGCAGGAGCTTGGTCAGCTCCACGGTAGGCGGTGTCCCATAGATCTTTCCCTTGAAGCCGTCGCGGACCAGCTTGGGTATTCGTCCACAGTGGTCCACATGGGCATGTGTGAGAAAGAGTGCCTCGACATCCATCGGGTTGAAGCCCCACCCCTCGCGATTGAGGGCCTCCATCTGCTTTCCGCCCTGGAACAACCCGCAGTCCACAAGATACTTTTTCCCGTTGTCCAGCAGGAAGCAGGAGCCGGTAACCGATCGAACACCCCCGAGACACGTGATTTGCATGAGCATCCATCCTTTCGAGCAAGACGTGACGGTCAGCGCAAGGATCAACGCCGGAAGCCCTCCTGACGCGTGGCCGCACCGGGTCGAATGAAAGAAGAGGTGCATGACCGACTTGAGGGGGAACGCTTCCGGCAACACGTTTCTTTTAGGTCCCCCGCTCACCCGTTGGCAAGAGCAAATGCGACACCCGCATTGTCGGCGCCGCTCACCGAAGGTCTTGACAATCTTTCCAGGTGGTGTAGCAACAAGTGAGGGCACTCGGAAACGACAAGATGGGAGGACCAGTCGAGATGAGGGCGAGAGACGTGGTGGTCGTGGACGGCATCCGCACAGCCTTTGGGAGGGCTGGGGAGAAGGGTTTCTTCTGGCTCACCCGAGCCGATGACATGGTGGTGCGGGTGATTCGCGAGCTTCTCCGCCGCAATCCCAAAATCCAGCCGGAAATGGTTGAGGAAAACGTCTGGGGGGCAACGACGCAGCGGGGAGACCAGGGACTGAACCTAGGGCGGACCACCGCCCTCCTGGCGGGTCTGCCGGAAACCTGCGCCGGATTCACCGTGGACCGGATGTGTGCCGGGGGACTGACCGCCATCACCGCGGCCGCTTCCGAAATCGCCCTGGGAGCCTGCGATGTGGCCATTGCCGGCGGCGTCGAGCACATGAGTCATCACCCCATCCTGGATGACATCGATCCCAACCCCCGCTTCCTGGTGGAGAGGATCGTATCCGAGGACGCCATGGTCATGGGAAAAACCGCCGAAAACATCCATGACGAGCGCCCGGACATCACCAGGGAAATGTGCGACGCCTACGCGGTCCACTCCCAGGCCAAGACGGCTCGGGCCTACGCCGACGGAAGAATCCAGCGGATGATCGTGCCCATGACGGTCTATTCCAAAGAGGGCTGGGTGGTGGCGGATCGAGACCAGCAGCCGAGACCCGAAACGACTGTGGAAGGGTTGCGGAACCTCAGGACTCCATTTCGGGCAAACGGAAGGGTGTCCGCCGGGAACGCGTCGGGCCTGAACGACGGGGCCTGCGGCGTGCTGCTCATGAGCGGGGAAAAGGCGCGAGAACTGGACGTCTCCCCCATGATGCGCCTGGTGGGATACGCGTTCGCCGGGGTCCGTCCGGAAATCATGAGCACCGGTCCCGTTCCTTCCACCAGGAAGCTCTTCGCCAAAACTGGCCTCACCATGGATGACATGGGATTCGTCGAACTCAACGAAGCGTTTGCCGTCCAATGCCTGCTTTTCATGAAAGAATTCGGGATGAGGATCCCCGACGACGAAAGGCTGAACCCGCTGGGCGGAGCCATCGCTTTCGGCCATCCCCTGGCGAGCTCGGGACCCCGCCTGGTCACCCACCTTATGCACCTTTTTGCCGAGCGACCGGACGTCCGGTACGGCCTGACAGCCCTCTGCGTGGGATTCGGACAGGGCGCCTCCGCCATCTGGGAGAATCTTCAGGGAACCGGCCATTCAACACGCAGCCCAGGCCGGGCATAGGGGACGGAAATGGCAGAACCGATCACGCTTTTTCACACCACATTCTACGCGTCGCCCGTCGGAAGAATCGCCATACTCACCATGGACAACGGCTACGACCACAAGAAGCCCAACACCTTCGGCGAGGCTTCCATGGAATCCCTGAACGCCGCTCTGGACGTGGTCCAGGGTGATCCACGGGTCTGCGGCCTCATGCTGACGGGAAAGCCTTACATTTTTGCGGCGGGAGCCGACCTGAGCCGGATTCCCCTCATCAAGAGCCATCAAGAGGGGTACGCCATCGGAAAGCTGGGTCACTCCAGCATGAAGCGCATCATGGATCTCCCATTCCCGACCCTCGCCGCCATCAACGGGGTGGCCCTGGGAGGCGGCCTGGAAATTGCCCTGTACTGCCGCTATCGCACCGTCTCCCGGAGCGCCAGGGCCATCGGGCTCCCCGAGTGCTCTCTCGGCCTTGTCCCGGGGTGGGGGGGATGCACCCTTGCGACGAAGCTCCTTGGCCCGGAGAAGGCCCTGGAGTTGATCATCGTCAACCCCCTCAGCCAGAACCGCACCCTCGACGGATCGGAGGCGTTGCGGACGGGCCTTGCGGATTGGCTTTTCGACGGCGCTGAATTCCTGGACGAGTCCCTGAGCTTTCTCGTGGACATCATCGCAGGAAAAAGCGTGGTGGAACGCCAGCCTCCACCCCACAGCGACCCGGAGACTCTCTTCGCCAAAGCGAGGGCATTCGTGGACAGCAAGGTCCACGGGGCCTCCCCTGCCCCTTACCGGGCCCTTGAACTCATCCGGGGATCCTGCGCCTGGGACGTGGAACGGGGATTCGAGGAGGAAAACCGCGCCCTCGGCGATCTCATCCAAACCCCACAGTGCCAGGCGTCCATATACTCCTTCGACCTTGTCAACCGCTATGCCAGGAAGACACACGGACTCGTGGAAGCGGAGCCCCGCCGGGTGGGCAAGGTGGGGATCCTCGGGGCCGGACTCATGGCGTCCCAGCTTGCGAGCCTCTTCATCCTCAGGATGGAAGTCCCAGTAGTGATGAAGGATGTTTCCGAGGAGGCAGCCGCCGGGGGGCGCGCTCACGTGTTGAAGGAGATCGGGAAGCGGGCGGCAAGGGGACGGGTGAGCGAGGGCAGGGCCAGGTACCTCGAGGGGCTCGTGGAAGGGACCGTGCGCTATGAGGACTTCCAGGGGTGCGACCTGGTCATCGAAGCGGTTTTCGAAGACCAGGAGGTAAAACGCCAGGTTTTCCGGGAAGCCGAGGCGTTCCTGGCCGAGGATACAATCCTTGCAACCAACACGTCCTCCCTGAGCGTGAGCCGCATGTCGGAGGTTCTCCGTCACCCGGAACGGCTGGTTGGACTCCACTTTTTCAACCCCGTCGCCGTGATGCCCCTCATCGAGATCGTCAAGGGGAAAAGGACGCATCAGGCGGCCATCGCCACCGCCTTCGACCTGTGCGGGCGACTCGGGAAAACGGGAATCCTGGTGAAGGACTCCCCCGCTTTTCTCGTCAACAGGGTCCTCATCCGCATGCTCACGGACTGCATGGCCATCGTGGACAAGGGGGCGGCCTTCCGCCAGGTGGATGACGCCGTGGTGGGTCTCGGCCTTCCCATGGGCCCCTTCGAACTTCTCGGCCTGGTGGGCCCTCCGGTGGCCTTTCATGCCATGGAAACTCTGAACGGGGCCTTCGGGCCCGAGCGTTTCCCGCTGAACGAGAGCTTCCGGAAGATGGTCGAGGAGAAGATCCCCGCTTTTTACAACAGCCTTGGGGAATCCAGGGAAATTCTTCCTGAAGTGGAAAGCGTCTGGTCAAGGTCCTGGGAAGGCGAATTCAGCGGAGAGGAAATCCGGGAGCGGATCCTCGAGAACCTGGCGAGGGAGATTCACCTCATTCTGGAAGAGAAAGTGGTGGAGAGCCCCAAGGATGTGGATCTTGCCATGATCCTCGGCGCGGGATGGCCTTTCTTCCTGGGAGGAATCACCCCGTACCTGGATTCGACCGGGGTGAGCCGCAAGGTTCTCGGCAGGACGTTTTTGAGGCCTTGATGCGGCCGCGGCCCTGCCGCGGACAATCAGTCCGGAGGGCAGGGCCGCGCATACAGGATTTTCTTCATTTGACCAACCGTTGGAGGAACGCCATGAGCAACAAAGCTCCAATTTTGCTTGGCCCCCTTGCGGCCGTGATTCTCGCTTTCCTGGCCTTCGGGGCGAGTGCGGCCAAAACCACGCCCCAGGATGTTGCGGGTGCTCCCAGCGTGTTCTGCAAAGTGCTCAAGGAACCCAACCCCCGACTCATGGGCGGTTGGCAGGTCATGTGGCACCGATACAGAACGAAGCAGGGGAGAACGGACATCAACCCTGTCGAGTTCTGGCTGGTCAAGCGCGAGAACCGCTACGGCCTCTACTTTTACCGCTTCAAGGCAGAGGAAAACACGACCTACTTGGGATGGAGGGACTGGACCATCAACGGGGACGAAATCGTTTCGGGCACGGGGATTCGATTCTTCACCGACGGCACCGACGTTTTCTTCCAGTGGGAAAACGACAAGCCCACCAAGATGACCCCCACTGAAGGCGGTCCGTGAAACTACCGTCTCGTCATGCCCGCCTTGCCTGGAATCCGGGGCTTCCTGGATTCCGGGTCGAGCCCGGAATGACGACCACCTTATCGGCCAATAATTGGCTGGATCTGTATTCAGTGTGCGGACCCCAACTCAATTCAGACGACCCCACCGCTTTTCATGAAGGACCCGTCCTAAAACGACCACGAAGGAATCGCCCACTGCGCCTCGGGTGGCCGTGAAGCGCGCGCCTGCGGAAAGACACCGTTTGGACCGTAGGGGAGGGGTTCATCCCCTCCCCATTGCGTAACAACTGTATTGAGACAAGTCCTAATCCAGAGCCACCTCTCGCTCTTCTCCCAGGTCGAAGGCGATGAAAGTCTTGTAGCCCTGGTCCAGGGCAACGGAAATGGGCAGCTGCTTCTTCGTGGGTCCCCAGTGCTGTATGGGCCCCGGGCTGCTGAAGAGATCCTCGCTTGCCCACCTTTCCCGGTTGCGGGCAAACACCTGGAAGGACGGGGAATCCAGCTCCACCAGGGATTTCTCGATGACATGCTCCTCCTTCCCCTTGCGCATCTCGTTGGTGATGAGCCCCACGATGGGAAGTCCGAGGACCCTCCCTCCCTGGTCGAAATCGGTCACGGCGGCCATGTACCCCGTCCTGCCGTCCAGGGCCAGGGAACCTGCCGTGAGGCCAAGGAGAAAGGTGAACGTCGCGTCAAAGAGGCTGGGCTTGCCGCAACGGCCCTCGTAGCCGAGGAAGTGGGACTGGGTGGACAGGATCATGCTCTTGATCTTTTCAATTTGAGCGGGATCCGCCTGGATTCTCTGTTCCCCTGTCCCGAAGAACTTGTCCGGGTGACGCTTCAGTTCCGAAATCTTGTAGCGGATCTTTTCGATGAGGAGCTTCTCCGTTTCGATCTGGGATACCTTCACATTCCCATGGTCGTCCCGATCCAGGATGAGCATCTCCTCGATCTCGTCGGGGATGGAAGCCATGAGCTGTGCCGATTGCGGGGTGAGGAGGGGATAGATGAACTCGAGCTTGTTCCGCAGGGTGGGAAGGTCCCTGATGTCCCGCTCGTATTCGGCCAGAACTGAATTCAATTCCTGGATGAGATTCCTCATTTCAGGGATGAATTCCACCAGCCCCTCGGGAACCAGGATGACGCCGTGGTTGATCCCCTTGAGCCTTCGGGCGGTGATGATCCGCACTATGTGATCCACGATGTCGTCCAGGGACATGTTCTTCTCGGCGATTTCCTCCGAGATGAGTGCAATGGCGGGTTTTGTCTGGAGCGCAACCTCGAGGGTGATCTTGCTCGCCGTGCGGCCCATGAGCTTCACGAAATGCCAGTATTTGACGGCCGAAGCCGCATCCTGGGTGAGGTTGCCCACGAGCTCCGAGTATATTTTGGTTGCCGTGTCGTAGCCGAAGCTGATGGGAAGGTAATGCCCCACGGCCAGGTCCCCGTCGATGGTCTTGGGGATTCCGATGACGCTGCAGGGGATGCCCTCCCCTTCCAGATACTCCGCGATGAAGGCGGCGTTGGTGTTGGAATCGTCTCCGCCCACGATGACAATCCCATCGAGCTTGTTCTTGACGACGGTCTCCTTGACCTTGCTGAACTGCTCCGGCGTCTTGATCTTCGTGCGATCCGTGCCGAGGAAGTCAAAGCCCCCCGTGTTCAATATGGACTGAACATCGCTGCAGGAGATCTCGAAAACGTCCCCGCTGAGGAGCCCCTTGGGGCCTTTTCGGACGCCAAGGAGCGTGTTGTCCTTGCCCAGGGCGGCTTTGAGCCCCGCCAGCACATTGTGCCCGCCGGCCGCCGGCCCCCCGGAGAAAAGAACCGCCAGGCGCTTTCCCGTCACAGGGGAGGGCGAGTCGCCGGGGACGGCCTCCAGGACAACATTCCTGTTCCTGGCCGTGGTGAGTGGGAAAGCCCGCTTCAGCCCGTCCGGGTCCTTAACCGAAAGAGTCGTCTCGGTTTCCTTGAATCGGGCAGCCCTTATTTTTCCATCCTTGCCAAGGAAAACCGAACAAACGGGAATGGGCATTCGTCTCACTGCATTTTCAAAGATGGAATGCTTGCCTTCGGTTTTCATGATCTCTGACGCGATTTCAGGTGAAATGGTCTCTTGAGTCGCCATCTTCGCTCTCCTCTTTGCAGACTTCTCGTGACGGAGAATTCCGTCAACTGTGAATGTGCTCGTTATGAAGACTGGGTTCGCATCCTCATACTATAATAGAGTTTTTACGTCTACAACGAGGCTCATGTAAGGGGAGGTACAATCAGATGTGCGAGCAACTTCCGCAGTTCATGGTACAACGCTGGTGGCGCGGCCCATGGGCTCCGGTGCGCAGGGCAAAGCTCTTGTCCATGTGGGGTCAAAGTTTTGTCCAATGGTCCTCAAATCTATCCGCTTGATTTTTCATGATTTATCTAGTAAAGGGACGAAGCTGATGGTCATTCACGTGCAGAGCGAACTGTTGCTTCATGGCCGCGAATGCTTGTCGAGACTGCTTTAAGGTCGTGTGACAATCGAACGAGGGGGGACATGACCGGGAGCCTTTTCCAATACCGCCCATGGGGACGGTTCTTCTCGAAGGGACTGTTTCTGACTCTCCTGTTTTCTCTCTCGTTTTTCGGCTGTGCACAGCGATCCACACCTTCCCGTCTCCAGGAGTCGCCCCCGGCCGGGCCCATGGGGCTGGAAGAGCCGGCCCTCTTGAAGGATGCGCCCATCCCCGCGTCACCGCGGCTCACCCTCGGGAAGGCCGTCGAAGAAGCCATCAAGGTGAGTCCCGAGCTCGATCAGATCCAGCAGCGCATCGGTGCTGCATCGGAACAGATCAAGCAGGTGGAGGCGAGCTTTTATCCGCGGGTCCTCCTTGCGGAGGAATTCAATGCGACGGACAACCCCGTATACGCCCTGATGAACATCATCAATCAGCGGCGTCTCCAACCCACCGTGAACTTCAATGATCCCGGCCAGCAACAGAACTTTTCCACCCGGATTCAGGGGGAGTGGAGCCTTTTTGAGGGGGGGGGCCGGTGGCATGAGCGAGGGGCCGCAATCAGCGGGCGCCGGTCTGTCGAGGCTGAGCTCATGGCAGCCCGGAACCGGTTGGTGGCCAGAGTGACCGAAACGTACTACCGGTGGTTGCAGGCTTTGAGCTTCATCACCGTGGCCGAGGAGGCCTTGGAAGCTGCCAGGACCGACGAAAGCCTGGGAGAGGCCCGGTTCCGCGTCGAAATGGCCCTCCCGGGCGATGTGGCCCGTCTGAAGGCGCGAACCGCCGAAATGCACGGGAAACTGGTATCCGCGAAGAGCAACGTCAGGAGGCTCCAGGCAGCCATGGAGCGCCTCCTGGCGAGGCCCATCGCCCCCGAGGAGTTTCCCGATCCTCGCAGCTTGTCCGAGAATGCCGCCGTGGAGCCCGAATCGGCCGGGAACCCGGATTCGCTGGTGAAGCAGGCCTTGGAGAGGCGCCCGGAGGTGGCCGCCGCCCGGGCGATGGTCGACGCGGCCTTCCAGAGGGTGAAGTCGGCGCGGGGTGGCTTCCTCCCAAGGCTGTCCACGACCGGGCAGCTCCAGTGGGACTCGGAAGACCTGGGCAAGAGCTCCGACAGTTGGCTGGTGGGCATCCATGCCTCGCTTCCCCTGTTCGAGGGGGGCCTGACACTGTCAAAACTGGCCGAAGCGAGGGCCCGCCTCCGGGAAATGCAGGCAAGAGGCGGGCAGGTGGAACTGGACATTGCGTTGGAGGTGCGCCAGGCTGCCCTGGCTCTCGAGGAAGCGTTTGAGAAGATCAACGTCCAGGAGGAGCGCAGAAACTGGGCACGTAAGGCCCTCGAAGAGGTGAGGCACCAGTACCGAAACGAGGTGGCCGGAGTGGATTCCCTTTTGCAGGCCCAGGTTGCCTGGGCCCAGGCTGAAGCGGCCTACTCGGCCGCCCATTTCGAGGGAAGCATCGCCCGTGCCCTCTTGAGGCAATCACTGGGAGACTTCGCTGAAGGCATTCTCTGAGCCCTTTCGCAGTGAGACCGGTGCCTACTGAAATTCCAAGAAGGTCGACATGAGCCAATCCGCTGCACATCCCGGAAAATCCCCTGTCAAACAGGAGTTGCTGAAGGGGCTTCTCGTTCTCGGCCTCCTGGTGATCCTCATGCTGTGGCTTGCCGGTGGATTCATCGAGAAGGTCCAGCCTGCTTCCCCGGCTTCCAAACCTCCCCCTCCCCGGTACACCACTCAGAAGGTGGAGCGCCGTGCTTTCCCCCTTGTGGTGGAACAGGTCGGGACCGTGCGGGCTCAAAGCGAAGCGGAGGTCTCCACCCGCATCATGGCCCAGGTCAGGGAAATCCTCGTGAAGGAGAGCGACCCCGTTTCAGGACTCGAAAGCGGCCATGCCCAGGCTACCGTGCTGGCTCGCCTGGACGACCGGGACTTGCGCTCCCGGCTGCAGCAGGCGGAACAGCAACTGGAGGGCACCGAAAGAGGGGTGGAATCAGCCGAAGCCAAGGTAGGCGCTGCAAAGGCTCAGCTGGTCGCGGCCCTTGCCGAGAGGGACAGGAGCAATTCCGACCACAGGAGATATCAGGAACTTTACCGCAATCAGGCGACAACGGGTCAGCAGCTCGAGCAGGTGAAGACCCACCGGGATGTGGCCGAAGCCCGTGTCAGCGCGGCTCAGCGGGAAATCCAGGCGGCCGGGGGAGATCTGGAGAGGCTCCGGGCTCAGAAGGGGCAGACGGAAGCCGCCCTCAAGGAGGCCAGGGTCATGTTGAGCCACGCAGCCATCCGGGCCCCCTTTTCGGGCCGTGTCACGAGGAAGCTGGTGGACATCGGGGACATGGTGGGCCCGGGGCAGCCCATGTTCGTCATTGAAACCGTCTCGCACCCCGAGATCCACGCAACCATCACCGAGTCCCTCGTGGTCTCGCTGAAACCGGGGCAGGAAATGGAGGCCCACGTGGACGCATTGGGCAGAACCTTCACGGGCAGGCTCCTCGAGATCGTTCCCAGATCGGATCCCCAGACACGGACGGTCCTCATCAAGGTGGGCCTCCCCCCCGATTCGGATCTGGTGAGCGGTCTCTTCGCCAGGCTGCGGGTTGTCCATGGACAATACGAGTCCCTCGTGGTGCCCGTCAGGTCGGTCCGCGAAGTGGGCCAGCTTCGCCTCGTGGATGTCATGGCCCCTGACGGGCACGCCCGGCGCCGCTTCGTCATCCTCGGGAAGACCCACCCGGACGTGGTGGAGGTGCTTTCAGGGCTCAAGGAGAATGAAGAAATCGTCGTCCCCTGAGAAGCAGCCGGCCTTGGATACGACGCGGTGACCCGCGGCACTCCGCCATTGCCCTTGCAGGAGCCTCACCGTATGACGCAGCAACCCGAGCACCCCCATCACTGGATGAACCGCATCGTCACGACATTCCTGGGGGGAAACCTTTCCGTCCTGCTCATTCTGGTCAGCCTCATTGCCGGCGTGGTGGCGCTCTGGGTGACCCCCCGGGAAGAAGACCCCCAGATCGTCGTGCCCATCGCCGACATCATGATCCAGATGCCGGGGGCTTCCGCCCGCGAAGTGGAGCGCCAGGTGTCCACCCGCCTCGAAAAACTCCTCTACCAGATAGACGGGGTGGAATACGTGTATTCCACGAGCTTTCCTTCCCAGGCGGTTGTCACCGTTCGCTTCTACGTCGGCGAGGACCGGGAGCGAAGCCTGGTGAAGCTCCACAACAAGATCCAGGCGAACATCGACCAGATTCCGCCCGGTGTGACCGGCTGGGTCGTGAAGCCCGTGGAGATCGACGATGTGCCCGTCTTGAACCTCACCCTCACCAGCGCCGCCTACGACGACTATGCCCTGCGCCGGATGGCCGAGGAACTGGAAATCCGCCTCCAGAGCGTCAAGAACGCAGGCCGAACATACATCTCGGGTGGGAGACCCAGGCAGATCAGCGTGCACCTCTCTGCACAGCGCATGGCAGGCCGTGGCGTTTCCATCGAGGACATCCGGCGGGTCCTTGAAGCCGCCAACGCGTCAAAGCCCGCGGGAAGCCTGGTTCGAGACAACCGGGAAGTCCAGCTCGACGCTGGGCGATTCCTCAAGTCTTCAGTGGAGGTGGAAAACCTCGTGGTCGGGGTCAAAGACAGCCGACCGGTGTATCTGAAAGAGGTGGCCACCGTCGAGGACGGCCCGGCCCTTCCGGAAACGTATACGCGGATCATGTTCGGGGAGAAGGCCTATTCGAAGCTGGATCATGCGGCGGAGGCAGGGGAATTCCCGCCTGGGCTGGAGCGGTTCCAGGGACTACCCGGCGGTGACCGTCGCCGCAGCCAAAAGAAAAGGAACCAATGCGGTCTGGGTTTCAGAGGAGGTTCAGAAGGAGGCTGAACGGTTTGCCGGGGAAATCCTTCCCGACGGCGTCCTCATGCGCATCACCAGGAATCAGGGCAAGACCGCCGACGAGAAGGTCAACGAGCTCGTGGAAGCGCTGGTGGTGGCCATCATCATCGTCGTGATCCTCCTCGCCTACACCCTGGGCTGGAGAGAGGGAATCATCATCGCCCTGGCCGTTCCGGTGACCTTCAGCTTCACACTGCTCCTCAATCTCCTGCTCGGATACACCATCAACCGCGTGACCCTGTTCGCCCTCATCCTGTCCCTGGGACTCGTTGTGGACGATCCCATCGTCGATGTGGAAAACATTCACCGCCACTTCTCCATGCGGAAGATGCCGCCTTTCCAGGCCGTCGTCTTCGCCGTGAACGAGGTGCGGCCCCCCATTATTCTGGCCACCCTGGCGGTCATCATCTCCTTCGTTCCCATGTTCTTCATCACGGGCATGATGGGTCCCTACATGGCCCCCATGGCCCTCAACGTCCCCGTGGCCATGCTCATGAGCCTCCTGGTGGCGTTCACCATAACGCCCTGGCTGTCACTGCACATGCTGAGGGGTGTCTACCAAAAGCCTCACGGAGAAACCGTTCCACTGGAACAGAGCACCCTGTACAGGATTTATGACCGGATCATGGAACCCCTCGTCCACCGCAGAAGCCTGCGCCTGGGGGTCCTTGCCCTCGTGGCCGTTCTTTTCGCTTTCTCCGTGTGGCTGGTCACGTCCAGGCGCGTGCCTCTCAAGATGCTTCCCTTCGACAACAAGAACGAGCTCCAGGTCGTGGTGGACATGCCCCGGGGAACGACCCTGGAGACAACGGAAGCGGCCACCCATGACATGATGGATTATCTGGCGCGGCTGCCGGAGGTTACGGATGTGAGCAGCACCGCGGGCGCAAGCAGTCCCGTGGACTTCAATGGGCTCGTGCGCCACTACTACCTGAGGCAGGGTCCCCACGTGGCCGACATCCGCATCAACCTGATCGGCAAGAAGACCCGCAGCCAGCAAAGCCATGCCCTGGGACTGAGGATTCGCAACGACCTCCACCGGATCGCGGCACAGTGGGACGCCAACATCAAGATCGTGGAGAGCCCGCCCGGTCCACCCGTCATAGCCACCCTGGTGGCCGAAGTCTACGGGGGCATCGGCCAGCCCTACGAAGACCTGGCTCAGGCCGCGAAGCAGGTCCGAGGACACATGGAGAGGACGCCTGGGGTCGTGGATGTGGACGATGTGCTCGTTGCACCACAGCCGAGGAGCGTGTTCCGGGTGGACCGCATGAAGGCCGCACTCCACGGGATAGGGGCGGGGCAGGTGTCGGAGGCGATACAGGGGTCAGTGGCTGGGGCCGCCGCAGGCTCTCTGCGACTCGATGACCAGGTCAACCCTGCACTCATCAAGCTCCGCTTTCCCAGGGAGGAAAGGTCTTTCCAGGCTGATCTGGATCAGCTCATGGTGAAGGGCATGCGGGGTGAAGGAGTCTTTCTCGCGGAGCTTGGATCGTTTGAACGGGAAACCATCGATCAGCCCATATACCACAAGAATCTCACTCCCGTTGTCTACGTGTTCGGGGAGACGGCCGGTCTGCCGCCGCCAGAAGCCGTCTTGGCCCTGGAAGACAAGGTGGGGAAAGATCCACATCTCAAGGATTTTCGAGTTGTCTGGTCGGGAGAGGGCGAGTGGGACATCACACTGCGGGTCTTCAGGGATTTGGGCATTGCCTTCGGAGCCGCCGTGCTGGGGATCTACATCCTGCTCATGTACCAGACCCAGAGCACCCTCCTTCCGGCCATACAGCTCATCGCGCTTCCGCTTTCCGTCATTGGAATTCTTCCCGGTTTCTGGCTCCTCAACGTGTTTTTTGCGGACACTGTGGGAGGCTGGCCGGATTCCGTCTATTTCACCGCGACCGCCATGATAGGCATGATCGCGCTGGCTGGGATCGCCACAAGGAATTCCATTCTGCTCATCGAATTCGTGGAGGAGCGCAAGAGGGAGGGAAAACCCCTGGTGCTTTCCCTCATCGAGGCAGGCGCGTTGAGGACTCGTCCCATTTTTCTGACTTCCCTCTCGGCAATGCTGGCCGCCTGGCCCATCACCCTGGATCCCATCTTTTCCGGTCTCGCCTGGGCCCTCATCTTCGGCATCACCGTGTCCACATTTTTCACTCTCATTGTGGTGCCGCTGGTCTACTTCATGGCATACGGCAAAAAAGCCTCCGACGCCCCCTAGCGCCCTCCAATCCGGATTTTCGGCGAAGGTCTCACCCAGAATGAATCGGGGAGAGTGCTGAAAAGGCCTTAGGCAAGTGTCGAGAGATATGATACATTCGTGCGCAACAGGGGTGTTTCCGGTTTGCTGACATGCTTCTTTCTTCCCACTGAAACGAGCCAGAGTTGCCACTATGATGAAAGAAGACCTTTTTTGCGAGGTGTGCACCTCAAAACGGGGAGTGAACCCGGAGACTCTCAAACAGTTGATCATCCTCGCCATCGAAATCGCCCGGGAGGGCCGGGAAGGAAGGCGGATCGGTACGCTGTTCGTGGTCGGCGACACGGAGGAGGTTCTGAAACGTTCGAGGAACCTCATCCTGGACCCGCTGAAGGGGCACCCGGATCATGTCAAGCTCATCTTCGACCCGGATATGCGCGAGACCATAAAGGAACTGGCCCAGCTTGATGGAGCGTTCGTGTTTTCGGACGATGGAGTGGCGCTCTCGGGGTGCCGGTACATCGATGCCTTCTCCGAGGGCATCAACCTTGCTCTCGGGCTGGGAAGCCGGCATATGGCGGCGGCTTCCATCACCAGGCAAACGAAAGCGGTGGCCATCGTCGTTTCCGAGAGCTCCATGGTGAGGGTCTATGACGACGGCGAGCTCATCTCTGAAATCATTCCGGAGCTGTGGATGTTCGCCCGTTACAGCTCCCACCTGGAGGGACGCATTTTGGAGCGGTCCGAGGAAAACCTCACCGTGGTCAGCAAAGCGGATTGAACAGGGCACTACGGCGACGGATTTGCGGAATGCAGGGCCTCCGACTGGAAACCCCTTACACCTGGCGTACAATTTCATTAAGCCCTATCGGGAGCCTTGATTGACTCACTGTTTTCTCGGGAATCCCTGCGTCTTTTGCGGTGAATTCTTTTGATTATCATGACTGCGGCCATTGGCTGCCCCGTGGTCACGATCCCCTCAGAGGAGCCGCAAGAGATCCACTGGGCTTTCCACGAGAGCCCGGGCTCCATGAGACAGGAGCTCATCGGCTTTCCGAAATCCCCACAGAGCACCCACCGCGAACATTCCCGCCGCATTGGCCGTCAGCATGTCCGTGTTCGTATCTCCTAGGTAGAGGAACCCCTCGCAGGGAATCGCCATGGTGGCGGCGATCTCCATCGCACCGGTCGGATCGGGCTTCCTGGGTTTGCCCGGTTGAGCCCCGAGGACCACGTCGAACGTCCACGGGGAAAGGAGATCGGCCACCATTTCTTTTGTGGACTCATCGGGTTTATTCGAAAGTATGGCCATTCTCATGCCTCTCCTCACCAGGGCGTCGAGGAGCTGGGGCACCCCATCGTAAGGCCTCGTCGTCTCTCTCTGCCTCTTTTTGTATTCCCGGCGCATGGCCTCAAGGCAATCCGCCACGGTGGGCTCATGCTGGCGATCCAATTCGGGAAGAGCCCTCCGGACGAGGTTATCCATGCCGTCTCCCACGAAATACTTGTACGCTTCCTGTTCGTGAACAGGGAATCCGGATTCCTGGAGCACGGTGTTCATGGAATTGGCCAGATCCTCCAGGGTGTCGAGAAGAGTTCCGTCCAGGTCAAAGAGGACTGCGCGATAAGTCATGGGGATGCCTCTCCATCAGGGGATTGAATCGCGTGCCGCGGGAAGAGCAATACCGAGAGGTGGCGAGGGAGCAATCCGGAACGACTCTGCGACTCCTGGTGGGTTCCGCTCATGGGCTGTGTCATGAAAAGCGGCTTCGGGGGAGGGCTGCATCTACTGCTTCGTCAAGTTCATTCTGTTGGAGTGTTCTCGGATGGTACGGCAAGGAACTGTCCAAAAACAACTACGGAGGAATCGCCTGGCACACCTCGGGCGGGCGTGAAGCCCGCCCCAACTGAAATGTCGAGTTTGTACCGTAGGGGAGGGGTTCATCCCCTCCCAAAACCCCAAAAATGCTATCTGCAAACACCCAAATACTAAAATGAGGCGTTGAAATAGGGTGGGCAAAATGGAACCTTTGCCCACCCTGCGTGGGAGAGCCATCAGACCTGAACTCTCATTGCAGCACTAATACCTTCTGGCATTCCTCTGACCAGCGTAGTTGAGCATCTGCATGATCTCATAGCGGTCCATGCTGCGGGCGTAGGAAAAGGCGGTCAGGTTGTTGATGTCTCTTCCCCTCATGTTGGCTCCTCCCAGAAGCAGAACGCGCACGACGGAAGTTTGGCCATAGATTGTCGCCACAATGAGAGGCGTCCTTCCGAACTTGTCCCGGACTTCCGTGTCGGCCTTGTTGGAAATGAGCACTTTGGCAACTTCGGCGTGTCCCCCCTTGGCGGCCAGGATCAGCGCGGTCTGACCTTCATCGTCCTGCTGGTTCACCTTGGCTCCCTTGGCAATGAGCAGTCGAACGAGATCCGCGTTGCCGTACATGGACGCTGCCATGAGCGCTGTCACGCCCTTTTTCTTGAGGCTCGGCAGCAATTCCTGGCCCTTCAGATTCGGGTCGGCTCCCGCCGCCAGAAGAGCCTGAGCGATGTCCATGTGTCCTGCCCACGACGCCTGCATGAGAGCCGTCGTGCCGTATATGTCCATGATGTTCGGGTCCGCTCCCTCCTGAAGCAGGATTTCCACGACCCCCTTGTAACCCATGACCGCCGCCCGCATCAGCGGAGTCATGCCTTCCGGATCTCTCGAATTCACATCGGCGCCCTGAAGTATCAGATTGCTTACGGTGTCCTCATACCCTTTCGATGCCGAGTATATGAGATCCGTGTTCATCTGCTCCATTTGAACAGACTTTTTCGTGCGCTTCTGCGCCTCGCGCTTTTGCGCCTCGCCCATGGACGGGAAAAACGCGATGGAGACGGCGCAGATCAGTGCAAGTAGCCCCAGTGAATGCTTTGAACTCCTCATCTTCTCCTCCTTTCAACCCTTGCATGCCCCTGTTCATTACAACCCCTGACGGCCAATGACAACTTCCTTCAAAACAATGAGTGGACTGGCAATGATGAGTATCCGTTCGTCAAACGCTGGATCCGAGATTAGCCCAAAAACTGATTCTGGCAATTATATCTATCAATTGTTGTCTAATCACATTTTCACAAGAGATTTACAAGAATATTTTTTCCACAGTCCCACGAATTCGTGCTTCTTTGTTGCGCGGGTCACGACGGCAATTCCTCCACGCCACGATGATCCATGCATTCGAACCCGGCCCAAGCCAAACCCTTTGCAATACAAGGCCCTACTGAAGGCGCCCCAGGGCCGAAGGGGGCATCTTTTTCCCGATCTGGAAAAGCAGCACGAGAAGACACACAACGAAGGGAAAGCTCAGGAAAAACTGCTGAGGGAGAGCGGACCAACGCACTGCGAGCCACTCGGAAAGGGCCCCGCTGAACCCGAACAGGAGAGAGGCGAGGAGTACCCTCGACGGGACCCACCTCCCGAGAATGACCGCGGCAATAGCCAGGTAGCCGCGTCCCTGAGTCATGTGCTCCACGAATTGAGAGAGCTCCCCGATGGAGAGGGTGGCTCCTCCGAGACCTGCCAGGACCCCTCCCAGCACGACCGAAAAAAACCGGATGCGAGTCACGGAAAGTCCCGACGCTTCAGCACCCGAGGGATTCTCGCCGCATGCCCTGATCCTGAGCCCCCACACGGACCCCCTGAAAATCCACACAAAGAGCAGACTCAGCATCACCGTGACCGGCATCATAACCGAGACTCCGGCAGTGAGCTTCCACCACCCGCCCGCGTCGGAAGCGCCACAAAAGGATGCCATCCCCGCAAGGCTTGGAAGCTTCTCCACCGAGGGCGAGGTGCCGTACACATGGAAGACCTGATTGAGCAAGGTGCCGGAAACCCCGGCGGCGAGAAGATTCAAGGCAATGGAACTCACGATCTGGTTGCCCCGCATCTTGAGGGTAACGAAGGCGTGCACAACCCCCACGAAGCCGCCTCCAAGGGCGCCTCCAATCAGCCCAACCCAGGGAGATCCGCTCCAAGAGACCATCCACACTGCCCCGAACGCCCCCAGGAGCATCATGCCCTCCAGGGCAAAGTTGATGACGCCGCTCAGTTCCGCCATCAACCCCCCAAGGCAAGCCAGCCAGAGAGGGACTGTCTTGCCGAGGGAGAGCACCACCAGATGAACCAGGGATGTGAGTGGGCCTTGGAGCATCATGGACCCCCCACAAACGACTTCCGTGAGCTTCCCGGTCCTCGCTTCCACCCGCCGACTCTAAACCCGGGCCGGCAGGCGACCGCCAGGAGCAGCCCCGCCTCGATGACCAGGATGACACTGGGCGATATGCCGAGGGCCAACTGGAGCCACTTGTCCGCCGCACGGAGGCTCGCGATCAGGGTCGCGCTCAACCACACCATCCCCGGGACACAATTCACCAGAAATGCGACCGCAATGCCGTCAAATCCATACCCCGGGGAGAAGGCCCTGTAGAAACGATGATGGACCGTCATCACCTCCAGGGCTCCGGCCAGTCCGGCCAGAGCGCCGCTCACCACAAATATCCTCCCTTGCCACCGCCCGGCTCCAATCCCGGACGCCACCGCCGCGGGCATGTTGCTCCCCGTCATGGTGGCCTCGAAGCCCCAGAGGGTCCTTGACAGCCACAGTTGCAGCGCGAGCCCAAGAAAGACCGCGCCGAAGGGAGCCGCCGTGATCCCGAAAGCCCCCGCTTGCAGAACCGGGTGAAGCCACGCGGACTCAGGAATTTCAGGGGTTCTCCCCATGGCCGTGCCGTCGCCCAAAGGCCCAAGGACCAGGTATTCCGCCAGATAAACGGCCAGATAGTTGAGGAGGAGCGTGGTGATGACTTCATGGACATCCCGCTTCCGTTTCAGGCACACAGCCGGGTATGCCCAGAGACCGCCCACGGCCGCTCCCATCGCAAGACCAAGAGGAGGGAGCAGCCAGGACGGAAGGAAGCCTGCCAGGTGGGTGGCCGTTGCAGCCGAAAGAGCCCCCAGGGTCAGCTGGCCTTCACATCCGATATTGAGCAGGTTGACCCGGTAAGCCAGGGCTACAGCAAGCCCCGTCAGGACCAGGGGAGTCATTTTCGTGATGGTCGCGGCCGTCGCATCCGCGCTTCCCCAGGCACCCTCCCAGATGGCTGAAAGGACGTCCATGCCCCCCGCACCTGCCGACAACCCGATGAGCACGCACAGGCCTGCGCTGCACAAGGCGGCCGGAAGGAACCCGAAAAGCGATTCCCACAAACGGCTCGTCGCCGGAATGGAAGTTTTCTTTTTGTCCTTTCGATTCCTCATCGGCCGCATCGCATCTTGCTTTTACTCAACAGAGTTGAACACGGGGCACGTCGACGACCCCTCACCGAAGGCCCACCATCCACCGTCCCAGCACTTCCCGCGACGCATCGGTCCGGGACGCAGTTCCCACGAGACGGCCTCGAAACAGGATGCCCACGCGGTGACAGAGAGCCAGCAGCTCACCCAGGTCATACGAAATGACCACAAAGGCCGCCCCTCGGGTGCTCAACGCTTTCATGCGCCGGCGGATCTCCCCCTGAGCGTGCACATCGAGACCGCGGCCCGGCTGCTCCAGGACGGCCAGGGCGGTGGAATCGGTCATGATTCGGCTCAGTGCCACCTTCTGTTGATTTCCCCCCGACAGGGACCGGAGGCTTTCGACGGGAGAGGAACACGCCACATGGGCGCTTTCGAGGCACTTCGCCGCCCAGTCCCTGATCTGTCTCTTCTTGAGCCATCCCATGGTCTGAAAGGCCCTTTCGCGCTGACGGCCCATGAGAAGATTCTCCCACAGGGGGCGATCCGGCATCAGGGCCTCTTCCAGGGGATTGGCCGGAAGCCAGCGAATACCCATGTCCAGGCGGGTCGTAACGGGCGCCGTGGAAATGCCGTGCCCTTGAAACCGGAGCCCTCCCCGTACCGGGTGAATCAACCCCGCTATGAGGCGCCCGAGGGAGCGTTCACCGTTGCCCACAACCGCTCCAATCCCGAAAATCTCCCCCGGGAATACCTCCAGTGTGAAATCGTCGAGCCCAGGCTCCTGATCCAGGGAGACCGTGTGAACGTTTCGGATTTCAAGCACCGGCTCCGCAGTCCCGCTTTTCCCGCTGTCAGGAACAAACCTGCGCAGGTCCTCGAAAGCGGGTTCGGCTTCCGTTGCCGATTCCCTCCCGGAAACCATGATTGCGGCAAGATCCTCCGGGGTCACCTCGCCAGTCCGGTATGTCCCGTGAAACCGACCCTGGTGGAGCACGGAAATCCGGTTGGCGACACTGAAGACTTCATCGAGCCGGTGGCTGACGAGGAGGATCGTGTGCCCCCGCTCCTTGAAGGACACAAGCAGGTCCATCAAGTGTTTGATCTCCAGGGGCCCAAGGAGGCTCGAGGGCTCATCGAGGAGCAAGATCCGGGCGTTGTGGTGGAGGGCCCTGAGGATTTCAATCTGCTGCCTGTGGGCAAAGGGGAGCAGCCCGGCCGGAAGATGGAGGGGCACGGTGAAACCGAAAACACGCGCGAGCTCCCCGACTCTCTCCTCCGCTTCCTTCCAGAGGACCCTGCCCCAGCGGCTGGGTTCTCCGCCGAGGATGACATTCTCCAGGGCCGATAACTGGGGAAAAATGAGCAGCTGCTGGTGGACCATGCCGAAACCGGCGTGCATGGCGTCTCCCGGGCACCTGAAACAGGTCGGCCGCCCCTCGAGAAAGACCATGCCCGCGTCGGGCCGCAGCTGACCAAAGAGGATCTTCAGGAGTGTCGATTTTCCCGCGCCGTTTTCTCCAACCAGGGCATGAATTTCCCCCTGGCGGATCTCCATGGAGATGTCCCGGTTGGCCCAAACGGGACCGAATTGCTTGGTAATGCCTTGAATGGAAAGAAGCGGTGAGCTCTCGAGGTGATCGGCGGGAAGATCATCATGAAAACCGGAGGAGATCATCGGCGCCATCTTTCAAGGGAAAGGCGGACAGGAAAAACGAATGGATCAGGGGAAATCGGGAGGCGTGAAGCTCCCCGCTTCTTCCGAGCGCTTGGGAACCCTGATCTGCCCGCCTGCGAGAAGCTCCCGGGCTCGATCGATGAACTGGAGATCCTTGGGTGTGAAGAGGTGGCTGGAATGACGCATTTCGGTGATTCCAACGGCGCCGTCCGCCGCCCCGAGCCACTGATGCCCCTTCTGGAATCTGCCCTCCACGATTCCCCGGAGTGCCCCGTACACCGCCACGTCCATGCGTTTGAGGGTGCTCGTGAGGATTCTCCCGGGAAGCTCGGAATCCTGGTCGAGGTCCTCGGCAATCATGGCGACGTCCCGGGAGTTCTTCACGGCCTCAAGGACCCCGACTCCCGTGTTGCCGGCAGCCCGGAATATGACGTCGACACCCCTGTCCATGAGTGCCTGGGCCAGGGATTTTCCTTTCACGGGGTCATTGAACGATCCCGCGGAAGCAACCACCGTTTCAATGGCTTCACCGCGCCGTTTACCCGCCGTGGTCACCCCGGCTCGGAATCCGCTCACGTAGGCTTCAACAGGGGGAATGTCCATCCCCGTCACGATTCCAACTTGTTTCGTCCTGGTGAAGAGTCCCGCAACGAGCCCTGCCAGGAACCCCCCTTCCTCGGACTTGAAATCGAAACAGGCCACATTTTCGCCGGGGATTTCACCCTCGATGTGCACGAAGTGCGTTTTGGGAAAGCGCGGCGCGACATGCCTCACCGCATCCACGAAGAGATACCCGAGGGTCACGACCACATCGGCACGCTGGGCGCCGAGGCTCAAGTTGGGTACGTAGTCGGCCTGTTCACGGGATTGCAGGAATTGAGCCTGAAATCCAAACTCCTCTTTCGCCCTTTGAACACCCCGCCAGCACACGTCGTTGAAGCCCTTGTCCCCCAGCCCCGCCGCGTCGGTGAGAACCACGACCCTCAGAGACTCTCCCAAGCCCGTTCCAGGGGAGAAACAGAGGCAAAGCAGGGCCAGGCAGGCAACCTCCCATGGACGGATCTTCACTGCTGGGCCGCTTCCTTTTCCAGTTCCTCGGGGGACATGGTCCAGTAAGGAGCCCCGTCTTTCGTCCTGCGCACCTTGAGCTCGCTTTCCTCGCCCTTTTTCACCTTGGATGCCAGGAAAACGTCTTTGCCTTCCATTTCGACCCAAACGCCCTTGATCTTGACCTTGTCACCCTTACGCAGACCGATGCTCTCGACCTTCACGAAGGACTTGGGACCCAGCTGCACCTCAACCTTGTCCCCATCCTGATCGCGCACCAAAAGACCGACGCCGGGGGCCATTCCGGGCAGTGGAACGATTTCCTTGATCTCCTCCACGACGCCCTTGAAATCGTCGAACTCACTGGCATCGTAATAACGGTTGTACTCGCTCCCCTTTTCCCATCCGGTGAGCCCCGACTTGTCATCGGCCCCGACGAGGCGCAAACCGACACAAAGAAAACTCCACACCATCAGGAGGAAGATTCCGGTAATTGCAGGACGGCTCCGCATGACTTGACTCCTTTTGACTATGCCCTCAAAACAGACGAATACCCAATTCAACTGCACTAAGATAGAAGTTAACGGCACCGTTGGCAAACAGATTTGGGCAGAAACGGGTTGACTTCAAGGTCTCGGTTTCATTAAGTTGCTTCGAGTTTGCCCTCGAAAGCCCCGGGGCTGCGTGACGTCGGGGCTTCCTCGAATCTTGAATCCTGAAAACAGATCGGACGTCCCTTGGACCGTTTTCGCATGGGCGAGTGGGTCATGCTGACCTCGCAAAAAGGCAAGAAGTGGTTCGTCAGGCTGGATGATGCTCCGTTTTCCTGCCACCTGGGTGTCATCCACATGAAGGACATCCTTGGAAGAGAGGAGGGGGAGCACCTGGAGACCCACAAGGGTGCCAAGATCTTCCTTTTCCGTCCCTCCCTGGAGGACTACATCTTCGCCATGGATCGAAAGACCCAGATCATCTATCCCAAGGACCTGGGGGCCATGATCTTCTACGGCGACATCCGGACAGACGACCTCATCCTGGAATCGGGCATCGGCTCCGGAGCACTCTCCATGGCACTTCTGAGGGCCCTTGGAAACCAGGGCCGCCTCATCTCCGTGGAAAAGCGCCCCGAATTCGCCGCCACGGCAAAGGAAAACATTGCCAAATTCTTTGGCGGTTCTCCCGGGAATCACGACATCGTCGTCGCGGACATCCAGGACTTCTTCATGAGCACCAGGGCCGACAAGGTGTACATGGACCTGCCGGAACCGTGGCACGCCATCGGTTCGGTGTCCAGACTCCTCAGGCAGGGAGGCCTGCTCTTGAGCCTCAGTCCCAACGTCGGCCAGGTCCAGCTGGTTTACCGAGAACTCAAGGCACACGGCTTCGCCGCCATGAACACCTTCGAACTCATGAAACGGGACTGGATGGTGGACGAAAGAAGGGCCCGCCCCCAGGACCGCATGATCGCCCACACGGGTTTCATCACCGTGGCCAAGAAGACCCCCGTCCCTCCCCCCCGGGAAGGAGTCGAAGGGTGAGCCCCGCGGGAATCTGGAAGGGTGGCCGCTTTTGTAGATTCCCGTTTTCAAGGGAATGACTCTTGCGCTCTTCCAAGGCAAGGATTTCATCCTCACCGAGCATGTTTTCACCCTTGGCGTTTTCCCTCGCTCTCACCAATGAAACACCCTGAATTGAGGCATTCAAAGCCGGCCACCTGACCCTCGCCCACATTTTTTCCCTTGAATTGCCATAATTCTCACACAAAAATGTCACACATTTCCATCAACTCCCCAAGTTGGAACAAATTCGTACAATAGTGCAACCCACTTCATGCCCCAATCAAATAATTTATTATGCTATTTCCAATATTTAAATTAATTATGCAGTCTTGGCAAGCTCTTTGCCTCATGGACCTTCCAACTCACAAAATCGTTAAGGAAAACACAGGAGGATTAAAAATGGTCAAGGTCGAGGCAATCATCAAGCCGTTTCGGCTCACTGCTGTTCAAGAGGCACTGGTGGGCATCGGGATTCAGGGCATGACGGTAACCGAAGTGAAGGGATTCGGGAGGCAGAAGGGCCACGTGGAGGTGTACCGAGGTGCCGAGTACCGTGTGGATTTCGTCCCGAAGCTCATGGTGACCGTGGTCATTCCCGAGAGTCAGACGGATCAGGTCATCGATGCCATCCAGAAGGCCGCCGTTACCGGAAAGATTGGAGACGGGAAGATCTTCGTGTCCCAGATCACCGACGTGATGCGCATCCGCACAAAGGAAACGGGATCGGACGCGGTGTGAAAAGGGTCACGGACACACACTCTGAAACGAAGCATTCCTACACACGTCATCATAGGCTCGGAGGACACGCCATGAGGAAACTTGCAGTACTGCTTCTTCTAATCTCTCTCGCCGTCCTGGCGACTCCCGCATTTTCGGGAGAAACCGACGCAACCATGCAACTGGCTCAGGCGGCAGCCACGGAATCGACCGCCACGGCAACGCCACCACCCCTCAAGAGCGACATGGGCGACACCGCATGGGTCCTTATTTCCACGGCCCTCGTCATGCTCATGACTCCTGGGCTGGCTCTCTTCTATGGAGGCATGGTCCGAAGGAAAAATGTCCTGGGGACCCTCATGCACAGTTTCGTGGCCCTCGCCATCATCACGGTACAGTGGGTGCTTTTCGGCTACAGTCTCGCATTCGGCCCCGATGTGGGATCCGTCATAGGAAACCTTGACTGGATCGGCCTCAAGGGAGTCGGTTTAGAACCCAACGGGGATTACGCCCCGACCATTCCCCACCAGCTCTTCATGGTGTTCCAGATGACGTTCGCCATCATCACCCCGGCCCTGATTTCAGGTGCCATCGCCGAACGCATCAAGTTCAGCGCCTACGTTGTCTTCATGTCCCTCTGGGCTTTTTTCGTCTATGACCCGCTCGCGCACTGGGTCTGGGGTGTTGGAGGCTGGATGAAAAGCATGGGAGCCCTCGATTTCGCGGGCGGACTGGTGGTCCACATCAGCTCCGGGGTCTCCGCCCTGGCATGCGCCCTCGTGGTGGGCAAACGGAAAGGCTATGGGGCCGATCTCATGGCACCCCACAACCTGACCCTCACCGTTATCGGCGCCGCCATGCTGTGGTTTGGATGGTTCGGCTTCAACGGGGGCAGTGCACTGGCTTCAGGGGACCTGGCAACATCCGCCTTCGTGGCCACCCAGATTGGCGCCGGCGCCGCGGCCTTCTCATGGTTCATGGTTGAGTGGGCCCACAGAGGCAAGCCCACAGCCCTCGGCCTGGTTTCGGGAGCCGTCGCGGGCCTCGTGGCCATCACACCCGCATCGGGCTTTGTGGGTCCTCTTTCGTCCCTTATCATCGGGCTGGTCGGCGGAGCCGCCTGCTATGCGGCGGTGAGCCTGAAGCCGAAGTTCGGGTATGACGACTCCCTCGATGTTGTGGGGATACACGCCGTAGGCGGAACCACCGGTGCCCTCCTGACGGGATTTTTCGCTTCAAAGGCGATCAACGCGGCGGGCGCCGACGGACTCTTCTTCGGAAACGCAGGCCAGCTCGGCGTGCAGGCCCTCTCAGTTGTCGCCGCCTGGATCTACTCCTTCGTCGTGAGCTGGATCATTCTGAAGATCATCGATGCGGTGATGGGGCTGAGGGCCAGCGAGGAGGATGAATCCGACGGCCTCGACCTGAGCCAGCACGGCGAGGTGGGCTACACCCTCTAGGCGAGCCGGGAGTCCGCATCAACACGATCGGCGAAAACCACGTCAACCGGACAGCAGGGCAGGCCCCATGGGCCTGCCCATGTTCTTTTCGTCAAGGAATTTCCAGGGGGAGCGCCACGATGGCGGTCGCGCCTCGCGGCCCCGTTGAGCGGAGACTGATGGATCCTCCGTGATCCTGGATGATCGAGCGTGATATGGCGAGACCCAAACCCGTTCCCTGGGACTTGGTCGAAAAGAAGGGGTCGAAGATCTTGTCTTCCATTTCTGGGGGAATCCCTGGCCCATCATCCTCGATGATCACCAGGACCTGTCTTTCCTCAACCCCCATCCGCATCCGGATGGTGCCCACTCCGTCCATGGCTTCCACGGCATTCTTGAACAGGTTGAGGAAAACCTGCTTCAGCTGGTCCGAATCCCCGAGGACGAGCAGGGGCTCTTCCGCAATGGCTGTGAACAGCTCCACCTGGCGGTCCTGAAGCATGGGCTCGAGCAATTCAAGTGTTTCCGCGAGCACTTCCCCGATGTACAGGGAACGGTAGTCCGAAGGTGACCTGGGGCGGCTGATGAGGCGGATGCCGTTCAAGAGCCTGTCGAGCCGCCGCACTTCCCCAACGACGATCTCGAGCTTGTGTCGGTTGTTGGCATCGTCCTTGAGAGTCTCGCAGTTTTCCACCTGTCTCGCGAACCCCCCGATCACCGTCAGGGGCTTTCGGATTTCATGGACGACCTGAGCGACGGCTTTGCCCACGTCCGCCAGCTTCTCCATGAAACGCACCTGCCGCTCCAGTTCCTTCTTCCCGGAGATGTCGCGAATGATGGCGGTTGAATAAAGACGCCCACCCGTGCGAGAGACGGAATAGGAGATGTCCACGGGAACGGTCTCTCCTTTGCTGTTCTGAATCCCGCATTCCCTGGAATTGCCGATGACCGCGGGCATTCCCGCATGGAGGTGTCTCTCCGGGGGCTCCTGATGGATGGCACAGTGGGGATCTGGAAGCAGGGGGGACAGGTCGCGGCCGACGATTTCCGCATAACGGTATCCGAAGAGCTCTTCCGCCGCCTTGTTGAAAAAGACGATGCGCTGCTCCTCATCGATGGTGACCACGGCGTAGCCCAGGGAAGAGAGGACATCCGCCACGATGGTCTCACAGCCCTCTGGTTCGCCACGGTTAAGCTGGGGGATCATGCCACCCTCCTGCCGCAACCTGTGCATGCCACTGAATGTGGGCGCCCGGAGGCTCTCCCCGGATGCCGAGGCCTTGGCGGCACCCGTCATCCGGATTTCAGCTCCTCCAGAATCCGCCGCAGGTCTCTCCGGTCCAGACCGTCATAGTCCACAACCTCGCCGATCCTCACCGGAAGAATGAAATGGAGTTTGTTTCCGATGCGCTTTTTGTCCGCCTCGAGGGCTCCCATCACTTCATCGGGGTCGAAGGTTCGGGGTGGCTTCACAGGAAGCCCCCAGCCGGCGCACAGGCGAACCAGCCGGGTCAAATCCGCCGCCGGAAATTCTCCCAGTTGCACGGACAGTCTTGTCGCCGCGACCAGCCCGATTGCCACCGCATCCCCGTGGCGCATCTGGTAACCGCTGACCCGCTCCAGGGCGTGGCCGATGGTGTGTCCCAGGTTCAATACCCTGCGGTGACCGGCCTCCCGCTCGTCGAGTTCCACGACCCTTGCCTTGAGAATACAGCAGGCGGAAATGATGCGCAGGAGCGACTCCGTCTCCTTTTTTCCGATCGCATCCCCATGGCTTTCCAGATATTTCCAGAGCACTTCGTCACCGATCATGGCCGTCTTGATGACTTCGGCCATGCCCTGTCTGAACTCGTCCCTGGAGAGTGTCTCGAGTATCAGGGGATCCATCCAGGTGGCCCGGGGCTGCTGAAAGGACCCGATAAGATTCTTTCCCTCGGGAAGATCAACGCCTGTCTTGCCCCCAATGCTGCTGTCAACCTGAGCGAGAAGAGTCGTGGGCACCTGGTAATGGGGAATACCGCGCATGTATATGGAAGCGAGGAATCCCACCACGTCTCCCGTGACTCCTCCCCCCACGGCAACGAGGGCACTCCCGCGGTCCGCTCCCGCCCTCACGAGCCTGCTCGCAAGCTCCTCCACGGTCTGCAGGTGCTTGTTGGCTTCCGATGCCTCGAAAAGAAGCACGTTCCCCCTGTCTCGACCCGGCCACCCTGCGTCGCTCAGGCGCTCACCCCACTCGCCCCAAACCTTCCCGTCCCATATCCAGAAGGCGCGGCGCCCGTCGAGATGTTCCTCCAGGGACTCGGGAAGCCTCTTCAACAGGCCTTCCCCGATGAACACTTCCGAGGTCCGAGGCGGTATCTCGGGCAGATTGATGGTGAGCCTCATCGACACATCCTCTCTCAGCTCGTTGCTTAATCAGGGTTCCAGCAGCAGGAACCAATCGTCATGCCTCGGCGCATCGCGCATAGGCCGTGCGCAGGGAACCACCGATCCGGAGACACACCGGAGACACCCCCAGGCACCGCATCGACGATCCAGACTTGACCAGTCGGGCAAGAAATGCAGGGGATCCTCTTTCCTTTCGCTTCAAAGGAATAATAAGGCGTATGCCCCGAGGTTTCCAACAGGTCTCAGCACTTTCGGTTTTTTTCCATCCGCCTTGGAGGTCGCAGCCGGAGGGTTCCTCCTGGGGCCCCGGTCCCGAGCAACCCGCGCAGCACCCGCATCCCGAATCTCGAGCACTGAAAATGCGCAGGAAGTGCCTCGTGAGATAAACCAGAACCGCCGCAAGAATGACCAGCACCGTCACGGTTTGCCACATGTTAAGCTCCTGAGACTTCAATGTGAGTCAGAGTGCCTAAAGCGAACAAAAGTGAACCACGCCTTTTCCACGACTTTCTAAACCCCTATGCCGAGCCATCGCCCCCCCTGGTAGATCAACACGGCGGCCAGGAACGCAACGCACGTGTTGAACACGACGGAGAAAGCACCCCACTTCCAGGCGCCGGATTCCTTGATGATGCAGGTGACAGTGGCGAAGCAGGGCGAATAGAGCATGACGAAAATCATGAGAGCAAAGGCTTTCAACGGACCCCAGTCCGGATCCTGAGCCAGCCGCTGGCTCAGGGACGCGCTCTCCTCCTTCTTCACTTCGCCCATGGAATAAGCGGTGCCAAAGGTCGATATGATGATCTCCTTGGCGGCAAACCCGGACAGGAGGGCCACGTTGGTCCGCCAGTCAAAGCCCGTCCAGCGGGTAGCGGCCTCCATGGCGTTTCCAATCCTCCCCGCAATGGAGTTCTTCAAACCCGCCTGCGCTTCCGCGCCGTCGATGGCCCGGAGCTCCTCCCGAAGGGTTGCGAGCCGCGGTGGGATTCCACTGTCCCCACTCCCTCCATTCAGGAGAATCTGCCGATCTCCTTCCGAAACCTGCGAAAGGACGTTTCGCCGCTTTTCCTCGAAACGCTCCCTCGCCTGCTCTCCCTGCTGGGGAAAAACCATCAGGGCCCAGAAAAGGATGGAAAAGGCGAGAATGATGGTCCCCGCCTTATGGATGTACTGCCACGTGCGCTCCCACGTGTGGATGAGCAGGCCCTTGAACGTGGGAAGCCGATACGGGGGGAGCTCCAGGAGAAAGGGGGTACTGGGACCCCGGAGAATCGTGGAGCGCATGAACCTGGCCATGACCAGCGCCACGGCCCAGGAGAGGAGCGTGAGGACGAACATCATGCCGGCGTGATTCGAGGCGAAGAAAGCCGCAATGAGCATGGCATAAACCGGGAATTTGGCCCCACAGTTCATGAAGGGCGCTGTCAGGACAGTCGCCAGCCGCTCCCGGGAGCTACGCAGGGTCCGGGTGGCCATAACGCCTGGCACCGCACACCCCCCGGCGATGCCCCCCGAAATGATGTAAGCCATGACCGAATTCCCGTGGAGCCCGAAAAGCCGGAAGATCCGGTCCAGCATGTAGGCCACCCGAGCCAGATAGCCGGTATCCTCCAGGAACGCGATGGCCAGGAACATGAACAGGATCAGGGGCACAAAACCCATGACCCCTCCCACTCCATCGATGATACCGGAGATGATGAGAGACTTGAGGAGGCCTGCTGGAAGAACGGAGTCGGCAAAAAGGCCCAGGGCGGCGAAACCCTTTTCAATCCAATGAACGGGGAGCTGACTGTAGTTGAAGGTGAACTGATAGACGACGTAGAGGATGCAGAGCATGATGACGGGGCCGAAGAACCGGTTCGTCAACACGCGATCGAGCTGATCCGTCAGGAACAGACGGTCGGCCTTCCGGTTTTGTCTGACCACCCCGTCTTTCAGGAGGGCCGTGATGAAGCCGTAGCGATGATCGGCAATGATTGCCTCGGGATAACTGTCCAGGGTTTTTCGGAGGTGGTTTCCAACCAGCTCCGCCCTCTCTTCGAGGGCCCTGGAAACCTGGGGATTGGTCTCCTTCCCTCTCGCCATGACCTGTTCGTCGGCTTCCAGGTATTTGAGGGCCACCCACCGGGGAGGAAAAAGATCCGTCAGGAACTTCGACCCACTGATGACGGCCTCCATCTGGTCCAGAGCGGGGTCGATGTCGGGCCCGTAGGAGATGTGCAGGGGCTGCCATTGGCGGTTTTGGGATGCAAGCGACGCGGCGGCTTCAAGGAGCTCCTCCTTGCCCCTCCCGGACCGGGCAATCGTCGGAACCACAGGGACCTGCAACCGCCGGGACAGTTCCACTGAATCGATCTCGATGCCGCGGCTGATGGCGGCGTCGATCATGTTCAGGGCCAGAGCCACGGGGAGACCCAACTCCAGGAGCTGCACGGTGAGGTACAGGTTCCTCTCGAGATTGGACGCATCCACGATGTTGATGACCGCCGCGGGGCACTCCTGAACGAGAAAGTCCCTGGCCACCAACTCTTCGAGAGAATAGGCCGTCAGGGAGTAGGTACCCGGCAAGTCCACCAGGCGAATCTGATGGCCGTTCAGGCTGTGCAAGCCCTCCTTCTTTTCGACCGTGATCCCCGGGTAATTGCCCACATGCTGGCGGGCTCCCGTGATGGCGTTGAAAAGCGTCGTCTTGCCGCAATTGGGATTACCGGCCAGGGCAACGAGGAATTCTGAAGGAGAATCATTCATGCATCACCTTCCACGACGACAAGGATATGGTCCGCTTCATTGTTTCGCAGAGTGAGAGTAAAATTCCGCACACGAATGGCCACCGGATCCTTGAGCGGTGCCCGCCCCTGGACTTGAATGGGGGTGCCGGGAACGAGGCCCATGTCCCGAATGCGACGGCCAAGCTCCCCTTCCGCCTTCACCTTGGAAATCACTCCCACTTGACCGGCAGCCATGTGCCGAAGCGGAATGGTGGCCATGTGTGTCCCTCCGTGTTCGCTCCGCCCGCCGAGCGGTTGAAACCGTCCGTACCCGTTGACAAGAAAGAAAGCACCGAAAAATTAGCTGCACCTAACTCATAAGACAAAAAAAGAAGCGGTGCAAGACCGCTTCAGCCATATCCGAGCAAAACTTCAAAGGCTATACTTGATTGAGGCGGAAAACCGTCGCTCAGGGTCTCGAAACCCTCCAACCTCGACGGGATGGGACGAGGAAGGGTGAACGCACCACCCAAATCAAGTTTGTGGTGAGCACTGACCGAGTGTCGTGACGAGGATTTTTTCGGAAACCCCCGATCCCAAGCTCAGGGTGCCCCCCCGGATCTTGACAAGGCAGGGAGACCCACAGCCCGCGCAGAGGAGGTCCATTTCAGCACCGGGGTATATACCCATTGCTGCCATGCGGGCACACAGATGGCGCCCACCCTTGATGCCGGCAACCCTGAAGCGTTTCCCCGCCGGCGCATCGCTCAGCGGAAGGGTTTGCATGTCCACATCCGGAAATGATTTGCAGCAATCGGATTCTTTTCGTCGGAAGCACCGCAACATGAAGTTTCTCCACAATTTGAATTTGACACCATTAATTAGGTACACCAAACTTAATGAGGAGTCAATAGTCATTTTTTGACCTTCAAATTTTATATCGGCAGAAGAACCGTCGACCCTGACACCCATCTGAGCGGAGCGATTCATGTTCCTGGAATCCTCTTCCGTTATTCCTGCGAGAGCAGAAATCCAGGAAATTCAAGCCACCAGCTGGATGCCGGCGCCTGCCCCGGACCTGATCCCGGGTTCGCCGGCATGACGAGGGGTTGCCGCCGGAATCACATAACTTGACACCCGTGTTCCGAGTCATGACATGGCCACACAGGGGACAATCCCCCGGCAGGACCTGCCGCCGAAACTCCCGGCTCAGTCGGAATTCCAGGGGGACCTCTCCGAGGGGAACCTCATGGAGCTCCTGCACCGGTGTGCTCATCCGAACCCGTCCATCCGGGAGGAAGCCCTTGACTTTCTGCTGCACCCTCCGGTCGCCGACGAGGCGTCTTCCACCAGGGATTTCCTCGCCTCTGTGATGAAGAACCCAGCGCTCATCAGGCATATGCCCGTGCCCGTTGCTGACCTGTTGCTGGACGTGGTTGCACTGACGGGAGTCATTCCCGGGGGCCCGCCCCACGCTGACTTCTTCAGAAAATTCGTGAACTGCCTCGCCAAAAGGCCCTTTTCAACCTTGCTCGAGAAGGGCGTCCCGTTGAGACCCATCCTTCCTCACATCTCCGGGCGGATTCTCCAGGTCGGCGGCTCCCCCTTGCGGAGCCCCTGGAACAACAGGTGGCGGCTCCTGCGGAATCACATTCTCGCCATGGGTCGTGAAACCTCGGCAACCGCCCTCACCCTGAGGGACATCAAAGCGCTCCGGGCAAAGAAGGGAAAACGAGGTCCCGCTCGCGACCGCGGATCGCGTTGGCTCCTCGTCGGGAGGTCTCTCACGCTTCGAGAGTGGACGGATCCTCGGGCCTCTGCTGAGCTGAATGATTCGGACCATGCACAGGTCGCGTCCACGGAAATGCGTGTCCAAATAAGGACCGTCATTCCCGCGCCTTCCGCCTGGGGGACCATGGGATCATCGACCATGCGAGTCTGGGAAGAACTCGTGAAAGCCCAGGCGGATGAATTGTCTGCCATTCGAGGGCTCTCGCGGGCGGTCAGCAAAAAGACGCGCCGCGTCGTGCTGGGACTTCACAACGCAACCCTTGCCGCGGCGGGAGGCTGGGCCTTCGAGGATGTCCTCGCCTCCATCACCCCGCCCGCTCTAAGGAAAGGGTTTGCACTGGCCGTCGAGGTAAGGGAGAAGGAACTGCGAAGCGATCTCAAGGCAGCGCCGGTTACCCCCGAGGCCTTGTGGGCGCGCTGGAATGAGAGGCTCGTGGTCCCACAGCTGCGGCATGGACTCTGGGAAAGCCGTATGCGGGCAACCTTCGATCCCGGCTGGACGGCGCACCATGAAAGGGAGCTTCGCCTGGCGGAAGGCATCCTCGGCGGGGCGCTTCCGCGGGGCGCCGAGGACGATGCGACGCGCGCCTTACCCGGTGCCGTGGCCCCGCACCAGAGGCGCGCCGTGGGAGAAATCCTCAAATGGCGCCATCGCCGCGAAAGGCTCTGGTCCGAAGGCTTCCTTCGCCTTGCGGCGTGCATCCTTGAGGGACAGAGGCTCCTCGCTTCGGGAAGTCTCGATTGCCTGGTCCTCCCCTGGATCGACAAGTTTTTCATCTCCTCTCGCCGGGAAGCGGACTGGGAATACCTGCCTCTCATCCTGCAATGCCTGGGCAATATGGAGGCTCAGCCCCTCGTTCTTTTCTGGGAGGACACGTCTCATGCCAGGGACTCGAGCTTCAAACTGGCTTTGAATGGAATGAAGAAGCGGGGTCATCCCTTCAGGGGAATCGGTGTGTTCGACGATGGGTCATCCAGACGGGAAGACGCCCTGGACATCATCTGCCGTGAACATCGCGCCACCGGGCTTTTTGCATTGAGGCCCCTGAACGACACACACAATCCCATCCCCCTGCATCGGCTGTTCGGGGGGCGCGAGGGGCACTTCTTTTCCCACTACGACTCGTCATGGAAGGACAATCTCTGCTTCATTTACGCGGGGACCCAGGTCTTTCCACTCCTTTCGGTTCAGTGTGACATGGAGCCTTTCCCCGCCTGGGTTGTCGCAAATCATCGCAGGATTCCCTTCGGTAAAGCTTTTCGCAACCGCTTGCGCACCAGGGTCCTCGGATTCCGGGATGCCATCGATAACCCGTTTTCCCTGCGCTACGCCGAATGGGCCAATCTCCTCTAGGCGATCAGGGCCCACTGCTTCCCGAACACTCCCGTGAAGGGCTGCCGGTTCCTTAAAAAGTGTTTGACATAACTGCTGATTTGCCATTAATTCTATAAGGTCTGGCCACCGTTTTGAGAAAACCCGACCGATGGTTTTTCGCTCCTTGTCGGCGCGCCTCGTGGGTGGGCGATCGAGGTCCGGAGTTTCCCCGGAGTGCCCTGAGGGGCTTTTGGGAGGGGGTAACGTCGGGCTCCAGCTGAAATCAGTCATGACCGCAGCCAGTTGATTCCTTGCACAAGGATCTCCGGAGCAGATGGTGTGGCGCAGAATCCTATCTCGAGGTTTGAAGCGGGGAATGGTCAATTTTCAGAAAGCTCGTGATCGAATGGTTGAGTCGCAGCTGGTGAGCCGCGGGATCCATGACCCCAGGGTGCTTGCGGCCATGCGCAAGGTGCCGAGGCACCTCTTTGTAGACGAAGCCCTGCAGGAACAGGCCCACAGCGACCACCCCCTGCCCATCGGTGAGAAACAGACCATCTCCCAGCCGTACATCGTCGCCCTCATGTCGGAGGCCCTCGAGCTCAAGGGCCACGAAAAGGTGCTGGAGATAGGCACGGGGTCCGGCTACCAGGCAGCCGTTCTGGCAGAGCTCGCCAATCGGGTCTTTTCCATTGAGCGTTTCCCGGCCCTCGCTTTTCGGGCCAATCAAGTTTTGCAGAAACTGGGTTACAGGAACGTCATCATTCGGGTCGGGGACGGCACCCTCGGGTGGCCCGACGACGCTCCTTTCGACGGCATCGTGATCACGGCGGGAACCCCCAAGATACCACAGCCCCTGGTTGATCAGCTCTTCATGGGAGGCCGCCTCGTGGTGCCGGTGGGAGACCGCCTCTCCCAGGATCTCATCCTCGTGCAGCGGGTTCCCGAAGGCATCAACAAGACCGATCTGGGGGGAGTGCGTTTCGTGGATCTCGTCGGCAAGTGGGGTTGGGGGGATTAGACATGCGAGCCCCGCTCATTGCGGTGATAGGCGCGGGGACCTGTTCTCCGGAGGTCGAGGCACTGGCCGCGGAAATCGGCGCCGAGATCGCCCGAAGCGGATCCACTCTCATCTGCGGGGGGCTGGGGGGCGTGATGACGGCGGCGGCCCGGGGCGCAAAGGAGGCGGGGGGAGTCACCATCGGCATCCTGCCCGGACCTTCAACCGAAGCGGCAAATCCCTACATCGACTTCGCCGTGGCAACCGACATGGGGCAGGCCAGGAACGTCATCATTGTGCAGACGGCCGATGCGCTGATTGCGGTGGCCGGCGGCTACGGCACACTTTCCGAGATCGCCCTGGCTCTCAAGATCGGCAAACAGGTGGTCGCCCTGCAACCCCAGTTCACCGTTGCCGGAGTGAAGGTCGTGCAGGAACCGAGGGAAGCGGTGGATGAAGCATTGAACATTTTGTCGGAAGGCCGCGCTTCGGCCCCTGAATTGTGATTTCCCTTCTCCCGTTCGAGGTCCATCAATGGATCATTCCATGCCAGACCCTTTGGAGGGCACGCACCCCGGCGGGCCTCAAGACATCGACCCCTCGTGTTCCGAACTGAAGCAGGAGAACGAAGAGCTCAGGAAAGAACTGGCGGGGGTGCTGGAGATGGCCGCGGCCAACGAGAGAATCTGGCGCCAGTTCGCTGAGATCGAGCGCCTCCTGTTTCGCACCCGCGAACTGGACCAGCTGGCCAGGGATCTTCTCCGCGAGATGAAAGAGAGGTTCCAGCCCGACCAGGCGGTTCTCCTTCCGTGCCACCCGGATCTGCTGGAGCGCTTCTTTCCGGAGATATCCCGGGAGAGCGAACCGGTCTGCGAAGGCGCCTGGATTCTGCCGCTTCCCCTGGAAAAGGCCAGTTCCCTCTGCAGGACTTCTTCCAAGCCCTTCATGATGTCACGGGAGGAAATCGACGGTCTGGTTTGCTTCTTTCCGGAAGGCGCCGCCCCCATCCGCTCCGGTGTGATGATTCCACTGGTCATCCACCAGGTTCTCTACGGAGGTCTCTTCCTCGGGAGCATCGACGAAGGGCGCTATCGCCCCAAGGACGGAACCGATCTGCTGGAGCAGCTCGGCTTGAAGATCGCCCTCTGCATGGACAACTGCCTGACTTACGAAAGGGTGAAGGACTTCGCCATCCAGGACTCGGTGACGGGACTGCTCAATTTCTTCCAGATCCACACGATCCTTGAGCGCTTCTTCAGGAAGGCGAGACGTAAAAAGACCTCCCTTTCGGTTTTTCTCATCCATCTTCGCTTTCTCAGCAATGTTCAGGATCAACTCGAAATTCGAAACGCAATCCTCAAGCACACGGCAGACCTGCTGTCGGAGATTCTTCCCAGGGGAGAGACAACCCTGGGCCGGCACGGAAGTGACGAGTTTCTGGTGGTGCTGCCGGACGTCACCGGCGACGAGGCGAAGGAAGTGGCCCCCTACTTGATCCACATGATCCGCAAATCGCCTTACAAGCACGAGAAGACCGCCATCCTGATCCAGGCGATCATCGGGGTCGGAACCCTGCGGGAGGAGATGCAGCAGGCCCAGGAGCTCCTCGATGCCGCCTACGTCGACTTGGTCCGCATGAAGTCCAGTGCCTGATGAAGCAACCCCCTGCGGCGTTTGCCGCTGTTTCAGAATACCCACTTGCCCGTTGCTTTTCCGAACCCCATATGCTAGGGGAACACAGTTCACGTGTCGGGGCGTAGCGCAGACTGGTTAGCGCACCTGCCTTGGGAGCAGGGGGTCGGAGGTTCAAATCCTCTCGCCCCGACCAGACTTATCATTGATTTCGGTTAGTTGCAGGGATTTGCTCCGTTTTACGGTGTACCCTTTGGTGTACCAGTGCCGTCAGCCAAAGCGTAGCCCTCTCTCAGCTCGTCCTCGTCAATTTCAATGTAACGTGCTCTGGAATATCGTTGACAGCGTCCATCATAGCTGTTATCCAAAAACGATCGAAAGGCTTATGCTTGTCACTAATTGCGCGTAATTTCACAAAGTTCCTCCGTGGCGTATGGAAAGTGATTCGATTTGCAGTGGAACACTACCGAAATGGTTTCAGTAAAGTCGACAAATTCGGCTCGCTAAGAAACTTTCTATCAAACAAAGAGCCAGCCCGAAAAACGAGCAAATGTGTATTCGCTCTATCCATTTATCGTTGTCTCGTACACACAGCAACTCCAGACTAATGCGTGCTTCAACTTGTTTCTTTAAGGTGCTTGGCGGGAAGGGCATTATTGATTCTCTCATGAAATTACTCTTTATGAAACTTCCAACTAATAAACCATAGAAGGATGGGGAGTGAAATGAAACACACATCAGCTATGATAATAGTATTACTTGCTCTTACTTTAATTGTTTTTCATGTTGCGCCTGTTAACAGTGCCACGGTTCCTATTACTCCGGGTGAAACCTTATGCGGTGCAATCCTTCTCCCCTCGGGTGAGGATGGGTTCGAGTTTTACGGCAATGCTGGGGACCGAGTGGCCATAAATGCCGTGACAACCTCGGGAGCTTTAAACACCCAAATGGGCCTCGTTGCTCCGAGTGGTGCTTATGAAGCTGGCACTTCTTACGGGGACGACCAATTGAATTGGGTGCTCAGTGAGACAGGGCTTTACACCATCCTGGTCATGGATGTTTGGCTCGGTGGCACGGGTGAATACTGTATCACATTGATGAAGATCCCCGGGACACTCTCTTCAACAGGCGATCCTGACGGTGGAGCCATTGCTTCCGGTCAAACCTTGAGCGGCACGATCAATACCGCCTCGGATATGGATGGGTTCCAGTTTTACGGCAATGCCGGGGACCGAGTGGCCATAAATGCCGTGACAACCTCGGGAGCTTTAAACACCCAAATGGGCCTCATTGCTCCGAGTGGTGCTTATGAAGCTGGCACTTCTTACGGGGATGACCAATTGAATTGGGTGCTCAGTGAGACAGGGCTTTACACCATCCTGGTCATGGATGTTTGGCTCGGTAGTACGGGGGAATACTGTATCACATTGATGAAGATCCCCGGGACACTCTCTTCAACAGGCGATCCTGACGGTGGAGCCATTGCTTCCGGTCAAACCTTGAGCGGTACAATCAATGCCGCCTCGGATATGGATGGGTTCCAGTTTTACGGCAATGCCGGGGACCGAGTGGTCATAAATGCCGTGACAACCTCGGGAGCTTTAAACACCCAAATGGGCCTCATTGCTCCGAGTGGTGCTTATGAAGCTGGCACTTCTTACGGGGACGACCAATTGAATTGGGTGCTCAGTGAGACAGGGCTTTACACCATCCTGGTCATGGATGTTTGGCTCGGTAGTACGGGGGGATACAATATCAGCCTGACAAAAATACCTTCCACCGTCCGACCCGGCATCTATGATCCCTCACCCACTGACAAATCGACCATAAGCAATCGAAACCCTGTTCTCTCCTGGGGCGCCGTGAGTGGTGCTTCGGGATACGATGTTTATTTCGGTAGCGACATCACTCAACCCCTAGCGCAGATCCCGGGCATCCCGGATAACTCTCTTCCATTGGCATCTTTGGAATATGAAAAGAGCTACTATTGGCATGTGGTGGCTCACACTAATGATGGAGATATAGAAGGACCATATTGGTGGTTCAAAGTAGCAGGGCAAACCGGTTCTCTGAGGGTAACGATCATTCCTCAGGCAGTGATTGATGCCGGAGCTCAATGGAGGGTGGACGGTGGGGCCTGGCAGAACAGCGGAGCCACGCTTTCGGGTATTCCTGTTGGCCAGCACACGGTTGAATACAAAGATGTTACGGGCTGGATGAAGCCCTCAAACCAGTTGGTAACCATTGCTGTCGGGGAGAACACCACGGCAAGCGGAACCTACGCTACAGAGACCGGTTCCCTCACGGTAACGATCACCCCCCAGGCCGCAGTTAATGCCGGGGCCCAGTGGAGGGTGGACGGAGGCTTATGGCAGAACAGTGGAGTGATTGTCTCTGGTCTCGGTATTGGTCAGCATATGTTGGAGTTTAAGGATTTGTACGGCTGGGCCAGGCCCGCGAATTATGCAGTGACCATTCTCAAAGACCAGACTGCAAAAACAACTGGAAACTATATCCTACCTCAATCTGCTGGCATGGTTGATTTCAACCGAGACGCAAGAGGAGATATCCTCTGGCGACACACGGGAGGGGCCTTCTACCTCTGGGAAATGGACGGCCTCATCGCCCAGACCGTCGGCTACATCCCACCCATCGACCCATCGTGGCAGGTGAATGCTCTCGGAGACTTCAACGGTGACGGGATGACCGACATCCTCTGGCGGCACACGGGAGGGATGCTCTACACTTGGATGATGAACGGTGCGTCGGCCATCGGAGTTGGTTCTCCGGGGGCGGTGGATCTCTCATGGTCGGTGGTGGGTGCGGCAGACTTCGGCGGCGACGGGAAGGCCGACATCCTCTGGCGACACACCGGTGGGATGCTCTACCTCTGGGAGATGAACGGGATCTCGGCCCTGAAGGTCGCCTACATCCCTCCCATCGATGTTTCGTGGCAGGTTAAGGCTTTGGCCGACTTTAACGGCGACGGGAAGGCCGACATCCTCTGGCGACACACCGGAGGGATGCTCTACCTCTGGCTCATGGACGGTGCGTCGGCCATCGGAGTTGGTTCTCCAGGGACGGTGGGTATTTCATGGTCGGTGGTGGGCGCGGCCGACTTCGGCGGCGACGGGAAGGCCGACATCCTCTGGCGTCACACTGACGGGGCGCTCTACCTCTGGGAAATGGACGGGATCACGCCCATTAAAGTCGGCTACATCCCTCCCATCGATGTCTCGTGGCAGGTGAAGGACCTGGCCGACTTCAACGGTGACAGCAGGGCTGATATCCTCTGGAGGCACACGAACGGGGAGACCTTTGTATGGCTCATGGATGGGTTTACGAGCAAAGGCGGGGGGTCACTAGGCGTCGTCGATCCGAGCTGGCACATCGAGAACCGCTAAAGCATGATGCCAACAGGTCCAACTAAAAGGGACATATCCCTGCAGATGGAGGGGAGTGGGATGCGCCGTACGAAGGCAACTCCTGCGGCTCTGTTCCCGGGTGCACTGCCGGTCTGGTACTTAAAGGCTGGAGGGCCGGCCGATCGTTGTGGATGGGATGGTCGTCAGGGAATCTTTCAACGATCGACCCGAAATGGGGAACAGTGGCCCGCTCCGATTTCAAAGGTGACTACCGGTGTGCTATTCTGGTCGGAGTAGGAATCGGGGTTACCCCCGACCCCTTGTCTCGAACAATCTAGTCATATTGTGTGATCCGCAAGGAAAACCCTTCGACCCAGGTGAGTCACACGGTGTGCCCGCTTGATCGAACTCAATACACTTTCCTCCACACTGTGTATATGCGTGATGGAACCCCCGTAGGCAGTAGGCACTGATTCTATAAACGAAGCGCTATATAATGGCTCAACAAGATCAACGAGTGGAGCCCTTGCGAGGCCTCGGTTGATATGTTTTTGACACTCCAATACATTGTCAATCATTCTAGATCTTTTCGGTATGCATATACAGGGCTGCGGATTGAAAATCTGAATGAATTATAATGGAGTTGCCTCTAAGAAGGAGCAGTGATAAACAACAAATTGACTGGGTGCTCATTGTGCTGCAGTGCCCACTTGGTGTCAACCCGGTCTGTAAGCTTTGACGGGGTGCGGCGATGGGCGGGCTCAACGTCTGCGTCCGCTTATTGTGTCTTCAATAGGGGACCACACTCGTAGTTGTAAAGGCAGGGAGACAGAATCATGAGAAAATTACTTTTTTGTATGGTGATTAGTTTTTTAATAATTTCCCCTTCTATTACACTTGCTGCAACTCTCCTCTACGATGACTTTAACGGAAATAGTGTAGATCCCGGGAAATGGCATATTCCAACCTGGACAGGGCCAGATGATGGAACATTCGTGGGCCGAACTCAGTTCAGATGCACTCAAAATTCCCCGCTTCCGCCAATAATTAACGGCAACGTTATCATTGGGGTGGAAACTTATAATCCAACTGGGTTTTCTTTCTATGGAACAGATCTAATCAGTAATCAAGCTTTTCCTTTGGTGAAAGAGGTCCACATAACAGTGCGCGCTAGAATGGCTACATCTACACGAGGTATTGTGGGAGGTATCTTCTTATATGCGCTCAAGCCTGGAAGCAACACAATTCATGATGAAATCGGTTTTGAACTGCTCACTAATCTACCGTATGGAGCACTAACAAATATTTATGGTGACGAGCAACTTGGCACGGGACATCCACAATTCGTATCCTATGCTTCTGGATCGATAACTGACTACCACACATATGAGATTAAATGGCAAGCAAACCAAGTATCCTGGTTTATTGATGGTAACCTTGTTCGGACAGCGACAAGTCATGTGCCGACTGGTGGACTACCTATGAATCTTCACCTCAACATCTGGGTGCCTGATACGGGATGGCCTGAGGCATATGACCCCGGCATACAGCCCACGCCAAAGAAAGAGGCTAACCAGATTTTTGCGATGCATGTCGATTCAGTTAATGTACAGTCTATAGGTAATAATACAGATATCCTAGGAGACTTTAATGGGGATGGCCATGGAGATATTCTATGGCGACACACGGGCGGGGCCTCATACCTCTGGCTGATGGACGGCCTGACAGTGAAGGAATCTCACTACATCCCGCCCATCGATGTCTCGTGGCAGGTGAATGCCCTCGGCGATTTCAACGGTGACGGGAAAGCTGACATCCTATGGCGACACACAGGAGGGATGCTCTACATCTGGCTCATGGATGGAGGAAAGGTCATCGGCCTTGGCTCGCCGGGGACGGTGGATCTCTCATGGTCGGTGGTGGGCGCGGCCGACTTCGGCGGCGACGGGAAGGCCGACATCCTCTGGCGACACACGGGCGGGGCTTTCTACCTCTGGGAGATGAACGGAATCACGCCCCTGAAGGTGGGGTACATCTCCCCTATCGATGTCTCGTGGCAGGTGAAGGCGCTCGCCGACTTCAACGGCGACAGGAAATCGGACATCCTATGGAGGCACACCGACGGGATGCTCTACCTCTGGCTGATGGACGGAGGGACTGCGATCGGCCTTGGTTCTCCAGGGACCATCGACCTGTCATGGTCGATTGCCTCGCCGGCGGACTTCAACGGTGACAGCAGGGCGGACATCCTCTGGCGACACACGTCCGGATTGACGGCCATCTGGCAGATGGACGGTCTCAAGCTGATCAACGTTGGGCTGCCCGGCGCGGTCGATCCCTCCTGGAGCGTCGCCGACGCATGCGACTTCAACCGTGACAGCAGGGCGGATATCCTCTGGCGCCACACGAGCGGGTTGACCTCCGGATGGCTGATGGACGGGTTCACGAGAATCCGCGAGGGGTCGCTGGGCGTCGTCGATCCGAGTTGGGAGATCGAGAACCAGTAAGGGATGATGCCGATAGTTCCAACTACAAGCGGCTTATCCGGACAGAAGTTAAGTATTCGAATGCGGAGCACGAAGGCACTCCGGCCGCTATTTTCCAAAGTGCGCTGCCGGTCTCATATCCAAAGGTTGCAACGCCGGCCGACGGCGCTAGGTGGGATGGTCGTCGGGGAGTCTGCTGACGATCGCCCCACTGAGGTGAACAGTGGCCCGCTCCGTCTGCAAAGGTCACTACCGGTGGGACATTCTTTTGCGGCCTGGGATTTGTGAATCCGTTTAGCTTTGCCTTCAATCGAAATAAGCATTGATCAGCGGTGTACCCCCGGTGTACCCTAAGCGTTCGCCCAAGATGTAACCAACGAATATTACAACAGAAAAAATTGGGGCTAGAGGTTCAAATCCTCTCGCCCCGACCAGCACAGCATAAGGATTTTGGGGCCGGTTCGTTGGGACCGGCTTCAACTGACGCCCTCCCACGCGCCCTCTACAACGAATCCACCGCAGCCGAGCACGACCTGTGGCCGTATCCCACCGCGTGTCTCTCCCTGCTGGCAGTAAACCGGTTGTCATTCACCATACAGGGTGACCATCTACCCAACTTTCAAAGCATGTCCCAGCTTCTTGGCCCTTGCTCCCGATGGTCGGCTTGCCGCTCTCCATTTCGGAAATGTGGCGCCGAGGAATCCCGGCCATATCGGAGATCGGCATGTCGCCAATGATTCTCAGGAGGCCGGCAATTTTGAGCTCATCCGACAAGGCAAAACCGCCGTATAGAATCAGTGCAAAGATTTTTTTCTGATTTCCAGGTTCATGTTGAACAGGATAGGATCGAAGGTGTGTCAATCGCAACGGTCGGCTGGATATTTGTCACCATGGGAAGGCCGACGAAAGAAAGGAATCAATCGTGAAAATTCTGGATACCTTGAGGAAGCTCGGCATTTTGAGATTTGGCGCCAAAGCCGCTGTATACCGGGATGCCAAGTCGCGGCCCATCGAGTTCATGATGGACGATGTCTTCAACGCAGAGAAGGACCTGGTCGGCAAGAAATCCCACCTGGCAAAGGGTCGTCACTGGGGATCGGCCGGCATGACAGACGAATGATCCCCTCGCGCTGCTCTTGCCGAGACTGGAAGAGAGACAACGTCCAGCGAAAGAAGGCTTGACCTTCCTCGGGAGAGGATCCATCGACGGGGACCTCCTGGGTTTCGAGCTCGCACACGGAAGGTTTGGCCACGAAGCGCCCATGAGTACGCCAGTCCCTGGCAGCGCCGCCTTCCACGGCGGCGCTGCGGGCCGGATCATATTTCGCTGGTTCCCGAAACCTCGCCTCCGCATCCCGGCCCATTACCCGGAAGCCTCCGCTCCGGACCGGTGAGGACTTCGATGAGTCCCTCGCCTCCTGGGGCGGGAATCCCCTGAAACACCTCGAGATACTTGGCGCGCCGATGATCCGCATGGCTGGGACTGCCCACGAAACAATAAGGATCGTCAGCCTCGGACTCATTTCCCTCCGTCGTGCTGCTGCGCGTCGATGACCGCCAGGGACGTCGTGTTGACGATGTCCTCCACATCGCAATTCCTCTGGAGCACGTGGATCGCCTTGCTCGTTCCCGTGAGGATGGGTCCGATGGCCTTGGCTCCCGCCACCCTCTCCATGAGCTTGTAGGTAATATTGCCGGCATCCAGGTTCGGGAAAATCAGGACATTGGCCTTCCCCTTCAGTGAACTGAATCCGTAAGTATCCTTCAATATCTCGGGAACAACGGCCGTATCCGCCTGCATCTCACCGTCCACCATGAGCTCCGGGCGCCGTTCCTTGACGATCCGGGTGGCCTGTGCGACCTTCTCACTGAAGGGATGGCGCGTGCTCCCGAAATTGCTGAAAGAGAGCATGGCAACACGAGGCTTGATCTCCAGCAATCGCTTGACCATATCTGCGGCGCAGATGGCGATTTCCGCCAACTGTTCAGCCGAAGGATCGATATTGACCGTCGTGTCGGCAAAGAACATGACGTCCTTGGGGAAGACCATCATGTAAAGCCCTGCTATCACAGACGTTTTGTCCTCGAGGGGAAGAGTCTGAAGTGCGGGGCGAATGGTCCTGGGGTAGTGTTTGTGGACACCTCCCACCAGGCCGTCGGCATCTCCCATCTTGACCATCATCGCCCCCAGATAGTTGCGGTCGGTACGGAGGAGTTTTCTCGATTCCTGCAGGGTAATGCCTTTTCGGCAGCGCATCTCATGGAACTCCCGCACATATTCCTCCATGCGGGGAAAGTCCGCCGGGTCCGCTATTTCGGCACCGTCCAGTTCCAGGCCCAGGTCGGCGATCCTTTGCGCGATTTCCTTGCGGTCGCCCAGGAGGACGGGCTTGGCGATCTTTTCATCCAGAATGACCTGACAGGCGCGGAGGATCTTGGGTTCGTGACCTTCCAGGAAGACGATGCGCTTCGGATCCCGCTGTGCCCGGTGAATGATTCTGCGCATGATTTCCTGCGCCCGCCCCAGCCTGCTCTCAAGGCTGTCCCGATAAGCGTCCCAGTCCGATATGGTCTTCCTCGCCACGCCTGAGTCCACGGCGGCCTTCGCCACCGCGGAGGCCTCCCGGAGGAGAACCCTGGGGTCGAAGGGCTTGGGGATGATGTAGTCGGGGCCAAACCGCAGGATCTGGCCTCCATAGGCCTTGAGAACCGAGTCGGGGATATCCTCCTTGGCCAGATCCGCCAGGGAACGCACCGCAGCGATTTTCATCTCGTCGTTGATGGCTCTCGCTCCCACATCCAAGGCGCCGCGGAAAATGAAGGGGAAACCCAAAACGTTGTTGACCTGGTTGGGGAAATCAGAGCGGCCGGTGGCCATGATCAGGTCATGGCGGACACTCACGGCCTCCTGGTAATCGATCTCCGGATCAGGATTGGCCATGGCGAACACGATGGGCTTCTCCGCCATGCTCCTGATCATCTCCTTGGTCACCACCCCGGCCACCGAAACTCCCGCGAACACGTCGGCGCCCTTCATGAGTTCGGCCAGTGTCATGGGATCCTCTCCATTGGCCAGCCTCTCCTTGTAAGGGTTCATGCCCTCCCGGCGTCCCCTGTATACCAACCCGTTTGAATCCACGAGATACAGGTTCTCGCGCCTTGCCCCCAGCTTGATGTAGAGCTCCGCGCAGGCGATTCCGGCCGAACCGGCTCCAGAGAAGACAATTTTCACGTCGCCGATTTTCTTTTCCTGCAGTTCCAGAGCATTGAGGAGCGCAGCTCCCGATATGATGGCCGTCCCATGCTGGTCGTCATGAAAGACCGGAATGCTCATGAGCTCCTGCAGCCGCTCTTCGATGTAAAAGCATTCGGGAGCCTTGATGTCCTCCAGGTTGATGCCGCCGAAAGTGGGTTCAAGGAGCCTCACCGCTCGTATGAGCTCGTCCGGGTCATGGGTGTCCAGCTCGATGTCGAAGACGTCGATGTCGGCGAATCTCTTGAAAAGGACTCCCTTGCCTTCCATGACCGGCTTTGCCGCGAGGGGCCCGATGTTTCCCAGGCCAAGGACGGCGGTGCCGTTGGTGATCACGGCAACGAGGTTTCCCTTGGCCGTGTACTCGAAGACCTTTTCAGGATCCCTCTCGATTTCCCGGCACGGCTCCGCAACGCCCGGCGTGTAGGCCATGGAAAGATCCCGCTGGGTGATGCAGGGTTTGGTGGACTTGACCTCGATTTTTCCGGGACGATCCTGCCTGTGATACATCAGGGCGTCTTCCTTACGAATCATGCGAAGCTCTCCTCAAAGTTCTATGAAATTCAACTGATGCCGAGTCGCACCGCGATGTGGTCGAAAAAGGTTGCTGGAACGCATCAAAGGTCACCGACCACGCCGGCGCTTCAAAAAGGAAACCGCTTGACCTTATCATGCTCCCCACCTGAAAAAAACACGGACTTTGGTGCTCGGGTGTTCAGAAAGATTGAGAGCCTGTTGCAGAAGGGGATATTCCACTCTTTCGCACAGGAATCATCCATTGTTGAGGAACAGGAGCGTTTCATCAACGAAGCGGGCGGGATTTTCCATTGGAATGGAATGACCGATTCCGGCCATTTCCCTGAACTTGCCCCGACAGCCTTGAACAAGCTCCAGGGCGCTGTCACGGGGCACCAATGGATCGTCGGAGGCATGGAAGACCAAGGTGGGGCACCTCACCCCCTCGGCAAATTGCAAGGGCGGCGGGTGCTGCAGCATCGACTTGAGGTGCTCCAGGAGAGCTTCTCTGCGGTTGCGCCTGACCACGGCACGGACCATGGCCGTGAGATTTCTTTCCTTCTCTTTCAGGTAGTTGTTGCCGAAGACAATGGGAAAAACTGCCCAGGCCATGGCTTCAAGGCCGGCTATTTCCAAGATTTCCAACCAGGAACGCACCACCGCTCTGGCGCGGGGGCTCGCTGTGGCCCCAATGCCGCACAGAACCAGCCTGTCCGTGCGATCCGGCGCGCCTGACGCAAGAGCCAGGGCGACGCAGGCCCCGTGGCTCAGACCCGCCAGGTGGCATTTGCGAACTTCCAGACGGTCCAGTAGGGCTAGCAGGTCTTCGGCGTGACCGTCGACGGTCAGACTGTCGGCACCGCAATCACTTTTCCCCTGTGCCCTGGCGTCATAAGTGATGACCCGGAAACGGCCCCGGAGAACTTTGACATGTGCAGCCCAGTTGGCGGTGGTCTGTGTCGTGCCGTTCAAGAGGACGATTGTGGGGGCGGCACTGTCGAAGCCCACTGTTTCATAGTAGAGGCTGCAACCCCCCCTGGTGCGAAAATAAGGCATTGCAATCCGCCGCCCTCATTTAGTCAGAAAGACGATGACTTGCTTTCAAGTCTCGGTGGCTTCGTACAGTTCCCTGGCGTGATAGGAACTGCGGACGAAGGGCCCGCCGGCAACTTCCGAAAAGCCGATTTCCCGGGCCGCTTGGTTCCAGCGGTTGAATTCCTCAGGAGTTACGAAGCGGACCACGGGGAGATGGGCCGTGGAAGGCTGAAGGTATTGTCCCAGAGTGAGCATGCTGCATCCCGCATCGTGAAGGTCCTGCATCGTTTCAGCGATCTCATGTTCCCATTCCCCCAACCCCAGCATGATGCCTGATTTGGCCGGAATTTTGGGCAAGTGTCCAGAAGCGCGCCGCAGGAGTTCGAGGGAACGATCGTAGTCCGCCCCGGGGCGAACCACTGGATACAGCCGCCTGACGGTCTCAATGTTGTGATTCAAGACATCGGGTCCAGCGTTCAGGACCGTCCCCAGTGCGGCGGGGTCTCCCTGAAAATCGGGGATCAACACCTCCACTCGTCCGTCGGGGATTCGTTCCCGAAGTTCCCTGATGGTCTGGGCAAACAGGCTTGCTCCCCCGTCCGGAAGATCGTCTCGAGTGACCGAAGTGACGACCACGTATTTGAGACCCATGCGCTCGGCTCCTTCGGCCACTCTCGTGGGCTCCCCCGGGTCGGGGGGATAAAGGGTGCCGTGTTCCACCGCGCAGAACCGGCAGTGTCGCGTGCAGCCAGGCCCCATGATCAAGAATGTCGCCGTGTAGCGGGAGAAACACTCCCACTGGTTGGGACACTTGGCCTCCTGGCAAACCGTGTGAAGGCCCCCCTCTCGTATCACGTTTCGCACCCGTTCGTAGACCGGTCCGGTGGGGAGGCGGCGCCTGAGCCATGGCGGCTTCCGGGGACGCGATTCAGTGGGTAAACCTTCTTCTTTCATACCCCTTCAAGGCCTCTTTCATTCGGTGCCGGCACCGTGCAGCAGTCCCTGCACCATTTTCAGCGGTGCGGGCCGCATGCTGACCCGAAAAACGGATTCCATCCCCTGCCTGATCCAAAGACGCACTTCGTCCATTTCAATGCGGCAGGAGAGCTCGCGCTCCAGAGAGGTCATCGAAATCCCTTCCAGGCCGCAGGGATTGATCCAGCAGAACGGTTCGAGCGAGGTGTTCACATTGAACGCAAAGCCGTGGAAGGTAATGCCGCGGCGGATAGCAATGCCGATGCTTCCGAGTTTCCTCGAACCCGCCCAGACCCCCCGGTTGAGGGGATTCCTGACAGCCTGCACACCAAAACGAGCCGCGGTTCTGATCATCACCTCTTCCAGGGCATGGACGTACTCTGCAACCTTCAGTTTGGCCCTGTGGAGATCCACGATGGGATAGCCGACCAGCTGGCCCGGTCCATGGTGGGTGATGTTGCCGCCCCGTTCCACATGAACGACAGGAATCCCGGCCTGCTCCAGGCGTTCTTCCGAAACCGTCAGATTCTCCCGGCCGCCCCTTCGACCCAGTGTGAAAACCGGGGTGTGTTCAAGCAGGAAAAAGACGTCGCTGTCAAACACCCCGGTTCGCCGCATTTCCACCAGATCCCTCTGGAGCTTCCACATCTCCCGGTAGTCCATGAGGGGCAGGTCTACGTAGAGCCACGACTGTGTCCTCGGATCACTTTCATCCATTGCGAGCTCGCTGCCCTCCGGGTCTTCCTCGGCGTATAAATGACAAGGTCTTTCGGGCGGAATCCCGGCGGGCCCTTTGCGGTCTCAACAGGTGAGACAGGGATGTCTTGCCGCTCCCGTCTCATCCAGGCGCGTCACTTTGGCTTTTTCCGGGGCCTGGTGAAGCAGTTGCGGATTTTCCTCCGCCTCTCTCACGATGGCTTTGAACGCTTCAATAAAGAGATCGATGTCCTCTTTTGACTCCGTCTCCGTGGGCTCAATCATGATGGCGCCGTGAACAACCAAGGGGAAATAGATGGTGGGCGGGTGAAATCCATAGTCCATGAGGCGCTTCGCCATATCCAGAGTGGAAACCTTGTAAGCTGCCTGCTTCGCGTCCGAAAACACGCACTCGTGCATGCAGGGTCGGTCGTAGGCGAGATGCAGTGCGTTCTTCAGCTTTTCCTTGACGTAGTTGGCGTTCAGGACCGCCAACTGACTCACCTTCTTCAGATCCCGTCCCATGGTCAGAATGTAACTGTACGCTCTGATCAGGATGCCGACATTCCCGTAAAACGCATGCACCTTGCCTATGGAGTCCGGGAAGTCTTCAGAGAGCGCGTACTTCCCGTTTTCATGAACCACCCTGGGCACGGGCAGAAAGCGCTCCAACTCCTTGGCGACACAGATGGGCCCCGCCCCCGGTCCCCCTCCTCCGTGGGGTGTTGAAAAAGTCTTGTGGAGGTTGAGGTGCAGAACGTCGACTCCGATGTCGCGAAGGTTCACGATGCCCATAACAGCGTTCATGTTCGCGCCGTCGGCGTATAACAATCCCCCTTTGGAATGGACGATTCCGGCGATTTCCCTGACGTTCTCCTCGAACAGCCCGAGTGTGTTGGGATTGGTCATCATGATGCCGGCCGTTTCTTCATCCATCACCGCGGCGATGGTTTCGGGGGAGAGGATTCCCTGGTCGTTGGATTGCACTCCCACCGGTCGATACCCACACAAGGCGGCGCTGGCCGGGTTGGTGCCATGGGCGGTATCGGGAACGATGATCTTGCTGCGACGCGAGCCCTTGCTGCTGTGATGTGCATAAAAAACCAGCATGCCCGCAAGCTCCCCATGGGCGCCGGCGGCCGGCTGCAGGGAGACTGCATCCAGGCCGGTGATCTCCGCCAGAAGCCGCTCAAGCTCATGCATCATCCTGAGCACGCCTTGCGAAAGCTCCATTGGAAGCAAGGGGTGAGCCCCCGCAAAACCCGGGAGGCAAGCCTGCCGCTCGTTCGTCTTGGGGTTGTACTTCATGGTGCACGACCCGAGGGGATACATCCCGGTGTCCACGCCGAAATTCCAGGTAGACAGGCGTGTGTAATGGCGGACGACATCCGCCTCGCTCAAGTCGGGGAAGGCTGGGCCTTCTCCCAACAGTGCCTCGTCGATGGGGAAGGATTCCACGTCACGTCTCGGCAACGACATGGCGCATCTTCCCCGCTTCCCCTTTTCCATGATCAGGGGTTCATTCAGAATAAGACCTGTGGTCCCTGCGGATTCCTTCATCATTCAACCTCGCTATCGCCCATGGCTCTGTAGTTCCTTCACCAGGTCGTCCATATCGTCTTTGCTCTTGGTCTCCGTCACACAGAGCAGGTAATGGCGCTCCAGCTCAGGATAGTATGGGGCAAGAGGGACCCCTGCGACGATCTTCCTGTCAAGCAATTCCCTGTACTTCGGCTTAAATTCGGCAGGGAACTCCACCACGAACTCGTTGAACGTCGGACCGGCAAAGGTCGGTGGGAGCCCCGCTTTGCTCAGCTCCCGCTTCAGGTATTCGCTCTTGTCGTAATTGAGCCGCGCCAGGGCCTGGAGCCCTGTACCGCCCAGTGAGGCCATGTACATGGCGCTTGTCAGGGCACAAAAACCGCTGTTTGTACAGATGTTCGAAGTCGCCTTTTCCCGTCGAATGTGCTGCTCACGGGTTGACAGCGTCAGTACAAACCCTGTTTTTCCATTCCGATCCTGGGTCTTTCCAATCAGGCGGCCCGGCATGTTGCGCATGTACTGTTTGAGGCAGGCGAACATGCCCAGACCGGGGCCCCCAAAGCTCTGGGGGATGCCGAAGCTCTGGCCTTCCCCACAGGCGATGTCGGCACCCAGACTGCCAGGGTTTTTCAATAGCCCGTAAGCGAGCGGCTCCGTGAAGCCGGAGACGAGAAGCGCTTTCTTCTCCTTTGCGATCCTCCCTGCCGCGGCAAGATCCTCGACACAACCGAAAAAGTTGGGCGACTGAACGGCGACCGCGGCCAGGTTCTCCAAAGCGTCCAGTTTGCTGAGATCCGTCCGGCCATCCTTCATGTAAGGGAGTTCCACGATTTCGAAATCCGAAGGCTCCAGGTAAGTCCTGACCACGCGCCGGTAGAGCGGATGGACCGCGCTGGAGAGGGCCACCCTCTTGCTTCGGGTCGTCCGACTTGCCATGAGAAGGGCTTCCGCAAGGGCCGACGCGCCGTCGTACATGGATGCGTTGGCCACATCCATGCCCAGCAGGAAAGCCACGAAACTCTGGTACTCGAAAATCGCCTGCAGCGTCCCCTGACTGATCTCCGGCTGGTAAGGGGTGTAGGCGGTGGAGAACTCCGAGCGACCCAAGAGGTAGTGGAGCGAGGCGGGGACATGGTGCTCGTAGCTCCCGGCTCCCATATAGATCTTGTACTCCGGCGGAGCGGCCATGGTGCTGGCCAGGTCCCTCATGTGGTCGTTCAGCTCCCACTCTGTCATGGGCTCGGGGAGGTTGAGCTCGCTCTTCCGGCGGCAATCATCCGGAATGGTCGAAAAGAGGTCGTCCAGGCTGCTGATCCCGACCACCCCAAGCATTTCGATGATGTCTTCCCTGGTGTGGGGTAGATATCTCATTTCTGCATCCCCTTTAACATCTCGAGGTAAGCCTCCCTGGTCATAAGCACACCCATTTCGGAGGGGTCGCTGGGTTTCAGCTCGACAATCCAGCCATTGCCGTAAGGGTCCTCGTTGACCAGGGCAGGCGACTCTTCCAGACTGCCGTTAATCGAGACAACCTCTCCACTCACGGGTATGAACATCTCCGCCACCGCCTTGACCGACTCAAGCGTCCCAAAAACATCCCCCTTGCCGAGCTCCGCCCCCACCTCGGGCATTTCCACGAAAACGATGTCCCCCAGTTGATCCTGGGCATAGTCCGTGATGCCGATGCGAACCTTATCCCCGTCGGCCTTTGCCCACTCATGATCATTGCTGTACTTCACGTCTTCCGGCAAGCTCAATTCACCGATCTCTTTCATGGCAGTCTCTCCTTTGCTGTTAGATCATTTCCGTAATAGGGCGGCGAGCCGTGCGATGCGGCCGTATGTCATCCACGATGGTCACTCTGATTTTGCGCCTCTGGTCCTTGAGGTCCACAGTGTCCCCCGGAGCCAGCTTTCGCCTCACCTTCACGTACCCGCAGCTCAACCCCTTCGGTTCAAAACCCACCGGCTTGTCGGGACTTGCAATGCTGTAAATCCTCTCTCCGTGGCGGCCGATGCCCATGTCGGTCGCACATGTAAGCACCGTGCCGATTTCGGTTCCTTCAAGGTCCAGCACCGTGGCCGGGTCTCCCGTGGAGACCTTGCGGAGGTCGTTTCCCACAAAGGGGAGAGTGTACTCGGGGTCTTTGACGTTCAAGAGAGCTTCAGAACCGATGAAAGTCTTGGTGAACCCTGTCTGGTCAGCGTTGTAAGGCAGCGAAAAGAGCCAGGGATTGTTGACAAAGGGCCAGTTCCCGATGTCCTGGTGAGACAGAGGAAGAAGAGCACCGGTTCGGAGCGAATCCCGGGCGGCCAGGCCACAGGGCATGATGCCGAATTCCTTTCCGGCATGGAGAATTCCTTCCCACAGGGTGACCAGGTGGGAAGGATCCATAAGGATCTCAAACCCAAACTCCCCCGTGTAACCCGTGCGCGACAGGAGGATGGGGGTCCCGTCCGAGAGACACACAGAATGGGATAGGGGCGAGGCCTCGTCGAAATGCCCCTTAAAAGAGAAATAGGCCAGCTTCGCGAAAGCAGACGCAGGATCGCGCAGAAGCCTTCCGAGCACCTTTGCAGCCATGGGGCCCTGGAGATCCATCTTTCCCACCTTGTCCGTCAAGTCGTCCACTTGTGCGCCCCAGTCACCGACGTGAGAAAGGAGGTGTTTCGCAATCACTGGTCCCATGCCTGCATTGACGACGACCACGAAATCATCTTCTGCAAGCCGATACACAATGGCATCGTCCATGGTTTCACCGCGTTCGTTCAGGTAGACGCCGTAGACGCATCTTCCAGGGGTGAGGCGGGCCTTGTCCTTGCCCACGCAGGCGGAAAGGTCCTTGGAAAAACAAGACTGGAGGAGCTTGAATGCGTCGACGCCGGTCACGGCCATGACCGCCATATGACTGGTGTCGAAAATACCGACGCTCGTGAGCACACTCAAGTGTTCCTGTTTGACGCCTGTGGGATACCAAAGGGGCATCTCGTAGCCGCCGAAATCGGCCATGTTGGCTCCTCTGACCACATGCCAATCGTGCAGTGGCGTCTTCCTGATGGCTTTCTCCATGGTAGTCTCCCTGTTTGTAAGGAGTTGTGAGGACAGATTGAGAAGGCACCGTCCTTTCAGCTGACATCCCCTAAAGAATATAGGGCACCTTCAAGTCGTAGCTCTTGAAAACCACGAAGGTTTCCAAGGACTGTACACCCTCGATGCGGGAAACCTCCTCCGTGTAAAATTCAAGTATGTCATAGTCTTCCTTGAAGAGAACGAGGAGGAAAAGATCGTAACGGCCGGTCACCACAACGACGGAGACCACCCCTCGGAGCTTGCTGAATTCCTCTCCCTTCCTCACAAGGTCCATGTTCTGGAGTTTTACGCCGATCAGGGCCAGTGTGTGCCCTTGAATGGCCTCGGGATTCACCAGTCCGGAAATGACCAGCGTCCCTTCCTTGATCAGCTTCTTCACACGTGCACGGACGGTGTTTTCGGTCAGATTCAAAGCTTCCGCTATTTTCTTGAAGGGTTTTCTGCCGTCCCTGAGGTGTTTGATGATGGCTAGATTGGTACCGTCGATTCTCATGGTTTAACTCCAGGGTGAGCCCTCAGAGACGATTAAATGCTTTTGGTGATTATGTCAATAAAAAAGCGCCTTTATTTCTAAAACATAAATTTTTTGCATTGATTTTTATTGAAAAGTAGGTATTCATCGATGTAATCGTAAGCGAGGTCAGAATTTGTTTAGTTGCCGATTGCAAAGAGTGTTCGGTTATCAAAATGGTCATTTTAGAGCCGGTCACACAGGTCTTGACCATCTGGTTCTAAACAGTTTGCAAGAGGCTCTGGTTATTAAATAAAATTTTGATAAAGCGAGGTAATTGGCATGAATGAAAAAGCTGTTGTGGCTGGCATGAGCATTTCCGAGTGGAAGGAAAAATTCCCACTCATGGGCAAGGTTATGAATCTTGATGAGGCTTTCTGGACAAACGGAAAGTATGAGAGCTTCGAGGATGCAATCAAGAAAATCGACATAGGTCTGGATGACGCCAAGGATGCAGAGGACAGGCTCAAACGATTCGCTCCATACATAGCCAAGGTATTCCCTGCCACAAGGGAGGCCGGCGGGATAATTGAATCTCCCACTGTCAGGATACCAAAAATGAAGTCCGAGGTTGAAGCTTTCTTCGGTACGGCTATAAAAGGCGAGCTGTTGCTCAAATGCGACAGCCAATTGGCGATATCAGGCTCAATAAAGGCCAGGGGCGGTATATACGAGGTGCTGAAGCATGCCGAGGAACTGGCAATAGAAGCCGGCATGCTCAGCACTGGTGACGATTATTCAAAGCTCGATAGCGACGAGTTCAAGAGCCTTTTCTCAGGCTACTCGATAGCGGTCGGCTCCACAGGCAATCTGGGCCTAAGCATAGGCATAATGAGCGCGCAGCTGGGCTTCAAGGTTTATGTCCACATGTCAGCAGATGCAAAGCAGTGGAAAAAGGATCTCCTAAGAAGCAAGGGTGTAACTGTTGTGGAGTATGAGTCGGACTACAGCAAGGCCGTTGAGGAAGGCAGAAGACAATCTGAATCCGATCCGAATATGTACTTCGTAGACGACGAAAACTCAAAAAACCTCTTCATGGGTTATGCAGTAGCAGCCTCCAGGCTAAAAGGGCAGCTCGATGATATGGGAGTGAAGGTCGACAGGGAGCATCCCCTGTTTGTATACCTTCCATGCGGCGTCGGCGGAGGCCCTGGAGGAGTCACATTCGGCCTAAAGCTAATGTTCAAGGACAATGTGCACTGCTTCTTCGCTGAGCCTACTCACTCGCCGTGCATGCTAATAGGCCTGATGAGCGGGCTTCACGACAAGGTGTGCGTGCAGGACTTTGGCATAGACAACAAGACCGCCGCAGACGGACTCGCCGTAGGCAGGGCTTCGGGCTTTGTGGGCAAGGTGCTCGAAAACCTCATAAGCGGCTGTTGCACTGTAAAGGATGAAACAATGTACATGATGCTCAGCAAGATGATAGATTCCGAGGGAATAACGCTCGAACCTTCTGCGCTTGCGGGCGTTCCGGGCGCTGCCATGCTCTTTGGAGATGCACTTGGCCAGGAATACATCAAGTCAAGGGGCCTTGAAAGCTTCATGGACGGCTCCTCGCACATAGCATGGGCCACTGGCGGAAGCATGGTTCCGGAAGAGATTATGGACGAATATTACGCTACAGGCAAAAGGCTGCTCTCCCAGCCTTTAAAATAGCTAACGTGTGAGCCTCTTGCAAAAGTCTGTTGGAGGTAGTGAAAGGGGCCAAAAAGTGAGCTTCATCAACGGTCCTGTGGTAGAGTGCTGTCGACAAAAACGACACCTGGCCACGGGAGGCGCCAATGAAGCTCGGTCAAGCAATATCATGCTTGATGGGAGGCCTGGCGTAGGAATACTTTTTTCCTCTTGATAAACGCCCCACCGACGATGCTCGCAGGCACGATGAAAGAAGCTGCGCTGCGGCCAGGACCGCGCAGGAACTCACAACTTGGGAAAGGGGAAAACTCATGGCACCAAAAGCCACAGTGATCGGTGCGGGACCCGGTGGATACGTCGCCGCCATACGTGCTGCCCAACGGGGTGCTGAAGTGACCGTCATCGAGGAGGATAATGTGGGAGGGACCTGCCTGAACTGGGGATGCATCCCTTCCAAGGTCATGATCACTACCGCGGAGCTCCTGGAAAAACTCCGCCGTACTCAGGAATTCGGTCTTGCGCTTCACGGCGAAGTCGCACTGGACATGCAGCGGCTCATGGAACGGAAAGAGAGGGTGATCCAGGATCAAAGCAAGGGAATCCTCGACATTTTCAGCCACCACAAGGTGCGCTATCTGAAGGGCAAGGGGCGGATTGTGGGGCCTCACCTCGCGACTGCTGCAATGCCGGACGGCACGACCGTAGAGGTGCCGTGGGACAAGCTGATTATCGCAACGGGAACGCGTCCCTTCAGCATTCCCAAGTTCCCGTTTGATGGCGACAGGATCCTGTCGAGCAACGATGCGCTTTCCCTCCGGCGCGTCCCTGAGTCGATCCTGATCGTCGGGGGCGGCGTAATCGGCTGCGAGTTCGCTTTTCTCCTGACCGCGCTGGGATCCAAGGTCACGGTGGTGGAGGCCCTGTCGCGAGTGCTTCCGCTTCCCTCGGTGGATGAGAGCTGTTCCAAGGTCATTCAGCGAGAGATGAAGAAGCACAAGATCCGATCGATCCTGCAGCGCACGGTGGAGGAGGTGGAGGTCAAGGACGACGGACTCCTGGTCACCATAGGACCGTCCCCCTTTGTCACGGACCTTAAAGAGAAGGACAGGCAGCCAGTGACCGTGGAAGTGGAGAAGGTGCTCGTTTGCATCGGACGGAAACCGAATACTGAAGACATCGGCCTCGAGACCATTGGCCTCCAGCCCGATGAGAGGGGTTGGATGATCGCCAACGAACGCATGGAGACCGCTGTTCCCCATGTTTTCGCCATCGGCGACGTGCTGGGACCGGCAAAGATCATGCTGGCTCATGTGGCTACCACGGAAGGGTTGGTTGCTGCCGAGAACGCCATCGGCGGCAGTCGCACCATGGACTATCAGGTGGTGCCCGGCGCCATTTTTACCATGCCGGAAGTTGCTAATGTGGGGTTGACGGAGGCTCAGGCCATGGAGCAGGGAATCCCCGTTCGAGCGGAGAGCGTGCTCTTCCGCAATCTCGGAAAAGCCCAGGTGATCGGGGAGATCGCCGGTGAAGCGAAGATGGTTTCCGATGCGCTCACGGGAAAAGTGCTGGGTGTTCATATCGTCGGGCCACATGCAACGGATCTCATCGGCGAAGCCGCTTTGGCCGTCCGGATGGGTCACACTGTCACGGAACTGGCCGAAACCATCCATGCGCATCCTACCCTGTCTGAGATCATGCTGGAAATTTCCTTCAAGTCCCTGGGCCGGGCGATTCATGGGTAAAGGCTTTAACTTTATGGGCTCAAGTCACCTTCTGAGTGACTTCCTGGTGGTTGCTCTCGCACAATGGGCCGCGGGTGGCGGTCTGAGACGGTAACGGTCATGAACATGCGGATTGTTCAGCAATTCCCGCAGCCCTTGAAAAGCAGCCACTCGTGGCATTCAAAGAAATCCCGGCCTTGAAACAGGCTCTGGAGGGTCGATTCAGGCGGCATCACCGCTTCATGTTGGAAAGGCGACATTCATCGTGAAAGAGTGTAATATGAAAACAATCCATCGGGTTGCTCCCGTGTGGAATGACGGTCAAAGCCATAACGATTTCTTGGAGATAACGCGCACGGTGAAAGAGAAGGCTCTTCCGCCGGCAAGCCAACCACCAGACCGTTGTAAGGAGGATGAAACCCATGCATGGAAAATTCATTTTGACTGCGTTCGGAAAAGACAAGCCGGGCTGCATCGCTGATGTGACCCGCATGCTTTATGAACTCGGCTGTAATGTGGAAGATTCCGCCATGACTCGCGTTGCGGGTGAATACGCAATAATTCTCCTTTTTTCCGGTCAGGAGGAAGGGCTGCAAGAGAGGATGTCCAAGGAATGCCGAAGGCTTGATACCGAAAGGGGGATCGCGGTTTATATGAGACCTTATAGATCCCCTGAGTCCGTGGTGCGAAAGCCTTACACCACGCATGTGGTGCACGTTGAGGGTGCCGATCAAGCGGGCATTGTCTACAAAGTCAGTCGGTGCCTTGCGGAAAACGATGTAAACGTATCGGATTTGCGGTCCAAGATTCAGCACTCCCCAGAGAGCGGGGAAGCCATCTACTCCATGAGGATCGAGGTTGAAATTCCTGAGGGGGTTGAGTTGAATACGATCAGGGAAGGACTCGGCCGGGTGGAGAGTGAGCTGCATCTGGAAATCACGCTTGATTGAGATGTTGCTTTTTCTCTGCTTTTTTTCGGGTCATCGCGGATTGCTGAAGCCTGAGAAACGCAAAAATTCCGATTCGTCTTTGCCGAACTTTCTGCCAAACAAACTGCCGAACTGAGGGCTGCAGACGTGCATGAAACCTTTGGTTCGGCAGATGTTTTTTGACATGCCGAACTCGACATCTTTCCCCTCCCCGGCGTCTTCCCCAAATCTCTCCTCCCTTCACCGGGAATCCAATGCCAGTAATTATCTACAGTCATTACTTATGAAACACTCAAGTCTTTGTCACTATCCCCAGCGTCGTGAGGACAACTGTGCGCCGGTGGAGGTGATGACGAGGCATTCGCGGCCCGGCAGGGAGTCTATGAAGGCCAGACCCTGCCTGGGGCCCATGACCATGACCGCAGTGGCCAGGGCGTCCGCCTCCATGGCCGTGGGCGCGAGGATTGACACGCTCACCGCAGTCTGGGGAGACCTTCCCGTGGCCGGGGTCACCACGTGGTGGTGGACCCGCCTGCGGTCGAAATAGACCTCGTAGCTGCCCGAGGTGGCCACCGCACCGGTCTGCAGGGAAATGACGTCGGGGTAACGGCCACCTTTGGCCGGGTCCTCGATAGCCACGGTCCATGGCTGTCCCGGGCCCTTGCTCCCGCTGACCCTGATGTCCCCGCCGGCATTCACCAGGTGGTCATGCACGCCGCAGGTGGAGAGGACGGAAGAGGCCCGGTCCACGATGTAGCCCTTGGCGATGCCGTCGAGGGTCAGGGCCATGCCCTGGCGGACCAGGGTGATGCAGCCGTCCTGGTTGTGCACCTGCGTCGCGTCCACCAGGGCCAGCAATTCAGCCATTTCACCCTGGGAGAGTTCCAGGCTGAGGCCCTCGGCTGCACGCCTGCGGAGCGCATCCACCACCGGGGCCACGGTGGGGTCGAAGGCACCGTCGCTGAGTCCATGAATCGACCTGGCCCGCTCGAGGACTGTGCTCAGTTCCCAGGGTGCCCCCGAGAGTCGGCCGTCGCGGTTGAGGACGGACACCGCCGTGTCCCCGCGGTGGCGGTCGAACACGCTCATGAGCCGTTCCATCTCCTGGAAGGCTCGCCCAACGGCCGCTTCAGCCAGGTCCACGGATTCATGTACCACGGTGATGGCCACAAAGGTTCCCATGAGTGGCAGAGTCCGGGTCACGGCGATGCCGGTGCGGCCCAGGCGCATGTTTGCGGAGGAAGCGGCGGGAACCGCACCAGCGGCCGCAAGGCCCAGGCCCATGACACCGCACGTCCGCAGAAACTCCCGACGAGTGAGGGTGCTGGAAATGGTCTTCACCTGTTTCATGTGATTGCTCCGGTTGGCGCCTCAGGGCCATGACCTGCACCGCGCAAGACAGTTCAAGGGCCCTGTTACGCCGCTTTCAGCCTGACTGCCACTGTGACTCCCAGCCGGCGAATGATGCCGCGGGGGCATTTCTCCGCGCAGGCTTCCGGACAGGCTAGCCCATAAGCCAGGCACGCCACATGGTCGATGCGGATCACACCGTCTTCAAGACTGATGCAGCCGGCAGGGCATTCCTTGACGCACTTCATGCAGCTGATGCAGCCGACTCCGCAGACTTCCGAGACAGCCTTGCCCTTGTCCCGGGATGAGCACAGAACCATGACTCGTGCCGCCAGGGGAATGATTTCCAGGATTCCGTTGGGACACACCCGCGTGCAGGTGCCGCAGCCCGTGCACTTCTCAGGCATGACGTGGACCTGGCCGTGAGCCATGTACATGGCGTCGAAGGGGCAGGCCCGCAGACAGTCCCCCAAGCCGATGCAGCAGTAGGCGCAGGCGTCTGGACTACCGACCTGCTTGGCCGCGACGCAAGTGGGAACCCCCTGGTACTCATAGAGCACCCTCACGTTGCCCTCGGTTTTGGCGCAGCGCCGGAAAGCGACGATGGGTTCCGCAGGGCCCGCTGCCTTGCCTGTGAGCATGGCCACCTTGGCGGCCACATCCCTGCCTCCGGCGCAGCAGCGGTCCGCGGGAATGTCTGGGTCCCGGACCGCGGCAGCGGCGTAGCTCTCGCAGCCGGCAAAACCGCAGCCGCCGCAGTTGGCCCCGGGCAGGACTTCAAACACGGCCTCCACCTCTGGATCCTCCTCCACGGCCAGCAGTTTGGCGGCCACACCGAGGACCACCGAGCAGCCCAACCCCAAACCAAACATGACGAGAAGTGACGACACGATCATGATAGGCACCTCTGTACTGCCGGCTGACGATCCCTTCCCGGGACGACAGGATTCACCACATTACCTCCTATTCGATCATGCCTCGGAAGGCCAGGAAAGCCAGAGACATGAGTCCTGCCATGATGAGCCCGATGGAGGTGCCTCGCAAGGATTTGGGCAGCCGGGTGATCACCAGGCGCTCCTGGATGCCGGCCATGAGCATGAGGGCCAGGGTGAAGCCCAAGGATGCCACAAGGGAATAGTAGAGGGAGATGCCCAGGCCGTACTCTTTGCGCTGTACCAGGATCGCGATACCCAGCACCGCGCAGTTGGTGGTGATGAGAGGAAGGAAGATGCCCAGGGCCCTGTACAGGGTTGGGAGCATCTTTTTGAGAAACATTTCCACGAACTGCACCAGGGCGGCGATGACGAGGATGAAGACCAGGGTCTGCAGGTACCCCAGGCCTATCGGGTTGAGTGCGTAGGTCTGCATGAGCCAGGTGCATGCCTGTGGCCATGACCACTACGAAGACCACCGCGGCGCCCATGCCGACTGCGACGCCTCTTTCCTTGGAGCAGCCCAGGAAGGGGCAGTTGCCCAGGTACTGGGCCAAAAGGATGTTGTTGACAAAGATCGCGGAGATGAACATCAGGAAGTAGTCCACGCCTCAACCCTCCTGGAGGATCTGCTTGGATTCGCCAATGCTGCAAGCCCGGCAGCCGCTGCAGGAAACCGCCACCTCAGGCTCGGGCAGGCCCTGACGCCTGCTTTGCCAGATGGCCAGGAAGTTCATGGCCCCCAGAATGAGCCCCAGGCAGACGAAGGCCCCTGGGGCCTCCACCATGAAGGTGAAAGGCTTGAAGGGCGGTCCGAGAACGGTCGCACCGAACAGCTTCCCCGCCCCGAAGATCTCGCGCAGGCTGCCCAGGAAGGTCAGTGACAGGGTGTAGCCGATGCCCATCCCAAGTCCGTCGGCCACGGAGAGCAAAATAGGGTTCTTGCCCGCAAAAGCCTCGGCCCGGCCGAGAATGATGCAGTTGACCACGATGAGTGGCACGAAGATGCCAAGGCTCTGGTAGAGGGGGTATGCGTAGGCCTGCATGAGCAGCTCCACCGAGACCACCAGGGAGGCGGCGATGACGATGAAGCAGGCAATGCGCACCTTCTTGGGGATGATCTTGCGCACCAGGGAGATGAGCGCATTGGACAGGACCAGCACGAAGATGACCGCCGCACCCATGCCCAGGCCGTCCGAGGCGGTCTTGGTGACCGCAAGGGTTGGGCACAGGCCGAGCACCAGCCGGAACGGCGGGATCTCCTTCCACATGCCCTTGGTCAACTCCTTGGTGAGGGTGGCCATGTTGTTCTCCTCGACAGGGCCTCAGAAGGCCCCCTCCAATTTGGGTTTCAGGCTCTTGTAAGCCTTGATGGCCCTGTTCACCGCGGTGACCGTGCCCGTGGAGGAGATGGTGGCCCCCGACACGGCGTCAATATTACCGCCCTTCCCTGACAGCCCGACCTTGTCCAGGGCCAGTCCCTTGAATTGCTTCTGATACTTGGGCTCGGTCACACGCATACCCAGGCCCGGGGTTTCCTTGAGGGTGGTGACCCCAATGCCGGCCAGGGTATCCTTGGCCAGGTCAATGCCCACCATGACGCCGATTTCCCCGCCATAGCCCGGGCCGAAGCTCTCCAGGGCCACGGCCGTGACCTTCCCCCCCTTCCTGGCCGGGAAAACGGTGACCGGGCCATCAGGGGTGTCGAACTTCCTGCGGTCGGCAATGGGATCGTTCTCTGCGTTGGCGAAGACGCTCTTGATGGCCGGACCCTGCACATAGAAGACTACCTGGTCTTCGATGGGCTTGGCGGTGACTTCCTTGAGCAAGGCGAGGGAGAGGCCGGAGGCTCCGCTGATGAGGGAGAGCACCAGGATCATGTTGAAAATTTCGCGCATGACTTACCTCGCACCGAAGGGTTTGGGCTTCATGAGGTCGAACATGGGCGTGAACAGGTTGGCCAGGAGAATGGCGAACGGCACCCCGTCCGAGTAAACGCCATAGACCCGAATGATCACGGTCATGATCCCGCAAGTCAGTCCGAAGCAGATCATGGCCGTCCTGTTCACCGGCGAGGAGTTGGGGTCCGTGGCCAGGAAAAGGGCCCCAAAGATTGTGTTTCCGGCGAGCAGGTGGAACATGGGGCTCGGGTTTGCGAGGGCGTCCGTGGCAAAGAAGGTCCCGGCGGCCAAAAACACGCCGGCCAGAAAAGACAGCGGGATGGTCAACCTGAGGCAGCCGCGGGCCACCAGGAAGACCCCTCCCGCGAGGAGCGCCGCTACCTGCGCACCGCCAAGGGGCCCGAGTTGCCGGCCTAGGAACATGTCCACATGGTTTATTTTCTGGAATGCGGCTGTCAGCCCCATGAACTTGACCTGGGTCAGAGGGTTCACCAAGTCGGTGTAAAGCACAGAGGCGTCCGGATCCATTAGAGTCTTCCAGGAAATGGCCAGGATGGCCCAACCGACGGCGGGCGGACACAGGGGGTTGCCGCCCAGACCGCCGAAGAGCATCTTGCCGACGACGATGGACACGGCGGCGCCCATTATCACCAGCCACCACGGCGCGGTGGACGGCAGGAGGAAAGCGAAGAGGAGGCCCACGACCACGGCGTGGAAGTCATCCACACTCGACTCACGTTCCATGACCTTGAAGCACAGGGCCTCCACGGCCACGGCGGTGGCGCAGGAGAGGGCCATGACCCGCAGGGCGGGAAAGCCGTAATAATACACGGCCATGAAGGCAGCAGGCAGCAGGGCCAGGACGGTGTGGACCATGACCGCGGGGACGGTGCGGCCATTGTGCCAGTGCGGCGGTGCAGCCACGGTGTAGAGGGTTTGTGCGGTTGCCTCGTTCGCCATGGGAGCGTCCTCTCTTGTCGTCTAAAAACCCTGAAGGCGGCAGGGTGTGAGGGCCGAGGTCCGGAGGTTCAGTGCCTCTTTCCCCAACCGGATGAGCTGCACCATGGGCCGCCGGGCCGTGCACACATAACCGCACAGGCCGCACTCCATGCAGGCCTCGATGTGGAACTCCCCGGCCTTGTCGAACATTCCGAACTCGACGTAGCGGGTCACGAACCCGGGCATGATCCGGGATGGGCACACGAGGGTGCATTCGCCGCAGTTGATACAGGCTTTGTCGGTGACTGGCGGAAAGGCGCCCTGAGGGATGACCGTGAGCGAGAAGTCGTCTTTGCTCACCCCGGTCTCCAGGGCGCGAACGGCCTTGCCGCGCATGGGGCCGCCCACGACCACCCGGTCGCCTGGCGCGGCGGCAACGCCTGCCTTCTCCAGGACCGCGGCCAGCGGCGTCCCCACCTTGACTCGAAAGGCGGCCCCGCCTGCTGTCAGGACCGTCTCCGTGAGGGGAAGGCCGGTCTCGGCCACCTGACCCACGGCGTAGAGTTCCATGACACTGGCGACGGTCACGTCCGTGGCCTGCTCCTTGCCGGTGAGGGCCTTGATCACCAGGGGATTGAGGCTGTTGGGGTAGTTCGGAGCTACGAGCTTGGCAGTGCAGCCGTGGAGGCCCCTGTCGTTCCTGTCGAATACGGCCATACGGATTGCGGATGGCTCGACCAGTTCCTGGACCACGGAGAGGCCCTTCTCCAGAGTCTCCCGGAACTCTTTCAACAGCAGTTCGGCAATGCCTGTGCCGGGATCCGGATTGAGGCCGTTGACGATGAGTGTCGCCGCCTTCGCAAAGGGCTTGGTGGAAATGCCCATGGCCTTGAGAGCCTTTTTCAGGTCCTCTCGCGCCAGGGCCAAAAGGTTCGCGGGCTCACCCGGGGCGGCTGTGGGCGGTGCATCCGCTCCCTTGGAAGATTAGATTCGCCCGCACCTGCGGTGATGACCACCGCGGAGTCAGTCACGTCCGCAACGATTCCCATGATGGGCGAGTGCACGTCGCCCACGGCGGGGTCGGGATGCTCGGCCAGCAGGGTCCCCGGCGCCACCAGGGCCCTCTTCTTGATGGTCTTCGTGGAGTGGCCTTGCAACGGCACGCGAACCACCTCGGGATCGGGACCGTCCTGCATGGGGCCGCTGATGCCGGTTAACAGCGTGAGGCTTGGCGCAGAGCTTTTGATTGCTGCCAATAGCCGAGGACGTGGTTTTGCGTTCGTAGTCATGGCGATCACCGATGATGACACTTGTTGCAGTCTTCAGGAGTGTGGGGCCCTGCGCCTTTTTCTCTGTGGCACTCCATGCAGCCCGAGTGGTACGCCTCCATCCGGGTGGGGATCGGGAGCTTCTTGGAATGGAAATGGCACGACCCGCAGGCCGGATAATCCGTCCCGTTCTTGCTCATGGCATGGCATTCGACGCACCCGGTGAGCTTCTTGGTGAACATGTCCTCATGGCAGTCGGCGCATTTTTGGTGGTTGGCGTCCCGCAGGGAGGGCATGGTCTCCTCGCCCTTGGCCTGGTGGCATTCCTTGCAGGAGGTCGGCTGCGGTTCGATGGAGGGGTCGTGGTGACAGTCGAGGCAGCCCGAAGTGTAACCCTTGTGGGCCTCGTGATCGAACTTCTTCGGGCCAAGCTCCGCGTGATGGCAGCGACTGCAGGTCTCCTCACCCATGGTCCCCTGGTGCTCGGCCACGAAGCCCTCCTCGAAGGAGGCCGGATGGCAGGCGGCACAGGCCATGGGATTTTGGGAAGGCTTTTCGCTCTCGTGGTGGCACTGCCGGCAGGGGATGCCGTATTCCTCCGCGTGTGCCTTGTGCGTGAAGACGACATTGCCACCCGCATTCTCGAAAAGGAAACGGTTGGGCACTTGCTCGGTGGACGCGGGGGTCAGGTACCCGGCCGCGCCCAGCACCCCCAGCAGGACCGCAGTGATCGTGACTGGCATATAGCGCTTATGCACGGGAAAATTCCTCTCTGCGGGTTCGCCTCGCCACACACCATGGGAGTCAGAGACCGTCGCAACCCCTCTCCTCCCGCGGCGTGCGGGTCAGGGGGCAATGCTGTTTTCGTGAGCAGGCCGTGTATTCTCGAAACAGAATCGCCCGATTCAGACTTCAGTCAGTGGTGATGGGCTGGAAGGAATTGTTCATGGTCGATCGCTCTTGTCCCCGCCAACCAGGTGAGCAAGAGGCATGCCAGAGCCAATGACATTGACGGGAGCTTCTTCCGCCTCCCCTCCCTTGATGGGAGGGGTTGGGGGAGGGTGAAAAGTGAATGAGATCGACCCGCTCCCCTTCCCGCTGAGGGGAGGGGAACTGAGGATGGAGGACTTTCTTAAGTCAACACCATTGCCACCCCCCCCATTGACCAAAACCCGCGAGTACTTGAAAGCATGAGAAGGGAGAGCAACCCCCTTGCCTGTGGATCTTCGGGTGGTTGCTCGCATATGGGGAAAGAACCTGGCTCGCCCTCAATCCTGTCCGAAAATGTCGACGGGTGTTATCAGCGAGGCCGCCCTTTGAATTATGGACTCGTTCAGCTTTTTCACTATGTTTTTCAGTCTTTCACGGTTTTCTTCGCTCAAGGCGGCTATGGCGCACGGCCGGGTGCGGAAGAGGCCTTTGTCGTATGTGTCCACGATCGTTTCAATGGATACCGCGCCGGTCTTCTCATTCAGCTTGGCAACGTGCCTGAACCGAATGTTGCGGAAGCCAGCCGCCGCCAGTTCCACGGTCGCTTCCTTCGCCGCGGCGTCGAGAAACTGTTTCAGAGCCTTCATGCGCTTCAGTTGCTCCGTCGCGCGTTTTTGAACCCCTGAAATGCGGTCCATGTTGGTGATGGAGCTGACGGAAATGCCCAACGTGCTCACCCTGCCGGAAACCTCTCCCTCTGCCGTAATTGTGCTGTAATCCACGCGGCGCATCGCATCACCCCAGGCAAATTGTGTCAAGATAAGGTCCGAAGCTTTCCCTCCAGAAACTGAACCGATCCTGCTGTCTAAATAGCAAATGGCAGGCCAGCCCTGGCCCCTGCGAGGAACTGACCCGGGCAACGACGGCAAATCCAGGCAAGAGCGGTTCCCGAGACGGCAAAGAGACGTGGGGCACGCGAATAATAAGGCTTGGGGATTCACTTGTGAGCTGTTCGATCCAGGTCGTCCAAAAACTCGAGGTCGGGCGACGGAAAGAACGCAAACCAGTGGAAGGAAAGGTTGCCAGGAGGTTTTTTTGCCCTGTGCCGCCCGTTGGATTCACTTCCGCGTATGAACCGGCACGATTTGTTTCCAGTCCGCGCCACGGTCTTCCTTTGTTGTCACCTTCCGATCCGTTTCCAATAGCCATCACCACCAGGGCTCCCATCTGTTCAATTCAGTCCTCCTCCAAAGCTTCGATTATTGGGTGGCCGAGGTCTAATCTTTTGCCCATTGAGCGTTGTGGAGGCCATTCATCGAGGCTCTCAGCTTTCCGAATATTGCCCCCGTGTGATGTTTGGCAAGGATCGTGCTTTATTGGGGCTCAGGAGATTTTGAACGCTCCGAAAGAGAACCCACCAAGCGAATCCGATAGAGGGGGTGATGCATTATGCTGTGAGCAAAACGCCGGGGGCGGTCCCAAAAGCATTTGCCCTCGCCCTGGCCGCTGACTTTTCCTTAGGTTCACCTGAAATTGCATGCAAGGGATGGAAGAGGGGCATGTGGGATGACCCGGAAACCGGACGCTGCGCTGTCGTGGTCCAAGGCAAAAGGCATTACAAGGTATTGGCGGAAGGGTTTCTTCTCCAATACACTTCCGTGGACAGACTCCTCCAAGGCAAGTCGCATGGTATTTAAAGAAATCATCTCAAGTCAGGTATGCGCGAGTCATTGGGTTGCCGCCATTGGGTCGGCCCCAGATCGTGAAATCATTGCAAGTCTTATCCGGGTGGCGCCGCCTTTGCCGAGCCCGGACGCCGCTCCCAGGAATTTTCACCAGCCTCAAAGGGAGGAGAAATCATGAAAAGCAAATTCATACTGGTGTTGACGATCATGTTTTGTGCGACCATTTCCACTGTCGCACTGTCTCAAGAAATCAAGGTTGGGACCCTGCTTCCCCAGACAGGGGCTTTGAAGGAGTGGGGACCGGCACATCAAAAGGCGGCGGATCTGGCCGCCCAACAGATCACTGCCGCCGGATTAAAAATCGAGCTGGTGAAAGAGGACAGCGAGACCTCTGCCGCCCCGGCCATAAAGGCTGCGAAAAAGCTGGCGGAGCAGGACAAGGTTGTCGCCATCGTGGGAGCGGTTTCAAGCGGGGTGACCATCCCCGTTGCCGAAACCGTGACGATCCCCAAGGAGGTCCTGATGATTTCGCCGGGCTCCACCTCCCCGGAAATTACTTACTTGCCGGCAAACAAGGGCAAGGACTTCCTGTTCCGCACCTGCCCGTCCGATACCCTCCAGGGCGTCGCCCTGGGGATGCTGGCCTCCGACCTGTATAGAACCGCTTCTGTAATGTATGTGAACAACGCTTATGGACGTGGTCTGGCGCAGCAATTCAAGAGGTCATTCGAAAAGCGGGGCGGGAAGGTCCTGGCCGAGATACCGCACGATGAAAAGGTGGCCGACTCTTATAAAGCCAAGCTCAGGGACGCCCTCGATCAACTCCCTCAGAGGGAACCGTACAGGCCCGGGACGGCCCGACGTTCTTTGCGTTTTCAGCTACCCCGGTCATGCCAGCATCTATGTGAAAGAGGCGGTCGAGCAGTTCAAGTTCAAGAATTTTCTGTTTTGTGACGGGAGCAAATCCGAATCCATCGCTTATGCGGCCGGGATTCAAAATGTGGAGGGATCGATGGGGACAGCCCCGGGATCTGCTGGTGGAGAGCCCTACGCGAACTTCATCGCGGAGTACAAACGGGCGTTTGGAGAAGTTCCCTCCGTTCCCTTCCTTGCCAACGCCTACGACGCAACGGCCGTCATCGGCCTTGCCGCCTATGCGGCCAAGCTGAAAGGACTTCCTTTAACATCAGCCAACATCAGGGATCAGCTCAGGACCGTCTCAAATCCGCCCGGTGTTCTCGTTGGCCCCGGCGAATTCAAGAAGGCATTCGAGTTACTGTCGCTGAAAGAAGACATCAATTACCAGGGAGCCTCGGGCTCCGTGGATTTTGACCAACACGGCGACGTGGTGGCACCCATCGAAATATGGAAATTTTCCGCTGGAAGGATAGTCACGTACCGGATGGAATACCAGATTCCCGCAGAATAGACAAAAGGCCCTGTTAGCGGGGGCATTCAAAGAAGGAGGCATATTATGGAAGAATTTGGAAAACTTGTTGCCTACATCGATGGAATTGTTTGGGGCGCGCCCCTGCTGATTCTTCTAGTCGGGACCCATCTATTTTTAACCTTCAGACTACGGTTCATTCAAAGGTACATAGGGACTGCAATCAAGGTTTCAGTGACCAAGGATGATTATGGCGAGGGTGATGTGAGTCAGTTCAGCGCCCTTGCAACGGCCTTGGCGGCAACAATCGGTACCGGGAATATCGTCGGGGTTGCCACAGCAGTTGCAGTAGGTGGCCCGGGAGCGGTTCTATGGACATGGCTTACCGGGGTATTTGGTATAGCAACCAAATATGGGGAAGCACTTTTATCAGTTAAATATAGAGTTAAGACTGAAGATGGCACAATGGCCGGTGGACCGATGTATGTTCTAGAGTACGGTATGAATAAAAGATGGCTTGGATTAATATTCGCAATCTTTACCAGCGTCGCTGCCTTTGGAATAGGTTGCATGGTTCAAGCCAACTCCATTGCAGTAATGCTGGAACAACAATTTCAAGTGCCAACCTGGGGGTCAGGTATTGTTATAGCTATTTTAACTGCCGTTGTTATTCTAGGCGGGATCAAGAGCATCGCCAGAGTTACCGACAAGCTGGTTCCCTTTATGGCGTTCTTCTATATCCTGGGCTGTTTAATAATTCTTGCTTTGACATTCGACACCATTCCAGCTGCCATAGCCCTTATTTTTAAATCGGCCTTCACCGGCCAGGCCGCTACAGGTGGATTTGTAGGGTCAACCATGATGATGGCCATGCGATACGGGGTTGCAAGAGGACTTTTCTCAAACGAATCAGGCCTTGGTAGTGCGCCAATCGTTGCAGCCGCCGCGGTAACAAGAAACCCCGTAAAGCAGGCCCTCGTTTCATCAACGGGAACCTTCTGGGATACCGTAGTTGTTTGCGCCTTGACAGGCATCGTCATCGTGAACACTGGCGTATGGGACCAGGGCCTTAGCGGCGGTGCGCTGACAAGTGCAGCGTTCGATAAGATTCCAATTGTAGGACCAACCGTACTGACAATTGGCCTTCTCACATTCGTTTTCTCAACAATACTGGGATGGTCATACTACGGTGAAAAATCAACAGAATATCTGCTTGGCAAGAAATCTGTAATGCCATACAGAATCTTGTGGTGCATAGCGGCTTTTGTAGGATCGGTAACCTCACTGGACCTGGTTTGGAACCTTGCGGACCTTACAAATGGCTTGATGGCGATACCAAACCTGGTAGCACTCATCGCTTTGAGCGGGGTCATTGTCAGTGAAACAAAGAAATATCTCTGGGATAACAATCTTGAAGGCATTTCAGAAGATAAAGCAATTGAGATCGACACCACGAAAAGCCGGTAGTGAGTGAAGGTCGGGATCGCTTCCCCGGCATTGTGAACCGGGGATGGAAGACCCCCTTGAGTCAACAGCCTACCCTTTCCAATGCTGTTGACTCAAGGACATTCCGGCTCTCCTCCCTTAACCCCAATGCCGTTCGCTTGACTTGACCAAAGCTCCCCTCCCGCCGAGGGGAGGGGAACCGAGGATGGGAGGCCCCCATAAGTCCGCAGCATTGCGGGGTGCTCCGCGCTGGAACCAGGAAGGTGGGGGTTCCCAAGACGAGGGTGGATGGGTTTTGCTTCCTTTGCCCTTTGCACAATGGAGGCACAGAACGATGACGGACTACAGGGCGAGCCATCTGACCCAGGCGATCATCAACCTGGATCATCTGACACACAACATGGGCCTTCTCCAGGAACTGGTGGGCAAGCGACCGCTCTGGCCCGCAGTGAAGGCAAACGCCTACGGGCATGGTGCGGAGATTGTCGGGCGCCATCTCATCAGCCTCGGCTACAAGACCCTCTGCGTGGCCCATGTTTCCGAGGCTATAGAGCTGGTGGAAGCGGGTTTGAAGGCAACGATCCTCGTGTTTTCCCCAACATTGCCCGAAAACAGTGAATATTTCGTGGCATACGGTTTTGAGCCGGTGGTTTCCACCATGGAGATGGTCGAAGGCCTCTCCCGGGCTGCCGTGAAGGCAGGGAAACAGATAGCGGTGCACCTCAAGGTGGATACCGGCATGGGCCGTGTGGGCATTCGCCCTGATCAGGTGGTGGACTTCCTCGATAGATGCCGTAACCTTCCAGGCTTTACCGTCAAAGGGATCATGAGCCATTTTCCCCGTGCCGACGAGGCGGATAAATCCTTTTCCCACGGACAGATCGATACGTTTCGGCAGGTTCGGGACATGTCCAGTGGATATGGCATTGAAACGTATCATTTCGCCAACAGCGCCGCGACCTTTGATCTGCCGGAGGCGCATTTCGATGCCGCACGCCCTGGGATATCCATCTATGGTCTCAAACCGTCCCCGTCGATGTTGAATCCGCGGGTGAACGAATTGAGACCGGTCCTGGAATGGAAGACGCGAATCACCTACTTGAAGGAAGTCCCCGCCGGTACCGGGATAAGTTACGGGCACGCATTTCACACCGAACGGCCCTCGTTGATCGCCACCATCCCCCTTGGATATGGGGATGGCATCAGTCGGCTTCTATCCGGCAAGCTCGAAGTTCTGGTTTGCGGAGTCCGATGCCCCCAGGTCGGCCGAATATGCATGGATCAATGCATGGTCGACCTCTCTGCCTTGCGGGGCAGGGTCAAGCCTGGTGATGAGGTAGTGATCGCGGGAAGGCAGGCTGCGGAAGAGGTGACCGTGGACGAGCTCGCTCGAAAAGCTCGGCACCATCAACTACGAGATTGTGACCAATATCGCCAGGCGTGTTCCCCGGATCGCAATCGGAGCCCGCTGATCTCAAGGTGCGGGAGAGACCTTATCATCACTTTTCTGGATGCCCGGCATCATCTTCATGGGCTTGCTGACGATATTCTGGTATTTCATCTGGCCGCTCATGGGGATGCCGGTGCTGCTCAAGTGACCCAAAAATTTAAATTGCATTCAAGAGGATCGGTCCTATGCATCGGATAGAACGATTTTCAATGCTCTCCCTGGCCATGCTCCTGGCCGCGGTCTTCTGCCTCACTTCCCCGGCCCTGGCGGCCCCGGCGGACCGACTCACCGTGTCGGGGGCTCTCCTGAACCCTCAAAAGCAAGCCGGTCAAAGAGGTGCACATCGAAATCCTGGTGAATGGCCAGGTGATGAAGCCCCTGGGCAAGGACGAGGAGATCAACTCCGGCAGCAAGGGGGCTTTTTCGGCCCAGTTCCAGTTGCCTGCGGGGACCCTCCCATCCGCCAAGGTGGAGATCCAGGCCAAGAAGCCTTCCTGGGAGCCTCTCAAGCCTACGACGCTCAAGGTAGTGGAAGCAGGGACGGACGAGCAGGGGAACCGTCTCTTCGAAACCGCCCGCAACTTTACCCTGTCGCATGTTGTCACCCCGGCCTTCTGGCTTGCCACCGTCATTCTCATCGCGGTGTACGTCATCATCAGCTTCGAATGGATGCACCGCACCCTGGCCGCCCTGCTGGCCGCGGCCCTCATCCTGTTCATCACCTACACCCTGGGCACCTTTGATAAATCGTACTATATCCTCTCCTTCGAGGATGCCATGGGGGGCATCGACCTCAACGTCATCTTCCTCCTCCTGGGCATGATGATCTTTGTGGGGGTGCTGAAAAAGACGGGCATGTTCCAGTTCCTGGCTTACAAGTCCTACGCCTGGGCCAAGGGGAACGTCTTTGTCCTCGCCTTCGTCCTCCAGTTCCTCACCGCGGTGATGTCCGCTTTCCTGGACAACGTCACCACCATGCTCCTGGTGATTCCCGTGACCATCGAGATTGCCCTCACCCTGAGGGTCCATCCCCTGACTTTCCTGATCCCTCTAACCTTTGCCTCCAACGTGGGGGGCACCGCCACCCTGATCGGCGACCCGCCCAACATCCTCATCGGCTCCTACACGGGCCTCAGCTTCGGCCAGTTTATCGTGAACCTCAGCTTCATCTGCTTCCTCTGCCTGGTGGTTTCCTGTTTTTACTTCCTGTGGTGGTACAAAAAGGCATACCTGAAGGCGGAGGTGAAAGATGTGGAGAAAACCGTCGCCCGGCTCCGGGAGGAGTATCAGATCACGGACAGGAAGCTGATGATCCAGGGCCTCATCCTCCTGGGCTTCACCATCCTGCTGTTTGCCCTGCACGGGTTCATGCACATGCAGGTGTCCGTGGCGGCCTTGATCGGCTCCCTGCTCCTCCTGGCCGTCTCCAAGGTGGACATCGTGGAGATGCTGGAACATGAGGTGGAATGGCCTTCGCTCATGTTCTTCGTTGGCCTCTTCGTGGTCATTGCAGGCGCCGAAGCCACCGGGCTGATCCAGCAGATCGCCAACGTGGTGCTCCAGGCCTCCCGGGGCAACCTGACCATCGCCGTGGTCATGATCCTCTGGGTCTCGGCCATTGCCTCCGCGTTCATCGACAACATCCCCTTCACGGCCACCATGCTGCCCGTCGTGTTGTTCCTGAGCGAGAGCTTCAACCTGCCCCGGGACAACGTGCTCTGGTGGTCCCTGGCCCTCGGGGCTTGCCTGGGCGGCAACGGCACCATGATCGGGGCCAGCGCCAACGTGGTCACCGTGGGCATGGCGGAAAAAGCAGGCTACAAAATTTCCTTTGTGGAATACATGAAGATGTGCTGGTGGCCCATGATGATCACCGTCACCATGAGCATGGTTTACCTGCTCCTTGCCTATTGATTGAACGCGCGGGGTGCCGCCTTCAGCAGGTGAAAGCGGGCGGGAAATGTGCTAAGGATCAAGTGTCTACAAGACTACGTGTAAAATCTGTATCCCCATTTCGCCAATTGTCACCAGGGAGGAGCTCTCAGCATGGCAGAGAACAAGACGGTGAAAGAGATCATGTCCCCTATCGAAGAATACGACATGGTCCAGGAAGACGACAGGCTCTGTGAGGCACTCAGAATCATTCGTGGAAACCACGAGAAGGTGCTGGCCGGCCAGATGGGCAATTACCACAAGACTCTCCTCGTGAAGAGCGCTACGGGGGATATTGTCGGAATGCTCACCATATCCGACCTCATCAGGGGACTCGTGCCGGAATCGGCCAAGAAAACGGGCGCTTCAAGGACCCGTCACCGCACCATTTCAGCCAGAGAGGCGGAAGCGGTTGAAGAAATCGCCGAGGTCCAGGTACGATTTCAGTGGCTTGAGAGCAACTTCTTTGAGCTGGTTCAGAAGCAAACCCAGAAGAAGGTGGGAGACGTCATGTCTCCTATCCACCCTCTGCTGAAGGAGGATGACACCATCAATCGAACCGTCTACGTGATGTTCAAGGAGAACGCCGAGCAGCCCCTTGTGGTTCGCGAGGGCAAAATCGTCGGGGTTGTCCGCCTCATGGACATCTTTCCCGAGCTTTTGGAAATTGCCGGGGACACATGCTTCTGGCAGCCAACCGACTGATGTCTTGCTCTGTGAATTGCGATTTGTCCGGCTTTACCTGATGGACAAATTTTCTAAATTCTACCGGCACTGGCGATTTGCACACCGAGAGGTCCGATGCGGCGGCCCCCAACCCCTCCCATCGAGGGAGGGGTGCTCTGACGGTAAGTCCGCAGGAATGAGCAGTTCCCCGGGACAGGACTTGTAACACTCAATTCGTGCGCGCTGGGAGGCCATCCGTTCGTCTCCGAACCAGGTATGCCAGGAACTTCAACGAGTCGGCAGTATTCCTGCCGACTCTTTTTTTCCCGCCACCATCCATACCTTTTCATTTTTTCGATCAACAAAGTCCGGTATAATTGATTCAACGACGATTCACTGAACATGCCTGATCTATGATTTTTGCAGGACACTTCGAGCATAACAAAGAAACCCTATAAAGAAGCGAGTCAGCGATGGATCCGGATCTTAAGCTCTGTATGGTTTTCAAGGATCGGGTAGGGGTTGTTGCGGACATCTCCGCCGCAATGTCAGAGAGGAACTTCAACATCGCGTCCATGGAAGTGGAAAGAACGGAGGACAAGGCAAGGATCTATCTCGAGCTCGAGGATAAAGTGCCGGAAGCGGAGAGGAGGGAGATTCTCGAAATACTTGGAGGGATTCGTGATCTCTTGGAGATAAGGTTCGTGGAAACACTTCCCTACGAAGTGAGAGAAAACAGATTTCGAGTCATCCTCGACAATATGAGCGACGGGGTTGTCTCCATTGATACCGATGGGAAGATCACGGCTATGAATAAGATTGCCTCAAGGGCCTTGAATTGCGGAATCGACGGGGTGATCGGCAAGGATATCATGGAACTTCAGCTTCCGGATTATGCCATCCTGGAATGCCTCAAGGGCAAGAAATTCAGCAACATCAAGAAAGAGATCATGACTGAGAGGGGAAGGCTCCAGTACTTCTCCACCTGCAGGCCCATCATCGATTCGAAAAACCGAATCGTGGGAGCAGTGGAAATTGGGAAAGACATGAGAGAAATCAAGATGCTTGCGAAGTCCATTTCTCAAGCGAGGCCGACCACTTTCACTGATTTCATAGGGCAAAACCCCGTCATCAGGGAATCGATAACCTTTGCGCAAAAAATAGCCAAGATGGATTCCATTGTTTCAATAAGGGGGGAGAGTGGGACCGGCAAAGAGGTCTTTGCCCGCGCAATCCACACTGCGAGTGGCCGCAGCGGACCTTTTATTCCGGTAAATTGCGCGGCCTTGCCGGAAACTTTGCTCGAGAGCGAACTTTTTGGTTACGTTGGCGGCGCCTTTACCGGGGCCAAGAAAGAAGGAAAATCCGGTCTTTTCGAACTTGCGAGCAGTGGCACCATTTTTCTTGACGAAATAAGCGACATGCCATTCAGTGTTCAGGCAAAAATCTTGAGAGTCATACAGGAAAAATGCGTGAGATCGATTGGCGGGTCAAAAGAGAATCCGATAGACTGCCGGGTCCTCACGTCCACCAACGAGAACCTTGAACAAATGGTCAAAGACAAGCTCTTTCGTGAGGATCTCTATTACCGGATCAGTGTGCTGCCAATCCATATTTCACCCTTGAGGGAGCGCACAGACGACATCCCGCTCCTTGTCGAGCATTTCCTTTTTCAGCTGGACTGCAAACTGGACCGGACTCCACAGACTGTTACCGAAGATGCGATGGAAAAACTATGCCAATACAACTGGCCGGGCAACGTGAGAGAGCTGAAAAATGTCATCGAGCGAGCTGCGATCCTCTGCGAGTCGGATCGGATCGATGCGGATTGCATTCTGTTCAATTTTGAAATTGGAAAGGGCAGTGGAGAGCTGAGGAGCCATTTTCTGTGTCCCGAGGGCCGTTCGCTCCAGGCTGCGCTCGACCATTACGAGAAACAGATCATTCGCAAGACACTGGAAGGTTCCGAAAGTATCCGAAAGGCGGCCAAGTCTCTTGGCATGTCTCACACGGCGCTGCTGAACAAGGTCAAGAAACATAGAATCGTCATGGAAAGAAAATAGACCATGTGGAGATCATCCTGACCAGCAGGGGCTTCCGCGAATATCCAGCGATTAGATCCCTCCCCGCGGAACCCCTGTAATCATTTGTTGCCACTCCTGTGAACATCTTCGCTTCCCCGAGGCGTGGCTCCCTCTTGAAGGGTTACGGAGTCACGCTGCGTCTCGATGCCGTGGTGTAGCCCCGGTTCAGCCTTTCCACCTCCCCCCTCCCCAATCCCTTGTTCATCTGATCAGCCGGCCATTCTGCTCTTGTTTCCATCCCATCCATTGGCACACAATCTGCACATTTCGGAGCAGATAGGCAAACGCTCAAATGCTGGTTCGAGGACGTTCTCTTCGAACTCAAGCGGGGAAAACGAGCCAACAGAGCTCCTGCAGTCAATTCGTATCCAAGGAGGAGGTGAGCTATGGCCAAAGGTGACCCCTTACGCCAGTTGGATGCCATTCTCAGGCCCGGGAGCGTGGCGGTGATCGGCGCTTCAGCCACTCCCGGCAAGCTGGGACACGAAGTCTTGAAGAACATCCAGGACGGCGGTTTCGAGGGAGCTGTTTACCCCATCAACCCCAAAGCGGAATCCATCCTCAATCTTTCATGTTACTCGAGCATCGGGGAAACCCCGGAGCCCCCGGACCTGGCCGTTGTCATCATCCCGGCGCGAATGGTGCCCCAGGCTGTGCAGGAGTGCGGGGAGAGGGGGGTGAAGGCCGCAGTGGTCATCACCGGTGGCTTCAGTGAAGCCGGGCGTGAGGGCGAGGTGCTCCAGCGGCAGACCGCCGAAGCGGCACGAAGGTTTGGCCTCAGGCTCCTCGGGCCCAACTGCCAGGGGGTCAACAACCCCTATCATAATCTCTGTGCATCCTGGCCTCTCCTCACCTCTCGAGGGATGGTGTCCATCATCTCCCAGAGCGGCACGGTGGGGGCGGCCATGATGGACTGGTTTTCTCAAGAGAAACTGGGTGTCTCCAGTTTTGTCAGCATGGGCAACCGCGCCGATGTGGATGAGTCGGACCTCATTGCCTACTTCAACGCAGACAACAACTCCGCGGTCATTGCTGCCTACATCGAGGGGATCAAGCGGCCCGAGAAGTTCATGGCGGCTGTTGAGCGCCTGCACAAGCCCCTGGTCGTCCTCAAGCCGGGCCGCACTCCCAGGGGTCGCGTTGCCGCCGAGTCGCACACCAAGTCCCTTGCAGGAGCCGATGCAATCTACGACGCGCTGTTCGCCAAGTACGGGATATGCCGGGCCTATACCATGGACGAGTTCTATGACTTTGCCAAGGCCTTCGCCTACCTGAAACCTCCCAAGGGGAACCGCATTCTCTTCGTCACGACGTCCGGGGGCTCCGCGATCCTGGCTACGGACCAGGCTGAGCAGGAAGGGCTGGATGCAGCCCCGCTGCCGGCCAGTTTGGTTGAAACCGTCTCCCCTCTCATTCCAGCGCACGCCATCAGGACCAACCCCATCGACCTCACGGGTGATGCCACCGCGCACATGTTTTCCGAGGTGATCAAGGCGACCCGCGATCACTATGACACCATTGGAGTGATCTTCGGGGATCCCATTGTGGATGCCTCCGAGGCGGTTACACCGGGAGCCAATGAGCTCGTCATCTATCTTGGCGGCGCCGAGGTCGAACGCCGGGAGCGGGAACTGATGCACCTCAAGGGAGTCCCGGTTTTCCCCACGCCTGAGCGCGGCCTGAAGGCGCTTGCCCGGGTGATCGGGCCAAAGGCACTGGCGCCGCCCCAAAGACCGACACTCACCACCGCCGCCACCGGTCGGCAGTTGCCGCCTGAGAAAGCCCTCAAGATCATGGCCGACGAGGGGCTGCCCACGCCGCCGTCTGCCCTGGCAGAGAGTGCGGAGGCCGCAGGCCGCATTGCCGTGGAACAGGGATTCCCGGTAGTGCTCAAGATCAGTTCCCCGGATATCGTCCACAAGAGCGATGTGGGCGGAGTGCGGCTCAACCTGGCTTCGGTTGAGGCGGTGGAGAAGAGTTACGGGGAGCTCGTGGCCACGGCACGGAACGCCTTCCCCAAGGCACAGGTGGACGGAGTCCTGGTCAGCAAGATGGCTTCGCCGGGCACCGAGGTCATCGTGGGCATGAACCGTGATGCCCAGTTCGGGGCCGTCATCCTCTTCGGACTTGGCGGGATCCTGGTGGAAATCTTTCGGGACGTCAGTCTCCGGCTGCCGCCCCTCACTGAAGAGGATGCCCATGCCATGATCCGGGGAATCAGGGGACATCGCGTCCTTGCAGGGTATCGGGGCCAGCCGGCCGTGGACGAGAAAGCCCTCGTGGAGTGTCTCATGAAGGTCTCCGAGATTGCCCGGAAACACCCGGAGATCCTCGAGATCGACCTCAATCCCGTTTTCGCCTATCCGGACGGCATCATGGTGGTGGATGCCCGTGTCATCGTCACATGAACGCCCTTTGTGAAGGGGTCTTGAATTCGTCTAAACATCTCTGCGTGAGGGCGCGAGAGAACAAGGTGCTCGCCGGCGTTTGGTCTGGGACAAGCCGTTAATGGAAGCTCGCAAAGTTCCATGAACCTGGGTGGCTTCATCACGGAGGAATCTTATGGACATTGGCGTGCCGCGGGAGCGGCGAATTCATGAGCATCGTGTCGGGCTCACGCCGGCCGGCGTCGAGCTGCTGGCTGCGGAGGGACATAACTGCTATGTGGAGTCGGGTGCTGGGTTGGGCGCCGATTTTACCGACGTGGACTACGAAAGGGCCGGGGCTCGCATTGTGTATTCCGGTGAGGAAGTCTACGGACGGGGCGAGTTCATACTCAAGGCCGCCAGGCCCACGGTGGCGGAGTTTGAGTGGATGCAGGAGGGCCAACTGCTCATGGGCTTCGTGCACCTGGCCGCCGCCCGGCGTGACAAGGTGGAACTGCTTCTCGACAAACGGATCACCGTCATCGCCTATGAAACCGTTGCCAACGACGACGGCAGTCTGCCGATCCTGGCTACCATGAGCCAGATTGCCGGTCGTATGTGCCCGCACGTCGCCTCAACGCTGCTTCAAAATGACAAGGGCGGTAAGGGCGTGTTGCTCGAGGGGGTGCCGGGGGTGCCGCCGGCTGATGTCGTGATCCTCGGCGGGGGAACCCTCGGCACCCATGCGGCCCGCGCCTTCCTGGGTACCGGAGCCCGGGTGATCCTCATCAGCCGGGACCTGAAGAAACTGCAGCGCCTTGATGAGATGTTTGCCGGACGCGTCACCACCATGCTCAGCCACTCGTTCAACATCCGGAAAGTGATTTCTTTTGCCGACGTGCTCGTCGGTGCCGTGCACATACCCGGTGCCCGCACTCCTATTCTCGTCAGGCGTGAGCTGGTCGCATCCATGCGGCCGCGTTCACTCATCATGGACCCCTCTATTGACCAGGGCGGCTGTGTGGAAACGTCTCGACCCACCACCCATGGCACGCCTACCTATGTGGAGGAAAACGTTATCCACTATTGTGTGCCGAATATGGCCGGGGCCGTGGGCCGGACGGCCACACACGCACTGAATAACGCCACCTGGCCGTTTGTGCGGGAAATTGTCCGGAGGGGTCTGGATGCCGCGCTCAAAGCCGACCCGGCATTGGCGCGCGGTGTTGCCACGCGCGACGGGCAAATCGTCAATAAGGCCCTCGCAGACCTCATGCGCGCGGGATCGCTGTAACCTCAATCGATGCGAGGTACATGATGAACGGATGGATGCAAATCTATCAGAGCAAAGCCACCACTGCTGAGAAGGCTGTGCGCGCCATTCAGTCCGGGATGCGGGTCTTCCTCTCGGGGAATTGCTCCGTCCCACAACGGCTCATGAGCGCGTTGGTCGAGTATGCACCAGGTTTTGAAGAGCCAATCGAAATGGTCCAGGTGCTCACCATCGGCAGCAAAGACTATGTCGCCCCGGGCATGGAAAAGCATATTCGTGTGAACACGCTGTTCATCAGTGCGGATGTTCGGCTGGCGGTCAACGAGGGCCGGGCGGATTTCACCCCGGTTTTTCTTTCCGAGATCCCTGGATTGTTCCGCACCGGGATCCTTCCTCTTGATGTAGCCATGATCCACGTGAGCCCTCCGGATGAACACGGGTTTTGCAGCTTCGGCGTCGAAGTCAGCGTGAGCAAGACAGCTGCCGCAGCCGCTAAAATTGTCATTGCCCAGGTCAACCAGCAGATGCCGCGCACGCTTGGCGACAGCTTTATCCACGTCTCCAAGCTCACTCACATCGTTCCGGTATCGGATCCGCTGCCCGAGCACCGCATGGGCGAAATTACTGAAGTGGAAAGAAAAATCGGCGGTTATTGCGCTTCCCTCATCGAAGACGGCTCGACCATGCAGATGGGCATCGGGGGCATCCCCAATGCGGTATTGACCTTCCTGGGCGGGAAAAAAGACCTGGGAATTCACACCGAGCTTTTTTCCGACGGTGTGATCGAACTGGTGGAGCGCGGCATCATCAACAACGAGCAAAAGACGCTGCACCCCGGCAAAATCGTTGCCGGCTTTTTGCTGGGGACACAGAGGCTTTACGATTTTGTCCACAACAACCCCATCATAGAGCTTCACCCGACGGAGTATGTCAACGACCCGTTCCGTATCGCGCAGAATGAGAAGATGGTCGCCATTAACTCGGCCATCGAAATTGACCTGACCGGCCAGGTTTGCGCGGACTCGATTGGTCCCAGGCTGTACAGCGGCGTCGGTGGGCAGGTGGACTTCATCTATGGCGCGAGCCGCTCCAAAGGGGGGAAGCCCATCATCGGCATGCCCAGCTCGGCAGAGATCAAAGGCGAGCAGGTGAGCAAGATCGTTCCCATGCTCAAGCAGGGTGCGGGGGTGGTGACGACGCGCAACCACGTTCATCATGTGGTCACCGAATACGGCATCGCCGACCTGTACGGCAAGACAGTCCGGCAAAGGTCACGGGCATTGATCGATGTGGCACACCCACAGTTCCGCGAAGATCTTGAAAAGGCGGCCCACGATTTAAAATACTTGTAATGGCCGGCTGAAACACTCCCGAGGCGGGGCATGCTGGAATGAAAGCGAACCATGTGGAGATGATTTTTACCAGCATGGTTTTCCCCATGCATCCCTTGAGGTTGCGCGTTTCCTGCCAAGAGCGCTGTCATCTTTTGTTGCCATTCCGATGAGCATCCTTTCCATTCCGCACCCGGCTTTCCCGTGAAGACCTCACGGGCTCCCCCGCGCGGGGAGGTTCGGACAGCGCGCCGGTCCTGCCCTCTTGCCCGTCCCGGGCCAATGGCTCAAGTCTTCGGCACCCAATCCACCAGGTTTTCCCTCTCACCCGGTTCTTTGGCACACAATCTGCTCAATCTGTGGAGAATGGCACGGACTCATCGCTTTTAACCCCAAAAAAACCAAGGAGACGAAAATGATCGTAGGAATTCTGAAGGAAATCAAGGTGGAGGAGAACCGAGTTTGCATGACCCCGGCGGGAGCGGAGATCCTGAATCACAACGGCCACACCGTCCTGGTGGAAAAGAACGCGGGGGCCGGCAGCGGTTTCGAAAATGAGGCCTACAAGGAGGCGGGAGCCGAGATCGTGGGGAAACCGGCGGAGATCTTCAAACGAGCAGACATGGTGATGCATGTCAAAGAGCCCCAGCCCTCCGAGTACGACCTCATCAGGAAGGACCAGATTGTTTTCACCTATCTGCACCTGGCGGCGGACAAAGAACTGACCGAGGCCATGATCAAGACCAATTCCATCTGCATCGCCTATGAGACCATTCAGAAAGCCGACCACTCTCTGCCCCTTCTCACCCCCATGAGCGAAGTGGCGGGTCGCATGGCTATCCAGCAGGGGGCGAAGTACCTGGAGATGGCACAGGGTGGTCATGGAATTCTTCTGGGAGGTGTTCCAGGAGTCGATCCCGGCATGGTGGTCGTCATCGGCGGAGGAGTCGTGGGAACCAACGCGGCCAAGATGGCCTGCGGTCTGGGGGCGAAGGTTTATATACTCGACATGAACCTCGACCGGCTCCGGTACCTGAGCGACGTCATGCCGGCCAACTGTTTTCCGGTGTTTGCCAGCCCCGCAACCCTCCGTGACCTCGTCAAGAGAGCCGACGTCGTCGTGGGTGCGGTGCTCATCCCCGGCGCCAAGGCCCCCAAACTGCTCACCCGCGACATGCTGAAGACCATGAAGAAAGGCTCCGTGGTGGTGGACGTGGCCATCGATCAGGGCGGATGCTTCGAGACCTCCAAGGCCACAACCCATACCGACCCCATTTACGTGGTGGATGGGGTGGTCCACTACTGCGTGGCCAACATGCCCGGCGCCGTTGCCAACACCTCAACCCTTGCTTTGACCAATGCCACCCTGCCCTACACCGTCCAGATTGCCAACAAGGGCTGGAAGCAGGCCATGCAAGACAACGAGGAGATCAAGCTCGGGGCCAACGTGATCAACGGCAAAATAACCTATAAGAGCGTAGCCGATGCCTTTGGCATGGAATACACGCCGATTGATGACCTCCTCTAAGGTGAAGCAAGTGGGTGGAGGATGGTCCGAAACCACCCGCTTCTTCCCTCAGCTTCACAAGAGGCTGCAGTCTTTCAGGGCATGAGAGGAGACAAAACATGATCATCGGGATATTGAAGGAGAGAAAACCAGGCGAATACCGTGTGGCCATGAGCCCGGCGGGCGTGGAGATCATGACACGGCAGGGGCACACCGTATTGGTGGAGAAAAGTGCCGGAGAGGCCAGCGGTTTTGAGGATATCGACTATACCCAGAAGGGTGCCGAGGTCGTTGATCCCCCGGCGGGTTCGGAGGCGGCCCCGGAGATCTTCCGGCGCTCCGAGATGCTTCTGAAGGTGAGGGAGCCACAGTCTTTTGAGTACAAGCTCCTGCAAGGGGATCAGGTCTGCTTTTCCTACCTCCACCTGGCGAATTCAGCGGAGCTGACCCATTCCCTCACCAGGATCGGGGGAGTCAACATTGCCTACGAGACGGTGCAGAAGGCCGATGGGTCGCTGCCGCTGCTCAAGCCCATGAGCGACGTGTCTGGAGCAATGGCCGTTCAGCTGGGAGCCAAGTACCTCGAGATGGCTCAAGGGGGCCATGGGGTCCTGCTCGGTGGGGTGCCCGGGGTTGATCCGGGAATGGTGCTCATTCTCGGCGGGGGAGCGGTTGGCCTCAGTGCAGCCAAGACGGCATGCGGTTGGGGCGCCAAGGTTTACGTCCTCGATGTGAATCTGGACCGCCTCCGGTATTTGAGTGACATCCTCCCGGCAAGCTGTTTTGTGGTGATGTCAAACCCTGCGACTATCCGGGATCTGGTGCCGAGAGCCGATGTTGTCATCGGTGCCACGCTCGTTCCCGGGAGCAAGTGCCCCATCCTGGTCACCCGTGAGATGTTGAAGACCATGAAGAAGGGGGCGGTTCTCGTAGATGTCGCCATCGACCAGGGGGGCAACTTTGAAACCTCAAAGGAAACCACCCATGACGCCCCGACATACATCATCGACGGTATCGTCCACTATGCTGTGAGCAACATGCCGGGGGCCCTCCCCAGAACTTCAACCGTGGCGCTGACCAATGCCACCCTGCCGTACGCCCTGCAGATCGCCAACAAAGGGTGGAAGCAAGCCATGAAAGAGAACTTGGAGCTCCGACGCGGTGCCAATGTGGTGAAGGGCAAAGTCACCTACAAGGCCGTTACGGATGTCTTTGGCCTGGAATACGTTCCCATCGAAAAACTCCTCTAGCGGAGAGCAGGCGGGTGGTGGATGGTCCGAAACCACCCGCTTCTTCCCTCAGCTTCACAAGAGGCTGCACTCTTTCGGGGCATGAGAGGAGAGAAAACATGATCGTCGGGGTATTGAAGGAAAGAAAAGCAGGCGAATCCCGTGTGGCCGTGAGCCCGGAGGGTGTGGAGGTCATGACACGGGAGGGGCACACTGTCCTGGTGGAGAAAGGTGCCGGAGAGGCCAGCGGTTTTCAGGATATCGACTATATCCGGAATGGTGCCGAGGTCGTTGATCCCCCGGCGGGGTCGGAGGTGGCCCTGGAGATCATCCAACGCTCCGCGATGCTTCTGAAGGTGAGGGAGCCACAGCCTTTCGAGTACAAGCTCCTGCAACGGGATCAGATCCTCTTTTCCTTCCTGCACCTGGCGAATTCAGCGGAGCTGACCCATTCCCTCGTCAGGATCGGGGGAATCAGCATTGCCTACGAGACGGTGCAAAGAGCTGATGGGTCGCTGCCGCTGCTCAAGCCCATGAGCGAAGTGGCTGGAGCAATGGCCGTTCAGCAGGGAGCCAAGTATCTCGAGATGGCTCAAGGGGGCCACGGGATCCTGCTGGGTGGGGTGCCCGGGGTTGATCCGGGAATGGTGCTCGTTCTCGGCGGCGGGGCGGTTGGTCTCAATGCAGCCAGGACGGCATCCGGTTGGGGCGCCAAGGTGTATGTCCTGGATATGAACCTGGATCGCCTCCAGTACCTGCATGACATTCTGCCGGCAAGCTGTTTTGCGGTGATGTCAAGCCCTGCGACTATCCGGGATCTTATAGCGAGAGCGGATATTGTCATCGGCGCCACGATCGTTCCCGGGGGCAAGTGCCCCATCCTGGTCACCCGTGAGATGTTGAAGACCATGAAGAAGGGGGCGGTTCTCGTAGATGTCGCCATCTACCAGGGGGGCAATTTTGAAACCTCAAAGGAAACCACCCTTGACGCCCCGACATACATCGTCGACGGCATCGTGCACTATGCTGTGAGCAACATGCCGGCGGCCTTCCCCAGGACATCAACCATGGCGCTGACCAATGCCACCCTGCCGTACGCCCTGCAGATCGCCAACAAAGGGTGGAAGCAAGCCATGAAAGAGAACTGGGACCTCCGGCGGGGTGCCAATGTGGTGAAAGGTAAAGTGACCTACAAAGCCGTTGCGGATGCCTTTGGCCTGGCATTCGAGCCTGTGGATTATCAGCTCTAGGATGTCCCGCCGCCAACAAGACTATCGCCAAGACAGCAGTAGAACCAGGGACGGGGACGCTGGAGATCATGACACTCGCTGTTGTGGACTATTGACGTGGCCCTTCGCAAATCCACATTGGATGGCTGAACCAGAGGGGCCGCCCCAAAGCGGGCGGCCCTCCGTCATCTCAGAAGATATGAGTATTGTGGGTGCGGCCGACTGTCGGATGATCCGGGAATCAGGTGTTGAACAAGATGGACAGACAAAACCCGAACGCATATGGAGGAGAGAACCATGCTGGAGATCAAGGATTCTGTGGCTGTAATCACCGGCGGCGCCATGGGAATCGGCAAGTGCGTCGCCACGTTTTGGGTTCAAAACGGCGGCAAGGTGGTCTTGGGCGATATGGCCCAGGAAGCCCTGGCGCAAACTAAGGGTGAGTTGGAGGCCATGGGAGGAAAGGTTGCCACCGTGGTCTGCAACGTGACCAAGGAAGATGACTGCGCCCGCCTCGCCGACACTGCCATTGAGCAGTTCGGGCAGATCAACCTGGTGGCCCCCTTTGCCGGGATCATTAAGGACGGAATGATGGTCTCTCCAGACAAGGAAACCGGGAAAGTCACGAAGAAGATGAGCTTGCAGGACTTCCAGTTCGTCATCGACATCAATCTCACAGGGGTCTTTCTGACCGTGCGCGAGTGCGCCGAGCGCATGATCAATCACAACTGCAAGGGGTTGATCTGCCTCGTTTCCTCCACGGGCTCCCTGGGGACCGCGGGGCAGATCAACTATTCTTCCTCGAAAGCCGCCATGTCGGTCATGCCCAAGGTGATCACGGCGGAGTTCTTCCGGCGGGGTCTTTCCAACAGGTTGCGCTGTGTCGCCATCGCGCCGGGATACGTTGCCACACCCATGGTCAAGGGCATGGACCAGAAGGCCCTGGACAGGATCGTGGCCGATGTGCCCATCGGTCGCCTGGTTGAACCGGAGGAAGTGGCCCAGCTCGTCGGCGACCTCTACCGGAACGAGGCCATGGCGGGGGACGTTTACTTCATTCATGGGGGCCTGCGGTTGGGATCCAGAGGATAGCCCAATGAAGGAGATGAGAAGATGAGGAATGTGGTGATTGTGTCCCGATCGAGGACTCCGGTGGGAGCCTTTGGGGGGAGCCTCAAGGCGACGTCCGTAGTGGACTTGGGAGCGCTGGTGCTCAAAGACGCCCTCAAGAAGGCGGGGTTGCGCCCCCAAACCGGGGCCGCGCTGCAGGCCCTGGAACCTGACAGCCTGAAGGGGGTCGGACTGACCGACCTGGAAGCAAAGGCCCACGACCACGATGGCTCTCTGCAGCCGGTGCAGATTGACGAAGTCATCATGGGAAATGTGCTGCCGGCGGCCCAGGGCCAGAACATCACCAGGCAGGCCGTGATCCGGGCGGGCATTCCCAAGGAAACCCCGGCCTTTACCCTGAACAAGCTGTGCGCTTCGGGCATGAAGGCGGTTGCCCTGGGCGCCCAGGCCATCAGCAACGGGGATGCCGAGGTCATCCTGGCCGGCGGCATGGAAAATATGAGCATGGTGCCCTATGCCGTGCCTGCAGCGAGGTGGGGGGCGCGCATGAATGACGTGAGCATGTTCGACCTCCTTATCCTGGATGGCTTGCAGGAGAGCTTCTACGGTTACCACATGGGCAATACGGCGGAAAATATTGCGGAAAAATACGGCATCTCAAGACAGGAGCAGGACCAACTGGGGGTCTTGAGCCATCAGCGGGCGCGCAAGGCCATTGCCGAGGGTCTCTTCAAAGATGAAATAGTGCCCGTCGTGATCCCTCAGAGAAAGGGTGACCCCATCGTTTTCGACGTGGATGAGAGGCCGATGGACACGAACCTTGAAAAAATGGGCAAGCTGCCTCCGGCGTTCAAGAAAAACGGGACGGTGACCGCAGGCAACGCTTCCGGGATCAACGATGCCGCTGCCGCTCTGCTGCTCATGTCCGAGGACAAGGCAAAGGAACTCGGACTGAGGCCTCTTGTCAAGATCAGGGGTCATGCGTCGGCGGGAGTCGATCCGGCCTTCATGGGCCTGGGTCCGATACCGGCCGTGCGGAAGGTCCTCAAAAAAACGGGGCTTTCCATGGGCGATTTTGGCGCCATTGAACTGAACGAGGCGTTTGCAGCCCAGGCCATCGGTTGCGTTCGGGAGCTGAAGTGCGATATGGAGAAGACGAACCCTCTGGGAAGCGGCATCTCCATTGGCCATCCCATTGGGTGCACCGGAGCCCGCATCATGGTGACTCTCATCGGCCAGATGTTGCGCCATGACCTGCAATTTGGGCTGGCCAGCCTCTGCATCGGCGGCGGTCAGGGCATGGCGACCGTCCTGGAGAGGGTATAACCGGAAGCTGAGACAGCTGTTGTCGAACACATATGTCTCAGTGACCGTCCAGAAAGTGCTTCTCATGCCGGTATTGCCTGGATTAGAGTTGTCGTATCGGCTGCGATTCATGAGGGAGGGAGCATTGTTTGAACTTACCGGAAACCGGGAGGTAGATCATGGATCAAGGTGACAAAGAAAAGGCAAGCCCGGATTCACAGTTTGCCGACTGGATGAAGCTCGCCACGGATTTCTGGCAGTCGGCAGCCCAAGCCTGGCCCGCTGGCGTCCTCGATTTTCCAAAGAATTTGGAATCGTCCTCTGCGCCTTTGCCTGGCTGGATGCAGGAAGCTTGGCAGGCGCTTCTCAAAAACTGGCAAATTTCCACTGCGGCCCTGGGCTCTCCCGAGACTTTGGAATCGTTGTTCAAGGGAGCAAGCATGATGCCCCAAGCCACGATGAGGATTGTTCGCACCACTTGGGACGGGTATTTCCAGCTTCACCAGATGTGGCTGAAAAGCGCGGGCAAGGCAGGAGAAGCAACCAAGGCCTACAGCTATGAGGGGCTTGAACCGGATGCGTTCAAGGACTGGAGAGAATATTACGAGAAAGAGCTTCAGCCCCTCTTGAGGGTGCCCCAGGTTGGATTGATGCGCCTCTATCAGGAAAGAGCCAATGAGGCCATCGACAAGTTCAATCAGCTGCAGACGGCCATGGCCGAGTTCATTCACATGCTCAATCTCCCTGTGGAGAAATCGCTGCGGGTGATGCAGGAAAAGCTGGAGGAACAGGCGAAAGAGGGGAAGCTGTCGGAAAACTTCAAAGACTACTACAACATGTGGATAAAGATCCTGGAGGGGCACTTCATGACCCTCTTCCAGTCACCGGAATGGGTCCGCGTCCTGGGCAAGACAGCGCAGGCGGCAGATGAGAACAAGGCGGCCCGGGACGATGTGCTCATGGATATCCTCCAGGTTCTCCCGGTACCGACTAACCGGGATATGATAGAAGTTTATAAGGAGTTGTATACACTTAAAAAAACAGTCAAAGAGTTGACCAAGAAGGCCAAGCAGTCAGAATCGACGACTTAGGGGAGATCCTGTATGAACACATCCAGAATTCCGGTAGACCTCATCCTGGGCAAGTTGGCCGAGGATGTGGAAAAATCGCAAGAACGCCTCCTCAAGTCGAAGGAGGTCCTGTTGGGTCCCCTTAACACGGACATCGCCACCACACCGTGTGAAGTCGTATACGAAGAAGACCGCGTGAAGCTCAAGCACTACCTTCCCCTGGTTGAAGCTCGAGTGAAAACACCCCTGCTCCTGGTTTACGCCCTCATCAATCGAGAGACCATGCTCGACCTCCAGCCGGGAAAGAGCGTGGTTGAGAATCTGCTGAAAGAGGGAATCGACCTGTACATGATCGACTGGGGTTACCCATCGAGCAAGGATCGTTATCTGACCATCGATGACCATGTGAATGGCTACCTGGACAACATCGTGGATTTCATTCGTGAACGGGCTGGCGTGGCCAAGGTCAACCTGATGGGGATCTGTATGGGGGGAAGCTTTTGCATCATGTACTCCGCCTTGCATCCCGAAAAGATCAAGAACCTGATCACCACGGTAACTCCCAGCAACTTCGACACTGACAAGGGGCTTCTCAACCTTTGGGTGAGGGACCTTGATGTGGATCGCATGGTGGACACGCGGGGCAATGTCACGGGGGACCTCCTAAACCTTGGCTTCCTGCTCCTCAACCCCCCCCGGTTGATGCTCGACAAATACGTCGGGTATTTTGAAAACGTGAGCGACAAGGTATTTGTCGAGAACTTCATCCGCATGGAAAAATGGATTTTTGACAGCCCCGACGTCCCGGGGGAAACCTTCCGACAATTCGTTACGGATTGTTTTAAAAAGAATCTGCTCATCCAGAGCAAAATGGAATTGGGAGGCAAGCGGGTCGATTTACAGAACCTCACGATGCCGCTTCTGAACATCTATGGGCGCTTCGACCATCTGGTTCCACCCCCCATGTGTGAGCTTCTGACGAAGAGCGTTGGCAGCAAAGACACGGAAGACCTGTGCCTCGAGACTGGACACATTGGGATTTACGTGAGCTCAAAGTGCCAGAAAGAACTGGCTCCCAAAATCGGCAGCTGGTTGAAGGAAAGAGAGGGAAATGACGGAAAGGATGCCGCCCCGCAGTCATCCGGCAACGAGGAGCTGAAAAAAGAGACGATTCCGAAAAGCCGACCTTCTGCAAGCAAACGGGTAAAGAAGACACCTCAGGGAGGGAGATCATGAACGCTGGAGACAAGAAGGATTATTTCGAAGCGATTTGCAAGGTCAGCAGGGCTTTCGGAACGACTTTAGACCGGGACGAACTGCTCAGTGTGATTATAAGCAGCGCCATCGAAACCATGAATGTGAAGGGGGCCTTGCTCTTTCTCCACGATGAGGAGGAAAATGAATTTGTCTCCGTGGCCCACAAGGGGCTGTCGGATGACTACCCCAGGAAGGGGCTCACGCAACCGAGGAAAATGGTGCCCACCCTCGAGAAAGATGGCTATCTCTTTTCCCATGACTGTGCGGCCGACCCGAGGCTTGACGGCCATGATGAGAAGAAGGCCGAAGGGCTGGCTTCCATGCTGGTGGTGCCGGTCATGGTGAAGGGAAAGCTCATCGGCGGCCTTGCGCTTTTTACCGGGACTCCGAGGGAATTCTCTCGACGGGAGATCGATTTCGCATCCGCCTTGGCCGAGCAGGGTGGCATGGCCATCGAGGAGCACATCGGCGTAGAAGATCGCGTGCACGGTCGCCACACGTTCCGTCACGGTGACGCCAGGCTCGCCGCCTGCGAATGGGACAGGTCGAAGTAGGCGCTGGCGTCGAACTGCGGCCCACTCGCCGTAGGCGGCGGCCAGGCGGCGCAGCCGGTCGATGACGTGCGTCGAGGGCGTGGGCCGCCGCATGCGGCTTCCGCCCTGGGCGGGGGTCGCCAGCGCACGCAGATAGACCGCCGCCGAGGGGATCGGTCGCTCAGGCTGGCGCTGCCAGGCTACCATGCGGCTGCCAGCGCCCGGTGGCGCGGAATGGCTGCGGCCAGCCCAGGCGCCGAGGGTGATGGGTTGTGCGGCGGGCAGCGGCATGCTCCGTAGGCGGGCGACGTGGTCGCCTTCGGTTACAGCAACCCCACCTTGGAGTTGTCCCCCAGCGCCATCTTATACGCCTTGGGCTTGATAGGGCTGTAGGTCACTTCTACCTCGCGGCCGATGATGCTGTCCTGGATGCGCCCCGGTACGTCGTGGATACGGCTGTGGTCCAGCACGATGCTGTGCTCGATCTCGCTGTTCTCGAACCGTGTCGTGGTAGATGCTGGTGAACGGACCGACGTAGCTGTTGACGATCGCGGCATCCTCGCCGATGATCGTCGGGCCGCGCACGACACTGTTGATGATCTCGCGCCCCGCTCGACCGTCACCCGCCAGTCGATCTGTCGCGGTCCACGTGCCCGTCACGCGTGGGTCCAGCTCCCCCAGCACCCGGTTGTTCGCCTCCAGCATGTCGCTGGGCTTGCCCGTGTCCACCCACCAGCCGCGATGGACGTAGGGGAACACCCGCCGCCCGTGATCCACCAGCCATTGGATGGCGTCGGTGATCTCCAGCTCGCTGCGCCATGGGCTGGATAGCGTCCACGGCCTCGAAGATGGTGCGGTCGAACATGTAAATGCCCACCAGGGCCAGGTTGCTGGGCGGACTTTGGGCTTTTCGATCAGCCGCTCGATGCGCGCCATCGTCCAGCACGGCCACCCCGTAATGCTGCGGCTCGTCCACCTCGGTGAGCACGATCTGGCTGTTCTAGTCGCTGGTCGGCGAATTGGCGGATCGAGCGGCTGATGCCGCCCTGGATCACGTTGTCGCCCAGGAACATCACAAAGCGCTCGTCGCCCAGGAAGTCGCGGCTGATTTTGACCGCGTGCGCCAGGCCCAGCGGCGCATCCTGCTTGATGTACGTGATCTGCACACCCCAGCGTGTCCCATCGCCAACGGCGTCTTTGATCTCCTCGCCCGTGTCGCCGATGACGACGCCGATGTCGCGGATGCCGGCGTCACGGATGGCTTCGATGACGCGAAAGAGCACCGGCGTGTTCGCGACCGGAATCAGTTGCTTGGCGCTCGTAAACGTCAGTGGATAAAGGCGGGTGCCCTTGCCCCCGCTGAGAATCAGGCCTTTCATCCCACCCTCCAAAACTCAAAATAATACCCTGCACATGGCCGATCCCCGTTCGGCGTTGAGCAGCACGGCGCCCACGATGTGGGCATGCACCTTCTCCAACACAGCCTTCGCCCGCTGTGCATGGTCGCGGTTGGTGCTGCCGGCGCTGACGAACAACACCACGCCATCCACCCGGCTGGCCCACAGGGCCGCGTCGGTCACGCCCCAGGACAGGCGGCGCATCGCACAGCACATAGTCTCGCCTGGTCGCTCCAGCTCCTCCAGCGTGGCCCTGATAGGCGCTGGCCGCCTGAGCAGCGCCACCGGGTTGGCCGGCGGCAGGCCGGCCACCAGGAGCTGCAGGCCCTCCACGCCGGTCGCTTGCAGCGGCGCCGGCCCTGCGCCGGCCAGCCAGGTGCTCAAGCCCGGCTGGTTGTGCAGCCCGAAGATCTCGTGCTGCTGCGGCCGCCGCAGGTCGCCGTCGACCAGGATCACCCGGTCGCCGGCCTGCGCCATCACCACGGCCAGGTTGGCCACGGCGACTGCTCTTGTCGGCGGAGTTGTCGACGCCGGTCACCAACAGCGTGTCGCAGCGAGGCCGCTCCAGCCGGGAGAACTCGATGTTGGTGCGCAGGCTCTGGTAGGCCTCGGCGGCCGGGCTGCGGGGGTCGGACAGAGTCACCAAGTTGGCCATAGGGTTCTCGCTGTGTGCGTCACTCCAGGGTGCGATGGCACTCGCCCTGCAGAGCCGCCGCACGTGCAGACGTCTCCGCAGCCGAGTGGCTGGCCCCTACCACACCCATCGTCAATTCGACCTGGATGTCGGCGATGGCGGCCACATCCCCGTCGGCGGCATCGGCGCCCGCCAGCCGGCAGGCGCTGGCCGCTCCTCCCAAGTCGTAGACGCCCAAGAGCGCCGCGATAGCGGGCGGGGCGCCAGGCTCCGCCGGCAGCGGGATGGCCTGGCTGATCGACCACCGGCTGGCCCGGCGATCCACGACGTCATGGGCAGGCGGCCGGCCGCGTCCTGGGGCTGCCAGTCGAGCTGCGCCACCTTGGCGCCGGCGGCGTCCACCAGGTGGACGAACAGGGCTGTAGT
>CAVOPT010000013.1:0-212645 GCA_963698165.1 uncultured delta proteobacterium
CCGTCTCGTTGAGAAGATCCGGCATAATACCAGGCTTTTCCTGAACCTGGCTGTGGATACCAATTCCAGCCTCAGTGTCAAGGAGGTGCTCCACACGCTGACCGCCCGTGTGGCGGAGTCCTTAAAGGTGAAAGGGTCTTGCGTCCTTCTCATTGATGAAAAAACCAAGAGGCTGGAATGTGTGGCGAGTTTCGGCCTGAGTGAAGCCTATCTCAACCGGGGGCCCTTGTTCGTTGAGGGGAGTATCCAGGAGACTCTCGAAGGGAAGCCAGTTTGGGTCAAGGATGTTTCCAGCGACCCGAGAGTAAAACACAAAAAGGAAAAGAAGAGAGAGGGCATTGTTTCCCTCCTCTCTGTTCCCATCAAGACCAAAGAGGAAATGATCGGCGTGCTGCGCCTCTACAGTGCCGCACCGAGGGAATACAACGAGGACGAACTGGAGCTGATTACAGCGCTGGCCTATTTGGGAGGGTTGGCCATCCACAATGCTTCCCTGTATCTCATGCTGGAGAGCGACATGAAAGATCTCAAGGGCGAAATATGGACTCACCGTAGCTACTTCTAAAGGAAACCGCGGGTGTCCTGCGGGGGATCTATTCCTGGACCGGCGGCTCTCTTTCCGATCCTTCTTCCGGTTTCTGAAACGCGTCGAAAAGGCTCGTGAGGGGAGCAAAGGGGGGAGAGGTGATGCTGTGTGCGCGTAAAGGTTTTTGCCCATATCCAGCCAGCTTTTGAAGTTTTGGTCAAGAGCGGCCTTCTGGGCAAGATAATTTCTGATGATCAGTTCCAGATATTCCTCAAAGAATTCGCTCAGGATGTTTTGACCATACTGGATGAACAGGTGGAGGAGGGACACCGGCAGGAGACTGTTCCGATTTCTGGCCTCCTCCACCATGATTTGAGTCAGGATGAAGGCCGTCAAGTCTTCCTCGGTTTTGGCATCAAGGACCTGCACCTGCCTGCCTGCTCTGATCAAGTCGGAAACCTGGTTCAGGGTGATGTAGGATTTCCTTTCCGTGTCATACAATCGCCTGCTGGCGTATCTCTTGAGCAACACCTTCTCGGGCATTTCGTCCTCCTCCCCGGGCACGCAAGAACTGTTCTTGTGCCATCCTGCAACGAAAAAAAGCTTCAGAAAAAAATAATATGGCGATTACTCCGCTTAACTATAGAAAAAGTAAGTGAAAAAATAAACGTTTAAATTGTTGGCTAAAAAAATAATATGCTGCATTGCAATATTTTTCCCTTGACTTTTGAGGTCCAGCCCTTAAAATACACTCAACATTGTCCAATTGACACTGAACGTCAACTCACTTAACCGGAAACGCAGGAGGATTTAAAACAATGGAACCATTGAAAATGGCGAAACAGATGATCGATTTCAACAAGGCCACCTTCGACAACACCTTCAATGCCATGGTTTTGCTGCAGGAGCAAACTGAAAGAATGATCAAAACCTTCATGGAACAGTCGACCTCGCTTCCCGAGGAAGGGAAGAAAACGCTCAATGAATGGGTCCAGGCCTACAAGACGGGCCGTGAGCAGTTCAAGAAAGCCGTCGATGAGAGTTTTGGCAAGGTGGAGGGGTATTTTGCCGAGGCAGGCAAGAAGAGCTAACGGGAAGAATGTGTGCGAAACATTCAGCAGCTCACGGAAAATCCTCAACATGAGAGGGACCCAGATGGAACAGAAGAATATCGTCAAGCAAATGATTCAGTACAACAAGACCGTGTTTGACACCACGTTCAACAGCATGGCCATGCTCCAGGACCAGATGGAGAAGACGACGAGCATGTTTTTGGAGCAGGCCTCCTGGCTTCCAGCGGATGGGAAGAAGGTTGTCGAGGAATGGCTCAAGGCATACAGGAAGGGCCGCGAGAATTTCAAGAGCACTGTGGATGAGAGCTTCAAGAAGGTAGAGACCTTTTTCGCCGAAGCGTCCAAAGGTTGATTCCTCTCTCGAAAGATCTACGGCGTGGAGGGGTTCCACAAGGAGAGCTCCGACTAGCCTTAGATGCGGCCGGGCGCAAAGGAAGATTTCATGAACATCGAACTCATCCAGGTAACAAGCGAGTTCCTCATGGATAGGATCACGGAGTGCTGTGTTCCCCTGAAGTTTGAGGAATACGTGGGTGTCCTGGAGTTCCTGGCTGAGCGCATACAGCAGCGCCTCGATTCCTGCAGGGGACAGCTTTCCAATGGTGTCCCTTCTCAGTGGATGATGTCAAAAGAGAGAGACGGTTCATGATGCACGCAAAAATCGTGTGACACGAAACGTCAACTCACTTAACTGGAAACGCAGGAGGGTTTAAAGCAATGGAACCGTTGAAAATGGCGAAACAGATGATCGATTTCAACAAGGCCACCTTCGACAACACTTTCAGTGCCATGGTTTTGCTGCAGGAGCAAACTGAAAGTATGATCAAGAACTTCATGGAGCAGTCGACCTCGCTTCCCGAGGAAGGGAAGAAAATGCTCAATGAATGGGTTCAGGCCTACAAGACTGGCCGTGAACAGTTCAAGAAAGCCGTCGACGAGAGTTTTGGCAAGGTGGAGGAGTATTTTGCCGAGGCGGGCAAGAAGAGCTAACGGGAAGAATGTGTGCGAAACATTCAGCAGTTCACGGAAAATCCTCAACACGCAGCGATGAGCATGTCATCAGCCCGGAGGGACCCAGATGGAACAGAAAAATATCGTCAAGCAGATGATTCAATACAACAAGACCGTGTTTGACACCACGTTCAACAGCATGGCCATGCTCCAGGACCAGATGGAGAAGACGACGAGCATGTTTTTGGAGCAGGCCTCCTGGCTTCCGGCGGAGGGGATGAAAGTTGTCGAGGAATGGCTCAAGGCATACAGGAAGGGCCGCGAGAATTTCATGAGCACTGCGGATGAGAGCTTCAAGAAGGTAGAGAAGTTCTTTGCCGATACTGTCAAAGCTTGATTTCTGCCGACCCCGGACAGCGTCTGGCCTTCCCTCTGCACCCGGATTTCTCGGCAGCGGGGAAGGCCGACCATGACAGGATAACATCCAAACCCACGTGGTCAATAGGAATGGGAATATTGGAGCATCACACATGGAAACCCCCTTCAATATCTACATGCAGGCGTGCCAAGTGCTTAATGATTTTCTGGAAAAGCTGTCTCGATGTCAGTCAAGGGCCAATGCCGCATCGCTGGACCTGCTTAAGGGCGCCACGCTTTTCTGGAATGGAGTCCTCAAGTACACGAGCGAGTTCATGGAGCCGTCTTGGAATGCCCTGAATGCCTTCAAAGAAGTTGAACGGGAGAAACTCAAGCGCCTCCCACCCATGCAAAACATCAAGGATTACGCGGAAATCCTGCAGTTCAACATCGATCTCGCCTGCAGGGCGTTTACCAGTTCCCTGCACCAGATGCAGGACCACCATGCTAAAGAGATGAACGGGCTTCTGACCGCGACACTCAACACCCTGATGGGTTGCAAGGATGAAGATCTCGCAGACTATGCCGCGAGGAAGGCTGAACTCTTGGACCTGCTGGTGTATGGGTACCCGCAGGCCATTGAGAACATCGAGCCGGAATACGGGTTTCACTTCGATAATGGCCGATATATCAAGGCCGCGGAAACCGATCGTTTTGAACTCTACCAGGTGCTCCCTCTGGACCCACAAGTCCCGGTTAGAGAAAATGGCAAGCCCGTCATCATCGTTCCCCCCTATGTTCTGGGGGTGAACATCCTGGCCTTTCTGCCGGGCGAGAACAAGAGCTACGTCCACTGCTTCGCCAACCAGGGCATTCCCACTTACATCCGGGTCGTGAAAGACATCGACACGACCGAGGCCGTACAGCTCATGACCCCGGAGGATGACACTCTCGATACCCGTTACTTTTGTGAACAAGTCAAAGCCCGGCATGGCCGGCCCGTCACCTTGAACGGGTTTTGCCAGGGCGGCTATATGACGACGATCGCGTTCCTTTCCGGCCAACTGGACAGGCTGGCTGACGCCCACATCACCTGCGTGGCTCCTCTGGATGGGTCACGGAGCATCGCCTTGATGGAGTACATCGAGCACCTGCCGCCTCGGTTCAGGGATTTGGGTCATTCAACGAAAACCCTGCCAAACGGTAATCAGGTGGTCGATGGCAAAATCCTGAGTTGGGTCTACAAGCTGAAGAGCATCGAGAGGGAAGCCCCAATCTACACCCTCTACCGGGATCTCATGATGTTTGATCGGCCCGGAAAGCCGCCGCAAATCAACAAGACTGCTGCGGCCATCAACTACTGGATGCTCTATGACAAAACAGATCTTCCCCTTGGCATCACCCGGATGAGTTTCGAGAGCTATCTCACCCCCGTGGACAAGGACGGGACGCTCCCTGTGAGGTTGTTCGACCAGCCCCTCAATTTCAAGCGCTTCAAAGAGAACAAAATCCCGTGGCTCATCTGCATTGCCGAGAAGGACGACCTGGTGGACGAACCAGCCACCCTTGTGCCCCTGGAGTGGGTGGACGCGGAGGTCACCGTTTTTCCCAAGGGTCACACGGCAATAGCAACATCCTGGTCGATGCCCACATCCGAGTGTTCTCTCCACAAGTGTTTCAGCCACCCCTGCCATGTGTCGTCTTCCCGTTCCGAAGGGAAATGCCGGGGACCCGTCCGGTTTCAGCTGGACTTGGAAGAATCGCTCTTGCAGGCTAATTGAGAAGGATCATTCTATGGACAGACAATTCCTGGAATTCTGGGGGAACTTCCTGCTGAATGCGGCCAGAGGCCAGAAGCAGCTGGAAGACATGGGGAAGTGGATGGGCAGCGGTTTCACCGGCTTTGATGAGCTCACCTCCCTTTTTCGAAAAATTTACGGGCTGGAAGGGGTCAGCAAGGAGAGCTCCGATTACCTCAAGATGTGGTCGGGAGCCCAGGAAGACTTCAAGAAATCCTTCAAAGATTACTTGGCTCTTTTGGATGTCGTACCCCGTTGGGAATACATGGAACTGGTGAAAAAATACGAAGAGCTCAAAGAAAAGTGCGAGTCCCAGGAGGAGACCGTCAGGCACCTGCGGATGCTCTTGTCGGAGGCCAAAATAGAAGAATATCAGAATGTGGCCGGTCATTTCGAGGAGCTTGTGAAGAAACAGGGCGACCAGTTTCAAAAGGTCATGGACAGCTTGAGCCAGGTGTTCCAGAAGGATACTTCCCCCTGATGTGCCCTTTTGCAGGAATATGCAGCTCCACTCCCGGCTCATCTGGTCGATGCGGTCACACCTCTAATCCCCACGCCCGAGCGCGGCATCAGGGCCCTCGCCCGCGTGATCGTCATCGTGAAGAGAGCATGGATGGATGTGACTGTCGCCATGGTATTGGCCATGGCGGCGGTGATGCTCCTTCGCATCGCAGCAATTCACTGGGGCTTAAACTTGCCGCGGTTTGCCCTGAGGACAGATGAAGAACAACAGTTGCGGCAAAGACACCCAAGTGAAAGACGGCGCGTGGCTTCCCAGAATTGTTCCTTCATGCTCTTGCCCGTGGCATCTGTGCGCCGGTTAGAGCTCTTGCCCAGGCATAAGAAGCAGTTTATGTTCAAGGAAATAAGAAGACGTCCGTGCACGAGGGCAGAAACGACTGTTTGAACTCGGCCTTCTGCTCTGAGGCTATTCAGCGAAAACATGCGGGCGGCGTTACACCCCTGAACGGCTACCCGCCGGGAGTCAAGATTCCCTTGGCGCTCTCGCACGATTTGCCGTGGCTTCTGGACCCATCTCACACCCCTTCGTGAAATGAGGCGACCACCTGGATCACTTTTTTCAGGCAATGCGCCTCCCGAGGTGGCAATATAGTCCTTAGGCACCCTTCCAGGGCGGATGTTGAGTAAACACCCATTCTCCAGTCCTGGCGGCACCATTTCGCCAAGGAGCGAAGAAGGATTCAGAAGGAGGGCGAAATGAAAGCATACATTCTTGTCAAGACAGAGATGGCCATGACGGGTGAGGCTTTCAGACTGATCCAAAAAGCAAAGGGAGTTGTTGGTGCCGACGTGACGTTCGGACCTTACGACATCGTAGTCCAGGTCGAGTCGGCCAGCCTGGAGGATATCGCCAAGGCAATCGTCTGGGAGATCCGAACGGTGCCGGGGGTTCTTGACACCCTGACATGCGTGGCGGTGAATGTGCAAGGATAATGGCCTTGAAGACATTGAGGGATTTCGCATTCCTCGATCCCTTCGGTCAGAGCAAACAGGTCTTGCCGTCCTTTCAAACGCTCGGGGAAGCCCTGCCCCGGGAGGGTGTTCAAAGGAAGTCGCACTCTGCGTGGAGGCTGTGCGAGGGGCGTCCCGCACGCTTTAGCGATAGCGCGAGTGATCGACATTGAGTTTTCGGCCTTGCTGGTCTCCAGCAGCCCTCGACGACACCCGGTCTTCCATGTCATGCCACGCCTTAGGTTGGCAGCAAATCGCACCGTGGCTCATCGAGAGTGTTGACTGAGGGCCGAGTAATTGAGAGCATTAAGCAGTTTTGAAGGAGGAAAAGAAGCGGGAGGGCATCGTCTCCCTCCTCTCGGTTCCCATCAAGGCGAAGAAGGATGTCATCGGAGCATTGCGCCTCTACAGCGCCGCACAGAGGGAATTCAACGAGGACGAGATCAAGCTGATCACCACCCTCGCTTACCTGGGGGGAATGGCCATTCAGAACGCGTCCCTCTACCTCATGTTCGTGACCGACATCAAGGACCTAAGACAGGAAATCTGGAGCCATCGTCTCTACTTCTAGCCATTGACAGGGCACAAGGGGCAGTGCACCCAAACGCCATTCGGGAGAGAGTGACATGAAGGGAAAGACCATCGGAGAGCTCCATGTCGGTGACGCGGCCGAGTTTTCCAAGACCATCTCGGAATCGGACGTTTACCTTTACGCAGGAGTGAGCGGCGACCTCAACCCTGCCCACATCAACGAGTCCTACGCCCAAAACACCTTCTTCAAGACCAGGATCGCCCACGGGATGCTCTCGGCGGGATTCATATCGGCGGCCATCGGCATGAAGCTCCCCGGGCCCGGAACCATCTACATCAGGCAGGAGCTCAACTTCAAAGCCCCCGTCCGCATTGGAGACACGGTAACGGCCCGGGTCGAGATCATTGAAATCAACACCGAGAAGAACCGGGTCAGGATGAGGACCACCTGCACCAACCAGGAGAACACGCTGATCCTGGAAGGCGAGGCTATGCTCAGCCCTCCGAAGGCATAAAGACCGGGAACCGGGGAGGGGATGACTGACTGCGGATCGCCTTTACACCGCAGTCCCTCATGCCTCTTTGGGGCACCCTATAAAATGAAAAGCCGGGAACTCACCGCCGAGGGCCCCGAGAACGCAGAGTTACTTTTTTGCACAACTTGTTCTCTCAGCGATCTCAGCGTGCTCTGCGGCGAAGAACTTTTCGAACCGGTGATTTTCGGCCCCGTTACTTGTTCGACGATTCCTTGTCCGGCTTTGCCGCAGGCTTCTGAAACAGGTCGAAGAGGGTGTTGAAAGCCCCAAAGGGGGGAGAGGCACCTGCCCCCGGGGGGGCAAAGAGGTCCTTGCCCATGTCGAGCCAGTTCCTGAATTGCTTGTCCAAGGCGGCCTTGTGGGCGAGATAGTTCCGGATGGTGAGCACCTTCATGGAACAGGCCACCTTCCTTCCCGCTGAAGGCAAAAAGATGCTGAACGATTGGGTGGAAACGTACAAGAAGGGTCGCGAGAATTTCAAGAAGACCGTGGACGAAAGTTTCGCCAAGGTCGAGGACTATTTCGCCGAAGCAGCCAGGAAGAGTTGATGGGACGCGGCGCCGGTGCGTGCCCAATACCCCCGAAGGAGTGAGACTCATGGAACAGAAACAGATCATCAAGCAGATGATTCAGGTCAACAAGACGGTTTTCGAAACCACGTTCAACAGCATGGCCATGCTCCAGGACCAGATGGAGAAGACGACGAACATGTTCCTTGAACAGACCGCATGGCTTCCCGCCGAGGGGAAGAAGGTCGTGGAGGAATGGCTCAAGGCGTACAAGAAGGGCCGCGAGAATTTCAAGAGCTCGGTGGACGAGAGCTTCAAAAAGGTGGAGACCTTCTTTGCCGAGTCGTCTAAAGAGTGAGCCAGGGCGCGGGGCTTGACCGATCCACGCCCCGGGAAAGCCCTGTGCCGTCATACCCATTGCGGAATGATTTGGCGAAATCAAGGCGTCCCTCCCTCGATGGGAGGGGGGTCACGCTGGGCGTGATTGATTCGGCAGGTTTGCTGGATAACTGCTTGGGAGGAGAATCGATGAATGACCTTTTCAGTTCTTGCGCTCAGGCCTATGGCCTCTCGAGGGATTTTCTCGAAAACCTGTGGAGCTGGCAGTCAAGAACCCTCGAAGCTTGTCTTAAGCTCATCGAGGCAGCAGGAACCCAGGGCAGCGGCGTTCTCAAGTACACGGCCGAATTCATGGATCCCTCGTGGAATGCTCTCAGGGCCTTCATCGACACAGAGCGGGAAAAACTCCCCCGCGTACCCCTCCAGGAAACCGTCAGGGACTACTTGGAGCTCCTGCACTTCAATGGGGAGCTTGCCTCGAGGGCATTATCCAGCACCCTCGCCAAGATGAACGAGTACCACGCGCGGCAGGCAGGCGAGACCATGGCCGCTACCCTGAACACCTTTTTCCCCGGCGAGGGCGAGGACATGGCGGAGTATGCGGCAAGAAAAGCCCGGTTGCTGAACCTGGTGGTCCACGACTACCCCAAGGCCATTCTCAACATAGAGCCCGAGTATGGATTTCATTTTGAAAACGGCGGCTATGTCAAGTTGGCCGAAACCGACCGGTTTGAACTCTATCAGGTGTTGCCTCTGGATCCCGGGGTCACCGTGAGAGAAGGGGGGAAACCGGTCATCATCGTTCCCCCCTATGTCCTGGGTGCGAACATTCTCGCCTTTCTGCCCGGCGAGAGAAAGAGCTACGTGCACTGCTTCGCGAACCAGGGAATTCCAACCTATGTAAGGATCGTGAAAGACATTCAGACCACCGAAGCCGTGCAGCTCATGACCCCGGAAGACGACACCCGGGACCTGCGTTTCTTCTGCGAGAGGGTCATGGAGAGGCACGGACGGCCCGCGACCTTGAACGGGTTCTGCCAGGGAGGGTACATGACCACGGTCGCCTTTCTTTCCGGGGAGCTCGACGGTCGCGCCGACGCTCACATCACCTGTGTCGCTCCCCTGGACGGGTCCCGGAGCATCGGCCTCATCGAATACATGAAGCACCTGCCGCCCCGCTTCAGGGACCTGGGGCATTCGGTGAAAACCCTTTCGAACGGAAACCAGGTCGTCGACGGCAAGATTCTCGGGTGGGTCTACAAGCTCAAGAGTCTCGAGAAAGAAGCCCCCATCTTCGCCCTGTACCGGGATCTCCTGATGTTCGACAGGCCCGGGCAGCCCTTGACCATCAATAAGACAGCAGCAGCCATCAATCACTGGATGCTCTTCGACAGGTCGGACCTTCCCCTTGGGATCACCCGGATGAGTTTCAAGAGCTACACCGACTCCGTGGACCGGGACGGAACGCTCCCGGTGCAACTGTTTGACCGCCCTCTCAACTTCAAGCGGTTCAAGGAGATGGGCATTCCCTGGCTCATCTGTATCGCGGAAAAGGATGACCTGGTGGACGAACCCGCCACCCTTGCGCCCCTGGAATGGGTGGATGCCGAGGTCACTGTTTTCCCCAAGGGTCACACGGCAATAGCCACTTCGTGGTCCATGCCCTTGTCCCAGTGCGCCCTCCACGAATCATTCAGCAACAATTGCCGCATCCCGCCTTCGCGCCCCGACGGCAAATGCCGCGGACCCGTCCGGTTCCAGTTGGACCTGGAGGAAGGCCTGGTGAAGACGCTATGAAAAGGATCATTCCATGGACAGACAGTTTCTGGAGTTTATGGGAAACTTCATGCTGAGTGCGGCCAAGGGCCAAAAGCAGGTGGAGGACATGGCCAAATGGATGGGTTTCGGTTTCGCCGGCTTTGAGGAGCTCTCCTCCTTCTTCCGAAAGATCTACGGCCTGGAGGAACCCAAGAGAGAAAGCGCCGATTACCGGAACCTTTGGACTGGCGCCATGGAGCACTTCAGCGCATCCTTCAAGGAATACCTGGCACTGTTTGGGGCCCAGCCCCGCGAGGACTACCTGGCACTGGTCAAGAAGGTCGAGGAGCTCAAGGAAAGGGTTGAATCACAGGATGAGACCATAAGGCACCTGCGGATTCTCCTGGCGGAAGCCAAAAAGGAGGAATACCAGAGCGTGGCCGGCCATTTCGAAGATCTCGTGCAGAAGCAGGCCGAACAGTTTCAAAACCTGATGGACAGCCTGGGACACGTTTTCAAACAAGGCGACTCCCCCCACGATGGGTGATGGGAGCAATCCCGAGTGGGAGCTCCGCTGCATTTTCACGAAGTGGCGCAGGTTGGACTGGCCAAGCCTATCCCACCAGAACTCTTCATAGCAGTCCCTCATGTCCCTGCGGGCCATCCGAAAGGATGAAAAGCCCCGAACTCACCGCGGCTGAGTGCGCGGGATTCTTTTTGAGACCTTGTTCTCTCAGCGCTCTCCGCGTGCTCCGCGGCGAACTGTAAAGTCTTCCAGATAGACGAGTGTCCCCCCTGTAATTCCATGGACCACCCCTGTGGGGCCGGCGAGCAACTCACTCCTTCGCAGGTGACCGCTCCACATACTTTTTCACCGTGCGTCGATCGGGCTGCGTGCGGCGGGACACCTCCTCGTGGCTTCCAAATCTCTCGTAGAACAATGTACAATAAGCTGTGAGAAGTTCCCGGGCTTCAAGCGAACCCTTTTCCTGCCTGCCATGCCGGCGGGGTGCTGACGGGCATTCTCCTGTTCTTTCTGGTGGGCCATCGTCACGGAAAATCTTCAACATCGGGAGTTGAATTCGTCGGAAGTCTTTGTTAAGCACTCCCCTGGAATTTCAGACCCACCCATGGGGGTGGGGACCCATGCATGCAGCAACCGTGGTGAACATGACCAGACGCCTCATTACCGACCAACGTTTTGCGCCGATCTTCTGGACTCAGTTTTTCGGGGCCTTCAACGACAACGTACTGAGAAACGCCCTGGTGATTCTCATCACCATGAAATCCCTGACCATCGGCGGCATTTCCAGCAGTCAGATGGTGGCCCTGTGCGGGGGCATCTTCATTCTCCCGTTTTTCCTCTTTTCCGCCACCGCTGGTCAACTCGCGGACAAAGTCTCCAAATCCAGGCTCGTTTTCTGGGTCAAGGTGTGGGAGCTCGCCCTCATGGTTCTCGCAGCCTACGGCTTCGTGTCGGAGAACTTGACCCTTCTGCTCGCCGCGCTCTTCATGACGGGCCTGCAGTCCACCTTCTTCGGGCCTGTCAAATACAGCATTCTCCCACACCTGCTCAAGGAGGAAGAACTGGTTTCCGGAACCGCCCAGGTGGAAATGGGGACGTTTCTCTCCATCCTTTTGGGAACGATTGTGGGAGGAGTGCTGATCGGGGTACCGGAGCTGGGAACGTGGCTTGCGGGTGCGGTCATGATTGTGTTTGCCCTGCTTGGCTGCATCGCGAGCTCCACCATCAGGACAATCCCTCCCGTTGCCCCACAACTCAAGATCCGGGTTAATCCATTCCCCCCTACATTGGAGATCATGAAGCTCATGGGCGACACCAGGAGCATCCTCCTGGCCGTCCTCGGCATTTCATGGTTCTGGTTCCTGGGGTCGGTATTTCTCTCTCTCCTGCCACCTTACTGCAAGGAGTTCCTTCGGGCGGAGGAGTCGGTCATAACCCTTTTCCTTGCGCTCTTCTCCATCGGCATTGGGCTGGGGTCCCTCCTCTGTGGGCGGCTGAGCCGCGGGAGGCTCGAGCTGGGCCTGGTTCCCCTGGGCTCTTTCGGGATGAGCCTCTTCGCCTTCGACCTGTTTTTTGCGGGACGCCCGGAAATGAGTGCCGCCAGCCTTGGAAGCCTTTCAGTTCCAGTCTTTCTGTCCACGTTTGAAGGGCTTCGCATTGCTGCGGACCTTTTCCTTTTTTCCGTTTCCGGGGGGCTCACCATTGTTCCCCTCTACACCTTTCTGCAGCAGAGACCCAACCCGGCTGAGCGGTCGCGGATCATCGCCGGCAACAACATCGTGAATTCCCTCTTCATGGTGATTGCCGCAGTTCTTTTGGTGGGACTCCTTGAGTTGAGCTTCTCCATCCCCTCTATTTTTCTGATGCTTGCCATCGTCAACCTGGTGGTTGCCGTCCATGAGTACAGGGTCATTCCCGAGTTCTGCCTGCGATTCGTGTGCTGGATCATAGCCAACGTCATGTACCGTCTTCGGGTGGTTGGACGGGAGAACATACCGTCCACGGGTCCCGCGCTTCTGGTCTCGAACCATGTCAGCTTTGTGGACTGGCTGCTCATCGCGGGCGTGTGCCCGCGGCCGGTGCGTTTCGTCATGCACCACAAGTTCTTTCAATTCCCTTTTGTCCGGCGGATTTTCAAGGATGGCAGGGTGATTCCCATAGCCGGATCGAGGGAAAACCCGGACATCCTGCGACACGCTTTTGACCGCATCGCCGAGGAGCTGAACAGCGGCCAAATCGTGTGCTTCTTTCCCGAGGGACGAATCACAAGGGACGGGGCCAAGAGGAAATTCCGGCCCGGTGTGGAGTGGATCGTCGGCAAATCCCCGGCTCCCGTCATCCCGCTTGCGTTGAACGGCCTTTGGGGGAGCTTCTTCAGCAGGAAGTACGGCAAGCCCATGTCCAAGCCCTTTCGGCGATTCTGGTCCAGGATCTCCGTTGTGATCGGGAAGCCCGTGCCTCCGGACCGGGTTTCCGCGGAACTGCTTTATGAAATGGTCACCGAGCTCCAAACGGAATGAGGGATGCTATCGCCTATGGCATGGATTCAATGGCGTCATTATAGTTGTGTTTGGATTCAACGGGCGGATCTTAGACAAGGACGAAAGAAACTCCAATAGAGCTTCTCGGACAGACCGGATGGTGATGATTCATGAAACGTGTCAATAACAAAGCACATCCAAACAAAGGCAATGTCGCGATCGTCGTGTTTCTCCTGGCGCTTGGGTGTGTTTCCATGGGAGGCAGGCAGGAAGCGTTTGCGTTGGACATGGCTCTCATGGAGCCTTCACAGCTCCATGGCAGTCTCGGGGAATGGACCGTTTTGGACGCGCGACCAAGAAAGGAATGGAAGGCCGGTCACATTCAGGGTGCACTGCCTTTCACCTGGGAAGACCATGTGAAGGCGGAGAATTTTAGAGCTTCCTACCGCACTCCAGCAGCCAAGGACCTGGCAGGGGCCCTGGGGCGCATGGGAATCCATGAGAAGACTCCCGTAGTTGTTTACGGAGATGCCGATGAAAGCTGGGGGGGCGAGGGTTGGAGCTCCTGGGTTCTCGCCTGGCTTGGGCACAAAGGACCCATTCGCGTCCTCAACGGAGGCGTTCAGGCCTGGAAGGAACGGGGATACCCCCTGGTCGGGAAAGGCCGGGAAGGCGGCAGAGAACCCGTCGAATACCGCATGACCGTCCGCCATGAGCTCGACATTCCGGCTCCACAGATAGAGGCCAAGGGGAGCTCCATAGTCGTGATCGACACGCGGTCCAACCTCGAGTGGATGACGGGACATCTGCCCTTCGCCATTCATATTCCCTGGAGCGATTTTCACGCGGGCAAAGCCAGGCGCCCCTTGGACCGGGAAGCGTTTCGGAAGCTTCTGGCTGATCATGGAGTGGACCCCGCCAGGCCCATCGTGTACTACTGTACCGCAGGGGTCAGGTCCGCATATGCCTGGATGGTTCATACACTTACCGGCCATCACATGGCCCGAAACTATGTGGGCGGCATGTCGGACTGGAAGGAATTCAGCGCGAGGAAAACAACCCGCAAGGGGGTGTAGGTATTTTGCCGGCAGAAGCATGACGCGGGCCGTCTACTGGAGAGAGGTATTCCACATTCATGACATTTCACGGCGCAGGCTGGCGCAGGTCCTTGCTGGCATCCGAGGAACGGCCCCAGCTCAGCTGGAGTCTTCTAAGGCGAGTCCTCTCTTACGGCCTCCCGTACCGCTGGAGAATAGCGGCCCTTCTTTGCATCATCCTCCTTATAACCGGGGTGAATCTCATTCAGCCCCTGGTTCTCCGTGATCTCATCGACCGCACCATCCCTTCGGGAGATTTCAACCGACTCATCTGGATGAGCCTGCTGCTGCTCTTCCTTCCGATGATCGCCGGGGTTCTCGCGGTCCTTCAGCGTCGCGTCAACGCGTCCGTGGGGGAGGGTGTCATCTTCGACCTGCGGGTGGCACTCTTTGCCCATCTCCAGCGCATGTCCCTGCGTTTCTTCACACACACCAAGGTGGGCGAGCTCATGAGCCGCCTCAACATGGACGTGGTGGGAGCCCACAATGCCATCAGCAACACCACCGTGGACATCACGAGCAACTTAATCCAGGCGGTCTCCCTCCTTTCGGTGATGGTCGCCCTGGACTGGCGCCTGTCCATGCTGAGCATTGCGGTTCTCCCATTGTACTTTGGGGTTACCCGGCCCCTGAGCAAGAGACTCCGGGGCATTTCCCGCAGTCAGATGGAAGCCAACGCCCAGATGAATGCCATGGTCAACGAAACCCTCGCCATCGGGGGTGCGCTGCTGGTCAAGCTGTTCGGGCGCTCTCAGATCGAGGTCGACCGGTTTGGGGATCGGGCGAGGAGAGTACGAGACATGGGCGTGAAGCGGGCGGTCATGGGGTCTGCAGCCCTCATGATCATCGGCTTGGTGAGCGCCGTCGGAACCGCTCTCATCTACGGGTATGGCGGATACCTCACCATGGCGGGCAATCTCACTATCGGTACCATCGTGGCATTTGCGGCCTACCTGGCAAGCTTCTATGGCGCGCTTCGCTCCCTGGCCAATGCCCCCGTCGAATTCGCCACTTCCATGGTGAGCTTTGAGAGAGTCTTCGAGGTCATCGACCTTCCGGTGGAAATCCAGGAACCGGAGACTGTGACCGTGCCCCGGGAAGTCAGCGGTGAGCTGACCTTCGAGGATGTTTGGTTCAAGTACTCCCTGGATGACAGGTTCCTGCTCCGCGATGTGCGCCGGTACGGCATGACGGCCGAGGTTCCCGCCGTCTTTTCAGGAGGTGGCCGGGGGGGGGGAGCCGGGACGGGTCCATCACCGGTCCCGTGTGCCGCAGGCAAAGGCTCAATAAACGGAGAGCCGTGCGCAGGCACCGCGGAAGGCGGGGAAACTGTGCACCGGAGTCAGGCCCGCGATTATGCCCTCTCCGCAATCACGTTCACGGCGCTCCCCGGCCAGTTGATCGCACTGGTGGGTCCCAGCGGAGCCGGCAAGAGCACCCTCACCTACCTCATTCCACGTCTCTACGACGTGACCCGGGGCAGGATCCTCATCGACGGTCGGGACCTGATGAGCTCACCGCTGGAGTGGCTGAGCGCCCAGATCGGCATGGTCACGCAGGAAACCCACCTCTTTCACGACACAATCCGCACCAACCTCCTCTATGCGAAGCTGGACGCCACTCGGGAAGAGCTGGAAGGGGCCGCCCGAGCCGCCAACATCCACGACTTCATCGTCGGGCTCCCGGAAGGCTATGACACCATCGTGGGAGAACGGGGCTACCGGCTGAGCGGCGGCGAAAGGCAGCGCATCGCCCTGGCCAGGGTGATCCTCAAGAACCCGAGAATTCTGGTTCTGGACGAAGCCACCAGCCACCTGGACAGCGAGTCGGAAGCGCTCATCCAGGAGTCCTTGAGACACATCATGGCAGGGCGCACCAGCATCGTCATAGCTCATCGCCTGAGCACGATTCTCGCAGCGGACCAGATCATCGTGATGGACCGCGGTGAGATCGTCGAGCGGGGTTCCCACCCGGAGTTGCTGGCGCAGGACGGTGTCTACGCCATGCTCTACCACACCCAGTTCCGGCATGAAACCGATGGGCACCGTCCCATCCCCCTGGAGCAGTCACCTCCCCGACCCTGAAACGACCAAGGGAACCTGGACGAAGCCCCTTCGGGAGAAGAGGCCCCACACCTCACTCACAATGACCGGTTCATCACCGGATCCATGGAGGCCCCGCCGCGGCTCGGTGGTCACGACAAACCACCCAAGTTTCCTGGCCTTGGCGGTGGAATTTCGGCTCCGCATGCCTTGCACTTCACCTTTTCCCCCTTCTTGCTCGCTGAAACGAACTGACCTTTGCCACACTTGGGGCACTTCCTCTGGACGCGCATGAAAGCCTGCATCACGGCGGCAAATATGGGGTTCATGGTCAGACCCTCCTAATTCGCAATGGGACTGAAAAGCGGCTTCACGTTGGCCAGATCGTGGTGTGATCCGACCACGATGGACACGTCTTCAGGCATGAAAAGCGTGTCGGCTCCCGGGTTGGGAATCGTCTCGGAGTTGCGGCGCACCGCAAGGACCGTCACGCCGTGGTGCTTGCGCAGTTCGACCTCCCCGATGGTCTTTCCGGCAATGGGGGCTCCTTCCTGAACACGGAGGGACCAGATTTCGACATCGGGCAAGTGGAAGCCGATGTTGCAGTAATCGTCCCTGCAGAAGGCGGTGGCATCCTGGGACAAAGTCCTGAACATACCATAGCCGTCGCTTCGCACGTCTCCAATGAATTTTTCAATCTCATCCCTGGGAACGAAGTACCTCGTGAGCACCCGGCTGAAGATCTCCACTGAAGTCTCGAAGTCCTCTGGCACCACCTCATTGGCCCCGAGTGCGTAAAGGGGCTTCATTTCCTGGAGGAACCTTGTTCTCGCAATGATGTGGAGCCTGGGATTCATGCCCCGGCCTGAGGCCACGGCCATCCGAGTGGCAATGGGGTCCGGAATGGCCACGACCATCACCCTGGCCGTTTGAACCCCAGCATGGTCCAGCACTGCTCCCTGGCTTGCATCGCCGTAGGCGATCCTTTCTCCCTTGGCCTTTTCCTTCCTCACGGTCACCGGATTCATCTCGATGATCCTGTACGGAATGCCCGCCACCTTCGCCGCCCGGGCCACATTTCTTCCACTGACCCCGAAGCCCACGACCAGAAGATGATCCTGGAGGACGTCCTCGTCGCCGCCCTCCTTGTCCTCAAGAGGGGAAACCGCAAAATGCCGCACTCTCAGGGTGGACGACATCCGCGCCATTGCAGTGGCCGCGCGGGGCCCCGATGCGATGAAAAAGGGAGTGGCCGCCATGGTCAACACGGAGACCCCCAGGAAGACCTGATAGCCGTCCCCGGAAATCAATCCGTGTTGCATTCCTGCTCTGGAGAGAATGAACGAGAATTCGCCGATTTGATTCAGAGCGAGGCCGGATAGAACCATGGTCCGGAGAGGATACCGTAGTATGGCTGCCGCGCCACCTGCAGTAAGGGTCTTGAGAATCGCGACGCCTAGAGCTCCAGCCAGAATGGTCCAGGGACGCTCGACAAAAATGTCCGTGTCCACCAGCATTCCGATGGAAATGAAGAAAATGCTGGTGAATAGATCCCTGAATGGAAGGAGAGTTCCCAGGGCCTGGTAATTGTACTCGGACTCCGAGATGATGAGTCCGGCCAGGAAAGCTCCCAGGGCAAGGGAAAGCCCGATGCTCGATGTGGCCCAGGCCACCGAGAGACATATGACGACCACCGCGATCAAAAACAGCTCACGGCTTCTCGTCTTGGCGATTTGAAAGAGGATATGAGGAACAACGAGTCGTGCCGAGATGATGGCGAGGGCAACGATGGCGATCCCTTTCAGAAGGAGGGCAAGGAACATGCTCGTGGAATCGCCTTGGCTTCCGGCCATGAGAGGGGTCATGAGGACCATGGGAACCGCGACGATATCTTGAAGAATAAGGATGGCCAGGCTGATCTTGCCGTGGGGACTTTCCATTTCGGAGCGCTCCTCGAGAACCTTCAGGACAATGGCCGTGCTGCTCAAGGAAACGAGGCATCCGGTGAAGAGGGCTCTTCCGAAATCCAGGCCGAACTGGAGGGCTATGAAAAACCCTGCCAGAAGCGTCGTGACGACCTGAAAGGATCCGCCCAGGAGCACCAGGCGCTTCAGTTGCAGCAGGTTCTTCATGGAGAATTCGAGACCGATGGTGAAAAGCAGGAGCACCACGCCCAGCTCTGCAATGGCCTCCACCTCGCTCACCGCGCTGATGAGGCCGAAGCCATGGGGCCCTGCGATGACCCCCGTCAGGAGAAACCCGACGATTGCCGGGATGTGCATCCGCAGGCACGCAAAAAGCACCACAATGCCAAGCCCTAAAATGACGACGATGTCCGACAGAAGCGGAATGTGCATGGAAGATGCCCTTTGTGCGGGATTTCCGCGGAGGGAAGGAAGCTCTGGGTGGACTTCAGCCGCTGGTTCAGCGATCCGCTTCGCGTCTCGCTGAACGCTGAGCTGAGCCTTCGGCTCAGCTCAGCGTTAGGAGGTGTCCGGATACAATTGTTGGGAATTCGGGAGGGGATGAAGCCCTCCCTCTTGGTGCAAACGGCTCTTGTGACAAATCCTAGCGCCTGCGGTGGCGGAAGTCCTTGGGGCGCTCGCTCAGGTTGAGGGTCACCGTCTTCTTGCCTCCCTGCCAGTGGACCACCTCCATGTTGACCCGATCTCCGACGCGCATCCTGCGGACCGTCCTGATCACCGAGTCGGCGTCGCTCACGGGTTCGCCGTCGATCTTCGTGATGATGTCTCCACCCACCATGATGATGTTGTTTCCGACCTGAGCCCTTGCGGTTCCACCCTTGATTCCGGCCAGTGCCGCCGGGCCTTTGGGGGCCAGTTCCACAACCATCGCACCCACGCTCACCGGGAGTTTCAGAGCTTCCGCAAGGTCGGGGGTGAGAGTCATGAGGGTCGCTCCCAACCAGGGATAAGCGTAGTAACCCTTTTCAATGAGATCGTTCAAAACCCGTTTTGCCGTGTCCACGGGAATCGCAAAGCCGATTCCCACGCTGGCCCCCGTCGGACTGAAGATTGCCGTGGTGATGCCGATCATTCTCCCCGATGAATCCAGCAGGGGCCCTCCGGAATTTCCAGGGTTGATGGAAGCGTCGGTCTGAATGATGGCGTCCACCAGAGCACCGTTGGATGCCCTTATGGTGCGGCCCACGGAACTGATGACCCCAGTGGTCATGGTCTGCCCCAATCCAAAAGGGTTCCCTATGGCGATGGCCTTCTGCCCAACCTTAAGGTTATCCGATGAACCCATTTGGATGACGGTCAGCTCATCTTTTTTGGCTTCGATCTTGAGTACGGCAAGATCCACGTCGGGGTCCGAGCCAATGAGCTTTGCACTGTACTTCTTCCCGTTTGCCAGGGTGACCTCCAGCTTGGTTGCATCCTCGATGACATGATGGTTCGTGAGGATATAGCCCCGGGAATCGATGATGGACCCAGATCCCGCTCCCTGCCTGGGAACGGCATTGAAAAAGAAGTCGTGCTCCAGGACCGTGCTGCTGATGTTCACGACCCCGGGCGCCACCTGCTGGTACACTTCGATATTGTTTCTTTCATCCTCGGTGAGGCCCCAGGCAGGTGCGACGTGAAGCGCCGCGAAACACAGAGCCAGCAAAATAACCGTGTGGTTGAATCTCCTGGTTGATCTCATTCTAATACCTCGCATTCATGAGACGGTTGGACTTCGTGGAAAAAGAATCCTACCCGGTGCGATAGATCCGGCGCAAAAACCAGATCACCAAGGCAGCGGCGATGGCCCACCCCAACCACCTGCCCCATGCATTCATGAGGCCGGGAGCCACCCTTTTGATGCTGTTCACAGGGATGGCAAAACCGATCCCCACGCTCGATCCCGTGGGACTCAGGATGGCCGTGTTCATCCCTACCAACTGGCCGCCCGAGTTGACCAGGGCACCTCCCGAATTGCCGGGGTTGATGGCGGCGCTGATCTGGATCAGGTTTCTGAAGATGATCCCGCCATCCCTGATGCTGCGCCCCGTCATGCTCACCACGCCCACGGAAAGAGTCTGCCCCAGGCCGAAAGGGTTCCCGATGGCCAGGACCTTTTCTCCCACCTGCAGTCGGTCTGAATCACCCAAAACCACGGGTTTCAGCGGTGCTCCGGCGGGGTCGATGCGGATGATCGCCATGTCGTTTTCGGGAGACGAGGCGACGATTTTCGCCTCCTTCCTTCTCCCATCGGAAAGGACGACCTGAATGCTGCGGGCGTTGGCGACCACGTGATGGTTGGTCACAATGGTGCCGTCTTCCAAGAGAATGATGCCGGAACCCGAACCTGACCCCTCGGGAACAGAGCAGAAGAAGAACTCGGGATCGCATGCGGCGGTGGTGATGTTGACGACGGAAGAGGCAACTTCCTCGTATACGCCGATGGTGACCGTTTCGTCCTCGGTGAGAGCGGAGGCGGAACCGGACAACTGCCCGACCAGCATAAAAAAAAGGATTGCCAGGCAAGTGCCGCCCCTGGTGTGTCCATTCCAATCAACCCGATTTCCCATTGCCCAAATATCAAGTCACCTTTGTGGAGAGTCTGTTGGGTTGGTTCCGATTTCAACCGCCCGTTTTGTATACAACGACCAAGGCTTTTGATGGCACAATCCACGCAATACCCGACCGAATACCAAAACTGTATTAAATTAGACACTCAATTGTCACTTGGCAAACGCCGACATTTGGGTTAGTCGAGAGTGTCGGCGGTCAAGGCCACCCTCCATGAGGTCTCTTACCGGAGCTTTCATGGAGACACGAGACAACAAATCGAGTGCAGCATGGCGAACAGAGGCGTAGAGACAACCTGCGGGAGTTCCCCCGCTTCGGTCGAAATCGTGAGGGCTCTTGCGTGCGTCAATCCCTGGACTTGGATTGGTTCCCTGTTCGCGGTCCAGGCAGCGGGATCCGTGGTCGTTGCGCGAGCATTGCGGCTGACGCCGACCGATGTGGCACTCCCCATCGCAGTCCTTTGCGCCGGGGTGGTCATTGCCTTCGTCTTTCGGGTCATCGATCGAGAGGACAAGCTGGGAGTGTGGAAGTGGTGGCTGGGTCCAATCACTTACGGAGCGTTTATATTTCTCCTCTCGAACCGCTCATTCGACGTCTCGTCGGCTTCTTTCAACGGGAATTACTTCCATCCCATCGAGTACATGACCCTTGGCTTTCTGGCGTGCCTGGCCTGGCATCCCATGCTGGCAAGCAAATCGACACTTTCACTGTTCCTGGCCGTAATGCTTTCCGGACTCCTTTTCGGCATCGCCGACGAGGTCCACCAGCACTTCATTCCAGGCAGGACTATGAGCATTGGCGACCTGTGCCTGGATGTTCTGGGTTTAATGGCCGGATTCGGAATCTTTCTCCTTTTCCGGTGGACGCGGAAGATGGTTGCCGGCCCCTGAGGTGAAGACGGAATCCGCGATGGAAATCAACCCTCCTTGAGCCATCCATGCTGCGACCATACTCCTTCAGCTGACAAGGTTTCGTTTGCGGCAGAGAGACCTCAGAGACATCAGGGACCGAATAGACGATAGAGTGTTATTCCTTGTGCTCTCGGGGGTCTCTAAGCTGACAAGAACACCTTTAAGGAACGAGTATTCCCAAGCCTAGCCATTGTAATAATTTTAGACACTTTAGGCTAAAGTGAGCGATTTTCCAGCATGCTTGTCACTGCGGGAGGGCGTAAAGCCCTCCCCTACGAAAATGTCCTTTAACCCACATCGTAGGGGCGGGGTTTATCCCCGCCCGCATGGCAAGGCATTTTCTAAGGGCTTTCAGAGAGTGAATCGCTCAATTTAGGTTTAGCTCACTTTAGGCACTTCACTCACTTCAGCTCACTTCATCACCCTAAGGCCAGATCCGCAGAATTCCCCAAACCAGAGCCATTCCATACACCCCGGCTGCCACGTCGTCCATGACGATCCCGATACCGCCCTTCAACTTTTCCTGAAGCGCGTTCACGGGCCATGGCTTCCAGATGTCGAAGATCCGGAAGGCGACAAAACCAAGCAGGAGGTTCTTGGGCGTCGGGTCAAGGAGGACCATGGTAACCAGGTACCCCACAAGCTCATCGATGACGACCTCCTGTGGGTCGTGCTTCCCCAGTTCCTTCTCCGCTCTGTCCGAAACGTGAATGCCGAGGACGAAAACCAGCAGCACCACCGGAATGGAGAGTTGGATTGGGATCAAGCCCAGGAGAGAAACCGAAGGGATGCCGACGAAGAATGTGGCGACGGTTCCGGGAGCCAGGGGGCTTCTGCCGAATATCCCCAGGGTCGCCAGGCGCAATGCTGAAGAGGGTGGATTCATGCCTCTGTTTCCAGTTCTTTCGGCGCACACAGCAAGCAGCGTGGCCGGTTTCGAGAGTTCAGGGGATCGTTTTCCGTCTACTTGTTCGTTTGCTTATCCAACGCTAACATGATATGCGTAAACGCTGGATATATGTCAACATGCGTTGTGGAATCCCGGATCCTGGACACATCGAACGAATATGATCATGGAAGAGAAGCTCTTTTCATGGCAGTCCAAGCCGTTTGATCAACATGAAACGTTTTTCCGCTTCATCGATCCGGAAGACTATCCCCGCCTCGGAATAGACCCCCAGGACGTTCCCATGGGAACGTTCCTCGCCGAAGACCACCCGACCTTTCTTCCCAGTCGCTATGGGGGCAACGCTTATGGTCTCGGCCTCATCGAGCAGAGTGTCCTGAACAAGACCGACACGGACTTCCTGGAAAGCCTGGATTTTCAGGATGTCGGCGTGCTGGGCCGCAATGCCAGGAGACTCAACGCCATCTACCAGAAGCTGGGACTGCTCATTCGCTTCAGCACCACGGGAAAGTGCTACTTCCTGATTCCCATCAATCTGGTGGCCCATTCACTGCGGGAAATCAAGACCAAGGCCGATGAGATTGAAGAGCTCATCATTCAGCATATTTTTGAAACCAGGATAGATCGCCTGGACATCGGGCTCCTCACTTCAGGGCAGGACCTGGTCGCCCATGAGCTCACGGCACGCCTTTCCAGTCATCGCATCTTCCTTTTCGAATCCATAGAGAAGCTCCGCTCGTGGCGCATGCCTCTCGACATTGTGATTCTCCCCAAGGACCCCTTCGAGTACCTGCTGGAGCAGAAGCTCCCGAAGGCTTCGAAAAAATCCCTCGACCGACAGCGCCTTTACAATCATGCGACGTACCTGGCCGGGAAGATCTACGACATCCTGGAACCCTCCGGAAAGCTTTTGGTTCTGGCCCATTCCCCGGTGCCGGAAAGGCAGGAAACCTGCCAGGTGCGATTCAAGTCCGAAGAAGAGCTCAAGTTTTTTCTTCTGTTTTCCCACACCTTCAAGACAAAGCACAGGTATCAGGCCCTTTCCACCGGCGACACCCTGGAAATCCACCTCTCCGACCTCCACTATTACCTCAACCGGTTTGCCTTTTTTGAACCCCACCTCAAGCGCCTGCTGGATGACAAGCGGCCGGAGGACCTCAGTCTGGAGGCCATCAATAAGCTGCCTTTCTTGAACCTGCGTGCTCCCAAGAACCACATGAGGAATCCCGAGAAGCACTGGAAGGGGATATTCGAGCCTTATTTTTCAAGCGCCGCCCTCAAGCGCAAGTCGCCGCGGCACCACTTTCAGTACTGGCAGGAGCGGCTTGAGATCGACAGGGAGATCCCCGAAAGCCTTTTCGTCTTCTCGGGAAAGCCCCATCAACCCCCGGTAGCCCTGGAGGCGCTGGAAGAGGAGGTCAAGGCATCCGGCATCATGGGCTGTACTCTTCCTCTTGTGGCCGAATACAGGAACACCTTTCGATACGTTCTGGATGTGCTCCACATTTTGGTCCAAATCCGGGACCACGCCTTTCACAGGCTCTCCGACTTGGAGCAGACGCGGCTGAGCACCCCGTTTCGCACCAAGAGCCAAAGTTTAACGGGGGTCCTCGGTCTCCTCGGGCAAGCATCACGGTTGGAAAAATGCCGTGAGATCCTGAATCCCGACGGCATCGAAGGTCAGTTCACGCCGATCCTCGAAAACATCCCGAAGCTTTCACTTCACGGGTTCACTCCCCCTCAGCTGCGTGAGCTCCTGCTCATCGTCGTGGGGCACACCACCATGAGCAGGGTGGTTTTCGCCAAGCTTTCCGCGAGCAGCCTCAGGCCCATCACGGACAGAGCCAAGGACGGCAGTTACACGGACATCCTTGATGTCGTCCGTGTGTGCCATCTCATGAGCATGGCGGAAATCGTTGCCGCCCACGGCGAATCCTTCACCGACGACCAGGCGAGGGAGTTGCGCCGGGTTTACGACGACATCGTCTGGGTGGCAACGGATCCCACGCTGGATTGGGAAAAACTTCATGACCTCCGCATCAGCGGCCTGGGAGGGGTGCAGAACAAGGCCATCAGGGAAATGATGAAGTTTTTCAACCTCTTCGCATTTCTCGACGACTGGCGGGAGGTCATCAGGAAAGGGCCCCTCGAGAAGGAAGTCATCTGCGACTATCAGCCTGAAAAGCTGCGGCAATTGGATGAGGTCCGGGAGTTGACCGAAATCGCCGAGCAGTTCAAACTTCAGTTCATGGGCGATTATGTCTTTGGGAAGTCGTACTTTTTCCGTCAGTTCCTGGAGAGCGAATTTCACGGTACCGGGCATCTGTTTCCCAAGCTGGGAGTGAGGGCAGGCTTCGTTCTCCTGTGGATCGCGGGCAATGCCGCCGAAAAGCACATCATCAACTTCAATCCCATGATCTCATGGGTCCCCTCGGACCGGCTGGACCAACGCACGGCCAAGATAAGGGAAACGCTCCTCAGCATTCCCACGGACCGTCTCGACCCGCTTTTCTTCGAGAAAATACGAAAGGACTTCTCCGAAGGCAGACCGGCTTTTGTTTTTGACACGGGCATCCGCCTGGTCAACAATCCCCAGACGTGGGCGTTGGACGTGTCTTTTGTGGACGTGGAGGACAACATCCAGCAGATCGACGCACTCCTGGCCTATTTTGAATCCCAGAAGCTCAGGGGCATTTCCCTCAGAAACCTTCAGGAGCTGGAAAGGAGGTTTTCCGAGCTGGAGAGCTTTCGCCAGTACCTGCATCGGGAGGGGTGTTTCCTCTACTGCGATGTGCTGGACGTGCAACGGGGAAGTCAGGCTCTAGAAAGTGTCGACAGGCGAATCGGGGACATCGAACGTCGCTTGAAGTCCATACTGCGGGGTCAGATCTTCATCCCGGAAGAGATCTACGAGACCATCGCCGGCTTGGCAACGCACTGCCCGGAAATCCTGAGATTCATCTTGCCCGAGCTCCACGCCCTGGGAAACCTCACGGACAAGTCCCCGTTCTTCCACAAACAATCTCCGGGCAGCTATCTGATGCGCTGTCTCGAGAAGTTCCAGGCAGTGGTCATCAAGGACCGGAAAGCCTTTCAGGACCCCAATACCTTCTACCAGCTCGCCAAACAGGAATTCGGCCCCCTCGCCGAAGAGGGCATCGGGGCCAGCCACGCCCAAATGGACATCCTGGAATTCCTGGTGGAACGGATCCAGCAGCGCCCGGTTTTTTACCAGTCCCTCACCCTGGCATTGCTCTATCAGGAAATTGGAAAGATCAGGGAGTACTCGGCCTCGTTCCCCGAGGTGGGGCAGCGGTGGACCCATGCCGAGCGGGGCGCCATGATCCTGGAGCAATCGGATATCCTGGAGAAGTACCGGCTGGATCCCCAGGTGAAGCGTCTCGTGATTTTCCTCGTGCGCCATCATGGCCTGATCGGCCGTGTGATTCTCGGCAAGGAGCCGGTGACTGTCCTGGAAGCCCTGACTTCAGCTTCGGACACCCATCTCCTCGACGTGCTCGTTCTCCATTCCGTCATTTCGACGGCTGCCGTGCAGGAAGGAGTCATGGTGTACGACCTGTTGGAGTGGTTCCTGACGTGCAGGTCCGTCAGCCTTCAAATCATCAAGTCCAAGAGCGACTGGGGCAGCTGGGTCAGGGAAAGTCTCCGTGAAAAGGGGTCCGCAGTCCTCGCCTACTTCCAGTTGACGACTCCGGAAGCCGAGGTCTTCCAGCTCCAGCAGGAACATTATTGCGGGTTCGTGGATGAGGACATCAGGGATGAGGCTCTTTGGCACGGGCGTCAGAGCGGAGCCCTTGAGCGCCTTTTCAAGCTCATGGGGATCATGTGGGTGGACTACCAGGATGTTCAAATGCACCTGCTCAAGATGCCCGTGAATTTCATTTACCACAAGAAGAAGCTCAAGAGCGTCGGCCTGAGCACCTTTGAAAAGCAGCTGCGAGACGCTGGGGGGATCCTCCACATCCTCTCCTCTCTCTCTGAAGAAGTCCGCTTCACCCTGCTCTACTTTCTCGACCACCTCGGGGGTGCCATGCGCGTGTACGGCTTCCATGACCTGGCCGTCTCCCTCAAGCCCGAGGAATCCATCAAACTTCTGCTCCTCGCTTTTCAGGCGTTCTGCGACTTCTTCGGGAAGGGCACCAAAGGCGGCCTCGTGACTTTTGGTCCTCTGAGCCACAGCCTCGAGCGAAGACACGAAGTGCTGCAGAAGTTCCTGAGCGAGCTTCCATTCCCCAGCGGGTGTTTCGACGGGATGCGACCCTTCGAGTTCTCCCCTCCTTACGGGGGACTCCAGTTTGAGTCGAGCCCCCAGGAGCGGGCGGTCAGGGTGGATTACAAGGACACGATCCAGTTTGATCGCATGACTGAATCCCTGACCACCGTCTGGAACCTGGAGGACCTGGAAAGCCACTACCATGGCCTCGTCCAGGAATTGAAGCAGAAGCTCCCTTATGACACCCGAAGCTTCGAGGAGGAGCTCCGGAGGGTTTACGAAAAACAGCGCACGAGGGTGAACGACCTCATCTTGAAAAGCTTCCAGGAGCGTCTCAAGGGTGTGCAGACCTTTGGAGAGCTCAAAGAGATCCAGCGGGAGATCCTCAGGACACAGAATGAAGTGAGCTTCACGGAGGAGCAAAGGTTTCTGTTGCGGGAAATGTTCGAATTTCATCGGTCACGAGCCCGGGACCGCTACCTTGAAGAGATCTACGGGGAGATCCATCAGCTTTCGTCCCGGGAGGCCCTGTCGGATTACTGGAATACCCTCAAACAAGAATTTTATCCGTATCGCGTCTACCTTGGGAGGGAGTATGAATCACTCATCGCTCAGCTCATCGATCTCAAAATGGACGAGTTCTGAGGAGCTTGTCATGGGAGGCCGCTCTTGCCGAGAACACTGTCAAGAGTCCCCCTCCCTCACTTCTCCTCAATCAGGAGTCTTTAAGAAGTGCTGATTTCTTCATGCTCTACAGGACACCGTCACGGATGAACCGGCCCCCCCAACACACCGAGAAGGAAAAGCCCAAGCCCGGTGAAGCCCTCGATGAAAAGAGCTTCATCGCCCTGTATAACCTCGGCAGGACAATCCGGCTGAAGAGTGGTCAAAGATTGTTTCGGGAGGGCGACCAGGAAGGGACCGTCTATCTCGTCTTGAAGGGAGCCTTGGAGGCGACCCGAGGCGGAGAGAAGGGGTCCGAGGGCGGCTTCGTCTATCGGGAGAACGATTGGATCGGGGAAATGCTGTTTTTACCCAGGCCGACAAGAACATCCACGGTGGCAGCCATTGAGCCCTCCACCGTCCTGGCTTTTGACGATGCGGCGTTTGCGGGCATTGATCCCCGCGTTCAAGTCTTCGCCCTGCGGAGAATGAATGACCTGAACACCATGCACGGGGACCGCCTGGCAAAAGAGAGCGCGCGGGCCTCACAGATCAGCGCGTATTACAGAGAGTACATTCACGACTCCATCCATGAGAAGAGCAAGCTCTATGAGAAGTCGGACATGCTCTACGCTATCATCAAGAGCGTCCCGCAACTTCCCGTGTACACCACCAGGCTCATTCATCTGCTGTTGAACGACAGTGCCTCCGTTCGCGAAGTAACGGAGCTCGCCAAGGAGGATCCCTCCCTGGTGAGTGAAATCCTCAAGACCATCAACTCCTCTTACTACAACCTGAAGCGCAAGGTCTCCGATCTCCAGTACGCCATCATGTACATGGGATTCTTTCAGGTGTACCAGATCGTGATCTCGGACGGCATGCGGAAGATGATGCCCAACACGCCGGAATTCATGGGGATTCACCATCACTCCGTCATCATTTCCCACCTGGCCTTCGAGATTTGCCAACTCTGTGACAAGCGCAGCTCCTCCATCATGAGCACCATATCGCTTCTCCATGACATCGGGAAAAGCGTCATTCTCCTCATAAAGGCCAAGAACCCGAAACTCGCCTTCTTTGTGGAGATGCTCGATGCTCCCAAGGTGGGTGCCATGCTCCTAAAGGAATGGAACATTCCCGAGTCCGTGTGCGAAACCGTCCGCTGCCAGAACTATCCCATCTACAGGCCGCCTTCCGAACTGCCCCCCGAGTACCTGAAGAGCATTGCCTTCCTCTACATGGCCCACGTGTGCCATGATTATTTTCAAGGGGAGACGGAAAGTTTTCTAAAGCACCCCTTCATCGAAGAATACCTCGCATTGCTCAGTGTGTCCGGGTGCAACATCGAAGAGTTCATCGCCCGATATGTCATCAGCAACCTCAAGTTGAAGATGACCACCTTCCCGCAGCACGTGCAGAGTTTTCTATCCAAGAAGATAGAATTCAATCTCCCCAGGTGACCTACCGATTTGATTCATGCATTGCGAGTCGCGAAGTCTGCTCGCCACATCACCATGGAGCAACGCATGGTCGAAACTGAACAGTGTCATAGCCTGAGGGAGTTGGAGAAGTTCGCTTCGACAGCCAACCTCCAGGTTTCGAATTTGCTATTGGAGGGCTTCGTTCCTGTTCATCTGAAGAACTTTCCCTCAGGTCAGCCCGTCCCCTTCGCCTTGTATTACCCCCTCTTCTCACCGCGCAGAAAAAAGGTGCTCTTCTGCAAAATCCTTGACCGGGAGGACCCGTACACCGACGAGCTCAGGGAATTCTTTGCGAGGAGAAGTATAGCTTCGGCCTACATACACAAGAAGGCTCTGGCTCGCCTGGCGGACTACCTGGAAGAGAACGCGAGGAACTGCATCAATTCCCCGGGCATGCCCTGGGACCGAAAAACACAGGTCATCTACAATCATGCCGAGTTTCTTATCGAACGCGCGTTCAGGGACCCCGATCTGGGAAACGTGATCGACGATGCGACCAGGTGGACGAGCCTGGTGGGGGATTTCCTGAGGAAAGACGAGGTCACCCCGGCGTACCTCTGCAGCATCTTCTCCAAGGACTACACGACGTTCACCCATTCCATCCAGGTTTGCCTCCTGGGAATGGCCTTCGGAGAACACCTCAACTGGGAAAGCGAGGAAATCGCCGAGTTCGGCGTGGGTTGCCTGTTTCACGATTTGGGCAAGATCTGGATCGACAACCGGATCCTGCAAAAACCCGGAACCCTCGATGAGCAGGAAATGAAGCACATCCGCAGGCATCCCCGCCTGGGATATCGTCATCTAAAGGAGGGGGGACTCCTGCCTCCGAGAGCGCTGGCTATCGTGCTCCAGCACCACGAATCCCTGGACGGCGGCGGTTACCCATTGGGGCTCAGCAAGGACGCAATCCATCCGCTTGCCCGAGTCACACACATCGTGGACTGCTACGACGCCTTGACCACCCGACGGCCTTACAAGGGCCCGCTTCCTCCGTTTAAGGCCTTGAAGCTCATGTACGACGAGATGTGGGAATCCTTTGACCTGGATCTCCTGAAGCGATTCATCCAGTTCCTGGGGAAATAGTCGAAATCCTCACACACTTCCCCGACACCCTCCCCGGTAAGACGTCCCCAGGGGCCGTCCCCCGGGGGATCAAATCATGCGGCTGATTTTTACGGCACACAGCTTTCCGCACATGCTGCACGCTTCCCTGTCTTCCGTGACCTGCAGACGGCGCTTCACCAACTCGGGATCGAGAGCCTCCTGAATGATGCCGTCCCAGTCCAGCTTTTGCCTGGCGATGGAGATTCGACGGTCCCGGTCGATGGACCCCGGCAAACCCTTGGCGATGTCGGCCACGTGACCCGCGATGCGGGCAGCCATCACTCCCAGGTGAACGTCGTCGGCGTTGGGCAGTCCAAGGTGCTCCGCCGGTGTGACGTAGCAGATGTAATCCGCCCCTGCCGCCCCAGCGATGGCGCCTCCGATAGCGGCGGTGATGTGATCGTACCCTGCCGCGATGTCCGTGGGCAACGGCCCGAGAATATAGAAGGGCGCTCCATCGCAGAGCCTCTTCTGGAGCTGGACGTTCGCCTGTATCTGGGGCAGGGGAACATGGCCCGGGCCTTCGATCATGACCTGTACCCCTTTGGCCCGAGCCCTCCGCGCGAGCTCGCCGAGTATCATCAGTTCTTCGATCTGGGCCCCGTCCGTTGCATCGAGGATGGTCCCGGGGCGAAATCCGTCCCCCAGGCTCAAGGTGACGTCGTATTCGTGGGCAATTGCCAGCAGGTCGTCGAAGTGCTCGTAGAGGGGGTTCTCCTTGCGATTCTTGCGCATCCAGTGCATGTGGATGGATCCTCCCCTGCTCACACAGGGCATGATGCGCTCGTACAACTCGAGTCTCTTGACGGATGCCAGGGTCACCCCGCAGTGCACCGTGATGTAGTCGAGCCCCTCGGCACACTGTTTTTCAATGCTTCGGAACAGCATTTCCGGATCCATGCTTTCCAGGGACTGGTGCTTGAAAACCATTTCGGTTGCCACCGTGTAGATCGGTACCGCACCGACCATAACTGTAGATTGTTCAAGGAAAAAGCGCCGCAGGCCGGCGAGGTCCCCTCCGGTGGAAAGGTCCATGATGGAATCGGTCCCCGCATCCAGAGCAGCCTTCAGTTTTGCCTCCTCCATTTCGGGGCTGCAGCATTCGGCGCTCGTGCCGAGGTTCGCGTTGACCTTCGTTTTCAAGCCTTGCCCTATGGCCTTCAGGACAGGAAACGCATGATTGCGATTCCTCGGCAACACGGCCCTGCCGGCCGCGATGAGATCCCTCAACTCCTCGGCGCCCAGGGGTTCTCCATCGACCGCCTGCCTCATTTCCTCGGTGACGATTCCAGCCTTCGCAAAATCCAATTGAGTCTTCATTACATCCTCCCGCCCTGGCAAGGAGAGGCTTCTTTGCGGCACGAGATCAAGGGATCCTTTTCTCCAAAAGGAAAAGGCCGTCTGAAAACGGCCTTCCCGAGATATTGCGTCTCGCTTGCCGATTCCTACGCCAGTGTTATCTGGATCAGGTTCCAAGGGTATGATCTCAGCTCCCGTGAGAAGAGCACCCCTTCGGCTAATGAACCCATTATGTGAATTGTGACACGAAGATATTATCTCACCTGAAGTGAAAAATCAAAGACTACCTGAGCCCTCCTTGCGCTTCGTGGACAAACGGCACACTACAGGTGACCGAGTAGCCGCATCCTTTCTTCCGCGGCGGCAATGCGCTCCTTTTCAAGTTCCGCCCGCATCCGTTTCAGATTCTCCAGTTCAGAGAGCGCTCGCTGCCTCGCCCCGGTATCTCCGGCTTCGCCCCGGTCGGCCCTGCGAAGCTCGTCCCTGATCGTCCTGGCCTTGAGACTTGCTTCTCGGATGCGCTGGAGCACTTCCTGTTCCCTTCGAGTAAAAACCGCCTTGCGCTCTTCGCATCCGTATTGGTGACCAGGTTGCTCAGAGAAGATCTGACAGCAGTCACAGTCCTCAGCTGATTCTATCGGCAGATGAACACTTGCTTCCATATGATCGCCCTCCTTCTTCGCCGTGGAAGATGCCAAACCTTCGGATTTCGAAGGTTCTTTTTGCCCTTGCCCTTTCAGGCATCGAGCCGGCAAACAAGAGTCGGTTTTGCTGACCCTTAAATAAGAAAATAATGATTGTGGTCTCCACAGGAAAGCGTCGTCGACAAGAAAGCCCTGGTTCAGGCTCTGCTCAAGCAAACCTCACGATACTTGCACAAGCACTGGTCACAGTAGTCAAACGCTTTGCCGAAGCAGTCAAAATTGCCTTCAGACAGCTGCCGTTTCCGATATATCGGGGTCAATGCGTCTCTGAGACAAAGAGAGCACAACCCGTGGGAATATCCATCCTGCTCGGGATCGCCTTCACCCCACGTCACAAGACACCTGATGCATTGATATTTCATGGGAACAACGCCTCCACAGAAGATTGGGGTCCATCACAGGGAAGCTAAAGCAACATGCGTGCCAGAAGAGTCCTGCGCCAAGGCGGCCAATTCCCTCGCCATGAGGAGGCTCGCTCGAGAACCGGTTACGGTTCCTGCAAAATCCGTTACAGTTCTTGCCCACTTTTCTCCGGGGAGCGGGAAATCCCCCATGAGTGATTCGCTCATAGGATGTCAAATAAGGTCCTCAGCATCATCCCGGTGAAGGCCAAGATCCCGAAAAACTCGTTAAACCTGGATTCAGGCTTTCGCCTAAATGGCGATAAGTCACTTCCTGAGCTGCTTTGACGCCCCCTTCAAATCCATCAAGATCTCCCCCCCTTTGGATCAGGGGCTGGAAGGGGTATTTCGAGACGGTTTGCTGCCCTTTCCCCAACGCCGGAACCTCCAGCAAGGCGGCGCCTGAAACCCGGGTTTACTGCTGGCAGGGAGGGGGCCTTCCAAACTAGAGCATCAGGGTTTTGACTTGATGCTCATATTTTCTGTAAACTTCCTCAGAGAGTTCGGTGAGGACCCTTTCCACCCCACCCGGAGGGGGCAGTTGGAGAGGAGGCGGGATGGAAAAGCCGACAAAAGAGAGGGACTTGATGTAGAGTTTCTGATCCACGGAGGCCAGTTCCTCGGCGCTGAAATTCTCGCCGAGAATCTGCTTTCTCTCAAGAGTCTGTAAATCCAGGCTCCGCAGGAAGTTGAGGATGTTCAACAGGTCAAAGTTCTTCTGGAAGCTCCGAATATTGAGATTGACCCCTTCACATTCCTCACGCAGTGCGTCATGGTTTTTCTGGTATTTCCCCACGTGTGCAAACAAACGCTGGTAAGACTCCAGCACAAGCTTCCTGAACTTGCGCCTGTCCGTGATCGCATTCACGCGGATGAACCTGATACGCCGCGAAAGCTTCTTCTCGGCGGAATCGTTCCAGAATGACGGCTTAGGGACCTGAAGAGCGTCGAGCATGCGGCGCTTCATGTCCGGGTGGATCATAAGATGGGCAAGCCGGTTCAGCCGCCTTCCAACCCTCACCGCCTGCAATTTGACAGTCTTTACCCCAGTTTCAATGTCTTCCATCTGGAGTCGGATGAGCCGACGTTCCGTCAGGTAGTTCTCGATGACCTCTTCTTTGACTTGCCGCGTTAGAGAACCGATCAGATCGTCTTCGATCATGGCACAGTCCGTCTCGCCGTGGGTCCCACGGTTACTGGGACCCGATCCGAGGGATTCGCGGAATGCACGATCTTCCCATGGGAAGGCCCCAAGGCCGACTCACCAGTCGACCCATTCAGCGTCCGGGGCACGGCGGAGTTCCCGGCCGCCTCCAGGCAGGCCCGGCCCGTGACGGGTCTCACACCGGAACCCCGCAATTCAGGAAAGAATGAGATAGGTCTGAGGATTCACGGCCACGCCTGGATCGTCAAGGTCGTAACGGTCGTCGCTCTTCATGACCTTGACCTCGATCGCATCAGGTTTAGGCTCCAGGAACAGGATGGCCCGGAAGAGGTCGTCCATCTCGTGGCACGGATAGGGAATTCCTCTCTCGTTGGTGATGGAAATGTGACGGTGCGTGCGGGCCGAAATCCATACAGAAACCGCATGGCGAAGAGCGAATTGCTGGATTTCCTCGACCTGGGATCGGTCTAACCGGTCGAAGTCCAGTCCGTCCAGGACCACCACCGAGGGGAAGAACTTCGCCTGCTCCCTCAAGTTCAGAAGGCTCTGCTCCAATTTGGCGGGGCTGAAAGTCTGGTGCAGGTAAGCCAGTATGAATCGCAGGGGCTCTATCTGCTCCTGCAGTTTGCCCATATCCTGGCCGGGCTGATGAGCTGCGATATTCTTCAGGAACTCCCGGTACCAAACCTTGATCTTCTCGGCGAGCTCGTCGATACACACGTGGAGCACTCGCTGGCCGTGGAGGACCATGTGCTCGAGAGCCACGTGGGTAAGAAACGCGGTTTTTCCAACGCCGGCTCGGCCCATGATGGCACCGAGGCTTCCCGGCTCCAAGGGGGCTCCGAGAGTCCTCGTGACGAGTCCCAGTGGAGCGGAGCTTACCGAATTCTCTGTTTGCATGGAATCATCTCCTCAAGACTGAATGACTATTTGCACCAGAGTGCCGGATTCATGGGATCACCGCTCCATGCCAGCCTCCGGAAATCATGATACACCGGGGTGCGAAGGTCAAAGAAATTCCTTCGGGTCAAGCACGCTACTTCTTTTGGGCCTTCTGCATCTCCTCGCGATGTTTAGCCATCACTCCCTCAGCAATGCTTTTGGGCACGGTGTGGTAGCGAGAAAACTCCATGGTGAACTCCGCCTTGCCCTGGGTTGACGACCGCAACACCGTAGAATACCCGAACATTTCGGCCAGGGGGACCTCGGCTTCAATGGTGGAGAAGGCCCCATCTTCGGATGTGCTCACAATCATTCCCCGACGCTGGTTGAGGGTTCCCAGCACCGTGCCCTGAAAGTCGGTGGGAGTCTCAACGACAACACGCATCAGGGGTTCCAGGATGATGGGGTCCGCCCTCCCATAGGATTCCCGGAATGCCCCTATGGATGCCTGTTGGAAGGCCAGGTCGGAGGAGTCCACCGAGTGGGCCGCTCCGTCATTGATGGTGACCCGAACCCCAACAATTGGGAATCCGGCCAGCGAGCCTTTGCTGAGGCACGCTTGAAAGCCCTTCTCGCAGGAAGGTATGAATTCCGTGGGAATTGTCCCGCCCGTGATCCGGTTCACGAATTCGAAGTCCTGCTCCGATGCCGGCTCAATGGTGCCGGCAACGCGTCCAAACTGCCCCGCGCCTCCGGTCTGTTTCTTGTGGGTGTAGTTGAAGTCGGCCTTCCTGGTGATCGTCTCGCGATAAGCCACCTTCGGCATGCCCGTCTCGACCTCGGCCTGGTACTCCCTGCGCATGCGCTCAACGTAGACATCCAGGTGAAGCTCCCCCATTCCGCTGATGATGGTCTCTCCGGTTTCCTCGTCGAGGAACGTCTTGAAGGTCGGGTCCTCTTTGGTGAACCGGGTCAGAGCCTTGCTCACGCTCATCTCCGCCTTCTTGTCCTTGGGCTTAATGGCAAGAGAAATGACGGGGGCCGGCACATGGATGGAGGTCATGGCATAGTTGATCTCCCCTGTCGTGAACGTGTCCCCGGATGCGCAGTCGACCCCAAAGAGGGCGACAATGTCTCCGGCCACGGCCCTTTCTATGTCTTCCATTTCATCAGCGTGCATCCGGATGAGGCGCCCTACCCTGGTCCGCTTCTCCGTACGCATGTTGACGATGGTGTCCCCCTTTCGGAGAGTGCCCTGGTAAACGCGCACGTAGGTCAGCTGCCCGAAGCGGCTCATTTCCAGCTTGAAGGCCAGCATCACGAGGGGGCCGTCGGGCGCGTTCTTTATGGTCACAGGTGCCTCGCCCTTGTCCAGGTCAAGAGCCTCGTTCACCACATCCAGCGGACTGGGGAGGTATCGGCGGACTGCGTCCAAGAGAAGCTGAACGCCCTTGTTCTTGTATGCCGAACCCATGAGGACCGGGGTGAGCTCCAGGGCCAAAGTGCCCTTGCGGATCGCCTCCTGAACGAGCTCCTCGGTCACCGTATCTTCGAGGATCGCCTCCGTGAGCTCGTCGGAGAAGAGCGAAACAGCGTCCAGCATTTCCTCCCGCTTCTCCCGGGCGGTGTTCAGGTAATTCTCGGGAATCTCTTCCTCGACAACGCCCTCGCCGTGATCTCCCTCAAAGCGCACGGCCTTCATGGTGATGAGGTCAATGACTCCATGGTGGTCGGACTCCAATCCCAGGGGAATCTGGAGGAGGACGGCGTTGTGATTCAGTTTCTCCCGGAGCTGCCGCACCACGCGAAACGGATCGGCGCCGGTCCGGTCGCACTTGTTGATGAATGCGATGCGGGGCACCTTGTATCGGAGCATCTGGCGGTCAACGGTCACCGACTGGGATTGCACACCCCCCACTCCGCACAGAACCAGGATCGCGCCGTCCAGGACTCGCAGAGCCCTCTCCACCTCAATGGTGAAATCCACGTGCCCGGGTGTGTCAATGATGTTGATGGAGTGTCCCTTCCACGTGCAGTGGGTGGCGGCGGACTGGATCGTGATGCCCCGCTCCTTCTCCAGCTCCATGAAATCCATCTTGGCACCAACGCCATCCTTGCCCTTGACGTCGTGGATTGCATGGATGCGCTGAGTGTAATAAAGGATCCGCTCGGTAAGGGTGGTCTTCCCTGAATCGATGTGAGCGCTTATCCCGATGTTGCGTAGGGTAGTGAGATCGACAGACATAATTCCCCTTCGACTGCTCCTTTCCTCATGTTGTGCTGTGCCCCATCGGGCAATGACCGACGGCGAAACGACGATCCCGCGATCGTCACCAGGTCTGAAGGCCCGTCGCTTCCCATGTCTAATCCTTGTGAAGCTGCTTCAACCCCTGGAAACCGGCCCTGTTTAAAGCCGTTAAACCTTTCGGATCCGAACAAACAAAAACGGGCACATCTTCAGTGCCCGTCGGGGGAGCCGATACATAACAGAATCGTTCCGTGAAGAAAAGCGACTATTTCATGAAGTCAGTGTGAAATTATCCTGAATTCCTCCTCACGGGTCTTGGGCTGTTGCCGAAGGGAGCACGGCAGGCCGGCTCCCCACGTGGAATGTGCCCGGGGTACTCGGCTTTTTCAATTCTTCTTCGCCTGCTTCATGTTCTTTGATGTTTTCTCTGGAACGGTGGACTTCTGACTGGAAGCGGAGTTGGAGGGTGGAGACTTCTTTATGGCAGCCAGCTTCTTTTCTCTGTCCGCCGGCGCCTTGGCGCTCACCTTTGGAGAGGAATCCGGTTTGACAACCGTTTTCGACACCGTTTTGCCGGAGTTCTTGGAGGCCAGGGCTACTTTGATCTGCTTGTCTTTCTTCAGGGATTCCCTCCTGCTGCGAGAATTGGCGGACTTTGATGAACCCGACGAGGAAGAGGACGCATCGGACAGGGTCCTGCTGGATTTCTCCGACACCTTGGCCTGCGCGAGCCGGATCTTATCGCCGTCTTTGGAAGCCGCGTCTCCCTTCAGGGTGCCCGAAGATCCAGGTCCGGGCAGCACGTTGTCATTGAGATTGAGTCTAACCAATCTGGGATTGCAGGTCTTGGAAGGCACCGCGTAGGACCTGTCTTCGGTGAGAACGACATGAGACTTTGAATCCGCCACCTGCAGGGTGCGGCCCGGCTTCAAGGCCCCGTTCTTCTTCAGACCGTTGATTTTCGCAAGGGTCGCAACGTCCACACTGTTCCGCTTGGCAATGCTCTTCAGCGTATCACCCTTGCGAACCTTGTAGCTGGCAAGGGATCGCCTTTCCTGAGATCTCCCCTTGTAATAGGAATCGCCACGGAGGGAAACGGGACCCTCCCCGGAGCTTCCAAGGGACCGCAGGGATGCCAACCGTACCATGGGTGCCTCCGGGATGGTGTTGGGTTGGAGCGATTGGGCCAGGCGAACCTGCTCCATTTCAAAGCCGCGCTTGTAGAAAACAAGGCATGAACCGGGCCGCAGGGACTCAGCCCCCTGCAGCTGATTCCAGCGCGAAAGATCCTTGCGGCTGACGCCGAAACTGTGGGCGAGGGCATCCAGGCTCGGCTCAGTGCCCTTCACATAGTAGTTTACCTTTTTCGGCAAATAGGCTTGTTGGGCCATTTCAATGATGCTTCGCTTCTGTTCGTCTCCTTCACCGACCTGCGCGGCCATGGCCGACCAGGGGGCATAAAACCTTACGTGAAGGTGGTCATGATGGTTTCGCTGGTGTTGGATGATGGAGCCTCTTCCACCCCCGAAAAGGTGGTCGAGGTACGTCGGGTCTACTCCACGGCAAAGGGCGTAGTCGTAGAGAAGATTCTGAATCCTGCGGTCCAGAAAAATGTACTGCACCCGCTGGGACCGAAGAAGATTCTCGATGAGAGCCCACGTCTTGGGAACATCCAGGTTCTCGCCGTTCATGGGCATGAACGTGCTCAGAGGCCGGTTTCCCTTGGCAAACATACCTACATCGATATCCCTGCCGTTCTGGTGTGACCGGTGGTTGTTGATGCCGCCGCCGCCGTCACGGGAAATGTCGCCGACAAAAAGATCGCAGGTGGCGGGGTCCTGCTGCCGCACGGCATCCACCGCATCCAAGAGGGCGCCGATCAACTCAGGCGTGGCGTATGCCCGGTCCTCAGCTCTAACGTTGTACCCCTGGAATTGCTCGGGAAAGGGGACTCCGTCGATGAGGCGCCCATGGTGGGGTTGGCCGATGGAGGCAGTGAAGGCTGAGGTGGACTGAGAAGGGAAAAAAGTTGCGGGGATTGCTACGGTGAGGATGAACATAAACGGTAACTTCAAGCCAAAACAGGAGTGAGATCGCTCCATGTCTTTCCTCCCAAGTAGGTTACAAACAAGTCCCATCGAGCGATGGCATGCCACCTGAGTGCTTTTCGGATACAGATCAATGAGATGGTCCTGAGTAGCGGAAAAATTGGCGCCTGTCAACCTTTTTTGCCTCTTGCGGCACAAGACATTCCCATCTCATTTGCTATGTGCTTGATGTCACTAAAAACTTTTTAGTCTCTCGGGTGAGCTCCAGGCAGGAAAACGGTGGAAATCTCTGAAAAAGGGTGGGAAAGCAAAAATGAATATTCTAAGAGGTGGATTATGCGCATTATAAACCAACGTTTGCATTGATTCTCATATTGATGCCGCACATCCAATCAGGCGCAGCTGCCTGCCACAACTGATCAACGGAGAGTCCAAGGACTCAAGCCGCCATCGACCAAACCCGCCAAGAGTCTGTGTCACAATGGATTTTCAACCCCGTCGCCCATTCGCTCAGAGGGATCGAAGCACGGGCGGACATGGTCGAGGATGACCCCTTCAATACCTCGGGGCAAAAGGTGGGACTCTTGAGAGTGTTTCCAAGGCGCGGCGCTCGTTCACCCCGGAAGCCCCTGGGACTTGACCTGAGCCATTTCCCTGAACCAACCGTACGGGTCGCCGTAAAAAACCACTTCGTTCTTCTCGTTGAAGGAGACTTGCTGGTACTCGATGATGATGGGTATGGGCTGAGTGAGGCGAATGTAGGCCTGGCGATAGCTGGAAAAGTAATCCTGCACCTTATCGGATGCGGGGTTTCCGTCGTCTTTCAAAAGGATCTCCGCCAATTCCTTCGCCCGTTCAACCCGAACACAGCCATGGGAAAAATCCCTGCGTTCCCTTTGAAAGAGCCCCTTCTTCGGCGTGTCGTGAAGGTACACGGCATAAGGGTTGGGGAACTCAAACTTGACGCGCCCCAGTGGATTGGTTGGTCCGGGAGGCATGAATAAGCGAGGCTGCCCCCAGGGGTGGTGGGCCGACATCTCCACGTACCCCTGACGTGAAAAATACGTGGGATCCGATGACGCGGCGCCGTTCAGCTCCATGCGGATACGGTCGGAAACGTACCAGCGGGGGTTGACGACGATTTGCTCGATGGCGCTGGTGAGGGGTGGAGTCTGGTTCTCCCCCACCATCCTTCCCTGGACCTTGACCTTCTTACCGGATGCCTTGCCGACGATGACCCGGTGGGTGGATTGGACCTTGCCGTCCTTGTAGTATTCTAGAGAAAATTGAGGGATGTTGATCCTAACGTAGCGCTCATGCAGTCTCGCGGCACTCTGTCGAAAATGCTTCATGGCCTGGGCGATGAGCCTCGCTTTTTCTCCGTAGCTCACGTTGATCCAGTCTTTGGTGCCCTGCCCGAGCACTCCGTCTTCAGGCAAGTGGTGAGCCTGTTGAAATCCTTTCACCGCCGCCTGTGAGCTGGAATCATAAATCCCGGAGATTTTCCCGGTGTAGAACCCCTCTTGCTGAAGCCTCTTCTGCAGGGTGCGTACATTCTCTCCTGTTTCCCCCGGCTGCATGCGGGAGGCGGCGACAACAAGGTGGTGGGTCTGCTGGGCCGCGAGGTCGGTGTAGACCTTAAAAGCGCTGCGAAGATTTTGGTATCTCGGGGAAAGTGGCTCCACCATCCCGAGGAAGTCACCCATGGGGAGCTCCCCGGACAGGGCTCTGATCTGCCAGTCTCTCGACTGGGGATGCATGTCCGAGGCGAACTGGACTAGACCATGAGCCAACCGCACGTCCAACTCACAGGCGGCTTTGAGCATTTCCCGGGTCGCGAGCTCCGAAGCTTTGTCGAATCCTCCATCATTCGGGGGCGTCTGCGGAGCGTTGCTCGCCAGTTGTATGGAACCCGACCTCTGGGCCGCGGACTTGGAGCCTCCCGAAGGATCCGGGCCCCTGGATTCACCGTGGCTGTGCTTGAGGTTCGGATTCGAAAAGGCGGCGAGGCGCATCTGCTCAAGATTCGCGACCTGCTTGAACAAGGCATCCAGATGATACTGGGAGGGATCCAGCCCGTCGTCCTGAATCTTGCGGAGTCTCTCCAGAAGCGCTTTGGCCTTGTCGTTCAGTTCGAGGCGTGGACCGACGAAAAAAGGCTTCCAATCATTTGCCTGGTATGCTTCGAGGATCTGGCTTGGACCTGTATTTGCCAGCATTTCAGGGGGAAGGGCCTCCCAGAGGTGAGACTGCCAGCCACTGGGCGGAGGCTTCACAGGGTCGCCTTCAGGAACCGGCACTGAAGATGTCTCACTGGGATTGGGCATCGTTTCTCGGACGACCGCCAGGGTCTGGCCGGCTGAATGGCCGACGGAGACGGGAGAAGGGACAGTCACGAGGATGACAAAAATGGGCAGAAAAAATAAAGCTGATCGCGTCGTCAGTTGCACCTTCACACCATTGATCCGTTGTTTTGGTTTAGCTACAGAGGATGTTCGGAGTCTTCGCCCCTGAGACTTGGGTCCTGCCTGCCTTGAGCGTTGATTCTCTCGTAGAGGAGAATCTGATCTTTCACTGACAACTTTCGGCACAATGCGCCCTGAGAATCACTCTTTTTGCCCCTGCATGCGCTGCAGCGATCATCGCTGCAGAACTGGCAGAAATGACAATCTCCGCACGGGTGCTTGCGGGTGTGGGTGTTTCCACTCTTGCCGCACCCGGGTTCGTAAACCATTCGCATTCCCGCCAAGGGCCTGAAACACTGGGAAGAATCCTGCTCGTTCGCTGTCATGGCACTTCGGCTCGGACCAGTTTTCATTGTAATGTGAGTCCATTTATCACACAACGATTATAAGACGCGAGGAAATTGTGGCCAAGAGAATTATGGCTTTTTTCCACACCAGTTCCGTGCTATTTGCAGTGTTGCTCGCCATTGGGGAACTTGGAACATGCCACTCACGGCCGACAGAAAGACAGTCAAAACATGCCTTCGGGGACCGCGATTTCCGACCCGCTCCGCGCTGAGATCTCCGGCGTGAAGGGCGAGAACACCCGAACCGCTCCCCTCGACCATGAGGCTTTCATGGGATTGGCTCTTCAGGAGGCGGAAAGGGCATACAGCCGATCGGAGGTGCCCGTTGGCGCCGTGGTGGTTGGCAGCCAGGGGGAAGTGTTGGGACGGGGATGCAACGCTCCCCTGTCCCTGGTCGACCCGACGGCCCACGCGGAAATCCTCGCACTGCGCGAGGCTTCTCGGAAAGTGGGGAATTACAGACTTGTCGACGCCACTCTGTATGTGACCCTCGAGCCCTGCCCAATGTGTCTTGGGGCCATCCTCCAGGCCCGGGTGCAGCGACTGGTCTTCGGCGCCGCGGATCCGAAAGGCGGTGCGGCAGGTGGCGTTGTGGACTTGACAAGAGTGCCCGCATTCAATCATTATGTCGAGGTTATCAGGGGCGTTCGGGAAGAGGAGTGTGCCGGTTTGCTCAGGCGCTTCTTTCAGGAAAGGCGCCGGGTGAAATAGGGATCAACTTTGGGGAGAGGTACCGAAGAGGCCGTAACGGGGTCGACTCGAAATCGACTTGTCCTGTGAAGAGCAGGGCACGTGGGTTCGAATCCCACCCTCTCCGCCATGGAATTTTGAACAGGAGCATATTCCGAATCGTTCGCCGTGGGTTCAGGCTTTTGAGGAGAGATGTCCGAGAGGCTGAAGGAGCACGACTGGAAATCGTGTGTACGCCCAAAAGGTGTACCGAGGGTTCGAATCCCTCTCTCTCCGCCACGACTCATCCACTGGTCGTGTTTCATCAAAAGACCCATCGCCTGAGGGCAAACCGGTCAAATCTTGGATTTCCCCGCCGGGATTCCGTGCCCCTCGCATGCGTCAGACCCTCCATGAAACATCCCCGTTGACACTATGTCCTATCTTGTCATAGCAAGAAAGTGGCGTCCACAAAGGCTTGATGAAGTCATCGGGCAACCTCACGTGACCAAGACCCTGGTCAACGCCATCCGATCTCACCGAGTAGCCCACGCCTATCTCTTCACCGGACCGCGCGGCGTTGGAAAGACGTCGGTTGCACGGATCCTCGCCAAGACACTGAACTGCGAAAGCGAACCGGAGTTGCGTCCGTGCAACGCATGTTCGAACTGCCGGGAAATCACCCGGAGCAGCAGTGTGGATGTGCTGGAAATTGACGGTGCATCGAATCGGGGCATCGACAACATCAGGGAATTGCGAGAAACCGTCAGGTACAGGCCGGCCAAGAGTCATTACAAGATCTACATTATCGATGAAGTCCACATGCTGACAACGGAAGCGTTCAACGCTCTTCTCAAGACCCTTGAAGAGCCTCCCGATCATGTGATCTTCATTTTTGCGACGACGGAACCCCACAAGATACCCGCCACGATCCTCAGCAGATGCCAGCGGTTCGACTTCCGGCGAATCGCGACCCAGCTGATCGTGACTCATTTGAGCAACGTGGCGCAGAAGGAATCCGTGGAGGTCTCCGAAGGTGTGCTCTACGCCATTGCACGCGAGGCGGACGGCAGCATGAGGGACGCTCAGAGTCTCCTGGAACAGCTGCTCGCCTTCAGCGGGGCCTGCCTGAGCGACGAGGAGCTCCTGGACGTACTGGGCGTCGTCGACCGCCGCACGGTAGTCCTGGCGGGAGATGCAATCCTTCATGGCGATGCCCGAGCATGCATCCAGGTTGTCGAAAAGCTCTACCTCAGGGGCATTGACTGCAGGCGTTTTTGCCAGCACCTCTGCGATCACTTCAGGAATATTCTCTTTGTGTCCATCTGCGGGGAAGATGGGAAAATCAACCTGGACCTGCCTGGTGAGGAAAAGGAGCGCCTCTGGGAAGAGTCTCGAAATACCTCCCCGGAATCCTTGCACCTCATTTTTCAGCTTTTGTCGAAAGGCGAGGAAGACATCCGCCGCTCCACGCTCCCCAAGATCGCCCTGGAAATGCTCCTTGTCCGCCTGGCGACACTTCCACGGCTCGAGTCCCTCGACGGTCTCCTGGGACGGCTGTCGAGCATTGAGTCGTCCCTGAGGGATGACACCGTTTGCGTGGCTTCGGAAGGGGTCTCCTCACTCCCCGCGAAGCGGCGCCCCGACGTTTCCTCCCGACACCCCGAAACCGCCGGGACCCAACCGGCCACTGGCGAAGTGGCGGCTCCATCGAAGGGTCCACCACAGAACAAGGCTCGTCCTGCTCTCGTTGAACAAAGTGGCGGCGATGTCGTTGCCGCTGGGACCTCAGAAGAGCCGGGAACGGAAGAGAAGGAGCCATACGGTGAGGGAATCGGGCCGGCCTCCCCCGAAGCCCCCGCATCGCCGACCCTGGCCCCTCGTTCCGTGGACGATGCCCAGTCACGATGGGTTGACTTCCTGCGATGGCTCCAATCCCGCAATCCCGTCCTGGCGGTCAAGTTGAATGAGAGTCGGCTGAGTTCGGGGAAAGACGGCCAGTTCGACCTCGAAGTTCTTGAGGTCTTTGAGGAGGCCATGCGTGACTCACAGGCTCTCGCCAAGTTGACGGCAGCCACCGAGGAGTTTTTTGGCTCCCCACTCAACCTTTCTCTGCGCAAGAAGACCTCGGTCCAGGGGGAGGTTCAAAAGAGCAGGGCGTCGAGGAGCCATCGCAAGGTCATGGTCATGGAACACCCCGTGGTGCAGCAGGCCATGGAAATACTCGGAGCTGAACTTCAGGAGATCAAAATCCTGGAGGCGGGAAAGCGGCGAGACAAGCGGCCTGTGCGCGCTCCCGAAGACAAGGACCGATGACCTTGCCGCACCGCGTTGGGGATTGCAAATTCCCTGCAAAATGATATGAGGTAGCTCCCGTGAATGCCGTCCTTGCCCGTGGACTGCAGTGGACAGTGGGTGTCTCCCGGCGGCGACTCGGGGTCGGACCGGCCAAAGCGGCATGGCCATGCCCACCCGTGGACGGAATGGCCGGTGTGGCTTTGATGGCGATGTTTCTTCATGAGGGAGGGCTCTTGCATGGTGAAAGGTTTCAATCCGATGCAGCAGGTCAAGGCGCTGCAGGAAAAGATGGCTAAGGTTCAGGAGGAATTGGCTTCCAAAACCGTTGAGACCACGGCGGGCGGCGGGATGGTCACGGTGGTCTTCAATGGACGGCAGGAAATGCTGAGCCTGATAATCGACCCTCAGGTCATTGACCCGGAAGACGTTGACATGCTTCAGGACCTTGTTCTGGCCGCCGTCAACGACGGAATAAGGAGATCCCAGGATTTGGCCGCGGGAGAGATGTCGAAGCTGGCCGGCGGACTGAACATCCCCGGCCTCAAAATGCCCGGGCTTTTCTGATCCCGTTTGCCGCGGCCGCCCCGCCCCTCCTGCACCTCGAGGCCGGTCCGCGAGAAGGAATTCAGCACCCTTTGATGCCCAGGCCAATCCGATGAACGCGTACCCGACAATTCTCAAAGACTTGATTCGCAGGCTCTCAAAGATGCCGGGCCTGGGAGAGAAGAGCGCCTCGCGGATCGCCATGCACCTGCTGCAGCTCCCCAAGGACGAGACCGAAGCCCTGGCTGAACTGATCCGGCAGATGAGACGGGAGATTCACACCTGCCCAAGCTGCTTTCATTTTACCGACGGGGACGTTTGTTCGATTTGCTCCGACCCGTCTCGGGATATCGGTGTGCTCTGCGTGGTGGAAAGCACCGCCGATCTGCTCGCCATCGAGGGCTCGGGGGCCTTCAAGGGTCGGTATCACGTCTTGCAGGGAGTTCTGGCCCCGCTTGATGCCATTGGGCCTGAAGACATCCGTATCCGTGAGCTCCTGAAGCGCATCGATACGGAGAACGTCAAGGAAGTCATCCTTGCGACAAACCCCAGCAACGAGGGGGAAGCCACGGCCCACTACCTGCTCAAGCTCCTCAAGGACCGCCGGATTCACGTCTCCCGGATTGCTTACGGGATCCCCATGGGGGGAGACCTCAAGTACACGGATCGGGTAACCCTGGAGAGGGCCTTGAAAGGGAGGCAGGCTTTTTAGAATATCCTTTCCAGGCGACCCCTCGAAGGGCTGAAGCGCTGTCCTGAGAGGCGATGGAGTTTGTGATTATTTGCTTAAACAAGGAAGAGATTTCTCCCGCTTGCTGTCCAACAAGCGGGAGAGGCGTTGTTTGTGACAAAAAAAGCTTGACCTTTTTTGCACAATCCTGCATTATTTTCTAGACTCGGCTAAAGTGTCCGAAGTGTTGGTTCGCCGTGAGTATGCTCAAGCGCGTTGTGATGTGGGGCTTCTTGGGGTGAGCTCTTTGGCAGGTAACATTGAGACTGGAGAGGCTGATTATGGTTGAGATTCGATTTCACGGACGCGGAGGCCAAGGGGCCGTGACCTCCGCCGAACTCACGGCCCTCGCGGCAATCGAGGAAGGGAAGTTTGCCCAAGCTTTTCCGAGCTTTGGCCCGGAACGCCGTGGCGCCCCCGTCATGGCCTTCGTGCGGGTGAGCGAAAAGCAGATTGTCACCCGGGAAAAGGTTTACGAGCCGAACATCGTCATTGTCCTGGATCCCACTTTGCTGAAAATCGTCAACGTGGAAGCTGGCCTGAAACCAGGTGGAATCGTGATCTTGAATACCTCCAAGAGCGTCGAGGAAATCCGCAAGGAGACCGGCATCAAGGCCAAACTGGCCACCGTGGATGCTTCCCATATCGCCATGGAGACCATGCGTGTTCCCATCACCAACACAACCATGCTGGGGGCCCTGGTGAAAGCCACGGGAGTGATTCAGCTGGATGGTCTGAGCGGTCCCATCAAGCACCGTTTTGGGCCCATCGCCGAAAAGAACATCAATGCGTGCACCCGTGCTTTTGAAGAAACCAAGGTGGCGGAGGGATAACTGTGGCTAAAGAGACTGGTATCATCAGTTGGAAGAAGTTGAATCTGGGGATTGCCATCACGGAGCCTGGCAATGCTTCGCAGCTCAAAACGGGCGATTGGCGATCCTCACGGCCTGAAACGGATAGGGAAAAATGCACCAAGTGCGGCCAGTGCTATATCTTCTGCCCCGACATGGTCTACAGCAAGGACGCTGAAGGCTACTACATCCAGAACTACTACTGGTGCAAGGGGTGCGGCATTTGCGCCAAGGAGTGCCCTGTCGATTGCATTACAATGATTGAGGAGGTCGACTAACATGTCCAAACAGATTGGTGTTGAAGTCTCTATTGCGTGTGCCGATGCGGTGGGACTGTGTGACGTCGACGTCGTTGCGGCTTACCCGATCACTCCCCAGACGCACATTGTCGAGCACCTGTCCGAACTTGTGGCCGATGGTCACCTGGATGCGGAATTCGTCCCCGTGGAATCCGAACACAGCGCCATGAGCGCCTGCATCGGGTCCGCAGCCGCCGGAGCCCGAACCTTCACGTCCACCTGCTCCCAGGGCTATGCCCTCATGTCGGAGCTCTGCTATATCGCGGCGTCTCTTCGCCTTCCCATGGTGATGGCCGTGGCCAACCGGGCTCTGAGCGCCCCCATCAGTATCTGGAACGACCACGCCGACCTCATGTACGCCCGGGACACGGGCTGGATTCAGCTCATCGCTGAATACGGCCAGGAAGTGGTGGACCTCATGCCCATCGCTTTCAGGATTTCGGAGGACAAGAGAGTGCTCCTGCCCGTGCAGGTCAACCTGGACGGCTTCATCCTGAGTCACGTGATCGAACCGATCATGATGCCTTCGAAGGCGGAAGTCCAGAAGTTCCTGCCACCCTTTGAGCCGCAGATCCGCCTCGATCCGGCCAAACCTGTGACCCTTGGCCCCGTGGGCATGCCGGATGTCTACACCGAAGCGCGGAAAGCCCAGGATGAGGCCATCAAGGGCTCCAAGCCGGTGATCCAGGAAATCTTCGATGAATTCGGCAAGCAGTTCGGCCGCCAGTATAAGATGGTGGAGACCTACAAATCCGAAGATGCCGAGACCATCATCGTTTCCATGGGGAGTATTTCTCAGACGGCCATGAGCGCCGTGGACCACTTGCGATCCCTGGGAAAGAAAGTTGGCGTTGTGCGCCTTCGCGTGTTCCGCCCCTTCCCGGCCAAGGAACTGTTCGCCGCCATCAAGGGCGCCAAGAACCTGGTGCTCCTCGACAGAATGAACTCCTTCTCCGGCGGCGAGATCTCCGCCCCGGTGGCCCTGGAAATCAAGTCCGTTTTGTTTGACCGCAAGCATTACCCGAAGGTTGGAAACTTCCTGGTGGGCCTTGGGGGACGCGATGTGACGGTCCAGAACTTCGAGGAAATGGTCGAAATGGTTGCCGCCGCGAAAGACGGTGAGCTTGGACCTTACCAATTCATCAATGTGAGGGAATAAATGGGAATCGCATCTGAAGCTCTGAAGAATTTCAAGGGGTTTAACCTCAAGAATCTCCCCGAGGTGGAACCCGTTTCACCCGGTCATCGCGCGTGCCAGGGGTGCGGAGAGGTCCTGGCTTTACGGCAGGCAATGAAGGCGTTGGGGACCGACGTCGTCGTGTGCAGCGCCACCGGGTGTATGGAAATCATCACCTCTCCCTTTCCCCAGACGGCATGGCGAGTGCCCTGGATTCACGTGGCCTTCGAAAACGCCGCGGCCGTGGTGAGCGGCGTGGAATCGGCCTACAAGGCCCTGAACCGCAAGAAGAAAATCCACAGCCCAGACACCGTTTTTGTGGGATACGGCGGTGACGGAGCCACGGCCGACATCGGCATGCAGGCTCTCTCCGGCGCCCTGGAGCGGGGTCACAACATCATCTACATGTGCTTCGACAACGAAGCCTACATGAACACCGGTATCCAGAGGTCCTCGTCCACCCCCTACGGCGCCATGACGACCACGTCGCCCCCGGGCAAGTTTAGCATCGGCCAGTCCACCCAGAAGAAGGATATGCCTTCGATTGCAGTGGCCCACGGCACTCCGTATGTGGCCACGGCATCCGTGGCTTACCCCATGGACCTCATGAACAAGGTGAAAAAGGCCTCTTTGGTGCCTGGCCCCGCCTATCTCCACATCTACTCGCCCTGCCCCACGGGATGGCGTTGCGGGATCGACGAGAGCATCGAAGTGGCCAGACTGGCCGTGCAGAGCAAGGTTTTTCCGCTTTACGAAGTGATCGACGGTGTCTATCACCTCTCTCGGAAGGTCGCCAAGCCCAAGCCGGTCACCGATTACTTCAAGCCACAGCGCCGCTTCCGCCACCTGACCGAAGTCGACATCAACAAGATCCAGGAAAAGATTGATGCCGATTACGAAGCACTCATCAAGAAGTGCGTGGTGGAAGAGAAGAAAGAGAAGGAACCCAAAGGCGCGGAGATGTCGGTCAGCCTGGACGGAGCGTAGAACCAGCGTCCGGGGCTCTCCCGTCGACTGATTCCCGGCACGGCAAGGGAAGCGCGTCGGGGAAGGGCTGAACAACCTCCGGGTCTAATTCCGTGTTGACAAACGAGGTGTATTCTGTTAATGAATGCACCTCGTTTTGCGTGTGTTCCCCGGTAGCTCAATCGGCAGAGCGGGTGGCTGTTAACCACTAGGTTGATGGTTCGAGTCCGTCCCGGGGAGCCAAGAAATCAAGGGCTTAGAAGACAATTCTAAGCCCTTTTTCATTGGCCTGCTTTTTTATTTCCAACCCCATTTCCAACCTTTTGAGGTAATCCAGCCCTTCCAAAACACAAGAAGCCAGTCACTCCATGTGCGTTCCCCGTGGGTGACGAGAAGCGGGAGAAAGAGGCCGACGGTGGTAAAGCTCGACGCTGGTTGCTTGAAGTGTGCTTCTCCTGGCTCAATCGATTCCTCAAGCTGCTGGTGCGTTATGAGAAGACCAACGAAAGTCACTTCGCTTTGGTCTGTCTTGCATGCGCCATCATTGCTTGGAGAAACTCGGTTCCTATTTACGCATAAGCCCTTAACCACTAGTATATTTCGGTCTGCTCTCCGTTTTTCAATGAGTAGATCACCCTGTTTGCTTGTTCTTCAATTCCTGAGATTGTTCGAAGGAGCACCATGAGAGAGCTCAGCGCTTTTTTCATTTGGTGTTTTTGTCTGATACTAAGTACCGGATGCTCAAGGAGAGTCAAGATCTCTTCTAATACTATGGAGTTGTCTGCAGAAAACTGAGTGTAAGCGAGCTTCGGCCACATCATCCTTAGATCTTCGGGAAGGTGGACTAGTTTCTGAGCAACTTTCTGGTCCACCACAATCCAGATGGCCTGTTGCAGGCGGTCCAAGAGGTGCTCTATTTCCTCTCTCTGCTTTTCCCATGCCCGACTGGATGTTAAGAGACTATTCCATTTCGGGCGAATCCTGGAGGCTAACCATTCAGCTTCTTGCTGCGGCAAGAGGAACGAATTGGCCAGTTCATTTTGTTCCGCCAGCAATTCTCTACTGAGCTGCATCAACTTGTCTTGGCCCTCAAGATGGGGTTGACCCAAGAGGAGTAGCGTCGAGAGGTGTCCCAGAATGGTGACTTTTCCATCGAATGACGGAAGGACCTTCTGCAACTCGATTTCCCATTGCGCCCTCAAAAAACTCACGACCGTATTGATAGTCGAGAAGATGAAACCCATTTTGGCGAGCGTATTGCGCAATTCATGTGCCATGTCATTGCAGGCTGCAAGACGCTCGCGGCTAAGCCTTTCGCGAGCTTCTAGGTAGGTCTCTCGAAGATGGAGCGAAAGCAACTCGGTGCCCAGTGAACGAGAGAGCCTCTTGATGATTTTGGTGGAGTCGTCACCACGCCGAATTGTCTGTGGCAAAAAGTGGATCTTGATCACTGCCACAACAACATATTTCGTATCCTGCCAGATGGCGTTCCCTTGCCAATCTAGAGGATACTCCAATCCGGTAAATCCAGGCCCGTAAAGAATCGCCTTTTCAACCAAAACTGGTTCCATATGATGGCAGTCTTCCACTTCACCCTGCAGCTGTTTGCGAACGCTTCGGGTGTCTTCACGAGGTTCATCCGCTGTCCAGCTTTTCTGCTGCTCCACACACCATGCCATTGCCTCCCTTACGTGGCCGGGCTGGTCACGATATTCCTCCCAATCCCTGCCTGGGGGATTGTAATCAGAAATTTGAGGTAGTCCCCAGCTCATTATCCCATTCTGGCCCGTCCGAATTCCTGACGTAACTCTAATGGTCCGTAGTTTTGGCATTGGACCAGCTCTATAAATTGTCCCTTTGGTTGCATGCTTGAGAGAAAGTAGAATGGTCTCAATCGCATTTTTACAGGTATTTTCAAGAAGATCAGAACTTATGTGCATACTGCCTCACCACAGTGTACGGAGGGTCCTTGGTGCACAACCCGGTCATCCCTTTCAAAAGGGCCCTGAAGTACTTGGTCCGGTATATTGGGAAAAAAAAGTCTCAGCAAAAAAGCCTGAGCCAACTCTACAGTTTCCTAAATGGTCCGCCATAATGATCCAGCTCATCTAATTTATCGGAAAAAAGATTGGAACTTTACAGCCTGATCTAGTCAAGGTTGCCGTGGCGATTTTTCTCGGGAAACACTCAACCGGGGCATCACCGTGGCCAATCCCTATCCTTATCTCCCCTGCAACTCCCTCGCTTCTCGTCTTCCTGAAAAAGCCTGACAACCTTTTCCCATCTTCACTTCATACGCTCACCCCCATAGTCATTGGGGGAGAAACATCAAATCTTGAGACCTTATTCGCTTCAGCTTCCCATGACCAGTTCTGTGTTTCTGTGTTTGTTTGCCACATCACCCACAGGTTGTGTGCGTTGCGGCAGTGAGGCCCCACAATCCAATTTCATAAATGAACGGCGATCTTGGGTCGTGTCCTTATCGACCTCCTCAGTTTGAAGACTTGGATTCCCCGCAATTCCATCCTTTCCATCACCGTGCTGTTCGCTTTGAGAGCGCTCATTCTGATTTTCGTGGATGAAAAGGAAGGACCAAGGGTGGCAAAGGAATTGGAGGAGGTTTGAGGGCTCCGGGATGCAATTGGACAAGGTTGGAGGCGATATCGGCCGTTGACGGCTTACTCCACAAGTGTTATTCAAAAATCCAGCAAGAGGATTTTCTATCAGCCTGTCAGTTCAGCTGATCGGGGTTGCCTAGAGGCGTAGTCGCATCTCAAAGCCCCTGATTGAGGTTAAGCGCCGCCCACTTACCTGCAGACCCCGCTGATTTCCTCGTCCAGCCGCAAAGCAAGGATTACCTTCAGACGACCAGGCAGAGAAAAAAAGCCTGCACTGAGGGCTGCACTCCAGATGTCAGATCCATGGGGTTGCCGCCTGAGGGACATGCTGTTACAGGGGAGAACGCAGGAGCAGAGAAGCAAAGGAGACACATCATGACTGCTGCAGATCGCACTTCCGTGACTGATCACGTTCAGTCCACCACAACGACGAAAGATGCACCGGCTGGCTCAGTGGATGCCATTGAATCCGCTGCTATTCCCAAAAATACTCCGGCCGGCCCGGCTAAACCCGATACGCATGATGCAGCAGAACAAGTGAGCAGTGTCGAGGCAGGGAGAGATGAGCCTGCTGCCCATCCCTCGACTGAGCCGAACTCCGCTTCTTCCCGAACCACGGGTGAAACCGCGGGGGAGATTGCATCCCAACCTTCCTCCGACGTCGCAGTCGTTCTTTCCAAGCCTGCAGAGGATCTCCCCGCGCCTGGGTCAGTTACGCCGGCTGGCCCCATCAGGCTGAACGTCCTCGAATCCATCGCCGACCCTGGAGCCATTGCCGCTATCGCTGGAGGCTATCACGGGGCTCCGTTTGATATTCTCGGTATTCATCCTACGATGGGGGACGGAAAACCTGGCATGGCAGTCCGCACTTTTCAACCGCAGGCTCAAAGTGTTTCTGTTTTGCGCGCCGGTAAAGAGTATCCGATGAAGTGCGTCCATGCCGACGGCGTCTTCGAAGCTGTCTTCCCCAACGAACTCGAATTCTTCCGCTACGAACTGTCCATCACCTTGCCTGACGACCAAACGTATGTGACGGAAGACCCGTATCGCTTTCCTCCAGTCCTCACCGATTTTGACTTGTACCTCTTTGCCGAGGGCAATCACTTCCGCTTATACGACAAACTCGGGGCCCACCTGATCGAGCACGATGGGGTATCCGGCGTTTGTTTTGCGGTGTGGGCACCGAGCGCCAGGCGGGTCAGTGTGACTGGCAATTTCAACCAGTGGGACGGGCGGCGCCACTCCATGCGACCGCGGGGCGCGACAGGTCTTTGGGAGATTTTTATCCCGGGTCTGGTTCAGGGGGATCTATACAAATACGAAATCAAGACCCACTACCAGGGATATATTGCCGTCAAGGCCGATCCCTATGGCTTTTTAGCCGAATTGCGTCCCAAGACGGCTTCCGTTGTTTGGGATCTTGAACGCTATGAGTGGAACGATGCCGAATGGATGGCCACGCGGAAGGACCACCAGGAATTCGAAGCGCCCATATGCATTTACGAGGTGCACCTTGGTTCCTGGCAAACCGCACCGGATCCGCATTGGGGACATCGGTGGCTCACATACCGGGAGCTCGCCGACACCCTCATCCCCTACGTAAGAGAGATGGGGTACACTCACATCGAGCTTCTGCCCATCACCGAACACCCCCTCGACGGCTCGTGGGGCTATCAGACTGTCGGCTACTATGGGCCTACTTCGCGGCATGGGACCCCCGATGACTTCCGCTATTTTGTGGACTCCGCACACCAGGCCGGCATCGGCGTGATATTAGACTGGGTGCCGGCGCACTTCCCAAAAGACGGCCACGGGCTATCGTTCTTCGACGGCACCTATCTCTACGAGCATGCCGACCCCCGCCAGGGTGAACACCAGGACTGGGGTACGCTCATCTACAACTACGGGCGGAACGAAGTGCGCGCCTTCCTGCTCTCCAACGCGCTGTTCTGGTTGGACAAGTATCACCTCGACGGCCTGCGTGTGGACGCCGTGGCCTCGATGCTTTACCTCGATTACTCCCGCGAGCCGCATGAATGGATACCCAACAAGTATGGCGGCCGGGAGAACCTGGAAGCAGTGGCATTCATAAAGCGCTTCAACGAACTGGTACACGAACAGTATCCGGACGTTCTGACATTCGCAGAGGAATCCACTGCCTGGCCCATGGTTTCCCGCCCAGCCTACGTTGGTGGACTGGGGTTCGATATCAAATGGAACATGGGTTGGATGCACGATATGCTCGAATACATCCGGAAAGAGGCCGTCCACCGCAAATTTCACCACAACCACCTCACCTTTTCTTTGATCTATGCTTTCACCGAAAACTTCATTCTGCCGTTCTCCCACGACGAGGTGGTGCACGGTAAGGGCTCCATGCTCTCCAAGATGCCGGGCGACTACTGGCAGAAATTCGCCAGCTTGCGGGCGCTCTACGGTTACATGTATGGCCACCCGGGCAAGAAGCTGCTCTTTATGGGCTGCGAGTTCGGCCAGTGGAAGGAATGGGACTGCGCTGACCAGCTGGATTGGATGCTGCTGGACTTTGAATCGCACCGCAGTCTGCAGCAGTATGTGAAGGACTTGAACAGAATTTACATTTCTCAGCCGGCCCTCCATGAGCTCGATTTCAGTTGGAAGGGCTTCCAGTGGATTGACTTCCATGATGTGGATCACAGCATCGTCTCATTCATCCGCCGGGCCAAGGACCCCAATGACTTCATCGTCATAGTGGCGAATTTCACACCAGTGCCTCGGGAGGGTTACCTGGTGGGGGTGCCTGCCCCCGGTTTCTACCGGGAATTGTTGAACAGCGACTCGGCCGTCTATGGCGGTAGCAACGTGGGCAATTTCGACGGCGTACCTTCGGAACCTGCGTCGTTGCAGGGCCAGCCGCACTCGCTCATGCTCACCTTGCCGCCCCTGGCGGTGATCTTCCTTAAGCCGGAAGAACCAGCGCGGTCTTCGACGGCTGTTTTGAACCGCACTGAGGCGAAGATCACCGAATGACCTTGCCGATTTCGCACCCCTGCAGTGAATTGGGAGAGAAGAAATGTATATAGTTCAAATCGCTACGGAGTGCGCCCCGGTCGCGAAAGTGGGCGGCTTGGGCGATGTGATCTACGGCCTCAGCCGTGAACTGCAAGTCCTTGGTAATTATGTCGAAGTCGTTCTTCCCAAGTATGATTGCATGCGCTATGATCAAATATGGGGATTGGCAAAGGTTTTTGATGATTTATGGGTGCCGTGGTATGGCGGCGCAATCCACACGTCGGTCTGGTATGGAGAGGTTTATGGTTTGCGCTGCTTCTTTATAGAACCCCATTCCCAGGATAATTACTTCAATAGGGGAGGGTTCTACGGCTACCTGGACGAAGCCATACGTCATACTTTCTTCAGCAAGGCTGCACTGGAGTTTCTGCTCAAGAGCAACCGCCGCCCCGATATTATCCACTGCCACGACTGGCAAACGGGGATCGTCCCGGTTCTCCTCGCCGAGATGTACAGGTTTGCGGGGATGTGGGACCAGCGCGTATGCTACACGATCCACAATTTCAAGCACCAGGGCGTCACTGGGCAGGACTTGCTGCGGGCCACCGGTCTCGGCCGCCCGGAATACTTCATGCACCATGACCGCATGCGCGATAGCTTCAACCCCAGCGCATTGAACTTGATGAAAAGCGGTATCGTCTACTCAAATTTCGTGACTACCGTTTCGCCTCAACATGCCAGGGAGGCACGCTCCACCGACCAGGGGTTTGGCCTGAGCCACACGCTGCGGGTCCACCAGGGCAAATTCGATGGTGTGCTCAACGGCATAGACTATGACGTGTGGAACCCGGAGATTGATCGCTACATTCCCGTTCATTACAGCGCTGAAACCGTCCCGGAGAAATATCGCAATAAAGAGGCCCTGCGAGACCGGTTGTTGCTGCGTAAGGATTACAAGCCCATCATCGCCTACGTGGGCCGACTGGATGCGCAGAAAGGCCTGCATCTAATCCGGCATACCATGTTTTACTGCTTGAAGCACAATTGCGCCCAGTTCGTGCTCCTGGGCACCAGTCCGGAGCCGAACATCAATGCCTATTTCTGGCAGCTCAAGCATCAGCTCAACGACAATCCGGACTGCCACCTTGAGCTCAGCTACAGTGAGGAGCTCTCTCACTTGATTTACGCCGGCGCGGATATGCTCATCATGCCCAGTCTTTTTGAGCCTTGCGGTTTGCCTCAAATGATCGGCGTGAAATACGGTACCATCCCCATCGTGCGGGGTGTCGGAGGCCTGGTGAATACGGTGTTCGACCGGGATTACTCCGACAAGCCATCACATGAACGCAATGGATATGTCTTTTACCAGAGTGATTATGGCGCCATTGAATCGGCCCTGGAGCGAGCCATCGGTCTATGGTATTCTTATCCCGAGGAGTTTCGTGAGCTGATGCTGAATGGAATGCGCCATGATTTCTCCTGGAATCACCCAGGTTCCAAGTACCTTGGGATTTACGATTACATCCGACACAAGTAGATGTCTGCTGGAAGCATGGGGCGCTGAGTGAAGTCACTTTGCCCGGGCAATTCATGGTTGCCGCTTGCCTGGGCGAGTGCGACTCACGATGCGTTCCTGAACTCTCACGATGAAGGTTGAACACAAACGAAGGAGCAAATTCCCATTATGGGTGATTTACCCGAATACATTGACGGTCTCCCCAACATCTCCGGCGCGGAGCAGCAGTGCGCCGAGGCCATGCGTGCCAACCAGGGCAAGATAATCTATTTGCACGAGAGCGGCATTGATTTTGGGCGTATCCGGAGCGCATGCGCCGTCGCCCTGCACATGCACCAGCCGCTCATCCCGGCAGGCGGCGCCGATCTTCGCTCTGCAGAGGTTATCAGCAACCTCAAGCACATGATGGACAACCAGCATCTCGGCGACAATCACAATGCCCCGGTTTTCCTGTGGTGCTACAAGCGGATGGGCGAGTTCATTCCGCAGCTGATGAATGAAGGCAAGCAACCGCGTGTGATGCTCGAATACTCCGGAACCCTGCTGCACGGCCTACGCCAGATGGGGGCCCACGATGTGCTAGACAGTCTCAAAGCCATTACCTGCAACCCGCACACCCGACGTGCGGTGGAGTGGCTGGGCGCTCCATGGGGCCACGCCGTCGCCCCCTCCACCCCTGTCCAGGATTACCGGCTGCATGTCAAGGCATGGCAGAATCACTTTGCCGCTATTTTCGGCCTCGAAGCACTGGGCCGAGTGCGTGGCTTTTCCCCATCGGAAATGGCCTTGCCCAATCACCCGGACGTGGCTTACGAGTTTGTGAAAACGCTGAAAGACTGCGGCTACCAGTGGGTGCTTGTCCAAGAGCACTCCGTGGAGCAGCCTGGAACCGGGTGGGGACCGGAGCACAAGCACATTCCGCACCGTCTTGTCTGCAGCAACTCCGAGGGCGAGTCCGCCAGCATCATTGCCATTATCAAGACGCAGGGGAGCGACACCAAGCTCATTGGCCAGATGCAGCCTTACTATGAAGCGCGCGGGCTTTCTCGGTGGGATTTGGGAGGGAGACAGATTCCGCCGCTGGTCACTCAGATCGCCGATGGCGAAAACGGCGGTGTGATGATGAACGAGTTCCCGTCCAAGTACATGGAAGCCATCAGGGAGTCTTCTGGCTCCGAGGTGCCCCTGGTGAATGTCACCGAGTACCTGGAATACCTCTTGTCGCTTGGAATCAAGGAAAAAGAGTTGCCCGCGCTCCAGCCCATCATGCAAAAGCCCATCTGGGATCGCTTCAAGCCCGGTGGAGGCTCGGAGAGCATGAATCAGCTGATCGAACAGCTCAAGAAAGAGGACCACCGTTTCCACATGGAAGGCGGCAGCTGGACGAACAATCTCTCCTGGGTGCGCGGCTACGAGAACTTGATGGGCCCCATGGAAAGGGTCAGTTCACTGTTCAACGAGACAGTGCTCCGGCGAGGTATCCCTGGTTACGATCAGCGTTACCGCAACGCACTGTTTCATCTGCTGATCTCTCAGACGAGCTGCTATCGCTATTGGGGACAGGGTCTGTGGACGGACTACGGCCGCGAGATCTGCCGCCGGGCTGAGGAGATACTCGCCAACGATTTCTGATCCCAACGGGAAGGTAGGTCCCGTATTCGCAAACACCAATGTCCGGCGGATTGAACGGGTGGATCTGATCGGCGTTCCATCTGGTTCATCCGTTGACCACGCAACCAGAAAAGACCCTATGAACGAGCTGCCTGAATATATCAACGGCCTTCCTAACCTCTGTGGTTCGGAGGGGATGATTGAAGAGACCGTCCGCGCCGGGCAGGGAAAGTCGGTGTTCCTGCATGAGAGCGGCATTGACTTCGGCAACGCGCGCGGCTGCTGTGCCATTGCACTGCACATGCACCAGCCGCTTATCCCTGCCGGAGGACCCGGCCGTGGAAGTGACATGCGCCACGAGCCGCTGGTGGGCAATCTCCAGTTCATGCAGGAGAGTCCCTATGGGGAGGATCGGCACAACGCTGAAACCTTCCGCTGGTGTTACAAGCGCATGGGCGAGTTTTTTCCTCAGCTGGTGGAGGAGGGCAAAAACCCGCGCATTATGCTCGATTACACGGGGACCCTGTTCCACGGCCTGCGGCAGATGGCGGCACACGACGTGCTCGACTCGCTAAAGACTATCACCTGCAACCCACGCTACCGGCGGTGTCTGGAATGGCTGGGAACTTCCTGGGGCCATGCCGTGGCACCTTCTACGCCGCCGCAGGACTACCGCCTGCACATCAAGGCCTGGCAGCATCATTTTGCCGCCGTGTTTGGCCTGGAGGCTTTGAGCCGGGTGCGCGGGTTTGTGCCCTCCGAGCTGGCCCTTCCCAACCATCCGGACGTGGCCCATGAATTCCTGAAATCGGTCAAAGAGTGTGGCTACCTGTATATAATCGTGCAAGAGCATTCAGTAGAGCGCCCGCGCGACGGCTGGGGCTCCGAATGGCTGCACCTTCCCCACCGCCTGGTATGTCGCAATTCCCGGGGCGAAGAAATCAGCATGATTTGTCTCATCAAAACGCAGGGAAGCGATACCAAGCTCGTCGCACAGATGCAGCCGTATGACGAGGCATACACCCAATCGCGCTGGGAGTATGCGGGACGAAAGATTTTGCCGATGGTCACGCAGATCGCCGACGGCGAGAACGGCCACGTCATGATGAACGAGTTTCCGTCCAAGTATCTCCAACTGGCCCGCGAGGCTTCTTGGACGGATGTGCCCCTGGTCAACGCCACCGAGTACCTGGAATACCTTTTTGCGTCCGGCTGGAAGGAACAAGATTTCCCCACGGTTCAGCCCATCCGCCAGAAACGGATCTGGGATCGGTACCAACCTGGGGAGGGCGTTGAGAGACTCACCCAGGTGATCGAAGAACTGCGCGGCGAAGACCCCTTCTTCCACATGGAGGGCGGCAGCTGGACGAACAATGTCTCCTGGCTGTACGGGTATGACAACGTGGTAGGGCCGATGGAAAAGGCCAGCGCTCTGTTTTACGAGAAGGCTGTCAAGGGCGGCGTGTCCAGTTGGGAGCATCGCTATCGCAATGCCCTCTTCCACCTGCTGAGTGCGCAGACAAGTTGCTTTCGCTACTGGGGCCAGGGGCGCTGGGCAGATTACGGCATCGAGATGTGCCGCCGCGCGATCGAAATTCTGACTCACGACTTCACATGAAATACCCACTGGGAGCGGCATCCAGCGGAAAATGATTTCCGTGGTTGTGACCAGTGCGGTGATGCTGGCAATCCTTGCGGCAACCGGATTCAGCGGCCAGGAGGAGAACCACTCATTTCAGCCCATGGCGTCTTGGGTGAAGGGAATTGCGGTGAGGGGAAAGCTCATTGTCTCCAGCCCGGAGGTGATGGCGGGTCAGCCTGTGGTTGCAGGGACGCGCCTGACCGTGGACAAGCTCTTGGAGAAGCTCGCCGGCGGTGAAACGATAGACCGGATTCTCGAGACCCACCCCGGGTTGTCCATCGAAGGCATTCAAGCGGCTCTGCAGTTCGCGGCCGAGACTGTGAGAGCCACTTCGCCGCTTTCCAAGAGCGCGCTGCTCGATATCTACGGGCCCCATTCTTTAACGGGCGATGAGGAGGCTGCCGTCGCCATCCGCGCTTTCGTCCCGGGGGCACAGAGGGTGGCGGTCCAGCGTCAAAAATCAGCCACCGATGAACGGGGACAGGAAGACCGTTGGCTGGAATCTGAAATGGGACCGGAGACGCCGCCAGATCCTCTCTACCCCGAGGAATGGCGGCAGCCTTCTTTGTTTCCCATGGAGCGCATCCATCCCGAAGGCATCTTCGAAGCCATCTTCCCGGGGGAAACGGATTGCTTTCCATACCGGTTGGCCGTCACCCTGTCCGATGGTCAGAGCTACGTTACCGACGATCCGTACCGTTTTCCCCCGGTCCTTTCTGACTCGGACCTGCGCCTGCCGGCAGAGGCGGAGCATTCCGCGGAAGATCTCTACCGCCTTTACGCCAGGTTCGGCTCGCACCTGGTCGAGCACGAAGGCATCCGCGGCGTCTGCTTTGTCGTGTGGGCTCCACACGCTGAAAGTGTCAGCGTCATCGGCGACTTCAACCGATGGGATGGGCGCTGCCATCCCATGCGCCCTCGCGGTGATTCCGGTCTATGGGAGCTTTTCATCCCTGGCCTGGCGCAGGGCGCTTTATACAAGTATCTGGTCCTGTCTCGCCATGGTAGCGAGTCGGCCAAAGCCGACCCCTATGCCTTCGCTTCTGAACTGCGCCCCGGAACCGCCTCGATTGTGTGGGACTTGAGCCGTTATCGCTGGAACGATGCCCAGTGGATGATGTCCCGCAAGTTGCGCCAGCAACTTGACTCCCCCATCGCCATCTACGAAGTCCACCTTGGCTCCTGGAAGCGCGCCACTTCCCAGGGAGCAAATCCGGCGCGCTGGCTTACCTACCGCGAACTGGCCGATATGCTGATTCCCTATGTGAAAGAGATGGGATACACCCACCTGGAACTCATGCCTATCGCCGAGCATCCCTTGGACGGATCATGGGGCTACCAGGTCACCGGCTATTTTGCCCCCACATCACGATATGGGACGCCGGACGACTTCCGGTATTTCGTGGATACCGCCCACCAGGCCGGACTCGGGGTGATCATGGACTGGGTGCCGGCGCACTTCCCCAAGGACGACCACGGACTGGCCCTCTTTGACGGCACGCCGCTCTACGAGCACGCAGACCCCCGCCGGAGCCACCAGCAAGAGTGGGGCACACTCACTTTCAACTTCGAGCGCTTCGATGTTTGTGCTTTCCTGCTCTCCAACGCGCTTTTCTGGCTCGATCAATATCACATCGACGGTCTGCGCACAGACGCCGTCTCTTCCATGCTGTACCTGGACTACTCACGGGGGCCGGGGGATTGGCTGCCCAACAGATTCGGCGGGCGTGAAAACCTCGAAGCCATGAAGTTTTTCAAGCGCTTCAACGACTTAGTCAGCCGGCAGTTCCCTGACGTGCTGACCTTTGCCGAAGAAGCGTCCACCTGGCCCAAGGTGACGGGATCTACCCGCGAGGGTGGCCTGGGCTTCCACCTCAAGTGGAACATGGGCTGGATGCATGACACACTCAGCTACTTCCAGAAAGATCCCATCTACCGCCGCTACCATCACGACGAATTGACCTTCTCGCTTACCTACGCGTTCTCCGAGTATTTCACTCTGCCCTTGTCCCACGACGAGGTGGTGCACGGCAAGGGCACAATGCTCTCTAAGATGCCCGGCGACACCTGGCAGAAGTTCGCCAATTTGCGTGCACTCTACGGCTACATGACCGCTCACCCCGGCAAGAAACTGCTTTTCATGGGCGCCGAGATCGGCCAATGGAACGAATGGAACTTCGAGAAAGGACTTGAGTGGGAGCTGCTTGACTACGATTCGCACCGGCAATTGCGCGAATACGTGAAGGCGCTGAACCGATTATACATCTCACAGCCGGCTCTGCACGAGGTGGATTTCAGTTGGGAGGGATTTCAGTGGATTGACTGTGAAGACGTGGAACGAAGCCTGCTCTCATTTATCCGCCGCGCCAAAAACCCTGAGGACTTCGTCGTCGTGGTGGTAAACCTCACGCCCGTCGTGCGCCGGGATTATCGCTTGGGGATGCCCGAATCCCGCCGCTACTGCGAACTGCTCAACAGCGACGCTCAGATCTACGGGGGCAGCGGCCTGGTCAATCCCCTGAACATGAGGGCTGAAAGCGGTGAGTGGCAGGACCAGCCCTGTTCCATCAAACTCACGCTGCCTCCGCTGGGAGTGGTTTTCCTGAAACCAGCCAACGGATGACCCAATGCCTTCGAGAGCCAGACATCCCGCCAGTTCTGGGGTCCCCACCAATGTCTCCATTTCACAACCGCCTAAGCAATCCCCTCCATCGGTCTGACTCCACCGTGATTGGAAGGGCCAGTTGTGCTTCTGGTGCCGTGTCCGACGTTTCCCCTTCACTTCCATCACCTCTTGGACCCTGGCGTAATCGTGCGCAGGGGCCTGCTGTTTCTTGATGACTGTGAGGTTGCAACCCATGCCTTTGCGCTGCGCCTCACCCTTCGCTACCTGGAGAAGAAAGGGATCGGGCCGATACCCGACTGTGCCTATCCTGAGCACATCCGCCTCGGTCCGAACACTGTGAAACCCCCTGGAATCTGAGGAGGGAAGATATGTTCATGCTGACAGAAGAGGTTATCAGTTTCTGATCGACTACAGGGACGACCTCGAGTCATTCCCGATTCCTTCCCTTGCTTCTCTCATGAATAGAGATGCACCCCGCCCTCATGTGGGATAAAATTGTCATCGTCGGGACCGTTGCTCAGGACGCCAAGGACTTCTTCCATACCCCTCACAGCTGGAGACTTCACGCCGTGCAAAAGACCCCCTGTATGCCTGCTTCATGCGCATGTAGCAGCCCGTCGCTGCTCTGGGGGCTTGGAGAAACCCGGCACCTGACTGCAGTGCGCAAACCGGTCGAACATGAGGGAAAAACCATGAAAAGAGTCGCTATTTTATGGACAATCTGTGTGATCCTGGTGGGAAGTGAGTCGTACGGGACTCTTCAGGCCCAACCGAACTTTGATGACAGAGAGGAGGAGGCCGTCCAAGTACATAAAAAGACAGGACGGAGAGTTTCCGACGACAGGGAAGGCGAAGGGTTCATTCTAATGCGGCAGGGACGTAAAGCCTACTTTGACTCGGAACCACAGGATGCCCTTGTTCACTTCCAGAAGGCCCTGGACTGGTTTCAGAAATCGAATGAGAAAGAGGCTGCGATCGACTGCCTCAACGGCATGAGTTCGTCCTATCGGGATCTGGGACAAATCTCCAAGGCACAGCTGAGCGCCGAGCGGACCCTCACGGCAAGCAGAAGTATCAAATACCTCCATGGGGAGGCGCAAGCCTTGCTCACATTGGGGTGGATATACCAGGATCGGTCCGAGTATGAGAAGGCCCTGGAATTGCTTGGCCAAGCTGTGATCGTCAGAAGAAAACTCAATGACCGGCTTGGGGAGGGTCATGTTCTGAGCGTCATCGGCGTGGTGCACCGCAAGCTCGGGCATCCCCGGAAAGCTCTGGCATACCTCGAGCAGGCCCTGGAGATCCACAGGGGGACCGGGAAACGGAGGCTGGTGGCCTTCGATTTGAGTGAATCTGGTGTGGCCTACCGACAGCTCGGTCAACACGAGAAAGCCCTGCGCTGCCACGAAAAGGCCCTCAAGATCTATAGAGAGGTGAATTTCCCACGTCAGGAGGCCTATGATCTTGGATACATGGGGCACGACTTCGAAGCTCTTGGCCGAAACGAGGACGCATTGAAATGCCACGAACAATCCCTGGCAATCCACAGAGAGATCAAACACCCCAAGGGGCAAGCTTTTGCACTTACCAATGTCGGCTTCGTCTGCCTGAAACTGGGTCAGGTCAAGAGGGCCCTTGAGGCGTTTGAGGAAGGACTGAAATACTCGAAGGAAATGGGCATCTCCGACTTTCTCCTGAAAGCCGAGTGGGGGCTTGGGCGGGCCAAAGCCAGGCTGAACCGGCCCGAGGAAGCCGTTTCCCATTACGAAATCGCTCTGAATGTGCTTGAGAGCATCAGGGCGGAGCTCAGCGAGGGGGAAACGAGAGCCGACTACATGCGGAGCAAACTCCGTGTCTACGACGAACTCATCGAAATCCTGGAGAAGTTGCACTCAAAGAACCCCAAAGGGGGCTACGATCGCAAGTCGTGGGAGATTTTCGAGCGAAGGCAGGGCAGAATAATCCTTGAGGGGGTGGGAAACAGCAATGCGAAACACTTCGCCGGCCTGCCTGACAGGATTTTGGCCAGAGAGAACGAACTGGAGGAAACTCTGGCCGAACTGAAGACGTCCCTGGCTCATGAGCGCTCTCGTCCGGCCAGCTCCGAGCGACGTGACGGGATAAGTGCCCTGGAAGTGAAAATTCGGCAGGTGAAAGAAGCCGAGCTCACACTGCGGGATGAGATCAAAAGAGACTTCCCCGACTACTACGCCATCAAGTATCCCAATCCGGTCACTCTCTCCGATCTCCAGAGAGAAGTCTTGAAGCCCGGTGAAATGATTTTGGCCTATGGCGTCATGGAAAATCTGACATGCTTGTGGATCATCACAAAGGACGACTTTGGCTTCTACAGGATTGCGGAGAGCGAAGAAACCCTGGGTGGAAAGGTGAGGCAGTTTCGTGCGGAAATGCTGGGAGTATTGGAGGCGATACAGAGGGGACAACCCGATTTTTTCATCGCAAAGCTTGTCCGCGACTCCGCCGGAGGGGTAAAGACGAGAGGTGGTGAACTTGCAGACATCCTCCTTCCCCAAGGCGCCAGGAGCATGATCTCCAAAGCGGAATCGCTGTACATTGTCCCCAGCGGGTCCCTTTACTTCCTTCCCTTCGAAGCGCTGATCATAACCGGCCCGTCTGGGTCCAAAGGGACTTCCTATCTCGTGGAGAGCAACTCCATTGTCTACCTCTCCTCGGCATCCCTCTTGAAGTCCTTGCGCGATGCCAAGGCGCGAAAAAAGGACAGGGCCATCTACCCCCTCCTCGCTTTTGCAAATCCGGTTTATGCGGGCACATCGCCCGGGGTTCAAGTGAAGGGCGGCCCGAAAGCGACTTCGGCCACTCCCAAATCCCCCGGAGGAACTCTGCCGGAACCGAGCATGCAGGCCCGTGCCTACATGGAGCACATGGGGGGCAGCTTTGCGGAGCTTCCCGAAACAGAAGAAGAGGCGAGGGAGGTCAAGACGGTCATGGACGCCCCCGACCAGAGCGCCCCCCTTCAGTTGAGGACATCAGCATCCAGGAGCAACCTGTTTCGCCTCAACAATTCCAACAAGCTGAGCGCTTACCGTTATCTCGTTTTTTCATGTCACGGGATATTGCCGGGGGAAGTCGATCAGATCAGGCAGCCTGCCCTTGTTTTGTCCCATCCTGACCCCGAGACCCATCGGGACGGTTTCGTCACCATGGCCGACGTCTTCCAGTTCAAGCTGAACGCTGATCTTGTGACTCTTTCCGCATGCAATACGGGCATGGGCAAGGTCCTCAGGAGTGAAGGCGTCGTGGGGATGACCAGAGCATTCATGTACGCCGGCGCTTCAGCGACAATGGTCAACCTCTGGTCCGTTGAATCTCGTTCGGCCAAGATGGTGACAACCGGCTTCTATAGAAATCTCAAGAAGGGGGCGAGCCGCACGGAAGCCCTTCGCTCAGCCAAGTTGGAGCTCATCCGTGGCGAGGGGGGCGAAATGTACAGTCATCCTTTCTTCTGGGCTCCTACCGTGATTTTTGGTGAAGGGAGTTGACGGTGCCTCACAACAGCGATTCAGCGTCTGTGGCCTTCCGCACTGTTGAGAGTGTGCAATTGTCTCCAATACCATTGGCAAATGGGTTGTGATGATGACGGTGGGGGCAAACACAGAGTGTTGCACCCAGAGCCCGGGTCAGCCCCCATTCTGGAAGGCAATTATCAGTCGATCAAAATGCACGGAAAGAATTTGACATTCACCTCTGGGTTCATTTATATAGCGCCGTTGCGTTGGATCTCCCATAGACTTTCGAGGCTCCTTCAGGATGCTCTGTTTGCGAGGTCTTTGCGGTTGTTGTGCGAATCTCTTTCCAGTCGAGGACTTCAGGTTCGATGTTTTTCAGGTTCAAGACCACTTTTGTTGACCGTTCCTGCCTTTCCAAGCCTTCCCACCGTTTTCCCTTCCCCATGAATGCCTTTTTTCCCGACATCTTCACCGGCCGGCAACTCATCTGACTCACGACCCGCTCCGACTTCCGTGTGGGTTCGGGCTCCTGGCCAACCCACACGATTCCTTCGCCGCAATGACATCCGTTGAGTCCTGGTGCATGCCGATAACCGGAGCGTTGAGCTGATTCACCATATTCTTCTCGCCCTGATGGCGGAGGACCGCCCTGGCAAGCAGGGGTGCCCTGGCGGGGTACTTCGTCGGGCCCGGGAAAGTGAATGTTTTCTTTTGGAGGCGCTTTTGCCGGAGCGCGAGGGTCGCTCGGGGGGTTGCCGGTAGCGAAAGCCCTGCACCTTCGGGAGTGATCCGGTTCGATTCCGGTGTTCCGTGAACTCAACACGAAACGAGGGTAAACATGCCGATTGCCATTTCAGACAAATCGATCAAGCGTGAATTCATCGACAAGATCGCACACCTTAGCGGGCAGGACATCTACAAGTGCTTTCAGTGCGGCACCTGCGGCGGGGCCTGTCCCATGTCGGGCGAGATGGATGCCATGCCTCGCCGGGTCATGCGGATGGCGCAGCTTGGGCTGGAGGAAGCGGTTTCCGACACCAGGACATGCTGGACATGCGCTTCCTGCCACACCTGCACGGTGAACTGTCCCCGGGGTATCGATCTGGCCAGGGTGATGGAGGCCATCCGGCTTCTCACGCTGAGAAAGAACGAGAACATGGTGGAAGTCTCCGGACTGCCTGCCGAAACCATCAAGGACCTGCCGCAGATCGCCATGGTCAGCTGCTTCCGCAAATTGACAAGTTGAGAAGTGTTATGAAAGTCAGCTACTACCCCGGATGTACATTGAAGACGAAGGCGAAGAACCTGGCCGCCGGAGCATGGGCCGGCCTGGCATGAGAAGGCCGTTTCCATTGTGTGAGTGATGAACAGTTGTGAATAAGGAGATTCAAAAATGTCCCAACACGAGTGCCAATGTGCAACAGTAAAGCAGGTTGCCACGGGAGACCGGGCAATCCTTCCGGAGGGTGCCGGCACCATCCCCGTTTACATCATGGGGAAGAAGTACGAAGTGCCCGAAACCTTGACCATCATGAAGGCCATGGAATTCGCGGGCTTCAAGTTCCTGCGCGGAGCCGGCTGCCGCGGCGGCATCTGCGGCGCATGCCCAACCGTCTACCGCAAGGAAGGCGACTACAAGCTCTATTTTGGCCTCGCCTGTCAGACCGTTGTCGAGCCCAACATGTATCTGGCTCAGATTCCCTTCTATCCCGCCAACCGCGCCGCCTACGACATCGACACCATCGAGCCCGCGGCCGAGTCCATCCACGCCCTTTATCCCGAGCTCTTCCGCTGCGTGGCGTGCAATAACTGCACGAAGGCCTGCCCCATGAACGTGGAGGTCCTCGACTACATCTCGGCCATCAAGCAGGGGGACATCGCCAGGGCTGCCGAGCTATCCTTCGACTGCATCCAGTGCGGCATGTGCGCCAGCCGCTGCATGGGAGAGCTTCCCCAGTATCACATCGCCCAGCTCGTCAGGCGGATTTACGGCAAGTACATCCAACCCGGGGCCGAGCACCTCCAGAAGCGGGTCAATCAAATCGAATCCGGCAAGTACGACGGCATGCTGGACCTTCTCCAGAAGATGAACCATGCCGAGCTCGAGAAGCTGAACAAGGAACGAGAGCGGGAACCCGATCTCGCTGCCCCCGGCACCTGGGTGCCTCAGGATGCTCATTACCTCTAGTCTGTTACCCCTTATACAATCCAAATAGAACGCTGAATTCGGTTGAATCTGAAGGGGAATCATATGGGTTACACTCCCGAAATGAGAGAATTGATCAAGCGGGTGGAGGCAACACGCCCCGCGCGCGTTGAGAAGGCCCGCCGTGGCGACCATTTCCCCGCTCTGACCCTTGAAGAGAGGGCCGTTGTTCTTGAGAAATTCCATCCCGACTACCAGAAAGAAGGACGCCGCCCTTGAAGGTGGGACCTGACAAGGGCCTGGTGGTTCCTGACGAGATCGCCCGCCTCCTCGAATCCAAGTCCATGCTGAAGACGTACAAGGTGGATCTGAGTAAGCCGGACTTCGATTCTGACGTGCTCATCGTGGGCGCCGGCGGTGCCGGTCCTCGGCGGCGCTCATGGCCTCCCAGGAGGGCCTGAGCGTCCTCATGGTCACAAAGCTGCGCCACGGCGACGCCAACACCATGATGGCCGAAGGCGGAATCCAGGCTGCCACCCAGGAATGCGACTCCCCCTTCTACCACTATATGGACACCATCGGCGGCGGCCACTTCACCAATCAGCCCGACCTGGTGGCAGCACTCTCCCACGATGCCCCCCTCTCCATCGCGTGGCTGGAATCCCTGGGCATGATGTTCAACAAGCTCCCCGACGGCAGGCTCGACGTCCGTCACTTTGGAGGCTCCTCCCGCAAGCGCATGCACTCCTCTGGTGACATGACCGGGGCCGAAATCATGCGGGTCCTGAGAGACGAGGTGAGGAACCGCAAGGAAAAGATCACCACCATGGAGTTCACCCCCGCCGTGGAAGTGCTCCTCGATGAAACAGGCAAGTGTAGTGGAGCCATCCTCTACAACATGGAAACCCGCGAGTTCTTCATATGCCGCTCCAAGGCAGTGGTCATCGCCACAGGCGGGAACGGCCGCCTCCACATCAAGGGCTTCGCCACCACCAACCACTACGGAGCCACCATGGACGGCGTGGTCATGTGCTACCGGGCCGGCGTCGGAACCACCTGCATGCCATCGACCCAGTATCATCCCACCGGTGTGGCATACCCCGAGCAGAACGTGGGCCTTCTCATCACCGAAAAGGTGCGCGGTCTCGGCGCCCACGTGCTCAATATCGACGGCGATCAGTTCTGCTTTCCCCTGGAGCCCCAGGACGTGGAATCCGCGGAACTCATCAAGGAAGCCGTGGAAAAGAACAAGTCCGTCATCACCCCCACCGGCCGATTCGGCCTGTGGCTCGACTCCCCCATGATCGATCTTCTTCATGGCGAGGGAACGGTACGCCGGGAGATTCCCGCCAAGTACATCCAGTTCATCCGCCACGGGATCGACATCAGCAAGGATTCTATGCTGGTCTACCCGACCCTCCACTACCAGAACGGCGGAACCGCCATCAACGCGGACTGCGAGACGGTGGTGCCGGGCCTCTTCTCGGCCGGGGAGGGCACACATGCCTCCCCGTTTTTTTGCTCCCGAGACTTGGCTTACATCTTGCTTTTTAAGGGATCGGCTCCATCATTCTAAGAGAAAGGAGGATCTCATCAATGGCAAGTGCCTGTCTCACCGGCTTCAGATTTAGGAGGTTCGGTGCTGTCCTGTTTCTATGTGCTCACTTTCTGGTGGCGGGCCCCTCAATTGGCCAGGCTGGAAATCTATCCGGAAAGTGGCAAGCGTCTTACTTCTTCAACAGGATTGTGGTGGATATGGAACACAATGGACCTTCCGTGCACGGGGTCATGGTCCTCTACGACCCATCCGGTGACATGAGCACCTACCACTTTGAGGGGTCTTTCATCGAAGGGCACCTGGAAGCGAGGCATCACAGCGGCCATGCGTTCAGCGGTGAACTGCGGGAAAACCTGCTCACAGGGACCCTGACCATGAAAACCGGCGAGAAATATCCCGTTCATGTCACCGATTTCCGCCGCGTACCATGAAGCGGAATCCATCGAATCACAGCACATGATCCCCAGGGTCTTCCATTTCATCTTCGGACTGAAGCCGCAACCCCAGGAGTTCCACCTCGTCCACTACCTGTGCATCCTTTCGTGCCTCGAAGCCAATCACCCCAGCGCGGTCTTTTTCTATTTCCGTCGTGAACCGTTGGGTCCTTATTGGGAGCGCATCAGGAGGTTTGTGAAGGCCGTGAGGGTGTCGCCTCCCGAGAACTCTCAGGGCGGGCAGGTGCACCATGCCCATCAGTCGGATTTCTTGCGGCTCGAAATCTTGAACGCGTGCGGGGGAGTTTACGCGGACATAGACACGATCTTCATCAGAGGACTTCCCGAGGACCTCTACGCCAGCCGGTTCGTGATGGGGAAGGAGGGCCAGCACGGCCTGTGCAACGCCTTCATCATGGCCCGGAAGGCGTCCTTTTTCGGGACCAGGTGGCTTGCGGACATGCCCGGAGTGTTCGGCTCCTCATGGAATTACCACTCGGTGGTCTACCCCGGAAAGCTTGCGGCGAAATTCCCGGAGAGCATCAGGATCGAGCCCCAGGAATCCTTCACCAAGCACCTGTGGGATGAAAAAGGCCTCCACGATCTCTACGTCGGTCGGGACACGCACCTGGAGAAGTCCTACAGTCTGCATCTGTGGGCCAGTCTTGCATGGGACAAACACCTGGCCGGCATGACCGAAGACAGCATCGGCGATGGCAGAAGCACTTACGCCTGGATTGCCCGGCGCTATTTGTGAGGAGATATCCGCGACGGCGCAAAGGGGGAAGGCGAAGCGTGATCAGGCCACAACCGGCGGGCCTTCGCCCAAGAGCGGTTCCGCACAATTCAGTCCGCGAGGATTTGGAAGAGGCTGCCGTGGTGGTCGGTCCAGACGGGAATATTCATGTTTTCCCCTGACTCCGCCAGAGACGAAGAGGGCACTTCCGCGATAATCCCCTCGCTACTGCTCAGGAGCATCCACTCGGATGCGCAGATGAGCTCTCTTTCATCCTCGCCCGAAACCACCCGGGCCGCTTTCAGACCGTGATCATCCGCCAGGCGCTGAACCACGGGAGCGAGGCGGAGGTGCTTGTTGGTCACGTGAACGGCAAGGATCCCTTCTGGGGCCAGGTGCCGCAGGTAGACGGCGAAGGCCTCGCGGGTCAGAAGATGCGCGGGAATGGAATCGCCGCTGAAGGCGTCCAGGACCAGCAGGTCGAACTGTTGAGGAGGTTCCCTTTCCAACGAGAGGCGTGCATCCCCGAGGATCACCTCACACCTCCCGCGACAGTCGTCCAGGTACGTGAAGTACTTGTGAGCCAACCGCACCGCGTCGGGGTTGATCTCGTAAAAGCGATAATCGTCTCCCGGTCTGGCGTAGACAGCCAGAGTGCCCACGCCGAGACCAACCAGACCCGCCCGAATTGCCTTTTTTTCTCCCAGAACCTGAAGCGCCTTGCCGATCCCGCTCTTAGGACCGTAGTAAGACGTGGGAACAGCGCGTTTTGCGGCGGCCATGAATTGCCGGCCATGAAGGACCCTCCCGTGGGTCAGCATCCGCTCATCGGAAGCGGGATCCAGGGTCTCGTTCTGCAAAACGGCGAGGACTCCATAGAAGTTGCGAACACGCTCCACGGGTTCAAAGTTTTCCCTTGACCAGGCGACCATGACAAACAGGCCCGCCGCAGCCGCAAGTCCGCAGGCCCATTTCATCAACCGCCCCCCTCGGCGGTTTCCGACCCCCGCGGCCAGCGCCCCCATGGCAAGAAAGTACGAAAGCATGAGTCCGATTTTCCATTCGAGGAAGGAAGAAAACACCAACGGCGCCACGACGGCGACGAGAATGCCCCCGCCTGCCCCTCCGACGGCGATGGCCAGGTAGAACTCGGTGAGCCGTCCCGGACCTGGCTTCAGCCGCGCGAGCTCGCCGTGGCAGACCATGCACACCACAAACAGGGTGATGAAGTAGAGAACAAGCTCCTGAGCAACACCGAGAAAGAAGTCAAACCGGGGGTAGTGTTCATAAGCAGCAAGAAACAACAGGGACGCGGCGGCGGCCAACGTCCACCAGCCGCGCAGGTACCAGCGTCCGTGTTGAAAACAGACGATGAAGCTCAGCAGATAGAGGCCGAGGGGCAAGACCCAGAGGAAGGGCACCGCGGCAATGTCCTGACAAACCTTGTTGGTGGCGGCCAGAAGCATGAGAGAGCTGCATGCGGGGAGCATGAGCCACAACACACGGCGCCCCGGGGAAGGTCGCTCTGCTTCCCCTTCATTCAAGGACTCCCGGGGAACCACGCCATCCGGGACCATCGGGGGCCCCGGCACGGTGCGCCCAAGGAAAAACAAGACAATGAGCAGAGCGGCATACAGGAGGAACAATGAGGACCAGAGCCAGGATTGTTCGGTGAGGGTCAGGGAAGGTTCCATGAGGAAAGGATAGCAGAGGAGGCCGAGGAGGGAGCCGACATTTGACAGGGAATACAGGCGGTAGGGGTCCTTGCCCGGATTCGCGACGGAATACCAGGCCTGGACAACAGGGCTCGTCGCGGAAAGGAGCAGGAAGGGGAGGCCTATGGATACGCCGAGGACCCCGAGGATGGACAACACAGGGGAGTTGGAGGCGAGGCTTCTCCATTCGGGATTCGGCGCGATGGGCAACGTGAAAACGGCGGCCGCGGAAAGCGCACCGTGGATCAAAACCTGGCGTTGAGCCGACAGCCGGCGCTGCAGCCGGTGCCCATAGAGGTATCCGAGACACAGCACGGTCTGAAAAAAGAGCATGCAAGAAGTCCAGACGGCTGGAGCCCCTCCGAACCAAGGGAGCATGAATTTGCTGATGAGCGGCTGCACGAGGAAAAGGAGGAATGCTCCGAGGAGCACCACGATCCCGAAGATCCAGTTCGAGAACCCACGATAAGGAGGAGAGAGGCCAAGGGCAGGGAGATCCATCGCAGTCCTGTTGGGGCGGCTCGAAGACCCTTTCCGAGGGTCAGGTTTCTGTGGTTCCGGGAATTTCGACCGGGAGCGAGGGTGTTACCAAGCACACATCCGCAGGAAATTGTGTCCGAATGCCCATCGAATAAGAGACTCCCCCAAAAGAAGTCCCGCCCGGCTGGAGGGGGGTAGCCGGGCGGGACCAGGAGGGGTTTGGAGAAGGCGACATATTGTCGACCTCGCAAGTATGATAAGATGCTTACAATCAGATTTCAACCCTCTCCGGCCAAATTTTCAACCAACCCAACACGCTGAATTATGGCAGGAAAAGAAGACATTAATTCGTCTCCCGCCTGTGCCTCTGCGGTACCATCAAACATTCACGTGGTACACCCAGCCGAACGGGTCTTCCTTCTCTCCGTATTGGATGCCCACGATTTCGTCATAAAAGCGTTTGGCCCATTCGCCCACTCCACCGTCCCGCACCCTGTGGGACTGATCCCTGTAAGAGATCTCTCCCACCGGGGAGACGACGGCAGCGGTCCCCGTGCCGAAGATTTCCTTCATGTCCCCCGACTTGACCGAATCAACGACCTCGGCGATGTCTATGGGGCGCTCATTCACCCGGATTCCCCAGTGGCGCGCGAGCTCCATGACCGACTCCCGCGTGACTCCCGGGAGGATGGAACCGCTCAGAGGCGGAGTGACCAGCTCTTCCTTGATCCTGAAGAAGATGTTCATGGTTCCCACTTCCTCGATGAAACGGCGTTCCACGGCATCGAGCCACAGCACCTGGGTGAACCCCTTCTTCTTGGCCACTTCCGCCGCGTAGAGACTGGAAGCGTAATTGGCCATCGTTTTGGCCTCTCCCACCCCTCCTCTCACGGCACGGACATACTCATCGGAAACGTAGATCTTGACCGGGTTGAACCCCTCGGCATAATAGGCCGCCACGGGACCGGTGATGATGTAGTAGAGGTATTCGCTTGCCGGCCTCACCCCAAGGTGCGCCTCACTGGCGATCATGGTCGGGCGGATGTAGAGAGACGATCCAACGCTGTGGGGCACCCAGTCCTTGTCGAGCTTCAGGAGCTCCTCGACCGCCTTGAATTGAACCGCCGGATCGATCTCGGGCATGCACATCCTGCGAGCGGAGCGGTTGAGCCTCTCCCAGTTCTTCTCCGCGCGGAACAGATGAATGGTCCCATCCCGCCAGCGATATCCCTTGAGCCCCTCAAAAATGCCCTGCCCGTAGTGAAGGACCATGGCCGCGGGGTCAAGCGCCAGGCTCTGGTAGGGAACGATGCGGCCATCTTGCCATCCTCCCCCGGACCTGTAGTCCATGAGGAACATGTGGTCACTGAATGTCCTCCCGAAAACCAACTTGGTTTCGTCCGCCGGTTTGGGTCGCTTTTTCTGGGGATCAACGGGTTGAATGCTTATGTCCATCGAGGCGCCTCCCTGAAAACGAGCTTGTCTTGTTCCGGTTGTATGGTTGGGCAAGAATGAAGCATCTAAAACCTGACGAGTACGCTCATACTCTCATCCAAGCCGGCAGTCCCCGCGGAACGGCCGGAACCCTTGAATCGCGCCTCAGTCACTGGAGCGCGAAGTGAGGGGATCGCATGAGGCGGCAGATTTCCTTGCTGTAATGCTGGATCATATGGCGATTGCCTGCGTCGGCGTACCATTCCTGGTCTTTGTCCTTGCCTTTCTCGTCGCCGTCCCTCTTCTCGATAACCCCTTTTTCAAGGTAGTACTTCAAGGCATTTCCGAACATGATCTTGGAAATGGATTCGGGGCGTTCGATCAGCTGCAGCTTCAAAGCCTTCTGGCCGAGGCTCATCACCTTCTTGATAAAATCCTTCTCCGCATAGGGCTTTTTGTGAAAGTACCTGAAGGCCCTCAACACCAGCCAGTACCCCTCGAAATAGTTGCGCAGCAAGCCGTGGAAAGAGTTTGCGACCCTGAGCCCACGGTGAGCCAGAATGTAGGGCTGATCCCCTTCCCCGACGCGGTGCAGCCACTCCAATTCCTCGAAGGTCTGAAGCACGCCTTGCATGAGTTCCTCGTCGCTCACTTCATTGTCGTAGACAAACTCGAACTTGTAAAAATTCTTCATGAACCCGATGTCTTCGAGAATCTGGGACAGGCTGAAGCGGAAGGTCTGCTGGGCCAGGATGGAGGTGGAGACGTAGGCGGCCGGAAGCAGAAAGTGGATCAGGTTGTTCTTGTAATATTCCAGGGCGACCCGCTTGTTGTCGTCCATGGTGAAGACCTCTTCCTCGAGATCGTCGTCTTCGTCCTTCAGCTTTGCCAGAAGCTTGTTCTTCTCGAAATCATGGAGTGTCTCGTCCACGGATGCGTCATAGTTGCGGAAGGTCTTGGACAGCTCAATTTTCCGGTGGCTGAGGTAATCATAGAATGCTCGGTAGATCTCCCTGAATTCCATGAGGGAAATTCCAAGCCGCGGACTACTCAGAAGAGCGGCGGCGGCAAGGGAATACGGCGTGACCAGGGACACCTGGTTGATGCTGTTGATGATCCGGTAAGAGAAGTCCCGGTACATGGCGTGGCGTTGCTTGGGGCGCAGACTCTCGGCCTCGCCGCGATACCTCTCCAGGTACTGTTGCAGAGACACGGGCTCCGCAAAACGCACATAAACCCGGCCGTAGCTCCTCTTAAGGAACCTCCGCGCTCTCACCAGCTGCCCGATGTTCTCTTCCACCTTGGCCCCGCCGGTGACCTCCCTCAAATACGCTTCCTCTTCGGGGATGCGGTCGTAACAAATCGAGGTGGGTACAAAGACCAGGTCATTGCAGAATCCATCCTCCACAGCCTGAATCAGGATGGCAAGCAACCCGAGCTTGGGAAGCACCATCTTGCCCGTGCGGCTTCTCCCGCCCTCGATGAAGAACTCGATATTGTGCCCCAGCTGGACCAGGGTCTTCACATACGTGGAGAACACTTCCGTGTAGAACTTCATCCCCTTGAAGCTCCTGCGGATGAAAAAAGCGCCTCCCCGGCGAAAGATCGGGCCCAGAGGCCAAAAGGCCAGATTCTTCCCGGCAGCGACAAAAGGGGTGATGAGGTTGTTTCTGTAAAGGATGTATGAAAGAATCAAGTAGTCCGTGTGGCTCTTGTGACACGGAATGTAGACGAGGGTATTGTTTCGGGCGGCCTTTTTGACTTTTTGAAGACTCTCCCCGTCCACCTCGATGCCGTCGAATAGGGTGTTCCAGATCCAGTTGAGCACCTTCTCACCAATCTGGACCAGGGTGTAATTGTAGGTGGCGGCGATTTCATCCAGGTATTTGTCCGCCTCCATGCGGATTTTCCATATTTCCTGCTTGGTCGAACGGGCGCGCCTCTGCATGAAGGCTTCGAGGCGGGGATGATGGAGGACGATTTCCTTGAGCTCAATGGTGCTCTTGAGGGTGGGACCGAGAACGGCTCTCTTGATGTCGTCGATGGAGTCGATGAGCTCCCGCCTCAGCTGGAATATCTGCTTGCGCCTCTGCGAGAGGTTTTCGGAAAGCTCCGGAACGACATCCTGCAGGTTCAGGGGTTCACCGGCTTCCAGCACCGCATCGGAATGTCCCCTCAGGAAGGACAGAAACTTGCGGATGAAACCGGGTTCTTCCCTGGACCCGAAGAATATGTGGACAAAGCCACGCCTTTCCCGGCCCGGGTCTCGGCTGTAGAGCAGGAAAAAGGGTACGATGAAAATGGGCCTTTCGGTAGCTTTCTGGATGTCGATGAGGTGCTCCAGGGGATCGTTCCCCACAAGGATCGTGCGGCGATAGTAGCCTTTCTTGCCCACCAGAAAGAGGATGCCGGATTCCCCCTCCTTGACCTTTTGACGGTAGTGACCGTCTTCATAGGGGTTGGGAAGACATCCGTGTCGCAGGAGGTGGAAGAAGTGGTAGATTGAGATCTTGATGGAGTACCATAACGGCTGCCAGAGGTAAGGATGCAGGTCGAACATAAACGAGGCCCTGGGGAGACCCAGCTGATGGAGGCGCGCAGTCAGGACCACGAAATCCATCTGGGAGCGATGCTTTATGGCATAGATCACATGGCCCTTTTGTGCCAGGTCCTCCAGCAGTCGCTGTTGATCGTCCGGCACCGACGCTTTGGATATGAGGCGCTCGAACCACCTTTGGAGAGGAAACCGGGGTTTGTTTTGAATGGAGTAGCCGTAGCGGTCTTTTTCAACGGTGAGATCCGTTTCCTTCCTTGCCTTCCACCAAGGCTTCATTGATTTTCTATCCTCAGGTTAATGCTCCGAATACGAAAGCGATGAACAAAGGAAGTTTACTTAACAAAAATCAGGGAAGAAACCAAACTCTTTATTCTCTTCGCCCCGTGGCAAAGAGTCTCTCCAAGTCGTTCGGAAAAGTCCGGGCGCGGAACGAATGGGTGGGGAGGTCGAGTCACCAGCATTGCCCCGAGGCGGTTGGTGGAGGTTTGACAAGGATTTTCATGCGCGACAGGCAGGAGGAACCGGGGCGTGCTGCAGGAACTGATCGTTGAGAACTTCGCAATCATTCGACGACTGGCGGTCTCCTTTCAGCCGGGATTGAACATGCTGACGGGCGAAACCGGCGCGGGAAAGTCCATCCTTGTCGGTGCCGTCAACCTCATCCTCGGAAGCCGGGCGATGCAGGAAATGATCCGCACGGGAGCCAGTGAAGCGACGGTCGAGGGCGTGTTCTCCCTCTCCGGGTGGGACCGCCTCAGCCGGCTCATGGGTGAATGGGGACTCGATGCCTCGGAAGAACTTGTCATACGGAGGGTCATCAACCGCAGCGGCAGAAATCGCGTTTACCTGAACGAGCAACAGATCAGCCTCCAGCAGCTTCAGCAGTTGTCAAAGGGGCTCATCTCCATCTCGGGTCAACATGAGCACCAACTGCTCCTGGACCCCGATGTTCACCTGTCCCTGCTGGACGCCTATGGAGAAACCGAGGGGGAGTGCGGTGAAGTGAGGGCCATCTACGATGAGTGGCTCACCACCAGGGATGAGCTCCACAAGCTTCGGCGCTTCAAACAGGATGAGGCTGCCAAGATCGACTGGATGCGATTCCAACTCCATGAGCTCGAATCGGCTCAGCTTCAGCCCGATGAAGACACGGAACTGGAGCAGGAGCGCAACATCCTCCGTCACGCGGCAACCCTCGCGGAAGCTGCCCGTGATGCCCATCAAAGCATCTACGCGGGGAAGGGAGCCATCCTCGAGCAAATGTCCACCGTGGAAAAGAGGCTCGAAACCCTCCACGGAATCGATCCGAGTCTGCACCCCCTGGTACAGCAGTGCGAAGAGGCCCGCATCCACCTCGAAGAGCTGGCCCATTCCCTCCACCAGTATGCGAATCGCATTGAATTCGATCCCCGGAGACTCGCCGCCATAGAAGAAAGGCTTGCCCTCATTCAGCGGCTGGGGAAGAAGTACGGCGCCACCGTCCAGGACATGCTCCGGCGCCTGGGCGAACTGAGAGAGTCCCTCGCCATGGGGGAATCCGTGGATGCGCGGGAAGAGGAGCTTTCCAGGCTCCTGGAAAGCCACTCCCGAGCTTACCTGGATAAAGCCGAGGCGCTGTCCGGGAGGAGGCGGGAGGCGGCCGTGAGTCTCTCCCGCGAGGTGGAAAAGGCGCTGGGCCGCCTGGACATGCCGCGGGCCCGCTTCGAGGTACAGTTCCCGAGGGATGGGGGCAAAGGGGATGCCAAGGAGCCGGTCTTTGCTCCCACAGGCATCGACCAGGTGGAGTTCCTGCTCACCGCAAACCCCGGTGAGGACTTCAAACCGCTGGCACGGGTCGCATCGGGCGGGGAACTCTCTCGCATCCTTCTCGCGCTGAAAAGCCTTGTCAGCCGCAAGGATGAAGCGGAAACTCTGGTTTTCGACGAGGTAGACGCCGGAATCGGGGGCAGGACCGCGGAACTGGTGGGCCTGCAACTGAAGCGCCTGGCAGCCAAGCACCAGGTCATCTGCATCACCCACCTGCCTCAAATTGCATCCTACGGGCAAACCCACTACAGAGTGATCAAGGACGCCGAGGAGGAAGAAACCAGGACGCGCATCTCCCTACTGTCGGATCAAGAGCGCGTGGAAGAGCTCGCCAGGATGCTGGGCGGCATCACGATTTCCGAAAAGGCCCTGGAACACGCCGCTGAATTACTCAACCATGCACTGAAGCAGTGGAGAGGATGAGAGGTCGATTCATTCACCCGGGAGTCAACGACTCCTCCAGGTCCACGGCTCCAAGGATGTCGTAAATGTCCATGCCCACTTGCCGGAAGCCCTCAAGGCCATAGACCATGTTGGCCTCGAGCACATAGTACTGCCCGACCGCATGGCATACGTCCAAACCGACTTCGTCGAACCCGCAGCGGTCGGCCACGGTCTCGGCGAATTCCAGGGCGTCATCGGGAATTCCCCCGGTGGATATCCTCCCTCCCCGAGAAACATTGCTCCTGAATTCTCCAGGCAGAGGCACGCGCCAATAGGCATGAACCACCTGCCGATTGACGAGGACGACGCGAAGATCCCGGTCGATGGGCAGGTACTCCTGGATATATGCGCAAGGGTGCTTTTCCAGGTAGCACCGCAGGGCATTCTCGTCCTGAATGAGCCATACTCCCAAACCACGGGACGATCCGACGGGAGTCTTCGCCACCAGCGGAAGGAGGAAGTCCTTCAGAATGCGGGGTGCGGGGTTGGAACCATAGTAGAGACGGGTTTTGGGGTGTGGTATTCGAAGAAGTTGAAAAAGGCAGGTCTGCTTGATCTTGTTTCCCATGAATCCGTAGTAGTTTCCTGGAAAGACCTCCTTTCCCAAGGCCTCGAACACATCGCTGTAGTGAGGGCCCGGATAACAGATGCGGCGTGCGCCACGGATGGCCTCCCTGGCCGCATCGGAGTAGTCCTGCCAATTGGGCGAAACCCCGAAACAGTGTGCTGAAGGGCGTTTCCTCAACCGTTTGCCAAGAGAGAACAGGGGGTTCACTCATTCTTTCCCATCAGGGCGGGTTGCTCTTGAACAAATTACCTGGGCTCACGATGCAGGATGAGTGAACGGGAGGCCCAGGCTCAGATTCAACTGATAAGAGCCCTCGGAACACGGCTCTGTGTCCCTGGAAACACCCGGCCCCTCACCCTCGTCTCAGCTCCTCCGCGGCATGGGCCACATCCGTGACGGCCTCATCGATTTCCTCCCGGGTGGTGAAGCGCCCCACCGAGAATCGAACGGTCCCCATGGCGAACTCCAGGGGCACCCCCATCGCCTCCAGTACGTGGGAGACGTGCACATCGTGGCCGTGGCACGCCGCTCCTGCCGATGCGGCCACGGATTCGAGCCGAGAGAGAAACCGGCCGGCCTCGAGCCCTCCAAACCCGACGCTCAACGTGTTGGGGAGGCGTTTCTCCGGGTGGCCGTGCACCCTGATGTCCGATACCCTCTCCCTGATTCCCAGCGCCAGCCGGTCCCGCATCTCCCGCATGTGGGCGGCATGACGAGGAAGGTCCTCGTCGATCATGGCACAGGCCTCCCCAAGCCCCACGATCTCCAGGACATTCTCGGTTCCGGCCCTGCGATTCATTTCGTGGCCGGCGCCATGGATCAGCTTCTCCAGAAGGACGCCACTGCGTACGTACAAGGCGCCCACCCCCTTGGGGGCGTACAGCTTGTGCCCTGCCACCGTGAGCAAATCCACCCCCAGATCATCCACCTGAACCGGCATTTTCCCAACCGACTGGGCGGCATCCGTGTGGACGGGAATCCCGTGCGACCTTGCAATTTCGGCAATTTCACGGATGGGCTGGACGGTGCCCACTTCGTTGTTGGCGTGCATGATGGAGATGAGGATGGTCTTTGGTGTCAGAGCCTTTTCGACCGATCGTGGATCCACCAGTCCATATTCGTCAACAGGGAGCACCGTCGCCGCGAATCCCCTGGAAGCAAGAAACCGACACACTTCCGTGACGGCAGGATGTTCAACGGCCGAGGTGATGATGTGGTTTCCCCTGGCGCGATTCGCCTCCGCCAGCCCCTTGATGGCGTAGTTGTTGGACTCCGATCCACCGCCGGTGAACACGATTTCTTCCGGGTGACTCCCCAGCAGTTTCGCCACCTGCGTCCGTGCGTTGTCGAGGGCTCGTCGCGCTTCCAACCCATAGGCGTGACCACTTGAAGGATTCCCAAAATGCTCGTGAAGGAAAGGCAGCATGGCCCTCGAAACCCGAGGATCGATGGGCGTGGTCGCATTGTAATCGAGGTATACAGGGCGCATGGCGATACAACCTCTGGAGGACTTTGGAAACCCGACTCTCCTACCTTCTGGGAAGGACTTGGAGCATCCTCGCAATCTCCCCGTCGATCACATGATAAGCATCGGGGGGAGCCACGCGGGTGAGGTCGACGGTGGCGCTTGCAAAGGAGCTGCGCCCCTCACTGAAGCTCTGGATATTGATGTCTATGCGGGCGACACTGGTTGCCGCGGGGGCCGCCAATCCAAGAAGACCTCCGCTGGCGGCGCCAATGGCCGCTCCAGGGCCCGGGTCACCAAGAGCTCCTCCAATGATGGCCCCGGCAGCGGCTCCGGCGAGAGCACCTCCCAAAGCCTGCCCCGCCCTCACGTCAGGATTGTCCCGCAATCCCGCGGATACGGTGACGTCTATGGAGAAATCCGCATCCCGTTCACGCCTCACCCTGTCGTACCCTTTGTCGTAAAGAAGCTGTTCGGCCTGGGGCAACCGCCGGAACCCTATGGAGGTGCGGTCAGAGATCTGCATGACGTAATTCCGGTCGTTGATCCCGACCCTCAGGTCCGAGTAAGGCTCGGTCGACGGTGGCGGCGGCCCGGCACTCTGGTAATAGGGGCCTGGGTAAGCACACGCACCCATTCCCACGAGAATCAGCAAAATCAGTAACACATGGAAGGTTCTTCTCGGGTCTCTCATGGCAGTTCCCTCAAAAAGTTGTTTGAAAGCGCGGTCCTTATCCTTTGAATACAGTCCGTTGTGCACATTCGAAGGTCACATGCCCTGCGGTAACGATGGGAGAGACAGCCCGTGTCGTGGATGGGAAACGCTGCCCAACTCCGCGGGCGTGAAAAGGCCACCCACCGTTCCATGAGATGACTGCGGCCAAGACCATCCAAAACCTCATCAACTTTACCATGAGTCGGAAAACGAGCAAAGCCGAAAGCCGGAGGCCTGGGGCATCGCCGTATGGTCAGGGCAAATTGCGAGCCAGAAACACCTGCGGCGACCAACCTTTCGGGACCAGGCTCCAGCGCCATTCCAGTTCCCACCCTGACTTCCCTGATCCTTTTTCCTGATCATGTTCTCACAGGTAAGGCAATGGACCCAGACCCTTTGCTTTCCTGACGGATTCCAAAAGCCCCACGGTTCCAGTCATCATGTTGTCCCCAAACGGAGCTCCATAGACGATCGGCAGAGTCGAATTCATCAGGAGCTCCCTTTTTGGCCCCGTTGCAACGATGATTTCTATCGCCTCGTAGCCAAGAGGTTTCCGGACATAAGCTCCGTGCCCTCCCTCTGCAAGGATGCGCTGATGCTCCAGGTCTCCATCGGCCAACTCACGCACCAGCCTTTCCAACCGTTCGAGAGTCACCTGATGGGTGTGATACTCGAAGAAGCCCGCAATTTCTTCGCCTTCCAGAGCCGCACCCACAGTATGGGAGGTCGCCACATCCAGCACAAGGATCCTGTTTTTCCCTGAAGCCCGAATCTCTCGCGATGCCCCTGCAATGGCCGCCATGCCGCTGTCCATAACATAGACTTCCCTGGTGGGAAGCGTCCGGGCGGCATCGCCTATGGACTTGAGGCGATTGAAGGTGGCGGGAAGCTCTTCCAGGGAGAACATGAGGGTTTGGGGAAGCGGGCTTTTGTCCAGGAAGGACTTGAACAGGTTGTGACGATAATCCAAATGAGAGACTCCCGGAGGCGCAGTGCCGTGATCCTGGGCACACACAGCCACGACGTCAAACTCAAAATCCACTCCGAGCCCCTGGACTACTCTCTCAAGCCGATGGGGCTCGATGTCTCCAATTTCCAGCGTGGAGTACCTTCGGCTTCCCTTCAGTTCCTCCGCTTCCTCATCTTCAACGATCCGTATCCCCATGGACTCAACCCGTTGGAGATCATGGTGGATCGTCAGCGCCGCCGACGCCGTCATTGCCACTTCCGCTTGGCGAGCTCTCATTTGGAGAACTTGCGTGATGGGACCTCCTCCCATCTCCCTTCCGGTCACCAGGAGGTTGCCGGAAAGAGAGGCGGCTTTTTCGGCAAGAGACAAAACGGGTGACCTGGCAACCGCCTTGTAAGATGTTCCCATGTCTTCGTTGAAATAGAGAATATCCATGGTGCCGGCACCAATGTCCACCATCAGGAATCTTGCCATGTTTTCAGCCTCCTCGTCTCTTCCGGAGCAATCTCGTGCAACGCCGAGGGCGAGCCCACGAGAACATGGGACCGTTCCGCCTGGCGGCTCATATCCGGCACTCTGCCATAGAGGCGCACCTCGTTCCCGCAGAATACCGGCAGTTGCCTCTTTCAAACAGCCAAAAGTGGGGCATAATGGAGCCGAACCATGATCGCGTGGCAACCCAGTGAGGGGAACGGTCGCCATGGCGGCGGAGAATCCACCGGGCCCGGATAAATAGAAAAGCCCGGGTGGGGCAACCCGGGCTTCCTTGGGAAGATATTACAGAGAACCATGTGGCTCACCTGAAGTATCGACAACCCCTCTCCCTTCCTTGAGGGAAAATGCTGCCATGAAACTTCATGGGGATGAAGGGTTTAAGATACGACGGATAACCGAACAGACGGAATGGGAATGAACATGATGCTCGCCTACGTCACGGTTGGAATCCTAGTCCTCGGCGCCTTGTGTGCCCTGGCGATCGTTCTGAAGAAGCGCAAACATCAAAACCCAGGCCCGCCGAAAACCTATTTGGGCTCAATTCGCGCCACCGGCCACGATGGACGAAACCTCAAGATCGTGCAGAAGGAAGACGGGTCATTCGAAATGGAAGAAGAGGAGCCCCCGTCCCGATGACCCGTTCAACTCATGAAAATGCCGAAATGTCATGATTGTGCGAGCACGCAAGCCGGACGGTTCTGGATGAACGAATTTGGACTTCCCCGGGTTTGCCCTACCCTCGGGGATCGCCACGGGAGCCTTTCCCGCGCCATCTGCCTGTACGCGCCATCTGCCGCCATCCACTGAATCACGCCCCCCTGTGAACCTTTTTTGCACGTCCCGCCCCCTGAGTGAGAAAAATTGGAGCCTGATCCCTGGCGTCCACAGGAAGGAATGCATCCCTTAGCGGAGGCGACCTCCCAACTCGGCCCGGAAAGAGGACCGCGGCTTCCATGAGGCCTGCTCTTTCCTGGAAGGCGACGTGGCATGCCTCTTGCTCCATTTGAGAGACGAGAAGCAAGAGGGGCTTTGCAGCCCTTGGTGTGACGATGAAGGCAGTGCAGTATCAGAAGAGGGAGGCCAATCATGAGAAGAAGATTTGTGTTCATGAGTCTGCTGATGATTCCGGTGCTGGTGTTGGCAACCGTCGTGGCCGATGCCCAGGCATTTGACCCCTTGACCCTTGGCGCACTGGGAACGGCGATGGGATTTGCCGTCGGCGGCAGCGCAAGAGACGCGGCCATTGGTGGCGCGGCAGGTGTGGCCGCCGGGCTTCTCCTTACCCCGCCGCCCTATGCACGGGCCCGCTACGGGTATTCATACGGTTACGCCTCGGCACCCTGCGATGATGAATGCGCTTGGGTCCCGGGCCATTACGACCGTTACGGGTACTGGGTTCCAGGGCACTACCGTTCCCGAGTCTGGGTTCCCGGGCATTACAACCGCTACGGTGAGTGGGTTCCAGGATACTACAGGTAGGAGACTCGAGGCCCGGCCGCCCCGCCCATCACACCGGGGTGAGCCGGGCAACACTCGGGGGCTGCTCACAAACAACCTTTGATGCTGAGCAGGGTATTGAAGTACGACCGGACAAGATTGAGGGCACGCTCCTCATCGATTCATGGCGAACGCTGAAAATCTCGAAACAGGTTATTGCTCCTCGTTCGGCTCAAGCCACCTGCGCAGGGTCATGATGAACTGCTCTCTTTCAAAGGGTTTTGCGACGTAGTCATTCATTCCTGCCTCCAGACAAAGCTCTCGGTCCTCCTGCATGGCATGGGCAGTCATGGCAATGATGGGGAGAGTCCTGAAATCGAAATTCCGGCGTATTCTCCTGGTGGCCTCTATCCCGTCCATGATTGGCATCTGCACATCCATGAGCACTGCATCAAAGGAGGACTTGCCGAGGAGCTCGATTCCTTCCTGACCATTGCTTGCCGTCTCGACAACGGCACCGGCATTCCGCAGGATTTCTGCAGCGACCAGCTGATTGACGGGATTGTCTTCCACGATCAGTATTCTGCTGTCGCTCAGATCATTGTCGCCGGCAAACCGGCGGATGCCCCTGGAGGCGGCGCCTTGGTGAGCGGGGGATTCTTCGTTTCCCAAGAGATTCATGATGGCTTCGAAGAGCGCCTGTTCCTTCACAGGCTTCATCAGGCGGGCATGGGCCCCCCCTGGGTCCTTCACGCTTTCATCGAAACCGAAGGGAACCATCGTGATGACGGGAATATCCCGGCCGAATCCACTGGACCTGATCTTTTCAAGGGTTGCTGGACCGGCCGTTCCGGGCATGTCCCAGTCCATGATGATGAGCTGAACTTCCACCGGCCGCGACCTTGGCGGATAGCCGATTCCAAGAACGTCCAAGGCCTCTTCTTCGGACCCGGCCAAATCCACCTTACATCCGAAATGCTCCAGTATGCGACGCAATGCATTGCGCACGTGTGCATTGTCGTCCACCACGAGGACGCCGAAGCCTTTTGAATCCTCCGGCAGGGCAAGAGGAGCCCCCTTCTCCTCATGAGGAAGGCCAAGATTTGCCCTGAAACGAAAAACGCTGCCCCTTCCCGGCTTGCTCTCCACCCCTATGTCACCACCCATCATTTCCACCAGCCGTTTGGAGATGGCCAGTCCCAAGCCTGTTCCTCCGTACCTGCGCGTCGTGGAACTGTCGGCCTGGGTGAAGGCATCGAAAAGTTTTTCCACCGTCTCGGGAGGAATGCCAATGCCCGTATCCAATAGCGAGAATTCGAGGCTCCCTCTTCCCGGAGCCACTTCGAAGGGGTTCACCATCAGGACGATACTGCCCTCATCCGTGAACTTGATGGCATTGCTAAGGAGATTCACAAGAACTTGCCTCAACCGCAGCGGATCGCCGATAACCCAGCGAGGCGTGTCGACGGCAATGTCGATGACCAGTTCGATGCCCTTTTCGGCCGCTCGGTCCCTGAACATGTCCGACAGGTCGTACAGGAGGTCGTGGAGGGGAAACTCGGTGTATTCCAACGCCAGTCTGCCGGATTCAATCCTCGAGAAATCCAGGATGTCGTCTATGATCCGCAGGAGAGACCTGGCCGAGGACGACACGACCCCGAGGTACTCGCTTTGCTTGGGCGCGAGGTCGGTGGCCGCGAGAAAGTCGGTCATGGAAATGATGGCGTGCATGGGCGTGCGGATCTCATGACTCATATTGGCCAGGAAGAAGCTCTTGGCCTGACTGGCAACTCTTGCTTCCACCGCGAGCTGATTGGCACGGTCGATGGCCTGCACCAGCTGCTTGTTCATCGTTTCGGCCTTTTCCCGGGCCGCGTTCAAATCGCTCGCATAGCGATCCAGAACTCGTATGGTGAGGTATGCGATGAGGGTGATCGTCAGGAGACTGCCAAGAGCGATGGCCACAAGAACCAGGCCGGTCGTCACTCTGGTAGCCGCCACGGCCTTCCGCAGCTGGGTCACCTCCCCGTTTACATCCGACACGACGAGGTCGGCCTTTTCGGCCATGAGGGATGCGACCGCCCGACCGTCGGCGAGGAGCTTCCTGATTTCGGCGGCAACCTGAATAAGCTCCTCGCAGATCATGAAAATGCTGTCCGGTCCGGAACCCATTTCCGTCAATCTCTGCTCGATATTGGCCAGGGTTGAGGCGAGGAGCGGGTTGCGCTGCGCCAGAACGCCGGCCGCAAGCACCGCCTGTGCGTTGCGAAAAGAACCCAGGGCCACGTTCACCGAGTTGCGAAGAGCTGTTACCGTTTCGAGATCCGGGACTTGGGCCACGGTGATGAGGGCCGCTATGATGAAATTCCCCTCTCCCTTTACGTCCGATGCGGCGCCGATGTTCCTGACGGCCTCCTGAGCAAACCTCGAACTGGAGGACTCAATATCCTGCAGGGTTTTTTCAAGGGACGGGGTGATATTTCCCTCAAGCGCACCGACGGGCCCCCAAGACAGGGTGGAAGCAAGGAACTCCTTAATGAGGGCCGTATTTCGGGTCAGGGTCCTTTTGGCATCGAGACTTGTCAGGGCCTTAGAACTGTAGATGACCATACTGAGGGCACCGCGGAATTCCTCCTGGATTTCGCGCACACCTTCAAGGATTTTCCCGCGATGCTCCACCAACTGGAGGCGTCGTTCGGTGGTCTTTTCCAGCTTATCAAGGAGCTGAGCCATCTCCATGCTGTGTTCCCGGATTTCCGCAGCCAACTGCTTGCTCGTTCTCGTTTCCAGGCGGTTGACGTTCCCGTCGATTTCCTCCAGGATTCCCTTGAGCCGCTCCGCCGATTGCTTCAGGGCGGGCTGATTCTCCGATGAAACGAGGACGGGAGCCGTTGCGGTGAGGAGGTTGGTGCGTTCGGAGAGGCGCATGGCCGCAACCATCTGGGGAAAAGCGTCATCGCTGATGTGGCTGATGGCCCCACCCAGCTTATTGATCGCAAGCAGCGAAAAAGCCGCCATGAAGAAAGCCATGAACCCTACGCCCAGGAAGGCCAGGGCAAGCTTGCGCTTGAACACCTGGGGACTGTGCTTTCGGCCAGGTTCCCCCGGCGCGGCCGGCGGGGCATTCCGTGAGATGCTAGGATCCTCGGTTGACGGCATGTCCTGTGATTCCTTGTATTCTATCACCATGGCGGCCCCTCCCGTGGCGGTGTACAGGGGCAAGTTGCTGAAAACATCGGAATCATAAAACCTCTCCCGATGTGCTTCACAAGGGCGGCTCCTGTCACTGGACGAGGGATTGGGCTCGAAGAATCTCCTCGGCATTCGTCTTGTCTATGATTTTCGTCGGCAGTGTCACACGCTTTTCGATGGGTTCGCCGCGAAGGTACTTCAGTGCCTGGAGGATCCCTTCGGCACCCGGGGGCTCATAGAGAAAAGTCGCCGTCAGAGCCCTTTCATGGACCCAGTGAACCCCTTCCACCGGTATGCCGTCGATCCCGAGGAAAAAGATCTCTTCAACCCTGTTCATATCCTTTGCCGCAAGGTAGGCTCCGTAAGCCATGGGATCGTTATGGGCGTACACGAGGTCGATTCTGGGATGTCTCTCGAGCTCCTTGACCATGATCTCGTACCCTCGGTGCTGCTTCCAGTCCCCATCCGACGGTTCGCTCAGAATGCTGACTCCCGGTTCCCTGCCGACCACTTCGTGAAACCCCGTGTGCCGCTGCTGAGCGGGGGTTGACGCCATGCCTCCCCAGATTTCCACGATGGTCCCTCGAGCCCGGTTCGGTCCTCCAAGAAGCTTGACCGCATACTCCCCGGCGGCGCGGCCGATCACCAGGTTATCGCTTCCGATGAACTGGGTGTAGCGATCGTTCACCAGGTCCCGATCCAAGACGAAGACCGGAATCCCCGCATCGTAAGCCTTGTTGACGACAGGTGTCAGCCCTTCGGCAACCTTGGGAGAGATCAGGATAGCGTCCACCTTCCTCTGTATGAATTCCTCCACATCGGCGACTTGCTTCGAAACTTCATCCATGCCGTCCCTGATGATCAATTCAATCTCAGAGTGCTGTTTTGCCTCCCGTACAAGCTCCTGGTTGAAAAGCAGTCGCCATGGTTCCGTGGTGGTCGCCTGCGAAAACCCTATGACATATTTCCTTTGCACTTGCGCCGGCGAGCAGTGAGCAACAGTCGGGTACACCAAGGCTGCTGCCATGTTTATTATCCAAAGTATCGAGACGATTCGCTTCATGCCATCACTCCCTTCGATGACGGAGATTCAGCCGTCGCAAAGCAAGCTCATTTACGCGGCAACCCCATGGAAGACCTGTAAATGGACATCTGCTTCGCCCTTCCGAGCCGATCCGTGATCTGGTCCCATTCGGCCGCAACCTGGTCCATGGCCTTCCGCACCGGGATCTCGCCTTTCACCGCGGAGTACACCTGCTTTTCAAAAGCAAGGGTATAGTCGTTGAAGCCCGGGATTCTCAGGTCGAGGGCCACGTTGGGAGACTCAAGACTCACCCGTATCACTTCCAGGTACTCAGATGCGCAGGGGGCGGAAAAAGATCGGGTCCACGCATCCATGTTGGTGAAATGCGAAAAACGGTACGGATTGATGCCGGTATTGCTCTTGACCACGTCCCCGAGGCTGTTCTCCGGATTGCCATACCACATGATGAAGTCCCACGCCGCCTCTTTTTGACGGCTGTTGCGAGGAACCCCTCCCACCCATCCACCAAAAGCCAGGAAGGGGACCTTCTGAGGCCGCTGAAGCGCCTCCCAGCGCTTTCCCAGACCGTCCCAAACCTCGGTGGTGCCGGGCAGGACGAAATACCCCACCCTGCCGACAACGGCGGAATTGTTCGGGTCCGCGCTCAGTGGCCCCGTATCACCCCAGTCGAGGGTCATCGCCGCATCTCCCCGGACGAATGCCTTGCGTGTATCCAGGATGCCGAACTCATCCGAACCGGGGGGGCAGAACTTCAGAATGTCCACGTACTCCTGGACCGCACGCACCCAGCCCGGATTGTTCACCTGGGGAGCCATGGTATCCGGGGCAAAGAACTGGGCGCCCGGTGATCCACGGTGATTGGTGTAGGCGGAAGCCCGGCTGAACACATCCCAGAACTGCTGGGTGCCCGGCGCGAAAGGCTCCGTTGTGCCACTCACGGTGCGGCCATCCGGCCCCTTGCGGCCGTGGAAGAACTCGGCCATGTCCCGGTATTGACTCCAGGTGTCAGGCGGCGCCAGATTGTAGCCGTACTTTGCCCTGAATTCGTTGCGGTTCGCCGGATCCTCGAAGAGATCCTTGCGGTAATAGCCAAAGTACAGATCCCCATCGATGGTGACGGCTACTGTTTTTCCTTCCCATTTCATCAACCTGTCCAAATAAATGGGGAGTATGTCATCGAGATCTTCGTGGGAAGCAAGGTCCGCCGGGAGCTCAGCCAGGAAGGGGAAGAAGTCGCCGGTCCATTGGGAGGCGAAGAAGATCACGTCGAACACGTTCTCTTCTGCCGTTAGGCCCTTCATGTAATTGGAAAACAACTGGTCGTAAGGAAAATCGATGATCTGAACGGTGCCCCCGGTGACACTCTCCCATGTCCTTGCATGCGCTTTCGCCGGATAACCTATGGCGGGAGCGGACATGACGCCGACCTTGATGACGACACCGTCGAATCGCTTGTTGGCGGCCAGTGACATGGGGGGCAAACAAAGGGCAAGAATCAACATCATGCATGGCAAGCCCTTTCTTGCCCCACCTATTCCGTGGAACCGGGGAGCAGTCGCCTTTCCTGCAAACCTCCATAAACTTCCGGGAGAACTTGTCCCGCCTGTCATCGCATGCTCCTCCCTCGTCACCCGGGACGGCACGAACAGACCTCCCCACGCGACGCATGCCGGTTTGGTGGACCATAAGAATTGCGCAGTTCGCCGGGAATCGAAAGGTGGATTTTCCCTTCCAGCATTCAACCCTAGTTTCAGGTCTTTCCCGGACGAGGGCTCATCGGTTCCTTGATTAAAGGGTCATGGGATCTTCTTGATCCGTTGGGATCCAATTCCTCCCGTACTGATGCCAATTGGGTGCCAGACAAAGAAAATTCAAGAAAAGAAATCGGCCTCCCGGCCTGAAGTGCTTGGATATCATGGTTCCAGTTGGGATCAATGATGCGATTTTACGGTGGAACCGTCAATATCCTTTATGTTAAATGGGCCATTGATGAGGTTCCGATTCATTGTAAGGCATTCCCAAGCGGGTTCCTGAAAACCGGCGACCACGCCCTGCGACCGGGGCGAGCTCGTCGCCATGAGCTTCCCGATGGCCTCCCGGCTTGGGCGAATCCACCTCGAGTTTCCTTGAAAAGCGCTCATGGACTTCAGTTCCGTCGTCTTCCTTTTCTTCTTCCTGCCCGTGGTGTGGACAGCCTACTTCCTGTCCCCCAGCAGGGGCAGAAACGCTCTCCTCGTGTTGGCAAGCTTTGCTTTCTACGGCTGGGGCGAGAGAGAACATCTGTTTGTCCTCCTTTTTTCCATCCTTTTCAACTACTCGATAGGACTTTGCACCCACTTTTTGGAACGACCCATTCCAGCGAACGGACCAGGGGAGCACCCTGACAGGGTGGAGGAAGGAGCTGGCAGCGCACGGTCGACGGCCAAGAAGTGGCTCCTGATATCTGGGATCACGGTCAACCTGGGCCTTCTCGCCTTTTACAAGTACGTTCATTTTGCCCTCTCGACCCTTGCCCCGGTTTTGGGCCGGTCTCCCGACGACTGGGCTTCACTGGGCGTCTCCCATGCACCAGTGGGCATATCGTTTTTCACTTTTCACGCCATTTCTTACCTGATGGATCTTTACCGGCACCGGGCAACCCCAAGGCTCCATCCCGTGGATTTTGCCCTGTATTTGTCCCTCTTTCCCAAGATGCTTGCGGGTCCGATCGTTCCTTACCACGTTATGGAACACCAACTGGGGAAGCGGCGGGTGACCTCGGAGGGCTTTGTGGCCGGAATCGAGCGATTCATCACGGGGCTCGCGAAAAAAACCCTTATTGCCAATCCCCTGGCTGCAGTGGCCGACGGAGTGTTCTCCCTGCCCGGCGGTGAAGTCTCCTTTCCCCTGGCCTGGTTGGGGTTGATCTGCTTTTCCCTCCAAATCTACTTCGATTTTTCAGCCTATTCCGACATGGCCATAGGCCTTGGCAAGACTTTCGGATTCGATTTCCCGGAGAATTTCAATTTCCCGTACATTTCCCAGTCTGTTCAGGAATTCTGGCGCCGATGGCACATCTCCCTTTCTCAATGGTTCAGGGATTATCTCTATATTCCCCTTGGAGGCAACCGCTGCTCCAAATGGAGGACCTATTTCAACCTTGCCGCGGTGTTTCTCCTCTGCGGATTGTGGCACGGAGCCAGCCTCAACTTTATTCTCTGGGGCGGGTGGTACGGCCTGTTTCTCATCGCGGAGAGAACGCCCCTTGGATCCATCATGGGGGCATCCTGGCGACCCCTCAGACACGGTTACACGATGGTGGTCGTCCTGATGGGCTGGCTCATCTTCCGCGGAGACACTCCCCTCCAGAGCTGGGTATTCCTGCAGGCCATTGTCGGCCTTGGCCCCGAGACGAGCGGAGTACACTACCCAGGCCTGTTCCTCAATGGGGAGGTCATCCTCTGTATGCTTATCGGGACAGCCCTTTCCATGCCCCTTTCGAAGACTTTGAAGAACTGGGCCGTGTCATTGGCGACAACCCCGCGCCTGTCGGGGCGCATTGCTTCGTGGGGCCTGAACATGACCTATGCGGCGTGGCTGGGGACCCTGTTTCTCGTGTCCTGCATGTCTCTGGCGGGAGGAACGCACAACCCGTTTATATACTTCAAGTTTTAATCGCTTCACCTTGAGTGGGCGGCTTTTGGATGGAACAGGCGAGGACCAAGGGCAAAAGGGGATGGATTCAGGTTAAAGGAATATGGGCAGGATGCCAAAGCTCGGTAAAGTCATCTGCATTGCTCTTTTTTTCGCTCTCCTCTGGCTTCCGTTACTCCAGATGGCCCTGCGTTTCTACCCGGAGTTCGAGGAGGCGGAAAAGCGTGAACTCGCCAAGCCCCCACAACTGAGCCTGGAAGCCCTGAGCCGCTTACCCCGCGAGTTCAACGGCTATGCCGCCGACAATTTCGGCTTTCGTCCCGATTTGATCCGATGGAACAGCATCCTGAAGACAAGACTCCTCGGAATCTCTCCCATACCGAGTGTCATCGTGGGGAAGGACGCCTGGTTGTTCTACTGCTCTGAAGCCCTTGCAGACGGCAACACCATTAACGATTACAGGGGAACCATCCCGTTGCCGGACTCGGAGCTGGTGAAGCTTCAACAGCGCCTCGAAGAGAACAGAAGGATGTTCTCAAAGAGGAACATCCTCTACGTGGTGGTCATTGTGCCGAACAAGAACACGGTCTACGGGGAATATCTTCCGGACGGCATTGTGAAGCACCGCCCAACGACACGTTTAGACCAGTTGATGTCCCACCTTGAAAAGCACTCGACCATGAGGGTCATCGATTTGCGAGAGACTTTCCACCGGGCCAGGGTCGAACATCCGCTCTACTGGAAGACCGATTCCCACTGGAACAGTTACGGAGCATACGTCGCCTACGCGGAGATCATGAAGCACATTTCCATGAAGATCCCCGCAGTGCGCTCCATCTCCGTCTCCCCTGAATCGGTGAGAGTGGAAACGAACCCTGCCGGGGGCGATCTCGCTCAGATGCTTTTCATGCAGGATCTGCTGCCCGAGGAAAACGAAACGCGGTTCAGCGCGGGGCCTGCGAGGGAAGGCGGGCTGCTCGGCACACTGCTTTTCCGGCATGATTCCTTCGGCGACGGGCTCTATCCCTTCCTGCGCATGCACTTCAAAAGCATTGTGAACATCGCCCCATTCGCACCGTACCTCCTCGAAGACATCGAGAGGCGGAAACCGGAAGTCCTTCTGCATGTCTTTGCAGAACGGTACATCACCCAGGCTCTCCACGACGATTTCTATTACAGGGAGGCTACCCAGGGAAGCCTTCATCGTTTGGGCGAGGCGACTGCAGCCGGTAACCGGTGAACTGCTTCAGCTACAATCACTGAAATCGAACAGACGAATCTTCATATTTGAGCTACCTTCCATGTCTCCAAGACGGATTTTGAGGCGACTGCCAGAAAAGCCCGGGATGTTGGTTTTACACTGATTGAAAGACCGAAGGTGCTTCTCAGCAAGACAGTGATTATGAAAAAGACTGATGATCACCGCCGCTGCCGGGGCAATTAGCGTGCGGCGATGAAGCTGACAGTCATGACCTTCGGTGGACACCCGAAAGCGCTCATTGAAGCTGAAATTGCGGAAGTGCGGAAACCACGCGAGCGACCAGATCGACCACCCCGGACCATGCAGAGGAAGGCAAAACAATGAGCACGATCACGACGAAAGACGGCACGCAGATCTACTACAAGGACTGGGGCGGTGGACAGCCCGTGGTCTTCAGTCACGGCTGGCCACTCAATGCCGACAGCTGGGAGGCGCAGATGCTCTTCCTGGCATCCAACGGTTATCGCTGCATCGCCCATGACCGTCGCGGACATGGCCGCTCCAGCCAGCCATGGAATGGCAACGAGATGAACACCTACGCCGACGACCTCGCGACGCTCATCGAGACGCTCGACCTCAAGGATGCCGTGTTGTTCGGCTTCTCCACGGGCGGCGGTGAAGTCGCCCGTTATATCGGCCGCCACGGAACGAAGCGCGTGGCCAGGGCGGGTCTGATCTCCGCCGTCCCGCCGCTGATGCTGAAGACGGCGGCAAATCCTGGCGGCCTGCCTGTGGAAGTCTTCGACCAACTCCGTGCCGCCTCCATCGCCGACCGCTCGCAGCTCTACAAGGATCTCGCCAGTGGCCCGTTTTTCGGCTTCAACAGGCCGGGCGCCAAGGTCTCGCAGGGCATGATCGACTGGTTCTGGCTTCAGGGAATGCAGGCCGGCCACAAGAACGCGCTCGACTGCATCAAGGCCTTCTCCGAGACGGACTTCACCGAGGACCTGAAAAAGTTCGACATCCCGACGCTGATCCTCCACGGCGACGACGACCAGATCGTTCCGATCAGCGCCGCGGCCCTGGCCTCGGCGAAACTCGTCAAGAACGCAACCTTGAAGGTCTACCCGGGAGCGCCACATGGCTTGACCGATACGCACAAGGACCAGCTCAACGCCGACCTGCTGGCGTTCCTCAAGGCCTGATTCCGCTTTGCCGGCGTCCATTCATGCGCCACAGGAAGGGCACGCACAGGTGATTCTCCGGCCTGAGCCTCATGTCGGCCACGCTGTTGCAGCCGGCGCCGGGACGATGCGGTGGGCCCAGTCGTAAAGGCGTGAGGCCCGGAAAACCACCCAGACTGGACAATCGACTTCTCAAATGGGACGTGAGTGAACAGCCGCCACATGAACCGATTGGGGGCGATCGGGCCAAAAAGGACGGCGGGGGGTCATCATCGTCCTGGCTCGGACCATGGGTCTGCATCATGCCGTTTAATATATGTTGGTGCATTCGGTCACCAAACCTATCAGCAACCTGTTCATCATCCCATGACGACTCAATCGGAAGCGAGGTCACTATGCCCATCAAGATGCGGATCATGTTCCCCGGTAACTACTCAGTCGTGACCCGATATTCGGGGAACGAGAAGCGGGAAAGATGCCAGAAACTCACCATCAGGGAACTGACGGCTGATGAAAAGCAGCACCTGGGACCTGAAGACAGTGGTGACGGTGTGCCAACACACCAGATCACCTTCTACGATTTCGGCTGCAAGAGACTCCTGAATGCCAGGCTCAAGGAAGATCTGGAAGACAAGGCCGTTTTCGAAACCCAGGGCAAGGAGTACGAATTCTCACCCCTTCGTCCCTCGCGCAGGGCGGAGGCTTCAAGCTGACGCGCCTGGAGGCGCCAGCGGGGTTCAACGGATCACTCCTCGATTCGAGCCACGGGCTCGCCTCGCGAAAATCCCGAGAGACAGCAGGAAACAGCATAGAGCGCTAAGTACAGAACCTTACAAAAAGGTGTCCACACTCCACTCCGCCATGCCGGCGAAAGCCGGTATCCAGAGACTTTTCCTGGATTCCGGGTCAAGCCCGGAATGACGACCGCCTTATCGGCCATTTTAATGCGTTGAGCTGCACTGAGCACGCGTCCACGGAATAGAGTGGCCAAAACGGGGAGGCAACTCCCACCGACCGTCATTGGCGCGATGGCGGGAATGACTAATGGACTTTTCCGTTTTTGGACACTCCATTGTGTGTTGCTGTGCCAAGGGGTTGTGCTGGCCCTGGTCAACACCCCGATGACGGAGCTTGCCCAAAACTTGAGCCTACCTGACGGAAGTCCTTTGTTCGGCATTCCTTCCCGGGAAGTATTGCCACCCACCACCTGATGTCATACTGTTCAACAAATGACAATTCCGCTGCCTCTGTACTGGCGGCTTGAATGCCACATTTAAGCATAACCAGAAAGAAAGGAGGATGTAACATGTCGAACATCCTGCCGGGCACCGATAATGGGCTTATCACCAAGGACAACTGTGCCGTGGTTTTCATTGATCACCAACCGCAGATGACGTTCGGAGTCGCAAACATCGATCGACAGCTTCTCATCAACAACGTCGTGCTGCTGGCCAAAGGGGCGAAGGAATTTGGCGTCCCGGCCATCCTCACCGCCGTGGAAACGGAATCATTCAGTGGCTACATCTGGCCTCAACTCATGGATGTCTTCCCCGGTCGGCAACCCATCGAGCGCACCAGCATGAACTCATGGGACTCTCCCGCGTTCCGGGAAGCCATCAAAGCCACGGGCAGGAAAAACATCGTCGTCGCAGGGCTCTGGACCGAGGTGTGTGTCACATGGCCCACACTGCAGATGTTGAATGAAGGCTACAACGTCTACATCGTCGAAGACGCCTGTGGCGCCACATCCCAGTTGGCTCACGATGCCGCGATGCGACGCTGCGTCCAGGCCGGTGCAGTGCCTATGACAACCGTGGCCACCGTGCTTGAATTCCAGCGAGACTGGGCCAACCACGATCACTACGATGTGCTCATGCGGTTGTTCCGTGAGCATGGTGGTGCTTACGGCAGCGGCATCGAGTATGCGTACTCGATGGTGCACAAAGCTCCCCAGGCAGCGGAGAACCCGCATGTGGTGAAGAGATAGTGTGTGGACAGCGAAACTCAGAGGCCCCCCTTGGACATCGCCGACAACACGAGGAGAGCAATGAGCCATCCCTTGCACGTTGCCATCACGCGGAAAGTCAAACCAGGCTGTGAGCCTGCCTTTGAAGAGGCGATTCTGCGCTTCTTCGCCTCTTCGTTCTCCCAGGCGGGGACTTTGGGGGCCTATCTATTGCGCCCGCTTCCCCGATCGAGCGACCGCACCTACGGGATTCTTCGTTCATTTGCCAGCGAGACGGACCGAGATGCCTTCTATGCTTCCGATGCATTCACCCAGTGGCAGAAAACGGTTGAGCCCCTTGTTGAGCCGGAATACAGTCGCCGGCCGCTGCACGGGTTGGAAGCGTTTTTTCGCGAGGGCCCACAAGGAACCCATCCGCCGCGTTGGAAGATGGCCTTGCTCACCCTGGCCGGGGTTTATCCTTCCGTTTACGTTTTCAGCCGCTTGCTTCACCCCATTACGGGGACATGGTCTCCTGCCATGGCAATCTTCATGACCTCGGCACTGGTTGTAACGACCCTGGCATGGGTCGTCATGCCGATCCTCACACGCATGTTCAGTTTTTGGCTCAACGTGCGGCGGCCCCCCGGCTGAGGAGGATAGAAACGGAGAGAGAGACATGATGAGCACACACCTCGCACCGGAGTTGATTCTATACAACGGCAAGATCACGACAAATGATCCGCGGCAACCTGAAGTCAGTGCACTCGCCATCAGTGGCGGGCTGGTCAGTGCTGCGGGTGACGATCAAACCCTTCTGGCCATGAGTGGTGAGCACACCCTCCAAGTCGACCTCCAACGGCGAAGGGTGATCCCGGGACTCAACGATTCCCACCTGCATGTCATCCGAGCGGGGCTTTTCTACAATCTCGAACTGCGGTGGGATGGCGTGCCGAGGATCGCTGAGGCCATGCGAAGGCTCAAGGAGCAGGCGGAGAGGACTCCGCCGCCCCAGTGGGTTCGTATCATTGGAGGCTGGAGCGAGCTGCAGTTTGCCGAGGGCCGCATGCCCACCCTTGAAGAGATCAACGCGGCGGCACCGGACACTCCCGTTTTTGTCCTGCACCTCTACGACTGCGCCCTGCTCAACCGCGCCGCGCTAAGGGCCCTGAACTTCGATGAAAACACCCCGAATCCCCCGGGTGGAGTGATCGCACGGGACCTTCGCGGCAAACCGACGGGTTTGCTCATCGCCGAACCCAACGCGCTCATCCTCTACTCGGCCATCGCCAACGCCCCCAGGCTGAACTTCCAGGACCAGCTGAACTCCACGCGCCATTTCATGAGGGAGCTCAACCGGTTCGGCATCACCAGTGCATCGGATGCGGGCGGGGGAGGACAGAACTACCCCGAAGACTACGCCGTCATCCGCCAACTGGCCGATGACAAACAGCTTACGGTGCGCATTGCCTACAGTCTGTTTGCCCAGAAACCCGGAACCGAAATGGCCGATTATGAGCGCTGGCTGGGTTTGACATACCCTGGTGACGGCAATGAGCTTCTCCGTGTCAACGGAGCCGGCGAAAATCTGGTGTGGAGTGCGGCGGATTTCGAGAACTTCCTGCAGCCCCGTCCAGACCTTAGACCCTTCATGGAAACCGAACTGGAACAGGTCATTCGGAAACTGGCCGAAGCCAGGTGGCCGTGGCGCATCCATGCCACCTACAATGAATCCATCGGCAGGTTCCTGGACCTTTTCGAAAGGGTGCACCGTGACACTCCTATCGATGATCTGCGTTGGTTCATCGACCATGCGGAAACCATCGAGCAGGAAAATATCGAACGCATCCTGAAGATGGGCGGAGGCATCGCCATTCAACATCGCATGGCCTTCCAGGGTGAGTACTTCATCCGGCGCTACGGGCGGCAGGCCGTCCAGGAAAAACCCCCGATACGGAAAATGATGGAAATGGGCGTGCCGCTGGGAGCCGGCACCGATGGAACTCGCGTTGCGTCGTATCATCCGTGGACATGTTTGTGGTGGCTGGTTTCCGGCAAGAGCACGGGCGGCTCACTCCTCAACCTTGAGGAAAAGTCCCGACTCAGTCGTGAGGAAGCCCTGATGCTCTACACGTCCGGCAGCGCCTGGTTCAGCAAGGAGGACCATTGCAAAGGCAGGCTGGCAGACGGCTATTTTGCCGACCTGGCCGTCCTGAATGCAGACTATTTCTGCATCGAGGAAGATGAGATCCGCGGAATTGAGAGTGTCCTCACCATGGTCGGCGGAAAGCCTGTCTACGCAACAGAAGAGTTCAGTCCACTTGCGCCGCTGATGCCGCCGGTCAGCCCCGACTGGTCTCCCGTGGCCCACTACGTAGGCTACGACAACTCCCAATCCGCCCCACACAAGCACACACACGGCGATTGCGGGCATCTGCATGCAAGCGGAAATCACGAACACCTGGTCATCATGCGACCTGAAGGACGCTTCTGGTCGGCGGGATGCTCATGCGCAGTGTAGGAGGAGAACATGATCCGGATAATCAGCAGGAAACAGCGTCATTTCAACGACTTCGGGTGGCTGAAGACTTACTGGCTGTTTTCGTTTTCCAATTACTTCGATCCGAACAACATCCAGTTCGGTGCTTTGCGGGTCTTCAACGATGATGTCGTGGCCCCAGGAAACGGCTTCCCGACTCATCCCCATGAGGAAATGGAAATCGTCACGATCGTGATCGATGGCGAAATGACCCACGAGGACAGCATGGGAAACAAGGCTGTGATTAAGGCCAACGATGTCCAACGCATGTCGGCCGGCACGGGACTGACTCATTCCGAATTCAATCTGGCCGCAAAGCCCGTGCACTTCTATCAGATTTGGATTCTACCGAACAAATCCGGACTCGCGCCGACTTATGACCAGAGAACATACGATCCATCGAACTGGAAAAACAGGCTCTTCCCGGTGGCTTCCGGTCAGTCCATTCGCGACGCCGTCACCTTCCACACAGACGCCACCATTTACCGGGCGGGCCTGGACAGAGGTCAAACGCTCTCTTTCGAAGCCACCAAAGGGCGCCGAGTCTTCGTATACCTCACAGGGGGAAAGCTCTCCGTCAACGGCCACCGGGTTGATGAAAACGGGCAGGCCCGGATCGATACCGAGGAGTCCTTGCGATTCGAAGCATACGAAGATGCAGAATTCATCCTCATTGACGTCCCATCGTGCAAAGGGTGGGGCTACAGCGAGGAGACGCTCCGGGGAGCCCGAAGATGACGCCCAACGGTCCCATGCACCAGAACACATGTAGAACCCGAGGCATCCCTCAGTTCAGTTCAAGAAATTCGGAGAAATGGCGTGGTCAAGGAGATGAAATCGGGGGCAGACAAATGACCCCTTATAATTCCGCACCATGGGAGTGCCAAGGCTGATTCAACTGCTGGTCCCGGGTTGCGTGGGGAGCTCGCAACGAACTTCTTTCGCGGATCCGGGCCCCGCGAGGGGTCGAAAACATTTCTTGGTCCCGCCGCAAATGGGACATCTCCACTCATCCGGCAGGTCGTCAAACTTCACTCCCTTGGGGATTTTTCCTTTCCGGTCGCCCCTGTCAGGATCGTATATAAACCCACAATTCGTCGTTTGGCACTGATACATTTCTTCCGCTTTCGACATGTCCCTTCCTCCCAACATCAGTCCTGAGAATCATTACCCCTTGTAGTGATCGGGGTAGAGCCGCCTCGCGCATTCGGGACATATGGCGTGGCTGAATTCCGCCTGAGAATGATCCCGTATGTACGCTTCGATCTGCTGCCAGTATCCGTTGTCGTCTCGAATCCTTTTGCACGCGGCACAAATGGGCAGGAGACCACTCAAGGTTTTTACCTTGGCAAGGGCTTCCCTGAGCTCCGTGATGAGAGTCTCCCTCTCCTGCTCAGCCTGTTTCCTTTCGGTTATATCCCGAACGATGGCGAGGACTTCGTCCTCCCAGCTCACCACGATCCGGGCCTCCTGGTAGTCCACCCGATCTCCCCTCGGAAGCTGGTATTCAAAAATGCTCGCAATCCCGGACTGGAGAGTCCGCTCAATGGATGCCATGGTCTGGTCTGCGACTTCAGAGGGCATCACCTCGTGGACGGTCTTCCCCAGGAACCCTCCCGTGGAGAGTGTCTGGGTCAAGCCCTTGGCACCTCTGAAGTCAAGGAAGGTCCCGTCCTTGCCGATGCGGAGCATGAGGTCGGGGATGGCATTGAGCAGAGCCTGATTCCTCGCCTCGCTCCTTCGCAACGCTTCCTCGGAGCGCCTTATGGCGATGGTGTCCCGGCGGATGAGCGCATACAGGAGCAGGGCGGTGAGGATGATGGTGAGGATGCTGATGACCTTCTGGACGGCCTTCATGGTCAGCGTATCATCGATGAGGGCTCCCAGCAGCTGGTCGGCGAACAGCGTCCAACTGAGGGTCACAACGGCATAGGCACACACGATCCTGAAGGGAGTCATTTTCATTTCGGAGCGCATGAGCAATCTGGATCGCCTCTTCGAAGCGAATCCGCTTGGCCTGGATCTGGTCATGGGTGAAGCCCGCCGGGGTGGGTCATTGCGCCAATTCATTCCTTCCGCATCATCCATAATCCAGATGAAAATAAATGTCTCGTTCTTTTTAAGGAACTGTTGCACAGGGAACTCCCGGGGCGGGAATCCCTTTTTTAATAGGTGAAGGGGGCTTGAATGCGCCAACTGCAATGGCTAATATGCTCCGAATTTTGTTGGATTCGGTTCCTGTCGGTGAAGCGCTTGAGCCCTTCTCCATCGGTTGCGAGGCTGCGGAATCCGCGAATGCCTCGCCCCTGCATCGAATTCCGTTTTAAGAGGATGGAACGAGCGACCAGTGCGCTCCGGATTGGGACAGGAATCAAATCGTCGTCGGCAGTCATCGTGGTGAACTTTTCATTGGGAGGCGGTGAACATGGATCGGATTTGGAGGGTTTTCGGGGTTGCGCTGTTCTGTGCGTATCTGGCGGGCTGCGCGGGTTCCTCAGGGTCATCGGGTGTGGAGACCCAGACTGGAGGACCCGGAATTTTCGGCGGCAAACCTTCGGCAGAGGTTTCAGAACCTCTCTTCAGGATCACCCAACCCGCCGGGGTGGAGGAGATCATCTCCCACGATTTCCAGGTCAAGAATACCGGAGGGGCAGTGCTGGAAATCATCAAGATCACCCCTGGCTGAGGTGTGAAAGTTGCCGGGTTTGACAAGGCAATCCCTCCTGGACGCGAGGGAAAAATTACTCTGACGGTGAATCCCGCAAGCTGCAAGGAAAAAGCGAAGAAGTACACCCTGGTCAAGACCAACGATCCCAAGAGGTCCAGTTTTACCCTGGTGTTTGAGGGAGGCGGCAGCTGAGGCCCCCGGGGTCCCGTTCATCCGTAGACTCCCGTTTCCGGAGTTCGCGGTCGGCGGCGACGACGGTTTGAAGCCTTCGGGCAGTCTGGAGATAACGCCGTGGCACTGTTGCGGGCGGAGGGGGGCGATTCCTTATGAAGCCCTCCCCCGTTTCCGGTGCCGATTGGGTGACCACTTTCACCACGCCGGAGAGCGTCTCTCATGAAAGTAAATGACGGACTTCACGTGTTCCCGTGGAATTCCATGGCCGCCAACAACTGCAACACCTACCTTCTCGAAGGGGATGCCAGGATACTCATCGACCCGGGGCATGTCCGTCTTTTTCCCCACGTGGAGAGCGGATTGAGAGAAGCTGGATTGAACATCGCGGACATCGACCTGGTGATCTGCACCCACGCCCATCCCGATCACATTGAAGCGGTGAGGCTTTTCAAGGACACGGAAGCTCTTTTTGCTCTGCACGAGGGAGACTGGCAACTTCTGGGGGAAATGGGCAGGAGCCTCGGCACCTTTTTCGACACCGGCGGCTACACCCCGAACTTTTTTCTCACCTCCGGCGACCTCACCGTGAAGGATCTGCAACTGCAGGTGATCCACACCCCCGGCCATTCCCCGGGATCCGTTTCCCTCTACTGGCCTCGGCACAAAGCCCTCTTCACGGGGGATGTCCTCTTTAAGGACGGTCTCGGTCGAACCGACCTTCCCGGCGGCAATGGAGACACCCTCAAGAAGAGCATCGGTGAACTGGCGTTTTTCGACGTGGAATGGTTTTTTCCCGGCCATGGAGACTTCATTCAAGGGGGAAGAAAGGTGAGGAACAATTTCGAAAGGGTCGAGGAATTCTGGTTTGCCTATATTTGACGCGAGAATCCCGAGGAATTGGAGAACCACCGATTCCCTTCTTTTCCCATGAGGGAAGAAAAGCTTTCCACCGTTCTGCGAGTGATTCTGGCCTGCCTCCACCCGGCCGGCAAGCAGCGGGTGCGCATGGCCCTCATCGCCCCATACTACCTCCTCAAGCGGGACGGCATCAAATCGGAGGATTTCCCCCCCGATCCTTCATTGGAGGGGATCAGGCAATCTGAGACTTGAGCCTCCTGAACTCCTGGGCCAATGATTGGGAAAATTGCTTCCTCAGAGCCTCCTCTCGGGATCTCCAGGATTCATCGGCGGCAAGGTTCGTGTGGACGGCACTCCCATGGATGCCCCGCTTCTCCAGGAGATCCCGCTTCAATTCCTCGGTTCGCCTCCCGGATTCAGCCCGCATGGATTCCGCGTATCCGTCCAGGATGTCCGTCACAGTCTGCACATTCAGACCACAGGATTCCCTGAGAAGCACCAGCAGCCGGTCGTTGTCTCCATCCAAGTCCAGACGGTCCTCCACCAGATCAACAAGAATCCTCCTGTCTCTGATTCCCGAGCTCGATTCCAGGGATTCGAACTCTTCATCGAAGCGCTCAAGGCTGAAAGCTTCGTCGAGAAACTTCTGTATCATCCCGCTCAAGGCCTTCCTGAAATCCGACAGGGCCTGCTCCCGCCTCTCTTCATCGCTGAGCGAAAGATGCCGCGTTCTTTCCATGACCAGTTCAAGGGTACTCTTGATCTCTCCCATTGAAGTTCCTTTTCATCCCGACTCACTCGCCCACTCTCCAGGAAACGATCATCTGCCGCTGGACGGAGGTCTGGGGAGAAGGGTAATCAGCAAGAGGATTATGGCGCCTCAGTTCAACAATCTTCTCAAGGGCCTTTTCGCCGCAGGCCAGGTTGTGCCTTGCAAGATAACACCCCACGACGGTCCCGGTTCTCCCGAGCCCCCCCCAGCAGTGGATGAACACAGGTAATCCCCTCGCCAGGGCAGCATCGATATCATCCAGTATTTGGACCATGATGGAGCGCGGGGAAACATCCATGTCCGGAACGGGAAAATGGACGATTTTGATTTCACCCCCAAGTTCCTCTGCATGTCGCTCCAGATCATCTTCGTAGTGCGCCATCCCGCGTGTGTAATAGAAGACTTCATGAGGTTCAGTGAGATCGATGACATGGCGGACACCGGACCGCAGGAGTTCTTTGAGCTTCCTCCCCTTGCTGGAAGCATCGAGACTGCCGGGATAAGGACCGGCAAGCAGTTTCCCGCGGATCACCCAATAACAGCCGTCGAAGGGAACGGGCGAGCTCGGCATCGTGTTTGAAGCCCTCCTGAAGACGATGGTCATCTTCTTAACGTTGATACAGCGCCACGCAATGAAGTGTCCATGATCAAATCATCATGGCCTCGAGTTGAGCAAATTCCACTGGTCGTCACCGACATCATTTGGCATTTGGTTTGCTCTCTTGTCTGCTCCGAAGCCGCCGTCGCCTGCATGGAAGAGCGTCTTTCCCGGTTTCCCGCCCATGGAAACCGGGATGCGACCCATTCAGGATGCGACGTGGGTGCTCCTTCCGGGGACGGTCCCCGGCTTTCCATGTCAATGTTCCGTTCGGTCATTTGGTCAATTCTTCGACACAAAACAGGCAAAAGGAGAGGTTCGGTCAGGTGCTGCCCATACAAAATCTGAAGAACGATGAGCTTCACAGGTTGCGGATCGCATGCGCGTTCCTCTTTTCGCCGGATCATGCCAGGGACGATTTCTTCCTGAAGAACCTGGAGCTTCCACTCGTCACCCGGGCTTTCCGGGAGAAGGCCAAGCGCTACCATCCTGATCTCCAGCGGGATGAGCCCAAGGAGGTGATTGAAAAGCGCAAGGAGCGCTTCGTCAAAATCAAGGCTTCGTACGATACCCTGAGAAATTACTTTCCCCAAGAAAATAGCGGAGAGCGCCCCCATGAGACCCCCTTCAGGCGCAAGATCATCGCCGTCGGCGGAGCCAAGGGCGGGATCGGGAAGAGCATCTTTGCCGCCAATCTGGGCGTGCTTTTTTCGTCGGCGGGACATCGCACGGTCCTTGTTGATCTTGACCTCGGAGGTGCCAATCTTCACCTGTACCTGGGGAACACATCCCTGACCTCCTCCATCAACGATTTCCTCTGCAAGCGCATACCCCGGCTCGAAGACGCCATGGTATCCAGCAAATACGGTCCCAAGCTTATCGGCGGGGACAGTTCCCAGTTCGGCGCCGCCAACATCACCTTCACCTCCAAGATGAAGCTCCTGCGGTCCATCAAGCAGATCGAGGCGGATGTCATCATCCTGGACCTGGGGGGAGACACTTCCTACAACATCGTGGACTTCTTTCTGGCCGCGGACATCGGAATTGTCATGGGCACGTGCGACCCGGCCGCCTACCTGGAAGCCTACAACTTCATCAAGATTGCCCTCTATCGCAAGCTGAACAGACTCTATGGCGAGGAGTCCGAATTTCGGCTGGAGAAGGACCCCGAGCTGGCCAGACTCATTGGCCTCCTGAGCTCACACGATACCGGCGAACGGATCGCAAACATCCACGAGCTCCGCAACAGGGTGAGGCAACAGCAACCGAAAAACCTCTTTCTCATCAACCAGCTGCTGAGATCCTTCAAGCCCAGGCTGGTCTTGAACATGGTGGAAGACCGGTGCTGCACGGATTCGGTCGTGTGGAGGATTCAGGAAGTTGCCGAAAAGATGCTTTGCACCGAGGTGAACTTCGCCGGGTCTCTTCCCCTTGAAAACGACATCAAACGCAGTGCGCGGGACCTCATCCCTGCCATCGCGAAATCGCCCAACGGCAGCTATGCAACGAACCTGAACAGGATCGCGGGTAACTTGGGGCTGGGGGTGTGAGCAGCTGTCTTGGGAAAGCTCAGGGGGAAGGAAACACGAGAATCTGCTGATAGTGCCCGATTGTGATCCGGGACATGTGGCGGACGACGTCGGAGGTGCTGAGGAGACCGATGGGACGCCTGGGACCGGCGTGGGGGTCCACGATGATCAGGTGCTCGATCTTGCGGCGCTTCATGAGATCGACCGCCTCCGCCAGCGTCCACTGGGGGTCCACCACTCTTCTGTAGGGTCGCATGATGTCTTCGGCACTGAGTTCTTGCAGGTCGGCACCAAAATGACGGATGACTTCCATCATGGAAACGAGTCCCCACACCTCCCCACTTCCATGAGTCACCACGATGGCATAGATCCCATTGGTCTTCATCAGCATCGCCACCTCTCTGGCCGTGTCATCGGGTTGACATGAAACGACGCTCCTCTGCATGATGTCGCATATCCTGGTCATGCCGCCTCTCCCTCCAAAGCCATGTGATCGACGATGTCCCTTGCGCACAGGAGCCCCAGGATTGCCCGGCTCCCCGGCCGGTCAGGCACGACGATGAGGTGCTCGATTTTCTTTCGGCTCATGATGTCGACGGCCTCCCGAAGGTCACAGGATGGACCGATGGTCTCCGTGTAGGGGAGGAGAATGTCCCGGGCGCTGATGCTGTCCAGATCCTGTCCGTAGGCTTTCAGGATGCTTCTTGCGGAGATGATGCCCTTGACCTCGTGCTTGGCGTTGATGACCACGCAGTAGCGAATGTCATTCACAACCATGATCTGAGCGACTTCCCGGACCGTCGCCTCCTCGAGGCACGTGACGGCCCCCCTTTGCATCAAGTGCATGACCTTGTTCTTCATGGCAGATTCCTCATCGCTGTAAGCGGCAACCGGTCAAGATCCTCCCGTTGTTCCCTTCGGTGACCCACTTCAAAGCAGAATTGGGGGAATTCGTCAAGGATGTTGAGAATGGTTGTGGAGGGATTTGCCCGGCAAGGGGCGCATTTCAGATGCGGCAACGCCACACGGCAGTGATCGTCGTTCCTTTCCCGGGAAGGCTGTGCAGAGTGAACACACCATCGGAAAGCTCCGTGCGCTCCTTCATTCCCGTGAGTCCCAATCCTCTCTCGTGGGGGTGTTTGCCGAGGACGGAATCGAGGTCGAATCCCGTGCCGTTGTCCTCGATAGAAAGCTGAAGCTTGTCGCCCACCTTCAGGAGGGCGAGACCGGCAAGGTCGGCGCCGCTGTGTTTGGCGACGTTGTTCATGGCCTCCTGAATCACCCTGAAAATCACGATCTTCAAATTCTCGGGAACGTCCTCCTCCCGAATTCCCATGCGGGATTCCACATGAATCATGGGGTAGGTCAGCTGGAACTCCCTGCAGAACCAGCCGATGGTGGCCACGATGCCGAGGTCGTCCAACATGGACGGCCGCAGTCCCGTGTAGATCCTCCTCGCCTCCTGCATGGCGTTCTGTATCATGGGAACGAGGGTTTCCAGTGAGGCTACGATTTCAATGGCTTCCTCGGTTTCCGCTGACTTGAGCGTTGTCTCCACGAAGAACTTCACGGCAGCCAGCGACTGCCCGATGCTGTCGTGCAGCTCCCTGGCAATCCTTTTCCTCTCCTCTTCATGGGCGGTCAAAAGACGGGAGGAAAGAAACCGCAGTTGCTTTTCGGAACGATGAATGGCATCTTCCGCGTTCTTTCGTTCCGTGATGTCCCTGATGGACTGGATGGCCCCGATCATCTGCCCGGTACCGTCGAACAAAGGAGATGCCGTGCCCCAGAGATAGGCGCCCAGCCCTCCGTAAGCCTTGGGAACAAACACCTCCCCAAAGATGGTATTTCCCCTGCGCTCCACGAAATCGTAAAGATTCTCAAACTCCGGGTTGTCTTCAACCACGAGGTCGATGAGGGTGGGCCTGTTTTCTCCGTAAAAGGGAATTGCATGGGCGTAGCCGCTCCTGCCGAGGACATCCTCCTTTCCCAGTCCCGTCATTTCCTCTATGGCACGGTTCCAGGCAATGACCTTCCTTTCCTTGTTGATGACGAAGGTGGCATCCGGCAGGAACTCGATGATGTCCTGGAGCTGCTGGTGGGCCTCTTGCAATGCAAGTTCCGCCTTTTTCCGCTCCGTGATGTCCCTCCCCACCGCCTGGATGTCGAGGAGGTTGCCCTCTTCGTCCAGAATGGCCCGGTCGGTCCACTGCTGCCAGCGGATCTCCCCATCCGAGGTCACCACCTGGTGCTCGATGGCGGCCACCGGATTCCCGGGCCCCAAGGCGGCAATGTGCTCCCTCAGATTGTTCCGGCTCTCTTCGTCAGGAACGTGATGCCAGAACATGCTTCCCATGAGCTCGCCCCGGGTCTCTCCGAAATACCTGCAATATGCTTCGTTGACAAAGGTGAGCACCCCCTCCCTGGTGAAGCGGGACACCAGTTCTGTCTGAGCCTCCACAATGGCCCGGTAACGGGCTTCGCTCTGCCTTAGTGCCGCTTCCGTTTCCATCCTGTCCCCCACATCTTCCGCGATGCAGAGGCCCCCGAGGAATTGCCCGCTTTCGGAGTCGATTCTGCTGAATAGGCAACGCATGGAGGTCAGTTTGTTCCCGGTGACGGAACGATAGGGCCCTTCAAAGTACCCGGTCTCCCCCGAAAGGCTTTTTAGAACCGCTGCTTTCATGGCCGGGTCCCTGAGGGAGGAAAGCATGTCGAAATTAATGAGGGAGTCCCTGTCTGTTCCAAGAAGCTCGAGAAATTTTCGGTTGCAGTCGACGATGATGCCCTTCTGATCGAAATGCATGACACCGAAGGGAGAGTGGTTGAAAATCAAGCGGTAGCGTTCCTCACTCTCCCTCAGCCTCTTTTCCATTTCCTTGCGTTCGCTGATGGGGACAACGATCCCGCGCAATCCCGCAGGCTTTCCTCCCCGCATGATTCGCGAGGCGTGGAGCACGATGGGAAACGTCGACCCATCCTTGCACAGGGCGGTGTACTCCGTTTCAACCTGCTCCTGCCCCTCAAGCAGCCTTTTCATGGTGTCGAGGAGTCGGTCCCTCTCTTCCGGGACAAAGACCTGGACCGCATTGAGGCCGCCCTTCAGGTCTTCCCGGGAGTACCCGAAAAGCTCTGCACCCCGGCGGTTGGCAAACGTGAACCGACCGTCGAGATCCGTCTCGAACACGGGTTGAGGCAGCTGATCCGCAAATTCCCGATAGCGTTCCTTGCTCTTGTCCAACCTTTCGCGAGCCCGCCTGTTCTGAATCGCCGCCCCGATGATGCCGGCCGCCGTTCGAATGGCCTCCACTTCCGCATGGGACCAATACCTCTCCCGATAGCATTCATCGAAGCCTATGAAACCCCACCACTCGTTACCCGCGAAAATGGGAGCCGCAAGGATAGACTGAATACCCTGCGGGGCGAGGATTCTCTGTTCCGATTTGGGAAAGGCCCTGACCAGGCCCTTGACGACCTCTCCCCGGTTCATCAAATCAGCCCACCTTCCCATCCCTCCGGCCAGCCACGGGAAAGCCTCCAGATCGGGATTTCCCCTCTGCCTGGAGCTCCCTTCGGCAATCCACTCATGCCGCTGGGTTGTGAGCAGATTTCCTGCCTTGTCCCTGTGGTTCTCGAAGATGTAAACGCGGCTGACTTGGGACGCCTTGCCGAGCTTCGCCAACATCTGGTCGAGGCTCTCCGCCTGACCGCTGTTCGCCAAAAACCGCTCAGCCGCAAACGCCACCGCATCCAGGATTGCATCCCGACGCCCAAGCTCCACCTCCACTTCCTTCTGCCCCGTGATGTCGATCATCACCCCCTGAAGATAGAGGGGCTTGCCTTCGGGGTCCCGGACCACAAAAGCCTCGTCACGTACCCAGGCGACGCTTCCGTCCTTCCGGAGCATCCGGTATTCCGAGGAAAAAGGGGTCGATGAGGCAATGGAGCGTGAAACCTGAGCGAGAACCCTGTCACGGTCCTCAGGATGCAGGCTCTTTCGCCAGATATCCGGATCTTCTCTGTATTCTTCAAGGGAGAGGCCCAGGATGTTTTTGACCTGTGGGCTCACGAAGAGGGTGGTGGAGAATTCGTCGAGGGCGCTGGTGTAGATGATGGCGGGGATCTGCTCCACGAGGCTTCGGTAGTTGACTTTTCCACCTCCGGGCATCTCCTCCTGATACCCGCCGCCGATGCACTCTTCCAGCCTTGCAGTCTTCTTGCGCAACTCGACCAGTTCATTGACCATCTGAACCTGGGAGGGGGAGGAGTCTTCTTCCTTGGACATGGGGGGTCTCACCTGTGTATCCGTGGAACAATGCTTTCTCTATAACTTAACACACAATCACCTAAAGGCCAAAAGACACGGGCTGCGATTGTTGTCGGGGTTTATCCAGTCCCGAAGAGGGACTCCACGTTTCTGAGGGCGTCTTCATCGAAGAGCCCCATCCTCCTGATGGCCTGTGGTGTAAAAAGGGCGAAAAAGCCGTTGGCCGTGGTGGCTATCTCCCCCTGACCATTGGTGATACTCCCTTCCACCATGACTTCACGGTCGTTTCTCACATCGACGATGCTCGCTTCGGCCATCAAGGGATCTTGCACCCGAACCGGTTTGAGGAACCGCACCTCCATCGCCTTCGTGAGGGTGAACCTCTTCAGCGAGTGCATGGCGCACCATCCCATGATTTCATCCAGGATTGTGGAGAGCACCCCCCCATGGACGAGGTTCTGCCACCCGCACAGATGGCCTGGAACCGTTACCCACGAATAAACTTTCACTCCATCTGTGTGGAACTCCATGGCGAGCCCCGATGGATTCGACGGACTGCAGCCGAAGCAGTAATGGTTTTCACGGTTTGGCAGTAGTCGGAGGTTTTCCCTGTTCATGGCCGCGTCGATCTTCCTTCTCTCCCTTGGGCCCAATCACCGGGGCATACAGGGTGTTTCATGTTCAGATGTCCACCTCGCTCTCAGGGGGGGACATCCTGTAGAGGCTCTGATCCTCGAGGGGCGCCTTCTCACCCGAAGGCGAGGCGGGCTCTATTTCCTGAAGCTTTAGAAACAGCCGGTAACGATCGCGGCTGGAAAGAGCCTCGTTGGACAGGGCGCCGACAACGAGTTCCTTGGCTTCCGCCTTCAGGCCCTGTTCTTCGTAGATTTCCGCAAGGAGCAGGACTGCCTCCGTGTTGGAAGCTTCCCGTCCCAGGGCTGCCCGCAGAATCCGGATGGCCTCCTCGGTTTTTCCGCCTTTGCGCTCGAAAAAGGCAAGGGTGTAGGCATACTTGCCATCGCTGGGATCCAGCTCGTACGCTTTGCGGCACCACTGGACAGCTTCCTCCAAACGGTCCTTGGACAGGAGCACGCACAGGTTGCACGCGGCTTCGGCCATCTGGGGGTCGGCCTTGAGCGTCGCGCGCAAGTGCTTTTCGGCCTGGGGCATGTCTCCCTGGTCGGCCCTGAGCAAGGCCATGTGAAAGTTGACGGCCGGGCTGTTCGGCTCGATCTCCAGGGCCCTTTGGAGCAGATCCTCGGCCTTCAGCATGTCCGCAAGGCGGGCGGCGGCGATGGATGCGTTGAGGAGCGGGAGGACGCGTCGGGGGTCCAGCCTCGCCGCCGTGTTGTAGGCCACCAGGGCGGCTGGCAGGTGTCCCCGGTTGAGAAGGTAGTTGCCCATGTTGTATTGGGATTCCCAATCGTCGGGATGTATCTTGAGGGACGCCACGAATTCGCCCGTGGCCTTATCGAGACTCTGAAAATCCTCATCGCTCAGCATGGTGCGTGGATACCCCGAGAGAGCCATGGCCGCCCGAACGCGGACCACGCGGTACTCATCTTCCGTCGCCGCCAGGAGCTCCTTCAGAATGTCGGGACTGAAGTTCCCCGCAAGTCCCTGGGCCGCGCTCGCCCGAATGAGGGGAGACCCGTCTCGCAGGGCGCCCGCGAGGACCGGCCATTTCCTCTCGTCGCCGCAGAGGGTAAGCAGCCGAATGAGGGAGGCAGCCGTAATGTCCTCGCGATCCTTTCCGGCGATGAACTGGAGCATGTCGTCCAGGCGCGACCAATCCTTCCTTCGAGCCTCATCCACGAGCCGGGCCCTGTGGAGGGTGGCCGCCTGGTAGTCCCGGGTCTTCCGTTTGCGCACCCACTCGTCGGCCCATGCGGCATCCCGGTCCTGGTGGCACAGGTTGCAGGCATTGGGAGACTGAAAGGCCATGGTGGCCGAGGGGGTAGGCGGAAGCATGGAGTGGTCCGTCCTCCACACCGCACCCGACTGGGTCTTGGGCATGTGGCACGCGATGCACCTGTTCCCCTCGCTCCCTTCCGGATGGTTCGTGTGGCTCCTGGCATTCTGCACGCGGTCCTCGTGGCAGGGCCTGCATGACTCATTCGCCCTCTCCTGCCCTTGAAAACGGAATTGCCCTCCCGGCTCATGGCAATGGAGGCAGTCCAGCTTGCCCGATTTCGCGCACGGATTCATGAGCCACCGGACGTAGGTGTGGTTCTCGCTCCGGTCCCTTCCGTCGGGATGGAAGTCCGGATCTTCGAGCAGGACCAGGTCATAGTGATCGAAGAAACGGTCTCCCGAATTGAAGGAATTGGTGAGGGAACGGATCTTCCCATGGCATGGCGCGCACGCCTCGCATTTCTGCTGGGAGCTCAAGGTTTTCCAGCTGACAAGTTTCAAGTCTTGAGCAACGGCATCCCTGGGCACCTCCTTCATCGCCCGGGCATGCTCCTCGACGGGACCATGACACGCTGCGCAGCGAAGGCCCGGCTCAGCCCACATGTTCCGGTAGGTTTCCTTCTCGGGGTCGTAGTTGGTGGAGAACTGGAGAACGTGGCAGTGAAAGCAGGCCGTGTTGAACGTGAGAACGGGGTCCTTCCAGCTTTGAGATTCGCTGCCCCGTTCAATGAAGTGGCGCACGGCGCTGGTCGGGGCATCATGCCAGCTCTTCTTGCCCACGTCGTAGGCGAGAGGCAGGACTTGCAGGCGGCCCCGATCCAGCGGCGTGAGAAGGAAGAGGACGTTCTTCCCCCCCATGGCATACTCGATCTTGTACTTCTTTTCGGACTTGCCTCCCCGTTCCACTATCCAGCCGCCGGCTGCACCCAGCTCCAGGCTGTAGCGGAATTCTCCGATGGTGACATCTCCCGGCGCCTGCTGGAAGGTCTTGCGGGCAAGCTCCGTTGTGAACGGCTGCACTGTCAGTCCGTGGCGAGACGAGGACCAGGTCTCGTAATACTTCTCATGGCAGCCCCTGCATGAAGTCGGCTCCCACTGGGGGGAAACGTCCCTGGGGCCGACAGGGACGGCCTGCCTGCCTTTCCTGGCTGAAACCGCCTCCATCGGCACGAAAATGGAACCGGCACCCAGTATCAATAAGAAACAAACCAGCGGCAACTTCCAGCGGGTTTCACGTCTGCCCATACATTCCTCATGAGTGCACAACGAGGGTGTTTCGGATGATTCTCATTCGAGGGGCCGGAATCAGAGGCCTTGCTTCGGGCGTCCTGGAAGGGCCGCAAAATGAATGGGGTTTCTGACAAACAGCCTCGTTATTCCTATACTCCATTTGTCGTCTTCTTCTCAAGGCTTCTTTGATCTTTCACCGCAAAGTCCAAGGACGCTACATCCACGCGGGTTTCGTCCGGATTGTCCCGGATCTGGCGGAGGACACGCGCCTCCAAATCGCCGTTGAATTTGACAACTCCCATCCCATCTGTTTTAAAGAGGCTCCGGCGTCGAGGCGTGAGAAACATTGCCGCCGTTGAATCCATTGAATCATTCGCACCGGTCTGAGGGACAGGAAAGAAAATTCCGTGCAAAGAGAGTCGTGGGAGTCCAGAATCCGCTACGCCCGTCCCAATGACGGGACGCTCCTCATCGCCCTTTCGGGCGACTGGACCATGGCTCATGGACTGCCGTCAACAGAAACCTTCCGCGAGTCCTTCGAATCCGGTCCACCCGTTCGTCTGGTGGTGTTCGACACAGAAAGGGTGACCCGATGGGACACCAGTCTTCTGATCTTCCTGAAGGCGATTGCGGACCACTGCGGCGGCGCGGGCGTCGACATGAACAAGGACGGGTTGCCACCGGGAGCGGAAAGACTTCTCACTCTGGCAGCCGCAGTCCCTGAAAAGGAAGATGTCAGGAAAGAAGGCGACGACAATCAGCTCCTGGCCCGCATCGGAGAGGACGTAATCCTCGTTGAGAAGTCCCTGTCCGAAACCCTGGCGTTCATAGGTGAAGCTTTTGTCGCGCTCCTCAGGTTCTTTGCCGGAAAGGCTCGATTCCGCAGGTCCGACCTGTCCCTTCTCATCCAGGATTGCGGCGCCCGGGCTCTGCCCATCGTATCCCTCATCAGTCTCCTTGTCGGCCTGATCCTCGCCTTCGTCGGAGCCATCCAGTTGAGGCTTTTCGGGGCTCAGATCTATGTGGCGGACCTCGTGGGCCTTGGCATGGCGAGGGAGATGGGAGCCATGATGACCGCGGTGATCATGGCGGGACGCACGGGGGCGGCCTTCGCCGCTCAGCTTGGCACCATGCAGGTGAACGAGGAAATCGATGCCTTCAAGACCCTGGGCATCTCCCCCATGGAGTTCCTCGTCCTCCCGAGAATGATCGCACTGGTGCTCATGCTTCCTCTCCTCTGCCTCTATGCGGATCTCATGGGTATCCTGGGAGGAGCGCTGGTGGGAATCAGCATGCTGGATCTTTCCCTGGCTGAGTATTACTACCAAACGAAGAACGCCGTTCGCCTCATTGATTTTGTTGCCGGACTCATCAAGAGCGGTGTATTCGGGGTGCTGGTAGCCCTTGCGGGGTGTTATCGGGGCGTGCGGTGCGGAAGAAGCGCTTCCGCCGTAGGCGAGGCCACCACCTCGGCGGTTGTGACTGCGATTGTCCTGATTGTGGTTTCAGACGCGCTCCTGACCGTCATCTACGATATTCTGGGCATTTAGGAACTGGTGAAGTCAGAATCTTGAAACTCGGTTGCATCATGGATAATGGCTCCAGCCCCCACATTGAAGTGCGTGATCTCACCATGGCTTACGGGGATTTCGTCATTCAGCGGGACCTTAACTTCACGGTCAATCGCGGGGACATTTTCATCATCATGGGGGGCAGCGGATGCGGAAAGAGCACGCTCCTGCGCCATCTCATAGGACTCAAGAGGCCGGCTAAAGGAAACGTGTTCTATCAAGGTGCGAGCTTCTGGGATGCAAGTCCCGCCGAACGAGAATTGACCATGCGCCGCTTCGGCATCCTGTACCAGAGTGGAGCGCTGTGGAGCTCTTTCACACTGGCTGAAAACATTGCCCTGCCCCTCGGGGAATACACGGATCTCAACAGGAAGGAAATCGAGGAGATCGTCTCGTTCAAGCTGGCTCTCGTGGGTCTCGCCGGATTCGAGGAATTCTATCCGTCCGAGATCAGCGGGGGCATGCGCAAGAGAGCGGGGCTCGCCCGCGCAATGGCCCTGGACCCGGAAATTCTTTTTTTCGATGAGCCCTCCGCCGGGTTGGATCCCATAAGCTCCCGCAGGCTGGACGACCTCATCCTGGAGCTTCGCGACAGTCTGGGAGCGACGGTCATCGTGGTGACCCATGAGCTTGCAAGCATTTTCGCCATCGGAAACAATTCCGTTTTCCTCGACTCCGAGTCCAGGACCGTGATCGCCACAGGCGATCCCCACAGGCTCCTCGCCGAGTGCGAGGATCCCAAGGTGAGAACCTTCCTCACGCGAGGCGAGGTCAGGACCGAAATTGAATGACCCGGCAACGGGCCGTGCCTCGGGCTTTGGACGGGAAGCGCCCTCAGCCCATGGGACTCACTCATAACGTCTTCCTTGAAGCAGGATCATGAGCAAACAGGCAAATCTGACGGTCATCGGTGCTTTTGTTGTGGGAGCGGTGGGCCTGTTGGTGTTAGGCCTCCTCATTTTCGGGACGGGGAAATTCTTCAAGGCAACGGCAAAGTACGTCGTCTTCTTCGAAGGGTCGGTCAAGGGGCTGAACCCCGGAGCCCCAGTGGATTTCAAGGGTGTCAAGATCGGCACCGTCAAGGACCTCAAGGTCTCCCTGAGCAAGAAAGACCTTTCCCTCAAGATTCCGGTCATCATTGAAATCGAGCTCGACAGAATCAGTGAGACCCACAAGGCGAACAGCCTGGACAAAGCTCTCCAGGAACAGACCGCAAAGACCCTCATGGAGTATCTCATCCAGCAGGGCCTGAGGGCCCAACTCGGAATGCAGAGCTTCGTCACCGGGCAGCTTTTCGTGCTGCTGGATTTCTTCCCCGGGAAGCCCGCGAAACTGGTTGGCGACGAACAGGGCTACCCGGAAATCCCCACAGTCCCGTCGAACCGGGATCAACTCCTCGAAACGATTCAGAGGCTTCCCCTCGAGGACATCATCAACAAGGTTCACGCAGCCATGTCGGCAATCGCCGAGTTCGCCACATCGTCGGAACTGAAGGAGGCGGTTTCCTCCCTGAACCAGACCGTCAAGGCGGTGCAGTCCATGGTGCGCAATCTGGACAGCCGCATCGAGCCCCTATCATCCGACCTGAGCAATACCGTCAAGGAAATCCAGAAGCTGGCCCAAAACCTTGATGCCCAGATCAAGCCCCTGACCTCGGGGCTCAGCGACACAATGAAGGAGAGTCAGAAGCTGCTGCGGGGCATCGAAGGCCGTGTACCCGCTGTCACCGCGAGTCTCGAGAACACCTTCAAGGCGGCGGAGGGAGCGGCCAGGCAGGCGGAGAAAACGCTCAGCACGGTGGAGAACATGGCCGTGGAGCACGGGGACCTGCCCTATGAATTGGCCAAGGCCCTCAAAGAGCTCTCGGGTGCGGCGCGCTCCCTGCGCGTTGTCGCGGACTACATCGAAAGGCATCCCGAGTCCTTCATCAAGGGCAAATCACAAGGAAAGTAGAATGACCCGGTCATCCATCCGTTTTTGGGCTTGTGTGTTCCTGGCGGCTGTCACGGCCGGCGTGGGGGGATGCTCCAGCAGCCAGCCATCCAGGTTTTACCTGCTTCATTCCACCACGGGTTCGGTAAAGAGCCCCGACGTCCTTTCTCCTCCATCGGAGATCTCCATAGGCGTCGGGCCCGTGAAGCTTCCGGACTACCTGGACAGGCCCCAGATCGTCACCCGCGCCACGCCGGGGAAGCTCGACCTGGCGGAGTTCGACCGATGGGCTGAGCCGCTTTCCGAAAACTTCGCCCGCGTGCTTGCGGAAGAACTCTCGGCGATGCTGTCGACGAGCCGGGTCCTCATGCACCCCTGGCCGAGGACATCGCAGGTGGATTTCCAGATCGCGGTGGATGTCGTCCGGTTCGAGGGCGTCCCAGGAGGGAGGGCCACCCTCGGTGCCAGGTGGACCCTCTATGGCGAACAGGGCAGAAAGGTGCTTGCCCAGAGGAATTCGGAAATCAGCGAGGCGGTGGATTCCACATCATATGAAGCTCTGGTGGCCGCCCAAAGCCGGGCCGTTGCGTCTCTCAGCAGGGAAATTGCCGCGGCCGTCCGTGAGGCGATCGAATCCAAACCAGGCAGCCGTCCGTAGGAAATGAGAGAGCTCTTTTAGAGCCTTGAAGCCCATCGCCATGGGAAGTGCAACCTTCTGTCGGGAGGGAAATCGCCATGAAGGATGTGAGTGCACCTGAAGTGAGAGGTTTTCTGGATGCCCTGGGGATGAAGGAAGAGCCCATGGGAATGATCTACACCGATGATCCGCCCTCTGGGGGCGTTTCTCCCAAGCAGGGAGTCCTGCCGAGCAGGGAAGACGAGATGAGAGGCCAGGTGGATTTCGGAGGGCTCTTCGCCAACTTCTCCTGCGTCGTTGGCAACATCTGGCGTGCTCGCAAGAAAGGCTCCGCGGCCTACTTCAGCAAGAACCAATTCGGCTGCATCGGCGGTGGGTTCTATCTCGGGTTCATGAAACCCCAGCTGGACTTCATCGCACACTACGTATCGAGCGGCATTCCCGGCCACGTCGAAGGAGAACGGTATCTGGAGTCACCGGAAGTGACACGCCGCTTCTTCGAGACCATCGATCCACCCCCGGCTCCCGCTCCATTTTGCGTTTTCAAACCCGTCACCCAGTTCACCCAGACCGAAGATCCCCTGCTGGTCACCTTCTTCGCCAGGGGGGAAATCATCGGGGGACTCAATCAGCTGGCGACTTTCGTCACCAACGACTTCGAGGCGGTGACCTCACCGTTCGGGGCGGGATGCTCCAACATGGTGACGTGGCCCCTCAGGATCCTGGCCCAGGGGAAGCTCAAGGCTGTCCTCGGCGGATGGGACCCGTCCGACCGGAAATACCTGAAACCGGATGAAATGACCTTCACGGTGCCGCTAGAGATGTTCACGAGGATGGTGAAGCGGTGGCCCGAGTCCTTCCTCACCACCAGAACGTGGGCTACCGTGAAGAAGAAAATCGAGCTCAGCGAAAAGACCTGGGGAGAAGTGCCTGAAGTGGGAAGTGGGTAAATGTCGACGGGCCGATGGGTTTCTTCCCCGCTCAGCCTCACACATCAAGCCCGAGGTGCCGTCGTTTCATTCCCCGCCCTCGATGGAGACTGAGATTCCAGGAAGGCGACTATGGACTTCAACGGATCACCGGCCCGCAGCCCCTGGAAGCCACAGGTAGTAAAAACCGCTCGGGGGCGGAAGGAGATGGTCCGGGAGGTTCATGCCGCCGAGGCTGATGCCGCTCTCACCCGCCCTGGAGCTCGCCGGGTTGTATATGTTGTCGTCCGGATATTCGGCTCGGCGGTAAGCCACAACCTTGGCATCCTCGGGGAGCCCCGCCACTTTTTTCGCCCGGGAAACAGCGTCGCTCAGGTACCCGATCCGGTCGATGAGTCCAAGCTTGAGTGCTTCATCAGCGAGGTAGATCCTCGCATCCGCGACTTCCAGAAGAGCATTAGCGTCCATCTTCCGGTGACTCGCGACCAAGTTGAGAAAGCGCTGGCCCATTTGGTCGATAAGCCCTTGAAGGATTTTCTCCTCGTCTTCCGACGTCTGCCTGAACGGGGATCCCATGTCTTTGTTTTTGCCTGACTTGTTGACCTCCACGTTGAGCCCGATCTTCCCCATGAGCCCCTCGATCTTCGGCCTCACGAATATCACCCCGATGGATCCGGTGATGGTCGTTGGGTGAGCCAGAATTTCATCAGCGGAAAGGGCCACGTAGTACCCCCCCGATGCGGCCACATCCATCATGACCGCGACGACCTTGTGGCCGGTTCGCTTCCTGTGGTCCATGATCTCGTGGTAAAGCGCGTCGCTGGCGGTGATGGACCCGCCGGGGGAATCCACCTTGAGGATCACCGCCTTGACCTCGTCATCCTCTTCCGCCATTTTGAGCTGCGCGGTCACATCCTGGAGCATGTTCAGCCTGGATTGGAGCGGCGGCCCCTTGGGCGTGTCGGAGATGAACCCGTTGATGCCGATGACCGCCACTTTCCCTCTTCCCTCTCCTTCCAGGACAGATTCCTTCAGGGACTCGGTGGCGGGGTCCGGGAAAAGGGTGATCTTCGGCTTGATGCACCCCGGAAGCGCCAACAAGCAAACGATCACGAGGATGATCGACAGTGGGGTATGACTCCGAAATCTCGAGGATTCCATTTTCTCTCCGGCCCTTCCTGGTGGCAGAATATCTGCTCTTACCTTAATACCCATCCAGTTGGAGTAGAGCAAACCCTTTTTGAGCACCGCACCCGACACTGGACAACCCCGGAGAGAACTAGTAAATAGCCGCTGATGGCAATTTCCTGCTATCGTTTGTCTTCAGGGGAAAAGGTGTTGTTGCTCAATTCGATGGACAGGGGGTGACCGGTTGGCAGAACAGATTTCGATTGTCCAGGAACAGGCCAGGAAACAGTCAGCACCCGATTCCTGCCGCATCAGCGTGGTGATCCCCGCCTTCAACGAGGAGGCCGCCATCGGCATGGTCCTCGATGAGGTGAAATCCGCCCTGGAGGAGATTGACGCGCGTCATGAAATCATCGTGGTCGACGACGGCTCGACGGACAGCACGGGCATGATCGTGAGCCGCAGGGAAGGAATCAGGCTCATCCTCCAGGATGAAAACAAGGGTTACGGGGCCTCCCTCAAAGCCGGCATCAGGATGGCGACGGGGGACATCATCGTCATCACGGATGCCGATGGATCTTACCCCAATGGGGAAATCCCGCGTCTCATCAAGGCCCTGGACGATTGTGACATGGTGGTGGGATCCAGGAACGGCCAGAATGTCCAGATTCCCCTGGTCCGCCGAGTGCCCAAGTGGGTGCTGGGCAAGCTCGCAAACATCCTGTGCGGGCGCAGGATCCCGGACCTGAACTCAGGGCTTCGGGCTTTCAGAAAGCAGGCCTACCTTCCATTCACCGGGATGATTTCGGACGGCTTTTCCTTCACCACCACCCTCACCCTGGCACTCATGTGCAACGACTTCACGGTCAAGTTTCTCCCCGTCAATTACTACAAGCGGAAGGGCAAATCCAAAATAAGGCCCTTTCACGACACATTGAATTTCCTCATCCTCATCGTGAGGCTCGCGACCTACTTCAATCCATTGAAGGTCTTCGTTCCACCGGCCGTGCTCATCCTGGCGGCGGGGATTCTCCACGGCCTCTACCAGCTGATCAGCTCGCGTCTGACCGGCATCGGGGAAGTTCCGGTGCTCCTCATTCTCGCGGGCATCCAGATCCTCTTCCTCGGACTCCTTGCGGATCTCATCTCCAGGCGACCCCCCACGTGACCTCTCACACCGCGGTCAGACTGAAGACTCTCCTGTTCCTCACCGTGTTGACCATGGCGGGCATCCTGGTGCACGGCTACCACCCCGGTGCGGAAGACGATGCCATTTACCTTCCCGCCATAAAGAAAATCCTGGATCCCGCCTTGTACCCTTCCGACACCCTGTTCTTTCTGCAACAGACCCGGCTTACCCTCTTCGATGAAATGGTGGCCTTCTTCGCTCGCATCTCGCGCCTCCCCGTGAATGTGGCGGCTTTCCTGCTGCACTTTGTCTCCATCTTCCTCGTTCTGCTGGGATGCCTTCGAATCAGCCGCAGGTGTTTTGAGCACGAGGAGGCGCGCTGGGCTTCCGTGATGACCGTCACAGCCCTCCTGACCCTTCCCGTTTCGGGAACCGCCCTCCACATCATGGATTGCCACCTCCACCCCCGATCTATCGCCACCGGAGCAATTCTTTTTGCCGTCGTCGGCGTTCTGGACAGGCGCCTGATCACCGCCGCCATCCTCATCGCCCTGGCCGCCATTATCCATCCACTCATGGCCGCATTCGCCGTCGTATTCAACGTTTTTCTCGCATGGAGGCCCCTCCGTCCGGCGGCGGAGGTGAACACCCCAGGGCTTTTCGCGTCGGGATTGGCAACCAATCCGGACTCGGTGGTCTGGCAGGAAATCCGCCTCAACCGCAGGCACCATTACCTGCTCCAGTGGACCTGGTACGAATGGTTGGGAATCCTTGCCCCGCTGCTCATGCTGTTTTCCATGAGCGCCGTTCCCATTCGAGGCGCCACGCCGGCATTGGCCCATGTCAGTCGCCGCCTCGCCCTTTTCGGTCTCTTCTTCTTCACCGTTGCCCTTGCCACGACCCTCCCCACGGACCTTGGAAGGCTCGGTCCCTTTCAGCCCATGCGAAGCCTCCACCTGGTCTACCTGATTTTCTTCCTGCTCGCCGGAGGACTCATCGGCCGGTTCTTCCTCAAGCGGCGGCCGCTGCGATGGATCCTTTTCTTTCTTCCCCTGTGCCTGGTGATGGCCATGGCCCAACGCAATTCCTTCTCTTCCACGGAGCACATCGTGTGGCCCTGGACATCGAGCCAGAACCGGTGGCTTCAGGCCTTTGACTGGATCAGGCACAACACCCCCAAGGACGCTCTGTTTGCCCTCAACCCCCATCACATGAAGCTTGCCGGAGAGGACTTTCATGGCTTCCGGGCCCTGGCCGAACGCAGCATGCTCGCGGACCTCGTCAAGGATCCGGGCGTGGTGGCCGAATCCTTTGCCCTGGAGGCGGTCAGGAACAACAGCGGGAAGGAAGAAAAACCCCCGAAGATCGCCGACGCGTGGTACCAGCAGACCAGGGCCCTGCAAGGCTGGAGGGATTTCGGTCCTGAGGAGTTCCAGAGGCTTCGGGACCAGTTCGGCGTGACCTGGGTCGTGGTCGAAGGCCGGGTCATCGAGGGGCTGGTTTGCCCCTACAGGAATGACGCGGTGGCGGTGTGCCGTTTGGATGAGTGACAAAAGTGACCGTCGATGGAGGGTGGGCACTGAAGACTCATGGGAGCGGCTTTATGGGCTCCCGTGCTGGCGATATTCGGCGTTCCTGCGATGGAACTCTTCCACAGCTCGCAGGAAGTCCTGGTGATCCAGGCGCTTCCTGTCTTTCAGCAGAGCTTCCAGGACCGCCTCCCGCACCACCAGGCGAAGGTCCGAACCCGTGTACCCATCGGTGAGCCGGGCAAGCTCCAGGGCGTCAACCTCCGCGTCGATTCTTTGCAGGATCTTCTCGAGGATCCTGCGCCGCATCTCCACGTCGGGCACGACAAAGTTCATGACCTTGTCGAATCGCCTCCAGGCAGCATAATCCAGCAGTTGAGGGTAATTGGTCGCCGCGATGAGGAGCACGCCGTCCTCCACCAGGCTGATGTCGTCAATGGCCTTGAGAAGGGTGTTCACCGCGCGCTTGATGGCCCCGTGATCCTCGGAAGTCCTCGTCTTGGCAACGAAATCGAACTCGTCTATGAACATGATGCACGGGTTGAGCTTTTTGGCCAGAACAAACACCCTGTCAATGTTCTTGGAAGTCTCTCCCAGGTAGTGACTGATGATCATGGAGAGCTTCACCTCCAGGAGAGGAAGCCCGAACCATTTGGAGAGGGCTCGGGCCACAGATGTTTTCCCCGTTCCCGGAGGGCCGACGAAGAGGATCTTCCCTATTTCGTACAGCCCCACGTCCCTCAGATACTGCCGGTGCTCCAAAGCCTTGCCCGCCTTGGCTATCTCCCTGCGCTGCTCTTCCGTGAGCACCAGATCGTCCAGACTGCTTCTCACCTGCTCGGGGAACTTCATGGAAACCAGCTTCAAGAGGTCCTGGACGTCATTTCCTTCGGCCCACAGGTCCTCCATCCTGGCATCCGGGTCTTCCCCCCCGGGAGCAGCCGGCCGGTTGGCCAGCTTGGCATCGAGATAGCTCACGTTGGGATCGTATTTTTGGTAGAAGAAGGCGAGAACGGGGTTCGCCTGGATCATCGCGAACGAATCCTGGCTTGCGAACCATTCGGCCCCCGTCTCGAACGCCGCGAACCTCATCCGGCTGCCGGGTTCCTCCACCGCAAGGAAAGGCAGATCGTGGAGAATCGCGTCGAGCCCATCCATGCCGCACATCTTCCTGAGATCCGCGAGGGTGACGGAGATGGGCCGGCTGACCCCCTCGGTGGCCGCATCGAAATAGTGCTCCCGTATCCTCGGCGGCAGGTCGTTTTCGCCAAGACTCCCGGACTGGTTGTATATCTCGGCGGTAAGCAGGAGCTCGGCAACACGCATCGCCACATCCAGATTCTCAGCAGCCATTTTACTCACTCCAAAGGGGTCCGAATCAGGGGGAGACAGAAAGGAGAGACACGGACAACGGTTCCCGGGATCATCACCATGGGCAGCCGCGGTCGGGCGACCCTCAAGAAGCGTGGCCCCGCCCTCCGGCGAAAACTCTATGATGAAGAGGATACGGTGTCAATGCCAACTCCCCGCGAGAGTGCAATCGAGAGTGAGAGGAAGCCGACCGGCCGGCGACCGTAATGACTGCAACCATGGTGTGGACGTCACGACCCATTTCCGAACCCGGGTTTCGTTGCCCTTGCCGGCACGAGCTTTCGCCAAGCTCAGCGCGGGTTTTCGCTGTTCAGCAGGAGGATTTCGGGGCGATACTCGAAGTGCATGGAGTCAAAGTGGTACCATTTGCCGCCCCAAATGAAGCCATTGTCCTCGAAGGCCTTGATGACCTCCTCGGGAGGTCTCCATCGGAGGCCAAGGGGAATCTTCTCCCAATCCCATATGCGGGCTGCGCTCCACAGCCAGAAGATGTGTTTTCCCCGGGTGCTTTTGGGAAGCAGGTCCAGCGCAAGGCCATAGGAGTGGTAGCTTCGGTTGTTGATCCCCCGGACCATGCGCCAATGCATGGAGTGAACGGCCCTGATCCCTGCAATGAAGGCCCGCACCGCATCCGAATGGTGGGCCTGATACCAGATTTCCTCTTCCACTTTTCTCAGGGAATCGACGCAGAGGTCATGCACGGTGACGGGACGATTGAGAAAAAGGACCCTGCGGCTCCGGGCCCGAACCTCCCTCTCGCTGCCCCCCGCAAGGGCGTCGAGGAAGTCGTGGGACCACTGGGCACGGGGTGTGTAGAGGGGGAGGGACTCCAGGGGGCCCTTTCCGTATGCGTAGAAGATCGGGATGAATTCAGGGGCCCGGGCAATGTTGGTCTCCGAGAGCATTCTCCCTTCCTGGTAGAAGATCTCCTTCCCCCGAACCCTGAACACGAGGTCATCCCCTCGGACTTCCGCCACTTCCACGAGAGGTCCGTAGGCCCCCGTCAGAGCAAGCACATGAGGATGGCGCACTCCATCGAGAGGCCCGCCGGTCTGCATGGCCGCCCATGAGCACCACGGAGGGGGATGAACGCACAGGGCGATCAAAAGATAGAGAAGAGCGAAATGGGCGCCAATTCCGAGTCTGCAACGCATCATGATATTTCATCAGGGGAATATTGGATTCATACGCAACCTGAATGACACCACGAGGACCTGCCTGGTTCCATAGGTCCATCTCCCGGGGGCTGCATGCCCGGACTCACGCCGTGGAGCGCAGTGGCGACTTTTGCACCAGCAATATGGTGACCATGGGCACCACGAACCCGAGGATCGTCACGGTGACGAGGAGAACGCCCAACTGGCTGTAGTCGGCAGGCACCTTGACCGCCCCGGACGCATGATCCAGCACCTGGCGGCTCACCACGTAGATCTGGTTCAGGTATTTGGTCCAGAGGCTCGCCAACGACAGTGCCAGGTTGGTGAAGGACGCCATGACGGCAAAAAACGTCGCTTTCAAGTGAGCCGGAGCACTCTGGGCAATCCATGCCAGCATGGGAATCATGGCCACCTGACCCAACGGCGACTCGAGAGCCGTGTCCACCAGGGCGATGAACCGGGCATCGACCACACCGCCGGTAAGACCCGATGTCCAGTGGTGCACCCCGTAATACAACCCGATGATGGGAAAACTTAGGACGGTCCCGGCGATGGTGAGAAATCCAACCACGTAGGCGATGGACCTCTCGGCCATGAACCGGCGGAAAATAAACATCCCGAAAAGGGCAAACCCGCTGCTGATCAGGGAGAGATTTGAGATGAACTGCTGGTCGAAGCCGAGCTCATCGATCTCCCACCAGGTGGATCCGGCTCCGGGACCAGGCAGGGAGCGAAACACGAAGATGATGACGGCGGTCCCCACCAGAGTGCGGCGGGCCTCCGGGCTCAGCTCCCTCAGAAGCTTCCTCATCAGAAAGAGGACGATGCCGAGAGACCCGGCGAAGACGATTTCCTGGTCCAGGGATATGGAGCTCAGGCCCATGGCCAGCGTAAAAACCACGAAGACGAGGCTCCCTCCAAGGATCCACCAGTTGGGCTCCGTCTTTTCCCCGTGAGCGTCGAGAAGCTCCAGGATGCGATCCCTCGAAAAACCCGCACGGCGGAGAGCCCCCATGCGCCTTCGCCTGAGGATTGCGGCGACCATCACACCGAGAATGGAGATGAGGGGAATAAAAAGAGCCAGGGCGTAGATTTCCGTGTAAACCGCCACTTTCTCTGTCTCACTCATCGTTGCCACCCCTCTGAACATGAAGATGTTCAAAGCCGACACCAGGATCCCGCCACCGACAATGGCCGCCCGGCCCAGCGTCTGCATGGTCGTGTGCATGAGCTTGATGGTGGAACCATCGAAAGGCCTCCCCGCATCATCCACGACGGGAACGGCCTCCACCGTCATGGCATCGGCAACCACATCCTGAACAACGTAGCCCAGGGGCGCCAGGAGGGCGGACACCACGTACCATGCCTCGAAGCTCATGACCGTGGCCATCTGAGGATTGCGGTCGATGAGGCCAAGCATGATCAAAATGCTCGCGGCGATGAACCCGGCTCCGGCAAAGACCAGGAGGGACTTCCAGCGCCACAGGAGGTCCGCGATGTGGCCCAGGGGCATCTTGATGGTCCATGGGATGCCTGCCCAGAAAGCAAGACCGGCAAGGAACTCGGCGGAAAATCCCAGGTAGTCCTTGACGAAGAAGGTCCCCACGATCCCCGTGAGGCCCGACACTCCGGCAGCGAGATAGACCATCAGGGGAGGCAGGTAGGATACCCGCATCTGCCGTGCGAGGGAAATCAGGTTCTCATCAATCCACGTCATGACCTTCATGAGCTCGGCGATCTCCTCATTGCTCAAGCGGGCTCAATCAGCCCTCGAGAGCCGTGTTTCAGAACACACGTCCGTGGTCCCGGCAAACCCCTTGCTGGCTTTGCAATACCGGCCGGCCGGGTGCCGGATTCCAACCTCCCAGGCCTAGGGGCAATACGGTTCACTTGAGAGGGTCTCACATTCAGTTCCCCTCCCTTTGGCGGGAGGGGTCAGGGGACAATGCCGTTGACTTAAGAAAGTCCTCCATCCACGGTCCCCCTCCCCTTGGCGGGAGGGGTCAGGGGAGGGGGTTGATCTCTTTCGTCTTTCACCCTCCCTCAACCCCTCCCATCGAGGGAGGGGAGTGCTGTTCACGTTAAGTGAACAGCATTGAGGGGGGAGACTGGCCGGCACCGGGCAAAATACTGCAAACACCGCTCCTTGCACAAGCCAGTCTTGGACAATTGGAAAAAACTTTCGGGCGTCACGATCTCCATCGATAACGGTCTAAAGTGAGCGGTTTTCCAGCATGCTTGTCACTGCAGGAGGGCGTAAAGCCCTCCCCTACGAAAATGTCCTTTAGCCCACATCGTAGGGGCGGGGTTTATCCCCGCCCGCATGGCAAGGCATTTTCTAAGGGCTTTCAGAGAGTGAATCGCTCAATTTAGGAACGGGTCATCATGGGAAACCTCAGTGCACGGCCGTGCAATAAAGTGGCCGAAATATTCCACGTCATTCCCGCACGCTTTTGGCGGGAATCCACCAGAAAAGCCTGGATGCCCGCCTTCGCGAGCATGGCGGATTGCCTCACGGATACCCATTTCCGTGGCGCTGCACTTCCGGATCATGCCGCGAAGAGGTCATTCCGTCTCCGGTTCTTGACTTCCTCGCCATCCGGCGGCTATACTTCTGCCATATGGCGAATCGGCGACCCGTTCAACTTGCCCAGCATTCTTTCGAGGAGGTTTTCCCGTGGGAAACACCGTTCCGCTGAAACGGACCCGTCGGCCCAGAGCTCCTTTCAGGCGTCCGGGCAGAGGGGTTTCCTGGAGGCACTGGTACATCACACTGCTTGGTCTCAAGGTCAAGGAGACTTCGACCCTCCTCACGGAAATCCAGAAGGGCCTTGCCTTCGACGCATGGGAGCACTTCATCCAGAACACCGACCTTCGCAAGGAGGACGCCATCGGCCTGGTGCAGATCACCTCAAGGACTCTCAGCCGGCGCAAGGAGGAAGGACGCCTTCACCCTGACGAATCCGACCGCCTCATTCGCGCCGCCCGCCTGTTTGCCCAGGCTGCCGATCTCTTCGAGGGGGATGTCGAATCGGCGCGAAAATGGCTCGCGGCGCCACAACCGGGCCTCGGGGGGGCCATACCCATTGAGTACGCGGCAACGGAAGTGGGGGCGAGGGAGGTGGAAGGGCTCCTGGGAAGGCTGGAACACGGGATCCCGTCATGATGCGTCGAGCCTGGCGCATCACCAAGGCAATCAATGCCGACGACGCCTTTGGTGGAGAGGGAGCGAGACTCTACGGGAGCCGGTGGTCCACTCCAGGGCACCGGGTCGCGTTTGCGTCGGAGACTCTTTCCCTGGCCACCCTGGAAGTGTTCGTGCATCTGCAGACAAGTTCTCTTCTCGCAGCCTACGTGTGTTTTTCCGTGGAATTTTCGGAAGAGTGGGCCAAGCACTTGGACCCGGGTCTTCTCCCCAAGAACTGGCGCCGATTTCCAGCACCCGCTGAGATTCAGGGCATCGGGGACCGCTGGGTCAGGGAATCGAGCTCCCTGCTGCTCCAGGTCCCAAGCGCCATCATCCCTCAGGAATTCAACTTCCTCATCAACCCGGCCCACGAGGACTTCCCCAAGCTCAAAATCGAAGGCCCCATGCCCTTTGACCTCGACGGGAGGGTTCTTGGAGCCGTTCGATAACGCTCGCTCCCGCCCAAAAACCGGGGACGACCTCCATCACCCGATCTCCGCTTCCTTCTTCACTTCCCGGTTCCATTTCCAGGTTTCGAAGATCACGGGGTACACGAGCAGCTCCAAGAGGAACGAGGTGAATATGCCCCCGATCATGGGTGCCGCGATGCGTTTCATGACGTCGGCCCCCGTGCCCATGGACCACATGATGGGAATGAGCCCCAGGAACGTGGTGGCCACCGTCATGAACTTGGGCCGAATCCTTTTCACCGCCCCCTCGAGGACGGCGCTCCGCAGGTCTTCCAGGCTCCGCATCCGCCCTTCCTTCCTCGCCTGCTGGTAGGCGAGATCCAGGTAGAGCAGCATGAAAACACCCGTCTCGGCGTCGACCCCCAGGAGGGCGATGAGTCCCACCAGCACGCCGACACTCATGTTGTACCCCAGGAGATAGAGGAGCCAGACGGCCCCGACGGCCGAAAACGGAACGGCCAGGAGGATGATGAACGTCTTGGTGGCGGAACGGGTGTTCATGTAAAGGAGAAACACGATGAGGAGGAGAGTGAGGGGGAGGACCACCTTCAACCGCTCCTTCACCCTCACCATGGCCTCGTGCTGGCCGCTCCAGGCGACCGCGTACCCCGCCGGAAGCTTTACCCTCTCCCGGATGAGGCGCCCGGCTTCCTCCACGTAGCTGCTGAGATCCCGACCGGCGATGTCGATGAAAACGTACCCTGTCAGGAGCCCGTCTTCGTCGCGGATCATGGACGGGCCCACCGCCGCCTTGATCGAGGCCAGCTGGCCGAGGGGGACCTGCCTCTGGCCGTCCGAAACCGGCACCAGGATCCGGCCCAGGGCATCCAGGTCATCCCGGAAGTCCCGCATGTATCGGACGTTCACCGGGTAGCGCTCACGCCCTTCCACCGTTGTCGTCACGTTTTCCCCGCCGATGGCCTTCTCGACGACCTCCTGGGCTTCCTCCATGCTCAGCCCCTGATTGGCCAGGGCTTCCCGGTCCCATTCGATGTCGAGGAAGTAGCCGCTCCCGGTGCGCTCGGCAAAAACGCTTCGGGTACCCGGCACCGAGGGAAGCAGGGATTCGATCTCAACCCCGATGTTCTCGATGGTTTGGAGATCTGCCCCCGAGATCTTCATGCCGATCTCGGTGCGGATCCCCGTGGAAAGCATGTCGATCCTCCCCCGCACGGGCATGGTCCAGCTGGGGGCAAGCCCGGGTATGGTGAGGGCCTGGTTCATCCGGCTCACCAGTTCTTCCCGCGGGATGTTATCCGGCGTGATGTGCCGAAGAATCGACTTCATCCAGTCGGGAGCCCAGGACGAGTACCAGGTGTCGACCTTGCGCCACTCGGACTTGGGCTTGAGGATGATCACCGTCTCGATCATGGAAAGCGGTGCCGGGTCAGTGGCCGTTTCGGCGCGCCCAGCCTTGCCCAGGACCCGTTCCACCTCGGGAAACCCACGGATGATGCGGTCCGTCACCTGAAGGAGCTTCTGTGCCTCGGTGATGGAAATCCCTGGCATGGTGGACGGCATGTAGAGGATGGAGCCTTCATCCAGGGGAGGCATGAACTCCCACCCGAGCTTGAAATAAACGGGAATGGTTAGGATGACCAGGGCGAGCGCCCCGGCAATGACCGTGCGCTTCCACCGCAGGGCCCATTGGGCCGCGGGCTCGTAGAGCCGAATGAGGATGCGGCTCAAAGGATGCCTGTCCTCGGAATGGACGGTGCCGACCACCACGGCGTTGACCACCCTGCACATCCATCGAGGCCGAAAGCTGAAGGAGCGGAACTGCATGAAAAAGAGGCGAAGAGCAGGATCGAAGGTGATGGCGATGAAGGCGGCAACGATCATGGAAAGGTTCTTCGTGTAGGCCAGCGGCTTGAAGAGGCGCCCCTCCTGCGCTTCCAGCGTGAGGACCGGAAGAAAGGAGACGGCGATGACGAGGAGGGCGAAAAAGCTCGGGCCGGCCACCTCCTTCACTGCAGCCACCACGGCGGAACGGGGGTCTCCCACCCTCCCGGCGCGATCCCATTGCTCCAGCTTCTTGTGGGACTGCTCCACCACGACGATGGCCGCGTCCACCAGGGCGCCGACGGCGATGGCGATCCCCCCCAGCGACATGATGTTGGCCGTGATGCCCATGATCTGAAACGGGATGAAGGAGATGAGGACCGCTATGGGGATGGTGATCATGGGGATGAGGGCGCTCGGGATGTGCCACAGGAAGAGGAGAATCACCAGGCAGACGGTGAGAATGACTTCAAGAAGGGTGGACTTGAGGTTTTCAATGGCTCGCAGGATCAGGTCGGAGCGGTCGTAGACCGTGAGAATCTTCACCCCGGGAGGAAGGCCCGGCTCGATTTCCCTGATCTTGGCCTTCACCCGCTCGATGACGTCGAGAGCGTTCTGACCGTGGCGCATGACCACGATGCCCGAGACCACCTCACCCGTTCCATCGAGGTCCGAGACACCCCGCCGCAGATCCGGGCCCAGCACCACCTGCCCGATGTCCTTGACGCGGATGGAGGCCCCCTTGTCGTTGACCGCGACCACAATGTTTTCGAAATCGGCGATGGAGCGGGCGTAGCCGCGTCCGCGCACCATGTACTCGGTGCCGCCGAATTCCATGAGACGGCCCCCGGCTTCCCTGTTGCCACCCCGCACCGCCGCCGCCACGCGGCCGATGGAGATCCCGTAGGCCTGAAGGCGGTTGGGGTCCACGTTCACCTGGTACTGCTTGCCGAACCCGCCGATGGTGGCCACCTCGGCTACTCCGGGCACCGAACGCAGGGTGTAGCGCAGGAACCAGTCGTGGTAGGAACGAAGGCTTGCCAGGTCGTGCTTCCCCGATTCATCCACGAGGGCGTATTGGAAAACCCAGCCGAGGCCTGTGGCATCGGGCCCGAGCTCCGTCTTCACCCCCTCCGGAAGCCGGGGCAGGACCGACGAGAGGTATTCCAGGGTCCTGGACCGGGCCCAGTAGATGTCGCTCCCGTCCTCGAAAATCACGTAGACAAAAGAGTAGCCGAAATCGGAAAAGCCCCGGACCGCCTTGACCCTCGGTGCCCCGAGCATCGCCGTCACGATGGGGTAGGTCACCTGGTCCTCGATGATGTCGGGGCTCCTGTCCCAGCGGGAGGCAATGATGACCTGGGTGTCGCTCAGATCCGGGATGGCGTCCAGGGCCACGTGCTTCATGGACCACCACCCCGCCACGCAGGCCGCCGCCACAACGGTGAAAACAAAGAACCTGTTGCGGACGGAGAAGTCGATGATGCGGTCAATCATGAAGCCGGCTTTCAGACTGGGAGTGGACTTGGCTGTGGGCATGGCCGGACGGTGCCTTTGCGCCGGCGTCTTTTTCCGTGTAGTGCCCGGGAAACGTTTCGAAACGCTTCCTGCACTGCTCCGCACAAAAGTGGCGTGTCTTTCCCTCGTGATCGACGGTCAGTCGATAGGCCTTTGCCTTGCTTTTGTCAACGGGCATTCCGCACACGGGATCCACCGCGAGGCCGGCTTCATCCGTTTTCATGTCCCGCTCCGCCCCCGGCCGACCCCCTTCCGGCGACTTGAGCGCGAATCGCTCAGGATCTTTTTCGAACTCCCTCCTGCACTGCTCCGAACAGAAGTGGACCTGGCGCCCCCCGTGCTCCGCCACCAGGCCCGCCGCGCTGGACTTGCCCGGTGAGACGTCCATTCCACAGACGGGGTCTTTGCGGGTGGTCCGGTGCATGCCCGCCGCGGCAAGTTTCATGCGGCTCTCGGAATCCACCAGGAAGTTCCCCGACACCACCACCCGGTCTCCCGGTTTGAGGCCCTCCAGGATTTCCACCCTGCCTCCATGCCGCCAGCCGGTCTTGACGCTCCTGGGCTCAAAATATCCATCCCCCGCGTCGAGGAAGACGGTCTGGTTCATCCCGGAATCCATCACGGCATCCACGGGAACGGTGACCGCCTCGGGCATGCTCAGGCGGAATTCCACGTCCACAAACATGTCCGGGCGCAGGGCCAAATCGGGATTGTCCGCCTCCAGGCGAACCTTGAACGTGCGGGTGGATGCATCGAATACGGGCGGCACCTCCGTGACGACCGCATCGAAGGACTTCCCCTGTCTGGGCAGGGTGACCCGGGCAGGACTGCCCGGCTTCACATAAGCCGCGTCCCGCTCGAATACGTCCGCCAGGATCCACACCCTGGTCAGGTCCGCCACCGTGAAGAATTCGGCGCCCCTGTCATACTTGAGGCCGGAAAACACGTTGCGGGAGAGCACGATGCCCGTCACGGGGGAGCGTATCTCCAAGTCCACCGAGAACTGGCGGGTCTTCGCAATCTCCTCGATTTGAGTCTGAGACATCCCCAACCCAAAGAGTTCCTGCTTGGTAAAATAAACGAGATCCTTCGTGAACCCGGTGAATCCGGAACCTGCCGCTGTGCCGGGATTCCAGCTTGGTTGTTGCGCCTCGAGCTTCGGATCCTCTGGGTTTGGCACTGGCGGTTGAGCTTTGGACGGCACAGCCGTAGCCAGAGGTCCCCCTTGACCCTGTGACAAAGGCTGGAATGCTTCCGTGGGATTTGAACCGGTCTGCTGCCCTCCCATTCTCCTGCGGTCGGCATCAAGGGCATAGAAGTGATTGGCAAGCCTGCTGAAGATCTCATTGTTATAGACCATGGCCAACACCTGGTCTTTTTCCACGAAGCTCCCCGTGGTGCCCCCCCTGACCTCCCGAACCCACCCTTGAGTGGACGCCACCAACCGATGCGTGCGGTTTTCATCGGCTTCGACCTTTCCGAGGGCCCTTACGGGCCGTTCATGAGAGGCTTTGGTCATCTGTTCCCATCGCACCCCGAGCATCTGTTGTTTCTCGGGAGTGATCCTGGCAGTCCCCGGGACCATGCGCCGCGGCACTGCCCCGGCCTCGTCCGCATAGACCGGCTCCATGGGCATGCCACAGGGCGCGGGCCCGGGTCGGTCAGAGGTGTGTGCGGGGTTCATGGGATCGACGTAGTAGAGGATTGGGCGCTGGCCGCCATCCGGGGTGCTTCCGCCCGAACCGGTGCGGCTGTACCAGGTGCCAACGAGAAATGCTCCCATGACGAGAGCAGCCATCAACAGGACACGAACCGGTGTTCTCATGGTGATCCTCGCAAACCCGCATAAAAACCTTCAATACACGCCAACCGAACCGGGGGCATGGGCTGCCGGCCTCTTGCACCACTGAAGCTGAAATAAACCTAATCACGAAGACACAAAAGCCTACACAAGAACTATGAACTTAAGACCCCATATCGTTATTGCTTCCCTTCAAGCCATCACGGCACAAAAACGCAAACGCCGCCATGGAAGGCGGCGCTGCCGACACCGAGATATCCGATTCTTGCCGGGAGCTGATGGCAAACACCCCTGCTCCATCCCCGGGGCCCTCGTTCTCTCACGCACCTTGCGCGAGAGAACGAGACGGGTTTCAAGGTATCCGGTCTAGCTGATCACCACCGGAATCCTGGCCTCCATGTTTCTCGGCCCCCCCAGGTATGTGGGGCTCCGGGTGTCGAAGAATTCGATGGTGGCGAAAGAGTTGATGGGGGTGGTCCCCCGGATGAGCGCATCGAAGCGCCTGGCCACGCTGAACGCGATGGGGGTGTTGGCCGGCAGCAGGAAGGGCGCGTTGTACCGGGCATGGGGAGGGACTCCCAAGGCCCGACCGTCCCAAGCAATGATGACGACATCCACGGGGAACTTCACTCGGATGTTGTTGTAGGCGGCGTTGATGCACCGCACCAGGATGGTCTGTCCTACCGCTCCGGCAATGTCCACTCGAGTTCCCACCACACCGCTGTTCAGTGCAGGCGGAACAATGAGGTTCGAACCGATGGAAGCAGAGCTATTGGGTCCCCTTACGGCCGGCACGGGGATTCCCGTAACGAACCAGTAGTCGGCGTTGAAGTCGTTGAAGGCGAAGAACCCTCCGTCATTGGCCCGGAAGTCGTCGTCAACACCTGGATTACCGCCAGCTTTTGGAAAAGTCGCCGCGGGACTACTGGCCAGGTTGCTCCAATTGGAATCACGATCATCGGGAACCCACAGCACCTCCACGTCGTATGGGGCGGTCATGGCGAATGGGTCGCCACTCGTTAATGGGTTAGAGTTGAATCCTGGAAACTGTGGAAAGTTTCTCAGGTTGCACGCGACACGCTTCACGGGATTGGTTCGGGGAGCCCAATTAGGCGGTTCAATGATAAGCCCCCCATAGAGCCCGAACTCGAAGTGCTGCACCGTGTTGCGGTGGCAATGGTAGAAGTAGGTGCCCATGAAATTGGGCTGAAATTGGTAAATGTAGCCCCCAATCTCCATGGAGCAATGCCCTACGCCATCATTGATGGCAGTGGGCTCGATGCCGTGCCAGTGAATCGTGTGTGGTGCCCCTCCGTTACCTTGGGTCTCACAGTGAAAGATTTTCCCACGGGGAATCCTGATGGTGGCGGCAGGGTAGGTGCCACCGGCGGTCGAAGGATTGTCTTTATCCGAAATCGTCATGAAGTTGAGACTACCCCCGTTCCATGTGGGCAGGGTTAAACCGTCCAGCAAGTCCCGCTGCACGGTATTTGGCCTGGACGGCGAGTTCTGAAGGTTCAGTTCAAACATTTCCTGAGGGACAGGGTTGTTGGGGGTCAAGGCCTCAGGCAAATTGGGGCTCGCTTTCGGGGGATCGAACATCTTGACCCATTCCCCCTCTCGGCCAGACACCGACCTGCGGAGAATCGTAAAGGCTGGCGATGCAAAAGACATGGCGTTTCTCCTCATGTTCATCAAATGTTCAGAATTCGTGAGACGACATCCTGCTCTGATGTCGGCAAATCACGCCTCTTCAGGCCCCGCCGCAGGTCCAGTGGCACTGGGTCCATGAATGGTGATTTTCCTTGGGTTGGCGAAATTTATCTCCCTCGGCAGTGTTCTGTCCCCGATGAAGTTCAACCCTGAAATCAAGCCCAGGTTGTAGTTGCCTCCCTGCGACGTCTGGGACGGTTCCGAGTGGTCGTGCATGGGATAGCACAGAGGAGACAATTCCACCGCCAATGGGTCACCCAACGGCGGAATGAATAAGGCCACTTCATCGAGGGGAGGCCAGGTCGTCCCGCCGGTCAAGGTCGGCAGTCCAGGGTCCGGAAACCCCAGCCCTCTCTGGTTGGGGATGTCCGGGGGCCTTTGGAAGGGAACAAGCCAATCATAGGTGTCGAGCGGGTTCGATGTGGCCGTGTCCTGCCAGAAGGGGTTGGCCAGCACCGCGCCGTTGTTGGCGATGACGAAGCAGTGGTTGGCGTGCATGTGCATGGAATGGGTCCACAACCCCGCATTGAGAACCCGGACCACACACGGTTCCCCCACCCGGTGGTTGGGGCAGATGAAGGTGTTGTTGTGGGAGAAATGGCCCGACTGGCCGTTGATGGTGAAGAACTGGGGCTTGCGGCTGGCTCCCGTCGGGTTGAAGGGGTCATTGAAGAAGAGGTTCGTGAAATTGGCCGGGATGCGGGCCCCGGTCCCCGGAGCGGCCTGCCCGACGTCGGCGTGGAGGAGAGGGCTTGCCTGGTGCAGCACCCACACATACTGGCGGAAGGCCGGAGTGTCGTTTCTCGGATCACCCAGCTCCCACGGCAGCCCGGGGAAATGGGCACTGCTGCCAAGGTCGTTGAACAGGCGCTGCACACCCGGGGTGGGCTTGGCGTATGGCGTGATGGCCCTGCTCAGGCGCCGGGCAGAAAGCCTCGGGATGACCGGCATGACGATGAAGGCCCCGTGCAACCCCATCATCCGGTTCACGGGCGCATTCAGGTTGTCGTAATACAGATAGCTCCCCGGCGCCGGAGCCTTGAATGTGAAACTCCTGGTCGCGCCGACTGGGATGGGGCCGCTGTCGAACACCCCCGGGATGAAAAAGGAATGGGGCTCGTCGAGACTGTTTTTCACCGTGATGTTGATGGTGTCCCCGGCGGTGGTGAAGATGTTGGGTCCTGGAACCTCGGCCGGGAAGCGGGCCTCTTTATAGATCCAGAAATAGCACTGTGCGTGGTTCGAGATATTGTGGGTCACCATGTCCTTCATGGCGTCAGTGATGTCGAAATTCAAATTGTGGACCTGGACCGCCGCGTAGGCGTCGTTCTCCATGATCCCGGGGATCTTGGACCCGACCACCAAGGCGGCCACGCATCCTCCTGCCGCACATTTCATAAAGTCTCGTCGTCTCATGACCTGTCCTTCCTCGACAATGATTCAAGTGGAGCCAGCCGGCTCCCAAGTTCCTGACAATTCCTTCGGGGCTTTGCCGATCGAATCGGCACGGCATCCTCCCGACCGATGCCGTGGTAAGCTGCACCCAGCACGTTCCTGGAACTGGCTGAAACGCATGTTTTGCCTTGACGCCACCACCTCCTTAATCAAAGGGGGGTATCCCCGAAACAATGAATGCAACATTGACTGAAGCCACATGCCTTCAAAGAAACTGGAATCTTCAAACCATGAGGAAGTACTGGTCGATGGACGGGTTTGCCGGGGGTCGAACCCCATCTGTCGTCCATGGGCGACGAAATGGAGGAGAACCACTGGTGGGGTGGTCCCGATTTGACTGGTGAGAAAGTTAAGCCGCATAGCCAAGGCACACCTGTTCGATCAGTCGACAGGACATTCCAATCATCTTCCGCACTCGCCTCAAAAATACACACCCAAGCTGCACTCTTTAGTAATATGTCTCCAGGAGAATCTAAATAGGTAGAAATACGTAATTTACATTCTTCTGATATGATTTCTTGTATCCTTGAAATCCAAGAGAAATCGCTGGGGGAAATGCCCTGCTTTCGGCTCTTGCCATATCTCCCCGGATGAAGCACACTAAGGAGCCGGCATTGAGCACAGAGCAGCCATTCGCCCCTGCCAACAGAGCGGAAAGTATTCGCCACGGCCCGTCATGCCGGTGAAAGCCGGCATCCATAGGCTTTTCCTGGATTCCGGGTCATGCCCGGAATGACGACCGCCTTATCGACTACTTTTGTGTTGAGCTGTACGGAGTTTTCGCCCAGGCTTTCCTCTGCGTGCTCAGCGGTGAAATCGGTTTTTCTAGCAGTCCCTGCCGCGACCCTAACGGTTCAACCGAAACTGGAGGAGGCCATGGATCAAATAGCCGAGGCACTCAGTCAGGGGAGGTCCACCCTCACTGAGCATGAATCCAAGGAGTTGCTCAAAAACTTCGGGATACCGGTCTGCCGGGAGAGGCTCGCTCCGAACGCGGATTCCGCCGCATCGATGGCTTCCGAGCTGGGCTTTCCCGTGGTTCTGAAGGCCGCCGGGGCAGCCCTCTCCCACAAGACCGAGGTGGAGGGCGTGGTCCTCAACCTGAGAAACGAGGAGGATGTAGAACGGGAGGGGGAGCGACTCCTGAAGATCCCGGGGTGCGAGGCCCTGCTGGTGCAGGAGATGGTCAAAGGTGGCCGGGAGCTCGTTTGCGGCATGACCCGGGACCCTCTCTTCGGCCCCTGCGTCATGTTCGGCCTGGGAGGAATTCTCACGGAAGTGCTGAAGGACACCGCTTTCCGGCTGGCCCCCCTGACCCGCTGGGATGCCCTGGAGATGGCGAGGGAGATCCGGGGCGTCAAGATCCTCAACCCGTTCAGAGGCGAGGCGGCCGTGGACATGGACGTCCTCGCCCTGACCCTGGTCGGCCTCGGGGAGATCGCCATGAAGCACGAAGAGGTCCTCGAGATTGACGTCAATCCCCTGAAGATCCGTCCCGATGGACAACCTGTCGCCGTCGATGCACTGGTCGTGTTGAAGCGGCCTGAATAGTACCACACCGAAGCCTTGAAATCCCCCTCTTCCCTGATTGGGAGAGGGGTCAGGGGGATGTCACGGTTGATCCACCCTCCCCCTAACCCTCTCCCTGAGGGAGAAGGGACGATCGCGGACCCGCATGGAATTCGGAAGCTTCGTTGTAGTAAAAGGGGACCATTATGAAAGGACATTTTACGGCATTTTTCGAGCCGTCAGCCGTTGCCGTTGTCGGGGCATCAGCCAGTCACGGCAAGCCGGGCCACGATGTGATCCGAAACATTCTGGCCAACGAATACCGGGGAAAGCTCCACCTGGTCAACCCCAAGGGTGGAGAGATTCTCGGTCTTCCGGTCCACACCTCCATTGCCGGGCTCCCCGAGGGAATCGACCTGGCCATCATCATCCTGCCCGCCCGGGACACTCCGAAAGCCCTGCGGGAGTGCGGTGAAAAGGGTATCCGGCATGCCGTCCTTTCCGCCGGGGGGTTCGCGGAAGTCGATGAAGAGGGGGCCAGGGTCCAGAGCGAGATCGTGGACATCATCAACCGCTACGGGATCCGCGTTCTTGGACCCAATACCTCGGGGCACACCTCGACGCCCCATCGTTTCACGTCAACCTTTTTCCCCTTGGGAAAGATCCGGGGAGGCAGGGTTTCCTACATCGCCCAGACGGGCAACTTCGCCACCCACACCATGAAGCACATCCTCACCGCGGAGCACTTCGGGGTTGCGCGGGTCATCGGACTTGGAAACAAGATCGACATCGACGAGAGCGAAGCCCTTGAATTCCTGGGCGAGGACCCTGAGACGAGCGCCGTCATCATGTACCTGGAGAGCATAAAACGGCCCCGGCGATTTCTGGAAGTGGCTGGCAAAGTCACGCGGCGCAAGCCTGTCATCGCGCTGAAGAGCGGCTCAACGGAGGCGGGAAAGCATGCCGCCGTGGCTCACACAGCCGCCATGGCCGCGGAAGACCGCCTGGTGGACGGGCTGCTGCGCCAGGCGGGCGTTGTCCGCATCCAGGATTACACCCACCTGGTCCTCGCGGGAAAGGCGCTCTCCATGACTCGACCGCCCAGGGGCAACCGGGTATCATTCCTGGCTCCATCGGGAGCCATGCTGGTCTCTCTCGCCGACCTTTGCGTGCGCCTGGGGCTTGAGGTACCGGATCTCGAGCCCGAAACCGTCGAGAGGCTGCATGAGATCAGCCCGCCCTTCATTCGCATGAGGAACCCGGTGGACATCTGGGCCTCAGCTTCCGTAAGGGGGGTTGAATTCGGATACAGGGAGGGCATGGAGGCGGTCCTCAAAGACCCCAACGTGGACGCCGTGGTTTCCATTCTCATGCTCACGGCGGATACGGGCATTCCGTCATTCGACTTCCTGGTGGAACTGGCGGAAAAATACCCCGAGAAGCCCGTGTTCGTTTCATTCAGTGGAGACAGAAGGTTCAACGAGGAATGCAAGGCTTCCATCGAACCGCGGGGCGTGCCCACATTCCCTGAAATCGAGCAACCCTTCGAGGTCCTGTCCATCCTCGCCAAATGCAGCCAATCCATGGCAAGGCCCCGGTGAGGAGCGGCGCCTTTCAGCCCTCAACCTTCGGCTCGAAAACGGTTTCCAGGGCGTCCCACTGCCGCCGCGGCGCCGTCGGGCAAGACGGCTCTTCCGTTCCACGCAATGGCTTCCATGGAATGGACGGTCCGTCTAAAAGTCCCCCATTAGGACTCCGGTTTTTCCCTTGACAGCACAAAATGTCAACCGCTATAGACGTATTCTTCCCAGTAGATTTTGCAGGTATTTTACTAAGTTCTCTCATGATCTTCCAAGCGCCGAACCTCCTTCCTGCATCTTCCGGCTAAGAAACAGACCAGGAAGTTTCAGACCGTGACAAGGAGCACCGTATGACATTTCAGGAATTGATCCTTTCGCTGGATAAGTTCTGGTCCGATCGAGGCTGCGTCATTCAGCAGCCTTACGACCTGGAGGTCGGAGCGGGCACGTCCAACCCGGCCACATTTCTGCGGGTTCTCGGCCCGGAACCATACAGGGTGGCTTATGTGGAGCCATCCCGAAGACCCACCGACGGCCGATATGGTGAAAACCCCAATCGGCTGCAGCACTACTACCAGTACCAGGTCATCATCAAACCCTCCCCCCCGACTCCCAGGGTCTCTACCTGGAATCCCTCAAGAGCTTCGGGATCGATCCCCTCGACCACGACATCCGATTTGTGGAGGACGACTGGGAATCCCCGACTCTCGGGGCCTCGGGACTCGGCTGGGAAGTCTGGCTCGATGGGATGGAGATCACCCAGTTCACCTACTTCCAGCAGGTGGGGGGCATTCCCCTCAGTCCCGTCTGCGTTGAGCTCACCTACGGCCTCGAGCGCATCGCCATGTACCTGCAGGGGGTGAACAACGTCTATGACCTCATCTGGAGCGGCAATGTCACCTACGGGGACGTCCACCACAAGGGGGAGGTGGAGTGGTCCCATTACAATTTCGGGGAAGCCGATGTGGACATGCTGCTCACCCTGTTCAACATGTACGAGAAGGAATCCCTGAGGCTGAACGAAAAAGGCTGGGTGCTCCCGAGCTACGATTACTGCCTCAAGTGCTCCCACGTCTTCAACCTGCTCGACGCCCGGGGGGCCATCAGCGTGACCGAGCGCACCAACTACATCGCACGGGTGCGCAACATGGCCCGACTCGTGGCCCATGCCTATGTGGCCCAGCGAGAGCAAATGGGATTCCCGCTCATGAAAAAATGGGGGTAGGCCATCAACAGTGCTCCCTCACGGCAATCCAACCCACTGGAGGAAACAATGGGTGAGACACTCTACCTTGAGATAGGAAGTGAAGAAATTCCGGCGGGATACATTCAACCCGCCCTTGAAGCCATGTCCATGGAGATGGTGCGGTTCCTGGACGAGAAGCGCATCGTTCATGGGGAGCCGTACACGGCGGGGACCCCGCGGAGGCTGTCACTTCTCGTTTCCGACGTTGCTTTGGAACAGGAAGGGTGCACCATCGAAGTCTTCGGCCCCCCGAAGCAGGTGGCATTCGATGAGAACGGCCGCCCCACCAAGGCCGCCGAAGGATTTGCCCGCGGTCAGGGAGTCGGTGTCGAAGACATTCAGATCAGGGAAACACCCAAGGGAGAGTACCTGTGCATTGTCCGCGAAGAGGCGGGGCTCCCCACCGGGGAGCTCCTGGAGAGGATGCTCCCAGATTTCGTGGCTCACATCCCCTTTCCCAAGTCCCAGCGTTGGGCTGGCCTGAGCGTCACTTTCGCCAGGCCCATCAATTACATTGCCGCCCTGCTGGGAAAACAGGTCCTGAGTTTTCAGTACGGGGACGTGCAGAGCGGCAACCAATCCTTCGGGCACCGGTTCATGAGTCCCGAGTGGCTCACGGTGACGGATTTCGGAACCCACGTGGAGGCTTTGAAAAAGCACCGCGTCATTTTGAACATCGAGGAGCGGAAACAGACCATCCGGGAAGGGATCGACAAGGCGGCCCGAAGCCTTGGCGGGCACATTCTGGAGGACGAGGAGCTGCTGGATGAAGTGACCCAGCTGGTGGAATACCCCCAGCCCCTGGTGGGGGAATTCGAGGACAAGTACCTGGAGCTCCCCCCCGAGCTGCTCATCACGGTCATCAAGAAGCACCAGCGCTACTTTGCCATCACCGACGACAAGGGGAACCTGCTGCGGTATTTCGTCACGGTGGCGAACACCATTCCCCGTGACTTCAAGCTGGTCGCCGCCGGCAACGCTAGGGTGGTGCGGGCCCGCCTGGAGGACGCCCGCTTCTACTACCTGGAAGACCAGAAGGTCCGCCTGGAAGATCGCACCGCCCAGCTCAAGGGCGTGGTGTTCCATTCGAAGCTCGGGACCAGCTGGCAGAAGATGGAACGATTCACATCCCTTGCCCGGTGGCTTGCCGACAAACTCGCCCCCGAGCGAAAGGATGCCTTGCTCAGGGCCGCATTCCTGTGCAAGGCGGACCTGGTGACGGGCATGGTGAGCGAATTTCCCGAGCTCCAGGGCGTCATGGGAAGATCCTACGCGCGGCTGCAGGGGGAACCCGATGCCGTGGCCCGGGCCATCTATGAGCACTATCTCCCCAACCGGGCGGGTGGCCCTATTCCCGAAGGCGTCGAGGGAGCAATTCTCAGCATCGCGGACAAGATGGACACCATCGTGGGGTGTTTCGGAGTCGGGCTCATTCCCACTGGAACGGCGGATCCTTTCGCACTGCGCAGGCAGACCCTGGGGATCATCCGCATCATCCTGGAAAAGCCTTTCCGCATCTCGCTTTCAGCGCTGGTGGATCAGGCGCTGCCCCTCCTGGGAGCTCAGATTACGGAACCGGGGCAGGCGGTAAAAAGCGGGGTCCTGGAGTTCTTCCGGGGACGACTGCACCACTTCCTGGTGAGTCAGGACGACACGACCCCCGATCTGGTGGATGCCTCCCTGGCCGTGGGGATCGACGATCTGGTGGATGCCGTGGCCCGCACCAGGGCTCTCGCCGCGTTCAAGAACCGCCCGGACTTCGAGAGCCTGGCCAGTGCCTTCAAGCGGGTGGCCAACATCATCAAGGAGCCCGAGACGGCGCCCGTCAACCCCGAGCTCCTGGAGAGCGCGGCGGAGCAGGCCCTGTTCGCGGCGCTGCGGGACACGGAGGGAGTCGTCAGGGGCTGCCTGGCCCAGGCCGACCACGCGGGAGCACTGGAGGCCATGGCTCAGCTGAGGGCCTTCATCGACGCCTTCTTTGATTCGGTGCTCGTCATGGACAAGGACGAATCCATCCGCCGCAATCGGCTGGCAATCCTCACGCGGATTCACGAAATGTTCGCCGGCGTGGCCGACTTCAGGAGGATCCAGACGAACTGAAAGGGCATCGTACAACCGATCATGACCCATGAATCAAGAGCCCATGCGGGAAGCTCCGCATGGGCTATTTTGCGTGAATGCGAGCCATAATGCTTAAGGCCTGCACCACATGCAATCCTTGAGTTCCGCCAATACGCCTTGAGCGGGACCGGAACCCGATTTTCACCGCGGTGACGGCAGAGACAACCTGCCACTGGGCTTCTGGTTCACCCTCTCGGTTATCTCTGCGTGCTTCGCGGTGAAATGAAGCACTTTTCCGCGCGGCGAGGTGCCTCTCGTGTCACTCGCACACATCATCGGTGAGATATGGAGACCATTCCGCTTCAACCTTCGGGAATCCTCCGGACGTAAGAATAGAAAGGTCGCCTCCATCCACTGTGACGGTGTACAGTTCCTGTGTCCCAGCTCCAATGGTAAACAGGATTCTCGTCCCATCGGGAGAGAAGGAAGGATCGCGGCAGTCAACCAGGCAGTCCACCAGGCACCGCATGTTTCCACCTGCCTGGTCCATGATCCAGATGTCCGCGCCATCAACGCCATTCTTCTTGGACACGAAAGCAATGAGTCGTCCATCAGGGGACCAGGCCGGCTGGGTGCTGTCATAACTCCCTTCGGTGATGTTGGTGCTCTCTCCGCCGTCAGGACTGACCCACATGATGTTCTGGAACCGGCCTTGATCGTACCATTTCCAGTCGACATAGAGGATCTTGTCACCCAGGGGAGACCACCTGGGGTCACTCAAGTAACGACTGTCCTTCCATTGTTCCTGGCTGCCGACATATTTGAACTCTCCCGAGCTCAGGTCCCAGATGACGAGCCCGAATACACCCGCTCCCCATCTTGCCGAAACGATCTTGTTTCCATCCGGACCAAAGGAAGGATGAACATCATTTTCAAAAGAGTTCAGGGTGATCTTGATGTTGTTCGGATGGTCAGCCTCCGAGCTCAGGTCCAGCACGACGATGTCATAGAGGTCATTGGTGAAGCGCTCTTTGGAGGCCATGTAGGCGAGCCTTTTCCCATTCTGAGACCACGTTGGGCTCCAGTGCCAGGGATATCCGTCGGATTCACCGGCAATCCGGGTTTCACCAGACCCGTTTTCACAGACGGTATAGATGGAGCTGGGGTTTGGAGGGCCCAGGGGTTGCATGACGTAAGCAACCTTGGATCCGAGTTTGAAGACTTTGCCCACGACGGCGTTTTCCTCGCCACCCAGCTTACCCTTATAGGTCAGGGTGAAGCTAAGATCCTTGGAACCCGGTGGAATGGGGACGGGCAAATGTATGTTCGTGATGCTGACGTATTCTGAATTGATCCGGTCATCCAACCCCACCACGCTGTAAATCCCTTCGACAAGGTCCCGAACAGGCTTCGACCCATCTTGCTGAACGAATGCGTACGAGAGCGAGATTCCACCCCGATCCATCGGTTCCGCTGAATGCCCGAGCTTGGACTCGTTCTTGACCTGCAATTCCAGACCCACAATGTTCCCGAGGCTGTCCTTTTTTGTGCTGACCTTCCCCAGATCCATGCGTCCCCTGAAAAAGTAATCGAGAAGGGCGGCGTTGTGTCCCACTGCCCGCGGGACAAGCTCGGCCGCGTAGTCTCTGTAGACTTTTTCGTCAAGCAGCAGCGGCGATTCACCGGGAAGGCCAACCTCAAGGCAAGGTGTCGCCAGATAATTCCACGCAGCAAGAAGATGGGTCGCTGTCCCCCTCACATTCTTGATGTAGAGACGGTATTCGAGCTTGCCGTCCTCGGCGTCGGTTTTCATCGGATCGTCCAGGAGCATGAGGGCCGGAAGATTGGTCTCCTCCATGGCAGGACGAGGGTATTTATTGAACAGGGTGTCCTCGCTGAGGAAATTGGCATTGGTGTATTCGGCCAGGCCCATATCGGGAGTCGATGGGTTTGTGCCGTCATAGAAGTCCTGGTCCCAAAGGGCGGATATGGGAGCCGAGGCAAAGGGGTTGGAAACGGCCTTGGTGAAAACCCATGGATCGACCGCCGAAGCAGTGAAAGTGAGACTGCCGGCATGGTCTCTTGCATAAGTCTCGTAAGTGTAGCCAAGACCGTGGGCGTCGTTTCTCACGTGGGCAGGGACAGCAGCGTCCGCGAGGAGGTGCATGACCTGGCCGAGAGCCCGAAAGGTGTTGGCCCAGGATGCCTCGTCGCCCGTGGTGAGTGCCAGGTGGTAGTACCTCCTGGCTGAACTCCATGAAGACCTGTTGTACCCGTCGCCGTTCTCATCGAACAGTTGCGCCCAAACCAGCGAAGAACGGTAGCTCCACAACCCCGCATCGTCCCATCGGTCGAGAGGGTCATGGAAATGGTTCATCCAACGTTGATTCTCATCTTCAAGAACCCCTCCCTCCCTGATTAATCTAAAAATGGCCTTTCCGAGAAATTGGGCACTAAGGCCTTCTTGAAGCCCCAGTTCTTCTTTGAGGAAGGTGGACATTGTGGAATTTGAAGCGGCAGACTCGTTTATTTTGGAATGCATCCTAGTCTGTATCGTAAGCAAAAGCGAAAGATCCCCCGTGACAGAAAATGATGACACTACTGAGTAAGAATGTTGCCAGTATTCTCTGCATTTCCATAGCCTCCGTGGATGGCGCTAATTCCTCAAACCAAGCTGCTCTCTCTCATTCTTAATCAATCCAAGCATTGCCTTCATCTTCACGTCGGGAACCGAAACCGGAGGAATATGCCCCAGGTTCCTCTCTCTATCCCGAGCTTTCAGCAATCTTGGCAGTCTGAATGTGACATTCTCGTTCGGAGGGATCGTCCCATTTGGAACGAATATTGGGCCGGATCCTTGGTGATCAGGATATACTCCGTACCCTGGCTTAAAGACCGTTACAAATCCATTAGGAGTCCCAACGGTGGGGCACTCTGAAGATCCAAGCTCTCAGGGCTGGTACCTCGAAGTCGCCGTTGCTGTCGGTCATGGCTTCCACTGCATCCACGAACCTCGACTTGAACCCTGCGGGGGTATAGGCCTCGGTATAAAACACGATGAGGATCGCCGCACCCTCTATGGGCTGGTCGGTTTCGGCGTCGACCACCTTGCCATGGTAAGGACCAAAACTGTTGGTGATGGTGCAACCTGCAAGGGATGCCAACGCCATGAACGCAATCGCCAAGGTCAGTCCCCTTCCCATGATCCTCCCTCGATCCATCAACACCTCCGCCTGTTGCAGACCTCATCCACTTTGAGTTTCGTGATTATCCGCCTTGTGGTCACCTTCAGCGCCAGGCTCCGAGTTTCGTTTCAAAAGCACGAGAGTGAGCAGTGTTCTCTTGTTTATGATGTCCTCCTTGATCACCCACAATCAATACAAACGGTGTGCAAACCCAGCTTTTTCCAAGATCGGTGTCCGTCTCCACAACTAGAGCGAGTGCTGGCGCGGATCAAGGTCAATGCCGTCATGGCCGTGATCGATGCACCGATCATGTTGTTCAGAACCTGTCCACTTTCCACAACCCGTGTTCGTCCAAGGCGAAGTAGATGTAGTAGGTTATGGGAAACAGGTTTCCATTGACCCACTCGTCCCTCTTGATCCGATATTTCGCGATATTGCCCCGGCAATAGATCATCTCGATGTCCTCCATATCGGAGGCGATTTGTGGAAGCCGTTGCGCCAAGGCATTGAACGCCCGACGATACCTTTCCCTTGATGTTTTGAGGAAGCTCTCCAATGCACCCTCGATATCCCGAGCGAAAAGTCTCGCCTTCATGCCCTCCCACGCGGCCCGAAAAAGCCCATCCATTTCCTCTCGGCTTCGCACAACGATGCACAGGGAGTCCGAGTACGCGTTGCCCTGCGCATCGCTCCCCTGGACGGTGAATCGGTAAACACCCTCCACAGCCATGCGCACACGGTATTCCTCGTTCTCCTTGTTCTCGATATACTCGACCTCGCTGGGCCCGATGCAGGACAGGGTTGCTGTAGATATGTCAGGTGAGGTTTCCAGCAGCAAAGTTGTCTCCAACGGAGAGATGCCGGAGGAGTGAATCCCTTTCAGCCTCACGAATGCCCCCTCGGTTTCCCCAGTCACACGGATCGAGGTCGTGGATGAATTGCCCCCTGAATCTGTTGCAACGGCGGTGATCGCGTTCTCTCCCGGTTGCAGCGGCACGGAATTGGCCATGAAACGGTTCTTATGGATCGCCGCCGGGACGCCGTTCACGACGACTCCGGTCTCCCTGCCAGAGGCAGCGCTGACTGTCCCTTCCACCAAGACGGACGGTCCAGCGATCACCTCCTCGTCCAAGGGCGATTCGATCTTCAGGGAAATGCCCGAGGGAGCCTCCACGGTTATCGTGACAGTTCCGACCGCGGACCCCCCATTGCCGTCGCTCACCGTGTAGCTGAAATGGTCTTCACCAGTGAAACCTTGCTCTGGGGAGTAAGTGAGCAGTCCATTTCCTGAGTTTGTGACCATTCCGCGGGCCGGTTGGGTGTGGCTCGAAAGGATCAGAGCATCGCCATCAAGGTCCGTGTCGTTTTGCAGAACAGCCAAGGTGACAGAGCTTCCTGCCTTCACGATGGCAGTGTCGTCGACCGGAGCAGGGGGATCGTTCAAAGGAAGGACCGCGATGGAGACATCCGCTGGCCCCGAACCCTCGCTGCCATCGAATACCTTGAAAGTGAACGCGTCCGGCCCGCTGTAGTTGGGAGTCGGCGTATACTGAAGAGTGGGCGGGGTCCCGGTCAGAGTGCCATGCATGGGAGGTGCTGTCACCACGTAGATGAGAGGGTCCCCATCAGCATCTGAACCTTCGAGCTTGACTGCAGTGGCCGTGTCCTCAAACATGCTGATGCTTTGGCCTGCCGCCATCGGGCTGTCATTGACCTGCGTCACCCTGACCAGGACGGCAGCCGTCGACATTCCACCCCGCCCGTCGCTCACGGTGTATTGAAATGCGTCCGTGCCGTTGAAATCCGCCTCTGGAGAATAGATGATGCTCCCACCGGCCGCAATGACCACCGAACCGTGACTGCCTTGTGAGGTTTCCACGACGGACAGGGGATCGCCATCCGTGTCTTTGTCGTTCGCCAGAACATTGAGGGGAACTGCAGTGTCCTCGGCTATTTCCACATAGTCATCATTAGCTGTGGGAGGGGAATTGATCAGTTCGACAGTGACACTTGCCGTCGCAGTTCCGCCTGGCCCTTCAGCCATTATGGAATATGTGGTTGTCCTGGTGGGTGAGACCGTGATAGAGCCTGCTGACGGCACATTGCCTATTCCCTGATCGATCGTGCAGGTTTGCGCATCGATGGAAGTCCAGCTCAAAGCTACCGAGCCCCCCATGGAAACAACCTGGGGGGAGGCCGAGAGGCTCACGGTAGGTGCGGAATCCCTTCCCACGATGGAGAGGGTGATGAAACTGGCGGGCTTCCCCGTGAGCCTCACGTTCAATTCGTTGGATGGTGCCAAGGAAACCATGCGCTCAACCCACCCGGTCCTTTCCTTGAAATCCGATTCCTTCAAAACCTCCGTCCCATTCAAAGTGATCGTTCCGCCCGTGACCCGATGCCGGCCGTCCTCGGTACCATTTCGGATTATCATGGAAAAGCCCGAACCCGTTGATGGACCGGGGAACGTCGTCGCCACCCGGATGGGTTTGCCCGTATCCCTCTCGTAGCGAACGGGACCGAAAATGTGGGCTTCACCTGAAATGACCGGATGACTCGAAAGGCCCACAAAGAGAAGAAGGAAAGCTATGATGTTACAGACTTTGTTGGACATGGCTGGGTCCTTCTGATGGAACCGACTGGAGGGAAAAGGGTTGTAAGTCCACCTTCCAACCTTTTTTTCCTTGAATACGGCGACGCGCATGGATCCTTCAGGAAAAGGGAGGTGTTGGATCGCACGAACACGCTTACCCAGAGGAAATAGCAAGTATCGTGCAAGCTTTCCCAAGGCATCGCATTCAATGATCTGAGGGACCGGCATGGACTTGCGATCGGGAGATGAAGGTGCCCCGATCCGTGGCCATCCCTGGGCAATGACGTTGCACTAATGGACAGTTTGTGATGCTGCCTCAATAGCAAACATGGGGCACAAGATGCTCGGAAGAAGGAATAAGAGTGAACTCCGGACTACAGTAAAGTAATCCAAATTTCGGTTGGAGCGTCACCAAATCGGAGCCCCCGATGAGCAATCCATTCAATCTGGAGGAAGTCCCGTGCGCTTCGGGGTTCGTTCTATAACGAGGTGTGAACTCTCGAACTGAGGCAGAGTTCTCTCGGTGGGAGGGCGGTGGGTTTTGATTTTGAGTTTGCCTAGCATCAATCGCGACACACGAGGGTTTTTTTGAGGAAGACGATCAGGCGGGCGAACCAGGTTTGAACGTTTTTCGGGGGTCGGTGAATCTCCGGGGTCTAAACGACACGGAGGAATGGTTTGGCGGTCTTGAAGGCAACTCCGATCTTCCTGGAAGCGTCGACGCCTGATAGGCGAAGGGCTTGGACCAGCTCATCGGCCTGGTGGCCGGGGACGGCAAGCAGCAGGCCTCCCGAGGTCTGCGGATCGAAGAGGAGCTCGTTCTGGTGCCGGGAGAGAGTCGCCCGGATTTCAAGACTCCCTTGGACCAGGGCCCTGTTGGCCCGGTTGCTCCCCGTGGTCTCCCCCCTGCGGTACATTTCCGGGGCATTGGGATAGAAGGGCAAGGAGTCGAAGACCAGCTCGATGCCCACCGCGCTTCCCCTGGCCATCTCCAGGGAATGGCCGAGGATTCCGAAACCCGTGATGTCCGTACACGCATGAATGTCGAAGGCCAGAGCGACTTCCAGGGCCACCCGGTTGAGTGCCGCCACCTGGGGGAGTATGGCTTCCAGTTCCTTCCAGGGGAGTTTTTTTGCCCGGCATGCATTGAAGAGCACCCCCGTGCCCAAAGGCTTGGTGAGCACCAGAGCATCACCCGGCAGAACCCCCCGGTTGGTGAGGATGCGGTCCGTGGGGACAACGCCGGTCACTGCGAGACCGTACTTGGGTTCCTCGTCGTCGACCGAATGCCCGCCCGAAAGGGATGCTCCCGCCTCGGCCACCTTCTCCTGTCCTCCCCGAAGGATCTCCTTGAGCACATCCATGCCCAGTCTCTTTGACGGAAACATGACCAGGTTGAGCGCAGTCAAGGGGCGTCCGCCCATGGCATAGACGTCCGAGAGGGAATTGGCCGCCGCGATTCGCCCGAACCAGAGGGGATCGTCCACCGGGGGCGTGATGAAGTCCACGGTGGAGACCACCGCGAGGCCGTCCGTCAAGCGGTAGACCGCCGCATCGTCGCTCGTCTCGAAACCCACGAGCAAGTTGGGATCATCGGGGTTGGGAAGCCCCGCCAGCGCATCCGACAGAACCGTCGGACCAATCTTGGCCGCTCAACCGCAGGTCCGGGCCAGGCTTGTCAGGGTGTTCTTTCTGCGGAAAAAATTCATCGATGTATCCTCGATCCATCCGGAAGCTGGTTCATTGTGATGGGCTCCCGAAGATCATCGTCAGTGGAAGCATTTCAATTACAGATCCACGCAATTCAGTGGACCGTCGATTCCCAAGAGATGAGTTCGTCTTTGAGGTCGCTCCTGTAGTACGACTGAGAGAAACATGGAAGTGGTTTATCGCGTTACTCCTTCGCGCTCTTCGTGCACTTCGTGGTGAAAGGACCGTTATGTTGACCCCCATGGGCCTTGACCAGGAATCCAGGATAAGCCCCTGGATGCAGGCGCCCGCCCCGGACTCCGATCCGGGGTTTGCCGGCATGACGGAGCACAGTATCGTCACCATCTTATGTGAAACTGTACCAAACAATGATCCGCTGATAACCGTGGCAGCCGATCATGTCCAATTGGTTTTTCCAAAGAAACGTGTGTCATCCCATCGTTCATTCCGATTCAACGGGCTCTGGGAATCAGCGGGTTGTTTTGATAAATGAATCCCGCACGGCACCCAGGATGGCTTTCGCAGCTCTCCCCGCCTTGCCTTTCTTCCCCGCGAGCGGTTTGAAGACGGCCGAGAAAGGTGTTATGGTGAGGCCTCAAAATCCAGAGATATCCACAACCCGGCGACACTGGACGATTCATGATCATTCTCGGCATTGAAAGCTCCTGCGACGAGACGGCGGCGGCGGTCGTCGAAGACGGCAAGCGGATCCTCTCCGACGTGGTGGCAAGTCAGATCAGCGTTCACAGTCCTTACGGGGGGGTGGTCCCGGAGCTTGCTTCGAGAAAACACGTGGAGGCCGTCCTGCCCGTCATCTCCCAGGCCCTGGACCAAGCGGGGGTCGCGGGCCGGGACCTCGACGCCATCGCGGTGACGCAGGGGCCCGGACTCATCGGAGCCCTGCTGGTCGGGTTGAGCGCCGCTAAGGCCATGGCCTACGCTCTGCGGAAGCCCCTCGTTGCGGTCAATCATCTTGAAGCCCACATGCATGCCGCTTTCCTGGCCGGTGAACCTTTGGACAGGCCTTTCGTGTGCCTGGTGGTTTCGGGCGGCCACACGGCACTCTACGCCGTGGACCCCCGCGAGGGGAGCCGCCTCCTCGGGTCCACCCGGGACGACGCAGCAGGGGAAGCGTTCGATAAAGTGGCCAAGCTCCTTGAACTGGGATATCCGGGGGGAGTTGTCATCGACCGGCTGGCTTCCGAGGGCAACCCTGTCGCGTTCCCTTTCCCCAAGGCTTATCTGGATAAGGACTCACTCGAATTCAGCTTCAGTGGCCTCAAGACGGCCGTGGCCAATTTTGTGCGGCGCTATGGGCCTCCGCCCGTCACCGGAGAGAAGGGGGTGTATCGACTGGAGGACCTGGTCGCAAGTTTCCAGGAGGCCGTGGTGGATGTTCTCGTCTACAAGACCCTTCAGGCCGTCGCCTTGTGCGATGTCCGGGACGTGGCGATGGTAGGGGGGGTTGCGGCCAACCGGAGGCTCAGACAGCGCATGCGCGAGGAGGCCGCTTGCCGGAGGCTGAATCTTCATCTGCCGCCGCACCGCTTTTGCACGGACAACGCCGTCATGGTCGCTGCAGCGGGTTACTTCACATGGAAACGGTCAGGGTTCTGTGAGAATCCCCTGGAGCTCGATGCCATCTCCAGGTGGTTTTAAGAGCCCGGCTCCACAGGCGCGTCATGTTTTTCACCCCTCAGGAATACTTTCAGCAAAAGGGACTCCGACCCAGGAAGCGCTTTGGACAGCATTTCCTCTCTCAGCCCGCAACCGCCGAGCGCATCGTCGACTGCGCGGAGCTCGATCCATCGGACGTGGCGGTGGAGGTGGGACCCGGCCTCGGAGCATTGACCCGGTTCATCATGCCGAGGGTGCGGGTCCTTCACCTGGTGGAACTGGACCGAGACCTGGCCCAATACCTCCAAACCAGCGCGGCCCACCCGGGCTGCGAAATCGCCGTCCACCAGATGGACGTCCTCCGGTTTGACTTCCGGTCTGTGAATGCGCCGCAAGACAGGCGGCTCGTGGTCCTTGGAAATCTCCCCTACAACATCAGCTCGCCCCTGGGCTTTCACCTGCTGGAGCATTTCCCGGCCATACGGAGAGCGGTCTTCATGGTACAGAAGGAGGTGGGTGAACGGTGGCTTGCCGAGCCGGGGGGCAAGGATTACGGCGTGCTCTCCGTGCTCTATGGCATTTACGGCCGGGCGACTCCCCTTTTTTCCGTTGGCCCGGGCCAGTTCACTCCCCCCCCGAAAGTGGAGTCCCTCGTTCTCCGGCTGGACTTCAGGGATGCGGCCCCGCCGGGTGCGCCTCCATTCGGCTTTCTTCGCAAACTGGTGAGTGTTGCATTCCAGCAAAGACGAAAGACGCTGGCCAACGGCTTGAGGAGCTACGCGGGAAGCATTGGCGGTACCCTGACGGAGGCATTCGAAAAGGCAGGAATCCATCCGGGCAGGCGCCCTGAGACCTTGAGCCCGCAAGAATTCCTCAACCTCTCGAGGGAGATCTGTTCAGCGTCAACCTAATCCGGCTCTCAAAGGAGGAGACACCCATGCAGCATTGGATTCGAACCCACTGCTCCCGGTTTGACCACGGGGGATGCGGCCTGAGGGTTCTGGTTGAAAACGGCGAGCCTGTGAAGGTTGAGCCGGATCGAGAGGACCCCTTCAGCCACGGCTACTCCTGTCCCAAGGGGTTGGCCACTCTGGAGCGCATCAACAGCCCGGCGCGCCTCACCAGGCCCCTCAAGCGCAAGGGGGAGAGGGGAGGCGGCGACTGGGAGACCGTTTCCTGGGATGAGGCGCTGGATCTCCTGGCAAGCGTCTATCGAGACACGATGGAGCGACATGGCCCCGAGGCCCTGGCTTTTGCCCAGGGGGCCCCCAAGGGGCTGGAATTCTTCGTGCTCCTGCGGCTGGCCAACCTGCTCCGCACGCCCAACGTGGCTTCCTACCAGCACGTCTGCCACATGCCCCGGGAACAGATGGCCATGGTCACCTGCGGGTATTTCCCGGTGGCCGACCTGGAACACCCGACCCGATGCGTGCTCCTTTGGGGAAGCAATCCGACACACACCAACGAAGAGGGAGTTCTCGGCGTCCATGTCACGGATTGCCTCAGGGAAGAAACGGCCCTCATCGTGGTGGACCCCATTGAGACGGACCTGGCCCGGAGAGCCGACATCTGGCTCTGTATCCGCCCTGGAACCGATGATCTCCTGGCCATGGGATTCCTGCACATCCTCATGGAGGAAGGACTGTTCGACCGGGATTTCACGGAAAAGCACACGGTGGGATTCGAGGATCTGCGTGAAGCCGTGAGGCCCTTCACCCCGGATAGAGTCTCCCAAGGCACTTGGATTCCACGAGAGAAAATCATCGATGCGGCGCGCACTTACGGTCGTTCAAAACCCGCTCTCATTCACTGGGGAAATGCCATCGAGCACACGGTCAACAGCTCCCAGGCGTGCCGGAGCCTTGTGCTCCTCATGGCCGTCACGGGCAACCTGGAAGTTCCAGGGGGAAACGTCCGGGTTCAGTCCCCCAAGGTGAAACGCCTGGGAGAATTCATCTGCCTGGACCAGTTTCCTGGGCGCGCCGAGAAGCTTCCAACCCGCTTCTTCGGCTTGATGCCCAGACTCATCAGCGTGCCCAACTGGATCCTCGTGCGCTCCATCCTGGACCAGTCACCCTATCCCGTCCGCTGCCTTTACACCCAGGGGACCAACCCCCTCCTCACCTACGCGAATACCCGGGAAGTGCGACAAGCTCTGATGAAGCTGGAATTTCTGGCCGTCGCCGACCAGGTGATGACCCCGACGGCCGCCATGGCGGACCTGGTGCTGCCCGCGGCCACCAACCTCGAGTTCAACGACATCGGCCACTATGGCCTTCCCCACGGGGTTCTCCTGGCCCGCCCCAAGGCTTGCGAACCCAGGGACCAATGCTGGCCGGACATCAAGATCCTCAATGAGTGGGGAAAACGGATGGGATACGGGGAATTCTTCTGGGACGATCTCCTGGATCCGCTGAATGAGATCCTGGAACCCTCCGGGCTGGACTACCCGGCCTTCGTGAAGGCAGGGATGCTGAAGAGCGAGAAAACCTACCGTGAGTACGAGCAGAAGGGTTTCCCCACCCCATCCCGCAAAGTGGAACTGCGCTCCAGCACCCTCGAGAAATGGGGATACGCCCCAGTACCCCACGCGAGGATACCGCAACCGCTGGATGCCGACACCCCCTTGCTCCTCACCAGCAGAAAGCCCAGGCTCTTCTTCCACTCCGCCTACAGGCACCTCGATTCCCTGCGAGGACGTCATCCGGGACCCCGGGTCCTCATTCACCCGGATGCGGCGGGGTCCCTGGGCATTGAGGAAGGGAACCCGGTGCGCATCGTCACGGCTTCCGGATCCATCGTTCAGGCCGCCCGGATGTTCTCGGGAATGGACCCGAGGGTCGTGGTGGCCGATTTCGGGTGGTGGTTTCCGGAGCGGGTGCACGATCCAGCGAGCGCCGAGGAGGCCAATCTCAACTGCCTCACTTCAGCCGACCCGGCCTTCGATCCCATCATGGGAACCACCCAGATGAGGGCCCTCCCCTGCCGGCTGGAACCGGTGCCATGAAACCGCCATCCCGGACGGGGTTCTTGGCTTGGACATTGCGGAGGAGTCTTCCTCTTCTCACTGCATACTCACTTGATTTATCTCTTGAATCTTTTCTCCAAAAATGTCGTATTTTGACAATAGAAGGAAAGGGCGAGTCTGATGAAACCGGAAAGCCTTGAAACGCGCATATTGAAACGCATAGGCCGCAAACGCGGGGACGTGTTTCTGCGCGCTGATTTCAAGGACCTCGGCGGCTATGATCAAGTAGGGCGTGGGCTTCGGCAACTTGTCAGGAAGGGCAAGCTTCTAAGAATTGGTCAAGGCATCTACACTCGCGCTGAGGCATCACCTTTCGATGGCACTCCGGCGCCGGTGAAAGGGCTTCGGGCGCTGGCGGCCGAAGCGCTCGGGCGCCTTGGTGTCGAGAGCGGGCCGACGCGTTTTGAGCAAGTCTATAATTCCGGTCAAACAACCCAAGTACCGGCGGGCCGTGTGATCGCGGTGGGGAAACGGGTTCGCCGTAAGATAGGGTACAAAGGGGTCTTTATGAGTTTTGAGCGTGCTTGATCGAAAGCTGATTGAACGGACCGCTGGTGCTTTATTGAGCGACGAGAGTCTGGTTGAGAAGGATTGGCATGTTGTCCGTGCCATCCAGGTGATTGCATCTATTCCCGGCGCAACGCCGGTTTTTTCTGGCGGCACGTCTCTTTCCAAAGGCTGGGGCCTTATCCGGCGGTTTTCCGAAGATGTGGATTTCAAGGTTATCGCGACGCCTGGCGAAAGCAGTTCCCGGGAGCGCAAACAGCGCAGTGCTTTTCGTGACCAAATTTTATCCGCCCTTGAACAGGCGGATTTCAATTTGATCTCTGTGAAGAAAGGCAATGAAAGCCGGTTCTTTACGGCTGACTTGTCTTACAGCAGTCACTTCGAAGCGGGAGCAAGGCTTCGCCCGTTTATACGCATTGAGATGTCTTTCCTTCAACCGGCGCTCAAGCCAATAGGACGCGCCATTCAATCGTTCATTGCACAGTTCCAAAAGAAGCCTCCGGAAGTTCGGAATTTTCTCTGTGTCGATCCGATTGAGACGGCGGCTGACAAATTGAGCGCCTTGGCCTGGCGTGTTTGCACCCGCAAGCGCGGCGCGGAAGATGACGATCCGACCATTACCCGTCACCTGTATGACCTGGCGGCGCTTGAAAAGCATGTTGCAGGCACCGTCGAATTTGAAAAGCTGGTGCGGCAAATCGCCGAGAAAGATTCCGCCAGGGGAGGGGAGGGAGTCCCTACAGACCCCGGGGAACGCTTCGCGGCGATGCTTGAGCGCTTGGGAAGTGACAAGCTGTGGGCCTCGGAGTACGAAAGCTTTGTGCTGCAGGTCTCCTTCGCTAAAGAGGATGAAACGATCAGGTTTTCCGAGGCCTTCTCAGCTACGAGACGGCTTGTAACATTGATTTGGCGTTCGTAAGACCATAAAGGAAAGCATGCAAATATGCCTGGATCGACGTTTCAGACAAACCCCTTTGACCTGAACAAGTTGCTTGAGAATTGCCACGATGGCATTCTTCAGTTGCCGGACTTTCAGCGAAGTTGGGTTTGGGACGAGGATCGCATCAAGAGCTTGATTTCCTCGATCTCTCGCGCTTTTCCGATCGGCGCATTAATGACGCTCGATACAGGAGGGCCAGTAAATTTCAAACCTAGACCTGTTGAGGGTGCTCCATCACAGACGAAAGAAGTCTCGCCTCAATCCCTCCTGCTTGACGGCCAACAACGGATGACGTCGCTTTATCAGGTCACCCTGCGAGGAAAGGTCGTTGAGACAACGACGCCGAAAAAGAAAAGGGTGCGGCGGTGGTTTTATATCGACATCCGAAAGTCGCTCGATCCATCGGTGGATCGCGACGAAGCGATAGTTGGTGTGCCAGAGGATCGGATCGTCCGAACGGACTTCGGCCGTGATGTTGTTTTGGATCTTTCATCTCCCGAGCGGGAATACGCTTCTCTTATGTACCCTGTCTCAGAAGTCTTTGATTGGGACAGATGGCAAGACGGCTTTACCGAGTATTGGCGCGGGGACCAGAATGAGAGCACGCGCAAAATATTCCGGGCCTTCAAGCGACAGGTTCTGGAAAATTTCAAAATGTACCGCGTGCCGGTGATCGCCCTGGATCGATCAACCTCCAAAGAAGCGGTGTGCACTGTCTTCGAAAAGGTAAACACGGGGGGCAAGCCGCTCGATGCGTTTGAGCTTGTCACCGCAATGTATGCGGCAGAAGGCCACGAATTACGAAAGGATTGGTATGGTGACGAGGTAACAAAGGGCCGTCACCGGCTTTTTGCAGAGACTTTGCGGCTCGGTGGCGCAGAGACCGGAATCATTGCGAATGTCGGCAATACCGATTTCCTTCAGGCAATTTCACTTTTTTACACGCGTGAACGACGGCGAGAAGCAGAAAGGGCCGGAAAACAGGGCAAAGAATTGCCGGCGGTTACTGTGAATCGACAGGCTCTGTTGAACCTTCCTCTTAGTGCGTACAAGCAATACCAAGCGCAGGTGGAACGTGGCTTTGTGAAGGCGGCGCAGTTCCTGCATATGTTGCACATCTATCGTATTTTTGATCTGCCGTATCAGTCCCAAATTGTCCCGCTGGCCGCCATCCTCGCCGACATAGGAGATGCTTGGGAACACGACACGAATCGGGCGAAACTGGTAAAGTGGTATTGGAACGGCGTCTTCGGTGAGCTTTATGGCTCAGCGGTCGAAACACGCATAGCGCGCGATTTTATGGAAGTACCGGTGTGGCTGAAGGGCGGCCCCGAACCATCAACGGTGAGTGAGACCATGTTCCGTGCCGACAGGTTAAAGACCATGCGAATGCGTCTCTCGGCTGCTTACAAGGGCGTCAACGCTCTCTTAATGAAGGAAGGCGCGCAAGATTTCCGCTCCGGCCAGAAATTCGACCACACGATGTTCTTTGGCGAGAATGTCGATATCCACCATATCTTCCCGCAAGACTGGTGCAAGAAAGAAGGGATCAAGCCGGCCGTTTACGATTCCATTATCAATAAGACGCCGCTCTCCTACAAGACAAACCGGATCATCGGCGGTGAAGCACCATCCAAGTACCTTGCCAAATTGGAAGGTGGCAATGGGACAACGCCTCCGATCGATCCCGAGAGGCTTGATGTCTATCTTGAATCCCATTTAATTGAGCCATCACTTTTGCGCGCCGATGCATTCGACGCTTTCATGGCGGACCGACAAAAGCGACTTCTGAGATTAATCGAGGAAGCGACCGGAAAAGCGGCCTATATCGGCGATATTCAGGAAGAAGGCGAGGATGTGGAGGCAGACGAAGACACAGTCGAGGCCGAACTTACAATTCCTGTAACAGAGCGATTGGTGGCGGCCGTTTATGGATGAGTAATGGTTTATGAGCTATTGCTTGTAAGGAGATTTCGTCGGTGTCGAAGAGGATGAAGCCATCACTTTCTTCAAAGCGTTTGAGGTCACACAAAAGGATGTTGTCATACATATAAAGATCAAATTGGGGACGGGCAGGGACAATGGTGATGGGGTTCTCACAGCCTTAGAAGTTCGCGCTGCCAGGATTCAGGCACTGTGGGCTCTTTTCTCCCCCCCGCTTCTTCCCGGCCTTTCCCCTTTTCACCGGAGCCGTCGCTGGAACACCACCTGCCCGGGGTTTGCTGTTCACTTCCGCGGCTTTTTCCCGGATGTACCCGAGGAATGCGGTGCACAGGGGAGAGGGCTGACGGTTCTTCCTCAGGGCAAGGTAAAATGACCGGGACAGCCTCAATCCATTGACGGACACCGCCACAAGATCCCCCCGGGCGAGGTCGTCGGCAACGGCCTGAAGAGACAGGATGGAAACGCCGATCCGCGCCTTGATCCCCTGCCGCACCGCTTCCGTGCTTCCCATTTCCGCCACCGCGCTGATTCGCGATGGAGAAAAACCATGGGCCTCCAGGGCCTGGTTCATGACCATGCGGGTGCCGGAGCCTCTTTCCCTGAGGATGAAAGGCTCTCCCTCCAGGTCACCCAGTTCCACGGCCTTCTTTCTTGCCCAGGGATGTTCCGGGTGCACCACAAGGATCAGTTCATCGGAGAAGATCTCCTCGAGGAGGATGCGCCGGTCGTCCCATTTTACCCCGATGAGGCCCAGTTCAAGATTTCCGTCGATCACTTTCTCCACGATCTCTCCGCTTCCCCCGATCTTGAGGGTGACCAGGATCGAGGGGTACCTGGCCTTGAAGGAACCGAGCAGGGCCGGGAGGATGTATGTGCCGGGAATGGTGCTGGCCCCCATGAGGAGATGCCCCGAGAGGTCTCCCTTGAATCTCTGTATGGCCTGGACGGCCGAGTTTCGGATGCGGATGAGGTCCTTGGCGTAATGGTAGAGGATCTTTCCAGCCGGCGTGGGCAGGATTTCGCGACCCAGGCGGTCGATGAGCCTCTCGCCCACCTCTTCCTCAAGGGCGCGGATGTGCTCGCTCACGGTGGGCTGTGTCAGGAAGACGGCATCGGCAGCCTTGGTGAAGCTTTTGAACTCCAGCACCCTGCAGAAGACTTCAAGCCTGTGAATGTCCATGAAAGGAATCCCCGCCTAATGGTCCGTCAACTCTGTTCTGCATGGTGAGGCGCTCTCTCCTCACCTCCTTGAGGAAAAGAACATCGCCTGCTCGCTCACCTGGGGCAGGATCAGGGAATCCATCACCCCATCATGAGGGGAGACCGCCACGTAGGCATACGTATACTCTCGTACGATCTGGCTGGGCACCTTTGGGCGCACTCCACGAGGAGCCCAGCAGCGCCGGGGAGTGCTGATCCTTCCAAAGCGCCCCTCGTCCTGGAACATCACACAAAGGCTATTTCCTGCGCTGGCCAGTGCTGTAGCGCATCGGATCACCATTTTGCGCAGTTTTTTTAAAGCCCTTCTGGGCCTTGGCGTCACTCTTAGGATGATGTGGCCTTGGCATGATCTTTCGCCAACCATGACGATCGAGCATCCGATAGATGGTCGTCTTCGCCACCTTGTGCCCGACCAGGGCTTCAAAGGCCCGCTTGATCTCGCCCGCGTTGACGGCGCCCCCTTGCGATGCCTGATCAAAGAACCGGGAAAGGAATTGTCCCTCCTGGTCCATGCTCATGTACCCGTAGCGGCGACCTCCCCAATTTCGATCGACGGGTTCTTTCCTGGAGTGACGTTGGCTGAATTGATCTCGCATTCGGACTACCGACCCTCGAGAACGCCCCAGCAATTCTCCGGTAGTACGGTCGCAGACTCCGAGAAGGCCGGGAAATATAACGGCTTGAGCCGCTCTAAGTTCATCGGCTGTCTTAGCTTTCCGGGCAGCTTCCATCGCCTTCTGAAGCACCTCGCTTGGCACCTTGGTTTTCTTTGGCATCGGCAACCCCCTGTTTGAGTAGAGGGCTGCATTCTATAAAAGTTCTATCTTGAACGCAACTTAGTATTACATTCCGATACCGTATTTGATAGGCTTTTCTTCACCTGTTGCTCCTTCCGTATCGCATCGGCCAAGGAAATGGTCAGCCAGCCACCATACGGAAGGAGCTTTTTTATTGCAAATACTGCAGCATAGCTTTTGCTATTCTCCCCAGCATAGCTGGGGGTTTAGCTCTGGAATTTGGCAGCTTGTCCAGAGTTACGTCAAGAGGGCTCTGGACACGGCGGAACGCTCCTGTATTGCCAGTAATGAACCATTTACGGAGCACGAACAGGAGCAACTCATCGGGGCAGCCGAAATGATGATCGAGGAAATCACCCGTGAATTGCTAAAGGCAAATGTGCAGCTGTTCCAGAGAGACAAGCAGATTGCACAGGGTGGCTGTCCCTCGAACTGTCGGGCGATATCTCGAAGACTGGAAAGGCCTGCAAGCTGCGCGAACATCATGGCGGCGAAATGCTGCCACCGGTTGAGGCTGCGATACTGTCTCTCGCTCTTGAATCTTTCACGCTCGACCCGATTGAAAACGTGTCGGTCAACAAGTTGAAGCAACTGGAGAAAGATTGTGTTATGATGTGCAATGGTCTGATTCTCCTCTTGTGTCAGTGGGTTGTGGACAAAACCACTATCCCACAAAACGAGATTTCAGGCTTATTTTCAATTGTTTAACCGGACAGCAGCACGTTTTGGATATCCCTTTTGATGGGATAGACGATTTAGGATTTCAACATACTCATCCCATAATTAATCAGTTTACTGAGCGAGAGTTTCATGGGGTGGAAGGCGAGACCGGAAAACCCGCATACCTATTGTTCACAAAATGAATTCGAGAAGAATTGGTGTTAAGTGAATCGCCTTATGAAAAAAAATTTGAACGGTTGTTGAATACTGCCAAGCTTCGGCTTTTGCAGCTGCATTACGAATCGAATTCCGGTCATCTTGGGGGGAACTTTTCATGTATCGACGCCATCATGACGCTTCATCATCTCGTGATGAGGCAAGATGATCGTTTTGTCCTTTCTAAGGGACACTCAGCTGGTGCTCTCTACGTAACTTTGTGGAGCTTGGGAAAACTGTCAGACGCGGATCTCTCAACTTTTACACTCGATGATACCTTGCTCCCTGGCCACCCTAGTGGAAATGGTATCCCTGGCCTGATGTTCTCCACAGGCTCCCTAGGGCATGGACCCTCGCTGTCTGCGGGACTTGCCCTCGCAGCACGGCATCGAAAGCAGTCTCACCGTGTCTTCTGTCTGTGTTCGGACGGGGAGTGGCAGGAGGGCAGTTGCTGGGAAGCACTAGTCTTCTCTGTCCATCAACGCCTCGAAAACCTATCCATTCTGATCGATCAGAATGGGCTGCAAGGCTTTGGTAGAACTAGCGATGTCATCTCCTGCGATGATCTCGGCCCCAGGATTACCGCCTTTGGTGCTTGCGTCCGCCGGGCTGACGGGCACGACCCGGCGGCAATCGTTGATGCTTTGGCACGACCCGAACATGGCGTTCCCGTTGTCTTAATTTTGGACACTGTAAAGGGTCGAGGCTTGCACTTTGAAAATCGCCTCGAATCTCATTACTTGCCCCTGACGAGTGCCCAGTACATGGCTGCGCGGAATATTCTAGAAAAAAAAGGTAGTTCATGAGAAAAGCATTCGCTGCAGCAGTCCTGGCCAACTGCAACCATAACGACTGCTTTTTCCTTACCGGCGACCTTGGCTTCATGGCCCTTGAAGAGGTTCGCGCAGCTTTCGGCAACCGTTTCATAAATGCCGGCGTTGCCGAACAGAACATGATCGGCGTAGCTGCCGGACTGGCCCGGGAAGACCTGCGCGTCATCGTCTACAGCATCGCGCCATTCTGCTATGCGCGCCCATTCGAACAGATCCGAAACGACCTGTGCTTTGGGCGACTGCCTGTGTGCCTGGTAGGCAATGGAGGCGGCTACGCTTACGGTTACATGGGGCCAACGCATCACGCCTTGGAGGACTGCGCTGCCATGAATGCCCTCGGGGTACGCGTCCTTGTGCCTGTTTTTGATGAAGACGTGGCACCACTCGTCGCGCAACCTGCTGGCCCAATCTATCTGCGACTAGGCTACGATGCCCGTCCTGCAGGATGTGTCGCACCAGTCTACAAGCCTTGGCGAGAGATCTTGCCAGGAAACCAGGGGGCTATCGCCGCACTCGGCCCCCTCGCTGGCGTGGCATGGCAGGCCATCGGTGACCTGCACGTTAATGACCGGCCGGCGATTTGGGCCGTGAGTGAGTTTAATGAAGCGTCAATTCCAGAGAGTTTCTGGGGGCAGGTAATCGGCAAGCCGCTCTACGTCATTGAAGAGCATGTGGCACAGGGGGGCCTGGGGATGCATCTTGGGATGGCCTTGGCAAGGCGCGGGGGCAGTTGTCGTACCTTTGTACACCGCTGCGCTTTAGGCTATCCAACAGGTCGCTTCGGTTCTCAGGATTTCCACCGAGCCCAGTGTGGCCTTGATGCGCCCTCGATCCGGGCAATGATTGCAGGCTGATCGATGAACACAGACGACAAACTTAAAAGCCTTGCGGGACCACTCCTTGTCATTGGCGCGAGTGGATTCATCGGCGCGAATCTTTTGCACCGACTCATATCCGTGCGCAGTGATGTCACCGGTACCGTATTTTCCGGCGATACTTGGAGGCTAGAGGGCGTGCCAGCTTCCAATGTTGCCTTCCTCAACTTGCTGGATCCCGTCAGCGTCACATCGGTTCTGAGGCGTGTCGCTCCGAAGACTGTCTTCGACTGTTCTTCCTTTGGCGCATACTCCTTCGAACAGGAGTATGAACGCATTCATTCCACCAACTACGCTAGCTTCATACGACTGATGGAAGAAGTCGCTGACCTCGGTTTGGCTGCCTACGTTCACGCAGGAAGTTCATCGGAGTACGGACTTAATTCGGCTGGACCTACTGAGGATGACGCGCTAGTTCCCAACAGTCATTACGCTGTGAGTAAAGTCGCGGCGAGCGCCGCTATTTCCTATTTTGGAAGAACACGCGGAGTACCGGTGGCGAACCTGCGACTCTACTCGGTTTACGGTCCATATGAAGACAGCTCACGTCTGATCCCAACACTGTGTGAGCACAGCTTGCGCGGGAGCCTTCCGCTTTTCGCTCGGCCGGAGGTTACTCGTGATTTCATTCATGTGGATGATGTGATCGACGCTTTCGCCGACAGCGCATTACAGATGGGGCCGCAACTCACTGGAGAATCCATCAACATTGGTACCGGATCGCCGACAACCCTTGCGGTTCTCGCGGAACTTGCTCGGGACACTTTCCAGATCGAGTCGGAGCCTCAATTCAATCCTAATGTTGGCCGGGTTTGGGATACCGACAATTGGTACGCCAACACAGAAAAAGCCAAACGTCTCCTTGGATGGACTCCCCGTGTTGGGTTGGCTGATGGTCTGCGGCGTACTCAGGAATGGTGGAGGCTTCACCTCTCGAAGGTAGATTTTACCAGGCTAACCAAGCGAACCCAGCCACGCAAAACCAAGAACTCCATCTCGGCAGTGGTCGCATGTTATCGGGACGAACAAGCCATCCCGATCATGCACGAGCGGCTGGTGGCTGTTTTTCAACGCCTCGGTATCGACTACGAGATCATCTTTGTTAATGACAGCTCTCCTGACAATTCTACGGATGTGATCCGAGGAATTAGCGCACATGACCCCCATGTCATCGGCATCACCCATTCCCGTAATTTCGGTTCACAGGCTGCTTTCCGCAGTGGTATGGAGATGGCCAGCAAGGAAGCCTGTGTTTTGCTCGACGGCGACCTTCAGGATCCGCCAGAATTGATCGAAGCCTTTCTTGAACAATGGCGAGCAGGGGCTGATGTCGTATACGGGAGGCGGGTTAAGCGCGAAATGCCGTTCTGGCTAGAGGTTTGCTACCGTGGCTTCTACCGTCTTTTTGCTGCCATGAGCGAAGTCCCTGTACCGAAGGACGCGGGTGACTTTTCTCTAATTGACCGGACGGTAGTCTATTGGCTGCTTCAGTGCCAGGAGCGTGACGCTTTCCTGCGTGGATTGCGTGCCTACGTGGGCTTTCGACAGGTCGGTGTCGACTATGTGCGCCCCGAACGTATGTTCGGCGTGAGCACCAACAATTGGATTAAAAATATCGGCTGGGCGAAAAAAGGCATATTCTCTTTTTCGCGCGTGCCATTACACTTGCTAACGGCTTTTGGTGGAATTGCTTGCGTTGGCACAATGCTCTTGGCGATCTTGAGCGTCGTCATTCGCTTGCTCACTCCTGAGTCTGTGCCTCAAGGTGTGACATTCTTGTCGATGTTAGTGATGTTCTTCGGCTCCTCGACCATCCTAGGCATCGGACTGCTAGGCGAATACATCGGCAAGATCTTCGAGGAGGCTAAGGCTCGTCCGGCCTTCATTCGCCGAAGTCTTATCTTGCGGGGAGAGATTCACTCCGCTGACCCCAAGGGGGTGGCATGAGCGTGCCCTTACCCGCGCTTGAAGAACGGGCATGTCCCGTCTGTCATAGCCGTGAATTCGCCCCCTTTGCTGACCAGCGCATCGATCCGAGCCAAGTGAGCACACTTACCTACGCATCTCGGAAACCGCCCGAATTCATGTGCCTGCGACTTGTGCGCTGCTCCACGTGTGATCTAGTCTATGCCCCTTCACCACCCACTGAGGGATTTCTCGAGTCTGCCTACGCCGAGGCGGATTTTGACTCTGATCCGGAAGCCCTCGCTGCTGCCCGCAGCTATGCTGCAGCCTTAACTCCATACGTCGGACGGTTGCCGGGCCGCGGCGCAGCGGTAGATGTCGGCGCTGGCAGCGGACCTCTACTGCCATGGCTCAAGGCCTGTGGCTTTTCGCCTGTTATCGGTATTGAACCCTCCCGCGCAGCAATAAAGGCAGCACCGCCTGAGGTTCAGGTAATGCTACGTGAAGGCATGTTCTCCGCGGAATTGCTTCAAGGGAGCAGTCCCAGCCTGATTTGCTCCTTCATGACCTTGGAGCATCTAGCCGATCCAGAAATTTTCGTGGCTGCGGCTCACCAGTTGCTGGAGCCAGGCGGCGCCCTTGCTCTAGTGGTTCACAATTGGCGGTCCCCTCTTAATCGGCTGTTGGGCCTGCGCTCACCGATCATTGATATTGAGCACCTCCAACTTTTTAGCCCGCACGCGCTACGCAGCCTGCTAGAGAGGTCCGGTTTTGAATCGATAGAGCTCCAGCCGATTCGCAATACCTATCCAATTCGCTACTGGCTGCGACTGACCCCGCTGCCACCCCCTCTCAAACGAATCTCCTTACGCCTGCTCGAAGTCCTGGGCCTGGCGAACCGTGTCATCTCCATGAACGTTGGCAATATGTTGGCCTTCAGTATTAAATCCAGGTACCCCCCATGACTTCACAGCCAATTACTAAGAAAAATGATCGCCGCTTTCATGAGGACATGTGTTCCTGACTCAAGACCAGGTTATATGGAATAGGGAAAATGGTTTGCAATACATCAATAAGAAAGAAGAGTGCTCCAAAAAACGAGGATAATTCGCCACGAGAAGGATTCAAACCCATTGCCATTAAGTCTCCTAAAGATCACCCTGTTTTATTCAGAATTCGTTCCTTAATTGACATTCAATTGGCATCAATTATCAAATACTTGCGGCCAGCACTTGGGCAACTCTCTGGCAAGGTCTTGGACGTGGGGGCAGGTGAATCGCCTTGGCGAGATTGGCTTCCTCAAAACACTAGTTATCTGGGCATTGACATCCGCAATGCCCATGAGTTTGGAATGGAACGTGATCGTCAAGACATCGTCTACTATGACGGGGACAAGATGCCTTTTGTTGATCACGAGTTCAATTGCGTACTCTGTATCGAAGTGCTTGAACACGCGGAAGATCCACAGCTCTTGGTCTCTGAAATGGCCCGTGTGCTCCGGGCTGAAGGCACGATGCTGCTCACTGTACCTTGGTCTGCCAGATTGCATCACCTCCCTCATGATTACCATCGATTCACGCGGGAGAGGCTGCGCGTGCTGCTTGCAAAAGAAGGCTTTACACAAATTGAAATTTCTGAACGAGGTAATGACATTGGAGTGATCGCAAATAAGCTCACTGTATTGACAGTCAGATTGCTGCGTCCTGGTAAGCTGAGCAATCTTTATTGGACATTACCGCTGGGACTTCTATGTGGAGCTCTTGCAGTCCTTTTTATTGCTGCCGCTCATCTCTCTGATGCATTGGGAATGGGTTCAAGGGAAGACCCGCTAGGATATTTTGTGAGGGCTAAAAAAAGATCAGCTGAAGGTAGTCTTCATGAATGACAAATTACCGATTTTGATTTTGTATGCAGTCGCCGGACTTCTGGTGGCACTCTGGCCAACGATTTATCTTTATTTTAGATCTAGTGTCAACATATCATCCTCAGTCATCATCCCTAAGAATGAACCGAAATTGATTGTTTATCTCCTGCTCATAATCGGAGCGGGATTAATGGGGCTCGGAACAACAGCAACCCCCAAGCTGATTATTGCTTTTTCTTCAGTTGTTGGGTTCTCTGTCATTCGTCAAAGGCGGCCTCAAGTATATATATTGGCAATGCTAGCAGGGTTGATTGTTGCCACAACGTTACCTTGGTGGCGTCGAAACCCGTGGCCAGTTCTGCATTTGTCATGGATGGAGATGGCTATATTCACGACTGTTACGGCCCTAACAGTATGGGTGCTCGAGAAGGAAGATACCAGCAGCGATCATTCTCCCAATCACTACTGCCTGCGGCTTCTACCGTTCGGGCTTTTTTTTGTTATTGCTTTCGCGTTAAGTTTTACAACAGGACTCGCCACGCCAGGAAGCTTTCATCACTGGGGTGCTTATATTGGACCGGCGGAACTGCTTATTGCTGGTGCTAGGATATTTTACGATTTTCCTGCTCAATATGGATTGGGCCCTACGTTGATTATTGCTTCAACCTGTGGCAATAGTTGTTTTAATGGCATGTATTTTGTTGTTGGTTTTTTTACGGTTGCATACTCATTGCTAATTGCATTTATTGCTTCAAACTATACGAAAAGTGCGAGCAAATGCGGTATAGTTTTGCTCCTTGTATTAGTAATTTGTTTTATTTGGATAAGCTATCCTGCCCAAATATGTCTTCCTACTTCATGTCCCTCAACTGGCGGATTACGATTTCTACCGGTGCTTGGCTTTGTGTCTGTGCTTATTTGGATGGATAAAGCAACTTCCGTGGCTTCCCTCAATCTTTGGGCGGGCCATATTGTATGGATTGCGGCTGCGTTGTGGTCACCGGAGTCTGCCTTTTATGTATCCTTCGTCTGGTGGCCATATTATATATTTATCCAGGTGGCGGGTTCTACCAGTCATTTCGATCGGTCAATAAAACTATTAAAAGCAATTGGGATTTTGCTGGCCGTCCTGATTTGCACCGTAATCGTTTTTGTCGCTGTGTATTGGAGTTTTTATCGAACCATTCCGAAGCTTTATGCTTACTTAGCATATGCACTGAATCCACCTGGGCCATTGCCAATAAGTCCAAATGGTTCAGTGTGGTTCTTCATTTTCGCTATGCTGCTTGGAATAATTACAGATTACAAGACATTAGCCAATTCTGGAAACACTGCGGTATTTAGGCGCGGTTTTTTGCTTTCCTTGATGACTTTTTCGAGTTTCTCTTATTTCCTGGGTCGCAGTCACGAGAATAATATTTTGAACTTAATTCCATTGTTATTTCTTTTGTTGCTTAATACGCATGCGATGTCACTTCCTGGCTCGTGGCAAAGAGGGGCAAGCGTTGTGTTAATCGCTTCTCTCTTAGGTTGGGCTATTGTTTTCGGATTTCCGAAAGCTTCTGATATATTTGAATACGATTTTCAACGGTTTCGCGAAAAAGTCTCTGCTGCAATTGATTTTCGAAATGGCGAGGACCCACGCAGAGCGATTTCATATATCAGAGATAATTTCAATGAGCCGATAACCATAATCGATGCCGGCATGAGATTGGCCTCGACATCATCCTCGACTTCCGTATGGTGTGCGATTCATGGCCCGGCTAATTACGCTTTCATTCCTAGCATGCATAGAAGAGAGTTTCTTCGCAATACATCCTCATCCCTTCACCGTAGCGGGTGGTTAATGATTGACAAAAGTCCAATGGCAACTGATTGGACTTCTGATTTTGATAGTGTTTATACGAGAACTCAAGAACTCGATTTTGGGACCTATTGGGTAATTCGGTATGAGCCTCGTATCCAACCCTGAGTGCTGTGCCTCATCAAGGTCTCGACGATTCCTTCCTGAACTCCTCCTGTTATCCCAGGGATGAAGCTCAAGCCAGTCGATTCCTGACCCTGGAAATGCCCAACTCGGGAGGACAGTGGGCTTTGTCAGGCTCCGTTCCAGGCACTACTGGTCCGAAGCCCGCTGCATGGCGTTACTCGGCGAAAACGCCTGTCCACTGGGGGCACCATCTCCAGTCTCCTATTCAGCTTTAGCCGGGACATTGATGCTGCCCTTCCTTCCCAATGCCATGGACCCAAAAAAGAAGAAAAAGAGCTGGGAAATCATAACCATTGGGTAGACATGGCGGAATTCTGGGACATTGGCCAGGATCGCGAGAATGGCTGAATTGATGAACGCTGGGATCAAAACCAAGGCGTATTTCCACCGGTGGGTTCGCACCACGGCAGGCACCAAGACGAGAAGTATAAGACACGTCCAGGTTCCCGCACGCCAAAAAAGCCATTCATAGCTGGGGCTGTTTGTCCACCTTAAGAGCTTGGCACTCCATCGGGGGCCAAAGAACTCATGCCCAGAAGTCAAGAGCACGGGAAACTCGTATGGCATGAGGAGGGCGGCGTCAGGCAAGGGGTTCCGGAACAAACGATCACCCTGTTCGGACACAAATGAATATGTTTCATTGGGTCCCTCTCGAATCCGCCACACAAAGGGGGAGACTAGTGCATGGTGCTTGAGGGTAACGATGGGATTGGTCAGAGTGAGATTGGCCCAGACCTTGATGATCCTCCAGTCCAGGGGATTGCACCTGTCAAACGGGAAAGAGGGGAGGTGAACGGGGTTTACGGGCCAGGCGAGACTCTTGCCATAGCTTTGGCTGACCGCGGTGAAAAAGCCCCCTGAGTTCCACTCGGCCAAAATAACGTGATCTTCGAAACTCATCGGAGTGCCTGCGTGCAGATGGGCTGATATGGGCCAAAGGACAAGGCCGCTGATGAGAGTCGGTTTAGCCTGAATGATGTAGGGTCTCGCTTCCAACGCCTTGATGACAGGCCCCTTAACAATGAAAAAAAGTATCCCAGCGAGTATCAAAGCAGCGGCCAGCCGACGCCAGGCCCCGATGTAAACGAGCAAGAGGCACGCAAGGGTCAGAAACGCTGGCATTGGGCCGTTATGGCGGTGGAGTGCCGTCGATGCGGCCGCCAGTCCGAGGAGAATCCATGTATGGCGACTTCGCTTCAACCAGGCCCCGTTGGTCTGTACGATCTCTAAGATCATAATGGTAAGAGCCACCATGGAGATGGTGTAGGGCAGGTCATTGAGCAGCCAGGTGGTCACTCGCATGTGCGTGGGAAAGAGTGCTATGCCAAAGCTGGTCAGCAGCACCAGTGGCAAGGGCAACCCGAAAGCACGCTGCCGAGCGAGAGCCAGTCCTATGAGCCCGGAAAATGCCGAGATATAGACGAGGAGGACAGCCCCGGGAGAAAACCACAGGCGCGTGACAAGCCAAATTGTGATCTGCAGCATCACAGGGTTGTCGTGCCATCCACTGTTGACCGCTGCCAGCCACTCCCGGGTCGAATCGTTTGAGAGCATTCCGGGCCAGTGGAGAATCAGATATAACGTCCAAGTCACGGCGCACGGGGCGCCGTAACCAAGGAACGCCCAGCGTCCGAGGGAAACGGCGATGGTGGGATTCTGCTCAGGCTGTGATTTCGCGAGGTGGAACAATTGCTGCAGCCACATACGTGCGTGTCCATGTCGTGTTTAGAAACTATCTCAAAACCCCTTGACGACACAAAGCCTGCGAAGCCAAAATAGAGTGAAGGCCAATTGAATCAAGGCGAAGTAGTTTTCCCAGTTTTTGTCGTAACGAACGAGGATAACCCGGCATTTTGAAACCAAGCCAAGGTCCGTTCGACCACCCAACGGCGGGCGGGATAGGTCTTGTTTTTTGCTTCATCAAGTTCTTCTTCGCCGATACGGCGGATGTGGACAGTATACTTCCTCTCCGCGGCAGCATGGTGTTCAATTGGGTTGTTGTAGGCTTTGTCCAAACATAGGTGTTGAGGATCTTCAGGCATTGGCTGAGGCCGTTCCAGGATAATTGCATCGAGAGTGTCAGCAAGGAGCTTGGTATCATGGACATTGGTGCCTGCAGCGACAACACTCAAAGGACCTCCCATTTGGTCTGTCAGGATACTGATTTTTGTGCCGGGTTTCCTTCGATCGGTAGGATTCCTGCCGATCTTGTCTCAGCCAAACCGGACTTTTCCCATTCGACCGTCAGCGGCTTGCCTTCCCAATGAACGCCGCCAAGCTCACTGCACTGTGTCACCAGGACCGACCAGATTCTTGCATGAGTTGGTCTTCACGCCAGCGTTGAAAACAAGGATGGCCTCACACGGCATCCTTGTCTTTCCAGAAGTCCCTTTCCAGTTCTTCCAGGGTCATCGAAGCCGCCTCCCATTCTGCCGTTTGCCGTTCAATCCGTTTTTGGCATTCCTGATAATCCCGTTGAAGCTCCTGCGCGAGTTTTCCGTCCTGGTACGTGGCGGGGTCCGCAAGCCGTTCACTGAGCTCTTCAATCTGCCGCTGGGCCGCCTCGACCTGTTCCTCCAACCGGGCGATTTCCTCCTGGAGAGGCTTCTTCATGCGGTAAAGCTCGTTCCTCCACTCCGCTTCGAGTCTCTTCTGCGTTTGAGCCTTCCGGAGGGAGGCGGCCTCCGATCGTTTCGACCCGTCCTGGAATCCTCCGTTTTCATCCGGGACGGAGGATTCCTCCAGGCGTTTTCTCCAAACGCTTTGGTAGTCGTCGTAATTGCCGGGGAACAGGTGAATGGTCCCCGAGTCGGCAACCAGGACCCGGGTGGCGATGCGGTTGATGAAGTGGCGGTCGTGACTGATGAAGCAGATGGTTCCGGGAAACGCCTCCAGCGCCTGCTCCAGCACGTCCTGGGATGGGATGTCCAGGTGGTTGGTGGGTTCGTCCAGCAGGAGCACGCTGGGGCGCTGAAGGAGGAGCTTGCAGAGAATGAGCCTGGCCTTTTCCCCTCCGCTCAGGACGGCCAATCTCTTCAGGACGTCTTCACCCCGGAACAGAAAGGATCCGAGGAGACTCCGAAGCTGCGACTGAGAAAGGTCGCCGGCAACGGAAGAAGCCTCCTCCAGCACGGTCCACTCGGGTCTCAACTGCTCCCACTGATACTGGGCGTAATAGCCGATCCTGGTCTGATGTCCAAGGATCCGTTCCCCCCCGGAGAGCTCCTCCACTCCCGCGAGCATCTTCAGGAGCGTGCTTTTCCCCGCGCCGTTGGGACCCAGAAAGGCGATGCGGTCCCCCCGCTCGACGATCAGGTCTATGTCGGAATAGACGAGCCGCTCACCGTACGATTTACACGCGTCGCGCAGTTCAAAGACGCGCCTGCCTGACCGGGCAGGGTCGGGGAAGGCAAAGTGGATCTCTCCCTGTTCCGGAGTTATCTCGATGCGATCTATCTTTTCCAGAAGCTTCAGGCGGCTTTGCACCTGACGGGCCCGGTCCTTGCGATAGCGATTGCGCTCCACAAAGCGTTCGATCTGCTTGATCCGCTCCTGCTGGTTCCTGTAGGAGGCCTGGTGGACCTCCTGCCTCCTCTCCCTTTCTTCCAAATACACATCGTAGTTTCCCGTGTATTCCTGGAATTGCCCCTGTTCCAGCTCGAAAATGCGGGTGACCAGAGCGTTCAGGAAGGCACGGTCGTGGGAGATGAGCATCACTGCGGAGAACGTGGTCAGCAGGTACTGCTCCAGCCAGAGGAGGGATTCCAGATCGAGGTGGTTGGTGGGTTCGTCCAGGAGCAAAAGGTCCGGTTCGGCCAGGAGGAGGCGAGACAGCTCAAGGCGCATGACCCAGCCTCCGCTCAGGTTCGAGACCGGATGCGTGAGATCCGTCTCCTTGAAGCCAAGCCCGGCCAGGACCTTGCTCGCCCGGGCCTCGAGATCGTATCCTCCGAAATGCTCCAGCTGTTCCAGGAGATGGGCGTGCCGAAGGGCCAGCTCTCCGCTGCGCTCCGGGTCCCGTTCGCTGTCCAGAACCCGCTGAAGGGATTCGAGTTCGGAGCGGATTGCCCGCACTTCCCGGGCAACGTCCATGGCGTGTTCGAGGACCGTCTTCCCCTCCAGGGGAATCCACTGCTGGGGCAGGTAACTCAAGCGCAACCCCTTGGACCGGGAAAGATCCCCGCTGTCGGGCTCCGTCTCGCCCATGAGAATATGAAAAAGGGTTGTCTTCCCGGCTCCATTGGTCCCAATGAGCCCGATCTTTTCACCGGCTCGGATGTGAAAGGAAACGTCCCGAAAGAGCTCTTTCTTTCCAAGGAACTTGCTGACACCTTGCACCGCAATCACCCTGAAGGACCTCCACACTGAAAACGAAACATTGAAATCTTTACAAGTATAGCGCCGACCGGCATCACTTTCCAACACGCTCCAACTTTGGCACATCAAGAACGCCTGCGCAAAACTATTCGCCATCAACCCCTCAAGCTTCGGGTGCTCGCGATGCCATTTACCCCCCGAGGTTTAAAGCGTCGATCCCGCAGTCCTCCATCAGCGCTTCACGGTGACGTAGCGCGGGAATTGGGGACCGAGGAAAAGCGTTTCGGCACGGTTGAAAACATGCTAAAGAGGAGTGGCAATTGAATCAGGACGCGCTCATGAGGCGATTGGCCCCTGCGGATATGGGAGCAAAGCGTGACTTCAACCCTTCCTTTGAAAGCGGTGGTGTTCGACTGCGACGGGGTGCTGGTGGACACGGAGCCATTGCACTATCGAGCGTTTCAGGAAGTACTCCAGCCCCTGGATCTGGCCTTCGACTACGACCACTACCTGAAAAATTACATCGGGTTCGACGACCGGGACGCCTTTGTTGAGGCATTCCGGGAAGGCAACCGCCCCTTGGACGATACAACCCTTCACGGTCTCATCGAGGCCAAGGGCAAGAAACTCCTGAGGATCATCTCCGCCGGCGTTTCGACCTTCCCCGGCGTGGCGTCTCTGGTGCGCGAGCTGGCTTCCCGCGGTATTCCGCTGGCTGTGGCCTCGGGGGCCCTTCGCCACGAGGTGGAGCTCTTCCTGAAAGTGCTTAAGATCGGGGATGCCTTCTCCGTGATCGTGGCCGCCGACGAGGTGTCTAGGAGCAAGCCGGACCCGGAAACCTATATTGCCGCATTGAAACGGCTTCGGGACCTGGTGGGATCAAACCATGTGGATCCGGGCGGGTGCATCGCCATCGAGGACACGCCAACGGGGATTCAATCCGCCAAGAGCGCGGGGCTTTTCGTCATCGGAGTGACAAACTCCTTTCCTGCCAAGGCTCTTCGCGAGGATGCGGACCACGTGGTGACGAGCCTTGAAGAGATCAACCTGGAGAAAATGTTGCACTTTCTGGCAGAGGCGTCCAAACGTCCCCGCAATCCCTGAGCCCAGGTTCAGCTCAAACCATGAAAAACTGGAAAATTATGGGGAAAGGCATACAGACACTTGGGGCACTCATCGTCATCGCGTTTCTCGCCCAACAAGGGTGGTGCGCCGCCGGCGACCAGGAGAAAGCCAACCTTCCACCCCAGCCCCTCACCCTGGAAAACGCGGTCGCTTTCGGCCTCGAGCGCAACCGGGTCCTCCGTGCCGTTCACAAGGAAGTCCAGGCGGTCAATGAACAGGTGAGGCAGGCCCAGGCGGATTTCTTCCCCAAGCTGGACGGGAGCTACACCCTCACCCATTTGAAAGATGCCCCGTTCGCAACCCTTGGTTTCTCTGGGGCAATCATCGGGGTCCCCCCCCAGTTTCCGACAGCCCCTCAAACGACGAACCGGTGGCAGCTGGAGCTGACTCAGCCGCTCTTTACAGGCTTTGCCCTCACGTCCCGCCTGAACATTTCCAAGCTCGACCTCAAGATTGCGGAATACCGCCTGGACGAGACGCGTCTCAATGTCATCAGGGATGTCCGATATGCTTTTCTGCAAACCCTCCTGGGCGACAAACTCCTGGAGGTGGCCAGGGAGAACGTCCGCAGCCTGGAAGTGCAGCGCCGCAACGCCGAAGCGAACTTCCAGCAGGGGTTGGTGGCCCAAAACGATGTCCTGAAGGCTGAAGTGGCCTTGTCCCAGGCTAGACAGAGAGAGCGGTCGGCGGCAAAGCAACTGGTTTTGCTGAGATCGCGCCTCAACCAGCTCTTCGACCTGGACCTCCAGACCAGGCTGGATCTGGCCGAGTCATCCTTCTCGCCCCAGGTGATCCCTAGCCTCGAGTCCCTCTATGCCCTTGCCGAGGAGATGCGCCCCGAGGTCCAGACCCTGGAGTCATCCATTCGGCAGACCCAGCAGGGAGTCACCGCCGCGAAAAGCCGCTATTATCCGCGGCTTTCCGCTTTCGCCCAGTACTATCGCGAAGGCGAGGACTTCCTCGCCAGCGACAATCCTTTTGCCAACAATGACAACGCCGCCATCGGACTGCGGGTTGACTGGAACTTCTTTGAGGGAGGCAAGACCCGCGCCGCCACCCGGGAACTGCTCCACAGGCAGAAGTCCCTGGAGGAACGCCAGCAGGAATTGAAGCAGCAGATCCGCATCCAGGTGGAAGATGCCTATGAACAGCTCAAGGTGGCCAAGGCGGACATGGAAGCTTCCGAGGTGGCACTGAAACAGGCCGAAGAGAACGAGCGGATGACCTCCATTCAATACAGGGAACAGCTGGTGATCTTTCTTGAAGTGCTCAATGCCCAGGTCTTTCTTTCCCAGTCACGAGTCGACTTCTACCAGGCCCTGTACGGGTACGCCCTGGCTCTTGCGGATCTGGAAAGAGCCGTGGGCGGCCCGATCCAGGCTCAGGGCAAGAAAAAGAGCTGACGCGGAATGGAAGAAGAAAAGAAAACCGCTTCCGAGAAACGTTCCGGCAACAGGGTCCAGGAGCACCACGTCCGGTGGCTCATCCTGGTCACCCTGACCATGGTGCTGGCAGGGGTCCTTTACTGGTGGTTCACCATGCGGAACCGCGTGAACACCGACAACGCCTATGCCCGGGCGGACACGGCCCAAGTCAGCACCCGCGTCCCCGGAACCGTTCAGCGGGTCCTCGTCGACAACGACTACCCCGTTGAGGCTGGGCAGGTGCTCTTTGAACTGGATCCGGGCGACTACGGGGCGCTCCTGGGCAAGGCGGAAGCCGTGCTGCTCCAGGCCGAGGCGGAGGTCCGGGCCGCGGAAGTGAGCGTCGCCGCCACGGATCTGCAGACAGCCGCGCAGGTGGACGCGGCGCAAGCGGCTCTGAAGGCAGTCCGTGACAGGGAACAGGAGGTGCGCCATCGGCTCGAGGAGCTCCAAAGCAAACGGCTGGGAACCATTGCCGATCTCAACCAGTCGGAAAAGGACTTCTCGAGGTTCGACAACCTGTACCGCCAGGGAGCCGGCACCGAACGCCAGCAAGACCAGGCGCAGACCGTTCTGAAGAAGGCACGGGCCCAGTCCGGGGCCATGGACGCGGAGATCGGCGCCGCCAGGGCATCTCTTGCGGGGGTTTCACAGGAGATCGACCGGGCCGGGGCCCAGTTGCAGGCGGCCCAAAGCGACCGGTTCAACGTGGAGATTCAGCGCCACAGGCTGGAAAGCCTCAAGGGGCAGCGGGACAAGGCCGGGGCCGAGAGGGAGACGGCACGGCTCAACCTCTCCTATTGCACCATTTCCGCCCCCATTTCCGGATTCATCGCCCAGAAGAGCATCCAGGTCGGTGATCGCATTCAGCCGAGCCAGGCGGTGATGGCCGTCGTGCCCCTGCGGGATGTCTATGTGGAAGCCAACTTCAAGGAGACGCAGCTCACCCACGTTCGCCTTGGACAGCCCGCGGTGATCAAGGCCGATGTGTATCCCGGGCAGACCTATCGTGGTCGGGTCGCCGGGATCCGCGCCGGCACGGGGGCGAGCTTCTCTCTCCTCCCCGCCGAAAACGCCACGGGCAACTGGATCAAGGTGGTTCAGCGGATTCCCGTCCGGATCATCCTCGACCAGCCCCCTCCCCCCCGATATCCCCTGGGAATCGGGTATTCCCTGGAAGTCACGGTGGACACCTCGAACAGGACCGGAGAAATCCTGATGGCAGAGAAGCCGGGGGTCCCAGGTCAGCCGTCTTCAACAAAGCCATGACACCCTCCCCGCCACCGCCGCGAGTCAACAAGTGGGTCGTGGCCCTGACGGTCATGCTCCCCACGTTCATCGAGGTCATGGACACGAGCGTCGTCAACGTGAGCCTTCCACACATCCAGGGAAGCCTCAACGCCGGCTTGGACGAGGTGACGTGGGTTCTCACGAGCTATCTTGTGTCCAATGCCATCATCATTCCCATGACCGGATGGCTTGCGGGAATCTTCGGCAGAAAGCGTTATCTCCTCTTTTCCCTCATCGTCTTCACCATCAGCTCCATCGTCTGCGGCGCGGCACCCTCCCTGGAAGTCCTCGTTCTTTTCCGGGTTCTCCAGGGGCTCGGGGGCGGGGGACTCCAGCCCCTCTCCCAGGCAATCCTCCTGGAATCGTTTCCTCCCAAGGAACACGGCATCGCCATGGCGGTCTTCGGAATGGGAGTGGTCCTGGCACCCATTCTCGGACCTGTGGTGGGGGGATGGATCACCGACAACTGGAGCTGGAGGTGGGTTTTCTACATCAACCTGCCGGCAGGGATTCTTGCCGTGGCCATGGCCGTCATCTCCATTCACGACCCCGCCTACATCCGACGTCGGGTGATCCGCATCGACACGTGGGGAATCTTCCTGCTCACCGTGGGGCTGGGATGTCTGCAGATTGTCCTGGACAAGGGTGAGCGGGAAGACTGGTTCAGCTCCCATCTCATCGTCATGCTCTCGGTCATCGCGGCCTTTTCCCTCGTTCTCTTTGTCCTGGTGGAACTGCGCACCCCGCACCCCGTGGTCAACCTGCGGGTTTTCAAGGACCGAAGTTTTGCCGCGGGAAACATCATCATGTTTGCGGGCTTCTTCTGCCTGTTCGGAAGCATCGTGCTGCTGCCCCTCTATCTGCAGAACCTCATGGGCTACACCGCCCTTTGGGCCGGTCTCGTGCTGGGCCCCGGAGGTCTGGCAAGCTTTCTCATCATGCCCGTAGCCGGCGTGCTCATGAAGAAGGGATTCAACCCGAGGAACCTTCTGGCCATGGGACTGTGCGCCTCCGCCTATTCCCTCTGGCTCATGGCCGGTTTCAGCCTGGACGGTGACTTCATGACCTTCACCCTGCCACGGGTGGTCCAGGCATTCGGGATGGGGCTCTTCTTCGTGCCCCTGTCCGCCGCGACGTACGTGAATATTCCGCGGGAGGAGATGGGCAATGCCTCGGGGGTTTTCAACCTGCTGCGAAACCTCGGAGGCAGTTTTGGCGTGGCCTTCAGCACCACCGTCCTTGCCCAGAGAAGCCAGGTGCACCAGAACTTCCTCGTGGAGCACGTGACCCCCTACAACCCTGCGTTCCAGGAATTCTTCATGCGGGTGCGGCTGTGGTTCGAAGCGCATCAACCCCTCGCCCACGTCCCCCCTGAGAAGGCCGCCCTCGCCGTGGCTTACAGGGAAGTGCTGCGGCAGGCGAACATGCTCGCTTTCAACGACACTTTCTGGCTCCTTGCCATCGGCACGGCACTACTCATTCCCTTGACCCTGATTTTCCGCAGGGCAAAAACCCCCACGCTGCCCGTCGAGGGAATCCATTAGACGTGAAGGGGCACTATCAACATGGAAACATAGCGTGTTGAAAAAGGACGGAGGAGTCATGATCAAAATACCCATGAGCGAAATTGCTGCCCGGCTGGTTTCCCTTCAGGCGTTGCTCGCGAAGAACGGGGTGGACGTCGCTCTCATTCGACAAAACGCCGACTTGTACTATCTCACGGGAACCGTTCAGGATGGGCACCTCATTGTTCCCGCTTCAGGGCAACCCGTCTTCGCCGTGCGCAGGGACCTCGCTCGCGCTGAAGCTCAGTCGCCCATCCGGCCGATCCTGCCTCTCCAGTCCATCAAGGAACTGCCTCGGGTGGTCATGGAGACTTGCGGGGGAAATGGCCCCAGGCAAATCGGTCTTGAACTGGATGTACTGCCCGCGAACACTTTCTTTTTTTATGACGAAAAACTTTTCCCCAACCAACGGATTGTGGACATCAGCGGCTTTGTCCGGCAGGCGCGGATGGTCAAATCGGCCTGGGAAATAGAGATGATGCGGAAGGCGGGCGGGATATCACGGGTCATCGCGGACACGGTGCCCAAAGTGTTGCGCGAAGGTGTGACCGAACTTGACCTCAGCGCCGAACTGGAATTCGTCGCACGCAAGGCGGGGCATCTCGGCCTCATTCGCCTCCGGGGCTTCAACATGGACATGTATTTCGGCCACGTGCTCTCTGGTGCGGACGCAGCCATAGCCGCTTACAGCGACACCCCGACGGGAGGACCCGGCATGAGCCCCGCATTCGGCCAGGGGCCGGGGCACCGTTCCGTTGGCCCGGGGGAAATGGTGAGCGTCGACACCATGATGAACTACAACGGGTATCTGAACGACCAGACCCGTAACTTTTCCATCGGCGACCCCCCGGCAAGGCTTCTGGAAGGGTACGCCTTGTCCCGGCAAATCCACCGCCGTTTCAGGGAACTGGCAAAACCCGGCGCGGTCACCGGCCTTCTCTACGATGAGGTGAGGCGATGGGTGCAGGACGCGGGCTGGTCCGAATGGTTCATGGGCCACGGTGAGGGGCGAGTGGCCTTCATCGGCCACGGGCTGGGAGTGGAGGTCGACGAATTCCCTTTCATCGCCCAGGGACAGAAGATGCCTCTCGAGGCCGGGATGACTTTTGCCTTTGAACCCAAGTTCATCGTCCCGGGCCTGGGCATCACCGGCCTGGAAAACACCTACCTGGTGACGGCGGACGGCCTCGAGTCACTGAACACGGCGACCGAAGAACTCATCGTGGTGTAAAGAGAGTGCGGAGGGCCAATTCTGTCCGAGTGAGCTGTCTTCCTCCACCGGGGAGAGGGAGGTTTCCCCTCTCCCTCGATGGGAGGGGGCCGGAGTGGGGTGTAAAAGCCTATTTGCGGATAGGCGCCATGGTTTTACTATGCTTTTCCGGCGCGCACCTCGTCTTTGATGCGTTTCACATGGCCGCGGCCCAACCCCTTCACCTCGCAGCCGAGTTCGAAATACCGGCGGATCTTCACATCGTCCAGGATCCCGAAACAATCGACAACGGCGGCGGGCCGCCCGGTCATTTTCACGACCTCCTCGGGGATCAGCTTGAGATAGGGCTCGTGGCGCACGGCGAAGACGACCGCGTCGGCATCTTTCAGCGTATCCTCGATTTGTTCATGGACACGCAGCTCATCGAGCCTCCCCTGGTTTCGGAAGAAACGGGACCAGGAGTGCCCCGGGGCCGGGTAGGTATCCTGCTTTTCGAACTCCCACCAGTGCTTCACGTAGGGATCGTGGACCGCGACTTCGGCACCCATCTCCGTAAGCTTGCGAACGATGAGCTCCGAGCCGCTGTAGCGGGTGTCCCCCACGTCTTCCCTGTAGGAGGCTCCCAGCAGGGCGATTTTGCATGCGGCCACGATTTTGCCCATGTTCCGCAGGGCGTCGCGCACCAGCTGGGTGGCGTGGAGGGCCCGGGTGTCGTTGGTGTCGATGGCCTGAGGAGTGATCCTGAAGATGTCGTCCTCGAATCCCATGAGGGTCTGGTAGGCCCAGACTCCCAGGCCGCCGTCCTTGGGCAGGCAATAGCCGCCGATTCCCGGACCGGGAAAGATGATGTTGGAATGGGTCGGACGCACCTTGATGGCTTCGATGACCTTGATGAGGTCCACACCGTTGCGTTCGGAAAAAAGGCTCCATTCGTGGAGGAAGGCAAGGATCGTGGCGCGGTAGGAGTTCTCCACGATCTTGCACGTCTCGCTCTCAATGGGCCGGTCCAGGACCGTGAGGGGATACCGGTCAACATTGAGCACATCCGAGAGGAATTCCGTCACCCGTGCCCGGGCCTTTTCGTTGACGCCGCTGCACACCCGCCAGAAGTCGCGGATGGACGAGACATAGTTTCGGCCCGGCATGACCCTTTCGAACGAGTGGGCCAGGAGTGGCTCCGCGTTCGTCAGGCCACGTTTTACGAAGGCTTTCTTCATGATGGGGTAAGCGACGTACTCCGTTGTGCCCGGAGGCACGGTGGTTTCAATGAGGACCAGACATTCCGGTGTGATCTTGTCCCCGATGACCTTCAGGCTGTCTTCCAGGGCGGCGATGTCCGCATGCCCCACCCGCACGTTGCCCAAGGTCTCCTTGAAGTAGTCGCACTGGACATCGACCACGACCACGTCGGCGAGGCCAAGGGCTTCGTAGGTGAAGGTGGCCGTGAGGGTCTTTTTTTGCAGCACACACCTCTCGATCATGGGAGCCACGTCAGGGTCCTCGGCCTGCACAGGTGCAAGTCCACGGTTGAGATAGTGGATCTTCCAGTAGGACCTGGACGAGGGGCGCTGCATGCCGATCACGAATTTTGCCGGTTCCCCGGTCTTCCGGTCCACGGAGTCGGCGACGACCCCGGCCATGACTGCACCCACAAAACCGACTCCCATCACCACAACGATTTCCCGCCCCAGGGATCTTTGTTCGGCGACGAGCTTCTGGAGCCGCTTGAATTCGATTTCGTAGTCCTCCTGGCTGGGCAGGGCAAAAGCCTCTCCTGCGGGGCATACAGACACGGCAGGTTCCTCGACTCGCTCCAACGCCTTTTTCACGACACTTTCTTTTCGCATGAACAACCCTCCTTGAACTCGCTGCACGCCGCATGACCCGGTCCACAGCAGGTTTTGAAATTCAGCGGGATGAATGCCCGGACAAGAACTGAACTTGCTGCTAGTACAACAAAAACCCACGCAATGCAAAGGCCCTTTCCGTGGGAGTCCCGCTAAAAGGATGTTTCCCGGAGATGGCGCAAGATTCCCTGCGACATCCATGGGGTTGTCCTTATCCATGACCGATTCGGAAGAAAGCCCTCTCGGCATGAATCCACCGTTTCTCACTGTTGCCCAGGAAGGGCCTTTCGCTGACATGGAAGAGTTCTTTTCTTTGACATCGAGACCCTTTTTGATTAGGCATGGAGACAGTCGGGGCCCCGCGGATCCTCATCGAACCAGGAGAAGAAAATGGATGCACCAGCACCTCGAGATCTGGACCAATGGAAAAAGGAACTGGAAGCGGCCTGGAATGAAATGCCAAAGCGCTTCAGAAACGACCACACCGTGCGCAGGACTCTCCAGTGCTCTCTCTATGGGCGATTGAAGGAAGCGGGATACCGGGTCGTGGCGGATTACTTGCCTCCAAGGATCCAGGATCGCCCCATCGATCTCATCGCCGTGAATGACAACCTGGAGATTGTCTATGCCCTGTGCTTCGACTCCGTGGTCACTCTTGCCGCGGTGAAGAGCCTGAGCAGCTTCGAGTCGGAGCGCAAAGTCATTTTCACCGTCGGACTATTCGAGAAGAAGGTTGACGAAAGCCGGTTCTTTCTGAAGCCGGATATAGAGCACGTGCATTTGAAGCTTCCCGGGGCTGGGTTTTAGAAACCATACTGGTGAGGCGGAAAGCTTGCGTTTTCCAAAAGGCTCGTCGAGGGCGAGAGAACGTAAAATCTGACCCTTCTGAGTGGGTTTCAGAACTCCCCTTGGTGGGAGGGCCTGGGGGAAGGCGCCGACTCCAAGGTCCTAGGATATTGTATGAATGTCTGATACGGATAGCTGTTACTTCTTAATAGAGCCTTGATCTGCCTTGACACCGATCCGCAATTGTGCAAGTATGCGGCATTCCATAACAGGCTTAGGGAGATGTCGAGGTCTGTCCATCCAAAGCGGCATGATGCAATGCCGCCGAAAGGAGGTGAGAGGGGGATTTTTGCGTTCTTATTTTCACAAGCCAAGCTGTGCCATCTTCTTCGTCTCCTCGTTACCCGCTCTCTCGGTAGTGACAAGCTGTTTCAGGGTGCGGTCCCCTAGATGCCGTCACCGCCGTGCTGCTGTTCTTCTTCGCGTGCTGCAGGTCTTTTCCGGTTGTAGCTGATCTGGTCGTCGCGTCGCACTTATCGTAAGCTACCTGTTGTCATTCATGTTTCTACTATTGAATAAGGAGGACTTTAACAATGGCGGAAGACGCAAAAACTATGCCAAGGTGGATTCCTTTACTGTTGGGCTTATTGGGTAGCACCACATGCGGTATGCTCCTGTACGCGTGGAGCGTCTTCATCAAGCCGTTGAACGCGGAATTCGGCTGGTCCCGCGCGGAGATCGCCATGGCGTTCGCGATCTGTTGTCTGATATTCGGGTTGGTGACCTTTCCTGCAGGGCGGTGGAGTGACAAGATAGGCCCCCGGAAGGTTGTTATGTCGGGCGGTGTTCTCTTGGCCATCGGATTCATCCTGTCGGGGTTCATCCAGTCAAAGTTTCAGCTGTACATCACGTATGGTGTGATTGCCGGTCTCGGCGGCGGCATGATTTACTTGCCGCCCATTGCGACAGCACCCAAGTGGTGGCCGGACAGACGTGCGCTGGCTACGGGTTTTGCGGTGGTAGGTCTGGGTCTCGGTTCGTTTCTCATGGGGCCGCTGGCGACCTACATCATTGAAAAACCCGGCATGGGATGGCGCTATGTGTTCTGGTACTGCGGCATTGCCATGGGAATCATGGCGATTGCTGCCGGTGCTTTTCTCGAGCCACCGCCAGCGGGCTGGAAGCCGGCAGGCTATACGCCGCCCGCACCTCCCGCGGGGGCAGCTGGTCCGAAAGTGACCCGTGACTGGACGCACGAGGAGGCCAAGAAGGATGCCAAGTTCTGGCTGCTCTACGTGGCCTACTTCTGCGGTTCCTTTGCAGGGTTGATGGTCATTGGTCACCTTGCCGGTTTTGGAAGGGATCAGGGTCTGACGGCCTTGGCCGCTGCCGGTGCGGTGAGTTCTCTCGCATTTGCCAATGCGGCCACAAGAATCCTTTCGGGCTTTTTTGTGGATATTATCGGCATTCGCGTCTATTTCGCCGTGACGTTTCTCCTGCAGACAATAGCGATGCTCGCTATTTTCCAACTCGGCGGCAGCCAAATTGGGTTGGCGGCCATCGCCATACTCATCGGCTGGGACTACGGGGCCATGTTCACCCTGTTCCCGGCCTCGCTGCTCCAGTTCTACGGCCCGAGCGCGCAGGGGAGCAACTACGGCCTCCTGTTTACGGCGTGGGGTCTCGCCGGGTTTGCCGGGCCTTGGGTTGGCGGCTACCTCAAAGATGTGACGGGAACGTATTCCATGCCGTTCCTTTGTGCGGCGGTTCTGTGCGCCCTTGGATGCATCGTTCTTTTCACGACGAAGCCGCCGGAGAAGAAACCGGCATAGCGAGCAATGCCTGAGTAAGAGTTTAAGCAACTTGAATGTGAGGCGCTCTGGATTTGCCGGGGCGCCTTTCTTATTTCCAGGGGCCAGGCCATGAGCCTTAAGTTTCGCCGTGGTATCAGCACCCTTCTTGACATTGTGTCAATTATCCCGATCCGGATTCGGCTATTGACAGCCAATACCCTATATGCCATATAGGATTTGAGGTTGTTGGGCTTGAGTTTGATGACTGAGGGTCGGATCCATGAGAAGGGAGGTGGTCACCAGGAGGTTTTAGACAAATAGTATTGTGAATCCTTCGATTTGATTTCTTTTTTCGTCTTTCATTCTCCAGCATTACCCTTTTCCCCCTTCGGAGATCTTACAGCAGCCTGTTTGCAGATTCAGCGACGGTTTTCCTGTTGTGGAAGACCATCTGTCGTTTCGTCGACGGAACTCTAACGGGTTGGCTTCCACGGCATCTGCCCTGGCAAAATAGGGATTTCTCCTTCATCCACTTCTTCAATCATCTGGTTATTCCAGCCAAGATCGCCTGATTGAGTTTGGTGCGCTTTCATTCCTAAAGAAAAGGACATCAGCCCTGTCTGTATCGGGGCGGGATAAGCCATGACAACCAGCGCCGTCGTTTTCCCCCTTTTCCCCCGGGAAAACCGAGGGGAAGCTTTCCGGCCCATTTCATTCCTTTTCCTCGCCTGATCAGGCAGGCGCAGTATTCATTCCTTCATTTTTTCGACATGCAGTGGGGGCTCATTGTGCCGAGGGCGGAACGCCGACTCATGACTCGCCCGTTTGGCCGGTGATGCCTACAACAGAGCGTTCTTCACACGAAGGAGGACCAGAAATGGCACAACCATTGGATAAAGTCCCAGGAAAGGCTTGGGTCGTCACTTTTGCGGGCACGGCAGTCAATCTGTGTTTGGGAATTCTTTATGCATGGAGCGTTTGGGGTGCAAAGCTGATTATCCCGAAGCTCCCGGATGGAAAGTTCGACGAGTCAAAGATTGGCACGGTCATGACTGGTATTGATGCGGGCTGGACATACCTGAGCAACGCTCAGGTTGCCACCCCGTTTTCGCTCTGCGTGATTCTGTTTGCCCTGTTGATGATTCCCGGAGGGAGGATTCAGGACAAGTACGGCCCCAAAGTCGGAGCCACAGTGGGTGGGCTTTTTCTGGCAGTCGGCTGTATAGTTGCCGGGTTGATGAAAAGCTACACCGGTTTGATCATTGGCTTTGGAATCATGGGAGGCATTGGCATGGGTATTGGTTATGCCGCTCCCACGCCGGCCGCTCTCAAGTGGTTCGGTCCCCATAAACGCGGCCTCATTGCCGGCCTGGTCGTGGGAGGCTACGGTGGAGCAGCGCTCTACATCGCCCCTCTGGCGAGATGGCTCATCGCCGACTACGGTCTCTCCGGCAGCTTCATCATTCTTGGTATAGGTTTTGCCGTGGTGGTTATAGTTGCCGGCCAACTCCTCGCGTGGCCTCCGGCAGGCTATGTGCCTCCTGGGCCGCCTGCAACTGCCACAAAAGCTGTCGCGGGTGCTCCCGTAAAAACTGCCCTGACAGCTGTCGACTGGGTTGCCTCCGACATGGTGAAGACTTGGCAGTACTATGCCTTGGTCCTGATGTTCATCGGTACGACACAGTCGGGCCTTCTGATCATCGCCTTTGCCCAACCTCTGGCGACTCCTCTCCTTGGTGCCGCTGCATGGATGCTTGTCTCCTTCGGCGGTCTTGTCAACGCCACTGGTCGAGTGGGGACCGGAATGTATTCGGATAAGATCGGCCGGGCGAACGCTTATGCCCTCAACTGCGTTGCATCCGCCCTGTGCCTGTTCCTGATGCCCTGGATTCTGGCCCAGAAGAGCATTTTCCTGTTGTTTGTAGCGGTTGGAATTGCCTACTGGCAGTACGGCGGCGGCTTGGCTCTCATGCCCTCCTTCGTCGCTGATTTCTTTGGCCCCAAGAACCTGGGCTTTAACTACGGTATCGTGTTCATCGGGTGGGGTATGGGCTTTTTCATGGCCCGCCTCGGCGGTACCATCAGAGACATGACCGGAAGCCTCGATTATGCATTCTATCTCTCCGGTCTGGTCCTGGTGATCACCGTGATCATCTCCCGGTTTGCCAAAAGACCAAGTGCCGTGGGGGAGGTTCATTAGGCCGCGTATGGGTTCCCGATTACAATGGCCCGCTGACTCAATCGCAGCGGCGTTGCATTGGCCCGGGTGCAACATGCTCGGCTTGAACCAGACAGAAAGGATCCCTTTAGATTCGTGCTTCTTGCTTTCGCGGGAACAATCTGTGCAAAAGTGACAGGGTGAAGCCTGTGATTTCTTGCGGAAGCAAGAGCACCGGAAAATCCAAATTCTGGCAAATCCTTTCGCAACTCTTATGTCATCTCGATCTCCGGTCGAGATGACATCTTATTTATGAAACGATCTACTGGCTGCCAGCGGCTTTGAGCAGATGCGAACTTTGAAAGACACAACCTGTGGCCGTTGCGAGTGTGTTGCTCATCAACCTGGCTGCTGAGGAAATTCGGCACATCCAGGATTTGCTTTCTCATTTTGAAATCGAAATCGGTTCCACGGTGGTGACGACCATCGAAGAGGTGGGACCTCTACCCGGTCGAGAGGACCTTCTCCTGGCGGTTCATCGTGTGGATGAACAGCAGAAAAGGCCGGATCAAGACCTTCATCGCATCAGACGCTCCATTGGCAGGTCTGTCCCCCTCCTGGTGCTGGTTCCCCCGGATTTGGCCGGGAAAGTGAGGGAATACCTCCGTGCCGGGGCAGACGAATACTGGATCCTGCCCATGGATCCGGTTGTCTTCCCGCCCCGCTTCCGGGTCCTGGTCGAATGGGGGCGGTCTGCCTTCGAGGATGAAAAGGCCCGCGAATCCCGGGCGCGCGTTCCGCGTTCAAAGGGAATGCCCCTCTGGGGAGGGGCGTGGAGTGCCCTGAGAAGTCTTTTCGGATGGAAAGCTGCCGAGAAGGGCGCAGCTTCAGAGCCTTCGCAGGTTTTCGCGGGAAGCTGGGAGAAGGTTCGCCGACTGGGTTTCGGGAGTTTTGGAGAAGTCTGGCTGGTCCAAAGGAGGGGGGGCAACCACGTCGCCGTGGCAAAGATTCCTCACAGCGCAAGGATGAACACGCTGTTCATCCGAGAAGCAGCTATTCTGAAAAGGCTTTCAGGTCATCCCAATGTTGTAGAGCTCATTGAAGTCCAGGAGGAAAATGGGAAGGTGATTCTCATCGAGGAGTATGTTGAGGGCTTCACCCTGCAGGAATTTCTGGATGAAGGCATGGAAAGCTCGAAGAAAGAAAAAGCCTTCCTGGAATTGCTGGATGTCGTCGCTTTCGCCCACCGCCAGAGAATCATGCACCGGGATATCAAACCGGACAACATCATTGTCACCCTTTCCGGTCGGTCAAAGCTCCTCGATTTTGGAACCGCAAAAGATCTGACTCGTAAAATTACCAGCAGCACAGTGGTGGGTTCGCGCCCCTACATGGCGCCGGAGCAAATCGCGGGCAGCAGCGGGCTTGGCAGCGATGTCTGGGCGATGGGAGTTCTCCTCTTTGCTCTCGCCACAGGGCTTCTTCCATTCTATGACGACAATGAGAAGAAGCTGATGGACATGATTCTGGAATGCGAGCCGGAGGCGCCAAGAAGCTTGGAGCCCGAGCTTTCTGAGCAACTGGAGGAGATAATCCTCAGGTGCCTTCACAAGGATCCGCAGATGCGCTTCAAGGACGCGGAGGAACTCAAGCGCGAACTGATGGAACGGGTTCCGAGCTTTGGAGACGGCCAAACGCTTCCTGGATGATCACTCTGCCAATTCCTCTTGAGCATTCCACCGCTTGTCGAAGAAAGCATGAATGTCGCACACCATGATGAGAATGTCCTGATTCTGATTGCGGATGTCCTTCACCAGTTCCTCGATGACGGCCTTACAGCCGAATCCGGCGTTCCGGCATGCTCGAATGGCCTTGGGGGCATCCAGCGGCACCTCGGCCCAGAGCTTTTCCAAGCCCAATTCGTGGCCCAGCCGAACCAGTTCGTTGAGCATGAGGGTTGCCAGGCCCAGGTCCTGGAACTTCGGCGAGACCACGATGCGCACTCTGCCGATATGGCGCTTCCAGCCGTGGCTGGTCCTGTGGAGCGTAGCGTCTCCCACGATTTCCCCCCCGACGAGAGCCAGCAGGGGGATGACCCTGAAGTAATTGAGGCGCATGGCCCATTCATGGATGGTGCTCCCGTCCTTGACATTGTGGCGCAACACGAGGAGCTCCTCGTCGGGAACCCCCTGAAAGAAGCTATGGAGGGCTTCTTCGTCCTCCCGCGTCATGGGTCGAAGCACCACCTCCGTTCCATCTTTCAGTCTCGCCGTCTTGGTCCCGAACATCGCTCACCTCCTAGACTCCCTCCTGGAGACGCAGAGCCAGGTACTGGGGTAGCCCGGCCTCCAGGATTTTCTTCTGGGCCCTTCGAATGTCGTAGGCGACGTTTCGGAAGTGGACCACTCCCGACGCAACGTCGAAAACGAGATAGTGAGCCCGGCTGCTTCCCTGCCTCGGTTGGCCTACACTTCCCGGATTCACGAGGTAAAGCTTCTCCTCCTCGAGACGCAAGACGCCGGGGGTTGCATTCGGAGCGGTGACCTTGCCCCGTTCATCCCTGATCCAAACCCGCTGCAGATGGGTGTGCCCGAAGAAGCAGGCATGAACGGCGGCGTGTCTCTTTTGGAGAAGGTTGAAGACTCTCTTGGCCTGGAACACGTGGAGGATGTACGAACCAATGCTTTCGGGAGTTCCATGACAGAAGAGATAGCGGTCGAGCAGGGTGACGCTGCCTGGCAACGCTTCCAGGTACCGGCGGTCCTCTTCCGTGAGTTGTCCCGCGGAGTAATGAAGGGCCTGGTGGGCGAGCACATTGAAGTCTTCGGCAACCCGGGGATCCAGGATCGCCAGATCGTGATTTCCCATCACTCCGGTGATCCCGCGCTCTCGGGCAAGCTCCAGGCACTCACGGGGATTGGCATTGTATCCCACGAGGTCTCCCAGGTGGACCAGATGATCGACGCCATCCTGCCCCAGAGACTCGAGGACTGCCTCCAAGGCCTCGAGATTCCCGTGAATATCGGATAAAACACCAATCCGGCGCATGATCTTCACCCGAGGTCACTGCCCGTTCAGTCAGAGGAGCTTGACCGGACAAACCGCCGAAAAGCAGGCTCAAGGCCACTTCATGAGGAACACCAGAGATGCGGGCACCGGCTGCAGCCCGGGGCCCACGTCGACACGCCGCCGGTCACCGGGAAAGTCCCTATTCAACGAGCACCGGTTCCCGCAAAATGAGGTCGATGGCACGCCGGGCGGACTGGGCGAGGCGCGGATGGGTTTCCGAGAGAGACTCGATCTGCCTCAAATGGTCGGCTGTCCGCAGAATGACCATGGCCAAATCGCCTTCATCCATTCCCGCAATCTCTCGGACACTTTCCCAAGTGGATCCCTTGGCCCAATAATACACCGTCACCACGGCCCAGAAAGGAAAGGGCGGTATGGCAAAGCCCACGGCCTTGAGGTTGTCTCGCAGGGGCTGCAGACTCTGGAGCATCTTGAAGAAAGGCTTTGCCAGATCCTGGTATTTCCAAAGGAGACTGGACAACTGGATGTCTCCGTGCCTTTCCCGGTCCATTACGAATGGGGCGATGAGGGCTGCCAGGAGCTCCGGGTTGTCGGAAGGAAAGACTCCCTTTCGGATGCCGTCGGATATGAGCAGGGGCTGATCCAGTCTCAGTTTCGAGGCCCACAGGCCGTCGGCCGTCAAGTCTCCTCCGGAGGCCACGTACCCCTCGTCCTCCAGAACTCGATAGTGGCTCAGAAAAGACCGCCAGAGCTCTTCCTGAATGGTCTGGACCTTGGCCCGATGGGTGAGGTACCGCTGAACCAGCTCGGTGAAGGGATGCGCCGTGGACTTCTGGCAGGGAGCGAAGAGAGCGCAGGCTTCGCAGGGCAGGTCAGCCTTGCGCACAATGAGGCCCGCCAACTCGGAAGCGGTCGCCTCCACCGAGGCTCCGCTTCTCGCTTCCTTGCCCTGAGCGTTCGCCGCCGCGGATTTGTCGGAGTATTTCTCGACGAGAGCCTCCCAATCCTTCTTCCGATTGAGGGAAGGCAAGGTGTGGAGCTTCTCTCCCAGGTGCCGAATGCGCTTGAATTCAACGGCGTGAGTGCGCACTCTTCCCCGGCGGGAGCGCAGGGGGTGATCGAGGCGGACCGCCACCACCACGTGCCGCTCCACCTGGGGAGCGATGACGACATAAGGTGTACCCCTGCGGCTGAAGAAGAGCCGCCCCGGGGTCAGACCTCCGTAGAACGCATCGGTGGAGGCCTGCTTCTTCCACTGTCTGCGTGCCTTGCGGATCCCTTCGTTGAGCATGGCGTACTGGGGCCGGACTTCGGCGAGAGACTCCATGGAACCGCATGCCATCTCGGGCAGCCATTCCTCCATCTCCCTCTCGAGAGATTCCGACTCTTCGCTGATCTGCTTCTCCTGTTTCAGGTTCTGGAACGTGGCCAGGGATGATGTAAAAAGAGCTCGAATTTCGTCCGGCTTGTGCGATAAGAGGAGGTTCAAGACCATGGAGAAGTTGATGCGTATCTGGCTGAGGATAGGATCGGGAGAGGATCTCAGCAACTCGTGGATGAGCTGCGGGTTCTGATAAGGGCCCGGCAGCACGAGCACAAAGCCGATCTCATCCATGCCGCGCCGGCCGGCTCGACCTGTCATCTGCAGGAGATCCGTCGCCTTGAGATCGACGAATTCCCTGCCGTTGAAACGGTCGCTTTGAAAAATGACCACGGTGCGCGCCGGAAAGTTCACTCCCGCCGCAACCGTCGAAGTGGAGAAGATGGCATCCAGGTGGCCTTCCTGCATGAGCTTCTCGAGAAGGAGCTTCCAGTGGGGCAATTGGCCGCCGTGGTGAGCGCCGACGCGGGCCGACTTGAGGATGCCCAGGTGCTGGTGCTGCCGCAAGAAGGGGTGCTCCTTGACGATTGCATTGAGCCGTGCATTGAATCCGTCCCGCCGTGGCCGGGGGCGGCTTTTGTCCGATTCCCCGGCGACGCACAGGGTGATGGACTTCTCGCAGTCGGCGCGGGATTTGAGGAAGAAGATCGCCGGCAGCAGGTTCACCTCCCTGAGAACTTCCATGACCCGGGGAATGTTCGGCAGTTCTTTTCGACTGAACGACTTCGGTTCCACGGTCCGGATCTTGGCGTACATGCCGCGACGCGTGCTCAAGGGACCCAGTTCTCCGCTGGGAAAGAGAAAGAGCGGATAGAGAGGCACCGGACGTTCAAACGCCCCGACCCATTCACATGGGGTCCCTCTGATCCACCGGAGCCAGGAGCAGAGTTCCGAAGCGTTCTGGATGGTCGCGGAAAGCAGGAGCAGCCTTACACGGGACGGGAGATAGATGAGCACCTCTTCCCAGACCACTCCTCGATCCTCGTCTCCCAGGTAGTGGGCCTCATCCAGGACGACCAGGTTCACCGGCAGGTCTTCACCCTGGTGCATCATGTCGTAGAGCTGGTTTCGAAGGATTTCCGTCGTCCCCACGAGGATGGGGGCTTGTGCGTTCTCCTTGCGGTCGCCCGTGAGTATCCCCACATTCTCCACGCCGAACAGGTTGGAGAATTCCTCGTACTTGGCGTTGGAGAGGGCTTTCAGGGGAGATGCGTACCAGCTGCGGCCATTTTCGCGGTAGACTTGCTCGATGGCTTGAATGGCAATGTAGGTTTTCCCGGCCCCGGTGGGAGCGGTGACCAGAACGTCCGCCTGGTTGAGAGCCTCCAGGGCTTCCACCTGGAAGGGGTCCGGCACGAAGGACTGCGGTTCGGGGATGCGAATCCTCTCGAGGGCAGGACTCACGCTGCGATGAATTCTGAGCTGGAAGCCCTGATGGTTCTTTCGTGAGGGCGGCAAGGAAGAATCTTTTGACCTCGCGCGGCTTCTCGGATCATCTTTTGTGGACGGGATTCTGCCCAAGAATGCTTCCTTTGCAGTGGCGAATTCAGAATATCGATCGGTGCACATCATCAGTATAAATCAGAATGTTCAAGAACATAAAGCTTTTGCCAAGAAAGGACAGGTGAATGCCCGAACCTGCGAAACAGACTGAATTGCCTCCGGCCTGGCACGTGTTTCCGTTTCGAGTCCCTCTCTTCGAAGTGGACCTGGGTCACGCGGTTTACCACGGCAACTATTTCCACCTCTTCGAGCTCGCCCGGGAGGCCTTCCTCAGGGACCTGGGTTATCCCTACCGGCGATTCATGGAAAACCAGCTCCATCTCACCATCGTGGACGTCTCCTGCACTTACCGTCGGCCGCTTCACTACGATGACCTCATCGAGATCCACACTGCGGTCCTGGGCTGGCGCAGGAGAAGCATGGCCCTCTCTCAGGCCGTTTTTCGCACCGGCGACTCCAAGGCGCCTGCTCTCTGCACGCAGGCGACCATCAACATGGTCTGTGTCCGCTTCACGGGGCAGCCCACCACCGTGCCGGAGCCTTTCGCAGTGCTGTTGAAACAGCACCCCCTGGCACCCCGGCGACCAATGGAATTCACTCCTTGAGGAGCTGTCTCAAGACCTTGGGGAGGATTCCCCCATTTCTGTAACAGTCCACTTCCACTGGCGTGTCGAGTCGGCAGAGAACCGGGAAGACCGTTGTGCGTGCGCCCGGACCACGGGCTTCCACCTGAATTTCCATCCCTGGCGCGATTCCATCGCCACCTGCCGCCACGGAGAATTCCTCTTCTCCGGTCAATCCAAGGGATGCCGCGGATGATCCGTCGAGAAACTGGAGCGGCAAAATACCCATGCCGATGAGGTTGCTCCTGTGGATCCGTTCGAAGCTCTCCGCGAGGACTCCCTTCACTCCCAGTAGAGCCGGTCCCTTGGCCGCCCAGTCGCGACTGCTCCCGGTTCCGTATTCCTTGCCGGCCAAAACCATGAGCGGCACCCCGTCCGACCGGTATCTGCGGGAGGCCTCCCAGACGGTCACGGTTTCCCCGCTGGGAAAGTGCCTTGTGAAGCCGCCGGCAATCCCGGCGACGAGCCGGTTCTGAAGCCGAATGTTTGCGAAGGTTCCCCGCATCATGACTTCGTGATTCCCCCGCCTGGCTCCGTAGGAGTTGAAATCCTCCCGGGAAATCCCAAGGGAGGAAAGGTAAGCGCCCGCGGGGCTTTCCAGGGGAATGGCGCCTGCCGGTGAAATGTGGTCGGTGGTGACGGCATCGCCCAGGAGGAGGAGCGCTCGAGCCGCAGTGATCCGTTCCGGGGGTCGAACCTCGAGACCGAACCCCTCGAAGAAGGGTGGGCGCCGGATGTAGGTGGAGGAGGAATCCCATGGGTAGATTCCGCCTTCAAACACGGGCAGGCCCTGCCAGATCGAGTCACCCGAATACACATCCTGGTATTGCTTCACAAAGAGATCTCTTTTCACGGTTTCCCCCATCACCTTGGAGATCTCTTCGTTGGTGGGCCACAGGTCCCGGAGGAATACGGGGCGACCGGAACCGTCGACTCCGAGGGGTTCATTCTCCAAATCCGCCCGGATGTCTCCCGCAAGGGCGTAGGCCACAACGAGGGGCGGCGAGGCCAGGTAGTTGGCGCGCACCGCCGCGTGAATTCTCCCCTCGAAGTTGCGGTTTCCACTGAGCACGGCCGCCGCGACGAGATCTCCCTCGGCGATGGCATTGGCGATGGGTTCCGGGAGCGGACCGCTGTTGCCGATGCAGGTGGTGCACCCGTATCCCACCAGGTGAAAACCCTGTGCCTCCAGCGCCTCGAGCAGGCCGGCCTTTCGGAGGTAGTCGGTCACCACCCTGGACCCAGGCGCCAGACTGGTCTTGACCCAGGGTTTCGTGCGCACCCCTCGGTCCAGGGCCTTTCGGGCCACAAGGCCGGCTCCGATCATGACCGCCGGATTTGACGTGTTGGTGCAGCTCGTGATGGCGGCGATGACCACGGAACCATGGCTCAGAGAGAATTCCAGCCCGTGGTGAGAGGCTTTCACGGACTTTTCCGCCTCGCTCTCCTTCAGTCCGAATCCCCATTCCGCCACGGGCTTCCGTAGAGCCTCGGAAAACGTTCCCGGGGCATCCTTGAGGGAAACCCGCTGATTGGGGCGCTTGGGCCCGGCAAGGTTCGCACCCACCGTGCTAAGGTCGAGCATCATCATGTCGGAATAAAGGGACTCGCCGCTGGATTCCGCTCCGAAAAGCCCCTGCTCCTTGGTGTACCGCTCGATGAGCTTGACACGCTCCTCACTCCTTCCCGTGAGTCTCAAGTAGACCAGCGTTTCCTCATCCACGGGAAAATGGGCCACGGTGGCACCATACTCGGGGGCCATGTTCGCGACGGTGGCACGGTCTGGAAGGCTCAGGGCTTTCAATCCCGGGCCGTAGAATTCGACGAACTTCCCCACGACCTTTTTCCTGCGTAGCACCTCCGTCAGGTGGAGGGCCAGGTCCGTTGCCGTGACCCCGGGCAGGAGGCGCCCGATCAGTTTCACGCCTATCACTTCCGGGATCACCATGGTGTAGGGCTGCCCAAGCATGACGGCTTCCGCTTCGATTCCACCAACTCCCCAGCCGAGGACTCCGAGCCCGTTGATCATGGTGGTGTGGGAGTCCGTCCCGAGGAGAGTGTCCGGATAGGCCATGGAATGAGCTCCCGTGGCTCCAACTTCGACCACACAGGCGAGATGCTCCAGGTTGACCTGGTGGACGATGCCCTTTCCTGGAGGAACCACCGTGAAATTGCCGAAGGACTCCTGAGCCCAGCGGAGGAAACTGTACCGCTCCCCGTTGCGCTCAGCTTCCAGCTCTTGATTAAGGGCAAGGGAATCCGGCGTTCCATACGCGTCCACCTGGACGGAATGGTCAATGACCAGATCGGCGCGGATCAGGGGATTGATCCTCTCCGAATTCCCCCCGAAAGCCCGCACGGCATCCCGCATGGCAGCCAGGTCCACCAGGGCCGGGATACCCGTGAAGTCCTGCAGGATGACGCGGGACGGCATGAAGGGAATGTCTATCGCATTGCCGATCGGCGAAGCAGGGCTGGAGAGAAAAAGCTCCACGTCCTGGGCGGTGATGGTAACTCCATCCTCGTTGCGCAGAAGATTCTCCAGCAGAATCTTCAAGGTGCGGGGCATTTGGCCGGTGTGTGTCCACCCGTTTTTTTCGAGTTCCGCAAGACGATGGTAGCGGTACTGTCTATCCCCCACCAGAAGGTTTGCCTCCGTGGCGAAACTGTTTCCTGATTTGCCTGTCATCTGAGTACTCCTTGAAGTTTCCAGACTCCCCGGATTTCCAGAATGCAATCGCTTCCAGTTAAGGATTATATGATTTCTCCATGGACAAAAAGGGGAAACTTGACGGCTTGACTTTTCTTCCGGTCACCGGGCAACTTTTCAGCATTTCTTTGTCGTTGAGCTTTTGCCCCTCAGGTTTTAAAATTGTTTTTTGGGCGACCGGAGGCAGCGCCTCCATGTGAGTTTGCATCGTCTGGAATATTCCATGCAATCAACCACCGCGCAGGAGGAATCGAAAGCCGTATGAAGATAGCCATGATCGGAACGGGTTACGTTGGGCTTGTGACAGGGGCCTGTTTTGCGGAGTTTGGCCATGAGGTCACCTGTATCGACAAGGATGAGGCCAAGATCTCCAGGTTGCTCAAAGGGGAGATCCCCATCTATGAACCAGGGCTCGACACGCTGGTGCAAAAGAACCTTCAGGCCGGCCGCCTCGTGTTCAGCACGGAGTATGCGCCGGGTGTCCCCGAAGCCCAGGTGGTTTTCATCGCCGTCGGCACCCCGGCATCGCGGCGCGGAGACGGTTACGCGGACCTGACCTACGTCTTCGATGCCGTGCGCAACATTGCCCCTCATTTCGGGGAATACACAGTGGTCGTCAACAAGAGCACGGTGCCCGTCGGCACGGCTCGCCAGGTGGCGCGGATCATCTCCGAGGTCAACCCCGCCGCATCCTTCGACGTGGCCAGCAACCCAGAGTTTCTCCGTGAGGGGGCCGCCATACGGGACTTCATGCATCCCGACCGGGTGGTCATCGGCGTCGACTCCGCCAAGGCCGAGGAAGTGCTCAAGACCATGTATCGCCCCCTGTACCTGATCGAAGTGCCCTTCGTCATCACCAACATCGAAACCGCCGAACTGACCAAGTATGCGGCCAACGCCTTTCTCGCCACGAAGATCAGCTTCATCAATGAAGTCGCGAACCTCTGTGAGGAGATCGGCGCCGACGTCCAGGATGTGGCGCGGGGCATAGGACTCGACGGGCGCATTGGAAAGAAGTTCCTTCACGCCGGGCCGGGTTACGGCGGATCGTGCTTCCCGAAGGATACCCATGCTCTTCTGCGCGTCGCTCAGGAGCACGGGGTTGCCTGCCGCATCGTCGAGGCGGTGGTTGAAGTGAATGCGGCCCAGAAGGCCCGCATGGTGAGGAAAATACGCAATGCCCTGGGAGGCAATGAAGCAGGCAAGACCGTTGCCATCCTCGGCCTGTCGTTCAAACCGGAAACCGACGACATCAGGGACGCCCCTTCCCTGACCATCCTGTCGACCCTTGTGGAGCACGGTGCGACCGTCCGTGCCCACGACCCGCAGGCCATGGACGAAATGGCCAAGGTGCTGCCCGACGTCAAGTACTGCGCCAACGCGTACGAAGCAGCCGAAGGTGCCGACTGTGTGGTCCTCATGACTGAATGGAACGAATACCGCGCCCTGGACATGCTCAGACTGAAGGCATTGCTGAAGGAACCGGTTTTCGTCGACCTGCGCAATGTTTATCGGTCCCAGGCCATGAGGCAGCTGGGATTCCAATACTTCAGCGTCGGCCGGACCTCGGTAGAGCGAGTCGGCTGATTGCGGGTCTTCGCGGCATTCACACAGGGGGGCGTGATGTCTTCCACAGCCGCACGCTCCATGGCGGCCTGGCTGGCAATCATTTTATTCGTGGCCTTTGAAGCGCCGTGGCCTTTTTCCGGAGAACCCGCGGCACTGGAAGCATCACAGGGCCGCCCAAGTCACAACGCTTCCCTTGAGCAGGAGGCCAAAGCGGACTCCCCGTCCCTGGGCCGAAAGGTTCAAGGCATCAGGATCGTGAACGTCTACCCTCACGATCCCAAGGCCTTCACTCAGGGCCTTGTTTTTTCCGAGGGTTTCCTGTACGAAAGCACCGGCCTGCGGGGACAATCCACACTGCGCAGGGTGGAGCTGAAAACCGGAAAAGTCATCCAATCCCACTCCCTTGCCCCCCGGCATTTCGCGGAAGGCGTGACTCTCTGGAAAGATCGGCTGATCCAGGTCACATGGCACTCGGGGGTTGGCTTCGTCTACGACAGGGAGAGCTTTGCGAAAGAACGGGAGTTTTCCTACGAGGGTGAGGGGTGGGGAATCACCCACGACGGACAACTGCTCATCATGAGCGATGGAAGCCCCAACCTGCGCTTTCTCGATCCAACGACCTTCGAGGTCACCAGGTCCCTGGAAGTGAGAGACGCGGGAATCCCCGTTTCGAACCTGAACGAATTGGAAGTCGTCAAGGGCGAAATCCTTGCCAACATTTGGGGAAAGGATTGGATTGCGAAGATCTCTCCGGACACGGGGCAGGTTCTCGGCTGGATCGATTTGAGCCCTCTGAGGAACGCCCTGGGCCCCGTCCAGGGGATCGATGTCCTGAACGGCATCGCATATGACCCCGATGCAGACCGGCTATTCGTAACCGGAAAGCTCTGGCCGAAGCTCTTCGAAATCACGGTTCTCCCCTGACAACGGCACCCAGTCAACGCCCGTTCCAACTCATGACCCGCTTTGTCCCAGGAACTCCTTGAGACTCTCGAAAACTTCCCGGAAATCCTTCTTGTCGAGCCTTATGCCGACGGCACCGATGACCGAATGGCGCCTGTAGGGGTCCACTTCGAACTGCCAGGGACGAACAGCGACGGAGCGGCCCGTTTTCTGGAGAAAAGCCTCGAATCTTTTGACCTCGGCCGTGAGCTTCTCATAATCTTCCGCCCCGTAGATGGCGCCTTCCAGTTCCCCGAAAGAGCACTTGCCGAAAATCATCAGGCAGTCGCCCGTGGGATCCGAGCCCGAAATCTCCTCCTTAACCATGAAATCGGGGAAAGGGGCAAAGTAGGGGTCCACGTGATAGAGTTCCAGGAATTCGTCCCTGGGGATCATCTGCTGGATGTCCAGCGGGCATCCGAACTGGCATTGATCGAGGAAGGTCCTGAGGTAGCGGCACACAATGTCGAAGTCCTCTTGGGGCACCGACAGCCCGATGCTCACAATCCGGGCGTGCCCCTGTCCCATGGGCGGCTCCCCTTGTACCATCCGCACACTTCCGTACAACTTCGGATTCACCTGCTCGAGGTAGCTCAGGAACTGCTGGGCGAATATCTCCTTCTCCGCGTAGTTTAAATTCCCCGGCCCGACCTGGAGTTTGTCGAGGTCCTCGTCATATTCGAAATTGCTCGCAAGGATGAGATGGTAGTTGTCGACGACTTTCATGACATGGAATCCCTCTTTCTCGAAGTCGCGCACCATGCTCATGGTGCGATTCTTGAGAAAAATGTCCCGAATCACGTCGTTTTCCGTTTCGCCGCGCCTGCGAGCCTGCTGGACCATGATTTCGTGGATCCAGTGGGTCCGCCACGTGGTGCACAGCATGAGAGCGCGCAAGATCTTGAGCACCTCCTGTCCAAGCTGCTTGCCCCGATACCGAAGGGGGTCACCGAACTCGAAGTCCTCAACCCGCACTTCCTTCAGGAGGAGAGCCCTGTCCCGATCCTTTTCCGGTATATAGGTCAGGTATGTGGCGAGGGAATCCATGAGCTCCTTGCGGGGGACATCGCCCCGGTCTTCCTTGAGACGCCTCTCCAACTGCTGATAGCGCTCCAGCTCAAGTTCCCATTCATAGTGAAGGTCCAGCAGCGTTTCATAATCGGAGGACTCGTAGCCCTTGCGGTCGAACTGCTCCCGGAGGTATTCCCAGTCCACGTACAGCTTCTTCTGGCGTTTCCGATCGACCAAGAAATCGCTCTCTTCCGTATGGCCAAGGATCCCCCGTTCACCATCGACGAAAACCATCTTGCCGATGTAGTCATAGACGGAGCTCTCGGGATTCAGCGAGATCTGGTCCTCCTCGTGCATGACCAGGGGCTTGCCGTCCCGATCCAGCATGTTGATGACGTAGGGCTTGCTGTAAGCCACCGCCGATACCGCCTCGTGACCCGTCGTATTCCCGTCGTACCGGATGATCCCCCGGATCAGCGGGTGGTTCACGGCAACATCGTTTTCCCCGTAGGGACGCCGCCGAAGAAGGATGACCCACTCTCCTTCCCGGGCCGCTTCCAGGGCCGTTTCCGTCCCGAACACCAGGACACCTGTGTCCGCGCTGTCTGTGATGGGAGTCCCCCTCGCCAGCACGGTGTAATCCGTGAAACCCTCCTTGAGGATCTTCTCGGGCTGCTCCAGGGCCTTGTTGATGACCATCGAAGCCTGCTGGATGCTTGTTTTCCCCTCGTCCACCAAATCCCACATTGCCCGGACGGAGGCGTTGGAGGTCATCCGCATTGGCCTTCTCTGGAGGAGATAGAGCCTGCCGCCTTCCACGGTAAACTCGATGTCGAGGGGGCGCTTGGCCCGAGCCTCAAACTTGTCCCTAACCATCATGAGGCACTCGTGTATTCGCGGGAACCGGGCTTCCAGATCGCTCTCCTGGAGGAGCCGCTTGCGCAGCTTCCCTGAAACGATCTTGTCGCACTGGACCTTGGGAGCCCATTCGATGATCGGCGCACTGGCCCCGGTCCTCTGGTTGCGGGTGAAGAGGACACCGCTCAGGCAGTTCGTTTCGTCCAGGTTTCCGAAAACCATTTCCTGGATGATTGCGGCCATTCCCATGTCGTCCAGGGACTCGCCGTGATTGTTCTCCCTGTTGCGCCGCGCTTCCACGGCCGTGGGAGAAGTCCAGGAAGCAAACACACCCTCGATGGCACGGCGCAGCTGAAGGATCGGGTCGGATTCAAATCCCGACGGGAAACGGGGGTGAACCCATCGCCCGAGAACGTCCTTGAATGCCTCTATGAGTTTTCGGATGAGGGGCACGGGCAAAGTCCCCTCGTCGCCGGCACGCCTGATGATCCTGTAGAAATGGTCGTAGGGGATCTCCAGCACCACCTCTCCATACATGCGGATCGCGGTGAGAAACGTTGTGAGCGTCGAGCTTTCCTCCTCTCCCGCCTGGATGAGGGAGGCAACCACCGCATCATTCAAGCCGACATTGAGAGCCGTGGCAAGAGCCCCGGGCAGAGAGATGGGCGCTCCGCCCCGCACTGCCACGATCAACGGTCTCCTGCCGCTCAGATCCCCGAAATTCCTCCGGCGCCTTCTTTCGAGAGAGGCCAGCTCCAGAAGCACCAGCTGGAAAAGATCGTCGGTCAGCACATCCCCGGCCTGCCGATAGAGCCTCCAGAAATCCGTCGTCAGGATGAAACCGTCGGGAACCGCAATCAGGTCCTCCATGCCCGCGAAGAACTCGCTGATGTGCTTGTAGTCCTCCACGAGCTTCGATCCCTTGGCCCCCAGTTTACTCACCTGGGTGGAATCCCCGTTTTCGAATGCCACGATGAGAGGTTCGTTTGCCATGCACAGTCCTCCGCCCTAGCAATTCCGATCTTCACAAGCCGACGAAATAATATCCAAATGTTACAAGAAAGTGCCACCCTCAATTTTCTACTATACTGCATGGACGCCTGTGTGAAAACGACCATCGGCGCATTATGCCCCATGGAGCTTGCCGCCGGCCGGTGCAGCAACATGGCGTTAATTTTCTGTCCAATTCTTCCGATATAGGTAACCGTGAAGGCAACTTCGGCAAATCATCACAGGAGTAATACATGATCAGGGAACTCAGCGACAATGAGGTCAACGCTCTCCACTATGAGCTCCTTCTGAAGGACATCGTCGCCACGGCGGAAAAGCTGCCTCCTTTCCCGGACGTCGTGTGGAAAGTGATGCCCCTCATCCGGAACATGGCATCGGTGGAAGACATCGAGGGGGTCATCAAGTTCGACCAGGTGATCACGGCCAGGATTCTTTCCTTGAGCCAGTCCGCATACTATGGAAGACGGAGCAAGGTGAGCTCCATCCAGGATGCCATACTGATCCTTGGAGGCCAGAAGCTCATCCAGGTCATCATGATAGCCTGCGCCGCCCGTTATTATCAGGGGAGCGTCTCCGGATACAATTTGAATGAAAAGGAGCTTTGGGAGCATTCCGTCGCCACGGCCATCCTTTCAGAGAAAATCTCACGCAGATTGAGGCTGAAAAAGGGGCTTACCATTTATACCGCTTCACTGCTCCATGACATTGGCAAGACGGTCCTCGACCTATACGCAAAGATTTACCTCCACACGACCCTCAGTGAAATCGCCCAGGACGGCGTCCGGCTCATCGACGTAGAACGCAAGGCTTTGGGCATCGGGCACCAGGAGCTCGGTGAAGTCATCGCCCGTCGGTGGCAGTTTCCGCCTGAAGTCGTCCTGGCCATCGGGCATCACCACGATCCGGACACAGCTCCCACGGACCGGGATGTGGTCACCATCGTTTACATCGCCAATGAGATGGCCAATGCACTGGGACAAGACAATCAACTCGAAAATCCACCACGGCTGGATGAAGATCCTCATTTCATCAGGCTGGGAATAGACCGGGCAATGATCGACCAGTTCCACAGCGATCTCGCCGCCGACATGGAGGAGATCAGGCAATTCCTCAGGACCTGAGGAGGCAACCGGATTCTTTCCCCTCCCCCATCTCCACCCGCCGTGAACCAACTCCTCACGACTTGACGACAGAGCGTCCATTCATCCCCGGGCAGAAGAAAGGGGCATGATTGGACGTAAAATGAGGGGGGTCGTTTCTGAGAATCGGGGCGACGGCGCGGTGCCTCTTGAATTCCCGGTCCAAAAACCGGCGCACCAGGGCCCTGTCCCACCCCTTCGGATGCGTGAAGTCGGAGTAGAGTGAGAGGTCTCCCTCCGAAAACGCTTCCGTGTGAAGCCTTGTAGCTTCCTGGGAATGGACGGGAAGGTTGAAGATGGCAAGATTCAGGAAATCGATGACTCCCGAGTGAGCCGCCACGTAATCGAGGGTTTTTCGCGCCGCCTCCGGGGTCTCGGAGGGCGTCCCAAAGAGCACATAGACATAGGTGGAGATGCCGGCTTTTCCCAGGGCCCCGAGAGCCTTCGACGCGGTGTGGAGGCTCACGCCCTTCTCCTCTTCATCGAGGACCCGTTGGTCCCCGGATTCCAGCCCCAGCTGCAGCATGACGCAGCCCGATCGCTTGAGCTCCACCGTGAATTCCTCGTCGGCCAGGTGATCCGTGAATCTCGCGAATCCATACCAGGGAGCTCCCGGAGGATGGACCGCAAGGCTTTCCAACAGCGCGGGGCTTATGGCGTTGTCGAGCAGGTGGATCAGGGCCGGGGAGTTTTTCTCCACGAGCTCCCTGAGGTCCACCTCCACCCGGTGCGGGGGGAGGGGAACATAGGGATTCTTTTCGGCCCTCTCGGGGCAAAACCCGCACCTGTTCCAATAGCACCCGGATGAGGCGCTGTAGGGAATGACGGCTCCCGGAGAGAGATAATCGGACATGGGGAAGGGGCTGTAATCGTGGGTGAAGGGCAGGGTGTCCCTTTTCTCTCCCTTTGCGAGGGACAAGAGGGGGTTCTCCCCGGAGCCCGGGATCATGAAATCGACGAGGCCGGAGAATGGATTCTTCCACCCCGGCCCGCGCATCCAAGAAGTGACAAGTCCTCCCCCAAGCGCGAGGGTGAGCGAAGGCTCGGTCTTTCGCAGAAATCCTATCATGGCGAAAGTGGTCAGAGCCTGGCTGAGGTAGTTGAGGGAGAAGCCTACTACGGAGGGCCCGTGAATCCTCAGGATTTCCCCCAAGGACTTGCTGAATTGGGGATAGAAGAGGTTTCCCCCGGGTCTTTCCGCCGCCGAAAGAAGATCCCCGCTTTTCACCGGCGAAAGACCCGCGTCCTGGTAGTTGGTAAGGCTGACGTGAACGGCACCGTTGTTCCAGGGACCTTCCAGCAGTCGATTCAGATCGGACACGCATCGCTTGTAACGGTCGAGATTCAGCAGGCCTTTGGGCGCCTGGATGTTCCTCAGGTTGCGGTCGAGGTTGCGAGCCGCCCTCGCCGTCCACCTGTCTCCCGGGTGGTTCCCTCCATGGAGGAGGGCGAGAAGGCATTCCAGGTTGGCGTCCCATGCCGCGCACTCGATTCCATGGGCGCGCATGGCTCCCAGAATCCTGGAGATGCCTGGTGGTGGTTCCGAAGGTTTCACTACGGGGGGGTTGACAAGAAGGATCATTCCATGGCTTTCCATGCATGCTGAACCGCCCCGGAGAGGGGTTCAGCCATGCAAGGTGAATTGCTCATCAGTGCTCCGGTCCCGCCAGGTTCCGACCCGAAAGCCCCCTCAGCTTCAACAGCAAGGCACCCGCGCTGCTGGAGAGCCCAAGGGAGGCGAGGTCCTGTTCGAGACGGGCCACATTTCCATGCCCCGCGACGTATCCATTGACCCGGGCCACGGCGGTGGAGTCCACGAAATCCTGATGGACCGGGTAGATGGCGGTGTACTCCCGCAACAGATGAAGGTTTCCACGGAGGTAATATTTCTGATGGTAGTCTTCAGCCTGGTAAAATCTGGATGCGGGAAAAATGCCCGTGACCACTTCGCTTCCTCTCCTGGCAGACTCATTTTCCTTGCTTTTCCGGGCCAACCTCTCCTGTTCCTCTGAGTGCGTGAAGATGGCCGACATGTATTGCCTCGACCATGAGGGACCGGCAGGATTGTGGCCGCGCCAGAAAACGTCAAGGAGCTCCCCGTAGGAAATCACCAGTGGGTCGAAGTCCATCTGAACGGTCTCACTGTGATCTCCCATACTTCTGTATGTGGGATCTCTCCTGGTTCCGCCCGAGTATCCCACGCGGGTTCTGATCACCCCAGGAATGCTCCCGAACTGAGCATCAGGTCCCCAGAATCACCCCATCGCAAACGTCGCCGTTTCAAGGCGGGACGGTATTTGGATGTCCATGGGAGGAGTGTTCACTCGATGACTTTCGTGGATTGCTGTCTTCGCCATGTCATTTTTTCCTTCTATAATGGTGCGTTGCTCGCCCATCACTCCAACCGGGAGGAGAAGAACAAACAACACGCCCGGGGTCAATCCGGCCAAGGCAAGCCTCCTCATCGAGGACCTCCTGGCGGACTGTGTTCTGTTGGTTCAAAATGTGCATGATTCGTTCCCTTTGTCGACGCCGGTGGATCTTAACTCTCTGCCCCGGCATTTCAATGGTAAGCTCACCAAGGCCCATTGGCAAACAGGGGTCGAAACCGCCCGGCCTGCACCTTCCCTGGAAATGGGCATCACCGGCGCGGTTGGTGACTTCCAATGGATGGACCTGAGGCGTTTGATGGGCACGCGAGGCTCTCGAGACATGCAATGGACAAAGGATGATTATGTTTGCTCCTACAAAGTATGCAAGGCTTTGTTATGAATTGATAAAAGGCAAAGCGAGGAGTATTAAGACATGTTCCGCAAAGTGAAGCCCGCCAGCCGTGTGATCATGATGACCGGCTACAGCATGCCCGGGCACCTCCTGGAGGCCAAAAAGCAAGGGGCGTGGGAAGTCCTCCAAAAGCCACTGGATATGAAGAGGGTGCTGGGGTTGCTCAGAACACTCAACCCCGCCGGAGTCATCATTGCCGATGATGACGCTTCATTCGTCGAGAGCGTCCAGGATCTCCTCGAGGGGAGAGGCTTCTCCATCCAGGTGGCCGGAAACGGTCGGGAAGCCATCGACCTGGCCCGCTCTCACGGAGCCGACGTCTTGATCGTGGATCTTCGGATGCCCGTCATGAACGGCCTGGAAACGTGCGTTGAGCTCCAGGAGTCGGGCCTGGACATCCCTATCATCGTTGTGACCGCCTACGCCAAGGAGGAACGCGACAAGCTGGAAGCCCTGCGCGACCTCTCCGTGACCGATGTCCTCTGCAAACCGTTCGACCCCAAAGACCTGCTGGAAAAGGTGGAGAGCATTGTCCAGATGAAGACCGCCGACGTTTCGCCCAATCGGATCGTTCCTTCCCCGTCAACCCAGGAGGGGGGCCGGCGGGTCCTTGTGGTGGACGATGACCGTGATTTCGCCGACGGCCTCGCTGATATTCTGGAGCTCAGGGGCATGGCGGTCACCACCGCTTTCAACTCCAGGGAGGCGTTCGAGCGACTCAGGAGCTTCAAACCCGATGTAGCCCTCATCGACCTGCGCCTTGAGCAAGCCAACGGACTCGAACTCATCAGAAGTCTTCGCGAGAGGCACCGGGACCTGCTGTGCATCATGATGACGGCCTACGCCGAGGTTGACTCGGCCATAGATGCCATCAAGAACGGCGCCTACGACTACCTTCGCAAGCCTATCAATGGAGAAGAACTCCTCTCCACCCTCAACAGGGCCTTCGAGCGCGTGGAGCTCGAGCGGGAGAAACGAGCGGCCGAAGAAGCCCTGCAAAAAAAGAACACCCAACTTGAACAGATGAACGTCAGACTGCGGACGGTCTTCGGGTCCATGAAAAGGCTCACTTCGACCGAACGCATCGGTCAACTCGGCGTCGTGCTCCTCGATGAATTCGGGCGCAACATGGGCGCCCAGGGAGGGAGCTTTTTCCTGCGAATTGGGAAGAAGCTGGTCCTTCTGCACTCCCTCGATCCCGGCCACGTGCCCGAAACCATCGACTGTCCCCCTGCGGAAGGTTCCGCGTTGCACCGGGCCATCACGAGGAAAGTGACCATCCATGCCCCCGACATGTCGCTTGAGCCCCTGGTGCCCAGCGGCTGGGACGGCTACAGTGATTCCTCCGCCCTGATCATCCCCCTGGAGGATGAAGAAGGAGACGTCGCCGGGGTCATCACCCTCCACAACCGCCTGGCTCCTCCCTTCACCCACGAAGACCTCCAGATCGCCCTGATCCTCGCTTCTTTCTGCTCTGAATCCCTGCGGGCCATGAAGGCCAAGGACGAATTGAAGCACGCCCACGATGAACTGGAGGAGAGGGTCATTCAGCGGACTTCGGAACTGAGGCGGTCCAACGAGTCCCTCCTCGCGGCCAAAGAGGCGGCGGAAGCAGCCAATATGGCCAAATCCCAGTTTCTGGCAAACATGAGCCACGAGCTGAGGACACCCCTCACAGCCATCATTGGCCTCTCGGAACTCCTGTCACACCGAGCGTACGGCCCCTTGAACGAGAAGCAGGCCCGCTCGGTTTCACAAATCCAGGAGAGCGGCCATCACCTTCTGGACCTGATCAACAGTGTGCTCGACCTTACAAAGATTGAAGCGGGGCGAATCTCGCTGCAGCTCTCGCAATTCCAACTGGACCGCTTTCTGGAGGAATCCGTGGACACCGTGAGGCCTCTCGCCCAGAGAAGGAACATCGACATCGCCCTGAACGTCGGGGAAGACCTTGGTTTCGTGCGGGCGGATCGAACAAGGCTCAGGCAGATTGTCTACAATTTGCTCCACAATGCCGTCAAATTCACTCCCGATGGTAAACGGATTCAAATCACCGCACTGTCGACGGCGATGGAGGCCGAGGGAACCTCTCTCGAAGGAGCGGAGAGCATCCCGGCAGTCGAGATCCGCGTGGCGGACCAGGGAATCGGGGTCAATCCCGGGGACCAGCAGAGGATTTTCGAGGTGTTCGAACAGGTTGAATCCTCCCACGCTCGAAAATACCAGGGCGCCGGACTGGGACTGCCTTTGGCAAAGCAACTGGTTGAGCTCCACCATGGCCGCATCTGGATCGAGAGCGAAGGTGAGGGCAAGGGAAGCACCTTCGCTTTCATCATTCCAGCCTGATGGCCAATCGCAAGAGACAATAGAGATCGCGACGGGACATGGTTATTCAACAAAAGGAATCGATCGAACCCCGTGAATCGGCCCAGGGCCAAAAGAGCGCTCTCGAGGTCTCTTTTGATATACAAAGCCGAATCGCCCGGGTTTTTCTCACCTTGCCCGATGAACGAATGTACGGAGGGGTCCTGGACATTGTTCTCGAGGCCATGGAATCCCTGCGTGAATCGGAACGAAGGTTTCGCGAAATACTGGAGCACCTGCGGCTCATCGCCGTAACCATCGACAATTCGGGAAACATCACCTTCTGCAACGATTATCTCCTGTCACCCAGGAGGAACTCGTCAAAAAAGAACGCCTGGCGACCCTTGGGAAACTGACGGGCATGGTGAGCCATGAGCTCAGAAATCCCCTGGGAACGATCCGAAGCTCGCTGTTTTCCATCGCAGAGAGGCTTCAGGGCAAGGACCTCGGGGTTGACAAGGCACTTGAACGAGCCGAGCGTGCCATTGTCCGATGCGACGGGATCATTGAGGAGATGCTGGACTACACCCGTGTTCACCGGCCAGTGCTCGAATCCACCGCCCTTGACTCTTGGCTGGAAGGGGTCCTGGACGAGCAGCCCCCTCCCAGGGGAATCAGGGTCATCCGCCGGTTGCTCTCGGGGGCGACGATCCGCCTCGACCAGCAGAGAATTCGCCGCTCATTGGTCAATGTCCTGAGCAACACCTTCGAGTCCATCCGCGGGGAGGACCTGGACCGTGAACAGGGCGTCATTGAAGTGGAAACCACCTTCAATGGTGACCGGGCTGAGATCAGGGTCTCGGACAATGGCGTCGGCATCAAGCCGCAGGATCTGGGGAAAATTTGCGAACCCCTGTTCAGCACCAAGAGTTTCCGAGTCGGTCTGGGCCTTACCATTGTGCGCAACACCATGGAAATGCACTGCGGTGAGATCGATATACGGAGCGAACCCTGTACGGGAACCACCGTAACCCTGCGGCTGCCTCTGACCCCTGAGGTTTCTCCTCGCCCCGCCATCCAGGGAGGAGGTGTCATCGGCCCCTTGACACCCTGACCAGGAAAGCATTTCAAATCTCCCCACGCTCGCCCTGAGATATCGAAGCTTGAGCCAGAGACCTTGTCCGTTCGTGCTTCGATACCTCGGCACGAACGGGCGACGCGACTGCAAAACCAATATGGAGATAGAGCTCTAACCCAACGCCTCGTCCCATACTCGCCAAGCTTGGTGGTTTCGTCAGGTCCTCCCCCACTTATTACTTGAAAAATTTCTCTTTTTAGATAATGATTTGCTATAAGATGACAATCAATACGATGGAGTGATGGCAAATGGGGAAAACACAGGACCGCACGGAACTGATACTCGACAAGCTCAAGGCAACGGGGCACCGCATCACACCCCAGCGCCTCGTCATACTTCGGGTTCTGGCCGAGAGTCATGGACATCCCAGCGTTGAGGACATTTTCGAGAAGGTCAAGGTCAACTTCCCAACCACAAGCCTGGCGACGGTGTACAAAACCATCACCGTCATCAAGGAGCTCGGCGAAGTGCTGGAGCTCGAATTCAGCAATGAACACAACCGGTACGATGGAAACAAACCTTATCCCCATCCCCATCTCATTTGCGTGAAATGCAAGAAAATCGTTGACCCGGAATTGAGCAGCCTTGCACACCTGACTCAGGAACTGACCGCCGATACAGGCTATAAGATTCTGAGCCATCGTCTTGACTTTTATGGAATTTGCCCGAAATGCCAACAGAATTCATGAGTTTCGTTTTTTTTTGCCTTTAATGGAAAGGTATTCTCTACAAAAATACACAACTTGCTAGATACGCTTTTCCCAAAGGCACTATCCTTTAGTCCGGACGGCTCACTGGCGGCGTCTCTATTGGCGTCAATCACCATGAAAAACAGATACTTGTCCACGAAAAACCTCTCAGGTCCAGAACATCTTCACGGTAATTGTAGTTAGCTAGATGGGCAGCGAAACACTATTATTCACAGTATTATTCAACAGTTCACACAACGAAAGGAGTAGACATTATGAACGAAGACAGCAAGTGTCCGGTAACGGGCGGAGCTGACAAACCCACTGCCAGCAGTGGCACGTCGAACCGGGACTGGTGGCCGAACCAGTTGAACCTCAAGATTCTTCATCAGCATTCTCACATGAGCAATCCGATGGGCGAGGATTTCAACTACGCTGAGGAATTCAAGAAACTCGACCTGGAGGCTCTGAAGAAGGACCTCTATGCACTGATGAACAACTCGCAGGACTGGTGGCCGGCCGATTACGGTCACTATGGGGGGCTCTTCATCCGGATGGCGTGGCACAGCGCAGGCACCTACCGCACCGGCGACGGCCGCGGCGGCGCGGGGTCCGGCTCCCAACGCTTGGCGCCCCTCAACAGCTGGCCCGACAACGTGAACCTCGACAAGGCGCGCCGTCTTCTTTGGCCAATCAAGCAGAAATACGGCAGGAAAATCTCCTGGGCCGACCTCATGATCCTCGCCGGCAACTGCGCTTTGGAGTCGATGGGATTCAAGACCTTCGGCTTCGGCGGCGGGCGCGAGGACGTCTGGGAGCCGGAAGAGGACATTTATTGGGGCTCTGAGGCCGAGTGGCTTGGCGACAAGCGCTACTCCGGTGACCGGGATCTCGAGAACCCGCTTGCCGCCGTGCAGATGGGCCTGATCTACGTGAACCCGGAAGGGCCGAACGGCAACCCGGATCCGGTCGCCTCTGGCCGTGACGTTCGAGAGACCTTCGCACGCATGGCGATGAACGACGAAGAGACCGTCGCACTCGTTGCGGGCGGGCACACTTTCGGCAAATGCCATGGCGCCGGCGATGCCGCCCTTGTCGGTCCGGAACCTGAAGCCGCCGGCATCGAAGAGCAGGGCCTCGGCTGGAAGAGCAGCTTCGGCAGCGGCAAAGGCGGCGATACGATCAGCAGCGGCATCGAGGGCGCCTGGAAGCCGAACCCGACCAAATGGGACATGGGCTATCTGAACGTGCTGTTCAAATACGAGTGGGAGCTGGTCAAGAGCCCGGCTGGCGCGCATCAGTGGCTGGCCAAGGACGTGGCCGAAGAGGACATGGTGGTTGACGCGCACGACCCGTCGAAGAAGCACCGGCCGATGATGACCACGGCGGACCTCTCGCTGCGCTTCGACCCGATCTACGAGCCGATCGCGCGGCGCTACCAGCAGAACCCCGAGGAATTCGCGGATGCCTTCGCCCGGGCCTGGTTCAAGCTGACCCACCGCGACATGGGCCCCCGCTCGCGCTATCTCGGCCCGGAGGTCCCGGCAGAGGAACTGATCTGGCAAGACCCCGTGCCCGCAGTCGATCATGAGGTGATCGACGCGCAGGACATCGCCGACCTCAAGGGCAAGATCCTCGCTTCGGGTCTGTCTGTCTCCCAACTGGTCTCGACCGCCTGGGCGTCGGCGTCCACGTTCCGTGGCTCCGACAAGCGCGGCGGGGCAAACGGGGCGCGTATCCGTCTCGCCCCGCAGAAGGATTGGGAAGTCAACCAGCCGGCCCAACTGAAGACGGTGCTGCAGACCCTTGAGGGAATCCAAAAGGAGTTCAACAGCGCGCAGTCAGGCGGGAAGAAGGTGTCACTCGCCGACTTGATTGTCCTGGGTGGATGCGCAGGTGTCGAGCAAGCTGCGAAGAATGCCGGCCACGATGTGACCGTTCCCTTCACGCCGGGACGCACGGATGCGTCGCAGGAGCAAACCGACGTGGAGTCATTCGCCGTACTCGAACCGGCTGCAGACGGGTTCCGTAACTACCTCAAAACCAAATACGCCGTATCGGCAGAGGAACTGCTGGTTGATCGTGCGCAACTGCTGACGCTGACCGCTCCTGAGATGACGGTTCTCGTTGGCGGTATGCGCGTCTTGAATGCCAACTTCGGACAGTCCCAGCACGGCGTCTTCACCAAGCGGCCAGAGACGCTCACCAATGACTTCTTCGTGAATCTGCTCGACATGAGCACGACGTGGAAGGCAACCTCGGAAGACGAAAACGTGTTCGAGGGTCGTGATCGCGCAACGGGCGAACTCAAGTGGACCGGCACCCGTGTCGACCTCATCTTCGGTTCGAACTCCCAACTCCGGGCCTTGGCGGAAGTCTACGGATGTGAGGACTCCCAGGAGAAGTTCCTGCACGACTTTGTAGCGGTGTGGAACAAAGTCATGAACCTTGACCGTTTCGACCTCGCCTGATCGTAGCATAAACGTCTTCGAGGGCTTCTGACAGGGCGACGAAAAAACGGTCAGCTAACGACCGGTTCCAGCGGACGGCTTAACGCCGCCGCTGAACCGGAACGCTGGGCGACGCCCAGCGCTACCGCCTCGGCGTCAACCATCATCAGATTCCCGTCAATGCTCCCCCGTGCCCGTATCACAGCTTCCACCGGGACAGCTCCATGCGTGTTGACGGCAACTACGGCAGCACCCTTGTCATGAGCCCAACAGCTGCAGTGAATGGCAGCAGCAGCCGGAATTCGCCGAGCCGCCACTGGCTCTGGACATTGAGGCCATGCTGACGGCCGAGCTGCGGATTCGTCTGGATGAGGACGAGACTTTCCAGCTCCTGTCCGAGAGGCTGCAGCGCATCATCGATGAGAAAAGGGCCGGGACACTGGCCGGTATCGCCTTGATCGAGGAGTTGGAGAGACTCACCGAAGCGGTGCGTGCGGCGGTGGAAGAATCCAAGCGCCCCCTCGGCCAGCAGTTGGCGCTCAAGATCAAGGCCCGCAATCCGGCACTCACCGAGACCCAAGCGGCCGAGGTGGCGGCGGCCATCCTCGAGGAAGCGGACAAGCGTGTGCTTTCGACAACGATGCATGAAACGTGGAGCCAGCCTGGGCTAGAATCGGCCGTCACTCACACACAAAGGAGAACAGCCGATGACGCACCTTTCAGCTCCGCCCCCGAGTATCAGCCTCCAGGAAGTTCAGCTTCAGTTTGAATCGTGGAGAAAGAATCCGGACAGGGCAAGGCCCATTCCCGAAGAGCTCTGGGATGCGGCGGCAAGGCTCTGCCTTGAGCACTCGGTCCATTCGGTCTCCCGCACGCTTCGCCTCAATTACAATGATCTCAAAGAACGCTTGAAACACACGGCGGACCTCCCGGTGAGAGCCACTTTCGCAGAGCTCGGCATCATCACTGCCTCAACCGAAGTGGTTGTGGACTGTGATGACGGCTCCGGCCGCCGCATGCGAATCCACTGCAAGGGGGCGAAAGCCGAAGCGGTCGTGCCGGATCTGCTCAAGAGCTTCTGGGGGACCCGTCGATGATCCAGATTACTCCACATGTGCGTATCCTGGTGGCGCTCCAGCCGGTGGATTTTCGCAAGGGGATCGATGGCCTTTGCCGGGTTTGCCGGGAAGTGATTCAAAAGGATCCTTTCTCGGGGACCTTCTTCATCTTCATGAACCGTCAGCGCAGCGCCATTCGGATTCTCTCCTAC
>CAVOPT010000014.1:0-107506 GCA_963698165.1 uncultured delta proteobacterium
TGCAAAGCATTCGCCAGCCTGTGAGCATGGTCATGATCAGGACCGCCTGGATGGCAAGAATGCCCCTGCCATATTCATATTCGGGCACCAGATAGAACCACATGGCCGAAAGCCCGGTCATGAACATCACGGGCAAGACCGAACGAAACACGACCCACCGCAAGGAGATCAGCCGCTCCATGTTGTAGAGATCGAAAACGTAGAGAGCCGCAGGATAGAGCAGGATGGAAAAAGTGTAGGCCCCCGTGTAGACCTCCGGAACATTTTGGAACTGGCCCAGTCGAATCCAAAACGCTCAAGAAATGGGCCAGGGTGATGAGGAACACGTCCCCTACGAACAAGAAACACCGCTGCCGAGGATCGTGTTGAGAAGACCGCGGAGGCCTTATTTCCCCATCCCTGGCCTCGGAGTCTTCTTCAATGGGCTGCACGTTCAGGGTGCATTCAACGACCTGCTCTTCCCTGCGCCCCGTGTAGACCTGGAAAGAGAGATCGAGCATGTTGATTTGTTCGAGGTCAAGATGCTGCAGGAGGCTGTCTCGAAGCTTTTGATGAATCCTGTTTCGGGCGCGGTTTATGTCCGTCTCGCCAATCTCCGTGAAGATAACGCCCATGATGAAGTCGTATTCGAACCAGCCCCTGACGTCGGTTTCTCTCAAGGCCGAGGAGAGCATCAGGCCAAGGGATTTGAAAACCTTGATCCTCTCGGCGAAGCTCCTGAAGTTCTTCAGGTTGATGAGCAGCAACAGAAAAGGCTTGCCGGAGCGCTCAGTCCTCTTCTTTTCCAGATAGATCATCTGGTGAAAGGCGTCCTCTGCGAGTATGCCGTTTCCACTTCCGTTGGAATCGGGGCGGACATCTGGCATCGACTCGACATATTGCGGGGTATCGGATTTCATGGCAGAAGCGTCCATGATTGTTCCCTTCTATCCCTCATGCAAGACATGAAGTGTGGACCTTATTGAGCATGCTCCGTGCCATCAACTGCCGGAAAAAGGATCTCATCGCCGATCATGATCCTGTCGGGATCCTTGATGTGTGGGTTGTGCCTGCTTGAGGATCGCGATGATCTGCGGTCCGGAATAACCGTAAACCTCCTTGGCCAACTCAGAGAGCGTTTCCCCTTTCTTGACGGTCTTTCTGACGGCTTTCTTACTGAAATCGGTGGTGCTTTTCATGGGCTCGGCGACCGAAACGGGCGACTCTGACGTTCCAGGGGAGAGAGCGTTGAGCGTCTCGCCGGGCGCTCTTTTGGGAAGAGCGGCGGCAGGACTGGAGCCTCCGTTCACATTTACTATCGGAAGCGTTTTCGGGGCATCACTAGTTTCCCGGCTCACTCTCTCTTCGCGCTGGCCTTGAGTCGACCCACCAACAGGGTCCTCTCTTGTCGGTGAGACATCGCCTGGCGGCGTCACCCTTGTCACCTGACTGCTCCGGGTCTCATTGCCCGGGGAAACCCGCGGGAGACTCTCGTTTCCCGGCTTCTCATCGAGAACACTTGATGTGGCAGTTTGCGGAGCAACGTCCACCTTGTTTTTGCCTATCAACTCCCTCACGTATGGAACACTGAAATAGAAAAGGATCGCCAATACAAACAACGACAGGGCTACTCCCCACCTCAGGAATTGAGTCGTCTCTCGCCGGACCTTCAGATCAGCGACCACTTCTTTGACGATTTTTTGTCCGACCGCCTTTTTTTGATAGCCGAAACCCGTAATCAGCGCATTGTCGCAAATGATGTTCAGCAGCCTGGGAATCCCATTGGACTCCTTGATGATCCTGCCGATGGCCCGTTTGGTGAATATCCTGTCGATGTCCCCACCGCCCTTTTTCAGGCGGTGTTTGATGTACTCCTGGCTCTCCCGGGGTGAGAGCGGTGAGATGTCGGAGCGGATCGCAATCCTTTGCTTCAATTGCCGCAATTCCGGCAAATTCAGCAACCTCACCAATTCAGGCTGGCCGACCAGGACGATTTGGATGAGCTTGTCCTTGGAAGTCTCCAGATTCGACAACATCCTGAGATTCTCAAGGGTTTCGACAGGGAGGTTCTGTGCCTCATCGATCAACAGGACGAAATTGTGATTCTCTCGATATCCTTCAATCAGCAGATGATGGAGACCGTTCACCATCTCGAACACCTCGTCCTTTTCGCAGGGGGCGTCCAATTCGTAGTAGATCATCCGCAGGAGCTCTCGAAAGGTCAATTTGGCATTAAGGATATAGATGGTCTTGAGCCCCTGGTGCTTGACCTTCTCGAGATAAGACCGGAGGATCGTGGTTTTCCCAACGCCGACTTCGCCCGTGATGGCGATGAACCCCTTCCTTTGCTCAATGCCGTAGACGATGGAGGCCAAAGCCTCTTTGTGCCCGGAACTCAAATAAAGGAATTCCGGGTCTGGAGTGATGTGAAAAGGTTCTTTTCTCAGGCGGTAATAGTTTAGATACATGAGCCTCTTATAAAAGTGCCCAGCTGCCCTTCGATGGTACGGGGCAAGCGGTCATTCGATGCTGTGAGATGCTGAAGTTCCGGCAGTGTGCGGGCAGGCTACCGCCATCAACCGCCAAAAGCAGTTCGGGATACTCAAAAGGTGGCATCGTAGCCAAAACCGTTTACCCAATGGTCAGCCTGGGGTCAATCGGGAAAATCCTGACTACAAGCCAACATTCACATGCCGGAACCAGGGAAGAACATCACCCTGAATCGGCAATACTCAACCCCTTGCAACAGAGGTTCTTGGGACCTGGATCCGGGCCTGGTATTCGATGGCGTTCAACAGCACCAGCACCCGTTCACTCGCCTTCATTTCCTCCAGGAAGATGCCGCTCAACCCGGCAAACGGCCCGTCCATCAATCGAACGGTCTCCCCCTTCTTCAGAGTGGGCGAATCCAGATAGATGGCCCCATTTTCCAATCGTTTCCTGATGTACTCGATGAGTTCCTGCTCCACCGCGAAGGGACTGCCGGTCCGGTCACCCACGAACCGCCTGACCCCCCGCGTGTATTTCACCAGGTGGAAATACTCAAGACGATCAAATCTCAGGAACAGGTAACAGGGAAACAACTCCTCAACAACTTCCCTGTACGTCGAACGGACTCGTTTTTTCCTCATGAACTGAGGGTTGAAGAGCTCCATTCCCGGCAGTTCACCGAGCTTCTGACTCACCGCCCCTTCTTGCCTGGGCTTCGTGTAGATGCAGTACCAATTATTCATGCATATGTTCCAATCTGTGACCAGACTATGGCTGCTCAGTTACAAATCGGTTACCGAACCATTTCCCACGGCACACACACCAAGGCTAAAATTTCACAAGACATGTCGGTACACTTCACCGACTACTTGAGCTCCATATACTTCTAATCCACACGTTGTAAATCTCTCCATGGGAGGCTGTCCGGACCCAGGAGTCGGCTTTCTACCCAACCCGAGCCACGTGACGGACGAACACAGGACTTTCGATGAGGGATCCGTCGGACGGTCAGAGCACTTGCCCATCGGGAAACAGGGTGTCCCATTTTCAGCTTCGTGCCAGACTTCAGTGCAGGAGGCCGGAGAACCGTCCAGTTAAGACCTTGGCGAAATGTCATGTTCCCCATCACAAGGTTTTTCCTGTCAACCACCCCCATGATTGGTTACAGCCCTCATGATTTCCTCTTTCCTCACTCTGACCAACTCTGTACACAAGGTCCGTGCCATTCACCATGCTGGATCAAATCAACATTGACTGCTTTTCGCGAACTCCTTCTGGTTCAGGTAGTACAGCGGACAGCGACCAACACTCTGGTATTGTCCCAACCTCCTCTACCACTGTTTCTTCTACTCCTGGGCGACAAGATTCGGGAGACCATCTCCAATGCTTGATCTGCAGCCGATTCACGGACATCCCGAGAGTAAGGGAAATCAACCTCTTTTCTACTCGCAGTAGACTGCGGTCCTCTCCTGGGGCTTCGCGCGGTTTTGAATTGTGACCCTTTGATCTGATTCGATTTTACAGGCGTCAGTGCTTCGGACGGCCGTTGGCATGGTGCTTTCCCCCAAAAAAAGCCCATTGAGCTCTGGTCGGAGCATGAATCGGTCGAAACTTGCCTCGCCACAAATCGATGCTGCGAAGCAAATCTGATAAAAGCATATAACAGAATCTGATTCTTTCTTCGACAGGAAAACGCTCGTCTTCGTAGCCGTGGCGGGCACCGAGGGTTCACGGCTTCAACCATCCATGGATGGATTCACCCTGAGTACCGCTCCACATAAAAAGGTGCCCATGTTCCACTCCGTCATGCGGGCAAACCCCGGATCGGGGTCAATACTGTTGACTTAAGCACACCAGAGCTCCCCTCCCTTGATGGGAGGGGATGGGGGAGGGTGAAAAGTGAATGAGATCAACCCCCTCCCCTAGCCCCTCCCGCCAAAGGGAGGGGAACTGTGGATGGACGACTTTCTTAAGTCAACAGCATTAATCGGGGTCCGGGGCAGGCGTCGGCATCCAGCCAGAGACTTTTCCTGGATTCCGGATCAAGCCCGGAATGACGTCCGCCTTATCGGCCCCTGATACTGAGTTGCGTTCAAGATTATTGTGAGGCGACTCACAAACGTAGCATAGCCCCCTTGTGGGCGCAACGATGTCGACGGGCACAAGGCCCTGTGCTACACCAGCTTGACTGCAACTTCGTATGAATTCTGTGGAGCTGTAATAAAAAGCCTGGCCGCAGGTTCCCCGATGGCTATGAGGGACTTCCTTTGTTCGTGGGTTCTGGGTTATAGTGTCGCCTTGATTTCCGAGAGACATTTCCCGGAAAGGAGCATGATAGACGGGCTGTTGCGCGGAATGCGGCAAACCCGCATTTTGAATAGGGGACGGATTCAAAAAAGGCTTTATGGGCGATGAAGCAAGGCAAGATCCATCGGGTGCTCCCGCTTGTTTTGATTCCATTTGTCTTCTCCGGTTGCGCGCAGCGTGCTTACGCGCCCGAACTTTATTCCGGTTCCTCACAAATGGGATCCGCATCGGACCAGGCGCCCCAGACGCCCAGGCAGAGACCGTCTTCGGGGGCCCGCGTTGTTGAGAAGTGCCTCATTTCTCCTGGACCTCCCAGGACCATCACCCACGAAGTGGCCCCCTTGGAGACGGTCTGGCGGATTGCCAAGATGTACGACGTCAGCCCGGACGCCATCTACAGCGCCAATCGAATTCGCCCCCAGGATCCCCTGCGGATCGGACAAAAGCTCGTCATACCCAACGCAAAGGCCCTTCGGCACGTCATAGCCCTCTACCCCAATTCACAATGGAAATACATCGTCATCCACCACACAGCCACTGATATCGGCAAGGCTTTCAGCATCCACCAGTCCCATCAGGATCGCGGATTCTGGAACGGCCTGGGCTATCATTTTTTGATCGACAACGGCACCCTTGGCAAGGGTGATGGGCAGATCGAAGTCGCACCGCGCTGGATCAAACAGCAGTGCGGCGCCCACTGCAAGGCGGGCGGCATGAATGACAAGGGCATCGGCATAGCACTGGTCGGAAACTTCAACCAGGAGCAGCCGACTCCCACCCAGCTTCAGTCCCTCGTGTATCTCCTGAGAACTCTTTGTGACTATTACCAGGTCCCCCCTTCGAGGATAGTGGGGCACAGGGACGTGGAGGGCGCCGCCACCGAATGCCCGGGCAGCAGGTTCCCCTGGTCCAGCGTGAGGCAGTGCCTGGCGTCTCCGGATAGCGGGCGCCCCAATGCCGTTGTTATCAAGCGTGAGAGGTAGTTCTTGCGGTTCATCGCGGATTGGCGTGAAAATTCCCCGAGTCACCCTGCTTCAGAGTCGCTCACCCCGTGGCACAGGGCCTTGTGCCCGTCCCACACCGTAGCATAGGGCCTTGTGCCCGTCCCACACCGTAGCATAGGGCCTTGTGCCCGTCTTTACGCCCACAAGGGGCTATGCTACAGCAGGCATCTGTCACGCAAATCCGCGAAGACCCGTTTTTTCCGGAAAGGCTCTCTTCTTCACCGCGGAGCACGCTGAGACCGCTGAGAAAAGGAATTGAGCAGAAACAATCTCTGCGTTCTCAGCGCCCTCTGCGGTGGATTTAAAGCTTTTCATCGTTTCAGGTGCCCACGACGGACATGACGGACTGCGGAGAATTCCCGGTCTCTCAAAAAGACTTGAGGACAGGCAGGACTCTTCGGAACTCAGGTGTTGCCGCCCGTTCCAGAAGCTCGAAAATGACCATCTCGGTCGAACTGATCACTGCCCCCGCTTTTTCCATGCGTCGCAATCCCACCTCCTGGTTGGCTTCACCCCGCGAAGTGACCGCGTCCGCCAAAACATGAACTCTGTACCCTTCTTTGAGCGCATGGACAGCCGTTTGAAAGATGCAGATGTGGGTCTCCAACCCGGCCAGAACGAGGGTCCTCCTTCCTGACTCCTCGAGTGCCCGGAAAATGGGGGGGTTCTTGAGGCAGCTGAACTCAACCTTGTGGAGGACCCGGGGATCTCTCACCTTTTGAGTCAGCTCCGGAAGAAAAGGGCCCAGTTTTTCCCCGTAATGTACAGAAAAGATCATGGGAACATCCAAAACAATGAAAGCGTCGATCAAGCCGTCGACGTTTACCACCACTCTCTCGTTGTCACGGCACAACCGAAGAAGGGTTTCCTGGATGTCCACGAGAAGCAGCAAACAGTCTTCCTTTTTTATGAACTCTCCATGGGGATTCATGCTTCACTCACCTCCACCTGAACTGAGCGATTTTTAGAACCGCAGAACCATGCGGGAGGGCATAAAGCCCTCCCCTACGGATTCTGTCTTAACCTGGATCTACGGATTGTGGCTTGAGTATCTACGGATTCTGTCTTAAGCTGGATCTACGGATTGTGGCTTGAGTATCTACGGATGCTGTCTTGACCTGGATCGTAGAGGCGGGGTTTATCCCCGCCCTCACTGCAAGCGATTCGAGAGAGCCCTTGGAGTCAGAATCGATCAAGTTGGGCTTCAGATTCTGCGACGGGCAGGTTTCACTCTCATCCGCCTTCGGAAATTCCACGCATCCTCCGCACCACCAGGCGGGCGATCCCCTTGACGGGGCCTTCCTGGGTTCCGATGAACTCCCTGGCTTTTTCGTGGACAGAATCTCTCAGTGAAGGGTCACCCAGAAATCGACCGACCAAATCCTCCAACTCTTCCAGGTTGGAAATCCTTGCCCCGCAACCCGCATCGATCAAGGCGGCTTCTATTTGCCTGAAGTTGAAAAGGTGGGGACCCCACACGGCGAATTTCCCCTGGGCAGCCGCCTCGAGGGGGTTGTGCCCGCCGAAGGGAATGAGGCTTCCCCCGATGAAGGCCACGCTGCCGAGGGCATAGAAGCGACTCAGTTCTCCCAGCGTATCCAGGAGGTATACAGGCTTTGCCCCGACACCCTCGGACATGGACCGCCGGGCGGCAGGGGCGCCGTTGCCGGCGCAAAGGGATGCCAATCCTTCGGCCCGCTTGATGTCCCGAGGCGCTATGATGAGGAGCAGATCCGGATTTCCTTTTCGCAACATTCCATGGACCTGCAAGAGATTTTCTTCTTCTCCTTCATGGGTGCTGCCGGCAATCCACGTTGGGCGGCCCGGGACCAACCCCATGGACCTTGCCAGTTCGAGAGTCTCCTTCTCAGTCAATGGAGCGAGAACCGAATCGACCTTGAGGTTTCCTGCCGCATAAACACAGTGGCCCGGCATTCCCAATTGTTCATAGCGAAGCTTGTCGTCGGGTGACTGGGCAAATACCGCATCCAGAGAAAAGAAGATTGGTGCCATGAGCCTCTTGAAGCGCTTGAGTCTCTCGAAGGACCGGGGAGAAATCCTGCCGTTTACCAGAAATCTTGGGATCCCGCTCTCCTTCAGACAAAAGAGCAGATTGGGCCAGACATCGGTTTCAGTGAGGATGAAAAGGGTCGGTTTCAGGTGGGAAACGAGGCGCTGCACAGCCCAGGGGAAATCCAGGGGCATGTAAAAAAAACGGTCCACCCATGCGCTCAAGCTTTTCCGGGCCGTGATCTGTCCGGTTTCCGTCGCGGTAGAAAAAACGATTTCCAGAGCCGGGTCCATCTCCTTTACCGTCTTCACAAGAGGAACGACAGACAGCACTTCTCCAACGGAGAGGGCATGGAACCAGACCCTCCTGGACGATTTCCCGAAGTGGGGCATTCCGATGCCCAACCTTTGACGGTAGCTCTCCGCATACTTGCCGTCCACGGCTATCCGAAGTCGGAAGTAAAGGAAAAAGAGAGGCCACGAGACGGTCAGGACGGCATTGTAGACGTGCCGCAGCAAAGGGCCTGGCATCAAAATCCCCCGGGGCTGGGATGGTTCCTTTTCATTCATAATGTTCATGAAGTCCCCTGGACCTCCCCATGCCTTCCCATGTCCATCTGCTCGAGGACCATCCGGGCAACACGGTCGGCCGCACCCGGCCGACCCAGCTCACTTCGGATTGCTTCCAGCTCACTCCTTTGTTTCTCCAGGTCCATGGAGTGCGTCAACAGGTGGATGGCTTTCTCGGCAATGACTTCAGGCCGTGCTTCCTCCTGCAGGTACTCGGGAACGATGAGGCGCCCGGCGATGAGGTTAGGAAGCCCAACGAACGGCACGCGTATGAGGTGTCGGCCAAGGGTGCACGTGAGCCATGAAACCCTGTTGGTGATGATCATGGGGGTCCCGAGAACGGCCGCTTCCAGGGTCACTGTTCCCGAGACAGTGATGAGGAGATCGCAGGCCCGAATCACTCCATACGTATCCCCCGAGACCATGCGGATGGGCAGGCCGCTCTCAGCCAGACGCCCTTGGAGGAGACTTCTCTCCAGGGATGGGGCAACGGGCAGCAGGAACCGGACCCCGTTCAGCCGCTGCCGGATGACGGCCACCGTTTCCAGGAGCACGGGCAGGACCAGTTCGATCTCACTGCGGCGGCTCCCCGGGAGCAACCCAACGGTCCACCGGGCATCCGTCGCCCGGTATTTTCCACAGGCCTCTTCCCTGGATGGAACGTTCCCTAGAGCATCCAGCAGGGGATGCCCGACGTAGCTCACCCGCATCCCGTACCGTGCGTAGAATGGCGGCTCGAAGGGCAGAATCACGGCCATCCCGCTCACGAACCGCTTCATCGCCCGCACTCGGCCCATTCTCCAGGCCCAGACCTGGGGGCTGATGTAGTAGAAGACCCTCAGTCCGACGCGCTTTGCAAGACGCCCCAGGAAGAAGTTGAAGTCGGGGAAATCGATGAGAACGACCAGGTCCGGCCGTTCTTCAATGAGATGGGATCTGATGCGCAGATACGCTCTGTAAATGGATTTCACGTGCCCGAGCACTTCAAACAGTCCCACAACGGCAATGTCCCCGTTGTGGACAATCACTCGAGCTCCGGCACCCTCCAGGAGAGGCCCTCCCATGCAGTTCATATGCACTTCCGGGCGGATCCTCCGAATTGCCCTCACCAGGTGAGCCCCGTGCAAATCCCCGGAAGCCTCACCCGCGCTCAGAAAGATCCTCGAGATACTCCGGGGGGGTCGCTCCATGCCTGCTCAGCACCTGTTCCTCGATTTGACGGGAAATCTCAAGGGCGACCGCCAGAGCCCTGCGCCCATCTTCGCCATCCACGGCGGGTTTTTCCCCGGTTTGGACGGCACGAAGGAATGAGGCGATTTCGTCCTCGAGAGCGTCCCTTTCATCGAATTCGATCTCTTCCATGGAAAGCTGGGGGTATCCCAGTTCGTCGGCCTCTTTCTCCCGGTAGACCGCGTAGGCCCGCTTTTCGGAATAATCCGCCACGAAGTAGCCGTTCTCCTGGAAAATACGGTGCTTCCGCAGGTTCTTGACCGAAATGCGGCTTGCCGTGAGATTCGCCGTGGCTCCCCCGGCGAACTCCATCCTCACGTTGGCGATGTCGGGAAGTCTTGTCAGAACAGAGGCCCCGGCGACCCTGACATTATCCAGGGGGGAATTCATGATGCAGAGGGCGATGTCGATGTCGTGGATCATCAGATCCAGGATGACGTCGACTTCAGTGCCCCTTTCGTTGAAGTGTGCAAGGCGGTGAGCCTCGAGGAACATGGGCTGACGGAGCCTGGACCTGACCGCCTGAAACGCGGCATTGAACCGCTCCAGGTGCCCTACCTGGAGGACGCATCGCTTCTCGCGAGCGAGCTCGATGAGCCTGTCCGCCTCTTCCAGGGTGCGGGTCATGGGCTTTTCGAGGAGCACATGGATCCCCGCTTCGAGAAAATCCTTGGCGATGGCGAAATGGGCAGGCGTCGGAGCCACAACGCTCACGGCATCCACCTTGCCCATGAGATCCAGGTGAGCGCCGATGGCCCTGGTTCCGCATATTTCAGCCACCTGCCGTGCCCTCTCCTCGTTCACATCCACCACACCCACCAGATCAGCTTCCGGGAGCCGTGCGTATTTTTCTGCATGGAATCGGCCAAGATACCCGACTCCGACGACTCCCACCCTCAGAGCGTGGCGCTTCGGACCACGGGTGAACACGGCGGCGGGGGGCGACTGTTGGACCCCGACCCCGGCATTGCCCGGCCCACGCCCGGACAGAAGATCCGCCTCTGTGTCGGAAGACCAGGACCGAGTCGGTTCATCGCCCTCTCTTCGGACCATGACGGTGATGCCGGCGGCGTCCGCCTCGTCGATCATCCTCTCACGGTCGAACATGAGGGTTTTTCCTGCCTCCACCACAAGCACCCGGGCTTTGACCCGCTTCATGGTCTCGATGGTCGTGAGCCCCACGGCCGGTACATCGAAGCGCAGGTCCTGGATAGGCTTGCTCGTCTTGACCACCACCGCGCCCTCGCGGCACAGGGACCCCCCCGCATGATCGTGGCGTCGGTTCCATCGATGCCTTCGATGGCCAGGACGGCCTGATTCTTGAGGACCAAACACTGGCCGATGTCGAGAGAGCCGATGGCTTTGGCAACCTGCCAGCCGAATTCGATGTCCTGTTTCTCACGGCGATTGGGTTTGCGTCGGGTCAGAACCCCCTCGGGAGCCAGCAGGGAAGGGAGCAGGATCGTCGAAGCTTCGATGCGGATGCCCTCCGATTCCAGCTCCTCCGCAAGGGATCTCAAGATGGAATCGTCCTTCTTGTTCCGGAGGCGATTCAGGAATTTCACCGCTCGCCAGTCGGGCCGGATGCGCGCGTAGAGCTTCGTCTTGTTGATGGCGCCGGCCATGACCGCATGGCGAATATCCTTACTCTGGAACAGCCTGATGAGTTTTCCCAGTTGCCCGAGCTTCACCACGTGGTATTCGTCCACGTATTTCGACAGCATGGGGTCCGTTTCACCGTCGAACCCCACAGCCACGACACGCAGGCCATGCTGCCTGGCGGCATGAGCAAAAAGCAGCGGGAATTGCCCGCTCCCAGCTATGAGACCGACCTTGTAATTGGGGATTTCAGCCTTGAACTCCGGCAGGTTCATATGGAATCTCTTGTGATGCCTCGCTTCGAACGATGCTGCATGAACTCCAGAAGGTGTTCGACTTCCGGGGTGAGTACAACCTCCTGGTGGATCTTCTCCACCGCATCCTTGAAGCTCACCCCTCCTCGGAAAATGATGCGGTAGCTCTTTTTCAGAGCCTGGATGGTTTCAGACGAAAACTGGTGCCGTTTGAGGCCCACCAGGTTCGGCCCATAGAGTTTGGCAGGAGCGCCGAAGGCCAGCATGAAAGGGGGCATGTCCATCCTGAGCCCCGACATGCCGCCAAGGAAGGCAAACCTGCCTATGCGCACGAACTGGTGGATGGCCACCATGCCTCCGAGGATGGCACAGTCATCGATGGCCACGTGTCCGGCCAGGGTGGTTGCATTGGCCAAAACCACCCGGTTGCCGATGCGGCAGTCGTGAGCCACGTGGACATAGGCCATGAGGAGATTCTGGTTGCCAATGCGGGTGACCCCTCCGCCCCGGGCGGTCCCTCGGCTGATGGTGACGTTTTCCCGGATGACGTTGTCGTCTCCGAGGACCAGTTGGGTGTCCTCACCCGCGTAGCTCATGTCTTGTGGCGGATATCCGAGGGTTGTGAAGGGGAATATCTGGTTCCTCGCCCCGATGGTTGTCCAACCGTCGACCACCGCGTGGGGCCCTACCACCGTCCCTGCACCGATGCGCACTTTCGGCCCGATGATGCTGTAGGCGCGAACCGTCACGCCTTCATCCAATTCAGCTTGAGGAGAAACAACCGCAGTGGGGTGAATGTCCATAGGTTCTCAGGTCTCCTGTGTGTCGATTATCTCAACATCCCTCAAGTTCTGCACCGTCTCGCCTTTGGCTGAAGTGGGGGCGATCCCAATCGGCGTCACCAAGAATTGTCGGGGCTTTGCGGATTTGCGTTAGCAATGCCTGCTGCAGCATAGCCCCTTGTGGGCGTTGAAACCTGCGGTGGGGCGTTGAAACCTGTAGCCTAGCCCCTTGTGGGCGCTAAAATCTGTAGCCTAGCCCCTTGTGGGCGTTGAAACCTATAGTGGGCGTCAAAACGGGCACGAGGCCCCTTGTGGGCGCTAAAATCTGTAGCCTAGCCCCTTGTGGGCGTTGAAACCTATAGTGGGCGTCAAAACGGGCACGAGGCCCTACGCTACAGGGTGAACGACTTTGAAACAGGATGACTCGAGCAAGTGTCACGCCAATCCACATTGTGACCATATTGATAAAGGATTAACCCCTCCCCTACGCTATAGAAATACTATTTCCGTGGCGGCGGACTTCACTCGGAGCTCTTCACCGGATCGACGGTTGCCATGAGCTCGGCCTCGGCCACAAGCTGATCATTGACAAAGGCTTCCCCTTTCATTTTGAAGACAGGCCCCCGCCGCTTGAGCAACTTCAACTTCAGAATGAGCTGGTCGCCAGGCCTCACGGGTTTTCTGAAGCGGACACCGTCCATACCCATGAAGTACATCACGTTCTTTTCCTTTTCGGGGAGAAAGGAAAACGCAAGAACGCCCCCCGCCTGGGCCATGGCCTCGATGATGAGCACCCCCGGCATGATGGGATGACCGGGAAAATGCCCCTGAAAAAAGGGTTCGTTGAAGCTCACGTTCTTAACGCCCACGATTTCACCGGGACTCTCCTCCAGGATGGCATCCAACAGAAGAAAGGGGTACCGGTGGGGCAAGATGTTCAGGATGTCCGTGATGTCCTTTGCCATGGTTCATTCCTTTTTGCGCTCTTCCTCCAGCTTCCCGACCTTCGCCTTGAGCTCCCGCAGCTCTTCCCGGAACCGGGGCAAGTGCCTGAAGCTGGCGGCACATCGCAAATATTCCTTGTGAGGCATTGCGGGACTTCCCAAAACATCCTCGCCAGCCTTGACCGAATGCGGCACGCCCGATTGGGCCCCGATTCGCACCCTGTCGCCGATTTCAATGTGCCCGACGATGCCCACCTGTCCCGCGAGGATGACGTGCTTCCCTATCCGCGTACTCCCGGAGATCCCGACTTGAGCCACTAAAATGGAGTATTCCCCCACCGTCACGTTGTGTGCGATCTGAACCAGGTTGTCTATCTTGGTTCCCTGCTGTATCCAGGTGCGGCCAAACGTTGCTCGATCTATGGTGCAATTGGCCCCGATCTCCACGTCGTCGTCGATTTGAACGATTCCCACTTGAGGGATCTTGATGTGGCGGCCCTCCTCATCCTGGGCGAACCCGAAGCCGTCGCTTCCGATGACGACCCCGCTGTGAATGATCACGCGGTTTCCCAATTTGCAACGGTCCAGGATTGTCGCTCGTGGATGGATGAGGCAGTTTTCCCCGACGCACACGCCGGATCCGAGGTAAGCCCCGCCAAGGATCACCGTGCCGCTCCCGATGGACACGCCATGTCCCACATGAGCCAGGGGCCCTATGGAAACGCCTTTCCCCAGATGCACACCTTCACCCACCCATGCCGATTCATGGACTCCCTCGGGAGGGCCGGGGCCCTCGGCGAACAGCTGTGCAGCCTTGGCGAGGCTCAAATACGGCTGTCTACTAACCAGGAGAGGGAATTCAAGGTGATCGAATTCGGGTGGGACGAGCAGTGCTGAAGCCCGGCATTGAGAAGCCAGCGATACGTAGCGCTTGTTGGTGAGAAAGCTGAGATCCCCGGGAAGAGCGTCCTCGAGGGTGCTGATTCCACCAATGGAAATATCGGGGTCTCCCTTGACCGAGGCATGAATCCGCTCGGCAAGCTCCCCCAGCCGAAAAGTTTTCGGATTGCCGTGAATCACGTCGTCTGCCAAGCACAGCTCCAGGCAATTACGTCCATGTGCATCGCGAAAAATGCTCGCCATTCAGGTGCAGGTCCATACGTGCCAAATTAACTTTTTCTTACCACGAAGAACACAAAGGACACGAAGATGTCATTCGAAAGCAACATGGAAGTGTCTTATCGCGTTGCTCCTTCGTGCTCTTCGTGCACTTCGTGGTGAAAAGATCGTTAAGTTGATGTCCATGGGCGAAAGCCGGAACCAGTAGGGCACTCTCCCGGAAACCTCGAGGGGCGGGTATGTACCCGCCCCTGAATGTGTCTCGAGAGGATTTCGAAGTCACCAGTGTCATGAACAGCACCAGAGGAGTCCGGCAAGCATGCCCGCAACGGGCATCAGGCCTACGGCTCCTCAATTCCCGTGATCATTTCTTGGGCCCTGATTTGTCGACTTCGTCGATGATCTGCTTAGTCAGGTCATCCTTTTCATTCGCGTGGACCAGCCCGGCTGTTTCACGCTCAAAAATCATGTCATACTTTTCGTCCCTTCCGATCTTCCGGACAACTTCTATGATCTTGTCCACCAGAGGTCCCCGGAGGTCCTGGGACAGCTTGGTCATCTTCTGGTTCGCATCGTTGAGCAGCTTTTCACCTTCCGCCTGCATGTCCGTGAGCTCTTTGATCTTTTTGGCCTTGGCCTTGTCGTCCATCACATCTTTTTTCTTGTCGAACTCTTCCCTGGCCGTCTTGAAAGCCTTGCCCTTCGCCTCCACATCGGCCTTGATGGCATCCTGCTGCCGCTTGAAATCATCCGCCGACCTCTTACCCCATTTGGTGTCCGATAAAACCCGCTGCATCTCGAAGTAGCCCACCTTCCCCGCCGCCCAGGCAGCCGGCGAAAGCACGAGGGAAAAAGCCGCAACAAACAGGATCAACCGACCAAATCTTCTCATCATGTGTCTCACTCCTTAAAAGAATGCGCCTCCGGAGAACTGGAACTGATAACTGTCCTCTCCCGGCTCCGGATCCAAATTATAGCCCACCTCGATGCGAATGGGCCCAAACGGTGAATTCCACCGGATTCCTGCGCCGACATCCGTTCGAAACTTGCTCACGTCGAACTGATCGATGTCCAGGAACGCATTGCCTGCATCGAAGAACACCACTCCGCGAATTCCGAATTTCTCGAGCAGAGGAAACAACAACTCCAAGTTCACCATGCCATATGTCAATCCTCCTATGACGTCACCGGTAATAGGATCTTTAGGTCCAACATCACCCCACTGGAAACCTCTCAGGGAGTCGATACCCCCGAGAAAGTACCGCTCGTAGATGGGGACGGTGTCTACCCCGTCCAGTTCCCAGAGCTGCCCGAAACCACCCCGCACATGGCCGACGAATTTCCAGAACAGGGGTACAAACGTACCCGAGCGGAACTCGACTTTATTGAAGTTCGTATCACTGCCCAGTGCCTTGGCGGCGAACTCCGCCGTCAGGGCTGTAACGCTTCCCCTCGTAGGCATGAAAGGATGGTCCGTGGTGTCGCGCTCAGCCCCGATCGTCATGCTCCCCTTGATCGTGCTCCCCTGCTGACTTCGGACAAAAGCAGAGGAGTCGTTCTTGACGTCGGAGACGTCAGCTGTCTCATAGGTGTAGAAGCCAAGGAGCCGGCTGTAGTTCCCGAAGGGATACCCGAATTTCAGCCTCACCCCCACCGCATCCTTTCGGAAGTCGGTGTAATCCTTGATCCAGTTGTACACGTCGAAGCCGGCGGAAAGGTACGTGTCGAACAGGCGGGGTTCGACAAACGTGAGAATATAGCGCTGAGCCTCCTCGGCAAAGAAGGCCTTCACTCCAAGGTACTGACCCTTTCCAAAAAGGTTCCGCTGTATTATTTCGCCACTGACAAAGGCGCCGCTGTCCGATGAAAACCCACCGCCCACGCTGATGGATCCCGTGAGCTTCTCCTTCACCTTCACGTGAAGATTCATGATTCCCGACTGCTCGGTCTCGGTGGGAAGCACTTCGACCTCCTCAAAAAAATCGAGCTTCTTCAGGGAATTCAGGCTCCTTTCGAGTTTCGTCGCGTTGAAAACATCCCCTTCGGCCAGGCGCATTTCCCGGCGAATGACCTTGTCTCGGGTTTTTGAGTTCCCCGAAATGTAGACCTGGCCGATGTGCACCAGGTCCTTCTTGTCGACGTCGAAGGTGATGTCCGTCGTCTGGTCCGACGGTTCCTGCTTCACTGAAGGCTTCACATCGGTGTGGGCATAGCCCTCATCCATGTGAACCCTGGACAGGACATCGATGTCCTTCCGCAGCTTTTCCCTGCTGAAGAATGCCTTGGGCTTCGACTGGAGCTTCTTCTGCAGCTTCTCCACGTCGTCAATCGTGTCACCGGTGATTTTCACACCAGTAACCTTGTAGCGCTCTCCCTCTTCGACGGGGATCGTGATGACGAAGCCGTCATCCTTGCGAGATGTCTCGGGCGTGCCGACCTTGGCATCCATGAACCCCCTGTCATGGTAGAAGACCGTGATGCGGTCGAGGTCCGTGTCCAGTATTTCCTTTTGCAGAACCCCCCTCTCGGTGAAGATGGAGAAGAGGAAATTCTTCTCCTTGGTCGCCATCACGCCGCGAAGAGTCCTGGCCGAGTACGTCTTGTTCCCGGTGAACGCTATTTTGTCGATGAGGATTTTCTTGTTTTCCTTGATGGAGAAGCTGACCGTGGCCTTCCTGGGATCCTTGGGGAATTCGATGCCTGAGGACACATCCGCGTTGAAGTACCCTTTCTGGTGATAAAGCTTGATGATCTTTTGAACGTCCTCCGCCACCACGTTTTTCTGAAGGACCGTGAAAGCCTTCGTCGAGATGGCGGCGAGGATGTCTTTTTCCTTGATCTTCTTGTTGCCCTTGACGCGCACTTCCTGAACCGTGGGATTCTCCTGGACGATGAAAACCAGGATTTTCCCCGCCGGCGAATCGGTGACTTCGGTTTCCACCTTCTCGAAGTATCCCATCTTGTAGACGGCTTTGATGTCCTCCCTCACCTGCTCGGGGCGGAGGACCTCGCCCTTCTTTGTCTTGATGTTGAGCTTGACGGCTTCGGACTCGATCCGGTCGTTGCCCCTCACCTGGACCTCCGCTATGACAGCCTTGGCGAGGAGTTGGACCGTCATTTGCTGCACAAGGGAGTTGCCCGCCGTCGCGAGGTTTTCCATTCCCCTCGCCTCGGCAAACAGGACCTCGGTTTTCTTGCGGCCGGAAACGTCCACCAGTTTTGAATCGAGACTGATGCTGTTTCCAATCTGGTTGAGGATCCCCATGACCACATAATCCGCCTGAACCCGGCGCCCCGCAGCCCTTGCCTGCTCCTCGCTCCGGACAGCTTCACCCTGCTGAAACTCGGCGGTCTTGATCCCCTCTTCCTCGAGTTTCTTGACAAGGATTTCCCCAATGAGGCCTTGCGTCTTGCGGGCGTCTTCCTGACCTTGAACGGCGAACGGCACGACGGCAACCTTCGGGGTCCTGTCCTGAGCCCACGCGACGGAAGCGATCAATGCGACCGCAAGGAGCAATACGATGCGTAACTTCTGCATACAGCCGACCCCCTAACTGTGGCTCGTCAGTGTGGATATGTTCTGTTTCGTGATTGGATTCATCTTGACTCGCTTTGGTCCTGCACGCTCCGAGGAAAGTCCCGGCAATATACCATCTTCCAAAGTGCTTCCCAATGAAATTCTCACCTTCCGTTAATCCGCGGCCTCCGCTTCCCCGTAACCGGACACGGCAAGACCGGACCCCGCCGCGCCGGCGGAACGATCCAGCTTGAGCTGGCCGTCGACGAGGCGCAGTGTTCGATGCATCATGGAAGCGAGCTCCTGGTTGTGAGTGACGACCACCATGGTGAGCCCAAGCTCTTCATTGAGGGAAACCAGCAGCTCGTTGAGCCTCCTCCCGGTGCGCGTATCCAGGTTCCCGCTGGGTTCGTCGGCCAGGAACAGGCTGGGACGGAGGAGCAGGGCCCTCGCCACGGCCACCCGCTGCTGCTCACCGCCCGAGAGCTCACCTATCCTGTGCTTGAGGCGGTGCGTGAGCCCCAGGCTCTCGATGAGGGCCATGGCCTGTGCCTCCACTTCGCCTTTTTGCATGCCCGCGATGAGACCGGGCATCATCACGTTCTCGAGGGCATTGAATTCGGGAAGGAGATAGTGGAACTGAAAGACAAACCCGATGTGCCGGTTGCGGAATTTGGCGAGCTCGTTTTCATCCCAGAGGAAGATATCCCTGCCGCCGTAAAGGACTTTGCCGTGGGTCGGCTTTTCCAAGGTCCCGAGGATGTGGAGGAGGGTGGACTTCCCGGCGCCGGAGGCTCCGACGATGGCAATCCGTTCCCCTTTCCTGATGACCAGCTCCAGGTCTCGAAAAAGCTCGATGGACTGGGGCCCACTCCCGAACACCTTGGCCAGCCCCAGCGTGTGGACCTCTATCGGTTGCCCGTTGTTACTCATAGCGCAGCGCTTCCGCGGGATCCAGCTTGGCAGCCTGGCGCGAAGGATACAAGGTGGCCACGAGGCTCAACACGACCGCCGCAATCGCGATCATGACCACGTCGAGGGTGGCCACGTTCACAGGGAGCTTCTTGATGCCGTAAACCACGTTGGGCAGCTCGATGAACTTGTACTCTCTCAGAAGACTGCAGAGGACAAAGCCGCCGATTGTGCCGAGAGTGGTTCCGGAAACCCCGACCATCAGCCCTTCCACCACAAATATCTTCCTGATGCTCGCCGTCGTGGCGCCCATCGCCTTCATGATGGCGATGTCCCGGGTCTTCTCCATCACCAGCATGATGAGGGAGCTCACGATGTTGAAGGCGGCAACCAGGATGATGAGGGTCAAGATGATGAACATGACGACTTTTTCCAGTTTCAGAGCGGAGAAGAGGGCCTGGTTCATCTGCATCCAGTCGCGAACCCAGAACGGACTTCCAAGCCTCGACTGCAAGGCCTCCGAAACCTCCCGCGCCTCGTAAATGTTGGCGACCTTCACTTCGATGCCCAGGACCACGTCCCCGAACCCCAGGAATTGCTGAGCCGCGCCGAGATCCACATAGGCGAGGGTGTTGTCGTATTCGTACATGCCGGACTCAAAAATCCCCACCACGCGGAAAAGCTTGCTCTTGGGCACCTGTCCCATGGGAGTCAGGCGGCCGGTGGGGGAGATGATGGTGATCCAGTCTCCCTGGCGCACGTTCAGGTGGCTTGCGAGCTCCTTCCCCAGGATAATCCCGGGAGACGAGGAAGACGCGTCCGCATCGCCAAGCTGGCGCAGATCCGAAACGTTTCCGCTGTCCATGTTCTTCTGAAGGTTGATGACGTCCAGGGCGGTGTCCAGGGAGATCCCCCGAAGCACGGCACCCGACACACTGCGGCCGGAGCTCATCATCACCTGGGTGTGAACGAAAGGAGTCGAAGCCACGACCCCGGGCTGCTCCTGGATCTGGGACATGACATCCTTGTAGTTGGATATGGTCCCGTTGAAGCTCATCACCATCATGTGGGAGGTGATCCCCAGGATGCGGTTGCGCACGTCGTCCTGGAACCCGTTCATGACACCCAGCACAACGATGAGGGCCATCACACCGACGGCCACACCGGCGATGGAGATGAGCGTGATGAGGGAGATGAAGGTCTGGCGACGCTTCGCAAAGAGGTAACGCAGGCTGACAAAAACCTCGAAATTCATTGCACCTTCAGATTCTCTTTTCAGGCCTGAGGTGGGGAAAGAGGATGACATCGCGAATGGAAGGCGCGTCGGTGAACAGCATGACCACCCTGTCGATGCCGATCCCTTCTCCCGCGGCCGGCGGCAGACCATACTCCAGGGCCCGGATGTAGTCCTCGTCCATGTAATGGGCCTCCTCGTCACCCGCCTGCCTGGCTTCAAGCTGCAACTGGAAACGTCCCCGCTGATCACGGGGGTCGTTGAGCTCCGAAAATGCGTTGGCCATCTCCTTGCCGGCGATGAACAGCTCGAACCGATCGGCGAGGGAAGGCTCCTCGTTGTTTCGACGCGACAGAGGCGAGACCTCCACGGGGTAGTGCGTGATGAACGTCGGCTGGATGAGCTTGGGCTCCACAGTCAGGTCAAATATCTTGGTGAGGAGCTTGCCATGGCCTTCGAACCGCTCCGCCCCAAGCCCCTGGGCTCGCGCGAAAGCCCCGCAGCTTGCCGGATCCTCCAGCGCCTCCCGCGGAACATTCCCAATTTTCTCCAGTGACTCCAGAAATCGATATCGCTGCCAGGGGGGCGACAGGTCGATGCGACTCCCCTGGTATTCCAATTCAAAACTGCCGCCGTTGATGGAGAGGCAAAGGAAGGAAAAGAGCTCTTCCGTGAGGGCCATCAGGTCCTCGTAGGTCGCGTAAGCCTGATAGAATTCGAGCATGGTGAATTCAGGGTTGTGCTGCGTGGAAACCCCTTCGTTTCGGAAGTTCCGGTTGAGCTCGAAAACCCGGTCGAACCCTCCCACCAGCAGGCGCTTCAAGTAGAGCTCCGGCGCAATCCTCAGGTAAAGCTCCATTCCCAGGGCATTGTGGAAGGTCTTGAAGGGTTTGGCCGTCGCCCCGCCCGGAATGGGCTGCATCATGGGCGTTTCGACTTCCAGGAACCCCTTTCCCGTCAGAAACTCCCTGATGGACTGGACGATTCCCGCCCTGACGCGGAACGTCTCCCGCACCGATTCATGGACTATGAGATCCACATAACGCTGCCGATAGCGGATTTCGATGTCCTTGAGACCATGATACTTTTCGGGAAGCGGCCGCAGGTTCTTGGTGAGGAGGATCAGCTCCCTGACGAGGAGCGTCAGTTCATTGGTGCGGGTCCGAAAAAGATTGCCGGTTGCCCGCACAATATCCCCGGCATCCAGCTTTTTCACGAGAGCGTAGTGCTCCTTAGAGAGGTTGTTCTGCTGGATGTAAATCTGGATCCGGCCTCCCGTATCCAGAAGGTGCATGAAAATGGATTTGCCGAATGACCGGACGGAAACGATGCGCCCCGCGATGGTGAACGCCTCCGATTTCTCCTCCAGCTCCTCGGCGCTCCGGGTCCCGTGGTCGTTCAAGAGATCGTGGATGCAATGCGGGACCGGATATCCGTTGGGGTAGATCGGGGTGCCTTCCCTCTCGATCTCCTCCGCCTTCTCCATCCGCTCACGCATGACGACATTCAGATCTTCCATACTTCCAATATCCCTGATAGATTACAAAATGGCCACTTCGGCCGACCGCCCCTCAAGTCGACGAAAGTTAGTTGATTTGCACTGGCCCGTCAAGGCCCTTTCCCTCATTCTCTCTTCTGTCTGGCCTTCATGATGCCGGAAGCGGAAAACGCAACGATGAGGGCACCAAGGATCACCAGAACCCAGTCCCCTGCCTCGTAAAGCCTCTTGAGGCCCAGCACGAGGATGACACATCCGGCAGCAAGGCTGATCCATCGAGTCGTTTGGTTCATGACGCACAGTCCTCCTCTCTCCTTCGAAGACCTGGACTCAACCGTCGCAAAGGAATGCCAAATCTTTATTCACAGTTTTCGTAAAAACGCAAAACAAAAAGCCCCCATTGCCGCCGCAGGCAAGCGGAACCCTTCGGATCCTCGGCACACGCCCACGCACCAACGTGCCCGAAATACCGCACGTCATTCCCGCATGCTTTTGGCGGGAATCCAGGTTTTTCTGAAGGTTTCTGGACCCCCGCTTTCGCAGGGGTGACGACTTAAGCGAGTTTTGAGATAGTCTCTTACAGGCTCTTGACCAGGCTTCCAAAGCTGTGTTATGGGGTGTGCGATGAGTTTTCTCAGGGCCCTGTCGCCCCACAGCCGGACGGACTATGCGTTCTTGAGACAGCAGCGCCTGCGCTTGTAGATGGATGAAAGCACAATGGGACCGGTGAATTTCGAGACGATGTCACAACGCCGCAAATGGTGGTGGCGGGCCAAAAGCGCGCCTGCCCACCGAGGGTCGTAGTCTGTTGAATAGAAGCGAGCCGTGGGTGAGGAGAGATATCCCGCGGCTCGGTTGTCTTTTGAAAGAGGCCATGGGGATCACTCCATGGCCTCTTTTCATGATCCCAAGAGAGGAGAAGAGATGATCGAATTGATGAAAGTGAACCTGGATGAAAGCGAGATGCCGAGGCAGTGGTACAATGTGGCTGCAGATCTTCCCACACCCATGAAGCCTCCCTTGCATCCGGGAACGGGAAAGCCGGTCAACCCCGAGGACCTGGCTCCTGTTTTTCCCATGAATCTCATTGAACAGGAGATGTCGACGGACCGTTGGATCGACATTCCCGAGCCTGTCCTCGAGAAGTACTTCCTGTGGCGACCGACGCCTCTCTGCAGGGCCAAAGGCTTCGAAAAGCTTCTCGGCGCCCCCGTGAAGATATACTTCAAGAACGAAGGGTTCAGTCCCCCTGGATCCCACAAGCCCAACACCGCCATTCCGCAGGCCTATTACAACAAGGCCTTCGGCATCAAGCGACTGTCCACGGAAACGGGGGCAGGCCAGTGGGGCAGCGCCCTGAGCATGGCCTGCGGGATGTTCGGCCTGGACCTCAGGGTCTTCATGGTGCGGGTGAGCTATGATCAGAAACCTTACCGGCGCATGATGATGACGACCTGGGGGGCCGAGTGCATCCCGAGCCCAAGCAACCTGACCGCTGCAGGCCGAAGGATTCTGGCCGAAACACCCGATTCCCCCGGGAGCCTCGGCATCGCGATCAGCGAAGCCATCGAGGACGCCGTGGGGGATCCTTCGGCCCGCTACTCCCTCGGAAGCGTCCTCAACCACGTGCTCCTCCACCAGACCATCATCGGCCTCGAGGCCCACAAACAGATGGAAAAGATCGGGGTGTATCCCGACGTGGTCATGGGCTGCGCCGGGGGCGGCAGCAATTTCGCCGGGATCAGTCTCCCCTTCGTCCGCGACAAAATCCACGGCAGGGAGCTGTCCATCGTTGCGGCGGAGCCCTCCTCATGCCCGACAATCACCCGGGGGCCCTTCGCCTATGATTTCGGCGACACGGCCCAGACAACGCCCCTGCTGCCCATGTACACCCTGGGGCACGACTTCGTCCCCGCCCCCATTCACGCCGGCGGGCTGCGCTATCACGGAATGGCCCCCATCGTGAGCCATCTCATGAACGAAAAACTCATCGAGGCCAGGGCCTTCGATCAGATCGAAACGTTCACGGCTGGGATCAACTGGGCCCGGTCCGAAGGGTTCATCCCCGCGCCGGAGACGAATCACGTCATAGCCGCGGTGGCCCAGGAAGCGATGCGGGCCAAGGAAGAGGGCAAGGAAAAGGTCATCCTCTTCAACTGGAGCGGCCACGGACTCGTCGATCTGGCCGCCTATGACGCCTTTCTCGCGGGAAAGCTGACCCCCTACGAACTTCCCGATGAGGAGATTCAAAGGGCCCTGCAGTGCATCGCCGGATTCCCAAAACCATGATACAAATCAGCCAGGATCCGTGACTCCTCCATGGAAGGAAGGGAATGGTCGATCACCTGGAAATTCGATGCCCGAGGCTCGGGGGGCAGGTGACATTCGGTTACTGCCGAAGGGAGCAGGGCCGCATGCCCTGCCGGCAGACCCTCATCTGCTGGCGGGCCCGCTTTCCCGTGGAATCTTATCTCAGGGCGGTGCTGGGGGAAGAAGAATGGGAACGGTGCTTCAACGAAAATCCAGGGGGAAAAGTCCAGACGCTCCTGGAGCTCATTGAAAAAGCCAAGCAGGACCTGAAGGCTGAGGGAACATGACCCGCAACAGGATTTTGTATGCTGAGCAAGTGTCCAAAAAGCCGTCGTTTCCTTCACATGCCAGCGGCTTGCACCCTGACGCCCACAAGGGGCTGCGCTACGAACCGGTAGCGTAGGCTAGCACCATGACGCCCACAAGGGGCTGCGCTACGAACCGGTAGCGTAGGGCCTTGTGCCCGCGCCACCTGCCGAATGGTGCAATATCCTTCGAACCGCGGAAACGATGCGCTTGGACATTGGCAGCTTTTTTGACACGCTCTGAGAGGGCAAGAGGAAACCTTGCCTCTCGGTTCGAAATTGGGGGCGGCTCGATAGACCCTCAAGAAGACATCCTGAGTCAGATCCTCGGCTGCGCGCCGCTCGCCAATCTGCCTGTAAATGAAGTTCAAAACCGGACCCTGGTAGCGCCGCACCAACTGTTCGAATGCCAGGTGATCACCCTTCGCCGTTGCCCTGATCAGCCCATTGTCGGTCTCTTCCATGTCGAAGGATCTTCACCCGGCTCTATCGGATCAAAAGGTTCTCCCGGAACCTCAAGGCGTTCGACGCCTCAAACTTCCACGGCACCGAGAGAGGAAGCGGAAATCTCCCTGAGCCATCTCACGGGAGGGCTCTGACTCTTGAAATACTGCAGAACATAGCTCAGGGCCGGGAATGTGATGATCAATCCCAGAATCAGTTTCAGGTACTTCTGGGGCACATACTTCTGAAGCCTCGCTCCGCAGTACATCCCGGCAAATCCGCCGGCCCCGAAGAGGATTCTCAGCAACCAATCCGGCGCGCACGGAACACCCAGCTCCAATGAGATGGTCTTGCTGTTCTTGGTGGTTGGCCGATGAGAGCCGCAAAAGGTCAGGTGGGATCGATGAAGCAATAAAAGGGCTTGGGGATTGACTCCCAAGCCCTTGGCCTTTCTTTGGCATCCTCAACCGGATTTGAACCCGAGAAGGATTTGCATCAACTCAACGATATTTCGCCGTCCGAATCAAAGAATATGTACTTCTCGCATATCCTCCGATAGTGATGGCCATAAATTGCAAGGGTGACGGCCAATGATAGCAGCCTCGGCTTGCAGATCAAGGTCCAGAGCAGCAGATGCCAGTACTGGAGACGTTCTTTGCCCCAAACACCCAACCAAAAGCCCGATCGGATGATCGCAAGGAACCGCTGTACATCCATGGGGCTTGTGATTTCAGGCGCCCTGAGCTCTTTGAAGAAAGTTCTGACCCGACGGTAGAATATTTTGGGAGAGTAGATCTGTTTCATAATCGACCGGTATCCATCCAAAAGCTTATCCAGACCCATTTTAGGGATGATATTCGTCGTTCCATTAACGTTGTCTCCGGAAAACGCCCTGACCACCCGGTTTTCCCTCTGGAGTCGGGCAAATAGCCGAGTTCCCGGAGGGGCCTGGAGGATTCCAACCATTGCGGTCACAATTCCGCTTTTCTGAATGAAATCGATCTGCCGCTGGAAGGTGGAGTGCGTATCGCTGTCGAAGCCGACAATAAAACCGCCCATTACCTGCAACCCGGCACGGTGGATGATTCTGACGTTTTCAAGGAGATCCCGGTTTTTGTTCTGGGTTTTGTGACACTCCGTGAGGCATGCCTCATCGGGCGACTCAATTCCGATAAAGACGGTATCGAAGCCGGCTTTGACCATCAGGTCCAAAAGCTCCGGGTCATCGGCCAGATCGATAGAAGCTTCCGTGAAAAAGACGCATCCCCTTTTGTCTTTTCGCCAATCGATCAAGGCAGGCAGCAACTGTGTTTTAAGGTATCGCTTATTCCCGATGAAGTTGTCGTCAACGAAAAAAATGCTGCCACGCCAACCTGCATGATAAACACGATCCAGCTCCGCGATCACCTGTTGAGACGTTTTCAGGCGCGGTCGATGACCAAAGAGAGCCGTCACATTGCAGAATTCGCAGTTGAACGGACATCCTCTCGAAAACTGAATGCTCATGGAGGCATATCGTTTCATTGGTATCAAATCCCAGGAAGGGATGGGGGTGTGATGAAGATCGCAGAAACCGGAAGCCCTGTAGACTCTTTTGAGATGCCCGTTTTGCAGATCTTCAATGAAAGAGGGCAATGTGAGCTCGGCCTCATCGAGGACAAGATGATCGACCTCCTCAAATTCGTCAGGTTCCGCGGTGAAGAGCGGTCCACCCGCGATGACTTTCAACCCCTTCGCCCTGCAACGGGCGATGATTTGCTTCGCCGATTCCTGCTGAACCGCCATGGCGCCGATAAAGACCATATCCGCCCATGAAAGGTCATTATCCGTAAGGTCGGCCACATTGACGTCCACGAGGCGCCTGGACCATTCTTCCGGAAACAGGGCTGCGACGGTCAGCAGGCCAAGAGGTGGGAAGGCCGCTTTCTTTCCGATGAAACTCAAGGCGTACCTGAAAGACCAAAACGTATCAGGAAATCTTGGGTAAATGAGGAGAACGTTCATGTCACGAGACTCCTTGATCACCTGCAGGCAAAAAAAGCGGTCCTTTTGCATCCGGCTCCATCAGCCAAAGCCCTCAGAAAGGGATTTCCTGTCAGTCTAGCCACACCTAGCGAGTCGGTCGGCCCGGATATGCCTTAGCGTCCTTCAGGTACCGGTAGTAGTCGCTGTCCGTGGTGAGGATCATCACCGAGTTCTTGTTCTGCCCCTCCTTGTAGGCCTCCAGGGTGCGCGAGAAGGCGTAGAATTCCGGATCGCCGCCATAGGCTTCTCCATATATGCGCGTGGCCTCGGCGTCGCCTTTCCCCCGGATCTCCTGAACCTGGCGATAGGCGTTGGATCGGATCTGGCGCAACTCCTTCTCCATGGTCCCCAGGATCTCGGCGCTCCGGCCATCCCCTTCGGAACGGAACCGGGCGGCGATCCTCTTCCGCTCCGAGATCATCCGGACGTACACCTTCTCCTGGACACTATCCACGTAGTTCAGACGCTTGATGCGCACGTCCACCAGTTCGATCCCGTACTGGGGAATGATCTTCCGGGCTTCTCCCAGGATGATCCGGGTGATCTCCTCGCGCCCGCGAGCGATCTCCTTCTTCAGTTCCTCCTGCATCTCGGCAGGGACCTCTTCCAGGACCTCCCCCGGAGGAACCTCCCACGACGCGCTCCGAACCAGTTCCACGAGCTCACTGGCTGAGACCTGGTCCCTGACCACGGAATCAATGATATCGTTCAGGCGGGACTGAGCCCCGGTCTCCGTGGCGACGCTCTCCAGAAACTTCTTGGCGTCGGCAATCCGCCAGCGCGCCGTCGTGTCCACCCAGATGAATTCCCGCCCCTTGGTCGGAATCTGATTCGGGTCCCCATCCCAGATGAGGAGGCGCTTCTCAAAGCGGCGCACATCCTGGACGAACGGGAGCTTGAGGTGAAGGCCCGCATCAGTCACGGGCTGTCCGACGGGCCGGCCAAACTGAAGAATAACGGCCTGCTGGCCCTCCTCCAGGGTATAGAAGGTCCCGGAGAGAGCGAGGAGGATCGTCACCACGAAGACCCCGAGTCCGGCTTTCAGTGTGTTGTTCATGGCTTCCTCCCCCCTGCGTCAGGCGACTGTCCAGACTCCACGGGGAGCCATGGCACCAGGGCCTTCTGTTCGCTGTCTACGATGTACAAGGCCTTCGCCTCGGGCAGGATGGCGCCTATGGCCTCCAGATAGAGGCGGCGGCGAGTGACCTCCGGGGCACGCCGGTATTCATCCAGGATGGCACGGAATCGGGTGGCCTCTCCATTGGCCCGGTTGACCCGCTCCAGGGTGTAGCCCTCGGCCTCGCTGATGGTCCGGGACGCCTCGCCCCGCGCCTTGGGGATCTCCCGGTTGGCCTGCTCCTGAGCCTGGTTGATCGACCGTTCCCGGTCCTGGCGCGCTTCGTTCACCTCGTTGAAGGCCGGCTTGACAGGATCCGGCGGGGTCACATCCTGCAGTTCCACCGTAACCAGGCGAACCCCCGCCTCGTATGCGGTCAGAATCTTCTGCATTTCCTCCTTCACCTCGGTGGAGACGGCCACGCGGCCGACGGTGAGGACGTCGCTCCCCAATCGGTTGCCGACCACCCGGCGCATAACCGACTCTGAAATGTCCCGGATCGTCTGCTGAGTATTCCGGACCCAGAAGAGGTAGTGGATCGGGTCTTCAATCCGGTACTGGACAATCCACTGCACGTCGATCACGTTCAAGTCCCCCGTCAGCATGAGGGACACATCCTTGTAGCCCTTGTTATCCGCATATTGGGTTCGCTGCCCCGCAACCGCGACAGCAGTCGTCCGGAACCCGAATTCCTCCTTGAGGACCCGGGCCGTGGGAACCGTGCGGACCGTCTCGATGCCGCCAGGCAACTTGAAGTGCAGGCCCGGACCCACCGTCCGCTGCACCGCCCCAAAGCGCTGGATGATTCCCGTCTCCTCGGGCTGCACCGTGAACCAGGTCGACCAGAGCAAGAAGAACAGGACCGCTCCCAGGATGCCGGCGGCAATCCGCCAACTTCTGAGCCCGCGGAAGTAGTTCCGCAGTTCCTCGAACATCTGCTCGGGATCGTAACGCTGCTGCATGGTCCCTCTCCTTTCTGCAAGGGTCTCCCTTGCTCAGGCATTCTCTCATTCTGCCTGATCTGATACTGTAGAGGCCATCTCCAGGATCCCCCTCTACAGATGAGTGTACGCTACGGTAAAGCGCACAGGAGAAAAGTCAGGAGTTGAAGGCTCGTGAGAAACCGTTTCGCCATGAACCATTCCTCCTCGGAATCAATCGAGTCCCGCCATCAAGACTCTTGGCTGTCATCCCTTATCGGATGCGGGACAACAGTGGAAAACAGGATAAAGAAGCAGTGAGCTACAATGTACGATCATAACACAAATTCTATGCCCGATGCCTCAAGAAGTGTTGATCTTTTTCTTTTGGGCAATGTGTAGAGACACTTGCGGAAGGATGAGAACCGTCGATGATTGTGGATTTGAGCAGAAATAGTGTTGCATGTGACATGTCTTTTCTTGCCGGCCATAGACCAGCATGCTGCCCGTTCACCTCTAACTATAAAGGAGAGAGCGACAACGACTCGCGACAACTGTCACCCGTCGTTGTCATTCTACCAGCCCTCAAACTCCACCAACAGTCATTGCGGCCCGCCACACCCTCTACTTCAAATTGGTCCCGGACGATCACTCCCTCCCCACACACCGCTTCAATGAGAGCTCCCCTGGGCGTGCCACGTATCCACAGATGCGAATCCGGTTTCAGCCCACGGTAGTCTCACTTCAGGCCCACCATCCGCTCGGACCCGCTCCCTTTCAGGGCATCGTTTTTCAGGCGCACCCGTTCCGCCTCCGCCAGCTTCACCAGCAAGTCGGCTTCCGCTTTCTTGCTGCGGACATAAAGATCCTTCTCGGCGATTTTGCGGGTGACATAGGCTTTGCCCTTTTCAATCTCCACGGCGGCGATGACCATCCCCTCCTGAACGATTTTCTTCAATGCGGCCTCTTCCCTGGCGGCCCGGGCCGCCGCCTGGTTTGTAAACACCATCTGGTCCTGGAGTTGCTTCTCCTCTATGTTTTTCTGTATTTCCGGGCTGTACTTAAAATAGCGCACCAGCACCTGGTCCACTTCGATCCCTTTTTGATTCAATAACAGTTTGAATGATCAAGATCTGTGCCGGGAAGGCGAAGGATATCACTTAATATATTGTGACGGCATAACGGAAACTTAAGTCTGGGTCGGATGTGTAATGGCCGATAACTGGCAAGGAAATGAGTGTTGGATGCAACAGAAGCGTTGCAAGATTTCTGCGTTACATGCAATACACTAGTCTGAAGGCGGCAGCGGTCAAATTGTCGTGCATTAATAAGTCCTCCAAGCTATTTACTTTGAGGTCTAGAAGGAGTACCATCATAAAAGTAAATAAGTACAATAATAAAAAGCACTCAACTGTACCCTCTGCAGTGATGAAAGGTCATAGTTGTCGCGATGAAGACCATGAAGGTAGTTTTTTGTTCTTTAGGTATTCTGCTGTTCTCTTGTTTTGTCGTCCACGGAGGGGAACCAGGCAGTCAAAGGGAAAACGCTGAGAACGTGTTCACATATTTGATAGATCAAGTAGCGAAATCACATTTAACATTCATCAGGAATGGAAGCGAATATTCAAGCCAAGAGGCCGCCGACCATATCAGGAACAAGTACGAGTATTTCAAATCCCAGATTAAATCCCCTGAGGATTTCATCCATCTTTGCGCGTCAAAGAGCCTCGTGTCAGGCGAACCTTATCTGGTATCGACCGCACAAGGAAAGATCCCCGTGGAAAAATGGCTTGGGGAAATACTCGTGGAGCATGGGAAAAACACAAACTGAGATTCTGTGACAGGATCTCAGAAGCCTACAAGGACTTTTGCAACAGCCTGCTATAGTAAGTGTTTGAACAGACGAGCAGACCATTCCTTCACGTGATTGTCGATTGACCGCTTTTCCCACTCCTCCAGAGTTATCCGATCAGACTCTTTCAAATCTCTTTCAAACATTGCTTGCATGCTATCGGCGAAGTCCCGGCCGAGGATCACAGCATTGGCCTCGTCATTGGTAAGGAGGCTTTGTGTGTCCAGGTTGCTCGATCCGATAGTGGACCAGACATTATCGATGACTGCCGTCTTTGCATGCAGCATCCCTCCACGCCTCTCAAACAATTGCACGCCTGCCTTTAACAACCGAGCATAATAATGTCGGCTCGCATAGAAAACCAATGCGGAATCACTGAAGCCGGGAAGCAAGATCTTCACATCAACGCCGCGCGCGGTAGCTTCGGTGAGCGCATTTAACATCTGGTCGTCGGGCACAAAATAAGGAGTCGTTACGTATATGGAGTTTTCCGCATGAGAGATGGCTGACATGTACATCATGAATATGAGTCGATTCCTTTCACCCGGTAAACTGCCAACCACCCTGACCAGGGTGTTTCCAGCCTGCTTCACGTAGGGGAAATAGTCCCTACTGGGAAGTGTGGGTCCCTTTTGCCTTTCCCAGGTGTTCATGAAAAGCCATTGGAGTCGTGCTGCTGCGGGACCCTCGATTTGAACGTGAGTGTCTCGCCAGGGTTCTTCCTTCTTCCCACTACGAGATCCACTGGCTGAGCTTCCGGAATAAACACCACTGATGTTGACTCCGCCAGTGAAAGCGATGGCGCCGTCAACGACCAGAATCTTACGATGATCTCGATTGCTCAATGCCCATTTCTTTCCCTTGGGCACATTACCAGGATTAACGGGATTGAATTCAAGCACCATAACACCGCCATCGCGTAAGCGCTGAAAAAAGCTGACCGGAGTATTCACGGATCCAAAACTGTCGTAAATCAGGTTCACTTGTACGCCTTCAGCACTTTTCCGTATGAGAAGATCAGAAAACTGTTTTCCGACTTCATCATCTTCAAATATGAAGGTTTCAAAATTGATGTGATCCTTGGCGTTCTTGATGGCCTCAAACATCGCTTCGTAGGTAGCCTTCCCGTCAATGAGCAGCGTGACCTTGTTGCCGGCCACTAGAAGACTCCCACTGACGGACTGCATCAACTGAACCTGCTGCTGCAGAAGTTCGGTTGCATCGACCTCCCCCTCAAGCCGTTTGATCATGGCTTTGCTTGTTTTTGAAGAGAGCTCTCCTTTAGGCCCCATGATCCTTGTCGGTTGATCAGAGATCGAGAGTTTATGGACCATCATTTCCTGTACATCCGGCAGGGATGCACAGCCGGAAATAGTGATCAGACAGAGAAACGTGAGTAATAAGAAAAGAGGTCCCATTAGCGGGCCGGTGCTCGAATTTTTCATTGCACGAATCCTCCAACAGTCTCTTCTCTGACCATTATCGCATAGAGCAAAAGGGGTTCATGCCCGGGCGCAACCATACCAGAATAACACACCAGAATAACGTTACATGCTGGCTTTTCGAGCGAAGCGAAGAATCTCTGTGAATATGGGATGTCACAAAGATCCCTCCCTTCGGTCGAGTTGCCGTCGTATTTGGGAGAGGCCCGACAAGGAGTCAGGCGGAAGGCACGGTCTAACGGGGGAGAGGATTCCCCGCGCCAATGCTGTTGACTTAAGAAAGTCGTCCATCCACGGTCCCCCTCCCCTTGGCGGGAGGGGAGCTCTGATGTCCTTAAGTCAACAGTATTGATTCCCCACGCCCCTCGTTAGGCGGCTTTGCTTATTGATCTCTAATCAACGTCTTGTCTCTCCAGTCCTGGGATCGACATCCAGCTTGATCTTTCGGCCGTCTTTGCGAAGTTCGACTTCCCAGAACCCATCATCGAATTCGACTTCCGCAATGGCCCCCAGCCCGCGGTCTTCGATCGACTGAACGATCGCTGAGAGCGGCTGGGCGTTCGCCGGTGGTAATTCGTCATCAGAATCCGTTTTCCTCCGGCGTTTCTCCTCACCGGTCCTCGGATCGATGTAAAGTTTCTGGCAAGCACCTGCTTTGCAGACCTTGACCTCCCACCACCCGTCGTCGAACTCGGTGCTCGCTAAGACGCCCAATTCCTGTCCTTCCATCGATTTAAGGATTGCCGAGAGCGGTTTGCTGCCCGGTGGCGGAAACTCACCTGCCCCCGCTATCGACAGCGTGGCAAGGAACAGGCCGAACCCCAAGAGAAAGGACGTGATACTTTTGCTTTTCATGGCAGTCCTCTATCGCAGTGTTAACTGTCTATTCCTCAGACTATTGTTCCGGGACTATCGATAACATGTTGCGCACTTTCACAACGCCTTTAACATTTCGGGCCACAGCTCCCGCATGCTGCTTTTCCTGCTTGGTGTGAACTCTACCGGTGAGAGTAACCTCTCCCCTATGGGTGTCGACTTGAACTGTTTTCAGTGTGCTGAATTTTACATCCTCTGCCAACTCATACTTCACTTTCGTGGTGATAGTGGCATCGTCGATCGCTACCCCTGCAGATCGGCCGGCGAATGTGGTCAATGCAGAGCCTAAGATCAGGGCCATAGACACAAACAAAACTACAGCAAAAAGGGCTTTTTTCATCTTACATCCTTTCTGGTGTGGGGAACCAGTAACATGATTGTGGTGGCTGGTTTCGGTCGATCAACATAAGACCGATCCAACTCGAGCTTTCCTTTGAGCTTCGTCTCGGCCTCTTCGAGTTTGATGCCATATGCCTCCCGTATCTTGCCGGATCAGTACTCCGGCACTTCGACAAATCCTGCCTTCAATTCACGAGTTATGAGCTATCCTACCTGTTGCCTAGGCAAATTGTGTGCCCGAGGGGTCGAGAATCGTCGCTTTCTCCTTTAATATAATGTATATGGATAGTTATGGAAGGAGTGAGTACCGCCCAAGGGGGTAGGCTTGAGTAGAAATAGCGTTGCATGCAACAGAAGCGTTGCATTTCTTCCATGTCGCATGTAACACTTCACTGCCACGGAGTACCTTTTGGGCCGAAATGGGCCAGGCGCGCAGAGGAGGCCTCTGCGCCGTTCAGACGGTCAGGGCTGGAATTCAGCTGCTACAGGGGATCCTTAACGGGAAGCCGCTAGAATGGGAGCTCCCTTTTGATCCCCATGACCTGCCGGTTGTCACAACGAAACGAGAAAACGGAGTATATCCGGACGTGGTAAAAGGGGCCGCGGGCTCTTCGCGTCTCTCTTTGCCCACGTCAGGATTTTCACTTAAACGGCGGGTGTGGCCTTGACGGACGCCTCCAGGGACTGGATGGGGACAATACTGTTGACTTAAGGACATCAGCCCTTGATGGGAGGGGATGGGGGAGGGTGAAAAGTGAATGAGCCCCAGCACACCAACTGCTAATCCAATTCCGACTCTATTATGAAACGCTCGCTGAAGTGTTGTCGGCGGTTCGATTCGTCAATCATCATGACTTGCAGCCTTTAGACCTGATTTTGCTTGAGTGTGGTTCCGCTGAATCCTTTGCCCGTAAAGGCACGTCCGCCAATCGCGCTCAGAGTCTGTTGTGATCAATCAGATCGATGTGATATGATCGCGCCCGGAACTGGATCGCTGCTGCCCAGTTGAACTCCCATACAAGGCCTAAGTCATGAAATGTAAGTTCCTTACGCTCCTGCTCATTCTTGTGCTCGCTCTGTCCGCCTGCGCCCACTATCCGCGCAACGCGGCTCTGAGCAGCTTTGACCGTTCTGCCGGCTATCGGTTCAGTAACCTGGCGTCGCTCCGGAACAATTCCGATGACCTGTTCGTCATCCTGACCTTCTCGGGCGGCGGGACGCGAGCCATGGCCATGTCCTACGGAGTGATGGAGAAGCTGAAGGAGACCCGGATTTCATGGCATGGCAGCGAGAGGAGCCTTCTCGATGAGGTGGACGTCATATCATCGGTTTCGGGGGGGAGTATAACCGCTGCGTATTACGGTCTCTACGGCGACAAACTGTTTCAGGACTTTTCAGAGAGAATTCTCTACCGCAATATCAAAGAAGATCTATTGAAACAGGTCTTCTCCCTCCGTGGCTGGTTCCGCATATTCTCTTCGGACTTCAGCCGGACCGACCTGACGGATGAATACTATGACAGGGAGTTTTTTCACGGCGCCACCTTCGGTGATATGCGCAAGGCGCGCCCATTCATTCTGATCAATGCAACCGACATGATCCAAGGAGTGCGCTTCGAGTTTTCACAGGATCAATTCGATCTGTTGTGCAGCGATCTTTCAAAACTCCACGTCTCTCGCGCGGTCACCGCATCCACATCCTTTCCCGTGATCTTCGCCCCGATGCAGTTAAACAATCATGCAGGGGAGTGCGGATATCAGCCTCCGGAATGGTTGATCCGAGACTACGAGGAAAAGGACATGAATACAGGACTGTACGATCAGTCCAGAATGCTCATGACATACCTGGATTCCCAGCGGAGGCCATCCATAAAGCTTGTGGACGGAGGCGTCTCGGATGCAATCGCTCTGCGCGGCCCGCTTTACGCACTCCTTCGAGGGGACGGCCTGTGGAGTCTGCAGGACAAGATCAAGCGAAAGGCAATCAAAAAGCTCCTTGTGATTATCGTGAACGCCAGGGCGGAACCGGCCGACACAACCGAGTCTGTCCTGAGCAGAATCGGGCTCGCTCAGACTGTCAACAGGGTGACCGTTTCTGTGCTGCAGAACTACGCATCCGACACCACCGAAAGGATCAACGAACTTTTTTCCCAATGGAAAAAAGCCGAAACGGCATACGCAGAAAGGTGGGCGTATTGTGAGAGGAATGAGCGGGGCAGAGCCGAACGCTGCGTAGCGGAAATCTATCCGGAAGGCCCGCCGCCATATCCGCAAACATCTCTTGTCCATCTGAGGTTCGACAGCCTGCAGGACGACAGCGAGCGACAGTTCCTCAACAGCATCGGAACGAGTCTCGCTTTACCACGCGAAAGTGTCGACCGTGTGCGCGCCGCCGCAAAGAAACTCCTCGACGACTCGCCCCAATTCCAGGATTTTCTGCATTCTCTGCAATAGCTGCCTGCCGGACATTAAGAAGACATCACACCAGAGGTTTCAACATATAGATCAAGTCGCTCTCTCTTGTCGGATAAGGGCTCATGATACTTTGCCAATATAGTTCTTCAACGGTGGTGCTGTTGAGCAGGGAAGGATGCTTTCGGGAAGCCCTTCAAGTTCAAGGAACTCGTCACTGGTGATCAGGTTCTCGCTGCCTCTGATGGGCAAGGACATAGGCATTGCACCCGTGGACAGGATGTAATACCTGGCTGCTATTGATTTACCGTCGACTTCCATGGTGTTGCGCGACAGAAAGCTCGCTCTTCCCGGCATAAAGCGGATGCCCGCATCCCTGAAGGCTTCCATGGTGCTTTCGGGGACGTGAGATGTGAACTGATTTTTTTGTGCACGGATTTCGGACCATGTTGCCACAGCCGGATCCACGATTCCTTTTCCCTTCAAGTGCCTGGACCTGGCAACGGTTTCAGCGGCTTCATAGAACCACTTCTTCGGCTGGCAGCCGCGAAGTGCACAAGTTCCTCCCGGACGATCGCTCTTCTCGCACACGGCCACTTTTAAGCCGGCATCACTCAGCTCAAACGCAGCCGTTTGCCCGCCCGTTCCAGATCCGACCACCAGGACGTCGAATTCATCCATGACTTCTCCTTACCTCAGATGCTGCCCCAAAACCCTCAAAAAGCGCTTTCCTGTCAGTTTAGCCACACTTAGCGAGTCGGTTCAACCCGGAGGGGAGCCAGGGCACCAGGGCCTTCTGTTCGCTGTCTACAATGTACAAGGCCTTCGCCTCGGGCAGGATGGCGCCTATGGCCTCCAGATAGAGGCGGCGGCGAGTGACCTCCGGGGCACGCTGGTATTCATCCAGGAAGGCACGGAATTGGGTGGCCTCTCCATTGGCCCGGTTGACCCGCTCCAGGGTGCAGCCCTCGGCCTCGCTGATGGTCCGGAACGCCTCGCCCATCGCCTTGGGGATCTCCCGCGGTTGGCCTGCTCCTGAGCCTGGTTGATCGACCGTTCCCGGTCCTGGCGTGCTTCGTTCACCTCGTTGAAGGCCGGCTTGACGGGATCCGGCGGGGTCACATCCTGCAGCTCCACCGTAACCAGACGAACCTCGGCCTCGTATGCGGTCAGAATCTTCTGCATTTCCTCCTTCACCTCAGCGGAAACGGCCACCCGGCCGACGGTGAGGACGTCGCTCACCAATCGGTTGCCGACCACCCGGCGCATAAACGACTCGGAGATGTCCCGGATCGTCTGCTGAGTATTCCGGACAGTGTTGCATGTGACACAGAAGGTATGCAACGCTTCCGTTGCATACAACAAGTCTTTTCTTGCCGACTGTAGACCGGCGTGCTGCCCCATAAACAGCTAACTATACGTTATACCCAAATAAAATTGAATAAGTGCGATCACTTGTCTTCTCGGCACAGATCTTGACAATTACAAACCGCGACGGATCCCATCCCGCACATTTCTGATGAGCCTCTGGTCCATATATTTCATTAAATGAAGCCTGGTAATCCGGCAGAAGGGCAACATCATGCAAAAGACTTTCAAACACAAAGATATCGAACAGATACTGGCTGAGGCCGATGAACTCCTGCAGCAAATTGATCCCGAAATCATCGAATACATGGAAGAAGAGCGACGACTCCAACTTGAACAACATGCTCAAAGCTTGAAAAAACTCAAGTCCGAGGTTCAAGACAAGATCGGGAAGGAAGGAGCTTCAGAGAGCAGTTCTTACAGCGAAGGAATGCACGAGGCGATGGAGGATATTTTGAAGGCCATGAAGGCCTTGGCAAGCTATCTCTCCTGATTTCCGTCAAGCGCCGCTGGATCTCGATCATCGTTTCGGCCACTCTCGAATAGCCTCCCACAAGCTGGGAACGGGGCATTCATCACACAGGCTTGGATTGGCGGTGAACCTATTGAGCAGAAATGCTCACGTAAGGAATGGCAAGATGCGAATACTTTTCATCGAACCAAAGAGCCCCGCCGAGCATGTCTTCTCCCTCGCGAGAATTCCCCGGCTAGGAAGTGTTCTGCTTGCAACCATTATGCGTGACCGCGGGCACCAAGTCCGAGTGGTGGTAGAGGAGATCGGGGGAGAAGTCACGCCCCTGGACGTGGCGTGGTCGGAGCTGGTCGCCATCTCCACCATCACCAGCACGGCGCCACGGGCTTACGCCATCGGTGATGAGGCCAGGCGCCTGGGAAAGAAAGTGGTCCTGGGCGGCCCCCACGTCACCTTCCTCCCCGACGAGGCCTTGGCACACGGGCATTTCGTCGTCCGGGGGGAGGGCGAAGAGACGCTGCCGGAGCTGGTGGAGGCCCTGGGAGGCACGGGAGACTTCTCCCGGATAGCCGGGCTCACCTTTGCCCGCGATGGGAAGACGGTGGAGAATCCGACGCGAGCCCTGGTGGGCGATCTCGACAGCCTGCCGGTGCATGATTTCTCGCTCGTCAGGGGCTGGAGCGGCAGGAAGGGCATCGTCCCCATCGCCACTTCCCGCGGCTGCCCTTTCAACTGTAAGTTCTGCTCCGTCGTCCCCATGTTCGGCCGCCGCATGCGCTTCTACTCCACGGACCGTGTTTTGGAAGAGATCCGCCGGAACGGCCGCCACGCCAGACACGTCTTCTTCTGCGACGACAACTTCGCCGCCGACCCGCGCCGGGCCAAGGAACTCCTCCGTCGCATGGTGGAAGAGGATCTTCGCATCAAGTGGAGCACGCAGGTGCGGGTGGACGCCGCCCGGGACGAGGAGCTCCTGGGGCTGATGCGGCGGACCAATTGCTACATGGTTTACATCGGCTTTGAGTCCATCAACCCTCGGACTTTGAAGGCCGTCAGAAAACACCAGAGTCCGGACCAGATGAGGGGGGCCATCCGGGCCTTTCACCGTCACGGGATACACATCCACGGCATGTTCATCGTCGGCGCCGATGAGGACATGCCGGGGGCCGCGGAAGAGACGAGACGTTTTGCCCGCCGCATGGGAATCGACTCGGTCCAGTTCATGATGCTCACTCCCCTCCCCGGCACCGAGACCTACCGTGAGCTCGAGGAGTCCGGCAGGCTCATCACAAGGGACTGGCGGCTTTACGACGGCTCATATGCCGTCTTCGATCCGCATCTCATGACCGCCTGGGATCTCCAGGTGGAGACTCACCGAGCCTATCGTCGGTTCTATTCCTGGTTTTCGGTGGTGCGTAAGGCCATCAGCTTCGATCCGGTCTTTGCCGCCATCAGGTGGCACGCGCGGCAGATCGTTCTGAGGTCCCGGAAGCGGATCAGGGAATACGACAAAATACTCCTGACCGATATCCTGGAGCGGGCCCGCACCCGCCTGGGCGTGGTCTTCGAGAAGCGGGACCGTCCGAAGCGCGTCTTCCTGGCGGAGACGGTGGAGGTACCTTATCACAGGTTCCTCGCCGCTTTCCTCGGGCGCCTGGGGGTGAAGGTTGAATCCATCGACCTCGATGGGTGGCTGCGGGAAGCCGGATCCACCCTGCGATCGGAGCTGGAGCGGAGGAGCGTGGCCCCTCGCCGGCGATCCCAACTCCTCCTCGTGCCCCTCAGGGAGGAGATGAGCGCGCTGGGCCGACACGGCCGGGAGATAGTGAGATCCCTGAGCCAACAGATCGATCGCTACCTGCCAAACGGTTTCCGCCTGCTGACACTCGATCTCAATCCCGTGAACGACTCGCTCTATCGGGCTGCCGTGGAGCTGGGACTGGTGTTCTGCGACAATATGCGCCTGATCCAAGGCGCCTACCGCTCCGCCCTTCCCGTTTTGCGCGCTTGACAGTCGGTACTGCACGTCAGTTTTCGGTAAGCCAGCATGAATTCTGCCGAGGGCGGTGCCATGATCGGCTGAACCCTGCCCGCTCGCGCCGTTTCTGCTCTGACGTTGAAGCGGCTTTCATCACGCACAAGGGAAAATCCGGAAAACCCGAGGCCGTGAGGGGACGACCCGCTGGCAAACATCTAGTGGATCTTCTTGAAATCGATATACCCCTTTTCCACATCTGTGTGGACGAGCTGCACCCTGAGCCGGTTTCCCACGTCGACGCCTTCATGCCCGTAGAGTAACCGACCTTCGATGGGTGGATGGAAGATGCGAACCCATGTCCCTTTGTCGGCAGCACCCGTGCACATGGCGTCAAACTGGTCTCCGATTCTCGAAGAAAGCAGCATGGCCGCGGCCGATTTGGCAACGAGCCGCTCGACCTTGTTGGCATCATTTTCCTTCTCCGTGCAGTGCCGGGCCAGGTCCACCAGTTCGTCCCGGCTGTAGGGCATGGGAGACCCGTCCAGGGCTGCCTTCAGGATGCGCTGGGTGGTCAGATCCGGAAACCGCCGGTTGGGAGCCGTTGAGTGAGTGTAATCTTTGACGGCAAGGCCGAAGTGGCCGGGCGCCGTCTCTTCCGGGAATTCGACGACATATTCACCCGGGCCGAGCAGTTTGATGACGGACAGAGAGAGATCGGGAAAACGCAATGGGTCTGCTGCTTTCTGCGCAGCCAGGAAACTCGCGAGAGCCCTCGAATCCGGCTCCGGTGGAAGCTGCGAATTGTGCTGGGCCGCGATCTCCACGATCCTGTCCCACCGCTTGGGTGAACGAACCATGCGCCTCAGGGAGGGGACTTTTTTCCCGTGGAGAAAACGGGCGGTCGCACCGTTGGCCGCAATCATAAAGTCCTCGATAATCTCTTTGGCCCGGTTCCTCTCATCCACCCGCAGATCCTGGATCTCGTCTCCGGCAAAGATCGGGCGAGCTTCCAGCGTCTGTAGATCCAAGGCGCCATGCTCATGCCGCAAGCCTTTCAATTGCTGCGCCACCCGGTCCTGGATACGGAGATTCTCCGCAAGCCCCGGGACAACCGCAACGGCCTCCGGCATGGGCCCTTTGCCTTCCAGCCAGGCCGCCACACTATTGTAGGCCAGCTTGGCGTGGCTGCGGACCAAGGCACGATAGAGCTCCGAGCTTTGCATCTCCCCCGCATCGCTGATCACCGCCTCCATGACAATGACCGGACGGTCTTCATGATGATTGAGCGAGGTGAGATCCGTGGAGAGTTTCTCCGGGAGCATGGGAAAGATCTTGCCGGCCGTGTAGACCGAAGTCGTGTTCTGCCGGGCGTGCTCATCGATGGCCGAGCTCTTCTTTACGAGGGCGTCCACGTCGGCGACAGCCACAAGAATCTTTACCGTCTTATCCGGCAGGGTCTCTGCCACCGTCAGCTGGTCCAGGTCCAAGGAATCATCGTTGTCAATCGATGCCCAGACCAAGTGGCGCAGGTCCTTCCAGGGAGATTTCGCCCCCCAGTCGACCTGCGCAGTCTTTTCCAGCTCGTTCAGGGCAGCCTCTGAAAAATCGACCAGAAAACCGCGTTCCGTCATCACCCGGCGCGCGATGCGCTCCAGGATACTTTTTCCTCTATCATTCCGAAGAGTTGACATAGGCTAATGGAATTCCAACCTTTCTACTGCTCCACCGACTCTCAATCCTGATGCGGTGCGCCTGTGACGGCCGCTGTGGCTGAATCCTTTGTGTCCATGTCGGGGCGGCCCGTATCGCTAATGCCTTGTCGGAGCTCCTCCCGGGCTTTCTTGGCCAACTTCGAGTAATTCAGACGAATGCCATCGAGCTCGTGCTCCTCCAGCTCCTCCAAGTCCAAGAGGGCATTGTGCGCACCTTCAATGGCGCGGATGACCTCATCCAACTTGACTTGCAGCGCCTCGGAATCCCGATTCTGCGTATTCTGAATCAGGAACACCATCAGGAACGTGACGATCGTGGTCCCGGTGTTGATCACGAGCTGCCAGGTGTCGCTGAAGTGGAAGAGGGGGCCGGTCACGACCCACACGACGATGACCGCCCCCGCCAGCATGAACGCCGAGGGTCGACCCGTCGCACGAGACGTTGTTTTGGCGAAGCTCGTAAACCAAGAGGAAGACTTTGTGGGCCTCATGAGGAACCTCCAAGCACGCGGCGGCCGCAAAATGGCCACGCCCGACGACCCGCAATGCTCACACCCCACTGCACGCGAGGACCGCCGTTAAGCCGCCTAAAGGTGTGCAAGCATCACTTAAACGCTTTGATCAACGCCTCAAACTCCGCTCGAAGAGATTTGTCGTGCGGCGTTATGGGCGGGATCTTTCGGTCGATACCAAGCAACTCATAGACGGCCATCTGGGCCGCTCGCACCGAATACTCCACCGTAAAGACGACATCATCCTGGATTTCGACGAACTGGCTGATGAAAGCGAGATTCTTCGAGCCATAAGGCACCGGCGTCGGACGATCGCTGTGCCTGCGGGGCATGAACATGCTGGTGATGTAAGGCATTCTGCAAGGAATGCAGTTGGCCGACTCAACGGTCTCCAAATCGAATCGCAGATGACCGCAGAGCTCCCGCAGAATTTCCGCGCCATTGCACTCGGCCATCGGCTTCGGAACGAAATTGCCGACCCGGTCGGGAAACAGCGCGTATCCCCAGAACACCTGCACGTCGGCAGGCTGGTTCGGGAAGTGAGGTTGATGAGCCAGCACAATGGACATCAGCCAATTCGAATCCTTAAAGGTCACCAACCCGCCGGTGCCCGGCTGATTACCGCTGAATTGAGTCATCTTGTCGAAGAATATGGGGTTCTTCAGCGTAACGGTAAACGACTCCCAACAAGACTGCGCGATGCAGCTGTTGAAGGCCGCGGGATTGCCAAACTGCGGTCGGCCCTCCGCAAGCTTTTCCCAGAGAGTCCAACCGCCGCTATCGACTTTGGTCAGCTTTCTGGGGGCGCTCGTCATCGAACCCAGGCTGGAGGCATCCGTCATGGAGCCGTTTTGCATGAAGACAAAGTCGCCGTCATTGACGGCAATCACCTCGGTTTTGTCCTGCCGCAGACAATGGATGCCGGTCACGATGAACTTGCCGTCTTCGGTCCTGTGATCGAAGTCTGTCACCATGCAATCCGTGACCAAACGGACGCCTTGGGCTTCGAGCCAGGTCTTCAAGGGCAGGACCAGGGAGTCGTACTGGTTGTAGATGGTTCGCTTGACGCCCGCAAGCGTTTCAATGCGGGAAAACTCGAGCATGAAGCGGTGCAGGTACCGCTTGAGCTCAACGGCGCTGTGCCACGGCTGGAAGGCGAATGTGGTGGCCCACAGGTACCAGAATTTCGTCTCGAAGAACCCGGGCGAAAGCCAGTCGGTGATGCAACTTGCCCCCAATGCCTCTTCGTCGGCATTGCTGAGTTTCAGCAGTTCCATACGGTCCTGCATGGAGAACCCCATCGAAGTGACCGGGACCTTGGCGCGACGGCTGTCAACAAGCCTCGCCATCGAATTCGCCTTGTGCTTCTCATTGAACTCCACGGTTTCCTCGAATACCGTCTTGCCTTCGTTGTGCAGCGAGGGAATCGATTTGTAGAGATCCCAGGTGCATTCGTAGTTGTCGGTCGTCAACATGCGTCCGCCGCGCAATGAATACCCGCCCGCGGGGTCTCCGGCACCGTCCAGACTTCCGCCCAGGATGGGTGCCGCTTCGAGGATCGAAATATTTCCGCCAGGCAGGCTGCCGTCGCGGATCATGAACGCGGCGGCGGCAAGGGATCCGATACCGCCACCCACGAGATAGGCCTTTGATTTGGTGCTCATGTCATCGTGCTCCTCAAAAGAGTTTGGTTTGGCTCACGTGCGCCGAATCCGCAGCGACGATGGTGAAGAATTGTTGAATCGACAGCGACGCTTCGTTCACGGTGCAATACACCCAATTCGACTTCAAGCCCACGACGGAATTGCTCAAGGTCAAGCCTCTTTCAATGGGGGCATTGAGTACCTCTGCATAAATTTCTTAACATGGCATGTCGCCAAGCTGGCACAATACCATTTCAGGACTTTTGGATAGAACAACACCATGCCCTTGACTTAAGAAGAATCCCTCTAACGGGGCAGTGAGATTCCTCGATGAGCTGACCGCCTCCGGCGGTCGGCTCATCTCGCCCTTTCGGAAAGGGGGACTTGGCCACAGCTGCGCTGATACAGGGGGACCCCCCCTTGATAAAGAAGGGGCAGGGGGATTTTAAGTTTGTCCAAATCTCCTCGAATCTTTAAGCCAACGACATTTAATGACAACTACTGCTTCTTCATCTCTTCACCCTTGGAGTGCTGCCCGGCTGCAGCGATCCGGCCTTCCTACTTAGCATACTCGAAAGCGGGCAAGGCCTTGACTGCATCCTTGGTGGCACCTGGCAAAGTGACCTTGCCTTCCACCATCTTGAAGTGATTTACGGGAATGGCCACATCGTGCTTGCCCATCCCGAGAAAGCCACCCGCTCCGATGATGGCGTAGGAGACGGCTTTGTCCTGTGCAATGATGAGGTCGTCCACTACGCCGACCTTCTCATTTTTGTCGTTATAGACGTCTTTCCCCATGATCAGCTTCTTGGCACTCCATCCTTTGGCCACAATCACCAGTTCATCCGCTGTAACTCCGATGGTCCTAGTCGTTATGCCAGCCACCGGCGCCTGCTTCTGGGCGAGGGCATTCCCCATCATCCCAACCACTGCCAGACAAATCATCACCGCCATAACTTTTCTGTTCATTTTGTCTTCTCCTTTTCTTGGCCTCTCGTAAACTTCCTTTTCGACAAGCGCCCGAATCGTCGATCCTACGCCTTCCAGGGGGGGACGTAGTCGTAGTAGTGGTAGATGCTCTCTCCCCAGACTGTATCCGAGAAATCGGGCCACTTATCGCCCTTCTCAAACCCGGGAGCGGTCTTCAGCTTCTCCTTCTCCACGTTGAGGATGAGCTTGTGCTCGGTAGCGGAGAACTCGAAGGCTTCCCAGGGCATGGCGAACAGCTTGTTGCCCATGCCCATGAAGCCGCCGAAGGAGAGCACCGCGTAGGCGACGCGGTTCTTTCTGGCGTCGATCACCAGTTCGTGGATCTTGCCCACATCCTCACCCTGGCGATTGACCACCGTTTCGCCGATGATCTTCGATGCCGGGACAACACCGTACATGGCCACTGACTGCTCGCTGGTTTCCTTCATGCCTTACTCCCTTTGTTTGGCTCATCGGGTTCAATTCTGCCACCGACTGTCTCAGCGATTTTCGCTTCGCATGGCATTGTCGTCGTCGGTAGATTTCCACTTCACCCTGATCTTTAGGGCAAAGTCTATGCCCGACAGATCAAGAGGCATCGCAATTCCCATTAAGCTCCTATGTATAGGTACTTATGGCAGGGTGAGACCCATCGAAGGTTGTAGCCGTGAGGAGGAAAAGTGTTGCATACAACAGAAACGTTGCGTGTATTCGATGAAGCATGTTGCACTACTTCCGCAGAGGGGGGAGGTTGCGATTCGTCGATAAAGCGGTCCACCCCGGGTTCCATAGTTCGAGAGAATGGAGTACAATCAGCGGCTTTAAAAGGCAGAAAACATATTGCATGGCCAGCATACCCGACACTGGCGCAACCCATTGTGATATCGAGCATTTCGCACACAACTCCAAGACACTGATGCATGCCGAGAATAATAGGGCCACGAGGCAACAACAGACGAATTGGAGATAAGGTTATATGTCTCTTGGAAGGCTGAAACGACTGCCCCCTCTTTTCGTTCTCGTTTTGCTTTCTGCATGGACCTTTCCCCCGCAGACCCGAGCTGGTTTCGACAATCCGGCTGCAGCCTCCTGGACGCAAACAGAGGGTGACGTCCCCTTCTTTGAGAATCAGCTTGAAACGGAACACTTTATTCTCAGATGGACGGCCAAGAGCTCCCATGCGCGGGACAACATCAGAGATCCGGAAATTGTCAGAAAAACCGCCGGCTACCTGGAGACAGCCTGGGACAAGCTCACCGGTTTGTTTGGCAGGAAGCCATACCTGCCTCCGGGAAGCTCCAAAATAAGGGTCATCTTTAAAGATCTTGAGTACTTCGCGTACGCAGATCCGCCCGAAGGTCCCATCGAGTTCAATTCCTCCGTCTGGCGGAAGATGCCTTCAGTTCGGCAGGCTACTTCCGCACACGAACTCTTCCACAAGCTCCAATATGCCTATGGCTATAAAACCCGCTGGTCTCCCGGCGAGCCCATGCTCTGGTTCTCCGAGGGGACAGCGGCCTGGGCCGAGGTTTTCGTATGGGGGAGAGTGAGTCGAGACTGCAAGATGGAAGACATGCTCAGGGACACAAGTCTCGACCTGTACGAGGCGGAGGACATGGCGCTGCCGTTCTGGATATTTTTAGTTTCGGGGAACCACAACAGCCCCAAAGACGAGATCATGGTCAAGCTCTTTGAAAAGTATGAAGAGACCGGGAATGTGAACGAAGCCCTCTTTTCCGTGATACAGAATACTTACGGATCAGTTGACCATTTTCTACACCGCTTTGCTCTTGAGCGTAAAAGTAACTTCTGGCAAGAGCGTGCCCTTGAGGGCTGCCCCTACCCCCGCGTTCTGGGTCCCAGTGGGAAAGACCTCGTAGCTAAAATAAAGGAATGTCAGAGCAAGAGAAAGAACCTGTCCCTCCGGTCTGTGAAAGCACAATAAAAATCCCGGCATGGGTTGGCAAAATCGGCCCAAATCTATGGCCGGTTTTGTTCTTGCCGCACATCAGCACCCAAACATAGGTTTTCAAACCGGCTGTGCGAGCCGGTGAGGACTATTGTACCTCTTCGAATTGAACGCTGCCGCTCTTACGCTCGTGTGTTACATGCAACACGGTAAGTATGCAACGCTTCTGTTGTATGCAACACTTATTTCCTTGCCGGCTATCGGCCGGTACAGGTCCCCCCAAGACTTAAGTCTCCGTTATACCGTTTCAATATGGAATAAGGGGTTTTCTTCGCCTTTCCGGCACAGATTTTGACCATTCCAAGGCATAGTTGATCGTCTCTCCACACATTACAACCGGACAGGTCCTGGGCAGGTGCTCGGTGGTTGGCGATTCTGAAGAAGAACCGGGGAATGTCGGATTGCTTCTGAAAGAGAGAGAACTCTCACAGGGAGAGTGCATGCAGGGGATCGTCAATTTGAGTCAGCGCGCTCAGCGCATTGAGTTGAAGAACATAGAGAAGGAGAAGTCATGAACAGAACGGTATATTATCTGCGAGGCCTGATTGGGTTCCTCGTTTTGCTGATGGGTGCCCCGCCTTGGGTCCTGGCACAGGGTTCCGGAACGGGTGCAACCTTTAGGCAAGAAGAGCTGGACCAGATGCTTGCACCGGTTGCTCTCTATCCTGATTCGCTGCTCGGACAGATCCTGGTGGCAGCAACCTACCCCGACCAGGTGGTGGAAGCGGACCAATGGGTAAGGCAAAATCAGAATCTCCAAGGCGATGAACTGAATGCCGCCCTGGATCGCATGGACTGGGACCTGAGTGTGAAGGCGCTGGTCCCCTTTCCACAGGTTCTTTCCATGATGAGCGACAAAATGGATTGGACTCAAAGCATGGGTGGCGCTTTCCTGGCTCAGGAAGCCGACGTCATGGACACCATCCAGAGACTGCGGCGCAAGGCCCACGCTGCGGGCCATCTCAATACCACTGCACAACAGCGGGTGATTGTCCGGGGTGAGAGTATCGAGATTGTGCCGGCCAATCCTCGAGTGATCTATGTTCCCACCTACAACCCCACGGTGATTTACGGGTCCTGGTGGTACCCTGCCTACCCTCCCTACGCGTATAGCCCCTATTACCCCAACTACGCCTATGACCCCTATTATACTGGGGGAGGCTTTGTTACAGCCGGGCTGTTCGGGTTTGCCACGGGCATAGCGGTTGGATCAATCTGGAACTCGGGATGGGGGCACTGGGACTGGGGCCGACGTCATGCCAATGTCACGATCAACCGCACCATCAATATCAATCGCAACGATATCGGAAGAGGGGATATCAGAACCTCCAGATGGCAAGATGTGAGACAAGGAAGATTGGGCTCGATTGGACACACGGGCAGGGACGCAGACCGTGGGCAGATGATCCGGGGCCAGTCACCAAGAGCGACCTCAGTCCAGAGGGGACAGAGTGAGCGCCGGAGCACCATCCAGCCGGGCCGAACCAGCAGGGACGCAGACCGTGGGCAGATGATCCGGGGCTCGTCACCAAGAGCGACCTCAGTCCAGAGGGGACAAAGTGAGCGCCGGAGCACCATCCAGCCGGGCCGAACCAACAGGGACGCAGACCGTGGGCAGATGATCCGAGGCTCGTCACCAAGAGCGACCTCAGTCCAGAGGGGACAGAGTGAGCGCCGGAGCACCATCCAGCCGGGCCGAACCAACAGGGACGCAGACCGTGGGCAGATGATCCGAGGCTCGTCCTCTGGGAAATCGGTTGGTGCTGATCATGGCAGTCGTGGCGGCAGGAGCGTATCCCGTGGCGCCAGTGGCGGTGCTGGTCATGACCAAGGCGACAGCGCTACCCGCGGTGGTGGCGGCAAGCTCAGGTAAGTGACCACCGGACTTATTACAGCTGCACATAAAAAGGTGTCCACGTTCCACTCACTCATGCCGGCGAAAGCCGGCATCCAGAGACTTTTCCTGGATTCCGGGTCAAGCCCGGAATGACGGCCGCCTTATCGGTCACTTTATTTGGTTGAGCTGTACTTCGTCGGTGCATTCAAGGAAAGAGCGACAACGACTCGTGATAACTGTCATCCGTCGTTGTCATTCTACCAGCCCTCCAACTCCACCAACAGTCATTGCGTCCCGCCACACCCTCTCCTTCAAATTTATCCCGGACGATCACTCCCTCCCCACACACTGCTTCAATGAGAGCTCCCCTGGGCGCGCCACGTACCCACAGATGCGAATCCGGTTTCAGCCCACGGTAGTCCCCCGCTTCAGGCCCAATCAGCCGCTTGTGATTACTCCGCGGCAAAGCGCCTGAAGAACCACTTTTTCATGCCTTCCACCGCCAACAGGTAGGCCAGCAGCATTGCGGTCAATACAAGGAAAAAGAGAGCCGGGGGGGCCACGAACCCGAGGTAAGCTCCCGCAGGGACATCCACACGGTCCAGGGGGATGGGGAGCTCGGATATGTCGTAGAGGAGGTTATTCAGCAGGATCTGCACCGGCAGCATGGGCAGGAAGGGAAGAAAAAGCGAGGCCCCGGCCATGCTGAACATGTTTCCAAAATTGGAACTGGTGCCCATCATGATGTATTTCATGATATTCCCGAAGGTCCGCCGTCCTTCGATGACGCCTGCATGGAGGACCTTCAGGTCCCGTTCCATGAGGATCATGTCCGCCGCAGCTTTCGCCACGTCCACGGCACTGTCCACGGAAATGCTGACATCAGCCGAATGGAGCGATGGAGCATCGTTGATGCCGTCGCCGAGATACCCCACCACATGGCCATGCCGTTTCAAGGAGCACCGAAACCTGGCGGCGTTCGAAATCGAACGGCACCTCATCGATCTTGCGCCAGCCCGCCGCATCGATTTCCTGGTGCTCAAGGATGGCGTCATCCAGGGGGCTTTTCAGTCCCGTTTCAAAAAAGCTGTTGAAATAGGCCAACTTCAGGACCCGCTCGCTTTCCCGTCCAAGGGGGTCCATGTGGCGTTCCAGATGGATGCGGGCCTCGGTCAGGGTGCCCGTCTTGTCGGTGCAGAATACATCCATGCTCCCCAGGTTATGGATCGAGGCCAGCCGCTTGACAATCACCTTATTGGCTGCCATGCGCTGCGCCCCCCGTGACAGGGTCACGGACACCACCATGGGGAGAAGCTCAGGCGTTAGTCCCACCGCCAGGGCCACGGCAAACAGGAACGATTCCAGCCATGGGCGGTGAAAGAAGGCGTTGATCAGGAGAACAAACAGGACGAGGAGGACCGTCATGCGCATGATGAGGTATCCGAAACGTTGAGTCCCCTGCTCAAAAGCGGTGGGCGGGGCCTTGGCAAGAAGGGTGTCGGCGATTTCACCGAGCTCCGTACTCTGCCCGGTGCGGCACATCAGCACTTTCGCCGTGCCGCTGATCACCGATGTCCCCAGGAGCACGCTGTTCTTGGCGGAGAGGATATCAGGCTCTTCAGGCAATTCGGCGGGAACCTTTTCCTGTGGAAAAGGTTCCCCCGTCAGAAGGGCCTGATTGACGAAAAAGTCCTTTGCCTCCAGCACGCGCCCGTCACAGGGAACCAGATCGCCGGCGGCCAGGAGTGCGATGTCGCCGGGCACCATGTCCGCAAGAGGTATTTCAACGCGCTCTCCTTCGCGCAACACCTGCCCGCGCACCGCCACCGACTCGCGCAGACGTTCCGCCGCCTGTCCGGCCCGGTATTCCTGCACGAAGTCGAGGGTCACGCTGATGAGGACTATCGTGCTGATGATGAAAAAGCTGGCGGCATCTCCCGTGAAGGCTGAGAGAGCGCTGGCAGTGAGGAGAATGATGACCAGGGGATTGCGGAACTTGGCCAGAAACTGAAGGATCAAGGCCCGTTTTCGCTCCGCATGGATCAGGTTGGGTCCGAAATGGGCCAGGCGGAGAGCCGCTTCCTTGCTGCTCAGACCACTGGGGCTGGAATTCAGGTTTTCCAGAAGTGCCGCAACGGGAAGTTGCCAGAAAGGTGACTCCGCTTTAACAGGGGATGCGGGAATCAACGATTCCTCCGATGCAGCAGGTGGTTGCGTGGGGAAACAAGATCGCTCTCTCGACTTACCCCTTGCATTTACGATCTGGTGCGGTTTTCAGCTTTCGTTGTGACCTATCAGGGCATGGGGGTCAGTGAGGTTGTATTTTTTTATTTTCCGGTAGAGGGTCACTCGATCTATACCCAGCAAGCGGGCTGCTTTTGCTTTGTTCCAGGCGGTCTTATCCAGCGCTTCAAGAATTGCGTGAGAATCGACCGCCTGTGTCTCATCGGGAGAGCGGTGCTCGATACCGGGAGCACTCATGAAGTCAGACGGCAGATGATCGAAGGTGATGATGTTTTGACTGCACAGGACGAAGGCATGTTCCAGCGTGTGCTCGAGCTCCCGCACATTGCCGGGCCAGGGATATTTGAGAAAGGCTTTCAGGACATCAGAGGATATCGCTTCAATGGTTTTCTTGAATTTAGCGTTGAACCCATTTCGAAAGTGTTCAACCAGAAGAGGGATGTCTTCGCGCCTGTCCCTTAGGGGTGGCAACCGGATCTCAACCACCTTCAGCCGGTAGTAGAGGTCTTCTCTCAAGTCGCCAAGGCTCACTTTTTCCCGGAGATTTTTATTTGTTGCAGCGATTAGCCGAACATCTGCCTTCACCGGGGTAGAGTTTCCGACTCGCTCAAATTGCCCTTCTTCAAGGACGCGTAAGAGCTTGAGCTGTATCATTGGCGAGATGTCACCAACCTCATCCAGGAAAATGGTACCACCATCTGCTCTGTGGAATCGCCCCACGTTGTCTCTGATGGCCCCTGTAAACGCCCCTCTCACATGGCCGAAGAGCTCGCTTTCAAGGAGACTTTCAGGCAATGCCGAGCAGTTCACCTTGACCAGCGGTTTGTGGCTGCGTTCTCCGGCACGATGCAGCGCCTCGGCTACCAGTTCTTTCCCTGTCCCACTTTCTCCCGTGATGAGAACAGTCGTTTGAACACGGGCCAAAGCTTTTATGAGGGAATAGACCTTTTGCATCGGCTCGCTTCTGCCCACGATGCGATGAAACTGCCGATGCTCTTTGATCTCCCTTTCCAGGTCGGCCAGATTCGTATCATCCCTCAACACCATAACGACACCCGAGAGCGTGCCCTGGAGGCTAACCAGAGGATAGGTCCTTACGCTGATGACCTTTCTTGCACGATTGTCAGGCCGGCACTCGATGCGGTCTGCCTGAACAGGCTCTCCACTCTTGATCGCTTCCTCGAGAATCTCCGCGCATTTTTCATTGCACCCCCTGGCTAGAGAGCTGAACGACCTTCCGATGTCATCACGAGAATATCCACACATGGTCATGGCTGCTTCATTAAGCTCGATGACGACTGACTCTTTATCTACGGTGATGATGGCATCCCTGACACTCCTGAAGATAGCCTCCAGGTTTGTACGGTATCTTTCCTTTTCTTCATTTAAGACCTTGTACTTCAAAGCCGTTCGAGTGGCATACAGCAATGACTCCTGGTTGATGGGCTTGGGGATGTAATCGAACGCACCCAGACGAATGGAGTCGGCAGCGGTCTCGACACCCGGATCTCCCGTGATCATGATTACCGGGCAACTCAGTCCTCTTGCCTTGATCTCGCGCAAGATATCGATTCCCGTCCCATCCCCCAGAATGATGTCTGCAAATACCACATCGAAGCTCGTCTCGTTTATCCGGGCCAAAGTTTCGCTGCAGCTTTCAGCAGTCGCTACGATATGCCCCGCGGCCCTGAGGAACCTTTCAAAAGTAAACCTGATCGCTTCTTCATCGTCAATTACAAGAATCTTGGCATTCATTCTTCCGCCTTGGCAGGTAGGTCAATGATCACCTTGGTAAATTCCCCTTTGAGACTCTCAAAACTGAGGAACCCCCCATGCTCTTTGATGATCTTGTCAGTGATGTTCAACCCCAGGCCGGTTCCTTTCCCAAAAGGCTTTGTGGAAAAGAATGCCTTTGTCAGCATGGGCAGCTCATGGGGTGGAATTCCGACTCCCCGATCATGAAATACGATTCGCACATACGGGCGATCGCTGATGATCACTTTCTCGCCGGTGATTTCGAGGAGCTTATTCTCATGCCTTTCCGGATACTTCTCGTTTAACGCATAGCGCGCGTTGCTGATAATATTTATGAAACTCTGCTGGATCTGCTGAAAGTTGACATCCACTTCAGGAAGGTCGTTAAGAAGATCTATCTTTAGATCAATGCCCTCCTTTCGCATTTGCGCCTGGGCTAGAATGGTTGATTCTGCAAGGATTGCAGACACAAACGTCGTTTTTTTTCTCTCTCTCCCATCATCGCGTGCGTAGGAGAGGAGAGTCTGGACTATGCGGCCGACACGCTCCCCTTCCTTCACGATTCGCTTGCCAATGTCATTTTCCAGGCTCTTGGCGCTGCACTCGTTTATCAATATTTGACCATAGTTTATGATACCCGTAATGGGATTATTGATCTCATGAGCAATTCCGGCGGCCAGTTCCCCTAATGTGGCCAAATGACATGCCTGCATGGCTTCCGCCTGCAGTGCCATCTTTTCGGTAATATCACTGGCCAGCAGGAGCACGCTGCTGACCTTGTCACCCTCTTTGACTGGAAAGGCCCTCATGTCCAGCACGACACCATTTTGGGTTACCATCGAAACTTCCATTTCTCCGGTATTGAAACACCTTGTTACCGGAGAGTCCTCAAAGGGAGTAGACAGATTGTGTAAATATTCATGACCGTGTTGCCTCACCACCTCAGACAGCGCCTCATTCAACTGTTGAGCATTCCCGCGGTTTGTCCACAATATTTCCATGTCAGGAGAGAGCAGGACCAAAGTGTCGCTGATAGCATTCAGAAGAGTATGGAATTCCTGTGAGAGTTTTCTGAAGTTATCACGTTCGTCCTGCAGAGCAGTTTGACCTTGCTGCCGCTCTAAAATTCCTCGACTCAGTTCCGCATTCACTCGCACCAGTTCGGCGGTTCGTTCCCGAACGCGATGCTCTAATTCATCATTGGCCTTGCGAAGCTCTTCCGTGCGCTCATCGACCAACCACTCAAGTTGCAAACGATGCTTTCCAAGCTCCTCCTCAATCAGCTTTTGTTCCGTCAAGTCGGTCACAACGGCACATGCGCCTCGGAAATCGCCCATGAGCAAAGGCGATATCGAAAAATGCGTCGGAAAGTAGCTTCCGTCCCCGGCTCGAAGCGTGATTTCCCCTTTGGCGCTGCCGGTGATGCCCGCTTGGAGCAGTTTTTCAAAGGCGCTGAACTCTCCCGGTCCCATGCAATTGAAAAGGGAAGATCCCGTGAGGTCCCGGGCTGCTGTCTTGAGCATCTCAGCGAACCGGACGTTGCAGTAGGCAATCATTCCACTCGCAGAGATCACGAGAGCGCCTTCGCTCATGGCTTCGATGAGTACACGGTAGCTGTAATCGGCTCCTTTGAGGGTATAGACCTGTTCGGTTGGATTGTAGACGACAACGGCATCAACACCGCCCTGGCGAATGGCATCAATGACCGCCTCCGATTCTTCGAGCCGCTCCCGCAGTTCGTCAACCTCTCTGATGTCCGTGGACTTGTCTTCCATATATGGCTCCTGAAGGCTTACGCTCTGGGACGAGGCAGCAAATTAAGCCCGACGAGCACGCGCTCGGTGTCGGAAAGGTCGCCAATGATCTTTCGGAGCGGTGGAGGAAGCTTTCTCACCAAGGTCGGAAGGGCAACAATCTGATCCTCCCTGGCAAGTTTCGGGTTCTCGAGAAGGTCAATGACTTCTATCTCGTACCTTCCCTTGAGCTGTTCCTCGCAGATGGTTTTCAGATTGGCAAAGGCCGCGATAGCCTTGGCGGTTTGCCCGGCCACATAGAGTTTCAGTATGAAATATTCACCAGGGTCACCCACGGGAGTGCTCTCCTATAGCTTTTGTGTTGGAGGGGCTGCTTCGTCGGCCTTGCGGAGCCGGGCAATCTCCGTGCGCTCTTCGGCAAGAACATCTTTGCGGGATTGCGCCTGTGAAATGGCTCTGTTGAGGCTGTCCTCTCTGCCCTCGAACTCGGACTCGCAGCAGTGAAATCTTAGCCTCAAGCGCTTGCCGCTCCCGCGCAAGCTCTCTTTGCATACGCTGAATTTCCTGCTCATGCTCGAGAGCTTGCGCCCTTTCTTTGGCCTCCTGCGCGGCCCGCAATGCCCCGGTCATCGCTCCGCCCGGGCCGGTGTAAATATCCAGAAGGTCAACTCCATCGTTTGTCAGCAGGAACTCGCGCACCTGGTTCGAGTGAGCCATACCGCGAGATTTGAGGATATAGAGCCCCCGGTTGCGTTCCCCATTGGTCTCGATATCCCGGAGCATGACCCAGGTGTCCATGAGAGAGGAGACGCCGACTGACGTTTCCTCAATACTGCCTCCTGCGAGCAGGGTTGTGAAAAGGGCGGTTATGCCATACATCTTCATGAAATCAATGATGCGGGTCAGGACCGACTGCACTTCCGCCGGTTTGCCGATGGTGACGAGGTTGGATATCGGGTCGATGACAACAACTCCCGGTTTGAAATCCTTGATGAGCTTGTGCATCATGACAAGGTGCATCTCAAGGACGAATGCGCTCGGGCGGATATTGTGGAAGTGCAGAAGCCCTTTCTGCTCCCATAACGCAAGCTCGATGCCTATGGAGCGCATGTTTCGCATGATCTGCTTTCTCGATTCCTCGAAAGCAAAATAGAGGCACCGCTCGCCACGCTCTGCAGGTCTCGTCTGCAAAGTGGGCCGCAATGCTGGTCTTGCCCGTGCCGGCCGTCCCCGAGACAAGAATGCTGCTCCCGCGATAGAAGCCCCCTGCCAGCATGGTATCCAGACGAGGCAACCCGGATGAGATTTGCTCGAATGGAGCTTCGTAGTCCAGGCCCATGGAAGTGATGGGAAGAACGGAAATGCCGTTGTGTTCAATGAGAAAAGGATACTCGTTGGTGCCGTGCCGTGACCCGCGATACTTCACAATGCGAAGACGCCGGACGGCTGTCTGCTCGCTCACGCGGTTGTCAAGCTGGACGACGCAATCCGAGACGTATTCTTCAAGGCCATGGCGGGTCAAGCTCCCGTCTCCCTGCTCAGCCGTAGCAACGGCTGTAACCCCCTTACTTTTGAGGTAGCGAAAGAGACGCCCAATTTCCGCCCGAAGAATGAAAGGGTTGGGGAGCGCGGCAAAGAGTGCCTCCAACGTGTCGAGCACCACCCGCTTTGCCCCCACAGTTTCAATGGCGTCTCCAAGGCGGATGAAAAGTCCGTCAAGGTCGTACTCTCCGGATTCCTCGACATCGCTTGGCCCAATGGAGACATAATCCATGAAGAGCTTTCCGCGGGCTACCAGGTCTTCAAGGTCAAACCCGAGGGATGCAACGTTTTGCTTAAGCTCCCCCTCGGTTTCTTCAAAGGAAACGAAAACCCCCGGCTCGTTAAACTCAGTAGCACCGCGCACCAGGAATTCCATGGCAAAAATGGTCTTCCCCGAACCGGCAGGGCCGCAAACGAGGGTCGGCCTTCCCTGTGGAAGCCCGCCGTTGGTGATTTCGTCAAAACCCACCATGCCTGTAGGGGACTTGGAAAGCTGATTGGAAGCGTCGTGTTTGCTCCCTTCCGTGGTGTTCATGCACTCTTCCTTTCGCGCCCAATGACTTTGGAGCCTCCCGGTTGCGCCTTATTCTCCATGGCCTCGCTATACAAGAAAAATATTCAGAAGATGAAGAAAAAGCAATCATCCCCCACCTTCTCAATATTGACTTGGGTTCCTTGATTCTCCTCGATTTTGAGCCCAGGATTGATCCCAAGACCTACCCTATGGCAACCTCATAAAAATGGGGGGTCGGGCTGCCGTCGAATAGCGGTTTCACATGCTCACCCGCCTTGTCATGGGCAGGGCTGCCATGCATTGCCTTGAAAGCATCCTGATTTTCAAACTCAACGATGGCTGCGTAGTTCCCCTCCCCCAATGGTTTCAAAAGCCTTCTCCTGATGAAACCCTTAAACGTGGAAAATTGTTCGTTCGTCAAGGCAAACCACTCGCGAAATTCGGCATCTTTGCCTGCTTTTATGGGTGGGAAAGAGATCACGACTACAAACATGGTATCACCTCCAAGCAGTCAAGAGTTCATGCAACCTGCAAGGGCAGCTCGGCCCGCTGAACTTCTCCGGACTCACCCGCTCTGCGTCCCTCAAAACCTGCCTGAGCGCTTGGTGGGTGAGTGCAGTGTGCTTTCCTTAATCTCCATGCTGGTTCCTCACTCCTCTTCAGGACCAATGCCGCGAGCAATCTCTTTTTCATCGCATTTCCAAAGTTGTCCCTATCCCTGCATGGAATCCTTGGCTCGCCACGTCTCTACTTCGACAAATACACGCTGAACATGTGGGTAGGCTCGTTTGATCGCCCTGTCCAACCCGGCAACGGTGACCTCAACCTCCGTCGCCAGGATGGGGTCCACAAAATCGACGCTGACATTCACCAGAATAAAATCAGGTCCCATGTGCATGGTCAATATTTCATTGACTTGCTTGATTTCTTTACACGAATAAGCAATTTCCCGTATCCCCTGAACGACCTCTTGATTGGCACTTTCTCCAATCAAAAGACTCTTCGTCTCGGAAGCGAGCAATATGGCCGTTCCACCAAGTATCAGCCCGATGACGATTGCAGCTGAACTATCAAAGTAAGGGCTTCCGGTAACTTGGCTGAGAAGGATTCCCAGAAAGGCAACTGCAAGACCCATCATTGCAGCCGAATCTTCCAAAAGCACGATATAAATAGATGGATCTTTACCTCTGACCATGGAGTCAGGGTTGAACAAAATCATCCATCGGACCAACCGTTGCAATCTGAGCCTGTTCCAGCTTGGCTTGCGATTACTCGATCACCTCCTGGACGAGCAAATGGCCATGCTTGTGGCCTTTGCTGCTCCTTTGCCGACATGATGCAGACCTGGAAAAGGGGCCGGTGGTGAACGTTCTATTTGAGGTTTTGTTGCAGGAAGTGAAAACTGCGTTACTGCAACAGAACCTGGACCAATCCGTCTGCCCGCTGCTTCAGTGCTTCCATGTCTTGGGCCGACTTTTCTCAGCTTCAGACGTCATCCGTCTTGCTTGGGTTACGATCGACTGCACCTTTTGCGGGTTCATCCCCGGTATTCTCTTTAACCCGTGCTCTTCCGCAGCTGCAACCTTGGCAATCGTGTTATAGCTGGCTTCGATCAATCGCCGCGACAGGACTTTCCCTATCCCTTTAAGCTGTTGCAGTTCTTCCATTTCCTTCTTCATAGCATCCTTCCCCAATTCTTTCCAGCTGGCCAAGTCCTACAATCCATCCGGCCAGCACAAACGACAAAGTTATCCACGGCATGCCTCTTCAAGGGAGTGCTTATTTGCCAATCGGATTATTCTCTGCCGACTTGTGCGGCATGGAAGGCCACAGACAAGCCCACCCATACGAAAACGCCAGGAAGCAGCAGAAGGCTATTGATTGAAAACCTTCTTGATTTCGCCAACCTTTTTCCGCGCCGCGCCTTTCAACTGATCGTCCTTTCCCTCTTCTTCGAGGTCGCGGTTGCCTGTAAGCTGTCCGAGACCTTCTTTGACCTTTCCTTTGATCTTGTCTTTCTCACCTTGGATTTTATCTATTGTGCTCGACTTCATGATGTTTCCTCCAATGAAATACTTCTTGTCGCCCCAGGCGGGACCGCGCCACAGATGCAATCTTGAAAGCGAATGCCTTGTCTCCCGCCGAGGGGCGACGGGAGACGGGGCTATGTGCAGAATGCATTGGGCTGCTTTTTTCTTTGGTCTCTGAGAGCTCTGCCGGTGAACCTTCACCGGCTGGCGCCAGCTTTTTTATCTGCAGGCCTAATCAGAGTAGCCGCTTCCTACGATCAGGCCGCTCTTGGTTTTCTTGGCATAGGTGTGTTTCATCTTGCCCTGCCATTCATAGTCAACCCAGGTGCCTGCTGGAGTCGCCTTTACCACAGCATTGTAGACAACTTCGGCTTTCTCTTTTAAGCTCTGCCCCTCCAAAGATGGGTGAACCAACAGGCTCCCATTTTCCTGCATGATGAATACGTAGTAGGGTTCCCTTTTGGCCGCATCCTTGAAGTCGGCGGCTTTCTTACCACCATCAATGGCCGCCACAATCTCATCCACTTGCTTTTGTATGGCAGCTTTATCCGCAGCCGCCAAAGCACCAGTTGCCAGGAAGATACCCATAAGCAACACAAGGCATGCAAGCGTGACTCTTTTCATACTGATCCCCTTTCTGCTGATTGTTGATGAGTGTGAAATGACAGAATTCCTGTACCTGAGCAATCCGACCTCTAACCACCTCCTTCCTGGTATGCCACTCCTTTTTTTGTTTGGACGACATACACGTCAGATCGATCCTCGGGCACATGATGACGATATTGAGCAAGCTTTATGCCTAACACACGGAGAGTTGCTGCATTTCAATGTTTGGCAATATCCACAGTCAGTTACGACGCGTCGAGAGTACTACTGAAGGTTATTTTTCAATTGAAAAGGAGTGTTGCGTGCAACAAAAGTGTTGCACGCAACACTCCTTTTCTTGCCGACCCAGGGCCGGCCTTTTTATAGATTCGGATCCCAAGCACCCCAATCTGCCGATGAAGTGCGACATGCGGCATCCACGAAACGCAACGTTTCTGTTGCATGCAACAGTTCCCAGATCCAAGTCCATAAGCTTCGACAGGACATGTCCTACTGATTAAGTTTCATATATATTTATAAAAATGAAGCGGTTAGGAAATCCAAATCATTGCGCCCCTGGCACCGGCAGCGGACCCGCCGCGGGCAGGGTGTAGTCCTGCTCAATTGCCTCACGAATCTGCCGGCGGCCTTCCAAAGGGTCGATCTTGGCCAGTGCTTCGATACGTGCGACCGCAGCGGCCAGGTCCGCGTCCTTGATGCTGTCCCTCAGCCAGCGCGAGTAGTCCCCCTCACGGCGATGGTGTTCCCAAGTCGCGTCGTCGACACCGTCTGCGATTTGCAGGAACAGCATCAAGTTCTGCGCTCGCAGGTTGAGCTTCTTCTCCGGCCCCTGGAAGTAGAAGCTACGGTCTGGCGGCAGCTCGCCTTCCGCGTATTTGCGCCGATGACGGCGGCGCTCCTGCTTGCACGGGTGAGTTTTTACGACTTGCGGCGGAGCTTTGCCTGTTCGCGTCCAGTGCAGCACTTCTCCCGTGGCAAGAGGTTTGCTGTTCCAGATCGGTATCGGCGTTTTTCCCGTCTGGGCAAAATGCTGCAAGATGTCTGCGGCTTCAGGGCCAGTCGCCAGCAGCGTATTGAGCCGCTCCAGGATGGCGGTCGACAGCATAACCGGGTGCACGGTGATCAGCAGCATGCTGGTCAAATCGTCGGGAAGCATGCCTTCCGGCGGCAGCCATTCTGCCGGCAGCAGGTGGTGAGCCTCGTCGAGGATCAGCCAGTGCGGCCGGCCGAGCCCCGCCCGCATTTGCAGCAAATGCGGCAGCAACTCGAGAAAGAACGGCGGCCGATCGGGGATCGGCATGCCCGTCAACGAAACCACCACGCTCGCTTCGGGGTTCTCGAGCACCCGCAGCACTTCGCCTGACTGCGGCGCCGCCTTGGGGCCGCCCAGGACGACCGCTTGCTCGAAGTTCTCGTAATCCCCCTCGGGATCAATCAGGCAAAACTGATACTGCCGCTCGACAAGCGTCTCCACAATCTGGGTTGCCACGGTCGATTTGCCGCTGGCTGAGGGGCCCGCAATCAGCACGCTGGGACCGTACGGAGGCAGGCACACGGGCCCGTCCTCACCAACGCCGAATTCCAGGTGATGCCGCGTGAGTTTAGCATCCAAATCCGCCAGGTCATTAGCGATCATCCGTTCGATGAGCTGCGCCACGCCCTGCCCGTAATCGGCGGGCGTTACCCAATCGGCGGCTTCCTTGAGGGACGGGAGTGCATTCATGACAGCGGCGGAGAACTCGCACAGTTTCAGCAGCGCATGGTCGTTTTCGGCGTCGCCCACAGCCACTGCGTTGTGCGGCGAAAGTCCCATCTTCTTCAGCGCCGCCGTCAGCCCGCTGGCCTTGTTGACGCCGGCAGGCAGCACCATCACGGCGCCCTTATTAAAAATGACCTGCAATTCCAGGCCGAAATGCTGGATGGTTTTCAGAACGAGTTGCTGATGAGGCTCCCACGTCGCCACAATCGCCCGGCCGACCGAAATGGGCTCGCAACCATTGGCGCGCAGCGCTTCGCTGAACTGCGCCGGCGGAGGTTCGGCCAGCAACAGTTCCTCTTTGGTAGCAGGGTGGTAAAGCAACGCCCCATTCTCGGCAACCACCCATTCAAACAGTTCCAGGTGCGGAAAGGTCATCTCCAACTGCGGCAGTTCACGGCCGGTCACCAGAACCAGGTGGCGACCGGTGGCCAGCAGGTTTTCGAGTGCCTCAATGGCGGGCGCATCGACTACTCCATCGTGCGCGAGGGTACCGTCGTAATCGGTGGCGAGAATTTGATATCGCATGTCTCCTCCTGTAAACGCTCCAATTCCCAGGCAAATTTTGCGCCCCCGAATGATTGCTGTTCGCTCACCGTGGTTCATGAGGGGACGGATTGTTTTCTTCTGGCCGAGAATGCCCCCCAAAACGCGACGCCCTCTCTGGCCGTTGGGTTTGGTGTCAAAAAAACCGGCAGCTCACCGGCTCGATCATCAAGCGTCTTCAGCGAAACCGCGTTGGACTTGGTGCGGCGATTTGAGCCGCAACTCGTATTCTCTGCCGTGGGCCTGCCTAACGTTTCAGGTCTGGAACCTAGCCTCCTAAATCCATCGGCCTGCCCAAATGCTTTGTATGTGGCCGATGGGAGCGCTCGGCGCACCATTGGCCCGCAAGAGCAGAAACGCGGCAAGCAGAATAACCACGCCGATGCAGGGGAATACGACCACGACCAGCGCCTAAATAACGACGGCGGAAGTGCTCGCAGGGTGCGTTCACACCGACAGTATATGCCGAAAGGGGAGGGGGAAAGCAACTGTAGTGAGAGAATCCTGGACTGCGCCCATAAACGAGGGCAGGCGCCCATCAAGCCCCGACGACTGTGTGATCACACAGAAGCATTTCACCAGCGGGCACCCCCTTTTGTCCTGCATTTCCCGTGCGGGGGTGATGAGGGGTACCTCTTGGAAATAGCTAGCCAATTTCTTACCAACACTCGTGATTTGCACGCGTTGAACTGTTGCATATGACACAGAAATCATGCAACGCTTCCATTGCATGCAACACCTCTTTTCTTGCCGTCGATAGGCGGGCACTCTCGCCGTTAAGCCCTAAGCTCATGTTATATCGCTATAATATGGGATGAGTGGTTTCCTCTGCCTCTTCGGCACAGATCTTGAGTGCCCAAACCATGTAGCCAAACCATAATGAAAGGCCATTCCGGACCTTTCTCGCCAGCCATGCATGAAAGGTGAGAGGTGGTTGACGTTTTCAAAGAAGACGCGAGCACTCCCGAGTTCGTCATGAAATAACGGAGCCTTTCACAAGCGAAATTAAATCATTAGACGAGCCAGTTCAAAGTTCAACAGCTTGCAGGGAATGGCTCTGCGGGCTTCAAATGCATGAAAGAAGAATAACGAGTCCAACTTGAACAATAGGCTCAAAGGTCAAAAAAACTCGAGTCTGAGGTTCAAGACAAGACCGGGAAGGAGGGAGCGTCAGAGAGCAGTTTTTATAGCGACGGAGTGCACGAGACGATGGATGATATCGTGAAGGCCATGGAAGCCTTGGCAAGCTATCTTTCCTGATCTCTCAAGTGGCCGCTGGGCCTCGAATGTCGTTTCGGTCACTCCTTAACAGCTAGGGGGGAATCGCAGATTTACATCGAATGTTTATGAGTTTCACAAAAAAGAAGGAGAGAGTCATGAAAACAGTGATGTCGCTCGTATTCGCATTGGCCGTTCTGATTATGGCAGGCGGGTCATTTGCCCAACAGGAAAAGGTGACGGTCACGACGACGGAAACCGCGGGGACGATCAGCGAGTTTAGCCCCGACACCATAGTGGTTCGGTCGGAAACCAGCTCATCTCCGATGAAGTACAGCTACACGAAGAGCACGACCTATGTTGACGACACGGGCGCGCCCGTCTCCGTGGAGACTGTTAAATCCGGTCTGCCGGTGACGGTTTACTACACCCGCGAAGGCGATCGCATGATCGCTAATAAAGTGGTGGTTCGGAAAACCACGACGACGACCGAGAAGCCCGTGATCGAAAAGAAGAGCACCACCACCACGACGACGACCGAAAAACAATAGTCAGTGGAGCCAGTACAAAGCTCAACAGCCCGCAGGTAATGGCCCTGCGGGCTTTTTCGTTTTCGGCGGGCGGAACGACGTTCAGCGTTAGTTTTTTGAGTTAACACCACGCAGGTTTTAGCCCAGTACAATATGGAGCCGTTTATCGATGAAACGCAACGTTTCTGTTGCATGCAACAGTTCCCAGATCCAAGTCCATGAGCTTCGACGGGACACATCCTTCCGTAGATGTTGGTATATACCTATAAAAATGAAGCGGCGACGTTTCTCAACCCCCTTGGCATAGAACTTGCCGAAGTATGATGTCATCTGGCTCGTTGTTAATGGAATAGGTCCCCGCCTGTTGTCTCTCTCAAGAGTGACAACAGGCCTCCTGCGAGGCCGGAGATGCTGGCGGATATGCTCACTGCGGGCATCGGCAGCCAGTTTCCAAATAAATGCAAGTGAGGTCAGGGGACAATCTGCTTTGCGGTCCAACCTAGAGAGGTGGTGATGATATGGAAACCATCCTGATAATACTCTTGTTGCTTGTGCTCTTCGGCGGTGGCGGAGGATACTGGTGGTCGAGGCGGGGCCTTTAGGCGCCATGATCCGGGGTGGTCAATCGCCAGGATGAGAATCTGGGCAAGATTCACGACCTGGTGATCGACGCCAGAAAAAACCGCGTGGCCTAAGCGGTGCTCTCCTTCGGCGGCTTCATGGGCATGGGGAACAAGGTGTTTGCCATGCCTTGGAAAGCCTTCGAATTCCACTCCACTGATTTAAATGAGGAATTTCACAGACGGCGCGGGATGCCTGCGTCACTTTCCGAGGGAACGAATGGAGCCGGTTCTGTCTTCAACACATTCCTGAAAGACGGGTGCAAGGGGGGCGGAAGAGGCGCGGGTGTAAGCACGCTCGCACCCGTCAGTGAGCGGGTGATCTAGGGTGGGAGCCGGGGGACCACGGCAGTATGCCCCCGGCAGCATGCCTTTGTTCTCCTGCTGTTCTTCCTTCCACTACAAGTCTGAAAGAAATGGGGGATCACGATGCGTAACACAGAAGAAGGGAAGGTGGGGTGGATTTTACTTTGGGCCATGGGAATCCCGATCCCGATCTTAGTGCTGCTGTTTCTCCTGCGTGGGTGCACCTGAGGCCTTCCACTCATGTATATTCATAAAAATGAAGCGGCGACGTTTCTCAACCCGCTCGGCATAGAACTTGCCTAAATATAGATTCATTTAGCTCATTGTGAATGGAACATGTCCCCGCCTGTTGTCTCTCTCAACGGGGACAAGAGGCCTCCTGCGAGGTGAGAGAGGCTGGCGGACATGCTCAGTGCGGGCATCAGCAGCCAGTTTCCAAATAAGTACACGGTGAGGTCGTCCAATTTAGAGAGGAGGTGATGAGATGGAAACCATCCTGATAATAGTCGTTTTGCTTCTGCTCTTCGGCGGTGGCGGAGGATACTACTGGTCGAGGCGGGGCCGTTAGGCGTTCAGGTCCGGGGCGGTGGTCAATCGCCAGGTTGAGAATCGGGGCAGGAACCACGAACGGGTGATCGACGCCGGAGAGAACCACTTGGCCTGCGCAGCGCTATTCATCGTTGGCTTCATGGGCATGGGGAACAGGTTTTCCATGCCTTTTGAAGCCTTCGAGTTTTCCGCAACCTAGAAAAGGCTCATCCTCGACGTGGACCAGGAGAAGCTGAAGCGGAAGGTGCAGTTTGTAATGAGAAAAACAGAAAAGAGAGGTATTTAAGGATCGCCTGTTCAAACCATTGAATGAAGAAGGAGAAAAAATGAAACATTTCAAGCTTGTTGTGCTGGCTGCGTTGGTGACGGTGTTTTTCATGGCAGGGATCGCATTTGCACAGGGTGGCGGCCAGGGTAAAGGCGGTCAAGGTGCTGCTCCAATGATGGGATGCCAGCAGCGATTTGATGCCATGGATACCAACAGAGACGGAAAGGTCAGCAAAGATGAATTCCTGGCGGCTCCACATCAAAGGGATAATCCCGAACAGATGTTCACGGCAATGGACGTCCAAAAACGTGGTTACCTGACAAAAGATGAGTTCTGCTCAGACAAGGGAATGGGGATGGGTAAAGGCATGGGCAGAGGCATGGGTCAGGGAATGGGCAAAGGTATGGGTCAAGGTCAGGGTACAGGAACGAATCAGTAGGACATCAAATCAGGCGGAGGGTAATAACCATCCCATCGCCCTCCGCTTTCCGATCCCTCTCTATCCGTCGTCAAACTGCTCGGCCTGGGTGAATATATGGAAAGGGAGAATGCACCGGTTCCTCGAGGCTATTCGCGTTCGATCCATGAACAAACGAGAACTGAACGAAAACTCTGTCGCAAGGTCATTGTCGAATGCATCAAGGCCATTGTGAAGGGTCTCTTCACACCGCCGATCAGAATGAACCAACATGCGAAAGCGAACGACTCTTTTCCTCATTGCAGTGCTCCTTGTTTCGACCGCCGTCCTCGTTGGGTGGAGGCTTCTGAAACCCATTGAGGTGGAGGCGCTGGCACGCGAGAAAGAGGCGCGCGTCCAGGTCTATGTGCTTGGAACGATGGAGGTCCACACCCTCTCCAATATCGGCTTCAAGGTTTCGGGAACCCTCGCCAGGCTCAGCGCCGACCACGGGGACCGCGGCTCGGGAGGTCGCATCCCAGCTGTTGGATTATCTTCAGGTCGGTCACAGAAAACGGGCCCATCCGGCGAACCTTTCGGGAGGTGAAGCTCAGCGGGTGGCCATCGCAAGGGCACTGGCCAATGGCCCCAGGATTGTTCTCGCCGACGAGCCCACGGCAGCCCTCGATTCGCAGCGTGCGGGTGTTGTCATGGACCTTCTGAAGAAGTTGGCCTCCGAGCAGCAAACCGCCATCCTCGTGGTGACCCACGATGACAAAATCTTCGATCGACTGGACCGGATGTTTCGCCTGCGGAACGGTCGCATCGAACCGCAAGAGGCCTGATTGCACCATGGGCTTCGGGGTTCTCCCGCATTCGAGGAGTCATCGATGAAAAGCCAACATTGGAATCGTTCAACATCAGGAAAAGAGACGCATGGAACGGTATGTTTGCACGATCTGCGACTATGTGTATGACCCGGCGGTCGGTGACCCCGGCAACGGAATCGCACCGGGGACGCGCTTCGAGGACTTGCCCGACGATTGGGTTTGTCCTCTCTGCGGCGCACCCAAGAGCGAATTTGTGAAAGAAGAATCCTGATCACAACTCCAAACGAAACGGAGAACCAACATGTTTTGCTACCAATGCGAACAGACGGCAAAAGGAGAAGGCTGCGAGAAAATCGGTGTGTGCGGAAAGCAACCAGACGTCGCAGCGCTTCAGGATCTTCTGACTCATGCCATGAAGGGGCTGGCCCTCTTCGCGGTCGAGGGACGCAAGGTCGGCGTGAACGAGCGTGAGACCAACGTGTTCTCCTGCGAGGCCATGTTCTCGACGCTCACCAACGTGAACTTCGATCCGGCCGACATCTCAAACTTCATCAAGCGCGCCGTGGAGCTGCGGGACGCTCTGAAGTCGAAAGTGAAAGCCGCGGGTGGAAAGACGGATTTCACCGAGGATGCCGCCAGCTTCAGGCCGGAGTCGACTCTCGATGGCATGGTGGCCCAGGGGGAAAAAGTCGGCCTGAAATCCGATCCATCGGTGGATCCTGATATTCTGTCACTTCGGCACACCGTGCTGTTCGGCCTGAGGGGCATCACCGCCTACGCGGACCACGCCCAGATCCTGGGGCAAGAAGACGACAGCGTGTACGCGTTCGTTCATGAAGCCCTGGCCGCCATGATGAACAAGGACCTCGGCCTCAACGACTGGGTGGGGCTGACCTTGAAATGCGGCGAAGTGAACCTCAAGGCCATGGAGCTCCTCGATGCGGGCAACACGGGAACCTACGGGCATCCGGTCCCGACGAAGGTCCCGCTGGGGCATCGGAAAGGCAAGGCCATCCTGGTCTCGGGCCACGACCTCAAGGATCTCGATGAGCTCCTCAAGCAGACTGCGGGCAAGGGGATCGACGTCTACACACATGGCGAGATGCTTCCGACCCACGGATATCCGAAGCTCAAAGCCCATTCCCACTTCTTCGGCCATTACGGGACCGCCTGGCAGAATCAGGCTAAGGAATTCGCCCAGTTTCCAGGCGCCATCCTCATGACCACCAACTGCATCCAGAGGCCCCAGGGAAGCTATGCCGAAAACATCTTCACATCGGGCATCGTGGGATGGCCGGGAGTTCCCCACATCGGAAACCGGGACTTCACTCCCGTGATTCAGAGGGCCCTGAGCCTTCCCGGTTTCACCGAGCAGGCCAACGGCAAGGAGGTCATGGTCGGTTTTGCGAGGAACACGGTTCTGGGGGTTGCCGAGAAGGTGATCGAGGCCGTGAAGGGTAAGGCCATTCGCCATTTCTTTGTGGTGGCCGGCTGCGACGGCGCCAAACCCGGCCGGAACTATTACACGGAATTCGTGGAAAAAGTCCCCAAAGACTGCGTGGTGCTGACCTTCGCCTGCGGAAAGTTCAGATTCTTCGACAAGGACCTCGGGACCATCGGCGGGCTTCCGAGGCTCATGGACGTGGGCCAGTGCAACGACGCCTACTCGGCCATCCAGATCGCCGTCGCCCTCGCCGGGGCGTTCAAGGTGGGCGTGAACGATCTTCCTCTCTCGATCATATGTTCCTGGTATGAACAAAAAGCCGTGGCCATCCTCCTCACCCTGCTCCATCTCGGCATCAAGAACATTCGCCTGGGGCCGTCGCTCCCGGCCTTCGTGACCCCCAATGTCCTCGATGTGCTGGTCAAGAATTTCAACATCATGCCCATCAGCACCCCCGATGAGGACCTGAAAGCCATCCTCGGCTGATCCACCGGCAACGCGACTGCAAAACAGGATACGCCACGTCCGGCCTGGAGAAAAAGTTCGCGAGGAGGAGCCCATGGCAAGTGATCGAAATGCACGGTTCTATCGGGAAATCGTGGAGAAGGCCCGGGATGCGGTGATCACCTCAGACCGCGAAGGACTCATTGGGTTGTGGAACACCGGGGCTGAGCGCATGTTCGGCTATTCGAGGTCGGAAGCTCTCGGACAGAGCCTGGCCCTCATCATCCCCGAGTCCCTCAGAAATCGCCATTGGGAAGGCTACCGCAAGGTGATGGCGGCGGGCGGGAGCCGTTACGAGTCCAAGCTCCTGGCCGTGCCCGCCCTGAGAAAGGATGGAAGCCGCATTTCAGTGGAGTTCACCCTGGTGCCCATCCAGGACGAAAACGGTCGTCTCGAAGGGATAGCCGCCATCATCCGTGACGTGACCGAGCGATGGAACCGGGAGAAAGCGACCCGACAGCGGTTGGCGCAGCTGGAGGAGCGATGTCGGGTTGAAGCAGCGAAAGTCAAGGGCTGAGTGCTGAAGAGCAAGGAAGGAGACATGCCATGGGCCCGATAGACGAGCTGAAGATGGAGCATCAAGCGGTCAGGCTGACCCTCAGGGTGCTCGAGACCATTTGCCGGAAGATGGAACAGCCCGGCGAGGCGGTCGAGGTGCAACACATCGATCAACTTCTGGAGTTTTTCTCGGTATTCGTGGACAAATGCCACCATGGGAAGGAAGAGCAACTGCTCTTCCCGGCTTTGGAGGCGGTGGGAGTCAAAAAGGAGGGCGGACCCATCGGGGTCATGCTCGAAGAACATGAGCGGGGACGCGAATACGTCCGGAAGATGAAAGGAACCTTTTCAGAATATCGGGCGGGTCAGGCTGGAGCGTTGGCCGAGTTCATCTCGGAGGCACGAGGGTATATCGATCTTTTGGGTCAACACATCCAAAAAGAGGATACGGTCTTGTTTCCTTTTGCTGAAAAACAGCTTCCCGCGGCCAGGCAGGCCGAGCTGTCCAAAGGCTTCGAGCTGATCGAGATCCAAAAAATCGGCGTCGGCAGGCATGAAGAATTCCACAAGATGCTGGAGAATTTGGAGAATACTTATCTGAAATAAGCCCTTCCAGTTTGGGATACCGCTTGAGCTTGGGGAGTTGGCAGGAAACGATCCAGATGAGATTCCGAGGAGCCCGAGTCATGAACGTTCACGTTTTACAGCATGTACCCTTCGAAGGGCTGGGAAGCATGGAGTCCTGGCTCGCCGCACGAGAAGCGGAAGTACAGTACACGCGCTTTTTCGATTCCCCGCTGCTGCCCGATATGGCCGATCTTGATCTTGTTATTGCTTTGGGTGGTCCGATGAGCGTCAACGATGAGGCGGACCTGCCCTGGCTGAAAGAGGAGAAGCGATTCATCTCTGAGGCAATCAGTGCAGGGAAAGCTGTATTGGGAATTTGTCTCGGTGCACAGCACATCGCCAGCGCCCTCGGTGCCCCTGTCTATCCTGGACCACATAAGGAGATCGGGTGGTTCGACATCGAGAGCACCTCCAATCATCCCGACCTGTTCCAATTTCCCAGGACTGCAAAGGTTTTTCACTGGCATGGTGAAACTTTCGACCTGCCGCCCGGGGCATCAAGGCTTGCACGCAGTGCCGGCTGCGAAAACCAGGCGTTTCAGATCGGCTCCAAAGCCATCGGTCTTCAATTCCACCTGGAGGCAACGCCCGAAAGCGCTGAATCCCTCATTTTCCACTGCCGAGGCGAACTGATCAAGGGTCTTTTCATCCAATCCGAGGAGGAACTGCGCAAGGTCCCGGCAGCCGCCTATGATGCCGTCAACGCGCTCATGGCGGACGTGCTTGCGTACATAACGCATTGAACGAGCATCCACTGAACCTGAGTATCAAGCGGAACGATCGCTGCGAGACGTCACGTGTCCATCGGGCGCACAAGCGCAAACGGCCGATCTGGTCGAGCCGCTGGAGCACAGCGGCGGACGCCATAGCAGCTTTGAGCCGATTTTCCTGGCCGGGGGAGCCATCTCTCCACAAAGCTGTCAGACAACTCCAAGAAGAGACCATCCGTCGCGCACTCACAAAAGGTGGCGGCAATTGGGCGGCGGCAGCCAGTGAGTTGGGAATAAGCCGGAGCAATCTTCACAATCTATCGACCCGCTTGGGTTTGCGTGAAGAATCGAACTGAGCGGCTCTTTTCCGCAGCCATACCCCATCAACCCGAAACAAAGGAGGCGTCAAAATGAAGGAGCCGTTGCCCGACAATCAGACCCTTTCCCCCTGGTGGCGGCGCAGTGTCGTGCTGGTTTTTGTCTGTGGTATGGCGGTCTTGGTTTTCATGTCCGTCCAGGCCTATCGGTATGCCCCCCCTATTCCGGAAAAAGTGGTCGACTCCGCCGGCAAGGTCATCTTCACTGGTCTGGACATCGAAGCCGGCCAGCAGATATTTCTCAAATACGCCCTGATGCAAAACGGCTCGATCTGGGGCCACGGCTCGTACTTGGGTCCGGACTATTCCGCCCGGTACCTCCACGAGCTTTCCATCGATGTGGGCAATGCTGTCGCCCGGCAGGAATTCAGCACGGAGCTGTCTGCCGTGACCAATGAGCAACGGCTGCTCATCGACGCACGGATTGCAAGACTTCTTAAAGAAAATCGATACGATCCGGCCTCGAAGCAATTGACGTTCCTCGATTCCGAAAGGGCTTCCTATGAAAGGCAGCTCACGGTCTGGAAAGATTTTTTTCTACAGCCGACGACCAATACGGGGCTCCCAAGAAAGTACATCCATGCCCCCGAGGAGATCCGCCGGCTCACGGCCTTTTTTGCCTGGACCGCCTGGGCCAGCGTTGCCAATCGCCCGGACAAACCGTATTCGTATACCAACAATTTCCCCTATGACCCGACGGTCGGCAACCGTTTGACTGCCGACGCCCTTCTCTGGAGCGCCCTGAGCGTCGCCATGCTGCTGGCCGGGCTGGCCATGGTGTTGTTTACTTTCGGCAGATTCGACTATCTCGGCTGGAAAGGGGAGTCCAGGGGCGTTCAGCCGTTGATGCTGATTGGTGAGGCCACCGCCGGCCAGAAGGCGACCATCAAATATTGTCTCATCGTCGCCCTGCTTTTCCTGGCCCAGGTCATGATCGGCGGCGCACTGGCCCACTATCGCGCGGAGCCCGGCGATTTTTACGGCATCGATCTGGCCCGGTATCTGCCGAGCAATATTTTACGCACGTGGCACCTTCAGTTGGCCATCTTTTGGATCGCCACTGCCTATGTGTCCGGTGGCCTCTTGCTGGCCTCCTCTCTGGGCCGAAAGGAACCACGCGGACAGGCGGCGGGCATCCACATGCTGTTTTGGGCGCTCGTCGTCCTGGTGGTCGGCAGCATGGTGGGGGAACTCCTCGGCATTCACGGGTTTTTCGGCGGGTTATGGTCCTGGTTTGGCCACCAGGGGTGGGAATTTCTCGAGTTGGGGCGCTTCTGGCAGATCATCATGGTGATCGGATTGAGCTTCTGGCTATGGCTGCTCCAACGTGCCGTCGCGCCGGCGCTGAAGGATCCCGAGCACAGAGAAATCGCACTCCTTTTCATGGGGGGCGCTGCCGCCATTCCCATTTTCTACCTGCCCGCTTTTTTCTTCGGCAGCACAACCAATTTCACGGTTGTGGACACATGGCGATTCTGGATCATTCACCTGTGGGTGGAGGGCTTTTTCGAACTGTTTGTGACCGTTCTCGTGGCAGTGACCTTCTACCAACTGGGCGTCGTTCGCCGCACCAATGTGCTGCGGGTCATTTACATGGATGCCATACTCTTTCTTTCCGGCGGCATCATCGGTACGGCACATCACTGGTACTGGACCGGACAGGCCAACTTCACCATGGCCCTGGCAGCCATGTTTTCAGCCCTCGAAGTGGTTCCCCTCACCCTTCTCACCCTCGACGCCTGGGACTTCATCAAGCTGACAGGGACCAAGGGATCGAGCAGTGCGCCGGGAAAAGTCATTCCCCACAAGTGGGCGTTTTACTTTCTCATGGCCGTGGGCTTCTGGAATTTTGTGGGAGCGGGCATCTTCGGCTTTCTGATCAACATGCCGGTTGTCAGCTACTTCGAAGCGGGCACCGTATTGACGCTGAACCATGGTCATGCCGCCCTGATGGGTGCTTTCGGCATGCTGGCCATGGCGCTTCTGGTTTTGGGCCTGCGGCACGTCCTTACGGAGGATCAGTGGGCGATGCCGGCAAAGTTCATCAAGGTTTCTTTCTGGGGCTTGAACGTGGGCCTTTTCCTGATGGTCATCACCAACTTGTTCCCAGTGGGTGTGTTGCAGTTATGGGATGTACTCGAAAATGGCTACTGGCATGCGCGCAGTCTTGAATTCATCGCGCAGGATCGGATTCGGCTGCTGGAATGGTACAGCCTGCCGTCGCACGTGATCTTGATTGTGTTGGGTGTTGGTCCCATGGTGGTTGCATCCGGATTGACCTACCTGAAGATGAGGAGAGCCTGATCGCACCTTGAAGCAAGGACGCAATTTCGCAAATTTTCAGTGCGCTATTTTCGACGCGGTCGGGAAAGTGAGGGCTGTTGCCGGTCGACACTCGCCCACGGGTGTGGAGAGGTTCGCTGTGGAGGGAGAGCGTGGGAGAACCTCTACCAAAGGCGGCGGTAGCACGATCAGATCCTGGCTATCTCGCATGAATCCCGGCATTGATTGTTCACCTTAGCTGGTAGGTCAATGATCACCCTCGTGAATTCCCCTTCGAGACTCTCAAAACTGAGGAACCCCCCATGCTCTTTGATGATCCTGTCAGTGATGTTCAACCCCAGGCCGGTTCCTTTCCCAAAAGGCTTTGTGGAAAAGAATGCCTTTGTCAGCATGGGCAGCTCATGGGGTGGAATTCCGACTCCCCGATCATGAAATACGATTCGCACATACGGGCGATCGCTGATGATCACTTTCTCGCCGGTGATTTGGAGGAGTTTATTCTCATGCCTTTCCGGATACTTCTCGTTTAACGAATAGCGCGCGTTGGTGATAATATTTATAAAACCCTGTTGGATCTGCTGAAAGTTGACATCCACGTCAGGAAGATCGCCGCGAAGATCTATCTCCAGATCAATGCCCTCCTTTCGTATTTGAGCCTGGGTTAGAATTATTGATTCTTCAAGTATTGCAGAGACGGTCGTCGTTTGTTTTCTCTGTTGCTCATCATTGCGTGCGTAGGAGAGCAGAGTCCTGACGATGCGGGCAATACGCTCCCCTTCCATCACGATCCGCTTGCCAATGTCATGTTCCATGCGCTCGGCGCTGCACTCGTTTATCAGTATCTGACCATAGTTTATGACACCCGTGACGGGATTGTTGATCTCATGGGCAATTCCAGCCGCCAGTTCCCCCAGGGATGCCAAATGACATGCCTGCATGGCTTCCGCCTGCAGAGCCATCTTTTCGGTAATATCACTAACCAGCAGGAGCACTCTGCTGACACTCTCATCCTCTTTGATTGGGAAGGCCCTTATGTCCAATATGGCCCCATTGTATTTTACCACCGAAGCTTCGTTTTCCCCGGTCTTGAAACATCTTGCCACCGGAGAGTCCTCAGGGCGAGCAGACAGACCATGCGATAATTCATAACAGTATTGACTGGCCACCTCAGATAGCGCCTCATTCAACTGTTGAACATTCCCACGGTTTGACCACAATAATTCCATGTCGGGAGAGAGCAGGACCAAAGTGTCGCTGATAGCATTCAGAAGAACATGGAATTCGTGCGAGAGTTTTCTGTGCTTCCTTTCGCTCTCACTGAGCTCGGCCGTGCGTTCCTTCACCTTTCTTTCCAGTGCGTCCTGAATCCTGATGATCTCCTCTTCGGCCTGCTTCCTGATGGATATATCCGTTACCGAAGTCCTGCATGACTCTGTGCCATCCACAGTCAGCACCCAGATACTGTCCAATTGTACAGTACGTTGCGGGCCACCCGGTCTTTCCAGTTTCACTTCACAGGTTCGCCGTTCGTTGGTACTGAAAACCTGATCGAGGTGCGACCGAAGCTTGTCCCTGTGCGGCGCTGCTGCGTAAAGCCATAGAGGGGTGTTGATCAGGCGGCCTCTTTCAATACCAAGCTGATCGGCAAAGGCGAGGTTTGCTTCCAGGATGAGGCCCTCTTTATTCGAAGTGACGTAGCCGACCGGCGCAAAGTCGTACAGGTCGGCATACTTGCTCATCGCCTCCTCTGCTCGCGAATGGGCCCCTCGCAGCTCTTCATTCTGCATTTCCAATTCGATCTTATGCACCTGCAGTTCCTGGACCAGCGCACGGATATCCTCTTCCGACATGGTTCGAAGGGTTTCGGCATCTCCCTGGTCCTGAATTACTTCAGCCCGGCGGCGCAGGTCGTTTGCTTTGTTTCGCCGGGATCTATCCTCGGACATGGTGCTGCACTCCTCCTGACCCCTGTTTACCCAGCCTCGGCAACATCTTCGATGGAGAGAAGAATCAACTGTTTCTCGCGGCCCTCCTGGTGAATCTGCCGCCCGTTCAGCAGCATTTTTCTTTGACCGATCTTTGGAAATTCGTGCTCGACCAGGAAGTCCCCGAACACCTTGTTTGCAGGGACGACTTCCTCCAGCAACTGCCTTAAAGCGGGAATGTCCCACTGCCGACTCCCCAGGTTATAAAGAACCTCATTTCGGGTTTCTTCGGGCGTCGTCTGAAATGTCCGATAAAATGACTGATTGGCCGAAACGATTCTCATTTCGGAGTCCAGCACCAGCAGTGGTTCCCGTATGGTGGCCAGGATGCTCTCGGCGTAGTTGTAAGCGTCTTGAAGCAAACGCCGACTCTCACTCAAGGAATCCTCCATTTCTTTGAGGTTGGTGATGTCGGTGAATGTGATCACTGCCCCATCGATGACGTTGTCAAGTGTCCGATAAGGCATGATGCGCATCAGGTACCACTGCCTGTCTTTGTTTTGCAACTGCATTTCTTTGAACACCAGCGTATCCAGCGTCTCTTTCACGTCTTTGACCAGATCTTCGTATTTCAGGTTGGAGACAATGTCTCCAATGGGACGCCCCACATCGGACGGAATCAGCTTGAAGATCTCGGAGACGGCTGCCGTAAAACGTTTGACATTCATATGATTGTCCAGGAACAGGGTTGCGATGTTGGTGCTGTTGAGCAGGTTTCTCATGTCGCTGTCGGAACGGGTCAATTGGTCGATTTTGTGCTGCAGTTCAGCATTGATCGTCATCAGTTCTTCGTTGAGCGATTGCATCTCCTCTTTGGACGTGGTCAACTCTTCGTTGGTGCTCTGCAGTTCCTCATTGGTCGACTGCAGTTCTTCGTTTGCAGCCTTGAGCTCCTCCCGGGAGGCTTCCATTTCTTCAACAGTGGATTGCAGATGCTCTCTTGCCTGCTGCAGCTGATTCTCCAGTTCGCTGACGATGACGCTCTCACCGGGGACCGGGCCGGATCCTTTCCTGCCGGAACGTTTCGCCTGAGGGGGAGTCGGAACGTCCTGAAAGACAACGAGCAGCAGTCCACGCATCGTCTCCGGTTCGTTGAGAGGCTTGACGGTGAACTGGACGATTCGATCGCCCCCATCGTCAGTCACGCGCAGGTCCTTCACGGTCACGTCCGCCTGTTGAGTCAAGGCTTTTCGAATGGCGCTCCCCAGTTCGTACCTCAGTGCCTCGCGTATCAGGGCATAGATGTTGATGTTCACTCTGCCGGCGGCAAGTTCCAGGTATCTCCCTGTTCGGCCGTGAATGTAGAGGATGTCGCCATTCTCGTTGATGAGCACCGCAGAGGGTGCGTAATTCTCGAGCAGAACTTTCTCAACATTCTCCTGAACGGATGTCACCACGTCTTTCCCCAATTTGAAGGGGTCCGGGATGCCGTCCACAGCGCGAGGGGGCAAATCCAATGGAAAATCAAACACCCCCGCAAGGGCGGAGGCTGACTCCGTTCGCCTGTAGACCTTCCACTTGTTGTCCAAAACGGAGAAGTGATCCGTGAAACGGCCGATGGTTTCGGAAGAGCCAAGGAAGAGGATGCCCCCAGGGTTCAGAGTGTAGTGGAAAAGCGGCAACAGCTTGTTCTGGGATTCAGGAGTCAGGTAGATCAGCAGATTTCTGCAACTGAGGATGTCAAGTTTGGTGAACGGCGGGTCCGAGAGAACATTTTGCGGGGCAAAGACGACCTGTTCCCTGATGTCCTTGTTGATGCGATAGCCCCCCGACTCCTCCCTGGTGAAAAAACGCTCCAGACGCTCCTGAGACACGTTGGCAGCAATATTTGCAGGGTACACACCCTGGCGGGCCTTTTCGACAGCTTCTTTGTCGAGGTCCGTCCCAAAGATCTGTATCTTGAAAGTGCCCTTGCGCTTCAGCTCATCGAGGCACTCGGTGAGAAGGATCCCTATGGAGTAGGCTTCTTCTCCGGTAGCGCAGCCAGGGACCCATACCCGCAAAGGGTGCCCCTGTTTTCGGTCCCTGAGAAGATGCCCCAACACTTTTTGCTTCAGAACATCAAACGCTTCGGGGTCTCTGAAGAAGTTGGTCACTCCGATCAGCAGCTCCCTGAAAAGCAAATCGAGTTCATGAGGATTCTGCTGAAGGTAACGGACATACAAGGACATGCTGTCGATCTGATGAACATTCATGCGCCTTTCGATACGTCGATGGATGGTGTTCGTTTTGTAGAGGGAGAAGTCATGTCCCGTCTGATCCCGTAGCAGTATGAACACCTTCTGCATCAAGCCGGATGCCTTGGCCGTCAACGTCGGGGCTTTCCGGGGCGCCGTCGAGGCGTGTGTCACATAAGCAATCAATTTTGCAGGCAGTTCTTCCGCAGGTGCGATATAATCCACGAGCCCTGTACTCATAGCGCTCCGCGGCATGCTGTCACTCCTCGCCGACGTGACGTCCTGCGCCATCACCATGCCCAATTTTTCCTTGATCGCTCGAACTCCCAAGGTCCCATCCGTTCCCATACCGGAAAGGATAATCCCGATACTCCCTTCCTTCTGATCTTCAGCCAGGTGCTTGAAGAAGAAATCGATAGGCAGCCGCAAGCCCCGGGACGCAGTAGGTTCCAGCAAATGAAGGGTCCCGTGCAGGATGGATAAATCCTTGTTTGGCGGGATCACGTAAACCCTGTTTGGTTCAACCTTCATCCCATCCTCTATGGAAGAGACCTTCATTTCGGTGAAGCGTTGCAGGATTTCCGGCATCATCCCTTTTTTCGTCGGGTCGAGATGCGAAACGACGACGAACGCCAAACCGGAATCGGAGGGCATCCTTGGGAAGAACCGTTCAAACGCTTCCAACCCACCGGCCGAAGCGCCCATCCCGACGATGTACAAGGGGTTCCTCGAATTCTTCGGAGGTTGGCCGCCAGATGCTTTTCGGCTCTCCGAATGGGTTGGTGCGGATTTGCCATGTGTCCCACCTCGCCGTCTGGTTTCTTTCTTGCCTATCTCCATGTGGAATACCCTCATTCAAAAGCCCACGGCAAAGCCTCGGGCTTGGTGATACGGGTCGCCTCAAAGTCGGTCGCCGACATCGGAGGTCAGGGCCTGTTTGTGCGGAGCGATGGGAAGTAAGGCCTCCTCAAAACCGTCCCTCATGTCTGATGTCACCATTCTTTGAAAATTTGATGCTGGATAATCTCATGGCGGGAAGCGTCCATCAAGTGCAGGAATGCAACTTGATCAATCTTCGAAACGCGGGGAGAAACTGTCGGACCCTTTTCCAGAGGGGGGTGGGAGCGTCCGGAAGTTCCTGTTTCATAAAGACGGATTTCTTTGAAAAGCATGATTCCAATTGAGTTTCCAAGGTTCTCATTATACAGCGCCTATCCAGAGCGTTCACGATTCAAGCAGACCGGTGGGCTGGCCGGAAAATTCTATCCCGCCCCGGCCAGACCACCCGAACGGTTGTCCCTTTACCAGGAGTGGATTCGATGGATAAGGTTCCTCCATTATGCTCAGCCCTGTCCCTCATGCTTCTTAAACCTAGAGTAGTCAGAGCGTTCGTCTGTGAGATGGTGCCAAGATCCATCCCGATCCCATTATCCGTTATTGTCAGCTCAATGGCGTCACGCCTCTTTGCAAGGGAGAGGCCCACCCAATCAGCTTTGCTATGTTTGGCAATGTTGTTCAGAGACTCTTGAATGATCCGAAAAACCGCAATCTTCAATGGCTCGGGGATCTCCTCTTCTTTAATCCCCGCCTCGACTTCAATGTGTCGCCCAGGATAGATCTTCTGGAATTCTCGACAGAACCATTCAAGAGTGGCGACCACACCCAGGCTGTCAAGTATCGATGGTCTCAGTCCCATGTAGATCGATCTGGTCTCTTCTATAGAGTGTTGAAGTATGGGGACAAAGCTTTCAAAGAGTTCAAGAGCTCTCCCGAGCTCTCCCCGGTCTCTCGCATCCAGGATCACCTCTACTCTGTACTTCAGGGCCGCAAGGGTTTGCCCAATGCTATCGTGAAGCTCACTGGCAAGTCTTTTCCTCTCATCTTCCTGCACGGCTATGAGCCTGGAGGGGATTGCACGAAGCTCCTTCTCGTTTTCCCTGAGGACCTTGTTCGCTGCCTGTAACTCCAATGTACGCTCTTCCACGCGGATCTCGAGAGCATCGCGGGCGTCTCTGAGCGCTTTTTCCATAAGCTTGCTTTCCGTAATGTCCTCATAGGTTCCCAAAACCCCTTTGATCCTCCCTTCGGCGTCACGAAGAGGAACCTTATTGGTGCGCAGCCAGATCCTGCAACCATCTGGCGTTGTCTGAGGTTCCTCATAGCCGAGTTTCGGTCTTCCGGTTTCCATCACCAGGCGGTCGTCTGAGCGGTAGAGTTCTGCTTGTTCGGCCCAGCCCATCTCAAAGTCATTTCTCCCTATGATCTTCTCCGGTGATTGCAGGCCCGCGTCGAGAGCGAATGCACGGTTGCAGCCCAAGTAGTTCGATTCGAGATCCTTCCAGAAGACCCTTACGGGGATGGTATCCAGGACTAACTGCATCATTTGCTGCGATTCCCGCAGCGCATCCTCCGCCTGCTTGCGTTCGGTGATGTCGGAAACGATGGTACGGCATCGGGTTACCCTCCCGTCCCTGTCCTCTATGGCCAGACTTTCCAGCTGGGCGTCAAAGATGCCGCCGTCTGGTTTCCGGAGCTTGATCTCGCATCTCTGTTTTGTTCCGGCTTTGAAGGCCGCTCGCTCGTGGAGATGAAACGCTTCTGCATATTCCTCCACAAGTAAACTCTGAAAACGCTTCCCAATCAAGGAAGAGCTGTCGGCTTCCAACAAAGCGGAGCCGGTAAGGTTGACTTCCAGAATAACGCCATCCGTGCCTATGGTGAAATATCCCACCGGAGCATGATCATAGAGGTCGGAAAGCCTGTCCCGTGACTCCGACAAAAGGTATTGAGCCTCTCGCATTTCCTCGTTTTGCATCTCAAGCTCTATTTGATGGACACTCAGGTTATGAAGTACCTGCTTTATTTCCTCGAGGGAAAGGGTGGTTACATCCTTCTGGACAGTGGACCTCCTGCGAACCGATTCCTCGGCTCGCTTTCTCAGATCGAAGGGTTTCGCCTTGATGTCGTCAGGCTGGGTCATATTGCAGCTCCTCACCCGGCAGAGCCGGAAGCGAAAAGGGTTGATCCGGTTAATGAGTATCTTTGGGTATGGAGGTGGTACAACCTGAGCGTGAAGCATTCTTTGTCCCACAATCCATAAGCCTGCCTCTTGAGCGTTTTGATCTTGTTATTGATTTCCTCGACCATGGTGCTGGTGATGAGGTGTTTGAAAGTTTTGATCAAGACGGTGCGGCAACATCCCAAGGTCCTGGCGAACTTAACGAGTTGCTTGATTACGGAATGGAAAGCATCTCGGCACCAGGTTTCAAGAAATGTTCTTGCGGCTGCAGCATCTTCCTCATAGATGGGGGTCAATGTCCATCTCTCAGCCACACTGGAACAAACAACTGCCCTGCGCAGTCCCGTCTTCGCTTTCGCTTGTTCCCGCAACGTCGGCACCCGCCTTCTCCTCAATGGTTTATGAGCGTCCGGGCACCCGGCCGGTTTCACGCAATTTTGCCCGCTTCCGCCAAGCCCCATTGCCAATTGCGAATTTCCGGCATGTCTTCGCCGTGTTTGCGGATGTAGTTCTTGTGGTCCAGCAGTTTGTCGCGGAGAAACTGTTTGGAGTAAGCGGCCCGCGAGCCCAAGCTCGGCACTCGATCGATGACATCGCCGACCAGATGGAAACGGTCGAGATCGTTCAAAACCACCATGTCAAAAGGGGTGGTGGTCGTTCCCTCTTCCTTGTACCCCCGGACGTGCAGGTTCTTGCTATTGGTTCGACGATATGTCAGGCGATGGATCAGCCAGGGATAGCCGTGGAAGGCAAAGATGACGGGTTTGTCCTTGGTGAACAGAACATCGAAGTCCTTGTCGCTTAGACCATGGGGATGTTCGCTCTGCGGCTGCAGCGTCATCAAGTTCACCACATTGATGACGCGAATCTTCAGTTCCGGGAAGTGCTGTCGCAGCATCTCGACGGCGGCGAGCGTTTCCAGCGTCGGCACATCGCCCGCGCAGGCCATCACCACATCGGGGTCGCTGTTCTCATCGTTGCTGGCCCATTTCCAGATGCCAAGCCCTGCGGTGCAGTGTTTAACGGCCGAATCCATATCCAGCCATTGCAGCTCCAGCTCTTTGCCCGCGACGATGACATTGACGTAATCGCGGCTGCGCAAGCAATGGTCCGTCACCGACAGCAGAGTGTTGGCATCCGGCGGCAGATACACACGGATGACTTCGGCCTTCTTGTTCACCACGTGGTCGATGAACCCGGGGTCTTGATGGCTGAATCCATTGTGGTCCTGCCGCCACACGAGCGAGGTGAGCAGGTAGTTCAGCGATGCGATGGAGCGTCGCCACGGGATGTTTCGCGTCACCTTGAGCCATTTGGCGTGCTGGTTAAACATTGAATCCACGATGTGAATGAACGCCTCGTAGCAGGAGAAGAGACCATGTCGGCCCGTGAGGAGATAGCCTTCCAGCCAGCCCTGGCATAAATGTTCGCTCAGCACCTCCATCACCCGCCCGTCGGGCGAAATGTGATCGTCGGTTTTCAGAATCTCGGCGGTAGAGACACGGTCCGTGATCTCGAACAGGTTCGTCAGGCGGTTCGACGCCGTCTCGTCGGGACCAACGACTCGGAAATTGCGGCTCTCCCAATTCAGCTTCATCACGTCCCGAAGGAATGCTCCCATGATACGGGTCGCTTCCGCCGTGACCGTGCCGGGATGCGGAACGTCAACAGCGTAGTCCCGAAAATCCGGCATCTTCAGGTCACGAAGCAGAATCCCTCCGTTGGCATGAGGGTTGGCCCCCATGCGCTGTTCACCATTGGGCGCCAGTTCGGCCAGTTCGGCGATGAGGTTGCCCTTCTCGTCGAAAAGCTCTTCGGCCCTGTAACTCCTCATCCATTGTTCAAGCATTTCCAGATGCCCGGGCTTTGTGGCCAGCTCGGCCAGCGGCACCTGGTGAGCCCTCCAGGTGCCTTCGACGGGCAGCCCGTCTACCTCCTTGGGACCGGTCCAGCCTTTGGGCGTGCGGAAAATGATCATCGGCCACTGAGGCCGTGTCTTGAATCCGTTGGTGCGCGCCTCCGTCTGGATCTGTTTGATCTCGGCTACGATCGCGTCAAGTGTTGCCGCCAGAAGCTGGTGGACTTCGTCGGGATCGGTCCCCTCAACCAAATAGGGCTTGTACCCGTAACCCCGGAAAAGCTGTTCCAGTTCCTCCTGACTGATGCGTGCCAGCACCGTGGGGTTGGCGATCTTGTAGCCGTTGAGATGCAGGATAGGCAGAACGGCCCCGTCGCAGACAGGATTCAGGAATTTGTTCGAGTGCCAACTGGTTGCCAGCGGCCCGGTCTCCGCCTCGCCATCACCCACGACACAGGCGACCAGAAGGTCTGGATTGTCGAACGCAGCGCCATATGCGTGTGCCAGGGAGTAGCCGAGCTCGCCGCCTTCATTGATGGAACCCGGCGTTTCCGGGGCCACGTGGCTGGGGATGCCTCCGGGAAAAGAGAACTGGGTGAACAATCGTTTCATGCCCTGCTCATCCCGGGAGATGTTTGGGTACAACTCGCTGTAGGTGCCCTCCAGATAGGTGTTTGCCACCAAGCCGGGTCCACCGTGACCGGGGCCGGTGACCATGATCACGTTCAGGTCATATTTTTTGATGATCCGGTTGAGATGCACATAGATGAAGTTCAACCCCGGCGTGGTGCCCCAATGGCCAAGCAGTCGAGGCTTCACATGCTCCAACTTCAATGGCTCTTTCAACAGTGGATTGTCGTAAAGATAGATTTGGCCGACCGACAGGTAGTTCGCGGCTCGCCAGTAGGCGTTCATCTTCTGGAGCAGTTCTGCGGAAAGCGTCTTTGTCGTCATAGTTCCGTTCTCCCTTTTTGCGACAGGGCCGAGAACGCGGCAAACCGTCTTGGCGGCCATCTGTGCTTCGTCCGTGCGAATGACGCGGACCTTAACCCGGCCGGCCCCTAATACGCGCCCATCCGGCGTAGCCGTTCCGGAGTGAGCGCCCTTCCTTTTGTTTTCATGTTTCGCAACTCAATCACAGCCCCACTTTACGCAGCCGCAAGACTTTGCCCCTGGTTTCACGTTCGCCGGCGGCAAGCGCGCCCGCCGCATAAATTCCCAAGACGATTCCCACATCACCCACCGCCGCCCGCGTGCATAGACCGAGCGTGCTCGCCCAGGAATTTCCCGCCGTTTCGACGTAGGCGGGCATCTGCGCCATTTCCCAGATTTCGTTCAACACGAGGCTCGCTAACACCGCGGTCGCAAAGAACCGCACCAACCCCCGCCAAGGCTGGCTGGAATGTGAGTTGGATGTGCGGTCTCCAAAGTTTCCAGCTTGGTTGGCGTGGAGATTGTGCTGCGATGGGTTGTGGCGCTCAGCAATCATTTCTCTTCCTTCCTTTCCCGGCAGCATTCAATCCTCTTGGCCTCCGTGAGGATTTTCCCCTCCGAAGGCTCGGCGGATCCTGCTTGGACTGGCGACCAGCTTGAGAAATCGGTTTCACCGCAATCTGCACGGGTCTCGCCACTCCTATTGCGCCGGCGAGCGCGGCTTCGACGCAAGGTATCCACCGCAGTAAGAGAAAACGCCAGCCAAGCCGAGCCCGCCGCGGCGGCTCCCAGCACATCACTCAGATAATGAGCACCCAGGTACACACGGCTAAAGCCGACCAGAAGTACCATGACGAACGCTCCGAGGACTGCCCCCACTTGCCAGCGCCAGGCTTCGAGCGCGATGACCGCAAAGGCGGCCAGCACGCCATACAGCAACGTGGCCGACATCGTGTGGCCGCTGGGAAAACTGTAGCCGTGGAAGATCAGGAACGAATCCGTGAAACTGGGGCGTTGACGATGGAAGGCAATTTTCAGCAAAACGTTCAGGACCATGCCACCGGGCAGGACGAGCACCAACGCCAGCAACCGAAGCCAGCACCGCTTCCAGCACAAGACGAGCGCGGTAACCATCCCAACGCCCATCACCCAGGTGGGCGAGGCGAGGCTGGTCACGAGCTGCATCGTCATCGTCAGTCCGGGAGTCCGGCGCTCGTGGAACCACTCCGCGACGTTCTTGTCGATGACGGTCAGCGGGTCACCGGCCACCACGTCTTGGGCGATGTCACCGAACAGCCAGGACGCGCCGATGAGGAGCAGGACACCAATCGACAGATGAAGTCCCAGATAGCCGCGGGGCGAGAGACGATCGAGAAGGAATTCCAGTTGGGGAGCAAACCGTCGGCGCAGGGTTGCCACGCTCCGATGTTCCGCCACCGCCTGCCACCGCCGCTTGACATCTGCCTCGTGCCGCGCCAGCCAGCGTCCGAGCCATCCCAAGGCGATGGCGAGCAGCAGGGCGCCTCCGATGATTTCGCTGGCGCGACCAATCCATTTCGCGGCCACACGCCAGGTCTCCCCTGCTAGATAGCCAAGCGAGACGAACACGGTCGCCCAGACGATGCAGCCCACCGCATTGAAGAGGAGGAACTTCAGATAGCGCATGCGGCGGGCACCAGCGACGAAGGGCATCAGCGCCCGCAACAGATGCAGGAAATGACTGCCGAAAACGGCCTTGCCGCCATGGCGCACGAAGAAACCATCCACGCGATCCAGATGCTCCTGACGCAGCCCAAACCGTCCCCCATGTTTCAGCAGCCATACTCGTCCCAGACGACGTCCTAGTTCGTAGCCGATGCTGTCACCGAGAATAGCGGCGATGGAGATCACAAAGATGAGGACCCTCAGATCGAGCAAACCTTGTTCCGCAACGAATCCTCCCACCAGCACCAGGCTCTCGCCCGGCATGAACAAGCCCAGCAACGCCTGGCATTCCAGCGCCACGACAATAAAGATGACGAGGTAACCCCAATGACCGAGGTGGCCTACCAAATTGATCAAGTGATCGAGCATGACTCTGCTTCGCCTTCTGAGGGCGGGATGGGGTGTTGACCCCACCGGAGATTGTGGGAGGACAGCGCCAACGTGTGATCCGGCGCCGTCACCTCCTCGTTACACCCGGTAGGCTGACCGCGAATTCGCTTTCCATGCACCTCGATGCGCCGGGAAGCTCTGCACTACGCGACCTTGTGAAATTCCTTTTTGACCAGCATGATGGAACAGGGCATCTTGCGTATCAGATCCTCATTGTCACGGCCAAATAGAAAGTGCTCGATACGCCCTTCCTCGTGGGCCAACATGATGAGCAAGTCGATATTTTCTTCCTTGACCATCTTTATGATCTCATCAGAGGGGTTCCCTTCTTTCATGACTGCTTTGATAGCGAGACCCTGTGTCTCTTCAGCTTGAATGATGTGATCGATGTCCTCCCTGAATGTTTCCTGCAATCTTTCATATTCCATCTGCAAAGAGGGAATCCCAAGGTTCCAACCTTCCAGGCTGAAAGGATTATGCATGACATGAACCACAAAGAGCTCTGCTCCGTATTTTTGAGCAAGCGAAACTCCGTATTGAACGGCTTTTTGACAATGTTTCGTTGATCTGCTCACGACCAGAATCCGATTGACATCTTTCATTGCCTGTCTCCTTAGTGGGGAAATCTATCTCTCATGAGTCTAAGTTATGTCGAATCACTGCAGAAGCAGCCATGCGAATTCAGGGGAACTCCTTTCATTGATGACGATGAGGCCCCCTGGACCGGTTTTCACGGTGAAGGGGCCGAAGGGAGTGCGCTCTGGCTCTTCATTTCGTGTTGCCGTCGGCGTCGCGTTCCAGAAACCAAACAACAGTACACCCAGCACCTGGTAACTTACGGGTGCACCACGAGATCTTCCTTGCCCGTGGACTCCAGGATCGACTTGGCCTTTGCGACGTCGTCGGCCGAGCCGTGGGCCATGACCAGGAACTTATCCGACTTCAGGGCGGTCTCGTACTTGATAATGCTGTCCTTGGGGATTCCGAGGCTATAGAGTCCAGCGCCCAGAGCGCTCAGCCCTCCGGTCACGGCAGCGCCTTCCAGGGCACCCACGATCATCATCACCAAGGGACCCAGCACCACCAGTTGGCCCAAACCGGGGATGACGAAGAAGGCCGAGCCGAACAGCATCCCCCACAGGCCTCCCCAAAAGGCCCCAAGCCTCCCCCAGAACTTCATCCGGTCCCCTGCATTGTAGAACCCGACGACATTCTCCTCGGTGTGGTAGTCCTTCCCCACCACTGAGAGCTTTTTCATGTCAAAGCCCGATTTCTGGAGCTCTTTGACCGCGGCTTCGGCCTCGGTGTGGGTCTTGTAGATTCCAACGACTGCGTTCTGATTGCTCATTTCATTCCTCCTTTTGTGTTTTCAAACAGTCAAATTCCTCCGGCAAAGCCGGGGGTCTACCCAAGGGCAATCTCGCCATCCGTTGCCTCGTCGTTCAATCGAAACACACGGGTAGTAACGCTGACGAATTCGCAGACCTTACCGTCGACGCACAAGGAAATCGGCGCCGCCGTCCCATCTCGCCCGCGGATCCTGAGCGAATCGCGCGTCAGCCGCAGATCGAGTGAATGCCCGCGGTAGCGGATGCGCATGTCGAGGCGCTCCATCTCCCGCGGCAGTTCCGGGTTGAGTCGCAGCACATCGCCTCGTACTTCGATGCCCGTCGATACGCGCTGCACCTGATCGACCGTTCCCGCCATGGCGCCGAGGTGGACGCCCTCCGCGGTGGTGCCCTGCTGGATGTCGCTCACATCGCTCTGCAGCGCTTCCGTGAAAAAGCCCATCGCGCGCTGCCGGCCGAAGACCCGGAAGTTCCGCTGCTCGGCATTCAGCTTCGCGACATCGCGCAGGAAAGGTCCGAGCACATGCGTGTCGCCAATGCCGGGCGCTCCGGGTGCCGGCACGTTGGCTGCGTAGTCACGGAAATCCGGCATGCGCAGGTCGCGGAGCAACATGCCGCCGTTGGCGTGGAGGTTCGCGCCCATGCGGCGTTCACCCTTGGGCGCCAGTTCGGCCAGTTCCGGCTTCAAGCGGCCCTGCGAATCGAAGAGTTCCTCCGGGCGGTAGCTTCTCAGCCAGTCTTCCAGCAGCTTGAGGTGTTCGGGATGGGCGGCCGGGTCGGAGAGCGGCACCTGGTGCGCCCGGAAGGTGCCCTCGATCTGCAGACCATCGACGACTTTCGGCCGCGTCCAACCTTTGGGCGACTTGAGAACAATCATCGGCCAGCGCGGACGTGTGAGGTCGGCATGGACGCGCCCATTTTCCTGGATTTTTTTGATCTGCTCCACCTTCGTGTCGAGCGTCGCGGCCATGGCCGCATGCATCCGTTCGGGCTCATGGCCCTCGACGAAGTAGGGCGTCCACCCGTAGCCGCGGAACAACTGTTCCAATTCCTCATGCTCGATGCGGGCCAGAATGGTCGGGTTGGCAATCTTGTAGCCGTTCAGATGCAGGATCGGCAGCACCGCACCGTCGGTGGCCGGATTGAGAAACTTGTTGGAATGCCACGCGGTGGCCAGCGGACCTGTCTCCGCCTCGCCGTCGCCGACGACGCAGGCGGAGACGAGATCGGGATTGTCGAACACCGCCCCGAACGAACGACTAAGCGAATAGCCCAGCTCGCCTCCCTCGTGGATCGAGCCCGGGCACTCCGGCGATGCGTGGCTGGGAATGCCTCCGGGAAACGAAAACTGAACAAAGAGCTTTCGCAGCCCGGCCTCATCCTGGCTGATATCGGGATAGATCTCGCTGTAAGAGCCCTCGAGATACGTGTTGCCCACGACGGCCGGGCCGCCGTGCCCGGGGCCAGAGACGTAGATCATGTCGAGGTCGTATTTTTTGATGACCCGGTTCAAGTGCACGCAAATGAAGTTCTGCCCGGGGGTCGTGCCCCAGTGCCCCAGCAGCAGGTGCTTCACATCCGCGAGCGTCAGCGGCCGCTTCAGCAGCGGATTGTCGTAAAGATAAATCTGGCCGACCGACAGGTAGTTCGCCGCGCGCCAGTAGGCAACCATCTTGTGGGGCAGTTGGGCAGAGAATGGTTCAATCATTGGTTCGTATCCTCATGTAGATAGTTGTTATTCTGCCAGAGTCACGGTCTTTCGGAATCGCAGCAGGGCCAAGGCGAAGAACGCCGCGCCGATGCCGGCCACGGCAGCGAAGTACGGCCACACGACGTCGAATCCTGCACCGCGGTAAAGAATCGCCTGCGCGAGCCGGACGTAGTGCGTCGAGGGAAATGCCTCCATGGATCGCTGCACTCCCACTGGCATCGACTCCAGCGGCGTATTTCCACCGGAGAGAACAACCATCGGCAGCACCACCAGGATAAAGAGCAGTCCAAACTGCGGCATCGATCGTGCGAGCGTGGCGAGCAGGATGCCCAACGAGGTCGCCGACGCCAAATAAAGAATCGTGCCAGCGAGGAAGAGTGGCACGGAGCCGGCGATGGGCACGCCGAGCAGTCCATGCACCGTAAACCACAAGGCGCACGCCGCACCGATCAGGATCACGAGACCGTTGGCCCAGACCTTGGCCAGCATGATTTCATACGGGTGCAGCGGCATCACCAGCAGATGCTCGACGGTGCCGTGTTCGCGTTCCCGAATCAGCGCGCCGCCGGCGATAATCATGGCCAGCATGGTGACGTTGTTGATGAGTTCCATCACGCTGACGAACCACGCGCTCGTCAGGTTGGGGTTGAACTTGATGTGCGTGGAAAGCCGCGCCACCGCAGGCGGAGCCGTGCCCGTACGATGCCCGAATTCGAGGAGTTCGTCGGACACGATGCCCTGGATGTAACTCGCACCGGCGCCGGCCTGGAGCATGGCGGTGGCATCGATGTTCACCTGAAGTTGGGGCTGCCGGCCGCGCAGCAAGTCGCGCTCGAAGTCCGGCGGAATATCCAACACGAACGTGTAGCGGCCGGCATCCATGGCGTCGTCGATCTCGGAAGCGAGAATCTCCCGGGGCTCTCTGAAATAGGGTTTGAGAAGTGCATCGGTCAGCCGTCCGGAGAGCAGGGAGTGATCTTCATCCACCACGGCGACGGAGGCATTCCGCAGCTCGGAACTGGTGCCGGTCGCCGCACTGTAGATCGCGTAGGTGAAGGCGTAAAAGACGAGCAACAGCAGCACGGTGTCGTGCCGCAGGCTGCGCAGTTCCTTGACGCCCAGATGAAAGATGTTTTGCAGGTGTCGCACGGTCATTTCTCCTGCTTCCGAAGCAGCGCCAAGCTCAGGATAGTGAACGCGGGGATGAAGACCGCGAGCGCCGCGAAGCTGGCTGACAGCGCAGTGAACCCGAGCGACTTGGTGAAGGCTCCGACGCTGATCTTCATGAAATACGTGCTGGGATAAAGCGTCCCAACCGTCGCTGCACCACCCGTCAACGACGACAGCGGCGTCAGGAATCCTGAGAACTGGACGACCGGCATCACTGTGAGAATGGCCGTGCCGAAGAGCGCCGCGAGCTGCGTCTTGGTGAAGGCGGAAATGAGCAGGCCCATCCCGGTGGTGGCCACCACGTAGAGCAGCGCGCCGACCGTGAGCGGGAGCAACCCGGCTTTCAGCGGCACCCGGAAGAGAAACACCGCCATCGCCACCAGCGTAAAAAAGTTGAGCATTCCGATGCCGACGTAGGGCAATTGCTTGCCGAAGAGGAACTCCAGCCGCGTGACGGGCGTAGCATACAAGTTGGTGATCGAGCCCAGTTCCTTCTCACGCACCACGCCCAGCGCCATCAGGATGGCAGGGAAAAAGATCAACAGGATGGCAATGACGCCCGGTACCGTCGCGTAGATGCTCTGGAAGTCCTGGTTGTATCGATAGCGGAACTGGATCCTGGCGGGCGCCGCCGTCGTCGGGCTGCCCCTTTGCAGATTGCTGAGATACAACCGGTGCAGCCCTTGCACGTATTGGCGCATCGTCTCGCCTCGCGATGGCATCGCGCCGTCAATCCAGACGCTCACCTCCGGACTGCGTGCGCGTTTGAGATCCTTCGCAAACTCCGGCGGGATCTCCACCACCACCCGCAAATCGCCGCTCTCCATCCGACGGTCCAGTTCGTCGTAATCGCGGATGGGAGGGCCTTCGCGGAAGTACCGCGACCCGGCAAAATTCTCGAGGTAATTGCGGCTCACAGTGGTCTGGTCGCGGTCGAGCACTCCGTACGACAGGCGTTCGACATCGAAAGAAATCCCGTAGCCCAGCACGATCAGCAGCAGCATCGGACCGAGCAGGGCGAAGGCCAGACGGATCGGGTCGCGGCGGATCTCCAGCGTTTCCCGGCCCGCGTAGGCCAGCAACCGGCGCAGGCTGAACGCGCGCGCCCGCCGCGGCGCGGCGACCGGGAGCGATGGCTCCACCGGCTCACTCTCCCTGGACGTAGATTCCGGCGCCGCATCTTCCAGGTAGGCGATGAACGTCTCCTCCAGTGTGCTCTTTCCCCGCACGCGAATGAGTGCCGCCGGCTCGTCGCAAGCGAGCACCTGACCCGCGTGCATGAGCGAGATCCGATCACATCGCTCCGCCTCATTCATGAAGTGCGTGGAAATGAAGATGGTGACGCCGCTCTCGCGCGACAGCTTGATGAGCAGTTCCCAGAATTGATCGCGTGCCACCGGATCGACGCCGGACGTCGGCTCGTCGAGGATGAGCATCTCCGGCTCGTGGATCACCGCCACCGCCAGCCCGAGCCGCTGCCGGATGCCGAGCGGCAGGTCCTCCGCGAGGTCGTCGAGGTGATCGCGGAGCCCAAACTCGCCAGCCAACTCCACAATCCGCGAGGCGACCCTTTTCGCAGGCAAATGAAACAATCGCGCGTGCAGGTCGAGGTTTTGCCTCACCGTCAACTCCGTGTAGAGCGAGAAGGCCTGCGACATGAATCCGACGCGCTTCCGTGTTTCGATGTCGTGGGCATCCACCTCGCGGCCGAAGAGCCGGGCCAGTCCCTCCGTGGCCGGCAACAGTCCGGTCAGCATCTTCATCGTCGTCGTCTTGCCGCAACCGTTCGAGCCAAGGAACCCGAAGATTTCGCCGCGATCAATGCGGAAGCTCACATGATCTACCGCGGTGAAATCGCCGAACGTCTTGGTGAGTCCCTCCGCTTCGATCGCCGCGCCGTCCCCAGTCCGGGCCATGCGTGGAGGCACCGTGATAGTGTGATGACCCCGCCGTTTCTCCTCGGGCAACAGCGCGATGAACGCCGCTTCGAGGCTGCTCGTCCCGGTCTTCGCCTTGATTTCATCCGCGGTGCCGGCGGCCAGCAGCTTGCCGGCGTCCATCCCCACCAACCAGTCGAATCCCTCCGCCTCGTCCATGTAAGCCGTGGATACCAGGACACTCATTCCGCTCCGGCGGGTGCGGATGCGGTCGATGAGTTGCCAGAACTGCCGACGCGACAGCGGATCGACACCCGTGGTGGGCTCGTCGAGGATCAGCAGGTCGGGGTCGTGGATCAACGCGCAGCAGAGCCCGAGCTTCTGCTTCATGCCGCCGGAGAGCTTGCCAGCGGGCCGATCCGCGAACGGAGCCAGGCCGGTGCTATCGAGCAATTCCGCGATGCGCGACGCCCTCTCGGCCCTGGATTGGCCAAAGAGTCGCCCGAAGAAATCAACATTCTCGTAAACCGACAGCGTCGCATACAAATTCCGCCCCAGTCCTTGGGGCATGTAGGCGATGCGGGGACAGACAGCGCGGCGATGCGCGGCACGCGCCATGTCGCCACCGAGAACTTCCACGTTTCCTGTCTGGATCTTGCGCACCCCGGCGATGACCGCGAGCAGCGTGGATTTTCCGACGCCGTCCGGCCCGAAGAAGCCGACCATGCACCTGCACGGCACTGCGAGATCCAAACCCTCCAAGGCCACCGTCTTGCCGTAGCGATGGCTCAGCCCGGCCAGATTCGCCACCGGTGCGACCGGTGCCGCCTTTGCCCGCGGGAGACTCATTGCAAGTCCTCCGGCGCCGGCAGCGACAGCCCGCGCTGCTGCCTCGTTTTCAGCGCTTCCGGCCACGCCGCCTTCGCGTCGATTTGCACATAACCCATTCCGGGCAGGCCAGTCTTTACGCGTTCGGCGTAGTGTTTCAGCAGTTTGGGATCGACTTTCACCTTCACCCGAAACATCAGTTTCTCGCGTTCGGTGCGCGTCTCGACCTCCTTCGGCGTGAACTGCGCGGTCGGCGAAACGAAAGACACCTTCGCCGGAATCGGCAGGCCCGGCAGGGCATCGAGCACGATCCGCGCGTCCGCACCAATCGCGACTTTCCCTGCCTGGGCCGTGGGCAGGAAAAAGGTCATGTAAACATCTGTTATATCGAGCAGCGTGACGACCCTTCCTCCGGCCGGAATGACCTCCCCGGGCTCGACCAATCTGTATTCGACTCGCCCGCCGCACGGGCTTCTAAGAGTCGCATCAGCGATGTCCGCTTTGACTTTCTCGATCTTGGCAGCGGCCAGTTCGATGGCCGCCTCGGCGCTGGTCATCTGCGCCTTTGCCGCCTCCCAGACCATCTTCGCGGTTTGTTCCTTTGTCACATCGGTATCGAGTTTCTGCTGCGAGATCGCGTTCTGTTTCGCGAGCGGCACCGCTCGGTCGAGGTCTTTCTGCGCCAGCGCGTGCTCGGCCTCGCGCCGCTTGGCGATTGCAATGGAGACGTTACGCTCGCCCTCGGCCTGGCGCTGCCAAGCCTCCGCCTCCTGGAGTAATGCACGAAGCACGGCCGCGTCCATCTGTGCGAGCACCTGCCCCGCTTCCACCATGTCACCTTCCTTGACCAGCACCGCCTCAACGCGGCCCGGCGCTTTGGTCGCCACATCCACTTCGGTCGCCTCGATGCGCCCATTTCCCGAAGCAAACCCCGGTGGAAGCTCTTCAACCTGCAAGCTTTTCCACAACACAAATCCGCCGCCCGCCAGCAAGACGAGGGTTCCGGCAACCAAGTATTTAGCGCGGTTTTTCACATTCATGCCCCTTTCCTCTTTCGACCTTAAGGTCGAGAGTTCTACATACCGCCTTCGCAATCACGAGTTCTTCGTCCGTGCGGATGACGCGCACAGTGACTCGACCGGGGTACTTGGAAATCACCGCCGCATTCTCCGCATTGCGCGTTTCATTCAGTTCGATGCCAGGAAGCCCAGCCCCTCACAGATGCGTGCGCGGACGAGCGGCGCATTTTCGCCGACGCCTCCTGTGAAGACGAGCGTGTCCAATCCACCGAGCACAGCGGCGAAGGAGCCGATCCACTTTTTTGCCTGATAACAAAACAACGCCACGGATTCCGCCGCCCGCACGTCCTGCGTTTCACGGTCGAGCAAGTCGCGCATGTCGGAAGTGATCTCCGAGACGCCGAGCAGCCCGGACTGGAAATTGACCATGCGCGCCAGATACCAAACCAGTCCGGGATCGAGGTCGCCGGATCGGGTGCTCATCGGCACCCCGACTGCCGGGGTGAAACCCATGCTCGTATCAACGGCTTTGCCGTGATGGACCGCCGCCAGGCTCGCGCCGTTGCCGAGGTGGGCGAGGATGACCCGGCCCTGTGCCGCTTCCGTTCCGGCCAGGCGGGCCAGCTCTCCCATGAGAAACGCATACGACAACCCGTGAAACCCTTACCGCCTCACCCCCTGCGCTTCGTAGCGGCGCGGGATCGGCAACAACTGGGCCACGCGCGGCAGGTCATGGTGAAACGCAGTGTCGAAACACGCCACTTGGGGCAAGTCAGGAAATCGGCGATGAAATGCCTCGGTCAACCGGATCTCCTCCGACAGATGCTCAGGATCGAATGGACTGAGCCGGTACAATTCCTCTACCATTTCCTTGGTGATTAACTGCGGGTCGCTGTACTTCGGCCCGCCATGCACCACGCGATGCCCCACCGCGGACAATCCAACACGCCCGATGTGTTCCTCGATCCAATCCATCAGAACGCCCACCGCCACCGTGTGATCAGGCGCCGATACTAACCGCGAAAAGTTGTCCGCCTGGTTCAAGCTTTTCACCCGCAAGGTGGCCTCCGGCAGTCCAATCCGCTCAATCCCACCCTCCAGAATCCGCCGGAGCGAGTCACCAGCCTCGAACAGTGCGAACTTGATGCTCGATGAGCCTCCATTGATCGTCAGGATGCGTGGGTTAGTTGGTTTCATGGATGACTCCTTCGTCATTCTGCAATCCGAACGAAGCCAATTTCGCGCACGTGGAGCCGTAATCCGTGTGAAGAATGCTTCGAATGCCCAAACCTTCCGCGACTTGGATGAACATCGGGGTGTTTTCGACATAAACTACCTGCCGAGCTGTTGCCTGGGCGATGTTCAGCGCAAGCCGAAAGATGTCCGCGTCGGGCTTGCGTAGGTGGACGAAGCTGGAGGAAATAAAGAAATCCACAAACCCATCAAGCTTGAACTTTCGAATTCGGTGCGAATTCAGGTCCTGTGCTTCGTTGCTGACCGCGACAATCTTCAATCCGTACCGTGCCTTAAGGCGTCGGACCAACTGGATCATTTTGGGATATGGCTTCGACTGGGCGAACATGAATTCCCGAAACTGATCCGGAGTAAACGGCCGCTCCTCGTAGAACACCACCAAACTCAAGTATTCCTCAATGGTGAGCTTGCCCAACTCGTGGGTTTCGAAGGTCAGGTGATGCCGGTCTTCCATCTCGGCCAGCTCCAGCTTGAAGTTCGTCGCCGCCCGTTTGCGGGCACGATGATCCCATCCGTCGGTGAGCAAAACGCCGCCGATATCCAGGAACAATGCCGTAATTGAACTGCCCTTTTCCATTCAGCCTCCATCAGCACAATCTTGCCACATGGGCACCACCGTCATTCGCCAAACCTGCGAATGAACCAGGTCTTCACCACCTGGGTCAGAATCGCATAGCCCAGCAGCATGATGGCCAGAAACAGCCAGTACAGCGGCGGGAGCGGGACAAACCCGAGCGTGTTCGCCAGGGGCGAAACCGTCAGCCACGCGCCGACCGCGACGATGATCACGGAAGTGAGGATGAGCGGCCAACTGGCCCGGCTTTGGATGAACGGGATCTTGTTGGTGCGAATGACATGGATGATCAGCGTCTGGGTGAAGAGCGACTCCACGAACCAGCCGGTGTGGAACAGGGCCGGGTTGTGCCAGCAGTTGAAAACGTACAGCATCATGAAGAACGTCAGGTAATCGAAGATCGAGCTGATCGGCCCGATAAACAGAATGAAACGCAGGATCTTGCCAATCGTCCACTGGCGCGGCTTGGTCAGCCAGTCGGCATCCACCTCGTCGGTGGGGATGGTGGTCTGCGAGAAGTCGTACAGGAGGTTGTTGGTCAGCACCTGGATCGGCAGCATGGGCAGGAAGGGCAGGAACGCGCTGGCCCCCACGACACTGAACATGTTGCCGAAGTTCGAACTGGCCGCCATCTTGATGTACTTGATGATGTTGCCGAACACCCGCCGGCCTTCCAGCACGCCCTGCTCCAGCACCAGCAGGCTGTTTTCCAGCAGGATGATATCGGATGACTCCTTGGCGATGTCCACCGCGCTGTCCACCGAGATGCCCACATCGGCGGCCTTCAAGGCCGGGGCGTCGTTGATGCCGTCGCCCATGAACCCCAACACGTGGCCCTTGCTCTGGAGCGCACGGATGATGCGTTCCTTGTGAGCCGGGGCCAGCCTGGCAAAGACGCTGGTTGCGCTGGCGGCTTCGGCCAGTTCCGTCTCGCTCATCGCCTCGATTTGAGAGCCGAGCAAGAGATGCTCCACCGGCATGCCCACTTCCTTGCAGATGTAGGCGGTGATGATCTCATTGTCGCCGGTCAGAACCTTGACGTCCACGTTCAGGCTGTGAAGCCGCTTCAAGGCCTCCGCGGCGGTGTCCTTGGGCGGGTCGAGGAAGGCCAGGAAACCCAGCAGGATCAGGTCCGACTCATCCTTGACCGAGTACACCGGCTCATCAGAGGCGCCCGGCATTTCCTTATACGCCAGGGCGATCACCCGGAAGCCCTGACCGTTCAGGTCGTCCGCCATCTGCCGGCGTTTGGCGTCGTGTTCGGGCAGAACGTCGATGACCTCCCCTTTGACTTCCACCCGGGTGCACAGGCTCATCACTTCATCCACCGCGCCCTTGCAGATCAGCGTGTTCAACCCGGTTTCATCTTCCACCACCACCGACATCCGGCGCCGCACAAAGTCGAAAGGGATCTCGTCGATCTTGCGGTACTTCTCTTTCGCTTTCAGGTGTTCTTCCAGCTCCTCATGGTCGAGGATCGCTTCGTCGAGCAGGTTCTTCAGCCCGGTATGGTGGTAGCTGTTCAGGTAGCCATAATGCAGCACCTTCTCGCTGGGATCGCCGTGCACGTCCAGGTGCTTTTCGAGCACGATCTTGCCCTGGGTGAGGGTGCCGGTCTTGTCGGTGCACAGCACGTCCATCGCCCCGAAGTTCTGGATGGCGTTCAGGCGTTTGACGATCACTTTCTTGCGCGCCATCGCCAGGGCGCCCTTGGACAGGTTGACGGTCACGATCATGGGCAGCATCTCGGGGGTCAGCCCGACGGCCACGGCCATGGCAAACAGGAAAGCTTCCAGCCAGTTGTGCTTGCTCAGCCCGTTGATGAGGAAGACAGCCGGAACCATCACGGCGATGAAGCGGATCATCAGCCAGGTGAACTTGTTGACGCCCTTGTCGAAGCTGGTCAGCTGGCGCTGCCCGACGATGCTGGCGGCCAGCGATCCAAAGTAGGTCCGGTCCCCGGTGTGGATGACCACGGCCGTCGCGGAGCCGCTCTCCACGTTGGAGCCCAGGAAGCAGATGTTGGGAAGCTCCAGCGGGTTCTGAACGTCTGCCGACGCCGGGGCGGCTTTCTTCTCCACCGGCAGGGCTTCGCCGGTGAGGGCCGCCTGATTCAGGAACAGGTCTTTGGCGGAAAGCACCCGTACATCAGCCGGCACCATATCGCCGGCGGCCAGCCGGATGATATCGCCAGGCACCAACATCTTGAGCGATACTTCTTCTTCCTTGCCGCCTCGCACCAACGTCGCCGTGTTGCTGACCATCGCCTTGAGCTTCTCGGCCGCGTTATCGGCACGCATCTCCTGGAAGAAACGCAACACCACGCCCAGAACCACCATCACGAAAATGACCACCGTCGCCCGCAGGTCACCGGTTAGAAAGGAAAGCACGCCCAGCGCCAGGAGCAGGAGGACCAATGGATTCTTGATGTTGACCCAAGAGGCGCATCAGGGCCGATTGACGCTTCTCCCGGGCAATCTCGTTCGTCCCGAACTGCTTCAAGCGAGAATCGGCTTCCGCCTCGCTCAGGCCGCCCAGTTGCGATCCAAGCTCCTTCAGGACGGTATCGGTATCGGCACGCGCCTTTTCCAACAGTTGAACGGAATAATGCGCCCCGTTTCCGCCGGGGAGGTCACCTGGGTGTTGTGATGCGTTCAGGGTCTTGTTTGAAATTTCCATTCATTCCTTTGCTGTGTGCTTTATCGTCTTGGCCTTGTTGAAAGGTTTACGGGTCAAATTACCGAGGCTGCCACAGTATTTGAGCCGCTTCCAGAGGAACCGCAACACTATCGTTGTTCGGTATCACCCTCGCCGTATAGTCTGTCACAGGCCGGATCGCTGAAAGCGTTGCGCTGCACATGTAACCTCTGACCGCTCCCACCAATTGTCGGCCTCGCTTCATCTCCTGCCGTACCGGATTACTGCCATCTATCCCATCCGCATAAAGCTCCACCCGAACCGCATTCGGGTCGAGGTCATTGAGATAGACCTGAACCTCAAAGTCTTGCTGCTCGCCACGAGTCTCAACCTTGACTTCCCCGAAGTGCAGCGTGGCCCATTTCTGTTCCAGAGTGTGCTGCCATTCGACAATTTGCCTGCCGATTGCAGCTTTATTGGCAATGCGCAAATGGTAGGCGGCGGCAGCAGGTAGGTAGTGTTGTTCGGTGTATTCGCGCACCGCGCGGTTGGCGGAGAAGTGCGGTGTCAACCGCGCCATGCTCTCCCGCATCCGCTTGATCCATGCGGTGGGAATGCCGCTCTCGTCCCGGGCATAAAACTCCGGGATCACCTCCCGCTCGAGCAGGTCGTAGAGCGCGTCGGCGTCGACAGCGTCCCAAGCGGGATCGTCGTCATGCTCACGGCCGCCCCCCAACGCCCACCCCACTTCAGGCGCGTAGGCTTCCGCCCACCAGCCGGCCGAACCGCTCCCGAGATACATGACACAAGGGTCACCGTTCACCTGAGCCGCGGTTGCCTGCAAGATGGGACGCACCCGTTCATAATCCTCTCGGGGACCGCCGGGCATGAGACTCGGGCCGTGGCGAGCTCCATACTCTCCTCCGGAAACTCCCATGCCCATGAAAAGCAGACCCTTTTCGGAAAAAGCCTTCTCCCGACGATTGGTATCGGTGAAATGCGAGTTGCCGCCATCGATGAACAGGTCTCCCGGTTCACAATAGGGCATGAGATCCCCTATGACCGCGTCTACCGGTGTTCCGGCCGGAACGAGCAGAATGACGGCCCTGGGACGGCGCAGCAGGCCGGCCAGTTCCCGTAATGTGCCGGCGGCCTTGATCTTGCGATTCCCGACCTCCTTCTTGATGAATTCACGGGTTTTTTCGGCCGCCGCATCATAGACGACAATTGAAAAGCCGTGATCGGCAATGTTCAAGACCAGGTTTGCGCCCATCACCCCTATGCCGATCATTCCCACATCATATTCCCGGCTCGCCATGGTGACTCCTGTGCTTCTTTGCCCGCAGTCGCGCAGTGCCCGCGCTTGAGCTTGGCTCGTTCGTGAGTGAGCGAAGATTATCCGAGAGCTGCCGTACGCTTTTTTCCCAGATTTGCCATCAGGCTGTCGTACGGCTTATTAAACTTTTCAATGCCTTGGTCCTCCAGTTTCTGCGTTACTTCGTCCAGATCGATTCCCAGCTCGGACAACCGTTCCAGATTGAGTGCCGCTTCTTCCGGATGTCCCTCGATGCGGGGTGCCGGGTCGCCGTGGTCGCGGTATGCCTTGAGGGTTTCCGGAGGTAGGGTGTTGATGGTTTCCGGTCCGATCAAGGCCTCCACGTATTTCACATCGGAGTACTCGGGATTCTTGGTGCCCGTGCTGGCCCAGAGAACACGCTGGGGGCGCGCACCCAGCGCGGAAAGTGCGCGGAATCGCCCGCTGCCGAAGACTTCCTTGTAGATCCGGTAGGCCACCTTTGCGCTGGCAATGGCTGTCTGCGCGCGAAGGCCTGCAGCGATCTGTGCCTCGGCACCTCTCTTTTCGATGATTTTCTCAAGCAAAGGATCGACCAGCACATCGATGCGGCTAAGAAAGAAGCTCGCTACCGAAGCCACTCCCTCAATAGGCAGCCCCTTGGTTGCCCGAGTCTCCAGCCCTGAGATATACGCGTCTGCAACCTGTCGGTAGCGTGGCAGCCCAAAAAGCAAGGTTACATTGACATTGATACCTTCGCTGATAAGCTGCCGGATGGACTGTAGGCCTTCCAGGGTAGCGGGCACCTTAATGAATACATTGGGGCGGTCCAGCGCAGCCCAGAGTCTGCGTGCTTCGGCAACGGTGCCGTCGGTGTCACGAGCCAGGTGCGGATTCACCTCCAGGCTCACGAATCCGTCTCTTCCCAGCTGCCTGTCGTGGGTGGGGCGAAAGAGGTCCGCAGCCCTCACGACGTCTTCCACGGTGAGGGTATCGTAGATCTCTTCCACGCTCTTTCCTTGCAGGGCGAGTGCCCGTATGGCATTGTCGTAGTCGTGACTTCCTTCCATAGCCTTTTCAAAAATATCGGGGTTGGAGGTCATCCCGCTCAGCCCGTCTTCTTCTATCAGCCGCTGCAACTCTCCGGAGTCGATGAGCCGGCGTTGAATATAGTCCAGCCAGATGGACTGGCCAAATGACTGCAGCTTCAACAAAGGATTCTCTTTCATTTTGATTTCTCCTGTCTTTCGAGATCCGCGACCTTGCGCAGGCGGCGCCGGAAGCGGTCCTCGCCCTTGAATCGGGCGTCCAGGAAGGCGCGGATAAGATCCCTTGCAGGCTCGTAGCCGGTTATGCGGCCGCCCAGGCACATCACGTTCATGTCGTCGTCTTCCACGCCCTGATGGGCGGAGAATATCTCCGTAACCAATGCAGCTCGGACCCCCGGCACCTTATTTGCCGCGATGCAAGCCCCCACCCCGCTTCCACAGATAGCCAGCCCCCGTTCGACCTCACTCCTGGCTACGGCCCTGGCCATCGGCACGACAAAATCGGGGTAGTCATCTCCCGAAGCAAGCTCATGGGCACCAAAGTCAACCATCTCATGGCCCCAAGCCTTGAGTTCGGCAGCTATTTTTTCTTTGAGCTCAAATCCGCCATGATCGGCAGCGACCCCCAGGCGCATCCCGAGTTTCCTTTCTCCATCGCCAAAAGAACTGCTCTCTGATGTTCCCTTTTCCGCGATCTTGTCGTAAACCTCAGAGTCGAGTTTCTCCAAGCTTTGAACCTGTCGTTCCAGTTTGAAAGGAACAGCGGCAGCACTCGCTTCTTTTTTAGAAACGTCACCAGCCGCCGCTCACGTATCAGGCAGGTGGTGACCATATGGAACGGTGCCGCATGTCATCTGTCACGGTTCGCAATTGTCAAGATCTGTGCCGAGAAGACAAGAGATCTCACTTGTTCCATATTGTGAAGGCATGACGTATGGTTAAGGGTGAACGGGCAGCATGATGGTCTATAGGGGGCAGGAAAAGACATGTTGCATGCAACGCAAGTGTTGCATGCCTTCCGCGTCACGTGCAACATCTTAGTATCAGGAAGCGTCTTCAGAGACGCGGGAATTCCCGGGCAGCTTCTTTCCCCCATGGTTGCGGCGAACCGCGATACGCCCACGAGGTGAAGATCGGAGCCTGTCCCCTGCGGCCACAGCTAGGCCAGCTGGCCAGCCATCTCGGCGGCATACTGGTCAGCGTTGGGGCCGACAATGAGATGGAATATTCGGTCAGGCAGCCGCATCATGCAATTCACGCCTGCAGTCTTCAGCGCGTCGTCGTTCACCTGCCTTTCGTCGTCCACAATAACGCGCAAACGGGTTTCGGCCACCGCCTCGACTTTCTTGATGTTCTTGACGCCGCCCAGGCCCTCGATGAAGCTGTGCGCTTTGTCCCCCGCGGCAGGGTCGCGCAGCTTAGCGGAGGCCGCCTGCGGCGCCGCAACAGAGGTGGCTATGAGGTCCGCCTCCGACAATTCCGCCTCGGGGCCGGCCACCTCCAAGTATTCATCCATGTCGTTCTTGTAGCCTTCGGATTTCGGCCCGAAAATGGCCTGCATGTTGCTGCCGACCACCACCACACCCGCAGCGCCCAAGGCTTTGAGCCTGGCCTGGCTCACCGTGCCGGGGTCGCCGACGCTGACACGCAGGCGAGTGATGCATGCGTCCAGGGAAGTGATGTTGCTTTTACCGCCGAAGGCCAGCACCAATTGGCGTGCGAACGCATGCTCTTTGTCTACATCCATCCCTGGAGCGGGCAATCCGGGTGCGCTCCATTCCGCTTCTTCGTCCTCACGGCCAGGGGTCTTGAGATCGCGCCACCGGATGACCCCATAGAACACACCGAAGTACGTGAAGAAGTAGAGCGGTCCAACCATCAGCACCATCCACGCCTCGATATCCAGGATGTAGAAGAGGGTGTAGTCGATTGCTCCGTGGGAGAAGCTGTAGCAAAGCCGGGCGCCAAGGAAATAGAGAAGGGGGAAGGCGAGGCCGGCCAGGAAAACGTGGGCGACATAGAGGAGTGGCGCAACGAACAGGAACGAATACTCAATGGGTTCGGTGATGCCCGTCAGAAAAGAGGTAAACCCCGCTGACGTCATGAGGCTGCCGGTCTGGGCTCGCTTGTCCGGTTTGGCTGCCAGCCAGATGGCCATGGCGGCACCGACCAGGCCAAACATTTTGAACAGATAACCGCCGGCAAGGATGCCGCCATGCTGAGGATCGCCGGCGAAGCACATGTTGGTGAGCCCCCTGACGGTTTCTCCTGACGGCGTGATGAAGGTGCCAAACTGGAAGAACCACAGTGCGTTCCAGATGTGATGGAGGCCGAAGGGCAGGAGCGCCCGCTCGACCACGCCATAGATAAACACGCCGAGACCCGGGTTCTGGCTGATGGACCAATTCGCAAGACCGTTGAGGCCCGCCTGGAGGGGTGTCCACACAATGGTGAGCATGAACCCGATGGCAATCGCGGAAAAAGCGGTGACGATGGGCACGAAACGCTTGCCCGCAAAGAAGCCCAGGTAGGTCGGCAACTGAATGCGAAAGAAACGGTTGAACAAATACGCGGCCACTACGCCCATGACTATGCCGCCGAATACGCCGGTGTCCACCGTCTGGAACCCCAGCACCGTGCCGGTCTGAAGGCCTAGGAGACTGGCCACGGCGGACATGGCGCCAAGCAGCACCAGATACCCCACGGCCGCCGCCAGCGCTGCCACGCCGTCGTTATTGGACAGGGCAATTGCCACACCAATGGCGAACATGAGCGGCAGGGCGCCAAAGACGGCGTCGCCGGAAGCTTTCATTACCCCAAGAAGACCCAGAGCGACGGGCGAATTGATGTGGAATGTGCCCGCCGCCACGCCTCCCAGCAGCCCGCCCCCGATGCCCAGGAGGATGCCAGCCGCCGGCAGCACCGCTACGGGGATCATGAGGGCGCGGCCAAGCTTCTGAGCAAATCCGAAGGCTCGGCTGCCCAGGCTCTCTCCTGTAGCGGTTGATGAAGCGGCGTGTGATGTCTTCATCTCTTAACCCTCCTGTAGCTTCTGGAATCCCACGCTGTGCATACAAACCAATTGCCGGGGGGGCTCAGAGCCTGCACTGCAGAGGATTTTCGCCCCTTGCTCCCTGACTTTCAGCACTCACGCCCATGGATCGGGAACCAGGGCACGCACCTCGGCGGCGGTGTCCCGGGTCAGTGCCTGTCGGGCCAGTTCTTGGCAGTCAGACAGGCTGAGTGCGCGAATCTGAGCCTTGATGGCGGGTATGGCTGGAACGCTGACGCTGAGCTCACTCACCCCCAACCCAATCAGGATTGGCACCGCCTGCGGATCGCTGGCCGTGCCGCCGCACACGCCCACCCATCGTCCGTGCTGCTGGGCGCCCTTGACCGCATGAGCGATCAACTGCAGCACACCAGGATTCAGCCCGTCCATCTGCGACGCAAGTTTGGGATGGCCCCGGTCCATGGCCAACGTGTACTGAGTCAGATCGTTGGTGCCGACCGAAAAGAAGTCCACCTCGCGGGCGAATTGCTCCGCCATGATGGCAGCCGCAGGAATCTCAATCATGATGCCCACCGGAATCGCTGCCGCGCCGAGCCTGATGCGTTCCTCATCGAACATGGCCCTGGCCATGCGCCACTCGGTCAGTGTTGCGATCATCGGAAACATGACCAGAAGCCTGCCGGCCCCGGCGGCGCGCAGAATGGCCCGCAGTTGAGTGCGCAGCACTTCCGGACGATTCAGCCCGATGCGCACACCGCGTTCGCCCAACATCGGGTTTTCCTCCTTCGCTATGGGCAAATAAGGCAATGGCTTATCGCCCCCCACATCCAGGGTCCGGATCACCAGGGGCCGGCCCATCAGGGTCCTTGCGATTTCGCTGTAGACCTCTGCTTGTTCTTCCTCCGAGGGGGCTGCTTCGCGGTCGAGGAACAAGAACTCAGTCCGTAGCAGCCCCACCCCCTCTCCACCCAGAGCGATGGCCAATTTGGCATCGACCAGACCTCCGATGTTCGCAACCACTTCTATGCGGTGGCCATCGATGGTGGTGGCCGGCAGGGGAGCATTCTCCAGGTCGGCCTTTTTTTTGTTCGCCAGTCTCTGCTGGCGCTCCTGCAGGCGGGCCATTTCTTCCACCGAGGGGTTGAGCCTCAGCACACCCCTTGTACCGTCGAGGATCGCGGGCGTGCCGTCGGGAATCTCCAGGGCGCGGGGCTCCATGCCGGCCACAGCCGGGATATCCAGTGAACGCGCAATGATGGCCACATGCGACGTGGCACTGCCCAGGGTGGTGCAAAAGCCCAGGACTTTGCTGCGATCCAGGTTGGCGGTGTCGGAGGGTGTGAGCTCTTCCGCCACCAGGATAGTGTCGGCGGGAACATCGATCCTGCGCGGCCCCGTCCCCGTCAGGTTTTGCAGCACACGTTGGCCGACGTCACGAAGGTCGGCGGCTCGGGCCGCCAGCAACGCGTTGTGCATCTTCCCCAATCGCTGCGCCTGTGTTTGGATCGTCCTTTGCCAGGCAAAGGCTGCGCTCTTGCCCTTGAGTATCGCACTACGCAACGTATCGCGTATTTCGGGATCGTCCAACACCTCCTGGTGGGCGGCAAAAATAGCTGCTTTGTTGGCGTCTGCCTGACCGTGAAGCTGGACTTGCAGCGCTTCCAGCTGGCGTCTGGCCGTATCAAGGGCATCCTCCAGCCGGAGCACTTCGGCCTGCGGATCCTCGGCAGTCTCAGGTACCTCCAGATCCCGGTGGCGTACCTGGAAGAGTGTACCGACTGCCAGCCCCGGTGACGCAGTAACGCCCAGCAAGAGATTGGGATCGTCGGAGCGTTGGACTGGGGCCGGTTTCGTGATTTCGGACACGACGCGACTGGCCGGTGCAGGCGCCGCTACGCCCTCCTCCCCCAGGCCCGACAGGATCAGCGGCACCAGGGCCTCAATGGCGTCCTGGGCGTCGGGCCCTTGGGCCGTCAGATTGATTTTGTCGTTGTAGCGTACATCCAGATCCATCAGGCCGGTGATGCTCTTGGCGTTGGCCCTGGCGTCGCCCCGCTGCACCCAGATGTCCGATCTGTACTTCTTTGCGAGGTTTGCCAACACGGCAGCCGGGCGGGCGTGCAGACCAGCGGTGTTGGCGACCCGGATCGCCTCCGAGGTGATGAAAGCGCCCCTCGATGGGGCGGCACCCTCTCCATCGCTGGCCAGGATCAACTCCAGGATGACGCCTTGGCCCGCAGTCACGGTACCGGAGCCCCTCTCGAAGACGGCCACCCTCTCGGGGTTGGTGACGACGATCATCGACAGCAGGCTCTTGGCGTGGGTGGCGACAAAGTCCGCGTCAAAATCGATCAGCGGCACACCAGCTTGGACGTTGTCCCCGTTTCTGACTCGCGGGCTGAATCCCTCCCCCTTCAAGTTGATCGTGTCCAGACCAATGTGCATCAGCACTTCAATGCCCTCCGCCGTCACCAGTGTCAGCGCATGGCCCGCAGGGTGAAGCATGACGACCTGGCCGTCACACGGTGCCAAGAGCGATTCACTGATGGGGTCCAGGGCGACGCCGTCCCCAACCATCTTCTGCGAAAATACCGGGTCGGGGACACGCTCGATGGGTACCAACTGCCCGGATAGAGGAGCTTTCAGAACAAGCTTGCGGGTCATTTGCATTTGTTCCATGCTGTCCTCTCCTTGTTGAGACATAAACCATCCGGGAGCGTATCCGCGATTCGTGGGTTGATCTCCGTATACTGGACCCTGCTGTCGCAGGGGGCATCATGAATATAGTACTCTTCTCGATCTTCCGTATTCAACTTTCTTTCTAATGGAGCGCCGTCATCCCATCATCTCTAACGATGCTTTCTCCCTGGTGCGAGTGATATTACCGATTGGGGAAAGGAGGCTTCATTGCCAAATAGGATGGCACCAATCTTCTCTCTGGAAAATTTTCTGATAATGCCCCAAGGAGGAGCTGATCTCTTAATTCGCTCTACGACCTTGACTTCCAGCAGGACATTACTATTTTTCCGCTATTAAATCTATTGGTTAGCTAGTCGTAAACGGAGCGCATGCCCGTGGTGTCCGTGCTTGGCGCTGGCCTGTGGCCGCTACTCCAAATGACGCTGCTGCCTCTGCTCACGTTCCTTTTTGCCCGGTGGTGGGCCGGCCGCAGTGCAACCAAAGCCTCTTTATGATGAACCAAACAGTCCGATGGATGGCCGGAGAGAGGGAAGTGGGTCTAGATGGTGGTCGGCATCCTGATGCCAGCCATGCTGGTTGTCGTTACCAACAAGCTGTCCAAGAAATAATTCAGCGCTCGGCGCTGCCACGAAGTGAACTCTTAATCGAGAAATCAAACCTATGCTGATCAAATTAGCTACCGAGAAAACCGTGAGTGAGGTTGCGGCTGCCTTGCAGGCCGCCGTTCAGGCCAATCACTTTGGCGTCATGCAGGTTCACAACCTCAAAGAGACAATGACGAAGAAGGGAGTGGAGTTCGCCCGCGAATGCCTGATCTTCGAGGTGTGTCAACCTCAACAAGCGAAGAAGGTGCTCGATGAAAACATGAGCGTCTCCACCGCACTGCCATGCCGGATATCCATTTACGAGGAGGGTGGTAAAACCATTCTGGCCACTTTGAAGCCAACCGCTCTTCTGGCGATGTTCAACACCCCGCAACTGGAAGGGGTGGCGCAGGAAGTGGAGGACACGATCATTAAGATCATGGAGGAGGCGGCATCAGGCTGACTGTCTGGCCTGTGAACGCCCCAATGTTTCGCTTCCTTGTCACCATTGCGCACGGCAGTCTGGATTGCAGTTGTGAAACCGCTGAACCAACTGAATGGAACCAATACGGCCATCGACCCCATCTGTGGCAAGACGTTGGAACCGAAAACGGTGACAGGGGGTACGGATGACGAGGAATACGCCGAGCTGCGCAACATGACCAGGCGCTTCCGGGTCGGCGCCGTGCTGACGTTGCCGGACTTTGCCCTGGCGATGGCTCACCTGATCCCGGCACTGGCCAGGCAGTCCTGGGTGGATAGCCCCACGCCTCACGCTGGATGCAATTCGTGGCCAAAGTCCGCGCTGCGCTCTCCGGTGTGGTCGATTGTCGACAGGGCGAGAAGGAGGGAAACGATAAGAATGATCACAGCGACATTGCTGTGATTCCCTCTGGTGTTTCTCACTTCGAAGATCCAGGAACTGGTGACTGACTTTGTTTCATCACGATTAATTCACCGGAAAGGAGCATGCAATGGCGTTCAATCTTCCTGATATTCCGGCTTATTCAGGGCCACTGGTATCTTTAGTTGCCGGCCTGTTAGTTTTAATCATGCCCAGGCTGTTGAATTATGTTGTGGCGTTCTACTTGATCATTACAGGTATCTTGGGTTTGCTTCATCGATAGCTGGGAATAGCCCACCCTAAGAGATTGGCTTATTGGCTTATTCTTGCCGGCTGAGCAAAATTACGTATTGCGAGTTGCTATATTGCGTTAGATCCTGCCCCCGGCCTTCCAGCCAAGGGAGTGTTTTCAAGCGGTGATATCCTGCGTTAGATCGAGGGAGAGGTGACTTTATCCATGACGGAGCGCTCTATAGACGCATATTTTCCTTGATTCCACACTCATCCTGATTGCTTTACTGGTCTCCTCGCCATCTCGACTCTCTCCTTCTTTGGTGTGAAATTTAGAAGCGTTGAATGTAGATCTGCGATTCCCCCTACCACAATCTATTCACAGCGTTGGAAAGACAGGGCGCCTCACATGGCTGAACGCGCTCTCCGCCCTCTCAACAGACATAACTCCGTCCACATTTCCCAGTTCGCTGTGGGCTGTTGGGGAGTGGGCGAACCGATGATCAAGATCCTGCTGCGGCGCTTGACGGAAATCAGGAAAGATAGCTTGCCAAGGCCTTCATGGCCTTCACAATATCATCCATCGCCTCGTGCATTCCGTCGCTATAAGAACTGCTCTCTGATGTTCCCTCCTTCCCGATCTTGTCGTGAACCTCAGACTTGAGTTTTTTCAAGTTTTGAGCATGTTGTTCAAGTTGGAGTCGTCGCTCTTCTTCCATATATTCGATGACCTCGGGATCAATTTGCTTGAGGAGATCATCGGCCTCAGCCAGTATCTGTTCGATATCTTCGTGTTGGAAAGTTTTTTGCATGATGTTTCCTTATCTGCCGGATTACCCGTTCCGGCTATTAAAGTTCCCGTCCATAAAACCTTCCCTTCTGTTGATTCTTTGTGGTTTGTTAACGGATACGATGCTGTCATTCATCGAGATCAGCCAGAAAGATTCTCCCATTGTACACCGCAGCACCTCTAGGCTAAGGAACGCTTTCAGCACATCAGGCGTCTGTCATCATCTGCGCCAGGCAATTTTCAACGCTTTCAGCAGTGAGAGGCTTCTCGATGACAGCATCAACTCCTATCTTAAGGAAGTCAGGAAGGCAAGCAGCCTCTTTGGGGCTTGTCAGGAGCACGCTCTTGGCAGCAGGGTGAGAACTTCGCGAGAGGCTAACGAACTCAAGGCAGTCCTCGTTTGGCAGACACTGGTCACACAGGATAATGTCGAAGTCCTCTCTGTTGAGGGCCTCAATCCCTTCCCGCACAGTCTCGCACACCGTCAGTTCACACCCCTTGGCCTCTAAAAATAAAACCATTGCGCTCCTCACGAGTTCATCGCCATCGACAAGCAGTACCTTTTTGCGGAGCGCAGGCTGCGAAACCATTCTCACCTCCTCTCCCCGGCTGAAAGAAAACCTGAAGTTGCGCCTTCTCTCATTTCTTGAAATATGCG
>CAVOPT010000015.1:0-358039 GCA_963698165.1 uncultured delta proteobacterium
TCCGATATAAAAAACCTATATAAAAAAACAAACATGTCATTCTATTTTCAATACTCATCATTGAAGGTACCATATCAATTAATAGATGCATGAGGAACCACGATTCTTCGAAATGTACTTTCTGTTGGGTGATATCTGTTCGGGCCCTCCCAACTCGTTCCGTGTTCTGTTAAAACAAAAAACTGGCAAGGCAACGGAGCAAAGCAATATATTATAATTAAATTTAAATCTAACTTTGTGTAACAGAATCCCCTATGCAACTAAACGTGCCATTCGCTGTGTTTCTATCCTTCGGGTTTATACTTGCTGGCGGTTGCCTTACCGTGAAGAATAATAATTCTGCGAATTTGACGGACACCCCAAATTTTACCCCTTTTTCCAATACATCGGATCCCGTTGTAAACATTTCTATGAACGAATCTGTTAATTATTCAACAATATCCAGAGGATCACTGAGTATCTATTAGCGGGATTTCATACCCGGGAAACCTGTCAGTTCTTCTCGATAACGAATTTGTCGGAATGGTTAAACCCGCTAAACCCCTTTACCTGATGGTTCCTGAAGGGAACCATACCGTGAAGGTCTGCGTGGGTCCTGTATGTGAACAGGAGAATATTACTGCAAAGTTCGGAAGGTATGTGAATGTCGATTTCAGCGAACGGTTACAAAGGGATGTGAAATTTCCAAATCCTACTGCTCGACCGACTGCACAAATCCTTGACTATTACAAGAATGATAATGTTGTTTCCGTTTACGTTGAATTCATAAATCCTAAATCGGTAGACCACACAATGTCAGCAGCCATAAGTGTCGGGTATACCTACATTGATGGGCGGTCGTATGTTAAACTAGGTGATTCCGCACAGGCAATGACAGTGGTATTTGTTAAAGCCGGGCAGACAGAAATTAAAAAAGTTGATATATATTTAACGAATAGCGATTCTCTCATTAGTTTTGATAGTCCGGTAATTCAGGAACTAAAGATAAAATAAAAAACCAAAAATTCCGGCCTTTAATAACATAGAGTTCATTCAAGCAATTCCAAGCTTTTTCTTTTATAGAATCGATAAAAAAATATAGAATGGTGGTGTGTATGACCGCACGACCGACTGAGATCCTTTGCATTTTGGCACCGCATTTGGGATGATCACATTTTGGGTGCTTGATGTCTGGCATGAAAGATATATACAACTTTTAAAAGGATAAAGGTAATCGGACAAAGAATAAGTCGCTAAATAGATAAAAGAAGTTTAAAGATTTGAACTTTTGAATTTAAGCCTATGCCGAGATTTGAACTCGGGACTTCCTCCTTACCAAGGAGGCACACTGCCAGGCTGTGTCACATAGGCACTCTATTTGTAATTATATGCCAATCCACCATTCGTCATTACATATGACGATTCCTGTGACACTTTGCCACTGAGGCAATTGCTTAATACCGTTGTTAGTAATCCCTATAAAACATTGCGGAACTTTATATAAAACCGGTCAGATCATTTTCAAAAACAATGATATTCTCCCCCAATTTGGAATTTATGAAGGGCTGAGCATATTGAGTGCCTGAATACTTTTAAGCACACCCTCAAATGTTGCTACTTCAATCACCGTGATCACTTTAATTTTCTGAATTGCCTTTGTCACCATGTCAAAATCGATCTTACCCTCACCGATAGCGACATGGGAACTTCTTTTCCATTGTTATCATGAAGATGGTAATGTCCGGCGGGTAATGGAGAAACTTAAAAGACAGGAATTAAGGTGTGCATGACCTACATCCAGCGCGAATGGAGTGTCCCCAATCAGACGTAGTTCATCTGGAGTTTTCAAGAAGAAATAATCCCAGTTGCCCATATTTTCGATAAAAAATGTAGATGCGGTTCCGACTATCTCGAGGTCCGTCTGCGCGACTACCCGCTGGCTTTGTCCGCGTTCGGCCAAGGAGAGCAATTGGGCAAGCTCGTCACCTCGCTCAGCTTCCTCGATCAGAAGCTGCGCCGCTTTGGTCTGGATCTCCTCCTCGACGATGTTGACAATTGCCTCGGGCTGGCATCCGGCGCAGACGCAGACGGCTACAGCGCGCTCGCCGATGCCCTGAGACTCGCCAGGCCTGCGCTGGCGGCGGACGCCTCCGAGCTGCCTGTGCAGATTGCCGGCCGCCTTTTGAAGGCCAATAGCCGCGCGATCGCGACCCTGACGGCCGAAGCAAAAGCCGTTTGTCAGAGCGGGCTGCTGCCGCTGACGCCAGCCCTGACGCAGGGAGACGAGCCCATCACGGACGTAATAGTCACCGAGGGGAGCCTCGAGGCGCTGGCCGTCACACCCGACGGAACGCATGCCGTGACGGCGACATCTGACGGGAGCGTCTCGGTCTGGTCGCTGCCCCTGCGCGGCAACTCGCGCCTGCAGAAGTTCCGCGTGCCCGACGTCCAGGATATCTGCCTGACCACGGACAGCCGGTTCATCCTGACCGGCGATGGCAAGGGCCGCGTGGCCATGTGGGATCGCCGCACCGGCTTTCGCGAGCAGATCTGCGAGAGCGGCGGGGACTTCGTCCGCCAGCTGACGCCAGCCGGCCCTGGCCACGTGCTGGCACTGCTGCGCAACAGCGAGGTCTGCGTCGTCGAACTGGCCTCTTTCACACCAGTACGGCGATTCCACCTGGAAGTGGCCGAGAGCCTCTGCGGGCTTTCGAACGACCGGGTTCTTGTCGGGACGGCCGACGGCTTCATCGACCTGATCGATCCGCAGAACGGACGTCGTACTGAGGTCTTGGGGTGGCATGGCGGCTTCAAGAGGCGACGCATGTCAGAACTCGAGTTGTTCACCCGCAGCCTGACCACCATGCCGATGCTGGGGGTCTTGAGTGGCCCGGACGACTTGCGGAAGATGGACTTTGCAGCCTTCTCTGAGAAGCTGGACATTCCAGAAAAGCAGAAACGCGCACTGCTCGAGAGTATGAAGCAGGATCCCCATCGCCATGCGGTGACCTGCCTTGCGGCCGATGCCGGCGGCGCACCGTTGGCGCTGTCGGGATGCTTCAACGGCGAAGCTGCGCTTCTCGATCTTGCTGAGAATCGGGTCGTTCGTCGCTTTCAGCATACCAAGAATTCAGCAGTACGGTGCTGCGCGCTCTCAGCGCGGCACGGACTGGCGGTTGTCGGTTCGTACGATGGTTCCATTCGGTTGTGGGACGTGAACTCCGGAGCGGAGATTGGTGCCCTGACGAGCCGCGGCGCAAACCCCGTCAGCCTGCAGTTCATACCCGGCTCCAGCAGCCTCCTCGCGGGTTTCGAAGATGGGCGACTGCAAGTCTGGCATGATCCCGCCGGAGCCGCCGCGGAAGCGCCTCGCGAGTTGCCATCGGCCGTCCGCGCGATCGCGACACTCGACGGACAGGTGTGGACTGTGACCAGTACGTCGATCCGCGGTTGGGAGGCCGCGACACAGGCCGAGATTCGGCAGATGGATTTCACCGATCGCGGCAGCGCGAATGTGACCCTGACTCCCGACCGGCGGCGCATTCTGTCGATCTCAGATCGCACGATTATCTTGACCGACGTCACCAGCGGATGGGTGGTGGGCACGGTCACCATCGAACCGACCACGATTGGTCCGACGGAGGCGTCCAGTCTGGCTACGCTCAAGTCAGCCAGCGCCACATCCGATCTCGAGCTGTTCGTCGTCTTTTCGTATGCGGAGATTTTGACAGCCACGGTTGGAAACTACAGCCGGCTCGAACTGCGGGACAAGAGCGGCGCCTTGCTGCGCGTGCTTGACGAACGAGCCGGCATCATCTCCGGTATTGAAATCAGCCTGGACGGCCGCTGGGCGGTAACGCTTGGGACAAAGGTCGCCCAGGATCGCATCGGCGAGAGTACGCCGAGGCATCAAGTACGGCTGTGGGATCTGGCCGAAGGCCGGTGTGTAAAATCGTACGGGGATGCCGACGTCACCGCCTTGACATTCAGCACAGACAGCACGTATGTCTTGCTAAAGACTCGCACGGATGTACGGCGCTGGCAGATTGGTGATTACACCGAGCCACAGCCTGGTGCCGGCATACCCACTCAGTGGTCGGATTTCACCGTCGTCGATCAGCTGGCGATCGGGACGGTTGGAAATACCGTCGAGGTATGGGACATTGCGACTGCGGAGCGAACCGGGGCGCTGACGCTCGACACTGCGGTTACGGCATTCGCAGTCGTCAACACGACGATCGTCGTGGGCGACGCCCTCGGCGGGATTCACTTTCTTCAGTGCGGCCGTCTGGCAGGTGAGGCGCAGCGCGTCTCCGAGCATCCGGATGTTACGGACGGGCGTAGCGCCACCGACATTAGCGGTGTACTGGATGCTCTGGATGCGGCTGCCGGCCTGAACGCGAGCGGGAGAGTCGCGGATGCCGTTGACATCTGGCGTGGAATATCGCGGTCAACAGCCGCCAGCCCGGAACTCCGTCTGGCGATAGCCACCCAGCTGAAGCGCGTCGGCTACATAACTCAACACGCCGAGATTTGCATAACCCTTGCCGCAGACCCTGGCGTTCCGGTGGGCGTGCGGCTGGCGGTCGTTTCCGAACTGCCAGCGGAGGCGCAACCGCTCGGGCTCTGGTCGCTAGCTGGTGGAATCGAGGAACGGCACGTCCTTGATACAAGCGATAGCGAACGGCGCGTCCTGTGCGCGCTGCTGGAGGAGATGATTGAGTCCGGAAACCGAGCGGCGCTTCTGGCCGCTGCAACCGATGCCGAACTCCCAGGTATCGCCCGAGCCGCCATCGCGCATGCCCTCGGGAGGGTCGATCGGGATGCAGGGGCGGCTTCCCTGACGGCACTCGTAGCCCCAGAAAACTCGATTCCAACGCGGATTGTCGCGCTCGAAGGGCTTCGCCACCTGCTTCCGGCGAGCCGATGGATTGACGTCGCCGGGGAAGTTGCCGCGACGGCTGGCGCCGAATCTGACTTTCGTGCGGCATTGCTCGATATGGTGCTGCTGAAGGTCAGGATCGCCACCGGGCTGCACACCGCAGACAAGGGCTCGATCCCCTGGTTTGACCTCGGATTGCTGGCGTCATACAGCGAATTGAACAACCGGGCGATGGGATTCGTGAACGCCGGTCGGGACGAGGAAGCACTCGACGCCTTGCGCCGCGGCAAACGCATCTTTCCTGAGGATGCGCGATTCCACGTCAATCTGAGCGGATTGTTCGTGAGGCTGAAGCGTTATGTGGAAGCGATTGGTGAAGCGACGAAGAGCCTCGAACTCGATTCGCACTATGAAAAGGCGCTGAACTTCCGAGCCTACGCGCGAATCGAACTCGAGCAGTACGAATTCGCACTGGCGGATCTGAACCGGGCCTTGGAACTCAAGCCCGGCGACTATGCGAATCTGCGCAATCGCGCCGGTTGCTACGAAGCCCTCGGGCGCATCGAAGATGCCGAAGCGGACGCCCGCGAGGCCGACCGCCTTGAGTCCGAACTGGGTGAAGATGCGCTCGCTGGGCTGGAAACGTCCGCGCATCGAACGGCGGCCGGCGAAGAGGAAACGATTGCGGACGGAGTCGTGGCCCGGGCCAGAGAGCTTCTCGCACACAGCGGACTCCTCGATCGCGCGATCGCTTGGGTCAACGGGTTCGCCGGCAACGCGGCGCTCTCAGTCGACTTCCGCGAGGCGGCCGTCGTCGGCTTGGGCCGCTTGCGGGCGGAGAACGAGTTGCTGCTCCTACAGCGATCGCGTCAGACAGATTCGCGATTGCGCATCCACGCGGCGGCGGCGCTGTGGCAACTCGACCCGGTGGCGGCACGGAAGCGCTGGTTCGGCAACAAATACAAAGAGGCGCTGCAATACCTGACGGATGTCGTGACCAATCCGGCGGAGCCTCCGAGCATTCGCTACGAGGCGGTGCATCACCTCATCTCGGGATTCGAGCCTCAGGAGGTCGAGAACCTGGCGCGGACGATCCCGGACCTCGGCGCCGGACGCGAAGGGATGCTGCCAGGAGTAGGGGTGGCGCTGGTCCTGATCAAATCGTTAGGGGCTAAGGAGGAGTTCGTACGCCTGGAGGCCTTGGCGCGCGATCGCAAAGCCAATGGCTGGTTGCGCGAGCTGGCCAGCCAGACGCTCGGTGCGTATCTCGATCGCCGCAAGGCGCGCGAGCTGAGCATGGCACATCTCGCCGAGAAGCCCGCGGATCGCGCACTGGTCGGGTCGATTGAGCGGGCGGTGGCGACATACGACGCCGGTGAACGCTTTTCGCAGGACCCGCTGATCGAAGAAGCCTTCCGGAGCTTCATGGCGTTGGCTTCGGTCGACGAGCTGCCGGTGTTGAACAGGCGCTATGTGTTCCTGACAGATCCGGAGTTCATCGGGCAGCTCGAGAAGTACATCGCTCTCCGCCCCGATCTGCAGAACGACAAGATGTTGGCCGCCAAAGTGGCGGGGCTCAAGACGCTCCCACCGAATCCAGAGCAGGTCGCACTACGAGAGTTCGTGCGCGCCAACTCGCCAGACGAGATGCGGAAAGCGGCACAGAAAGTACCTCTGCTGACTCAGCCGGATTTTCACCGGTGGTTGGAGCAAGTGATTCGAGATACTGCCTCGAAAGATGAGCAGCCGGCGTTCCTCCGCCGGCTCGAATGGCTGCGTGCCATTCCCGAGGATCACTGGCAAACCGCGCTGGACGACGTCTTCAATGCGCGGTCTCACGAACAGGTGAAGGCGTTGGCGGAGAAATACCCGTTCATACGATCGGAGCGGTTCCTTTCGGTCGTGGAATCCGCACGTGTCGTGGGTGCTCCGCCCGGACACGTGGAGCAGTGTCTCGAATGGCTGCGGGAGCTGGGCGAGTCGGAGGCGGACGTCCTCCGTGACGCGATGGCCGAGGCGCTGAAGGACGGGCGGCCTGAAGAGGCCCGCCAGGTGCTGGAGCAGCTTGAAGCCGCTGACCCCGAGAGTGCGTCCGGCATGCTGGCCGGAGAAGTGTTCCTCGAGAATCACGAGTTTCAGAGAGCCGTGGACTGCTTCACGCGCGTCATCGAACGGCATCCGGTGGCGATCGCGTACGAGCGGCGTGGAAAGGCGCTGTTCAGCATGCGCCGGCCGGCTGATGCCATCGCCGACTTCACCAAGGCCCTGGAGGAATCACCCGAGAATGGGCAGGCCCTCTTGGGTAGGGGGCTGGCGTTCAGAGCTGTCGGCAACTGGGAAGCCTCGGTCGCGGATCTCGAGAAGGCGTTGAGGTTAGCAGGAGACAAACCGGATCAGCTGGTCGCCCTTTCCCTGGCACTTGGATACGCACAACGGGGAGATGTCGGCCGGGCACGCGAAATCCTGCAGAACTTCCAGCACTGGTCGGAAGACTTCGCGGAGCAAGTGCGCGACCTGCTCGGACGATTAGATGCAATCGCAGACACCACCGATCCGGTCCGCACAGCCATCGACGCCCTGGCGCGAACATCGAACGACCCAGACGTGGAACGTGTGATCCGGGAGCATCCCATATTCTGGGACCATGAGATTCAGGCCCGGATCGAGCAGGCCCTCCGTGAACTGCCGGACGAGCGGACGCGTCGCGGACTCCAGGAGCGCTACGACTTCGTTCTGCAGATTGTACGGAACCCAGCGCAGCTGGCGTTTGAGGCCCTCATGACTGCGGAGGGCGCGGCCGCGATACAGGCCGCGATCGAGCGCCATGACATTCTGCGCAATCCGGCATTTCTGAATCATCTGCAGGAGTCCTTGCGGTCAATGACTGGTCCGCTCGCCGATCGCCTGAAGAGTCAGTTGGCACTGCTTGCTCGCGCGCTCAGGAGGTAGGTGCTGCCACAGTTGGCGTACCAGGCGCCTAACCCTTCGCTCACTTCGTTCGTGCCTTGTCCTCGGCGCGAATCGCACCTCGGAATCGGGTAGCCGGGGGATTTTCTCCCCCAGCCCCCACACCACCCGGCATGCGGGTCCGCACCGGGCGGATCACAGAAATTACCGAGCCTGAGCCGGGTAATGGATGTTCACCCACAGCTCTTTGACAGACAGAAGCCCTTGAGCCTTGAGCCACTTATTGGTCATGCCGGTTTGGGTAGCGAGGGTGCGAGCCAGTCGCCAGGGTCTTTTACGGTGAAGGCGCGCGGAAACGGACGCAGAAAAGAGAGGTGCCGGGTTCCAGTGCGAAGTCAACATGTCTCTCCTGTATTTCGATCTGAGGGATATCGCCTGAGCTATTCTCATTTGCGGATCATATGTGGCAGGGGCCCTTGTCTGGGATATCTTCAATTGAGCCGACTGGAGCTTCCTGTCAGGTGACATCGGAGCTCTATTCGAGCATTATGAGATCAAGACTTGGCAACTGCAAATAAGGAACATCTTCAGATTACCGGACTGCAGAATCAACTATAGTGGCCGGTCTTCGGAATAGGGAAGGCACTCAAGGATTTGACCCCTCTGCAAACCATGACAAGACTTTCCATTCTGCCTTCGTTTTGAACTTCTTCACCAGATGGGGTTGCTTCGCCATGAATTTCAGAATTTTAGGCAGGTTTCCCTTGTATCCAATTGCGTAAGTCAGGAGCGATCCCTGTTCGATGTCGGTTGCGTCAAAGAGGAGATCCAGGATATTTTCGGCTCCGGAGTATGCGGTTGCGCGTCACATGAAACGGGGCATTTCCTTTATGAGAACTTTCCGGCGAATCTTCCAGTCAAGATCCACCATCTTTCGCACTGCGGTCTTGAAGTCGTTGAGCGTCGTGAGGTGAATGTGCCATTCCAGACGCTCCCTAGAAGTCGTAGTGCCTTGCTCTCGTATTCCCTCGATGATCCTGTCTATTGCGATCACCAAGTTCCTGGATGGTGGAATAGGGAATCCGAATCTTGTGGTAAAGAGGCACCATGAGTGCTATCGGCACCGGCGCGGACAACGCCGGACTTGTTACCGTTGCAGCGCCAGGAAGTGCTCAAAAAATAGCTCCATCTCCCACGGAAGTCGTCGGGAAGTTTCAGTTCTGCGCCGGTCTGGCCAAATTCCATCCGGATGAACGGTCCCACCTGGTCATCGTGCACGTAGATCTTGTCGATCCGAGAGGCCTTTGACAGAAAACCGGATTTGTCGTCTTGATTGTCATCCGCTTTTTTGAGCGGGATGGGTTCCGCATTTCCGAGGCTGTACCCCGTCACCGCCACGGCGTGTATATCACGGCGAAATTCGGGAGCCTTTCCCTCACAGTAGTCCACCAGACGAATCGTCATCAAGACCGGAATCTTGCCCTGGAGATAAGCGTAAACATTGTTTTTCAAGACGTGTTCGTTTTCCGGGTTGATGTAGAAAGGCTCCAAGCCATGATTTTCGATGGCACGAGCCATCTGGCTCATGGAAAGACCGCGGGAGGGAGATGCCGTGTCTCGGGAGGCTTCGGAGGTGAGGACTGAGTTCCGAGTTTTGTGATCTCGACCGGTGAAGGAATGTGGTGATGAAAAACCATCCCAGTTCCCTGCAAGACCGACCGCTTCCACTCAGAACCTCCAGATGGAGCCCCTCCCTAACTTCAAGTTGAGCACCACTAGAAATGGCGTGCGTGCGATTCCAAACTAACAGGCGTTTCCGCTTTTGGCAGAAAAAAGGGAAACCCGCTTGTGGCGGGATACTCGGGAAAGGATGATCCCGAATCTTCCGGGAACCTCAGAAGCAAACCAAACAAATTGTCAAGACTTTTTAGGCCTTTGTCTCTTCCGTCTGGGTGCAAAATGCTGACTCACGATCTCAGCAATCTGCCTTATTTCCTCTTTGGTTCGGTTGTACAATTGGCCGTCGCTCAAATCTTCCGCAACGTAGTTGTCCCAGTCGGAATGCATCAATTCATCGGGTGTCCGCTTGAAAAAAAATGGGTTGTCACTCAGCCCCATTTCCTCAACGGTCTTGCGAAAGATGAAATTTCCCCGTTCCTCACGTTCCTTGTACTGCGCTGCTTCATCCGAGTACGGGAAGGCATCGCCTTCCTCGTTTAGCAAGCGCCTCCCCATGGCGATCATCTCCTCGGGGGCCAGTTCGAAGTAGGCCGCGGCCCGCTCCTGGAAGTCCAGGCTGGCGTATCTTCTGCCACAGACCACATCGTTTATGTGTTTTGTGCCCCTGCCGATAGCCTCCGACAGGCGAACCTGCGCCCCGTAGCCTCTGTCTTTCAGGAGTTTCTTCAAAGCCGCGCCGAAGCACTCCGCAGCAGAGAATTTTCTCTCCTCTCCTCTTTTCACCTCTTTACCCCCTGTCGTCATGCTTTTCCCAGCCCATTAATCCTTTCCGATACTCGATCACAGCCGCACGGCCATTTCACCCACCAGAAATTTTTGACCCCTCCGTCAATTCGGGAATTCCAGGCAATGGTCGGGAATTCCTACGCTATCCAGGCATGATATAGCTATTAGCTATAGTTATGTCAAGAATTTTTATTTGCTCTATATGTTGACTTAACCGGCTATATGTACTATTTTTGCTGCACTATGAGCCCAAGACGCGGAGATCAGAAAAATCTGGCCAAAGAGTTGGGAATCACTGCCAAGCATCTTAGCGACATATTAAACGGCCGCCGGCGTCCATCCCTGAAGACGGCCTTCAAGCTCGAAAAACATACCGGCATCCATCGTTGTGCCTGGCTTTATCCCAACGAATACCGCAACCCTTTGATGAAAAAAGCCACAGGCCGTACTGCCCCGCCGTGCGTCCAAGCGCGTGACCCCGTCCAAAGCCGCTCAAATAAACGAACTTCCGAGTCAACCTCGCTCATATCCGAAAAGAATGAAACCTCACTGACTCACACTGACGATCCAGCTCCGGCCCAGGGCATGTAAGGAAAAGGCCGAGGCTTCGGGTCTCTTGCGAATGATTGGGCAGACATGTGGTCATCTCCAAAAATTATGACATCCAGACAGCAGGGACAACCTGTCCCGAGTTAGGCGGGGTCTTCTTTTGATGCGACGAAAAACCGCAATTGCCCCCGTATGTCGGCAGCTTTCCCTCAGGTTCTCATGCACTCGCGACGCCTTGTGACGTCACTGTGACGTTACAGCGAGTGAACATGTGACGGTCATGTTCCCCCGTCCAAACGTTATTGAACTCTAATCGGTCTGCAGAAGAACATGATGACATGGGTTCGCCTCCACACCGAAGTCCGATATGACCGGAAACTCAGACGACTCCCTGCCGAGCAGCGCTGGCTTTGGATCACCCTCATAACACTCGCAAAAGACTCCCCCAAGGAGGGTTGGCTGTTCGTCTCCGAAGGCGTACCTCTGACCATTGAAGATCTTGCTGATGAGGCCGCGATCCCCATGGATCATGCCCTGGCAGGGATGAAGTCCTTCATGGACATGGAAATGATCGAAGAGGTCGGTGGCACCTTTAGGCTTGTGAACTGGGAGAGACGCCAGTTTCGAAGCGATTCCTCTGCTGAAAGAACAAGGCACTGGCGTGCCAGAAAACGAAATGCAGCCCAAAAAGATGATCCTTGTGACGTCACGGAGACGTCACAAGAAGGTCACTGTGACAGTAGCGAGAAATCGCACGTGACGTCACAGGAACGTCCCGGTGACGCCCTCAGAGTACAGAATACAGAGTACAGAGACAATACACATAAGAGTTCTTGTTCACCTGCGGTGAACGAGGGCGCCCGCTCTGCAGCAGCATCCTTTGAGTCAACGGCAAATGCCCTGCCCGAATGTCCTTCGAACAGGGACAACGGCTCCCAAACGGAAGCCAATGATGCAGACTTCGATAGCTTTTGGAAGCACTACCCGGCGCGAGGAGATCCTCCGAGAGAACAGGGTAGGGCGCGAGCGCATGCAGTCTGGAAGCGCTTCAGGAACAAAAAGGAGCTTCCTGAGCTCGACAAGCTGCTCCAGCTTCTCGAATTGGAGAAGAAATCCCATCAATGGAAAGATCCGCAATACATCCCCATGGCTTCATCATGGCTGAACTCGAAGCCATGGCAGGATGGTGCACAGCCCGACACTCGCCGGTCCGGTTCGAGCTCTCTCCTGGATCTTTACTACAAAGGTGAACTCAAACATGAGGATTGAAAGGAACGGTACAACCCATGCCCGCTCAATACATCGAATCCAAGAACTGGGAATCCCGCGATAGAGGGACACAGCTCAATGTCAGGACCTGCCCTCTTTGCACTGATTCGGGATGGCACTTTTACCTGCACAAGGAATCGGGTCAATGGGACTGCAAGAAGTGCCAGGAATCGGGGAATCTCTTTCAACTGAAGAAGCGCCTCGGCGATATCGAGGATGCCATCCACCCCGCCTATCGCAAGAACTCTTTCAAGAAGCCGGATCATCTTCACGTTCAGGAGTATCACCGGACTTTGCTCGGAGACACCGAGGTCATAACCTATCTCGCCCAACGAAAAATCTCCATGCAGACCATCAAACGTTTCCGGCTTGGAGTCCGAGTCACAAGCGAATCGAAATGGCTCTGCATTCCTCACTGGGAGGCCCGAAGCGTCGTTAACATCAAGTATCGGTCCCTTCCGCCGGCAGAAAAAAAGTTTTTGAGAGAACCGGGGTGCAAAAGCGTCCTCTTCAACGCAAATGCGCTCGAGTCCCATCGCGAAGTTCTCATCACCGAGGGCGAAATCGATGCGCTGACCCTCATTGAGCATGGCAATGAGAATGTGGTGGGGGCAACCAACGGTGCGGGAGCCTTTGATGCCGAATGGATTCAACAACTCGAAAAAGCTGAAAAGATCGTCATCTGCTTCGATGCAGACGAAGCCGGCCAGAAGGGGGCCCTCTCTCTTGCAAAGCGCCTCGGCTACAAACGCTGCTGGAATCTTCTCTTGCCCTGCAACGATGTGAACGAATTCTTCCAACAACACACCAGGGAGGATTTTGATCAACTTCTCCAGAGCGCCAACCAGTTCAGCCTGCCGGGCGTCATCGACGTCCGCTCCGCACTGGATCTACTCCAGGGTGAGCAAGAGTGGGAACAGGAATCCAGGGGTATCCAGACGCCCTGGGAAAATGTCAACCGCATCATTCACGGCTGGAAGCCCGGAGACCTCATCATTGTCACCGCACTTCCCAAAACGGGGAAGACCACCTGGATGCTCGACATCACCCGGTACCTTGTCCTGCGGTGGGTTCCAGTCCTTTTCTTTTGCCTGGAAATGAGACCGGAGCGTCTCATGAGGAAAATCATCCAAGCGCAGTACAGGATCGATCATGTAACCCCGGCGTCCATCCAGAACGCACGTTTGCTCTTCGAAGACGGCCAACTCTATTTCGGCTATTTCTACAAGCATCACAAGATCGAAGACATACTCCATCTCATCAGGGAAGCCATCCAGCGCTATGGGATCCAGTTCGTCGTCTTCGACAATCTTCACCTCCTTTGCCGTTCTGAGCGGATAAACGAACAGGTTGCCCAGGCAACATTCGCCTTCAAACTCCTGGCCGAAGAAATGGAGATCCCGGTCGTTCTCATTGCTCAGCCCAGGAAAAGGGAAAACACCGCATCGGAAATTATGAGCGCCGAAGATGTCCGCTATTCCAGTGCGGTGCACTCGGACTGCGATCAGATGATCATCCTGCATCGGAACCGAAAAGCGAGCAAAGCCAAGGAGATCACGGTCAAGAAATTCGTTGCAAAGGAGGAGTCCATGGAGCCGGTCACTTTGGTTCGTGTGGAAGCACATCGGTACGGAAGCGGTGGGGAAACCCTCCTTTACTACCGCGGCGCACTCAGTCGCTTCGATCCGTTGGATTACACCCAAGACAGGTAAGAGTGATTTCTCATACCACGATTCCACAGTCTGTGGGGCTCAACACGGCTCAATCCCATGAAATCAAAGAGAATAAGAACGATGACCGGAAACAGTTACACCAAAGCCTTTTACAGACCGGGTGAAATCGCTGATCTCTTTTCTATCAGCAAGAGGACTGTCTATCGACTGATCAAATGCAGAAAACTCAGAGCCATCAAGGTCGGAGGCTCTATCAGAATCCCCCTGGAGGAGATTGAGAGGCTTAAGAATAAGAGAAAAGAGAGTGTCAAGTTGTGACAGATGACGACATCCGTCCTTTGCAATCTTTTCAGTATCAAGGGTATGTCGGAATGGACAGTGAGAGCGAATGACACTCCAGACCGTGGGATGGTCAACGCACTTTTACTTCGGCACCGGGTCTTTTCGAAATCCTCAAGCTCTGAGCTTTCCATATTCAACCTCCATCGGTAGCGGTCTGGACGCATTGGGAACTCATACTGCCCGACGGAATCCAATAGGCACTTCAGTTGCCGGAAGGAGGAACATTCTGATGACTCCTGTCCTGTCCCAGGAATCTCAATCTTTCACTGCAACTGAGATGCATTTGGAGCAAACGGTGAAATGCCACTATGACCGGCTAAGAAAACTCTCTGAGGTCGAACTTCTTGCGTGCTTCATTTGGGGTGAGGCCAGGGGTGAGAAAGTCGAGGGGAAGCTCGCCGTCGTCCATGTGGTGCTGAACAGAGTCAAGGCACGGTCCTACTATGGCGGCACCATTCAAGATGTCATCCTCAAACCCGGACATTTCACCTGCTTCAAAGAAAACGACCCGAATCTTGCTCAAATCCTAAAGCTTCCATCTTGTGATCGCGAGTTTGCTCTCTGTAAGGCCATTGCAGAACTCGCAACTCGCGGTCATCTCAAAAACGACCCGACCGGCGGAGCGACTCACTTCCACAGAGTCAATTCCACACCGGCCTGGGCACCGAAGCTCACATATCTTCGGCAGATCGGGAATCATGTTTTCTACAGAGAGACTCTCAACCGCTCCATGGAAGATCGCGGTTTGACAGTTCAGAAAAGAGCTAAAGGCAGGGAGCTATGACCAGCACCAAGGAAATCCAGAGAAAGCGTCTTGAAGAGAAACTCACCCGCGAATGCGGGGCGCTCATCATCGAGGCCCTTCAAGACCCGAACGTAATCGAGATCATGCTCAATCCCGACAGACGCCTGTGGGTTGATGTGGCAGGATTTGGGATGAAGTGTATCGGGGAGCTGACAAGCGGAGCTGACAGCATTCTTGCGACCTGTGCCAGCATGCTCAATACCTCGATCACCTATGAACACCCCATCCTGGAAGGAGAATTTCCCCTGGATGGGTCCCGCCTGGAAGGACTGATCCATCCGGTGGTGAAGGCGCCAACCGTTGCCATTCGTAAGAAAGCGAGCCGGATATTCACACTCGAGGATTACGCGAGGAGCGACATAATCCGCCCGCTAAGCCTCATTCCCGATGATCACAGGTATTACGGGGAAAGCAACGGCTCCTTTAGTAAGGGGTTTCTTCATCCGGTGGATGCGATTCGGGCTGGCGTTGCCGAGAAAAAAAACATCCTCATTGTGGGCGGCACGGGTTCGGGGAAGACCACACTGGCTAATGCCGTGCTGCACGAGATTTCCCTTCTCTGTCCCCATGATCGCATCGTGGCCATCGAGGACACAATCGAGCTTCAAACCGACATCGAGAACCACGTCCTTCTTAGAACGACTGAAAGTGTCAACATGCAACGCCTTTTACGAGCAACCATGCGGCTTCGTCCGGATCGAATCATTGTGGGCGAAGTGCGGGGGGCCGAGGCCTACACGCTGCTCAAATCCTGGAACTCGGGCCACCCCGGCGGTGTTGCGACGATTCACGCAAACAGCGCTGCCGAAGGACTCGATAAGCTCGGGCATTACATTTACGAGTCCAGGGACGCTCAAAACTTCTCGCCGAATATGATCGGCCGAATGATCGCCTCGGCCGTGAATCTCATCCTTTTCATCGAGAAAACAGCAGGTGAGCAACAACCCGGCCGACTCGTCCGGGAGATGTGTGAAGTGAAAGGCTTTGCCGACGGCAAATATCAACTGCATCCCGTAAAGGAGACACAGCATGTACAAGCGATTGCGTAGGGTCACTTCCATGGCCGTCTCTTCGGTGCTCTTCCCCGTTGCCATTGCTTATGCTGGTTCAAGCGGAGGGCTCCCCTGGGAGGGCCCACTTGACAAGATCGTAAAGTCCCTCACGGGACCGGTAGCGCTCGGGATCTCAATTCTCGCCATGGCGGCAGCCGGAGGGGCGCTGGTCTTTGGCGGGGAATTGTCGGAGTTTACCCGCAAGATCATCATACTCGTTCTCGCGATTTCCTTTCTCGTGTTTGGCACATCGTTCATGAGCACGATCTTCGGTGTCTCCGGGGCCTTGGTTTGAGTTGATTGTTCTCTTGAGTCTTCCGGGAGCAAAGGCATGATTGAGCCGAGACGGATACCCATTCATAGATCGCTCAACCGGCCGCACTTGCTGATAGGCGGTGAGCGAGAACTGGTCCAGTTTTCCGGCCTGGTTGCAGCGCTGATAGTCCTCTCCGCAATGAATCTCATTTCTCTCGCCTGCGGCCTCATATTCTGGACTCTGGCCATCGCGGTCCTCATCAGGATGGGCCGAGCGGACCCTCAGTTATCTAAGGTCTACCAGCGCCATATCCGGTACAAGCCCTATTACCCTCCCAAAACCGGGGCGCATGCTCTGCCGGTAAGGGTTCCATCATGGAAGGTGTAGCATGCTGCGATTAGCTGAATTCCGAGAAAAAGCTCACGGGCTGCCCGATCTCCTGAATTATGCCTGCATGGCCGAAGACGGGATCGTACAAGGGAAAGACGGAAGTCTTATGGCCTCCTGGTACTTCAGGGGAGAAGACATGGGGAGCTCGACCGTGAGGGAGCTTGCGTCTCTTTCTTCCCGCTTGAACGGCCTGCTCTCAACCTTTGGCTCGGGCTGGATGCTTCACTGCGACGCCAACCGCCGTTTTACGGTCGGGTACCCGGGCCGTGGAGCTTTCCCCGACAGGACCACGCTCGTAATAGATGAAGAGCGCCGAAGGCTATACGAGGCTGAGGGGAAGCATCTCGAAACGATCTATGCTTTGACGCTTACCTTTTTGCCCCCACAGAAGGTTGAAGGAAAGATCGTCGATCTCCTCTATGAAGGCGGACCCTCGAAAACGGGGCGAGGCGACGATGCAATAGGTGAGCGAGTCCTTTTCCAGTTCAAACGCCGAATCGAGGAGTTCGAAGGTGGGCTTGGCGGGATCTTTCCCGTGCGGCGAATGCGGGGGATCCTGCAGACGGATGCTGCAGGATACGAATATATCGCCGATGAGCAGCTTCAGTATTACGAGTTCTGTATATCCGGTGACCTCCGGCCGCTACGCCTGCCGAAGGTCCCAATGTATCTCGATGCCCTGATCGGATGCCACGCCTTTGCCGGGGGGGTTGAACCACGCATAGACGAAAAGTTTGTCAAGGTCGTCGCCATAGACGGTTTCCCCGGAGAAAGCTATCCCGGCATTCTGCATGTGCTCGACGAACTGAACTCCCCTTATCGCTGGTCAACCCGGTTTATTTTCCTTGATCCTTACCAGGCAAGGGGAATCCTCAATTCCGTTCGCCGAAGGTGGCAGCAGAAACAAAGAGGCCTGAAAGACCAGATCTTCAGGACGGCCCAGGGCGCACTCAACCTGGACGCGGTAGCCATGACCAACGACTCGGAGGAGGCGATAGGAGAGGCGGAATCCAACCTGGTGCGCTTCGGATACTACACCTCTCTCATCGTCATCATGGGCGAGGACCGCGAGCAGGTCGTTGAGCAGACAAATGAAGTTCGCAAAGCGGTTGCAAATCAGGGATTCGGGGCAAGGATCGAGGACGTGAATGCCGTCGAGGCATTTCTTGGTTCCTTGCCGGGACACGGCTACCCGAACATTCGGAGACCCATTGTTCACACTCTCAATTTGTCGGACCTTCTGCCCATAACGTCTGTCTGGTCGGGACTGGATTTTCATCCAAACCCGTTTTATCTGCCGAAAAGCCCGCCACTGCTCCACGCGAGCACAACGGGTTCAACGCCTTTTCGGCTCTGCCTTCACGTGGATGATGTCGGCCATGCGCTCATGCTTGGTCCGACAGGAGCAGGCAAAACGACGGCCTTGAATTTCATGGCCGCACAGCATTTCCGGTATCCGCGGGCGCGCGTATTCGGTTTCGACAGGAAGAACGGCTCATTCGTTCTGTGTTCCGCTGCGGGAGGTCATTACTACGACATAGGGGGTGATGATTCCAGCCTCTCATTTTGCCCTCTTCACGACATAGAGAGCCCTTCCGATCAAGCATGGGCGGCGGAATGGGTGGAAACCTGCCTTGTACTTCAAGGGGTGGACCCAACTCCCTCCATGCGCAATCTCATCTATCAGGCCATTGTCAGGCTTTCCGGATCTCCTTCAAGGTCTCTTACCGAGTTCGTATCCCAGGTGCAGGATAATGATCTCCGTGAAGCCCTGGCCCATTACACACTTTCGGGGCCGATGGGAAATTTGCTGGATGCTGCGGAGGATAACCTGCGGGACAGCCGCTTCATGATTTTTGAGATGGAGCACCTATCGCAGCTTGGCGAAAAGAACATGGTGCCCGTGCTCCTCTATCTTTTCCGTCGAATGGAAAAGCGCCTCGATGGGTCACCCACCTTTGTGCCGCTCGATGAATCGTGGCTCATGCTGACCCACCCCATGTTTCGCGAGAAGCTTCGCGAGTGGCTGAAAACCCTTCGCTCCAAGAATGCCAACGTCCTGCTCGCAACCCAGGAGCCGTCGGATGTGCTTAACAGCACCATCCGGGATGTGGTTCTCGCGAGCTCGCCGGTAAAGATCCTCCTGGCCAATCCGGATGCCGCGGGCGTCCAGCGCCCCATGTACGAGCTTATGGGACTGAATGACCGGGAAATCGAGATCGTCTCCACCGCGACCAAGAAGGGCCACTACTACTACAAATCACCCCTGGGACGACGACTCTTCTCCCTTGGCCTGGGACCGGTCTCCATGTCTTTTGTCGGAGCCACCGGGAAAGAGGACATATCGGAAGCCAAGGCCTTGATCAAGCAATACGGCGAAGCCTGGCCGGAGGAATGGTTAAAGGCAAGAAACCTCGCGGACTGGGCCGAATACTGGAAACACGTATCCTGAAACTCAAAGGAGATAAAACCATGAAGAGCGCAGTGAATCGAGGGAAGAAGGCTGCCCGAATGTTTGGCTTCGGCCTGTTGATTCTGGCTCTGCTCGCAAGATCGAACCCGGTGCAATGTTCCGGCACGTTCACCGGAGCCACTGAAATGACCCAACTGATGAATCATGTCGAGTTGGTGCAGCAATATTTGAAGCAGGCGCAAGCATATGCCACTCAACTTCAACAGTACGAGACTCAAATCAAACAGTTAAACAACATGGTCACAAACCTCAAGAACATACCGGACCAGGTTTGGACGGCGGTTTTCAAGGACCTTCAAGGAGTAATCAATATTGTAAAGCAGGGCGAGGCCCTCGCCTTTTCCTCCTCAAACATCAGTGAAGAATTCCAACATAAATTCAAGGGATTCGTGCAGGCTGCCAATTTCCAAACGGACTACAAGAACTGGTCGAATACCGTACGCGATTCCATTCGCACCTCCCTTTCCGCAGCAAACCTGCAGTCCCAGCAGTTTGCATCGGAAGAAGCGGCACTCTCGAAGCTTCGAAGCATGTCCGAGTCGGCTGAAGGCAGGATGCAGGCGCTCCAGGTCGGCACACAGATCGCCGTGGAACAGGTGGCGCAACTCCAGAAGCTCCGTGCGTTGTTGATGTCGCAAATGCAGGCTCAAAACGCCTACATGGCGGGACAGCAGCAGCAAAAAGACAACGTGAAGGCCGCCGAAGAGAATTTCTACAAGTATTCGGACCCGCGGTCCGGCAAGAGCTACTCGGAGTTCTAAACTGAAAAGGGAAGACCCGCTCGCCATGGGAAGAAGAGAGCAAAACATCCGGAGGTTTTATCGACTGCCTGCAGCATCCCTTGTGGTGTTCGGCGCCGGTCTCTGTGTTGTGCTCTCGACTTCCTCTGGCGAGCGCGGCGGATATTCTGGATACCATCACAAACAGCTACCAATCGGCCAGCAGTGGCTGGTTTTCCAAACTTCAGGGCTATGCAACGACGCTCTTCTGGCTGCTTGCCGCGATCGAGCTCGCCTGGGCAGGGATTACCTGGGCCCTTGAAAAGGACGCCATGACAACCTTCATGGCCGCCTTCATCAAGAAGATCATGGGGATCAGCTTCTTCTATGCCCTGCTCCTTTACGCCTCCACCTGGATTCCCGCCATTATCAACAGTTTTCAGACCGCGGGGAAGAACGCCGGCGGTTTCTCAGGCGCCGGGATTACGCCGTCGAGCGTCATTGACCTTGGTATCAGCACGGCGGCTCAGATGCTCGAAAAGATCAAGGACATGTCCCTTTTCGATTCGCCCATGACAATTGTTGTGGCTGGTCTTTCCGCCCTCGGCATGGTGATCGCCTTTACCATCATCGCGGCACAACTGATGATCGCCTTGATCGAAAGTTACATCATCATTGGAGCGGGGGTTCTATTTCTCGGGTTTGGGGGGTCCCGCTTCACCACGGACTTCGCACACAAGTATGTCTGTTACGCTTTCGCAAACGGGGTGAAGCTTTTCATGCTCTATCTGATCCTCGCAATTGGGATGGCTCAGGCTGAAACTTGGGGAGCGCTTCTCGCCACAAGCGAGCTCAACAACATATTTGCTGTTCTTGGGGCCTCGCTCGTTCTTGCGTTTCTTTCGTTCCAGATTCCGGGCCTGGCGGCGTCGATGCTCTCAGGCGCACCGAGTTTAACGGCGGGTTCTGCCGCGCAATCCATGGCGATCCTTGCGGCCGGCGCCATAACCGGTGCGGCTGCCGTCACATCCCCAGTCTTAAGGGAGGCACGCGGCGGAGTTCGTGCCATTACGGCCGGTTATGGTACGGCTCGCGAAAGTGGTTCCGGCCCCGTTTCCTCATCCGTAAAAGGTCTCGGGTTTGCCGCCCATGCCATGGGGGCCGAGACGATACGCGGTGTTGGGGCCGCCGTAGGTCTCACCAGGCCCTCCGAGTTTGCAGCAGGAGCAAGAAGCTTCGGAGAGCGGGCAGCAAACAGGTTGGATTCAAAGAGTCAGATCTTTCGAGAGCAGAGAGCGGCCATGGAGATGCCCGTGGACGCCGCCTTTTCGGCACCGGGCACACCGGCAGGGGACACAGGACTTGCTACGCCTATCACCCCGTCGAGATCCGGGAGCATGCCGGCATCGGGTGTCCCTCCCACACTTGTCACTCAATCAGGCATAGAACCAGGTTCACCAACAGGGGCTTCGACATCCGGCGCTGTCGCGCCTGGAGGAAGCACCACCCAACCAGCGGGACGCAGGAGTTCGGGGCTTCGCCGTGTAAATCCACCTCAAATCCCTAATGATCAAGCGCCGCCGGCCACCGTCACGATCAAACTCCAGCATCCCGAGGACTGACCCTACGGGGTACAGGACAAGTTTTCATTTGAGGAGAAGCAATGGCAAAGGACAAGGCAAAGGATATCGATGGCCCTGCAAATCCATACACCGAGGCGAGGCGAGAATGGAATGAGCGGTACGGATCATACATCGCGCGTGCTCGCAACTGGCGCATCATGGCCATTCTCTCCGGGCTTACCACAATCATAGCGGTGGGAGGTCTCGCCTACACCTCAGCACAGAACCGCTTCATTCCCTATATCGTTGAAGTCGACAAACTCGGGGCTTTGGCTGCCGTTGGCTTCGCCGACCGTGCGGCACCAATGGATCAGCGGATCATCAAAGCCTATATCACTCGTTTCATAGAAGACGCGAGGCTCGTAACCTCTGATGCAATGGCACAGAAGGCTGCCATCAATCGCGTTTATTCCATGATTGCTCAGGGCACCTCCGGGCTGGTCAAACTGAACGAATACTACAAGGACGCAAGTCCCTTTAAGCGGGCGGAAAGCGAAACGGTTTCAGTGGAGATCATATCGGTGCTCCCCATTACCGACCAAACGTGGCAATGCGAATGGTCGGAAACCACGCGAAACCTGCAGGGACAGATCAAGGCAAAGCCACGATGGAAAGCTTCCGTTGCTCTCGCTTTCAATCCGCCAAACGATGAGAAGCAAATCCTGCTGAATCCGCTCGGAATGTATGCCGTCGATATCAACTGGGCGCAGCAACTCTAAGGAGGGACCCGCAAATGACAGGTAAGACAGTGCTCTTAACGGTACTCGTATTCGGACTGGTCGCGTCGGCAACCGGCCCTACGCATGCCCAAACTCAAGCTCCAACGGATAGCACGGCACCACCCATCATCGGAGGACCGGCGCTTAAGGCAGTCAAGGAATCCAAGGCATGGGTGGAGAAAAAGGTGCCACCCGCAAAAGGAGACGACGGCAGGGTAACCTTTACCTACGGAGCATCCATGCCCACGATCGTTTGCAGTCCCTTGCATGTGTGCGAAGTGGAGCTTGAGAAGGGCGAAATCGTGATTGACAAGCCCCACATCGGTGACGCTGCCCGGTGGAAAGTGGCGCCGGCGATTTCAGGATCTGGGGCGGAAAAGACCGTACACGTCATCATCAAACCGACTGAGCCGGGACTTGAAACAAACCTGGTGATCCCCACAGACAGGCGTGTTTATCACCTGCGCCTGGTGTCAGCCAAAACCTCCTATGTGCCGAGAACCTCGTTTTACTATCCCGACAGCGAACAGAGGGCCTGGGCTGTCGAGAAAGAAGAGATGGAAAAACGAAAGGCCTCGCTCATCTCCGATCTTCCCCCTCTCTCCGCGGAAAAACTGAACTTCGCATACAAATTCAAAGCGGACAAAGGGAAACCTAAATTCGTTCCGCTTCGCGTCTTTGACGACGGAACCCGCACCTACATTCAGATGCCCGAAAGCATCAAGGTCACCGAATGCCCGGTCATAGTCCTGATCGGAAACGACGGAAGCGAGCAATTGGTGAACTACCGTTTCAAGCAAAATTTCTACGTGGTTGACCGTCTTGTCGAGAAGGCGGCTCTCATCTCAGGTGTCGGATGGAAACAGGACCGCGTGCTGATCACCCGCTCGGACAAAGAGAAGGAAGCAAGTTTCCCAAGCCCTATCCATGACGATTCAAGGTAGGAGCAGCCGTGAAAAAAGAGACTCCCATCAAATCGCCAGACGCCCTTGAATTGAGGGCAAAGCCGGTTGTGAGTGCCCGGGTAGGGAAGATTGCAGGACTTGCCGCACTCTCCATCCTCGCGCTCGCTGGAGCCATAATTGCCTTCAACATCGCAACACATAAAGGAGCAGGGCTCAAGCAGGGCGGCAAGGACGGCAGTTCGAAGCTTGCCACGGCCCTCCCAGTTGCCCAGGAGATGTTCAACCAGGTGCCTGAAAAAGGGGTTATCCCGCTCAATGCATCGAAGCCTCCGGCGCGTGAACCCAAACCGGAGCCTCAGCCACAGCCGGTCCAGCTTCCCGGTCCGGAGCCGAAGCCCCAGCCGGCTCAAGATCCACAGGCTCTGAAACGGGACCGGCTCCAGGAAGAGCGTGAAGCGGCGTTGCGACAAGCCTTGGTTGCCGGAACTCCTGTGGACAGCTTCCAGGCACAGAGCGCCAAAGGTCCTCCCGATCAGCAGATGGCAACGGCAGATCCATCCCTGGCAGCCCTGACCCAAAAGGTCAGGCAAAACTACATGAGCACTGCGGGGCTTCTGGGGCAAGGGTTTTCCGGCACTGGTGAGGAGCCCGATCTGAACAGACAGGCTCAGAAGCTCGCTTTCCTCGAAAAGGCCATGACGCAGATCGAGACTCCGTATCTTCCGGCCATGCGGAAAGCTCCGCTCTCGCCTCTGGAGATCAAAACGGGCACCGTAATCCCCGCCTTCATGGTCGAGGGGATCAATTCCGATTTGCCGGGCGACCTCATCGCCCAGGTGAGCGAGAACGTCTATGACACGGCCACCGGAAGCCAACTGCTGATTCCTCAGGGGACCAAGGTTTTCGGCGCCTATGACAGTGAAATTGCCTATGGCCAGAATCGCCTGCTCGTTGTCTGGAAGCGTCTAATCTTCCCGGATGGTTCAACCCTCGAGCTTGCCGGAATGCCTGGCGCCGACAGCGGCGGTTACGCGGGTTTTCATGACAAAGTGGACAACCACTATCTCAGGCTCATCGGTTGGGGTGTTTTTACATCGCTGCTTTCGGCCGGCTTTCAGCTCTCCCAGCCTACAAACGATACCGCCAACAACAGCGCTCCCACTCCGATGCAAATAGGGGCCGCCTCGGTGGGGCAGCAGTTTTCGCAACTGGGTCTCGAGACTTCGCGGAAAAACATGAGAGTGCAACCAACGATCGTGGTCCGCCCTGGGTACCGGTTTGTCATCAAGGTCAATCGGGACGTCATCTTCCCGAGCATCTGCAACACATAACTCGAAACGGATGATCACAATGTCGGCCCCCGAAACCGGTCTCTCAAAGACCCCGGACAACACCACATCTCTCCAAACCACTCCCATAGTGGAACATAAAGATGTGATTATTTGTCGCTCTGTTTTGCCATCTAACACAGCGGCATCATTTCAATTTATCGATATTACAGAACGACCTTCGGATACGTAAATCTTGCGTATTCGCATTCATCCCTGAACAGGGTCCATATGAAACGCAGGCGGTACAACTTCATCATATCCGAAATAGATCTGATCGAGGGAATGGAAGCCGTAGTCAAGGCCAAAGGCTGGTCCAAAACCGATGTCTTCCGAGAGGCGGTGAGGCATTACCTCAGGCAAAATGCTATCACCTCCGAGCTTGCAGAATTCGAACGGCGCCAGGCCGCCGCTTTTCGGGAACAAGGGCGCCAGATGCGACAGTTGAGGTCTGACTTCCAGATTCTCATGGCTTTTATCGACCTCTTTGCGCGGTCCTATTACGTTCACACGCCGCCAGTCCCTCCGGAAGCGGTCGATGCCTCGGCAACAAGCGCGAAGCTGCGTTATGAAAAACTTCTCCAACAACTCCCAAGCGTATTGCAGGGGGTAACGGGCCTTATCGATCTCTCGGTCCATTTGGATGGCGAGTTCGTTTCCCACGCGAAAAGCGAAACACCAAAGGCCGACTCCTGACAGGTTAGACGCATGGATACTGATCGACATCAATCTGAAATCAAATCTCCAAGACGGAGGAAGAAACCCAGGGATGAGGTGAGACTCGTCTCGACCGCCTATCGTCGCATCACACGGCTGTTGCGTGCCAGCAACTGCAAAGCGCCATCATCGCGATCTTCCTCTCGAGGAAGGGCCAAAGGACGAGGTCTGCCACACTCCGGTCCCATGCATCATCTCCAGCGGGCGAGCATCCGCATGACCTACTCCCGGAATAAGAGAGACCAGCAATGGGGCGCTCATGGACGCTATCTTTCACGCGAAAGCGCAAATCCAGGCGTGGAAGCAGGACTCGGGTTCGGAAGTGCCGGCGAAAACACCCCGATTGTGGAAACCCTGGATCGCTGGCAGCGACAGGGTGACCCCCTTCTTTTCAAATTCATCCTTTCTCCGGAATTCGGTGAACGGATGGACATGCGCCAGTATTCACGCGAATTGGTTGCATTGCTGGAGAAGGACCTCGGGACCCCTCTGGAGTGGGTCGGCATCGATCACTTCAACACCGAACACCCGCATGTTCATCTGGCTGTTCGGGGAGTTGACGGGGAGGGTAGGCCGCTCCGCATCGATCCGAACTACATAAAAACCACGATGCGGCTTCGTGCCCGGCAGGTCGCAACCATGCAGCTCGGCTATCGCCGGGATCAGGATATCGCCGATGCATGGAGCCGGCAGGTCAGCCAACAACGATTCACGGAGCTGGACCGGATGATCCTTCGCGGTGCTCTTGTTGGCGCAGATGGCAGCCACCTGGTCGATTTCGGTGGTCTTCCACCAGTGAGCACACGTGCCAGGGAGGTCCGCGTTCAGCAAATCCGCCGCCTGGTGCACCTGGAGAGGATGGGGCTTGCAGAACGTCTGGCCCCTATGAAGTGGCGCCTCAGTCCTGCTCTTCAATCGGTTCTGCGGCAGCGCCAAATGGCGTCGGATCGCCTGAAGGCCCGCTTTCGGAATCGGGAGTTTCTCTCGGACGAACGCCTGCCCATCCGGCAGACGGATATTCACTCCATCGGGAGAGTCTCCGGACGATTGATCGGGACCGGTCTCGATGAGCAAACCGAAAGACCCTATATCCTCATTGAGTCCGCCGAAGGGGTTCTTCACTACATCTATCAATCCCCGGACGTCATTAAGGCGCGTTCAAAAGGCCTCAAGACCGGGAGCTTCATCGAGCTTACCTCAACTGGTTTTGTTGGAACCGATGGAGTGGAGCGGACCCGGGTCAAATTTCGAAGTCTCGGGAATTCTCGTGCCCTCCTTGCGGACAAGGCATTTCTCGAAAAAGAGGTCCAGCAAATCGTCGAGACGACCGGCGCTCTTCCGCCCGATCAGGGCTTCGGCGGATGGCTGGGCGATTATGAACGCGCCCTTCGCGGTACAGCCCAGGACCTTGTCCATCGGGGCGTAATCCAAGCCAAAGACGACGGCAGATACCATTTTGACCATTCACTACTCTTGCATCGAGGCAATCCAGTGCCGCGGCATTTAGATAAAGGCCGGCATTTGACTCGCTGAAGACAACGAAGGAATGCAGCAAGGCGACGTGAGGTGCACGATGACCCGAAGATATGACCACGATCATTACATCAGGTCGATCGGAGGAATTCCTATCCAGGAGGCCGCCGAGCCGTTGGAGCATATGACAGAAGGCTACGACCCCCAGGAGGAGGATGCCGAAGATGGCCCAATGGACGAACATGCGGAATGACCGGCAGGGCAGCCGTGACCGGGATTACCGAACCGAGCTCACCAACCAGATCATAGCCCTCATTGAGCAGGGAGTGGCACCCTGGCAAAAGCCCTGGAACCCCAACCAGGCCGCAAGTGCGTTGGAGCGTCCGCACAACGGCGTAAACGGGCGCCCCTACCACGGTGGGAATGCCGTGTGGTTGATAGCTCGATCATCCCTCGAAGGCTACGATGATCCGAGGTGGTGCACCTTCAAACAGGCGGCGGATTCGGGTTGGCACATCAAGAAGGGGTCGAAGGCTACAACCGTTGAATATTGGCAATTTGACAAGGAAGAAAAGGGATTCAACCCGGATACCGGGCAGATTGAAACGCGCACAGTGAAGATCGATCCTCCGCGTGTCTTCTACGCTCATGTGTTCAACGCAAAGCAGATCGAGGGAATCCCTCCATACGAGCGGCGCGCAAAGGAGCACTGGAATCCTGTTGAAGACGCTGAACGGGCTCTGGCAAACAGCGGTGCCAGGATCTTACACGATCAGCTCGACCGGGCTTTCTATTCTCCGTCTCGTGATGCCATCCACCTCCCGCCTCGGTCCGCCTTTCAGAGTCCTCCGGACTACTATGAGGTCGCACTGCACGAGGTAGCTCACTCATCAGGGCACCCGTCTCGCATGGCCCGGGACCTCAGCGGTCCTTTCGGCTCTGAGAGCTATGCCAAGGAAGAGTTGCGAGCACAGATGGCGAGCCTCTTTCTATCAGTCGAGCTCGGCCTGCCTTTCAACCCGGAGAGGCATGCCGCTTATCAGGCATCATGGGTAAAGGTTCTCCAAGACGACAAGCATGAAATCTTCCGCGCCGGCCGCGACGCTGAAGATATCACGCAGTTTGTCCTTGGGCTTGCTCGCGAACAAGACAAAAGTCTAGATCACGAGCAAGCCAGTCATGAACGGATCGCGACGTATGGTCAACCCCACAGCGAACTCATCAAGGAGGAGCCCGTAGCCATGGAAATGCAAGCAAACGTCAACACCAACGAGAATCCTGCGGACACCCCGGATAACGGGAAGATCTTGTACAACGGGGAGATAGTTGACCGAGTCCGATACGACATTGAGTTGGACCCGGAAAAGAGCATTCCCGTCATACAGACCGCAAACCTTGCCTTTTACCAGGGGCGTAAGGAAGTCCCGATCCTCAACGGCCTCTCACGAAACGAGGTGGAAAAGCTCCTCGGCCCATACAATTTGAATTCAGTAGAAAACCGGGTAGGAGCCAACAAACGCGGTAACGACCAGACCCATATCAAGGGCACCCTGACCGGCCAGGCACTGGCTTACGTCGATATTGACACGCTCGCTACCGACCCCCAATCTTCCAAAGACATTCAACGGGAAGTTGAAGCACCTGAGTCCGTCCTACCCCCGGAGCGGGCCCCTGAAAAAGAGCCCGCACAGCAGACTGAAAAGACCACGGAAGAAAAGGGCAAGGCCTTTGATACCGAGCTTATTACGCTGAAAAACGAACACATGGGGAAGGATGCGCGTCTCTATCGAGCACGGGACAACACCGGCCGCAGCCAGTACGACGGCATTATCATCGCCGAGACCGGGTCTCACATAATCCAGAAGCTGAGCGACCGCACGGCGATTGTCCACGAGAAGAGCAATCTGCAGCACGACGTCGAGGTCGGTGACGCCGTGTCGATTGTCTATGACGAGGGGAAGGTCTTTGTCGAGGAACTCTCCGCCGACCACGAAAAACTCCACGACCGCAGACACCATGAGCCAACGTCCCAGGAACCGAAGAAGGACACTGATATCGAACGGGAGAAGCGGGACTCTTTCCTTTTTGCCAGAAACATCGTCCTCAAGCAGTTTGGCGAGGATATCAAGGTCTACGACGCCTCGAGGGTAGATCCCGGGAAAGGAAAATTCACCGGTACCATCGTGGCCATCACCGATCACCACGTCATGCAAAGAATCGGCGCGAACACGGTTATCTCACACGATAAGGCGGATATTTCCGGATCTTTCTTCAAGGGTGCTTTTGTGCAGATTCAATACGAAAGCGGCCGTGGTTTGATCTCGAAGATGGAGAGGCAACAATCGCACACGCAGGATCGCGGTCTATCACGTTGAGGATTCCTTTGAGAAAAGAGGCAGAGGCAATGCCCAACAACTCCAATCCGATCTATACCCTGCCCAGGCCCCGGCAACTTTCCGGCGTCCGATGGACTGCTTTGCTTCTCGGCTTTGGCCTTCTTCTCGTGGTTTCGTTCACCGCGACCGAGCACCTTGCATATCGTTTGGGCTTCCAGGAAGCCCTCGGCCCACCTCTCTTTTCTATCTTCGGGTTCTGCTTTTACCACCCGGCCAACTGGATCGCGTGGGCCTGGAAATATCGACACCTGCAGCAACTCGAAGTTCAGCACACGTTCTTTATGACGTATCTGATCGTGATTATCGGGAGTCTGATCGCGATTATTTCAGCCGCTTACATGTCCTACCGACGTTCGTCGAAAGAGGATTCAGGACTCGAAAACATCCACGGCTCCGCTCATTGGGCGACACTAGCGGAGGTCAAAGCCACCGGTCTCCTGGCCAAGAATGAAGGTGTTTACGTCGGCGGCTGGAAACATCCCGAGACTGGGAAAATTCACTATCTCAGGCATAACGGCCCCGAGCATATCATTTCGTTTGCACCAACGCGCTCGGGCAAGGGTGTGGCCCTGGTCCTACCGACACTGCTTTCCTGGCCCCATTCGGCACTCGCATACGACATCAAGGGCGAGAACTGGGCACTGACCGCCGGGTGGCGTCAGAGCGAGGCAGGAAACGTTGTTCTCAAATTCGAACCCACAGCGACGGACGGATCCAGTCTCGCCTTTAACCCCCTGGAAGAAATTCGCCTCGGGACAGAAAGGGAGGTCTCGGATGTTCAGAACATCGTCACGATGATCGTTGATCCGGATGGCCGCGGGCTCAATGACCACTGGGCCAAAACCGGTCACGCACTCCTAGTCGGTGCGGTACTCCATGTCTTATACGCCGAAAGGGATAAGACGCTCTCCGGAGTAGCCAATTTCCTCTCGGAGCCGTCCCGCTCCATCGAGGAAACCCTCTATTACATGATCGGCACCGAGCACGACCCAAACGGAAGAAGGCAATGGAGAGATACCTCCGGGAAACCCACAGGCGGCCACCCAGTCGTTGCCGCCTGTGCGCGGGACATGCTGAACAAGAGCGAAAACGAGCGCTCCGGAGTCCTCAGTACCGCCATGTCTTTTCTGACCCTCTACCGAGACCCCACCGTGGCATTCAACACCCGCTGCAGCCAGTTCAGGATTTTCGATCTCATGAACCATGATCGGCCTGTTTCGCTCTACCTGGTTGTGCCGCCAAGCGACAAGGACCGGCTAAAGCCGCTGATTCGCCTCATTGTGAATCAGGTTGTCCGAGGCCTCACGGAAAAGATGGACTTCAGGGGAGGACGAAGTGTTGCGGGATACCGTCACCGCCTGTTGCTCATGATCGATGAATTCCCCAGCCTTGGGCGACTTGACGTGTTCCAGGAATCTCTCGCCTTCATTGCCGGCTACGGCCTCAAAGCGTATCTCATAATCCAGGATCTTGCCCAGCTCTGGGCCGCATACGGAAAAGACGAAGCCATATTCTCCAACTGCCATGTTCGAAACGCCTTCGCCCCCAACAAGATCGAAACGGCTGAATTCCTCGCCAAAATGACTGGCACGGCAACCGTTGTGAAACCCAATCTCTCCTTTTCCGGACGGCGCCTCACACCCATGCTCGGAAATGTCACCACATCCCTTCATGAGGTACAGCGCCCGCTTCTCACACCCGATGAGGTGATGCGCCTTCCATCTCCTGTGAAGGACGGCGACGGGAATATCCTTGAAGCCGGAGATATGCTCATCTTCGTTGCAGGCCATTCACCCATTTACGGCAAGCAGATCCTCTACTTCATTGATCCTGTGTTCAGCGCCCGCGCCAAGATTCCCGCTCCCGTCGCCAGTGATCGCCTCTATAACGGAGAATCCGATACATCGGGCCCATTACCCCAGGCCTCGGCAGGGGAGGCTACCACCTTGGCCAAGTCGTCCACATCTCACCGGAGTGCCGATGCTTCCGAGCTCAGTTCCCATCAGATTGCCGCTGACGCTGCTGGGGAGCTGGCACCCTCACTTGCGGATTCCCCGCCTTACGAACACCTCCAGGATATTGTGGAACACGAGGAAATCCTGGATATGCCTCCCGGCCTGGCCAGTTCGGCCATGCCTGACGTTTTTTGGTCACATGGCGGAGGGCATCATACCCTGATGGAGTCAATGCCCGCTTCGGACTCCCCCGACGAATACACCCATGGGGCAGAACCGGCCTTTGCTTATGAAGACGAGGTGGAGCCTCCATGCTTGCTATCGCGACCTACGGAGTCCAACGAGAGCCCGACGGCCACAGTGCCGGCTCCGTCAGGGAATCCCACGCCTCCAGCTATGGACGACCGCCATGGTCCGTCGTATCGGATGAACCGGGCACTAACCCCGCGACAAGGAGGAAAGGAAGTCCCATGAACAGTGTCCCATATAAGAACCACGCTCATGTTGCCGGTTTTGTCGGAAACGATCCTCAAATGCGCTTTCTCCCGGGTGGAGATGCCGTCATGAGTCTTCGCGTCGCCACAAAGCATTTCTGGAAAGACCTTTCCGGCGAGTGGAAGTCTGCAACCGAATGGCACACAGCGGTTTTCTACCGACAACTGGCTGAGCTCGCCAATTCCTATGCCTTCAAAAAAGGTGAATTCATTGATTTGGAAGGACGCCTCCACACCCGAGAGTGGCAGGACGAGCAGAAGCGCAGGCACGCCTCCCGTGAAGTCCTCGTAGAGCGATTTCACCGGGTAGACTTGGCTGCCCTTCAAAAGCAGGACCAGACCCTTGGGACCTCTCAGGATACCGACGATTCCCATTCGCACGACCACCCGGTCTCTGGCGGTCCGGACGGTCTCGATGCCTTTAGGAAACTAACGTGAGCTGTGAGCCATAGTATGAAAAGGTTCTTCCTTCTTCTCGCTCCCGGCCTGCTGCTGACCTTTCTTTCGCTTCTGGGAGGCCTGGCCGGGTATCGAATCAACCTGACCCCAAGCATGCCTTTGGGGTTCTGGAAAGAATCGACCGCAATCAAGCGGGGGAGCTATGTCGCGGCCTGCATGCCAGTGGATACCGAAGCGGCACGACTAGCCCTTCAACGCGAATACGTACCGGCAGGCTGGTGCTCCGGCGGTTTTGCGCCCCTGCTGAAACAGATCGTAGCGCTTCCCGGCGACACCGTAACCCTGACCAACGAGGCGGTATTGATCAACGAAGCCTGTCTACCGAACAGCCGCACCTTGTCAAGCGATTCTTCCGGCCGTCCTCTGCCCTCATTCCCACGCGGAACCTATCGAGTTCCACAGGGAGAATACTGGCTTTTCGCCGTGGACCTTCAACAAAGCTTTGACAGTCGCTATTTCGGTCCCGTTCCTGAATCCTCGATAGTCTCTTCTCTCGTTCCTGTGATGACCGCCGAGTCCAAAAGGGCTGAGGAGTGGTAACATATGCGATCTTGCGTACTGGCACTCGGGGGAACTTCCATCGGTTATGCGGCGTGGAACGATAGCCTGCACCTCCTGGCTACGTCGGCGCTTTTCCCGCTTCTTTGGTCCAAAGCGCCCTCGCGGCCCGGAGCGGGTCTAATAGCCTTTTGTTACTATGCCGCCGCCGCCAGAGGTTTGCTTCACGGGACCCGGATCTTCTTTGGCACTTACGGCCACTACGCGTCCACACTCCTCGGGATGCTTTTCATTGTAGCTTCAAGCTGCATCCTTACCCTGCCATGGTGTCTTCTCTGGAAAAGAGACCAGAGCCCAATTGAGATCGCATGGCGTCTGCCAATGGCCCTCACTCTGGTATCCGTTCCGCCCGTCGGATGTCTCGGCTGGGCCAATCCTGTCACTTCAGCAGGGGTACTTTTTCCCGGCTGGCGATGGCTTGGACTGGCTGCGGTTATTGGCGTAATGTGCCTCAGTACGGTTCCTAAACGCCCGTCTCACACCCTGGTGCTGTTGGTTCTCTGCATCTTGTCGGCACGCTTCTCTCAAGACCCGCCCAAGCCTCCAGATAGCTGGAAAGGTGTAGACACCTGTTTCGGCGGCTTGGTTGCCCAGGCTGGGTTCCTCGGGTTTTATGAGCAGAATAGACAAATGATCCAAATGGCCATGGATTCAAAGAATCGCTCCATCCTTGTGTTTCCTGAATCGGTGGCGGGGCGGTGGAGCCAAACAACACAAGCGCTCTGGGAAGAAGCAACAAAAGAGCTCGTCGCAAACGGGGTGACCGCGCTCCTTGGAGCGGATATCTTCGCCAACGAAGATTCGGGGAGTGAGCGCTACGATGCCGTGATTGTAGCCGTGGGAGCGGAGTCTCGCATCCTGTACCGTCAGCGCTTCCCCATGCCGGTTTCCATGTGGCGACCATTCTGCAGGCTCGGTGCTCGCATGCATTGGCTGGACTCCGGGGTCTTTACCCTTGATGGCCACAAAGCCGCTGCCCTGGTCTGTTACGAGCAGGTACTCATTTGGCCGGTGCTTGTCTCCATGGCACATGAGCCTAATGTCATTATCGCGCCCGCAAACGCCTGGTGGAGTCGCAACACATCCATCCCAGGCATCCAACATGCCGTCTTGGCCGCATGGTCGCGGTTGTTCCACATCCCTGTGATCACAGCATTCAACTACAGATCCTTTGGAAAGGAGGCCCCGCCGTGGATATGCCAGTCGATGTTCAACACATCCAGCAATGCGCTCCCAGCGCCCCTGCAAGCATTGTCGAAGCGATCATTCGCACGGAAAGTGGATTCAATCCGCTCGCCATCAACGTAAACCGCGGTTTCAGATTGGCCCGTCAGCCCGCCTCCCGCAAGGAAGCGGAAGCTTGGGCGCGATGGCTCCTGGCAAACGGCCACAATTTCGATTCCGGCCTCATGCAGATCAATTCCGCCAACATGGAGAAACTGGGCCTGACACCGGAAACCGTATTCGATGTCTGTGATAATATCCGTGCGGGTGCAGCACTTTTCACCGAAAACCACAGCCGTGCCTCCGCTGCCTTCGGTCCTGGTCACACCTCCCTTGTTTCGGCCTTGTCTGCCTACAATACGGGAGATTTCAACTCCGGCATCCGTAACGGCTACGTTTCAAGGGTCGTACAAAATGTACGCACCGCAGAGACAGACGAAGTTGACGAAATCCCCCCTTTGATTCCCGTCGGCAAGGGAGGCCGAGGTTCAAAGGACATCAGAAGGGAGAGAGCCATCGACATGGTAGGGGAAGGTAAGATGGACCCTTTCACGGTGCCAACAGGTCTCGATGGTTTCATGACACACGATCTCAAACCGTGGGATGCTAAACCCGAGCCCGACTCCATGCCTGCATCTATTGAACCCGAGTCTGGAAACACACAACCCGACGCGCTGAAGTCCTCTGGTTGGTGGAAGGAACTCCCCACGAAGGGCAAACGCCTGCTGGTTTCTCTGCTATTGGCTGCTTCATTGCTGGGATGCGGAAGGTCGTCAAGTTGATTCGAGTCAACATGGTGCTCTGATTTGGAAGGTCCTTTCAGTTGGTTCTCCTCCTTTTGATGTTCCCCAGTGCCCTCTGGCTCGATGGGTACATCTGGGTGCTCAGGCCGTACTGTTGCATAATTCTCTCCACATCCTCCTCTCCGTAAGAAGCTATCTCAAAACCTCATATCTTTCATTTCGAACGCAGCGTAGCGCAGTGAGAAATCTCTGGTGAAAGCCAAATCCGTCCAAAGAGATTTCTCGCCTCCGGCTCGAAATGACAGTTTTGAGATAGACTCTAAGTTGTCGGGAACGAAGACTATTGGCCCCTCTTTGAAAATCTGCTGATATTCCTCGAGAGCCTGGAGTTTCCTCTTGAGTTCCCGCATGCGTTTCGACTTAGTCGTCAGTATGTGTCATCCCTTGGGGCACTTCAACGGTCTCCCGTCATGCTGGGAATGAGGCTGCAACCCCTTTTTGACAAGATCAGCAGACTCGAACTCCTCAAGACTCAGTCTTTCAATCAGTTCTCTTCCCTGACCCATCTTGTCATAACACCATCATCCCTACAGAATTCCAAGAAGTGAACAGATGCGGCGCACTTGCTCTCCCCATCCGAACGGTCCCGCCTATCAGAGTGGGTCGCCTGCATTTGGATCCACTTGTCAGGAATTGCCACCCCACCGCAACACGCAGATCCACCTCCCTCATTCAGAAATCCCTTCCCTGTCCGTCTTATGAAATTGAAAGGTCAAGACATGCAGGTTGTCGCGAACCGGGAGCCGGAAGGGCTTGTGGCCCAAATGAAAGGATCGGAGGTGTTCAATGGTTAGGGTTTGCATCGGATGCCATCAGGTTTTTGGCTGCAGCGGCAAGGATTCCGTGGTGGAGTGCCGCGTATGCGAGGATCTGTGCGAGGCCTTCACCGCCGGTTTGTCCCGAGTCGATCTTTCCGAGGTCACGGGCGGCATCTGCAGCACCTGCTGGCTGAATTGGAAAGAAAGCAGGAGGCAAAAGTCCATCATGAATTACCCGATGGATGCTTCGGCCGAGGAGAACCTCGCAGGGCATCGAAACAGTTCCGGCCAGGCCGCGTTTGACCCGTGGCACGAACAGGCGGTCGGTATGTCTTGACACAACTGGTGCAACCATCGGCGGCATTTGATGGCGATTCGGAGGAATGACGAATGAGGTCGCATAGAATCTTGCGCTGCCAGGAGGAAGTCAAGTAAGATGCAAACAGTTTGAATTCGATACAGTTCGCTCTGTATGCGGCAGAAGAAGGCCCCCCGGCGAGTCATTGAGGATTGTCAAAGCTTGCTCTGGACAGATGAGGTTTGGCAAATGATCGACCGACAATGGCTCGAGGATTTCACGAGTCGAATTCCGCCAGTCGTGTTCGCGACGCACAGCGGCGCGCACCTCTACGGTTTCGCCTCCCAGGACAGCGACCTGGACGTCCGGGGAGCGTTTCTGCTCCCCGTCGAAGATTTCCTCGGTCTGTGGCAGCCGAATGAGACCGTGACCCTCAACGAGACCATCAACGGGACCGAGCTCGACTGCGTCGCTCACGACCTCCGGAAATTCGCACGCATGATGATCCGTCACAACGGCTATGTGCTGGAACAGTTGTACTCCCCTCTCGTGATTGTCGGAGGAGACCCCCTCGACGAGCTCAGGGAGATCGGACGTGGCTGTTTCACCCGGGGGCTTTTGCGCCACTACCAGGGATTCGCCCGCGGCAGGCGGAAGCGCCTCCATGAGCCCGGAGCGACGGTCAAGCATCTGCTCTATGCCTATCGGGTATACATGACCGGGATCCGGGTGTTGCAGGGGGGCGGCATAGAGTCCAATATCAATGTGCTCAACGATGAATTCAAGTTGCCACAGATCAGCAAGCTGGTTGCCCGCGAACGTTCAGGGGCCGAGAAAGAGCGACTGTCGCCGGAAGAGGTCGAAGTGCACCTAACGAGCCTTGAGGGCCTGGAAACCCGCTTGCAGACAGCTTACGACCGGAGCACACTTCCGCAGGAACCCACCAGTGTGAGAGCTCTGAATGACTACGTCGTAAGAATTCGTTTGTCGTGAAGCCAGGGACGATAAATTGACCGGCCATGAACTGGAAAAGAACACGATTTTCCTGACCCTTGCGGGAAGTCATGCCCACGGGACGGCGCGGAGCGAATCCGATCTGGACGTGCGCGGTGTGGCGATTGCGCCTCTTTCCGTTCGCCTCTCGTATCGAAGAAGTTTTGAGCAATACGAAGGCCTGCTGAGCGACTCGTTGGCCGAACGACTGAGGCCAGCACTGGAAGCCCGAGGTCTGTCGCCGGGAAATGGCATGGCCGAACTGGCCGTCTTCGATGTGGCGAAGTTCGTTCGACTGTGTGCCGCAGCCAACCCCAATGCGCTGGAGATTCTCTTCGCGGATGAACGAGACCGGCTTTGGCAATCCCCGGCATGGGAGATGATTTACGAGCATCGCGAGCTCTTTCTCTCCAGGAAGGTCTGCGAGACCTACCTGGGCTATGCCCTGGCCCAGCTCAAGCGAATCCAGTCTCACCGATCCTGGCTGCTCAATCCGCCCAAACAGAAGCCCAAACGAGCGGACTTCGGACTTCCCGACGAGTCGACTCTCAGCGCCGACGAGCGCAACCGGATCGAGGCAGCCATCGCCGCCAGGCTTCGCTCCTGGGCCATGGATGACCTGGAAATGCCGCAAGGGACCCGCATGGCCCTGTGGGAAAGGTTGGAGCAATTCTGGTGGGAAGTTTTTGGGAAACCTGAAAACCCGGAGACGCGCGACCAGGCGCGCCATGAGAGGGCCGGTCGTTCCCTGGGTCTGACGCGGGATGTCGTTGAAATCCTCGAACAGGAGCGACGCTACCGGGCAGCCCAGAAGCATTGGCAGGCCTGCGAGCAATGGAAGAAAGAGAGAAACCCCACGCGGGCCCGGCTCGAGGCGCTTTACGGCTACGACACGAAGCACGCCATGCACCTGGTGCGCCTCATGCGCACAGGACTCGAGCTGGTCGAGACAGGGGTTCTTTGCGTGCGGCGTCCCGACGCTGCCGAGCTCAAAGCCATTCGCGATGGCGCCTTGACCTACGAACAGCTTCTGGAAGAGTCTAAACGATTGGAATCGATGACGCGAGCGGCGCTGGCGAATTCTCCGCTGCCGCTGCGCCCCGATGAAGAGGCCATAGACGACATGCTGGGGAGGGTGATCCTGCAATTCTCGCAGTGAGCAAGGGTGGATTGGGACACGTATCGCCAGAGCTTGAGGAGACGGCCTGAGAAACTTTTCTTGGAGCGTGCAAGCGGTGATTCGCCTCCCATCCATGGAGACACCACATCAGTGCACTGAGAAACCGTGTCAAGAGCAAAGGGGCCGGTATGCTGAGGGCCAAGAAAACGATGGCCATCATGTTGTATGCGACAGTAATCTCCTGTGCATTTGGGGGGCTTGCCTCAGCCGACTCGCTTGACAAAGCGGATCTGTTGGAAAAACAGGTCTCCCGGCTCGACGAAAAAGGCCGTTACAGGGAGGCTGCAACCCTTGCGCAACGTGCGCTGCATCTCAGGGAGAAGGCGCTCGGGCGCCGCCATCCGGATACCGCCGGGAGTCTCGAGATCCTGGCACGGCTCCAAGCCTCCCTGGGACATTACGCAAAGGCAGAAACGCTCTTCAAGCAGGCATTGGATGTCCGGGAAAAAGAGCTCGGTCCCGAGCACCCCCTCACCGCAGTGAGCCTGAGCGATTTGGGGATGTTCTACATGCCCCTCGAGAAATATGGAAAGGCTGAGCCGCTCTTGAAACGCGCCTTGGAAATCAGGGTGAAGAATCTTGCCCCAGAGCATCCTGACACGGCGACGAGCACCGACAACTTGGCCAGTCTCTACAAGTCCCTTGGTGACTACGGCAAGGCTGAGCCACTCCACCTGGAAGCCCTTCGGATTAGAGAGAAAGTTCTCGGGCTGGAGCATCCCGATACCGCCAAAAGCTTCGACAAGTTGGGTCAGCTTAAGGTTTCCCTCTCCTATTTGGGTGAGCCTGAAGAATATTTTTCTCCTGAAGGTCACGAGGAGGCAATGGCTTTCTATGAGAGAGCCAAGCAGATCAGGGAGGAGGCTAAGGCGTATTATCAGAGAGCTCTTCAGATCAGGGAGAAGGTCTTTGGGCCTGAGCACCCCGAGACCGCCACAAGCCTGATGACTTTAGCCGACTTCCATGCTTCCGCTTATTTATTACCGGAATGGGTGGACTTTCAGCCTCACTACGAGCGGGCCCTGAGGATAAGAGAAAAGGCCCTGGGGCCTGAGCACCCCAAGACCGCCGAAGCCCTGACCAGGCTGGCAGGAGTGTATTTCTGGCGTGGCAGGAACACAAAGGCCAGGATTCTCTACCAACGGGCCCTCAGGATAAGAGAAAAGGCCTTGGGGCCTGAGCATCCCGATACCGCCATGACCCTTCGCCGGCTTGGCGAATTGCACAGAGATCTCGGCTCCGTCGAACAAATGAAGCTCCGATCGAAAGATGGATTTCAACCTTTTAAGACATACTGTTCTCTAGGGAATTACGTGAAAGCCGAAGCGTTTTCCAAAAGAGCGCTGCGCATGTTGGAAAAGACGCTGGGACCTGAGCATTCGAGGACCAGAGTGGCCGTGCATGAACTGGGATGGCTCTATTTCCAGTGCGGCGACTATGGGAAATCGGAGCCGTTCTTTCTGCGATCCCTGCAGATTTCTGAAAGAGTCCATGGCCCCGACCATCCGGACACCAAGTCATCATTCAAAGCCTTGGCGGAGTTGTACAGAGATCTTGGTTATTATCGGCCCATTCCGCCGTGGTTGGATAGAAGCGTGCAAACAAAAACAAATGCTCATAAGGGAAGTCTCCCGAAAATGGCCCTTACCGCCCGAACCTTGGGACCTCTCGATGACCTTGCCGCAATGTACTATTCCCTTGGCGATTGTGTCAAAGCCGAGCCTCTCTTCGAACGCCGCCTGCGTTTTGCTGAAAAGGGCCTGGGCCCCGATTACCAGGAAACCATTCACAGCCGAAACCATCTGGCCATGGTCCATTACTGCCTTGGCGACTACGGAAAGGCCGAGGCCCTGCTGCTGAAGTCCCTTGAATTTGAAACGGCGCTGGATTTTGAACCATGGAATGGCGCCATGTGTCTGAACAACCTGGGCGTGCTGTACCGATCCATCGGCGACCATTCGAGAGCGGAGCCTCTTTTGGAGAGAGCCCTGAGGATCTATGAGGGGAGTTTCAAGAAGCCTGAGAGCGTGGATGCGTTGACAGTTCGCATCAATCTGGCCGTGCTGTATTCTGCCCTCCGCGATTACGGAAAAGCCGAGGAGCTCTTGAAGGAGGCTCTCCAGACCGCGCAGAAGGTGCTGGGACCCGATCATCTTCATAAAAAGGTGTGCCTCAACAACCTGGCTGTATTGCATCTGCAGCAGGGCAGAGTGGAAATGGCGATGAAGATATTTCAGGAAACAGGAGCTGCCTCGGGCCTTGGGGCATGCCATCTGGCCCGAGGGGAATACGGGAAAGCCGGGGAATACTTCCAGCGGGCACATCGCTCGGACACAAGCCGGGGTGAGAAGAACATGGTTGTGGGCGATTTGATCGGATTGGCTGCCGCCGCCGAGGGTCTCAAGGACTGCAGAAAAGCGAGAGAATACTATGGTCGAGCGATCGAAATGCTGGAATCTCAGAAAGCCGCCCTCGGAAATGACGCGTGGGAAGGCTTCCTGCGTGAAAGATCGGGAATGTTCTATCGTCGGGATGCCTACGAGGGGTTCATGAGAGTGAGCCTCAAGGCGACCGGCAGGGGCCATCAGACTGGATCCGCCGTCCGCTCCGCTGATCGAGGGACATCCGTCAGCCCCCCAGGACCGAGGAGCCCTTCTCGACACCGCGCTCCTGGCACATGCTGAGCGACGCCCTCAAGGAGTGGGGAGAGGGCATTGCGGACGAAATGCTCGAGTCCCTGGCTTTCGGCTGCCTCTCTTCCCACCACGCCGGGTGCCGGGGGCGGGATTCTTTCTTGTGGAACGTCGCGTGCGACTATGTCATCAACGGATGGCTTGTCGAGATGGGAATCGGGGAGATGCCGGAGGCCGAGCTCCTGTACGATCCCGAATTGAAGGGGCTCTCCGCCGAATCCATCTACGACCGGATCGTGACGGACATGCGGAGGTTCCGAAAGCTCGCGACCCTTCGAGGCGTCGGCCTCGGCGACATCCTGGAGACCGGCAGGCCCGGCTGGTGGGAGAGTGGCTCGGGAATCGATCTCGACACATTTTACCGGAACAGCCTGGCGCAAGGGCTGGAGTACCACGAGGCCACAGGGAGGGGGTACCTTCCGGCTTCACTGATCGAGGAAATATGGGCTCTGAGCCAGCCGCCCATTCCCTGGGACGTGGAGCTGGCCCGGTGGTTCGACGAGCATTTCCTCCCCATCGAGAAGCGCCGGTCCTACGCCCGGCCAAGCAGGCGCCAGTCGTCCACACCGGACATTCCGAGGCCCAGCTGGGTGGTTCCCCGGGGCGGGCACGAAGGGAGGACCTTCGGGGTCATCCTGGACACGTCCGGGTCCATGGACCGCAACCTCCTGGCCAGGGCGCTCGGCGCCATCGCCAGCTACAGCATGAGCCGCGACGTGCTCCTGGTGCGCGTTGTCTTCTGCGATGCGACCTACTATGACCAGGGCTACATGACCCCGGAAGCCATTGCGGACCGCGTGAAGGTGAGAGGCCGCGGCGGCACCGTTCTGCAGCCCGCCGTCGATTTTCTAGGCAAAGCCGAAGACTTTCCCGAGGACGGGCCCCTTCTCATCATCACCGACGGGGAATGCGACCCATTGAGGATCTCCCGCAAGCACGCCTTTCTCATCCCCAGGGGCGGACATTTGCCTTTTGTGCCAAAGGGCAGGGTGTTCTATATGGAATGAGGGCTGTTCCGAAATGCGCTCATTGCTCGGCTGGAAGACAGAGCCCAAGCGGCGCGGATGAGGATGTGACAGTATGCCTGCCTGCAGGCAAGGTTCGGCGCTTTTCACTGTGAGTGTCGGGGCCCCCTGGGATGACAGCGTGATTCAAGTCAGGCAGATTCAGGGAGAGAGAAAAGATAGCGAGCAACAAGCCATTCACGCATCGTATTTCCGTGCGGAACATCATTGCCGGCAGGGAAAACACGTATACGGAAGAGGAGGACCGCATGTTGCCATTGAAGAGACTTTTCGCCACCATGCTCCTTTTCGCAGCGATGATTTATTTACCCCCTGCTGTGGTGGCTTCCTCCGAGTCACTCGAAGAATTGAAGTCACTGGATGAACAGATCAGCCGTCTCTTCGGAGAGGGCAGATACAGCGAGGCATTACCGCTCGCCGAACGGGCCCTACGCATAAGGGAAAAATCCCTGGGGCGCGACCACCCCCATACTGCCAACAGTCTCAATAACCTGGCCTTGCTCTGCATGACTCTTGGCGACCACGGTAAGGCCGAGCCGCTTTACCAGAGAGCCCTGCAGATCAGTGAGAAGAGCCTTGGACCTGATCACCCCCATACTGCCACAAGCCTGAACAACCTGGCCGGGGTGTACAAGTCCCTTGGCGACTACGGTAAGGCCGAGCCCCTGTACCGAAGAGCCCTCCAGATCAGGGAGAAATCCCTTGGGCGCGATCACCCCGATACTGCCATGAGTCTCAATAACCTGGCCGAGATCTACATTTATCTTGGCGACTACAGTAAGGCCGAGCCCCTGTGCCGAAGAGCCCTCCAGATCTATGAAAAAGTCCTTGGACCTGATCACCCCGATACTGCCACGAGTCTCAACAACCTCGCATTGCTCTACAGGACTCTTGGCGACTACGGTAAGGCCGAGCCCCTGTGCCGAAGAGCCCTCCAGATCCATGAAAAAGTCCTTGGACCTGATCACCCCGATACTGCCACGAGTCTCAACAACCTGGCCACGCTCTACAACGAACTTGGCGACTACGGTAAGGCCGAGCCCCTGTGCCGAAGAGCCCTCCAGATCGATGAAAAAGTCCTTGGACCTGATCACCCCAGTACTGCCACGAGTCTCAACAACCTGGCCGCGCTCTACAGGACTCTTGGCGACTACGGTAAGGCCGAGCCCCTGTACCGAAGAGCCCTCCAGATCGATGAAAAAGTCCTTGGACCTGATCACCCCAGTACTGCCACGAGTCTCAACAACCTGGCCGCGCTCTACAGGACTCTTGGCGACTACGGTAAGGCCGAGCCCCTGTGCCGAAGAGCCCTCCAGATCTATGAAAAAGTCCTTGGACCTGATCACCCCGATACTGCCCCGAGCCTCCACAACCTGGCCGGGCTCTACAGAGAACTTGGCGACTACGGTAAGGCCGAGCCCCTGTGCCGAAGAGCCCTCCAGATCCATGAAAAAGTCCTTGGACCTGATCACCCCGATACTGCCGCGAGTCTCAACAACCTGGCCGCGCTCTACAGCGAACTTGGCGACTACGGTAAGGCCGAGCCCCTGTTCCGAAGAGCCCTCCAGATCAGGGAGAAATCCCCGGGGCGCGACCACCCCCGTACTGCCATGAGTCTCAATAACCTGGCCGTGCTCTACAGCGAACTTGGCGACTACGGTAAGGCCGAGCCCCTGTTCCGAAGAGCCCTCCAGATCTATGAAAAAGTCCTTGGACCCGACCACCCCGATACTGCCATGAGTCTCAACAACCTGGCCACGCTCTACAGGACTCTTGGCGACTACGGTAAGGCCGAGCCCCTGTGCCGAAGAGCCCTCCAGATCAGGGAGAAATCCCTGGGGCACGATCACCCCGATACTGCCACGAGTCTCAACAACCTCGCATTGCTCTACAGGACTCTTGGCGACCACGGTAAGGCCGAGCTCCTGTACCGAAGAGCCCTCCAGATCGATGAAAAAGTCTTTGGACCTGATCACCCCAAAACATTCAGAACGCTCTCAAATTTGGGACGGATCCACCTGGAACGAGGCAAAGTGGAAGACGCAATATACATATTCGACAAAACAGGCACCTCTCACGGATTGGGGAAGTGCTATCTAGTCAGGATGGAATACGAGAAGGCTAAAGAAGCCTTTCGACTGGCTCATCAACACAGCACAACAAGAGGAGAAAAAGACCAAATTACAGGGGACTTAATCGGATTGGCTTTTGCTGCTGAGGGCCTGAAAAACTATGGGGAAGCCAAGGATCATTTCGTGAAGGCAATTCAGATTATGGAATCTCAGAGAGAGCCCCTTGATATTGGTGCCCGTGAGAGTTTCTTATCTGGAAACGTGGGGCTGTTCTCCCGTTGGGACGCTTATGAAGGCTTGATCAGGGTGATCCTCAAGGAACAGCGCAGCGACTTTGAAAAGGAATCCTTTCGCGCTGTCGAACGGGTTAAATCCCGGATGCTCCTCGAGATGATCACGACCCGAGGGGTCCGGGGAAGGGGTGAGGCCGACCAGGGCATTCTGGAGCGGGATCGTGAGTTTCAGGTCAGTCTGACCGGAACCAGAAAACAAATCGACACACTGACGAAACTCGGTGAGAAAGCCCCAGCGGGAAACCTCGAGACTGCACAGGCGAAGCTCAGACGGCTCTCGGCCGAATACGAGAGTTTCGTCAAAGATGTCAAACTCAAGAATTCTGAGCTCGCCTCCCTGCTCACGGTGGAGGTTCCGGACATAGAAAAAATCCAGAAGCAGCTGGATCCGGGCACGACATTCGTCGAATACTTCACCGGCAAAGACAGGACCTATGTCTGGCTCGTGAGTCGAGAAAAGATCACGGTCAAGGAACTGCCTCTGAAAGAGAAGGACTTGTCCGAGAGGGTGAGCACGGTCATGACTCTCAACATCTCCAACCGGTCACGCCGGGCTGAGCCCGTCATGGTCCGGGTTCCGGAAGGGGAAAAGGAAATCAGCGACGCCCAACGGAAAGAGAACCGAAGGCGTTTCATCGATGAGATGAAAGCCCTTTATCGGGATCTCGTCGCGCCGTTTGCCGGAGAGATCGAAACGGAAAAACTCATCGTGGTTCCCAACGGGCCCCTTCACAAGGTGCCCTTCTCTTCGCTGCACGATGGCACCGGTTATCTTGTCGATCGCTTTTCCATTTCGGTGCTTCCCTCCATGTCCGTGATTCCCCATGTGATCGCCAAGCGAAATCCGGATGAAGGGACCCTCCTTGCATTGGCAAACCCCAAAACGGAACTGCCCGCACTTGGCTTCGCCGAAGGGGAGGTGAAGTCCATCTCTGAGGACTTCGACCGCAAAAGCATCCACTTTAAGGAGCAGGCGACCGAGGAGCGGGCGAGGCGCGAAGCCTCCACCCCGGATGTGATCCACTTCGCCTGCCACGGGGAATTCAACGACCGTCAGCCGCTCCAGTCGGGATTGCTGCTGGCTTCCGAAGGGCAGGAGGACGGCCGGCTCCAGGTGCACGAAATCTTCTCCCTGGACCTCCGCGGGGCAAATCTCGTGGCGCTCAGCGCCTGTGAAACAGGCCTCGGGAAGATCACCAGCGGCGACGACATGGTGGGCTTGTCCCGGGCGTTTCTCTATGCGGGGACACCGTCTCTCATGGCCACCCTCTGGCAGGTGGACGACCTGAGCACGAGCCGCCTCATGAAACAATTCTACACCAAGTGGCGCAAGGAGGGCCTACCAAAGCCCGAGGCGTTGCGCCAGGCCCAGAAAGCAATCAAGGCCACACCCGGCTTTGAGCATCCCTTCTACTGGGCCGCCTTCGAGCTCATCGGCGACTGGCAGTAGCGTGTAACTGTTGTCCCCCGGTGATCAAGAGACCTGTGTTGAAAGGGTTGAGCGTTCTGCTGGCGGGAATAGGCACTCGCGGATTTGGTAAGTGTCGTGGCCTGAAGGGTGCAAAAACAGTTTTTCTTGGCAAAGGGTACAATCTGACAAGAGGAGGTTTTCCAATGAAAGCACTATCCGTTTTGGCAAGATTCAACAGGTTGTCCGTATTGCTTTCTTTTGTCTTCTTCTTTTCGATTTTTGTAACCTCCGCTTATTGTGAGAAGACATTTCCTTCTTTTGGATATAACTCTGTAGGATTTCTTTGTCCAAAATCAAATATTACAATATATGGTCCACCAGAAATTGTATATCAGCAACGATTGGAAATAGAAGCACGCTTGAAAATTTTGTGTTCAAAATTAAATGAGTATTTAGTAGAGAAAAGAATGTTTGATGTAGTGATTCCTGGAATGGGACATCCCGATGCTTTTCTTGTTTATAATGTTGAGATGTCTGGAGATATTCACCAAGTGAATGAATCAGTTTCAAGAGCAGAGTGGAATCTTATAAACTCAAGGAATGGAACAATTATATGTAATGCTGAGTCCAAACCTAATACTCCTAGATCAGAGTCATTTTCATCCATGCAACGGGATGGAGAGTCCCGCTTCGCTTTCGAGATGCGGGCTCAGCGCGAACGAGAGCAATGGCTAAGATATCAAAAGAATAGAGAGACCGAGTATGTCAATATGTGGGCTGATGCTATGAAGGACGATCTTCAGACTTTTTTGAATGGCTGCCTAGAAAGAATGAGCGGTGACTGAAACATGGTGGCAGACATACTTTTCATAACAACGGATCGCTTTCTTGGTTAAGCTGACAAGCGGCATATCGGTTCCTGGCTGACCTGGAGAACGGTTTTTTCCACCCTATTGGGGAGGAATGGCCAGCGCTCAGCCAGGGACGGCTTCGTTGTCGCTGAGGCCCTCCGCTAAGCTCAGAAAGCGATCAAGGCCACACCCGGCTTTGAGCATCCCTTCTACTGGGCCGCCTTCGAGCTCATCGGCGACTGGCAGTGAAAATGAGCACAGCGGGGTTCGGGGAGGTCCCATGCCGATGGCGGAAATCCGGTTCTACTCGGTGAACGACGAATACGGCTCGTTTTCCAACTTTGCCCCTTACCCGATTTCCTTGAAGGGCAAGACCTGGCCGACATCGGAGCACTACTTCCAGGGCCAGAAGTTTGCCGGGACACCGCACGAGGAGGAAATCCGGATGGCGAAAACCCCCATGATGGCCGCCCAATACGGGCGGGAAAAGCACCGCCCCCTGCGGCGGGACTGGGAGGACGTCAAGGTCCAGGTCATGCGCGAAGCGCTCCTGGCGAAATTCACCCAGCACGAAGCCCTTCGGCTCCAGCTTCTCGCAACCGGTAACGCGCGGCTGGTCGAGCACACCCAAAACGACCGCTTCTGGGGAGATGGCGGCGACGGGAGCGGCCGGAACATGCTCGGCCTCCTCCTCATGGAAGTCCGTGAACAGCTGGCAGCCGAGTGCCGATGAAGTCACCTGTTTCCTGCCGTTGAAACAGGGCCTGGCCCGGCCCGTTGCCTGTCGCTTCTCCGCTTCTTATCCTCTCTTCTTCAGTAAATGCAGCGTTGTCCGTCTGAAGGAGTTGAACGGCCATGACAGTGGAGCCGCAAGCTCCGTCCATGAGAACAGGGAGATGCACCATGCCGACTGGTTCCGGCCCCGCCGAGGTTCAAACGCTCCGCGATGGAATCGCGCAGCAGTTCCTGGAGGAGCTGAGCACGGAGAAGGGCCTCTTCGAAGCAGTCCACTCCCTTCTCGAACTCCTTCAGCGCGACCTTCCACAGGCAAGGGTCTTCGTGAGCGGGGGCATCCTCCGTGACCTGGCCGTCTGCCGATGCGAGAACCTGGCCTTCCGGATCCACGACCTGGACCTTGTGGCGGAAGGGGTCAATGCACAGGAATTGGAAAGCGCCCTGCGGGAGCTCACGGCACGATCAACCCGCGTCGAAGGCGTCGATCGGGTGGGCAAATCCTTTGCCGTCTGGAAGATCAAGGCAGCCGGCTATCCCAACCCCATCGACCTTGCCCTCACCCGGACGGAATGGAGCTTCGGGACCCATCACAGGGACTTTGAAGTCTCGACGGACGGCGTCACCATTGAAGAAGACTCGCTCAGGCGGGACTTCAGGATGAACGCCCTCTATCTGGCGCTGGACCTCCATCCGCGTACGAAGATCACCGGGAGCATGCTCGATTTTCACGGAGGTCTCGAATCCATCCTGGCTCGAAGGATCGAATGCGTCGGGGACCCACGGGAACGGTTTCAGGAAGACCCTCTGAGGATGCTGCGCGCCATTCGGTTTCGGGCGCGCCTCCCCGGGTTCGAGATCTGCCCGGAAACGTCGGCCGCCATGCTGGAGCTCGTGCCGGAGCTTTTGAAGACGGTTTCGAGGGAGCGCATCGCGGAGGAAATTTACAAAGCGCTCACCGCCCATCCCGAGAGTGCCCTGGAGGACCTGAAAGCCTACGGCATTCTCCGGTACGCGTTTCCGGACCTGGAGAGGCTGGATGGGGCCTCGATCCAGAGAACGGGCCGGAGGCTTCGCCATCTGCTGGAGCTGCGGTCCGGCGCCGTGGATCGCCCGCTTCTCTTTGCGGCGTTCCTTTTTGACCTGGCACTCACGGAAGCTGAATCCAGCCTGAGACGGCACCTGGCATCGGTCAAGATCCCGCCTGGGCGCTTTGCGGCCGGAAACGTCAGCCGCATCGCGCAAGGGGCAAGGCTTCATTCCGTAAAGGACATCACGCAGCTCTGCGGCGACACTCTCTGCTTGATTCACTTTGACTTGATCGAGAACGCGGGCGCCGTCATTGAGGGGATCTTCAGCCGCCATGGCGATCCCGGGAGGCTCCTCGCGCTCTACCGCGCATGCCGGCTGGCGGATGGGACGGCCCCCAGGGATTTTGCCTCCATCCTGAGCTCCCATCGGCCGGCGACCATCGACTTCAACCAACTGCTTCAGAGCTCGGGAATCCCGGTGGGGCCACATCTTCAACCGCTCAAGGTCCGTCTGCGCCAACTGGAGATCGAGGGCGGCATCCAATCCGAGGGGGACGCCAGGCAGCACCTCAACAGGCTCTACCTGGAAGACACGCACCTCATCCAGGAGCATGCCGCGAAGGTGACGAGCTTCGTGGAGACGCAGCCCCACGAGCGGCCGCTCCCCACCAGGCTCAGGGAAGAGATCCGCTGGCTGCTCTACTCGCGTCCGATCCGGCTCATCAAGGCCTATCACGAAAGCGGCCTGCTTCCCCGGGTCTTCCCCGAGCTTGCGGATGCGGAGCGGGTATTCAGGGCGACTCCCCGCCACTTCGTCGAGGGGTTCCTCAACAACGTTTACCTGGCTCTTTCCCTGCTCTGCGAGGAAGTCCCAGCGCCTCTTCCCGTGCAGATCCTGGCGACTCTTTTCAGGGACATCGGGAAGTCCAGGACCATCCAGGTTCGGCAGGACGGGACCGTCACCTACTACCGTCACGCACCCGTCGGTGCGGCCATGGTTTCCGACATCTGCAGGCGGCTCGGTGTGGAGGAATCCATTTCCAGGGCGGTGCAGTTCATCGTGCGGGAGCACAGCAACCTCCTGAATCCCCGCGACGCTAAGGGGCGGATACGAAAGCTCCTGAGGAGCGTCGACGAAGGGCTCATCGGCGATCTCCTGCTGGTCGTGAAAGTCGACCAGCTCTCCAGGATGAGGATTCAGGGCGGCCGAAGAATCCATGAGGGGCAGCTCGACACCTACGCCTTCATCCAGGAGCACCTGGATGAGTGGCGCGCCGAGGCGCTGGAAAGGGAAGCTTCGAGGAAAGCCGTATCGAGGGTGCTCCTCTCCGGTGAAGATCTCATGGCGGATCACCCTGCCTGGGGGCCCGGCCTCCCCCAGGGGCGCAAGGTGGGGGAGCTCAAGGGACGGCTCAGGGCACTCCAAAGGGAGCGGGTCGTGCAGACGCCGGAGGAAGCCATCGAGTATGCCGCGGGCCGGATTGTGCTTCATCACCTGGTGAGCCGCCCTGCCTCATACCTGGAGGCCCTCCTGCGATGGGGCTTGCTGGAGGACATTCTGCCCGAGGTCGCTCTCCTGGTGGATTTCGATCAGGCAAGCCCGTATCATACGGAGGATGCCTTCACGCACACGCTGAACGTCCTCCGGGCCCTTCCGGGCGGCGCATCCAGGGAATGCGTTCTCGCGGCGGTTTTCCACGACATCGGGAAGCCTCTCACCTGCTCGCTTGACGAGGAAAAGGGCGTCTTTCACTTCTACGGTCATGAAAGGCAAAGCGTCCTGCTCTTCGCAAAGGTTCGCGAGCGGCTCGGATGGGGCCACGATGATCTCGATCTCCCAAAGACCACGTGGCTCATCGAGAACCACATGAAGCCGAAGGTGGACTGGGAGAAGACCAAAGACCCGAAGAGGACCGTGGAGAGGCTCTTTTTCCGGGGAAAAAATGGGGAAGGGATCCGGAAGGATTATCGGGAAGATCTCATGGTGCTGCGCTTTGCGGACAACCTGGGAGCGGTGACCGAGGATGAAGCGACCAGGCGAGCTTCATTGGACGGGCACCGCATTTTCGAGAACCTGGTGCGCGAAGTGGAGCGGGATCTCGAAGAGAGGGCCGAGAAGGCTCGTCTGGATGCAAGAATCAAGGCCTTCTGGAACGGCAGATCGGTGCTCCGGCACTTCCAGGTGGAAGGCCGAGCCATCGCCGGACTCGTTCACGGGGGCCAGGAGTATGTGCGCGGGCGGCTGGCCGAAGGTCTGGAGGCCATTTCCGAGGAGGAGGTCCGTGATTTCCTGATGCATCCGGTCGAGCCTTGAGCGGTCGTTTCGGATCCCATCCGGTCTTGTCGTGCTTTGGCTTTCCCGAGCAGTGGCGCTTTGAATCGGTGCATGGGTGGTGGCCACTGATTCGCGGGTGGCATCGCACGCGAAAGGACCGGATGGCGCCCATGGCGATAGGCCCATCAGGCATTAAGAGTGGGTGAGTGCCCACTCGGCAGGACAACCATACGGCTGGCTCTCCAAGGGCTGGCGGCGGTTGTCCCAACGTTCAGGAGGGGTCCATGGAATGTTTTCTGCTCGGCAGCGGGGGGATGGTGCCCCTGCCCCATCGACGACTGTCCTCGATGGCAATCCGGCTTGACGGAAGGACGTATCTCTTCGACTGCGGCGAGGGCACCCAGGTCCCTTACAAGGAAGCGCGCCTCGGAGTGCGCAGCCTCGATGTGGTGGCCATCACCCATCATCACGCCGATCACGTTCTCGGGCTGCCGGGGATGCTGATGCTGCGCGCCCAGTTGCCGGATCCGCCGCCGCTGACGGTGCTCGGCCCGCGAAACATCGGCAGGTTCATTCAGAACGTGCGCGAGGACCTGGCGATGTACATCAACTATCCCATCCAGTTCGTCGCCTGGCACCATGAGGCCGATCCCCTGGCTTACGAAGACGACCGGGTGCGCATCTACTGGCGCCTCCTGGACCATACGGCCCCCTGCATCGGCTACCGGTTCGAAGAGCGCGAGCGTCCTGGAAGGTTCGACCCTGCGGCGGCTGCACGCCTGGGGGTGCCCAAAGGACCGCTCCGGGGCGAGCTGCAGGCCGGCAGGACGATCGAAGGCACGCAGGGATCGGTGACGCCGGAGCAGGTCCTGGGGCCGGCGCGGCGGGGGCGGCACGTGGCCTATGTCACGGACACCAGCCCGACGGAGAGTCTCCAGCGGCTCCTTGAGGGCGTCGACCTGGCGTTTCTCGAGGGGATGTATGGACCCGAAGAAGCCGAGGATGCCGCCAGCAAGAAGCATCTTACAGTGGTCCAGGCCGCTTCGGCTGCCAGCCACGCGAAAGCGCGGGACGTCGTGTTGATCCACATCAGCCCGCGCTACGAGGAGGCCAACATGCCTCGCCTGGAACAGGTGGCCCGCCAGCACCATTCATCCGTTCAGGTCGGCAGGGACGGCCAGGTTTTCGAAATTCAGCTGCCGGACTAATGGATACCCGCTCTACGACGGGCCCGGGGGTCTTCAGAATGGGAGCCTGGGAGCATCTGTTCTCCGGAAGTCGGGTTGTTCGACGCCCTCCAGGCTGATATGAAGCGGAGCGTATCCTGAAGAACATGACGGAGGGAGCTCCCTTGAAATGGCGCCGGGTTGTTTCACTGCACCCTGGGCAGATCGTACCCCTTCCTTGCAAAGTAGATGACCGTTCTACTGGACCCCTGCTCACCTTCTTCCTCATGAATGAGAGCGCCCGGCAACTCCTCGCTCACGAGAGGCAGGAGTCCTCTGAAGAGATCGTCCGGGCTCTCTTGTTCACCCAGACTGACATGGACGCGGCAGAGACTCCTTCGGCACTCAACTTCCAGGAGTTGGCTCTTGGCCAGATTGTCACCGGCAAATGCGTCCATGATCATCCTGTTCATCTCCCTTGACCAGTCCTCATCAGCCTTTTCAGCCTGAAAGCCGGCGCTGATAAGATCAAGCCGCGAGAAATGTTCCTGCGTCTCCTGTTCATGAACAGTATCGACCTCCTCGTTTGAGGCGAGTGGAGTTTCAGAATCCCCCCCTCCCTTCAGAAGTAAGGAATGGGGAGAGTTGTGACCAACATCTCGATTCATTCGCTTTTCGAGCATTTCGACGCTTTTCCTGAGTTGCAGGAGGTCTTTCTCAATACTGGCGAGACCGATTTTTTCAGGCTCTCTCGTCGCAAACCTTGAAGAAGACACCTGCCCACCCATCGTTTCGAGATGGCGGGACGCAGCGGGAGGACCATCGCCATCAGCTACCATTCTTGTCCCGTTGAGTGCGACATGACAACTGATCACCAGTGCGGCCAGACTCAAGGTTATGCTGATGCAGTGCGCGACATTCATGTGATTGTTCCTTTCATTTCTTGTCTGGTGCATTCCACGACGAGAATTCACACCGTGGAATGCACCGCTGGATAATCTGAGATGATGATTGAGCAGGGCGCGGGCAGCAGAGGGCATCCAACCGTCCAAAACCCCTGATGGGTCTACCCGGGGTCCAGGTGCAAGGGCCCTCTGTCCCGCGCTTCTCCTCGAAGGCGATGACGGCAATTGAATCGAGCTACTTTTCGGTGACCCGAATCAGATTCAGCTTCCCCTGGCTGGGCACATAACACTGCATGCAGAAAGTCCCCTGTTTGCTATCCCCGCTCAGAGTAGGGAGGAACAGCCAGCCGGAGCCGGTGCGGTAACCGTATTTTGTTTCCCGGAGGTAGTCTCCGCCATTGATTGTCGAGTAGAACCAGCACTGGAGAACATCAGTCGGCTTGTTGGCAGTCCACACGACAAAATTCTCGGAAGTGCCCGCCGTGCTGCTGATTTCATCCACGAGCACGGGGCAGTTGACCCACAGACTTTTTCCGCTTACGTTTTTGATACCTGTGGGTGTGTACTCGACGAGTCCTGATCCACTCCCGAGGCAGGGTTTGCAGAAGCTGCCGTTATAATTGTGGGAGTCGTCAGCACGAGAGACGCTCATGGCACAAAGCCCAAGAGCGATGGCCACCACGCAAATTAGAAAACGTTTCATTTCGTTTGTCCTCATGGGTTGAACTGGAAAATGGAAAGCCACTTTTTTCAATCAATGAACCTCTCCAAGTTGATCAGACTGCTGTACTTCCTTGACCAATCATGGGACCATCACCTCCTTTCCCTCAGGTGGACAATGAATTCACATTCTCATGTGCCGGCGTGGAACGAACCCCCTTGATCCCAAACCGGTTCTCTGTTCACGATCGCTTTTACTCATTACAGACGGACAAGACGTTCATTTACGACGGCGTTGAATGAAAGATATTGAAGGGGGGAGGAAGGATTGATCCGAAACCATGGGAGTCAGTGCGGTTGGCAGTTCAGGACTGGAAGATGCCCCTTTGTTGATTCTTCATGCCGATGAAAGCCGGCTTCCGGAGATCTTTCGTGGATTCCAGTTCGACCCCGGAATACCGGCTTCCATGTTGACGCTTGCCTCCTTGCAGTTCCATCCGCGGTACAGGGTGACGGGTCAGACACAACTCTTGTCAGAACCAGTCCCCTGAGGCCCGCCCGGTACCTCAGAGAGGGAAATGACATCAGCCGGGGCATCGAAGTCTCATTGCATTCTGGGGAGCTCGTGCCCTTCCCTGACCAGGTACACCACAATGCCATTCTGGGTCTTGTCTCCAGGATCTTCCTGAAAAACCGCCGCAGAAAAACCCTTGCTCACGTGCGCCGAGAGCCACAGATAAAAATCCCGATTTTCATCCAGTGCCGTGTTACGAGCAATCTGAAGTCGGCACATGCTCGCGCGACACTCGACATCCAGCAACTGTGCCGCGGGCACCCCTTCATCAGCGAAGGCCCTGGTGATCGTTTCACTCATGGTCGCCGACCAATCTCCGTCAGGGAGTTGCTTTGTAAAGCTTGAGTCGATCTGCTCCATGCGGGTGTTCCATCGCTGTTCTTCTTCGTTGGCCAGGGCTTCCATCTCCGCTTCCAATTCTTGCGGTGAGCGAGCGATGTCCTCCTGGACGAGGGTTGTGGCGAAGCTTGACTGATCGCTTTCCGCACCAAACAATCTTTTCTCCAGGAGCGCAAGGTGCTTTTCCATTTCCGAGAGTCGACGCTTTAGATTAGCTTCGCCGCCTCCCTTTATCGTTCGGCTCTTAGGTTTTGGCGTCTCCGTCTCCGCTTGCCCGGGCCGGACTTCTCGGCTGGAGTGATAGGATGTCTCCCCGGAATTGGTATGCGACAGCGTCGCATACCCTGAGTAAAAACTGACGAACAGCGCAGCGATACTACAGATCAGACAGATCAGATGAATGGGTTTCATGGTAGAATCCTTTTCGACCACCCGGAACACCCTGAGTGGATCGGTTGTAATCCGGCGTTCATCCGTCTTGGCGTTCCTTCCGGGCAGGGCATCCAATGAGGGCCGATCGTATTCCCCCCTTTGAGAAGACTCAGGCTCTACAGACATCGGCCCTCAGTACGACCATCATTTCATCATCGACATCGCTCACATTCTCTCCTGCACACGAATCCGATGCAGCGTTGCTCCTCTTGGAAGTAGGCAGTGCAGGCAGTACGTCGAAAAGATACTGTAATCCTGGGTCATCACTGGAAAATAGCCAGTCCCGGATCCGAATTTCTTATAGTAACTGGCTTTCGGTGTGGAGCCTTCCCCGATGAAAAATGAGCAGTCGAGCATCTCAATCGGCCCGAGGGGCGTCCATGAGATGGAAACGAGCGCACCGTTAAGACTTGTGACTTCATCCACGAGCACCGGGCAAGTGAGCCAGGCATCGTGGCCCGATACATTCGTGATGCCCAAGGCATCTGTCCTGAATGAATTTGCATCCCCCGGAAGGGTAGCTCTGCAAAAGTTGCCGTTGTAGTTGATCACTGAATCCGCAGCAGAAGCAAATCCTACAAGACAAAAGACTATGGAAACTATACTTGCCACCATCATAAAACGTTTCATAATCTTACTCCCTTTTGTTTTAAAGACATAAATAAATTTATTTATCCTATCTCAATGCTTGATATTGTTTATCTTGACACACCTCCCTCCTTGTTTAGGTAATCCACATAGATCCACACATAGGTTGCAGCATTTACAACCTCTCAGCATTAATCAAACCGATGAGCCATTTGCTGTTTCGTCGCGCTTTAATTAACAAAGACGGACAGACCAGATATTTCTCAGTGGGTTGGGCAAAAAATTTTGCTGAAGGAGGGGAAGAAACGGTCAGGTAGCAGCGGCGGACCGGGAATGAAGAGTCAAGGACCCGATCTCTCCACGGTCACTGCCTTCTGACCGGTGAGCTATCGGGCCTGGCTCTCATTAGGAATGTCAGTCAACTCCGATCAGAACCAGTCACCAGTGGGGACATAGATCAAGGAGGAGATCTCGTCATTGTTACCGCCCCATGCGGCTGGCTCTCTGTACCACGTGTTCGCGTTCAGGACATGAGACCTCCCGGTGGTATTCTGATTCGCATGCTGATAGACGATCCAGGTATCCCCGTAGGTCTTGATGGATGAAACTTGGTCGTTGAAGCCGACATTGGTGAGATTTGCCAGCCAGTTGGGATTGTCGTTCTTGTGAAGCGCCACGGCGCGCCCCTTCAGATCCGAATGCTGGTAGAGAATGATTGGATCGAGCTCTTCGGATATCCATTCGACAGACGAGATTTCATCGTTGTTTCCGCCCCAGTCGCCAAATGTCGGGTAGAAGCCGTCTCGATTGGGGCCCCCGAAGCTCGTCAGAGCATATTGGGTTCCGCTCTTTCCGATATCCCTATAAAGCCGCCAGATCCCGCTGACGACAATGGCCGAGGAGGCTTTGTCACTGAAATTTTGCAACCGGAGGTCAAACTCGTCCGAATTCAGGACGACATAGCTGCCTCGAAAGTTCGTGTCCTGGAACAGAATGACGGCTTTTTCACTGTCGGCCTCCGGGACCATACGATGCGAGGAGAGTACGTTGTCCAGGCCACTCCAGGCTGCGGCATTGGAGTAATCCCTCGGGGTCAGGCCCCAGGAACGGCCTCCGTAATCGGCATGCTCATAAAGGATCCACGGGAATCCCCGGACCTTGGCCGAGGAGCACTTGTCGTTAAACCAGCCCAGGTTGGGGACATCCCATGGCACCGTCGTCGAACTGCCTTCATAACCTGATCCGTCGTATAAGCTGACTTCCTGAGTGATCATCGGGTGATACAATATCAGCGTCTGCTCCCACGAAACCGTGCCAGCGGGTTCTGTGTGGCTCACGACGTTTCCATAACTCCATGTCAGGGCTCCCTCTCCGGGCCATGGATTTACGAAGTGGAGACTATCCGACCTTACCTGGGGAGAGGACCCCGCGTCAGCATAGCCCCGAATTACGATTGCATGGCCAAACTGATTGAATTTCCCCCATATCCATCCCACAATCAAGGGGCGACCAATATCAATGAACCCCTTTGTTTGAGCATACGTTAGGCTCTCGTCCGCTTCCGACGACGGTACCATATGGTATCTGAGCAATTCTTTGACATCCTGGGGATTTCCAAACAACCCATTCGTCGCATTGCATCCCTGATCAGGGTTCAGGCAACACGGTGTATTGCCAAACAAAGCTTGATTGATACTGCGCGCCAACTCGGCGATTTCGCACTGTTCAGCGAAATGCCGGTCGTAGTACCTGAGAATCATCTGGGTGCAGGCGTTCCAGCACCAGTTGGTTTTTTCCTGGGTCCGCGGCTGCACGGAAAGCACTCTTGTTGCGGCCATGACCGGAAGCGCCGCAAGAAGAACCACGCTCACTGAGAGCAATGCGATTTTGCAAACTCGATGGTTCATGGCATCATCCTCCTTACGGGTTCTTATTCGGTTAAGAGATTCAAAACGTCTTCCAGGGACTGAACATTGGCGGTTTCTTCAGACTGAAGCCCGTTCATCTTTCTCTTGGACAGGCCCTTGTCATGAAGAAACATCTTGCCAGCCTTGAGCGTGTGAGCTTGGATCGTTCGGTGCCGCCCCTCATCGCTCACATCGTCGTCGAACACGACGAAGTCCGCTTTCTTGGAATATGAGCGCAGAATCGATTTGCGCTGAATGGTGCTCGCGCGGTTCTTCCCGTGGGTTTCTCTCTCGAGGTGGTCCAGCTCCGTCGCAAGCTCGGCGGCCCCTATGCCAAAGACTTCATAACTGTCTCCTGCCTGTTTCACTTCCAGGAGCGCCCTGAAATCCTCCCCCACACAAACAGGAACGCGCCAGTAATCGAGAAAACGGAGCTCACCATCTTCCTCGACGGAATACATCCGATAAGGTTTTTCCAACCTGACCCGATTGAGCTCCTTGCGATCGTGAAACCCATATTCGCTTTCAAGTCCTTCGGGAATGAGGTTCAGGTAGGCCTTTACCTGCTTTTTCGCCGCCTTCATGACCTGAACTGATTCACCGTCGGCTGCTGCACCCGAGGCATGCAGGCCGGACACGACCAACAGACTGATCATCAAAGGGAACACCAGAAATCGTTTCATGTTCTTCTCCCATGTTGTAAGCCCTAGTGTATGCTGCTTGAGCGTTTGCTCAGCCCCAAATCAGACTTCCTTGCTCTCCATTCAACCCACACTCCTCCACGTCATGGTTCATCGATATGCTGGACCGTCCACCGCCGGCAGGAGACGATCCACCCTGGCCACGTCTTCCATGTGGCCGCCTTTGAATGCTCAAGACGGACAAGGAATTCGTTTCTGAATGGAGTCCCGAAGAGTGAATTTGAAAAGTCAAGGCTGCTACGGTTTCGAATTCATTGCCAACCTGCAGCCGTGCTCGATTCGAGATCGATTACGAAAAAGATCAAACTCTTTGTCTTCAATTGACCACCGCTCCGGAAAAGGATTACTTTGCGGTCATGTAATGGTGCATGATGAAAGCTGGGGGGGGGTGACCTTGCTGCGGAAACACAGATCAACATGGCCTTTAAGATCTTCAGGGATGTTGAGGGAAAGAGTCACCCGGATACCCTGATCGCTTTGGATAGTCTTGCCCGTCTCTATCGCGACATGCGTTAGCCTGAACGAGCCCAGAAGTTCTACGAACTTCTGTTGGAAATCATGAGGGAAACACTGAGCCCCAATGATCCCCTCATTGCCAAGACCCTGACCGACGTTGCGGGTCTCTGCCGAGACCAGGGATATTGGGTAAGTGCGAAATCGCTTCTTGAGGAGGCATTGGGTATTCTCCTGGCAAACTTCGGGGAAAACCATCCACTCACCGCCATAGCCATGGACAACTTGGGGTGCGTGAATGGGAACTTGGGAGATTTTGAGACAGCAGAAGCCCAGATCAAGAGAGCCCTGGACATCTTCCTTGGCGTTCTGGGAGAGGATCACCCGGACAGTCAGACCGCATTCAGAAACCTTGCCGCGCTTTACCAGAAGATGGGCGATTCGAGGCGCGCCAAGATCTATCGGCAGAAGGCCATTCATTGCAGAAAAGATGTTCTCAAGGAAAATATCAACGCCGAGAGAAAATGATAGAGGCCTGTTGGACAAGATGGAGCCCTTGCAGAGGCAACCGATCAGAGAATCCCTCGATCCGCGCACAAGAAGTACCGTAGGATTGCCGCCGGCACCCCCTCTGGTCCGCCACTTCGCGAGCAGGGTGTAAGCTGATGATGAATGTTTCGTTGGAAGAGATCGTATCCGTGCTGGCCCGGCAGCCCCGTTCCGTCGGGAGCCCCGGCTACTATCAGGCCCGGGAACGGCTCACCCAATGGATGGGGGATGTCGGGCTCGTCCCTTGTAGGGGAGACTCCTTCCAGCTGCCTTACAAGGCGCCTTCCTTTTCGGACTTCGCAAATTACGTTGGCATGCTGCCCGGGAAAAAGGCCAGGGAGCCGGCCATCCTCCTGGGTGCCCACTACGACACCGTTCCGGGGTCTCCCGGCGCGGATGACAATGCCGCGGCAATCGCCATCATCCTTGCGGTTGTGAGTCGAATTTCCCGGATGCCTCGCACCCGCCCCATCATCGTGGCGCTTTTTGACGCGGAGGAACCCCCGTACTTCCTGAGCGAATCCATGGGGTCGAAGCGGTTCTACGAGGACCAGCTCCGTCACAAGGTCGATTGCGCCCTGATCATGGACCTGGTCGGCCACGATGTTCCGTTGGCGGGGTTCGAGGATCTTCTCTTCGTCACCGGCATCGAGACCCATCCCCACCTCGACGTCCTGGTTCAGCAGAATCCCGGCGCGCCCGGTCTTGGGATATTGCCGACACAGAACCGCTACATAGGGGACATGAGCGACCATCACGTTTTTCGTTTGGCCGGCGTTCCTTATCTCTTCTTTTCCTGCGGACGCTGGAATCACTACCACGCACCGTCGGACCGGCCGCAGGTGCTGAACTATCAAAAGATGGGGGCGATCGTGGCCTACCTGGAACGGTTGCTGTGTGGCCTGGACCGACGCTCTTTGGGAGGGGTCCAAAAGCCCCATGACACAACCCCGACGGAGCTCAAGTTCTTCAACACCATCCTGGGCCCCGCCCTGAGAATCTATGGCCTGAAGCACCTCAGCTCTCGGCAGGACATCGATCGGGTTGTGTCCCTTTTTATGCAGCAGTTCCGCCTGTAGTTTTGACAACGCGAGAAAGAGACCATGACTCGACAAGGGGGAAATCCGCATTTAGATCGGGACCCGGGTTTCTCTTTGACCACGGTCGTTCATGTCGCTATAAACATGCAGCACCCGTTGAGGAACTGGAGGAAGGGCAAGGATTTTGCTGTCAATGATTTGTCATATGCTGATCAAGAAAAAGAAGTTGCTTTCTTTAGTGTTGGTTTTTCTGAGTTGCTGTTTGCCGAACGGGGGCACAGCCCAATCCCTTGAGGACGTGAACGCCCTGGATGCAGAGGCTGCACGCTTGTACCAGCAAGGAAAGTATGCAGAGGCAGTGCTGGTTTTAGAGCGGATTTTGGAGAGCAGGGAAAGAGTTCTCGGCCCTGATGCACCAGAAACCGGAGCAAGCCTCAACAACCTTGCGTTGCTGTACGATTATCTGGGTGATTATGGGAAGGCTGCTTCGCACTACCAAAGGGCCCTGACCATCTGTGAAAGGGAATTGGGACCGGAACATTTGTTTACCGCCCGCACTGTCAACAATCTAGCCGGGCTTTATGTTTCCCTAGACGATTATGCGAAGGCAAAACCTCTCCTCGAAAGAGCTTTAGCGATCACTGAAAAGTACCCGGGGGTAGATCATCCAGACACAGCCAGAAGTCTCAATAACTTAGCCATGCTTTACAGCTGGTTGGGCGATTATGGGAAGGCTGAGCCACTCTTCCATAGAGCGCTTCACATTAATGAAAAAAGCCTGGGGCCGGATCATCCGGACACAGCTAAAAGTCTCAACAACTTAGCGATGTATTACAGTGCCTTGGGTCAATACGAAAAGGTTGAGCTTTTCCTCCAAAGAGCCCTTCTAATCACAGAAAAAGCCTTGGGGCTGGAGCATCCTTTCATATCCATCGTTCTGAATAACCTAGCCTTGCTTTATGCTGATTTGCATCTTTATGGAAAGGCCAAGCCGCTCTTCGTGAGGGCCCTGGAGATAAGAGAGAAAACCTTGGGATTAGACCACCAAGAAACATACAGTAGCATCAACAATCTCGCCTTGCTTTATTTCCGACAGGGTGATCTGGATAAAGCCTGGAAGATGTTTGAAAAGACAGGCACTCATCAGGGTTTAGGCATCATTCATCTGGCTCGTGGGGAATTCAGGAAGGCGGAAAAAGCCTTCTCACTTGCTCGCCAATATGTTGAAGCAGGTGGGCAAAAAGACTTCATTGTCAGCGGCTTAATCGGCCTGGCTGCTGCCGCAGAGGGTTTGATGGACTACGGGGAAGCGAGGGAGTATTTCACCAAAGCCATCGAGATCCTGGAGTCCCAGAGAGAAGCCCTTGGGTTCGGTGCCCGTGAGAGTTTCTTATCTGGAAACGTGGGGCTGTTCTCCCGTTGGGATGCTTATGAAGGCTTGATCAGGGTGATCCTCAGAGAACAGCGCAGCGACTTCGAAAAGGAATCCTTTCGCGCTGCCGAACGAGTCAAATCCCGGATGCTCCTCGAGATGATCACGACCCGAGGGGTCCGGGGAAGGGGTGAGGCCGATCAGGGGATTCTGGAACGGGATCGTGAGTTTCAAATCCAGCTGACGGGAACCAGAAAGCAAATCGACACACTGACGAAACTCGGTGAGAAAGCCCCAGCGGGAAATCTGGAGGCCGCACAGGCGGAGCTTGGACGGCTCTCGGCCGAATACGAGAGTTTCATCAAAGATGTCAAACTCAAGAATTCTGAGCTCGCCTCCCTGCTCACGGTGGAGGTTCCGGACATAGAAAAGATCCAGAAGCAGCTGGATCCGGGCACGACATTCGTCGAATACTTCACCGGCAAAGACAGGACCTATGTCTGGCTCGTGAGTCGAGAAAAGATCACGGTCAAGGAACTGCCTCTGAAAGAGAAGGACTTGTCCGAGAGGGTGAGCACGGTCATGACGCTCAACATCTCCAACCGGTCACGCCGGGCTGAGCCCGTCATGGTCCGGGTTCCGGAAGGGGAAAAGGAAATCAGCGACGCCCAACGGAAAGAGAACCGAAGGCGTTTCATCGATGAGATGAAAGCCCTTTATCGGGATCTCGTGGCCCCGGTCGCAGGTGAGATCACGACGGGAAAGCTCATCGTGGTTCCCCACGGGCCCCTTCACAAGGTGCCCTTCTGTGCTCTGCACGACGGCACCGGTTACCTTGTCGACCGCTTTTCCATTTCGGTGCTTCCTTCTATCTCCGTGATCCCCCACGTGATCGCCAAGAGAAACACTGACGAGGGGACTCTTCTCGCTCTGGCCGACCCCAAAACAGAGAAGGGGGAGCTTAAATACGCCGATGACGAGGTGATGAGCATCTCCGAAGGCTTCGGCCGCAAGAACATCTATCTCAAGGAGCAAGCTACGGAGGAGCGCGCCAGGCGGGAAGCCTCCAGCCCGGATGTGATCCACTTCGCCTGCCATGGGGAATTCAACGACCGTCAGCCGCTCCAGTCGGGATTGCTGCTCGCCTCCGAGGGGCAGGAGGACGGCCGGCTCCAGGTGCACGAAATCTTCTCCCTGGACCTCCGCGGGGCAAATCTCGTGGCGCTCAGCGCCTGCGAAACAGGCCTCGGGAAGATCACCAGCGGCGACGACATGGTGGGCTTGTCCCGAGCGTTTCTCTACGCGGGGACGCCGTCTCTCATGGCAAGTCTCTGGGCCGTGGACGACCTGAGCACGAGCCGCCTCATGAAACAATTCTACACCAAGTGGCGCAAGGAGGGCGTACCAAAGCCCGAGGCGTTGCGGCAGGCCCAGAAAGCGATCAAGGCGACACCCGGCTTTGAGCATCCCTTCTACTGGGCCGCCTTCGAGCTCATCGGCGACTGGCAATAACATTGTGGGTCAGCACGGTAAATGATGGGAAGGATGTTTGGATGCGAGCCTTCGCGCCCCTTTCCTTTCACATAGAGCAGGTGAGCGACGGGTCTGACCCGTCTGCTCACCGTGCGCCTTTCATATGGGGATTTCCTGGGCGACTTCCCGCTTCAGATACGATGCGATGGCGCTCTGCGGATTCTTGGCGCTGACCGTCTCCCTGTAGTCGAAACCGCGGGACTGGAGGTTCTTCTCGCGCCACTTGTTGCCGTAGAAACCGAAGATTACCCCCAGCACCAGACCCACGAGGTCAAGCACCCTGCAAAAAGTCGGATCGTTTTCGCAGTCCAGGAAAACTCCGGTGAATCCGCCTATGGCAACGAGACCGAGCATCACCGCGGCGCTCAACCACCACATCCTCTTTGCCATGGTCCAGATAAATCCGAAGATGAAGGCCGGCCAGGACCAACCGTTCTTCACTGCCTCGAACCGATTGTGGGGATATTCATAAATATTGTACTGCTTCATGCCGTCCTCCTTTCCAACTCTTGATCACGCAACGCGGCGGCCTTCCCGCAAAGCTGGCCGGCACACTGTGCTGCCCTCACGTTACCAGTCTGATACCCGCTGACCATTGAATCAAACATCCCCCTCTCCTGCTGCATCCTGTTTTCACTGTTGTGTTCTGAATCCAATCTCCTTTTGATTATTTTGGACGGACAAGACGGGGATTTCCGAGAGAAGACGATAAACTCTTTCTACTGAGCCCATGACGGATTCTGCCCTTCCCTGCCGGGCGGAATGCAGCACCAGGACATCACCGGTAAATGCCCTGCGTTGGGCAATATACCGGGTTCAGGCAATGATCCTGCCCGGGGAGCACCTTGAACCGAATGGGTGCGGCGGCGGTTGAGATTGCTGGCGATGTGATGGGCGGGGGAGAGTGGTGCGGTTTTGAGGTTCTTGCATCAGACAGTCAAATGATCAGGGTTCCCGGTGAGTCTTGATTGGATGTGGCACCATCATTGAAATGGTACCGGCCGAAAATCCTTCCCCCGGTAGACGCGAATGGGGTTGCCCCGCTCGAGCTCGTTGTGCTGGAGCCAGCGCTCCTGGCGGCTCTGGTCTTCGGCGTTCTGTTCCCGTTCCTGGAGGAGCTTGAAAAGACGCGCCATGGCGAGCTTCCGGTTGAGATGCTGGGAGCGCTCCTCCTGGGCGGTGGCGATCAAACCGGTGGGAAGGTGGGTGATGCGCACGGCCGTTTCGGTCTTGTTGACATGCTGTCCGCCAGGCCCCGAGGCGCGCATCCGTTCAATCCTGAGATCCCTTTCCGACCACTCGGCTGATTCCTCGGGCAGCTCGAGACCGCTCACGCCCACGAACCAGTTCTTGCGGTTGTGGTGTGGCCGAAACGGGCTGGTTCCGATCCACTGAACGACGCCTTCCCAGCCGCGCAGGAAATCGACCACCGAATCCCCTTCAACGGCGATCAGTGCCGACTTGAGCGTGGCGGACTCGTCGCCCGGCTCTGCCTCCAGCACCTTCGCACGAAGTCCTGCCGAAGCCGCATCCTCCACGATGCACTGGACCACCTGGGCGACCACCCAGCAGCATTCGGCCGGCCCGCGCCCCGAGGTCACTTGCAGCCACTGAATCATGGGGTGTTCCTCACTTTGTAGGTGATGACCGGACGAAAAGCGGCGATGATGCGAGCCAGCGCCACATCGACCAGGTCTTTCACCACGACGTCCACATTCTTGTAGGCCTGGGGGGCTTCCTCGTAGAGAAGTCCCCGATCCTCGCAAATGACACGTCCACCAAGAACAGTTCGAGTCAGTGATTTGGCCTTGAAACGCGCCTCGAGCCGCTCCCTGGCGTCGCTCCGATTCCATTTGCGGCCCGCGCCGTGGGGCAGGGAGAAAGCGTTTTCCTGCTGATCTCCGGTGGGCTCAACAAGATAGCTGAGGGTTCCCCGGGAGCCCGGTATGATGATGACTCCCTGATCGGAGGGAGCAGCCCCCTTGCGTTGCAGCCACAGGTCTCGACCATCGGACTGCATGGGTGTGATGGAATTGTGACAGAGGTCCAGGACGCGTCTTCCCTCTCCGTTCAGAGACGCAAGAAAACGGCGGGCGATCATGGACCGGTTCAGTGCAGCCCAATGTACGGCGTGGCTGTGGGCTTTGAGGTAGAGGGCCGACTCATCGGACCCCCCCGCAAGACCGCTCGTCCCGTGCTTCGCCAGGTGGTCACGAAGCAGCATCTCCCCGCGCCCCCTGGAGCCGCTGTGGACCAGCAGAGTCAGCCGGTCCGACTGGAGCCCGAGAGCCGAGAGCGCATTTTCATCGTGGACTTCGTGCAGGGCCTGCAGTTCGGCGAAGTGGTTGCCTCCCCCAATGGTCCCCAGAGCGTGATCACATGATGTGGGTTCAAGCCCCTCTTCGTGTAGCAGTGCTGCGACGTCCCCCTCCCAGCCACTCTCGAGGCCCGAGAGCTTTTTCTCCCAGCGGTCGAGCCTGAGCCTGCCCGACGGGAGGTCGGTGGTCCAGAGGCTCATCCCGCACCCCACGTCATTTCCTGCCAGATGCGGGTAGAAGATCCCCTGGCTTTCAAATACCGCCCCAATGGGATAGCCCTTGCCGGGGTGGAGATCGGGCATCCCGACGGCCCGAATCATCCCGGGAAAGGCCGCCGCTCTCTCCAGCTGCGCCACTGCCTCCCCGTCGATCCAGTTCTCGCTCGACGCGATGATGTGAACCCTCATGCCGTCGCCTCTCTCTCAACCCGACAACGTTATTTAGACAACGACGAAAGCCGAGCATATAAAAAGCAGCCATACTGCCGACGACTTCTTGGCATACTGGATCCGGGTGGTAAGCAAGTCAGTCATCATGATTCCTGGCGAACGGGGCGGCTCACCTGTCTGGAGCCGCTCCAGCGGATTCCCGGGCAGGTGTAGGGACCTTGTTCTGCTCCCCATCTTCGGGGAAGTGCCTCAGCTCCGTCCGGGCGAATTCCCACTCCGGCGTCCGCAGGGTTTCCCCGAAGTGAGTGGGGTACCAAGGGGAGAGGGTACGATCGTTCAGGTTTTTGACAATGTGGATGTCCTGAGCGGGCATGTAGCTCTGTGCCAGCAGGAACACCGCCTGGCCCGTTTCCCCGTTCCGTGCCATGTCAACCACGATCATGGCATGACCCGGAGATCCGCCCCGCACGAACACGTCTCCGGCCTGAATCGCATCGACGCCATCTCTGATCTTCAGCTCGCGACTGAGGGACTGCGTGCCCGCGTACGTGAACACCACGTCGAGGTACTGCCGGAAAGAGGCATACGATGTATCCGGTTCGGCCTTCAGTGCCCAGCGGACCCTGCTTCCCGTGACCTCCGGACGGAGACCACTTCGCCATTGCACGTAGCGGGTCGCATCGCCGCTTGTAAACCTGAACCCTATCGCGTCGAAGAGACCTCTGGAGTACAGGTATTCGGCGCGCAGGCGGATGACCGCGTCAGCACACTGCTGGAGATCGCGAGTCCCGGTGTCGATGTCGAATACAGCAGCATGGACCGCCTGATTGCCCTTTGGTTCTCCGGTATGGAGAAGCACAGCACTGCCCTTCGGTTTGAGCGGCAAGTGCCGCAGCCAGTCCGCAAAGGAGCCTGGCTCTGCGAAGACCCTCTCGAAGCCCCTTGGTGGAGCAATCCGCTCGGCAACACCCGCCTTCGAATCCGTCGCGTGCGCCCAACAGTACCTGTTAGCCGGCTGCCCGCTCGCTGTCGAGAGCGAAGCACCAAGCAGGATCGTCGCCAGAAGAAGTAGGGTTGCCCGTTGGTTCATGATCTCAGAGCAGAACGTCGGCGCTGGCGTCAGCAATCAGTTGTTGGGGATTCTTTCGATTACTTCCTTGATCATTTCAGGGATGGGAATCAGCCCCCCGAACTTAACTGAGCCCCATGATGATTGGTTCAAATGGTTCGCACCTGTTTCTGGATCAACAAAGTGAACAGCTTGAACAATGATGCTGTGGAGTCCTGTTTTGTCGGCGGGGCAATCTCCCTCATGATCCCGCCAAAGTGCCTGGGAACCACAGAGCATCATGTACAACCCCACTTCCCGAAAGCACCACATTGATCCCGTCAGACGGCGAGCTTCGGAACGAGCTTGCCGGTACACGTCGGCTATGGTTTGTGAGCCAAGCTGCCGAAAGGCAAAGGCGTAACGTCCGCCGGGCATTGCCGAACTACACATGATGAGAAAGTCAAACTCGCCACACGGAATCACCTCGCGTCCGTAAGGCTCGGGGTGCAGCCTTGTTTTGATCGCCTGTGAAAATTGGTCTGGTGTCATTCTTTTTTAATCCCCAACCAGTGATTGAACGGTTTCTGTTGTTCTCCGGGACGTGGGATGCGACGCGGCACCGTGATGGGATGAGTGACCACCGGTCTGAAAGTCTGGGAAGAAGGGTCCATCCATCCCATTGTCCTAATATTCCATTACATTTTGAGGATCAGGTGCCTGCACGGGTATTTCACTACGTTCAGAGTGGCTTTCTGAATATCATGTCAGGTTGCCATCATATTCAGAAACTGGAGTACTTGCATGCGCCCACTCCCTACACATTCAAAGGAAAAACCATCGCCCACCTGATCCAGAAGATGGTCCCACAGATGGTGCATTCCCCTGCCTGCTTCGCATCCAGGAGAATGGCTCCGGGGGTTGGATTCGAACCAGCGACCTCTGCGTCCAAAGCGGAGCGTTCTACCGCTGAACTACCCCGGAACTCAATGTCTCTCATGCCGATCATGCCGACGTAAAAGCTGACCCCTTTCAAACACAGCGGGCTCATTGGAAAAGCTTATCTCAGCGGCAGATACCGTATTTGCCCTTCCCATTCGCCGTCGAGACTGCACTCAGCCAAGAGCAGAATGTCTTCGATGACTGCGCCGAGGGGAAGTGCGCGATCTACTTCAAATACTCCTGGCATTGGCTTGCCGGCACGAACACGCTCATAGGCATGGTGGGTGATGGTGGCCACGTCATGTGTGAGCAACACACGTCCTTCTTGTGCGGCCCATTCCAGGACCACGGGATCGTCTGCCCCGGAGAGACCTGCATCCTGAACACGCACGATACTGAGGTCGTTCCTATGCCGCAACAGGCCACGAATGATATCATTATTGAAATTCTCATCAGCAGCGAGCAAGAGCACGACTATGCTTCTCTGCTTTTGCGACGGGCGAGAAGCCGTGCTCGAATATCACTGGGCTGGAAAAGTGACTCGTTCTGCTGGCGAATGGACTCTCTTTGTGCTTTTCGTTGTTGCAGGTAGGCTTCGACCTCAGACGGCCGTCGCAGATAGTAGCTGATGACCTGATAAACATCTGCGAGGTTCAAGGACGGATACTGCTGAACAATCTCTTCGGCGGTGGCGCCACTGCAAAAGGCTTCGACCAATGTATCAAGGGTAACCCGTGTGTTGCCGACTCGGACCACACCGTCCGCATCAGCAACAAGGGGAATGACCTCCGCAGCAAAAGAAAGGGTCATGCTCTCTACCTCCCATAACTCCATTTTACGTCACCATGGGGTCAATGTCTAGATGAAGCCTTCGTGCTCTGAATGTGGTCGCAGCCTGGAACAGTTGGGACCGAGAGACATTGAAGAACGGCGGATCGCAGAGGATGATGCCGAGCTCCATACCAAGCCACTCGGGCCGATAGATGTCGTATCGGCGAAAACCCGGCACCGCCGCAAATCGCTCGTCGATGTCGAGCACCGTGGCGGCAACGCCTTTGCGCGTAAGGTGCTTGCCGAGCAAAGGAGCGCACAGGCAGCAGGGAGACGGCCAGCAAGCCAGAAAGGAAGCGAGATGGTCCAACTTCTTCCTGTCGAAAAAACTGCTCGTTCTTGTGTAATTCATACACTGGCAATTCCTTCCGCATCGGCACCTGTGGGTGGTTATCAGTACCGCAAGGATCGATTCATTTACCCTGCTGAGCCCTACCGGCTTTCCGTGCCCACTTCTCTGCCCCCAACCGGCCAGGACCTGGACGGGACGACCGGCCGCACTCCCTATGTCTAGCTGAAACGCACACCATTGAGCGTGTGTGTACAACAAGTGCAGTTTGGTGTCATATGCTCAGGCTTGAGATCAGGATTGACCATCTGCAGAATGCCGGCCTCATCGACGTACAACCCGTTGTAGTAACTTGCCTCATCCATACCCACTACTTCTCTCCGTTCGTTCTCATGCAGCGCAACGAGCCAGAAGATAGGATCAGGGTGACCCAGACGAGCAACAGCCTCCTTGTAGACACGGTCCCATTCCGAGCCCACCTTCGACAGGAGAAATCTGAAGAGAGGCGTATAGTCGAGTCCTCGTCTTTTCCTGCCATGCATCGAGCCTCGAGTTCTCTCCCGCGAACTGGCTTTAGCGTTGCGTTCGTTGCGGTAATCTCCACCGAACTGATGATGCACACCGCGAGCCCTGATGTTCACTTTCCTGTAAAGCGGCTGTTTCTGTCCTTTTTGTGGCATGACTCTGAAATCCTCGGATGGGTCAATAATAGCTACAGCCTCTGTCATAGGCTGTCCGTCAGACAGCAAGAATGGTTGCGTTCCGCAGGCCGAGAGATATCACTCCATTGCAAAATTCCACTCGGAGGGTAACTCCGCACCACAAATGTCGCACCGATACCAGTCGTCCTTCACCAAGTTCCTTTGTCCACACTCGGGGCATCGGCGAAAGCGCGCGACGAATGTGAATTCCGAAGGACGTTTCAGTCCCGCTCTGTCAAGCGCCGATCGAACTGCCGACCAGCAGCCTTCAGCGGGGCAATAGCCCGTTGAGTTGTTGGTGACTTCGATTGCGTCTGCCTCCGCGCTGAAGCGGATTTCACCCGCTGCGAGCACGTCAGCACCTCGTGCGCATCCGACGTGCTCCGTCCGACGTGGTGCCAGAAACAGGTCACCATCGAGATTCACGATGTAAGTCACCCAACCGGCATCCCCCAGGATTTCCGTTCGATTCTCGTCCATCCAGGCGAGTAGGCCGCGCCTTGAAGTCACCGGGGTGCCGCCGGGACCATGGCGCCATTCATCAAAGATCCCCATCGGTCCGACGTATCGAAAACGCCTCATGTCCTGCCTCAACCAATCGGTAACCAGAATTGAGCCGATGGGGCGTCGGCTCGGAAGATTTCGAGCTTTCGCCCCGGGTTTACTTGCAGATCGCGCCGATCGATCCTCCGATCACGGCTCCCACCGGTCCGCCGATAAAGAAGCCGACGACAGCGCCGAACCCCGCCCTGAGAAACAGGGGGGCTGAGAAGGACTTTCCTCGTCGGCTTGCGCAGTAATCTGCCGCAGCCATGTTGTAGTGCATCGCGGCGTCCCGCTGCCTCTGCTGGAACAACTGCATCTGCTGCTGCCGCGCTCTCTGGTGGACCTGCCTCGTCCAGGCCATGTGTGCCACATGATGCTTGTTCATGGTCTCCCCCTTTCTCCGTTGAATCGTTCGATTGAGGCTGAGCACTGGCGCCGTTTCGGCTCCCGCAGCCTCACCGTTCCATAACCGCTGCCCTTTGATTTGACTGGACGGACAAAGAGAGAATTTCTGAGATCATTCAATGAAATTTTCTGTGCGCCTGGAACAATCAGACATCGATGACAAGGTCGGGTCGGAAGCCCTCCACCTGCAAATGGGGCGCATAGCCTCTCGGGTTGCAGACAATCCGGCTTTTACCCAGCGCGTAGTCAGCGGGCTGATGGATGTGGCCGTGAGTCCAAAATCCCGGCTGATATCGGTGGATCAGCCATTCGAGATCGGAGCAGTAGGCCGCGCTGATCAATTCCTCCCGCGCCGAGGCGTCCAGTGATCTCGGGCTCGCCGCGTGGTGCGTGATCACCACGGTGGCCCCCTGAAAGGGCTCGCTGAGCTTCTGATCGAGGAACGCGAGCGATCGCCGATGGAATTGGAAGGTGTCATGGGATCGCAGTTTTCTGTAGTTTTGCTCCGCTCCCAGCCTGATGCGCTAGTAGTCGTTCATGGAAAACTGTGCCTCCCGCATGGCCATCGGCTTGTTCTCGTCCCCGAAAAGAGAGAAGTCCGCCCATAGGGTACACCCAAGGAATCGGGTTGCCCATAGGATGAGCTCAGCGACGTCCAAGATCGTGACGTTGGTATCCTGTGCGCAAGCAACGAGATTGCGAGAAACCTTGGGGATCTTGTTCCCATAGTATTCGTGGTTTCCGGGAACGCAAAGCACCGGGCGGTCCGGGAAGACCGCTTTGACCCACTGCACTCCGCGAATCCCGATGTCCGTGTCCCCAGCAAGCACGACCACGTCGGAGTAGACCGGAGGCAGCTCCAGCCGCCCGAATTCGTTGTGAAGATCGCTCAGGACATGGAGTTTCAACCTCTCACCTCCACTTTGATCGGGCCCGATCATTCCGGGAGAAACCCGCCTACATGCGCTCCGGCGCCTCGATGCCCAGAAGCTCCAGGACGAGCCCCAGCGCCAGGGCTGTTGCACGGCAGAGCGCAAGCCACGACGCCCTGCGGATTTCATCCGCCTCCCTCAGAATGTGATGCTCGACGTAGAAACGGTTGAATCGTTTGGCAAGGTCGTGCCCGTAATCGCAAAGGTAATTGGGCGCACGATTCTCGAAAGCCAGTTGGAGAATCTCGGGGAGCTCCGTGAGCTTGAGGTGAACGTCCCGCTCCTCCTTGCAAAGCGTCAAGGAAATGGGGCCAACATCAAATCCCAGTGCAGCCGCGTTCCGCAAGACCGACTTGATCCGGACAACCGTGTAGAGAAGATAAGGCCCCGTCCGTACCTCGAAGGAGCTGAAGCGTTCCACGTCGAACACGTAATTCTTGGAATGGTGGTTCATGAGATCAGCGTACTTCAATGTGGCCACTCCCACCATCCTGGCGATTTCGGCCTTTTCCGCCTCATCGCAGTCGATGGCCACCCGGGCTTCCACCATCCGCTCCATCGCCTGGTCGTTGATCATCTCGATGAGGTCCTTGAGCTTCATCACGCCCCCCTCCCGAGTATTGAAGGGCTTTCCATCCGGGCCGTTCATGGTGCCAAAGGCGACGTGATCGAGCTTCAAGGACGCGGGGGCAATGCCCGTCTTGTAGGCGCTTCGAAAGACCTAGGTGAAATGGTCACTCTGCCGCCCGTCGACGACGTACAGCATGCAATCCGGCTTGAAATCCTGGACGCGCTGTTCAATGGTGGCCAAGTCTGTTGTGGTGTAAAGCGCTGCGCCGTCGGATTTCAAGAGAACCAGCGGAGGGATCTCTTTCATGTCCGAAGGCTCCTTGACGGGGATGACCCATGCCCCCTCGCTTTCGATGGCCCAGCCATCAGCCTGCAAGCGATCGATCATGGAGGGAATGTGGTCCTGGGTGTCGCTTTCGCCGAGCCAGAGGTCGAAGTCGATGTTGAGCCTGGAATAATCAGACTTCAGGGCAGCCACAGAAACCTCCCGGACGTGATTCCAGAGGGCTCGATACCCCGGGTGACCCTGCTGCAGGGCAAAGGTCGCCTGGCGGGCTTGCTCCATCGCCGCAGGGTCGGTTTTGGCCCGCTCGCTGGCCACAGGGTAAATTTGATCGAGGTCGAAAACGGTCACAGGCGAAACCTCGGGATACGGGCCTGCGTGACCCGGGTCAAAGTAGGGAAGATCGGGCCGGCGCCGCTCGATTTCCGAAAGCACCATGCCCATCTGAAGCCCCCAGTCCCCGAGGTGCACATCGCCGAGGACCTCATGGCCCAGAAAACGGGCAAGCCGCTTGAGGGATTCGCCGATAATGGCTGACCGGAGATGGCCGACATGCAATGGCTTGGCAATGTTGGCGCCGCCATAGTCTATGATCATCCTGAAAGGATTGGCCGTCTTCTCGCATCCCAGGCGGTCGTCCGCCGCCTGGGCCCGGACATGTTCGACGAGGAGCGCGTCCGAAACCGTGAGATTGATAAAACCGGGACCAGCAAGAGAGGCCTCATGCAGCACCGGCGACGCTGCCAGGACATCAACCACCTGCCTGGCAATTTCCCGCGGATTAGCCTTGGCCCGCCTGGCAGCGGACAGGGCCCCATTGCACTGAAACTGGCCCAGGTCCGGCCGATCGGAGAGCACCACCTCACCATCCACTCGGTCAAAACCGCAGGCAGCGAAAGCGTGTGAAACAATATCGGACAAAGCGATTCGCAATGACTTCATGTTCAAACTTCCGGCACACATACTCGACTGAGGACAGTGGGAATGCTTGGAAATGGAAACTTGGATCGCTCTGACGCGAGCCGTGTCAGTCCAGCCAGACCGGTACTGAAAAAGCGCAATCACTCTACCGGTCTGACTGTCTGAGGTACCTGCTACCGCTTCGGCTGCTGGAACTTAAGCAGAGTATCCCACACCTGCTGCTGCATCCGCTCCTGGCTCCTATACCCTTCCCTGGCGATGTAAGCCTCTGAGGCTGCATCTGCAGCTCCCCCGAACAGATTCGCGACTCCGCTGAAAATGTCCCCGAGCCCACCGCCGCTGCCTCCGCCCCCGTTTGCACCGGTCGTCACACAACCCGACAGAGAGAAAGCAGTCACCATAACCAGTAGAACCATGAAAAGCTTGCTTCGGATCGGTTTCATCGTAGAGCCCTCCTTTGTGGTGTGCAAGCAACGTCCCCTGTGCATCGCGAGGACACCTTGCTCCTGCCTCTTGACTTAATCAGACGGACACAAGAGGAGTTTCTGAGAAAAGAGGGCTCATCGTTTTAGTTTAACGACTTAAGGGTTTCTATGGAATCGAACCAACGCTTTCGGAGTCAGGCAGTCTCGATACACGGGACAACCTGGACGCTGCCACATCCGACCGGCTTTTTTCAATCATGATCAGCCTCGTTATTCCGGGTTACCGTCCCTGCGGATCCCGGACGTATTCCCGCTTTTCCATATTTTCAATGATGATCTGGGCTACCTCCTCGGGATTCGAGACCTTGAAGACGACATAAGCCGCGAGCGCTCTCGGGACCGTCTGAGACTTGCTCCCCGCGGCAAACATGCCGGCCCCGAGCCCCATCTTGCCGCCCCCCACCATCGCACCGCCATGGGCGCTATCCTGCCCGGTGCCGATTCCGCTCGATGTGATCGGGATCACGGTTCCAAAGTTGAACAGGCTGCCAAATCCCCCTTTCTGGGTCAGCAGATCGTCGATCTTGGAATAGAGGACCATTCGCTCGGAGCGGCGAAGCACACCGAAACGGGAGATGACCCGCTTGTTGGTGATGAAGTATCGATGCCCGCGGCGGTACACTTCAGAGCCCACGATACCGATGAGTCCCACGACGATAAGCAGGTAGCTTCCCAGGTGAGGGTGGGCTTCCAGGGGGATGTTCAACCTCGGAGCAACCTTCCACTGAAGGGCGATATTGGCCACCACCAGTAGCAACAGCACGCTGATGTACCGGAAACTGACGCGGAAAATGGCCATGATCGTCAAGGGGACCAGGACGGACAGAAACCACATGAGGTGGTACGTATGCCGAACGGCGAAATCGAAGTGCAGATACGTTCGCAAGAGAGTCGCTATCTCGGGGTAATAGATGAAGTGTGCGACCCCAATTCCAGAAAGGAGCAGCCAGAAGGACGAGATGTCGATCATCGCGAATGGATGCGGCTTCTTCATCAAAATCATCCGCTCATCCTGTAGCGGCTGAAATCCTTTGTAAGCCATCCTGGGTCTCCTTTGTGGTCGAAGAATGGGGACGCCCGAAAGCCGTTCAGACGTCCCCGATGACTCAATAGGGCCAAGGTGAGGTGGGCGCGCCGGGAGTTGCGATCCTGAAAACGTCACCCGCAGTGGATCTCCCATTCTGGCGCTCGCCAGGGGCTCCCACGATCACATCCGGATGGTAGTAGTCGCTGAAGACACCCGTCGCCAGAGAGCCGCCAAACCAGTCCCCCGCCTCGTTGGTGTCCAAACCCTTTTGGCCTTTATTGAGCCAGGGTGCAACGAAATAGGACGTGTCATTCGCCGCCGTGACATTTCGCCTCGTGCTGTTTCCCGAAAAGACATAGACCCAGCCCGATTCCGGGCCAAAGAAATATGCTTCGCCGGGGGCCCCTACGATGAGGTCGTCCATGCTGTCCAAGTTCAGATCGCGCACGGCGAGAGCCGCTCCAAACCAATCACCCTGTTCGTCTGAGCCAAGGCCTGACTGGGAGACCAAACGCCAATTCATAGGGCCGCTCTTGGATCCCTTGTAAAGGTAAACGGCACTAGAACGAGATTCGCCTCTGACCGCCTTATAAGGAGCTCCCACGGCAACGTCGTCCAGACCATCCCCATCGAAGTCTCCCGTGGCCAGAGACCACCCAAAGAGATCCCCCACCCAGTGGGAATCGGATAAAAGCCAACTGATCCCGCCCATGAACTGAGGAGCGAATTCTCTCAAATTGACCCAGTTGGTTAGCCCTGAGGGTCCTCCTTTGAATGTCAAGACCTGTCCTGACCCGACGGGAGGGGGGCAATGTTAACAACGAGTGCGTCGGGATTGCCACGGTTCTCGCCCACAGTGCTCACGACCAGGTCTGCATAGCCGTCGCCGTTCAGATCCCCTGCTGCCAGCGCATGGCCAAACAGATCGCCGTTTTCATCGGCTTCAAAGCCGGACTGATTCAGAGTCTGCATGGGAAATAACCCACCCGATGTACCCCTGAACACCGAGACTATGCCGCAACGCTGTCCGGCGAAGACCTCGCCGGGGGCGCCCACAGCAAGGTCCTCAAAGCCGTCTTTGTCGAAATCCCCAGCAGCCAGAGATGCACCAAAATGATCCCACGCTTCAGGATCTTCGGGATTGCTGAGACCTCTCTGTCTCAACGTCTGCCAGGGGATTAATCCTGCTCCCGATCCCCGGAAGACAAAGACGAGCCCCGCCTGACGCTGGGCTCCCCATGCCTTGTCCGGTGCCCCCGCCGCCAGGTCCTCAATCCCGTCATGATCAAAGTCTCCCACCGTAAGAGCCGCCCCAAAACGGTCTCCGGTCATCTCCCAGGCCAGAGGCCACTGGCTGAGAATCCTGGAAAATTTTCTGCCGTTTGGTGAGCCAAGATGGAGCTCGACGTATCCAGAATTCACCGTCCCCGAATTGCCTGCCCGTTTTACCTGACCATCGGGCACCCCAATGGCAAGATCCTCATAGCCGTCACCATTGAAATCGCCGGCAGCCGCTACGGTTCCTCGATTGCGGGAATTGAGGTGATGGAGGACCCATTCTCGAAATACGGTTGCACTGATCTGGGTTGCCTGATTGACTTCAGTCCAGATCCTGATCAGATGATTAAGGTCCCAATGCCAACTCCCCGTGACGGAAGACTGAACGCCAGTGATGAGCTCCCGTCCACTCGAGGATGATTCGATACACGAGCCTCCGGAGTCCTCCAGGAAAAGGATCTGGTCGTTGTCGTTCGGTTCGATGATGTAAACATACCTCCCGGTCGAATTGATTTGAAGTGTGGCAGTCCGCAGAGTCCCTGCTCCGCCTGCCAAGGCACCCTGGCCATACCCGTAGCATTGGACGGATTTCCCCTTGAGGCTTGGCAGACTACCCGAATAGATTTCCCTTCGGTGGCCCGTGGATGAACCGTTCATCCTCATGGGATTGGCCAGCCGCATCAGAGCCACATCGAGGTTGGGGTGCACAATGATCCTGCTCGGCCTGGCACTCTGATTTCCCATCTGGATTGTGTATGGATCGCTTTCAGACATAGCATGACCAACGGTCAGAACCCAGTCATTGGTGAGCAGTGTACCACTGCATAAACCGTTGGTTCTGAGATTGGTGATGGAGGCGAACCCCGATTCATTCGGGTTTAGTTCAGTGCCATTGATGATGGGCTTCACAGACACACCGTAGTTGATGCTCCCACCCATGCCGGCTGCCGCCTGTTGGCATCCCAGCACCCATAGGAGGCAGGCTAACTGAAAGACACGCACCGCATAAGGCCTCACTGTCAGACATAAATCTCTCCGTTCCATCTTCAATCCCTCCTCGATGTCGACTCATTCCCACTTTCGAGAGGCTCTGCCAGCCGCTTCACCTCTCGCGAGCAGATGAATCCTCCGCACCTCCCTCTTGAAAATATCCCGGCGCCTTAACCAGAGAGGACGGACGCAACTCAGATTCCTGAACCTGTGGGAGCAGTTTTATTTCCAAACAATGAATGAAGAAGTCCAATTCCTCATTCCTTCAAAGAAGACTGGACGGACAAATGGAATAACTTGCTTGATCCTCAGGAGATCGTTGTGTTAGCAAGAATGAAAGAGGTGATATCAGGACCCGTTGGATTTCTTAAATGTTTGATTTTAAATAGAAATGTTGTCCGTCGAGATGGCGCCGGGGTATCAATACTTAAGTGATCAATAGAGGCAGGTTTTCCGTTCAATGAACCACCGAGCTGGGGGCTCTCCGGCACTCCCGATCACAAGAACGGATGCAGATGCTCTGAGATGGTAGATAATGACAGCACAACCAACCGCTTTGATACGGATCTTGCTTGGTCTGCTATCTCTTTTGCTGCTCCAGGGCACGACGGCGACGCCTCCCAACCCACAGGATTCTCATCACCCGCTCTACGTGACCCTGGAGGTGAACGATGACGGGATTCAACTGACCGGAAGAATGCAGGGCGAGCCCCCGATTTCTGGACCTCGTGCCGACAAGACAGGCACAGAGCGTTTCCGTCGAATGTACCAGATTCTCGAACACCGGCTGCCAGACCCCGACGCGCTGCAAAGGATCAACCGTGAGCTAAGCCACATGCTCGTTTCTCCCATCGAAGGTATGATAGATCGCTGCTCCGAGCTGGTCATCACCCTTCAAGGTGAGATTCTGGAGACGCCCTTTGATCTTCTAGACTACCGGGGCAAGCCGCTGTTCCTGCAAAAGCCAGTATCCTATAGAATCGGCTGGACGAGTAGGACGCCGGTCGTTCCAAGCAAGTGGGGGTCGGCGTTTGTGGTATCGGATGCCTCAGCGGATCCGCAAAGAGGCTGCCAGTCGATCGCCAGCATGCTCCACAGGGTCGTCTACCGTGACGTCCACGAAGTATCGGCGGCGAGTCTACGCCGCGAGCCCAGAAGCGACATTGTTCTACTGAGCGTTCACGGCGTTGTCGGAGGGAAACGCAATGAGGATCACCTGACGCTCGGTGGAGAGACGGTGCTGCCAGCCGACTTCGCATCGCTCCGGCCGCGTCTGGTCTACTTCGACTCCTGCCGCCTGGGAGTTAGCCGCGCGTTTCTCAGTCGTTTTCGGGTTTTCGGGACTCGTTATTTCATCGCGCCGATTTTGAGCAACGAGGCCGGTGAGTCATCGACGCATACGATGCGCCTGTTCTTTGAGCAGATGAGGGACGGGGAGACTCCAGAGGCTGCAATGTTTTTCACCAGGAAGAACTTGTGGGAACGTTACGCGCGCGACCACGTTGTGACGCGATTGTGGAGGGCGTCTCCCTTCCGGGTGTATCGACTGAACTGAAGGCGACGCAGGGAAGGGGGCGGATCTATCTTCGGCCTGCCCCATGATTCCGGTGAGAGTACTCCAGGCGAGTTGTACCACGCACATTGAAAGCCCGATTCAGCTGCTGGCCGATTCGTGATGAGCAACCCTGCGAGGATACTGTAACTTGACGCAATGAGGTGTCGCGGATCAAAGATTGCGGTATCGGTAAATCGACTCTGGGGATTCAATAACCTGCCAGGTCTTCCAGGAGCACCCACTCTCCAGTCTCTAACATCGCCGTCGAAATCGCCTTCCCATAAAACGGCCTGCGCGGTCTCTGCTCTTTCAGCAGCTTGCGGAATCGTTCACCGACCTGCCGTGCCACCTCAGCCATCACGATGGAGGCGATGAGCCGATAGTGGTAGACATAATCGCTCCTCGGAAGATCGAGGTGAACGAACTGGACATGTCGACCAAGCCGATTCCAATCCTCTTTGTCGATTTTGAGACGACTCTCGTCCGGTATCACCACCAATTGTCGAGTCCCGCGCGCCAGGATAGCCTGATGAAGCGGGATTCCAGTTTGCTCGACTGTCGCGACACAGACTTCGTCGTACATGTGCTGGGTATCTTTTTTCTGGGGTATCAAGTGGATGCTGTTGCGCCCACGCCGTGCCGCTCCACGGCCTTCGGAGCGGGTGATGCGATCGCATCCGAACCACACGCCAAATCGATCTTCCACCAGGGCTCGCTCCCACCCAAACGCACAGGCGGATCGGATGGAGCTTCCAAGCTCGATGTGATCGCCGGCACCCATCAGCAGGAGGTCCGGGCGCCTCTTTCGAGGATTGGCTTGGGTCTTAAGTTTACCGCCCCCACCCCGGGTCACGTAGTACAAGCCAACCGCCGCAGCGGCGGCCACGTTCAGACAGTTGATCCGTTGTGAGACCATGGGTATCTGCACGGCGCAGTGAGCCAAAGCCCGGACGTCCCCAGAAATCCCAAGCCCCTCATTCCCCACAACCAGGGCGGATTCGGAATCCCCGGGCAGGCGAAATCCATAAATATCAGCAGCATGATCCAACGTGTCCAAAGCGATGATCGACCCGAAATCCTTGTGCCATTGCTGCGCTAAAACGCACGGCAGCGGGGCGCTGTGTGGATTTGTTTCGTGCCATTGCGACGCCAACTGCTTGCGATCTCGGAACAGGCACCTGGTCCCCAGCATTTCCGCCGCGTGCATCATGACCAATGCATTAAACGGGTTTTCGATGCTGTCACCGATGAGGGTGGGAATCGAATGGATCACTCGCAACCTTTCCCTTTCCATCGCTCACGGCAGTGCTGCGCGAAACGGTCCGCGAAGGCTTCATGCTCTCTGGTCCGCACAACGCGCATTCCGCGCTTGCCTTTGTAGTGTTGAATCATGTGATGACCGACCTCGTGCAGCAGGACATCAAAAAGCATGAAATCATGAAGTGTCCCGCCCGGCCAGTCAATCCGGGTATGGAATCCCCCGATCGAGACATTCACCAGCGCACCCGCACGGCGCAATCGCTCCACTTCTTTCGCTTCGAGAGTGCCGGCCAACAGCCAGGGTGGATAGGGCACGTCGTAAAGGATGATTCTCCCAGGCATGGATAACCGGCCCAGCGACATTTTGCCACCCCAGGAGGCTTCTTGACCCTGCGACAACTCCACTGACCGCAGGCCGTAGTAAAGCTTTTCACCAAGGAAGCGCAGCACGGTTTCGATGTCCGTCTTTGTCACGGGATGATGATGGCCTGCCCTTGGGCGCTGCACGGTAATGCGGCACAATATTGGATCCTGCGGCAAAGGAGGATGTGCCGATTCCAGCACGATGCCCTTTCGCTTCAGGCCGCGAAGGATCCTCTGCTGAACACTGCGATCGCCACAGCCTCGGGATTCACGCGGGGCCCTGAGACGCATTGCCGCCAAAATGTGTGGCGGCCTGGTGTGTTTGCTTCTCGACATAGTTACCTCTCTCATGCATGCACGCGAACTCCAAATGAGTGTGAAACCCTGTCTTGCTGCAAAACCTGGTCGGCGAAACAGTGACAGATCGCCCGTTCGAGCTAACCTTTAATGACGGCCAAGGGCTTCAGTTTCACGGAAATCATGACAAGATCCCTTTGATTCTCCATCACGGTATCGATGTCTTTGTAGGCGCCTGGAGCCTCTTCAAGGTCTTTTGCCGTGTGGAGATGGTGAACGATTCCCGCCATTTTTTCCTGCTCCTTCTCCAGATTCAAGGTTCGGATGGCTTCTTTGCGGCCCATCCGGCGTCCTGCGCCGTGTGAGCAGGAATAGAAGCTATCAGGATTTCCGAGGCCTGTCACAATGTAGCTCGTTGTGCCCATTGAGCCGGGAATGATGCCGAGCTGCCCTGCAGCAGCCTTCGTGGCTCCCTTCCGGTGGACTAGCACCTCCGTGTTGAAATGCCTCTCGATCGCTGCGTAGTTGTGGTGGATATTGATCTCGTCCTGCACACCCGCCCCGGTGACCTCCGTGAAGATTTCTGTCAGTCGACTCATCATAAGAGCACGGTTTGCTTGTGCAAAATCAAGGCAATAGCTCATGGCCTGGAAATATTCCTCCCCGGTTGCGCTATCCATGGAGAGAAAGGCAAGATCCTTATCGGGAATGTCCGAGTGCCATTTCTCGCAAAGTGATTTGGCAATCTCATGATAGGCGCGCGCTACTTTAAGCCCGAAGTTCCTGCTGCCTGAATGGATCATAAGCCAAATGTGATCGTCATCACCACGCTGGATCTCGATGAAATGATTGCCGCCCCCAAGCGTGCCAAGTTGACTACGTGCGGATTGCAGCTCCTGCTGAATGACCGGAATGTCGGGGGCACGGTCAAATCCTTGCCAAACCTGCTCTTCCTGCTGATGGGCGAAGCCTGTGGGAATCACTTTACGCGATTTCGCTGCAATATCCCTCAGCGTTGCTGCGTCGATGTCTCGCAACGATGTTCGCCTCGCAACCATCCCGCAGCCGATGTCAACACCAACCGCATTGGGAACAACGACTTGATCTGTGGCTAAAACGCCTCCGATGGGCATGCCGTATCCCGCATGACAATCAGGCATGAGCGCCACCCACCGGAAAGCAAAGGGGAGATTGGCGAGGTTCTTTGCCTGCCTTAATGCTTCGTCCTCAATGTCATCAAGCCATAGCTTGATGGGAATTCGCTCACTATCAATGATTCGCATCGCTCTGGTCTCCATTCCTGCATGAACCGTTACTGTCTCCACTGACTCAGCAACAGGCTGACCAACCCAACAACTCGGGCCGTTGTTCGTTCGAGTATCTCGGCCATAACAGTCCGAGCAACCCTATGCGACGGAAGGTGATCTCAAGATATCAATCAGGGGCTCGATCAAGGAGTGCTTCCTCAACGGCTCGCCCAATATCTAGATCATCCAGACCCTCATTTTTACAGAGAGCAATCCAACTCTCCAGGGGTAAGTCTCCGGCATCGAGCTCAGCCATAAGAAAGAATGGATCCATCTCTTTACCCCCAATGATCACGTTGCAGGTTGGTGCCGCTCCGACGACAGAATGGCCCTGCGCCGAGAGGGCAACCGCAATTCCCGAACCGATGATCCCGGAGACCTGCGCCCATCGTTCTTCCTCGGGGTCCGATCCGTCGAGGCTGTTCGCAAAACGGCCGATCAATGCATCCTTGTCTTGCACTGCCTCGGCCAGATGCCCCATGGAGAGGCCATGCAATCCTGCGATGTGCTCCCGAGCGACTTCTTTCCACATCGCGAGGTAGACTGTGGACAACACGTCCTTCCACTCCAGGTCCCTGAGACTCTCGATATCTTCTGGCTTCAGCATCGACTCGAGCAGCCTTTTCTCGAGCTTGCGCACATCTTGAACCAAGCCGATCGCTGGAGTGTTATCAAGCTCTGGCGCGCTCAGTTCTGAGAGCTGACTCAAAGCTTCAATCCTTCGATTCAAAGGAGGGTGTGTGTCATAGGGGTTCCCCTGCGCCTCGCTCATCTGAGTGGTCATTCCCTCGTCGAGAGCGCGAGAAATGCCTTCTCTTTGCAGGAAGGCGGCAAATCCCTCTGCGATGGGAACTCTGTAGCCGCGCATGAGCGGCAAAGCGACTTCATTCTGCACGTAGGCATCGAAGGCCGCTCCAACCCGATGGACCTTTTGAAGTCCCTTGATCAATGGCTGGGCTCCAGCAACCCGAGCCGCGACAGCATCTGCGGAATACTCCTGCTGGCGAGAAACGCCGTTGGTAATGCGCAAAAACATTTTCATATACCAGACAAACGGCCTCTGGATGATCTTTCCTTCGAGGCTGTCAAGGGTCCGAGAGATCATGGACCGAGTTTTGTAAACCCATGGAGCCAGTGCCGTATCTCCGCCATAATAGTGACCGAATTCGTGAGCCAGCACGGCCTGCAGTTCCCTCACGGTCAGCGTTTGAAGCAAAGGCAGTCCGAGCCCCATGACTCTCCGGCTGCCAAGCCCCATTATGCCCCCCCGATAGCTCACCCAGGCATTCACATCCAGAAGGAGATAAACGTCGGCGGGCATTGCCTCCTGCACGGCGCTCGCAACGCTTTCGAGCTGTCGAAACAACTCTGGATGCTCGCCAGGTTCAAGACGCGGACCCGGCGGATCAAAGCGGTCCACACGCGGAAGCACGGCCCATAGAATCGAGCCGGCTGCTAGCAGACATCCAAGAGCCAGCTTGATGTGAAGCCGATGACCGTACCTCAGTTCCGCGTAGGGTAAATAAGCCAGGCCGATGGCAATCGCGATGGCGAGCGCGTAGAATCCGATCATCAGCACAAGAGCGAGAAATCCGCGAAGAGCTAAACGAGCATGTTTACTGTTCATGGTACCCCCCAAGATCCCTTGGCTCACGACAGTTTATGGAGAACCCCTGATCGGAGTTGTTTTTCGGCGATCACTCTGTATTGAGTCTTCCGGTGAGCTTTCCAGGACCGCCTGTTCTTGAGCACTGTGCCGTTGGTCGTCTCGAACCCATGCGGAAAACAGAAGGAGCATCCGCTTTCGTTTCCATGGAGGATCCGGGCGATCCGGACGTTACTGATTTTCACGGGCAGGTCGGCCCATCCGTGCTCCGAGCGGCCGAAGCAGGATTCCAGAAGGCGATTGCGATGTTTTCTAGCCATGGTCGACGTACCTTTTCCGATGTTCAGGTTATGGAGCCATTCCGGCATGGTTCGAGCCTCACCTCAGGACTCTTTGGGGGCTGCGGGTTGTGGAGCTCGGGCTTCCTGACCAGGAAACCCGTTCCTGTCGTCAGCTCGTAGCCATTCCGCGGATCAGATTCTGATTCTTGCTTGACGTCACTGGGAGAAGATCTTGCCACCGAACCGACGGCTCCATTTCATCAGAAGCCCCGATTTCTTCAAGATTCTCCCCTTCGTTGCTATGGTGTTTTCGTTTCACAAGCTCCGGTCTGGAAATCATGTGGTATTGATGAACCGCCCCGAGCACCAGCCCCAAGGCCAGAGCGGTAAGCAGGTTGCTGGCGACACAGGTGGACGATACCACCAGGGTCAGACCCAGCTCACAAAGTGTATCCCTGCGCGAAAGCCCGCGACTCTCCAATCTGCGGAAGAGCTCCGCCGGATGCCGGTTCACAAGGTTGACTCCTGCGAAGGCCAGGACCGCGGCAATAACCGGAAGGGGTATACTGCCGAGCACGCCGTTGAACAGAGTCACGAAGAACAGGATCGCGATGCTGCAGACCACTCCGGAGAGCCGGGTGCGCCCTCCCGCTTGGAAGTTTGCGCTCGTTCGAAGGACGGACCCCGAAGAGGGAATGGCGCACAGAACGGCGCAAATCATGTTTCCAACGCCTTGCCCGACCAGCTCACGGTCACTTCTATGGTGGCCGCCGGTGAGCTCATCCGCAACCGCGGCGCTCAACAACGACTCGATGGTACCAAGCAGGGCCAGACAGAACCCCGAAGCGAGGATGCTCGGGACAAAATGCCACAGATCAAAACCCTTTGCTTCCTCAATGAGATTCAGAAGATTTCGAGCATTAGGCCAGTCAATGGGAACCGAGCCGATGACGACAACGCCCGTCATGGGTGCGACAACGCGATCCAGGGTCAAGTACAGGGCCGTGCCCGCCGTCACCCCGATGATCGCAGCGGGAAGCGCCGGTGCCACTCCTCGCGATGCGGCGAGGACGAGCAGTGTTGCCACCCCAAGCAAGGCACTCGCAGGGTCGATCAGGCTCGGCTGAGAGAGCAGGGTGAGAACCGACGCCTCTCCCTGCAGCCCCAGGAGGGGCTTAAGCTGCCTCACGATCACAAGAACCGCAATGCCGTTCATGAGACCGCTTACCACGGGGTAGGGAAGGTACCTGATCAGGCGTCCCAGATGGAGTGCCCCGAAAATCAATTGAAAAACGGCTCCCGCAAGAATCACGCAGGAGCTCAGCCCCAGCACAAGCCCGATGTTGATGGACGGCACATTGGGCAGACAGGCATGGGGTATGATTTCCGCAACAAAAGCAGAGAGCACCAGGGCGAGCGGAGCGCCCGGGCCCGTGATCTGGATTGCTGTTCCACCCAGCAGGGTCGCGGTGAGGCCCGCAAAGATGCAGGAGTAGACCCCGGCCAGTGCTGCATGGGGTGCGTATCCGGGCCCCAAGGGAGCAAAAGCCAGGAGGCCATACCCGATGGACATGGGCAATGAAATCACCGCAGCGGCCAGTCCTCCGGCAATGTCACCCTTTACGGTGAACGGCAACCTGGGTTTCCGTCCTGGTTTCATCCTCAAAAGTCCTTTCTCGATCATCATGTCACTACAGACAGATTCCATGGCCTGGGCGGTTTTTGATCTCACCCCTCTCGGTCGATTCAAGATGGCGTTGGCTAAGCGATTCATGACTGGGCCTTTCCTGATTGGAAGCGAGGCACTCATTTTCTTGCCCACTTCAAGGTCCTCCAACGCGAGTAGGGGAAAGGTCCAAAGCACCATCCCTCTCCAATGTCTGCTGTCGCTTTCTCTGGACGGACAAGGCTGGGATTTCTGAGAAGAATGAAGTGTGTTTTGAAGGTACAAACTATTGGGGAGGATTTGAATCAGGAGGGGGATGTGGCTTTTGCCATGCTGTGATAGTTTCGTTCTTTAGACTTCCACCGGCATGATCGGAGTGCAATGCTGATCAAGGGAAGAAGTGGGGAGGACTGGAAAGTGGGGACCCGGGTTGTGGAGGAAATTCAGGTCATTTCAGGAATTCAGGGAAGGTGTTTCATACAACCAGCGGGCTCGCGGAGAAAGCCACGCTAAGGGCGTCGCCAATAGCCGCAGCGCTGCATGAGCAGAGATGATTGGCGGCCGTTTGCCCGCCCTTGCCAGATCGCTAAACCCTCAGCCCTGAGGGGACCTCAGTTCAGACGATATACACGGAACGGGAACGCGCGCCACACACGATACGCAAATGTGTCGTCACGGTAGATTTCCCACAACTCCTTTCTGGTAAGGAACAATGCGAGCTCTGGACGCGTGCCCTGCTGGAGGTGCTTGAAGAACAATTGCATGGTCTTGGTAGAAGAGTTCCCTGCCTCGTTACTGAGGACCGGGGCTACAAAGTAAAGTGAGCCGACCTCCAGGAAGGCATTGAGGAACCCGCCGCTCACGCCTAGCCGGCACGAATCAAAGTAAGCAAGTCTTGGCTTGATCGTCGAAAAATCGGTTGCCACGCCTGACCCGCTGCCAAGAACGACCTGATCAGGCGCAGTGTTGTCGATCTTCCCATGTACACTCATGAGCAGCAGATCGAATCCGGGTTCCCGCCGTCATAAGTTATGCAATTCACGGATATTGGTAAATTAAGTAGCCATCTTTATAGGTGCAGTTCTGTGCGCCCAGTAATCATCCCTCCACTCGTTGGCTCGGACGACTCTCAAGGCCAGCATTGGGTTCACGGAGTCGTCTCAAAGACCTAAGGCGGGAGCTTGATCCACAGGCGAATCAGAGGAGTGAGAGATCACGTGATCCGGTGTAAAGCTCTCCGAATGCTCCCGACAGAAGAGCGACTCACTCGGTCGGCAACATTTCCCCCGTGTATGGAGAATATTTCCACTGGTTGAAAATTGCATTTCCATTACTGTCCTTCCGTGAAGGTTTTGTGAACTCCAACGACTTGATGCGGGATAGCTCCAGAATCTGTGTGCCTCCCTGCGGAGTTGCAATGTGGATATCCGTGGACAAGCCATCGAGTTTTAGTGGATGCTGAATTTGATCCTTGGTGATTACCAATGCAGTCTCAGCGGTGGTGTCTTCGATACGCTGGATCGTGTCAAGCCAGATCACGGTCTTCGCTCCTTGAGGATCGGCACCCATCAAAATAAATCGCTCTGCCAGCACTGGACCGCCATATTTCAGACCGCCACCTACGCCGATCAGCATTACGACTCGTTTCGTACCGTCCGGGAAGGTGATTCTTGCTTCAAGTGGCGATGTGTGCCCATCTTTCATTTCGATCATGGGATGTTCGGCAGTGGCGGTTTGCACGAAAGGACTCACACCAGCGAGCCCAAGGACCACAAGAAAAGCAAATATCTCCATACGACTATGCTTCATACTCTCCTCCTTCAAAGCTTGCGATAAGCACTATGCCCAACCACTTGGGCATTCGGTAAAGCCAGAGTAAGTCTCATGTGATACCGCTTTTCCCATAGCCGGCTACCACCACGCTATCGGCGTTCATAGTATCTGCAAATGCAGAGACGACAATAGGAAAATTTCATGGTGAATTATTTGTTTTGATTCTATTTCCGGGGGTCCTATCTGACGTCTCGACCTTCGAGAGATGATCCCGTCAGTGCCGTTCCTCCCGCTAGTAGAGCGTGAGCGTGAAAGGTCCTGCCTGATTGTTTCCTTCATTGGATTCCCGGATCAAGTTTTGTGGGTCGACGGCGAATACAATGCCGTCAATGGTCGTCTTCCCGGGTCCCGAGGAGAAATATGAAAACGGCAAAGGCACCGTTTTCGATTCTCCGGGACCGAGACCGCTGAATCCATTGGTGGCGCCACCGGGCCCGCTAACAAAGATTTGCTGCCGACAAGGAGCGCTCCCAAAATTCCTGACCACCACCAGATAACGAACGTTGGCGTTCTTTGAGAGGACGGCACCGGGCGGATCCTGTTTAACGTCAACGATGGCCAGGTCCGGCAGTTGCGTCGGAATCCGGGGATCAGGCCCACCCAAGGGAAGAGCGGGGGATCTCAAGTCACCAGGATTCCCCTTTGTTCCCATATCCAGGAGGCTCATAACGTCAGCAAGCTGAGGCAAGAGCCCACGGAGTCGATGGTCTCCGGTCGCATGCAGCGCGGCGACCACGAGGACTGCTGCGAAGCCAATCCCGACCACCAGCCGCCAAACTCTTATGAAGAGGACAACACCCACCACAATGACAACCAAGGCGATAATCGTGTCTTCCGACATTTCCATGATCCCCTCCTCAAAGGGCCGTGAGCGCGGAACGTTCAGGCCACCGTTATACCGTTCTACCTCCGCATTTGACATCCGGAGATGCTCACCATAACCCGTGAAGGGTCGGTCATCCTGCAACCGCCCTCCATGGATTGGGCATCCTTGATGAAAAGCTCCGCCTCCAGCAGATCTGCAGGATTTGTCGCTCCTTCGATATAGAGAAATAACCGCGCGCCTACCCGCTTAGCCCGGCCTTTGGCCACGCGCTCGCCATCACCAGCACCGGACACCAGGTAGAGACCTTTTTCTTCCTTTTCTACATTGAGCTCCAGAGTAATCTTCCGGGCTCCTTCCTCCAGCTTCAGGAGCCAGGAGCCAGTGAGATTGAAATCTTTCGAGGCCGAGAGATCAGCGGGGCCTTCTGGGCTGTCGCAAGGACTGGAATCGAAAGACCGAATAGGGTCTGCTATGGACGGGGGTCTCGACCCGTTGTCTATCAGGTCCCGTATGTCGGTTGCCGGGATCCGCCAAGGCAGGCTCTCACAAGCTGAAAGGGATCGGACGATTGACGGGATGAAGAGAGCCAGAGCCAGGCACAGGAGCCCCTTCAGAGCAATTGTCAACTTCGCGGCCGGCCTGTCTGAAATGCGGCTCTCTCTCAGCCCGAAAGTTCTTTGCGACTCATCCATTGCGCACTCATCCTTTCGAAGTCACCTTGAGTTGCACCACGCAGCCCACGAGCACCAAGAGAAGTCCGGCTGCCGTCGTCTCCGGATAACCAGGGAGGCCTCCTGACAACAACTGCATTGGGAAGTCCCTTATGGGATTCTGCGATCTCATCAAGCCCATAAGGCCGCCGACTGCCGCATAAGCCCCCGAAATGGAGGTAGCAAGGATGATCGTGTACCTTTCAAAAACCAACGCCGTGAGTCCAAATACGCCCCCCAAGCCCAACGTGAGGAACGGTTGGAGCTGGTCTATCATGAAGCTCTGGAGAGTCGAGCCCAACCCCAACCCCACGCTGGCGCCAAAGAGAAAGACCCCCAGCTGGTAGATTCTGAGGAAGAGGATGGCGCAGACTACTCCGGCACCGAGGCCGGACAGAAGAATCACGGCCAGCCGCCCTTGTGACTATTCATGGCCCGCAAGGCCTCCCAAGGCAGCACCCGTAATCAGCCCGATCAATCCGATCATCTTCCTGAAGACCCGGTATCCACAAAAACAGGAAACCAACCCGACCAGGATCAGCCCCAAATTCATCAGATCGACAAGATTCTCGGGATTGGACAGATGAGTACTCAATTTCCGGCTCCCTTTTGCTGTTTATGACTGACAGCTACTGATCTCCATTGAGATGGAGATCACACTGAAACGCGTAGCGCCATCCTTCCGCGCTTTTTTCTTGCTTCAAATGGATTAGACGGGCACGGATGCGAATTCTGAGAACTTTTCGTCGCATCGGAAGCGGCCATTAACATTGTTGAGAATGCGCAATCGACAGAGGACTTTTTCGTCACTTCGCCCTGGCCACCTAATGCCAGCCCAATGTTCGACGCCAGATACTGCAAAAGGGATTCAACATGGCCTGTCGACAAAGAGAATCCCCGATATTCAATTCCGTCCCTGTCAGCCCAAGAGAGCGAACTGTTCCCGCCGGTAATCGAAATCGAAGCGTCTGTCCGATAATTGTGTCAGGAATCCCGGGTCGGTCCGTCTTGGTAAATCAAAGGCCTTTATTGCAGGCAAAAGCGTGAGCCGGCACAAAATACGTGGGGGTGGGATGAATGATGAGAAGGAGCAGAGCATGAATCGAGAAGGAGGCTTTTCGACAGCTGTGAACATTTTGGCCAACATGAAAGGGGAAGCCATGAAGACAATAGGGTCAAATTCTCTCATCCTCACAATGTGGCTCATGTGTGCTGTCGGGGTGGGCACGCCAGACAACGCACTTGCTGACAGTGGCTCAACGTGGGAGAAAGTTGTGTCATACTTCAATACGGACAAGAGACCTTCTGTTGAGACCATTGTGGAAGAGACAAAGGAGATCAAAGATTCGTGTCAGGAGCTATCGGCAGACTATGTGATCGAAGGGGCGAAAAAGACCAACAAGCTGCTATCCGTGATGAATTCTGAAGTGCGAGAAAAATCCTGGTTCTTTTTTGAAAAGACTGATCAGGACCAACTCAAGGAAATCGTTGGCCGCGTGAAGGACTTGAGTGATTTCTACACAAAGCTTGCTTCCAATAAGGAAGCTGAGAGAGAGAATATCAAGTTTTATGCAGGAGCCATCAAAAAGTTCGCTTCGGAAATACAGCAAAAGATTTCTGATGAAAAGTCATTCAGGCAAAAACTCCAGGCCGAGCAGAAATCATTGGGTTCGATGTCTGCGGGAGAGCAGAGACAGATCAAGGAAAGGGTGCTGGAGGGGCGCATTCGTATGTGCGAGAGCAGAATCAAAATGCTCGAGGGGTTTTCCCAGAATTACCAGCGCCTCACCCCCGCGATGGAGAGCTTCAGCATCACCGTCGAGAGGTTCATTTTTATCGTCGAGGAAGGGGCTAAGCTGTACAAGGATGGATATGAGACCTTGAAACTGAGCAAAGAGATCGCTGATGCCTATCAAATCATTGCCAGCATGAAGTCCCTCGACCCCGTTTCCGAGGAGGTCATGGCAAGTTGGCGTGACATGGAGGAAATCGTAAACACCCTCACCCAGCAGGTCCAGGAGTTTGGGAACTCGCTTTAGCCCGCGTTTCAGGCCGAGCACTCATCATGCAGGGGTGCTCGGCCTGCCGCACTCGAATTTCGGGCTTCCAAAACGAACGAGGGAGACTGCAGCTGACTCATAGCAAATAAAACCGGTGATGAAGCGGATGGCGACTCGTGGCGGAACTGACCAAGCATCCTATTCCACGGGCCTGCCAGAAGTAATTGACAAATCGGAGCCGCATCGGCAGAGTGAGAACAACGTTCATGCCATCTTTCAGCTTACTTCTCACTGGGCGGTGCAATCAATGGACTGGAGAGCCTTCATTTGGAGACCCGAAATATATAACAAGCTGAGGTCACTGGCAAAGAGGTCTTTTCCCGCTTCATCCGACGCAGAAGCAGAGGATGCCGAGGAGGCTTTCAATTACGCTTTGGATGGTATAACCAAGGACAACTTCGAGCGATTGAAGGGATATCGGGGTGAGTGCACTCCAACCGGTTTCATGAGTTATCATTTCAAAGGTCTGCTGGTGGATTTCATGCGCCACAAGTACGGTAGACTGAGACCTCCAAGTTGGTGCAAGCGCATCGGGGAGATCTGTAAGACCGTTTTCCATTTGCTTTGTGTCAGAGGGTTGGAGCCGGAGGTGATTGTGGACAGACTGACACATGATGGGGCGCTTCATCCTGAAGGCGTTCGGGAAATGATCGATCAAATCAAGGCAAGGTTCCCTCTTTGCGGACAGAAATACGAAGAGACTGAGTTAGGTGACGACCTGAAGGGCCCATCTCGGGGGCTTGAGGAAGCAATAGAGAGAGCCCTTCAGGAAGAGGTGGAGGCAATACTTAAAGAGTTTCTGGATTTCAGATTGAGCGATCATGATATTTCAATCGATCCGTCTGCTGACAACTCATGGATCTGGAATCGCGAGGCTGTAATGAGTCTGAGGGACACTCTTCTTACGATCAGCCCGCTTGAACGACTCATCTTGAAGCTGATTTACACAAGCGAGATCAGGATTCCCAGGGTTGCCAGAGAACTCAGTTTGGCTGAACATCAGGTGAGAACAATTTACAGGACCACCATGCACAAACTCAGATCGATCTTCGAAAAGGTCGGATTGGCTGATTACTTCAAACTACCTGATGAGCGCGATTGATTAGCCAGCAAATCCCGACAACTGTCGAACTGGCGCATTGGCGGTCATCGCGATCAGCAGAATGATAGGGGCAGGCAACATGGAAGACGACGTCAAGAAAGAGAAGATGCGCCACGAAGAGATCGACCGACTTCATGCACTTCTCGCGCTGGCCTTGACAAAAGACGCGCCGCAGGGGCGGCACATCACCCCAGAGAAACTGGTTGCATGGAGGGAAGGCCGTCTGAAAGCTGATGAACGCGAGCGCATCCAGGTTCATCTCTCTCAATGTGACGAATGTTACACAAACTGGATGGAGCAAATCGAATTTGGTGATGTCGAGCCTGCATCCTTTTCAGAACTTCTGCAAATGTGGCGTCAGAGGATCGTTTGCTGGTTCAAGGTACTTCCTTCGATCGGGAAAGTGGGCTTCACCGGCGGTGGGCTTGCAACAGCCTTGGCGATGCTTTTGCTGATCATCAACATCTTCACTTCAGTGCCGATTGGCAAAATGGTCGATGACAGCTACAGCACCTTCTTAAACTCTGTCCCTGTTTCCCAAATCCCCCAGGATTGGCCCTTCGTTCCACAGCGCGGCACGCGCGGCACTCCGAAAACCGCCAAGAAATTGTTCGCTGAGGTACACGCAGCAGAACGGCTGGCCTTCCTCTCCGGCGTCCGTGCAGGACTCGAAAAGACCCAGAAGTCGCTACCTGCCTTTGACGATATCATCGCAAACCTGCCTGAGAATGCTGTTGAATGCCCTGAGAGGATCTCGGAAGGGTCATGCACAAGTCTTAAGAAGAACTTGCAAGAAGCCGGGAAGTGGGCCGTTCTGCTTCATTTGGCCTGCGAGACAGAGCCGGCCTCAATCTCTGCCGACTTTTGGAAAGAGCAACAAGGCATCCTGAGCCAACTGTCAAAACAAATCAACAAACTGGAGGTTTCCGACAACTTAAGAAGCTTTTTCCTAGATTGGAACGTAGAAAGCGCTAAGACTGCAGCTCCGCGAGATGGTGTTTGTTTAAGGGTTGATTCCTTGATGCGCGATGCACTTATTGAGTGAGCGTGATGACATGGGTGAATCAAAGGGCGAGAGTCAAAATATCAGGAGGATCTAATTTGCCCTGATTTTTGATACTTCGAAAGCTTCGCTTGAAGCTTGAGAACCTAATCGACGCAAGGTCCATAGCCTCTCTTGTTCAGTTTCTTACATTTTTGGCGGCATTCTTCTAAATTAAGGCTAGATGTGTCTTCATTGATAAAAAACTTCTTGCCCGGTCCACAATGTCCATCAGTTCCCAGATTGACACACTTCGATTCAACCTTGTCGAAGCAAATAACATAAAATGGAATATCTTGATTCAAATCATCAGTAATCCTTGTTAATGTCCAAGGCTGGCGATAAATCTTGATTTCATTATTCTCTTCGGTTGACTCCGAAATAAATCCATCCATTTGGCCATCCCTTACAACTGCCTGAGATCTATAGCCTATGCCGATTATTTCAATTGTATCACCAACTAGTTTCCATTTCATATAATTGGTGAGGCCTAACGTGAACTTGATGGTTCCATCCGGCATGATCTTCCAAAGGCTCATCATCCATCCGGGCTTCGACGATTTGTAAAGCCATGTTCCCACGATCCGCCTGTGAGCTTCAGGGAGAAGTTTAAGCTCAAGCTCTTTGATTGATTCCCGCGCCTTTGAAGCCTTTTCTCCATCTGGCCTCAGCCTCAAATATTCGCGGAAGTTACGAATGGCCTTTTCATACTCATCGAGCCGTCTTTGTGCTTCTGCCAAGTTGTAGTAAAGCGGTGCAAAACCTTTGCGTAGCTCAATAGCTTTTTCGTAGCATTCAACAGCTTCTCCGTATTTAGCGTGATCAAACAGCATGTTGCCCCTCGCGTACAGACGCTCCGCCTCGTCGGTACTCGCGTGAACAATGCCCGTAGTCAGTGCTCCTAAGAGAAAGCAGCCGATCATCCAGAAGACACATCTTGTAAAATAATTAGTCACCGATGCCATCCTTTTCTATTGTTCTATACAAAATCTTCGCTCTTTCTTAGCTATCTTTTTGCATTGCTCTCTGCACTCCCTGAGATCAAAGCTTGTATGTTCCTCCCAAGGATCAGGTGTGTCACAAGATTCTCCAGTTTCAACATCAATGCATTTCAGTTCTAAGGTGCCGCAGACCTCATACAGCGGTATCTTCGCATCAAGATTATTTGTCTTTCTCTCGCCAGTAAACTTTACACTACCTTTTCTATCATGTGGCTTTATAGAAAAAATTAGATTTCCTTTCATTGCTCCATTAGTGACTTCCGCAGTCCATTCATGGGTGCCTTTATGGTTTCTTATTTCGAGTCTATCTCCGATCAATTTCCAGGTTAGCTCCCCAGCACGCCATCTAGTCATAACAACTGTTCCATCAGGATAGAATTTCCATAGCCTCTTTTCGTGAGAAACTGGTTCCGTCTGCAGGTAGTCATCTACTGCCCAAATCCCAACTACTGGACTATGCTTTACCTGGATAGTCTGTTTGGCTTTGAGCTCCTCTATCCTTCGTCTCGCGTCCTCCGCCTTTTCTCCATTTGGCCTCTTCCTTAAGTATTCTCGGAAATTGGAAATGGCCTTGTCGACCTCTTCAAGCCGCGCTTGAGCTTCTGCTAAATTGTAATAGAGTGGTGCAAAATCCCCTCTCAATCTCATGGCTCTTTCGTACGATTCGACGGCCTCCTTATATTTCCCCTGATCGAACAAGGCATTTCCCGCCTCATATAAGACCTTTGCATCGTCATTATTTGGAACAAAGACATCATGGGGCTTTGAGAACTTATCGTAACACTGTATAGCCTCAAGATATCTCTCTTGCTCAAATAAGGCATCGCAATGTGGATTTGAGCTACCTGCTGCTTTGACATACGTATTCATTGGTTGAAAAACTATACCAGCCATAAGAATGCAAGCTATTAACCAACCAGTTGGGCTGCTGCACTTTTTCCAAATACACATGGTGATTAATTCTCCCCTCCGAAATCGAAATAGATAAAATCTGAATCAGGTTGAGTGTTATAGAAGCAATATTGGCTATCAGACTGGCAATCAGTTCAAATTATTGCTCATAACTGGCGCTTTTTAACATTGCAACCGCCTTAGTTGGTTTTCCTCGCTGCAGGTATTGGTTCACGAATTATTGCAGGATCAGGTTTAGTTTCAGAAATAACATTCGAATTTCCAGACTCTCGTTTTCTCTTTGGGGCAGCAGGTCTTGCGATCCGTTTGTCGATATCTGCCTTCAGTATTGCGATCTCTTGATTGTGCTGTTTTGTGAGGCCCTCGGGAATCTGTTGGAGACATTCCCGGGCCTTTTTCAAATGGGTCTGGACACTCGAGCCCCCTCCATAAGGGGCGGCAGCTGCCCACTTCAAATATTGGTCTATGACCCGTAGCACGCCCTCGTAGGCCGCTTCATTCCCCTCGTCCAGCTCAAAAACCTGCCTGTAGTAGCTCATGGCGCTGGTCTCCTCTGGCGAAAGAAATTCCTTCCTTGCGAAAGCGACCTCGGCTTTGGAGAGGAGTGCTGCAATCGAGTTGGCATCATGAGCATCATTCGGGTCTGGAGGTTTTATTGAGGTGGTTGGCGGAGTAGGAATGACATGCCTCGTTGTGTTCGGGGAAACCAACTTGGCGACTATTTCCGCCTTCTTCCCCTCGGTGACCAGCACCTTATCCTCCCAGTCAGGGAAACCCTCCAGACGGATCTTGACAGAATATTCTTTGGCTGGAACGGATTCCATGACATCGGGGGTCCTCCCGGCAAGAGCTCCATCGAGATACCATTCCGCCCCCGGAGGATCGCTGGTGACGGACAAGAGCCCAGCAGTCCTCTTCAGGATCAGCCTGAGGGGCATGACCTTCCCCTCGCGGATCAATACGGACTTCTCTTCGTCTCGAAACCCCTTGGCGGATGCCCGCACATTCACGCGCGCCCCTTCGGCAAGATCGAGAATTTCTAGAGGAGCTGTTCCCTTTTCCTGTCCATTGATCCACAGCGCCGCGCCCGCAGGTTCGGTCTCGATGTGAATTCCTCCAGTCTTGGTCTTATCATGCCCGGGCGGGGCTATCCTGGGCGCAACGAACACAAAATCCCCCTTATTGCGTTCAGGGTCATTTACAGTTCCAAATTGAGGATGTTGCGTCGGTTGGTACGAGGGAACCTTGCTCTTGAGATAATACCCCAGCTCTTCCCCCGTGATGTAGCCATCAGGAAATGGCTCGGGATCGCGTCCCTCAAGTAGATCCAACAGGACTCGTTTGAAAATGCTTCGGTCCGAAACCGACTCATGCGCTCGCCCTGCCGTTATAAACTGGCAAACGGGCAACTTGATGAGGTCGCTAATTTTCTTCAGGTCCAGAGAGCTGCGAACATTCAATATCGTTCCAGAAAAGCAACTGTCAAAAACAAACAGGACATGTTTGGCTCGGATCTTTCTTGACTCGCTGTTTAGCCACTGCATGTCAAGGCTGCACAGATTCAATCCAATTGGATCTTGCCCGGGCGAAGGGGCATCTACCATGACGATATAGCCTAGATCTTCACCGTTCTCGAGCTTCTCCGTGTGGCCATGCCCTGCGTAGTAAAACAGGACTCGACTGTCAGTCTGCTTCCCATACTCATGAATAAACTGGGTCAAGACCTGAAGAAATTCATTGCGGGTCAGATCTTTCTTCTTGACGACTTTGAAATGATGCACCTCTTCCAGGACTCTTGCGACTTCATCCACATCCTTCAGAGCTCCGGGAAGCGGGTCCCAACCCTTGGTGTAATTCCCATTGCCGACGACCAGGGCATAAGAGCCCTTGTACAATGCAATGGTCTCCCCTCCCGGGATCTTGACATCGACCTTTTTGATCGCTTCACTTTCCTGCGAAGATGAAGGGTGAAAGGATAAGAGGAGGATGACCAAAACCACCAGGATGAAGGAAAGAGAGACTCTGTTCATAACGCCTCACCCAATGGGACCCTGTTTGATGAAGGCGGCGCCGCACTGTTCGATGTGATTCACTACCACAAAAACAAGCCAATGCGCTCCACTGGCACTCTGATATGGCTCTATGCGTAAGACTCCTTGAGTGCCGCGACAGATTATAGCAAGCGTAGTTCGAAGATCATCGCGAAGGAAACAGCATCGGCAGGGAGACAGCGAGCCGAAGTGGGCTTCACGCTCCAATTTTCACCTCTTGCCTGATCAGGTTAGCCACCGGGGTATAGATATCGACATCGGTTTCCGGAGCCCTGATTGTCACGACCAAGGAATAGCGGGCTCGGTTGGACCACCGCTCAAATTGGTGCCGCTCGCGCCACCAACCGATGACAGGGTACACAGCGATAAACCCTCTTTGGGCCAGTTCTGCTGCCGTTCCAGTCCACAAATCTGAGTGGAGTGAACCAAGACTGCGGAGATCGGAACCAAGCAACCAACGGGATGAGTCACTGCTTGACTTGTCTCCCCGCTCTTCTTCGAAGGCTATGCGGTTTATTCGCCTTCTAAACTGGTCAAGGGTTTCGGTTGGCGTCTTTACGTCAAATCTCAAGCCGTGAGAAGCATAGCTATACCTGCGTAGCCAGCCCCTCTCGCCAGGGTTGGGCTCAACGAAGTAAGAAAGCGTGACTTTCATTTCCACGCGAGTTGCGCCTAGTTCCTCCAACGCCTCCCTTGGCCATGGGATGTGATGGAGGTTCATATCGCGCGCCCGATACTTGCCGTCGAACCTGTCAAACGGCTGCAAGACATCCTGAGCAGTAAGCACCAACTGCTGAATTTCTCATGCAAAATTGGAGTTGAAGCTCAAAGTATTATTGACCAATTTTACTACTCACTGCTAATGCACTTGCCATGGATTTTGTCAAGAGGAATTCGCTTTGTGCATCTTTGTGGACCGTAGTGCGGACCTGAGGTCCTGGGCATTAAACGGTCCGCCAGGGACAACGAAAAGTCACTCCATGATACTCGATGATACTGGGTGGTACGGCTCGGTGCAGTAGTGTCGAAAAAACCTAATGATATCAGCAGTTGTGCTGAGTCCGGCCTTCGGCACCACCGCAATAATCTTCAGTAATCTCAAAAAATTAAGTCTGTTTGTCGCATTTTGTCACACTATTTCCATAATAAATTGAGATAATTATGACCCTGGTGCCGAGGACCGGCTTCTGCACCAATGCTCAAGGGGAATCATTTCCTGTCTGTTCTTCCTCGCCATAGAGCCACATGTCTTTGGACCTACGTTCCGCACTCCAGATACCAGGATAGGGGGTAATTTTCGCGCCCCATCGCGCTCGGCTCATCGGACCCCGCAGGTTGCTCGGTAAAGATGGTTGCTTTGAGGCCGGGGGCTTCTCTTGCCTTATTACCGACACACAGCGTGGACATCAGCAATTGCTTGAGGGGTCTGGTCGATGGTCCTTGCTGTAGCCTTCTGTGATCTGGAAAGGCAAGGTAGAAGCTTCATCAAATCGATATTCCCCATTGTGCCGGAAGCTCCCTTCAAATGTTGTGTTCCAGAATCTGTTTGACACAACATCGGCTCTGCACTATCATCAGGTGCCATGAACGCAAATAGAACTGCCGGTCTCAGCACCGCATGCCCAACCCGGAAGTCGCCAGAAGGGCGCGAAGCATGGCTGAACGCCGTGAAATTGCGCCGCCGGTGCTTCCGAGGGGCGAGCGAAGATTGATGAGAAGGGAGCTCCCATGGCTTATGTGAGAAAACGCGGGAAGCAGCTTTTGATTGTGAAGGGCAATCGAGATTCACAGACGGGGAAAGTGGGACAACAGACTCTCTTTACCATCTACTCGAAGGCTGAGGCCCTCCAAATCCTCGGGCGGGGGGGTGGGGGAAAAGCACCGCAATTCCGCCAACTGATCGAGCGCCAGTACCCCGAAACAAAGTTCAACTGGAGCCGTGTCTATGACGGAATCCAAGCCAACCTGGATGTGTTGCCGGATCTTTACGAATACAAAGAAGCACGGCTTCGGGCGCAATTCCGTAAGGATCTGTGCGCTTTTGCCCGACAGCTCATGCTGGCCGATCCACAGGATTTCTTGTCGGCTGGCAATCTAATACAAGACCACTCCACAGAACTGGAATATCTTGCCGAGTTGATGCGATGGCGGCTCGATCGTTGCCAACAGGAGCCCACTGAATGGAACACAGACAATCCTTTTTACTGGCGCTTCGCCCTCCAGGGTTCCGGCGTTCCGCCGGATATTGAGGAGCACGTGGCCGGTTTCTACGAGCGCGGTGACTATGGCCGGGCGGAGGTTCTCTTTCGGTTCCTCGCCGATTGCTTCGATGGCTACGCAGAAGGGTGCAACTATTTGGGACTCATTTCCCTCCATGGGGAAAGGCTGGATGAGGCGGTCGAACACTTCCGGAAGGCCATGGATCTGGGTCGAAAACTATTTCCCAAAAGGATGGCGCGGAGCCGATACTGGAGCGATCTTTCCACACGGCCATACATTCGGGCCATGAGGAATCTGACGCTGGCATTGAACCGTGCCGGTCTCTACGAAGAGTCCCTGGAGTATTGTGGGCGTCTTGAACAGGAATGTGGAGATCAGATTTCGCCGGCAGCCTACCGGACTTCGATTTACCTCAATACGGGCCGCTGGCTTGAGGCGGTGGATTCGTCGCGGAGAATCCAAGGTATTGATGCTTCTCAAGGCCTGGTCGCAGCCTTTGCCTTTTTTGAGCTGGGCCGGATAGAGGATGCCATGTCCTCTTTTCTGCGTGGGGCGCTCAATTATCCACTGGCAGCGAAAATTCTGGTGGGGATTCGGACGGCATCCCCCAAGGACTACAATCAGGGACGGGACCACAATGCCGGGGTGGACATCTCCAGGGATCTAGAGGGGTATATGCTGCAGCGGGGTCGGAAGGCGAAGCGTTTTTTCAAAGAATTTCTCAATAATTCCCATGTAAATGCCCTCCTGACTGAGATCGAGGAAGTCAAAAGGAAGTGGCACGATCAGCACCGTACCGGTGACAGAGGGGCCTTCGATCGGATGACCCAAATGCAGACGCCCCAATTTGCTCGGTGTGAGCTTGAAAAGATGTCGAGATCTTCTCAGCGATAGATAGATTCTCACGCGTTACAGGTGGGAGCAATCAAGTGAACAAAAGGTATCTTTTTGATTTTCTCAAAGAGCAGGGAGCATCCACTCTCCTTCGGCTGCTTGAATCCGCCTTCGATACCATGACGACAGATCAGCGGCATGAGGTATTCGGCGGTTTGAAGATTGACGTCAACGCTTCCCAAGTCAGTGGAAAAGCGCTCTTGAAAGAGGTTCAGAAGTTCTATGACGATTCACTGAAAGGCGTCTATTACGCTCCCTTCGACATCAACTCCAAGAACTACATGAACATTCCGGAAGAGACCGAGGAGTGGTTTGAGAGGTTGGCTGATCTCCTGGGAGATGCTGCCATGGTCAGTGAGAAAGGCAATCACCGACTGGCCGTCCAGTGCTTCGGTATTCTCTATGAACTGATAGACAGAATGGAAGATGGCGAGGAGATCATCTTTGCCGACGAGTATGGTACCTGGATGATGCCTGCCGACGAGAAGGTCATAATCAAGGCTTGCCTGCGCTCTCTTTCTGCCGTTTCCACTCCGGAAGAGTTCGCTGAAGGGGCCACACCATTCCTGAAGCGCGACAGCTATCAGTCTCTGCACAACGGAGTCTACAGAACCGCCGTCGAAATCGCCACCAGGGAACAGAAGAAGGCTCTTGAATCAGCCATAAAGAAACAAAAGATCCGAGTGAAGTGACATGATCCCCCTTGGGTTATTGAAATGTGATGGACGAGGCAATCCCCTCGTGTACGCAGATCGTTTCCTGCTCATGAAAGAGGGGGAGCCGTGAGGCTGGGGAACCGCGCGGAGGTGCTCACCTTCGAGGTCCTCTAGCAAACCTATGGCTGCGTTTTGCTCCTAGACGAGAATCCATCCAAGAAGGTGAAGAGAGTGGCCATGGTCGCGAAGAAATTGCTTTGTATGAGGGGATCGAAGCCGGCAAATGAAGAGCTTGTTTGACAATATGATGACATAGCAGCAATATTTCCAACTCGATTTCGCCTTTTCGTCAAAGAACATCAGTCGCTACTTGACATATTGGCTAGTTAAAGCTAAATATTTTAGCACTATGTCGAATGAATGTCAAAAGGCTCGCACTATGAGGTTGAACGAGTTCCTGTCGCAACACGACGTGTTCACTGTTAAAGAACTGGAGCTATTCCTCTCGGAGAAAGGCTCCAGCAATCCGAACACCCGGAAATCGCTCCTGGCATACCATCGCAACCGGGGTCGGATCATACCATTGCGACGTGGACTGTATGCGGTCGTTCCTTTCGGCTCCAACCCCGAATCCGCCCCGATCGATCCCTATCTCTTGGCTGCCAAGATGGCTGAGGATGCGGTTCTAGCATACCACACGGCCCTGGAATTCCATGGGAAATCCTACTCGGTCTATAACATGTTTCGCTACGTCTCTCGGCACAAGTCGCTGCCTCTGAAGTTCCGCAGCTACGAAATCAGGGGCGTTCCCGTGCCGCCGCCACTGCGCGCCAAAGGCAAGGAAGCATTCGGAGTTGCCCGTCACAGGCGTTCCGGTGTAGAGCTCCGTGTAACCACTCTTGAGAGAGCTCTCGTTGACGTGTTGGACCGGCCGGATCTTACCGGGAGTTGGGAGGAGATATGGCGATCTCTCGAATCAGTTGAGTTCTTCGATCTGGATCAAGTCGTGGAGTATGCTCTTCTATTGGAGAATGCCACCACTGCGGCAAAGGTCGGGTTTTTCCTGGATCAGCACAGGGAAACTTTGATGGTTGAAGATGCCCACCTTAATCCTTTGCGGAAGTTATGTCCTCGGCAGCCTCACTACCTGGTGCGAGCCAAACGAAGAGGCGGCCAGTGGGTAAAAGAGTGGAACCTGATGATCCCGGCCGAAATCCTGAACAAGTCCTGGGGAGAAGTCTTGTGAAGTTTTCACCGTCGGAAATCCTGCCGGTAGCTGAATCGACCGGGTTCAGAGCGGAGATGGTCGAAAAGGTGTTCCATTTACTGAATCTCCTGAACGTATTGAACTCGCATCCCTATCTCAAGGGGAAACTGGCATTGAAAGGCGGCACGGCCCTGAACCTCTTCGTGCTCAATATCCCCAGATTGTCTGTGGATATTGATCTCAACTATGTGGGGGCGCTCGATCGTGACACAATGTTGTCGGACCGACCAAAGGTCGAGCAAGCTGTCCAAGCCGTGTTTTCCAGAGAAGGATTCACCGCCAAAAAGGTGCCGGAGGAGCACGCCGGCGGGAAATGGCGACTGAACTGCCGGAGCTTTAGCGGACAATCAAGCAACCTCGAAGTCGATTTGAATTTCATGTTCAGACTGCCGCTCTGGGATATCCGCTATGCAGATTCGTATCCACTTGGAGACATCCAGGCCAGGAGCATTCCCGTGCTAGATCTTCACGAACTCGCCGCGGGCAAACTCGCCGCCCTCCTTTCGCGTCGGCAGGCAAGGGATCTCTTCGATTGCCATCAGATTCTTCGCATGGACAAGATCGATCGGGAACGTCTCCGGCTCGCGTTCGTGGTCTTCGGTGCAATGAACCGCAAGGATTGGAGGGATGTTGCGGTTGAACATGTGGCTTTTGACGCTGCGGATTTGGCGGCGCAACTTCTCCCAACTCTTCATTTCCAAGCGACAGAAGGGCACGGCGGTTCATCAGAATACGGGGCGCGACTCGTGAACGAGTGCCGGGAGGCGTTGTCCATGGTCTTGCCCTTTACGGAGAGCGAGCGTGAATTCTTGTTTCGTCTACTCGACAAAGGGGAAATAGTCCCCGGCCTGCTGACGACCGACCCACCGCTCCAGGACCGCATCCAAAAGCAACCACTTTTGCAATGGAAAGCCCTCAACGTTCGGAAGTACAAAGGGCTGTCCTGACGGGTGGCCTTGGGCGCTCAGGAAGGACGAGTACTTCAAACTTAAAACCTTGGTGGGTCAATTCTCCCGAGCACAGGTGGGTCAGGTCTAATTAGCGCCAAGGCGGGTGGCGGGTGTTTTTGATGAATGCTGATAGAAAACTCTTGGGACACTGTAGTTCTGGAGCAATCGTGGGCTAAGCAAAAAGTTGCGACAACTTGGATGCATCTTGGTGACACTCAGTGCTTCTCGGTGGGCTAAATTAGGACACTCAAACCGAGAAACTCAATAATTTCAACCATGGCGCCAAATCCGGCCTTCGGCATACCAGAAAATAATAGTAAATTCAGCTATTTGCAAGGTAACGCACCTTCGCTGGCAGAATTGGGTTCTATTAAGTTCAAAGAGTTGCAAATTGTTCGCCGAGGGTGTCCTTCGGCACCAGATTTTTCTGCATTTTGTCTTCCTGTTTCAAGAAGCCACACTTCTGGGATCATCGAAGTGTGGCTTATGCTTTTTGGTGGATATCAATTCCTTGGTATGGGTGATCGATCTGCGGGGTGCAAGGCGGATGTGGACCTTGCATTCCTTGGTCTTATGGGTCACGTGCTGATCGATTTCCCCAGATCTTTCATCAATTCCTGGGCGATATTCGGGCTCTCCAGCCGCATGATGCTTTCTTGTGCACTGCCATAGCTGAGAAGGTTGATGCTGCCGTACCAGACGATCTTCCGGTCTATGACGGCGAATTTCTGATGGATGTTGGCTTTGAAGAGAATGCGTACGCCGGCGTCTCGAAGCGCCGCTAGAGTTTCCTCTAAGATCGGTCTGTCCTTATCTTTGAAAGCATTTGTCGGCCTTGTGACAACGACCACAGAAACCTCATTGGCCAATGCCGCCTCCATGTTCGGCAGCATCTGAAAGGCTCGTCTTCTTGTAACGAAGGGGCTTACAATAACCGTCTCCCGCGCAGCGTTCATCACGTCGTTCTGGTATACGGGGAGGAAACTGGTGTTATCGAAGATGATGTCGGCGGGTGCATCCGGGACGCTCTCAGCCTTTGCCCGATAGCCGATGGAGGCATATCCCGCAAGCCTTTTTCGGTACATCTTCTCCAGGGCTCCAACGTGGATGTCGACGTAGTCATAGATCTGGACCTCTTTCTTCCCTTCGAACAACCGGTGCAGTCTCCCTGCATATTGCTGAAGCGTCCCTTTCCAAGATATGGGCATGGCCAGGAACAGGGTGTCCAGCCGGGGCTCGTCAAAGCCCTCCCCTATATACCTGCCGGTGGCGACCAGCGTCAATTGGACGCCGGCCGGCGTTTCCGCGATTCTCTTCAGGAGGTTTCCGGCCTCCATCCTTCCCCTCCCGCCGGTGAGGGTCATCACATCAGGTATGTTTTCGCGCAATCTCCCAGCCAGCGATTCCACATGGGCGGTCCTCTCGGTAAGTATCAGCGAGTTTTTGCCGTTTGCGTGGGCCCTGATTACATCGTCTGCAATCTGCTGATTGCGCAACTCATCCGTGGCGATCCCGGAATAGAGCTCCTGGATCGACATCTCATCCTCTTCCCTGTCAAACGGCGCCCTAAAGCCGGTGAACCGGGGAATGACAGAGTGGTCGAAAGGCCGTTTCTCGGCCTCCTTTCTGGCGTCCACTCGGTACCTTATGGGGCCGCAGTGCATGAAAATGATCGGATGATGCCCGTCACGCCGGGCCGGAGTGGCAGTCAAGCCATAGACGTATCTGGCGTGGACCCGCTTGAGGATCTGTTCGAAGCTGGGTGCCGAGACATGGTGACATTCATCGACGATCACCATGCCGTAATCTTCGACGCATTCCTTCACCTCCCGGTCACTCGTCAAGGATTGCATGATCGCCACATCGATAAGGCCACCCGGGTTCTCTTTTCCCGCTCCGATCTGCCCGATGAGGCTCCGGATCGGTTTTCGCCCGCGCCTTTTCGGAACTTCGGGAAGTTCTTCATCGATATCCAGAAACTCGGCCAGCTTCGCCCTCCACTGCGACATGAGCTGCTGCCTGTGCGTCAAGATGAGAGTGCTGGTCTTTCGCTCGGCAATGAGCCTTGCGGCGATCACCGTTTTCCCGAAGGCCGTTGCCGCCGAAAGGACGCCGCAATCATGCTTGAGCATTGTTTCTGCGGCGAGCTCTTGATCCTTCCTCAACATCCCGGTGAAGGCAGCCTCGATGTGCCTTCCCCCACAGGTTTTGTCGGACCATGCCACCTCGACTCCGGCTTCCCCGAGGAGGGCCACAAGGTCTGCTTCGCACCCTCTGGGCAGGCAAAGATACTCCGGTGTTTCTTCGGCGCACGAGATGATTCGCGGTTTTCCGTAGGTCGACATGCGCATGGCCTGGGCCAGGTAAAACTGAGGATTCTTGAACGCGGCAAGCCTCTTCAGCGCGTTCAGCGCCCTCTGGGACACTCGGGATTTGGGGATAAAGAGCATGTTGGCTTTGACCACCTGCATTGAATCCGGGAAGTCATGCCGCGAGAGCTTGCTCCGTCTTGTCTCCCAGGGTTTTTCCGGCTCTTCTTCGTCTTGTCTCAGCTCCCCGAGATCGCTTCCGTGACAGAGCCTGGAAATCAGGGCACCGATTTCCTCTTCGGAAAGTCGCCTGATTTGCCCCAGGAATCCCCACTGGTCTTCGTAAGCGTGGAAACGCTCATCGATGAAAACGCTGTTTCCGTTTTCCCGCGCTGCCTTCTGCAACGGCAGGGCAATCAGATTGCCGAATCCTCCCTTGGGCATCGTGTCCTGATTGGGGAAGAATCGGTCGTAGGATTTGAACTTGATTTGATGCCGCCTGTCCATGGCATGGGTGAGCAACGCGGAACCGAACCTTCGTGCCAGACTCGCGGCGATGGGGTCAGTGAAGAAATACCAGGCGTGGGCGCCATGGCCGGAGCGGGAACGCTCGATGGCCACCGGCACATCAAAGGCCGTGCAGATATCTCTCAGAGTCGACACATCCTGCTGCCAGCCGTCCTTGTCGAAGTCCATCGCTAGAAAGTGGCACTTTTCATCCTGGCGCAGAGGATAGATGCCCGCAACCAAGTGCCCCCTCAAATGCGCTTCGACGACCTTTTCATCAAGGGCCGCAAAGGTCCTTTGCCGGCACGATGCGCACCTGATCTCGGACTTCCTGCAAATCCCGCGTTTCCATTCGTTCAGGCACACTGGCGTGTATCCGGACCCGCCGTCTCTCCTCTCCCATCTTCTCGCATACAGGTCGTCCCGTCCCTTGAACAAGGACATGAAGAGCCGGATCTTATCCGTGGCATCAGACTTGGCGTGACTGCGGAAAAATGTTTCCGCCTCTGAGACATCCTGCCTAGCCCCTTCCGGACAAGACCGGCTTTCTGCGGGTTCGGCCAAGCCCAACCGGGCTTTCAAGGAAAGGTTTTCTTCCTTTAATGCCTTGTTCTCTGCGAGCAAGGCCTGATACTTCAGAAGTAGCGTTTTGAAATCCATCATGGCACATTTCTGGCGTTCAATCAGGGTGGGAAAGACTGGTACCGGGCGGCAGGGCAAGACGTGCAGGTCGAAAATCGATCAGACATACTCGACCTTGAGGGCCTTAAGAGCGTTCTTAATAATGTCAAAATGGTCTTTGTCTTCGGTGTATAGCAGTGCCCCGATGGATATTGCCCCGAAGGCAATCTGAACATCGTTCACAAACCCCGCCATCTTCACCAGTGTGTCATATTGACGGGGAAGTCCGGCTAAGAAATGACCCATTGCTATATAGTGATTGGCATCCAGGGTGACGATACGTCTCGCGTCTACATATGGCTTCTGAAGCTGGTGAACGAGTCGTTCAGCCTTCTTGATTCTGGCTCCAGCCCAAAGTTCCATCAGGGTGATGGCGGAAATATACTTTACCGTGCCGCGGAACTGAAGCTCTTTTGCATGTGACCGATCCCGAATGAAAGAGATGTATACATTGGTATCGAACATGACTTTCATTCAAAGACCTCATCGATCAGCTCCCCTTTTCCACCTGCCCGTTCATGAGCCCCGATGATCTCATCGTCGATGATCGCCAGTTCCAAGGCTTTGTTGACCGCCTCCTTGTCCGTTCTGACCCTGAAGATCATACGAACCTTGTCAATGTAGTCTTGATCCAATTCAATTGTCTTCTTAACCATGCGACCCATCACGTTCTCCTTTCTTGACCCATATGATTTGCCATATTATATGGTCGGAGAAATCGGAGATCAAGAAAATACCGGCGCCAAGTCCAATCTGGTCATTCATTTCAGCTGGGAGAGTGGCGGAAGCTCACCAAGACCGTGTGGCGGTGTGTCAATATAATCGGTGGGACTTCGCTGCGAATTCTTCCATGGGGCGGGAGCTGATCGGGGCATTCTCAAGCTTGCAGTTTGTGGACAATGATCCGGATGAGGACGCGAGTTCACGTCTGCGCAGACTTCGTTACGAAATGTTGGATAGATACTACGAACTACCGACAGCTGGTAATGGCCTTCACCCGGGGCCGACTGAAACTTTGCGGCAACTCCAATGACTCTTGGTGACGCTCGATGTTACCCAGTGGAACAAATCAGGACGCTCAAACCTAAAAACTCAATGATTTCAACCATGGCTCCAAATCCGGCCTTTGGCACCACCACGATAGAAGACGGCGTGACCCTAAGAGTTACGTTGTTTTTTGTGGGGGAATGGTTGCGGCTGAATTGCAGATCCTGCGGTTCTTGTTGCAACGGTGCAGATATATCGGAATCGTTCAACTCGTCCGAAGCGTTGATCGCTGCCTCCCGGGCTGCCACTGGATTGCCTTCTTCCACTTCTTCCAATGTGCTCACTCGCACGTATCCAATCGCTCACATGTTGGCTCGACTCATCGTTCGAGATAGCACCGGTGAGAGTTTGCAGATCACGGGGATTCGGCGATGTCGAGCGATTCTCGTGCCACTTCGCCACCATGAGGCCATGTGGCATGTGCTCTGTTGTAACAAGGGGGACGGTGTGTTCCGAGATGGTCAGGCACCTCGGGAGAGCTTGGCCTGTATCGATACCCAGATCATATGGTAACATGTTGGGAGCACTCGCAACATAAGGCAAGTGTACGTAACTTCTATATTCAGCTTTCAGATGGCCTGTCAGTCTACAGTTATCCCAAAGATCCTGCCACCAACAACGAGGCATCGCTTTCTCCAGCTTTCCCCCTCTCGGAGCTTGACTCCAGCATTGCATCTCATCTTCCAATGTTCCATATTGTCGACAATGAACCGCTAGCAAAGGAGGAGACGAAGATGGCGAACAAACAGGACTTTGGCGCGGAGGAGTGGGCGAAGATCAGAGAGAGCGTGATGCTTGCCAGCCTGGCGGTGACCGCGGCTGACCCGAGTGGCCTGATTGGAACGATCAAGGAGGCCTTCGCGGGTGGTGGTGCACTCGCGTCCACGAAGACGGATGTGGGTGCGGGCGATCTCATCAAGGCTGTCGTAGCCGATTTCGAGATTTCAGAGGTACGTGCGGCGATGCGCGATGGCCTCAAGGAACGCTTCCGCGGCGCCCAACCCGCTGATGTAGTTAAGCGGAGCGTGGACGCACTTGCCGAGGTCGGTAGCCTACTTGATGCCAAGGCGCCGGGCGAGGCTGCAGCCTTCAAGACCTGGCTGCACGGTATCAGCATAAAGGTGGCCGAGGCGTCAAAGGAGGGCGGGTTCCTGGGCTTCGGTGGTGTCCAGATCAGCGATGCGGAAAAGGCCACGATTGACGAGGTGGGGAAGGCACTCAAGATCACCGCGTGATGGCTTTTGCCCGCACATTCATGCCGGCGTTGCACCTTAATGGGCTGGGTGGACGGTCGTCACGTGAGACCAGTGGAGCAGACAACTCGGAATGTGTTCGCTCTGAGTCGAGGCAACCAGTCACAACCGGAGCGACAGTCGGTCGGCCCGGTGGTCTGGTTGGGCATCCACCATTCAGCCCGAACGCCATGGTCCTAGCCCACACATCCAGGGGCGGTCCCATCGGGCCTGGTCCTGGTGTCCCGCTGCATTATCGGTCGCCCCGCGCCGATACCAAGCAGGCGACGCTGTAGCCGCCCACAACACCACCGGCGATGCCGAGGATCATGTTGCCGACAGTGGCAAAGGGAGGCATGCTGCGGATTAAACGTCGAGTAATCAGTCCTGCCACCGCGCCAATCACCGGCCCGATTTTTGTCCGAAACTTGGCCTCGCGCAAACGAGGCACCCATAATCTGTGTTCCTTCATGCGGAGCGGCGGTTAACGATACGACTCGCCTTTGGTTAAGGAGTCCAGTTCTAAACACATACGATGAGTTTCGATATGTTGGCAAAACCTGAAAAACAGGAAGTTCTCCAGTTTCTCGAAAATCATTCCAATCTGCGTGTTTCACCGAAGGATGCCCACCCTATTGTAATATCCTCGCAAGGATCTTAAGCTTGGCTTAGATTTTCAACTCAGGACGATGCGGGAAGTCAGATCTCACCGCGCATCCACGGACCAGATCTTCTTTGCCTCGTTGTCGTTAAAAGACCCATCCCGCGTCCCGGAGTTTCATAGAATTGACTGCAGAATCATTTGCCGTCCGAAAGCTTGACTCACGTCAACGCGCGAAAGGAGATGCTCAAGATGCCACTTGCAACCATAAAAGTGATCGAAGGCGTTTTCTCCAGCGACGAGAAGCAACGGATGATCGAGAAGGTCACCGAAGCGATGGTTTCTGTCGAGGGCGAAAACCTGCGAGAAAAGACGCTCGTCATTCTTGAGGAAGTCAAGAGTGGCGACTGGGGAATTGGCGGCAAAATGCTGACTGCCGACGCAGTGAAACACCTGCGAGCAAGGCAGTAGCTGTATTTCTTCTACGCGACTGCTAACCAATTGGTGAGTAGACCGGGGGAATTTCACCCCCAGCCCCTCGTAGAACGGTGCGTGAGCCTCTCGACTCACACCGCTCCCATCAAGCAAACACGCCAACCATCCTCAAAGGGATGATGAGCGCTTGTGTTGCACTTGAGCAGTTTCCTCCTGTTGCCAGTTGAACTCCAAATGCAACCGCTTGATCCAACCCCTTTGCTCCGGCCGCATTACCAGCCTTCATCGCTCATACGGGTTGGTCCGCCCCAGTGCCCTGCATCGGTACCCACAAAGGCAAGATATTCGATGCTGCAGAAGCAAGAAGCAAGTAAGCTCTAGTGAGTTGGGGTTTGACTTCGCCAGGATATTGCGTTACATAACGTCGGTATATCGAGGTAAGTACCGACATTTAGTAATAGATTTGTAGGATCCAGTATGCCGCTAACAAGAACAGAAAAAGTCCTTGAGCTTGTGAAGAGAGCAGGGGTTTTCCGTCCAAGGGATCTGGATTCTCACGCTATTCCGCGCGAATACCTGATTCGACTCTGTCGCAAGGGACTGGTGCAGCGTGTGGGGCGTGGACTGTATACTCTGGCGGATGCTGATGTGAGCGAACACCACAGCCTGGCAGAGGCATCCAAAAAAATCCCGCATGGGGTGGTTTGTCTCCTCTCGGCGCTTCGGTTTCATGGGCTGACTACCCAGGCTCCGTTTGAGGTCTGGGTAGCTGTAGATGTCAAAGCCAGGAAGCCCAAGAGCGACGGTCTGCCACTCCGCATCGTGCGTTTCTCCGGGGATGCTCTTCATTCCGGAATTGAGGATCATCTCATCCAGGGTGTCACGGTGAAGGTCTACAGTGCTGCCAAAACCGTTGCCGATTGTTTTAAGTACCGCAATAAGATCGGGCTTGACGTGGCCCTGGAAGCCCTGCGTGAGTGCTGGCGTGAGCACCGTTGCACCATGGACGACCTTTGGCGCTATTCAAAGATATGCCGCGTTTCCAATGTGATGAGGCCCTACCTGGAGTCACTGCCGTGACCCAGAGCCGACCTCGAAATCTTGCGGCATCCGTCCGCCAGCGTCTCCTCAACCTTTCAAGGGAAAAATCCGAAGCCTTTGATCTGGTACTGACACGCTACGCCCTGGAAAGACTGCTGTGCAGAATAGGGCGATCTGAATGGCGGAGCAGATCTCTACTGAAGGGTGCCATGCTTTACACTCTCTGGTTTGATGCTCCCTACCGCCCGACCAGGGACATGGATCTCCTCGGCTTCGGTCCAGGTGGAATCGAGATGAATGTCGGCTTGTTCAGGGGATTGGCTGGTAATGCCATGGGCGATCACAGTGGAGCATTCACCCGTCTTATGATCTATGCGGTGAAGTTCGATCATGAATCCGTAAGCTAACTGATTTTATTTGTATTTCTCTCCAAAACAGTTTCACCCTGCTTGAATGGCATATTGCGGTTGCATCTTTTTCCTGGCTTTGGTAGAATGCGTAAAATTCTATCAAATGATGAGCATCCACGCTCTCTTCCCAACCTCTACATAGGATCTGAACTCGCTGCTGACTTCGTAAGAATCTCCTTAAGGCACCCAGAACCAAAACCTTTTTTTGGCCTGGAGCAGCATGACTGCCGGGGCTGGATCTTCCACTGACAATAGGCAACGTGATGTCAAGCGAACGTTAAATTCGTTGCGGACCCTCGTGGCTCCGGCCATCAGGGGTTACCTTTGGCGGATGCTTATTTTGGCCTTAGACGGCAGAGCCACTCTCTCCAAAGGTTGCACCAAAAACAAGGGGGAAATGGGTTTTTGTCTTGAGGCGATCCTCCAGACCGATCCAAAACTGCGCACTGAAAGGCTGTTAACCACTATCGGTTTTTCACCCATTGGCTCCAGTGAGTGCAATGGTCATGCTGTCGCCGGTTTGGCTTCACTATCGGCGAGAAAGGTGTCCGGTGTTGTTTCACCCGGGCCATTCCACTACTCAGCTTGATCGCTGAACAAGAGGAGTGCAACCAATGCCAGTACAAGTGAGTTATCCGGGTGTCTATGTACAGGAGGTCCCGTCCGGCGTTCGGGCGATTACGGGAGTCTCCACATCGACGGCGATGTTCCTGGGGAGAACCAAACGTGGTCGTCTGAAGGTTCCGACACGAGTGCTGAGTTTCTCCGCTTACGAGCGCACCTTCAGTGCTGATACGGTCATCAGCGAAATGACCGATCAGGTGCGCCAGTTCTTCGTCAATGGGGGACAGCAGGCCTTCATCATGCGCATCGCCGACGGCTTGACGGCGGTGCCGGCCGAGGTCACGCTCCAGAATCAGGCGGGTACCGACGTACTGAGACTGACAGCCAAGGACGCCGGTGTGGACGGCAACATGTTGCGGGCTTCTGTGGACTACAACACGCCCAGCCCCGAGTCTACGTTCAATCTGCGCGTCTTTCGGGAGGTCATCAACGCGTTTGGCAATGTTGAGGTCCGGACCAGCGAGACATTCAGCAACCTCAGCATGAACAAGGACGACGGGCGCTATGTAGAGACCATTGTCAACCAGCAGTCGACCCTGGTGGACGCCGAGGACCTGGAGGCGGCAGTTCTCTTTGCCGGATACTCGGTGTCGGGCCTGGTTATGAGCGCGGCCGCGACTGGAGCAGACCTTATCGGCCTTCTTACACCAACGACCAACAAGATCCAGATCAGCGTCGACGGCAGTCCGTTCGTGACGGTAACACTGCCGACCACAAACCTGGCAGGCTGGCAGACCAATATCAATGCGGCTTTGAACAGCTTTGGGGTCGGCGTGACAGTGGGGCTCGTAGCAGCTGCTTCAGGTGAGCAGTTCCTGCGCTTCACCAGCAATAGCGCGACCGGCGGCAGCGTGGTGATCGTCCCGGCGGCGAGCGGCGACGCTGTATTGAGACTCCAGCTTGGAGTCGATCAAGGGGGATTCGAGACGAGCGGTTACGCCGAAAGGCGGCCGGCACCCACCGGCTTCTTCTTCACCCCGGGGGCGCTCAATACATCGCCTTTGCCTGCAGCGCTTGCTGAGTTCGTGGTTGTCCAGGCGGCGGACTTCGATCACTGGACGCTCACCGACAACAGCGGCGGCACTCATAGCGGCACCCAGCGCCCCATCACCTTCCCGGCCAACATGTACGAGGGCACGTCCTTTGACGCCACTGCCGCGCCATACGGCGGCGCCCCGTTTTTGGGCTCGCTTCTCAACGTTCGAGAGAACCTCGAGGACCTGGGTGATAACATTTCATCCGCAGCCATCACCAATGGTCTGTGGAACGCCGCCGTACACGGCCTTCGCCTGGTCCTGACGCCGACCTACGGCGACGTGAACTCGGATACGGGCGTTATACTGATAAGTACGGGCTCCAGCGGCGCTCCTTACAACATTGGCGCGGCGGCCAATCCGTTCAACGGAACGGCCAATGTGCGCTCCTACAGCCTGGGCACAACCGGGGCCGGCTCGTTCCAGGGCGGTGGCGCGGATGGCCAGGACGGGGCTTTTCCCAAGAAGAGCGACTACGAAAATGCCTTCACGATCATTGATAAAGAGGTGGATATCTTCAACCTGATGATCCTGCCGCGGGACAAGGACCAGTTGGATTCGCACCGCGAGGAGGTCTGGGGTCCTGCGTCGGTGTTCTGCCAGCAGCGGCGCGCCTTTCTGGTCATGGACCCGCGTAGCTCGTGGAGTAATGCTGACACTGTCTCCAAGGAAATCAAGAACCTGCGCACGGGATTGGTGAAGGACCATGCCGCGATCTACTGGCCGAGGGTCAACATATCGACCAATGGCAGCACCAAAGCCGTCGATCCCAGTGGGTGCATTGCCGGGCTCATGGCGCGGATCGATTCCAACCGGGGTGTGTGGAAGGCGCCGGCAGGAATTGAAGCCGACATCCGCGGCATTCGCGGCGTCGAGCACATGATGTCGGACCCGGAGAACGGCCTGATCAACCCTGAGGCGGCCAATGCGATCCGCGTGTTTCCCAACGGCATCGTGAGTTGGGGCGCACGGACAATGGACGGTTTCGACAACTCAGGAAACCTTGACTACAAGTACGTGCCCGTGCGGCGTTTTGCGCTCTTCATCGAGGAGAGCCTGTATCGCGGGCTCAAGTTCGCGGTCTTCGAGCCCAACGACGAACCCCTGTGGGCGCAAATTCGTCTGGCGGCCGGTGCGTTCATGAACAATCTGTTCCGGCAGGGAGCCTTTCAGGGACAGAAGGCAAGCGACGCTTACTTCGTTAAGTGTGACTCGGAAACCACCACCCAAAACGACATCAACCTGGGGATCGTCAACGTGGTGGTCGGGTTTGCCCCGCTCAAGCCGGCAGAGTTCGTCGTCATCACGATTCAGCAGAAGGCGGGACAGGTCCAGGTATGATCGTTTGCCCGCGCACACGGAGGATTTGTCATGGCCCAGTTTTCGATCAATGTGAGTCGAATTGATCCATATAAGAATTTCAAGTTTCGCGTGAAGTGGGATGGACAGGTAGTGGCCGGGGTGAGCAAGGTCAGCGCGCTCAAGCGAACGACTGAAGTCGTAAGCCACCGTGAAGGCGGGGACATCAGCACTCAGCGCCATTCGCCGGGCGCCTCGAAGTTCGAGGCGATCACGCTGGAGCGCGGAATCACCTTCGATCCGGAGTTCGAGAAATGGGCGAACCTGGTGTACAGCACGGAAGGTGATGGAGCGGTCTCCCTGGCGAACTTTCGCAAGGACATTTACATCGAGATGCTGAATCTTCAGGGCACCGTCGTCCGGGCCTACCGGGTGTTTCGGTGCTGGGTGTCTGAGTACGAGGCCGAACCTGAGCTCGACGCGAACGCCAACTCCATGGCCTTCGAGAAGATCGTTCTGCAGAACGAGGGCTTCGAGCGCGACGAGGCGGTGGTCGAAGTAGCGGAAACCTAATCCATTCAGGGCGTAAGTGATGTTGTTGGTTCAACTCAGCCCCGGCCTTCGCGGCGGAAAGTGGGCGCGGCTTCGCCCATTGTGCGGCCATGACGAAACGTTTGTCGGTGATGTGAACTCGGTCGATGGGGTGGCACTTCTCGATCGACTGCTCGTGGAGACACCGGGCACGACCGTGGGGCCGGGGAGCGCGAGGCATCTGGCCGTGTGCGATTGCGACAGGCTGTTTGCAGCGATCTACCTGAAGTATTTCGGGGAACAGGTCGAAGGCAGGGTGACCTGCCGAGATTGCAGGGAGCCGCTCGAGGTGCGCTTTTCTCTGCGGGAGTTACTGACCAAATTGGAACCCGGTGCTGGGCAGAACGCTGTGGGACCTGATGAAGCAGGCCTCTATACGCTTTCCGACGGTCGGCGGTTCCGCTTGCCAACGGCAGGCGACCAGCTCAGTGTGCTTGGACTGGAAGCGGATGAGGGAACCGCCGCACTGCTTGAGCGCTGTGTGGTGGCAGGCGATCCGGCGGACAACCCGAAGCTATTGCAGACAGCCATGGACGAGGCTGGACCTGTGCTGGACCTGGACCTTGATGCAGCTTGTCCCAGTTGTGGGGCCTCGGAGATTGTGAGGTTTGACATCCAAACACATTTACTCCACATGCTCGTGCATGAGAAGCGCTTTCTTGTCCGCGAGATCCACCTCATCGGCATGGCTTACGGGTGGGGGTATGGGGAGATCCTCAACCTCACGCGTGAGGACCGCCGAGCCTTTGTCGGCCTGATCCAGGCCGAGCGCGAAGCGCGAAGGAGAGCACGGCCGTGAGCGAATACCTGACCCGTCTGACCACGCGAGCCCGAGAGAGCGACGGGATCCCGCAGCTGCGGCCTTTTGCGCGCAGCGAATCTCCCATCGCTAATCATGATCAGCGTGTCGGCATGGCAGAGTCTGAAGATTTTGATCTGGTAGGTGCATCATCTGAACACGCAGTTTCAGAAAGCATGGTTGGGAACTTTGGAGAATCCCCGGCTCAGAGCGTGTCGACGATTACGTCCGAAACCGGAGAGGGTGGAACCATTATCCAGCGAAAGGTGGGTGGTCCAGCAGCAGGCGGGGCAACGTCTTACCCGCGCGCTGCTCCGGCCGGGCCGCCTGCTGCAAGCGAGCTGGCGAAAACAGGCATGCACAGATCGACGCCGGAAATACCCGCCGGCGGCATATCGCCTTCGGCTGAGGGCATAGAGGCGATGAGTCACGCAGCGATGCCTGCGGCGAGTCAACGTGAGCTTAATCAAGTCTCGACATCGCACGGCACGATGCGGATCGGACCGAACCTCTATCCCCTGACAACAAGGCCCATGGCCGATGAGGCATCCATCGCCTCGACTGGATCCGGACTGCCGGCTGCGGCGGGTCGCGAAGGCGTGGCGGCGCACGCAGATTCTCGCCAGGCCGCACAAGTCGTCATGCATAGACGGTCTGTCCGTCAAAGGCGCGAAATCGATTCGTCTCGCCTGGAGCCCAAGTCTCAAGCTTTCGCCGACCGCTTCGAGCCGTCGCCTGCGAACGCTGATGTATCCTCCACCGCACGTTATGAGAATCCTCGTGTCACCATCGGACGAATCAACGTCGAGGTCGTGCCGCCCCAGGCACAACAGGTGGCGAGCGCGCCTCGGTCCAGACCTCTGACCGCTGCATCCGTGTCGGTCATCGGCCCGCTCGGCGGCGGCGACCGCCCCAATGTACGTCTCAGCCTGAGGTATAGATAGCCATGGCGCTGATAAACCTCTTCAAGGTGACCAAGACTTTGACAGACGTGCTGACGCAGAACATCACGCAGCACATCGACCCGTCCTTGGTCGGACTGCTGAACGTGACGGCCATTCCGCCGGAAAAAGTTGAGAATCCCCAGAACACATTGAGCCTTCACCTCTACCACGTTGCCGAGGACCCATATTACAAGAACGCCCTCGGCCCGGGCAGCGATTTGCCCAACGTAGCCAAGACACCCATGGCCATCAGCCTGTACTACATCCTCACAGCGCACCATGAGACGAATTCCACCTTCGACGCCGAGACGCAACAGAAGCTGATGGGCTATGCACTGAAGACGTTCCACGATTTCCCGGTCATTACGGATCGGACCAGTATCAACGGCACCTTCATCCTCGATCCGGACCTGCGCGGCAGGGACAACACCCTGCAGGTCATCCTCCGGCCGGTGTCGCCCGAGGATGCCATTACGTTCTGGAGCTCCGAGGAGACGGTCACCGCCCGTCTCTCGGCCTATTATGAAGTGCGCGTCGTGATGCTCGAGCCCGAAGAGCCCAGGACGATGCCTGGTATCGTGCTGAACCTCGGCGCCTTCCTCGTGCAATTAGGCTCGCCGCACATTGACGACAGTCGGAGCCTGGTGCAGTTCACCATCCCCGTGAAAAACGGCGGCACCTTGCACCAAGTGGAATCATCGCCGGCCAGGGTGACGCTGGACAACTCGGCCACGCCTCCGGAGGCCCACAACCGCCTCTCCCTTCTTGGCACCAACCTCGTCGCCGGCAAATCGCGGTCGCTGTTTCTGAAGAACAGCCTCTGGGCAAAGCTGCCGGCGCCGGGTCCGGTTGAGCGGACGGTGGTCGATCTCGCCCAGAACCCGAGTTGGAAGGTCGATTTCAAGACGGATCGGGTCACCATCGAGTTGGCGCCGACGCTGACGCACGTCAAGCCGGACGGAACCATCATCAATTTGCCGGTGCTCCCAGGCATTTACGTTGCGTTCGTGCGCCTTGTCATGGATGAGAAGGTCATCAATAACGAGCTCAAGCAGATCGTCGCCTCAAGCAATGAAGTCGGCTTTGCCATAACGCCCCGCATCGCTGGGCATGGAGCGCCCGACGTCAACGGCGATCTTCAGGTGAACCTAGGTTCGGAGTTCGACCCATTGGATGCCACCTTGCCGGCTGACGCAATTCAAGTGATCGTCGGGGGCGAAATCTATAGCCGGGTCAATACCGATCCGCCAGTCAATGCGAAAGAGTTTTTCGTCACGAACAGCCCCTCGAACCTGATCCGAATCAGGCTGCACTTCCCAGTGACTGTGACCGAGCCGCAGGCCCATCCATTCCGGCTGGTCGTCAACGGCGCCGAATCTGCGCCTTTTTGGATCGAGTTGAGTCCATGAGCAGGATGGCAATACACGCGAAAAGCCGCCACATCGATGCGGTGGACAAAGCGACAGCCCGTCCAAGCAGTGCATCAGTCTTGGATCTGGTGCTGATGCGTTTGCGGCTGCGAGCGAGACGCCGTGCAGCGTGGCTGACCCACCTTTGGAATGGCGCAGGGACCCCGCAGTCGGCAATGGACGCCGACCTGGAGGCATGCCTTGACGATCGGGATACGCCTGAGCTGGAAGCTGCGTGGTATGGAAGTTCTGAGGCCGTGCAGCCCTTGAACGAAGCGCTCACGCAGGTCGAGCTGGCGCTTTCGGGAGATCCCGGAGTGAGGCTGCGCCAGTTGGGCAGCCTGTTTCGGCTGAGTGAGCCCGAACTGGACCTGCTCCAGGCATGTCTGGCGAACACGATCGACCCGGCACTGGCGACAGTTTACGGCTATCTGCAGCGCAGCCCGGCACGCAGCTATGCCACGGAGGCACTGGCTGCGCGTCTCTTTGGCCATGGGCGTCGGTCAGTGTGGAACCCTGGAGGACCGCTCGCCCTGTGGAAGCTCGTTGTTGCCGGCGAAGCCCCGCCGGGAGAAGCCTCTCCGCTGACCGTCGACCCGCTCGTGATAGAGTGGCTGCACGGCGAACTGCGCATGGATTCGGCCCTGGTAGGCTCACTGCGTGTTGTGGAGCCGAAGAAGCCTCTCGCCAGCTGGCCCGTTGAGGCGACGGCGCGGGTGATTCAGCACGCGGTCGAACGCGGTTCCGCGATTCGCGTGGTAATCGCGGGACCGCCGTCCAGCGGGCGGCGCACCTTCGCGGCTGCGGTCGCCGCGCGCTTCCAGATCCAAACCCTGAGCATCGAGGTCAGCGAAGTGACCGACAGCGACTGGCCCGACACCTATATGCGCGGGCAGCGGCTTGCGGTGCTGGGCGGCACGGCGCTGGTCTGGCACGGCAGCCAGTTGCACCGACCCTGGCCGGGCACGGTGGCGCCGGCGCCGATCCAGTTCGTGGCATGCGACCTGGACCAGGTGGTTCCTCCGTGCGACCACGTCCTCGATCATCACATCGACTTGCCGTCCCTCACGCTGGATGAGCGTCGCGGGCTCTGGAAGGCGAACATCCCAGAGTCGACCGTATGGCCGGCCGCCGAGCTCGAGACGCTCGTGACACGCTACCGGCTCAATGTGGGCGACATCGTGTCGGTCGGACGGCACGCGCCCGCCGGCGCAAAGGAGGCGGCTGCCTTTGCACGCGAGCTCACCCGGAAACGGCTCGGCGAACTGGGGCGGCTGCTTGACTGCCCGTTTGCCTGGGAAGACCTGGTGGTGCCGGACAGATTGCGCGATGGATTGGAGGACTTTGCCTTTGAAGCGCGCGACCGCGTCACTTTTTGGGAGTCACCGAGTGCCCGGCGTCTGTTTCCGCGCGGAAGAGGCCTCGTCGCACTTTTCGGCGGTCCGCCGGGAACAGGAAAGACCATGGCCGCCCAGGTCATCGCCGCCGACCTCGAGCTCGATTTGTTTCGCATCGACCTCGCAGGCGTTGTCAGTAAATATATTGGGGAAACGGCCAAACACCTCAGCCAGATCTTTTCCCGAGCTGCCCGGATGAATGCAGTGCTGCTCTTCGATGAGGCCGACGCGCTCTTCAGCAAGCGCACCGAAGTGAAAGATTCTCACGACCGTTACGCCAATGCGGATACCAGCTATCTGCTGCAACTGCTGGAAGAATACCGCGGTATCGTCATCCTCGCCAGCAACAAGAAGCAGAACATCGACCCTGCCTTTATCCGCCGGGTGCGATACGTGTTCGACTTCCCCCGTCCTGATGGGGCCGAACGGCGAAGGATCTGGCGCCGGATCATCGAGGAGCTGTGCGGTATCGAAACCCTGAAGCGCCTTGAAGCAACTATCGAGGCGCTTTCGGCAACTGTCGAGCTGTCCGGTGCCCAAATCAAGAACGCAGTGCTGGCATCGATCTTCGTTTCCCGCCGCAGCCGCGAGCCGCTGGCCATGGAGCATCTGCTGCGAGGGATCGAGCGGGAGCTTGCCAAGGAAGGCCGTGCCCTGGGACCCCGTGAACGAGAGAGGTTGATGCGCCATGACTGATGGGTCGAAAAGTCGAAGCGTTCAAGGGAGGTTATCTCGGATGGGGTCCACAATTCACATCGGACAATTGAACGTGCGTGTTCCCGGCGAAAGTGCTGAGACGGGCCATAACATAGCCAAGGGCCTTGCTGAGAGCCTGGCTCAGAAAGCCCCTGCCGGCATGCGGCATCAAATTGGCGCGATGAACGTTCGCGTGCAGGTAGCGGTCGGCGCAAGCGAGGCGGAGATGAGTGATGCCATAGCAGAGGCGATTGTGGAGGCATTGCATAGGGGCAGCAAGGCTGCGAGGGCCAGGCGGCGTTAACGGGGAGTGGGGCGGAGTCATGGCCTATTCACTGATGGCAAGAGCCAAACGTGCAGCACCGGTTGCATCGATGCCGAGGTCCAAAGAGAAATCGACATCTGGGCGGCGTGCCGCTGGTGCTCGGCCTGAATTCGAGAGATTTTCCTTTCGACTGCACGCCGCCGAACCGCCGATGGGAGGTCTGCTTCAGCCGAAGCTCAAGATCAGTGAACCAAACGACAGGTTCGAGCAGGAGGCAGACCACGTTGCCGACGAAGTCATGCGGATGTCCGACGATACGGCGGAAGAGGAAGAGAAAAAGGATTTGCAGCGAATGCCGCTCCAGTCGGCATCCGCGCGACCCTCTATTTCGACACTGAACAGATCACTTGCGCTCCAGTTTGAATTACCGAACCTGGCGCCGCCCGTTCAACGGCAAGAAGCGGCGCAGAAAGAGGATACGCTCCAGATGAAGTTCGAAGGAACAGCGCAAGCTCCGGAAGCTGTCGCCGATCTGGAAGGGCATCCGGGATCCATCCGGGATAATGGCAAGGCTTTGCCTGATTCTGTGCGCAGTTTTTTCGAGCCGCGTTTTGGGTGCGACTTCAGTCATGTGCGAGTACACGCCGACCATCGGGCCGCGGGGCTCAACCGCTCGTTGGATGCGCGCGCCTTCACCATCGGGCAGGACATCTTTTTCCGAGAGGCAGAGTTCAACCCTGGAATCCTGGTCGGTAGGAAACTCCTGGCCCACGAACTGACCCACGTCGTGCAGCAGAGCGGTCACCAACCGTGCGGCAAGAATGCCGATAACCGGTTGCCAATCCTCGATTATCTGGAAGCCAACGGCGGGACCTTTGGGGATGCGCCACTTTCCATGCGAGCTAAAGTTACTCAAAAAGAAGTGAGCAGCCCTCGACTCCCCCGGGGGAGGAGGCTGGAGCAGGTGATTCAGCGGGATAAGCCCAAGGGGAAGTCTCAGGAAACCAAGAGAAGAAACCTGTATTTTGTTATTGGTGATAAAAGTCTCAACGTTGGAGGAGGAGAGTTTTTAGCAGATCTCGAAGCTCTGAAGAAAAGCCTGTTAAAGACAGAATTGACTGGGGAATGGACGCTGACACTTACGATGCATGGCGCCGAAACCTTCTTTGGACTGAGTGCGGGAGGTGTCACGGGTGGACTGAAGGAAGGTGATCCAGGTACTTACAACAAAAGCAAAATCCAAAAAGTGTTCGGGGATAAAGAATTCGAGAAATGGCGAGACAGTCACGGCCCGACTCGCATAAACCTATTGAGCTGCCAAATTGGAAAAGAGTTGGAAGCACCATTCCTTAAGTTGATACTGAACCCAAGTTCTTCACAAACCGCGGTGGGCCTGGGTGAGGGATGTATTTTATACAACACTCCAATGGCAGCTACACTTAATAATAAACATATTAAGACAAGACAGCAATATGATGCGCTTTCAGGAACTGATAAGGATATAGTATTTAAGTTCTTGGAAGCAGCAAATAACACATATGGTTATAACGGCAAGAAAGTTATCTCTAAGGATATTTTGAATTACTATTTTGATGTAGCCCCAGAAGGATTATGGGTAAAAGTTGAAGTTAAAACCAAAGGAAATCATCTGATTCCATACTTGGGCCGGCAGCAGAACACAACTTTTATTGATGAATGTACTCCTAAACCTCTAAGGCAACGCCAGCCTGCTGTGCCGCAGGTGCCCTGACAGCAAGCGCTTAGCGGTTAGCTATTAGTCGTTAGCCATAGGTGGGAGACTGCGGCTTATGCAGCAGACCATTTCACCATACATTGTAGGTTTAAAGCATGAGTGACTGTTGTTGCTGACTGCTAATGGCTCAACGCTTACGGTTATGTGGGCGCCGGTGCAATAAGTTGAGGAACGGAACAATGGCTTTTGCGCTTCTGTCCAAATCTCGGAACAAGACACAGGATTCAGTGATGCCTGTGCCTAAGCGGAAATCTGCTGGCGGGCAGCAGTCTGTTGATTCACGGTTTGGACTTAAGCGCCAGTTTCTCAACCGCACACCGCATCGCTGCCGATGGCCCTTGCAACCAAGACTAAGCTCAAAGTCGGAGAACCGAACGACGAGTTCGAGCAAGAGGCAGACCGGGTGGCCGAAGGGTTATGAAGATGCCCGGAGCGCAATGCCACCTGGCACCGCTATGAGCACTTCCGGGAGTGTTTATCAAACTACTACGGACCTGATTCAGCGTAAACTTGAAGACGTTAACAAACCCAATGCATCAGACTTCTCTAAAGGAAGAATATAATAAAGCGGAATTGGAATTCCACAGCGCATTGCATTTCAATCGTGCATTTTCGGGGTTTAATCCAACAAGCGAACCCAAAGAGGGTGAATATTCCATAATATGGTGGAGTGTATGGAATACCGGCTGGAAAACCGCTCCTGAACATACGAACAGGTTAACTATTTACAACGCTGATCTTTGCTCGGGATGCAGGTATGAGAAGGACGAGTTCTTTCGCAGCGAAATAACAGCTCCTTCCATCGTTTCAGGCAACCAACAAGGTAAATCCGACTATGAAAATGCCGTTCTGATCGGGATGTCCTTATCGGCCGGGCGTTACGAGGCTTATGTTGAACTTGATGTTCGAAACGAAGTGGAAGAAATTAACGAGGATAATAATACTGCTTTCATGGTCTTTGTTGTTAGACCTGGCAATAAATCTGGGTCGGATATTGAGGGAGAAGAAAAAACTATCCAGAAAAAGCAAGACGCGGGTCGCGCTCCGGGTGTTGAGCCGAACCTGGAATCGCGGATCAGTTCCCTCAGAGGTGGAGGCCGACCGCTACCGCTGTCCCTTCGTGATTTTTTTGAGCCACGCTTTGGCTACGACTTCAGCCAGGTGCACATCCACTCATACGCCCGCGCCGCCCCATTGCGAATCTAACCTGGGGGTGGAGTGGAAAGATTAGTAAAGCAAAAGGCAAGGAGTGCGTCTCTCAATATAAGATTGTCTCCGCTTCGCATACCGACGGCGAGGGGAAGGGATCGAAGGACAACCCTGTCACGACTCCACAAGTGAAGGATGTAAAGCCGGGTTCTTGCAAGTGGCTGTTGATGAGGGCGACTTGGTGGAAGCTAAAGCCTAATACAAGGAACTGCCCGATGGTCTTCGCATCTCTGTCGAAGCAAAAGCATGCACGATCGACCACACCAGTAATTGCGCGAAAGAGTAAACCTGCTTTTGGGCAGAGTATTAGTTCTCAGCTTGCATTCAAGGGCGCTGCTTTTCAACCGCTTGATGTGCCATTGCCGATGATGCCTGCGATTCAAACCAAGCTTGAGGTTGGTGAGCCCAATGACAGGTTTGAGCAAGAGGCGGACCGCGTGGCTGACAACATCATGCGGGTGCCGACCGATTCCGTTGAAATTGCTAGCTCTTTGCCGATGCAGTGTCACCGTATTTCCGCTCTGAATGGACCCATGGCGGCCCGACACAAACAGATTAGTGCCCTTGGCCAAGGGGGCCAGGGCCTTTCCCAGCCTTTGCGTGCTTTCTTCGAATCGAATCTTGGGCACGATTTCAGCCAGGTCCGAATCCATACTGGTGATCAAGCTGCAAGGCTGGCGCGAGCGCTGAATGCACGGGCCTTTACGACAGGACGGGATGTCGTCTTCGGAGCTGGGGAATATGCCCCGGAAACTGTGGAAGGCAAGCGTTTGCTCGCCCACGAGCTGTCGCACGTGGTTCAACAGAACCAGGGGCCAAGCGATTCGCCCGCAGTGCAGTGTGATAATGAAGACGACAAGGAGCGAGGCGGGAAAAAACCAGGTGTTAAAGGTGATGGAAAAGCCAGAGAAGAGCCCAGGTGGACCAGAAAGCTCCGGAGCGGGCCACGATTGCTCAATGGACGTAGCTCTTCTTATGACATCACCTTTGATCATGTTTTGCCAACTCCGCCAAAAGGTGTGACTCAAGTGTGGCAAATGGTCGAGATAGAAAAGCGCATCTTGACGGGTGAATGCGAAGAAGAAACGGAGAATGAATTCCGTGTCGATATTGTGAGCATTGGTAATAAAGCTAAGATTAAAGATCAATGGGGTTGGATTCGACGGGATGATCCCTGTTTTGCCATGGAAGTAAATAAGGCTACGATTGGATTTGATGACCAGCAAAGTGGTTTTTCAGTGCAAACCAATGTCGCCGTCTCAGAAGCGGATGCCAAGGACCTGCTAAGCAAAATGGTTGAACCGAAAGGGACCTATTCCGGTATTTATACATTTGCAAAGAGTAAGAATTGCCCGGACTGCCCTGAGCTGAGTGAACTGAAGAAGCAGCACAATGTGCCAAATGGTGAGGTCTTGGAGATTTCAGGACTCGGTAAATGGAAGAGTTGAGCAACAATCATGGAACTTTGCGCGGTCAGGAGGTCCAGGATGGTCCATGCCAATCTGCTCACTCGTTTCTCATGTGCGTGGTGACTTAGCGCTGAGTCTCCGTTTGCAGGCGCCCATCAGGGCAACCGAGGTGGAGATGAGCGATGCTATCGCCGAGGCAATCGCGAAGGCCCTGCAGAGGCGGGCTTTCGATGAATGCGAGATGATAGCGAGCAAGGGAGCGACCGTATGGCCTTTGCGAGTATGTTGAGACCAAAGCGCCCAATAGCGTCATCACCGACGCGCGCTCTCAGGAAGAGAATCAGTCCCGGCAAACGCACTGTCGAGCCTCCGCCTGGAGTTCATGGGCTGGCGTCCCAGGAGTCTGCGGCAGCGCTGCCGAGCTTGCAAATCCTTCAGACCAAGCTGGAAGTTGGAAAGCCACACGACAAATTCGAGCAGGAAGCGGACCGAGTGGCCGACAAGGTCATGCGCATGCCGGAAAGCACGGTGGCACCTGAAGGTTCCTCGGGCCATGGTCTCCGCCGCACCCTGTTCAGCGGTTCAGCCGGAGCTCAGTTCGATCTGGCGAGTCAGGAGGTGCACCGGCAGTTGGCCGAAGAGGAGATAGAGGAAGAAGAGGCGGAGGCTGTGCGCCGTCAACCTGAAGACGAGGAACCGGAAGACACCGTATTGACGAAGCGTGCCTCTGGCTCGCCTCCTGCGGTGACGCCCGATCTTCAGTCGCATACAGGCGGCCTCAGGCATGGCGGACAATCCCTTCCGCAGTCCGTGCGCAGTTTCTTCGAGCCACGCTTCGGCCTGGACTTCAGGGGCGTGCGCATCCATACTGACGCTAGTTCGGCATCGCTGTCACACTCACTGGATGCCCGAGCATTCGCAGTCGGGCGGCATGTTGCGTTTGGCAGGGGGCAGTTTGCACCGAGTTCTCAGGCTGGCAGGTGGTTGATCGCCCATGAGCTTGCTCACGTGGCGCAGCAATCCAATGTCGATCAGCTGACTTCTGCCTCCCGGGGTGCTCTGGAAGCGGAGGCCGAAAGCGCAGCTCATGCGGTCATGGCTGGACAGTCGTTTCGCCCTCGCCATGGCGCTGTACCGTCCCAGCGACTGGCCGTACCCGTCGCCACAGGTCCGGGACGCATCGAGATACCCTCCCCAGATCGCGTTGTGCTGACTAATTTTGACATCGAACGTGCCACATTAAAGCCGGAATGGGTTGGGGCGATCGCACTTGTGGCCAACATGCTGAATCTCGATCCTTCAAGAGAAGCAGAAATCATTGGTCATACTGATGATACGGGGCCTTCCGATTTTAACCTCGACCTGTCACTGGACCGGGCAGACACGATGCAGCAGGAACTTGAAGGCCGTGTATTGGAACCTGCGGTCGCGTCGCCGCTCACGGTCGGCCTGGGGGAAGCCGTGCCACTCGATACCAATGCTACGGCGCCAGGTCGGGAGCGCAACAGACGCGTCGAAATTCGAATTGTGGATCGTCCGCTTCCAGATATTGATCACATTGAGTTGCTCAATTCTGCTGCCTCACAGACTTTCGTCATTCCTGCGGTTGCTCCCGTCCCTGGCTCGGATCACGGTGTCACCGTGGCACGAGAGGTGGCTCCCGATGCTCGCGTGCGCGCCACACTCAACCCACCCCTGGCCGCGGGTGATCGCCGAATAGAACTCATCACCTGGACTGGCGCTGCTCAGGATCCGGCGAATCCCATTGAAGCGGATGTTACGCGAGCCATGGGTCAAAACGCAGCAATCGCCAGAATCAGTTCGCGACCGCCTCCCCCATTGCGCAGTTCGTCGGCTCAATTCACGGTGTGGTCCGTGGATGCGACGATAGCCTCTGCGGTGCCAAACGCGCAGGTGGTTCCGTCCGGCGCGGCCAATCGAAGGTTGACCATGCCGGGCCTTACCTTCAACGTAACTGTCATCCCGCTAACGCTGTTCAGCACGGCTGACGCCCCCGACATGCGTGGTCCGGCTCCGGCGCCCACACCAGTGCCTGGAGCGGGCACGGTACATTTCCTCTCCGGCAACGATCTGAGCGGCGGTGTGAACTCTCGATGGGATGTAACAAGACGGATTCGCACGAGATTCATTTTTCCCGCAGGCGTTACTGCGGCAACACTCGGTGCGGCAGTTCCGAGTCTTGTCGGTCTGCCAGTGCCAGCATTTCCTGCCAACCGTCTGATAGGAAGTGATGACAGCACGACGACGGACCCGGAGGACAACGATCCCTATGTCGACGGGCTCATGAGTGGGTTCGACCGAGTGCGCGTACATATTCGGAATGCCGCAGGCGTCATGGGGGATGTCTTCGTGGCCCGAATCCATTTTCAGGAATTCGTGCGGCTGGACCTGGGAGGTGCATGGAGGCAGACTTCTGACGACCATCCATGGAAGCTGCATTACCGCATACGCAAATTCGTCATCCCCGCCGTTGGTCTGAATCGATGGTTCAATGCCGGGTCGTTTGGAGCTCTCGACAACGCAGGTTTTTGAGGTGAATCGAAATGCCTGACACCGGACTCAAACGCAGCCCCAGCTTTCTAAAAGGCGCCCTCGTCCAGCTGGTCAAGGACATAGTGGGGGTGGTGCCCAACGTGATTCCGTTTCAGTACAATCCTGAGAAACTCTCGCGTTCTCTCACACCGTGGAATCCTTTCGAGGTCGACCAGACGCAGCGCGGGGCGCAGGCGCCCACGGTGCAGCCGTTTGACCCCAAGGAGAGCTTCAATCTGACGCTGGAGATCGATGCCACCGACGACCTGGAAGACGGCAATCCCATCGCAGTCGTTTCGGGCATCGCCGACCGGCTGGCGGCTCTCAAGAAGCTCACCCTGCCGACGCAAGGCCTGATAGGCGACGTGGTCGCAAGCGCACGCGCGCTGGTCGGCAAAGCCAGCGAGCACGCTGTGCGGCCGACGGTTCCGGTGGTGCTGTTCGTCTGGGGGCCAAGCCGCATTCTGCCCGTGCGAGTCACCACCTTCTCGGTTGAGGAGACGCTGTTCTCGCCCACGCTCCATCCCATTCAGGCCACCGTGACGCTGGGCCTCGAGGTGCTCACGCCGGACGCCTTCAAATGCCAGCACGATATCACCGCAGACCTTGCCGTCGCTGCCTACAACTTCACCAAGCTTCAGGAAGACGCGCTGGCAGTGGCACATATTGCGAACAATCTGGATGCGATCCGCGGATTGCTGCCTTTCTGAGGGGGCTTCATGGCCATCTTTGACTCAAAAAGCCGCTACGTGAAGAATGCGTCAATCTACGAGGCGACAGACCGCAGAGGGCGCAAAGTTGCGTCGCTGACTGCTGCCGACACGCCGGCCCAAACGCTGCTTGGCGAGCATCTGCGCAAGGAGGGCCAGCGGCTGGATCACCTGGCGAACTTTTATCTGCAAGATCCCAACGGGTTCTGGCGCATCTGTGAGCTCAACGACACTATGCTCCCAGATGCCTTGGCCGAGGCGGATATCGTGAGGATTCCCACCGTCTTATGAGAAAACCACATGGGGATCTGTGACCATTGACCCTTTGAACTTTCTACTTTTTGACTTTTGGACAGTGCTCTGATGGGCTTTGGCGCAATCATCGCCTCGGGCGAGAAGAACAAGTTGCTGAGTGATGGCCTTCTGGATTGCATCACGGAGGTGCGGGTAGAGCAGTCCCTGGATGATCCGACACGCTTTGCCATCCGGTTCCAGGAAGATCTCAGCGACGGTGAGCCGCGCATGGGAAAGGCCCCGGAGCTTCAGTGCCAGCAGATGATCACCATCGCGGTGCAGGTGGGTGACGCCATGAAGTGCCTGGTTCGCGGTCCCATCACCAACATCAAGTCCTCCGTCATGCTGGGCGGGCCGGGGTCGTGGTACGAAGTGCGCGGGCAGGATCGGCGGGTGGAACTGGACCGCAGATCTGTCCGCCGTGCCTGGACTGGGCGGGCGTCGGATGCGGCAGGAACGATCCTGGGCTCGAAGTTCGACCAGGTTGACGCGCAGGAGACCAGGATTGTTTATGGAGGGCAGCGCGTGAGGGGGCAGCCCTCGACATCCACTCTCAATCAGCGAGCCACGGATGCAGCGTTCGTTCGCCAAATCGCACGCCAGAACAATCTGCATTTCTGGCTCGAGCACGACTGCCGGCTGAACGCACTGGACCCCGGCGGACAATCCCTGAAGGTCGTGGAAAAGGCGAACTTCAAAGCTTCACCGCCTCGGCCCAAGGATGCCCCCGCAGGGCCCGTGCCGGTGGATCAGATCAAGCTCGTGCCCACCGTCACGGTCAAACTGCGTGTCAACGTCGAAAAGGAGCAGTGCCAGAACGTGACTGCCTTTGAGTTGACCACGGATCCGGAGCGGCCCAACCAGTTCGTCGGCAGCGCAGTTGACGACCGCGATCTGAGCGAGCCCAGCACCTCGGTCACTGACCCCCAGGCCCCGATCAATGCGGGGGGCAGGAGGTTCGGCGGATGCCAGGTACCGCGGGATGTTTCCATTACCACGGCGGGCAACCAGGACGAATTGAATGCAAGAGCCGAGTCGGCATTGACCGAGGCCGGATGGTTTGTGGAGGCGACGGCCAGTACGACAGCACACATGCTCGGAGGCGTACTCATGCCGCACGATGTGGTCGAGGTGGAAGGGCTCGGCCCGGTTGACAGCGGAGCCTACCAGGTCAAGGCGGTCACCCACGTGATCAATGCCGCCGATCACTTCATGGACATCGAACTTCGGCGCAACGCCGTCGGGGGAAGCTAAGCCATGGATGAGCGCAACGGCATGTCCGACATGATGGAGGTCATGGAAGGACGTTTCTTCGGGAAGTACCGGGGCGTTGTCGCGGACAATGACGATCCCACTGGGCGGGGAAGGCTTCTGGTGAAGGTCCCTTCGGTCATGGGCGACGAACCCGTGTGGGCCATGCCGTGCGTCCCCTATGCGGGAACCAACATGGGCCTGTATATGATGCCTGAACCGGGCACGGGTGTGTGGGTGGAGTTCGAGGCCGGCGATCCTTCCTATCCCATCTGGGTGGGTTGTTTTTGGGGCGATGGCGAAGCCCCGAAAACCGAGCGTGGCGCCGACGCAGCACCTCCGCTCAAGATCATCCGCAGCCAGCAGGGCCTCCTGATCACTTTGGACGATCAGCAACAGGTGATCACCTTGAGCGACAAGGACGGAAGCAACCTGGTCACAATACAGGTCCAGCAAGGCAAGGTCACGGTCAAGGGGGCGCTCAAGGTGGTGGTCGAGGCCCCCCAGATCGAGCTGGTCGAAAATGCAACGCACCCGATAGTTTTTGGTGATTTGCTGCTTCAATATCTCAACCAACTGGTGCAGCTATACCAGGTGCACATTCACCCCGGGCAGACCGTCATCGGCATACCGGTGACACCGGCGCCGCCCCTTCCACCGTTCTTACCGGCAACTCCGAGCTTGATCTCTACCCGCGTCAAGTCGGGCTGATTTGAAGGAGACTCACTGTGGCACTCAAACCCGGCACCCTTGAGGATATCATCGGGAGCATGGCAGAAGAGATGGAACAGGTATTCCGCGAGGAGCTTCCCATCGTGGTTCCCGGCGCTGATCCCGGGAGAGGAGAGGCCGAGCGCCGGCTCCTCTTTGTAGCCGTCGCACAGGGCGTGGTGAGGCATCTGGTGGCAAATCCCAATGCGTTCAAAGTGGAAGTCTCGCTCACCGATGGAGAGGGCAAGGTCACGGAGATCAAGGCGAGTTGAAAGACCAAGAGTTGAAAAATGAAAAAGTCAAATGTCGAAAAATCACGGGGTCAAAAACCGTGAGTGCGACCCTCAGAGCACAGAGCAAAGCCCGGCAGTGGATGGTTTACAGGAATCGGTACAGGCCCGGGAACTTTTGGACAGGTGCTTATGTCTTGGACCTTTTGACTCTTCGCCTTTGAGACTTTTCGGCTTTTCGACGCGGAGCATGCGCTATGGCCACAACGATCACCGCTGTCCACTTTCCTTTCGCGATTGACGACCGGCTGGGTCGTCTCGCACAGGAGAACGACTACGAGCAGTATATCAGGCAGCTCATCCGCCAGGTGTTGTTTACGGCTCAGGGGGAGCGGATCAACCGCCCGGACTTCGGGGCCGGGGTGAAACGGCTCGTGTTCGCGCCGAACAGCCCGGCGACGGCGTCCCTTGCGCAGACTCTGATCTTCCAGGCCCTCACCACCTGGCTCGGTTCCCTCATCAGGACCGACGACGTGCGAGCCGAGGCTGATGAGGAACGGCTGAACATCACGATCGCTTACACTATCCTGGCGAAACAGGAACGCCGCTTCCTGAACGTGGAGGTCACCATCTGATGGCCAGTGAAGACAGGCTGACCGCGCTGCTCGAGCAGACCGTCAAGCGGGTGACGGGGATCGACTTCGTACAGGTCGTCGACCCCGCCGACCAGACGGTGTTGCATGTCTATTTCCTGATCAACCCCGACGAGCTGGACGATCCAATCATCAGCACAGCAGCGCTGCCCGTGGACGTTCCCACGGATACGGTCCGCATCGTCAGCACTTCCGGCGGAGAGCAGTTGGCCGAAGTGCCGGTTGCGCGCACGACCTACCGGCAAGTGAGCCTGGACGGCGAGACGCGGACGGTGCTGGAAGTACAGACGACCCAGCCGGGCGACTTTTCGATTTACCGGCTGACGCTCATCGATGAACCGAAGCGCCGCATCGACCGGTTTTTCAATGGAGTCGCGTTCAGCTTCAAACAGGGCTGTCCCACCGATCTCGACTGTGAGCCTCCGGGGCATCTTTGTCCACCGGAGGAATTTGTCGACTTTCCCATCGACTACCTGGCCCGCGATTTCGTAAGCCTCCGGAATGCGCTGCTGGACTATGCCGCTCAGCGCTATCCGCAGTGGACCGAGCGAATCGAGGCCGATGCCGGCGTCATGCTTGCAGAAATCATGGCTGCGCTGGGAGACGAGCTATCTTACATCCAGGACCGCTACGCCCGCGAGGCGTACCTGGAGACGGCAAGCCAGCGGCGTTCGCTTCGCTTTCACACGCGTCTTGTCGATTACCAGGTCCACGACGGACTGAGCGCTGCAACTTTTCTCGACCTGACGGTCAAGCAGGCCGTCGGCGGTACTTTTGTGCAGGCCGGCAGCCGTGTCTGGGCACCGGGTCAAGGGACCCCGCCGATTCCCTTCGAGCTGGGCAGGGGGCTTGCGGATACGACCGCCAATGGCGGCACTCCGGAAGAGTTCTGGGTGCACGCCGCATGGAACAAGATGCCTGTGCACGTTCCCGACGTGAGCAAGCCGTGCCTGCCGGTGGGTGCGACCGAATTGTTCCTGTTTGGGCACTTCCCCACGGCAAGCCAGGTACCGGCGGGCGAGGACCCTCTGAAGTTCTGGCTCGGAAAGTGGCTGCTTCTCAAGAGCGACCCAGTTGATCCGTCTATGCCGGCACGCCGCCACCTGGTGCGAGTGCTCGAACTGGAGCAGCTCACGGATCCTTTGTTTCTCGATGAAAGCAACAACCCCATCCCGATCACCCGCATCCAATGGGAAGAGGATCAGGCGCTCCCGTTCGAGATCTGCCTCGAGGACATGGTGTTGCGCGGCAATCTCGTCGGAGCCACGGCCGGCGAGACCATCCCGGAGATATTCAGCATCCGCGGCAACGCGAGCATCCCTCCGGGCCAAACCGTGGGAAAGGCCGTCGAGCGCCAGGGTTCTCTCGACGACGTGGCCTGCCAACGCAGTGTCGCGTTCCTGTATAGTCTCGCGCAAAGTGAAACCCAGGGCCTGGGCTGGCTGGGAGAACTTCCTGATGCCCGTCCCGAAATCGAGCTTCAGGAAGTGAACCCGGCGAATCTCCTGCCTCTCGTTCCACCGCAGATATGGGAATGGAGACGCACCCTGCTTGACGCGCGCGGCTTCGAGGACGCCTTCACCCTCGAGGACGGCACCTGGCGACGCGTGATCGGCTTCCGGCGGATTGGCGAGGTGGTCGAGCACGTTGACTATGCTAGCGGTTCAGGAGTTACGATTCGCTTTGGCGACGGTGAGTTCGGCAAAACCCCTCCCGACGGTACGGTCTTTCAAGTGCGCTACCGCACCGGTCCGGGCACCAGTGCCAATCTCGCGGCCGACACCGTCGTGAATCTCAAAAACCCGTTGGACGAGACTCAGGCGGATCTGGCAGGCTTGCTGGATGGTGTCACCAACCCCCAGCCGATCACGACCGCCATCGACCCCGAGGACGCCGAGATCGTCAAGAAAATTGCGCCGGAAGCCTTTCGCGCCGTCACCTTCCGCGCCGTCCGTCCCGAAGATTACGCAGAGATCGCCGAGCGGCTGCCATGGGTGCAGCGGGCCGGGGCCCGTTTCCGTTGGACGGGGAGCTGGCTCAGCGCGTTTGTGACCCCCGACCCCCTTGGCTCCTTCGAGCTCAGTCCGGACAGGCGAACCGAGCTCGAAGACCTGATGGGATGCGTGCGGCAGGCGGGACGCGAGGTTTTCGTGCGCAATCCACGATACTTAAGCATCGATCTGGAGATCGGCATTTGTGTGGAACCGTCCGCCTATCCGGGCCAGGTGAAGGAACGGGTCGTCGAGGCGCTGGTCGGACGAAAAGGCACGCAAGCAGTGAAGGGATTTTTCGATCCGGACAACTTCACTTTCGGCACGCCGCTGCGCCGGGCCGCCCTGGAAGCGACGATTCAGGAAGTCCCCGGGGTGCTCGGCGTTGAGGGCATGCGCATCCGGGCGCGAGGGATCACTGATTGGCGGGGCTTTAACGAGCTCATTTTCACCGTTCACCATGATCAGGTCATTCGCCTGCAAAACGATCCCCGGTTCCCGGAGCGCGGATCATTGCGCATCCTTGCGAGGCAAGGCGAGGAAGCGTTGGAGACAGGATAAGTCATGATCGTGTGCTGCCCCTGTGATGGATTGAAACACCCGGCCAAGCCGGACATTCCTGCTGGTCTCGTTTCGTTGCCGCGACAGCTTGCCGGGTTTCCCGAATATCGCCTGGCCATGCTGCGGGATATTCCCACACATGCTCCCCTTGCACGGTGGCGAGCGCGAACGGGGAACGACCTGGGAATCATGCTGATCGAGATGTGGGCATATGTCCTGGACGTCCTGGGTTTCTACGACGAGCGCGTCGCCAACGAGAGCTATCTGCGCACCGCGCTGCTGCGGCCGTCGCTTCGCAAGCTTACGGGATTGATCGGATACCTGCCGCGCCCTGCCCTCGGCGCGTCCGTCGAGCTCGCTGCCATCGCGGACGGCGTGAAGGCCGTCAAGCTTCCTCCGTGGACGGCGTTCCGATCCGATGCTTTCGACGGCGAGTCGCCGCAGGTTTTCGAGACAGAAGTCGAGCAGACGATCCATCCGCTCACGAACCTGTGGACCCTGGGGCCGGTGCGGGAACGGTTTCCGGGTGATGAGCTTCTTTTCAAGCTCGGAACCGCTGCCCTCGCCAAGGGTCAGCCTGTGTTGCTGCGTTGGTCGAGCGGCGCCACGACGGAGCTTCGGGCCGGGCGCATCGCTGCCGTCTCCACGGTCAGAGCACTCGATGGAGCAAATTACGTAAACCTGGAGATGACTCCCGCTCCCACTCTCGACCCATCCATCGAGCTGGCCGCAGTTGATGTGCTTGTGCCCTCTCTGAGCGCGCATCCCAACCTGTTTGCTTCTAATCCCGTTTCAGATGTGACAGGCATCACGCTGGATGCCTTCTATCCGGGGCTTGCCGTTCAAGATCCGCTCATCGTCCAGCGAGGCAATGAACTGCATCCAGCGCTGATCTCTGAAGTCGGCGTGGCGAACATAGCGGTTGGAACAACTGGCGGGGCGTCAGGCTTTGGCAGCACTGGCATAGCTTTTCGTTCCACGAGCGCTTTCGATCCGACGATTTCCGCCCCGACTGGAACCAGCAGTTCACCCCCTCCGACTATCCCGGTGACTCGGATCACCATCAGCTCTCTCCCGACGGGGTGGGAGGAGAATCCCGAGCGCCTCGTCGTGCACCTTCGCATGGTCGACAGCGGAAAGCTCACCCGCACCGCTAAGACCTATCTAAACACGGCAGATTTTGCAACCCCCGGCGCCCGGATCGATGGAATTGTCGAGCCACTCCCCGAGACGGTCACCGAACCGAGCGAGTTTCTGCTCCAGGATGCCGCCGACTACGGAGTGCTCGTGGACGGCTCGGTCTCAATCGATGCGAAAGGTGCGGGGAGGGTGTTGCTCGCTGCTGATACGGAACCGTTTGCGCCAGAGCTGCGTACGCCGGTCACCGTTTTCGGCAATGTTGTGAGGGCAACGCGCGGCGAGAGCGTGTTCAATGAAGTCCTGGGCAGCGGAGATGCCACTCGAGGATTTCAGTCTCTTACGCTCGCCAACAAGCCGCTCACCTATTTCAACGATCCCTCCGCTCCCAATGGCCGGCGCAACACTCTGGAAGTTCGCGTCAACGGCATCCTGTGGAAGGAGGTGTTGAGCTTTTTCGGCGCTGGGCCGGAAGATGAGGTTTACATCGTTCGTCAGAACGACGCGCAGGAGAGTGTCGTCACGTTCGGCGATGGCCGCACGGGAGCACGGCTTCCCACCGGGATAGACAACGCCACGGCCACTTACCGGTTCGGGGCCGGTGCGGCCAAGCCACCTGCAGGCGCAATCGGTCAGCTCGCCAGGCCGGTTGTCGGACTGCGACGCGTGGTGAATCCCGTGGCCGCGGGTGGCGGCGCTGATGCCGATCAGCCCAAGGACATGGTCAAAAACGCGCCCACCAGCGCGCTCATTTTAGGACGCGCCGTGTCGGTGCCGGACTTCGAGGCCCTCGCACGGGAGTTCGGCGGGGTCGTCAACGCGCACGTCGAGTGGGCCTGGGACGAGACCAGCCAAGGTGCGGTTGTTAAAGTCTGGTTCATCTCGGATGGTGGTGAAATCGCCACCGAGCTCAGAGCCTATCTCATCGGTCAGGCCGATCCGAACACCCCTCTCGTGGCGGTGGAGGCTCAGGCACAGCCCTCCGAACTGGTTATTGATCTGGAGATCGACAATCGCTTCAGCGCCGAATCGTTGACCGTGCAGGTTATTCAGGCGCTGACGAATCCGGAAACCGGCATCTTCGCGCTGGAGAATATCCCCATCAGCTGCCCGCTCTTTCGCAGCAGGATCTTCGAAGCCGTCCTGAGTGTCGAAGGCATCCTCTCGGTGCGCGCGATCACCGTGGACGGCCAACCCGCACCGTCTGCCATCAGCGTAGCACAGGGCAGTTACCGTGACTTTCTCGGCACTCTGCTGATTCACGCCACCGCGGCCGCCGACATGCCCGTTGGGGTGTAAAGAAAGCTTCGGAAAACATGACAAACGAAATGGACAGCAACGCATTGGCTCCCGCGCACGACAAGTTCGAGCAGTATTATACCGAAAAGATCTGGGACTGGATCCCCGCCGTCTTCAAGGACGAAGACGGTCTTCCGGCAAGGCCCGACGTGTTGCGTTCGATCGTAGAGATCCTGGCGCACCAGGCTGCGATCGCTCGCCGCAGTATCGACCGGTTATGGGAGGACCAGTTCATCGAGCTGTGTGATGACTGGGCCATTCCTTACCTAGGCGACCTGGTCGGGACGCGCCTGGTGCACGAGCTCAACCGTCGGGGCCGGCGCGTGGATGTGGCGCGGACGATTTTCTACCGGAGGCGCAAGGGAACGCCATTGGTCCTGGAATTGCTCATCCGGGACATCACGGGCTGGGCAGGTGTGATCGTCGAGAGCTTCAGACGGCTTGGGCGTACGCGTCATGGGCTCGATCCCGAACCTGGAGAGCTTGCCGGATTCGTTACCGAAGCGCCGCCCGGAGGTTGGGCCAAGCTGCACAGCGCGCGCGGCGCGGAGCTCGTTGACGGACCGTTTGACGAATACTCCCATACGCCCGATTTTCGCCAATTGCGTGGCAAGCTGGGCCGCACCAACATCCCGAAACTGAACTTCCATCTGTTCCGATTGCCGCCGTTTGAGGTCAATTTCGCCACTGCAGCAGATTTTGGCACGGGGAGATTCACTTTCGATCCCTCGGGCCGCGACATCCCTTTGTTCAGTCCCGACCAGAGGACTGACCCGGAGAAGTGCCATGCAGTGCGTGAATGGGAGCTGCCTGCGCCGATACCCTGCCGGCTGCTCGGTGCCGCAAGCTACATGATCACCGATGAACTGATAGACAATCTGATCGACCAAGGCCTATCGCAATCTGCCGCACAAGAGCTCTCGCGCTACGTGGGCATCGTGTTTGGGAACGAGGCACGGCTGCGCGTGACCATTGAAAGCTTGAGCCAATCGGCGGCGATCCTTTCGCTGTTTGGAGAACTGCTCGCCGGCGCTCTCACCGAAGACTCGCCCAAGGCTCATCTCATCCCCAGCCCGATCCAGCTCGACCCCAGCGCTGTCGCCGTTGCGACCGGTCCAGATATGGGGACGGCGCCCATAGGACACGAAAGAATTGCCGCCGGAAACCTCGAGGACTGGGGGGCAAGCCTCGGCACGTTGCCGCCCGAAAAGGCGTTGGTGGTCGACCCCGAAAGGGGGCGATTTTGGTTCCTCACGCCTCCCGGCGCGCAGGTTTGGGTGCCCGTCTATCATTATGGTTTTTCAGGCAATATCGGAGCAGGACCCTATGAAAAGCGAGACGCCCTCGTCAACGAGAACGTGACGGCTCTTCCAAATGGCGGCGTCGGCAACCCCGGCCCGGTGGTGATGAACATCCCAGTGCCTCCCATCGCTGGAGCGTTTCAAATCGAAGACAGCAAAACCTACTTGCCTGATGGAGATATCACCGGCATCAACAAACTCACCCTGCAAGCTGCAAACTTTGAACGCCCTTACATCAAACGGCTTACCCCCTCCGGTGCCGAGTGGCTGTTTGCCGCGGAACCAAAGACTCCCGTACCGCCAGGCGAGCCTGAACCCGAAGAGAACCTGCGGCATCTCACGCTGACGGGCTTGTGGGTTGGAATCGAAGAAGCAGCCGCTGCTTCCGGCCCCGCGCCCTGCTCTGCCGTCGGCGCTGCATTAGTGCTCGAAGGCGTCTTTGACCGGGTTGTCATTCGCCACTGCACCCTGGATCCGGGTGGTGAGAAAGCCCAGACGGATCCCGGCCAGTGCCAGGCAATTCCCTACGTGCGACTGCTGGTGCGCGGCAACGTTGAAGAGCTCGTGATCGAATCCTCCATCGTCGGACCCATCGTTGAAGACGACATTTCGGGCGATCCGGGCACGATTCAGAAGCTCATTGTCCGCGACTCGATCGTTCAGAGCATCGATGCGGCCTCGCCCGCCATTGAAACCCGGCTGGGTGCAGTCGAACTGGAGCGCGTTACAGTGTTCGGTGAGGTGAAAGTCAACCGACTTTTTGCGAGTGAAGCTTTGGTCCAGGGGTTGGTTAGGGTCACGGACAACCAGCACGGTTGTTTCCGATTCAGCGCAACCAATGACGATCCCGGGAAGCGCCTGCCCCAGCAGTTCGAATCTCATCTCTTCGGGCCAATGATTCCGAATCACTTCTTCGTTTCCAGGCGCTTCGGCGATCCGGGATACGCACAGCTCGGTGAAACCGCACCGGCTGAGCTGGTTCGGGGAGCCGAGAACCGCTCGGAGATTGGTGCATTCAACAGCCTGCTCAACCCGATCAAATTGGACGACCTCAATGCAAAGGTAAACGAGTTCATGCCATTCGGGCTGATCGCTCAATACATCAACGAAACCTAAGGACGACGATTATGTCAGCGAAAGACATCTCCAGGTTCCTGTTTCAGCCACAGAAGAGGTACTCCAGCGTTCGGATGCAACAGGGGCGCGTGGTTCTGGACTCGGATTGGAACGAATCCGAGCGGATCGACGACGAGGAAGCGCGTCGCACTTATGCCGAAGTCATCTGCTCCAAGGGGACTCCCAATGAAGGGTTTCTCGTGACCGGGGTGACCGATGCGACGGTAACGGAGTCACCCGGGCCGGGGGAGGAATTCCCCACGGCGAAGGAAACCTATGACTTCGACTGGGCGGACGGCAGTTTTTATCTGTGTGGCCTGCGTTTCGAAACGGATTCGGGGATTGCGGAGCGATTTCTGAAGCAGACGGACTGGCTGCAGATCGATGGCGATCTTCAGAACATCCCTGCCCGGCCTGACGTGGCCGATCTGACCAATCCCGATGGAACCACTCGCGAGCGTTTCGACCTGGCGTATCTGCATGCATGGGAACAGTGCGTCACGGCGGTGGAAGACGGCGAACTGCGCGAGCGGGCACTGGGAGGTCCGGATACCTCCGTGCGAATCCGGCGCACGCGCCGCGTCGAGGTGCTCCCGGACGTGCCCGGAGACTGTGCGGAGGCTTTCGAAGCCCTCAAAGCCCGTCTGACGGCAGGTGGCGCGGGATCCTTCGATGACGCCGGCTGCAAACTGCTTTCCAACGCCAGGCTCACGGTCACCTTCGCGGCGGAGGGCCTCACCGACGACCCTTGCAAGCCCAAGGTAGTATCCGGTTTCCTGGGGGCCGAGAACCAGACGATCCGCGTGCAGTTCACCGCGCTCGACCGCTTCATCTGGGGCTATGACAATGCGTCCCCCTTCTACCGGGTGCAGGTGCTTTCGCAGGACGGCGCCCTCGTCAAGATCAAGTTTCTGACCCTGCCTCGCGATCAGGTTGCTCAGCCGCTCAAGGGCCAGGCCGTCGAGATCCTGCCCTGGGAGGCGCTGCTGCCCAACCAGGAGAAGGTCGCCGAGCTGCGGGGACATCTGGCTACCGTTGCCACCAGCTATGATCCCGACGAACAGACGCTCACCATTGCAACACCAGTCCCCCAGGATTGGGTTAACTGGCTGGACGACCCGGGTCACGCCTCGTATTTGAGCGATCGCGACCCCGATGACAAGAAGAAGTATTTCTACCTTCGGCTCTGGACAGGCGGTTCAGGCGATTCGGCTCAACCGGATCATGGGTTCGCACCCGGCTCCCCCGCTGAACTCGAAGGAACGGGCCTGAACGTGACCTTTTCAGCCTCCGGTCTGCCGGGTGATTACTGGATCATTGCGGCTCGCCCCAATACACCCGATGAAGTGGTCCCGTGGGAGCTCAAGCAGGAAGCTCCGCCTGCGGGTACCCGCTTTTTCTTTGCACCACTCGCCATCGTCCGCTGGGCGGTGGCAGGTACAGCCCCGGATCTCACGGTCACATCGAGCGTTCACGACTGCCGCCACAAGTTCCGTCCGCTTTGCGAGATGAGTGGATGCTGCACGGTGATCGTGGGGGACGGCAACAAAAGCTTCGGGGACGTCAACTCGATTCAACAGGCCATCCAGATGCTCCCGCCCGCGGGGGGCGAAATTTGCATCTTGCCTGGCAACTACCCGGAACGGATCGTTTTGGAGCACCGCCAGAATATCACGATTCGCGGCTGCGGCACGAGGACCAGGTTGTTGGAACAGGACGAGCCAAGCGAGCCGGTGATCGAGATCCGTGACTGCCGGGATATAGCCGTGCGATCCCTATCCTTGCTTGCCGCCACGGTTCCCGGCATCCTCATGCAAGGCGAGCCCCAACTTCCTCTTGAGCGCATTATCCTGGCCGAACTCGAAATCACTTGTCGCGACCGCAGCGCCATCATCGGTCGCGGCGGCCAATTCATAACCCTTTTGAGCAATCAGGTGAGCGTGGCGCCGCTGACCGGCCCCCTCGGTGATGATCCGACTGTGGGCCGTCAGGCAGCGGTCTTTCTGACGGGGGACGACCTGCTCGTGGAAGATAACCGCATCATTGGCGAGTTCCGTGAAAGCCGCGAGCGAAGTCCTTATGGGGGCCTCCACATCGGTGGCGGCTCGAACCGGGTCGAGGTGCGCGGCAATGTGATCGAGGGGGGAAATGGCAACGGCATCACCCTTGGCAGCTTTCGGTTCGTACCAGCCCAGGAGGTGGACCACTTCACCAGCTTCACGGGGACTACCGCCAGTCCCTCACACGGGCTCACCTTAAGCGTGGACGAGAACGGCTGCATCCATATCGATCCCAATCCGCCTCCGCCAACCGGCGACGACGGGCAGCCCCTGGTCCCCGTGGCAGATGAGGCCCTGACGAATGTTCGCATCGTCGACAACGACATCTCCCGCATGGGAGCCAGTGGGATCAGCGTGGTGCGTTTCTTTGATCTCACCACCAATCCTGATTTCATTACGGTTGATCGCCTGACCATCGAGGACAGTCGGATCCGCAACTGCATGCTCCTGGAGCTCGCGGAAATCCCTCCGCCCTTGCGTGAACACTCGGGCTACGGAGGAATCACCCTCGCTGACGGCGAGTACCTGATCATCCGCAACAACACCGTCGAGCAAAACGGCACCGATCACCTGGACCCGATTTGCGGCGTATTTATCCTCAATGGCGAGGGCATCGCCATTGACGGCAATCGGATCTTCCACAACGGGCGTCCGGCCGATCCCGAGCTCACACCTTCGCCGGGTCAGCGGGGTGGTATCGTCATCGGCATGGCCCAGCCGCGCAAGGTATCCGTCTCACCGTTTGGAACCAGCTTCAGCGGCTCTCGCCAGGACGGCGTACCGGCCGCCCGTGTGCACGACAACATCGTGGTGTCGCTTGAGGGACGGGCGCTGAAAGTCTTCGCCATCGGTCCGGTGACGGTCGAAGGCAATCAGCTGACCGCCCACGGCGGCAACTCGTTGAATCGAGTTCCGCTTCCCGGCACCTCCCCCGGAGCACCTGGCGGCTTTACAGTCTCAACCGCCGCGGCGGTGCCATACGCCAACCGGGCGGCTACAACGAATCCTCTCGCTGCCTTTCTCGATGCGCTGGGAGGGGCGGTGGTTTCCATCGTGAACTTGGGGGTCTCCAACGAGGTCTACTTGCAGCTTTTCGGATTGAGCGGTCTGGGTCTGGTCGACCGCTTCCCCGATCCGGGCGGGCAGGGCGATGATGCCCGGCTGTTCGTCGGCGGCAACATCCTGTTTAACGACAACCAGGTCGTGCTCGACGCCTTCGGGCCGGTTGTGACGCTGAGCTTGAGCTCCGTCCTGCTGTTCTCTCTGGACGACATCTCGATGACCGGCAACCAGTGCGACTGCGATCTCCTGTTCGACCTGGTGGGCACCAACGCTCTCGTTGCGGCATGGTCGCTGCGGGTCGCCGACAATCGATTCAAGGAAGGAATTTTCAATGCCCGACTCTCGGCCTTCACCGTTGGGCTGATGAACTCCACCACCGACAACCAGGGGACACACTGCTTTGTGGCGGTGGGGCTTCCTGCCCTGAGTGTCGTCACACCCAACCGCACGCTGGGGCTGCTGTTCAATGACGACGCCTGCAATCCTTACAGGCCGGCCGTTGCAGGAGTTGGGCAAAACGTCGGCTTCTTGGCTTCGGCTGGTTGAGGGGGAGGCCAACAGGTACGCTGGGATCTTCAGAACCTCTTTCTGTAAGATGAGGGAGAACATCGACGTGGATAGAAATCGTTGCATCACCGATGAGGAATTCGCAAAGCAGGTGGTTGAAGTGCCTGCCGTGGTGGACCGGGTTCGGCTGGTCGGTCTGGATCATACCAGTCTGCTTGGCAATGCCAGAGAAAGGAGCCTGCGCCGCGAGCTTGCCATAAAAACAGTGCAGTTTGGAAAAGATGCGCCCCAGGTGAAGCTCCTTGCCGAGCGTTTGAGACTGCAGCAGGCCCTGAGCACTCAGATCAAGGCTGAAACAGAGCGCAGCGAGACTGTGCCACCGGAACGCCAAAACGGTATCTTCATCCTGCATGGTCGTGTCGTCAATCGCGAGCGTCTCGGCCAGCCCGGGCTCACGGTGAGCGCTGTTGACCGTGCCGGCCGTCCTGTAACCTTCATGTGCACGGACGACCGGGGGTATTTCAAGCTGGAAGTTTCTGCTCGAGATTCGGCTGCGAAGGACGTGGTGTTTCTGCAAGCCTCAGGTAAGGACGGAACCGTCCTGTTTCGCGGTACCGAAGCACACAACATCGTATCGGAGAGCATCGTTTACCGGGAGATTGTCCTGGGTGAACAGAAGCCGGAAGAGCCTTGTCCACCGCCGCCGGAGCAGCAGCCTGAGACAGTGCGGGTACCCGATGTGGTGGGCCGGCCCGAAGCGGAAGCCACCGAGTTACTGAAGGCAGCGAAACTCAGCGTTGGGGAACGCAAGACCAGGCCGGCGCCGAAGCAACTGGGCCTCGTGCTTGCGCAGGATCCAAAAGCGGGCATGGAGGTGATCATCGGGACCCCTGTCGATCTGGTTATCGGCGTGGCAAAGCAGGTGGCGGCGCCTGACGTGGTTGGCCAGAAGCTCGAGTTGGCCCGCAGAGTACTGACAAAAGCCGCGCTCACAGTCGGAACGGTCAACGAGCGGACATCGGAGCAAGTGGGAGTGATACTGGAGCAGGACCCCCAGGCAGGAAAAGAAGTGCCGCCGGGTACTCCGGTTAACCTTGTGGTTGGAAAGGCAAATTGAAAATTGAAGGAGCTTTTATTGCGTCAACTCACTACCTGACAGTTGTTCTGGATGGTCAGATCTTCCCTTCGACTCTTTCTCCGAGGCATTCTCTCCAAAGTAACGCCTCGTATCAGAAAGGACCGCTCCAAAATGGTATAGTCCTGCTGCAAGTCCTTCATGTACGCCACGGAGAGTGAACATGCCGTGTCAAAATGGGATGGCTTCCGCTTTCATGTGCCTTGCCACGGTTAACCCCAGTTTGAACCTCTCTTGGATGCTAACCCCTTGCCCAATAAAGCTCCATGTCCTGAGCAGGCTCACTTCATGAGGCTTGGCACAATCCATGCTGCAGGTGCTAAATCATCAGTCGGGTCAGAATGTGAACCATGTGTGTCTTCATAGACCGTTCTTTCATGGGCTCTCAGATATTCCGCTCGGCGCTGGCAATTCAGGCATGGAGTTGCCTGGTTAGCACACATAATCTACCGAAATCGCAGGCTTTCTGCAGATCGATAACGTGACGGGGTGTTTTTCACTGGACCTCCCTCATCCAACCGGCTGCCGCAGTCAGGTTGCCCATTGTAGCCAGTCGCTGTCCGGGAATTCCATTGCTGAATTCCCCAAACGCAATCCCAGGTGAGTGGAGAGATGGATGGACTGGACAAAACAGAGAATCCTTGTTTTTCGCCCCTTGGATGCTGCTTGCGGCTGGGATCTTGGCTGCTCGATGGTTTTTCCGGAAGGGGCGGAGGACGAATAGTCGGATTTCCAATCCGCAAGTGTTGTTGTGGCGCATTAGCGAAGCTTGTTCCTGCAAACTTGAAAAAGGAGGCCACCTATGACCACCATCATGCAGACTCGGCACGGGCACTCGATGCGGGAGATGAACCGCCAGTCCCTCAGGGCACTGAGCGGCCATGGCGACCCCGGCAAGTTCGGTCGGATGTTCCCGACGCTCGACCCGCTCATTGTCGGCGACGACGCGTTGTTCGATCTTGCCATGGCCATGAAGGATGCGAATCCCGGCGACCCGGCCGGCGACAATCCGCACATCCCGGCCGGCTTCACCTACCTCGGCCAGTTCATCGATCACGACATTACGCTCGACCTGACGCCCCTCGACCAACAAGAGGCCGATCCGTTGGCGACCAAGAACTTCCGCTCGCCAGCGCTTGACCTCGATGCGCTCTATGGGGCGGGGCCGGCGATGGCCCCCTTTCTGTACCAGCGAGACACGAAGGGGCGGATGCTGCCGAAGCTCCTGATCGGCAAGGCCAGCGAATCCTTCGACCCGGCCGGCGGCAATGTGCCGGAGCTGCCGAACGACCTACCCCGCAATCGGGTCGGGCGGGCCTTGATCGGCGACGAGCGCAACGACGAGAACCTGCTGGTCGCTCAGACCCATCTCGCCTTCCTCAAGTTCCACAACAGCGTCATCGATTGGCTCCAAGCGGAGCGGCCTTCGCTCAGCCGTGGAGAACTGTTCGACGAGGCACGGCGCCTCGTCACCTGGCACTATCAGTGGATCGCGCTTTACGACTTTGTGGAACGGCTGACCGAGAAGGGGCTCATCAACAAGATCAAGCGTGAAGGTCGGCGCTTCTACCGCTTCCGCAGCCGCCCCTACATGCCGGCGGAGTTTGCCGCCGCGGCCTACCGGCTCGGCCATTCGATGGTGCGCGGGCGCTATAGCCACAACCGAGTCTTCCGCAATGGTGGCGTGGCACCGGGGAGCCTCGAGCTGCTCTTCTTCTTCACCGGCAAGTCGGGGGCCATAATCGGTGACCTGGCGGCGACGGCCGATCCGGCGGATTTCCCCAGTGGCCCTGGACCCCAGGCAGCCCTGCCGTCGAACTGGGCCATCGACTGGCGGCGGTTCTTCGACTTCGGCACGGCCCCGGGAGGGGATTTCCAGCTCAATATGACGCGCCGGCTCGACCCCTTCCTGGTGCCCGCCCTCCACACCTTGCCCGGCGAGGTGAATCGCCAGGCCGTCCTGCCCTTCCGCAACCTACGCCGCGGCGTGCAGGTGGAATTGCCCTCGGGCCAAGATGTCGCTAAGGCGATCGGCGCGACGCCGCTAGCGTCAGCCGACGTGGCCAGGGGCACCGATGGTGCCGCGGCCGCGGCACACGGCCTGCACAAGACCACGCCGCTGTGGTTCTACATCCTGAAGGAGGCCGAGGTGTTGCACCAGGGCACTCGCCTGGGCCCAGTCGGCACCACCATCGTGGCCGAGACCTTCCTCGGCCTCGTCCACGGCGATCAGGACTCCTTCCTGTGGCGGCGCACGAACTGGCAGCCGGAGCTCCCGCGGGCGGAAACGGATCACTTCACGATGGTCGATATGCTCAAATTTATCAACGACCTCAACCCGGTGGGATGATCCTGGGATGTCCACGAGCGGATCGCCCCGCTCGTGGCATTTGCGCGGGCGGCCTACAGTTCGCTTGCGACTCGCACGACTCGAAGAATGCCTCCACGTCACAGCATTTGCTGAGCCGCGTTCTCCACCCTCGAGATCTTTACGCATAAGCCTCAGCCGGGTCGCAATCCTGGCTAAATTGGCATAGGGGTGCTATATGTATTCGCGTGGTAGGGTGGAATTCACTACCGGGCATATTTGAGCGGATCGTCGTCCGCTGGCGTGAAAACCACGGGCATGGGCAATTCTTGATTGAGAAAATGGTCGAGCAATCGCAGACCAAGTTGGAAGAGGCCGAGATCGCAACGGTCGGTGCGGTGGATGACTTTGTTCCATCCCGACTCCATTGCGTATGCGCCGAGATAGATGATCCAGAAGTAGGCAAGGCAAGTGGCGATCAGAAGCCGAGACAGACGCTTCGGGACTGAGAAGTGGCTCCTGTGCAGATGAAACCCACGGCTCTTTTGGTCCGAGAAGAAGGTTTCTATTTTGAACCGCTTGCGGTAATAGCTGCAGGCTTCTTCTGCCGAGATCATGTTCGTGACCAGATTATTGTCACCCATGTTCCACTCCCTGTCACACAGGTGTTGCTCTAACGTGTTACAGAATCAGCTATTTGTCCGGCATAAAATAGCGAGCGCCGATCACCGGGAATTCTCACCAAAACGTTTTCAGTAGTGAGTCGCACACAGGGATTTTTTCAAGTTCAAACTTTGGAACCTCCCTGCGTGCGGTATCTCTCACGCCAATCCGCGTTGACGCATTTGCTACCGGACACTTTTTCTGCCGGACAATCCCCCGAAAAATTCATAGGTTAGGCTAAAACACTTGAAAACAATGACAGAGAGGAGATTGTGATGTCCGACAACAAAAAATGTTCAGTGCCGTTCGCCGAGCCTTGACTGAAATTTGTTCGGCACACAAGTCGGGAAATGCGGGCAGAATCCTCAATCTCACTGCTGGTCTCATCTGCGGCATCATACGATGCAAGAATTGCCATCTTTCACACGTAGCCATGGAAATGCCGGGCAACGCCCTGCCCGCAAGCAACGAGAAGCGGCTTTATCGTCTCATGAAGAACGAGGAACTCGACTTGCAAACCTACTTTCTTCCTTTTGCGCAAGCTCTCCTCTCCTGTCTCTCACAGCACACCTTGGTGCTGGCGATAGATGGGAGCACGGTTGGCCGCGGTTGTGTGGCCCTTGTGGTTTCTGTGATCTATAAGCAACGGGCTTTGCCAATCGCCTGGCTTGTAGTCAAGGGCAAGAAGGGACACCTTCCCGAAGAAGACCACATCCGAATTCTCCAGCAGGTACACCCCCTGATCCCCGAAGGCGCCCAAGTCGTTCTCGTGGGCGATGGCGAGTTTGACGGCACCAATCTGCAGGCTGTCATCAACCACTGGAAATGGCACTATGCTTGCCGCACGGCGTCCAACATCACGCTCTATTGGCAAGACCAGCCCTTTGAATTCCAGGACATGGCCGCCCAAACTGCCCCTGGCGAAATCTTTGACGCCCCGGGCTGCAAATTCACCCAGAAGAAGTACGGGCCTGTTCTTGCCCTTTGCTGGTGGAGGGAGGACTGTAAAGAACCCATCTACCTGGTTTCGAATCTGGATTCCCCCGAAGAAGCCTGTCGTTTCTATTCCAAACGATTCCGGATTGAGACACTGTTCTCCGATGCGAAAAGCCGCGGGTTTAATCTCCACAAGAGCCGCATTACTGCCCCGGACAGACTCTCTCGACTCATGATCGGGGCCTGCCTGGCTTACTACTGGATCGTCTATCTGGGCGCTGTGGCTGTGAGCGGAGACTGGTGGCGAAAGATCCATCGCTCCAACCGCTGCGACCTGAGCTTGTTTCAGCTTGGATTGCGCCTCTTGAAACATTTTCTCAAAAACGGTTTCCATATTCCCTATCGCTTCTGGAATCTACCTGTGATTCCCAATGTCTAGGGGCGCTCAGGAGACTCTCATGAAAAAACTGTCCGGTAGCAGAACCAAGGAGGGTTGACAAACGGCTGCGCGGTTTGTCAATGTAAACAAGGCTACAATAATTGGGTAAGATGACTAGACAAAAGAGCATATTTTGCCTGGTGGTGAAAAATGGCCTTTAGGATGGGCGCTGGTTTGCGGCTGACGAGAACCCCAAACATTAGACAAAATGACAAATCGGAGGTTATGTAAAGCTGACCAGCTAAATGCTCCTCATTACATGTGAGCAATTGGCAAGGGAGTTATACTCGTTTAGGTTGAAATGCTTCATTTCTCACCGCAGGGCGCAGAGATCGGGAAGGATGCACAAAGGGTCTTCTTCAGTCTTTCTTTGCACCCTTCGCGTCTTTGCGGTGAAACAAAAAATGAAAGATCTCATCCTTAATCGGTATATTTAACTTGCCAGAAGGTGGAATTCAGATCAGGCGGACGAGCAGATCGCAAATGATCTGGATGTGTTAAGTTTGGGTCATCCGGGAAACGAGTACCCAGTGTTCGTGATGTGCTGGAATAGCGAGGCATATGAGTTCATCACCTATTAACAATCTCTCATTCCCCTCTGTGCTCGGCAACCTAAGGGAACTGAGGAATGTCATCGAGCACGCCATGATCCTTAGCAAGAGCAAAACTCTGGTCGTTGACGTGTTCAAGCTTGTGTCGTCGGAAGCAGGCGCTACTCGTAACCTTGAGAATATGGAGCGCAGACACATCGTGGCTGTGGTGGAGAGGGCCGGTTGGCGCGTCGTCGGAAAAGACGGCGGGGCGGAAGTCCTTGGCCTGAAGAGATCGATCCTGTGCTCGAAGATGAAGAAGTTGGTCATTGGCCGCCCTGCCCCTTGATGCCGATATGAAGGCATTTTATGTCGACATATCGCCACACAACCAGATTCTCTGCCTCTCCCATAAACAGCATCTCCCTAGAGAAAACCGGTTAATCCAACAGGTTATCCATGCATTCCACATCCATCTTCCACTCGGCACGTATCTTGCCATTGTTGCAGCAAGCTGGAAAAGAAACGTCTGATCACTGCCGGTAGCTCGTAGAAAAACCCATTTTAGAAAATACTTAGGCACGAGTTTTAGTCAGACCGACGAGGGGAAGACGTGATTGTCGCAACCATAAAGATGAAGATACCTCCAGAAAAGCGTGATGAGGCATTGAAAATCCTCAGATTGACAGCTCGGCACAGCAGGATGCGGTCTGGCTGTCTCGGCTGTCATATCTACGTGGATGCACAGGAAGATGATGTCCTCTTGTTCGAGGAGATGTGGAGAGGTGCGGATGAACTGGAGCGCCGTCTCCGCTCGGGAGAATACCGCAACCTGCTCTTGATCATGGAGATGTCACTCACACACCCGGAGGTGAGGTTTAACACGGTCTCGGCTTCATCGGGCATTGAGACGATCGAAAAGGCAAGAAGTTCTATACTCTGAAGGGGAAGCCCCGAAGGTCTTTCCAAAGCGAAATCCGCCTTATGAGCAAATACGATGAAAGGAGAGTCAACATGACCGATGGCCCGATGGCAACTTCCCGGCCGATCACCGCGCTGCTGGCGGATGTCGACGGGACCCTCGTTACGAAGGCAAAAGTGCTTACCGAGCGTGCGATTGAGGCCGTGAGGCGATTGCGCGAATGCGGGATCGGATTCTTCATCACCAGCGGGCGCCCCCCGCAAGGCATGCGCATGCTGATCGAGCCGCTCGGGCTGACCCTGCCGATGGCCGCATTCAACGGCGGCATGATCGTCTTTCCTGACATGACTGTTCTCGATGAGCGCCCGCTGCCCGACGATGTCCTGCCCGCCGTTGTCGACACGATTCTGGCACACGGTCTCGACGTCTGGGTTTATCGCGCCACCGCTTGGTACGTCCGCTCTCCCGACGCCCCGCGCGTGGCTCGCGAGACGTCGACCATTCAATCTCCGCCCGTCGTCGTCCCCACCTTCGACGGTCTGCTCAGCCGGGTCGTGAAGATCGTTGGCGTCAGCGAAGCCCTGGATCTCGTCGCGCGGTGCGAGGCGGCCGCCCAAGAGAAGTTCGGGGCGTATGTCTCCGCCGCGCGCTCACAGCCGTACTGCCTCGATGTGACAAACCCCACGGCCAACAAGGGCACCGTGATCGAGCGGCTGTCACAATACCTGAACGTTCCGCTGGAAAGCATCGCCACCATAGGCGACCAGCCCAACGACGTGCTGATGTTCAAGCGGAGCGGTCTCAGCATAGCCATGGGCAATGCGAGCGAGGAGGTGCAGCGGCAGGCCACGTGCGTGACGACCTCCTGTGAGGAAGAGGGTTTTGCCAATGCCGTGGAACGCTTCATCCTGCCGCGCGCGGCACGAAAGCAATGACGACTCAAGCCCGGCGCGCGGTCCCGAGCTCGCTCTCCCGCTTGCGGTTCGAGGAGGCTGGCCGTCATCTCTGGGCCGATAAAAGCAATACTGTTCACAAAAGGCGATGAAAGCTCCCCTCCCTTGATGGGAGGGGCTGGGGGAGGGTGAAAAGTGAATAAGATCAACCCCCTCCCCTGACCCCTCCCACCGAGGGGAGGGGGACCCGCATGTGAGTCTCTCTTAAGTGAACCGTATTGCCGCTAACGAGGAGGATGAGCCGAAACGGGCAGGCATAAAGCCCGCTCCTACGCAGCAAACCGGCGTGACCGGCATGGATAAGGCCCCAACCGTCGTGAAATGTAGGGGCGGGGTTTATCCTCGCCCGTACCGGAGCGTTTTTCAGAAAGCGTTGAAGTTGAAAGGAGAGACCCATGACGGATACGGAAATCAGTCAATTATCGATCAACACCTTCGCACGCTGTCCATCGACGCGGTGGAGAAGGTGAAATCGGGCCATCCCGGAACCCCGATGGCCCTGGCGCCTTTGGTGTACACGATCTGGAACCGGTTGATGAACTTCGATCCCCAGGACCCGATCTGGCCAAACCGGGACCGGTTTGGCCTGTCGAACGGGCACGCTTCGATGCTCCTCTGGTCGATCCTGCACCTGACGGGCGTCAAGGCCGTCAACGCCGACTACGAAAGGCTCGGCCAGCCTTCCGTGACGCTGGACGACATCAAGCGCTTCCGGCAGATCGACAGCAAGGCGCCCGGGCACCCCGAGTACCACTGGGTGTCGGGCGTCGAAACGACGACCGGGCCGCTCGGGCAAGGGGTCGCGACCAGCGTGGGCATGGCGATCGCCGAGAAATGGGTTGCGAGCCGCTACAACAAGCCGGGCTTTCAGGTCTTCGACTACAAAATCTATGCGGTATGCGGCGACGGCTGCATGATGGAAGGCGTCGCATCGGAGGCCGCCTCGCTCGCCGGCCACCTCGGCCTCGATAACCTCTGCTGGGTCTGGGACAACAACCGAATCACCATCGAAGGCAACACCAGCATCACTTTTACGGAGGACGTCGCCGCCCGCTTTCTTGCCTACGGATGGAACGTCCTGCGCGTCGGCGACGCCAACGACATCGATCGCATCGAGCGCGCGCTCGGCGTGTTCCGTAAGACGAAGGGCCGTCCCACGTTCATCGTGCTCGACAGCCACATCGGCTACGGCTCACCCCACAAGCAAGACACGCCGGAAGCTCACGGCGAGGCGCTCGGCGACGAGGAAGTCAGGCTGACCAAACGCGACTACGGATGGCCAGAAGACGCACAGTTTCTCGTGCCCGACGGGGTCTACGATCACTTCGCCGCCGGCATCGGTCAACGTGGCGCGACGGCCCGGCAAGACTGGACGAAACTCATCACGGCCTATGGCGCCGAGTATCCGGATCTGGCCAAAGAGATTGATCAGATGCAACGCCGGGAGCTCCCGGCTGCCTGGGATCAAAACCTGCCATCGTTTCCCGCCGATCCTAAAGGAATCGCCGGCTGCGAGGCCTCCGGAAATGTGCTGAACGTGCTCGCCCAGAACATCCCGTGGTTGCTCGGCGGATCGGCGGACCTCGCACCGTCGAACAAGACCGCGTTGACCTACAAGGGCGCCGGGAGCCAACGTGCTTGCCGATGCGCCCGGCGGGAATCCGGAAGTGATCCTCATCGCCTCCGGCAGCGAAGTCAGCCTGGCCTTCCAGGCTCACGAGACGCTGGTCGCCGAAGGCATCCGGTCCCGCGTGGTGTCGATGCCGTCGTGGGACATCTTCGACCATCAGCCGAGGGAATACCGGGAAAGCGTGTTGCCACCCGGCGTGAAGGCGCGCATCGCCATCGAGCAGGCCTCGACGCTTGGTTGGGAGCGGTACATTGGCGACGCGGGTCGCGTCATCGGCATGAATACATTCGGGGCGTCGGCCCCCCTGAGGGAGTTGCAGAAGCACTTCGGTTTCGAGCCCGACCGGGTCGTGGCCTATGCGAAAGAGCTGCTAGGCAGAAAATAAGGCGTGACTGGCACCGAGAAGAGGCTTGTGGCGGGAGACTCGGCGGCACCTTTTTGAATGAGGAAGGACGGAGGTTTATGGCCATGAACAGAGTGGTCGCCCTTTTTGATGTGGACAACATCCTGCCTGACGAAGTCCGCGCAGGGCAAAGGGCGCGGAACCATACTCAAAGTTAGAGGGAAGAAAGGAGAAAGCTATGCAACTCGGAATGATCGGTCTTGGGAGGATGGGCGGAAACATGGTGCGCCGATTGATGCGCGCAGGTCACGAGGTGATCGTTTACTCCGCGACGGCAAAAACGAGGGAGACCTTCGCGAAGGAGACGGGAGCATTCGCGGCGTCTTCGATTGCTGAGCTTGTCGGCAAGCTCAAGCCGCCGCGCGTGGTCTGGCTGATGGTGCCCGCGGCCGCGGTGGATAAGACGCTCGACGAGGTTGTGGCCCATGTGGAAAAGGGGGATATCGTCATCGACGGAGGCAACTCCTATTACATCGACGATATCCGGCGATCCAAAGAGCTTTCGCCCAAGGGAATCCATTATGTCGACTGCGGAACGAGCGGAGGCATCTGGGGCCTCGATCGAGGCTACTGTCTCATGATCGGCGGGCCGAAAGAGGGGGTTCAGGCCCTCGACCCGATTTTTAGGACCCTGGCTCCCGGCCGGGGCTCCATTCCCCCGACACCGGGCCGTGAGAAGGCCAGCGGAACGGCAGAGGAAGGGTACCTTCACTGCGGGCCTTCCGGCGGAGGTCACTTCGTCAAGATGGTCCACAATGGGATCGAGTACGGCCTCATGGCCGCCTACGCGGAAGGGCTCAACATCCTTCACCACGCCAACGTTGGGAAGCAGGGTCGCGAGGTGGATGCCGAGACAACCCCCCTGCGCGACCCCGAACACTACCAGTACGATTTCAACCTGGCAGACGTCACGGAGCTCTGGCGGCGGGGGAGCGTGGTTGCCTCGTGGCTTCTCGATCTCTGCGCCCTGGAGTTTGTCGAAAGCCCGGATCTTTCCAAGTTTGCAGGAAAGGTTTCGGATTCCGGGGAGGGGCGATGGACGATCCTGGCAGCCATAGACGAGGGAGCGCCGGCTCCCGTGCTGAGCGCCGCCCTCTACCAGAGGTTCAGCTCCCGGGGCGAGGATGACTTTGCGCGGAAGGTGCTCTCGGCCATGCGGTTCGGTTTCGGGGGCCACCTCGAAAAGCCGGCGAAATGAGGAGGAAACAATGAATCCTCAACATTCGGATGCGTTTGTCTTCTTTGGAGCAACGGGAGACTTGGCCACCAAGAAGATCTTTCCCTCCCTTCACGCGATGGTCAAGAGGGGCCACCTCAACGTGCCCGTGGTGGGCGTGGCCAGGTTCCGCCAAGGACCTCGGCGAGCTCCGGGCCCGGGTCCGCGACAGCTTAGAGAAGTACGGGGGGCTCCATCCCGCGGCTTTCGAGACGCTGAGCGGCCTGATGCGCTGCGTGAGAGGTGACAATGGGGACCCGGCAACGTATCAGGCATTGCGTGAAGAGCTCGGGGGTGCCGAGCGTCCGGCTTTTTACCTGGCGATTCCGCCCACCAGTTTCGAGACGGTCGTCGAACAGCTCGGCAAATCGGGCTGTGCCAGAGGCGCCCGGGTCATCATCGAGAAGCCTTTCGGGAGTGACCTTGCCTCAGCTCTGGACCTCAACCGGATCCTGCTTGGGACCTTTGAGGAGAAGGCCGTTTTTCGAATCGACCATTACCTCGGGAAGAAGCAGGTGCACAACATGCTGTTCTTCCGTTTCACCAACGCTTGTAATTGATCACGGGGTCCGGGGCTTGTTAAGAGCTACTCGGAGGTGATCCAGCTCAGATCGGGGGCAATAGCCTCCGGAGCTATCCCATAGGCAGGCTATCGCTCAGATGAAGGCTCGGGGATTTGCCTCGGTGATCGGGTGGTGGAATTCGCCAGCAGGGAGTCTGGTGATCGTCCGTGAAGATCTCATCCTGGAGAGTGTCATGGGGTGGAAGGTTTGCCTCATGGCGCGGCCATGTGCCGTTCACAGTAGAGATGGATATCTTACCCTTTTCTTGTATTCTGCATCGGTTTGGAACACGACCACAACCAAGACAGGGCGCACGCCATGAAACTCGATGGAGCAGTTCAGGTCTTCAAGGAATACCACAGGGTGAACTCGGGTAAGAAATAGGTTCCGGGATAATTCAGCCTTGTCCCAAGTCCATCCAAATCATAGATCAGCCGTAGATCGACATGCTCTTCGTGCTGGCGCTGAACACGTCGCGGTCCACCATGACATTGATGCAGGCTGGCTTTCCGGATGCCCCGGCCCGCTCAAGTGCGGGACGGATCTGCGATGGTTCGGTAACGTTTTCCCCGTATCCTCCCATCACCTCGATAAGCCTGTCGTAGCGAAGGGGCGAGAGCTCGTTTGCCACTCTGCCCTTCTCCGGCCCATACTTCAGAAGTTGCGCGAACCGCACCTGGTTCCACGCGGCATTGTTGGCCACGATCCCGATTACGGGCATATCGAACCGAACCAGGGTATCGAAATCCAGGCCCGTGCACCCGAAGGCGCCATCTCCAAATAGCGCCATGACCTCGGTGTCGGGGAAGGCAGCCTTGGCGGCGATGGCAAAGGGCGTACCGACCCCGAGTGTTCCCAGGGGGCCTGGATCGAGCCACTTGCCGGGCTTTCGCGTGCGGATCACGTTTGCCGAAATGGTCACTACGTCGCCGCCATCGGCAATGAATATGGCGTCGTCGGTTAGAAACTCGTTGATTTCTCGTGCAAGCCGCATTGGGTGGATGGGGGTCTTGTCCGAGACAAGGAAAGGGCTGTCCCGGTCGAGTGCTTTGTTCTCCTCGGCCTGCAGTTCCTTGCACCAGTCGCCGCAGTGCAGAGGACCACTCACGGCCGAGGTGAGGTCCTCCAGAACGGACCCGATATCGGCGCAGATGGGAACGTCCACGTCCCGGTTATGGCAGAGTTCCGCATAGTCAAGGTCGATCTGTATGATCCTGGCCCCCTGCGCGATGCGGTTTCCGTAGCCGAGCCGGAAATCGAAAGGAGTCCCGACGATCATTACCACGTCCGCTTTCGAGAGCGCTGTTCGCCGCGAGCGGACGAAAAGAAACTCCGAATCGGGTGGAAGCGATCCCCTGGCCCCGCCGTTGAGATAGACCGGAATCCCCGTCACTTTTACGAATTTCTGGAGGTGTTCCGATGCCCGGCAGTGCCACAGTTGCGTGCCGGCAAGGATCGCCGGACGCGATGCCCCTTCCAGAAGCTCGGCCGCCAGTTCAATGTATCGCGCATCTCCCCGCATCCTGCCCCTCGAACGGTAACTTTCAGGGAACTTGACAGCCGACTCCTCCACCTCGGCCTCGAGCACATCCACCGGGATTTCAAGAAACGACGGCCCCGGGCGGCCGTTGTAGGCCTCGCGTAAAGCCATGGTCATGTACTCCGGGATGCGCTCCGTTTCGAAAACCGTTCCGGAGAACTTGGTGATGGGCTTCATGATGTCCACATGGTTGATCTCCTGGAGCCCGCCCTTCAGGATGCCTTTGAGGGGTGCCTGGCCCCCGATCAAAAGCATCGGTACCTGCGCCCGGAATGCGTTGGCAACTCCCGTTACCGCATCGGTCACGCCGGGTCCGGCGGTAACGGCCGCAACGCCCGGTGCCCCGGTTAGCCGCGTCCAGGCATCGGCTGCATGCGCCGCGCTCTGTTCGTGCCTCACATCGATAACCCTGACGCCCTCCTCGATACAGCCGTTGTAGACATCCATGATGTGCCCGCCGCTCAGAGTGAAAAGGGCCTTGATGCCTTCGCGCGCAAGGAATTTGCCCACCATCTGCCCGCCCGTAATCCTAGCCATTGAATGCCCCTGATATGAATTGTTTGCGGAGAGAGGGTTTTTGTGGTTCCATCCGCGATCTTATAATCTATTGTGCATCGGGAAACTCGAAAAATAACAAGACAATCGCAGTGGCGGCACAGCTGCCGGTTGAATTATGCCCACCGGCACACTCCAATCTTGTTCGAAAGCAAACCAACCCTTCGTGCCTTTAGTGCCCGTCGTGGAAAATTTAGTTGAGGATACTCACTTCGGTTCCAATGCTAATTGTTCCCGCCAGTTGGATTCCTTCGTCATTAAATAGCCGAATGCATCCACCGGTTACTCTCTGGCCCACTTGAGATGGATCATTGTTTCCATGGATACGATAAATATCGCCCTTACGTGTGCGATGTGAAAGATATATTTTGAAAGCACCCATATAATTCAAAGGGTCTCCAGGCTTGACAGTTTCCGGCAAGTATATTTTCTTATTCACTCTGAAATACCATCTTGAGTAGGCTGTAGGGTGCCATTCTGGATTGTACTCGATTTTTGTAACATGCCCTCTTCCAATTGGATATGTGTCTAAACCTTCTTTAGCTGTAGCTGCTTTGTACTCTTTTAGAAATAGTTTGCCTGGTAGTTCATATAAATATAATTTGCATTGCCTGATACTAATTTCAATGTAGTATTCTTTTTTATCAGTTTCATATGCTGGAGCAATTTTGTTGTATAAAAACAGGGCAGGCAAAGCCAGAAATGTCCTCCTTTTCATTGCTTTGCTCCTTGAATCATTATGGCCATTAACCGATATTGACTAAAGTTGTCCATCAACATATTTTCTACAGCAACTTCAGTTCACTATGAAATCCATTTCAAACACATCATCGGTTGGACTATGCTGAGACTTTAAATTTCCACTCACCAATGGGACCCATCGTCGGCGATTTCTGAAGGTTTTCTATTTTTTCATTCGAGCAGACTTTGGCGGTCCGTTGCCAGGTCTTGTACCAAGTTGAGCCACTTTCGCAACAGCTTGACGGTCGTTCAACTGGTGAATCTGATGGCTTATCTGATTCATCTGTTGGTCAAGAGCGGCAGGGTAGCCCATCCATTGCGGGTTTGCGGGCTTGATTCCAGTGATGTGGCCGTTGAAAGACCCCGATCGCTGCCAGTCCCAAAATTTTCACGAGATATCGATGAAGGGACGTATGACGAAATACAATCCCAATACCGCTATTGCAGCGCCTGCGCATTTTTTGAACCAAAGGCTCCCTTCATGAAAAGAACTGCTCTCGAGGAGCTTTTTGACCTTGGCTGTTGAGCTTCCTGCCACGGCAATGGGAATACAGTGGCCGATGCCGAAAAGAAGGATGTATATGATTCCGATCAGGATCTTTTGCTGGATGGTGATGATGGCAAGGATGGGAGCGATGAAGCCGAAGGTGCAGGAACCGGAGAGAATCCCATAGGCCAGACCCAGGACAAAGGCCCCGATCATGCCCTTGATCTTTATGCGGCCAAGCATGCTTCCCGACATGGAGCAACCCGACACTCCCCACATGTCGAGGGCCACCCAGATGAGGATCGCTCCTACAAGGATCGTCCAGTAGGGCCCGATCTCCCCCAGCATGCGGCCAAGAAGCGAGCAGATAATCCCCACCATGGCGATGGAGATGAAAAGGCCAACGCTGAACACCCCTGCGTAATAGGCCGCATCTCTTGCTTTGAGCGCCTTGTCCTGGCCTGCTACATAACTGACGATGAGGGGAATCGACGCCATGTGGCAGGGGCTCAAGGCGACACTCACCATGCCCCACAGGAAACAGCCCAACGCGGCGATCAACACACCGCCCATCATCCACGAATTTATCGTCAGAAAAGCCTGTTCCAACATCTTGCCCCCCCCTCTTTCAATGTGAAGTAATTCCCGCCCGTTCTTTTGCCCACTCAAGTTCCCGGACATGATGCAATGCCGTTGCACAAGAATTCACTACTCCAGGCGCATCGCTTGAAACACTCCGAAACGATCAAAAACATGGAGACGCACCACGGAGGGTGCCCAGGGAATACAGATTCGGTCCTTACCCCCGAATCTCTCTACAATCCTTGGTCCCCCGTGGTGCGTCATATTCAAGACGAGTCAGGCGATGATGGCGTACTCGTTGCTCACTTCACACCCAGCTTCTCAAGCATCGCCACGATGTCTTCCTTGCTAATGAAACCCTCGTGGCGTTTCACTTCATTGCCGTCACTGTCATAGAAGATCTGTGTGGGTATAGTCCGGATGCCGAACTTCCGCCCTTGCTCCTTGTTCACCCAAACATCGATGAAGTAGATGGCGGCCTTGCCTGTGTCATGATATTCCTTCTCGAGCTCTTTCATGATGGGGGCCATTAGTTTGCAAGGGATGCATTTCTTGGCCCCTATGTCCACCATGGTCACTTTCCCTTTGACGGGGATTTCAGGAATTTCCGAAGCTGATTGTTCCGCACTTTGCTCCGCAGCTTGCTGCGCGGTTTGCTCCGCACTGTACGAAGTGAGGAGCAGGCCCAACAGGGTGAATGAAAACACGAGGCCGGCTGCGGCCAAGATTCCAAAACTCTTTCTCACAAGAACCTCCTTCGAATTGGTTGCGTTTTCTCTACTCTTGTCTGACCAGACACCAAGACCATCGCGACAATGAATAGGCCTAATTTCTTCATTGGCCACCTCCGTCTCTGATTGTCCCTATTGATCGCCTGGGGAGGTATAGCGAGCAACAGTCATGCCGAATGAGGAAAATCAGCCCAGGAAGACTGCGATTCGTTGAAAAGACAAGCGCCGCAACTCAGCACAAGATTCCATCAAGGTGTGAGGGATTGAAGCAGAGCGGCAACAAATGTCGAACCCATTTCCCGTGATTTCAGGATATTCATAATGGATACAGAGTGTTATCAATTCGACAGATCGTGCTCGGACTTAAATGGAACTCGACAGAAATGTCGAGGTTTTGGACCAGCTGGAAGGAGAGCCATGCCTAACTCAACGGATCCATTGCCTGTCTCCATTGTTGTCCTACGCCGTCATCTGGTATAAGTATTACTCATGATTCCTCACGCTGGAATGAGGAGATTCAGTTGGAGGTGGGTTACCAGTTTCAAATCCCAAGAATCCTTAGCCCCGACCAATTGCGGAACTGATTCAATCAGGCTGATTGGTCCTTCCCGTAAAATCGGAGGAAGTAGTCATGGTCCTGAAGCCAACGAGTTTCATGCGCAGCTCCGGTTCTCGATACAACCAGCGTTTTCTTCAACCTCTGGCCGTCGCCTTGGTTTTCCTACTCTTTGGGCTGCTATTTTTCGGGATGGCCATGATGGACCTCAGGCGCCTCGAGGCTCTCCTCCTCGATGCCCTCAAAAAGAAGGCCCTATATGTCGCGGAAGTTATTGAGAAATCATCCAGCGAAAAATTCAGGCGTCTCACGGGGGATGGATACCCGTACAGGAGCGTTTATACCGGGCTTGCCATGGATGATGGGGCTTTTTCCATGCAAGAAGCCGTGGCTGGATCGCTCATCGATGTGGCAAGGCACATCGACTTGCAGGAAGCGAAGGAGGGCGGCGCCCGAGATAAACTCGGGGATTTGGTTTCATCGGCAAACCTCCGGGCCGTGGCTCTTCTGGATGGCAGAGGAAACATTGCCTACGAGAGCAGTCCTCTCCCATCCGATGCCTTGGCCCCGGCAAAGGCTTTGGCTGAAGGCAAGGAAGAGATTGTCGTTCACCTCTTCAATGGGATGAGGAGTGAGGGCTCCGTTGGGTTCGTGGGTATTCGCAGGCAAGGAGGAAAGGGAGCCGTCGTGGTCGCTCTCGATCGGAAAGCAATCGAATTCCGGGCATGGACGATCGCGATCCAGTCAGCCTTGGAGGAACTCCGGTGGGGTAGGGGCGTCGTTTACCTTGCGGTTGAGGATAACCGAGGCCAACCTCTTGCCCGCTCAGGGAATCTCCCGGAAGAAAAGGTCGAAGCATGCCTTCTTCTGGCCAGTGCCACGAAGGATGCGGACAACCTTGGAGGGGAGTGTTTGAGGGTGGGAGACACGAAGTTCCTGGAGCTTTCCTTCCCATTCCAGTTGGATGGAAACACCATCGGGACCACCCGCGTGGGGATCGAGACTCACGAGACCGACCAGCTTCTCATCGAGAACCGGCGCCATATCTTTCTTTGGGCAGGGTTTATGGTCACGATCGGCCTTCTGGCCATGGGAATCCTCTACCAGACTCAAAATCGCCACATTGCCAGGCTTCAGGCAATGCAGGACCGATTGTATCATGCAGAGAGGCTGTCCTCCCTGGGAAAACTGGGTGCGGGCGTGGCCCACGAGATTCGAAACCCTCTGAATGCCATAAGCATTGCCGCGCAGAGGCTCCAGCGCGAATTTGCTCCTGCCGAAACCGAGAACAGGAAGGAATTTGACGGCATCTCCCATGTCATACGGGACGAAGTCAAGCGTCTCAACGGTATAGTCGAGGATTTCCTCTCCCTCTCCCAGAACAACCGGATGGAGCTCCGTGAGCAATCCCTGGCTCACCTGCTCGACCGGGTTCTTTTCCTCACCCGTGAAGAGGCGGCATCAAAGGGCATCTCCATCGAAAAGCGGTGGGGACCTCAGGTGCCGAGGGTGTTCATCAATGCGGGAAAAATGGAGCAAGCACTGCTCAATATCGTTCGGAATGCGGTGGAATCCATTCCTGACCAGGGATTGGTGACGATATCGTGCGAACAGAGGGGGAGGAAGTGGGCGAGTATCAGGATTCAGGATACGGGACCGGGCATTCCTGCCAAAGAGGAACCACGCATTTTTGATCCCTTCTACACGACCAAGGAAAACGGGGTAGGACTGGGCCTGGCCATAACGCACGAAATCGTTCTTGCCCACGGGGGAGAAATCCGCGTGGAAAGTGAGCCGAAAAAGGGTACGACATTCGAGGTACTGCTCCCCAGGCAGAACAACGCGAAATCCTGAAAAACGATTCCACGGGTCCATTGACTGAAACAAAGAAGAGGGAAAAGTCATGGTCATGAATGATCTTGACATCCTGATCGTCGAGGACGAACGATTTCAGAGGGAGATGCTCAGGGATTTCCTGCTCAAGGAAGGACATCGGGCGGCGGAGGCCGATGATGGAGAAAAGGCCCTGCGCCTGCTTGGTGAGCGTTCATTTGACCTGCTCCTCATTGACTACAGGATTCCGGGCTTGAACGGCATCGAGGTATTGCAGGAGGCGAGGCGACTCAATCCGGAAATCGATGCGGTGATCATCACCGCACACGGTACTATAGAGACCGCCGTCGCTGCCATGAAGGCCGGTGCCAGGGATTATATCACCAAGCCTGTCGACCTCGATGAGCTCACCCTCCTCATTGCCCGCATTGCGGATCATAGAAGACTGGTCAAGGAGAACCAGATCCTGCGACAGGAACTGAGGGCCAAGGGGGTCTCCTCCAAGACGATCCAGCACAAAAGCCCGAAGATGGCCGAGCTCATCAACCTCGCCGGAAGGATCGCCCCAAGCCAGGCAACCGTTCTCATCCAAGGGGAAACGGGGACGGGCAAGGAACTTCTTGCCCGCTTGATTCACAGCTTGAGTCCCCGGGCGGAACGACCTCTCATTGCCGTGAACTGTGCGGCCATCCCCGAGACGCTTCTCGAGAGCGAACTGTTCGGGCATGAAAAGGGGGCTTTCACGGGTGCCGTGCAGCGGCGGATCGGCCATTTCGAGCAGGCGGACGGCGGGACCCTCTTTCTCGACGAGATAGGCGAGCTCAGCATGTCCGTCCAGGCAAAGCTCCTTCGCTTCGTACAGGAGAGGGAATTCCAGAGGGTGGGAGGCGAGAGGACATTCAAGGCGGACGTGCGCATCATCAGTGCAACGCACCAGGACCTTGAACTTCGCGTCAAGGAAGGCGCCTTCCGGGAGGATCTCCTCTACCGCATCAACGTGGTCACCATGAGTATTCCTCCTCTCAGGGAGCGCCGGGAGGACATCCCGGTACTGCTCGATCACTTCCTCAAACGCTTCACTGGTCAAAACCGCAGGAACATCGAAGGAATGAGCCGTGAGGCCAGGGATCTTCTCATAAGGTACGATTACCCCGGGAATGTGAGGGAACTTGAGAACATCATGGAGCGTGCCGTGGTGATTTCCCGTGGCCCGGTCATTTCCGTCGAGGATCTGCCCTTTCAGCAAACCGAGTGTGGGGATGCGAATGGTGGGGAATTAGAGGGAGGTTCACTCCATCGCGCGCTGGACGCCCTGGAGCGCCGGATGATCCAGGATGCCCTGGACAAGGCCGGGGCCAACCAGAGCCAGGCTGCCAGGATCCTCGGTCTCAGCGAAAGGATGCTTCGGTACAAACTCAACAAATATGGGTTCAAGTAATTCCCCCCCTGCAGATGACCTTTCTTGGAAGGCCGATTTATGTATGTCTCTCGAACTCTCGAAACCTTCCTTGGCAAAGCAACGAGTCAGTTTCCTGTGCTCTTGGTCACGGGAGCAAGGCAGGTGGGAAAAACCACGCTCTTGCAGCACCTCAGCCGGGACACCAGAACTTATGTCAGCCTGGATGATCCTCTGGTCCTGAGCCTTGCCAGGGAAGATCCGCCGCTTTTTCTCCAAAGATTTCCACCGCCCGTGCTCATCGATGAAATCCAATACGCTCTGGAGCTCCTGCCACACATCAAAATGGCTGCGGACAGAAACCGGGCACCGAGTCTTTCCGGCCTGACATGTTATGCGCCGCATCGCCATGAAGCTCATCGCCCATATTTCGCATATGATTCACAAAGGATTTCGATGGGGTGAAGTACCTTGTAAGGAATGAGCTGATTGAACTGGATTCGGCAGCTCAGGCAGTCGGTCGCGAGTCTCTCAGGATGAATCGCCTTGATTTTCTCCATCAACCGGCTCCCCATCTCAACGGACACCCGGTAAAACCCCTGCTTGAATCCCATGATGCCGGCGATGCCACAGCAATGGAAGGCGCCGTCGATCCTCTCGAGAGAGATCCCAGGCACCAGGCTCAGCAAGTCCGCATACGGTTCTCCGATCTTTTGTTCCCTCAAGTGACAAGGGGGGTAGTATGCCATGTGTGACTGCACCGGACCCAAATCGTCGTTGAATTCCCCGGCGCGCTGGAGGTCCCTCAGGTATTCTCCCAAATCGAAGGTGTGGCTTGCGACCTTGATCCGTTTCAACGCGTTCATGGAGGCGAAGTAGCCTTCATCCTTAAAGAGGTTATCCATGATCGACGCACTGAACGAGGCCGGCCTTGGCTGACCTGCTTCCCGTGGCGCATCCGGTTCATTTGAGCCGCTTTCATTCGAGCCGGCCGATTCTCGATACGCTTTGGTGTAAAAGGCCCCCTCACTCAACACATGCTTGAGCATGTAGCCGCACGTGGGGCAGGAGCAGACGATGTCGTAGCCTGCATCCACCGCTTCACAGAGCCGATCCAGGTTGAAAGCGGCGAAATCCAGGGTGAGCTTCAGGTCTCCCTCGAGGAGACTCGGCATGCCGCAACACTTTTGCTCCGGCCAGTAAACCTCGATTCCATTCCGCCGAAGGACTTCGACGGCGGCCCTGGGCACCTCGGGGAAGAGGTACTGCCCCGTGCAGCCCGCGAAGAAAGCAACCTTCCTTCCCTTGCCCCTTCCCTTGACATGAAGACCATGCTTCCTGGCCCATGCGGGGAAGTCTCCCTTGGGAAACCTGGGGAGTTTCCGTTTCTCATGAATCCCCGCCATTCTCTTCAGGAAATTTCCGCTGAAGTTCTTTGCAAGCAGGAGATTTGTCAGCCGCGGATAGGCCCCGCAAACTCTGGCGACGCGCTCCACATCCTCCAGGAGACGAATCCCCGGTTTGAGGCCGTCTCGGCTGACGAACGCGTGTTTGGCTTTCATGATGTCAGCGCGTATGTTTGGGCACGGGCAGAGTGTACAGAAGTTGCACAAGTCCACGAGGCTTTTCAGCTCCTCGGGAGACGCTCTTTCCTTGGTCTCCATCTCCTTGTCGTAGAGCCTGTAGAGCTCGGGAAACACCAGGCAGGGAGTATCTTCCATGAGATATCTGCAGATGTCGCAATCGGCACAGGCTTCCACAACAGCTCGAGCCATCTTCTCAGGTGAATCAACTGGCATCTTCCATTTCCCTCCCGCAAAAGCGCGGATGACGACCACCTGAACTTCACCTCAATCCAGGTGGGATTTTAGTCCTAGGTTCTTTTGCTGCTCGAGGCGCTTGAGGAGTTCCTTGATTAAGGCAAGCGCCTCCTCTTCGTCTCTATCCAGGACGATCATCTTCATGCGCACCAGCTCCTCGTCCGTGATCGTCAGCACCATGCTCCCACCCTCCTAAGATCCCTCATCCCTTAATGGAGGCCTGCTCGAACATGACCCTCCCAGGCTATTTCTTGACTCCCAGTTTTTCAAGGACGGCAACGATATTCTCTTTGTCCATGAACCCCTCGTGGCGGAGCGCTTCCTTGCCGTTCTGATCATAAAAGATCTGGGTCGGGATCACGCGGACGCGGAACTTATCGGCCTGTTCCGGGAATTTCCAGACGTCGACGAAGGCGATGGCCGCCTTCCCTTTGTATTCCTCTTCTACTTCCTTGAGGATGGGCGCCGGAAAGAGTCCAGAGGACCTTTTCCAGTCGTTCTTCTTCGTATCCCCTCCAAACCCCGTTGCGGTTCTTCATTCTCCCAAGGGCTTCAGATGGAAGCAGATTTCACGCATGGTGCTCACCAGCGGCTTCATGCCCCGCACCGATGACCTGCACGATGGGAATGAGTAGATTCAGTCCGAGGGTCGTGAGGAGCCTGGTCCCACTGGAATTCTAAAAATACACATGATGATGCTTGCCGTGATGCAAATGCCCGGAATGAGATCCATTGCTGCAACCGCAGAAAGAAGAATTCTCGCACGTGTGCTCCACTTCCCCACCTCATGGAATCAGCACAAAATAGCGACAACCGACGCGCCATTTCAACCCGATCGTGCGGCTTCAAGGAGAGCGCTTTGTATCATTTCCTTTGGGGGCACACCCGATGCCCCATACATCCTTCATGTGAGATGGTAGGACTCGCAATCCCTCATGGTCGGATCAATGTCCAACCCCTCTATCCGGACCGTTGGACTTCCCGAGAACCGATGAACCTCAGCCTGCTCCCGGGAATCAATGGGAGTCGAGACAAGTTCGATGGTGAGGCCAAGTTCCTCAGCGGTATCTTCAATGAGCCTGACAGTGGGGGGCGTGTTTGCGCATCCAGCAGTGGAGAGCACGCTGACCCGAATTCTCCTTTGCATATCCGGGAACCCTTCTTCGGTATGGCAAAACTCGTGATTTCAAGAAAATTCGGGCTCTGCCAGTTACTGAGAAACATCAATTCCATGGGCGAGCCTCTCCCGTTTCCATCGGGAGATTCCTTTGCTGCCACACCGTCCAACCTTTGACCAGCACGCGGACGTTTGTGTATCCCCTGTCCAGGAGTGCCAGGGCCAGGTCTTTGCTCAAGGCGCAGCCTTCGCCGTCACAGTAGGCGACGATGGTTGCCTCGGGAGGAAGGCTTGCCGACATAGCGTCAAAGTTCTTCTCGATCTCTTCCACGGGGAGGCTGAGTGCCCCTTGAATATGCCCTTCCTCGAAAATGTCGCGGGCGCGCGCATCGAGAAATACCGCCGACTGAGTGATGAAAAGGGCCTCCGCCTCGTCAGGCCCGATCGCCAGAGTGTCCCCGGAATCCATTTGCAGTCGGGCCTCGGGAGACCAGTTCGCAACGAGTGCAAGCTTCCCGGGGCGGACCTGATTCACGGCGAGGCCAACAACAGCAGCCACAATCAGGATGGATCCGGCCTGCCAGATCACCTTAAACCACGTGCGCTCGAAATATTTGACTGTGCTCATGAGTGCCTTCCAACCTCGATCTTCTGGATGCGGTTTCACAAGCACCTATTCATTCTGACGGGCTCACTCCGTCTCTTCACATTCGATCCCCAGGGCCTTGACCATCCCCGCCTTGATAAATCACTTCAGGCCGCGGAGATTGACCAGGCTACCAAAAAAGCAGAGAGAGAGAAGCTTTTTGAATTCAGGGTCTCCTGTGGTGCCCAGCGGGCACTGTGATCGGATGGAAGCCGGCACAATCTGTGGGTAATGTCATCGAAAAGCGTCTTGGTTCTTCAAGATGAAAAGCGGAGCCAGAAAACCCGAAATGGGACCAACCCTCACTTCCCAGCCGGTCATCTGTCGAATGGGGTTCCGCTCTTTCTCGGCCAAACCCGGAATGATCATCGTGGTTTTTCCGACCTTTTGCTCGACGGCATTTTCCTTAAGAGCTTTCCATACCTCCGTGGCCTTGAACATGCGCTCGTGTACCGCATTGTCCACGGCATAGCCATGCGTGAAAGTGGGAAGAAGAAATGCAGGGGTTCCAGTCTTTTCAAGGATCTCCTTCATGATCCGCACGGTTTCCTGAAAATTGCTGGTGATCAGAAGGGGCGAACCTGGCCCCGGCCCATTGATCTCAAGAAGGGTGCAGGGTGCTTGCTCCATCATGATGTTGTAAGGAATGGGATCCTTGTTGAGAGCCAGGATGGATGCCAGTGTCTCTCCAAATTCAGGCTCCAGTTCAGGACAGCCCGAAGGGCTCGCTTTTCCTTCGATCAGTGCCTCGGCAAATGAAACGCAATCATTGAAACCACACTTGCCGCAATCGGTCTCGGGCAGGAACTCCGAGAGCTCCTCCGCATCCGGCGGATAAATCTCCGCCATTTCCTGTTCCACCACCATATCCGTCTCCTTTCCCTTGACTAGTCCAACAGTTTTTGTCCATCCCCAGGTCTTGAACCGTACTCAAGGTTCAACGAGAAGCCCAGGGACCCTCAGGGGCTGTTCTGCCCCCCCGGGGAGTGAAGCGAATCGTGGGCACAGGTCTGACAGGCCCAGTATTCCTTGTCCCCTTGTCGGCAGCGAAAGAGAATCTTGTTGACCACCTCCACCCCACAAACCGTGCATATGTCCCCGGCGAAGTACTTCTGCTTGAAGTGCAGGGCCACGTTCACCAGGCTGATGAGAATGGGGACCTCCAAAAGAGGCCCGATGACGGTCGCAAACGCCTGGCCGGATTCAAGCCCGAAAACCGCGATGGCCACGGCGATGGCCAGTTCGAAGTCGTTGGAAGCGGAAGTGAATGAGAGGCTCACAGATGTGGGATAGTCCGCCCGCAACTTATGGGAGAGGTAGAAGGTGAAGAAGAACATGACGACGAAATAAATGGCCAGAGGAATGGCTATCCGAACCACGTCGAGAGGCAGGGTGACAATGTATTCGCCCTTGAGGGAGAACATCACCAGGATGGTGAAAAGGAGGGCGATGAGCGTTATGGGACTGACCCTCGGGATGAATTTGGTCTCGTACCAATCTATTCCCTTTATCGGGATGAGTATGAACCGCGTGATGAGCCCGCTGAAGAAAGGGATCCCCAGGTAGATCATGACGGTCTTCACCACATCCAGAATGGAGACCTCGATCTCCATGGCGAAACCCAGGCCGAGCCATTTTGGAAGCACCGCGATGAAGAAATACGCATACACGGCGTACAGGAGCATTTGGAAGATGGCATTGAAAGCCACCAGCCCCGCACAGTACTCACGGTTGCCGCAGGCGAGCTCATTCCAGACGATGACCATGGCGATGCAGCGGGCGAGGCCTACCAGGATGAGACCCACTGCATACGCGGGATAATCGGAGAGGAAGATCACGGCGAGGGTGAACATCAGTATGGGCCCAACGATCCAGTTCAGGATGAGAGAGAGACTCAAGACCCTGCGGTTGCGGAAGACGAGATGGAGCTCTTCGTATTTTACCCTTGCGAGGGGAGGATACATCATCAGGATGAGGCCGATGGCGATGGGGATGTTGGTCGTTCCCACCTGGAAAAGATTGATCACCCCACGGACGCCGGGGAAAAAGTATCCCAGGCCCACGCCGACGACCATCGCCACGACAATCCACAGGGTCAGAAAACGGTCCAGAAAGGAAAGCTTCTTGGTTACCGACGCCTCCATGGCATTTCTCCTTTTCCCTATCGATTTTCTTCAATCAGCACTTCGGGAAGCTTATCCACGAATTTCCTGATCTCATCCCGCACGCGCCGGTAATAAACCATTGCTTCCTCTTCCGATTGAGCACCTGCAGCAAGCCTTGGAGGGTCATCGAATCCCACGTGCAGCAGCCTGGTTTTGGCCGGGAACACGGGACACGACTGATTGGCCTTGTCACAGAGGGTGATCATGGTGTCGAATTCGATGTGCTCCAGCGTATCGACATCCTTGGACACCTGGGCCGATATGTCGACCCCGGCTTCGGCCATGGCCTGGACGGCCCTCGGGTCCACTCCGTGAGGGGCGACTCCTGCCGAATAGGCTTCAATGGCCTCTTTTTTCAATTGCCGGGCCCAGCCTTCAGCCATCTGGCTGCGGCAGGAATTCCCCGTGCACAGAAACAGGATTTTCAACTTCTCGGACTCTTCGCCCATGTCTCTTTAATCTCTAAGGCTTTGCACATCAGCCGCTCATTCGAACCGAAACTGGCTGAGATACGCTTCGAGCTTTTTTTTATTCTCTTGGCTGATCGGTGGACAACTCTCAGTACCCTTGCCTCCCTCCGCAACCTGCGTGGCAAAGACCATGCACGTGGGCTGGCCGCACTCCCTGCAGTTGGTCTTGGGGAGTAGCTTTAAGATTTCGATGACCCTCGGCTTGGGAGCGCCCTCGAAACTTGGCCGGATCTCCGCCCGCCCCTCCCACGCACTGTTGATTTCCCCTTTGAGCCACTCCAGGATCTTGTCCCCTTCGGCTTCATCTTTGAGGGCGTTGACACAGATCATTGCGGGATGGACAGCGATGAGTTTTCCGTGGACTTTGAACGATACCGAAGGGGGGTCCCTGGTGTATTGAAATCCTCCCAGCACTGCGTTGAGGTATGGGAGCACCTCGGCGATGTCTTCGTCGAGGTGGGCGATGCAGTGCAGGGACTCGGCTTCCCTCCTGCACTCAGGCCTGACTATTTCCTTGCGATACCCTTGGAGCAACATGGGACACCCCCTTTCTCATTCCTGTTCGTGCGATCGTCGGCAACACGAGGGGCTTTGTTGGCCTCAGGATTTCCCAATGATCATTTCGGGGCTCCACAGGCGGTTTTGACGGCCTGTTTCACCCGGTCGATTTCATCTCGCCTGAGATTGAAATCCTTGTTCTTTTCAATCCCCAGGTCCGTCAAGAGAAGATGATTCCTCACGGGCACCTCTGCCTCTTCCAGGCATGCCTTGGCGCACCCGACGGAACAGCCGTCGATCACGACCATCTCGGGAACGTCCCTGGCCGACTGGACGAAGCCGCTCAACTGGCCTCCAATCCCAGCCAGGCAGAACATCTTCCCAAACCCCTCCTGCGTCAGTTCCACTGCCGCCTGGTTGGAGAGCTGCCCGACGTTGGAGCCCCCCGAGCATGCCAAGATCATGATGTTTCCACCCGGTACACAACATTCTTCAGCCATGGTTTCTTCCTCCTTTCCTGAGACCTATCACTTCTTGATCCATTTGAGGACCTCGGCCTTGCTGGGTATCTTCCCCACCGACTTGACTTCGCCGTCCACGACGACCGCCGGCGTTCCGAACACACCGTATTCGGCGATTTCAAGAATGTTGGTGACCTTGTCGACCTTGGCGTCCACTCCGCTTTCAGCAACGGCTTCCTTCACCACCTTTTCTGTCTGCTGACATTTTGGACATCCCGGACCGAGCACTTTGATTTCCATCTTACATCTCCCTTTTCGAATGATTCATCCACAATGCAGGGGCGGGTTTGAAACCGGCCCTTACACCTATATCCCATCTCAGCTAACCAGTTACCCGAAAGCCATGACCGCCATCATGGAAAGCACCACGATGATCGAAAAGAAGGGTAAGCTCTTCTTGGATCCTCCCGACCAACACGATCATGTTCGGAAGCAACAGCGCCGAACCTGCCAGAAATAGGAGCCAGTGCAGGGCGATGAGAACCACCTTGATCGCAGGCCCCAAATAAATGTGATGACCGTTCCGACAGAAATCCTCACATAGACGGATTCGCTTGTTTTATGACAAAATTAGCTAGCTCTTACTTGTAGTTACAACTGGTGCAGCCTCGTCGCGTCGATGCAACCAATACAATGTGGATGCCATCAGCAAAATGAAAGCTGCAAGATAGCCCCCCAGAAGATAGATGCTGGTTCCATCCTCCCAGGCGCCATAGATGAGCCCTGACACCGTACTGAACAAGGCCACCCATCCCACATACGTCCAGGCCTTCTTTTTCCCGATAATGGTCGCGGTAACGAGAATGCTCTGAAGGCTGAGTTCCGGGTCCGCCATGAGATAGGCGATCAGGGGGCCGCGATGCATCCCCAGGGATAGGAACATCTTGGCTATGGGGACTTCCACCAGCGTGGGAAAATACATGAAGACACCAAATACCACGCCGGCCAGATTGCCGAGAATCGTATTGCTTCCGGCTATTGCCTGGACCCATTCGGGGCGGATAAAGCGGCGGATGATACCAACAGCGAAGACGCCCACAATGAGCAAAGGGAAGATCTGCCTCACGAATCGCCACGATTCCCAAAGCCACTGCTGCATCTCATACTCGCTAAAAAACCTGGATGCCATAAATAAGAGGCAAAGCATGGTCAGGATGACGCCAAACATCCTTCCCGTAAGATAGACCGTGAGCCCCTGTGCACCCGGCTCCATCCGCGTTGCGGCAACGATGAGCGTCACAGCGACCAGCACAAGAGAGACCCATGTCCATCGGTTGTAGCCATTGAGTAAGTTGCCGAGTCCTCGCCAAGCAGAGAGGGCAATGAGCGCGAGAAGGCCTATCAGGATTGCCCCTTGAGCCGTTACGCCCTCCTCGCCCTTTGACTCATCGAACGGTATCCAGGCATACAGCGCTTCCTGGAAGCGGTCCATACCGTGTATGGGAACGGTGAAGCTGGCGTATGAGTTGACAAGGATGGAGACTTTGAGGGTCCCGAAGATGAGGAGAGCCACCATGAGCAGCAGAAAGATGATGGTGCTTGCCTTCAGGCCTCCCTCCCCAACGTAAGCCACATCAGTCGCTTCCGCGTGGGCTATGTCTTCTTTTCGGAAGATGAAGGCCATGATCAAGCCGATGCCGATGCCGAAGACCAGAGAGAGGATGATACGCGCCAGGGCGAAGTCTCCGCCTAGAGCGGCTCCGGTATAGACCAGGGCCAGGATGTTGGCCGCGGGAGCAAAGAACAAGAAGGTGATTGCCGGTCCCAGCCCGGCCCCCTTGTAATAGATTCCGGCAAAGAGTGGTACGATGGTGCAGGAGCACACCGCGAGTGTGCTCGCAGCAAGAGCTGAGCCAGGGTAAGCCAAGGTTTTGGGCGCATTACGACCGAGCAGTTTGGTGATTGCCTCCTTGGGAAACAGGGCGGAGAGACCTCCAGCGGTGAAAAAGGCCGGAACCAGGCACAGAAGGACGTGTGCGGCAAGGTAGGAGGCAAGGCTCCCCAACCCGCTCTGAAGCAGGTAGATGAGATAATCCCCGGTATTCATAGTGACGACTCCTTTAGATTTTCTTCCCGTAAGCAGACTGAGCTTTCCCCATCGCGCCTCCTCAGCCATGAAATGCCCATCCCTTCGCAGAGCGGCACCACCGTCTTTGAAAGTGTCTTTTCAACAACCTGGGTATTACTCATGTTTGAATCTCCTACGGAAAATGCGTACTGAACCCTGTGGAAGCTTGCGGGTCGAACACGGGCGAAGACATCGCATCACATCAAGGTGCGTTCTTGTATGAACGGCTGGTGAGTGTGCAATCCCCGCCTCATCCCTGCCTGTCTCCTGGGATCGGCGCTCAGGCAGGGCCTCGTTTTGCGCGACCATCCGCATGCTCAACATGATCCATTTTGGACAACGTCTCCGCCGCCTGCCTGATTTCAGGCGAATTTTCCAGCCAATGCCTCAACTGCCCCAGAAGGCTTGCCGCATAAGGTGATCTGCCGCCGTCTGTGAGGCGGTAATGAACCCACAGGCCTTCCTTGCGGTATGTCACCAGTCCTGCCTCTTCCAATATTTTGAGATGATTTGAGACTGTCGGCTGAGCAATTCCAAGCGCATTCCGGATATCACAAACGCACCGAGGTCCCTTTTGAAGTATCTTCAGGATTCTCACCCGATTTGGTTCTGACAGTGCTTTCATGACTCTGATGAAGTCTTTCACGGAAAGCCCTACTAGCAAAATGCAGCCCCGTTAGATCTTTCCCACAATTGTCGAGCCGGCATCGGCAAGCCATGCCTTCATACGATCACGTGGCGGGACACTGCCGACCGCCAAAACCTTGTCGTTGACGACCAGCGCCGGGAATCCCCTCACATTGTACCTGGCGATCTCCCTGAGATCGGTCACGTGGTCCACGCCTGCAGGGTATCCCCATTTCTGTCAGCACCTCCATGACGGTTTGTGTCAGGTTGTGGCACTGAGCACATCCAATGCCCAGGACCTTGACGTCCAGTTGCCCCGAATTCTCCTCGGAATATGGCTGCCCCAGGAACTTCCGGAACTCCCGAACGAAGGCCTTGCCATAATCATCCCGTGCGCTGTTTGAGATGTGATTGTCTCTGCCAAGCCCCTCCACAATTGTGCTTCGAACATCTTCATCAGGATTGCCCGCGTGGGTATGAGCCATTTCCGCCATGAGCAGCTTGATACCGATGATGCTTATCGGATGCTTGCGCACCTTGATGCGCGTAATGTCCTTCTCGGTCATCCCATTCCTCCGTGGGTTCTCTTATCCTCCAAGCATCGGATCCCTATTTCCTGCAGATATCTTCGCGTCGAATCGCAGGGAGAATCTCAATCATCCGGACAATTTCTGGGTCGTTTTGTAGCCAATGCCTGAGGTTTCCCAAAAGAGCGGCCGCATAGGGAGTGGTATTCCCGTCGGCCAGGGCGTAATTGACCCACAGGCCACTCTTGCGAGAGACAACCAAACCGGCATCCTCGAGTATCTTCAGGTGCTTGGAAATCGTGGGCTGGGCTAAGCCCAGGACTTCCTGTATTTCCACACACACATGGACTTGTGCTGGAGCACTTTGAGGACTTTGACCCGGCTTGGGTCGGAAAGGGCTTTCATCACTCTCACAAATTCTTTTATCACCGCCTCCTACTAAATTTATATATCGTAATATAGTAAATCATTTCATCCCTGGTCAAGGAAATTTTTTAGGATGTTTTTTGGCATTTCATCCAAAAAAATGAGGCAAGATACCATATAATGACACAGAGTTCTATGTCGTGTGTCGTAACCGTCGGGATGCATGTCACTTGCTTTGCGTTCTTACGAGAATCCCATATTCTGTATACGGAATATATCCTCAGTCGTCGACGGCCAAGATACTGGGCTGCACGCCTTTGATTTTCCCTGCCCTTGAGGCAAACTGGCGGTGGAATTTTCGAGAATAACTTCAGGAAGATGACGAAACTGAGGTTGGGCAGCAAACCAAAACAACTATTCTTAAAATAAAGAGGAATACGCTCTGAGACGCCCTATCAAGTCGCGAGCAATGGTTCGATCATTGGCAGTGTTGATATACGCCTATTCTGAAGGTATCCGTTCTTCGAGAAAGATAGCCAAGGCCTGTGCTGAAGAACTGCCTTTTCGGTGGCTGACCGGCAACATGGTTCCGGGACATTGGGCCATCGCCCGGTTCAGGAGCCGCCACGAGGAGACGATCAAGTGGATCTTTGTGGAAGTGTTGAGACTGTGCCATGAAGCGGGTCTTGTGAATCTTGGAAAGATCTACCTTGATGGAACGAAGTTGAAAGCCAACGCCTCTCTTGAAGCCAATCGGCGTCTTGAGCAAATCCAGCAAGATGTTGCTCAGATCCTTGAAGAAGCCAGAGAGGCGGATGAGGAGGAAGACAAGCGCTTCAGTGCAGATCGCAGTGGGGATGAATTGCATGCAAAGCAGGGATGAGGGAACTTATTTCTGCGTTAGACGAAGACGTTGCTTCTGATTGGTGGCCAAGCGCAGAAGCATAATAGAGCGGTAGAAAAACCAGTTTTTGTGAGGGCAATTCGGCGTAAGGGGTGCAGGAAAAGACATATCCTGCGGGGCAGTTCGGGTAGGTTTCCAGCAGCAGGTGCAGGCTGCGCAGCCTCCCAGCGGCCCCGCTCTTGATCTCCACCGGGAAAACCTTCCCATCGATCACGGTGAGATAGTCCACCTCCGCAGTGCTGCTTTTGGCTTCCCTGGCCCAGTAGTAAAGCTGGTCCTGCCCCGCGGCGACCAGTTCCTGGCCGACGAACTGTTCCGCCATGACTCCCTGATGGATGGCCAGCAAGTCGGTCCTCGCATATTCCACATCCACCGGCATGCCGCATAGGTGCTGCATCAGGCCGATATCCACCATGAGCGCCTTGAATTTGCGCTCTGAGGCGGTCGCGCCCAGCGGAAGTCCGGCGGGCCTCGCTGCCGGCACCTTGCGGATCACCTGAGCAAGGCACAGGAGATCAAACGCTTTCTTGATAGTGGGGTTGGTGTAGCCTTCCGCCAGATGAGCATATTTGATTTGATGCCCGACATTCCTTGCCGTTGCAGACAAAACAGCATTCAGGCAACGCTTGTCCGAATAGGGCGCGTACTTGGAAAAGTCCTGGCGGTAAGCATTCACCAGTTCCGCCTGGACCTCGAAAGCATCCCGGAGCCTGCCTGAATGCGCATAGGCCAGCAGACTCTCCGGCATCCCGCCAATAAACAGGTAGCGGCGCAGTTCATCGAGGAGCATGGCATGAACAGCATCCGGTTGCTTTCGAGGCGGCGAGAAAATCACATCGGCTGCCATGGACTTTCCCGTTGCCTCCAGGAATTCGGCAAAACTCATGGGATGCATGCTGAGAAACTGCACTCGGCCGACGGGAAATGAAATGTCCTGCATGGCAAATTCGAGCAGCGACCCCGCAGCAATGACATGAAGCTCAGGGCATTCTTCGTAGAAATATCGAAGCGCCATGATCGCGCGGGGGCAGCTCTGGACCTCGTCCAGGAAAAGCAGGTCCTTTCCCGGGGAGATTCTCGCATTCAGAAGAATCTCCAGCTCCGAAAGAATCCGTGCCGCAACCAGATTGCCATCGAAAAGTCGATGCCAGTCCGGGCGCTTTTCCAGATCGACCACATGCACCGCTCCCTCAAAATGATTCCTCCCAAAATCAATGACCGACCAGGTTTTTCCAACCTGTCGAGCACCGCGAAGAATCAGCGGCTTCCGCCTCTCCTGATTCTTCCAGGTCAAGAGCTTCCGGGTGACAAAGCGGTTCATAACGAATTCATCCATCATGGAATGCAGAGTCAGATTTAAAAAAACAAGGGTTCTATACAATAAGCCTTTTCATTGTACAAGGTATTTTGCAAGGCGCCCTCCTCCATGTAACGGTTTGCAGAAAACCGGTCCACTGAGTCATTGCTGCACAGTCAGGGTCGCTGGAGAGTGCAAGGGTGAGTCCCACCGTTAAATCACGTTCAGCAGGGATAAGGAGCGCGCCCTGATTTGGCGCTGTGGCAGATGGTGCACTCAGGCCGTTCTTTGCACTAGTCCCTTAGAAAGCATTCCACCTGATGTTAAAATAAAAAAAAAGGGTAAGATCCCTTCCCGGGAGTTATTCAGGGGCTCCGTTCGTGTCGACGTTGAGGAGGGCACAAGGAGGCTGCCTGACCCAGCCCCGCTGGAAGGGGTTGCATCGATTTGCCCCCAGGCTGAGCCAACTCAATAGAAGATGGCTCAGTCCTGGCAAGACAAGAGACACGCAGGGTAGAGGAGAGGTCGTGCGCATACTTCTCTATGCAGGAAAGGGTGGAGTCGGGAAGACCAGCATTGCCGGGGCAACGGGCATCGTCACCGCCTTCAATGGCCTCAGAACTCTTGTCCTATCCCTGGACCCCGCCCACAGCCTGAGCGATGCCTTCAACCTCGATCGCCCCCTCATGGACAAGAATCGGGGGAAACCCATTCCCATCGCCGATCGACTCTGGATCCAGGAACTGGATGTCCACGAGGAGATCGCCACACACTGGGGTGAGGTCCACAAGTACATCGCCGTGCTTCTCAACGCTTCGGGTATTGAAGAGGTGCTTGCCGAAGAACTCGCCGTGCTCCCTGGAATGGAGGAGGTGGCCGCGCTTCTCTACGTGAACCATTATGCGAAGGAGGGCACCTATGACGTGGTCATCCTCGACTGTGCTCCCACGGCCGAGTCCATCCGATTCGTCAGCCTTCCCAAGACCCTCGATTGGTACATGCGGAAAATCTTTCACCTCGAGAGAAACCTCTTCCGAGTCATGCGCCCCATGGCCAAAAGACTCTCGGACATTCCCCTTCCCGAGGACGATTATTTCGTCTCCATCGAACGCCTGTTCGAGAAGCTCCAGGGAATCGACAGGCTTCTTTGCGACCCCCAAACGACTTCGGTGCGCCTGGTGACAAACCTGGAGAAAATGGTCCTGCGGGAGACCCAGAGGGCATACATGTTCTTTGCACTGCATCAGCTCACCATCGACGGGATCATTTTGAACCGGGTTTTTGCGCATTCCGACGGGGAATTCTCGCAGAGCTGGCGAGAAGCACAGCAGCAATACCGGACGATCGCCGAAAGCTATTTCAGCCCGACCCCTTGCCTCGAGGTGCCTTTCTACCACTGCGAAGTGCTCGGCTATGACAGGCTCTGCAAGCTGGGGCAAACACTCTACTCTGAAAGGGACCCCGTGGATCTCTTCGCCCGGCAGCGACCGCTCGAATTCGTCCAGTTGGACGGCTCCCATGCTGTGAGGTTGCACCTCCCGTTTGTGGAAAAGAGTGAGATCGACCTCACGAAGGTCGGCGAGGAACTCATCATCCGCATGGGCAATTTCAAGAGAAACCTCATCCTCCCAAGGATGTTCGCATCTTTGAAACCGAACAGGGCTGAGCTCAAGGAAGACTATCTCACCGTCACTTTTGGAGGCCACCATGAATGAAGAGATGAAGACCAACCAAGGCGAAGAGACACAACAACAAACCTGCTGCCCCTTCTGCTTCATTCAAAAAAGCGCATCTGAATTGCGCGCAAAGCACAGCGGATTCTTCATGCATCTTCTCAATGCCCGCGTGGAATTCCTTCAGGCCTTCAGATCCCTCATCGATCAACAGATCGCTTCCCTTGAACATCGCAGGGACACCCTGGGGGAAACCAGGAAAGCAACAAAGATCAAGGTGGAGTGAAAGGAAGGCTCATCCTTTGAAACGCAAATCCATTGCATTCTTAATCCTGTTGGCGATGGGGTGTGCGGCGTTGTCGTTCGTTTTCATTTCACGGCACTTTTTGCGAGTGGAGGAGATCGCCGAAACGCCTGTGGACGTGACGGGCATTTCGCCCTCCGGCGAGAGTGAGTGGTGGGTTCCCGGAGACTGCGTTGTCGATGGAGCCACGGGAAAAGCCCCTTTCGTTGCCCGCCTCAAACACCTGCGGGTCGAAAGATTGGAAGCTGAGATTCTCCATCGCTCGAACGGCCGTGTTTTGGTGAGGAGTGCTATACTGAAGCCCTCCGACTTACTCATACACAGCCCGGACACCGTACCGGCAGATCAGGCCGTGAGCATCAGGGGGGGCCTCCCTGGTGAAGAGGTGATTCGGCTCACGCTGGAAGCCGGCATTGCGGCGGGTATGGCCAAGAACCTGTCTGAGAGTCTCCGGTTCCTCCCCGGCAATTATCAGGACAACAACCGTTTCGACTACACCATCATGGGCCGTTTCCTCGAACGGGCCTTCAAGGAATTTGACGCTCCCCGGATCGAGTTGGCCGAAGCACCGGTGATCCAACTCAAAGGAAAGGCGGCTCTGGTATGGGCCGAAGTGAGGCTCGAAGCTTCCTATCGGGGACGGCGCAATTACCTTATTGGTGACACCGGCGCCCCCAACAGTATTTTGGTCCAAATGGAAAAATCGGGGTTCAGCTGGAAGGTCACTGACGTTGGAGGACTCAGTCCGCTGGGTTTCCAGGGAAATTTTCTTCGGCTGATGGGAGCTGATGTGGGACTCCCCCTCTCCCAAGAGGAGCACCGGCAGAAGAAGGAAGCATGCATGCCCTGCCGCGAGAGGATGTCGGAGCGTTTCGGCTCACGACCGTAAACACGGAACGCCAGGCATATCTGAGACAAAAAGAGTATTCGAAAATCATCCAGCTTCTCTTTTAGGGAACAATTGGATTAATATGTGTGTTGGCAGAGCCTTACCATGAAAAGGAGAGACTATGCGCCCTTTGAGTCCTGTTCTTTTGGCCTTTTCGATTCTCTTGATGCCGTTTATGCCGGCATGGGCGGCAAGCGACCATGCCGCCAAACTGCGCGGCAAATACAGCCTGGCTGAGTACACCCCCCCCGACGCCTTCCTTGCGGGCAATTTCGTTGCCGACGAAATTGATCCCGCCTACATATTTGGAAATGTGAAGGACTTCGCCAAAACCCTTGCGTGCCCGACCACCTGGCTCATGGAGGAGGCCGAGAAAAAGAGAATCGAGGGGCGTGACCCCCAAAGCGCCTCCATCGAGTACACTCTTTATCTGGAGGAGGATTGCCCGGGGAAAGTCACCTATTACGTGTTCGTGGACCGATCCCGTGAAAATGCGGCACAGTGGATGGAATGGCGCAAGCAATTCCACAAGAGCAAGACAGAACCCCAGTACAGCGCGGCCAAGACCTCTCTTGAACAAGCCGCCCAAAGCGGCTTTGCCGTGGAAGGCGAGCTGAGGTTTCTTGAAGTCGAGGGTGAGTTGCAGCTGAAGAGGCCCGAGGAGGTCCTGACTGCCGAGCTGAAGTTCCAGCCGATCTACGATCTCAGGCAGGGCAAGGCTCTTGCCCGATGATCAGATGTCGTTCCTGGCCACCCCGATTGGCTCACGGCCGAACCGGCCGATTATTTCCTCTGTGTTTTAGCCAGCGCAAACATGGATTCTTTAGCCCTGGAGGAGGCTTTCATGGCAGAGATGAAGCAGGAAAAAGGCTTGACGCGCCGCAGCTTTATCAAGGCTGCGGGTCTTGGCGGAATGGTGGCTGCCGGGCTCGATGGCGGCACAGCTCAAGGGGCCTCCGAGAAGGGAGAAGGCAAAGCTGCGTCCGTGCCCAAACGGAAGTTGGGAAAAACGGGGGTGGAGGTGTCCACGCTCTGTCTGGGAGGGATGTTCGACACCATCAACAACCAGCTGTTCCTCAGGCAGGCCCACAGTTGGGGGGTCACCTTCTGGGACACTGCGGAGGCGTATGGTAATGGGTTGAGTGAAGAGGGCTTCGGGCGCTTTTTCACCCGCAACCCTGAAGCCCGGAAGGACATCTTTCTGGTCACCAAGCTCAAAGGGGCGCCGGCGGACAAGATGAGCGAAGGGTTCGACCGTTGTCTGAAGCGGCTCCACACGGACTACGTGGACATGTTCTTCATCCACGGCGTTGCGGGTTTGAACGAGATCGACGAATCCCTTCGCCAATGGGCGTCCCAGATGAAGAAATCGGGCAAGATGAAGTTCTTCGGCTTCAGCACCCACAACAACATGGAGGACTGTCTGCTGGCTGCGGCGAAGGTGGATACCATCGATGCCGTCATGTTCACCTACAACTTCCGCCTCATGCACACGGACAAAATGAAGGAGGCCATGGCCGCATGCGCCAAGGCCGGCATAGGCCTCGTCGCCTTCAAGACCCAGGGGGGAGGACCGGTCAAGACGGACAGTGAAGCCGAGCTGCAAATGGCAGGGAGGTTTCTGGAGCGGGGCTTCACGGACAAGCAGGCCAAGCTGAAAGCCGTATGGGAGAATCCTCACATTGCAAGCATCTGTTCCCAGATGCCCAATTTGACGATACTTTCGGCCAACGTGGCAGCGGCCCGGGACCTCACGAAACTGACCCGCGATGACATGGAGCTGTTTCAAAAGTTCGCTGCCGAGACCTGCACGGGATACTGCGCCGGTTGTGGAAGCATCTGTCTCGAGGCAGTGGGCGGAGCCATTCCCATAAGCGACGTGATGCGCTGCCTCATGTATTACCGGGATTACGGGGACCGGGACCTGGCCCGGAAGGTCTTCGCCGGGCTCTCGGAGGAGGCCAGAGAGCGATTGACCGGGGTGGATTATTCGGAAGCCGAGAGAGCCTGCCCCCAGGGCTTGGCCATCGCGAAGCTCATGCGCGAGGCTTCTCGAGTCCTCGCGTGATGGGCGGTTGAAGGCATTTGGGCTGCTTACGGTCTATCCTGGGGTTTGCTCAGGGTCCTTGGAGCCTTAATCCACACCGGTAGCGCCGCCTTCCACTCTTTTACTCTCCTTTTTGCATCGCGACGGCAATGCTTTCAACTATTGAAGGCTAAGCTGAAGTTCCTGGAAGTTGGAGTTGCCAAGATCTTCATCCCACAAACTAACCGAGAAGCACTTTAGCCCTTACCTCATCCGGGGTCAGGCCCGCCAGGCCCAACTTTTCGAGCGAGCGGCCTTCGACCCAGAAATTGCGTTCGAGGAGGATGTTTCCAAGCTCCACGACCGCGTTCATGGTCGGGGTGGGCACCCCCACGGCAGCCCCGAGGGCTGAGAGCGGCACGAGTCCCGTGGGGAGGTCCTCGAAGATGTAACGCGTGTTGAGGCTCGTCGGCCCTTTGATGCCCACATAGGCTTTGACGTGTTGGAGCTGTTCGTGGAGATTCTTCCCGAAGGCGCCGTAGGAGGTCCGGTAGAAATCGTGAATGGACGGCACCTCGACGCCCATGGCCTTGCCGATGGCCAGCCGTTCCGCGTCCGCGGTTTCCACCACACGGGCGAGAGCCGGAGTCACGCCTTCAAAGTAGTAATCGAAGGGTGCGGCGCACTCGATGCGCCCCGCGTTCAAAATGGTCGGGGACGGATGCATCATGGCGTTGGCATTGTTGAGACTGGTGATGAGCACGCTGGAGACCGCTTTGAACTGAGGGAAAGCCTGGTTGAGAAGCTCGACCACTCGCGCGGTGTCTTTCGCCGGCAGGGCGGCGACGGAGAGCCCGTCCTTAACACCTCCAATGATCGCCTCTCCGGGCTTTGGGCTGCGGCACGCGTAGAGGAGCGTATCCGTTTCGGCGACAAGGACATTGGCACGGCAGCCTTCTTCCTGGAGGGTTGCCCGCGCCTCGAGAGCCCCGCCGGTGGCCCCGGGATTCAACACCAGGACCTGGCCGTCCTTGAGATAGGGTGCCATCGCCTTGACCGTGGACCGTTGATAGACGGTGGGGATGACCATCATGATGATGTCGGCCCCCTCGACGGCCTCCCCGATGTTGCCGGTCACGAGCGGGATGTCACACTCGCCGGTCACCGCCCCGGAGACGACCATCCGGTTGGTTTTTTTGAGGTCTTCTACCCTCTGCGGGTCCACGTCCCAGAGGCGGACGGGAAATCCGAGCAGGCCGAGGTGCCCGGTGAAGCTCTGCCCTCCGTTGCCGGCACCGATGATGGCAAATTGTAGTTTTTTCATGAAGCATCCTCCTTATGGTTATCCGCTGCTTTTGAAACGGCGGTTTGCGGGGAACCATGACCGCAAGACGGGTCGGTGACGGCTGTCCTCCTTTTCCGTCCCCCATTGCCGCCCACGTCTAGGTAGTTCCCATCCGAAAAGGTCTCCAATTTCTCCTCCCCCTTGATGGGGGAGGCTGGGTGGGGGTGAAAAGCGATATGATTGCTGACATTTGATCAACTTGTCTTGCCGCCTTTTCCTTCCTTGTTTGGGGTTCATCAGGTTCGTGCCAAAACTATTGTCCGGCATGCTTCAATCCTCGACGCGGGCGCAAGCCCGATACCGTCGCTTCGGGGGTAGATTATCGCTCAAATTGGAGAGGGGTAAAATCGGCTAATTACGGTAACTTAGAGAGGCTTGTGGCTGAAATTCGGGTAAGGACTTAAGGCCACCGCCTAAGAGAATGGATGAGGGCAGGGGCGCAGTTGCTTAGATGCTCACCTGGAGAAGAGTGGCCGCTAACCTTCATGACCCGGCAGGTCACAACAGATCATGAAATTCCTCCTTCGTCATTCCAGCATGCTTCTGGCTGGAATCCGGTTTCTCTGAAGTCCTGGCCGCCTACTAAAACGCTAGTTGCCGCCGTCGGTCTTGGCGGCCTCGACCGCCATGGCCGCAATGCCGCCGTGGGCGGGCTCCGTTGCGCACTTCTCCTTCTTCCGGTTGAGGATCCACTTGCTCAGCCCGCAGACGAAGGCGACGAAGAAGGCCATTGATGCATACTCCACCCAATGGGGCGGTTTCAGAAGTTCGACGACAAACGGGTCGGTCGCCATCATCTCGCCGCCGACCTTGCCAAGCAGCGCCGCCCCGATCCACAGGACGATCGGGTAGCGGTCCATCAGCTTGGCAAGCATGGTGCTCATGAACACCACAAACGGAATGGACAGGATCAGGCCGAAGAGGAGCAGAAAAAGGTTGCCGTGGCTGGCCGCACCCACGGCGAGCATGTTGTCGATGCCCATGCTCATGTCGGCCACGATGATGATCCAGAGCGCCTGCCAGATGTCTTGAGCCTCCTTTCCATGGCATTCCTCGTCGGCGGTGTCGGTGAGCAGCTTGACGGCGATCCAGATGATGACCGCCCCGCCGATCAGCTTGACGTACTGCATGGTCAGCAGCTGGGCCACCAGGAAGGTGCAGGCCACCCGAACCACTACCGCCCCGCCGGATCCGAGCATGATGCCGAGCGTCCGTTTTTTACCGTGCAGGTTCTTGACCGCCATGGCGATCACCACGGCGTTGTCACCGGCCAGCACCAGGTCGATGAGAACGATGCTTCCCACCGCCAGCAAAAATGTCAAAGAAAATTCGATGTGGCCGAGCCAACCAAGATCGATCATAGCCCTCTCCTGAGGTGAAATAACTCCAAATTAGAAAGGTCCTACTTTTACCACCTCAGCCATCGTAACAAGTACAAGAACAACAATTGTAAGGATTACGCAAATCGGCCATGCGAATTTAAACCATTTTACAAAAGGTACATTCGCAAGGCCAAGAGCTCCTATCAATACAGAATAACTTGGCAAAATCAGATTTGTTATGCCGTCTCCGAATTGATAAGCTAAGCATGCGGTCTGTCTTTGTACATGTAGCAAATCGGATAAAGGTGTCATGATAGGCATGGTAACAACAGCCATAGCAGAGGAACTTGGAATGATTAAGTTAATTAGACTTTGTACAAAAACCATCATTCCAGGTACAAGCCATGTAGCAAGGTGTGACAATGGCCATACCAAGAAATTAATCAAGGAATCCAGAATTAATCCCTTATCCATAATAGTCTGAATTCCACGTGCAAAACCTACCAATAAAGCTGGATATAGCAGCGATTTTGAACCTTCAACGAATCCATCTGCTATTTGACCAGGTTTCATGAGCGAAAGAATTCCTGTCAAAACCCCAACTGCAAGGAAATAGGCAGTGAGCTCAGCCATGCCAAATTTGAGTTGCAGCATTGCATAAATCATAAATACGATTGATACGCCAAAAAGCAGCATTACTCGCTTCTGTAAACCTGTCATAATCATTTTTTCTGGGTCTTCGACCATTTCCAGACTACTGAAATCATGACCAGCTACCAAACTTTGAGAAGGATCCTTTTTAACTTTTGTTGCATACCTAAGCAAATACCAGGCTGATGTTGTAAAAATAATAACTGAACATATTGCTCTAAACCAGAGCCCGGAATACAGAGGAAGCCCGGCAACTTGTTGAGCGATACTAACGTTAAAAGGCCCTGTAAGAGAACCGGCATACCCCAAAGCTGTGGCAAAGCAAACGCATCCAACAGCGAGAATGGCATCATACCCCATAGAAATTGCCATCATTGCAATGAATGGAACAAAAATTATCCCTTGTTCGGCGAAACCGAAAGTCATGGAAAATGAGTACAAAACGGCGAAAATAAAAATAAAGGACCATCTTTCATAACGTTTTCCTTTAAATGCGACAACTGCTTTAGCAATCAATGCAGTAATGGAACCAGTTTGTGCTAAAAGTCCAAAGGTTCCACCCACAACAAGAATAAACAGGATAATGACATTGGCATCAATAAATCCTTTTTGAAGTAACTTAAACATTTCCCAAGGACCAACTGGAGCTTGTGGTACTGAATGGAATGATCCTGCTACAACAACTTGTCTGCCGGTAGCCTGATCCAGTACCCTGTCATATTGACCAGCTGGAACCAACCAGGTTGCAACAGTGGCTAAGAAAATAAGAACAGCAATAATTACATAGGCATTAACTTCTCCCATGCCTTTCACTTCTTCCTCAGCCTCTTCCCCTTTAGCCTTGATCACTTCAAGATTTAGCAAATCCTCAGTACTCATAGCCAATACCTCCGTGAAAACGCCAGCTGCTTAAGCATGACGACCGGTTCAGCTGCAGGCTCGTTTGACAAACCGCAAAAACAGGATCAAGACAAAAACGACTTCTCAAGTACCCTATATGTCTTGCTGCCTTTTCCTCCCTTGTTTGGGGTTCATCAGGTTCGTGCCAAAACTATTGTCCGGCATGCTTCAATCCGCGACGCGGGCGCAAGGCCGATAAAGTCGCTTCGGGGTTAGACTATCGCTCAAATTGGGGCGGGTAAATCGGCTGATTACGGTAACTTGGAGAGGCGTGCGGCTGAAATTCGGGTAAGGTCTTAAGGCCACCGCCTAAGAGAAAGGATGAGGGCAAGGGCGCAGTTGCTTAGATGGTCACCTGGAAAAGAGTGGCCGCCAACCTGCATGACCCGGCAGGTCACAACAGATCATGAAATCCCTCCTTCGTCATTCCAGCATGCTTCTGGCTGGAATCCGGTTTCTCTGAAGTCCTGGACCCCTGTCGGAAGCATGCAGGGGTGACCGCTTGTGGGAATTTGATATAAACCGGCGGCCAGTGACCAGAGAAAGCAAAGAACCGTTGACCGCTATCTGTGCTGGCCTGCCGGCTTGCTGGATGCGCCGGAGGCACTGGATGCGCCGGATGCGCAAACCAGCACAAGGCTTAGAGAACCAGCCCGGCCGTCCCGTTTCCGGAAAGCAAGGTGGGGTGATTTTCAGAGAAGAGCTTCAGCGGCGGGAAGTCAGATATCACTGCTGATCAGTCCTTTCTGGATGGCATATTTGGTTAAATCGGCAAGATTGTGGAGGTCCAGTTTCTCCATGATATTCCGCCGGTGGGTCTGCACGGTCTTTATGCTCACATGCAATCGCCCGGCTATTTCACTGGCCTTCTTGCCTTCCGTCAGCAATTGGAGGACTTCGATTTCTCGGGGAGTAAGCCCGGGCAGTTCGGCCCCGTCAATCCCACCCTGGCTGGTGACCTGATCCACCACAATCCCGGCGATAACAGGGCTGAGATAAACTTTATTTTCCAGCACCGCGGTGATGGCACTGCTCAGTTCCTGGAAGGCGCAGTCTTTCAGAAGATAACCGACGGCTCCGGCTTTCAGCATGCCGACAATGAAACGCCGGCTGGAATGCATTGACACGACGATGATCCTGGTGCGGGGGCTTTGCTCCAAAATCAGACGGGCCGCCTCGATGCCGTTGAGTTCGGGCATGGCGACATCAGTGATGACAATGTCCGGCAAGAGTTCTCGGCAAAGCCGCACGGCATCTCTACCGTTGCCCGCCTCGCCCACGATTTCCACCCGTGGGTCTTCTCTCAGCAGGGATTTCAGACCTTCCCGAAAAAGCATGTGGTCGTCGACTAGAACGAGTCTGGATTTCATGGCTTCCCACCTCGATTTCCTTCTTGAGTCATCGCAAATTGAGCGAATTCTCTCGCGGGACTGTTTAGGACCAGCAGCCCTCAACGGGCGTGGATAAACCACGCCCCTGCGTTCCGGATTCACGGCTCGTGGAGCAGGGGCAGGCTTTATGCCTGCCCGCACAAGACGTCGAGGCCGCACCTCGCTCAACTGAGGCTCTCTAAACTTTCATTGGAGCCCTCAGAAGGACCCTTGTTCCCCCGCCGACCTGAGAGTCAATCTCCATGGAACCGCCGAGAAGCCCGATGCGCTCACGGATGCTGAGCAGGCCGAACGACTTGTCTCGAACTCCATAAGCGTAGACTTTTGAGGGATCAAAACCAATGCCGTCATCGGCGACTTCCACCCTTATGCCGCGATCCTCACGCCCGACCGACACTTTGATGCGGTCCGCCCGTGCATGCTTGACCACATTGATGATCAGCTCCCTCACGGCGCGATAAAGGGTCACCTGCACATCAAGGGTCAACGGCTTAGGCTTTTCATCGTCCTCGAACTCGGTCGCAAGCGCGTGATCTTTTCCCGTTATCTCCATCAGTTCATCCAACGCCGCCTCCAGACCCAATTCGTAAAGCTCCGGCGGGCTGATTTCAAAGGTCAAGGTGCGGGTGTCCGCCAAGGCCGTCCGGCACAGTTTCAGCGCTTCGGCCAGGGTTCTGTCGGCCTCTGGAGCCAGGGCATTCTTCTGGAGCAATCCCAACTTAATCTGGCAAAGGGCTAAAGCCTGCGATACCCGGTCATGAAGATCGACGGCAATGCGACGTCTCTCCCGCTCTTCAGCAAGAGCCAATTCCGAGGTCAGTGAACGCTGCAGGTCCTGGTAGGTCAAAATCTGTTTTTTCGCCTCCTCGTGGGCTTCGATCTCCCGATGCAGCTGCTTGTTGATTTCAGTCAATTCCGCGGTCCGCTCCGCAACCCGTTGTTCGAGTTGGGAATGAGCCCTTTTCAGCTCATCCTCGGCCATCATCCGATCGGTCACATCGCGGGCGCTGATGACGATCGCTTTTAAAGATTGATTTCTGGTCATGTCGACAATATTGGATTCGAAGTAGAAATAATGTCCATTCTTGTGGCGAAGGCGGTGGACCAACCTTTGCACATCCTGACTTCGCCGAAGGGCATGCAGGGTATGCTGCCATTCCGGCAGGTCCTCTTCATGAAACAGTTCATCAATGGAGCGGCCTAAAAGTTCATCGTCAGCGTAACCCAATAAAAAGGCGTGAGAAGGGCTTTGGTAAACGATGGTACCCTCCTCGGTGAACGCCTGGGTGATATCCATGCCATGCTCGGTTAACCCCCTGAAACGCTCCTCACGGCGCCTGATCTGCACATTCCAGAAAACGATCACTGCCAGGATAATGGCGGCGCCACCACCCACCTTGGCCAAGTTCCAATAATGGGCCGTGTTGATCTCATGCTCGAACTTGAGCGTGAGCCATTTCCTGGAAATGGCATTGCGTTCCTCGGTGTTGATGGAGCTGAGGCCTTTTTCCATCAAATTGAGGAGCTCGGGCCAATCGTTGCGCACGCCGAGCGCCATTTCGAAGTCGTAGGGAGTTGAAGCCGCCACCTTAAGGTTGAGAAAACCGTGTTTGCTGATCAGATACGTCGCAGTCCCAAGGTTTTCGACAAACGCATATACTTCGTTGGAAGAGACCGCTTCCAAACCTTCTCGCGGAGAGTTCACCAGATGCAGAAGAATATCCGGATAATCACGCAGCAGGTATTCATGGCTGGCAAAATCACGAACCACCGCCACCCGAAGCCCGTTCAAGTCCTTCAGTCCTCCGACATAAGGGGTTTTGGATTGGGTAATGATGACCACGGGAAATTTGAGATAGGCACGAGTAAAGCGCATATAGGTTCTACGTTCGGGAGTATCCACGGCACAGGGGTAAACGTCGACAATTCGTGATTTGCCTTTTATGATTACTTCAGACCAGGAAGAACTCGGCACGATATTGATATCGAACCCCAGACGGTCAGCCAATAACCCTATGTAATCAGAGGCAATACCTCCATAGTTTCCATCGGTGTCGACAAATTCAAAAGGTGGTGTGGCGGGGTCGATGCCAATGCGAATCGTTGAGTGGTCACGGATCCAGGCCTTTTCGGCGGCAGTTAAACTGATTGGGGTCGAAATGCGTTTGAAATAAAGTAGTTCGCGTAATGGTATCCAGCGGGATTCGATTTCCATGAGTTCATCGTTGGAAATAGCATCAAACCCTGCCTCGATCTGGGCCAAAAGGTCACGGCGCCCCTTTGCCACGGCCGCCACGAACTTCTGTTTATAAAGCGGCTTTTCGATTCGATTGAAGTCCCCGGCACGGCCGTGATGCCCCAAGAGCGTGAAAAACCCCAGAGTTTCGCTCGCAATGGCGCGAATTTCTCCAGCTAGAGCCGAGTCTATCATTGCCTTGGGGTCCTTGTACGTGACGACCTGCAACCCCTGAGCGTTTTCTCGAAGATAGTCTGCGGTCGCACCACCATGAATCGCCCCTATTTTTTGTCCGTCAAGATCTTCAATGGCCGAAAGTTGACCATACTTTACCGGGAAGAAAATCGAAGAGCTGGATTCGTAAAAAGGTTGGGAAAAGTCCATATAGGCCGTGCGGTCCTCGGTTGCGAACAGACCGGAATGAATATCCGCTTCGCCCCTCTTGATGGAGGCGACGGAATCTCCCAGGTCAGTAAAACGAAATTCAATGCGCTTTCCGGACTTTTTTGCCCACAGTCTCCAGATATCGACAAACATTCCGGCCGGAGCACCTTCCGGGTACAGCATGGTGTAGGGAGGGTTGTTTCGATCACACGCAATCACCAGAGCCTTTTGCAGTTCGCTGTTGGGGGTGGCTGCCAGTTGATGATCAGCCAATGGATGACCGGGCACCTCCAGGCGGATATCAATCTGTTGCGGCGTTTCATGAGAATCATTTTGGCCTATGTGTTCGGTTGATAACTGAATATTGCCGGCTCTAGTGGGGGCAGCTTCCGGTGTTGCCTGGGCGGCGAGACAACAGCCAACCGTCAGCAGCCCAACCAAGAATGCGCATTCGGAAAGCCTCCATGGTTTCCACATGATCTGTCCTGCTTTCGGTGTCATTGAAAGGCCTGCATGCCATTGCCGGCGTCGAGTATGGCTCCGGCTCCGCAGAGGGGCCATGGAACATGCTCGCAAGAGCGTCCTCCATGGGTAAGGAAATAGCCTCCTACTGCACTGTTGAGCTGCCCTGTATGATGATGCGAAAACCGTGGAGGAACGTCCCGAGTCCCGGCTTACCTCGAGGATCGCGGAATGGGCCAGGGCATTGATTGATTCCCGCTCGGCAGGAACAATAGCGCAGGGACTCTGCGTTTTCAATGAAGAGCGCGAAGAAATCGCTTGACACTCTTCGCGGCAAGAGAGGGTGTTTGGTTTTTGGAAGACTCCCGAACGTCAATGGGTGCGGGTCTTTGCGTCTATCTCGGGATTGGTTTACCCGCCCTCTGTACGTTCATGTTAGGGGAACCCCGCATGAACGGACAAGGTTGATGGTTTTCCCCCTTCGACAAGCCCAGGCTTGGCTTCGATACCCTGCAATGAACGTTGGGAATCTTGAGCCTTGTATGTTAAGGGTCAGCTTCTGCGTTCCACCACTGTCGACGGGACTCCGGGGCGTATTGAAAAATGCGGGGTTACAACTTTAACCAGTATCGATTTTCAGCGGTTTGGGCTTCTCCTCGCCAAAGGAGTGAAACATGCTCATCGTCGCGGCTTTTGTTCTGCTCGTTTTTCTCCACAGCCTGGCATCCAGGCGGTTGGAGCGGACCATTATCACACCGCCGATCCTCTTCACGTCGGCAGGTATCCTGCTTGTCGTCGGCCTGCCGGTGCTGCGTGAATTTGAAGCAGACCGGAAAGCATTTCTCCTGATCGCCGAAGTCGGCCTGGTGCTGACGCTCTTCTCCGATGCCACCCGGATCAACCTTCAAGTCCTGAAGGGCAATGAGAAGTTGCCCATCAGGCTGTTGGGTATCGGCATGCTGCCGACCATCCTGCTCGGGGCCATCGGGGCGGCCATAGTCTTCCCAGGGCTGTCGGTCTGGGAAGCCTGTATTCTCGCCGCCATCCTGGCTCCGACTGACGCCGGTCTGGGAGAGGTGGTCGTCAGCAGTCCGAAGGTGCCGGTGCGCATTCGCCAGGCCCTCAGCGTGGAAGCCGGTCTCAACGACGGGATGGCGGTTCCCTTTCTCATGTTTTTCATCGCCCTCGCCCAGGTTGGAACGAAGGGGGCGGGGGGTGTGCTAACGCGATTCGTCGTCGAGCAACTCGGCTTGGGCGCCCTGGTCGGTCTGGCGATTGGCATGGCGGGGGGCTTGCTGCTGGGCCTGGCCAAACGCAAACAGTGGATCGCTGAGTCCTTCCAGCAACTGGGACTGGTGGCGTTGCCGCTCCTCTGCGTGATGGGGGCCGAGCACGTCCACGGGAGCATGTTCATCGCGGGTTACGTCGCCGGGCTTGCCGTCCAGGTGGGTTTCAAGGAGGCGGCTGAGCAGAGCGTGGAGTTCACCGAGGGCTGGGGAAGACTGCTCGATTTCTTCGTATTCTTTTTTTTCGGCCTGCTCATCGCCACAGCATGGAGAAAGTTGAGCCTGCCGCTCCTGGCGTATGGCGTTATCAGCCTCACGGTGGTGAGAATGCTCCCCGTGGCCGTTTCCCTCATCGGGACCCGCCTGAGCCAGGCAACGGTGGTCTTCATGGGCTGGTTCGGGCCCCGGGGGCTGGCTTCCATCGTGCTCGGTCTCGTGTACCTGGAGCAGGAGTCTCATCTGCCAGGGGAGTCGGTCATCAGCATGGCAGTGATGGCAACGGTCCTGTTGAGCATTTTTGCGCACGGTTTCAGCACGTTGCCGGGCATCGGCCTGTATGCCCGAAAGATCGCGACGTTGGACACCACCGCCCCAGAGCATCTTGAGGTGGTGGAGGCCAAATCGCTCTCACGGTAGGGCGGGGTTGCGTCCCACCATGTTGGCGAGCCAAACGTTTATGTGCGGTAACCTTCCCAGGAGCAATGAAGCATGACGGTTATTAAAGACCTGACAACCCGGTACAGCCGCCGCCGTTTCGCGTGCCTGTTCTTTTCGCTCCTCGTGACGCTGGTGGCCTCGCCGGTCCTTTCGGCGTTCGGGTTCAGCGGAAGATTCATGGAAGTGTTCCTGGTTCTCAACATCCTGCTGGCCGTGCTCATCACCATGTTCAGTCTTGGATCTTACGCGGTCATGGGACTCTTTGTGCTGGTCCTTGTCGCGAGGGGTGGACACACCTTCCTCGGGTATGGGCTGCTCCTTAAGACCAGTCAGGGAGCCGAAGCACTGTTATGCCTTGTTTCGATCATCGTCATGTTTCGTTACGCGCTGGGCGAAGGACGCGTCACCTCCGAGCGCATCTTCGCCGCTCTGAACGTGTACCTCATGGGCGGCATCATGTGCGGTTTGCTCTTTTGCATCTTCGAGGATTTTTGGCCAGGGTCGTTTTCCATCCAGGGGGCGCCCCACGATGGAACCAAGGAGATCCTGATGGCTCGCTTGATTTACTTCAGTTTCGTCACGTTGGGAACGCTGGGATACGGGGACATCATCCCCATCGGTGGTCCTGCTCAAGCTCTGGCCGTCACCGAGGCCATCGTCGGGCAAATGTATTTGGTCGTGGTGGTGGCGCGCCTGGTGAGCCTGTATCAAGGGAGCTCAGGGCAGACTGCTCATCCCGGTCAGGAAAAATCCGACAGCATCGATGAGGTTTCCGATGCGTCGCAGGAGCGTTGAGCGGCTTCGTCAAGGCAATCCAATCATTCCGTTTTTTCTGTCCTTGGGTATGGGACCAAAGTCCAATATGGCGTTTTCACCATCTTGTGCTATGATGGCGCACTTTTGTGCCGGAAATGATGGTCCGTTCAACACTCTCGGTCAGGTGCACCGGGTAACATCAGCCTTGGTGGATTGCATTCCGTACCTTTGCCTTCATTTGGAAGAGCCGGCCCAGTCTGGTCTTTTGGGAGTCCCGAATCTTTATGTCCGATCTGGTCAGGAGTAGTCCTATGCGCGACGAGAAGCATTTTGTACAGACATGTCTGCGGTATGTGTTTTGGGGATCCAGGTTGTCTGTCTCAGGGAAAGCCCTCCTATGGGGCTTTCTGGTTGCCGCCGTGTTTCTTCTCCCAGGCGTGCCCGGGAGAGAAGCATTGGCGCAGGCCCCAGCGCCGCCCGAGGTCGAAGTGGTGACCGTCACCCAAAAGGACGTGCCCGTCTATTCCGAATGGGTCGGCACCACCGAGGGGCTCGTGAACGCCAAGATCCGCGCCCAGGTCACCGGCTACCTTTCCAGGCAGAATTACGAGGAAGGGTCGACGGTGAAGAAAGGCGATCTGCTGTTCGAAATTGATCCTCGTACATTCCAGGCGGCAGTGGCCCAGGCCGAAGCACAACTGGCGATAGCCAGGGCCAGACTGGGGAAAACCGAACTGGATGTCAAACGGTACCGGCCTCTCGCCAAGGAGAGCGCCATCAGTCAGCAGGAACTCGATGATGCCGTCCAGGCCAATCTCGCTGCCAAAGCCGGCGTACAGGCGGCCGATGCGGCCCTCGACCAGGCCAAACTGAGCCTCAGCTTCACGAAGATCACCTCGCCGGTCGATGGCATCGCCGGGAGTGCCAACGCCCAGATCGGCGACCTGGTCGGCCCGACGAACGCGGGGGATCTCACCGCCGTCTCCACGGTGGACCCCATCAAGGTCTATTTCCCCATCAGCGAGCAGCAGTACATGATATTTGCGCGGGACGCAGTCAAAACCGGGGGCCCTGTAGAGCACAAGACAGCGGGAGCTGGAGCTGGTCCTGGCGGATGGCAGCGTTTTCCCCCAGAAGGGCAAGTTCTCCTTTGCCGAGCGGCAGGTGGACGTGAAGACGGGCACCATTCGCCTTGCAGCCATTTTCAGCAACCCGGGAAATATCCTTCGCCCTGGACAGTATGGTCGTGTGCGCGCGGTCCTGGAGACCCAGAAGGGGGCCATCATGATCCCGCAGCGGGCGGTGACCGAACTTCAGGGAAGCTACCAGGTGGCGGTGGTGGGACCGGACAACAAGGTCAACATTCGACCCGTCAAGACCGGGGAGCGCGTGGACAACCTGTGGGTCATCACGAGCGGCCTGAAGCCGGGTGAACGGGTGGTGGTTGAGGGGCTGCAGAAGGTCAAGGAAGGCGTGCTGGTCAACCCCAAATCCGTGGACGCCGAATCCAGGCCTCAATCGGTTTCGCCCCCCAAGCCCGAGGCAAAGCCCGCACCAACCCCAGCTCCCAAGAAGGACTAAAACCCATGGCCAAATTCTTCATCAATCGCCCCATCGTGGCCATGGTGATTGCTATCCTCATGGTCATCATCGGCCTGGTGGCAATGTCGGGGCTGCCCATCGCCCAGTTTCCCAACATCGTCCCCCCTGAAATCCAGGTCAAGACCACTTACACCGGCGCCGATGCCGTCACTGTCGAACAGTCCGTGGCGACCCCCATCGAACAGCAGATGTCCGGTGTGGACAATATGAACTACATGTATTCCCTCAATTCCAACGACGGACAGATGACTCTCCGTGTCAACTTCGACGTGAAGACCGACCCCAACACCGACCAGATCCTGGCGCAGATGCGCCAGAGCCAGGCTGAGTCCCAGTTGCCGTCGGATGTTCGAAACTTCGGAGTCACGGTGCAGAAGTCCACTGCCGCGCCCCTCATCATGTTCGCTCTCTTTTCGCCCAACGGCACGTACGACAACATCTTTCTCGCCAATTATTGCTATATCAACATCAACGACCAGATGACCCGCGTGCCGGGCATCGCCAGCGTCACGATTTTCGGTGCCGGCCAGTATTCCATGCGTTTCTGGGTGAAACCGGACCAGCTCGCTAAGCTCAACATCACCATTCCTGAAATCGTCAACGCCATCGAGACGCAAAACACCGTGAACCCGGCCGGCCAGATCGGCGCGGAGCCGGTGCCCAAGGGGCAGGAGTTCACTTATGCGGTCCGTGCGCAGGGCCGTCTGCAAAGCGAGCAGGAATTCAGCGACATCATCGTGCGGGCGCAGCCGGACGGGTCCTTCGTACGACTCAAGGACGTCGCCCGCATCGAACTGGGAGCTCAGACCTACAACCTCATCGGTCGCCTCAATGGCAAGCCGGCCGCCCTCATCGCCCTCTACCAGCTCCCCGGCTCCAATGCCATTGAAGCCGCCGAGGGTACCAAGAAGCTCATGGAGAAGCTCAAGGAGAGCTTTCCCCAGGACCTCGATTACGCCATTGCCCTCGACACCACCCTCGCCGTCACCGAGGGCATGAAAGAGATCCAGAAGACACTTGTGGAAGCCCTGATCCTCGTGATCATCGTGGTGTTCCTGTTCCTGCAGGGCTGGCGCGCCACCCTGATCCCACTGCTGGCGGTGCCGGTGTCCCTGGTGGGGACTTTCGCCCTGTTCCCCCTGTTTGGCTTTTCCATCAACACGCTGTCGCTTTTCGGCCTGGTGCTCGCCATCGGCCTGGTGGTGGATGACGCCATCGTGGTGGTGGAAGCTGTCGAGCACCACATCGAGCATGGCATGTCGCCCAAGGAGGCGACCTTCAAGGCCATGGAGGAGGTATCCGGCCCGGTCATCGCCATCGCCATTATTCTCACCGCGGTCTTTGTGCCTACGGCGTTCATTCCCGGCATCACCGGACGCCTCTATCAGCAGTTTGCCGTCACCATCGCGGTGTCGGTCATCATTTCCGCGTTCAACGCCCTCACCCTGAGCCCCGCCCTTGCGTCGCTCCTCCTTCGACCGAAAAAGGAGTCACGAGGACCCCTGGCCATTTTCTTCCGATGGTTCAACAAGGGCTTCGACCGCGCAACTGGTGCTTATGTCAGAACCTGCGGTCTGCTCATTCGCAAGAGCGCCATATCACTCCTGCTCCTGGTGGGCATCACGGTCTTCACGGGTTTTCTCGGGAAGGGGATCCCCGTTAGCTTCCTGCCCGAGGAAGACCAGGGCTACATGTACGCCGGGGTCCAACTGCCCGATGCGGCCTCGCTCCAGCGCACCGACGAGATCATGAAGCAGGCCGAAGAGATTCTCAAGGCTACGCCTGGCGTGCAATACTACTCGTCCATTGTCGGCTACAGCATGCTGAGCCAGGTGCAGAACACCTACAGCGGCTTTTTCTTCATCACCCTGGAAGACTGGGGAAAGCGCAAGAAGCCCGAGGAGAAGTACGAAGCCATCATGGCCCACCTGAACAAGAAATTACGCGAGATCACCGGGGCCATCGGCTTTGCCTTCTCTCCGCCTGCCATTCCGGGAATCGGTGCCGCCGGCGGAGTGACCTTCATCCTCGAGGATCGCGTGGGAAAGGACATCGCCTTCCTGTCTGAGAATGTGCAGAAATTCGTTGCCGCTGCCCGCCAGCGGCCCGAGTTGGCCAGCGTCACCACCACCTTTCTTCCCGTGGTGCCGCAGGTGTCGGTGGACGTGGACCGCGACAAGGTGTTGAAGCAGGGCGTGCCGCTCAAAGACGCGTATCAGACGCTCCAGTGCTTCATGGGCGGCATATTTGTGAACTACTTCAACCGCTTCGGCCGCCAGTGGCAGATTTATGTCCAGGCCGAGGGCGACTACCGCACCCGTGCCGACGACATGGCCCAATTCTTCGTGCGCAACGGCGACGGCAACATGGTGCCCCTGTCCGCCCTCGCCGGGTTCCACCCAACGGCGGGGCCCGAATTCACCATGCGCTACAACCTGTATCGTTCAGCGCAGATCAATGCCTCCGCCAAACCCGGGTATAGCTCCGCCCAGGCCATGAAGGCCATGGAGGAGGTCTTTGCTCAGAACATGCCGCGCGAGATGGGCTTTGACTACCTGGGCATGAGCTATCAGGAGAAGAAGGCCCAGGAGGGCATTTCGCCCGCCGTCATTTTCGGGTTTTCACTGCTTTGCGTCTTCCTGATTCTCGCCGCCCAGTATGAGAGCTGGAGTCTGCCGTTCAGCGTGCTCCTCGGCACGCCCGTGGCCGTGGCCGGAGCGTTTCTGGGTTTGTGGGTCGGCCATTTCGAAAACAACGTGTACGCACAAATCGGTCTGGTCATGCTCATCGGGCTCGCGGCCAAGAATGCCATCCTCATCGTGGAGTTCGCCAAGATGGGCTACGAACAGGGCAAACCCCTCATGGAGGCGACCCTCGAGGGGGCGCGCCTGCGCCTCAGGCCCATCCTGATGACGTCCTTCGCATTCATCCTGGGCTGCGTGCCCCTGGCCAAGGCCAGCGGCGCAGGGGGGCTTTCCCGCCAGGTCATGGGGTTCGCCGTCATAGGGGGCATGATGGCGGCCAGCTTCATCGCCATTTTTCTCATCCCGGTGACCTTCTATGTGGTCGAGAAGTTGTCTCATCGCGGCGGAAAGCATGATTCACCTCAGATTGATGGACCGGCCTCCCATGGTCCGGGTGGAGGGCACGAGTGATGGAAATGGCTTGCAAAGCAACTGACCCTGTTGGCTCTTCTCGCTGTTTTCGCCTCCGGCTGTGCGCTCGGACCCAACTACAAACGGCCTGCAGTCAATGCGCCCGAGAACTTTCGGAGTGCTGGGGGCCCGGCGGAACAGGCTTCCCTGGCTGACCTTCCGTGGTGGAGTATCTTTGAGGACGAGACACTGCAGCGTCTGATCTCGGAAGCCCTCGAAAACAACTACGACCTGCGCGTGGCGGTGACGCGTGTGGAACAGGCGCGACAGATCGCAGCACAGGCCCGTGCCCAGTTTTTCCCAAGTATCAACTATGATGGAACCATAGCCACCGGCAGAAACAGCTTCCTCGACAGTCCCAGCCCCAACGGGGGCGCAACCACGGATTCCGCTCTCCTGGACCTGAGCGTGTTCTGGGAGATAGATTTCTGGGGGCGCATCCGCCGCCTGAATGAAGCCGCCAGGGCCCAGTTCTTTGCAACCGAAGAGGGGCGTCGGGGTGTCGTGGTCTCTCTCGTGAGTGCCGTGGCTCAGGCTTACTTCGAGCTGCTTCAGCTGGATCTCCAGCTGGATATCTCCAAGCGGAACACGAAGTCCTTCGAGGATACGCTGAAGATTTTTACCCAGCGATTGGAAGGCGGTGTCGCATCCAAGCTGGAGACATCATACGCCGAGGGGTTGCTTGGGACCGTCGCCGCCAGCGTTCCCGAAGTGGAGCGGCAGATCGTCCTCAAGGAAAACCAGATCAACGTGCTCCTCGGACGCAACCCGGCCCCAGTGGAGCGCAACACCACGCTGATTCAACAGACCTTTCGACCCGAAATCCCCGCCGGTCTGCCGTCGGCCCTGCTGGAGCGTCGTCCCGACATCCGCCAGGCGGAACAGAACCTGCGGGCGGCCAATGCTCAGATCGGGGTCGCCTGCGCCAACTTCTTCCCCAGGATCGGCCTCACCACCCTCCTCGGCAGGGTCAGCCCGGAGCTCTCCGCTTTCTCGGCCGGGACCGCCAACTTTTGGGCCGTCGCCGGCACGATGACCGGTCCCATCTTCCAGGGTGGAGCCCTGGTGGCCCAGTACCGGCAGGCGAAAGCCGTCTGGGAGGAAGCCAAGCTGGCTTATGAACAAACCGCCCTCAATGCCTTCCAGGAAGTCTCCAACGCCCTCATCACCCGCCAGAAACTCGAGGATGTGCGTGCTCAGCAGTCCCGCGCGGTGGGAGCCTATGAAGAATCCGTGGCAGTGTCTCTCAAGCGCTACGTGGCAGGTAAGGCGAGCTACTACGAAGTGTTGCAGACTCAGCAACTCCTTTTCCCAGCCGAGTCCACCCTCGCCCAGACCCAGCTCAATCAGCTCCTGGTCATTGTCCAGCTGTACAAGGCTTTGGGTGGTGGCTGGCAGGAATCTGAAGTTTCTCGAACGGCTAGGCAGAAGAGCAACCAGTAAACAACCACCGACAAGGTCGGTGGTTGTTTACTGAGACGCTGATTCAGGTTCTTCACGGGGATGACTCCTGTTGGATCCGGATGTTTTTGAGGGCTTAGAGTCTATCTCAAAACTGTCATTTCGAGCCGGAGGCGAGAAATCTCGTTGGACGGATTTGGTTTGCACCAGAGATTTCTCATTGCGCTACGCTGCGTTCGAAATGACAGATATGAGGTTTTGAGATAGTTCCTCAGCAGTTTTCGTGCCCTTCGTGGTCAGCCAAAACAGCGTGTGGCGTGAACCGTTCTAATAGACGTACTCAACCCGCTTATCGACTCTCTCGACAACCTGGACGCCGAGTTTTGCCAGTTCATCCTTTGCGAGCTTGCTCACCGTCCCGGTCACCCAGAATTCATACTTCTTGATGCTGGGGTTGTTCGCCTTGTACGCGGCCATCGCACTGGGGACCCGCTGGCTGGCGCGCTCCGTCCAAAACCCCTGGTCCAACGGCAGTGGAACGTAAACGACCCCATTGGTCGCCTTGGCAAAAACGAGGGGGCCGTACACGGCGATTTCCCGAATGGGAGCACCCTTTTGCTGGAACCCTCTCATGGTCTCCGCCATAACCATGTAGAAATTGGCTGTCTCCTCATCGTCTGCCGAGAGGGCCTGCTGCAGGAAGGCATCCCGCCCCATGGACCCCTTCAGAGCCTCCAGGGAGTTTGCAATGACGGTGTCGTGGGTGGGTGTGTAGTTGGGATGGTTGAGAAACTGAGTCACCAGGGTGGAGGACATTCCCATGCCAAGGAGTTTTTGCTCGTTCATCTGGCGAAGCCTCTCGGGGGGATAGTCCTTCTGCAATGCGCTGACCTGTTGAGCGGTCCTGGTCGCGGACACAGCCATCACGGCAGGTCCCCCCACGGGCGCCAGGGCTGCCGACAAGGTGAGGGATCCCAGGGCCGTGGCCCAGGCGATGCTGTTGAGCTCTTTCTGCAGGACGCTGTTGCTCGAATAGACGTCTACCCCCAACTGGTGGGCGAGGTCCCGCTTGTTTTTGGATACGGCCAGAGCCTGCTCGAGCTTGCTGTCCTGACCGGGATCGCCTTTTGTGGTGAGTCCCGTCGACACGTTCTCAAACAGCCTGGTGATCCCTTTAGGGACCCCGGAGATGGTATCCACGGGGTCTGTTAGAAGGTTGGCCCCGAATTGAACAGGCTGTGCGGCAGCCGCCTTGATGCCCTTCAGATAGGCATCGCTCTTCTTGATTTCCCGCAAGGCCGCAATGGCCCCGATTTCCCGGATGAGCTTCCGCAGGGCGAAGTCCCCCGTCACCTCGAACACTCCAAAGTCCGAATCCACCACGTAATGGTGCATGTACCCGTAGGAAACCACCTTGTCTCGAACCTTGTAGTGGGGCCCCGAAAGGAGTTGCGGAGGAAGAATGTCCGAAGCCTTCATGATTGGTGGGGGCTTCAAACCTGGGTGCACCCGTGGCCGAGGGGATGGGAAACTGAAAAAGGGCTGAGACCAGGAAAGAAAGCAACAGAAAACCTTTGAACCAACTTCTCTGAGAATAACGATTGAACATGGGAATTTCCCCTCTGTTTGAATGAATGATCACTTTCGACTCCGTGCCTCAAAGTGGCACCTGGCAATAAGATTCAGATGCCACAAAAACAGTGGTGAAAATGAGTCTGGTTGCGGCCGCATGCTGCGCTGCGGTCTCCGCTCGCCCGTGAAGCCGCTTGCATGCATTTCTATACTACTGGAGGTCATGAAGCAAGCGCTGGAATTCCTTTGAATCCCCGAGGATGCGACGTGCGGCATCCCGAAGCTTGTCCACCTCCTCCGGTTTCAAAACGAATGAAGTGGGAAGCCGTTTCAGGTAGCTGCGTTCGGCTTCGTCGTCCAGGGCGTCGAACTTCACTTGAACAAGGTAGAGTTCAATGTCTCCACAGGAACCCGGTTCGGTGGAGATGGGCTTTGAGCCGCACCGCCCCCTGCGGATCTCGTCGGCCCACCGGGGGAAACTCTCGCTCAGGAGGGCCACCGTCTCCATGTTGTAGCGCTCGATGGCTATGGAGGAGTATGAATCGAGCATGGCGCCGAAGGGGGGGACCTTTTCGCGCCGGTCCCATTTGTCGTCGATCTCCGTCTCGGCATTCACCACCACAAAGACGATCTTGTGGACATTTTCCATCCTGGCGTATTTCAGGGTGGTCCAGGGATCCCCCATCAGCGTGACACGCTCCAGGATGGCTCGAAGGCCCAGGTTGTCGGCCACCCCCCCGTCCACCAGGTGGATGTAGGGCTTCTTCTTGGAATCGAGGAAGGGCAGCATGTTGTTGGCAAGGTCAAAGCGGCGGGACGCAACGTCCCTGGGCGGTTTCATGGCCTGTGCAAGCGCCGGGGGCATCTGGAAGCCACACTTGCCGGCGTGGTTGCGCACGGTGACGGGAGTCAGCACCATGGGCACTGCCGATGAAGCCGCACACGCCCGGGCCACGGGAAAGGTGGACAGATCCGAGCAGATGGCGTCGAACACCTCCTGGACAAAGGAGAAGCGGGTTCCATGAACCATGTCCGTGGCGTTGATGACGATCATGGGTTCTTTTCGGGCGAGGAGGTCACCGAAGGTTTTTCCTTCGAAGACATGCTCGTTGTAGTAGTCCGCTGCCAGGTCACTGCGATCATAGTAAGCCGAAGAAAGCTTTGTCCAGTTGATGGGGTTGAAGAGTACGGCGTGCTCAAGGTCGCCCTGGATGTTCTTCTTCAGGAACCGGCCCTCGAAGTCCTGAAAGATTCGGTCTCTGAAGAGGCCGTAATAAGCCGCCGTGAAGCTCCCGCCGGAAACCCCGGAGATCAAGTCCACCTCGTCCAGAAGTCTCCTCTTGCGGCCGTGGATGGAGACCGTCGTGTCGCGGAACGTTTCGAGCACCCCGTAGGAAAAGGCGGCTGCCCGGGTCCCCCCACCGGAAAAAGTGAGCAGGAGCAGCAACTGGTCGTCATTTTCAGGATCAACCAGGTTTCTGCTCCGATAACCCGCCTGAGGGTCAGCCTGCCTCAGGGAAGGATTGACGGGGTAGTGGGCGCAACCGGCCATCGCAACGATGAGGATGATTCCGTAAATCCAGAACCGCAATGGGCCACACACACACAGGGGAGCCTCTCTCGACGGTTTCTCGGCAAGAGTCCGACGCATTCATTCCTCCTTCCTAGAGCGCTATAAAGCGCGGGCAAAGCATATCCCTAACTTATCCGGCCGCGCAACCAGTCGAATCTCCACCACCCTGGCCGTTTGACGTCTTCAATTCTCAGCCCAGCGCGTGTCCCCGGACGCGACGGCTCTCTCTTCAACACCTGCGTGGCAGACGGTGTCCTCTGCAAATCCCCGGGAGTCTACTTTAGGGAGCGGGAACCACGCAGTAGCTCACCTCGGAGCCCGTGAAGCACTGCTGGTAATAGACGCTGCCGTCCACGTAGTAGGCCTGTCCCCCCACCACCATGTAACTTGCAGTCACCGGCAGGGTACTGACTGCCATCCCAACGGCAGCTCCAACAGCGGCTCCCGCCGCAACGGCACCCAGGCCGGCCCCGTAATAGTGGTCCCAACCACCGTAGTAAGCCCCCCCACCGTAATAGGCCCCTCCGCGGTATCCCGCAACCTCCCCGCCGTATGGACCCCTGGCGTAAGCGCCTCCTTCCGGACCCACCGCGGCTGCACCCCCATAGGGTCCTCTGGCAGCTGCACCACCCTCAGGCCCCACGGCAGCTCCAGCTCCCCTTGGCCCTTCAGCGGCGACGCCACCGCGGGGGCCTTCGGCTACCGCACCCCCTCGGGGACCCTCTGCGACTGCGCCACCCCTGGGGCCTTCAGCCCAGCCGCCGCCCCCCCGGAAGCTGCCGCCGCTGAATCCTCCGTCGAAGCCGCCACCTCCGTGGAACCCGCCAAAACCGCCGCCGCCCCCACGGAATCCACCACCGCCCCTAGCCTGACTCTCCATGGATAGGATTGGAAATCCGATCAACGCTGAAACCACAACGGCCAGGACAACGAACCTGAACTGAGAGTGCCTCATGACCGGCCTCCTTTCTTTTTCCCGGGAGTTGCAGTCTGCTTTGCAGGAACAAACTTGATCTTTTGAACTCCCTGCGGTGCTGTAAACTTGAAAAGACTGTCCCCCAGCTGTGCAGACGTGTTCCAGTCGCTCAGATAGGCCGTCCATTGAGGAGCCCCCTCCAGTTTTTTCTGCAGGAAGACGACCTTTCTCGGCAAGGGTTTGTCACCGGCGTCCACCCAGACCTGCAGGTGGACGTCGGCACCGTCAAACGCCAGGTGATGGCAGGGGACTCCGCGCACCTTGGCCATGCCCACATAGAGCGGGTGCTCAACCTTCCTGGAGAAGTGGTCCCAGAGCCCAGGGCTTGCCAGGTCGGTCAAGGCCACTCTCAGGCCGAAGTCCTTGTGAGCCCTGTCCAGGGCCCCCTCGATGTTGGGCGGGACATCCAGGGTGCCATACACCTTGGCATTCTTGTCATAGAGCGTGATGGTCTTCCCGTTGAAGAAAAACTCCTTGTTCACCAGGTCTCCCTCGGCGTTGACACGCAGCCTGTCCGGCCTTCGCACGAAGGTTTCCATGTCCATCCCGTACTGGAGTTTCTTCCCACCGGTGTAGACCTGGTCGTCGGTGACCTCGGCCCGGAAAGAAAACTGGTTGAGAGACTTCAAAGTGTCACACATTTGCTGCATGAGCTTCATCGGGTCCGGCAAGGGCTCTTTCACCGTCTGCTGTGCTCCAGCGGCCAGCACCGGACAACTCACCCAAAAAAGGCCCAATAGGGCCAAAACCCAGATCCTCATCCATCGCATGGGAATCCTCCTTGTGAAATGGATAGAAACAAATGACCTCAGTGCCGTCGAAACCCATGGTTCTCCGGCCTCTGAAGTACTCCGGGAGGGCCAGCCCGCCCCTACGGATAACCGGCGTACCCGACGGGTAGGGGCGGGGTTGAGCCCCGCCCGCAGAGCAAGGCAATTGGGCTGGATTCCTGGTGGAGACTTGCTCAACTGCTGGGTCCTTTTCAGCCTCGAAGACTATTGCCTAGCGGCATTCAGGGCTGCCTGGAGTTTGGCCTCATCGTCATGGGATAGAGAGGTCTTGAGGACCTTTCCACCCGTTCCCTTGATCTCATCCAGCACCTTGTCCGGCGTTGACTTTCTTACCAGAACGAAGAGCGCGGAACTTCCGGGAGTCATCTGACCGGCAAGCTCTTTCATGAATTTATCGTCGATGCCCAGATCCGTGAGTGCACCGGAGACGGCCCCCGTAGCCGCGCCAACCGCCATCCCGAGCAAGGGGGTTCAAAAAAAACGGCCGTCAGGGGAACCGATGAGCCCGTCCGCGGTCCAAGCTTCACATCCTTGTCGTTGTGACCCTTTGCCCTTGTCATCTTTGACACGCGACCACGGCGTCTTCCAGGTCAAATCAGGTAATCCTTTTGCAGCTTGGCCAGCGTAAGACGGACCTCTTGTGCCTTGAACGGATCGTCATAACCAGATGACTACTAAAGTGCTCAAAACATTTTTTTCTTCATCTTCTTCCTTTCTTTTCAAAAAGGGTTTGATATTGTGTCCCGGCTTGAGACTCGACAAGCTGAGAGCTGCTGGTGTGAACCCCCAGCGAAGCAGCCCCGCAAAGCGAGAATCAAACCTTTGGTGCTGCAAGAAAGGCATTGAACTCATTCAAGATCGTTTCATCTCCGAAGCCGACCCACCCGGTTCAAAACCGTACAGCCACAGCCTCAGTCCACACTGCAAGGGTAGGTACTCGCCCCGAATGTTAAGGATGGTGTTTCTCCTTTCACTCCTGCATTTTGATCAACCGCAAGGCTTTTGACCTCCGGCAGCCTTTTGCTGCCAGGCAGGGTCGGACCCACAGAATCCGTCCTGCCGGGGGTCCAAAGCGTTGGGATGAAAACAGTACTTGGAGAACTGGCGCCGATTCTCGCGCCATTCTCAGGCTAAAATGGAACACACCCCACGACGGTGGGTCAGAGCTCCTCGAATTCCCGGCATACTCAAGGTTTCACAACGGCCAGTGCAAAGGCCTCCGTGACCCTAAGGACTACCTGGACCCCTTTCTTGATCTCTTTAAATTCTTCACGCCCTTGTCCACCTTGTCTTTGATCTGTAAGGTTTCCGCAACGAGACCAGCGGGTAGCCGTAAATGAAGGACTCGATTCCCAGGGCGAGGGCCTCGGCCTCTTTCGCCTGGTCCCGGGCCCCGGCCCGCGGTTTCTTTGGGGGTTGTGGCACGCCCGGCCATTACCCCCATCAGTAAGAGAACGTCAGACAGGGCGAGGAGCGGTTTGTCCCCCATCCTCTTCTGTTCCATACTTGCCCGTTCTTCATCTAGAACTCAACTCCCACTCCAAAGACAGGTCCGTGATTTCAGATATTCTATACGTACTTGTCTTTGCCGCTTCCTGTTTCGTACCTAAAGTGAGCGATTTTCCAGCATGCTTGTCACTGCGGGAGGGCGTAAAGCCCTCCCCTACGAAAATGTCCTTTAACCCACATCGTAGGGGCGGGGTTTATCCCCGCCCTGTCCTTTTGGAGCTGCTCCCGGAGCCACTGGAACTTCTGGCAATCCGTGATTGTGATCGGACCCGTGTACACCGCGCTTTGCACCTTGCGCGGCGGCTGCTTCAGGTAGGACGTCATCAGCTTCTTCACCTCTTCGCCCATGATCGGGGCTATCCAGGTGTTCTCGGCGAAGCAGAACCAGGATTCGCGTTCCCACTTGCCGGTGCCGAAGAGAGGACCGGCGACATGTCATAGCTGTCAAAGATGATTGACTGTTTCTAGCGGCCCTTGTCCGACAGCTTCACCCCTGCGACGGATGCGAAGGTGGCCATGAAATCCAGTCCTCTTCATGCTCTATCGATTTTAAACATGTGGGTAACTTCTCTTCGGACGTCAATGAAATCCCGCCCCTACGACCAGATCCACAGTCTGGCGGCAGGTGCGGGGCTTATCATCGACCTGGAGTCATTGGGGACAGGATCACGTCATGGGGGTAGGGGACCCCTGGTGATCAATAGACCCATTCGGTCCCGTTGAACCGAAAAATTTCCCTGATGTGGCTCTGCAATTCACATTCGAACTTCCCGGCCTTGGCCTCCTCAGGGGTCTTCCCAAAGGCGCTGCAGGTCCAGATTTCATAGCGAATCACTCCAATGTAAGGAGTTTTCGGTTGATTGGTTTTCTGGATGTACCTTCCGGCCCGTTCCTTAATAACATCGTACTTGGCGGCAACCAGTGTACCACCGCCGGCGCCCTTCTCAATCCGCATGCTCGCTTGACCGTATTTCCCCTGCTCATTCAGCTTCTTGATCCATGCCTTTTCGAAGGCCTCGAGCTTCTGTTGAATTTGGGCCTCATCCATCGCAAACCCCAAGGGGCACGCGCATCCGAGAAACACAAAAACCAGAAATACAGTCCAAAGACGTTTTAAGTGCTTCATGGCGAATCCATCCTTTCCTAGAACGTTCTCTCATTTCTGACCGCAAGCCGGTTATTCGAGGGTCGCAGGATTTGAGCCCAGGACCCTTTGATGACCATGCTGACTGAGTCTACTGCAACATGTCCAGCTCAACACGGCGATTGAGGGCTCGCCCTTCATCCGTGCTGTTGTCTGCTATGGGATCCTTCTGACCATGACCAACGGCCGTCATCTTGCTCGAGGGAATGCCTTTGGCGGCAAAGTAGTCGAGAATCGCCTTGGCCCGTCTCTCGGAAAGCTTCATGTTGTATTCCGGCTTCCCCACGGAGTCAGTGTGTCCATTGATCACCAATTTGTAGTCCGGCCATACCCATTTCTTCAATTGACTCACGGCATCATCAAGTATGGGCTCGTATTCCGGCTTGATGTCGGATTTATCGAAATCAAACTCAACGCCTCTCAGAATGATCTTTTCCCGGGCGCAGAAAACATCGTCCACGAATTTCTGCATGAGCGCCTTGTTGTCGATGAGCTTCGCCGCATCCACGAAGATGCCGTGCCCCAATTCGGCGATCTTTTTATTGGTGTCTTCAGCCTTCTTTTCCTGCTTGAGAATCTCAACCGGCTGCTTGATCAGCTTCGGATCCTTCGCGGTGGGTTGAGCAAAGGAGATGACATGGAACGCCACTCTCGGGTATTTCGCAACAAGCTGTGTCACTGACTCAAGGGGGTCCTCGCCGGGGGATGCCGCACCGTCGGTCAGCATGATGACGGTCGTTGGCCCCGTCACCTTTTCGAGGACCGCGGTTTGTTCAAGCTCGAGTATCCCTGTTTTCATGGGCGTTTCACGGCCGAAAATTGCCTGCTTGTCTTTGATCCTTTCCAGCGCGGATCCAAACATGCCCTGTTTGTACACGGCGAGGGGCTGAATTTCCTCGTATGGGGCGAAAAGAGCGAGGCCGCCCTTGTACCCCAGTTCGGGGATCAGTTTGTCCAGTTGAGAAATCACCTGCTTGGCCGCAGCCATTTTCAGAGTGTTGGTTTTGATAAAGGTCATGTACATGGACCCCGACTGATCGACAAAAATGAAGAAATTGTCGACCTTCGGCGCACATTGCGCCGCTGCACCGGCTGCACCGACGAACATCATGAGTGCCACGACGGGAACGATCATTTTCCAATGTCTTAAATTTGTGCTCATTCTTCACTCCTTTTCTGCTTCACCCACCACCTCGGTTGTCATTGACTCACATACACCTTCCTCTGTTGGGGAATCGGCGGATTGGACTGCTTCATCTGGGCCGTGGCAAGACAGATTACCGGTCCAATCATTCCAGATTGAGGAAACACCGCCCAAATCAACTGTCGACCATGCTTCGTTGAAGCTATGGACGCCATTCCGCCCAAACCCTTTATGAGACCTTGTTCGCTGTCACCTCCCTTCGTTCGAGTGCGAAGCATCCTCTTTAGGGGATTATTATTCGAACGCAAAGATGCGCTTCCAGTCGTTCTTCATGTCCACGACCGTCCAGCCTTTGGCCTTCGCTTCATCGAGGCCCTTGTCGAGCTTGCCAATTGGGGACTCACGGTCGTAGGCCCATTCGCGTTCGGCGTCAGTGTGGTGGACTAAGAGGCAGAAGCGTTTGCCGGTGCCGGCGGCAGTCCACTGGAGCATTTGCAGGTCGCCGTCGGAGTTGCCGAATGCAGCGATGGGGCGGCGACCGATGTGTGAGTTGATGCCAACGGGTTTACCTGGCCCGTCGTCAATGAAGTCGACCTCCGCAAGCCGGGCGAGCACCGGCTTCCCGTCGCGCATCTCGAATTTCGACTTGATGCTGCTGCCCACCACCTGCTCCGGCGGAATGCCGTAGACCTTTTCAGTCCACGGACGCATGAACTCGATGCCGCCGCCGGAGACGATGAAGGTCTTGAATCCGTTGGCGCGCAGGGTGGCGAGCAGCTCAAGCATGGGCTGGTAGACCATCTCCGTGTAGAGCCGGCCGGTCTTCGGGTGCTTCGCGGTGGCGATCCAGTCTCTGACCGTTTGCGTGAATTCCTCGGTGGTCATGCCCGCGTGCGTGGCCATCACGATTTCGAGCATGGCGCGCTCGCCGCCCGCCAGCGCGCCCTTCACGTCGCCCTTGAGCAGCGAAGCGAACGGCTCTTTGTCCTTCCACTCCGGATGCTGGGGCGCGAGGGCCTTCACACGGTCCAGCGCGAAGAGCATCTGAAAATACATGGGTTGCTCGGCCCAGAGCGTGCCGTCGTTGTCGAAGGTCGCAATGCGGTCATCTGGTGGCACAAAATTCGGGCTCGCTTTGTCGGTCGTCGCCTTCACGAACTCGATGATCGCCTGCTTGGCGGGTCCGTCGTTCCACGACGGTAAAGGGTCAGCGGCCTGCGTGCTCATTGCCGGAACCAGCGATGCAAGCAGCGCAATTGTCAGGAGTCTTATCCGTTTCATGGCGTTGCACCTTTCGGTTCACTCTTCATGGTTGTTGCCGGTTCCATCTATCTTCGCCGAACCGGTATGATTGTGTCCGATGGTAGGGCGGGGTTGCGTCCCCGCCAAATCCGTGTCCAAGTGAATGGCGGGGACGCAACCCCGCCCTACCATTTTTCCAAAAGAGCCGTACCCATCTTCGTTCATGGCTTGAGGCAGGGAGGGCTTCAAATTCTTCCTTTCGGTGTCGGATTGGTTTGGTCGGCTACCTGTATTTGCCTGCAACCACCCGCTGGCTCCTGAGGCACGCGATGCACCAAACAGCCATCGCCGCGTGAAGGACAACCGCCGGCCACAGGGCGACGCCGCCCAGCCCCGAGCCGATGCCTGCAGAAGCGAGGATTGAGACGGCGGCGACGTTATACAGGAACATCGCGACGACCAGCCCAGTCGCAGCGCGGCTCCGCCCGTCGTGGCGCGCGAGCCAGCAGGCGACTCCCAGGGCGAGCAGCGCCGCCCCGGCCACGCGTCCGATCGTCAACGCGGCGGGCGTATCGAGCAATGAACCGAGCAGGAGCGTGACCAGGAGCGACGGCAACGCCACCAGCACCAGGCCGCTCCCCATCTCAATCACTGCTGTCAGGGTGAGCAGATGATTCACGTTGTGCCCTTCTTGTTCGTTGACGGTTGCTGCGGCCGACCGCGGGACGCAGTCGGCCGCAGGCGGCTAACATCCGGACTGACAGACCTTGCTTCGTCCCGGGGCTATCCTTCAGCTTCTCAAAGATTTCATCTAGGTTGAAGCTGGCCGCCTCCTGCCGCTGCGGATATTCCTTGAAAGTCATCAGGAACTGGCCCACGAACCCCTGCGCAGGTACAAGCTGGAAGGCGTGATCAAAAAGCCAGCCGTAGTGAGCGTTTGAAGTGATGTCCGCGCGCTCGTACGGGTTGGTGCGGAGGTGGATTGCCGTGCCGCACCCGGTTGGCACGGGTGCGGCACGGTGAGTTGACTCAGCTTTTCAGTCCGCTCGGCATCACTGCTTGCCGGGGTTGCTCATCACCGCTTCCATCACCCGGTCGAGGTTGAAGCTGCCGGGTTTCTGGCGTGGCGGGAACTCGCGGAAGCTTTGCAGCCATTGCCCGACGTAGGCGCCGGCCGGCGCGAACAGGAACATATGCTCGACAAACCAGCGGTCATAGTCCATGCCAATATCCGGGGCGAGCTCGAATGGATCGGCGCGCAGATCGGTTAGCAGGGGCGCACGCAGTTGTTCGAAGGGTTCCAACCAGACGTGCAAACCGTGAGCCCTCTGCACCAGGAATGTGACCTTGTATTGGTTGTAGCGCAGCGCGGCAACACTACCATCGTCGGTCCAGTAGATGAACTCCTTGCGCGGCCACTCGCCTTGGCCCTTGAGCGCAGGCATGAGGTTGTAGCCATCGAGGTGAACCTTGTAGTTCATGTTCCCAACTTTCCGGCCCTTCAAGAGGTCTTCCTTGACGGTAGTGTCGCCGGCTGCGGCCAGCAGGGTCGTCAGCATGTCTTCGTGCGAACCGATGTCGTTGATGACCGTGCCGGGCTTGATGACGCCGGGCCAGCGGATGACGCAAGGCACGCGATAGCCGCCTTCCCATTGCGTGTTCTTTTCGCCGCGGAACATCGTCGTGCCGCCGTCGGGCCATGAGAATGACTCCGAGCCGTTGTCGGTGGAATACATCACGATGGTATTCTCTTCGAGGCCCAGTTCTTTAAGTTTATCCAACAGCTGCCCGACGTGGCCGTCATGCTCGACCATGCCATCGGCGTAAATGCCGCGGCCGGTCTTGCCCTTCGATTCCGGTTTCAGGTGCGTGAAGATGTGCATGCGGGTGGAGTTCCACCATAGGAAAAACGGCTTGTCCGCTTTCTTGGCACGTTCCATGAAATCAAGCGCCTTGGCGGTGACCTCTTCGTCCACCGTCTCCATGCGCTTCTTGGTCAGCGGGCCGGTGTCCTCGATCCTTCCGTCGGCACTGGATTTGATGACGCCGCGCGGGCCGAATTTCTTCTTGAACTCCGGATCCTTCGGATAGTCGGGGTTCTCCGGTTCCTCTTCCGCGTTCAAATGGTAGAGGTTGCCGAAAAATTCGTCGAACCCGTGATTCGTCGGCAGCAATTCGTCGCGGTCGCCGAGGTGGTTCTTGCCAAACTGGCCGGTCATGTAGCCTTGCGCTTTGAGCAGGCCGGCAATGGTCGGATCTTCCTTCTTCATGCCCTCGGGCGCGCCCGGCAGGCCGACCTTGGTCAGGCCGGTGCGGATGGGCGACTGCCCGGTGATGAATGCGGCGCGGCCAGCAGTGCAGCTCTGCTGCCCATACCAGTCTGTGAAGACCGCCCCTTCCTTGCCGATGCGGTCGATGTTCGGCGTCTTGTAGCCCATCATGCCCATGTTGTAGGTGCTGACATTGAACTGGCCAATGTCATCGCCCCAGACGATGAGGATGTTCGGTTTCTTATCTGCCGCAAATGCCGGGCAGGCGATGAACGCCAGACCGACAGCAATTGTGGCAAGCATGACTACCATTTTCGTTCTCATGTGCTCTCCTTGTAAAAATGGTGTTCTCCACGGAAATTCGTTGCATCTTTCTCCTCATGGCAGCATCGTCAATAAGAGTCCTTTATCTTATGGTCCCGCTCGACTCAACTCCTTCTGGAGACTACTCACAACCGTTTCACCTGCTCGATTGGGCTGGCCAGCCACACCCCCGATCGCATTCTATGGCCTTTTCTCCTCTCTCGATATTTCCCCGAGAAGCATCACGGCATCTTTGTACCCCGGATACTTCTCAATGATTGCCTCTAAAGTCCCGACAGCCTCGTCCGTATCTCCCATCTGATTGAGATAGAAAGCCAGCGTGAAAGCATATTTGGGTTCCTGCGGCCTGAGTTCTGCTGCCTTCCGGCACCAGGTCACCGCCTCTTCGATGCGGTCCTTTGCAGTAATGACGCAGAGATTATACGCCGCCTGAGCCATCTGGGGATCGGCCTTGAGAGCCGCTCTGAGATGCATTTCCGCCCCACCTGGATCATTCTCCTCGGCTTTGAGGAGGCCCATGTTGAAGTTGGCCGCAGCGTTGTCAGGGGCCACCTTCAAAGCCTTCTTGAGGGATTCGTCGGCTTTCTTGTTCTCTCCCAGGCGCGCATAGGCCATCGATTCGTTGACCATGGCGAGTACCGCCCGCGGCTCCAGTTTCAGCGCCGTGTCGTACGAGGCGACGGCCTGCTTGAACTCCCGGCGGTCCAGCTGATAGTTGCCCAGATTGTAATGGGAGGTCCACTGGTCAGGGCGGGAGAGGATCGAAGCGAGGTGCTCCTCGTTGGCTGCCGCGACGGTTTTCTTCTGGGCGTCGTCCAGGGGGAGATTCTCGTAGCCCGCAAGGGACGCGGCTGCCCTGACTCGAACCAGGCGGAAGTCATCCCCGGTCGCCTCCACAAGGGCCTGAACGGCTTCTCTCGTGGGCACGTTTTGCAGGGCTACGGCCGCCGCGGAGCGCACCAGGGGCGAGGGGTCCCCGGCGGCCTCGAGCAGCACCGGAACGACTCGCGGGTCCCCGGAAGACGGGACCATGCGGATGAGCGACGTCGCAACGATTGCGTCTCGATCCTTGCCCGTCATGGTGCTCAGCATCTCCGGCAGCCTGGACCAGTCCCGTTTGCGCGCGGCATCCACAAGGGATGCGCGTTTCAGCACCGGCGCCTGGTAGTCCCGGGTCCGCCATTCGCGCACGTACTTGTCCGCCCAGGCGGCGTCTTTATCGGCGTGGCAGAGATTGCAGGCATTGGGCGACTTGTAGGCGATAGTAGCAGAGGGTGTCGGCGGGAGCATCGAGTGGTCGGAGCGATTCATCCGGGCAAAGGAGGTCATGGGCATGTGACACGCAATGCACTTGTTCCCGGCGCTCCCTTCCTGGTGATGGGTGTGGGCCGTTGCGTCCTTCACATGTTTTCTCGTGGCACGGCATGCAGGCGTCGTTGGCCTTTTCCTCGGCCTTGAACCGGTAGCGGCCGCTCGAGGTGTGGCAGGTGACGCAGTGGAGCTTCCCGGCCTTGGCGCAGGGGCTCATCATCCAGGAGGTGAAGGTGTAGTTCTCCCCCAGGTCGCGGCCGTCGGGGTAGAAGTCGGGGTCTTCCAGGGTCGCGAGATCGAAGTGGTCGAAGAAACGGTCCCCCGGCGCAAAGGTGGCGGTGACCGGGGACATCTTCGCGTGGCAAATCGAGCACGCGTCGTTTTTTTGCTCGGGGGTAAAATTCTTCCAGCTGATGATTTTGATGTCTTCGGGCTTCTGTCCCTTGGGGGCTTCCCGGAAGACACGGTTGTGCTCCGCCGACGGACCGTGGCAGGCCTCGCAGTTGATCCCCGGCTCGGCCCAGGTGGTCGCATACGTGTCGGTCTTGAGATCGTAGTTGGAGGTGAGCTGGCTCACGTGGCAGCCGTGGCAGGACGTGTTGAAGGTGTACGCCGGGTCTTTCCAGTCGACCGGCTGCCCCGTCTGGCCCCCAGGGAAGTGGCGAATACCGCTGGCAGCGGTATCGAACCATTCTTTCTTCTGAACATCGTAAGCGACGGGGAGGGTTTGCAGGCGCCCCTTCTCCAGCGGCGTCAGGAAATAGGTGACGTTCTTTCCTCCCAGGACGTGTTCGATCCGGTATTTTTTGGCGCTGCCGGCTCCCCGTTCCCGCACGAACCCGTCTCTGCCGGAAATGTCCGCACGGTACGAGGACTTCCCTATTTGGATCTCATTGGACTGGGGCGAGAGCTCTTTCCGGGCAAATTCCACCGTGTACGGCTGCATGGCCAGCCCGTGCCTGGAGGTGGACCAGAGCTGGTAGAACCGCTCGTGGCACTCCCGGCAGCTCACAGAGCCTGCATACCCCTTGGGCGCCGGCGTGGCCTGGCCCTTGGCCGCGAGCACCGAGGCGGGGCCAAGGCCTCCGAAAAGCCAGGTTGTCCCTGCCAAGCAAGCAATGAAAATCAGGCCTGAGATCACATTGAGCTTACGCATGCCAGATCTTCCTTTTTCGGGAATTTTCATCATGCCGCCTTCGCATCGGTTGGCTCTCCGGTCACTCATTTTCCCCTCGCTTTTTTTGGATGCCTGTTTCGTTCTTGTTGTCCTGTTCAATAGAGGGTGAAACATAAGTGCCGCCTCCCAGCACCGCTTCCACCGCCGGAATGAGGTCGGTGACGGCAGTCCGCTTGAGCACGAATCCACTTGCCCCCGCCGAAAGGCACTCATCGACGACGGTCTTTTCATCGTACACGCTCAGAACGATGAACCTGAGCTCAGGGTTCAACCTGTGAAGCAGCCTGGCAACGTTCTCCCCCGAGGAGACCGGCATTGAGAGATCGACCAGGACGAGATCCGGCTGATTCGTGACAATGGCGTCAGCAAGAGAGTGTTCGTCTGCCACCATGAAGATCACGTGGAACAAACCTTTGAGGAGAACCCGAACGCCTGCCAGCATGGTCGGATGAGCATCAGCGATCAGTATCCGTTTCCGTTCCATGGATTTCCTTCACTCTTGCTGTGAGGTCTGAAGGGTTGCGTGGAACCGCACCTCTGAGCATGAGGCCGAAAGAGATGGCAACAACGACAAAGGGAAACGGGAAGGGATTCCCAGGTTCCGGATCATTCCGGATCATTCTGGATCAGATTATTCGTTGTGTGCTGGTTTTGATTATGGCGGGATGCGGGCGTGAACACAACTAGGAGAAGTCCTAGTTTTACGAACTGTTTTTCCCGGGAAGGAGGTTCAGGGTGTTGTGACGCCGTGCTTTACGGCATACCGGACCAGTTCCGCCAGGCTATTGATGCCGAGAGCTTCCATCATCCTGACCTTGTGATCTTCCATGCCCTTGCATCGGGGCGATTGTGCACAATTTGTAAAACAAATTGACATATTGTGCAAGCCCAGTTAACTTCCTGTCATGATTCCACGAACGGCACACGATACGCTCATGCGCATGGCCAGGGGATTCCCGGTCATCGCCGTTACCGGCCCGCGCCAGTCGGGCAAGACGACCCTTGCCAGGGCGGCTTTCCCTGACAAGGCCTATTTGTCCCTGGAAGATCCCGATACGCGGCTCCTTGCCGAAGGCGATCCGCGCGGGCTTCTGTCCCGTTTCCCCGACGGAGTCATCCTGGACGAAGCGCAACGCGCTCCAGAGCTCTTCTCCTACCTCCAAACCCGTGTCGACGCAGATGTACGCCCCGGCAAGTACGTGCTGACCGGCTCGCAGCAGTTCGGCTTGTTGTCGGGCATCACCCAATCCCTGGCCGGCCGTGTGGGCATGGTTCAGCTCCTTCCCTTTTCCCTCGGCGAATTACAGGCTGAAGGCAAGCTCCCGGCAGACCTCGACGAGCCTGATGTTCCGAGGCCTCTATCCCCCTCTGTATGATCGTGACATCACCCCCGGCGATTGGTGCGCCGGTTATGTCAACACCTACGTTGAGCGCGATGTCCGGCAACTGATTGCCGTGCGCGATCTGTCGGCCTTCCAGCGTTTTCTCAGGATGTGCGCAGCCCGTACAGGGCAATTGTTGAACCTCTCATCCCTGGCTGCCGACTGCGGCATCACCCACAACACTGCCGCCGCATGGCTGTCGGTACTGGAGGCAAGCTATATCGTCGTTCTGCTCCGCCCGCATTTTCGCAACTTCAACAAACGGCTGGTCAAGTCCGCCAAACTTTATTTCTGCGATACGGGCCTGGCGAGCTGGCTGTTGGGAGTCCGTGAGGCCGGGCAGCTCGCCTTCCATGCGCAGCGGGGAGCTCTGTTCGAGAATCTGGTAGTGACGGAATTCCTCAAAGCACGCCTCAACCGCGGGCTTCCGCCGGACATCTATTTCTGGCGGGACAGCCGAGGTCTGGAGGTGGACCTCCTTTTGGAGAACGGAGAGGAGTTAAAGCCGGTGGAGATCAAGGCGGGCCAGACCATCGCCTCCGACTTTTTCGATTCATTGAGAAGATGGGGTGAGCTTTCGGGCAGGGGAGACAAGCCGGCATGGCTCGTCTATGGCGGCGACAGGGAGATGCGGAACGGCAATGTGACGATCATTCCCTGGCGCGGGCTGCCAAAGTTGGTTGAGAACCCGTGAAAGGACGTGCGGCAGGATCAGGGTGCTGTGACACCGTGCTTCACGGCATACCGGACCAACTCCGCCAGGCTCTTGATGCCGAGATCCTCCATCATCTTGTATTTGTGATATTCCACGGTCTTCAACGATATGTGCAGAATGGTGCCGATCTCTTTGACGGAATAACCCTCAGCCAGGAGCTGCAGCACTTCACGCTGGCGGGAGGTGAGGCCGGAGGCCTCATCGGTCTGGCGGTGGTCCCCTTTTTCGCTGGCCTGCTGGAGCTTCCCGGCTATCAGGGGGGTCACGTACGTTCTTCCTTGGAGCGCCTCATGGATGGCCGTCGCGAGCTCATCGGGAGCCGAATGCTTCAGGACGTAGCCTGAGGCGCCCGCCTCGAAGGCGCTCACCGCGTAAGCCACATCGAGGTGCATCGTGAGAAACACCACCTTGGTCGCTTCATGCACTTTTTTGATCTGACGGACGGCGTCTATCCCGTTGAGCATGGGCATGGAAATGTCCGCGATGATGACGTCGGGGCGGAGCTTTTCGGCAGCGGTGACGAGCTCGCGACCATCCTCGACGGCGCCGGCGATGTCGAAATCGGGATGGAGCATCTTCTTCAGCCCTTCAACGACAATTCTGTGGTCGTCGGCGATCAGCACGCGCGGCCTAGCCATGCCTTCCTCCCAGCGGGATGGAGACCTGAATCTCGGTGCCCTTCCCCGGCTCAGACGTTAAAGACATTGTGCCGCCGACGAGCCGCACCCGCTCCCTCATCCCGGCTAAACCGATGCCTGATTTCTCGCGCACCTCGCTCATGTCGAAACCGATCCCGAGGTCTTGAATCAAGAGGCCCACGCCGCCGTCAAGACCCTGGAGAGCAAGTCGAGCTTCATTCGTCTTCGCATGGTTGGCGATGTTCCGAAGCCCTTCCTGGATCACTCGGTAGAGGCACAGCGCAATGTCATTGGGAATTGCGTCGGGAATGTCACTGGGCGCGAAGGACAAGGCTATTCCAGTTCTCCTGGTGAAGATGGCGCATTCCGACTGGACGGCCTGGACCAATCCCAGATCATCGAGGATGGATGGATGAAGCTGGCGCGAGAGGTCGTGGACCTCTTCGGAAACCTCGATCAGTTTCATCTTCAAGTCCCTGGTTTCATCGGCAGCCTGAGTTTGCAGGGGCCTCAACTGTTGCTCAATCATCCCCGCATCCATGGCCAGAACCGCAAGCCTTTGCGTCAGGTCGTCATGGAGCTCCCCCGAAAGCCGCCTGAGCTCTTCTTCCTGGGTCGAAATAAGCCTTCCGGTGAGCATCATGAGCTCTTTCTCACGTTGCAGCAACACTTCCTCCGCCTGCTTGCGCCCGGTGATGTCGACAGACACACCCATGAGGCGGTTCGGCCCCAGGGCTGAGCTTTGCTGAAAGCGCCCTCGGGAGGCAATCCAGCGACCTGTTCCGTCAGGGAGCACGATGCGGTATTCAACGCTGCCTTCCTGTCCGGACTGCGCGACCTGTCGCACAGACTGGCGAACTTCCTCGCGATCCTCAGGGTGGATAGCCCCGAGAACACTGTCAAAGTTCAACGCCTCGTCCATCGCAAAACCGAACAGCTCCCTGGCCTTCTCTGAAGCCCAGACATGCCCGGTGTTCACGTCCAAGCTCCAGAGGCCCGCTCCGGCCGAAGATGCCGCCAGCCTCACGCGCTCTTCGCTCTCGAGCAGGGCTCGCTCGGCCCTCCGACGCATCCTGAGATTCATGACCAGCCCGAGGATGAGAAACGTCTCCAAGGTCATCAAGGCGATCAAGCCTATAATGGCCACCTTGTGGTCCCTCCAGAGCGAAGGTTCCCGGAATCGGATCTCGCTGCCGGGGGGCACGGCGGACTCGGAAATGTTCCAGCGTTTGAGCTCCCGCCAGTCGAAGAGATTGACGTAGGCCTGCTCTCCACCGAAGGGGATGGATGCCGGTGATTCACCCCCCAAGATGCGAAGCGCAAGCTCGGCTGCTTCCCTCCCCAGTTGCTCCCAGCTCACGAGCTGTCCTCCCACGATGCCATGGCCCAGGTAAGAATCAGCGCCGCCGAAGACTGGCGCATTGGCAGCCCGGGAAATGAGTGAGAGCGCCTCGCGGGGGACGAAGCTCCTGCCTTCGCCATCCTGGAATAAGGACGTGAAGAGGACGATGGTGTTCTTTGGAAGAGAAGCAACCCGGGCCAGGATTTCCTGCATCGGTAAATTGGTGAGGTCGATCAACTCGAGCTTTTCCAAATGGGGTTCCAAAGCCTTGCGAAAGACCTGCTCGCTCCACAGATCCATGGGGGTCGCCCCTGCCACCAGGGCGATATTCTTTGTTCCGGGCCTCAATCGCAGGGCGGTATTCAGAAGACGGGCGCTGTTGTCTCCAGTAACAACGGCCGTGATGAGGCGGCGCAACGGGGAACGTTCCAACTTCTCTGCCGTGACCCTGGGAATTTGACCGGCGACAATGGGGATTCCGGGGAAGAGGGTGCCTTCCTCATTCGTCAGAAGTTCAAGGGCTGGTGGGAGGACGGTGATGATGGCGTCGATCTTTATGCCGGCATACCTGCGGCGCAGGTAATCGGCCACGGTGCGCGCATGGCCGGCACCGCCGAACCTGGAATCATCCAGGTACTCGGGGTACAGCTGAACATCGAACAATTGGCTTGATCGGAACGCCGCACGGAGCCCCTGATCGGTCAACTCGTGAGCGGGGAGCGCCTTGCCCTCGCCATAGAGGACCAGGACCCGCTTCGTCTCCTCGGGCTCCGTCGCACCCGATGGATGTGGCAGCAGCAGTGACAGCACCAGGGCAGCTGACAGAATGGCGGACTTTTTCATCAGGATTCTCAATTGGTGGGGGTCAAACAATTTGGGTGCGCTCCTTTGGAACGGATGGTGATCAAACGGTAGGGCGGGGTTGCGTCCCCGCCTTTCACTCGGCACGAATTCGGCGGGGACGCCACCCCGCCCTACCATCGTTCTCGTTCCAAGAGAGCAGCACCCATCGCTTTTCGAAGCTCCCCGCAGGACTCAAGAATCAGCAGGAGGGGAATCGACTCCCCGTGGAAGCTTCGCCGCCGTTTCCTGTATCGTCTGAAAAAGACTCTTGTAGAGCTGGCAATACGGGTCTTTCCTGAGAAGATCCCCATGGACCGTGTAGGCCCTCACGGGGCACCCCCCGTGGCAAATGCTCAAATAGTCGCACTCCAGGCAGTCTTCTGTCTGAATCAGCACACCGGGTCTCGACTGCAGGGTCCTGCGGGCAGAGCTTTCTCGAAGCAGAGCGGACAGGCTCTCGGCTTCGAAAATATTGCCAAACCGGAATTCCGGGTAGCTGGTCACCCAACAGTCGCATTGAGCCACATGCCCTCTCGGGTCGATGCAGACGAAGTCATTGGCGCAGTTGTCGCGCCAGATGCAAAGCAGGTCCTTGTTCCCGTGGATGAAAGTATTGAAAAGCTTGTCGAAGGGGCCAAGCCTCACCCCATGAGCGAGTCCCCGGTCCATCCAGTGACCCACGAGCTCCATAAGAAACCGGGTGAGGGGCTCCACGTGCAGGGGAAAGCCCCTTTTCACCGCGTTGGAGGCTCCTCCCGGAAACGGCGTGTTGATCTGAAAATCCAGGATCCCCAGATCATCGACAAAATAGGAATAAAAGCGCTCTGCGCCCAGATCGAGAGTCTCCTCATTGGGGATCGCAATGACTCCGACCTCGATTCCCGCGTCTCTGGCCATCCGTATGTTGCGGGTCCATATTCTTTCATATTCCTTTGGACCGCCGCTTTTGAGCCTTCGGTGGAGATTGGGATAATCCATGGAGGTGCCCACACTGTTGCCGAACATCTTCGCAATCACCCCGTTCCATTTCCCGGTGTAGGCAAGCATATTGGACTGGAGGTAATGCAGAACGCGCCTTTTCCGCTCTTCTGCAATTCTCCCGATGATGGCGTTTGCCTCTTCAAACCACTCGGGCGGCAGAGTCATGACCTCACCCCCCTGCCAGTAAATGGCGAGTGTCCCCAGCTGGTTTTCTTCCATGTGGTCCATGACCTTGTGGACCACGATGGAGAGCTGATCGAGGGTGAGACGATGCTCCGACTTGCTCTCGAAACAGTAGTCGCAATCGGCGTCACATGCCAGGGTGGGCAGCAGGATGAGCGAGTACGGGTCTCCCGTCATGGGCGCTCCCCTCCGCTCGGAGCGTGGTACGAGGCGAGGTCCTCCCGCAACTGCTGAGCGGCCGTCTTCAGGGTTTGAAAGAGGCCCTTCACCCCATCACAGCCGTAATCCTTTCGGGGCCATTTGAAGTACGCGGAGCAGGGCTCCAGGAAGTCACACCGGAAGCATTCACCTTGTTCGTCGAGGATGCCTTCCCTGAAGGTGCGCACGAAGGAAGCGACGTCACCATGCGGATGGACCGCCGGAAAACGGCGGGAGATGGTTTCTTCCCCAGCATCGGAGATAGTGCGGTTTCGGGATGGGTCTTCTTCCTGTATGGCCCAGAGGGTCAAGGGGTCTCCCCGATAAAAAGCCAGGAACAGGCTGTGGAAATACTCGATGGGCTCCGAGACCGTCTCCTGATGCAAATAGGAGTGCACGACCTGTGACAGCTCTTCAACGAGGGCCGGGTCGGGCTGCGACCCTTCCAATTTCACGGCGAAGTTCAAGGAAGTCGCAAGTTTCACCACTTTGCTGAACCCTCGAACGACAGGGACCGTGACTCTCACCGGGTGTCTTGCGATAAGAGGCGCGTACTCGTAGAGCAGGGGAAGATCCCTTCGGGGATGCTGAACCACCAGGTCCACGGGAATTGAGTGTCCCCACCGCATCAGGGTCGCAACTTCTCCACCCAGGGAGAGGATTTGAACATAGGAAACCGATTCCACATCGACGTCCGCCAGGCTTGCCACGATCTCCGACGGATCGTGGGAACGGACGATCAGGTTTCGTCCCCGGTAGGCGCGGACGAAGGCAGCAGGTATGTTGTAGACGAGGGAATCGGTCAAGGCCGTTCATCCTGCAGGCGGGTTCTTGCTGAAGTGACCGCAGGGCAAGGCGGTTGAGTCCAAAGCCAACCGTGGCGGAACCGGGCGGGGATGAACCCCGCCCCTACGCCATAGACCTCTTGCTTGCTGTAGCGGCGGGGTTCATCCCCGCCCATGAGTGGTTGCCCGTGCCAGTACTTCGCCAATTTGATTTCTCCGGGCTGGATCCGTAGGGTGGGCAAGGTTTCATCGTGCCCACACGGATGCATGCAATCATGGGTTGGTGGGCAACGCCTCGCTCTTGCCCACCCTACACTCAAATGACAGCCCCATGAAACCAAGCTGACAGAGTGCTAGAAGCGGTTCACCCAGACGCCTCCTCCATTTACCCAGGCTGCACCACGATTGGCCCAGGCGCCCCCAGCTCCGACACGATTCGCCCACGCACCACCACCACCACCTGGTGCCACGACGACGCCGCCACCCCCCCCACCACGATTGGCCCATGCACCGCCTCCGCCTGCACGGTTGGCCCAGGCTCCTCTCGCGTTGGCCTCCTTATCGGAACCCAACAATGCGCCTCCCAGGAGGGCGCCTCCTATGACCGCCATGGACCACTTCCTGAGACTGCGGAGAAAACCCCTTCGGTCCATCAATCCTGCTTCGCCAGGGTCGTTTTCGTCATTCTGCTGCGCTTTGAGATCCTGATCCATATCCATACCCAGCCTCCATTTTTTCCTCGAATAAATCCGTCCAATGTGCCGTGAAGATACCATCTTTCCCCATTCCGGGCCAACCCGGATGCGTCGGCTTTAGAACCGGATTCGCGCCGTTTCATTTTTGCTGCTCTGCACCCAGCCGGGAAAAGTGCAGGCTCACAATTCGCCACTTGCCCTTCACCTTTTCCAGTGTCCCGGACATGTTGAAGGCCCGCTCCTTTTTCTCGTTTTTCAAAACGCCCTCAATCGTGGTTGTGACGGCAAACCACGCGACTGTGCCCCTGGAACCGACAGAAACCCAGTCAACCTTGAAAGTGAGTGTGTTGGCGTCAAACCTGGTGAAGAATTGATTGTAGGCTCCTCCGATGGTTTCTTCTCCCACATAGCTCTCGCCGGGGCCGGTGCCCATCAGCACGATGTTTGGATCGGATGAATACGTGTCCATCACACCCTTGAGATCCTGCGCGCTCAAGGCCTTGTTGTGTTGTTCCAACAAAGCCTTGACTTCAGCATTGACTTTTGTGTCCCGCTGCTGCGCCATACAGGGCGAAACCAGCGCAAGACACACCAGCAACATGAAAACCAAAACCCGTTTCAGAACCATTGTCTCTCCTTTCGGTGTATTGGGTTGATCATGGGAAACAAAGCCATTGCCAGTCATGAGTGGCGCCTGCCCGCAATCAGCAGAAGCCTGCCCTCTTCGCCGGGGCTCCGTTTTGGAGCCCGAGGCATGCTGAGGTCTGATTTCTGCTGGTCTCCATCGCCAAGGGTTCCCGGTCAGCGCCCGATCATCGAGTGCAAGACCAATATGTAAATGGCGGACAAGATGATTTGACAAAGGGTCAGCGGGACTCCGTACCGGGCAAATGTGCCGAAGGAAATCGGTTTGCCGTGTGCGGCGGAAATACCTGCGCTCACTATATTGGCGGATGCCCCGATGAGGGTCGCATTCCCCCCCAGGGTGCCTCCGAACATCATGGCGACGAAAACGGGCAGCGTTACAGCGGGCCAATCCGCGAACGCCGGCACCAAAGTGCGCGCCACCACCATCCCGCCGAAGAGCAGCGCGATGGATCCACCCGCGGTTTGTGCTGCGTTTAGAAACTCCTGCCGGGTGAAGACTCCGAAGAGGAGCATGATGCTCACTCCCAGAAGGGCGGCAACGGCCATGTCGATGAGGTTGAACGCTATCGCCAGAATGACTCCGGCAAACGCGAGAAGGGTGAGGGTAACCTGCAGATCACTCATGATTCCTCTCGAGAAGAAAGGGTCACCGCTTCCTTCGATGACAAGCTTCCCATGGTCTGTCAACTGTTCTGCATGGCGAGCCACCCTCCCCAGACCCTCTCCCCAGGGAGGGCGGTGAGGGGCGGGCCAGCAACATGAACCTGACAAAGCACTACGGCACTTGGGGGTATGTTCCATGGTGTGACACGGCGCCACCCTGCCAATCAACGAAAGGGCGGCGAGACCATCAAGCCTCCCTGGGTCCAAAGGCGGTTGAGCCCCCGATCGAGCTTGAGGGGGCTTTGCGAGCCGAAGTTTCGCTCAAAAATTTCCCCGTAGTTGCCGCCGCTCTCAAGTGCTCTTACGGCCCAGCCGGGCGGAATACCCAAGGCCTTCGAATTGATCCTGTCCACATCGAGCCAACGCTGGACCACCGGGTCATTGCTGGCTTCCAGCCTGGACTGTACATTGGATCGGGATATGCCGTACTCTTCCGCTGCGATGAGTGTAAAGAGAACCCATCTCACGATGGTGAACCATTCGTCGTCACCGCGCCGCACGACCGGGCCCATGGGCTCCTTGGAGATCTGCTCGGGTAAGATGAGATACGCCTCGGGTCCATCCGGCGCTTTCAACCGCATGGCCGTCAACTGGGGCCGTTCCGAGGTGAAGGCCCGGCATTGGCCGGAAAACAGGGCGTCAGCGGCTTTGGCCTGTGATTCCACGATCAGGGGCTGGTAGGTCCAGTTCCGTGCACGGAAATGGTCCGCCAGGTTCGCTTCGTGCGTCGTCCCCTTGACAGCGCAGATGGTGGCTCCGTTCAATTGGGAAAGCTCACGCACATCGCTTTTGGCCGGCACCAGGAAGCATTGCCCGTCGTAATAAAGCACCCCGGCAAACATCACCTCCAGCGTCGCCTCGCGCTCCAGGGTCCAGGTGGTGTTTCGGACCAGGACGTCGATTTCGCCGGCTTTCAGGGAGGGAAATCTGGCCGCGGCGGCCAGCGAGACAAACTCCAGTTTTCCCGGATCCCCCAGAACGGCTGAGGCCAGAGCCCGGCAGAAGTCAGCATCCATGCCGGACCAGCGGCCGTCTGGTTCCTTGAATGAGAATCCGGGAACACCGTCACTGACACCGCAGAGCAAGTTTCCCCTCGCCTTGATGCGCGTGAGTGTGTCGCCGGCTTCCGCCGGTGATTGAAATTGCAGCGCTGCCAGCATGCTGACAATAAGGAAAACGAGTCTTCTGGTCTTCTTCATGGAGCGCATACCCTCACCTCGGCAGAGTGGCCCGCCTGGCATTCATGCTTGTATCCAGTTCTCGGCCTCCTTCGATGAAGAAGAAGGAAAGAACTCGATCTCAGTCCTCCTCAATCCTTTTCCAAGGAAGGCAAAGACTTGGTCCTTCCACCTTTTATCGCCCACAATAGCTATTTTGGAGATGTCATCGCCGTGTGCCATGAAGAAACCCACATCACTCCAGTCTACGCCCCTCTCCCAACCCTCAAAGTCCAACAGAGTTACGAGCAGCCTCACCTTTCTGCCTTGCGCGATCTGTTCCATGCCGGCGGTTTGCAGGGACTGCTGGTCGGCCAGTTTCATGACGCCCGAGATCTTGACGCGCACGAGGTTGCCGTCGATTCCAATGATTTCGTAAGCCATTGACGACCCTCCTTATCTGGTGTTGTGGGCATGTCCGGCACCAGTCCTGATCCATTTCCATTCCGTGTTGCTCTTTTCGAACACATCAAGCTTCAGGAGTTTTGTACTTTTTCCGTAACCGGTTGATTTCGTTTGAACCACGAACGACAAGTAGGTCACGAAGACAAATGACTGCAAGGCGCTGAAAAGAGGGTCAAGCACCCGACAATCCCGGGGATGCCCGTTTGCTCACTCCAGGTCGACGGAGACCGGCTCCGCCTTCCAGATGTCCCTGCAGTATTCTCGGATGGCCCGGTCGGATGAAAACTTGCCCATGCGGGCCACGTTGAGGATGGACATGCGCGTCCAGCGCTCCTCGTCCCGGTACGCTTCATCAACCTGCTTCTGCGCCTCGACATAGGATGCGAAGTCGGCCAATAGCATGAACGGATCATGGTAAAGGAGTGAATCCACAAGCGGCCGAAAGAGATTCCCGTCTCCCTGGGAAAAGGCACCGGAGCTGATGCGATCCAGGACTCCCCGGAGCTCGGCGTTGGCGTGATAATAGTCCTGTGGGTGGTATCCAGAAGCCTGAAGAGAGGACACCTCCATCCGCGGTGAGTCCGAAGAGGAAGAAATTCTCGGCGCCGACCTCCTCCCGGATTTCGACATTGGCTCCATCCAGGGTACCGATGGTCAGCGCGCCGTTCATGGAGAACTTCATGTTTCCCGTACCCGAGGCCTCCTTGCCGGCGGTGGAGATCTGTTCCGAGAGGTCTGCGGCGGCATAGATGGGCTGCGCGTTGGTGACGTTGAAGTCGGGGAAGTAGACGACCTTGATCCGCCCTGCCACGTCCGGGTCGTTGTTGACCACGTCGGCCACGGAATTGATCAGCTTGATGATGAGCTTCGCCATGAAATAGCCAGGGGCCGCCTTGCCTGCAAAGATAAAGTTCCTGGGGACGATTGACACATTGGGGTCGAGCTTGATGCGACTGTAAAGGGAAATGATGTGGAGCACGTTCAGGTGCTGGCGCTTGTATTCGTGCAGCCGCTTCACCTGGATATCGAACAGGGAGGTGGGATCGACTTCCACACCGGTGCGCTCACGGATCAGCCGGGCGAGATTCTGCTTGTTGTCGAACTTAACCGCACGCCAGGCTTCCCGAAAAGCGCTGTCATCCGCATGGTTCTCGAGTTGCCTGAGATCATCCAGGTGTTTGACCCATGAGTCCCCGATTTTCTGGGTGATGAGCCTGCTCAATCCTGGATTGCTCAGAACCATAAAACGACGCGGCGTGACGCCGTTGGTCTTGTTGCTGAATTTTTCCGGCATCATCTCGTAGAAGTCACGCAAAACGGTCTGTTTCAGAAGCTCAGTGTGAAGCTCGGCCACTCCGTTGATGGCGTGGCTGCCCACGCAGGCGAGGTGAGCCATCCGGACATAGCGTTCCCCGGTTTCGTCGATGAGGGACATTCTGGCCAGCCGCGCTTCATCGCCCGGAAATCTTGCTCTCACCTCATCCAGAAATCGGCGGTTGATCTCAAAGATGATCTCGAGGTGCCTGGGCAGAAGACTTCCGAAGAGCCCAACGGGCCACTTCTCCAGGGCTTCGGGAAGAAGGGTGTGATTGGTGTATGCAAATGTCCTGCAGGTAGCCTCCCACGCCGCTTCCCAGCTCAGGCCCTCCTCATCGACCAAAAGACGCATCAATTCCGCCACAGCCACGGCGGGGTGGGTGTCGTTGAGCTGGATGGCAAGCTGCAGGCGATAGTCTTCCGACAGCTTCCCCGTCGCCTTGAAAATGCGCAGCATATCCTGGAGAGAGCAGGAGACGAAGAAAACCTGCTGCTCGAGGCGCAGTTGTTTCCCCTGAAGCGGTTCATCGTTGGGGTAGAGCACCTTGGTGATGTTTTCCGAGGTGATCTTCTCTTCGACGGCCCCATAGTAGTCGCCGACATTGAAAGCCCCGAATTCAAAGGATTCGACGGCTTCGGCCTTCCAAAGACGCAGCAGGTTGCACGTGTTCACCCGGTACCCGACGATGGGAGTGTCATAGGCGACCCCCTTCACAGTGCGGTGGGGAACCCAGCGCACCCGGTAACGGCCTTCCTCGTCCTCATAGCCTTCGGTGTGCCCGCCGAAATTCACCGTGCAGGTGATTTCCGGTCGCGCGATTTCCCAGGGATTGCCCCAGCGAAGCCACTGGTCGGTTTGTTCAACCTGACAGCCGTCCCGAATCAGCTGGTCGAAGATCCCGAATTCGTAGCGGATGCCGTATCCAATGGCCGGGATTTCACAGGTCGCCAGCGAGTCCAGGTAGCAGGCCGCCAACCTCCCCAGCCCGCCGTTGCCCAGGCCGGGTTCTTCCTCCTGCTCAACGAGTTGCTGAAAATCGAACCCGGCATCCTCGACAGCCTTTCGAGCCTCCTCGTAGAGGCCCAGGTTGATCAGGTTGTTTTCCAGGTGAGGCCCCAGCAGGAACTCCGCCGAGAGATAGCTCACCACTTTGATGCCTCGCTCCATGTACTTTTCCACGGTCTTGACCCAGCGGTGCAGGAGTTGATCGCGCACGGTGTAGGCGAGGGCCATGTAGCCGTCTTTGAGGCTGGCGCCCCGGATGAATCTGCCTTGGGTATAAAAGAGATGTTCAAGAAAAGTGCGCTTCAAGCCGGCAACACTCGCATCGGCTCGACTCGCATTGCCCAAGTTCTCTGTTGATCTTTGTGGTCTTGTCGCTTTTGTCATGTGGGCACTCCATCTTGCCTGCAATCCCGCCGTTCCCGGGGTTTCCTGCCGTCATGTCCGACTCACGCACTCCCAAACATGGTGGTCCCGACCCCTCGCAGGGCGTTCACCGCCTCTTTGACCCGCTCCGCCATAGCCGCTTCCGCCGTGCCGAGGTAGACCCGGGGGTCATATTTTTTCTTGTTCCCCACTTCACCGTCCACCTTGAGCACCGCGTCGTAATTCCTGAGCATGTGGTCGGCTATGGCCCGAGTGAAGGCGTACTGGGTGTCCGTGTCGATGTTCATCTTGACGACGCCGTAATCAATGGCTTCGTGAATCTCTTCCGGAAGTGAACCGGACCCGCCGTGAAAGACGAGATAGAACCGGGCATCCTTGCCGTATTCCTTTTCCACCGCATCCTGGCCAACTTTCAGGATGGACGGTTTGAGCTTTACGTGTCCGGGTTTGTAGACCCCATGAACGTTTCCAAACGTGGCTGCAAGGAGAAAGCGTGCTCCTTTGACGCTGCCGAGTCGGCGCGCCACCTCCAGCATGTCCTCGGGCGTGGTGTAGAGCTTTTCAGCGGGCGCACCCTCCGCCTTGACGCCGTCCTCCTCACCGCCGACCACCCCGGCCTCAACCTCCAGGATCAACTCGCTTCGGTGACAGCGCTCCAGAAGCGGAACGGCAATGTCCAGGTTCTCCTTCAAGGGCAGGGCGCTTCCGTCAAACATGTGGCTGTTGAAAAGGTTGGGGAGCCCGGCCTTGCGACGCCGCTCCGTTTCCTCCACAAGGGGGATGATAAAACTGTCCAGGAGTTGAGCCTGGCAGTGGTCGGTGTGCAGTGCGACGGTGATGTTGTAACGCTCCGCAACCCGGTGGACGTGTTCCGCGATGGAGATGGCCCCCAGCACCATGTCCTTCACCGAGGATCCGGAGGCAAAAGCCGCTCCGCCCGTTGAAACTTGAACGATCCCGTCGCTTCGGCTCTCGGCCAGCCCCTTCAAAACCGCGTTGGCGGTGGTGAGGGAACTGACATTGATCGCCGGATAGGCAAAGTGGTTTTCTTTTGCTCTATCGAGCATTTTACAGTAGGTCTTGTAATCAGCAACCGGCATATGTCCCCCTGTTCATTGGAAATGTTTGTGTGCATGTCCTTGCCACTGAGCGCAAGGTTGACACAAAGAAGTCATCCCTGGCCAACTCGCCGTTCCTCAGCCGCCAAAGTCACTTGTCAAACCATCGAGGGCGGCCAAACGGGAAATCAGGTCCTCGACACGGGAACTGTATCCCCACTCGTTGTCGTACCAGGCGATGACCTTGACGAGCGTGCCCTCCATGACCTGTGTGAGCTCGGGATCGAAGATGCTCGAGTGCCTGTTTCCTATGATATCTGTAGAGACAATGGGATCTTCCTGATACTGAAGGATGCCCATGAGATCACCCTCAGCCGCTTTGCGAACCGCTTCGTTCACTTCTTCCTTGGTCACTCCTCTTTCAAGCTCGACCGTGAGGTCCACGACGCTTCCATCCGGCACCGGGACCCGCATGGCCATCCCGTCGAGCTTGCCCGCAAGCTCCGGAATGACTCGACCGATGGCGCGCGCAGCACCGGTCTCCGTGGGAATGATGTTCATGCTGGCGTGACGGGAACGACGGAAGTCCTTGTGAGGTGAGTCCACAAGCCGCTGATCCGCGGTGAACGCATGCACGGTGGTCAGGAGTCCCCGCTTGATGCCGAATGCCCTGTGCAGGACCAGGGCGACCGGTGCCGCACAGTTGGTCGTGCAACTGGCATTGCTGATGATCTTTGACTCTTTGGTCAGAACATGATCATTCACGCCGAGGACCACGGTGCTCTCCAGATAGTCCTTGGTGGGCACGGTAACGATCACGCGCTTAGCACCTGCCCTGAGATGGCTTTCGAGTTCGCTGATTTTACGGAATCTTCCAGTACTCTCAATGACATAGTCCACCCCCAATTCGCGCCATGGAAGCTTCTCGGGATCCTTTTCGCCGAGCACTTTGAAAGGGTCGTTGTCGATGGTCAGGGTATTGCCTTCCAGATGGACATTGCCCGGATACAGTCCGTGGACACTGTCGTACTTGAAGGCATAGGCCAGATGCTCGGGGTCAGTCAGGTCATTGATCGCCACCACGTCGAAGTGACGACGCATTTTCGCGATCCTTGTCACAATTCGACCGATGCGGCCAAAACCATTGATTGCGATCTTGGGAACTGCCATGGTGAACCTCCTCTATAATTGGTTGTTTATTCCAGCTGTTCGGTGATTCTTCTTCGTCAGGCATTTGCCGGTCCATCCGATGGACTCTATGACGAGGAGCGGTGAGTGGAGTTCATAGACCCCATTTCCCCGTGAGAGAGAGTGAAAGGGTTTGACGCATTCCCCAGCGGGGTCGGTTGTGATACTGCGCTCCAGGATGATCACATCGATCTCGGCTGACCCGTTGATGCCAGAACGGTGCTCCACACCCGTCCGTCCGGATCGATTTTCTTGCGCCTTGAGACGGCCATGGGAATCGGCACGTGGGTAAATTCTCCACCCCAGTCGCCCACCACCATGTTGGTTCGCCCGGCCATGCCCGCATGGACCGCATTCTGGCCGAGGAGCAGACAGAACGCCGAGTCGTGAGCGTTGGCCGGCACGCTCCGGATGGTGTAGCTGGGATCAATGTACTTGAGGTTCAACTCCTTCTTGAGACCCTTGAAATGTGCATTGATGTGATCGCGAAGGAACAAACCGACATCCCCGAAGCGGACGTTTCCCGAAGCATCCCTTTCCTGTGTTCTTTGCATCATGTCCTGGCCCGCCCCCTCTCCCACCACGATGACGGCATGCCCCTTTCTGTCCAGCCTCTCTTCGAGGCTTTTGAGAAGGCCCTCAAGGGCAAAGGGAACCTCCGGAATCAGGCAATAATTCACATCGTTATAGGCCAGGGCAGCGAACGCCGCAATGAAGCCCGATTCCCGCCCCATGAGCTTCACCAGACCGACTCCGTTCCTCGCTCCTGTTGCCTCGGTGTGGGCCGATGTGATCGCGTCCCCGGCCTCGGTGACAGCCGTCTCAAAACCGAAGGACCTCTGCACATAGGATATGTCGTTGTCGATGGTCTTGGGGACTCCGATGACGGAGATCTTCAGCCCGCGCTTCGCGGCTTCCTCGGCGATGGCCTGTCCTCCCCGCAATGTGCCGTCTCCTCCTATGGTGAAAAGGATCCCTATGTTCATCCGCTCCAGCGTGTCGACCATTTCCGAGACATCCTGGGGCCCCCGCGAAGAGCCCAGGATCGTTCCTCCCTGTTCGTGGATTCTTGCCACCGACTTGGGAGTCAATTCCACGGGCGTGTGCCTGTATCGGTAGCTGAGCCCCTCATACCCATAGGGAAAGCCGAATACGCTCTGCACTCCGTAGTGGTGAAAAAGGCTCATCACGATGGCTCGGATGACATCATTCAAACCGGGACACAACCCTCCACACGTCACAATCCCGCATTTCAATTTGGAGGGGTCGAAATAGATCCTCTCCCTGGGGCCAGCCTTTTCAAAGCAGGGTGGGGGCTTTCCCGCCCGGAGGTACTCTTCGATCGCCTGCAGATTGTTGTGATAGAGAACATGGTCAGCGTCATCCACAAAGTGCCCGCTCATCATGGGAGACGGGATGCGGCATTCCCCCAGCCGTGATATGGACAAATCCAGTTCAGCTTGTTGCATGGTGGGCCTCCTTGAAAGTTATCAGCGCTTCACGCAGACATGGGCTCAAGAGGCAAATTACGGGTTCAGCAATGCAGGAGCAAGATACCCGCCTCAGAAATATGCCGACCAGATCCCAGATGCCGGATTGCAGATGCCGGATAGGATCGTAGCACTCTGACATGATTAAGGACATACCGGGACGCTTCTGATCAGGAGGGAAAGGATGGCGCGAAACCGCCTGCTGCTTCCTGCAGCGCTTGGTAGCGTTCGATTGCCGCACGCGCGTTGAACAGCATGCGCTCACGGCCGAGTCGCTCGGCCAGGCCGGCGTTTCTCACCGTCTCGAGCACGCCGGGGTTCAGTCCCACCAGCCACAGCGTGGCGCCGCGTTCGGTCGTGCGCTTCTCTCCCTCCACAAGCATCTGCAGCGCCGAGTATTCGATATCCGGCACCCGGCTCAGATCCAGGGCAAGCACGGTCGGTTTGAACTGCGTTACCAGCGCGTTGAGCTGCTCGGCCACACTTTGTGCGTTGACGAAGAAGATGCGGCCCTCCGGTCGCACGATCAGCAGACCGTCGAAAGTCTCGTCGTCCGGGTGCTCCGGCGACAGCGGTCGCAGTACGTCGGCACCCCGCTTGCGGCCAATAACAGACACCCGCGGCTGGGCGGTCTGGCTGGCGAGTCCAATGAGCGACACGATGATCGCCACCACGATGCCCTGCAGTGTGCCGAACATCAGAACACCCAGACAGGCCACCATCGCCCAGCGAAACTCCATCCTCCGCACCTTGCGGATGGCGACGAATTCTCCGGGCTGGATCAATCCGACCGAGTAGACGATGACGATCGCTGCGAGCGTGGCGTGGGGCAGCAAGCCCAGCAAGGGCGCGAGCAGCAGCATGGTCGCGGCCGCGGTACCGGCGGTGACAAGCGACGCCTTCTGGGATCGACCGCCCGCCGCCCGCATGACCGCAGTCTGCGAGGTGCCTCCCCCCGCCGGCATGGCGCCGAAGAGGGCACCACCCAGATTGGCCGCGCCCGTGGCGATCAGCTCACGGTTGGCGTTGATCGGCGGCTCCGCACGGTCGACAAAGGCGCGCCCTGCCGCAATCGACTCGGTAAAACTCATCAGTGCGATGCCCAGCGCACCCGGCAGCAATTGCTCGACCAGCGCGACGTCAGGTAGAGTCAACGACGGCAGCCCCTGTGGAATCAAGCCGACGGTCGAGACACCCTGTGCATGGAGGCCGAAGAACCACGAGGCGGCGATGCCGCCGCCTACTGCGACCAGCGGCGCCGGAGAATGCGGCCACAGACGCTCCAAGCCGATCAGCACGAGCAGCGTCGCAGCGGCGACCGCCATCGTGATCAGCGAGGTCTCGGGCACGTGGTGCGCGACGCTGAGCAGATCGCGAAAGAAAGCCTGCTTCGTGATGTGGATGCCCAGAAGCTTCGGGACCTGGTCGAGCACGATCACGAGGCCGATACCAGCCTTGAAGCCTGTCAGGACGGGTGTGGAAATGAAGTTGGCGACAAAACCCAGACGAAGCAGGGACGCCAGCATCAGCATCGCGCCCACCAGGGCGGTCAATGTGGCAACGGCAGTAATCAGCTTCGCCGGATCGCCGTCCGGCACCGCCAAACCGAGCTGCGTGCCGGCCAGGATCGCCAGGGTGGTGGTGGAGCTGACGCTGAGCACACGGGACGTGCCGAGCACTGCATAGATCACCATCGGGATGAAGGCCGTGTAGAGGCCTACTGCCACGGGCAGACCGGCAACGGTCGCGTAGGCCATCGCCTTGGGCAGGACGACCGCCGCAGCCGTGAGACCGGCGACCACGTCGAAGCGCAGTGCTGCATTGCCGGACTGGATTGCCTCCGCGGTTGTCGAATTAACCTCACGGAGTTGCGAGTTTTTCATCGGCGACCGATTGTTCCCCCTTTTCCACAGGTGTCGGTTCAGGCCTCTTTTTCCCGGTCAGGTTCTCGTACCAGATGGGGTGGTGCTCCCGCACGTGGTCCAACGGCAGCCTCCCGTCCCCGAACATGGCGTGAGATGCTGCGCGGTTCAGAGGGGACGTGGCCGGCCCCAGGCCCGGCCCCAGGCCCTGGCTCATGCTTCCCAGAAAGTCCCAGGGTATGGCGAATAACGATGCCAGGAAGCTGAAGCTTGGAGAAAGGATGGGCAACCCTGTAATGATGAAAAACACCATGAAGTGAAGCAGGTGGTTATGGAACCAACGTGTTCCGCTGAGGGATGGTGTTGAAACTGCTGAAATCCTGATGGAAGAGGCGGCTTTCAGGGAGGAACGCCGCGAAATTCCTTTTTCTTCGCTCTTCATGAGTACCTCTCAGCTTATGCGGTGAATCGCATCCAACAGCGATTGCTGATCAAAGGGTTTCCGCAGGTAAGCCACGGAGTCCATTTTCGCCGCCCATTCCTCCTGTTGCGGATTATCGTGGGCGGTCATGAAAACTACAGGGTGAATGGCCCCGGAAGAGGCAATCTTCTCGTAAAGATCCAGGCCCGACATGCCTGGGAGGCGCATGTCCAGGACGATACAGCCTTTTGCCCGCACCGAGCCGGAAAGAAGGAAGTCCTCGGCGGACTCAAAGGTCATCACGCTGTACCCATGAGCAACGAGCAGTCGCTTCAGGGCTTTCCGTACAGACTCGTCATCGTCCACAATGAATACGGTGAAGGATTTCTCGGGCAACGCACCGTCTCCTCTTTGGAGAGGGTTTCTGCAAGTGGCTGGAACATGTTTTTCTCCCGTCACATGAACATGTGAACAGGGGACGAGTTGGAGGACCTGCTCGTGAGCGTGCATGGATCGTACAGCAGATAGGGCAGGAAGGGTATTGGACCTTGGTCCAATGTTCAGAGGTCATCCTGGGGGGAATCGGTGCTCAGTTTGTCCGCGAATCGAACGAGGTCCGCAAGGGATTGTGCGCCCATTTTGGCCATGACGCGAGCGCGATGAACCTTGACGGTCTTTTCGGCGGTCCCGAGTTTGGAAGCGGTCTGCTTATTGAGCAACCCGGTGACGACGAACTGGAATACCTCGCGTTCCCGGGGAGTGAGCGTCTCCATGCGCTCCCTGAGTTCTTTCAGCCCTTCACGCTCCTTTATTGCCCGCCGGTCTGTTTCGATGGCGTGGGAGATTGCATTGAGCAGATCTGTGTCGCTGAAGGGCTTCTGGAGAAAGTCCACGGCTCCGGCCTTCATGGCTTTGACGCTCATGGAAACCGTTCCGTGGCCGGTAATGAACACGATGGGGAGTGAAATTCCTCGATCGGCCAGGTATTCCTGCAGCTCGAGACCATTCAAATCCGGCATGCTCACATCGAGGATGAGGCAGGCAGGTGCTTCCAGATTCCTGCAACGGATGAAATCCAGGGCGGAAGTGAACGCCCGGACGTCATGGCCCGCGGATCGCATCAAACGCTCAAGGGCTTTCCCAACCGAGGGATCGTCATCGACCACGTAGACCACCGGCTTTTCCCCTGTCATGACTGCCCCTCACGGTCTGTTGGCAGTGTGAAAAAAAAGGTGGCACCTCCCTCCGGGTGGTTGTGAGCCCCCATCTTCCCACCATGAGCCTTGACGATGGTTTGGCTGATGGCAAGTCCCATCCCCATCCCACCGGGTTTCGTCGTATAGAAGGGCTCGAAGAGACGATCCACGTGGTGCTCGTCGATTCCTGCGCCGGAGTCCGTCACGGAGACCTTCACGGTCCGGTTGTCCTCCATCGTCGTTGCGATCACCATTTTCCTTGAAGTGCAAGGGCCGTCACTCATGGCGCCGACCGCATTCACCATCAGGTTGAAGAGCACCTGCTGCAACTGTACACGGTCTGCCCGCACGACAAGCTGATCAGTGTTCAGATCGGCTCTGACAGAAAGTCCATCGAGGAGAGAGGCGTTGTTGACGAGGGCGACACACTCCATGACGGCCTCATCGAGACTGAACGATTCGTATGAGTCCGTCTGTTTATTCAGGAGTGCGCGCATTCTGCGAATCACTTCAGTGACCCTTTTGTCGTCGCTGACGATATCGGCCAGAATCAGTCTGATCTCGTCGAGGTCCGGCTCGGTTGTCGACAGGAAGCGCTGGGCGGCCTGTGCGTTGGAAAGGATGGCCGTGAGCGGCTGGTTGATTTCATGAGCCAGGGATGTGGCCAGTTCCCCTATCGTGGCGACCCGAGTAACGTGAGCGAGTTCCGTCATCCGCCGGTGGGCCTCTGCTTCCGCCCGTCTCCGCTGGGTGATATCCCGCACCGTGTGAATGACTCCGGTGATCTCACCTTTTTCATTGAGATTCGGGTCCACTGAGACCAGGAACCACGCATCCTTTCCTTCGTCGTATGTTTCTCCCTCCTCGTGCCTTTTTGTCTCCAGCATCTTTTCGATCGGACCTCCACCTGAGGGCGTCTCCGTTCCGCCAATCAAGCTGTAATAGGTGTTCCCGAGAATCCGGTCGAGAGGGAGGTCATAGAAGGAAACCGCCGCATGATTGACTCGTACGATTCGAAGCTCGTGGTTCAGCACCATGATCCGGTCTGGAATGCTGTCGAAGGTCGTCTTCCACTCGTCCGCTGCTCTCTGAAGTTTTTCCTCGTTTTCGCTCAGTGCTCGGTTTGCCTGCTGTCGCTTCCTCAGGTTGAAGACAAGTGCGCTGATGAGGAGGGTCTGCAGGATCAAGACCGACGAAATCCCGAGGATCTGGAAGCGGTAAGCTTCCCACAGGGAGAAGTCCTTGTGACGGACGATGCTGCCGGGTGGAAGATCTTTTTCGTCGATGGACCAGCGCTTGAGCTGGCGCCAGTCAAAGATATACCGGTCCGCCTTTTCTTCCAGGGGTTCGATTGCGCCACCTTCTTCCCCGGACAAAATGCGGAGTGCCGATTGAGCGGTCTTGTCCCCGACTTTTGAGAAGCTGTAGACTTGCCCGCCGACCGCTCCCGCCCCGATGTAGTTCTCGGATATGCCGTAGATGGGCTCGTTCGCCTTTTCGGAAATCATTGACAGCGCCCGGGGGAGAAGGAACGCCTTTCCGTTTCCATCTTGGAAGAACGACACGTAATAAATGAGGGAGTGCTCGGGCAACGTGGACACCCTCCTGAGGAGCCCCTCCATGGAGAGACTGGAAAGATAATGGAATTGGACTCGATGGGCATAACTTCGAAAAGCGTCTCGCACCAGAGCTTCCATGTCTCGATCCACCTGGGACGCCCCGGACACGACGAAGACCTCATGGACACTCGGGTGGAGCCCCAAAGCGAGATCCAGGGTGCTTTCTATGCCAAGCTTGCCCGTCACTACTGCGGCGCAGCGCTTCAACGTGTGGTCATCGATCAGCCTGGTGTCCAAATCGACGAATAGCACGGGCGTCCCCGGGAAGAGCTCGTCACCGTATTGTGATAGAAAGTCAAGGGAAGGACGCAACGGGGCAATGATCAAGTCGATATTCCGTCCGGAATACTTCTCCCGGTAGATGTGGACGAGCTCACGGAAGTATCGCGCTTCGGGAAACCTGAGCAGGTCCATGCACTCGACGTAGAAGTCGAACTGGAAGGCTTGAGATGCGTTCAGTGAGGATCGAAGGGTGTTCTCGAAATCGATGAATCCAGGGGCATTGCTCTCGTACGGAAAAAGGATCAGCACTCTCTTCGTCGGCGCTGACGCGCACGCATGGCTGGAAGCGATCAGGCAAACGACTCCCAGCGCGAAAGCCGTGAGGGCTTTCAAGGCGCAGCGCGCATGACCCTCAAAGGTGACGATTCCCAATGAGTGCAAGACCGAATCCTTATTCAGCGAAGCTTTGGCCAAGGCCCCCCTGTTTCCTCCTCGCTCGGCTCTTTCGACGGAAGCTTCGCCACACCCGAAGGAGGCTCGGAACGTATTGTATCGGCGCGATAATGAGAGTTCAAGCCTGATGACACGATGGAGAATACCGTGGTCTTTCCTTTCCACCCGAGAAAAATTGAGCGGGACAGCCCCCGTAAGTCAAGGGCTCTACCCGAATTGAAATGCATCGCTGGGATCGGGACGAAGTGGAGTTGACGGGCCGCCCATGTCTGAATCCTCTGTGTGTGTCGGGTTGACCCGCTTTTCCGCCACGTGGCTATCCGGAACTTCGATAAACGAGGCGAGATCGATGATGATCTCCAGTATGGAGCGGCTGAGAATTGCCACTTCGCGGTCGTTTCTCGCTATGGAGGCATACGCGACGGCGAATTCCTGTGCGGTGGGATCGAGGCCCAGCATCTTTCGCACGCCAAGAATGTCCTCTCAGGTGGCTTCCTCCACCTTGCCACGAAAGGTCATGAGCGTCGCTTCCTTTTCGGTCGTCTTCTGGACGCGCAGGCCGATTGCCCCGGAGGCCTGAATCCTCCGCATTCTTTCGAGCAACGGGTAGAACTCGGGATCCGCGGGGCGGGCCCGTGCCGCCCCTCCATACCGGTTCCGGATCCCGTTCCGTTTTCCCTGAGCGTGATTCCTCCAGCTGTAAGGTTTCTGCGGTCATGTGTCACTTCCCGATGTTTGCTCTTCAGGCTGTTTGTGTTCCTCAGAAACTCATTCCCTGGACGGTCTCTGCAGTGAACCGGCAGACCCTCTCTCGAGGGAATACAGGCTGCGCACTTCTTCCCTCGGGCCTAAGGAGCCGGGTACCCTATTACAGGGTAAAATCTATACAACCAAATGTTCATAACTCCGTAGCGATCTTTTGGGTCAGGGTTTCCTGACCGTGCCACAACATTTGGCTCATCGGCATTCCGGGCTTGACCCGGAATCCATGCTCTTCCCTGTTTCTAGGTTCCAGCCTTCACTGTCTCTCCCGGTCAATTCAACGGGATGGTAATGATGGGCGCCCCCTTTCCGGGATCGATGTTGTTAAGGGAACATTCAACCAAGCTTAGCGTGAAGTTAGACTTCATACTTCATCATGCGGGGTGATCAAGCTCAGTGATCGTATGCGCTTGCCAACGTGGTGAACTTCAAAGAAAGGGTGTCGCACAACGCATAATGATTCGAATATGGAAAGTGCTTGAGGGATCCCCAGTAATACGCACAGAGGAGAGCTTTGCGGGCTTTTCAGTCCCTTGATGGGCTCCAGTAGCCAAGAGAAAAAGGGACAATCATTCCAAGGAGGCCGGTCCTGCATCGGAAAACCATTTTGCCCCTGGATAGTGGGGGTGAAATCTCAAGGCATGTATGGTTGGTGAAATCCAAATTGCTATCGATACTCGACAGTGCAACACCTCGGTTGTGGATAAGAGACACTTATACGACGCCGGAGCAGCCACTGCGCTGAATCCGGCAGCAAATATGCACGGCTATTTGTGGCTTTTTCCACAGCCTGTTATGGTGTGGTTCTCCTCGCTTACCTATCCGGGTTAATCCTGGTGATTTTTGATCCCTGTAGGCCCATCCCGCCCATCAGGCCCTTCTGGTCGAAGATGTAGGCGTAAACCCCCTTCTGCAGGGTTGTCGTCGATATGTTCTTTCCGAATCCCTTGTCCAACACTACCAAACTGGGTCCACTTCCGAGTTCCCAGCCGTCGCTTTGGTCAAGATAACGGAGCGATTCGTTGTCCATGAAAAACAACACATAGCCGAAAGATTGAGCCCCCGCCTGAAAACCATACGAAGCCGCCAGCGATCGATAGTAGGCCACGGTCTTGCCGCCTTTACGCAGCGCCCCATCTCCAAATTGTCCGCCGACGATAAAGCCACCTTTGATGATACTCGGAAAAATGAGTACCGCCTTTGCCTTGCCGGCCAAAGCCTTGGCTCCGGGGGTGGTCTTGTAGAGGGTTGTCAAAGCCTGTGTGGCCTTAGCGTCGATTTCCCGTGCACTGGCCGCCAATGCCGACCCTACACTCAAATCGCTCAAAATAACAATTGCGAGCAATAGTACCGCTCCTACCAATAGCCTCCCGGCATTCATGTTCTTCTTCATCTGCATTCTGTTCTCCTTCGACCTGAGGTGATCAAAGCTTATAAAGTTGATTCGGAATATGCCAACAGGTAGTCATCTTCACTCCATGGGCCTCCCATGTGTCAAGCCGGGATTGCCTGGCCTCTTCTTCTCAGGCTGCTCCTCAGCCCATCGACCCTGATCCGCCATGGTCATACCAACCCCAACCAACCGCCAACCGGCCAACCGCCAACCGCCAACCCACCAACCGGGGTCCCCAACGCCAACCGGCCAACCGGGGCAACCGGGGTCGGACCAAGCTATCACATTGAAATTTTCCAACCGGGGTCGGACCAAGCTATCACATTGGAATTTCATCATAAATGCGCCAAGGGAGGGCGTTTTCATGGCTTAGAGGGGCCTTTTCGCAACCAAAATGATCGCGATAAGATACCTGAGCCTCCCTCAGTTCATGGCCGCCCACGCTCGAAGTGATCTTCCTGCCGAAACCCCTGGCGCCAAGATCGGTCTTGACCTGCTCGACAAACGACAAACTGCCCACGGCGATGCTCTCAGACCATCTCCTTTCCCGGAACTTCTCTTTGCTTTTGAGAGCCTCTTCAACCCACCTTCGATGAGACAGGCTCAATTGTTCGCTGCCGCCGATACCAAGCAACTGCATCAATGCCTTCCTGTCAATCAACCTGTATCGCTCGGGCGCGTTTTGAATCTCTCCGTAGCCGCTATGAGGCCACTCGGAGGGGTGCTTGACGACTCCTGCCCTGACCATATTCAAGTCCATGTAGACGATACACTGAACCAGGTGCTGATCTGTCTGCACTGCCGTAGCATGATAGCGGTCTTCCCAGAATGCACCTTTTCTGCTTTTCCGCTGGTTGTATTGCTGCGCAGTGCGACCCGCCGACAGTTGAACGCTCTTCGGGATAACCTCTCCGCCATCCCGGTCATGAATGAGTAGATGGATGTGGTTGGAAGTAGCCATGTAATTCAGAATGACAACCCCATAACGCTTTTTAGCCTCAAAGAGCCAGTCAAGCCAGCCCTGCCGATCCTTGGCAAACCTCAGGAGAAATTCCTTCTTGTGACAACGATGTGTGATGTGCCACACATGACCCGGTATGTAGTGGCGATTTGCTCTTGGCATGCTGTGGAGATCCCCCTCCCGCTTAGCTTGGCCATTTCGATGGCCAATTAACACTTCTAAGTCCGAAAAAGACCCCTGTCGACAGGTGTTTTATATGTTGGTTCGCCTAGTTGGCTTGGTCCGACCCCGACCCCCGACCCCACCGACCCCACCCGACCCCACGGCCCGACCCCCGACCCCGGACCCCCGACCCCCGACACCGCCCGGGCTTGGTCCGACCCCGACCTCAGACCCCGACCCTGCACCCCGACCCTTACCCTTAGGACGTTGCACTTTTCGGCTGAGCACATCGAGCCAGGACCCAAGTGTTGATCTCGTAGATGAGCGGATGCCTGGGCCAGGGTCTCATGGTGTGCCTCCCTTCTTGATCAACTCTTTTCGGGGCCCGCGAAGGCTCCGCGTTTGCCGGCCTCCAGGAGTTTCGCGGGATCGAGCCGACCAAAAAGCTCGATCATTTTGGCCACCAGTCCCGTCCATCCCGTCTGGTGGCTCGCACCGAGTCCCGCTCCGTTGTCCCCATGGAAGTACTCGTAGAAGAGAATGTGGTCCCGCCAGTGGGGGTCCGTCTGGAATTTTTCAGCGCCTCCGTACACGGGCCGCCTCCCCTTCTCATCCTTAAGGAAGATGCTGGTGAGACGGGCGGCGATCTCCCTGCTCACTTCGAAGAGGTTCATCATTTTCCCCGAACCTGTGGGGCACTCGATCCTGAAATTGTCCCCGTAGTAGAGATAATAGGCCAGGAGCGCCCGGATGATGATGGCATTGACGGGCATCCAGATGGGGCCCCGCCAGTTGGAGTTTCCTCCGAACATGCCGCTGTCCGACTCGGCCGGGAGGTACTGAACCCGGAATTCCTCCCCGTGCACCTGGAAGATGTAGGGGTGCTCCAGGTGGTATCGGGAGAGGGCCCTGATGCCGTAGGGGCTCAGGAATTCTTCTTCATCCAGCATCCGGGTGAGGATGCGGCGCAGCCTCTCCTGGTTCACCAGGGCGAGGATGCCGCGATTGGCGACTCCCAGGTGGCCCGGCCCCGTGGCATGGACAATCTCGAGGAGCTCCGGCATGCGCTTGATGCGCTTGAGCCAACTCTCAAGAACGTGGGGCACCTGCTTCCTCTGCCATTCCTCGATGACCGCGGTTGCACAGAGGGGGAGAAGCCCCACCATGGAGCGGACCTTGAGACGCTGAGCGCTTCCATCGGGAAGTCTCAGGATGTCGTAATAGAATCCGTCCTCCTCGTCCCACATGCCGTCCTGCCCCATGCGGTTCATTCCCGACGCGATCCAGGAAAAGTGTTCGACGAACTTGGAGCAAAGGTCCTCATAGCTGGGGTCGTGGGCGGCCAACTCTATGCTCATCTCGATCATGTTCTGGCAGAAGAGGGCCATCCAGGCGGTGCCGTCGGCCTGTTCCAGGTATCCTCCCGTGGGCAGGGGGGCGCTCCGGTCGAAGACGCCGATGTTGTCGAGCCCGAGGAAGCCGCCTTCGAAGACATTCTTGCCGAACCGGTCCTTGCGGTTGACCCACCATGTGAAGTTCAGCATGAGCTTGGCAAAGGCGCGTTTGAGGAAGTCGATGTCCCCCTCCCCGCGCAGGGCCTGCTCGGTCCGGTGTAGGAAAATCGTCGCCCACGCGTGGACCGGGGGATTCACGTCACTGAAGTTCCACTCATAGGCGGGGATCTGGCCGCTCGGGTGCAGGTAGACCTCGCGCAGCATGAGGTTCAGCTGTTCCTTGGCGAAATCCGGGTCGACCACGGAAAGGGCGATGGTGTGGAATGCCAGGTCCCAGGCGGCATACCAGGGATACTCCCACTTGTCCGGCATGGAGATGACGTGGTCGTTCACCATGTGGAACCACTCCCGGTTCCGGATCTGGCGGGTGTCGCCGTGGAGCGGGTGAGCGTGGTGCTCCTCGAGCCATATGTCGGCATCGAAGTAGTAATACTGCTTGGTCCAGAGCATGCCGGCCAGGGCCTGGCGCATGACGTTGGCCTCGTCTTCGCCGACGGATGGGGGGGTGACTGATCGATAGAAATCGTCAGCCTCACGAAGCCTGGCCGCAAAGACATCATCGAAGGCCTTCCCGAAGGGGCTTCCCTTCACCTTCGTTGACGCGTCTGAAAGCCGCAGCTTGATGACGGCGGTCTCCCCGGCGCCGACGTTGAGAGGGTAGTGGGCGGATGCCTTGGTCCCCGTCAGTTCCGGATTCACCGACATGAGCTTCCCGTGAACCACAGTGTTGTTGATCCCGTCCTTCACGTAGGGATTGGCGTTGGGCGTGCCGAAAATGCGTCCGTTGTTTGTTTCGTTTTCCGTGAAGAGGAGAGTCGGTTGGCCCTCGCATGTGAGGGTGTAGTCCTGGAGCGATTCCTGGAAGAGGGGGTCGGTGTGATGGGCGTGGATGACGCTGTTCTCCGCTCCTTCGACGGCCCGTAGAACAGGCTTTGGGCCGCCGTCGGGCCAGGACCAGGTGTTCCGGAACCAGAGGGTGGGCAGAACGTGAATGAGAGCCGCCTCAGGTCCGCGATTGCAGACTGTGATCTTGATCAGCACGTCTTCGGGGGCCGCCTTGGCGTACTCCACGAAGACGTCAAAGTAGCGGTCTTCGTCAAAGACCCCCGTGTCGAGGAGCTCGTACTCCATTTCATGCCGGGAGCGTTTGCGGTTGGTCTCCACCATGTCTGCGTAGGGAAAGGCTTCCTGGGGGTACTTGTAAAGGAACTTCATGTAAGAGTGGGTCGGAGTGCTGTCGAGGTAGAAGTAGTATTCCTTCACGTCCTCCCCGTGATTCCCCTCGCTGTTGGTGAGCCCGAAGATCCGCTCCTTGAGGATAGGGTCTATCCCGTTCCAGAGGGCCAGGGCGAAACAGAGAACCTGGTGGTTGTCGCAGATTCCCCCGAGCCCGTCTTCACCCCACCGGTAGGCGCGGGAGCGGGCCTGGTCGTGGCTGAAATAGCTCCAGGCATCCCCGCCGTCGCTGTAGTCCTCCCGGACCGTCCCCCATTGGCGTTCGGAGAGATACGGCCCCCATTTCTTCCATGAGGCCTGTTCGGTCCGGCAGGCATCGAGCTCGTAGCCACACTCCTGGAGACGAATTTGCTCTGCGGTCATGGTGCACTCTCCTTTCTAACGACACCGTGGGCCAGGCATTCATCTGCACTGCGTCGTAACCGATTCGAGGTCTATGTCCTCCATCGGATTACAGGGTCCTCGATGTGGCCAGGGGTCTTCAACAGCATCAATCCGGCTTCTTCTTCTCTTTCAACTTTGCAAGTGCTTCCTCCTCGGCCTGCGCGATGGCAGCCGCCGCCGCGGCTCCCGCAGCCTCCACAGACCCCCTTTCCGGTCCAGGATGCGCAGGGCCTTCACCGGGAGTTGGTTGTGGCGGCAGGTACACCGTCACGTTTCGATGGGCGAACTCGATTCCCTTTTCCTTGAAAGCCCTCTGGAGCCTGTGGAAGATTTCGCGGCGAAGGATGAATTGTTCCCCCGGGATGCACTTGAACTTCACGCGCATGATCATCGCCGAGTCGTCCATCTCGCGGACTCCGGCCGATTTGATGTCGCTCAACAGGACGTTTGCCAGCTCTTCGTCCTGCCTAACTTCTTTGTTGATCCTCTTGATGATTTTGCGGATCACGTCGGGGTCGGTATCGAAACGGACCCGGACGTCGAGCTTTTCAATGATGTAGTCGCGGGTGAAATTCTGCACCATGTTGAGGTCCCCGAAGGGGACGATGAAGACCTGGCCGCGGGGATGCCGGAGCGTGAGGGAGCGAAGGGATATGTGCTCGACCGTGCCCTTGGCTGCACCGGCCTCGACGTAGTCTCCCACCCGGAAGGCGTCGTCGATGAGAAAGAAGATCCCGGAGATGATGTCCTTCACCAGCGTCTGGGATCCAAAGCCGATGGCGAGACCGAGCACGCCGGCACCGGCGAGGAGTGGAGCGATGTTCACTCCGAGGGAGGCGAGGACGCTGAAACCGACGACGACAAAGAGAAAAACCAGAATGAACTTGCGGAGCAGCAGGAGAAGTGTCCCGCTGCGGGAACCGCCCGAGCCTCCGCCTCCCTCTTCGGCGTCATCGCCGAGAAACGGCATTTCCTCTTCTATTCTCCGGTCGATGAGAGCCTTCACAACCTCCCAAACAATCAGCCCCAGAGCCAGCGCGATGATGACGCCGAGGACGCTTTTGGCGAAAATCCACCCAATGTCGAATTCGATGCCCCAGAGCTCCAGAGTCGCGAAGACGAGGAAGACCAGGAGCACGACTCGAAAAATCCTGCGGATCAGGGGGAAGTAGATGCTCATGTCCTTTCCCGATGTCGTTTCCCGGCGAGACGGGGAAACCTCGCCCGGCCTTTCAGGCTCTTCCGCCCCGTTCTCAAGAGGCTCCCTGAAATCGATCACCTCTCGAGGCCTTCCTCCCAATTTGGTGAGCATCTGCCGCAACCACTGATCCATTCCGATGAAAAGGGGAACGAGAAAGAGGCTCAAGATGAGCCAGAGCATCCTGGCATCCCCGTGAACGAGTACCCTCGCCCACCAGGTTCCCCCGATCGCAAGCGCAAAGAGGATGGCAGGATAGTGCCAGTACTCGGCGCACCTTTGGCGGAGCATCGAAGCGGGAATGGAGCACTGGTCCCCGAGAGGACAAATCATCTGTGCGACGCGATGCCGCACCTGCCAGATCATCACGCTGAGAAGGAGGCTCATGATGGGCCCGGTGGAGGAGTAGACCATGAGGAAAAGTTCACGGCTTGCCCCCGATTTTTGCAGGGCAAAAGCCAGTGCGGACACTGGAATGACGGATGCGGATATACAGATTATCCAGTTGTATAGGAAACACGCGTCGGAGTCGGGCAGGGGCAGCAGGCGCAGTCCGGGAGCTTTGGGCGAGGTGATGAGCCGGGCTGCCATGACAATCAGCCGGAAGTAATAGCTCAGAATGAGAAAACTCGAGACAAGGTATGCCGTTGGCCTCTGCCCATAGATAACAAAATAGGCAAGGAAGGTGACCAGCAAGTAAACGCCGAGTCCAAGGCCATCCAGGATCAGCCCGGAAAGCAGGAGGCCTGTCTTCTCCCAGACGCCGCCGTGCGGGACTCCCTCGAGCAGCTGGCTTCGGAGCCTCTCGGTCCCATGCAGCAGCAGGCGTTCCGCGGACCAGCCCGTGAGAATGATCAGGGCAAGCAGGGCCAGGGCTGTCAGGAACGTCACGGGGCCTTTCCCCCCGATCAATTTCTCCCATGCATCCGTCTCCGCTGAGGCGTAAGCCCCGGTGAAAATTCCGCCAAGTTGCTCTGAGAGAGCGGACAGAGCACTCAGTGCTTCAAAAAAGGCGCGGGCCATGGCCGTATCTTTTACGCCAAGCTTTGCCCTGGTCTCCTTGCCGGATTTTGCAGCCGTCTCCTCCTTGAGTTTAACGGAGAGCAGCCGCCTCGCCTGTTCGTCGCTGAGCCCCGCAAGGTAGCTGTCCACACGTTCCGGGGTCATGTCCGAAGGGATTCCCTCTTCCTTCGGCGGAGCTTTTGCCTTCACCTTCCCGAAGCCCTGCGTCCACCCAGCCGTTGGACTCAGGAGGAGAAAGGATCCGACAAGAACGGCGCACGCAAACCCGGCGCACGGCAGCCATGCCCTAAGTCTGCTTCGGTCGTTCATTCATCCATCTCCTTTCTGATCCGTGGGCCCCGGGTCCTTCTCTTGCCGTGGTCCCTTATGGCTGGCGAACGCCCTTTGGAGGATGATGGCCCCATAAAGCCTGATGATATTCGCTGTTCGCCTGTATGTGATCATTCTGAAGGGTTCTCTGACGGTCTGCCCTTCATGATTCTTGCTGGCTGGGCGACTCGACATCGGGAATTTCCTCATCGACCCATGCCGATAACAGCGTGTGGGCTACGGCGAGCACCACCGGCCCGACGAAGATGCCTATGAGGCCGAACGCGATGAGACCGCCCACCACACCGGCGAAAATGAGCAGCAGGGGAAGATCGGCGCCTTTCTTGATCAGAATGGGGCGCAAAAAGTTGTCCATGGTTCCGACCACCAGGGTCCAGATGAGAAGAAATGTACCCCAACCTGTGCTGCTGTTCCAGTAGAGCCAAACCACCGCGGGGATCAGCACGAGCAGGGGACCGACCTGGGCGATCGCCAGCATGAACATCACTGCCGTGAGGACCGCGGCAAAGGGAACTCCGGCGATGGCGAGGCCTACGCCGCCCAGGACCGACTGGGCCAGGGCGGTCACCACAACACCGAGAGCGACGCCGCGCACGGCCTGTCCGGCCAGCCGAATCGAATGCTCCCCCCGTGGTCCTGCCAAACGCCGTCCAAAACGCTTCATCCGCGAAGCCGCATGCTCACCGTTGGCGTAAAGGAGTGCCGCAAACACCACGGTCAGCAGAAATTGCAGGACCAAGACCCCGAAGCCACCCACTTCCGTGATGAACCACCGGATGGCGCTGCCGCCGTATGGGGCGAGCTTCTTCATAAAATCCTGTATTCCCGCTACGGCAACCTTTTCCCACGCCGCCACCAAGTTATTACCGAGGAGCGGTAAAGACTTTACCCAAGCCGGCGGAGGTGGAACCTCAAAGGTGGACAGGGACTTCACCCAACCGGCTATTCGATCGGCGTTCGACACGATTGTGCCGATGGCCAGCCAGAGAGGCACCACCAGGATGCAGAGAAGGACGACGGTCATCACCGCCACCGCCAGCGAACGGCGGCCCCAAAGCCGGGTCTGGATGGAAATCATCAACGGCCAGGTCGCCGTCACGATGGTCACCGCCCAAATGGCGGCCCCCAGGAATGGTTGAAGGATCCAGAGCGACGCACCGATCAGAGCTCCTATGAAGAGCACCGCAAGAAAGGTGCGTGTGATGTCGCGTTGGGTTTCGTTCATGGAAAGCCCCTTTTGGCGCGCGTTGGCGCCAAGCCATCAATGAGAAGGCAAGCTAAAATAGAATCCCAAATTGAGCGATTGCAGGTTCATGAAAGTCCCTCATGTCTTTCAGGTGAACTTCCATGACCCCCGGGAGGTCACAACAAAGGACGGAAGTCCTCCATTCGTCATTCAGACGGAAGCCGGAATCCAGGAGATTCACTAAACCGTCTGGATGCCTTCTTTCGCAGGCATGACAAGAAGTTAGGAATACAATCCTCAATGCTCCAACTCGACACTTCCCTCGTCTGCATCCAGAAGTGCCTGTATGGCGGTTTCCCTCTCTCTGCTCACCGAGTTCACCAGCACCTTGCCGCCGAAGCCGAGAAACTCTTCTGCCACCCGGTCCGGGTCGGCTTTTCGCACCAGGGTGAACAAAGCTGAGCATCCTGGCTTGAATTTCTCGGCCAGCTCTTTCATGAACCGGTCGTCAATTCCTACGTCGGAGAGAGAACCGGAGAGGGCTCCCGCAGCCGCACCAAGAGCAGCTCCAATCAGAGGATTGAGGAAGATGCTGCCAACGATGAGTCCCGTGATGCTTCCGGCAAACCCACCCTTCCTTGCTGGTCTGTGCATCTGGTGGTAACGAGCCGTGCCGTCCTGCTCTTTCACGACAACCACAGCGTCTTCCAGCTCAACGAAACCCTCCCGCTGAAGCTTCAGGAGCTTGAGGCGTGCTTCCTCCGCCTTCAATTCATCATCGAAGACGACGACGGTGAGGTTGCTCGTGTATTTCTCCTTAAGCGTGGCCCTCAAGAGCTCCGGTGCGATCCACTCCTCGAAGCTGGTGGCAATCCTACTTGTGGCCCCAAAAGAATCAACCGCGAGGATGCTCCCGTCTCGGGTATTCAGCATGAGGTATTCGTCGATTTCCTCATAGGCCTTGTTGATGATGATGGTCTTGATGCCGACGTAGCCGATCACCACATTTTCCCTGTGGAAATGGGATATCCGGGAGCGAAATGCGAGAGTGGTCCCAATGACGAAATCAGGGGATCCCAGTCCTCCAACCCAGCTCCTGCTGCGGACGGGATCTTCCGACAGCCTTTTCCCGTGACTTTCCATGAAGCCGGCATAGTCCTCAGGAACCCTGACTCCGAGCTCCCGTGAAGCGTAATCCGCAAAGTGTCCCATTTCAGTAATCCTCTCTAATGGCTGGAGTCACCCTCATCGTGAGCGAGTGCCAGGACCGCTCCCCCATGGACCTTCCCCCTTCTTCGGCCCTCCAACTCGGCACTTCCCCCGGACGCATCGAGATGTGCCCGTATGGCAGCCACTGTCTCTTTGCCCACTGTGTTCACCAACACCTTGCCGTAAAAGCCGAAGAACTCTTCTCCCGCTCTCCCGGAAATCTTGAGCAAACCATCAAGAAACCTGTCATGGATCTATCGACGAGCGCTGCCTGACCGTTCCCCTCTGCCAGATCTCTAAAACGCCGTGCCTGTTCAGCCAGCTGCGACCAGAGTGGGTCGAGAGAAATGAGGTCCTTCCGGTTGGTCTTGAAAGAGAGGCTGGAAACCGTATAGGCGATGCTGAGGACGGCCAGGATGACAGCCGGCAGGATTATCCACCGCGGATGGCCGGTTTGCAATAGGGCCAGGCGACGCAGGAGCTTTTGGGAAATGGTCATAGGAACAAAGACTTTACTTGGTCTGTCACGATGAAAGCGCTCGTCTGCGGCGCAGTGAGCCGCTCGGCATCACGAACAGGGCGTAACAGCCCAGCCCGATCCCGGCCCGGATGACTTGCTCCAACCGAAGAGCAATGCCGTAGGTCAAACCCACCGCAGCCGGCAGGCCCAGGAGCCGGCACGACAATACCCGGCTGCCTTCCAGCAAACCGATGTTCATGGGCACGGCAAATCCCACCAGATCAAACCAGCTGCCCAGAAACCAGAGTCCAGCAGCAATCGGAAAGGCGGGATCAGCGGTCAACAGGGACAAAAACCACCAGCTCTGGCCAATGCCCCAAGCCAGACCGACCGTGTGCCATATGAACGACAGGAACAAGCGGTTCCGATGTGCCCGGTAGAAATGCTGCAAGGTTTCATCCACCGCACTCATGTGGTCGGAAACCCGGGCCAGACGGCTGCCCCCGATTTTTCTCGCCTGCAGCCAGCGAAGCAAACCGCCCACCTGGCCGCGCACCTGCAAGACCAGGAACACGACGCTGCCCAGCACGAGAAGCAGGCTGGCCGCAGCGAGGGCCGTCCAGACGCCGGATGAAAGTTCCATGCCCCAGACAACGACCAGCGAACCCAGCGATACGAAGAGGATCTGCGCTACAGTGTGTGTCAGTTTATCCACCATGACCCCGGCCGTCGCTTCGGGACCGGCATGAACGCCGGCCACCAGAGTCCCCCGGACGATTTCTCCACCGATGGCAGCAGTTGGCGTGAGGGTGTTGAATGCATAGCCCGCCAAACGAAAACAAAACAGGCGGCTTAGGGAGATCGTTCTGTGCACGGGGGGCAGGCAAGCACGCCAGCCGAGCGTGTGGCACAGATCCGCCAGCAGTTCGATGGCAAGAAACGGGATGAACCCCCACCCCACAAGGCCCATCTGATGCCAGAGATTATCCCAGCCACTGTCCCAGACCAGGTACACAAAAAGCAGGCAACCTGAAATAACGCACAAGGTGTGGAACCACTTCATGGCAGAGCGCGCGGGCATGGCTGACCTTCAATGGCCTGTCGGCAGCGCAGGCACCGCAATGAACCGTGCGCCTTCGCTGTGAGATTGGTAGGCCAGGTGAATGATTTGAGCGCACATCATGGCTTCTGAAAGATTCATCCCGCGCCGCTCCGGTTCGGTGAGCTCCCGTCGAAACTCGGCGATAACGGGCCGCATCCAGTCCAAATGATGAGACCCGCGCGAGAGGGGTTCGGCAAAATCGTAGTGAACCTCGCTGCCATGGCCATTGGAAAGAACGAGATGGTCGTCGTTCACATACAATGAGCCGAGATCGCCTGTAATGGTGCCGAAATTGCTCCGCTCCTCCGCCTCCCAGGTCAGATAAATGGTTGCGCGAGCAGCAGGGAAAGACACGGTCAGCTCAACGGTTCCTTCGATTCCCGAGTGATCTTTCGACAGCGGCTTCATGCGAGCCGCGACCGCCAGTGGAAATGTGCCCATGATCATCAGCAGCAGATAAATGTGGTGCCACCCGTGATCCAGCAGGATCCCGCCCCCCGCCAGGTCGGGCGTTCTCCTCCAGTCCGAGAGGCCCCCTCCGGATCCCGGGGGGCGCAGGACTTGAAGTGAAACCGACTGGATAGTGCCGACCGATTTTTCCTCAATCAATTCGCGAACGCGCACCCACTGGGGCGAGTAGCGCCAGTTGTCGACGGTATAGACGACACTCCCTGAATCAGTGGCAGCCTGGCGCAGTGCAAGAGTTTGATCGATCCGCGTCACCAGAGGTTTTTCGCAGAAAACGTGAACTCCGGCACGGCACGCAGCAACGGCAATGTCGGCGTGGAAAAAGGGAGGCGTGCAGATGTCCACGAAATCCAAGTCGGCTTCGGATAGCATGGCTTCCACGGTGGAGTACACCGGTACCTGCGGCAGAAGAGCGGCAGCCAGGCGCGCCCGCTCGACGCAGGGCTCCATCACCGCCACAATATCGAAGTCCGGACTCTCCTGCCACACAGGCAGGTGAGCCACGGCTGCCACATTGCCGAACCCGATCAACCCGCCGCGCAGCGGCGTGCGCTGGGGCCGAATGGTCATAGTGGTCAGAGCGGTGAAACTGTCAGAAATATTGTTTTTCCACATGGGCAAAGACATCGTCCAGAATGGCAAGGGCCTGGTCCGCTTCCTGCCTGTTGAGGCTCAACGGGGGGTTGATGCGGAAATTGGCCTTGTAGTTCATGGCCAACATGCCCTGGCGCAAAGTTTCGAGAAAGATCCCCCGGCAAATCTCCTTGTCCAGGGGTGCCTTCGACCGACGGTCTTGAACCAGCTCAACACCGATCAGCAGACCACGTCCGGAGACTTTTCCGATGAAATCATACCTCTCCTGCAACCGCAGCATGCCGCTCAAGAGATGTTCCCCGACCACGCGGCTGTTCTCCACCAATCCTTCTTCCAGAATCGTCCGGACCGTGGCGAGTGCAGCCGTGCTGGCCAGGGGGTTGCCACCATAACTACTCGACGACGAACTCGGCTTGGCAAAGGGATTGCTCGCCGTAATCGCGGCCGTCGACACCAGTCCGCTGATGGGGAACCCATTGCCCATGCCTTTGCCGATGGTCATGATGTCCGGCTGAAGCTGGGTGTGGTTGCTGCCGAACATCATTCCCGTGCGGCCAAAACCGGTGATCATTTCATCCACGACGAGCAGCGCCCCGTATTCATCGGCCAACTTCCGAAGGCCGTTCATAAACTCGGGCGGCGGAATAATGTTGCCGGCCGTTCCCTGGATGGGTTCCACGAGAATGGCGGCCAGGCTGCCGGCGGTATTCCGCTCGATAACCTGACGGCAGAATTCGAGGCAATAGACCCCGCAGCTCGGATATTCCATGCGCAGGGGACATCGATAACAATCTGCAAATGGGGCCAGGTGAAGCCCTGGATGCAGAATTCCCCACCCCTGCTTGAATCCGTCCCCCAAAAGCCCGAGGACGCCACCCGTCTTCCCGTGGAACCCGCCCCAAAAGGAGAGCACTTCAAATTTCCCGGTATAGGAGCGGGCCAGTCGGAGGGCCGCCTCAACGGCTTCCGCACCCCCGCTGTAGAGTTGAATTCTGTCCAGGCCGGGCGGGGTGAGCGAGGCGATCAGGCGAAGCAGCTCCAGGCGGTTTTCCGTGGTGAAGCTGCCCACGGTCACTCGGTCCAGCTGTTCCTTCAGCGCCTCGGAGTATTTTGGATGAGCGTGCCCGAGGCTGCACACGGCCACCCCCGCCATGAGGTCCAAATAAGTCCGACCATCCAGGTCGGTAAGCCAGCAGCCTTTCCCTTGCTTGATGGTGAGCCGAGCCAGCTGGGCCACTTCCTGCAAGCCGGGCGAGATGTACTGCTGCTCCTCGAGGTAGAGTCGCGTGGACAACTCTTCAGAAAGCCCGAAGACACGGGCCTGATCAGATTTCATGCTGTGTTCCTTCAATCTTTGACCGCACGGCTTCGGCGATGCTTTGGGCGGCGGATGCACGGCAGAGGGAAAAGCTTGGCCAGTCGTTGATATCAATCAGGGATATCCCACCGGAGGGACCGACAATCGCATCGCCCCCGTACACGTCCAGTCCGAGGGTGGCGGCGGCAGAATCGGCAAGAGCCGGCAATGGTGTCAGGTCTTCCGAAACGGCGGTTCCGCAGGGCATCCAAAAAGCGCTGAAATAGCCGGCACGAACGGCGTAGAACTTGACTTCCCTGCCTTCGACATGCTTCTGTACGAGCAAATCCCTCACCCCTCGCTGCCGAAAGGCTTGCAGAGCCTCCCCCAGGCCTTCCGCCGAAAGGATTCGCACCACATCTTCCGGAGCCATGGCATGGACGTCGCCACGCTTGAGCCACCAACCCAGGAAGGAATCGCCTCGCGCGGCCCGCTGTTCGACTTCCCGCAGCGGCAGCAGCATGCTCTCCGGCAGAGGCAGGTGCGCTTGCTTGAGAATGCGCAGCAGAGCCTTGCGATAACAGTTGCGGATAGACTGGGCCGAGTTCACGATGCAAGATCCGTCGCGTCCCCAGGCTTCAAGAAAGCTCAAGACCGGTTCGGATTGGGCCATGTTTAGCACCCAGGGGGGCCTCACGGAAAGGCGTTCAAGCTCCTCCGGGTATACCGCCCGGCAGGGGATGCCCTGACTCTCCAGTTCATCCAGAGCACAGTCCAAAATGGCCGCGTCCTCGGTCACCTTGCCAGGGGAAAACAATCGTTCCCGGTAGACACCCAGCACTGTCATCAGCATGTCACTCGTCGATTCCCCTCAGGAAGGCCTCGGCCTTCTCAATATCCTCCGGATGATCCACATCAACGGTCTTTGACACCCTTAGCCCGTGCAGCGGATACCCCCGTTCCAGCAACAGGCCGAGCAATTGCCGCAGGGCGGTCAGATTTCTGCTATGGGCCAGGCTCTTTACCTCAAAAACCCTCGGGAGGAAATAGTAAAAACCGGCTGTCACAAACGGCGTCGGACAAGCCGCGCTTCCCAGGGCGGTGATCCTCGTTTTCTGATCCAGGGCCACCCACAGGGGCTTTTCGTCATCGACAAACGTGGTGACCGCCAAAACTCCAGCCGCCTCGGGTTGATTCAGCGCCTGGCGCACAAAACCGGCAAGGGTCGCCTGGGAGACAACAGCATCGACGGTGAAGAGCAGGAAAGGCTCCTGGGAAAGCATTGGTTCGAGGGCCAGGAAGCTTTCCATGGAATTCGGGGTGGTGCGTACAAGCAGCTCCATGGGGATGGGCCATGGCGTGGAGTGGATATAATCAGCGACAGCCGGGTTCAGGTCATTGACGATACAGGCGACAGCGGAGACTCCCAGGCGTGCCGCAGCTCGAATGACGCGCCCCAGCATCGGTTCACCGCCAACGGGGACAAGGGGCTTCGGAGTGGCGATGCCCCCACGGATGAGCCTCTCTCCAAGGCCTGCTGCGATGATACCCGCCTTCATCAGAGCTCCTCATGCCCGTTTCGGGACGCCCGACGACGATCAACAATCATTCGAGCACAGCCTCAATCTGTGGCAGACTCGAAATCCACAAAGGCTCAAAATCCAGATTGGCGGGGATGCGGGGTTTGGGGCCCCTCATCCAGAGGGTCTGCATGCCCAGGGACCGTGCCGGGAGAATGTCTCTTTCCAGGGAATCCCCCACAAACAGCACCCGATCAGACGGCAGACCCAACCCACGCAGAGCCATCTGGAACATGGCCGGATCAGGCTTCCAGACGCCCACCACCGATGAGTCCAGGATGCATGCCAAGACATCGCTGAAGTGCGCCTCCCGGCACAACGCGGCCACGTTGCCATAGAAATTGGAGACCACGCCCATTTGGTATCTCTTCCCGAACCGGCGGAGCAATACCGCGTTGCGCGCCAGGAACGCTTCTGAATGGCGGCAAAACCCCTCGATCAGGGCACTTTCTAAAGCAGGAGCGTGAATCCCCAGAAATTGAAATTGCAACCGCACATGATGACTCATCAGGGGTCGCAGGCCGAAACCCGCGAGGTTCGGATCACCATTGCAGGCTTCATCAGCCGCATAAAACGCCCGTTTGATGTCCGCCTGCGGGACTTCCAGCCTAACCCGTTCATACAGATCAAAGAATCGATCCAACCAATGTTCGCCATCACTGTCCAGGGTGCCCCCAAAGTCGAACAGGATTCCCTGACAGGCTTCCATGGATCGTTCATTCATAAACTTTGAGTCGTACTTTCTCGGGCATGGATCCACACCAGCACCCCCAAAAAAGCCGGTGCCCCCAGCGCGGACGCCACGAGGAACCATTCCAGCTTCTCCAGGATGGCCAGGATCACCACCAGATAGATGAAATCACGCCGGCTCAGAGCGTCGGCAACTCGGCTCAGTGACGAAGCCTGATGATCACTGACTACCGAGGTGAACTGAGGCTCCACAGCATCTTTCGACCTCATGGTCTCCCAGTAAACCAGCGCGGCGGAGGCAAGTGATCCGGCCGTCGCTAAACCCGCCAGAACCTGCGGCCACAGCCCAGGCTCAATAGCGCTCCAGTGCCGGGCAATCCCAATGAATACGGCGGCATGGACCACGTTGTCCCCCCAGAAGTCCATCAGCCCTCCCGCCCGGCTTTCCATAAACTTGATCCTGGCCAACTCTCCGTCACAACCGTCGAGGATGGAGTGTAACAGAAACAGGAGGGCACCGCAAACCGGCCAACTTCGGCCAGGCCAGGACATCAACAGCGCCCCGACCAGCCCCACGAAAATGCTGATGAGCGACATTTGATTGGGTGTGAGGGAAGTTTTCACAAGCCGTTTCGAAATGGCAAGGGAAATGGGCCGTTCCACGTGTTTCGACATGAACCCTTCGGTATCCTTGATCAGCGCCCGGAAAAGCGCCTTTTCGGTCTTCCTGACGGCGGCCGGGGAGCTCGCGTCCAAAAGCCGTCCCCGCTCCGGCGGCATACGGCGGAGACCAACGGCAGCGTCAAGTTCCAACGCGACATCTGCCAGGGTTGCCCCCTGCATGAGCCTGCCTGCCACTTTCCGGATTTGGTCACCACCAATGACGAGCATATGCGGCTGTTCTTCCACAGGCCCGGGTATCGCCTCAGCACTGATGGAAGCAAGCCAGGCCAGCAGGTCGACATCGGGAATATAACCGCACTGCAGAAGAACATACCTTTCCGAGGGATCGGCAAGGAGCTGTTCTGGGCTCTGCAGTAGGAGCTCCCGAGGCAAACCCGGATGCCCCGGCTCTGGGCCTACCAGATGAATTTTGGGAATCCCCGCCCGCCTGGCCGTTCGGAGGATACGTTCAAGCAGGGTGAGGCCAGCGATGCGCTGCGAGAGACGCGGCGCGCAGTCTGCGCCGGTGATGATGAGAGATCGGATCATGCCATTCCTGGATGAGATCACGGCAGATTGTTTTTTGGAGGTTTCTGACTCAAGTCCCGCACAGGGGATCAATGTTGTTGGCATATGACTCTTCCAATACAATCCAGCACCGACAGGAAGTTCTCGGCATCGGAGCCGTCCAGAAATAGTCGGCTTGACACCATATCTAATGGCCGGACTCACCCCCTTCGCGGGCGAGAGCCAGGATCGCTCCGGCGTAGGTGTCCTTGAGTGCGTCGAGGTAAGCCCCATCTATCTTTCCCCTCCAGGTCTCGACTTCGAGGAAGCGTTTGGGGATCGAGACGGAACGCGGGATCGAAGCCCGTGCGTAGACGTGTTCGCCATCGAAGCTTCTGGACGTGGCGGGAAACGCTGCTGATGCCGTCGGCAAGCGTTGGCGTAGCCGACGGAGCTCAGGCAATCGGACAGGACCTGCTCCCCGTAGACCCCCCTGGCGAAGAGACAGCTTACCATGGAGGTGAGCAGCACCCGGGCCCGCTCGTCTTGAACCAGGAATTGGACCGCGTCGTTCACGTCCGGTTCCTTGTTTTTCTGGTCGTAGGCATAGCCGCCGGCATCCAGGTGGGAGTGCCGAAGGCCAAGGGCCTGGGAGACGAAAAAGACCTCGCCCGTGGCATAGCCCCCCATCTCCTGCCCGAGCACGCACGCGAAGTCCGCTCCCCCGTAGTGTTGGGCGGCTTTCATGGTCCCCTGGGCGAGGGACCGGTAGAACTCGTTGGAAGCGGCACCGAGGTGGTGGACCGCTTCCTGGTAGACTTTGTCATCACCGAACTTGAGTGGGACGAGGGTCTCGTTGGTCGAGACGACGCCTCTTTCCAGGGCCTCCGTGGCCCACGCCAGGGCGACGCCGGCGGACATGACGTCGAGCCCCTCCCGCTCCATCGCATCGAGGAGCGAGAGCACGGAGAAGGCGTTGGTCACCTGGAGCATCGCGCCGGCGGCGAAGATCGGTTCGTGGTCGTAGGAGACCTGGCGGTAAATGTACCGGTTCTCCCCCATGAACCGCTCCCTGACGAACCCGATGTGAATGCACCCGACGGGGCAGCCGGCGCAGGCGGCGTTGCGCATCAGGGTGTCCCGGGCGAAGGTCTCACCGGTGATTCCTTCGATCTCCGGATCGCTCGTCTTCTGAAGGTTCCGAATGGGGAGGGCGTGGATCCCGTTCAGGACCGCCATGTTGATGGGCGTGCCGTAGTTGTGGTACTTCTCCATCATGTCGGTGTCCGTCATCTTGCGGTAAACGTCCGCAAAGAGTTTGGCGTAGGCTTTCCCCTCGGGAAGCGGGAACGAGCCGTCGCCCAGGATCGCAATCCCCTTGAGGTTCTTGGCGCCCATGACCGCCCCGGACCCGAGCCTCCCGAAGTGCCGGTAGGTGTCCACGTTGATGCAGGCCATGGCCGAGAGATTCTCGCCGGCCGGCCCGATCCGCAGGATGCTCCGGTGCCCCGCCCCCTTGACCATGCGCCGGAGCATCTTGCCGGTTTTGAAAAGATCCATGCCCCACAGGAAGTGAACATCCTTGAGGTCCAGGTGGCGGGACCCCACCGTGAGGCAGGAAGGCGTCGGCGCCTTGCCCCGGATCACCAGTCCGTCGAAACCCGCAAATCGGAGGGAAAGGGCGGATCGCCCGCCGGCGTGGCTCTCGGCGTACTGGTCGTGGTAGGGGGATTTGAAGGCGCAAACGGTCTTGCTCATGAGCGGGAAGTACCCGGTGAGCGGGCCTATGGTGAAGATGAGCGGCTGCTGCGGGTCGTCCCATGGGCTTTCCGGGAGCCCGTACTTGTCGAAAAGCATGGCCGCGAGCCCGCTCCCGCCCGCCACGGTGTCCCGGCCCTCGAGGTTTTCGATGCTGCCCCGTCCCGTCCCGAGATCGACCACGAGTATTCTGAAATGATCGCTGATCATGATGCTCCCTCCTGGGCGTCGCCGTCTTCCGCCTTTTCGGTTCCCACTTCCATGAGCTCGAGGCAGTCGTGCGGGCAGAAGGAGACGCAGCGCCCGCAGTGGATGCAGACGAAGGGTTCGCCCGCGGGGTCGAGGAAAACGGCGTCCACCGGGCAGGCCCTGGCACACTCGCCGCAACGGATGCAGAGGTTCTTCTTCACCACCACGCCGCCGCCCTTTCGCTGCGTATACGCGCCGGTGGGGCAGGCGGCAGCACATGGGGCAGGCAGGCAGGCAAGACACGTTCTGGCCTCGAATCCTGTCGACAGGCCCCCGGACGAAGAGATCCGAATTCCGGCATTGTCCCAGGAGAGGAACTTGTGCACAAGCCGGGCACAGGCCAGGGAGCAGGAGTGGCAGCCAATGCACCTCTCCATCCGAGGTGCGGTCAAGGTTTTCATGGAGAACTCCTATTCCATTTTTTAGAGGGTGTCCGAAAAGTACTTCCCTCCCCGCACACGCGCGCTTCTCGTGTCCACCCGCCCACAAGGGGCTAAGCTACAAATGGGTAGCATAGGGCCTCGTGCCCGCAATCCCAGGCGAAGCATTGGTGGCAGGGCCTTTTACCGGCATCCGGAACGCGGGAGGTCGACACCCGGTTCAGTGCACGAAAGCCTTGCGTCCGGCGTACACGGCGACTGTGCCCAGGTCTTCCTCGATGCGCATGAGCTGGTTGTATTTCTCCACCCGCTCGCCGCGGCAGGGAGCGCCGGTCTTGAGGTGGCCTGTGGCCATGGCCACGGTGAGGTCGGCGATGAAGCTGTCCACCGTCTCCCCTGAGCGGTGCGAGACCATCGCCCCCCAGCCGGCCTTGCGGGCCATTTCGATGGCGGCGATCGTCTCGCTCAGCGAACCGATCTGGTTGAGCTTGATCAACACGGCGTTGGCGGAATTCTCGGCGATGCCGCGGGCGATGCGCTCGACGTTGGTGACGAACAAATCGTCGCCCACCAGCTCGATCCGGCCGCCCAGGGTCTGGTTGAGCAGCTTCCAGCCGTCCCAGTCATCCTCGGCCAGGCCATCTTCGAGAACCACGATGGGGTACTTCTTCACCCAATCCGCCCACAGATCGACCATCTCAGCCGAGGTGATCTTGCGGCCTTCGGTGCGCAGGTTGTACAGCCCATCCTCGTAAAATCCGCTGGTCGCCGGGTCGAGGGCGATCACAATCTGTTCCCCGGGCTTGTAGCCGGCTTTCTCGATGGCTCTGAGAATTATCTCGACGGCTTCAGCGTTGGTTTTGAGCGCAGGGGCGAAGCCGCCCTCATCGCCCACACCGGTGGCATGGCCGCTGGTCTTCAGCACTCCTTTAAGCGCCTGGTAGACTTCACTGCCCCAGCGCACCGCCTCGCGGAAATTGGGTGCGCCGACCGGGGCGATCATGAACTCCTGGAAGTCGGTGCCCTGCCAGTTGGCGTGGACACCGCCGTTCAGGATGTTGAACATGGGCACCGGCAGTACCTTGGCCGCCACTCCGCCGAGATATCTGTACAGTGGCAGGCCGACCCAGTCAGCCGCGGCGCGAGCGACCGCCAGGCTGACGCCCAGGATCGCATTCGCCCCAAGCTTGTTCTTGTTCGGCGTGCCATCCAGGGCCAGCATCGCGTTGTCAACGGCAGCTCTGGTCCAGGGCGTCCATGCCGACGATCGCCTCGGCAATTTCGTTGTTCACATGTTCGACGGCTTTCAGCGTACCCTTTCCACCGTAGCGGGCTTTGTCCCCGTCACGCAGTTCCAGCGCTTCATGCACTCCGGTGGACGCGCCGGAAGGGACCGCCGCCCGGCCAAAAGCGCCGTCCTCAAGGATGACTTCCACTTCAACAGTGGGGTTGCCCCGCGAATCCAGGATCTCTCTTCCAATCGTTCTGACGATCTCTCCCATGAGATTCTCCTTCTGTAGAGCGCTGAGGTGTCATTCTTTGTCCTGCAATGCGGCAAGGCCTGGCAAGGTGATTCCTTCAAGCATCTCGAGAGAAGCCCCTCCTCCGGTTGAGATATGGGTAATACGATCTTCCAAACCGGATTGTTTGATAGCCGCTACGGAATCCCCGCCCCCGATGATGGAAACGGCACTGCTATCAGCCACCGCCTTGGCGACACCGAAAGTACCCTGAGCAAAACGGGGAAATTCGAAGACTCCCATCGGCCCGTTCCAGACCACGGTCCCTGCTTTGGAGATCACCTCCCCGTAAGCCTTCACTGTTCCAGGCCCGATATCGAGAATCCGCCAACCCTGGGGGATCGGGCCCACGGCCATGACTTTCGACGCCGCATCCGCTTCAAACCGATCTCCAATCACAATGTCTTCCGGCAGATGAAGGCAAGAACCCCCTTCCTTCAATAGGTCGGACGCTGTCCCTAGAGCATCGTCTTCCACCAGGGAGTCGCCTACCCCGGCGCCCTGGGCCTTTAGAAAGGTGTTTGCCATGCCACCGCCGATGAGCACGGCATCAGCTCTGGAAAGCAGATGCTTGATGACTCCAATCTTATCACTGATTTTGGCCCCACCCAGGATGGCGATGAAAGGCCGTCCGGGATCAGCAATGGCCTGGCCGAGGTAGCGGATCTCCCGCTCAAGCAGGAATCCAGCGACAGCGGGGATAAAGCGGGCTACGCCCTCCGTGGACGCATGAGCCCGGTGCGCGGAACCGAAAGCGTCGTTGACATAAAGGTCAGCCAGGGAAGCCAACTTGCGAGCCATCTCGAGGTCATTCTTTTCTTCTTCCGGGTGAAAGCGGGTGTTTTCAAGAAGCAATATCTCTCCTGCCTTGAGTGCTCCAGCTGCAGCCTCCGCAACCGGGCCGACACAATCTTCAGCGAAGGCTACGGACCTCCCCATGATCTCTTCGAGATGGATGGCAACCGGCCGCAGGGAGTATTTGGGATCAGGCTTTCCTTTGGGCCGGCCCAAATGAGAACAAAGAATGGCCGCGGCCCCATGGTCAAGGAGATAGTCAAGGGTTGGCACCGCTGCCCGGATGCGTGTGTCATCTCCGACCTTTCCATCCTTGAGGGGCACATTGAAATCCACGCGCACCAACACGCGCTTGCCCTTCACGTCCACGTCGGTAATGGTTTTCTTGTCAAACATGCTGCCTCCTTTGAGGGGGTGTCTAAAAAGCCCCCCTTTCCCGGACATATTGAGGGATCGCGGTCCTGACGCCCACGAGGGGCTAGGCTACGAACCGGTAGCATAGGGCCTTGTGCCCGTTCTACGTGCCGAAGGCTTCAGCATCCATCGAGTTCCGGAACAATGCAGTTGGTCTATTTGAGCCTTATTAGACACGTTCTGAGGAGCCGTTTCACTGGCTCTGCTCATTTTCAATCGAGGGAGATCCTTTCGAAAAATTGAGCTTCAAGTCCTCTGTTTTAGCTGATCGGCAACAGCCTGGGCTGCCCGCTTCGCCGCTTCAGGGTCACCCAGGTAATAGTTGCGGATCGGCACCAGATCGTCGGAGAACTCGTAGACCATGGGAATCCCGGTTGGGATATTGAGCTCTCCGATCTTGTCTTCACGGATTTTGTTGAGGAAGATGACCAGCGCCCGCAGTGTATTCCCGTGTGCGACGACGATCACGCGCCTGCCGCTCCGAACGGCAGGAGCAATGACGTCCCGGCAGTATGGCAGAATGCGGCGGGTCGTATCTTCCAGACATTCGGTCAGCGGGATTTCCTCAGCGCTGAGGTCGGCGTAGCGCGGATTTTTGCCGGGGTAGCGCGGGTCGTCGAGGGTGAGTGGGGGAGGGCGGACGTCGAAGCTCCGACGCCAGAGATCGACCTGCTCCACACCGTACTTTTCGGCCGTCTCTGCCTTGTTGAGTCCCTGCAGTGCTCCATAATGACGCTCGTTCAAACGCCAGCTGCGGGCCACGGGAATCCACATGAGGTCCATCTCCTCGAGAACGAGCCAGAGGGTTTTGATAGCACGTTTCAGGACCGACGTGAAGGCCATGTCGAAGACGTACCCTTCGCGGCGCAGGGTGCGCCCTGCTTCCACGGCTTCCCGTGTCCCGTTCTCGTTCAGAGCCACGTCAGTCCAGCCGGTAAAACGGTTCTCCTTGTTCCATTCACTCTCACCGTGCCTCAACAGCACCACTTTCTTCATCGGTCATATCCCCTTGAAGCGGACTTGCCGCCGGTCCGGCTGGTCGCTGTGGAACCTATGCGCACATTGGTTGTGCCGGTTCAGGTTTCATTGTTGCGTTTTGGAGAAACGACATCTCACACCAAGACACAAAGGATTGTCCCCGTCCCTTATTCTCCCAACTCGAAAGCAGCATGTCGTGCAGCTCCAAGAAGGGCGGTCTTCGGGTTCATGATCACCCTGACAGGGATATCCTGGAGCAGGGGCCTCATGCGCCCCTTTGCGGTGAAGGCGTTCATGAATTCCGGCTCTTTCAGTTTCTGGATGATCTGGGGGGCAATGCCCCCTCCCAGGTACACGCCTCCGGTTGCCATGAGCTTGAGGGCCAGGTTGCCCGCTTCAGCGCCGTAGAGAGAAACGAAGATTTCCAAAGCTTGGATACACAGCAGGCTCTTTGCATCGATGGCGTGCTGAGAGATGATGGGAGCCGGCTCGCCATGGCGCATCTCTTCCGCCAGCCAGGCCGGCTCCTTGCCCTTTCCCGTATCCCTCAGAAACTGATAGACATTCACGAGCCCTGGTCCCGAAACCAACCGCTCGTAGCTCACACGCCGGTATCGTTTCATGGAGTAGTCGAGGAGCTCCATTTCGAGGTGATTGCGGGGAGCGAAGTCCCCATGGCCCCCTTCCGATGGGAACGGCCGATGACTCTTGCCATCCCAGTACATGCCCGCCTCCCCGAGCCCCGTGCCTGCCGAGATGATCGCTCTGTTGCCTCTTGCGTTCCGGGCCCCTTTGTTCAGAATCACGAAGTCTTTGCTCTGAAGGACGGCGATCCCGTATGCATTGGCCTCGAGATCGTTGATGAGGCCGACACGCTTGAGGCCCAGCCGCTTTGCCACGGTCTTTGAGTCGACCACCCAGGGGAGGTTGGTGGCCTCGCAGCGCCCATTCCGCACAGGACCGGCAATTCCAAAGGAAGCCCTCGTGAGATCGCAGCTGTGAAGGGAGAGGAACTCTGCAATCGCCGCTTCAAGGCTTGTCCGTTCGCGACTTGGAAAGGTCTTTTCAGCCACTATTCTCAGCTCGCCACTCGTCTGCTTCAACGAGTGCGAGCCTGGTGTTGGTGCCGCCTATATCACCTGCCAGAATCATTTTCCTCTGTGCTCCTCTTGCAAGATGAATGCAGCTGCATTTTGACCTGACATCCGGGGCAAACCTCGGGGCTTTCCCTGTCGCTCTGCTGCGGTTTCTGCCACTTGCAGAACCGGTCTTGGTCTGAACGTATTCTCCTCCTGATCTGAACGATTGTGCCAACGAACTCGCTCTGAAACAGCACTGAAGGCGGGCGGGGATAAACCACCGCCCCTCGGAATTGGGGTTGGAGGGTGTTTGTCGCAGTGGCGGGCTTTATGCTCGCCTGGGACACATATCAACCTCCAAGCCGCTGAATTCAGGTTCCTCACTCTAACCCTTTCCCCTGTCTCCCTGACGAGTCACGTCGACGATCTCCAGGCGGTTGTTGGTGTCGGGATGGGTTCTGGAGGGACCTTCGGTCACCACCGCAAGTTTTCCCTCCATCCCGTGAGTCTTGAGCCAGTCCGACACATACGTGTTCCAGTTCTCGGGGTGGTCACCCTCGCAGACCGGGTAGACTCCCGAGGAAAACTGCAACCGCTGACACGTGGCTTCCTGCGAGCTGACGGCGATGATCCAGATGGGGAGGCGGAAACGCCCGATACTCCTTGCTGTATCGCCGCCTCGTGTGGGAACGAACACAGCTGCAGGGTCAGCGTATTCGAGGACGGCCTCCACACTCAGGTCGATAAGCCTTGCCGGCGGCACCTTGCCCTTGAGATCGATGCCACTGAACAATTCCCGGGCGCTCACCATGGTGCGGTAGGGCTCGATGGCGGTGGCGATCTTGGCAAGCATCGCTGCCGAATCGACAGGGTAGTCGCCCATGGCCGATTCACCGGAGAGCATGACGGCATCTGTCCCATCCAGGATCGCATTGGCCACATCGGTTGCCTCGGCGCGGGTGGGACGCCGGTTGCCGGTCATGGATTCCAGCATCTGGGTTGCCGTGATCACCGGCTTGGCGCGCATGTTCGCCTTGCGCATGATCTGTTTTTGCACCACGGGAATCTGCTCGATGGGCAGCTCCACGCCCAGGTCGCCGCGGGCGATCATGACGGCGTCCGCCGCGGTGATGATGTCGTCCAGGTAATTGAGCGCCCTCGAGCGTTCGATCTTGGCGATGATGAAGGGATGGTACCCGAGGGCCGCCGCCGCATCGCGCACGGCCTGAATGTCCGCCGCGTTTTCGACGAACGACTGGCTCACGGCGTCCACACCGTTCTCCAGAGCGAACTTCATGCAGTTGTGGTCGTGTTCGGTGAAGGCGCTGATGCCGAGGTCGATGCCCGGGAGGTTGAGCCCCTTGCGCGAGCGCAGTTCACCGCCGACAATGACGCGGCAGTGGACATCACTGCCCTGAACCCGATCAACATCGACCTGGATCAAACCATCGTTCAGATAGAGCGTGTCGCCGGGTTTCACCACTTGGGGAAGGCGGGTGAAGCTGATGGAGACCCGGTGTGCATCGCCAACGATGTCGTCTGTCGTGAGGGTGAAAAGGTCGCCCGGTTTCAGCTCTATGGGTTCCGAGTCGAACTTCCCGATGCGCATCTTGGGACCGGGCAGGTCCGCCATGATGGCGAGACGGCGTCCGGTGGCCCTGGAGGCGGCTCGGAGATTTTCGATCACCTCCTTGTGACCCGAGAAATCACCGTGGGAGAAATTGAGCCGGGCAACGTTCATGCCGGCCAGCAACAGCTTCTCCATCACGTCACGGGAGTGTGATGCCGGCCCTATGGTGCATACGATCTTGGTCTTATTGAGTGGCAGGGTCATCGATGTCCACCTTTCTCGCTTGAGCTCTCGTTAGTCTCTTAGCCGGTGTTGAACCTCCGAACAGCTGTTCCACCTCCGCCAGGCGCCTTTGTGCTTCCTCATGCAACGGCCCGCCGGCGGTAGCTACCTGGCGGACATATTCCAGCAATTGTTGGGCCTCGATTTCATGGCCTTCGAGCAGTATGGGGATGGTCTCAACAGCTCGGCGTTCGTCCAGCAGAAGCATCAAGTACTGCTCGCGAAGGTCCTGTTTGAATTCGGACAAGGTTCTTTGCGCGCCTTGTTCCGCACGGATTCGGCGAAGGATCTCGAAACCCCGCTCGTCGGCTGCATTTTCCGGGATACGGACGTAGATCAGAGCGCGAATTGCCGCCTCACGCGGTCCCCCCTTGTCCATTTTGGTTTGCAGTTCCTCCATGCGACGCTTCACGAAGGCCGTATGATCGGGGTCCTCGCCGGGACGCTTTCTGGGCGGAGCATCCGATGCCCGCAGACCCAGCAGGGCTTGCAGCCAGGATTGACCGTAGACACCAAAGAACATGTGCTCCGTCATCATGTCCCGCCAGTCCGCAAAGGCGTTCAGGCCGAGGGTCATCCAGTCGGAAAAGGCCTTTTCCCACTGCAGGAAGAGGTTGTCCCTTGCAACAGGTTGACGGTTCTCCTTTACCTCTTGAGCCGCCGAAGCCAGTGGTTCCATCGCAGGATTCCGATCTGAGAGAATTTCGTATCCCAGCCGCAGGGGATGCATTCGACGCAACCATTCGGCACTCTGTTCGGTAGCCAGGGCGCGCATCATCGGCTGCGCCATTGTGCGGTAGAGGCCTAGGGTTACCTCCGACAAACGGGCCACGGCTGCAAAGCAGCGTTCTTCGTCGAGGGTGTTGCCGCCCAAGGCGCGAATGTCATCCAGGGTTCGCCTCTCAAAGCGGGAGATGTATTCTCCGGTTACCAGTTCGACATGGGCGGCATCCGGTGTTTTCTGTTCGAAGACCGCCTCGTAAAGGCCGGGAGGCAGGCAATCGATGAGATCGATGTTGCTGGCGAACTCTTGATGCTCTTTCTTGGCGACGCTGCCCGACACAAAGATTCCCAGATGCCCGATATTTTCGTGAACAGCGTAGACAATGGTCTGGCCGGCTGCGACGATATCGTCATCGCTCTCGTACAGGTCGAGAATCCAGCCGAGGGCCTGTTGCGGCGGAGTGATGTTGTCACCCTTCGAGCACAGACAGACGATGGGCGATGGGATCTTTCTGAGATCCAGCCGCACACCGTCTGCAGTCAGGATCTCGGAGCTGCTGAGCTTGTTGCCGACGAACAGATTGTCGACGATATATTGCATTTCCTCGCCGGTCAAAAGCACATGGCCTCCCCACCAGCGTTCGAAGCCCAGATAGCGGGGTGCCTCAGTATCGATGTTGGCGTACAGGTTGTACTGCTTTGACCACAGGGAGTTGGCCGGATTGAGATTTTCGAAGTTCTGCACAAGCCAGGCGCCGTCGAACTTCCCATGCCCCAGATCGCTCATCAGGGTCGTCAGCCAGCTCCCCCCCAGCAGCCCACCGGTGTAACGCATGGGATTGACGCCCCGCACACCCGCCCAGTAAGACAGGGGCGAGCCGGCCACAATGATCGGGCCGCAAAGTCCAGGATGCTTTGCCGCCAGCATCATCAAGGCCCACCCCGCCTGGCAGTTTCCGATCACAACCGGTTTTCCCTCGGCTTGGGGGTGCTGATCGGCGACGCGTCCAAGGAAGACAGCCCATGCCTCGATGTCTGCTTCGATGGTCTGCTCGGGTTCGGGTACCGGGGTAAATCCGATAAAGTAACAGGGATGCCCCGCTCGCATCGCCTCGCCGATCTCGCTTTCGGCCTTGAAACCGCCGATGCCGGGTCCATGACCGGCGCGAGGATCGATAACGACAAAGGGACGCTTGCGATCGTCGACAGTCGTCCCCTGGGGTGGGCGTATTTTGACAATCCCGTAGTTTACGGGCTGAGGCAGGGTTCGTCCGTCCAGGATCAACTCGTGGTTGAATTGGAGCACGTGGGGGGCCGTTTTTGACATGTGCTCCAGGTACTGATTTCCCCTCTGGCGCATCACGTCCCAGTACAGCACCGTTCGTTGACCGGCATCCATCAGGTATTCCATCAGCTCACTATATGCAGATATTGGATTGACACTTTCGGTTTTCATCATTCACGTCTCCTTCCCTGTGAAACACAGGAACTGATTGCCTTTCGAGGATGGTTTGTCGACTCCTGTTTCAGGCGAAGCCGATGATGTGGGCCTCAGCCAAATAGTCGTGCTCCTTTGAAAGACTGACACTTGCTTCACGCCATGATGTTGATGCCGCCGTCGACATACAGCGTCTGGCCGGTGAGGCGTCGCCCGTAAGGCGTCGCCAGGAAGGCGCAGGCGAAACCGACATCCATGATGTCCACCAGTTCTCCGACCGGTGAGCGCTCAACGGCATCATTCAACATCCGGTCAAAGTCTTTAAGCCCCCCTGCGGCGCGCGTCTTGAGCGGACCCGGCGAGATCGCATGCACTCTGATCTTCCGATGGCCGAGCTCGTAGGCCAGGTAGCGGCAGACCGCCTCCAGTGCCGCCTTGACCGGTCCCATGACATTGTAGTTGGGAACCACCTTTTGAGCGCCGTGGTAGCTCATGGCAAACATGGTTCCGCCATCTTTCATTAGCGGCGCTGCCAGGCGCGCCATGCGGATGAAGGAATGGCAGGAGATGTCCATGGCTTTCGAGAAGCCATTGGAAGAGCAGTTCAGCAGCCCGCCCTGCAGATCCTCTTTGGGTGCGAAAGCGATGGAATGCACCAGGATGTCCAGGTGCTTCCATTCGCGTTCGATGCGATCAAACACAGCTTCCAACTCACCTGACGTCGAGACATCCAGCGGCATGAACATCGTCGCCTCCAGTTCCTTCGCCAATGGCTCGACATAGGGTTTGGCTTTGTCGTTGAGATAGGTAACCGCCACCTCGGCGCCCACCTCGTGGAATGCCCTGGCACATCCGTAGGCAATCGAGTGTTCGTTGGCGATGCCGACCACCAGCGCCTTTTTACCTTTAAGAACCGGGCGTGGAACTTCACCGTTCACTTTGCTCCTCCTTCGGTTGATCCCAACAGGCGCCGGGTATGCCGCGCAATCATCAGTTCTTCGTTGGTTGGCATGACCCCCACGATCGCCTGGTTGTCCTTCATGGTGCAACGGTCATCAGTGAAAGCGTCACATGTACGGCACCCTCCTCAAACGACTGCTTCAAGGGGAGTCCGCTACGGGCAAGCACGGCGAGCATCGCTCTGTTCTCCGGCAGCACCTCCGCCTCGAACTGCGACACGCCCTTTTCTTGAGCAATGTGAATGAGGTGTCTCAGGATGGTGCCTGCGATTCCCTGTCCCTGGTAGTCTTCTTCCACTGTGAAGGCAAGTTCGGCGCTGCGCAGTTCGCCTGGAGGATCGTACAGAACGTAGCGCCCCGCTCCGATGATGGTTTCTTCACCCTCGCCAGCCTGCATCGTCACCACGAGGGCGACGGTGTTTTCGAAATCCACTTCGGTGGCAGTCTTGAGCTCTTCATCGGTGAGTTCACTCTTGTGGCGAAAGAAGCGAGTGTAGACCGATTCAGGTTCGAGATTCTTGAAGGCCTCGGCGAATCTTCTCTTGTCATCGGGGCGGACGGCCCTGATGGTCACCGCTGTGCCATTCTTGAGTTTTTCAGCCATGCGGTAATTTTGGGCGTCTATCATGACGGGCATTCCTTCTGATCATCCATCCTTTGGCGAATTCAACTTTTTGATTGCGCTGATGGTTTGTTGGGCAATTTCGCGCTCTTCGTCCGTCCGGACCACGAGAACCATCACCGGGGTGCCGTCTTTATGGATTTCGGCGACATTCCCCGACGCCGCCTCGTTCTTCGCACTGTCGATGGCGACTCCCAGGTGCTCCAGGCCCTCACACACCCGCTCCCTGATCACGCATGCGTTCTCACCTATACCGCCGGTGAACACAATGGCGTCTATGATGCCGAGGACCGCGACATACGCGCCGATGTATTTCTTGATGCGGTAGCAGAAGATGTCGATCGCCAGTTTGGCCCGATCATTTCCCCTCTCTGCCTGATCCAGGATTTCCCGCATGTCGTTCAGCCCGCAGATCCCCTTGAGCCCGCCCTGTGAATTGAGCGATTTTTCAAGTTCATCCGGTGACATGCCCGTCTCCCTCATGATGAAGAAGTGGAGCGCAGGATCGATGTCTCCGGACCTCGTGCCCATAACCAGGCCTTCAAGGGGAGTCAGGCCCATCGAAGTGTCTATGCTCAAACCTCTCTGGACGGCTGCGGCACTGGCGCCGTTGCCCAGATGAAGCGTGATGAGATTCAATCTCTCAGGCGCTTTGCCCAGATACCTGGCTGCCTCTCTGGAGACGTAGTGGTGGGAGGACCCGTGGAACCCATATCTGCGGACGTGATGTTCGGTATACCAGTCGTAAGGTGTTGCGTAATGAAAGGCATGAGGCGGAAGTGTCTGGTGAAACGCCGTGTCGAAGACCGCCACCTGTGGAGTGCCCGGAAACCGGGTTCGGGCGGCTTCTATGCCGAGGAGATTGGGAGGGTTGTGGAGCGGAGCCAAAGGTGTGAGTCCACGGATCGCGGCAACCACCTCGTCGTCGATCACGACCGGCTCCCGGAAGCGCTCCCCGCCATGGACCACGCGATGGCCAATACCGAAGAGTTCGGAGTCGTCCTGAATGATCCGGTCTTCACGGTTCACATGCGCCATGAGGTCGAACCCGTCCCGGTGGTCCGCCAGCCGCTTCCGATGGACCTGCTCGTCGAACGTCCCGTCGGGGTTTCGCCTGCGTTGACGCAGACGCCCCTCAGCGCCCCCTATCTTCTCGACGAGCCCTGTCACAAGCACGACACAGTCCGGCAGGCTGAATACTTCATACTTGATGGACGAGCTCCCACAGTTGATGGTGGCCACCTTCATGGTGTCACTCCTCCGGTCTGAGCTTGAATCGCCGTAATCGCTATCGTGTTGACGATGTCGGCGACAGTGCATCCGCGGCTCAGGTCGTTGACCGGTTTGTTCAGACCCTGGAGCACCGGTCCTATGGCGATGGCGTCTGCCGCTCGCTGGACAGCCTTGTAGGCATTGTTGCCGGCGTTGAGGTCCGGGAAGATGAAGACGGTTGCATGGCCCGCAACTTCACTCCCGGGCAGTTTCACTTTGGCCACATCGGGATCGATGGCGGCGTCGTATTGAATGGGTCCCTCCAGCTTGAGCTCGGGCCGAAGCTGCTTCGCGACCCGGGTCGCTTCCTTCACCTTATCCACATCGGCTCCCTTGCCTGATTCCCCCGTCGAATAGGACAACATGGCGACTCGAGGCTCAATCCCGAAACTCTGGGCGGTTTCAGCCGAACTGATGGCGATGTGTGCAAGCTGCTCGGCGTTGGGATCCGGGTTGATGGCACAGTCGCCATAAACCAGAACGCGGTCCTGAAGGCACATGAAAAACACGCTCGAGACAATCGAGCATCCCGGCCTTGTCCTGATGAACTCCAGGGCAGGGCGGATCGTGTGCTGTGTTGTGTGGACGGCCCCGGAGACCATGCCGTCGGCAATCCCCCGGTGGACCATCATGGTCCCGAAGCTGCTCACATCGGTCATGGCATCGAGGGCCATCTGCCGGGAGATCCCCTTGTGTTTCCTTAGCTCGAAGTAGGTGTGCCCGAATTCCTCCCGAAGCTCCGATGTGGCGGGGTCGATGATCTTCACGTCACCAAGGGACAACCCGAGGGCAGTGATCTTCTCCTCGATGTCACCAGGGTTTCCAAGCAGCGTGATGTCCGCAACATCCCGCAAATGGATGATCTCCGCAGCCCTGAGGACCCGTTCCTCAGTGCCTTCGGGCAGAACGATGTGCCGACGGTTCGCCCGTGCGCTGCTCAGGAGATAATGTTGGAACATGAGCGGCGTGACGCGCGAGGGACCCATGATGGCGATACGCTGCTTCAGCCGGCTCATGTCCACATGGGACTCGAACATCCCAAGGGCTACGGCGATTTTCCTTTGGCTCTCGGGCGAGATGACTGCATGCAGGGTGTTAATCTTTGTCACCGTTGCAAAGGTGTCGGTCCCCACACAGAGGATGGGGACAGGGGAACTTTTCAGGCCTTCAAAGAGACGCTGAACCTGAGGCGCCGGCTTGAAGCCGCCAATGAGAATCACGCCCGAAACCCCCGGGTAGGAGGTGGCCGCATTGGCCACGAGTGTCCCGATCACGATGTCGGAACGGTCACCGGGCGTGATGACCAGGCTGCCTTCTTCCAAGTGGTCCAGAAAGTTGGGCAATTCCATGGCCGCCACCTTGAAGTGAGCCACCTCCCGGTCAAGCCGCTCCACGTCTCCGTAGAGCATTTCGGCCCCGAGAGCCTTCTTTATTTCGCCCACCGTGGGCTTGTCGAGGAGAGGGTGCGCCGGAAGGACGAACACGGGAAACCCGCCGGGTGCACCTTCCTGAAACCGCGCGGTCGCCTCGGTCACATCATCCGGTGCGACCCGGTTGACCATCACCGAGAGGACGTCGCACTTCTTTGCTTCCAGAAATTCCGCAAGGACGCGCACGGCATCCACGATCTCCCCGACTTTCCTTCCCTGTCCTGTGACAACGGGCATGAGAGGCGCACCAAGGTTCCGAGCAACTTCAATGTTGAACTCGAACTCCAGGGCCGCGTGCATGGCCTGGTAATCGGTGCCCGCGCAGACCACAAGGTCGAACTCCTGCTCGAGGGCCCGGTGCTTCTCGAGGATCCGACTGTGGAGCTCCTCCACCTTGTTCCTCAAGATCAAGTCCCGCGCCGTGGCATAGGTGACACCAAAGATGTTCTCATGGGGGACCGTGATGTCGTACCGGCTCGTGACAAGTGCAACCAGGTGATCGGAGATCGCCCCTTCCTCGACAACGGGGCGGAAGAATGCGATCTTGCGACCTCGCCGTGCGAGCCACTCCATCACTCCAAGTACGACGACGGATTTCCCGCTCCCCGGCCCCGTCCCTGCTATGTAAATGCTCTTTGACATGTTTTGCCTCCCAAGGTGGCCTTCTCTCTGCCAAGGATCGCTCCCTACGGTCATGGCAAGGCCGTCAATGATGGCCTCAGGGCCAGGACCAGTTCACCGCCACCAGGAACGTTTCCGGGTTCCAAAGGTGAAGAAAAGGCCGCCCTTTTTGCTTTGCATGGCAGATGAGTCGCCGGCTGAACACTTAGTACAGTTCGGCATAAGTTTCTGTACTGTTCCTCCCCCTTGATGGGGGAGGGTAGGTGGGGGTGTCGATCAGGGATTCACCCCCTCCCCCTGCCCCTCCCACCAGGGGAGGGGAGTTGCTGGAACAGGTTACGGACTTTCGCAGCGTTGTACTAGACCAGGCCGCCAAGCGACAGTTCGTTGACTGCCTCCCGGAGGACTTGTGCACTGTTCGCCAAGCCTTCGCGTTCCTCAACGGAGAGTTCAGGGCGAAACTCCGCCATGATACCGCCGGCTCCAACCAGACGGGGAAGAGACAGGCAGGTCCCTTTGAACTCCGCCACATCCCTGGTCAGACCGGAAACGGTGAGAATGCGTCGCTCGTTGTCGCGGATGGCCTGAATGATGTGGGCGAGGCCGGCGCCGATCCCGAAATAGGTGGCCCCTTTGCCCTCGATGATGCGGTAAGCGGCACGTCGCACCCCGTCACTGATCCCAGCTATGATCTCCTGAGTGAGGTCTCGTCCCCTCTGCTGTGCAAAATCCGCGATCGGCACACCGCCAACCTTGACACTGGACCAGGCCAGCACTTCAGAATCCCCGTGCTCTCCAAGGACATAGGCGTGAATCGAACTTGGGGAGACACCCAGATGTTCTCCCAGAAGGGCTCGGAAGCGGGCTGTGTCGAGTATGGTGCCGCTCCCGATGACCTTTTCCGGGGGCAGTCCGGAGAGTTTCAGGGTCACGTGGGTCATGATGTCCACCGGATTGGATGCCACCAGCAGGATGGGGTCCCTGGCATACCGAAGCACCTGCCCGATAACCCCGGCGAAAACGGCGGCATTGCGCTCGAGAAGCTGCAACCGGGTTTCTCCCGGGCGCTGACCCACCCCGCAACAGAGGATGACCACATCAGCCTCCTCCAGGAGGGAGTAGTCTCCAGCCACAACCCGCACAGCCCGGGCAAAAGGGGTTGCATGGAGGATATCCTCAGCATGAGCCTGAGCCGCTTTGGCATTGAGGTCGATGAGCACGAGCTCGTTCACCAGCCCCTTCAGCACGAGCGTGTAGGCAGCCGTGCTGCCGACGAATCCACATCCGACAACTCCTGCTTTCACGGGTTATCCTTCCCTTTTTTGTATAAAGGAATCAGGGCAACCTCTCGAACACCGCGATCGACCGCGCCTTCACCAGAACCCGTCCACGTGCATTCTTTCAGCCCAGTGCGCCAGGCTGGAGAGGACGAGGGCCCTGACGATGGGGTGTGCGCAGTTCAGGGTGTTCCCGCAACCGGTGTCATTGACGGTTTCGCCGCTTTCCGGCCTGACCAGGTAATAGCTGTTGTTGTCGATGCCCCGGTAGGAGTAGATTGGGCCATCATCGCCGGCCTCACTGGTGTGATTGTAGACCACGTCAAGCCACACCTCGATCCCCGCCGCATGAAAGGCCTTCACCATTTGGCGGAATTCCAGGGCTGGATCCGAAGCGGCATATTGTCGGTGGGGAGCGAAGAAGTTCAGGGTCATGTAGCCCCAGTAGTTGCCCTCCTGGGGATCAAACTGATGGACGGGAAGGAGCTCCACCGCCGTGATTCCGAGATCCTTGAGATAGGGGATCTTCTCGATGAGACCGGCAAAGGTCCCTCGTTTTTCCGGACCCACGCCCGAATTGGATCTTGCGGTAAACCCCTTGACGTGGAGTTCGTAGACGATAAGATCGTGCGTGTGACGAGGGTGAGACCCCTCACCCCAGTCAAATGCATCCCGGGGCGCAGGGAGGATGCCGAGAGGTGCCCTGCCATCCGTGCTGCCGGGGCTTTCGGCAGCGACACGACTGAACTCGGGTGGGAAATAGACGGACGAGGCAAAAGGATCGAGGAGCACCTTATTCGCATCGAAGCGCTGTCCCCCTGAGGGATCGTGGGGTCCCTCAACACGGTAGGCATAGAGACTTGCCCCGTGGAGTTCTTCCTCGGGAACCATGCAATGCCAGATGAGCCCGGTCTTGTTGAGAATGGGATTCAGCGTGTAGAGGCAGACCGGATTGGCTGGGTCGTCCTCCGTGTAAAGCAGCAACGTGACGCCTGTGGCATGGCGGGAAAACAGGGCGAAGTTGAACGCCAGCCGGGATTCGACCCAGGTCGCGCCCAGGGGCCATGGTGCTCCTTCGACCTTTTCCCATTCATCGACATAGAGAAGTGCTCCCAGTCTCTCACCCATGATTCACCCAGCCCATCTGTTTTTGGTTGGTGTTCGCCGGTGAGGCGTCGTTAAAAAAAAACCATGGCAGGATCGGTGGGGATGAACCCCACTCCTGCGCCGTAGAACGTTTGCTTGCCGTATTGGCGGGGGGAGTGACTCTCATAATCGGAGGCAACCCGAAGGCGGTCCTATCCCCATGGTGATGGAAGAGACTGCTCACAATGGAGCGTACGAGACGACACGGACCTGCCGCCCGGCCCTGCCGGTTGTGAGGCCCGGGCTTCAATCTGTCTTTCACCCTAAGGGGGTGTCAAAGAAGTCCTCGGAAGTCATTTTCGTCATTCAGGCGAAAGCCGGAATCCAGGTTTTTCAAGGTTTTCCCGACCCCGGCTTTCGCCGGGGTGTTGAGAGTCAGGACCCTGTTTGACAAGCTCTAATAACCTTGTGGCGCTTGAACCACCACGTAGGTGACGTCTCCACCCGAGTAGGCCTGTGAATACCAGGTTCCACCACACTCATAGTAGGATACTCCACCGACGTACACCGTCCTCGAAGTGCAGGGAAGGGATGTATAGGCACTGGCGGTGATCGCCGTGCCGACCGCGTATGCAGTCACCGCCACTGCAGCTCCAGCCGCTGCATATCCCCACCGAGAATAGCCACCATGGTAGCCATGGCCGTAGTCCTGCCAGTCCTCTCGAGCGCCTGATCTGTATTGCTGACGGTCTTGCATTCGATCCGTCGTGGCATCCTGCCGATCGCCTCTCACGTCCTGGCGTCCCTCAGTCCTGTCCGTTCTTCCATCCTGGCGACCCTGAGTCCTGTCGGTCCTGCCCTGTTGCCGGTCTCCGCCCAAATCGGTACGAGCCTGTGTCCGGTCGGTTCGGCCCGTCTGTCGGTCCATGGAAGAGGTTCTGGCCCCGCCACTCATGGAGCTTCGTGAAGAAATACTCCCGGAGCTGGCAGGCCCGGATCGGTTATAGCCCCCGCCTCCGGAAAAACCTCCCCCTCCCGAGTAATTGCGTCCGCCGCCCCCTGAAAAACCGCCACCGCCTCCGCCCGAGAAACTGCGTCCTCCACCGCCACCACCGCCACGGCCGCCGCCCCCGCCACCGCCGCGGCCGCCGCCGCCACCTCGTGCTTGGGCCTCCATGGCCAAAAACAGTACAAAGAGGAAAACCGTTGCAACGGACAATACCCTAAACATCGTTTGCGTTCTCATTTCTTGCCTCCCTTCTTTGCCGCGGGCTTGGCCGCCGGGCGCATCATGGACAGGAACTCGATCCGGGTGGCGTCCTGGGGAATGGAGAGAGTAAAAAGCGTATCGGGAGCGTCCGGAGAAAGGTTCCAGTCGGTGAGATTCGCCCGGAACTGAGGCTGCCCAGCCTCTTGTTTATAAGTGATCACGACGCGGCGGGGCAGGGGATCGCCCTGGGAGGGCACCCATAACTGGAAATCCACCCGATCCGTTCGAGCCGCGAGATGAATACAAGGGGGATCGGTTATGGAGGAAGTCTCCACAATTTCGGCCGAAACGACCCTCTGCGCAATCTCCCCAGGGAGTCCGGCCATAAACAACATGGCCAGGGGCAGGCGCATCTGGAGATCTCTCACAAAGTGGGTCACCGCTCCATCGATGTCGCCCGGAACATACGAAGTCCCGTAAACCTTCTGGTTGGGGCTGTACACGGTGATCAGCCTGCCATCGAAGGCGACATGAGCCTTCTCACCGTCACTGCGCAACACGTCCACACGCAGCCGATCCGGACGGACAACCGTGAGCTTGCGCACATCGCCAAACTCGATTTTCTGGCCCGAATCCTGGACCACGTCGTAGCCATCCTGAATGGTCACGCTGAACCGTTGGAGCCGACTCATGAAGTCCCCCATGCGCCAGAGGATGTCCATGGCTGAACTGCCCGCCTTGGGAGCGGCCTCGCCCTGCTGCTGAGCCCCGAAGACCGGAGCCGCAATGAGTGAGACCGCCATCAACAACCCGAAACAAACGATCCTGATTTTCATGGTTCCCTCCACAATGCAATCCTTCCATTATGGCCTGCGACTGGTCACTGGCCGCCCGGCGCTTCCCCTGCCTCGTGTCCCCCTGCAGTTGGGCGATGACATGTCTTTCGGCGAATTCAATGCTGCCTGACTTCAGAGCAGCCAACAATCGGAAATACACCTCGCGCCTGCAAGAAGCGGATCCCCCTGTCCCATGCGGGATCGGGCTAACAGACGAACTCGATACTTCTGTCCACGGCTTCCACCACCTGGGTGCCGTTGTTCGACAATTCCTTCCTTGCCAGGGGGGCTCAACGTCCCGGTGACCGAGGCTTCAGATTTGTTAGCCCCGGGGTTGCGGCCTTTGCAAAGGCAAGGGGACCAAATGCAAGTATAACACTGATGCGTGCAAACTCCAGGTGATATCCCCTCTGGTCTCCGTCATATTTTCCAACAGGCATCAAAAAGGGTTCCCTCCCTTTTAAGAGTGTCTGTGCCAAATCGGCCACTCAGCTGTGATGGGAACCCGCTTTCGCGGTTGCGCTTCTGCGGCACGCCGAGTCGACCGCCCGGAGCAGCGAGTGCTGATCGAATGGTTTCCGCAGGTAGGCCACTGCATCCGTTTTCGCCGCCCTTTCCTGCCATTGCGGGTTGTCGTGGGCGGTCATGAAAATGACCGGATAGTTTACCTCGGATGAAGCGAGTTTCTCCCACAGATCCAGGCCCGGCATGCCCGGGAGGCGCATGTCCAGAACGATACATCCCTCTGCCGGCACCAGCCCGGTGTGAAGGAAGTCTTCGGCCGACTCAAAGGTCATGACCTGGTAGCCATTGGCACGGAGCAATCGCTCAAGGGCCTTCCGCACAGACTCATCATCATCCACGACGAATACGGTGAAGGATTTCACTGTCAACGCACCATTTCCTATTCTGAAGAGGGTTTGTGCGAATCAGTGCAATACGTTTTTCGCCGACCAGCACGAATATGTTAATGGGTACATAAAGTCTCGGGGAAGATTTGCAGCGTGTTTGGAGTGTAGGACCTTTTGAAGAGGAAGGATATTGGACCTTGGTCCAATGATGAGTGGTCAATCTGGAGGGGAATTGATGCGCAGTTTCTCCGCATGCCGAACAAGGTCCGCAACGGATTGGGCGCCCATCTTGGCCATGACGCGAGCCCGGTGCACCTTGATGGTCTTTTCAGCGGTACCGAGTCGAGCGGCGATCTGTTTATTCAGCATACCCGTGACGACGAGTCGAAACACATCCCACTCACGGGGAGTGAGAGTCTCCATGCGCTCCCTGAGTTTTTCCAGTTGCCCGCGGGCCTGTTTTGCCCGGTGGTCTGTTTCAAGGGCGCGGGAGATTGAATTCGACAGGTCCGTGTCGCTGAAAGGCTTCGGGAGGAAGTCCAGGGCTCCGGCCTTCATGGCTCTAACGCTCATGGGGACCGTCCCGTGGCCGCTGATGAAAACAATGGGAAGGGCAATCTCCTTATCGGCCAGATATTCCTGGAGCTCCAGACCGTTCAAGGCCGGCATGTTCACATCGAGGATGAGACAGGCCGGTGCCGGTGCGTCCAGCTGCCTGTGATCGAGGAAATCAAGGGCGGAGGTGAATGTCCTGACATCATGGCCCATGGATCGCACGAGACGCTCAAGGGCCTTACAAACCGAGGGATCGTCGTCCACCACGTAGACCATCGTCCTTTCCTCTGTCATGGCTGATGCTCCTGGTCCAGCGGTAGTGGTTTAATACTTCTGCGGCATCTGTGATCTCATCCGAAAAGCATCCATGATGCAGGCCGAAAGAGTTCATCCAAGAGCCTGTCATTCTTCTCCAGGTCCGCATTCCGATGCCGGACGTGGCAGACGCTCACTGCCGGGGAAACCAACAGAGGGCCACGAAAACCCAAGAAAATATTTGAAACCGCTCGCGTCAAAACAATTCCCAAAATGCATCCAAACACGTTACTATTTGGGCCGGGAAGAAGTCCATGGGGCTTCCATCCATTAACGGCGACCAGCGCCAATCCATGCCATAAGCCTCGATGCCCTGCACTGAGCAGAAGTCGAACCCCAGCGCCTTATCCGTCGAAGACTTCGATGAATAGGCTCGCATTCCCTTTACGCCGGGCCCTTATGTGGGAATTGGGTGTGAGTGGATGGATCGACACACGACGTTTATGCCCGCGAGTCATTCGGGGTCCTTCGACTTGGTTGCGAATCAGCTGCCGTTTCTTGTAGCACCTCTAAGGGAGTCCAGCAATGTGTAGTTCTTTTAAGCAGATACGGTTTGGTAACCTTGCGCCTCGTGCCTTGGAAGCGTTTCTGTCGTGGTCTTGTGCCATGCTTTTCCTCCTTGCCCTGGGGGGCTGCGCCCACTACCCCGTGAATCAGTCCCTGAGGCAATACGACCCTCAGGCGGGCTATCGGGGCAAAAACCTCATTGATCCTGCCAATGACGACCAGTTGCTGCTCCTGCTCAGTTTTTCCGGTGGGGGGACCCGAGCCGCTGCCTTCTCCTATGGCGTTCTCGAAGCCTTGCGGGACACCACCATCAATTGCCGTGGCTGTCAGCGGCGCTTGCTGGACGAAGTGGACTGGATCTCGGGCGTTTCAGGCGGGAGCTTCACGGCGGCGTATTACGGGCTATTCCGGGATCGCATGTTTGAAGACTTCGAGACCCGGTTCCTGAAAAAGAACATCCAGGGCGACCTCGCCCGTGCCACACTCCTCAATCCCGTCAGCTGGACAAAACTTTCTTCGGGTTATTATGATCGCAGCGACCTGGCAGCGGACTACTACAACAAGCATGTCTTCGAAGGGAAGACCTTTGGCGATCTGCTCGCCCAGAAAGCGCCGATGATCGTCATCAACGCCACGGACATGGTTCATGGAACCCGTGTCTCCTTTGTTCAGAATATGTTCGACGTGATCTGCGCGGACCTGTCCACCTTTCCCGTGGCCAGGGCGTGTGCCGCTTCATCGGCGGTGCCCATGCTGTTGAGTCCCATCACCGTGCGCAACTACGCCGGCAAGTGCGGCTACCACATACCCGAGGCGCTGGCACAGGCCATGGTACCGCCCAGGGACGTTGCGTCCCGCCGTTTCGATCTTGCCAACAACATGCTGCCCTTCCTGGATTCCAAGAAGAAGCCCTACATACACCTGGTGGACGGGGGGGTTGCCGACAACCTGGGCCTTCGAGCCCTCCTGGAGCGAGTCACGCTGATGGGTGATCCCTGGACCACTTTGAAGGAAGCCAGGATGGAAAACGTACACAAGATCGTCTTTGTGGTGGTGAATGCCGAGACGGAGATCGACGACAAATGGGACCGGCGCGAGAAGATCCCGCCCTTCGGCGCCATGCTCGAATCGTACTCCTCCATAGCCATCGAGCGCTACAACATGGAGACGGTGGCGCTGCTGAGTGAGAGCTTCCCCCGCTGGGCTGATGAAATCCGACGGGGGCGCTGCGGTTCCGGTCCCATCTCCACGGAACCTGGTGCCTGTGGAGACATCGAATTCTACCTCGTTCAAGTGAAGTTCGACGCCCTGGACGACGCAGCCGAGCGCAGCTACCTGAAACGGCTTCCCACTTCATTTGTCCTGAAGCCGGATGAGGTGGACAAGCTTCGGGATGCCGCACGTCGCATCCTCACGAATTCAAGAGAATTCCAGCGGTTGCATTCGAGATCTCCAGTGAGATCAACAGCCATGCGGACGGGCACTGAGCCGACTGTTCGACTTTCGTGAATGAAGGACATCCGAAGGAAATATGGGGGGCAATTCACATGCCAGGACGTTTATTCAAGCCCTTTGTGCTGTTGACAGTGCTTTTCCTCAGCCTTTTCGTGTTGAGCGAAGTTGCGCCTGCCAAGGACGGAAGCGGATTATTGCTTTTCTCCACCAAGAGTTCCCAAAAGGCCCAGGAGGGGTCCGCCAAAGAACTGCCTGAAATACCGGAAAACCTTGACCACGGCAAAAATCAATGAAATCGTCGCGGGTCTGAGCGACGACCAGGTCCGAAGATTGCTGATCCGGGAACTGGAGAAGTCCGCAGCGGGAAGTGCCGGGAAAAAGGAAAAACCACAGGCAGCTGGCTTGGCCGGGATCGTTCAGAACGCGGAAGAGAACATGACATTGTTCCATAAACGCCTGACGGATCTCCAGTCCGGCGCAGTGGCCGTCCCGAACTTCTTGCCCGAGGCCTATGCGAATCTCAGAGGCAAAGGGGGAGCTTCAAACATCATCTTCATGTTTGCGGCGATACTCATACTGCTTGCCGGGGGGCTGGGAGCCGAATGGCTGTTCGGGCGCTATGCGGCTGACATGCGAAAACGGCTCACAACTTCTCCACCCGCTCATTGGACGGTGAAGATCAAACGCCTTCTGCTGTGCGGTATGATCGACTTTATCTGCATCTGCGTTTTTTCCGTGGCGACCCTGGTCTTGTTTTTTCTCTTTTTTAACCGCGGACCAGCTGCCAGGCTTGCCCTTATGACTTACCTGGTCGTCGTCCTGATTGTCCGTGGGATCGGTTTGTTGTCGCGATTCTTCCTGGCACCGGAAACCCCCGCATTAAGGCACTTGCCTTTGGAGGACAGTACGGCGTTATCCATCCACCGCTGGACCATGAGGATTGTTCTGGTTCTTGGGGCAGGGTTCCTGATCAGGGCACTGCTGGAATTGCAGGGGACAAGTGAGGAAATCGTCATTTTCATTCGAGCACTGACCGCTGCCGTTGTTCTCTCTATCGTTGTCTATCTCGTGTTCGACAACCGTGACTCAGTTGCCCGGATCATCTGTCGTGGCGCCGGTGATCACTCAGCCGGAACCAGTCTGCTTCGAGCACAACTGGCGACCTTCTGGCACCTGCTCGCTCTTCCTTACGTCGTGCTCGCCTGGGTTCTCTGGGTATTCTACTTGCTGGTGGGCCGTTCGGATCTCGTTATTCCAATTCTGGCACTTTTTTCAAGTGTGCCGCTCTTCATCATTCTTGACTGGTTGGGGCAAAAGATCCTGAGCGCCATTTTCGGGCTTGTGGATAAACAGGAGGCGATTCCACAGGAATGCGATGTTGAAGCGGCAACCGATGGAGAGGAAGTCACTGAACCGACCGTTCAGGAGGCAAACCATGGCGTTGCCCATGTAAGCCGTTTTGTTCCCATCCTTAGGCGCTGCCTGAGCTTTTCCCTGGCGGGAATCATCCTGTTCTGGCTGCTGGACTTGTGGGGATTCGAGGTCCGTCTTGGGGAGCAGGTCACAGGAGCCGCCCTCAAGATCCTCCTCATCGTTTCCCTTGCCTATGTCGCCTGGCGGCTTATCGAGGAAGCCATCAACCGCAAGCTCAAAGAGGTGCGAGGAAATGTGGAGGTCGATGAAGATTCCGACGAGGGGGGCACGGGAGGCACCCGGATCGGCACCCTGCTTCAAATCTTTCGAAAGTTCCTCCTCATTGTGCTGCTTGTGACCGTGGGACTGATCGTTCTTTCGGCCATGGGTATTGACACCAAGCCGCTCCTTGCCGGGGCAGGGATTTTGGGACTGGCTATCGGCCTTGGATCGCAGAATCTCATTAAGGACATTGTCTCGGGGCTTTTTTTCCTGCTCGATGATGCCTTTCGCATTGGCGACTATGTGGAGTCAGGCAAGGCAAAAGGTGTGGTGGAGGGGATTTCCATCCGTTCCCTGAAGCTCCGCCACCCGCGCGGCCAGGTGCATAATGTGCCCTTCAGCCAACTGGGTATGGTGACCAATTTTTCCAGAGACTACAACATCGTCAAGCTCGACTTCCGCGTTCCATTCGGCACCGATATCGATCAGGTCCGGAAAGTCGTCAAGAAGATCAACAAGGAGGTTCAAGAGGATGAGGAACTGGGATCCAACCTGCTTGGGCCCATCAAGTTTGCGGGAGTGCTGGCCTTTGACGAGTCCGCCCTGATCATGAGGGTGAAGTTCAAGTCAAAGCCGGGCCTTCAGTTCATGATCCAGCGTCAGGTTTTCAGGCGGCTTCAGGAACTGTTCGATGAGCGAGGCTTGCAGTTCGCCACGCGGGATGTACAGGTGCGCATGTCGGAAGATCCGACTTCAGAGCGGCGGGAAACTGCCGGAGAGACGTCGCCCGATCCTGCGACTTCGTCCAGGAAACGGGGGCTTTCCGCAGCCGCGGGTGCGGCCATAGCCACGGCCATAGCCGACGAGGAAGCCAAGAAGAAGCAAATGGAGGCAGAGGCGGAATCTGAATGATAGAAAGACTGGCTTCCCATTCAATTTCGAAAAAATCTCGAAGGGTCCTGGGAGAATTGTCATGAGACGACCTCGGTGAGGCCCGCTTCCACGAGGTGGGCAATGAAGTGTGGCCTGTACTCTTTTCCATGAAACCCAAGGCGCCGGGTGCTCCCTCGGTTCTGTTCGACTCGCAAACCGCCCTGTGCTATACTGCCCCTCGCTCAAAAGGCTTGACAATCTGCAGTTGAATTCGCTGTCTCATCTGCGGTCCTTAGTAAACTGTGCGATGTTGAGGATCTGTTTTCTGGCCGGCGAGGATCTTGATATGGGGTTTGAAAAGCTCCTGTGGTTTCAACGCAGGAAAAAGGAAAAAGAGGAGGCTCAGCGCCTTGTCCTGGAAGAGCTCCAGGGCATGAAGAAGATTCTTCGGAAGCAATCGGTGGTGATGGAGGAGGTTCGCCGGGAGCAGGAGGCCCTCGCAGCAAAGGAAGGCCAGGACGCCGAACCCCTCCTTGACCTCTGTGACGCCATTTTCTACCTTCACCGGGCATTTCAGAGCCCTGGTCTCATGTCTCGGCAACACGCCCAGGTGTTGAACATGGCCCTCATGAAAGCCCACCGTTTTGCCGCTTCCCTTGGCCTCGAAATGATCCTGGACGAAGGGATACCCTTCGATCCCAGGCTCCACGAAGCCGTGTCGAACCGCACCCCGGGCTCCCAGTCGCTGGAGGTCCTGGAGGTGGTTCAGCCGGGTTACCTGCGGAGCGGCAAGGTCCTGCGGGCCGCCAAGGTCATCGTCGGCGAAACAGGCGGCTAGGCAATCACTTCACAAGGAATCGCATCACAATGAAACCCATCGTGTGCGGCATCGATTTGGGAACCACCAATTCCGTCATCGCGTTCCTCAGGGATGGGGCCCCTGAAGCCATTCCGGTTGAGGAGGGAACGGCCATCCTGCCCTCCGTGGTGAGCTTCGACCCGGGAAACGGCAGCCACTGGGTGGGGCAGCATGCGAGGAACCGTCGGGCTGCTTTTCCCGGGGAGACCATCACGTCCATCAAGAGGCTCATGGGAAAAGAGACGACCGTCACTGCAGGTGCCAGGAGCTTCACTCCCGAGGAAATCTCGTCCCACATTCTCAAGCATCTGGCGGATCGGGCTTCGGAACGGCTTGGAGAACGGATTGAAAAGGTCGTCATCACCGTCCCCGCCTATTTCGACGATGCACAGCGGAGAGCCACGATTCGAGCCGGCGAGCTTGCGGGCCTCGATGTGGTGCGCATCGTCAACGAGCCCACGGCGGCGGCCCTGGTGTACGATCATGTGCCGGCGCCATCGGGGGATCAGTCCCCTTATGTGCTGGTTTACGACCTTGGCGGCGGGACGTTCGACGTGTCCGTCCTCGAGATGAAGGGAGAAATCAAGGAAGTCCTGGCTTCAAGCGGGGACACGTCCCTGGGGGGAGACGATTTCGATGAACGGCTCAAGGACTACCTGCTGGAGGAGGTGAGGCAGCAGGCCGGGCAGGAGGATCTTGAAGAAGACGTCGCCCTGAGGGTCCGTCTCCTGGACATTGCCGAACGGGCCAAGATCGCTCTGTCCGACCGCCCTTACGTCAGGGTCCATGAAGTGGCTGTCGCCATGGTGGATGGGCGGCCCGTCAGTCTCGACATCGAACTGAGCCGGGAGCTGTTCCAGACCATGACGGCCGATTTCATCGACCGGACCATGGCCAAGGTCACCGAGGTGCTCCAGGAGGCGCACCTGGACGCGGAGCACATCGGGAAGCTCATCCTGGTGGGAGGAGCCACCCGGATGCCCGCCGTTCATGAAGCCCTCTCCGAGCTTTTCGGCCAATCCGTGGAGCATTCCGTCGACCCCGACCTTTGCGTGGCGCTCGGCGCCGCCATCCAGGGAGGCCTCATCACGGGGGATTCCGTGGGGCAGATTCTCCTCGATGTGACGGCGCATTCCCTGGGCTTGAAGACCTTGGACAGGGTGCATCCCGAAACTGGGGAACCGGACTATTTTTCCACCATCATCCGAAGAAATACGCGGATTCCCGTGAGCTGCTCCGAGGTCTACTGGACGTTGGTCGAAGACCAGATGGGCGTGGAGGTGGAGGTGTACCAGGGGGAAAGCTCATCGTGCTCGAAGAACACGCCGATCGGGAGCTTTTACTATGAGCTGAAGCCGGCGCCGAGCCATTCTCCCGTGGTGGTGGAGTTTGCCTATGACCGGGAAGGGCTGGTTCGCATCACCGTCGATCAGAAAGGGTATGACAACCGTAAGGAAGTGACCCTCGACATTCGAAACAGGAAGGTGGAGGATGCGCCCGCGGGGGAATCCGCCGAGGCTCCGGTGAATTACGTCGCTGAAAAAGCAAGGCGTCTCGCCTGCGATGAGCGCCTGGCCAAAACCATCAGGCGCGAGATCCGCGAAACCGTGGCGGAATACGAGACAGCCATCCGGTCCGGAGAAGACGAGAGCAGGGTGGACGACCTCGAAGACCAGCTGCTTACGGTCATGGAGCAGGCCGAGGAGGCACTGGAGTCCCGTGAGTAAAAAGAAGCGCGTGCGAAGGGATATCGAGAAGTTTTACCGGACTGGCCGTTATTGGGATTTGTTGCGGCTTCTGGAGAACGAAGGCCTTGTTTCCGAGAATCCCGTTGAACACCGGGGAGCCTGGAAGGCCCTGATCAAGCAGGCTTTGCAGAAGGAGCACGCCTTCGAACAATTCTCGAAAGAGGTTGGGACCCTCAGGGTGTTGCCCAATGATCCGGACTTTCACTTCATCATGGGCCTCAAGGGGATTATCGAGGGTCGGGGCACCCCCGACGAGGTGATGGAACTGAAGGGATTGAGTCCCGATGCTGAAAGGCTCAGGTCCAACCTGGCCGCCTTCGGTTCATCCTCCGCGAATGAGGAGAAGTTGCGGGCCCTGCTGGAGAAGTTCATGGGGGAGCCGGAGAAGATCACCCGTCGGTACTTCGAACAGCTGGCCGGCTACCTTCCGGAACAGTCACTGAGGGAGACTGTAAGGCGCTTTGGGGAGTCGATTCCCACGGCTCGCAGGTTCAACGGGAAGGCCGCCGTCGCCCGAGGGTGGGACGGGATCGACATGGGGAGGCTGGAGTCACTGGACCGCAGACTCCAGTTCTATTCTCAGCGCATGCCGGGTGCCCTCGTGGAGATCCTCCTTCACCCTTTCATCCACAACGTCGCTGTCATGTGCCGGCGGCTGGCGCCGGAAGCGGCTGGGAACGGCGCCTCGCGACTGATCCGGGCGATTCCCTTTCTTCTTCCACGGCTTGCTAGAGAGAGGCACGCGGAGATCGAAAGCAAGCTCCTCGTGCATGGGGCCCAGTGGCTGGAACAGGGATATGGCGATCTCAAGGCCCTGGGGCGAAGATTGGAAGGGCTCAGCATCGAAGAGAAGGTCTCGGTCCTCAGGGGCTTGCGTCTTGGGATGCAGCAAAGGGCCCCCAAGGGGCCGGACTTCGACTTCCCTGATTATCTCGAAGATGTGTTCTCCGAAGATTATGACGATGACTATGAAGATGAGGATGACGAGGACACCGACGACGAGTTTGAGGAATGGGGAGGATTCAAAGCCAATGCCATGGCCCGGTCCCTCTTGTTGGTCCATCAGAGTGTTCTGAGGGATATTTCCACCAGGTTCCCGGAGCTCTCCCACCGGGACAGAAAAGAACTGGTCCGCGTCATGGAGCCCATCCTTTTCCAGGACATGGATTACATCCTGAATATCGTGAACAGTCCCGATGAGCTCGTAAACTTGCTCGATTCGACCATCAGGGCCGGCTGCGGCGGAACACGGACGGGTTTGCTGAGTGTTGTCGCGGGGGCTCACTTCCGAAAGGTTGATTTGCGCAAACGGGCGGAAGAGGTCCTGGACCGGTCTGTTCCTCCGACCCGGGACGACATGCAATGGCTGGCCACTGAGTGGAATGATCTCATCTACCCGCGCCCTCGATCCCTCAAACCTCTCCTGGTCCGTTACAAAAACGAAAAAGACCTCCTGGCGGTTTTCCCTTCACAACTCTGTGCCATGATGGAATTCGAGCTCCTTGAGTCCGCCCTGAAATCAAACCTCCCAGGGCTCCCTTCCATCCTCGGGGACGTTCTTGGCATGTCCAAGCCCGAAGGGCCGGCAATTCTTCGGCGGGAACTCGATGATCTCGCCGAATTCGACCTATTCGATCTCCCTCGGCATTTTCTACGATGTTATGGCGATGATCGGTTCAACCTCCAAGGACATCTCTGTTGGTTCAACGCCCTCTGGACCCTGCGTCCGACAGGAATTTGGGACCATGTTCTTGGGGACATGAAGCGATACGGCAAAATGGTTGAGACCATCGACGACCTTGGCCCCGTGACGAATATCGAATCCCTGTTCGCCGAAAAGGTCGAAGCAAGTGTGCTCTTCATAACCGAGCACCTGGATGAGCTGGCGACGGTGCCGATGGAGACTCTGGGATCCATCCTGGAGAGACTATTGGAACAGCGGACGATCAAGCTTTCCCAGCAGACCCTGCTGATCCGCCTTGAGAAGCTCCTGGCTGAAAGGCTTGATGCCGGTGAGGAAGCTGCTCGCTCTTTGATGCAACGAATCAAGCGAACTCTTCAGAGTTTAGCCAGAATCGACAAGAAGATCCAAAAGACCCGAAAGCGCAGGCGATGACCCGAGAAGAAGCCCTACAGAACCTGAATCTTCCGCCCGACGCCGATCCGGAGGCGGTGGAGAACGCATACCAGCGCCTGGTGCGGCGCTATCCCCCCGAATTTCACCCCGAAAAGTTCCGCGCCATCGATGAAAGCTACAGGCAGTTGACATCGCTTCCGGCGATGCTCGAAAGCCTTCTCAGTCCAGCCATCGGGGAAGCGAAGCTGGATCCCGGCCTTCTGACCTTTGAACCGACCATTCCCGATTCCTGCCTTAAAAAGGCCCTCGAGGAAATTCGATCCATCGCCCTGGCCACTTCCCTGTGGAAGCCGCCCTCCACCGGCAAGCCCACGAAGGGCAAACGGCCCTTCTGAGCCTGCCCTCATACTCCCTTTGGGGCACCCTGAACAACGAAAAGCAGGGAATCCACCGCAAAGGGCGCCGAGAGCCCAGAGACTCTTTTTGAGATGTTGTTCTCTCGGCGATCTCAGCGTGCTCCGCGGTAACATAGAGTTTTCTCGCAGCAGACAGAGATGGGCGGGAATGAGGGCAAAGAGGTTGCCGCAAATGGAGAGGCATCAATGGCCGCGGCGGGCGTCCATATTCTTCGAGCCGGGGAGGAATGAGGAATGGGGTCACTCTTGACGGGCGCGAGTCATTGTCGGGGCTTTGGCTTCCAGTCACGCGCCATTTCCTCGGCCCGGGCGACATCAGGGGGGGACAAGCTTCCAGCGAGCTCATCTCTCATTTTCGCGGATTCTGCATCCCCCTGATTTGCGGCAAGGGTGAACCACATGATAGCCAGCAAGGGATCCTGGGGCACACCGTGGCCCTTGGAATAGGCCATTCCAAGGTTGTGCTGGGCAACGGCATTGCCTCGCTCCGCCGCCTGCCGATACCATTTCTCGGCTTCCTCATGGTCCATGGAGACACCCTGACCATGTGCGTACGCAAATCCAAGGTTGTTCTGAGCGCCCGCGCACCCCTGTTCTGCGGCTTGCCGCGTCCATTTGACCGCTTCAGCGGCATCCTGCGGAACGCCTCTTCCGGATGAATACATCTGGCCGAGCAGCATCTGGGCGTCTGGATAGCCCTTCTCGGCCGCCTGATGGGTCCACTCGATGGCTCTCGCATCATCCCGGGGCACTCCCTCACCTGAGGAATACATCAGACCAAGGAGCAGTTGGGCATCCCCGTTTCCTTGCTCCGCCGCCTTGTGGAACCACCTGGCCGCTTCTGCATAGTCCTGCTGCACACCCTCCCCAAAGGCATACATTTGGCCAACGAGCATCTGGGCATTGGCATTGCCTTGCCTGGCAGCCGCCTGGTACCACTTCAATGCCGCCCCGAAATCCTTGGCCACACCTTTGCCAGAATAGTAAATGTCGCCGAGGATGCATTGGGCGTGAGGATTTGCCTCGTCAGCCGCCTTTCGAAGGAGATTGATGGCCTCATTGCGATTCTTGCGCACACCCTGTCCTTCCGCGTGCATGAGTGCGAGGAGCAGTAGAGCGTTGGAGCTCCCTTGCTCCGCCGCTTTCCGAAGCCACTTTGAGGCCTGGACAGCGCTCCTCGATACTCCTTGGCCTTTCACGTACATCAGTCCGAGAAGGAATTGAGCATCACTGCTGCCCTGCTCAGCCGCCTTTTGGCACCAACGGGAGGCCCTGACATCATCCTTCGTCACACCCTGGCCCTCGGTGTACATCCGGGCAAGCAGCAACTGGGCATCGGCATTCCCGAGATCCGCCGCCTTTCGCAACCACTTGGCGGCTTCAGCCTCGTTGCTGGGGACTCCCTGACCCAGGGAGTACATCAGACCGAGAGTCAGATGCACTCGTTCGCCCCCCTTCTGGGCTGCTTTACGGTACCAGTAAACCGCCTTGGCGTCATTTCTCGGAACGCCTCTGCCCAGGACATGCAAATTGCCCATGGCCACCTGGGCATCGGTGTTTCCCTGTGTTGCCGCTTTCAAATACCACTTGGCCGCTTCGGACAAATCCTGGGGAACGCCTCTGCCCGCTTCGAACATGGCGCCAAGATACCTCTGTGCTTCGGCATTCCCCGCTTCGCCATGGGTCATGAATTCACGGAAGGCAAACTCAAACTCACCGCGCTCATACGCTGCCTTGGCGGCTTCCATGTCAGCCCTTGCGGGGGTGACCGAGAGAACCAGCAAGGTACCGAGGAAAACAAGCCACCCCATGGGTCTGCTCCGTGAAAGTGGTGACGGCCGAAGGAAGAAAAGGAGAGCTCGAAACGAACTGGGCCCATTTAAACACACGGAGGCTTCCTTGTCCAACGAGTGATTCGCAGCCCCCATCCACCAGGGACGGCACTGTGCTTTGAAAGAGATGCCCTCGCCAGCGAACCAGGCTGGGATGCTCTGCGTGCAAAATCGGCGGGGTAGGGACAATGCTGTTGACTTAAGAAAGTCCTCCGTCCATGGTTCCCCTCCCCTTGGTGGGAGGGGCTAGGGGAGGGGGTTGATCGCATTCACTTTTCACCCTCCCCCATCCCCTCCCATCAAGGGAGGGGAGCTCTGATGTGCTTAAGTCAACAGTATTGGGGGTGGGGGAGGGCGACAGAGGCCTGCCGGAATTCTTTACAGTCCACCTCTTCTTCTGTGAGATTTTAACTATCTGATATTTCATGGGTTTCTCGAGAGCAAAAAATTGCGTGGCGCAAGATGGTCACAAAAGCTTTGTAATAGCAAAGAGTTGTGTGTTCTTGGGTTAAGCTGAAAACCGAACGATCCGACCCACCAAGTGTCGGGCTGCTTTACAATCGTTCTGGGAGAGCGACGTTTCCAAGACCACCGATTCGCCATGAAGCGTGGAAGCTCTGTTAATAGCATTGATAATTCAAGCGGTTGGACAGATAGGACCAATGGTCCACTCAATCTGGTTCGGCTTTTGCTTACCAAAATAGATGTCTTGCTGCTTTTCTTGGAAAATCCCCAAGTTTCAGGATGGCTTCAGCTTTAGAGGGGCGTTCCATGGATTGGTTCACCTTTGGCGTCGGTTTCCTTTCCGGGTTGTTTCTCGGCTCCAATCTTGTCATACTCGTCCTTGGACTGTGCAGGATCGGAGCGGAGAAAAGGTTGAGCCCACATGGCGCCAGCCCCTTTAGCCACGAGAATGAATTCCAGGAGAAGAAAGCCGCCTGTCGCTAAAGCATGCCTCCAGTCTTGACTGGAACCCTTCAGCTCGCCGTCATCACTTCCTTGAAGCTCCACTGCCAGTCCTTCCAAGCACCGATGATTTCTGCCCGGACGTCAGCGGGTTTGAAAGACCATGAGGAGGTGCCATGCAACCGGACCATGATGCACGATTGGGTGAAATCTGCCGGCTTGCCGATGCAATGGAAGAGCGCAGGGCGGAGTTCCAGGAGGCGGCAGCGCTGGATGCGGGGTTTCCCGTGAAAATCACGGGTCTCGAACTGGATTTGTCCGTTCAGCACCTTCGATCCATGGCGCAAGAGACAGCCTGGATCAAGGGTGGAAAACCGTACGGGACGGTCGGTGCCATTTTTCCATACGACGCTCCCACCGTCATGCTGGCTCGCCTGGGGGGAGCGGCGCTTCTCACCTCGAATCGTCTGCTGTTCAGTTTTTCATCGCAAACCCCGCGGACCGCGGAACTCATGGCGGAAATGTGCCGCTCTTTTCGTTCCTTGATTCCTGTCGTCGGGGTTGACAACCGTCGGTTTGGGACACGCTGCATCGAGGATGCGGATGTACGGCTTCTATTCATATCCGGTGCCTCCGCGGTGGGCGAGACGTATCGACGAAATCGTGATGCATTCGACAAGATCTTTTTCGCCGGTCCGGGTGGGATGCCCGCGGCCGTCGTGTTCCCGGATGCCGATGCAGCCAAGGCCGCCGAGTTCGTTGCGCGCCGTGCATTCATCAACGGCGGCCAGTACTGCACAACGCTGAAGAAAGCGTACATACACAAGAGCCGCTTCAATGAGGTGCGGGACCTTGTCTTGAATCATGCGCGAAGCTTCAGGGTCGGGGATCCCTTCGAGCCGAAAACAGACATCGGACCCATTCGCGTCGAGAGAACCCGGCATCTCATCGCAAGGGCCCTGGAGGACTGCTCGCAGGCCCGGGTGCTCGCGGGCATCTTGAATGGTGAAACGGTGCACCCTTTTGTTCTTGAAATGGATGAGGGGGAGATACCGGATTTGGAGCTGTTCGGGCCTTTCCTCGTCCTGAAATCCTTCGAAGACGCCGATGCAGTTGTCCTGGAGTTGACTCGATCGCGTTATGGGTTCCTGGTTGCTTTTTTCGGTTCTTTGCGAGTGGAGAGCAGGGATCTTCTCCATGGCCATTTTGGAATGGTTCACGACAATCCAGCATTTCACTTCACACCCATGAGGCTTCCGTTCGGGGGTCGCAAGTCCAGCGGCTGGATTCTCGAACGCTGTGGGGATCAATGGGTGGAACGAGACGGAGCCTTTGTCTACAGCAAGGAGTTGATCCGGAGCTCTTGTCAGTGATGGATATCTCTGGTTTTTGTCAGCCAAACACGAAGAGCTCAACGCAGCATAGCCCCAACCAAGGGCGCTTTCACCACGAAGAGCACGAATAAAGACGAAGCGGTCTGGTCCATGAAGGCTTTGGCGTATCGGTCACTTCGAGGGGAGCGGGATATCCGGGCTACCGTGAACCAGACATTACGGCAGCGTCGCCTTCCGCGGCGACGCAACATCCGCGGCCGCTTTGTTTGGCCTATTCATGGATGGGCCCTTAAAAGAGTCAAGTTCACCTTCTTCGTGCCCTTCGTGTTCTTCGTGTTTCAAAAACAATTCATGTCTGGGCGAGGCGACAAGTTACTCAACCGGAAGGGTGTGGGAGAAGATTTTCATGCTGATCCGTTCCTTTTCCTCATCCGTCCACTTGAATGGCTGAAAGAAGATGATTGCCGAGCTGGAGACCCTTTGGGGATCTCCCCCGTCATCGACACATTCCAGGCAAATCCTGATCTCTCCACGGACTGTCTGCCCGAGATGATTGACGGGCCCGACCTGCTCGCCGTGGGCATCGAACGGTCCTGCCTGCACGCAGCCACACTCGAGGAATATCAGGGCGACACCGACTGCTTCCGGGTTCGTGCTTTCGACGTAAGCGGCGAACATCTGAGCGGTTTTCATCTGATCATCGTGTATTGTCATGGTTGTGCTCGTTTTCTCCGTTGTTTTCGAGATGCCTCTGGAACGCTTGCCTGATAGTACCTCTAAAGACATGCGCCTCCTTGCCGGTGGCGCTCTTCTCAAAACGTCCCCGAGCCTGCCGTCTTAAGTTTTCTCCTTGGTTGCCTTCTGTCCTTTTCTCGCCAGCGATAGAATCATGGCGAACTCTCCGGGTGTCACAGGCTGCACGGAGAGCCTGCTTCCCCTTTTCAGCAGGACCATGTCTTTCAGTTCCGGGATGGTCCTGAGTGATGCGAGTGAGAGGGGTTCGTCAAATTTCTCTTCCAGCCGGATGTCTACCATGAACCAGATGGGCTTGTCAGGGGTGCTGCTGGGATCGTGGTGCTTGCTCTTGGGGTTCCAGGCAGTGTGGTCGGGATATCCGGCCTTGGTAACCCGCGCCGTCCCCACCACGGAAGGGTTCAGACGACTGTGGTAAAAGAGGACGGAATCACCCTCCCGGACGGAATCCCTCAGATAATTCCTGGCCTGGTAATTGCGCACTCCATCCCAACAGGCCGTTTGATCAGGGCTAGCCTCGAGGTCTTGAATGGAAAACTCGTCAGAGTCAGACTTCAGAAGCCAGTAGTTTTTCCCTCCCAATCGAATCCTCCCTGCAGCCAATACGGTATGCCCCGGTGAAACAGAGTTTGCTCTCAGTAATCTTTTTGCGCCTTCGACAATCGGTTAATGGAGATGATCCGAGATACCGATCGATTCCTTGAGAGATAGAATCTCCAGGTCTTCATGCAGAGAAAGCATACAACGGAGGTGCTCCATGTGTCATCCAAATCCTGTCAGCGCTCCAAGAGCCTCTCACGCCGTGGCCGTCCACCGTAAAGTGTTTTGCAGCCACTACGACCAATGCCTCAACGTGACCATAATGAAAAACTGGGACGGCTTTTCCTGCGCCCAATGCGAGGCGTATGGCCCGTCCGAATGGTCTAAATTGCGATGGATCGAGGACACGGAGCGATGCCGGGCCCTCCTGGGAGCGGTCATGTGCTCCTGAGGTGTTCGATTTGGCGACTTCCTTCTGATCCCCTTCACCGGTGTGGAGAAGGGTTGCCTTCTTTTAGACCCTGTGTTCCTAAGAGTGAAATGCGTAAGATATGGATATATGATATAATCTAAACATGTGCTTGCCTACCGGGCAACCCCCCAAGTACCCTCAGCGCGACGATACCATCCGTGGACAGGCGTTCTGCAGCTTTCTCTCCCTGGTCCTCAGGAAGGAGTTGTAGCGAAAACTTGAAGCTGGCGGTATCTGTTTCGAGTGGTCCGACATCAAACAGAATCTCAAGGCTTTTCAGGAGGTCATCATCGAGGACGATGGCAAACGACTGGCTGTCCACAGCCGATGCGAAGGAGTCTGCTGCGGCCTCTTATAGGCAGTTGGCGTTGCCATCCCCCAACTATCGGGGAACTCTAAACCCTCAATTGAAAACGGGTAGTGCCACAGTCGATATTTGCAGCTGTATCTTGTTGTTGTTCCAAAAGAAGTTCAAAATTATTGTTGATGATCAGCCTGACACGGTCAACTCCCACGCACTTTACCTGTCTTACAGTGGATCATGGACATTCCCCTCGTGGAGATACTTCTGACGTTCCTCAGTCGTTAAGGGACGTCTAACCCTTTTCTTGGCCCAATCTATCAGCTCTCCAACATCCATTGGCGATAAATGAAAAGTCTTGTCAGAACTCGCCGTGGCTATGAGTTTGCCGTCCGGAGAGAAGGCAACGTCATTAACAACCCCATTATGAACAGACAATGTCAGCAATTCCTTAGCTTCCTTATCCGGTGAAAAATTCCATATTTTGACAGTCGTATCTCCACTGGCGGTTGCCAATCGTTTTCCATCCTGACTGAAGGCAACCCTGTTCACATATTTGCTATGGCCGGGCAACGTTTGTAGTTCTTGGCGCGAAGCAACATCATGGATCCGCGCTGGCGGAAGACTGCTAGCACTGACTAGACTTGTCCCATCAGGGCTGAAGGCAATGGAAATCAATTTGTTCTCATCACGGGAACGGGAAATCGCAGGCAATTCCTCCCTCCCGTCAGCGTCCCATAGTTTTACCGTCCCATCCCAGCCTGCAGAGGCCAATCTGCCACCCTGACCGAAAGAAACTGCGAAAACCTCTTGATCGTGGGGAAGTGCGAAAAGCAACCGACGCGTGGTAAGATCCCAAACCCTGGCGTTATGGTCCTCACAGGCCGTAGCGAGCCGTGTCTCTTCCAGATTAAAGGCTATGTCGCGCACGTGACCACCATGAACAAAAGGGGGCCACACTTGCTCGCCGGAATCCACGTCCCAGATCCTTGCCGTTTTATCGAAACTTGCCGTACCCAGGTACCTGCCGCTCGGACTGAAAGCAAGTCTGTAGACTGTGTCGGTATGGCCAAGCAAAGACCGGGCGAATACGGCCTGTTCTGATTCTATATTCCACAATTTCACTGTCTTGTCCCCACTAGCCGTGCCAAGAAGTTTACCATCCGGGCTGAAAGCAACACTGTAGATTGCATCGGCATGGGCATTAACGTTCCAAAGTTTCACTGTGCCATCGTGGCTTGCCGTAGCTAGGCGCATGCCGACTGGGCTGAAGGCAATACCATCGATCCAATGGGTATGTCCCGAGAGGGTGAACAGAAGTTGACCGGAAGCAGCATCCCAGACCCTGGCTTCATTGTCAGCACCTGCAGTAGCCAGACGAGTGCCGTCTGGGCTGAAGGCAATGTCCCTCACTTGCTCTCCATGGCCAAGCAAACTAATCAGTCTCTGACCAGTCGCTGTATCCAATATGGTCGCCGTCTTATCCCGGTTCGCTGTGGCGCAAAGCTTTCCATCGGGACTGAAGGCAACAGCATTCACCAGACCGGGGAAGGGGGAAAACAGGGCACGCCTTTCAGATAGGTCAAACACTTCAGAGGAAGATTCAGGATCGACACTGGCAGTTGCGATGCGCTTTCCCTCCTGACTGAATGTTAAACCTTCGATTCGCCGCCCTCTGACCGGCAAGATAAATGCTTCACTGGCGGAGGCGACGTCCCAGAAAGTTATGGTATCGGCCCCTTTTGCTGCAAGGACGAGAAATTCACCCTCTGGGCTAAAGCGCATGGCAGTGATCTCTTCTACCTCCTTAATCGGCCATGAAATCAATTCACTGCCTGTGTCGGTTTCAAATAGCCGAATGATGTGCACGTCGCCATCCTTACATATGGCCGCTAGTCGGGTACAATCCGGGCTAAAGACAGCCAGCCTGTCCTCGCCGTGACAACCTTGGGGCATGGTTATCTCTTTAGGTTTAAGAGAGGCCGTGTCCCAAAGTCTGGCTTTATTGCGATGGCTTAGTGTGGCTAAGCCGGCGCCATCAGGGGTAAAGAAAACTCTACGTGGTGGGTCTCTTGCGTCGTGGCATGTGAGGGTAACTTCGTGCAGCGATGGTCGCAATGCACGACGCAAGGCGTCACTCGCCTCCCCAGTCACCTTCTTGTCAATGGAGTAGGTCAAAGAAGCAGCGTGGAAGCCCAACAGCAAGGCAAGTTCAGGATCTTTCTCCAGGTTGTTGATCGCAGCCGCTGCCAGAGCGCTCGATAAAACAAGTCGCTTCTTTTCTGCCTCCATAGCAATCAGCACCGTCATCATCAACCACATCAGCCGATTGTTAGCTTCCCTTTGCTCTTGAGCCGCCTTTTCAGCCGCTTTTCGCTCGGCTTTTTCCCGTTCCTTGATCTGCAGATAGTTGGCTCTCCACTCAAGAATGGCATCGGAGAGCAAGTCATGATAGATTTCATAAGCAGCCTCGGGTGGTCCCTCGCCCGGGCTTGCAACAACACGCAAGATGCGGCTATCGGAGTCGGACAGTGATTTGAGAACCGAAGGCACGTAGGTTGCCAGAGGCCCGGCCCATTGAGTCAGGTTGCCGGAGCTGCAGGCGACCTTACTACCTGAAGGCGTCACCAGCCGATCAAACAATTTCGAGCAGACCTCCTTCTCATCCTCATCGAGCTTGTGCATTACCCCGCCCAAATGGGTTCGTACGATCTCCTTCGCGCCCTTCAGGCGCTTCAGCGTTTCTAGACGAAGCACCCGGGAGTTGGCACGCATTTCTTGGTTCCATAGTCGCTCCATGACCATCTGCAAAAAGGGCGCCTCGATCTGACCGGCGCGATGACGAAACGGTGCCTGTCCACTACCAGTCAGTTGACCGAGTCTCACTTTCCCGGCCTGCACTTGCTCTATGACCTCGTTGATCAACTCATCTTGAATGGTCACGGGCCCTTCAGTTGTCGGGTAATGTTGGTTATAAACCGCCAGGGGTTCTCGAATTGCGTCGGCGGCATCTTTGGCATTGAGATGTTCAAGGCGCAGGGTATTATTCAACAAGATCCGAATATGCGCCTGAAAACGGTCCAGCTTGGCGAGCCCTTCTTCGCGCAAAGTGATGAGGAAACCCGTATCTATCTCTTCTCGATTGACAGCTCGGGCAAATTCTGCATCAAAAGTGTTCGCCGTTTCTGCTTCAGGATGGTAGAGAAAATACTCCTCAAATTGGTCAAACAGAATCAGGATGGAGCCTCCAAACTTCTGTGCAGCCACGCAAAGGAATTCGTCGAAGGGGAGTGACATGTCCAAATGGAGCGGTTTTTGCCTAAACCCTTTTACTGCCTTAAGACATTCAGATTTTAGCGAATGAAGAAAGGAAGCTTCCTGCCAGTTGCGGAATACGACGACTGCCGTGCGAGGTTGTTCGCGCAAATAGGGCACTACGCCAGCCAACAAGACAGAAGTCTTGCCAACACCACTGGCGCCATAGAGAATGGTCAAGCGCGCAGCGTAAAGGTTTGTCGCGATTATTCGCTTGTCTCGTTCACGCCCAAAGAAATATTGACGGTCATCTTCCGTATACGGCTGCAACCCGACATAGGGACAGAAGTGTTTTATTCCAACCATGGTCATCCCTTCATGAGTTTATGAAGTTCCTTGGCAAAGTCTTCGACCGTAACATTGTAGATATCGACCCCGCGTTTGGCCCACAATTTCTGTTCCAGCTCGGAAGGGTTATGCTGAATTGCCCAGTATGGTGATTGGCATTCCTTATGGGCAGTGGCGGCCAAGTATTTTTGAAAGTGATTGCTGAGATTCTTCAGCACGACACGCAGATTCCAATCCCTGAGGCTGTAGCCGAGAAACAGAAAGCTGCGGCAGCGGAAATGCTTGAAAAATAGGGCAGGAATTGCTGTGTTGGTCGTCATGCGAGAGAGAAATTCAACATAATCCTCTTCAGTAATCACAAAATTGTCCCACTTCTCCTCCTCGGGCATAATCGTCCCATGCATCTTATAGATGACCGTGGTTTGCTCCAAATCGATATCGAGTCTATTGGGCTTTTCCACCTTTGGCTCCAAGGCGCCGTGTGGCCACCACAGAACTGCATTGGTTTTCTCTTTTTGGTCTGCAGAATAGATGACAAGATCATAGGGTTTGCCCTTGGCTCGAAACGCCTCCTCGACAAGAACATCATAGTTGGTGACGACGATAACAAGAGGTGTTGGCACATCTGCCAGGAGTTTATGCACAGAGCCACTCTCATAGTGACGTTCTAAAACCTTTCGCAGGCGCTTGCGCAGCCTTGGGCGACCAGCTGAGTCCTCATAGTAGGAAGAGACTTTAGCCAGATCATCGCGATCATGGGGCTCAGAGGCTGGGAATGCAGCCTTTTTCGCCAGATAATGGGCCAACTCCACACCACTGGGCAGGAATAAGGAGCTCTCATAGTCCCATTCACTATCCGGGGCACGCCCGACCAAAGAGGCACCAGCCCCCAAAAAAGGCACGACATTACCTTCCATCAAACCGTCCCAAATGATGCCATATGGTGGTTCCACTGCGGGCTCCCTCCTTTCTTCTTGTTCCACTGCAGCCTTATTGGAATACATTAGAATGCCTGAATCTATATCTGAATCGGTCGCTTTTGTTTTCAGTATATACAAAGCAATTCCCGGTGGCGATACAAACTGAAATGGGTGCGGCTCTTTTGGAACAACGCCCCTGCAGTGACCTATTGTCATGCTGCGCAAGCGAAATCGTTGCCTGAGCAGTGATTGCGTTGATGCTCTCGCGTTTGGTGAAATGTCCAGTAGGCGTCAAAGTCACCGCTGGATCGCAGGGAACGAATCCTGAGCACTGCCTCTGCTCTTTTCAACCGCCACCGTGCACCAGTTCGGTCCATGCGATCCTTGATCAAATGCCTGCAGGCGCCCTCGATGACCCCGGTGGCGATGGGGAGACCTTCTGACAGGTATTGGTCATATTCCAACATGGGTGCGTATTTTTCAAGGTAGTCGGCGCACTTGTCTACTGCCTTGCGTTTGTCGGAGCTCAACTGGTGAAGGGTGGCGCCTTGGCGCAATCCGTGGGCCACATCGGTGGCCTCTCCCTGCAAGATCTTGAGAGCCCGTTCAGCCACCCAGTTCTCGGACTCAACGCTTCCAACGGCATGGAAGCCATAGGCCGCCTTCCACAGGTATTCCAGAACATGGATGAAATCCAGGATAAGGGACACATCCGGTCGATACCGACGAATCAAGCCAAGGACGAGATCGAGTTGTTTCTCGCCTCCGTCAACCAGGATCGCCCAAGGGCGCTTCATTTCCGGATCACGCCGCAGCGCTTCCTGAAACATATCCTGGATGACATCCTCCGGTTCCCGCTCCACACTGGCCCAGACCCGTTTATTTGTGGCTCGGGGACGCGCAGACCTGCCCTCATCCGGACACAGCCCCATGATCTCCTCGGGGCTGCGCTCATGAGCCTCGATGTCATAGACGGCCGCAACTGTTGCCATGCGTTTACGATTGAGTTTCTCTCCGGGATTGAGCCGGGCGCCAGGTCGGCGCACGGACTCTTCCGCGGCTTTGCGCGTGGCGGGTCGAAGGTCCTCGTTGCGCATGACTATCCCTTTTTGATCGACACTCATCACCAGAATATCCGACGTCTGCCGGGGTTCATCAGCCTTCCCGCCCGAGTAGAACGCATCAAAATCCTGTGCGGAGAGAACCGCGATCTCCTCCAGTTGCCGTTTAGGAACCTTTCCCCCCGTTGTCTTGCCGATATTGGCCACTGCTTCATCAAACGAATTCACGGCCGCTTCGTCCGCCACTCGACGTCTCAGTCCATGGGAGTAATGATCCTTGGAAAGATTGAGCTCCGCATCCAACGGAAACACGCTGCGCGTGCCGGCGCCACTGTATCCTTTCCGCCGTATCGTCACCTCACCGAAGAGGGTCATCAAAAGACGTTCACAATTCAGCCTGCAATGAGTCAGAGGAGCGCCATCGGGACTGGTCACATCATGCCTTCGTGGTTCCCGGATGGCTCGAAGATCAAAGTATCCCTGCATCAGGCATCGCAGCAATTCGGTTCCCTCTCTGAAAATCAGAGCTTCAATTTGCCCATGCTCCATCTGCCCGGCTATCTCACAGCTAAGCCGGCAGATAATGGACTCGAACCGCTCACAAGCCGAACCGAATACCTCGCTCTCCATCGGATATGCGGGAATCATCAAGGGGGCCTCCTTGGGTTATGGGTTCCCGAGTTACATTCCCATAACGGAGGCCAAATGTCCAGGCCCTTGATGTTTCAACGATAATCACGGAGAGCGCCGCTTTTCAGCCGTCGTTGCAGAAGAGCCGCACCCAACTGAAATGATCAGTCAAAAGCGTCGTCAGACATGAGCTGAGGCATAATGTACCCGAAAAACTGGACAACTCATTAAAATGTAATCTGGCCCTAGTCCGTTGTAAAGCGACAGCTTGAGGAGGACTGGGATGAAGGATCATCGGAAGGGCTTTGGTGGAGAATTCAAGACGAAGGTCGCATTAATCCGAAGTTCCATCAATAAGCGCGCGTAATATAACGATATGGCTCAAAAATCGAATAACGATCATGACCGTTACTGTCTACAATACCAGTTTGATGCCGAGAAGATCCAGTGCCCGCTGTTGCAGGGTGGTCGGGTTTGTGACCATTTCACACCTCACGGGTTTGTGGTTGATCCGTTTGACCTCTACCGTGTTCTTGGCAATGGCGGCGAGATCCGCGAGCAGGGTGCGGAAGCTGTGAACGGGCAAGGCATCGTCGGTCAGTTTGGCTCTTGCTTTCCCCTTGGCGGCTTCGGAGCGCTGGCCGGGGCGACCATGCTTGGGCGGCTCTTGGCATCGTCGGCCAGGTCGTGATCATCGAAAAGGATCGGCGCCAGGGCGTTGCGCATGTGCCATTCCACTTAGTAGGCCAGTATGCACAGGAAGACTGAGCCCTCACCCGTTGGGCCAGGCGATGATGGAGCGGTCGGATCTTGAGGTCGATGCTCTTCAAGCTTTGAACCGCCCGCTCTAGCTGGCTGAGGCTCTTCTAGGCCCCCACGGTTTCGTTGGTATCCTGGTATCCAGGACCTGTTTCGGGACACTGGTGTGGATCACGTAATTGCCGTCGAGTGCCGCCTCCTGCGCAATGGAGGAGGCGTCTCTTTGGTAGGAGAAGCTCTCCTCTTCGATGGAGATGACAAAATGCTAGGCCATCTTGAACCTGCCAGTGACTTTGCCAACCCGCAGTCCGATATTCTCCTTGCCTTTGAGGCGCCTCTTGGAGCCCGATGTGGCGAGCTTGGATTGCGGATCGATGACCCGAGCGACGATCAAGCCCAATATCAACGAGAGCTCTCGGCTCTTTTCCGAGGAGCTGATTTGATCGAGGCCGGTCTTGATGAGCGGCCCCAGTGCAGCGGCGACATGCCTGTGGGGCAGAGTGCGCAGGACTTCGAGGAGGGATTCCTCGAAGCTCTCCAAGGCGTCTCCTCCGCGAAGCAGGATGCGAAGCTGGTCGATGATGTCCGGTGGCAGCTTCGAGAGGTTGGCCAGAGTGCGTTTTTTCTTGTGGCAGCGATTCTTCAGGAGATCTTGGATCTTGTGTTTCGGTCATGTGACGGGATGCACGGCCACAAGGCTCCGCCGCAGTTCCGTGGCGAGGCTGTGTGCTTTCCGGATGGGCTCGGGCAGGCGAAAGCGCCCCAGACATCTCCGCACCAGCTCCGTTGAAGATTTCACATCCGATAGATGGCCCGGTGAAATGAAGATGGGTTTGACATGGTCCCGGGAGCGATAGACGGTTCCCACCACCTCTCCCTTCAGCATCAACGGAACCGAAGCCCCTTTCCCCGGCGGAAGCGGTTCATGTTCTCCGCATAATCTCTTCTTTGCACACCCCACCGTAGGTATTCCCAAGCAAAGGCCCAGGTGCGATGCAAGCCCGAATCGCCTGGGGTGAGCCATTCCCTGCCCGTCACAGAGAAGCACGTCGGGGGGCTCTTTCAATTGCCCGAATGCGTCTAACAGCACCGGCACTTCGCGGAAGGAAAGGAGCCCCGGAATGTAGGGGAATCGGATGGACGCAGTGACCTGGGCGATCTCCAGGAGATGCAGCTCAGGCCATCGGAAGGTGGCCACCACAGCCGCCAGTTGATTGGTGGAGGAGGCATACCCGATGTCTGCCGCGCCAAGGGTTTGGAAGTCCATGGTCATGGGGGTGAGCCGGATTTTCAGGACAAGCTCGAGTTGCTTGGTTATCGCCTCCTGCGGCGACAGATCCCAGCGGTGGGTGAGGTTCAAGGGATTCGGCATCAGTCGATCCGACGAAAAAGGGCGATTTCCCCTGACTCGTGCAATCGGGCCAGGGGAGATCGCCCATGGAAAGGCGAACCGGGTGCTGGTCCACTCCTAACTGCAGCGGGAGAAGCCACACGAACGGCAGACAATGCACCCGCCTTCATGCTCCACAGCAGCTCCACAGTCGGGACACGCCCCCATTTCATCCCTCACTCGACCGATGTTTGCCTCGGCGTGAAGGTTCAGGACCTGAGCGATGGCGTCGGAGCACGATACAACCTGTCCCCCGTTTTGCCACACGGGAGTGGGACACCGGATCCCCATGAGCTGTTTGATGATGGCGTCCAGCTTTACACCGGACCTCAGAGCGAGGGAAATCAGCCGGCTCGTGGCTTCGATCTGGGAGTAGGCACATCCTCCCGCTTTACCCATCTGGGCGAACACCTCGCAGAAGCCGTACTCATCCGAGTTGATGGTCACATAGAGCTTGCCGCAGCCGGTGTTGATCCGTTCGGTGACTCCGGTGGTGCAATCGGGCCGGGGTCTCGGTTCCACCTGCGGATACTGGGGCTTCCTCTGGATGTTCAGCACCTGCACATCGCGGCTGCCGTCCCTGTAAATGGTCAAGCCCTTGCAGCCGAGTGTGTAGGCCATGATGTAGGCATCGTGCACGTCCTGCGGAGTGGCGTCGTTGGGGAAGTTGATGGTCTTGCTCACCGCATTGTCCGTGTGCTTCTGGAAGGCCGCCTGGATGCGGATGTGCCACTCGGGATCCACATCATGGGAGACAACGAAAACCCTGCGAACGTCCTGGGGGATTTCCTCGAAGTCCTGGATGCTGCCCTTCTCGGCAATCCGTTTCATGAGGGATTCCGAATAGAACCCCCGTTCCTTTGCTACCTTCTCAAAGAGCGGATGGCCTTCCAGCAATTCCTGATTGTCCAAGACCTTGCGCACGAAGCTGATGGCGAAAACCGGCTCGATCCCACTGGAACAACCGGCGATGATGCTGATGGTGCCGGTGGGCGCTATCGTTGTGGTCGTCGCATTCCGCATGGATGGGGTCTCGGGGCGGTCGTACACGGACCCCTGGTAGTTGAGGAAATTCCCGCGCGCCTCGGCCATGGCGGCCGATGCGAGCTTGCTCTCCCTTTGAATGAACGCCATGACCTCCTCGGCGGTCTCCACGGCTTCCTGGGAGTTGTAGGGCACCCCAAGGGCTATGAGCAGATCGGCGAAACCCATGACGCCCAGGCCGATCTTGCGATTCCCCCGGGTCATTTCCTCGATTTTCGCGAGAGGATACCGGTTCACCTCGATGACGTTGTCGAGAAAGTGCAGGGATTCCCAGACAACCCGCTTCAGGTGATCGAAGTCGATTTCACCGTCCCGTGTCATGCTGGCAAGGTTGATGGAGCCAAGGTTGCAAGATTCGTAAGGGAGAAGCGGTTGTTCGCCGCAGGGGTTGGTGCTTTCGATTTTCCCGACGAGGGGCGTCGGGTTGTCGCGGTTCATGGCATCCAGGAAGATGATCCCAGGCTCTCCATTTCTCCACGCGGACTGGACGATCCGGTCGAATACCTTGCGGGCGGGAAGTGTTTTCACCGCCTCCATGATTCGGGGGTTGATGAGCTGATAGTCTTCGTCCTTTCGGACGGCTTCCATGAAAGCGTCGGTGACGGCGATGGAGATGTTGAAGTTGTTCAGACGCTCATTTTCCGTCTTGCAGGTGATGAAACTTTCGATGTCGGGATGGTCCACCCGGAGAATGCCCATGTTGGCACCGCGCCGGGTGCCCCCCTGCTTGACGGTCTCCGTGGCGGTGTCGAAGACGGTCATGAAGCTCACCGGCCCGCTGGCCACGCCCTGGGTGGAGAGCACCTTGTCCCTTTCCGGACGGATGCGGGAGAAGGAAAAGCCGGTTCCCCCGCCGCTCTTGTGGATCATGGCCGCGTGCTTGATGGCTTCGAAGATGCTGTCGATGGAATCCTCCACGGGAAGCACAAAGCATGCGGAGAGTTGGCCGAGTGGGCGGCCCGCGTTCATGAGGGTCGGGGAATTGGGGATGAAATCGAGGGAGGTCATGAGGCGGTAAAACCCTTCTCCGGTTTCTTCCACCTTCTCGGGTCCTTCGAAAAGCGCATCCGCCTGGGCAATGGCTCTTGCCACCCGCCAAAAGAGCTCTTCGGGAGTTTCGATAGGCTGACTGTCCTCGTCCTTGCGGAGGTAGCGCTTCTTCAATACCACCAAAGCATTAGGCGAAAGACGTAAAGGAGAGTCACGCTTGACCACCGATACGCGTTTCTTGGTTGCAGATCCGGAGGAAGAACGTGGCCTGGTTTCTTCCCGCGCCGTGGTTTGCCCAAGATCGGTCATGATGCTTTCATCCTCTCAAGTTCACTGAAGGGGCTCATGGGTTTGTGTTCACGGGGAACGGTCTTTCCGTGCGAAATTATGACTCCCCATGATAGGGAAAAAAAGAGGGGTGTCAAAAACTAAATTGTCCTGGAAAGTGGGCGGGTTTTGGCCAAGCGCACGATTTAATATGAAATATTTGAGCCGTATCTGGCCTGGTGACGCCGGACTGCCTTGAGCCTGGGTTTCCTCGGGCCCGACGCTGCGGGGTCCCAATGTCAGAGGAAATTAGGATGATGTATGCAAAAAAAGGTCCAATTCACGCCTAGGTTCACCTGAACCCCTGGCAAACTGCCAAACGGTGATTAACATACCATTGGATGCTGGGACGGAGGAGCCGGCATTCCCGTCGGTGTGATCGATCAATCAAAGCAGCAACGTTCCGGCTTCGAGCCGGTTTTTTGTGGATCTCGGCAGCACGGAAGCTTTCTGTTTCCAGGGAGGTGTGAGATATGGCCAAGGCAGTAGGAATTGACCTGGGCACCACCAACTCCGTCGTGGCTATCTGGGAGAGCGGCAAGGCAACGGTCATCCCCAATTCGGAAGGATCACGGACGACACCCTCGGTGGTCGCCTACACGGAAGACGGCCAGAGGCTGGTTGGGCAGGTTGCCCGCAGACAGGCGATCCTCAATCCGGCCGCAACGATTTACTCCGCCAAGCGGTTCGTGGGTCGCAAGTGGGGCGAAGTGGACGAGGAATCCAAGACCGTTTCCTACAGGGTCATTCGGGGCCCCAACGACGCCCTGAGGTTCGACATCAGAGGCAAAGCGGTGGCTCCCGAGGAAGTGTCCGCTCAGGTGATTCGCAAGCTTGTGGACGATGCCTCGAAGACCCTCGGAGAGAAGGTGAAGGAAGCGGTCATCACGGTTCCGGCCTACTTCAACGACGCTCAGAGGCAGGCCACGAAGGATGCCGGCGAGATTGCGGGACTGAAGGTCTTGCGCATCATCAACGAACCCACGGCGGCAGCCCTGGCCTACGGGCTGGAGAAGCAGAAAAACGAGACCATTCTCGTATTCGACCTGGGTGGAGGGACCTTTGACGTCTCCATTCTCGATGTGGGGGACGGGGTCTGTGAAGTTCGCTCCACCTCAGGGGATACGCACCTCGGGGGCGATGACTTCGACAAGCGGCTGGTGGACTGGCTGGCCGATGAATTCAAGAGGGAGGCGGGAACCGACTTGCGATCGGACCGGCAGGCCCTGCAGAGGCTTCACGAAGCTTCGGAAAAAGCCAAGTGCGAGCTTTCCAGCATGACGGAAACGCAGGTCAATCTCCCGTTCATCACCGCCGATGCGACGGGGCCGAAGCACCTGGTGATGAAGGTGACCCGGGCCAAATTCGAGGACCTCACCCATGATCTGGTCGAGCGCTGCATGAAGCCCGTGGAACAGGCCATCGCCGATGCGCGGCTGACCGCCCGGGACATCGATGAGGTCATCCTTGTGGGTGGTTCCACGCGGATTCCGGCCATCCAGGAAATGGTGAAGAGGCTGACCGGGGGCAAGCCGCCCAACATGAGCGTCAATCCCGACGAGGTGGTGGCTGTGGGAGCGGCGGTTCAGGCGGCCATTCTGATGGGAGAAGTGGAGGACGTGGTGCTCCTGGACGTCATCCCTCTCTCCCTGGGCGTCGAAACTCTCGGCGGCGTGATGACGAGGCTCATCGAGCGGAACACGACCATTCCCGCCCGAAGGGAGGAGGTTTTCTCCACCGCGGAGGACAATCAGACCGCCGTGGACATCGTCGTGCTGCAGGGTGAAAGGGAAATGGCCAAGGACAATCGTGTTCTGGGGAAATTCCGCCTCGAGGGAATCCGCCCGGCTCCGCGAGGCCTGCCGCAGGTTCAGGTGGTCTTCGACATCGATGCCAATGGGATTCTCAACGTGAAAGCCCGTGACCAGGAGACGGGGAAAGAGCAGACCGTGACCATCTCCGAATCCACCAACCTCCCCAAGGATGAGGTGGAGAGGATGGTGCGGGATGCCCGGGAACACGCGGCGGACGACAAGGCGCGCCGCGAAGTCATCGAAGCCAGAAACCATGCGGACAGCCTGGCTTACCAGTTGGAGCGAACGATCATGGACCTGGCAGACAAAGTGCCGGTCCACGAAAAGGCCCGCTGTGAGCGCCTCGTCGAAGATGCCCGCAGGGCGGTGAAGGATGAAGCCGTGGGGAAGGATCGTTATCAGCAGCTCGCAAGCGATCTGCAACAGGCTCTCCAGATGGTTGCTTCCGCCGCGTACCGCCAGGCGGAGACCGGTGCCGAAGCCGGGTCCGACGCCTATCCGGGAGGGGCCAGGTCAAGAGGCGGCGAAGACGTGATCGATGCCGAATTCACGGAAAGGTAATCATGCGAGCGTGAGCCGGCCTGTGGCGCACAACGCCCTCCCGCGTGTTTGGGGCGATTCGGGAAGATGCGGGTCTCCAAAGACATAAAGCACTTGAAGACGGCCGCGAGCAGGCTCGTGGCGGGTGTTCATCCATGGGATTCACCCATCTACGGGCTGTTCCCGGTCCTTGCGCAAACCTACAGAAGGCTTGATGGATCGATATGGCTGTCGCATTCAGAGACTATTACGAAATTCTTGGAGTTTCCCGCGGTGTCGCGCAGGACGAAATACAGCGGGCTTATCGAAAGCTTGCCCGAAAGTATCACCCTGACGTGAACAAGGCCGCCGATGCGGAAGAGAAATTCAAGGAAATCAACGAGGCCTATGAGGTTCTCAAGGATCCTGAGAAGCGCAAGCGCTACGATCAGCTGGGAGCCGACTGGAAATCGGGTCAGGAGTTCAGGCCGCCACCCGGATGGGACGTTCACTTCGATTTCGGCGGCGGGCCCGGGCAAACCGAGTTCCAGTGGGGTGGGGCCGGGGGCTTCAGCGATTTCTTCGAAATGCTCTTTGGGGGCCAGGGCGGCAAGGGAGGCCGGCGTTTTCGCGAATCCTATCCCGGGGCCGGAGGGGCAGGGCGAGGACCGGTCTGGAGCCAGGCGGGACAGGACCAGGAGGCGAAGGTCCGCATTTCTCTGGAGGATGCGTTCCGGGGTGCCACGAGGTCCATCACGCTCCAGCAACAGACGGTCACCCCTCAAGGGCAGCTTTCCATCGAGGAGAAGAGCTATGAGGTGAAGATTCCCAAGGGAATCTCGACCGGTCAGAAGATCAGGCTCTCCGGCCAGGGTGGACTGGGGACGGGGGGCGGACCCAGGGGCGACCTGTACCTCAAGGTTGAAATCGAACCCCACCCGACCTACCGCCTCGAAGGCAGGGACATCTCGGTCGAGATCCCCATCACTCCATGGGAAGCGGTGCTTGGGGCCGAAGTGCAGATACCGACCCCCGAGGGTCCCGTGACCATGAAAGTCCCCCCGGGAACTTCAAGCGGTCAAAAACTGCGCCTGCGAGGAAGAGGCATGCCCAATCCGAAGGGAGCGGTGGGGGACCTCTACGTGGTGATCCAGGTGGCGGTCCCGAAGCATCCTTCCAAACGCGAACTGGAGCTCTTTGAGGAGCTGAAGCGCGTTTCCGCATTTGATCCCCGCTCTTAGACGGAAGGAGGACTGGGCGCCATGGCAGAGAGGAAATTCTTCATCGTTCGGGTGAAAGAGACCGAGGGACACTCAACCCTCCTCACGCTGAGGGAAGTGGCCTACCGGTGCGGGGTCCACCCGGACTTGATCGATCGTTTCACCCGGCTCGGTCTCATCGATGCAGCGGAGTCCGACCTGTCCGGGGAAGCGCTGTTTCGCCGGGAAGTGATTCCGGTGGTGGGCAGGATACTGAGGCTGCGCAATCAGTTGGGCGTCAATTACGCCGGAGTGGGGGTCATCCTGGAACTGATGGAGCGCATCGAGGTTCTGGAAGCCTGCATACGCGAGCTGGAAGACAGGCTCATGGGTTGAGCATCAGGCAGCCCCCGGGGCTGCCTTGGACCATATGGAGGAGGAATAAGGATCGATGGATCTGAACAGGTTCACCATGAAATCCCAGGAAGCGATTCAGGCCGCCCAGGCCAGGGCCATTCGCTTCGGGCATATGGAAGTCGACGGAGAGCACTTGCTGGTGGCTCTTCTGGAACAGTCGGACGGGCTCGTCCCCAAACTGCTCCAGCGCATGGAAGTCCCCGTGGAGAGAGTGCGAGAAAGGCTCGAAGAGGAACTGGCGAGAAAGCCGCGGGTCAGCGGAACAGGCATCGAGGCTGGAAAGGTTTACATCTCCCAGCGTTTGAGCAGACTGCTCCTCAAGGCTCAGGAGGAGGCCCAGCGCCTCAAGGACGAATACGTGTCGGTGGAGCATCTCCTCGTCGCTTTCGCCGAGGAAGGGTCAGTCACTCCCGCGGGAAGGGTTCTCCAAGAATTCCGCATCACGAAGGATGCGATTCTCGCGACCCTCACTGCCGTGCGCGGGCACCAGCGGGTCACCAGTGCCGCCCCCGAGGCCACTTACGAGGCCCTTCAAAAATACGGCCGGGACCTGGTTCAGGAAGCCCGCACCAACAAGCTTGACCCGGTGATCGGCCGGGATGCGGAAATCCGGCGCGTGATTCGCATCCTCAGCCGGAAGACCAAGAACAACCCGGTCCTCATCGGGGAGCCAGGCGTGGGGAAGACGGCCATCGTCGAAGGTCTTGCCCACCGCATTGTCCGTGGAGACGTGCCCGAAGGGCTCAAGGACAAGACCATATTCGCCCTGGACATGGGGGCTCTGGTGGCGGGGGCCAAGTACCGCGGGGAGTTCGAGGAGCGCTTGAAGGCGGTGCTCCAGGAGATCAAGGAATCGGAGGGGCGCACGCTCCTCTTCATCGACGAGCTGCACACCATCGTGGGTGCCGGCAAGGCCGAGGGGTCCATGGACGCCGGCAACATGCTGAAGCCCATGCTCGCCCGGGGGGAGCTCCACTGCGTTGGAGCCACAACGCTCGATGAGTACCGCAAGTACATCGAAAAGGACGCCGCCCTGGAGCGGAGGTTCCAGCCGGTCCTTGTGGACCAGCCCACGGTGGAGGACACCATTTCCATTTTGCGGGGTCTCAAGGAACGATTCGAGATCCACCACGGGGTGAAAATACAGGACAGCGCCATCGTGGGAGCATCGGTCCTCTCCAACCGCTACATTTCCGACCGGTTCCTTCCCGACAAGGCCATCGACCTCGTGGATGAAGCCTGCGCCATGATCCGCACCGAAATCGATTCCCTGCCCGCCGAACTCGATGAGGTGACCCGGCGGGTCATGCAGCTGGAAATAGAGGAAGCCGCCCTCAAGAAGGAACGGGACAAGGGCAGTCAGGACAGGCTGGAGTCGCTTCGCAAGGAGCTTGCGGACCTTCGGGACAGGCGGGATTCCATGAAGGCCCAGTGGGAGTCGGAGAAGCAGGCCATAAAAGGGGTTCAGGTTCTGAGGGAAGAGATCGAGAAAGTGCGCCGCGATCTTGAGGTGGCAGAGAGACAGTATGCCCATGAAGAGGCGGCTGAACTGAAATACGGTAAGCTTCCACAGCTGGAGGCCCGGCTCGGGATGGAAGAGGAGAAGCTTTCAGCGAATCAGGGAGGCAACAGGCTCCTGCGGGAAGAAGTGACTGAAGAAGAGATTGCCGAAATCGTCTCCAAGTGGACGGGAATTCCCGTGACGAGGCTTGTGGAAGGGGAGCGTGAGAAGCTGCTTCGCCTCGACGAGGTGCTTCACCGGCGGGTGATCGGCCAGGATGAGGCCGTGCGGCTCGTTGCCGACGCGGTCATCCGCGCCCGATCCGGCATCAAGGATCCTCGGCGTCCCATCGGCTCGTTCATCTTTCTGGGTCCGACCGGCGTGGGGAAGACGGAGCTTGCCAAAACGCTGGCGGAAGCCCTCTTCGACACCGAGGAGAACCTGGTTCGCATCGACATGAGCGAGTACATGGAGAAGCACACGGTGTCGCGCCTCATCGGCGCTCCCCCGGGCTATGTCGGCTACGAGGAGGGAGGGCAGCTCACGGAGGCTGTCCGGAGGAAGCCGTATAGTGTCATCCTGTTCGATGAAATCGAAAAGGCCCACCCCGACGTCTTCAACGTGCTCCTCCAGATCCTCGACGACGGGCGCCTCACCGACGCCCAGGGAAGGACCGTGGACTTCAAGAACACGGTCATCATCATGACGAGCAACGTGGGGTCCCATTTTCTCCTGGAAGGCGTGACAGACAAGGGAGAGATCAAGGAACGGGCTCGAAACGAGGTCATGGCCGAACTGAGGCGGGGGTTCCGCCCCGAGTTCTTGAACCGGGTGGACGACATCGTCCTGTTCAAGCCCCTCACTCTCGCAGAGATCAAGGAGATCATCTCGCTCCTCACCCTGGACCTTTCCCGGCGCCTGAAGGATCGGCGCATCGAGCTGCGGATTTCGGATTCAGCCAGGGATTTCATCGCCCAGGCTGGTTTCGATCCGGTCTACGGAGCACGACCCCTCAAGCGCTACCTTCAACACCAGCTGGAGACCCGCATCGGGCGTGCCCTCATAGCTGGATCCATCCCCGATGGATCCACCATCCTCGTGGACGTGCAGGACGGAGACCTCGTGGTCAACCACTCTCAGTAATGGCCATCGGAAGCCTGGTAGCGCCGTCTTCCATGGCGGCGCCTTTGCTGGTTCCGAGAGACAACACGTCTGTCGGAATGCGGACGAGAAGGCCGTGGATCGCCTCTTGCCTTCGGCACGGCCAGCGAGTCGGCCGCGTCCCCGGGAGTTATCCAGCGGAGTGAACTCGGTGAAGCACCAGTCCCCGGATGAAATCACCCACCGCTCCGATTCCCCCCTCATCCATAAGGCGAATGGTCTGTGTGCCGATGACGGCGATGTCCGCCTTCCCCCTGAGGAACTCCACGTCCTCGCGGTCTTTCACCCCGAAGCCGAGGGCGAGGGGAAGATCGGTGGCCCGGCGGCATCGGGCGAGGTATTCTTCCAGTTGACCGGTGAAGTGAGTGTCGAGACCCGTAACGCCTTTTCTCGCGACGCAATAGATGAATCCGCGCCCCAGGGAAGCGATGGCGCGCATGCGCTCATCCCTTGTGTTGGGGGAAAAGATGAATATGGGAGAGAGACCGTGGGCTTCCATGCACGGGAGGTACTCGCCGGCTTCTTCCGGCGGAAGGTCGGGAACAATCGCTCCTTTCAGGTTCCTCTCGGCCATGGCCGTGGCGAAGCGTTCCACGCCGTACTTGAAGAGTATGTTGTAATAGCTCATGAATAGAAACGGGATGGGAAAGGATCGGGACACCTCGGAGGCAAAGTCAAGGCACATTTTCACCGTGACTCCGGCGGCCAGCGCCTCCTGGTTAGCCCGAAGGATCACGGGACCGTCGGCGATGGGCTCGGAAAAGGGAATCTGAAGCTCCATCAAGTCGACGCCCGCCTCCACCATGGCCTCAACGATCCTGAACGAATCCTCCAAGGTTGGATAGCCCACCACGATATGGGTCATGAGCAGTATGCCCCGCTCTCGCAGTCTGTCCTTCAGGTATGTTTCAAGCATGGTACTTCTCCGCCTTTTTCCTGATGAAGTCTTTCCAGCCAGGGTCGTCGAACGCGTCGGCGATGGTGAAGATGTCCTTGTCGCCGCGCCCCGACTGGTTGATGATGATGACGTCATCCCTTGAAAGGGTGGGTGCTTCCTGGAATGCCCGGGCGAAGGCATGGGAAGACTCCAGGGCCGGGATCACACCCTCCAGCCGCATGGTGAGCGCCAGAGCCTCAACCACCTCCCGGTCCGTGGCCGCTTCGAACCGAACCCGACCGTTTTCCTTGAAGTGGGCAAGGATGGGGGAAACCCCCACATAGTCAAGGCCCGCGGCGACACTGTGGGTTTCAAGCATTTGTCCGTCAGAGTTCTGCAGGAAGAAGGTCTTGTAGCCCTGGGCAACACCGACGCTCGCATCGGATGAGCAAAGCCTCGAAGCATGCCGGCCTGACCCAAGGCCCTTGCCCCCTGCTTCCACCCCCACCAGCTCCACCGGGTCCTCAAAGAAACCTGAAAAAATCCCCATGGCGTTGGACCCTCCTCCGACACACGCATAGACGCGGGTCGGAAGCCTTCCCTCTCGCTGGAGAATCTGGCCCCGGGCCTCCTTGCCGATGATGGACTGAAAGAAGGAAACCATTTCCGGGAAGGGATGAGGGCCGCAGGCCGTACCGAGAACGTAGTGAGTGGTGTCCATGTTGCTCACCCAGTCTCGGAAAGCCTCATTGATTGCGTCCTTGAGGATGCGGGTCCCCTCGCGGACTGGAACGACTTCGGCGCCCAGGCGCTCCATCCAGAACACGTTGGGCCGCTGGCGCTCCACGTCGACTTCCCCCATGTAAACGGTGCACTGAAATCCGAACTTGGCCGCCATGGTGGCGGTGGCCACCCCATGCTGGCCGGCTCCCGTTTCAGCAATGACGCGGCCTTTTCCCATGCGTTTCACCAGAAGCCCCTGGCCCATGACGTTGTTGGCCTTGTGAGCCCCCGTGTGGTTCAGGTCTTCCCGCTTGATGTAGATGCGTGCACCACCGAAATGGCGGGTCAGGTTCTCCGCATACGTCAGGGGGGTTGGTCTGCAGGAATACGTGGACATGATGTCTTCGTACTGTTGCCAGAATTCAGGGTCGGCCTTGGCCTGCCGGAAGACCGTTTCCAGTTCCTCGAAAGTGGCCACGAGGATCTCCGGGAGGAAAGCGCCCCCGAAACCTGAGTAATAACCCCGGTCAATCATGGATCATGCCTCCAATGGTTTGAGAAAAAACAAACTGGTCCGTTCGACAGAAAAGCTCCGAGTAGATGCCGTTTTCGACCCCGGGAAAGTGAAGGAACCGCTTGACCACAAGAATGGGGGTCGACGGAGCGACATCGAGTGCCCGGGCCCGTTTGCCGCTGACGGTGCCGATGCGAAAATTCTGCCTTCCCCCGGAGGGGCGAAGGAAGTAGTGCTCATCGACGATCTGCGAAAGGGACCGGCCCTCGAGATCCATGGTGTCAATGTGGGGAAAGTGCGCCGGATGAAGATAGATGTCCTCGAGAAGGACCGGCATCTCTTGGACCAGGCTGAGGCGTGAGAGGAAATAAGCTTCTTTTTCGGAGAAGGGGTTTTCGGGGTCTGGCTTGACCTGGACGAGCCTCGTTTTCTCAAGGATCTGAGAAGTGGCTGCAAGGCCCTTCCTTTGAAATGCCGAAAGGGTTCCCGCCAGGGAGAAGAGGTCCACCTCACGGGGGTCACTGGACACGTATGTACCGGATCCCCGTCGGCGGAACAAAACCCGCTTTCGCACCAGAAGATCGATGGCCTGGCGCACGGTGGGACGCCCGATGGAATGGGTCGCTGCGAGCGTGTGTTCGGAAGGAATCCTGGTCCCGGGAGCGTACTCCCCGGAGCGGATCCTGGTCAGCAGGAGGTCCGCCAATTGATGGTAGAGAGGCAAAGGGGACTGTGGATTGAGCATGGCAGCCTCAAATGATTCTTGTATGAGCCTTTTCGAGGAGGGCAGGCAACCCCGCCTGGACCCATGCAGTGTATCCACATTGGTAAAGTTGTCAAGACAAATTTTCCCGTGTCTGCTCACTTGAGGGCATCAAATCCCAGTGCAAATCCGATGGCTCTCCCAACCGACCCCTTGCGATCCGCTGACCGATGGGTGATGAAGGCATCCACCTTTGCTTTCTCAACGGTTTGGATAATACCCAAGGTAATCGCAGAGTCGGTGAACAGTCCATCTGCCTGGCCGAGGACCACTTCGCCCGCAATTTCCCGAATCGAAGCGGTCATGGTAACCGGAGGCAGGCCGAAGCGCTGCTGGCAACCGCAGCGCTGTACCCGCCATCCTTAAGGGAGGCCGTTGTTAGGGGGGATTTCGAACATCTCCCTGATTTGTAATCAGAATTTCAACGGCCTCACTGAGCTTGCCGAACATATAGGCGAGGTTGTCGGGCATTGCAAAGCGCCAAGTTATTGTGTGATTTCTGCACATCTCCGGGACGTGGGAAGGTTCTCGGATTTTCAACGGGGCAGGGAAGCTCTATCCTGTGGGCGCTCGCTGGTATTGTGACTTCCCACATCGTGCTGTTTTTTTTTTACATTATCCCCATGCATACATCCTTCACGAGTCTTTTCTGATACTGAACCGGCCCCTCCGCTGACATTCTATCCAGATTATGGAGTACGCTCTGGCGGCGTTTTTTGTTTTGGGAACCTCCCTGCTCTTGAGAAGTACGCTTTGGTTTATTCTTTGTTGTGGTATTTTCTTTGGTGGATAATGATGGAGGGGGCTGGCTGAGGAGAATTGGCTAAGGTTAGCCAATAAAGAAGAACGGGAAAGGGCTAAGGTTGGCGGTTTTGCCGCGGTTGGACCGCTGGGGCTCTCCTTGCCGGCGTGGCAGGTAGGATTGCGGGGGTGTTTCCCATAGATTGGTTGCCGGGGTTTTTGGTGGATTGAAAAAGAATTGAAGGAAAGGATAAACAGCTATGAGAGCAAAGAATTTGTCCATCGTAATCGCTGCTTGCGTTCCCTTTATATGGGTATTGTTGGTCTCGACGGGTCCGGCTATGGCATCGGACAGGGAGGAGTACATCGAGGCGGTTGTGAAGGAATCCGATGGCTGCAGCTCTTCGGGAGGGGAGTTTGACGCCATTTACCATGGCCAAGTCATCGATGTACGGTTCTCCTTCGCTTCCGGCTGGAACGCAAAAGCCCTTGAAATCAAAGACAAAGGCAAGGACTTGAAGGATGTCAAGTCCATTGTCTGTCCGCCTCCTGGTGAGAAGAAGCTCCCCATATCGGGAAAAAAGCTCAAAATGGAAGGCCTTTGGAGGAGTTGGGAGACCTTCATGGTCTATGAAATCTATCTGTCCGAATAGATTGAGTTCGAAGCTAATGGGTGAATTCACAACCCTACAACGCAACGTAGCGGTTGAACTTATGGGCGTAAGGCAATATCACCCTGCAGCTCCGGGCCGAGCGGCCGGAAAACGGGCGCGGGCGCGACTATGCCGTGAGGATTACGGCGACTGATTCTTCTGGGAATGCGAGTGTGGCGGATGTGAAGATCATTGTTGGTGGGTTCAACCCCCTTGATGGCAAGGAACACCCACAGGGAATCCATCTCCCTCACGAGACGTCGGGCGAATTTGCCGGCGTGGTCTTTCCGGTCATGTTATTGGTAACGAGTCGACTCAGTCTCGCATAGAATGCCCGCCACTCACCGATGGTGGGGGGTGCATTGGCCATATGGCACAACCGGCGGATTTCAGCGGCAGCCCATTTGCCGGAGGCCGCTATCTGCGGATTGCTCCTTTGCGAAAGGCCCTCCGCAGTGCGGATGAGGTGGGCGAGACAGGTTTGTCTCAGATTCACCCATTGCTTGTAAACCCCGTAGCCGTCGCTCACCAGGATGCCTTCCCAATCCTTTATGAGAGCCGCAAAAGCCTCCTTGGACCGTTTCGGATGAATCATGAAGAAGGCCACGTTGGTATTCACCATCACCCAGAGCCACATGAGGGTTCCACTCATGGACCAGCTTGTTTCGTCGATGTGGTTGATCCTTGCCCGTCGGGCGGCTTGCGCGATGGCATCGTAGTGCCCGCTGATGGCTGCCGAAACCCGGTCGATCACTTTTTGGACGGCGCCCTCACTGATAGGAATCTTGAGAACAGAATTGCAGAATTCCAGAACACTTCAATTGCCTCAGTCGTGCGCTTAATGGGAATTCCCAGGACATGGCCTCCGAGTCGCCGGGCATTCCGCTGTCTGGAATAAAAGCCTTCTGTTTTCGCCGTGTCCCCAAGTGATCGGGAGGTTAGGCCGAGAAGGTCAATGCGGCTTGACATGAACCACCGAATCGAATACGTGTTTTGCGAGAGAACCACGCGGGTTAAGGGAAAACACTCCGATTCCGGGTTCGAGGGCACGGCCGGGTGCATCGGTCAAAGGCCGGGCGCTGTGATCACAGGAGCTGGCAAACAATGCATGCCTGCAACATCATGGACACCCGGTTTCACATCCTGCGGCCCTCCCACAGCATTGCCGAGGCGGTCAAGATATTTCACGACGTCAGTATGGAGGAAAGGAAAAGAATCTTCGAGCTGATGGTCATCGATGAAAAGGACCGTCTGGTCGGCATGCTGTCGATGTACGACATACTCCTCTTCATCCAGCCCAAGCATGTGCATCTCTGGGGTGAGATGGACGATTCCGAGGCGGAGAGGGTGTTTGATGGGCTCCTGGAGCGGGTCAAATCGATCCGGGTGGGGGACATCATGATCACCGACGTCATCACGGCGAGTCCGGAGACCCATGTCATCGTCCTTGCCGACCTCATGATCAGACATCACCTCCGGAGGATCCCCGTGGTCGATGGACGGGAGGTGGTGGGCATCGTGTACATTTTGGACCTGTTCGATCAGCTGCTGACCAAGAAACTCGTGTGAAATGATGCCTGTCGTTCGAAAGAAGAGTGTCCTGAGTGGTACCCTGGTCAAGGAAGCCATGCGCCGGCAGGTTGTCCAGCTCCAGAGGTCGGCCTCCTTGAGCAAGTGCGTGAACCACCTCATCAAGTACAAGAGTCGCTCGCTTCTGGTGATTGATGAGGTCCAACGCCCCATCGGCGTGGTTTCCAAGACCGACCTCATCGTCGCCTATTGCGGTGGGGTGTCCATTGAATCGCCCGTGGTGTCCATCATGAATGGGCCCCTCGCCGCCTGTTTTCCCGACGACGAACTGGAGGCTTCCCTGGACCTCATGCGCACTCGCGGAGTCCATCAGCTGTTCGTGCAGGGAGCCGAGCCGTCCTCCATCGTCGGCATCCTGACGTATCCCGATGTGGTTGCCCTCATCTACCGCACCTGCAAGTCGTGTCCAAGGAATACCACTCGGCGCCGGTCCCATTCTCCCGAGGATCCCGAGGACACACGGCCTGTGACCGTGCACGAGGCCATGACGCCTACGGCGCTGGGCTGTGGAGAAGAGGATTCCCTGGCGGAAGTCATGGAGGGGATGGTGGCCTTCGGCCTTGGGGCCCTGTTGATTCGCAGTGGCGATGGGTTGGCCCGCGGGGTCATTTCCAAAACGGACCTGATTATGGCCTACAATCATGGGAAGTCCCTGGGAGAAAAGGCCCGATCCCTCATGAGCTCCCCGGTGGCGACCTGTGATGAACGATCTTTGCTCGGGGATGCCATCCGGACCATGTTTCTCAAAGATGTCCAACGCCTTTTCGTGCATGCGGGAGATCCGCAAAAGATCGTCGGTGTGCTCTCTCTCACGGATGCGGCCCGCATTCGGTCCGCCTCATGCCGTGCCTGCCTGCCAAGTCGCATCATCCCCATTGTGTGATACATGGCGACCTGAGGGGCCGGGAGAGGGCGGATGCGGGCGGCCTGGGAGCACAGCGCGGGAGCGGATTTGCTTCTTGCCCGCTTCGACCGAAGCTGGAACAATTCGACTCGCTTGTGGAGGATGAAATCATGTCGCGGAAGGGCGGCCGGATAGATTCGGAAAAGATGGAACAGGTCCTGGCTGAAGCCAGGCGTGACCGGGAGCGGCGGGAAAAGACCTACAGGGAAAGGGCCCTCAAGTTGTTCCCGTCCATCTGTGCTCGATGTGGGCGGGAATTCTCGGGGAAGCGGCTCCGGGAGCTCACCGTTCACCACAAGGACCACAACCACGACAACAACCCCCCCGACGGCAGAAACTGGGAGCTGCTGTGCCTCTACTGTCACGACAACGAGCACTCCCGCTACCTGGACCAGGAGTGGAGCGAGGAATCAGGGCCGGGAGAGCGTCAGAAGCCTTCGACCACGTTCAAGGCTTTCGCTGCCCTGGGGAGCCTCATCAAGAAGGAGGAGTGAGGGGACATGCCGATGGGTTTTTAGAGGTGTTTTCGCGTGGTCATCTCCGGTTGGAACCCCCGCCGGGGATATTCTTCATCGCATGCGGCAGCATAGTGCATTGGGGCCTGGCTTTATATTGGGAACCGGTGAGAGGAGGGCTGCCGCAAGCGGGGGTGTGGTCAATCTTCAACAACGAAGGCCCGCACGATCTCAAACAGATCGTTGATGTTGAACGGCTTCGCGAGAAACGCATCCGCTCCCAGTTCCTTGGCGAACTTCTCGCTCACCCGGTCCCCCGACATCATGACGCAGACGGTCTTGGGAGATTTTTGCTTGATTCTGGCAAGGAGTTCGAGGCCGGTCATCTCAGACATGTTCACGTCGGAAAGGAGAAGATCAGGGGGACCGTCTTCCTCGAAGTGATGCCATGCTGCTGAGGCATTATCGAATTCCTCAACCTTTCGATTGACACAGAACATGAAAACGTCGACGAGGAGGCCCCTCGTCAGTTCGTTGTCGTCCACGACAGCAATTTTCACGTTCTGTACCATAACATGCCCCACACCAGTGTCCGATCACAGAGTTTATCCGTCAAGCAGCCCCATAGTTGTTTACAACACTCATGCTCTTTTCTTTCCTCGCTCTCCCTAAGTCTGAGTACAAGGTCCGTGCCATTCACCATGCAGAATCAAAGCAATACAAGCAGCTCTTCGTGAAGTGCTCTTGATTCAGGAAATAGCGGGGATGGACACCTACGGTCTGGAATTGTCCCAATCTCTTTTGGGCAAGGGTTTCTTCTACTCCGGGGAGACAATATTGTGTGGGGGGCATTTGTAATGCTTGATCGGTAGCCGATTCTCGGACATCCCGGGAATTTGGGAGATTCACCTCCTCTTGTCTACCTGCAGTAGACTGAAGGCCTCGCAAGGACTGTATTTGATTCAATGCATCAAATACAATCCTCCGGCTTCGCATAATTTTGAGTTGCTTTGCCCTGTGATCAGAGTCTCACGCCACATTCACAGAACGGGTCGTGCGGACTTCACCGTCAATGCCCATGGTTTGGGTGATCGCCGAAAGAGTCTTCGATATGGCAAGTCTCCTGAATACCCCAATGGGGTAACCACCCGCGAATGATTTGGCCATGATGAGGAGCAGCTTCATTCGCTCACCGAAAATGTGACTGCCGTCGGGTCCCGATTCCAAGTCATGGACCTGGGCCGACCAGAGGCCTGTACGGGGGAGGGAAGGGAGGCCTTTTTCCAGTTCCTGCGAGTTCTTAATGATGGCCGCTTTCCGGAAGTTGCCCATGGGACATTCATCCAGGCAGGCCTTCATCATGATGATGAGGAGTCTCAAGCGCAGGGAGAGGACGTCCCCCTTGTCCATTTCTCTCATCTCATGAAGACCAGCTCCCAATTTCAGCATGGTGCAGCTCTCCGCGATTGCGGCAAGAAGGGGTCAAGTTCGGTTACCCGCCACCCGAGTGACTGGAGTCAACGACCGTTGAATCTCTATTGAAACAGCAGGCCGGATCTTACATGAATATCCACGCGAGGTCAACGGTTGGCTTTAGCGGAGGAAAAATTGGATAGATACTAGATTTATAACTACAATTGCAAAAAGATATACTTAACCTATCGAGATAACAGCACGTCGAAGGATTCCCTTTTCCAGAGCCATGTTAGATGCAAGACAATGGCGCACATGGAGACGTTGGTGCGTGAAAAGGGGAGACCTGGAGTAAGAATTGGGAGGGCAATCAAAAATGCAGCGTTGATCTTGAATTGCTCAGAGGTCGCCGGGCGTTCTTTGCATTTTCGTTGGACCAGCGATCATGGCGACGTCTTGAGCTGGGCCTCCAGTTTTTCGATGTTCTCCCTTGCAAAATCGATGTCCGGGTCCAGCTCCAACGCGATGCGATAGAGGCGGATGGCTTCCCGCACATGGCCCAGCTCCCGCAGATTGGACCCGATATTGGCATAGTCGATGGCGGAGCCGGGATCGATTGCTATGGCCTTCTCGAAGGCTTCGATGGCATCCTCGTGCTTCTTGAGCCTGAACAGGCAAAATCCCCTCAGGTTATAGATTTCCTTGAGATCCCGGTTGGCATCTTCAGCCTCTTGCAGGGCTTCAAGCGCCTGGGGATAGCGCTCGAGATCCTTCAAGCATGAGGCGATGTGCACGTGGATGCTTGCGATTTCCCGGGCTTCCGGCTTCTGGGCGAGGGCCTGATTGAAATAGGCCAGGGCCGCCTCGGGTTTGCCCTGGAGCTCCAGGGTGTGGGCGAGGAAAAACGTCAAATCATAGCGGGGACCGAACAGGTCAACCATGCGAGTCATGTTGGTGAGTGCCAGCTCGCTTGGGACTCCCTGGAGGAGTGTGCGGGCGGCATGTTGAGGAAAATCGGTGTTGCGGGTCCGATCAAGGAAATGGGCTCCGGGGATTATCGTGTAAACGGTGGGAACCCCGAGGTCAGGGTGTGTCACGTCGAGGACGAGAACCTCCAGGCCGATGTTTGAGAGGGCCGCGACGCACCGTTCGATTTCGACGCGCAGGTTCGGGTCCTCCAGATTGGGCAGGCTGGAGACGGGCACGGTTTCGTGGCGGTCCATGAGGTAGGCGGCATCCTCGATGCTACCGTACTTGGGCAGGGTGGGGCGGTAGGTTGTGCGGGTCTCGAAATCACCTGCCAGTTGAGCGATTTCCGTGAGAGCCCTGCAGAGAGACTTCTCGGGGTTGGACGTCGTACCGGCGGTGAAGACGATTTCACTCATGTGCGGAAAGGTCGAGGGATCGTACGCAAGGGCGCCGACGGACGGGATCCCCGTGTTCAGTGAGAAGTCGCGCAGGAACAGCTGGATTCCCTGGCTCCGGAATTTGGCGACGAGGTCGATGGCGGCCGGGTCCACCAGAGAGTCCATGTCGATGGTGGGGGTTGCGAGCCTTTCGTGACTGATCACTGAACCCACGTGGCGTTCGACGACTTCGCAGAGACTCTGGAGAATCGCCTCCTCAAGGGTGTTGCCGGCTGCCGGACCGTTGTACTCGTTGATGAGGTAGAACCAGTCGATGGGGATCCACTGATCCCGGTTTTGAGTCAGGTTGCGGGCGCGGGCCCAGCGCATGGGGAAATCGCTCAGAAACGCCCGGCACAGGTCGAGAGGCGTGCCTTCATCGTGGAGGGATCGCTTCAAATCCTCCGCTGAAATGGCGTTAGGGGCCACGGAACCATAGGTGTGAAGAGGGAACTCCGATTCTTTGATGAAGGAGAAGAAGCTGACCCTCTCCATGAGCTCCATGATGGCACTGGCTTCGGACTGAAGTGAGGTGGCCCCTTTTCCCATCTGTTTCTTGGTGCCGGTGAACCGAGTGGCGTCCTCACCGCAAAGGCTGATGTACACGGGGATGTCAAGACGCCCGGTGTCGATGCGCTGCGTCTTATTAAGGATGCGGATGTCGAGGTGGGCAAGCCGGTCCCTGACCCAGTGGACAGTCTCCCCGGGCGTGCGCGCCTTGTCCTGGTCATGCCGATACACCTTGTAGCAGTCACGGATCACAATGTCGGAAGGCATCGAATATCCTCTAAAGCCTCATGTCCTCAGGGATGTCATGGGTCTTGCGAAGAAGTTCCAGGAGGCCGTGGGCAGCCTTGCTGTTTTGGTAGCTTCTCGGTAATCCCTTGATCCTTGCAAGTTCCTGCATGTTGGAGGGATGGTTGAGTGCGAGGCGGACGAGGGTCTCGTTGGACAGAACGCGGAAGGGCGCCCGATTGCGCCGTTTCGCCTCCTGCTCCCGGTACCGGTAAAGATCCCTCAGTATCCGTTTCGACTTTGAATTGAGGGTGTGCGCTCCCTTGATGTGGATGAAGCCATTGGGCTGGAAGACCTTCTCCTGCACTTCCTGAGTAGAAATTTTTTCGAAGGCATCCTTCGCCTCCTGCCAGAGGCCTTTTGAGGTCAGATCCTCGGCCAGCAGATGTCGAAGAGGCAAGAGGTAATGGGTGTCGAGTCTGGCGTAGCTGATTTGTTCGGGCTGCAGGGGGCGCATTGCCCAGTCGTGCCGTTGCCACTTCTTGTTCAGGGTGACTCCGAAAGTCTCGCTCAGGATGCTCGCCAGGCCCAGTTTCTTGCGCCCGAGGAGCTTGGAGGCGACAGCCGTGTCGAAGATGTTCTTCGCGCAGCACTTGAGATCCCGTTTGAGGCCGATCAGATCATTGGATGCCGCATGGAAGATTTTTTCGATGCCCTCGTTTTCCAGGATTTCTCCGAGGGATCTTGCATCGTCAATGGCGAGCGGGTCCAGGACAAAATCCCCTTCTTCCACGGAGATCTGGATCAGGCAGACTCTTTCGAAGTAGGCGTAGAAGCTGTTGGATTCCGTATCGATTGCAACGTGTGTGGACTCACCGAGCTTCCTCAGAAGTTGCTGGAAATCTGCTTGGCTTTCTATCAGGATAGCCTGTCGCATGAATGGTGGTACTCATCCCGTTTTTGAGTGCTATATTGGAAAGAACAATCAGGCGAGCATGAAGAAGATGGATGAGAAGAAGAGACGCCCCACCCGTTCCTCGAATCGCCAAGTCAAAAGTCGGAAGAAGGCCGCGAAGGGATTCTATACCCCTTTTGAGGCCTTAGATCAACATCTCGAACGAACCGGGAAGAAAAAGGCTGATCAGACCCTGAGGAACGTGGCAAGACCCATTCCCGTGAAAGAAGGGGACGAGGACCAGAGGGTTTTTCTCGAGGAAATGAGGGATGTGATTCCGTTGATCGGAAGCCCGAAAGGACGCGTTCCCTTTTGTCCTCCCCAGAAGACCCCACCGCGCTTCCTGGCCCAGGAGGAACTGGAGGCATACACCCATCTGGTTGATCTGGTGGCTGGAGATGCTCACTTCGAGCTGACTTATTCCGACGAATACATCGACGGAGCCATGGTCGGCCTCTCCCCGAGGATTCTCAAGAAGCTGAGAAAGGGCGAGTTCAGCTACCAGCGTTACCTGGACCTGCACGGCCTCAATCGGGAGCAGGCTCGGCCGCGGGTGATCGAGTTTGTCCAGGAGAGTTTCTCCCAGAAACAGAGGTGTATTCTGATTGTGTGCGGACGAGGGCTCAATTCCTTTGACAAGGAGCCTGTCCTGAAGGTCGGTCTGGTCAAGTGGCTGACCCAGGCGCCTCTCAAGCGCCTTGTTCTGGCATTTGCTTCGGCAAGATCATACGATGGAGGCCCCGGCGCCTTTTACGTCCTTCTGCGTCGCAACGAGTCCAGCAGCCCCGTGTTCGTCCCCGCACCTTGACTCAATGCCTGTCGGAAACAAGTGTCCGTTATGGAATGCGTCATGCCCAGGAGGCGGGCATCAAGGTCCAAAGCCATTTTCCTGGATTTGTGCGTGCTCGGGCACGACAGTCTGTAGCCTGTATGAGGACGCCGGTTTGCATGGAGCTGCAATACAGCACTGGGGGGAAGTCACTGCCCGGTTTTCGGTCTGCTGGCTTCCCTGCTTTTGTGGGAGGGGCAGGGGGGTGGGGAACGCGGATGGTTTTCACCCCCAACCAGTTCATCCCCCATCAAGGGGGAGGAACTGGGAAGAAACCTATGCCCGGCTGAACTAGTCCCAAGTGAGGATTTCCTCGTCGTACATGGTCTCGATGCGCCTCTTGTGCTTGAGCTCTTCCTGGGCGAGCAATTCGAAGACCTTGGCCGTCTTTTCGTGCATGCACTTGTCTTGCCACGCGGAATAGAACGCGTGGGCCTTCTCTTCCTTTTTCATGGCGATGGTCAGGGCTTCCTGGTACGTGACCTTTTCGGTGAATTTCACATCGATGAGATACTCGCTGATGTGCAGGTCTTCAATGCCCTCGAGCTTTACCGAATCGAGGCTCACCGGGTCGAGTCCCTTGAGCATCTCACGATGGCGGTTTTCCTCTTCCACCATCTCGATGAAAAACTTCTTGATGCCTGGATTCTTCGCCCGGTCCGCGCAGCTCTGGTAAAACTCCATAGCCTTCTCTTCCTTGTCGATGGCGAAGTTCACAACGTCATCCATGGAACTGCATGAAACTGAGGTCATGGTTGCCTCCTGTTTGACATCCTACCTGTCGTCGTTTTCGGTTGGAAGAAAGCCTCTTCCCCCCAAGGTCAAGCCGGTGCGTGCTCCGGTCCTGCGGAAACCGCAAGCACACGTCCTGGTCAGAGGGGATCAAATGCGGAAAACACGAAGAAAATTCTATAGTTCTCAACTTAGCAGATCGCTTCCGGCTCCGCAAGGCGTTTTTCAAGAGGATTCAAATAGGGAGACGAATGAAAAGGTGGACACGTCGACCAGTCCGAGGTCCGTCAGTTTCAATTCAGGAATGACGGGAAGAGCAAGAAAAGAGAGCGCCATGAAGGGATTCTTCAGCGATGAGCCCATGGCCTTGGCCCGCTGTTTCAGGACTCCGAGGGCGTGGACCACCTGATCCAGGGGCTTCTCGGACATGAGCCCAGCGATGGGCAAGGGCAGGATGTCGATTCCTTCCGCCTCACCACCTATGGCCATTCCGCCTCCGGCCTCGATGACCGCGTTCACCACGCGAAGGATCGCTCCGTCGGTGACGCCCGCCGCGATGAGATTGTGAGAGTCGTGGGCGACGGTGCTTGCGATGGCACCCTGTCTCAACCCGATGCCGTGCACAAATCCTACGGAGGGCAGCCGCCCGGGCTCATACCGGTTGTACACGACCAGCTTCAGAATATCCCGCTCGAGGTTGGAAACGACGCACCCGTTTTCGACCCTTGGACTGAAGAGCATCTTCCTGGTGAGGATCGTGTCTTCCATTACTCCGATGGTCCTAAGGAGTCCCGGCTGTGAAGGGACCAGCAGGTCTTCCAAATCTGTAGACGTTATGTGCATGGGACTGGGCGGGAACGGCACTGCGCGATGTGCAGGCAGGTTAGGAAGGAGCCTGCCGTCAAGGGCCACTTCCCTGCCGCCCTTGAAAACGCGGGAGGGCGTCCATGGCTTCAGGGAGGGGCTCAGGCTCAGATCCGCCACGTATCCTGGGGCCAGTGCCCCGTGGCGGCGCAAGCCAAAATAGCGGGAGGGCGTCCATGAAGCCAGCTTGATGGCCAGGACAGGATCCATGCCGAGCGATGTCGCCTTGTTGACAACGGAATTCATGTGTCCATCGCACATGAGATCGTCGGGGTGGCGGTCATCGCTCACGAACATGCACCGCGGCCACGTGTGCCTCGTCACGGCGGGAAGGAGCTCTTCCAGATCCTTCGACTGGCTCCCTTCGCGGATCATGACGAACATGCCCTTTGCCAGCTTCTCCTCCGCTTCCTTAAAAGATGTGCACTCGTGGTCGGAGGCGATCCCCGAAGCCAGGTAGGCATTCAAGGCAAGCCCGCCGAGCATGGGTGCGTGACCGTCGAGAATGCGGTCCTGGAATAGGAGGAGTTTGTCGGTCACCTCCTCCGTGTTGAAGAGGACTCCTGGAAAATTCATCATTTCAGCCAGCCCTAGGACCCTTTCATGGGGGAGCAGGGAGTAGAGGTCCAGGGCCTTGAGGTGAGCTCCGGAGGTTTCCAGGGGTGAAGCCGGGACGCAGCTGGGCAGATTGAAAAAAACATCCAATGGAAGATCCTGCGTCGCATCGAGAAAATAGCGAATGCCGTCCAGTCCCAGAACGTTGGCGATCTCGTGAGGGTCTGCAACCACGGCACTCGTTCCCCACGGCACCACTGCATGGGAAAACTCCAGCGGGCTCAGGAGAGTGCTCTCGATGTGGATGTGGCCGTCGATGAATCCAGGGCACGCGTACATTCCCTGAGCATCGATCTCTTGCCGTGCCGCGTAGTTCCCCCAGCCGGCGATGAAGCCCGAATGGATGGCGAGGTCCTGATTTTCGATGCGGCCTGTGAGGACATTGACAATGCGGCAGTTGCGGATGCAGAGGTCAACGGGAATCCTTCCCTGGGCCGCGTCGATGACTTGTCTCAACTGTTCCCTGTCCCATTTCATGGTGTGAAATCCTTGAAAACTCAAGGCGCTCGGAAAGTGCAAACGAGGTTGTACTCGGAGTCTCGAGGGGGACCGCGCCGGGCCGTTCGGCCTCAGCCATCGCCGCGTTGAATCCCCTCCAGCGAAGGCGGTGGGAAGAGTCTCCTCACATCTTGTACTTGCTGAAGTCGGAAGGGTCCAGATCTTCGAGAATCTCCGCCCATTTCTCCTGCTTTTCCCGATCGAACACCGGTTGAGATGAGAGCTCGGATTTCTGGTATTTGGTCAGGACCTCTTCCGCCACGTAAATGGGGGCATTGGTGCGGAGGGCAATGGCGATGGCGTCGCTCGGCCGCGCGTCGATGGGGGTTATCTTCTCGTTTTCACGCAGGTAGATGTGGGCATAATAGGTGTTGTTGCGCAGGTCGCAGACTTCTATCCTCTCCACCTCCACCTTGAGAAGCTGCAGGCAGTTCCTCATCAGGTCGTGAGTCATGGGCCTCGGAAACTGAATCTTCTCCAGTTCAGTGGCGATGGCGGTCGCCTCCAGAAGGCCGATCCATATGGGGAGTGTCGTCTCGCTGTTGGGATCGGTCAGGATGAGTATGGGCGTATTCGTCTGAGGATCCATCACCAATCCTGTGACTTTCATTTTCCTGAGCATGATTCCTCCTTGCTGACTTCAATGGAAGCCACCCTGCGGTCATGGTGATCCGTCAACAGTTCTCCTCTCAAGGAGTGGGAGAATGCCGCGATGATCCTCACTTCGACTGACTGACCTATAAGCTCGCTGGGTCCATCAAAATTGACGATGCGATTCTGATGCGTTCGCCCTGTCATCTGCCCGTTGGATGCCCTGCTGGGGCCCTCGACCAGAATCTCCTTCACTTTGCCCCGCTCCGACAGGTTTTTCCTCAAGCTGATGGCCGACTGAAAACCCTGCAGCTCCACCAGTCGTCTCGCTTTTGTTCCCTCATCCACCTTGTCTGAAAACCGCGAGGATTTCGTGTTTGGACGATCGGAGTATTGAAAGGAGAAGAGCGCATCGAACTGGACCTCCTCGAGGAGGTGCATGGTCGCTTGGAAATCCTCCTCGGTTTCTCCGGGAAAACCCACCATCACGTCGGAAGACAAGGCGACGTCCGGACAGAATTGGCGGATCTTTCTTATTCTCTCATGGTACTGGGCGGAAGTATACCCTCGATTCATTATTTTGAGAACCCGGTCGGAACCTGCCTGGAAGGGCAGATGGAGATGCCTGCAGAGCCTCGGCAGATCGGCGAAGCAGCGGATCAATTCATCGGTGAGGTCTTTCGGGTGTGACGTGGTGAAGCGAATCCGCGACAGGTTTGGTATGGCATGAACTCTCCGCAGCAACTCGGGAAAATCGATCTTCTCATCCAGCCCGCGACCGTAGGAATTCACGTTCTGACCGAGAAGCAGTATCTCACGGGTCCCGCCGTCGGCCAGCAGCTTGATTTCATGTAGGATATCCAGGCTCGGGCGACTGCGTTCGGGTCCGCGGACGTAGGGCACGATGCAGTAGGTGCAGTAATTGTCGCACCCCTGCATGATGGTTATGGAAGAGACGACGGGACTGTCCGAAAAGCTGCCGGCGGGTGTGCCGATAAAAGCGTCTTTCGCGGGTTCTTCGGGAAGATAGGCGATCCTCCTGTCCGTTCGCTGAACTTCATCGAAGAGCGGCAAAGTCGAGGCAACACCGCGCGTCCCTATCACGAGGTCGAGCCAGTCGAAACGTTCCAGAAGCGTCTTTCCCAGCTGCTGTGCAACGCAGCCGGCGACAATCACTCGCAGCCCCGGATCCCGGGCCTTGAGCTTTCTCAGGCGCCCGAGGAACGAGAGGACCTTCTGTTCAGCCTTCTGGCGGACTGAACACGTGTTGAGAAAGATGACGTCCGCGTCGGCCAAACTGGGTGTCAGGACGTACCCGCGAGACGCAAAAGCGCGAAAGACCCCTTGGGAGTCGTACTCGTTCATCTGACATCCGAAGGTGTGAATATACAAAAGGTTGCGCTTCTGCGGTTCCTTCTTGTGCGCGATGTCTTCCATTCTTACCTGGCTTTGTGATGATTAAGGTTAACCGTACTTTCCTTCAGAAAGGCGAGAGATGAGCGCAAGCATGATTTGAAGGGCCGTGTCGGGGTAGTCGCGAATGACCGTCTCCAGATCATCCATCGTGTATGTCTCCACGACGCTTTCGCCGAGACTGGTTACCGCAGCTTGAGAGACTGCGCCTGGAAAACCGATGATGCCTCCAAAAAACTGACCAGGCTTTTCAATCCGTCCGATCTCTTCTCCCGCGAGAGTGACGCGCAAGCCTCCCTGGCTGGAGACCAGGCGATAAAAGCTCTTGCTTTTGACATCCTCTCCCAGGATCAATTCTCCATCGCAGTAAAAATTAACCTGAACTTCTCCGATAGAAAAGGAGTCTGTCGTTCCCGAGAGATTATGGGTTGTCTGGTTGAGTTGCTGCAGTGTGGAGAGGAGAACGCTTTGCACCATGTGGGGACTCTGACGAATCAAGTAGTCCAGGGATTCCTGTCCGTACATGGCTATTCGGGACTTACTGAGCGTTCGTGCGGTATAGAGGGACGGTTTCCGCAGAAGGAGGTTCTCAAGGCCGAAGACATCCTGCTCTTCCAGGATCCTGATATTCCTGCCACCCTGGCTGATCCTGACCTGGCCGCTCAATATGACATAGAAGCACTGGGTGTCATCACCCTCCCGGGTGATCAAATCTCCATAATGATACGTCTGCACATCCAGCGCATGTACCGCAAGGGAGAGAGTACTCTCGGTGCTTTGAACCGTTTCGTCCATGATCGAAAAGTTCCGCGGTGGCGAGTAACTCCCCCAACATCCCGTCGGATCCAGAAAAGCCCGCACTGCTAAAGAAACTGACAACAAATCAGGTCGGCACACTGCCATGAGAACTTGAGAAAAACGGATGTCACCCCCGCGAATCCATTAGCGAATCTCGGCTGTTTTTGCAAGAGAGCTTGTTGGAAGCTTGACGTCATCCCAGGGGCTCGATGGATCGCAACTTCAAGGAGGCTTCCTCACCTGCGAGTATTCGGTCCACATCGTCTTCGCATCCAGGAGCGATGCTCAGGCGGACCAAACCCAGTTGAGGATCGTCTGTGCTCACGACGGCAAGGCCATCATACCCTTCGAGCAGGAAACGCAGGGTGTGGATTTCGAAGGGCGCCACGATGATGCGGCGCACAGTGCACTCCCGGGGAGTTGTGGCCAATGATTTATCCTTTCGTTTCGTGTGGGTCTATGATACCAAAGAGTCTCCGAAAAATACAGGAGCAGAAGGTTGTGCACATGGGAATCCCCCGGGCTCGCCAGTGGGGCCGAAATCAGAGGTTCCTTTCACCGAGTGAGCCTGAGCAGGGGAAGGAGATGAGATCCCAGGCCCGGGGGAGATTCGTCGTCTGTATCTTTCTTGCTCTCGTGGTTCGCTCATTTGCCGCGCAGGGTACATTCGCCGCCGAAGGTTCCCCAAACGAGAATTCCATCGTTCTTTTCAGCCAGGGGAGAGCCGCAGTCGATCCCCAGAACCGCGACGGGACCCGCCAGGAGGCAGTGCGGGACTTCCTGGTTCAGGCGGTCATCCAGGCTGCTTCGCGAATACTCACCCCGTCGGAGCTCGAAACCCGTTATTCGTCCCTGAGTGAGAGTGTTTTCACTCATCCCGAACGCTACGTTCTGAGCTACAAGATTTCCTCGGAGGTTGTCGAGGAGGGGAACCTGTATCGCATCGCGGGTCAGGTGAGCATTGCGATGGATCTCCTCAAAAACGACCTCCCACGCCACGGGCCGACCCATACGGGAAGCCCCTCCGCGGTTGCACCTCATGCCCTGGATGCACCTCCTGGAGTCACGCCTGCTTTTGAAGACCGTGCCGGGGGGATCCCCAGCAAGGAGGCTGCCGGTGTAAAGGCGGGTTTGAAGAAGGTCTTCTGGGCCGTTGCGGAACGCTGGGGCGAAGGGTGGCACGTGCCGAGAAGTGGTGTGGATCCTGAAGGAGCTTTTGCTGGGTTCGTGTCTCAAGAGGTCGAAGACTTCGGATGGTCCATGCTGTTTCCGCCGCCGGATTTCCCACAGCCCGATGACAATGGATCTCTTGCGCCAGAGGCGGTTCTCGCCGCCGCGCGGCAAAAAGGCGCCACTCACGCGGTTTTCGGAAGGCTTGGGTTTTATGAGGACCCGGGCGGCGCGGCGCGGCTTTCGACCACCCTCTCCGTTGTGAACGTCGCATCGGGCAACCGGGGGGGAGGCTTTGAGAGGGAGCTTTCCATTGACGAGGCCGCGGCGGAGGAAAAGGCAATGGAGTTGGCCGCCCTGGCGGTTCCCCAGTTGGACCGCATGCTCGGGCAGTCTGCCTCAGGCGAGGGATTCCATCGAGGCAGGGAATCGAAGGCGGACGAACCGGCGGACCTGCCGAAGGGGGATGGCTTGATCCTGCGCCTGCGTTCGAAGCGGCCGCAGGCAGACTGGGAGGAGGTCGAGGGAATCATTCGGCGGAAAGCCGGCTCAATCCAGATTTTTGGCTTGCGGTTTGGGAGGGAAGGGGGGCTCGTCCAGCTTCAGGGAGTGGAGAAAGGAGCGTTGCTCTCTCTCAACGGCTTTCGTTTGGAAGGAGGCGCCACTCTGCGCATCGAGGACCTTCCGTCGGAGGGAAACACAATCGCCTTGACCATCATCCAGCCGGAATCGAGTCAGACGAATCAATGACCATGACAGTCCCCAATCTGCTCACATTCATCCGTATCTTCCTGACCCCTTATCTTGTGTGGCTTCTTCTCAACAACAGAATCGATCACGCCCTCTTGGTTTTTTTCGCGGCAGGCATCACGGACGGACTGGACGGGCTCATCGCCCGGATGTTCCATCAGAAATCCAGGTTGGGTGCCTACCTGGATCCCTTGGCGGATAAGCTTCTCCTGGTGAGTTCGTTTGTCATGCTGGGACACCTTGGGAAAATTCCCAGCTGGCTGGTCATCATTGCGGTGAGCCGGGATGCCGTCATCCTCCTGGGGTTGATGACTCTTTGTTTTTTTCAGATTCACGTGGAGATCAAACCCACCGTCCTCAGCAAGATGACCACCCTCCTTCAGTTGCTCACCGTGCTTCTTGTCCTGAGCACCTCCATTGTGTCATTGCCCGCATGGGGACTCTCCATCCTGTTTGTAACCACTGCGGTGCTTTCCGTGGCGAGCGGACTGCATTACATCACCGTGGGGATTCGCCTCCTCGAAACGGGCTGGTTCAGCAAACCGAGCTGAAGAGAAGCCTTATGGAACTGAAGCAGGTGCATGGGACTTGCTCTTGAACAACCGGAAAAGGGTCTCCACGGCAGGGTTGCAACGAAATCTCATGTGCCAGTATTTTTCTTGACATGGTTTTTTCAGACCGTTATAGAGTCAATCAATTCTTAGGCACGTAGCTCAGTGGGAGAGCGCTACCTTGACGCGGTAGAAGTCGGCGGTTCGAAACCGCCCGTGCCTACCACTTCTGATCCCCCGGGCACTTCGAGGGCAGATCCATCAGCATCCACACGACTTGCGTGAGACGCCACGTTGGCTGTAGGAGTTAGGAAGCACCTGAGAAGAATCGCTTTGCCAAGAGGCAGACTCGCATCAAAAGGGCATCTTCCATCTCTTCGAGGCAGGTGCCCTTTTTGTTTACCGGCTCTATATCGACAGGCAGGGAGCGAATGGCGGCGCGGAGGCAACGAGGAAGCGCCGACGTCTCTTCCATTTGCTGATGAGGCTGGATTTAGGAAATGAGCATGGATTCCGAAAAAGTTGTTTTGACATTCCAGGGTAGTGCGCGCGAGGAATTCCCCAGGGGAATCTCCGTGGAAGAAGTCCTGAAGTCCCAGTCCGGTGGATCCAAGGACGGCTTCATTGCCGCCAGGTTGAACGGCCGGCTGACCGACCTTTCCGGAAGGATCGAGGAGGATGCGACCATTGAAGGGGTCAGAACGGACTCCGCCGAGGGAATTGAGATTCTGAGGCACAGTGCCGCCCACGTCATGGCCCAGGCGGTCAAGACCCTTTTCCCGGATGCAAAGGTGGCGATCGGACCTGCTATCGAGAGCGGCTTCTACTATGATTTCGACGTTGAAAAGCCGTTCAGTCCTGAGGACCTCGAGCGCATCGAGGCCAAGATGGCGGAATTCGTCGCTCAGAAGCTCAGCTTCCACAGAAAGGAAGTCCGGCGTGACGAAGCGGTGAGGATCTTCCGGGAGCGGGGGGAACAATACAAGGTGGAGCTGATCGAAAGCTTCGAAGATCCGGTTGTGTCCTTCTATGAGCAGGGTGAGTTCATCGACCTGTGCCGGGGGCCTCACATCCCTCACACCGGCTTCCTCAAGGCGTTCAAGCTGACGAGCGTTGCAGGGGCCTACTGGAGGGGCGACGAGCGCAACCCCATGCTCCAGCGCATTTACGGCACGGCCTTTCCTGATCGGGACGGATTGAAGAAATACCTGCGGTTCCTGGAGGAGGCTCAGAGACGGGACCACCGTCGTCTGGCGAAAGAGCTGGATCTCTTCAGCTTCAGTGATGAGGTGGGAGCGGGCATGGTCATCTACCACCCCAAGGGAGCCATGCTCCGCCACATTCTCGAGACGTTCGAGAAAAAGGAGCACTTGAGAAGAGGCTACCACATAGTGTGCGGACCCACGCTGCTCAAGACCGATCTCTGGAAGCGCTCCGGGCACTTCGACAACTACCGGGAAAACATGTACTTCACTGAAATTGACAACCAGTCCTACGGCATCAAGCCCATGAACTGTCTGTCACACATGCTCATCTACAAATCCAGGGTGCGCAGTTACCGTGACCTGCCTCTGCGCTATTTCGAACTGGGTACGGTTCACCGTCACGAAAAGTCGGGGGTCCTTCACGGATTGCTTCGGGTTCGCCAGTTCACCCAGGACGATGCGCACATCCTTTGCATGCCCGAGCAACTGAACGACGAGATCCAGGGCATCATCGATTTCGTGATCGAAGTGATGGGCATTTTCGGTTTTTCGTACGAAATGGAAATCAGCACCCGCCCCGAGAAGTCCATTGGCAGCCATGAGGATTGGGAAAGGGCCACCAGGGCACTCATGGGGGCCTTGGAAGGGAAGGGAATACCTTACAGCGTGTGCGAGGGAGAGGGTGCCTTCTACGGACCCAAGATCGATGTGAAGCTGCGAGACGCCCTGGAGCGCCGCTGGCAATGTGCCACCATCCAGTGCGATTTCACTCTGCCTGAACGTTTTGACCTCTCCTACGTGGGGTCGGACGGCAACCGGCACAGGCCGGTCATGCTGCACCGGGTCATTCTCGGGGCCATCGAGCGCTTTCTCGGCGTTCTCGTCGAGCATTATGCCGGAGCTTTTCCCACGTGGCTGTCCCCGGTCCAGGCGGTGCTCATGACCGTGACCGACAACCAGCTGGAATTTGCCCGCACGGTTTTCGAGGAACTGAAGGATGCCGGAGTCAGGATCGAGTTGGACGACCGCAATGAGAAGCTCAACTACAAGATCAGAGAGGCACAGCTTCAGAAGGTCCCCTACATGCTGGTGATCGGGGACCGGGAAGTGTCTGCCGGCGGTGTGAGGCCCCGTCGAAGAGACGGCAGTCAGTTGGATCTCATGCCTCCCCGCCAATTTTCCGAAATGCTTGAAAATGAATGCCGCGAGGCGACAAAGGGGCGTGTGGGACTCGGAATTGTCTGAAGGGCCTGCAAACACGGTTCATGTGATCTCAGGAAGGAGGGTCGGTCCTGGAAAAACAAGTCAATGTGAATGAGAAAATCAGGGCTCAGGAAGTCCGCGTGATTGGAAGGGATGGTCAGCAACTGGGGGTTCTCGCCTTGAAGAAGGCGCTCGAGCAGGCTGCGCTGGATGAGCTCGACCTGGTGGAAGTCGCTCCCAATGCAGATCCGCCGGTCTGCAAGATCATGGATTACGGCAAGTTCAAATACCAGCAGAGCAAACGCTCCCAGGAAGCGAAGAAAAAGCAGACCGTGATCCAGGTCAAGGAAGTGAAGGTTCGCCCGAAGACCGATGAACACGATCTCCTGGTGAAGATCAAACACATCAAGAGATTCTTGGCTCAGAGGGACAAGGCAAAAGTGACCATCATGTTCCGCGGACGAGAGATCGCCTATGCCGACCAGGGAATGAAGGTGCTTCAGAGGATCCAGGAGGAGCTCAAGGAGGATGCCATGGTGGAGCAGTCTCCCAAGATGGAAGGCCGCAACATGATCATGATCCTTGCTCCCAGGGCCTAGACGCTGGAATTTGAAAAACCTTGACACGTATTCCAAAGCCCAATACATTACGCCTTTCACATTTCTTGTAGAATAGAAAAGCCAGAGGCAAGTGCTGGAGAGGCGAGCCCAGGATGTCCGTTGCGGAATTGTCGGGCGCAAGAGCACGCGCTCGTTTCTTTCGCATCGGATTGAAGCGGTCCCGGCGGATCGGTTGAGACAGGGAATCAAGACCTCGGGAACGACACCCTGCGCAGCTCACCCCATGCACGTCCTGCTGGTCTTTTTATGTCATGGCAAACCAGTGGAGGAAAGAATGCCGAAGATCAAGACCAATCGAGCCGCAGCCAAGCGTTTCAAGGCGACAGGGACGGGCAAGATCATGAGGGCCAGGGCCAACAAGAGTCACATCCTCACCAAGAAGAGCCCTGACAGGAAACGAAGGCTCCGTCAGACCACTTTGGTTGATCCCATCAACGTGAGAGCCATCAGGCGCATGATGCCCTACCTCTAGACAGAGTTCTCATGAGGGTTTTGCAGCAGAAGGAGTGAATGCCCATGCCACGGGTGAAGAAAGCAGTCAAGTCGCGCCAGCGTCGCAAGAAGGTTCTGGACATGGCGAAGGGATACCGCGGCGGTCGCGGTACGCTTCTGAGAACCGCCAAGGAAACGGTCGATCGCGCACTGAAGTTTGCTTACCGGGACCGGAGGGTGAAGAAGAGAACTTTTCGGAGCCTTTGGATCATGCGGATTAACGCGGCGGCGAGACAGCACGACCTCAGTTATTCCCGTTTCATGAACGGACTGAAGAAAGCCAATGTCGAATTGGACCGGAAAGTGCTTGCGGGACTGGCCGTGAGCGATCCGGAGGCCTTCGCCCGGTTGGCTCAGATAGCAAAAGAAGCGGTATAAGTCATGGAAGCAGACGTACGGCGCGTACTCGATGCCGCATCGCATGCCGTTGCTTCCGCTGGAAACGACCTGAGAGCACTGGAGCAGCTGAGGGTGCGCTATCTCGGGAGGAAGGGTGATCTTGCGCAGCTCTTCAAGAGGATGGGGCAGGCGTCAGACACCGAGCGGCCCCTGTGGGGCAAACTGCTCAACGAGGCCAAGGAGCGGCTGGACGATCTATTCGATCGCGCACTGGATGAAGGCAGGAAGGCCCAATCCCGGGAGAGCGAGTTCTTTGATGTGACCGTTCCCGGGAGGCGCCCCGCCAGGGGGAAGCTGCATCCCATCACCCAGATCAGCCTGGAGATATCGAGAATCTTCAGCGGACTGGGATTCGAAATCGTCGAGGGGCCGGAAGTTGAGCTGGACTACTACAATTTCGAGGCTCTCAACATACCCAGGGACCACCCCGCCAGAGACATGCAGGATACCTTCTACGTGTCGGACGATGTGGTTCTGCGCACGCATACCTCCCCGCTTCAGGTCCGGGTCATGGAGAAGCGGCGGCCGCCCATCAGGGTGATCGCCCCGGGCAGGACTTACCGATGCGATTCGGATGTCACCCACACCCCCATGTTCCACCAGGTTGAGGGACTCATGGTGGGGGACGACATCTCCTTTGGGGATCTCAAGGGCATTCTCACCACCTTTGTGCATCAGATGTTCGGCCAGGATGTCGGACTGCGTTTTCGGCCCAGCTTTTTTCCGTTCACCGAACCCAGTGCGGAGGTGGACATCCAGTGCGTGATGTGCGGGGGGAATGGATGCCGGGTCTGCTCTCAGACGGGGTGGCTGGAAATCCTGGGATCCGGAATGGTGGACCCAGAAGTCTTCAAGATGGTGGGGTACGACCCAGAGACGGTTACCGGCTTTGCATTCGGGATGGGCATCGAGCGGATCGCCATGCTCAAGTACGGGATCGACGACCTTCGTCTCTTCTTCGAGAACGATCTGAGGTTCTTGAGGCAATTCTGACAGAACCCGATGGGGGTTTTCTCCCTTTTTGCCGCGTTAAGACACCTTCCGTCAGAGCCAGACCAGAGAAAAGGTCCCTCTTTTCCTGTCCTTCCCCGAGAAGAAGCTCATTCCCATGGATTTTCCCGCCGCGGGCCGGTGCGCTGCTCAGGTCAAAACACGAGGACTGAAGGTGCGTCAGGCTCACAGGGCGAGACAGGGCAAGAGGGAGCCGCTTTTTGTGCGGCACGAGGTTTTTGCTTCCATGGCAATTGACACCGCCCTGACGGGCGCTTTTTTTAATGCCAGCTGCAGACAAGCAGCACAATGGAGAGGTCGACAAGGATGATCATCAGTCTGAAATGGCTCCGCAATTATGTGGACGTCCCCATTTCCGTCGAGGAGCTGTCACACCGCCTGACGATGACCGGGCTCGAGGTGGAGGGAGTGTGGAAGACGGCGGAGTCCCTGCAGCATGTCATTGCGGCAAGGCTTGAACGGGTCGAGCCACATCCCAATGCGGATCGTTTGCAGGTGTGCAGGGTGTCGACCGGGGCTGCCGACTACCAGGTGGTTTGCGGCGCTCCGAATCTTCGGGTGGGATCCATGGTTCCCCTGGCGCTGCCGGGGGCGGTTCTCCCAAGTGGCATGAGCATCGGCGAGACGCTCGTTCGTGGGGAGTTGTCCCAGGGAATGCTTTGCTCCCAGAAGGAATTGGGACTGGGTCCCGACGAGAGTGGAATCTGGGAGCTCCCGGCGCGGGTTGGGGCGGGAGATTTCGTCAGTGAGGCCCTGGACCTGGAAGACGTGATTCTGGAGATTGGCGTGACACCGAATCGAGGAGACTGCCTCTCCGTCATCGGCATCGCAAGGGAGGTGGCCGCCCTGTGCAAAGGTCATGTTCACTACCCCGAAACCCACGTTCAAGAGACCGGTCCGGCCATCGAAACCCTGACCTCCATCACGGTCCATGACGCTGACGGGTGCCCCCGCTATGCCGGCCGGGTCCTTCAGGACATCACGGTGGGGCCGTCGCCGGACTGGCTGCGCGACAGACTGCACGCCGTGGGCTTGAGATCCATCAACAACATCGTTGACGTGACCAACTTCGTGCTGATGGAATTGGGGCAGCCGCTGCACGCCTTTGATTACGACCGGCTCAGAGAACATCGCATCGTGGTGCGGAGTGCCCGGGACGGTGAGCGATTCACCACTCTGGACGGAGTTGAGCGAACTCTGTTCGACGACACGCTGCTCATTTGCGATGGCGTTGGGCCGGTGGCCATTGCGGGCATCATGGGCGGGCTGGATTCGGAAATCGTTCCTGAAACCAGACGTGTGCTCATCGAAAGCGCCTATTTCAACCCGCTCTCCATTCGAAGAAGCTCCAAGAAGCTGGGTCTGAAGACGGAATCCGCCTATCGGTTTGAACGGGGAGTTGATCCTCAGGGAGTACTCAGAGCCCTGGACCGTGCCGCGCAGCTGATGTGCGAGTTGGCGGGGGGGGCCGCCGCCGCCGGGTGCATCGACGTGTTCGCCAACCCCATCAACGTTCCCGCGCTGGCCCTGAGGGTGGCCCGGACGAACCGCTTCCTCGGGACGGATCTCACCGCCTCGGAGATGGCCGAAGCCCTCGCGAGCATCGAAATGCGGATTGAATCATGCACCGAGCAGGAGCTTCTCGTACGTCCTCCGTCTTTTCGGAGTGACGTTACACGGGAAGTGGACCTGGCGGAGGAGGTTGTGAGGGTCGTCGGCTACGATCGAGTTCCGGTGACCACACCGAAGGGGCAGGTCGTTTCGGCGGAGCTGGATCCGCATCTGGAATGCCGCCTGGAGCTGAAGAACGCGTTGCAGGCCGTGGGCTTTTTTGAGGTCATCACGTATTCGTTCATTGGTCTCGAATCCCTGCGCAGGCTAGGATACCCCGAGGACGACGCGAGACTCCGCCCTGTTCGCATCAAGAACCCCCTCAGCGAGGAGCTGGCCGTGATGAGAACAAGCCTGGTTCCAGGGGTGCTCCAGGCGGCGCGCCACAATTTCGACCGTGGAAACGAGGACCTGCGACTGTGTGAACTGAGCAAGGCGTTCATCCCTCAAGAGGGACAGACGCTTCCGGAAGAACCCCATCACCTGGTGGGCGTGATGGCGGGAAGGCGTGACCCTGATTTCCTCTACGGTTCTGAGGAGGAGATCGACTATGGCGATGTGAAGGGCGTTGTTGAGGAAATCATGGAGGTGCTTCAGATCCATCCGGTCCAGTACCGGACTGAAGGCCTGCCGCCCTATCTGGATTCCAGGCGTTCGGCGGCCGTATTCTGTGAGGGAGAAGTTCTGGGCTGTTTTGGGAAGCTCTCCGACCCGGCGGCGCAGGCATACGACCTAAAAAAAACCGTTCATGTTTTCGAGCTCGATTTCGATAGGATCTATGCCAGACGCTGCCCACACCCTCTCTTCAGGGCGCTGCCGAAGTTTCCATCCGTTGTGAGAGACATCGCTCTTGTTGTGGATGAACGGGTACCTGTCCAAGAACCTCTGGACTTCATTCAGGGCCAGCAGATCGGGTTCCTCGAGAAGACGGAAGTTTTCGATGTGTACAGGAGCCCTCAGCTGGGCAGCGGAAAGAGGAGTCTCGGTTTCAGACTGGTTTACAGGGCTCCGGACCGGAGTCTCACGGATGAGGAAGTCAATCTCCTTCACCGCAAATTGGTGGATAAGGTCATCAAGGAATTTGATGCCAGCTTGAGGTGATAGAAAGATCGCATGGTGGATAAGGATCAAGAGACGCCGAGGCCAGACGTACTGGACAAAAGCTCTCCTTGTCAGGTCACCTATTACATTGAAGAGCAGACATTCAAGGGAACCTGCATCCACTTCAATGAGAGGGGGATGCTCGTCCATTGCCCGCAGCCGGCCCCCCTGAACACGAAAGTCAGGCTCAGCCTCCAGTTTCCGGGATTCAAGAACGTCATCGAACTTCAAGGGGAGGTGGTGTGGACAAACATCCACGGCCCGGCGGACACCCTGTCTCCCCGTGCCATGGGAGTGAAGTTTTACAACGTGGATCGGGACATGGAGAGGCTCCTAGCTGATCTCGCCGCTCAGTTCGACACCCAGGGAAGCATTTTCAGCTGCTACTACACGTGATGAGACGCCCAGGTCGATCCGGCAGGGGTAAAGTTTTGGCGCCGGCGTTTTCGGAAGTTTTTCATTTCAGAGTGTTGCCCACCGCAGCATCCGCAAATTCGGTATAGAACCGCTCGCAGAGGCGCTGTTGACTCCTAGCGCCGCCTGAATAACGGGAAGGCGTCATTGAAACCGGTTGAGATATTCTTGGTGGCCGTTGCCCTTGGATGCGACGCTTTCGCGGTGGGTCTGGGAGTCGGCACGCGGTTTTGCACCCCGCGGCAGGTTTTCCGCCTGGCATTCCATTTCGGTCTTTTTCAGTTCCTGATGCCTCTCCTGGGCTGGTTTCTCGGTGTGAGCATCGTTGGGGTCGCCCGCCAGTGGGGGCCATGGGTGGCTTTCGCCCTGCTTCTGTTCATCGGGGCAAAAATGATTTATGAAAGCCTGCGGCCCGAAGCATCCGAGGAGACGGAAAACTGCCCGGACCCCACCAGGGGGGTGAACCTGGTCATGCTTTCCGTTGCCACCAGCATGGATGCCCTGGGAGTCGGCTTCAGTCTGGGTATGCTGCAACAGAGCCTCCTTTACGCGGCAGTCTGCATTGGAGTCACCGCCTGCCTCATGACCTGGGCCGCCATGAAGCTCGGCAATCGGCTCTCCGCGGCTTTTGGCCGCCGTATGGAAACCGTTGGGGGGGTGATCCTTATCACGATTGGAATCAAGCTCCTTCTTTGATCAAGGTGGACTTTCACTATGGCAGTCAAATTGGAAATTGGGCTCAAGGCACACCTTTTCGATCCCGAGGGGGCCAGCCTCTGCAGGAAGATTCGCGACTACTTCGGCTGGGAGGTCCGGGAGGCCCGGGTCATCCATGTGCTGACCCTGGATGCCGATCTCTCGGACAGGGAGATGGAAATCATACGCCGGGATATTTTTACCAACCCGGTAACCCAGGAATCATCCTTTGAAACCCTTGCCACGGATTTTGACTGGGCCATCTGGGTGGGTTTTCGACCAGGGGTGAGGGACACGGCAGGCAGTGTGGCCATCGAGGCCATCTCCGACACCCTTGGAAGGACCCTTGGACCCCGGGAGTCCGCCTACACGTCGAAGCTCTTCCTGCTGCGCGGATCCTCCCTGGAGAAGTGGCAGGCCGAGACCGTCGCCCGGGAAATGCTGGCCAACGACATCATCCAGCAATGGCGCGTCGCCCACCATTCTCAATGGGACCCGCGAGAGGGCATGGGTATCATCTTGCCCAAGGTTTTTTTGGCCCATGAACCTTCCGTTGCCGAGATACCCATTCCGTCCGACGACTCCCTTGCCCAGTTGAGCAGGGAGCGCAATCTCGCCCTCAACCCCCGGGACATTCCCGTCATCAGGGACTATTTCATGCGCGAGGAGGTGCTGCGGAGACGGCGGGAAGTGGGTCTCTCGGTGCCGACGGACGTTGAGCTCGAGGCCATCTCCCAGGCGCGCAGCGATCACTGCAACCACAACACCTTCCAGGGACGATTTCACTACGAGGATCTCTCGACGGGAAAACGGGAAACCATCGACAGCCTCTTCAAGACCTGCATCGAAGCCCCGACTCTAGCCATCCAGGAGGCGAAGGACTGGGTGGTCTCGGTTCTCTGGGACAATGCGGGGGTTGCCCGGTTCGATGAAGACAACAACTACGCCATCACCGGGGAAACACACAACAGTCCGTCCAACATGGAAGCCTACGGAGGGGCTCTCACCGGAATAGTGGGAATATACCGGGACATCATGGGCACCGGCAAGGGAGCACGGCTCCTTGCCGGCCTCTACGGGTACTGCGTCGGGCCCAGGGGGTATGCCGGGCCTTTGCGTCCTCACCTGCATCCCCGTCGCCTCCTGGACGGCGTTGTGGAAGGGGTCAGGGATGGAGGGAACAAGCACGGAGTTCCCACGCCCTTCGGAAACCTCTTTCATCACCCGTCGTACCTGGGCAAGTGCCTGGTGTTCGTGGCCTCCCTCGGTATCATGCCCAGGGAGATTGACGGAGAAAGGACGGACGAGAAATGTCCTGAGCCGGGCGATTGGATCCTCATGTGCGGGGGCCGCGTGGGCAAGGACGGGATTCACGGGGTGACGGCTTCCAGCGAGACGTACTCGGAGCACACACCGGCGGGGCACGTGCAGATCGGAGACCCCTACACTCAGAAAAAAATGCACGACTTCCTTCTGGAAGCGAGAGACGAGGGTTTGATCAGCTTCATCACGGACAACGGGGGAGGGGGGCTTTCGTCATCCATCGGCGAGTCCGCCCGGTTTGCCGGCGGTGCCCATGTGGAACTGGACAGGGTGCCCCTGAAATATGAAGGCCTGGACGTGTGGGAAATATGGGTTTCCGAATCGCAGGAGCGAATGACCGTCGCGGTGAATCCGGACAAGCTCAAACGCTTCATGGACCTGTCCCGAAGACATGAAGTGGAGAGCACCGTCATCGGGAATTACACCGACAGTGGGAAACTCCACCTGACCTATGGGGGAAAGACCTGTGCATACCTGGATTTGAGCTTTTTCGCGGAAGATTTCCCCAAGTGGGAGTTCCATGCGCGCTGGCTCCCCCCCGAGCTGCGGGGTCTGTCGGAGCCGGTGCTGGGCGAACCCGTCGATTACGGCCGTCTGGTCCATCGTGTTCTGCGCCGTCCCAACGTCTGTTCCCGGGAATGGATCCAGCGTCAGTACGACCACGAGGTTCAGGGCACGAGCGGGGTGAAGTTCTTCATCGGAAGGCACCGCGATGTACCCGGGGACGCGGCGGTTCTTAGACCCGTGCTGGGGAGCGAACGGGGGTTGGCGGTCACTCAGGCTCTCCACCCCACTTATTCCCTCATCGACACCTATCACATGGTTGCCGCGACCATCGACGAGTCCGTGAGGCGGCTTCTTTCAGTCGGAGCCAAGCTGGACGAAATCGGCGGCGTGGACAACTTCTGCTGGCCGAACATCCAGCACGATCCCCAGCTTAATCCCGACGGCGACTACAAGGCGGCTCAGCTGGTGCGGGCAAACCTGGCGTTGAGGGACACCTGCCTCGCATACGGAATTCCCCTCCTTTCAGGCAAAGACAGCATGTATGTGGACGGGCACCTTCCCGGGGATTTCGGTGAACGTCACAAGGTTTCCGGCCTTCCCACCATGCAGTTCACGGCAACGGGGATTGTTCCGGACATCACCAGGTGCCTCACGATGGAGCTCAAGATGCCCGGCGACCTCGTCTATGTGCTCGGGATGACCCGCAACGAGCTGGGAAGCTCGGAATACTACGAGATGCTGGGTTACACGGGCCTCAACGTCCCCAGGGTGGACCAGGGGAAAAACCTCGCTCTGTACAGAGCACTGGAGAAGGCGGTGAAATCGGGATTGCCGGCGTCCTGCCACGGCATCTACCGTGGTGGTCTTGCGGTGCATGCCGTTTTGGCGGCCCTTGGCGGAGACCTGGGAATGTCCGTCGATCTTGCGAAAGTGCCGAGGGACGAACCGCTGCGCAATGACCAGGTGCTTTTCAGCGAATCCTGCGGCCGGTTTCTTGTCACGGTTCCCCCCGGGAAGCAGGGGGAATTCGAGGCTCTGTTCCAAGGGATGCCCCTTGGCCTGGTTGGAAAGGTGCAGGCAACCCCGGAGCTGGAAGTCACCGGCCTGGACGGGGAGACTCTGCTTCGGGAACCCGTTGCACTTCTCAGGCAGTCCTGGAAGGATGCAGCGCAAGATCATGGGGAGTGACTCATGGGCCTGGTTAGAGCACTCGTTTTGACGGGTTTTGGGTTGAACTGCGACCTGGAGACGGCCTACGCCCTGCAGGTGGCCGGAGCCGAAACGGAGAGGGTCCACCTGAACAGGCTCGTGTGGGGTGAACGCAGCCTCCGGGATTTTCAGATCCTGGTCGTGGGGGGTGGGTTTTCATGGGGGGATGAGCACGGGGCCGGGGTGATCATGGCCATGCGGCTGAGACACCGTCTGGGAGACGCACTTCTCCAATTCGTCCAAAGGGGAGGGGTGGTTGTCGGCATCTGCAACGGCTTCCAGGTTCTCGTGAACGTCGGGCTGCTTCCGGGTTTCACCGCCGCTCGATTGACAAGGGAAGTGGCCCTCATCAACAATGACTGTGGCAATTTCCGGGACCAGTGGGTCCACCTTGCCGTGAACCGCGGGTCCCCATGCATATTGACCCGGGGCATGGAAGCCCTGGAGTTGCCCGTCCGCCATGGCGAGGGGAAATTCCACGCTGAAGCCCCGGTGATCGATCGGTTGATTGCAAGCGATCAGGTGTTCATGCGCTATGCCGGATCGGACGGGAAACCGGCACGGGGAGAGTTTCCGTTCAACCCCAACGGTTCGGTGGACGACATCGCCGGCATCTGCGACCCCACGGGACGCATTGCCGGGTTGATGCCTCATCCCGAGGCATTCAATCACTGGACGAACCATCCGGACTGGACGGTCCTCAAAGAGCGATGCAAGAGGGACGGAAAGCCGCTGCCCGAGGAAGGCGAGGGGATTGCCCTCTTTCGCAATGCCGTGAACTACTTCAGCTAGGTGCCAGGGTAACCGCTCGCCGCCATCCCCGGGGTAATGAACCCTGGCGCGCGCATGACACTGGTAATGGTCCAAGGTGGGAAACGATGGCTGGATCGAGCAAAAAACTGCGGTTGGCCGTCCTGGTCTCGGGGGGCGGGTCGAACCTGCAATCCTTGATTGACCGCTCCGCAGCCGGGGAACTGGCGGGAGAAGTGGTGGTGGTGGTCAGCGACCGCCCCGATGCTCACGGCCTGGTGCGGGCTGAAGAAGCCAACATTCCCCGCTTTGTCGTGGACTACAGGTCCCATGGGAAAGCTGACCCAAGGTCCGTGCAGGAGCAGGACCCGACCTTCTTGCTGGAAGACCTGGATCGAGCCCAGAAAATACTCCGGGAACCCGACAGGGAAAAGAGGCTGCTTCGCCTCAGCCGTCTCGTTTCGGCCGAGCGCGAGCTCATCTCCATTCTGGATCGCTTCCAACCGGATCTCGTGTGCCTTGCGGGGTACATGCGTTTGGTCACGCCCTTTTTCATCCATCATTACAAGAGGGATGGCCAGTGGCGGGTGATCAACATCCACCCGGCCCTCCTGCCGGCCTTTCCAGGCCAGCACGGTTATGAAGACACCTTCGCCTACGGATGTCGATGGGGTGGGGTCACGGTGCACTTCGTGGATGAAGGCGAAGACTCCGGTCCCATCATCGCCCAGGCCGTGTACCCCATATGGCCTGACGACACGGTGGAATCCATTCGCAGGCGTGGCCTTCAACTCGAGTACTCCGTCTACGCGCAGTGCATCAACTGGCTTGCCGTCGGTCATGTTCGCTGCGATTCCCTCCACGGTCGGTCCCAGGCCGCCACCATCGTGGATCCGGCTTATCCAGCGATAGTCAAGGGCTGGCTGGAGCTGGCCCTCGCCCGCTGATCCGCTCCCTGAATCCTTCCTGCAATCGTCATTCTCCTGAAGGCTCGTTGGCGTCTCAACTTGAGGATGGGGTGCAGCTCATCCCTGCCAGCGCCATATCCCGCAGCGGCGTTCGTGGCCATGAGCGACTTCGTGGAAGACGGCGCCACCTTTCCGGGACGCAACATTCCGATTAGTGGCGAGATGAGAAATGAATTGCGAAATCTCGTGTTCCTTCCTATCATTGGAGGTAGTGCTTCCCGTGAAAGATGATGAAGCGCCTGGTCCATTCCATATAGGTCTCTTCAATGCGGATAGAATAGTGCTTCTTGCGCATCACCTGGCTAACCTGTTCGAGCGGTTTCAAAGTGACCCCCCATTGCAGTATTTTACTTTGTATTATGTGAACAAATGCAGCCTATATGTTTGAAATCTTGAGGTTTCATTTTTCAAACCCTTGAAAATGCCGTAATTAAATACGGAATTTAGGGGGTCTAATCCATGTTCAGCCGCCTTCGGCGGCTGAATGGGGCCGGGATGAGGGAACTCCATCCGTGGCTCGCCGCCTACGGCGGCCGAACCACGGATGGAGCGGAAACCCTCCCTTCGGTCGGGCTCCGCCCCCTTTGTTTGTCACCGAAGGTGCATACAGATGCACCTTCAGCGCCAAACCAAAGGGGGTTCCGCTCATCCCGGCCCCAATAAGCGGCGCTGCGCACCGCTTATCGGGCTGCGAGATCATTGAACGCACAGTCGGCGCTTCGCGCCGCCTATCCGCTCAATGAAGCTGCACCGCTTCGCGGCTGCGTCCCCTTGTCACGTGAGCTGCAAAAAGCGCAGCTCCCGCGCCCAATGGGATGCAGCTTATCTCGCAGCCCGTTAGCCTTCAGCCAAAGTTCCGACGAACTCAGCTGAGATGGGAGTAAGAAGAAATGGAAATGAGAAAAGTCAAGCTGCACGTACTAAAGGCCTCTCTTTCAGCCAGCTTGCTCTTAATCCTTCTTTGTCCAAGCATGTCAAGAGCTCAGAATCAGGAACCTGTAGACGTTCCATTGATCCGATTAATTGTGGTTCCGGAAAAGTATCATGGTGTTTTCGTCAGGACCCTCGGATTTGTTCGCCTCGAATTTGAGGGTAACGTAATGTATCCGCATAGAGAGGACTGCATGCATGCGTTAATTGGTAACGGGATATGGATAGACGTCGACGAGAAGCATTTTAAGCAAGCTTCTACACACGGTATGAAATACTGTCTGATTGAGGCTACCTTTGATGCAAACGAACGGGGCCACCTTGGAATGTGGAGCGGTTCATTCAAGAGCATTAGGCGTTTCGAGATTTGGTCAGATCCAGCTAAGCCAAAATACAACGGAATGAAGCAATGAAACGATCGGCTAACCCATCGCTCAACCGGACGGCGGGTATGGCGCGGCGGTTGCCCAGAGCGCCTCGGCCCGCCGCCGGTTAGCTTCATGATAAGCGGCGCTGCGCACCGCTTATCGGGCTGCGAGATCATTGAGCGCACAGTCGGCGCTCCGCGCCGCCTATCCGCTCAATGAAGCTGCACCGCTTCGCGGCTGCGTCCCCTTGTCACGTGAGCTGCAAAAAGCGCAGCTCACGCGCCCAAGGGGATGCAGCTTATCTCGCAGCCCGTTGGGCGTCAGGGAGTCGCTGCCATTGATTGAGGAACTCAAACAACGTGCCCGTCGGCTCAAAGCAGAAACTTTTGCTTTGTATCTTGCTGCGCGCCACCCTGACACGCCGTGGTACGCGAAGCTTCTCGTTGCTGCTATTGTGGCCTATGCGTTCAGTCCCATCGACCTAATCCCGGACTTCATTCCGATCGTGGGTTACCTGGACGACCTTGTGTTAATCCCAATAGGTATTGCGTTGGCCATCAAGCTGGTGCCGCCCACTGTTCTAGCCGAGTGCAGAGCGCGGGCACAGGACGTCATGGTGAATGGCAAACCTGTAAGCCGCGTTGCAGGCGCTGTTGTTGTCATAATCTGGTTGGCTTTGGCTGCGTTGTGCATCGTGTGGGCTTATGAGGCATTCGCAAAGTCACAATGACATCTCGTTCTGAAGCCATGACGCCCAACCCGGCAGTCAACCGGACCTGCGCGAAAAGCCGCGCAGGCCGGTTACTTCTACGTTCGATCTGAAGAGAATGATGAAAAGGCTGATGCTTCTGGTGGGCGCTCTTCTCGCCTTCGTCGCGTGTGGTCGGCAACACCCGCCCGACGACGAGATGATCCAAAACTTCATCAGGCATCGTTCCGATTTCGAGCGGTTGCTGGAGATGGTGCGCGCTGACAAGTACCTTCAGCGAGTGGACGACAACTGGACGGACCCAAAGGATCCCAACGGCATAGGGGTCACTCCGGAGCGTATTGCTGCATACCGGGAACTCTTCGCGAAGTGCTCGGTGCCTCGTGGGTTCGAGGCATTTCGCCGCGACGAACAGATTCTATTCATTGCGAGCGCCGCAGGCATGGCAACCGGGGGTTCCAGCAAATCATATGCCTACCGACCGAACCCTCCCTTACCGGCGGAGACGGTCACCGTAATCGACACATACAAGCCCAAGCACCGGAAGTCATTCACGATCTATCGGCGAATCGCTGACAACTGGTATCTGTGCTACGAGTACGACGATTGATCGAACCAGGGTATGGTTCGGATGGCCTACAGCCTTCGGCTTCCGGCCACCGCACATACCCGCCGATAAGCGGCGCTGCGCACCGCTTATCGGGCTGCGAGATCATTGAGCGCACAGTCGGCGCTCCGCGCCGCCTATCCGCTCAATGAAGCTGCACCGCTTCGCGGCTGCGTCCCCTTGTCACGTGAGCTGCAAAAAGCGCAGCTCACGCGCCCAAGGGGATGCAGCTTATCTCGCAGCCCGTTGGGATGCACGTTGGCGACACAGTTACGGGTAACATATGCTCACCGTAAGCCAAGTATTGGAAGAGAGGAAATACTGCTGCCGCCTTCCAGCCAAGACCGTCTCTTTGAAGGATGACTCTTACAATGGATGACCTTGAGCAATCCAAGCAATCAGGAACATTCACGATTCCTCCCGGCAAGGACATCTATGGCGAACTCACGTATGCAGGGCCGAATACTTCTCTGTATCTCAGAGACAATGAGGCTTTCAACGCTTTGGCTATCTCAGAGCAAAGCGTGAAAGGTACTTTGCACGATCTGACGAAGGTATCGTTGCTCCATTGTGTCACAACATCCGGCACGGGTTCTTCCACCCGTGGTAAGGGAAGATACTGGTTTGCAAGTATTTTCCCTCACTTTGTCCTCCATGGTGATCGCCAGATTTGTCACGACGAAAGAACGATCAGTGAGGCCCATTTCGTCATCGATGACGCAAGCGTTCTTTTTTATGACTTCGATGCCTTCGGTAGTCTAATTGACGCGCGTCCTTTCATAGAGCAGATTGTCCGCGCAAACCGTCTTGAGCGCGACGTTCCGATAGGTCCCTATCCCGAAATACTCTACTTTACCGGCAAGCACGAGATCTTTTCAGCGGACACCGTGGTGGGAACAGTATCTGCCTATCATAATCCTAGTCACACTTTGGGGGGGCCGAAGGGAGTGCATTTAAAGAATACAATCTCTATAGGTATCGTGTTCAAGGAAGCATGCACCTTTGACGAGACCATCGACCACACATTGACGCTGCTCAGATTTTTCGTGCTTTTGGTTGGCCGCCCACAAAACCTGGTGAGGTTTGATTTGCGCCTTGAATCTAACGATGAGCGCCCCAACATACTCAAGGTCTATTGGAGCATGCCACCCAGGCGTGAGTCATCTAGTGATGATGAACGTCCGCATCCGGCAGATGTTCTTATTGATGCCGTGATGCAGCCCGACACGTTCGGGAGAATTCTTGGTAATTGGGTTGCTCGGCATATAGACTGGCATGATGCACGTGTAAGGTTCTCCAATTCTTTTGCAAAGCAAAAGTATGATATTGACCGCCTCATTGGATCTGCAAATATGTTTGACATTCTTCCAAGTTCAGCAGTTCCTGCCGCCGTATCACTTTCAGAGGAACTTAGATCTGCAAAAGAGAGATGCAGTAAGATCTTCAAGGAGCTGGCAAGGAGTCCCGAGCGCGATAGCGTGCTGAGTGCTCTCGGTCGAATTGGAAAAAGCACCCTGAAAAACAAGATCCGTTATAGGGGCAAGTTTCTAGAGGATACAGTGGGAGAACGGTTCCCGGAACTCTTCACGGTAACCGATGAGGCGGTGAATTGCCGGAACCATTATGTACATGGCACCGAGACAAGAATTGACTACAGCAATGAACCAGACCTTTTGGTCTTTTTCACCAACACCTTGGAGTTCGTATTTGCAGCATCAGATCTCGTTGAAGCAGGGTGGGACATAAAGGGATGGAGTGAGATTCCCACTTCTATGTCCCATCTATTTGGCAGGTATCGCGTGAACTATGCGGAAAACCTTCGGTACCTGAAATCTCTTCTCATATAGAGGGTCATTCCGACCGCCAAGAGTTCTAGAATGCGGTCTGGCGAGGGCGAGTAGCTCCCAACAAATACATCAACCGGACGCCGATAAAGCCTGGCGCCGGTTATGTCGCCGTTCCCGGCGACTGCGTCGCCGGGAATCGCGGCGCTGACTTCGTCCAGTGCCTTGCCCCGACGCTCCGCGCCGGAACACTTATAAGGCCTCCCGCTGTCAATAGGGAACACTCCTCCTATACGAAAAAGTTCATCTTTTTTTCGTCGGGATTCTGTGCCTGTTGGCAGACACTACCGAACGGGAAAAAAGAGAAGTTTTTTACCGTTCGGCCATTTTGCTCGCTGCAGGTCGCTCTGACTTGGGTTTCTTCAAGGGGCGCCAGGAACAAGTCCTGCACCAAACACTTATTGAGGTTCGATTCACCCTTCGAAGAGGGTTCATGCAAGAGGGTGGTTGCGCCCTCTCCGAGAAGATGCGACCTAGAAACAATGACGTTCTCCCTCGTGCCGTCCCAGTCAAGAGTCGGGGTAACGCTCTCCCCAGTTAGGTGCGGGTTCGGATGAGGGGCAGAACTTGACCAACATCGAGCGTGCATGAAGGAGCAAGACGGACCTCCAATCAAGCGCAACGGGCTGCAGGGTGTCAATCGGGCACATCCTTTTTCGAGCACTCTGATCGGTGCAAGGATGATCAAATCCTTCATGGATCAAGGCGAATACGTGCTCCATTCCCGTGTGGCTCCAGTTTCGAGAAAGGCTGATCCGTCTCCTCCAACTGTTTAGTGGCTCAGGAATTTATCTTGATCGAAAGCCACCTTGTTTTTGAGCATGAAGTAGGCAGCTCGCCCCAGCTTGTGGGCCAGGATCGAGAGAGCTTTTCCCTTTTTGTGTTTTTGGGCAAGTCGATCGAGGTATTTCTTAGCGGGCTCATTGCTCTTGATGAAGAGCACTGAGGCTTCACTGAACGCCCACTTGAGGTGAGCATTGCCGATCTTCTTGCCACTGGTCCCGTAGTTTTTCCCATTGGATTCTTTGGCACACTTGACGAGGCGGGCATAGGAGGCAAAGTCCTGGACAGTTTCGAATCGCTGGATGTTCTCTATTTCATAGAGCATCACCAGGGCAAGGATTCTGCCTACCCCTGGAATGGTTTTGAGCAGATTGTAGGAAAGGGCATCGTGTCCATTGGCGGTCTTTATGATCTCCCGCTCCAGAGGGATGAGGATGCGGTCATAGGCTTCGATCATCTCCAGATCCACTTCCATGTTCTTCTGAACGCTGGGCTGGTCGAATCGATCAACGATTCCTTCCCGGTTCTTGGGCTTGGCAATGCGCCCGAGAGGGTCAGGGAGGTTGTACTGGCTTCCGGTGTTCTGGATATGAGCGAACAGCTCTGCTCGCTTTCTCACCAGATGATTTCTTCTTCTTAGAAGATCTCTTGTGGCCCGCATCTTGGCGGGATAGACATATGCCTGAGCCAGCATGCCGCCCCTCAAGAGTACGGCAATCTTATGGGAGTCGATTTTGTCGTTTTTGCTCTTGCCCCCATGGATTGCTTTCATGTAAAGGGCGTGGCCCAGCACGAAGGGGATGTTCTCTTTGGCACAAAGATCGGCCACCCAGTACCAGGTGAACATGCACTCTGCAGCCACCACGATGTCTTCCCGGTAGGAAGCGATGAACTCGAGGAAAGCCCCGGGATCCGTATTCAGGTTTCGGTGTGCCACAGTCTCTCCAGAGCTGTTGAGGATGCACACGTACATCTTCTTTGTGTGCAGATCAATTCCACAGTAATACTGGTGCTGTTTGGTGTAGAATCTCATCAGGCTTCCTCCTTCGTTGGTGTTTGATGTTGGCGCAGCAAACATACCATCGATTCGAGGAGGCCTTACATAGTATCAAGGCACTGGACCCGACTGCGCTCGTCGGATGTCCGCAGGCAAGCCTGCTCCCATCCGCCGTGCTCGCGGGTCAGCGCCGCGATTCGCCTTCGACAAGCATGAGATGATTTATGGTACAATTTGAATGGGATCCAGCTAAGGCGAGGATGAACCTGCGAAAGCATGGAGTTGCTTTCAAGGAGGCTGCCACAGTCTTCAAGGATCTATTGAGTATCACTACTTACGATCCGGATCATTCCGAAGACGAAGAACGTTCCATCATCTTCGGGTCATCGGCCGCCGGTCGGCTTTTGATGGTAGCGCATACTGACCGAGGAGACCGAATCCGCATCATCAGTGCACGGGAGCTTACCCGTCGAGAGAGAAGAGCATATGAAGAGGAAATCCAGAGACGAAAAAGCTGATGAGCTTCGGGCAGAATACGACCTTGGAGAACTACTCAAAAATGGGGTCCAGGGTAAATACGCAGACAGGTTCCACGAGGGCACCAATCTGGTTTTGCTGGACGAGGATGTAGCCCAAGCGTTTCCGACGGACCAGGCTGTAAATGAAGCTCTCCGCTTGGTGATACAGCTTAAGAAGCTGCCGAAATCTGGAAGCAAGACAAAGACCCAAAGAGTGGACTCCACGGCATAGGCCGGCGAACCAGTCATTCGAGGCGACCGCGAACCGCGTGTGTGGACTCCCGTCAAGGCTTCTGGCGCCGCGCCTCAATTCCGACGTTCAGCCGCCTGCGGCGGCCGAACCCGGAATGGAGCCGCATCCCTTCGCTACGCTTCGGGACGCGCCCCCATTGTCACGCGAGCTGCAACGAGTTGCACCTCGCGTGCCCAAGGGGGTGCAGCTCATCCCAGCCCGATAGGCGGCGCTTCGCGCCACCTATCGGGCTGCGAGATCATTGAGCGCACAGCCGGCGCTACGCGCCGTCTATCCCATAAGGATTGAGACGACCCCGCTTTTGGGTCGTTTCAATCCATTGTTCAAGAAGCCCGCAGCGGCACGGAGTTGCTATAGGGTATTGATTCGGGTGGGCACTGCCATGATGTGGTCACAGAGGGTGGTGACCCCGTTCAAAGAGGGGGCGGTAGGAGAGGGAAGCACGGGGTTGGTCAGGGAATCTGGGTGATTCGGTCTATCGGATCTGCTCCTTTGCGGGTGTTTTCCGTAGGATTTTCATCCGTTGGGCGCACCTGTAGTTTGCCGCTTGGGAAGTGGAGCTCAAGCAGGGAGTCAATGATTACAAGGTGATGGTTTGGAACGGTTAGCCGGGTTTGATCACCGTCCCATTTGACAAAAGGATCGCATGGAGCTTGAGGGCTCCGCCGCAATGGGTGCAAACCATCGGCTCCCAAGGCTCAAGATCGTCAGCTTCGATCTCAGGCAGATTGAAGCCGTAGCTCAACTCGATGAGAGTGCTGATGGTATCGAGCCCGACTTTGCAGTTGTGGTTCATGAAGCCGAAGTAGCGGACCTTCATGAATCCTGTGGGGAGCACGTGCTGCATGAAGCGCCGGATGAACTCCATGACGTCGAGAGCCATGGTTCTCCAGCGGAAACTCCGGGGCTTCCTGTAGCGAAAGGTGACGATTCGATTCTCCACTTTGACGATGCGGCTGTTGGAGATGGCCACCTTGAACACATAGGGAGCGAGATACTTGAGAGTGGCAGAACTTTCGCCCACCGCCTGGCAGTTGACATTCCACTTGATCTCCCAGACCTCGGGCGGGATCTCACCCTCGAGGCCGGCAGCTTTCATTTCGTCACGGAACTTGGCCCTGAAGATTTTGGAGAGGGCTTTTACGGGCAAATAGAAATCGATCCGGGAAGGGTGCCAGGTGCCCTCTTTGGTGGAAAAGGCTCCTCCGGTGGCGATATAGTGGATATGGGGGTGGTACTCGAGGGTGCGTCCCCATGTGTGGAGTACGCCAAAGAAGCCGGGAAGATCGCCCCCGACGTGTTTGTCATCGGCAGCGAGCTTTTTGATGGCTGCGGCGGAGGCTTTGAAAAGAGCCTCGTAGGCGAGCCTCTGGTGAGCTCGGATAAAACGACGCACGCTTTCGGGAACCGTGAAGGTGAGCATAAAGTGATGGCCGGGAAGCTGCCGGTTGATCTGGCTTTCGAGCCACTCTCGAGTCTTGTGGTGCTGACAGGTGGGGCAATGGCGATTGCCGCAGGAGCGATACACCCTGTGGGGATGCCCGCAGTCCTCACACTCATAGAGGGCGATCCCGGCCTCCTCGGTGCGGCACTTGAGGATGGCGTCCATGGCTTTGCCGTGCTCCTTTGGCATCTCGTCGCCAAAGCGCTCCAGGTACTGAGGGCCGAAGGTCCGGAAGATGTCGTTGAGGTTTTCCATATCAAAGCCCCTCCATGACCTGGTCGATGAGTTTGAAGGCATCTTCCTGGCCCTTTTGGGTGAGATGCAGATAGACCATGGTGGTCTCAAGCCGGGTGTGGCCCATGTATCTTTGGATGACGCGCAGATTCACCCCGGCTTCCAGCAGGTGGGTGGCATAGGAGTGGCGATTATGTTGAGCTCAACATAATCGCCATTATGTCGAGTTCAGAATTATGCCGAGTCAGATCATCATCTGACTCTCAAGGCCTTGCTCACCAACAGGCTATCGTCTCTCCATAGCCCTTCCAACTCAACATAATTCTGGATCATGTTCCTCCTTGCATATTCGCTTATCAAACAAGGAGGACAACATGAAGGAAGAATCCCGTCCCAAAGCTGTGCCATCAACTGCTACCGTCGGTCCGTTGGACCGGCACCTCCCGGTGTTTGTTCATCGAATGACCCAACAAGGATACTGCGCCTCCAGTCTGAAGCCGAAGATTGTGGTTATGAACCGTTTCAACAGGTGGCTCGCCTCTCGGGGTCTGGCATTGGCAGACCTGCATGAACAGACTGTCATTGCTTTTTTCAAAGAATCATCTCGACCCGGACGTGTCAGGCGCGGTGATCATGCTGGTTTGCTGATGTTGCTCGATTATCTGCGTCAGGTTGGAGCAGCGTCATCTCCCCCTCCTGAGCTTCGCACGAGCACCTGGCACTCTACTGTAGAGGGCTTTGCACGATATTTGAGACAGGAGCGAAGACTTTCGGAGGCTTCTGTGTTGACGTACCTCCGCATAGCAGAGCTCTTTTTCTCTGAAACAGCGAATAAGCAATCAGAAACAGTATGTGACCTGTCCCCTCGGAAGATAACGGGATTCATCTGCAAAGCAGCACGTTCCGTAAGTCCGCGCTATGCTCAGTTGATGACCTGTGCTCTGAGGTCGCTGTTCCGCTTCCTCTTCATCGACGGCAAGATCTCGGATGACTTGTCTCTTTGCGTACCGACGGTGGCTGAATGGAAGCTTTCCACCTTACCCAAATTCCTCGAACCGGCCCAGGTTGAAGACATCCTGGCAGCTATCGTCCCTGACGCGGAAATCCGGAAACGTGACCGTGCGATATTGCTGTTGCTGGCTCGTCTTGGATTGCGTGCCTGCGAAATTGTAGGCATGGAACTCGACGACATCCATTGGGATCTCGGGCAATTGACGGTACGCGGGAAAGGAGGCAAGCAGAGCCGTCTGCCCATTCCGCAGGACGTAGGCGAAGCACTTGCCGAGTACCTGCTCAACGGACGCCCGCGTTGCGCAACGCGCAGGGTATTCATCCGTGCAAAAGCTCCACGTCAAGGATTTGCAGGTTCTGTGGCTGTGTGTGATACGGTTCGGCGCGCACTTTCTCGTGCCGGACTCAGTCCACCACGCAAGGGCGCTCATCTGTTGCGCCATTCGCTGGCTGTCCGAATGCTGCGCAGTGGCGCCACTTTGAATGAAATTGCCGAGGTTCTGCGTCATTGCTCTCCAACTACGACTGAAATCTACACGAAAGTGGATCTGAACATGCTCGCGCCACTTGCACAGCCTTGGCCTGGAGGTGGGGCATGAGCGAGCTCAAGGCAGCCGTCCATCAGTACCTGGAAATGCGTCGCTCACTGGGATTCAAGCTTCGTGAAGAGGGCGTCCTCCTACCCCGATTTGTTGAGTTCATGGAACAAGAGGGGGCCCCTTTCATCACGGTTGACCTGGCTCTCAAATGGGCGATGCAGGCCCAAAATGCCACGCCGGTATACTGGGCCGTGCGGCTTCGCATAGTCCGGATCTTCGCTTCCTACCACAGCGCAACAGATCGACGCACCCAAATCCCATCACAGTATTTGCTTCCATACCGCTACCATCGCAAGAAGCCTCACATCTACAGTGATGATGAAGTCATGCGCTTGCTCAAGGCGGCGGCTAAACTTACCTCCCCAAAAGGGCTCAGAGCATCGACGTATGGAGCTGTCTTCGGATTGCTTTCGGCCACCGGTATGCGAATCAGTGAAGCCGTTGCCCTCGACCGGCAGGATGTGGATCTCGCAAAACGAATTCTCACGATTCGCCATTCCAAGTTCGGCAAGTCGCGCTTGGTGCCAATCCACCCTTCCGTGCAGTGCAGACTGAAAACATATGAGGCTCTGAGAGACTCGATCATCCCGTCACCCCGGACCAGCGGCTTCTTTATCTCGGAGGCCGGCAAACGATTGACCAAATGGATCGTTGAGCGCACATTTGTAAGGCTTTCACGAGAAATTGGGCTGCGTGGGCCGTTGGACAGCCATGGTCCCCGGGTGCATGACTTTCGCCACACCTTCGCCGTAAAAACCTTGCTACACTTGTACAAATCCGACCACAAGATCGAACAGCGCATTGCTCATCTGAGCACCTATCTCGGACACAGGCATGTTAACGACACTTACTGGTACCTCTCAGCTGTGCCTGAACTCATGAAGCTGGTCGCAGACCGGTTGGATTCCATTCCGGGAGGGCTCATATGATGGATACCTCTCCCGATTTTCCAGCATTACTCCAGGCATTCTTCACGGAACGTCTCATGAAGCAGCGTCGAGCAAGCCCCACAACGATTGCAAGCTATCGTGATGCGTTTTGTCTCCTTTTCAGATTTGTTGAGCAACGTTTGAATAAACCTCCTTCCAGCATCACTATGGAAGACCTGGAGGCTCCTCTGATCGGCTCCTTCCTTGACTGGCTGGAAACAGAGCGTGGCAACTCCATCAGATCGAGAAATGCGAGACTCGCAGCCATTCACTCATTCTTCAAATATGCTGCATGGCGCGACCCGAGCCACAGTGCATCGATTCAACGGGTACTGGCGATTCCCGGCAAACGATCCGACCGCAGCCCGGTGGAATATTTGACCCGGGAAGAGGTTGGTGCACTCCTGGTCGCACCTGATGAATCCACATGGACAGGCCGCCGAGATAAGACCCTACTGGTCGTTGCGGTACAAACAGGTCTGCGTGTCTCCGAGCTCGTTGGCCTCAACAACGAAGATGTCGTGCTCGGCCATGGAGCCCATGTGCGATGCAGGGGCAAGGGCAGAAAGGAACGCTGTACGCCCCTCAGAAAAGAAGTGACAAAAGCCCTGATGGCATGGATGGGCGAGCACCCGAACCAACCGCAATCTCCGCTCTTTCCCAACGCAAGAGGTGCCAGGTTATCCCGCGACGGCGTAAGGTATCTTCTGCTCAAGCATCTGGAATCCGCTCGAAAGCGGACCCCGTCGTTAAGCAAGAAGCGCGTTACACCACACGTGCTTCGTCACACAACGGCCATGGATCTGCTTCAACAGGGTGTCGATCGAACCGTTATCGCTTTGTGGCTTGGCCACGAAACCATGGAGACAGTTCAGCTCTACATTCATGCTGATCTTCAAATGAAAGAGCAGGCGCTTGCTAAAACCACTCCTTTGTCCGTGACGCCGGGCCGCTACCGGCCAAATGACGAACTCCTCGAATTTCTTAAGAACCTGTAGTCACACGAACGTCTTCCACCGCCTGCTTTCACCCGGGAATTATGTCGAGTAGGAATGAGGCCATTCCCAAGCCCTCAGTGTATGCTCCTTGCTTACAGCCTCACTACTCGGCATAATTCTGAACTCGACATAATGGCGCAGCGTATGGACCGAGACGCTCTTTTTGCGGATGCCGGCCTCGAATTTGGCGTGGCGGAAGGCACCTTGGACGCTGCTTTTAGCCATGGGGGTTGGGGCATCCTTGGCGCCTTTGCCGTTTCGCCCCAGCGCCGGGAAGAGCAAACGGGGATTGCGGTGCGTCGCCCAATAACGTCGGAGTAGATCCAGGGTGGCGTGCGGCAAGGGAACATAGCGGTCTTTGGCCCCTTTGCCGCGATGCACGTGGATCATCATGCGCTCGGGGGCGCTGTCGATGTCGGAGACCTCCAGATACATGGCCTCTTGCAGCCTGAGACCGCAGGAGTAGGCAGTGGTCAAAAAAGCGTGGTTTTGCGGAGTCTTGACGCAGGCCAGGATGCTGCGCACTTCCTCGCGGCTGAGGACGGCGGGCAGTCTTCTTTCATTTTGAGCCCGGAGGAGCCCGAGGATGTGCCAATCTCTTTTGAGGACGTTCTCAAAGAAGAAGCGGATCCCGCAGTAGCAGATGCGCATGGTGTTGGGTGACCACTTGTTGACGTTTTTGCGGTGGAGGAAATACTCCTGGAGCTCCTCCTCGCTGATGCGATCGGGAGTCTTTCGGTAGAATTCGCTCAGCATGCGGACCGCACGGGTGTAAGCTTGCTGGGTCCGTTCTCCCTTGCCGTTGAGCTGTAGTGCCTTGGTGGTGTTCTCATACCAGTTTGTCATGACCATACCTCTCCTCTCTCTCGGTTGAAGGTTTATGTTGCTTCCGGAGAGGTATGGTACCTGAGAGGCGGGTATGACTCAGGAGGAATCAGGGCTGAGGATATCCTTTGAACTGTCGGGGTCTGCTTGTCCTGCCGCGCAGTGGCTTACTTGAACCAGGGCGTTCGAACCGACCCCGCTCGGCCGCAGTCGTGGCTTCCCGGCTACGCTTCGCTCGGTCGGCTGGCACGGACAATTGCATCACGATGCAATTGCCGCCCCCAGCCGACGGCGGCTCAACGCGGCGTTGGCCGGCTCGCGGTCACATTCACAGCTTGCAGAACTCCATGTGGACTTTGCCCCGATGCTGACCTAAGATTGGCGTATGGGAGGTATAGAGCATGGCCCTTTCATTTGCTGCGGAAATCATTCCCCTTGTCGTTGGTGCAGATGGTGTGGTGCGAGTCGGTAATACACGCGTCACGCTTGACACATTGGTCGCCGCTTTCTCTGATGGCGCCACTGCCGAAGAAATCGTTCAGCAGTATCCATCTTTGAACCTCGCCGACGTTTATCAAGTCATCAGCTACTATCTTCGACGCCCATTGGAAGTCGAAACCTACCTGCAACAACGAAGAGCACAGGCAGAGTCCATTCGTCAGCAGAACGAAGCGCGGTTTCGCCCCAGCGGTATCCGCGAACGACTTCTTGCCCGTCGCACAAGCGAAGAAGCATAGCGATGCTATTGCTCGCTGCCGATGAAAACTTCAACAATGACATCATTCGCGGTCTCTTGCGGCGGAGGCAAGAGCTCAGCATTGTTCGTGTCCAGGATGCGGGTCTCTCGGGAGCAGACGATGCGGCAGTCTTGGAATGGGCGGCGCGAGAAGGACGTGTGTTGCTTACACATGACGCCACCACCATGACTCATCATGCCTATGAGCGCGTTCGTGCCGGCAAATCCATGCCAGGGGTATTTGAAGTCGGCCGCAACCTTCCCGTCGGTGCTTTGATCGAAGATATTCTGCTCTTGATTGAGTACAGTCTCGATGGCGAGTGGGAAGGTCAAGTTCGGTATCTCCCTTTGAGGTAAGCTTTCGAGATAATCAATGGGCCAACCATGCGCTCAAGCCGACCACCAACCGCATGGAGCCTTGCTGGGTCCCCTTAAGCTTGTCGGGCGGTTGGTGGCGGCTCAGCTCAGTGTTCGGCGTCAGCAATGAATCGTCGGGGCCTAATGAACGTGCCGAGTCAACAGGCCCGCGAATGGGATGACCAATGACCGACGTCTTTATCAGCTACGCAAGTGAAGATCGCGACCGAGCCGCTCAGCTGGCGAGCGCGCTCGGCGCGATTGGCTGGTCAGTTTGGTGGGATCGCAAGATCATCATCGGTCAGGCGTTTGATCATTCAATCGAGCGTGAGTTAGAGAACGCGAAGAGCATCATCGTGCTGTGGTCGAGGCATTCGATTGGGTCCGAGTGGGTAAAGAACGAAGCGGCAGTTGCGTCGGAGCGGGGTGTGCTGGTACCCGCCACTATTGAGAGCGTCAAGCTACCGCTTGAATTTCGCCGTAAGCAGACTGCCGATCTGATTGATTGGAAGGGCGAACCTTCGCACAGCGGCTTTCAAGCGCTGTGCGAAGGCATAACTAACACGATTGGCGGCGCCCCGCTGCATCAAGCGATACCCCGTCAAGGACAGAAGTCGCGGTGGAATCCTCGTTGGGCGTTGGCTGCGATTGCCAGCATTGCCGTCGCAGTGTGGCTCGGCATCTACTTGATAGGTCCATGGCGATCTACCACGCCAACGCCTATTTCTCCGGGCGATCGTTCCGAGGCCAGCACGCCGTCCAAGGGCGAAAAGCCACCCAGCGCCGCGACTGGACTTGCAGATCTCGTTATTGGTACCTATTTCGGCGATGTGATGGCGGACTCGAAAGGCAGTTCACGCAGCAATATCGACGTGACCATCACCAAGCTGGACCGATACACAGTACGTGTGACCTCCGACTATCACAGATTTGGCACTGTCGATGTCAGGCTGAAGCGGATCGAAAACAAGATCTTCAGTGACGGGGGCGACTCGGTATTTATAGTGGACTTGGATCAGAATCCGGCTACCTTGGCCTTCAATCCTCGAATGGAACTAGCGTATAGCGGAACGAAGCAGAAGTGAGTCTATTTCAGCCCGGAACTTGTAGCCATTGACTTGGGGTTGCAGGGCGTCTATCGCCGTGACG
>CAVOPT010000016.1:0-510757 GCA_963698165.1 uncultured delta proteobacterium
CGATTTATCGAGAATCGTATTGCGAAAAAATCACAATAGGGGCGGTCGGAAACTGGACCGTCCTCAAACCCGTTCTCCGTTGCGGAACCCCCGACTATGCCCTGATCCCATTCCTCAAGCGCGCTGGCCGAAATGTCCTCGGCATCCTCGGCTCCCGCTTCTGGCTTCGCGGCACCGCCACACGCGCCACTGCCCAGGAACTCAACGCCCTCTTTGGCTCCCGCCTCAACGCCCACGACATTTCCACCTTCTCCAACGACCTTCTGCCCGAAGTTCAAGCCTGGTTGGCTCGGGCGATTCCCGCCGGCATCGTCTACCTCTCTATCGATGCCATCTACCTGCCCCTTCGTCGTATAACCACCGACAAACAAGCCCTCCTCGCCGCCCTGGGATTGACCGCCAATGGGCGCGCCCACGTCCTCGGTTTCCTCCTCGGCGACCGCGAATCCACCGACTCCTGGTCCGCCCTGCTCAAGGACCTTCTCGCACGGGGTTTATATCGCAAATCCCTCTGACTCGCCATCTCCGACGACCACAAGGCCATCCGCGCCGCCGTCGACGCTGAGCTCGCCGTCCCCCACCAACTCTGCGTCGTCCACAAAATGCGCAACGCCAAATCTCTCTCCTCTGCGTATCACCGGAGTTCTGGCCACTGTTTCCATACTCAAATCACGTTGACACTCCATTTCGATACCACGCCACGAACAGCTGACTCGTTCGAGAATCCCATTTTGTAATGGTTGCTAAGGAGACAGAGTACTCTATTTCCGGCTTACCGAACGATACCAAGCGGTTTGCAGAAGCCGCGCATGATCGCTGGGGAGTTGAAAAAAGTCTGCATTGGGTTTCTCGGTATCGCATTTCGCGTGGGCGACAGCCAGGCAAGCAACGAGCATGCCCCTGAAAACATGACCAGGTTTCGCGTTTTGCCCTCAGATTCATCAAAAAGGGTCCATTTCGAAAAACAGGCGTCAAGGCTAGTAGGAGAACGAGCCGGCTAGAGCAATGGCTACCGTATGCATTTGCTGCGGATCCAACCATTTTCGTGTGATTGCTCCGCCAGGAGCATGCCGAGGGCAGCCGGTTCTTTTCACTGCGGCCACGGTCCAAGGGAGATCACCGGCAAGGGTGCATCACGCTGCGAAGGTGTCGACTGGTTACGAGGCAACAGCAAAAACGTTGCCCTGTGCTTAGCTGCCACATGACCCCATGGATGTGTCCCACGGAATGCCGGACGCTGGAACCAGTGGGCAGGATGAGAGAGGCGAATCGCCTACTTGTTACCACCACCTCCACCCCCACCCCCACCGCCGGAGCCGCCGCCACCGCCACCGCCGCCACCGGAGCCACCGCCACCGCCGGAGCCGCCACCCCCACCGCCACCGGAGCCGCCACCACCACCGGAGCGCCGACCACCGGAGCCGCCGCTACCGGAGCCGCCGCCATCACCTCCTCCGCGGCCACCTCCATGTCCACCGCCTTCGCCTCCACCGCGACCCGCCGCGCCCTGGCCTCCACCCTGACCCGCGCCGTGATCGCTGCCTTTGCCTGGACCTTCACTTCTGCTGGTGCCGATTCCAGAGCCTCGACCGAGTCCAAGTCCTCCAGTCTCTTCTTTCCCGCTTCGAGCACTCTGGGAGTTACCCACGCCTTTACCCGATGTCCCACGGTTCCCAGCGACACCGCGTCCCACGGCACTGCTCTCTTTGTAACTCCGGGCGGTGGCTTCCTTCACTCCCCTCGATTTGAGGCCCTTAGCGGTCTTGGCGGTGCTGACGGCTTTGTCCTTGGTGTGGCCAAGTCCAAGCACGCCCGGATGGACTCCCAGCGCTTTGGCGATTTCACCCCAGCCCATGCCTTCTGCCCGCATTGCGGCAATGGCTTCTTTGTTGGCGCCAATGGCGTTTGCGAGTGTCTGAGCCGCTGCCGCATTGGCTGCGTTGAGATTGGCCTGAGCTTCAGCAATGGCTTTAGGGTCTCCTGTGGCCTTTGCGGCTTCGAGAGCAGCTGCGGCCTCTTCCGCCTTGGTCGCCGCGGCGACGACGGCGGGATCCTTGGCCGCGGCGGCTTCAGCCACGTTCTGGGCGTGTCCCGCTTGGGCCGCGTTGCCGAAACTCGATTGTCCCGTTGTCGAGCCGGTTGCCCAAGCTGCCCCCGCAGGGAGGAGCATCCCAAGCACCAGCAACACAACAGGAGTGAGCTTGCCGATTCTAACCCTCTTCACACGGAGAACCATCATAGTCCTTCCTTTCCAAGGTAAACCCTCTAGATTCTGGTTGTCGTAGAAACTACAGATTCGTGAAGATAGTATAACCGCCCCCCCGAGCGGATCTGCTCCGACTTGCCAATCCCCCGAATCGTCAATCTGGTGGGATCCATGTGCGGGAAGGATTTCAAAAGTTGTTCTCGGACGGCTTGGGCTCGGACTATGGCCACACTCTGGCTCTTCTTGAAATAGACCGTTATTTCCACAGATGCTTTGCGGTTCGCATCCAGGATGGAACCGATTTCCCTGAGGGAGGCCTTAACCGCATCTTCCAGTTCACCGCCGGACCCCTTGAAATCAATCCGATGCACCGCAACCTTGCGATACCCGATTTGAAAACACCGATACTCGAAGTCTCCGCGTTCGTTCAAGTGCTCAACGGCAGAAATGGCCCATTTTCCCTGGGGATGGTAGGTCAGGTACGTTTTCCATGCGGCTGTCTCCTTAAGCCACAAGCCCTTCTCTTTGGCTGAGGATCAGGGACCGGTTGTATGGAGCCTGCTCGTTGTCCGGCTCCACTGCGAGCACGCGATCGTATGCCTTGAGGGCTTCAGCCTGTTTGCCTTTGGCAAGGTAAATGTGCCTAAGGTACAACAGAGCCTGGGCATGCCCTTCTTCGAGGGAAACAGCCTGCTCATAGCATCGCTCTCCCATCTCGGGATTTTTGAGTGCCAGATGGGCCAATCCGAGTCTGAAGTGATACTCCGCCTCTCCCGGTGCACTCCTTACCGCGCGCTCCAGGTACTTGACGGGCTTCAGCATGACGTTCCAGGGCCAGGAGATAGCGTCCCATGTAGTAGTTGGCTTCGGCGTCATCCGGGTTCTGCCTGAGCCTCTCCCTGAAAGTCTCGACTCCCTCCGCCTACTTGCCGGATCTGATGAAACAATCCCTGTCCATCGCCGTTCTGAGTGCACATCCCGAAGCCACAACCGCCAAAAGCAGCAAGATGTTCGAGAGTGCCACAGGCCTGAATATCTCTCCCTCGAGACGCTGGAGCATCAGAAACCTCTTGTTTGGTAAATGACAGGCGACAGGAATCGCTTCTTGATTATTTTACCCTACCACATCATGCGAAAGATCGTCAAAGCTGGTGTTTGGGCATTTGGGGCATTCGGTGACAGAGAATGTCATCAGATGTGGTTGTGAGGCGGTCGAGTGATGTTGATATCGGTTGGGATAGTTTTCGGGCGCTATCCCCTGCATCCGGAGGCCTTGCGAAGGCTCCTTGGCGCGACTTGAATGCGGACTCCTCCCGTGGGGCCGGCAGTGACTGTCTCCTGTGCGCGAGTTCAACGGACCATGATGGCGGGTTCCTCTCACGTGAGCCAGCCTTGCCAAAACTCTCCCGGACAAGTGGCTCGGCGCCGGATTATGGGGGGTGTCCTCGGCTTGTTCCACATATCTCCTCACAAAGCCCTAATCGATAAAATATATAGTAATATTAATATGATGTGGGAAGTCAGAACCCCGGGAAGCGCCCAGAGCACAAACCTCCTTTCGTGTTGAGAATCGAAAATCCTTCCTACGCTTTCAAGATGATTAGAAATCGACAATAGGTTGTTCCGCATGACCCAGTCGTTTAGAATCGCAGCATCGACTTGGGCCAGCACCGTATCCGGCTGTGCTGCTGGTCCAGGAAGCAAGCATTGAACTGGGCATTTGTACCGGTGTCAATCGGTGTCAATCGTTTGCAGGCGAATTGGGTGCCGCAACCATCGCTCCACATGTCAGCACCGCGATTCTTACCGCTGAAAGCAGTGTTTGGGTTGCTCGAACAGTGCGCAGGCACCGACGTCATCGCGATGGAACGTTTGTAATTTGCTTTGAACAAGCCACAGAAAGGACTGGCGGACGACCATGGCAATGCTCGTGCTCGAAAGCGGTTACCAGGTCTATTACGAACGCATCGATGGCGATCCGGAAAAGCCTTGCCTGGTGTTCTTGCATGAAGGGTTGGGTTGCACTGCCATGTGGAGGGAGTTTCCACGCACGTTGTGCGAACGCGTGGGTTGCTCGGGCCTCAGCTATGACAGGCTCGGTTACGGGAAATCTTCGGGATTGCGAGAAGCCAGAACGGTTCACTATATACACGAGACAGCCCTCCAGGAGTTACCGCGAGTCCTGGAACATCTGCTTGCGGATAGACCCTATGTCCTTGTCGGGCACTCCGACGGGGGAAGTATTGCCTTGATGCATGGGGCGGAGAGACCGCATTTGCTGAAGGGAATTATCACGGAAGCCGCACACGTGTTTGTCGAGCCAGAGACGATCAGCGGAATTCGTGCTGCGGATGACGCCTTTGACAGGGGTGAATTCGGCGCTTTGACAAAGTATCACGGAGAGAAGACCGCAGTCATCTTCAAGGCTTGGTCACAAACTTGGCTGAGTGCTTGGTTTAGGCATTGGGACATTAAGTACTTGCTGCCATCGATCGATTGTCCTCTGCTCGTGATTCAAGGGCGAAATGACCAGTACGGCACCGAAGCTCAAGTTGCATCGATTGTGTCTAAAGTCCGTGGGGCGACCCGTTCTATTCTCCTGGACGCCTGTGGCCATTCACCACACACTGAGCGGTCGAGCCGAGTGCTTGACGTCATGTCAGACTTCATTGAACAGGATGTGCAGGCAACAGGCTAATGGTGGGTTAAGAAGGTTCAGTATGCGCTGTCTTGTACAGACCCTATGCTTCTTTTCAGAACACTTGGCCGCGGAATTCACCTGTTTGTAGAGTGACCGTTGCTGTCACATAGGCTATCTTGTTTTCGGAAGAAGCTTGTCCCCAGTTCCTGCAGGCTTTGTCAAAAAGACATGACCTATGAGGAGAAGGATGAATAAAATCAAATGATGAACATTGCCCGAGATGATTATGATCTTGTCCCCTACTGGGGAAGGACATATCCCCAGTGCCACCCTGACAGGCTTTCTGCCCTGGGAATACTGCTGGGCATGCAGCCGGCACCAGTCGAAAAATGCCGTGTGCTTGAGCTGGGCTGCGGCGACGGCATCAATCTCATAGGCTTTGCCATGGTTCTGCCTGAGAGCGAGTTCGTGGGCATTGATCTTTCAAAGGTTCACATTGCCGCAGGACTTGAAATGGTCAGAAACCTTGATCTTGGAAATGTTGAGTTACATGCCCGAGACATCATGGAGGATCTCTCTGCTCTTGGCCGGTTCGACTACATCATAGCCCATGGTCTCTATTCGTGGGTCCCTCCTGAGGTTCAGGACAGGGTGATGGAGCTTTGCAACTGCTTCCTCACCGAGCAGGGCATCGCCTTTGTGAGCTACAATACTTATCCAGGTGCACACCTGAGGATGATGCTCCGTGAGATGATGCTTTTCCACACACAGGGATATGAAGACCCCTCGCAACGGATCAAACAGGCAGGCGCTTTGCTTGGTTTTCTTCAGACCGCATCAGCAGAAGATGATCCGTACCTGCTTCTCATGAAGAAGGAAACAGAGAGGATGAAGAATTTTCCTGCTGCCCACCTCATTCATGACGACCTGGCAAAATTTAACATCCCGGTATATTTCCATCAGTTCATAGACCATGCAAAGAAACATGGGCTGCAGTTTCTCACTGAGGCGGATTACCATGAGACTCAGGGCCTGAATCTCCCGGAAAATGTTGCCCGGATTTTGAAGACCATGGAAGACAGTCCTGTCATCCGAGAGCAGTACTACGATTTTCTCAGGTGCCGCCGTTTTCGCCAGACACTGCTGTGCAGAAAGGAGGTGGCTCTTCGCGACAATCCTGAGGCAGAGAATATCAGAAGCCTCCGTATTGCAGCACAGATCCGACCCATTGATGAAGGCATCGAGGAATCAAAAGGTCGGCAATACAGGTTTGAACATGCCAGGGGCGGTTCCTTCACCATCAATCTGCCACTGTTTAATGAAGCACTGAAGCTTCTCGGCAGCATTTGGCCGAGATCCATGCCCTTTACTGAACTGACAGAAAAGGCCATTGCAAGGGCTGAGGGAGGGCAGTGAGACGAGGTAGAAAAAAAGGGCGATAATGTATCTCTCCTTGCAGGGCTCTTCCTGAGACTCCATGCTGCTAACCTCATCGAGCTTCACACCTTTGAGCCACCCTATGCCCGGACACCCGGCCTGAAACCCCTGGCCAGTCCATTGGCCCGGTTGAAGATCAAGGATACTTCTCTCATACCCAATCTGCGTCATTTCAACGTGCATATAGATGATCCCATGACGAAACGACTTCTACCCATGCTGGACGGTACAAGGGACCGAAAGATGCTCACGGGTGAGCTCATGTCCATGGTCGAGTTCGGAGATGTAAGTCTTGGGGAAAGTTATAATCCGGATGAGGCACTGGAAGGTAATGTGCAAAGGATATTGGAATTCTGTCTGTCCAATTTGGTCCTGTGCGGGCTGCTCATGGATGACGCAGTCGTCCGCTGACATTGGCAGAAAAGGATAACAGGGGGGCGATGCGCGCAGATACCTGTTGAGTTTGAGAAGTTGCGAAAATTCTGCCAAGTTGCCGACACTGTTGCATTTTTTCTGAATCTTATTCCCAAAAATATTGATCCCGGATCAAAACAATCCGCCGCGGACTTTACGCGCACCCGTAAGCTTCCCTTCGCAAGGCTGATCACCTTCATTCTCTCCCTGACGGCCAGCGGGAAAAGCTCGGGGGTGGACGTCAAATCGGGTGAGTTCTTCAAAGGAGCTCGGCGCAGCGGACTCTGGCCTGATGCCGAGGCCGTCCACCGCAGCGGCTTTACCCATGCCCGCAAGAAAGTTCCCTGGACCGTCTTCAGAGATATCCTGCGAGAATCTGTCGATTGGCCTACGGTCTCTGGCCTTGCGACCCGTCCTATCGTTGGCACGGGATGTCGGTTTTTGCTTTTGACGGCTCCAAATTCGACCTTCCGGCAACAGAGGAGCTCCGCAAGGCTTTTGATCCTCAAAGCGGCTTCCAGCATGAAGGGAGAGGCCACTATCCCCAGTGCCTGGTCACCACGGCCTACGATGTATTCAGGCGTATTCCCGTAGCCAGGAGTGTGGTCAGTATCCATGGGTCCGAACGGGAGGAAGCCCGGGCTCTTCTGCCTTGCATTCCCTCCGGGTCCGTCCTGCTCTTCGATCGCGGATACCCCGGCTATGAGCTCATTGCCCACCTCCGAGACAACTACAAGGGATACTTCGTGTTTCGCTGTACGGCTCAATCGACCTTTCCGGCTGTTGAGGCCTTCGTCGCCGGCGGCAAACATGAGGACTTCATCCTGATCCATCCTTCCAACAAATTCCTCCAGGGGCTCAGCCGCAGGCAGCGGAAAAAGGCCAAGGTCATCCTGCTCAAGATCATCAGGCTGGTCAGTCCCGATGGTGTCGTCTCGGTGCTTCCGACCAATCTGCTGAACATGGCAAGCTTTCCCGGAGCGGAGATCATCGAGCTCTACTTCAGACGATGGGCAATCGAGGATCATTACAGAAACGAGAAGGTCACGCTCGAGATCGAGAAATTCCATGGCAAAAGTCCAAACAGCATCCGTCAGGAGCTCTTCGCCGCAGCCATTATGTCAGTGATTGCCCGTACGCTCATGGTGTTCACTGAGCGAGTGCATGGCACACGGACTGAAGCGTTCCAGTTCAAGAATGCCATCACGACCCTGGCAGCCGAAGCGGCTGTACTCGTTCCCGATGATCCTCAAAGAGCCATCGAGATCTTCCATGAAATCCTCCAGGCCATCTCACGCGTCAAATACTACCGGCCCAAATCCCCAAGGCCGCCACAGCCCAGAGTCACGAAAAGGCCCTCCAACAAATGGTGCGACGGCAGGAGGAAGAAGATTGAAAGTGCTTAATTCAACAGCATTGCCGCAAGAGGATCAGTGAAACTTATATCGCTCAAAGAGTCTTAATCAAATCTGGCTCGCGAACACGATGATCAAGTCAGAGCTGTTTCCTGCCGATAATCCGTCATGGTTGGTTCACCTGAAAAGGCGGATTGCCACCACCGCCAAAGGACCTGCTGATGCATATACAAATCCCTCGCCATCACGTTCCCTCCATTCTTCCAATCGATGCGCCAGGGTCATGAGCATCAAAGCATTCAAAGAGAGTTCACTGTTATGAACAATCAATCCGATGAGATCTTTCTCCTCCAGGGAACCACTCTGCAGCCTTTGCCTGTGCAGACGATGCGCGCCGGGTTGTTTGGAAAGAGCCTGGAAGATGCCTTGCAGACTATTCTTCAGAAATACCCGAAGGTTATCCCCGGCAAACAGATAGACCCGGTGAGCGAAGACCCTCCCAGATTTGTTCTCCTGCGTCGAGAAATGCCTGTGGCTGGGTGGTCCCTTGACCATCTTTATGTTGATCAAAGGGGGACCTTGACGCTGGTGGAAACCAAGCTGATTCAAAATCCCGAATCAAGACGGGAGGTGATCGGGCAAATCATCGAGTATGCCGCAAGTGCGATGGGATTCTGGGGATCAGGTCGTGCCAGACAGCAAGCCGGTGAATTCTGGGCAAAGCAGGGAGGAGATCTGGACGAGGCATTGCGAGGTGAGTTCGGTGATGATCTGGATATTGAGGAGTTTTGGAACAATATAGAGGCAAACCTCAGAGCAGGACGTATCCGTTTGATCATTGCTGCAGATCAACTTCGTCCAGAGGTGAGGCGAATGATCGAGTATCTCAATGGCGAGATGCAGAATTCGGAAATATTGGGTCCGGAGTTGAAATGTTACGGAAATGACACTTCATCGATGGTCTTGGTTCCCCAATTGGTTGGCCAGACCCAAGGCAGCATTGGTCGTCGAGTGTCCAATTCGACCTCTGATGTGGTTCTTTGGACCTCTGAGGATTTGAGAACTGCCTATCTTCAAATTCAGGATACTCAACTCTCCCGCCGATTGCAGGACATTCTTGATTGGTCCCTCGCTCAAGGCGTCTTTATGGATGCACACGCCAAATTTCCGACCTTCGGTATTCGTGGTCCAAACAACATGAGAATCTTAACGATTGGTTCGAATGGTGGAGTGTATCTTTTCATCGACAAGAAGAATTGGAATGGAAGCTTGCTTCAACGCGATGAGCTGGTTGAAGACCTCAAATACTTGAAGCTTCTCAACCAGAATTTCAACTCGGAAGAAATCGTTTCGGGGCGCAACCTGAACGTCAAGATCACAGAACTGAGTGAAGAGGTTCTTTCAAAATTGCTCGACATCTTGCCGAAGTATTGTCGTACAAATTCAAACTGATCCCAGAATGGAACCTTTATCTGTCTCTTTGTTGCTGGATCGGTGAAAGGAGAAATCTATGAAGCTCTATTCCTACATTATCACTCATGATACCGAATTCTCACCCAATCCTTTCTGGGGATATTGCACTTTAGCCGACTGCAAACCGGCCATCCGAAGAACGGCAAGTGTCGGCGATTGGGTCGTTGGCCTCAGCCCCAAGGCACATGGGCACAGACTTGTTTATGCTATGCAAGTCCAAGAGGTCCTCACGTACGATAGGTATTTCGTCGACAGCCGATTTGCGGCCAAGATCCCTGATTTTAGCCAAGGAAAGACGGTCTACAAATGCGGGGACAATATCTACAGACCTCTGCCGGATGGAGGATTCCAGCAGTGTCAGTCGATGCATTCTTGTGGAAGGATGGAAAACCCCGACACCAAAGCAAGAGATTTGAGTGGTAGAAACGTCCTGGTTTCAAAGAACTACTATTACTTTGGCTCTCAGGGCCCACATCTTCCCAACGAACTGCATGAACTGAAGGTCGGCAGAGCTCACAAGAACAGATTCTCTGACAAGGTCATTTCGGTATTCCTGCGGTTTATCGCTGACCAACTCTTCGGTATCAATGCACCACCATCAAAGTGGCCGCGAAGTGATGACACATGGAGAACGGAAGGCTTATGAGGCTGATCTTCAGCAGAAAAGGGTTCGACTCTTCTGCAGGTGGAAAACCAAGCCCAATATTGCCAGATGGTCGAATGGTATCGTTACCGATTCCAGACAAGCGGTCTTCAATCCGTTACGCAGATATCCAGTGGCATGAATACAATGTTGGATCGCTCGTCTCCGATTTGACAGGGGGGCGGATCGCTGCCACTTACCGAGCTCATCTGGACCCTGATTTGTCTCATCATAGTCTTCCTCGTCTTCCCGAATGGAGACCAATATTCGGGCAGACTGGCCCCGCCCAGGGACATCTACGGAAAAATGGGATTGAGGAAGGGGATGTATTTTTGTTTTTCGGTCTGTTTCGCCATGTGGTCCGCAAGCAAGGAAGATTTCAATGGGATCCAGGTTCGACGCCACTCCACGTCCTGTGGGGATGGCTTCAAATCGGTGAGATCCTGGAAGTGGATGCCTTTAACATGACGAACTATGAATGGGCGGAGTACCATCCTCATTTTCATAGGGGCTCGGAGAAAAACAACACGATGTATTTGTCCCGAACTAGCCTGGAACTAGTCGGAGCAGGCACTGAAGAAATACCCGGTGCCGGCGTTTTCCCCTGTTTTTCAGAACGACTGCAGTTGACTGCACCATCCGCCAAGAGAGCGAGCCAATGGGAACTTCCGATATGGTTCTATCCCCGTAATGGTAAGTCCCCCCTCACGTATCACAACGATTTGACACGCTGGCAGAGAATTGATCGGGGTACGAGACTGAACACCGTTGGCAGGGGACAGGAATTTGTTCTTGAATGTGAGGATTACCCAGAAGCCATCGACTGGTTTAATGACCTGCTGATGAACACATGAAAAAATCCTCTTTCAGATGGGACGGCAGGTGGTGGGTAGCGTGTTGACGGTGCCAACAGGAAATTGGTTGCCGCCGCTGGTTTGAATGCGCGATCAAGAGCAATCGGAGGAGCCATGAAAAGGAGCGGCGATGCCCTGCTGGGTCAGCGAAGATGGCCGCCATGTCAGGCTGGAAAGGATCCCTCTCGCCAGTCGGGAATTTCCAGAGGAATTCCTGCAGGAGATTCTGCACCAGAGGCCCGAGTTGGTCCCGGTCGATGAGTTCGACAGTTCCTTTGGACCACTGGTCTCACTCGGACGAGAAATCGACGGCATCGACAACCTGTTTATCGCTCCAAACGGCTGGTTGACTCTCGTTGAAACCAAGCTTTGGAGAAACCCCGAGTCCACCCGGCAGGTCGTTGCCCAAGTCCTGACTACGCTTCTCGCCTCGCTAGAATGGGCTTTGCCGAGTTCGAGGCCCTCTGCCGCACAGCCAAGCCGCCATCGCCCCTCGGCAGCCAATCCCTGTTCGCTTTGTTTCAGGCAGGTCTAGGGGGATGGCTCCTCGCGACAAAAGTTTCATCGCGCCGTCCAAGCCGCTCCCACAGGACGATTTCTTCTGTTGATCGTGGGTGACGGCATACGGGAAGGACTAGAAAACATCATGGGTGTCCTGCACACTCACCCGCAAATGCATTTTACATTCGGCCTTGTTGAATTGCAGATTTACAGGCATTCAAAGGCGCCCACGGGAAAACTTGTCATTCCTCAGGTCGTCGCCAACACTGTTGAAATAGTGCGTGCCACGGTTCGGGTTGAGACTACGGGTCACGCGAACGTGGCCGTCGCTTTCGAACCGCCGCTGGACCAAGAATCGATAAGCACTCGCCGTGGGCAGTTGTCGGAAGAAGAATTTTACCAACAGGTTCCAGACAATCAGATTGTAAGAAGAATGGTTGAGCGCATCTTCGAATGGTGCACCGAGAAAGAAGTCTTCCGGCAGTGGAGAGCGAGCAGCGTCTCAATCCGCTTGTCTGATCCCGAGGGAGCCGACAGATGTTTACTCTGTTCGTTGTGAAAACCTCCGGGGACATCTACACGGGTGGCTTCATGAACAGCTAAAAACCGCAGGGTATGACCCGCAGCTGGTGGACAACTATATTTCGGGCTTGCTATCACTCTTCCCGGGAGTAAAGCTGAAACCTAAAAGCCCCGATTTCTTGTCTCAGTACATTTCAGCAGAACAAGTTGCTGCAAGGCTTGACGATTTCCTGGAGCTGGTTGGCGATTTCATAGACACCATCAGAGGGGGAGCGAAATAACCACCGAATCACAACGAATAACCCGATGCGGTTGAAGTGGCGCGATTGGCGGCAGCTCTCCGGATCTCCGCGTTACCGCAAATGCTGCATTACGCATCGCCATTCGCCGATCTCAATGCCGCAGGCTCCATTCGTGATATCCACCAAGGGCAAGAGAACTAGTGAGCCGCTAAATACTGCCAAAGCAACTTAGACAGGAGTTTACGGGCAAAATAAGGATTTTACTGAAAAAGCAGGTAATTGAGCAAGATTTAGCGTAAGGCCCAAGGAACGGTCTATCTTGAATTCATATTTTCAAAATCTAGAAAAGCTACTCACTTCTAAAAGAGATGAAAACGCGACAAAGTATATTAACTGATATTGTTTCTCTAAGAGATGGTTTCTTAGGGGAGAAGGAAAAACGCAACACGAATTCTAGACATTTGTGTGAGAAATTATACTGCTGCTTCTCTAAACCACGAGAAGCATGTTGAACGAGTGTCCATAGGTTGTATTATTGGATGTGGCTGATTACTCTGATTTGATATTCTTGACTTCATATAAAGATTATAGGTAGGTTTATACAATGTTATATTATAGACTGCTCGCATTGGATGGCTGCATATAACGAGAGGTAGATTCACTTTTCGAACGCTCACTTTGCTTAGCTTTTGGGTGTTTATGGTAGTATACTTTTTTGCTGCTCGGTTCATTGTAGTGAGATCTGTAAAATGGGTAAGGAAACTGCGCTGTGGTTGTTTTTCTCTTTCGCACAAATATTGAACTCTCTGAAAGTGTTGCAGAGGGATGAGGTGTGTCATAATTATATGCTGAAGATAAGTCTCTTCATAAAAGGTGTTCAATTGTGTGAAGGTGTGACTTACGTTTCAAGTCTGAGTGCTGTGGTAGTGTTTGAAATATATGTGGAAAGGATTAGAGAAACTTTAGACTTCTTATTGTTTCATGACATGAGGTTGTGCAGGAGAAATTTGTTCAGATATATAATGTGGGTGATGGTGACGCTTTTCACGAGTTCGCGGACATTACGAAAGCATTGGTGAAGCAAAGAATGGTTTGATTTTCTACTCTTTTGATGTTTGCTTATAGAGGAATTGTTCAAAGTCTCTGTTGCGCTATGTCTGGTTCAGAAAGTTCTTCTCTGGTGTTTTGTTATTCAACAGCAGGTTGTTATAGGATGAGATATTTCTTTTATGGCTCTTGGTTTAGATGAGGAAAATTATACTGGGACTTACGATGACATGGTAGATATTGAAGATGTTGAAGTAGAGATCATGAAAATTATGATATTTTTCTAGCAGATTTTTTATATGAGCATATACTTTTCTTCTGCGAGAGCTTTTTGATCAGCATTTTGGCTCTCTTGATCATGTGGCGGGATTTCTTCTCTAGGTGTTTCTTGCTAATATTGATCACTAGATAAATAAGGAAAACTACTGGGAAGCTGAGCTTTCTGATGGTATTGAGGTGGCTCAACATGAGTAGACTGTACGAGAGCAACACAGCTTTAATGAGATACACATAGAAATATGCTTCGTGGTTATATCTCGCACGCTCTTCTTAGCTCTTTTATGGTGGATGGTAATGAGCAACTTCTAGGTATCTGTTGATTTGAATGATGTGAACGGATCTTATGATGTCTGGGAGGTGTATCGGTATAGGTTGAGCAGAGCTTGAATAGAGTTTCATCTTCACGTGTGTGTGATTGCGAGCTCATGGTGAGTGCGTGTATACAAGTTCCAGTAGGAGCCTTCTCTGATTCCCGGAATTTGACATGAAAGCTCGTTTCAGGAAGGCGGCGTTCCACAGAACTACTGTAGTAGGATTTCTGAGAGTAAGTTCTTAGAGGAACTTTTATGGCGCACGACTTGACGGCAACATTAACGAAATTGGCTCATGAGTTTGGTTTTTAAAGAGCACTTCTGTATACTAGCGGGTTATGTTTGGATTGATCTTTTGGTATGGTAGAAAAAGAATGGGACGTTTTCTCGCATGTTAACTCTGCACGTAATATCAGTTGGTGCTGTGTTACTTAGATTTGGTAGCTGGAGGTACTCGGTAAGATTCTAGTAGGTTATCTCACGCGCGAACTCTTGGAAGGCTGCACGGATGTATTCTTTAATGCGGAAAGTTGTTCGGAAGATTATATCAACATAGGAGAAGAAGAGCTTCTGCTTGATACGCTTACTGGTGCTCTATGTATCTATAGGGTTCTTTTCAAGGTACTGGCGAAGGGCTCTCTGGTTCTTTACGTCTACTTTTACGTCTGCTTTCAGTTTAGAGGAGCGCTGAGCAAGCTGAGCAAAGCTTTCAGCCAGCTTCTCTATCTTGAGTTCGCCCGGCAGTTGATCCTCATTGAGCATAGCCATGAGTGTGAGCATCTTGAAGCTCCTGGCTATGGGAGTGATCTCCAGGATGTTGAGGAACTCCCCGGCTTGTGGATGCTCCAACACCCGCTGCTCTTTTTCCTGAAGGTCGCACATGGCTGAGAGGAACTGAAGCCAGGAGCCATAGATCTTCCTCGTAGACCTCGGGTTGTAGCCTTCGTGGAAGGCTTCCGCAGCTGTTGGGCGCTCGCCGTGTCTTTCTCTAAACTCCTCATACCTGGCATGCAGGGCCTCATCCGGCTTTGGTGCCCTAAGAAGAGCCCGAAGGATGTTTATGGCCTCGAGCTCGTAGGTAGCTTCACATCCAGGGGGAAGATCAACTTCGCCATGCTGGATTGCCTCCAATGCCATGGAAATCTCGTGATCACTTTGTCCGAGGCCGAACAGTGTCTGGGGCTTGAGGAGAAATGTCCGATGATTGCCGATATAGTCGATGACACGCAGGTGATCTTTCCCTTCGAAAACCCGGAGCCCCCGACCGAATTGCTGGAGCCACAGGATTCGAGACTCAGTCGGCCTGAGCATCATCACGGTATCGACGTTTGGGAGGTCGACTCCTTCGTTGAACATGTCGACTGCAAAGACCACATCGAGCTCTCCTTCAGTGAGCCTCTTGAGAGTACTCGCTCTGGGTGCAGTTTGGGGCCCGGAGTGAACGGCTGCAGCCCTGACACCCTGTTCGGTAAAAAAGTCGGCCATGAAATCGGCGTGAACCTGTGAGCAGCAGAAGGCGAGTGTGCGTTTCCCCGCACGGGTTTTGTACTGTTCCAGAGCATTATCGACGCGCTTTCGTGTGGCCACTGCTCGCGTGAGGGATTCCTCATTGAAGCGGCCGCTTCGCCAGGGAATGTTGGTGTAATCAACCTCATCCGGGACACCAAAGTAGCGGAATGGGCAAAGCAGTCCAGTTCTGATACCTTCCATAAGATCGCACCGGTAGACGAGATTCTCACCACAGATGGCGAGCAGGTCCCCTCCGTCTGTTCTCTCAGGAGTTGCGGTGAGTCCAAGGAGAAACTTCGGCTGAAAATAGTCGATGAGCTTTCTGTAGCTTCGTGCCGAAGCATGGTGGAATTCGTCGACAATGATGTAATCGAAACCGTCAGGGGCAAAAGAGCGGAGGTGATTGATGCGCCCCAGGGTCTGAATGGAAGCAAAGAGGATATCTGCATCGGGCAGCTTCTCGGTTCCACTGTATAGCCCGAGGCTCGCCAGTGGACGGATACGCCTGAAAGTTTTCAGGGACTGGCGCAGGATTTCTTCTCGATGGGCAACAAAGAGAACCCTCTCTGCATCGAACCGATCACTGTCGAATGCTGCAAGCCACGTTTTCCCAAGCCCGGTAGCAAGGACCACAAGCCCGGCCTGGTTACCCTCAGTTCGAGTCTTCTCCAGAGCCTCCAGTGCCTCCCTCTGGATCCAGTGTGGCTCAGGCGGTGCTTTAGATTCCTGGGGGGGGATTTCTGGAGGTGCCTCATGGCCGGGCTGTGTACTCCAGCCCTGCTGGGTCTCCTCAGCGAGAAATCCGTCACTTATCTGGATGGAAGGCGGCTTTCTCGACCTCTCGTAGCTTTGAATCCAGCCAATGTCTACGGGTTTGGTCCTCGAGTGGTGGAACAGCTTCTCAAAGGCATCCGCAACAGACTGAAACCCTTTTCTACTCTCAGCTGGTATAATCCGATAGTTCCACTCGATTCCTTCTTCGAGTGCCTGTGCACTGAGGTTGGAGCTTCCGACGTAGGCGATGCCGCTGCTGCGAGGGTCTGTGAAGTAGAAGATGTAGGCTTTGGGGTGAAAGCTAACAAACCCGCTCTCAAAGACCCGCAGTTCAAATTGCCCGGTTGTCCCCTGCTGCAGATCCAGGAGGCGGGAGAGAGCTTTGGGATCGGTAATTCCAAGATAGTCTCCGGTCAGTAGCCGGATATGACTTCCGCGATCCAGAAGGTCCTTGAGGTGCTCCTCGATTAGATCCACACCGCTCTCGAGAATGAAAGCAACAGCCATATCAACGCGTTCACACGAATCCAGGTGAGCCAGAAGGTGAGGCAGCAGGGGATCGTTACCCCCGCAAATCAGCGTTTCGGTTTGCACCAGGCTGCCTGACTGCCGGGTCATCGGCTTCAGAATGTCCTTTTCTCCAAGATTCCCTTTAAAAGCGTTTCCTTTCAGATAGTTGCCTTTTGCCGGAATAACGTTGCGGACTCCGCCTGTGGGATCTTCCACATCTCCCCGGTACCTTGGGATCACATGTAGGTGAAGATGAAAGATGGTCTGGCCGGCTGCCTCTCCTAAGTTGATTCCAAAGTTGAACCCATCTGGCCTGAAACGGGCAAAGATTTTCTCTCGAGCGATATCTACTGCCGCTACAAGCTCCTGCTGCTCTTCAGGAGTCGCATCGAACCAGGTCGACACATGGCGCTTGGGGATGAGAAGTACATGTCCGTCTGTAACCGGAAAGCTATCCCAAAGTGCAATTACAAGCTTTCCTTCATAAAATACTCGGCTTCGATCGGGATGGCAGAAGGGGCATGGTCCGGTTTTCGTCATAGATTCTCTTTTCGGGCGGGGCGCTTCAAAATCTCCAGTCCTCCATCCATTCCCAACGCCGAACAACTGGGGCAGCGCCAAGTGCGCACAGGGCGACGCGCCACCCGCTCCGATTGGCACACCGGGCAGTGATGGACATAGACGTAATGGGGGCGTATGAATGAAGCAGGCTCGCCCGCGTCATCCACAATAAGGCGCCTTCGAGGCTCAAAGCCGGCTGCCCGCATAAGCTGAGCCCATTCAGCCCCATGGGGTCGACATTTTTCACCGAACAATTCAAATACTGCCAGGTGAGCAACTTCATGGCAGAGGACTTCTTCGAGAATCGAGGGCTTTATTCTTTTTAGACGTTCGGCAAGGGTGATCTGGCGTCGCCTTGCATAGCAGCGGCCAAGTGCACGATGAAGCCGGCCACTGAAAGAGACAGTGATGTACTGCTCAAATCCGGCAAGCCCCCACAATGCGAACCACATTCTGAGAGGGTCGAAGATAGAGGACGGCAAGGATGTGGCCATTGCTTGCCCCGATATTTCTTTATATTCTGGTTCAGCGTGGACGGGCATTTTGCACTCAAAAAACGAGCTGGCGTAACTTAGAAAGATACAGCCTCCCGTGACGATAATCCGTAGGAGGCTTTGTCCTCAAACCCCGGAGTCAAGGAGGCATATGGAGAAGCTCCGGATGTTTTCTCCTGATTTGCGCCCAGGCCAAGACGAGTTTGGGTTCATGCTCGTTCAAACCCAGCGTTTTGCGGCCTTCAAGCCTGTCTTCTGAAGAAATGTAGCCAACCGTCCTATGGAGCCGCACAATATATCACTATGCCACAAATTCGGCAGCCAGTCTCCCCGCATCCACCAACGAGATAAGCCTTTCGTAAGCCAGTCTCCCCGCATCCACCAACGAGATAAGCCTTTTTTCCTATCCGTTCGTTTTTCAGCGGCTGTTGCCAGCACTCGGTCTTGCCTTTGCTTTGCGAGCACTGGGGTGCCCGTCGATCATGGGTCATCCCGCAGATCCGAATGAATTTGTTGAAGTCTGTGCAATGAATTGGGGGTCGAGGACCTCCTATTCCGGATTTTGCGGCGAGGAAGCAAGGGAATCAAAAAAAATTGCCCAGTTGTCATTCGCGAGGTCCAGCTCACACTCTCAGAGTGTATCGGTTGATTGCACTGGCGAGCTTCTGGGCTCCACATTTGCTGCATCCTTGTACGGTCAGGGCGTGGTTCCCATCATGGACCTGTTTCGAGCCAGATTCCAGGTGGTTCACAAGCAGAACGTCTGCCTTAGCCTTTACACGGAAGGCAGTTTCAGAGGTGTATAGGGGGCCATGTGGGATGAGATGCAATTGTCTCTTTCCGAACCCAAGGCAGCCTCCCATATCTGATTTTCAGGCAGGTAGAGAACAGGTGGCTCACAGAATAGAGGAATTTGTCGAAGGGTTTCGTCCAATGGATGGGCAGGTCGGTGCCATTTTCGTCTCACAGGCCGGGATTCTTGGAGATGAACTTCTAGCAACGGAGGAACTTTTTGGCAAGGCATACGAGAAAATCATCCGGAGCTTTGCCTTTGAAGTGCTGTCTGATCAGCAATTGAAGGAAATCCCCACAACCCTGGTTCAACAATGGTGGGAGGGAGTCCTCAAGTCCGAGGCTTCACTGCACCCATCTCCTGGAGCTGGAGAGGATGTGCGATGCGATTCACGAGATCTCATTGGCTCAGGGCTGATTTGGCAGGGGATATGCCTTCACTTCTCCTGCTTTCCACTGCGCACACCATGGGAGAGTTCCACAAAGCCAAGGACTCGTCGTGCTTCGGCGGGGGAGAGAGTCAGAAGGCTGAGAAAGCAATAATCTCCTAAAGCACAAGGCCCTTCCAATTGGAGATAGGAATGGATCCCTTCCCAGCACGGTTTAGGCAGCATCTGAACGGCTCGTGCCCAGTAGGGAAGGGGAGCTCGATGCTGTCGAAAGTGGGTTTCTGGAAACCTGGGTCATGGATGGGAAAACTGGTCGGAAAAAGCCGTCATCGAGCCGCTACCATTGATGCCTATGCAATGGAAGATGTGGGAGAAATTCTGTTTACCGAGAAGACTGTAAAGCGACCTAGCATTTCTCTTGGCGGCGTGCGCGTCAGCCGACATTCGTGCGCGTAATGTGCGCGTAAACTTTTCAATTGAAAAAGGGTTCCAGGCCGAAACCCGCGAACCCTTGAATTTTCTTGGTGCCGAAGCGGGGACTCGAACCCCGACAGGCGTACGCCCACTAGACCCTGAACCTAGCGCGTCTACCAGTTCCGCCACTTCGGCAAGGCAACAAAAAGCATTGCAATCAATGTGGCGCGTAACGTATGCTAACTCCCTTTAGTGTCAAGGTATATTTTCCAAGGGTTGGAGGTTGCGAGTCCCCAAATGGAAGTGTTTGTCGGAGTTGATGACATCTCCCGAACCATCGGGAACCCGGTGATCACCATCGGGAACTTTGATGGTGTCCACCGGGGCCACCAGGCCCTGTTTCAGCGGGTAAAGGAATGGGCCTGGAAATTGAGCGGCGAATCGGTTGTCATGACCTTCTACCCACAGCCTCTCCAAGTCCTGGCCCCCGAAACCGGCCCTCCCCTGATCACCCTCCACGAGCGAAAAATCGAGTTGATTGCCTCCTGCGGGATCGACGTGACCATAGTCATCCCCTTCGATCATGAGTTCTCCAAGATTTCGGCTCCCAGTTTCGTGAAGGATCTCCTGGTCGATAGAATCGGCGTCAGGGCCATTGTCGTCGGTCATGATTATCGGTTCGGGTGCGGCCGGGAGGGGGATATCGATTTTCTCCGGCAGATGGGCGACGAATACGGTTTCATCGTGGATATCGTCGCCGGGGTACACTTGGAGGAAACGGTCGTGAGCAGCACCCTCATCCGTCAACTGATCCGGGACGGAGACCTGAAGGAGGCGGGAAGGCTGCTTGGGCGGCCCTATGAAGTGAGCGGGACGGTGGTCACGGGCAGAAGAAGAGGAGGGAGGCTCCTGGGGTTTCCAACGGCCAACATCCGACTCACGGGTCAGGCATGCCCCAGGCCGGGTGTCTATGCGGTGGAAGCGGAAGTGAACGGCTCCAACTACGGAGGTGCCGCCAATCTCGGCTACAACCCGACCTTTGGAGACGATGAGCTCTCTCTGGAAGTCCACATTTTGGATTTCGACAAAGACATCTACGGCAAGCCCATTTGCGTGAGATTCATAGACCGGCTTCGAGACGAGGTTCGTTTCTCGGGGGTGGAAGAACTGGCCCAACAGATCCGAAAAGACGTTGAGAAGGCGCGGCAAATCCTTGCCACGCGAGTGCAACATTCCTCGCAGGGCGGCGGCTCCTGAGGGATCCCTCATTGCCGGCCGGAACGTGCGGCGAGAGCTTTCATCGACGGTTACAGAATACCTTCTCTCTCCTCCCTCCCGCCTTTGGGGCAAACGCGTCGACTCAGGATGAATTTCAGATGGCACCTCGCCGAGTCCATGTAATTGGTTTCATGCCCAACTTCCAACACCCTCACACCATGCCACTCCTCAAGTTGACCCCAATGTGCCTTTGACTTTGATGCCTTCATCTTTTGAAGTCGGCTTCTGGGATGATGGTTTTGAATGCGTGGCCTCCCACAGGAGACGAGAATCTCTCGTGCCCGCCGGCAACCGGTCATGTCAGGCGATGGATAGGTCGGGGACTTCCGTCGGAGCCGGGGAAACAGTCCCGAAGTGGCCCTCCTCCAGCAGTTCCTCCACCTGGTCCTGGAGCCTCAGGATGAGAGGGGGGAGAGTCCCTGTGTCGAGGGCGGATATGGCGACGGCCCCATAACGTCTCACTTGGTTTTCCAGGAACCCGGGTTCCACGAGATCCATCTTGTTGAAAACGAGGATGGCCGGTTTCAGGTGCAAATCCAGCTTCTCGAGGATGCGCTGGACGGCGGCCATCTGCTCCTCGAACCGCGGGTTGCCGATGTCCACCACGTGGAGCAGGAGATCGGCATCGTCCAGTTCCTCCAAGGTGGCCGCGAAGGCTTCGAGAAGATCCTTGGGAAGGTCTCTGATGAACCCCACCGTGTCGCTGATTATCACCTCGAAGTCCCTGGGGAACCTGAGCCTTCTACTGGTTGGGTCCAGGGTGGCGAAGAGCTTGTCTTCGACGAACACGGTGCTGCGGGTGAGCGTGTTGAGGAGGGTGGATTTCCCTGCGTTGGTGTAACCCACGATGGAGATGATGGGCAGGGCTTTCCTCAAACGCCTGGCCCGCCGCTGTCCACGGTTTTTCCGAACCTCGTCGAGTTCATGGTCCAGCTGTGCGATCCTGTCCTTGATGCGACGCCGGTTGACCTCCAGGGTCGTCTCACCGGGGCCCCTTGCTCCGATTCCTCCCGTGAGGCGCGAGAGGGCGTCATCCTTCATGCCGAGCCGAGGCAGAAGGTATTTGAGCTGGGCCATTTCCACCTGGATTTTGCCCTCCCGACTGTGGGCCCGCTGAGCGAAGATGTCCAGGATAAGCTGGTTCCTGTCGATGACCCTCAGCTCCGTCGTGTCGGTGATCGCTTTCACCTGGGAAGGGTTCAGTTCCTGATCGAAGATGAGCAGATCCACGCCGCACTGGAGTGCCCGAAGTACAATCTCGCTTAATTTCCCCTTTCCAATCAAATACTTGGGATTGACTCCCCTCTGCTTCTGGACGATGGTGTCCACCGCCATGATGCCGCTCGTGTCCGCGAGCTCCACCAGTTCGTCCATGGATATCTTGGCGGTTTCCCTGTCGGCGGTCGTCACGCTGACGAGGATGGCGCGGTCCTCCTGTTTGGACGCGGGAAGAGCCTGTCTATTCCTCTCGAGCTCGCTTTCCAGGGATTGGACGAGCTCTTGAAAGTCCAAATGGGGATCGTGACATGGGATGGGCGGGAGAATCTCCCATCCGTTGGCATGGTGTTCCCGGGCTGGAAGAATGTGGGCAACCTCGAGGTTCGTTGCGCCCCCGTGGGCATCGACGAGAACGGCTGCCACGCAGTCGAGCCGCAGGAAAACCAGGTCCATGAGATCGTCCTGGGTGAGGGGGTCTTCCTGGAGGTGGGTGTGCACGAGACGAAGGCCCCGCAGGCGCCAGCGCCCTCCGCGGCTCTTGGGAAGGTCGGGAATGAAGAGAGACCGGGGGCCGCCCACCAGAACCATCTCCACGGTGCCGTTGCGGCTCAGCAGGAGCCCGATCTGCCTTCCCGAATCAAAGGAGATTCTGGCCAGCTCCCGGGAAAGATCCGGTGAGATCACCTCGCCCTGGGGAACCCTGCGACGATGGAGCTTTTCGACGCGTTGGCGAATGCTGCTCTTGAGGCCATGGGTGGTGCCGAAGACTCTGCTGATGGGAAAGCCTCCCCCGCGAGCGGGCCATGCGTGAGCAGAACCATGCATGGAGCCTCGCGGATTAATGTGTCACGAGGTTTCTAAAAGCTTCGCTCATCGATGAGGCGCACTGCTTTTCCTTCGGATCGGGGCAGGGAGTTTGGCTCCACCAGTTCCAGCTGTGGTGTGACCAGGAGTTCCCCCTTGAGGTCATGGGCGATTTTCTTTTGAATCCGCTGGAGGTGCCGCATGTCCTCGACGAAGATCCGGTCGGTGACCTCCACCCGCACGATCATGTTGTCGACGTTGTTTTCCCGGCGCAGGACGATGACGTAATTATTTCCCACCTCGGGTATGTTCATTAGAACTTGTTCCACCTGGACCGGAAAGATGTTCACCCCCTTTATGATGAACATGTCGTCCGTGCGGCCCTGGATTCGGTCGAGGCGCACGTGCGGTCGGCCACAGGGGCACTCCCCCGGCAGGATCCGGGTGAGATCCTTGGTGCGATAGCGGATGATGGGCATGGCCTCTCGATTGAGTGCGGTCAGCACCAGTTCACCGAACACTCCCTCCGGCAAAGGTTCCAGGGTTTCCGGGTCGATGATCTCGACAAAATAAGTGTCCTCCCAGATGTGCATGCCCGACTGGTCGGGGCATTCGAACGCCACCCCCGGCCCGTTCATCTCCGAGAGTCCGTAGCTGTTGTACACATGGATACCGTAGTAGTCCTCGACGCGGCTCCGCACCTCCTCCGAATAGGGTTCCGCTCCGAGGTAGGCGATCCTGAGCTTCAAGTCCCTCCTGGGGTCGAGTCCCATTTCCGCCATGACATCCATGAGGCGCAGGGCAAAACTGGGGATGATGTGGAGAATGTTCGTGCTGAAATCCTGCATCAACTGGATCTGGCGTCTGCTGTTGCCCGCTCCCGAGGGGATGGTCAGGAGTCCCAGTCGCTCGGCCCCGTAATGGAATCCCAGGCCCCCGGTGAAAAGACCGTATCCCGTGAGATTCTGGAAGGTGTCTCCCGGCCTTGCGCCTGTCATGTACATGCAGCGGGCCATGAGGTCCGCCCAGTGGTCCAGATCGCGGCGGGTGTAGAACATGGCCGTGGCCTGCCCCGTGGTGCCGGAGGACACGTGGAGCCGCAGGAGCTCCTTTTTCTCCACGCACAGAAACCCGTACGGATAGCTGTCGCGAAGGTCCTGCTTGGTGGTCAGGGGAAGTTTTCTCACGTCGAGGAGATCAAGGTCTTCCGAGGGATCCAGCCCGCATTCCCTGAATTTCGCGCGGTAAAACGCTGAGTTGAAGACACGCTTGAAGGTCTCGTTCAGCCGCCGGACCTGGAGGATCTGTAATTCCTCACGAGAAAGCGACTCCGCGCTGGTGTCCCAGTATTGGTCGGTTCTGCTCATGTTCTGCTCTCAAGGGAAAGCCATGGGGGAGGTGACAACCCGGGGCAGCAACGGCTCATTCGCCGTATGCCAGGTCATCGAAGCGCGTGTATGCGTTGAAGTATTTCAATTTCACTTCACCGGTGGGGCCGTTGCGCTGCTTTCCGATGCTGATTTCGGCGATCCCCTTGTCGGTGGTTCCGGGGTTGTAGACTTCATCCCTGTAGATGAAGGCGATGACATCCGCATCCTGCTCTATGGCACCGGATTCCCTCAGATCGCTCAGAACAGGCCGCTTATTGTGACGCTCCTCCACTTTCCGGTTGAGTTGGGAGAGGGCGATGACGGGAATGTTCAGCTCCTTTGCCAGGGCCTTGAGGGACCGCGAAATCTCCGAGATCTCCTGTTCCCTTCTCTCCGTCCCCTCACGTCCCCGCATGAGCTGCAGATAGTCCACGATGACCAGCCCGAGCCCCCTGTCCGCCATCATGCGACGCGCCTTGGCCCGAAGCTCCAACGCGGAGATGGCCGGGGTGTCGTCGATGTACATGGGCACTTCCGAGAAGCTTCCGGCGGCCATCAGGAGCTTGGTGCATTCCTGCTGACTGAGGAAGCCGCTTCTGATCTTGTGGGAGTCCACCCTCGCCTCGCTGCACAGCAGGCGCATCACGAGCTGCTCCTTGCTCATTTCGAGGGAAAAAATGCCCACGGGGACCCCGCTGTCCATGGCGGCATTGCGGGCGATGTTCAGTGCCAACGCCGTCTTTCCCATGCTCGGGCGCGCGGCGATGATGATGAGGTCGGAAGGCTGGAAACCAGCCGTGAGTCGGTCGAGGTCCTTGAAGTGGCTGGAGACCCCGGTGACCATTTCCCGGTATTCCTGAAATCTTTCAATGGCTTCGATGCTCTTCTTAACGATTTCCTTGAGGGGATAGTAGCTGGACCGGATGCGGTTCTGCGTCACGGAGAAGATGGCGGCTTCGGCAAGATCCAGGATATCCTCCAGGCTCTTGCCGCCCCCGTAGCACCAGGAGATCATCTCGTTGGCCGCCTGAATGAGCCTGCGCAGAAGGGCCTTTTCGTTGACGATCCTGGCATAGACCGGGACATTGCTGGCCGAGGGGACGGATTCCAGGAGGGAAGCCAGGTAGCTGGCTCCCCCCACGGCTTCCAGTTGATCCTTCTGATTCAGCAGATCGGCAACGGTGACGAGGTCGGCGGGCTCGTTGCGCTCAAAAAGTTCCAGAACGCTGCGAAAAATGATCCGGTGGGTGTCTCGGTAAAACTCATCCCCCCTGAGTATTTCCAGAGCGGAGGGGAGTCCACCGTTGTCGATGAGGATTCCTCCAAGGAGGGATTGCTCCGCTTCGATCTGTTGGGGAGGCACCTTCCTCAGTTCGTCGGGGACAGTCTCCACCGCTTAGTCTTCCTTCTCCACCTTGACGCTCACCTGGGCCGTGATCTGTGCATCGATGCGAACGGAAACGGTGTACTCACCCAGTTGCTTGATGGGCTGATCCATCTGAATGCTCCGGCGGGGCAGTTCGAACCCCTGATTCTCAAGGACGGTGAGAATGTCGGTGGCGCTGACGGACCCGTAGAGCTTGTCTTCCTCGGACACCTTTCGTTTCAGTGCGATCTTCACCCGGTTGAGCCTTTCGGCCAGGGACAGCATCTCCTGGCGGAACTTTTCGCGCTTTTCCGCGAGGATCGTTTTCTTGTGTTCGAGGTCCCGCACGTTCTTCTCAACGGCCGCCAGGGCAAGCCGCTTCGGAAAAAGGTAGTTTCGCGCATAACCGGGGGCCACGTTGACAATGTCTCCGATCTGTCCCAGTGATGGAATGCTCTCAGTCAAAATGATCTTCACAACGACCTCCTCGTAGTCATGTATTGCGAAGGGCTAAGCGGTTGAATTCGACTTCTGGGAAAGGCGCCTGAAGTCGAACCACATGTCGAAAAGCCCCATGAAAATCGCCAGCAGGGTGGCAATCTGCTGGAGCAGAACCAGTCCATAGAGTAAGGCCCTGAGGAACCTCGGGACCTTCCAGCGGTCAAAATAGAACCCCAGCACGGCCATCCCCTGAAGCAGGTAAACGGTACCCAGCACGACAAGCACGTTGAGGCTCACCGTCTTCAGGGCGGGGGCCGCCGGGAGAAACAGGACAAAGCCGCTTGCGATGACTCCCCAGACAAGGTGCTCGGGAGCCCTCCACCGGGACCACTCATCCCACACGGCAAAAGATGGTTTGTGCAGCCGGCGGTATCTCCTGAGAATGAGAAGATTGAGCCAGGAAATGATCAAGAGGGACGCCAGAACACCTCCCGGTGCAAGCTTTGCCATGAGCGGCACAAGGCGCTGGAGGGCATCCTCCAGGAGCGGCACCTCTTGAGATACTCCCCCCGCTTCCTGAATGGCAATCAGGAAGGACCGGCGAAGATCCTCCTCGATGACCTGGATGGGGTTCTGGCCCCCCTGCATTTGAGTCGACAGGAACAGGGCGCCCCCTATGGCGTAAACCAGCAAACTCGCGGCGGCCACGGTCCTTTCCACGGACCATTGACTCCGCGTGCCGAAGCCGAGAACCAATCCCATGAGCAGCATGGAGAGGTAATAGGGTATGCTGTGGGACGTCCCCATGACAACGAACAGGGCCGACCCCAGGACCGCGGCCCCCCCCGGCACCCAGAACCCCTTCGGGGCTCCCCAGCGGGAGAAAAAGAGGGCGCTGGGAAAAGGTGTGAACACACCGGCAACAAAACCCATGATGGGGACGAAGAGCACCGTGCAGAAACAGAGGAGCGTCGCCGTGACGTTCAACAAGACCTCTTTTCCGAAAGAGGCGTTTCGGATCGATGCCGGGTTACTTTCTTGCGGGTTCATGGGTCTTGCCCCAGGAAAAACCAGTGCTGATGATCACGCTAGACGTTGTGAATGGTGGTGAACGGCAACAGGGCAATCTGCCTCGCTCGTTTCACGGCAAGCGTCAGCACCCGTTGATGCTTGGCACAGTTGCCGGAAATCCTTCGCGGGACGATCTTGCCCCTTTCCGTAACAAAATAACGCAGGGTTTTCGAATCTTTGTAATCTATCTTGAGTTCACTGTCGACACAGAAACGGCAGACCTTGCGACGATGGAATGTGCGTCGTTTATTCCTGATGGCCATGATTCCTTCCCCTTCTGAAAATGTCGGATTATCGGATTGCGGTCGTGACGGGCGAGGATGCTTCTATTCCTCCTCCGCCTGACTTGCATCGTCTTCGGGCTTGCCTTCGGACATTTCTTCCGGCCAGTCTTCATCGGCCACCGATGCCGCGGCTGGACCCGCCTCAGCTTCATCGGAGGTTGCACCGGCGGAAGCCTTGAGGGATTCTTCCTTTTCCGGGTCGAAGCGGTCGTCCAGCTTCACGGTGATGAACTTGAGAACCCGCTCATCCAGGCGCATGTTGCGCTCGAGCTCCGAAACCAGTTCGGGTCCCCCCGCAAACTCCATGAGGACATAATGACCACGGATCCTCTTCTTCACGGGGTAGGCAAGCTTCCTTTTTCCCCACGGCACACAGCTCAAAAGGGTGCCGCCGTTGGATGCAATGACCGACTGGAGCTTTTCGTCCACCGCGGCATTGACTTCATCCGGCAAATCAGGGTCCAGGATAAAAAACGTCTCGTACTTTCTCATTGAACATTCCTCCTCTCGGGTTAATAGCCCCTCTCCGCGCGGCGGATTGGAGCAAGGAGCCTATTGCTCGTGAAATGCCCTGACTAACATAGCCTGGCGAATGGGGTCAAGGAATTTCTCGCGGGGGAGCCGGGGATTCCGGCGGAGTTCCATCCTGCGAATGACCCAACCGGAAGGTGCCGAAATCCAACGGCCGAGGTTGGACCCTGGCGTTTTCCATGCCGCCCCTGGGCCCCCGCAGGCGGCATGGCGGAAAAAAAGCGCCCGGTTTGGCTCGGGACTGCTATTTCCCAGGAGCAACGCTCCGTCGTGGCTGAGTGAATTCGAAGACGAGTTCGTTCTCTTTTGCCCACCCCAGTTGCTGCCTCACAAACCGCTCCTGGGCCTGGGTATTCTGTTTGAAACTTTGAATGTGCTGGAAAATCCTCTGGTTTTCTTCCTTGAGTTTGTGAATCTTCCTCTCCACTTCCTCCACCTGGCTTTTCTGCTGACGGAATCCCGGAATGCCCTGGTTGGAGAAGAGAATGCAGTAGACCAGGAGGGCATTGAGCACCACGAGGGTTCCACAAAGGGATATCAGCACGTGGGACCCCTTCATGAGGAATTGCCGTCCCTTCAAAATGTATTTGCTTCGTTCGAAAACCTGATTCTCCATGTTCGATTCCTCACCCGTATGCTCTTTCCGGGATTTGCACCGAAGGAAACAGCTTCGGATTCGTGTGCGGTATGAACAAAGCGCCCCTGAATTCGTTCATGAGCTCCATGTTGACGTTGAGCTCGATGTAGGTGATGCGGTCGCACACCTCCGCCACCTCGGCAAGCAGGGCACGGTCCAGCAGGAGCATTGCCGCCCCGGTTCCCACCGTGTCACTCAGCCCATGATACACGTCCAGGGGCAAATCGGGAAGCATCCCGATGCGAATGGCCATGGCGGGATCGATGGTGTTGCCGAAGGCGCCCGCCACGTAAAAACGGGTCAAGTCCTCAAAGGCCAGACCCACCTTGTTGGTGATCACCGTGAGGATGGTGTACATGGCCGCCTTGGACTTGAGGAAGATGCCCACGTCAATTTCAGAGATGGTGAGGTCCTCTCCGTCCTCGGTTTCCTCGCCGAAGGCGATGACGTATTGTGGGACGTCGCCCGAGAGAAGGACGCGGGACGAGTCCGCCGTGGTGTTGATCTTTCCCTGGATGGTGAGGACACCGGCGTTGAACATCTCCGCGATGAGATCAATGACCCCGGACCCGCAAATTCCTCGAGGCTTTCGATTTCCAATGACGTGGTAACGAACTTCCCAGGATTCAGGATCGATGCGCACACGGTCGATGGCACCCGGCCCAGCCATCGTTCCCCGTTCGATGACCCCCCCTTCCAGAGCGGGACCCGCAGCGCCGGCACAGGCGATGAGCCAGTCACGGTTTCCGAGGACCACCTCGGCGTTGGTGCCGACATCCACCAGAAGGGCGGTTTCATCAGACCGGTGCATCCCCGATGCAATGATGCCAGCCAGCAAGTCCCCACCGAAGTAGGATCCCACATTCGGAAAAATGTAGATGAGAGCCCGCGGGTGCACGGCAAGGCCAAGTTCTTCGCCGTGGTAGAAAGGAAACTGATTCACGGCGGGAATGTACGGTTCCCTGCAAATGTTGGTCGGGTCCAGGCCCAGAAACAGATGGGACATGGTGGTGTTGCCCCCGACAGCCACCCCGAAGACCTGTGAAGCGGAAAAGCTCCTCCGGTGCAGCATTTTCCGCATGGTCTCGTTGAAAGCATCGATGAGAAGGCCCTGCAGCCTGCTCAGGTTGTCCGGTTCCCGGGCAAAAAGAATGCGGGTGAGAATGTCTTCTCCGAAGGGAACCTGGGGATTCGGAGTGGAATCCGCCTCCAGTGCCTCCCCGGTCTCGAGGTCCAAGAGAGTGAAGGAAAGCTGCGTGGTTCCAAGATCCACTGCAAACCCGAGGAGCGGGTCGCCGGCGCACCCGGGCGAGACGTCCAGGATTTCCCAGTGAGCTCCCGTAAAGCCCACATGAACACGGACCTTAAAATCGCCGAGGCGAATGGCCCTGGTCCAATTGGATATCTGCAAGGGTGGAATCTGCAACGGCTCCAACCCCTTCCTCCTGAGTGAGCGCACGAGACGATCCAAATCGGCTGTGTTGTCATTCAGGTGGGGAGGGCTCAGGTCCATGCACAGAGTCCGGACCAGGGGCTGCAACTTGAGCCTGGAAGGAAAATGCAGAGCCATTCAGTCCTCTTAGCGCTTGCTCACTGATGAGCCACTGTCACCGAGACTTTATCATTTCCACTGAATGGGTTCGAATTCCATGACATTTACGGTCAGTTCAAGAAGACCGCATACCATAATGTCTGAAATATTCAAGTGAAAACAGTCATCCAGGACCTCGAGAGCATCCTGTACACACTCGCCCGGTTCCACATTGAACCGGACGGCGTAGTCGTTCTGAAAGTGGGAAGGGTCGCACCAGGAGGACGGTGAGAGGCTGAAGTGCATCCGACAGGCCAGGGGCCGATACGGGTATATCCGGCAGGAGTTGCCCTGAAGAAAAGGGCAGGGGATGCAAAGCCCCTGATAGGATTTGAGCAGCGCTTCCCTGGTGAGAGGACGACCGTTCTCGGACAGGGCAAGTCGGCAAGCCCCGTTGAGCAGCTCCGCCCAGTGCTCCTGCGCCTCCAGACAGCGACGGAAGAGGCGTGGCGCAATCCCCGTCGAGGAGGATCCGTGATAGATGTAAATGAGCTCCATGGTGCTGAGTCCGGAAGGCATGTTGCAGCAGCAGAAAGCGCAGTCTGACCGGCATTGAACAGTGGTGCCCCGCCGGTGAAGCCTGCCCAGGAAATACTGGGTCGATGCGTCGTAAAGCCCCACCACCTTTTGAAAATACTTCAGAACCCCTGCCGGCAGGCTCCGCCTTGACCCGAGTTGGCCCAAACCGTCCAGGCGGCTCATTTCGTGAAGATAGGTGGCGATCTTCCTCTGGTAGCTCGCGATTACATCCCTGTCGCACTCCTCAATCAGGGCGAACGCGTCCGGCGTGCAGCTATCGCCAGCCGAATCGATATTTCCCGCAATCCCCATGGGAGATCCTTTTCAAAAGGCTATCCAATGCGCTTCTCTCACGTTAGACAACGGATGGGAAAAAGGAAAGGCGTTTCTGCCGTCTTCATATCATACGCGGTGCAAGGGTTTCCCCTTGACATCACGGCCACTTTTTTGTAGTGTCCCTGTGGCCGAATGGGACGAAGTCTTTTGATTATATTGCCTTTTCACGCTGTTTCCTCATCTGTCAAATTCCGGAACATCAGACGCGCGAAGGTCGTTGCCGCGATCGTGGTAGCAGGGCGACTTTCCCGGTGGCCTCGCCCCTGGTTGACCTGCCCATCGTCTTCGGTGATTTTTGCGAAGTGTTATAATGGAATGCAGACTGCACGTTGCCCAGTTTAATTTCGGGAGCTCCATTGGACCACGATTCAATCTGACTTGACGGGGTGAATTCATGGATGACATTCAGATCAAGGAACTTGTGGAAGTGATTGCTCGAGCATTGGCGGAGTATCCAGACCAAATTGTAGTGAAGGAGATCGTCGGACATCAGATATCTGTCATCGAACTCAAAGCAGCGAAAGCGGATCTTGGAAAGATCATCGGCAAGGAAGGGCGCAATGCCCATGCACTCAGAACCATCGTCAACGCCGCCGCCACGAAGCTTCGCAAACGAGCGGTGCTGGAGATTCTTGAGTAGGCCGCCCGCGGTTCGAGGCGTGTGACATGAATGACACCCAAAAGACCCGACATCCGGTTGCTTCCATCACGGACAGTCGCCCCTGTTGTTTTGGAATTGAGGCCCTGGTCTGTCCCAAGGATGAGTATGGGGTCATCCAGCCACAAGCCGAGTGCATTGCCTGCGGGCACGTCAGGCCCTGTTTGCAGCAGGCCCTGGAAAACCAGGGATTGATCTCCGAAAGACTCGCCCATGCTCCCCTGGGGACGAGAATATCCCATTTTTTCAGACGGTGGTCTGATCAGAAGCTTTCTCGCAGGCAACCCTGACTGAGTTCACGGTTGCATCAACGAGAGGGGGCCTTGAAGACTGCCCAAACAACCCCTGCCCGAAGATTCGCGGTGCTGCACCAGGGGGCCCTGGGCGATTTCCTCCTTGCCTGCCCCATCTTTGAGGATATCCACCGCACACTTCCAGAAGTCGTGATGGATTTCTGGACAAGGGAAGACACACGCCGACCTTCTGATTTCCAAACCCTACCTTGGGAAGGTCGCCTCACCTCACGGCCATGAGCTGACTCCCTTCCACCACGCCGACCTGTGGGAGGCTGCCGATCCGCCGGCTCGCTTCATGGACGCGGACCAGGTGTTCATCTTTGGCCAGAAAGGCGCCCGCCTCATGAGCGACAGGCTGTCTCGGCGACTTTCAAAGCCGGTCCACTGGATTCAATCTTTTCCTGGACCGGAAGATCCGGTCCACGTCACGGAGTTCCTTCGCAGGCAAATATCGACCATCCTCGGGCCACTCAAGAAGGGATTCCGCCGCCTGTCGCCATCCCCCGAGCACCTGAACGCAGCCCGTTCCTGGCTCAGAGTAGAACTCGGCGGCGCTGGTCCCAGGCCGGTCCTCGTTCATCCAGGCAGCGGAGGGGCCTGCAAAGTCTGGCCACTTCCCAGGTGGTATGCTCTTCTCAAATGGCTTCGGCAGGGATTGGCTGTGCCAGTGGTTCTGACCCTCGGGCCCGCTGACGACAGGATCAGGGTGCTGGCCCACGAGGCGAGGGCACTGGGAGTCCGTGTGGCCGAGGGACTCCCTTTGCCGGAGCTGGCGGCCCTCCTTTCCCAGGCAAGGCTCTTCCTGGGCAGCGATTCGGGCGTAAGCCACCTCGCGGCGGCGGTGGGGACCCCGACGGTTGTCATCTTCGGGTGTTCGGACCACCGGGTGTGGAGTCCCGCAGGCCCCTGCGTCCAGGTGGTTCGCGACGTGTGGCAGGAATCCGAGGTCTTCGACTGGCCGCCGGATGCCCGGCAGTCCCTGGAAAACGAAAGCGTCAAGGAGATCGTAGGTCGATGGGTTGAGAAGGGGCCTCAGTAAGCGGTGGTAGAGACCGGGTGCGGTTTCGGTGGGTACGGCTTCATCTGTGCCCACGGAAAGTGCCCACTGATTTCCGCCCAAAAGCACTAGTTTCCAGGCAGATGGAAAACCGACCGGGATATGCCTGCCGTGCCCAGAAGGGTCTTCTGCAGGTAGGGGTCGTGCAACACATGGGCTCCCGTTCCAGATCTGGTGATCCGCCCGCTTTCCAGCAGGAAGGCCGTTTCAGCCAAAGTCAGAATTTCTCGAACATGCTGACCCGCAATGAAAAGGGTCATACCGGCATCCTTGAGGGATCTGAATGTTTCGGAGAACCGGTGGAAGACCTTGGGGCTCAATCCCTGGAACGGGTCGTCAAGGAGGAGCAGCCGTGCCCCGCTCATGAGCCCCCTCGCCAGGGTGACCATCCGTTGCTGCCCACCGCTCAGGATTCCCGCCCGAACCTCCCGCTTCTCCTTGAGCTCGGGGAGAAGGTGAAAAATCATGTCCAGCCGCTCGGGAATGGTGTGCCGATTGAGGTAGGCTCCCAATTCCAAGTTCTCGAGAACGCTCATGTCCCGGAAGACCCGCATTCCCTCGGGAACGTAAACAATCCCTCGGGCGACGATTTCCCAAACGGACAGGTTCTCCATGGGATTTCCCTCAAAAATGACATGTCCCCGGGAAGGTTTGAGCAATCCGGCAATGGTCTTCAAAAGGGTGGTCTTGCCTGCTCCGTTGGGCCCCACCAGGGCACAGATCTCCCGCCTGCCGATCTCCAGGGAGAGGCCGTCAACGACCGACACCGCATTGAATGAGACGGAAATGTCCTGCAGAAGAAGCAATTGATCGCGAGGGGGGGCAACGGTCATGGACTTGTCGAGGATCCTCCGGTTGAGGCGGATTCCAGGACGGGCATTACGGGGAGGAAAGGGTCAGGGAGGACACCCCGGAGATCATGAGTCCAGGGCCCGGCCGATTTCGGGCCCTGGAGCGTTGATCGGCCCGAGATGTCAGGCATGGAGTCCCTTGATGTTCGCGTGAAGTTCGAGCGTCTTTTCCATCCGCGCCCGATCCCGATCCGCGGCGATTTCAGCGAGCTCATGGTGCAGGGCCAGCAAGTCAGGGTGGTCATGGGGGAGGCCTGACCTGTGAGCCTCGATGAGTGACCGATAAATGAAAATCATGCGGGAGATCATCTGGACAGCGTATTCCCTGCCTTGCACCTTGATGGTGTGGAGGCCCAGGTCCATGATGCCCCAAAGCTCCTGGCCGCCGATCACGAAGGCCACATTGGGGTGACGGGCGATGCGGTCGTTGATGGACTCGATCTCCGGGTCCCCGTGTCCCCGCTGTCGGAGAACCTTTTGCCTCTGCTCGTCGGTCAGAAGACAAAACCGAAAACAGCTCCCGCTTCTGTCCGGCCAACCTTCGTATTCGACGATCTCGTTTCCGTCTTCGTCGGTGTATGTGCGCTTGACATACGAGTCACTGATCAACTCGTGGAAGAGGCAGTTCCCCACTCCCCCGACACACCGGTTGCCGTGGATGAGGACTTCCGCGGCCACGTCGAGTTCATCGGCGGCCGACTTGAATGCGCGAAGCTTTTCGACGGTGTTGATTTCGGTGCTCGCCACGATCTGCCTGGCGCCATATTCCCTGTATTGAGCCATCTGTGCGGGCGTCTGGATGTTGCATCCAACACTGGCATGGATGACGAGCTGAGGGAAATTGTCCCTCACCATTTGCATGACGGCGGGAGTCTTCACGATGACCCCTTCGGCGCCCCATCCGGAATATTTCGCGATTTTGCCCATGACCACCATGAGCTTGTCGGGGGGGACCTCAGCGTTGATGGCAATGCGCACCTTGCCGTTGTGGGGTCTGGCAGCCTCTATGGCTTCCCGGATCTGGGAATCTTCCAGTTCCCAGGCACATTTGCGCCTGCTGAATCCTTTGGATCCGACATATACGGCGTCGGCACCATTCGAGAACACCGCCTCCACCATTGCCAGGCTGCCGCCCGGCGCCAGGAGCTCGTTCATGGAAGCCTCCTTGTTTCAACCACGGATGCGACAAGAGAGAGGTTCAAACAGCAGCAGGACATACTCTATTCTAAAGAAACTGGAAAAATCGGCAACTGGGAAAACCGTGAATGAGCGCAGTTGATGAATCACTCCATTTCTGCAGCTTCTGTAGACAAAACACGAAGAGCATGAAGAAAAACCCTGGCTTGTGATCAATTGTCTTCGTGATCTGCGTGTCCTTCGCGGTTCAAATGAAGTCAACCGTTTCGGATAAAGTTCAAAATTTCGGAAATCACTGCTCGAGGTCCCTACAGCCCCGTTTCCCGGGAACCGGCCGAGGAGAGGACGAAGCCCGCATGTCCGAAGGCAAAGCGTTTGCCGAATTCGGCCGCGAGCCGTGCAATGGGTCGCTGCCCGGTGCAATGGCTCGTTGCGATGAGTTTCAGCTGGTACTTGTTGAGCTCCTGGATGGTTTTTTCCAGTTGAGTTTCCGGTGAAAATCCCAGGTGAGTGCCGCCGAGAATCGCATGGACCCGAGCCTCTCCGGTCTTCGCGATCACATGATCGAGAATGTTGATCAGTCCCGCGTGAGCGCACCCGAGGATGAGCACCAGACCCTGGGGGGTCTTCATGACCAGGGAATAATCGTCAAGAAAGGGATCGGAGTCCCAGTCCTCGTTTCGACGCACCACGAATTTGGGATCTCCCGTTTCGAACTCGGTCACTCGAGGGACTTCCCCTGTCACATAAATGTCGGGGGCTATTTCCGCAAATGACCGTTCCCACCGAAACCTTGCCCCCCGTGTCGTCAGGTAGGCCTCGTGCCAGGGCATCCCGATGGACACAAGCTTTTCCTCTTTTCCGACGGTCATCCATCTGAACCTCTCCCTGAGCACATCAGGGTGGGCAACGATTTCGCAGGGACCGTGCACACCGAGGAACGCGAGCAAGCCTCCCGTGTGATCGAAGTGCCCATGGCTCAGGACCAGTCGAGATGCCTGACGCAGATCCTTCTGGAGTCTCAGGGAGTTCTGCACCAGGCTGAATCCCTGCCCCGTGTCGAAGAGGATTCTCGCTTCGGGGGTCTCCACATAGGCGGCGAATCCGTGCTCACCCAGAAGGCCGGGAGCTGCCACGGTGTTCTCGCACAATACGGTGATGCTCCAGTCCATTGGTCCCTCCGCGGTTGTTCACCCAGTGGGGGTTCTGATCGAAAGCAAAGGAAGGCCCTCATCATGGGATGCCCGGGCCGTCCTTTCCATGACCTGTCCTGCTCGTTGGCGGGGTGTCAGCGCGCCTTTGCATCAGGGTGTCGACCCCGCGGCCTCCGTCGTAGGAATCTCTCGCATGCCGCTCCTTTGGCTGCAAAACACCGAAGACCGCGGGAACCGACTGGTTGATTCGGATGCACGTCAGCGCAGTTTGCGGCGCAGCAGCTTTCCGGTTGGAGTGCGGGGCAATTCCGCAACATACTGGAAGACTCGCGGCAATTTGTAAATAGCAATATATCCCTTCAGGAACTCCAGCATCTCCTCGGTGAACTTATCTCCCCCCTCGGTGCCTGGCTTCAGCACCACGACAGCCTTGACGATCTGGCCCTTGTCCGGGTCGGGAACCCCGACGACGCCCACGTCGGCCACGGCGGGGTGCTTGGCGATGGCTTCCTCCACTTCCGAGGGGCCGATGCGGTACCCCGAGCTCTTGATCATGTCGTCTTCCCGGGCCACGAAGAAGATGTTGCCGTCCTCGTTCATGTGGACGGCATCCCCCATCTGGTTCCACCCGTTCAGCACTCCCTTCTTCTGCGATTTGACAAGGCGCTCCTCATCCACGTAAGGCTTCCAGTAGAGGGTCCCCGAAGGTCCCTTGAGGATCATGCTCCCCACGTCCCCGGCCTTGCAGTCGTTGCCCATGGGGTCCACCACCCGGATGCTCACCCCGGGCAGGGCCTTGCCGATGGAGTTGGGAACCGGCTCGGCGTTCATGCTGTTGGAGGTCACCAGGTGGAGCATCTCCGTTCCACCGAGCCCCTCCCAGATGGGCTGCCCCGTGAGTTCCCGCCATCCCTGCAGGGTCTCGGCCCCCAGGGCGTCGCCCCCCGACGTATACAGGCGGATGGAGCTGAAGTCGTACTTCTTGAAGTCGGGAAACTTCATGAGGGCCCGGTAGGCCGTGGGAAGCCCCGTGAGCACCGTGATCCGGTGCTTGGCGATGAGGTCCATCATGTCGGCAGGACCGAACTTGGGAAGAAGCGACATGGCCGCCCCCCCCTCGAAGGGAAGCAGGGTGAAGGTGCCGAACCCAGCGGCGAAAGAAACCGGAGCCGCCCCTCCCAGAACATCCCCGGGTCCCATCTTGTACACGTACTTGTTGACCATCCTTGCCTCGATAATGGCCGGCCTCACGAAGTGGACGCACCCCTTGGGCATCCCCGTCGTCCCCGACGTGTAGAGGATGATCCCGATGTCGTCGCCCTTGAGCATCGTCGCCTCCAGCTGGGGCGAGCCCTTCTCCATCATCTCCTCGAAGACCATGTGCCCCGAAGCCTTCACCTCCTCGGGATTTCCCCCGATGACGATGACCTTCGTGCCGAACTCGAAGTGAGCCTTGGCCGTCTCGACGGGTCCCATAAGGGGAGCGTTCACCACGAAATACTTCATCTCCGCGTTGTTGACGACGAAGGACACCTCCTCGCCGGACCACAGGGGAGACGTGGGGATGGGGATGGCACCGATCTTCTCGATGGCAAATATGACGACCACCGCCTGGGGCGTGTTCACCAAACGGATGCCCACCCGGTCCTGGGACGCCACCCCCGCCGCCTTCAATGCGTTTCCGAACTTGTTGACCATCGCCTGCACCTGGGCATAGCTGAAGGTCTTGTCCGCAAACTTGATGGCCGGGTTGTCCCCGCGACCCTCCCGCACGTGGCGGTCGATGAGATAGTCGGCAATGTTCAGTTCCATGGGGGTGTCCGAAAATTCCCCGGGCACCAAATACTCAGGCCACGTGTCCTTCGGCGGCAGATAGTTCTCAGGTATCTTAGCCATCCTCACACCTCCTCGACTCAAAGTAGTCCCAAAATCCATTCTCCTAAACCAATCCGATCAGAAACGAAACAACTCCTGATCAAGACTCCGGCGGTCGTTTTTCAGAAAGGCGAGTGGGAATCACCTCCTTTCCACGAGACATTAAAAGACCCGGTGAACGATGCCAAGAACCGGTTCACCCGGTGGCTCCAATTCCCGGCCCCCCCACGCCGCAGGTCAGAATTCCATCAGCGTGAGAATGGGCGGACTTGAAAAACAAACGGGCCTGAATGGCAACTTGCAGAGACGGCTGCACTGCAGCGGAGCGGCGAGGTCCGTGGGACAACTCTTGCGAATGAGCCTCAAAGGGGAGCTGGAGAAGGCGAACGCAGGCGTTGGCACGCAAAGGTTCGAACTGATCAGCGAACAGTTCGGAAAATCAACTTCCCCTGGGCAGGGCTTTCCTCTTTTTCACGGAATGGAGCCCTGCCCGGGGGGTTTTACACTCACCTGAATGGTTGGGTGTTGGTTTTCTGAAAAAAGGCCTCTGGGATTCGGGACAATCCTAAATTTCGGTGCAAACCAGAGTGAAAGACAACCGCTGCGAGAATGTTCAACGGGACTCGAAGAGCACGAATTCAATGACCTGGCGGAAAAGAAGAGGATCAGCGCCGGTTCTCTCAAAGGCAAAAGGTGAAAAAGCTCAAGTTACGCTTCATCGACCAGTTTGAAGAATTCCTCAACGGGCAAGATTCTGTATACTTCGTAATTGACGGTTCCCCGCTGTACCGTGTTCACCATGGATTTGACTCTCGCCTTATCATCAGGGAATTCACTGATGATCATGTATTCCCCGCGCGACACGATGTAGTATTCGGCGATAATCTTTCCGCCCACGCCTTCCACGCTCTTTCTACCCACGGTGAAGCGTTCGCGTGAATTCTTGATGTCCTTGTTTCCCTCAGGGGTTTTCTTCAGGAAAGATACATACATTGCCATTTTCGCCTCCTCAAGTTTGTAAAAAGATTCCTTCTCTCGACCTGGACACCGCTTGCTGTAAACAGGGTCCCAAAAAACAAATGTAATTTCCACCCATCCTATACGCGCAGGAGGAATTTGTCAAACGTCCGCGCACCAATAGACTGGGAGCATGAAAAGAATTTTGCGTGATTTCAAGCCCCGATTGCTGTAGGATAAGTTTGGGGCATATTTGTAGTCGCTGAACTTCAGTTGCCGAAATCATCTTTCAGACCAGCAACAACGCCTCCCCACTCGGAAGCAACCTCATCCGCCATCTGTGGATTTGAGAGGTTCTTTTCTTTCATCGGTTTTTTCCCCGCTCAGCCGCCTTGACGGTTGATTTGCCCGGGTTTCATCCAGTTCTGGTGCGGCCAGGCACCATTGTCCAAACGCGGGAGACGTGAAGCTCTGCGGGAACGGCACCTGGCAGATCTTCGGGTTCCAGGAAACCTGCCACGAAGGCCTCATCAGCGAAATCGTCCCCATCCTTCTCCACCGTATCGAAACCGGTCTGGAGATCGAGGTGAAAGAGCCCTGAACCCCCATGCCCAAAGGCTTTCACGACGGACGCTTTGCCCTGTTGCCCCGTCTTGACCTACGATGACAGGATTTGAATCAGCTCGATCTTAAAGGTGAGGGTCTTTCCAGCAAGAGGGTCATTGGCATCGAGAATCACACTATCCTCTGTGATCCCCGTTATGGTCGCGATGGCTGTGGATCCTTGGTTTGTGTGCACTTGCAGCCTTTTCCCCACCTCCAGATTCAGATTGGCCGGAGCTTGGGCCCGATCCATGACGAACACGAACTCCTTCTTGTGCTCACCATAGGCGTCTTCCGGTGGAAGCGTAACCGACCTTGTCTCTCCTTCGTTCATGCCAACGACTGCCATTTCAAAGCGTGGAAGGACGCTTTGCTTCCCGATGGTGAATTCGAACGGTTCTTCTTCCTCGTAGGTGGAACTGAATGCGGTGCCGTCCTCCAGGGTTCCATGGTAGTGCACTCTTACCGTATCACCTTGTTTAGCCTGGGCCATGGGTTTTTCCCTTTCATTGTCTTCATTGGCCGCATTGCATCGGGTCTTCCATCAGCTTGAAGCAGAACTTCTCAGAGGCGGCACCTTCCTCCCTCGCCGCCTCGAGCTGGTAGACTTTCCCCGCGACGCACCAATGATCTGCGATTCTGCTATGCAGCCACCGGCTCAATTGGAGAGCCTTCCAGCGATCGAGCTCCTCGATCTTGTCTTCGTACTCCGCGACGCATCTGTAGACGAACAAATGGGACACCAGGTATTCGGGTATGGGTCCAAGGGGAGGTTTGTGAAACAGGGATTCCAAAGCCATCCCGCCGATCATCAGCAGATCGCCGGCTTCCAGCGGTTTGCCCCAGTGTCCTCGCCAGTCGGCCCTAAGGAGTGCTTCCGCGATGGAGTCACCCCCTGGGTCGTCCCCAGGAGTCCCGTGGCAACGGGCTCCTGTCGCATGGCAGTGATCTTCCGGGTTCATGAGCCTCCCTCGCCGGTGCATGCAGTGCAGGGGACCCGGTCAATGCCGCCCCCGCAATTTTCGCCGGGAGTCACCATACCACATTCTGCCCGGGAAGCATCACTTGATAAGCGAAAGGGTTATGATAGTATTACTTTCCTTAGACGGAGAACGAGGTGAGCCATGACCATGTGGATCTATGACGATGCAAGGGAGATGGCCGACTTCCAAATGTTCCAGAGGGAAGTCCGGCGGCTGGAGGGAGAGTACCTGGAAATCCGGGTGCTCCTCCGTGATGCCGAAGAAGGGCTCCGTGCCGATCCCCACAATGCGTATCTCGCAGCCAAGGTGAAGTACTTGACCAAGCGGTTGAAGGACTTGGAGGGCAGAGGTCCCAGACTTGCCTCCGACCACCCGCTGGAGATCTCGCTTTGGGCACCGCCCCACGGATGACGGTGTCGTCTGGGGTCGGTCTCGTTACGAAACGGCTTTCAAGGGCTGACTCCCGCAGAAGGAACCGGATTTGACCAACAGGAGCCGCCTGGACAGACAACTGCGTATAGCGGGGTGGAACCAGTCCGCCCTGGACAGGGCGAAAATCGGAGTGGTGGGCGATGCTGATCGACTGGCATCGCTTTTCGTACTGTCGGCCTCAGCCCTGGGAATCAACGAGCTGGTCGTGGTTGCACCCGTCTTGGACAGGCACCTTGCGGAAATTGCCGAAAAAATCAATCCTTTCCTCGACCTGACCCATATCCAGGGATACTACACGCATCCCGTCCTCGATGACTTGCTCCAGGGGTGCAACCTGATGGTGGATTTGAGCCATTATGGGTTGGCCAACAAGTTGTTGTTGGAGAGGGGCTACAAGGAGAAGCAGCCCGTCATCAGGGGCACCTGTTACGAGCGAAACGGCGCCCAGGGCTTCAAGGTCTTCTCCTATATGAGAGGGCGGGAATGGAAGGAGATCGAGCACATCGTCTCCCCAAACAACCTGCCCCGGCCTCATTTTGACGACGGCGTCCTCGACACAGTCATTGCCGGCATTGTGCTGGAGGAAGCCAAAAGCATTCTGATGCACCGGAAGGCTTCGGACGCTCTCATTGTATACGAAAGACAAAGGGGGGCATACGGCGGAGTACCCAGGATTTTGGTGATCGGCTCCGGGGCCTTGGGCACCTTCGTTGGATTGGGACTCGCCTATTCGGGGTTCCATTGCTGCACTTTCATGGATCCGGATGTGGTGGAGGAGTCCAACCTCAACAGGCAGATCCTTCTCTACGATGCCCATGGAAAGAGCAAGGCGGAGACGCTCTCCGGAAGGCTCAATGATTTGTTTGGGATGAGGAGCGACTTCCAGGTGGCAGCCTTTGGAAGGGACACCGACCTTTCACCCTATGACACCGTTTTTGACTGCGTTGACAACTTCGAGACCAGGATAGTGGTGAGTGAGCGGTGCAGGGAGGAGGGGAAGATCCTCATCAGCGGGGGCACCAGCGCGGACGCGGCACAGGTTGTTCTTTTCGATCCCATGAAGCAGGGTGCCACTCCTGCGGAATTGTTGGGACTGTACGCCATCGTCGATGCCCGAAAGGGTGAGGCTCGTGGGCGAGAGAGGGCGTCGTGCACCTATGAGCCCGATCCCTCCGTGATCATGACCAATCAGATTGCCGCCGGTTTCATGGTGGATGCTTACAGGATGCTGTTGGAGGGTCAGGAGGCGGGATCCATTTTCTATGATTCCCACAGCGGTGCAAAGATTCAAGTGGAGAGAGGGCTTCTTGCATGAACCTGGACGAGAGCAAGGGAGTGCTCCGCCACAGCCCAGGAGGAACTGAATGATGACCGATACTGTGCCGAGGAAGGCTCCGGAAGCTGAAAAGTCGCCGCAAGCGCTGCCCCTCGTTGTCGAAATCATACCGGGACAGGCGGCCGAAGGGCTGATTGACATTCATGAACCCGGGAGCTACGAGGGCAAGACACTGCGCAAGCTCTGCGACATGACCCTGAGCAAGCAGCAGTGGAGCATAGAGGAACAACTCATCGTGGAGGATATCAAGAGGCAGCTCAACGGAGGAAAGCTCCTGTGCAGGGGGGAGGAAATCGAAGGCACTGCCATGGATTACGCAGAGTCCGAGTACACCCAGGCGGGTGAAAGGTATTTCTATGTGCCCGTTCGCGCCGTCAAGCCCCAGGAAGGCGGCCTCCGGCAGCGGCCCGAAGGAGCGACGGATGGTCATGCAGTTGCTCCGCTCTGAGATCGATCTGGTGGTGGATTCAGGATTCGTCTGCGTACCGCTCCTCTTTGATCCCCATATTGCGGAAGAAATCGATGGAACGAACGAGCAGGAAGGGCTTACGGATCGGCAGGCACCCGAGCGGTCCAGAACCGTGATGGTGTCGCGGGGGAGGCATTTCATCAGGTCGGTGACCATTGAATCGGTTCTGGCCAACGTCGAAAGAATCGATAGGGACCACTACCAAAGCCTGAAAGAAGACTGCCTGGGGAGGTTTCCACAGATCCCCGACCTGAAAGGGATATCTGGGGAGAGCAAGCTGCGGACCATCCTTTTGAAAGTAATGCCCCACTTCATTCGCAAAAGCAGGGGCTTCCAGAGAAGACATCTCGACGACGACGCATTGCTGGACCTCATCTGCAGCAAGATCGACATTCCCCGGATCTTTATCGAGCGGGCCGAGCAAGTGACGGATCCGGGACCCCTGTTGCAGAGACTGAATGAGCTCAACAGACTGGAGCGCGCGGTAGAGCCGTTTGAGGAAGGTCCGGCCACCGGTGCGATGCTCGGCAGATGGGTCGACAAGGCGCTGCAAGTGCAGATCGTCAACGGGGAGATCGCTCGTCTTGAACAGGAACTGAACGAACGAAAAAGGTTCGGCGTCTCCAAGAAGAACCATATTGCGTTGCTGCTGTATCTCACAGAGAACGGATCCCTCGAGGTGGACGGGTTTGGTTTCTCCAGGATAGGTTCCAGGGACGACTACCTTATTTACAGGCGCACAGGGGAATACATCCTGAAAGACTACTACGCTCGAAGCTACCGGTTTCCCGACTGCCGAGTGGCCGTTCCCACCACAAGACCTTTCAGACCCCTGGTGCTGGAGACATACAAGCATCCTTTTCTGCTCGGTTACGCTCCAAGACAAGAGATCTGCCTGACAGAATACAACTGGCCGGACGAGTTCACCGCAGACAACATCGTCAGGCTTTTGGAAGATGGCATAAATGCCTTACTTTATGGCTACGATGCTCGGCGCCGCAATGGTTATCACAGTCTTGATCCCACCCTGCACTATGTGAAGACTATCGAGTTCACAGACTACCGGGTCTGAAGGGAGGCGCGACCAGGATGCGATTCAGAAGCCTCTCGGAGCTCAAACGACCGGAGCTCATGGAGATAGCTCTCGACACCTTGCCCCAGAGCATCGCCATGGCCCATTACGCCAGAGAGAAGGCCTTCAAGATCAACGAATTGGTTCGCACCGTTCACGAAGACAGCTTCGAATGGTATGGCTTCACTCTGGGGACCGCAGGCAACCCTGCCCTCATAACAGACATAGGCTTACCGCGAAATGACCTGAACCTTAAAGACCATACTGCCCTCAGTTCCGAAAGGATCGCTGAATTCCAGGAATCGCTGCCGGAAGATGTGATCATAAATGGATGGATTCACTCTCACGGGGCCCTGATGGTCAAGCGTTTCTCCCACACCGATGAGAGAAACCACCTGGTTGTATTGGATTTTGTCGCTGCCGGTTTGAGAAGACCGGTGGCAAAAAAGGAGATTGCCATAAAGGATCTGGTTTTCCTGCTGAAAGACCAGTTTGCCGAAGAGGATTTGGCGAAGGGCAGCGTTTGTCTCATTACCGATGCCCCCATTACTACGGCCACGATCCTGGAAACTGTTTACGGCAGCTTTTGCTTCGCCATTGTTATTGGTGACGAAGGTTGGCACGAACAACAGATTCATTACAAGGAAAACGGAGTACTCTCAGGCCACACAGCTCTGAGCAATAAAGAGGCGGAAATTATACTGGTGGAACCGGGAAGGGTCTTGAGCCGGCTTGATATCAGTGCGTTAAGGGACGAGGTGGAGGAGAAAATCCAGCCAAACACCAACCCGCCGGTGGAAATGATGGAAAGAATGTAGCCCGCATTTTGTGTGAAATCCAGCATCAAGAATTGAGGCCGCTGACGCGGCAACTGTCCTGACACCCGCCATAATGGGCGACTGAACAACACTACTCGATTGTTGGACCGCTCCGTCCATGTTAAAATTATTATTATGACAAGCTCTTTGGCTTTCTAAGTTTTCCGAGACTCGGCAACGGGCGACCGTCAATGGGCTCGATTTTCGTTCGCTGCCAATGAGGCTGGAAGGCACCAGCTGCATCGCAAGTGAGGCTTACATGCATTTCCTGAGGAGGAGCAACGTATGGAAGGGTCTCAAGAGTTGGTGTCAAAACTCAAGCAGAAGTACCCCATGTTGCACTACTTCACAGATCGGCCTTTCGGAGTGGAAATCGAGTTCTATGGCCTGGACTATTATATTTTACCGCCGGACAACGGCATAATCAAACCTTACAACATCCATTCGAAAGCCAGCGACGGCAGAAGTTTCCCACAATTGCTGAACGATTACGGGGTGCGTCTTGGCGCCGACAGGGATTCTTGGCATCTTGAGGAAGACTCTTCCATAGTTCACAGAGGGGGCGTCGAACTTGTGAGCCCGATACTTCGCGGCTTTGAGGGATTAGTGGAAGCATATCGCTTGTTTCAGTTGCTCGGCCAAGTCCATAGAGCGCAAATAGATGAATCCTGCGGATTTCACGTTCATCACGGTGTGGATGCTGAACATTACAAGTGTACTCACTTGAAGGAGCTCGTTAGAATCGTCTATCCCATGGAGGATTATCTTTACCATCTCATCTCAGGGGGCCGGATAACTAAAGATACTTGTCGCCCAATGGATCTGGATATGGATGTCTTGCTCAAACCCGCCGATTGCGAGGATGAATGCAAGAGGAACGGCTGCCGGATCAAAGAGCTTTGGTATTCTTCCGAGAACAGGTATGACCCAAATTGTGGGAGAACTGCCAGATATGACATGACGCGCTACCATGGGCTAAATCTGCATTCGTATTGGTACCGATCCACCATTGAGTTCCGATATCACTCCGCGGTCCTCGAGAAGATGGATGAAGCCATGCAGTGGATCATTTTCACACAGTTCTTGGTTGAAATGAGTGAGGGGCGTATACCGTTGGTGGACTATCACCCAAATGCGAACAAATGGATGAAATCCATATACAAGATTTATCTGGCATTTGGCCACATGAGTCGCATCAAACGGTGGCGAACAAACAGGTCTCATGTATCAGAGAGGGCTGGGTGACCATAGGGGGAGTTGTGACGGCTTTGATGCTTCGCTGCGACCCCGCCCTTTGGGGTCGAAAGGGTCAAGTCAGTTCAGGGGAATGAGAGAAGATGTGTGACATTTTTGCCCTGTCAGCAGGAGTCAATTATACGGCCCAACAGTACTTGCCGATCTTTGCAGAAAAGGGCAAGCGGAACATGAACGGCTGGGGTATAGGGTTCTTCCGAGACAACCAGGCCCTGGTTGAGAAATCAGCAGAGCAGGTCTATTCCGGCGAACAAGTACACGAGAGTTTCCAGAGATTGGCAAGGGTTGTGGATAGCCGGATCATTGTCTCGCACATCAGTTGTCCGTTGAGCGGTGGACGTCATAGTGCACATAACCATCCATTTTCCCTATCGTTTCTCGATCATGTATGGCTTTTTGTGCATATCGGATCCATAGATGGAATTGAGAATTATCAAACCACCAACGAACCCAGAATAGACGTTGATGTCAATCCTGCCAGGGTCTTTGAATACTTGAGAGATCAACTGGTATCATACTTGCGGTATACTCCTTACGGAAGTCTTGGCAGGTCGCTGGTCAGAAGTATTGGAAACCTGCTTTCAGAGTATCCCGGCCATTATGCGTTTTTCCTCGCCAACGAGTCCGTGCTTTTTGCCTTTTGTAACTTTCGACAATTGATGCTGCTCAGAGAATCAGAGAGCCTTGGAAATAGCCTGGTTGTGACTTCCATCGCAGAAGGACTGAGTGATGAAGAGTGGATTGCCATCAGGCCGGAAAAGGATACTTTGGGAAAGCTTTTGGTGGTGGCTGGACCGGATGTATTGTACCTGGGAGATGTGGCCCAGGGAACACTACTCTAGATTGGAATCCTGAAACGCTCAGGTGAGACGAAACTCCGTTATGTGCGACTTATTTGCCCTATCTGCAGCAACAAATTACTCGGCGCCGAAGTCTCTGCCAATTTTCGCAACCAAAGCGAGTAGAAATGTAGACGGCTGGGGCATTGGATTTTTTAAGAAGAATCGAGCTTACGTGGAGAAATCAGCCGCCCGGGCCTATGGTGAAGGGAGATTTCACGACAGTTTTCAGAGGCTTGCCCGAATCGTCTCCAGCAAGATCATCATTGCCCATGTCCGGTTCCAAACCAGTGGTCCCATTGATGAATGTCACGCCCATCCTTTTGTCCTGCAATTCAAAGGGGAGGACTGGATTTTCGCACACAATGGAAAGGCCCCTTCCATTGAATCTTATCGAAGCAAAAAGGTTCGACTCGATTGTGCCGTCAGCGATTCGGCAAAAACCTTTGAATATCTCCTGGACGGCATTGCGGCGCGCTATGAAAGAGACAACGCAATTCTCCCCCTTTTTGCGGCAGTGGCTCACACGACTGAAGAACTCCTTGAGGAATATCCTGGAAATTACAACTATCTCCTGACAAACGGCTGGGTGCTGTTCGCTTTCAGCAATCATCGACAGTTTGTCTTGCTCAAGGGAAGCAAGAACCTCGAAAGATGCTTGCTATTGACCACAGTGGCACAGGGCTTGAGCCCTGAAAGCTGGGTAAGGGTTTCCAGGCAGAGGGAATCAGGTGGTGTTTTGATGGCGATTCTGGGGAGTGACATCCTGCTGAAAGCAGATATCTGAACCGCCCTCTCTTATCTCCTCCATTCAACCTCAAGATTTAGTGCTACACGGGCACGCCTAATTCACCGAATGACTTACACCGGACGGAACGACACCGAAATCGCATCTTCCAGCGACTCCGCACCTTGCTCAATCAATTCCACTGATTCAAACTGGTTCGGATCCGGATTATCAAGAGATACACTCCCCACTTCCACTCTTCCCTTTCCTGCCACATTCAAATAAACCGTGAAAACAGCCATTTCTTATCTCCTTTCATCGTTGCCCGCGTAGCAAACTCATCCTCAGAAGGAAAACCCTCATTTCAGGCACTTCCGCTTACAGCAGGATAGTTTGCCTTAATTACGAGTCGGGAATGCCCATGACCAGTATCTACATAAATATTATAACACGCAAGTCAATGAACTTCGAGATCTGTATCATGACTCATGCAATCCCAAACTCCATCGGGATCGCAATCGCGACAGTGGTAATGTTCACCGTAAAGCAGTCTGTGCTCGTAACGAAGGGCTTCCTCCAAACGTAGCCGAGCATCACAATGGGCACAATTAACATATTGACTATCGTCTTTCTTCACGACTTACTCCCATGAAACCTCTTATTGAAGCCCTCTAGAGCCCTAGAGCCTCTCTAACGCACATTCTTCGCTTTGTTTCGGCAGGGGTGAGAGGGAGTCGCCCACTTTTGCCGTTTAGCTCATTTCTCGCGTTCCTTGGGTTTGTGCATGGGCAAGCCATAAAGCGTATCAATGTAATATAAACAGTTCTCAGGACCTAATTCTTCCACTTCTCGCCGGAATTTCCTGCAAATCTCCAACCCCTTCTCACGCGCGCCCTCGGGAAAACCTTCCTCATCGGACAAGTACCGCTGCTCTATTTGGTCGAGCTTTTTTATGTACTCTTCATAGCTGATTTCCTCGAGCGCCATCTAAACTCCTGTGTTTTCCCGGCAACAGGACTATAGGAGAAGACAGAAGTCAATTGACGGAATGCAGAAGGAAAACAGCGTTGTTATTCTGTCTCCTGACTACTGAATTCTGTCTCCTGTCATAAAAGATGCAGGCAATCATGGGAAGTTCCGCTGGTTCTGATGGAATTCCGTGCTCCTTCAGCAGGCGCAAAATCACGGGGATTCCTCTATTTGATTCTCAAACTCCCTAACGGCCTTTCTGGCATCGGCAATCAAATTGTAGAAAGACTCCGATTGATGATGATCCACACCGCCGCAGCCCATGTCGCCAACCTTATCAAAAACATCCTCACTGTCAATATAGGTTACCAAAGCTCTCGCAGCCTCATACAGCTTCAAAGACTCAGCGTTCATTGATATCTGCTCCTCAGAGGGTAACACCCACCTTCCGACCCCGCGGTGAAATTCAGAAATACAGCGAATGTGGAGGACCTATGCATCCAAACCGGATCCATCCGGTTCCGGTTGTTGTCTCCTTCGATCAATCTCATGCTTGAATCTCGAGAGAAACTCGGTTCTGAAGGCTTCGATTTCCATGGCCTCTTCAGACCTGCCCAGAAAATACAAGGCCATGCCCTTGAAGACCTGGGCTTCCTGGAACGCTGGGTTCTTGGCCAGGGCCCCGTCAAAGTAGGTCAGGCTTTCAGCATATTTTTGCAGACCCAGCAAGGCATGACCCTTGGCTGCCAGAGCGTAGATGTTGTCGCGCTGCCGAGCCAGAATCCGGTCTAAAATCTCAATGGCCTCATCACACCGGCCCATATCGTTCAGCGCAAAAGCCTTCAACTGCATCGCCTGCACATTCTCCGGTCTGAAGGCGAGTTCTTTATCACAGCAATATACAACCTCTTCCAAGAGCCCTTTTTCGGCCAGCAGTTTGGCTCCTTCCATCCAGGTTGTTTTTTCTTCCGGAGCGACATCTATGATCTTCATCATCACGCCTTCGTACGTTTCTTCGACGGTGCGGCTGCCGGTGACTGCCACGGGCACGCCATGGCCGGGAAGGACGTGAACGATATCCTTTTTCAGCAACTGCTTAAGCCCATACAAATAGTGGTCCAAACGCCCTCCGGCAGTCTTGTCGGCATCCGCCATGGCATCGGGCAGGACAGTGTCTCCGGAAATGAGCGTCCTGGTCGGTCCATGATACAGGCATATGCCGTCAATGGTGTGGCCGGGCGTGTGGACTACTTCCCATTCAAAGCCGCTCAGCTCAAGGGTTTCCCCGCCTCCCAGTTCGGTTGGGGGGAACCCGGCCTCAGTGATCATCCTTTTGAACTCCTGTGGACCTCCCGCATGGATGATGATCTCGACTAGTTTGTTTTCCATAACCGGGGGGAATCTCAACATTTCGAATACGCCCATACAGTGGTCGCGGTGTCCGTGGGTGAGTACGACCTTTCTTATATCCAAGAGATTGTACCCCAGTTTTTCAAGCTCACCAAAAATAGTGTAATCATTTCCTGGATCGACCACGGTCAGATAATCACCTGCAAGCACATAGACATTGCTGGAATGATGATACCCGATAAGAAATTTACTGTTTTCAAAGACCGGATGCGACACTTTCAAAATCTCGCCAATCGACAGCCAGCCCGGGTGATCCGGTTCTTCCTCCGGCAGTTCTTCATCCTCTATCAGCGGCTTCAGTTCTTGATTGAGTTCCTGCTTATCCTCATCGTTTGCCTTCTTGGTCATCTCAATTCCTCAATGAACGTTTGTACTTTTCCTTTGATAACTGCATACTCTGTGTCATGAATACGGTGACAGATTAAGAATGGGCTACAGCATTTCGCTGCAACCCATTGGCGGCCAGAAGGAATTCCAACCCCCCATTCCCTGGATTTTGGAGCGCCCCCAAAGCGAACCAATAGACCTATATCGATTTTGAAATTGATTAATAAGCTGCTTTCGGCTTGTCCCAAACCTGGGACATCTCCGACCGAAGCATGAGACAGGAAAGCCGAACAGATGGCTACGCACTTCCAGCAAAGCAAGAGGCGACTGAAATGTGAAGGGAGTGGAAGCATTCCCACCCGCAAATTGAGTATCTTTCCAGAGCGGCGTTAGAAATCAAACTCATAGGTCTCGTCGTGAGCCGGTTTGACATCTTTGACCATCACTGCAACATCCATAGGCATATTGTCCCTGTCCTTGGCCAAATTCGGAATCACTGCAGCACGATAGAACCCTGCTTTCATGAAAGCATTGATTGCCGCAGTGTTAATGTCCGGCACCTCGGCGATAAGTTTTTCAAGTCCCAACTTGTATGCAATCTCCACGAGTTCCTCAATCATCAGATGCCCCAGACCAACAGCGCGGTAGTCCTTGTGCACAAAAACCCGCACGGTGCCGAGGTGCCATTTCCAGCCGGATTGACGGCGATTGATAATGGAATCGGCAATGATTTTGCCGTCCTTTACCGCTATGATGGGCAACGTCCTGTTGTAATCCAGCTTGTTCGCCCATTTTTCAATTAGGAGAATGCTTGAGACATCCTCACGCAAATACCTTGCATCTTCAGTGGGAACCGCCTGGAAAAACTCAAACAAAGCATCTTTATCCGCTGCCACCATAGGGCGCAGAAGAATCTTAGTCCCATCTTTGAGTCGGGTTTCTTTTCGATACGTATTTAGATCGATTTCAGGATAAATGGTGGAATCCGACATGGCGATTACCTCCTTTGATCCCTGTGTTCCCTTATAATTCAGGGCCAGGCCAGAAAAACCCCCTCTCCGGACAAACCAAAAAGGGGGGGTTGTGCATTCGATTCTGCCTCTCCCCTGCGAGCAGGGGAGAGGGTTTTTGTTATGGGTTTAGGATGGCTACCCTTGATAGTCCAGGGTAAAGCTCATTTTCATCTTGTCATCGGGCCACCACTTCTTGCTTATCTTTTCCTGGCCTGGGTAGACGTCTTTGCCGTCAATCTTTTCAATAAGCAGCTCGACAAAATGAAACTCGGTGAGCTTGTGCTGCTTGATGACGTCAGCCGGCAGCAGGACCACAAGACCGGTCTCCTTGGCACATTCCCATTCAAAAGGTTCGTTGGGGGCCTCGGTCTCTTGGCCGGTCTTACCCGAGTAAATCTTAAGCAGCTTGCCGTTGAACCTTCATTCTCGGCTTCATGTCAAATTCTTCGTAGAGCTCGTCGGATATGTGCCACCAACAAGCTCTCGCATTAGCAGCGGTATATGCTTTTACGAGCATGGGGTCAAAACCGCAGACCACCACCCGGCATTTCTCAGGCATATTAAACCTCCTTCTTATTTTCGTCGGTTTCCACTTCCACCAACTGGGTGCGAAGATCTTCAACCTGGCCGTAGCAATAAACCATGAACTCTTTGGCCTCGGAAGCGCTGAGGTGGTTCGTCTCAAACAACCTCCTCACATAGGGATAAAGGTTCGTCTGGATCTCTTCCGTGAATTCCAGAAGCACATGTTCGTTATCCCCGTCGGGGGATGCCCAGCTCAGAAAACCCGTTTTCCAGTTTTGCAGCATCCCCTTGAGGGCATCGAGTCTCTTTGATCGGACGTTTTCTTCCATGCTACTTCTTCTTCTTGTCTTGAAAAGCATAGCACTTCTTGACCACGTTGAAGTCGGCCACGCACCAGTAATGGGGCCAGTGGATCTTCTTGCACCAGCCGATGATGTCCGCGGGTGGGAACTTGGAGCCTTTAAGAACCGGCTTCAAGCCGGTGCAATTCCAGCATATATGGTCACTCTGTTTTTCCGGAATCAGAACAGTATCCAGGAATTCCTCAGGCGTTAATTGTGCCATACAACACTCCTTTCTCCAGTTACCAGTCCTTGACTTCGCCTGCAGCGAGCTTCTTCTGATACTCCTCCCAAACCTCCGGCGACAGTTTCTGAATATCCCAGTTGAAACCGAAGGTTCCGGCCAAACCGGCGGAGGGTGGTTGGGGACGCCATCCGCGAACCGGTCGACCGCGGATGCTGAATTTCACCATATCGGCGACGCCCAGCAGTTTTTCTCTGGGCTTGCACTCGTAGGGTCTGGTTCGGCCCTCGACACCAGGTCTGTAGTTGGAGTAGCCGTCATAGGGCTTGTCGGCGTATAGCGGGCTGGTGTCCGGTTTCTCACCGGGTCTTTCATCGGGGCCCATGTACATGAAGCCCTGAATCATGTGGATGTAGTACACCGTACCGCACTCGGCACAGTTGATCGTGCCCTCCCAATTCCAGAAACAGTAAGGGTCGAGGTAGTTGATGGTGTCACATGGTTTTCCAGCCACTTCTTTTTTGCACCAGATGATATCACACACTGTACCACCTCCTTTTTATATCCAGGCCTTGTCATACCACTCTTTAATCTTGGTGAGCGGAACGCCGAGCATGTCATGGTAAATCTTCTTGTTGTCGGCACCCACCGGACGCCAGTGCCAGTTGGTCCTTCGCGGGGTTTTTTCCATATGTCCGCAGCTGTAGCCGCTCTGGAGCACCATATCGCCAAACAGGGGGTCGTCCAGCCACCTTACCGTGCCTCTCTCCCTGAAATGCGGGCTCTCGTAAACCTCCCGGTCGTTTCGAACAGGTTCGGCCAAGAGGCCTGCATCGTTCAGGATTTTGCAGACCTGGGACCTGGATTTGTCCGCGGCCCATCTTTCCAGAGCGGTGTATATTTCCACCTGAGCTTCGCCTTCGACCCGGTCCTTGTGAGCTTTATACTTTTCATAAAGATCATTCATACCGGTAATGGCGCACAGCTCCTTGAAGTCGGCATCCTGGAAGGCGCTGACCATGGCATAGCGGGCACAGAACTTGTCCTGCGGATTTTCGGCATCCGGAAAATCGGACTTGCCGCACAGGATGATGCCGTGCGCAGCCAGTTGGGTGTCCCAGTTGCCCCATCGCTGGCGGACGATACCGAATTTGCCGTACATCGTTGTAGTATGTCCGAGCATGCGGGTCGGGACCTGTACCTGGGAGAATTCTATCATGGTGCCCAGCCCGGTCTTTCTGCGATGGTGGATGGCCGCCAGGATGGAGCAGGTGATCAGGTTGCCGGATTGCCAGTCAATGATCCAGTTGGTGCACTTGGTGGCATGCCCGCCCATGTACTCGTGCATACCGGTTATGGAGGCGAGTCCGGCGTGGGCCTGGCCCAGGATGTCGTAGGAACCGCCGAATATTTTGGGGCCGTAGCCGAAACCGCCGCCCCACACATAGATGAACCTGGGGTTGATTTCACTCAGGTACCGGTAGCTCATTTTCCACTTGTCCAGGGTTCCCGGTCGGTAAAGCTCGGTCAGCCCGTCGGATTTTTTCACCAGCCCGTAAAAGACCTCCACCATCTCGGGGACATGGTAATCCATGGTCATGAAATACTTGTTGGGGTTGGCGTTGGTGAAACCCAGGCCGGTGCCGGTCATGGGACGCGTGTCGTGCAGGGGATACAGGTAGGCCTCGTTGAACGGGGATGTGTGCCGCATGGCGTCACCCATCCTCGACATTTCGATCTTGATGCACTCGGCCCCCAGTTCGGCCAGGTTGGCCACAGAGTGAGGCGTGAAGATATACATGGTGCAGCTCAGCCACCGGATCCCTTTGAGCGCCGTGGGCTTGGTGTGTTCATTGCCCACATCGAAGAGTTTCTTGCAGTACTCCTCGTAGGGCATCTTCATCTCATCCATCTCACCTTTGCTCTTGGGGCCCGGCAGGTCTTCTATCCGTGTTACTCTTGGGTCTTTTGCCATCAGATCACCCCCTTCTGTTTCATTGCATTCACCGCGGTCTGGGTCAACCCAGTCCATTTCAGGTAGATTTCGTAGTTGTCATACCCCAGATCTCTGCCCATCCACTTGCACCTGAAAGGCGCACGGAGCTGATAGGACGACGGGCTCGAAGCAATCAGCAGCGGGCCGTAGTCGGTCTCATGTACGTAGATCCAGGGACGGTACTTGAAGTGGGGGAACTCACAGACCTCGTCGATGTACAGAAGCGGCCCGGCCGCAAGCTGGTATTGAAGCAGCTTTTCCTCGGCTTCAACCCTGTTGGTGTCCCTCAGCCACCGGGTGGTCAGGGTGTAGGTCTTGATCAAGAGCGTGCAGCGCGTTTCTCGCGCCCATCTCCTTGAGGAATGGGTCTTCGTGGATCAGCCGGCCGAACTGATAGTCATCGCGCTCAAGGCAAAAGCCGATGTTGTACCAGAGCTTGTCGGTCTGGCCCCCGATCATCATGTAGCCGTCTTTACAGGGGTTCCAGGCGTACTGGTTCAGGTTGGGATCCCAGCCGCCGGATCGGGCTTTGATGCTTGCATTGAAACCGTACCAGGTGATGTCGAAGTCGATGATGTCCATCAGAGTTTCAGCCCCGGTGACCTCGATCATCTGGCCCGTGCCCCCGAGCTCGTCCCTCCAGTAAAGGGCCGAGAGGGCGTTGAGGAATCCCTGGGCACCGGCAACATAGTCGGCAAGCCAGATACCCGAACGGGTCGGGTCACCGCCCTTGCCCCGGGGGAGCAAGTCCTGGGCCAAACCGGTGTTGTGCACCCAGGAATTGGCACAGCTGGCAAAGGGCTCGAGCTCCCACTGACCGAACTTGGATTGCTTGTCCTTCCAGGGGCCCCACTGCCCGAGCATGCCGAGCCAGACGTAAACCATCCTGGGGTTGGTTTCCTTGAGCTGCCGGTACCCGATACCCAGCCCATCCATGTAGCCGGGAGGCATCCCGTCGATCAAGACGTCGACGTTCTTGGCCATTTTCTTGTAAATCTCCCGGCCATCCTCGGTCTCGACATCCAGGGTTACGCAGTGGGTGTTCACCGTCTCGTTGACGAACTCCATGCCGCACTTTTGGCCGGTTTCCTTATTCTCCAGCAGGTACTCTTCGCGGCCGAAGGGTGTCAGCTTCCTCAAAGGATCGCCGCCGGGCGGTTCGACGGAAACGACCTCGGCCCCGGCTTCGCCGAACAGAGATGCGCAAAATTTGTGGCCCAGCCGCCACAGGCCGATATCCAGAACCCTGCATCCTGCCAGAGCCTCATCTTTCCCATATCTTTTTTCGAATCTCAAGTTGTTCTCAGCCCAATCACAGAACTCCAGCGCCTTCCTTCTTTCGTAAATCGGTTTTACCTGCTCGTAGGAAGGCGGCGGGGTGACCGGGAAGGGCCTGACGTCCAAATCCATCAGACCTATGGTGTCGGCCCGGCTTTTGATCTCGATATCTCGTTTTTCTGGCATATCTTACCTCCATTGGTTAGATCCGACTCAGGTATTGATTCAAAGCTGTTCTCGGTCTTGGAGGAACGGGAATGCTCCCCTCCAACGGGCGTTTCTCACCTCCTTTCTAGTCAAAAGTCGGCCTGAAGCGGCGTCAAGTCTAAAACGAGTAAATACGACCTGTTGCGCCTAAGTACTGCGGATCTGGTACCTTGCCGATGCAAGCCGCATAATGGAGATATGCTTGTGTGGAGCTGTACTGCTTAGAGGGGCACTGTGAGCATTGTCAAGCTACCGGTGACTCGAAAGCGTCTTGTAGCACTGAGCAATGAAATCAAATGGAGCAATAGAACGCGCGGAAGAAGCCGATTTCCCCAATCTACTGATTGTTTGAGGTTGGTATGCGTGCGTCAGGTTGCACTGAAACTGCCGCTCGTACGCTGAGTCTTTTTAAATTACCCCACCACGCGGCCATGTCAAGGGAAAATGGGCATTGTGATCATTTTCCTATTGAGTCGGATGTGAGCCCTGACTGGATCTACGGGGATACTCGATAAAAACTATTTGAATTTCATGAAGTTTTAAGTTCGAAGACATCCAATGGCTCCGGTCATCGGCAGGGGATCTGTCCTCGGAGAGCTTCATCGCGGGCGACGGCATCCAATACCTGCAGACAGATGCGGGCATGGGCATACTCACCGTTGGTGCTCATTGCCGTGGCATAGTCCTGTCGCGCCTCGTCGAGGAGACCAAGCCGGTGCCTGGCCATTCCCCGATTGCAGTAGGCCTCACAGAAATGGGGATCGAGACGGATTGCCTCTGTATAGTCTGCGATGGCCCCTTGAATATCCCCGTCCCGACACTTCATGTTGCCACGGTTGTTGTACCCATTGGCGTACTCTCGGGTTGACCAGGACGGCCTTCCCGTAGTCCGCCCTGGCCGCCGCCAATTGGCCGCATCCTTCCTTGCTCAATCCCCGGCTGTTGAGCACGTTTGCGGTCAACGTGAGCAGGGGAAATTCCCGGAAGTCTTCGGAGGTTCGGCAATCGAAGCCCAGCGGATCGGTGTGGTCCATGTCAATGGTTTCGTCTCCCACCCTGAGTCGGCTCAGCAGATGATCCGAAGCCGCCAGAAGGGACAGGTTCAGGCCTGCCCGCAACCCCAGCACCGAATAGAGGGAGGTGAGACCGACACAGGTTCCGACCACACGGTTCACATCGGAGTCGAGCTGAGCATCCACCACTTCGGTAAGGAGAAAGCCCGCCCCGAAGCGCTTGGGCTTGCTGTTCCAAAGATAGTCGAAAAGCCATTTGGCGATGAACCGATGCCAATATGCGGGAGGGATTGAGTCGTTAGAGAGGATCTTATGGTCACACCGGTTCAGGAAGCGGCCCCAGATGTCCTGGATTTTGTGTTGGTAGGAGCCGAGGGCTTCATGGGTTTTCAGACCCGAGAGAATCAGCAGTGCCCGTTCAAGGGGAACGGGCTTTCCCGCTGTGATGTCATGAAGCATTGTGGCTTCACGCTCCAATGTCTGCATGTTCATCCCGGTTGAGACCCTCTTGGAGAGAACGCTCTGCCATTGGTGTTTGCGGCCTTGAAGGGCGCCGCCACTCCTGCGCTTCCGCTTCCCCGCGACTCGTCAGCCCAGGGTTTTCTCCATAACGATGTCCGTTCCCATGATGGCCATGAGTATCCCCTTGTTTGTCCGTGGGTCTCGAGACCATCTTCCAGCCCTCCTGGCTGAGGCCTTGGGCAACCGTGGTGAGCAGCACCCCCCTTCCAGCATCTGACTGCCCTTGAGGAGCATGAACTGGCGATGGTTGCTGAAGGCAAAGAGGACCGAGCCGTTGGTGAGCAGGTATTTGTTTTTGCGGGGATACTCCTCCAGAGAGCACCTGGGTGCCCTGGACGAGGCCTTCGAAAAGGGAAGGGCACCCTGGACTGCCGGTACCCGATGCCGTCAACCGATCTCGCACATACTCGAAAACCCTTGCCGATGTGCAGCGACCATGATTTCACCCACCCGGTCTGTGGGGTTTTGAGACCGTTTTCAGCGGGATACGTGATGGTGCGGTGGAGAGCCGAGAGTGCAACGCTGCCTGCGGAGATTTCTGCTGTCGTGTCAACCGCAATCAGGAAGGAGAGAACTGACTTCGAATACCCGACGGGAAGCGAAGGAGAAGCTGCTGGATCAGAGGGGCATGATTGGACCTGGAAAAGAGAGTGAGGCAACCGTACGGAAATCGACTCTCAGCTGATCGGACGTACATTCTGGTAGCAAACATTATGACAGCCGAAATACATGCGGTCAATCGAGATCAGTTCATTCGATCCCGAATTCGTGACCGGAACCTCACTTCCCGGCCAGTTTGTCCAGGAAATCCCGGGGAATTGCCTCCAGGAGGGATTTCAGGTCGGTTTGAAGGACCTCGCAAAGGGCGAAGACAACTCCCTCGTAAAAACTCAGCAGTGATGAGAGTCCTCCATCCGGTTGATGAACCAGCAGTGCCTCATCGATGGTCGATGCGATGAGTGGATCGTTGGCCAGGTCGAGAGAGGATCCCTTCAGAACTTCCAGGTACCGGTCGGGATGAATGGCCGAATTGCCCAGAAGCCACCCCAGCTGCAGCAGGACACAGGTGCAGTAAGCGGCGCGTTCTCTCACGTCAGTTTCAGAAAGCATGCGAGCCCCATTCCCCATTATCTGTAAAGCCTGTCTCCGCGGCGCGTCTTGTCGAAGCAGAAGACCTCCATGCCTGGGACAATCACTCGCACCGTGGGGATGTTCGCGTCAGAGCGGGTCAGATCGACAACGATGATCCGCTCGAATCCCTTCTGCCTGAACTTGGTGCAGATATCCTGGATGTCGGTCAGGATGTCCTCGCTGTAGGGCGACTCCACGGAATGGAGGCTCTTTCGGCTGCCGGCGTAGAAGCGCGAATCGAGGGAGCCTTCCCGTTGGTTGAAATAACGGGAACTCTCCTGGAGTCCTTCGATGCCATGCTTCTGGATGAAAAGACCCCTCGTCGCCGCGACTTCCATGAGGGCGCGCCCGAGGGCGACCCGGGGGTCCAAATGGGCGCCGAAGCCGTCAAAGGTCATCATCGCGGGGTATTGCGTGTCGTGGGAAAAAGCGGCCATGACGGGCACCCCGATGTCCGTTGTGATATCCCTGGCGCTGACCTCGATGGACGCCCTCTCGAACTTCTCGACGAGGTCGAGGAGAAAGCCGCAGCCGGGCCGGTCTTCGATGGAGATGGCTTCATCCATGGAGTCGTTGAATTTGGCGATACTCCAGGCGTCCCTTTCGATGACCTCGGTCAGGGCATGAAAGACCGCCTCCTCCATGGTGTTCCCCGAGGCGAGGCCGTTGGTGTGGGTGCTCATGAAAGCGCCTTCGTCCAGGTGGAACGGGTGGTAGACGGCGCAAGCCGGAACCAGGATCTCCCGGTTGCTCGGGAGATCTAATCCCCGGATCCAATGGGTTTCGATGTCAGTCGGATTCTCCGTGAACTGAGGCAGGATGAGCTCCCGAGGGTCAAGGGCAAGATGTTTCTCCTTAAGGTCTCGAAAGCTTCCCCTAATGAGCTTGGGCAGGTATTCCTCCTGGAACTCCGATGAGTATCTTTCAATGGATTCCATCATGAGGGAGACCTGGGCCTGGGTTTTTGAAGCGCCCTTTCCCGTATGGCTTGTCATGGAGCCATCCGGTCGAGATCGGCCGCACGTGAATACGGGGATGCCGATTCGGTCCGCATCCGTTGCGTCGGTCAGGTCCTCCATGCCCACCAGTTCCTTGGTCTCCTGGATGAAACCCAGCGTTTCGTCGGGGGTTTTGGATCGGTGGGTATCGTGAATGTATGCCTTGGGACAAGACTTGAGGACGAGGGGTGCAACGGGTTTCGCCATGTTGGGACCTTTCTAGCTGTTCTTGCAGTGAAAAACGTGAGGAATGCAAACTGGAGTGAACCTGATGTCGCGGGACGGGACTATTGAGGTTTCTCAGATATACTGATCCCCCAGTTCGGTGATCACCCTCTCGATGTCTGCGCCCATCTGTGCTTCAAGGTCCCGGTGCGCCTTGGCGAGCCGCATTCTGAGGCCTGGGTCGCCGAAGTCGTCCAGGGAGTGAATGGCACCTCCGCGCCTGCCCAGTCGATACAGCAGCCTTTCATCCGGGGAAAGCTGCAAATAACGGTCGATGACTGCCAGCATCTTCCCCTTGTCCTCCGGGAAGACCCCTTCCACGTCGGGGAGGAGGTTCATGATGTGATCGGATGTCAGTTCGCTGTGGATGCCTTCGAGGGTGTCAATGAAGAGGCGGATTTCCACCACGGCTTCGTCGTCGGAGAGGGGTGTGAAGCGGCCTTCCCGCACATCCTGGTGGAGGGGAGTGCGAGGAGGAATCCGAAGGCTGCGAAGGCGGATGAAGTGAGGATCGATGGCGTTGAGGGCATGAGCCGTGTCCAGGGCATGCTCGCGAGACCAGGCTTTGCCTCCCAGGCCCGGCATGACGTATTCGGAGAGGGTCATCCCCGCTTCGATGACTTTGCGGCCTGCAATGACGTGGTCCAGAGCCGTCGAGCCCTTCTTGACAAATTCGAGCACGGCATCGCACCCACTCTCCATGCCGATGTGAACGCGGTCGAGACCTGCCTCGCGAATCTCCCTGAGTTCCTCCACGGGCTTTTTCGCGAGAGTGCTGCTGCGGCCGTAAGACGTTATCCGCTTGATTCCCGGAACCTGCCGGCGAAGATAGTGGAGCGTCTCGGTGAGGACTTCGGTCGGCAACATGAGACTGTTGGCATCCTGGATGAAGACCCTGCCTTTTCCCATAAAGAACCACATGGCCACATAATGATAGGCATGGCCGTGGTCCGGGTGGCTGAGCACCGTGTTGAGAACCGGCTGGGCCATTCTCCCGTCAAAACCCATGGACCGTGAGAGCCCCCGAAGATCGTCGATGATGGCACGGACTTTATCGATGTCCCCCTTGATGTCCTGGAGGGATCTCCTGCCGAACTTCTGTCCTTTGTACACGGGACAGAAGGTGCAGTGGTTCCACGGGCAGTTGCGGGTGAATCGCAGAAGCAGGCTTCCTGCTTCACTTGGGGGACGAATCGGCCCCTGCTCGAAGGTGATCATGCCGTTGTCTCACTGTGCTGTTCAGGGATGATCCGGCCACGCCCGGGGAGGGTGCGCCGGAAACCTTCGGAGCCAATGGTCCGAAGCACGTTTTACCAATATAACACAGGGAACGCTGTTGAAAAGCACATGCCTCGAGTCCTCGGCCCGACCCGACAGGAGACCCGGCGAAGGCCCCGTGAGATGCCGGTTGTCTTGGGGTTCCGCCTCCGCTATATTCTTGCGGCGCGTTCCTTGTTGAGAAAACTTTGAGTGCCTCTGACCACAGATTTGGAGATCCGGGAGATGGAAGAGAGAATCACGGCGGTCTATGTCATGGTGAGGGATAGCGAACTGAAGCCGGAAGACGGGGGAAGATACGAAGGCCCCTTGGCCCGTCAGCAGCAGGAATGCCTTGAATTCCTCAAAGCCAGACTCGGTGAAGGTTCGCCGATGGACGTGCGGGTCTACACCCTGAGGGGGGATCTCCTGCGCGATGTGGAGCGTCATCGCGTGGGGCGCCTGGTCCTGAGCAGCCTGGATCGCCTGGGAAGCAACGCGGAGGAGATTGACGGGATGCTTTTCGAGTTCAAGATGCAAGGAATCGAACTGCTGGTGGTCCATGAAGGATGAAGGCCGGCCGACAAGGCCCCCGGCCTTCATCCAAAGGGAATCGAATGAGCCCTACTCGGTTTTTACCGTGATCTTTCGTGGCTTGATCGCTTCCGCCTTGGGCAGCCGCACCACGAGGACGCCATCTTTCATGGTGGCCTCTATTTTGCCTTGGTCTATGGCCTTCCCGAGGGTGAACTGCCGCGAATAGTCTCCAACCCCGTATTCCTGGAAAAGCAGATGTTCCTTCTCTCCTTCCAGGGTGACGGTTCCACGAAGTGTCAACTGGTTATCCTTCACGTCGATGGCGACGTTTTCCGGAGAAACCCCCGGCATGTCCGCTGCGAGGGTCAGTGCGTCCGCCGACTCGTATATGTCCACCGCGGGAACGTAAACAGGCACGTTGCGGGTGCCTTCCGCCTGACCCGTGACCTCAACCTTTTCCCGGGCTTGAAGATCCTTGTCCGTCATTTCGAAAACCTCCCGATTCTCATGGCTTCGATCAAACCCTGCGTCTGAACCAAACCCTGCATCGCAAGGGAATTTAAGGAACCCCTACGTCGCTTTCACCGTGATTTGTTTTGGGCGAATTTCAGCTGCCTTGGGAAGAGTGATCGTGAGCACCCCGTATTTGAATGCGGCGCTCACTTCATCAGGACTCACTTTGGCGGGAAGAGTCATGATCCGTCGAAAACGGCCGGACTCACGCTCCCTTCTGTGGTAATTCACGTTTTCTCCACCTTCGGCGACCTTTCTCTCTCCCCGAAGTGTCAGGGTTTCCCCCTCGACGGAAATCTCCACGTCTTCCGGCTTCATGCCGGGCAATTCCGTTCGAAGATAAAGCTTCTCAGCATCCTCGCTCATGTTTACTGGCGGAAACACGTTAACCCGAAAGGCCGGAAAACCCCTTCCCGAGAAGTCCGAAAACAAACGGTTCATCTCCTTTTGGAGACGTTCCACCATTTCTCCGGGACGGGCCACTTCAGGATGCTCATACCAGCGAATGATTGCCATGGGAATTCCTCCTTTCTTGTTGTTTTGATTAGATTTTTGTACGCTTTTTCGCTCGAAAAGCTAATCACATGGCCATCTGTTGTCAAGGCAGCGAACGATTCGATGCCGAATGGTCCAAGGCATGCCCCGGTTCACCGCCCATTGGCTCAACAGGCCCCCGTTCGAACTGCAGAGCTGTTTGCCCGGCCGCTCATTGAAAGCCCGTGCATTATGGGTTTTAACCCTGTTGAGAGTTGGCGGGAGCGTGTCCGGGAAGTCCCAGATCCCGGCGCGGGGCGCTCCCGCCAGAAACCTGTCGACAACGAGGACGCCCCTGTTGTAGATTTTGCCTTGGTTCCTCGAATCCTCCGGCGCTTTTTGTAAAACTTCCAAATGTCGTCACCCCCGCGAAAGCCAGATGCGGACTCTTGCAAGAGACTCACTCCATGAAAACTTTTGCCGAACAGGACAATCGCCTTGCTGGCATCACCTGGGTTCCGGGTGCGGGAGGCTGTTCCAACGTATACGCACTCCATGAGGGAAGGACTCTCGTCGATGCGGGAAACATGTTCGGGCTGGTGGATGAGCTGCTGGACCTTGGTCCGCTGAAACAGCTGGAGCGGGTCATCCTGACCCACTGTCACGTGGACCACGTGGGTGGCGTCGGGGAAATCTTCCAGTCGGCAACGCCTGATCTCCTGCTGCACCTTGGCACGCTGCAGTGTCTGCGAACCCTTCAGCCGCCGTTTCCCCAATTCATGGACGCCCTTGAGGCCGACGGGAAGCTCAGACTGCTCAGCCACGGGGAAACCATCGAGGGGAATCCCGAGCTTCTGGCAATCCACACTCCCGGTCACACCGCGGGGGACCTGTGTATCTTTGAGAGGAGTTCAGGTGCCCTTTTCTGCGGTGACGTGCTCCCCCCGAAGGGGGGCCGTGCCTCCGATTTCCGGGTAGAACCCGATGCCGACCGGGGTGGGAGCCTCGGGGACAGCCTGGACAGCCTACGCCGATTGCTGCGGCTTCCCGTGAAACACCTTTTCCCCGGCCATGGAGAACCGCTTTTCCAAAAGGGTGGTGATCACATCAAATTCACGCTCCTTTCCATCCACCGGTCCTTGAACCCGGACCATCCGGAAAAGGCCTGGCTTGCGATGGCATCGGACCTGCTCGCAGCCGGGTTTGAAGAGGAGGCGCGGCAGTGTGTCCGCAAGTCCACCGGGCTTCCAGGCGACGCCGGAGAGGTGAAAAGAATCCTTTCGGATTTGAGGTTGCTCTGACAAGTTCAGGGGGGCTGCGCTTCGCAAGTCCACCCCACGCCGCTTTGCATCATTTCGGGTGCTCGTAAGGGGCACGAGTGACTGCCGTGAATCGAAAAATCGCCTTCTGCATTGCCGGTACTCAAAGCGGGTGCGGCAAGACCACCATCACCCTCGGGCTCATTGCTGCCCTGAAGGGGCGGGGCATGAGGATCCAGCCCTTCAAGGTCGGTCCCGATTTCATCGATCCGGGCTTTCACACGCAGATCGCCGCATGCGAGTGCCGAAACCTCGACGGCTGGATGCTCGAGAAGGCTTACAACAGGCAGCTCTTCACGCGGCTCCTGGCGGAAGCGGATGTGGCTGTTGTGGAGGGGGTCATGGGCCTCTTCGACGGTTACGACGGCGTGAGCGAATCGGGAAGCACCGCCGAGATGGCCAAGTGGCTGGGCATACCGGTCATCCTCATTGTGAACGCGCGAAGCATGGCCCGCAGTGCCGCCGCTCTGGTCCAGGGATTTGCCTCTTTCGATGCGGGTCTGAACATCGCGGGGGTCATCTTCAACCAGGTTGGTGGAGTGGGTCATCTGAATTACCTGAAGGAAGCCATGGAAGCCAGTCTTCCTCAAGTGCCCGTTTTCGGTGGTATTCCCAGGGAAGAGACGATACAAATCCCCGAGAGGCACCTTGGCCTGGTTACGGCGGACGAGGTCGTTCTGGGTGAAGAGTGGAGGCAAAAAGTCACGGGCATCATGGAGCGGAATATCGATCTGGATGCGCTGCTGGCAAAGGCGGAATATTCAGGAGGGGAGGGGAGGACGCCGAATGCGGGAGTGGAGGCGGTGGCGGAGCCGGCACGGACCCCCCGGGCTCAGGAAGACGTGACTCCGCCATCCATCGCGGTGGCCAGGGATGCCGCGTTTTGCTTTTACTACCCCGACAACCTGGAGTTGCTGACAGATGCCGGTGCAAAGCTGGTGTTTTTCTCCCCGCTTGCCGGCGAAGGGATCCCAGCCGGATCGTCGGGACTCTACCTTGGCGGTGGATACCCGGAGGTCTTCGCGGCGCGGCTCTCATCGAACCGCTTGTTTTTCGATTCCCTTGCCAAAGCCGACTCCATGGGGATGCCGATTGTTGCCGAATGCGGCGGACTGATGGTCCTCGGCCGCTTCATCGAGACCCATGATGGAAAACGGTATCCCATGGCGGGAATGCTCCCCTTCGGGACCCGCATGTTGAAGCGGCGCAAGGCCCTCGGGTATACCGAAGTGCTGTTTCGGCGTCCGTGTCTTTTAGGACCTGAAGGGACGGTCATGCGGGGGCACGAATTCCACTATTCCGAGATCGTTGAAATGGCGGAAGATCCCGATCTCATCCTCGCCTACCGGATACGGAAGCGCAAGCTCGAGGCGGACCGCCACGAAGGCTACATGAAGGGCTCCCTGCTGGCGAGCTACGTGCACCTGCACTGGGGGAGCAACCCTCCAGCCGCGGCAATGCTGGTGGCACAATGTCGCAGATACAAGGCTGCTCGTCCATGAAGCACGGCCGTGGAAGGCCGCGCTACCGTAAATAGGGCGTCAGGGGATCGTGGCATTTCACGGCACCCTTGTTTCCCCTCACCCCAACCCTCTCCCAGGGTGGAAGGCATCTTTTCCCCCCTTCCACCCTGGGAGAGGCTCAAGGAGGGCCTAAACAGCCCATGTGTGATTCATCCCTTAACTTTAGGCACTTTAAACTTTTGTCACTTTAGGCACTCTATGAAGCGCAAAGTCAAGCCCCTGATGTTCCTTGGGACGGGATCGGATGTCGGCAAAAGCGTCCTCGCCGCCGCGTTTTGCAGGATTCTGAAGCAGGATGGTCTGCGTGTTGCCCCGTTCAAGGCGCAGAACATGGCCTTGAACTCCTTCATCACCCCTGAAGGCGGCGAAATGGGCCGCGCCCAGGTGGTTCAGGCCGAGGCCGCAGGCATCGAGCCCCACGTGGACATGAACCCCATCCTCCTCAAGCCCACTTCTCAGATGGGGTCCCAGGTGATTGTCCTCGGCAGGGCCATAGGCAATTTCTCAGCAAGGGACTACTACGCCTACAAGCCCAAGCTGCTCGAAGTTGTTCGCGAGTCCTTCGAAAGCCTGTCCGCTCGGTATGACGTCATTGTCATGGAGGGGGCTGGAAGCGCTGTGGAGCTCAACCTGAAGGAACACGACCTGGTCAACCTCAACATGGCCAGGATGGCCGATGCCCGATGCATCCTCGTCGGTGACATCGACCGGGGCGGCATTTTTGCGGCGCTCCTGGGGAGCTTCATGCTCATGAGCCCCGACGAACAGGAAAGGATCGTGGGGTTCATGGTGAACAAGCTGCGTGGTGACCCCACACTCTTTTCGGATCCTCCCAACAGCGGGGTCCAGATCATGGAGGACCGCGCCCGAAGACCGGTCCTCGGGGTCATCCCACACTTCGACCACATCGCCCTGCCCGAGGAAGACAGTGTCGCCCTGGGCAGGCGCATGCAGCGAACCGTAGATGAGCCGCCCGGGGAAATGACGGCCATCGGCGTCGTGCGGCTGCCCTTCATCTCAAACTACACCGACTTCGACTGCTTCGAACAGGAACCTCATGTGGTCCTGGAGTACTTCGACCGGCCCCACCGGGTCTTCCGATTCGACGCCGTGATCCTCCCGGGGAGCAAGAATACCCTTGAGGATCTGGCATTTCTCAGGAGAAGCGGCCTGGGGGATGCCATCGTCTCGTACCACAAGTCGGGGGGCACCGTCGTGGGCGTCTGCGGTGGCTATCAGATGCTTGGCCGTCGTGTGCGGGACCCTTTCGGCGTGGAAAGCGGACTCCTTGAAGTGGAGGGCCTGGGCTTGCTCGACATGGAAACCGAGATGTTCAAGGATAAGATCACCTCCCAGGTGGAAGCGGTCGTGGTGATGGAGTCGTCCCAGACGGCGGCGGAACCGGAACACCTTTTCGGCTATGAAATCCATATGGGAAGGAGTGTCTCTACGGGGGAATCGAGGCCCGTGTTCAGGATTCTTCGCCGCGACGGGCAAACGGTCGACTTCGATGACGGATTGGCCCAGCCCGGCATGAGCGTGTGGGGGACCTACATACACGGAGTCTTCGACAATGATCCCTTCAGGCGGCGGTTCCTCCACGATGTGCGGGAGCGAACCGGGAAGGGAGTCGTTTCGGTCTCCGCCTCTTTTTCGTACACGAAATGGAAGGAGGAGCAATACGACCTGCTGGCCGCGCACGTTCGGCGGTACTCCCAGGTGGATAGAATCTACCGGCTCATCGGGATCGAGTAGAGGCTTTCTCCATCGCCCTGGTCCGTTTCACACTTCCTTTGCATGGGAGCTCACCTTGGTTTTTCTTCCCCTTCACCTGGCCTGCAGCTATGTCCTGGATCTCCTCGCAGGGGATCCACCCTGGTGGCCCCATCCCATCCGCTGGATCGGGCGGCTCATCAGTGCAATGGAGCGGTTCTTCCACGAGGAAGGAGCTTCCCGTCTTCAGCAGCGGGTTGCCGGAATCGGATTCTGGCTCGCTGTCATGACCGCGGTGACCAGTGGGGCCCTCCTGGCGAGGGGAGCAATCTTTGGCATCCACCCGATCCTCGGCGATCTCTTTTTGATCTGGCTCGGCGCCTCCTGCCTCGCCACCCGGAGCCTCCACCAGGAGGCCGCCAGGGTGGCCCGGGCCCTCGAAGACCGGGACATGCTCCGGGCCAGGGAGGCCCTGGGGCGCATCGTGAGCCGGGACACGTCGCAGCTCGAGGAAAAAGACATCATCAGGGCTCTCGTGGAGACCGTCTCCGAGAACATCTCCGACGGTGTCATCGCTCCCCTGTTCTATCTTTCCGTCGGCGGCGCCGTGGGGGGCATCGCCTACAAGGCCGTCAACACCATGGATTCCATGGTGGGCTATCTCAATGACCGCTACCGGAACTTCGGCTGGTTTGCGGCCCGGGCGGACGATGCCGCCAATTGGGTCCCTTCGAGGCTGAGCGGCCTGCTGCTGGTGGCCGGCGCCTTCTGCCTCAGGCTGGACTGGAGAAAGTCCTGGCGGATCATGATCCGGGATGCCCGGAAAATGAAGAGCCCCAACGCGGGATATCCCGAGGCCGCGGCCGCCGGGGCCCTGGGAGTCCAACTCGGGGGGACCAACATCTATTTTGGCCAGCCCGTCGGCAAGCCCACCCTCGGCGACGGGGAGAACCTGCTGAACATTGAGGCATACGCTTCCATGATCCGTCTGATGTATGGAGCCTCCCTGCTTGCTTTTACCGCGGCCCTTGGAATAAGGTGGTTGGTCGTGAGTTCCCTGGTTTGAGGCACCCGCCGGAATCCCATTTGGAAAGCAGGAAAGCACAGAAAGGAAGGTTTCCATGAGTTTCATGCATGGAGGAAATGTTTATGAGATCGCCTCGCTCATGGGGTGCAGCCCGGATGCCCTTGTGGACTTCAGCGCCAGCATCAATCCCCTGGGGCCCCCGCCAGGACTGATGGAGGAATTGCAGCGCCATTTCCATCGCCTGCAGCACTACCCCGACATCCACAACCATGAACTCATTGAGGCCGTCGCCAGGCACCACGGCGTCCCTCCCGGTCAGGTGGTCGTCGGAAACGGCTCCACCGAGCTCATCTACTGGCTCCCCGGGGTCCTCGGGATAAAGCGGGCCGTCATCGTGCTGCCCACGTTCAGCGAATATCGGAAGGCCTTCGAGTTGCAGGGAGTTCACCTGGAGAAGGTACTCGCAACGGCGGAAAACGGGTTTCAGCCCACCGTGGATCAACTTGAGGCCGCCTGCAACGCATTTGATCCCGAAGCCGTCCTCTTTACGCATCCGGCGAGCCCCGCGGGAACGCTGCTGCCCCAGTCGGTCCGGCAATGGGCGGTGGAGAGGAGCAAGTCATCGGGGATGTATTGCATCGTGGACGAGGTATTCGTTGACTTCTGTGAAGAGGAATCCCTGAAAGGGTTTCTGGACGATTGCCCTCATCTTGTCCTCATCCGGTCCATGACCAAGTTCTATGGAATTCCCGGGCTGAGGCTGGGTTATCTATTGGCTTCGGAAGAAGTGGCGGCAGGTTGTCGGGGCTCCCTTCCGCCCTGGTCCGTGAGCGCCTTTGCCCAGGTGGGGGGATGCTACTGCCTCAAGCAGGAGGGATACCGGCAAAGAACGATTGATTTCATCGCCCAGGCTCGCGGCGACCTCACTGCACGCCTGGTGAGAATTCCCCGGTTTCATGTGTTTCCGGGGCGGGCCAACTACCTCCTCATCCGGATGGATGCGGATTTGCCCCCTGCCGGTGATCTCCAGAAGGAACTCCTCCACTCCCTGCATCTTCTCATCAGGGACTGCAGCACTTTCGAGGGACTGGATGACCATTACATCCGCATCGCGGTTCGCCTGCCCGTGCAGAATCACAGTTTGGTGGACGGCATGGCAGACTGGCTGACCGATCAGGATGCATGATCCTCGTCCTTGAGGAAGTGCCGATGGTATTCCTCATCTTTGAGGTGGCGCCGCATCAAATCGGTCATGAGCTCGAACAGGCGCGTGATCTCGTCGTCGCTCAGGCGCGGGACCAGGACACGCATGAAGTCGTCGTCGGAAAACTTCTGCAGGTAGACCATGAGCGACTTCTCGTCCACGTCCCGTGACATGCCAAAGCCCACCAATTCATCGTAGGTCTCAACAAAAGTGTGCCGGTGTGCCGTCATCTGTCCGTCGCCTCACTTCCCCTGTTCGTCCCCGTTCATGTAATAGTCGAGCCCGAAGTGCGTGATCTGCTCCTCTCCCATGAGGTATCTCAGGGTGTTCTTGAGCTTCATGAGCTGAATGAAGAGATCGTGCTCCGGATATAGGTTCTCCTTGACCATGGGACTTTTGAAGTAGAACGAGAGCCACTCCTGTATGCCGCTCATGCCCACCCGCCTGGCGAGGTCCATGAAGAGAACCAGGTCCAGAATGAGGGGTGCGGCCAGGATGCTGTCACGGCAGAGGAAGTCCACCTTGATCTGCATGGGATAGCCGAGCCACCCGAAGATGTCGATGCAGTCCCAGCCTTCCTTGTTGTCTCCCCGCGGGGGGTAGTAGTTGATCGTGACCTTGTGATAGTAGTTCTTGTAGAGGGTTGGGTAGAGCTGAGGCTGCAGGATGTACTCGAGAACCGAGAGCTTGCTCTCCTCCTTCGTCTTGAAGGAATCCTTGTCGTCCAGTACGAGGCCGTCCCGGTTTCCGAGGATGTTGGTGGAGTACCAGCCTTCAAGTCCAAGCATCCTGGCCTTGAGACCCGGGGCAAGGATCGTCTTCATGAGGGTTTGCCCAGTCTTGAAGTCCTTCCCTGCGATGGGGACGCTATTTTGCCCGGCCATCCCCACCGTGGCAGGGATGTCCACGGTAAGGTTGGGCGCTCCATTGATGAACGGAATGCCGCTCTCGATAGCCGCCACTGCGTAGAGCATGCTGGGGGCGATGCGTGGATCGTTTGCGTCGATGGCCATATGGAACGCCTCGGGACTCTGGTGTATGTCCTCGACGGTGAGGTGAACTTCGGTGCTCCCGCACCAGATCATGACACAGCGCTCCAGCCCATTTTCTTCCTTGAATCGGCGGATGTCCTCCTTCAGTGCCTCCACGTGGCTTCTGAGACTGTCACCGGGCTTGACGTGAACACCGTCCAGGTTCTTCACGAACTCCCGCTTGAAAACCGCCTTCATGGGCACGATGCCCCCGAGGTATCCCTTGATGGGCTCCAGGTGCTCCCGGTTGAGCACCCGGGCGTAATTGGCCGCTTCATAGGCGTTGGCCTCGTAGATGTCCCAGCCACCGAAAACCAGATCATCGAGGGGAGTGAGGGGGATGAATTCCTTGATGGTGGGCACCCGGTGTTCAAAGCGCTTCCCCAGGCGAATGGTGCCCAACTGTGTGAGGGAACCGATGGGTTCGGCCATTCCCCTGCGCACCAGTTCTACCCCGGCTATGAAGGTGGTGCTGACGGCGCCTCCAAGTCCGGGTATCAGAACTCCAAGCTTCCCCGTGGGTTTCGTGATCTGCTCTTTTCGCTTCAGATTGACTTCTTTCAATGTGTTCCCTCCGTGCTTGAGCGGGATAGTTGATGCCTTTCGGGCCCTTGGGTTTTCATTTCATTGCAGCGAACAAAGTCGGCGACCGGGTGCAGGGGGCAATGAAATAAAGCCAGCAAGCTTCCCGCCCGGTCCACTGGAACAAAGTTCGGCCCGAATATTGGGAAAGCTGCCTGCTCTGTCTGAACGCCGGTTGGATTCGTCTACCGCTGTTCCTGATACGCCGGTAAGCGAAAGGAGAAGCAAGCCCCGGCCCCTATCGTGCTTTCACACCAAAGATTCCCGCAGAGCTTATCGATCAGCTCCTTAGCCACCGCCAACCCATAGCCACTCGAGGATTCTCCCCCAGTGGGTACGGAGCTGAGCCGGATGCCTCGCTGAAACAGTTTCGCTTGATCCTCTTGGCTCAATCCCGGTCCTTCATCACGCACACTGCACACTGCACTCGTCTCTTCCCCCCGCAGCCGGACCCAGATCTTCTTTCCACGAAAACAATATTTTACGGCGTTTGACAGGATATTGTCCATCACAGCCGCGGTGGCCACAGGATCGGTCCACACCGGAGGAACGTCTTTGGCGGGCTCATAAACAATGGAAATATCTTTCCGATCGGCGATACGCTGGTAATAATTGCATGCCCGTCGCACCAGCGGAGCCAGGTCCCATTTCAGGAACCGGAGTTTGGTGTCCCCGGGCCTCGATGAAGTCATCAACTGGCTGACTGCCTGACCCATTAACTCAGTCAAATGGCCCAATCCTTCAAGCCAATTCCGGATTTCAGGGTTCGGATGGTCTGACAATGACAAGAGGAGCAATTCCACAGTGCCCCGTGTTACCGTCAGATAATTGTTAAGAGCATGGGCAGTGAAGAAAACCGCTCCCGGATCAAAAGCTGGCAACTTCTCCAGCTCACAAATTGCTTGCTCCAGTTCAGCCTTAGCCCTCAGAATTGCCGCAGCAGCTTGTTCCTTCTCGCTCATACCCCCCCAATCAATGCAAGGACAGAAAGCATGTCCTTTCCGTGGACCTGAAAAGCCGAGCGGTCAGGGCAACCCTGGCGGCCCGACACGTTCGTGGCAACCTCCGTGCTGTGCCCGCCATCCCGATAACCCTGTGTATAAGTAGCCCGCAGCGCCGCTTATACATTGATAATCAAGGACTTTTGCCCTGATATAGTGATATTTGCGGCCTTTTAACAATATCGACGGTAACCCTTCGTCAAGCAAGGGAACCCTGGACCAAGTCCTGAAGCAGGTGCCAGCATCCGGCTTGCTGAAACGAATCTCCTGGAATTCCGCATTCTCTTCGATCACGCCGGAAATGACGGGCCCTTGATTCTGCGGCGCTGTGTTCAGGGGTGTCGAAAGGGCTTCCCTGCTTCGATCTCGAGGAGTATTTTCTTGATGTGGAGCCCGCCCGTGTAACCTCCGAGGCTTCTACCGGAACCCACTACCCGGTGGCAGGGAATGAGTATGGCAAGTGGATTTCTCCCGCATGCACTGCCCACGGCCCGAGAGGCTTTCGGTCTTCCAATGGCTCCCGCGACATCGGAGTAGGTCCGTGTCTGCCCGAAAGGAATTTCGCAAAGGGCCGTCCACACCGCCTGCTGAAAGCCGGTTCCCGACGCGATGTCCAAGGGAAGGGGCGGGAGGGGATGAGAATCGTCGAGGTAGCGCAGGATCCCTTCCCTGACCCTAACGAGAAGGTCGTTGCCCGAAGCGGCAACTATTGCGCAGTTTGGGAAGAAAGACTTGAGGACGGTGTATTCCTCTTCGCCCCCAGGTGGGAAGGAGCCTCCTATGTGCAGCAGGCACACGCCCCGGGAAGAGGCCCCCGTGAGAATGGCCCCGAGGGGCGAGTCGAACGCCTGATATTCAATGGCTTCTTTTTGTTTATGCGTTGTCATCGAGGAAGTCCGTAATGTAAGGGTTTGTCTCCATTTCGTGGCCCACGGTGGATTGGGGTGTTTCTCCGTAATCGTGGCCCGGCCACACGATGGTCTCCGGGGGCAGGGTGATGATCTTCGTCTTGAGCGACTCGATCAACTGGTGCAGCGAGGCCCCTGGGAGGTCCGTTCGGCCCACTGCTCCCACAAACAGTGTGTCCCCCGTGAACAGGTTGCCGTCGATGAGGATGCAGCAAGCCCCCGGTGTGTGTCCCGGGGTGTGGATGAACTTCATCGAAATCTTCCCGAAGGTGAGTTCATCGCCGTCCTGGACCCGGACATCGGCAGGCGATGCGGAATCCACCCCGAGCACCCTGGACCAGCCCTTGAATTCCGGTTGCTGAAAGAAGGCGTCGTCCAGAGCATGCATGACCACCTGGGCCCCTGTGGTCTTCTTCAAGCGATCGTTTCCACAAGTGTGATCGGGGTGGCCGTGGGTGTTGACGATGAATCGCAGCTTGACTCCGTGTTCCGCCAGAAGCACGAGCAATCTCTCGTCGTCTCCCGCGGGGTCGATGAAGATCCCTTCACGGCTCGCCTCATCGTAAACGAGATAACAGAAGACCTCCATATGACCAACCGGTGTCTGAACGATTTTCATTGATTCCCCCGTTTAATGCGGTTTTGTACCTTTTGCGTAAGTGGTTGACCTCTCTTGAACCACGATGGGCTGAGCTCAACTGGCCGCAACCAAACTTTTACCACGAAGGACAGGAAGGGTACGAACACAAGGGAAATGTCCGCCGGATGCCTCTCAGCCGTCCTCTCCCAAAAGTTCGATGATGGGAGGGATCAGCTTCCGGGCAAGGTGGGTGAGTGATCCCCCACCCAGGACGACTTCCAGGCGGCCGCCGCAGACCTCGTCGGCAAGAGATTTGACCGTCCTCCCGATGGCCAGGTAGGCTTCCCCGGTCAACCCCAGGTCTCCGTAGTCTCCCTGGTGGGTGTCAAATCCAAAGTACCAGAAAATCAGGTCGGGCCGGAACGAGCGCACCCTCGGCACAAAGGCCTCGGTAGCGGCCTCCGCGTAGAGGGTGTTGATGTCCGCATCCGGCCAGGGGCCGGGAGGCGCGCCCGGCGCACGGACGTCGGTTTTCGTCCCGTCGCTGGATTCGTAGTCTTGAAAGCAGAGGCAGACATGGAGCACTTCCGCATCCTGCTCCGTCAGTGCCCGGGTCCCGTTGCCGTGGTGGGCGTCCGTGTCCAGGATGGCGAAGCGCCTGACCCCGTGAAGCTCACGAAGCTTGCAAATGGCAATGACCACATCGTTGAAGCAGCAGTATCCTCCGAAAAAATCCCTGCCTGAATGGTGGCCGCCAGCGCCAATGAAGGCAAAGGCATTCCTGATTTCACCCTGAACGATCTTCTCCGCCGCCGCGACCACCCCTCCTGCCGAATGCCACGCCGTGCTGCACAGCCTATCCCTCTTGACCCCCGAAAGCAATTCGGGAGTGTGCACTTTCAGGATCCATTCCTCCTCCAGGGCGGGGGATTCGTACAACCGAAATGCAGGACGATTCAAGAGGTATTCGATGGCCTTGGGAAAGTCTTCGAGACGACTGCCCCGGGTGAGGTAGCTGCGGCGACTGAAGCTGGGATGATAAAAAACGCCGGTTGCCATGGGATCCAATCATGCGGGAAAGAGGTTCATTTGGCAAAACCTCGGTTCGTGGCCATGAAGGTGCGGGGAACCTTCAGACGCGATTTCTTCGCAGGCCCGAGGAACGCTCCTCCAAGGCAGCCTCGATCTCACGCTGCATGCTTTCGGCCAGGAGAAGGGGCTTCCCGGCGCGGCGGAGAGGTCGGCCGATGACAACGTAATCCGCTCCGTTGAGGAACGCCCCTTTCACGTCCACCACCCGCTTCTGGTCATCCTCCGTGTTGGCGAAAGGCCTCACTCCGGGCACCACGGCAAGAAATCTCTCTCCGAGCTGATCTCTTAGCCTCGGCGCTTCCAGCCCTGAAGAGACCACCCCCTCGCAGCCCAGTTCAAGGGCCCGGCGGGCGCGGGAAAGCACTACTTCTTCCGCTGAGCAGCAAAAACCGAGATCTTTCATGTCAGCGTCATCGAGGCTCGTGAGGACCGTTACCGCAAGGATCTTCACGTCCTGCTTCGCCTCCACGGCGGCCCTGATGATGGCGTCATTGCCGTGAACGGTGGTGAAGGAAATCCCTCTGCCCTTCAGCTGGGAGACGGCCGAAGCCACGGTCTGGGGAACATCGAAAAACTTGAGATCCAGCATGACCTCAGAGCCTCTTTCCACGATCCATTCCACGATGGAAAAACCCCCGGCGAGGAAAAGCTGCAGACCCACCTTGAAGAACCTGACACGCTCCTCGAGCCTCCGCACCCATTCCTTCGCCTCGTGCGGGGACTCCACATCCAGGGCGAAAATGATGCGCTTGTCGATCTCGATGCGTTTGGTGGGAGTGATGGCAGTCGCCATGGAGTTTAATTTCTTTTCGGGATGATTCCCGGAAGCCTATGTTTTTCTGACGGGTTGGCGCAAAATTGTCTTGAGTTTCTCCGGTTGAGTCCGGCGGGGGTCGTTGAGATAGATCTCGTGATGCTTCCCGTTGAACTCGCAGCCTTTCTCTTGCATGAAGAGATGCATCCGCTCGATGGAGGCAGCTTCTTCCGCATAAGGGCCTGTGTGCAGGAGCTGCACGGAGAGTCCCTCCTCGAATTCAGCAAGGCGCAGGCGGGGCAGGGCTGGGAGCTTCTTCTTGGCCGAAGCCTGTCTTGCAGCCTCCAAAGCCAGTTCCTCGGTCACCACTTCCGGCTGGGGGATCATGAGGGTCCACTGCCAGGCGTCCCTGTCCATCCTTTCCGGACGGAACACGTCGTAATTCTCGGCCCACCACAGACCCTCGAGGGGAGGCACGACGTAATCCAGGGGGGAGTCACCCTTCTTGAGCATGAATTTTAACGTGTAGGACACGCTGTAGAGGGCCTCGACGGCCTCGGCGAAAGCTGGAGCAGTGCCAGGGTCACCCACGCCGTTCACCATGAGAAACCGCATACTCGGGACCTGAACGAAACGGATCTCTCCTGGGGAAGCATTGTACAAGACCTTGTAGTTCTTTTTAAAATCGAATTTTACCATGGATCTTCCTGTGATGGATTTCCGCGGTGAAGATTGCGGTGATTCGGCACCACGAGCAGGTGAGGCGGCTTGCCCCGCGGGTGAACTGGGGGAAAGCGCCCCCGAAAACGTCTTCCGGCATGCTCCAGTGATGAGTGATCGCCCCCACGGGAATTCAGGGCATCAGATAGAAGGCCAGCGCCTTTGGGAAATCGCGTTCGGTGAAGCTCGCCCCGATACGGCGGCCATCCACGTTCTTGATCTCGACGCTTTTGGTGATCAGGGTTTTGTCGGTGTCGTCGAGGACGAACCGGAGTTTGACGACATGTCCGGCCTCCAGCAAATGGTCCGCATGGGTTTCAAAAGAGACGCCCGTCCGCGAGAGATCTCTTATCGTTATGGTGCCCTTTTCATTGGCACCTTCCAGTACGGAGTATTCGCCCTGGATGCGAACCAGTTTTCTGTAATGCTTCCTTTTCTCGAAGGCGATGGGGAAGATGAAGCCGCACGTGCACTTCACCTGAATGGGCTTGTAATCACCCATGTATTGCTGAGCCGCGACCTTTTTCTTCTTTCCGCAGCTGCTGCATATGATGGTGGCTTCATCCCTCTCGTTCACATAAACCTTGAGAGGTTCCATGATTCCCTCACCTCCTTCGACGGGTTTCTGCGTCCTCCGTTGGCGTGTGATCGTCTCTCGGGAGAAAAGAGCGAGTCAACTCACAGAAAGAACAGCCAACGGAGAAATCCCAAGACATCACAGGCGAAGACTGGAGTAGCGATAGCAAAAGCGCTGTGAATTTGCAAGAAGGATCTCCCCGCAAGGCCGTGGGGACATGGGGAATCCCGGAGCCTCTGCTCAAGGAGTCCCCAACGGCCCCCCGGCGTACCGCGTCGGTGAAACAACGGCAATTCACTGCACTCCCTCATGCCCATGCGGGCCACACCAAACGATGAAAAGTCGGGACCTCACCGCAGAGGGCGCCGAGAGAGCGCACAGATTTCTTTTTGCACGATTCGTTTTCGATCAACCTTACAAAATTGTCGACAAAACCTGCTTCCATGGGGGCATCGATACATTTTCGTGCCATTTGCCTTCGGTCGCCCTTGTGTTTACGTGTACCTCATAAAAAGCCGCAAGCCGTTTTCCGACATGCTAGGGCCGTTGGGTACGCTATTTGATAGGCTGTCACCTGCAGGGGTGTGACTGCCCGAGATGGTTGGAAAGAGACGGAGAGCGTTGTGTGAATCACCAAGAGAGAGATCCTGCGGGTAGGCACTGCGGAGCGTTGCCATGACCCCGCTTCCCTTGAACACTTGATTTGTCGGGAGAGGCCCGATATAAACCGAAGGCTTTCGGCCTGTTCCTCCCTGAAACCTCACGGAAGGCTCATCTCTGGATCGGGTGAGAAACCGGTTCTGCCGTCAGGCGTAAAGCGTTGCGACTTACGGGTTTACTTGAGATTTTGAATAGAATAGAATTCCTGTTGTTTGGGAGAGATTTTGCGGAAGGAACATGAGTTCTGAGACTCAGGATGTGAAAAGAGATCCGAATCCTTCCATTTCTTAAAAATTCATCTTTTTTTAAGTAACACTAAAGAATACCAGGATATCAACAAGTGACTGTCTCAAAACTCCCTTCCCTGGCTGGGAGGGCTTTTGGGCCGGGGGAGGACGAGAAACGGCCACGGACAAGACCCCTCCCAGCCTCCTCCATCACAGGGGGGAACTTGAGGCGTATTGAGATAGTCTCCAAGAGCCTATCCTTGGTATAGGCTTTTTTCTTGTGCGCATGTTCCTGCTCGCAAGGTTTTCCCGCAGCCCATGGGGATATTCACTCGAGCCAGGATAATTCCAGAGAGAAGGAGTGAGAGGTGCAATGTGCCGTTTATTTGCAGTGACAAGTGAGGCTCCCCTGTCGCCCATGATGGCGATCCGCGCCCTCGACGTGATGCGTGAGGGCCACGACGGCTCGGGCGTTGGGCTGTTTTTGAGCGACCTGGGAGGTCCCCTGGAGGAGCTCAAGGGTGCCCCGATCCTGTCCGGGATCTTCACCAACGAGGGGATCAAGCGGCTCGACCAGTTCATGATGAACATCGGTTTCATGACCAAGTACAAGCTGTCCATTCGCATCCCCAAGACGCCTCCCGTTGGTGTTCCCAAGAGGGACGTGTATCTGATCAGGGCCTATGAATACCCTGAAGGCTGGGAAGGACTGACGGAGAACGAAATCGAGCACCGCCTTCTGATGATTCGGCTGCAGCTCAGGCAAATGGGCGAGGAAAAAGAGGACATGATCGTCTACAGTTTCTGGCCGGACGTCATCATGATCAAGGAGATAGGGGATCCTTACACCGTCGCCGAGTACTTGAAGCTCGACCGGGTGGAGCTCCAGGCCCGCGTCATTCTGGCCCAGGGAAGGCAGAACACCAACTATGCCATAAACCTCTATGCCTGCCACCCCTTCTTCATTCAGGGCGTGGCGACCATGACCAACGGTGAGAACACGGCCTTCGTTCCCATCCGCGAGTTCCTCACTTCACGGGGATTCCCGGGATACATCGGGTATCAGTCGGACTCGGAGGTGTTCACCCACATCCTGCACTTCACCCTGAACCGCCTGGGCCTGGGGATCGAAGGATACAAGCACATCATCACACCTCTGCAGGATGACGATCTGGAGAATCACCCCGACGGGCAACTCCTCAAACACCTCAAACACTCTTGTCGAAGGCTCATCATTGACGGTCCCAATTGTGTCATCGGCTGCATGCCGGACAGCACCCTCTTCATCGTTCAGGACAGAAAGAAACTGAGGCCGGGAGTGGTGGGGGGGAAACCCGGACTTTTCGCCATTTCTTCTGAGATTTGTGGGCTGGATGCCGCGATTCCCGATCGGAACAAGAGCAAGGATTTCCAACCCATGTACCTGGACACGGCAGTCATCCGTCCCGACCGTCAGGAGGTTACGACATGGTCTCAAATGGATTCATTACCCCTTCAACACTGAGCGTCAAGGACCTCCCCTGGCAAATCCACTGGGACAAGGAAAAGTGTAGCCTTTGCGGTCGCTGTGCCGCCGTCTGCCCTGTCCACGCCATTGAACTGGGTGTCCACAGGAAGCGGCTCGTGAACATCCTTCCCTTGGTTAATTCCCACGGAGGGGGTGCTCATTCCAACGCCTACCAGGTCTATTACGGGGTCCGCCAAAAGACCGACCCCGCATATGCCTGTGTGGGCTGTGCAACCTGCTCGCTGGTGTGCCCCAACGACTGCATCGCTCCTCTGCGGGGAGACGAAATCGACAAGCTGCGCTATCACATCAACCAGGGAGGACAGCCGAGAAGGCGAGGCGGGCGCAGGAATGTGACGGACCATTCACCCGGGGGCATCCTCGACAGGATCAAGTTCACCCGCATATCCATGCTGACGGACCCGGCACTGGATGCCGGCCGCCATGAGTTCGAACTGCGCACCCTCCTGGGGAGGATACTTCCCCCCGAAGAGGGTTTGAAGCTCTTCCGGGAACAGGGCTGGATACCGCCGGTCCGGGAGATCTATCCCCTCATCATCGGCTCCATGTCCTTTGGGGCTCTCTCTCCCAGCATGTGGGAGGGCCTTCAGATGGGAGTGGCGTACCTCAACGAGGAACTCGGGATGCCGGTCCGCATGGCCAGCGGGGAAGGAGGCTGCCCGCCCCGCCTCCTCCGTTCCCGATTCATCAAGTATGTCATCCTTCAGATCGCCAGCGGCTACTTCGGATGGGACGAGATCATCCATGCGCTCCCTGAGATGAAAGAGGATCCCTGTGCCGTGGAGATCAAGTACGGTCAGGGGGCCAAGCCGGGGGACGGCGGCCTGCTCATGTGGTACAAGGTGAACAAGCTCATCGCCGCCATCAGGGGTGTACCCCAGGGCGTGAGCCTGCCGAGCCCTCCGACTCACCAGACCAAGTATTCCATCGAGGAAGCCGTCGCCAAGATGATCCAGTCCATGTACATGGCCTGGGGATTCAGAGTGCCTGTTTATCCCAAGATATCGGGGACTTCGACGGCACTGGCCGTCTTGAACAATCTCACGCGGAACCCCTACGCCGCAGGGTTGGCCATTGACGGCGAGGACGGAGGAACGGGGGCGGCGTACACGGTCTCCATGGATCACATGGGGCACCCCATCGCGAGCAACATCCGGGACTGCTATCAGAATCTCGTGAAGTTGGGCAAGCAGAACGAAATCCCCCTCTTCGCGGGCGGCGGGGTCGGCAAGTACGGCAACCTGGCGTCGAACGCCGCGGCTCTCATCATGCTGGGCGCAAGCGGTGTGCAGACCGGGAAATACATGATGCAGGCCGCCGCGGGATGCCTGGGTTCCGAGGCCGACCGGTGCAACATCTGCAACATTGGGCTCTGCCCCAAGGGCATCACTTCCCAGGATCCCCGCCTGTACAGGCGCTTGGACCCCGAGAAGGTGGCCGAGCGGGTGGTGGACGTTTTCCTCAGCTTCGACACGGAGCTTCGGAAGATCGTGGCGCCCCTCGGGCGCTCCACGTCGTTGCCCATCGGCATGTCGGACGCCCTCGCCATCAACGACCACCACGCGGCGGAGCGTCTCCAGATCAAGTTTGTTGTCTGACACGGCACATCGGGGTCCAAATCGAGACCCTCTGGAGGCAACGGGGAGCATGTGAACGATGAAAAACCGCCGGCCTGTTCTTCTTCCACGGACGCCCCGTGAGTCGGCGGCTGCAATTGGAGATATGCAAATGGAGAGTCAGCAATCTTTCCGGATATCCGGCATGGACAACGGCCACCGCATCGAATCACGGATCCTCGAGGAGCGCCTCCAGAAGGCCGTGGAGCGCGGGCATCGGCACCTGGAGGTTCAAGCCTTCGGGCAGCACGGGATAGGCGGGCGGCTGTGGAAGGCCGGGGAGCACCCGGTCCACGTGAAGATCCTGGGGTCGGTGGGCCAGCGCGCGGGTTCCATGGGGTTTCCCAACACGCGCATCGAAATCATGGGACCCGCATCGGACGATGTGGGGTGGTTGAACGCGGGTGCCGAAATTGTCGTCCACGGCAACGCGGGCAACGGAGCGGCCAATGCCATGGCCCAGGGCAAGGTTTACATCGCGGGGAGCATCGGGGCCCGCGGCATGACCATGACCAAGCACAACCCCCGTTTCGACGCCCCCGAGCTCTGGGTCCTCGGGTCCGTCGGCGACTACTTCGGGGAGTTCATGGCAGGGGGCGTTGCCGTGGTTTGCGGCCACGAGCCCCAGAACCCGGACAATATTTTGGGACACCGCCCGTGCGTGGGAATGGTCGGTGGGAAGATCTTCTTCCATGGTCCCCACAAAGGCTACAGCCAGGGGGACGCGAAGCTGGTGCCCATTTCCGACGAGGAATGGCACTGGCTGATGGGCAGCCTCAAGCAGTTCCTCAAAACGGTTCACGAGGATCATGTCCTGGATGACCTGCTGATTCGGGAGCAATGGCAGTTGATCGCGGCTCGCAGTCCTTTCGAAAAGGCAGGCAAGATCAGGAGGTCCATGGCTGCATTCCACACGGATGTCTGGGACAAGGAACTTGGAACAGGAGGGCTCATCGGCGATCTCGTGGACATGGACCGCAGCCCCGTTCCCGTCATCACCAACGGGGACCTTCGCCGGTATGTGCCCGTCTGGGAGAACAAGAAGTACGCAGCCCCCTGTGAGGCCAGCTGCCCCACGGGCATTCCCGTGCAGGAAAGGTGGCGGCTCATCCGGGAAGGACGTTTCGAGGAGGCCGTGGATCTGGCCCTCGCTTACACCCCATTTCCCGCCTCCGTCTGCGGGTACCTCTGTCCGAACCTTTGCATGCAGGGGTGCACGCGCCAGACCGTCAAGATGCCCTCCATCGACGTGAGCCAGCTTGGGAAGGAGAGCATCAAGGCGAAGCTTCCCGAGCTGCCGCCTCTTTCGGGCAAGCGCATCGCGGTGATCGGAGGCGGTCCCGCCGGCATTTCCGTTGCCTGGCAACTGCGCCAGAAAGGGCATGAGGCGGTCATCTACGACATGCGGCAAAACCTTGGAGGGAAGATTTCCGCCCTCATTCCCAAGACCCGCATTCCCGAGGAGGTCATCGGCAAGGAGTTGGAGCGGGTCCGGGAGGCCATCCCCCATGTGTACCTGCAGCAGCGGTTGACCAAGAAAGACCTGGAACAGCTCAAGGCGGACTTCGATTTCGTGGTCATCGCGGTCGGGGCACAGAAGCCTCGAATCCTTCCAGTCCCGGGAAAGGAGAGGCTGGTTCCGGCCCTCGAGTTCCTCCGGACGAGCAAGCTGGACCAGGCGAAAGTCGGTCGGCGCGTCGTGATCATCGGGGCGGGGAACGTGGGATGCGATGCGGCCACGGAAGCGCACCGGCTTGGAGCCCGGGAGATCCTCCTCATCGACATCCAGGAACCCCTTTCCTTCGGCAAGGAGAGGAAGGAAGCGGAGGCCGTGGGAGCCAAGTTCCGATGGCCCTGCTTCACCAAGTCGGTGACGGAGGAGGGCGTTGAGCTCACGAGCGGAGAAGTGATTCCCGCGGACACGGTCATCATTTCCGTCGGAGACATGCCGGACCTGGACTTCCTCCTGGAAAGCATCGCTACCGAAAGGGGCTTCATCAAGGTCAACGAGTATTTCCAGACAACGGACCCCCAGGTGTTCGCCATCGGCGATGCCGCGAAATTGGGACTTCTGACCGATGCCATCGGAGCCGGCCGGAAGGCTGCAGGGGCCATTTTTGATATTCTCGCCGGCAAGAGGCCCAAGGGGGATGCGCGCCGGATGGTGGAATATAAGCGTATCAAGCTCGAATACTTCGACCCCAGGTTGATGCAGTTCGACGGGATTGACCATTGCGCCTCGCAGTGCTCTTCCTGCGGATCGTGCAGGGACTGCGGCATTTGCGCCACCATTTGTCCCCAGAATGCCATATCCAGAAAAGAAGTCCCGGATGCGACCGGCTTCGAGATGGCCGTGGACCCCGACCGGTGCATCGGATGCGGGTTCTGCGGAGGGTCCTGCCCCTGCGGCATCTGGAATCTGGTGGAGAACGACCCCATCGATTGATCGATGGTCTCGGGTTGAGGGATCCCGGCGCGATGGGACTCACAGTGCATTGTGGGTTAAGCACAATGCTGTTCACTTAAAGTGACCGAAACTCCCCTCCCTTGATGGGAGGGGCTGGGGGAGGGTGAAAAGTGAATGACATCAACCCCCTCCCCTCCCGCCAAGGGGAGGGGAACCGAATGTGAGACCCTCTTGAATGAACCGTATTGGGGTTAAGCACACAGCGCTAAAAGCGGACGGCTTCGGCTTGCCCGTCTTTTTATTTCACTTTTCAGGAAACAAACAGCGCAGGGTGCATGGCCCTGGCAAGTTCCTCGATCATGTCCACAATGCGGGGGCCTGACCGGCACGTGAGTCCGCAGTCGAAAACGAAAAGACGGCCTTCCTTAACCGCGTCGACACCGCTCCAGCCGGCATCCCTCCCGATCGCTTCGGTGATGAATCCCTCACAATAAAAGATGACCTGCGGGTTCTTCTCCTGGGCGTCTTTGTGCTCCGCAGCCACGTAAGGTTCGTTCGCCCCGGCGAAGACATTCCTCCCCCCGGCAACCTCCATGACGTCGTGCTGGAAGGCTCCGGGCGCCACCGTGACGAGAGGTTCCCAGTTCATGATGCGGAGCACCCTCGGTCGCTCCCGTTCCTTCAAGCATCGAGTGCGGCCCTTGACGGCCTCAAGCCTCTTGATGAGTCCCGCGAGGAGCTCCCGTGCCTCGGCACGGGACCCGAGCAGATCGGAGAGTTCCTCGAAAGTACGCAGGGAGGCGTCGACGGAGGATGGTGCGCTGTGATACACGTGCAGGCCTTCGTCTTGGAGCGCCCCGGCAATCTCTTCCTGGTGCTGCCCGAAGGTGCACACGAGATCGGGGCGTGAGCGGACGACGCTTCCGAGGTCGGGCGCATACCAGGAGCCGTATTTGGGGATGGAGAGAACGTCCCGGGGGTAGTCGCAGTTCTCCGAGACCCCGATGAGTCGTGCCGTCTGTCCGAGGGCCGCGATGATCTCCGTCTGAGTGGGGGCAAGAGAAATGATCCTGGAACCGGGAATCATCCGCGTCCTTCCTCGAGAAGGCTTTTGGCGATCCTGTGGAGACACCTGGAAACGGCGCCGACCAGGGCCCAAATGGTATCCAGGTTTCGAAGATGCTGGTGAACGGTCTCATCGAACAGGACCTTGAGCTCCGGATCGAATTCGTCATCCCCTTTCCAAAGGACCAGGACCAGGGGGATGCGGGGGAGGACTCGAAACTGAAACGCCATGTCACCCATGTCCATGGGGGTCCCTCCCGCTTGCACGGCAACGGCCTCAAAGAGGTCGGGTCTGGTACCGAACAGATCCTTGATGGGGTCGATGGGCAGCCTGTGGTGCCCGCGAAAGAAGAGCTCACCCCCGGGGATTTCCTTTTCACTGATCCACCCACCCTTGACGCCAGCTGGCCGGGCTTCCAGGAGATAGTGGAGGACGGCGAGGTAGAAGCTGAATTCGTTGTGATCGCAGGGATTGCTCTCCACGGCTTCGATGGTCTCCCCCGCCGGGAAGCACAGGTATGGGCTGTTGAGGAAAACGAAGCCGTAGGCGCCGGTTGTGGCATCGAACTGTACGAGGGCGTTCACGCGGATTGTTTCCGGCTCTGCCTTGCGCAGTTCCTCCCAGAGTGTCGGGTCGATTTCGGAAGGGTCTGTGAAGATGCTCTTGGACTTGAGGCTCTCGACAATGGTTTTCACGATCCCCTTCGCCTTGTCCGCGGCTTCCTCGGAAACCATGATGAGGCCCCAGCCCCTCTGGGAGATGAAGAGGCCATTGTACGGGGTCTCCTCAAAGGACCTCACGAAAGCCGGAATCCCTTCCTTCTGCAAGGCGTCGACGAGCAGGTCCGCCTCAAAGCGGTTTGTGAGAGTGTGGATGGAAACGAAATCCGAAACCGGGTTTGCCATTGGGTGACCTCCCATCAGGGTAAATCCAACACACAACGTTACTTCCAGATCCGCAGAGGTCTGCGACCGTCCCCTCTCCCCGCCATCTCCCCCAATCGGGGGCGAGGGAGTTTCAATGCTTCTTCGTCGCAGCGAAACGCGCCGAAAATCGACCAATTCCCCCGAAAGCTACCTCGGACCGCCGAGCCGCCCCGGGCACTCAAAAAGCCTTCTTCTCCTTCAAAAGGGTCTCGTAGGCCCACTGAAGGTCTTGAAATTTCTTCTTTGCCAATTCCTGGAACTCCTCTCCAAGATGCGTCACCTTGTCCGGATGGTAGCGGGCGGCCTGGGTCCGGTAGGCCCGTCTGATTTCCTCCGCCGTTGCGGTGGGCTTAAGCCCCAGAATCGTGTAAGGATCCCTCGGCTGACCGGATCCGGATCCTTCGGAGGGCCTGTCCCCCTGGTTTCCGTATTCATGGGATTGGTAGCCAGTGCCGCTGGATCCCGATGATCCCGGGGAGGTCCGTGATCCTTTCTTCATGGTCGTGTAGACGAGATACAGAAGGAGTATGAGGTCATCGAGCCTTCCCACTCCCGGAATGAAGTCAGGAATGAGGTCTATGGGTGAAAAAAAATAGATCAGCCAAAGCAACACAAGCAAGAAGCGCCCCATGAGAACCGGCCTTTCTTATTCAGTCGTCGTTGCCGCTCGGGAAGAACGTTTCGTATTCATACACCATGTGGAGGGGAATTTCACATTGAGTGTTTGTCGGCGCAGGGACCCTATTGTATCGTGACCCTGCGGAAGAGAATCCCCGGAACGGGTCGGTGGAGCGAGTACCGCGTCGCTTGCTGTTCACGCTTTTCAAATGGTGCACATGGCCTGGTTCTGTGATATTGGTTGCTGACTTGCCGCGGGGGCATTCAAAAAAAGGTCTCATTCAAAAAGATACGGGAGGGAGTGCACATGTTTTGGGCTGTGATTGTCCTCATGGCCGTGGGCGCATCGGTGGTTTTCCTTTTCATCGCGATCTACAACCGGTTCATTCGCGGCAAGAATCTCGTGCAGGAGGCCTGGAGCGGCATCGACGTGCAGCTCAAGAGGCGCCACGATTTGATCCCGAACCTCATTGAAGCGGTGAAGGGTTACATGCAGTACGAGCAGAAGACCTTGCAGAGCATCGTTGACCTGCGCAGCAGAAGCATGAGCACGGAGGGTGTCAAGGAGAAGGCTCAGGTGGAAGGGGAGATTTCGCGGACCCTGAAATCCATTTTCGCCCTCGCCGAAGCCTATCCGGATCTCAAGGCGAACCAAAGCTTCCTCGACCTTCAGGGCAACCTGGCTTCCATCGAGGAGCAGATCCAACTAGCCCGCCGCTACTACAACGGTGCGGTCCGGGATTACAACATTCTCGTTGAGTCTTTCCCGAGCGTCATCGTTGCCCGGATGTTCAACTTCCAGTTGGCCGAATTCTTTGAAATCGAATCGGTCGAGGAGCGGGAAGTTCCGCCCGTGAAATTTTAGCTGAGAAACACGGGCCGAGAAAACTCGAGGTCATCATGCGAAGGAAGCCGCCTCTCTCTTTTCTTTTGATGAGTGCTTTTCTGTGGATCTTCTCCCCTCCCTGGCTCACGCCGGCGGCGGCGGAAACGGAAAGAATCATACAGTTCGACAGCCGGATCGTTGTACAGCCCGATGGTTCCATGAAGGTTTGGGAAGATATCAAGGTCCATTGTGCCGGTCAGGAAATCAAAAGAGGGATCTACCGCGATTTTCCGACCACCTATCGGGACCAGTACGGAAACAGGGTCAAGGTCGACTTTGAAGTCCTGGATGTGGTGCGGGATGGAAAGGCCGAATCCTATCACGTGGAACGCATCAGCAACGGCAAGCGCGTCTACATGGGAAGGAAGGATGTGTTCCTCCCCCATGGCGTCCACAGCTACACCCTGGTTTACAGAACCAATCGGCAGCTGGGCTTCTTCCAGGACCACGACGAGCTTTATTGGAACGTCACGGGAAACGGATGGTCCTTTGCCATCGAGTCGGCCAGGGCTACGGTGGAACTGCCTCAGGGAATTTCCAGGATCCTCTTCCTTGACGGCTTCACGGGACCACAGGGAGCCGTGGGAAAGGATTTTAGAGCCACAACGGGGGTCTCGGGAATTGCCACCTTCGCCACGACGGAACCCCTGATGCCCAAGGAAGGGCTGACCATCGTGGTGGCCTGGCCCAAGGGATTCGTGGCGGAACCTTCCGGGTCGGCGAGGTTCCTGTATTTCATCAAGGACAACGCCGGGGTAATGGCAGGCTTCGTCGGCGTGGTTCTGCTACTTGTCTATTATCTGGTGGTGTGGTCCAGAATTGGAAAGGACCCGGAGGCGGGAACCATCATCCCGCTCTTCACTCCTCCAGACGGGTTCTCTCCCGCCCAGGTGAGATACGTCCGTGAAATGGCTTACGACGACGAAGTGTTTGCGGCTGCCGTCATCAACATGGCTGTGAAGGGGCATCTGAAAATCGCGGATGAGGACGGCACGGTCACCCTGACAAAACAGTCATCGGGAAAAGCCGCCCTCTCAGCGGAAGAGAAGACCATTGCCCAGAAGCTCTTCGGGGGACAGGAGCACATGGAGCTGAAGACCGAGAATCACGCGGTCATCGGTGGGGCAGTGACGGCCATTCAGAAGGCCCTCAAGATCAATTTCGAGAAGATCTATTTCCTGACCAACACGCGCTACTTTGTTCCAGGCCTGATCCTCTCGGGTCTGGCTTATATAGGGGCCATCGTGCTGGATGCCGCCACGAGCGGGGTCGAGGGCCTTTTTGCCGGTCTGTGGCTGTCCGGGTGGACCGTCGGGGTGGTCTTCCTCTTCATCCGCACTGTCCGTGCCTGGAGGGAAGCCCGGGGCAAGGGGCGCATATCCGCATACGCCGGGGCCCTGTTCACCACGTTGTTTTTTCTGCCCTTCGCGGCAGGCGAGGTCATGGGGATCTATTTTCTGGCCACCGCTACCTCCGTGTGGATGGTTCTCGACCTCCTCCTTGTCGTCCTCGTGAACGGTCTGTTCTACGCGCTGCTCAAGGCTCCGACCCGTGCCGGGCGCTTTCTTCTCGACAAGATCGAGGGGTTCAGGGTGTACCTGTCCGTGGCGGAAAAGGATCGGCTCAATATCCTGAACCCTCCGGAGAAAACCCCGGAGCTCTTTGAGAAGTACCTTCCCTACGCTTTGGCCCTTGGAGTTGTACAGGACTGGGCGGAGCAGTTCTCCGACGTTTTGGCCGCGGCGAAAGGAGGGGAGGGGGGATATGCTCCCGTGTGGTATTCGGGTCACAGCTGGAGTCATTTAGGGGGGAGCGATTTTGCCAGTTCTCTCGGCAGCTCCCTTTCGAGCGCCATTTCCTCCTCGTCAACGGCGCCTGGATCCAGTTCGGGCGGTGGGGGCTCTTCCGGCGGAGGGGGTGGTGGTGGCGGAGGCGGTGGATGGTGAGCCCCCGACCCCCCAATCCCTGCTGAAAAGAAATTGCACCGCAAAGACACAGAGGGCGCAAAGGGATTGTTGGAATCATGCCGGCGAGGGTGCGAGAAAGTGGAATCGTGGTCCTCGCGACTTATCTGGAAACAACGGAAAGCGCTGCCGTGGCAGGCCGCGCTGCCGTGAATCAGGCGCTACGGTGGCGTCGCCTTCCACGGCGACGCAACTCGCTGTAGAGAAAGGCTCTGTCGGGCACAAACAAACAGAGTGATCAAAGAACCAGGAGGCATCGGTGAACATACTCGTCACGGGTGGAGCGGGATACATCGGGTCCCACACGGCAAAGCTTTTGAAGAAGGTGGGGCATAACCCCATCGTCTTCGACAATCTCTCCAACGGCTGGGCCGAGTGGGTGAAGTTCGGCCCGTTCGTCTATGGGGACATCCGGAGCGAGGAGTCCCTCTTCCGGGCTCTTTCAGGGTTCAAGGTGGATGCGGTGATCCACTTCGCGGCCAAGGCGTATGTGGAGGAGTCCACCCGGCTTCCCGAGGAATACTTCGACAACAACGTGAGCGGCACCGTGGCGCTCCTCAAGGCCATGAAGGGGGCGGGAACCCGACACCTGGTGTTCTCGAGCTCATGCGCGACCTACGGAAACGCCAGGACTCCAACCATTGGGGAGGATCATCCCCAGGAGCCGACCAATCCCTACGGACTCTCCAAGCTCATGTGCGAGCACGTCATCAAAGCGGTGGCTCCCGTGGTGGGGATCCACTTCGCCGCCCTGCGCTACTTCAACGTCATTGGAAACGATCCCGAAGGGGAGATCTACGAGAGGCACGAGCCGGAGACCCATGTTCTCCCCAACCTGATGCGGGCGGCTCAAACGGGGGCTCCCTTCTCTCTTTTCGGGACGGACCACCCGACCCCCGACGGCACGGCGGTGCGGGATTACGTGTATGTGATGGACCTGGCGCAGGCTCACATCAAGGCTTTGGAGATCATCGCCTCCCAGGAGCGCCTCATTTCCAACGTGGGGATCGGCAGGGGCGTATCCGTGCGGGAGCTCCTGGAGACCGTCGAGAGTGCGCTGCAGGCGAAGATGAACGTCACCGAGAAACCGATCCGGCCCGGCGATCCTCCTGAGCTCGTGGCTGACAACCATTTTCTCAAGACCTGGTTTCCTCATGAATTCAAGAAATTTGGGGAAGTCGTCAAGGATCTGGCCGCCAATCTCGAGCGATGAGGACAGATTTTCACTTCCACCACAAGGGGCACGGAGATAGGTTGCTGCAAGCGGAGGTTTTCTTGGTCTTCGCGAACTTGCGTGAGGGATGCATTTCGTAGCATATCCCCTTGTGGGCGTTAGGGACGGGCACAAGGCCCTATGCTACGGGTCGACGGTCGAAGATCCACGGTCAGGGTGGGCTCCTCCCACAAGGTCCTATGCTGCTGGCCGATGGGCTGTGAACAGGATGGCTGGAGGTGTTTTTCACGGCAATCCGCACGGCAATCCGCGATGAGCCGGTTTTTTTGTGCTCCACGTGGTTTGTGAACAGGGCTGAAAAGCAGAAACGGGCGCAACAATGAAACAATACGTGATCGATCAGCTCCGCCCCTCCGACTACGAGCAGATCCGGAACTTCCTCGACGACAACGCACAGAGGACGGCCCTGGATGGCATATATTGGGTGGACCTCCCGGATGACCTCCGTTCGACCATCCAGGCAGAACACGTCCAGTGCCGGCCCCACTATTTCGCGGTGAGCCTCGAACTGGACGAGGTATCCTTCGAGTTGCTCATCCGGAGCAAGCAGGTCCTTCGGTGCAGCTGCATCGGGTATGCGACCCCGGACCAGAGGGAACACATCATCCGGTTTGCGGACCGGATGATGGATGATCTCGGCATCAAGATCTGATCACGCCATGGTCCGGAGCCTCGCCGGAAAGGGGTGGAGCATGAAGTCGGCGAGAACCAGGAGAACCATGGCTTCACAGACCGGCACGATGCGTGGAATGGCCGAGATGTCGTGGCGCCCCTTGATTTCAATGGTGGTCGGGGTGCCGTCCCTTGTCACCGTCTGCTGCGGTTTGGATATGGAGGGAATGGGCTTGACGGCAACCCTCGCCACAATGTCCATTCCCGTGGAAATGCCTCCGAGAATTCCTCCCGCGTGATTGGCCGCGTAGCCCTCCTGGGTGACGGGATCGTTGTTTTCGCTCCCGAGAAGGTCCGCCGCCGCGAAACCCTCTCCGATTTCGACTCCCTTCACCGCCCCGATGGACATGAGGGCCGAGGCAAGCCGCGCGTCCAGCTTGTCGAAAACAGGTTCTCCCAGTCCGGGCGGGCACCCCTGTGCAAGGATTTCCACGATTCCCCCGAGGGAATCTCCGGCTGCCTTCACCTCCCTGATCCTTTCCTCCATGGCGCGTGCGCTCTCCGAATCGGGGCAGAACAATGGGTTGCGGTCGATTTCATCCCAGTCCATGGTCCTGGCGCGGATGCCTCCCAAGGCAACGGTGCATGCCTTGACGGAGATTCCCTCAAGGGCGAGGAACTGGCGCGCGACGGCTCCTGCGGCGACTCGCCCCGCGGTTTCCCTGGCGGAGCTCCTTCCACCCCCCCGCCAGTCGCGGATGCCGTATTTCTGCTGCGTTGTTCGATCCGCATGCCCAGGCCGGTAAATCTCGGCAAGGGCATCGTAATCCCCGCTCCTCACATCCCTGTTCCGGATGATAAGACTGATGGGAGTTCCGGTGGTCTTCCCCTCGAAGACGCCGGAGAGAATTTCCACCTGGTCCTTTTCCTGTCGCGAACTGGTGAGAGCCTGCCCGGGCCTCCGCCGGTCGAGGTCCCGTTGTATGGCTTCCCGGCTGAGAGGGAGTCCGGGAGGGCATCCGTCGATGACCGTTCCTATAGAAGGCCCGTGGGATTCTCCCCACGTGGTGACCCTGAAGAGGCGTCCGAAGCAGTTGCCTGGCATGAGAGCCTCCTTGACTGGTGAGGATGTCGGTTTCGTCCCGTATGGGTCGCAAACGTCTGCTGGTGCCGTGGGTCTGGTGGCGGCCCCATCCCCATGAAAGGCCGTAAAAGCGCACCGGTATTGCCCTCTGCTTGACAGGCGCCTTGAAAAGGTTATTGTTGATTATGATGAGAGGGTCCATGACGATAAAGGAAGTCTGAAGTTTTTGCAACACGGAGGAGTGGGGATGAGCGACCATCATCCGGACTTTCGAGAAGACCTGGAGAGCAGTATTCAAGAGGATCTCGAAGAACCCCGATTGTACAAGGTGCTTCTGCACAATGACGACTACACGACCATGGAGTTTGTGGTGGAGATTCTGCGAAAAGTCTTCAGCAAATCACCCGTGGAGGCCACCCAGATCATGCTCAACGTCCACAAGAGCGGCATCGGGGTGTGTGGGGTGTTCATAGAGGAAGTTGCCGAGACTAAAGTGGAAATGGTGCATCATCTGGCCAAGACCAATGGATTTCCCTTGCAGTGCAGCATGGAAGAAGCCTAAATGATCAACAGAGAGCTTGAAGTCACCTTTGCGGCAGCGATCAAAGAAGCCAAGGCCAGGCGCCACGAATTCTTCACCCTGGAGCACATCCTGTACGCCATGATCCATGACGTGAAGGGAAGGCGCATCCTCTTTCACTGTGGAGCCGACCTGGGCAAGCTTAAAGGAAGCCTTGAAAAGTTTTTCTCCGAACGCCTGGAAAAGCTTCCCGAGGGCGTCGAGCAGGACCCCATTCAGACGGTGGCGGTCCAAAGAGCCCTTCAGCGCGCCATCATGCACGTCCACGGAGCCGAGAAAAAAGAAGTGGACGCGGGAGACATCCTCGCGGCCATGTTTTACGAAGAGAACTCTTACGCGGTGTATTATCTGAAATCCCAGGGAATCACCCGGCTGGATGTGTTGAGTTACATCTCTCACGGCATCTCCAAGATGGGCGAAGGAGACGACGATGAACAACCCGGTGGATTGCCGCTCCCCTCTTCGCCGGAAACGAGGCAGGACACCCGGAAGGCAAGCGCTCTCGAGAGCTTCACCGTGAATCTTATCCGCAAAGCCGATGAGGGGTTCATCGACCCCCTCATCGGTCGAGATGAAGAGATCCTTCGAACCCTCCAGATCCTGGGGAGGCGGACCAAGAACAACCCCATCTTCGTGGGCGATCCTGGCGTGGGCAAGACGGCCATAGCCGAGGGGCTGGCCCTGAAGATCGTCAGGGATGAGGTTCCCACTTCTTTCAGGGACGTGGAGATCTATGCCCTGGACATGGGGGCACTGCTCGCCGGCACCAAGTTCCGGGGAGACTTCGAGGCACGGCTCAAGGGGGTCATTCAGGAGCTCAAGAAGAAGCCCGGAGCCATCCTGTTCATCGACGAGATCCACACGGTGGTAGGGGCGGGAGCCACGAGCGGCGGTTCCATGGATGCGTCCAACATCCTCAAGCCCGTCCTTGTGACGGGAGGACTTCGGTGCGTCGGTTCCACCACCTACGAGGAGTACAAGAACCACTTCGAGAAGGACAGAGCCCTCAGTCGCAGGTTCCAGAAGATCGAGATCCGGGAACCTTCCGTAGATGAGACCTACCAGATCCTGAAGGGGCTCAGGTCCTACTATGAGGGCCACCACGGCATCCGCTACACCGACGCTGCCCTGAGAGCCGCTGCGGAGCTTTCGAGCCGGTATGTCAACGACCGGTACCTCCCCGACAAGGCCATTGATGTCATCGACGAGACCGGGGCCAGCCTTCGCCTGAAAAAGGATCACCGGGTCCGCCGAGTCGTGGGGCCCAGGGACATCGAACAGGTCGTGGCCCGCATTGCCAAGATCCCTCCCCGCAGTGTGTCGGCGAGCGACCAGCTCCGCCTTCAGAGCCTGGATGAGGAGCTCAAAGGCCAGGTTTTTGGCCAAAATGGAGCCATCGACACCCTCACCAAGGCCATCAAGCGTTCCCGAGCGGGGCTCCGCAGTCCCGAGAAGCCCATCGGCTCCTTTCTCCTCATCGGCCCGACGGGTGTGGGAAAAACCGAAGTGGCCAGGCAGCTTTCAAAGGTCCTCGGGGTCAACTTCCTGCGCTTTGACATGAGCGAGTACATGGAGAAGCACACCGTGTCCCGCCTCATCGGGGCTCCGCCGGGTTACGTGGGGTTCGATCAGGGGGGGCTTCTCACCGACGCCATCCGCAAGCAGCCGCACACTGTGCTTCTTCTGGACGAAATCGAGAAGGCCCATCCCGATCTATTCAGCATCCTGCTTCAGATCATGGACTATGCGACCCTCACGGACAACAACGGCAAGAAGGCGGATTTCCGCAATGTGATCCTCCTCATGACCTCCAACGCCGGAGCCCGGGAGATGAGCAACCCGTCCATAGGCTTTGGCGCGAAGGAAGCTGAGAATAGAGCCGCCAAGGGACTCAAGGCTGTCGAAAACCTCTTCAGTCCGGAATTCCGAAACCGCCTCGACGGGATTGTCGCCTTCGGGGGCCTCGACCTGGACATCATGGAGAGGATCGTCGACAAGTTCATGGTTGAAATGGAGGTGCAGCTCAGCGAGAAGAAGGTCCGCTTCGAGCTCACACCGAGTGCGCGGCTCTGGCTGGCGGAGAGCGGCTACGACCCGACCTTTGGCGCGAGACCTCTCGCACGGTTCATTCAGGCCGAGATAAAGGACGTGCTGGCCGATGAGATCCTCTTTGGGCGCCTCCGAAGCGGAGGGCGCGTGCAGATCGGCCGAGCCGAGGAAATGCCCGATGAGGATGGTGTGCTGAAGACGATGAACCTTGGTTTTCGGTTCACCGGCTTGCCGGTCGTGAAAACACCCGAGGTGGTGGCCTGAGTGCCCCATGTTTTCCCATGCCTGTCTTTCGCTTGACTCAGAAACTCTTTTTCCCTCCCGCCGACTACGCTGAACCGGACGGACTTCTGGCGGTCGGCGGGGATCTTTCCGTGGAACGACTTCTCCTCGCCTATCAAAAGGGTATATTTCCCTGGTATTCGGAATGGATGCCCATTCTCTGGTGGACCCCGGATCCCCGCCTGGTCCTGTTTCCGGAAGAGCTTCGCATTTCAAGGAGTCTCGCCCGGGTATTGAGGAAGGGGGTTTTTCAGGTGACCCTCGACAGGGCTTTCCGGGAAGTCATGGATCGGTGCGCGTGCGTTCCCAGGAGGGAAGGGGAGGGGACCTGGATCGTGCCGGAGATGGTCGAGGCCTACTGCAAGCTCCACCGAATGGGTTATGCCCACTCGGTTGAGGCCTGGTATCAGGGGGAACTGGCCGGCGGGCTTTACGGGGTCTCCATCGGGCGGGTTTTCTACGGGGAATCCATGTTTTCCCAGCGGACGGACGCATCGAAAGTCGCCCTCGTTCATCTGGTCTCCCTGCTTCGCCGTCGGGGTTTTGAGCTCGTCGACTGCCAGGTCACCACAGGCCACCTGATGCGCATGGGTGCCAGGGAAATCTCGAGACGGGAATTCATGGCCCGTCTCGCGAGAGCCCTGGGAAACCCTGTTTCCATGGACGCCTGGTCCCTGGAGAGCCTCATGGATCTTGTCTGGTGAACGGTAAGCCCACAGGAGGCACGCCGCAGTTCGATGGCCAATCTTTTGCCATCCTCCCTTAACTACCTGATATCCGTTGCCATTGACAGGTTCGTGTGTTATCCAGGACGAGTGTGCTTCATGACGGGTGAATCGGTCGGGAAGGAATTGGACCTCTGTGGAAATGCTGCATGAACTCACGTAATTCCTCAAAGGATCCATCCGGGAATGTCGCTTCCGGGGTTGGGGCCCGGGGGAGATGGTCCCGTGCGGCTTTCTTCCTGCTGCCCGCGATCCTCCTTTTCGCCTGTTCCTATGCTGGGGGGCCCGGATCGGACAAGCGCGCCGGAAAGCTCAGCTCCAAGTCCACCTTTGCTTCCCGCATGGAGACCACCCGGGAGGGTGATGCCGATTATCCGCGAGCGGAGATCGTCAATTCACGGTTTCTTTTCGCCCCTCGAGTGAGGAGCACCAAGGGGGGACAGGAGCATCTGGTTTTGCGGGAAACCATCCACTTCGAGGATTCGGTCTCGCAGGAAACGGACAATGGAGACCTGCTGGTGGAGGCATTTCCGGCCGTTGGCGCGACGGAGGGATCCGGTCTTTGGAAGCTTCAGTCCAAGGGGATCAGCGGTGGAATCTTCGATGTGAATCTTTATAGAGTCGTGCAAACCGCCCCCGGGGGGGCCTCCGAGCGAGCCCTTCACTACAGCCTGGCCGATGGTCGGGAGCTCTTTTCGTCGACGTTGCCGGTGGCCATGATTGAGCATGCGGGTACCCGGGAGAAGCGCTATCTGGGCTTCGACGACGGCTATGGGAGCACGCAACCGGCCGAGATCTCGTCTGACAACGGGGTGTTGGGAGTGATCTACTACAGCAGTGACTCCGTGCTTCTTCACAAGGCGGTGCTGCGCGGGAACAGGTCCCGGGAGTGCAGGGGGGCGGGCACCTCCGTCAGTTTGGGAACCGATAGGAGCGATACCCTGAGCGTGACCCTCTTCAGGTATGAGGCCACTCCCACCTTCGATGGAATCGAAGTCGCCATTGAGCTGGAATGCGGATCCGATGGCTCGGTGGAGCATTGCAGGATCCCCATCAACGGAGACAGTCCCTCCTTTTCGCACGCCACCATGAGCGCGGGATTACGGCTCAAGAACACCAAGAGTGATTGAGGGGGCTGGCATGGCCAAGTGCAGCCTATGCGCAAAAACAAAGGGTAAACGAAACTGCCTTGCCTCTGGTGGGGTTCTGTGCAGTTCTTGCTGCGGTTCTTTTCGTGAAAAAGAAAAATGCGAAGGATGCGCCTTCTTCAAGACCGGCCAGCAAACACGGCGATATGAAAAAGCTCCGTACTTCACGACACACCAAATGGCGGAGGATGAGCGACTTCAAGGTGCCGCCGATGTCATGGAGGAAGCGATCTGCGCCTTTGATCTCTCCCGCAAGAGGATCACCGATGACGCATTCTATCAAAGGGTGATGGAGCGGCTGCTGGATCACTACCATTTTCGCGACGAACATCCGACGTTTTCCGACGCTCTGGAAGAGGAGTGCTTTGCATTCATCGAGGAAGCCATAGGCAAGGACTTGCCTGGCATGTCCCATGACTTTCTGAGCCGGATCATCGGGGCGGTGTGCAGGTCGATCAAGCGCCACGCCGGGGGCCGTTATGCCAGTCGCGCTTATATCAATTTCGTCCATCAATTTGTCGGCGTCCCCAAAAAGACTGAAGCTCATCTGCTTCCCAGTTTCATTAGGGATCGCCGCGGAACAGAGGAATGATGTCGCCCGCAACCTGCCGCAAGGCGGAATGGCGCTGTTCACGCGTGGAAACTTCCGCCTGCTATGCGGGGGGCTTCAATACTGTTGATTTAAGGACATCAGAGCTCCCCTCCCTCGATGGGAAGGGTTGGGGGAGGGTGAAAAGTGAATGACATCAACCCCCTCCCCTAACCCCTCCCGCCAAGGGGAGGGGAACTATGGATGGAGGACTTTCTTAAGTTAACAGCATTGGCAGGGGGCCTCCAGTTTGTCCGAGTGAGTGACAGGGAATATTTTTCCGAGTCAATCAGGTGGGAATCTTTGCACGCGACATGAGTTTTTGAGAGGCTCTGCATGATTCTCCAGCCTTACCCAATCGAACTGAGTGCCCGGCAGTGAAGGCACCACGGCAGACGGCCACTTCCGATGGAAGTGGCCGTCTGCGTTATGGGGTAAGAGCCGATGCACTCGTCATGGGCCACTCTAGGGAGAGAGGACCACCACCGTGCAGGTGTCACTGCTCTGAAGGCCGCCCTTGTCGGTTACGACCAGCTTGAAGGTGAGCGTTGCCGGTGAACTGGGGGCCTGGAAGATCGGGTCCTTCGCCGCAGGGTCGGAGAGCGTCACAGCGGGACCTCCCGTTTGCTCCCACGCGTATGAGGCAATGCCGTCGTCGGGATCGCTCGAGTAAAACCCCTCCAGGTGGGTGAATGTCCCGGGAAGGACCATCGTGTCAAGCCCTGCGTTTGCCAACGGGGGCTTGCCCGTGGGGGTCGGACCTGCGGGTCTTACCGTGACGAGGACGGTGTCCGTCGCCGATAGGCCGCCACTGTCACTTACCGTGAGCCGAAACGTGAGCTGAGTCGAAACGGTTGGCGCGGTGAATGAAGCCGATGCCGTGTTGGCGCCTGAGAGTGCTACAGTCGGCGTTCCGCCGGTTTGTGTCCAGCCATAGGTGATGGGATTGCCGTCAGGGTCCGATCCGGAGCCGGTGAGCGTCACACCGGCGCCGGAGGTTGCTGTCTTGTCCGTGCCGGCATTGGCGGTGGGGGGTCTGTTGGCACCGGCGGCATTTACCGTGACGAGGACGGTGTCCGTGGATGCCTGGTTGAACCTGTCTCTCACCGTGAGCTGAAACGTGAGCTGAGTCGAAACAGTCGGCGCAGTGAATCTTGCCGACGACGAGGTTGCGTTGGTGATCGTTACCGTCGTTCCCCCGGGCTGGCTCCAGGCATAGGATGCGATCCCGTCATCCGCATCACTTGAATTGGAGCCGTTCAACGTGACCGCGGCTCCCGCGTTGACTGTCTGATCCGCCCCGGCATTGGCAACAGGGCGCTGATTGCTGAACGAGTGGCACTGGGCGCAGTCCAGGCCACGGCTCACGGTTGCGTGGACGCCTGAGGCCGAAAGACCGCCCAAGAGCAGCGCAAGCAGGAAGATACTGGCAATTCGTTTCATGTTCTCTCCTTGATGACACGATCCCAAAAAACTCTCATGAGGCAGGCTCAAGCCGCCTTGCCGTTCCTGATGGGTTAAATCCACCTTTCCTTTTTCCTCTCCCCATGAGCAACAGGAGGTCAAGGGCTGATGGTGCGCAGGAAATTCCGGCCCTCCGCGAGTGGAAAGGATTGTGGAGCATGGTTCACTTGCAGGCGCCCGCTCGGATTACGACGGGCTTTCCCTTGGGTCGCATCACGTGCACTGCGCACGAGAGGCAGGGATCAAAGGAGTGAATCACCCTCAATGCCTCCACGGGACGGTTCGGGTCCTTCACGGGAGTGCCGATCAGCGCCTGCTCCATGGGGCCCTTCGTGTTCCTCGCATCCATGGGGGAGGCATTCCAGCAGGTGGGGGTGACGACTTGGTAATTGATGACTCTTCCGTTGTTGATGCGCACCCAGTGTCCCAAGGCACCCCGAGGGGCCTCGGTCAGACCCACGCCGGCGCCGCTGGACGGGGTGGTGTAGGTGCTGTAAACGGGACCGCTCATGTTCTGCTCGAGCTGAGTAAGCCAGTCGTTCATGGCCTCGGCCACGACTTTCGCCTCAAGGGCCCGCGCCAGATGCCGATCCATGACCGAGATTCGCGCGGGGTATTTGTTGGCAACCACCATCCTTGCAAGGGGCCCCGCCTCGAAAGGAGCGTTGCTGTATCGGGGAGCCTTGGCCCAGGAGTAGGCGTTGGTCTTCGATTCCGGATCCACCGGAGTGGTTGTGCCGTTCGAGGGAGCCTGTGACTTGGTGCCGCTGTACCAGGAGTAGGCCACGTCCTCTCTTATCCGAGTGATATCGAGGGACCGCACCGACCCTCCGGTGTAAGTTCCCCGCGAGAGGAGCTTCTGGGTACCGGCGGCATTGAGGTCAAAGACCCCGTAGGAGAGAAGGTTTCCGCTGCCTTTCCCGATCTCCATGTAATCCGGGTATTTGTTGGCCACCAATTCTACATCCGGAATGTAGACCTGGTCGATGAAGTTCAGAAGCTTTGCCAGGTGCGACCGGAAGGCGCTGATGCGGGCGGCGCTGGGAACCGAAGTGGAGCCTCCGGCGATGAAGTTGGCGGGCATGGGGATCTTTCCGCCGAAGATCGCTCCCATCTGGTGGGCGACCATGCGCATTTCGACCGCCTTGGTGATGTGGCCTGTAACCGTATCCAGATCCGCATCCACCAGATTCGTACGAAAGTCCAGCTCTGTTCCGTTGACGGTGTCCGTCGGGTTCCAGGCCGGAATCCAGGGGGCGGAGGGGGGGGCCTTGACAAAGTCCACCGCCGCCAGGAGATAGAAATGCAGGAGGTGCGACTGGATGTAGTTTGCCCCCAGCACGAGGTTTCGAATGATTCTCCCGTTGGCCGGGGCCGTCCTTCCGGCTGCGGACTCCAGGGCAAGAGTGGCGGCCATGCCGTGGGATACGGGGCAGACTCCGCAGATCCTTTCCGTAATGGCGGGAGCGTCTCTTGGGTCTCTCCCCGTGAGGATCGTCTCAAAGCCCCTGAAGAGGGTCCCTGTACACTTGGCGTCCACGATCTGAGTGATGCCGCCGACCGAATCAATAGTCACCTCTACCTTCATGTGTCCTTCGATCCGCGTGACCGGATCCATAACCGTGATTACACTAGCCACAATAACCTCCAATCTCTTCTTAAGACTCTACCGTTCAACTCGGAATCCAAAAATGGCTCCCGAGTGACCATTTCGTATGTCAATTGCTTGAATTCCCTATCCGTGGCAGGTGGTGCAGCTCTGCCCATTGGTGGGAGGATGACCCGAGGGGAGTTGTTGGGTGCCGCCTGAACCGCCGCCGCTGGAGCCGCCGCCACCCAGTTCCGAGGGGCTGTGGCAGCTCGAACAGGATTGGGTGGTCCTGTCGTGGTCGGAGGGAAGGGCGCCCGCGGAGCTGAAAAAGGGCGAGAAGCGATCCGGGAATCCGCTTTCGGTGCAGCCGAGGCAGAGGGCGTTTGCCCCCACGCACCAGTTTGTGCCCCCGTTCCACTTGCGAGTGGGGCAATCGCTGCGGGTGTTCGGCCCCTTGCAGCCTCTGTCCCTGAGGCAGAGCCCCTGCTGGCCGAAGGTCGTGGCCCATGGCTGCCCGTTTCTCGGACAGCTGCTGTGGACGATCGAGGAGAAATACTCCGTCGGGCGTCTGGAAGAATCCAGGCTCACGGTGGTGCCTGCAAGGAGCTTCGCAATGGTTCCCACGATCCAGTCGGGGTGGGATGGGCAACCGGGGATGTTGATGGTCGACCTGCCGGTGAGGGCCCTGACACTCCGGATGCCAGTGGGGTTGGGGGATGCTCCGGACATGCCTCCGAAGCTCGCGCAGGTGCCGATACTCAGGATCGCATGAGCCTTGGGAGCGAGGCGGTTCACCACTTCCATGGCGGTCCAATCCCGCGGCTTTCCCGTTGTTGGATCTATGGCTCTCCAGACGTAGCAGCAGCGCCCCCCGAACGCGGTGGGGACTCCGCCTTCCACGGCAAGGATGAAGGTGCCTGAGTTCTCGGCTTTGATGGCATTGTCCACAGCCAGAGACCCCGCGGCTCCCATGAGGTTCGGGTGATAAGCGAGGTTGACGGTGTTGATGAGAAGATCGGCCACATCCGTCGGCTTGCTCGCGGAGATGCGGTTGGCCAAAGAGACGGTGCAGCCCGTGCAGTTTGACGCTGCAATCCAGATGATGGGAGGACCTCCTCCCGTGGCCAGAGCCTTTTCCAGGGTTCCGAGCAACGATCCGCTCAGCCCCAAAGTCGCCGCGGACCCAACACAATACTTTAGAAAATCTCGCCTGGTTACTTTCACTCTTCACTCCTTCTCTTGGGTTAAGTCTGACAGCAAGTGACGCCTTGATGCCGTCCCCGATGATAGCGGTTCGTGAAAGCAAGTGCCATGCCAATAGCCACTAACATATTGGGATTGTACAGGATATTTTTATGACCAATCCTTTGAAATGGTTTGAAATCGGAGGAAACCCATATTTTTAGTCAATTTGATGACAATTTCTTCCATCGAAGGGGAAATGAATTCCTACTAAAAGAGCAGAGAATGACCCAGTTATAGCGTGAGAAATCCTTCACTTATCGTTATGCAAAACGTCAGCGTAAACACGCCGTAATCACGCCGTAATCCAGCCGCAATCACGCCACAGGCGTTCCCTTCCAAAATCCTGCAGTGCGGTGAGCTTTTGAGAGGCCCTCCACGGTTCAAGTGTCATAATGGTGTCCACGAAGCATTATGATTTGACGTGTCAAGCCCATTTCTATATTTGTGTGCCATAGAGTCTCGGTGCGTCAGACGCGATGCCGCTCCTCCACAACAAGGACATCTCCCAGGAGAAAGAAATCAGAGCATTTCTCCTGACTCCCCGGGAGAAATTCTGCCGTTCCTGGAATCTCGGACGAGCCTATGACCATGCCTTCCTGGATATCCACTATGGGGTGACGATCTCCGGGCCGCACCTGGTCGGCCGCATGACATCGGTGCTGGATGTGCAGCCCGGCGACAAGGTGCTCGAGATCGGGACGGGGTCCGGCTACCAGTCCGCCATGCTGGCCTACCTTACGGATCAGGTGTACACGATAGAGATCATCGATGCGCTGGAAAACGAGACGGACAGACTCCACGCGGATCTGGGCGCGTCGGGCTACCCGGAGTACGGCAAGATCAAGCGAAAGTCCGATGACGGCTATTACGGGTGGGAAGAATACGCCCCCTTTGACAAGATCATCGTGACGTGCGGCATCGACCACATTCCGCCGCCGTTGCTCAAACAGCTCAACGTGGGAGGCGTCATGGTGATTCCCGTCGGTCCTCCCGGCGCCCAGGTGATCCTCAAGATCACGAAGAATCAGGACGCCCAGGGCATTCCCGTGATTGCACGTGAAGACATCTACCATGGCCGCAAGAAGGAAGCCTTTGTCCCGTTCACCAAGAAAGGCGGCGGGTCCCACTACCAATGATGCGAGCGGAAAGCCCCGCGAAGGACAAGTCCCTGCCCGCGCTCCCCCTGGTGGCTCTGGCCCTGGTGTCCGGAGCCATCCTGGCCTATGAGCTTTTCATCATGCGCGTCTTTTCCAATGGCGGGTGGTCGCATTTTGGTTCCACCGTGATCGCGATTGCCATGTTCGGGTTCGGCGTCTTCAGCACCGTCCTGTGCATTTGGAGGGAGGCCTTCAAGAGGCGGCTCGAAACCTGTGCCGCCGGGTCCCTGCTACTGATCGGACCCTCGATGGTGCTGGCCAACGCGGCTGCGCAGAATGTGCCCTTCAACCCGATCTTCCTGTTCTCGGATCCCAGGCAGAAACTCTATCTCGCGGCCTATTTTTTCCTCTACTTCATCCCCTTTCTTCTCGGAGCCACGTTCACGGGGCTTTTTTTCCTCATGGGGCAGCGGGAATTCGGGAAGGCTTACTTCGCCAACATGGCGGGTTCCGGGTTTGGCGGCATGGTCCTGTTTTCTGCCATGTACCTGCTCCTTCCCGGAGACCTGCTGATCGTCCCGCTGGTGCTTTGGGTGTCTGGCGCCATCTGTTGGTTCTCAGCTGAGGGAAGCCGAAAAACCTTCATTCTGCTCGGTGTGTGCGCAGCGATCGCATTCACGTGCGCTGCCCACTTCGAACAGATCCGGGTCTCTCCATTCAAGGGCGTGAGTTATGCCCGCCAATTCCCGGATGCCCGCCGTGTCAGCCAAAAGGCCAGCCCGTTTGGATACCTCGAGGTCTATGCGAGTTCCTATTTCCATTTCGCACCGGGTTTGAGTGACGCGGCCAGCTTGTACATGGACGAGATGCCACAGAATGCCTTCCTCGGGATGTACATCGACGGGGACGGACCCATCGGGATCATGCGGCACCTGCCTGCAGGGCAATCCGAGTACGTGAAGTACCTTTCCATGGCGCTGCCGTACGAGCTGAAGGAAAAGCCGGATGTGCTCATCATGCAGTTCGGAGGAGGCATCTCGACCAACGTGGCCCTCGAGTTGGGGGCGCGGCAGGTCACGGTGGCCGAAGGAAATCCCCTGGTGATCCAAACGGTGCGGGACGACCCGTTCGTATCTGACTACACTGGCCGTATTCTGACCGATGAGCGTGTTCACCTGGTGGAGGTGGAAGGGCGCATCCTGGTGCCTCTCCTTGGTCAGAGCTTCGACATCATCGATTTGAGCCTCGCCGATTCCACGGGCCTTTCCATGCCGGCGGGGGCTTCCATTTATGAGAAGTACGGCTATACGGAGGAAACTTTCCGCTCCTGTATCCGGGTGTTGCGGCTGGGGGGGATCTTTTCGGTCACCGTGTGGAACAAGGAAGACCCTCCGAAATCCGTACTGAAGCTCATGACGACGATGATCGAGGCGGCAGGTTCCGCGGGCTCGACCAATGTTGGCAATGAATTCTTCATGACACAGACCTATCTTTCAACGTTCACGGTGCTGTACAAAAAGGGAGGCTTTCAGCCGCACGAGGTCGCGGCGCTCTCGAAATCCTGCAGCCGGTTGAGTTTTGAGATCGTCTATGCTCCCGGCGCGGGGATGGAACCCGAAAACGTCGACGAGATCCTGTCGGCCTACCGGTCTGTCTACTTCGCACCAGGCGATGGCGATCCGGGGGGAGGAGGAACATCGGATGTGGATGTGTCGGCGGGGAGTCTTTACCGTGCGGTAGCCCATCGCCTGATCCGAGGCGATGCGTCAACGATACGGGATGCATACGTCTTCGACATGAAGCCCCTGACCGACGATCGTCCCTACTTTGCCGGCTTTGTGAAGCCGGCGGACATCCCACGCTTTCTGGACAAGCTCGAAACCATCTCGGACGAGTGGGGGTATTTGCTCCTCTGGGCGACCCTGCTGCTCTCGGTCTTTTTCGGCATGTTGCTCCTGGCGCTTCCGGTCCTTTTCGGATGGCGGGCGCTCTTCTCCCGGGAGCCGGGTAAACTGGGGGTTATCGTCTACTTCCTGTGCCTGGGATTGGGCTACATCCTGATCGAGGTTGCGTTCGTCAGCAAGTGCATCCTCTGTTTGGGAAACAGCACTGTCTCGTTCACCGTATTGGTAACCGGCATGCTCCTCTTTTCAGGAATCGGGAGCTACGCGTCGGGAAGACTGATTCCGATCGCGCACCGGGCCATTGTGATCGTCTGTGTCCTCATCGGAGCCATCCTGTTCCTGTACGCCCTCATGCTAAACCAGGTTCTGACCTCCATCGGCGGCTGGTCGTATTCCGCAAAGGCGAGCTTCTGCCTGGCCCTCCTCGCACCGCTTGCGTTCCTGCTCGGTTTTCCCTTTGCGATTGGGAATGGCGACTCTTTCGAATCTCCACAAGGAGCACTTTTTCGTGTGGGCATGGGGGATCAATGGATCCTTTTCCGTGGTGGGGTCGGTTTTGGTGCCGGTCATTTCGGTTCTCTTCGGCCTGTCGTCGGTGCTGCTCCTGAGTGGCGCGATCTATCTTCTTGCTGCTCCTTGCTTTCTGGGCTTCTGGAAGCCAGCCCAACCCGGGGGACCGAAACGATGAACGCCCATGGTCTGGTCAGTGTCTTGGCTCTTATGGCAGCGCTCGTGCTCTTCGGAATGTATCCCCGCTTCCCCTCCGAAGGGGGCGCTCCCGGGGTGAAGTCCGCCATGGCCGGTGCCCCGTCAAAGGATCTCCATGGAGAGGTCCGAGGGAAACTTCCCCCTGATCAGGGGCGTGCCAACCAGTCGATGCACGACGTGACGCCGACCGGAGGAACGGGGACCTTCGTGCAAACGCTTCCCCATGCGCCCTTTCCCTATTCCGGGAAGTACGAAGATACCAAGGTCGATTTCTTTGACTTCGTGGACCCGCTGAGCGGGCAGCGCTTCCACACCAACCGCCTCGGGGAGCGCTATTCCGAGCGGGAGCACTACAGCGACGGCAGGGTGCTTTTCCACGTTCCATCGCACTTCGACCCCCGAAAGAGCTTTGTGTACGTGCTCTATTTTCATGCATTGGGAACGGACATTTTTGCGAGCAATCGCGATTATGAGCTGACGCGCCAGGTCGACTCGTCCGGCAGGAATGTCATTCTGGTCGTGCCTCAATTGGCGAGGAATGCCGCAGATTCGAGTCCTGGCAAATTCTTCAGAAAAAACGGATTTCGGGTGTTCATGAGTGAGGTGGGCCGCGTGATGACCTCGAGATTCGGCAAGGAGTTCCAGAAGAAGTTTGACGCGGCGCCAATCGTCCTGACGGCCTTCAGTGGCGGGTACAAATCCGTCGCCTACATCCTGGATCGCGGCGGTGCCAATGACCGCGTGAAGGGTGTTTTTCTCATGGACGCCCTCTACGAGGATGTGGACAAGTTCGAGAAGTGGATCGCCGGCTATATGAAACGGAGCTTCCTTGTGAGTGTCTATACCCGTGGAAAGTGTGAGGAAAACATGAAAGACCTGCTGAGCCGCCTCCCGAGACGCGGCATCGACGTCCGGGTGGGATGGCCGCAAACCCTGTCCCGGGGCAGCATTCACCATGTCCTGTGCGATACGGACCACATCAGGATTCCCTTGATGGGCCCTCCTCGAGACCCCCTGGCCAGTTTGCTGGAATTGGTGGACAACCGTTGAAGGCTCACGGCGGAGCTCCCTGAACTCTGTGCCAATGAGAAACGATCTCAAAACCTTTTAAAACGCATTGCCCCCCTGCAAAGAGGTGAAGCCAATGGCAGATGCTCGCCCCCAATGCCTTGGCATTGAAAACAATCGCAGAAAAGCGCTTTGACGATGCGAGAGAACTGCCCGCAAAAGCCCACAACCTCTCGTGGCGGTGCCGGGAGTGAGCCGCGGCCTTTTTCCCTACAGCCCCACGGGAGCTGAAGTGCGCAATCGGAGTCGCCTGGCGGACTCCCATGCCGGCATCAAGTTCTACGACCGGCGCAGGTGTGAAGAGTGCCACGTGGAGGAGGCGAAGGACCCGGTGCACACGGTCAGGGCGAATCTCACCTGCCGGCAATGCCACGGAGGGGACCCCATCGCCAGCATCGAGCATGTATATTCGCCGCTTAACCCTATACGTCGCCATGCTTACGTCTGCTCCAAGTGCCACGAAGGGGCCGGTGCCTCCTTTGCATCCTACGTGGTCCACGAGCCAAACCCGATAAAAGCCAGCACTCAGAAGAAATTCCCACTCCTCTTCTACGCGTTCTGGATCATGATCGGGATTGCGGTGCTGACTTTTGCCGTCTTCCTGCCCCACACCCTGGCGTGGGGGGCGCGGGAGCTCTCTGGAAAAAATCAGAAGAAGGTGATGAACGATGAAGTCTAATGAGAAGCGGATTCAGCGGTTTACCCCCGTTCAGCGCCTGTTTCACCTGCTCCTCGTCATCGCGTTTCTCACTCAGGCGGCAACCGGGGTCGGCAGGATGTTCATCGAGACTTCCTGGGGAAAGAATCTTGTTTCGTTGCTTGGCGGCTATGACATGGCCTGGGAAATCCACATCTACGTGGGCATCTTCATGATCTGCGGCCTTCTCATTCACATCATGTATCTGCTGTTCACACTCAACTGGAGAAATTTGCCGGCGAGTCTCACAGGTCCCGATTCGTTGATACCCTGCGGGAGGGACATCAAGGATTTCTTCAGGCATGTTGGATGGTTTTTCGGCATTTCCGGTGCACCCCAGTTCGACCGGTGGGGCTATTGGGAGAAATTCGACTACTGGGCTGTCCTCTGGGGTATTCCATTGCTGGGAGTGACAGGGCTCATTCTGGCCTATCCCATTGCAGCCAGTGGTCTCATACCTGGCTGGGGGATCAATGTGGCCTTCTGGGTCCACCGTATCGAAGCCATTCTTGCCATGGCCCACATCTTCGTCATCCATTTTTTCGTGGCTCACGGCCGATCCTCGGTTTTTCCCATGGACCGGGCCATGTTTGAGGGCAGCGTGGATCTTGAGGAGACGCTTCACGAGCGCCCGATCTGGGTTCGCAGACTGCGGGAGGCGGGGGAACTGGAGGCCCGAGTCACAACCCAGGCTCCCTTAGCTCGTCAAATCATCTTCTATGTCTTCGGCTATCTGGCCCTCAGCGTGGGTTTGATCCTCCTGATCGGCGGACTGGTCAACGCCCCGCATCACCTGGTGACGCGGGTGTGGCACTTGCGCTCAATCGCGCACCGTCCGATAGAGCGCTTTCTCGCCCCGATGTCATTCATCTCTGATGAGGGACCAACACCAGATCGACTCCACAATGAGACCTGTCTGTAAGCAGCACCCCCTTGGGTATCCGGAAGGCCGGTTTTATGTGGATGGTTCGAATCTTGGCGTGAAGTCAACTTATTCGGTGCTCTCCCAGATCTTCGCTTTCCAGACTGGAAAGGCGGAGGGAATCACGCCGGTGCTCACTGCTATGGCAATGTCCACCGGGAAGAAGACCGCAAACACGGGCATGAGGAGTGTTCCAAGGCCAAAGCCTGAAAAAAGGGTCAATCCTGAGGCTATGACGGCAGCAGGGCATATAAGTAGATATTCCATGAAGAGAACATCCTTTACAACAAGCCGGAAGAGAGCAGGGAGAGACACCAACTCCCAGTCATTTGTTGGTTGGGGCGGCACAGGACTTCCATCGAACGGGCCATCGGCTTGGCCACAAGCCTGTTTGTGGATGAACCCGCGAGACGGTCACGCCGAGGGGGGCGGAGGAATCGGGTGAGCGTTGGCAACTGGCGGGTGGAGAGGAGGCTTCCGTGGAAGGGTCCCGGCGTTGCGACTTCCTTGGTCAGGGCATCAGGAAACAAGGTGGCTCTCAAGATTGTCGGGTGACAAACGGTTCTTGTCCAATCCGAGGTGCTTCGGATCGATCCCGAGGCACAGTCCGATAAGCTGCGGATAGACGATCGACGGGAGTTTGGAGGTCAGGTGTCTCCGGTGGAGCATCATTTCCTGAACCCGGTCGAATTGCATCTGGCAGTAAGGACAGGCAACGCAGATGAAGTCGGCCCCAGCCTCTCTGGCGCTTGCCAGTTTCTTTTCCGTTAGATCCATTGACAATTCATCGTTCACTCCCATCAACGGAGAGCCGCAGCAGTCCAGCCGGTGCAACCAGGGAACACTTTCGGCGCCCGTCAGTTCGACCAGGCGATCAAACTTCACAGGTGAGAAGGCACTGTCGAACTGAAGGATTGTCTGGGGTCGCAGAATGTGACACCCGTAGTGGGTGGCAATCCTGAGCCCGTTGTACCGCTTCTCCAGTTTCTCGCGGATGACGTCGATTCCGATATCATCGTGGAGCACCTGCAGGAGATGCCGAACTTGAGCGGTTCCCCGGTAATTCAGTCCTTCTCCGGCCAGCGTCCGGTTCATCTGATCCCGTATGGAAGTTTCCGAGTCCAACAGGTGGGCGGCATGTTTCAGACTGCCGTAACAGCAATTGCACAGAGTAAACATGCTCAGTCTCTCGTGCTCGGCTATTGCAAGGTTTCTGGCGGACGCCAGGAGATAGGCCCTCAAGTTGGCGTTCTTCAGAGGATAGCCGCAGCAGTTGAATTCCTTAACATCCACGAATTCCACACCAAGCCTTTGGAGGACAGCGTTGGTGGACAGTTCATATTGGGCGAGTCCCATGGATGTCATGCAGCAGCGAAAAACCGACATCCTCATGGCGCTTTTCCCCCCTTCTCACCTTTGAGTTTCTTGTTCGCCTGCGCCACGGCCAGGTTTTTCAGAGCGTAGAGCGTATCCGCAACGCAGACGTTCTGGGGACAGCTCTCCTGGCACTGGTAACATCCAAGGCAGTCCCAGAGCATCCTCGAACTGAGGACAAGGTCCCAGAGTCTCAGGCCGACGGCGTGCATGATCTGGTGGGGCATGAGGCCCAGCACATCTGTCGGCCGTGGGTACATCCGAACCACTGGGCACACATTGGAGCATGTCTTGCACCGATAGCAGTCTGAGTAGGAAAGAGATGAAAGGGGACTGTTAAGAGCTACCAACAGATCTTTACCCCCAGATTCCCAATGGGCGTTCAGGTCTTTCACCCTTTCAAGGTCACACGGTGCGGCGACAGCTTCCCTGGCCAAGTCCGGTGGTCTCTGGAATTCGCCCTCAGCCGTTTGCATCTGCATGAGTCCCCGGTAAAGGGAGAGGGGCGAAAGAAGGAAAAACTCGGGGAGCGATCTTGTCAGTAGACCTTCCCGCACACTCACCCAGAGGTCTCTCAGGCTGATTCCCACGGGACATGCCACCGTGCACCGATTGCAGTTGGTGCAGATAAACATGCCCTCCTGAATGTTCCTGAGCTGGGAATCGCTGAGTACCTTACCCGCTGCAAGCGCCTTGAGCGAATCTATTTTTTCCGATGGAAGAATGTTCGCGTTGGGGATCTCCTGATACACCACTGCAACCATGCAGTCGAGGGTACACGCGCCGCAGTGAGTGCATGCATCCAGTTCGATGCACTGCCTTGTGGCAATGTTTGCTGGGTCTGAGGTCTCTTTCGTCATGACGGCATTGAGCATGAGACTCATTGGCCCTGTGATCACGTGAAAGATCTTGGTGAACGGGAGCAGAGCCAGTCCGATGAGGGAAGCGAGAAAGTGAAAATACCAGAGGATGTCCCTTGCGTTGGCCCGCTCGAGCTGCAGAGCCAGCGGGCTGACCAGCCTTGAGAGGCCATAGCCGGCAAATGCCCACTGGGGGCTCGAATGACACTGCCGGCAGCTCATGTCATGGATGGATTTCCCTTCATCGAGAGTCCTCGAATCAAACGAGAGTTCAGCCCCGCGGGGTGACACAACGCCGAATTCCCTGACCCAGTATGCCTCCAGGGACTTGGTCGATGCCTCATCAGGCGCAACGACATACTCTGTGACCATGCTCTGAAAGACCCCTGAGGAAAGAATCTTGACACTTTCCAGCCCAACCCCCGAGACCACGACAACCCCCAGGAGAGCCATTGCCGTGATGTCCGCCCGGTTTGTGGGTGGACGGGAGGTCTTGCGAACAAAGCGCCGGTAGCAGGCCAGGACAAGGCCCGTGACAAGCACTGCAGCGGAGAAATCCCTGAGAAACATGAAAGGATTCAGGGTGGGCGAATAGTCCGCGAAGAGGGCGGAAGTCGTGAACGAGCTCAGGGCATGCATCAACAGGAGCAGCATGAAGCCTCCATAGATGCAAATATGGCCGAGCCACCGAGTGAAGTCTCTCCTGAGCAACCGCACCTGAAGGATGCCGTCGACAAGAAACACCTTGAGGAGGATGAGAATCCTCGGACTCAAGAGTGTCGAGGTCGCGCCCTTGAGGGCGGCGGCGAGCCTTCCTCCCGTTGAGGTCCCTTGTGCTTCGATTCCCACTCCGTGCCGAAACCACGAGGAGATCCTGTAAAGTGTGCCCAAAAGAAAAACAGCGAGGGCCAGATATACTGATGCCGTATAAAACATGGACAGGAGTCCTTTCGAGGAATGATACCTCAGCTCATAAGGCGGTTTTGTTCACCACATCGATTATTTCCTCGGTACTGAAGCCCACTGCCAGTGCCCTGCCGATCTTTTCGTTGATTTCCTCAATCGTCTTCCCCATCGAACATCTCCTGCATGCTTGCTGACCAACGCATCGACGAGAATCGAATTCTCCTCGCCTCCGTTATCGGGGCCAAGCATCATCCATAACATTGGATCATCACCTCCTTGCGACGGACGGCAAGTCCCCAGGCTGCTGCGGACCTGCGAGGACGCAGGCGTGAGGCAAGAGACTTCCGTTCGCTTCTATCCTGTAAAAAGGTCTTGCTTTGCCTACTTCTTTGGTAGAGTATAATTCTAATTGCTCAAGGTTAAGCGGTTTTTCTTTTTAAATCTGGTTGGATATCCTTGATCTGCATCCGGGCTCAGGGAGCTGGCCTTTGCCGAAAGGGCGAATCCCTGTCTGTCCGATACGCGCTTGCCGACATCAGCAAGGAGCGCCAGAAGTTGAAGCTATCCACCCGAAGCCGCTACGGCACCCGACTCATGGTGGACATGGCCCAGCATTACAACGAAGGGCCTATCTACTTGAAATCCATTGCCAAACGCCAAAACATCTCAGTGAAGTACCTCGAACAAATAATCATCCCGCTCAAGAAAGCCAACTACGTGAAAAGCGTCCGCGGAAAAATGGGAGGCCACATGCTGGCGAAATCTCCAGAGGAGATCACGGTGGGGGAGATCGTGTCTCTCCTCGAGAGGGGACTCAGACTCACCGACTGCACTGCGAATCCGGGGGTTTGTGAGCGGTCCTCGACCTGTTTGGTTCGACTGTTATGGAAGGAGGTTACCGAGGCCATTCAGGAGAAATTCAATTCGATTACCCTGGCTGGCTTGCTGAGGATCACGAAAGGGGATGTGCGGAATGAGGATAGCATCGATTGCTGTGAGTCGGAGAAAGGGAACACGTAAGACGTGTGTTGAGCAGGCACTTCTCCTGGCAAATCATGGGATCGAAGATGACGCGCACGCGGGCCCATGGCACCGGCAGGTGAGCTTTCTCGCCAGTGAGAGCATCGGAGAGGCCCGTGAACGGGGACTCAATGTTTCCTTTGGCGACTTTGCCGAAAACATTGCCACTGAAGGGATCAACTGGCTGGCAATGCCTATTGGAGCGAGGATTCGGCTCGGACACCTGGCGGTGGTTGAAGTCACGCAGATCGGCAAGGAATGTCACAATAAATGCTCAATTTACTATCAGGCCGGTGATTGCATCATGCCGCGCGAGGGAGTCTTTGCTCGAGTCCTCAGAGGAGGAGTGATCCACTGCGGGGATCACATTGTTATTCTGGATGATGCCCGGGCGGAAGCCGGGAAACCGGGGCGGTAAGCGTACCCGAATGACATGGGGGCAGCTTCCTCTGCCGCTCCTTGTGTCCGAACATGTTCAAGATCAGCTTGAAAAAGCTTCTGTGGACCATGGAAAGAATCGCCAAGGTCAACGTCGTTTCAGGCCAATGGGCCGTTCATCTCGAAATATGTTTTCAAGAAGACAGCCGAGCGGTTTTTCCGTCCGGACTTCTTGAACCGGAAGAAACACGGCTTCTCAGTGCCCATCACGGTATGGTTCGCCGGACCATATCACCGGGAGCTCAGAAGGCGTTTGGTAAAGTCCTCCGGTCGGCTCGGTGAACTTTTTGATCTGAGATTTGTTAAGGAGCTGGTTGACAAACATCTGACAGAGCGTGGTCAAGGCTTGCGTCTCTGGACGCTGCTCTTCTTGGCAGAATGGATGGAACAGAATTCTTATTCCATCAAATAGGCGTCATTGACCAAGACTCACCACGAGACAAGTAACGAATAGAGGCGAGAGTTATTTGGACACCAAGCCATGAGAAAAACCCCTCATCGTCAGGTCCGTGAAACATGAAGAAGACATTTGGAAATTGGGGTCAGATCCTCGGCAACTCGCAACTCCATCTCGCTCTGAGAGCCTATTGGCCCTTGGTACTGCTGGTTTCCTTGAACATGTTGGCCCAAGCCGGGTTGACCCTTGTACAGCCTTGGCCGATTCGTACCATGATTGATCATGTCGTTGAGAACCCAACTCATGCACACGGCACGGCTGGGTGGGATCTTTTTCGATTCGTGGTCTCTTCCGTCAACGGATTCCTCACTTCCTCGGATTTTGATTTTCTCTTCAAAGGCATCGGAATCCTGCTCATTATTTGTCTCCTGAGCTCGATTTTGCTTTACTTCCAAAACATCATTCTCGCTCGACTGGGGCAAAAAGCGGTGCTCTACATCCGTCAAAACCTTTTTTCCCAGTTGATATTCTTCCCACACAGCTTTTTTGAGAAAGCTCAGACCGGTGATCTCACCAGCCGGATCTTCAAAGATACCGCGGAAGTCCAGGACATCGTGGAATCCTTGATCACTTTAGTTGTCCGCAGTGTGCCGACGGTTCTGGGGATTCTGGTGGTGTGCTTTGCCCTGGACTGGGTTTATGCTCTCACCTTTGTCTTTGTTATCCCACTGGTCTACTGGGTCAACGCGGTTTTCATCCGGCGCACCAAGGATGCTGTGCGGCAGCAGAGATCCATTGAAGGGCGAATGGCTTCCGACGTGCAGGAGGCACTCTACTATCACAAGGCAGTGGCGACCCTGTCCCTGGAAGACAACCTCGTCAAAGGCTTTCTGAGGAACGGTTCCCAGAGTGCTCTCTACGGTGTGCAAGCCGGTCGGTTTCAAGGCCTGCTCACATCATCCATCGACCTTCTGGTTGGGGGCACTTCAGTACTGGTTCTTTTCGTCGGGGTTTTGCGCATAATGCACGGCTGCCTGACCGTGGGGCAGTTGATGGTTTTTCTCTCTTATTTGAACAGCATCTTCAAGCCCATTCGTGAAATAAGCAAGTTTGCAAGCCGAATCGCATCGTCCGCAGCTGCCTTGGAAAGGATTGAGGAGATCACACGGGTGAATCCTGAGGAATTAGGGGCCACGGAGTTGCCTGATGCGGTCGAAGCACCCCCTTTTCGGGGTGACATTCAACTCGAAGGCGTCACTTTCGGTTACCAATCCAACCGTGATGTGCTGGAGAATTTCAGCCTGGCCATCTCCGCAGGACAGAACGTTGCCGTCGTTGGGCCTTCCGGCAGCGGTAAATCCACCATTCTTCAGCTCTTCACCCGCCTTTATGACCCACAGAAGGGTCAGATCAAAATAGACGGAATCGACATTCGGAACTTCAAACACGCCTCACTTCGAAAGCAGATGGCTGTCGTTCTCCAGGAATCCTTTATCTTTAACGCGACAATCGAGGAGAACATCGCGATTGCCAAACCAGGAGCAACCAGGAGGGAGGTGGTAAAGGCCGCGAAAGCTGCCGCCGCTGACGATTTCATCAGAGGACTTCCACAAGGTTATGACACCCCGCTTGGTGAAGGCGGCGCAGGGCTTTCAGGCGGACAAAAGCGCCGCCTGAGTGTTGCTCGGGCATTCTTGCGAAACGCCCCGATTGTCCTCTTGGACGAACCCACCACCGGATTGGACCCCACGTCGGAACAGGAAGTGATGGAAGGACTGAGGCGGCTGACGAAGGGCAAGACCACAATCGTGGTAACACATCAGCTTTCAACTGCTACCGATGCGGATCTCATTGTGGTCCTTACGGACGGTAAGATCTTGGAATCGGGAACTCATGAGGAATTGTGGAAGAGGGACGGTGCCTACAGGCAACTTTGGGATGCAGAACATGGAGGAAATTAAACCAGTTGGTCAAGGATAGCGAGTGATCATCGACGGGGCAAACAAAGAACTTCCCAACCTGTTCCTTTTTGAAAGCGGAGAGCAGGTGCAGAATCTCCAAGATTGGCTCCGGCGGAGGCAGGAGCTACATGACCTGATTCTGGAGATAGAATACGGTCAGTTGCCGCCGGCTCCCATTTCCGTTGCGGGCGAGGAGTTGCACACCCACAAGGTTGTACGCTTGCGAAGTGCCATCTTTTCTCAATACCGGCTAATCACTGAAGGTGGTCATCATCCTTTTCAGTTTCGTTTGGACGTCCTGGTCCCGCCCGGCGAGGGACCCTTCCCGGTTGTTCTGACAGGCGACGGCTGCTGGCGTTACGTCACTGATCGCATTACTCTTGACGTGCTACGCCGGGGTAACATCCTGGCCGAGTTCAGCCGCGTTGAAATTGTTCCGGACAACTCCCGCCGTGATCGGGTATCGGGATTGTATTCCGTCTACCCTGAGGGCGATTACGGCGCCCTCGCGGCCTGGGCATGGGGCTATCACCGTTGTGTGGATTTCCTGCTGACACTGGACTGCGTGGATGCCGCCCGCATAGCGGTTGTCGCACATTCTCGGGGAGGCAAGGCGGCGTTGCTCGCGGGCGCAACCGATGAGCGGATTGCGCTCACCGCTCCAAACAATTCCGGTTGCGGAGGCGCGGGATGCTTCCGGTGGCTGGACCCAGACGCCGAAATGCTCGCCGACATCCTCCGTGCTGTTCCCCAATTGGTTCAGTGCTCGCCTCAGGGAGTTTGTCGGAAAGGAGGAACTGCTGCCGCTCGACCAGCACAGCCTCAAGGCGCTCGCTGCGCCGCGCGCGTTGCTGAGCACCGAGGCGCTGGGGGATCCCTGGGCTAATCCGGGCGGAACATGGCAGACTCATCTTGCGGCACGCGAAGTCTACCGGTTTTTGGGTGTGGAGGAGAGAATCGGCATCTGGTACCGCAACGGCGACCATGGCCACAGCCAAGGCGACTGGGCAGCGTTTCTCGACTTTCTTGACTGGCAATTCCGAGGTCAGCCTGCTTCTCACCGTTTCGACCTCAACCCCTTCCCTGATCTGCCACGTGCATTCTCCTGGTCGGCTCCGACGTAGGAATTAGAGGTCTTCATCACCAGGTGGGAACTCAGCAGTGGTTTCCAAAACAAACATCTCACAGGAAAACTCACCCAGACAAACAGCGTTCAGATCTCGCGAATCATCAAACGCCTCCACCGCCTCCACGTCCATGGACTCATCAAGAAGGTGGGGCATACTTACAAGTACTGCCTGACAGCATTCGGATCTCAGGTCATAACCATGGCACTCAAGCTCAAAGAGCTCGTCATCATTCCCCATCTTGCCGGGCACCTTGGCTTTGCTTCAAATGCATGATTTTCTGCCACAAAAACGGTGAATCCTGAAGTTAAGGTATTAACGGGTAGACCTCCATGGAAAGGGGAAAGCCGGTGATACCCAGGGGAGCGGATGGCCTTGAGATGACCTGACTGACTGAGACGCGCTGGAATCCGCGGTCAAGCGGTACGAAACGAGAGGTCTTTTCAGGCAAATCGGACGAGTAAGGCGGCCCAGAGCAATCCCAGCAGATAAGAGAGCAGGACATCACTCGGCCAGTGAGCCCCGAGTGCAACCCGCGCCGCCCATCCCACAGCCAGAATCAGGCAGCAGAGGCTGAGCGTCGTCGTTCGTAATGCCCCCTTGGTCTTCACGGCAAAAAGAACCGCAAGAAATCCGATCGTCGAGGCATAGGTCAAAGCAAACACGGAGGGAAAGGAGAACCCTGAGAGTGTCCCTGCCACTCGGACGAGTGCGGGAGAAGGACGGGGGCGAGCAACCACGGGCCCCAGCCACATTCCCATGGTCCACATTCCGGCGAAGCTTGCCAGGGCGAGAAGGGCTGCCCGTCGGTTCGCGACCATCCAGGAGACGAGAGCAGTCGTCGCGAGCAGCACCAGGCTCCAGGGATACTTGGCTGTGGCAGTGATCCACTGAGCCCAATTCATGGATTCGGGCAAAAGTGATTGCAGGACTTGGGCCGTGGCTACATCTCCAGGAAAGTAATCCCATCGGCATGCGGCAAGAGTGAGGCATATCGCCGCTGCAAAAAGTACGACCCAGGATACTTCTCTCATTAGCGCCTCCCTTTCGTGCCGGATGGAGAGCTGGCCAATGGTCGTAGTGCGTCACCTCGTCGTCTTATGAGACGGAAATGTAAAGTTTTCGAAGAATGCCCCCGTGACATCGCAAACAAGAATCAGACCGGTATGCCAACGGCTTGTGCTCACCACCAGAGGCCCGCCTGTATGGCCTGTTCGGATCTCGAGAAGGGCGCGGAATCAATGGTTGGACCTTCTCCCACAAGGCATCTGATACTTTCCGCAGCCCATTTCTCCAGTTCCTGAATCAGCAATCTCCTCACCTCGAAATCTATTTCACCCCTAAAATCGCCAGAGAGTCCGCTTCAATGGTGTCCTTGGGATTCTCGACGATCCTTCCCAGTTCCTTTCCCCCCTTAAGGAATATGATGGTTGGGACTCTCTCGATGCTGTATTTTTTCGCGAGTCCCCCTCCTTCATCCTTCTTTGTGTCAACTCCGTACATGGTGAGGGAGATTTTCGAGTTCTTTGCAGCATCGAGCATGTTCAGAAGCTTCGGTGATTCTCTCTGGGAGTCGCCGCACCAAGTCCCCAGGAACATGATAATGGAGACGGGGTCCTTTATACCCTTGATTGCTGCGACGGCTTTCTGGTCAGGTACATAGTCTTCCGCATTTTCCTTGAACACCGGGCACTGGGTGTATAGGTCTTTCTTGCTCAGTTCTCCAACAAGCATTTCCCCCCTGTCTCCCTTGACCTTCTTGAAAGCCAGCACTGGTTCGGAAATGAGAAGACAAACGAGAAAACACAGAAGAGCATAACCAAGGAAAGCCCACCCTGATGTTCTGCAATTCACTGGAATAGCTGGCCTCATGAACCTGCTCCTTTCATTTTCGCGCTTTTCGTGGTTCAGACAAAATATAAATGCCATAACCAACCGTTCTAAAATGCACACTCAATCCGCTTATCCACATTTTCGACGACCAGCAGGCGCCCGTGGCCGCCACAGATGGAGACCGTCGTGTCCCGAAGCGTTTCGAGCACCCCGTAGGAAAAGGCGGCGGCCCAGGTTCCTCCTCCTGAAAAGGTCAAGAGGGGTGGCAGTTCGTCGTCGTTTCCCGGATCGACGTGATTTCTGCCCCGAAATCCCCCCTGAGGATTGATGTTCGTCACGGAACTCCTCGTTCCCTCAAGGCACACCCGCGGTATAGCACCATCGAAAGGGCGCAAGTGCCCTTTTGCATTTTCGGGTGGTGCGAGTTGGAGCAGCATTCGTGCGAGGATTGCCAGTTTGCCGGCTTCACCAAGTCACCCATCGCTCATTTCCGCTTCTCCTGGAACACCTTCAGCAAAATATCATTTGGCTTGTCGATACAGTGGTCCACCACCTTGTCGGTGATTTCCGACAACAAAGGCACGTTGACCGTCATCTCCTTTTTCATGCCGGTCAAGACCCCATGATAAAACGCAACCGTGGTTCCCCTTTCTTCGCCCGTCATCTTCAGAAACGTTCTGCAATCGAGGGTATTCAAATCGACCAAAGTCCATTCCTTGGATTTGTCCTGAGAAAGTGCCGGCGAGAAGTCTGCAACTGCCGTAATCCCCACAACCGCAACGATGAAGGCAATTTTCCAACCCATTGTAATACTCCTCTTTTTGTGAGCTTTGTCCAATCCTCTCAACACTCATCGACCCCGCATGCAATCGCTGTAAGCTCGATCATAATAGTACTGCCAACTGTTCGCTCTACGGGCCCCTCCCGATATGGCACCAACGCCGGCTCCGATCGCGGCTCCCGCTCCGGCATTTCCCGCGATGGCTCCAAAAAGAGCTCCACCTGCGGCTCCCCGAGCTGCACCACCAAGGGCTCCCCCCCGTGTTCCGTAGTAGCTGTTGCGGTTGGCGTAGTCCCGGGCATATCCTTCGCAATAGGACCGGGATCGCGCAAAGCTTTCTGTCGCTACGGCAAATAACATGCAGACCGAGACAATCACTGTGCCAAGGAAAAAAACAATCCGAAATCTGTCATGTGACACCATAGGTCCTCCTTTTCATTGTGTGCCTCTTGTCCAGTTCCCAGGGGTGTTATTCCGACGAAGTGAATGCTTCGGAATCCAGACGATGCAACGGCATCCTCATCAATCATGCATTGAGAGGCCGGTTGAGCGTAAGAGCAAAATGCCACTAATCCCGGTCGAGCGCAATCCCCCAAAAGGGAGTATTGAAGAGATAGGTGAGCCGAGGATCAAGCGCTTCCTTTATCCGCCTGCGTCATCAGCCTCGGTCGACACGGCACGCCCTGATGATTCTTGGCGTCATTTGCCAAGAAATCGGCGCGCCAATGTCCTTGCCAGCATCCATGACAGGTGCTATCCAAAAAACTTCAAAAAGCGATTCTTATTCACCCTTTCGGAGCCGACAACACGACCAATTTTTCAGTGGCAGAGGAGACACTATGGCCACAACGCATTTTGCGAGAACCCTGCTCATGGGGGCGCTTATTGCAGCGCTCCCTTTGACTGGGATTCCGGAATCCCGGGCGGGCTCCTTCATGGCCCTTCCGGGACTGGCCACCTCCGATAAGGCGCAGGACAAGAAGAGCCATGAGAGCGTCAGCGTACCGGAGGGGCTCGACCAGGAGAAGGTCGATGGATTCGTCGCCCAACTCAGCGATGAGCAGGTCAGGCGCCTTCTCATCAACGAACTCAGGCAGGCCGCCCTGGCGAAGCTAAAGGAGCCCGGCCCCCCGCAGCCTGACGGATTCACCCGTATCGTTCAGCTGACCGGCGAAACGATGGCGCTGGTCCACGCCCGGATCGACGAATTCACCGTCGAGGTGCAGAACGCGCCATCGCAAATTTCCAACATCTATAAACAGATGAAAGACGGCGGCAAGTGGGCCTCCATCCCCGGAACGCTGCTTTTTCTGTCCCTGATGCTGGCGGCCACCCTGATCTGGGGATTCGCGATCCACAGGAGAAGGACCGGCACGTGGGGGGCCGGCGAAGAATCCTGTGACCTGCGGCTGTCCGAAAAGGCAAGACGGCAGAGCATCCTGGCCGTTCGCGACGCCGGCGCCGTCCTGGTGCTTGCCGTGCCCGGCATGTTCTTGTTCTTCCTCCTGCTTGACGATCACGGGGCAGCCCGCATGATGTTCCTGACCTATCTGGGACTGATGTTCCTGGTCTGTGCCGTTTATGTCACCTCGAATTTCATTCTTTCGCCAGGAGCTCCGGCCCTGCGCCTCGTGCCGTTGAGTGACGACGCCGCGGTCTTTATCCACAAGTGGGTGATGGCCATTTTTCTTGTCATGGGAACCGGACTGCTGGTGACCGTATTCCTCGAGCTGACGGGGGTCCCCGAGACGCTCTTCAACCTGATCGACGCCTGCATGGGCATGGTCGTGTTCCTGATGGTTCTCTGCATCATGCTCGTGAAGCGCAAGCCGATCACCCGGTTTCTGGCGGGAAGACGCTCCGCTGCATTGGGCGGGGATGCGGAACCCTCCCCTGGCCCTGCGGGGCTTTACTGGTTCCTGGCCGCGGTTTTCTATCTTTTTGCGACATGGTGCCTGTGGGCTCTCTATCTTCTGCTGGGCCGCGTTGATATGGTCGTGGCGGTTTTCGCGCTCCTATCCGCTTTCCCGCTATTCGTGCTGTTGAACCGCATGGGACAGAAGCTGCTCGACACGGTATTCGGCTTCCTTGAATGGGGGGAAGGCGTCGGGGGGAAGGCCGATAAGGTGACGGTCGATGCAAATGATCCCGCTGCGGTGGAGCAAACGCAGTGCAAGCCCGATGCCCCCGGCTCGAACTTCGGCAGGTTCATAACCCTCATGCGGCACTGCCTCACTCTATGCATCGCGGCCCTGGTGTGTTTCTGGGTGCTTTTCCTCTGGGGATTCAACGTGCTGGTCGGGGAAACGGTCATGAGCGCGGCCCTCGAAGTGCTCTTTGTGGTGACGCTCAGCTACGCGGCCTGGAAGGTGATCGAGAGCGCCATCAATCGAAGGCTGTCCCAGATCGAGGCTTCCCGGCCCGATGCTGAAGAAGAGGGGGAAGGATCAGCGGAAGGCGGCAGCAGGGCCGGCACTCTTCTCCACCTGCTGCGCAAGTTCCTGTTCGTGGCCCTCGTCACCATGGTCGTCCTCATCGTTCTTTCGGCCATCGGCATAAACATCGCTCCGCTGCTGGCCGGTGCCGGAATCCTCGGTCTGGCCATCGGTTTCGGGACGCAGACCCTGGTGAAGGACATCGTCTCGGGGGTCTTCTTCCTGATCGACGACGCCTTTCGCATCGGCGACTACGTGGACACGGGAAAACTGAAAGGCACCGTCGAACACATTTCCATCCGGTCACTCCAGTTGCGGCACCACCGGGGCATGGTCCACACTATTCCCTTCAGCGATTTGAAATCGGTGACCAACTACTCGCGGGATTACAACATCGAGAAAATCGATGTCAGGGTGCCTTTCGACACGGATGTCGACCAGGTGAGAAAGATCGTGAAAAAGATCAACAAGGAGCTGACCGAAGACGTGGAACTCGGCGGCAAGCTGCTCGCTCCCATCAAATCCCAGGGGGTGAGGGAGGTCGACGATTCCGCCATGATCATCCGGATCAAGTTCAAGACCAGACCCGGGGATCAGTATGCCATCAAGCGGGAGATCTTCACGAAGCTCCAAGGGATGTTCGAAGACAAGGGCATTCAGTTTGCCCATCGCCACGTGATTGTGCGCCTTCCCGAAGACACGGTGCTCAGAGGGCAGGATAGCCGGGAAGACGGAAAACATGATTCGTCGCTCACTCCGGGAGAGCAGCTCGTCGCCTCCGGAGCCGCGGCGGCGGTGGCCACGGCGCTGGCAGAAGAGGAAGCCAAAAGGCGTAAGCTCGAAGAGGAGAAGGAGAAAGGCTGATAACGGGGTAAGGCCGATGCCGCTTCGTCTTCAAAATCATGGAATGCCAGCGTGCGCGGCAAGGCATGCAGCAACAAATGCGTCGAGGTCCGGGGTTCCCATCGGAATTGTGAGCAAGGTAATCCTGCGACATTCCAGTATCTAAACCACTCAGCGATATTTCGGGAAGATCAGCGATAGCGAAGCGTCGAGGTGGATTGAGAACCTCTACGGTTGACCAAGCGCCGGAGAGACCGTGCTTCTTTGTAACGACTCGTTATGCCCGCGAAAGCAGGCATCCAGTGGGTGACGCTGCCCTTCTGGATTACGACTTCCGCCGGAATGACGGAGAAAAAATTGTTCAGCAGAAGCGCTCAATCTTGGTTGAAATAAATGGGGCTGCTTTCTTGGGATTAGCAGGGATTAGCAGAGCCAGTTGTCCTCGAGGATCTTGACGATGGCTGCCCGGGTAGGAAGAACCCATCATCATCTACCGGTGAACTTCGACGCTGGAGACAGTCTCCACCGGCCGCAGGATCAGCTTGCCCTCAAATCCCGCTAAACGCCCTCTTTCAAGCCATCCGCAGGCAAGACAACCTGCGTAAAGACCAATTTGCGCCGAGTTGCCCATCATTCCGCCAACAGGTCGGCACACCCTGATGATTTTTGTTGTCACTTACCAACAAATCGGCACACAAATATCTTTGGCAGCACCCACGACAGGCACTATCAAGAGAACCTCAAAAAGCGATTTCTTATCACCTTATCACCTCATGCTGGCGTAGTAAGCACATGGTGACGCGGAGACTGCATGGGCCAGAGATAACGGGATTAACCCAGGAGACAGGTGCCGAAATCTATCTCCCTGTCCCGCCCTCACCGCGTCCACCGTTCACAGTAATATTGCTCGTCGCTTCCCCAAAAGGGATATTCTTTGGGAACCAGAGTGATTAACCTACACTTCAAATACATTTTTTCTTACTTTGGTTCGGTGCCGTGTGATCGTTCGAGGCATTGAGCGACCTGTCTGAACTTTGTAAAGCGCTACTCGAAGGAGGATACCATGAAGGTGAAAATCGACTATGATCTGTGTATGGGCGACCAAAATTGCCACAAGGTGTGTCCTGAAGTTTTTGATTTTGATCAGGACCAACTGCAGTCGAAAGTTCGTGTTGATATCGTACCCGCTCACATGGAGGATAAAGTCAGAAAGGCAGCCAGGGAATGTGCGCCGGGAGCCATTATTGTTGAGGGGTAATCTGTCCTGCCCTCGTGAAGGGCTCGGATGATTTTCCGGCGGGTCTTTCGGCCGATAACCATTGTGATATTGGTTGACGCTTTTATTTGCGGAAAGCGGGTGACCGTAGTGGGGTTCGGACTGTGAGCAGATCACAACGCAGGAAGAGGAAGAAGTGGTCGTTAAGAGCCTGGCAATCAATCTGTTGTCATTCTCTTCGGCAAACGGACTGAACAGTAGCGAAGAGTAGTCATTTACTCTTGAAGGCAGCTGAGAGGGAAAAACGCGCATGAATCCAAAGGATGCTCTGAGGGAAGAGCATGGTGAAACAATGAAGATGCTTTTAGTTCTCCAGAGGTTTTCTACGAAACTTGTGGATTTAGAGGAGGGGGAGACAAAAGACCTCGAAGCACTCATCGAATTCTTTGAGATTTATGTGGACCGATGTCACCACGGAAAAGAAGAGCAACTCCTCTTCCCGGCACTGTCCCGCGCTCGAAGTGCCGAAATTGATTCTCTCATCAGTTCGCTCATTGATGACCACCGTCAGGCCCGCATGGGCATGGAACAGATGAAATCCGATGCTGGGATTCTTCACTCTCACACCGGGGCTGACCGCAAAGCATTCAGCGAGGGAGCCGAACGTTACGTGGAGCTGGTCAGAAAACACATTCGCAAAGAAAACTCGGCGCTACTTCCCTTGATTGAAGAAAGCCTTTCTGAAACCGACAGATTACAGATGGCCGAACAGTTCCATGAATTGGAGAAGGCGACTCTGGGTTCGAGCCGGCTCAAAACATTTCTGGCCGGCGTCCGGGAACTTTCCCAGAAGTATTCCCTGGAGAAGAGCTGACAAGGGATCCAGCTATCTCCTACGAAACTCGGAAGGTTGCCGGGAAGCGGCGTTAAATGGGGGGCCGTGGTTCAGGACTCCGGGCGGCGTGTGTCCCAGACCCTTCAGGGTGAGGCTTCAGGCTGGGCAGCCATAATGCGTTTCCCTCCTGGCGCCGCCCGTATCGGACGCGAGGGTTTCCTTGGCAATACCTCGAACCGGCTTTTTGACTCGGTTTCTTGACCCTTAGACCCGAACATGCGGCGCTTGTGCGGCCTCGAACTTCCAACGACCAGGAGAGCTCTCTCAAGAGGTCCAAGATTGGTCCTCGGTAGCTAGCTGGGCGGTGAATTGGTCATAATGCGGTGACATCCCACTTTCTTGGCTGGATGAAATCATAGATCTCAAGGATCTCAGTGAGAGGCGTGCTCCAAGTACCATCAACATTCTCGCGGAAAGGCAGACGCGACAGCCCGGCCAATAGCTCGTCCAGCGCGCTCCTCTCAGTGAGAATTCCCGATGTCTTCAATCTTTCCTTGATGGTTAGCGCTTCGGATTGAGCCTGCATGGGTTCCTGAAAGGCTTCGGAATGAAGTGCCTTGAGCTTGGAACGTGGGACTTTGTCGGCTTTCAAGCGACTCCTCATGAAACCTCTCAGGATAACTCCTCCAGCAAGGCCTTCGACTCCCTGAGGTCAGCGGTCTCAAAACCCTCGGTGAAAAAGCCGAAGATCCCTGCAAGGACTTCTCGAGCCTCATCCTTCCTGCCGTTTGCAGCAAACAATCTGCCAAGGCTCATTGCAGCGCGAAGCTCCAACGACCTGGCACTCTGATCGCGTGCAACATCGAGAGCCTGACGGAAGCAGCTCTGAGCCTCCTCCCTTTTCTCGCGGGATGACCTCAGCAGCAGCTCTCCCCTCAGTCGATGCAATTCGGCCAAGTAGTAGTGACTCAGACTGTCGTAGGTTGCGCTTAAGGCTTCGTCGACCTCAGCTAGTCCCTCCCCGATCATTCCTGCTTGCAGATATAGTTCCGCGAGGTTCAACTGATGATACGGTCTCCTTGCCCGCGATCCCGTAACGCGTATCATAGCCATCCCTTCATGTATCTTCTTGATTCCGTCTTGAACATACCCTTCGGACAACAATACCCAACCCTGCTCGCAGCATCCCGCACCCAACCATAGCGGGAATCTTTGCTCCATGCTCAGCGCAACATTTCGATTTGCCAGTTCGCCGACCTCCTTAAATTCTCGTCGGCAGTGCCTCAACTCAGCCGAGGTGCTCAGAACATGGGCAAGGGTGAAAGGATGAGAAGTTTCCTGAGCTAAGCTGAGTGCTTTTTCAATCCTGCTCAGCGCTTGGTCGGGATAGCCGAGAAACCACAGGTTTAGACCGGCATAAGCCTGGACTACGGCGCCAGGATCGTGTCCGTATATGAACACGTGCGACCTGTGTTGAGCGGGATCGTAGAGGGACAGACACTGGGACATGTGTTCGTGCGCAGAAGGGTGTGCACCCTGCAATAGCTCTGCCACGCCTGTGGCCGCGTAAGCCTCGACGAGAAGGTTCACATCTCCCGAACGTTTGGCTAACCTCAGGAGCTGGTTTGTGGTCTCCCGAGTCTCTTTCCTGTCGGAACGAACCGCATGAAACATGTAAAGTCCAAAAAGGACGGAAAAGAGCTGGGCGCTCTCGCCCAGTTCACTGCAAAGTTCATGAGCGCGTGCAAAGGTATTGAGCACGGGCTCTGAGGAATAGCCATGGGTTGCAATGAGCCCAAGGCCTAATGCCATCTGAAGACCGAGTTCCAACTGGCTGCGTTGCGGGCTTGCCTGGAGGTTTTTCAAAGATCTGAGCCCCTTCGTGAGGTGGCTGACCGCCTCTGCGTGGGCCGAGCTTGCGAGGGCTCTTTGACCGGCCCGGTACCAATATCCAACGGCCTCTTTGATGAGGCCGGCTGCTTCGCAGTGGTGAGCCAGTATTTCGGGCTCATTGGCCACGACCTCAGGAGACTTCTCCTGCAAAGCAAGCACAATCTTCCCATGCACTTCGCGACGTTTGCTCTTCAGCATCGTGCCATACGCGGCCTCTTGCAGGAGTGCATGTTTAAAAACGTACGTTGCACGCGGCAGCATGCCACGCTGATGGAGAATTTCCGCCTCAACAAGTTGGCAGAGAGCTTCTTGCAGGGACGCCTCTCGGAGTGGTGACAACGCCTGGAGGAGGTCGTAGGGAAACTCCCGTCCCAGGGCGGCGCCGAGTTGTGCCACCCCTTTCACATGGGAGAGGCGATCGAGACGTGCCACCAGGGAATCCTGAAGCGTGGTTGGAATCGCGAGTGAAGGGATAGGTTCGGTGAACCCATGGTATTGGTCCCTCTCTCGCAGGATGTCCGAATCGAGCACCATTTTCGTCAGCTCTTCGACAAAAATGGGAATGCCATCCGTCTTCGCAACCAGATAGTCAATCACATCCCGAGGCATAGGCTTTCCGCCGGCCACTCCCGAAATCATGCTTCTCACTTGATGATCGGTGAGTGGGTCTAATCTGATCTGGGTGATGCGGCGTTCACCATCCCAGGGCGATTGAAAAGAAGGACGGAAAGTGAAAACGAGGAGAGCAGGTATCGACCAGACTCCCTCAATGAGGAGGTTAAGCAGCTGCAACGAAGAGGGGTCGATCCAGTGCAGATCATCTCCCACAAGCACCAGAGGCTGGAGCTTGGCAAGACCAAACAGCCAGCTGCACAGCAACTCCAAGGTCTTGCCTCGCTGTGCCTCAGGGCTCAACGGCAGAGGAGGATAATGCTCAGGCAGTGGAAGCAAAAGGAGTGAGGTGAGAAGAGGAAGTGTTTCGTTGAGTGCGAAGCCCATGCGTGAGAGTCCCAGCTCCAGTTTTGCAGTCTTGTCACTGGGTGAGTCCTCACTGGTAAAAAACAGCCCACTCCTCAACAGATCAATCACCGGGTGCAGGGCAGAATCCTGGTGAAAGGGAGAACCGCGGCATTCCATCCACGTGTGTGTCTGCTGGTCGAGCTGCTCACGTAACACCATGGCCAGCCGTGTCTTTCCGATCCCTGCCTCACCGGACAGAAGGACAACCTGGCCTCTGCCATCCCGAGCCTGCTTCCAGCGGTCGAGCAGGACACCCACTTCTTCCCTCCGGCCAATGAGGGGGGTCCGACGATATGTGCCGACGAGTTCAAACTTGCTCTCAACACCACTTGCTTGGAGAACCCTATATGCATTGATCTGATCGGCGATGCCCTTGAGGGATTGCCCACCCAAATCCTGCACAATGAAGAGGCCTCTTACCAACCGAAACGTTGCGTCACTCATAACGACGGAATTGGCTTCGGCAATTCCCTGCAGGCGCGCCGCCACGTTGATGGTGTGGCCAAAAGCCAGTCTTTCGCTCGAATCGTCTCCCCCGGTTTCTCCGACCACGACGGATCCCGAATGGATTCCAATGCGCACCGAGAGCCGAACTCCATATCGTTTTTCTAGTCCGTTATTAAGAAGATCGAGATCATCGAGGACCCGCAACCCTGCTCTTACCGCTCGCTGCGCGTCATCTTCGTGGGCCTGAGGGTATCCGAAATAGACCAACACTCCGTCCCCGAAGTGCTGTGCAATATGACCCTCATACTTGCTCACTACCCGTGAGCAGGTTTCTTGATAGGAGCGGATCATCTCATGGAAATCTTCGGGATCTTGTTGTTCGGCAATCGAGGAAGACTCAACCAGGTCGCAAAACACCACGGTGATGTGACGCCTCTCGCTTTCCGCGGGCATGACCTTGGGTTGGCTTGCAGTGGAATCAGGCTGGGGAAACCGCGGAGGTCGCTCACTGGTGAGACTGGCACCGCAATTAATACAGAATTGCACATCCGCAGGGTTCAAGCGGCAACAGAAGAGACATTCGATGGAAGATTTGATTGCACTGCCGCAGTGGCCACAGAAGTTAGCATTGAGAGAGATGTGTTGGCCACATGAATCGCACTTCATGTTGATCCTCCGCTTGGATCATCTCAGGCAGGGAAATCGTCAGGTAAACTCTTTCCATAATAAAATTATAATAAAATTACCTACCACACCCCCGATCGGAATGTCAATTTACTGCGCGGTTTCGGAACTCCAAGGTGTCTTAGTATTTTATGATTCTTTGTTGGGGATAGTGTTGGGGGATCAAAAAAGGGCTACGAAGAGTTCTTCGTAGCCCTTTGATTTTCTTTGGTAGCGGGGGGTAGATTTGAACTACCGACCTTCGGGTTATGAGCCCGACGAGCTACCTGGCTGCTCCACCCCGCGTCATTCAGTCCTTTAATCCTATTCCATGGACCTCCTGTTGTCAACCCGTATATGGCAAAAAACACGGGGGTGGGGACGGCTGCGTTCAGGAAATTGAACGTGTGGTGTTCCACCTCCTCTCCTCCCCTTTGTGCAGGAACTCCTGCAAGACGGAACTCTGCCGGATTTCTGCTCTTGTTGAAATTTCCCCCCATTTTGAATAGAGTCTCCCCGGCAAGATGGAAGTGATATGGGGCAATGGCCGTGGAAAGCATGAATGGTCTGACGACGTGGAGGTTTCAGTCGGTGAAGAGCAACACCCTGAGGGTCTTGGTTTACTTGATGGTTTTTACCTGTTTCTCGTTTCCAAGCTTTGGCTTTTCAGCTGAAACGGACTCGGTTACCCAGGAAAAACCGGCGCAGTCAACGCAGGAAAAACCGGTGGAATCGACAGAGGAGAAGGCGGGAAAGCCCCTTGACTTCTTTCCGTCTCCCGACAGTACGGCATCTCCCGTCAAGACGGAGACCCTGGACGAAGCCGGAAAGATGCTGGGAAAGAAAATCGACGAGGTGGGAAGAGGGGCCTCAAGGACGTTCGGCCGCTGGGTCAATGCCAAGGCCTTTTGGGGGATCACCTGGCTGAAGCTCTTCGCGTGTCTCCTGCTGCTTCTGGCGGTTCTGACTGTCGACAGGGTGGTTGGCCGCATCATTGCGGCCCGAATTCAACCGCCCTCAGCGGAGCAGATGCCGGGCAGGCCGGCAAACTGGCTTCAGCTCTCCCTTGAAGCCCTCTCCAAGCCTCTCTCCCTGTTCATTCGCGTCTATGGGTTTTACTGGGCACTCTCACCGCTTCTCAATCATTTTGAATGGTCGGACGGAAAGAACCTCGTCCACACCGTGGCCAGCACTTCCGCCAATGTGGGAGGCACCATCGCCCTTTTCTGGTTCGTTTATCGATTCGTGAACGTCGTCGATTCCCGGTTGCGCCGGTGGTCCGCCGCCTCGCAGAGCAGCGTCAATGACATGCTGGTCCCCCTGGTGGGGAAATCGTTGCGGGTCTTCATCATGGTCATCGGCGGCATCATGATCGTGCAGAACATGACTGGCATCCAGTTCGGCCCCATCATCGCCTCCCTGGGGATTGGAGGCCTGGCTTTCGCTCTGGCGGGAAAGGATTCCATCGCCAACTTCCTGGGGAGCCTGACCATACTGCTGGACAAACCGTTCCAGGTTGGAGACCGGATCGTCATTGCGGACAACGACGGTGTTGTGGAGCAGGTGGGGTTCCGCAGCACCCGGCTGCGGACAATGAAAGGGCACCTGGTTTCCATCCCCAACGAGAAGATCATCAATTCAACGCTGGAAAACATCGGCCAGCGGCCCCACATCCGGTGGCATGCCAATTTGACCGTCACCTACACCACCCCGCCGCAAAAGATGGAGCGGGCCGTGGAGATCATCCAGGAGATCCTGAGGGATCACGAGGGAATGCGGGAAGATTTTCCGCCCCGAGTCAACTTCAACGGGTTCAACGACTGGAGCTTGAACATCGCCATCTACGCCTGGTACCACCCCCCCAACTTCTGGGACTACCAGGCGTGGCTCCAGAAGACCTGTCTCGAGATCATGAGGCAGTTCGAGGCGGAAGGGATCGAATTCGCCTTCCCCACTCAGACGCTTTACCATGTAGGGGAGGATCAGAAGAACGTGCCGGCCTTACCGGCCGACCGGGAAACCGTCGAAGCCTGAGGGGCGGGCGGTGCTCTCAAAGGGATCCCTTGGAGGACGGAATGGTGAGGCGCCTCGGATCGAGTCGCGTCGCGTCGTCGAGGGCCCGCCCCCAAGCCTTGAAGATGGCCTCCAGGACGTGGTGCGTGTTGCTCCCGCGGAGGACGTGGATGTGGAGCGTCACGCCCCCGTGATGGCTGAAGGCTCGAAAAAATTCGGGAACCAGCTCGGTCTCGAACTCTCCCACGCGGCTAGGAAGCCGGGGTGTCTCGTAGACCAGGAACGGGCGGTTGGACAAATCGAGGGCGACCGACGCGCAAGCCTCGTCCATGGGCACTACCGCGTGGCCGTATCGCCTGATGCCCCTGCGGTCTCCCAAGGCCATGCCGAGAGCACTCCCGAGGGAAATTCCCAGGTCCTCCACCGTGTGGTGGCCGTCGATCTCCAGATCCCCTCGGGCCCGGGCCAGGAGATCAAAGAAACCGTGAACGGCGAAAAGAGTCAGCATGTGGTCGAGGAACGGCACTCCCGTGCTGAGGTCGACATTCCCCTGTCCGTCCAGGCAGAGTTCGACCTGGATGTCCGTTTCCCTTGTTTTTCGCTCCACCCGTCCTCTTCTTGATTCCGTTGTCATCAGTCGTTTTCCATTGGGTTTAGAGTGTTTCAGCCAACGGCGGATTCCAAGCGGTTGGGGAACCATTGCCGTTATGGAAAAACCTTGAAGCGCCTGAGTGCACGGATGATCAACACCCAGAGCAGATTGACCGCAAAAATAGCGCCGAAAACAATGGTGATGAGGAGGGCAAAGCCAAGACAAATCCATGCCGTGGTCGCATAGCCCGCCTGCCTCCCAAAAACGAGAGCAAGAGCAGCAAGGAAGAGGCAGAGCAGAAAGACAACCCAAAAGACCAGTTTAAAATGCTCGATTGCGTCGCGTTTCCACTCGCCCATGTTTGCTGCTCTTCCGCTGAAGAGCCCCCGACACTCATGAACCGCGGTCAGTTCACCCCCCGACCACCCGTGCGGCCCATTTTCACTTTAAATTGAGGGATGCTGCTGGGCTATCCCTTGTCAGTCATTCCGGCGAAAGCCGGAATCCAGATTTTCCAACCACTTCTGGCCCCCGGTCTTTAACCGGGGTGAGTGCGCCTGGAAACGACGAAAGGTTGACGGGCTTTCTCGACACCTTCTCAGGGTTCACCAAGCCGTGTCCCGGCCTCAAGCCCCACTTCACCAGCCCACTGGGAGGCCGCCTGTTTTCCAAGTTTTCCCGGGCGCACGCCGGCGATCGTCAGCCGGGCTCCGGAGAGGGCCACGTGAATGCCCGAGTCGTCGATCTTCAAGACCGTGCCCGGTTCCGCACGCTGAGGTTCCATGGAGAGCCCGGCTCCGTACATCCTGAGCTTCTCCCCCCGCCAGATGGTGTATGCCCCGGGCTGGGGTTCGCAGCCCCGGATGAGATTGGTGACGTCTCGAGGGTTCCGGGCCCAGTCGATAGCGGCAACCCGGTCGTCGCACAGGGGTTCGTAGGTTGCGGCCGCTTCATCCTGGGGAATCCTCGGTGCCTTGTCGTCCCTGATGAGGGCGACCGATTCCACGATGGCGTCAATCCCCATGGGAAAGAGGTGATTGAAATAAAGAGATCCCGTGGTGTCCTCCGGGCCGATGGCGATCTCCTTCTGAAGCAGGATGGGGCCGGTGTCGATGCCCCCGTCGGGCCAGAAGATGGTCAGCCCCGTGCGCGTGTCTCCCATGATGACAGCCCAGTTGATGGCGCTGCCCCCGCGGTGTCGTGGAAGGATGGAAGGGTGGTAGCAGATGGCTCCCCGCGTGGCTGCTTCAAAATATCGAGCCGGGATGATGGCGGTCACGAAGGCGAGGATCGTGAGATCCGGAGCAAGTGCCTTGTACTCCTCGAAGGCCTCGTCGGTCTTGTAGGATGGTGGCTGAAAAACAGGAATGCCCCGTGCCGCGGCCCCTTCCTTCAAGGGGTCGGCCTTTGCTCCGGGCCTGTCGGGTGGAACGTGCACGGCCACCACATTCTCGCCCTTCCCGAGCAAGGCTTCCAGGGTCTTGGCCCCGAAAGCCGCCTGTCCCATGAGCACGATACGCATGACTCACCTCCTCCGCGGGCGACTGGACGACAGTTCTTCTCACCGCCGTCCGACACGGACGGTGCGAAGAAGCCTCAGTGGTCCTGAGAACCCTTATAAGCCAAGACAACCCCGGCAACAAGACCGAAAGAGACCGAGCGCATCACCTTCAGGGCAAGGTTTGCGCCGAGAGTCCATGATCCCGCGGCACCGTTGCCCTCCTCGGCCTTTTCCATGAAGGCGGCTTCCACTGACTGCTCGTTGCCATCCTCATTTTTCGATGTTATGGTTCATGGCCTCTCAAAACCCGGGTGAAAAGGAGCGTCGTGCACGAGCTTTCCATCGCGCAGAGCCTCTTGGAGATCGTTCTCGAAGAAAGCGCGCGCAATCGACTGAAACAGGTTCATGTCATCAGGCTTCAGGTGGGAGCCATGGCGGCGGTGGTTCCCGAAGCTCTCAACTTCTGTTTCGACCTGTTGAGTGAGAACACCCTTGCAGGAGGCGCCTCCCTGGAGATCGAGACGCTTCCCGTGGTTGCCAGGTGCTCCCGATGCGAGCTGCCTTTTCAAGTGGAAAATCAGACTTTCCTATGCCCCAAGTGCGGGGACCCGACCCTCGAGTTGGTCAGCGGAAGAGAACTTTCAGTCGTCAGTATTGAAGGGGAGACAGGAGATCGCGATGACTCAGATAACCGTGCCCGTGGTGCGCAACATTCTGCAGGCCAATGAGCGTCTGGCGGCCGCCAACCGGAAGCGTTTCGACGATGCGGGCATCTATGCCATCAATTTGATGAGCTCTCCAGGGGCAGGGAAAACCTCCCTTTTGGAACGGACCATCGAGGCCCTCGCCGGTCGCATCAAAATGGCCGTCATCGAGGGAGACCTGCAGACGTCTCAGGACGCCGAGCGCATTCAGCGCAAGGGAGTGCAGGCGGTTCAGATCAACACCGACGGAGGGTGCCACCTGGATGGGAACATGATCCAGATTGCCATGGATTCCCTGGACCTCGCGGGCCTGGACCTGCTCATCATCGAAAACGTGGGCAATCTCGTCTGCCCCGCGGAATTCAACCTGGGAGAACACGACAAGGTCGTTATCCTGAGCGTGGCCGAAGGGGATGACAAGCCCTCCAAATACCCGGTGATGTTCCAGCAGTCTTCGGCGCTCCTCATCAATAAGATCGATCTCCTGCCCTACATTGATTGTGACGTGGAGAGAATCCGCCGGCATGTGGGCCAGCTCAACGGGCGCGCGGAAATTTTCGAAGTTTCGTGCCGCACCGGAGAAGGCCTCGACGGGTGGATTGCGTGGCTGGAGGGGAGAGTCCGAGAAAAGAAGAGGTCGGCATAGAGCCTGTCCGAGAGGGTAAGTAAGAAGGTGTCATTTCGAGCTGAAAGCGAGAAATCTCTCGCACGGAAATAGCCAATTCTTCAGAGCCCCTTGAAAAAGTCAATTTATGTCATTCCGGCGGAGGCCGGAATCCAGGTTTTTCATGCGCTTCTGGACCCCGGCTTTCGCCGGGGTGACACAAGTGGGGGAGTTCTGCAAGAGCCTCTGAAGATTTCTGAGTTCGCTCTGCATACGGCGTTTGGATGTGAGCCTCGATGACTTCACGGCAAGCTAAGGAAAGCTCCGGACCCGATTTCGACGGTCGAAGAGTGGTTGTGCGGGTCCAGGGGATCGTTCAAGGTGTGGGGTTTCGGCCGTACATCTATCAGCTGGCTCAAGCGCACCGGGTCAACGGATGGGTAAGAAACCAGTCCGACGGTGTTGAAATCGAGGTGGCGGGAGGCACCGATGAGATCGATGCGTTCATCAGGGACATCCACTCCAAAGCGCCTCCCCTCTCCAGGATTGTTCAACTGGATGTCCGAGAAAGACCTTACGCGCCATTGACAGGGTTCAACATCCTTGAAAGCCGGGCCGCGGCGGCCCGGGCCACCCTGATTTCCCCCGACACGTGCACATGCGCCGACTGTCTGAGGGAGCTCATGGACCCTTCCGACAGGCGCTACCGCTACCCTTTCATCAACTGCACCAACTGCGGTCCCCGCTACACCATCATCCAGGACATTCCCTACGACCGGGACAAAACCACCATGGCCGGGTTCCCCATGTGCGCCGCGTGCATGGAAGAGTACCACGACCCCGGCAACCGGAGGTTCCATGCTCAGCCGAACGCCTGCTGGGCCTGCGGCCCTCACGTGTGGCTGGAGGACGGGAAAGGGGACCTGCAATGGGAGAAGGATGAAGCCCTGCAGGAGGTCCTCCGCTTGCTCGAAGCGGGTGCGACGGTGGCTGTGAAAGGCCTGGGCGGGTTCCACCTCGCGGCGAAGGCAACGGATGAGAGGGCTGTGAGCCGGCTTCGCAAGCGGAAAATCCGGGAAGAGAAACCCTTTGCCGTCATGTTCCCCCACATGGACGCCGTGAGGGAGCACTGCCTGGTTTCCCAAGAGGAGGAAGCCCTCCTCGCGAGTCTCCAGCGGCCCATTGTGCTCCTCAGGAGATGGGATGCCGGGGCCCATCCGCCCATTGCAGCCAGCGTGGCGCCCAATAACCGGCACCTCGGGGTGTTTCTTCCCTACACGCCTCTTCACCATCTGCTCTTTGACGGGACCGCATCCGGTTCCCTGGTCATGACGAGCGGCAACCAGAGCGACGAGCCCATCGCCATGGACAATGGGGACGCGCGAGAGAGGCTCAAGGGCATCGCCGATTTTTTCCTCCTCCACAACCGGGACATTTACATGCGCTGCGATGATTCCGTAACCCGGGTCATCCACGGCAGGCCTCGTCCCATCCGAAGGGCCCGGGGCTATGTCCCGGTCCCGGTCTTTCTGAGGGAAGCGGGTGCGCCGGTGCTCGGTGTGGGAGCGGAGCTCAAGAACACCGTGTGCCTCACCCGCGGGAAAGAGGCCTTCCTCAGTCAGCATGTGGGGGACCTTGAGAACCTCGAGACGCTTCGATCCTTTGAACACGGCATCCGGCACCTCCAACGTATTCTTGAGATCGAACCCGAGTGCATCGCACATGATCTCCATCCGGACTACCTCAGCACCCAGTGGGCTTTGCAGCGCAAAGACGTCCCCCTTCTCGCCGTGCAGCACCACCACGCCCACATTGCCTCCGTTGCCGCCGAGCAGCACTTGAGCGGCCCCATCCTCGGCCTGGCCCTGGACGGAACTGGGTATGGGAGCGACGGGACCATCTGGGGCGGAGAAATCCTCCTGGTCGACGGGGACCGGTTCGAGCGTCTCGGCCACTTCCGCCACTTGCTCCTTCCAGGGGGAAACAGCGCCATCAAGGAACCTTGGCGCATGGCCCTGAGCACCCTGTGGGCTCTTGCCCCGGATGACGCTGAAGAGGAATTCCCCGATTTCTTCGTGAACTGGGCGCCGGAAAAAGTGAAGGTCATACTGCAGATGCTCAGGCGCCGGGTGAACGCCTTCGTCACTTCCTCCTGCGGGCGGGTTTTCGACGCCGTTTCCGCCCTGGTCGGCCTGCGACAGGCGGTGACGTATGAAGGGCAGGCTGCCATCGAGCTGGAGCAGGCCATTGAAGCCGATGACGGCCGCTACGAGGGGAGACTCACCGTGGGCGAGGACGGCATGTGCATCGTCGATCCTCTCCCCATGATCCGGGCAATCGTGGGGGAGATTCGTGAGGGAGTTCCCAGAGGGGTCATCGCCGCCCGGTTTCACAACGGAATGACTTCACTTCTGGCCGATGCCGCGGAAGCCGTCTCCCGAAAGAGGGCGGTGTCCCGGGTGGCCTTGAGCGGTGGTGTCTTTCAAAACGCTTACCTCACGGAGCACCTCGTCCCGGAGCTTGAAGGGCGTGGCCTCGAGGTTTTCAGCCATGTGGAGGTCCCGGCCAACGACGCCTGCATCGCGTTGGGGCAGGCCTTCGTCGCCCGACATTGGCTGGAGTCCAGGTGAATGATGGATTGAGAAATATGAGGAGTCGTCACTTTGAAATACCTCGATGAATACAGGGATCCCGAGCTGGCAAAGAGCCTGCTGGGGAAGCTCCACCGCATCAGTCCCAGGGATAGAGTGGTGCGTTTCATGGAAATCTGCGGCACCCACACGGTGGCCATATTCCGTTCCGGATTGAGGCAGCTTCTGCCCTCGACCATCCGGCTCATCAGCGGACCCGGGTGCCCCGTGTGCGTCACGGCCAACGAGGACATCGATCGGGCCATCTGGCTCTCCCAGCAGCCGGACGTGATCCTCACGACCTTTGGTGACCTGGTGCGGGTCCCCGGTTCGCGGTCGTCGCTGAACCATGAGCGGAGCAGGGGAGCGGACGTGCGCATCGTCTATGCGAGCATCGACGCGCTGCAGATAGCCCGCGAGACCCCGGAAAAGCAGGTGGTCTTCATCGGCATCGGCTTCGAAACGACGGCCCCGACCATCGCCGCCGCCGTGAAGCAGGCGGCTGCGGAAGGCCTGAAGAACTTCTCAGTTCTCTCGGCCCACAAGCTGCTGCCCCCTGCCATGCGGGCCCTGCTCGAGACGCAGGATCTGAGACTTGACGGGTTTCTTTGCCCGGGTCACGTGAGCACCATCATCGGGGCGTCTGCCTATGAAGAGGTGACGACCCGCTACGGTATTCCATGCGTGGTGACCGGTTTCGAACCCCTGGATGTGCTCCAGGGGGTGTATTTTCTGGTGGAGCAATTGTCGGCGGGGAAGGCCGGGGTCATCAACCAGTACCGGCGGGCCGTCACGTGGGAAGGCAATGCCGCCGCGCGAAGGCTCATGGACGAGATCTTCGAGCCCGTGGATTCCACGTGGCGCGGGCTTGGGCTGATTCCCCTGAGCGGGCTGAAATTGCGTGAGGCATGGAATGACTTCGATGCGGGGCGCCGTTTTTCCATGCCGGAAATCCAGGTGAAGGAGCATCCCGGGTGTCGATGCGGGGAGGTGCTCCGGGGCGTGATGACCCCCCCGGAGTGCGGTCTCTTCCGGAAAGCCTGCAACCCCCAGACACCCCTGGGACCCTGCATGGTGTCGGGGGAGGGGACCTGCGGGGCCTATTACCGCTATCACAGTGAGTGAGGTGCCGAAACCACGTGGTTTTCCGGGGATTGAAGAATGACAAAAGGACAGAGATGGGGATGAATCACCCGACGATACAGCTTGATCAGGGAAGCGGCGGCAGAGCCAGCCACGAACTGATACGAGACGTCTTCGTGGAAGCCTTCAGGAACGAGTTCCTGCTGGAGATGAACGACAGCGCCCTGGTGCATGTGTCCGGGGGGCAGCTGGCCATGACCACCGATTCCTACGTGGTGGACCCCATCGTGTTTCCCGGGGGGAACATCGGGAGCCTCGCCGTCCACGGAACGGTGAATGATCTTGCCATGCGGGGGGCAAGGCCCCTTTACCTGACCGCCGGGTTCATCCTGGAAGAGGGCCTTTCCATGGAGAGCCTGGGTGAAATCGTCCGTTCCATGGCCCAGGCGGCTCGGGAGGCCGGAGTCTTCATCGTGGCCGGAGACACCAAGGTGGTGCCCAAAGGGAAGGCCGACAAGATCTTCATCAACACGTCGGGGGTGGGGATCGTGGCACCGGGGGTGGACGTCGCGGGCCAGAACGCCAAACCGGGCGATGCGGTTCTCATCAACGGAACCATGGGGGACCATGGCATGGCGGTTCTTTGCAGGAGGGAGGGGCTGGCGCTGGAAAACGACATCCTGAGCGATTCCGCGGCCCTGAACGGGCTCGTTGCGGAAATGCTCGAAACGTGCCCATCCATCCATGTTCTGAGAGATCCCACCCGTGGGGGTGTCGCCACGTCGCTCAATGAAATCGCTCTGCAGTCGGACGTGGGAGTTCGCCTGTTCGAAGAAGCGCTGCCCATTCGGGAAGATGTGAGAGGCGCATGCGAACTGCTCGGCCTGGACCCGCTCTATGTAGCCAACGAGGGGAAAGTGCTGGTCTGTGTGCCCGACGAGGACGCAGACCGGCTGATCCGCTCCATGCGCGGGCATCCCCTGGGAAAAAGCGCGTGCCGAATCGGTGAGGTGGTCTCAGGCGACCCCGGGAGGGTCTTCCTCAGGACCCGCATCGGCGCTCATCGCCTGGTGGACATGCTGAGGGGCGAACAGCTTCCGCGAATCTGCTGAAGGGCAAGCTGCACGAGGATTGATGCTGCTCCCGAACCGGAAGCTTCCATTGAGGGGCTTCCCGCGGAATGCATCCGCCATGGAGTCAAGCCGTACCATGGGGTCAACCTGAGACATTGACGGCATCCAGCCTGGTCGAGGAATAAATGGGATTCAACAACTGGGGCAGAGAGAGGACGAATCCATTCACGTGCCCTGTCTGTGAGGGAAAATGCCCGGACATCGGGAGCACCGTTGGAGTCTGCCCTCAGTGCATCCGCGACCGGTGGGTGGAAAGCCGCCGCATCGTCGAGTCGGTTCAGATGGAATCGAGGAGGCTCTTTCAGCTTCCTCCCTTTCCTCCCGCGAACCCGGAAGGGGTCTCCTGCGATCTTTGCACTCACCAATGCCGCATGGGCCCGGGGGAAAGGGGCTACTGCGCAATCCGCAACGGAACGCCAGAAAGCATGCGGGAGGACGGAAGGACCCGGGCCCGGGTTTCCTACTACTACGATCCTCTCCCCACCAATTGCGTGGCGGATTGGGTGTGTGCGGGCGGAACGGGAGCGGGATACCCGGTTTATTCCCACTCAAGGGGAACCGAGGTGGGTTATTACAATCTGGCCGTCTTCTTCGAGGCATGCAATTTCAACTGCCTCTACTGCCAGAACTGGACGTTCAAGGAAACCAAGCGGCCCGACCCCGGCTGGGTCTCGGTTGATGCCCTGGCCCAGGCGGTCCATCGGCAGACGAGCTGCATCTGCTACTTTGGGGGCGATCCGATTCCCCAGTTTCCCTATGCCCTTCGGGTGTCGGAGAAGGCAAGGCGGGAGCGTCTCGGCGAGATTCTTCGGATCTGCTGGGAAACCAATGGGAGCATGCTTCCAGGGCAGCTCAAACGCATGGCCGGGATCTCCTTGAAATCGGGCGGGACCGTGAAGGTGGATCTCAAGGCATGGGACCCCAACATCCATCGCGCCCTTTGCGGATGCGACAATCGTCAGGTCATGGAGAATTTTGCCACGCTGGCCAAATGGGTGCCCGAGCGTCCGGATCCCCCGTTCCTCGTGGCCAGCACGCTTCTCGTGCCCGGATACGTGGGGGAGGAGGAGGTTTCGAAGATTGCTTCTTTCATTGCCCGCCTGAACCCCGACATACCCTATGCGCTCCTTGGCTTCGCTCCCCAGTTCTGCCTCGACGATTTCCCGACCACGTCCCTGGCCCAGGCTGAGGCGTGCGTGCAGGCGGCAAAGCGAGCCGGGTTGAGAAGGGTGCGCCTGGGAAACCATCACCTCATCGGCGCCAGGAGCTGAACCCGCCTCCCCCGACCAACCAAGGGCGCGGCCGAGGATGACCTCGCTACCGACAGGCACTTGCTAGCGCCGCCTTCCACGGCGGCGAGGCGAAGGGTCTTCAACCATCCAAATTCACGCACCGGGTCAAACCGTCCTCCTCCAGGGTGCGAAGCGAGGCAGCAGGAGGATTCCCGGCAAGGCCCCTAGGACGCTGACTGAGTAGAACTGGGGCCAGCCCATGGCCTCCACCATGAAGCCTGTGGGGACCCCGGCCATGACGCGGGTCAGGGCCATGATGCTTGTGAGGAGGGCATACTGGGTGGCGGTGAATCGCCTGTCACAGAGGCTCATCATGAATGCGATGAACGCTGCGTTGCCCATCCCTCCGCAGATGTTCTCGATTCCCACCGCGGCGACCATGACCGGGTAGTTCCTGCCGGCGAGGGCGAGTGCCGTGAAGGTGAGATTGGATGCGGCCTGGAGGAATGCGAAGATCCACAGGGATCGGTTGATCCCGATCCTCGCGATGATGCCTCCTCCCGCAAGGGTTCCCACGATAGTGCTGAAGAGCCCGAACGCCTTGTTGACCATGCCCACGTCGGTGCGGCTGAAGCCCAGGTCCAGGAGAAAAGGAGTCGTCATGGCCCCGGCGATGGCATCGCCAAGCTTATAAACCATGATAAAAGCGAGGATCTCCACAGCGCCTTTTCGCTGGAAAAACGTTTGCAGAGGCTCCCATATGGCATCGTGAAGGGTTTTGGGGGGGATGACCCGCTCGGACGGTTCCGATGCAAAGAAGGTGAAAACGGCGCTGCAAAGCATGACCCCCGCCATCGACGCATAGACCAGCGGCCATGGGACGTGGTCTGAAAGAATCAGTGCCAGGGCCCCCGAGACCATGAGGGCGATGCGGTATCCCACCACCGTCGTTGCCGCGCCTGCCCCGAGCTCTTCCTCTTCCAGGACGTCCGCGCGGTGGGCGTCGATGACGATGTCCTGGCTGGCGCTGAGGAAAGCGATTCCGAGAGCAAGACAGGCGGTGGCCAGGGGCATGGAAACCGGAGAGGGGAACCCGAGCGATAAAATGGCTCCGGCGAGAAGAACTTGTGAGAGGAGGATCCAGCCTCTGCGGCGCCCGAGAAAGGGCAGGGAATAACGGTCCATGAAGGGAGCCCAGAGGGCCTTCATGGTGTACGGGAGTCCCACGAGCGAGAAGATGCCAATGATGCTGAGGTCAACGGCCTCAGTGGCCATCCATGCCTGCAGGGTGGATCCCGTGAGGTTGAGCGGAAGCCCGGAGGAAAAACCAAGTCCGAGGAAGCTCAGGACCCTTCGGCTGGAGTAGACTCTGAACCATGATTTCCTTGCTTCTGCCATGGCTTGCCCTCGGGATTCCCGCCGGGGGACTCTCCCGACGGGGCTCTGCAATGTAGCGGATTCCCCCCGTCGTTACAAACGAAAAGGCTGGCGGGCAGGGGATCTCCGGTAAAATGGAGCGCGGTGGCTCCCGTCTCTCGTTTGTCGAAATGGACCTGATTGATCACCCATGATTTCACTGGCGTTTCTAGCTGAAAAATGGCCTTTACGCAGGGATGAACTGGACCGCGTCGCGCAGAGGTATCCTTTTCGCCTGAGCGGCTACTACGGGGGGCTCATCCGCGCCCCGGAGGATCCCGTCTGGCTTCAGGCCGTGCCGAACGTCTCCGAGCTTGCCGATGCCGCGGGCTATGAGGATCCCCTGGCGGAAGAGGGCCTCTCCCCGGTGCCGAATCTTGTCCATCGCTACGGGAATCGGGTCCTGTGGCTGGTGAGCGAAGAGTGTGCTGTGCATTGCAGGTTCTGCACCCGAAAGAGGCGTTGGGGCGTTTCGGCCCCTCTCACGGATGAATTGCTTCGGGAGGGGCTCGAATACATCGCGGGGAGCACTCAGGTGAAGGACGTGCTTCTCTCGGGCGGGGATCCCCTTCTCCTGCCCGTCTCCCGCCTCGAGGGGATCCTCGCCTCCCTCAGGAGAATTCCCCACGTGGAGATCATCCGCATCGGGACGCGGCTTCCCTGCACGCTTCCGGGGAGGGTGACCGGAGATCTGGCCCGGGTGCTCGCCAAATACCATCCCCTCTATGTGAACATCCACTTCAACCACCCCCGGGAACTGACGGAGGAATCCAGGGAGGCATGCCTGAACCTGGTTCAGGCGGGGATTCCCCTGGGCAGCCAGACGGTGCTCCTGCGGGGAGTGAACGATGATGCCCGGACCCTCCAGGCCCTCTTTGAAGGACTGCTCAGGATGAGGGTTCGGCCGTACTATCTCATGCAGATGGACCTCACCCGCGGGACAGCCCATTTCCGAACACCCGTCTCAACAGGGCTGAAGATCATGGACGCCCTCAGAAACCGCGTTTCGGGTCTTGCCATGCCCCACTTCGTCGTCGATCTCCCCGGGGGGCACGGCAAGATTCCCCTGACTCCCAATCATGTGGAATCCGTTGACGGCGACCGGATGATCGTGCGGGGCACTCGGGGAAACCGGGTGGCCTACCCGCTTCTCGAAGGGGAGGGGCCGAAACTTCGGTCGATGCTTGGCAGGTGATGCCACGACCAGATCAGCCTCGTCGTTCCTTTTCACCTTGGGCAAGAAGGTCCATGACCCGTCGAATGGTTGGAAGATTGCGGCAGAAGCGGTTTGCGGACAAGTCCCGGAGGAGGTTTTCCACGGGATAGGGAATCCTGAAAAGGGACACGGTTTCCCGTTCGCTGTCAAAAAGGACCGAGTTGGCCGTCGGAACCCCATCGCGATAAGGCCCGCCGACACTTCCCGCCTTGATCCAATACTTGGACCCGGGAGCAATTTGAACCGTCAGGGATCCTTCCCGGGGAGGTCTGTGGATCACGACGTCGGCAACCGTGGGGCGCTCCAATCCGGGGGGTAGTTCGAAGACGGCGGGGACATGGTCGTGGCCGGAAAAGATGAGACCATGGGGAGAGGTGTTCCAGTCCTCGAGACAAGCTCCCAGTGCCGCTTCATCGAGATAGTTGAAACAGTCGATGGTCACGGATTCCCCCTCCCCGGGGAGATGGAAGGGGCTGTGGTGAATCAGCACGAATTCCTTTGTTTCAAGGATGAGAGGAAAGCCGAGGAGATAATCCCCGGCATCGGAAATGCTTGAAAGGAGGCCGGCGTTGTACGCTGTCGCCTGCATGCGATCGATCTGGGTGACGTGGTCGGTAAATAGCCCCGCCACCATGAGGTCGTGATTCCCGGCCACCGTTTCAATCCCCAGGGACTTCATGCGGGCGAGGCTGCGGTCACCGAACGGCAGCCACCCGACGATGTCTCCCAGGCAGTACGCCGCATCGAGCTTCATGGCGTCCATGTGTTTCAGGCACCCTTCGAGGGCATCGAGGTTGCCGTGAATGTCTCCGAAAAAATAACTGCGCATGGAAACCTCCTTCAATCGTTCCCGCCGAGAGTTCTGCTTATCCTCCATCCATGTCCGTCAGAGACCGCCACAATCTGGCCGTCCCGGTCGGTGCGGTAGGTGGTGATCCCCCTCTTGCGACATTCCTCCAGAACCGCCGTGGAAGGGAAATTGAACGGGTTGTCGACTCCGCATGAGAATACCACGGCCCGTGGGTTCAGGCGATCCAGAAGAAACGGGCTGGTGGAACGCTTGCTGCCATGGTGGGCGGCCACGAGCAGGACATGTCCGAGAGGTCCCTGATCCTGGAACACGAGCTTTTCCACCGACTCATCGATGTCCCCCGGGATGATGCAGTGGGTATCCCCATAGTCGATCCGGACGACGCCGGAGGCATTGTTGAGGTCCCTCCCATTCCACACCTCCCGAAGGAAGTGCTCCGACGGATGGAGGAAACGCAGGCGGCAAGATCCCGTGGAGCTCTCGACGGAACCGACGCCAAGCCGTTGAACGGGAATTCCCCGCCTTTCGGCGGTGACGGCAAGAGGTCCCCTGCCTTCCGTTCCGATTTTCACGCCTGTTTCCCAGTAAGAGCCAACGGCGAAGTGAGAGAGAATGAATTTCAATCCTCCGGCGTGGTCCGGGTGATCATGGGAGAGTATCACATGGTCGAGGCGCCGGATTCCCACGTGCCAGAGAAACGGGGCGATCACCGCACGGCCCATGTCGAAGGATTCATCCACGAAACCTCCCCCGTCGATGAGGACATCCTCGCCTGACGGAAATCGGACGAGGGTCGAGGCACCCTGCCCCACGTCCATGACGTGAACCCTGAGGTCCCCTCCCTTGCCCTGTTCCGCGAGGAGATATCCCGCCACTGTTTGGCCCGTCAGCAGGAGGGAAAGACCGAGTGCGGCGAGGGCTTTTCTCCGCAAGGGCCAAGGTTGGAGAAAGACCACGAGGAAGGTGTAGCAGACGGCCAGCGCAAACAGGGAGGGCTTTCCCACCCAGACGTAAGACCACGAAAGCCCGCTGAACCACAGGACGATGGATTGAGCCAGTTCCAGGAACCATCCGCCGAGTTGCAGAGCGGGGTAACCCAGGTTTTCGTGGATCGCGAAGAGGGCGATGCCTGCCAGGCCGGGAGGGAGCACCAGGAAGCCCACGAACGGTACGAGGATGATGTTGGCGACGAGGCCCGCAAGGGAAACCCCGTAGAAATAATAAACCGTGAGGGGGACCACCATGACGCTGACAGCCAGGGACACCCAGAATGCCTCCTCGAAGGGTCTCAGAACCTTGCCTGTCCAGCGTCCATGTTCCAGCGCGGGATGGAGGCGAGAGACCCGAAAGCGATCCAGCCTGGGGTAGAGCGTGAAAATCGCGAACATGCAGACAAATGTCAGCTGAAAGGAAATCTGCCACAGGGCGTTGGGATCCATGGCAAGGATGGCGAGAGCCGCAAGAGCCAGAACGGACAGGGAGTCGGGGTTTCGGTACCAGTGTGCCGCCATGAGGCAGATGGCGAGCATGAGCATCGACCGCCATATGGGGGGGGAGGAGAAGCCCGCGACGCCGGCATAAAGGGCGGCGGTCAAAAGAGCGGGCCAGAGGGCAAGATGTTGATCGGTCCAGCGCTGCAGGATTCCCGGTAGGAACAATCGTAGAAAACCACGGAAAAGCCAGAACACAAAAAGACTCACCAGCCCCAGGTGAAGCCCCCCTATGGACAGAAGATGGGTGACGCCGGCTCGGGCAAGGTGATCAAACCATTCCTGGGAAATGAGCCTCTGGTAGCCAAGCAGCAGGGCCGCGTAGAAGGAGGCACCATCTGGGGGCAGAGTGTTTTCGAGCCAGGCGAGAGCCTCCTGCCTGAAACGGTCGGTTCCGCCCCTCAGGTGGCTCAGCGTGCTTCGGGAGGGTTCGAAGGGCGTGCCTGAAATCTTGACGAGAGATCGGGAATCAGGAAGGAAGGCCCGTCCGTAAAATCCCTGTTCAGCCTGATAACGGCCATAGTCAAAACCGCCCGGATTCGCAAAGCCGCGGAATCGCTTCAGCCGGAGCCGGGCCATGACCCAGTCTCCCGAGACGAGATCCCCGGGACTCAGCTGGTCTCTGCCTATCGATGCGAGAACAGACGCCTTCAGGGGAACGGCCTGTCCCTGAACGATTGCGTTGTGCAGGAAAAGGGGCAGGCGAACCTTGTCCGGAGTGTAATCGGGAGGCTGTGTGACCTTGGCGATGCAGAGGGTTTCCCGCCCGTCAAGGAATGGGTCAAGCAGCGGGTGTCCGGGTGAAAACGGCCTCGCCGCCAACCCGGCCGTGAAGCCGAGGAAGAGGAAGAGGGTCAGGGTGAAACCGGAACGGCGAAGGTTCGGTTCGTGGAGCAGGCCGGCAAGAGCATGGACAAGGATGAGGGGGGCCGAAAGGAGTAAGAAGAAGTATTCAGGGGATTTCTCCGGGAGGAGGCGCGCTGCGGCAATGCCGAGCACAAAGACTGCCGTGAGCATGAAGATGGGCCGAGGAAAGGAATCGCCGAGGCGAGAATCAGGAGGCTTTTCCCCGGAGGCTTGGTCCCGGGGAGATGGGGTTTGAGCCTCTCTTGAGGGCGCTCCATCCGGATCACCCTGGTTTCTCGGGGGCGGAACATCCATGGAGGTCAAAGCCTTAACTTGAGAGCCCATCTCAACGTGCTTTGGCAGCTTTGTCGGCCGTTGGTGCCGAGGTGTCGAAGCACGAACAGTGACTACTTATGAAACACGTGCTCTTGGACAGCTCCTGAGGGATTATCGCAAAACTTGCTGAGTACAGATCCACATAAATAGTTGTCCATGTTCTACTTCGTCATGCCGGCCGGCGAAAGCCGGAATCCAGAAACTTTTCCTGGATTCCGGGTCAAGCTCGGAATGACGACCGCCTTATCGGTCACTTTATTCCTTATCCCTCCAAACCCTGGCACCCACCGCCGCCAGTTTGTCTTCGATGGCTTCGTAACCGCGATCGAGATGGTAGATCCTGCTGATTTCCGTGACTCCCTCCGCAGCCAGGCCCGCCAGCACGAGGGACGCGGATGCCCGAAGATCGGTGGCCATGACGGGGGCTCCGGAGAGTTTCTTCACCCCCTTGACCACGGCCGTGCGCCCGTCCAGTTCAATGTCCGCCCCCATGCGCTTGAGCTCGAGGACGTGCATGAAACGGTTCTCGAAGATCTGTTCGGCGATCACGCTTGTGCCGTTACCCAGTGCCATGAGGGACATGAATTGAGCCTGCATGTCCGTGGGAAACCCTGGAAACGGGCGGGTCTTGACCCCGATGCTGATGATTTCTCCATCGCCGCGCACCTCTATGGCATTGTCGCGCATTTCGATGATGAGACCGGCGGCCATGAGCTTTTCAATGACGGCGGCCAGGTGCTCCGGTCGGCAGGCCATGAGCCTGAGATGACCGCGGGTGATGCCTGCCGCAACCATGTACGTCCCCGCTTCAATGCGGTCGGGAATGACGGTGTAGTGTCCAGGAGAGAGCTCCTCGATGCCCTCGATGGTGATCTGGTCGGTGCCGGCACCCGCAATGCGGGCTCCCATGCTCTCAAGATATTCCGCCAGGGCGACCACCTCCGGCTCCTTTGCGGCATTCTGCAGGACCGTCGTCCCCTGGGCAAGGGTTGCGGCCATCATGAGATTTTCCGTTCCCGTGACTGTCACAACGTCGAAAAAAATCGAAGCACCCCGAAGGCGCCTGGCCCTGGCACCGACATAGCCGTGTTCCAGCCGTATATCCGCTCCCATCTGCTCGAGGCCTTTCAGGTGAAGGTTGATGGGGCGGGCGCCAATGGCACATCCTCCCGGAAGAGAAACTCTCGCTTCTCCGTGACGGGCCAAGAGAGGGCCAAGGACCAGTACCGAGGCGCGCATGGTCTTGACGAGATCGTAAGGGGCCTCGAAGGTGGTCATGCTCCCCGTGTCGATGGAGAGGTCATCCCCGTGGTCGGAGAGAGCTCCCATGTTTGCGAGCAGCCTCTGCATGGTGCGAATGTCGCGAAGCTTCGGTGCGTTGGAGAAGGTGTGCAATCCCGGCGCGAGCAGGGAAGAGGCCATGAGGGGAAGGGTGGCATTCTTTGCCCCGCTGATCCGCACTTCGCCTTCCAGGGGGCAGCCCCCTTCGATGACAAGTTTATCCATTACGAACCCTTTCGTTTCTCACGGCTTGGAGGATTCTCAAAATCCCTGAGTAATCCCTGAAGAACCGGTGTTCCTGGAAGTTCCCGTTCAGGGCCATCTCGCGGTCCAAGATGTCAGACTGCATGTGCCCGATTTCCATCAGCAGGCAGCCGGACGGCTTGAGGTACCCGGGGGCCTCGGCAAGGATCCGGCGGATGGTGTCAAGCCCGTCGAGCCCCCCACCCCGCAGGGCCCAGGGCGGCTCGTGGCACTTCACCTCGGGGGCGAGGGACATGAGCTCGTCCTCCCCGATGTAAGGGGGATTGGAAACTATCAGATCAAAAGGCTCCAGATCCCGGGCAAAACCTCCCAAGAGGTCCATGACCGCAAAGGCGATTCGATTCGAAACACCATGACGGGTGGCGTTGCGCCTGGCCACCGCGATGGCCTCCCAGGACCTGTCGATGGCAATGACCCTGATTTTTGGCTTTTCGTGGGCCATGGCGATGGCGATGGCTCCAGACCCGGTTCCAAGATCCAGGACACGGGCTGGGAGATCTCCGAGGACTTCCAGAGCTCTCTCCACCAGAAGCTCCGTTTCCGGCCGCGGGATGAGGACGGCTGGATTCACCTCGAACTCGAGGGACCAGAATTCCTGCCTCTGTGTGATGTACTGGACAGGCTCCCGGGAGGCTCTCCGTCGCACAGCCTCACGATATCGCGCCAGTTCCTCCTGGCCGAGGGGCTTGTCGTGGTGCAGGTATAGCTGAAGGCGCTCGACTCCCAGCACGTGAGCCAGCAGGACCTCGGCGCCGGCGCGAGGCTGGTCGATCCCCTTGCGCTCAAAATAGCCTGTCGTCCACTGAATGACTTTGAGGATGGTCCATGTCTCCTCCATCCTCATCGCTCCTCGATGCGACCAGCGAACACGAGTCCGGGAAGGAAGGTGCCGCCGCGGGAGGGTGTGACCGATGACGAAGTGTAAGAACGGGTTGGCTTCATGGTCACGTTGGAGGGATTGTGGCCCGGTATGCCCTCAGGATTCCGTTCCCTTGAGAGCTTCAGTCTGGAAGTGGGTGATGAGGGGGTCGATGATTTCATCAAGATTGCCTTCCAGGAAGGCGTCCAGCTTGTAGAGGGTGAGATTGATCCTGTGGTCGGACACACGATTCTGAGGGAAGTTGTAAGTTCGGATGCGCTCGCTGCGGTCGCCGGTCCCCACCTGGCTCTTCCTCTCCTGGGCGATCTTGGCTTCCTGCTCCATCTGCGTCTGATCCAGGAGTCGAGCCCGCAGAACTTTGAGAGCTTTTGCCTTGTTCTTGTGCTGGGACTTCTCGTCCTGGCAGATCACCACCAGCCCTGTCGGGATGTGAGTGATCCTGACGGCGGAATCGGTTGTGTTGACGCTTTGGCCCCCAGGGCCCGAGGAGCGGAACACATCGACTCGCAGATCGTTGGGATCGATGAAGACGTCGACCTCTTCGGCTTCCGGGAGGACAGCCACCGTGACCGCCGAGGTGTGGATCCTTCCCTGGCTTTCCGTGGCGGGTACCCGCTGCACCCGGTGGACGCCCCGTTCGAATTTCATCCGGCTGAAGGCTACCCTTCCGTTGACGGCGGCAATGATTTCCTTGAAGCCTCCTATGCCGGTGGGGTGAGAGTCAAGGATTTCCACCTTCCACCTCTTCACCTCCGCATAGCGGCAGTACATCCTGAAAAGGTCAGCCGCAAAGAGGGCCGCTTCATCGCCTCCCGTCCCCGCGCGAATTTCCAAAATGACATTCTTTTCATCGTTGGGATCCCGCGGAAGCATCATGAGCTTGATGCCTTCCTCGCTCGCTTCAAGTCGATCCCGCAGTTCCAGCAGTTCATTCCTGATGAGCTCCTTCATGTCGGGGTCTTCTTCGACCTCGAGGAGCTCCTGGTTTTCCTGGATCTGTTGCTTGAGGATCTTGTGGCTGCGATACGCCTCCATGAGAGGAGCTATGTCCGAGTGCTCCTTCGCTGCCTTCTGGTACTCTTTCTGATTGCCCAAAAGCTCCGGATTGCCGAGTTCTTCCTCCAGCTTGCGAAACTTCTCTTCTACACTTTCCAAACGCTCAAACATGGTCCGGGAACCCGAGATCTTTCACCAGCGGCCCTGAGCCCCCCAGCCGGGGTGAGCTGCAGGCCGGTGATTGTGTCATGGGAAAATAAAAGCCTCCGCGCTTGACAAACCGGGCAACCGTCATTTCGACTGCCCGGGGGCGGCTCTGGGAAAACTGTCAAGCTGGAGGACTGTTTCTCATGGAAGACGGCGGAGGAAACCTCTCAACTCCCTGTGTTCGAGAGGGCACAGGCAGGGAGCTATTTCTCCGCGGATTTCTCTTCCTTGCTCTGGAATTTCTCGTACTTCTTGAGGAATCGCTCTATGCGCCCCGCGGAGTCGATGAGCTTCTGCTTGCCTGTGTAAAATGGATGACACTTGGAGCAAATCTCAACCCGGATTTCCTTCTTGGTGGACCCCGTAGGGATCTCGTTGCCGCAAGCGCATCGGATGACCGTTTCATGGTAGGTGGGGTGAATGCTTTCCTTCATCAGCGACTCCTTCCGCATTGTAGTCGGGTCTGTTATAAAAACAAAATATTATACCCGACTTTGCGGCTCCATATCAAGTTATTTTAGATTCAGACCGAGGAACCCCGGCGGTTTATCGATTCATGGATGCGAGAAACTCGGGGTTGTTCTTGGTTCCGTGCATCTTGTCGAGCAGGAATTCCATGGCATCGATGGGATTGAGCGGCGAGAGAAGCTTTCGCAGGATCCAGATGCGGTTGAGATCGTCCTGAGCCAGCAGCAGTTCCTCTTTTCGGGTGCCCGACTTGTTGATGTCGATGGCGGGGAAGATGCGGCGATCCGCAAGCTTGCGCTCGAGAACGATTTCCATGTTGCCCGTGCCCTTGAACTCCTCGAAAATCACTTCATCCATGCGGCTGCCTGTTTCAATGAGAGCCGTGGCGATGATCGTCAGACTTCCTCCCTGCTCCACATTGCGCGCGGCGCCGAAGAAACGCTTGGGACGATGCAGGGCGTTGGAATCCAATCCTCCGGAGAGGATCTTGCCGCTGGGAGGAACCACCGTGTTGTATGCACGGGCGAGGCGGGTGATGCTGTCGAGAAGAATCACCACATCCCGCTTGTGCTCCACCAGGCGCTTGGCCTTTTCGATCACCATTTCAGCAACCTGCACGTGACGCTGTGGAGGTTCGTCGAAGGTCGAACTGACCACTTCCGCCCGCACATTGCGCTGCATGTCGGTGACTTCCTCGGGACGCTCATCGATGAGCAGGACGATGAGATAGGCGTCCTTGTTGTTGATGGTGATGGCATTGGCGATGTTCTGCAGCAGCATCGTCTTGCCTGTGCGGGGCTGGGCAACGATGAGGCCGCGCTGACCGAAACCAATGGGGGTCAGGAGGTCCATGACTCTCGTGGAGAGGTTGTCCGACAGGCTTTCGAGCTTGATGCGCCGGTCCGGGTAAAGAGGCGTGAGGTTGTCGAAGAGGATCTTGTCCCTGGCCACTTCAGGGTCCTCGTAATTGACCGCCTCCACTTTGAGCAGGGCGAAATAACGCTCGTTGTCCTTTGGGGGGCGGATCTGCCCGGAGATGCTGTCCCCCGTTCTCAAATTGAACCGCCGGATCTGCGAGGGGGAAACGTAAATGTCGTCTGGGCCGGGAAGGTAATTGTAGTTCTGACTTCTAAGAAAACCAAAGCCATCGGGCAGGATCTCCAGCACGCCTTCACCGTAGATGAGGCCACTCATTTCGGCCTGTGCCTGAAGGAGGGCAAAGATGAGCTCCTGCTTTCGCATGGAGCTTGCGCCTTCAATGTTCAACCCCTTGGCAATCGTCAGCAACTCTTTGATATTCCTGTTCTTCAGTTCAACGAGGTTCATCTCGTTGTGAACCTGTTCGCGGCCCCCTGTTTGCTTGGCTGACTTCTGGGGATCATCCAGCGCGCTTTGCGTCGTGTCCGTCATGATTTCAAAACTCCGTCGAGAAATGTGATGAGATAAAATGGTTGGTTGGGTCACCCCTGGAAGGGGTTGCCTGTAAAAACGATCTGGAATAGCCCCCTTGAGATGCCAGGCAATCAAGAAAGCGGCTATTCGGCCGGGAGACTTGAGCAAGGATTCACCGGAGCATGCAGTGGATTAGGATGTTTTCACCTGATGACACGTCAGTTATCAGGATCTTGGGTAATGGGGCGACTCCTAAAGGCAGGTTAAACTCCCTGAGGTCATTTCAAATATGCAGGAACTCTCTCGCTTTTGTCAACATTTTTGCGCGTCGTCCTGGAAACCGCTTCATCTTGCCCACCAGGGAGGTCCGCATTCCATTGGAGGCTTGTTCCTTCGGCAGGGGCTGGGAGGGGTGAAGATCAATGAATCAACTTGCGTGTCCCAAAGGGACATTACAGACCCCTACAGTCCTATGCGAGCCCAAATGCTCGGCTTCTTGGGACCCTCGGCAGCCTTCTTCTCCGACTTGGCCAGCATCTTATCGAGCTTCTTGTCGTATCCCAGCACCTTGACCGTGTCGGGATACTTCTCGTTGATCTTTTCCAGCCGATTCTTGGCGGCGAGGTACTCACCCGATCGATAATAATACTGACCCACGTAAAACTCCCGTGCCACCGCACGCTTCTGACACTCCAGGACCTGCTTCTTTGCCTTTTTCGCGTAGTCGGATTTGGGATAGTTCTGAATCACCCGCAGGAAGGCTTCGATGGCCTGCTGCGTCTCTTCCTGGTCCCGGTCGATGGTCGAGAAAGAGAGGAAGTGGCACATGCCGATCTGATAGAGCACGTAGGGCACCACTTCGTTCCTGGGATGGAGGCGAGCGAACTCTTCGTAGGCGATGGCGGCTTCACCGTAGTTCTTCTTGTAGAAGTGGGCGTCCCCGAGCTTGAGCTCTGCAAGAATGGAGTACTTGCTGTACGGATACTGATCCTTCAACTTCTGGAAGGCCTTGACGGCGTCGCCGTACTTCTTGTCCCTCATCTTCTGCATGCCTTCCATGGCAAGCATGTCGGCGTTCTTGTCGATGGTTGAGCTTTTCTTGCCGAAGAGGTCACCGAAGTAGAAATCGACGACGTTGGTTCCTCCGCACCCGTAAGAAGTGAGCACTGCGGCGAGGAGCAAAGCCATGAGCATCCAGGCGCCCCGCCTGTTCACGCGTTGTTCTGTTTGATTGTGGCCGTTCATGTGCATCCCTCGAGATCGAGTCGGGCTAGAATAACCGCTCCTCGATGTATCGTCCTGCGTTGAATGCGGCGGTGGCACCGTCTCCGACAGCGGTCACGATCTGACGCAGCTGTTTTGACCGCACATCCCCCGCCGCAAATATGCCGGAAACAGAGGTAGCCATCTCCTGATCCGTGTGAAGGAATCCTTGCGAGTCGCGGTGGACCTCGGAGGGCACGTAGCCGGTGTTGGGCTGTATCCCAACGAAAACAAAAACGCCGTTGACGGGGAATTCGGAAGAACCGCCCGTCTGAGTATCTTTCAAAACAACACGCTCCACGCCCTGGGAGTCGCCCTTGATTTCTGTGACAATGGAATTGAAGATGAAGGAAATCTTCCCGTTCTCGAATGCCTTTTCTTGAATGAGCTGCGCCGCTCTGAGACGGTCTCTTCTGTGGATCACGTGGACTCTGCCGGCAAATTTCGTGAGATAGATCGCCTCTTCGATGGCCGTGTCACCTCCACCGACGACGGCGACCTCCTGATTGCGATAGAAGGGGGCGTCGCACACGGCGCAATATGAAACGCCACGTCCCGTCAGTTCGGTTTCTCCCTTCACACCCAGCTTGTTTGGGGAAGCCCCCGATGCGATGATGATTGTCCTGGCGTGGACCACGCCATCCGCAAGCCGAATGGCATGAACATCCCCTTCGGAATCGATGCCGATCACTTCGGCGTTGCGCGTCTGCAGGCCAAACTTCATAGCGTGGGCGCTGATGAGCTCACCGAGCCCGTAAGCACCGATGCCTTCTGGAAATCCCGGGTAGTTGTCCACCCTTTCGTAAGTGAGGAGCTGTCCGCCAAATCCCATACGCTCCAGGAGAATAGTCCCGAGTCGCGCCCGTGCGGCGTAGAGCCCGGCCGTGAGCCCTGCGGGCCCTCCTCCGATGATCACTGTGTCGTAGAGATCCGGTGTCTGCATTGCTCTTTCTAGGGATTCTCAAGAGCAGGTGAGGTGTGAAGGGGTCTCGAGCTGCTTCCGAGGAATCCCCCGAAGGGATGACTTTTTAACCCACGGCCTTGTCGATGGCCGCGGCAATCTGAGACTTGGCCACGGCTCCGGTGATCTGTTCGTTGACATTTCCACCCTTGAAAATGATGAGAGTGGGGATGGCACGGATTCCATAGCGTGAAGGCGTCTTGGGATTGTCGTCCACATTGCATTTGGCTACCCGGAGCTTGCCCTCGTACTCCCCCGAAAGCTCCTCGATCACTGGCGCTATGGCACGGCAAGGTCCACACCAGGGTGCCCAGAAATCTACCAAAACGGGAATATCCGATTTCAACACCTCATCTTCGAAAGTGCCGTCAGTGATCTCAAACACATTTTTTCCTGCCATGGGAAAAGCTCCTCTCTGGTACCCATTCGGTGTGGTTTCTCATCGCCTTGCGCTGCAGCCTTCAAGAGCTCGCACCAACGCATCCGCCACATATAAACCATTCCTTTCCGGCTTGTCAATCGAACATTCAGCATAAGGTGAGGTATAAAGCACCCTTACGAAGGAAGAGGACTGACGAGAACCCCCGCCCTCATTCAGAAGCGGGTTGAATTCCACATCTGCTGCAGGAGAGGGCATCTCCAAAGGGATGCCTCAGAGCGGGGTTGGCTCGATGCTGAAAAACCCATGTCTTCCGTTCGTGCCGATGCGTGAAAAAAAATTTGCCGCCCTTGACCGAAATAAAAGTATTAAAAGGAAGACTCGCTTCGCTCGATTACTTAATTTCGAAGGTGTAGGATGGTTGAATGACTCACCCCGGGACCTTTCCGGTCCGCCGATGCGGTCGGACTTAATGAGAAAGGGAGGGGTTTGCGGGGCGTGAGGTGACACGAACTCGCGAAAGGGCAATCTGAAACTGAAGGAGGTTTTTCAATGAAAGTGAAACGAGGTATTGCGCTGTTTTCCATCGGGCTGTTGGTGGTTGCTCTTGCCGCGGCAATCCCTGAATCCTGCGCCGCGGGCAAGTCAAAAAGGGATGCGGGAAGGGCCGGCAGTTACAGATATGCCGATTACCGCCAGATCCCCGCGGGGTCGGACATCATCCTCCGCGTGGACCGCGACATCCTCATGAGGAATGCCCGGGTGGGCGACATCTATACGGTGACGCTCGACCGCGACGTGATTGTGGGAAATGAAGTGGTGGCTCGCCGTGGCGAACAGGCGGAGGTGCGGCTTTACAGGTCGGAGGGCAGTTCGGACGAAGTGGCATTCCGTCTCATCAGCATGACGGTGGACGGCTTTGTCTATGACGTCAACAGTGACTTTGCCCGCCAATATGCCCAACGTGAAAGCGATGGTCTCAACGTGCTCGGCAGGACCGCCATTGGCGCCGCCACTGGCGCCGCCCTCGGCGCGATTGCGGGCGGTGGCCGGGGTGCCGCCATCGGTGCGGGGGCAGGTGCGGGGGCAGGTTTGATCTGGTCGGCTGCCACCATGAGGGATGCCAGGCTCCCTGCCGGCACCCGCCTCAGATTCAGTCTCCTCGACCCGGTGATCCTCAACAACTGATACTCTCCCTTTAAGGAGATGAAAGAATGAATTGGAAAATTCCCGCGATCCTTTTGCTCTTGGCGATGTGCGCAGTGGTCGGACTGCAGGATCGCGCAATGGCCGCCACGAAGACCATCGAGCTCAAAGTGCCCCAATGCGCCTGACCCAAGACCGCCAAGACGATACGGGGTATCGTCGAAAGCGTTCGGGGAGTCTCCCAGGTGTGGGCCGAATCCAAGAAACAGACCGTCACCATCTCCTTCGATGATTCCCAGACGAGGGCGGAGGATATCGTCGACGCTCTGACGCGGGGTGGCTACGAGCCATCGGGTGACCCGCGGTACGTTTCCTCGCCTGCCGCCGCCACTCCTGCTCCCGTGGAGGCAAAGAAGGCGGAGACCATGCTCGTCGGGAAGATCACGGCTGAGGAACTCTTCGCAGGTTTTCCGATGTTCGAGGAGAATGCGAGGCTTTACTATCCCGACCCAAGGATCACGAGGAAGCTCAAGCGGATCAAGGGAGAATACCAGATCCTGCTCTTCCTCGGAACCTGGTGCACCGACTCCGAGGCGGAGGCCCCCAAGATCATCAAGGCACTCGAAATGGCCGGCAATCCCAGGCTCTCCCTCAGCATCCATGGGGTGGACAGAGGTAAAAGGGATTTTTCCGGATTGGCCCAGAAGTATGGCATAGAAAACGTCCCCACCACCGTTGTTTTGAAGGGCGGGAAGGAAAGGGGCAGGATTGTTGAATACCCTCAACAAAGCGCGGAAGCGGATCTGCTGAACCTCATGGCCAAGGGTCGCCGGTAACAGCGGGCCCATGATTTCGTGCCTGCAGCAGGCAAGAAGGCATACCTGAGCTCCGCGGGTTGGAATGACCGGCGTTCGGGCGAGAAGAGAGGTGCTCCCGTGGCGGACCGGAAAGTCTTCTTCCGATGCCAGCAATGTGGTTATCTCAGCCCCAAGTGGCTTGGGCGCTGTCCGGATTGTCAGAGTTGGCACAGCCTCGTGGAAGAGGTGACATTCAAGAAACAGGAAAGGGAACACGGTGCGGTGACCACTCGCAACCGTCCGATGCCCCTTGCCGAGATTCCCTCCGAAGAAGATGCCCGGCTCCCGAGTGGCATCACGGAGTGGGACCGGGTCCTCGGGGGAGGGTTGATCCCGGGATCCCTCGTTCTCCTGGCCGGTGATCCGGGGATCGGCAAATCCACTCTGCTTCTGCAGGCGCTCGACAAGATGGCCCAAAACATGCGCGTGCTTTACGTCTCGGGAGAAGAGAGCGCCCAGCAGCTCAAAATGCGCGCGGACCGCCTGCAAGTCAATGCCCCGGGGCTGTTCGTTCTTCCGGAGACATCCCTGGAAGCCATCCTGGACGCCATCGAAGAAAAGCCACCCCAAGTCATGGCCGTGGATTCCATCCAGACCGTGTACACAGGTTTTCTGGATGTGGCCCCCGGCTCCATCAGCCAGGTTCGTGAATGCGCCTCCCGCTTCATGCGAGTTGCCAAGGAGAGGAACATCAGCATCTTCCTCGTGGGACATGTGACCAAGGAAGGGTCCATCGCGGGGCCCCGGGCCATGGAACACCTTGTGGACACCGTGCTCTACCTGGAAGGGGACCGCACCCACACCTTTCGGCTCCTGCGGGCCGTGAAGAACCGGTACGGGTCCACAAACGAAGTGGGCGTTTTCGAGATGAAAGAATCCGGCCTCGATGAGGTTCCCAACCCGTCGCAGCTGCTTTTGGCCGAACGGCCCATCGGGGTTTCCGGTTCGGTGGTGGCGTGTTCCGTGGAGGGGACAAGACCCCTGCTGGTGGAGCTCCAGGCCCTGGTGACCTCCACGGGTTGGACGCAGCCCCGCAGAACGAGCATGGGCGTGGACGGCAACCGCCTTTCCCTGCTTCTCGCCGTCCTCGAAAAGAAGCTCGGGTTGAACTTCGCTCAGCAGGACGTCTTCGTCAATGTGGCGGGAGGTGTGCGGCTCACCGAGCCTGCGGCCGATCTGGCCCTCACGACGGCCATCATCAGTTCCTACCTGGACCGGGCTCTTCCACCCGACCTGGTGGCCTGGGGAGAGGTGGGGCTTGCGGGAGAAGTGCGCGGCGTTGGGCACAGCGGGGTGCGACTGATGGAAGCCCGAAAGCTGGGGTTCAGCGCCTGCTTGATGCCGAGGAGCAATGCGGAGCGCCTGAGCCAGGAAGCGGGAGTGGAGTGCATGGCAGTGCGCTCACTTCACGAAGTGCTGCAGCTCCTCTTCGAAAGGGAGTGAGGGGGGCCTGGCATCAGGTCTCCAGGGCTTTCCGGATTGTCTTCCTAAAAGGCTTTCGAAGGATTCCCACTTCCGTGATGATTCCGGTGATGTGCTTGTTGGGTGTCACGTCGAAAGCGGGGTTCAACGCTTTCACGCCATTCGGCGCCAAGGGTCGGCCATTCAGGTGGGTCACTTCCCGCGGGTCCCTCTGTTCGATGGGAATGAGGGAACCATCCGTGATGGTGGGATCGATGGTGGACCTGGGAGCAGCCACGTAAAACGGGATGCCGTGTGCGGCGGCGAGGACCGCAACCATGTAGGTTCCGATCTTGTTGGCCGTGTCTCCGTTGGCCGCGATGCGGTCTGCCCCGAGGACGACGACGTCGATCTTCTTCTGCTGCATCATGGTGCCGACGGCGTTGTCCGTTATGAGGGTCACGGGGATGTCCGCCCGCATGAGCTCGTACACCGTGAGACGGCTGCCCTGAAGGAAGGGCCTGGTTTCGCAGGCGATCACCTCGATGGAAGGGTCGGCGGCATATGCCGACCGGATGACCCCGACCGCCGTGCCGTAATCGGCTGTTGCCAGTGCGCCCGCGTTGCAGTAAGTGAGTACCCGGGCGCCCTTGGGGATCACCTGCTTCCCCCAGGAGCCAATGGACAGGTTGGCCTCCACGTCCTCCCTGAGGATCTGATCGGCCGCGGTTCGGATGAGCTGCTGCAGCGAGGCGACGTCCGCCCTGGGGTTCTCCACGACAACGGAATACACCCTCTCCACCGCCCAGCTCAGGTTGTTCCCGGTGGGACGGGCGCTCCTCACCTGCTGGCACAGCCGAACAAACTTGTTCCGAAAGGTCTGGGGGTCTGCCGCCTGAATGGTTCGGGAACCAAGGGCCAGGGCCATGGCTCCGGCCACTCCCACCGCCGGGGCTCCCCTGATGGCCATCTTCTTGATGGCATTGACCACCTGCTGAGGCGTCGTGCAGCGAATAAGGACCTCTTTGTGGGGCAGCAACCGCTGATCCAAGATCGCTACCGCATCTCCGTCCCAATAAATCGGGGGAAACCACTGACCAACCATTCTCGTTAGCCTCCCTGGATACAATGAAACCAAAACGTCTTCGGTAAATGCGTGGGTCTGCCTTTAGAGTCACTCTCAAAACTGCCATTTCGAGCCGAGGGTGAGAAATCTCGTGGGACGGATTTGCCCTGCAACGTGGATTTCTCACTTCGCCGCGCTGCGTTCGAAATGACCGACAGGCAGTTCTGAGATAGTTTCTTGGGGCCTGTCCACAAATAGGCAAAATATGGCGGCCTTTGAAGTTGCGTCGCCGTGGAAGGCGACGCTGCCGCAGCGCCTGTACCTGATCCACGGTAGCGCGGCCTTCCACGGCCGCGCTTGGCGTTAATTGCGGACAAGCCATTGGCAAAGCAGCCGATGGTTTCAGGGGCCCAGCTTTTTTTGAAGGATTTCATTCACCAGCTGTGGATTGGCCTTCCCCTTCGTCTTTTTCATGACCTGCCCGACGAAGAAACCCATGAGCTTCGCCTTCCCGGCCCTGAACTGTGCCACCTCGTCGGGGTTCTCGGCCAGGACCTCGTCCACGACGGATTCAATGGCCCCTTCATCCTTGACCTGCTTCAGCCCCTTTTCCTCGACGATGGACCCAGGGCCTTTGCCGGTGGCATACATCTCTTCGAAAACGCTCTTGGCAATCTTTCCACTGATGACTCCCGAGTCGATCAGCTCCAGAAGTTCCACAAGGTTTTCCGGTGTCACGGGGCAGTCTTCGATGTCACGGTCATCCTTGTTGAGCTCCCTCAGCAGCTCCGACATGATCCAGTTGGCCGCGGTCTTTGGCTGGGAAAAGGCTTGAGCGACCGACTCAAAGTAGTTCGACAGGGGTTTGGATGAAGTCAGGACCTGCGCGTCATAGGATGGAAGGCCATAGTCCCTCATGAACCGCTCCCGCCTGGCATCCGGGAGTTCGGGTAGGCTCACTCTCACGGACTCGATCCATTCTTCGTCGATGGCGATGGGGACGAGATCGGGATCGGGGAAATACCTGTAGTCATGGGCTTCTTCCTTGCCCCGCATGCTGACGGTCACGTTGCGCCCGGCATCCCAGAGCCTCGTTTCCTGCACCACGGGGTCCCCGCGCTCAAGGAGGGCCCGCTGACGGCGGATTTCGAACTCGAGGGCCTTTTGCACGTTCTTGAAAGAGTTCATGTTCTTGAGCTCGGTCTTTACCCCGAGGGACTCCGTGCCTGCGGGGCGAAGGGAGATGTTGGCGTCGCAGCGGAGGCTTCCCTCCTCCATGTTCCCATCGCAGATTTCAAGGTATCGGAGGATTTCCCTGAGGGCCCTGAGGTAGGTTGCCGCCTCTTCGGGAGAGGCTATGTCGGGCTCGCTCACGATCTCCATGAGAGGGACGCCGGTTCGATTGAAGTCCACGTAGCTCACCGGCTGGAATTCGTCGTGGATGAGCTTTCCGGCGTCTTCTTCCATGTGGATCCGGTTGATGCGTATGCGCTTGGTCCCGTGGTCGCTCTGGATGTCCAGGTGGCCGTCCCTGGCGAGGGGCAGCTCATACTGGGAGATCTGGTACCCCTTGGGCAGGTCGGGGTAGAAATAATTCTTGCGGGCAAACTGGCTGTACGGGGCAATACGGCAGTGGGTGGCAAGGGCTGTCCGCAGCGTGAATTCCACCACTTGCCGGTTGAGGACGGGAAGGACTCCGGGCATGCCCAGGCAGACGGGACAGGTGTGGAAGTTGGGGTTCGCGCCGAAGGTTGTGGAGCAGCCGCAGAAAATTTTGCTCTTGGTGAGGAGCTGGGCGTGAACCTCCAGCCCGATGACCGGTTCATAAACCATGTTCTTGTTCTCCCTCTGGGCGGATGGGCGACACGTGGAACCACGAGAATGCCTTTTATACACCATCTGGTGGCAGCCTTCAACCACTGACCAGGCAAGCTCCGGGAGGGTTTGTAATCATTTTCTCGACAAAACGGATGCCTTTCTTCTGTTTGCCTCAATCGGTCGTCAAATACAGGCAAAAACCCCACAAACAACGTTTGACATTGTGCATCTTTTCATTTAGTGGTAGGGATGCTCGTGATTCGAGCACAGGCGTAAATTAGGGTGAGGGCTCTCGTTGGTGATGCAATCGAGTCTCTTGAGGATGAACTGATTCGGGATTAGCGAGGAGAACGATGAAAATTCACGAGTACCAAGCGAAAGAGCTGTTCAAGAAGTACGGGATTCCCATTCCCCGTGGGAACGTCGCTTTCACCGTTGGTGAGGCGAAATCCGTTGGCGCCGATCTGGCGATTTTCCCTGTGGTGGTGAAAGCCCAGATCCATGCCGGCGGCCGCGGGAAGGGAGGCGGAGTCAAACTGGCCAAGAACCGTGACGAAGTCGAAGAATTCGCCAAGCAGATTCTCGGCATGACCCTGGTCACCCACCAGACGGGCCCTGAGGGCAGACTGGTCAAGAAGCTTCTCGTGGAAGAAGGCCTGCCCATCGAGAAAGAGCTCTACCTCAGCGTACTCCCTGACCGAGGGACCTCCAAGATCGTTTTCATGGCAAGCGAAGCCGGTGGCATGGACATCGAGGAAGTCGCCGCAAAAACGCCCGAAAAGATCATCAAGGCCTTCATTGATCCCATGCTCGGCATGAAGGGGTTCCACGCCAATGAACTGGCCTTCGGCTTGAACCTGAAGCCCGAACTGATCAAGCAGTTCAACGCCATGGTGTTCGCCCTTTACAAGCTCTGCGTGGACTACGACTGCTCCCTGGTGGAAATCAACCCGCTGGTCATCACCTCGGACAACCGGGTCATCGCCCTCGACGGCAAGATCACCTTCGATGACAATGCCCTTTACCGCCACAAGGATATCATCGAATTCAGGGACCTCGACGAAGAAGATCCCTTCGAGATAGAGGCTTCCAAGTTTGAGCTCAACTACATCAAGATGCCGGGCGGAAATATCGGCAACATGGTGAACGGCGCGGGTTTGGCCATGGCTACCATGGACCTGATTCAGCAGGCCGGTGCGGCTCCAGCGAACTTCCTCGATGTCGGCGGTGGCGCCAGCGCCGAGCAGGTGGAAAACGGGTTCCGCATCATTTTGGCCGACCCTGCGGTGAAGGGGGTGCTCATCAATATTTTCGGCGGCATTCTGCGGTGCGACAGGTTGGCCAACGGTGTTGTCGAAGCGGCAAAGAAAGTGGGTATCAGGGTTCCCGTGGTCATCCGCATGGAGGGGACCAACGTGGAACAGGGCCGGGAGATTCTGGAGAAATCCGGGCTTAACCTGATAACGGCAAAAGACGTCTCGGACGCCGCCCAAAAAATCGCAGCTGTTGCTAAAGGGTAGAAGGGGGAAATCACATGAGCATTTGGGTGGACAAGAATACTAGATTGATGGTTCAAGGCATTACGGGTCGGGAAGGTCAATTCCACACCCTTGCGTGCAAGGCTTACGGTACCAATGTGGTTGCGGGCGTTACCCCCGGCAAGGGCGGTCAGGATGTTGAAGGCATCCCGGTCTTCAACACGGTTTCCAAGGCAGTGAAGGAAACCGGGGCCAATGCGGCCATGGTTTTCGTGCCGCCCCCATTTTGCGCTGACGCGATCCTGGAATCCATCGAGGCGGGAATTCCCATCATCGTGGCCATCACCGAGGGCATTCCGGTCATGGACATGATGAAGGTCAAGAACTACCTGAAGAACAGCAAGAGCCGGCTCATCGGGCCCAACTGCCCGGGGATCATCACTCCCGGCCAGTGCAAGATAGGAATTCAGCCGGGCCACATTCACACGCCGGGCCCCGTCGGCATCGTTTCCCGCTCTGGAACCCTGACCTATGAAGCGGTGCACCAGATCGGAAGAATGGGCATCGGCCAGAGCACGGTCATCGGAATCGGAGGAGACCCCGTCAACGGGACCAACTTCATTGACTGTCTCGGCGCTTTTCAGGCCGACCCGGAAACCAAGGCCATCATCATGGTGGGAGAAATCGGTGGATCCGCGGAAGAAGACGCGGCGGAATTCGTCCAGAAGAACGTGACCAAGCCCGTGGTCGGCTTCATCGCGGGCCTCACGGCTCCTCCTGGCCGCCGCATGGGTCACGCGGGAGCCATCATCAGCGGGTCGAGCGGGACCGCCCAGGGCAAGATCAAGGCCATGCAGGCCGCGGGCATCACGGTGGTCGAAAACCTTGGTGAAATGGGTGAAATTGCAAAGGCAGCGTTCAAGCTTTAAAAGACCGCTCTGAGTTTCGGCAAGGAAATGGGGGCGTGCGGGGTGACCTGCACGCCCCTTATTGTTCCGGTACTTTCATGAAGAGATCCCGAAAGAGCTCACCTGCCGCGGATTCAGCCATTTGCTGCAGATGGCCGGATCTTTCCCGAGCCGAGAAGATCATACTCATATTCAATGTGTTGGGTGCCCCCTTTCCCAAATCTCCCCATTGAATCGAGAGGCAAGCGACCGCCATCGGGTCAATCACACAAATACCGTGGTCGGGTCCATCTGGCTTTTCAGGATGTCGCATCGTGCCACTATCCCTGCCAGCTTGCCTTCCCGTGTGATGGGAAGGCGAATGATATTCTTCTTCTTCATGGTTGCGACGACCTCGCTGACTGGAGTGTCCACGTCATGGCTCCGGAATCTCAACGCTTAACGGAAGCCATCATCAGCGGGTCGAGCGGGACTGCCCAGGGCAAGATGAAGGCCATGAAGGCCGCCGGCGTCATGGTGGTCGAAAACCTTGGTGAGATGGGTGAAATTGCGGAGGCAGCGTTCAAGCTGTAGGGGAATGATCTGAGGTTCGGCAAGGAAATGGGGGCGTGCTGGCTGCCCCGCGTGCGCCTTATTGATCCAGTGCTTTCATGAAGAGATCGCGAAAAAGCTCATCTGCCGAGGATTCAGCCATTTGCTGCAGATGGCCGAATCTTTCCACAAGATTTTTTCCCAACGGGGTGAGGTCCGATCCACCCCCTTTGGAGCCTCCCACTTTCCTCGTCAGAAGGGGCTGACCGAGCCTGTCCTCGGTTGCTTTAATTTTTCCCCACACGGCCCTGTAACTCATTCCAAGCACCTTTGCCGCGGCCAGAATCGAACCGTGCTGTTCGACCGCGGTGAGGATACGCAAGCGGCCTGCTCCAAAAACCACCTTACCTTTATCATCTTCAATCCAGATTTTTGACTTGATGGAAAGCTTTCTGGGTTTGGGAACCATGGGGCTTTTCCTTCATTAAGCAGCTCAAGAATGGGTAACGATCTAAATGCGGCGACCATGCCGGCAGTCTGTCCTGGTGCTTCGCCCGCTGATTCTGAATATTCTCACAATGGCTTTCCACGGTCAATGCATTGGAGAGACTCGGCCCCTGATATTCCGGATGCCTAGCGGTCAACTTTCTTCAATATGCCCGCTCGGTATGAAACCAACAGTAACAGAGGTGCATGACATCCGACATATCATCGGGGAGCCTGGGTGCTCTTGCTGTTGACAATCCTGACCCCGGCAAGTATTTTTTGTTCAGCTGAAACGGTTCGGAAACAAACTCCCCGAGGAGCTCAGGCTCAGCTGTCAATATCCTGTTTGAGTGAATCATCGAAACTCCTGGTTTGGGCTCGATGCGAAATCGCCTGAAAAGGCCGTCAATATCAAAATATCACGGCAAAAGTACCCTTAATCGTTGGGCCTCATGATCGTGCCTCTCCTAGCCATTGTGATATTCATGGCCTTCGCGCTGCCTGTTTCGGCAGCGGGAACGGACTGTTCTCTGAACGAGCAACAGTGGTTATCGAGCGAACTTCCAGGCCTCAAATCATGGCGTGCTCTACACAGGTCATTTCAGAAGTACGTCCCGCGGTGTGATGATGGTTTTATTGCCGAGGGCTACACTGAGGCAGTTGTTGTGCTGCTTGCTCGACACTGGTCGTCGTTGCATGAACTGGCTGCAGTAGCCAAACATGATCCGGCTTTTCGAAAGTTTGTCTTGCGGCACATCGATGCAAGCGCCGACCCTGGCGATCTGAAATGTGTTCGGGAGCAAGCTGCGAAGCAATGCGCTTCGAAACATCAGGCCCTTTGCTCTTCCATCTATGCCGCCGCCGTCAAAGCCATCGGGGAGTTATGAATCCCTCCACCGTTTCATGCGGCCCAACCCATCATTCCACCGGACCTGCGCGAAAAGCCGCGTAGGCCGGTGAATTCAGACGTGTGTGCCGGGCATGGCACAGAGCTAGCGGGGTGAGAGACCTCGTGCCAGGTTTTCGCAGAGCCGAAGGCTAGGAGAGGGGCAAGGGCGTCACCGCGGGGTGGGGTCTGGAGGAAGCACAATCCAAAAGCGCGGGGCGACGAACAGGAACCGGATATGAGGTGTGGCACACTCGGGACGAGCGGGCACGTGACCGCGAAGTCCTCCGTCTGCGATTGGGGTGTGCTTTATAAATCCGGCGTTTACGCGCGGAAAGTTCTGTGTCTTACCCCGGGAGGCCTGTACGGTGTCCGCGGGACTGATAATGAAGGGCAGAACTGGGATAGCGATCGCGAAGCTTCTCGAAGGTTACAATTGCGCGCAGGCGGTATTCTACTCTTTCTGCGATGAACTCCAGTTCGATAAAGACACTACTTTGAAAATGGCTTGTGGATTCGGGGCTGGTATGGGGCGAAAAGAGGAAGTCTGTGGTGCAGTGACTGGCGGGATAATAGTCATTGGAGCAAAGTATGGAAGAGGAGATAATGACGACCGGACGGCCACAGAGCAGACTTACAAAAAAACAAGAGACCTTATGGATCAGTTTGCCAGAAAACATAGCACGTATACTTGTCGTAAGTTGCGGAATGGCTGTGAGTTGACAACAGAAGAAGGCCAGAAGCACTTCAAGGAGAATGACTTATTGAAAAACATATGTGCGCCGTGGGTTCAGAGCGTAATCTAGATTCTTGAAGACATCATCTAATATAGCCCAACACTTATCCAGCCGACCGGGAATAACGCTTTTTTGATTTTATTCTCAGGTTTGTGGCCCGGCGGCTTTTAGGCGTCTATGTTTCTTCCCACTCAGAAAGGAGTCCTATGGCTGAGTTGAATCGCACTAAGGCCAATCCCTGGCAGCTCAAGACGCCGCCGGGCACGTCCGAGTACACGATGCACATCGAAGAGAAAGACGGAACACAAGTTCTCGTGTGCACGGTGGGAAAGACCGTTCTCTACTACGACTCTCGCTGCATTGCGGACCTTCATGCAATGCTCAAAGCCGCAGGCGGGTGGGTCGAACTCGGTGGTGCAGACGAGCAGAAGCCCGCGAAGGACGGAACAGTCGAGGCTTGGGGTCGTTCCTCCAACAATCCCATTGGTGGGTGGTATGGGCTCAAGAAAGGTCTACGCGGGCGCTTCGGGGTCTACGTTCCGCCGCTGATGGAGGCACTTGGTCTATGCGAGCTTGAGCACAATCCGAAAAACAATCGCATCCGTGCGAGGTAAGACGCCCAACCCGGCGGCCGAGAGGTTGCCCCTCACCTCTACGTTGGACCGGCACATCCCTCGCTCATACTCGGGCGAAGATACTGGCGTTTCTGCGGAGCAGAGGAATATCTGATATAGAAACACTTCTCTCCTTTGCGGAGGCAAACATGAGCAACATCACAATCAGTCTGCCGGAAGATAGGCTGGCCAAGATTAAGGAAATGGCTGCTGGACTAGGCGCGAGCCCTGAGGAACTCGTGCGGGCCAGCGTGGAGGATCTGCTCGGGAGGCCTGAAGAGGAGTTTCAAAGGGCAGCATCCTACGTTCTGAAGAAGAAGGAAGAAATCTACCGAAGGCTGGCCTGGTGCGCTATCTCAGCCTAGGCCAGGCACTTGAGCTCCATAACCGCATAATCGGACACTCCGGTGGTACGGATGCAGAGAGAGTTGTCCTTAGATTGGCGTTGGGAGACATGGGCGGCGAGGAAGTCACAGCTTGGATTGAGGGCCATTTGCATCCTCTGCAGCCCACGTGAGGGCACATGGCCCAACCCTTTTCGAGGCGACCGCGATAGGCGTCTGTGGTCTCGCGGTCAGGCTTTTGGCGCGGCGCCTCAATTCCATCGTTCGGCCGCCGGAGGCGGCCGAACGGGCCGGGGATGAGCGGCACTCCATTCCGTGCTCAGCCGCCTGCGGCGGCCAAACCCGGAATGGAGCGGCATCACTTCGCTACGCTCATCCCCGGCCGTTGGGCGGTACTCAAGCTCCCGACTCTGCAGACACCAACAGCCCCTTCGCGAAGGGATCGCAATGAATGCCTTGACCACGAACTCTCCCGAGACTCAGGCTCTCTGTGATTTCCCTGGTTTTCTCTCTTTCAGCCACTCACGAAGAGCCTTATTGATGCGTGTCTGCCATCCCCGTCCTGTCGCTTTGAAGGCGTCAAGCACATCCGCGTCAAGGCGAATGTTTACGTGTGCTTTCGTTGCGGCAGCTTTCGGGCGGCCCCGGGGTTTCAGCATCTCCGCGGCAACTTCCGCTCCAAGGAGTTCTGGAGGCACCTCGGCAGCGGGCCGAGCACGCTGGAAATCTTTTTCAGCCCATTCGGGGTTCTCTTTGTCAACGAGTTCAGGGTTGGGTTTGCTTTTCATACCGAAGCACCTCTCGGCTGTTCGCTTTTCGAAGGCTAATAACCCGGATTCCCCCCTCGCATGGGGCAAACACCAGGGCTTAATGACGATTGTCAACGAAACCAAAAGCCCGGCAACGTGGCTCACCATGGTTTTGGCGCGTGTCTTGGATGACGAGCGCGCTTTCCCACTCAAACCGGGCTGCTTCTTCAAGCGAAATCACGCGCAAATCGATGTTCCGGGCTTCTTTTGCAGGATCGAATCCCATCTTCACTTTATTATTGTATTCACAATAATTCTGACGCCAACAGGTTTTCAATGTGCAGACCCTGCCCAACCAAGCGCCCAAGCCTGCCACCAATCGCATGAGCGTTTTTGGGAGTTCCAAGCGTGGTTGCTGCGGTTGGTGGCGGCTTAGCTCGGTCGGGGGGGAGGAGCATCGGACGCAGCAGAATAAAGAAACATACATCCGTATCAGCTTATCAGCTAAGGAGGTCTAAATCATGAAAGCGTTGGTTGCATATTCATCCCGTACAAACAATACACAGAAGATTGGAGAACTTATCGCCGAAGGGATACGTTCTTCTGGTATCGAAGTGGACACAGTCCACGTCCGCGATATAGAAAAGGTGGAGGACCTTCAAGGCTATGACGCCTTGGCCTTCGGGTCGGCCACAGAAGGCGAAGATATCCAGTGGGGCATGGCGAATATGCTTAAGCTGGCCGAAGAGGCAAATTTGAAAGGAAAAGTCGGGGGTGCTTTCGGTGCATATGGCTGGAGCGGGGAGGCCTCGGAGAAAATTTATGCCATCATGAAGAATACCTTCGAGATGGACATGGTCGGGAGTTTTTTTAGGCTGAAGGCCGAAGAGATAGAAGATAATAAGAAAGAGGCGCAGGACTATGGTCGCGAAATTGTCCGAAAGCTGACTGAGTAAAAGAATTTCCGTAAGACGTGGCACAGCTTTCCATTTTGGTTCCTACCGTCCACAAGGACGGTGCCAAGTCTTGACAGGAAAGAACTGCGGTTCAAAGCTCACGAACTTGATGGGGACGCGTGGCACTTTGAATCCGACTCTACGACAGACGCAGGCATTCTCAAAGGCTCAAAAGCTGGTTGGCAGCCGTACCGTGTTTTCAATGGCCACACGATCGGCCTCCTGCTGGCAGAAAAGGAACTGATCTAAGTTGCGCAAAACGGCGCCGGCCAGCCTTAGCAGTGTGCGCAAGAGCTTCGAAACGTGAGAAGCGATGGAATCAAAAAGCAAAAATAACCGGGAATCCATGGGCAAGAAGTATTTTGAAGATCTGGTTGACGGTGAGCGTCTCCATTGCAGACCAATTGCCATGACGAAGGAGGCCATCATAGGGTTTGCCGAGGAATTCGATCCGCAACCTTTTCACACAGATGAGCACGCTGCAGCTCAATCGTTTTTCGGTGGACTTATTGCTTCCTCCCTCCACATACTCTCTGCCTGTACCCGAGTGGTGGTAGAGGCCCAAGGCGATGTGGCCATCCTGAGCGGTGTGGGTATGGATGAGGTGAAGATGTATAATCCGGTCAGACCGGGTGATATCCTTACGATAGAGGCTTGGTGGACGGATCTCAAGAGATCTCGCAGCAAGCCGGATCGGGGATTTGCATCCATTCGGTGTAGAGTTATCAATCAAAAAGGCGAGCCCGTTATTGAGTACGGCTACTGCTACATGATAGCTTGCAGGACTTAGGTTCATTGCATGTTGAAAGCGGCTTCCAGTGGCAGGTGAGTCTGCTCCTCAGACCGCGTTGCCATGCGCGTGCTGTCGTGTGCATCTCGTGGTTTTTGAAATCAACATTCAGAGGGAGGTTCACTCGCATGCCCGACAACCCCGTGGAGAGAATTGCCACCGATCCCCTGGAAATCAAGCCAAAGGCCGGAACGGCGCTTTGCCTTTCGGGGGGTGGTTATCGCGCCATGCTTTTCCACCTCGGAGTCCTCTGGCGACTCTACGAGGCTCGTCTGCTGCAAGGCGTCGAGAGGATCTCGAGCGTCTCGGGAGGTTCCATCACCTCTGGAGTGCTCGCGCTGAAATGGCGCCGGCTCAGTTTCGATCCCGTGCGCCTCATGTCCGATTTCGTGCCCATGGTGGTATCACCGATTCGTGGCCTCGCCGGTGAAACCATCGATGCCGACGCCATATTCCTGGGTGTGGCTCTGCCCGGCCGCGTGAGCGACCGCCTTGCCGAAGCCTACGACATGCATCTTTTCAAAGGCGCGACGCTGCAGGATATGCCGGACACACCACGCTTCGTGATGAACGCCACCAACGTGCAGTCGGGAGCGCTCTGGCGTTTCATGAAACCCTACATGCGGGACTACCGCGTGGGCGAGGTCAAGAACCCCAAGATCCGGATGGCGCAAGCCGTCGCCGCGTCCTCCGCATTCCCGCCTGTGCTCTCGCCCTTCGAAATGCGGCTCGACGCCAACGCATTCACGCCCGATTCGGGTTATGATCTCCAGCGCAAGCCCTTCACCACCCGGGTGTTCCTCACGGACGGCGGCGTCTATGACAATCTCGGCCTCGAGACCGCGTGGAAGCGCTGCCAAACGGTGCTGGTCAGCGATGGAGGCGGTAAGCTCCAACCGGAGGAGGATCCCAAGAGCGATTGGGCACGCCACTCGTACCGGGTCCTCAGCCTGGTCGACAACCAAGTGCGTTCGCTGCGCAAGCGGCAGGTGATTGATTCCTACAAGTCCGGCGCACGCAAAGGAGCTTATTGGGGCATCAGGACCGACATTGCCGACTACAGGCTCGCCGATCCTCTCCATTGTCCACATGACCGCACCATGGAGCTGGCGGGGGTGCCGACCCGGCTCAAACGCCTCGACGACAATCTGCAGGAGCGACTGATCAACTGGGGATACGCCGTGTGCGATGCTGCGCTGCGCAAGCATGTGGATCCCCAATTAGAGAAGCCGGGTGGTTTTCCTTATCCCGCGGCAGGAGTGTGAGACATGTCCGTTTCTTCGCGAGCCTTGGTTGAGCTCGTTCTTCTTGGTCCGACGAGCGATCGGCGCCAATTGCAGGATTCCCCTGTTCTGGGGGATGTGTGGCTCGCGTTTGCAGCCAAACCAGCCGAGCCCATGGATTTGCTGATCACGCCCTACAAGGCTCGACCTGCCGGCCCGGTGGCTGTTCTCATCGCGGATCGAATCAGGAAACTGGATTTACCTCGCAAACAGGGGCAAGAGGCGCAGGTCGCCTACCTGCAGGGGCTTGTCGCAGCTCGTCTTTTCTTCCGGGAAGTTCTTCGCGTCATCGTGCCGATGACGCAATGGTGGCGAGACCGTAAAATCCAGGACGGACTGCGGGCCTATACGTTAGATAAGCTGCGCCCAAGAATTCAAGCGATCATTGAATGGGCGAAGGCAAAGGATGAAGACACCCAGGCCAAACTTGCCGAGGCTCTTGCCGACCTCACGGCCTTGGATCGATATGTCTCCCTGGCCGGAATCATTCTCTGGGCTGGCAACCAACCACGGAAAGCAACACCGTCGGAAAGTGGTATCGGTGATCTGTTGGCGAAGATCAAGGGGCCTGAGGCTATTGCCAAAGAGCTCCAGCAACTTTTTGGGAAAATCCTGCAAGACCAGTTCCCCGAGGAAGCCCAGATCTTTCAGGTTTCCCTCAATCGAAGGGCCATGCCCGCGCTGGAGAGATCAGTGCCGGCCGTCAAGGGCGACGCGGCCCGGACTTTGTTCAACGTGAGGTGCAAGGATATCACGTGGGCCGTCGTGGATTCAGGCATCGACGGCAGCCACCCTGTGTTCAGGGACAAGAAGGGCCAAAGCCGAATCATCCAGGCCTTCGACTTCAGCAATATCCGGAAGATCGTCAGTCTCGACAACCTCAACACGAAGGCATCGGAGGTCAAGCAAAGTCTCGGCGAATTGCTGAAGAATCGAAAGCGGTGCCTCACGGAAAAGGATGCGGCCGACATCCTCAAGACATTGGCGGAAGACGCCGACAATGATCGTCCCATGAATTGGGAGCTGGTGGAGAAACTGATCGAGATCGACCCGGAAACAACAGCGCCCCGCAGTGGCCATGGCACGCATGTGGCGGGCATCCTCGGTGCCAATGGCGGGGCCGGAGGACGAGCGGCGAACGGCACGGACGATGGGCAGACCGACACCGCCGGTGACAACAAATACCAGGACGGCATGTGTCCCGATATCAGGCTCTACGATTTTCGCGTGCTGGCGAAGTCAGTGGAAGACACGGAATTCGCGATTATCGCCGCGCTGCAATACATTCGCTATCTGAATGACCGCCACACGTACATCAGCATCCATGGCGCGAATCTCAGCCTTTCCATCCCGCATGACGTGCGCAATTTCGCCTGCGGCCGCACGCCCATCTGCAACGAATGCGAGCGCCTCGTGGAGAGCGGCGTGGTCGTGGTCGCGGCGGCCGGAAACCTCGGCTACCAGAGCTTCGAGACCAAGAATGGCTCGTACGAAGGGTATACCGCCTTCAGCATAACCGATCCGGGCAACGCCGACGGCGTCATCACGGTTGGCGCGACGCACCGCTTCCGGCCGCATACGTACGGGGTGAGCTTCTTTTCGAGCCGCGGCCCGACCGGGGACGGAAGGTTGAAACCGGATCTCGTCGCTCCGGGCGAACGAATCGAGTCAAGTCTACTCGATCAGGGATGGGGAGAGCTGGATGGGACAAGCATGGCGGCGCCGCACGTGAGCGGGGCGGCGGCCATGCTCATGGCGCGCTATGCCGAGCTCATCGGGGAGCCGCGGAGGATCAAGCGCATTCTCTGCGAGAGCGCGACCGATCTCGGCCGTGAGCGCAGTTTCCAGGGTCACGGGATGCTGGACGTGCTCCGCGCATTCCAGAAAATCTAAGGAGGGGGAAACATGATCTTTAGTCTCGATGTGCGCTGCGCCCGGAAGGGCGACTGCCTTATTGTGCACTACGGCTCCAAGGACGATCCGGGCCTGGCGCTGATCGATGGTGGGCCGGGACAGGTCTACAAGCCCTATCTGAAGCCTCGGCTCACGCAAATCAGGAAAGCGCGCAGTCTCGCTGACGAAGAATCACTTCCGGTCGATCTGCTGATGGTCAGCCATATCGACGATGACCACATCACCGGCATCCTCGAACTGACGAAAGAGCTCGTGGTCGCCAAGGACTCAAAGCAGCCATTGCCGCTGAAGGTCCGCAGCTTTTGGCACAACACCTTCGACGACATCATCGGCAACAAACCGGATGAGCTGCTGGCAGCTGTGACGGCGTCGTTCGGGGCTGCCGCGCTAAGCGGCGAGCTGGATACCGAAGGACTCGAGCCCGACGCCGCCATGGTACTGGCCAGTGTTGAGCAGGGATTTCGGCTGCGAGACGATGTCAGGAAACTCAAGCTTCGCATCAATCCCGAATTCCAGGGCAAGCTCGTCATGGCTTCGAAGGACGGCGAAAGCATCGATATGGGCAAGGGCCTCAAACTCATGGTGGCCGGGCCGATGAAAGCGGAGCTTGTCGCCCTGCAGAAGGACCACGACGCATGGCTCAAGAAGCACAAGGACGAAAAGAAAACGAAGGCAGCACTCGCATCATTCACTGACACGTCGGTTCCCAACCTGTCGAGCATCGTGGTGTTCGCTGAAGTCGATAAGAAGCGGATGCTCTTCACGGGTGACGCCCGGGGCGACAAGGTTTTGCAGGGCCTGGAACTGGTGGGCCTGCTGAAGCCCGGCGGCAAGATGCACGTGGACATCCTCAAGATGCCGCATCACGGAAGCGACCGTAACCTGGACCCGATCTTTTTCCGGCGCATCACTGCCGACCACTATGTGTTTTCCGGCGACGGTGAGCATGGCAATCCCGAACGGGAGACGCTGCAAATGTTGCTGGATGAAAGCGGGGGTGAGGAGTTTACGATTCATCTCACCTATCCCATCCAGGAGATCGACGTCGAACGCGAGAAGGATTGGAATAAGGAACAGCAGAAGGAGAAGGCGAGAAAGCAGAAGAATCCGGAAGTGAGGGTGAGAGAGAACTGGTCGCCCAAGAAGCACAGCCTGACGACTTTTTTCACGGACCATAAGGATTTTGCGAAGAAGGTCAGCATCGTCGAAGAAGGCAAACCGCATGTGATCAATCTTCTTGAAAAGGTTGGTTTCTGACCCCCATGGTGGGTGATCCACCGGTGGTGCGGGAGGGGGCAATACTGTTGGCTTAAGCACATCAGAGCTCCCCTCCCTTGATGGGAGGGGATGGGGGAGAGTTACAAAAAGAGCGGGATTGTTCTGGCGCTCGGCGCCGGCGTCTCGGTTGGAGCTGGTTTGCCAAATTGGACAAAGTTGCTGGAGCGCCGTGAGCTGAGCCGACCTGCAGGTGCCAGGCTGCCTGGAGTTTGGGATTCTTGAAACGATGGACTCCGCGTTTTTTCGGGTCTCAAGGGTAAACGGGAGAGAGGTCGAGGATGTCCCTTTTCTTGAAGGTGAAGACTGCGGAAGAGGTCTTGGAGATTCTGCAGGAGTTGGAGTCCCTCGAGGACGAGAAGGTGGGTCTGGCGGAAGCCTGTGGCAGGGTGCTCTCGGCTCCGGTACAAGCGCGTGAGCCCATCCCGCACTTTCGGCGGGCGGTCATGGACGGCTACGCCGTGAGGGCCCAGGACACCTTTGGAGCAACGGAGAGCTTGCCCGCGTTTCTCGAAGTGGCGGGAGAAGTGTCCATCGGTCATGAACCGGCTGTAACGGTTGAACGCGGGAGGGCCGTGGCCATTCCGACTGGAGGCATGCTCCCTGCCGGCGCCGATGCCGTCGTCATGGTGGAATACACCACCCCTTTGGACGAGGGAAGCATCGAAGTGACGAGACCCGTTGCTCCGGGGGACCACATCATCGGGGAAGGGGACGACATCAGGGAAGGGGAAGAGCTCTTCCCTTCGGGTTGGCGACTGCGTCCACAGGACGTGGGGGTTCTGGCAGCTCTTGGCGTGAGCTCCGTGTCGGTGCATCGGCGGCCTCGCGTGGCGGTCCTCTCCACGGGAGACGAAGTGGTGCCGGCTTCAACGGGCTTTGTCCCCCCCGGGAAGATCAGGGACATCAACACGTACACCCTGGCGGCACAGATTCGCTCGGCGGGGGCGGAGATCGGAAGAGCACAGCTGGTGACGGACGATCTGGAAGCCCTTGTTTCGGAATGCCGTGTGTCGCTGGATGATCATGACATGCTGGTGCTCTCCGGAGGGAGTTCGGTGGGGGTTCGCGACTTCACGCTCCGGGTTCTGGAATCCTTCCCGGAGGCGGAACTGCTGGTGCACGGGATTGCCATACGACCGGGCAAGCCGACCATCCTGGCGAAAATTGGTCGAAAACTTTTCTGGGGCCTGCCCGGACAGCCTGTTTCCGCCCTCATGATCTGCAGGTCTTTTGTCGTCCCCTCGGTAGAGCTTCTGCAGGGCTGCAAGAGCCAGATGCAGGACCGGGCCGGAGCGTCCTGCAGGGCCCTCCTGATCCGTCAGTTGCCGTCGGTCCACGGGCGGACCGACTATGTTCCCGTGGTGCTTTCCAGGAGCGGAGAGACTCTCGAGGCAACCCCCGTCTTCGGGAATTCCGCAATGATCAGCACCCTTGGCCGGGCGGACGGCTATGTGGTCGTGCCGGAACACTCGGAGGGAATGGAGCGGGGGAGAGAGGTCACGGTGCACCTCTTTTCCCAGTTCTCGGGCTAGCGGTTTTTCAGCAGAAGATCCAGCTTCAGTTCGAGGGGGACACGCAGGCTCTTTCCCCGGCGGTCGAGGTACAGCAGATATCCCTGGTCCATGGCCAGCTGAAAGAGATCTCGAGTCAACAGGACATCCTGCTTGCAGTAATGGACGAGGGGCTCCCATGCGCCCTCCCGGAACCATCGGACGGCCTGGATTCCATCGGAGGTCTTGGCCTTGCCGAGGTTGGCCTGGGCCAGTTGATCCAGACTGATTCGAAACCCAAGTTTCTGGTGAATCTCGTGGAGGAGATCGAGAGTCGGCAACTGATTGAAATCGAAAGGCGTGTAAGCTCTGAGGACCTCATAGTCAAAACGGGCGATGTTGAAACCCACCACGAGATCGAGCTTCCTCAGGTGGAGGACAAGCGCGGACATCTCCTCCTCCCGGTAGATGTGAAAATCATCTGAAGCCGTGTCGTAGAGTGCGGCGACCGATACCCGCATGAGGTGTTTGTTCTGCCACCCGCCCACCTCCTGGGCAAGCCGCTGGGTCTCCAGGTCGAAAAAACCGATTCGATACTTTTTAACTTGAGGGGGGACAAGGGAAGCTGCCGCCTCAACGGGGTGCTCCTGACGCTCGGGATGGACCTGCCCTTGATCCAGGCTCATATCACCCAGAAGGTAGCCCAGGACGTCATGAGCCGCCTTCTTGTCCAGAGGCTTGTTCCCGGAGCCGCACTTGGGGGAGTGGATGCACGCGGGACAGCCTTCCGTGCACTCACACGCGGTGATGAGCTCCTTTGTTCTCCGGAGCAGCTCATCGATGATCTCGTAGCCTCTCCGGGCAAGGCCGATGCCTCCGGGATAGCCGTCGTAGATGAAAATGGCCCCCTTTCCCACCTGGTGGTGCAACGGTGAGGAAATGCCGCCGATATCATTCCGATCACAGAGGGCAAAGAGGGGAAACATGCTGATGGCCGCGTGCTCCACCGCATGAATCCCGCCCATGAAGTGGAGTCCCGATGTCTGGATGCTCTTGGCGATGATGTTCTCTATTTCGATCCAAAAGCCGACGGTTTCGAAAACCTGGGGTGGGAGGTCAAGGGGATTGGAATCCAGAAGCTCCTGGGAAAATAGCCGCCTCTTTTCATAACCCGTGATGTTTTCCGTCACGCGCAGTCGCCCCAGTCGGGTGACGAAGTTCCCCACGGGCTTGGAAGCGAGGACTTCCAGGACCTCGGTTTCCTTCTCGCTCTTGACTCGGGTGTAATACGGGACCTGGCTGGGAACGACGTGGATGACGTGGCGGGTCAGGTCCAGTTCCTCCACAAGGTAGCTCTCTCCCCTGTGCAGGTACACGGCCCCGGGATGGCATTCCTTGAGGGCGCGAAGTCCTTCGTTCCTTCCCAGGGGAACTCTTTTGCCCGCCTGAGGGCGGTTCAAGACAATCGCATAGGACTTGCCCACCGAACGGATGTCCACGTGTCGATGGGGCTGCTGGACCCCGGAGAGCCATTCATGCCCTTCGGCGCTCTGGAATAGCTTCCCTTCCGCGGTGAGACCTTCCACCACCTTGCGCAGGACCGGCGGCTGCCCGTCCATCTCCTCAAGCCTGAAAGGGAGCTCCGCGGCTGCGCACGGCAGGTGTGCCTTGAGGATTTCCTCGTTCAGGGGATCGGTCACGGCGATCTCATAGCCGCTGTCCAGGAACTGCCGAGGGTGGTGGATTATGTACTGATCCAGAGCGTCGGGCTGGGGCAGGAGAACGATGGCTGATTCCCGCCCGCTTCGCCCCACCCGTCCTCCCCTCTGCCAGGTGTTCATGACCGTTCCGGGATAGCCCACCAGGATGCAGAGGTCCAGGCCCCCGATATCAATCCCCATTTCCAGAGCGCTCGTGGAAATGACGGTAGCGAGGGTGCCGCCGGAAAGCTTCTGCTCGATGACTCTGCGCTCTTCCGGGAGGAATCCCGCCCTGTAGGAGCTGACCCGGCCCGCGAGATGGGGGGCCATCCGAAGGACGCTCATGTGCACCAGTTCCGTCAGACGCCGGGACTGGGTGAAGGCGATGGTCTTGAGACCTGCGTCGGCGGCGCGCACGAGGAGCCGTGCGGCCATGCTCGAAGGGTGGCCCGCGGCCCCTTCCTCGGATTCGAGGAAAACGAAGTGTCTCTTGGATTGCGGGGCTCCATGGCTTTCAAGGACCGTGACCTCAGCCCCCGCGCCAGTCTCTCCGGTCGGAGGGACCCCCTGTCCGCCCATGGTGCTGTTGAGCAGCCCATCACGGTGAGGACCGTAGGGAGCAATGAGCTGTTCGGCCAGTTCCCTTGGATTTGCTATGGTGGCGGAGAGGAGAATGAACTGGGGAGCCCCCCCGTAATGGCGGCAAATTCTTTGAAGCCTTCGGAAAATCTGTCCCACATGGCTTCCGAAAATACCCCTGTACGTGTGAAGCTCATCGACCACCACGAACCGCAGCTTTTTCCAGAAGGATTCCCATTTGCCGTGATATGGCAGCAGCCCGTAGTGGAGCATGTCAGGGTTGGTCAGGACGATGTTGGGATGTTTCTGCCGAATCTTGGCCCTTTCATGCGGTGTCGTGTCACCGTCGTAAACGGCGGCGCACGGCGCCGAGGTTCTGCCGTGTCCAGGGGATGCGTTGAAGAGGGCCTCGAGGCTGCCCAGCTGATCCCTCGTGAGGGCTTTGATGGGGAAAAGATACAGGGCGTGGAGCTCCGGGTTCTTGAGGAGGGCTTCCGTGATCGCCAGATTGTAGATGAGGGACTTGCCGCTGGAGGTGGGTGTGGCGACCACGATGTGCTTTCCCAAGCGGATCTGTTGCAGGGCTTCAGCCTGATGCGTGTAGAGCGCTCTGATGCCGAGGCTTTCAAGGGATCCTTGAAGCTCTCGAGGAAGGGGGGCTTCCAGTTCTCCGTATTGGGCTTCCCTGGCCGGGAGAACGGCATGGTGCACGACCTTGAAATCCTGCCGTCCGCTGTTGAGCAATCCGTGCAGGAATCTCTGTATCACTCGGTGACGTCCTTGTCTGCAGTTTCTGGTTATGGAGGTGTGGCCGGAGGCGCCACATTCGGGGAGCCAGGACCCGCGTTGATCCCCCGGGCCAACCGAACCTTCAGCAAGGAGCTTGACAATGGACCGCCGTCCTTGCTATCGGGAAAGTATTAACTCATTCGATCCTATGTCTGCAAGGTCTCATAGGCAAACGAACAGGGTCCGCCCCAAACCACCATGAATGCTGCAGGAGAAGGAGACGGCGATGAACGTGCAAGATGTTGTCAAGAAGATCACGTGGCTGGGACACGATGTGATCCGGTTGGAGGGGAGCACTGTTGTCTATTTCGATCCATACCAGATCAGCACGACTCGACCGGCTGACCTCATCCTGGTCAGCCACGACCATTTCGATCACTGTTCTCCCGAGGATGTGGAGAAGATCCAGACAGGCGACACGGTTATCGTCACCGATGCATCGTCCGCCAAGAAGCTGAAGGGTGATGTGCGGGTTGTGGCTCCTGGAGACCGCCTGCAGGTCAAGGGGGTCGATATCGAGGTGGTGCCGGCATACAACACGAACAAGGAATTCCACCCCAAGGCGGCCGCCATGCTCGCCTTCGTGGTGAACCTCGACGGAGTTCGGTACTATCATGCGGGAGATACGGATTTCATCCCCGAAATGAAAAACCTGAAGGTGGATGTGGCTTTTCTGCCGGTTTCCGGAACCTACGTGATGACCGCCGACGAAGCCGTGGAAGCGGCGAGGACAATCAAGCCCAAGTTGGCCATCCCCATGCACTACGGGGCCATCGTCGGATCCGAGGACGATGCGGTCAGGTTCAAAAAAGCTCTGGCGGGGCAGGTGGACGTGGTCATCCTCTCAAAACAGACCCAATAGTCCCGAAAAACAGAAGGTGGGGGGAATCCCCCCACCTTTGCGTTTTGCTGCAGATTCCGGAACCCGACGTGGCGCCGAGCTGCAGCTGGGAGCAGGCCTCATCGGGCTCCCCCGGGGATTCGGGTCGCGTTCCGTCGGGCTGTGTTATTTTTTGGTTGAAAAAGCACCGTACTGCACTCTTGTGAGGCATTCCACAACGGGGCCGTAGTCCATCGGCTTTCTCCAGCCGAGGATCTTGGCATTCTTTGCGGCAGGTTCCCCTGCTTCCATGCTCATGAGGGCCTGAGCGACTTCCGCCTTGACGTTTGCAGGCACGTTGGCGGTGACTGCGATGGGCCACTGGGGGTAGAGTCTGGTTGAATGGACGACGGGAAATCCGTCGGATATTTGATGAATGAGCTTGAAGTCCCCCATCTTGATTTTTCCCTCCTCCGCCATTTTCTCCAGATTGCTGGTGCGCACCGTAGCGCTCGTTTACAATCCCAAAGATCTTTACTGGATCTTGCAAGGCTTTCAATTCTTGGAGTAAGGGGCCCCATTCCGTCACTGGATAAGGGGAATTGAATCGTTCTGCACCTTTTTCGGATGAGTTCCATCAACAGGAGGAAATCCATGTCAGCGGCTTACCTCAAGGCGTACGAGGACGGCAGGCTCCAGGAGCGCATCCGGCGGGCCCTGCAATGGATGCGCAAGTGTACCCTCTGCCCGAGGCTCTGCCGGGTGGACAGACTCTCGGGGGACACAGGCTATTGCCACACGGGGCGTCATGCCGTGGTTGCGAGCTACGGACCTCATTTTGGTGAAGAAAAGCCCCTGGTTGGAAAGAGAGGGTCCGGGACCATATTCTTCTCCCACTGCAATCTCTTCTGCATCTTCTGCCAGAACTACGATATCAGTCACGGAGGAGAGGGCACCGTCGTTCAGGCCGGGCAGATCGCCGCCATCATGTTGAGTTTGCAGGAAAGCGGCTGTCACAACATCAATTTTGTGACGCCCTCCCATGTGATTCCCCAGATCCTGGAAGCGTTGCCCACAGCCATAGAGAGGGGGCTCAAGGTTCCCCTCGTGTACAACACGGGGGGGTATGACCGGGTCTCCGCCTTGAAGCTCCTCGATGGAATCGTCGACATATACATGCCCGACTTCAAGTTCTGGGACCCTTCAGTGGCAAAGGATCTCTGCGCCGCCCCCGATTATCCGCAGCGTGCCAGGGAAGCCCTCAGGGAGATGCACAGGCAGGTTGGGGATCTTGAGTGGGATGCAAGGGGCGTGGCGGTGAGGGGGCTCCTCGTCCGCCATCTGGTCATGCCCGACCAACTTTCAGGGACTCCGTCGATTCTTCGCTTTATTGCCCAGGACATTTCGCCGAATAGTTACGTGAACGTCATGGACCAGTATCATCCGTGCGGCGATGCCCTGAGACACCCCAAGCTCAAGAGGCGCATCACCCGCGAGGAATTTCGGGAAGCCCTGGAAGCTGCCGGGGAGGCGGGCCTGTCGCGCCTGGATGAGAGACACAAGCACTGGGTTCTTCTTGACTGGTGAGTCAGGCTGCTGAGGCGAGCTGCAGGGAAAAAGGGCAGTTTTTCGTTATTATTGAAAGCAATTCTTCGTTACTGGTTTCGAAGGGAATGAAAGGCGATCTATGGCGCGAATCGACGCATTTTTCAAGCTGATGAACGAGCAGAAGGCATCGGACCTTCACCTGATATCCGGTCAACAACCCGTGCTGCGTGTAAGAGGCGATCTGGAGCGTGTGAAATTCAAAACACTCGATGACGATGAGCTCCGCGCCATGCTCTATGAGATCACCCCCGAGGACAAGATCAAGACCTTTGAAGAGACCGGGGATTTGGATTTTTCCTATGAAATCCCTGGCCTCGCCAGGTACCGTTCTAATTTCTTCAGGCAAAAGAACGGCATCGGTGCTGTTTTTCGCGAAATTCCAAGCGAAATCCTCTCCGTGGAGCAACTGGGGCTTCCTCCGGTGATCAGCAGGCTGGCGATGCTCCCCCGGGGATTGGTCCTGGTGACCGGACCCACCGGAAGCGGGAAGTCCACGAGTCTTGCCGCGATCATCGATGAAGCCAACCGCAAACGCAAAGACCACATCATCACCATCGAGGATCCCATCGAGTTCGTTCACACGAGCAAGAACTGCGTCATCAACCACCGGGAGCTGGGCACGCACACCCGTTCCTTTTCGGCGGCACTTCGGGCCGCCCTCCGGGAGGATCCGGACATCATGCTGGTGGGTGAAATGCGGGACCTGGAGACCATGCGACTGGCACTTGAAGCCGCCGCCACGGGGCATCTTGTCTTTTCAACACTCCACACAACGGGGGCCGCCAAAACGGTGGACCGCATCATCGAGGTGTTTCCGACGGGAGAGCAAGGCCAGATTCGTTCAACCCTCGCCGACGGGCTGCGGGCGGTGATTTCCCAGGCACTCTTCAAACGGGTGGACGTCAAGGGCCGGATGGCTGTCATGGAGATCATGATCGCGACTCATGCGGTTCGCGCCATGATACGGGAAGCCAAGACCCATCAGATCATATCGGCTATGCAGACTGGAAAGAAGTACGGGATGCAGACCCTGGATGACGGCATCATGGCGGCGCTGCAATCGGGCAGGACCAGCCCTGACGAGTCGTACAACAAGTGCGTGGACAAGGAGAAATTCAAGCCGTACCTGACCGAGCCTCCTTTGGACTTCACCGAGGTCTGACGTGCAGCGGGAAGATGGATTCACAGTGGTCTCAGTTCGAAGACGGGGGGAAAGCCCTTGCGTCGGGGGACTAATGGAATTATTACCACCGCTCGAAATGACGGAGGAATCTGGACACACCCCCTCCGATTCGTGATCGAGCATGGAAAAACAGGGGATAGAAAGAAGCAGAAAGGGAACAGCCAGTGAGAAGAAAAGAGTTGGACTTTTTCCTGACCCGGATCCTGAATGAGTATCCTCACCTTTCGGACATCAATTTCACGGTGGGAAAACCTCCGCAGGCGGAAGTGGACGGAGTGCTGCGACCGGTTTGTCAGGACCTGGGGATACAGAAAATAACCCCCTACCACACCGAGATGCTCATGATCAACCTCGGGGGGGGCGACAGGCGCTGCGTGCAGCTCCTTCTGAACCACGGTTCCTGTGACCTGTCGTATCACCTGCCGGGAAGAGCCCGATTTCGCGTCAACATCTTCTCGCAGCGTGGAACTTACTCCATCGTCATGCGTCAGCTTCCCACCAAGGTCGCTTCCATACAGGAATTGAAGCTTCCGGAGGTCTTCAAACAGGTGGCCCAGGAAAAGAATGGCATCGTGTATGTGACGGGCGCTACCGGAAGCGGCAAGACAACAACCCTGGCTGCAATGCTCAACGAAATCAACAAAACGAAGCCGGTCCACGTGATCACCCTGGAAGACCCCGTGGAATATGTTCATCCCCAGTTAAGAGCAACGTTCAATCAGAGGGAACTGGGCCTGGATTTCGACGTGTTTGCCAATGGCTTGAGGGCCGCACTGCGCCAGGCGCCAAAGGTGATCCTGGTGGGCGAAATGCGGGACCGGGAAACGGTGGAAATTGGCTTGAGCGCGGCGGAGACGGGCCACTTGGTTCTCACCACGCTGCACACCATCGATTCCGCTTCCACCGTGAACCGCATCGTGGGCATGTTCGAGCTCGAGGAGGAGCGCCTCATCCGGTTGCGACTTGCCGAGTCCACGCGGTGGATCATCTCTCAGCGCCTGCTTCCCAAGCAGGGTGGAGGCCGCCAGGCGGTCTTCGAAATCATGGGGAACAATCTCCGGGTGCAGGAAGCCATGATCAACGGAGAAACCGACGGGAAAAGCTTCTATGACATGATGCATCAATCGAGGCCTTTCGGATGGACAACCTTTGACGACTGCATCATCCAGCACTACGAGGAGGGTACCGTCAGCGCGGAGACCGCTCTGGGCTACGCGTCCAAGCGGGCCGTCGTCAAACGCGGGATCGACCAGATCATGGCGGCTCGAGGGGAGAAGACAACGGACATCGACGGCCTCAAAATCGACCGCGAGTATGCCAGGCGCGTTGATTGACATGGTGCCGGCTTCGTCCTCACGGGGCGTTGAGTCTTTGGGCTGATTTCCCTGGGACTTGACTCCCCTGTTTCTTTTGCCCCTAGAACGCACCATTTCGGCAACCCATTTTCAGGACAACCCAAACGACAGAAATCCAAAAACGCTCCGCAGGGAGTGCCGAGAGCGCGGAGGTTATTTAGGCGCAACCCTCTCCCTCAGGGATCTCGCGGCTCTGCGCTCTGAAATGGAAAATTGTTCGAAACAGTGATCCCATCCCCTTTCCACAAGTGGTAATTCCCAGGCTTGCTTTCCCCGAACCCCGAAGTTTGTTCTGAAGGATCGATGATCGAAGCGAAGTTGCGCCTTGTGCCCATCAGTGGTATCAGGTTGCTTGAGTCATTTTGGCGCGTTCCCGTGCTCTCATCCTCTCTAAAAATCTTTGGCACGAGCCCATGAAGATAAAAGACCTCGGTGAATTCGGCCTCATTCATCGCATTGCCCGATTGCTTCCTTCCAGTGCACCCGGTGTCGTCGTGGGGATCGGAGACGATGTGGCGGTCCTGGACACAGGGGGGGAGGAATATCTCCTCGCAACCTGCGACATTCAGGTGGAAGGGGTCCATTTCAGAAGCCGCACGATCAGCGCCAGCCAGTTGGGGAGGCGTGTTGCGGCCATCAATGTGAGCGACATCGCCGCCATGGGGGGGCACCCCTCGTGGGCTCTGGTTTCTCTCGCCCTTACTCCGGAAACGGATGTGGTATTCGTTGACGGGTTGTACGAGGGAATGCGTGAGCAACTGGGGGAGGCCGGAGCCGTGGTCGTGGGGGGGAACCTCAGCAAGATCGCCACCGGGACCGTGATCGACATGTGCCTCCTGGGGGCGGTTGCCCCCAACCATCTGGTGCTGAGAAACGGTGCGAGGGAAAACGATCTGATCCTTGTTACGGGGGCCCTTGGGGATTCACGGGGCGGCCTCGAGCTTCTGATGGCCCCTGCATACGAGGTGTCGGAGTCTTGCCGCAGGCTGCTTCTTGAAAAGCATCTGACCCCGCGGCCAAGGCTCGGAGAAGGGCAGTCCCTGGGCAGATGCGGGCGAGTGCATGCCATGGCCGACGTGAGCGACGGCCTCCTGAGCGATGTTCGCCACATCTGCGGGGCAAGCCGGCTGGGTGCCGAGATCTGGGTGAATGAGCTTCCCGTCAGCACTGCATGCAGGGAGGCGGCGCGGGCTTGCGGAGCGGACGCTTTTTCCTGGGCCATGACGGGTGGGGAGGACTATGAGCTCGTCTTCACCGTTGATCCCCGGGATGCGCCACAGGTGAGAGGGATACTGGAGGCGGAAACGGGCACCGAGTGCACCGTGGTCGGAAGGATGCTTCGCCGTGAAGAGGGCATCCATGCGGTTTTCCCGGACGGAACCAGGGTGGAGTGGTCCACGGAAGCGGCGGGCTGGGATCATTTCGCTTTTGAGCAGTTCCTTTGATCTCCTGGAGGTGCGTGACCATGCAGAAGATACCTCGCGCGTTGACCATCGCCGGCTCCGATTCGGGAGGAGGGGCGGGGATTCAGGCAGACCTCAAGACCTTTGCGGCCCTCGGCGTCTATGGCATGAGTGCCATCACCGCCCTCACCTCTCAAAATACACTGGGGGTTCGTGGGGTGGTGGAGGTAGACCCTGCTTTTGTCTCATCTCAGATCCACGCCGTGGTGGAGGATATCGGGGTAGACGCCGTAAAAACGGGGATGCTTGCCAATGCGGCCATCATCAGGCGTGTGGCCGAGGACGCGCGGGACCTCGGGCTCACAAATCTCATCGTCGATCCCGTGATGATCGCCAAGAGTGGTGACCCCCTCCTGAGGGAAGACGCCGTGAAGACCATGATCGAGGAGCTCTTCCCCCTGGCGTTGGTGGTGACCCCAAACCTCCATGAGACGTCCGCCCTTGTCGGCTGGAAGGTGAAGGATGTGGCTGGGATGCGCGAGGCGGCCTGTCGGATCAAGGAGATGGGCCCTCGGTTCGTGGTCGTCAAGGGAGGGCATCTCCCGGGGAATCCCATGGATCTGCTCTACGACGGCAAGGGGTTCCGGGAATACACCAACGAGCGCCACCAGAGCCCCCACACCCATGGAACCGGCTGTACCTTTGCGTCGGCCATTGCCGCCGAAGTCGCCAAGGGCCGTGATGTGGAACAGGCTGTGGCGGAGGCCAAAGCTTACGTCACGGGAGCCATCAGGCACGGCCTGGCTATCGGGAAGGGGCACGGGCCTGTCCATCACTTTCACGAGCTCTATAAGCGCGCAGGTTTGGAATCCTTTTGAAGGGGGGACATGATGCCGGAGGTGGATGTTACGTTCCCCTGCGGGGAGATCCGTCTGGAAGCGAGAATCGATGAGGCACCCGGGGTGGATGGCGCCATAGTGTGTCACCCGCACCCGCTCTACGGCGGCAACATGGACAACAACGTCGTCTGGTGCCTCAAGAAAACCCTCAGGAGCTGGGGGTGGGAAACACTCCGCTACAATTCCCGTGGGGTGGGGGGAAGCAGTGGAGCATACGGAGACGGAGAGGGGGAGACGGAGGATCTGCTGGCCGCGGTCCGGTTCGCCGCGGGGCGCAGGGAGGGTGCAAGAATTCACTTGGCGGGTTATTCCTACGGCGCCTGGGTTGGCCTCAAGGCGATAGCCAGGGGATTCCAGCCGGCATCCGTCGTTCTGGTGTCTCCCCCGCTTGATTTCATTGGGTTTGAGGGGCTTTCCATTCCCGAGGTCCCATGCCTCATCACCCTGGGGACCAAGGACTCCTTTTGTTCCACGAAATCCATGGAAGGATGGCTCAAACAATTGGATCCACCCGACGCTCTCCTGGCGCTGGAGTTGATTCCCGGCTGCGATCACTTTTACTGGGGCTGGGAGACGGCGCTTGCCTCAAAAGTCGAGGCTTTCCTGCAGACGCATTTTGGCCGGAAGTGACAGCGCATCAGAAAGAAGGGACGAAGGCCTGGAAAAAATGGTGGGCGATCTCGTTGAGTTCGTCGCGGCTTTCCACGTGGAGGGCATGGCCGGCTCCCGGGATAACCACCACTTCCGCGTGGGGGAGCTTCTCCGCCATGAGGAACGTGTTTTCCCTCGGAACCAGGAGGTCCTGGCTGCCCGTCACCAGGAGGGTCGGCACATCGATATCGGGGAATCTCTCGGAGCAGTCATGGGACTGGATGGCTTTGAGCTGAGCCTCAAAAGCGTGAAGGGGCTGCTCGGGAACAGACAATTGGACCCGCTTGTAGAAAGCGATCAGCTCTGGATTGGACTTCCTGCACTCCTCGCTGAAGAAAAGGGGAAGGTTCTTGTCGATGATCTGTTCATAGGAGAGACCCCCGTTGTCCACGAGGGCTTGAATGGCATCCGGGTCGGGTGGAACACGCAGTTCCCCTCCAAAATGGGTGCATCCCAAAAGGAGTGCCCTCACCCGACGGGGAGCCATGAGAACCAGTTCCTGGGCGATCATGCCTCCCATGGAAAGACCAAGCACGAAAACCTCTTCTACGCCGAGGCAGTCCAGGAGGCGAAGGGAATCCTCGGCAAATTGCCTTACACTGTATGGACCCTGGGGCATGCCGGACCGTCCTGCCCCCCGGTTGTCGAAGGTTATGGTTCTGTAGAACTGCTGGAAGAAAGGAACCTGACCATACCAGGACCAGGTTCCTCCTCCCAGTCCGCTCACCAGTAAGAGGTTCGGACCCGTTCCGCTCTCTTCCCAATAGATGCCCACGTCTCCACACGAGCAATATCCCATGGCATCTCCCGTTGCTCGGAAATCAAAACGGCACTCAGTCACGTTGCCGATGCGAACGATCTCTGTCGTCGTGGTCGGACTCAAATGGGAAGAAGATGTTTCCCAGTCGGTTAGCCGCAGACATGCGCCACTTTTCCGGAGTGCCTTCCGTCGTGGGCGCGCCGACCCTCACTTCATGGGTGCGCTTCTCGCTGTAGTTTCCTGCGGCATCCTTGGCTCGGATTTCTACCCTCACCGTCTCCCATCCACGGATGCGATTGGGCATGTAGATCGCGATGTAGCCCGAGAAATCGCGACGGTTCTCCCCCTTGAGGTACACGATCTCCGTTTGGTTGTGGCCTCCCAACTGGGTGACCTCGAACCAGAGATAGATCATGTCTGCCTTGGGATCGAACCCCTCGACAAAAACCATCCAGGGACCACCCCAGATTGAAGACACGGCAAAACTGTCCGTGATGACAGGTTCGTGTCCGGCGGGTCCCGGAGGTGCCGCGGGGGCGGATATGGCACCCCGGGGGATGAGGATGAGGGTCAAGAGGATGATCACCAAGGGGAAACGAAGCAATGTTTTTTTGTATCTTTCGCGGTTTTTCATTTTTGCCTCCACCAATGTGCGCTTCGACTTGGCTGCCGGCGAGGCCGGAAAAAGCGTCGCCACCCATCCCTGCGTGTCCTTGGGAGTGTTGAAATTCTGGCCCGTCGCATCCAAACAATCGCCAAACAATAAAATAATCACTCCCCAGCACGTGCGAATCGGGGCGGTGGGCAGGAAAAACCCGGGGGCCTTCCAAGAAAGCGCGCTCTTCAGCGAGGCCGGTTTCGATCCGGCATGGGAAGCGCTGCGGGCGGTGGATGGGTTCTTTGCCCCTGGAAGCTGGTCCCCGGGATCAGTAGACCCGCCTGGTTCCGTGCCGCTTCCCCAGCACTTCGAGGGTATCGTTGATGACCACGAAGGCATGGGGGTCGACGTCGAAGATCATCTCCTTCATCCGCGCGAGCTCGGTGAGTGTGATGATGCTGAGAATGACCTCCTTGTGTTCTCCCGTGTAGCCTCCCGAACCATGCAGGAATGTGACTCCCCGGTTGAGCCGTGACATGATCTGTTCGGCTATGAGTTCAGGATGGTCGGAGATGATGAGGATCGACTTGCGCTGATTGAACCCCGTCAGCACCGAATCGACCACCTTTCCGCTGGTGTAGACGAATACGAGCGAGTAGAGGGTCTTCTCGAGATCGAGGAAGTAGGCGCCGGCCGCCAGCACAAGGGCATTGGTCAGGAAATAGGTCACTCCGATGCGGAATTCCATTTTCATGTTGAGGTAAACCGCGACGATGTCGATTCCGCCTCCGGAACCCTGAGAGCGCAGGGTGACGCCGACGCCGAACCCGCAGATGATTCCGGAGAGGATGGCCGCCAGAATGGGATTCTGTATTTCGAGGACTCCCGGGTGGATGATGCCCGCGGCAAGTGAGAAGACGGTCATGCCGTATGCGGTGTAGAGGATGAATCTCCTGCTGACGCTGAACCATCCCAGCAGGAGAAGGGGAATGTTCAGGAGGAAATACAGGAGGCCCGTGTTCAGCTTGGGAATCAGATAGTGGATGACCAGAGCGACTCCGACCATTCCGCCGCTCAGGAGCTCTTTGGGAATGAGGATCCCGTTGAGGCCCACGGCGAAGATGCAGCTGCCGGCCGTCAGCAGAAACAGGTTCGAGCAGATCCTCTTCCATCGACCCGAAGGCTTTTCCTGCATAGAGACCGATTTCGACCCGTTCCCCGATTCCTGAGTTGTCATGGGTTGTTCTATCTCCCTCACGGTAGCCATGGTTTTCTGATGGTAGAAAAGCGGCAAAGGTCGGTCAAGATGAAAGAACACCCGGGTTTCCCCAAATGGTCGGAAAAGTACGTGTGTGGGGGCGGAACGAGCCGCAGATTTTTTGTGTTTGCACCAGGGAATTTTGATATATAAAAGCATTTGGCAAAAGCGTTGTGTCAACGGAAGGGTATGAGACCTCCCCTTATGCGCGGCTCAGCATCCTCAAGCAAAGGAGTGCCATGGAAGAGCGTTTCGAACTGAAAGGAAGCCAGGTTGTTTTGGATCGCGAGACAGGTTTGGTTTGGCAGCGGGGCGCGTCCACGGACCGGATGGTCTGGGGTGATGGTTTCAAATATCTCGAGAACCTCAACCAGAGTCAGTTCGCAGGCTACAGCGATTGGCGCTATCCATCCAAAGACGAGCTTGCCTCCCTCGTCTTGACCGAGGAAGACCGGCACAGCGGGCTTTTTCTCAGTTGCTTCTTCGAAAAACAGCGCAACTGCTGGACCTCAACCTCCGCGGGTCACCACCGCGCCGTGTACGTCGATTTTTACTACGGGGATGCCTACATCATCGAGGAGAATTACGCCAACCACTTTGTCCGTGCTGTGCGGACGGATGAATCGTGATGCCTGCTTCCGACGGCGCAGGGTTTGAGATCGGCATCCATCAGCTCATTGGGACGGCCCGTGGTCGAAGTCGTGCTGTTTGAACCTGAAATCCCTCAGAACACGGGCAATGTCGCCCGGACATGCGCGGCGACTCACACGCCTCTTCATCTCGTGGAGCCCTTGGGATTCCATATCACCGATCGGCATCTCAGGAGAGCCGGCTTGGATTACTGGCGCCATGTTTGCCTGAGTGTTCACCCTGACATTCACGCGCTCCGTGAAAGGCTGTCCGCATCGCGGTGGGTATGTTTTTCCAGTCGGGCCGCTAGATCCTGTTATGATTTTCAGTTCCTTGCCGGCGATTGTCTGGTTTTCGGCCCTGAGACACGGGGACTTCCCGACGATTTCATTCAGGCACATCCAGACCGTGTGCTGAGTATTCCGATTGACAGATCTCGCGTGAGGAGCCTGAACCTGGCCACCACCGTGGGGGTTGCGCTTTTTGAGGCTTTGCGCCAGATCACCATTCAGGTGAAAGGAGGGAGCGGGGAGGGGAATAGTATTCTTGATCACTTGTCGCAATAATGGATAATCATTTTTCGGAAGCCCAATTCTCGAGGTTTTGTTACCGAAGAACACGTTGCAGCGGATGTCGAGCGGTACATCGAGCGATCCATGATACGCCAGCGCGATTCATTTTTCCCACATCGGAGCAGGAGAGCGCAAGATGGTCAGACCTGGTGGCGAGATATTGATGGAAAGGCTCCATGAATTGTGTCCCGAGATACGAAGGTTGGGGCTTTATCCCATCGCGCTTAAGAAAGGCCTTCGGTACTGAGTGATGTTCTTTGAAAGCAGGGACTGCTTGAAAAAGGACCCCCCCTGAGCTCATTTGAATTCTGCGAGAGAGAAGAAGACTTCAGTGCGTCATCCCCCATGCCTTCATGGGCCAAAGCCGTGCGCCAGGCGGTGACGGAAGCGAAGAAGAAAATGGGCTTTGGATTCAGATCGCATGCCTCGTCTCGCTAACAGCTACCGGCCCAACACGAACACAAAAGCCAATGCAGCCACCATCGAATGGAAGGGGGCCATCTGGAGGAGTGTGAGGACGGACCTTTCCATTGCGGACCTGCTTGCGACCCTTAAGGGGTTCGGGCCAATGGAGATCATCGAGTTCGTCAAGCCGGGCTATTGGCGGGGAAGGATTAGCCTGGGCGTCACGGGAGAAGGGAACAAGGAGGTCACGGTTTTCGAGTTGGTGGTTCACGGAGAGAAGGGCAAGGGGAAGGGCAGGTCCGCGCTGCAATGGCTGCGGGGAATCTTCAATGCCGAATTGTATGCTCAGGAGTTTGGAGGGGGGTATTTGAGGGAATGGCCGGAGACCAGCCTGCCGTTCTGGATAAGGATGTTCCGGGAGGGTATTCTTGAAGAAGTCCAGGTGGACGCTTTCTGCCTCCATCGGGGGATGACCGAAACGGAGATCGAACAGGTGGAGGAACGGGTGCGAGAGCTCATCGCGGCGCGGGAGAACGGCTCCGAGGCCATATGAAGGCGAGAGACAAGATCAAGACCCTGGAGGAGCTCGGGGAAATACGTCGGAAGGCCTGGGAAGAGGGGCGCAGTGTGGTTTTCACCAACGGATGCTTCGATCTCCTCCACATTGGCCATATTCGCTACCTTGAGGCATCCCGTCTCCTTGGAGACATCCTGATGGTGGGTGTCAACAGCGACGGTTCCGTCATGACCATCAAGGGTCCCCTTCGCCCCATCAACCATGAAAGCGAGCGACTGGAGCTGGTGGCGGCTCTGTACTGCGTGGATTATGTCGTCCCCTTCAAAACACCCGACCCGATGCCGGTCATTGAAACGCTGATCCCCGACGTGCTGGTCAAGGGGGCCGATTGGGCTCCCGGGGATATCGTGGGCGCAGACGTGGTGGCCGCCAGGGGCGGGCGTGTTGTTCGCATTCCTCTGGTTCCGGGGATCTCCACCTCCGCCATCATCGATAGAATCGTCGCCCGTTTCCATGAGTGAAAGTGTGGTCCGCCCTGGGCTGCCTCGCCCAGAGAGACGTGAGACCCCCTGGACGCGGATGACGTGTCAAGTTCAACAATCACTTCGTACACTGGGTCATGAGGAGGATTTTGCAGCTTGAGTGCAAGAAAAATCAAGTCGAACAGTAAGATCATCGAAAAGCTGGAGCTTACCTCAACCCGTGCCGAGAAATGGCGCACATGGATTGAAGAGCACCAGTCGAAGCTCATCCTTGTTGTACTGGGTTTCTTTCTTGGTGTGGCAGGCTTCGGGGGGTTCACTTACTATTCCTCATCCCGGGACCGTCAGGCAGAGGCGGAGTATGCCAGGATCGTGAACGCTTGGCCCAGTGGGGAAAGCGTGTCTCCGCAAGCGTTGGAGCCCGTTGCGAGTGAGCTCGAAAGGCTCCTGGCTGCATACGGCGGTTCCCCCGCCGCCAGAAATGCCAAACTGGACCTGGCAAAAGTCTATTTCCAGATGGGGCGCCACGAGCAGGCTCTGAAATGGAGCCAGCAGGCCATGGAGTCTGTTGGAGCTGATACAGGCCTCAAGAATATTGTGCGGTATCAGCTGGCACTGACCCTCGAAGCCCTCGGGAGGGCCGATGAGGCGGCCGGCCAGTGGCAGATGCTCCAGGGAGAAGCTGGGAGCGGTTTTGCCAGAGAGGCTCAGTGGCACATCGCCAGGTCTTACTCCCGGAAGGGAGACTATTCTAAGGCCATGGAACACTATGAAAAAGCCTTGAAGGCTGAAGGGGCCTATCCGGGTGAGCCTTTGCTCCAGGGCGAACTGGCCCAGGTCAGGGCCAAGGGCGGTGTTCTGTCCGAGGCGGTGAAGAACCCGTCTGAAACAAAGCCCCAGTGAAAGGGGGAGGCAACTTACGGATCCGCATGTTTTCCGGTTTTGGTCCTTTTGGCGCCACCCTTTTTTCTTGACAGGTTTCGGTAAATTGGCTATCCAGAGCCTCACCGTCGCTCGAGTTCAAAGAGAGAAAAAGATGATTGTCCGGTCCTACTACTTTTGCTGCTTCTATTTTTGGGGTGGTTTCTTTTTTGAGAAGCCTTCCTGTGGGGTGGCGGAGTAAGTTCTACCGGTCTGGAAGCTGGCCGAAACCATGGGTGGGCGAAAATGTCGGGACCCATGGTTTTTTGCTTTTGGGAGCCGTGGAATTCCGAGGAAGTCCGCGGCTTTTTTTTGTTGGATTCACGATCAACCCCCGTGAGCGCAAACTGCCAAACCCCTTTGAAGAGAGGAGGAGGCCGAAGCATGATCTACAACATGGAATTTGAGACCTTGCCGCGGGAGGCGTTAGAGGCCATTCAGGTGCGGCGGCTGCGGACAACCGTGGAGCGGGTTTTCGCCACCGTTCCGTTCTACCGGCACAAGTTCCAGGAGGCCGGTATTGCTCCCGCCGACATCAGGACGCTTAAAGACCTGCAGCGCCTCCCGTTCACCACCAAGAACGATTTGCGGGACAACTACCCCTTCGGGATGTTTGCGGTCCCCATGGACAACGTGGTTCGGATTCACGCGTCGTCGGGCACCACCGGCAAACCCACCGTGGTGGGGTACACGGCCCGGGACATCGAGATGTGGGCTGAGCTCATGGCGCGATCGCTGACTGCCGGAGGGGCCTCCAGGGGAGACATCATCCACAACGCCTACGGTTACGGACTCTTCACCGGGGGTCTCGGTGTCCACTACGGCGCGGAGAGGCTCGGGGCCTCCGTCATTCCCATCTCGGGGGGCAATACCAAGCGCCAGATCCTCATCATGAAGGATTTCGGCCCGACGATCCTCACGTGCACCCCTTCTTATGCTCTTCACCTTGCCGAAGTGGCCGGGGAGATGAACGTGAACTTCGAAGAGCTTCGATTCAAGGCCGGGGTGTTCGGCGCGGAACCCTGGTCGGAAGGGATGCGCGAAGAGATTGAACGGAAGCTCAGCTTGTCCGCCGTGGACATTTACGGCTTGAGCGAGGTCATCGGCCCGGGGGTTTCCGTGGAGTGCATCGAGGCGAAAAAGGGCCTCCACATCTTCGAGGACCATTTCATCGCGGAGGTCATCAATCCCGAAACGGGCGAAGTTCTGCCTCACGGCCAACTGGGTGAGCTCGTCTTCACCTCCATCACGAAGGAAGCTTTTCCCATCATCCGCTACCGGACCAGGGACATCACCTCCCTCAATGCGGAACCCTGTATCTGCGGGCGCACACTCATCCGGATGAACCGGGTGAGCGGGCGTACCGACGACATGCTGATCATTCGAGGGGTCAACGTGTTCCCGTCTCAGATCGAGAGCGTCCTCATGGAAATCGAAGGGGTCGAGCCGCACTACCAGTTGGTGGTGGACCGTGTGGACAACCTGGACACGATGACGGTCATGGTGGAGATCGGTGAGCATGTTTTTTCCGACGAGGTGAGAATGCTCCAGACCCTGGAAAAGAGGATCACGAAGAACATCAAGGAATACCTGGGTGTCTCGGTGAAGGTGAAGCTCGTGGAACCCAAGACGATTGCCCGAAGCGAGGGAAAGGCCAAGAGAGTCATCGACAATCGCAAATTGTGACAGCTGGACAATGGAGCGGAGACTCATGCCGGGAGAGAGACCCTGCCTCGACAGCGCGTCGGATCGGGGGGACTCCTTCATTCTTGGCAAGGGGCAAAGTGTCCGGTAGAGAAAAAAAGGAAGGAGTGGCCATGCGAGTCGAACAGATTTCAGTCTTTCTGGAAAACAAGGCGGGCAGATTGTGTGAAGTGACCCGTATCCTGGCGGAATCCGGTATCAATATTCGGGCATTGTCCCTGGCGGACACGTCCGATTTCGGCATCCTTCGGCTCATCGTCAACGACAACAACAAGGCAAGGGAAGTGCTCAAGGAGCGGGGCTTCACGGTTGGGAAAACGGAAGTCGTCGCGGTGGAGGTCGACGACCGACCGGGTGGACTGCACCGGATTCTGGATGTGCTGTTCAGGGCCAACGTCAACGTGGAGTACATGTACGCGTTCGTACAGCAGAGCGGCAGCAACGCGGTGATCATCTTCCGGTTCGACAATACGGACGAAGCCCTGAACATTCTGAGGCAGAACAGCGTGACGGTCATCGGTGGAGACAAGCTCTACGCGATGTGATCCGGCCAATGGGGGAGGCACTGGGAAATGCTTTCGGCAAGAATGACGCAGAGGAGAAAGTCATGAACCGCGCAGGATCAAGACTGGTGGTCTCCGTGGCACTGTGTGCCGCGGTTTGTCTGGCAATGAGCCCATCCGTGGGCTGGAGCAAGGAACCGTACAAAATCGGAGGGGTGTTTTCGATAACCGGTGCATCCTCTTTTCTTGGAGATCCCGAGAAGAAGAGCATGGAAATGGCCATTGAACAGATCAACGCTCGCGGCGGCATTGACGGGCACCAGCTGGAGGCGGTCATTTATGACGACGAGGGGGACCCGACCAAAGCGGTTTTGAGCGCCACCAAGCTCATCAGCAAGGACAACGTGATTGCCATCGTCGGCCCGAGTCTCACCCCCACGACCCTCCCTATCGTATCCATAATGGAAAAGGAAAAAGTGCCCCTCATCAGTTGTGCGGCGGGCATCAAGATCACGGAGCCCGTCAACCCCTGGGTTTTCAAGACGGCCCAGAGCGATGTGCTGGCGGTGAGATCCATCTACAGGCACATGCAGAAGAAGAGCCTCAAAAAGCTGGGCATCATGACGGTGGAAAACGCTTTCGGGGAGAGCGGAAAAGAACAGCTCACCGCTCAAGCGGCCAAGTTCGGCATGGAGCTGGCCCAAACCGAAACCTTCGGGGCCAAGGACACGGACATGACCGCCCAGCTGACCAAGATCCGGTCCGCTGAACCCCAGGCCGTCGTCTGCTGGGGGACCAACCCAGGCCCTGCCGTCATCGCCAGGAATGTTCAGCAGATGAACATGAGAATGCCCCTGTACCAGAGCCACGGCGTGGCTTCCCCCAAGTTCATCGAGCTGGCGGGGGACGCTGCCGAGGGCATAATCCTCCCAAGCGGCAAGATCCTCGTGACCGACCAGCTGCCTGACAGTGATCCCCAGAAGGCGGTGTTGCAGCAGTACATTCAAGAGTTCGAAAAGCGCTACAAGATGCCCGTATCCGGTTTCGGCGGCTATGCCTACGACGCTGTCAACATCCTTGCACGGGCACTCCAGGGCACCGAGGGAGACAAGGAAAAGCTCCGCAGCGGACTCGAGAAGGTCGCCGGCCTTGTCGGGGTGACCGGCACTTTCAATTTCACGGCCACGGACCATAACGGACTCGGGGATGACGCCTTCGTCATGGTCCAGATAGAAAAGGGGAACTGGAAGCTGCTCAAGGAATAACGGCCCAGGGAAACGAATTGGCGAACTCATGGCCCAGGAAATCCTGCAGTATTTCTTCTCGGGTGTGACCAACGGAGCGATTTACGCCGTCATCGCCCTCGGGTTCACCATGCTTTTCAGCACCACCGGCCTCATCAACTTCGCCCAGGGGGAGTTCGTGATGCTCGGGGCGCTGGGACTCGTTTCCCTCTGGAAAGTTGCCAAGCTGCCCCTTGGAATCGCCTTTGTGATCTCCACCCTGGGAGTCGCTGCAGTGGGCCTCGCTCTCGAACGCCTGGCCATTCGCACCGTCCGGAAGCCCCATCCCATCGTTCTCGTCATCATCACCATCGGGGCTTCCATTCTGTTGAGAGGACTCGGAATGCTGGGGTGGGGAAAAGATGCCCACAGCGTTCCGAGCTTCTCAAGGCACCCTCCTTTCGATGTGGCGGGAGCGACCCTGCTCCCCCAGAGCCTTTGGATCATTTGCATCGTTCTCGCCGTGGTCGTCTGCCTGCAGGCTTTCACCAAGAAATCCCTCACGGGGAAGGCGATGCAGGCGTGCGCCATCGACAAGCGGGCAGCTTCCATCATTGGAATCCCAAGCGAGCGGATGACATTGCTTGCCTTCGCTCTTAGCGCCGGCATGGGCGGGATTGGGGGCATCCTGGTGGCCCCCATCACCATGAGCAGCTATGACATGGGAATGCTCCTGGGGTTGAAGGGGTTTTGTGCGGCCATGCTAGGCGGGTTGGGCAGTTCCTGGGGAGCGGTGCTGGGGGGGCTGTTGCTCGGGATCCTGGAAGCTCTCGGTGTAGGCCTCTTTTCCTCAGGCCTCAAGGATGCCATTGCTTTTCTGCTGCTCCTTGTGATCCTGTATGTCCGTCCAAGCGGAATTCTCGGTGTGAAGGCGATCCACCGTTTCTAGTAGATTGTGGCAGAGTTTCCAGCCAGTTCCTTCCCCTCGATGGGGGAGGTTGGGTGGGGCTGAAAAGCAACGCTGATCGCGCCCCCCCGGAACTCTCATGCTTGGGGAGGCGAGCAGCTGACCGAAAGCCGGGCAGTGCCTTCCACAAGGCCGCCCTGGCGGCCCGGTCACCCGGTACCTGTCGACCAGGGCGGGATGGATTGACCCGGGGTGTGTCCCCTCCTTCGTGTGATGCCTTCGTTTCACGGATGAACCATGAAACATCTCCTATTTGCCGCGGCGATTCTCTCGACGGGCTTCAGTGTGTCCCAGTCGTATCAACTGCAGCTGTTGACCTTCATCGGGATTCACACAATCCTGGCCCTGGGCCTGAACATACTCATGGGGTATGCGGGACAGATCTCCCTCGGCCATGCGGCCTTCTTCGCCCTGGGGGCCTACACGACCGGTATCCTCACGGCCCACTGGAGCTGGTCCCCGTGGCTTGCTCTCCCCGTCGCCCTGGTCCTGACCTTTGTCGTCGCATTCCTGGTGGCTCTCCCCATGCTCAAGCTTTCGGGCTACTACCTGGGCATGGGCACACTGGGGTTCGGCATGATCGTCTTCATCTTCTTTCGGGAGTGGAGCACCGTAACGGGTGGGGACTCGGGCCTGGTCGGGATCCCTCCCCTCAGCTTCGGAACATTTTCGATAGGCTCGGGAAGGCCTTATTTCTTCCTCGTCTGGACCTGCGTGGTGCTCGCCTTTTTTGCTTGCGAGCGCCTGGTGCGGTCCCGGGTGGGCAGGGCCCTGCGCGCAATTCACGACAGTGAGAAGGCCGCGGCGGCCATGGGAATCGATACGGGCAGCCTGAAGGTTTCGGTCTTTGTGTTCAGCGCGGTACTCGCGGCTCTGGCGGGTTTTCTCTACGCACACCTGGTGACCTTCATCAGTCCAAATTCATTCAGTTTTCTGGTTTCCATCAGGATCGTCACCATGGTAGTCATCGGGGGAATGGCAAGCATCTGGGGTTCCCTCCTCGGTGCGGCGGTGCTCACGGTCCTCCCTGAGTGGCTCCATGTTTTCAACGACTATGAAATGGTTGTCTATGGTTTGATCCTCATGGTGATCATGATTTTTCTTCCCCAAGGTCTGACTCGGGGCATACTGGACATTTATGAGCGTTCTCGAAGCAGGGTCGCCGCTTCCCCGACCACTTCTCAGAGTTGAATCGGTTTCCAAATCCTTTGGTGGTATTCAGGCCCTCTGCGAGGTTTCGTTTGAGGTTGCTGCGGGAACCATCCATTCGGTCATTGGACCCAACGGTGCCGGCAAGACGACACTCTTCAATGTCGTCACCGGGGCCTACGTTCCCGAGGGGGGACGAATCGTCTACCAGGACAAGGAAATTCAAGGAAAGAGGGTCCACGAACTGGTTGCGTGGGGGATTGCCCGTACGTTTCAAAACGTGGAGCTCTTCGGCAGCATGACCGCCTTGGAGAATGTCCTCGTTGGACAGCACGTGCGCACCCGGTGTGGATTCATGGGAGCCATGGGCCGGTGGCCATGGGTGAGACGCGAGGAAGAGGAAGCGAGGCGCTGGGCGCATGAGCTGTTACAGTTCGTGGGCCTCGAGAAAGTTGCCGGGCAGCGGAGCGAAGACCTCCCGTTCGGATGGCAGCGTTTTCTCGAGATAGCCCGAGCACTGGGAGCGAGTCCCCGGTTGCTCCTCCTCGACGAGCCGGCATCCGGGCTCAACGCCGTGGAAACAGAGCGCCTGGGCGAGCTTCTTTGCGCGATTAGGGAGAAGGGGGTGACGCTGCTCTTGGTCGAACACGACATGAGCCTCGCTATGGGCATCTCCGACTCAATCCTTGTCCTGCACCAGGGAAGGAAGCTGGCGGAGGGGACGCCAAGAGAGATCCAGGCGAACGAGGATGTCATTGCGGCTTATCTGGGCTCTGAACACGAGCCGCTTTCATGATGGGACAAACGGTCTCTTGTACCCGGGCTGTCCTCGCACACTGGACACAGGATGGCCTCTGAAGCCTGACCGCACCGTCGGCTTCATCCCCCGGCGGAGAACTTGAAACCGGCTGATGGCCCCCCAAGGCTTTTGGGCCACTCCCAAGGTCATTATGCTGCGGATACGGAACCTCAAGTGCTATTATGGGAAAATTCGAGCCATCAACGGCGTCAGCCTCTCGGTGAAGCCCCGTGAACTCATCGCTCTCATTGGCGCCAACGGCGCCGGAAAGAGCACGCTGCTGCAGACCATCGGCGGGTTGATCCAGAGCTGGGAAGGGGAGATCCACTTCGAGAAGGAATCCCTGCGGGGCCTCAAGCCTCCCGCCATTGTGGAGAGGGGGATCAGCCTGGTTCCCGAGGGGCGTCTGCTTTTTCCTCCCATGAGTGTCCTGGACAATCTCAAGCTCGGGGCCTATCGACGATACCTGCGCCGTGAGCACGCGGGCATCGAGGAAGACCTGGAGGAGGTCCTGAAGCTGTTTCCCGTCTTGCGTGAACGTTCGAGGCAGCAGGCGGGAACCCTTTCAGGAGGAGAGCAGCAGATGGTGGCCATCGGGAGAGCCCTCATGGCAAGACCCCGGCTGCTGCTCCTCGATGAGCCCTCCATGGGACTGGCTCCCTTTCTGGTGCGGCTCATTCTCGATGTGCTCGTGCAGTTGAAGGAGCGGGGCATGACCGTCTTCCTGGTGGAGCAGAACGCTCGAGCGGCGTTGCAGATCGCAGACCGAGGCTACGTTTTGGAGAATGGGAAAGTGGTCCTTGAAGGCACCGGGACGGATCTCTTGGCCGATCAGGACGTCAAGCGCGCATACCTGGGCAAGGATTACCGTGAATTCACCGAGGGGAGGGTCTGAGAGATGCCCGTTTGGAACGCGAGAGAGGAATGCCTCGATCTGGACGAAAGGGCCCAGCAGCAGTTGGAGCGCCTTCAGAGCACACTCAACAGGGCCTACAAGAATGTGCCTTTCTACAGGAACCGCTTCGACCAGCAGGGGATCGATCTTTCCCAGGCCGAAACCCTCGGAGACCTTGCCCGGATGCCCTTCACGGGCAGAGAACACTTCAGCGAGAACTACCCGTACGGGCTGTTTGCCGTGCCCCTGCGCGACGTCGTTCGCATCCACACGGCCCAGGGTACGGCCCTGCGCCCCACGGTGAGCGGATACACGAAACAGGACCTCCAGGTGTGGCGCGAGCTGGTCGCCCGGGGTTTAAGCGCCGCCGGGGTTTCGAGCGCGGATATCCTCCAGATCGATCTCGACCCCGGGTTGGCGAACTGGGGGCGGGATTACAAGGACGGTGCGGAGACCGTGGGAGCGAGCGTCATCCCCCTGTCCGCGCTCCCGCCCGAGAAACAGCTCATGGTGATGCGGGACTACAGGACTTCTGTGCTCGTCACCACGCCATCGGCCGCCGAGCAGCTCGCGGACTTGATTTTCCGCAGCCGGCTCAACCCCAACGAGCTCTCCCTGAGAACGCTGATCCTGGTTGGAGAAGCGACCAAAGGCGGCGTGCAGGCACAGCTGGAGCAGCAGTTGCATGTGAAGACCTGGGCTCAATACGGCCTGAGTGAGGTGCCCGGCCCTGCTCTTGCCTTCGAGTGCGAGGAACGCAAGGGGCTGCATGTCGGTGAAGACCACTTCTGCGTGGAAGTCATCGATCCTGCGACAGGCGCCGTCCTGCCCCACGGGGAGCAGGGGGAGCTGGTACTGACGACCCTCACCACCAAGGCGTTCCCGCTCATCAGGTTCAGAACGGGGGATCGCGTGCGCTTGATTCCTCAAGGATGCCCCTGCGGGAGAACCCTGCGCCGCATGGAATGGTTTGCGACGCGAACCGATGAAATGATGACGATTCGAGGCGTAAAAATCCACCATCACCAGATCCTCCTTTTCCTGGAGCGGGCTCTCGGCTTCATCCCTCAATCCTACCGTTTTCTCATCAAGCGCCGGGACCTGAGAGATGTCCTGGAGATTTGGGTCAAGGTGGATGAGGAGATCTTCTCCGACGAGGTCAAGGAGATGGAGAGACTCTCTCGGAACCTGTACGCGGAGCTCACCCAGGAATTGGGTATACCGGTGCAGATCAAACTCAAAGAGGGTGGTTCCTTCGAACTTCCTCTTCAGTTAAACCGCCTTGAGGATTTGCGATGAATGCGGGTGTTCCGGGATGAAGACATGATGCCTGTCCACGTCGCTGCACGGCTTTGAGAAGCGATCCCGCCAGGGAGTTGCCCCCTTTCACCAGTACAGCCGAACGGAAGGTTCCGCGCAGTCTTGGTGCGCACTGCAAGGCTGTGCTCACCCTACACCTCAACCGCTCCAGGCATTGAAACATCATAGGATGGGCACATTTTTCGGTGTCCGCGGCAACCTTCCACGGATTTATGTCCAAGACTGCTAATGACCCGCTGAACGCTTGCTGCACTTGCCCTTATGGGTGGTCCACATTCTGCGTTTTTTATGGATTGGAAGTGTGGTAATAGTGATCGAAGCCAATTGGAAACTTTCGGTTGGATGGAACGAGAGGGAGTGAAGGGGAGATGGAGAGCGTGTCGCTGGCCCGCTATCAAGACTCGATTGAGTATCTCTTTGGTCTGCAGAAACACGGTATCAAGTTTGGACTGAATTCCACCAGCAAAATTCTCTCAAGGGTGGGAAACCCTCATCACAAGCTGCGCTGCATTCACATCGCCGGGACCAACGGGAAGGGGTCCACGGCGGCCATGCTTTCGAGCATCCTGAGAGAGCACGGCTTGAAGGTCGGCCTTTACACGTCTCCTCACCTGGTGCGCTTCACGGAACGTTTCAAGTTGAACGACAGGGAAGTCGAACCTTCACGCATCCTGGAAGTGTTTGAAAATATACGCACCACGCTGGATGACCGGGAGTCCCCCACTTTTTTTGAAGTCGTCACCGCAATGGGGTTCCTCTATTTTGCCCAGGAGGACGTGGACTGGGCGGTCATCGAGACGGGAATGGGCGGCAGGCTCGACGCGACCAATGTGGTTCAGCCTCATCTGAGTGTCATCACGAATGTCTCCTTCGATCACCAGGAGTATTTGGGTGTCACCCTGGCCGCCATAGCGCGGGAGAAGGCAGGGATCATCAAGAATGGCGTTCCGGTGGTGTCCGGGGTCGTTCAACCCCTCGTGAAAGGTATCCTCAAGGCCACCTGTTACAAGATGGGTGCTCCTCTGTACCTGATGAGGAAGGACTTCCGGGTGCGGAAGACCGGCGATGGGCTTTTCCTCTATCAAGGACTGAGAAGGCGATGGAACTCTCTCAAGGTGAACCTTTCCGGCACGCACCAGTATCAAAACGCAGGCCTTGCGCTTGCCGCCCTGGAAGTCCTGGAGAAGAGGGGAGTTGTGTCCATTGATCCTGCTGCCGTGGAGAACGGACTCGCGAACGTTTCCTGGCCTGCAAGGCTTGAACTGCTCCGGAGGGACCCCATGATCGTGTTGGATGGCGCCCACAACGTCCATGGCGCCGAATCGCTCCGGGAGGCCCTGAAGAGCTGTTTTTCCTACCGCAAGCTCCATCTCGTGGTGGGAATCATGGCCGACAAAGACATCCGCGGGATCCTGAAAACCCTGCTGCCCCTAGCTGAAACGGCGATTTTCACACAGCCCCGTTATGCCCGGGCCGCAAGTCCCGACCTCCTGCGGCGACTGGCAAGACCTTTTCTCTCCAAGCACTATGTGATTTCGGACGCGGCTTCAGCCATTCAGCAGGCCGAACACCTTGCCGAGCCCGGAGACCTCATCTGTATCACCGGGTCGCTCTATTTTGCAGGGGAAGTGAAAGAGCTCTTCGGAGAGCCTGCCCTGTAAAGGCCCGACCAGCACTCTCGGATAAACACTCCATCGAGATGACCATGTTTCGATCTGCCCGACAAAGAACCCTATTGGTCATGGTCAGTTGTCTCTTCGCCTTTTGTCTTTGCGGTTGCGCCGTCGCGCTCGGGGCGGAGAGGGGAGAGGAAAAGAGTCCCCTGGCCGCGGAATTGAGTGCCGCGTCCCTCATGGCCACGGTCCAGGGGGAGTGGAAAATCGAGGCCGGGACGATCTCCTATGACCAGGACAGAGAGGTGTACGAAGCCCAGGGTGATGTGCGCATTTTTTCGGGAGACCGTTCCATCAAGGCGGACTGGGCGCGCCTGGACGCCAGGCAGAAAAAGGCGGAGCTTCGAGGGAACGTGTATCTGCAGTACGGGCGGGACTGGATCAAGGGTGAAAAGGTGGAGTGGAAATTAGACGAAGAAACCGGTTGGATCGACGGGGGAATGCTCTACTTCGCGGAAAACCACTTTTACATCATGGGAGAGACCATCGTCAAAACGGGTCCCAGAGCTTACCAGTTGAAAAAGGGGTTTCTCACGAGTTGTGAGCCCGGCAAGGCGGACTGGAAGATCGGCTACGGCGAGATGAACATCGACCTGGACGGTTTCGCGTGGGCGAAGAACACCTCCTTTCTCATCCGGGACACGCCCGTAATGTTTTCACCCTTTGCGGGAATGCCTGTTCAACGCGGGAGGCAGTCCGGTTTTCTGGTCCCGTGGGGCGGGTTCACCAAGCTCAACGGTTTCGAGGGGGAGCTTCCCTTCTATTGGGCTGTCCGAGATGACATGGACGTCACCTTTTTCGCGAACGTTCTGAGCGAGAGGGGGTTCATGGGGGGCCTTGAGTACCGGATCGCCAACGATACATGGGGCGAGGGCATCTGGAACCTCAATTACCTGAGGGATCAGGTCTCGGAAGAGCACCTTGAGGACAACGGGTACTCCTTCATCAAGAGAGACCGCTACTGGTTGCGCGCCAGGCACAATCTCGAATTGCCCGGCGACATCCAGACATTCCTCGACCTCGACTTCGCCAGCGATGAGAACTATCTGAAGGAATTCACGAAGGGGTCCAAAGGATTCAATTATTCCAACAGCATGTTTCGGGAGTTTTTTGGAAGAGGCATCCTGAACGACAAGACCGTGCTGGCGCGAGAATCGAGCCTTTACATGGAAAAGGACGCGGAATCCATGGCCCTGAGCATGGATGTGCGCTACTGGGATCAACTGAACCGCTCTTTGGAGGACATCACCCTTCAGAGACTCCCCTCTCTGGCGTTCAACGTCATCCCATCGTGGATTGACGGCCTGCCTCTGTATTATACTTTCGACAGTTCCTGGGTCAATTACTGGAACCGCGACGACGACAGGGGCAATCGCCTCGACCTGTTCCCCAGGGTCTACCTGCCGATTCACGTGAAGAACTATCTGGATATCGAACCCTCCGTGGGTCTGCGGGCAACCTCCTACCTCATCGACTGGGATTCCCTGGACAGGGATGCCTGGCAGGGCAGGCTGTCATCCACGGTCCGGCTGGAGTTGAGCTCGCGGCTGAACCGGGTTTATGACGTCGACTGGGGGGGCATCAACGCGTTGCAGCACTCTGTACGCCCAGAACTGGTCTACGAGTTCATCCCGGAGAACGTCGAGGGTGAGACCCCCATTTTCGACAGGTTTGACGGCAACCTGCGACGCCATTACGTTCGGGCCGGCTTCACCAACTTCCTCACAGGGAGGGAGACCCGCCAGAATGAAGCAGGAGAGCAGGTGACCTCTTATCGCGAACTGGCGAGGATGCAGCTCTTCCAGCTCTACAACATCGAACGTCCTGTGGAACGCCTGCCCGACTTCAGGTTTGGCCCCGGGCCGACCTTCATTCCCGAAGATGTGGAAGGATTTGCCAATCTCGGCTTTCAACTCGACGTGATGCCCAAGCGATTCCTCACCCTCTCATACTCCGCGGACTTCTCTCCGGAGCGGCAAGAGGCCACGCAGCAGGACGTGTTTCTCACCCTGGACAGCGGCCGGGGTCACGCCATCCGGTTTGATTACCAGTTTCGAAACGATTTGCCGGTCAATGAGTTCATAATGGAGACGAGCATCAAAATCCTGCCTGGCCTCTACATCGGGACCTATCACGATTACTCCATCGAACGGGACAGCCTGTTCAAGCATGGATATGCCCTCAGGTATCTCAGTGGATGCTGGGGTGTCGGGGTTTCTTTCGAGAAGGAGGGTGAGGACGAACGGGTGGCGTTTTCCGTTGACCTGCTCGGCCTCGGATCTCTTGGTGGAGGACGAGCAAAGAGATTGGGAAGTCCCCTGGATATCGCCCCTTGACGGACGGGAAGGTTTTTTCGAGAAGAGTGGTTTGTGCCCCCAGAGAGTCGGACTGGTTTGGTGGTTCGAGGGCGAGGGGCGGCAACCCGCTCTTTTTTTGTTGATTCCTGGCAGTCCCTCATGACCCCTGCGGGGTATCCGAAACAATGAAAGCTTTGAATCCACCGCTGAGATCGCTGAGACCGCAGAGATTCTTTATACGAATTGTTCTCTCAGCGATGAAATAACTTTTCAGACCAGTTACAGGACTGGATTCCATGCGTGCGATGATCCTCGCTGCGGGCCTGGGGACCCGATTGCGCCCCCTCACAGGTTTTCGCCCCAAGGTTTTGATTCCCGTCATGGGGATGACCATCCTGGAGTTCTGGGTGCACCAGCTCCACGAGGCAGGATTTGAGGCGGTCGTGGTCAACGCCCACAACCTGCACGAGAGGCTCGTGGCGGAAATCAGGAACGGGGCCTGGCCGCTGCCGGTGGAGGTCCGGGTGGAGCCGGTTCTGCTCGGCACAGGAGGGGGCATCAGGAACGTATTGGAGTTCTTTGGGAAAGAACCCTTCGCGGTGGTGAATGGAGACATTGTCTCCAAGGTTTCCTTCCGTGCGCTCCTTGATGAACATGGATCTTCCGGTTCCCTCGTCAGCCTGCTCATGCATGATCGGCCCGTTTTCAACAACGTGGCGGTCAATGGATCCGGATCCATCCTGGGGTTCGGCCGGCAGGCCCGGGAAATAGCCAGGCAAGGAAAAGACGTCGAGCAGCTCGCCTTTACCGGGATCCATATAATCAACCCGGACATTCTCTCGCATTACCCGCCTGGTGAGCCGTGGGAGATCCTTGTGGCATATGCCGACCTCATTCGCCGAGGGCTTGAAGTGAAAGCCCTTTTTGCTCCCAACCTCTTTTGGGAGGAAATAGGGTCTGTCGCGTCATACCGTGATTTGAGCCGCAGTCTTTCCACGCTCCCCGATGGGGCGCTGAGCCCCATGGCGACCGGGCGAGCCCTGGTGGTGGACCCCACCGCCGAGGTGTCTCCCGGGGCTGTCGCACGGGGCTTCAATGTCATTGGGAGAGGGACCCGCGTCATGGATGAAGTCCTCCTTCAAGACTGCATTCTGTGGGATGGAATCCTTGTGGAGTCTGGAAGCAGGCTGAGGAATTGCATCGTTGCCGATGGGGTGGTTGTCCGGGGGGAACACGAGGATGAAATCATCACCCGGGACGGCGTTTGCGTCGTCCCGCGAACACATGCCTGAAATCGCTCAAATACTATGCGACATCCATCAGGGAATGGGGCTCGCATTCAGTGACCCTGAAAAGCTGAGAGTGGACCACCTCTTTGGGGACGGCTCCAACCGGCGATTCTACCGCGTACGGGATTCCCGGTCCAGCCATGTCATCCTCGTGTCCCCCCGGAAAAACATGGGGGGCGTTGATGAAAACGATTCCTATCATCTAATCGGAGAACATCTCCGAAAATGCGGAATCCCGGTTCCCCAAATCTACGGCGCGGATCCCGAGCGGGGGCTGTTCGTCCTCGAAGACCTTGGAGACGCACATCTCCAGGGGCAGGCAAATCGAGGCGGGGTCAGCCTCAAAAAGCTCTATCGGCATGTGGTGATGTTGCTCCTGGACCTCCACAAGCGGGCCCCAGACGGCTTCACCCCTGAGTTCTGTTTCGATGCTCCCGTGTATGATGCGGGATTTGTCTATGAAAGGGAGCTCGAATACTTTCGCAAGGCTTTCCTCGTGGAATTCCTGGGGTACGACGTTGGAGAGGAGGACCTTCGCCGGGAGTTTGAAAGCCTCGCCGAGGATGCGGGGGTGAAGGACAGCCACAGTGTCATCCATCGAGATTTCCAAAGCCGCAACATCATGGTTTCGGGGGGGAAACTGCGGATCATCGACTTCCAGGGGATGCGTTTTGGCCCGCCTGCTTACGACCTGGCTTCGGTTCTATTGGACCCTTACGTGTCGCTTCCGATGTCGTTGCAGGAAGGATTGGCAAGGTTGTATTGGATTGGTGCCAGGAAATTCCTGGACTGTTCCGCCTCCCGGTTCAGGGAGTCTTATGTCTCCACCAGGCTTAGCAGAAACCTGCAGGCTCTGGGAGCTTACGGGTTTCTGGGATGCGTGAAAGGAAAGACACAGTTTTTCCAGCACATCCCAAGAGCGCTGAAACAACTGGAGATCTGGCTCGATGGACCATGCCGCAACAGGTGCCCCAGGCTCCGGAGGATAGTCGCCGTGATAGCCGCCAAAGGACCGATTCGAAGGAAAACCGCCGTTGGGCCGTGAAAGTTTTGCGTGACATTCTTTCGACGAACTGCTATACAAAACTTTTATGATTTTTCGCCGCACCTGAAAGACATGAAGGGAGAAAAGTCCCATGGCTTCCAAGACACAGAAGACGGAACTGATCCGCGCCAGAAAACACGCGCCAAACAAGGTGAACCTCAAGACCGCTCAGAAACGCCTGGCAAAGAACTTTGAAGTCCTCGCCAGAGTGATTGAAGGCAAGTAGAGTCCACCGGGACACAGAATGAAGTTTTGAAGTGAGCCGGGGCCCCTCGCGGGCCGGTTCGCCCCTCACCTCTCCTTGCGGGCTCTACTATCCAGGTCTCTGGCGTGGAGCTTTCCGTTCAATCCCCCGAAAAGCCTTCCTGTTTGGAGTTTCTCAGAAACAACCTTCACGCATCATAGCGTCTTGCAGCGTTCGCCCTTCGATACCTCGGGCGAACGCAGTTCGTTTGCACATTGCCTCCTTCAGATCTCCATGACCTTGAGGAGGTTCGTCGTGCCGGAGACTCCGACGGGCACTCCCGCTGTTACAATCACACTGTCGCCAGGCTTGGCAATGCCCTCCCGGATAGCCCATGATCGTGCCAGGCTGAACATGTTGTCGGTGTCCGTGAACACATCGACGAGACCGGGGATCACCCCCCAGGACAGCATGGCCTGACGCTGAGCCTGGAGATGGTCCGTGAGGGCTATGATGAGACAGGAAGGCCGGAAGCGGGCGACGTGGCGGGCGGTGACTCCCGAAGAGGTGGACGCGACCACCGCGGCTGCCTTGAGGTCGAGAGCCAACCAGCAGGCAGCTCGGCTGATCGCTTCGGCCGTGGATGGAAGAAGCTCACAGAACGCTTCGTTGAGGAGAGGTCGTCCGTCCAGGTAGGGTTCGGTCCGCCGGGCAATACTGTCGAGCACGCTGACGGCCTGGATGGGATAGGCTCCCATGGCCGTCTCGTCGGAAAGCATGAGGGCGTCGGTGCCGTCGAGAATGGCGTTGGCCACGTCGGTGGCCTCGGCCCGAGTGGGTCGGGGGTTCTCGAGCATGGACGTGAGCATCTGCGTTGCGGTGATGACGGGCTTCCCCGCCTGGCGAGCGAGGCGGATGATTTGCTTCTGGATGATGGGGACATCCTCCAGGGCCATCTCCACGCCGAGATCACCCCGTGCTACCATCACCCCGTCGGCGGCCCCCATGATTTCCTGGAAGTTGTCGACGGCTTGAGGTTTTTCGATCTTGGCGATGAGCATGGGACGATGGGTCGCCTTTTCAAGGATCCTGACGACAGGGCGCAGGTCTTCCTCCCCGCGGATGAAGGAGAGTGCAACGAAGTCCACCCCCTCCTCGAGGCCCACAGCCAGGTCATCCATGTCTTTCTGAGTCAGAGCGGTGATTCTCAGGCTGCTCGACGGGAAGTTGACCCCCTTGTGGGAGCGGATGAGCCCGCCGTCGATCACCTCGCACACGAGGCGATCCTCGAGGCCCTCCTCCACCAGGAGCTGCACCGTCCCGTCGGCAAGCAAGATGTGATGCCCCCTGTGGATATCCTCGAGGAGAAAGGGGTAGTTGACGGGAATGGCGTTTTCATCCGAGGCCGAAACGGGCATCAGCGCCACGCGCTCGCCCTTGTGCAATTGTCTTGCGTCCCCGCTGAGCTTCCCGACCCGTATTTTGGGACCCCCCAGATCCTGGAGGATGCCGATCTCTTTTCCTGCCTCCTTCGACACAGTCCTGAGGGTCCGAATGGTCTGGCGGTGGATCTCACGGTCACCGTGGGAGAAGTTCAGCCGGGCGACGTCCATGCCGGCTTCGATGAGTCCTTTCATGAGCTCCGGAGAACCGGAGGAAGGGCCGATGGTGCACACGATCTTGGTTCGTCTGAAAAGCGATTTGTCTTTCACATTCAACCTCTTCACTGTTGGGTGGAGGATAGGGACTGTCGATCTGAGGGCATGAGAGGAGCAGTTGCCGGCAAGACTCTCCAGTTCTTGAAGCATTGCTTCGAGCGCTTCGGGGCCCGTTTGCCAGAAACCGGGAACTGTGACATCGGCCTGGAGGGGACGCGGCAGTTCCCGAGGGCTTCCCATGCGCCCGGATTTCAGGGGTTGGAGGGTGAGGGACACGAAGGGCGCACCCGATGCCTGGCACTTCTTGTAGAGTGCCAGGACGAGCAGTTCGCCGAAAGCGCACGCACGGATATATCCAGGCCATGAGTTTTCCTTCAGCGCTCAGGCTCATGCTTCAAAAAAGGCTCGGTTCGGCACGAACATCTTGCCGGGATTGAGAACATTGAGGGGATCCAGGGCCTTCTTGATGCGCCACATGGTTTCCAATCCCTCCTCGCCGATCTCCCACTTCAAATAGGGAGACTTGGCGATGCCGATGCCGTGCTCCCCGGAGAGCGTGCCGCCAAGATCCAGCACCGTTCGGAAAAGCTCCTCCACTGCTCTCGCAGCCCGCGATCTTTCATCAGCGTTTGCCTTGTCGAGCATGATGTTCGTGTGAATGTTTCCATCGCCCGCATGGCCAAAGCACACAATAATCAGGGAATACTTATCGGCAAGCTTTCTGATGGCCCGAATCAAATCAGGGATCCGGGTTCGGGGCACAGTCACATCCTCGTTGATTTTGCCTGGCCTGATGCGCCCCAGGGCCGGTGAGACGGCGCGCCTTGCCTTCCACAGGCGATCCCGCTCCTCGTCTGAACGAGCCACCTCCACGGTGGAACAGCCGCACCGGCGACAAATGTCGGTGATGTGCGTGGCATCCTCGTCAAGCACAGCGGGTCGGCCGTCGATTTCAATCAGCAACACGGCCTCGGCATCCACCGGGAGCCCGATTCCCAGGTGATTCTCCACGACCTGAATGGTTGCCTGGTCCATCAGTTCAATGGTAGACGGAACAATCCGCTCCCGGATGATTCGGGATACCGCCTGGGCGGCGCCTTCCAGGAGAGGAAAAACGGCCATCATGGTCCTGGTGCTCTCGGGGGACGGGATGAGGCGCAGGGTGATTTCCGTGAAAATGCCCAGGGTCCCTTCGGATCCCACCATGAGTCGAGTCAGGTCGTAACCCACGACACCCTTCATGGTGCGGGTTCCCGTGCGGATGATTGCTCCCGTCGGAAGCACCAGCTGAAGGCCGAGGACATAGTCCCGGGTGACTCCGTACTTCACGGCTCGTGGTCCTCCGGCGCACATGGCGATGTTCCCGCCGATGGTCGAAAAGGCGAGGCTTGCCGGGTCCGGTGGATAGAAGAGATCGTGAGGTGCCAGGGCTTTTTGAAATTCCCCCGTGACCACGCCGGGTTCCACGACCCCGATCATGTTGTCTGGATCGATCTCGAGAATCCGGTTGAGACGCGTGAGGACCATAACGATGCCGCCATTGCCCGGAATGGCGGCTCCCACCATGCCCGTGCCTGCACCCCTGGGAAACACAGGCAGTCGTTCGGCGTTGGCGAGTTTCATGAGCTCCGATATCTCGGAGGCATTCGCAGGGAACACGACCACATCGGGGACGGATTTAAGCTTGCTCGCATCATAACTGTAGCAGACGCATTCTTCGGGGGAGAAGAGGACGTTGGCCGGGCCAACGATGGCGCGGATCGCATCCAGGGGAATTGGCCTCGTTTTCATGGATCCTTGAATCCTTCGGGTACATTGTGTTTGCCTGCCCCACGTGAATGATCGGGATCATGCCGCGGATACCGGAGGTGGGGTTCTAGGATCTGGAACCTTCCGATTATAATTCAAGACGGATCATGCAACAAGCCATGGGTGTTTTCATATGATATAGTGCATGGATGTTGCAGGGCTATGCCTCCAACTCGCCACCGACTTCAGGGTCCCCTTGACCGCGGAATCACCCCTGTGATAATGGCAGTCCTATGAGGAGTCACTTGAGAGAAGCAACCATGCCCGGTAAATCCCCCGGCAATAAAATCCGTATCCTGATCGTCGACGATGAAGAAGGAGCGAGGGAGTCCCTTGAGCTCATTCTCGAGGATTACTATGCGGCGGAATCCGTGGCGAACGGACTGGATGCGGTCGAGAGGCTCAAAAAGAAACCTTTCGATGTGGTTTTGCTTGATATCAACATGCCTGATCTCGATGGCATTGAAACGCTGAAACGCATCAAGGACATCGACGACTCCGTTGAAGTGATCATGGTTTCCGCGGCGGACCGGGCTTGGGAAGCCACCGCTTCGATGAAGTCCGGGGCCTATGACTATGTCACCAAGCCCTACGAACCGGAGGAAATCCTCACGGTCATTGGCCGTGCCCTCAAGAGGCGATGGTCCAGGCAGGAGCTGTCCGCGCCCCCTTGCCCCGGGAATGCCTTCCGGTTCGATTGCGTTGAGATCGTCAGCCAGGCGCCCAACATGCACGCTATCTTCCACCGGGTCCAGAAGGTCGCCCCCACTTCCAGCAACATCCTCATCACGGGTGAAAGCGGAACCGGCAAGGAGCTCATTGCCCGAGCAATCCACGTGGTGAGCGAACGCAGGGCAAAGCCTTTCGTGGCAATCAATTGTGCCGCGGTGCCGCCCGAGCTGCTGGAAAGCGAGCTCTTTGGACATGAAAGGGGCGCCTTCACCAGTGCCCATGCGCGCAAGATCGGCAAGTTCGAGTACGCCCACGGCGGCACCATTTTTCTGGATGAGATATCCAGTCTCAGGCAAGAGTTCCAGGCCAAGCTCCTCAGGTTCCTTCAGGAGAGAGAATTCAGCCGGGTGGGGAGTCACCAGACCATCAAGGTCGACGTTCGATTGATTGCGGCAACGAACATGCGGCTCGAACAGCTGGTTCGTCAGAAGCTTTTTCGAAGTGACCTCTACTTCCGATTGAACGTCATACCCGTCGAAATCCCGCCCCTGAGGGACCGCAAGGGGGACATCCCGCTTCTGTCGGGCCATTTTCTGGTCAAATTCAACAAGATGTTTACCAAGAAGGTGAAAGGGATAAGCCGGGAAGCCATGGAAGTGCTCGAGAGTTATCCCTGGCCCGGGAACGTGCGGGAGCTCGAAAACCTCATGGAGCGCCTGGTCGTCCTTGGCCCTGACGAGAAGCAGATCGGCGAGGAGGACCTGCCCATCGAAGAGATGCTCGGCGATGAGTCCCATGAAGAGGAGTGGGAGATGGACGAGGTCCGGGACATGGGGCTCCACAGTGCACGGCAGGCTTTTGAACGCCGCTACGTCCTGAAGGCTTTGGAACGCTGCAACTGGAATCTCTCCGACACCGCCCGCCTCTTGAAGGTCCACCGAAACACCCTCCTGTTGAAAGTCAAATCCCTCAATATCAGATCGCAAGTGACCGGCTAGCACCCTCTCTCCGTAGTCAACCTCTTTTTCGCCTCAAATTCTTTCATTGAATGCCTTCGTGCACCACGAACCGGTGCACAGGAAATTGTGCAGTGCACAGTTTCTTATGCATGGGTCCTGTTCAAGCGCGGCTGCGCACTTCGCGTGGGAATGCCTTTGCCGTGGCCCTTCTGTGGGTGTATATCCCCGAAAGAATTAATCAGTTCATTCAAATCGTCGTGACGCTCTAAGGCTTGACATTTCAAGGATTTCCACATCAACTAATGGCTATGCTAATGCTTGGTACAGCGTTTGCTCAATATGAACCGTGGTGAGCGGATTGAACGATGCTCTTAGACAGTGGTCTGATGGAACTGAATCAATCAAATGGGGGATAAGAAAATGAAAAAGATCCTGGTGCAACTGTATGTGATCGGCGCTCTGATTGCAACATACGTTCTTCCCGTCCTGGCATCTGGAGGGGGCGGAGACTAAGGATTCCCTGCATATCTTCTCGATCATTGTGCATTCTTAGAAAAAGCACGAAATGAATCTTCGTGCTTTTTCTTTTTGTAAATGCGGTGAGAGGGGGATAAAATCGCCTTGTTGCGTCTCCTTTCCTCGGATTTTCTCTCCGGTCACAAGAAAGGTTGCAATGAGCATCTCGCGTTCACTCCATGGCGTTTGTCCCGTTGTTGTGATGATGTTTGTCCTGGGGGGGCTTGCGGTTTCCGTGCACGCACAGCATGCTGCGCAGAGTCTCCCGAGTGTTCAGGACAGTCGCTTCGGGGGTACCTATAGAGCACCCCTTCTCAACAATCCCAAGACCCTGGATCCAGCCTACGTCGAGGATATCTACAGCATAACGGTCTTACAACAGCTCTTCGACGGCCTTGTTCAATACAGTCCTGACCTCTTGGTGGTGCCTGCCCTTGCGGAGAGTTGGCTGGTGGAGAACGGAGGCAGGACGTACCGCTTTTTCCTGAGGAAAGACGCCCGGTTCCACAACGGGAAGAAAATCGTCGCCCAGGACGTGGTTTTTTCGTTGACCCGCCTGTTGCGTATCAGTCCACCTCCCGCCATCAAGTCTCACTTGCTCAAGATCACTGGGGCAAAGGAGTACAGTGAGTCAACGGTTGACCACGTGGCCGGGTTGGAGGCGACGGACGAGGGTACGGTGGTTGTGCGTTTGCATGAACCTTATGCGCCGTTTCTCATCGCCTTGGGGATGTATCAGGCGAAAATCGTTCCTCCCGAAGAAGTCCTGTCCCGTGGCGTCGAGTACGGCAGGAAGCCGGTGGGCAGTGGGCCCTTCAAATTCGCTTCCTGGGAAGAGAACCGCTCCGTGCGTCTCGAACGTTTTTCCGATCACTATGGTGGAAAGGCCTTTCTCGACGAGGTTGTTTTCAGCATCTATCCGGGTGTGCAGATTGAAGAGGTTTACAAGGCTTTCATCAACAAGGAACTTCACGAGATGCCTGCGCATGCGCAGGTGAAGCAGCGTTTATCCGAGCAAAAGGGAATCCAGTTGATCCACCGCCCTTCTCTCAGCCTCCAGTTCTATGGCTTCAACTGTGAGCACCCCTTTTTGAAGCATCCGGATGTGCGGCGGGCTCTTTCCATGGCCATCGATCGCAGCAAGCTTGTGGGGCAGGTGCACAACAACCAACGCGAGCCTGCGACGGGTGTCTTGCCTCCGGGCCTTCTGGGTTACCAACCCCGGGAAATGGAGGCCCTTCATGATCCTGTTCAGGCCGCTGAGCTCATGAAGCGCTATAGGTCCGAGGGTCAGACTCCCCTTCCGTCCATTGAAGTTGTCTCCAACTCCCAATCGTCATTGGCGCAGGCTGAGTTGAGTTTCATCAAGGATTGCTGGGCCGAGGTTGGAGTGGCCCTGGTGCCCAGGTTCATGCCCGACTGGTCTCAGTTTGAGCAGTTCGTTAAGTCGGATTCCGTGCAAGTCTACCGGTACGTCTGGTATGCCGACATGCCGGATCCGGACAACTTTCTGCTGCCCCTGTTCGGCATGGGCGCCGATGCGAATTTCATGAGGTACCGGGATGAGGGCGTCGATCGAATGCTCAACGAGGCCCGCACCATTACAGATCCTGTTGAGCGGGCTAAAATGTATCAGGCCGCCCAGCGAGAGATCACGAGATCATGCCCTTTGGCGCCGCTTCTCTACATGAGCATTGACGCTGCCTATCAGGACGCCGTCCAGGGAGTCCAGGTGAACGCCCTGGGGACGCACACCATGTCTTACCACAAGGTTTGGCTCAAGGAGCCACGTTCGACTTCTCCCTCAAAGAATCTTCCATGACGCAAATGTGGTCTCAAAAGCCTGGAGACGCCCGTTCCTCGCCATACATTCCCCTTCGGTTTCGTTTCATTCTCATCATTTCGGTGCTTCTCATTCTTCTCGTGGGAATGCTTGCTTTCCTGGTCGGATTCCAACAAAGTCGTGCTATCCGCGACCAGCTTGAAAAGAGGGCGATTTCGATCGCGGAAAGTCTTGCCGCCACCTCCAGGGGTGCCCTCCTGACATACAACTACATCGCTCTCGAGCAATATGCGAATCAGGCGGCGACGGGCCCCGACATCGTGTATGTAGTCGTCCACGACAAGGAGGGTCGCGTAGCGGGGTTCAGTGGAAGAGCGGATTTGCAGGGAAAGCACCTGGACGATGCCGTGACAGTGAAAGCACTTTCGAGTTCTCAGCCCATGGTGCAGCATGTTTCTCGGGGTGAGGGGAAAGAGCGGGCGGTGGAGGTGAGCGTTCCGGTGTTGGTTCCCAACGCGGACATGCGGTGGGGCACTGTGCGGGTCGCCCTCTCTTTGCAACCCATGTTCGAGCAGATCCGGCAGACCCAGTTCGTCATCGCCGGCATCGGTCTGTTGGCGCTGCTCCTGGGCATTCTGGTCTCCGTGTGGGCGGCCCGCCGCATCACCAGGCCGCTTGGATCCCTGGTTCAGGCCACTCTCGAGGCGGCCAAGGGCAACTTCAACCAGGAAATCCAAGTCCGCACCCGGGACGAAGTGGAAGTGCTGGCCAACAATTTTTCCATGATGATCAGAGAAATCCTGATCCAGCGGGAGCAACTTGAAGAACAGTTGATGGAGATACGGCATCTGCAGCGCTACACTGAAAAACTCCTCGATACGATGAGCGATGGCTTGCTCTCGGTGGATGTGGACGGGCAGTTGGCGGCGATCAACCCCGCCGCGGGCCGGATCCTGGGAGTGGGCGATGGCCTTGCCCAGGGAAGTCCCATCGTGGAGCTTCTCGAAGGCATTCCTCCGCTGAGGGACTATCTCGAGGAAATGCTGCAAAACCCTGTTGCGGCCGGGGGCCAAAAGCAGATTTACATCGACCGGGAAGAAGACACCCAGATACTGCTGGCCAACTCGAGCCTGCTGACGGATCCTCATGGGATGCCCCTGGAAGTCATCACGAACCTCCATGACATCACCGATATCAAGAAGCTCGAAGCACGCATGAGGCGTTCGGAACGACTTGCGGCCCTCGGCACCCTCGCCGCCGGAATGGCCCACGAGATCCGAAATCCCCTCTCGGCCATCAAGACGTTTGTCCAGCTCTTGCCGAGAAAGGTTGACAAACCGGGATTCCTGGAAAAATTCCAGCGTACTGTTCCCCGCGAACTGGATCGAATCAACCGACTGATCGAAGATCTCCTGGAGCTCTCCAGAAGTCCGAGATATCACTTCTCGATCGTGGACGTGGGCAGGCTTCTGCATCAGACTTTCGAGCTTTTCGATGAGCAGTTGAGATCACTGGGAATCGAACACGAGATCGGGATCAACCCCGGGATTCCATTGGTGCGCGCGGACTGTGATCAGCTGGTGAAGGCTTTTCATAACCTGATTCGCAATGCAATACAGGCCATGCCTGGAGGGGGGGAGCTGAGAGTCGATGCATCGCTTTTCACGGCGGGCATGCTGAAGGCGGCTCATTCGCTTCCACGGATGGACGGTTGGCTTGCCGTCTCATTCAAAGACTCCGGCCATGGGATCTCCGACGAAGACTTGAGGACGATATTCAATCCCTTCTTCACCACCAAGGATACCGGAACGGGTCTGGGTCTGGCGATCACACACAAGGTGATCTCCGAACACGGGGGCCATATCGATGCAAAGAGCCGGGTGGGGGAGGGGAGTTGCTTCACGGTTTTCCTTCCTGCCGTGGCCGAATCCGCTGGCCAGTAGGTTCCTGCCTGCAAACAAAATCCTGTGAATCCTGCCCAAGAAATTGTGCACTCCATCCCGCTGGCTCCTTCGGCTTTCCATTGAATGCAATCTTTAATAGTTTGAAAAAACAAGATTTTTTGAAGAAGCTGTCGTTTGGCACCTTTCTTGTTTTCTCTCTGTATGGGGACATGTGTCTTGCGCTTCGTGGAGAGCATGTGAGAAGCCGGACAAGTTGTTCCCCGGTGTTGGGTGCGAGGGAGTGCGGCGTCTCGGCATGGTCAGCGGGATAGGAGGCAAAGCGGGGGCCTCGGATCCCGGTGATGAGAAGGAGCGCCGCGATACTTGCTGGCAAATAGCCTGAGACGGAATGGTTGGAAGCCCTGGGATCGCCTGTGGATCCCAATGTGGGGTTTTGAAGGGAGCGGATCCATATGGAAAGAGATTGTTCGGAAGCGATTTTTGTGGTTGATGATGACAGGGGCATCCTCGACTCGTTCGACGCGATGCTTGGGGACGACTATCCCTTGGTGATGGTGGACAACGGTGCGAAGGCGCTCACCTTATTGAGTGAGTATCAGCCGCGCCTGATGTTTTTGGACATAAAGATGCCGGGGATGAACGGTCTGGACCTCCTGCAGTGCATCCGTAACAACAGGATGTCCACCCAGGTGGTCATTGTGACGGCACTGCCCCAGGAGCAGTACGAAGAGCTGGCTCACCAGTATGGGGTGTATCGTTATCTGAAAAAGCCTCTGGACGTGGATGAAGTGGAGGATATAACCCGGACGGTCCTCCACTGAGCTGGCTTGCGCTTGCCGGACGATGTTCCGGCAAAGCGGGGAGGGAAGTCGAGAAAGACGCTGGACCCTATGACGCCTTTGAATGGAGCACATTCCCCGGCGATGATCGATTCTGACAGCTGTGCATCTGCCTGAAGAGGGTCTCTACCATGGCGACTACGCCTATTTTGATTATAGACGACGAACCGGCTGTGCTTGAGAGCTTGCGGGAATTCCTCGAGGACGAGGGCTATGAAGTCCACGAGGCCCGCGAAGGAGAGGAAGGCCTGGAAATCTTTCAATCCGTCGACCCCGACCTGGTCATGACGGATCTGCGCATGCCGGGGCTTCCGGGCATTGAGTTGATCGAGCGGATCAAGCACATGAATCCGCACATCCCCATCATTGTGGTGACCGGCTACGGTTCGTTGAACACGGCGATGGACGCCATTCGACTCCACGTGTTCGATTTCATAACGAAACCAATCGAATTGGGACCCCTCAAGAAGTCCCTCGATCGTGCCAAGACGGTGGTCAACGAAGCCCAGCAGATCAAGAGGGAGATGGATTCCCTTCGGGAGCAGGTCGGGGAGCTTCAAAAGCACTGGGAGAATCAAATCACCAAGTACACGGAGGTGGAACCCCTCATCCACACGGGAAGGCTCCTTGCCGGGGTCCTCCATGATCTGAACAATCCTTTGACTTACATCATGGGTCAGGCGGAGCTGCTTCAGGCCCTTCATCCCGAAGTGGAAAACATCGGGGCCATCAAGGACCAGGGCATGAGGATGAAGCGGATCATCTGCGGCATCACCAAGCGCATTAAGGACGCCCAAGTGCGGCAAACGGAGTGGCTGCAGCTCAACACCGTCTTGCAGGAAGAAGTCTTTTTCCTGGAGACCCACCCGTATTTCAGGGGAGAGATCGAGAAGGAATGGGACCTGGACGCGAAGCTGCCCTTGTTTAAGGGGATCTCCGCGGAGGTCGGTCAGATTTTTGGAAACATCCTTCGCAATGCTGCTGAAGCGATGAGAGGAAAGGAGGCGAAAAGGATCACAATAAGGACATGGCACGATGATTCGGGTATCCACGTGAGCATCCAGGACAGCGGGCCGGGGATCCCCCCCACCTGCAAGGGAGGATTTTCGAACCTTTTTTCAGCACCAAAACGTCTGAAGGCGGCATGCTTGGCAGCATGGGCATGGGAATCGGGCTCTACCACTGCCGTGAACTGATCGGTCGCTATGGCGGTCACATTGAAGTGAAAAGCTCCGGGGGCGGGGGAGCTGTTTTCATAACCCATTTTCCACGCGGGTGATCGCCCAGGGTCTTTGAAGGCGGGAGCTTCCATTGAAGGAATTGCCGCATGGGATGTTGATGTTGAGGGGCCAGGCTTTTGAGGTGGGCTAGTCGGTAGTTGTTTTGATTTCTTGATTCAGTTGTTGGAAGACACCCTGGAGAGTGTGGAGAATGGATTCAGGAAGAGTGGGGCTGGGATGTGAAGTTCTCGCGGACTCTCCCCCGGCATGGTTTCGTACGGCGAGGCTTGGACTCCTGACCAATCAAGCCTCGTACACGTCACGATTCGAACACGTGAGTGACGTCGTCCGCCGAGCAGGCGGACGGATTCATTGCCTGTTTTCGCCACAGCACGGTTTCTTTTCCGAAAAGCAAGCCAACATGCACGAATCCTCGGATGCCTGGGATTCCTCTCTCGAGGTTCCTATATACAGTCTCTACGGGACTGTCCGGGAACCCACGGAAGAAATGCTCGCGGGCTTGGACGTCCTCCTTGTGGACCTTCAGGACGTCGGAACACGGGTCTACACCTACTCCACGACGGTGGGGCTTTGCATCGAGGCCGCCGCCCGGTTCGGGCTGAAGGTTGTGGTACTTGACAGACCCAATCCCGTCAATGGAAGCGATGTGGAAGGGAATGTACTCAAGGAGGAATACCGCTCATTTGTCGGCAGGTATCCGGTGCCCATGAGGCATGGCCTCACCCTGGGGGAATTTGCACGGTTCGTCGTGAGGGGGGGCGGTTTTTCCTGCGACCTCCAGGTGATTCCCATGCGGGGCTGGAAGCGAGGTCAGCTTTACCCGGACACACAATTGCCGTGGTTCTGTCCGTCTCCCAACATGCCCCTTTGGGAAACGGCCCTGCTGTACCCGGGTATGGTGCTTTTGGAGGGCACCAATGTGAGCGAAGGCAGGGGGACCACTTTGCCGTTCCACCTCTTCGGAGCCCCATTCCTGGACCAGAAACGGGTGGGTCGCCTCTTGACGGACCAGGCGCTGGATGGAGTGGCGCTCCGACCTGTCTCCTTTGAACCCGTTTGGGACAAATGGAAAAAGGAACCGTGCCATGGATTTCAGATCCATGTCACGGTTCCTCGGCGCGTCCGTCCTTACCGCTTGGGACTTGCCTTGTTGAAGGTGATGCTGGAGGTTCATGACAAGGACTTTGAATGGCTGCCTCCTCCATATGAGTATGAGTGGGAGAAACTCCCTATCGATATCCTGTTTGGTGATGGGGACGTGAGGGCGTCGCTGGAAAAGGGCGAATCCCTGGAGAGAATCGAAGGCCTGTGGACCTCCGGCCTCATTGCGTATCGAGAGCAAAGGGAGGCGTGCCTGCTTTACGGATGATGGGGATGTGCTTTCACGAGAGGGCGGTGGTTACCTTCGACCCGAGATGGGGAGACAACGGAGGCCTGTAGAAAGGTGGTTGAGGACCTGTCAGTGCAAGAGCCGTCCGATGCGATTCCATCGGACGAAACTATTGGAAAGAGACCAGGTCAATTCACCTTCGTTGTTCCAGGACCAGTAAATGACAAACGCTTTGCCCCTCAAGTCTTTCAGGTTCACGAATTTCCAGAATCGGCTGTCGTGGCTCTCGTCCCGGTTGTCTCCCATGACGAAGATGCTGTCGGCGGGGACGGTGAGGGGACTCATGTTGTCCCTCGTGCTGATGGTTGCCGGAAGAATCCGCGGGTCCGTATGCATAGCGTAGGGTTCATCCAGGGGTTGATCATTGACAAAGACCTTTTTGTTCTGTATGCGAACGGTATCTCCGGCAATGGCGATGACTCGCTTGATGAAGTCCTTGGACGTGTCCACGGGATATTGAAACACGACGATGTCTCCCCTTTTGGGATTTGACAGATGAACAAGCTCCGTGTTCCAAAACGGAAGCTTGATGCCATAAACAAACTTGTTGACAAGGATGTGGTCGCCGACCAGAAGAGTGGATTTCATGGAGCCGGACGGAATCTTGAATGCCTGGACGACAAACGCCCTGATGAAGAGGGCCAAGAGGGCCGCGATGAGGATGGCTTCAGTGTACTCGCGAAGGGTGCTCTTTTTTCGTTGCTTTTTTTCGAATTCACCATCACTTTGAAAACTCAATTGTGTCTCCTCTATAGTTTTTTTATATATAGCTCAAATCCATAAAATCATAATAAGTTTCTTGCATCTCTTGGCCGAGTGATGGTAAAGTAAAAAATAATGAAAAAGTCAATACAAAACCTTTAAAAACTTTTCGGGCAGGTGCTCTTCATGTTCAGAAAACCAGAGAATCTAATAGGTTTGGACATCGGTTCCCATGCCGTTAAATTGGTTCAGCTCAGCACAAAAGACTCAGCGACCAGGCTTGTGTCTTTTGGCATGGCTCCGATTCCCAAGGGGGCATTTTCCGAGGGCCGAATCAGCAAACCGGAGGTGGTGGCGAACTGTGTGCAACAACTGGCCGGTCATCTGAAGATCAAGGAAAAGGGGGTTGCCGCGTCCATGTCCGGCTACGAGGTCATGATCAAGAAGATCGACCTCCCCATGATGACGGAAGAAGAGCTGGACGGCAGGATGCAGGATGAATTGGGGCAGTACATCCCGTACAACATCGAAGAAGTGGACGTGGACTACCAGGTGATGGGAATCGCCAAGGACCGGCCCAACTTCATGGAGGTCTTGCTGGTCGCGGCCAAGAAGGATTCCATCAGGGAGCACGTGAACCTCATCCGGATGGCCGGGTTCGAGCCGATGATCATCGATGTGGATTATTTCGCCCTCACCAATGCCTTCGAAACCACATATGGACTCGGAGAGGGGAGTGTTGCCCTCATCGACATCGGGGCAAACAAGGCGATCATGAGCATCATGGAGCGGGGCACTCCCGTATTTACCCGGGGCATCTCCATTGGAGGGGCTCAGATCACTGAGAAGATCAGCGAGCATTTCAGAATCTCACATGAGGAGGCTGAAAAGATCAAGTTGGGTGAAGTTTCCTCCGAGGCGCAGATCAAGGAGGTCGAAGACATATTCGTGTCCAGTGTGCGCACCTGGGTGAACGAATGCAAGCGGGCGATCGACTTTTTCTACAGCAACTACACCGACAGTCAAATCGGGAAGATTTACCTGAGTGGTGGTTCTTCTCGAATGGCCGGACTTGACAAGGTCCTGCAAGAAAATGTTGAGATTCCAGTTGAAATCTTCAACCCTCTTTCCAAGCTGGAACATGATGCCAAGGCGTTTGATCCGGCTTACGTGGATTTCGTCGGCCCTCAAATGGCCATTTCGCTTGGACTTTCGCTGAGAAAGACGAAAGAGAAATGATCCAGATCAACTTACTCCCGGTCAAGGCAAAGAAAAGGAAAGAATCCGCCAAGCAGCTGTTTTCACTCTACCTGTTGAGTATCGTCTTGGCGGCGTTGATCATGGGGTACCTCTGGTATGCCAAGAACAGCGAAATCGCGATGCTGGAAAAGCGGTTGGCTCAATTGCAGCAGGAGGTACAGCAGTATGCCAAGTATGAAAGCATGCTGCAGGAGATGACCAAGAAAAAGGAGTCCATCGAAAAGAAACGGAATGTCATTTTCGACCTGCAGAAAGACCGAGATTCCATCGTCCGCATCATGGCACTCCTGAGTGTTCAAATCCCTCCTGAAAAACTTTGGTTTGAGCGGCTCTCCCAATCGGGCAACTCTGTTTCTCTGGACGGAGTGGCGTTGAGCAACGAGGCCATTGTGGAGTTCATGCGGAATTTGGAGTCATCTCCCTACGTACAGAAAGGGAGCGTGAATCTCACCCATTCCCGCCAGACGACCATGAGCAACAAGAAGCTGAGAGAGTTTCAAGTCACGTATAGGTTCTATCCTTTTTCCGAAGTCCAAAAGATGAAGACGCAGCCATCATGATGAAAGAATCAGCTCAACTCACGGCAGTGCAGGACAAGTTCACGGCCCTCACGACTCCGCAGAAGATTTTGCTCTTCGCGGCTACCATACTCGTCTTGGGGGCGGCTTTCTATTTCCTCGTTTACAAGGATCAAATGCAGCGTGCTCAGAAGCTGGCGACGAGCGTCGGGGAGCAGGAAAAAAAGCTTGCCACCCTCAAACAGGCCGTCGCGAGAGTTGAGGCGCTGCAGAAGGAAATTGCCGAGGCGGAGGCCGAGTTTCAACGCCTTCTGAGTCTTCTTCCCGATCAGAAGGAGCTTCCAGGCTTGTTGGAGAGTGTTTCCAAGTTGGGCACCCAGGTGGGTCTTGAAAACATTCTTTTCCAGCCGCAGCCTGAGCAGCCTCGGGAGTTTTATGCCGCGATCCCTGTTCGCCTCGATTTGATCGGGACATACCATGAACTGGGTGTCTTTTTCGATCAGGTCAGCAAGCTCGACAGAATTCTGAAGGTTGAAAACCTCAGTCTGACGCGGCAAAAGAACACCCCACGCCTTCAGGTGGGATGCACCATTGTCACGTACCGGTTTCTCGACAAGCCGCCCCAGCCGGCTGATGCTGGGAAAAAGAAGTAGGGCTTTTTTAGGGTTGGTTTGTCTTGTTGATAGGGGAACGAGTCAAACTTGAAACGGAGGAAAGAGTCTAGGATGAGGGGGCATCATGCTTACGCGCAAGAGGATTTTAAGGGGCTTACTGGTATTGGGGCTTGCCTCTTTCACCTGCTGGAGCTGTGCGGCTCCGGGAATGGTTGGAAAGGGCACAAGTACTGAAAAACAGGCCGAGGGACAGGCGGCCGAAGCGCCAAAGGCGCTTGCAAAAACTGAAGGTCTTGTGGGAGTTCAGACTCAAGACCTGGGAGATGAGACGGAGATCGTGGTGGCCGGAAACGGGCCGTTTCACGATTATGAATTCCGTCGGCTGGGCGAGGATCGGTTCGTTCTTGAGTTAAGGGATCTCCAGAACGTGACGAATCTGCCTCCCTTGCCTCCGTCTTCCGAAAAAGTCAAGCTGACCTATGCGGACACCAAAGCGTCGAGTGGGTTGCAGATCGTCGGCACCATGTATTCACCCCTCGATCGGTATGTCCTGAACCCGGTCGGCAACGGACTGATTCTGACCCTGCAGTTTTCCAGGAATGCTTCTCGAAAAGCAGGCACACAGCATGCGGCCGCGTCTTACGATTCGCCGGATGCCATGTACCCCGGGGCTGGAAGCCAAGGATCCAGTCCTCCCCGCCACAGCACTCCCGCAAAAAAATCGAAGAAGGCGAAAACCGCCAGGCAATCACCGGGTTCCCAATCGGGATCTGCCTCCGACATGGAAGGAGGGACTCCCATGGGGGATGCTCCTCCCGCGGCGGCGGGCCTTGCTGGAAAACAGTATGTGGGGAAGCCGATCAGCCTCGACCTCCTTGATGCGGACTTGCGCAATGTGCTACGCTTGATTGCGGATCTGACGGGCACGAATCTCGTCATCGAACCCGACGTCAGCGGCAAGGTGACTCTCAAGGTCGAGCGCGTCCCCTGGGATCAGGTTTTGGACATGGTCCTTTCCATGAACGACCTCGGGAAGGAACGGGTCGGCAACGTCATTCGCATTGCAAAGCAGAACAAGCTCAAGCAGGAATGGACGCAGACGGCTGATGAGATAAGGGCGAGGCAGGAGCTCCTCGAGATCGCCAAGGACGTCGGCGAGATCAACACGGTGTACTATTCCGTGAATTACGCGCAACCCGCCGATGTCGCGGGCAAGATCAAAGAGAACATGAGCGAAAAAGGCAAGCTGGCTGTCGATGACCGCAGCAGCCTGATCATCTATTCAGATTACCCGTCAAGGGTGGAAAACGCAAGAAGACTCCTGGCGAGACTCGACAGACCGACTCCTCAGGTGCTGGTTGAGGCGAGAATTGTCACCGTGACCTCCGACGCCACCCGGGACCTCGGCATCAACTGGCGCGTTCAGGGGAGATCCGGTGCCGCCGCGGCCGGCCAACCCACGTATTCGAGGGATTTCGAGGTGAACATTCCTGCCCAGATCCCCTTCAGCTTTTCCATTGCCGAGGTGATCAACAACACGCTCATGAACGTTGATCTTCTCCTCGCCGCTCAAGAGACGATCAATAAGGTGAACGTCCTGGCCGCGCCCAAGGTGCTGACCCTGAATCACGTGAAAGCCACCATCAATCAGGGGCAGCAGATCCCCTACCTGAAGCTGAGCGACCTGAATGTGGCCTCCACCGAATTCAAGGATGCCGTGCTGGAACTCCAAGTGACACCGCACATCACTCCCGACCGCAAGATCAGGCTGGAAATCATGGCCAAGCAGGATGAGCCTTCAGCCCAGACCTTCCAGGTGGGGGCGAGCCTCGTGCCGGGCATTGACTCACGGAAAATCAATACGGAGCTCCTGGTGGACGACGGGAACATTGTGGTCATCGGCGGAGTGCTCAGACGTAACGACACTCAAGGGACTACCGCGACACCGGGGTTGTGGAAGGTGCCGATTTTGGGGCGCCTGTTCAGGATCGACAACACCAGAACTCAGAGGACCGAGTTGTTGATCTTTATCAGCCCGAAAATCGTTGAAGCCTCGAGTCCGCCGACAAGAGGTTGATATCCTTGGTGATGTTTAGTGAGTTCGGGAAAGAGGCTTGCAATGCAGGTCAATTAGGAATAGAGTGCCCTCAACTGATTCTTCGGGTGGTCCTTTTATGATTGAGCGGATGAGGGTGAGAATGGGAAATGCTGAACAGATGAAGCGGTTGCGGTTTGTCTGCGCGGTGTACGTGGCCCTGATGCTCATGGTTGGGTGCTCCGCGCAGAAATCGAGCTCTAAGGTCGAGTCCCATTCCGAGAAGAGAGCTCAGCCCGCGGAGGGCAGCCAGCAGCGTGAGGCTTCCCACGAAAGGGTCAAGCTTGAGGTGAATTATCTCACCCCGATGTCTGACATCAAGAACCCTGAGATATTCGTCTATAAGGAGAAGAGGCGTCTTTACGTGATCCAGGCCAACGTGCTGGTGAGGGATTATCCGGTTGCGCTGGGATTTCAGCCTCAAGGAGACAAGGAAAAGGCGGGTGATGGCCGGACTCCGGTAGGGGAATTCAAAATCGACTCCAAGGAAGGCATGGGACGGTTCAGCAAGACTCTCCGGATAAACTATCCTGACAAGAAGCACGCTGAGCGGGCCTATTTCTCAGGGCTCCTGACCGCAGCCCAGTTCAAGGAGATACACAGCGCGCTGGAAAAGAATATGAAGCCTCCAATCGACAACCCCATTGGGGGGCGGGTCGCAATCCATGGAGGAGGGGCTCACAAGGACTGGACCGATGGCTGCATTGCACTGTACGACAGTGACCTTGAAGAGCTTTTTCAGATTGCCCACATAGGATCACCGATTTCAATACGCCCCTGAGCCTCGACCTGAGTGTTCATGGGTTACCGATTGTCATAGGATAACAAGGGAGTTCTGAACGGCTGGCGTGTTCAGGACTCCCTTTCTTTTTGTTCTCCCTGTTTCAGCAGCTTTTCCTGAGCTCTTCTCCACCCCTCGTTCTTTTTCCAGTCACGGTACCGCTTCATGACGACCTTCGACGGAAAGTCCGGCTTGCCAAGGTAGGACGCAACGGATTCCAGGAGCTGTTGCGCCATGGTTTGGGTCATCTCGTCCTTCATTTCCCGGCTGATGAAGTTCCTCACCTTCCGTTGTTCGAAGTTGATAGTGTCGCCAAACTTGGCAACGAACTCCCGGTAAGCCTCTGGTGGATCGGGGCAGCCGTTGAAATACTCCTCACGCACCGGCACACACACCTCCATTTGAACTTGCACCTGCCACCTATCTCCAGGAATGGGGCGGGACTGATCGTAGATGGACGCTTTCAATCCATTCTCACACGTGAATTCCGAAAGGGGGAGATGACGAGAGTCCATGACCATGGCTGCTCCTTTGCCTGTGTGTGTAGTCGTGTGCAGACATGGAAATAAAGGAAGAGGGAGAGAACGGCAAGAACAAAGACTATCCCTGTTGACTCACGATTGTCAAAACGCTATTAAACATGAGCTTTAACGAAGGCATGATGCTTGGTCACCGGTGGCTTCATGTCAGAGTGAGGCACTCTCCGAGTGGAGTGGGGGATGGTGGTAGGGGCGGCGCTAAGGGGTGAAGGGCTGGCATTTTTCCCGTGGTGAAAGGGTCAGGTGGAGATGAAAAGGAAATGCATCGAGGTGAGGTGGCATGGCCGGGGGGGGCAGGGGGCGGTCACTGCGGCGATGATTCTTGCCGAGGCGGCATATTATGAAGGATACAAAGGAGTCACGGCGGCTCCTTTCTTCGGGGCTGAACGAAGGGGAGCCCCGATTCTGGCAACCAATCGGTTCGGATGGGAGCCCATCAGGACGTTTTCCCTCGTGGATTCTCCCGATGTGGTTGTGGTCCTGGACGACACACTGCTGAGGGTGGTCAATGTGACTGCGGGAATTCGCCCGGATGGACTGGTTCTCATCAACACCTCCAGGCCCGTCGAAACCGTTGAGCTCCAGACGGACGTGAACATCGCGGCCACGAATGCATCGGGCTGGGCACGGGAAGCGGGACTCATCGTCTCCGGGTCGGTCCTGTTCAACACGACGATTCTCGGGGGCTTCGCCAGGGCAACGGGTCTCATAAGCCAAGAGAACATCGAGAAGGCGCTTAGAAATCACTTTGAAGGCGAAGCCGCTGAAAGGAATGTTCTTGGTGCGCGCCTGGCTTTTGAAGGCACGAACATCCTAAGGGAATGCGGGCTCAAGTGCGCATGAACGCAATGGCGGACCTTCACGATCACCAAAAATGACGAAGGAAGACGAGATGGAGCACCCAAAGAACGACAAATACACCCACGCACATTCCAGGGTTTGCAAGGGGGAAGCCGGGAAAACGGGAGACTGGCGCAACGCGCGGCCCGAAATTGATCAGACCAAGTGCACGCCAATGAAGAATCAGCGGCCTTCCTGCTTCATCTGCTGGCTGTATTGCCCGGACGGTGTCGTGAAACGATCCATACCCGTGGAAATTGACCTCGATTACTGCAAGGGATGCGGTATATGTGCGGAGGAGTGTCCAACGAAGGCCATCAAAATGGTGGAGGAGAAAAAAGAGGTGTCCGAATAGGTCGATGCTGCGCATGAGAACGCGGGGTTGAGGATCCCCCGTTGTTTAGGACATCTCACATGGAGTGCCCTTGTTTCACTCCGTCATGCCGGCGAAAGCCGGCATCCAGAGACCTTTCCTGGATTCCGGGTCAAGCCCGGAATGACGACCCCGCCTTGATTGTCATGAATGCCGGCACCTTCACTCTTCCGGAGCGTCCGTCGGATGGTGCCGTGTGGAGGGAGCGAAACGCTCCCATTCACTGTAGATGCAGCCGCAGTATTGCTGCCGATAAAGGTTCAGGGACCTGGCCCGATCCTGCCCCTCCCTCCAACCCACCCGGAAATCTTCGTAGTGAAAAGGAACCCCGTATTTCTTGGCCGCGGTTCTCCCAATGGAAGTGATGAGGCCATGCTTCTGATGCTTGCTGTAAAGCAAGGTGGTTGAAAAGGCGTCGAAGCGGCTCTTGCTTGCCAGTCGTGCCGTTGCTTCGATTCTCAGGGAGCAGCAGTAGAGACAGCGGTCTTGTTCCCGGAAAGCGACATTTCTGAAAAAGCGATCCACCTCATAGTCTCTGCGGACAATGAGGTGCAGTTCCTCCTGTTTTGCCAGGGACTGGAGCACGTCCAGCCGCTTTTGAAACTCCAGGTAGGGCTGGATATGGGGGTTGTAAAAAAAACCGTGGACGGACCATTCTTGTTCTCGCAGCGCCTTCAAAGGATAAAGCGTGCAAGGTCCGCAGCAACTGTGGAGAAGAATCCGTCTCATTCTCAGGCTCTTTGGCTCCGGGGTCATGTGTGTGCATGTGGTGGACGGGAGGAACTGTCTCTTTTCAATTCCCTCATGCCTCCGAGGGGACTCCGTTCCGCAGCATCTCCATGAACCGGTGAGGCAGCCCGTCAAAGCTTCCATTGCTCATGCAGAGTACCAGGTCTCCCGGTCTGTGATAACCCTGCAGGAACGCAAGAAGGTTCTCCGTTTCGGCGAACAGATAGGCCTCGCTCTTCCTCTGTTTGATTTCCTCGAGGAGTTGCTTCGAATCCAGGCGCTCTTCAGGTGGGATGGCCTCCATGCCGGGGGGAGCCTTCAAACAGATGCAGTCTGCATGGTCGAAGGACTTTGAGTAGGCGTTCTGGAAAACCGAACGGCGACTGGAATTGCTTCGCGGTTCAAAGGCGGCGATGAGGCGTCGTTCAGGGTAAAAGAGCCGAAGGGCATGGATCGTTTCCTGAACGGCGGTTGGATGATGCGCGAAGTCGTCGATGACGAGGACGCCCTTGCACTCGCCCAGCACATCCTGCCTCCGCTTGATTCCCCGAAAGGTGAGAAGGGCGTGCTGGAGCGATTCGGCGTCAAGACCGAGAGTCGCGGCAACCGCCAGGACCGAAAGGGTATTCATGACGTTGTGAAACCCCGGAAGCCTCGAATCGAACGTCACGCGGGCATCCGTCAGGGGATTTCGAACGTGGATGGAGACCTGGCCGGGCAGGAAGTTGACCTTGTGCAGGCGCCAGTCTGCATGGTTTGAAGATCCATAGGTGATGACCTTTCCGGCACACTTGCGGCTGAGCTCCATACAATTGGGGTCGTCGGCGTTTACGATGAGGGTACCATCGTGGGGAATGAGGTCCACCAGGCGCTCGAAAGCCCTCAAAACGGATTCGAAGTCGGGATAGATGTCGGCATGATCGTACTCGATGCCGCTCACGATTCCCATATGGGGCCTGTAGTGAATAAATTTCGGCACCTTGTCGAAAAACGCCGTGTCGTATTCGTCTCCCTCCAGCACCATGAAGTCCCCCTGTCCAAGCCGATAGCTGCGCTCCCAGTTGTTCATGAACGCACCCACGAAGGCGCTCGGGTCCAAACCCGATGCACTGAGGACCCAGGTGAGTAGCGAGGCGGTGGTGCTCTTGCCGTGGGTTCCCGAGACCACGATGCTTTTAGATTTCTCGAGGAAAAAGCGCGCGATGGCCTGAGGCATGGAAAGGTATGGGATGCCGCTGCCCAGGACGTATTGGGCCTCGGGATTCTCTCTTCTGATGACGTTGCCGATGATGACGAGATCCGGTGAGGCCCTTCGGACGTTTTCGGCGTCGTACCCAAGACAAACGGGAATGCCAAGGGATTGGAGATGGGTGCTCATGGGAGGGTAAACGCTCTGGTCCGAACCCACTGCACGGAATCCCATTTCCTTCAACATGGTCGCCAGAGTTCCCATGGCGATGCCGCCGATGCCCATCAAATAGACTGTCTCTGTGTGCCGATTAATCACGGAAAGCTTCCATCACGAGATCATGGAGTACAGGCCGAAAAACCTTGATCTTTTCGTTGTTCCGGGAAGGGTGAACCCGGTTGGTCAACAGGATGACCAGCAATTCGCGGTCAAGATCGATCCAGAAGGATGTTCCCGTGAAGCCGAGGTGGCCCACGCTGTGGATCGAGAAACGAGATCCGGCGCTGGAATATCCGACACTGGGGGTGTCATAACCCAGGGCCCATGTGGCGCCTGGAACCATGTCCTGCCTTGACCAGAAGCATTGTACCACATCGCGGGACCATTTCCTGCTTTCGAAAAGGCCGCGATAAACCCTCCACAGAAAGGCCAGCACCTCGTAAACCCCCAGTGCCGATCCGAAGAGCCCAGCATGTCCGGCAACCCCGTTCAGGCAGTAAGCATTCTCGTCATGGACCTCCCCTTTAAGCAGCCGACGGCGCCAGGGGCATTGCTCGGTCGCGGCAATAGAACGCTCCGGGGCCTGAGTGCGGAGAGGGTGAGCGATGGGATCCCGGGGAACCCGCATGGGCATGTAACCGATCCAGGGGGGGGCAGGTCGGGTGGGGAGAGGCGGCGTTCCAGAGCCGGTGAAGTCGTTGGAACCATGCTCGACCATCGGGGCAGGGCTCTCGAGTAAAGAAACACGGTCCCGGGTGAAGAACTCTTCGGCCAAATCGTGCAGAGGTCTCTCGAGGACTGTTTCCAGCACATTGGCCAGGACCATGAAGCCAAGATCGCTGTAGTGGCATGCGGTGCCAGGGTTTGAAATTAGGGGCGATTTGAGCACCGATTCGAGGAGCCATCCCTTTCTGACCTCAGGGGGCTTTTGAATGAGCTGCAGGAAAAAGGGCTCGTACGGAGCAAATCCCGAGCAATGATTGAGAAGTTGTCTGATGGTGATCGTCCGGTGAGCGGCACCGAGAAAAGCGGCGGGGAAAAACCGCGTCAACGGATCCTCCAGTTTCAAAGCACCAGTGCTCACCGCCTGCATCAGCAAAGGGACAACGGCGAGGGGCTTCGTCAGGGAGGCAAGATCGAATAAGGTTTCTGTATCAATGGGTGCTCCACCATGGCAGGAAGTGCCCCATGCGCTGCACAACAAGACTTGGTCGGCATGGGCAACGAGGAGAACGGCACCCGAGAACACGCGCGTCTCCAGGGCTTCCTCGAAAAGCTTCACCAGGGCGGGGCAACCGTTCCCGGACGCAGGGGGAGAGGCGGTCTCGACAGGCGCCTTTACGGGGGAACGTGCTTTGGCGCAACTGCGGGCATCCTTTTGGGGAGGCACTTCGAACGGGGATTCGCTGGCTTCGAGAGTCCCCTTGCGGGTGTCGAGGGAGAAGGGCAAACCCAGCGGAAGGATCTCGTTGGCGGAACCGTGTCCGAAAGGCATGGCACAGATGACGGGGAAGGTGAAGGTGTGTGTGTGCTCCAGAACCACATTCCAGACGGCATCGGAAGGTCCGCAGTCCAGGAAGCTGCCGAGTATCAGGCCGGTGATGCGTCGCAGGACTCCCGCCTGCTTCAGCTGCACAAAGGTGCGGTCGATGCGGTATAGGGCTTCTCCCCGGTCTTCGAGAAAAAGCAGGGCCCCGGATGTTTCGGGAAAATACGGTGTTCCGATCAGATGAGCGAAACATGTGAGATTGCCGCCCACGATTCTTCCCTGGGCTCGACCGTTGAGCAGGATTTGATGAGGTTCGAGATCCCAGCGGACGGGCTTTTTCCCCTCAAGGACATGGAACAGGGATTCAGTCCGCTGCGTTGCGTCACTCGGGGCCTCGATGAGATTGGGCCCGTGAAAAGTCACCCAGTTGAGGCGCTTAAAAAAAGCCGCGTGGAGGAAGGTGATGTCGCTGTAGCCGAGGAGGATTTTGGGGCGCCCGGTGAAGGTGGAAAAGGGGAGCCAATCGAGGAGCCTGCTGCTGCCAAAGCCGCCGCGAATGCAGACCACCGCGGCGATGGATGGGTTCCTGAGGGCTCGGACGAGGTCTTCAACCCGTTCCAGGTCGGACCCGGCAAGGTAGCCGTTCCTCTTGAACGCGTGCACTCCCGGAACCAGGCGATACCCCAGGGATTCCAACGCATGGGAGGCCCTCTCGAACCCCTCGGGGTCGAAAGGACTCGAGGGGGCTAAAACAGCAATGGAATCGCCTGGTTGCAATGGACAGGGTTTCATGTGAGGTGTCCGCATTTTTTGAAGACCCGTTCGAGCGTCCGGGCGAGCATTTTTCGAAGACCGTTCGAGTAGCCAGGCGAGCACTTCTCGCGGGGGATGCGCGGGGGACTCAGTTCGCCTTCCTGTTTCTGTCGAACAAGAGCTTGAGACCCGTGAGGGTCAGGTATTCATCCACGTGCTCGATGGCGGGGCATTCGCTCGCGATGAGGCTCGCAAGCCCCCCCGTCGCGACGACCTTGGGGTCCGTCTTCACTTCCTTCTTGATTCTCGAGATGATGCCCTCCACCAGCCCGGCGTAGCCGAACACGATGCCGGCGTTCATCGAAGCGATGGTATTCTTGGCAAGAATGGTGGACGGGCGGCTGAAAATCTCAACCCGGGGAAGTTTCGACGCCTTGTGAAACAGGGCCTCACAGGAGATCATGATGCCTGGAGTGATGACTCCCCCCATGTACTCCCCGTGTTCCGATATATAGTCGAAAGTCGTGGCGGTGCCGAAGTCCACGACGATGGCAGCCTGTTTGAGGGCATCGTAAGCGGCGACGGCGTTGACGATCCTGTCCGCGCCGACCTCTCGAGGGTTGTCGTAAAGTATGGGCATGCCCGTGCGAATTCCAGGTCCCACCACCAGGGGACTCACGGTGAAGTATTTTGCGCAGAATCTTTCCACGGTGTTGAGCATCGGGGGAACGACGCATGAAATGATCACGTGGTGGACCTGGTCCAGAGGGAGAGCAAATGCCGCAAAAAGGCTGCGAACCAGGATGCCGAATTCATCGATGGTCATGTTCACCTCGGTGCGGACTCGCCAGTCTTGCATCAGGCGATCGTCCGCAAAAAGGCCCATCACGGTGTTCGTGTTTCCGATGTCTACGGCAAGCAACATGGGGCTTTCCTCGATCAGGCCATGGACTTCTCGATGGAGGCGGCCATCTCCTGGACCACATCCTCGATAAGCTGTGCATCGGCTCCTTCAGCCATAACCCGGATCACCGGCTCCGTCCCGGAGGGACGAATGAGCAGTCGCCCTTCGCTTCCCAATCGTGCCTCGAGTGCGTCCTTGAGCTTGAGCAGCTCCGGCACCTCTTCAATGGGTCTCCGATCGGCCACCTCCACACTGACAAGTTTTTGCGGATATCGCTCCATGACCTGCTTCAGCTCGGACAGCCCTCGGCCTTCCCTCAGCATCACTGCCAGGATCTGTATCGCCGAGAGTATCCCGTCACCCGTGGTGCTGCAGTCGAGGAAGATGATGTGTCCGGACTGCTCGCCTCCTAGATTGCAGTTGGTCTGGCGCATGCGCTCCACCACGTAGCGGTCGCCGACAGGGGTTCGCACCAGGGTCCCTCCCATCTTGCGAAGCGCGACCTCGAGCCCGAGGTTACTCATGACCGTGCCGACCACCGTATTTTCTCTCAGGCAGTTGTTCTTCATGTAGTGAGTTGCGCAAATGGCCATGAGCTGATCGCCGTCGAGGATCTCGCCCTTTTCGTCGGCAAAGATGACCCGGTCCGCATCCCCGTCGAATGCAAAGCCCGCGTCGGCTCCATGCTCCCTCACGAGGGAGGCCATGTGGTCGGGATGCAGGGACCCGCAGTCCTTATTGATGTTTCGCCCGTTGGGTCGATCCCCCGTGAGGATCACTTCCGCCCCCAGTTCCTCAAAAACCGATGGGGCCACCTTGTAAGATGCCCCGTGGGCGCAGTCGATGACCAGTTTCAGACCTTCCATACTGAGATCATTCGGAAAAGTGGTCTTCAGGTAGACGATGTAGCGCCCCTGGGCGTCGTCGATCCTCCTTGCTCGACCGATCTCCGTGGCGGAAGGCCTGGGAAGATTCTCCACCGCGCCGCTCAGGATGAGCTCCTCCATGTACTGCTCGGTTTCGTCCGGAAGTTTGTATCCGTTCGCCGCGAAAATCTTGATTCCGTTGTATTCATAGGGGTTGTGCGATGCGGAAATGACGATGCCCGCATCGGCCCGCATGCTGCCCGTGATGAAGGCAATCCCGGGGGTCGGAAGAGGTCCGACCAGAAGGACATCCACGCCCATGGAGCAAATGCCCGCCGTGAGGGCGTTTTCCAGCATGTACCCGGATAGCCTGGTGTCCTTGCCGATGATGATCTTGGGTCTTCGGTGGCGATTCTTAAAGACATGCGCCGCGCTCAAGCCGACCTTCATGGCGACGTCGGTCGTCATGGGCGAGGCATTGGCGACTCCTCGAATACCATCTGTCCCAAAGAGCTTTCCCATGTCTGTCTCCAATGAGAGGCCTTCACCGGGTTCATGGCGCCGGGTGGGGCCGGAGAGTGCAGAGATCATTGTCCCACATTTAGAATGCTTCCCCCATTGCGGGGTCCCTCAGGGCATCCGCCATGAGAGCTACCTGCCTGTGCCTTTCCACGTCATGCACCCGAATGATGTGGGCTCCGGCAGCAATGCTGACTGCGTTGACGACGGCGGTTCCCACTTCCCGATCCTCCACCGGCCTGTCCAAAACGCTGCCGATGAAGCGCTTTCGCGAGGCACCCATGAGAATGGGACGGTCCATGCTGCGGAACAGATCCAAGTCGCGAATGATGGCGAGATTGTGCGCAACGGTTTTACCAAAACCGATGCCCGGGTCAACAACAATCTGTTCCCGGTCTATGCCGCGGCTCGCGGCATAGTGAATGCGCTCTTCCAGAAAGGCGATGATCTCGGAGAACAGGGACCCGTACGATGGGTTCTGCTGCATGGTTTTGGGCGTTCCCTGCATGTGCATGAGGATGACAGGGACTCCGACACGGGCGGCCAGGTCGGCCATCCGGACCTCGAAACGCAATGCGCTCACATCGTTGATGATGTCCGCTCCGGCGGCGATGGCCGCCTCCGCCACGTCCGCCTTGGTGGTGTCTATGGAGATCGGAATGTCACTGCTCTTGCGGACGGCTTCGATGATGGGAATGACCCTCTCCAGTTCGACATCGACAGGGACCGGTTCCGACTGGGGGCGGGTCGATTCACCTCCTATGTCGAGAAGATCCGCTCCCGCGACGATCAGATCCAGAGCCTGCCGCAGAGCCGAATGGAAGTCGAAGTATCTTCCCGCCTCCGAGAAGGAATCCGGCGTGACGTTTAGAATCCCCATGACGAGGGTTCGTTCTCCCAAGCCGATTGTCCCAGATTTGAGTCTCAGGGAATAACGCTTTCGGGGGGCGACGCTCATGAAGTTATTCTTCACCGGAGGTCTTCGATTTTCCCTGCAATGCTTCCTCCTGGTCCTCCGCGCTGCGTACCACCTGACCTGGAGACTCCAGCCCTTTCTCCCGGATACCGTAACCCCCTGAATCCTCTTTCACCTTGCCGGGTGCCTCGTCAAGGGTATCCGGCTTCACCCGCACGATGATCTCGTCCATTTCCTTGAGGTCCAGGGTCTCTCTTTCCAGGAGAGCGAAAGCGATGGCATCGAGTACGTCTCTGTTGTCAACCAGGATCTGCCTTGCCCGCTGGTGGTTTTCTTCGACGATGCGGCGGACCTCGCCGTCGATTTGAATGGCCGTCTCTTCACTGTAGTCCCTGGGTTGAGCGATGTCGCGTCCGAGGAAGACAGTGTCCTCTCTTTTTCCAAAGTTGAGGGGGCCCAGGGCATCGCTCATTCCCCATTCGCAGACCATCCGCCGCGCCAGCTGCGTGGCCCTCTCAATGTCGTTGGAAGCGCCGGTGGTCTGCTGGCTGAACACGACCTCTTCAGCCACCCGGCCTCCCATCAATATGGCGATGCGCCCAAGCAGGTAATCCCTTGTGTAGTTGTGGCGGTCGTCCTGGGGAAGTTGCTGGGTGAGACCGAGGGCACGTCCCCTGGGGATGATGGTCACCTTGTGAAGGGGGTCCGCACCCGGCAGGAGACGGGCCACCAGGGCGTGGCCGGCTTCGTGGAACGCCGTCGTCCTCTTCTCTTCTTCACTCAGGATCATGCTCTTGCGCTCCAGTCCCATCATCACCTTGTCCTTGGCCGCCTCGAAATCGGACATGTTGATGAAGTCCTTGTTTTTTCTGGCGGCGAGGAGGGCCGCTTCATTGACGAGGTTCTCCAAGTCCGCGCCGGAAAATCCCGGCGTTCCCCGCGCAAGGGTCCTGGTGTCCACATCCGGGGCCAGGGGCTTGTCTTTCACATGCACCTTCAAGATCCCTTCCCGACCGCGGATGTCCGGAACGGGCACCACAACCTGGCGGTCAAAGCGCCCGGGACGCAAAAGCGCAGGATCCAGCACATCCGGCCGATTGGTTGCGGCGATGAGGATCACCCCCTCGTTGGACTCAAAGCCGTCCATTTCCACCAGAAGCTGGTTGAGGGTCTGCTCACGCTCGTCATGGCCTCCCCCGAGGCCGGCCCCGCGATGGCGTCCCACGGCGTCGATTTCGTCGATGAAAATGATACACGGGGCGTTTTTCTTTCCTTGCATGAAGAGGTCACGGACCCTCGATGCCCCGACTCCCACGAACATTTCCACGAAGTCCGATCCGCTGATGGTGAAAAAGGGGACCCCGGCCTCGCCGGCGATGGCTCTCGCAAGCAGCGTCTTTCCGGTTCCGGGAGCGCCGACCAGAAGGACCCCCTTGGGGATCCTGCCTCCGAGTCGGGTGAACTTCTTGGGGTCCTTAAGGAATTCGACTATTTCCTGCAGCTCTTCCTTTGCCTCGTCGATCCCTGCCACGTCGTTGAACATCACCTTGCGGGAGTTCTCGTTGAGGAGACGAGCCCGGCTCTTGCCGAAGGTCATGGCTTTGCCCCCGCCCACCTGCATCTGGCGCATGAAGAAAATCCACACGCCGATGAGAAGGAGCATCGGAAACCAGCTGACGAGAATGCTCATGTACCAGGGGGTCTCTTCCTCTGGCTTCACCTGAATCTCAACGGCATGGTCCCTGAGGATCCGGATCAGATCCCCGTCACGAGGGACAAAGGTCCTGAAGGGCCTGTTGTTGGCGTAGGTTCCGCTGATGCGGTCTCCCTGAATGGTGACCTGGGTCACTTCCCCCTTCTGGACCGAAGTGATGAAATGACTGTACGTCACTTCCTGGCTCGATTGCTGGGGCTGGTGAAACATATTGAACAACAGTATGACCATAAGGCAGATGATCAACCATAAGGCCAGGTTCTTATAGAACGGACTCAAAGGGAAAACCTCCTCGTGTGGTTTTTGGAACAAAGAACATTTCGGATTGCCGACGGCAATGCGATAGGCCTTTTCGACACATTATATTCCGTAGCTCCGAACAGAACAAACCAAATCATTATAATAGCCATTCCTCCATAAGCTGTCATGGCACATTCGGAGTTCATCGGGAAATAAAGCGCATGCGTCCCGCTTTTCCCTTCACCGCACCTGATTCCTGGCCTTGAACAGGTTTGATCCGGCCCAAAAAAGCAGGGCCGCCGCCAGGTTGATCATGGCCGTCACCAGGAAAGCCTTCTCGAATCCCGTCTTCCTTATGCCCGCTCCCATTGCCAGGGCACTCAGCATCATTCCCAAATAGACACAGGTGTTGTAACCGCCCATGGCGAGGCCTCTGGTCTCGGGGGGAGTCACCTCCGAGATGAGTGCTCCCACGGCGGTGAAGGCCACTCCCATGCTGATGCCCATCAGGCAGGAGGAGATGAGCAGCGAAAGGAGGTTCATGGACAAACCGAAGCCCGCCATGGAAAGCGCAAAACCCACGAGTCCCGGGACCACCAGGTTGGCACGGTTGCTCACCTTGTCGCTCAAATACCCGAAAGGGATGCGGGAGAGAGCATTGCAGACCGCCTGAGCGGCAAATACGAGACCGATCTCCGCCAGGCTGATGCCGCGGTCTTGTGCGTGCAAGGGTCCAAAAGTCACAAACATCCCCAGTCCGAAGCACCCTCCGAGGGTCACGAGCCAGCACGCGAGGAGGGGTCTGTTCCTCAGGACAGCCCTGGCACCGGTCCATGTGATGTGGCTCCGCTGCTTTCTCAGGGCCACGAACCGCGCTCGTGGCAATAAAAAGTAAACGATCCAAAACAGGAGAAAAACAAGGATTCCCGATACCAGGAAAACCTCCAGGTAACCGAACGACTCCGCAATGAAGCCGGCGCAGGCCGGTCCCAGGCTCATTCCCCCGTACAGGGCCATGGTGTACCACCCGTAGGCACGCCCGAGATGTGATGACGGCGAAACCTCGGTGACAAAGGACATCATGGTCGGAGCGAAAGCGGCGAGGCCGATTCCAAAGAAGAGGTAGATGAACACCATCTGGAGTGGGCTGTTGCTGAAGTAAAGGAGAAACGAGGTGCAGGAAGAGATGAAGAGACCACAGAGGATGAGGATTTTTCGACCGACCAGGTCCGACAGTATCCCGAAAGGCAGTGAGAGAAGGCCGGCCATGAGGAGAAAAGAGGAGTTGATCATGCCCACCTGAAAGGTGTCCGCTCCCATGAGTTTCGCGTAAAGGGGAACGACGGGCATCCGCATGTAGGAGCCGAAATACGAGGCAAAAGTGACCCAGCAGCAAAGGAAAATCAAGGTGGCGTGGGACGAATGCAGCATCCCGTTATAAAAAGGAAATCTCTGCATGGGATTCATATGGGGTCTGGTGACCCTTCTCCTCGGATTAAACGGACGAGTACCTCCTCATCGCCTCATCGATGAGTGTCGCAGGAGCTTTGATGTTGCGGTCGGGTGAGGAGAGGATCCGTGGCTCGAGTGACAAGATCGGAAAGCGTGCGCATCACTCAGGGGCGTTGTGCAAAATGAGGGATTCCAGGTCGTGCCTGGCGACCAGCCACACTTTTCCCTTTTCCATGTAACGCCACTCCTGCTGCAGTGTCTTTGTGTGCAGTTGAGGGTCGTTAGTGTGGTAAAAGCGGCACTGTACAATCACTTCCGCTGACCAGGAACCCTCCCGTGCAAGGATATCCCTGACCTTGAAATCCATGACGCGGACCCGCCGTTGAAAGAGGTCCATGTCATCCCAAAACTGTTTGCGCTGTTGCTGCGGAATAAACCCAGAGGCCGCCTTGTATTCTTCCCAGCGGATGGCCATGTGGAACTTATCGACGGCTTCTCCAAGAGCCTCGAGATCGGCCTTCCCTCCCGTGACGGTGGCGCAGGAGTTCAGCACGGGCAGCGCCAGCACCGAGAGTAACACGCTGACGATGATTTTGCGGGATACGGGAATCCTGAACATACGCTACGCCCTCCGGTTATTCGCCAAAAGTGTTGATCCAAAGTCTCAGGCAAGTCTCTCAGGTTCCACCATATTGATGTATATGGCTTCTCCGATCAAGCGCCTTTTGACCTTCGTGCTCGGAAGCCTCTCTGAACGGCGAAGCACGAACCACGACCCTGGCGGCGCTCCAGGATGCAAGAAAAGAACGAGACAATCGTTTTGAGGTCTGCTTAAAGTATTGATGAAAATTCTTGTTGATGTATAGTGATACTAACATCCATAGGGCATGGAGGATCCCTCTCAGCTGATTCGCCAGGCCCGGCGCTTGTTGTCGCCGAGGTGTTGAAGCACCAACGGACAGGATTGATGGCATCCGATCCAGTGGTTGAAAACCAGCGGTACGGAGGTTAGGAAAATGACTGAGTGGAATTCCGGCTACACTCCCGAGCGCAAGGACGCCACGCCGTTTAACCTGGGGCAGTTTGCGGATCACATCCAGGACCAGGCGAATTGCATGGAAAAGGGCGGGTGGTGCAATGAGGCTCGAAACATGAGAAAGTGGGCCACGGAGCTCAGAGACAAATGGCGATCGCGCAGCAACCGGTTCGATGATCTGTACACGTGGGATCGATGAGCCGCTGGAACTGGCAGGGCGTTCCACCGATCCTCGCGCCTGTTCCCCACCGTTCCTGAAACGGGTTTTTCCATGGTTTCGAGTCTCGGGAACATCCTGGCGGGTGCGCGCAGAAGCACCTCTCCCCCTTCATCCTGGCTGTCCTGTCCCGCAGGGAAGCCGTGCGACCGCGAAGGCTTTCCGACCCAACCCACTCCTCTTTTGAGATCCATGACCCCTTTTTGATGAGACCCCCCCTGGTCGGGTTGTTTTTTCCTCTCAATCATGTAATGTATGCCTGCCCTTTTCAGAGCACCCACAGTGCTGATTTCTGAATCTTCACAGGGCGATTTCGGGAATGGAAGGCCCCCCTGGATGACGTGTTTCGTTTGGTGCAAGAACGATGAATGTCGTGTTCCGACGTTCAGGTGTCTTCTGTGTCGGCACAACTGCTATTCGGTGGAGAAAGCGACAGGGGGGTTCGACGAAGCGTTCAGAATGCTGCTGAGTTCCGGCAAGTACAAGGAGCGTTTTATCATGAAACGAAAGGAAAGCGTCGCTTCGAAAGACCAGCTCACACTGTGGCAAAAGGAAAAGGACAAGGAAATCGCCGCGCAATCGCCCTCGGTGGATGACGAAGCTGGAGAGACTGTCCAAACCGTTTTCTACTTCGACGAGGGGAAACTCAAACCTTTCTTGAAAGACCATTACACAGCGACCACCCTCTTTCAATTGACCGATTCCTTCGCCGTGGAGTGCAGGCTTGTAAGGCCGGAAGATCCTGGAAACATCATCTTTGATGGAAAAAAGCCCTCGAAGAAGACCGTCCCCATCATCATAACCAGATCCGGGGAATCCAAGCTCCTTGAATCCTGGGAATCCCTCGAGTCGGACCCTCAGCTCCTGGCGGATGCGGCGGAAGTGATCGGCGTGACGGCGGTGAAGCAGGTCTTCGTGCTCAAGAGGAAAGGGGATTGAAATCCATCGCTTGATGGCCTGACTCCTCGATGGGGTCATCGGGGACGGTGGACCCTCCCCAACTTGTCCTGCGGCCGTCGCGCCGTCAATCGCTTCCCCTGGCCAATGCGTGAAGTTTGAACCTGTCCGTGCGAAGTCCCGGAACGGGGATGAGCCGGAGGAGAAAGAAGTCTTCAAAGATTTCCACTGGAATCATCTATATCCTTGACATACCATATAATTCGCGCTAGGGTACCAGACCATCATACGAGTGGTAGGTTCGGTATTTTGGGGCGTTTTTCGAATCGGTCCTGCGCTGGTACAGAACGATTTAAAGGGTGCTCTCAAAGTAGCGCAACCGGCAAGCACTAGGAACAGCAAGATAGAAAGGAATTGGAAATGCCGGAAGGGCGAGTCAAGTGGTTCAACGACAAGAAGGGCTATGGTTTCATCGAAACCAAGGATCAAGGCGACGTATTCGTTCATCACTCGGCCATCGTCGCGGATGGGTTTCGTTCCCTGAGCGAAGGCGAGCGCGTGAGTTTTGAGGTGGAGCGCGGGCCGAAAGGACCACAGGCGATCAACGTCAAGAAAATCTAGAGAGCATCCTGCATTACTTCCAGGAATGTACATGCCGGCCAGGGCGACACGCTCTGGCCTTTTCTTTGGCGAATTCCCCAACCCATTGAACTCCCCTCCACGGGCCCCTGGCCCTTTACCAAGGTAGCGACCGCAAACCCTGAGAGAGGCGAGGTGCTGTCGTTCTGCTCGCTGCGGGAGAGCGTCGCCGGGTCGAGCCGTCGTTCACCTTCCGGGGACCTTCGACGGACAAACCGTGGATATCATGATCTCCTTTCATCCTTCCATTGCAGATCTTGATAATACGCACCCTATCACATACAATAGGAAGCTTGAAATCAGGTGGAGTCCGGCAGTTGTCCGCTGGTGATTCCCACTCCTGGATTCAGGGCTTGCTCGTGATCTCTTCTGGTCCAGGATGAAGCCACCCGCCTGCAGGGCTCTCGGCTTACCGTGCCGGGAGAGCGGGGTTTGCTCCCGCGCCGGATGGCTGAGCTTGCGCGGTTTCCAGGTAAGACGCTTTCATGGAATCGGTATGAACATCATCGACGATCTCCTCGAAAAAGCCTGCAAGAACATGATCACAACCATACTCTCCTGCCTGGATGTCGCCAGTAAGGGAACGATATACAAGGTTGGCCCCATGCCTGACCTGCGGGCCGTCAGGGTGACTTCGGGGATGAGGAGAGAGGGTGACGGCGAGATCGGGTGGGACCTTTCTTCCGCGTCGGACTACAACTATCCCGGCAAGACATGGACCCAATACAGGGATCAACCCGACCATGTCCTTGAGGCCATGGGCTGGTGCGTGGAAAAGCAGGTGAGCTGGACGGCCGAAAACCCTTTTGAGGACGTGCGCAGCGTTCGCAAGCAGCTTCGGGGAGAAATCGAGGACTGCTACCACATGGAACCCGTCCTTGTGAGAAAAGGCGATCTTTACGGAGACTGCCTCGAGTCCCTCGAATACCCTCTGGATTGGCGAGAAAAGCCTATTTGGCAGGATTCCAACTATGTTGTCGTCGCCGTCATCAAAATCCACTTCCTGCCTTTCACCGTTCGACGGGACGATCGCTCCACGAGACTGATCAAAGAGCTTTCCAGAACTCTCGGGACGGAGCTTCTCACCCTCTACCTGCGCGAAAGCCTCTACCACTCTCAGAAGGAATTCACGCGGCAACGTCTGCAGAGCTGTGAGATCCTGGCTCACGAGCTCCGTAATGCCCTGATCAAGTTCGGGTTCGTTTCTTCCGCCATCAATGCTCAGATCGCCATCCTGCGGGAAGAGTGGGAGCTCCAGGTCAGGAAGGCTTTCCCGCACTTGCGCTGGAAATCTTCCATTCTGGAACGCCTCAACGAGCTTGTGGACATCGGGAATCCCCAGATCGACGGGGGAGCGGAGATTTTTCGAGTTTGCATGGCCTTGCTCCGCGAACAGCGCGAACTGGCGAAGCTCCCCCTCCTGCCGACTCAGGCCGAACAGTGGCTCAAGAACAAGATCCGGCCCAAGTGGGAGAGGTTGCTTGGCGCTTCCGGCCCTTGGGAAAAGCACCGTGGCGAGGTCATCGGGTTGCTGGATGATCTGACCGGTGCCCTCAGCCTGGGTACGGATCCGGCTCTGAGCGAAAAACTGCGGCATCTGCCTCCCGAGCTCCGCGAGCGCTGGGTTCGGCTCGCCTATGTGCACTTCACGCCGGAAAAGGCGGATTTGCTCAATGAGATCCTCGAATTCCTGGATAATCCTCAGTTGCCCATTCCATTCAAGGAGCAATTGAGGAAAGCCTTGAGATCATTGAAAGTTCTCGTGGATGTCATTCCCGAGGTTGAGGAGAGAGCCAACCGGATCATCCTGTCCCTGAGGTACGGAACCATGGAAGACGATCCGACAGTGATGAGCCCCCTCAGGTCCCAGTATTGCATCGATGCATTAACCCCATCCGCGGAGAAGGGAACTTCCTTCGTGGAATGAGTGGCCACATTCCCTTCCAGTGGCTTCAGGGGCCCGCCCCGCTGAGCTTACAGCGAACGAATCCTTTGCGTGGGGTTTGAAAGGAAGGAGCGACCCAACGGGATGATACCGCTGAGCGCAATAGAGAACGCGGCGCAAGTCCTGAGGGGGAAGATCATCAGGACCCCCATCGTCTATTCCCCAACTTTCAGCAAGCTCTACGGAGCCGAGGTCTACCTCAAACTGGAGAACCTCCAGGAGACGGGTTCCTTCAAACTGCGTGGGGCCACCTTCAAGCTCGAGTCAAGCATGGGGCAAATAGGCCGAAATGGAGTGGTTGCGGCTTCAGCCGGCAATCACGCGCAGGGAGTAGCTCTCGCTGCCAAGAGAGCCGGGGTCCCGGCGGTGATCATCATGCCCGAGTGGTCTTCGCTCACCAAGCAGGAAGCGACTCGTAATTACGGTGGAAAGGTGCTCATCCATGGGCAAAGTCTGGAGGAAGGCATCGGCAAGGCCCGGGAGCTGGTTGCCGACGGAAGAACGTTGATCCATCCGTTCGACGACCCGTTCATCGTGACGGGGCAAGGGACGATTGGACTGGAAATCTTCCAGGATTTGGGCGACGTGGACGTCATCGTGGCTTCCATCGGCGGCGGGGGGCTCATCAGCGGCATAGCGAGTGCCGCCAAGGCGATTCGGCCCCGCACCAAGGTCATCGGGGTTCAGACCGATTCGTGCCCCTCAGCCTATCTCTCCATGCGGGAAGGCAAACCTGTGCGGGTGGATGCGAAGAAATCCATCGCGGACGGCATTGCGGTCAAGCAGATTGGGGAGCTGAACTTCTCCATCATACGGGAGGCGGTAGATGACGTGGTGCTGGTGGACGAGGACCAGATATCCAGGGCCGTGGTCATGCTCCTGGAAAGAAAGAAGATCCTTGCCGAAGGCGCCGGAGCGGCTCCTCTGGCCGCATTTCTCGGCGGGATGATTCCCGTGAACCAAGGCGCCAAAGCCGTCATTGTCATCAGCGGGGGCAATGTGGACAGCCCGCTGGTCGAGAGGATCATCCGAAGGGAACTCTTCCGGAACGGACGCATCATGCGGTTTTCCGTCGCCCTCGAGGACATGCCTGGATCGCTCTCCCGACTCCTGTTCCTCATCGCCGGGCTCAAGGCGAACGTTCTCCACATATTTCATGACCGCAGCGGCATGGACCTCCCCATACACCTCAGTCGGGTGGAACTGGAACTGGAAACCCGGGGACCAGCGCACGTGGAGCAGGTTGCGCATGAGCTCAAGGGGGCGGGGTACAGCCTTCTTGCACGCTCTCACAGGCCGTTTGAATGCTGATGTGGAGACCGGCAGGGCGCATAAGCGCCCTCGAGCCAGCATGTTCCACTTCCCAAAGACCCAAGAGCCCCATTCGCCGCGGTCCCGACTAACAGCGCCCTCTGCACCCTCCTCCCGACAAGCCTCCTCCACCGCCATGGCCACCTCGCGCGCCCCCACCAGAAAAGCCGCCGCCACCGGAAAAGCCGCCGCCACCGGACCGGAATCCTCCACCCAGGGACCTGCTCGATCCTCCCTGGATGCTCCCCCCGGAAAAGGCTTCACGACCCGAAGAGATACCGGCACCCGAGGACCTGTCTAAGCCTCTGCCACGATCGCTTCGCTGAAATCCGCCCGTAAACCCTTCCTGGGTTCGCAGAGGCGCCACAAAGGACGGTCTGGCCGGGGATGACCTGCTTCTAGAGCCGGATAGACCGCGGTCTTCCATGCTGTCCCTGCGGGTACCCGTGAATCCGGTTTCACGGCCTGATGACAGGGAACGCCCATCGCCTGACCTCACACCCGGCAACGAGTCAGGCCCCGGTCGATCCGCGGAGAGACCGGATCTTGCACCGTCGCCCCGAATTCCGCGGGTGAGGTCCCGCTGGAAAATGGAACGGGCTCCCCGCCGGGCTTCCTCGCTCGTGAATCCGCCTCGCCTGATTCCACCAACCGTGCTCCCCGGGAGCCCGCTAAGAACCCTTGACCCCGGTTGAACGAGGGTGAATCCCCTGGTCGCAGGGTTGATCACATGGTTGCTTACTGTCCCGAAACCTTGGCCGCGGAGGAATCCATGTTTACCGTGAAACCCGTGCTTGTTGAAGACCACCACATTTCGGACGCTGTGGAAATCGTGGAGGATAAAGTATCCAGGGAATGAGAATCCGTACCAGAAAAACGAATAGGGGACCCAATCGTAGAGGTATCCGTAGTCATAGGGAGGAGCGATGTAGGTGACGATGGGAGGGCCTTCCTCGGCATAGTAATCCTCCACATCGGAGGAATTGTAGACTCCGTATGGGTCGGACCCCGGTCGAGCAGCTCTGTATTTGCCGTCCGGCGGCACTCCCGAGGGCAAGCCCAGGTCAGCGGTCAGTTCCGCAAGCCGTCGCAGGGCTTCGTCTTTCGATATCTGAATGAGTCTGGATTCAGCGGCGACGCCGATGTCCGTCTCCAAGTCCCGCAGAACACCGGGTGTCACCGGATAATCCGCGATCCACCCGTTGGGAGGGACAATGCCGTGGGAAGTGAGTAGATTCTCAGCTTCCGCCTCGCTTGCCGCTCGACCTATATCCAGAGTTTCAACAAGGGCCAGCGCGAAATCACCCTCCCGCACGATGTTGGGTGCTATGGGTGGCGCCTCTGCCCCTTGAGTAGCCTGAGTGTGGTAAAGCGAGCAAAGCAGGAACAAGGCAGTTGCAAGGACAATGTCACGGTGCACTCTGCTCATTGGTCGCTCCTTTCATGTCGTCGATATATTGATTTATCTCGACACATTCAAAATAATCATTCCGGGCAAGCCATGCTCTCCTGTGCTCGTTGATTCTTTCGAGGGCAAACCGGAGCCGTCGGACGTCGCCCCATGAAAATTTCGCCCGGGAGTTGGACCGAGGCTTGGCATCCGCCCGGGGAATGGCTACTTGTTTGGGAGAACACGGAAAAACAGGGATGAGAGGATGATCGGCAAGCTCTGGTTTGCCATCGTGACATTTCACCTGCTGGGCTGGTTGACCCTCGTGTGGGCTGATGCGGATCCAGGGGGGATCGTCAGGACCATGGAGGAAGCCTACGGCAGGGTGGGGGATTACAGGACCCTGCTGGTGATCAAGGGATTAGGCGGGGACGAATCATTCCGGGGAGTCCAGAAGCTCCTCTATACATTCAAGAAGCCGAACAAAATCCGCCTTGACTACGAGTACCCCCACAGGGGCATGGTTGTGGTCTTTCCCGATTCCGGCGGAAAGGTCGCAATTCGCCCCCCTTTGTTCGGCGGGATGCTGAAGCTCCACCTGGACCCTGGGAGCGATCTCCTGGAGATATCGCCCGGACAGCAGATCCACGAAACCGATCTCGGAGTTCTCATCCGCAACATTGCCCACACAGTCACCGACATGTACCTCGGCGATCTGAAGGTGACGGAGGAATCCGGGTATGTCCGCATCCATGTTCTCTCTGACAACCCCTTTCGCCCCGGGGTCCCGACGCGCTATGTGTTCACCATCGATCGGCGCCTGTCTCTTCCGGTCGCCGTCAGGGAATCGACGGCGGACAACGTGCTCCAAAGGACGGTGTCCTACGAGAATCTGAAGCTGAATTCAGGGATTCCGGACTCGGTTTTTTCCGCGGACTGAGAAGAGCGAAGAATGCTTTTGGGCGGGAGTGTGCCGGGCGCCAATGGACTCACACGCCCATGGCGAGGAAGAACCGGGCGATGTTGAAGTAGACGAGGACTGACACCAGGTCCATGCACGTGGTGACGAAGGGCCCCGTCATGAGGGCGGGGTCCAGACGGAGGAAGTGCAGCATGAAGGGCAGCAGGGACGACAGGGTGGCCGAGACGATGATGGAGATGCTGATGGCCAGTCCCACGATGAGGCCGAGGGGGGCGATACTGGGATACTGGAACCGGGCCAGGCCATAGAGGAGGCCACCAAAGCAGACCCCGAGGATGATCCCCACCATCACCTGCCTTCCGACCACGCGAAGCCAGCTCTTGGGATTCACCTTTCCCGTGGCTAAACCGCGCACCATGATCGCCACTCCCTGGGCGCCCACGTTTCCGGCCGTCCCGTTGATCACGGGGATGAAGGAGGCCAGGGCGATCACCTTGGCGAGTTCGTTGGAGAACTGAGCGATGAAGTATGCGGAGACGATGCTTCCGAGCCAGCTGACGGCCAGCCAAGGGAAGCGTACCCAGGCGAGCCTGAAGGCGGAGAGAGACGTGACCTCCTCCGCGTAATGAGTACCTGCCATCTTCAGGATGTCCTCAGTGGCCTCGTCCCTCAGAACGTCCAGGACGTCGTCGACGGTGACGATGCCCACGAGGAGGCCCGATTCATCGACCACCGGTATGGCCAGGATGTTGTACCGGGAGATGAGTTGAGCCACGTGCTCCTGGTCGGCGAGGACATTCACGCGCCAGACGTTGGGGGTCATCACCTGGGCGAGCTTGTGAGCCGGCCGGGCGAGGAGGAGCTGCCGCAGGCTGATCACTCCCCGCAGGTTGCGGTCATCGTCCACAACGTAGACATAGAAGACGTACTCTACTTCCTCTGTTGCTCTCCGCACGTGGGCGATGGCCTCTTCAACGGTGGTGTTCTCCGTGAGGGCCACATAGGAGTCGGTCATGATGCTGCCCGCCGTCTCCGGCGGATAAGCCATCATGTCCTGGAGGACCTCGGTTTCCTTGGCGCCCATGAGACCGACCACTTCATCCCGGCGTTCTTCTGAGAGCATCTCGAGGAGGTAACGGGCATCGTCGGTTCCGAGTTCCTCGATGAGAGCCCCGATGTCTTCATTGGACAGGGGCTCCAGCAATTCACGACCCACGTGCTGGTCGCATTCGGCCAAAATGGAGGCACGGTGCTTGGCGTTGCGGACAGCCTTGAAGGCAGCCTGACGCTCCTCGATGATGAGGTGTGAGAAGATCTGAGCCACCTCGGCGGCGTGCATCTTTCCAAGGGCCTTGGCAAGATGGGGCTCGGCCTGGCGGCGAAGGAGCCGGCGGATCATGTCTTCAATGCGTGTCAGGCGGATGTCGCGCTCGTGAGCCATGAATGCCTCGCCAGGGAGCTCCCTCTATTGAGACCGTGCCCGGGACGGCCAGGCCAGCCCTAAAAGGGGGAGTGAAAAACGTGAGACCGGGAACCGAAGGATCCTGCCCTTGCGTCGCCCCGATGGCCCTCGCTTCACCGTGATCCGGAAATCATCGGTCTTCTGTCTTGCGGGAGACTTATCTTGATTGGAGCTCGCGGTCACCGGGGCCAAACTTGACGGCACAGAACCGTGGTCTCCCAAGGGCCGCTCTTCAGGTGAAGGCGCTTCCCGGTTAGGGTGAAAAGCAATCCGTTTCGGGGTTTTCTGAATAGCATGTCTCACCGGAGGCGTCAACGACAGACGGCTCGGATAATCTTTTGAAATGGCTAAAAAAAGATTCATGTCGCCACAAGCGGGAATGGTGCTGGGGGATCCACTGCGCGGCGGGTCGGAGTCGACCTCGAATGGTTCCGCCTCAAGTGCGGCGGCAGGTTAGCCCTGTTGGTTCAGGGATGCCGATGGTCGGCCGGCGCCCATACTGAATGAAACGGTGGCGCCGCCTTCCACGACGGCAGCACCAGGCTTGTGTGATCAAATGCGGAAGTTGCTCCCAGGCTTGATTGGACCCGCCCATGGGGCGTTTCTTGACATGGGTGGAAGCCGATGATAGGGAACTCCGCAGATAAGGATGCGTTTCAGTCTGGATGGTATGCCAGGATCGCAACGTGACAGACTCAAAGGAAGGGGGGCAAATGACCATGCGGATAGCCATAATGGGGACAGGCGGTGTCGGGGGATACTACGGTGCATTGCTTGCTTCGGCGGGACAACATGATGTGGCGTTCATTGCGCGGGGTCCTCACCTGGAGGCTATTCGAGAGAAGGGTCTGCAGGTGAAAAGCGTCCTGGGCGATCTGCTCGTTTCGCCCGCCCGTGCCACGGATCGACCGGCGGAGGTCGGCCCAGTCGATCTCCTCCTCTTCACGACCAAGACTTATCACACCGAAGAGGCAGCTCTGCTTATAAAGCCGATGGTCAGCGATTTCACCACCGTCGTCTCATTCCAGAACGGCGTGGACGCGGCGGAACGCATCGGAGCCGTTGTGGGGCGGGAGAGGATCATCGGGGGAGTGACCTGGCTCTCCGCCGCCGTTGAAGCCCCCGGAGTCATCGGACAGTACAGCCAGTTCCGGCGGATTGTCCTGGGGGAACTGGACGGCCGCAAGACGAAGCGTCTCGAGGACATATCCAGGGCCCTTCAAGAGGCGGGGCCGACGGTCGAGCTGACCGACAACATCGCCAAGGTGCTGTGGACGAAGTTCGTCTTCATCTCCTCCGTGAGTGCGGTGGGGAGCCTGACGCGCGTCACCTTCGGCGAGTACCGTGAGGTTCCCGAAGCCCGTGCCGTTTTGAGGGAAGCCATCGGGGAAGTGGCCGCCGTTGCCCGTGCCGGGGGAGTGGAGCTCGATGGGGACGTGGTCGAGAAAACCCTCGATTTCCTTGACGGCAGTGCCCCCACTATCAAGCCTTCCATGCAGAGAGACGTGGAGGTGGGAAAGGTGAATGAGCTGGAGAGCATGTTGGGAATCGTCGTGAAAAAAGGGGAGGAGCTCGCAGTGCCGACGCCCTTCATGCGCTTCGCCTATGCCATGCTCAAGCCCGGCCTGCTCAAAACCAGGCAAACCGCGCCTTAGCACAGCTCAAGGCAATAAAGGGGCCGATAAGGCGGTCGTCATTCCGGGTTTGACCCGCTATCCGGGACAAGTCTCTGGATGCCGGTGCCTGCTCCGGATAACGATCGGGAGTTCGCCGGCACGACGCAGTGGAACAGGAACCCCCTTTTTGTGAGGATCTGTACCTAGTCACCGGTGGAAGGATGTGCGGTGTTATTCCTGGACCCTCCTCGGTGAGTGATCCCTGGGAGGGTTGAGGGCAATACTTTTGACTTAACGACATCAGAGCTCCCCTCCCTTGATGGGAGGGGGTTGGGGGAGGATGAAAACCTTATGAGATCGACCCCCTCCCCTAGCCCCTCCCGCCGAGGGGAGGGGAACTATGGATGGAAGATTGCCTTAACTCAACAGTATTGAGGGTTGAGGGCGAGGCTTCGTGTCATTCGGTCACCGGCGAAAACACTTCCAGGGGCGGCGAGCTGCTGACGTCGCAGAAAACATTGAGCCCCTTGCCACCGTTCAGAATGTGTCTGAGACTGTCCACCATGTCCCGGATGTCGAGGGCGGCTGCGGACATCAAGAAAAGTGAGGCAAGGCGGTCATCGTCTCCGACCACGCCGATCCTGGCGTTGGAGAGAGCGTCCTGATTCCACCCTTGTGCCCTGCGCTGTCTGTCAAACCTGTCACGCAGCATGGCCCTCCCCCGAGCCGATCACCTGTTAGAATAGATAGAGCGCTTCAAGCTCAGAGCGTGTCGAACAAGTCCCTTTAAACGCAACTCCCGCGCAGGCGAGGTTCCAGGAGAACCTATAAGGGCTCGACCGTTGTTTCACCTGGAAGCATTGGAGGACCTGCTCCGCAATGTTCAGGATTCGAGAGGCCTATTCTCCCGCTTGATTCTTCTGCCTCTTGCTGATCCTGACCACCGGGGAGCCACCTAGCTAAAATCGCTTGAAGTTTTTCCATATTAAACGGTTTGGTGAGGTAATCATCCATCCCGGCGGCCAGGCAGAAATCCCGGTCCCCTTCCATGGCATGGGCGGTCACGGCAATGATGAGAGTGCGAGCTCCAGGGACGCCGGTTGCCTCCTTGGCTCTGATGGCTGTGGTAGCCTCATAACCATCCATCTCGGGCATTTGGCAATCCATGAAGACCAGATCGTATTGGGTGCCGGCCAAAGCCGCTAAGGCCTGTCGACCGTCGGAGACCACGTCCACCCGACAGCCTATTAGAGTCAACATGGCTGATGTAACTTCCTGATTGATCGGGTTGTCTTCAGCCACCAGTATGTGCGCGTCAAAATGGACTTTCTTTCCTTCGGTCGTCTCCGGCAAGCTCTTCTGTTGGACACCCGACAGCAGGCTTTTCAAGCTGGTATGAAGCCTGTTGGGAACGACCGGTTTAGTGAAGTGAACGTCAAAGTCTCCACAAATATTCCCGTCCCTGACATCCCTTGGGGAGAGCAACAGGACGGTCTTTGGCCTTGCCGTCGGTGCATCGGTTTTCAAAGCCTCTGTTAGACCCATGAGATCCAGATCCGGGAGGGGAGAGTTCAGAATCAGGATCTGATAAGGTTCCCCTTGCTCTGCAGCGCCTAGAATCATGGAGAGGGCTTGCTTGCCGTTGTCGATGATCTCACTTCGCATACCCCAGGCTGTCGTCAGCTGCATAAGCGCCTGGCGGACAGCCGTTGAAGAACTTCCTATGAGCGTCTTGACGTCTCGGAAATGGTCTCCTGGGGCCACTCCATCCTGTCCACAAGAAGAGGCCTTCAGCATGGGTATGGAGAACCAAAATGTGGAGCCTCGGCCAGGTTCGGTGTCAACTCCAATGTCTCCGCCCATGGCGGTCACCAGTTGCTTGGCAATGGCCAGGCCCAAACCTGTTCCCCCGAATCTTCTCGTCGTGGTCCCATCTGCCTGACGAAAGGGATCAAAAATCAGTTCCTTAACTTCTGGAGCGACACCTACCCCACTGTCCTGGACTTCCACCCGGATTTCCGCCCTATCGGCATGCACTCGCATGCAGTCCGCCCGGATGACGATCTCCCCGGCTTTCGTGAACTTGATGGCGTTGTTGACCAGATTGAGGAGAATCTGACGCAAGCGAGTGGGATCTCCTCTCAGCATCGAAGGAGTCTTCGGATCGATGAGGCAAAGCACCTCCAGCCCTTTGGCGTAAGCCCCCTCGGCCAGCAACTCCAGAACCTCTTCCACAATTTCGGGAAAATTAAGGGGAATGTCCTCCAGAATCAGTTCTCCCGCCTCAATGCGGGAAAGATCAAGAATGTCGTTGATCAGAGTCAGCAGAAGTTCTCCCGAGTTCTTGGCTTTTGCGAGGTCAGCGCGTTGCTTGTCGCTCAGTTCAGTGTGGAGCACCAAATCTATTATCCCCAACACCCCATTCATGGGTGTGCGAATTTCATGGCTCATGTTTGCCAGGAACTGAGATTTCGATATATTGGCGCTTTCCGAAGCCTGCCTGGCGTTTTCCAATTCGACCAATGCCCGGGAAAGATCGGCCGTTCGGTTGGCCACCATATCTTCAAGTTCGTCATTGATCCGTTTGAGCCTGTCCTCCGCTTTCTTGCGCGCACTGACATCAGTTGCGATCTGCATGCGAGCGATGCGTCCGTCGACCCAGTGGATTGCTCTGTCGTAATTGATATAGCTGACACCCGTGACCGGATTCGTGCACTCCCAGATGTAAACCTGGCCGATACTGCCGTCGGCATCGAGGAGATTGCTGTTCGTGCAGTGCGCGCACGGTTCGTTTTCGTTGCGGAAAGCGGCATAACATAGCTGCCCGGTCATATCACTTCCGAAATTCTTCTGCATGGTCTTGTTCATGAACAAGACTTCGTAGGTCTGAAAATCGGCCACGTAGATATCGGCATAGAGGCTGTCCATAATGAGGAGCAGGCGATCATTGGACTGCTTCAAGGCCTTTTCGGCCATGGCAAGGCTCTCCATCATCCGATTGAATGAGTGGCTCAGATGCCCGATCTCATTCATTGAAGAAATCGCCAGGCGGTTCTTGAAGTTGCCTTCGGCTATGCGGTCGGCCACATTGACCATATGCAGAAGCGGGCGGGTCAAACGTCTGCTCAGATAGATTGAGTAGCCCGATAGACAAAGCAGAATGCCGATGCTCATGATGATCCCATAAAGAGCGATCTTCTTGTTCTGATCGAATGATGAATGCTCATCGACTCCGCAAAGAAGATAGCTGTCGGGTTCATTTAAACCGGGAAAGGCGATTTTGGAGACCGCAATTGAAGTGTCTGACAGAGAAATGGGGCCGAATGCTTCGGTCTTTGTCGCCTCGGCAATGAGCGGCGAGAGAAAAGAGGATTCAATGCTTTCGGATTGAACGCGGCCTTCGCTCACCAGTAAGGTATTGGAAAAGGGCTTTGATAAAATGACATCCTTGGCGATCAGGAGCACGGCGATCACTTCGTTCCCTGAAAGGATGGGCGTTGTCGCTGCCAGGCACAGAATGTTTTGATTCGTCCACTCTTCACGTTTGACATAAGAGGATGAAGGCTGTCCTTCTTGAGCCGTTTCCAGGGTCTTGAACATATCGAATCGATAGCTGTTGACAGGGCGCCCCACCGTGATATCAGAGATCCCTTCCGGGGACAGGACGGAGAGAGTTCCGAGCTCATTCAGGTCGAACAACTTTTCTAAATGAGCCTTCAACTGAAAATGAACTTTGAGTTTGTACGGGACAATGATCTGGTTGTCGGAGGCTATACGAATAGCCTTTTCTTTGAAGGAGTCCAAATGGTTCAGGAGCAACGTGGAATTGAAATGCTCCAGTTGCCGCATTTTGATTTCTGAGAACTCGACAATCCTCTGGTTTCCAACCCTCTGAAAGATAAAGAACCCACTCAATGTGAGCAGCGCTGGAAAGGCTATTATTGCCAGCAGAAGCTTCGAGGCGATCGAGTCTCTAAACGAAATTCGCTTCATAATTTTGTCCCGAAGGCAACCTGACAGATAAGTCGAATCATTCGGCCTGTGCCAATACGGCTATTGAGTCGTAAATGACCGCTGCACCGATCAGGTCGACGGGAATCTTGATCTGGAGCAGGTCTGCGTTTTTCTTGTTGAAGGTAATGAGGTACTCTTGAGCAGATTCAATGGGGAGGTCCCGTATGTTGACTCCTTGAAGGAGCTTGACCCCCATCTCTCCCGCCTGTCTGCCCATAGCGCCGAAATCGACCGAAGCTCCGCCGAATAGCCCGAGCCTCGCAAAATCAAAGTTCAGGGCCATTCCGGGCTTTGTGCAGTTTTCAACATAGGCTTTGAGTGTCGTTCTAAAACCAACGCTCACTCCCTTGTCATCGACTACGCTCAGGACAACGGGATAAACCGCCTGCAAAGAGGGGTCGTTGTTTATTCTAGTTATTTCTTCGAGATAGTCCTTCATTGTACCGACCTGTTTGAAAACGACCTCCACCTTCTCGCTGTAACCGACCAATTCCTTTTCCAGCTGAACACGAATCGCGTGGCCTGTCGGGCTCATATCAAGCAATGCGACGATTTTCTTTAAATCCGGAATCACCCCTTTCATCACATTGAGGGCGGTCTGAAAGTGAAGTTTCTCATAAACGCCGGTGATGTTGGAACTGGGCCGTCCTTGGCTATCTAAGAACGGGGTGTTTTTGCTGTAGTTTTCCGGCTGGCCGTTCATGCCGGTAAATATGACGGGGTAGCTCCGCTCTATCAACTTCAAGCCCACTTCACGAAAAGCATCGTCATCTACTGTAAAGACCAGATCGGGCTTGAATGACTCTACTTCGCCCAGCACAACGAGCGCTTCACTTTTCATTTTATCAGGAGTGCTGTTGATCGTCTTCGTGCTCATGAAATGGTTTCTAATATCAAGTCTATCTTTGAATTCTTTCGTGAGTGAAGCCTCAATGCCTCTGCCCTGAGGAGTTCCACAAACGTGGTCTTTCTCATAGCTCTGGACAATGAACACCTTGATTTTAGTTGAATCTGCCTCACCTCTCTGTTCCTTCGATAGTTCAGCGAATGCAGCGCCAGCAAGGATCGTGAGAATTGAGATGGCCAAAGGGAAAACGCGAATCTTCCTTTTCATCTGGGATGCCTCCTCCTGCTTGCGCCGCTGTTCAGGCAAACGACGGTATCCGGTTTATTGTTTGAGAACCTTCAGTCCATTTTGAAGTCAGATGCGCCCATGGGGGCGGTGGTTTGCACGCCGGCAGGCTTTCCACCGCTGAGCGGCGATCTGCCGAGACCTCCACGGCGCCCATAACGGCCGGCCAATCGCACAGGCCCCGTTCGCATTAGCTCTTGATCGTTCACTACATTCGCCTTCCATCCATGCTCCTCATCATTCCCTGCTGATATCGGTCAATAGAGAGAGTTACTGAAACAGTAGGGCTCGTGATGGCTTCCGGCTCCAGCAGAAAATCCATCGGCTGGCGAACAGAACATTTCCATCGCTTTGGCACAGTTATGTCGGGCACCCTTAAGCCGAAGTTCCATCAACAAGAGCATGTAATAGATGCGATATGGCTCAAATATCGAATACGCGATCATGGCCGTTACTGTCTACACCACGACCTTGACGACGAGCAGATCCAGGGTGCGCTGTTGGATGGGGTTGGGGTTTGTGACCTTTTCAAACTTCACAGGATCATTGGAGGTTCGTTTGAATTCCACGGTACTCATGGCAATGGTGGCAAGACCCGCGAGCAGGGTGTGGAGGCTGTGAACCGGCAAACTATCGTCGGTCTATTTGGTTCCTGCCTGCCGCTTGAAAGCTTCGGAGCGCTCAACCGCTGGAGCGCGATCGAGGGCGGAAAGCGACTTGAATCTCACGGCAGCCTCCCGCGAACGTAGGCGAGATCAACGGTGAATTCTCCCTGGTAAGAACCGGGCAGGCGAAACATGTCCTCCAGCAGAATCCGGTGCAGGATGCCCGTAAGACCCCGCGCCCCGGTGCCTTCCCCTTCGGCCCGCTCAGCCACTTCGTTCAAGGCTTCGTCGGTGACGACCAGATCAATTCCCCAGGCCTTCAGGTCGTTCACGTACGATTTCAGCGGACTGTCTTCGCTCTTGGTCATGATCTCCTTGAGGTCCTGGGTGGAAAGCCTGTCGTAGACGACCCGGACCGGAAATCTTCCCATGAGCTGCCGTTCCATGCCGAATTCAACCAGGTCGTCCGTCAGGAGAAAGTCCTCCCAATCACCCTCGAGACCGCGTTCGTCCATTCTCTTCCGTACGGTGCTCTCGAGGTTCTCGTACACACCCCCCGCGATGAAGAGAACGTGCTTGGTCGAAAGGAGTATTCTCTCACGGCCCAATTCAACGGTATTCTCCACTCCCTCGATCATCTTGAGGAGGCCTTTCTGGACGCCCCTCCCGGAGACGTCCTTGTAGGCCGCGGGCTCCGTTGCAAGCTTGTCCAGTTCATCCAGATAGACCATTCCCATCTGGGCGATGTGGGGATTGCTCTCCGCTGAAATGAGAAGGTCCACAAGAATGTCGCTCGTGTTCTGGCCCACGTAGCCCACCTCGCTGAATCTGGTGAGATCCTCCACCACGAACGGGACCCCGACAAGCTGCGATGCCCTTTCGCCGCTGTAGGTCTTCCCGCAGCCCGTGGGTCCGATGATGAGGATGTTTGCCTTGGGATTCCTCGTGTTGCGGAGGGCAACGTCAATGTTTCCGTCATCTTGAGCGAGGGCATCCTTGAGGGCTTTTGCCAGCCGGCGGTAATGAAATGCGATGGCTGTGGCGATGATTTTCTTTCCCTGCTCCTGGCCTATGACAAACCTGTCTAGCTCTTTTTTCAGCTCGGCCGGTGTTCTGTTGAATTCAACGATGTGGTGAACGGCTTCGAGAGTCTGCTGCTCTCTCAACTGGGCCAGCTTGTCGCCGATTCGCTCCCTGTGGTGTTCGGACATTTTATCCAGCATTCGAGACCTCATTGCCCCTGGATGGATTCTCCCGGAGAAGCTCTGCGAAGTGCCGGTTCCTCAAGAGATCGGGTTCCAAAGACGGCTTCACGGTGAACAGAAGGTTGCAGAGCAGAATCTCATCCGGTGAATTGGCGTAAGAGAGGTAAGGACTTGAAACCCTCTCGAGTATCGCCCGAGCCACTTCGTATTCGGATTCCGTCACGAGGCCGAACAGAGGAGATTCAAAGGGGCTTTTCCGATACGGCATTTCATTGGAAAGGTCGGGTTCCCCATGGCCGAGGGCCGCATCGAGCTCTTTCACGAAACGGGAATCGAGCCCGTAATGGCGCACCAACCCGGCAATCCTGGCAAAAAGTGGCGCCTTGAAGGGGCGCTTCTCCCGTTTTCGCTGTCGTTCACTTCTGAGGGTCTGTGAGAGCTCCATATCCGCCGAGACCTCCCGCATTAGTATATTTCGTCGAGACGGGCACCGTCGGGGCCGGCTTTGCAGGGCTGCTCCAATGATCCCGCAACCGTTGGATTCAAACCTCAGTAAGGATCCACGAAATTCGGCGGCCGATAAGACGGTCGTCATTCCGGGCTTGACCCCATGGGCGTCAACTTGACGGTCTTTTCACCACGAAGTGCACGAAGATAGATGAATCCATCCGCACGAACCCTGTGTATGCCTTCGTTTTCCTTCGTGCTCTTAGTGATTATCTCAAAACTCACGAAATCTCCTCCCCCTCGATGGGGGAGGCTTGGTGGGGGTGTATCGAACGCCGCTTCATCTCCCCCTCCCCTTGCCCCCAATGCTGTTGACTTAAGCTTTTTAGGCGGGGATAAACCCCGCCCCTACTCTGCCGGCCAACGGTTTGCAGTAGGGGCGGGGTTCATCCCCGCCCGGCTCCCTCGGCTTAAGTCAACGGTATTGCCCCTTGCCCCTCCCACCAAGGGAGGGGAGTTTTGAGATAGTTTCTTAGTGGTCCGCTGCCAAGGACTGTGCAGGAGCACAGAACGGGCATGCCGAAGGGAGATTTCTGTAAATCCGGCGGCGGGCCAGGATGTGCGGGAAGAGGACTTGAGGTCGAAGGGCGACATGCGGTGCAGTCAGGGATGGGGAATAGGGGAGCGACAGGCTTTCTCGGTTTCAGCGTGGAAAGGCGTGTGAACGCAAGTGTCCGTTTCCGCCTGTCTTTATATCATCGATGGCTCCACGTGACCATACGCAGTGTTGATCGAAGTACAATCAAAATTGTGCGCGATGGTGCCGGCTCAATCATTATGGCCAGCGGCCGCTCGTCTTATTCTCACTTTCGATTGCATCCTGTTGACAGGATGGGAAAAGGTGCGCCGGCTGTCCACTCCAGCAGTCCGTGAATCCATGGGACAGTGAGTGTGCCCGGGGGGGAGTTCGATCGACACAAAGCGGGTCATGGCCTCGAGTGCAGGGGATACTTGAGCATGAGGCTGAACAGGAACCCGAGGAAGGGAAGTCCGCCGATGCACTTCAGGGCGAAAGGAACGCCGAAGTGATCGGCGACAACTCCCAGGAGTGTCACGCCTATTCCACCCGCTCCAATGGCGAAGCCCACGAGAAGGCCCGAAACGACGCCAAGGTTACCCGGCAGGAGGCTCTGTCCCATCACCACCGTGACGGTGAAGGTGGAGATGAGAATCATGCCGAGAAGGGTCACCACGACAAAGAGGGCATACCCTTGCGACAGGAAAATCAAAGGGAAGAGCAGGGCGCTTCCGATCATGGAGAATCTCAACCAGAGCCTGTGCCCCCATCGATCGGCCAGTGGAGCGCCCGCGAGAGTTCCGAAAGCGCCTCCTAGGAGAAAGAGGCTCACGATCTTTCCCGCCTCCACCGGGTCGCCCTTGAGGAAATTGATGTAGTAGAACGGAATGTAGGACATGATGCCCACGTGGGTCCAGGTCCGCATGATGATGACAGAGATGATGATGATGAGGGCTCGTCGGGCTCCATGCAAGGGGAACGGGCGTTTTTGGGATCCTCCTGCTTCCCCCGTTTTCGGAATGGCGATGGCTTTTCGAAAGACGATGATGATCACCGTGAACGCCAGCGATGGCAGGAACATCCAGGTGAGGGACTCAAACCCGTGAAGGTTCACGATGAGGAGGGCGAGAATCGGCCCCAGAGCCATGCCGGCGTTCCCACCGACGGAGAAGACGGACATGCCCGTCGCCATTTTCTCCCCCGTGAAAAAACGGGCCGTTTTGAAGCCCTCGGGGTGATAGGAGGCCACGCCAAGGCCGCTGACGGCGACAAACAGCAAGATGAGGAAGTAGTTCTGGGTCGAGGGCAGCAGGGAGAAGCCGGCTCCCGCGAGTAAAACTCCGAGGGGCAGCAGAAAAGCTTTTTCCCTCTTGTCGGAGAGGTAGCCGAACAGGGGTTGTACGATGGACGAGGCGATGTTTGCCACAATGAGGATCACGCCGGTTATGGTGTAGGACAGGTCCAGATTCTCCTTGATGAAAGGAAGAACCGCGGGGAGTGCTCCCTGGTAGATGTCCACAACCATGTGCCCAAGGGACAGCAGCAGAAGTACCGGAAAGTTGAACTTTGTCATTTTTTCCGATTTGACCGAGGTTGAAAGGATTTCGGAGGCACGAAGCCTTCCGTCGGATTTGCAGGGCGGGCACGGTCGGAGTTTCGTGGATCTTGCCGACAGGCCTGGATTATAACACAAGCTGCCGGCACATCAATGTTTCACAGTCAGCGCCACACCCATTATTCACTTCACACACAACCAGTCCTGAAACAGGGGCCTCCCGCATGAAAGTCAGTCAAGCGAACCCTGGCAGAGTCTTCATTCTGGGGCTTGAAGACGGTGACATGCTCCATGAAAAAGCGATCCATTATAACCTATCACCTTATCACCCACGTCGGCGATGTCTCTTCTGGGCTGCACCGTCCCCACCTCGTTGTTGGCATGCATGACAGCGATGAGAGTCGTCGCGGGAGTGATCTCCGTTTCTACGTCCTCCGGACTGAAGAGTCCATAGCCGTTCACGGGCAGAACAGTGACCCGGAAACCTTTCGATTCCAAATGACGGCAAACCTCCATGATGGCCTGATGCTCAACCGATGACGCGATGATGTGATTGCCCTTTTGACGGCGAGCGAGGGCAGCTCTTTTCCCCGCGTAATTGTTCGATTCCGATCCTCCGCTCGTATAGGTGGCCTCGTCAACGCTGCAGTGGGGCATTTCCGCAACCTGCCGGTGGGCCTTCTCCACGGCCTGCCTGGCGGTCGATCCGGAGACGTGGCTGCTCGAAGGATTGCCGAAGTGCTCATGGGGAAACGGCAGCATGGCCTCGCCACCCCCTGGGGTCGATGGGCATCGTGGGGTCGTGGTTCAGATAGACGAGTTGCATGGCGGGTCTCCTCTCAGCAACTCGTAACCGTTCAGGGGGTAATTTTTTTGCCAGGCACGCATTTCGTTCGGGACATCCTGAACATTATCTGATAATAGGAAGGTCCAACACTGTGAGAAGCGAGCCCTTTCGTTCAGACCCCCACGCTGCGAGGACTGATGGACATTCGGGAAGCCGAGCTCATCTACGAAGCTGGCAAGGAGGCCGTTGTCAAAATCCTCCTGGAAATGCATGCCCGGATAGAGTTCCTCACTGAGCAAGTCAGCATTTTGGAAAAAAAGATCGCTTCCCTATCCACCAATTCCACCAACTCATCCAAACCGCCATCATCCGATGGACCAGGAGTTGCCAGGTCCAAGAAGCGGAAATCGACTCGCTCTCGAGGTGGTCAGAAGGGACACAAGGGTCACAAGAGAGAGCTGCTTGCGGTTGAGGAGATGGACCATGTGCACGATCACTTTCCCGCGGTTTGTGAGAAGTGCGCCGCTGCCCTGAGCCCGGAACAGTGCGAAGAAACCTCTTCTCCTTTGAGACACCAGACTTTTGAACTGCCAGAGATCAAGCCGATCATGACGGAACATCGCTGCCACGAGCTCAAGTGCACTTGCGGGCACAAAACCCGGGCCGAAGTTCCCTGCGAGGTGGCGCAAAGTCAGTTTGGGCCCCGAGTTCATGGAGCCACAGGCTACCTCAGTTCGGTACACAAGATCGGCCGAAGGGGGATCGTGGAGATCATGAACACCCTCTTTGGTTTGGATCTGTGTGTTGGTACCGTATGCAACTGCATCGATCGGCTGAGCCCGGAACTGGAGCCAGTAACGCAGGAGATAAGACAGACCCTTGCCGATTCCCCCAACCTCAACATTGACGAAACCGGGTGGAAGTGTAAAGGGGAGCGCCGCTACCTTTGGGTCTTCGTCTCTCCTCTGGTGGTTTATTTTGCCATTGCCGCAAGCCGTGGAGCCAAAGTGCTCAGGTCCGTTCTGGGCGAAACCTTCAAAGGTGTCATCTCCTCCGATGACCATTCCGCTTACAGTTGCTACCACAAAAATGGGCTGAGGCAGCTCTGCTGGTCACATTTGATTCGCAAACTCAAGGCCCTCAAGGACAGCAGAGGCAGTCCGGATTCCTACGTGTTTGCCAAGAACATGCTCAAGGAGGTCGGGCATCTGTTTGCCTGCTGGCACGCTTTCCGCGAGGACTGCATCACTCGTCGGCAACTCCAGGATGCCACGGTCCTCATGAGGGCTCGAATGAAACGCTATTGCCTCAAATACCAGGACAGCCCTGATCCTGCCGTGCGCACTCGAGCCAGGCGAATGCTCAGAAACTGGCCCCATCTGTTTACTTTCCTCACCCACGACGGTGTAGAGCCCACCAACAATCCTGCTGAATTGGGGCTCCGCCCTGCCGTTCAATGGAGAAAACTCTGTTTCGGAAATCAGTCCGAAGGGGGAGAGCGTTTCACCGAAAGGATCCTCACTGTAACTCGTACTTGCCAACTTCGGGGAAAGAATCCCTTCCACTTTCTCTCTGAGCTCATGACAGCTGCCTTCAACGCAACGCCAAGGCCTTCGCTGATCAACTAATCAGCATCCCCCTGGTGAACGGATACAGCAACTCAGCCCACGATTTTTAGCCCGTTCGCTCACGTTGGGTAAGTTGAAAGAGGGATTCTCGCGCACACTTCATGGAACGAGGATGTCTCCATCGGCTTTCATGAAAACGGGAAAGAATCCGGAAGAGAACCAGGGAAGGTTCAAATGGAATGGATGAAAATGGTCATCGGTTACGGTGACGGCAGCGTGCTCGAGGGAGTCACACAGGATTTGCACTCCGGTAACGACCGCTCTCATCTCCACCCAATGCCGAGAGGGTTGTCGTGCCGATGGAGATCTTCACAGAGGAAGAATTTGGAGGTGGTTTTCTTCGTAGACGATGCCACATGGGATCCTGAAACCTTTGACGGTCTTCCACCCGCATGAGATGCTGCTGCCTCAGAACCGCGGATGCGAGATGACTGACGTCTCCCAGCCATCCTCCAACGTATTGATTCGATCAGGGAGACGGAAGGCAAGCCCGTCACTCAGGTTTTGTGAAGACCTGAAAACGGAATGCAGGTTTCCAAATGGTCAAATCCGAGGAGTTCAAAGGAGCCTGCTGGGCAACTGTAAAATGCTGAGGATCCTGATCGCCCTTTGAAGGCGACAGAGTCCTTGAAAGCGTCTGATTGAATAAAGCAGATTTGCTGGGCACCGTCAAAGCTCAGTTGTTCATATCATTCAGACCAAGCGCTTGAGCAAATTGATCTATGCGAACCGCCACGGCGACCCGGCTGAGGCACGCTGCCTTGTATGCGCAACTGAGACATGCGCCTGTCGCCTCCACGACTTTCCCTATGTCCCCGAAATCCTTTACCACGATATTGTCTTTCATCTGTGAACACATTTCCTCAGCCTCCAATCCGGTCATGTTCTCGTGCCATTCTTTTTTTTATCCTTCTCCGTGAGGTATGTCGGCAACTTCACCAGTTCCCATGAGGAGTCTTGCGATCTCACGGAACCATGCCCCACCGCCTTCGGATACGAAGCAGGAGTGCGGGAAGTTGAACTTTGTCAGTTTTCCCGATTTGACCTTGGTTGAAAGGATTTCGAAGGCACGAGGGCTTCCGTCGGATTTGCAGGGAGGGCGCGGTCGGAGATTCGTGGATCTTGCCGACAGGTTTGGAGTATAACACAAGCTGCCGGCACATCAATGCTTCACAGACAGCGCCAAACCCATTACTGGCTTCACACACACCCAGTCCTGAAGGAGGGGCCTCCCGCATGAAAGCCAGTCAAGCTAACCCGGGCAGAGTCTTCATTCTGCGGCTTGAAGACGGAGACATCCTCCATGAGTGCATCGAGGAATTTGCTCGGTCCCATTCCATCCGGGCTGCCGCGCTGATCGTGCTTGGAGGTGCGGATGCTGGGAGCCTGTTGGTCGTGGGACCAGAAAAGGCCCGCGCTCTCCCGGTGACACCCATGGAATACGCCCTCACCGATGTTCACGAAGTTGCCGGTGTCGGCACCCTTTTCCCGAACGCCGACGGGGAACCGGTCCTGCACATGCACATCGCCGGGGGCAGGAAAGATGCCACGGTCACCGGCTGTGTGCGGCTGGGGGTCAGAGTCTGGCATGTGATGGAGGTTGTGTTGTGGGAATTGGTGGACACGGAAGCTCGGCGCCTCCCCGACGCGACCACGGGTTTCTCCCTGCTTCAGCCCTGAGGCGTTTTCCTATCTCACAATGGAGAACAAGATCCATGAAAGGTTTGCGCAAAAAGTCCGTCCTTATTCTGGTGACCTTCCTGGCTGCGTGCGGGAGCCTCGGCGAGGGGGTTCACGCCCTGGAGTCGCTCAGCAACGAGTTCTTCGCCGAGTTTCTGGTTGGAAGCTACAAGGTTGTGGGCAGAAAGGTCGACAGCCAGGAAACCTACACGGGGTCGGTCACGATTTCCCCCGGAGAAGGTGTTCTCGAAATGCGACGGGACATTCAGGGCAGGAAAACCGTCGCCAGGGGCGAGATTGTGAAGTCCAGGGTCGAGGGGACACCGGTGCTCCATATCACCTTTGAGGAGGGCGGGGCAACTTATGAGGGCTCCTACATCTGGAGCTCGGATTTGGATAACTATGCGAGGATAAGCGGTTACATCGTGAAGCGGGGGGAGAAAACGGACAATCCGGGCATGGAATGCCTGTTCATCGATCACTCCGCCCAGTGACCGTCAGTTCCCCTTCTGCCCCTCCAGGATCAACGGCAGCCCGTTCTTGGGGTTTCCGATGATGACGATCTTGGTGTTGGGGCTCATGGCAATTTTTTCCGTGGCCTCGATGCCCTTCCACTCAAGAAGGCTCTCCGTGATTCCCTGGGTGACGATCTTCTGGAACTCAGCGATTCCTCCGGCCTCGATCTTTTTTCTTTCCGCTTGCGTTGTGATCAGGAGATCCTGCTATCCACAAAACGACTGCAGGAGCTTTATCTATACGGGAGATTTAGCCATCTTTGCTAGGTCGGATCAGCTTTCGTGATGAGACGCAGGGGCGCATCTTGGTCTTTCAGAAGAACGGCTCCGGTATGCCTTGGGCCCTCCAGAGTTGGCGGAACATAGGATGGGGTTCTTGATCGACAAAAATATGGTTTGAAGTTATTCATAAGGTGAGCGGGGTTTTTATCAGCTGCGCCAGGGAGGACCGAACCAAAGTCGCTGCCTTGGCCAAGGCATTGGAGGATCTGGGCTGGCAGGTATGGTGGTATTTGACCACCCCAGCGGGAAAAACTTGGCGTCAGATCATTTCTGAAGCTCTGGAGACCGGGGACTGCTGGTGGTCGTTCGCTCCAATGAAGCCATTAAGTCCGATTGCGTATGCAAGGAGGCAGAGGAATGGCTCGCCAAAAAGATCCTCGCGCCTGTGCTTGTCGAAGAGGTGAGACGTCCTCCGAGCTTTAGGCAAAAACAGGCGGCCAACCTGGTCAATTGGCGGGCGAGCCAGACCACCCCGAATTCAGAAAACTGCTTCACACCATTGAATCAATTCTCGGTCCTGCCGAGGGAAAAGAAGGAGCTAAAGCTTCAAAGCCCAAGCAACTCATGTATCCGTATTCTTGTTGCGATTTGCAGACACTCGCTCAGTACCCAAACGAGCCAATAAATAAGGAATTAAGGCTATGGCTGGAAAGAAAGTTTTTCTGGCATACGACTTCGAAATCAAGCGTGGCCTAATCGATGATTTCGACTATGTGAAAGAAAACAAGCCGGTTGATATCGATATTGAGTGGCCCGGTCGTCTGGAGGGGAGGAGTCAGGGGGAAATCTGGCGAAACATGGTGAGACCAAAACTGGATGCAGCCTCACGATTTGTGGCTTATGTGGATCTTCCGAACGCCAACGTTGGATTCGAAATTGGTTATGCCTTGGGCCATCGCGAAGGAAAAGAAGCAGCGCTCGCCCACATAAGCCCCGAAATCCCAAAATGGCTGCAACTACCACCGCTAAAAGGTTTCTTCAGTCTGGCGATTAGACACGGTGAAGATCTATTGAATCAAATCACCTCGGAAAACTGGTTCAGGAGCCCCAGGAGTCCTCGGTCTGGAGAGGAGATTCTCTTGTTGTGTCCGCCGACCGACGGGTTCAACCAAATAGCACTTATCCAGAAAAGGTATCCAACCTGGCGGCTATTACCGGAAGTTGGATGGTCCTTTAACGATTTACCAGACAAGTTGGACGGTGTTGGCGTCGTCGTCTGGTTAATAGTACCGCATCGTGAAGGCGAAAATGCACGGGATGGCTCTGAGAATGCTGCCGCGGCAGTGGTCGCTGGCTATGCTGAGGCTTGCGGCATGCGGATATACGTGCTGAAGCACAGGGAAGCCCGTGTGGTCGTGGATGTCGCACCGAAGGCGTTGGATTTTGGAACGAAAGATCAGCTTCTGGCCCACTTAGGCCACATTGAACAAGAACTGGAAAACCTGAAGGCGAAAACGGCGGCATTCAAAGAAGTTCCAAGTCAGGAGCCCTCTTTCTCTCGCCCGCATGTAGGAGTAGCCCCGGCGTTGGATGCCGCTACATATACGGATCGTTTCATAGGACGCAAGGGTATGTTGGAAGACCTCGCAGACGCACTTCGTGGACTTAACGCGCGTGCGCAAGGACAACCTGTGTCCGGGGCCGCCAAAGTACAGGCTTTCTGGTATCACGGCTTCGGAGGTATGGGGAAAAGTTGGTTTTTGCGTAAAGCCATGCTCCAGGCAGGGGAAATGCTGCCGGCGGCTAAAGTCGCCCTTATTGACTGGGACCACGCAGTCTGGCGAGCGCCATTATTAAACCCTCCCGAAAGCAAAAGAGATTTACTGAACGCAATTGCGTTTCGCCTGGCTCAGCTCTATGCAGCCGAGTCCCTGGACCTTTACTGGCGCGCTTTGCATCGAACCGAGACGGTCCGTGGCGAACTTAGTCGGCTTCAGGAACGATTCAATCAGCAATTGCGAGAGTTGCGAGAGGGTAAGGGCACAGACCAGGCATTGCGAATTGCACTTAGCGACAAGGCGCTTCGAACAAATGGAGATGGAGTTGCCAAGAGCCTTGATGAACTTCAGAAAAACGCTTCTCTTCGTAAGGAGGTATTCGATCGATGGTTCGAAGATGGAGGAGGTTCAACTGCGGATCCCGAGGCGGTGCTGCGCCCGGATGTGCTTCGAACCCAAGCTCTCCAGGAATCTATTCGCTCTGTTGCAACCTCGAAGGCGCCTTTAGTGCTTGTGTTGGACACCTGTGAACACCTCACCGACGAGTTGGAACGGTCGTTACGGCAATTGATCGCACCCCTCTGCGATGGCGCGTTGCCTCTGCTTGTGCTACTAGGAGGTCGATTGCCTCCCGACAGGTGGGAGCCGCTTGGTAGCAGGGAGCACTGGCGGGCGCTCGTGGGGGAAGAGCGATGGCGCAGCGTGCCATTCGATGAGGGAGTGCGTTTTACGGTTCAGGAAATCCAGCAATCGCTTCAGAGAGTTACTCCTCCGGTTCGCGAGTCAGAGGAACTCGCTGAACGACTTCATCAGATCACGCTCGGCGTTCCTCTGGCTCTCCGCTCTCTGATAGATTTGCATGAGGGAGGCAGTGACGTGCTATCGCAGTTGGAGGATTTACAAACCGAAGAGGAGAGAGAACTGGATGAAGAATCGGCCGTCAATAAAGTCATTCAAGTCGTAGCCGATCGTTTTCTCCTTCATCTCACCCGTCGACATGATCGAATTGATGATTTTAGGGACATCATCACGCTTTCACTTTTGCCAAAGCCTGATCTGGATGTCTTGTCCAAGGTGTGGAGCGCACGAAACGTACGCAGCCGATTGAGAGAACTTGCCACCAAATATGCGCTCCTGGCAGGTGGCGACCTGCACGAAACCGTTCGCTCTTTTTTGCGCCGCCGCTGGCGTATGGAGGATCGACCATCAGAGGTCGACGAGATGATCGACAATCTCGATAAGGTATTAGAAGAGGTAGAAATTCCTGACCAACCCGGCGATATGAAATACATGGAAACGCTCACGATTAAGCTTGCCGCTAAAGCTTGGAAGGAAGAAAGCAAAGCATTGACTCGTTTTGCCCCTGCGATTGCAACGGCACTCGCATTTAATCAACATATCAGTTTACTTATAAATCTAGCTTCAGAGATACGAGTTGATGATCCGAAGCGAAATCAAGGACTCAAGGCATTGAGAAAGCTCGGGAAAGATTTGAGCGACAGACCATACTGGGTCGAATTGTGGGGTAGTGATGAGGTCCTGATGTGGCTCGAAAAGGAAGAAGGCCGGGGCAACTGGTCACCAATTGAGAAGGCTTCGCTGGATCTTATCAGAGGCTTAAAGTATGTATCTATCGGAAGCTATAAAGAGGCACTGCCACCATTGCTTGGAGCGGTAGCCATATTTTCGCAAGGGAATATACCCCAGCAAGATCACTTTGGCGAGGCTTTATTCGACGTCGGTTACAATCTTCATGAAGAGGGTGACGGCATATCCGACGTGATTCGCGCGTACAAAGGGGCCCTCAGGCTCAAATATGCCGAAGCAAACTGCCACAATAACATTGGGGTGGCCTTCCAGAGTCAAAAGAACCACGAAAAGGCGGAGGTTCATTACTTTAAGGCCATGGAGGCCGACCCGCGCGACCCCCTCTACCCCCGTAACCTCGGGAATTTGTATCTTGATTTGAAGCGCCCGGGGGAAGCCGAGGATTGTTACCGCAAGGCGCTGGAAATAGATGCGAATCATGCGCCTGCCTACAATGGTCTTGGGGTACTGTACAAGGATCAGAAGCGTTTCGATGAGGCCGAGTCGCAATACCGCAAAGCCATGGAGGCCGACCCGCGCGACCCCCTCTACCCCCGTAACCTTGGGGGGTTGTATCTTGAGTTGAAGCGCTCGGAGGAAGCGGAGCAGTGGTACCGCAAGGCGCTGGAAATAGATGCGAATCATGCGCCTGCCTACAACGATCTGGGATTACTGTACAAGGAGCAGAAGCGTTTCGATGAGGCCGAGTCGCAATACCGCAGGGCCATGGAGGGCGACCCGCGCGACCCCCTCTACCCCCGTAACTTCGGGGATTTGTGTCGTGAGTTGAAGCGTTCGGAGGAAGCGGAGCAGTGGTACCGCAAGGCGCTGGAAATAGATGCGAATCATGCGCCTGCCTACAACGATCTGGGAATACTGTACCAAGAGCAGAAGCGTTTCGATGAGGCCGAGTCGCAATACCGCAGGGCCTATGAGGCCGATCCGCGTGAACCTGTCTACCCCCGTAACCTCGGGGATTTGTGTCGTGAGTTGAAGCGCTCGGAGGAAGCGGAGCAGTGGTACCGCAAGGCGCTGGAAATAGATGCGAATTATGCGCCTGCCTACAACGATCTGGGAATACTGTACCAAGAGCAGAAGCGTTTTGATGAGGCCGGGTCGCAATACTGCAGGGCCATGGAGGCTGACCCGCGTGAACCTGACTACCCCCGTAACCTCGGGGATTTGTGTCGTGAGTTGAAGCGTTCGGAGGAAGCGGAGCAGTGGTACCGCAAGGCGCTGGAAATAGATGCGAATCATGCGCCTGCCTACAACAATCTGGGAATACTGTACCAAGAGCAGAAGCGTTTCGAGGAGGCCGAGTCGCAATACCGCAAAGCCATCGAGGCAGACCCGCGCGACCCCCTCTACCCCCGTAACCTCGGGGATTTGTGTCGTGAGTTGAAGCGTTCGGAGGAAGCGGAGCAGTGGTACCGCAAGGCGCTGGAAATAGATGCGAATCATGCGCCTGCCTACAATGGTCTTGGGGTACTGTACAAGGATCAGAAGCGTTTCGAGGAGGCCGAGTCGCAATACCGCAAAGCCATGGAGGCCGACCCGCGCGACCCCCTCTACCCCCGTAACCTTGGGGGGTTGTATCTTGAGTTGAAGCGCTCGGAGGAAGCGGAGCAGTGGTACCGCAAGGCGCTGGAAATAGATGCGAATCATGCGCCTGCCTACAATGGTCTTGGGGTACTGTACAAGGATCAGAAGCGTTTCGATGAGGCCGAGTCGCAATACCGCAGGGCCATGGAGGCCGACCCGCGCGACCCCCTCTACCCCCGTAACCTCGGGGGGTTGTATCTTGAGTTGAAGCGCTCGGAGGAAGCGGAGCAGTGGTACCGCAAGGCGCTGGAAATAGATGCGAATCATGCGCCTGCCTACAACGATCTGGGATTACTGTACAAGGAGCAGAAGCGTTTCGATGAGGCCGAGTCGCAATACCGCAGGGCCATGGAGGCAGACCCGCGCGACCCCCTCTACCCCCGTAACCTCGGGGGGTTGTATCGTGAGTTGAAGCGTTCGGAGGAAGCGGAGCAGTGGTACCGCAAGGCGCTGGAAATAGATGCGAATCATGCGCCTGCCTACAACGATCTGGGAATACTGTACCAAGAGCAGAAGCGTTTCGATGAGGCCGAGTCGCAATATTGCAGGGCCATGGAGGCTGACCCGCGTGAACCTGTCTACCCCCGTAACCTCGGGGATTTGTGTCGTGAGTTGAAGCGCTCGGAGGAAGCGGAGCAGTGGTACCGCAAGGCGCTGGAAATAGATGCGAATCATGCGCCTGCCTACAACGATCTGGGAATACTGTACCAAGAGCAGAAGCGTTTCGAGGAGGCCGGGTCGCAATACTGCAGGGCCATGGAGGCTGACCCGCGTGAACCTGTCTACCCCCGTAACCTCGGGGATTTGTGTCGTGAGTTGAAGCGTTCGGAGGAAGCGGAGCAGTGGTACCGCAAGGCGCTGGAAATAGATGCGAATCATGCGCCTGCCTACAACAATCTGGGAATACTGTACCAAGAGCAGAAGCGTTTCGAGGAGGCCGAGTCGCAATACCGCAAAGCCATGGAGGCTGACCCGCGTGAACCTGTCTACCCCCGTAACCTTGGGGGGTTGTATCTTGAGTTGAAGCGCTCGGAGGAAGCGGAGCAGTGGTACCGCAAGGCGCTGGAAATAGATGCGAATCATGCGCCTGCCTACAATGGTCTTGGGGTACTGTACAAGGATCAGAAGCGTTTCGATGAGGCCGAGTCGCAATACTGCAGGGCCATGGAGGCTGACCCGCGTGAACCTGTCTACCCCCGTAACCTTGGGGGGTTGTATCGTGAGTTGAAGCGCTCGGAGGAAGCGGAGCAGTGGTACCGCAAGGCGCTGGAAATAGATGGGAATTATGCGCCTGCCTACAATGGTCTTGGGGTACTGTACAAGGAGCAGAAGCGTTTCGATGAGGCCGAGTCGCAATACCGCAGGGCCATGGAGGCAGACCCGCGTGAACCTGTCTACCCCCGTAACCTCGGGGATTTGTATCTTGAGCTGAAGCGCCCGGGGGAAGCCGAGGATTGTTACCGCAAGGCGCTGGAAATAGATGCGAATCATGCGCCTGCCTACAATGGTCTTGGGGTACTGTACAAGGATCAGAAGCGTTTCGATGAGGCCGAGTCGCAATACCGCAAAGCCATGGAGGCCGACCCGCGCGACCCCCTCTACCCCCGTAACCTTGGGGGGTTGTATCTTGAGTTGAAGCGCTCGGAGGAAGCGGAGCAGTGGTACCGCAAGGCGCTGGAAATAGATGCGAATCATGCGCCTGCCTACAACGATCTGGGATTACTGTACAAGGAGCAGAAGCGTTTCGATGAGGCCGAGTCGCAATACCGCAGGGCCATGGAGGGCGACCCGCGCGACCCCCTCTACCCCCGTAACTTCGGGGATTTGTGTCGTGAGTTGAAGCGTTCGGAGGAAGCGGAGCAGTGGTACCGCAAGGCGCTGGAAATAGATGCGAATCATGCGCCTGCCTACAACGATCTGGGAATACTGTACCAAGAGCAGAAGCGTTTCGATGAGGCCGAGTCGCAATACCGCAGGGCCTATGAGGCCGATCCGCGTGAACCTGTCTACCCCCGTAACCTCGGGGATTTGTGTCGTGAGTTGAAGCGCTCGGAGGAAGCGGAGCAGTGGTACCGCAAGGCGCTGGAAATAGATGCGAATTATGCGCCTGCCTACAACGATCTGGGAATACTGTACCAAGAGCAGAAGCGTTTTGATGAGGCCGGGTCGCAATACTGCAGGGCCATGGAGGCTGACCCGCGTGAACCTGTCTACCCCCGTAACCTCGGGGATTTGTATCTTGAGTTGAAGCGCTCGGAGGAAGCGGAGCAGTGGTACCGCAAGGCGCTGGAAATAGATGCGAATTATGCGCCTGCCTACAACGATCTGGGAATACTGTACCAAGAGCAGAAGCGTTTTGATGAGGCCGAGTCGCAATACTGCAGGGCCATGGAGGCTGACCCGCGTGAACCTGTCTACCCCCGTAACCTTGGGGGGTTGTATCGTGAGTTGAAGCGCTCGGAGGAAGCGGAGCAGTGGTACCGCAAGGCGCTGGAAATAGATGGGAATTATGCGCCTGCCTACAATGGTCTTGGGGTACTGTACAAGGAGCAGAAGCGTTTCGATGAGGCCGAGTCGCAATACCGCAGGGCCATGGAGGGTGACCCGCGTGAACCTGTCTACCCCCGTAACCTCGGGGATTTGTATCTTGAGCTGAAGCGCTCGGAGGAAGCGGAGCAGTGCTATCGGAAAGCTTTTGAGTGTGCACCGATGGACGCAGATGGGCTCAACGCGCTTGCCTGGTTCCTATATAAGCACAACCGAGGTTTGGATGAGGCCGAGAAGCTGGCTCAGCTTGCGGTTGAACTCAAGAGTGAAGCCGCCTTCCTGCACACTCTGGCTGACATCAAACTCAAGCGGCACGGCTGGAGTGGTGCAGGGGCGACGGTTCTTGGATGGTTAAGGGCATCAGACAGCGAGTTTGTCGGGACCTACCGGGCTGATATCCTCACTACCTTCCGGGAGATTGCCGCACTACTAGGGCCTGAAGAAACAGCCGCCCAGCTACGGAGAGAAATCACGGCGGCGCATTGGATTCCCTGGATCGAGGCGGTCGGCAGCCTGGAGAACGCGGAGAAGACCACGTCTGAAAGCGACGAAGTCAACACCATCCGACAAGAGCTGGTGAGACGTTGACACGGTCGGAGATCGGGACATTGGTTCAAAGTGAGCTTTCCATATTATTGATTGAATTAGCGATGGAAGCAGTTAAATGGCCGGAGAGAAAGGAAGAGATAAACCACCGTCGGCTTTTGAGAAAAAGATTTTAGCGACTTTTCATAAAGCCTCCTTGCATTTGACTGGAGTAGGCTATACTGTTTTTACACAACATCGTGAAGCGGGGGGAGAAAACGGACAATCCGGGCATGGAATGCCTGTTCATCGATCACTCCGCCCAGTGACCGTCAGTTCCCCTTCTGCCCCTCCAGGATCAACGGCAGCCCGTTCTTGGGGTTTCCGATGATGACGATCTTGGTGTTGGGGCTTGCGGCGATTTTTTCCGTGGCCTCGATGCCCTTCCACTCAAGAAGGCTCTCCGTGATTCCCTGGGTGACGATCTTCTGGAACTCAGCGATTCCTCCGGCCTCGATCTTTTTTCTTTCCGCCTCCTGGCGCTCCCGATCGAGAACGAAGCGCATCTGTTCGGCCTGTTGCTCCGCTTCGAGCTTCTTCTCGATGGCCTGGGACACAACCTGTGGGAGCTTCACTGATCTCAGGAGGACCTTTTCGATGAGGAGGCCCCTCTCCCTTGCGACGGGTTCGGCAAGTTTTTGCATTTCCGCCACGATCGCCTCACGTCCGGCCGTGTAGAGGGCCTTGGCCTCGTATTCGGCGGTGACCGTCCGCAGGACACTCCGGATGAGGGGTTTCAAGATGATCTCCTCGTAGCCCATGCCGATGGTGCTGTACACCTCCGGGGTTTTCTCCGGAACCGCCCTGTGCCAGACGGATACCTCCAGGTGGGTGATGAGCCCCTCCTTGGATGGAGTGTCCATGTCCTCTTTGAGTTCGTGGGTTTTCACGGAAAAGATACGGGCCGTTGCCAGGGGATTGATCAGGTTAACTCCGGCGGAGAGGGGCACGGGTGAAATGTTTCCCCAGAAGTCCACCACGCCCACGGTGCCGGCACTGATGATGATGAATGACCTCAGCCCGACTCCCATTGCAACGCCTGCAATGGAGAAGGTCGCGAGGATCCAAGGACTGCTGGTCTCGCCTCGAAACTTTTTCCCATAGGCGAGATATCCTGCCCCTAGGACCAGGAATAATGCGGTGACCAGAATGATCGTGAACACTTGTCCCTCCTCCCCGTTGCCTTGTGGAGTTCCGCCAAGAGTGAAGAAGTGATTTATCCCGGTTAAGAATGGAACCTCGCGCCTTTCATAATGCCCCGGATGCCCGCCTTTGCGGGCATGGCGAAAGGAGGTGCCCGTCTCACCCGTCATCCCCTCGAAGACGGGAACCCAGGAAAAGGTCCCGCCCACGGCAGGAGAATTGTGCATCTCATGCTTAACGATTATAGACCAAATTCAGCGGGGAAACGAAGCCCGTTCACAATGCCTCCCGGAATGGGCAGTCTGTGGGGATCCTTTATTCAGCAATAGCACAGCCGCTCCAAGGGTTCCAGACCATCCGCCATTTCTGAAGGCCGGCCCGATGACAAGCCATTGGTGAACGGAGAGCGGAATCATTAAATTCTACGGAGAGGGGGATCCTTGAGAGTGTTTCTTGGTGGATGATGGCATGGCAGTGTTTGTTCATCCTGAACGGAAGACGCATCGGGAGTCGATGACCCAAGAGGAACGTCGCTTTCCGACACCATAGAGGGAGAGTGTCAGATGCCTGAGAAAGCAGGAAATTACTTGCCTGAAGGAATGCATGCCGTTACGGTCTATCTCTGGTTCAACGGCGATTGCAAGCGAGCTATCGAGTTCTACAAGAAAACGTTTGGGGCGTTACAGACCGAGCCTGCCATGGAATCGCCGGACGGCGCGACCGTCTTCCACGCAATGCTCGGAATTGGCGACTCGCAAATCATGATGGCTGATTCCATGCCCGGGGAGTGGGAGCAGGGACCACGTAGCGGCTCCACCGCGGGACTGTGGATCTATGTCGATGACTGCGATTTGGTCTTCGAACGAGCGGTGGCAGCGGGGTGCGAGGTTCTGATGCCTCTCCAGGACGCCTTCTGGGGTGACCGGTTTGGCAAGGTGAAGGACCCCTTCGGCCACTGCTGGGGGATTGCCACCCACAAGTGGGTGTTGGCCCCGGAAGAAATGGCCGCGGGACAAAAGGAGTGGCTCAAGTCGATTTCGGGGCAATGAGGTCTGTTGCCGACCGGTGTGCAGTGATCCCGCTACTCTTGACGCCTTTTCAATGGAGTTCTTCGCATGGCCGAGAGAAAAAGAAAGACTTGGCGTGAAAAGCTCGCCCATGACGCAGGTCTTCCGAGGGTCCAAATCATTAGCGAAAAGATGAGCCGCAAGTGGGGGACTGGAACGATGGTCATTCCCGCACCCAGAGAGGTCGATGAGATCATGAGGAGTGTCCCGGAAGGAAGGCTCATCACCGTGGGCGAGATAAGGGAGATCCTCGCGAAAAGGCACGGCACGACCATCGGCTGCCCCCTCACGACGGGCATCTTTGCCTGGATCTCCGCCCACGCGGCCAACGAAGAGGCGGTGGAAGGGAGAATGGGGATCACTGCTTATTGGAGGACTCTGAAGACGGGGGGTGAGTTGAACCCGAAGTACCCCGGCGGTATCGAGCGCCAGAAGCCTCTCCTGGAGTCTGAGGGGCACACGGTTCTTCAAAAGGGCAAAAAGCACCTGGTGGACAACTATCGGGCGGTTCTTGTTCGTGCCTCGTGAGGCCGACGAAAAGGACCGCCTCGAGAGTCATCCTTTAACCTGAGACGCCGTGGGGCGTGCGCCTCAACGCTGGTAACGCCAGCGAAAGCCATGTTGCGGATTGTCGGTTTATGTACCGAGGTCAAGGTGGATATCTGCAGGCGGGTCCGGATGGGAAGCAACATCCCTCCGGACCCTGAAACACGGAAGCGAAACAAGGTCGACAAAATCGCCTCTCACCCCCTACGCAATCCGCGATGCTATCGGGCAGGGCGTACCATTTTACCTGGTCCCGGATCACCTCCTCTAGCAGCACAAGGTCAGAACGTGGGTCATGGAACTGCTTTCGGCAAAGTCCGTTTTTATTCCCATCTCCCTCGCGACTTCCGCGGGTTCGTGCTCCAACAGAAAGCCCAAGGTCCTGATTTTCTCGTTGACTTGCAGGTCTGGATCCACTGCAATCCAATCGGACTCGTCTTTGTGGAAGCGGACCCCTCTTCTGGTGTCCAGGCCATGAGCCTCCACGTACCTGATATTTTGTGACCTCGCGAGATCGATGAGCGTGAGGTAGTCCATGCGGTGAAGTCTACTTTTTTCCATTGCTCGCACCTCCTCTCCGCTGGTTCATTGCGAATCACTTCGGCCAAACCCATATTCTTTGGTAATTACCGTGGGGACCCTTCGCCATAAACCGCCGGTCTCATGGAACTGGAGGGTCGAGACCCGCCGGACTGCCGGTGCCCATTCCGCCGAGGAAGGCCTCGAACCTGGGAGAGCCTTCACGGTGCAGACCTCTCTTCCTCCTGCCGTGGGAAAAATACCTCCTTTGGTCCACCAGGAATTGCCGCTGAACGCTGTTGCCAGTGATCGCCCGTTCTCTGAAGGTTCAAGGGATGGTATATGGTATAAAGTAAGATAGAGGATTGATTTGATTCTATCGGAGGATTGGAAGAATGTTCACACCGCGTAGGGACCCCTTCTTCGATATAGAAACCCCCGTGGTTTTCGCTCACAGAGGCGGAGCGGGTGAAGTGCCGGAAAGCACCGAAGAGGCTTTCCGGCATGCAGCCATCACCGTGGGAGTGGATGTGCTCGAACTGGATGTCCAGATTGCCGGGGATCAGGAAATCGTCGTCTGGCATGGCCCGGGCCTTGGCAATGTCCATGACGGCAGGGTCTTTCTCGCTCACGGCAGCATTCATGAGACCCGCTACCACGAAGAGCTCCACGGTAAAACCTGGGTGGCCCACCCGCAAAACCCCCAGGAAATGCTGCAGTCGCCTGCAAGGCAGCTCCTCACCCTGGAGGCGTTCCTCGGTTTGGTGAACCAGATGGAGCATGAGCTGAAGGAAACCGGAAACCCGAGGAAGCTGCACCTGAACATCGAGCTCAAACCCGGACCGAGGCGATTTGGACGGGGTGCAGCCAAGGGATGGGAGAAGCTCTTCGACAGGCTGTTCACGCTGCTTCGCCCCGAGTCCAAGAAACGCCGTATCATCCTTGCCAGCGCGGATCATGGCATATTGTCGGCGATGCGCCACAGGATGGACTTCGGCGGTCATGGCCCGTATGTGACCAACCTCTCTCCCGACGAACAGATGACCTTTCGGCACCTGATGCCCCAAAGCTTGACAGGCCATGCATTTCGCATGTTCGGATGTCTTTTTATGTCCCCTCGAGCACCATCGAGCAAGCCTTATGCCTTCGAGACCTATTTCAAACTCTGCACCAGGGACCTCATCGAGAAGGTCCGGTCCGATGGCAGCGCCTTCTATGTCTTCCTCACCGGCATCATGCTGTTTCCCGCGGTCGACCAGCGTAGCGAAGGCAAGCTCCAAGAGGTGCTCAAGGAACTGCTCGACACGGGCGTCGATGGAATCATGACGGACTACCCCGCGAAGGTCATGAAACTCCTGCGACGCATGAAAGTGCGCGGGTGAGTTCTGTACAGCTCTTCATCCTACGTACAAGCCCACGCAATAATGTGCCCGAAATACCTCACCTCATTCCCGAATGCTTTTGGCGGGAATCCAGGCTGAATATCAGACACCCATTTGTGTGACGCTGTAATGAGAGTGTATCTGAAAACTATCATTTCGAGCCGGAGGCGAGAAATCTCGTTGGACGGATTTGGCTTGCACCAGAGATTTCTCACTTCGCTGCGCTGCGTTCGAAATGACAGATATGAGGTTTTGAGATAGTTTCTAAGGGAGGACACCGCATGGCCAGGCAACCGAACCCGCTCCTCAAAGAATTTCTGGATCCGAGTATCCCTTTGCCGGACTTGGCCTGGGAAACCGTTCCGGCAGGGGTGAACCCGGAGGAGGTGTGGGAAGGCTATGACGAGTGCGTGGAAGGGTGGGTGCCCATCTGGTTTCCTTCGTTCGACGCTCTGAGTGGGAGGTCCTACGGCGAATTCGAGAGGTCGTGCCTTTTCAACGACGACCTGGAACGCATACTCTCCGTCATGCACAGGTTTCCCCTGTGGGGAAGCCCGAAACAGAAGAAACACGCGGCGGCCATTGCTTTGCTCCAGCTGTATTGCGAGTTGATGCAGCTTTGTCCAAGGGTCGAATGCTTTCGGTAAACAGTTGGCGTGGGACTTGCCTATGCGGGTGATTTCGAACTTCGGCCGCGAGGCGGACTCGGGCTTTCGGACGGTGCATTGTGAACAGCGAAGGGCCATGATGATTCATGAAAGCGTTCTCTTCAAGAGTATTCTCGACAACCTCCATGATGGCGGTCGCACGGCATGTCCGTCGACTGGAGAAAACCGTCATGCTCGATCCCCTGACCGGAATCGGCAACCGCAGATTCATAGAGATGAGGCTGGCCTCGTGCCTCCTTGAGAGTCGGCAGTACAAAGTCCCTTATGGTGTACTGTATGTCGACATCGATCACTTCAAGACCGTCAACGACACCCATGGGCACGACGCAGGTGATCTGGTGCTGAAAATGGTCGCGGCCACCATGTCTCACAGCATCCGATCCTCCGACCACCTCGGCCGATGGGGGGGCGAGGAGTTCATTGCCATCATCCTCAACATAAGTCGGATGAAGCTGGCCAAGGTTGCCAACAAGCTGCGCATGCTCGTGTCCAGGTCTCAGCATTTTACGCCCGGCCGGACCATCAACGTGACCATCTCCATCGGCGCCACCCTCGCCAGACGCGATGACACCGTGGAAACCATCGTGAAGCGAGCGGACCAGTTGCTCTATCAGAGCAAGCAGGGGGGCCGAAATCGGGTCTCCTTGTCCACCTGAGAGGCGCGGGATGGATGACTTCCCCTCAAGCGAGGATCCCATTGTCATTCCCATTGAAGACTTCCTGGACCTCCATGCGTTTCGGCCCGGTGAGGTGAGGGATCTTCTCGACGATTACCTGGAGGAAGCCTGGAAGAAGGGATTCCGCGAGGTCCGCATCATACACGGAAAAGGAACAGGGGTGCTCCGCGGCCGGGTCCATGGAATTCTTGCGAAGCACCCCCTCGTTCTGACATACAGGGAGGCAGATACAAGAGACGGTGGATGGGGTGCCACCGTCGTTGCTCTCAAGGAAAAGCCTGCAGGGTAAGAGCCCACGTGTCCCCTGTGAGCATTTTGGGCCATGAAAGTGGGAGCTCACCGCGGATGGCACCTAGAGGGCTGGGATCCCTTTGTTACCCATTGTTCTCTCGGCGATCTCCACGTGCTCCGCGGTGAAGTGGTGAAATTCTCGGTGCAGCTATCGGGTGGTGGAGGTGATCTCGTAGTGCTTGATGCTCGAATCCGGCTTGACGGTTGCCATGATCGAATAAAGACCTCCCCGGATTTCCATCTTTCGAAGGGTCTTCTGATCGACGTCGAGCAGCTTCACTTCACAAGGTTTTCTGAGGAGAACTTTCCCTTCTCCATCGTAGAGGGTCAACGTGAAGCTCTGGTTGCGCAGATCACTCCTGCTGCTCAGCACGTTTCGCAGGACCAGCATCACTCCGTTTCCCCCGGTTTTCGCCAGTTCCGCGTAATCGCCCTCCACGTTGTAATTGGGCGAAACGAACTGTTCTCCACCCTGGCCGGCTTCCATCCTGCGGACGCTGCTCAGGCGCAGCAAACGGCTGCCCTCTTCGGGGGTCAACTTTTGATACTCTGGCCCTCCCGGGCTCTTGGTGGCAACAATCTCCCGCAGCATCTTCTGCTGTTCGGAGGGTGGCTTGTCGGATGGGGGCGCCGTCATCACCCCGGGATCGAACTCCCTGGAAGCCAGGACCTCCTGCACTGAGCCGACCTGTTCCTTGGGAACGCCGACCACGCCGCCACCGATCTCGAATTTCACTTCGCCGCCCTCTTCCCAGTAATAAGGGACTTCCAGCGAACGGCCGTCGTTCATGTTGATCCGCAGCGATCCGCACCAACCCGGAGGCTGAAAGCTCAGCAGCAGGGAAAGGAACAGCGACACGGAAACCAGAGTCATCCAGTGGTCCACTTTTCTGTGCGTCATCTTGCCCATCCTTTTTTTGACTTTGCCCATTCGACTGATTTTAGTATAGAGGATTACAAATTTTGAGTCCACAACTCCTTCACCCCATTGGGAGAGAGACCCATGCGTATTTTTATTTCCGGTTCATTGGCTTACGATCGCATCATGGACTTTCCGGGCCATTTTGCCGAGCATATTCTCCCTGACAAGATTCACGTCCTCAACGTGTGCTTCAACATCAACGGCCTCGTGGAGAAATTCGGGGGCACGGCCGGGAACATCGCTTTTACCCTGGCACTGCTTGGTGAGCGGCCCTACATCGTGGCGACGGCTGGCGAAGACTTCGAAAGCTATGAAAGCTGGCTCTCACAGAACCATCTTTCATCCCGATGGATCAAGCGCATCAGCGGCGTCCTCACCGCAGGGGCTTACATCACAACGGATTTGGACGACAATCAGATCACCGCCTTCAACCCGGGAGCAATGTTTCACCAGGCCGACCTGCCCCCCCTTGACGGAAGCAAGAATGATGCCGTGGCTTTCATCGCTCCAGGCAATAAAAGCGACATGATGGCCTTTGCAAAAAAAGCGCGGGAGAACAAGGTGCCCTTTTTCTTCGATCCCGGCCAGAGCCTCAACATCTGGAAGGGCGATGAGCTGCGGAAGGCTGTGTCCGGTGCCCTGTGCTTCATTTCCAACGACTACGAGCTCTCCCTGTTTCTCCAGATGACCGGGTGGACCCGCGAAACACTCCACAAGCATGTCGAGATGGTGATCACGACGCGGGGCCCGGAAGGAAGCATCGTGGATTCGGGCAAGGAACGCATTCTCGTGCCGGCCATCCCGGTTCCCAAGGTGGTCGATCCCACCGGAGCGGGCGACGCCTTCCGGGCCGGACTGCTCATGGGGTGGTCCATGGGCATGTCGTGGGACACCGGGTGCCAGATGGGAGCTGTTGCTGCAGCATACGCCATCGAGCACTACGGAACCCAGGAACATTACCTCGCATGGAACGGCTTTTGCCGTCGCTACGAGGCCCATTTCGGTTCCCTTGAGTGCAGGGCCACCTGAGGCCGTTCACTGCATAAGCAGCTGCTGCTCGCGCAATCGCTTGATGTGGTCCCGCAGGGCGGCAGCCTTCTCGAATTCCAATTGAGCGGCCGCCTCCCTCATGGCTTTTTCATAGAACCTGATTTCTTCATCGGGCGACTGGGCACCGCGCCCGGATTCGAATGGCTTCCTGGGTTCGACGACGAATTCCACGGTGGGGGGCACATCCCGTTCCCTGTATTCCGCGAGAATGTCGGAGATTTCCTTTCTTACCGTCCGAGGAGTGATGTCGAACTCCTCATTATACTGCAACTGGATTTCACGACGTCGATTGGTCTCTTCAATGGCCCTGCGCATGGAATTGGTGACGCGGTTGGCGTAGAGTATCACGGTCCCGTCCACGTTGCGAGCTGCCCTTCCCGCCGTTTGGATGAGGGATCGCTCCGACCTGAGGAACCCTTCGCTGTCCGCGTCGAGGACGGCAACCAGGGACACCTCGGGAATGTCCAGACCCTCCCGAAGCAGATTGATCCCCACCAGGACATCGTATTCGCCCAGCCGCAAATCCCTCACCAGCTCGATACGCTGGATGGTGTCGATGTCCGAGTGCATGTAGCGCACCCGGATGCCGAGGTCCGCGAGGTATTCCGTGAGGTCTTCGGACATGCGCTTGGTGAGTGTGGTCACCAGAGTCCGGCGCCCCGCCGCCACCTGTTTTCGGATTTCCCCGATGAGATTGTCCACCTGAAAATCGGCGGGCCGAACTTCAATGAGGGGGTCCACGAGTCCCGTCGGGCGAATGATCTGTTCCACGACGTGTTCCTGAGTGCGCGACAGCTCATAGGGTCCCGGCGTTGCGGAGACGTAGATGGCCTGGTGGATCTTTGCCTCGATCTCTTCGAAGCACAGGGGCCGGTTGTCCATTGCGGAAGGGAGTCGAAACCCGTAGCGGACAAGGGTTTCCTTCCTGGATCGATCACCCCGGTACATCCCTTGGAGCTGGGGGATGGTGATGTGACTCTCATCGATGAAGAGCAGCCAGTCGCGAGGGAAATAGGAAATGAGCGTGGCGGGCGGTTCACTGGCCTGTCGTCCGTCCAGGTGCCTCGAGTAATTCTCGATTCCGCTGCAGTATCCGAGCTCCAGGAGCATTTCCAGGTCAAAACGGGTTCTCTCCTCGATCCGCTGGGCTTCCACCAGTTTTCCCTCCCGGCGGAACGTATCAACAGTTTCACCAAGCTCTTCCCGGATGGCCTTGATGGCCCGTTCGAGGTTGTCCCGGCTTGTGACGTAATGGGTTCCAGGGTAAACGGCTACCCTGTCCACGGTGCGGATGGCTCTCCCTGTCAAAGGATCGACCTCTTTGATGGCGTCCACTTCATCTCCAAAGAACTCCACCCTGATGGCCCGATCTTCCTCATAGGCGGGGAATATTTCCAGAACATCTCCCCGGACCCGAAAGGTTCCCCGGTGGAAATCCACGTCGTTGCGCTCATACTGGATCTCCACCAGCTTGCGCAGAACCTGCTCCCGGGTAACCTCCATGCCGGTTTTCAGCTGGAGCAGCATGTCACGGTAGGACTCCGGAGAACCCAAACCGTAGATGCACGAAACGCTCGCCACGATGATGACATCGTTTCGGTCCAGAAGAGACCGAGTGGCCGAGTGGCGCATCTTGTCTATGGTTTCGTTGATGGAAGCGTCCTTGGCAATGTAGGTGTCCGTCTTGGGCACGTAGGCTTCCGGCTGGTAATAGTCGTAATAGGACACGAAGTACTCGACGGCGTTTTGGGGGAAGAAGGTCTTGAACTCCCCGTAGAGCTGCGCGGCAAGGGTCTTGTTGGGAGCGATGACGAGGCTCGGTCTTTGGACCCGGGCAATGACATGGGCCATGGTGTAGGTCTTGCCGGAACCGGTGACTCCAAGGAGCGTCTGTTCTTTGACACCGGAGTGCACATTTTTGGCAAGGGTCTCGATGGCCTCCGGCTGATCCCCCGTCGGGCCGAATTCGCTGGAAAGAACGAACGAGCTCATGAGCTGAAGTACCCAATTCTGCGGTGGCAGTTCCCCATGCTCCCTTTGGGGCACCCGAAACGATGAAGGCTTTGATTTTACCGCAGAGGGCGCCGAGCGTGCAGAGATTCCTTTCTCACAACTTGTTTTCTTAACGATCTCAGCATGTTCAGCGGTGAAAAAACTTCTCAGAGTAGATTGAGGGATGTTTTCGAGATTCCATGCTGTCCATGGTCACTTGTTCACCATAGCAAGCGAACTGATTTGCGGCAACTCGGGGGTTCCTTCCCTTTGCGAAAATGAATTTCATCCTTGTCGTGACCTTCGCGTCTTTCTTGGTTCAAATGAAATCCATATGCTACAAAGAAGTGCAAACTTCGAATTGCCATGGACTGGACGTCTGCCGGTGGGGGCTTCGCTCCCTGAAAGGGATTGGCGGCAGTGGATTCGAGGTCTTTCAAGGGGCGTTCAATCCAGGTTGTGACGCGGTTTCCCGGACCTGTGTGATGAGGAGCCACGGATTGCGCTGATCACGGTTTGAGGCAGGCAGGACCCATGTACACCATCCGACAGCAGATCATCGCTCTGTTGACCGAGGAAGAGAGAGGTGCCAGGGACATCTCGCAGATTCTCCGGATCCGTGAGAAGGAGGTCTACGATCACCTGGGCCATATCGAGCGATCCGTGGCCTCCCAGGACAGGAAGCTCCAGGTCATCCCGGCCCGGTGCCTCGAGTGCTCCTATGTGTTTGGGAGCAGGAAGCGGTTGACCAAGCCGGGGCGCTGTCCCCGGTGCAAGGGGGAACACGTGGCCGATCCCAGGTACCGCGTCGTGGAAGCGGGAACGACCGGGGAGGGGTCCTGAACCCCTGGAGCAGGGCATGCCCTTGCGCCTGTCACGGCTTGTTGCATGCCAGGGCTTATCTGCAAGACGGAAGGAACCATGAGCAAGGTCTACTCACGCATTTGTTCCACCTACTATGAAGATCTGAGACCCAAGGTCTTTGAGATGCTGGAATCCTTGGACGGGGGGCTCATCCGGGAGGGAACCCGGGTTCTCCTCAAGCCCAACCTGCTCGCTCCAGCCCCGCCCGAAAAGGCCATGCTGACTCACCCCGCCGTGGTCAAGGCGGTTGTCCAGTACGTGCTCCATAAGGGAGGGAAGGTCAGCATTTCCGACAGTCCCGCCATGGGTTCCCTGAGGAAAGTGGTCAGGGAGAGCGGGATCGAAGCGGCTCTGGAGGGTCTGGACGTGGAGTTCAAGGAATTCAAATCGTCCATCCTGGTGGACGTGGGTGAACCCTTCCACAGGATAGAAATCGCCGAAGAGGCAATGAAGGCCGATGTCCTCATCAACCTCCCCAAGCTGAAAACCCACAGCCAGATGCTTCTCACCCTCGGGGTCAAAAACCTGTTCGGTTGCGTGGTCGGTTTTCGAAAGCCTCAGTGGCATCTCAGGGTCGGGGTTGACCGGGAAATGTTCGGAGTCCTTCTCTACCGGATTTACGCCGGCCTCAAGCCGTCCATCACCATCCTGGACGGTGTCCTCGCCATGGAAGGGCAGGGGCCTGGAAAGGGAGGATCACCCAGGGAAGTCGGTGTCGTGATGGGAAGCCGGGATGCCGTCGCCCTCGACGTGACCGTCTGCAGGATGCTCGGAATCGAGCCGGAGAGACTCTTCACGAATCGGGCGGCCAGGAAGGCGGGACACATGGCCGAACCCATCGAGGTGCTGGGAGAACTGCCGTCGGTCCCGGACTTCGTCCTTCCCCAGATCACTCCGCTCGTGTTCGGACCCAAAGGGGCAAGGAAACATCTTCGAAAGTATCTCATCCAAAGGCCCGTGCCCAAGGAATCGATCTGCAAGCTCTGCGGCGACTGCTGGCGCTATTGCCCGGCTGAAGCCATTTTTCACGAAAACAAAAAGCTCCGGTTCGACTACGACAAATGCATCCGCTGCTACTGCTGTCTCGAAGTCTGTCCCCACGGGGCCCTGAAAGCGGAAGAACCGCCCCTGGGAAAGCTCTTCAACAGGTTCATCAAAATCACGTCGTGAACCATCGCAACACCCATAAGCCGGGAACTCAACGCAGAGGGCTCCGAGAACCCAGCGATTCTTGTCTCATCGTGGAATGGCGTGAAACCGGCCAGAGTCATCCTGTTTCCATTCTGAGTCCATCGCACTGTAGCCCAGGGCCTTGTGCCCATCCCTAACGCGCACAAGGGGCTATTCTACAGCAGGCTCTCACACACAAATCCGTGAAGACCCAGATTCGTTTTGCACAACTTGTTATCTCAGCGATCTCTGCGAACTCCGCGGTGATATAAACAGTTTTGGAGAGCACGGCGGTTCACGACGCATGGGGACAGAGGGGGTCCCAGGTTCTGGACTGGTCGGAGAGCACGAGGCCTGCGGGAAGGGTTTCGCCGAAGATCCACTCCCGTTCCTGGCTCATGAGAGCGGTCTCTGGGTTGGTGAGCACTTCCACGAAGCGGGACCCCTTGGGCATGGTCTCCAGCCAGTGGATGAGCATGTCTCTTTCATCGGGCTTCAGGTCCCGCTCACGGTCTCCTGTGACACGACCCAGCTGAACCAGGGCGCTCGCCATGGCCTCGCCGGGTTCCGTGCTGAGTGAGAGGAGCGCCTGGATCCAAGCCCAAGCCTCGTTTCTGGGGACGACTTGGTCGAGGGGGCCGTAGAAAGGAATTCTTGCTCCGAGCCTGCTCAAAGCCCACAGGTCCTGGGGCCTGGGCCTTCCCTTCTGGATTTTCCCCATCAAGGCCTTTCCCAGTTCCACCTTGTGCTTTGCCGGGAGTCGCTCCATGCTGGCGAGAGTCATGCAGATTTCGACTTCTTCCTGGGGGCTCATTGCTCTGGCCAGTTGCTTCGAGGGCTTTTTCTTCCTCTTGTCGGTTCCCAGAAGCATTGGGGCCATCTGCTGGAAGAGGTGCATCTGCTGACCTGACGTGAGGCCTCCGGCCGTGCGCCGCCACAGGATCCACCACTCCATTCTTCCCTGGGGCTGCCGCGGGAAGCTCAAGCCCGCGGGAAAAACCTTCCACAATTCCTTCATTCGCCAGGAGTCTACGGGATCTCCGAACCCAGGGCGTAGGCAAAAACCAAGCAAATTGAGCCACCTGGCCTCGTGCTGAGGGGAAAGGGATGCTCCCTGGCGGGATTCGAGCAGGGTGTCCCCGAGTTTTCGGATGACGAGGAGGGGCCACTTTTCCTTCCCCATTTCGAGAGTGGCCGTGAGCAGCTTCATGAGCTTATCGGGGGGAGCCTGTCGCCCTGGGTCGCTCCCTTGGAAGACGGAGAGCACCGTTTCCCGGGCCTGTTCGATAACGCCCGCGTCCAGGGTTTCATCCTGGCTCGGGAGAGGCGCCTCCTGGGGGTCTCCCTCCTGGCGGACGTCAAACTGGAGTTGCCACCGATGAGGACTGTGCAGTGAGCGGCACCAAAGCTCCAGGGTTCCGACTTCGGTGAGGCGCGTTGCCAGGTGCACGGGAAGGGTCCTGGCGGTGCCCTTCCTGCCGTATCGAAGAACCGTGCGAATGGGGGGAAGTATCGTGATCTCCGATTCGGAAAGGTGGACCACGTCACCGATGCCGTCCCCGAGGCGGGTGCTGGAACTGAAGAGCTGGAACACCACGGGTTGATTGGCCAGGACTTGAAACGGCGGCTGCCCGAGTTCGGCTTCAAAGCCTTCCTCGGTTCCACGGGGCACGAGACAGACGGCCACGCGTTCCCCCGCTTCAGGGGTCGCTTCGCTCTCCCCGCCCACCTCCACGTAGTAAGCCCTAGGACTGCCGGCCCCGACGCGCACGCCCTCACCCAGGCGGACCATCCCGTAGTAGGCGGCTCCGATGGCAACGGCCAGCTCCGGCCGGGGGTTTTCGAGCTCAACAGGGGACCAGTCCCCCCCGGCTTCATCTTGAAACCAGCTCCGCACCACCGAAAGGATGCGTGCCCGTATGGATACCGGAGTCAGGGCTCCGCCATTGAAAAGGATAAAATCGGGGTAGAGGGTGGATCGCCCGGTTTCCTTGTGAAGAAGGGACCTGAAACGCTGCCAGAAAGCGGCGAGGTGGCGGCTGACGGCCGGGTCCTGAACATAGGGGAGACCCCATTCCGTGAGCCCCGCGCGCCGGGCCTCCCGGGGGACTTCATCCAGGGAAACCCTGGGAAAGAAGCCCTCCAGGATGATCTCTTCCACCTGCATCCTGGTGAGGGACCCCTTTTTCGTGTCTCCGATCAGCTTCCCCCCGGAACCCATGACCGTGATGTCCATGGAGTCCCGCGGTGAAGGCTCTCGCCGTTGAACTTCGCTAAGGGGTCCCGTAGCGCCTTGAAATCCGGGAAGGTCTCGTGGTGGCTCGAGAGCCGGGAGGGCAGGGGAGCCGTTTTCTCCGGCTTCTCCTCCCAGCAGGAGCTCCTTGGCTTTTCGGCACTGGTGCCACAGCTGGTGCCATCTCTTGGAGTCGATTCCCCCCGGCTTTCCGAAAAGCTGGATTTCGAGGTGCCTCGCCAGGGAGAGATCCATGTTGTCGCCGCCGAGCATGAGGTGATCCCCAACGGCGAGTCGGTCGAAGCGGAGCCCCGTTTCCCCGTGCCGGACGGCCACCACCGTGAAATCGGTCGTCCCCCCTCCCACGTCGCACACCAGGATGAGCTGTCCGGGTTCCATGGTGTCCCGCCAGTCGCCCTCATGCCTGGAAAGCCAGGCGTAGAAGGCCGCCAGGGGCTCCTCCAGGAGAACGAACCGCTTGAAGCCGGCATCTCGCGCCGCGGTGACGGTGAGCTCCCGAGCCACTTCGTCGAAGGATGCGGGAACCGTGAGGATGACCAGCTGCTCCTCGAATAGGTGTTCTTCGCGGCCCATGGCCATGACGGCGTTCCAGGCTTCCTTCATGTGCCGCAGGTACCGGGAGCTCGCCTCGACGGGGGAGATTCCAGGCACGTCGCTTCCGGCGCCCCACGGCAGGATGGAGGCCGTTCGGTCCACTCCGGCATGACAAAGCCAGGACTTGGCCGATGAAACCAAGCGCCCGGGCACGAGAGCCCCCTGCTCCCGGGCGAATTCTCCCACGGCGTAATCCCGATGGGGGTCCCACGGGAGAGCGATACTCTCGGGGGGCAGCTCGTAGGGGCCTGGAATGTAGAGAAAAGAGGGGAGGATGGGGCGTTTTCCCAGTTCGGCCGGAGCGGTGAGCTGGGGGATGCGCAGAAAGGCAATCCGGCGCCCCTCGGCGCCCTCCCTGGACCGGTCCACATAAGCCACCGCGGAGTTGGTCGTGCCGAGATCGATGCCGATGATGTAGCGGGTGGTGTACTCTTCGGAATCAAAAAACTGGTTCATGGTTTTCTGTCCAGGAAAACGCGAATCCAGTGAGTCGGGCCCGTCATGTTTCCCGCTCCTGCTCCCTGAGGTTGAACTCGAGCTTCCAGTTTCGCTCTTCGTCCTTGGCCACGCACCAAAGCTCGAGGGTCCCCACCTCCGTGAGCCTGCTTCGAAGCCAGACCGGCATGAGTCCTCCACCCTCCTCGCTTTCGGAAGCGGGAAGCAGCGTCTCCATGGTCGCCACTTCCTGGATCTCTCCCTGCCAGTCCTCGACGATTTCCCCCGCCAGGTCTTTCTTTCGGGTGGTGGAAGTGAGGAGGTGGAAGACCGCCTGTTCCCCCACGACGAGCCCAAATTCCCGCTGGCGGATTTCGAGGTCCGTTCCCTCTTCCATGCCGAAGGGGACGACGCAGAGGGCCTTCATGGGCGCCGGTATTCCTGGAACCGCGGGCATGGCGCTTTCTATTCCAATGTAATAAGGCCGGGCCGAACCTCCCCGGATCCGGATGCCTCTTCCCAGTCGCGCCAACCCGTAGTAGGCGGCTCCTCGAGCCACGGCCAGGTCCAGATCCGGCGACGTCAATTCCCGCGGGTCCAGTTCCCCGTTCCAGCTCTTGAGAATGTCCAGGATCCGCCGGCGAATCAGGGGCGACTTCATGACACCGCCGTTGAAAAGAAGAGCAGCGGGAAAAGAGACTTGAGCGTCTCCCTCCCCCGGGGAAGAGACCGACGCCTGGCGGCCGAGAAAACCGGCCAGGTGCCTGGAAACCGCGGGATCGGCCTCGTAGGGGAGGCCCATCTCGCGCATCCCCACTTTTGGCTTCTCCCTGGGGAATTCATCCCTTCCCGTCACGGGAAAGAACCCGTCAAGCAGGATGCTCTCCACTTCCGACCGGAGGAGCTCGGTGCGGATGGTGCCGCCGATGAGGGATGTCCCCCGCCCGAGGATCACAACAGGGGCGGAATCGAGGTCCGGATCTGTAAGAAGGCGTTCCTTGGCCGCACGGCAGCTGAGCCAGAGCCCTCTGAACTGCCACGCGTCCAGTTTCGTTCCCTTCTGAGCGAGCTTGGCCTGTACGGAGTATGCCAGGGTCAGATCCATGTTGTCGCCGCCCAGGAGGATGTGGTCTCCGACGGCGACCCTTCGCAGCGTGAGCTGTCCCTCCTCCTCCGCGACCTGGATGAGACTGAAGTCGGTGGTTCCGCCGCCGATGTCGCAGACCAGGATCGATTCACCCACCCGGACCGCCTTTCGCCAGGATTCCCGCTGGGATTCGATCCAGGCATAGAAGGCAGCCTGGGGTTCCTCGATCAGCGTCAGGCTCTCAATGCCCGCCGACTGGGCGGCCATCACCGTGAGCTCCCGGGCCACGGCGTCGAAGGATGCGGGGACCGTGAGAATGATATCCTGGTCTTCGAAGCGGGCCTCTGGGTCGGCGGATGCCATCAGGTGATTCCATGCGTTGCGCAGGTGCAGCAGCAGCAGGGCGCAGGCTTCCACGGGAGAAACGCGGCGAGCATCCGCCGGGCTGTCCCAGGGCAGGATGGGTTCTGTGCGAGCTATGCCCGCGTGGCAGAGCCACGACTTTGCGGAAGAGACAAGACGGTTTGGCAGCTCAGCCCCCCGCTGCCGCGCGAATTCCCCGACGGCGGTGGTCATCCCCGGGTCCCAGGGCAGTGCAAGGCTTCCTTCCGGCACGTCGTGGGGGCCCGGCAGTATGAGAAAGGAAGGCAGGAGGGGCATCGGCTTCACTTCCCCGGGGCCCACCAGCTGAGGAACGGAAAGGACGCGCACCGCGGGGTCCGACTCTTCTCCCACTTCAACGGGGGCGTAGGCGAGGACGCAATGGGTCGTGCCCAGATCGATTCCGATGATGTACTTGGCCTTGCTCAAAATTCCACTCCTGTCTTGTAAAGCATCCACCGATGAAGGCACACTTCGCCACGGGGCCAGAAAAGAGCGGGCGAGCTATCCGCCCGCCCGAAGGTTTCCCGGGACCTCAAACCCCCACGAAAGGAGTAGGCAAAAGTCGGGTCCCATCAAGAATACGAAGTGTTTCAGCCCTCCATCTCCACCTCGGCGGGGGCAACCACCCAGTCCTTCTTCTGCTCGGTGGTCGCCTGCGGCAGTTCAACGTGCTCCACACGCCACCCACGGTGCCTCAGCACCCCCGAAAACGGTGGATCCCCCGAGACGTTTCCCGTGAGCCGAATGGAACGCGGATCAAAGTCGGACGGCACGTTCACCTGGGTGCCCTCGGCTTCCTGGAAGATGGGCTTGAGCTCCATGTGCTCCCGCAGCACATCACGGCAGCCCTGGTGGATGCTTCGCACGGCGGCTCCGATCTGGCCGTCCTCGTAGAGGGTAAGGTCTTCCTGGAGGAAGTCAATCAGTCGGCCCTGCCTTTGAAGGAGCGCCAGGAGCTGAATGGCGGGCTGAGGAGAAGAGATAGGCTGGATCGAGGGCACCGGGGCGTGGGCCTCCCGAAGTCTCGCATCCTTAACGGCATCACCCGGCGCCGCGTCTCGAACGGAAAGAGTCGCCCCGGCAGCCTGTTGCACCTTCCTGGCGAGTCCTCGGCCCTGCAGATGGAGCAACAGCCAGAGGATGAGCGTGACGGCACCCCCTCCACCCAGCACCACAGGCTCCAGGTAGCGCCGCGACTCATCCAGGAACTCCTTCAGGTGAGAAACCGACGAGCGGACATCGGGGGGGATGTTCTGGGCGCCTGGCTGCAGGAACGGGTCCACCCACTGGTTCAGCCCGTCGAGGATTTGCCTGGCCATCATGGTGAAAACCGCCAGCAGCAGTGCGTTGACAATGAAACAGGTGAGAAAGGACTGGACAGCCCATGTCGTTCTTGGTCGCACAATCGCCTCCGGTGTGATTCAAAAACTTGAAACGTCTTTTGTCGCGTCAATTCTCTAAACCTGCAGCCTCTGCACCAGGGAGTCGACGACATTGGTCACCTGCGTCTCCAGGGCTTTTCCAATGGCCCCTTGGCGGCTCAAAAGCTGCAATTTTTCACGATCGATGACAAACGGGCTTTCCCCGGCTCGCCTTATGACATCCACCTCCAGGTCCAGGTACCTGGCCCCGTACGGGTAGAGCTCCACGGGCGTGTTGATGTTGAAGTATTCCCCGATGAGCTTTCCCTCCTTCGTGTGATACGAGTGCTTCACGATCCAGCTGCCCTCGAAGAGCTCCGTCACGCCATAGTCTCCTTGTCCAATGGGCAGATCCAGGCCGTCATATCTGCCCTGAGCGAGAAAGGAGCGTCGGAAGACAATGCGGTGCTCGTCCAGGTCCAAGAGCACCCCTTCCCTCGGCCGCATGGCTTTCCCTGAAGGGCGCATGTGCTCGAGCTTCACCACGCCGACTTTTTCCAGGGGCAGCAGGATGGCTTCCCTGAACAGCTCCTTCTCGATGGATTCCTTCCGGGCCGGGTCCCTCCAGAGGCGATCCTCGGCGCTGTCCAGGGCCTTGCTGTCCACGATGCGAAAACGATGGTGCTTTGAAAGGGTCGGTGCCATGGAAAGGCGGATTCCGTCGAGGAGTTCCTTCGCTCCACCCGGAAACTCGATACTGGCTTTCACGCGGCTCTCGTCGTCTTCCTTGGCCGCGAGCTCCAAGAGCACGGGATCCAGGAGTTTTTCCTGGAGGAAGGACAGGAACTGGCAAACCCTTTCCGGTTCCCCGCACACTTCGATGCCCTGAAGGTCGTCTCTGTCCTGAATGAGGAGTTCGTGGATTTCATCATTGGGTGCGAGCCTGAACCGGTCCATGACTTTCGCCGAGGGATCGGCGATCAGGTAGCCCGCGTCCATGGTGAGCTTCGTGAGGGCGGTGGCATAGATGCTTCGAATTTTGAGGCGACTGCTCATGGCTGTCTCCTTTTTCCACTATCTGGTTCGGGAAGGAGTGAACCCAATGCCCTCCATGATGAGACGGTTCCCCTGGAGGCTCGCCCTGGTGCCGAGGAATGTCTCCACAAGCCAGAGGTTGGATTGAATGTGACCGGTGAGCTGCGGAATCACGAACTCGGAGTTTCCCTTGGCGAGTGCCGCGAAGAGAATGAGCTGATCCGCCAGGTGGCGGTCTGTGGTGGCCCCGGTTCCCAGGTCTTCCATCAGGGATTCCACGACGAACTCCGCAATCCTTTCCGATCTTCGTCCCCGTTTACCCGCCTGATCCGACCCGATGAGACAACCTGTCTCCGTTTCAGCCCAGAGCAGCAGGGCGGCGCCCTTCTGGACCGCACTCTCATCGTAACATATCTCCATGGTGGGTTCATAATCCCATCTTTGCAGGAGCTTCACCGATTCCTGAGCCATCCTCTCGCTGACACGCTCCTCCCGCAGATGAGAAGAGAGGGCGATGCCCCGAATCCGCCTGGTTTTCCCCTGGTTCACCATGCGCAGGGGCATGAGGTTGCCGGGGAGGTTTCCGACCGACATCCCCAGGCTCCCTTTCCCTTCAGGGACGTAGCCGGGTCGCAGGATCGTCAGTTCCAGCGGGGCGCCCATCCTGGCGATGAGAGGCAGAAGCACTCTCTGCATGTGAAAGGCGCTGGGTGCAAAGTCTTGAAAGAGCCCCCCCGTGATGGTGAAGGTGCTGGGGGCCGTCGCCCAGAGTGCCAGGGGCAGCAGGGTGAAGGCGAGCATGGTGGTTGAGCCCGCGGTCCCGATGTCCCAACTGTATTTTCCGCCCCGTATCCGTGGGCCGGGAACATAATGGATCTCCTGCGAATTGATGGCGTCCCCTTCGAGTTTTCCCGAGGACATCTCGCAGCACGCCCTCAGGGCAAGGAGGTGCTGGGGCCTCAGTCCCGGCTTGTCCCTTCCCGCGCGGATTCGGTAGACGTGCAGGGGCTCATTCAGGAGGGTTGCAAGAGCCGCCGCGTGTCTCAGGATCGTGCCGCTTCCCGAGTGTAGTGAGCCATCGATTTCGATCACACATGTCTCTCCTGTCACGGACAATCATTGGGGAGTTCCCGGACATGCTACCCTACTCCCGATCTGTCTGGCAAGGTTCTCGAAGAGCCGCAGGCTGCGCCGGCGAATGATTCCCCGAAGGATCGAGGGCTGTTTTCCATGGCCCTTGCTTTGACAAGATTCCATCGTGGATTTAAGTTCTTAGCTGACCGGGGGAAATGGTCCCTGTGTTCCACCCCGTCCGCGCTTCACCCCGGGCGTATGGGGTGCCGCCACTGCCCGCAGTGGAGAGGGCGTGGACAGGGGGAGAACCCCCGGACCGGCTTTCACCAAGGCGAATCCACACGAGAGGAGGTGCACCATGTTAAGGTTGCGCAAGGCGATGGTTGTGGTGCTGACGGCGAGTTTGCTGCTTTCCGTCTCACCGGCGGCAGTGCTTCATGCCCAGGATGCCCAGAGGATCACGGTGGACGAGTTGAAAGGCATGCTGGGAAAGCCGGATGTCGTTCTCCTCGACGTCCGTGCCGAAAAAGACTGGGAATCCAGCAACATGAAGATTCAGGGAGCAGTGAGGGAAGAGTCCATGAAGGCTGCGTCCTGGGCTCTCCGGTATCCCAAGGACAAGACATACGTTCTCTACTGCGCCTGAGCCGCGGAAGGAACAAGTGCCCGTGTGGCACAAACGCTCATGAAAGAGGGTTTCAAAAAGGTCTACGCTCTCAAGGGCGGCTGGGGTGAGTGGCAGGCAAAGAAATACCCCACGGAAAGCAAGTAGTCTTGATGAATTGAAGGAATTTGGTCAGGGCCGGAGCACGGAGGTGGACAGCCTGTCATCGAGGTATCGACAGAGGCCTTCGTGCTCCTCTCCAAAATCCAGCCGAAGCCGGGCCGTGAGCACCGACCATCGAACCGGTGAAGGGAGGCGAACCCAGTCCTTTTTTGTTGTCACCAGGACGTGTGCCCTCTTCCTCGAGGACAGGCGAAAGACGGTCTCCATGTCGTCTCTCCCGTACTGGTGATGATCCGGAAAATGGATTTCCTCGACGACATCGATGCCGCGTTCGCGCAGGCTCTGGAAGAACGCCGCATTGTTTCCCAATCCGGCAAATGCCGCGACCCGCTTTCCCGCCAAACAATCCAGACCAAGGGATCGATTTCCCAGACCTGCCGAGAATCCTGTAAGGCGATGCCTGCAGCAAAAAATCGGTTTACCCGGAAACAGCGCCCTCAGGCGGGATCGTGTCCTTGCGACCGTCTCCTGGTCTTGGGCCCTTGTCAGGATGAACGCGTCGGCCCGGTCCAGGTGGTCGATGGGTTCGCGGAGGGGGCCAAGGGGGAGGAGAGAGCCGTTTCCAAAAGGCCTGTGGGCGTCGAGGAGAACCAGGTCCAGGTCCCGGGCCAGGCTCAGGTGCTGAAATCCGTCATCGAGGATGAGGATCCCGGGTCCTGAATCCAGGAGCGCCGCCCTCCCCGATGTCCAGCGGTCCCGGCCCACCCACACGGGAGCGTGCGCTGCGTTGCGGGACAGGAGAACGGGTTCGTCCCCGAAAAGAGGCACCAGGAAGTCGGGCTCATCGCCCGGCGGAACGCAGGCCGTCTTGGTTCCCGCTCTTCCATAACCCCTGCTCAGGATGGCGTGGGAACGCTCTCGGGATGCGAGATAAGAGCTCAACCAGAGGGTGAAGGGTGTCTTGCCGGTTCCCCCCGTGGTCAAATTTCCAACGCTGATGACGAAGGCTGGAAGCCTTCGTCTCCGGGACAGGGAACGGGCCTGGTCCCGCCCGAGACCCCACGCATAAACCCTTGACCCCAGGCTCAACAGGGGGAGCGCGATCCCTGGCCCTACCCGGTGGGAGGGGGAATCCCACGTGCCGAGAAGCCAGGCGGTGAATGAGCGCCGGAAACGTTCCAGCAGAGCCCTTGCGGGCTGGGCGTTCGCCTGACCGGGGAATTCAAGGGACATGGCCGTCCTTCATGCCGTGGTGATGGGTTTCCCGCAATCTACTCCCCGATGAACTCTCCATGGGGCTTGCCTTGTCGCACCATCTCCTCGCAGTATGCATAGAGGGCGTCGTAAACAATCCACTGGGCCCTGTTCACGGCGTGGTCATCGCTGTATCCAAGGTGACGAAAGCCCTCGGCTATGGCTTTGAGGCCGGCTCCTTCAGGTTGCCGGTAAAGAGTGTTGTCCGTATCCGCCCCGTTCACGATCCTCGCGAGAAGCGCCAGGGCAGGGTTTTCCACCAGCCCGTATTTGTTGACAATCGCTTCGAAGGAGCACGCCTTGCCGTGGTGGCCAAGCTCCGCGCCTTCCACGTCAAAAGGAACGGCTCCGAGCTGCTCCGCCTCCGCCGCGACCCTCTCGGCTGGAACGAAATAGAATTCGGCCTCCTTGTCAACAAATTTTCTGATGAGCCAGGGGCACGCCACGCGGTCCACTTTGACACGTTCCCGGGTAATCCACTTCATGGGTCACTCCCTCTTGAGGATTTCCATGATGTCCTCTCGATTGATGATCTCACCAAATCGTTCACCGGCCTTGTTGTGTTTCAGATAGTGATCAAGGCACCGTTCGACAACGTCCAGGACCTGCTCCCCGGAGTAAATCCCCGGCAGCTCCCTGCCCAGTTGAGGATGCCTGCCAAGCTTTCCTCCCAGGAGAACCCGATATCCTTTCCGCTCCTCTTCCAGGGTTCCCGACGGGCACACCCGAATGCACTGACCGCAGCCCAGGCATCTCTCCTCGTCGATGGACGGTCCCCCGGCATTTTCCATGAGGTCGACCGCCTCTTCCCTGCACACGTTCACACAGGCCCCGCAGTCCGTGCACGGAACAGGCGTGACCGTGGGTCTCGATGTTCCAATGAATCCCACGTCCACAATCTGGGGGCGTGAGCAGGCGTTGGGGCAGTCTGAAACGGAAACACGGAATTCATGGTGGATCTTGAGAGGCCCCTTGACCCTTTCTTTCAGGAATTCCTTGAGATTCCTGCGCTCCAGGACTTGCTGGATCTTTTCCACAAGGCCGTTTTCCTCCAGGGCTCGATTGGGGCACCCGTTGGCCCCGAAACACCTCTCGAGCTGGTGCCCCTTGACTTCCTCTTCCATGTTTTCGAGGAACCCCTTCCGACAGGCATTCACGTGTTCCAGGGCCACTTCCTTGGCCCCGGAGCGGGCAGCTTCCTCCGCCACCCTTTTCTTCACGCGCTTGCGCACGAAAAAGGGAACTTTGGATACGGCTTCTTCGGCCTCTCTGGACCATTTCATCGTGTGCCTCCAACCGGCGGTGCCGACAATACTCGAAGAGGTGAGCGATCGTTTCCACATGCTTTTTGACCTTATTTGGAACCTGTGACCTTGACCTGGGTCAAGCCCTCCGGTTAGTTTTCATGGCGTTGCGGTATTTTCACCCTTTGTCTTTAAGCATCCTTGACTTCTTTCAACGGGTTGGTCCCACAGGCCGTTTTGATGGATGATCGACAGTTCAGCGACGTCTGTTTTCCCAGGAAGCTCACCAGGGAGTTCCTGGAAGGACTCTATGAGCGCTACAACCACCGGAGGTACATCCCCCCGGACCCCCTCGAGTTTGTCCACCTCTATGAACACCCCGGGGACCGTGAAGTGGTGGGGCTCATTGCTTCTGCTCTCGCCTACGGCAGAGTGGCCCAGATTCACCGCAGCGTGTCCAGTGTTCTGAAGTGCATGGGCCCATCTCCGCACGGGTTTATCCTGGAACACTCCCCCCGATTCTTCAGGGAATGTTTTCGAGGCTTCAAACACCGCTTCACGACCCACGAACAACTGGCGGCCCTCCTGGAAGCGTTGCGGACCATACTTCTAGCCCATGGAAGCCTCGAGGCATGCTTCACGAGGGGACTGGAACGAGAGGATGCGACCATCCTGGGTGCCTTGAGCCGCTTTGCGGAGGAACTCAGGGGCGCCATGGGAGAATCGGACGCCATGTTCATTCCTTCTCCGGCCAAGGGCAGCGCCTGCAAGCGTCTCAATCTCTTCCTGCGCTGGATGGTGCGCCGGGACGACGTGGATCCGGGGGTGTGGAAAGCGGTTTCGCCCGGGCTGCTGCTGGTGCCGGTGGACGTGCACATGCACCGCATGGGGGCGATGTTGGGCCTCACCCGGAGGAGACAAGCGGATTTGCAGGCGGTCCAGGAAATAACCGAAGGTTTCAGGTGTGTTGTGCCGGATGATCCCGTCCGGTACGACTTCGCACTGACACGCATCGGAATTCATGGTAAAGTGCCGAGACTAAACGACACGTGATTCGAGTCTGCAAAAGGTCAATCAGGTGCCATCCCGTTCAGCGTTCCGGCCTAATGACGGATGGCTCGAGCCCACAATCAAGGAGCACCAGACAACGGAGGATGTTGACATGGCGGAATGCGAGGTGAAACTCTACGCCCTCACTACTTGTTCTCACTGCAAGAGCACAAAGGAATACCTCAAAGGTTGCGGCGTCGATTACGACTGCATCGACGTGGACAAACTGGAAGGAGAGGAACGCAAGAAGATCCTCGAGGAGATCAAGCAGATCAACCCCAACTGCTCTTTCCCGACCCTCATCATCGGCAACAAGGTCATTGTCGGTTTTCGGCAGGATGAGATCAAGGAGGCGCTGAACCTATGATGGATGTCGAACAGTTGTATGAGATGCTGAGGAAGGTTCAAGAGGCCAAAGGGTACTATTTCAACAAAAACAAGGAAAAGGTCTTCGAGCTTCTGGAAGGGCTCCTGATCAACAAAGACAGGTATGGTTATATGGCTTGCCCCTGCAGGCTCGCATCCAATGACCGGGAATGGGACCGGGACATCATCTGCCCATGCGTGTACAGGGAACCGGATGTCCAGGATTATGGGAGTTGCTACTGCAATTTGTACGTCACCAGGGAATGGAACGAAGGAAAGCTTCCGTGTGTCTATATCCCCGAGAGGCGCCCTCCGGAGAAGCTGTTCAAGATGTCCTAGGGAAGGGCGTGGCCATTGTGAGCAAGAGGAATGACCGCAAGAGGTGTTGCCTGATCACTTGCGAATCGCCCCATTGGAACGCAGAGTTTGCCCGATACAGCCGGCACCGACACCTGCTGTTGATGACCTGGACGAGCTAGCTCTGCGTTCCCTTGACCCATTTTCAACAACCGTCTCCTTCCCCCTCGTAACAAGCGCTGCAGGAAAACCTCGATTTTGTTTTCATTGATATCTTTACATTCAAACAAGAAACACTCATACTGTTATTAGCTGTTGTCCGACCTCATTTGCCACACAATCTGCCACACCCTTGAGTAATGCATGTGTATACTCGGTGGTGGCATGCATTGCTGGAAACTCAAAAAGGAGGAACGCCATGGAGACCAATTTGTTGGAAGCCGCCGTTGATCTGGTCAAGGCTCAGGCGAGTGTGAACAGGATGTCCGGGGAGGAACTGGAGGTGGCCCTCATCAGGGTCTACAATGCCCTGTACAGGTTGCGCCGGGCCCAGGAAGACGGCAAACCCATTCCCCTTACCGGTGCGGCATCCGAAAGCTCTGCCGCCCAGGCCGATTCGCCAGGGAGCGTCGACCCCCGCGGCTCCATCCAGGAGGATAGAGTCACATGCCTGGAATGCGGCGCTGAATTCAGGCAGATCACCGCCAATCATCTTCGCACCCATCAATTGACTCCCAAGGAATACAAACGCAAGTGGGGCTTTCCCCTCAAACAGGCCCTTGCGGCGAGAGTCTTGACGAAGCTCCGAAGTCGATCCGCGAAAAAGCGCGGACTTCCCGTGAAGCTCCAGCAGTACCTCCAGGACCAGCGAGATAAGAAAAGACTGGTTGAACCGGAGAGTCCGGAGAAGGGAAAGAAGGCTGGGAGGCGTTCCGGACGGCGGACAGGCGCGGTCTAGGGGGGATCTCCTCAGCGCTCTTGCAGATCGTTGTGAGTCTTCATGGCGTTTTTCAAGGTGACGGCACAAGCCGTGTATTGGGACAAACCGGACGCTATCTAATGAATTGAACCGAAGAGAACGTGATCCTCCTGTCCATCACATTATCCCTGCTCCACAAACTCTTGTGAACCTTGGTCTTCTCGTAAGTGTCCAGAATCCTTCAACCAGATGAAGCCGATTCGTGCGGGGTCATGAAGCACGAAAGGTAAACTTCGTGGGTCGCCCTTCGATACCTCAGGGTGAGTTGCGTTCAAGATCGTGTCGAGCAGAGTTATACTCGTTAAGGTTAAAGAACTTACTTTTCACCGCGGAAGACACAGAGGACGCGGAGATGATAAAGCGTTATCCTCTGCGGTCTCGGCGGGCTCTGCGGTGAGATAATGAATCTGTTGGGGATGAAGATTCTCAACCTTAGTGGGCATGTTCATAAATACGGTGACGTTTTTTTGCTCCGTCAGGCCGCCGACTTCAGTTCACAACGGGCGTCCAGCTTCGCCATCAACTTGATGAGATCCTCTCGGGTGAAATTCCACCTGAAAGGTTTTGCTATCGTTTCATAGTAGTCTTGGAACTTGAGAATCTTGGTTTCCAGCTCTGCCAACGATTCAGAATCCGCCGGCGTGAGGACCTTTCCTTGAAGAATAGAAAAGTAGATTTCGATTTGGTTGAGCCAACTGGCATGAACAGGCGTGTGCACAGGGATGATGGACCCCCATTTTTTCGCAAGTCTAGCAATGCAGGCTTGGCCCCGGTGAGAAGAACCGTTGTCCATAATCCAAAATACCCTTCTTGCCGATCTGTACGGTTCTTGGCTCATGACTTGGTCTACCAGTTTCTCGAAAGGTTTAATGCCGGTCTTTCTCTCGCATCGACCAAAGATCTTTGCTCGATGAACATCCCAAGCCCCGAGATAGGCCAGAGCACCTTTCCTCTCATATTCATGTTCTACACGCATCGAGAAACCAGACTTGGGCGGCAACGTCTCGGCCTTTCTCTTTCTCGCCTGGATACTGGTCTTCTCATCAGTAGAAATGACATAATCCGTCGGTCCGAGGGGCATCCCCATCCACTCTTTCTGATACAAATCCAAGATCGGTCCTGCCTTACTGGCAAACTCAGGATCACGTGGAAAGAGCCAACTGCGATACTGCCAAGGTTTGATGGCATCTTTGCTCAGCCATCTCCAGATGGTGATACCACTGATACTGGCAACAATGCCCTGCTCTACAACGAGCCTCTTAAGGTCCTCCCGACTGAACCGCGAGACCGGAATGCCCAGTCGCGAGGGAAGTTCGCATGCCAGCGCCTTAACCGCCACCACGATTCTGGGGGGAAAACCGGGCAGGCCGCCCGGATCTGGAATGATCTGACAACCCCTCCAGACGTTCCTCGAAAAACCTCTTGCGCCATTTACTCACGATTTGCCGAGGCATGTCGAGCTTGGCGGCAATTTGATCATTGGAGAGCTCCTGTGCGGCCAAGAGGACGATCTTGGCACGGATCACAGAAAAATACGGCGCCGTATATTTCTGCGCGATGCTCTCAAGCTTGGCCTTCTCATCCTCACTTAACACAATCGCATAAGGACTCCTTCTCGGCATATGTCCCCCTCCTCAAGGAGGACTATGACAGTTAAAAACTTATTACGCAAGAGATAATACGTCATCGTATTTATGAAACAGGGGTACTTAGTCGGTATACAAGCGTAGCATAGCCCCTTGTGGGCGCGGCGAAGTGGACGGGCACAAGGCCCTATGCTACACCAGCTTGACTGCAACTTCGTATCAGGGTGAACGGTGGGAAATTCGAGGCAGTTTCGCACGCGTTTAGTCTCGCAGTTTCTGTTTTTCCGCCACGAAGAGCACGAAGGAACACGAAGAATAACAATAGGTTGCAGCCATTTGCCCATTTTTCTTCGTGTCCTTCGTGGCTCAAGTGAAATCAACCGGTTACGAAAAGAGTGCAAAACATCAGCGCCAGTTCCTGCCGTCATTCCGGCGAAAGCCGGAATCCAGAAGACCACAGCAAAATGCCACATTTGATCTTTAAAATATACTGGTGAAGGTTGAGAATCTTCATTCCCAGAGGTTCCGTATTTCACCGCAGAGGCCGCCGAGAGCGCAGAGAATAACACTTTATCATCTCTGCGGCCTCAGTGATCTCTGTGGTAAAAATCAATTTTTTTAAACTTAACGAGTATAATTAATTCTGGAACGATCTTGTCTCTGATAAGGCAATTGCGCCATCGGCACCGACAGTCCAGACGCGCCAGTGCCATGTGCTTTTAGTGGTCCACAGCCTGCCGGTACTGAGGCGGCTCTCGGCAGGGTCGACAAGGAACAGCCGAGTATCCCTTCCATAGTTCATTTCGACGACCTGTGCAATCGAAGCGGGTTCGGCGGGGAGCCAACTGAACTCGCCGAACCGTTCGCCAGCGGCTGGGGCGGGCAGCACGCCATCAGGTGTCTGAAGTGTCGCAGCCGTCGGCGCCATTCCGGAAGCTCCGAACCGTGGTTCGAGCGCCCGCCATCGCCCAGCGGTCTCACCGACGCTTGCCGGGTCGCTGCTCACGGCGAGAAGCCGCCAGCCATCATCAAAGCGATGCACAGAGACGATGGAGCGGCGCCCAACCAACAGCTCGCCAGTGATTGCCACCGCCGTCTCCACGAACGCCAGCTTCGCAGTCGACGTAATCCTGCACACCTCGATGCGTCGCGGCGTAGTCGTCTGCTCGGCACAGTCGCGAGAGAGCGCCGCCCGGTCATAGATGGAGGGGTCTTGCGAGCACTGCAGGAAGTCGCGAGCTGCCGCCTCCGCCTGCAGTTGTAGCCTGCGAAGCAACTCCTCGCCGGGGCTGGGCATGGGCGTCTGGCAGCCACTGAATTCTGCCACCAGCGCTTCGGCAGCCTCATGGTCTGGCGAGCCGGCAACCAGGAATGCCCAACCACGTCCCAGGTCGCCCAATGCCTCGCTCACGGCAAAGAGTCGCGAGTGCAGTTTGGCATCTGACTGCATGCCGTCGAACGAGCCCGTCGCTGTCTTGCCACCCTTGACATGGATGTAGTTGTCGGTGAAAATAACGTCCGGCGCATTTCCGACCGCGATGGCCTTCAGCAAATTGGGCAGGAAGTCGGCCGCCCGGTAGCCTTGCGATTTGACGCTGTAACCGAGCATACGCGCGGCGTCGAGGATTCTCTTCGAGACCATCGTTGGGGGCAGTTCGAAGCGATGCGGATTCCTGCGAACCATACCTCGATGACCTTGTCCGATGCGACGGTCGGCTTGATTGCCGTCGCGTCGGCTGGCGCTTTGCCACCATCAGGCTTGGGCTTGAAGTACGCGATCAAAGAAGCGATCGCAATGCCCAGGACCACGACGGCGATAGCTGTGACGACAGCGCGCTTTGACCATTGCGGCAGTCGGTCGAGAAGCCTCCTGCGGGCGTCCAAGCGTCTGCGAGCCAAGTCAATGAACTGACCATTCGGATAACGATTCAGGTAACTTTTGAAGTCCGATGCATCGTTGCTGTCCTTGATCGAAGACCAGAAAAGAGCCTCGAGCTCGGACACCGCCATGGGAGCGGGTGGGTGCAGCGATGCCGCTTGTCCACGGCGGGTGGCCAGCTTGGCGTGCAGGTCGTTCATGAAGTGGTGCCACTCCGGCGCATCGCGGTCGCCCTGCCAGCGGGTCAGGTCGGCAGTCTGCACCAGCTCAAACGCCACTGGCCGCTCGCAGGCGCGAATCATTACAGGCACCAGTGCGCCCTGGCGATCGGCAACCGTCGCCTCGGAACGTACCCAGCGCGACTTCACCGACAGCGGTGACCAGAGAACGACCACCACCAGTGCATTGCGCAGGTTGGTGTCGATGGTATCTTGGTAGTCCTGGCCGGATTGCAGCACCGGATCCCACCACACCGTGAGCCCCTCTGCCTCGAGCGAGTGCGCGATCAGCTCAGCGCCGGAGCGATCCTCTGAATTGTATGAGACGAAGACGTCTGCCATTGCCCCTCCCAAGAATTGACCGCGACGTGCGCGCGGACACTCGCACCAGACCGGAGATAGCTAACCAAGGTCGAACTGCTTGTAGCGGATGGAGCATCGGCTATTCCTTTCTCTGGCTAACGGGGCGCCGGATCACGCGGATGAAATCCGGCGCCCCGTTCGGCTGGCGGAGCGCAGCCAGCCGAACACAGATTTCACCGGGAGGGTAGAGATCCGATGGAACGCCTCGTTGGGCGATTTTGATAGGCATACCAGACTGCTCCTCCCGACATGTCCTTTCAATTCAGGATCCCAGTGGGTAATTGTGAGCTGGGATAGGACTTCACGGCCGAGCAAGATGTTCTGATGCAAGACACTTCTTTTATCTAATTCAATTAGAGGCTTATGACCCTTCCATCCTTCATGAATCATAAGAAACGAACAACGGGCAAAATACCACGTGGTTTTTTGCAGCGAACGAAAGAATGCATTTTCGAAACTCGTCTAAACCTTCGTCGTCCGTTATGCCTGAAATTAAATCGACAACAGTCGGCATGCGCCCTCTCGCCCAGCGGCTATTTTTTCATCTCTGGGGGTGCGGGCGAAGCCCGCCATGTTGACTGCTTCGATATCCTGCATCTGCAACAACACACTGGCTGCCCCCCCACAGCGGGCAGCCAGTGGCGGAAACTATGCATGAGGGCAGTGCACCTGAGCGCGGCGACCGGACGCCCGTTCGCCCCGAATTCTATCTGGCGGCCCGAGCAGAGGCGAGGCATTCCTCCCATGACTCGCCCCAACCTGCGGCCCTTAAGGCTTCGGCGCCAGTGCAAACGCCTTTGGCGTCGCAGACGCGTCCAGCCAGTAGGCCCGCTTGTACCCGTCAATGGCTCGAGCCGCCACGTAGATTGTCTCGGCAAACGCGGCCTCGGGACAGTCCACGTGGCTGTGCAGCAACATATTCACCGGCACGGTCTTGGTGAAATGGCTGCCGGCATCGCGGGCGAAGCCGTTCACGCCTGCGCCACTCCAGGTCCATATCACCCAGCCTTTGTCAGGGTCGGCCAGGATTGGCGCCGCCAGCCAGCCAGCGCACGCCTCTCCCACCGGGCCGACGCTGCCCTTGTCCACCCGGAAGTAAAAGTCGGCGTGCTGGTAAGGGTGCCTTGCCAGGAAGCCGATCACTGCCTGCGAGTTGAGCCGGTTCGGGAAACGAATGAACCCGCACCCCCCAACGGATTCGTTCGGGGTGCCCTCGGTTGTGACGTACACATTGTCGATGGCCGCCGCGCAAGGCAGATTGTCCACGTGCACCACCATACGAAAGCCGACGACGTCGCCGCTCCTGTCCTTCTCCAGGTGATCGGGCCCAGCTGGAGCAGTGATCATGTCTGTCGGCGGCACGAAGGGCGCTTCATTGTCCGCGACGAAGACGTTGATGGGCGAGGAGCCTGGGCCGGTCGGGTGGCTCCAGTTCACCAGAACCGGCGTGCCGCTGCTAACATTAAAGAGCTCGAGTTTGAGTTCGTACTTGCCGGCCGTGGGGACCGGAGGCACGGACCCTTCGGTGCCGGGCTCGATCAGGTCGGCGGTGTCGAAGTAGGCCCAGGCCATGTCGACGTGCTCGTTCAGGGGGGTCCATTCGTAGTCGCCGGCCGGCGTCAGCGCCGGCTGGATCCTCGTCAGGTACTCACCCGGATACGCAGGGTCCATCCCCAGCTTATCGGTGAGGTAGGCAGGCTGAGAGCCGCCGGGATCCGACGGGTCGGTGACCTGGACCTTGTAGTGGCGGAAAACGTCGCGCAGCATCGGATGCGGGGTGTCCGTAGCCGCCGAGAGATCGGGATTTTGCACCCGGCGATATGACCAGCGATAGTGCGTAACGCCTGCGGCGATCAAGTTGCTGCGGCTCATGTCCATGCGCAACTCTAGGCTGCCCGCAAACGGTTTGAGCGTCGACGGCAGATACGAGGCAATGTACGTGTCGAGGTCGTGGCTTCGGGTCATCCCGGTGGTGTCGCTGCTCACCCACCCGGCTGCCGGCTGGATAATCTCCTTGAAGCTGACGGTGTTGCCGATGGCCACGATCACCACCTGCAGCCCGGGAAGGTCGACGGGGTAATCGCAGGCCTGCACCCGCGGATCGGTGAGGTGGATGGTGACCTCCGTGCCGCATGGGTAGTTCCACCAGGTGCGGCAGCGCTTGTTTGGCTTGTAGACCGTCTGCCACGAGCCTTCCAGGAAGTACTCCACCCAGAAGTACAGGTCCGGCTTGTCACCGGCGCAGCGGTACCAGATTTCGGCCTCGAACCGGCCGTCGCAATCGGTGTCCACCACCGCCACCTCGTCGCACCTCAGAAAGGGGAGGAACCAGGGAAAGTGGCAGAGAAGCGGCAGAATCAGGTGGCTATGGTCGATCAGGGCTTCGCGCACGATCGACGGTGACTTGGAGTTCAGAGCGAGGCGCGCCTCCGGCGCCAGCTCGATCGGGGTGGAGGACATAGCCAGTTGCGGCAAGGGCGGCTCGGGCTGTGGATTCAGTGCCTTCAGGCGGTACAGTTCCTCCAGGGTGGGAATGTGGGGATCGCCTTCACGCACCGGGGCAGGTGGCTCAGGCTGCGGATTCAGTGCCGTCAGGCGGTACAGTTCCTCCAGGGTGGGGATGTGGACGTCTTCAGGCAACAGGGCGGACGGTTCGGCTCGGGCAAAATCGACCATGGCCACAGGGGTCGGCCGCGGCGGTAAGGGCAGCTCCATCTGCATCTCGGGCGGGTCGGGCAGCGGGGGGTTCTTGAGCAGCTCCACCAGGTCGTCGCGCAACTTGAACACATAGTACTCGGGCAGCTTGCGCAGGATCAGCCAGAAGGGGTCGACCTCGCAGATGTGGACGCGCGCGCCAGAGACCGGCCTGTCCACCGGCACGCCGCCGACCATCACGTGCGTGACGACGCGGCCTGGCACCTGACACCTGCACAGCAGCCACCACTCCCACTTCTTCTTCGGGATCGGCAGTGGCTTGTAAACCTTCTGCTCTGGGTCGAAGCGCCATGGGGGCTGGTGGGCATTCAGCCGCTCCATGTCGGACAGCGTAACCTCCTCCTCCTTGTGGGCAGGATCTGCAGGGGCGAAGAAGATGCGAGCACTCCTGGCTGCGCCAGGGGCCATCGCCAGCTCTACCTGGCCGTCTCTGACCGGGGCTTGGTCCAGCAGCTTGCCTTCCCGGTCAAAGGCATAGGCCATCACCGAAACCTCACGGTCCGGTTTTTGATCGAATTCGACGGCAAAATGTAGTTTGGTAAGAAGAACCGACTCGTGTGTCATGATTGCATCCTCCAAATGAAAGGTTAGTGAATGCGCTCATTGTGTATTCTTTTCATCTATCAATTCATTCCCCTTCTAATGCAACGTTGACCCTGCGGATGGGGAGGGACGCTCATGCGCAAGAGCATTGCCGAGGTATAAATGCTCTTGGTACCAGCATCCCCTTTGACGCCCCGACAAGGATGATGCCCGGATGCTCTTACGCCAGAGGCACGAAGCGGATCCACGCAAAGAGGTGCTGCAAACCGATGAACACGGGTGCCAAGTACAAGTTGCCGATGATCACGGACTTGAGCCAACCCTTGACTCCGTAGAGTCGGTCCAGATTTGGGGAGTCGGTATTTAGGGGTATGGATTTTGCGAGCTCTCCACCTGCCGTGCCACCCAGCTGGTGCTCTTAGTCGTTGCTTTCCGTAGTCTCCTCTGAAGGTCTGCACACCCAGGAATTGTGCAGTTTCTGCACAATTCCTGGGTGTGGGAATGATTTTCGAGTCATAACGCGGAACTCACTATTGGACACTTTTCGAGCACTTGACCACGGCCACTTTGCGACGGCCAAAATCTCAGGGACGGGGTAGCATACGCAAAAGTCGACTGAAAGAAGGATGCCATCGCATTTACCGGATCTGCGGCGTTCCTTCCCCATCTCAAGATGGATTTCGTTTTATTTGGGAAGCAAAAGCAAAAGCCTCCGCAAGAGGACTTAGGCATCCTCCAGGAGGCTTTGTGGAGGCATCTTGATGAGTCCCGTTCTCATAATCGACCGCTTACTGTAAGGGCCGGTATGTGGGGCCAAAGGGCAACGGTGAAATATAAAAACATTCCAACTCTTTATTTTTGGATAATCAGTAAAGGAAAGGTTGTCAATCAGGAAATTCCTGATTCTTGCCCTTGGCCGTAAAGGTTTCGGAGTTCCAGGAGAGAGGCTGTCCCGCCTGGGCGGGATGGTTGGCACTATTTCCGTTCATGGTTCTCCCGCCGGCGGGCGGGATCACCACGAACGGAGCATCACCACCTTCCGGCCCTCGGGCCTCGAAGGTCAGTTGCTCGTTTGAGGTGGGGCCGGTTTCGGAAGCTCAACGGTCGCATCCAGAGTCAGGCCCGGAGTGATATACCGATGGAGCATGGGACCGGCCAGGACGAAGAGCGCGCCTTCACCTGTCCAACACCCACCTGGCCCGCCCATGGGAGGCGGTGGGGGAAGCTCGCTGAAATCCTCCGATTCATCTTTCGGGGCGGTGGAGGGGAGGGCGGGCTTTGGCAGATCCACTGTTTGCACGAGCCTGAGATCGGTCAGCCCGTACTGGATGATCCTGCCGCCCAGCACCACGTAAAGGAACTGCTGGTCCCCGCAGATGCCGGACGCGCCATGCCTGTGATGGGGCGGAGGCTGCGGCCTGTCAGTCGTCTTGGCAAGAGAGACTCCCATCAACCAGCTCAGGGCGAGAGTCAGGGCAAGGGCAAACAGAAGGGCAAACAGAATTTTTTGTTTATTCATCTTCATATCCTCTTGGTTGATGTCTCATGGTTGTTCGCATCCAATACTTGCTCACCCGGGCATCCTGAGGGTCCCGGGCATCCAGGGCTCCCCTCGTGCGTCCTGCGCTGGAACACCCCCTTTCTCAGTAGAGTCGAACACGAAGCCTTAACGTCGTCTGCTCCGGGCAGGGGCTGGCCCGTTAGCCGCCCCCGCGGCGTTGAGGGTGGAAGGCAGTCGGATCCCCGGGAACCTGAACGGATGGTGCCCCCACCTTGAACGTTGGGTGGATTGTAGCCGCCAATTCTGGAGAAATTGTGGAGGCGCGATGGAATGAATGTGGAGATGCGCCCTGGGCGAGCAGGGAGGATTGACTTACGGCTCGGAATAGGACACTCATGGGAAAACGGAATCAGGGAACGCGGCCAACCCGGCTGCGTGAAAAGGAAGGGAAGGCCTCCAACAGGGGGCTAGGGGTGGCATTGGATGAAGCTGAATTTCAAGCACAAGGTATTCCTGACTCTCTTGTTGAACAGTCTTGCCATCGTGATCAGCATGCTGCTGATTGCGGGGTATTATGCCTCCCGCAACTTCGAGAAATACGTGACCAAGGTGGAAACGAAAAAGCTCGGCGAGCTCGCGGACTTGTTGAGCCGGGAGTACGAAAGAAACGGGAGTTGGGAACCCCTTCTCGATGACCTGGGGCATTGGCTCCAAATGGTCGGGATTGGACCTGGGCGTCCCCCCGGGGGGGAAATGGTCGGTGAGCCTCCCCCTCCGCCCCCGCTCCTTGTGCCCGACCCCCGATTGATGAGGAAGTCCCGGAGGGAGCAACCACCTCCATGGGCGGATCCGCGGAGCACCGCGCCAGACTCACCGGGACCCCCGAAGACCCGGACCACCGCGCATAGCCCTCTTCGACGCTGAAAAACAACCCCTCAACGGCCCGGAGACGGCTTCGGCGGACGGCTACCAGTTGATGCCCATCCGGGCTGACGGCCATGTGGTCGGATGGCTTGGAGCCCGCGCGCACGAACGTCCGGCGCATCCCCTGGATGTTGAGTTCCTCAGGGTCCAGGCCCAGACCTTCTCTTCCATAGGGGGCGTGGCCCTTCTGCTGGCCGTTCTCGTGACCTGGGCCCTGTCGCGGCACCTCCTGGCTCCGGTGAAGGAGCTCGCCAAGGGAACACGGGCCTTGTCCTCCCGCCGGTTCGACACACGCATAGAGGTTCAATCCGGAGATGAGCTCGGCCTTCTGGCCTCTGATTTCAACGACATGGCCCAGGCCCTGGAACGTTACGAGCGGATGCGCAGGCAATGGATGGCCGATATCTCCCATGAGCTGAGGACCCCCCTGGCGATCCTGCGGGGAGAAATCGAAGCCATGCTGGATGGCGTGAGGGATGTCAGTCGGGATGCCCTGGAGTCCCTCCTCTTCGAGGTGCTGCATGTCAGCCGCATCGTCCATGACCTCCACGACCTGTCTCTCATCGAATCGGAGACCTTCCGTTCGGCCACGGCAAGCATCGGTCCCCTGGAGGTGCTGGACGAGACGCTGAGGTCTTTCCAGACCCGGTTCGAACAGCGCGCCATTCACATCGAGGCCGGGGAGCACGGTGGGGTGCCGGTGTCCATCCTGGGGGATGCCGACCGCTTGAAGCAGCTCTTCTCCAACCTGCTGGAAAATACCCTTCGGTACGCTCAATCACCTGGAGTGCTGAAGGTTTACCACGAGATCACGCCGGGCCGGCTCCGGCTCCATTTTGAGGATACGGGGCCGGGAGTTCCCGAGGAGTCACTCCACCGGTTGTTCGACCGGCTCTACCGCGTCGATAAGGCCAGATCCCGGGCTGAGGGTGGGAGCGGCCTTGGCCTGGCCATCTGCAAGAGCATCGTGGAGTCTTTCGGGGGGCGCATCGAAGCGTCCAATGCTGCCTCGGGAGGCCTGGGGATCAGCATCGAGTTCCCGCTCGTCCCCCGCGGGTAGCGTTCAGGGATGCAGGCACGGTCCAGGCCGGCGTCTGGCTCGGGGATTGTGGAGAAAAGGCATGATCGGTGGGGATATCCTCGTTGTCGAGGATGAGATCAAGATTGCGGGAATTCTCAAGGACTACCTGGCCAAGTCCGGCTACCAGGTGACCTGTCTCGGTCGAGGGGATGCCGTGGTCTCCCGCGTGAGAGAGAACCAGCCAAGCCTGATTCTGCTCGACGTCATGCTCCCCGGAATGGACGGCATGGCGGTCTGCCGGGAAATCAGGAAGTTCTCGGATGTGCCCATCATCATGGTCACAGCGCGGGTGGAAGAGATCGATCGGTTGCTCGGTTTGGAGCTGGGAGCGGATGACTACATCTGCAAGCCTTTCAGCCCGAGAGAGGTTGTCGCCCGGGTGAAGGCGGTGCTGAGAAGAATGAGCCCTCCGCAACAGGCCGACAAAACACTTGTGGCCGGAGAGGTCAGCCTGCTTCCGGAAACGCACCAGGTGCTGGTCGCAGGGCACGAGCTCAAGCTGACCCCCTGTGAGTATAATCTGCTCAAGACGCTCCTGGGCCGTCCCAACCGGATTTTCTCGCGAAACGAGCTGATCGGTGTCGTCCAGGGGTATGATTTTGAAGGTTATGACCGGACCATCGATTCCCATGTCAAGAACCTTCGAAAGAAAATCGCCCGGCACCTGCCCGGGCGAGAGGTCATCAGCACCATCTATGGCCTGGGCTATCGGCTGAACGCCGACCAGGGCGAGTGAAGAGTTCGAGGAGCCACCAAGCCTTTCGCCGGGACGTCTGCGAGGTCAGTTACAGAGGAAGCCTGCGGCCTGAACGTGTCTTGGGTTTCCCTCCCTTCCCTGCCGGTGAACGAGACCACTCACTCGGGTCCCCAGGGGTATTCCTTCAAGGGGCAGGGGGTGCCCGGACTTGCGGCGGCGTGGAGTCGATCGTGAATGTCCCGGAGCAGGCCCCGTCGCTCACGGGGTCACTGCACGTCGACACCCGCCGGGGCCGTTCCGCACCGGGCGCACACCCCTTCGGCGAGTTCCCGCCTCTGGATCGAAAAGCCATAGCGTTCGATGAGCAGGGCATGACAGTGATGGCAGTAGGTGTGCTCACCGTCGGTGCCGGGGACATTGCCGGTGTAGACGTACCGGAGGCCGGCCTCCAGGCCGATCTCCCTCGCACGCTCCAGCGTCTCGAGGGGCGTCACCGGCCTGTCCGTCATCCGGTAAGTGGGGTGAAAGCGGCTCACGTGCCAGGGGGTCTCAGGGCCGAGGGAAAGGATGAATTTCGCCAGCCCGCGCAATTCCTCCGGGTCGTCGTTCAGGCCGGGGATGAGGAGTGTCGTCACCTCGACCCAGATGTTCCGCTCCTTCATGGCTCGCAGGGTGTCGAGAACGGGCTTCAGTCGGGCGCCGCACTGGTCGGCGTAGAAGCGTTCGGTGAAGGCCTTGAGGTCGATGTTGGCGGCGTCCAGATAGGGGGCCACGGCATCCAGGGCCTCACGGGTCATGAAGCCGTTGCTCACGAACACGTTCCGCAAACCCGATGCGCGGGCTTCCCTGGCCACATCCAAAGCGTATTCCATGAAGATGGTGGGCTCGGTGTAGGTGTAGGAAATGCTCGCGGACCGGGATCGAAGGGCCCCTTCCACCAGGGTCTTTGGCGCCGCTTCTGTTCCGTAGATGGTCTTGAGGTCGTGGGGGACCTGGGAGATGTCCGCGTTCTGGCAAAACAGGCACCGAAAATTGCACCCGGCCGTGGCGATGGAAAAGCTTCGGGTTCCAGGCATAAAATGAAAGAGAGGCTTCTTTTCGATGGGATCCACGTTGCGGGCGATGAGCTTCCCGTACACCAGCGAGTAAAGAGTCCCCTCGCGGTTTTCCCGGACGCCGCACTTTCCCCGGTCTCCGCTCTTGATGCGGCAGTGCTGCGCGCAGAGGAAGCAATGCACGTCCCCATGATCGAGCTGTTTGTAAAGCATGGCTTCTTTCATGCCTCGACACCTTTCGTGGGGCGCAAAGTCCCGGGCAATGTCATCCGGCTTCCCTTGCGGTGCCTCCCTCGAGGGCAGGGGGGCGGTTTTCCGTGGGGGAAAAGCTGGAGCCGGGCTGGCCCTGGCCCCGGATTCACCGGAACCTGAATTCCAGCGGTTCATGGAACGCACGCAGGAAGCATTGGGACGTGCATGGGCCAGGTGGTGCGGCATGTCGGCAAAAAGGGGATCCTGGACGCACCGGAGGCTGAATTCCACGTCGAGGCGCATGGCGATGAAATGCCCGAACGGGTTCCACTGGAAATAGGGAGAGCGCTCCAGGAAGAGCAGGTGCCGGGAGATGGCGGAGGGCAGGGCAAGGCATGTGCCCCAGCGGGTCTTGACCTCGGGCGAAATGGCTGTGGAGACCAGGGACTGGAGTTCGAAGACGCTGAAAAACCGGGCGTGGTCCAGGACCGATTTTCTCCACAGGCGTTCGATGAAGCGCTGGAGCGTGATCAAGGAAAACTTGTTGAGCACGCCCAGGAGCACGTGCCGCGCGGCGACTCTGAAAGCCTCTTCAAGTGCCTGGACCGGGTCCCTCACAAACTCCAGGGTCGTGATGAGGGCAACCGTGTCGAAGGAGTTGTCCTCGTAGGGGAGATCCTCAGCAAATCCATTATCCAGGGGGATCCGCGGGGGCAGACGCAATCGGGCGATGTTGAGCATGTGGGGAGAGGGGTCGAGGCCGGTGACCTGGTGCCCTCGCCCGGCGAACCAGTCCGTGAAGATGCCTGTGCCGCAGCCCACGTCGAGCACCTTCTGCGGCTGCTTCGAAGCCCAGATGCGCTGGATGAGGCCGCTTTCCAGGGCCAGGGCGGAACTGCCCGCATCAGTGAGGAACCACTCACTGTATCTTCTCGCATCTTCCTGGCTGAAAACGTAACCCAACCGATTACCCCTCTGCATGAGTCCTTGGCTCCATCGTCCGGGGGGACCGGGGCCTTGCCGCCAATGCTGTTGACTTAAGGCAGTCTTCCATCCTCAGTTCCCCTCCCCTTGGCGGGAGGGGCTAGGGGAGGGGGTCGATCTCATTCACTTTTAACCCTCCCCCAACCCCTCGCATCGAGTGAGGGGAGCTCTGATGTGCTTAAGTCAACAGTATTGGGCCTTGCCGCCTCACTAACCCAGCTGGAGAATAGCCCCCCTCGACCCCGAAGTGACCAGGTGCGCATAACGCGCCAGGTACCCTTCCGTGATGCGTGGGGCGGGTGGGGTCCACCTTTCGCGGCGCTTGCCGAGGGTCGCTTCGTCCACGAGGAGTTCGAGTTTCTTGGCGGGAATATCGACGAGGATTTCGTCCCCTTCTTCCACCAGGGCGATGGGCCCTCCCACCGCGGCCTCGGGAGAAACGTGGCCGATGGCGGCGCCCTGGGTCCCCCCGCTGAACCGGCCGTCGGTGATGAGCGCCACGTCCTTGCCCAGCCCCATGCCCATGATGGCCGCCGTGGGCGTCAGCATTTCCTGCATTCCGGGTCCGCCCTTGGGCCCCTCGTAGCGGATGACCACCACGTCCCCGGGGCGGACCAGGCCCTCGAGAATGGCGGTGGCGGCCGAGGACTCGCTCTCGAAAATCCGGGCCTTCCCCTTTCGGCGAAGCATCTCCGGCGCGACGGCCGACTGCTTCACGACGGCGCCTTCAGGAGCAAGGTTACCGTAGAGAATGGCGATGCCCCCTTCAGCGTGGTAAGGGTTGTCCATGGATCGAATGACGCTCCTGTCGAAAACGGATGCCGCTTGAAGATTTTCACCCACCGTTCTGCCGCTCGCAGTGAGGGCGTTCAGGTGGATCAGGTTCCGGGTGGAAAGCTCCTTCATCACCGCTTGAACGCCTCCCGCCGCGTCTAAGTCCTCGAGGAAGTGGGCGCCTCCGGGACGCAGGCTGCAGAGGTGCGGCGTGCGTGCGCTCATTGTGTTGAAGAGATCGAGATCCAGGTGGATTCCGGCTTCATGGGCGATGGCGGGCACGTGGAGCACCGTGTTGGTGGAGCATCCCAGGGCCATGTCCACGGCCATGGCGTTTTCGAACGCGGCCTGGGTCGCTATGTCCCTCGGGCAGATGTTGTTCCGGACGAGGTCCATGATTTTCATGCCGGCGGTCTTGGCCAGCCGCACCCTGGCCGCGGTGACGGCCGGGATCGTGCCGTTTCCGGGCAGACCAAGGCCCAGGGCCTCCGTCAGGCAGTTCATGGAATTGGCGGTGAACATCCCCGCACAGGATCCGCAGCCGGGGCACGCGCCTTCCTCCAGTTCGTCCAGTTCCTCGGCGGTGATTTTTCCGGCCTTGAGGGAACCCACTCCCTCAAAAACCGAAACGAGGTCGACGGGCTTGCTTCCCGCCCGTCCGGCAAGCATGGGGCCTCCGCTCACCACGATGGCCGGAATGTTGAGCCTGAGGGCGGCCATGATCATCCCCGGAATGATCTTGTCGCAGTTGGGCACGAGGACGAGGCCGTCGAAGGGGTGGGCCATGGCCATGATCTCGACGGAGTCGGCGATGAGCTCCCTGCTGGCGAGGGAATACCGCATTCCCTGATGGTTCATGGCAATGCCGTCGCAGACCCCGATGGTGCTGAACTCCACGGGGGTCCCGCCGGCATGGCGGATGCCCGCCTTGACGGCCGCCCCAATTTTGTCCAGGTGAATGTGCCCCGGAATGATCTCGTTGGCCGAGTTGGCAACGCCTATGATGGGTCGATCGAGTTCTTCCTGCGTGTATCCCATCGCCTTGAAAAGGGAACGGTGAGGAGCCTTTTCAACTCCTTTTTTCATGAGATCGCTTCTCATTGCCAGAACCTCCCTGGACAGGCACCCACCGCGCGCGGGTGCCGTTCATCTGCATTGGCGGAAATGAAGAGCCCCAAAGCGAATCGGACTTCGGCAGCACGTGAGAGGCTGCGGGCTCTTCGAGGAACCAGCAATAAAATTACTTGATCGTCACGGCCATTGGCAAGGGCAAACCCGCGATTTTCCACGAGCGCATCGCCAAAGCCGTGACGCATTGAAAAGCCGGGGCTTCTCAGTCCAGATCGACAACGGTTGCGATTCACCCTGGAATGTCGGGCTTTTGGTCCAGGTGTGGGGACCTGAGGGTGGTGAGTCAGAGGAGCACACGCCTGAAGTGATGGTGGGTATCCGGATGGGGTGGGATGAACAACACCTGGAGTTGCCCGGGTCAGGGCGGCGCGTGATCCTCGCCGGGTCGAAGCATGTCCAGTGGGCTTCGGACACCCATGCCTCCCTTGTTGAGAACGTGGGTGTAGACCATGGTCGTCTGTTCGTTAATCCAGAAGATCCATCTTCTCCCCGCATCCGTTAATCCAGATTCTTTTCCAAAACAAAAAGAGCCGGCAGCCCTTCGGCCACTGGCTTATGAATCTTCCTTTCCTAGCCATCCCGGCCTGGCGGGACAGCCTCTCTCCTGCAACTCGAAAACCTTTGCAGCCAAGGGAAAAAGTCAAGAACCTCCTGATTGACAAGCCTTGGCTTAGTGATTACTCCAAACTTAGACTATAGTGGCATTTCCACCGTTGCCCATACATCTCACGTACCGGCCCTTGCAGTAAGGGGTCGAATATGAGAACGAGACTCGACAAGATTCCTGCACAAAGCCTCCTGGAGGGCGCCTAAGTGCTCTTTCGGAGGCTTTTCGCTTTTTTTCTTCCCAAGTAAAACGAAATCCATCGTGAGATGTGGAAGGAACGCCGAGGTGGCATCTTGGTTGAAGAGCTGACAACGAAGAACGAAGCTACGCTGAGTAAGCGACCAGGGGGTTGGAAACCGATCAGAAATGCTGCGGTGGTTGCCAGTGGCGCTTTGGCCCGCCGCCGGTTACCCTGAGCTCGGGCTTCGCCCCGTTGACTCGCAGTCCGCGGCTGGCGCCGCTGCCTGCTTCGTCAAGGGGTGCACCTCATCCCGGCCCCGTTAGGCTTCATCCTGAACGGCTTGGCAAGGGAGGTGATGCTAGAAGAATCGTACAAATCGTTCCTCAGAGTCCTGACTCTTGAAGAGTAATTCAATGGAGGAAAGCCAATGAACAAAGGCATGCTACTTGCTCGGCTATTAGTGCTAATTCTAGTTTTTGGAGCCCTGGCTCTGTTTCAACGGCCAGCCTATGCCCTATGCATACAGCCGCCAGAAGAAGGAAACTGGCGAAATGCCGATTCAAACACGAGAAGCCTCACACGCATACAGCTACGGTTTGTATGCCAAGATCAGATCCTGAACGGCCAGCTTTATCCACCGGGACCGCCTTGGTATGTACACATCTTTGGCAAGTGTCATCCAACGGATTGTGATTGGGGCGAAGTAGGGGCACAGCAGCTTACCACCGACCATATATACGCCGTTTATGACCAGGGCTTTGCGAAGAGATACGTGTACGCCAAGATGTCTCAGTATCGACCCGGGCAGCTTTGGGTTTATACGTGGACCGATTTCACCGATCCAAACCGTCCGGACTATGCAGTACATAACTGGTTTGTTCGGCAATGATGAATTGATTACCAAGGCAGGATCAAAGGAGGTATGCGATGACACGGTCGAACAGATCCTGGCGGTGTATTCCAGTGATCTTGCTGATCCTCGCAATAATGGGTTGCGCCCATCAAAACGCGGTATCACAAGCACCAATGATGGTTACGGACGTAGAACCTGGGGCAAATGGAGAGGAAAGAAAGGTTGAACACCAATCGATTCCAATGGCCAGTGAGCCTTTGTTGTTCACAACGGCGAAGGAGTCGCCACCTGCCGCGATGTTGGGTGATAATGACGCACCGGCACAGCGGATCTCCTCCCAAACTTTGGGGGCAGCAGCAAAACCGCAACCAAATCCGCTGCCGTCAGAGCCGGTACCACGGTAGTTTAGGTCTCACAGCCGGTAATGTCCAACAAGCGTTCAGGCGACGGCTTACAACCGCGCCTGACGCCCGGCGTTCCCGGCGACTGCGTCGCCGGGAATCGCGGTGCTCACTCCGTTCGGCCTTGTCTCGTCGCCTTGCGCCGGAACAAGGCACTTCACCTGTCGGCTCGGCCGTCAAGCCTGCGGCTTGCCGTCCGCTCCGCAGGTGAGCGCCGCGATTAGGCTGGTAATCTGCTGGTAGCAGGGAAAATGGCTCTTACTGTTAGGGGGTGATCTATGAAAGCAAATATCAATACACGAACTTATTTTATTGGAGCTCTAATTTTAAATATTGGAATCTGCTTAATGAGTATGGAATCGGTGTTTGCACGCGATGTGAGGATTAATAATCCAAAAGTAGGTGGCTATGCCCTCGACATTTGCAGGGAATGGGCGGCTAATTGTGGCAAACCCGCAGCAGACGCCTACTGTCAATCAAAGGGTTATAGAGGGGCCGTAGATTTTAGTGTTCAGAATGACAGTCCCACAACAAGAGTAATAAATGATGGTCAGGTGTGTGATCAACCCTTTTGTGATCGCATTACATCTGTCGTCTGCAAAGCTGATGATGTTTTCCGCAATCCTACTGTTGGCGGTTATGCCCTCGACATTTGCAGGGAATGGGCGGCTAATTGTGGCAAACCCGCAGCAGACGCCTACTGTCAATCAAAGGGTTATAGGGGGGCCGTAGATTTTAGTGTTCAGAATGACAGTCCCACAACAAGAGTAATAAATGATGGTCAGGTGTGTGATCAACCCTTTTGTGATCGCATTACCTCCGTTACTTGCAGATAACGAAGCTTTACTAGCGTTGTTATTGCCGAACGAATAAGGATAGATCGTGAGAGCGAAGCGATCCACGATCTTATCCTGTAGTTGGACGAGCCCGGCGGAATTTGGTGGGTGTCCTTATATAGGAAAATATCTTTTTTCACAGGGGAGATGATTTCAGCCCGGACTGGATGAACGCTTTCTTCAGGGCGAGCGAGGAGCGCTAAGCCTGCAGAGAGGCTTTAAAAGTGGGCATCTATGTCATAAGGGTAAGCAATCCTCCTGTGATTGGGTTCATGCCAGGTTTTAACCGTTTGAGCCTGTCATGCGGATGACCAGAGCGATCGCCCGATGGCCAGGATTTTCATGGGTGCCTGGCACACGGGGCACTGAAAGGCAGGCCTGGGTCGTGGTGCACAGGCTTGAATCAAAACCTGCAGGACCCATTGAACCAGTGACAACAGCTTCTTTGCGTTGCCATGCAGGAAGCCATAGTCTCTGACCCGGCGAAAGCCTTTGGGCAAGACATGTTGCAGGACAAGCCACAGGAAGTCGTGGCCTTTGAGGGTACGGTGGAGCGTCTTTGCCGGTACGGCTCTCGACGTATTTGAAGGTGATCTTGCCGTCCTGATTGGAGACGATGTTGTTTTCACCGATGACGCCCCGGTAGAGGTAGCGCGACAGATACTTTAAGGCGGAGAGACCTTTTCCGGCGCAGGTGCAGTGGACCACCCATTTTCGGGGAACCGCACGGGGCACGCTGAGGCCGGCTTTGGTCAATGCTTCCAGAAAGCGGGCGCGAAACACCCTGGCCAGGGCAAATTCATTGAACAGGTACTTGCTCTTTTTCTTTTTCCATTGTTTTTTGGCCCTGTCCACGCCGCCGCCCGGCACCACGACATGAACATGTGGGTGATAATCCAGGCGCCGGTTATGAGTGTGTAGAACCGCGGTCATACCGATGTCGGCGCCAAGATTGCTGGGATTCGATCCAAAGTCTTTGAGCGTGCTGGAGGCGCAAGCAAAGAGAAGATTATAAACGAGGGTTTGGTTATCCCAGGCCAGGAACCTGAGCTCATAGGGAAGCGTAAAGGTTGCCATGAAGTACTCGACGGGCAAGAGCTTGGCCTGTTGGCGATCCAGCCAAAGCGAGGTTTCATGATTCTGGCATTGTGGGCAGCTGCGGTGCCCACAGGAGCGGGGTCGCTCGATTGCATGACCGCAGTCCATGCATTGGACGAGCAACTGGCCGGCCTCCGGTGTCCGGCAACACCTGATGGCCTCGATGGCGCGCAGGTGAGCGGGCGAGAGCCTGGAGGCGTATTTGGCCTGAAAGGCATCGTGATATTGATCCAGGATGGAGGCGAGCTGCATGATCACACCCTCCTTAGATCAACGTGAAGGGAATTGATCAGCCCGTTAATGGTAGCCCATGCATTCTGTTCGGTGGTGTCGGTCAAATGAGCGTAGCGTGCTGTGGTGGTGGGGCTGCTGTGACCGAGCAGTGCCTGGATATGGCGAAGGCTTAAGCCCTTTTCGAGCAGGTGAGTTGCAAAACTGTGGCGATTATGTTGAGCTCAACATAATCGCCATTATGTCGAGTTCAGAATTATGCCGAGTAGTGAGGCTGTAAGCAAGGAGCATACACTGAGGGCTTGGGAATGGCCTCATTCCTACTCGACATAATTCCCGGGTGAAAGCAGGCGGTGGAAGACGTTCGTGTGACTACAGGTTCTTAAGAAATTCGAGGAGTTCGTCATTTGGCCGGTAGCGGCCCGGCGTCACGGACAAAGGAGTGGTTTTAGCAAGCGCCTGCTCTTTCATTTGAAGATCAGCATGAATGTAGAGCTGAACTGTCTCCATGGTTTCGTGGCCAAGCCACAAAGCGATAACGGTTCGATCGACACCCTGTTGAAGCAGATCCATGGCCGTTGTGTGACGAAGCACGTGTGGTGTAACGCGCTTCTTGCTTAACGACGGGGTCCGCTTTCGAGCGGATTCCAGATGCTTGAGCAGAAGATACCTTACGCCGTCGCGGGATAACCTGGCACCTCTTGCGTTGGGAAAGAGCGGAGATTGCGGTTGGTTCGGGTGCTCGCCCATCCATGCCATCAGGGCTTTTGTCACTTCTTTTCTGAGGGGCGTACAGCGTTCCTTTCTGCCCTTGCCCCTGCATCGCACATGGGCTCCATGACCGAGCACGACATCTTCGTTGTTGAGGCCAACGAGCTCGGAGACACGCAGACCTGTTTGTACCGCAACGACCAGTAGGGTCTTATCTCGGCGGCCTGTCCATGTGGATTCATCGGGTGCGACCAGGAGTGCACCAACCTCTTCCCGGGTCAAATATTCCACCGGGCTGCGGTCGGATCGTTTGCCGGGAATCGCCAGTACCCGTTGAATCGATGCACTGTGGCTCGGGTCGCGCCATGCAGCATATTTGAAGAATGAGTGAATGGCTGCGAGTCTCGCATTTCTCGATCTGATGGAGTTGCCACGCTCTGTTTCCAGCCAGTCAAGGAAGGAGCCGATCAGAGGAGCCTCCAGGTCTTCCATAGTGATGCTGGAAGGAGGTTTATTCAAACGTTGCTCAACAAATCTGAAAAGGAGACAAAACGCATCACGATAGCTTGCAATCGTTGTGGGGCTTGCTCGACGCTGCTTCATGAGACGTTCCGTGAAGAATGCCTGGAGTAATGCTGGAAAATCGGGAGAGGTATCCATCATATGAGCCCTCCCGGAATGGAATCCAACCGGTCTGCGACCAGCTTCATGAGTTCAGGCACAGCTGAGAGGTACCAGTAAGTGTCGTTAACATGCCTGTGTCCGAGATAGGTGCTCAGATGAGCAATGCGCTGTTCGATCTTGTGGTCGGATTTGTACAAGTGTAGCAAGGTTTTTACGGCGAAGGTGTGGCGAAAGTCATGCACCCGGGGACCATGGCTGTCCAACGGCCCACGCAGCCCAATTTCTCGTGAAAGCCTTACAAATGTGCGCTCAACGATCCATTTGGTCAATCGTTTGCCGGCCTCCGAGATAAAGAAGCCGCTGGTCCGGGGTGACGGGATGATCGAGTCTCTCAGAGCCTCATATGTTTTCAGTCTGCACTGCACGGAAGGGTGGATTGGCACCAAGCGCGACTTGCCGAACTTGGAATGGCGAATCGTGAGAATTCGTTTTGCGAGATCCACATCCTGCCGGTCGAGGGCAACGGCTTCACTGATTCGCATACCGGTGGCCGAAAGCAATCCGAAGACAGCTCCATACGTCGATGCTCTGAGCCCTTTTGGGGAGGTAAGTTTAGCCGCCGCCTTGAGCAAGCGCATGACTTCATCATCACTGTAGATGTGAGGCTTCTTGCGATGGTAGCGGTATGGAAGCAAATACTGTGATGGGATTTGGGTGCGTCGATCTGTTGCGCTGTGGTAGGAAGCGAAGATCCGGACTATGCGAAGCCGCACGGCCCAGTATACCGGCGTGGCATTTTGGGCCTGCATCGCCCATTTGAGAGCCAGGTCAACCGTGATGAAAGGGGCCCCCTCTTGTTCCATGAACTCAACAAATCGGGGTAGGAGGACGCCCTCTTCACGAAGCTTGAATCCCAGTGAGCGACGCATTTCCAGGTACTGATGGACGGCTGCCTTGAGCTCGCTCATGCCCCACCTCCAGGCCAAGGCTGTGCAAGTGGCGCGAGCATGTTCAGATCCACTTTCGTGTAGATTTCAGTCGTAGTTGGAGAGCAATGACGCAGAACCTCGGCAATTTCATTCAAAGTGGCGCCACTGCGCAGCATTCGGACAGCCAGCGAATGGCGCAACAGATGAGCGCCCTTGCGTGGTGGACTGAGTCCGGCACGAGAAAGTGCGCGCCGAACCGTATCACACACAGCCACAGAACCTGCAAATCCTTGACGTGGAGCTTTTGCACGGATGAATACCCTGCGCGTTGCGCAACGCGGGCGTCCGTTGAGCAGGTACTCGGCAAGTGCTTCGCCTACGTCCTGCGGAATGGGCAGACGGCTCTGCTTGCCTCCTTTCCCGCGTACCGTCAATTGCCCGAGATCCCAATGGATGTCGTCGAGTTCCATGCCTACAATTTCGCAGGCACGCAATCCAAGACGAGCCAGCAACAGCAATATCGCACGGTCACGTTTCCGGATTTCCGCGTCAGGGACGATAGCTGCCAGGATGTCTTCAACCTGGGCCGGTTCGAGGAATTTGGGTAAGGTGGAAAGCTTCCATTCAGCCACCGTCGGTACGCAAAGAGACAAGTCATCCGAGATCTTGCCGTCGATGAAGAGGAAGCGGAACAGCGACCTCAGAGCACAGGTCATCAACTGAGCATAGCGCGGACTTACGGAACGTGCTGCTTTGCAGATGAATCCCGTTATCTTCCGAGGGGACAGGTCACATACTGTTTCTGATTGCTTATTCGCTGTTTCAGAGAAAAAGAGCTCTGCTATGCGGAGGTACGTCAACACAGAAGCCTCCGAAAGTCTTCGCTCCTGTCTCAAATATCGTGCAAAGCCCTCTACAGTAGAGTGCCAGGTGCTCGTGCGAAGCTCAGGAGGGGGAGATGACGCTGCTCCAACCTGACGCAGATAATCGAGCAACATCAGCAAACCAGCATGATCACCGCGCCTGACACGTCCGGGTCGAGATGATTCTTTGAAAAAAGCAATGACAGTCTGTTCATGCAGGTCTGCCAATGCCAGACCCCGAGAGGCGAGCCACCTGTTGAAACGGTTCATAACCACAATCTTCGGCTTCAGACTGGAGGCGCAGTATCCTTGTTGGGTCATTCGATGAACAAACACCGGGAGGTGCCGGTCCAACGGACCGACGGTAGCAGTTGATGGCACAGCTTTGGGACGGGATTCTTCCTTCATGTTGTCCTCCTTGTTTGATAAGCGAATATGCAAGGAGGAACATGATCCAGAATTATGTTGAGTTGGAAGGGCTATGGAGAGACGATAGCCTGTTGGTGAGCAAGGCCTTGAGAGTCAGATGATGATCTGACTCGGCATAATTCTGAACTCGACATAATGACGAAACGTGTGCGGACTGATGGGCTTGATGATTCCTGCGCGGCGGGCAGATTCCCGAACGGCACGCTGGACTCCGCTCTCATCCACATGATGCCTTCGAGTTTTGCCGGTGCGCGGGTCGCCGGAAAGTCGATCCGATGGAAAGACATACTGCCAACCCCACTGTTTTGGAGCCTGCGGGTACTTCCTTTCCAAGGCATATGGGAGGTAAACCTCACCATAACCCTTCTTCAGGTCACTCTCATGGATGGTTTTGACTCTGGCAAGTTGGTATTCCAGGGCGGGCTTCAGCTGCATGGGCAGCATGGTGACTCTGTCTTTCATCCCCTTGCCGTCCCTAATGATCAGTTGGTTCTGGTTAAACTCGATGTCTTTTACGCGCAGACGCACACATTCCATGAGTCTCAGACCTCCGCCATAGAGGAGCTTCGCCATCAGCGCATGCTGCCCCGACATGTGAAGGAGAACACGGGTCACCTCGTCTTTTGTCATCACAACAGGCAGTCGCACCGGCTTCTTGGCCCGTTCCATCACACCGAAGTCGCCGAGCTCCATGCGAAGCACCTGCTTATAAAGGAACACAATGGCGCACAAGGCCTGGTTCTGGGTGCTCGAGGCAACATTTCGATCGGTGGCAAGATGAGAAATGAATTGCGAAATCTCGTGCTCTTTCATATCCTTGGGGTGACGCTTCCCATGAAAGAGAATGAAGCGCTTGATCCATTCCACGTAGGCCTCTTCAGTGCGGATGGAATAGTGCTTTTTGCGTAATACCTCGCGAACCTGATCGAGCAGTTTCAAAGTGACCCCCCATGCAGTATTTTCAGTTTGTATTATGGGAACAAATTCGGACTATATGTTTGAAATCTTGAGGTTTCATTTTTCTGACCCTTGAAAATGCCGCAATTAAATACGGGATTTAGGGGGTCTAATCCATGTTATAATTTGAAATTAAATAAGGAACTCCATGTCAAATCGCAATTACTGGCTTGATCTATTTACTGGAGTCACCTGGGATGAATTTAAAAAAGCAGGTGGCAATGTTTCAGGGTTTCGCAAATCAAGATGGAAATCAGTCCAGCAAATAAAGCCAGGCGATTATTTGTTATGTTATTTGACAGGTATTTCTCGTTTCATTGGCGTTCTTGAAGTTACTTCAAAGCCTTTTCAGGACAATTCCACAATCTGGGAAGATGAAGATTTCCCATCAAGGTTAGAGGTTAAGCCGGTAGTTCAGCTCACACCAGAAACCGCAATTCCAGTTCTCGAATTACGTGACAAATTGAGTTTTTTTGAAAACCTCACCAGCCCACATGCGTGGACCGGTCAATTTCGAGGTTCACCTACAAAATGGAAAATATCACTGCTGTCCGGTTAACTTTTAAGTAAATTCGCTATGTTACCAAAACAGTGTGGCTCCAATGTGTAACTATGGCATAGAAATATGGCCCCTTTTTTGATCATTTCCGCAGTCTGGCGATCAAGGCATGACATTTAAACATCGAACAATCTCAGCTGCTTATATGGCGTCTCCTCCTTGGGGCGAGCCCCCCGAGCATTGGCTTGAAATATCGAAATCAGCGGCTTCTGCTCAAAAAGGTTGACCTCCAAAAAGTGTAACAATTGGGACAGACTTGGGTCCAAGTGATACCGCTCTTTCAAGATGGCGAGCATGAGGTACACGGTCATGGCGATCCAGATTTGGGTTTTCACTGCGTTGGGCGAAGTGCCATAGAATGCTTTCACTCGGAGGTTTTGCTTGATCCATTTGAAGAATAGTTCGATTTCCCAGCGGGCTTTGTATAGTGCAGCGACGATCTCGGCCGGCAGTGCGAAATTGTTGGTCAGGAACACAAGAGTTCGTTCCTGGGTTTCGTCACGGAAGCAGATCCGTCGCAGCCGGATTGGATAGAGTTGCTGCAATCGTTTGGTGGAGAGCAGAATCTCCTGATCACAACGGAGTCCGAGAGATTTGTCGACTGGGTGGGAGATGACCCGAGTCCATTTTATGGATGTCTTCAATCTCGTGACGAAAAAGGCTTGTGCTTGTTGGATGGACCAAAGCCATGCGAAGTCCACGTAACCTCGATCGACCACGTAGATCCCGTCAGGTTCGATGGGTACTTGAGGTGCCGCTTTGACATCGTGGACCTTTCCATCCGTGATGGTCAGAAATGCGGGGATATTACCCCGCAGATCCACCATGGCGTGCAGTTTGATGGCTCCCTTCGTTTTGCGGAATTTCGCCCAAGGAAATAGGGATAGGGTCAAGTCAATGATCGAGGCATCCAATGCGTAGACGGCGTTGTCGACATCGATGGCCAATTCGGTATTGGCGTATTCCCTGCGCGCACGCTGCATCATGGCCTTGGTAAACTCCTCGTAGATTCGGTAGTCACGCCGTTCGTTGGCATCAGCAAGGGTCGATTTGGGGCACTGCTGGACTCCGATATGGTAAAGCTTGGCGGCGTGTGCATTCAGTGCACGGTCGATGTCCCGAAGGCTGCTTTCCTGGCGAATTTGGGCGAAGATCATGCATGCAAGCTGATCCCAGGATTTGAAATGCTTGCTGCGATAATCGCCTTTGTACTTGTTGGCAATCCGCTGGAACTCGTAGCGGGGCAGGAGTTTGAGGAATTGGGCGATAACGAAGGAATGGCGCGCCATTGGACCTGCTCGGCCAACTGGAATGGAGTTGAATGATGCTGTCCGGGGAAGCCGAGGATTTCGGGAAACAAGACATAGCAAATTACCTGTTACTCTGGGAAGTTGAAAATTTAATCCCAAAAAAACCAAAGCCAATTTATTTAAATAAACACGGAATGTTACAAGACAAAGTCAAAAGTTAACCGGACAGCAGTGGGAAAATATCTGACGGGGAGGCTGTCACGGAAGCTTTACTTGAAGCCAAAAGCCATCCTGTCGTTCGGCCTGTTGACAAAAGAAAGTTGAAATACAGGCCAAAGCCAATAAAAGCCAAAATCGGCTCTGTCACTATTCCTGATTCAACAATTGATGAGCCGCAAACTGTCCAAGCTACTCTGAAAGAACCATCTGACCATCAAGAAATTCAATTTCTATTATTAAAGCTCGGAAGTGATATGGGCTTTGACGTCTGGGTTGCCAGGAACGACAAAGGGAAAGAATTTAAAGGGAAGAAATTTTCTGAGTTCAAGGGATTAAAACAAGAATTGCCTCTTCAATTCGATGAAGCCACTAATAAAACAATTGAGCTCATCGATGTTTTATGGCTGCAAGGCAATGCTATTGTCGCCGCCTTTGAAATCGAAAGCACTACGTCCATATATTCAGGCCTTCTCCGCATGGCAGACCTTATCGCCATGCAACCAAATCTTAATATACCTCTTTATCTCGTAGCTCCCGATGAGCGACGTGAAAAAGTCATGACCGAGGTTAACCGCCCAACGTTTTCCAGGTTATCCCCACCACTTGCTGAAATGTGCAGCTATATTGCCTTTTCGGCTTTACGGGAAAATATTAAAAAGGTGGCGTCAATCATCCGTTACATCAAGCCTGAATTTCTGGAAGAGTTCTCGGAATCATGTGTGTTGGAAGACGCTTAAATCAAATGGCAAAATTATAACAAATCGTTCCAGCGGAAGCCGCGAACAGCGCGGCTTCCGCTGAACTCCACGTTATACGTGTCAAAAGGAGAGTACGTGTGGGAAGCATGAGATTCTCTCCGGGTGGCCTGGCTGATCGTCTTTCAGAGACTGCGGGGTACAAGGCCGGTCTCGCCTTGTCAATTGACGAACTTTGCGATCACCTCACGGGAACCGAATACCCCGAGCTTATCCGTGACTCGGAAGCGTATGGCGCCCGGCTTCGCGCAGAAGAGTATGAAGCTTTGTTCTACAAGCTTCTCTACCGCATTGGGTACACACAAGACGAGTACGACGGAGACTACACTGGCGCCAAGAGAATCCACAAGTACCGAAAAAAGGGGTCACTGCGCGAATATCAGGGAATGCTAAATATCTTCACTGGAATGTGGGAGGGGCTGCTCAGTCAAACCAAAGCCAAGGGTTCCAACTCCATTGATCCAACACCATTCTTGATCAAATGCCACGAAGAGTACGGAATTGTTGGGCTCAGGATGGCGATGGAACAGATTGAAGTTTTGAACCGTGCTGTGACGCTCAACCCGCACTTCCTAGGCCGCGCTGTCGACTGGATGAGCGCTCTCGCGCTACGAAAGCTCTTCGCGGGCGCCACAGATCCTCCAGAACGGGGCAGGTTTATCGATCAAAGATTCATCGACTACCTTTCGAAAAACGTCGATCGACTGCCAGAGATGCATTGGCGCAAGTTTGAAGAACTCGCCGCCGAGTTCTTCCACCGAGAAGGGTACGAGGTGAAGCTTGGACCCGGCAGAAATGACGATGGTGTCGACGTGCGGATATGGAGGCCAGATGCCGAGCCAACTGAAAAACCACTTTGTCTAGTGCAATGCAAACGACAAAAAGCAAAGGTCGATCGTGTTATTGTGAAAGGGCTCTATGCTGATGTGCAGTACGAGGGGGCAGAGTACGGAGTTGTTGTCACAACGTCGGAACTTAGTCCTGCAGCGCGCACAACAGTTGCGGCACGCGGCTATCCGATATGGGAGGTCGAGCGTGAAGGATTGAGCAAATGGCTGACAGTCCTTCGCACTCCGGGAACTGGTATCATTCGGCTGTAGTGACACTGACTGGCGCGGTTCTATACATCCAGTGCCTGAAAGCTCATCAGCGGCGTGGTTCGGGCGGCTGATGCCACATAACCCGTCCGCATGGTGGCTTCAACATGTATGGTCAGGTGTTTTGGGGTATTCATTTGTCGGGCTCAGATTATCCGTGATGCAATTTGGGAGTCCTTCGTATAACAAAAAATTCAAGCGGACGGCGGGACCACGTGTGTTCCTTATTCCTGAAGTCCCTTAGCCCGCCGCCGCTTAATTTCCCGTTAGGGATACGAGTGAGCGGGTGGCGATCTCGAAGGTTTGTGTCATGCCAGTCAAAAAAAGGATCGACAAATGAAGTCAAGACAGATGAAAACGATCCTGCGCGTAGCAAGCATCGCTCTGACGTTCGCTTTCAGTGCAGCCGCTCCCACGGCCTTTGCGCAGACTGCAGAGAATCAAGGGACAGATGTGGCTCTGAGCTGGGAGAAGGCCGAGGTGTTTGTTCCGGGCAGCTTCTTCAAGACCACGCCCAACAAGGTGACGGTGAACAAGCCGTTGCCAATTGTCATTTACCTCCACGGGTGCACTGGCATTGACCCGAATCATGACGCGCGGTGGGGAGACTTCATCAAGGGGCTTGGTTATATCGCAGTCTTGCCAGACAGCATGGCGCGACCAGGGCGCAAACCCAATTGCGATCCAAAGATAAAGAGAGGCGGCGCCTTCCCGCAAGCCCACGCCATGCGCATGCAGGAGCTCCGCTACGCGCTTGAACAGCTCAAGAAGAGCGCTTGGGCCGACTCGAACAATGTCTTTCTGATGGGGCACAGCGAAGGCGCTCAAGCTGCTGCGCGCAACAGGCTGCCTGACTTTCGGGGCATCATCATTTCCGGATGGACTTGCACCGACGCGGAGCGGCCAGGTTTCGATGGCATCTTCGCGCCCTTGGAAACCCCGATTCTGACCCTCGAATGGGACCACGACGCATGGCGCGAAGGCACGCCACAACAAGGCTCGTGCGCCAATAAGTTCGGCGTACGTAAGAAGGCTCGTCAGGTGTTGTTCTCCGGGACGCAACATGGCACCTACGACCAGCGGGAGGCGCGCGATGCGGTCGCGCAGTTTCTCAAGGACAATCTTGCACCTTGAGTTCCCCTAACAAAAGAATCCACCGGACGGCTTTCAGCCGCCGGTGATCCTTACGTTAGGGTGCATTCTTGCCACGCTGACCATTTGCGAGTTTACTGTATCTTGCAACCATTTAGGAGGTGCGATGTGAAAACTTGGGAGGCCAGTTTTGAATCTCGTTCAGACCTTCAGCCATACGGCAGCAACGCATTGGGCCTCTTTGCCTTAGCAACTAAGTTTAGGCTGGATGATATTGATAGCGTTGCTGCTGAGTCCATAACCGACGGGAATGATGACAAAAAATGTGACATCATATACATTGATAAAGATGATGGTATCGCCGTCATTGCTCAGTGCTACCAAACATCCAAGGCAAAAACCTGCGCCCCATCGAATAAAGCATGCGATTTGAATACTGCGGTTGGTTGGCTACTTCAGAGGCCAATTGCTGAATTGCCAGACCGGCTCAGATCATCAGCAACTGAACTTAGAAATGGTATCAACGATGGAACGATTACGGAGCTACATCTCTGGTATATTCACAACTTGCCTGAGTCTGAAAACGTCAAAGACGAATTAATTACTGTTGAAAATACTGCACACACAGCGATAAAGAGCTGCCATCCAGGAAAAAGAGTAAGAGTAAAAGCGCTGGAAGTTGGCTCCACAAAACTGGATGAATGGTACAATGACACTCTTACTCCTATCCTAGTTAGCGATCAATTTAAGATCTTGGTAGATGGAGGGTTCGAGATCCAGAGCGAAGGTTGGAAAGCTTATGTGACTGCAATACAAGTCAAATTTCTATACAATGTTTACAGGAAACATAAAACCCGACTTTTCTCTGCAAATGTCAGAGATTACCTGGGATCACGCAAGAGTGACGCCAATATTAACTATGGCATAAAGCGCACCGCTGAAAGTGATCCACTTGACTTCTGGGTATTCAATAATGGTTTAACCATTCTTGTCAACTCTTATGAACATCTTCCTAATCAGAAAACCAATAAGATAGCCCTAAAGATAAATGGGCTTTCTATTGTGAACGGTGCACAAACGACTGGCGCTATTGGTTCTCTCAGCAAATCTCCCGATTCGTCGGCCATGGTGCCAGTAAGATTTGTTCAAACCAACGATTCTGAGACAATTTACAGCATTATACAGTTCAATAACTCACAAAATAAAGTAACAGCCTCAGACTTTCGGAGCACTGACCCGATTCAAAAGAGGTTACGTGAAGAAGTAAAGAGGATTCCTGATGCTGAATATCAAGGTGGGAGGCGTGGCGGACACTCAGATGCCATTGGCCGAAGTTCCAGGCTACTGCCATCATATACAGTCGGGCAAGCACTGGCAGCTCTTCACCAAGATCCAGTGATTGCATACAATCAGAAAGCGAATATATGGGTTTCTGATAAACTCTATTCAAAATATTTCAATGATGAGACTAGCGGCCCACACATCATCTTTGCATATTCGCTTCTGCGTGCAGTGGAAGCGAAGAAGATTGCTCTTGTTGAGAAGTCCCGAGCAAGCGATGGAGGCCTGACTACTCTTGAGCAAAAGCAACTTGAATTCTTCCGTCACCGCGGTGCCACATATCTTTTTGCCTCTGCGGTTGCAGGATGCCTAGAAACGTTTTTGGGCCGTAGGATATCAAATCCCTTTCGCCTGTCATTCGGCGATAGCTGCTCACCCAAGAGAGCGCAATACTTTTGGAACGCACTCGTGGAGGCAACCGCTCCATTGTGCCAACACTTGGACGAAGCTTTTACTGACGGCTTGAAAAACACTGAGCGTGTACAGAAAGCGATAGCAACATTTCAGGGTCTTGTTGAAGCCACGGCGAGTGCAAATACACGAAAATACCAGGACTTTGCTCAAAGGGTTATGAAGAGAGGAAGATAATCTCTGCCCTAACCTGTCGCTGAACCGGACGGCGCAATCCGTGGCAGTTTCACAGCTACTCGTGAAAGATACAGGTCGGTGGCGACTCGCGCCGCCGGTTAGCTTCTCGTTGGGCGGGCTCATGAAGGAACCGGATGAAGCACAGAAAAACGAGAAGTGATGAGGACTATGAGCATGTGGCAAGAGATATGGAATACCGTGCTGTCGGAATTCTCCGATATCCCAGATGCGACGCAGATTACACGTATCGTACTACGCCTTCTGGTTGCTGCGGCCCTTGGCGGTCTACTGGGGTACGAGCGGGAGAAGCAAGGCAAGAGTGCGGGGGTACGAACGCATATGCTGATTGCCATCGGGGCGGCGCTCTTCGTCCTCATTCCCCAACAAGCCGGGGCATCAACCGCAGATTTAGCTCGGGTGTTGCAGGGCCTGGTCGCCGGGGTGGGGTTCCTTGGAGCCGGAGCCATAATCTTGGGCAACAAACAAGTGGAGACTCGGGGGTTGACTACGGCGGCAGGCATATGGGTAACGGCAGCAATCGGCGTGGCTGCAGGAATGGGGCGGGAATCGACTGCCGTCCTGAGCACTCTTGTAGCCCTATTCGTCCTTTCCGTGGTTCCTTGGTTCGTACGAGATAACAGAAAAAGTAAAGAATGAAGCGGGGGGCAAAGTGTTGTTAAGCCCAACCCGTCGCTCAAGCGGGACGCCGCAGAAGCGCGGCGCCCCTTAGCTCCACGTGATCAAGGCGCGCCCCTTCGGGCCGCGCCTTGATCATGGCCGGGGCCAAGGCCCCCGAGGTTCTCTTCGGCGCTGCGCGCCTCGATAACCACGGGGTCAACAGGCAGAACCGCCGTGATAAGCCTACGCTTATCTCGGCGAACCCGCCTGTTACCCCGGCCATTATCCAAAGGAAATAATATGAATGGTTCAGGTTCTTGCAGATGGGATGATGACTTAGAGGGAGCTCCGCTAAGGATTGCTGCTTTGGATCACACACCAATAAGAGTGATGGCAGGCCCTGGAACGGGCAAAACCTTCGCATTAATGAGGAGAGTTGCGAGATTACTCCAGCAGCGTGTAAATCCAAGAAGGATTTTGGTTTGTACCTTCACAAGGACAGCCGCGCGGGATTTATCTTATGAATTATCCTGTTTAGGAATTGATGGAGTTGAAAATGTCAGGGCCGGAACCTTGCATTCCATATGCTTCAGCATGCTAGCACAAGAGGAGGTCTTGCAGCATACGGGACGATTTCCTAGACCACTATTAGCCTATGAGGAACGATTTCTTCTTGAAGATTTGGTAGGCAATGATTTTGGGGGCATCCGTGAACGCGGAAAGCGTTTGAAAGCATTTAATGCAGCTTGGGCAAGACTTCAATCTGACGAACCTGGTTGGCCAACAAATAGGATTGATAGGGCTTTCCATTTGGCTTTGTTGTCTTGGTTAAGATTCCATAACTGTATTTTGATCGGTGAACTTGTGCCTGAGACGCTCAGATATTTACGTGATAATCGTAATTCTCCCCATCTTCAGGCATATGATCATGTGTTGGTTGATGAATATCAAGATTTAAACAGGGCCGAACAAGAGCTATTAGATCATCTATCATATTCTGGAAACTTGGCCATAATTGGTGATGAAGATCAATCGATTTATGCCTTCAAACATGCACATCCTGAAGGTGTTTCCAGTTTTCATGAAACCCATTTGAACACCCATGATGAAGATTTGGTAGAATGTCGAAGGTGTCCAACAAGAATAGTTGATATGGCGAACAGCTTGATTGTCAATAATCAAAATCGCACAGATCGAACACTAAACTATTTCCGCGGAAATCCTGAAGGCGAGATATATGTTGTACAGTGGAATGACATCGATGAAGAGGCATCGGGTATTGCACAATTTATTAGTGAACGTATACAGAATTCACAAATAGATCCAGGGCAAGTTCTTGTTCTGTCGCCAAGAAGGCATATTGGTTATGCAATTAGAGATGCATTAATGAATGTAGGAGTAAGTGCACACAGTTTCTTTCATGAAGAAGCGCTTCAGGGAAATCCAAAACAGATCGAGGAATCTATTGTTCAACAGGGATTTTGCCTTTTAACTCTTTTGACAAATCAAGATGATATTGTAGCTTTACGATGTTGGTGCGGATTCGGAAACAACAATCTAGGTCATACAGGGTGGAGGCGACTCAGAGAATATTGTGAAGAAACTGGCGATTCTCCGTGGGATACATTAAACAATATTTTAGAAGAACAGATTTCAATTCCCTACACAGCATATATTGTTGGGAGATTCAATGCACTGATACAGCAGTTAAATGACCTGCAGGATTTGCGTGGGCAGGAACTTCTAGAAGCGATTTTTCCTGTGGGTGAAGAAACAGGGGTGATGATTCACCAAATTGCTTCACACATTGACAGTGATGACTATGATGCCACAGCCTTGAGGGGAGCCCTAAGAGTTGGGATTACGCAACCTGAACTCCCAACAGACGTCGATTATGTTCGAATTATGAGTCTCCATAAATCAAAAGGGCTTACTGCAGATCTTGTAATAGTGGCCGGGTGTATTGAACGCTTGCTTCCCTTCATTGTTGGGGATACACGTGCTGAAGAAGAACGAATGCTGGAAGAACAGAGACGTTTACTTTACGTTGCGATTACAAGAGCTCGCCAGGTCTTGTTCCTTTCTAGTGTATCTGAGCTTCCAAGAGAGTTGGCCCATAGGATTGGAGCACAAGTACGTGGTGGAAGCCCTAGCCATGCGCGCACGATTTCATCACGATTTCTTGCTGAGTTAGGTCGGTCAAGACCTGCGGCAATAAGAGGGCGCGCGCTTTTTCGTTGATTATTCTGGGGATAACAATCGCGTCAACTCGGACTGCCGAAAGCTGCGCCGCTTCGCTATGCAACTTTCGGCACCCGGTTACGCGAAACGTGATCAAGGCGCGCCCCTTCGGGCCGCGCCTTGATCATGGCCGGGGCCAAGGCCCCCGAGGTTCTCTTCGGCGCTGCGCGCCTCGATAACCACGGGGTCAACAGGCAGAACCGCCGTGATAAGCCTACGCTTATCTCGGCGAACCCGCCTGTTACCCCGGCCATTAGGGCGCATCAAGACCTCGAGCCACCCCCACTGGTCGTGCATGTTGCGAGTGTCTCGTCTCGTCGGCTCGGACGCGCCGTCGAGCCATCGCCGCCGGTCGTCGGCAGCACGCTCACAGTCAGGGCCGGCGCAATGCGCGCCGGCCAGAGCCAAGTCAACGAGTGACGCCGCCGTTGGCGGCGGAACACCGCGCTCGGGGCCGCACTGCCCTATTCGGCGCGGCCAGGTGAAGTGTCAGCGCCGGCGCCTGAAGCGCCGGCGAGACCAAACGTTCAGTCAGTCGTTGGCCGCGCGGCTGCCCGCTAACGCGAGGCGTTCGTTGCACCCGCGAGGGGCAGCGCACGTCCACGGGCCGCGCGGAGTTCGCGGCGCGTCGGCGTCGTCGCAATCGTCCACCGCTGGATGCGCCCTAACCCCTCGGTCAACGCGAGGCCCAGCGGCGGGCCAAGTGGCCCACCGCTGGTCCCGCGTTACCTCGAACGTTATGTTTTCGCGCAATCAGAGAAATGGGGGGGGCATGGTTACCTGCTACTTGCGTTACGTAATTGATCCGTACAAGTTGTCCGAATTTGAAAAGTACGGCAAGATGTGGATTCCTTTGGTCAAAAAATTCGGTGGGATTCATCACGGGTATTTTCTTCCGCATGAGGGATCGAACAACATTGCAGTGGCCCTTTTCAGTTTTCCAAGCCTGGCTGCCTACGAGGATTACAGAACGAGGATGTGGCAGGATGCAGAGTGCCAGGCAGCATTCAAATATGCAGAAGAGACACGATGCGCCTTGAGCTACGAGCGGAGTTTTATGAAGCCAGTCTTGGACTAGCCTTTCCATGGCGATGTCCCAGAACATAACCCGCCGCTCAACCGGACCGGGCGGGAAAGGAGATTGGCGCTCTATTTGGTCCCTCGGCGCCCGGCCGGTTAGCTTTCCGTTCGGCAGAAAAAGGAGGTGAGATCGGATTGTGACTTAGACATGTGGAATTGTAAGTATCTTGGAACACAATCAGATAATGAAGGAGGAATGACATGAGCAGAAAGATCGAAGTTGAAGTCGCCGAGGCTTTCGGGAGAACCTTTGTGAAAGGAAACATCCCGGAAATACACCCAGTACGTTGCATGGGTTGCAGACATTGCGTCAACCTTTGCAAGAAACTCGGACCAAACGTACTCGACATCGTGGACGGAGTTGCGAAGGTGGTGCGTCCGGGCGATTGCATAGGGGACGGTGCTTGCATGATGGCTTGCCCGACCAAGGCCATCTTCCTGATGAGCAAGTATGATCCCGCATCGCCGCCTGCGGCAATATAGTGGCATCTGACGGTAAGAAAAGAGAAGGAAGGGACGCGCAATCAGAGCACGGAGGCAGGCAGCTGCGCCGCTTCGCTTTGCGGCTGCCTGCCTCCGAGTGGGGACTTGCTAAGCGATTTCGAACTACTCCAGAAATGGAATGCAGCCCGCAATAGATGCCGAACCAGTGCATGAACCTGACGGTCCGACCTGTCACGGCCCGTGCGTGCGCACGGGCCGCGCCAGATCGCCCCGCAGGTTATGCATACGTTGGGTGCAGGGCCTTCGTTGCGCTATTGACAAAATGTAGCCATGTGGCTACATTAACCTATGATTGAAATTCGCAAAACCGACATATTTGCTGAGTGGCTCGACGGCCTGCGCGATATCCAAGGCAGAGCGCGTGTTCAAGCCAGGATCGAGCGCCTTGCTGCCCGAAACCCTGGCGATGTCGAGCCTGTCGGAGCTGCGAATCAACTATGGCCCCGGTTACCGGGTGTATTTCAAGAGGCGGGGGCAAGAGCTGATCATTCTACTGGCTGGTGGTGATAAGAGCACCCAGGCCAGGGACATCAAAGCCGCCTTGCGCCTCGCGCGCAACCTTCCGGAGTAGTCGCTATGGCAAAGACCGTTACCACCCGCTATGACGTTGCCCAACACCTCAGAACACCAGAGGAAATGGCCGCCTACCTTGAAGCTTGTCTCGAAGAGGCAAACGGAGATGCAGCATTCATCGCCAAGGCCCTCGGCGATATCGCCCGCGCCAAAGGCATGGCGCAGGTTGCGCGAGATGCCGGGCTCTCCCGTGAAAGCCTTTACAAGGCTCTCTCCGGCGAGCGCAGTCCCGGCTTCGATACCATCCTCAAGGTCATCGGAGCTTTGGGCCTGAAGCTACATGCCGAAGCCAACCATAGCAGACCAAGTGCCCAACCAGGCGCTCAACCGGACAACCAACCACGCGGCTAGTTGGTCACCGCTTTGGAAATCCTTCCCGCGTGGTTGGTTGCCGGTTACCTTGGGCGTTCGGCACCTTGAAGCAAGATCACCAAGGAGAAGGTATGTTTAACACCGATTTTCGCGAGACGTATAACCGTCACATGAATATAACATTTAGGAACCTTGTCACTGAAAGTGAAAGCTGATCTGGGCATCGTTGAGCCATGGGATTTTCTGGGGTAGCCGCTGCCAGGGGACTGCTCGCAAAATGGGATTGTGTGCGCGCCGGGGATACGTGACAGTTATGTGTCCGCCTTTGACTGCCACCTCACCCTTTCCCTTGACGAAATCTCGATTAAGCTTCGGGGCATCACAGGCCTCGAAACCTCGGAGATTCTGAGCCAATCTGCTATAGAGGGTGTCTGCGATCATTGTCATGATGATGTCGAAATGGACCTTGATGAGGATGGGCGAGGAGAGTGCGTTGAGATGGAAGAATTTCACCGCCTCGGCGATGCCATTCTCCACACGCCACCGACGGGCATAGTTTCCGACAATGAGCTCCACCGGGGTTTCCTGATCGTTGGTGATGATGAATGCCGGCTTTTCACGTCCATTGCCGCGCATGACGATCTGACGAACTTGGCCATCGTAGTCTCGCAGGGGGACTGTGGATTCATGGATCAAAGGATTTTGGTACTTGCGCTTCTCGTGAGCAATGGTGATCCGCTTCCAGGAGCCGATCTTCTCGAGATCTTCCATGAGCTTGTGTCCCCGACGGCGAAGAGTGATGAACTTGACTCCCTGCTGATTGAGCTTGGAGAGGTTTTCGTAGGTCGTGAACTTGGAGTCGAAGATGAAAGTCGGCTTTACACCGCGTCGCACCCGCTTCCAGAAAGAAAGGAAGGTGAGCACCTGGTCGTCGGCCTCCTCTTTCTGGATGTCTGCCGCGGTATAGAGCAGGAGTTTCGTTTGAGCATCTTGAGCAAAGAGGGTGAGTGCCCCCTTCATGACCCTTCCCCTGGCTCCCGCCCAGTGCTCCTCGAGCACTGACTGGTCGCCATAATGAGGAACGGTGTGGAAATCCAAATTGATGGTTGTTCCGTCATAGAGACCCAGCCGGGAGGATCGCTGAACGAAGGCCTGCTGCAACCGAGTGAGGTGAACCTCGTCCAGGGAGTAAGAGTAGGTGGAGAGGGCCGTGCACTTGGGAAGCACATTGAGCCCGGCAAAAAGTCCGAGGGCCGGATCGAAGGCATGCTCCCCAACGTGGGCATAGCGCTCGGTGCCGAGGAGTTTCAAGGCAAGAAAGGAAAGGAAGTAATTGCCGGCGGCAATGACCTTGGTCCCCGGCAGACCTGCTGCCTGGACCACTTCGTGAAGGCCGAGTTGGGCAATGAAGGGAGCAAACAGGAAGATCCCCGCCGCGGTGGATTCGAGACGCTGCCCTTCGATTTTATCGAGTGAATCGAAAGACTCGGAACGCTCCGGCACCTGCGCTCCCCGCACGGTAAGACCAAGCTTGAGACGGGTTCGGCGAGGAAGCTTGGGGAGTCCCTCTTCGGCAAGCACCCGTTCCACCGTGCGCACGGAAAGCTCCACTGCCTCTTCACTGAGGAGCTCCACGATCTCTCCGGCGGAGAGTCGCTGTTGGCGCCAGGCAATGATTTTCAAGCGGGTATCGGAGTTCACCTTGCGACGGGAGGGCTTGCCCTGTGGGGAGCTTTCCGTCAGGTCGATCTTGCCGTGTCGGAACTGATGGCAAAGCAATCTCACATAGCCGGGCGAGAAACCGAAGCGCTCCGCAACGAGCTGGGTAGGCAGCCGATCGACGAAGTAGGCCCTCAGGGCCTCGTAGCGACGCTGCCAGGTAGGAACCGGTTGAGTGAAGAAGGTGGCGTCACGCATCCCTGTTATAATATAGTGACGCTTAAAAATGTCAATAGAAAAACATAAAACATGACTTGAAGAGCGGTCGGAGGACACAGCGAAGACGGAGGTCAAAACCTCATAATACCTGTCTATTCCATAGGATGCATAGACCATGGACCATGATGCTTCATAAAAGTCTGAAATGTTTTAGCAGGAACTCTTGCATCATTCTGATCGTCACATCGAATAACAAAAAGGGAGGCCATCCCTTGAGTGATACAGCTTGAACCCTTGCCGACAAACAGTTCTCGGATTCATGCTTAACCATATCGGCGGGAATGTGTTATCGACAAAACCGTCGCGAAAATCGGTGTTGAACGCACAGTCGGCGCTTCGCGCCGCCTATCCGCTCAATGAAGCTGCACCGCTGTCGCGGCTGCGTCCCCTTGTCACGTGAGCTGCAAAAAGCGCAGCTCCCGCGCCCAAGGGGATGCAGCTTATCTCGCAGCCCGTTGGGTGAAAAACTATGATAACCGAGATTCGCCGAATGATTGCCTTCGTGATGGCCGCATGCCTGATAGTCATCACTCTAGGGCGGTGTCGTGTTAACGCCACAGGGCTCCCGATTTTCTCTGAAGGCGCTCGTTCCAATGCGACAACAGTAAGCCGAAATATCGAGGAGCCAAACCGGTGATGCGAACCCATGGGGATCGAAGGGCATCTTATGGCCGAATTTGAACTCGGCTTCTGGAACGCTTGGCTCATGTCGGTGCCGTTCCTGGCTCTCGTGTCTTGCATGGTGGGGAGAAACGGCGAGGTTATCAAGAGAATGTCAGACATGACCGGATACTCCGGAAGAGAGAAGTTCTTCACCCTCTCCGCTTCATTGTCCCCATATCCGTTTACGCTCGCCACAATTTGGGCGCCGTTCACTTCCTCCAGTCTTCTTTTCTTCGTTGGGCTGCTGGTTTATGCTTTCGGCATGGCCATGTTGGCTGCTTCACTGAAGACCATTATTGGAACCCCAATCGACAAGCCTTTCGCCACTGGGTCTTATGTATTTTCGAGAAATCCAATGTACGTAGGGGCTACGGCAGTTCTCTTTGGCATCTGCCTTGCCACGACCAACTTTGCTCTATTCGTGTATGTTGCCGTGGCGACTCTATTGCAGCATTTTATGATTCTCGCGGAAGAACGAATCTGCAAAATCAAGTTCGGCGCATCGTTTGACCGCTACACAGAGAGGGTTCCAAGGTACTTGCTGATCGTGTAGCACGTACAAGGCACCCAACGAATAAGGATAGATCGTGGATCGCTTCGCTCTCACGATCTATCCTTATTCGTTAGCCCTTCCACTCCATCGTTGACAGCACGTCCAATACGGGCTTATAATGTAATTACATTTTTGGCAGGAGAATTATCTGATGAAGACTCGTTTAGTTCGTATTGGAAATTCCCGTGGCATCCGACTACCAAAGCCACTCATCGTTCAAGCCGGGCTGACTGAAGAGGTAGAGCTGCATGTAAGGGATGGAGCCATAGTGATCGAACGTGCTTCCACACCAAGGGCTGGGTGGGCTCAAGCTGCCAAAGAAATGCATGAACGGGATGAAGATCAACTATTAGACCCACATACTCCTACCCCATTTGATGAAAAGGAATGGGAATGGTAGCGGGTGGGGATGTTCGAAGAGGCGATGTTTTTCTAATCAGTCTCGATCCCACTCGTGGGGATGAGATCCAGAAGACCCGTCCCTGCGTTATCGTCTCCCCGGATGAGCTCAATGCCAATCTACGAACATTCATCGTAGCTCCTCTTACGACAGGAGGACATCCCTATCCCTTTCGTGTGGCGTGTAAATTCCAGGGCCGCTCAGGCCACATAGTTCTTGACCAGATTCGCACTATTGATCGTGAGCGATTGGTGCGGCGACTTGGAAGACTCTCTTCATCTGCACTTGTGCGTGCTTTGGCAATTTTACAAGAGATGTTCACACCATAGCATTGGGCTGACAACGCCGTGCAGCCGGACACGCAACCACGCCGGGCATATATAGTGGCGTTCCCCGTAGTCACTTGGCGGCGTGGTTGCGCATCCCTTCCCTACGCTTCGGGACGCGCCCCCTTGGGCAGCGGTAAAGTGCCAACGAATCCGAATTGGAGGAACAAATGCAGATTAAGGCTACCCTCGTTGACGCAGTCAAGAATCGGCAAGCCGTACTTTTTGCAGGCGCCGGAATTTCCTGGAAAGCCATCGGGTTTGGTGGTGTGTACATCCGAGACCAGCTTGGAATGCAGATCAAGCGTGACTACCCAAATTACGATTATGACACTCGCTCCTTGGAAGACGTCTGTGACGAGTATGTCGCCTTGAATGACCGTATAGCGCTGGTTGACCGCTTGGCGGCGCTAGTTCCTCAGGACAAGGATCCACAGGATAGTCATGTGGCGGCAGTGAAGACGTTTCGCTTTATCGTAACCACGAATTGGGATCTCCTGTTTGAGGCGGCCTATCGGAAAATCAATCAGCACTACCAAGTGCTCTCTCAAGATGCTGACGCGCCCATGTTCAGCTACGACCAGCACAACCTGCTGAAGATCCACGGCTCGGCGGATAGACCCGTGTCGCTGGTCGCGACGACGGATGACTACGAGAACTATGCCGCGACACACGCTAGGCTCCTTGACAAGGTCGCGGAGCTTCTTCAGAACAATACCGTTTTGTTTGTGGGCTATGGGCTTCGAGACGAGCATGTGCGACGCCTGCTGTCTCAGATTCGAAGGAAGGGTCAACAGTGGACCCGTAAAGCGTACGCCGTCGGCTTTTTCGACGAGGTTAGGACGAAGCTCTTAGCGAGTCGGCAGATCGAGGTAATCTCCGCGGAAGCAGACGACTTCCTTACGGAGCTTGCCGTCCAAGCTGGCGTTACGTGAGTGAGCGGCCGCCCAACAACCAGTTCCACCGGAGCCGTGAAAGCGGCGCTTCGCTTGCATTCACGGCCCGGTGAACTGGGGCGTTAGGCCTTCGCACCAGAGACACGCACATGACTGACAGACACGATCGCATGTGCCCAGTCGCCCTCGCGGGTGGGCTCGACAACAGGTTCCGCCGGCGGCTTCAGAACCCGCGCCGTCTTCTAGGGCCCTATGTTCGAGAAGGCATGACGGCCCTCGACTTCGGGTGTGGCCCTGGCTTCTTCACGCTCGAACTCGCACGTCTCGTCGGACCGTCCGGTCACGTCATCGCGGTTGACCTACAGGCCGGCATGCTTGAGAAGGTCCGCGCCAGGATCCGGGGCACACCACTCGAGGCGCGAGTCGTTCTGCATCAATGCCAGCCGAACGGGATCGGGCTGTCCCAGCCGGTGGACTTCGCGCTCGCGTTCTACATGCTTCATGAACTCCCTGACCAGGCGGCCTTCTTCTCCGACGTTCGGCAGCTACTGCCGGCACACGGTCGCCTCTTCATCGTGGAGCCACCCTTCCACGTCTCCAGAGCCGCTTTCGAAGCCACGCTCCGAACGGCTCAGCACGCCGGCTTCACAGTGGCCGCCCGGCCCCGCGTGTCTTTCAGCAAAGCGGCCCTGCTCGAACCCGGTTGACCGCACACGCCAGCGCGCTGTCTCGTTTGCAGCAGAGACATCCTCCGGCTTCACGCCGCCACGGTTCTGCCCGCCAAACGCACCCCAAGCGAGGCCTAAGCCAATGAAGCTGCACCGCTTCGCGGCCCGTTGGGCGCTCCACTAAGCGCTGTCAGATTACTTCAACAACGACAGGAGGAAGAATGAAGACGATAATGACAAAGCCCATGAATCGAAGACGGTGGATTCGACGAATCGCGACCGTGTTGTTTGTCGGATGGATATTTGCCGTCGTTGCAGCGCCGGCATCCGCGGCGGACGGTGTGTCAACCGAGGCGGGTCTGGAAGGTCCAGCCCAGACTGCCTATGCCCCGGCCACCGGGCCTGGACCGGTGATCATTGTCATTTCGGGGCAGAGTGGTCCAAATTCATATCAGAGTTATGCTGCAGAGCTGGCTAAGCTTGGCTACTACTCGGTCCTCCTCACCGGCAAGGATATCCTTAACCCTGAACTTACTGGCGAGGCCAATTTGAAGAAGGCAATCGATCGGGCGCAGCGCTCGCCACATGCCGTACCGGGTAAAACTGCGGTGATCGGCTTTTCTCTTGGCGGAGGCGGCGCACTCTACAACGCAACGCCCCTATCGGATCTCGTTTCTGTGGTGGTGGCCTACTACCCGTACACCAAGACTTGGGCGAACAAGATGGGCTGGTTTGTCAAACGCTTCCAAGTTCCGGTCCTGGTGCTGGCGGCGCAGCGCGACCGGTATATGGACTGCTGCGTGGTCGAATCGATGCAGGCCATGGAAGCGGCCGCGAAACAGAACGGAAAGCAATTTGAACTTATAGTATACCCCGAGGCAAACCATGGATTCAATCTGCAAACGGGCGCCAAAGGAGAACCTGCCGGTGCCTATCGTCGCGACGACGACCGCGACGCATGGCGTCGCACTGTCGAAATGCTCAAGCTGTACCATCCGTTGCCGCTGAGGTCTGCCATGTGGCAGGTTGCCGGATTCGCCCAGCCGCTATGTGCCGTTCGGGTGGTGACAGGGCCGACCGTAAACAAGCAACTCATTAGGAGGCAATAGAGAGAGTGCATGACAATGCTACATCATGAGCAAAGAACATTGCCCAAGACGTTGGAGCGGATCGCCCATACTGCGGGCTCCCGCTCAACTTCCCGTTATGTGAAGCCGAGAATAGGCTGAAAGGGAAAAAAGTATGGAGTCCCCCTTGCCAAGCAACCTTGCAATCAGTGTTGAAAAGCAAGGACCCAGCCGTATTTCAAAGGCGAGTTTCCCGCTCCGATATGGCAGGTATTCAGAGATAAGAACACATGAATACGAATTCCTGTTTAATTTGAATGGGGAAATTAAGTTTATCAGAGGCCTCAATGTAAACTGGCCCCATCCGGCTGAGCAGCTAAAGCGTACAGATGGCAATGATTGGGTGTATTACTCTGTCGGTGAGGACAGCGGCGAAAATGGAGTCATTTCTTGGTTGGGCGAATATTATTTGCCTTGTCTTCCATATCCAAGCAACTCAATTTGGGATATCAATTACTTCTCTATACCTGAAGTAATGAACGCATTTGCAGCGTGGGCTCAATTGTATGCGAATTTATACGGGTCTGGAAAAGACCGGCTATATACCAAAGCTAGGGAGCTAATAGGACGCATCATAGACAATCATGACGGAGTTCTGCATGAACGATCTCAAAGATTGAATGAGATCATAGGCGGACGGGTTTCGGTTCTCCCACCTGACACGCGGCATGTCGATTATGAGATTATTCCGGTTATGATTTCAGATGGTTGTCTTTATCACTGTGACTTCTGTTGTGTCAAATCAACCAGTAAATTTCAGGTGCGCTCCAGGACCGATATCCTTGAGCAGATCCGAAGATTAAAGGAATTATATGCTCGCAATATTGAGAATTATAACGGCCTTTACTTAGGTAATCATGATGCCCTGGCTGCAGGCGAGGATTTGATTGGTTTTGCCGCCTCGAAAGCTTTCAGCGAGTTTGGTCTTGGAGGGCCTCGAAGAATGACTCCTTTGCTTTTCTTATTTGGAAGCGTGCATTCCCTGCTCAAATCTAAAGATAAACTATTCGCAAAGTTGAATCAGCTACCATTTCATACCTACATCAATATAGGGTTAGAATCGATTGACGGGCCAACCCTGGCATACATCGGAAAACCTGTGGATGAATTAAAGGTCTATGAAGCATTCAATAAGATGCTCGATATTAATGCTACCCATCATAACATTGAAGTAACGGCCAATTTTGTTATCGGAAAAGGATTATCTGCTGAACACTATCAATCTATAAAAGAGTTGCTCCGAGAAGCGCAGGTTACATCCAGGGGCAAGGGGACTATATACTTATCGCCCTTAAAAGATAGCCCAAAAAAGCGTGAATTGCTACCGTTGATTAATGAAATAAAAGAACAAAGTAGAATTGCTGTTCACGTCTATTTAATTCAACGACTGTAAGATGAGTATGAATAGGATATCACATAAGAATCTGTTCCAGCGGACAGCAAAAAGCCGCTGTCGCTGAAGGGTAAGTTGCGCCGCCAACGGCTGCGCAATGCGGTGGGATGAGGTCTCCATTGCCGGCCGGGCCCCGCAGGCGGCCCAACCGGCAATGGAGCTGCACCCTCGTTTCAAGAGGTGCGCCTCACCCTACCCCATTGTGAGGTTGTGCGCAGAGGCTGCCCATCATAGACGTTGAGGAAATGAAAGGGAAGTCATTCGCCGTACATCTCAGTGATGATTCTCCTCAATTGGGATGCTTGGGTGGCGGGCAATTGATCGATTCTCTGTCTCAAGCGCTTCTTGCTGATTGTCCGTATTTGATCAACAGCTATCTCAGCTTCTTGTGCTGCACAGGTTATCTGCAATCGCGAACGCCATTTGGGATGCAGTGTTGATGTCAAGGGGCAGACAACAACCGTATCCAAATACTGGTTCATGGCATCTTGGCTGATGATGACAACAGGTCGGACCTTGCTGATCTCACTGCCTGCGGATGGATTCAAATCGGCAAAATAGATGGTGTATCTCTTAGGACTCAAGGTCGTCTTCCTCCAAACCATCTAGCAAGGTCCCATCCAAATCCGTCCAATCTTCGCCTCCTTCAGCCATGGCCTTGAAGGTGTCTTCCCATGAGAACTTGTCTTCTCGTTTTTTTCGCAAGAGGATGCCTTGATCGGTTTCTTCGAGAACCAAAGAGTCCGACAAGGCATATTTCTGCAGGAGAGCTTTAGGGATGCGAACACCCTGGGAGTTGCCAATGGGCACTAACTTAACGTCTCTTACGCGCAGATGTTTTTCCATGATGGCACCGTTTGGTCAGAGGAAAATACGATTAATAATTACAGTAATTACATTATGGCAGATCGACAACAGAAATCAAGGGTTTTCCTCTGCAAAACCAAAGGGTCAACTGGAGGGGGGGCACAGCGCGGCGGTTGCCAGTGGCCCCTCGGCCCCCCGCCGGTTATCGCTGGCGTTGGGCGTGTGCAGTCCACGAAGCAACGCTATAATTTGACGGCATGTTGTTTTCCATTATCGGAACATGGACCCTTTTGACAGGCAATCAGTCGTGACCTTTGCCATCGAATACGAACAGGAAGCAGATGGCCGGTGGTTGGCAGAGATGCTGGAGCTTTCCGGTGTCCTCGCTTATGGAGAGACGCTTCAGGAGGCCATCGGAAAAGTTCGGGCCCTCGCCCTTCGCGTCTTAGCCGATAGGATAAAACATGGGGAGGTTCCGCCCGATATGGTGGACATCAGGTTTGCAGCAGCATGACATCATGGCCTTCAACAGAAGCGAGGCAAGTCCTCGCTGCTTTGCAGCGCATCGGCTGGCAAATCGAGCGTTCATCTGTTTCACACCGCACCCTTTCGCGTCCCGGCTGGAGCGATTTGTGTTCTCGTTCTACGATAGCGAAGGAATCGGTCCCAAAATGCTGTCACGCATTGCACGTCGGACCGGCTTACAGCCAAGTGATTTCTAACCCATCTGGTCAACAGGCATTTCTTTCGCCCAACCCAGGCGTTCACCTTTACGAGCAACCGCGTTAGCCCTTTGGGGGCTAAATAGGCTGTACCAGTGGTTGTTCGCAAGTTAACTTTAGCGGTTCGGCCGGCGTGGTTGCTACCGCCTTAAGAAGAGAGGGGCAAGACAATGATCAAGAAAGTTGTTGGCAGATCTGGTTTGACGGATCGCTCCTCTGCGAAGAGAGACCTGGCTTACTGGTTGAGCAGGACTCCCGAAGAGCGAGTAGCGGCAGTAGACTATTTGAGAAGGCAATATCATGGAAGTTCAGCCAGACTTCAGAGATCTGCTCGAGTTATTCAACAAGCATCAAGTTGAGTTCATGATGGTCGGGGGGTATGCGTTGGCGTTTCATGGTGCTCCTCGATACACAGGAGATATGGACATATTCGTCCACACCTCTTCCATCAATGCCATACGCATTATGGCAGCTCTGAACGAATTCGGTTTTGGGTCTACTGGCTTGACGCCAGAGGATTTCCAAAGCGAGAACATGGTTATTCAACTTGGTGTGCCACCAGTTCGCGTGGACATTGTAACGTCTCTCACGGGCATTTCGTGGGAAGAAGCCCACTCAAACAGGGCACGGGGAACGTATGGCGATGTTTCTGTCTTCTATATCGGACGGGAACAGTTCATTTCCAATAAGAAGGCGATAGGAAGGCACAAGGATCTCGCTGACCTGGAAGCCCTTGGCGAAGAATAGACATTCAAGGGGACGCCGAACGAGGTGTTCAACTTGACGAGCAACCGCATGGGCGCTTCATGGCGTTCCGAAGCCGGCACCCGCGGTTGCTCGCAATTCAACTTGGCCGTTCCAAACCGCGCCAGGCCCGCCTCGGTAATGAACCAAGGCAGGGAATTCCTCGGAACAGCGGTGTAACCCTGGCCGATGATCTGACCGGAACACAACGGTTCACTACGGCGGAAAGGAGGAGAGCATGGGCGTGCGGTTCAACATTACAGATGGGTCTGCAAGTCAGCTCGCGCAGCTCTTGTTGTGTCCCGCCAACGCGACCAGCGGCGACTGGTGTCAGGAGGGTGGCAGTTTGGTGATGGGCCGCTTCGGCCGCGGCCGTTATGGCTGGGTTCAGCAAGCCAGCCGCATTTTTCTTTACGAAGCGGGACCACGGGATGGAACTGTCGTATTCGTATTGCGTATGAGTCAGATTGCCCGGGTGCTCGGCGCGCTTGCCGTTGGCGATCAAGGACCCTGCGACATCCCCTCACCGTTGCCGTTTGTGCCTGCCTCTCCTCCCAGCCCGAAGGGGTCGTCCCGCGGGGCGAAAGGGGCAACCGACCCTCGTCAAGGTGGAGTCTCTCCCAGCCCCACGCCTCCCGGTTCCTCGATGCTCTGGATTGTCGGTGCGATCAACGTTGCCGCCAACTGCACCGGGCGGGGCCGAGGGGCACCCCCATCAGGCTGGTTCGAGCGCCTTGAAGAAACCTTGCAAGAACTGGGCTGGTAGCCTCACCATGAGGACAGCAGATCATGTCCACGATGAGTTGTCGGATGCGCATTTTGGAATCATCACTGTGCCCGGTGAAAAACCTCGTCAGAACGGGGTCGCTGCCGAGCCTTTTCATGAAGTCGTCCACGACTGCGGCGATTGCGTCTTATACGAAGTTGCAGTCAAGCTGGTGTAGCACGGGGCCTTGTGCCCGTCGACATCGTTGCGCCCACAAGGGGCTATGCTACGTTTGTGAGTCGCATCAGAATAATCTTGAACGCAACTCAGTATTAGCCCCCTAAACGAACATACAGGGATTTCTCTGTGCCGGAGATCGCCTTGTGTTCGGCAGCCGAGACCTTATTCACGCTCCCGGCCACCGCAAGAACGCAGAGAAGAATCACGGCCATCATGCCAGCGAGGCATGCCTTTCTCATGGTGTCACTCCCTCGTCGTGGGTCCGTTCGATCCCTCAGGTCAACCAGTTTCCCGCTGATAATGACGATAGGCAGATGGAGGGATCTGCATAGGCTTTCAATTCACAAGGAATCATGAGAGGCAGGGCAAAGTTCTTCATAACCCACCCGTCTTTCACCCGAGTAGGTATCCATCATCAGTTTCCCTCGTGCCCTCGTTCACCTTGAAATGAAAACCTTTGAAGGGCACGTCGATAAGGCTCGGCTATGACTGTCCTTTGGTTCCACGCGGGCAAACTGCGCGCGGAATCGAAGCACGGCGTCTCCCTGCTGAAATTGAGTGACCAGCGGTGCGCTTCTTCAGGCCTCACGATGAAATCCTCCCTTTTCTCAGAGCCTTGCCTCAAGCTACTCAGTGCAGACATCCCTCGGTGACCAGGTGACGGATCACGAGGTGGAAGCACGGATGACCTTCATCGCGAGCTTCAGCAAACCGTGTGGAAAGACGGGGCGTCCTTAGAAATGAAGATGGACTGGCACGGACATTGTCAACGGTGGATAAAATAGAGCAGAACACTGGAAGGCCGGGGATGGCCGATGCCGATGAGGCAAGGGTCGGAAGTATCCGGCACCGTTGGCAACAAATGAGCCTGACAAAGGCGATCTCTTTCGGCAACGGCCGTATCAACTGATGCCGCAGGGACGCCGGAGACGACCAATGGAAGACAAGACACTGAAGGGGCTGTTATTGGAAACCGACCTGTTTGGCATTAGAGAAGAGCCTGGCGGCAAAGGGGCCATTGGGGTGCTTTATCGGCCGAAAACCGGCGGGTTTCAGCAGACGGAAGATTCACGAGGGACCAATGATTGAGGTGCGAAAGGCGAAAGTGGAAGACGGCGGTGCCATCGCCGCTCTGATGACCTCTCTTGGCTACCCAGGCACCAAGCCATTTATCGAAGCGCGGATCTCGCAACTGCTGGCGCACGCCGATGCGGAGGTGCTGGTGGCAGTGGACGGCAGCGGCGTTGTCGGAGTCATTTCCTTGCACTTCATTCCACAACTGGCTCTCGCCGGTGATTTCTGTCGAATCAGTTATTTCTGCGTCTCCGAGACTGAACAAGGAAGAGGCATCGGAACGTTACTGGAGGCGAGGGCGGTGGAACTCGCTCGGCAACGGAAGTGCGATCGCATGGAACTGCATTGCGATTTGCGGCGACATGCCGCTCACCGTTTCTACTTCCGGCAGGGCTACGTCGAGTCGCCGAAATACCTGTTCAAGTCAGTTGGGTGAATCCTCCTCTCGCTCAAGCGGGCATTGCACGCTGCGACGGGTTCTCGACGTCTCGCCGCTTCCTGCTGGCCGCCTGTTCAGGCGTGCGATCCTTTCCCGGTCTTAAAAACACGATGAGTGAATGGTGCCCACAGGACAGGTGTGTCGACGAGATGGCCAAAACCGTTTAGAATTCATTGGAATGCGTTCGGAAGGAGTGTTGGCTGTCCAGGTGGGCTTGTCGGCTCCCGTCGAACAGCTCTTGGCCGCTAAGTCCTGAACAGTTTTGCGAGAGGTTTCATGAGAACGATATTTGGTCCGGTTCCGTCGCGCCGCCTCGGGCGGTCTCTCGGGATCGACGTCATTCCTCCCAAGACCTGCACCCACGACTGCATCTACTGCGAGTCGGGCCACACAACCTGTCTGACTCTGGACCGAAAGGCATTTGTGGAGCCGGAGAGGGTTTTGCGGGATCTGGACGCCTACTTCGGCAGGTACCCCAACAGTGCGGATGTGCTCACCTTCTCGAGCGCGGGGGAGCCCACCCTCTACGAACCCCTCGGCGATCTCATCAGGGCCATCAAGAAGAAATTCCCGGCCCTGCCCCTGATAGTCCTCACCAACGGCGCGCTGCTCTTTGACCCCCGGGTGAGAAAGGACCTGGCGAGAGCCGACCGGGTCGTTCCGTCCCTGGACGCAGTGAGCGACGAGGTCTTTCAACGGATCAACCGGCCTCATCCCGGCATTGGCATTTCCATGATCCTCGAGGGCTTGGAAGCTTTCAGGAGGGAATACAAGGGACGGCTCCACGTGGAGGTCATGATGGTTTCAGGAGTCAATGATCATCCTCATGAGCTCAAAGAGATCGGTACATTCATCAGTCGACTGGGGCCCGACGAGGTGGAGCTCAACACCGTGGTGCGCCCCCCCGCAGATCACATGGCGGAAAGCCTTTCGCCCGAAGCCATGTGCAGGGCATCAACGTTCTTTCCCCACGGCATCACACGGATCATCGGCGCATTCCATGGCTCAAGCGGCGAAAAATCCGATGAGAGCCTCGCCCGGAGAATCATGGGCATGGTGCGAAGGCGTCCGTGCACGCTCGATGAAATGGCGGCCTCCCTGGGAGTGACCCTGGAAGAGGCACGGTTCACACTGCGAAAGCTTGAGGAGTCCAACCGCATCGTCCGCTACTCCGTTCAGGACCGGGAATTCATATGCCACAGGGACAGGACCTGATGATTTTCGGCCGTCCAGCGGGCTTTCCCGGGAGCCGCTCGGGTCACCTGGCCTGGATGTCGCTCGCCGGGGGCGGGGGAGCGAGGATCTCCACGGGCTTTTCGGGGATCGTCTTCACGATGAGACTGTGGGCGAAGAGCTCTTTCGCCACCCTTTGCACATCTTCCGGTTTCACGGCCTGGATGAGCTGGACGTATTTCTGGTCGTAATCCCATCCCAGGCCGAGCACCTCGTTGACCACGGCACTCTGTGCCTGGGCGTCGAGACTCTCCAGTCCCATTCGGTGGGCCGTGGCGATCATGTTCTTCGCCGTTTCGAGCTCATCGGCCGATACGGGTTCTTCCCGCAGGCGGCGCAGGTTTTCAACGAGGATTCCCTGGACTTTCTCCAGGTTCGCAAGGGTCGTCTGGGTGATCACCCCGAAGAAACCCGCTTTGATGCCATAGAAGGGAAAGGCCCCCACCACGTAGACCAGATCCTCCTTGCCTCCCCGCAGCGCATCGAAGAGGCGCCCCGCTGGGTTTCCGGCGCCGGAGAGAATGGCGTCCAGAACATCCAGGACTGGCCGTTGCGGATCCGCGATGCTCAAGCCGTTGGTGGCGACAAGGAGTGCCGAGGAGCTCTTTTCGTTTTTCTTTTCGACCGTGCGGTCTGCCTTCAAGGGCTGCGTTTCGACCCGCAGATCCGGGAGGCCGGAGGTTTTTCCCTCCCACCCCTGGAACTTCTTCTCCAGAGACGCCAGGACCTGATCCGGGTGCACATCCCCATACACCGCAACCACCGAATGGTGGGGGTTCACCATCCGCTTGTGAAAGGCCACGATCTTTTCCCGGGTGAATCCCGTCACCGAATCCGCCGTGCCGATCCTGTCATTGCGGTAGGGCGAATCGGTGAAGTAATTCCTTTTAAGCATCCGCACGACTTCCGCCTGCCAGCTCTCGTCGATGCGCTGCAGCGCAAGAAGTGTTTCCTGGCGCTTCTTTTCTATCTCCTCATCGGGAAACACAGGGTTCTGAATCACATCGGCCAGGAGGTCCAGGGCAAGATCCAGATCCTCCTTTAGGACTTTCACCACGACGTGGTAGGTGCTGCTGTCGGAACTGCTTCCAAGAGCCCCGCCGACATTTTCAATGGCTTTGGCGATGTCGAGCTTACTCCTCGTCTTAGTCCCCGCCGTGAGAAGTGACGCGGTGAAGGCGGAAAGGCCCGGGTTCCGGGGATCTTCCATCAGGAGTCCCCCGATGCCGTACAGTTTGATGGTCACCAGGGGAAGGGAGCTGTCCTGCTTCAAGAAAACCTTGAGGCCGTTTTTCAGTTGATGCCGTTCAATGGTTGATTCCTTTGACGCGGATGCCTGGCCGGCCTGGGACAGGGCATTTCTTTCAGCGGTTCCCGTCGGGTGCACCGCCGCCACCGTGAGGCGTTCAGGGACGAGGTACCTCTGAGCCACATCCCGTATCTCCTCGGGTGTCACCTGGCGAACCCCCTCCACATACACCTCGTCGTAATAGGGATCTCCCGTGTCGAAATAGGATGCGGCAAGAGACGACGCCTGCGCCGAAACGGTCTCCAGGCTGAAAATCCGCTGGGCGATGATGGACTTCTTCACCTTTTCCAGTTCTTCACTGCCCACCGGTTCCTTCTTGAAGCGATCGATCTCCTCCTGAATCATTGCCATGACTCCGGGCCAGTTCTGTGGAGCGAGGGTGAGGGAGATCATGAACTGGCCCCTTGCGTAGGACGGGGTCCAGTTGGAAGCGCTCACGCTGAGCACTTTCTTCTCCCGGTCCTTGAGGCGCTGGTAGAGGCGGCTCGTTTCCCCGTCACCCATGATGAGCGAGAGGACATCCAGGGCGTAAAGGTCCTTTTCATGGAGACTCACGGACGGAAACCCGACGATGGCCTGGGTGAGACGGGCGATGGCCATCTCCTTCTCCTCCCTGCGGGGACTCACCAGGGTCGGTTCTTCAGGCAGCACGAGGGTCTCGGGAGACCTGCGGGGGAACTCCCTGGTCTTGTCCGCCGTAAACCCAATGACTTCCAACGCTTTGACTCCTCCCGCGACCACGACGATCATGTTCTCCGGCTGATAGCAATGCAGGTAGTAGTCGAGGAGAGACTCCCGGTTCTGCTGAACGAAGACCTCCTCATACCCGATGATGGGATGCCTCAGGGGGTGAACACGGTAAGCGGTCTTCATGTAGAGCTTCCAGAGCTCATTGTCGGGACTGTTCTCTCCCATCTTGATTTCCTGCTGAATGACGGATTTTTCCCGTGTGACCTCCTGGGGATCCAGCACGTTTTGGCTCACGTAAGCGAGGAGCAGGTCGAGGGCTTCCTTCCAGTTGCCGGCAGAGGAATTGATGTAGTAAGTGGTCCTGTCGTACGTCGTTGAGGCGTTGGTGGATCCGCCCATCCGCTGCAGCCGTTCCTTGGCCTCGGCTTCCGAAAAGGACCTGGTCGTTCCGCCGGAGACGACGTGCTCGAGGTAATGGGACAGGCCTGCTCCCATGGTTTTTCCCTCGTAAAGGGATCCAGCCCTGACCACAACGCGAGCGGACACCACCTCACTGCCCGCATTCTCTCGAATGAGAACCGTCATGCCATTCTTGAGGATGACGAAGGTGTCTCCGGGTTTCGATGGAAGCGCCCTGCTCACCACCCCCTGAACTTCCCCAGGGAGTGTGGGAAGTGCTCTCTGGAGCTGATTCCCTTGGCTGTGTTGAGCCGAAATGGAGATCATGAGGAAAACCAATATGCCGTTCAACGTCTTTATCGCCTTTGCCATGATCAATTCTCTCCCGTTGCTGTTCAGAGAAGTTCGCAAATTTTCCGCAGAGCACGCTGAAATCGCTGATGGAAGAATTGGTATCTTCCCCAGCCTGGTGAGCTGCGTGTCCGGATCCGCGACTTTTTGCCGCCCGTGAACCCATGTTGAAATTAATCACGGTTCGCCGATTGTGGACGGTGCGGGTCCCGGAGTTTCACCGTTGCCTCATGGTAAGAACGCGCGGGAAGTTTTCAAGGCACACAGGAAGGAGGCAGGCGAGTGCAGTCGGCCGGGGGAAAATGAAACTGCCGCTCAAGCCGCAGGAGCCCGGTTCACAGAATGCCGCGCTGGATGAGTCGGCAGATGTGATGGTGTCTGTGGATGGTGCCGCGCGGGGATTGCATCGAAGCAGGGGGTCTGCTCATCTCGATAAGCCGCCATCCGTCGCTTCCGAGAGCCCATTCAACAGCCATGTCGTCGAGGCGCGCATCGGTCAGGAGCCTTTTCGTCTGGCTCCACAGCTCCATGGAGCGGACACGCTCCGTTGTGATCGGCATCGCGCCGGCGGGGTCCCGGTGGTCGAAAGCATTTCTGAATGCGGCGAGGCATTCGAAGGCGACACAGATCAAGCGGATGGATTCCCGCCAAGGTGAGTGGGCCTGGACGATGACTGGGTTGTAGAAGGCGGCGTACTTCCGGAATGTGGCCTCGTCTTCCACCAGGTGTCTGGTTTCTGCCCTGGCCACAGGTCCCATGAGGAGGAACGGGTAACTGAAATCCATCGGGATCCGTGACTTTTGCCTGGGGCCGAAGTAGATGCGCGTTGGCGGGTGAGGCCAGTTGGAATAGCTGAGCAGTGTCGCCTGAAGAATGCGGGATCTTTGAATTTTATAATTGAAATAACTGGGAAAGCAGGATTTCCCGGCGGCGTGAAAGATGTCCACGAAGCGGATGGTGGGAAAGAAAATGCGACGGGCCCGGGCGAGGAGTGCCTGTTCCTCTGCGGAATAGTCGCCGATGAGAGCCCGAATCCCGATGGTGGTGACATCAGGGCATGAACGGAGGAAGGATGCGAGGGCTACATTGACGGGTCGCATCTAACGGGGAATCGAGAAAAAGCGGTCCAATTCAAAAAGATCCGCTCGGTGTCCGAAAGCAAGACGTTCCATTCCGCGAAAGGGCCTCGAACTCAGTTACTGGCTGCCGACAGGAGCAAGTCGGGATGCACGCCGTAACTGTAGCTCCTCATGCGAAAATAATTCTCGAAGAGGCCAACCCGCTGGTCGACATAATCATAGATCTTGAGCCGTGAATCTCCGCCGCCCCCGTTCTGATTGAGATCCCGTATGACGTTGGCCAGGTGCTGGCGAAAATAGAGTGGAACGGCCAGAAACAGAATCCGTGAATTCACTTTTGGCAGGCACTTGAGCATGGTTTGGGGTGAAACCAGCACGGCGGCCGGTTCTTCAGGGATGTCCACGTTCCGGTAGTGTGGGGTTCCGTTGTCATGGCCGGGTTCGTCCAGGTCGGAAAGGCAGGCTTCCTGGTTCAAGGAGATGACCTTGACCCCCCTCCGGTCGAGCTCGGCTCCCAGAATCCTGTCCTGGACCTCCCCGCCCGACAGGATCAAAAGAGGCTGGGTCCTGCCCTGGATCTCGGACTCAATGTCGTCGGCGATGATCCGCGTTCTCTTCTCGTCGCGCATCAAGGCATCGAGCATGAGGGGGAAGTCGGCCCTGGAATGGTAAGGGTATTCGAAGTCCGTGGGCCGCGCCACCACGTGCGCGTGGATGATGCCCCGGCCTTCCCTCGCATCCTTCTCGTCAATGGTGTAAACCACGTCCCCGATGTAGTAGTAAACCAGCCGGGACAGACGATCCTTGCGCTGGGCGACGGTGGAGAGCCCAAGCATGTAACGGGAATCGAAGCAGGGGATCAAGTGCGTCAGCACCTTCGATGGGCACCGCTGACACTCGTCCATGACGACGAAGCCTATCCGTTCGTAAATCCTTCGCCAGTGCCTCAAGGCTTCCCCCGTGTGGGCGATGGTGATCTGCTTTCCAACCTGCTGGGAACCTTCCGCGAAGATGCCGACCTCGGATTTGGGGATCTGGAGAAAGTTTTCTATCTTCGTCAGCCATCCCTGGAGCAGATCCAGCTTGGGAATGAGAATGAGGGTCGGCTGACGCCTCTGGGCGATGATGTTGAGGGCGATGACCGTCTTTCCGCTCTTGTGCCCTCCGATCAGGGTGGCGAAGTCCTTTTCGAGAACAGCTTCGGCGGCTTCCTGCTGGTAGTTCTTCAGCTCCCCGTGAAACTCCATGTCAATGGGGGGGAAGATGCGCCTTCGATCCACGACGCGAAAGGGCTGTTGAAAACGCTTGCACATCTCCAGCAGCTGATCGAAGAACCCCCTGGGCAGAAGGGTGCTTCGTCCCTTCTGGCGCATGCAGTTGATTTGGGGCGGGATGTTTCCGATCCAATCACCGCGGTTGTGGCGGAGCTCATAATCAGGGTTCGTAAAGACGAGCCGTTCGTGGAGCTTTCTCTCCAGGAGGGGCTGCAATCCGTCTGAAGGGATCTTGATCCATTCAGCGAGGAGAATACTCAGGGTTTTTGTGAGCATTTGCGGTGGCCTTTCTGCAATTGAAACAGTGCACTGGCACTTCTTGTCACATTCGCACTCACGACGTGCGCCGCAGGGATCAAACCGGCTGCACCCTGTTGCGACAGCGGGTGACAATGAATCGGGCGGTCACGCAACAGCGCCTTTGAAGGTCCTTGTGACGTAAGGTGGAGACGAAGAATGTCTTTGACTCTGCGCGAATTACTCAATAACCTTATCGTACCGGCAATGTAAGCACTTTAGCTTCATTGTCAGAACACGCGGAAAAAAATCTGAGGAGCGAATGACCATGGATGACGATTCGAATTCCGGGTTGAACCACCCCCTGCAGATCCTCGGTCAGCTGGCGGCTGAATACCAGCAAAAGTTTGCGGATCTGGAAGCATTCACAAGGAACTGTTCCGACGAAGAACTCGTCCAGCAGTTCGGGGCCCTCGGAGAACGAGCAACCGACCGTTTCAGGGCGGCACAGCAAGCGCTGTTTGCACTTCTACCCGCATCCGCCGGGACAGGTGAACAAAACCCTGTCGAAGCCCTGACAGTGCTGTGCCTTTGCTTTGATGAGATGAGAATCCTGTGCCAGGTTCTGCTGGAACGACTGCATCAATCCGGAAAATGAGAGAAGACAAAGCCACTGAATGCCCAGGGACCTCCCAGCTTCTCTCCCGCCTTGTCCCGCACCAAAAAACGATTTCCTGCTAAGATTCCGAAGACGCAACTTTCTTCAGAATAAAGTACAACTCACCAGGGTGCTTCATCCGCCCCGCCGTCCACCCGGCAGTCTCCCCACTGCCGCAAAAAAGATCCACCCGTCCGATGCCCTTGATGGCTCCTCCCGCGTCCTGATTGAGAACCCAGCGTTGCAGGGTCTCCCAGTCGAGAACCTCCCCATCGGCACCAAGGCGAGGCTTTTTTGAAACGAGAAAGGCAATGGCCCCTCTCGGATGGTACAAAGGGTCAGAGGCGATGGATCGCCCGCTGGTCAGGGTGACGTTCAGGCTTCCCAAAGGGCCTTCCTGAACCCAGCGGAAGAACACGTAACTCTCATTTTGCCCGAGCACCTCGTCCCGAACTTGGGGATGGGCACTCAAATAGGACCGAATCGACTGGAGGGTTGTCTCCTCCGGAGTCATGAGGCCCCTGTCAATGAGGATCCTGCCGACGCTCCTGTAGGGACGCCCATTGGCCCCCGCATAGCCAATGCGGAGAGAGCGCCCGTCAGGAAGCTTTATGATGCCTGAACCCTGTATGTGAAGGAAGAACGCGTCGAGAGGGTCCCGGAGCCAGGCCAGCTTGGTTGCCGCCTTGTCGAGCTTCTTTTGACTGTCGATTTCGTCCCGGGTGTAATAGGGGACCACCTGTTTGTCTTTCAGCCGTCCGACGAGGCGCTGTCCCGAGTAGCGCACGGGATCGAACGACGCGAGATCGATGGTCAAAAGGTCCGACGGGACTCCATATAAAGGGTAACAGAATTCCCTGGATGCTTCAAGGCGCCCCTCCAGGACGGGCTCGTAGTAGCCCGTGACAAGCGGTTTCGCTTCCGCCGCGGTGCTGGATGCCCTGTAGATGACAAAGGATTCAGCGATGGAATCTCTGTCAAGCCGCTTTGCATCCAGCAACCTGAGAAACTCCAGGAGAGTTTCTTTCAGGCTGCGAACAGTCACCGTCGTGTCACCCAGCGGATACGTCCGGTCTTCAGGGATGCGCGCGTAAAACTCCAGGCTCTTCTCCACGGCGTTTCGAAGAGACTGGACATCCGAGTCGTCTCGAAGATCGAGAGTGGCACCCCGCCCCACGCGTTCAAAAAGGGGAGGCTTCTCCGGCTCCTTGCCCGGTTCCCTCTCGGAAGGCTTGGTGCAGCCCAGGCAGAGGAAGAGACAAAGCCAGCACAGGAAGCCTTTCTTCACTTAGGTACCCATCTCCCAGGAGTGCAGGTACTTTTCCTGTTCCTCAGTCAGGGTGTCGATGTCCACCCCCATGCTGGCAAGCTTCAGTCGCGCGATATCGCGGTCGATGACCACGGGGACCCGGTACACCTGGTTTTTCAGGGTTGCGGCGTGGGTGACGAGATATTCCGCACAGAGTGCCTGATTGGCGAAACTCATGTCCATCACGCTGGAGGGATGGCCTTCGGCGGCAGCGAGGTTGATGAGCCTGCCTTCGCCCAGGACGTATATCCTGCGTCCGTCTTCAAGCGTGAACTCCTCCACGAAGTCTCGAATCTGCCGACGCCCCTTGGACATCTGCGCCAGGGTGTCCAGGTCTATTTCCACGTTGAAGTGGCCGGAGTTGGACACAATGGCTCCGTCTTTCATCACTTCAAAGTGCTCCTTCCTCAGAACATGGATGTCCCCGGTGAGAGTGCAGAAGAAGTCGCCGACACGGGCGGCGGTATCCATGGGTAGGACCTGGTAGCCGTCCATGACGGCTTCGAGGGCTCGCAGGGGGTCCACTTCGGAGATGATGACCTTGGCACCCATTCCTGCGGCCCGCATGGCGACTCCACGCCCACACCAGCCATAGCCGCTCACCACGAAGTTGGAACCGGCAATGAGCCGGTTGGTGGCTCTGATGATCCCGTCGACGGTGCTTTGCCCCGTGCCGTACCGGTTGTCGAAGAGATGCTTCGTGTCCGCATCGTTCACGGCGATGATCGGGTACTGGAGGACTCCCTTTTCCGCCATGCTTCTCAGGCGGATCACGCCGGTGGTGGTTTCCTCGGTGCCTCCGATGATGCCTTCGATGAGCTCCTTGCGCTCCGAGTGGATGGTGCTCACCAGGTCGGCCCCGTCGTCCATGGTCACGTTGGGAGCGTTTGCAAGGGCGGCATGGATGTGGCGATAGTAAGTTTCCGTGTCTTCTCCCTTGATGGCAAAAACGGCGATGTGGTCGTGGCCGGCCAGGGATGCGGCGACGTCGTCCTGGGTGCTCAGGGGATTGGAGGCGCAAAGGCGCACGTCGGCGCCTCCGGCTTTGAGGGTCTGAGCCAGTGTGGCCGTCTCCGTCGTCACGTGGAGGCAGGCGGCGACGCGGAGCCCTTCGAGGGGTTTCTCGCGAGCGAATCGTTCCTTGATGGAGCGCAATACGGGCATGGACTGGGCAGCCCATTCGATCCTCAATCGGCCTTTGTCTGCCAGTCCTTTGTCTTTTATGTCAAATTCCATGAAATCTCCTCTTGGTGTTGCCGGTGTTCAGATTGAACGCGAAGTTCGCCCAGCTCAAAAAGTGGAGGTCTTAGACGCCCCCAAGTTCGCGAAGCATGTCCACCAGGTCGGTCTTTTCCCACGTGAAGTCCGGGTCGTTACGTCCAAAATGCCCGTGGCAGGCGGTTTTCTTAAAAATAGGACGCAGGAGCCTCAACCGCTTGACCATTTCCGCGGGCTTGAAGCTGAAATTCTCCCGGATGATTTCCGCAATGCGCTCCGGCGTGATTTTGCCCGTACCGAAGGTGTCGATCATCAGTGAAACGGGTTCCGCCACACCGATGCTGTATGCCACCTGGACTTCCACGCGATCCGCAAGGCCCGCCGCGACTACGTTCTTGGCCACATAGCGGGCCATGTACGACGCGGTTCGGTCCACCTTGCTGGGATCCTTTCCCGAGAAGGCTCCACCGCCATGGCTTCCCTGTCCGCCGTAGGTGTCGGCAATGATCTTTCTGCCCGTCATGCCGCAGTCGCCCATGGGACCGCCCACGACAAAACGCCCCGTGGAATTGATGAAGAACTTGGTCTTATCGTCCATGAGCTCCAGGGGGATCGTCTTGCGTATGACTTCCTCGATGATCGCTTCCCGGATGGTGTTGTAGGACACATTGGGCGTGTGCTGGGCCGCCACGACGATGCAGTCGATCCGTTTGGGTTTGTGATCCTGGTACTCCACCGTGACCTGGCTCTTTCCGTCGGGGCGCAGGAAATCGAGGACCCCGGCCTTGCGCACTTCAGCAAGCTTGCGGCATATCCTGTGCGCGTAGTAGATGGGCATGGGCAGGTAGACGGGGGTTTCATTGCATGCATAGCCGAACATGAGGCCCTGGTCGCCGGCTCCCTGCTCCTCGAAGAGCCCCTCGCCCGGATTCACGCCGATGGCGATGTCGGGGGACTGCTTGTCGATACTGGTGATGATGGCGCAGGTTTCCCAGTCGAATCCCATGGCCGAGTCGTTGTAGCCGATTTCCTTGATGGTCTGGCGGACGATGCTGGGGATGTCCACCCAGGAAGAGGTGGTGATTTCACCCGCCACAAAGGCCAAACCCGTGGTGACCAGGGTTTCGGCGGCAACTCGCGCGGCCTTGTCTTCGGCGATGATGGAGTCCAGTATGGCATCGGAAATCTGATCGGCCACCTTGTCGGGATGACCTTCCGTCACCGATTCCGAGGTGAAGAGGAAATTATGCATGGACATTTTGGAAAGTACCTCCTTTTGCTCCAGGGGGGCCGTATGCCCCCATGATGTTCTGTTAAGACGAAATGTCCGCCGGACTCACCTTTGACGGCTTGTTGCCAGGGTTCACCAGGACGATGTGGGGATGGTGACCCGAGCACTCTGAATCGTCGTAATTGGCGTAGGTGGCGATGATGATGAGGTCGCCCCTGGCGCCCATCCTTGCCGCTGCTCCGTTGAGGCAGATCACTCCGCTTCCGGCGGGACCCGCCATGGCGTAAGTATCGAACCTGGCCCCGTTGTTCAGGTTGTAAATCTTGATCTGTTCGTAGGGCAAAATATTGGCGGCTCTGAGAAGGTCCTCGTCAATGGTGCAGCTTCCTTCGTATTCCAGATTTGCATCGGTTACACTGACTCGATGGATTTTGGACTTGAGCATGATCCTCTGCATGGCTTCCTCCTTGTGTCGTGAGACTCGATCAACTGCGGGAGCTCTTATGATGGAACCGCCAGTACGCAGTTGTCGATGAGTCGCGCCATGCCTACAAACACCGCCAGAGCCAGCAGGGTGGGGGCACTGACCTGGGAGACCTCTTCAAAGGTTTGAGGATCACGGAGCTCGGCGTAGTCGATGCGCACGTCATCCCCTTCCGCCAGCACCTCCCTTACACGATTCAAGATGGCATCGGCTCCCCTTTCACCTTTATCCACGAGAACCTGAGCCTCTTTCAGGGATTGGCTGAGGCGCCGGGCCGCCACACGCTGATCCGGAGACAGGTACGCATTCCTGCTGCTCATGGCCAGGCCGTCAGCCTCCCTGACCGTCGGATGACCAAGTATTTCCACGTCCATGTTGAGGTCGGCGACCATCCGGCGGATCGTCATCAGCTGCTGAAAGTCCTTCTCACCGAAAATCGCCGCATGGGGCTTCACGATGTTGAAGAGCTTCGCAACCACCGTGGCGACACCGCGGAAAAACACAGGTCGGCTCTTTCCGCACAGAACCTGAGTGATTTCCTTGACCTCCACGAAAGTCTGATATCCGTCGGGGTAGATCTCTTGCGTTCGGGGCACGAAAGCAACGTCCACTCCCAGCTCCCTTGCAAGACGCAAGTCCCTTTCCAGGTCCCGGGGATAACGGTCAAGATCTTCGTCGGGGGCGAATTGGGCCGGATTCACAAAAATGCTGACGACCAGAACGTCTCCATGATTTCGGACTGCCCGCATGAGAGTCAGGTGTCCTTCATGAAAATAGCCCATGGTGGGGACCAGGGCGATCCTCCTGTTTTCACGACGCCAGGCGTCTGCCTGCTGCTGCATCTCGGTCACGCCTTCGATGATGCGCATGGTTTTCTCCTCTTGGGTCCAGACTCAGAAACATCAAAGAGCCTTCGAGACGGTAGTCAGGAAGGCTCCCCTTGAAGTGAGGCACTCTTTTCTTCAAAGATGCAAATGCATTAGCCGGTCTTTCCGTCAAGGTCACCGTGGTGGGATCCAAGCGATGTGAAAGACCCCCAGACTGGCCTCCTCAGTAACAGCAAGGTCTTTGAAAGTCAAGGAATATGTATACTTGAAAGGCACGGGGCAGCCGTGCCGCGCCGAAGTCTCGGCATTGGGTTTCGCTCGGAGGAGAACATGACCGAAGTCCCCCTTCCGACCCGGACGGAATGGGTCGGAGCTCAAACGCAGCGCCCCATTGGAGACCTAATCATTGACTTCATCCACGCTTCACTGTAAGGATGCTCCTTCAGTGAATACCGGGGCCTGACGGTTTGTTCCGGGCCCTCGTCACATAACCTTGCCTCAGTTTTCGCAAAGCTTTTGACCAGGTGTCCATTTCAGTTGAGGAGGTGCAGATGGGAAGACTTCTTTGGCAGCCGTCCAAGGACCGCATCGAGAGCAGCAACATGTATCACTTCATGCAACACGTCAATGAGCGGTTCGGCAAGAGCTTTTCCACCTACGACGAACTCTACCGGTGGTCGGTTTCGGAGATCCCCGATTTCTGGCAGGCCCTTTGGGACTACGGCGGGGTCATCCACAGCGCGCCTTTCTCAAGGGTGGTGGATGACACGGCCAGATTGCCCGGCGCCCGCTGGTTCGAAGGGGCCAGGCTGAACTTTGCGGAAAACCTCCTGCGGTATCGGGATGATCATATTGCGGTGAGCTTCAGAGGGGAAGGCAAGGATACGGTCAGCGTCACCTACGCGGAACTGTACGACATGGTGGCGAGAATGGCCAAATCTTTCCGGGAAATGGGCATCAAAGCGGGGGACCGTGTCACCGGGTTCATGCCCAACATGATCGAGGCCATCGTCAGCATGCTGGCGGCAACGAGCCTTGGGGCCATCTGGTCGTCGTGCTCGCCCGACTTCGGCATCAAGGGAGTCCTGGACCGTTTCGGGCAGATCGAACCCAGGGTCCTGGTGACCGCCAACGGCTACAGCTACGGTGGCAGGAAATTCGACTCATTGGAACAGATTGCCGAGGTCGTCAAGGCCATACCCAGCATCGAAAGAGTGATCGTTGTCCCGCACACAGAAGACAACCCGGATCCAAAGCGGGTTCCCCACGGGGTCCTCTTCGAGGATTTCCTCTCCAAGGAAAGGGGACTCGAGATTGCATTCGAACAGGTCCCCGCCGACCATCCCCTCTACATCATGTACTCCTCCGGAACGACGGGTGTCCCCAAGTGCATCGTCCACGGTGTTTCCGGGACGCTGGTTCAGCATATCAAGGAGCTCAAGCTCCACTCGGACGTGAAAAGAGACGACACCGTCTTCTACTTCACCACCTGCGGTTGGATGATGTGGAACTGGCTGGTGAGCTCCCTCACCCTGGGGGCGCGGGTGTTCCTCTACGACGGGTCTCCCTTTTACAGAAGGCCTGCGGCTCTCTGGCAGATGGCCTCGGAGGAGAAAATCTCCATTTTCGGGACCAGCGCCAAGTATCTCGCGGCCGTCGAGAAGGCCAACGTGAAGCCCGGGCAATCCTTCGACCTCTCTGCCCTCAAGGCCATTCTGTCAACGGGTTCTCCTCTTTCCATCGAAAGCTTCGAATACGTTTACCGGGAGATCAAGGAGGATTTGATCCTCTCTTCCATATCGGGCGGGACCGACATCATCTCCTGTTTCGCTCTTGGAAACCCCATGGGTGGGGTGTATGCGGGTGAGCTCCAGTGCAGGGGACTGGGGATGAAGGTCGAGGCCTACACCGTTGAGGGCAAGTCCGTCACAGGTGAAAAGGGAGAGCTGGTCTGCTCCGCGGCGGCACCCTCCATGCCCATTTACTTCTGGAACGACCCGGACGGGAGCAAGTACCGTGGAGCCTATTTCGAGATATTTCCCGGCGTTTGGAGTCACGGGGATTACATCGAGATCACGGAAACCGGGGGGGTGGTCATTTATGGCCGCTCGGATGCCACCCTGAATCCGGGGGGGGTTCGCATCGGTACTGCGGAAATATACCGCCAGGTGGAGAGCATTCCCGAGATTCTGGACAGCCTGGTCATCGGCCAGGACTGGGACAACGACGTGCGGGTGCTCCTCTTCGTGAAGCTCAGGGATGGCATCGAGCTCGACAACGACCTGATGAAAAAAATCAAGGAAACCATCCGTACCAACACCTCACTCAGGCACGTTCCGGCGAAGATCATTACCGTGGCGGACATCCCGTATACCATCAGCGGCAAGAAAGTGGAACTCGCGGTGCGCAAGATCATCCACAACGAGGAAGTCAAGAACCGCGATGCCCTGGCCAACCCGGAGGCCCTGGAATACTACAGGGACCTGGCCGATCTGAAGATCTGAAACGTGTGATGAGACGGGGGCAAAGGTTGCCAAGGCATGAGGATGAGGTTCGGTTTGAAACAGCCGGTGGCGCCGCCTTCCACGGCGGCGCTCAAGGCGGAACAGATAGAGATGAAAAGGGTTCAGGCTCATGGCGATCCTTAACGAGGCGGGTTTTCCCTTCATCAAACCGGAAACCCTCAATGATCCGGCTATTTATCCGCCCAGCCACGATCTGCAAAACAGCCAAATCACCCTACCGCTGAGTCCAGAAGGGGGAAAAGCGCTACGCCGACCTCTGGGCGCGATTCATGGCGGGTAATCCCTGAGGAGAACGCACATGCGCGCACAAATTTGGCAACTACTGTTCTGGGCAGGCCTGGCTATGGGCCTGCTGAGCGCCTGCGGCGACGCCGAACCCCCAAAGAAGCCCGCCCCGCCAACCCTGGCGAACGAACTGGTGTTTTACAACTGGGTGGACGATATGCCACAGTCGGTGCTGGACGCCTTCACGAAGGACTATGGCGTCAAGGTCAATTATGTGACCTTTGGGTCTCAGGAAGAAGCGGTCGAAAATATTCGGAGCGGTCAGATCTACGACGTGGCGGTGCTCGAAAACGACCATATTCCATCGTTGGCGGCGGCAAACCGGTTGGCTGCGATCGACTTCCGCAATATTGCCAACTTCAAGAATGTCTCGGCGAACTTTCGCGATCTGGCGACTGACCCCGGTAATCGGTACACCGTACCTTATCACTTTGGCACCACGGGTCTGTTGGTGCGTACCGATCTCATCGGCCATGCCGTGACGCGCTGGGTCGATCTGTGGGACCCCCGATATGCCGGCAAAATCGCGGTGCGTACCCAGCGGAGGGAACTCATGGCCCTGACGCTCTTGTCGCTGGGGTACTCGCTCAACTCCGAAAATCCGCAAGAACTCGACGCGGCCCTAAACCGCTTGCTGGAACTCAAAAAAGCGGCTTTTTTCGTGGAGGTCGAAGCCGCTAGCGCAGTGCCCAAGCTCTTGAGCGGCGAGGCCGTGATTCTCCAAGGCTGGGCCGAGGATTATCAGATGGCCCATGCGGCGAATGCGGCCATCACCTATGTCTTGCCCCAAGAGGGAATCGCGTTGTGGGGCGATAATTTTGTGATCCCGGCGAGCAGTCCCCACCCGTATACCGCCGAGGTCTTCATCAATTTCCTGCTGCGCCCCGAGATCAGCGCCCAGATCGTCAATGAAAAAAAGTATGCCAACGCCAACGAGGCCGCCAATCCCTTTGTCAAACCGGAAATCCGCGACGACCCAGTGATCTTCCCATCGGTTGAAATGCTTCGAAGGGCCTACTTTTATGAGCCGCTCAGTTCAGAGGGAGAATCGCTCTACCGGCTCGTCTGGGAACGCTTCCTGGCTGGCGAGACCGGTGCGGTGAGGGGTGATGAGTGATGGCGCTTTGGCCCAAACCCCCATCCGATAACCGGCGGCCAGGGTTCTTGTCCGGTAGCCTGCGCCGGCAGTTGTTGGCCGTGTTCGGCGTGGCGGTAGGGTGCGCTGCCCCTCCGCCATGACCCATGGAAAGTACAAGCGAAATTTCGAAATCTTCACCGCTGAAGAGCTCATTGCCGCCATCACCCAGCACTTCCCCGAAAAGCAATTTCAGATGGTGAGATACTTTGAGTGGTATTCGAGCAGGAGCAGAGGAGAGAGGACCAAGGCAGAGCTCCTCAGGCTTGGCGATGAGCCGCCCCACGGCGAGGAGACCCCTGAGGTGGCCGTACTCGGCGTGTCCGATTATCAGCCCCCGCGCATCCCCTCAAAAACCTGGAGGGAGCTCATCAAGAAGATCCTGGAAGTGGACCCTCTGAGTTGTCCACGGTGCGGCCACGAGATGAAAATCATCAGTCTTATCAATGAACCTCAAGTCATCCGCAAGATCGTGGAACATCTGGGGCTCTGGAATCAAAGCCATGATGATCGAGGCAACCAATCCAAAACTCCTCGACTCGGGCCGGCCGTTTCCAAAACGCGGAAAGACGGCAGGCCCAGGCATGAACAACCCGCCACCCTTTTCGTCTAAAGCTCCGGTGGGTGAAGGGACCGCATCGTGGCGACAGGGTTCCTTTGTCATGAAACCGGCTTGCACGCCTTCTCAAGGTCCATGACCACCAGTTCATGACTTCCCCATGGCAAACCATCAACTCGTTCCTCCCACAATGAATGATTCCCCTTGTCGGTGCAAAAAATCGCTACGAAATTGTTACACAATAACCCAAAATCACCTCTTGACAGACAGCGGCGATTCCCATAGCGTCTTTGACAGAAAAGCAATTTGTCATCACCTATCACCCGTCACCGCATCCCCATTCCCATGAGGAGGGTCCATGAAGACCGAAATGACCGCAATCCTCGTCCGCGTCCTTGATGTTGACCGACACCCGGTTCTCGACGCCGTCATCCGTTGCCACGGCGCGAAGGCCAGCCATCTCGGCAAGGGCCGGTATCACCTCCAAGGGGTGCCCCTCGGGCGCGCACGCCTCACGGTTGAAGCGCACGGATTAGAGCCCTGCAGCCACGATTTCGAGGTCACGCAAGATTGCCGGGTCGACGTCATCCTCGGAGAGGCAGGGCTTCCGGTCATGCGCCGGGGAGGCCGGCTCGTTCCATTCCGCAGCCCAGAGGACCGCCTCGGTGTGGTGACGAAGGGCCCGGAGGGAGCTCGCGCCCTCGATGCCTGGGCCAAAAAAAATCACCTCTCCCTCGAGCGCCCCTACGGCCGCGACTTCGCCATCGTGCACTTGGACGCAGCCCAGCGCGAAACCCTCGCTGCCAAGTTGACGGAGCTTTCCGCTGTCTGCCACGTCGGCCGGCTCGTAAACCCGGCCGCGCACGCAACCGCGATGCTCACCCGGCAGCTCGTGCTGCAGGTGCGGTCCGGCACCAGCCGCGACCAGGTCGAGCACGCCGCCAAGGCGGCGCACTGCGTCGTGAAGCGCAAGCTCTCGCTGCCGAACCTCTGGGTGCTCGAAGTCGAAGCCACCACAGACTTTGCTGTCCTCGTGGCATCCCAGGCCCTCGAGAAAAACGCAGTGGTCCTCTCTGCCGAGCCGGACCTCGCTGGCGCCGGCCGCGCCGACGCGATCAATCCGGACGACGAGCTCTACGACCAACAGTGGCACCTTGAGCGCGCCGGCCTGCCCACGGCATGGCAGTACCTTCGAGACGCAAACCCGGCTGGCGTGCTTCCCGGCGACGCCGGCGACCTCACGTTGGGCTCCGCCAACATCGTCGTTGCCGTGATGGACACAGGTGTCAAGACCAACACCGTGGCGGGTGTAACCTCTCCTGCCCACCAGGAGTTTCAAGGCAACGTGAGCTCTGGGGATCCGAAGGCGATCCTCTTCTTCGACTTCGGGGCCATGGTCGCGAGCAATGACAATCCAGAGGACGTGTTCGGAGATGGCTACCACGGCAGCGGCTGTGCCGGCGTCATCACGGCCCGCGCGGACAACCCCTCCGGGGTCGCCGGCGAGGACGAAGGGGGAGTCGGCACTGCGCCGAACTGCCGCATGATCTCCGCGATGGGGTCTGAGGGCCAGACAGAGGTCGAGCTCTCCGACATCACCCTCTGGCTTGCCGGCCTCGACCCTGCCAGTAACGATCCCGCCTTCCCCGCCGCGCTCGCGACGCCTGCAGATTTAATCACCTGCAGCTTTGGCGGTCATCTCCCCAACGTCTGGCCGATCTCCGTGCTGATGGACCAGACGTTTACGGCGGTCACGGACAACGGACGCGGGGGCCTTGGAACGCTGATGTTCTTCTCCACCGGCAACGGCGGGAGCGCCGACTTCTGGGCGCTGCGCCCCTACGCATCCCATGCACGCACCTTTGGCATTGGCGCCATCACCGACGGTGATGTCAAGGCCAGTTACTCCAACTGGGGGGCTGGCATCGACCTCTGTGCGCCGAGCAGCGGGGGCACGGCCGGCATTACGACAACCACGATCCCCGGCTCCGGCAACCTGGCGGGCCACACCGGGGGTGGCCTCGACTACCTCTCGGACTTTGGCGGGACATCGGCGGCCACGCCGCTTGCGGCCGGTGCCGCGGCGCTGGTCCTTTCCATGGACCCCACGCTGACCTGGGCCGAGGTGCGCACGATCCTCACACGCACTGCTGAGCGCTTGGACTACAACAACACCGATCCAGACGGCCAGTGGCGGGACGACGACGGCGATGGCATCAAGGAATACAGTTGGTGGTATGGGTTCGGCATGGTGGACGCCGCACGGGCCGTGTGCGTGGCGCGCAATACCATTCAAGTCGATCCGGGCGTAGCGTTTGTCGATGTACCCGAAGGGGAGCTCTCGATCCGTCCGGTCACCATCCGCGTGCGTGGCTGGCGGCCGCGGGCGTTCGTCGTATCGGCCGGTCCGACCACGACCGCGGGTCCCGCCGGCTCGTTTGCGCTCCACGCAGGAGGCACGGTGACGTGGAGCGGGAGTTTCGAGTGTGCGGAGGTGCATCTGCACCTCTGGCTCAGGTATACCGGCACAGCCGACGGCGACGTCGCCCTGGGCAACATCACGATCACGTGCACGGAGACGGGGGAGGAGTTCCCCGTGGCGCTGTCAGCCAATACGATCCACCGGCCTAAGTCGGCGCTGGTGCTCGCGTTGGACCGGTCGGGCAGCATGAATGATCCAGCCGGGGACGGCCGGCTGAAGATACAGCTCGTCAGGGACGGTGCGGCTGTCGTGCCTCTCCTCGCGGACAGCGCGACGGGTCTCGGTGCCGTGCGTTGGGACACCGACGCGGATCTTGCCGGTGCGATGTCGGTTGAAGAGGCCGGGGACGAGCACGTCGGAACGGGCCGAAGCCATCTCGCGACTTTCATCGCCAGCCATGCCACCAACACCGCGGGCCTGACCGCAATCGGCGATGCGGTCGAGGCGGCCCAGTCCTTGCTGGACGACACCACCGGCTACGACGTCAAGGCGATGGTGGTCCTCACGGACGGCAACGAGACGGCAGCGAAGTACATCTCGGGGCTTACGGCGAGTGAACTCCACGGTCAGATCTTCGCCATCGGCGTCGGGACGCCGGAGAATCTCAACCCGGCAGCGCTCGATCAACTGACCGGGGAGCACGGGGGATACATGGTGTTGACCGGCGAGACCACGCCGGACGACACGTTTCTCCTGATCAAGTACTTTCAGCAGATCCTGGCCGGGGTGACCAACACGGAGATCGTGGTTGACCCGCAGGGATGGCTGACCCCTGGGGCCGCCGTGATCGAGCGCTTCCCCGTAAACGAGACCGACCTGCAGGTCGACGCCATTGTCCATTGCCAGCTCCATTCACTCGTGCACTTCACCCTGCAGACCCCCGATGGTCGAACCATCGGACCGTGGAACACCGGAGGAATTGACTCGCGTTACGTGGTCGGACAGGGATCTGCTTACTATCGGCTGGGCCTTCCCAGCTCGATCGTTGGGCCACAGGACCCGTCCCAGCTGTGGTCCGCGAGGCTCGAGCTCGATGAGAAGCTCTGGAAGGAGTTGATGCGCCGTAAGAAGGAGATCACGCATGGGGATCGGAGTTGGGTCGAGCAGACATTGGTCCACGGCCTGCGGTACGCGTTCACGACCCAGGCGCGGTCGTCGTTGCGGATGGGAACCACGGTCACGCAATCGAGCCGGGAGCCCGGTGCGACGGCGTGGATCCGGGTGCGGCTGAGCGAATACGGGTACCCGCTCGAGTCAGGCGCGGACGTGAGCTGCGAGCTGTTTCTCCCCGACCGGACGACGCGGGCATTCGTTCTCGACCGCGTCGGCTCGGGCGTTTACGAAGGGTGGTTCCAGACCACGCTCACGGGAGCGTGGCGGGTTACGATCCGCGCTAAGGGCACGACGTCCGCCGGGAACCGGTTCTTCCGCGAGGCGATCCGGACAGTCGGCGTGTGGCCGGGAGGGGACCGGCCAGGTCCGACCGAGACAAAGCAGGATCCAGTCGACAGGCTCCTCCGTTGCCTGTGCAAGGAAGGCGTCGTCGACGCCGAAATAGTACGGAAGTTCGGCGTGGATTGGAAGCGCCTGTGCGAATGTCTCGCCGAGGGCCGTTGCGGCTACACCTCCACCGCCCCGAAGCTCACGGAGGCCCAGATCAGGAAAGTGAGCGCGGCCCTCTTAGAGGTCTTGCGACGATAAAGGAGGATTTGATCCTCTCTTCCATATCGGGAGGAAGATGACCCCTTATTCTAGGGGTGATCAGGACCGACTCCCAGGAGTCTTTGGTAGAGCGCTTCGAGCTCCCGAACGGTGCGCTCCATGGGGAAGTGCATCGCCCGCTCCCTGGCCGCATCCGCCATGTTGGCCCGCACGTCCGGCTGAATCAAGAGATCCAGATGCCGGGCGATCTGATCCACCCGGGAAGGGGAATCCACGACGAAGCCCTCTTTTCCCTGGGTTATGATTTCCGCCGCGCCGCACTGGGCCGTGGTGATCACCGGGAGGCCCGAGGCCATGGCTTCCAGGACCACTGTGGGAAAGGGGTCGTACAAAGTGGGCAGCACGAAGACATCTCCTGCCGCGAAGAAGGGCGCCACGTTCTCCCGTGGACCGAAGAACCGTGTGCGCGAAGCTATTCCCAGGCGCGCCGCCAGTTTTTCATAAGGGCGTGTTTTCCCCTTTCCCACAACCCAGAGCTGTACATCCTTGCCAACGGCGGCCACTGCCCTCATGAGGGGTTCGAGGCCTTTTCGCTCAAAGCCGGATCCAACGAAGAGCACCACCGGTGTGCCTTCACTGATTCCGTGCCTCTCCCGAAGCGATGCCCCCGTGTCGTTTCGATGCCTCGGGTGGAACCGTTCCAGATCCACGCCGTTGGTGATCACGTGAAGTGTTTCACTCCTGATCCGGAAGCGGGAGAGGATTTCGTCGCGCACCATGTGGGAGTTGACAATGACCGCCTTGAGACGGGGATCTTCAAAAAGGCGGCGCTCAAGGCGGCACAGATAGAGATGAAAAGGGTTCAGCCTCATGGTGATCCTTCTCAACCAGCCGGAGTGAGCGCAGCGAAGCTGGAGCCAGCGTGAGTGGACACCGTCACCGGCCCGGTAGATGTCCTGGCACAAGGTCCTTTCGTTGGACTGAATGAGGTCGAAGGGGGTTTTCCGCACGGCTCGCCGAACGAGAAAGGCAAAGCTGGCGTGGCGGATGAGTGACGGTCGGTCGGGTCCTCCGACGGGGTGCACCACAATGGACGGAACCGCCGTTGTGGCCCACTGTCTCGCGAAGACGTGGACCTCGACTCCCCGGTCCGCGAGAGATCGGATGACGGCGTCCGTGAACCGCTCCGCCCCCCCGTAAGGATCATACTTGTATCGGATGAATGCGACCTTCATGCTATGCTCGCGATGGATCGACGGGCTTTGATTCGAGAAGTTACTGAGGAAACGAGGATGGATGAAATGAAAGCGACCAACATCGTCTGGCACAGCACCCACGTGGAACGCTGGGAAAGGGAAGAACTGCTGCGGCAGGAGGGCTGCACCGTCTGGCTCACGGGACTTCCGGCTTCGGGCAAGAGTACCACGTCCTTCACCCTGGAGCACGCTCTCATCCGGGCTGGGTATCTGGCGTACGTTCTGGACGGGGACAACGTTCGCCACGGACTGAACAAGAATCTGGGTTTTTCCCCCGAAGACCGGGAGGAGAACATCCGGAGAATCGGGGAAGTGGCCAAGCTCTTTGCCGATGCGGGTGTCATTGTCATGACCAGCTTCATTTCTCCCTATCGGAGGGATCGCGATGCGGCGAGAGCGCTTCACAGGGAGGCGGGCCTGCCGTTCATCGAGGTGTTCGTGGACACCCCCGTGGAAATCTGTGAAGAACGGGATCCCAAAGGCCTCTACATGAAAGCGAAAAAGGGGGAGCTCAAGGGTTTCACCGGGGTTGATGATCCCTACGAACCCCCGCTGCGCCCGGAAATCGTTGTGAACACCCTGGAAAACTCACCGGAGGAGTGCGCCGAACAGATTCTGGCCTATCTCAGGGCCAACGCCTTGATCAAGACCCGGTCCAGGGAGACGATCCAGTAAAGGTGGTGCCACAGAGCAGCCTGGTCGGGCGGCAATCCTACGCTTTTTCTCCTTCCATGAGCACTGTGGGGGCGAAGTCCAGGTCGAGTACCCTGTGCAGGACGATGCCCACGTGCAGTCGCAGCCACCTTTTGAAAAAGGGTGCGTTGAAAACCCTGTAGGCTCTCAGGTTCATATACCCGGCCATGCCCATCAATGCGCCCAGTTCTTCATACTTGTACGGTGTCCTGTGGGTGACGTCGCCAAAGTAGCGGTGTGGGTGGTACAGGTTGGGTGTCCCCAGCAGAAGGACACCAGGGACTTTCAGGAGCTTGCGGAGTTGCTTGAGGATGTGGAGGCCTTCGGACAGGGTGAGGTGCTCGATGACCTCGAACATGAAGATGAAGTCGAACTCCTCGTCAATTTCCTCCAGGTCATAAAAATCCTGACGGGTGTGCCGGTCGATGTCACAGCTCTTGTACGTGATTGCGGAGTAATATTTCCCGAGCTTTTTCTCGAAGCGCCTGTCCCCGGCCCCCACCTCGAGGACACGGTATCCTTCCCGGATGTTGGGAAGGAGCCTGTCCAGCTCCTTTTTCACCAGGGGAACATCCCACACGGTGGGGTAGATCCGCCGAATTTCCTGCCTGCAGCGGTAGAGCTCGCTCCAGCTCTCGAGGCCTTCCATGTCACTCACTCTTCAGCCAAAAGCTGAGATCCTGTCCAATCAACCTTCCCAGGGACTCCACATCACGGGCGTAGGCTTCGAGGAGCTTTCGCCTCGTCCCGGGTTCCATGCGGGGCGGTGGCTTTGTGTTGATTGCCTTGAGCCATGCCTGCAATCTCCCGGAAAACCTGGAAGGAAGGGTCGCCGTGATTATCTCGAAAGACGGTGGCGGGCTGGTGATGGCCTTCTGCAATCCCCTGTGCCGCACTTCAGCCCCCACGTTGTGCATGGTGATGTCGGGCCTGAAATCCTCGATCACCCCAAGAAAAGTGAAAACAGCCCGGCATGTCCCAAGAGGGTCCTTCTTGAAAGCGTCAAAGATGTGGATCTGGACACGGTCCCTGCCGAACGCGTCCAGGTAACGTTTGACCTGTTCGAAATAGAGGGCCCGATGGAAATAGTAGAAGTTTCCGTGCCAGCTCTTGACGCAGCCAGCTCTGAAAGCCGGATCGGCCATCCTGGAGGATTCCCTTTCGAGAGCGTCTTCGAAGCCCAACCGTTCACCCCTCCTGCCAATGCGCCCCATGTGCCTCCACAAGGCAAAACACATGTCAACGGGATTCCTGAGGATCATGATGATCTTGGCGTCGGGAACGGCTCCTCTGATCCGGGAGACCGCTTCCTCAGCATAAAGATACCCGGTGGAGGCCTCGCCGACGGCAGCCTTTCCGCGTGCGGGGGCAAATAGCGATGCATACTCAGCGCTTGACCTCACTCCCCCCTCCCAATCCATGAAAAAAGAGGGCTCTTTTCTCTCGGGCATGAAAACCTGGGGGTGCTGCCTGAGATAATGATAGAGAGAAGTCGTCCCGCTCTTTGCGGCACCGACGATGAAGAAGTTGGGATGTGTCAGTGTCATGTTCCTGGTCCTGATGGCAGCCGGTGGCAAGGGTGAGTTTGGGGGCCTCCGTAAATAGGGAGATCTCTCTCACCACGAAGAGCACGAAGATCATGATAAGAGATGAACGCAATTGATTGATTTTCTGCGTTCTTCTTGGTGGTCTTCGTGGTTTGTGAACAGAAATCGCAATAGTATGGTTCTTGCGCTAAATACGGGGTCACGGGTCCAGGCAGTGAACTGCCGGACCACCCAACCCGTAAAACAAGTCAGACGCAGTCCCAGTTCCCCCCGAGAGCCCTTTCAAAGGGATCGAAGCAGCTCGATCAATTTGAGGCCAATCGCGTGGAGGCTGTAGTTCGTCTCGACTTTTTTCCTGCCTTCCCGGCCCAGATTTCCCCTGAGCTCACTCGACTGGAGAAGACGACGAAGGCATTCGAGCCACTCCCCGTCCGTCCGGGGGAGAAACCCCTCCTTCCCGTCCTCTATGACCTCGAGGTTGGCCCCCACCGGCGAACAGACCGCCGGAACGCCACAGGCCATATACTGCAATGCCTTCAACGCGCACTTGCCCCGGGTCCACTCGTTGTCGACCAGGGGCATGAGTCCAACGTCCATGTCATGGATGTCCCTCGCCTCGGTTTCCTCGGACCATCTGCGGTTTTCCACCGCAACGCCGGGCATCGCGTAAGTCTCGTTCGACACCATGAGGAGCTTCAAGCCCTGGAATTCCTCGCTCAATGGAGGAAGAACACGGGAGAGAAGGTCCACATAAGTGTGGTTCACGGCACTTCCAATCCAGCCGACGGTTGGAGGGCCGTGGACGACTTGCGTCTTGACCGGATACCTTGAGGTGTCGATGGGAGTCGGCAGCACCTCGACTCGCTTGGCCCCCGATGTTTCTGCAAAGGCCCTGAGGAATCCGTTGCCGGCAATGACCTGGTCGACGCCCCGCAGCACCCCGTTGATCCGCGCCTGGGTCCTGGATCTTGTGAGCGCCGTCCAGTCGGCCCTTGGAGAAGTGAACACCGAGTCGTCGAAATCGAACACGGTCCGCTTACCAAGAGCCGTGAGTCTCCGAATCAAGCCTTCGCCGAAGAGCCTCTTTTGGATGAAAAGGACGTCGGCTTCCCGGGCCGCCCTCAGGCAAGCGGCCTTCTCCATGATTCCGTGGATCCATCGCATGAGCCCTCGCCTCCCGGGGGAGAGGGGGGGCATGACTTTCACATGGAAGCCGGCCGTCTCGAGGATCGGCAGGTACTGATAGACGCGGTAACGGCTGCTTGCGCCGTTTCTGCCCGATATGGTGAAGAACAGAATCTTCATGGATCCTGGATCTTGGAGCAGTCGAGGATCCTGTTGTTGGTCCCAAGCCACTCCTTGAAGACGAAGGATCTTTCGTTCTCGAGGCATGCGCGCCGCATGCGTCGTCCCGTGTTGTGATGTTCCCTGTAGTAGGAATCGAGCAACTCTTTTCGACTTGGCACGTTGACCTCAATGTGGAAAAGGATCAATCCCCTGGAGCCCCATGTGAGAGTAGAGGCCCTCGATCTTGTCGAGCATGTTTTCCATGGTGTACTCCAGGGAAACAGCCAGGAATCCTTCATGTCCCATGGACTTTCTTCGTTCCGGTTTTTCCAGCAGGGACTGGATGGCTTTCGCCATGGACTCGGGATCCCGCGGGGGCACGAGCAGCCCGGTGACTCCATCCCTGACCGCCTCGGGGATGCCTCCGACGCGGGTGCCCACGACGGGTTTTCCCGCTGCCATGGCCTGGAGAATGAACTGTGGAATTCCCTCGGAGGCGTACGAGGAGAGGACGGCGATGTCGAACGCGCTGATGACCCGGTGAATGTCGTCCCGATGTCCGACCAACCTCACGTGCCTCTCCAACCCGAGGCTTTTGACGGCAGGTTCAATGGCCCTGCGTCTCGGCCCTTCGCCGGCGATGACGAGCATCGTCTCCGGATGGGCGGCGACCACCGTGCGCATGGCATGGAGCAGATCCAGGTGCCCCTTCCAACTCCTGAGGACCGCGGCTATCCCTACGACCGCCGTATTCCCGGGGATGCCCATTTCCCGCCGGAAGACCTCTCCGTCTCCCTGGCTGAAGTGCCCGACGTCAATCCCTGTCGCAATGGGAAAGACCCTTCCTGGATCAATCCCGAGCTCGGCCAGGAGCTGACGCCTAATGAACTCCCCCGTCGTGATGACGCCGTGGCACAGGCGCCCGTAAACCAGCCGCGTGAGGGGGCTCGAATTGAGTCGGGAAGAAATGTGGCGCGTCCTCAGCACCTTGACCCCGGAAAGCCTCCCTGCGATACCGGCGATCCAGCTGTCCCGGGAGCTGTGGGTGTTGACCAGGGAGACCTTGGATTTCCTGATGAGCGCCATCAGCTGAATGACGCTCGGAGCAAAACGCACCGCGCCCACAGCCACGGGAAATGTCTCGACGCCCGCCGCAGAGGCTCGACGGAGTATTGCCGCCGATGGCGGCGCGGCGAGGAGCACCCGGTGTCCCCGGGTCCGCATCCCGAGCATTTCGTTCAAGACCCTGATTTCCTGGCCCCCCCAGCCGTCGGAAGCCTCTGTGTGCAGGATGGTCAAAGGTTTCATGATCCTGTCCGAGAACCAAATGACACCGGCATCACCCCGATGTCAATGTGTTTTGCCCGCGATGCTCGAGAAGGTTCCGGTAGATTGCCGCCATTTTGTGGAGGAACATGTCTTCCGTGTAAGCTTTCAGGAACATTCCCCGTCCGTTTTCGGCCCTGCGCCAGGCTCCACGGGGGTCCCCAAGGACTGCGACAATGGATTCAGCCAGGGCCCGCGCGTCTCCAGGCGGGACGAGGAGAGCCGTCTCCCGGTCCAGGGCCACCTCGTTGATTCCCCCGACGTCTGACGCGATGACCGGGACCTTCATGGCATGAGCCTGGAGGATGGTCTGGGGGACCCCTTCGGGAATTCTTGCAGGCAGGACAAGCAAATCCAGATCCGCGAGGACCTGGGGGATGTCCCTTCGGAAACCGGTCAACCTCATGGACCCGAAATACGGAGAGCCCTGGACCATTGATTCGAGGCGGGTGCGCATCCAGCCGTCCCCGACGAGCACAAAGAACACTTCGGGGCGCTCCTTCAGAACATCTTCGGCGGCGCGCAGGAAAATGTCCGGTCCCTTGTCACCCCTCAGGACCGAGACCATTCCGACGAGAGGTCTCTCTCCCGTGATGCCCAGTTCTTCTCTCAAGCGGCCTTTTTCGACGTCTGGGTGGAACCGGCCTGGATCGACCCCCGTCGGCACACAGAGGATCTTTGCCTCCGTAATTCCCCTGGCGATCATCCCCGCCTTGATGAATTGGCTGGTGGTGATGATCAGGTCGCTCAAGGCCGTGTAGACCAGACGTCCCCAACAGTGAGAACGGATCGGGTTGGCCACATTTCTCGAGCGAACAATGGGGCGCCCCAGGAGCCGGCCAGCAATTCCCGCGCTCCATCCGTCCTTGGAGCCGTGGGTGCACACGAGATGCACCCTCTCTTTCCGGATGATCCCCGCACAGCGCGCCACAGCCACAGGGTCCAGGCTCCCCCGCATGGGGATCTCGAAGATTTGAAGCCCCCGTCGTTTTGCCTCTTGGCCGATTCGGCTCCCGGGTCTTGCGACGAGCAGAGAGGAAAACCCGTGCCTGCAAAGACCCTCCATTTCCAGGAGGGTGCGGAGCTCCTGTCCTCCCAGGTTCATGGACGACTCGGTGTGCAGGATGCGGATCACAGGAGGCTCTCCAGGAACTCCGCCAGGCGTCGATTGTACGTCTCGAGGCTGAATTCCCGCTCCACGGTGGCTCTCGCCTCGGCACCGACCCGTGTTCTCAGGGCGTAGTCGCGGATGAGATCGTTCAGAACGGCCACCCACTCTTCCTCGCTCCCCGCAAGAAACCCGTTTTTGCCGTGCTGCAGAATCTCGCGGTTGATCCCCACCGGAGAGGCGACGGCAGCCGCGCCCACCGCCATGTACTGCAGGAGCTTGTAGCCGCCTTTGCCCCGGGTCCAGAGGTTGTCTTCCAGGGGCATGACGCCGATGTCGAAACTGCGGAGGTCGTCGCATTCTTCAGACTCGTTCCACGGTTTGTACGTATGAGGAGCCTCCAGGGCAGGAGGCCTGACATTGGAGACCACCTTAACGAGAACGGCCGGATTCTCACGGCAGGTCTCCTTCAATGCCCCCTGGATCCGCTGCAGGTGGACCAGGTTCCCCTTGGTGCCGAGCCACCCGATGGTGACGCGGCTCCTGTCCCCCCGCCGGCCTCCCGGCTCCAGGCGGGACGTGTCCACCGGGGTGGGGAGAACGATGACCCGAGGCTCGTCTGGCCCGTTCTTTTTCAGAACGGCTCTTGCGAAGTCGGCGAGATAGGTGTTGCCGGCGATGATCCCTCGGCAGCCCGCAACCGTTCGGGCAAACCTCGAGAAAAACTTGCCCCGGACGGGTTCTCCCCGCTCGATTTCATGAAACATGACCGCGTCGTCGAAATCGAAGACCAGGTTTCTGCAGGCACGGCGAACCAGTTGCAGTTGCCAGGCACTGAAGAGCTTCTTCTGGAGAACCACCACATCATGTTGCCGCAGCACCGGGAGGAGCGCCATCCGCTTGAGCGGCGACGCCGGAATGGGAATGGCCTCAACCCTGTGCCCATTTGCTCGCAAGGCTTCGACGCCGGCAAGGATCCGCTTCTTGCTGCTCGGTTTTTCGTAACCCAGGATCAGAAAGAGAAAGCTCGCCAAGACGCCCCAACCCCTATTCGGTTTTTCCGCCACGAACTCCGATGACGCGGGCGGGGTTCCCCGCCACGATATGATATGGTTCGACGGGTTTCGTCACAACGCTTCCCGCGCCGATGACACTTCCCTCGCCAACGGATTCCATGACCACCGCATGGGCACCCACCCACACGTCCCTGCCGATGCGTATCATTCTCCGCTGGGTCTTCTGCTTGCGAATGGGAATTCCCGTGGCATCGAAACTGTGAATGTGCCTGCCGCTGAGGAAACTGCAGTGGTTCGCCGCGAGGACGTCGTCCCCCATCTCCACGAGCCCGAGGATATTGTATTCCCCCAGGGTGATGTTGTTTCCCAGCCTGATCTCCGGGTACCCCAGAATGGTGCCGAAATGGAAAGTGACGTTATCGCCGCACCATGCCAGACTTCTGCAGTAGAACTCGTAGCGGACTCGTTTCCCGAACGAAAAAGGAAAAAGACTCAGGGCCTGGGAGAGCTGCCTGAAATCCCTGGGCCTCAGTCTGAAGAAGATGAGAAAGGGCAGGGCCATGGCATAGGCGGCCGCCCTCTTGAACATTTTGATCGGTCGCGGCTTGTGCGTTGTCGGAGCATTGGGTGTCATGGCGTTCATTCAGGATCGGCGTGTCTCACGTCTCCTGGAGACTGCTTCGTAGATGGCCTGCATTTCCCTCACGTGCCGCTCGATGCTGAACTCGGCACGGGCCTTTTCCATGGCCGCCCTGCCCAACTGACCCAGGGCGCCCCTCTCGAGAAGGCAGCGCTCCATGGCCAGGTGCAGCGCAGAAACGCTGTTGTCCGGGATCAGGAAGCCCGTTTTTTCCGGGTCCATGATCCGGGGTATTTCACCCACCGCGGGGGCGACGGCCGGCTTGCCGCAAGCCATGGACTCGATGAGCACCCTGGGAAACGACTCCCAGTGGGAAGCCACGACAAGGACATCCAACCCCGCCAGGACCTCGGGCATCTCGGTGAGGGGACCGGTGATCCGGGTCCTGGCGCGCAGAAGAGGGTCCCTTTCCACGAGGTCCCGTAGGCGTTGCACGTCTTCGGGGAGACCGCCTCCCACCACCGCAAAGAATGCCTCTGCAAAGGAATTCGCCAGCAAGCGGGCAGCCTCCATGAAGTTCATGGTCCCCTTATTCTCTTCAATGGATCCAATGATCCCGAACAGGAAGGCATCCCCGGGAATTTCGAAAAATTCCCGGAATTTCCTGCCGTCCACATGGGGGCTGAATCGATCGGTGTCCACTCCGTTGACGATTTTTGTCGCTTTTCCTGTGGATCGGAAGGCTTCTTCCTGCTGCGTCGTGATCACGATGATCTTGGTCGATAGGAGGCGGACCCATTTCTTGAGCCTCTTGACTCTCTTTCCGTGGGGATCTTCCCGAATGTGCCAGATTACGGGAAGGCGCCTCCACCGTGCCGCGATGCCGAAGTATTTGGAGAATGGGACCGCCGAATTCACGTGGACGATGTCTATCCTCTCCTTGTCAATGATTTCCAGGGCTTCCCGAATGGTGCCAAGCCTGAGGAATCCCTTTCGAGCCGCGATGTGGGTCTTAATTCCGCTCTTTTCCAGTTCATCAGCCAGTGGGCCCGTCTTGGAGAAGACCGCCACCGGCAGAAACCGGGTCCGGTCCATCCTTTTCATGAGCTCGCACAGGCTGATGGCGGATCCCTTGAAAGCGGGAGTGTGAGAAGCACAGAGCACATTCATGGAAGGACCATGATCCGCAAGCGGGCCCCGCGGTTGGGGGGCCTTCTGCCCCTGATCACGCACCGCGGGCGTCCCTGATCGCATGGAAGACCTCGTCCACGGAAATTGCCTCGAGGCACGCACTCCTCTTGCTCCCCTGGCACCCATCCAGATTGCAGGGAATGCAGCCGAACTCCGGGGTCTTCACGATGATTCGGCATTGGGGGGTCAGGGGGTGCCAAACCCGATGGTCGGAGGGACCGAAAAGGGCCACCACCGGAGTCTTTAGAGCCGCCGCCATGTGCATGGGGGCCGAGTCCACTCCGAAGAAGACCGAGGCGCCCTTGATGAGGGAACCGAGCATCTTCAGTGTGAGGGTCCCCGGAAACACCAGGGGCTTCGATCGAACAAGAGAGAGGATGTTCGAGAGCTTTGCCCGCTCCCTGTCGTCGGGGCCGCACGTGAGGACAGTCCTCCACCCTTTTCCTTCCAGCCTGTCGACGAGTTGTGCCACCGCTTCATCTCGCCAGCACTTGAAAAGCCAGCGGGAAGTGGGGTGCGCCACAATGTAGGGGGTACCGGCGTTCAGTCCCTTTTCCCTGAGGAGGGATGCCACTCGGGCGTCGTCCTCCGGAGCAGTGAAGAGCTCCACCTCGGGATCGCCCCCCTCGATCCCCAGGGGTTGCAGAACGTCCATGTCCATGACGGCCCTGTAGCGCCCATCGTAGCGGGGTTGAATGCAATGGGTGAAGAGATGCCTCTTGCCCAGGAAACCCCTTCCCCTGGGGTCAATGCCGATCCGCCACTTGGCGCCGCTCACGGCGGCAAGGAATGCCCCCCGGTCGCCTTCGGTCATGTTCACCGCGACGTCGGGGCGGCCCCTGCGGATCCTGAGAAGCAGGGCGAGTTGGCTCGGGAGAGCCTGGTGCTGCTCGAGGGGAATGATCTCATCGATGGAGGGATTCAGGGTGAGCATCTCCTCCGTGCCCGCCGGAACTACAACGGAGACCCGGACCTGGGGACTTGCCTTCTTGACGGCTTTGAAAACCCCCGTCGCCAGGAGAACGTCTCCAATGTGGCGCAACTTGATGAAAAGAATTCTTTGGATGCTATGCAGATCGATCATGGGTTCCGTTGTGGAAACACCCGGCTGGGGCCTCACCCTCCGCCGGGTCTCCGATCCTTTCGATGTCTTCCAAAACCCGCCAGTACTTCAAAAAAGTGTAGTAAGCGTAAGATGTCGCCAGGAAAAAGCCCTCCCGACCGTCCATGAAGCCCCGTTTCAAAACATACATCTTGAAAAATGTAAAGAGAGGTCTCATGGTCGACCTTGTCCATGAAAAGGATATTCCTCGCTTCTGAAGTTCCCGGGCAGCCAGACGGCTGTATCGGTCCATCCTCAGGAGATAGCCTGAAACGGAGCGATAGGTGTGATGGTCGAGGGGGTGCTCCAAGTGCTCGGTCCTTCCCGTGACGACGACGCGCTCGTGGACATCCCTCTCCTGAAACTTCCCGGCTTCCTTGAGAAAGAGCCTCAGGGTGTAATCCGGAAACCAGCCGCCGTGGCGGATCCACTTGCCGCGGAAAAAGTTCCTGCGGGCAATATAATAGCCCTGAATGGCACGATTCCGATTCAAAGCGGCGGAGATCTCCTCTCGAAGCGGCGGAGGCACCCGTTCATCGGCGTCGAGGCTCAAGATCCATGGCCCTCGAGCTCTTTCCAGGGCGATGTTCTTTTGGGCGGCAAATCCATGCCACGGCTCCTGAAAGACTTGCGCGCCGAAATCCCGGGCGATGTCCGCCGTCCCGTCCTCGCTGAACTGGTCGACGACGACGATTTCATCAGCCCAGGCGACGCTTTCGAGGCAGTCGTGGATATTCGACGCTTCATTCCGGGTGATGATCGCGACCGAAAGGCTTTCCATGACATTCTTGTCTATGCGTTGAGTTCATAAAACACGAAGAGTACGAAGATGCACGAAGGAACATGAGGGACCAAGGGATTGTATTTTACCTTCTTCGTGCCCTTCGTGGTTCAAAAGCCACCTGGAGCGGCACAAGCGTCAGGTCCATCCCGAATCGCCGATCAAGGCCAGCAGCCTGTCCACCGTCACGGCTTCCATGCATCGCCAGTCTTCGCACACTTTTCTCCTGTAACAGGGAGAACAGGCCAGGTCTTCCCGGACAACGGTGTGGATGTCACCGTAGGGCCCTGTCCTCACCGGGTTGGTAGGCCCGAAGACGGCGATGACGGGAACTCCGAGGGCGGCGGCAATGTGCATGGGTCCCGTGTCGTTGCACACCACGAACCGGGCCTGGCTGATGAGAGCGGCGAGCCCCTTGAGCGTCAAGCGGCCGGCAAGGGAGACGGCTTTGCCCCTGGAAGCGGCCACCACCTTTTCCGCGAGCTCCCAATCCGCGCCACCGGCGACAACAAAAGCACCCAGGGAAAGCCTGGAGGCCAGCTCTCCGAATCTTTCGGGGGGCCATCGCTTCACCGGGGACCCGGCGGCTGGAGCGAAGACGACGTAATCCCCGGGCAAGGACGGGACGAGGGTCCTGGGGTCGGGAAGAGGCGGGAAGGGGTGTCGCACTTGGGAGATGTCGCAGTCGAGAGTGGACGCCACCCGAAGATATCGTTCCACGGCGTGGATATTCGTTCCCCCTTCCACCGTCTGGGTGTAGAAGAACCGACTTCCTTCCCTGGCTTCCTTGAACCCGATTCTGCGGCTCGAACCTGCAAGTGCGGAAATGATGCCGCTTCTCAGAAGACCCTGCAGGTCCACCACAACGTCGAACTTTTCCAGCCGCAACCCCCGCGCCAATCGGCGGATTTCCCGCAACGTCTCCCCGAGGTTTCCGGGGCGCTTCCATCGGTTTTTGTCGAACACCCACAGTTTGTTGATCATGGGATGGTCTTCGAGGATTTCATGAATCCCTTTTGCGACCACCCAGTGGATTTCCGCTTGGGGATAGCGGGTCCTCAGTGCGTGGAGGAAGGGGAGGCTGTGAACGACGTCTCCGAATGCGCTCGGCTTGACCACCAGAATGTTACTCGAATCCTTCAAGGAAATGGGGTTTTGCAAAGAGGTTCCTCGACATTCCATTATCGTGGCTGGGGTTTGATCACCAGCCAGCGCTGCTTTTTCAGGGACTGCCTGGGCCAGAGCTGGTAAGGCCGGGTTTTCCACCGCTTGTGCACCCAGAGCCACTGCTCGGGGTGAAGCCGCACGACTCCCTCAATGATCCGGTTGAGGCGGGCGGTGTTTTCCTCGATGTCCCTCGTCGTGTCCCCAGTGCGGATGATGGGGACCTCCGGCTCGAAGATCATGGCGTACCGGCCGTCCTCCATGCGCACATTGTGCACCGGGACGACGGGTGCATGGGTGCGCAGGGCCAGGACGGCCAATGCCTTGTTGGTGCAGGCAATTTCATTGAAGAAAGGCACGAACACACCATCATACCAATCCACGTTCTGGTCGACGAGCAAAGTAATTATCTGCCCATTCCGCAGGAGTCGCAGGATCTGCCTCACGGACCCTTTCTTGGGGATCAGGACGTTTCCGCCCCGGGAGCGGAGGCGGTTGACGAGGGTGTTCAGAAAAGGGATGTCAAGAGGGCGAACGACCGCATTCACCGGGAAATACTTGAGAGAGAAGGCGAGGGACATGAGCTCCCAGTTTCCAAAGTGGGAGGTCATGATGAGAACGCCTTTTCCCTTTGCCCCGGCGGCTTCGAGATTCTCCACGCCCGAGAATTCGATGAATCTCTCCAGGTTTTCCTTGGTCAACCTGGGCATGTATGACAATTCCAATGCGACCCGCGTGAGGTGCTCGAAGACCCTTTTGCAGATTCTTTCCCGGTCCGCGGCGTTCAGCTCATCCCCGTAGGCCAGCTCCAGGTTGCGCAGGGCAACCGAACGATGATCGGAATCCATCCTGTGCCACAAGGCGCCAAGGACTCCCGCCAGGGAATAAAGGGTCCTCTGGGGTAACTTTCCAGCGGTGGCCAGAAGACCTTCCAGCATCCTGAGCGCCTTGCCCTCCAATCCCATATTTCTTGCCTTCCTCCGGAAATGTGTCTGTCACTCGCGAGGGTTGTCGGTGCCCACCGAAATGGCTCCCGAGTCAAACTGGGACAGTTGCAGCTCGTAGAGTCTGCGGTATTCGCTCGTGGTGTGCATGAGCTGCTCATGGCTCCCCTCTTCGACGATGTGCCCGTCCGCCAGGGCCACGATGCGGTGAGCGTTCTGAATCGTCGAGAGGCGGTGGGCAATGACCAGGGTGGTTCTCCCCACCATGAGGTTCTCCAGTGCCTTTTGGACCTGCAGTTCCGATTCGCTGTCCAGGGACGAGGTGGCTTCATCCAGGATGAGTATGGGCGCGTTCTTGAGCAGCGCCCGGGCGATGCACAGCCGCTGGCGCTCACCGCCAGAGAGTCTGACGCCCTGTTCCCCCACGATCGTTTCAAAGCCCTGGGGCATCTTCATGATGAAGTCATGAGCGTGGGCGGCCCTGGCAGCCGCGAAGATTTCCTCGTCCGACTTGCCGGCGCTTCCATAGGCGATGTTGTTTCGGACCGTATCGTTGAAAAGAATGGGCTGTTGCGTGACCAGACCGATCTGACCTCTCAGGGAAGCAAGGGTGGCGTCTCGGATGTCGGTGCCGTCTATGAGAATGGCCCCTTCATCGATGTCATAGAACCTGGGAATGAGGTTCACGAGGGTGGACTTGCCCGCTCCGCTCACCCCGACTATCGCCACGATCTCTCCTGCCTTGACCTTAAGATTGATGCCGGAAAGAACCCGTTTGTCTCCGTAACGAAACGTCGCGTCTTTGAACTCGATGCTCTCCTTCATAGGGGCTAGAGTGACGGCGTTGGGTTTTTCCTGGATTTCCGACGGGGTGTCCAGGATCTCGAAAACCCGCAGCCCAGCGGCCAGGCCCTGTTGTATGGCGTTGTAAACGTTGGTGAGCCTCTTCACCGGTTCGTAGAGCATGATGACCGCGGCGAGAAAAGAGAAGAAGTTGCCTGGGGTGGACTTGCCTTCGATGACGCTGTAACCGCCGTAGACAATGATGCAGACAATACCGATTCCTCCGAGGAGCTCCATCAGGGGTGACGACAGAGCCCGGATGGAGACGGACCGCATGCTGTGCCCGAAGAATGTCTGATTTTCCTCCGCAAATCGACTCTTCTCGTAATCCTCCATGCAAAAGGCCTTGACGATGCGATGGCCCGTGATGGTCTCATGGAGGATCACGGAGAGGTTGCCGTAGGTCTGGAGGGTGCTCGAAATGGTGCGCCGCAGCATGCGGCCGAACTTGACCAGGGGGAGAAAAGCGACGGGCAGCACCACGATGGCGATCAAAGCCAGCTGCCAGTCCCGGTGGAAGACCACCACAAGGAGCCCGACAATGCTGAAGAAGTCCTTCAGGAGTCCGGTGATGGAGTCCGACACGGCGGACTGCATCTGGTTCACGTCGTTGACGATGCGGGCCATGATGGAACCGGTTTGAGTCCTGTCGTAGTAGGAAACGGAGAGATCCTGAAGGTGGTCGTAGAGCTGCTGGCGAAGCCGTGCCACGATGCTCTGGCCCACGTAGCTCATGAGGTACGTGTTGCCCCAGGTGCTCAACCCCTTCACGACGAAGAGCACCATCACCGCCATGGACAGCAACTCGAGCATGTCCATCTTCTTGTTCACGAAGATGTCGTCCAGTACCGGCTTGACCAGGTAAGCGGAAGCTCCGCTGGTGCCCGCGACCCCCAGCATGCAGACCATGGCCAGAACAAGCCTGCGCCAGTGTGGAGCTGCAAGCCTCAGCAGCCGGGTGTAGACTCCCATCAGTTCCTTGTTCATTGGCGTGTTTCTTCCATGAGGGTTCGCACGGCGGAAAGAGCATCTTGCGCCGTGATGGATTCCATGCAGCGGTGATCCGTGGGACATACCCTCTTGAGGCAGGGAGAGCAATCCACGGGTTTGCGTACCATGCGCCAGCTGTCCGTGAGGGGGGAGGTCGTGGTGTGGTCGGTGGGGCCGAAGAGCGCGACGACGGGCACTCCGAGGGCCGCCGCCACATGCATGGGGCCCGAGTCATTGGTGATGAGCAGGCGGCATCGGGAGAGAAGGGCCATGAGCTGACGCACCGTGGTCTTGCCGATCATGTTCAACACCCGGGCCTGGACGGCCGCTTCGATTTCATGGCCGATGGGAGCCTCCTGCGGGCCGCCCACCAGGAGTATCCGGGCTCCGGGGTCCTGCATGAGGGCACGGGCTACCTCGGCAAATCTCCCGGGAAACCATCGCTTGGCGGAGCCGTAAGTGGCGCCGGGGTTGACCGCAACCCAGAATCCATTTCCCAGCACATCTATCGCCCACGACTCCTCCTCGGGGGTGCAAAAGAGACGGAGCCTGCCGTCTCCGCCGTGCACCCCGAGAGCTTCCAACATCTTCGTGTAGTAGGCCGTGTGATGCAATGCCCTTGAGTCGGGTCCCACCGGGACCCCGTGGGTGAGAAAGACACCCCTGCAGTCCGTACGGTATCCTGCACGGACGGGGATTCCCGCCAAATAAGCCAGGAGTGCCGCCTCCACGGCGTTTTGGAAAAGGATCGCGAGGTCGAAGCCTTCACCGCGAAGCTCCCCCGCGAAACGAAAGAGTCCAATCAATCCCCGGTGGGCCCTCCTTTTGTCCAACACCTTCACCCTGTCGCACAATGGGTGGGGAGAGAACAACTCCGCCACCAGGGGATTCGCCGCCACCACGATTTCACTTTCCGGGAAGGCGGCCTTCACGGCGGCCATGGCCGGCGTCGTCATGACCGCGTCACCGATCCAGTTGGTGGAGCGGATGAGGATCTTTCGAACGGCACGGCCCGAATGCAGGGTTTTCATGGCAAGTTCGTCAAGCTGTCCACGTGAGGTTCTTAACAGCCAACCACGAAGAGCACGAAGAATCATGAAGGAATGCGACAGACCAGGAAAGTGCGTCTCACATTCTTCGTGCCCTTCGTGGTTCAAATGATATTCATAGGTTACCAAAAAGTGCAAACTTTAAGGCCAAATAAAGAAGACTGCGAAACGCAGTCTTGGGTCAATCGTGGTTCCACGCCGCTGGTTCGTCAATGCCGCGGCGGTCACGTCGGTTCGAGTCGCGCCCCGTCCGGGGGGACGCCAAATCCTGTCCGTTGCAGTACCTGATAAGGATCCACCCCTTGGGTCGCGTTGACGGGGGATCGTGAAAGGGCTCTGCAAGGCGCATGAATGCGAGGTGCACGGAGCAGGGCGGTGCTTCCGCCCCGGAACACCCCGCCCCTGGATTCGTCGCTACTGTTTGAGGAGAACCCATTTGCCCTTTTCGACCTTCACCATCACCATGGAGTCCGTTCCGAGGCCGTTGTGATCTTCCGGGGTCAAATTGTAGATCCCGCTGATCCCCACATAGCCCTTGGTCTTCTCGATGGTACTCCGCAGAGCTTCAGGGTCCGTTCCCACCTGGCGCATGGCATTGGAAAGAATGTAGAGCGCATCCCAGGCATACCCGGAATGGGTGTTGATGGCGTATTGCTTATCATATTTGTACTCTTCGCGATACAAACGGATGAAATCGAGGATCACCGACTTTTGAGGATCGTCATCGGGGAGTTGGTCGGCGACCATCAGCTTGGTGGAGGGCATGATGCTCCCGTCGGCAGCTTCTCCCGCCAGTTCGATGTACTTGGGATCGGGTTGGCCATGGCACTGAACGAGAGGGATGGCCAGGCCCAGCTGTTTGACATTCTTGGCAACACGAGCGCCAGCGGGGCCGATGGTCCAGCAGATGAGGGCCTGAGCTCCGCTTTCCCGGATCTTCACCAGCTGGGGGGTCATGTCCGTATCCGTCACGGCGAAGGACTCCCTGGCAACGATTTCCATCCCGGACCCGGCGGCCAGCTGATCCAGCGCGGCCGCGCCATCCTTTCCAAAGCCGTCCGTCGCTGCGAGCAGCGCGATCTTGGTTTGCTTCTGGGTGGCCAGGAACTCGTAGATTTTCTTCACTGCGATGGAGGTGCGCTGGGGAGTTTTGAAGGTCCAGTTGAACGGCCCAAACTTGCCTCCCGCGATGACAGGGTCGCCGCCGATGGTCATCACAATGGGAATATGGGCTGTTTCCTCGATGTAGGGTTTCACGGCCATGCCCTCGTCGGTGCGGGTGGGACCGATGAGCGCCACGACCTTTTCTTTTTCCACGAGTCGTTTCGCTTCAATGAGGGCCTTCGTGGGGTCGCTTTCCGTGTCTCCCCCTATAAGTTCCAGAGGCCTCTTGTTGATTCCTCCCTCCTTGTTGATGCGGTCCACCACCATCTGCGCCACCAGCTTGGTCGGAGTCCCGATGGTCGCAGCGGGGCCGGAAAGGGCAAAGAAGGCCCCGATCCTGATGGGCTCCTCGGCCACTGAAGGTTGAACAGCGAAGAAAAGTCCCGCCGCCAGGGCAGCAAGACCGAGAAGGATCCTGTGGGGCTTTCTTGAGTTGTGCATGACTGCTCCTCTCCCTGAAGATCTCCTGTTGGTTGAAGCCGTTGAAAGGGTCACGAGCACAAAAAGAGACTCGAGGCACGTTTCCAAAAGGGTTTCCGCTCGTGGTTCGATACTTCGCCAAGAACGGGCAACCAGCATTTTGCAGAGTCTTCGAGGACTTGCGTGACAGATTCCTATCGTAGCATAGCCCCTCGCGGGCGTTATGGACGGGCACAAGGCCCTATACTACAGGATGAAGGATACTGAAACATGGTGACTCGGGCTATTTGTCAGGGCAATCCGCAGTGAGCTAAAGACCCCATCGTCTCGATGCTCCTCAAACCCCGTTGACTCGGTGGTCGAAGACCCTTTTGCTCTTGCGGTCGGTGCGGGGCAAAGTTCCGTAGTCCACCACCTCCACCTGAGCTCTCACCATAATCTGCTTCCTTATTTCAGTGGAAATGAGCTCAACGAGTTGCCTGTCGCCGTCGGGGCAGTCGTCTCCCAAGCGCTCCACTCGCACCACCATGACGTCGCGGCCGTCGTCGCGTCTGTAGAGGTGAACCTGGTACTCGCTTCCCACGCAGGGTACGTGGGAGAGAACGTGGTCGATCTGGCCGGGATAAATATTCACGGCGCGGTAGATGAACATGTCGTCGGAGCGGCCAAGCAGGTGATCGTGCCTCGGGAGAATGCCGCCGCACGGGCAGGGTTCGGGAAGGAGCCTGGTCAGATCGCGGGTGCGGTACCGGATGAGCGGAGAAGCCTCTTTCCTGAGGCTGGTCACCACCATTTCCCCGATTTCCCCGGGAGTCATGGGCTCGAGGGTTTCCGGGTCCACGATTTCCAGAATGTAGTAGTCGGCCCAGTAGTGGACCCCCTGGTGGAATCGGCACTCGAGGCCCGTCCCCGGTCCGTAGAGCTCAGTCAGGCCGGGGATGTCATAGAGCTCCTCGACGCCCGTGATTTCCTTGATGCGATGGCGCATGCGCCGGCTGTGACGTTCGGCGCCGAATATGAATCGCTTGAGAGCAATCTGGTCCCGAAGACCGCGCTCCTCGATTTCTTCGGCCATGAGGAGAGCCATGGAGGCCGTTGCGCAAAAGACCGTGCTCTGCATGTCCACAAGCATCTGACAGTGGATTTCGGTGTTTGCCGGACCCACGGGAATGGCCATAGCACCCAGCCTCTCGCAACCCAGCTGAAAGCCCACGCCCGCCGTCCAAAGCCCGTAGCCGACCGCTATTTGGACCCTGTCGTTCCGGGTCACGCCTGCCATCTCGTAACACCGGGCAAACATGTTCGCCCAGTCGTCGATGTCCTTCTGTGTGTAACTGAGAACCTTCCTCTTGCCGGTGGTCCCCGACGATGCATGGATGCGGACGATCTGTTCGAACGGGACGGACCGGAGCGGGAACGGATACTCTCCCTGCAGGTCCTGGGCGGTGGTGAAAGGGAGGCGCCGCAAATCATCCAGGGACCGTATCTGATCAGGGGACACCCCGGCATCGTCCAGCTTCCTCCTGTAAAAGGCGGAATTCCCGTAAGCATGAGAAACGGTCCACTGCAGGCCCTGGAGCTGAACCGCCGCAAGTTCTTCAGGAGAAGACAGGGCCGGCATGAACGAAACACCCATTTCGCGCCTCCTTGCGCTCTTGTTGAAAGTGGGGGCATCTGCCTCGCCACCCGCACCCCAGTGGGAACAATCGTTTGGCCTTCGAGTCGCGTCCGCTCCTCAATATCAAAAAGATGCGGAATTATCAAAAGACTATTCGCCCGGATATCACCTTGCACCCAGCAGGGCCAGCAGCACACCCCCGGCCACGACGCTCGCGATTTGCCCCGCCGTGTTGGCGCCCATGGCGTGCATGAGGAGGAAGTTCTCGAAGTCCTCCTCCTGCCCCACCTTCTGCACGACCCGGGCAGCCATGGGAAAAGCGCTGATGCCTGCCGCGCCGATGAGGGGATTGAAGCGCCCCTTGCTCAGCAGGTTGAGAAACTTGGCAAAGAGGAGTCCGGCCGCCGTGTCCAGGCCGAAGGCGAGAATGCCGAGAGCGAGAATGGCCAGGGTCTGCAGTTGCAGGAAGGTGTCCGCCCGCATGGTGGACCCTACGGCCAGGCCCAGAAAAAGGGTGACGATGTTTGCGATTTCATTGGACGATGCCCCGGTCAAGCGTTCCACGACCCCCGATTCCTTCAGAAGATTGCCCAGCATGAGGGTCCCGATGAGGGGGGTTGCCATGGGCACCAGGGTCCCGACGACGATGACGACGGCCAGCGGAAATATGATGCGGGTGCGACGGCTGATGATCCGCGAAGTGTAAGGCATCCGGATGGCCCGCTCGCTCCTCGATGTGAGGGCCCGCATGATGGGGGGCTGTATGATGGGAACGAGGGACATGTAACTGTAGGCGGTCACGGCGATGGGCCCCAGCAAGTGTGGCGCGAGGAGATTGCTCACGTAAATGGATGTGGGGCCGTCAATGGCCCCGATGATCCCGATGGACGCCGCTTCGTTGATGTCGAACCCCAGCATGAGGGCCAGCATCAACGTCCCGAAAATGCCGAACTGCCCCGCGGCCCCGAGGAGCATCATGCGAGGATTTTCGAGAAGGGGCCCGAAGTCCGTCATGGCTCCTATGCCGATGAAAATCAGGAGAGGGAATAGCTCATTGTCCACCCCCGCCTTTTTCAGGACATCGAGCATGCCGTCCTGTGCGATCATGGGGGAGAGGGGAAGGTTGGCAAGGATGGCTCCGGCTCCGATGGGCAGGAGCAGCATGGGCTCGTATTCCTTGACGACGGCCAGGTAAATGAGGACGCAGCCCACGGCGATCATGAGGAGAGACCCCGGCGAAATATTCAAGATGCCTTGCAGCAGCTGGTCAAAGGAAACGCTCACGGTTAACCCTCCTCGAATTTGACGAGCACGTCACCATAGCCGACCGACTGCCCGGCCTGCACGCACACCTCCGCGACCACTCCGTCCCAAGGGGACCGGATGGCGTTCTTCATCTTCATGGCCTCGAGTATGACAACCGTTTGGCCGTGCTTCACCTGGTCTCCCACCTTGACTTTTACCGATTGGATCACGCCGGGCATGGGAGCGGTCAGGTCGGAGCCCAAGCCGTCGCTCGGCAGGTGAGGCCTGGTGGGCAGCGCGGGTGTCGGCGCCTTTCGGGGCGGTCCCAGGATGGCGGGATCGGGGGGTCGGTACGTCGAGTCGGGCCGATCCACGACGGTTTCGTCTCCTTCACGCACGGGGATCAATGCCGGGGTGATCCGCGACGGGGCGAGGTCCTCATCGGAGGAGACCCGCACCTCGAGGGCCTGGTCATTCAGAATTACACGAAACCGATCCGCCGACAGTTCCTGCACGTCGACCACGTATCCCTTGCCTTTGATTTCCATTGTATAGCGTCTCATGAAGTCCTCCGACCACGATTCCAGGTGTTGTTCTGCAGTGTGCGCCCAACGCTCACCCAGCGGCTGGGCAACGTCCCAGGCTGATGCTGGCGCATGGCGGGGGCGGCCTCCTTGCGAAGCACATCACGATGCATGGCCACCGCGATGGTTATGGCCGCCAGTCCATCGGCATCAAGCCAGGGCGGGGAAGCGGGCGAGGGCTCCTCCGCCGATGCCGGTTCAGCGCGGTCGAATCGAAGGAGTAACTTAATGAAAAAGGCCATCACCGCGAGGAGCAGGAACACCAGGCCCATTCCGTAGACGGTGAGCTGTATTCCGATGTTGAGTGATTCCAAGGGTTTCCTCCGCTGTTTTCCGTGATCTCCAGGCTGCAGCCTACAGGGGCATCAAGCCGTGTTTCTTGGGCGGGTTCTGCTTGACCTTTGTCCGGAGCACTTCGAGGGCCCGGATGAGGCGTGGCCGCGTCTCCCGGGGTTCGATGACTTCGTCGATCTGGCCCACGTTGGCGGCGATGTAAGGGTTGAAGAACTTGGCCCGATACTCCTCGGCGAACCGGCGCTCGAGGGCTCCGGGGTCGTCGCTAGCCGCGAGCTCCCGCTTGCGCAGGATGCGGACCGCACCTTCGGCCCCCATGACCGCGATCTGCGCGGAAGGCCATGCGAAGGCCAAATCACAGCGCATCTGCCGGGAGCTCATGGCGATGTACGCGCCCCCGACGGCTTTCCTGGTGACTATGGAGATCTTCGGCACCGTGGCTTCGCAGTAGGCATAGATGACCTTGGCTCCGTGGCGGATGATGCCGTAGTGCTCCTGATCGAGACCCGGCAAGTATCCCGGGGTGTCCACGAAAGTGATCAGGGGGATGTTGAAGGCGTCGCAGATGCGCACGAAGCGGGCGATTTTGTCGCTGGAGTCGATGTCCAGAACACCTGCCAGGTGTGCGGGCTGATTGGCCACTATCCCCACGGAATAGCCGTCGAGCCGGGCAAAGCCGACCACGGCATTGCGGGCATAGTAGGGGTGTACCTGGAGGAAACTGCCGCGATCAACGATGGCGTCAATGACTTCGTGCATGTCGTAGGGTTCGTTCTCGTCCTCGGGCACGACGGAATTGAGGGACTCCTCCATCCGATCCGGGGAATCGTAGCGTGCAACTTGCGGGGGGTCTTCGGCATTGTTTTGGGGCAGATAGCTCAGGAGCAGCTTCACCAGTTCGATGGCATGCTGATCGCTCTCGGCGAGAAAATGGGCGACGCCGCTCTTGCTGTTGTGCACCAGGGTGCCGCCAAGATCGCCGAAAGTCACCTCTTCGCCGGTGACCGCCTTGATGACATCGGGGCCCGTGATGAACATGTAGCTGATTCCCCGGGCCATGATGACGAAGTCCGTGAGGGCAGGGGAGTACACCGATCCTCCGGCGCATGGGCCGAGCATCACCGAGATCTGGGGAATGACACCGGATGAAAGGACGTTTCGTACAAAGACCTCACCATATGCGGCCAGGCTGCGAAAACCCTCCTGGATCCGCGCACCCCCCGAATCGTTGAGCCCGATCATGGGGATGCCGCTCTCCATGGCCACGTCCTGGATGCGGCAGATCTTGTTCGCCTGCACCTCGGAAAAGGATCCTCCCACGATGGTGAAATCCTGAGCGAACACGGCAACGCGCCTGCCGTTGATCTTGCCGAATCCCGTCACCACCCCGTCGCCCGGATACCGCTGCTGATCCATCCCGAAATCCGCGATGTTGTGGGTGGCCAGGGCACCAAGCTCCTGAAACGTGTTCTTGTCGAGGAGCAAGGCCAGTCGTTCCCGTGCGGTCATCTTGCCCCGCGCGTGCTGCTGTTCAATGCGGTCGGCGCCACCGCCCTGCATTGCCCGCTCGCGCATTTCACGCAGTGTCTGCAAATAGTTGGTCATCTCTCTTCTCCTCACCACCTTTTAGCCATCGAGAAGCGGCCTCCGGTCCATGGGATTCCGCCATCCTCCACACGCCACGAGGACCGCCAACAAATGGAGATCGTGACACCCCACCTACAATGCCATCAAGTGGGACCCTTTGTGAAACAAATTCATGGGGGACCCCCCTGTGAATTTCGGGAGCCATCGTTCTGGATGATGCCGTGGGGGATGCCGCGAGTGCTGCGAAGGAAGACAAAAAAAGAGTGGCGAAACGTGCGTCTTCTTCCGATAGATCCGTTGGGAAGTTGGACATTCAATTCAACCCTATTCCTCTTAGCCGGAGCCCGGGACAGCCCCTCCCGGGCTCCTCCCGTTTGCGTTCCCTCAAGCCCCTGCAAAACCTCAAAAAACAATGATCTTCCCCGAAAGGAAATGCTTGATTACAGGCCGTTGCGGGTTGATAATGAAATCAATTCACGGGGGAAAATCATCCTCTCATAATCTGCAAGTTCAATCGCATTCGCGCAAACGCAAGTCAATGACACGGCCTCCCTTGGCCTGTAACGGTTCGCGGTGGTCGTTCAAAACCAGAATCCAATTTCTCCTGCAAGGTGCAGGGCGAGCTATCGAGGCAACGACCTCAGAAGTTCGTGTTGAACGAGCTCCTGCCGGAGGTCGGGATCATCGTGTCCTAGAAGGAGGACGACAATGGGTGAGGTGACAATCAAGGACATCACTCTGGCGGAATATGGCCTGGAGCGTCTGCCGCTGCTGAACAGGTTGAGGGAAGAGCTCATGGCGACGAAACCCGAGGTCTGCATCGAACGGGCGAGATTCGTGACCCGTTACCTCGCGGACATGTCGTCCGACAGCGAACCCGTCCAAACACGATATGCCCGGGCCGTGAATCACTTCCTGACCAACAAGGCCCCCATGTTTTTCGGGGACAACCTGCTTGCCGGAACGACCACGTCGAAGCATTACGGGGCGCCCGTGTATCCCGAGTTGACGGGTTTGACCATCTGGCCCGAGCTCGACACCATCAGCACCAGAGAAAAGAATCCCCTGATCCTCTCCAAAAGCGATGCGGAAGAGCTCAACCTGAAGATCTACCCCTACTGGATGGACCGGAACATCCTCGAATACACCAGGAGGAAATTCAATTACCCCGAGCCCATGAAGCTCTTCGAACGCATCGTCTTTTTCTTAGCCGGCAAGGCGGGCGCCCTGTCGCACACGGTCCCCGGCTACAAGCGCGTTTTGAAAGAGGGGCTGGAGTCCATCATCCAAGAGGCTGCGGCGCGGGAGGCTCAGCTTGTGGAGAGGGGGATCGTCACGGCGGAGGACAGGAGAAAAAGCGAATTCTACCAGGCGGTGCAGATCGTTCTGCAGGGGGTCATCGCCTACGCTCACAATCTCGGCAGGGAAGCCGCCCAACGCACCGTGACCGAGAAGGACCCTTTGCGAAGAGACAATTTCGCGAGAATCTCCCAAGTCTGCCAACAGGTTCCCGCTAGGGGAGCCCGCACCTTCAGGGAGGCCGTCAATTCCCTCTGGATCATGCAGGTCGCCATACACGGGGAAAACATCAACATGGCCATGAGTCCGGGGCGGCTCGACCAGGTTCTCTACGAGTACTACCGGCGCGACGTGGATGCGGGGCGGTTGAGCATGGAAGAGACCATGGAATTGATCGGGTGTCTGTGGCTCAAGCTCAACGACAACGCCAACCTGGTTCCCGAGACGGCTGAGGAGCTCTTCGGCGGCGCGGGAACCGTTCCGGCCGTGACGGTGGGAGGCGTGGACGACGGAGGCGAAGACGCGGTCAATGACCTGACCTACATCATGCTCAGGGTGACCGAGCTCCTCAAGACTCGGGATCCCAGCCTCAACGCCCGCTACCACTACGGGAAGAACACGGAGGCTTACCGGGACAGGCTGGCCCAGGTGATTGTCAACACGAAATCCGTCCCAGCCGTCTACAACGATGTGGCGGCCGTCAAGACCCTGGAAAACCAGGGGACCAGGCTGGAACACGCCAGGGACTACGCCATCATCGGGTGCGTGGAGCTGGCGTCGGCGGGCAGGAGCTATGACGCCTCCAGTTCCATCATGCTGAATCTCGTGTCGGCCCTTGAGCTGACCCTGCACAACGGGAGGCGTCCCGTTACGGGAGATGAACAAATCGGCCCCGAGACCGGCGACCCGTCACAATTCGGGAGCTTCGGGGAGCTCTGGGAGGCTTTCAAGGGGCAGCTCCGGTGGATCATCGGTCGGGCCGTCGAGTTGAACGAGTGCTTCGGGCGTGCGTATCAGGAAACCATGCCGTCGCCCCTCCTTTCCGCTTTCTTTGAAGGACCCATGGAAAGCGGGGACGACCTGATTTTCGGCGGGGCCCTCTACAATGCCTCCGGGGCCACACACATAGGATTCGCCGACACCGTGGATTCCCTCAACGCCATCGAAACGGCGGTTTTCCTCGACAGGAAGTGCACATTTGCCGAGCTGATGCGGGCCCTGGAGGACGATTTTCAAGGGCATGAAAAGCTGCATGCCTACCTCGTCCACAGAACTCCCAAGTATGGAACGGACGAACCCATTGCCATCAAGAATTCTCAGAACCTGATCCGCTTCCTGTACGAAACCTACCAGGCCCACGTCAATTACCGGGGAGGCAGGTACCGCCCCGCGTTCTGGACCATGACCAATCACGCCGGTCAGGGGAAGCTGTGCGGCGCCCTTCCCAACGGGAGAAAGGCGGGTAAGGTGCTGGCAAGCGGCATCACCCCGGTCTCCCAGGCAGCGGGGGACCTGGCCGCATGTTTCAGGGCGGTGGGAAGCCTCGACCCCCTCTGCATCCCGGGCGGGGAAGCCCTCAACCTCAAGTATCCGGCCATAGAGAACGGGGAGGACATGAAGCGGTTCAGCCAGGCCATCGAAGCCTACTTCAGGACCGGGGGCCTCCATGTGCAGTTCAACATCATGTCCTACGAAGACCTCATCGAGGCCAAGAAGCATCCCGAAAGACACAGGGAACTTCTCGTCCGGGTTTCGGGCTACTCTGCCTATTTCAAAGACCTCAACGAAGCCATGAAGGATGAGATCATCACGAGGACCGCTTACAGTCTTCGAACCGGCAAAGCTGTCCCGTTTCCGGAAGAGCACAAGTCCATGCTGGCTTTCGAATGATACAACGAATGCGGGAATCCCGGCTTCCCCCACTGGGGCGGACTGGGTGATGGAGGTCTGCAATGTCGAACACCATTCTGGATCGGATTTTCTCAAAAGATGCGGGTTTGAAGGTGGTGACCGAGAGGTTTCAGCGTTGCCTCGGGTCGGACTTGGCCGAAGGGTTCCTGCAGCTCCTGCTCACCCTCATGAGCGCCGTGTTCATGGTGAGCAGGGACTTCAAGCGCAGCATCAAGGATTTCAGCGGCCGGTATGTCTTCAGGAGCAGGGACAACCGCATCGAGACCAGTGTGCTTTTCGAAAATGGCCGGATGCACGTCAGGGAGGGAAGGGTGGAGGACCCCAACGTGACCGTCGTCTTCAAGGATTCAAAGGCCCTCATGAGCTACCTGCTTTCACCCAAGCCGGACATCCTGGGCTCGCTCCTGAGGCAGGATGTGGTCATCGACGGCAATTTCAACTACCTTTACAAGTTTGCATACATGGCAAACCGGCTCAAGCTCATGGTCACAGGGGGTGCATGACTCGGCCTGAAGGATTGCCACTTGTTTTCGACGTCCGCCGGTTCGCTCTTGACGACGGACCGGGCATCAGAACCACCGTGTTTATGAAAGGGTGTCCCCTTGCCTGCCGTTGGTGCCACAATCCGGAATCCATCCGCAGCGGCAAGGAGATCGCCTTCCACCCGGACCTGTGCGTTCAGTGCGGCGAGTGCGAGGCAATATGTCCCGAGGGAGCCATAGGGTGTGATCTGACCATGCGCATCGCACGGGACAGGTGCTCCCTCTGCGAAGCGTGCGTGGATGCGTGTCCGTCCACCGCACTGAAAGTGATAGGAAGGCACCTCGAGGCCGGCGAGCTTGTGGAACTGCTTCTCAGGGATCGGGTCCTCTTCGAGACGTCCGGGGGAGGGGTCACCTTCTCGGGGGGCGAGCCCACCCTCCACCTGCGTTACGTGGCCCGGGTGAGCCGGGAGCTCAAGAAACAGGACATCCATATCGCCATTCAGACTTCGGGCATGTTCCATCTCCTCGACTTCGAGAAGGAATTGCTGCCCTTGGTGGATCTCATATTTTACGACCTGAAGATCATGGATCCGGTGGCTCACAAGAAGGCCACGGGGTCGCGCAACGAACGGATCCTCCACAATTTTTCAGCGCTGAGCAAAAACAACCTCAGGAAGATCATCCCGAGGACTCCCCTTGTCCCCGGTGTCACGGCCACGGAGGAAAACCTGGAAGCGCTGTCCCGATTCCTCCGCAGGCTCGGCTACGACCGTCACGTCTTGCTGCCCTACCATTCTGCAGGGGCCTCCAAGGGCTATTCCATTGGATCGGACCCTCGGGTGCCCCGCGGTGTCCAGGAGGAGGAGACCTGAATGGCTGATGACGCAACCCCCTCGATCAATCCCTCCCAGGAACGACTCTATTCGAAAATCACCGACCTGGAGCAGACCCTCTCGGTCGTCAAGTCCGGGCAGCTCGATCCCAGCCAGCTGAAGGTTGCCCAAGCCTGCGACAAGTACATCGCCATGTGCTGGAATTACATGGGCGGCAGGCGGAAACACTCGCACCTCGTGTGGGAGTTTCTGCACCGGGTCGATGAGAACATGATCCTTCTCCTGCCGGAGGAGGAGTTGGTGAGCAAGGGTTCGGAAGTGGCCATGTCTTTCGACATGAACTTGCAGGAGGAAAAGATCCGGAAGGCATGGATCGGGGAGAAAGGAATCCTGACTGAGGCCCTGGAGCACATCCGCAAAGGCTGGAGCACCGCCCATCACAGGCATGTGGTGAAGGACGCACTCCAGATCGTCAACGAGCAGATGGACCGCTCCTTCTGGCAGCTTTCCATGAACACGCTCACGAGCGTTGTCAGCGGCTGCATGCTGGGTGTCCTTCTCATCGTCTTCTGGTGGTGTTGTCTCGACCAGTTTGCCAGCTTCGTCGATGGCGGCCTGCAGGCCAATCTGGGGAAGCTCCTCGTCTTGGGCCTCATGGGAGCGTACCTCAGCAACCTCCTCACCTGGGAGGGCTTTCTCTACGTCAGGGGAGCCCCGTTCTGGCGATACTTCCTGCACAATACCCTTTCGAAGCCGATCCTGGGCTCTTTTGCAGCCATTTTCGTATTCATCCTCGAGAAGACGAAGACCATATTCTCCATCACGGCGGCACCTCAGGCAGGCCAGGCCGCAGAAAAGGCTGCGGCACAGATTGTGAGCTTCAACGTCAGTCCCGCGGCAATGCCCTATGCGTATGCGCTTCTGGCCATCGTGTCGGGATTCGCGGCGGAAAAGGTCCTGCGTACCATGATCGATACCGTGCTGAAAAGACTGGAACAGAAAGCCGAAAAGAGAAAGACGACCAACGAGGAAGGCGGGTCCTAAATGGTCCCTTGCTTCTCCAATCTGTTCACCCTCTCATGGCCGAGAAACCGGCAGAACTCTGATGTCTGACTAGATTTGAAGGTGAGGTCGTCCATTGCCAAGAGATGAAAAAGCAGGCTGGTCAGCTTCCCCCAAGGAGATTGGATCATGAGCGGAACCATCGCGGCAAGCGAACTGAAGGGGAAACTCGATCGGAGGGAGGATGTCGTCCTTGTCGACGAGAGGCGCAAGGCAGACTACGAGGCCCTGTTGTTCATTACGTAAGGGAATGATCGAGGTCTCCACATCACTTCAGTCCCGCCTGTCGCAGGGAATCCATGAAGCGGTCCCTCTTCGGCCCTTCCTTCCATGGAGTCCATCTGGCGAACCTTGCGACAGAGAGATTGGGGTCTATTCGCTGGATCTCTGCGACGGTGGCTCGGGCTTCATCTTCACGTCCGGCGTACATATACAAACTGACCAGAACAACTCTCGTGATCACGTCATTGGGGGCAAGCTGAAGGGATTTCTTGAGGGCAGCGATCCCCTCCTCATACCTTCCGGTTTCGCGGCAAGCGATACCGAAATGGTGGTAGAATCGGGGTACGAAAAGGATTGAGTCGAATAGCCTGTCGAAGCAAAGGAAGGGCCTCCTCACTCCTCAAAGAATAGTTCAGACACATGGCAAGAATGAAGAGAGCGCCAGGGCTGTTGGGGTCAAGCGTCACAGCCCGCTCCGCGGCCTCAATCGCCTTATCATGCTGACGCATCCCCAGAAAGACATTGCCAAGAGCGGCGTAGGCCTCAGCCGAGGAGTTGTCCAGTTCGACGGCTTTTTGTGCCGATTTCATGGCATTGGAGAGCGTCTCTTCGGGCGATTCGCTGGCACCGAACAGCACATCCATATAAGAGTGTCATGGGCTAGATTCGCTATGAGCCATTGGGTAATTTGGGTCCAGTTCGACGGCTTCCTGGGAAAGCCGTTTGGCCACAGCATTCGCCTCTTTGTTGTTTTGAGTTCTGTAGCCATCCGCTTCCAAAACCTTCAAGTAAGCCTGAAGGTTGTTCGTCCCCTTGGCGTGATATGCGCGCTGCTTCGCCTCGGTGATCTTCACCTGAAGTTCCGTGAGGATCTTCATGGTGATCTCATCCTGCAGGTCGAAGAGGTCTTTAACGCTCCGGTCGTAGCGCTCCGACCAGAGGTGATGTCCCTTGAGGGCATCGATGAGCTGCGCCGTGACCCGCACTCGATCCCCGGCCTTCTGCACGCTCCCCTCCAGCACGTACTGCACCCCAAGTTCCTCGCTCACCTGACTGATCTTCGCCCCCTTGCCCTTGTAGCTGAAGGTGGATTCCCGAGCGATGACGAAAAGTCGTGGCACTTTGGAGAGGGCCATTATCAGGCTTTCGCTCAACCCATCGCAGAAGAAATCCTGGCTTTGGTCCCCGGTCATGTTCACGAACGGCATGACGGCGATGGACGGCTTGTCCGGCAGGGGAAAGGCCATCCGCTCCTTGGAGGCTTTCTCCACCGGCGGCGGGGTGGGGCGAAAGGCGAACTGCCAGAGTGCCGCGGCCCCCACTACCATCGAGAAGAACCCCTACCAGGGCAATGATCATGAGGCCTCCGCCTGGCGCCCTCCTTTGGCTTCGCCTCAGCCTGATCCTTTACCGTTACCCTTCGCTCCATCTGGACCTTGTAAGCGCCTACCGGTTTGGCGATATTTTTTACGGTCTGCTCCCCCAGATACTCATACCCCAAGGGAAGCTTGGTCTCGATGTGCTCAAAGGCGGTCTTGGAGACACAGATCCCACCGGGGTCCGCCAGGGACTCCAGCCTCGCCGCAATGTTCACCCCATCACCGTAGAGGCGATCATCCTCCTCGATCACATCCCCCAGGTTGATCCCGATGCGGAACTGCATCCTCCTGTTCTCCGGCAGTTCAGCGTTTCGGGCCTGGATCTCCTTCTGCACCGAAACGGCGCATTGTACAGCATCCACCACGCTGGCAAATTCGGCGAGAATATTGTCCCCGGGAGAATCCACCACCCGGCCTCGATGCTGACGGATCAGATCCGAGATGACCCTTCTATAGGTCTCAACGGTCCTCACTGTCGCTGCTTCATCCTCACCCATGAGGCGACTGTAACCTGCCACGTCGGCACTGAAGATGGCCGTGAGCTTGCGTTTGAAACCCTCTGTGGCCATGAGATCACCTCCCTGCAGCCCGGATAAGACTAAGAGACAGGCTAGAAAATCGGCTCATCGTGGATTGGCGTAAAAACAGCCAGAGTCATCCTGTTTCAGAGTCCATCGCCCCGTAGCATAGGGCCTTGTGCCCGTGTCTAACGCCCACAAGGGGCTATGCTACGGCAGGCATCTCTCACACAAATACGCGAAGACCCAAAAAATCATTCTCTCCGAGCCTCTTGCAGAAGTCCTCCGGCGTCATTCCGGCGGAAGCCGGAATCCAGGTTTTTCAAGGCTTTCTGGACCCCGGCTTTCTCCGGGGTGACGGAATTCGACAGTTCTGCAAGAGGCTATCCAGAATCATTCAATATTGGTTTATTGAGGTCAAAAATGCTTCGGGTTCATTGTTCCACCCCGCTTATTTTGAATGATATCAGTCAGACCCACTCAGTTCAACCTGCGGCTTGCCGTAAGTCGCATCCACTCCATCATACGGGGTGACTTCGCATGGAAGGCCTCATGACAGTTTGCCACTGTATACAACAAACGCCTGAGGCCTTGTTTTTCGACATATCCTCAGGCTCTTGTTCATTCATAACTCTTGAAGAACTGCCCAAGGGCTCTCTAGGAGCTGAGTCTGCCTTTCGGTGCTGCCAACTTACGGAATGGCGCCGTTCCGTATAAGGCCCGGCGAGTGTCCATGCGGGCCTTGAGTCTCGGGAAGCGGTCGACGTCCGTGTGGGGAAGGAAGAGCGAGGCGATGTAGTGGGTCATATAGGAAGGGGTCTCTGAGAGTTCGAAGCTTGTCATCTTGCGGGTCACTTCGACCACATCCCGGCGAATCCGGTTGGTGAGCGAGCTCATTCGGCAACCCATAAGGGAGCCGTTGCCGATGTAAGTGACCTTCTCCGGGTCGACCTCAGGGAGCAGCCCAATCGTCATTGCCTTCTCCAAGTCCACGTAGCTCCCGAAGGCTCCCGCCAGGACGATCCTGTCCAGATCCTCGATGCGCAGCCCCACTTCTTCCAATAAGGTCTGGAAGCCGCTGAAGATAGCCCCCTTTGCCCGGATGAGGTTGTCGATGTCGTCTTCACTCAGGGTGATGTCCCGACCGATCTGGGTCTCGTTCGCCCGGGCGAGGACATATTCGCAGACGCCGTCGGTCTCCCGCAGCCTTTCGTGATGCAAGCTGCAGTCGAATTTTCCCCGCCCGTCGATAACGCCTGCCTCCAGAAGGGCGGCCACAATGGTGAGAAGTCCAGAGCCGCAAATGCCTTTGGGGCGGACGTTGCCGATAGTCATGAGCATGGGCTCGAGTGTGAACGGGTCGATGGAGAAGTCTTGGATGGCCCCTTGAGCCGCGCGCATCCCGAACTTGATGCCCCCGCCCTCGAATGCGGGGCCTGCCGAGCACGCGGCGCAGGCAAACCACTCTTTGTTGCCGACTACGATTTCCGCGTTGGTGCCGATATCGAGGTAAAGCGTGGTCTCGTTGGTCCGGTAGAGCCCGGCGCCCATGATCCCCGCGACGATGTCTCCTCCCACATAGCTGGAGACGGCCGGATAGATCAGGGCTGTCACGTGGTCGCTCAGTTCCAGACCGAGGCGTACGGCAGGGATGGGGGGGTAGAGCGTGGAAGCCGGAATGTAGGGTGCATAACGGATATAGCGCGGCGTGATCTTGAGCAGGATCTGGGTCATGGTGGTGTTCCCCGCGAGGGTAATGCTCGAGACCTCGTCCGGAGTGACCTTCCCCTGCTGGACTATCCGCCGGATGATCGTGTTGATGGTCGCAACCACCACCTCGTGAAGCTTCTCCAACCCGCCCGGTTTTTCGGCAAAGACGATGCGGCTGAGCACATCCTCCCCATAGCTGATCTGGCCGTTGAACTCCCCGTGGCTGGCCAGAACCTCGCCGGAAATGAGGTCGATCAACTCCCCATAGACCGTGGTGGTGCCAATGTCCACCCCGATGGCGAAGTTCCGCCCCGTTGTGTCCCCCGGTTCGATGTTGATGATGTGCGTCCTGCTGCCTGGGTGGACAGGGCGAGCCAAAGTGGCCGTCACCTTGAAGTTGGCGCCGTGCAAGATGTCGGGGATCTTGCGGATTACCGAAAGCCGCACCACGAGACGGTGCTCGTTGTAGCGCATCTTCAGGTGGTTGATCATCCGGGTGACGTCCGGCATCCGGTCCTGGCTGCTGGGCGGGGGCAGCTCCAGGTAACGTTTTTCCACAGGCGGGATGAAGAGACCGCGCTCTTTGAGTTCCTCGAAGGAGACCTGGTGACTGTATGCGGTCCTGCGCGGAACGGCCGTCTGGTTGAGAACAGCGGCATCGACTTCGGATTCTATCGGAATCCGCACCACAAGATCGCTTCGAACCCTGCACTGGCAGGCGAGTCGGACCCCGCTGGCCAAATCCTCGGCGTCGAGCTTCTCCGTGATACCGCCCTCGACGCTCCCGCCCTCGATCACGACCCGGCACTTGCCGCAGACCCCGGCTCCGCCGCAGGAAGCGTTGATGTGGACACCGGCCTGCATGGCCAACTGCATGAGGGCCTCGCCGTCGACGGCATCAACGGTCTTACCGTAGGGATGAAAGATCACACGGTGATCGCTCATCGAGTTTCTCCTTTTCGGATCAATCCACACCATCACCGCCGGCGATCTGCTAGAAAGTGAAAAATACTTTCTGCAGTACCCGGGGCGTGATCCCGGCGAGATCCAGGTACATGGTGAGGCCTCCCATGAAAAACGGCCAACCGGCGCCCAGGATCATGGCCAGGTCCACATCGCGGGAGCTGCCCACCACCTTCTCCATCAGTATAAGGTCCGTTTCCTGAGCGAGGTTGTTCAAGACCCTCTCCTGGATTTCTTCGGGATGGAATTCCCGCCCTTGCACCTTCTCCCACAGCTTTTCGACTTCCGGATCGATCCGTTTTTGCTTCCCTTCCCGGAGATAGAAGGCCGGCTTCCCGGATTCTATGAGTGTCTTTAAGTTCCGATTCAAAGGAAAACGCTGGGGGCCAAAGGCTTGGTTGAGGGTCTCGGTGACGTGGAAGGCAACCGACAAACCCACGAGATCCAGCAGTTCGAAAGGCGCCATGGGAAGGCCCAGAGCCAGAAGCGCTTCATCGACCTGCGCGAACGGCGCGCCCTCATCGACCAGGGTGAGGCAGTCCACGAGCATGCGGACAAGAAGCCTGTTCACCAGGAAGGCCGGGGAATCCTTCACGAGGATGCCGGTCTTTCGCAATTTCCCCGCCAGGTCGAAAGCCGACGCCAGGGTGAGCTCGCTCGTCCTCTGCGTCCTGATGATTTCCACCAGAGGCATCACCGCCACCGGATTGAAGAAATGCAAGCCGACCAGGCGCTCGGGATATTTGAGACCCTCCGCCATCTGAGTGACGCTCAAGGATGAAGTGTTGGTGGCAAGGATTGCCTCGGGAGCTATGATTGCCTCCGCTTCGCCGAAAACCTGCTTTTTCACATCCATCCGCTCAAACACTGCCTCAATGACCAAATCACAGCCGGCAAAATCGCGGTAATCCAATGTCCCTTTAAGAAGGCCGGCGAGATACCGGCACTTGCCTTCAGTCAATCGACCCTTCTCCACGATCTTCTGCAGTTCCTGCCGGACAAAGGCACATCCCCGGTCCAACAGGTCCTGACTAACGTCTTTCATGATCACCGGCACTTCGAGACTATGGATGAATAGATAGGCGAGCTGCGAGGCCATGAGCCCGGCGCCGATAATGCCCACCTTGTTGATTGCCTTAGGTTTGACGTCCGTCCCTGCTTTGATCGTTTTCGCATAGCGGTTGACCAGCTCGAAGGAATAGATGGCTGCTTTGCACTGCCGGGATTTGATAAGATCCCCGAGGGCTTTGTTTTCTTCTTCAAAGCCTTTCTCCGTATCCCACTGACAGGCTCCGGCAACCAGTTCCAAAGCCCGGTAAGGAGCTGGCGACGCCCCATGGACCCTGGCATCGATGAAGGCCCTGGCCTTGTCAACGAGAGCCTGCAGCCCTGACAGCGGTGCTGAAAGCCGTTCCAAACCGACCTTTCCGGAGATGATGTCGAGCAGGAAACGCAGTGAATCATCGAGAAATTCGGCCCCGTCGAACAGCCGATCGGTGAGCCCCAAGGCGAATGCATCTGCGCCGTTGATCATCCGGTTCTGGTTCAGAGCGTTGTAGACAATCAATTGCAGAGCCTTTTCCGGCCCGAGAAGTTTCGTCGCCAGCGTACAACCGCCCCACCCCGGTACGAGCCCCAGGAAACATTCCGGGAAGCCGATGGCCGGGACCGTGCGGAGGACAGTGCGGTACTTGCAGTAAAGCGCGATTTCCAGCCCGCCCCCTAAGGCCACTCCGTTGATTGCGGCAACCGTGGGGTAGGGCAGGTCCATGATTCGTTTCATGGCCGTGTGGCCGATTCGGCCCACCTGATAGCCCTGTTCATACGTGGTGATGAAGGGCACTTGGGTCAGATCGGCTCCGGCGGCAAAGATATAGGGCTTGCCGGTGAGCATCAAACCGCGCACGTCGGGTTCACTCCGGATCGCGTCCAGCGCGTCGCTGAGGGAATGGAAGGCGGCTTCGTCGAAGGTGTTCGGCCGCTTGTGATCCTGACCATTGTCCATGGTCACGAGGACAATTTTTCCCAACGGCGAATCAAAGAATCGGTGGTGAAAGTGGGTGATCGGTTCGGCCATGATTCTCCCCCCCTCTAACAAATCGGAGACCCTCCACGAGGAGCCGCATCAGGACTCAAAAGCGGTATTTTCCCAAATCGCTGACGCTCCCTGTCCCAGGCCCACGCAGAGGGCGGTCAGGCCGAAGCGCACCTCGGGGTGGTCGGCAAAGAGATGCAGGAGGTGCATCACCAGGCGCGGCCCGGACGCCGCCAGCGGATGGCCGAAGGCAATGGCACCGCCCAGAGGATTGAGCCGTTCCTCGTCAGGGATCTTCAGGCCAAATTCCTTCATGAACACCAGGCATTGCACGGCAAAGGCTTCATTCAGCTCAATAAAGCCCATGTCGTCCATGGTCAGTCCTGTTTTCGCAAAGACCTTTTTCGTGGATGGGATCGGCCCATACCCCATGATTTCCGGTCGCACTCCCGCAAAGGCGTACCCGACCAGGCGCAGCTTCGGGACCACCCCGAGTTCCCGTGCTTTCTCTTCGCTCATGACGAGCACGCCGCAGGCGCCGTCGTTCAATCCGGAAGCATTGCCGGCCGTCACCCGGCCTTGCGCGCGAAAAGGAGTCTTGAGGTCCCGCAAGCCCTCCAGGGTGGTATCCGGCCGAGGCTGCTGATCCCGGTCCGCCACTGCCCAGCCGCCCTTCGTGTAGACCGTCATGGGTGCGATCATTTTCTGGATTCTGCCTTCACTGTAGCCTCTGGCCACCTTTTGCTGAGAGTGACAGGCATAGGCGTCGGTCAACTCTTTTGTGATGTCGGGGAACAAGTCGTGAAGGTTTTCCGCCGTTTTTCCCATCACCAGGGCGTCTTCCGATACCAGCCGCTCGGCCAGGAACCGCGGGTTGGGATCCATGGTGGCGCCCATCGGATGGTGGCTCATGTGATCCACCCCCCCCGCAATCGCGATATCGCATACGCCCAAAGCGATCTCGGAAGCCGCCGCCGTCACCGCCGTCAAACCGCTGGCGCACATGCGATCGATGGAGAACCCGGAACAGGTCTCGGGCAGCCCGGCGAGGAGCGCGGTGGTGCGGCCGAGGGTCAGCCCCTGGTCTCCCTCCTGAGTGGTGGCTCCCCAGACGTTTTCCTCAACCATTTCCGGCGTGACTTCGGGGTTGCGCCGCAAAAGCTCGCGAATCACCTTCACCACCAGATCATCCGCCCGCGTCAGCCAGAAGAATCCCTCTTCCCCGGCCCTGCCGAAGGCCGTGCGAACGCCGTCAACGATGACCACCTCTCTCGCTTTCATGAGCGTCTCCTCTTTCTCTTCGTCTGGGCATGACCATGTCAGCAGCACGTTAGATCCGGAATCTTAACCAAACAGCTGCAAACGGATCCGGCGGTTTTGCTCATCCCTGCCTCGAGGCAGGACTTCTGAGCTGCTGCTCCGGACATCATCCTGACTACCCCAGGGCAAACCCATAGTCCGGTATCTCCAGGGCAGATTTGTCGTTGTTCATAATGGCCCGCGCTCTGCCGTTTGCCTGGGTCAAAACCTGATTGATGAAAAACCGTGCCGATGCGATTTTGCCGAAATAGAAGGCTGCGCTGCGGTTGTTCTCCAGCATTTCCTGGTGTGCCCTCGCGTCCTTGACACGATGATCCCGGCAAATTTCCTGGAGCTTTCGATCGGCCAGGTGCGCCTGCCAGAGCAGCAGGAAACCCATAGCCACATCGCCGCACAGGTCTAAATAGGGTTTGGCATAAAGGATCGGCACCTGGTATTCGTCGGTCATGCCCTTCAGGGCAAAGAATTTCGTCACCTGCAGGAGGCTCTCCTGGGCTTCATCATAGATCCGGACCAGGTCTCGAAGGCGGAAGTTCCCTCTGATTCTTTCCATTATCTCCGTGATCGCCGCCAGAGCGTTCTTGGGAAGTTGGCCGCGCTTCATGGTCAGTTTCCTTGCCACCAGATCGAGGGCTTGAATCCCGTTCGTGCCCTCGTAGATGGAGGCGATTTTGCAGTCGCGGAGGAATTGTTCCACCGGGTATTCGGTGATGTAGCCATAGCCGCCGTAGATCTGGATTGCGGTTTCGCAGACGCGAAATCCAAGGTCGCTTCCGACCGCTTTGCAGATGGGGATAAGAAGATCGACGTAACCCTGGAAGAGCTCCTTTTCCTCCGCCGTCGGCGCGACCCGCACCCGATCGATGCAGTAGGCGGCCAAATACAGCAACGCCCGCATCCCTTCCGTGCTGCTTTTCATGAACATGAGCATCCTGCGGACGTCCGGGTGCTTTATGATCGGCACCCGGGCAGCTTCGGGGTCCTTCATGTGTTCAGTGGGAGCGCCCTGCAGGCGTTCTTTGGCGTAGCGCAGAGCGTGCATGTAGGCCGTGCCGGCCAGGGCCAGCCCCTGCATGCCCACGAAAAGACGGGCTTCGTTCATCATCTCGAACATGATCCGCATGCCTGCGTTTTCCTTCCCGAGAAGGTAGCCGATGCAGTCACCGTTTTCCCCAAAGTTCAGGCTGCAGGTGGCGGAGCCGTGAATGCCCAGCTTGTGCTCGATTCCGGTGCAGGTAACGTCGTTGAACACGAGTGTGCCGTCGTCCCGGGGGCGAAGCCTGGGGACCACAAAGAGGGAGATACCCCGCACGCCCTTGGGTGCACCGGCAACGCGGGCGAGAACCATGTGCACGATGTTTTCCGTGAGATCATGCATGCCCGCGGAAATGAAAATCTTTTGTCCGGATATTCGGTAAGTTCCATCGCCGAGGGGGATGGCTCTGGTCGTCAGATTCCCGACGTCGCTTCCGGCCTGCGGTTCCGTCATGGCCATGGAGCCCGACCACTCCCCGGAATACAGCTTGAACATATAGCTTTCCTGAAGCTCCGGGGTGCCGTATTCCTCGAGCAACCGGGCGGCGCCGTGGGTGAGCCCCGGGTACATGAACAGCGCCCAGTTCCCGGCACCGAAAAACTCAACGCAGGCATTGGCAATCACCAGCGGGAAGCCCTGTCCGCCAACTTCCGGAGGGTCGCTTATGGCCAGCCAGCCGCCTTCACAGTAGAGACGGTAAGGTCGGTGAAAGGACTCAGGAGCCTTCACATGGCCCTCAAAGAACCGACATCCCTGCCGGTCGCCGTCCTGATTCGTGGGGAAGAACTCCTTTTCCGCCAGTCGCTCGGCTTCATGCAGGGCCATGTCAAACAAGTCCTGGGAGAAACTGCTGTATTTCGGATACTTGCACAACTCTTCTATGCGCAGCTGTTCGTGCAGGACGAACTTGACATCCCTCTCATCGACGAGCGGTTTCATCCTGAACTCCTCATTGCTGTTCCTGTCATGGTCCCCCTGGCGCCGATGGCAAGACGCGCCTTTCGCAAAAGAAACCGAAATCCTTTTAATTGCAATGAATTGTATGTTTCGTCTCGACAATCTGTCAAATAAACTCTGGCGGGATGCAGGACGGCGTGAAGATCGTGGGCAGGATCAGCGATGGGAAGGGCAGCGAAGCTCTTTCTAAATACGGGAATCGCAACCACAAGTCTCGCAACGAAAGCCGCCGGGAGCATCTCGATGCGGTCCGATACAGCTACCAGCGTGGCAAGAAGGTGATCATCCCCGCCTGGAAGGAGTCCGGCCGGATACGCGTAGAAGAATAATATTGGAAAGCAGGAGAGGCCCCTCACTGGCGCCACTCCTGCTTTCATGAAATTCCTCTTCATGCAGAATCAAAAGGAAACCGTCCGGCGGGCATCCCAGGCCTCCATTTGCAGATCTTCAAAGAGCGTGACGGAATCTGCTTTTGTCCAGAGCCCCACATGCCCCTGGGGAATCCTCTGAGCCTCATAGTCAATGACCAGTTGATCATTCACGTAACCATGGATGATGTTCCCTTTTACCTCCACCCGAAGGTCATACCACTCATTGGGAAGTATCTTCATTTCAGCTCTTTGCCTCTGGAATCGTTTGCAGTCCTCGTACTCGAAGAGCACCACGTTGTCCTCCAGGGCATTGATGCGAAACGCGAAGTAATGGCACACATCCTTGAGGCCGAAAGCAATCCCTCCAGCCCTGTCGATGTTTCCCTTCAGAGGTTTGACGCGCGCACGGATGATCCCGTCCCCCATCTGCCAGTCCTTGACGATGACGAGCGGGAAATAGAAATACGCGTTGATGTTGTCGAGAAATTCCTGGTAGGAACCACCAAGCACTTTCCCCATGGCCCAGGCCATGCCCGAGGAGAGGTGGGCGCCCCACCTGGAGCCATCCTGAAGGCATTGTGTGCGGTCCTCTTCCACCGCACGACTCCAATCGCCCGTGTGGATGTACACTCCCTGAGGGGCATCTTCCCGCTTTCTTTCCAGGAAATTGTAGTCGCCCTGGAAGAAGGCCTCCGTGAAGTGGGCTACATCCTGCTGGCCCGTGATGGCCATGTCCAGAAGGCGTGTGCATGCCAGGAGCCGCCCCATCTGATCCAGCTTCTCTTCCATGGATACCCTGTCATAGCGGGCAAGGGAGGCATCGATGAGGTCGCCCTTCATGCTCACTTCAAACCCGAGGCGTTTGAGCACGTTCCCCAGGAACCCGATGCGAAGTGATCTTCCCTGGAAGGGACCCGCCCCACCGGAGAACTGGAGGGTGACGTAATTCTGATTGGCGTCCTCTCCGCACAGGGCATCCACGGTGGCGAAGTGATACCCGAACCGGGCGCTGAGATTCATGTAGTCCTGGGAGATCATGGCATAGCTCGTGCCCCCCGGCGTCCCCCCACCCACTTCCGCCACTGCCCCGGATGCCATGAGTGTCAAGAAACTCCGCGCATCGAAGGCGACAGAGCCGGACCAGGTGATCCCCGGATGACTGAACCCCTTCCAGATGGCTTTGAAGGGGATGGATTCCACGCATTCGGGAGTGAGTGTGTCGCACGTGCTGAGGCCGAATCTCAGTCCGCCTCCAAGGTCGATCACCTGCAGGACCAGAGGGATTTTGGCGCTCAATCGAAACGAAGTCACGCGATCCGCGATGTCGCTATAGGAGAACATTTCCCGCATGGCCATTTCATGGGTGAACCGAATGATGTCGTGGAAGCTGCGACACCCTTCAGGCTTGAAACTCTCACCTTCAGGGTCGGTGAGATGAAGCGGTGAGATGTGATCCAGAACCCGTCGCATTTTGAGAAACAGGGGACTCTCCACAATAGGTCTTCTGCCTGGGCGGACCCTCTCCGCCAAATTCTCCACCTCTCCCCGGTAAACCATCTTCTTGCCGGCATCGAGGGTGATGCGTTCCTCCGGGTTCAGGGTGGAGGATGCGACCCTGGCATCCATCAGGGCAGGCACGCCGAACTCCCGGGCCACCGACGCGAGGTGGCTGGTGGTGCTGCCCATGTCCGTGATGATTCCCCGTATTTGGCCCATGACCCTCGCGTAGCTAGGTGAAGCCGTCTTCGCCACGAGTATGGCATCCCCCGGAAGGTCATCAAGGGAACTTTCTTCCGTCGCAATCACCACCTGCCCCACTGCAACACCCGGGGAAGCCGCTTTTCCCCCCGAGAGCAGGACAGGGTGTTTTCTCTCATCGATGAGAATCTCCTCTGTGTCTTCGCTTTCTTGTGCAGAGACGATATGGAGAGGTCGCGACTGCAATATGAAGAGATTTTCTTCTCTCTCCACCGCCCATTCCACGTCCTGGGGACACCCGAAGTATTCCTCGAGTCTTCGGCCGTATTCCCAAAGTTTCCGAGCGACATTCTCATCAATGGAGGGCAGCAGTCCTTCCGCTTCAGGAAGGGCTTCCTCAAGGATTCCTCCCTCCGGGCTTGCGACCATGCGATGTTCCTTGCGGCTCACGATCTTCTCGATGATGGCGCCGCTCTCCCGATCGAGGAGGAAAACATCTGGTGAAGCTTTGCCGCTCACGAGGTATTCCCCCAGTCCCATGACGGCGTTGAGCCTCATGGCATGGGGGTGTTCCTGCGAAGGATCGACGGTGTAGAGGACACCGCTCGCCGTGGATTCCACCATGGCGACGCAGGCCACGCACATGGGGGTCTCCCGGTCATCGAGGCCGAACTGCATCCTGTAAGTCATGGCGTGGGGAGAGTATTTGCTGGCGAGAACCGTCTTGTAGGCATCCAGGAGATTCTCCCTCGTGACATTGAGGACCGTCGTGTACTGGCCTGCGAAACTCGCCTCCGTGTCTTCTCCCAGGGCGCTGCTCCGCACGGCGACGGCCACGCCTCCGTGAGTCTCCTCTTCGAGATCTCCATACGCGTCGAGGATGGAGCGGGCAAGCTCCGAAGGCACCTCGGCCTGGAGGATGCGTTCTTTCAGGCGAGCGCTGGTTTCCTGCAGTCCCTCGAGAGAATCGGGAGAGAGTCCGGAGAGTTCAGCTTCGATGGCACCTTCAAGGTTGTTTTCCTTGACGAACCACTGATACCCATTGGCAGTGACAGCGAAGCCCCGAGGAATCGGAAGTTCGACAGCGTTTCCAGCAAGGGCCAGGTTTCCCGCCTTCGCCCCGACCATTCTCACGAGGTTTCGGTCTATCCTTTCGAAGGGAATCACCAAATCAGTGGAAGGAAAAGTCAGCTCGGAACGGAACTCTTCGAGTACCGACCGGTTTATGCTGTCTCGAACGCCTGACAGCAGTGAAAAACCCTTCCCCGAAAGCCCCTGCATGGCGTGGATGATGCCGTCGATGGCTGATGACAACTCCTGGTATTTTGCTTTGATACCGTAGAGAGTCAAAGCCCTGCCGCCGTAATAGGCCTCCTCCATCTCTGCCATGATGTTGAGCGCGCCGTGGTTATTTTCGAGGAGATCCCGGAAGTGCTGGTATCTCTCGGCGTGCTTTCCCTGGAGGGTGTCCAGGAGCGTGCACACATTCTCTCTTTTGAAAAGACCCAGAAGCTTCAGCATTTCTTCCTCCTGGTTTCGACCAGCGATCATTCACGGTTGAGTGGTCCATGAAACGGACCGCCTGTTTGATTACTGAGCTTTTTTCTTCGCGGACCCCGCCTGTAATGCATTCGTAAGCAACTCCATAGCCTTCCGATGATTGTGCGCCCCCAGGCTTCCATCGAGAAGCACTGTGTTCAGGGCCTCTCTTTCTTTCAGGCCCGGAGCTCCCTTCTCCTTTTTTGAGAGGGCATTGGATAAGAGGTCAAGTTTTTTCTGTACTTCCTTCTGGTGTTCCACCGTCACGGACCCATACTTCGCTCTTCCATCCCCCGCGTGGCATGCGTCGCAACTGGAGCGCATCTTGTAGCTGTCGGCGATATAGGGCATGACCACGTCGAAGGTATGAGCGCTCACATCCCAATGTTCTTTGGCTTTCTTGGTGGCCCCGGCCCGATTGGCCAACTTGGCCATGTGGCAGTCGGTGCACTTCACACCGGCTTGGGCCATGGGGCTTCCGTCATAAATGGTGGTGGAGGCAACATGGCACTGCCTGCAAGTCCCATCGGAAGCCATTCGAAGAGACTCCCCAGCATGGGCGGGCGAGTGAGAATCGTGGCAGGTGATGCACGAGATGCCTTCCCGGGTGTGCTCAGTTCTATTTACATCATGATACTGCTGCCGGTTTTTGCTGGCATCCCCGTTGGCCCAAAAATTAGCTGGCCTGGTAGAGTAGGTCCAGAACTCGACCCGGTCCTGCAGGTCGGTGTTTCCGGGCTGGAAGTCCGATGGATACGCAAGATCCCCATCCTTCTTGTTCGTCACCCTGGAATGGCATTGCCCGCACACCTGGTTTTGCTGAACGGAATTGAGTCGTGGCGGATTGACGATGCTCTCCTTGGTTTGCAGCTCAGCGTGTTCGCTTCCCGGGCCGTGGCATCTTTCACAGGAGATTCCAAGCCATTTTTCTTTATCGGGCACCTTCCAGATGTTCTGCTCCTTCACAGCTTTCACCCCGGTTGTGTGGCATCCGTCACACTTGGCGGCGCTCGTCTGATTCCCCTGCATCTCCTCCGGCCTCCTTGGGCGACCATCGGTAGTGCCGTCTGCCAGCCACCAGATCTCGCTGAAGGCTTTTGTGCGCCATTGCCCATCGGCAACCACCCAGCGCATGGGAGAAGGGAAAACCGTTGAGCCCACCTGAACTTCGAACTGCTGCTCCCACTTTCCTCCAAGGGCAAAGGCCATATGATAAGTCTGGTTGTTCGCCTCGTTGTCCTTGTCCACTAGGGTAAGAAGATAGTCCTCACCTGCATGTTTGAGCTTGATGGATGGAGCAATTGTCACCTTTGATTTGTTGGTATCCAGGACCTCCACATCGGAGTAGGTCAACTCCACATCGTTGAAATCTGAGAACACGACATCCGGCGAGACCTTTTGAAGCATTCTGGAATGAGGAGTCTTCAACCACATTTCATATTCTTTCTGATGGCACTCGGCGCAGGCCTTGGCTCCGACATATGAGGCCCTCTTGAGGAATTCATTGCTTTCGGGCGCTTTTCTCTGTGCAACCGGAAGGACAGTCCGAGTCTCCATCCCGGCCAAAAGGCGGCCTGCCGAACTCAATAACAAGATGGCGAGAAAATAGGAAAACAGCACTTTGAAGTTTTTTTTCATTGCATCTTCCCTCCGTTTTCACTTCCTGGCGGATGGGTAACTTCACTCATGAATGGCCGTGAAGCGATCTATGCGTCGCAGAAAGCATGTTTCTACCGGAGCATGAGAAATCCTGCCACGCCTGCTCCCAACACGATGAAAGCGATGGCTGCCTTTGCCTTCCAGAGGTAAACCACGACAAGGGCTGCGACAAAGATCCCAAGAGAGGGCCAGTCATCGATCCCTGCTTTCAAGAGCTTCATGGTCGTTACAGCCATGAGGCCCACGACGGCCGCGGTGACTCCTTCGAGAAAGGCATGGAGCCTTCGGCTTTCGATGGCTCTCTCCATGGCATTGTGCCCGATGAGAGTGAACGCGAAGGCCGGAAGAAAGATCCCGGCGGTCATGATGAGGCCGCCCAATGGTCCCCCTGCAAAATAACCCACAAACGTTGCGAAAATGATCAGAGGGGCGGGAAGAATCCCGGAGAGAGCAAGCCCATCGAGAAACTGGGCATTGGTCATCCAGTTCTGGACATTCACCGCATCATGCTGGAGGAAAGCGATGACTGTGTATGCCCCACCGAAGGTGAGGAGACCGCTTCTGAGCCCTGACAAGAACAACCCGGGCAGGGAGGCGGCTCGAAGAGCGAAATCGTGCAAACCGGCGGGAACGACGGAGCCCAGCGATGCCGTATATTGCCATGAGAAAAAGATCGCCGCAGCAAAGAGCAACCCCAGGACATACCCCGGAATCCGGTGCCCCACTTCGAGAAGATAGTAGGTCAGGCCCAGCACCGGCAGGGTAATGTAAAAGGGTACCCCTGCGACTTCGCCGAGGGCGGCCAGGCCTGCAACGATCCACAAAGTCAAGTCGGTCAGGGAATGGCCTCCGATCCTGTGGATGGCGCGAAGAATGAGTGCTCCCACCGCCGCCTGAAAACCGTGAAAGATGGGATTGAAGAAGGGAAGGGACATTCCATAGGTGACATAAAACCAGGAGAGGGCGAACATGAAAGCGAAACCCGGCAGCATGAAGCCAAGCCCTGCCAGAATTCCACCGAAGCGCCCGCCCACTGTCATGCCGAAATACACGCACATCTCGTGGGCTTCAGGGCCGGGCAGTGCCTGGTATACACCCAGCACCCGGTTGAACCGCTCGTTGGTGACCCACTTCTCTTCCTCCACGAGCTCCTGGCGGATCATGGCGATCTGTGCAATGGGACCGCCCCAGGCAAGAAGACCGAATCTCAGGAAGCGAAGAAAGATGCTCGTGTGAGTCTGATGGCTAATACTGGAGTCATTAGTATTTCCCTGCATAAAATCCCCTCTTCAGTGAAGAGCAAGGGTACCTCAGGCGCTGAAAGGGCATATCAGGGTCCTGTCTTGCAGAGATCAGCACCCTCTCAGGCGGCTTATTTTAAAAGCTCCTGGATTTCACGGTGATAACCAAGGTAGCGCTCCAGGGTCGGCGCATTCTTGCCGTATTTCGGATACTCCCCGAGAATCTTTTCAAACCGTGTCTCCGCCTCAATCTCACTTGACACAATGCCATCAGTGTCCGTGATGATGTCCACCAGTCTGTCGGCATAGATGACGATCTTTTCCTCGAGACTCTTCAGACTGTAATCCTTTTCCGGAAGGCCGAGCTCTCTCGCCTCACCGGGCGTCAGCCCTCCTCTTACGTGCTTTTCCATGATGTCCGTGATGCATGCGGGGAGCCCTAGGGTCCGCCCGAGTTCAGCTCCGATCATCCCATGTTCGATGGCGTGGGTTTTCGCTTTCCCGAGATCGTGGAAGAGTGCTCCGCGTCCCACAAGCTCCATATCGAGGGATGCCCCGGTTCTTCCTGCGATCTCCAGAGCCTTCTGAGCCACCTTGAGGCAGTGCGAGATGTCTTTTTCCGAGACACCGGTTTCTCTGAGTATCTGGATATCTGAATCCTTTATCTCGTATTCCATGGCAAGACTCCTTCCGGGGCAAGCTGAACAGGCTCTTCTTGAATGGTTTCGTCACAAACAAGAGTGACGCGTTTCTTCTTGTCGACACTCAAAGCGAAGTTGAGAGTCGCGAGGACAAGGATGGCAGCCATGCAGCAGAATGAATGGAGATAGCCCCACCTGGCGATGAGAATTCCCGCGAGGATATGTCCTGACGCATGTCCCACATCAACGATGGTTCCGATTGAGCGATTCCTTTCATGGAATGTCCTCCAGTGTGAGATCGCATCATATAGTAACTTCAGTTACATACTATTAACGGTTAAGAGACCCTTTGTCAACGGGGTATGAAGTTTTCCTGAGAGGGCAAATGCGGTCGGAATTCTAGAACACTCTTCTTCGCTTGACAGACGGTACCACAGGAAATAAACTGTATTTTACGTTACATTAAATCAAACACTTTAGGCCGCGAAGTGCCTTTCCGGGGGTCAAGATTCTGTGAAGTGGATCATGCTCATCGTTAAGCTGCCACCCGCGAGAACCACCGCTTTCAAAGTGGCGACGTGGAGAAAGCTCAAAAGGCTGGGAGTTTACTCCGTGCAGGATTCCGTTTGCATTCTCCCCTACTCGGAGCGCACCATGGAAAGCTTCGAGTGGATTGCCGCCGAGGTGAGGGACACGGGAGGCGATGCCTCCATTTGGGAAGTGGAGGCTTTGACCCCTTCACGGGAAAGGGAGATGAAGGATTTTTTTCTGGATCAGGTGAACGTCGAGTATCGTCAACTCATACAAAAGGCAGCCACGGTCAAGACAGAAAAGCAGCTCAAGGATCTGTGGGCAAAGTATAATGCAGTGAGGGTTCAGGATTACATGAAATCGCCCCTCGCCGTCGAGGCCAGGGCAGCGTGCGAACAGAAGGCAAGGGAACTGAGAAACGAGGAGGGCAATCATTGAAGTGGGTGACATGGGAAAAGGTGGGAGTTGATCGGATCGCCTGCGCGTGGCTGATAAGGAAGCAAATCGACCCGGATGCCGAGTTCGTGTTCATCCAGCGGGGGGCGGATCACAAGGCAATCGAAGGAATTCCCTTCGACATACCGGGTGCTCATCTCAGCCACAAGCGCGGGCGTTGTACATTCACGACTCTCCTCAAGGAGTATTCCATCACGGACAAGGTGCTGGATCAGATTGCCGCCATCGTGGATGGGGCCGACTCGCTAAATGATCTTTTGCCTCCCCCCGAGTCAGCCGGTCTGGATCTCATTTGCCGAGGCCTCACCAAGGTGCTGCAGGATGATCTCAGGGCAGTCGAAGTCGGAGGCACCGTCTTCGATGCCGTCTATGCCCAGCTGGGTGACCAAAACTGATTCAGGGTTGTGGCTCTGTGTTGAAGCCGACGAGGATCACCCGCTCCCCTCAATGTCAAAGCCGATCTTTTGCCTCAGGCGCTGCCAATCGTCGTCCATGAGGAGAAAGTAGCCGAAGTTCCGGTAATCGTAGAGTCGTGGATTGGTCTTCGGGTCATACGCCTTTTTCAGGTTCGTGGCGTAGACGAGTTGCCCGAGATAGAGGCCCTCGGCAATCTGAACAGTCTCGTCGATGCAGAAGTTGTCGGGGGGGAAGGTCTTGAGGCGGGGCCATCGGTAGTTGAACTGATAGACAACCTTCCCTCCGTTGGCCGGGTTGACGGATTGGCCCTGCCCGGCGATGAAGAAGAACGACTTCAGCACATAATCGTGGGTGCGGGCTTCTTCGTCACTTGCCGGCTCCGTCCTGATTCCGAGAGCCTTCATGGCGGCGACTGCCATCTTCTCGCGTAATCCCCTGTCCCGATAAACGTTGGCGCCCCAGGCGCTTGGCGGCCCTCCACTTTCGGGGGAAATTCCTGTCAATTCCTCGAGCCGCTGAGGGGATAAAGGCCAAAAGGTCTTTCCCCTCCAGGGCGAGAAAAGTCTCATGATGGGCCAGGCCTGGTTTAAGGTGTTGATGTTGAAGAGATTGAGAAAGGCTTCGTTTCGCAGCGCCACGACGGCGCCGTGGAAATGCCCTTCCATGTTAACGGGTGTCACGGCGCAGTCGAAAACCTTCTGAAGCTTCGCGAAAAAGGGAGATTCGGTGGACAAGTCTTTTTGAATCTGGTCCGCGTAATGCTTCATGAGATCCATGACGGTTCCCTTCTCCCCCAGGTCCTCCATGACCGCGCGGAGCAGGGCGTCTTCACCGGGTCTGCAGGTCTCCAGAAAAGTGAAGCGGGTGAACTTCGAAGGTCCCGAGGAGGATATGTCCGTCTGCCGCCCGCCGGGTGGGGGAGACGCGCACGATGAGAGCAGCGTCGCCCCCGCGATCGCCTCAATGATGCCGAAAATGCTTTTGATTTCGACCATCTCCGCACCTCAACTTATGGTTGTCGCCATGGTCAACACCTCACAAAAAAACGCCCAATTTGATTCTCGTCCTGGATCGGGAAAAATCAGCTCGAAGTTCGGGGGCATCGACACCCGGAGAGACCGTTCGAAACGAGGCGAATTCGCTTGATCGACAGTCTAAAGCACCGTTGTTGCGGATTACAACAGGTAAAACCGGGGAGGCACGAATCGGGGGGCAGGTCTTCCGGGTGATGCCACGGAGAATCCGGCATGTAGCGCCACGAGCAGTTTCCCTTGACACACTCCTCCGCTCCCCATATCACAAGAGAGGCGTGTTTTTCGTCGCACGTTTCTCGCCTGGACAATGCGGACTTTTGCACGAGGTTCAATTCTTCAGAATAGGCGAAGAAGAGGGGATCGATGGTAGAAAAGGTGATCATAGTCGGGGCTGCCGGAAGGGATTTTCACAACTTCAACGTCTACTTCAAGGACAACCGGCGGTACAACGTCATAGCCTTCACCGCTGCTCAGATCCCGAGGATCGAAGGGCGGCTCTTTCCTCCCGAACTGGCCGGTGAGCTCTACCCCCAGGGGATCCCCATCGTTCCCGAGGGGGACATGGCCCTGTGGATCAGGGAGCATCGGGTGGACCTCGTGGCCTTTTCTTACAGCGACATATCCCACGTGGAGGTCATGCACAGGGCTTCCATCGCCATGGCCGAGGGAGCCGACTTCATCCTGCTGGGAGCCACCTACACCATGCTCAAAGCGCGGAAGCCCGTCATCGCCGTGTGCGCCGTGAGGACCGGGTGCGGGAAGTCCCAGACCACGCGCAAGATTTGTCAGATCCTCCGGGACCACGGCAAACAGGCGGTCGTGGTGAGGCACCCCATGCCCTATGGAGATCTGCGCCATCAAGTGGTGCAGAGGTTCGCATCCTATGAGGACATAAATGCCGGCCACTGCACCATTGAAGAGAGGGAGGAGTACGAGCCCCTCATCGACAGGGGAATCGTGGTGTATGCCGGAGTGGACTACGGAAAGATCCTGGAGGCGGCGGAGCGCGAGGCGGAAGTCATCGTCTGGGACGGGGGGAACAACGACACCCCGTTCTACAACCCGGATGTTCACATCGTCCTATTCGATCCCCACCGGCCAGGCCACGAACTGCTCTACTATCCGGGCGAGACGAACATGCTCATGGCGGACGTGGCCATCATCAACAAGGTGGATACGGCGTTGGCCGCGGACGTGCGCGCGGTGCAGAGAAACATCGAGAGATTTGCCCCCCGGGCCCAGGTTGTCCTGGCAGAATCTCCGCCGCTGGTGGAGAATCCCGACCAGATCTGGGGCAAGCGGGTTCTGGTTGTCGAGGACGGCCCGACCCTCACCCACGGAGGAATGCCTTTCGGGGCGGCAACGCTGGTCGCGCGCAGGTACGGTGCCGCGCAGATCGTGGATCCGCGCCCCTGGGCCGTCGGGAGCATCCGGGAGACCTACTCCCGCTATCCTCACATCGGCTCCAAGCTTCCCGCCATGGGATACGGCGATGAACAGATCGAAGATTTGGGAAGGACCATCAACGGGGTTCCATGCGACCTGGTCGTTTTTGCCACCCCGGTGGACCTCAATCGCCTGATTCGCATCGAAAAACCGACCCTAAGGGTCCGTTATGAGTACAAGGACCACGGTTCCCCCTGCCTCGAGGAAGTTCTCCTGAGGAAAATGGGAGGCAAATGGGGTGGACATCCATGACGCCAGGACTTGAAGGGAAGGAGATCCTCCTCGTTGCCCTGGGGGGAAACGCCCTGATCCGCAAGGGGCAGAAAGGGATCGTGGAGGAGCAGTTCGCGAACCTCAAGGGTCCAGTGAGCCAGATTGCCCGTCTCTCCATGGATTACAGGATCATCATCACCCACGGAAACGGTCCCCAGGTGGGAAACCTTCTGCAGCAGCAGGAGTCGTGTGAAGACATCCCGAGGCTTCCCCTGGAAATCCTCGTGGCCCAGACTCAAGGGCAGATCGGGTACATGATCGAATCAACCCTTGACAACGAACTGATGGAACTGGGACTGGACGCGGAACAACTGTTCGTGACCCTTCTCAGCTACGTAGTGGTGGATGAGTCGGACCCGGCCTTCGAAAACCCTTCCAAGCCCATCGGTCCCGCTTTTTCCGAGGAGGTGGCCGCGAGGCTTCCCTATCCCACCGTCAAGACCGCCAGGGGATACCGCAGGGTGGTGGCTTCGCCCAAGCCCATCACCATTGTGGAGAAGAGGGAAATCAGGAGGCTCATGGAAATGGGGTTCATCGTCATTGCGTGCGGTGGGGGCGGAATCCCCGTGGTCAAGGAGAGCCGGACCTACCACGGGGTGGACGCGGTGATCGACAAGGACCTGGCAAGCGTGACCCTGGCCGAGGAGATCGGCGTCGACATGCTGGCCATCGCAACCGACGTGAAGGGGGTTGCCCTGTCATACGGAAGGGCGGATGAGCGGTTTCTGAAGAAACTGGCCGTCGCGGAGGCGAGGGAACACCTGGGAAGGGGGGAATTCCCCGCGGGTTCCATGGGGCCGAAGGTTGAAGCGGCCATCCGGTTCATGGAAAAAGGCGGGAAGAAAGCCGTCATCTGCTCCATCGACGAAATTGAAATGGCGGTCAAGGGAGAGGCTGGCACGGAAATCGTCCGGTAATGGGCGGAGTCACGCGCAACGCTTGCGCAAGCCCCGCTCCAGGGTCACGACGAAGTCCTGCACGTTGGTCAAAATGGCGTGGGCCGTGAGGGAACCCCGGTTGGCCAGTTTGTCGGCGGCAAATTCCGACATGTCCACGCTGTAAAAGTAAACAGGCCGGACGGTTCCGTCTTCCATCACGCGATACGACGCCAGCATATTCCCGGTGGCAATGGAGTGCAGTTGAGTGGCGAGAGCGATCACGGTCGTTGCCTTCCGGGCAAGCCGGCGCATCTGGTCCTGGGCTGAGTAGACGTCGGCGATGACTTCAGGGAGTGGGCCGTCGTCCCGTATGGACCCCGCCAGGACGCAAGGGATCCGGGCTTCGACGACGGCCCGCATGATCCCGCTCTGGATGCGCCCCGTTTCGACGGCAGCGGCAATGGAGCCCGCGGCGCGAATGGTGTTGATGGCGTCGAGATGGTGGTAGTGGCCGAGAAATGCGGCCCTCTTGGAGTAAATCTCCTGCCCCAGGGCCGTTCCCGAAATGCTTGCCTCCAGATCATGGACCGCCAGCGCGTTTCCAGCTGTCAGCGCCTGGACGTAGCCGGCCTCGATGATCCCCACGAAGGCCTGGCGCGCGTCGTGATCGAAGGTGACAGCGGGACCCAGGACCCATAGGATGAATCCTTTCTCCCGCTCAAATGCGAGTAACTCATAAAGTTCGTCATAGTCGATGCTGAAAGACGTCTCGCGCGAGACCCGGGTCCGAAAGGCGAATTTATCCGAGGTCCCGCGGGGTGACTCGAACGCCCCGGTGTGCACGACAACGCCGTCCTCTCCGTTTTCACCACGGCCTACTGCCACCGCATCGCCCACCTTCAGATGCCTGAATTCCTTCACGACGAGCCTCCCGTCATCCCCCAGAACCACGACGCAATCCATGCGGGATTCCCGGAGCAGGTGCCATTCGCCCTTCTTCAGCTGGAGATACTCTGGAAAGATGGAAGTGGCGTGGAAGTTGGTCGGGGCCACCCCGTCCCGGACAGCACCCTCGAACCTGACCACGGGTGATGCCTGCAGAATCGGTGCCGTGAAATCGGGTGCCCGGTATCTCGGAAGTTGGAATGCCATGGAGTCTCCCTCCCCCGAAACCAAGCCCATCGACTCCAGTGTCCGAAACGGCGGCCAACGGTACACGCCGCGCCCCGTTCGAGATGGGGCCTTTACGCGTGGGGTCGTGCAGCCTAGAAGGGGAGGTTCTTCCTGGAAGGAACCTGCTCCCCGTGCTGCTCCTGGATCTTGGCTTCCCTGATGAAGTGGACGAAGTAGTCCTGAGCAGACCAGAACCCCAGCACGACGGAGACCCAGAGGAAGAAGGTACCCAGCCCGTCGAAGAGTCTCTGCATGTCGGGGACGCTCAGGAGCAAAAAGATGAGGGCAACCGTCTGGGAGATCATCTTGTTTTTCCCCATGCGACTCGCATCCAGGACGAGGCCCTGGCTTGCCGCGATGGAGCGCAGGCCGGTGATGCCAATCTCGCGGCCGATGATGAGGAAAACCAGCCAGGCTTGAACCTTGCCCAGGGGGATGAGCATGATGAGGACGGCCGACGTAAGCAGTTTGTCGGCAAGGGGGTCCAGGAGCTTTCCAATGGAGGTGACCAGGTTGTGTCTCCTCGCGAGAATGCCGTCCAGGTAGTCGGTGATGGACGCAAAGACAAACAGGGCAAAGGCGAAGTTGAGCGACTTATCCGGCGCAGGAGGCGTCAAAAGGATGACAATGAGGGGGATGGTCGCCATCCTTGTGTAGGTCAGGATATTGGGCAGATTGAAAAGGTTTTGTCGCGTGAAACTGCTTCGGGTCATTACAACAGTGGAACCTTCTAAAGAGGGAGGAACGGCATTCATGAGCGCCAGCCTCGCGCCGGGCCTCAGCGGGCGTAGCGCCAGTAAAGGTCAAGGACCCTTTGGACGTATGTCTGTGTCTCGTCGATTGGGGGGATGCCTCCGTGCCGGGCCACTCTCTCAGGGCCTGCGTTGTAAGCGGCCAGAGCCATGATCACGTCATTGTTGAACCGATCCAGCATGCATCTCAGGTAGCGGGTTCCCCCGTCGATGTTCTGAAGAGGATCAAAGGGATTGAGAACACCCATGTCCTTGGATGTGTCGGGCATCAGCTGCATGAGTCCCATGGCGCCCTTGGGCGATATGGCGTCGGGATCGAAGGCCGACTCGGTGCGGATCACCGCTTTCACCAGGTTGGAATCGAGATTGTAGCGGGCGCAGGCCAACCGAATGTGGGGATCGTAGGAGTTCTGCCTCGCCAGGTTGCAAATGGAGACGAAGGACCGGACAGGCAGGAAGGTTCGCGATCCGGAAAGCATGATGGTGTTCGTGCGGTATGCCTTCATGGCGGCGATGGGCAGAGCGGTGATTTTCCTGTAGTCGCTCTGGACGGGCACGTTGGTGAAATGGACGACCCCGTCCTTGTCCACGTACCGGTAAAGTTCGGCGAAGATAAAAGACGGGAAAAGCATCAAGCACAAGAGAATCCAAGCAGAACAGCAAAACCCTCGAGACCGATTTGCCAGAAACCTCATAGCATTTCCTCAGTATGGGTTTCTACCTGAACACTCCTCATCGGGTGCATTTTTCCACTTTTTGCCAATCTTGCAAGAACTTATTGATGCCGATATCCGTCAACGGATGCTTGGCCAGCTGGTCAATGACCTGAAAGGGTATCGTAGCAATATCCGCTCCAAGTTTAGCCGCGGAAAGCACGTGGAGCGGGTTCCTGATGCTGGCCACAATGACCTCGGTCTCGAACAGGTAATTGGAATAGATCTCGATGATCTCTTCCACGAGAGCCATCCCATTGTGGGAAACGTCATCCAGTCGTCCGACGAAAGGACTGACGTAAGTGGCTCCCGCCTTGGCGGCCATGAGGGCCTGCAGCGGCGAAAAGACAAGGGTTACGTTGGTTTTCACTCCCTCTTGGGTGAGTTGGTGGACGGCCTTGAGGCCGTCTTTTGTCATCGGAATCTTCACTACCACGTAAGGGTCTATGTTTGCAAGACATTTCGCCTCATTCACCATTTCTTCGCTCGTGGGGCTCACGGCTTCGGCGCTCACCGGCGCCTGGACGATGGTGCAAATCTCCTTGATGTGCTTTTCGAAAGCGTCTCGAGTGCTTATCCCCTCCTTGGCCACAAGAGACGGATTGGTGGTGACACCGTCCAGGATTCCGAGACTGTTCGCTTCCTGGATTTCTTTCAGGTTGGCTGTGTCGATGAAAAATTTCACCTTTTCCTCCTGGGTGTTTCAGTCTAAAGGCCAACGCTTGGGCTCAGTGGGCACCCTCAGCGATCCTCTGGAACAGGCAGTTCGGCACTCAATTCTTACCAACGGCCTTGAAGAATGTATAGCAGAATACTCCATCCGACTCTGTAGTCCGGTATAAGTCCCTAATTCCCTTTTCAAAAACGTGTTGTTCAACTATTCCTGCATGGATTGCCGATTCACGGACACCCTCAATCATCGCCGTGAATGTCTTCTTCGTGAACCCTTCGACCAGTTCAGGTTTACTGGAATCAACGTATACCATTCGAGGAGATACACGAATTGACCTATAACCCGCGTTGCTCAACAGCGGATAAAGTTCCCTCCCTATCATGGCGTTGCCGCCGGCCCGCCGCTGCAGTTCTACCTGACACCGAATCGCCATGTGTGCTTCTTCGCTGTCAGGATGAAAATAGACGGAGCCATGGTCCCCTTCGATGACCGTGATTGTGCCGCCTTTCCTCAAATGATTTTTCAGTGTGCGCAGCGCCTCGACGGGCCGTGAGAGATGTTCCAGGACGAAACAGACAAAAATGTGGTCGAAAGAACCCGGCCCATGGGGCAAATTGAAGATATCCGCCTGCTGAAATTGCACATTGGTCAGGCCTGCCGCCGCTGCTCTCCTCCTGGCCTGCGAGACGGAGGCCTCGGATATGTCGACAGAAGTGATCAAGGCATTCGGACTGTTCCTCGCAAGGGTGACAGTCTGTGCACCGATGCCGCAGCCGGCTTCCAGAACACGGCTTCCTGCCGGATACGAGGTATCGGAGTGCAGCAGCTCGACCAATGTGGAGGCTTGGTCCTGTAGGCGTATGTTTTCTCGATGATCGTAGCCGTGAACGTATGCTTTTTTCATGCTTCCTCTTTCGTGCTGAACCTTTGATTTCTGCTGACGGCAAAAACGCGGCTTTTGACGCTTCGCTGGCGTGCAGTGTTAAACGTTGTTGAAAGCTGCATGGTATTTCACCGTGCCGGAAGCACCGTCCAGATAACCGGGTTGAAGCTCGATAACCATGAACGCCTGTTCCGGCACTTCGTATTCGCAGCCTATCCCAAAACGAGCAGCGGGCATGAAACCGAAACGCGGGTAGTACTCCGGGTGACCCAGGACAACGACGGCGCCAAAGCCGAGTTTCTTGCACTCCCCGAGGCCGGCGCGCACAAGCGTGGACCCGATGCTCTGGCGCTGATGCTCTTATGAAGCATTAACAGCCGACCCGCACCTATTTGCACCCATTATGGATAGTTCTGGGGGAAACCACAAGGCTGAATCCAGTGCTGGGAGCCCTGTTACCGCCACAAAGGCCTCGGGCTGCGCTGTTCAGTAAATAGGGCTGTGGACATCGAGTCAGGAGGCAGGGCTTGCCTTGTCGGCATGGCCAAAAACCGTCAAGGCCTACAGAGTCATCCTTGCTGAAGACCGGTCAGGCAGGCCGGTAAAGTTCTTCTTGGCATTGCTGGAACGAAGCATGACGCTGCCTGCAGACATGCGGTAGCGGTAAGGGTAGAGCTCCTTGAGGACGGCCATGGCGCTTGGCGACATTGCAGACCTCTTGGCGGAAACAGGTTTCCCGAGATGCTCTGCAATGATTTGCTTGGTGCTAATACAACGGTAGGGATAAAGCTCCTTGAGGACAGCCAAGGCGGCGGGCGACAACCGGGCTGATGGGGATGGGAAACGGCCTAAACCGACCACTGCCAAAGGCGCCTGGCCGGTGTAGGCCTGCATGACCCGGGTCACATAATTGCGAGTTTCGGCAAACGGAGGGCACCCGTCGTATTTCTCGACCTGAAGGGGGCCGGCATTATAAGCGGCCAGAGCCTTGGCAAGATCGCCATCAAAGCGGTGCAAACAATGCCGCAGATATTTTATGCCGCCTACGACATTTTGCTCCATGTCAAAGGGATCGTTCACTCCCATCAGGAAAGCGGTTCCCGGCATCAGTTGCATGAGCCCCATGGCTCCTTTGGGCGAAACGGCCTGGGGGTTGAAGCCGGATTCCTGGCGTATGACGGCATGCACCAAATCGGGGTCGATCCCCAGCCGAACGGCATGCTTGCTGATGAGTTCGTTGATCATCGGCTTGCGGGACCCGGCTGAGGCTGATACTGGCCGACAGGGGTTTTCCGAACCGGCACCTGGGGTCTCCGAAGCCTTCAGGGCCTTCGGCGGCCAGGACATGAAGACGAAGCAGGCAATTATGAGTGTGAGGATTTGACGCACGGCGTGTTCACTTGGGGTTAAGTGACTTGGTGTGGCACCCGCGGTAAATCGGGTGGCTATCAGCATCCGGACAGTATTCTTTTCGAAGAAATTGGCTGACATTCTTTAATCTTAAATTTCGTGCAGGGGGATAATGTGATAAGAAATCGCTTCTTGGAGGTTTCTGAACAGCACGTCCTGCGAGGCGCTCAGGAGCATGTTCCGCCCCATTCAGCCCATTCTTTCCATCATATGAGCACCGATCTGGTGTTCCACTGCGGTACGATCCTTGCTCAAACACCTCGAAAAAAATCATCGTGACAGATCTCGGGAATTTGGAAAGGTTCGACTGGCAGCAGAAGTGAATACGTGAAACCAGGATCGCCAATTCCTCGGCTGGAGGCGGCCATCATGAGCGGCAAGCAGTCCTGCGTGTGGAGAATGGCGAGGTAACCTGAACCCTGTCGGCGGAGGTCCTGTGCCATTCACACCGGGAATTGCCTTGTCACGTTAGAGGGCAACACTGTCAAGGATCTGACGGTGGCTTTCCGGCGGCGATGCGATCTTCGGGGCACGCTTGCCGGAAGGAGGTTCACGCACCGGGGAGAGCTAAGGACAGTTGGGTCAGCCGGTTCAAACGGCGAGCCTTGAACCGGTTCATGGAAACAAAAAACCAGACTGAGAGGTTGCAAATGATGAGTCGAAGTGCAACGGATGTTCTGAGAGCAGCGACTGTTGCTCTGGCAATCGCGGCCGTCTTCCTTGCGGCGACTGGAGATGGAGTCGCCGGGGCCACCAATACGAACGAGCAGAATGGAAACGCCAAAGTCTTCAAAGAGCTCTCTCTCGATGAATGCCTCGACGTTGCCATGGAGAACAACCGGCGGAGGCCGGCCTCCAATTTCGCGGTGGCCATGGCGGAGGCCCAGCATCGGCAGGCGTTGGCAGGTTATTGGCCGCAGGTGAATCTAAAGGGGGCCTATATACGGCTGGACGAGGCGCCCAATTTCATCTTTCCCTCGACCAGTTTCAATATTCCGGCACAGTCGATCAGCATCCCCGGCGGGACCGCGACCGTCACCATACCTGCCGGCGCCTTTGGCAACCCCACTGCAATACAGCTTCCGGTTGCCTTTCCGGGTCAAACCATCAACACCCCGTCGGGGCGGATTCCGATTCCCGCACAGGACATCAAGCTGATGAATCCGGATTCCTTCACGGCGTCGGTGAATGCCACATGGCTCCTCTTTGACGGCGGCATGCGCAAAGGGCTTCGCGAACAGGCCAGGGGCGGCCTGGACGCGGCCAAAGAGGAAGCCAGGCGCACGGACCTTGAGATCGTCGACAGTGTCAAACGGCTCTATTACGGAGCGGTGCTTGCACGGCAGCTCCATCAGGTCGGCAAAGACACTCTGGCTCGCATGGGGGCGACTCTCAGCCTGACCGAGACCATGTACAAAGAGGGTTCCGGGAAAGTCATGAAGACCGATTACCTGGATAACAAGGTGATGGTGGAGTCGCTGCGTTCCGCCGTAGCCTTGCTGGAGAAGAATGAGGAGATGGCCCAGGCGGCCCTGGCCAATACCATGGGGTTGCCCTGGAACACGAGCGTCAAGCCGACTACCCGGGAACTCCCCTTCACACCCTATGACAAGAACCTGGATAAACTGGTCAGTACCGCCTACGAGTTCAGCCCCGACTGGGCCAGGGTGGAAGCCGGCATTCGCGCGGCGGAAGGAGCGGTCAGGACGGCCAAGAGCGGCCATTTTCCCAAGCTCGCCGTGACGGGGGATCTCCACAAGGTGTGGAACAGCTATGACGCCGGCCTGGTCTCGAACCGAAACAAGGAAGGGTGGAGCGTCGGTGTCGGGGTCGAGATCGCCCTCTTCGATGGATTCCTGACAAGAAATAAAGTGAAAGAAGCCCGCGCGCGTGCCGATAAGATCAAGGAAGAAAGATTCCTCCTGCAGGAAGGCATCGGGTTGCAGATCAAGGACATCTTTCTGGGTCTGAGCGCCGCTCAGAAATCTCACCAGGCGACGCTGGATGCCATGACGGCAGCCCAGGAAAACCGGGATTTGAACACCCGCGCCTACCAGAACGAACTCGTGGAGACCGAGAAAGTCATCCGCGCCCAGTTGATCGAGGCCTTGATGTGTGCCCAGCATTACAAGACCCGCTACGACCACATTGCCTTGCAGTCACAGCTCAGCCTGGTGGTGGGCACGGAGTTGGTAAAGCAGCTCGAAATGAAACAATCAACCGGAACGTATTCCGAAACGGATGATCTCAACCTCTTGCCAGCCAAACAGTGAAATGACCAAAGACCCTGCACACAGACTCGCGCGGCGCCCAAGTCGATGGTTGACCATCTGCACTGGTCTGCTTGCTCTGCTGTTCGTCTGTATAGCCGCGTCACTCTCTGCCGCGGGCAATTCCGACGAGCTCGCAACTGCTAACAAGGTCTTTCGCCTCGCCTTTTCGCCGAGCATGTTCACGGAGGTCAAAATGGACGACGCCAAGGCGGCCATGAAGGTGTGGTTGTTGACGGTCGCCCGGGAGCGCGGTATTGCGATCGACCCGGAGCCGGTAATCTACGGCAGTCTGGAAGAAGTGCTGCGAGGACTGCAGAGCGCCTTTGTGGAGGGGTTTGGGGGAACGGCCGAAGAGTGTTGGCGGCTGAGCAAAGAAGTCAAACTCGACCGCATGGTCGTGTCAATAAATGGCGGCCGCATGACCGAGGAGTACCTCATCCTCGTCCACCGGGACAGCGGCATGGAAGGTGTCGCAGATCTTCGCGGGCGCAGTCTGCTTGTCTTGCAGAATCCCAGAATGAGCCTTGCTACGGTCTGGCTGGACACGCTCTTGGCCCAAAACGGATTGGAAACCACCCCTGAGTTTTGTAGTCGAGGTGACAAGCGTCAATAAGCTTTCGCAGGTGGTTCTGCCCGTGTTCTTCCGCAAGAGCGACGCCTGTGTGGTCACACGCCGGGGCTTTCAGACCATGAGTGAGCTCAACCCGCAAGTGGGCAAGCAACTGCGCGTTTTGGCCGTGTCGCCGGAAGTGGTGCCGTCCGCATTCGCTTTCCGCTCCGATCACACTTCGCCGTTCACAGACCGGATGCTCATCGAAATGGGGAGACTGGGAGATTCTCCGGCTGGCCAGCAGATTCTGACGCTCCTTCAGGGCGATCGGATCGAAGAGCATCCGATATCTTGCATGGCCGGAGCCTTTGATTTGCTGTCCACTCACCAGCGGCTGTGTTCGTTGACGAACAGACCCCAGACAGTCGGAGCGGGCCTGTTGCAAAAGGAAGCCAAACCCGATGGCCGCAGATGATGGGCGACATCTTCAAGAGGGCGTCATGCCTGATCCAGGAGTTGTGACCTCATGGCAAGCCTCTCAACTGAAAAGTTCAGACGTTGCAGAGAAAAGGCGATGAAATGACCGATTACCTGACCCATAGACTCGTGTGGAATCCAAGACGATGGATGAAGCTGTGCAGTGGCATCGCCTTCACATTCCTGGTTGCGGGGTTCGTGCCGTCTTCTAATGGCTGCGGATTCTTTCTCTGGCGACAGCAACACCGCCCTCCTCCGTGTCGGCTTCTCTTCCAGCATGTTTACCGACGTCAACGAGAACGACGCAAAGGCCGCGGTGAAGGCCTGGGCTCAGGTCCTTGCCAAGGAGCGTAACATTCCAATTGACCCGGAGGCGAGAGTGCTGAACGGCACCGAGGAGATCTCCCGCGCTCTGCAAAGCAAACTCGTCGATGCCGTAGCCCTCACCACGGATGAACACTCGAGATTGGGCAGAGAATTGCTGTCGAGCGAATTCATCGTGGGCGTGAACGATGGACGTCTCACGGAGGAGTATGTCCTGCTCGTGCACCGTGACAGCGGGATCGAACGGGTCGGAGATCTTCGGGGACGGAGCCTCAATTTTTTCCAGAATACGAGAATGAGCCTTGCCTCTGCCTGGCTTGACACACTTCTGGTCAAAGATGGCCTGGGGCGCACTTCCAAGTTTTTCGGAAGGGTGACGCAACTGAATAAGCTCCCGCGGGTGATCCTGCCGGTTTTCTTCCGCCAGAGCGACGCCTGTGTGGTCACGCGCCGGGGCTTTCACATTATGGCCGAACTCAATCCCCAAGTGGGCCAGCAATTGAAGGTTCTCAGTTCCTCCCCCGAACTCGTGCCCGCCGGGTTCTGCTTCCGGCGAGATTACAACAACCCCCTCAAAGAAAGGATCTTGGCCGAGTTTGGGAAGGTGCACACGACACCCGCCGGACAGCAGGTTCTGACGATTTTCCAGTCTGGTCGCCTCGAAGTACACCCGATTTCCATTCTGAACAGCAGCTTGGAGTTGCTGGCAAGTCACAGCCGGTTGTGCGCTGCGACGAACAGCGCGGAAGCAGTCGAAGGGCGCTCCGCACCCGGCGAAGCCATAGCAGGAGTGAAGTAGACGATGCTGAGCAACAGAAACGAACCAGGACCACACAGGAGGCCAGGCACTCTGAGGCTGGGGCGGCGCGCCAAGGGGCTTGCTGTATGGCTTGCCGTGCTGGGTCTCTGCGCCGTCGGTAACGCGGACCAGGAGGGAGCAACCCAAAACAATCCAAAGTCGATCCGCATCGGCATCTCCCAAGGCACATGGTCGGGAGTGAAAAACAACGACGCCATCGCGGCGATTAAGGCCTGGGCCAAGACGGTCATGGGAGAGTATGGCATCACCATCAATGTGGAAGCCATGTTTTTCGAGAGTAACCAGGGTATGGCCGCCTCAATGAAGAACGGTCAAATCGACGCCGTCTCCATTGCCGCCGACGAGTTCCTGGCCCTGGACCCCAAGGTGAAACCCGACACCGTTTTCATGTCCGTCAGAAACAAATCGTTCTCCGAACGGTATGTGATCCTGGTGCATCGGAACAGTGGAATCGACGCTGTCGGTGATCTGGGGGGGCGTAAAGTCCTGCTGCACAAAAGTCCGAGAACTTGCCTGGCGCCACAGTGGCTTGACACACTTCTGGCAAGCCACTCCATGGGTCTTGCGGACCAGGTGTCAGGAAACACGACCAGGGTTGAAAATCCCTCCAAGGCCGTCCTGCAAGTGTTTTTCCGAAATGCCGACGCCTGTTTGGTCACATCGAACGTTTTCGACATGGTGAGCGAACTCAATCCGCAGCTGCGCAAGGAACTGCGCATCCTGGCGTCATCGCCGGACGTGATTCCCAACCTGTTCTTTTTCCGGGCCGGGTACACTTCCGATGTCAAGGACAAGCTGGAGGCCGCCCTCGTGGCGCTGCACCAGACGCCGGCGGGGCAGCAGGTCCTGACAGTCTTCCAGTGCGACAGCATGGAAAAGCGACCGAGTTCGTGTCTGGAAGGCACCCGCCGGATGCTGGCAGAATATGACCGCCTGAGGCAGCGTCAAAGCAGCGGAGAAGGACAAGGCCCACTCACAAGGGTTGCTCAATGAAAGGCACGAAAGGAACCATGTTCATCAATGCAAGAAAGGCCCGCTGGTGCCTGACGTGGGCGCTGGGACTGCTGCTGGCGTTCTCGGTCTTCCACCCGGGGCCTGCCGCGGAGCTGAGGCCGAGCGTTTTGCGTGTTGGATTCACCAAGTCCTGCTTTCTAGGCGTAAACCGTAACGATGCGGAGGCCTCATTCAAGGCCTTCCTGGCAACCGTTGGGCGGCAGCGTGGATATGACCTGCAGTCCCGGGTGGAGATCTTCGAAGATACACCTTCCTTTGACGCGGCAATAAAGAGGAAGGAAATTCAACTGGCCATTGTCGATTCCTGGCAATACGTGTCGATGGATATCCAGAAAGTCATGGACCCCTTTTTCGTCCCTGTACCGAAGGACACTGTGGGCAGGAACTACGTGGTCCTGACACGCCAAGGGAGTGGACTGAACACCCTGGGCGACCTCAGGGGCAAGGAAATCGCACAGCTGGAAATGGGGGCAGCCACCATGGGCCGGCCATGGCTCGAAACACTCCTCATGGTGAATGGTTTTGGAGGACTGGACCGATTTTTCGGCAGGATTGAGGTTGTGGGCAAGCCATCGTCAGCGGTGCTGCCGGTCTTCTTTGGGAACAAGCATGCCTGCCTGGTTGACATGTTGGGCTTTGAAATCATGAAGGAACTGAACCCGCAGCTCGGTGCCAAACTCCAGGTGGTAGCCACTTCGGAGTCCTGCGTGGACAACGTGATCTGTCTCTCTAAGGATGGATGGGCTTCGGAGGCTCACAAGCAAGACACGATTCGGGCGCTTGGGGAGTTGCACCTTGAGCCCGCCGGGCAACAAATACTCACCATTTTCAAGGTGGCGAAGCTGGTCCCGTTTCAGGAAACGGACCTGGACACGGTGAAGAAGCTGCGGATGACGCATGATCAATTGCGGAAGGGGGTCAAGTTATGAGAGCCCTCTCCGCCAGATTCCGTCGGCGTGTGGCTCCAGCGCTGGGTGTGCTGCTGGTGCAGCTCTGGATCTTCTCGGCGTGGGCGGACGAGCAGAACGGCGTTTTGAAGCCAATGTCCCTGGAAGTGGGGTTCACCAAATACGCCTTTCTGAATGTGAACCGCAACGATGCGGAAGCCGCCTTCAAAGCCTTCTTGCAGGTTGTAGGGCGACAACACGGCTATGACGTCACAGCGAAAGTGCGCGTGTTCGATGACGTGTCGGCGTTCGAGGCGGCCGTCAAAGCCGGGTCCATGGACCTGGTCATCGTCGATTCCTGGCGGTATCTTGCGATGGACATCCACAAGCTCGCTACGCCGTTCTTTATCACTTCGGATCGGGGAAAAATCGGGAAAAGATATGTCCTGCTGACACGCCAGGGAAGCAACCTCAACACGCTGGCGGATCTGCGAGGCAAGGACATTGCGCAGATTGAGGTCACAAACTCCAACCTGGGCCGTCCCTGGCTGGAAACCCTTCTTTTGGCAAACCGCTTGGGAACAAGTGAAACATTTTTCGGCAGGGTGGAGAGTGTCGGTAAGCCATCCGCTGCGGTGCTGCCGGTTTTCTTCGGAAACAAACACGCCTGCCTCGTGGACGAGTCGGGCTTTGACATCATGAAGGAGTTGAATCCGCAGGTGGGCAAAGGAATTCAGGTCGTGGTCGCCTCGGAGCCGCTTGTGGATGCCGTCATCTGTCTGCGCAACTCGAGCTGGTCCTCCGAAAAATTTAAACGGGACTTGATCCAAGCCCTCGGCGACCTGCACCGCGAGCCGGTAGGACAGCAGATCCTGACACTGTTCAAGGTGAGCCAATTGCTGCCTTATCAGGAAACGCACCTGGACAACGTAATGAAGCTGCGGATGACCTACGAGAAGTTGTGCAAAGAGAACACGCCATGAACCGAATCCAAAAGGTTATCGAAGCCGTTGGCGTAAACAAAGAGTGCACGATGAAAACAAACGACATGAAGAACAAACGAATGGGGATCACGCTGAGGACAGCCCTTTTGTCCTGGCTGGTCACAATCATCACGCTGTTGATCTTCGTCACGGTGATCATCCCTGAACAGAAGCGAACATTCCTTGAGAACCTGGAGTCCAAGGCGCACGGGATCACCGTGTCGCTGCGCGATGTGGCGGCCGGCGCCGTCGTCAACGAAGATTACAGCACCGTGGTCGACTACTGCGTTCAAATGCTGAGTGGTGACAACAGCCTAGATTACCTGGTGATCACACGCAACGACGGCTTCTCGATGATTCACGACCGTGCGGGATGGCGCTCCGAAACAGATGCGCCCAAGGAATGGCGACCCGACAAACGTGAGTCCAGCAGGGGCATCGGCGTCGTTCCCCTCTTCCAACGACGGGTCTTCCACTACTCGCAGCCGTTCGACTACTCAGGCATCCAGTGGGGCTGGATTCACGTGGGTCTCTCCCTCGACGGCTACGATCAAAGCGTGGCGGCGGTTTATCGACGGACCGGCATGCTGGCGGTCCTCTGCATCATGCTCAGCCTGGTGGCGTCTGTCGTTTACGCAAAAAGGCTCGTAAAGCCCATCCTGAGTCTCGAGGCCGTCGTCCAGGAGGTTGCCGGAGGCGACCTATCCGCACGGGCCTCGATCCAAAGCGGTGACGAGATAGGGAGCCTGGCCAATTCAGTCAATTCAATGACGGTAGCACTCCTGCAAAGAGACAGGATTCTGCAGAGCGTCCGCTTTGCAGCGCAGCAGTTCCTGAGCTCCGCGAACTGGGATGTGGTCATCGAAGACGTTATGGCTGTGATCGGCCAGGCGGCGGGGGTCAGTCGCATCCACGTACTTGAGAATCAACGCGACCCAGAGGGGAATTTGCTGGCCCACATGCGTTTTGAGTGGCTCGCCGCCGGCATCACCCAGACGATGGACTCTCCGAACCGCCTGAGCTTCGCCTGGTATGGTTCGGGCTTCGATGTGTGTGCCGATCTTCTGAGACGCAACGAGACCCTTATAGCGCACGTGAGTGAACTCGATGAGGCTCAAAAGCGCGTGCTCGAACCCCATGGCGTCAAGTCTCTCCTCGGCATACCGATCATGGTGGAGAACTCGTGGTGGGGGGTCTTCTGCTTGGAAGAATGTAAGCATGAGCGCCAGTGGACCGACGCCGAGCTGGACAGCCTTCGGGCGGCTGCGGATATGCTGGGCGCCGCCATTGAGCGGCAACGAACGCAGGATGCGCTGCTGAAAGCCAAGGAAGCAGCTGAGGCCGGCAGTTTAGCCAAGTCACAATTCCTGGCCAATATGAGCCATGAGATCCGCACCCCTATTACCGGCGTTCTGGGGATGCTGCAAATACTTCACAGGACGGACTTGGACAAGAGACAAGGCCGTTACGTGGCCAACGCTCTCTCCTCGGCAGAAGCTCTCATGAACGTCATCGGCGACGTGCTTGATTTCTCCAAAATCGAAGCCGGCAAGATGGAACTGGATGAAAACGTGTTTTGTGTATCCGATATCGTGGACAGTGCCGTGCGAGTTTGTGCGGAAAAGGCCGAACGGAAGGGAATCGAGCTTGCCTACAAGGTGTGCGATTCGCTGCCGGAAGAGCTCATCGGGGACCAAAACCGTCTACGTCAGGTCCTGGTCAATCTCGTGGGAAACGCTGTAAAATTCACCGAAAACGGCGAGGTCATCGTGAGCTGCAAGCGTCAGGATACCTCCCAAGAAGCGACAATGCTGCGTTTTGAGGTTCGGGATAGCGGTTGCGGCATAGGACGCGAGCAGCAAGCCCTGATTTTCGATGCCTTCTCTCAAGCTGACAACTCCATGAGCCGTAACTATGGCGGGACAGGATTGGGGCTGGCCATTTCGCGCCAGCTCTGCGAATTGATGGGCGGCACGATCGGCGTGGAAAGCGAGCCAGGCAGAGGAGCGACCTTCTGGTTTACCGCACGGCTCAAAGAACCCAGCTCGAAACCTCTGAAGACCCCAACTCATCTGCTCGACCTAAAAGGACTGCGTGTCCTCGTGGTGGAGGATTGTGTTCAGACACGCGAAATTTTCCAGGATTTCATCCTGTCATGGAAGGGCCTTGTTGAAGTTGCACCGAATGCCACTGTGGGTCTCGATAAGCTTAGGGCCGCCGCCAAGAACGGACGACCTTTTGCGGTGGCCGTACTGGACTGGAGAATGCCGGGAATGGATGGGGTGTCCATGGCCCGGATCATCAAGGGCGACAACCAACTGAAGCACACAGGGTTGGTTTTGATGAGCAGCTTCGCCCAGATAGCCGACAGCGATGATGTGAAAGTGGGCGGCTTCGCCGCCTGTGTCCCAAAACCCATAAGCAGATCCGACCTTTACGATGCCATTTTGACTGCCGCCAACGGCGACTTGAGAAAACTGCGGGAACCCTTGCGAAAGCAGATGGCGCAACCATCAGCATCGAGGGACGTCGCTTCCGAAACCATCCTGCTGGCGGAAGACAACGAGATCAACCGGGAGGTGGCGACAGAGTTCATCGCCGAACTGGGGTATCGATGCAAATGGGCCCGGACGGGTCGCGAGGCCGTGGAGGCCATCCGGGCGTGTAAAGTTGATCTCGTGTTGATGGACTGCCAAATGCCGGAGATGGACGGATACGAGGCGGCGCGTATCATCCGCCGTTGGGAAGCAGAAAACGCCGACAAACCTGGAGGACAGCGAATACCCATCGTGGCTCTGACCGCACACGCAGCGAAAAGCGACCGGGAACGTTGTCTTGAAGCGGGGATGGATGATTATCTGACCAAACCCCTTGATCCCGAGGAACTGGCAAGGACGCTGCAAAAGTGGCTCAAAGGCACTGGGCGTTCTTGTCGGCAGGAAACCGAGCTCGCGGATCGTGGCAAAGCCGGCGATGAGCAATGGGTGATAATCGATTACCCGAGCCTTCTGGAACGGTGCATGGGAAAACGGGACCTAGCGGAGCGGCTCGTCCAGATGTTCCTCGAGAATACCCAGGACAACCTGCAAGAGCTGGAGTCCGCCGTGCAGAAAAACGATGCGGCCTCGACGGCGGAAATTGCCCACAGCATAAAGGGGGCTGCGGGCAGCGTATCGGCCATGACCATGTGGGAGGTGTCCGCGCAGCTTGAGGCCATGGGGCGGGAGAAGAACCTGGTCGAAGCCCCTGCACTCGTCGGGCAGTTGCGGGAGCACCTGCAACTTCTGAGAGCAGGTCTTGAGACAAGTTGACGAAAAAGACGAACAATTCGCCTTGTCTCGATACTTCGGGTCATCGCGGATCGGCGCGAATAGGACCCCGCTCAGCAAAGGCCCGAAACTTGAAGTCGACGCAATTCCTGTATCCGAAGGCAATGCGTTTTGCTGCCCTCAAGGCCTGGCAGCTCATCACCCACGACCCTTTGGTTGAGGATATAGCGAACCGGATCAAAGCGATGGCTGGAAGATGAATCGTCCGGCAATGGGACATCCTACTCGTCATGTCGGCGAAAGCCGGCATCCAGAGATTCTCATGGATCCCGGCCAAGCCCGGAATGTCGGACGCTTCATCGGCCACTTTATTGCCTTGTGCGCTACTGAGCCTATGTTGACCCCCATCGAACCATCGGCCCATTGAACTCTCTGTCGAGATTTCTATTCAAGCTCAGGGAGTTCCACACGCGGTACGAGGAGCTTTATGCTACGCGGTTGAGCGGGTTTTCTCTCGATGAAACCCTTCTTTTCAAGTTGGAGAACCATGTTGTGGACAGCGGGAGGCGTGGTTCTGAAAAACCTTTGCATTTCGGCTTCCGCCGGTGGGCGGCGGTTCAGCTTCGTGTAGTAGTATATGAAAGCGAGGTACTGCCCCTGTTTTTGAGAATGATGGGGTTTCGCCTCCTGAGTCCTTCTGGGTGGAGCTTTCGCAAAGGATATGGAACACTGGCCATAATTCCTCACGCCGATCCTGAACTCCCTGGCGATCCCGTCGACCACATCCATTTGCCTTGCCTTGTTGATGGTGAACTCAGCCACTAAGACGTTCGCTTGATCCCTGGGGATGGAGACGCCTACACTGTTCATGTCGTTGGTGAGATACCCCGCCGACGCGAACATTTCCCTCTCGTCGATTTCGGTGGGGGACGACATCAATTCCACTTCGACTCTCACACCCATGCTGGCCCGGCTACGGTTCATTTCCTCCAAAACCTCGCGACGTCTCTAATCCCAATACTCAGGATCGTCAAACATCGGTGCCCGTTCATCCTTCTCCGATATGCACCGCGTCGGGCACGACACGCACATTGCTGTCTGAGAATCCCAAGCCTTATAGGCGGCCGTGAGCAACTTGTCCACGAGGCGATCACCAATGTGTGGGAAAAATCTCTCGATTTCCTGGTATCCAACTCTCACGGCGGTGATCTTTCCTGCCAGTCTGTCGAGAATCGCTTTCTTCATGTGTTTCGCGTAGTGAACGCAGAAGTCTCTTATCTGCTCCTCATCAACGCCCTTTTTACGCAATTGGGCCTTCAATCGCCACTGCTTGCCGATGGAATGCTCCATCTCCGACGCGAACTCGAACAGGAACCAATTGAGTTTTGTCTTCTCCTTCTCCTTTGAAAAGAAGCGGTCAGGAGAGATCCGTCCTCTCGCGGTACCCCCCTTGTCATCCCCTGGAGCCATCGTAATTCCTCTTTTTCTAACGATAAGACCCAATGCAGGTGCAGGGTTGGGTCGACCTTGCACCGGTTCGATGGCGTTGCGATTTCCTGGCTAGCGGGTGCTCTTGAGGAACTTGTCGCGGCACGCCGGGCTGCAAAAGTGGATCGTCTTACCGCCGATTCTCGCTTCGATGCCCTTCTGCTTCATGAAATAGGCACCGCACTGGGGGTCCTTGATGAGTTCCGCATCGGCCAAAAGGGACTCCTCCTCGTCGGAAGGCTTGAACTTATCCTTCAGGAGGGACCCGAGGGGACCTTTGAGAAGCCGATAACAGAAGTAGATGAGTGCGGCAAAGATGAGTAATCGTATCATGGCGTCTGCGTATCCAAATGCTCGATTTCCTGATGGTGGGCGGATGCAAGAAGGTTCGCCAGCATTAGCGCGGCGGAAACCTTTAATACCGGGTGGACCCATGAAGGATCGATGTCAGCCAGGGGAGCGAGTACGAAGAGCCTCTCGTGGAGTCGCGGGTGCGGGATTGTCAAATGGGGCAGGCGCACCACCCGGTTTCCGTGAGCCAGGATGTCCAGGTCCAGGGTCCTCGGTCCCCAGCGCACGCCGCGTACACGGCCAAAATCACGTTCCAGCGCCTGGAGCAGAGAGAAGAGCTCATGGGGGTCGAGGGACGTTTCTCCCACGATGACCCCGTTCACAAACCAGTCCTGTTCGACGGGTCCGACAGGCTTCGTGCGATAGAGGGGGGACACCCGGGTCACGTGAAACAGGGGATGAAGGACCCTCAGCCGTTCCACAGCCTCGAGGCAGGTTTTCAATGGTTCCCCCTCATTGCTCCCGAAGCCGATGAGCACCTTTTCCATGGAGAGCCGCCAACGCAGGAGACCATCACCAAGTCATGCGACAGAAGAAACGTGGGGGGGGAGACGGCAGCACCCGGGCCAGAGCGTCAGCGCGCGGAACCCTCCCCGTGTGTTTTTCGCCGCTTTATTCTCTCCTGTCAGAAGGAGAGCTTTTGGATGCGAGCGACGGCCTCCTCGATACGGGCCTTGTCGACCGTCAGGGCCAGCCTCACGTAACCTTCTCCCGGTTCACCGAAGCCGCTTCCGGGAGTGGTGACGATTCCGGCCTCCCGCAGCAGCAGCGACGTGAATTCAGTGGACCGGTATCCTTGTGGAATGGGGCACCAAACGTAGAAGGTGGCCCTGGGCGATGGGGGATTGAGCCCCACCTTCCGCAAGCCCTCGATGAGGGTGTCCCGGCGCTCCTGGTAGATGGCCTGCATCTCCCGGACGCACCCCTGGTCGCCCTCGAGAGCCGCGATTCCTGCCATCTGCACCGCGTTGAACGCTCCGGAATCGATGTTGCTCTTGATCTGGCCAAGGCCATCCAGAATGTCCGCGTTACCCACGGCGAATCCGAGACGCCATCCGGTCATGTTGTAGGTCTTGGAAAGGGAATGGAACTCGATCCCTATCTCCTTTGCCCCCGGGATTTCAAGGAAACTCATGGGGCGGTAGCCGTCGAAAGTCATTTCCGTGTACGCGGCGTCGTGACAGACAATGATCTTGTGCTCCCTGGCAAAGTCCAGAACCTTCACGAAAAAGTCGCGTTCTGCGGTCGCTCCGGTGGGGTTGTTCGGGTAATTGACGAACATGAGAACGGCTTTGCGGGCAACCTCCTCGGGGATGGCATCCAGATCGGGGAGAAAATGGTTCTCCCGGACCAAGGGCATGAAATGGGATTCGCCTCCCGCAAACATCACCGTCGTGTGGTAGACCGGATAGCCGGGGGTCGGGACGAGGGCGATGTCGCCCGGGTTGATGAAGGCGAACGGGAAGTGGGCGATGCCTTCCTTGGACCCGATGAGTGTCAGCACCTCCTTCAAGGGATCCAGTTCCACCCCGAACCGGCTTCGATACCACCCAGCGACGCTCACCCGGAAATTGTTCATCCCCGAGTAGGAGGGGTACTGGTGGGTCGAGGGGTCTTCAACGGCTTCCTTGAGCCTTTCGATGATGTGCTTCGGAGTCGGAAGATCCGGGTCGCCGACCCCAAGGTTGATCACATCAACTCCCTTGGCCATGAGCTCAGCCTTGAGCCGGTCGATTTCCTGAAAGAGATAGGGGGGAAGCCGTTTCAACCGTTCTGCCTTTTCAAACGCCATTTGCACCTCCGAACAATTCGATCAACGCTGAAAACACCCCGACCACCACATGGAAATGATTGGACATTCCTGATTCAGGGCAACGCTTCCCGCCGAAGACCGGGACCAGCCGTCCGGGGAGCTTTGAGTCGCGTGAAAAAAGACGATTGCCTTCACTTGATGCCCAGGACGTGCTGCATGTCATAGAGACCGGGTGGCTGACGAACCACCCAGAGCGCAGCGCGGAGCGCCCCGCGGGCAAAATTGTCACGGCTGTGGGCCCGGTGGATGAGCTCGATGCGCTCCCCCAACCCCGCGAACATCACGGTGTGTTCTCCCACGATGTCCCCGCCTCTCAGGGTCTGGACCCCGATTTCCTGCCCGGTCCGTTCCCCGATGATCCCGTGCCGGGCATAGACACCCACCTGTTCCAGGTTGCGCCCCAGGGATTCCGCGACCACCTGGGCGAGTTTCACGGCGGTTCCGCTCGGAGCGTCCTTCTTGAAGCGGTGATGGGCCTCGACGATTTCCACGTCGAAATCGGGCCCCAGGAGGCGGGCCACGTCCGCGACCACCTTGAAGAGGACGTTGACCCCCATGCTCATGTTGGGGGCGAGAACACAAGGAATCGACGAGGCCATTTGCCGGGCCTGCTCCAACTGGTCCGGCGTGAATCCCGTTGAACCGATGACCATGGGCTTCTTCGCGGACGATGCCTCCCTGAGGTGGGCCAGCGAAACGGAAGCCGCGGTGAAGTCGATGACGACGTCGGCCTTTTCGAGCACTTCCCGGATGCCTCCATCCACGCGCAACCCCGTGGGTGGCCCGCCGATCACCTCAGCGAGCTCCAGTCCCACCTTGGGGTGATCGGAGCGTTCAAAGCCTCCGGCCAGAGTGAGCTCCTCCGATTCGGCGATGATCTGGGCAATCCTGGAACCCATCCTGCCGGCGACGCCGGCTATCGCTGCACGGACCATTTGATCCTCCATCCTCTTCCATGAACTCACAAGAGCCCGTAAGCTTCCAGTTCCCCCTTCAACCTCAAACGGTTGGCCGGGGCCATGGGAGCCAGCGGCAGCCGCACTTCGTCGCTTTCGATCTTCTTCATCATGGCGAGGGCCGCCTTGACCGGCGCGGGGTTGGTTTCGCAGAAGAGCACGTGGCAGAGGGGGAGCAGGCGGTAATAAAGCTTCTGCGCCTCGGCAAACTTGCCTTCCAGGAAGCGGTCGCACAGGTCCGCCATGTCCCTGGGAGCGATGTTGGAGACGACGGAGATCACGCCCTTTCCTCCCACGCACATGAGGGGGAAAGTGAGGTAGTCCTCTCCCGAAACCACCGTGAAATCGTCACCGCAACGGGCCACGATGTCGGTGATCTGCTTCATGCTTCCCGAAGCCTCCTTGATGCCGACAATGTTATCGATCTTGGCGAGGCGGGCGATGGTATCGGGTTCCATGTTGACCGCCGTCCGTCCAGGGATGTTGTAAAGGATGATGGGAATATCCACCGCCTGGGCCACCGATTTGTAATGCTGGTAGAGCCCTTCCTGGGTGGGCTTATTGTAGTAGGGGCTGATCATGAGCACGGCGTTCGCACCGGCGCCCTTGGCGTGCCTGGTCAGGCGGATGGCTTCCGTGGTGTTGTTGGAACCCGTCCCGGCAATGACGGGCACCCGTTTGTTCACCTGCTCGACGGCAATTTCCACCACCCGCTCATGTTCCTCATATGAGAGGGTCGCGGACTCTCCCGTGGTCCCGCAGGGAATGATGGCACGGGTTCCATTGGCGATCTGGAACTCGATGAGATCCCTGAACCCCTGCTCGTCCAGTTGCCCGTTTTTGAAAGGTGTCACAATCGCTACCATTGCGCCTCGAAACATGGCTCTCTCCTATTTCCTTAATGTTTCGTCCCAGAGCACCGCCTCATAGACCACCTTGGCGTCTCCTTCCATGAACACCTCGGTGAATTCCGTGGGCCCCCCGTGAGGCGGCATTTCAAAGTAAATGGTCAAGGTTTCCCCGCTCCGCGTGAGCACTTCCACAGGAGAGGCGACAAGGTGTTTAGATGCGGCGACGAGCGCGGATGCAATGGACCCGGTGCCACAGGCGAGGGTTTCATCCTCGACTCCTCGTTCGTAGGTGCGGATGAGCATGTGATGCTGGTCGACCACAAGAGCGAAATTTACATTGGTCCCGGCAGGTTGGAAGCGAGAATGATATCGGAGGATTCTGCCAAGTTGGAAAACATCCGCGTTCTCCAAGGCCGCCCTGTCTTCTTCGAACGTCACCACATGGGGCACCCCGGTGTTGATGAAATGAAGGCACAGGGACCGATCACCCGCATCCAGGCAGAAATCGGTTTCCAGGCCGTGGGGAGCGGTCATCCTCACCTTCACCCGTTCTCCGATGACCTCTGCCCGGATGATGCCGGCCAGAGTGCGAAAGGACATTCGTGGTTTGAGAGCGATTCCCTTGAGGTGCGCAAAACGGGCTGCGCATCGGGACCCGTTTCCGCACATTTCCGCTTCACTGCCGTCGGCGTTGAAGAAACGCCAGCGGAAATCAACCTCTGGGTCATTCTCGATCAAAATGAAACCGTCGGCCCCCGCCGAAAGCTTCCGCCGGCAGGCCCGCCGCACAAGCTCCAGGCACCCGTCGGCGTCCACCAAGCCAGACCGATTGTCCACCACGATGAAGTCATTGCCGCTGCCTGTCATTTTGACAAACGCGATACGCTGAGGGATCTGCACTGTCTTCAACGGGCACTCCGTCACTCAGATCAGATATACTCTTCAGGAGCCTCCAGCGGAAGTCTCTTCACGTCAATCCGGCGAAAGCCGGAATGCAGGCTCTGCAAACATTTCAGGGGGGAAACGGTTCATCTGGGGTGAAGGAACTCCGGAATCGACTCGCCGCGGGTCAGATCCTCCCATGTTTCCCGGTTGCGGATCACGTGATGTTCGCCCCCCTTGACGAGGATTTCAGGGCACCGCGGTCGCGAATTGTAGTTGGAGGACATGGTGAACCCGTAGGCCCCCGCGCTCATGACGGCAAGATAATCCCCCGGCTGCACCATGGGTAGCCCCCGGTCCTTGGCCAGGAAATCCCCCGATTCGCAGATGGGTCCGACGACATCCACGATTTCCGTCTCCCGCTCTTGCCTCCGCAAAGGCTGGATTTGATGGTACGACCCGTAGAGGCTGGGGCGGACAAGGTCGTTCATAGCCGCATCGAAAATGACAAAGTTCTTGTTGGGAGTCCTCTTGGTGTAGAGCACCTTTCCCACGAGAATTCCCGCATTGCCGACAATCACGCGGCCCGGTTCGAAAATGAGCGTGCAATCAAGCCCCGAGAGCTCCTCCATGATGGCTGATGCGTATTCCTGGGGGTGAGGCGGAGTTTCCTGGTCGTACACGATGCCGAGTCCCCCGCCCAGGTCGAGGAAGCGAATGGCGATGCCGATGTCCCTGAGCCTGTCGATGAGGACCCGCAGCCTTTTCAATGCGTCGACGAAAGGGGAGATTTCGGTGAGCTGACTGCCGATGTGGCAGTCCAGGCCGAGAATCTCCACGTGATCGAGGCCTCTTGCCCAGGTGTAGGCCTTGACGGCGCTCTCGATATCAATTCCGAACTTGTTTTTCTTCATTCCCGTGGAGATATAGGGGTGGGTTTTGGGATCCACGTCGGGATTGACGCGCATGGCCACCCGCGCCCGCGTGCCGAGGGCTCCCGCCCTGGCGTTGATGGCCTCCAGTTCCTGGGTCGACTCGATGTTGAACATGAGAATGCCCTCTCCAAGGGCATAGTCGATTTCCTGCTGCGTCTTTCCCACCCCCGAATAGACGATACGTTCCGGGGGTAACCCTGCCTTGCGTGCCCTGAAAAGCTCTCCCCCTGAGACGATGTCCACCCCTCCGCCCAGGGATCCGAATAGATTGAGGATGGCAATGTTCGAGTTGGACTTGACGGAGAAGCACGTCAGGTGGGAGACAGCGGCGAAAGCCTGGTCGAAGACCATGAAATGATGCTCCAGCGTCGCATGGCTGTATACATAGCAAGGGGTGCCGACTTCCTCGACAAGCCTTGTGAGGGAGAGGTCTTCGCAGTAGAGCTGGTCATTCCTGTAATGAAAATGGTGCATGGCTGAATGTCTCCAGGCTTCATTCGAACATCAGGCTTCTCGTCTCGGACCATTTGGAAAGCAGACCTTCCTGTTGGTCCGGTTGAGTCCCCACTGCCGACACGGCATACTCATAGGCGAAGTTGCGCTTCACCGCGCGATCCAGGTATGGAGCCTTCTGGATGGGACTTCCCGTCAACCGGATGATTTCCTTGCCCTCCTTGCGATACACGTGGTATCCCCCCGCCTTGCCCTCACTTTCGATCCAGTGGACTTCCAGGGCCCCCTTGGAAGGAATCACCCACACCCTGCTGGGAGGGGGAGGGGGGAGAGCCTGGGGGGCCTGCGCCTGCTGAGATGTCGCCGTTTCACCCAGAACCGAGGTGTCCTCGAAAATGACATACGGGGTCACACGGTAGCTGTATGACTGGTTGGACGCCACGGCCGCGTCCAGGAAATTGTTCCCCCTGAGGTGTACGCTGGAGACTTTCTCCCACGCCCCCTCCTGTGTTCTCCTCTCGACGAGGAAAAAAAGATCTCCCTGGAGGGCCGCTCCCTGGTCGTCCCTGGTGGGAGCCTTCCACTGAAGAAGGATCCCTTTCGTCTGGGTGACGGCCATGAGATTCTTCAGGGGGCCCGGAGGAGGAACCACTTTCGCCAGGGCGGCATTGGAAGCGGAAATGGTCCGCTTTTTCTGATCGTGTATGGCTATTTTGTAGCGGTACACCCGCTGGGAGGACACGCTCCTGTCCGTCCACACCAGGCGATTTCCCTCGACCTTCGCCGGTTCAGGGAGGGAAGGATTGATGACCGCCACCTCCTCCTCCGTCGGAGTCGGGCAGTCAAGGCAATTGCGATTTTCCCACTTGGGCTCCGTCTTCAAAATGACGAAAACATAGGCCGGTTCCTTACCCTTGGACGCATCCTTCAACCCTTCGGGGACGGACCAGCTGAGCTCAACCGCCTTCGACCGGACCTGGGCCTGAAGATCCTTAATCTGGGGAGGAGGGGCCCCGGTCATCATTCTTGGAAAGGCCTTATTCCCGCACCCGCCAAGGAGCAAAAGAGCAAGGCAGAGTGCTGGGAAGTGCTTCATTCCGAAACCCCTGGCTACCGCAGGCATGTGCGCCATCATGGGCAACAATCCGTGTTGAAACGTTATGGTTTGAGTACCGTCCGAGCAGATTCGACGTCAGAACGGGCACGGCGGATCGCCTCTCTCACCCGGGATGCAGCCGTGCCTCCACTGGAAACCCGCTTGTTGATCGCACTGTTCAAATCGAGAAAAGGGAACACATCCTGATCGAAGGCCTTGTGGAAGTTTCTCAGCTCGTCCAGAGAGCAGTTTGTGATGTCCTTGCCGTGTTGGACGCAGTGCTGAACGATCTGGCCGACGACGTGATGGGCCTTGCGGAACGGGACACCCTTTCGGACCAGAAAGTCAGCCAGGTCCGTGGCCAGGGTGAACCCTTCACCGGCCATCTGTTCCATCCTTTCCCTCTTGAAGGTGACTTCGGGGATCAGCTTCGAAAGCAGCCGCAGCGTGCTGGTGACGGTGTCCGCCGAGTCGAACACGGGTTCCTTGTCTTCCTGAAGGTCCCGGTTGTAGGCGAGAGGGAGCGACTTGGTGAGGGCGAGGAGGCTCATGAGGTTTCCGTAAACCCTCGCGGTCTTGCCCCGCATGAGCTCCGGCACGTCGGGGTTCTTCTTCTGAGGCATGATGCTCGACCCGGTGCAGAACGCGTCACTGATCTCGATGAAAGCGAACTCCGTCGTGGACCACAGGATGAGTTCCTCCGCCATGCGGCTCACGTGCATCATGACAATGGCAGCCGCGGCATTGAACTCGATGAGGTAATCCCTGTCACTGACCGCATCGATGCTGTTGGCTGTGACCTTGGGGAAGTGGAGATATCGGGCGGTCCATTCCATGTCAATGGGGAACGTGGTGCCCGCGAGAGCCGCACTTCCCAGGGGAAGCACGTTGGTGCGACCGAGACACCCCTCGAAGCGCTCGCCGTCCCGGCGAAACATCTCATAATAGGCCATCAGGTGATGGGAGAGCAAGATGGGCTGGGCATGCTGCAGATGAGTGTAGCCGGGCATGATGACGTCCATGTTCCGCTCGGCCGATTCCACGAGAGCTTTGCGCACGTCCACCAGAAGGCCACGGCACTGGCCGATGACCTCCCTCAGGTAGAGCCGCATGTCGAGGCAAACCTGATCGTTCCTGCTCCTTGCCGTGTGCAGCTTGCCGCCCAACTCCCCCAGTTTCTGGATCAACCTCTGTTCGATGGCCATGTGTATGTCTTCGTTGGAAGACCCCAGGTCGAAATCTCCCCGCTCAATCTCCCGGAGGATCTCCCCGAGTCCCTCGACGATCCTCGAGGCCTCCTCGTGGGTGATGATTCCGCACTCGGCAAGCATGCGACAGTGGGCCACACTCCCCTCGATGTCATACCGGTAGAGACGGCTGTCAAAGTGGATCGAGGCGGTGTAATCCTCCACGTGTTTGTTTATCGGCTGGTCGAATCGCCCCTGCCAAAGCTTGTCACTCATTCAAAAAGGCCTCTTCTCTTGTGTTTCTGGGTTTCCCGGGGAGATGGAGGAAGACAGGCAATTCCCGCTCACATCCCCTTCTGTTTCATAACGAGGGACTCGATGCGCAGCCGCAGGCCATGCAGCCGGATGAAGCCTGTGGCATCATTCTGTTCGTAGACCTCGTCCTCTTCGAAGGTTGCAAAGCTGGGCTGGTAGAGAGAATAATCCGACTTTCGCCCGATGGTGAGGCAGTTCCCTTTGTAGAGCTTCAAACGGGCCGTACCGGAAACGCTTTCCTGGGTCATGTCCATGAGTCCCTGGAGGAGCCGCATTTCAGGAGAGTACCAGAACCCGTTGTATATCAGCCTGGAATATTGGGGAATGAGGGAATCGCGGATATGCATGACTTCGCGGTCCATGGTGATCGATTCGACCGCCTTGTGTGCTTCCCGCATGATGGTTCCGCCGGGAGTCTCGTAAACGCCCCGGGACTTCATCCCCACAAAACGGCTTTCCACCATGTCGAGGCGGCCGATCCCGTGTTTGCCTCCCAGAACGTTCAGACGGCCAAGCAGGTTCGCGGGGCTCAGTCGATCCCCGTTGACCGCCACAGGGTTCCCCCTTTCGAAGTCGACTTCAACAATCTCCGGGGTGTCCGGAGCGGATTCCGGGTTCACGCTCAATGTGAACATCGAGGAATCAGGCTCCAGCCAGGGGTCCTCCAAAATTCCTCCCTCGTAGCTGATGTGCAGCAGGTTTCGGTCGGAGCTGTAGGGCTTTTCCTGGGTGACCGGCACGGGGATTCCATGCTTCTCGGCGAATTCCACCAGGGCCGTACGGGACCTCAGATTCCATTCGCGCCACGGTACAATGATCTTGAGCTTTGGGTTCAGGGCCGTGTACGTGAGTTCAAACCGGACCTGGTCGTTTCCCTTGCCCGTGGCCCCGTGACTCACCGCGTCGGCTCCCTCCTCCTCCGCGATTCGGACCTGATGCTTGGCGATGAGGGGGCGGGCGATGGATGTGCCCAGCAGGTACTGTCCCTCGTAGATGGCATTGGCGCGGAAAGCCGGGAAAACGAAGTCCCGGACGAACTCCTCCCGCAGGTCTTCGATGCGGGCCTTGACGGCGCCTGTTGCAAGAGCCTTTTCCTCAAGACCGCTCAGTTCTTCAGCCTGTCCGAGGTCGGCGGCGAACGCCACCACTTCGCAGTCATGGGTTTCGATGAGCCACTTGAGAATGATGGATGTGTCCAGGCCACCGGAGTATGCGAGCACAACTTTCTTGACGTTCATAAATCCTCTCGAAAAAGCAAGTGTAGGTGGACCACAATCTGTGGCGTGAATCCGCAACGGGGGTGCATCCCGTGATGAGTCTGCATCGTGGGGCGGTTCTATTCCTTGCCCGTGATGAGCCATTCCAGCAAGGCCATCTGAAGATGGAGGCGGTTTTCGGCCTGATCGAAAACGACGGATTGGGGTCCCTCCATCACTTCGTCCGTGATCTCCTCTCCCCGGTGGGCGGGCAGGCAGTGCAGCACCACGGCATGAGGAGGGGCCGCGGCCAGGAGGGACCCGTTGATCTGGTAATCCCGGAACGTTTGGCGCCGGGATTCGGCTTCGGTCTCCTGCCCCATGCTCGCCCAGACGTCGGTGTAGAGAACGTCCGCCGAAGATACGGCTTCCCTGGCATCCTTCGTGAGGTGGATCGTCCCTCGGCCCTCCCGCCGAGCCCAGTCCACCACTTCAGTTGATGGTTCGTAACCTTCCGGGCACGCCAGGGACAGGGTGAAATCGAGGCGCGCCGCGGCGTTGATCCAGGAGTGGGCGACGTTGTTTCCATCCCCTACCCAGGCAACGTGAAGGTTCTCGAGACTTCCCCGTTTCTCCTCGATGGTCATGAGATCGCTCAGCACCTGGCACGGATGAAAACTGTCCGTCAGTCCGTTGATGACGGGAATGGACGCGTACCGGGCCAGTTCCTCCACGTCCGCCTGAGCGAACGTGCGGACCGCAATGGCATCCACATACCGTGAGAGGACCCTCGCTGTATCCGAGAGGGGCTCGCTTCGGGAGAGCTGGGTGTCCTTTTCCGTGAGGAAGATGCAGTCTCCTCCCAGACGGTACATGGCCGCCTCGAAAGACACCCGGGTTCGCGTGGATGGTTTCGAAAAAATCAGGCCCAGAACCCTTCTGGCGAGGGTCGGCTCCAGGGCGCCCCGCTGCCAGTCCCCCTTCATCCGTCGTGCCCTGGCGATCAGTCGACGGATTTCATCGGGAGAAAGATCCCTGATGGTCAGTAGATCACGCTTCATTGGGTGTCCTCGTTAAAAATGCCGTCCAGCGCCTGGATGAGCCGATCGATATCCTCTTCAGCGACGATGAGAGGCGGGACGAACCGAAGCACTGTGTCATGGGTGCAATTGATGATGAAACCCTCTTCCAGACAACGCTCCACAATCCTCTGACCGGGGCCGTGCAGCTCCATCCCGATCATGAGCCCCCGGCCCCTCACGTCCTTTATGACCGCATGGCGGGACTTGAGCCCCCCAAGCCGCTCCATGAAGTATGCTCCCTTCCTTCGAACGCCATCCAGAAATGCGGGGTCCGATATGAGTTGAAGCACCCGGAGAGCGGCGGAGGTCACCAGCGGGGTTCCTCCAAATGTCGAGGCATGGGTCCCGGGAACAAACGAAGCCGCCGCCTCATCGGTTGCCAGCATGGCGCCGATAGGAAGGCCGTTTCCAAGTGCCTTGGCCAGGGTCATGACATCAGGGCTGACGCCTTCGTGCTCGTGAGCGAAGAGGGCACCCGTGCGGCCCATGCCCACCTGCACCTCATCGAAGATCAGGAGCAAATCGCGCTTGTGGCAGAGGGCCTTAAGATCCGCAAGGTAGTCGGGATCAGGAAAATTGACCCCCCCTTCCCCCTGGATGGGTTCCACCATGACCGCGCAGGTTCGATCCGTGATCGCCTGCTCGACCGAGGGGATGGAGTTGAATTCCGCAAAGGCGAAACCTTCCACCAGGGGCTCGAATCCCTTGTGGACCTTCTCCTGGCCCGTTGCCGACAATGTGGCCAGGGTCCGGCCGTGGAAGGAATCCTTCATGGTGACGATGTGAAAACGGCCGTCTCCGTATCGGTCCCTGCTGACCTTCCGGGCGAGCTTGATGGCTGCTTCATTGGCTTCTGCGCCGCTGTTGGCGAAAAACACCTTATCTGCAAACGAAAGACGTGTCAATTCCGCTGCCAGCTCAACCTGCGGCCGCGTGTGGAAAAGGTTTGACACATGAACCAGGGTTTCGGCCTGCCGGCAGAGCGTCCGGCTCACTTCGGGGTGGCAGTGGCCCAGGTTGCACACGGCGATCCCGGCCAGGAAGTCCAAATATTCCTTCCCGGTGTCATCCCAAAGTCTGCACCCCTGGCCTCTCGTGAAGGTCACGGGCATGCGGGCGTATGTGCCGCAGATCACGTCGCGGCAAACCGACTGCGTATCGTTCATGACTACGGCTCCTGTCCTCTTCGGACTTGTCCAAGCTTCACTCTTGCGGTTTTTGTTCGCATAACATCAGCCACTTACGGAGGAAGCGGCCTTCAGGACCGCTTTCGACAGATCTCCGTTCCGATGCCCTCGTCGGTGAAAATCTCGAGGAGAATCGCGTGGGGGATGCGGCCGTCGATGATGTGGACTTTTTCCGCTCCGGCCTGAAGGGCTTCCATGGCGCACTGGACCTTGGGGATCATCCCGCCTTTCAGAGTTTCGTCCTGCATGGCTTCCGCCGCCTCGGCGAAGGTCATGCTGGAGATGAGATCCCCGTCGGCCCTCAATACCCCGGCCACGTCCGTCATGAGGAGGAGCTTCTTGGCCTGGAGAGCCCCGGCGATGGCACCCGCCACGAGGTCCGCGTTGATGTTGTAGCTCTCTCCGTTCTCCCCCACGCCGACGGGTGCTATGACCGGAATGAAGTTACTCCTGTCGAGGCTCCTGAGGATCTCCACATTGATACGGTGCACTTCTCCCACCAAGCCGATGTCGATGATTTCGGGCGGCTGGTCATCCCCCTGGTAGCGGAAGAGATGGAGCTTTCTTGCCTGGATGAGCTCCCCGTCCTTGCCGCTCAGCCCGATGGCCTTGCCCCCGTGACGGTTGATCAGAGAGACGATCTCCTTGTTGATCTTCCCGGCAAGCACCATCTCCACCACATCCATGGTGTCTGCATCGGTGATCCGCATGCCTGCACAAAAGTCGCTCTTCTTGCCGATGCGATCGAGCATTTGGCCGATTTGGGGACCTCCGCCATGGACCACCACGGGATTGATCCCGATGTATTTCATGAGAACCACGTCCTGGGCGAAGCTCTGCTTGAGTTCGTCGGCAACCATGGCGTGGCCCCCGTATTTGATCACGACGGTCTTCTGATAGAAGCGGCGGATGTACGGGAGGGCCTCGATGAGTATTCTGGCTTTTTCCATCATGTCACCCCTCGGGGAACGAGACGATCGGGGAAAGACACTTCACGAAGGTCGAAGCGGGTCATCCCCGGGTTGCGGTGAGGCAGGTTCAGTTAGGCCGCCCGTCACAGGATGTACCGACTCAGGTCCTCGTCCTTGATGATCTCCTGAAGAATCTGGCAAACGTATTCCTTTGTGATCGGGATGGTCTGTCCCTTAAGATCGGGAGCGTTGAACGAAATGTCCGACAGCAGCTTTTCCATGATGGTGTGGAGCCTTCGGGCACCGATGTTCTCCGTCCTTGAATTGACCTGGTAAGCCAATTCCGCAATCTCCTCGATGGCTGCGTCTTCAAAGACCAAGTGCACTTCTTCCGTGGCCAGAAGTGACTCGTACTGTGCAATCAAGGCATTGGCGGGCTCCTTGAGGATGCGGATGAAATCCTCTTTGGAAAGGGACGTGAGCTCGACTCGGATGGGAAAGCGCCCCTGCAATTCAGGGATGAGGTCCGACGGTTTGGCGATGTGGAAGGCTCCCGAGGCGATGAAGAGGATATGATCCGTCTTGACCATTCCATACTTGGTGGTCACGGTGGATCCCTCCACGATGGGAAGCAGGTCCCGCTGCACCCCTTCCCGGGAGACGTCCGGCCCCCGGCCTGCCTCGCGTCCGGCGATCTTGTCGATTTCGTCCAGGAAAACGATGCCCGAGTGCTCGACGCGCTCCACGGCGGACTTGACGACCCTGTCCATGTCGATGAGGCGCTGGGACTCCTGCTGAACGAGGATCTCCCGGGCTTCCGGTATTTTCACCTTTCGCCTCTTGGTCCTCTGGGGAAGCATGGATCCGAGCATTTCCCGCAGGTTGAAGTCCATGTCCTCCATTCCGGTGCCCGCAAAAATCTCGATGGTGGGAAAGCTTCGGTCCGGGACATCAAGCTCCACGTAGCGGTCGTCCAGCGCCCCTTTGCGCAGGAGCTTCCTCAGCTTCTCGCGGGTTGAATCGGCCTGGTTCGACTCGTCCTGGGCCGCCTTGATGTCCACGGGCTCGGGAAGTTCATCCTCCTTCGGCTCCGGCTTTCTCTTCGGTGGAAGGAGGACGTCCAGAAGTTTCTCTTCGGCCAGTTCCTCGGCCTTTTTCTTGACCGCTTCTATCTCCTCGGCGCGGACCATGCTCACGGCAAGCTCCGTGAGGTCGCGCACCATGGACTCCACGTCCCTTCCCACGTAGCCCACTTCGGTGAACTTGCTCGCTTCGATTTTCAGGAAGGGCGACTGGGCCAGGCGAGCGAGGCGCCGGGCAATTTCGGTTTTCCCGACCCCGGTGGGGCCGATCATGATGATGTTCTTGGGGGCGATTTCATCCCGGAGGTGGTCGGGGACCTGCTGGCGTCTCCATCGGTTCCGCAGGGCGATGGCAACCATGCGCTTCGCATCCTGCTGGCCGATGATGTACCTGTCCAGCTCACTGACGATCTCCGCGGGGGTCAGGGGGGGCTGCATGGAATCACAACTCCTCGATGGTGAATTCCTTGTTGGTGTAGATGCAAATGTCCGCCGCGATCTTCATGGACTCCTCGGCGATCTGGCGGGCGGTGAGTTGCGAGTGCCTCAAGAGGGCCCGGGCCGCAGCAAGGGCGTACGGGGCGCCGGAACCCACCGCGGCGAGTCCGTCGTCGGGCTCGATGACATCCCCCGTGCCGCTCAAAATAAAGCAATCGTTTCGATCGGCGGCAATGAGGAGTGCCTCCAGGCGACGCAATGCCCTGTCCATGCGCCAGTCCTTGGCCAGTTCAACCGCGGCGCGCTTCAGGTTCCCGTTGTACTGCTCCAGTTTCCCCTCAAGTCTCTCGAAGAGCGTGAAGGCATCCGCCGTGGATCCCGCAAAACCCGTCAGTATCTTGTCCTGGTAGATCCTGCGGACCTTTTTCGCCTGGTGCTTCACCACGGTCTCACCCAGCGTCACCTGACCGTCACTGGCCATCACCAGCTGTCCGTCCCTGCGGATGGCCAGAACTGTTGTGCTGCGTACGGCGCTTCCCATCATGTGCTGTTCATCTCCTGAATCGCGTGTCCTTTGTGCCCATCCTGCCCTTCGTGGTTCAAATAAAACCCATGGCGGTTTCGATGTCACCTGGCTTTCTTGCGACTTCTCGGGTGTGCGAGATCATAAGTCTTCATGAGCTGATCCATGTGCACGTGCGTGTAGCGCTGGGTTGTGGAGAGTGTCGCATGGCCGAGCATTTCCTGGATCGCCCGCAGATCGGCTCCGGCATTGAGCAGATGCGTCGCGAACGTGTGGCGCAGACCGTGAGGGGTCAAATGCTGCCACAACCCGCACCGCTTGAGCTCGGCCAGGAGGATGCGGTGCACGGAACGGCCCGTGAGCCGACCGCCTCGAGCGTTCCGGAAGAGAGCGCTATTTCGCTTTCGGGCCGAAGAGAGCTGAAGATCCAAGACCGTCAAGTACTCGGAAATAGACTCCATTGCTTTTCCGCCGACGGGAACGACCCGTTCCTTGCTGCCCTTGCCCAGGACCCTTATCATACCGGCCCCTAAATCGAGGTCCGTTTCATTGGCCCCCGTGAGCTCGCTCACCCGCAGGCCGGCCGAATACAGAAGCTCAAAGATTGCCCGGTTCCGATATCTCCTCCAGGATGCCCCCGGTTCCTGGCAGCTTTTCTCGAGGGATCTCAGAAATTGGAAGACCTCATCGACGCCGAGAAACGATGGAAGCCTGACTCTGGATTTCGGGTGTGTGATGGGCTCGGCGGGGTTGATGGCGAGGAAGCCTCTCTCCTCAAGGTAGCGGCACAGAGATCGCAGGGCGGAGAGTTTCCTGCCCTGACTCGTCTTCTCGATGCTCCCGTGCAGGGATGCCAGGTACCCGCGAATCACGTCGGAAGTGATGTCCCCCCACTGAGGGTCGGCGGTTTTCGCGACACGGGACGCAAATTCCTGGAACTGTCGGAAGTCGCCGGCATAAGCCCTCAGAGTCTCCTCGCTGAAACCCCGCTCATGGCGCAGGTGATTCAGGAACATCTCAACGGATTGATTCCAGCCTGGAATGCTCTGCATCGTTTCCTTCACGGGAATCCGCCCCCTGGAAACCCTCACAATCGTCATCAGGCGATCATGAGCAATCAGATCAAAAGTAAAACAACTAGCACACGGGGTAGAAAAAACCAACTAAAAAGTCCCCCACAGCCTTTCCCGTCCTAGGAAGTCTCAGGAAATCACTTGACTTTCCATCAGAACTTGCCCTATTTTCAACCTTCGGATTTTTCACGAGATTTCGAAACGTTGAGCTCGAAGACCATCGAGGGGCCTGCCGAACCGCTCGGTCGATCGACCGTCGGATTGGACGGACAGCTTCCCTGCCGTGGGCTCAGTGGGTCAAGGGCTTTCAAATCTCCGGTTCATGCACCATGGGCAAGCCTTCTCCCCGCAAGGCTTCCTTCCGCGAGCGAGCTGCATTCTGAAAGACCGGCCTCTTCGGAGATCATGACTCAGAGAAAGGATCTGGATATGAAACACGACGCAGCAAATGTTCGGACTTTCGCTATCATTTCCCACGGCGGTGCAGGCAAGACTTCGCTTGCAGAGGCAATGCTCTTCTGCTCGGGTGTCACCACCCGCCTTGGGAAGCCGGACGAAGGCACCTCCATCATGGACTATGAACCGGAGGAGATGAAGCGCAAGGTCACGATAAGCAGCGCCTTTTGTTCGCTCTCCTGGAAGAAGCATCAGTTGAACCTCATTGACACACCCGGGGATTTCAATTTCATCGCCGAGACCAAGACGTCCATGCAAGGCGCCGACGGGGTCGTCGTGCTGGCGGACGCGGTGGACGGGATACGCGTGCAGACGGAAAAGGTGTGGGAATTTGCCAATGAGCTCGGCCTGGCTCGAATGGTCTTCGTGAGCAAGATGGATCGGGAAAGGGCGGATTTCGCCAAGGCTGTCGAGACCATCCGGAACAATTTCGGCAAGGAATGTGTTCCCATTCTGGTTCCCATTGGGTCTGCGGAGTCCTTCATGGGTGTTGCGGACATCCTGAACGGGAAGGCATACCTCTACGCCAAGGGTGACAGCGGGCAGTTCGACGTTCAGGACATGCCCGCAGAATTGGCCGAAGCGGCGGCCCATTACAGGGAAGAGTTGGTGGAGCGCATTGCGGAATCCAGCGACGAGCTCCTGGAGAAGTACCTGGACACCGGCGAACTGGAACCGGAGGAAGTCAAGGCTGGGCTGCGCATGGCGGTCACGTCCGGAAAGCTGGTCCCGATCGCCTGCGGTTCCGGATTCTTGAACATGGGCATGCAGCCCCTTCTCGACACCATCGTGGAATGCATGCCTTCTCCCATCGATCGCGGATCCGTCAAGGGGACCGTGCCGGGAAAAGACCAGGAGGCCTCACGGGATCCCGACGCGAATTCCCCCTTCAGCGGTCTTGTCATCAAGACCATAAGCGACCCCTACGCCGGTCGGCTCTCCGTGCTGCGGGTTTTCTCCGGGAGTTTGAGCTCCGACTCCACGGTGTACAATGCGACCAAGGACACCAAGGAGCGATTCGGGCAGTTGCTGCGCCTCAGGGGAAAGACGCAGGATCCCGTCGAGAGCGCCGGCCCCGGCGACATCGTTGCCGTTGCCAAACTCAAGGAAACGACCACCCAGGATACCCTCTGCGCCGAAAAGGATCCCATCGTTTTCCCCGTCGTGGATCTTCCCCCCGCCATCTACTCTCTGTCCGTCGAACCCAAGAGCAAGGGAGACGAAGAGAAGATTTTCTCGTCCCTTTCGAGGCTCATGGAGGAGGATCTCACTCTCAAACTGGAGCGTAACGAGGAAACCAAGGAGATGATCCTCTCCGGCATGGGAGAGATCCATATCGAGACCATCGTCGACAAGCTGAAAAGGAAATTCGGGGTGGAAGTCAACCTGAAGCTTCCCAAGGTCGCCTACAAGGAAACCATCAAGAGCAAGGCCCGTGTCCAGGGCAAGTACAAGAAGCAGTCGGGCGGTCGCGGTCAGTATGGGGACTGCTGGATTGAAATGGAACCCCTGGCGAAAGGTGAGGGTTTTCAGTTTGTGGACAGAATCGTTGGAGGAGTCATTCCCAGGCAGTACATTCCCGCCGTGGAAAAGGGCATTGCCGAAGCCTGCCTGGAAGGGGCCCTCGCCGGATACCCGGTGGTCGACTTCATGGTGGGCCTCGTCGATGGTTCGTTCCATCCGGTGGATTCGTCGGAAATGGCCTTCAAGATCGCGGGATCCATGGCCTTCAAGAAAGCTGTCATGGAGGCCAAGCCGACCCTGCTGGAACCCATCGTGCTGATGGAAATCACGATTCCCGACGACTGCATGGGAGACATCATCGGGGACCTCAACTCAAGGCGGGGAAGGGTCCTCGGGATGGAAACCAAGGGAAAGAAGCAGATTGTCAAGGCCAACGTTCCCCTTGCGGAAGTGCTCAAGTACGCGCCGGAACTTCGTTCCATCTCTGCGGGCCGAGGCATGTTCACCATGAAGTTCTCCCACTACGAGGAAGTGCCGGCTCAGCTCCAGGAAAAGATCATCGAGGCCTCCAAGGAAGAACAGAAGTAAATGACGGGACCGGCCCGCGTCATGCGCCGCCGCATCCCTTGATTGCCACTCTCGACAATCCGCGGAAACGGGGACTGACTGGTCCCCGTTTCCATTTCGGACCCTGAGTTGACAATTCCTCGGTTGACACAGGGCTTCCCGCAAGAGGTATTCAGCCTGGGGTCGGCAAAGCCCCGTAGCTTGGTCTCCTGGAGCGAGCGTTGCCTGCGGCTCAGAAATGCCTATAATAGAGGGATTCGGTCGCTGCGGAGACGCGGAGCACGCGGAGGAAAAACCAAAAGAGAACCTCGGCGAGCTCTGTGCCCCTGCAGCGAGATCCCGGCTTTTAATCGTTTCGAGTGGCCCAAGGGGCCATGCGGGGCCTCTGAAGAATGGTGCGTGACGCAATGCGGCACAAGAATTCCTCGGTTCGTGTGAATGCCTGCTGACTCCCATCACACTACGAACATGGCGGATCAGACTCAAGCGCAACGACGCGGATACACTGGAATGATAAACCGGATCCGTCTGCTGGATCTTGTGCAACTGTCGTGTCTTGCGAGAATGAGCCACAACGTCAGGGTGGATTCCCCTCATAAATCGGGTTTCATCGTGGTGGATTCCGGCACCGTGATCCATGCGGAAGCGGGGATTCAGGAAGGAGAGGGCGCGTTCTGCGAAATCCTCTCCTGGGAGAGCGGAAACTTCAGCACTCTTCCCCTTCCCGAGGAAAAGACCACGTCCATCAACAAATCATGGGAATATCTTCTCATCGAGGCCATGCGTTACGCGAGTGAAAGGGCTGCATCCGGCAGGAATGACGGATCGCCTCTGCCTTCGGGGGGCCAGAGCGGGTTCTTCGGGGTCGTTGAAGACATCCCCCTGAACGACCTGGTTCAGCTCGCGTGCATGGCTCGGATGGATCGTGTCATCCTGCTTGAGGGTGAGGCTTCGGCCGGAAAATTGGTGATCCAGGACGGACAGGTGTGTCATGCCCAGACCGGGCAACTGACGGGGGAAGATGCCTTCTGCGAATTGTTGAAAGTGCCGGGGGGCCGCTTCGAGACCCTTCCTCTCGAAGATGAGGTGGAATTGACCATCGCCAAGCCGTGGGAATACCTCCTCATCGATGCCATGCGGTTTCTGGACGAACAGTCAGGATCTCCCGACGAAGAAACCGCCGAGAGCGAAGAGAACAAGAGCGAAAGTCTGTTTCAGAGACTCATGAGATTGAAGGTCTCTGAAAAGATCCGCATGGCGATGATGGGGGACAAGGATGCCAGAGTCGTCCTCATCCGGGATAGCAACCGGATGGTGCAACTGGCCATCATCAACAATCCCCGCATCACCGAAGGCGAGGTGACTTCCATCGCGTACTCGCGGAACGTGGACGAAGAAGTTCTTCGGAGAATCGCCAACAACCGCGAATGGACCAAGCTCTACCAGGTTCGTGCAGCACTGGTGAAGAACCCCAAAACACCACTGGCCATCTCCATGAAGATGGTTCAGACTCTGCCACTTCAGGATTTGAAGGAGATCTCGAAGAGTAAATCCGTTCCCGCTGCCGTGGCCAATGCAGCCAAGAGACACGCCATGCAGAAGCCATGACCGTGGAGAAATTGATGGATCATCATTCGGGGGGGGAGAGAGGCTGTTTCAGCCGAACCGCCGCGGTACTCACCATCAGTGACCGTGGGGCGAAGGGTGAGAGGGAAGATCTTTCCGGGAACACAATTTGCGCGAGGCTCGTCGCGGAGGGCTACCTCATCGAGTACAGGACCATCATTCCCGACGAAGCAAAAGAAATCAGCCGAGTCCTGCGAGATTTGGCTGACACGAGGAATACGGCGCTGATCATCACGACGGGAGGAACCGGAGTCGCCCCCAGAGACGTCACGCCGGAGGCGACGATGGCGGTGGTCGAACGCGTGGTGCCGGGAATGGCCGAAGCCATGCGCTCCGCGAGCCTCGCGAAAACCCCTCACGCCATGATCTCCAGGGGTGTCGCGGGAATTCGGGGGAAATCCCTCATCGTGAACCTGCCGGGGAGTCCCAAAGGGGCCCTGGAAAACCTCCTGGTGCTTCTTCCCGCGTTGCCCCACGCCCTCAACAAGATACAGGGGGACCCGGCGGATTGTGCCGACGAAACCGTTCATGGCATGACATCATGAGGACACCCGCATGCCGCCTGGTCGCCGTCTTCCACCACTGCATTTCAGCCTGATCCAGCCTGCATTTCATTCCACATCCGAACCGGAGGGGGTCCCGATTCGAGCTCGCCTCTCCGCAAACCTTGCTTTGATTCCCTCCCGCTTTTCCTTGTATTTGCGGTTGATTGCCCCTGAAAGTTCTTCGGCCGCCAGGACCTTCCCCTCCGCTTCCCCGACTCGCGTGAGCTGCTGCTGCACGGCCGGCGCATTCCGCCAGTCCCCTTCTCTGTCGGAAAGGAAATAGACTTCGGTTCCGAGCTCTCTCATGGCCCTGTCCAGTTCTTTCTGGGCTCTACATTTCTTCCAGCCGCACAGTCTAAGCCTGAAAAATCGCGTGAGCCAGTGGAACGTGGCCAGGAAAACCTGGAAAAAGAAGGTGAGACCCTTCAGCATGAAGCTCTTTGCCATGTTGAAAATACCCGTCATCGTTTCAACTCCCTTCGTTGTCGTGTCTTCCATTTCATGAAGAAGTCCAGTACCGGTCGAGAGGGCGCTGGAATTTGGGAAGAGTCTATTGGACAGACCATCCGGTCTGGCATGCCAATCGGTCGCTCATGCGCTTGGAATGACTCCCGGGCCAGTAAATCCTGTTGCACCCGGGACACTGATGAAACTCGGCTTGCGTCTCGTAAACGTAGTCAGGCACGGCTCCCAGAGCCTCCCGCCTGGAGATGATCCGCAGCGGCTCATTGCACCGGATGCACCGGGTCAGGGGCTGAAGGTCTTCCCTCGCGATTCCGAGGGCCGTGATGAGCTCGTGGAGTTGTTCAGAGGGGTCGTTGGCCTCCAGCAGCAGCACCTGGCCTTGGGTGGACCACCGTCGGCTCCGTGTCACGACGGTGAATCCGTCCCTCCTGAGATGATCCAGCTCCACTTGTGAAGCGATCCTTTCACAGCGGGCATCAAAGCCGAGGATGCGAAGCCATTTTGCGAGCTTGCCAAGCATGCTGTCCACCGCAAAACGCCTCGCCATGGGACTTGCCTCATTTCAAGGTGGCCAGATCTATGGAACGGGTGCCATTGGGAACGGCAAGGGCAAAAGCAGAGTCTGGCGGTTGTTTCGATGGAACCAGTTGGTCAATTCTCACTTCCAGTCGCCACTGATCCGACTCGAATTTCACCTTGCGGGGAATGTTCTGCGGGTCGAGGTCCACCGGGGGATCGTACGTTACCGTGTAGGCGCGGGGCCCTTCGCGCACGAGGACGCTCTCAACAGCGTAGGACTGGGAGGCGAGCTTCCACGTGAAAGCCATGTTGTTCCCTGGATCCTTGATGTGGAGCAGCAAACTCGACTGGTCGGGCAGCACCTGGATGTGATCGAGCTGCTCCTTCGACATGATCGAGATCAAACTCCTGCTGAATGCGTCCGGGGGTATGGTGGCGCCAAGAAAGTGATCGATGAGGCTTTCACCCGACGCGGCGGTGTAAACGACTTGTTCCGAGGGGATCCAAAGGGCTGACAGGTTCTCGTCGAAGATGAGCACACCGGCGGTTTGGCCGAGCTTGTGAGCCTCAAACCGGAGTCGATGAGGAAGATCGGCCACGACGAAGGCTTGCACGCTGAATGTTTTCTTGGCGCCCTCGCCCCGCACGCTCACCTTCGCCTGATACCCTTCCCAGGACTCACTGCGGGTCCTGAGTTTCGAAATCAAGTCCTCCCGCGGAAGCAAGGTCGGCGGCATGGCGACGGGAGGCTTGGGCGCACAGGCCGATACTATGCCGGCGAGGACTGTCAAGAGAAGGAATTGGATGGTGCGGAGTCTCATTGGATCAGCCTGAGCTTCTCTTTGACCTTCTCGGGCTCGGGGTGGTGGAGATCGAGGGCCCTAAGGTACGCTTCCACCGCCTTGGTCCGGTTTCCGAGGCTCTTTTGGATATCCCCCAGGTGTTCGTGAATGACCGGGTCCATGGGCACTTTTTTCAGCGCTTCAAGGATCATCTGCAGAGCCTTTTGCTGCTGCCCCATCTTGAAGTATACCCATGCCAGGCTGTCCTTGATGTAGCCGTCTTCCGGCTCCAATGCAAGGGCCCGCATGATCATCTGCTTTGCCTTGGTTAGATGGAGCCCCATATCGGCGTAGGTGTACCCAATGTAGTTGAGGGCATTGGCGTTCCTGGGGTCAATTTGAAGGACCTTCTCCATGATCTCGATGGCTTCATACTTCCGCTCCATCTTGTCGAGGAGCACACCCTTGCGGAAGAGGAGGTCCACATCCATGGGGGATTTCCCGAGGCCTCGTTCAACGGCTTTCATGGCCTCATCGTAGCGCTTTTCCTCCTCGTGGATGACCGCCAGATAGAGGTAGAGCTCCGGCATCTCGGGAAAACTCGCGAGGGCGCTCTGAATGGCTTCAAGGCCACTGCGGTAGTCCTTCAACTTGGTGTATGCCATTGCGAGCCGAATCTGGGCCGTGTTCCAGACAGGACTCTCGCGGGAGATCTGCCGATAGCTGGCCACCGCCTTGTCCAAGTCTCCTTTCTCCTCGTGGGCGTTGCCCAGGTAGAAAAGGGCCTGGTCGTTTCCCGGCTCCTCTTCCAGAAGGCGGGAGAAATCCTGGATGGCGGCGTCGTATTTCTTCTGCTGCAGGTGGATGATTCCAATCTTGAGGCGGCTTTCCGGGTCCTTGCGATTCATGGAGACCAGTTCCCCGAACTGCTGCAGGGCGTTGTCCGTTTTCCCTCCTCGCATGTATAGATTGCCGAGTCGCGTGTGAGCCTGCGCACTTGCGGGATTGAAGGAAAGAATCCGCCGGTACGTCTTCTCGGCCAGCCGGTGCCGGTCCGTGACTTCGTAAAGGTAAGCCAGGTCAAGGAGGGCATTCTCGAAAGCGGGATCCACGGAAAGGACATCCTTGTACATGGACTCCGCCTGCCTGTACAATTTCATGTCCAGGAAGATACGGGCCTTGTAGTATGGAACCATGGGGTTGTCCGGAAGCAGTTTGCGAAGCTTGCCGAACGCTTCCATGGCCTCCCCGAATCGCCCGGTCTGGGCGTACAGAGCGCCCAGCAGGAGGTAGGCATCCTCCGCGTCCGGTTTGGTCGCGATGACGTGCCTGTAAGCCTCTATAGCCTTGCCGCTTTGTCCAACGCCGGCATAAAGCTGGCCGAGGAGCATGTAGGCGGGGAGGTACCCAGGGTCAATCCTGGTGGCATCTTCAGCCAGTTTGATGGCGGCGTCCACTTTGCCCTGCCGCACGCTGAGGGCGGCAAGTTCAGTGAGGAGCATCGTCGAGGTTGGATCTCTTTTCAAGGCGTCGGTGTATGACTCGATGGCCTTGTCGATCTGGTTGTCCCGAAGCTGGGACTGGGCCGTCAAATAGTCGTAATAGACGTCCGCCTGGGGCAGAGGCATGGCGCGGTCCACCTTGAACTGGGTAGTCGTGAAAACACTTCGACTCAAACCTTGCTTGCCACACCCGTACACTGCCAGGAGCACACAGAGGGGAAAAAACAAAAACCGCGAGAAGATCATGATTGTCCCTGTAAAGGTGCAAGATAAAATGTAATAAAAAACAATGAAGTACAACTCGCGATGACTAACACATTTGATATGGCGAGTCAACGACTTCACGGGAAATACCGGACGAAGTCCATTCCCCGGGAAGGTCGACCATCCCTGTCCCGTGTTGCAGGTTGGAAGAACGTCGGGTTACGATGGTTTGGCCGATAGGGTCCGGTGGGTTTGGGTTTTTCCCGGTTGATTGAAAACCGATGTCCTTTGCGAAATTGGGGTCCACGAAGATGACGACGGATTTTCCGAAAGTCAGGTACGGTCTTGAAGCAATGCCGGTCGAGCATGAAGGACGACGCATGATCCTTCTCAGGGATCGCCTGGGGTACAGCCGTGATTCCCTGCTCGTTTCGCCGCAGCTCGTCTCGATCCTTGGACAGATGAATGGGCAGAACTCCTTGAGGGATCTCCAGGTCTTTCACATGCGCGCGACGGGAGAACTGCTGCACTCGGAGCAACTGTCGCAGATCCTGGCGAAGCTCGATGAACATCTGTTCCTGGAGAACGAGCGATTCGTCGCCGTTGCCATGGAATCGGTGGTTCGGTTCCAGGAGGATCCAGTCAAGAGGATGCAGTTCGCGGGCAAGAGCTATCCCGACGATGCCGATTCCCTGCGAGATATGTTGGAAGGCTATTTCGCAGCGGCGGTCCCGGAATCCGGCCGGCTGGAGGCGCAGAGCCATGGCGGGGCTGCAAGGCGCATCAGAGCTCTCGTTGCACCGCACATAGACATCCAGGCTGGGGGAGTCTGTTTCGCGAAGGCCTATCAGGCACTCAAAATGGCGGATTCACCTCAAACGTGGGTCATCCTTGGAACGGGTCATGAGCCGGTGGAGAACTATTTCGCCATAACCTGCAAGGATTTCGAAACCCCACTGGGCCTGGTCGAACACGACAGGGAGTGTTGCGAGGCGTTGCGGGAGCTTTGTCCTCGGGATATCCTCGCCAGCGAATACAACCATCAGCGGGAGCACACGGTTGAGTTCCAGGCCGTGTTCCTCGCGTACACCCGACCCGGGACAAAGATCGTACCCATGCTCTGCTCCTTCTCTCCCGATGAATGGGAAAACGACGGGCAATACATCGACGAGATGGTGCACGTGCTGCGCAACCTTGCCCAAGTCGTGGGGCGCTCCGTGGGGATCATTGCCAGTGTTGATCTGGCACACATCGGGCCCCGCTACGGTGACAGCTTCAAACCCCATCGTGGAACTGTAGAGGAGCACCTGACGGCGGACCGCGATCTCCTGGACAAGATTGCCCATTGCGATGCGTCGGGGTTCATGCGCAAGATCAAGAGAGAGAACCACGCCAGGCGCATTTGCGGCCTCGCGCCCCTTTACGTCCTGACCAAAGCCCTGGAAGGCACGGCGCGAGGTGAGCTCCTCCACCATGCTCACGCGGTGGTGGACAACCGGAACTCATTCGTCACATTTACAAGCATGGCTTTTTATGAGTGCTCCGATGGACAGGAGATCGACCGTCCATCCCATGTGAGCAATGCCCCGGAACGGTAGCCGTCTTCCACGACGGGGCCCCCTGCCATCCGTGAATCACTCCCAGCCGGGTGGGAAGGCGACCACCTGGTCAAGCCCGTCCGCACCCGTGAGAAGCATGACGAGACGATCGACTCCCATGGCGATGCCCGCGCAGGGAGGAAGATGCTCCAGACAGTTCAGGAAAGCCTCGGGAGAAGGGTAGGGGGACAAGCCCAGTTTCAGGCGCAAGGCGTTGGCGTGTTCAAAACGTGAGCGCTGTTCGCGGGGGTCCGTCAATTCGCTGAACCCATTGGCGAGCTCAATGCCGCCCCAGTAAAGCTCGAATCGCTCGGCGACGGAGGGGTCACCGGGCTTGAGCCTTGCCAGGGCAGCCTGGTTGGCGGGGTATTCCGTGAGGATACAGGGCCGCGGAAACCCGAGGTTCGGTTCCACCCTTTCGACGAGGTCCGTGTCGAAGCGATCCTGATCGACGTCAGGCCCCGGTTTCCAGCCCGCGAACCGGTTGAAGGCCTCGGCGACGGTGACTCTCTCCCAGGGTTCATCCGCCCGGAGTGATGGTGCCGGATGGCCCAGCGCAGGGCTTGCAGCGGCGACTTTCCAAATGGAGCGGAGCAGTCTCTGGCAGTCCCCCTGCAAGGCATGGTAGTCCGCGTTGAGACGGTACCATTCCAGCAGGGTGAATTCGGGATGGTGGTATCGCCCTCGTTCGCCTCTCCGAAATACAGGAGTGATCTGGAATATTCTCCCGTACCCTGCGGAAAGCAGGCGTTTCATGAAGAGCTCCGGACTGGTGACCAAAAAGCCGGAGTCTTTGAGGGGAACGGCCTCGATGTGGGTCTCCGGGGCCGGGGCGAGTGTCACGACGGGGGTTTGGACTTCCAGGAAGCCTTGAGCCAGAAAGAAGGAGCGGACGGCCTGGAGAATCAGGGAGCGAGCTTCGAGAAAGGGCCGCTTGTCGGCGAGGTGCTCCCGTTCACTCATCCCGGTTATGATTTCACCTTTTCGACGTAGCTGCCGGAACGCGTGTCCAACTTGATCACCTGCCCCTCCTCGATGAAGAGAGGGACCTGGATGGCGAACCCCGTCTGCAGTGTCACAGGCTTGGTGGCCCCCGCTGCAGTGTCCCCCTTCACCCATGGGTCCGCTTTGACCACAGCCAGCTCGACGAAGTTGGGAAGGTTGATTCCGATGGGGCGCCCCTGGAAAAGGAGCATGCCCACCACCAGGTTCTCCGTGAGATAGTTCCTGGCATCACCGACCTGGTCCCCGTTGAGCTCCAGCTGTTCGTAGGTGGACGTGTTCATGAAGTGATACTTGTCACCCTGCCCGTAGAGGAACTGCATGTCCTGTTCCTCGAGATCGGCTCCGTTGAACTTGTCTCCCGACCGGTAGGTGCGGTCGAATTGGGAACCGGTGATCATGTTTCTGAGGCGGCAGCGATAGAGGGCCTGTCCCTTTCCCGGCTTCGAGAATTCGAAATCCACAACCAGGTACGGTTCTCCGTCGATTTCCAGTTTGAGTCCCTTGCGCAAATCACCCGCTGACAAAACTGCTCCCATAAAGCGATCCTTTCTTTCGGATTGATAAGCTTTTTAGAATTTCCTATTGTAGTGGGACTAAGGCAAACGGGTCAAGATTCTTTGCTCGTGTCCGCCGTTTCGAGGTTCATGCTGGTGAGGGAGCGAGACCATAAGAGAGGGGAGCAACCATGAGTGAAATCATGTCGGTGAAAGCGCGTGAGATTCTCGATTCAAGAGGGAATCCAACGGTTGAGGCCGAGGTCGTTTTGGACAGTGGATTCAAGGGAGTGGCGGCGGTCCCTTCGGGGGCGTCGACGGGTTCGCGAGAGGCGCTCGAATTGCGGGACGGCGACGGGGCGCGTTATTTGGGTAAGGGAGTTCTGAAGGCGGTTCACAATGTCAACGAGGAAATAGCTCCCAACCTGGTTGGCTTCGAGGCCATGGACCAGGTGGGAATTGACCGGTTCCTGATTGCCCTCGATGGCACCGAAAACAAGGGTCGCCTGGGAGCCAACGCCATCCTGGCGGTGAGCATGGCGACAGCCAAGGCGGCGGCCGCGGAAGTGGATCTTCCCCTGTACCGGTACCTGGGCGGGGTGTCCACCTTCCTGCTCCCAGTCCCCCTCATGAATGTCCTGAATGGCGGTGCCCACGCAGACAACAATCTGGACATACAGGAGTTCATGATCGTGCCGACGGGGGCTGCCAGGTTTTCGGAAGCCCTGCGCATGGGAGCCGAAGTGTTTCACAACCTGCGGAAAGTCCTGAAATCCAAGGGATTGAACACGGCAGTCGGGGATGAAGGCGGATTCGCCCCCAATCTGCGCTCCAATGAAGAGGCCATGGAAGTGCTCATGCAGGCCATCGAGAAGGCTGGGTACGCTCCCGGCAAAGACATTTTCATCGCCCTCGATGCCGCTTCGAGCGAATTCTTCAAGGACGGGACCTACCGCCTCGGGGCCGAAACGGAACCGGAACGCAGTGCCGATCAGATGATCGCGTTTTATGAATCGTGGGTGGCAAAATATCCCGTCATTTCCATAGAGGACGGCATGGCGGAAGGCGACTGGCCGGGGTGGAAAACCCTGACCGACCGGCTGGGCAAGAGGGTCCAGATCGTAGGGGACGATATCTTCGTGACCAACACCGGGATTCTCGCCAAGGGGATCGCCGAGGGCATAGCCAACTCGATCCTCATCAAGCTCAACCAGATCGGGACCGTGACGGAAACGATCCAGGCCGTCACCATGGCCCACAAGGCAGGATACACCGCGGTCATTTCTCACCGGTCGGGGGAGACCGAAGACACGACCATTGCGGACCTCGCCGTGGCGACGGGAGCCGGGCAGATCAAGACCGGGTCTCTCTCCCGCACGGATCGTGTTGCCAAGTACAACCAGCTGCTGCGCATCGAGGAGGAACTGGGCGACTCCGGCTGCTATGCAGGTCTGGCGACCTTCAAGAGATAGGAAGGAGCGTTCCATGGGGGGCGATCCGGCATGGTCACTCAGTCGGTGAGCGGCTTCCCGGAACTTCTCCTTGACACTCCTGGCGATTTCCATTAGACAACAGGCATCAGGGCGGCATACCCAAGTGGTAAGGGAGCGGTCTGCAAAACCGTTATTCACCAGTTCAAATCTGGTTGCCGCCTCCAGAAGATTCAAGGAGTTGGCCCGATTAGGGCCAACTCCTTTTTAGTCTGGTGTCCACATGGGTGTGCCTTAAGTCATGAAAGGTGAAGTCTTCAATTCTATCCTTGTTTCTCCTCCTCGATCCAACCAACCAGGACAAAAGGCGCCCAGTAGTGCGGATGGCGATGATCGCTCGGGGACCCTGTCTGGCCGAGGGGTTTGCCGTGTCGCAAAGAACGAACTCCTGGATGAATCTTGTCTACCTCTGCGTTCAAAGTGGTGAGTTCCGATGCGATATCATCGGGGCTGAGGCATCGCAGATAGTTCTGCGCCGTCGCTAATGACACAGCTGGCGGGTTTCCTGAACGAAGATTACGATAGAACTCACCCATGAGAAGACTTGTGGACGCGTCGTCTACAGGCCAGAGGCTGACAACCGCGGCACGAGCCCCAGCACCCAACAACCCTCGCGTCAGACCCAGCACATCGTCCCCTCCTGTCGTCTCCCCTTTGCCTGTCTCGCATGCGCTTAAGACCACCATGGCAGCTTCGAAGCGCATCCCCATGAGTTCGTACAGCGTGAGTTCCTCACCCTTTGCGAGGATGATGGATGAAGAAAGGGGCGATTCTTCCGAGAGGCGGCCATGGGTTGCAAAATGAAGAAAGGGGCAGTTCGCCATTCGCGCCCGGACCGCATCCTCCGTGGCTGCCTCACCAATGAGGGCCTCCTGATTGAAAAGACTGGCGACATAGGCAGCCTCTGTCGCTGCATAGGTAAGGTCGCCCGTTGGATTGCCGACGGCGAGCATCCGGGCTGACAGCAAAGGTTGCCACAGATCCATCCCCAGAAACTGCAAGGTGCTTGCGCTGGGAAGATAAGAAATCCTGTGGTTTTCGATAAGCGGGCGTCCCCCAAAAGGCAGCGCGTGGAAAGGAAGCATGTGGGCCACGCCGTAGGGTACTAGAACGAGTCGAGAGTAATTGTGAATAGTTTTGGCAAAGGGCTCCAACAATTTCTCTGCAAGCTTCTGTCCCAAAGTTTCAACGGGTGTGCGTTTTTCGCAAGCACGATGAAATTCAACGATATCTCGCGTCAACGAGCTGACGTCCAGGGAAAAGGCCACCGCATGTGCAAGGCCGTTGCGATCGATAGCCCAAGCCAGAAGGTCGTCACCAAGGAAGTAGTATTCCAGCAGGAGAGCGCCGGCCGGCAGGGCGGACGCCACCTCATCAAGTGACAGCGTCGAAGCCTTAGCGCTGATTGTCTGGAGAAAATTTGGATGTGAGCGAGCCAGATCAGCTTCGATGGACCCCAATATTGCCTCATCCTCTTCAATTTGCCTAAGAAGTCCCTGAGCCCGATCTGCGTCCGATTGGGCTCGCCCTCGTTCCTGGGCCAGCAATCCACGGTGGAGCGTGAGTTGGGCATTCAGTTGCCTCCATGAGCGCATGGCGGCACTTTCTTCTTCCGGCGCTCGTTTCACGGCAAGGCCACCAGCCATCAGATCCAGAAGAGCCCTTGCCTTGCCTCGCTCGGCATAGGCGAAGGCCCTGGCATATTCCTTCTGTTTCGTTGCCACGCGTGAGGCAAGAAAATACAGGTACTGCGCGCTCTTGTCTGCGGCCAGAGCGGTTTTCAGCTCGTCCCGGCTGAGCTCCTTGCGACGCGCCTCAAGTTCCTGAATAGCACGGTCATAGCTTCTCAGTGCCCGATCATACAGTTGCTCCGACTTCGACAGCTCGCCCAGCCCCTCATTCATCTCCCCAATATCACAGAGTATCTGCCAGGGCTTTGCGTCCCGGGCCCACCACTCAATCCCAGCCAACTGTTCAAGTGCCTCAAGGTGCCGCTTCGCTGCAGCATAATCTTTCACGCGGACAAACATGGAAAAAGCCTGCTCGTGCGTTCTTCGTTGCTGCAGGAGGGCCTCTGCCTGCCCATGTTCACCGCCGACCTCTCCCATGAGTTTGGTCAGTTCTCCGACAAACCCGGCATCCGCTCCTCCCCTTTCCATGTGTCGACGAAACGCCTCTGCTGCTTCCTCGAACCTCTTTTTTTCTGCCAGCACAATCGCTTCAAGATGACAGCGCTGTCCGACGCCCACCTTTGGCAATGCGGCCTCTGCTTCCGCCAGGAACTGATCGGCCTGGGCATTGTTGCCGGCATCTCTTGCCTTGCGCGAACGATAAAGCGGTGACAGCACCGAGGACATCTCGATGTTGCCTTCCGCGAGTCGGCGAAGGGACCACGATTCGATGCCTGCCGGCAATTCAGTCGCCGTTCCCGGCTCCCGTCCCGACATCATCTCCGATAGCGCCCTGAGCTTCTCGGACAGCATTTCTCCGAAATCCCCTGTGCCGCCCCCTGGCAGTCCGGCAATCTGTATACTGAGGCGCTTTGCGCTCCGCTCCATGCCGTCAGAGTTGGTCTGCTGAAGATAGAGTTGAAACACATTGGATCCGAGCATGATGAGACGTTGGCGGAGCGTATCTGCAATCTGCGGCCGATTCTGGATATCTTCCGCGAAAGAATCCAGCGCCTCCTCATAGAACGTGACGGCCATATCGCGCTGCCCCACAGCCTGATACACAATCGCCTGATCGACCAGGTTCTGCGCTGCGTTTGAATTGGCACCAAGAGCTTCGAAGAGCGTTATTGCTGCGCGATAACCAGCGAGAGCCTTCTCGTAATCACCTCTCCGAATGAGTTGATGTCGAGCAAAACGGTTGAGCAGGATGCCCAGCCCGAGTGTGAAACTGAAGCTTCCCTCTTTTGCACCCCACTCGCCAATGCCACGTGCGAGATTCGGCGCTTCCGTGAAGCGCACCATACCGACGAGAGACATGATCTCATGGGTCCGTGCCGTCCAATAGCCACGCCAGTCGCCACAGGATTCGAAATGTTCACAGGCTTTTCTCGCGAAGTTTGCAGCTGACGCATGGTCGTCCTCAAGCATGGCAAGATAGCCGTAGCGAAGCTCAATTGCCGCAAGCCCTCGAGGAGCAGCACCAGCGAGGAACATCTTTTCCGATTGCTCCAAAAGATCCCTCGCATCGGCGAGATTCTTCTCTGAAGGCATTCTAAACTCTTCAGACTCTAGGGAGACAGGGAGACTGCTAGACTCGGAACTACTGTCCTGGATTGCAAAGTTCCATGCCAGCGGAGTACTGAAGGGCGCACTCAACCAGTCTGAGCGAGTCAACAGGCAGGTTGCCACTCCGACGGAATCACCTGCTTGTTGGTAAGTCACATGTGCGCGGTCAAGAAACTGCCCGGCTGCCTCATTTTGACCGCCGCGCCGGCACAAATCGGCGGTGCACCAATCAGCGAAGGCAGCCAGCGTGTGAAGTTTCCCTGCCGCCGCCATCTGCTGTACGCGCACAGGTGCATTGAGAGCTGCCTGAAGCATCTGCTCTTTGGAAATAACGGGGGGAACGTAGCGGCTGCTCTCGAGGGTATAGCGTGTCGGTTTCAGGTTGCAGAGAAACCCGTAGACGAGCCAGGCCTCGTTTTGTATTGCCGGATCGGTCGCCTGTTTCAGGAGATCATTCCATGTGGCGTCCAATGCTCGAATGTCTTCTGCTCCCCGCCATCGTGCCGTGACCTCCGTCGCGCCGGCTCCATTTCCGTCGGGAAAGGTGTTGAAATGCTCGTAGATGGCGAGCAGTTGGTAGGTGACCAGGCGAAGACGCAGATTAGCGTCCTCATGCATTGCCAACGGCTCCGCTTCTCTGAGACAGTCAAAAGCACGCTGAAGATCACCTGTCAGTATATGGACGATGGCCAGGTCTATGAGCATATGAGATGTCTCAAGAGGCGGATGTCCACCTTTGAGGTTGTTCTCCGCAATGTCTCGTGCTAAGGCAAAGTTACCGTTGCAGTCCTCGTAGTAGACCAATTGGCCAAGGGCATCAGCGACGCGGGCATCCATGTCAATCTCCCGTCATTGTATGATCCACTTTTGTATGGCTGTCTGTGCCGCTGTAGCTGCAAAATAGCTGAAATGATCGCAGGGGAGCTTCCTCACTGTCAGCGAAGGATACGTGCCGTTCCGTACACCTTCCATGCTCCTCATGGCGACCACGGCATCGTGCTCCTTTTCCCCGAAGATGGCATCCAGCGTCCGGTCGAGCATCTTGTGAGCTAGCCGGTTCAGCCGTGTCCCCTGGGCCTGATCAAGCACATTGGTGCCCGCGAGCACGAGATAGGGGACATTTGACGGGGTATCGAGGCCATTCAGTCGCCTGCAAATGTCGGAATCGACCGTGATGTCTTTCCACCCCAGGCCCTGCTCGTAGAGTTCCTTGAACGGCCACGCGATGGCGCCCGCAAACGGTATGGAAGAGAGGTTGTTGATCAGCCCCGAAAGAAGATAGGTAAAGCCACGGCTGAGCGTCGCCAGCGTAGTCCCACGATTGGGCGGGCCGGAGAGAACCATGCGGTCCACGAATTCATGCCCGCCGGAAAGCTCGACCATGCAACGGGCCACTAGACAGCCCAGACCATGCCCATAGACATCGATGGCTAGGCCGTCCTTGGGGCCGCAGCCGCACTGCTGTCGAAGTGCCGCAGCAAGGTCTGCGCCGTTTGCTTCAACGTCCGTTCCGAATGATTCGAAGTCCCATGTGAGAAAGTGCTTGTAGGACGAAACCCGGGAAGACAGGAACGGCAAGACATCACGCACCATCCAACGCGTGTCCGAAAGAAAGCCGTGGACCAGGACCGCCACTCCATCGCCACCCTCGAAGCGGGCTTTCCGGACATCACCATACTTGGGCATGCCATTGACGTTCTCAACGTAGCGCAGGCCGATGTCGCGATGATGACGACCTATTTTCTTATAGACAAAGAGCTTAATGGCCTTGCCAAGGCCACGTCGACCGGGCTGGCCGCCTGCCCCGGGCGCTGGCACCCGAACAATGTCTACCGTGCCACCACCCGTTCCATAACCCACAGGCAGGTAGTCTTCTCCGTCGAAGGCGATGGGCAGGAAATCATCGGCGCCCATCCCATCGGGCACGCGCAGGCGGAGAGGGTTCTCAGGGGTGATGAGGGACCGGGAGGCATCGTCTGCCTCGAGGGTGATAACGAGAGGTTGGCCGCTCAACCCCCTGGTTCCGCTTCGGATAATTGGCTGAAAAATATCCTGGAGGCCGGCCAACCCAGGAGGCAACTTGAGTCCAGGCTCATCACCGACGCCGCGCCGCGCTTCTTCAAGAGGGGATACCGCGATCTTTCCTTCAAAACCCTGCGGCTTTTCGAGGACGATGCCGTCACCGATGTCGACGCTCCCTTTCGGTGCATTCAGCGGCTTCAATTGGGATACCCGGACCAGGGTGTAGGGAATCTCTCCCGTGGCCCAGTCTTCTGTGGATGTAATTGTGTAGGGTTTTCCTCTCGTGGCGAAGCCCGACGTGACCGCCTCCAGTAGCTCCTCGAAGGGTGATACAGCATCCTCCCTTCTCGTCCCGCCTCTCTGAGCAGGGACACTCAGCGGATCTTGCACCAATATACCCAGGTCGCAGGGAGAAGTGGTGACAATGAGCTTCAGCCGCTCACGGCTCACGTCCCAACGCTCCTCTCCGGGTTTGTCTCCGGGAAGAGTGAGCTCCAGCGGTGCACCGCCGCTCCCTGCCATGCCTGACTGGATTTTCCCGCCTGCCTTGAGCAGTTCGTTTTGTCCTGACGCCGGATAGAGCCGGTAAATGCTGAAATCCGAGTTGAGAATGAAAAGGTGAGCGTAAACATCCCGGGTCGAGTTGTTGGTTATCTCCTGCGCATAGATGTTCCACTCTTTCTTCTCCGGGATGTATGGGATCGTGAGGATCTCGTCGGGATCAGATGGGATGTCTTCCGCCTCGTTGACAACCCCCCCTTCCATGTGAAGGCAGCGTCTCAGGCGCAGGGCAAACTTCCCCGCAAGTTCTGAGGGCTGCCTGTTGGAGAGGTCGAATACCATGCGGTAGCGGGCAATGCTTTCGAGGGCGCGCAGTACTGGCACGGCCCCGCCCTGTTTGAAATCTTGAGGCGTGACCAGTGCATTGCCCTGGTCATCTTTGATGGTCAGCTCGCCGTTGTCGGTGGTCACTCTCAAGTCGGCTTGTTGGTTTGGATCCTCCAGGAGATGGAGGTACGGTGAGGGCTTGCCCTCTCCGCCCGATTTGAGGATCGCTTCCCTGAGTGCCTGCAGAGCCCGCTCGTTTGTGACACCTTGGGCCGGCATGAGGGCCACTTTTTGGCGAATGCTTGCATAGGCCTGCCGGGTGACAAGGGCATGGATGACCTTAGGGAGATGCTGCCGCGGGACCTCTGTAAAGACGGCGGAAGAAGTCGTCGCCGTGACGTTCTCCACCCTTGCGGTTGCCAGGGGCTGGGGCAGGTTCTGCTTGCTTGCCACACTGGCTGGATGGATTGCCAACTCTGTACCTTCGTGGATGCCATGAAGCAGGCCTGCTTCTATGGTGATTCTATCCTCACCCGCCATCCTCTTGACAGGAATGAAAGGATCACGTTCCACGTAGGCGTCTCCGAAGATGGCACGATCGCGCTGGCCTTCGCACTGAGGCGTCTGATTGGGGTAAAAAGAATTGACCCTTCTCATGGCATATGCGTGCCAATCGGCATAGGCTGCACCCGGGGGCTTTTGCCTGAGATACTCAAGGGAGAAATAGGTCAGTGCCCCGTGGAATATGCCCTCGGCAGTGGAGTATTCGTTGGATTCCTCCCTGTCCAGACACCCGGCGACGAGCACATGGTTCGCTCTGGCAACAGCCCACCCGCTCCGCGCCGCTCCCCGTGTGGAGGCTTTCGGTCTCAGGTCTGCGTCGAGATCGGGCGGGGGCATGCGAGGGTCCGCTGGTGCACGACGAGTGGGAGCTGCGTCCACCGGGCGTATCTCCCGTGTCCCTGAGCCTGAGTGACAGGAATCGAGGATCACCGTGATGTTCTCCCCCTTCGCGGCAGCCAGCCGATCAATCAATCCGGCAAGCGTTTTGTCGGGGATGTCGAAGACAACCCCGACGCGGCTGTCATGGGGGACAATGGTCTCATCCAGACCGTCTGGCTCTGTCCCGGTTGTGTTGCGCATCTGGGACCCATGACCGCTGTAGTGAAAGAGAATTTGGCTGCCTTTTGGGATGGCCAAATTCTCAATCAGAAATCCCTTGAACGCACTGATAATCCCCTCCCGGGTTGCTTCTTGATTCACGAGCACTTTGATTTGACGGTCTGGAACGTTCATTTGATTCATTAGAAAACGTTCCATAGCTTGCACATCGTTCACGCAGCCATACAATGTCTTTAACCCGGGTGACTTGTACTCGTTGATGCCAATAAGAAGAGCCCATACATTCCCGCCCTCGTTTGCCATATCTTGCCTCCCATCACACCGCCTTAGCCAGATCACGCCGATGTTCCGAGGCGGCATCGCCGAAAAGGATGGCGCTATAGCCGCTCAGGTCCCCCACTTCACCCAGTTCCCGGACCACATACTTTCGCGCTTCAAGGAAAGCGAGCCCCACATTTTCGCGCTCGAATAGGGTTCTATAGAAAGCTTTGGTGAAGAGGCTGGCCCCGGTCTCTGTGACTGGCCAGAAATAGCCGGCGTAGGCCGAGGCTCCCGCTGCAATAAAGGCTGCCGCAAGGCCGTTGCTGTGGCTCTTGTTCGACACAAGCCGCCTGCCGCCAGCGGCCCGCCCTGATTCACAGGCGCTGTTGAAAACCAGGTAAGGCGGTGCCTTCCACTTCAGATCAAGAATTTCACTGGCAGAGAGCATCCCGTCAGTAAAACGGATGGCACTCGTTTCGGGCGCGGAGGGATCGAACGAACCATGTCCCGAGAAGTGCAGGATGTCGTAATCACCGTTGGAAAGCATCCCGGTGAAGGCGGCACGGGTAGCCTTGTCTCGAGTCAGCACATTCACCTCGATGCTGAACCCACCTCGTTCGCCCGCCAGTTCCTGTAGAGTGGAGACCTCCCGTTCCCCTGCGGCGAGGTCCAGTGTCGGGTTGGCAATCGCAAGGATTCGGACGACCTTGTCCTCCTTCAGAGGGTCTCGTCCCAGTCGGGGTATCACCCGTGTCGTCACCAGTCGACCGAAAGGAGTTTCCTGAGCAAGTGCAATTCCCCCGGCTCCGATGAGCTCCCATGGCAGATTGAGAATCGTCTCGTCCACATTGAGCAGCACGGCGGTGGGAACAATGCCTTCCAGGACCTTCTTGCCGCGAGGGCCTATGAAGGTGTCATAGAGCCGACTTCCCAATCCACGAACACGATCCCGGGCTCCAGCGGGCGTGAGTGCGGCGTTCACGCTCCACAGGTACAAATCCCTGGTCGTATCGAGGAAATAGCGTTCGACCCCGGACCTTATGGTCACATTTTGCTGCCACGTTATGCCCGTGCCTTCCTCATGGATGGAAACCAGGAACTGCAGAGACTCGCCCGCTTTTGGCAAGTCTGTGCGATACCTGGCGACCGAGACGTGCAACACACGTGGCAGTTGTTGGCCTTTCTCACCATATACGCCGAACATCACGAAAAGATCTGCCTCTTCTTGTTTGCCTTTTTCCCCTCGAGTTGTGGATGCTGGGGGTAATCGCCCTCGTCCAGCAGATAGAGGATTCTCCTGTGTAGCTGCTGAAATGTAATCTGGAAGTTCGCCTCCTTGATGGCTTGCAGGGCATAGTACGTCATAGCGCCGTGATAGGTGCCCCCGATGAGGGCGTCATAGGAATACTCCTTGTCAGAGCAGCCGCTCAGCAACACATCCTTCATGTTTGATTCAGGGTACTTTGTCTTCCCCTTCGGTTTCGCCTTAAAGGGATTCTCCAAGATGGCCCTCCCCATAAGGGCGGGATTGAGAAACCTGACTCTCCTGTCATCAGGGGTCTTCAAACCGGGGATGACCTCAGCAATAGCAGCCCGTGTCACCGTACCGGAAAAACATGAATCGGAAATGACTGTGAGACCGACCCCCTCTGCCAGATTGGCAAAGATGTTACGCAGGTCATCATCGACAATCAGGTTATCTGCGCAGTCGTAGGGACAGATTGCCTCGTCGTACTTTTCTTCATCGCCGCTCGTGTCAGCCAAGTAAGTCCCATGGGACGAGTTGGTGAAGACCAGGATGTCTCCTGACTTGACACCGGTGATCATGCTCTTCAGCGCCTCCAGAATACTCGCCTTCGTGGCTTGAGCATCGAGCATCAGCTTGACGTCAGAGCCGGGAAAGCCGAATTTGTTGATCAACAGATCGGCCCACGCCTTCGCGTCATTGACGCACCCGTTCAGGTCGCTGCCATCGTAAGGATAATCGTTGATTCCCACACAGAGAGCTTTCTTAGCCATGATTCCCCCCTTGTTGTTGATTGTGAGAGTAATCCCTGTAAGCCATCAACGAGGTGATGAAAGACCTCCTTGCCCAAACGACAAGTCGATTCCCAAATGACCGCAATAAGAATGGATCTTTCTGCTCACGACATTTTTGATGTCATTGTTCGCCAATGATCCAGATCGGATTCGTCACACAACGAAAGAGAGCTTCACCCGTCTTTGGGTCTATGCGTGAGCACCCCTCCATGCGCAAGTAGCTTGGGCCTTCGGTCCATCCGGAGAACGTGTGTAGGGTGCTGCCGTGAAATAGGTTTTGGCTCTTCTTGAGGGCTTTGAATTCCACCTGTGCGGTTATGTCGGTTTCGCCCTTAGTTGTCCCCAGAAACAACTGTATCTTCTCGATGGGACCGAATTCCACGGTGCTGTGGCATTCGATATGGAGATCGAAGCCACTGCTGGCCTGGATTCTCATGGTATCGCCCAAGCGGTAGACGTTGTCGTCCCCCTCCTTGCGCAGGGAGAAAAGCACGATGGGTCCATCGGTGAGGAGAGTCTTTCCTGTCCTCAAGGCACCGAGGAGATTGCCCTCTGTCAGTCTCCGTCCCTTCTGTTCCGGAAGATATGCCATCGTACGTGCCTTGCCGAAGGCGTTGTCATTGAGGTAGTGGACCAGAAAGGCCGGATGGGGGCGAAAGGCGCAGTTGAAGTCCATATGAGCATCCGAGCCCGCGAGGATGAAGCACTTTTTCAGTTCCTTTGCTTTTGCATACTCCCGCAGTGACGGTAGGAGAAATTTCTCGACCCAGTGTTGACGTACCCCTTCGTCGAGCTCCTTTGACCACGGTTTTCTTCTGTTGCTTTTCTTGAACATATCGTAGGGATCAAGATGCTGGCGATCAATCGAGGAATCGGTCCTGCACTCGAAGAGGATCTTCTCGTTGAAGACCTGGAGACCGCAGAATAGGTCTCTGTATCGGGGATTCGTAACCACTGCGTAATCTTCATCGAGCCAGATGTATCCCCCGGAGGAAGGATGAGCCGCATAAATGAATCCCTCGTGAGGCAGGGGGCTTTGCAGCATCCTCTCCAATACCTCTTCGATAGGCAGGGAACCAAACCCTGCAACGTGGGTGTCCTCGATGAAAGGATTGTTGAAGGAGAGGAGGTGCAATCCCGCCAGGTTCTTTCTCACGGTGACTTCCTCCGCGGCTATGAGAAGGACGTTGGGGTAATGCCTGTTCGTCTCGGTCACCGCCTTTTTGTACGAGAGCCACCTGTTGCCCTGCTGGGCTTCCTCGGGGGTTTTGGTATGACCCAGACAGTAAGAGTGGTCGGTCACGGTCACCCAGGAAAGTCCGGTCGCATTGGCAACTTCCGCGGTCATCGGAAGCGGCCCACCGTATTCATAAGGATTGTCCGTGAAATCGGAGTGATAGTGGGTGTCTCCGTAGTACCAATCGTCGACTCGAGGAAGATCGCATTCAGGAACGAGGGTACGAAGGACGACTTGCTTGCTCTCCCCAATGCCAAGGAATCCCCTATATGTGACAGTCACTGCGTAGTTGAAATAACGGGCCTTTCCATAGCCGGGATGGGTGCCTTCAAAGGTTGTGAGATTTTGCCTGGCAAGAAGGATGATCCGGTACCAGGGATCGGTGTTGACCGTCTCATGGTCTTCGCCTGCATCGAATCTCAGGGGAGTAGGCGTGCCGTTCTCCACAACCTCCGCCCCTTCGCTGTCGAGCACTTTCACGATGCTTCCCGGAGGTAGCGCTTCCAGCATCCCTTTCCCAGATCTCCAATTGAAGAATTCGATGGATCTGAGTCTGACTTTACCGGGGCTGATGTCTTTAAGGTAGACGATGACAGGGACGTAGGGGTAGCTCTTCTGCAGGCGGTAGGGGGCATCGACGACGAGATCCATGGCGGGTGTGTTGGGTTGCCTGGCTGTCGCCCTCCTCTCGAACCCGCATTCCACCATGTCCTCGTGAAGCTCGATCCCAGTTCTCGTCACGATCGCAAGGCCGGTCTCGATGTCAAAGACATTGAGGGTGTACATGCCTTCGGGGAGATCCTGGATCTCTATGTAGCATCTGCCGCCGTCTTCCCTCAATTTGCCGCAGTCCTCGACCGGCAGTCGGAGCACTTTCTTGGTGCCCTTTCGTTTAAGTTCCAGAATCACTGGGCGCCAGAAGCGCCCAATTTCCCACTTACCCACGCCGAATGTAAACCGTATCGTGCCCTTCGCTCCCATATGGCTCCTCCAAACTCTAGTAATCCTCAACGTAATCGGTTCAACAGAATTCACTGGCTACCGGTGGCGGCATGCCCCCGGCACCTTGCCTGAACATTTTATTTTTCCATTTCCTGCAAACTTGCTTTTTCCTTGCCGGGAGGGCCTCTCACTTCATGAGTTCACGCCTATCCGGGGGTGCACACAAGCGCAGCATCCGTTCAGACCGGAGTCGCCCCGGCTTCAGACTCATGCCTGAGGTGACAATTTGTGTTTCAGTCTTCTCGAATCATCGGGTGCGAGAGTGTCTTTTAGAGACAGTGGGAAAAGCGATCGAAGAGGCGTGCCAGCTAACTGCCAAAGACATAAGCCAAGAGCAAAAGCGACGACTCACCGCCGGATGAAGTTGATAGTCAAGTTCTTAAAAATATTTAATTTTATTCTAAACTATCGCAGGGCTTTATCAATCAGGAGATTCCTGATTTTGTAACATATTCCAGGCTGGAAAATGCAGCCTTCGGAGTGGGTGCCTGTCGCGATAGGAGTTGGTCGTGATTCTAACCCCAATTTCAGGCTGACTCTCAGTGCCCCGTGACCGTGCCGGGCTGCCTTGGGACAGTTGAGGAGGAAACGGAGGGGGCTTTTTTCTGATCCATGCTGAGGCAAACAGGGGCAATCTACCAGAAGTAGAATAAATGGAAGATGCCGCACTCCTGCGGATCTCGACGAATGGCCTGCAGATCAACATTTGGAAATGGCCCTAATAATCCTCTCTACCAAGAGTAGAAAAGACCGTGGCTCAAGAGGTCGGTGCTTTTCCAATTCATCAGATTTGATTTGATTTTTCTCTTTGTTTATAAGCTGTTAACGAAAATTTGCATTGTGTATCTTTATCTTTTCCGGGGACTGGCACAGAGCTTGTACAAGTTCGACAAGCAAGGGCACAGGAGTGGCGGGGTAGCTTCACATGTTACTTGCTGAAACTGATAAGGTGTAGCCAACATGCTATGCATAATGCTTCCACAGGAAGTGAGAGACATGGGCGAATCACTGGATAGCCAGGCATCTGCCATAGGTAACGTGGAGAATTCTCATCCCCTCATGTGGCAAGACATTCTGAACCTTTACGGGGTTTCAAGAATGCCGGGGGATGAAGACCCTTTCATGAGGGATTTCATCCTGTGCTCTACCGCACAACGCTTGAACAAATACGGCGAGGACATGATCAGGGAGCACAGGGAATTCCTTTTGACCTCGCTGGAGTACCTCGCCTCATTGATGTGATGTCGTCACTGAACCATCCAGCAGTTCACTGCTTCCGGCATGAAGTGTTGGAGCCGGTACGGAAAAATCCAAACGTCAACGGCAGAAGAGAGAGGTCATGGTAGCCCTTCCCATACGGCACCGATCCGAAATGTACACGGTGAATCCCACCAAAATCATTGCTCTTGGCCTCAACTACCGGGATCACATTGCCGAGAGCCACACCGTGAAGGTGCAGGGATTCACCGATGAAATACCGAAGGAGCCCATCCTCTTTCCCAAAACGCCCAATGTCCTTGTCGGCCCCGGGGATTCCATCGTCATCCCCAGGTTCTTGAAGGATTACGGTTTTGAGTCCCTGCGCACGGACTACGAGGCGGAGCTGGCGATCATCATCGGGAAGCGCTGCAAGAACATCCATGTTTCGGAAGCGATGGACTGTGTGCTGGGCTACACTTGCATGAACGACGTGAGCCAGAGGAATCTGCAAACGGGGGATCGTTCGGGGTGGTTCAGGGGAAAGTCCCTCGACACCTTTGGGCCTGTTGGTCCCTGCATCGTGTTAGCCGGGGACTTGGGCGACCCCCAGAACCTGGAGATTGCCTGCAGACTCAACGGCAGGACCGTGCAGAGCTCAAACACGAGACACATGATTTTCAGCATTCCCGAGATCCTCGCTTTCGTCTCCAGGAACATGACGCTCATGCCGGGAGACGTCATTGCGACCGGGACTCCCAGCGGGGTGGGGCCCATCAAGCACGGAGACATCGTGGAGGTGGACATCGAAGGAATTGGTGTTCTACGTAATCCTGTCGTCGAAGAATAGCTGAAGGGAAAGGCCCTCGACGGGTGATCGCCCGATTTCATAGCGCCAGCCCCCGATCCACCCGGGAGAGGCGGAGCGCCTCATCCAAAGACCCTGTTCTCGGGTTTCACGCCAAGGAGATCCTCCACGGTCCGTTCCATCCCCTCCTGAATCACCCAGCCGGTAAAGTGGTCACCTTCGTAAATCTCGTCGTTCTCCCTGCTGTCGACCTCTCGCATGTGCGGGGCTATCCTCTTCCAGGTGGCCCTGTCCACTCGGGCACTCAGACTATAGCCGTCGATGGTGAGGCGATCCCCCCGCGAGAAGATTCGAACCAGATGGATGTCCCTCTGGTTCTCCCTTGCATGGAGGTCTTCTCTTTCCAGGAACACCTCGAGCCAGTCCGATCTCGATATCTCGAGGATCAGGCCCGGGAGAACCACTCCCTCCTTGATTCCATCGGGGGTTTTCCTGCGTCCCCAGGCATTGCAGAGGAACCTTTCTTCAACGCTTTTCCCGGGAGGGGCAAGATAGGCGTAGACCTGGTGGACGGAGTGAGCGTCCAATTCGATGCTCAATCGCACTCTGGTTCCCGATTTGGTGTAGACGAGGAGCTCCGGTGGCATGACCCGCATCCTTCTGTCAATGAACGCCCCGTGAGAGGGCTTCGAAAGGGGTATTGACTTCCGCGTTATAATGAGCCCGGAAAGTAAAACTTTCCCCCTCACAGAGAGAGCTGGGTTTCCCCCTCCTTCCTGGCTCTCTCTTTCTTTTTATCCCCAGCTTGTTACTAGCACGGCTTGTGTTCAATCCGTGCTTTCTGGCTTGCGTGTGCACGGCCCTCATGTACCGAGCGCATGAAGGTCCGATGCAGAAAGCCCCGGGGGCTGCCCCTCGGCCTCCTTCCGGGTGGGCATCGGAGCATTTCCTTCTAACACACCCATCGCATCCGTCGCATCGTTTTCTTATCCAATTGGTCGCAAACGTCGATTGTTAAGACATCCAACCAGGCAACTGGATTTCCATCATGGATGAAGAACAGGGGAAGGGTTCCTTGCCTGCCCGATTTCCCGTGGTGTTGTCAACCCCCAATGCCGGCGCAGGGTGCACCGATGGTTGAAAACCGTCGCCACAGGCGATACGAAAGGAAGCTCAGGGTAATCTGGAGAAACGAGGAACTGTGTTTGCAGAGCTTCACCAAGGACATCTGTGCCGGTGGCGTTTTCATCATCACCAACAGCCTGGTGCGCCCCAAGGAAATTCTGCATCTGGAGCTCACTTCCAACGGTGCCGCTCCTGCACTCCGGTGCTACGGAAGAGTGATTTGGGTGAACCATGGTCAGGTGGAGTGTTTTCCGCAGGGTTTTGGGGTTGAAATCCTGGGCATGGATCAGCAATCAGTGGAAAGCCTCTTGAGCTTTTGCGAGGAGATGGAGTTGGATTCTCCCTGCTGGGCTCACTGAGGCTCATGCATCCCGCGGCGGAGGGGCGCCTCGGGAAGGCAAGTGAACCATTCGCGCCCGGCGTCTATCTCAAAACTGGCTTGCCGGCCCCATCGCACGTTCGTGCCGAGGTATCGAAGCACGAACGGACAGACTGTATGGCTCGCCCCCTTCCACAAGCTCAGGACAGGTTCCATACCTCAGGGCGGGCAGAAGGGATCTTGAGAGAATTTCTGAGGGCTTTCCTCCGCGCTGAACAATTTGTCCGTCTTACCCCCTTCGATCCGATCAGCCTGCCGTTTTCAGATGAAGAACCGACGAAGGGCGACTCCGAGCAAGCCGTTTTGCAGGCTCAGGAGCCCGGCTCCCGCAAGGTGCCCTTGCAAAAAGCCCGAGTGGAACGTATAAAGTGCACGTTTACAGTCGAACCCCTTGGGTTCTAGAATGTGCTTCAGGTTGGGGTAGAGCGCCGGGTTTTCGCCGTCCCCCCGGGATGAATCCCCGACGGTCCGTGGGTGGCGAACCGGCGAAACACAATGAATGAGGAAAGAGGATGCAAAAAGGGTTTTTTAGGCTGGCCTGTTTGATTGTGACAGTGGTCTTCACATTTTCGTGCGCCGGGCAGGTGCAGAGCGCTGAAAAGCCAACTGGCCGAAAGGCGATCATCAAGGAGACACCCGCCAGGAAACCACAGAAGGAGGCGGCTCCGAAGAAAGGACCGGCGGCCGACGCCCCCCCCTCTGTGAAAGGCGTCGGCATTGACGCCTCCCCGGGACCCATCGATGCCAAGTCAGCCATGATGGTGGAAGTTTCCACCGGAGCGAAGCTCCTGGAATACAACGCCGACGAGGTGATTGAGCCTGCTTCGTTCACCAAGGTCCTGACCCTTTACCTCCTGTTCGAGAGGATCAAGGAAGGGAAAGTCAGTCTCAAGGACGAACTGTGGGTCAGTGAGGAAGCCTGGCGCACGGGGGGGTCCAAGATGTTCCTTGGCGTCGGCACCAAAGTTCCCTTGGAAGAGCTCATCAAGGGCATCACGGTCGTGTCGGGCAATGACGCCTGTGTGACTGTGGCGGAACACCTCCACGGCAGCATCGAATCCTTTGCCGCCGCCATGAACAACAAGGCCAAGGAAATCGGAATGACCCGCAGCCACTTCGTCAACCCTCACGGTCTGCCCGCGCAAGGTCAGGTGACCACCGCGAGGGACATGGCCACCCTTGGTGCCGCCTATCTGAGGCGGTTTCCGGAAGCGATCCGATACCACTCCATGCGGGAATACACTTACAACGGAATCACTCAGTACAATCGAAACCACCTCATCCTCAAGGACCCGAGCGTTGACGGCCTCAAAACGGGCTTTGTGGACGCAGCCGGCTATCACCTCTCCGCAACTGCCCAACGAGACGGAATGCGGCTGCTTTCCGTCGTGATGGGGGCTGCGACTCCAGGCATCCGCGAGCGCGAGTCCATGAAGCTTCTCAACTTCGGCTTCCGCCAGTATGCCATGGTCCATCCGTTTGCGGATGGTCAGCCGATTTCCTCGGTGAAGATATGGAAAGGAGAGAAGAATGAGGTGGGACTCTACCCCGTGGGGGCGGCAAGTGTTTTGATTCCTCAGTCGCAACGCAATGCGTTGAAGTGGGATATACGCCGGCAGGACGAAATCACGGCCCCGGTGACGGAGAATCAGCCTTTGGGAGAGCTGGTCTTCGTACTCTCCGATTCACCCGTGAGGACCGTTGCTCTGGTGAGCCGCGAGGAAGTTCCCCTCGGCCCCTGGTACAAGAGATTTTGGCATTCAATCCTTCAGCTTCACACCATAGACTGGCGATGGCCGCTGGGCATAGCAGTGGTGCTGCTTGCCTTCGTGGGATTGGTAATCCTTGTTCTCAACCGTCGTTCCATGTTCAAGGGCTCGGGAACCCACTACGGCAGATGAGCCCATCGATTCTCCGAACCAAGGCTGAAACGACCTGATCCCATCGACGGGCGGCGGACTAACCTTCGGATTTGGGCGAGGAGTCTTTTTTTGCGCGATCACCGATCCCGCAACTTGCAGACATTCAAGTGGAGATGCCCATTCTGGGAAGCACCCAGCGGTTCAGTACGATCCAAGCCACAACGGCGGCCAAAACCGCCAGAGTTTCCCATGTCATGTTGTGCTCCTCCCGTGTTTCAAAATTATCCCTGGCAAACCCGTGTGATGGGAATACGCAGCCGGCGACCTGCCGACAGATCCTAGGCTCACTTGAAGCGTCCCGAGGACGTGGACGGGGAACAAGAGGACGGCGACACCTTGTCCGACCCCGATGTCGTCGAGAAACAGGAGAGGACGCGCTTCACTTCCCGGCAGTCGCATTGGGGACAGGCGACGGAATCCTCCTCCCGGCAGTTGCGGATTAGCGTTTCGAACTGAACATTACAGCCTTGGCACGCGTATTCATAAAGTGGCATCGTGATCATCTTCCTCCGTATTCAGGGTGAACCGGCTTTCCCCACAGACGGTTTCCCTTTGACGTATTCTTCGAGAGAACAACCGCCGTCCCTCGCACACCAGACAATCTAAGTCGGCATTCCCGGAAATCAATGAATTCCCAAGTCACCGACCGATTGATTATATATCCCGGGTCCAGAGGGAAGCCATGGCGGGACCCCCTCCAACACACAGAGAGGCTCCGCCGATCGTCGAGCCGAGCCTTTCCATCTCGTGGTAAAGGGTGACGACGATGCGGAGTCCCGTGCTCCCGACAGGGTGTCCCAGAGCGATTCCGGATCCGTTGTGGTTCACCCGATCCATGTCGAGCACGGTACCGAAATCCTCCCGCAGCATTCTGTCCACACCCAGCCACTGAGCAGCGAATGCTTCGTGGATTTCCCAGTACTCCACATCGCCAAATGTCATCCTCGCCTGCTTGAGGCACTTGGGTATGGCCACGGCGGGGCCGAGCCCCATGAACCTGGGATCAACTCCTTCGGCGCAGATATTGATGAGCTTCATGAGGGGCTTGATCCCAAGCTCAACGGCTTTCTCCCTGGCCATAACGACTTCCTTGAGTTGCATGGGAAAACTCCTGTTTCAGTGGGCCTGGGACACGCGTCAACCGCTTGCTAGCGCGCTTCGGGCCTCTTCTCTGCTTTCATAAATGTGAGGGGCAAGATCACGCTTCTGAAGCTCGTCACCGAGTTTCATCCTCAGGAACGTGCTCGTCGTGTAACGGGTGACCTTCTCGTAGAACTGCATCACGTACTTCACCATCTCCGCATACTCTTCCACGAGCTCGGGCAGGATGTTGAAGTTGTCGTAATTGACGATGGTGAGGACCTTTTTGCCGAGAGGTTTCAACGTATTCTCGACATGTTTCTGTATCCTCTGGATCTGCTCGCTCGACTTCACGTAGAAATTCTCGAAATTGACGTAGAAGGTATTTTCGCTCGGGACGTAGATCAGCCTGTCTTCGATGGGGATCTCGAGCATGTCGCGCTTCAGGTTCATCGACTCGGTCCTGAAGATCCTGGCATCCATGAGCTTCGGGGGGGTCTTCATGACGGGCTTGAAATCCATCTTGGAGAGGATGTCTTTTTCGAGGTCGACACCGGGAGCGATCTCGGTCAGCTCCATACCGTCCTTTGTGAGGGTGAAAACGCAGCGCTCCGTTATGTAGAGCACGGGCTGTTTTCTCTGCGCGGCGTACTTGCCGCTGAAGGTGATCTGCTCGACCTGCTTGAGGAACTTTCGCTCACGGCCCTCCTGTTCGATCTTGAGCTTGCCGTCCGACACGGCAACCTTGAGACCGCCTGCCGTGAAGGTCCCCACGTAGACGATTCTTTTCGCGTTCTGACTGATGTTGATGAATCCGCCGGGCCCCACGAAGCGGGGGCCGAATTTGCTCACGTTGACATTGCCGTCCTGGTCCATTTCCGCCGATCCCAGAAAGGCGATGTCGAGGCCGCCCCCGTCGTAGAAATCGAACTGGTACGGCTGATCGAGGAGGGCGTCGATGTTCGTGCCGGTGCCGAAGTTGAGCCCGCCGTTGGGCATCCCGCCGATCACGCCCGGCTCCGCCGTCAGGGTCAGGAGATCGAGGACGCCTTCCTCGTTGGCCACCCGGGCCACACCCTCGGGCATGCCGATGCCGAGATTCACGACCTGGTTGGGCCGCAGCTCGAAGGCCGCCCTGCGCGCGATCACCTTCCGTTCACTCAGCTCCATCGCCGCGATGAAGGCCATGGGTATGCGCACCTCCCCCGTGAACCCCGGGTTGTACTGCTCGAGGAAGGTCATCCAGTGGTTTTCCGGCCGTGCAACGACGATGCAGTCCACGAGGATGCCGGGGACCTTGACGTGCTTCGGGTTCAGGGTGTGCTGGTCGGCGATCCGCTCGACCTGGGCGATGACGAAGCCGTTGTTGTTCTTGGCCGCCATGGCCTGGGCCAGCACTTCGATGGTCAGGGCCTCCTTCTCCATCGTGATGTTGCCGTTTGTGTCTGCCGTTGTACCCCTTATGATGGCCACGTTGATGGGGGGCAGCTTGTAGAAGAGAATCTCCTTTCCTTCGATCTCCATGAGCTTGACGAGGTCTTCACCCTCCTTCTTCGTTTTCTGGTTCAGTTTTCCGCCGTCGATCCGGGGGTCGATGAAGGTCCCCAGGCCTACGTAAGATATAAGCCCCGGCTTGCGGGCGGCAAGGTTGCGGAACAGGGTGCTGACGATCCCCTGGGGGAAGTTGTATGCCAGGATCTTTTCCTCCCGGATGAGCTCCTGGAGCATGGGGGCAAGGCCGATGTGGCCCCCGATCACGCGTCCCACGAGGCCTTCATGGCCCAGGTGGTTGAGGGCCCTGGTTTTTCCATCCCCCTGGCCTGCCGCGTAGACCAGCGTCAGGTTGAGGGGGTGGCCCTCCTTTTTGAAGCGCTCTTCAATGTGGATGAGTATGTCCTCGGGGACTCCCGTGCCAACGAAACCGCTTGTCGTCACGACATCCCCATCCCGGATGAGGGCGGCGGCCTCCTCGCCGGTGACGATTTTCCCCTTTCTCCGTATCTGGGCACGGAGTTCCTCGAGGATGGGGTGCGATGAGAGCGGTAACAAAGCTCCCTTGTCAGAAGAAGCGAGATTAACATTTTCAGTTTCGCCCATAAGGTTTCCTCCTTCACTTCTAGTAGAGCCCGGTGAGCGTATAGAGCAGGATGACCACAAATACCATTGTTGTTTTAATGATGCGTCATCGCCCCGATATCGATATAGGACTGCTTGTGCGTCAGCCCGCATACCGCCAGGAGGGTAATGACCGCCCCGTTGTGCGGCAGAGTGTCACAGCCCCCCGAGGCCATCGAAGCGACGCGGTGGAGGATCTCAGGGGACATGCCTATGGAATTCGCCCAGGCCAGCCAGTCCTTGGCCATGAGATCCAGGGCGATCGACATCCCGCCCGATGCGGAACCCGTTATCCCGGCGAGAGTTGTAACGGACACGGCTTCGGATACCAGGGGAGTGCCACCCAGCTTAATCCCCAGCAGGAAATTGGCAATTGCCTTAAAGCCCGGAAGGGCAGCGATGACATTCCCATATCCCACCTCGGATGCAGTGTTCATGATGGCCAGCAACGAACCGATGGCACCGGCATTCAATGCCCTCTGCAGTCCTCCGCCTTTAGGAAGGTTTTTATAACCTAGAGCCACGGCGAGGATGATTCCCGTGACGAGAGCAATCACCAGGGACCAGATTCCGATCACCCTTTTTACGTCCGCTACCATCAGCGGGATTTTCATGCCGGCCAAGGGTGCGAGTATGTCCGGATTCCAGGTATACACGCGGGATAGGACGAAATTGACAACAAGCACCGCGAACAAGGGGATGAGTCCAATATACCAGCTGGGCAGTGCGACGTCTTCTGCTGCTACAACCGGCTCGTTCAGGGTGTGATCGCCGTAACCTTCCCCCCTTTGTGCCGCGACCTTCCGGCGCCATTCCAGGTAAAGCATTCCTAATATGAAAATGAGTGTACCGCCCACGAGACCGGAAATAGGGGCTGCATAGAGGGTTGTGCCATAGAAGTTGGTGGGAATGATGTTCTGGATCTGAGGCGTTCCCGGAAACGCATCCATGGTAAAGGTGAAAGCCCCAAGGGCGATAGTCCCGGGGATCAAACGTTTGGGGATGTCGGCTAACTTGAAGAGTGCCGCAGCAAAAGGATACACGGCGAAAACGACCACAAACAAGCTCACACCGCCATAGGTCAATATGGCACCGGATAGAACGATTGCCAGAATGGCCCGCTTCTGCCCCAGTGTTTTCATAATCGCGCTAGAGATGCCTTTTGCCAGAAGCGTGTCTTCCATTACTTTCCCAAAGACCGCACCCAACATGAAGACCGGAAAAAAGGATTTCACATAGATGACTGCCTTGGCCATGAAGAGCTCAGTGTATGAGGGCATGACGGGAAGCCCTTGAAGGGCGGCGGCAAGCAGGGCAAAAACCGGGGCAAACAGAATAACCGAAAACCCCAGGTAGGCCATGGTCATCAAAAGAAACAAACTGAGAATGATACCCAGTACATCCATTTTATCCTCCTTGACCCTTACTTGGATCGGCCTTGTCTCCCAATTGGGTCGGGAGCCTTAAGACTGGTAAGAAAGCCCGCGAGCAATTCTTCGCTCGATTTCTGATTCATATGGTTGACACAACCATGCGATGACACGCGATCCGGAGGAAGAGCCACTAGTACTCATAAACCGGTTGAACCACCCAGGGCTCCAGCGTCTCCGGTTTGGCCCCCATGAAATTGTAGTAAGCCCGCTCAGAAATGTATCCCCAGTTGTCGAGCTCCTTCTTGAACGCCTGGAAGGCGCTATTCACTTTCTTGACCATGGGATCTTTGGAGGCCTCCTCTGACAGCACCTCCTCCGTCAGTTTCCTGAACAAATTCAAAACGGTTACGGGAAACCCTACGACCTGCACCTTGAGCTGGTTGACAAGAGTTTGAAGTGCCCTGAAATTCTGGGCCTCGAATTCGCAGAGGGTCCAAAGGTTGTTTTCCATGGCAACAGCGTCCAGGATGTTCCTGAGGTCCCTGGGAAGGGCCTCGTATGCCTTCTTGTTGAAGAGCACCTCAATTGCCGAACCCGGTTCGTGCCAGCCCGGATAATAGTAGTACTTCGCAACCTTATACAAACCCATCTGGAGGTCGTGAACAGGACCAACCCAGTCTGCTGCATCCACTTTTCCACTCTCCAGGGCTGAGTAAATCTCCCCGCCGGGTATATAAATGGCCGTATTGACTCCTGCTTTGGTGAGAACCCTGGCCCCCAGCCCCCCCATGCGCATTTTCAACCCCTTGAGGTCGTCGACTCCCTCCAGCTTCTTCTTGAACCACCCCCCCATCTGTACCCCGGTATTGCCCACCGGCCGCGGCACAATGTTGAAAGGGGCATACACCTCTTCCCAGAGTTTTAAGCCACCGCCCGAATACAGCCAGGCATTGATGCCCTGAGCGTTGAACCCGAAAGGAACAGCGGAAAACCATGGGGCGGCAGGGACTTTGTCCTGCCAGTAAAAGGAAACGGAATGTCCCACTTCCACCACGCCTTCAGACACCGCTTTGAAGGTCTCAAAGGGCGGGACCATCTCACCGCCGGCGAAGACCTGGATCTTTAAGCGGCCTTCACTTCGTTCTTCGACCAGCTTTGCGAAACGTTCCGCGCCGTCATGAAAGATAGGGAGTCCGCGCGGCCAGGTTGTGGCCATGCGCCAGCTGTGGGTTTGTCCCTGAGCCCAAACGGAAGGAGCAGAAACAACCTGCGAAGTTGCTGAAGCCGCTGCCACAGCGCCGGCTGCCCCCAACTTCTTCATGAATGTGCGCCGGTCCACGGTTTCTTTCAGTTGCTTTTGATTCTCAACGAAGGATGAAACACCCATAAGCTCCTCCTTTCCTGAATGCATGTGCCGTTTTGACCTGGAATGATTCCAACCCCACTGAACTCGGGTGCAGCGCATGACGCTGTGCTCTCTGGAAAGCTCAATCTCGACATGTCACCTCCTTCTTCAGTTTCTTAGGACCACAGGCCCACGCTCTCCTCCTTTCCATCCGCTCGGGGGACGGATGTGTCGAGAAGATATGGATGATCTGCTCCGGGCATCGGCCTCGGAGCGGTTGTCGAGGCAATCGTCCCCGGTGGATGAAGCGTAACCGCCTTGAGATGGTGCTCGCGCTCGCTGCTTTGAGTCGGCCGCTCGGTGTGCCCGTGAGAACCCGGCGGTCGGGTTCCCCGCTCGGGTGTCCCTGCCTGGATACTTGGCAATGGGGATGCCAGAGGGGGAAGGGAGTTGGCAAAGGTTTGACGCTGCATGTGCAAGGCCGATCCGCCGCCCTTGCGCCCTGGTTGGAGAAAGGCCTGGAGCTGAAGCCGTAATAACCGAAAAGTTACAAATTCCAGGGGCTTCCGAGAGACCTGCAGGATGAATAAAGGTTTATCTCAATTTTCCATTCGCCGGGTCTAAATCCTTCGCCTTCCAGGTGAACAGCTTTAGCCTTTGAAGTCTTGAGCTTACGATCAGGATGGGTGAGAACATGCCAAAGAGAAGCTGCCCGGAGCACAGCTCTGAAATGAAAGATGGTGTTCGGCTTCAGCCGCATGACCGACTTTCGGACGTAGCCAAAGTCTACCTGTTTTTAGCATATGATTAACTTCAATTCTACGATATCCATTATGATTTAGGAAGCCTCAATTCGTAATCGGGGCAGCCCTAAAATCCCCACAAGGCCTGCCACGCCCGCCCTGTGATACTTACCTTACACTGAGGGTCGCTGGGAAGACCCTCCGTCTTCGGTGCGATTTCCTCCACGTTGACAACCGGGGAGATAGTCTCTAAGTTAGCCCAACTCATTTTTGGGTAAAAGGCGCCATGAGCGCAAGTTGCGAGGAGCGTGAAGCCATGAAATCATGTGATCCAAAGTCCTGTGACAGTTGCCCGAGCAAGGACAAGCAAAGCAAGGAAGATTTGATCCGCTGCAAGTTGGTGAAGATCAAGCACAAACTCATCGTCATGAGCGGCAAGGGAGGTGTCGGAAAGAGCAGCGTCGCCACTTACCTGGCTCTTGCTCTTGCTCAGCAGGGATATCAGGTTGGGCTCCTGGATATCGACCTCCACGGTCCGAGCATTCCCAAGATGCTTGGCCTTCAAGGGGTGCTCGACATCAACAGCGATAAGCAGATCATTCCCCATGCGTATCGGCCTAATTTGAAGGTCGTGTCCATCGAGTCCATGCTCGAGGACACGGATTCGGCGGTGATTTGGCGCGGCCCCCTCAAGCATGGAGTCATCCAGCAGTTCCTCGTCGACTGCAAATGGGATGACCTCGATTTTCTCGTCGTCGACTGCCCGCCGGGCACGGGGGACGAACCCCTGAGCATCGCGCGGCTCATTCCCGACGCCAAGGCCATCATCGTCACGACCCCGCAGGAAGTGGCCCTGGCGGATGTGCGCAAGTCCATCAACTTCTGTCGCAAGGTGGGCCTCGACATTGCCGGCCTGGTGGAGAACATGTCGGGCCTGTTCTGCCCCCACTGTGAAGGGTTTATTCCCATTTTCAGGACGGGAGGAGGTCAAAGGACGGCCACCCAGATGAGGATACCACTTCTCGGAGCCCTTCCGTTCGACCCGTCGGTGGTCGAAGGTGGAGACAAGGGACACCCGGTCTTGGAGGACACCAGGGAGACGCCTTTCAAGAAGGCTGTCATGGAGTTCGCTGCCGCGGTGCTCGAGAGATTGGGCCCGCTGGAATCCGGTCTTGGCGAAGCGCTTGAGAAAACTGTTCACTGAAGGAAGGGCCCATTTCAGCCATGTTGAGGATTTCCACCGACCAGAACTCTCTCACGGAGGACCAGCTTGCGGCTCTGCAGGAAATGTGGCTCCGCTGCATGCGGCGGATCATCGTGAGCACGACGCTTGCCGGAAGCGGGCATCCGGGAGGTTCCATGTCCTCCCTGCATCTGCTGCTGCTCCTCTACGCCACCCTCTCCCACCGTCCTGAAGACCCGTGCTGGGAAGAGCGGGATCGACTCCTGGTGAGCGCGGGTCACATCAGCCCGGGCGTGTACGCCGCCCTGTGTGAATTCGGGTATGTGAAGGAAGACAGCATGTTCCTCGAATTCAGGCAGGCTGGATCATCCTTTGCCGGGCACGTCGAGTGCTGCGTTCCCGGAGTGGAGTGGAACACGGGGAATCTTGGGCAGGGGCTTTCCTCGGGGGCTGGGATGGCCCTGGCTCTGAAGCTCAGGGGCAAATCCGGAAGGGTCGGTGTTCTCATCGGAGATGGAGAACAGCAGAAAGGGCAGATCGCCGAAGCCCGCCGTTTCGCCGTGAAGTATGGACTGACCAACCTCTTCGGGGTCATCGACCGCAATCACCTTCAGATCGGCGGACCCACCAGCACGGTCATGCCCCACATGATCAGGGCGGACTACGTGGCGTCCCAGTGGAACGTCCTCTACGTGGAGGACGGCCACGATTTCGAGGTTATTTTTCAGGCCCTGAGGCGGATATATCGGCAAGAGGTGGACGATCTCGGCAACCCGTCTGTCCTCATTGCCCGGACCATCATGGGAAAGGGCGTCTCCTTCATGGAGAATCAGGCCAAGTACCACGGTTCTGTCCTCAAGGAAGACGAGGCGGGCCGGGCCCTCCAGGAATTGGGGTGTGACAACCCCATTTCCCGATACAAGGAGCAAAGAGCAACCTCGTATGTATTCACGCCGGGGAAGGCCGATTGGCTTCGAGAGGGCCACCAGGGAGCCTTACTGAGCTACGGGTCCATCCTTCATCAGGCCCTGCAGGCCCGGGAAGAGCTTGCCGGGAAGCATGGTCTGAAGCTTGCCGTGATCAACTTCTCTTCGATCAAACCCCTCGATGCCAACGCCATCCTCGAGGCGGCGAAAACAGGCTTTCTCATCACCGCCGAAGACCACCATGTGGATACGGGGCTGGGCGCCAGGGTGGCCGTAACCCTCGCCGATGCGGGAGCAGCCTCCCGATTGGTGCGCCTGGGTGTCAGGCATTACGGTACATCGGGAAAGCCGGGGGATCTTTACCGCGAGGCGGGAATCGATTCCTCAGGCATTGTCAGGGCGGTTCTGGAAGCGCGGGCAAACGGCTGGATATCAGGCTGACAGCCGCCATCATCCCGCAAACCCACGAAATCGCATGGCGGACACCTCGACAAGCGATCCTTCACGGGGTCAGCGGGGCTTCTTCTTCTCCTCGAAGCACTTTATGGCATCCGGTATGAGTCTCCGGATGAAAAGATCCTTGTCTCCTTCAAAAGCTTCCTGGTATTCCCCAAAGCGCGGATGCTCCGTGGAGAGGGGAGGAGTCTGATGTCTCACGGGGGAGAACCGGGTGGTGAACTGTTCCACGAGGTCCAGCAGAGGGATGTGCACGGTAGGCCAGTCGTCTATCCACTGAAGGCGCCGCATGGACTCGAACCTCAGTTGGTCCAGGAGAAAGAGAGTGATGTCCGTCACCGTGATGATGTCAGCGGCTTCCAGGGAGTAGAAGCGAGGCCCCTTCCCAAGCCCCAGGAAGCCCATGATGAGTTCGTAGAGGGCCATCGACGACTCTTCACTGCCTTCGATGAGTGCGGCGAGCACCGCGTCGCTGAGGTCCACGGGGGCGGCGTTGGGATCAAACGTTTCGGAGAAGCGGCGCTTCCAGCTCTTGTAGCCCCTTTTCGCGACCAGTTGGCGCTTTTGCTCCTCCATTTCCAGGACTTTTCCCACGGTTTCTCCTTGCCCTAAAAAACATCCGCCGAGAAGGCGAATATCTCGGTGTCAGCGTCTTGCCAGGCGTCGGATGGGAGGCCCGCTTTTCGGCATGTCCACTGAAGGAACTGCATCGCATCCCACTGGTGCTCCGTTGCGACCTGGGGAAGCAAAAGACCGGACCTCAACCCTTTGCGGATCATCACACCGTGTTTTCCGATGTGGATGTCTTCGGGTTGGTGGATGGGCTCCATGGGTGTGAGAACGGATATTTCAAGGTGAATCCCGTCGAATTCGTCGGGACCCAGAGGAGAAAAGCGGGGATCGCAGAAGGCCGCCTGGACGCCCATTTCCCTCACTGTTTCATGAAGTGGGCATCGTGGCTCGATCATCCCGATACATCCCCTGAGTTCGTCGTCCAGGTGGAGGCAAACGAAGGCGCCCCTGTGTTCCTTGAGTTTCTCCGATTGGATGGTTCTCTCGGGTGTGGGCTTCTTCAGCAGGCGAGAGCGTATGGCCTCGCGGGCGATTTCGTGAAGGGTCTTTTTCTCCTCTTCCGAAAGACCCAGGTCAACGCCGACTTTTCCCTGTTCCGTGTGAAGCCTCCCCGCCTTCTTCCCCGGATTGGCGTAGAAGGCGGCGGCCATGTAGCCGACGACGCCGCTCTTGTCTCCCGTGACATCCCCTGAGTTGGCATAGTGGAGGACCCTTGACTTGTTCGCCCCAAGTTTCCTCGAAGCCAGCATGACGGTGACCATCGGGCCTGCCCCGCACGCTTCACACGTGCCCTTGTTCAATTCCCTGGAAAGACCCTGGGAATCAAACGCCGCGATGCGATCGAGAACAATCTGGTCCAGCTTCTTGGCTTCCAGATATGGGTGATAGTGGGAGAGATCGCTGCTGGCAACCAAGAGGACGTTCTTACCCGAGCACTCCTCGGCAATGGCCTCCGCAAGCTCCTCGCAGAACGTGTGGGAATGGTCTCCCATGACGACGGGAACCAGTTGAAAGGGGTCAAGAACACACTGGAGAAAGGGAAGCTGGATTTCGAGGGAGTGCTCCTGATCATGGGCCTGGGGCAAATAGCCTCTGAAGCCTTTGTGCCGAAGGAGACCTTCCACAAGATCCCGCCGGATCGAGACGACACCGAGCGGAGTGCGGAAGCCGCCTTGGTCGAAGACGCTCGCCCCTCGAAAATGAGCCCGATGACTGGGGGCGATAACCAGCACGCAGTCGAAGGGCTGTTGCTGCAGTAGCTTATACGCGTGGGCCGCTACCGATCCGGAATACATGTAGCCGGCATGAGGGGCAATCAGGGCGACCAGGTTTCCCCCAAGATCTTGGGTTGGAGCTTCGTCGAGATATCTCGCTATCTCCCTCCTGAGGGTGGATGGTTCTCCTGGGTACCAGCTTCCTGCAATGACAGAGTCTCGAATTTTTTCCGCGGCCATGAGGACCCTCCAACCTGATCCGTCAATCGTCGGGTTTACCCCGACAAGGACCTCGATACCTCCTTCGGACCCGCGAATTGAAGCCGATGCGAGAGGGAATCCATGAAAAAGCCTTCATCGATCAATTTCCTTTATTTAAACATTGGGATCGGACTGGTGTCAATGCGCAACTCGGAGTGGTCGACCGCCGGTCATTTGTTGTAAAAGCAAATTTCAGCGTACACTTCCCCGAAGGCGTTGTTCCGCGTGACGTGGAAACGGTGCCCGGGGACGGCGAGCGATTCGAGTCACCGGATCACATGGACGAGGAAAGGGGATGGCGGAAAGGAATGCGAGTCAACCTGGAAAACATCACGATTCTCCTCCACAAGCCCAGTTATCCCGAGAATGTCGGTGCGGCTGCGCGAGCGGCAAAAAACATGGGCCTGAAGCAGTTGGTGGTGGTGAGTCCCCAGAACTGCGATCTGGGGAGGATTCTGAAGATGGCCACCCACTGGGCCGAGGACGTGGTGGTGAACATGGAAGTGCGCGATGACCTGAGGGAGGCTCTCGCGCCATACCATTTCGTGGTGGGAACAACGGCCCGGACGGGTTCCCATCGCCAAACCATCCGAGATCCCAGGAGGCTTGCCGAGGAACTGGTTTCGGTCAGCCAGAAGAATCGCGTCGTGGTGGTGTTCGGGCCGGAGAAGACCGGGTTGAGCAACGACGATCTGAAATACTGCCATGCGCTGGTGACCATTCCCACCGCCGATTTCGTGTCCCTCAACCTGGCTCAGGCGGTGATGGTCGTCGCATACGAGATCTTCATGGCCGCCAGGGAGGAGCCCAAGGTTTTCGTTCCCCGCCTGGCCAAGAGCGAGGAAATGGAAGCCATGTACGATCACCTCACGGAAACCCTGGCCAGAATCAACTTCATCAACCCCGAAAATCCCCAACACTGGATGCTGAATGTTCGCCGATTCCTGAACCGTATCGGGCTCCGGGCCAGGGAGGTGAAGATCATCCGGGGCATCTGCAGGCAGATCCTCTGGTACAGTGAAAAACGAATCCCCTAGGGGTGAAGACGTTTGATGGCAGTCCCTCATGCCCCTTTGGGCACCCGAAATGATGAAAAGCTTTGAATCCACCGCACAGAGGGCGCCGAGAGCCCAAAGGATGCACAAAGGGCCTTTTTCAGTCTTTCTTCGCGTCCTTCGCGTCTTTGCGGCGAATTGGAAAATGAAAGAACTCATCCTAAATTTGACTATTTCCCCAGCTCTGGTATGCTTAAACGAGGAAATTGTTATTTTCGTAAATTGTTAATCATAATGGGCAACCAAAAACCACTATACAAAAGACGCGCCGCGGAGGACAGGGACATGGAACTCATCAAAGTCAGGCGCAATTACCAGGTCACCATCCCCCAGGACCTGCGCAAAAAACTCAAGCTCTCGGTAGGCGACTATGTTGAAGCCGATGTAGAGAACGGGAAGATCGTGATCCGTCCGGTAAAAGTCGTGCGTCCGGATGAGGAATACTTTTTCACCAAGGAGTGGCAGGACAAGGAAGCGGAAGCGGACGGGGATATTGCCGAGGGCAGGGTATTGGGGCCCTTTGAGAGCGCCAAGGCCGGGATCCGGGTTCTTAAGAAAGCCAAGGCATGAAGCTCGTCTTCACCAAGAGCTTTGTCAGGGACTACCAGGCGCTTTCTGAGGAGCTCCAAAAGCCCGCAGACAAGCAGCTAGAGCGCCTGGCGGAAAATCCAAGTCATCCCTCCTTGAACGTCAAGAAAATGCGCGATCCCAGAAACATCTGGGAAGCCCGAGTCACCAAAGCCTACCGCCTCACCTTCCAACTGGAAGGTGGCGTATGCATTTTGAGAAGGCTCGGGACCCATGACATACTGCGCAAGCCCTAGGGCCTTCCACTGCCTCCAACCGACCGCTCTATTTTGGCCCACAATCCATTTTCTCCAGCCTGACAAGGGTAGATAATACCCCCAAATCCGCCGAATGCACTTGATCATCCTTAATCAGGATAACTTCTCAGAGCAGGCGATTCATCTTTGGATTGCAGGAGCCCTTCCCGCAGCCCTCTGCTCAGCGGCCGCCGCCGGGGCAATTCCCCTTGCCCCTTGCACCAGGCTTTTCAGTGTGTTCCTCTCGTGATTCGGGAGCATTCGTCGATGGGAACGACGGCCTTGGGGGCAGATACGGCGAGCCCCCCGAAAGCGTCTGAGAATTTGCAGTCGAGATAGTCATCCAGCTCCACGAGGAACCCTCCGAAGTTGGGGATTCCCTGAATGGCCTCGCTGTTCTTCTTTGCTGCCTTCAGCAGTTGATAGTACAGGGTTTGGAGCTTCCAGACCTCGACTCGCAATTTCAATTGGCGAGAGATACGGATGAGGCGATAAAAGCGGGCGGCATGCCGGAGCGAGAAGGTCTCCTCGAGCCCGGTGAGTGTCTCCACCATGGCCTTCCCGAGTCCTGTTGCGATCCGGCTCATCTCGAGGTTGACTCCCCACGATTCCGCATCGGCCTGCAGGGAGGCAAGCTTTCCCATATGGGCTCGGTAGAAGAAGCTGGACTCGTCCCAGTTCTCCGGTTTCTCCAGGCTCTCGCCCCGCGGGGAAACCTCCTGCAGCAGCATTTCATCTCGGGTCCCGATCGATGAGCACATGGACATACGCATCACGGACTGCCCAGGGGTCTCGAGTCAGAAGCGCCATTCTCTCCTCGAAGTGATGAGCCAGCTTCTCTCTGAGATGGTTCATGGCTTCCCGCAAAGGAGTCCTCCATTTCTGGCTCCAGCCGTCGCCGCCGCCGCCGATGTGACACCCGCAGTCCTCGGTCCACCTTCCCAAACCGTGGGCACAGCTCCATGCGGTATCCTCGTGGATCTCCACCTGAGCCAGGACCGGGAAAGAGTCCAGAAAGGCGGCGTAGTTGACGACCCTCGATGTCACATCCCGGCTCATTTGTTGAAACGCCGAGGCAAGTGCCATGTCCCCGAACTTGAAATGATGTCCGTAGGATTCCCCGTCCGTGGCTGTATGGACCAGCCAGGGTTCTTCCACCGTAGGGTCGCGATTGTCATGACAGGATTGAACGCGTGAGAGAAGATGCCCGCTATCCCCAAGCAGGCACTCAAAAGCAATGCCTTTTGCCAGGGAAGCGTCGTAAAAGAAAAGGAAGAGCGACTTGCCTCCCTTGCACCGGTAGCGATATGGGCGCCCCGTCGGAATGCTTCCGTCGGTGACGTCCTGCCAAGGCGAGCCTCCCTTTTCGAAACGCCATCGAGCTGCCTGAAAAGGGGATAAAATGGTGAACCGTATACCGGCCTCGGCGAGCACATCCAGCGTCTCCCCGTCCACGGCGGTTTCCGGCAGCCACATCCCTTCGGGGCGGCGTCCGAACCGCTCCTCAAAGTCTCGTATTCCCCAGAGGACCTGGGTCATCTTATCCCGGCGGTTTGCAAGGGGCATGATGATATGGGTGTAAACCTGGGCGAGGGCATTGCCGTGTCCGCGAAAACGCTCACAGCTTTTCCTGTCTGCATCGATGATGGCCGCGTGGGTCCAGGGGTCGTGAGCCTGCAGCCATTGGAGCAGGGTAGGGCCGAAGTTGAAGCTCATGGATTCGTAGTTGTTGTGCAGTTCCAGGATTTTGTTGTGCTCATCGGTGATTCGGGCGGCGGCGTTGGCACGGTAACACTCCAAATTGATTCTTTCGTTCCAGTCGTGGTAAGGGGAGGCCGAATGCTCACGCTCAATGGCTTCAAGCCAGGGATTGTACCTCGGAGGCTGGTAGAAGTGGCCGTGAATACAGACAAATTTGGTTGTCCAGTCTTTTTTCATGTCGCGGTGGTCTCCTGAGAAGTTCACGGTAAGAATGGAAGCACTTCGACCTGCTTGAAGACTGTGTTTTTTTGCACCATACTGATCTTATATGGACCACGAAGGGCGCGCAGCCCTCCGCTGCAGGAATGGACCGTTCGTGCCGCAGGGGAGGGGGTCATCCCCTCCCCAATTCGTGACAATTGCGTTTGGACACGTCCTTAGTCCACAACAAATGCAAAAGTGGAGAAGTTCGACGAACAAAGAAAGGGATACAGTGCGTTTCATCGACTTGCACGCACAGCAGCGGCGCATAAGGAAAACCGTCGAGGACCGTATTGGAGAGGTCCTCGATCACGGCCAGTACGTCATGGGCCCCGAGGTGTATGCTCTGGAGGAGCGCCTCGCTCTCTACACAGGCGTCAAGCACGCTGTCAGCTGTGCTTCGGGCACCGACGCCCTGCTCATAGCCCTTATGGCTCATGGAGTCGGCCCCGGTGACGCGGTCTTCACAAGCCCTTTCACGTTTGTGGCCACTGCAGAGGTGATTTCCCTGCTCCGAGCGGTGCCCGTGTTTGTGGACATCGATCCCGTCAGTTTCAACATGGATCCGGAACACCTGGAGCGCGCTGTGCTGGCGGTCAAGAACGGGGATCCCTCTCTTCATCCGCTGCCCATGTGGACAAGCAATGACTCGCTCATGCCTCGTGGGGTCATCGCCGTGGACCTGTTCGGTTTGCCCGCCGATTACGACCGAATCAATGCCATTGCGGGGACCTACGGCCTTTTCGTCGTGGAGGACGCCGCGCAGTCCTTCGGTGGTGCCCAAAGGGGCGGAAAGGCGTGCAGTCTCGCTCAAATCGGGTGCACCTCCTTTTTCCCGGCCAAACCGCTTGGGTGCTACGGCGATGGAGGGATGTGCTTCACCGGGGACGACGGGTTGGCGGCAGCGATGCGGTCCATCCGGGTACATGGTGGGGGAGCGGACAAGTACGACAATGTCCGCGTTGGAATCAACGGCAGGCTCGACACGCTTCAAGCAGCCATCCTGCTTGCAAAGTTCGAGATTTTTCCCGACGAACTGGAATCGAGAGGCAGGGTGGCTCAGCTGTATGGCGACCTGATCGGCCGTGCGAACCCGCATCTGGCTATTCCGCGTGTGCCGGAAGGATACACCTCGGCCTGGGCCCAGTATTCCCTCTTGGCGAAAGACGAGGAAAAGCGGTCGCTTATTCTCACGAGACTCGGGGAGGCAGGAATACCTGCGGCTGTGTACTATCCTAAACCCCTGCATCTACAGAAGGCCTTCAGTCCTCTCGGGTACCGGGAAGGAGACTTCCCCGTGAGCGAGGCCTGTGCCCGGAGGATTTTCAGTCTTCCCATGCATCCATACCTCAGCGAGGCGGAGCAGCGAGCTGTCGTGGCGCAACTCCTCTCGGCAGGTGACCACTAGAAGGGCTCCAGACAAAAGGGCGTCACAGCTACGGACGTGATCACAATCCTCAGGCATGAAAGCCTTCGCGGGGACCGTACGCTTCATCGTTCCCGTCATCCTCGCCAATGACCTCTTCGAGTACCCTGGCGAGCTCGGCCATCTTGAAAGGTTTCGGTACGACCCCCTTGAAGCCGAAGCGTTCGTAGTGGGACATCACCACATCCCCCGAGTAACCGCTCGACACGATGGCCTTCACCCGCGGATCAATCTCCACGAGCCTGAGAATCGCCTCTCGGCCTCCCATTCCCCCGGGAATGGTGAGGTCCATGATGACGGCGTCGAAAGGCGTTTGATTCGCCATGGCTTCGCGGTACAGTTGGATCGCCTCCGAGCCGTCCCTGGCGTGAACGACGTCGTAACCCAGTTGCTCGAGCATCTCCCCCACCACTTCCCGCACCACCTCCTCGTCATCCATGATGAGGATCCTATAGTGGACATGGGGCAGGGGAAACACGAACCCGGCGGTCAAGGGAGCCTCTTTATCCGATGCGGGCATATGAATCACAAACGTGGTGTGAACCCCCAGCTCCGATTCGGCCGTGATGAACCCGCCGTGCTTCTTGATGATGGAGTATGCCGTGGCAAGCCCGAGGCCGCTCCCTTTCTGCTTTGTCGTGAAATAGGGATCGAAAATCTTCGAGAGATGCTCCTTGGGAATCCCATAGCCTTCGTCCGTGATGGAGATTTTCACGAAGTTTCCCGGGTCCACTGGAAGGCCGTCCCCCGGGTGCAGGACTTCGTTTGAGGCCCTCACCGTGACGACGCCTCCTTCCGGCATCGCCTGAACCCCATTGAGGACAATGTTGTGGATGACCTGCGTGATCTGCCCCTCGTCCACGTCCGAGGCCCGAAGGTCGCTGTCGATTTCCAGTTCGCAGCGCACATTGGACCCGAGGAGCGCAAAGTGAACGGAGCTTTCAAGGAGTCTGGCCATGGAGGTCGTCCGCTTGATGGGCGCTCCCCCGCGGGCGAAGGTCAGGAGCTGCTGAGTGAGGTCCTTGGCTTTCATGGCGGCGAGTTCCAGCTGCTCCAACCGCTTCATGACCCTGTCCCCCGGCATGGCAAACAACTTGGCCAGGGAGATGTTTCCAAGGATTCCCGTCAAGATGTTGTTGTAGTCGTGGGCAAGGCCTCCCGCAAGCACTCCGAGTGATTCCAGCTTCTGGCGGGTGATGAGCTCCGTTTCCGCCTTCTTCTGATCGGTGAGATCAACCACGATTCCCCTGAGTCCAACGACCTGGCCCCCCCGTGAAACGGGACTGGAATAGACGATGGCGGGAAAAGTACCGCCATCCTTTCTCTGTATCGCATACTCGTTGCGTCCCGGCTTCTCGCCGCTCAGGTACTGGACAATGTCAGCGGGTTCCATTTCGAGATCATCCCGGGCAAATACTTGAACCGCGGTCAAACCCCCGAGTGCCTCTTCCTTCGAATATCCGAAAGCTTCCAGGGCAGCGTGGTTCACGAAGGTAAAACGGCCCTCGAGGTCCATTTCATACACGGGCTGGGGAAGGAGGTCGGACATCTCCCTGTAACGCTCCTCGCTCTCCCGCAGTGCCTCCTCGGCTCGCTTGCTTTTGCCGATCCGCGTCTGGAGTTCCTCGTTGATCTCCTCCAGTTCCGCGCTGCCCTCCTTGAGCTCCTGGAACTGGCGTTCCAGGGCAAGTGCCATGATCTGGAAATTGGCCACCAGGGAGTGAATCTCCGCGTTTTCGCTCTCCGGCCAATCGATACTCTCCTGCTCGAGAAGCCTCTCCGGGAGGTTCGTTGTCATTTCCGCCAGCTTCTCAAGGGGTTGGAAAACCCGGCGGCTGAGGAAATAAGCGAGGGGCAGAGCCAGCGCGCACAGGATGAAAATGGAGGCGAGGTTTTGAATGTACCTGGTGAAAAGGTGGGTGAGGTTCGGGGCCGGGTGGATTTCCGCCAGCACTTTCCAGGCAATCATGGGCGACACGGGAGACACCTGGATGAAAGTGAAATCCCGCCACCCTTTGACCGCTGGCACAGGCTCCTCCCGGGGCATCCAGCGGACAACCGTTTCAGAGACACGCTCCGTTTCGCCTGTCTTCAAAGGGTTGAAGACCGTTCGCGGTTTCCTTGCGGGGTTGGAACTGACAATGACACGGTTTTGCATATTCACCAGAGTGATTTCCGGCACTCGGTTCTCCCTGACCCGCAGGAAGTCATGAACTTGGCTGAGGTTCACCGCCGCGAGGGCATAGCCGAGCAGGTGCTCCTCCGCGAGAACCGGGACCGAAAACATGACGAGAGGCAGGCTCCTGTCCCCTTTTCCAATGAAAGACTCGAAGGTGGCAGGCCCCTTTGTCCCCAGGAGCTTCTCGCGCTGGATCAACTCCGTGAAGTCCGGTCCGATGGACGGCACACCCCGTTCACTGACGGGAGGAAAGACGCCGAAAACGGCTCCCGACGCATCCGCGAGATTGACGTGCTGGATGTCCGGGTACGCCGAGGTGATGAACTCGATGTACTGCTCCAGTTCCCCTGAAGTCACCATTCCGGACAGGGCGGCCCCCCTGGCCATGCCCCGCATGGCGTGAAGGTGCAGATCGTTCCAGCTGTTCAGGTAAGTGATGAATTCCCTGGACGCCTCTTCGAGCCTGGCCACCGTCTGATTTTCAACCTGGCGTTCTTCCTGGCGGCTGTTCAGGACAGTCACGGTGAGGGCAGGCAGGATCACCGCGGCCACCATGAGGTTGAAAAGCATTTCATGAAAGGGCTTCCTGGAATCGTCCCCGGGCTGTTCCCGAAATTGCCGGAAGGAGGGGACCGTGATGAGCAAGTTGGCGACCAGGGCGTTGAACATGCCGTTGATACTCTGTACCAGGGCGAGGAAAAGAGTCTCGAGAAGTCCCACCCCCATGATGACGTGATGGAATAACCAGACGAGAGGCATTCCGAGGAAGACCCAGAAGATCCCGTCGAAGAGGAGGATGTTTTTCCGTCCCGGTTTCAGGAGGAGACCCACGAAAGCGGCTTCGAGAGTATAGATCAGGATATTATAGGGATGGCCCCAGAGCCAATAGGTGTAAGCGCCGGCCAGGGCGCCGCAAATGGATCCCCTTGCTGTTCCGAAATAGTGGATCACCAGGAATACGGCGATGCTGCCGAAGATGAAATCCGCCCCGAAAAAGAGATTGACCCGAAGGAAGTTACCCAGGATTGCCAGCAAGGTGAGCGAGGCAAGGAGGAGAAAGGATGCGGGGCTGCGTGAATTCTCTCTCTCGGACATTCTCTCTTCACCTCAGGTCATGGGCGCTGCGAAACCCTATAGAAAAAAATAACGATGCGATCCGCGTTTGTCCCAATGGCGACGAAAGATTTCCCATGGCGGTTCGACGCGCAGGCTTGTGTTTCCTGAATTGGAAGTTCATTGCAGTGAGCAACGCAATGGCCTCCCATACACCAACCAATGAATGATGTCCACGGGAATTGCCCTCAGGATGTGGGCGTCAGTGACGCGGAAAGCGATAGGCGGTGATGCGCTCCCTGCCGCACTTCATGCGGCACAAGGGATAAAGGCGGGTTGGAGGGAAGTGGTGGCCGTAAACGAGCAGAGTGCCCTGCCAGTCGCCCAGAATGTGTTCAAGGGAGTCGATGGGCTTTTCAGGGTAAATGTAGAGGCAATCGGCTCGCCGGATTGGCTGGCACCTGTAATCCCCGCACACAAAGTCCACTCTTCCTTCGAGGCCCAGGCTGCGGGAAGCCCCAGCGGCCAACCGGCACAAGTCCCAGTCCACCTCGATCCCCAACGCCCTGGTGAAGAGCCCGGCAATGCAGGTGACGACGCCGTCACCGCTCCCCAGGTCAAGGAAAAGCCGATATTGGCCCAGGTCTAATTTGGAGAAAAAGCAGAACAGATGATGGGGTCTCGAAGCAGCCCACGCCCCCAGAGCAGTGAGCCGGTAGGGTAGGTGTCCCCGGTTTTCCAAATCTTGATGGACGCTCTTGAAATGGCGTGCGATGGCTTTGAATTGCTTGATCCTCTCCCTGGAATCCATCATCGCATCAGCGCACGACGCTATTGGACGGGTAATACCCGGACGCCACGGAGGTGAGGGGAAAAACGGCACAGGACTGACCAAGCAGGGTGCCGGGGTTCGTCACCGTATTGCAGCCGATTTCCGTGTGATCGCCGATGACCGCCCCGAACTTGCGCAGGCCGGTGTCCAGGGTCTCTCGACCGAATCGGATCTTCACGGACCCTTCCTTGATCTTGAGATTGGCGAGCTTGGTCCCCGCGCCGAGGTTCGCTCCGTTTCCGAGGATGCTGTCACCGATGTAGGCGAAATGACCCGCCTTGGCTCCATCGAGCATCACGCTGGATTTCATCTCCGTGGTGTGTCCCACGACGCATTGATCGCCGATGATGCACTTGCCGCGGATATAAGCCCCCTGGCGCACTTCCGTCCGTGCCCCGATGATGGTGGGGCCCTTGATGAGTGCGCCCGGTTCCACCACGGCGCCCGGTCCCAACTGGATTGCGTCGTCCCACAGAACGCTTCCGGCGTGGATCACCGTCGCATCGGGCGCCTCTACGCCCCCGATTCGGACCAAGAATGTTCCCTTGCTCACATCACCCCCGACAATTTCGAATCCGTCGAGGATTATGGCGCCCTTCCAGAGAACGACGGTCTGGGGCAGGGGCTTCCCGAAGCAGCCTACATGAAGCACGTTCGACGAGAGCTTGCTCCTGAGCTCATTGGAGAGGTTGCCCAAGGCCTCCCAGACGTTTTGACAGCCTTCGAACATGTCGCGATGGGAAAAGGCGGAAAGATCGAAAAAGAGATGGGGGGGAAAAGCGCTCATGTTCTCACTCCAACCCGCTCTGGGCAATCTAGAGGTCATCGCTCCGTGGAGCCTCGGGACTTGTCCAAACACAAATGTCACGAGTTCGAGCAGGGGATGAACCCGCTCCCCTCCCATGATAACGGCCTGTTCTGCAGAGGCGGGATTCACGCGCGCCGAGACGCAGCCGGCGATTCCTTCGTGCCTGTTCCTGGAAGGTTCCCTGGCTCCAAGGGGGACGGGGACCAAATATCGTCATTTCCGCTTTCGACGGAATGACAAGACTTGCCAACGGACACGTGCTTTTGATGAGCTGAACTCAGGAACCTGAAAGCTGAGAGTGCTCGATTTTCATGCACCTGTTCATGACGACGGCAAGCCCGGCCTTACGGGCCTTTTCGGCAGCCTCCTCATGCTGAAGCCCCACCTGCATCCACACCACATCGGCTCCCACGGCAACGGCTTCTTCCACGATGGCCGGAATCGCATCGATGCTCCTGAAAACGTCCACCACATCGATGTGTTCCGGAACCGAACGGAGATCCGGATAACAGGTTTCTCCCAGGACTTCCGTGAGCTTCGGATTTACGGGAATGATCCGGTAGCCATGGTTCTTGAGATACCTTGCCACCTTGTGACTGTCCCGTTCTTCCTTGTCGGAGATCCCGACAACGGCAACCGTCTTGGACTTCCTCAGGATGTTGGCGACTTCCCTCTCCATGGGAACCCCTTTTGGAGTCACAGTCTGGCTCATTTTGTGCTCTCCTTTCGCCCGCAGATCTTGCATGGCCCCCACCACATTTCCTCCGAGGAAGATCGCGAGACGATGGTTTTCCGAAGGAGAAAGCGTGAACAGAGGATCCTCAAACGATGGACACGGTGTCATTTATGAGGAATCGTACCACATCTCCTTCCGCCGGTCTTGGGAAATCTCCCCCTGTAGCCTTCCCGGATCCCTCATCTTGAAAGGGTACGGACGCGAACGACGAAACCCTGGAGGAACCCGTCCAGCCTTCGGAAATCCACTTTGATCCAAGGTCGGATCTTGGCGGGGCGGTGCTAAATTTCGGGGACACCCGCCGGTATCAGGCAGACGAACGTGAGGGCATCCGTGCCGGTATTCCTGATCTGATGCTCTTGGTTTCGGGGGATGAATACCGCATTGCCGGCACGGACCGGGACCCATTCCCCATTCTGGTAAACGCTTCCCGAGCCCGAGTGAAAAAAGATCTCGTGCTCCCAGGCATGGGTGTGGAGAGGAGTGTGTCCGTCGGGTGCGAGCTCAAAAATCCGCATGCAGAAATTGGAGGCACCATCGTCTTTTCCGATGAGGACTCTTCCCGTCACGCCCTTTGCCGGCAGCTTGTCGAATTCCTTGGCTGGAGCTTCCGTGTAGTGAATGATTTTCATGACATGAACTTCTTTTTGAAGTCGTCCCAGGGAGCAAACAGGGCAAAGACCACGGCGGAAATCAGGTAAAATCCCACGATGGAAATGGGGAACGTCACGTACAGGAAAGCATAAACCGGGAAGAGAACAGCAAGTGAGAGAGCCAACTTGACGCCGATTTCAATCCACTGGTTTTTCTGGTCTTGTTTTTCTTCCATCATCACACTCCATCCCATGGCTGCTTGGTTTACCGGTACGGAGGCCCTCCGCTCAATGGAACCGGGAGGACCAACGCCTGCCCTCGACCCCACGCACTCGGTGGGGCGGTTCCTCAACGGCACTCCGTGACCGGCACCAGACGGTTCCATTCTTGACATCCGCGGCTAGCGCACCAGTAACTTGTTGAAATATTAAACTAAGAGAGAAGCGATCATTTTGCAAGAGCGATAAGCGGGCGATTGAAGGTCCACAGAGTTCTCGTGGGCTCAAAAAGGGTTGCGTTCACCATCCAAATCATTTAAAAGCTAAACGGTATTCTGGCTTTGATTGCTTTCTTGTGTTTTTCTTTTTCCCTCATCCTCTTCTTGCATCACCTCTTCCCTTTGGGTATACATGCGCGATCTTTCGGCATATCGAAGGGGATAGATCCGTGCCGGAAGAAGGGAGAGCTCAGCCCGGGAGACAGCGCCCTAGCTCTGGTGTAGGTCTCTATATTTCTCACTCAGTCAGGAGGATTAGCATGGCACAGGCAGTAACGCAGAGTATTCTGGTGGTCGGGGGCGGCATGTCGGGACTCAGCGCCGCCATCGAAGCAGCAGAAGCAGGCCACGAGGTCTTCATCGTCGAGCAGAATCCCTATTTGGGAGGACGCGTGGCTCAGCTTCATCAGTATTTCCCCAAGTTGTGCCCTCCCTATTGCGGGTTGGAGATCAATTTCCGAAGGATCAAGAACAATCCGAGAATCCGCATGTTCACGATGGCCGAAGTCGAAAAGATTTCCGGCCGGCAGGGAGACTGGGATGTGTCCATCAAGTTGAATCCGCGCTTCGTCAACGAGAAATGCACGGCCTGCAACAAGTGCAACGAAGCATGCACCGTGGAGATCGACAACCCGTTCAATTACGGGATGGACAAGATCAAGGCGGCTTACCTGCCCCACGATATGGCATTCCCCATGCGCTACGTTCTGGATCCCGCCCTGGTCAAGAGCAGCGAGGCCCAGAAGGTGAAGGACGCGTGCCCTTACGATGCCATCGAGCTCGACATGGCGCCCAAGACCTTCGATCTCAAGGTTGGAGCCATCGTGTGGGCCACCGGGTGGAAGCCCTACGACGCCTCCAAGCTGGATACCTATGGCTTCGGGCAGTATCCCAACGTCATCACCAACGTCATGATGGAGCGTCTTGCAGCATTCAACGGACCCACCCAGGGCAAAATCCTGAGGCCATCCGACGGCAAGGAGCCCAAGACGGTCGCCTTCCTTCAGTGCGCTGGATCCCGTGACGAGAATCACCTGCCGTTCTGCTCCACCATTTGCTGCCTGGCTTCCATGAAACAGACGACCTATGTTCGGGGGCAGTATCCCGATGCCAAGGTGACCATCTTCTTCATTGATATCAGGGCCACGGATCGGCTCGAGGATTTCTATCGCAAGGTGAAGGAAGACCAGAACGTCGAGTTTTTCAAAGGCAAGGTGGCCAAGATAGAACAGGACGAAGCCACGAAGAACCTCATCCTTCGAGTGGAGGACACCACGTCCATGACACTCCATGAGGTCAACGTGGACCTTGTAGTCCTGGCGACGGGAATGCAGCCGAACACTTCCGAGACGCAGATCCCCACGACAGTCAACTACGATGATTATGGATTTGCTGCTTCACTCGAACCCACTCCGGGCCTTTTTGCCGCGGGTTGCACCAGGACACCCCTGGCGGTCTCGGAATCCGTGCAAGATGGTACGGCAGCAGCACTCAAAGCCATCCAATCCGTTGTCAGGAGGTAAGCTCGATGGAGAAGAAGTTAGCGATATACATTTGTTCAGGATGTGGCATTGGAGAGGCTCTCGATATCGAGAAGCTCAGCGGCGTGGCCGCCAAGGAATGCAAAGCTCCCATCTGCAAAACCCACCCCAACCTGTGCAGCGAGGATGGGGTGAAATTGATCCGTGACGACATCGCCGGTGAAGGCGCCAATGCCATTGTCATCGCAGCCTGCTCTCCGCGAGTCATGTATGATGTCTTCAGCTTCGACGGATGCATCATGGAGCGCGTCAACCTGCGGGAACAGGTGGTGTGGTCCCAGGAACCTGGTCATGAGGACACGCAGATGATGGCGGAGGACTATCTGCGCATGGGCTCGGTCAAGGCCGACCGCAGCGAGCTTCCGGTGCCCTACCTGCCGGAAGGGGAAATGTGCAAGGACATCCTGGTGGTGGGCGGCGGCGTGAGCGGCCTCACGGCGGCCCTGGAAGCGGCGGATGCAGGCTACTCCGTCGTCCTCGTTGAGAAGGAAAACGAACTGGGCGGATTCCAGAAAAACGTCGGCATGCGGGTGACCTTCCCCTACAAGGACATCCAGCCCAATACGGTGAACGAGCTCATCGGCAAGGTGACTAAGAACGACAAGATCAAGGTCTACACCGGGGCCAAGGTGGAAAAGGTCGCGGGAGGGCCGTGCGTGTTCGACGTGACCGTCAAGCAGAACGGAACCACCGCGGATCACCGGGCGGGCGCCATCGTCATGGCGGCGGGCTGGAAGCCTTACGATCCGGAGAAGCTCGACGCCAAGCTCGGCTACGGCAAGTCACCCAACGTCCTCACCAATGTGCAGTTCGAGGAGAAGTTCAAGTCGGGTCCCATCGTACGGCCCAGCGACGGGCAAGCCGTGAACAACGCGGTCTTTCTCCAGTGCGCGGGACAGAGGGACCCGGATCACCTCGCTTATTGTTCCTCGGTGTGCTGTTTCACGGCCCTGAAGCAGGCCGTCCAGATCAAGAAGCAGAACCCGGCGGCCAATGTCTTTGTGGTGTACAAGGAACTTCGGACCCCCGGCCAGGGAGAGGACTTCTACAGAAAGGCTCAGCAGGAGGGCGTCATCTTCATCAGGTGCCAGTCTCCCCAGGTGATGGCCGGCGGAAGCCAGCTGTCCGTGGAGGGGCATGACGAGCTGATGGGGGAGAGCGTCACCATCGAGAACCTGGATCTCGTCGTGCTTGCAACGGGCATGGTCCCCGTGGCGGCCTTCGGTGAAGATGTCAAGGCGATTGCTCCCAAGGAGGGCGAGGAGGAGAAGAAGGAAGACGAGATGCAGGTTCAACCCGACATCATCTTCGCTTCCGACATCCTGAACCTCCAGTACCGCCAGGGACCGGAACCACCGGCCCTGAAGTACGGTTTCCCCGACTCCCATTACATCTGCTTTCCGTATGAAAGCCGCAGAACGGGCATTTATCCCGCCGGTCCCGTGCGCCGCCCCATGGGCATCGCCGCCTCGGTTGAGGACGGGACGGGAGCCGCCATGAAGGCCATCCAGTGCGTGGAGCTGACGACCCGCGGGCAGGCCGTCCATCCCAGGGCTGGAGACATCACCTACCCCGAGTTCTTCATGCAGCGCTGCACCCAGTGTAAGCGGTGCACGGAAGAGTGTCCGTTTGGCGCCATCAACGAAGACGAAAAGGGCAACCCGCTTCCGCAGCCCACCCGCTGCCGGCGGTGCAGCATCTGCATGGGTTCGTGCCCTGAGCGCATCATCAGCTTCAAGAACTACTCGGTGGCGATGATCGGCGACATGGTCAAGTCCATCGAGGTTCCCGAGGAATACGACGAGAAGCCCAGAATCCTCGTCCTGGCTTGCGAAAACGATGCCTACCCCGCCCTGGACATGGTCGGCCTGCGCCGCATGACCTACAACGCGTGGGTGCGCGTCATCCAGCTGCGGTGCCTGGGGTCCTTGAACCTGGTCTGGATTGCCGACTCGCTCTCCAAGGGAATCGACGGCATCGTGCTCCTGGGCTGTCAGCATGGCGAGGACTACCAGTGCCATTTCATCAGGGGCAGCGAGCTGGGCAACATCCGCCTGAGCAAGGTCAAGGAAACCCTGGATCGCCTGCGTCTCGAATCCGACCGCGTGCGCTTCGAAACCGTGTCCATCGCGGATTGGGCCAAGCTCCCCAATCTGCTGAACGAGTTTGCGGACCGCTTGGTCGAAGTCGGGCCCAACCCCTACAAGGGTTTTTGATACGGGAGCCGGTTGTCGGAAATCGGAAATGGGAGTGGACTCCCGTTCGATTTCCGACGGCCCCGTTCCCTGTTCCGTCGCCCTTCATTGTAGGGTAGGCGCCAGCCAGCGACCCTGGGCAGTCCGCCTGCTCAGCTGTGCCAAGCTCCCGTAACCGTTAAGAACCGGGCAGGAGTCGTTTCAAAGCCTCTGCCCGGCTTCTGCTCTCTCAAGTGGAGCAATCAACCTTTTCAAGGTCGTCTGGGCTGTTGACACA
>CAVOPT010000017.1:0-18534 GCA_963698165.1 uncultured delta proteobacterium
TGGGATCGTGAGGGGAAAAAGGATGATAAGAGCTCCTGCTGGATCCGCGTCAGCCAGCTCTGGGCCGGTAGCGGTTGGGGCGCCATGTACATCCCTCGCATCGGCCACGAGGTCATCGTCGACTTCCTGGAAGGCGACCCCGACAGACCCATCATCATCGGTCGCGTTTACCATGGCACCAATCAACCGCCGTATCCCCTGCCGGCCGATAAGACGAAGACCACCATCAAGTCTGACTCCGCCATAGGCGGCGGGGGATTCAACGAGATCCGCTTCGAAGACAAGAAGGGTGAGGAGCAGATTTTTGTTCATGCTGAGAGAAATCAGGATATTCGAATCAAAAGTAACCTCTATGAATGGATAGGCAACGAAAGCCATCTGATTGTAAAAAAAGACCAGCTGGAACTGGTGGAGGCTGACAAGCATCTGAGTGTCAAAGGTGACCACAACGAGAAAGTCGACGGCACTATCTCCATTCAAGCCGGGGCGGACATGCAAGAGAAGGTAGGTATGAAGCATGCCCTCGACGCCGGCATGGAGATCCATCTCAAGTCGGGCATGAAGGTCGTGATCGAAGCCGGCATGCAGGTGACCCTGAAGGGACCCGGCGGCTTCGTGGACATTGGACCGGCCGGAGTGACCATCCAGGGTACCCTGGTAAATATCAACAGCGGTGGCGCTGCCGGCGCGGGATCCGGGTCCTCTCCGGAAACCCCGAAGCTCCCGCAGGAGGCGGCTACTGCGAAGCCGGGTGAAAGAGCCAGACCTGGAGCTGGGTCCGCCTCACCTGCACCTGCTGCACCCAGTCCTCAGGCGATGGCGCTGAAGTCGGCGGCGGAGTCAGGAACGCCATTCTGCCAGAACTGACCGCCCTGACACGCGAGCCAGGGCTGGCTCGAAAAAGGAAGAAAGGGGAAGACATGCCATCTCCCCACGTCGAGAGGGTTATTGATCACCTCTGGAGATCCCTCGAGGGTTTCCCAGCGCCCCAGGTGTATGCTCTCTTGGATGCCGCAAGGAGCGAGCTGATCTTTCGAAAGCTCGGAGAGTCCGACATTGAGGTCGAGTGTCTCTATCGCGGCGAAAAAGCGCGCGAGTTGGCCGACGTTGCTCCTTACCTTGTCCACCTTCAGCGCGAGAACCCCTTCACCCGGTGGCTTCTGGAGAATGCGTGGGGGAAGAGCTGGGGAATTTTTCTTGGCTCTTCAGCGTCGTTAAATGAGCTCCGGCGCCATTTCAGGACTTTTCTCATGGTCTACGACGAGGAGGGGACTCCCCTCTATTTTCGGTATTACGACCCGAGAGTCTTGAGGGTGTATTTACCAACCTGCAACGCGGAGGAGCTGAAGACCGTTTTCGGTCCTGTTGAACATTACTTGCTTGAAGACGAGGATCCGAGCACCGCTTTGCGTTTTCGGGATTCATCTGGTGTCCTGATCGAGGAGAAACTGCCGCTCAAATAGTCTTATAATCAGAATGAAGGAATAGATCATGCCACCAGCAGCAAGAATTAGTGATATGCATACATGCCCGAGGGTGACGCCAGGGGTTCCACATATACCGCATGTAGGTGGACCGATAAATACGGGGTGTCCGACGGTGACGATTGGTTTTATGCCAGCCGCTCGAGTAGGAGACATGGCCGTTTACGTGGGCCCCCCTGACACGATTGCCAAAGGATCGACTGCAGTCAGGATCGGCGGGCAACCGGCTGCCCGTTTGGGTGATTTGACCGCGCATGGCGGCGCGATTGCCATGGGCTGCCCAACCGTGATCATCGGAGGATAGACGAGCCGACGGTCAACGAGGCCTCTGTTTTCAAACGGTGACAGCGGTTCAGGCGAGGAAAGCATAGAGGGAACAGGATGCTGAGAGTCCGTGATGAACAGATGAAGGTCTTTGAGAAGGTTGCTCTGCGGAACTTCGAAGACGAGATGGTCGTTCACTTTCATCAGTTTGCGAAGAGGCACTGCGAGGTGATCGGTGACGAGAATGTTCGGGAGGTCATCCGCCTTGGCATGGAAAGAGCCAAAATGTATGGTCTGACGAACCGAGGCCAGGTAAGGTTCTACATTGAGCTTATTTTCATGTTCGGGATCGCCTTTGACACGGACCCACAGTTGCCCTGGGTAGAGGAAATACTGAACAGCCAGGAGACCCAGGACCAAATGGAACGCGCTCACCGGCTGTACAAAAAAATTATTGAATACCTTGCAAAAGTAGCAGGTCGAAACAACGAATACGCAATAAGGGCGTTACGGGCCATTCGCAATAGGGTGAGTCAACCTTTTTCTTTTTCGAAGGAGCTTTTCGAGAGTGAGATGCTATCAGAGATGGAGAGAATCTATCCCCAGAAATGTTTTTACATGGGTGACCCGCCACTGCGAGCATTGATCCATGAGGGGATTGCTTCGGCAGAAGCATACTCCATACAGACGATACGCGGTGTCGCACTTTTCGTTGTGCTGATGTTTGCACTTGGACACGGATTTGCGGAGGATCCGCTGTTCCCATGGATTTCGAGGACATTGAGGGATACGAGGGTCGCAGATCCGGACAAGCGGGCTGAACGGATTGAGGGCAAAGCGATCGCCTATTTGGACCACGTACTCGCCTTTCACGGGCAGGGGTGACACTATGTGCCAAAGTGGATGTGCCAGCCCACGCAGCCCGAGTGCAGGCAGCGGTGCAGGGACACCTTGCTCGGGGACGACCACGCAGTGTTCGTGCTCTAATCTAGAGCTCAGGGTCAGGATGATTGAAATCAGAGGACTTTACAAGCCAGGCGTCGATGACCGCGCGGTGAGGCCTCCCGGCACGACCAAGAACTCCGGATATGTGCCTGGGTATCTCAGCAACGACGACAAGGGGAGGATTTTCACAAACCGCAGGCTTGACGGGACTTGGAGCAAAGACCAGCAGCACATCGAGATCACCGTTCAGATAGAGGTGATACCTTCTATGTGCCCTCTTCCCTCGGGCACCAAGGTAAGGTGGATGATCGAGGATCCAGATGACGCCACAAATGAAGACCCTAGAGTCCATCCGGATACCGGCCGCTTGCTCGACCCGAACGACTACAGCGGCACCAGCAAGACGGGCGCGAACCCGAACGACAACGACCCAAGAGGGAAGGCTACGGCAACGCCGCTGCTCGAGCAGGTGGACGCCAAGTACGCTCTGACCGGCAATGAAACACTCGTCGACCTGGCGACATTAAAGAGCGTGGTCAGATTTCACGTAAGCGACGTTGCTGGAGATAACTACCGGATCCGGGCCGAGGGGGTCCATCCCAGTGTCACTTCCTCTACCCCAGCCCAAACCGGCGTCATGACGGTGTGGCATCGAGTCGAAATCGAGTACGTGAAGATGGCATCCGCCCATGAGCTACCTGTCGACCAGATTTCGCGGCGCTATGACATTGCGTGTGTCCAGGTCGATGTGACAGAGAAGCGAGTCGTGGGCGGTGGCTCGGACAAGGCGGCCATGGGAACCAATGACAACCTGGCCTATGCGGCCTGCGAAAGCTACTGCACAAGTGCGCCAGGCGAGTTCACTCATGAGGGGCAGGGCGGATGGTTCTTCATAGCTGCCGCGAACCGGTTCGTCCCAGCCCGAACGGCCAGTATTCTGTTCGAGGGTGATGCTCTGGCGCAGGGAAGGCGCGTCCGGCTGCCGAGTGGCACGTCCATGTCGCAGGTCCCGAGAGTGGTCCGGGTGTTCCATCCCTCTGCGATCGGCGGGATGAGCCAACCCAAGCCCAATAACTACGACATACACGTCAAGTTCAGGGTTTCCAGCAGGAGTGGACGTGACTTGACCATCGAGCCACATGACTACCACCAGGTCAATGATCCCGACAATTCCTTCCTGGACGCGGACCTCTCCTACTACGGAATCGCTTCAGGAACCTCCATACCGGTCCAGGTGCTGAGCGCCGGAGACGAGGCTCTGGTGACCGGGGGGATCAGTCCTGGTGGACAAAGTGTTGGAGGTAGGCACTATTTTGGCGGCAAGCTGCTGGTGTTCACACAGGTTCTGCCGCAATCCGAAATGATAAGGACGCTGTGCCATGAGCTATGTCATGCCTTCGACAACGCACATAAATGCGGCAATTGGGACTGGGAGCAAAAGGCCAACAGGACCTCGTGCTGCATGAATTACTGGTTCCAGTTCGTTCTCGATGATTCGGCACCTCGAAGGCCAATCCAATGGACGCAGAATCGGCAGTCGGCGAACCTATGTGGACCGCACGTCGTAAGTATCCGCGACTATCACCTCGAGGATAACCCTGGGCTGGGATGGTAGAACGTATGCTACGAGCAGACGACAAAGCGCGCTGCAATAAACCTTGCTACGGAGCCCGTCGCCCCGGGCGAGGATGGCTCCGGCTCCTCACGTGCCTCTTCGCGCTGTTCTTTGTCGCGAGCGTCGGCTCCTGCGAGGGAAAAAAGTCTACAAGGGGAAACTATATGAAACAAATGAACGAACGAACTGAACAGAGCGTTCCAGCGATCTCTGTTGAGGCTGAGGCTCAATATGTACTAGGATACCCGATCCTTGTCTCGGTCATACTTCACAACGAAACCGCTGACACCGACTTTCTCAACCTCCCTGAGCTTGGCCTGCTGCTTCCGATCGACTCTCTGGCCGCCGTGCTTCAGCCCATCGATGGGAGCTCCGAAATCCGGCTCGGCCCCTCCTTTACGTTTCGCGATGAGAACCTGTTCCGCACTGAGCTGATGGCCGGTCAGATCAAGCGTATGCTGATCGACCTCTCGCAGTTTGGTAGGCCACTGAGTCATGGGCAGTATCAGCTGAGCTTGTCTATCTTTGACGGGTCGAGTGTTTCTCGCTCGTCCTCTCCCGTCAGGGTAGAGTTTATCGAACCCTCCCCAGCGGAACGCACAGAAGCGGAACGGCTGCGACGCCTGGGATTGCGCGCCCACGTTGTCGACTGCGGCTCATGGCAGCCGTTCCTGATTAGTAACTGGAACACCGTTTCCCTCTCACAGACTTTAGGCGAGAAGGCCTCTCACCAACTCGCGCTGCATCTCTACCTCCACAGAGCAGCCTACGGCCCTGAAACGCTGGACCACTTACCCATAGACGATCTTCGGAAGCTCCGAGGCCCGGTCCTCTCAGCCGAGGCAGGCTGCCTTGAATATGAGATACTTGCATTACGCGGAAACAAGACCGAACTTGAGGCCGCTCGCTCCAGACTGCTGCAGACGTGGCCGGGCTTGAAGGTTCGACTCGAGCAGATTGAGAACGGCCAAGGATTGCTCACGACCCTCAGAAAGGGCTATGGCGTCGAGAAGGATCCCCCTTTGCCTGTGGGCAGTCGCCCATATAATGGAGGGAAATAACAAGGACGTATTCCATGTTCTTGCTCAAGGGAATGTTGGGGGACGTTTTTGTCTATTAATTGGCTCGTCGGCCTTGTCGTCGGGCAGAGGGAGTATATAGAAAACCAGGCCTAGTCTATTCAAGAGAGGTGGCGTTAGGTCTTGAAAGTCGAAATAGTATTCTTGGTTTTTCGGTGCTCTTTTTCGCGGAAGGCTGGGAGGATACTGTTCTCGGAACAAAAATAAAATTATCACTCGGCAGAGAGGATTCCCATTTGGACAGACTGACTTAGAATAACCGGCTTTTTCATAAAGTTGAAAATAATAACTCGATATCAGGATGAGCCTTGACGCTCCAAATAGTGTCCTCCAGACTCTGGTAGCCTTGCCGCGAGGTCAGGTTAAGGAAAGGATGCGCGTGTGCTTGTAATTCGAAAAGAACAAGTGGCAGCTCTGTCCGAAGTGGCCTACGGGTCGTTCTGCCGACGGCTGTACGACCACATAAAGAAATGCTGGCCGCGGGAGTTTAAGGAAAGGACGCCCGCGGGAGTGCGGCAATCGATTGAGCAGGGCATCGCCCGCGCAGCGGTGTATGGGATTCAGGCAGAGAGAGATGTGCTGCGGTACCTCGACACGATGTATTTGGTCGGCGACGACTTCGATGTCAACCGGAAGACTGGATGGGCGCGCGTCATCCTCGAGGCAGAAACTTTAGCTCCAACCGTCAAGGCGATCCGTATCTGGGAGCGAGCAAAAAAGAGCATCTTCCCGATGAACCAAAGAAGGTGACCCGATGAACGGCTCGGGATCCAAGGACGCAGGCTACACGCAAAGCTGCGTGGCGACGGCAGAGAAGGACCAGCAGACTTTCGGCAACCGTACGGTGAACGCCCCGGTGGAGCCGTGCCCGGGCGGGGTGCAATCGCACGAGCAGGTCGTCTTGATTCCCAGGAAAGCAGCAAACATCTTTGAGGAAGACAAAAGCGTGAAGAAGCTTCTGCCAGACCGCTATCCGCCGAAGGGCAACTTTATCAAGGAAATCGAATACAATTTTTACCCCGACCTTAACACCAAGCGCACGATCACGGCGCTGGTGACGGAGGTGTCTTGGGCGCCAGAAGCCGAGCGGAGGCCCACTCCGCGCGCGGGCATTCCTGTGTACTTCTCTTTGGGTGGCACCGCCCATGCGAAGCTTTCGGCCAATCAAGCGACGAGCGACAGCGAAGGCTGCGCATCCGTAGAGGTCACGGTCAAGACCCTGCACAGCGACAAGGCTATGCTCGAGGCGGCCTCGACGATCGAAGTTTTTGCGTCGCTGGAGCCGTCCTGCCAAAGCGGCAGTCCCAGCGTGAAGTTGACGATCCACCGAAATGAGAATGTCGATGCGAAACTTGTGCCCGCAGAGCGGCCGGAGAATTTTGCCGTCACGCTCGAGCCGGTGCTAAATTTGAGCACGTGGATCGTGCGGCAAAAGGAAAAACTTGTAACCAGCAACGGAGCGAAGGCTGTGCAGCAGCTCCTGAACCAGGTTGCATGCCGAAAGCGCAATGGGGGGCACCAGTTCTTGAAGCCAGATGGCCAGTTCGGCCCCGGCAGCGAGTCGGAGGCAAAGCGATTCATTCAGGACTTCTCGGGCCGCGCCGCAGCCGGGACCAGCGCGGTGGCCGCTTTCGTGGGGCATCAGTTCGGTGTCAGCGTGGAAGAGGACGACAAGACCGGACAGGGCGTCAAGAGTTACATCCGCGCCGAATACGGGAGCTATGCGGAGGGCATCGTCATCGATGCGCACCTGCTGGTGGGCAAGGAAAGGTGGGTGCCTGGCGCCGGCAGCAACGTGATGGCGGCCGACGGCCTGCTGGATATTTACACTGCGGTGGTCTGGGAGTTTCTGGAGACGATGCGCGTGCGAGCGGACGAATATTGCGACGCGCCAGCCACCTGGTATAGGCATCCTAATGATGATGCCATCGGTTTGGAGATCGAATTGGATGGTACCAAGACCAAAGAATGGCCTGATACGGTGTCGCAGGGCGTGGCGTACTGGTATGGGGGTGCACGGTCGCTTGAAGACTTCCTGAGGGACCTGGGAGGCAATTTCGCGAGGCCACCGGCCCCGCCAGAGTCTTGGTATCAGTATCTGAACAATAATAATTGCCGGATCGGGTTGCACGGTGGTGTCAACCGTGTAGACATTCCCACCAACCTTTATGATCAGTTTACGCATCTGAACGAGGATCCCGACATTACAAATACGGCTCCGCCCAATAAACCGCCACATTACGTGCTCAACCATCCGCGTATCGACAGAGTCCTAAAGCAGTATACCGGGATTGACTGCTCCGGCTTCTGTCAACGGGTCTCCATAGAGGCAAAGTTTCGTCCGGAGCACTGCAGCGACCTGGCAAACGAAAGGATCTGCCGGGCGCTGCCAATTATTACACATGAGGACGGGTTAGCTCAGCACAAGTTGTGTACAAGAATTGACGAGCCAGATAACCCAATAGTTGGTTGGCCTAGCTATTATAAGCTGATGGAAGAGAGGCCTTGGCGAAAACAGGTTGTTTTCCGGGGCGATCTCCTTAATGTGCCCGGTTCTCACATTGTGGTTTTGGAGACGGCTGACCGCAGCGTGTTGACGAAGGCTGCGCCCTCTCTTGGAGACCTGTGGATCTACCAAGCCCACGGTCTAACCACAGTGAATGCGCAAGTGTACTTACAGAATATTTGGCGCCCAACCGAGTGTATCCGCCGTGTAGTGTATTCACCATTTGCGGAGTGGGGAATTATGAATTCTTGGACCTCAAACAGTGCAGCACTGCACTTTGGTAGGATTCCCTTATGGGATTAACCACCTGCGGTCTAGCGCGAGGGCGTTCGCCATACATCGCTGTTGCGATCGCCGCCATTCTGCTGGTTGTCTGCGGCCAATACAGAGCGAACCCAAGCGGAGACACGAATAAAACGGCGATAGGCAATAGGAGGACTAAAATGACAGAAGCAAACCAACCTCGGTATCCCACGGCCGGAACAGGCTCACAACTATTGATTTTTACTCTCCGGCAGGTTGGCGATACCGTTTTCTGGGGGGAGGGTCCAGGTAAGATTCCGCTCAAGCGTTCGGACATGGGCGGACCCTCTGATGTGCAGTTCACGGGAGTGCTCGCCGTAGCACCGCAGACGTTCTTGATTAGCAACGAGAATGACAGCAGTGTTTTCCTTATCGACCTAATGAGCAAGACCACGTCGCGCGTCAATCTGGCGGTAGACAGCGGTGGCGGACCCATTGCGGTCTTTGGCATGGCGAAAGCCAGATCGGATCAGGTTGCGGTGCTCGTGGGCAGTCTGGCACCTGGAGAGAAGGCTGCCACGTACAAGGTTTTCTTGTACGACCTCCGAGCGAATAAGAAGGGAGTCATTCCGATGCCGCTTCTTTCCGGCAGCCGGGATATGCTGCGACTGGTGGCCGTGACGCCCGACGGGGCGTTCTGGATTTCTCGAAACACCAGTACCCAGCTCTTCGATTCTAAGGGAAACCTGCAGGCCACGATCCCTGCCAGCGGCATCATGCTGCCGAACGGGTCTTTTCTCACGAACGGTTCTGCCCCGAAGCTTTACAACGCGAATGGAGACCTTGTTGGACCAGTCGTCGCTGGAAAAAGGTCAGAGCCTTTCCGGTTTCTTGCAACCGGGGCGAACGGTGCTGTGCTTGCCTCAGGCGATATGCAATCCCTGCCGAAAGCGCTACAGCAACGGGTCGAGCTGATCGACGTGTTCCTGTTCATTGAATTAAAGTGTGAACTCGTACTGGAGGATCGGATCACTGTGCCGGCGATGACGCTGGAGATACCACCTTCCGGTGAACTTCGGGACGGCTTGCCGGTTAAGAGCTATTTCCCGCCGGGTAGCGTGACGTTTGATACCACTGGGGATATCGTCATGCTCGAAATGACGATTTCGGGATGCCGGTTTCACGCGCTCCGGCGAATACAGAACAACGATGACTGGCAGCAGAAGTTCGCCAATCCGGAGGACCTGAGCAGCGACGAACTCTCGATCGTGAGGGCGGAGTATTTAACACGGCTGGGCCTGCAGGCCAAGGCAGGCCCCTTGGCACGCATTTTCGACGGCATGGTGTGGAAAACTCAGATAGAGAAGTCGCCGGATCCGGTGGCGGGCACTGCTTCTGATCCGGTGCTGGCCGCACTCGATCCCCGTAAAGCGACGCGACGGTAACTTAAGCGTGAATTGTTGCGTCGAGAGGCTAATCTTTCTTCTTGGCAGAACGTAACAAGCGGCAACGCATACAGCCATGAAATTATAAGTTTACTTGGCAAGACCTGAGAATCGGTGAGGCTTCATAACGGTGCAGGATAGGCCATGACAAAGATAGAGGTCAAGCAAGCGCCCTTACCATACAGGAGGATGACGCCTGGAATTCTCAGTGCTGACCGAGGCGATGACGAGATAAGGAGGAGCGAACCATGCCGCCGGCAGCAAGAATTGGCGATATGCATACGGGTCCAATGGTAACCGGTTTAGTCCCGCATGTGGGCGGATCTATTGCCATATGCTACCCGACTGTAATGGTTGGCTTCATGCCGGCCGCTCGCGTCGGTGACATGGCAACCTGCGTGGGCCCTCCTGACACGATCGCTAAGGGCTCCTTCACTGTGTTCATTGGCGGATTGCAGGCCGCCCGCATCGGAGATCTGACTGCACATGGCGGTGTAATTGTAATGGGCTGTCCCACAGTCATAATCGGGGGTTGACAATTCAATGGTCAGTCAGCCCCAGGCCAATACCCTATGGAAGCCGATCCGGTGAAGCCTGTTCGCTCGATGGCTGGGGGAGAACAACGGGGTCACATCCTAAACATTTAGTATTTGATCCTTTTAAGAGAAACATCTTGGAATGGCAATGGGATCAGATCTACAATTCTGACTGGCAACCAAGAGTGAGGACGGGATGGAGTGATATACCCAATATTGAATCCATCATCGCCCAGCACCCCGAGGAGGCAGCGTTCCTCTGGCTTCTGCGGGACGCAGCGTGCCATGAGCCCCACTACCTCGTGAAGGACTTGGCGAAGCTCGACGACCGGGTGGAGGCCCACCTGGACGGCCTGCGAATCGCTGGAACTGAAAGCGAAGCGGTGTGCGACGAGGTCTGGGCCATGGAGGACGCCGGCGAGATCTTCGCCGCCTCGGAGCTATCGTTCGAGGGCTCAGACCCTGCCCGCATCGATCGTGTGTTAGAGATCGCTGCTTCGACGCCTGAGCTTTCCCGCGGTGGCATATCGGCTCTGGGCTGCCTGCATTACGACCAGACCTTGAAAAAAATTGGTGCTCTGCTCTGGTCCGGGGATGCTACCTTCGCCGCATCGGTCTCGCTGCGAGCCTAAGAAGAATAAGAAAGACAAGCGACCCATCGATGGTTAGGCTTTCATACCGCAGTTCTTTCGCCGTGCGGAAATCATTTTAAAAGAAAGGAAAAAACGAGGAGGGAAGGTTCATGGACCAGCTTATGCGCAGGCCGCCTGGTCCAATCTCGGGAAGGAGTTCGCGTGGCGGAAGCGGGAGCCAGCTGTCCAGCAGATTCTGGACCCATCCCTGGTTGGACTTGGGCGATCGCGTCGTCCTCGGCGCCCGGATTTTCTTCCGCACGCGCGAATCCGCGCTAGACGGGGAAGATCGGATGGCCCTCACGGGTCTCGCGGACGCCCTTCGTTTGATCCTGCAAAGGGGGCACGAGGTCCAATTGGTGTGCCGCGGGTATGCCGACATCCGGCCATCGGCCCCTTCCAACTATCAGCTCTCCCTGTTTCGCGAGCAGAGCGTGACGGTCTTCCTGAAGCAATGCCTGGCCGGCCTTCCGAATGTGACGTTCTCCGGCCAGGATCTGGGCGACACCTACGCGAGCTCCGATTCACAGCGCTGGTCGGAGGATCGGCGGGTGGATGTCTTCGTCAAGGTTACACCATCCTTCGCCCGTGGCGACCCCACGTGGGCAAAGCGACGGGCCGACATTTTCAAGAAGTACTACCCCCGATATTCCATGTGGAAGGAACGCGGCCTGGAATACCTTGTTGACCAGTACGAACTGCATGACCAGGAAGCCGTTCCGGTTCAGATCAAGCCGTCTGACTACGACAAGGTCCTGGAACTCGTCCTCCTTCTCGCCAGCTCGGACGATGCCGGTAACATCAGGCAATGGGCGCAGGGGTCGCGGCGCAACCGCGAAATCGCCGATGCCTACTGCGTCGAATACCGAAAGGCCTACGATGTGGCCTACCAAAGATACCAGGCCGCCGGGAAGCGCTGATTTGAGATGCAGGACTGGATAGAGTGACATGCCCATTATTGAATCCATCATTGCCCAACACGCCGAGGAGGCTGCCTTTCTCTGGATCCTCCGGGACGCGGCTTGCCATGAACCCCACTACCGACTGAAAGACCTTGCAAAGCTCGACGACCGTGTGGAGGCCCACATTGACGGGTTGCGGATCGCGGGGGATGAGGGCAGGTCGGTATGCGAGGAGGTCTGGGCCTTGAAGGACGCCGGCGAGATCTTTGCCGCCTCGGAACTTGCCTTCGAGAGCTCGGACCACTCGTGGATCTCCAAAGTTCTCGAGGCCGCAGCTTCGGCGCCCGAACCTTCCCGCGGCGCCGTGTCGGCCCTGGGCTGGCTGCCTTACGACCAGGCGTCGGCGCATATCGGCCCCCTTCTCGGTTCCGGGGATGCCAACCTTTGCCGTATCGGCCTCGCGGCGAGCGTTGCGCACCGAAGAGACCCCGGGGGGCACTTGTCGGCGCTCTGGCCGACGAGAACCCACTGCTCAAGGCCCGCGCATTAAAGGCGGTCGGGCAATTGGGCCGCATTGATTTGCTCCCCTCGGTTCGGAGCAACCTGGAGGCAGAGGATCCCGGCTGTCGCTTCTCTGCTGCCTGGTCTGGCGCTTTGCTTGGCGATATGCAGGCTATTCCAGCTTTAAGGTCTGTTGCGAAACTCGATGTGCCCTACAAAGAAGAAGCGGCAAAGATGGCGCTGCGCCGAATGGACCTGCCGACTGCCCACGGATGGCAAAGTGAGTTGGCTCAAAGCCCGGATTTCATCCGTCTGGCAGTGAAAGGGAATTGCGCCTTAGCTGAAATGTATCCGGTTTTCTGAGATGCGGAGTTAACTTATGCCTATCCAAGTCTGCTCCGGAGCAATGTTACAGTGTAGTTTTGGTGCAGCGCCATCGACTCTCATGGTGCTTCCGGTCAATCGCACTATGGCAGGAAACATGCCGGCCGCGAACATCATGGACTACGTCCCCATGGTAAATATCCCCCCCTTTGGCATGTGCATGAGTCTTGCAAATCCTGCGGTTGCAAGTGCTACGTCGGCGGCATTGGGAGTACTAACCCCGATGCCGTGTGTTCCCGTGATTGTGGCGCCATGGACCCCCGGCTCTCCCACGGTCCTCATAGCCTATATGCCCGCTCTAAATAATACCTCCACATGTATGTGCACCTGGGCCGGGGTGATCATAATCACGAATCCGGGACAAACGACCGTCCAGATTCCCTGACGAAAATGGGTTGGGTTCTATAGAAGGGACTTGAAGAGCTTTCGAATGTTCACGGTCTGCAGCATATTAGCTTCGATGGGGACAGGATTGACCAAACCTTCTTTGAGCTTCAACGGGTTCTAAAGCGTGAGCAGCAGATTTCTTGGGAAGCAGTTCCATATTGAAGCAGAGAGAGAAAGCGATCCAAAACGAAGAAAGGAGGTCAGTATGACAGTGACGATTAATGCGGGGAGTGGGATACATCAAGCTCCTCCAGACGCATTCCCGGTGCCTGTGGAATACCTTGATGTTTTTCAAAGTGCCTTACAAATCCTTCTTGCGGGTATGAGGGGTAACAAATCATGTAATGACCATTTTTCATCTCTTCCAACTGGCCGTAATTTTCGCTCACTCATCGACGACCACACCATCTGGATCAACTACGATCCGTCAAACGACGGATATGGATGGTGTGTGCCTTCTACCCATCCCAACGATATTGTGGTTTGTCAATATGCGTTAGGAATGGGACGCTGGAGTGTTGCTGCAACCATTGTCCATGAACTTGCCCATCTGAACGGAGCTCCGGGCGGAGAAGGAATTCCAAGATCTACAGTGGAAAAACACTCCGCGGAATTTTCGGTCAGGAAGTGTCGTATGATGTCGGGAAAAGGGCCATATATGGCCACCTATGTAGAAGAGCCTATGTGATGGAATAAGAATCACCGATTTCGATGGCAGCATCGAGGATCCCCCGGTGCCTCCATCCGGTGCAAACCCCATGAACAACCCGTCCGAACATACCGGAAGCCAACTTCCCCCCTCCCCTCCTCCGCTCTCGATCTCCATCGAAAAGGGTACGGCCGAACGCCGGACTTACACCTTCGCTCAGCCGTTCCGCGTCGGACGCGACAAGACCTGCGACGTGCGGCTTTCCGACCCAGGGGTCAGCCGGTTTCACGCGGAATTCTGGTTTAAGGAAGGCGCCTGGTGGGTACTCGATCTGGAGAGCGCCAACGGCACTTACATCAACGGGATGAAAGTCGATTGCGCCCCCCTCCCCCGCCAGGCCCGGGTGGAGCTCGGCCCCGGAGGGCCGGCTCTGGCAGTGGCGCTGGAGGCAGCCGAGCAGTCCGATCCCACGATGGCGGCGCAGTTTTCAATGACCCACTTTCAGAAGCACTACATCGAGGGATCCGACAAACAGGAGGCCGGCCAGCACACACAGATGATCCGGCGCGCCTTCAAGCACTCACAGAAGCGGCAGCGCCGCACCTTTGCGGCCGTGATCGCCGTGTTCGCCGTCCTGGCCCTGGTGGCAGGCATCTATGCCTTCCTGAAAGACCGGGAGATAGAGAAACAGATCGCCCTGGCCCAGGACATCTTCTATGCCATGAAATCTCTGGAGCTTCAGTTTGCGCCCCTGCTGAACTCCGCCAAGGCCAGCCAGGACGCGAAACTCCTCGACCAGGTGCGCCATTACCGGGTGCAGCGCCTGGAAATGGAAAGAAAGTACAACGAGTTTCTGACCACGCTGGAGTCCTACGATAAAGACATCTCTCCGCAGGAGCGGGAGGTGCTGCGCATCGCCCGCCTTTTCGGGGAGTGCGAAATCAACGCGCCGCCCGGGTTCGTGCGCGAGGTGCTCGCCTACATTGAAAAATGGAAAACCACCAAGCGCCTCAAGGAGGCGATCGAGCGCGCCCGCTCACTCAAGTACATCCCCACCATCGCCCGCACCTTTTCAGAGTATGATTTGCCGCCCCATTTCTTCTACCTGGCGCTGCAGGAGAGCGATTTCAACCTCAACGCCTGCGGTCCAAAAACCGATTTCGGCATCGCCAAGGGTATTTGGCAGTTCATCCCGTCCACGGCCGCAAACTATGGCTTGCGCGTCGGGCCTCTCCAGCACCTCCGGCAGCCGGACCCGCGGGATGATCGCCACCATTTTGAGAAGTCCACCCAAGCCGCTGCCAGATATATAAAAGACATTTACGACACCGACGCCCAGGCCTCTGGCCTGCTGGTCATGGCCTCATACAACTGGGGCGAAAACCGGGTCCTGCGGCTGCTCCAGCGCATGCCCAAAAACCCGCGTGAGCGCAACTTCTGGCGCCTTCTGGCCCTCTACCGCAACCAGATCCCCCAGGAGACCTACGATTACGTGTTTTTCATCATCGCCGCCGCCGTCATCGGAGAAAACCCAAAGCTCTTCGGATTTGATTTCGACGACCCTCTCGCCCAAGCAAAAGGAGCGTCCTGACTCACGGCTTGGGCGCTGAACATGTCGATGTTCAAGGCCGTGGACCCTCGAATGATGGTTTCGACAAAATCGGAATTTTTTGCTTGACAATCAAAGACAATTTGTGTATAGGCGATCTTGAATACGTGTTTATGTAGCTGATCCACCAATTCGATAGTTTTGCCTTTCGATCTTCACGCTGGCCAAACCGGAACTGGGTCCCATCGAATAAGCCCTCCAACCGCCAAGAAAGGGGGCATCGCATGCGAAGACTCGTTGCTCCGAAGGTGGCTTTTCTCTCCCTCGGTTTTCTCCTGATCGTCTGTTGTTCGCCCTACCAAAAAGGCCTCATGCAGGCGGAACGCCACGCCTACCCTGCCGCCATCGAAAGCTTTCAGCAGGAACTGATCCGCCATCCGGAACACTGGCAGGCCAGACAGCAACTAGGCTATGCCTACCTGAAAACCGGCCAGAAGGCCCAGGCCATTCAGGAGTTTCAGCGGGTTCTTGCCGATAGGCCCGGTGAGCCGCTTTCCACCTATTATCTCGGTCTCGCCTACCTGGAAGAGGGCCATCGAAGCCAGGCGCTTGAGACCTGGAAATCCTACCGCAACGACCAAAATTCTTTTTCCGAGCTGGAGCTCAAGCGACAGATGACGCTGGTGGAGTTCTACGACAGCATCCACCTCGCGCGGCAAGCGCTTGCCGAAGAGCAAAAGCTTCAAGCAGTGCAGCCCCAGTCTAGCTCCGTCGCCGTATTTTACTTCAAGGACCTCAGTGCGGACCACCGTTTCCGGCACCTTCAGAAAGCCATGGCGACGCTGATCATCACCGACTTGTCCCAGGTTAAATCTCTGCGGGTGATGGAACGCCTGAAGGTTCAGTGCCTCTTGTCCGAGATGCAGCTCGGCGAGACGGGTATCGTGGACGCAAGCACTGCACCGCGGACCGGGCGTTTGCTGGGGGCCGAGAATCTGATCGTCGGCAGCCTCGAAAGCGGCAGCATGATCGCCAGGACCACCGTCGCCTCCACCCAAAAGCAGGATGTGATAGCCGCCTTTTACGTGCGAAGCGAATCCGACAAGTTTTTCACCGTCGAAAAGATGATCGTGTCCAGCCTCGTGAAGGTGCTCAAAGTGCCCCTCACCCCGGAGGAGGAGGCACGGTTGGCTGTACACCAGACGCAGAATCTCAAGGCGGTGATTTTTTTCGGTCAAGGGTTGGAAGCGCTGGACGCCGGCAAATGGGAACAGGCGCACAAGTCTTTTTCGGATGCGGCCACCGAAGACCCTGGATTTGAGTTGGCCAAACGCTACCGTGACGGCTGCCCGGCGGCATCTTCTGCTTCCATCGCCGGCCTGGCAGCAATGAGCAATGCCGCGTTGTCCGATTCAGTTGCTGCCCAAATGGATGGCTCCTTCGGCGGGACAGGGCCCGCTGCGAGTCAAACCAGCTCCGGAGCTGGAGGTTCGGACCCTGGAGCCGCTCCCGCTCCCGCGCCGGGGCCGACCGGCGGCAACGTTGGCGTCGTATGGTGAATGCCGAATGATTCAGCCGATAGAGAAGGGAGGCTCCCATGAAGGCCGATTTCGACTTTAGGCGCGTATGCGGCAGCATTGCAGCCTGTCTGCTTGTCATGGCCTACCTTTTAGGCTGCGGAAGCGGAGGGTCGGGCTCCGGGGAGGCCGGCTCGGACCAAGGCGCTCTGACATTCAGACTTGCCATGGCGAGTAGTTGTGCCTCGCCGTATGAATCAGAGTTTCCATGCGAAAATGAATTAATTAAGACTGTCGAGGTAGAAGTAATTGAAAACGAAACCACGGTGGCGGAAGGCGGACCGTGGGCCTGTACGGCCCACAAGGGTACCATCAATGACGTTCCATCCGGCTCTGGCTTTAAGCTCGTCGCGTATGGCAGAGACAAAGAAGGCTTTGCGATTTTCAGCGGAGAGGTGAAAGGGCTCAAAGTGGAAGGAGGCCACACGACCGATGTCGGTAGGATTTGCCTCAACCGCATCTTAAACCGCCCTCCGGTCCTGGATCCGGTTGGGAATAAAGAGACGCCTGAAAATGCTCTCCTTACCATCGTCCTGAGCGCCTCGGATATAGATGGCGACAACCTGATATTCACTGCATTCCGGATCCTTGATGACGGTGGAACAGCCGGTCTTCCTGCGGGGGCGAGTTTGACCGACAATTTCAACGGAACTGGAACATTTCAGTGGAGCACGAATTATGGAGACTCAGGGAACTACAAAATACTTTTCACCGTAACAGACAACGGTTATGCCGTGATGGAGGACGGTACGCATGATCCAACCCCTTTGAGCGCCTCCGAGTCAATTTTTATTTCGGTGGGGAACGTGAACAGACCACCTGTTCTCGATCCCATAGGCGCTAAAACCATCACCGCCGGAGAAATGCTCCAATTCACCATATCCGCGAACGATCCGGATGTCGACGATACCCTGACCTTTGACGCTGAAAATATGCCGAGTGGGACCAAACTCACCCAGAACCCGGATCGAACAGCAACTTTCAAATGGCAAACCCAATATACGGAGGAAAAGAATGACACCGGCAAATATATGGTGAATTTTAGAGTGACAGACAATGGAAGTCAAAAGCCAAACGGCGGGAATCAAAATCTATCGGATTCCGAGTTGGTCGCAATAACGGTGAAGGGCAATGAGCCTCCAAAAATTGACAGATACGATGTGACAGAGGCAAACCAAGGCAGCCCACTTTTAGATAATAATAAAAAGATTATTGGATTTGAGGTCGCATCAGGAAAAACAATTGACTTTCTCATTGTTGCGACAGATCCAAATCCGAATGATATCTTGACCTTTCCGGACCCTACAGGTTTACCTCCTTTGGCTGTTTTCGACAAAGACTATGGTGACAGAACTGCACGCTTCACGTGGACGTCTCCATCTAATCGTGATGCTTACAACGAAAAATATGGGGTAGTATATCAGGTGGAATTCACGGTGGTAGATAATTGGACCCCCCCCAATCTAAAATTTCCTGAAACGCTCGAGATAAGTGCATATTATTATGATCCGGGTGAAGAATAACTCACAGATTTAAGACACTAATTTGATTGAAAAAATCCAAATAGTTTAGGATGCATAGTGCGAAGGGGCGGTCAAGTAAAAGTGAAAGGTTATTAGATTCACCTATCAACATACCCAAGCTATATTGGCTTAGATTTCCAGACACTATGCCTTTGAATCGAGAGGAGTTGAAGCAGACTTAAAAAATGCAACAAAATTAAATCTCGGAGCGAGAATGCATCCACGATATTCAATTCGTTGGCTGGACGGGCGGAGATTGAGTCAGAAGGCGGCGTGGTTGCCTTGCCTCTTCCTTGCAGCAGCCATTCTGATC
>CAVOPT010000018.1:0-194653 GCA_963698165.1 uncultured delta proteobacterium
GGATGATTTGTGGTGGAAAAATAGATTCGAACTACCAGGTCATGCACCTTGGCATTCCAAATGTGCTTTGCAAATTGTTATGGAGACGGCCAAAGTTCAAAACAACAGCCCGAAATACTCTATTACCTTTATTGAACCGCAGGATGCCTGTTCAGGTGATTCAATCGTGTTGCGGGGAAAAAACTTTGGGAGTGATGGTAAAGTCGTATTCCAGCCAGGGATTGAAGTTCCTGCCACACGTTGGAACGACTCAGAAATCGAAGTGATTGTCCCATCCGATGCCGTCTCAGGCGAGATTACATTGAGTATTTTACAGGCCACTCTTTATATTTGTGAAAGGAGTATTCGAGTTTATCGTCTTGGGGTAGGATTGTTTTTTGAAGGTGGTTTGCCTGAGATTTTTAGCGCAACTATCGGTGGTTCTCCCCTGGAGTTATTAAAGCCAGGAGCTGTGGTCCCCTTAGAAATATGGACATCGAACACACCCAATACATCGGTTCGAGTCCAGTTATCCCTTGAACCCCTCAAAAGGGTTGTTTTTGACAAGGCCGGTATGCCTGGAGGGCGGCAAATAGTCGATTTGGTTGTTCCAGATACAAATGCGCCAACCAGCGCAGAAATCATTATATTAATTACAAATCGTTGTGGCAGGAAGGAAGTGCGTTTTCCGGTGTCGATTACTTCCAAAGCAAGCCTCAGCATCACATTCATCGAAGTCACCCAGGGCGTTCAAACCAGTGCTGAAGAGCAAGCCATGGGCGAAGTTATGCCTACCGTCGCCTACAAGGATACGGCAGTTCGCGTTCACTTTCGAGTAGATAGAGGGGGAGTGTGGAACAATAAACTAGACCGAATTACGGGCTATCTTGAGGTCGATAACAATCCGTTCATGCTTCCACCAACAAATGTACGGGGAGTAATTCCAGATAAGAGATTTGCAGGTGTAGCTTCAGGAGTCTCTAACCCTGAGTATACCAACGAAACCTTGAATTTCACAATCCCAGCCGCTTGGGTTCATCCCGGGGTTCACCAACTCAAATTAACAGTGATGGTTAGAGAGCCAGGAACGCTTATAACGTTAAAGCAGATTATGCCTTGGACTTGGCTGGCAAAAAATCCGTTGCGGGTTCGTTTCTTCTGGCTTGACCAATTACCAGACCAATATTATAGAGAATCAATAAATTATGCTCAGCGCGCATTAGACTTTCTTCCCACACCGCTGACTGGTATTGTCATTGATAATGGTGTAGTGCCGGATCGAAATGGCACGCCCATAGTCCACTTTCACTACAGTCTTGCAAATTACAATCATTGGGGGCGTCTCTTGGAGGACCTTCACCATGCATGTGATAATGCCAATGAAGCTCATGGTGTAAAGTGGTTCGGGATAATACCATTTCAATCAGGTATTGCGTATGCTATAAGTGGGTTAGCAAGAACGCCTTTAAATGCTGGAATTGCTCGTTCAGACTTACCCGTAGCTTGTGCTCACGAGGTGGCGCATACATATGGGCTGAATCATGTGAATTTGGGCGGTCCGAACCCACCATTTGACAATGTTGACAATGATGGAAAATTGCGGCGACCAGCATTTGATGTGAGAGATAGTGTTGCTGTTAGCTTACCTAATGGCGATTTGATGAGCTATTATGGACAGCCAAGGTTAGGTGTTACAAATTGGGTTCGGCTATTCAATATTAATTTTTAATCAAGGAACTTGTTATGCACGAAGTTCACTTCTTACATATTCGGGGCATACTTTTCGAAGACGTGGTCTACAAGCCAGAAAAAGGTTTTGAATCGAACAGCCCCAAAAGATACGAGGGACCAAATAAAGACTACATTGTCGTCCTCTTGGATAAGGAGGGACAAGAGCTTTTGGAAGTTGCCCCTTTGGTTGCGGCATCATGCGCACCAGCAACAGCAACGCATCATTTTGAAGTTATGGCTTGTTTACCGTTACATCCCGACGGAACATTTTACGAAATCAGAAAAGGGGCTTTTGTTATTTACCGATGCGATATTCCTCCCGCCCCACCTAAGTTGGTTCTCAAAGAGAGTATGCTATCTGATCAGAAGATATCATGTTTATGGGAATCTGAAAATCAAGGTATTACTTTCAATATGGTTGCACGAATGGAATCAGGTCGTTCCATTACTTTGGCAAAAGACTTGAATATCAATAATCATACGATAGATCTAAGCGGAATTAGGGCCACTGGCAAAGGACAGTTGGTGATTGTCGCCTGTGACGGAGTGCGTTCTTCAGAAGTGCTTGCAGAATCATTTGAACTCCCCCGGCAACCACCGATTATTCATATTGTTTCTCCGGTAGATGGCAGTCATTTTTCTTTTGGTCAGCCTATCTCGGTAATTGCTTCATGTTCTGATGTCGATGGCAATTTACTCTCCCAGTTACCGCTTAAGTGGCTACTAAATAGCCAGGAAACTTCAGAACGAAACGCCATTATTTCGCTGGAAAATCTTCCGGCCGGCAAGCATAGTCTGACTCTGCAATACAGTGGTGAAATGGGTCAAACTGAAACAAAAATAGAGTTCGAAATTGATGCTCCTGATGATGCTTATCACCAGTGGTTTAGTTTAGTCAGTGAAACTGGTGGTGTGTAAAAACGTTTTGTCCTCGATGGCCGCGTCTGACTGGCTGATAAGAAATCGCTTTTTGAGGCTTTTCGGGTAGTAAGTGTCGTCGATTGTAACTTCTCAAAAAGTCAGGGTAGACCCTAAAAAGTTCGGGACATCGGAAACACTCTGTGCTATGCGTATTGAGCATGAGAGTGACCATACAGACACCGCACATCCCGGAAGAAGCAAAGAGCGAGCTGGTCGTCCAACTGTTGGAGATCATCAAGCAACAGGCCGAGCTCATCCAGGAGCTCAGAGACGAAATTGCTCGTCTCAAGGGTCAGAATCCAAGGCCGAAAATAGCACCCAGCCGGTTGGAACAGCCCGAGAAGAACAAGCCAGCGAGCCACAAGAAGAAACGCCCCGGTTCAAAGAAGAGACGAAAGACCTCGGAGCTTGTGATCCACGCCGAGCGGAAGGTGCCCGCCGAAAACGTTCCGCAAGGCTCAACATTCAAGGGTTACAAGGACTTTGTCGTTCAAGATCTGCGTGTCGAGGCCTACAATACTCGTTTCCGCTTGGAATGCTGGCAAGCACCCGACGGCTGCTACGTGACCGCCCAATTGCCCGCTCACTTGGATGGAAAACACTTCGGAAGCGAGCTCATTCGTTTCATTCTTTACCAGTACCATCACTGTCATGTAACGCAACCCCTGCTGCTGGAGCAACTACGGGAGATTGGTGTGGATATATCCAGCGGTCAGCTCAACAATATACTTGTTGAGAAAAACGATGCTTTCCACGAGGAAAAGGATGCTATCCTGGGAACAGGCCTTGAAGTCTCCACCCATGTCAATGTTGATGATACAGGAGCCCGCCACCAGGGCAAGAACGGTTACTGCACGCATATCGGAAATGAATTGTTTTCCTGGTTCGAAAGCACCTCCAGCAAGAGTCGGATAAACTTTCTGAGACTACTGCGCTCCGGTCGCACGGATTACGTCATTAATGCTGATGCCGTGGCGTACTGGGGATCCAATAAGCTGCCCCGTGGACTGCTCAATTCTTTGTCAGTGGATCAGCCTCGCTCTTTTGCTGATGACGAGCAGTGGGACCAATACCTCAAGGAAAAGGGGACCCAAGGTGCCAGGCATGTACAGATTGCCACTGAAGGCGCTTTGATCGGGAGCATCATCGAGCATGGCGTTTCAAGGAATCTGATCGTTGTCAGCGACGACGCCGGTCAATTCAATGTGCTTGTTCATGCCCTCTGCTGGATCCACGCCGAAAGAAGCATCAACAAGATCACCCCCGTGAGCGACAAGGGCAAGGAGGACCTCGATACGGTGCGGGAACGCCTCTGGCAGCTCTATCATGAGCTGAAAGCCTATAAGGCCAATCCACAGCCTTCCGAGGCCGACCGTTTGGATGCCGCTTTTGACGATCTCTTTACAAGCCGAACATCGAGCACTTCATTGAACAATGCCCTCAAGCGGATCCACAACAACAAGTCCGAGCTCCTCCTGGTGTTACGGCATCCGCACATCCCGCTGCACAACAATCTGAGCGAAAACGGCATCCGCGACTACGTGAAAAGGCGCAAGATCAGCGGCGGAACCCGAAGTGAAGCGGGCCGGCGAAGCCGAGACACCTTTGCGACCCTGAAGAAAACATGCCGCAAATTGAAAATCACGTTCTGGCAATACCTCAAGGATCGACTGGAACAAACCCATCTCATTCCAAAGCTGGCTGAATTGATCCGCAACCGATCTCCCCAGCCCGCATGACACATATCCATTCCGAAGATGCCAAAGAGCAACCCCATCCTCACACACGCTGCGGTGTGCCTCTGCACACCCTTGCCTGCCCTTACCTATAATTATTGAGAAGTTACCGTCGATTCTGTCAAGGGCATTTTTGTGCCGATTTCTTGGTAAGTAAAGACAAGAACCACCACGGTGTGGCACCGTGGTGGTGGCAATGATGGGCAGATCGACGCACAGTGGACTTCGGGGACGTTTTGTGGTTTGTGGAGGGCTTGAAGAGGGTGTTTGCCCCGGTTTGAGGGCAAACTGCGCCTGTGGGGCCAGATGGGGGTGCCCAGCGACCCGAAATTCAATGGGTGATGATGATGGGCTCTTCATACCGGGGCCAGCCATCGTCAAAATCATCGCGGACAGCCGGCCCATCTGCAGGCGCTTTGATTTTTGCCTCATGAGGGTCCGGGTGCTGCTTCCACAGCCCCAGATGGCGGAGGATGCGTTCCATGACGTCGGGTTCATGAATGAGGCTGATGATTTTCATCTCATGTGCACAGCGGGGACAACTGAGAGGGTCCACTTCCCAGATCTTCTTGATGAGCTCTCGCCAGGTTTTTGACGGAATGCGCGGGGGCTTATAGTCGGCCACATCCAGCACTGTCACCTCGGGAGTTGCCGCCGGGGTCGTCGGCTCATCACCGGGCCTGAAGAGTCCGGTCTTGATTCTTTCTCCTCTACTTCTGCTTGAATACCAGCCATAGTACCTTACCATTTGAAAATGCTTGTCAGGGATTTGCTGGGCGATGGCCGCGATGAATTCCTCCGCGGTAAAGACCTCGAAGTTTTTCCTATTGCTCCCGTTGCTCCCGTTGACTGGACGGACCTTACGGAACCAACAGAGCCGTTCGTCACCCTCTCCGAAGGCCGGGCCTGGGCGCGCCCCGCCCACCTGCTGGCGTTGTCTGCGCTGATCGAGGAGGTGAACGGACGATGAGCCGCAGTCCTCAACATCGCCGAACAGGGTTGCCGGAGTGTAAGGGAGATTCTGCCGCATATGTTAGCGAGATTATGCCGTTTAACGCAGGGGAGCAGGCCGATTTGCGGCTTGTTAATATTGATATATAATGGCTAATATACTATTCGTTTCGCATAAAAAAGCTTGACGATTTGGTATATTGAGGCATAATCATACTAACATATGAAATATCGAATTGGGGAGGCGCCTATGGATCGCGGGAAATACAAGGATGCCAAGGCCGACGCGCTGCGCCGTGGGGGCTCGCTGAATCGGCACGCGCAACGGGTGAGTGATGCGCGATTCGCTGAAGGGGGGTTTTTCGATCGAAGGGACTTGGTGCAGGTGAAGTACGAAATGTTGCGACGGGTCCGCTCGGAGGGCACGAGCGTGACCGAGGCGGCGGACGCCTTCGGGATGTCGCGGTTTTCGTTTTACCAGGCCCAGGCGGCATTCGATGAGAGGGGGCTGCCGGGCCTGGCGCCGAAAAAACCTGGCCCGCGCGGACGGCACAAGCTTACCCCCGAGGTGGTGGCGTTCGTGCAGGGAGAACTGGCGAAGGATTCCTCGCTCGAGATGCGCGATCTGCCGCGTAGGGTGAAGGAGCGCTTCGGCCTGATGGTTCACCGTCGCACGATCGAGCGAGCTCTGGCTGACGCGAAAAAAAAACCGCAGGCGGCGGGTCGTACGGTTCGGGCAACGGTGGATTGACGGACCGCTATGAGGCGCTGCGCTTTTCGGTGACCGCGAGCCTGGAGCGGGGGCTTTTCATGAGCCGGGGCATGGTGGCCTGGATGGAAGCCTGGTCGGGGTGTTCGGGGTTGCTCTGTGCGGAGGTTGGGTGCCGACGGGATGAGAACGCGCCCTCTGAAGGGCGTGATGAACCCCGGGCGACGTTGCCGGAAGGCTTCCATGCCGAGGTGGCGCAGCTCCTGGCGGGAATCACCTGGGCCGTGATGAGGAGTTGATGCCATGATTATGAATAGCGGCGAGAAAGTGAGGCCGGAGCATCTCAAGCGCGACGCGTATCTGTACATCCGGCAGTCCAGCCTGAAGCAGGTGATCGAGAACACGACAACCTTTACAGGTGTGCTGGGGAAGCCTGACCCCTTGGGCAACGGAAAAGCGGCAGGAGATAATAAGATAGGAACTGGAACCTCGAAGGATCTGCCTCGCTCGCGTTGACGAATGCGCCCACTTCCGGGATTCTTCCAAAAGCCTGCAAATGAAGGCCGAAGAGTGGTAATCAAGCAAGACCTGCCCCAAGGTGGGTAACGTCCAGGGGGCGCTCGACAGTTTTACCTGGGCGTGGATGCAGGATTTCAGCGTGGCGGAATCCCACAGGGCACAAAAGGAGATTCATCCCCTACCGTGGGATTTCTAAATGTTATAGCCAACCTCGCCATGAAGCTCCCGGTCGAGACCCACAATCTCTTCTTCCTCATCAACCCTCAGTCCCATGGTCCTGTGCAAAACGAACCCAAGAAGGTAAGTCACCCCATAACAGTAGGCCCCAACGGCAACAACGCTCATGAACTGGACGCCGAGAGTCTTGAGATTCCCCACAATGAGCCCTTGAGCACCAACCGTCGCGAACAGACCAGTGGCGATGGGGCCCCATATGCCGGTGAGACCGTGGACCCCGACCACGTCCAGGGAATCGTCGTAACCCAATTTGAATTTGATCCTCACCCCGTAGAAACAAATAACCCCTCCCACCAGACCGATGAAGATGGCCCAGGCCGGAGTCACAAATCCGGCAGCAGGGGTAACGGAAGCAAGCCCCGCCACAATCCCCGAAGCGAAACCCAGAGCGCTCGGCTTCCCGGCGATCCACCACTCCATTAGCATCCATGAGCAGGCAGCGGCGGCCCCGGCGACCATGGTGTTCGTGAAGGCAAGGGCGGCACTGGCGTTTGCAGCGAGAGCACTTCCTGCATTGAACCCAAACCAGCCAAACCAGAGCAAGCCTACACCCAGAGCGGTAAGAGTAAGATTGTGGGGAACGAACATCTCACTTGGATACCCCTTGCGCTTTCCCAACAGTTGCACCAGGGCGAGGGAGGAGATTCCGGATGAAAGGTGCACGACAAGACCCCCGGCGAAATCGAGGGCCCCGATTTTTGCGAGCCATCCGCCTCCCCAAACCCAGTGGGCCAATGGGTCATACACTAGGAGGGACCAGAGCAAAATGAAGACCAGGTAGGTACTGAACTTCATGCGCTCGGCAACGGCCCCGCTTATGAGTGCAGGGGTGATGATGGCGAACATGCCTTGAAACATGATGAAGGCGTAAGCAGGCACGGAGCCATTGAGAGAATCGACGCCGGTTCCGACGAGAAGGAACTGGGAGAGATCACCGATGACGATGTTGCCCGCGGCGAAGGCCAGGGAGTAACCGATCACGACCCACTGAAGCCCCACAAATCCCAAAGCTGAAAGGGAGTGCATGATGGAGCTCAGAACATTCTTCCTCTGAACCATTCCGCCATTGAACAGTGCCAAACCCGGTAGCATCAGCATTACCAGGGCGGTGCAAACAAGAAGCCATGCGGTATCTCCATTGTTCATCGGAGCTTGCTCAGCAGCATGAGCGATGCCCCCGAGGGTTGCCGTCGCAACCCCGACGCATCCGGATAGTGCCCCTCTCACACCTGAATGGGACAAAGCTGGTTCCTCCTTTCTCGAAGCAAGGGAATAGCCGTCCAGTCTGATTCCAGACGCGCCATTCAATGCACCGGATGTCCATGAGAATTCGCTTCCTGCTTTGACCGGCTATACGGTTGACGGGCGTTTCGCAAAACCTGGCTCAGGACATTACCATCAAGGGATCAAAGCAATTTCAAAAAGAGTCAAGGGACAGCATCCATCCCTGCATCTATGCAGTGGTATGACCTAAAGCAACCGGTGTGCCAGTCGGGGAGAATCTGAGATATACGTTGACGGATAATGTGCCTGCAGAATTCTGGCAATTCTCAATGCGACGGAGAATTAGAACGTTTTTGTTGTTCCACCACTGGGAGGCCGCTCCAGTTATGACAATATTGTTAGTCACGGTCCCCCGGGTCTTCAATGGAATCGCTTTGCCCAACATCAGCACTTGCATAAGTATTGGAAATTTGCACTGTTCATCAGGCGCCGAGGAAAATCGATGGTCATGAGTATGTCACCTATCGGTGCTCAAACCATGATACAAATATGTACCTTTGAAATAGACACTAGAAGAAGGTGACATTGGAATTTTCCGGCTGCTGGACCGCCAGCAATTCCCGGACAGGGCAAAAGCCCCGATTCAATCTTTGGGATGTCTTGGCCAATTTGGCTTGCTCAAACACGTGGCATGTGTATTGTGAATAGTCTTGGCCGCCACAGGTCCTCAAGCACGACCGTTGCATTACGGCGGCCTATGCCATCGGCTGGTCATTGGGTCAATGAGGGACATGGTGTGCCCACGAGTTATGGACGATTCGACACGCACCCCCAATGGACACACAATGAAGATTTTATCCCGGGCCCCTCGCGGACAATGAAAAAGAGGAGAGGAAATGATCAAGATTGAGGCAATCGTTAAACCATTCCGTTTGAGTGAAGTCCAGCAAGCCTTGGTTGAGCTGGGCATTCAGGGCATGACGGTCGCCGAGGTGAAGGGGTTTGGGCGTCAGAAAGGACACGTTGAGATTTACCGGGGAGCGGAGTATCTGGTGAGTTTCGTTCCCAAACTGTATTTGATGGTGGTGGTGCCCGACAGCCAGGCTGACCACGTCGTGGATGCCATTCAGAAGGCAGCTTTCACTGGTAAGATTGGGGATGGCAAGATTTTTATATCCCGTATTGATGACGCCATGCGAATTCGGACCCGTGAAACAGGCGATGGTGCGCTGTGACACAACAGCAGGGTGTTGAAATGCTCTCATTCCCCGCCCAACAGCGTGGCGTGGCCTTGAAAAGTCTGAATCGCCCCTTCTGCAGGAATGAAAAGCAGACCACATGACCTGTTTCAGCACCTCAAATGGAGGAGACCGCGTCGATATCTTCCGAAACGTTCGCAGGCAAGTACTGAGCGGGATACCCGTCGCAACAAAGTATGAAAAGATGACACCAAGTTTTGCTATCAAGGTGCTGATCTTTTTCATCGGGACGGCATCCCTGGGAGAGATGAAGATGGGTTAATTCGGATGGGGAGAGTTGGCCGGATTCGCAAACAACTGCTTTAAAGTTGGGGCTTTTTGACAGGGGTAGGATTTCAAGACGACAGGACCGTGCTTCCTGGAAAAACCTGTCGAGGGACCTTTTGGCCATGAAAATCACCAGCGAGGTTTTCCAGGTAGGCGGCGGGCATCTTACATCGCCGGAAGATGCCGCGATATACCTCATAAAGTTCGGGCAGGAATCCGCCCTGGTGGATGCGGGATGTGGCCAGGCAACGGAGAAGCTCCTCGCAAACGTCAGGAAATGCGGGGCGGATCCGCAACTTATAAAACACCTCCTGATCACCCACTGCCACTATGATCACACGGGCGGCGCAGCCGAATTAAAACGGCGCATCGGACTGGATATCGTTGTACACGAACTGGATGCGCCCTTTCTTGAGGCCGGAGACAACCGCGTCACGGCTGCAAACTGGTACGGTGCAATGCTGGAGCCTTTCCGCGTGGACAGAAAACTTACCGGTCCGGGTGAGGACATCCTTCTTGCCGGCAGGAAAATCGAGGCCATTCACGCACCCGGGCACTCGCCGGGGTCGGTTGTGTATCTCACCGAATCAGAGGGAAATAGAGTCCTTTTTGCCCAGGACGTTCACGGCCCCCTCGATCAAAGCTTTCTTTCCAACCGCAAGGATTATGAGGAAAGCCTCAGAATCTTGCTTGGTATCGATGCGGATATCCTCTGCGAAGGCCACTACGGCGTTTACCGGGGCAAAGCCGAGGTGGCTGCCTTTATCCGGAAGTTTATGAAAGCATGAGACCTTCAAAAGAAGGCTAGGGTGCAAATGACTGGACGCGGTCTTCGCTGAAGCGCATTTCTGGTGCTGAATCCATCTCGAACTCCCTCCAATCAGCTTTCCAGCACTCTTGCGGTATGCTCCTTGATTTCCTCTATCAATACGTTTGCTCCCGCCAAGGAGCTTTTTTCTTGCCCATTTCGGTAGAACAGGAATGTCGGCAGTCCGCTGACGCCGAGGTCTACCAAGAATTCGCGATTGGGTCCAACTTCCATCTTGTAAAACTCGACTATGCCATCCCATTCTTCGGCCAGTTCCTCAACCTGAGGCTTAAGGCGGCGGCAGAATCCTCATCCTACCCCCCAGATCACCACAACGCTGGGAAGCGTGTTGTTCAAAACCTCGGCCTGGAAGTTCTTTCCGGTCACATCCCGCATCGGGCCCTCCCCTCCAGATTCAGCTCTCTGAGCCTTCGTCGCTCTTTGACGAATTGCTGACAATACACTCCTCGAGTCGACGAAGTGTGATTTCCCCGTCTGCTCTCCATCCGACAAAAGTCAGCCGGGTCTCTTGGCCTCCATTCCAATCCATCCACTCGGTTTTTCCTCCTACGTGATTGACCAGAACAGTCCGAGACTTGAACCGCACCAGTCCTTTGACGCGGAAAACCTCCCATGGCAGCTCTTCAAGGAACCTTCCAAAGCAAGTTTCGTCCAGGGGCAGGTTGTGTTGAAAAGAAAAGGCAACAAAAGGGAAGTCCGGCTGCCCGCTTTGAGAAGTTGCATGCAGCTGCAAGTCATGATCATCATGGTGCTCACGTTGGTGACTTGCAACTTCAAACTGCGCCAGGAAGGTTTCAGGACCACGGTCTCCCAGAAGTATGTCGGGGCCGGCGTTACAGTACATGGTTGGTAAAACCTGACAACTGGGTATCCTCTCGTGGATTTCATTAAGGAACTGGGGAACCATTCTCTCATCCACCATGTCGATTTTGTTCAGCAGGATCAGGTCTGCCTCACGGAGCTGGTTGAAAAAAAGGGGGCCAAAAATGTCCCGGGCTTCCCAGAGATCCGCCTCGAGAACGGTGATCACCTTGGTCACTCGCATGTGTTCCTGCAGCTCAGGGTCACGAAACACCTCCAGCACACTCGCAGGATCCGCCACCCCCGTAGTCTCGATCAAAATCCGCTTCGGCTCGAACTGCCGGCGAATCCTTTTCAGCGTCGTGCTGAGACCAGCCTTGAGGCTGCAACAGATGCATCCGCTTGTGAGCTCCACCACATCCGCTCCGGCGCGCTTCAGAATAGACCCGTCTATGCCCACCTTCCCAAATTCATTGACGATGAGGACCGTGCCCGAAAGATCTGTCTCCCAAGAGAGGATCCTTTTCAGGAGTGTGGTTTTCCCAGCTCCCAGAAAGCCACCGACCACGATCACATCCGTTTTCCCATGGCCCATCGATCCCACCGCCTTCGTCATGACCTGCCCGTTCTCTGACGACTCAGGGGTTATCCGCAAATACGCTCTTCCACCCCTCCCCCACGCCCCCACTCCCATCGATGGTTGGCGACTTCCTCCCTCTCTCCTGGCGGGAGAGGGAGGAGGTGAAGGGTGTAAATCCGATTGAACGCGTTCCGTTAATTGCGGATAGGCCCTTGATCGAATTTCCCAATTACCGTAATGACCGGAACAAACTTGTCAACAAAAGCCTGGTATCCAGGTTCTAAATGATCACCACCTGTGGCATTCCACAGCTCGCCTTCAACAAAGACGCATCCCTCTCCCCTTTGCCAGGACCTGACCTCGAGCTCTTTGCCCAGCATGCCTTCATTTCCCGAAACCGCGGACGGTCGGATCGCAGGGGGCCGGTGGTTCAACGGTGCCCGGATCTAATGAAGCCAACTGATGGCGGAGTTCCTTCCAGATGGTTTGGGCAAATTCCGTGTAATGTTCACACCTGGAACAATAGGTGAAAAATTCCGTCAGTCGTTGCGGGTTGTGTCGCAAGAGGGTGAAAAGGCATCTCCAAAAGCTCCGCCGGGACGAGTACGCGAATCCGTGTCGAATCAGCACCGTGAGGAGAGCCTTGATTTCATACAAGTAGGGCATCTGAAATGGTTTCGGTGTGAGCCGGGGTTTCATGCGAAGGAGGTGGTGGAGTACTCTCTTCAGGTAGAAATGTCGCTCATACAAGGTGGCGTAGAGGCTGGTAAACTCCTCTACGATCTCTTTGATGGGTCTGGTGGGAAGGAAATTCATGAGGTAGGTTTGATTTCCTGCTTGCTCATAGCTCTGTAAAAGCAGGCGTCCTTCTTTTTCAAGGCGTTGCCAAAGTGCGGTTCCTGGTGCCGCCTGGAGAAGTGAGACAAACATCTCGGGGATCTGGTTACGGACGGCGAAATCGATCAACCTCCCGTCTGCCCCGGAGGTCTCGTTGTCAAAACCGATAATGCAGCCTGCGATGATCTGCATCCCAGCTTGGTTGATCGTGTGGCAAGCTCTGTCGAGGTCCACGGCCACGTTTTGAAACTTGCCGCTGGCTCTGAGAGAGTCTTCGTCGGGTGTCTCGATACCCAGAAAGACCTGGGAAAAACCGGCCTTCACCATGAGATCCAGAGCATCCGGCTGGGTTGCAAGATTCACCGAGGCCTGAGTGTAGAAGGAGAAAGGCCGTCCGTGGGCCTCAGACCAAGGTATGAGCTCTTCGAGCAGTTCTTCGGTCTTGGCCACGCTGCCGATGAAGTTGTCGTCGACGAAAAACACCGCACGCCGCCAACCGAGGTCGTAGAGAACATTCAATTCCTCAAGCACCTGCTTTGGTGTCTTGGTTCGAACCCTTCGTCCCAGCATGAGGGTGACGTCACAGAAATCGCACTGGAAGGGGCACCCTCTGGAGAACTGAACGGCCATGTCCACATACGCATGGATGTTCAGCAGGTCGAACCGGGGTGGCAGAGCTGCTTCGAGGTCAGCTGGGACGCTGGATTTGATGACCACACCTGAGATCCCCTTTTCCAGGCACTCGAGAACCTGAGGTATTACCGCTTCGGCCTCTCCGACCACGGCTATGTCAGCCCCCGCGGCAATCGCGTCCTCGGGGAAGTGAAATGCCCAGGGACCTCCCACCAGGACCTTCCTGCCTCTCCTCTTGCCCTCGCGAATCGTTTCCAGAATCCCCCGGGACTGAACGATCATTCCTGAAACGACAACAAGGTCTGCTGCCGCCCAGTCCTCCTCCGAGATCTCTTGAAAAACCAGATCGACGGCTTTGTATTTCCAGTCCTGAGGAAGAAGAGAGGCCACGGTGATCAAGCCAAGCGGAGGAATAAGAGCCTTTTTTCCGGTCATCTTCAATACATTGTCAAATGACCAGAAGGTCTGGGGATAAGTGGGATTTGCCAGGATCACATTCATTCTGTCTCGAGTCTCCTCATTCCTGTTGTGAGGAAAGAGGAGAAGAGGGATCGGAACACCTCCTCTTTTCCCCTGGCTCATGTCGTGTAGGTAGACAACCCATACCTGAATCATTCAGCTATTTCAATGCGCCTTTTGTTATACAGGCCCAAACGGCGCAGATTAAGGCAATACTCGCCCCAAAAATCCGAGGCAGAGCAAACTGAGGCGGTCCCCTTGCGCTGACAGTGCGCGAATGGGATATGACCCGGATGGCTCGAGACATTCAGGTAACCTGGCGCAATTTGCGGCACCGCTCGTTTGGCTGGAAAAGCGAGACGGAAGTATAGCGCACTGGTTGTGATGACAATGGGGGCACCATGAGCTGGTGGAGGCCATTGTCAAAGATGGACCTGGGCTTTCAAGCCTACCTCGACGGGGCGAGGGGTTGGTTCACAAGGACCACGTGGGTGGTGGACCGTCCGGCTTCGAACACCGCTCCGGCTTCGGCGAGTAGTGGGGGCACATCGTTCATGGCCAGGTCCGCGACGACGATGACCCTTTCCCGGCTCCTCCAACGCTCCCGGAGTCCCTTGTGGTCGAGAAACCTCTCTGGGGGTTCCCTTCGCCGCGTCGTCACCTGGTCGAACCGTGGATCCTTGAGGATGTAGACCTTCCTTCCCGTATAGTAGGCGATGCCTCCAACCCACATGTATTCATGGGGTTCCTGGTACACCACGCAGTCGTCAGCCCCGGCTATCGTCCTGACGATCTCCGCTACGCCTTTGGCCGACTGGAAAGGCTCCATCGCCTTGAATCCCCATTGAACCATGAAGAAGAAAGGAATCATGACCGCGGAGACGATTCCCGCGGCAAGGCCCGGGCGCCCTTTCCGAGCGACCATCCACGCGGCGATGAAAAACACGGCGACCGTTGAAAGCGTAACCATGGCCGGCAGGCGCAACCGCTCCAGAAGTGCCCTGTGTTCGGGCGAGTCCATCCAGCCGACGCTTGGCCAAGATTCGGCGAAAACCCTGAAGACGAGATCCGCTCCGGGAGCAAGGACGATCATGGCACCCAGCGCCGCCGCAGCTGTCACGACGGCCATGGTGCCTAGGGAGATGCCGAAAGCCCTGTGGATGGGTGCATCGGTGCGCGATAACAAAGCTTCGTCGAGGGCTTTGCCGATGAGCAGAGCGCACGCGGGCAAGGCCGGCAGGGAATAGTATTCCAGGCGAGACTTGGAAAGGCTGAAGATTCCCATGACCACGGCGATCCAGATGAAAGCGATCACATCGTTCCCCCTTATGAATCCTTCGCTGCGAACACGATCGAAACGGCCCTTCAGGGCCTGGGGAAGGAACGCAAACCAAGGGAAGGTCCAGACAACCGCCAGACCCAGAAATACAGGCAGCAGGACGCTCTCGTCGGGCGGAAACCTCTTGCCCGAGAAGCGCATGAAATGTTCGCGAATGCAAAATTATTGGAAGAACCCCGGGTTCGCCGATTCCATGGCCATGTGCCAGGGCACCAGAATGAGGGCGGTGAGACCCAGGCCGGGAAGCAACCGCCAGGACAGGAGTGCCCGCCATATCCCCGCAGCAACCGAGTGCAGTCCCACAATGAGCAGGACCAAAACGATGCCCAACGCCCCCTTGGTCAGGGGGAGGACACCCAGACAGGCGAACAGCACCCAGCACCAAGGGCTCCTCCATCGCCCATCTCCCCGGAATCCCTCCACGTAGCTGAGGATGGCAAGACTCACCAACAGGCTCATGATGGGGTCAGGCATCACCATTCGGCCGAAAATGTACGGACCCAGAAACGTCGCAAACGCCAGGGAGCAGAGCCAACCGGTTCGTTCCCCGTAGAGCCTCCTCCCGATCATTCCCACGATGGGAATCGTGGCCCAGGCGGCAAAGGCGCACCACCAGCGTGCGGCCGACTCGGACTCGCCGACGAGAGACTGGTTCAGGGCAATGAGCCAGTAAATGAGAGGCGGCTTGTCTAAATGCCGGGTACCATTGAGCCTCGGAGTGACCCAGTCGCCGCTCGTCCGCATCTCACGGGCGACTTCCGCGTACATGGACTCACCCACATTGAGAGCGTGCAGGTCCAGGTTCATGAAAAGAAGCGGCAAGGCTCCAAGAGACACCAGGACATACGGATTGAGAATAACTTTCAGGAACCCTTCCTTCATACGCGGCTCTAGCCTCTGGCGGAATTCCACAAGGGCAAGGATTGCATCTTTCCATGCCGTGGAATTTCGCATGTGCATTAAAAGGGGGGTTATGAGAATGGATTCATAGGCAAGGTGGCTGAATCAACCCTGGAGGGCAAAGTCATCGGCATCCTTACGCCGAACGAGGGCACCACGGTCACCGTCCGGCTGCCCCTCCATCGAGAGAAGGATCGATCAAGGCCGCCGACTCGACGTGTCCCCGTCTCTAATTGGAATCCCCGGCCGGCAGCAGCACTTCCTGGATTTTCCTGGAGAGCTCGGTCAGATTGTACGGCTTCTGAAGGAACCCGTCGCACCCGCCATCCAGGATACCCTCGACGTGGGAGTTCAGGCTGTATCCGCTGGAGAGGAGAATCTTCAGGTCCGGCTTGATCTGCTTCATCCGTTCACAAGCTTCCTTGCCGCTCATGTCGGGCATGACCATGTCGAGAATGACCAGGTCCACACCGTCCTTACTCTCTTGACACAAATCAATGGCTTCCTTTCCCCCCCTTGCCTGGAGCACTTTGTACCCAAGGCTCCTCAGGAGATCCACGCAGATGGACAGCACCCTTTCCTCATCATCCACCATGAGGATGGTCTCACTACCTTGCCTAATTTCCTGCCGCATGATGCTGCTCCACTTCCGGGGCAGCTTCTTTTCCGTCGCGGGCAGATGAAGGCTGAAGGAGGTGCCCCGCCCCAGGGTGGATTCGCAGTCGATGTATCCTCCATGGCCTTTGACGATGCCAAACACGGAGGCGAGGCCGAGACCCGTCCCCTTGCCATGTTCCTTGGTTGTGAAAAACGGCTCGAAAATGCGTCCTTTCGTCGCCTCATCCATACCCTTTCCCGTGTCCGTCACCCTCACCTGGAGATAGTTGCCCGGTCTTGGGGTGTAGACCCTTCCGGCCATTTCCTCGTGGGTCACGTTCATGGTCCGCAGGAAGAGGTCGCCCCCTTCCGGCATGGCATCCGCCGCGTTGACGTAGAGGTTGAAGAGAACCTGCTCGATCTGGCCGGGGTCCACCTCGGCGAAGAACAGGTTCCTGGCGAGGTCCCTCTTGATTCGTATGTCCTTCCTTGTTCCTTCGAAGGTTTCCGATGTCTCCTTCACGATGAGATTGAGATCACAGACCCTGACCTCATACTTTCCCTTCCTGGCATAGCCAAGCAACTGGCCCGTTAGCCTGGCTCCGCTTTTGACAAGGCCCTCGATGGTTCTGAACGTCCTAAAGTGGGGATCCGAGGGCTCCAGGCTCAGGAGAGCCAGCGATGCATTCCCCTGAATGGCCATGAGAAGGTTGTTGAAGTCGTGGGCGATGCCCCCAGCCAGAGCCCCGAGGGCCTCCATCTTTTGGGCGTGCAAGAGCTTTGACTCGAGGTGCTTTTGGTTGGTCAGGTCAACGAAAGCGGCGAGAGCCGAAAGCCTTTCTCCGATTCTCATCAGCCGACCGAACATCAGGGTGTGCAGCGCGGATCCGTCTCGGCCGTTGAAGTTCATTTCGAGCCCGTCGACTTTGCCCGCGGTCTTGATTCCATCGAGGAATGAGAACATCACTTTGGGGGGATAAGGTCCCCAATTTCCCGTATGGAGGCACAGTAACGCTTCCCGTTTGTAGCCGGTCAGTTCACACAGCTTGTCGTTGACTTCGACGAATCGGCCCGTTTCCAGGTCGATCAACGCAATCGCCTGGGGCGAGAAGTCAAAGAGACTGCGGAACTTGAATTCGCTCTGCCTGAGGGCCTCCTGCGCTTCCCTGTGCTTTTCTATCAACCTCGACAGTTGGTCAATCTCCCGCAGGCGCTTTCGGCCGGTTTCCTCGGCTATATGCTGGAAATAGGCCGCTTTTTTTCTTTCCTCCTCAAGAAGCCTCTCCATGGCAGCCACTTTTTCACAAAGCGTGCGGTCTCTCTCGACCATGATGTCAGTCCCCGGCCAAAACCATTAGAACGCCCGTCCAGTCAAGACCCCTGCTGCTCTGCAACAGGGGAGCCACCTCCACCCCGGAATAAAAGCCAAGCAGGGGAATACCATGGCCGTTCAAGGCTTCCTGCACACGGGAGGCCTCCTCGACATCGGCATTGGAATAGGCCGCGGTCCGTCCGGCGCAGTCAATGTAGAGTGCAAAGTGAGGCTGCTTCTTGTCTATCAGTATCTCATCGACCAATTCGAGAGAATTCTTCCTGGCCGATTCGACCATGGTCGCATTGTCTCTGATCATGAACTGGATCTCCATTCCCAGGGCGAAGTCCGGTTCGAAAAGGGAGATTCCACTGCCATCGGGCAAAATGCCCGTGATGAGCCTGCTGATATAATTGGATTCCCGGGGAGGCTCGAATCTCTCTCCATAATTCACTCCAAGGCTTAGGAGTTGGACGGGATGCTGTGAGTGCCAGTCCCGATTGCCGTATATCTCGTTGATCATTGGCACGATGGGTCGCCCGTCCACCTCAAAAATCGATGCCCCCTCGATCCTGGTGATGGTGTGAACCACACCGTCCAGGGGTGTGCAACCGTGCATGATGCGAAAATACGGGTACAGGTCGCCTCCAAACATGACACCGAGGACAGCCTGATTCAATACATCGCGGCCGCAAAACTGGCTGATGGGACCAAACCCGTAGTCGCCTATGAGGCCGGCTCCGATGACAGGTATCCCGGGATTGAGCTCTCGCTCGATGCCCCGAATCAGAGGCGAGGATTCGTTCAGAACGGGCCCGGAGGGTCCCGTCGAGGGGATCTTTACGGAATCGTACAAAATAAGCAAGAGCTTGTCGTCGGGATATGTGGAAAGGATTCGCGCCAGGCCAATCCCCGCCTCCTCCTCGTCCCGGTCCAGGCTGTTTTTCCCCCCAAACCTGCATTTGGCGGACTCGCATTCCAGCACTGCCACCGCGGCAGAATTGCCCTCGTAGGAAAGACGATCGTTGGTGATGACACCGATGGCGGAGCCACCGACGACGGGGACACCGTCGCCCAGGATGGTCTGCATCCCGCGCAGAAACCGGGTGTGATCCATATGCCCCTGGCAGAAAGCAAGAGCGAGACAGGGACTTTGAATCCGCCCCCTGCTCATGGCCTCCGCCGCAGCCTTCTTTCCCGATTCAAAATGATCTTTCTCGTTGGAAAACCCGACCCCTGCCTTCATGCCTTGCCCCCTATGGCCCCTTGCCGTGGATTTCGATTTCGTTGGACACCGTGTCGGACGGCATCTCTTCAAAGGGTCGCCAGCAGAGATCCAGCTTGATTCGGTACCGGCCCGGCGGCAGGCCACCCGGGAGAGTGGTCCACAGGAAGCGTGATGCCTGCCTGTCCTCTATCATGACACAATCCGATTCGCCTTCCCGCCGGATTTGAACCGGGGCCGCCGGTTTGAGTCCTTCAGGATCGCGGACCAGGGCGGCGCTCGGCCTGATCCCAAAGTGGAAATCGCTCACGGAGGAGAAGGACAGCCGCACCGGGTCGCCGGGCCTGTAATGATCAAAATCGGTTGAGAGGTATATTTTTCGGTTGTGTTCGCTCTCCCTGGTTTTGACCTTGGACGTGGCCGCTTCCCAGAACCTGGGCCGCGCCGAATCCAGGTGGACCGTTGCCCCCCCGTAGTGCCCCACCCCGCAGCATTCCCTGCTCCTGATGAGGTCCCACAAGGCTTTGCCGTCGACTCCGTCGATGCTTAAATCCAGGGCCATGCCGTCCAGGTGCTGGCTTGTTCTCGCCACATTTCCACCTTTGTCCTTGAGAGACGCATTGTACTCGGGGCTCCGGTAGCCCGATTCCAGGTTGATCACCCTGCCCGGCGCTACCAGATCCGAGAAGTGGTCGAGCATGAAAATGAGCCGCGGCGACACGTGCTCCCCCTTTTCCCTCGTCGGAAATCCGAAGACCTGATCGATTGCGTCGAACCCGCTCTCATTGAAGGACCCATCCCCGTTGATGAGGTCCACACGGGCTTCCTGACCGGTCCTGGCATTCCGGATGTGAATCTTTCCGTCACCCATGAGGAAAAACCTCCCCCCAGTCGGCTTTGCCTCCAGAAATCCCGGCGGCGCGAGAAGGGCTAGGGAAAGCAGGGCGGTCATGGCAAAACGGGGTGATCTGCCCGGCGGTCCCGACACGATGGACAAAACCTTTGCTGCAAAGCGTCTCAAGGGCATCTCATCTCCTTTCCTTTTCTGGTAGCACATCTTACGGGAATGCTCAAAAAGGAAATGCAGCCGGAACCCCTTCTCTCGATTTCCCAGGACCGTGGATGTCGAGAACACCTTGCTCTGATTCGCCTTATCCCGTGGGTCCGCCACCGGCTCGAGCAATGTCCTTCATGTTGCAGACGGGATGCGCTATAGAGGTAGAGCATGGTGGGATCAAGCGGGGGTGCATTCACACGGGCACGCAGGGGGGAACATTGAAGACGGAAAAGGTTTCCATACTCCTGGACGGGGGCGGGAAGGTCTCCGGAATCCTGGCCCTTCCCGAAAGCCTCAAGGAGGAGAAGGGCATCATTTTCGCTCACGGAGCCGGGAATGACATGAACCACCCTCTCATCGTTTTCCTGGCCGAACACCTGGCGCGTGCAGGGTTTCCTACCCTCCGCTTCAATTTTCTCTACAGGGAGGAAGGAAGGAATCGCCCGGATGCACCGGACGTTCTCCGCAAGGCGTGGGATGGAGCGCACCGGTTCCTTACCGGCCATCCCATCCGGCCGGCACGCATCGTTGCGGCCGGGAAATCACTCGGGGGAAGGATCGCGTCCCAGATGGTCGCGGAGGGCAGGCTTTCCGTGGACGGGCTGGTGTTCCTTGGATACCCGCTCCACGCGCCGGGAAGGAAGGACAGCCCGAGAGACGGCCACCTCTATGGGATTGGTGTGCCCATGTTCTTTTTTGCCGGAACGAGGGATGCGCTCTGCGACCTCGATCTCTTGCGAGAGGTCCTCGTGAAACTCACCGCACCATGGGAACTTGAAGTCGTCGAAGGCGGTGATCACTCCTTCAACGTGCCCAAAGCACTCTCGGCCAACCCGGAAGAGGTGCACCTGCGCATGCTCCAAAAGATGCTCGGGTGGCTGAAGTCGTGAGTTCTATCCGGGATTGGGAAGGGCGGGCGGCTTTCATTGCCGTCCCGTCACACCCCTTCGCGGTACCTGATGAATTGAGAATTGGGAGCCTGCCGCCACCGGGTTTCCAATCTCAGAGGTCCCAGCAAAGGACTTGCACCTACCCCTGGAGCCACTTTGCCCTTGCGGAGATCTCTAAAGGGTACAGTAGCCGGATTTCCTCAGCTGAAGCGACAACTGTTGAATGTGGCCGTGCTCCTCCTTCATGAGAAGACTCAGGAGGTCTCGGTCCTTGCCCTCGCAGGTGGCATCCTGAAGACCGAAGAAGAACACCAGGGAATCCTTCTCGAACCGCATGGCGATTCTCAGGGCGTCACCCGCGTGTTTGATCTTCCCCATCTGGAGGTTCAGGGAATCACAGGATCCGAAGACATGGTCATCGGCCATGGCCTTGAGGTATGCGTCGAGCTCGTTCTGGGGATCATTGACATTGGGAGACAGCGCCTGTGGGGGGAATTTCGCCCTCATCTCCAGGAGCTTTCTCCTGTGTTCCTTCTCCTCCTCGGCAAGGGCCGCGAAGAGCTTTTTGGCATCGGCATCGTCCATGGCTTCGCCGGCCTTCTCGTAGAAGGCAATGGCGTTCTCCTTGATATCGACGGCAATCTGAAAGACTTCTCCTGCATTGAAACAGAATATCATCGGCCCACCTCCTTTGTGATCCTACGTTTCACCCTCTTGGACAAATTCACTCTTGGGAGCCCCGCACAGGGGACAAACCCAGTCGTCGGGCAATTCTTCGAATGGAGTCCCGGCAGGGATTCCATTTCCCGCGTCCCCCACCTCCGGATCATAAACATAATCACAGATTGTGCATACGTATCGTTCCATGGCGCTTCTCCTTTTCGCGTCTCTCGAGTCAATGCCCGGCTCGAACCGCTCCCCCGGCGATCGGGGAACCACGGGGATCTTAATGGCGCAACCGTGCGGGGAATCACCTCTTGCAACGACTTCTCCACACTGAACGGGAAGAGTTCAGCCAACTTGAAGCCCGCCTCACCCCAGCCCATGAGTGTGCGCCGCCATGTTCCTCCGCATCCTACCGTTCCGTGCTGGGCAGTCCATTGAATCGCGATAGAGAAAAAATTTCAAGCCTGTGACAAGCAGTGCTGGCACCGGGGTCTCCACCACCTGGCCTAAGGCCGTGTGAATGGGTCACTCTAAGGGGGCAATGGGATTTAAGCACTTGCATTCGAGCGCCATGGATTCTCAAAAGAGAGCTCTACAGATTCCCGACCACCGCCGAGCATGCTATATTGTACGGGGAGCAAGCGCAACTCGAACAACATGCGACGGGAGCGGAAGGGAACAATGAGAGATGGAACAATGGGAGAAGACCTGGGGTATTCGACCAACGGGAGAAGCGCTGCCGGGGTGGATTATGGATCATTGCTGAACGAGGCACAACTGAAGGCGGTCTCGCACCTGGAAGGGCCGCATCTTGTCATCGCCGGTGCGGGGACGGGCAAGACCCGAACCCTGGTTTACCGGGTCGCCTTCCTCGTGGAGCAAGGGGTCGATCCCCAGTCGATCCTTCTTCTCACCTTCACCCGCAAGGCCTCTCAGGAAATGATGCAACGGGCAAGCCGCATTCTTGACGATCGGTGCTCGAGAGTTTCGGGGGGCACTTTTCACTCCTTCGGCAACATGGTTCTCAGGAGATACGGCCGATATCTCGGCTACAGCTCATCTTTCACCATTCTCGACAGATCCGATGCCGAGGAGATCCTGGCCATGCTGCGGACGGATCTGGGGTTCAACCAGTTGAAGACCCGCTTTCCAAGAAAAGAAGCCCTCATGAACACTTTCTCCCAGTCGGCCAACACCGGTGAATCCGTGTCGGACGTCCTTCGCAGGCAGTACCCGCAGTTCCTGCCCCACGAGGCAGGCGTGCTCAAAGTCGCCGACGAGTATGCCCGCTTCAAGCTGACCCGATCCATGATGGACTACGACGATCTGCTGATGAACCTGAGGAAGCTCCTCCAGGAACACGAGCACGTCAGGGCGAGGCTTTCCGAAACCTATCAATACATCATGGTGGACGAGTACCAGGACACGAACAGGCTGCAGTCCGAGATCGTGCACCTTCTGGCTTCCGAGCACCAGAACGTCATGGTCGTGGGAGACGACTCCCAGAGCATCTACTCCTTTCGTGGTGCAAATTTCAGAAACATCATGGATTTCCCCAGGCAGTTTCCCGGCTGTGCCGTGACCACCCTCGAACAGAACTATCGGAGCACCCAGCCCATTCTTTCCCTCACCAACGCCATCATCGCCAATGCGAAAGAGAAGTTCAGCAAGCACCTCTTTTCCGAGCGCCCGGGAAAGCGAAAACCGCACTACCTTCGTCCCAAGAGCCAGTACCATCAGGCTCGCTTCGTGTGCGAGGAAATCACGAAACTGGTCGGGAACGGAACGAGGATCGGCGACATCGCGGTCCTGTTTCGGTCCGGGTGGCATTCCAACGACCTGGAAGTGGAGCTCGCGTCTCATGGCATCGACTTCGTCAAGTTCGGAGGCATCAAATTCTCCGAGGCATCCCACGTGAAAGACGTTCTGGCATTCCTGCGAATCGGGTTCAATCAGCGGGACACACTGGCATGGCGCCGTGTGCTGATGCTCCTGGAGGGAATTGGGGGAGCCACGGCGAAGAAGATCATCGATCGGATCGTGGAAGAAGGCGAGGGCTACGATGCCCTGGTGTCCGGCGGGCTTTCCAAGAAGAAGTACGGCGGGGAGCTCAGGGGACTCCACGATTTGGTCCTGCGCACCAGCACCACGGAGCTGGATCTCAAGGATGAAGTCCGAATGGTTCTCGATTTCTACGAGGCCTATTTCGAGCGGAAATACGAGGACTTCGATGCCCGAAAGAACGATCTCGACTCTCTGGTGCAGATTGCGGAACGCTACGAGAGCGTCGAAAAGTTCCTTTCGGACCTGACCATTGAGCCCCCCGATTCGGGCCAGGCCCGCCGGAGTGCCCTCCAGGCGGAGGGAGGCCGCCTCGTCCTGTCCACCATCCACTCGGCCAAGGGGCTGGAGTGGGAGCATGTCTTCCTCATTCACCTGGTGGACGGGTGCATCCCCTCTTCCTACTCTCTGTTCAAAGACGAAAGCCTGGAAGAGGAGCGGAGGCTCTTCTACGTGGCCACCACGCGAGCCAAAGAGAACCTCTACCTCATCGCCCCCAAAATTCAGGGAGGGAATGAATTCACGGGCTTTGGAGGCCCGTCCAGGTTTCTTTTCGAGCTGAAGGACCTGGGGAAGCTCACCCACAGGTTGAATTGACCTTGGTTGAAAACGCTCAGGATTGTGCCGTCGAGAGAAACACCCGGGCACAACTCCTTGACTGAGAGAAATTCTGGGATTAAAACGTATCGGGAAATTCAGAAAGGAGTATCATTCTGCCAGACTATTGTAGAGGAGATGTTATCTTAGCCCATTCGCCAATGTCTACCGCACCGGATCTGCCGATTTGTCGTTGAGCTTGCTTCGTTTCCGAAGTCTTCAGTGTGTCGGTGATCCCCAGTCATGAAGTGAGGATGATGTTCATGGTCTCGATCGTTGTCGACGGAAACCCAATTGAAGCGGAGGAGGGAAGAAGCCTTCTCCAGGTGTGCCTTGAAAACGACATTTACATCCCCAACCTTTGCTACCTCAAGGAAATGGATGATCCAACCGCGTCCTGCAGGCTCTGCATAGTGGAAATCGATGGTGTGGATAAACCCACCGTTTCGTGCAAGACGAAAGTTCGAGCTGGAATGGTGGTCAGGACGGACACCCCGAGGATAAGGCAACTCCAGCGCATAGATTTCCAGATGCTCATGACGGGCCATCACATGGAGTGCAAAAGCTGCATGTCCAGGAGGAAGTGTGAACTGCAAAAGGTTGCGAAGCTCCTGGGGGTTCGCCTTAAGGACACGAAGTTTGAAGAGGTGGAACGACTGGACCTCGCCGTCCTCAAGCACCCAATCTTCGCTTTGCTCCCCGCCCGCTGCATTCTTTGCCGGAAATGCCTGTTCGTTTGTGCCCAGAACAACGCCGAACCGCTGCTGCGGCTGGGGAGAAAGGGTTACCAGCACGTCATCGAAGCCGCCTGTGACGACGACCCGGAAAAGCTGCCCTGCAAGTCCTGCATGGCATGCGTGAAGGCGTGCCCCGTCAGCGCCATTGTGCCCTCCGGGGCTCCGGAACTGTAAAAGAATGGCTGAGCTGCAAAACCGCCCCACGGATCCAATGGGTCTGCACTGTTGCTGTTTAAGAACGCGTTGATCGGCGTTAAATTGAACACGGGAGACATGGAGTGCCAGCCAAAACTTTCACACTGCAAAAGAGGAGGATCGAATGAGTCCCAAATCACAGGATGAGGCGAAGCGGTGGGTGGAGCAGGCCATAGCCTTTTACAAGGCTTCCGGCAAGAGGATCGCTCTGGCTGCGTTCACGGATCCGGCCGGAATGTTCGTCCAGGACGAAATGTACATCTATGTCCTGAACCCCAAGGGAACCATGCTCGCCCACGGAGTCAACGAAAAATTTGTCGGGGAGGAATTTATCGACCTCAAGGATTCCGACGGCAAACCTTTCATCAGGGAGATGGTCGACACGGCCAACAGCAAAGGCAGCGGGTGGGTTGAGTACAAGTGGTACAATCCGGTTACGAAGCAGTGGGCTCCCAAGATCGCTTATTTTGAGAAGGTGGACGACCTGATCGTTTGCAGTGCCGTATACAAGTGATGAATCTGCAAGAGCCTGGACCCCCGGGTCTTGTTCCGTGTTCGGGCGTCTGCCGGTCCCTGCCTTTCCCGGTTTTTTCCCGAACAGGGCATCCGCCGCCAGGGCGCAGCCGACTGATCTGAGACAGCGCGAGGCACGGGTGAGACTCCCCTTCCCTGAGGGGAGTTCTCCCGTGTCTTTTTTTTTGAAAAAAGCTCTGGACTCTCGGTGCCCTCTGCGGTGGATTCCAAGCTTTTCATCGTTTCGGGTGCCCAAGACGGGCATGCGGGACGGCGGTGAACAATTCTTTCTTTCATACCCGGATAAGGGCAGGGGGCACATTCCGGGAGAAGATGCTTACATTGAAAAGCAATTTAAAGCGCACTCCGCTGAAGGGATCCGGGAATGCGCAACTGAAGGTTCAATTCCTGTGGCCGTTCAAGGGCGACTACTGGATCATCGCCCTCGGCGACCACTACGAGGTCGCCGTTGTCGGCCATCCCAGGAGGAAATACCTGTGGATACTCTCCAGGAGCCCCCAATTGGAGGAAGACGTCTTCCAGGGCCTCGTTGCGGTGGCGCGAGCAAAAGGCTACGACGTGGATCGTCTGAGGAAGACCGACCAGTCTTGCCATGAAGTCCCTTGAATGAGCGGAGGCCTTTATGCCCGCCCAGTTTTCGGCTCTTCGCGGGGGCTTCCTGCAGGGAAGGATCGGCCAGTTTGGCTCTGGAATACACGAATCACGCTTTAGAAGAAAGGGGGAGAATTCATGCGTATCGTCCTGCTCCTGTTGATAGCCGCACTGCTCCTTTCAGGGAACATCGCCCGCGAATCGGTCGCGTCCCAGGAAGCGGAGCTCGTTCAGCTTCCCGGTCCTCAAACCGACGGTGGAAAACCGCTCATGCAGGTGCTCAAGGAGAGGCGTACTTCCAGGTCTTTCGCCTCGGAAAAACTCCCCCGCCAGGTCCTCTCGAATCTCCTGTGGGCGGCTTATGGCATCAACCGCCCGGACACAGGAGGCCGCACCGCGCCGTCGGCTTTGAACTGGCAGGAAATCGACGTCTATGTCGCCCTGGAAGACGGGCTCTTTCTATATGACGCGAAGCAGCACGCGCTGAAACGGATCCTGGACCAGGATGCCCGGGGCTTGACGGGCCTTCAGGCCTTTGTCAAGGAAGCCCCCGTCAACCTCCTTTTTGTCGCGGACATGGCCAAAACGAACCGGGCTTCCAAAGACGACGTGGATCTCTACACCGCTGCCGACGCGGGGTTCATCAGCCAGAATGTCTACCTCTTCTGCGCATCCGAGGGACTCGCCACGGTGGTGCGTGGGTCCATCGACCGGGAAGCACTGGCAAAAACCATGAAGCTGCGCCCGGACCAAAAGATCCTGCTCGCCCAGACCGTCGGGTACCACGGGAAATGACCTCCCAGAGCCTCCCGGAGAGCAACTTACCGGGGAGACAACGCGGATCGCCAAATATCACTTGTTCGTGAGGAGTTCCCAGGCTTTGGGACCGCAGTTGAGCACGAGGTCCCAGGCAGACAGGTTGGGGAGGAATTCACCCCAGAGCTGAGGATAGACTGGCGACGGATACCTGAAGCAGCGCAGTTCGATTCCGGCATCCTGAAACGCCTTTGGATCAACGTATTTCGTGGCGGAGCTTTGCACGAGGTAGCGTGAGCTTCCGAGGGCCCTGCAGATGTCGATGATCAGGCGAGTGCCCTTCGTCTTTATTCCCAGATCCGAGAGGAGGGTGACTTCGGTCCTGATGGGCGATATTTCCAAAAGATACAGGATGATGTCCATGTTCAGGTCGAGGAGCCTTTCGTACTTCCCGGAGAAGAGCTCTTCGATGAAGGCTGCGTGGTCGGCCAGGTGGGGAGCATGGGCATAGGCCGTCCTGATGCTGTCGAGGTGTTTTCTGGCCAAACGCCCATCGTCGCAAATTCTCACCTCGTCGATCCTCTGAAGGCCCAAGCCCTTTTTCAACGTCGGTATGGTCAGCCAGAGGGTGCCCTGGGCGTTCTTGAACCGGTTTCGGCTCATCCAGGTCGTCCCCCGCGGGTACTGCACCGTGTCCAGAATGACGAACGTATCGGCCAGGTGGATTTTGTGGAAAAATCCGCCAAACGGGGCAAAATAGGGCTGATGCGTTGCCACGATCATCTTCTGAAAATCCGAATGCCACCCGGCAATCGACCCGGGGGGATCTTTCCGATCCATGGCCTGATGAGGCCGACCACCACAAGAGCGTTGCCTGCGGCCTTGAGTATCTTTTGCATGCCCGGTGCTTTTCTGTAGTGTATTGTACCAGGTGTCTTGGATTTTTTCTGTATCTGGTTGACTTGATCTGAACCACGAAGGACAGAAAGATCACGAAGGCAAATGGCAGCAGCCAACTGTTATTCTTAGTATTTCTTTGTGATCTCCGCGGTTTGTGAACAGCGGCTGCAAGAGTAAAATCATACGAGAGTTGCAATCGCAGGGGCCATTGCGTTCCTGGGCACAAACCGGACACCGAACAAAGCGGCGGCTCTCCCGACTGCAGGAGAAGACATGGGCTTTCCCGGCTCGACGCAGGAGACCATCACGGCGCTTCAGGACCACGTCAGAGCACTGACTGTCGAAATTGGGGAGCGCAGCGTGAACCACCCGAATAACCTCGCCAGGGCGGCCGGTTACATCCGGTCCTTCTACGAGGGACTTGGACTGCCTGTGATCCTTGAATCCTACGGGTACAGGGATTTTCAAGTTGCCAACGTCATCACGGAAGTTGGGCCGGGGGATCACCCGTCAAGGCGCTACATCCTGGGGGCCCATTACGATACAGCTCGAGGCACCGTCGGAGCGGACGACAACGCCAGTGCCATTGCCGTGCAGCTGGAGGTCGCCAGGCAGCTCAAAATGCTTCGCGGTGCCACACCACCGGATGTGGCCGTGAAGTGCGTCTCTTTCACTCTCGAGGAACGCCCGGCCTTCTGGACCCCGTACCGGGGAAGCTGGGTTCATGCGAGACGGATGCACAGGGCGGGAGAAACCATCGACGGAATGCTCTGCCTGGAGATGGTGGGGTATTGCCGCCGGAGTCAGGGCTCTCAAAAGTACCCTTTCCCCCTGACCCACCTCGGCTATCCCGGGGTCGGCGACTTCGTGGCCCTCGTGTCCGATGGCAATTCCAAAGACCTTGCAGGCGCTCTCATCTCAGCCTTCGGGAAAAACCCGGACCTCCCTGTGCAGAGCCTTACTGTACCTCTGAAGGGCTGGCTGAGCCCATTCGTCCGTCGCAGTGACCATGTATCCTTCTGGGATTTGGGATACAAGGCGGTCATGATCACGGACACCGCCAATTTCCGCAATCCCAACTACCACAAGGAATCGGATACCATGGACACTCTGGACTATTCGTTCATGGCGGAGCTCGTGGAGAGCCTGCTTCTTTTCTTTTCCGGGCACCGCGATGATCGGGCACTCACGGCGCGCACGCCTCTGCCACGCCCTTGATGCGGTAGCCATTGCCAAAGGGGACCACCCATGGTGATGTTCATGCCTCTGGCAGGCGTTTTTGACCGGGCTCTCCTCCTCGGCCTGGCCGTCTTTCTCAGCTTCGCCTTCACGGGAGGGGCAAAAGCAGCCGGTGATCCTTACTCGGCCCAGCGAGCTGCAATGGTCGGAGAAATCGAGGCGGACGTCAAGGCCACGCGAGACCGCATCGGGAGGAAGGCCCTGAATCCCCGCGTCATGGAAGTCATGGGGAAAGTCCCCCGTCATGAGTTTGTGCCGGATTCCCAGAAACCCTACGCCTACGAAAACCGACCGCTGCCCATCGGATACGGGCAGACCATTTCACAGCCGTACATCGTGGCCCTCATGACGGATCTTCTGGACATCACGGAAGAGAGCGTCGTTCTGGAAGTGGGAACCGGTTCGGGATACCAGGCCGCCATCCTCGCTGACTGCGTGAAGGAAGTTTACACAATCGAAATCATCAAGGAGCTCGGCGAACAGGCCCGGGATCGGCTGAAGCGCCTGGGTTACAACAACACCTGGGTACAGGTGGCCGACGGGTACCATGGATGGAAGGAACACGCCCCCTTCGATGGCATCATCGTCACGGCGGCGGGCAGCCACATCCCCCCTCCCCTCATCGAGCAGCTGAAGCCTGGCGGAAAAATGGTCATCCCCGTGGGAGCACCTTTCATGACTCAACAGCTCCTGCTCGTGGAAAAGGGGGAAGACGGAAAGACAAGGACACGGCAGATCCTCCCCGTCGCCTTCGTTCCCCTGACGGGTGGACACTGAACGGATGATCGGCCTCGCGGTTTTCTGCACCTCCTTTGCCGTCCTCGCCTACGAACTATTGCTCATGCGCCTTCTGAGCATCACCCAATGGCACCACTTCGCCGCCATGATCATCAGCCTCGCTCTTCTGGGCCTTGGGGCAAGCGGCACCTGCGTGTTCCTGCTCCAGAAGCGCCTCCTTCACAGGTTTCACCACGCTTTCAGTGTCAACGCACTCCTCTTCGCTGCAGCCCTCATCGGCAGTTTCGCCATCGCCCAGCGGCTTGCTTTCAATCCCCTCGAGATCCTGTGGGACCCCCGGCAATGGCTCGTTCTCCTGCAGACCTACTTCGTGCTCTTCCTGCCCTTCTTCTTTGCCGGCAACTGCTTGAGCCTCGCCTTCACCCATTACAAGGAGAGTATTCATCGCCTCTACTTCTTCGATCTCGTGGGTGCAGGATGCGGCGCCCTGGGTCTGGTTGCCCTGCTCTTCGCCCTGCACCCTTCCGAATGCCTGAGGTTTTTGCCGGTGAGCGGATTTCTTGCAGCCGGATTTGCTCAATGGGATGTGAAAGAGAGACGCTTCATTCATACGGGAATGGTCCTCATGCTTTGTGGGGCGGCTTCTCCCTGGCTGTGGCCCCAAGGAGGGCTCGCTTTGCGGCTTTCGGAATACAAAGGACTCAGCATGGCCCTGAGAGTTCCTGACTCAAAGGTCCTTACCGAACGGTCCAGCCCACTGGGATGGCTGGCGGCGGTGGAAAGTCCATTGATCCCCTTCCGTTACGCACCCGGCATGAGCCTCAATTGCACCGAGGAGCCGCCGGAGCAGATCGGGATATTTGTGGACGGCGACGCCATGATCCCCATCACGCACTTTGACGGGCGGCGGGAGCCTCTCGCATTTCTCGACTGCATGACGTCGGCACTCCCTTTTTCCCTCGTGAACGGACCGCGGGTCCTGATCCTGGGATCCGGTGGCGGCATGGATGTGCTCATGGCCAAAGTCCATGAGGCACAGCACATCGATGCGGTGGAACTGGACCCCAACGTGGTCTCCCTTGTCAAGGAAACCTATGGGGACTTTGCGGGAAATGTATACGGTGACGGCGATGAGCGGTTCAGGGTGCATCTTGCCGAGGCGAGGGGATTTGCCGCCAGGACTCCCGAATCCTATGATCTGATCCAGGTTTCCCTCCTCGATTCATTCAGCTCGTCCATGGCCGGCGGTCACGCCCTGAACGAGTCCTATCTCTACACCGTGGAAGCCCTGCAGGACTATGTCGGGCATCTTCGCCCCGGGGGATATCTGTCCATCACCCGCTGGCTGAAAGTGCCGCCTCGGGACAGCTTGAAACTCTTTGCCACGGCAGTCGCCGCGCTGGAAAACCTTGGCATCTCGAATCCCGGTGATCACCTGGCGTTGATTCGAAGCTGGATGACAACAACGTTGCTGATCAAACGAGGGGGCCTCACGGGGAATGACCTGCAGCGAATCCGGGCGTTTTGCCTGAGACTGGCTTTCGACCTCGACTATTGCCCCGGAATCGGACCGGATGAGGCAAACCGGTTCAACGTCCTGGACCATCCCTATCTTCACGAAGGGGCTCTGGCTCTGCTTGGGAAGGAACGTGACGCATTCTTCCGGCGCTACAAGTTCGACGTGCGCCCCGCGACAGACGATCGCCCATACTTCTTCCACTTTTTCAAATGGAAGACCCTTCCCGAGATCCTCTCCCTGAGGAGTCAGGGAGGCCTCCCGCTGATTGAATGGGCCTACCCGATCCTGGTCTTGACCCTTGTCCAGGCTCTTGTCCTGAGCGTCGCGTTCATCGTATTTCCTCTCTTCCTTGCCGGAAGCACGGGTCAATCCACCCTGAGCAAAATCCGTGTCGCATTCTACTTCCTGTCCCTCGGATTTGCCTTCCTCTTCATCGAGATGGCCTTCATCCAGAAGTTCATTCTGTTCCTGAGTCATCCCATCTACTCCGTTTCCGCGGTGCTCTGCGGCTTCCTGGTCTTTGCAGGCCTGGGAAGCCGCGTTGCGGGGATATGGAATCAAAGGATCTCGGATGAGCATTCCAACCGTCGAGGTTTCCTGCTGCTTTTCGCCGTCGGGGCGATTTCTCTTCTATCCTTTGCAATCCTGCAATTTCACCCATTTCTCCTGAAGCACTTTACAGGCTTCCACGACGCATGGAGAGTCGCCATTGCCATCGTGCTCGTTGCTCCCCTCGCTTTCTTCATGGGCATGCCGTTTCCGTATGGCCTTTCTGTCCTGGCGAAGGCCGGTCCCCAGTGGATTCCCTGGGCCTGGGGAATCAACGGGTGCTCGTCCGTCGTGGCAACGGTTCTGGCCCCATTGCTGGCAATCCACTTCGGTTTCAACAAGGTGATCTTTGTAGCGATGGGACTGTACGGCCTGGCGGCCGCCCTGTTTTTCCGGCAAGCTGAGGTTGGAGGCGGATGAGGAGCGGGTTTGGGTGTCCCGGCACTCAGCCCAGGATTCCATAGACCTTCAGGAAAGCACTCACGACGGCGGGATCAAACAAAGTGCCGGCGCCCTCCCGGATGATCCCCGCCGCATGGGAGAGACTGCTTCCTTCCCGGTACGGTCGGTTGGAGACCAGCGCGTCAAAGACGTCGCCCACTGCCAGGATGCGGGCTCCAAGAACGATGTCCATCCCCGCGAGTCCGCGGGGATAGCCCGATCCGTCAAGCCTCTCGTGATGCTGATAAACGAGCGGAATGGCGTCACGGTACGCGCCGACCGGCTCCAGGATGCGGGCTCCGATGGAGGGATGCTCCTTGATGAGGCGGAATTCTTCGTCGGTGAGTTTGCCCTTCTTGTCGAGGATTGCAGAGGAGACGCCTATCTTGCCGATGTCATGCAGAAGCGCGGCCCTGTGCAGGGTATTCAGCTCCTTTTGGTTGAGATCCAGTTCCCGTGCGATCCTCAAGCTGATATCCGCAACCCGTTCGGAGTGACCCGCAGTCCATTGGGACTTGGCATCGACAGTTCTTGCCAGCGCCTGGAGCGTCCCCCAGTTCATCTTGTCCAACTCTTCCACCAGGGCGGAGTTGGACAGGGCTACAGCCATCTGGTCGGCGAGCCGGCGCACCTGTAGCCGGCTTTCTTCATGGCTCTGGACCTGCTTACCGAAACCGACGTTGAGCAATCCCGCCAGCCTGTCTCTCACAAATACGGGCACCATGAGCATCGATTTGACGTCCGCCGGAACCGCCCACCGAAGCCTTGCAGGAATATCGGATTCACCGTCAAGCAGGAGGTATTCCAGACCATCGAGCGTCGCGAGGAGTTCATCCGTCGGGCATTCGATCCATTGATCACCGACCTCCCGGGACGGGTTGAGGCTCAATGCGAATCTACGCGCAGTATTGGGTCGTTTTCCATCGATCAAGAGAATAGCGGCATATTTGCAGGGCAGGAAGCTCAGGATGCCCTCCAAAGCGGTGGTGGCGATTCGGTCCGTGTCCAGGGAGGAAAGAATCGCCCGGTCGATTTCGGCCATTGTGTTCAACGCTTTGAAGTAGCTGCCCAGCTGAGCAGACATGACATTGAAGGAATCCGCGAGTTCCTCGAACTCGTCCCTGCTCGCGACTTCAACCCGATTCTCGAAGTCGCCCTTGGCAAGCCGCTCTGTGCCCTTCTTCAGGACTTCCAAAGGAAGCAGGCTTCTTCGAATATAGATGTGGCAGAGGAGCAGGACGACCAGAACGCAAAGGATGACGGCGAGAGGAAATGTGCGCTTGAATTCGTTCATCGGTGCACGGGCGTCTTCTGTGGACTGGCTCAGGCAGATCAACCAGTTGAGACCCCCGTATTCTTTGTCTTTGAAAAGAGTCCAATATCCGGTGAGGTACACTTCCGGGCCCGATGTCCACTCGAATACCCCCGTTTGAAAATCCGCCGGAGTTCGGGGCAATGCGGCAAGCAGTCCTTCCACCGAGGGAACCGAGCTCGCAAGGATTCGATTGGACTCATCGATCACGCTGAGCTCGGTCATGGGTGGCAGATTGACCTGGACACCGATACCCCAGAGGTAATCCGTATTGATCTCACCGACGAGAAGCCCGAATTCCGGGTTTCCCTCGTCAACCTGACGCACCATGAACACCCTTGGGAGAACGTCCGGCTGGAACCTCGAGACGACCATGAGCCTTCCCGACCGGACCTTGTGCATCTCTTCCGTGCTCAATGGCGGCGGCTCCTCTTCAAATCCGAAGAGGGGCATGCTTGCCCCGCTCTCCTTGAGGAGGAACATGGCGGTGAATCGACGGGAGGCCTCGTCTCCGGCCACCTCCCCTTTGGCAGCCACAATGGGAATCCTCGTAGTTCTAAGGCTCAGGGCGGTGATTTCCATTTCGTGCTCGAGGAATGCGAGCCGCTCCAGGATGCTCATGGCCACATTCTTGCTCCACTGGCGCACCCGCTTTCGGCTCTGTTCCTCGAGCTCCCTTGAAACCTGGCTGTGTGATTTGAATGAGAGGGCTGCAATGGGGAGGAGGGAGCAACAGATGAAAATATAGAAGATCCGGCGAGCTATCTTGCTCCGTAGAAACTGTGTATCGAAACCCATTCTGTACTCTCGGAATCAATAATCCGCCACAAGCCCAACGAAAGTTCCGTTCTTGGCTCGGATCACGTCGTCCTGGCTGTTGTGTGATGTGATGGGAAGATTGGTCTTTCCGTCTTTCCCGGCACTGTAAAGGTCGTAGTCCGTATTGATGGGGTGCTCGTTGCGGTCTTTTCTAAGGTCCTTGAGGTTGGCGGGCTCATCTTTCTTCTTTTTCGGGTCGGGCGGTTCCACCCTTGTATACTGATAAGGGTTTCCCCAGGGGTCCTTGAGCTTGTCTTTTCCGACGGCGGCGAGGTTCGGAGGGTATTCGTAGTGAATCAGCTTGTACATTTCGATTGCCTGCTCGATCTCCCGGATTTGGGACACGGCCTCCTGGTTTACCGTCTTTTCGATGTAGCGGCTGTAGGATATGGTGGCCATGCCCGTGAGGATCCCAAGAATGGCGACCACGAGCATCAGTTCAACCAGGGTGAACCCGCGAGACCTTGTCCTGATTTGGTCGGGGGGAAATGCGCTTGCAGCGCTGTCCGCCCTCTGGCGATCGCCGAAGAACCAGCACAATTTCAGCCTGCGGCCTGGGAGCTTCGAGTGGTCTTCACAGTGATTGGGATGTGTTTCCCCCTGGATCATTTCCTCTTTTCCCCCAAAGACCAGCTGAAGCCTTTATGAAAGCCTCAACGTCTCGCAGACGCAAGACGGAGTTTCCATCCAAATCGTCACAGACGGATCATGACATGTCGGCCACCCGTTCACTCCAGTCTCCCCCTGAAGCAATCGGCTCGGCCGTTTGTGACAAGGTGCCGATGGCAGACAAGCCAAACAACTTCCCCTGGCTCTCCTGCATCCTTGTCTTTATGCCTCTGAATCCGCACCACATTAATCGGAAAAAGCAGTCCCATATGTGAGCCAAAATTGCCCCCTCAAAAACAGAACAACAGCCCGTATTCATGCATCTTTTCTTACCGGAGAGATTCTTTGGGCCTTCTGGGCAGGGATCACTCGGACACGGGAAAGAAGGGGCATAAGGAATTTGCTGACGGGCCCTTATTTCCGTGGAACCTTACGGGGAAATGCTTCAGAGCGGCGTGAGACTCGCCAGGAACTGCTTGACAGTCACGCACTCCACACCGATGTTTCTCATGTCTCTGATGTTGGCCTCGGCGATCTCGGGCGTTTGAGCCGATGTGGCGTCGGTGAGCACCGTCACGAGGTATCCGTGGGCCACGGCGTCGTAGACCGTGGTCCGGATGCAGTTGGGATATTGAGTCCCACAGACGGCGATGCGGCTGATTCCATGCCGTCTCAGCATGAAATCGAGCTCGGTGTTCATGAAGGCGCTGAAACGGTTCTTCATGATCCGGTATTCTCCGGGTTGCGGAGTCAACTCCTCCACGATTTCGCAGCCCCTGGTCCCGGGAACCCCGTAACGGGGCCCCTCCAGAAACCCTTTCAACCTGGTGATTTCAATGTCGCTTCCATCCTGGCGGTACTCGCGGTACACGTGAAAAATGGGCCATTTCACGGACCTGAAGGCTTCCAGGGCCTCGCGAATCCTTGGAATCGTGGCGAAGGCGCCAGCCACCTCCACCGGTGCCCCGGGAAGCACGAAGTCATTTTGCATGTCCACGATGATCAGGGAGTGCCGGGTTTCCTCGTCAGCCATGGTCGCCTCTCCGCCGATGGTTGCTAAACGGGCCGATCGCCAAAACCTGAAGCCTCCACCACGCCCACCGTCGTGAGGTTGACGATCTCCTCGGCGGTGACACCGTATTGGCGCAGATGTGCCGGCAGCCGGGTTCCCGTGAGCAGGGGGCCCACGATGACGGCATCGGTCAAACAATGCACGAGATCCAGGGCAATGTTTCCCGATTGAAGATCAGGGAAAATGAGCACATTGGCGTCATTCTTGAGATCCGAGAAGGGAAAATAGCGCCGGCGGATTCGAGCGCCGAGTGCAGTGCCGAGCTGGATTTCACCGTCGATCATGAGAGTGGGATTCGTTTCCTTGGCGATTTCGGTTGCCCGGCGAACCTTGCGGGCGAGGGGATGGTCCACACTCCCGTAACTGGAGAAGGAGAGCATCGCCACACGGGGTTCTATGCCAAGGGAATGGGCCCTCGTGGCTGCGAGCAGGGCCACTTCCGCAAGGTCCTCGGCGCTCGGATCGATGATGATTCCGCAGTCGGCAAGAAAAAAGGTGTCTTTCGGGAGGAGGACCATGTGGTGGCTGGAGATCTTTCTCACCCCCGGGGCCGGGCCAATGACCTCAAGAATGGTGCGCAAGGCTTCACCGTAATGAATGGAGGCACCCCCGACCATCATGTCGGCATCTCCCGCGTGCACCATCATGGCGGCGAAATAGTCCCTCCTCTTGATCCTTCTCTTGGATTCATCCAGCATGACTCCATGGCGCTGGCGGATTTTGAAGTACTCTTCGACGTAGGGCTTGAACAGAGGACTCGTGGAGGGATTGATGATCTCCACCTCGGAGAGGTCGAGATCGAGCCTGCCGATGGTCTCCCGGACCTCCTCCTCATTGCCGAGGAGGATGGGGCGCGCGATGCCATCCGCCATGAGCATGGCACACGCCCTCAGAACAGCCTCACTCACCCCGTCGGAGAAAACCACCCGCAGATTCTTCCGCCTGGCTTTCATGACAAGGTTCCGCAGTGTTTCCCTGCCGGTGCCCAGCCTCACCGTCAGGCTCTCCTGGTAGGACTCATGGTCGATGGCTCGGCGGGCGACGTTTTCCTCTATGGCCCGCTGGGCCACCGCCGCCGACTCGCGAACCAGAATGCGGGGGTCGATGGGTTTGGGCAGAATATAGTCCGGGCCGAAGCTGAACCGCTCATTCCCGTAGGCCCGCTCCACCACTTCGACCACTTCCTCCCGTGCCAGCTCGGCCAGGGCTCGCGCGGCTGCGATGAGCATCCCCTCGGTGATTTGCGTCGCCTGCACGTCCAGAGCACCCCGAAAGATATAAGGAAAACTCAGGGTATCGAGGATGGCGTTGGGATACTCGGCGAGGCCTGTTGCCACCACTGCTTCTCGCCTGGCGGCCTTTGCCGCCTCATAGCCGATTTCGGGTTCAGGAGTCGCAAGTGCGAAAACGACAGGGCTCCAGTTCATGGCGCGCACCATCTCCTGAGTCACGATCCCGCCCGTGGAAAAACCGAGGAACACATCGGCGCCTCGCATGCCGTCGGCGAGAGTGCGAGCCGGATCCCTCCTCGCCAAATCCCTGGCGTATTCTGGGATATCGTCCCGATCAGGGTGAAGGAGTCCGCCGGAATTATAGACGAGCAAATTCTCCGGCTGCACACCCAGCTTCAGCAAAAGCCTGGCGCATCCCATTCCCCCAGAGCCGATCCCGCAGATGACCACCTGGACCTCTTCGATCCGCTTTCCCACGATTTCGAGAGCATTGATGAGGGCTGCCGCGGCGACGACAGCAGAAGCGTAGAGGTTCTGGTTGAAGACCGGGATGTTCATGCACTGGTTGAGACGGTCGCTGATCCGGAGTCCCTCGAGAGCCCGGATGTCCGCGAGGTTGACGGCCCCGAAAGTGGGTTCGAGGAGTCTCACGGCGTCGATGAAGCGTTCGGGGTCCGTGGTGTTGAGCTCCAGGTTGAACACGTCGATGTCGGCCAGCCTCTTGAAAAGGACCGCCAATCCTTCCTGAACGGGCTTGGCAGCCTCCGGACCCACGTTGCCGAGCTCCGGGACGGCCGTTCCATTGGTGATGACGCCCACAAGGTTGCCACGGGCCGTGTAGCGAAAGACATTGGCAGGGTCCTCCACAATGGCCGACGAGGCATACACGGCACCCGGCAGATATGCCAGGTGCATTTCCAACGGGGTCAGGCACGGCTTCGTCGCTCTCAGCTCAATTTTCCCGGGGCGGCCGGTTTCATGGTAATTGAGGGAATCCTTCGGCCTGATCATCACTTCTCCTCCAAGCTATGAAGCACCTTACTTCCGGGAAATACGGCCCGCTCAGGTCTCGGGAACGGAACAGGGCGCACCTCCTCCCTGGAACCCCCCTGGCCTCGCCATGTCCACTTATACCTTGTCCCCCGGGAAAATCATCCCCAAAAAGAGGCGTTCAAGGTCTATGCCGGGAGAAGGCCCTGCTCCAGCGTCTCTTTCCGAATCCGGGCCGAGGAATCACATGTCGAGATGACTGCGCGGAGGATCAGCGGGGGATGCTTGAGCGTTCGGCCTTTCATGAAGGACCGCGTCCGGCATCCATCTCTTCAGTCGCTTCTTGAGGAGGATGCGGTTGAGGTAGGTCCATGGGGCCCGCGATATCCGCAGCTTTCCGGTCACCGCCGCCTGAGGCTCCATGATGAGATCGAGAATGTGGGTCGTTGAAGCATGGGAAGCGAGAAAGCCCGCACAGCCGCCACAGTAGCAGAGCATCCGCCGATTGCCCGCCTGCTCTCTCCGCCTCGTCTGCCAGTTCCCTGCCAGCTCCCTGTTGACGAAAGGAACGGCACCCCCCTCTCCGCAGCAAATCGTCTTCTCCCGGCTGGCGGCCATCTCTTCAATGGCAATCCCCTGGCCGCGGGCGAGGTCCCGGACCGCGTCCTGTACGGAAGGCTCGAAGCGACCCGTGCAGGGGTCATGAACCGTCATGACACCGGACACCCTCTGGTTGGAGGGCGGTCCAATCTTCGTCAGGGCTTCGTACACCGACGTGACCTGCAGGTCCCCTCCGTAGGTCTTAAAAACCACATGACAGCTCGGACATGCCGTAAAGACGGTTTCCTACTCCACGCGCGAGAAGGGCGTCCCTCATCTGATGGAACATCAGCCTGAAGTGGTCCTCGCGACCCAGGTCATGAGAGGGTTTGGTGCAGCAATCGAGGACGATGCCCATGGAGGGCACGCGTTTTCTCATGAGCTGAAGAAGCTTGAACACCTGGTTCGGCCTGGAACCAGCGAGGGCACAGCCGGGAAAAAGGACCGCGCGACACCCCCGGGGCAGTGCATAGAGGGAGTACCGCCTGGATGTTCCCCGTTTTTCGTAGTTAACCAGGGTTCCGTGGTTCGATGAGATTCCCCGCCCTTGACGGGCGCATGCGCGGCGGAGTTCCATGAAGAGGCGGGAGGGAACCACGCGGTTGGGGCAAATGGATTGGCAAAGGTCACACAGACTGCATTCGAAGGCAAAATCCTGACACCCGTGATCGGTGGATCTGCACTGGGCGGCAAGGAACCCAGGGCTGCCGTATTTTTCGAGAAAGGCACAGGCCTTCAGGCACAGGCCGCACTCAATACATTCATCTTCAATTTCCGCAATCCAATCCAGCAATTGATTCACTCATTCCATAAAGGTGTGGGAAACGGGACGGAGATCAGAGGATTCCCCAATGGTCGCGAGGCAGCATGGCGGGCCTCCTCTCAATGAATTCCTTCACTATCTCGTGAGTTGCCCTGAACGACTCCCCTTCCCGCAACTCCAGGACCCACCATTCGCAGGGAAGGTAGCTCAAGATGGTGAGGCGCTCACAGAGGTCTGAGAGGTTTATGGGCGGCAAGTGGCGTCCGTCTCTTTCCACGTGGTATATGTGGGCGTTGAACACCCTGTCGGCGTTTGGCAGCGCAAAATCCTCAAATTTATAGCCTTGGCTTTCCACAGAATGACTGACGGTGGCATGACCGATGTCCAGAGTTATTCCCGCACCGGTCTTGCGAATCAACCTCTCAAACAGCTCGGGTCGGCTGGACCACCCGGATGCCAGGTTTTCAAGACAGACGCAGACTCCCAGATCCTTCGCGTACTGGACCAGGAAGCTGAGCGCTTCCAGTGAACGATCCCAAAGAAGCCCGTTCATGGACGCCCGCCCAAGGCCCATGTGGATGGTCATGAAGCGCCCGTTCAACCTGGATACAACCCGGCAGACCCTCTTGAAAATCTCCATCGCCTGTGCCGCTTTGCGGGGATCGGCGTCTCCCAGGTCGATCCCCTCGAAGGCGCAGTGATACCGGATTTCGAGTGGCTCTAAACCGGTGATGACGGCGGCAAGCCTTGACTCCCCCACGGAATCCCGGGGTAAATCCTCCAGGGTGAAAGTCCAATCCACCCCCGCCAACCCCAAGGAGGCGGCCAGGCTGCGCAGTTCGTGGACATCTTTCATGAAATTGCACAGGGCAAGTTTCGGTGTTGAAAATGGGCTTTCCATCGAATTCCACTTGAGCCTCATCGGGTTCTCAGCAACAGTGCGAGGGTGAAATACAGCACATTTCATCACCCCCAAGAGCATGGATGCCAGCTCTCTAGAAACATGTCGTCCAATGTGTCATAGAATTTAATCCTTTCATTTATAAGCATTTTGTGAGGAATGATCGAATAGATTCTGCTGATGCGCTCCAGAAAAAACATGGACAGCGCCGATGGCCGTTTCCTCTGGAAGACTGGGGAGGTTTTCCTTGACTTTCAGCGTACTGTTTTTTAAACAAATATGTTTGCGGATCGGTCTTTATTCACGTTTCGTCGAGGATTGCTCATGGGTCTGATCCAGGCCATACGCGGCATGAACGATGTCCTTCCCGCTGAAATCGACTGGTGGCAGAGAGTTGAGGGCACGGCAAGGGAGATTCTCGAGACGTTCGGGTATCGCGAGATGCGAACCCCCGTTTTGGAGAAGCTCGAACTTTTTGCCAGGAGCATTGGCGAAAGCACCGACATCGTCGAAAAGGAAATGTACGCGTTTCCGGATCGCAAGGGCGAATGGCTGGCTCTGCGCCCCGAAGCAACGGCTTCCATCGTGCGCTCCTTCATTCAGCACAACCTCCATGCCGATCCCGTGGTGAAAAAATTCTATACCCTTGGCCCCATGTTCCGCCATGAGCGGCCTCAGAAAGGGCGTTACCGCCAGTTTTACCAGATCGATGCGGAGGCGTTCGGGGTCGACGACCCCATGCTCGACGCAGAGGTCATGTACATGCTGCGGCTGTTCCTGGAACGCCTTGGTCTGACCGGGGTGGCTCTGCACATCAATTCACTGGGATGCTCCGACTGCCGCAAGGCATATCGCAGCCTCTTGCAGGGCTTCCTGGCCAACCGGGCCGAAGCGCTCTGCCCCGACTGCGACCGAAGGAGGCACACGAACCCTTTGCGGGTGTTCGATTGCAAGGTCGAGCGCTGCCAAACCGCACTGGACGGTGCCCCGACACTCCTCAACTCCATATGCGAGACCTGTGGAAGACATTTTGAGCAGGTCAAGTCTTATCTTTCGTCCCTGCAGACGGTCTATTCGGTCAATCCCCGCATGGTCAGGGGACTGGATTACTACATGCGCACCACTTTCGAAATCGTCACCGACAGGCTGGGAGCCCAGAACGCCGTGGGCGGCGGCGGCCGCTACAACGGGCTGGTCAGGGATTTGGGCGGGCCGGACATTCCCGGTATAGGCTTCGCCATCGGAATGGAGCGACTCATCCTGCTCCTTCAACAGGAACAGGAACCGGAGCCTCGATCGACTGGCGTGTTCGTCGCGGCCCTGGGCGAAGCGCCGAGGATGCGGGCTTTTCTCCTCACTCAGGAACTGCGCAGGCAGGGAATCGAGGCCGACATGGACTACGAGGGCAAGAGCCTCAAGAGCCAGATGCGTCGAGCTGACAGACTGGCCGCGCCTCATGTCGTCATCCTCGGGGAGGATGAACTGAGTCGGGGCGAAGTGCAGCTTCGGCATATGATCCATAAAACCCAAACTGTCATTCCCCTGGATTCGGCCGTGGGAAGGATTGTGGAACTGTGCGACGAAGCCACCAGGAAGAGGCCGAACACCAGTGTGACCCGATGAGGATACTCGGGGCACCATCCCATGCTGGCCCAATTGGGAAGCGACGCAGCGATCACGTGGCCGTGACCTCTTGATTCAGACTCTGCATAATCAGGCCGGCCATGACCGGTTCACTCGAGGAGGACCATGAAGTGGAATTCATGGAGAAACAGCAGGACGATCTCACTCTAGCTCCCGTCGCCCTGGATTCCCTGGGAGACTGGGAGAAGACCGACGACTGCAATTCATTGGACCAAAACCGCGTGGGTGAAGCCGTCACATTGATGGGTTGGGTACAGCGCCGTCGTGACCACGGAGGCCTAATATTCGTCGATTTGCGGGATCGCAGAGGGATCACTCAGGTCGTTTTCGACCCCCAGTTCAGCGCAGCTGCTCATGAACGGGCTCACGCTCTGAGGAGCGAATACGTGATCGCCATCCAGGGCAACGTGAGACCTCGCCCCGAGGGGATGACCAACCCGAAGCTCCGCACTGGATCGATCGAGGTCATCACCTCTGCTCTGAAGATTTTGAACACCTCCAAGACTCCACCTTTCCATGTGGAGGACGAGGTGGACGCCAGTGAGAACATCCGTCTTCGCTACCGGTACATGGACCTGCGCCGTCCCAGGATGACGAAAAACCTGCTCATGCGACACGGGGCTGCCCAAATCACCCGGAACTATTTCAACGATCACGCTTTCGTGGAAATTGAAACCCCGGTTTTGACCAAGAGCACTCCCGAAGGGGCACGGGACTACCTGGTTCCCAGTCGGGTCAATCCGGGGAAATTCTACGCGCTTCCCCAGTCTCCCCAGATTTTCAAGCAGCTCCTGATGGTTGCCGGATTTGACCGGTACTACCAGATCGTGAAGTGCTTCCGGGATGAAGACCTGCGCGCCGACCGCCAGCCGGAATTCACGCAGGTGGATCTCGAAATGTCGTTCGTCAGCGAAGAGATGATCGCCAGGCTCATTGAAGGCTGGATGGCCCAACTCTTTGAGGGACTGCTGGGAGTTCAGCTCCACACACCCTTTCCCAGAATCGCCTACAGGGAAGCCATGAACACGTATGGAACCGATCGGCCGGACACCCGATTCGGCCTCCATCTTGTGGATGTCACGGATATCGCCGCCGCCTCGCAGGTGAAGGTGTTCCAGCAGGCCGTGGAAAGAGGCGGGATCGTGAAATCCATCCGTCTTCCCCAGGGGAGCGGACTGTCCCGCAAAGAGCTCGACGACTTGATTGAGTTCGTCAAAATATACGGGGCACAGGGAATGGCCTGGATCAAGATTCAGCCGGACGGCTGGCAATCCCCCATCGCGAAATTCATGGGCGACGAAGTGCGCGGTCAGCTCACCAGGAGGCTGGGGCTGGAGTCCGGAGACATCGCTTTCTTTCTTGCCGATCAGCCCAAAATCGTTCACGACGGTCTGGGGAACCTTCGGGTTCGGCTGGGTCAACAATTGAATCTCATCGACTTGGCGGCTTACAATTTTATGTGGGTCACCGAATTTCCGCTCCTTGAGTGGGACCATGAGGAGAAGCGATATGCCTCCGTGCACCACCCCTTCACATCGCCCATGGAAGAGGATCTAAAGCTCCTTGAAGACCAGCCGGAGCGGGTGCGAAGCCGAGCTTACGATCTGGTGCTCAATGGCATTGAAATCGGAGGAGGAAGCATCCGCATTCATCGCCAGGACATTCAGGAGAAGGTTTTCCGAGCCCTGGGGATCAATGACGAAGACGCCGGAGAGAAATTCGGCTTTCTCCTCGAAGCGCTCCAGTATGGCGCCCCGCCGCACGGAGGCATTGCCTTCGGTTTTGACCGGCTGATCATGCTGCTCAGCAACTCGGTCTCCATCCGGGACGTCATCGCCTTTCCGAAGACCCAGAAAGCCACCTGCCTCATGAGCGGCGCCCCATCGGAGGCGGAGATCAAGCAGCTTTTGGAGCTCTGCATCAAAGTTGAAAATCAGAAGACGCCTTGACGTTTCACCCGGAAGAGGTTGGCATTCCACCCGATTTATCGTTATAGTATTGGCTGTGACTGCTTGCCCAGGACGACACTGGTGCACATTCCAGAGAATTGGAGGATAAACCCGTGGCCCGATGGAACAGCAAAAAGCGGGTTCTGGAACACGAGCATTCCAGATTCTGGCAACAGAGCCTGATCGAAGTCCCGGAGCCAAATCTCATGAGGGAGATCTTCTCTTATGAGGAAGTGCCCAAGATTGACTTCGATCATGCCCTTCTGCCCATCGACCCCGCCGAGGACATCTTCATCACGGACACCACGTTTCGAGACGGTCAACAGGCTCGGCCTCCGTACACCGTGAAGCAGATCGAGACCATTTTCGACTTCCTCCACAGACTGTCGGGCCCGGAGGGTGCCGTCCGCCAATCGGAGTTCTTTCTCTACACCGCAAAGGACCGCCAGGCGCTGGAAAGATGCCTGTCCAGGGGATATCGATATCCCGAGATCACCGGGTGGATCCGTGCCGTGGAACAGGATCTGCAATTGGTGGCGGACATGGGAATCCCGGAAACCGGCATCCTCACTTCCGTGTCCGACTATCACATCTTCCTGAAGCTCAAGATCGATCGCAAAGCCGCATTGCAAAAGTATTTGGGGATTGTCCGGGCAGCTCTCGATAAGGGCATCACTCCCCGATGTCATTTTGAGGACGTCACACGGGCGGACATTCACGGCTTCTGCGTTCCAATGGCCATAGAGCTCATGCGATTGCGGGAAGAGAGTGGGATCGACATCAAGATCCGCCTCTGCGACACACTGGGATTTGGAGTCACTTATCCCGGAGCCGCCCTGCCGCGGAGCGTGCCGAAACTGGTGCGCACATTCATAGACGATGCGGGGGTTCCGGGTCACCTGCTGGAATGGCACGGCCACAATGACTTCCACAAAGTCCTGACCAACGCCGCCACGGCATGGCTTTATGGGTGCAGCGGAGCCAACGGCACCCTCTTGGGATTTGGCGAACGAACGGGCAATGCCCCCATAGAAGGGCTCATCGTCGAATACATCGCCCTCAGAGGGTCCACCTTCGGCATCGATACGACGGCCATCACCGAGATGGCGGAATACTTCCAGTCGGAGCTCGGATACCGCATTCCCCCAAACTATCCATTCGTGGGCGAGGAATTCAACGCAACGCGCGCAGGCATCCACGCGGATGGGCTGGTCAAGGATGAAGAGATCTACAACATATTCGATACGACCAGGCTTCTCAACAGGCCCGTCAGCATCATCATCACGGATAAATCGGGGGTCTCGAGCATTGCCTACTGGGTGAACACACGACTGCGCCTGGAGAGAGAAAGGCGCCTCGACAAGCGTCATCCGGGAATTGTCCGGATTCACAAGCGGGTCATGCACGAGTATGAGCAGGGCAGGAACACCTCGATTTCCACCGAAGAACTGGAGCGATGGGCCAGGCGTTATCTCCCCGAGTACTTCGTGAGCGAGTTCGACAAGCTCAAGAGGAGAGCCTATGCTTTGGCTGCCCATCTCGTGGAGGAGGTCGTCGAAAGCGAAGCGATCAAGAGCATGGACTCCACTCGCCAGGAGCCGATTCTGCAAACCCTTCTGGATCTCAATCCTTTCATTCAGTACATCTACATCACGGACCATGAAGGGCGAAAAATCACTCGGAATATCACCCATATCGTGGACAAGGCGAAGTATGAGAGCGCCAGGGTGGGAGAGGACCTGGCAGACCGACCCTGGTTCATTGAACCCGTTCGCAATGGAAAGGTCCATCTCACGGACTTCTACTCGTCGCGATACACCGGCGCACTCTGCATCACCGTCTCCGCCCCGATTCGCAATGAATCAGAGGAAATCGTGGGGGTTCTGGGAATCGACATCCGTTTCGAAGACCTGGCAAAGATGGAAGAGACCGGAGATTTCTGAGGAAGAATTCTTGCCGGCCCATTGGTTGAGCGACGCCCCCCCATGCTCCGGAGAAATGCCGATTGGCGCCATGACGCCCCGGAAGAGGAGGCAAGATCATTGGCGGATGATGCAACTTGGTTTCATCGAGAGTCGTTTTGGAAGTCCTCATCTCCACTCCGCTTTGAACCGGGGCTGCCGGCCAGAGTCGAAACCGTCCTGAAGCGAGCCTGTCCGTGAGAATCTTCTTGGCCAAACCCAGCGTCGTCGTCATGCTTACGCTGCTTGTCTTCGTGAGCTGCTCCACCGCTCCACCACCTCCCCCGCCCGAATATCCCTACCCCAAACTCAGGACTCAAAGACCTTATCAGATCAACGGAGTTTGGTACTATCCCCTGCCAACCGCTGAGGGATACTTGGAGGACGGTTTTGCCAGCTGGTACGGAACCGATTTTCACGGCAAACCCACGTCATGTGGCGAGCCGTATGACATGTATGCCATGACGGCGGCGCACAAAACTCTGCCGTTGGGCACCCATGTGAAGGTGACCAACCTGGAAAACGGGCAATCCGTAATCCTGCGGGTCAATGACCGGGGACCGTTCGTGGCCGGTCGGATCATAGATCTTTCCTGCAAGGCCGCTCAGGACCTGAAATCATATCAAAAGGGTCTGGCCCGGGTGAGAGTCGAGGCCGTGCAGGTTGCAACGGAACAGCACATCGGGCGGGACACCTACTGGAAAGTGGATCCCGTGCCGTCTTTCCGCTACGGACAATTCACCATACAGATCGGAGCCTTTCGGGAACAAACCAATGCCAATCGGCTCAAGGAGAAAATGGCGAACGATTACAGGGCAACCCAGATTTCACCTTATTCTGACAGAGGTTTGCAGTTCTATCGAGTGCAGGTCGGAACCTACAACGACATCCAACTGGCGCAGCAGGAAACGGAGAGGTTGCGCGGCAGGGGATTTGGAGATGCTTTTGTCGTAGCCATGGAAGGACGCTGAAATGCTGGGGCCGATTCCTTACCCGTCCCGGGACGCTGAAGAGAAGCTGGACAAAATCGCGGACCGCAAAATGGGAGCCGACCCGTCCCTTGAACGGGCCGTCAGGGAAATTCTCGAAAATGTGAAGCTAAACGGCGATGCAGCCCTCCTGGATTATACCAGGAGCTTCGACGCACCAGGGATATCTGCCGACCAACTCACCGTTACCGACCGTGAAATCGACTCGGCGTATCGACTCGTCGAGGACGCTTTCGTGGATATCCTCCGGCGTGCCGCCGAGAACATCGAAGGGTTCCACAAACAACAGCTTCGCTCTTCCTATTTCATCACCAAGACCGACGGGTCTTTTCTCGGCCAAATCGTCAGGCCTCTGACTTCTGCCGGTCTTTACATCCCGGGCGGCCAAGGCGGTGACACCCCTCTCATCTCCTCCGTCCTCATGAATGGAATACCCGCTCGACTCGCCGGTGTTCCCGATGTAGCGATGGTGACCCCCCCGAGAGAGGATGGAAGTGTGAATCCCCACCTTCTCGTGGCAGCGAGGGAAGTGGGGATCACGCGGATCCACAAGGTCGGCAGCGCCTGGGCCATCGGTGCCCTCGCCTTTGGAACCGCCATGATCCCCCGGGTGGACGTCATCGTGGGTCCAGGAAACATCTATGTTGCCCTGGCTAAGAAGATGGTTTCCGGAGAAGTCGCCATCGACTTGCTGGCGGGGCCCAGTGAGATTCTGGTGATTGCCGACGATCAGGCTTCGAGCGACTGCATTGCCGCCGATCTCCTGAGCCAGGCGGAACACGATTCGATGGCGAGTGCCGTTCTGATCACGACCAATGCCGAGGTGGCCCTGGGGACCGCACGGAGCCTTGACGAGCAGCTCGCCAAACTGCCCAGGCGGGCGATCGCGACCGAGGCGCTGAAAACTTACGGAGCCATTTTTCTGGTCGAAGCGATCGATACGGCCATCGAGCTCGCCAACCGCATCGCTCCCGAGCACCTGGAGCTTCAGGTCCGTGATCCGTGGGCACTCCTCGGGAAGGTCGAAAACGCCGGCGCGGTCTTCCTCGGCAACTGGACCCCGGAAGCCATCGGTGACTATTTCGCGGGACCCAATCATGTGCTTCCGACCGCCGGAACTGCCCGCTTTGCCTCTGCCCTCGGAGTCGACAACTTCTTGAAGCGCACGAGTGTCATCGCTTACTCAAAGGCTGCCCTGGAAAGGGACGCGGAGGCAATCGTCCGCATGGCGGAAATGGAAGGGCTTGAAGCGCATGCAGCTTCCGTGAGGATCAGACTCCAACGGGGTGATGGTTGACGCTCGGATGCGTCCGTTGACACTTCTCGATGGTCAGAATATTGACATTCAGTTCAGGGAGCAAACCCTGTGCTTTCGAGGACCCACTTGAGGTACTCGGGCAACCCCTCCCCCACCTGGAAGGCGATGATCTCCGGCACCTCGTAGCTGTGCATTTGGCGGACACGGGCCTGGACGGCCAGAAAAAGGTCGGATTGCGTCTTCATGATCAGCAGGTATTCCTCCTCATCGCAGATCTCTCCTTTCCACCAATAAATTGAACGAATGCGCGGCACGATGCTGACGCAGGCAACGAGGCGCTCTTCCACCAGCGTTCTGCCGATGACCGTGGCCTCATCAGCGGTTCCAGCAGTGACCAGGACAATGGACACCTTTGACATTTCAGATCCTTTGACTCAGGGAAGAGAGGGATTTCAGGGACATTCAGATTGTCTTCCTCAGGGAATCAAACCGGAAGTCGTGCCTCCAACGAGGCCAAAAAAAAACGAGCCCCCAGAGACTCTGGGGGCCCTAATGAAACTCATTCTTGGTGCGCTTTTTCAACTCCGAGCACCCTGAACCCGGTGTTCCGATTCCTGTTGCCCAAAGCGGAAAATGCTATGAATGCTGTGCGGGGAACGGAGAACTGGTTGAGCCTGGCGAATTACCCCGGAGTTCTAAATCAGCTCTTCCAGCATTTTCTCGGCAATCTTTTCCGGGTCGATCTGATAGGCATTGTTCTCTATCATGCTGCGAATCTGGTCCACTTTTTCCATTCGAAGATCACCGCGTTCCATCATCACCTTCTTGGCCTGGGCCATTTCCTGATACCCTTTGGATAGCTCCACCCGATCGGGGGGGGATTGCGTATCCTTGCCGGAGACCGTTTTATCATCTCCGTTCGGGCGCGGAGTAGGTTCCTTGGTTTTCTGCAGCGACTCATTGATATAGGTCGCAACCTTTTTCACTTCCATTACTTTCCCTTTCGAAGGTCTTGACTGAATGGGGGAAAAAATTTCCTAGGCCCCATCATCCTCTTGTCGCAGGGACCCGAGGAGCCGGCGAACTCTGAAATCTGCCCTGTCTCAGGAATCCCCTTGCTTGGGGTAAGCTTTCTCCAAAACCTGGGATGTCATGCGCTCCATGATGAAATGATGCCTCGCATCTTCAGAAATGGTCACCCTTTCCGCTGGAGCCTTCTGGCCGTTGGAGAGACCTTCCAGTTCATCAGAAAACCTAGAACGCTGCAGTTGCCTGCTGTACGTTCGAAGGACACTTCGGATCCTGTAATCTGTAATAACCATCAACGTCTCTCCTTGGTTTCAGAATCGGCCCCTAGAGTACAATACTTAAGGGAAAAATGCCTAGCGCGAAGTGTCGTTTTTCTCTCCCGGGGAGCAAAAAAAATCGAAAAAGTCCAGATTGTTCCACCACTCTCGGAACATGACCCCAAGAAACCAATTGCGGTATCTGGTTCGCTATTTGCATTCCACAGTTTCGACACGGCTCTTCATTGTTTAGAGGTGGCAAGTGAGCTGATCACCATGACTCTCTCCCCATCAGCTCCTGCCATTGGGCAATCCCCATTTGAAGCCGAGTGAACACGCTTGCCCGAACTGCGGTGTGAGCAAAGCGGCATTTTTTTCCTATCCTTCTCTAAATGGTCAAAGGGGCCCATGATGGCACAATCAGCGGTAGATCCCAAGCCCGGTGAAAACCTGGAGATCTTTGCCAGGATCATCATAGAAACGATCAGGGAACTGTCTGCCAACCGAAATCCCCTGTCGCCATCATTTCTCTCTCAGGCTTTGGCCAAGAGACAGGAGATTGCGGATCTTTTCGAAGCTTCTGGAAAAACCTCAGGATCCACACCCCACGGTGCCATTGAAGAAGGCAAGCAAGAGACCCTTTCAGCGGCAAAGTTCAAGATCCTGCAGGAACAGAAGGACAGACTCCTCAAACAGATAACGCGACTGGAGGAGGAGAATTCGAGAGCAGAGGCCTTCTGCAAGAATTCCCTTCTGACCTTGTTGAACCTTGCTGTTCCTGGGGCAAACGGCAATCGCAGTGGAACTCTGGACACATTGAGAAAGATGATTCTGCAAAATGCCCAGCGGGAGGAGCTCGAACGCTGCTTGAGCAGCATAAAGGACGGCGCACTGCAGGATCACAGCTGTGACAGGGCCTCGGGAACCTCCGATGCCGGTTTTTGGGACAAATTGTTGAAAAAGAAGCCGGCGGCAGGCGGGAAAGCCACCGGTGAAGACTCGGAACTCAGACAATTGCAGAGTGCCTACCTCACCATCATTGCCGAATTCCATCTTGACCTCGGCAAGGAATACCTGGATCGCTTCTCGAGCCTTCAGAGGCGCATAAGAGAAACGGAGCGCACCAGCGACCTCCTCGCTCTGAATGAAGACATGATGTCCTTGATTCAGAATTACGTGAGGCTCATGAACGAAGAGAGAAGTCAAGTAACTGACTTCATTGCAGAGATCGGCAAAGGCCTCATTGAAATGGAAACGAGTTTTGTGGCCTCGCTGAGCCATGCCTCCCAGGCCCACAGGTCAAATGTTGATTTCAACATCTTGTTGGAAGGACAAATGGAGGAGGTCAAAAGGTCCACCCATATCGTCAAGACCCTTTCGGAAATCAGGGATTTCGTATCCTCACGACTCACTTCGATCAAGGCGGCCCTGGAGAACAAGCGCCAGGAAGACGAACGTCGCATGGAGGAAATCAACCATGAAATGGGAACCCTCCAACAGAACCTTCAAAGTGTGAGGAAGGAAATTGAACAGGTCCAACAGCAGAGGACGCACCTAGAAAGAGAAACCTTCCTGGACCCCCTCACTCGCATCCCCAACCGGCGCGCATACGATTTGAGAATAAAAGAGGAACTGCAGCGCTACCACCGATACCAGCATTCGTTTTCACTGCTGCTCTTTGATGTGGACCATTTCAAGAAGGTCAACGACAATTACGGCCACTGGGCCGGGGACAAATGCCTGAAAGAGGCGATCAAGCGTATCAAGCCGGTGATGCGTGAATCTGACTTCTTGGCTCGCTATGGAGGCGAAGAATTCACCATCATTCTTCCAGGCACGGACAAGGAGAGCGCCAGGGCAGTCGCCGAAAGACTCCGGGTGATGATAGAAAAGACCCACTTCATGTTCCGGGGGCAAAAAATCCCCCTCACGATAAGCGTTGGAGTCGCGCAGATCGAGCCATCGGACATCAACCAACAGGTGCTGTTCAGCCGGGTGGATGCCGCCATGTATCTGGCGAAGCGCTCGGGCCGCAACCAGGTGGTTTTGGCCTGAACGACCCAGACGGCCCAGGGTGGTCTCACCGAGTCCCGCATGGAACTGCGGTGATGGCTGAGAAACGCGGTGGAAAATGCTACACGCCTCCTGAATGATAGGCGAGGGTTCAGTCCTCGCCGACCGGGCAAAAGGTCTCGCGCCGGACTTACTCGACTCGGGACTGTGCTTTATTGAAGGATTTGGCTGAATTCAGAATCCGAACTCGGCCAGAAGCGAGTCAACATCATCCTGCGAATGCAAGGCTTCTGTCTTCGCTTTGTGTGCCGGCCCACACAGCTCTTCGACTTTGGTTGCTTTCCTCTCCTCGGCTTTCACTCCAAAGGTACGGATGACATTGACGAGTTTCAGTTCCAGGTCCTTCAAAAGCTGGATGATTTTCAGAATGATCTGACCCGTTAAATCCTGGTAATCCTGAGCGGTGAGCACCACGATCAGGTCATCGTGATTCTTGTCCACGGAGGTCTGGAGCTCCTTCAGGATATCCTGCCCCCTTGAGACACTATTTTGCGCCTTGTCACCGATTGCCTTCAGCCTGGTCACTATCCTCACGAGCTCGTCGAGTCTCTTCTGCTCCGACTCGTTTCTTCTCTGCATGGCCTCAACATGATCGATGGTGGTGTTGGCGGCATTTTCCGTGAGTTCTAGGATATGCTCAAGGCGGTTTCCCGTATCGGGTATTTTTTCATGCACCATCTCTCTCAGATGAGGGTCCATCGTCTCCATGAAGTTCCGAAGAGAGTTGTGCAGGTCACGGGCCAATCCCACAATCTCATTGTAAAGGCCTGCCTGCTGCTGCTCGGCAAGTTTGAGCAGGACATCCTGGGCGGTGACACAGTTACCTCTTGACAAAGCCGTCATGAACTCTTTGATCGTTCCGAGGACTTTGTCAAACCTGTTCCCCTGCTGAGAGAACTGGGAAGCAAATACAGACGGGGGTGCACCCACGGACAGGAGTGTCTCGATTTGATCCATGACTTCAGGCGATGCCGGTAAACGGAAAACGATCTGGTCCTGGTTTTCGCTCTCGGTCATGATGGACACATCTCCGCCCAACTGCCGGACCGTCAACTCCAGGCGCTCCAGCCCGGATGACACCGAGACGGCTTCCAGAGAAGAAAAGCCGCCGGATCCCGGGCCCTTATCCCCACTCGTCACTTCCGGATCAGTAGCCGCAGGTGGATCCAGGGGAAGATCCTCTGAGCTGATGGAGTCGACCGCCCCATGGGGATCGGTCATGCCGAGGATTTCCATCACCTCGTCAACACGTATACCGGAAGCCTCGTGGCCGCTTTGCAGCCTGTCCATCTGTTCGAGCAGTGCATTCACTCCAAAACTGAAAAGCCCCAGCGATTCGGCACCGAGTTCGGATCCATTTTGCTCCTCGGCATACTGCTTTAGAAACCGCGCAGCCTGCTGCAGTTCGGAAATACCCAATTCCGCTGCCTTGCACTGAAAAGCATCCAAGGCTTCAATACAAGGTTCAAAGGTCGGACGTGAACTTTTTCCATTGTTCTGTGGTAGCAGGACCCTTTTCTCCACGTCCTTTAGGGTGCTGATGAGTTCCTTCCATTCTTCTTTTGCGGCGACTGTGGCCATTTCCCGTTTTCCTCGTAGCTGCTCACGACACCTTTTACATCGATGATGAGGGCCACCTTGCCATCTCCCAGGATCGCCCCGCCGGCAACGCCCATGAGATTCCTCAAGGCCCCACCCAGACTCTTGATGACCACCTCCTGCCTTCCCACGACCTCATCGGCCAACAGGCAATAGGAGTGCTTGCCCTCAGTGACCACCAGGAGCAAAGCTTCCCAGGGGTCTTCGTACCGGGGAGTCACCCCGAATATCCGGTGCAGCCGAATGAGAGGCAAGAGGGAGTCTCGAACCTTGATCATCTCCCCCCTTTTTTGGACCGTCAGGTAAGCCTCTCTCGTAGGGCGCAGTGATTCTTTCATGGCGATTGTCGGAACCACATAGCGCTCCTCACCAATCCGAATGACCATGCCGTCGATGATCGCCATGGTTAGGGGGAGCTTGACCTGGAAATGCGTACCCTTGCCATAAGTGCTTAAAATTTTAATCTTTCCACGCAGAGCCTCCACATTTTTCTTCACGACATCCATGCCGACGCCGCGTCCCGAGACATCGGTCACCTGTTCCCTGGTGGAAAATCCGGGGTGGAGAATCAACTCGTAAATGCTCTTTTCATCCAGTTGGGCATCGGCGGAGATAATCCCCCGTTCAATCCCCTTCGATCGGATCTTGGCGGCATCAAGGCCCTTTCCATCATCCTGAACATCAATGACGATATTTCCGCCCTTTTGCTCCGCGCCAAGGAGAACTGTCCCCGTGGGATCCTTCCCCTGCAGCACCCTTTCCTCTGGCGTTTCGATGCCGTGGTCCACGGCGTTGCGAATCATGTGAACGAGAGGCTCGTAGATTTCCTCGACCATGTTGCGGTCGATTTCGGTCTCCTCTCCACGCATGAGGAGATTGACTTCTTTCCCCGATTTCTTGGCAAGATCCCGAACAAGGCGGATCATCTTCTGGAAGGTGCTTTTGATGGGGACCATCCGCATGGCCACGCTAATGCGCTGAACTTCTGCCGTGATTCGGTTGAGTTGAACCGTGTCCTTCTTAAGCTTTTGGTCTTTGATACCCAGAACCTCAGGGTTTTGCAGGACCATCGATTGGGCGATCACGAGCTCACCGACCATGTCGACCAGATTGTCCACCTTTTGGGTGTCAATGCGGACGGACGCTGCGCTGTCCTTGGCGCGGCGCTGCTCACGGAGTGCGTTGGAGACTTCCGTTACCGAAACCAGACCTTCCTCGATCAACTCCTCCCCGAGCCTTTTGCCCGAACTTTTGCTGCGTTCTACGGCGTTCTCCAAAGCAGGCTCATCGACAACTCCCTGTTCAACCAGTATCTCACCGACTCTCCGAATGGGGATTCCTGCTCCGTCAGATCCCGATTCGTTGAAATTCCTCACCCGTTCCAAGAACTTGTGCACGACCGGCGAGGCGGGAACAACGGGCAATTCATGGTTCTGAACCTTCTCCAATTCGGTCAGCAGCACCTTGAGGATGTCCGTTGCCTGTAACACGATGTCGATGACGGAATCAGAAATGGTCAGGTTACCGGACCGAGCGTCATCCAGGAGATTCTCCATCTCGTGGCTCAGATGGTGGATGTCCTTGAGATTCAAGAAGCCCGCAACCCCCTTGACGCTGTGGAAAGGCCTGAAGACGGCGTTGATGGCTTCCTTGTCCTTCGGATTTGCTTCGAGGGAAAGCATGTTCAGTTCGATGGCCGCGAGGTGCTCCCTGGACTCTTCGATGAAATCCTTGATCAGCTCGGGGTCCTGAATCTCCGTCGCCTCTTCGAAGGCGGTTTCCGCAAAACCCTCGCTCAATTCGAGCTCACCATCGGCAACCGGGGCATCGACAGCGAGGTCCAGCGGAATCTCCGGTTCGTCACCGGTTTCAATTTCCTCACGGGAGAGAGGGGACCCTGCCTTTCCTCCGTTAGCGCCCAACTTCGCTATGAGCTTTCGAATACTCTCCCAGTCTCCATCAGGGTCTTTGGAGTCCTCCAAAATGAGGGTGTTGAAAAGCCGCCTCAGTTCATTGACGTTGGGAGCCCAACGGTCGGGATACTCCTCACAGCCTTCCAGTTGATCCAGGAGGATGAGGCACTCCCCCATCCCCATCAAGTCTTCGGGCCCCTCAATCACTCCGTTGATCAACTGATCAAGAATATCTTTCATCATTTTGACAGCCTTCTTCCTGTCTGTTGCCGTTCTGAGCGATTCTCGAGATCTCAGTCGCGGTCACCCGGATGTCTCCGCTGACCTCCGGGCAACACAGAGGAGACGTAACGACCAAACGGCCCGTGATTCAGTTCCAGAGCGAACCCGCGACATCCTGTGAGCAAACGAACCTCCTCGACCCCGACCAATTCGTCTCATTGGGCACGGATTCCTTGCGCAGCCCGGAATCACTTCACGCCGGGGGCAGGATTTTGGAGAGCTTCTCCGCCAGTGTGGCAGCCGTAAAAGGCTTGAGGATATAGTTGCTCACTCTCGCCTTCACTGCTTCAACCACGCTTTCCTTTTGGGTTTCCGCGGTGACCATCAGGAAGGGGAGGTCCTTGGTCTTTTCATCGCCACGCAAATGCCTCAGGAGATCCAATCCAGTCATCTTGGGCATATTCCAATCCGATATGACCAAGTCAACGGGTTGTGTCTCCAAAATCCGCACAGCCGCCGCACCGTCTTCTGCTTCAAGGATGTTCCTGAATTCGAGACCACGCAGAATATTTCGCATGATGCGTCTCATGGTGGAGAAATCGTCCACGATCAAAACAGTGAGATCTTTGTATGACAGAGATCAACTCCTCTTCTTTCGACATCAGAGCCAATGAATCCGGCCAGTTGGAATCCGCTGCCCAGTCATCGATTTGACACTCATGAAGCAAGGAGTCTCATGACCGTTTTGGGTATTTCCATCACGGATACCGCGTCTTCCACGGCCCCACAACGGACCGCTTCCTTGGGCATGCCGTAGACCACACAGCTTGCTTCATCCTGCGCGATGGTGCGCCCCCCAGCCTTCCGCATCTCAAGAAGGCCCATTGCGCCATCCTTTCCCATACCCGTCATGATCACTCCCAAAGCGTTCGAGCCGGCATGCTGGGCCACGGAATAAAACAGGACATCCACCGATGGATGCTGATGGCACACCGAGGGACTGGTCTTGATGTCCACATGGTAGCTGCAGCCGCTCCGTCTCAAGAGCATATGGTAGTTGCCCGGAACTATCAAAGCCAGACCGGGCAGCACGGTGTCGCCACTCCTGGCCTCCCGCACCTCGATCTGGCAGAGGCTGTTGAGGCGCTCCGCAAAAGCCATGGTGAATCGGGGCGGCATGTGCTGCACGACAACAATGCCCGGAGAAGACTGGGGCATTTGCATGAGAACATTCTTCAGTGCCTCGATGCCTCCCGTCGAGGCTCCCATGGCAATGACCTTGTGGGTCGTGTTCTTCAGAGCTTTGTTCCACTCTCGCAACGGTTCAGCCTGCTGAGACGCTCTCCCGTTTTGGGCCGGGGGCGAGAGGCGTGCTTGGGCTACAGCCCTTATTTTGTCGACCAACTGCACACTCATGTCTCCAACGGAGTACCATCCACCTGGTGCGGCAAGTACTTCCAACGCACCGCTCTCAATGGCCTGCAGGGCCATTTCACCGTTCGCCGGGGTCAAGGAGCTCACAATCACGGTGGGAACAGGGAAATATTCCATGAGCTTTCGCAGGAAGCTCAGTCCGTCCATTCTCGGCATCTCGATGTCGAGGGTGATGACATCCTTTCTCAGCTTGACCACTTTGTTTCTCGCAACGCAACATACAGGTCAGGAGCCGTTCCTATGACTTCGATGTCTTCGTGCTTGGAATGCTCATTCGAGAATATCTTTCTGACGATGGCCGAATAGTCCACGATGAGAACTTTGATTTTCCCTGCGCTTTCGACACTGCGGGTTTCCTTTTGCAGATTCATGCCTCTCCCCGGCACTGAGAGACCGGATTCAAAGCATCCAATACCAATCCCGTCCTGTCAAGCTGTCACGCGCAATTCCAGGTGACCTCTCCCATTGGCCTTCCATAACAGGAGAAAACGACCCCCGAACCCGAAGATCCCTCTGCCGCAGCCAGCAGTCTAAAGCGGGGAATTCCAAGCTCCCACTGATTGCTGCTTTCCATGCGCGCCTTGAAATTGCCGCCCACCATGTTGGCGAGCTCCTTCATGGTGTCTTCGAGGTCGTCGGAGGTGACCCCATTTTCCTCGACCCCCAGGAGGTTCGCGGAGATCATCCTGGCAAACTCCTGACTTGTCATGAGCGAAATATCAACCGAGCCTTCACCGTTGGACAGGGATATCTGGGATTCACACTCACCCAGTTGGCGAACGGCGAGGCCATCATCAAAGTCCACAAAAATAAAAAACATCGTCTCCAGGACTTCAGAAATCGCATCCTTCATCGCTGATCGATCTTGCGTCTCCATTGGCTTCTCCCATTATTTGACACAGAAGAGATCGAATCTCCTCCGGCTGGAACGGCTTCCGGATGTAGCCCTTAGCTCCCAGTTCCATCACCTCGCGCAGGAGATCCTCATTGGATTCCGTCGTGATGAAGATGATGGGCAGGTCAGTCCATGAGCTGCTGCTTCGAACGGCGCGAATAAACCCGAAGCCGTCCATGACCGGCATGTGAATGTCTGAGAGAACCAGATCGATCCAGTGATTCTCAAGCGCATCCAGGGCCTCCTGGCCGTTGCCTGCCTCAAGGCATTCCCCTATTTGAAACCCCGACAGGTCAAGGACTTTGCGAATGACCCTGCGCATCGATCTCGAATCATCAACAATCAAAATGTTGTATGACATGTTTGCCCCTCGAGACGTATCTTCACCTTTGGCACCTCACAGCTCCACCTCACCCAATCCCGACACCTTCACAAAGACTTGCCCCGTGGTCATTTCGAGACGCACCGTTCGGTTGACACTGCCCCCCACATGCTCGGCGGTCACCATCACGTTGTTGCGCCAGAAGATTTTCCTCATGGCCAGGTAGTTGCGCTTGCCTATGTTGAAAATCCCATTCTCATCAAGGATCTGGGCCCCTCCGACAGCCTTGACGATCAGGCTCTCTTTCCTGGTGCCGAACTGGTAACTCTGTCTGAAAAGCAGGGAAATCCCCGAGTCCGCAAACATGGAGGGGTTCTTCTTGGCCTTTTCCTTGTCCATGGACGACTCGGGAAGCATATAGTGCAGCATCCCCCCCACTTTCGCTCTGCAGTCATAGATCACTATGGCGATGCATGACCCGAGGGAGTAAGTTACTAGGACTTCTTCAGGGTTGTTACTGATTGCCATGTCTGCAACGCCAATGACTCTCTTCATGCCTCCTCGATCTCTTCACAGAAAAGAACAGACAGCCGCGAATCCCCAATTGCCGGAATCTGATGCCGATCTCCTCGCTCCTGTTTGCGATGTTCCATTGAATCGTCGCCTTCACTTGGTAGCAAAAGAACTGCCAATTGTTACGGACAGAATCAGAATCTGTGGTCTCAAGTCATTGGAGCGAGTCAAGAGGTTGCTCAGCCATTCCGGTAAACGGCGGGCCTGACATAAGAGAGCGGGTGGCTTAGCCCCGCAAGGCTCTCGGAGTGTCCCACAAAGAGATAACCCCCAGGACTCAAGCAGGTCGCCAACCGCCCCACCAGGGTTTCCTGAGTCTTTTTATCAAAGTAAATCATAACATTACGACAAAAGATGCAATCGAATGGACCTTTAAAGGGATAATGATCATTCAAGTTGAGCCGTCGAAAAGAGATGACGCTTTTGAGATGGTCGGTCACTCCGTAGTCGGCCTCCCCATCCATCTTGCTGTATTTGTTGAAGTAGCGCTGCCTCAGTTGAGGCGGGACCTTCTTCACCTTTTCGGACGGGTAAATCCCTCGGGCGGCAATTTCAAGAACCCTGGTGGAGATGTCCGTGGCGAGGATCCTGAAATCCCATTTTCGAGGCTCATCCAGTCGTGACAAGATGCACATGGCCAGTCCGTAAGCTTCCTCTCCCGTGGAGCAGCCCGCGCTCCAAACCCTGACGCGGTTGATTCCGCGGTTTCTCTTCCTCTCCAGGAGCTCTGGCAGGGCTACGGTTTCCAGGTAATTGAAGTGCTGGGATTCTCTGAAGAAGTAAGTGAGGTTCGTCGAGATGGAGTCCAGGAAGTGGATCATTTCTGGAGAATGATCGTCCACAGTGATGTGGTGGAAGTAATCCTCATAGGATCGGATTCCCGTCGCCCGGAGACGCAGGTTCAGCCTCGCCTGCAAGAGAGCTTTCTTCCCCTCATGCAGGCGAATCCCGCACTGGGCATAGACCAATTGGCTGAACTGTTGAAAAAGGCGTGGGGCCAGCGATTTTTCCATATCCTCCTGTCCTCTCCTGAGAAACCTTTGTCGTTCGGGGACTTCCAGCGAAGCATCGCCAACTCAAGAGCCTTTGAGGCTTTAAGTTCACCAGTTAATCGGCCCTGGCTGGCGCTTACTTGAGGGAAAGCAGGATGCCGATGGATGGGTAAATGAGGAAGCGGCTTTTAAGGAGTGACGGCGTTTGGACATTGAGAGATGGTGTATCGAAGAGACCCTTGAGAACAACGGGGTCGGCTCCGCCGGAGAACCTGTGCGCCAGAGCCGACCTCAAACAGAGTAAAAGCCTTTATTCAAACAGATTTTCTCCTTGCTTCAAATGTAATCACCTCTCCTCCATTTTACGGATTCCACGTAAGACAGGACACTCAATTCGTGTGCAATCAATCGAAGAGGGTGATCCGCCTGCAAGTCTGGGAGGGACCCCTGCATGCCTTCCACGGTTCCCTGCAACTTCTGGACAATCTCATCCACCGTTTTGGGGCTGACGCCTTCGTCGCCGAGGGCTTTCACCAGCATTTCCATTTCGCCTATCCCCGCTTCCAGGGATTCACGTGCCTGCCTGCTCCCTGCCGATTCAGGGAACGCACTGTACCGAAAGGCCTCTTCGAGTTTCGAGGAACCGAGCTCTGAAATCTGGTTCAGTTCCGCTGTCGCAACCGAGCCCGTATCCATTTCGTTTTGCAGCTGATCTCGGAACCGACACCCGTCAGACGGATTGTTCCCCTTGGATTTATTCCCGCAGGACTGAATGTTTTGCTGTCTCTCGACATTGTCGACTTTCATCTTTCCTCCTCTCTCCAGCCGCACCGAGGCCACTTGAAGGACTTCTTACACCCGGGAAGATTCCAGGTGACTTCGTGGGCATGACTCCCCGGCAGCGGTCCCGTCCTGGGTCGTTCACCCCGAGCGCGGATTTCAGCCTACAAATAGAAAAGAAATCAACGTTTCCACTGTTCATGGAGCAATTCTTCTGCCAACACGGGCAAAGTTCTCCCAGCTAGGGCGATAAGCCATGGCACAAGGGGTTTTCAAGAAGAGGAGGCAAGCCTTCGAGGGAAGTTTTACACTCGCAGGACTCAAAAAAGAGGCAAGAATTGCCGTTTGGGTCGGCAAGCGTTACGCGGCGGAATGCCTCATAATTCCCGCGAAGGATAGGGGATGTCCAGGGTAACGGTGGTCCCTCTCTCTGAGGAATCAATGCTCACCTCCACGCCGTAAGGCTCAAGAAGCCGCTTCACCGCGTAGAGACCAAATCCAAGGTGCCTCTCCTCCCCCCCCTGAGGCGATTCCGACGTGCGCCAGTTCGAGAAGAACAATTCGAAGCACCTCTCCGCATCTTGCCCGGGCTCCAGTCCTGCACCGGTATCAGACAGTAGGAGCCTGATTTTTCCGCTCTCCGACATGGATTCAATCGTCAACTGCTTCTCGGAGGAGTCCCGCATCGCAACGATGGCGTTCTTGAAAATGTGAACCAATGCAGGAATGAGGTGTTTTCCCAGAACCCGGACCAGGGGGAGGTTTTTCGTCAATCGGAGATCCACGCTTATTTGGTGCTTGTAGAAGAGGTCCGCTCTGAAGGTCTCGGCAAGCTTCGTCACAATCAGGTTGACATCCACTTCGGATTCGTTTCTCTCGACTTCATGCAGGACCATGAAGCTGCGCAGCATGTCGGCCAGGGCCGTGATCTGCATTCCCAACTGCTGCAAACGCTTCCCCTGCTTTTCCTGCAAGGCACCCATGTCCATCCGGGTTGGGCGATCGTCATCACGGTGGGACGCGATCTGCTCCTGGCCGCGAACCAGCACTTCCACAAGCATGGACATGTTCTGCAGAGGGCCGTTGATGTTGTGTATCAGCCCCTGAATGAACCCCCCGAGGTGGTTCCACCTGTCCTTCTCGATCAGTGCATCGATGCATTGATCGGGAAAGCCGGAGTCCTCGAAACCCGAAGTCTCAATATCCAGCCGCTTTTGACTGTTCATAGACATGGTTATCTTGTTTTCTCTCCAGGGTCTCTACAAAGGCATCCAAGGCATGCGGATCGAACTGCTTTCCCCTGTTTTCCTTAAGCTCTCGGATTGCGTCAGCCTTGCCAATGGCGCCGCGATAAGCACGTTTGGATGTCATGGCATCGAACGCATCCGCAATAGCCACAATACGGGCAAAAATCGGGATTTCCTCTCCAACCAGGCCATCGGGGTAACCGCCCCCATCCCAGCGCTCATGGTGATGCCGAATGATGGACCGCTCTTCAAGGGAAAAAATCAAGTCCTTTACGATCGATGCGCCAATGACCGGATGCTCCTTGACGATTTCGTATTCCTCCCGTGTGAGGGAGGCCGGTTTGTTCAGGATGGTGTCGCTTATTCCAATCTTGCCGATGTCATGGAGGTACCCAACGGTCTCGAGCACCTCCAGTTCACCGTCGGTACAGCCCATTTTGCGGCCGATCATGACGGCATATTGGGTCACTCTTTCAGAGTGCTTCCCCGTGTAAGGGTCTTTCGCCTCCAGAGCATTGACGAGGGATCGCAGAATGCCGTAGAAATTGCCGATGAGACTTTCGTAAAGGGCCATGTTTTCCACGGCGAGGGAAGCTTTTTTCATGAGGAAATCCAGGAGATTGGTCTCCATGGCGGACAAAAGGGATCCCCCCCCGTTGTGGTAGCCCATGAGGAAGCCAAACAGCTCGCCCCGAATCCGCAGAGGCCAGCAGGAGAGGGAAACTTCGCCGGAAAGCCATTCACATGACAGGGCTTCATTGATTTTCAGGTCACGAGGTTTGACGAGTACGTGGCTTGTGTCCCCTTCGAGCATCTCCTTCAGGTGCAGGTCGTTGAGTGAAAAGGAGCGGGGAGGGAAGCCTTCCACTTGTTTACCATAATCCTCGATGAGGATGAGGTTTTCTCTCTCGGGAGGAAATGCAAACAAACTGGCCTTTTTGAGATTGGTGAGTTTGGATGCGAGCTTCACAATGCAGGGATAGAGTTCCTCGCTGGAACGAATCTCATCGATTTCTCTTGATATCTCGAATAACTTCGTCTGCTCCTCAACCTTTTCCTCCAGCTCTTGATTGACCACTTCAAGTTCATTTCTCGCCTGGATTTCCAATTGAAGACTCAGATTCTCCAGCAGCAGCTTCCTCTCTTTGGTGACCCGCTCCAACGCAAGAGCCACATCCTGAAGTGTGAAGGGCTTGGTGAGGAAATCCGAGGCTCCCTTCCTCATGGCCTCGATGGTGTACTCCATCGTGGGGTAGCCGCTCATCATCACCACGGGAAGGCACGGGTCCTGGCCTTTTATGAACTCAAGGAGCTGCAGGCCGTCGATGTCGGGTAGTCTGAGATCCACGAAAGCACAGTCGAAGGTCTCGGCCTCAATGACGTCGCGCGCGAATCCTGCCGTCGTGCAGACCTGAACCCTCTCGTGCTTCAACCTCTGGAGAAATTCCTTCAAAAGCTGTCCGAGGGAGATATCGTCTTCAACTATCAACACCTTCATGGTTTGCCAGACTCTATTTTCTCGATGATGAACTTCTTCAGCCGCTGAAATTCGAGATCGTCGATGGTGCCATCACGTCTGAGATCTTTCAGACTCTCAAGAGCGGCCAATACCCTGGAAGGGCTCTCATCCGGGACTTCGAGAAAGCGCAATGGCAAGCCCGAACGGGAGAAAAGATACAGAGATGCGTCTGACCCGCTTTCGGACAACAGGACCTTGTCCTCCTTGGGACCGAGGTTCCGCACCGCTTCAAGCAATTCAAGCTTGTGATGCAGAGCCTCCAGTTCCTTGAGCAGAAGGGCTTTTTCCCTCACGCTCTTGACTTTGTCTATGGCGTTACGCGTTGCAACCGTGATTTCTTCTATCTTGAAAGGCTTCTGGATGTAGTCATATGCACCGAGGCGGATTGCTTCTATGGCCGACTGCAAACTTCCGTATCCCGTGATGATGATGGTCAGAATATGCGGATGCTTTTGGCGCGCATTCTTCAGGAGAGTCAAGCCGTCCATCCTTGGCATGTTGAGATCTGAAATCAGGATGTCCGAGGGGTCTTCCGAGAGCCTCTCAAGGGCTTCAATTCCATCGGAGGCGAGGACCACTTCCACTCCCTCTTTCTGGATGGCATCCTGGAGGATTTCACGACACACCTCATCGTCATCCGCGATCAGAACTCTTATGGTCTCCTGAACTCCATTCTTCACGGGGTCTGCCATGCTCAAGTTATCCAAATTATTCAGATCTTGGCGTCGAAAATGCGCCCTCTCACTTGTTTGGGTCCCGTGTGGACTTGGAGCAAATCGGCCACCGGGACTTGCCGAATTGTTTCGCCGACGGGGTTCACAATCAACTCCTCACCCGCTTCGCCGTTCTGGGTGATCCCCAGGCAGGAAACTGAAAGGAGGCGTTCCTCGCGACCATCGAGCTCCTGCAAGGATTCGCCTTCATCTCTCTTCTTTGGATTGGATGAGTCCCTTTCCTTTCCTCGCCTTTCCTGTTCGTCACCCACTTTTCTTGTGGTGTTCCCCTTGCCTTTTGAGACGGGCTTGATGGTCCTGGATTGTCTGTTCGTAAGCTCCGGCATGATCCGCTGATCCGTCATCAGGGGTTGTGACTCGTGGATCTTGATTTCCATACCGCACCTTCCTGTCTGGTCTAAGCACGTATAACAAATTAGCCTTGACCTCGGAACAATTATCTGACCGCTGAAGAAAGACCCGAGATTCCATTCTCTGGTCAACGATTTGACGACGGGTCCGCCAGATATCTGGATAGCTGGTCTGCCAGCGCCTCGGCTAGAATAGGAACTCTTTGTGCCGGAGCCCCAACCCTGGTACTCCAAAATAGATCAACATCACGTCCTGGCTCGGAGAAGGCCTTTTGTTGGAGGTGCCACGCCACCTTGTCCAACCGGGCGTCAAAAATCCTGACATCAACCTGGAGCTGTGTCGGCATCGCCCCGGTTCCACCCACAACATTCAGAACCGATGTGGTGAGGAGCAGGTCGCAGCCTTCGCGCCGCGAAAGCCAAATGGCTTCCGAGTCGTCTCGGACGGGGTGCGAAATTGTCTTGACTTCCTTGAAGATCCCCAGCTTGAGTAGCTCCTTCATGTAAGCTTGAACGATCTTCTCTGTCGCCGCGCCATTTGCCGGAGGCCCCTGGAATTGAGCCAGCCCGAGGGTGGCGCCGGCGTAATGCCTTACGGTCGAACGGCTGAGCACCTCGATGGGCCGGAGCTTCACCGGACGGTCGGATTCGATGTCCAGGCCGAACGCGTGAGCCCATCCGCATCCCACTGCCATGAGAAAGCCCCCCAATAACAGGGCCCAAAACGCAAATGGCGTCAAATGGCCCATTCCCGAGGTTGAGGGTTTGTTCTCGTTGAGGCGTTTTGCCATGTCCATTGCGCCCTTCGTGTGTTCCAGAGTCTGATCGTTATTCAACCTTCAATCTTCCTTTGCCGTCCTGCCCATGACGACAATCACAGGAACTTTTGGAGAACAACCTTCAGCTTCTCGTATCCGAGGGGTTTAGAGAGCACAAGGTCAATACACTGCCTTGTGAGGTCCTCTTCCTCGTATTGGGTTCCCCATCCGGTAATGAGAATCACCGGCACGAGGGGGCTTCTGTCTTTCACCTTTTTCGCGATCTCCCAACCACTCACGACAGGCATTCCCATGTCTGAGAAAACGAGGTCGAATTCCTTGTTCTCAATGAGCTCCAATGCCTCTTCAGCGTCCGAGGTGGCAAACACCTTGTGACCGCTCATACGGATCATGTCTCGCAAGAGCCTCAGTATTTCCTTGTCGTCGTCCACCAGGAGCACGCGACCTGATATCGACCCTTCTGGAACGCTCAATTTAGAGGGTATCTTTCCTTCGTCTTGGGCCCTTGGGAGCATGACACGAAATGTGCTCCCCTTTCCCGGTTGACTCGTCACCACAATGTTCCCTTGATGCCGATTGATCAGGTTCCACGAAACGCTCAACCCCAAACCCGAATTGCCGACTCCCTTGGTGCTGAAGAATGGATCAAAGACTCTCCTGATCACTTCCTCGGACATGCCCAAGCCTGTGTCGCTCACTTCGATACACGCGCGATCTCCATCGCAGGCGGATCTGATTTTTAGCGTTCCTCCAGTGGGCATCGCATCCACGGCATTCAAGATGATGTTTGCCAATGCCTCGCGCAAGTCCGATGAGCTGACACGGGCCGAGCAGTCGGGGGTGATCTCAAGCCTCAAATCAATGGTAAAGCCATGTTTTTCCAGTGAGTTTTTCCAACGAGGGCGTGTGAGATCCACCACATCGTTGATGATTTCATTGACGTCCACAACCCCCGCATGGCCTTGGTCTTCTCCATTCTTTCCCGCGAATGTCTGCAAACGCTTGAGAGTCTGAGCCGCATCCTGAACAGCCGAATCGATGTTTTGGAGGCGATTGCGTATTGTCTCATCTTCGACGTGCAGCATGAGCAATTGCGTGTTGCCGAGGATTCGCATCAGCATGTTGTTGAAGTCGTGGGCTACGCCTCCTGCCATGGTTCCCAGTGCCGCCAGCTTTTCCGTTCTGAGAAGCTGTTCGGAGAAAGCCTTCTTCTCAGTCATGTCGTAGACCACGAGAAGGTAGCCCGTTGTCGTCTCGTGCTCATCAGAGAGTCTTGTGAGATAGATGTCGACCGGCTGGAGCTCTCCACCGGGAGCCCTCATGAAGATGTCCAGGGCCTGCTTCCGGCCTGCCTCGGACACCTCTTCGAGCAGGTCCAGGAAAGCTTGAGGGTCATCGAAGAAAACCGAAGGCGACGATCCGACGGCCTCTTGGACGTTCTCTCCCTGGAATTTCGCCATGCTCCTGTTGATTTTCCTCATGACCCCACTGGAGTCCAGGAGGCAGATGCCTTCCGGTGAGTGATCGATGATCCTCTCCAGAAGCTCGTTTATGCCCACCAGCTCCTGGTTCCTCGTCTCTAGTTCCCTCGTCTTCCGGTCCACCTCCTGTTCGAGGAGTTGGTTGGCATCACTGAGTCGTTCGTTGAGGGAGGAGGTCGTGATCAGCTGTCCTATGATACTGCCTAAGAGAATCCAGCTCCGCTTCTGCTCGAGCGAGAACTTCCTCGGATGAGAAGCGCTCATGTTGAGAATCCCCAAATCCAGAAGAGGCAGGCAGACAAGACTAACCGGACTCACCACGGCACTTGACTTGGGGGGAATTGGATGCTCCTTTGCGTCCTCTATGAATACGGGCTCTTGACTGGCGAACACTTCACTTCCGATATCCTGACCTGAACTGAACCTCAATGCCCTGTGATAGGAGTGCGCAACCTCCTCGTCAAGGAGCTCGGGCAGTCCAAACCCGGCGACGAACGAAAGACATTGCTCCCGGGGACTCCACAGGGCGATGGAACAGTTCTCGAAGTCCGTCTCTTCAATAATGATACGAACGAGTTGTTCACACGTTTGTGTAACACCGAGCTTTCGCGGGAGGAGTTCCATGAGTCGATAGAGCATTGCCAGGACATTTGTTTTCTCGACTTCCTTGCGTCTCACCTCGAGCAGTTCGTTTCTGAGTAACTCTTCAATATTCATAGGCTTTCCCACTCTCACCCAATGAGTTGCCAAAGCTTGTTCACTTCCTTGTTGACGTCCTGCACCCGTCCTATCTGCTCCTGCCACTCGCTCTCTGAAATGCGGAGCGCGCGGCATGAGATCTTCACGGATTCGCACCCGACAAGCTCCGGGTATTCTTCACAATGAGACAAGGCGTTGGCAAGGGACACGATCCTTGCCTGGGGTTGAAACGATGGGCTTCTCTCCGGTGAATGATGAAAAGCCATGACAGATTCATACGCTTCAGGAAGTCCCCATTTGACTGCAATCCATCTCCCAATCTGAACATGCTTGAGATCAAAGTGAGATTCAGCCTCCCAAAGGGGAATTTCCTCACCTTCGGCGAAGTGGTTCACGAGCTCAAAGTCATCTCTGTAATGAACGAGCATTGCCAGCCAGCCAAGATCGTGAAGCAGACCAAGGTCAAAGGCTTCCTCCCTGCTGATCCAGGTCCTGACCCTGGCAATTCCACTAGCATGGTTGGCTGTGGCGAGAGCATGTTTCCAGAGCCGCTCCCGATGCAGGCGACCAAAGCGACCGCTCACCGGAAAGCTCCCAAGCAAAAGACTGAAGAGGCACATGGACCTCACTTCGTGGAACCCAATGGTCATGACCGCCCTGGAAAGGGTCTGGACCTTGCCTCTCAGGCCGTAATACGCCGAATTGGCAATCCGAAGGATTTTTGCGCTCAAGCCCTCATCATTTTGAATCAGCTCCACAAGTTCCGCGGCGGAAGCCTTTTCGTTCTGCACCACACGAAGCAAGCTCCGGAGTGAACATGGCAGCGGTGGAAGAGATTCGATCTGAGCAAATCTGTGGGGGATCGGGTTGCTCTCTTCTGTCGCGGAGTGTGTTGAAATCATTTCTTGCATCTCAATTCAGAGAATGTCCCACACAATGGTGCAACTGCGCCCGAGTCGGGCGGCCAACATGGCATTGCCTGACGATTCCCGTCCCCATGAGGAGGAACCTGTTGCCTCGGGATGGTTGAGGACATCCAACCCTTGCCACCGCTGGTAAATGTTCATGGAGGCCGGTTCCCACCCTCGCATGCCCTTATCGAAACACTGGAGAATCATTCCTCTCAAGTGCTCTTCGCCTTGTGGTGACTCCTATTTCATCGGCAGAAGACAGTCCATAGTCAAAGCTTTTCTACTCCACATGGAGATGTGAATGCCCCTCAGTGGTGGTGAGTGAATACCACTCATCTCATGACACCGGAGGCGCCACCATGAGCTGCTCCGGCTTGTGAACGAAGAGCCTCCTTCTCGAGAGTCGTTTCCGCTCTTTTGATTAGAACCCTCAAGCCCCCCATGTTTTTTCTGATGACACCGAGAAGTCGCATGGGCATCGATATTGCAAACACATTCTCAAGTTTCTCACACCCTTTGAACTTTAACGATTCCTAACAAAGGAGCGCACCTTGATGAGGCGAATGCATACGGTCAACTCTCAGAAAACCGGGCAATGGGAGGGAGATGCCCGCCCCTGCATGGAATATCTTAAGGAAGCTGGCAATCCCCTTTGGATAAGCGGGCTTTTCTATCTGCCTGGAAATGGCAGTCATCTTGACATAGGGAGCAATACAGGCGCCACTCTGAGAGGGCTCGACCCAAGCTCCATCGTGTGCATTGAACAGTATGAGCCCGCTGCGCGCCAGTTGCGTGATCAGTCCTTTCAGGTTCTCCAGGGTGATGCCTTGGAGATCTCCGATTCCCTGGTCAGAGAGGGTAGGCTTTTCGACCGAGTGACCCTCTTCGACTTCATCGAACATCTCGACCGCCCTCGAGGCGAGCGTTTGTTGGACCGTGTTGAACGCCTGGCAATCCGCCAAGTCCTGCTTTTTGTTCCCATTGAAACTGATGGGCTGGTCGCATCGGATGAATACCGTGCCTTTATGGCACAAATGTTCAAAGCGATCCCCAATGAGCAGCATGCGCTGCAACAGCACCGGTCCCGTTGGTCTCCGGACGATTTCAGAAAAAGGGATTATGAGGTTCTTATGCTGAACGACTTTCATATGAAAGGCTTCAGCGCATTTTTCGCCGTGAAGCACAAATTCAAGACCGACCGCGAACTGGCCATGGGCCGTATCCGACGATTTCTCTACGAAATGAATCCAGAAACTCCCAAATCATCCACAAGGGGACAGAAAATAGGAAAAGCGGCAACTTTCGCGGAACCTGTTCCAACACAATTTGGACGCAAAGGGCCTGCATCAAGAGTCCTGAATCCGGCTCTCATTTTTAACCCAGATCGAATCTTCATCGGTGATCGAGTCTTCATTCAGGCCGGAGCAAGGCTGGAAGCCATCAAGGAATATCAAGGCGTCGCGCACAATCCTACCCTACTGATTGAGGACGGTGTAACCATTGAGCTTGATATCCATATAGGAGCCGCAAACCGCATTCGCATCGGGAAAAACGTCATGATCGCCGGAAGGGTCACAATACTCGATCACGATCACGGCTATGAAGACCCCATGGTCCCACCGGTGCGCCAACCCCTCAAAGTGGGGGTGATCGAAATCGACGATCATGCGTGGATTGGTGAAAACGCATATGTCTGCAAAAACGTCCGAATAGGCAAGCACGCTGTCATCGGAGCCAATTCCGTCGTGACAAGCGACGTGCCTTCCTTCAGCGTGGCGGTTGGAAATCCCGCCCGCGTGATCAAGGCTTACGATTTTCCCAGTGGAGAGTGGCATAAGGTATCCGAAGAGACACTGGAAGCCCTCCTGGTCCGACGCAAGGAGCACGCCGAGAATCTGCACCAACGAGCTTTGGAGGCCGCTTCAGCCCAACAGTACGATGAGGCGGTTAAGCTGCTGAATGAACTCCTGCATTTTCGCCCCGACCATGCCCTGGCGCACAACGATCTCGGAGCCATGTGTTACCGGAAAGGAGACCTGGTTGGAGCCCTCCATCACTATGAAACATCGGTGGATCTGGCTCCACGCTTCCTGGACGCCCGGAAGAACCTCGCGGAACTATACTTCACCGCTTTTGAGAGGATCGAGGATGCCCTGGAGATCTATCGTCGGATTGCTTCCGAATATCCCAACGATATCGAGGCGATCAACCGCGCAAAGTTCATTGAGAAACGGCAAGAGCAGCTGCACAGCCGTCACGCTCCTGGAAGTGCTCAGGAGGAGCCCCTCCTGGAGACGGCGGCCCCTGGCAAGGGTTCGGCTTCCTTGGGGTTCGAAGGAAAGGAGACTGTTCGCGATCTGACATCCATTGTGATCCTGACATACAACGAATTGAAGTACACACGGGAATGCGTGGAGAGCATTCGCAAACACACGCCCGAACCCCATGAGATCATCTTCGTCGACAATGGGTCCAGTGACGGCACCATCAAGTGGCTTCGCAAAATCGTTGTGGAAAACAGCAACTACCGGCTCATTTCCAACCGCGAAAATCTCGGCTTTGCAAAGGGTTGCAACCAGGGCATCCGAGCGTCGCAAGGGGAATTCATCCTGCTGCTGAACAATGACGCGGTCGTCACCGACGGTTGGCTTTCGGGAATGCTCGAATACATTAAGAGTTCCCCCGGAGCAGGTATCGTGGGTCCCATGACGAACAACATCAGTGGCCCTCAACGAGTTCCTTCAGTCGATTACAAAAAAATCGAGGAGATGCACCAATTCGCCAAAAGGTTCCGGCTCAGGAACAGGCACAGGAGGATTCACGCCCGCCGAATCGTTGGTTTCTGCATGCTCTTCCGGCGAGAGCTCGTCGAAAAAGTCGGTTTCATCGATGAAGAATTCGGAAGCGGCAATTTTGAAGACGACGACTTCTGCTTGAGGGCCACATTGGCGGGATACAAAAACCAGATTGCGGGGGACGTCTTCATCCACCACTACGGCAGCAGGACTTTCATAGGAAACCGCATCGATCATTCGTTGGCCATGGCCAGGAATGGAAAGATCTTCCGGGAAAAGTGGAATTCCTGCAGCAAGGCGGAAACACGCCTCCAACTGCATCTCCTGAATGTCGTTGAACGGGTCAAGCAGCTTCACCAGTCCGACCAAACCGACAAGGCAATCGATCTCCTGCTCGAGGGTCTGAAATTCTCCTCGGGCCGCCCCGACCTCTACATTGCCCTTGCAGAAATCTTCATCGAGGCAAAACAGCCCGAGAAGGCCCTTGAAGTTCTGGATCAGGCTCCGGAATGCCAGTCGGAGACGCGCATATTGGAACTGACGTCTGCCTGCAAGGAGAATTTGAATCTCGTCCAGGAAGCCGAGGGCATCGCCGACCGGCTCCTCGATTCTGACCCGGAGTTGGCCTTCGCCCTGAACTTGAAGGGAATGCTCGCTTACAAGAAAGGGGATAAGAGCATCGCCCAGGAGTACTTTGAACGAGCCATCGAGTGTGATCCATGCTTCGGCGAGCCATACACGAATCTCGGGGTCCTTCACTGGACGAGCGGCCGGAAAGACCAGTCCCTAAAACACTTGGAACGCGGCTTTGTGCTCTTCCCCACCTCGTTGGACATGGCCACGTCATACCTTTCAGCCGCAACCGAGCTGGGAGACTTCGCAGACGCGGAAACAGCCATTCGAGAGGCCATGGCGCTTCATCCCTTCAACAAGAGGCTGCGGGCCATGCTGATCGACGTGCTTCTCCAGCAGGGCAAGTATCCCGAGACCATGGAAGCCGTGGAAGATTTGATCATCTATCACGGCCATGATGAGGATCTCCTCAATGCAGCCCTAGCCGTGCGGGATAAGGTGGGACTACTCAAGGTCAGCCCCGAAAGGCGTCGAGAGGGAACTCTCTCCGTGTGCATGATCGTGAAAGACGAAGAGGAATGCCTGGCCAAATGCCTCAGCAGCATCAAACCCATGGCGGATGAGATGATCGTTGTGGACACGGGGTCCGAGGACAGGACGAAGGATCTTGCGGCCATATTCGGAGCTAAAGTCCACGATTTCGACTGGACGGGCGACTTTGCGGAAGCCAGGAATTTCTCCCTGTCCAAAGCTTCCGGTGACTGGATCCTCGTTCTCGATGCCGATGAGGTGCTTTCCAAAAGGGATCATGAACGCATGGCAAGGATTGTCAGGAAAAAGCACCAACCGAGAGCTTACTCATTCACGACGAGAAACTACGTGGACAGTGCGACCACCGCCGGATGGCAAGGCAACAAGGGCGAGTATCCCGAGGAAGAAAAGGGGAACGGATGGATTCCCAGCACCAAAGTGAGACTGTTTCCCAACGACAGGCGAATTCGATTTCACCACAGGGTTCACGAGCTGGTGGAACCTTCCATCGAGAGTCTCGGAATCCAGATCAAGCAAAGCGACATCCCAGTACACCACTATGGCAAGCTCAACCTGAAGCGTGTCACCGGCAAAGACGAGACATACTATAACCTTGGCTTGCAGAAGCTGGAAAGCAACAAGAACGATTTGAAAGCCCTTGTGGAGCTGGCCAAGGCGGCAAGCGCAATTGAAAAGCACCATGAAGCGGTCAATCTGTGGCAGGAAGTGGTCAATCTGAGCCCGAACGACGGGGCGGCCTATTTTGGACTGGGGTCTGCACATATGGCTTTCGGTGATTACAGGGAAGCCATGTCCGCTTGCGAAACCGCCATGGCTCTCGATGAAAATTTGAAGGAGGCAGTCTACAACTACTCCCTGTGCGCTCTATACACTGGCGAACACTTGGCGAAAGCCATCGCCGCCATGGAGTCACTCGTCAAGAAGAATCCTGATTATCCCCCTGCCCTGGGAATGCTTGGACCACTCTGCATCATGACAGGCCAAAGGGATAGAGGGCTTGCACACATTCAACGGCTCAGGCAATTGGGCTTCAGCGGTTCCGACTGCTTTTACCAGAACGCCAAGAGACTCATTGCGGCAGGTCGACCGGAGGAGGCGCACAAGCTCTTGGAGACAGCCCTGGAGACAGACAATGGGGACTTGAACATACTGACCCTGCTGGCCCAGATCTTCCGAGGCTCCGACAGCGCGCCCGAGGCAAGTATTCAGGCTGTAAACTGAGGATTCGTTGCGCGAAACGTGGAGACAACCCCTTGCACCCACTTGGGGGCGGGGCGGTCTTCGGTGGTTGGCGGTTGAGCGTTTGAGCTTCAGACAGAAAAAGCAGAGCAGCATGTTGACCATGCTCTCTGCTTTTTTATTCACGCCCTTGGATCACAAGAGGGCCAACCGAAAAATCGAGAAAACCTCAGGCTTCCGCCGCTTCCAGCGTTGGTGCCTGCGTTGAACCTCTGAGGCCGGCTGCCAGGTTCAAGTTGATGTTGATAATTGCATTCAGCTTTTCCGGCGATGGATAGGCCATGATCTCGAAGATTCTCCGATCGATGAAGCCGCTCAAGCTGAGAATATCCTCCCGCAGCTTCTTGGGGAGAGGATTTTCTTCCTTGATGAGCTCCCCCTGAAAAACACTCCAAATCAACTGGTTGTATCGAAGCGCATCATCCAGCTTGCCGTTCCGACCCCCGGCATCCCAAGTGTCCTGACATTCCTTGAGAGCCAACGCCGCTTTAGTGAGCACGGCCGCCTCAATTTCACGACCGGACAAAGTCTGCATTTGTGTCTTCTTATACGCTTCCAGTTGAAGTGAGTGCATGATTGATGAGCTCCTTCTCATATTCAATGAGCTTTCGGGCCAATTTCAGCGCCTGATAGTACCGGGCGTTCAAGATCTCCTCGCTGATCTGGTCGATCAGTCCGATGGTGCTTGGCGCGGCCTGCGCCACGTCCCGTACCAGTTTCCAGTAGGTCCCGTGATGGGTGACCAGATTGCCTTCGTCCACGTACATCAGTTGGACTAAAAAATAAATCCTGCGGCAAGGTGTATGGGCCTCCTCCTCACGCAGGATGTCCTTTTGTCTCAGGATTGGAATGTTGTTTTCGACGATCAAGTCACATTTCGTGTCGCCGTTCGTCACCACGGCGCCACCAATGATGAGCCTTTCATGCGGTTTGAGAGAAATCTTGAGTGCCATTGATCAGCTGAGAAACCGTGCCAGGGTTGTTTGCTTTTCCGTCAACGTCAAGCCCCATTGCTCGGACAGAGAGTACTTTACCTCAGCACTCGTTCGGTCGGCAAAGAATTCTTCTTCCTCGGCAGCTTTCATCTCCTCGCCGTAGGAAGGGTGCGTCTTGTTCCAGGTGGGTTTGAAATCGCCCTGGCGCTTCAGGCTCTCCACGTCTTCAGCAAGCTTATTGCGCTTCGCCTCAAGCGTCTCACTGGACTTGCCGAGTTTTTCCATCGCTGCAAGGATTTGTTCATCGGTGGCATCCCGCGGGAGATCCGGGATATCCAAGCCATTGGGACCTGCGTGAACCTGCTGAGCTCGGACATTTCCCTGAAGTCCACCTTCCCCGGCTTCCCCGGTTATTTCGAGATCAGCGAGAATCCTCCTGGCCCCATCGTCCTTTGGAGGCATGGTCAGTTGATCGATTTGCACTCTGAGTCCGGTATAGCCTTCCAGATACTTGACTCTCTCTTCGCTTCCCGGAGGAAAAGGCGGATAACTCTTTGCCAGGGCCTCCAGGCCTTTCTTCATTTCCTCGAGGAAACCTCCGATTTTCTGCATCACCGAGTCGGCGACCCTGATGCTCTTTGCCAGCGAATTCAGATGAGCATTGAGACTCTGAAACTTGCCGAAACTCAAGGGAGTTGTGCTCACGCTCAGACCGGCGCTCGGCTCAGCCTTCAATAAAGCTGCCTGCTTTCCCGAAACAAGTGAGCTCCCCGAGGCATCCACAAACCTGGTCTGGTTTCCGTAATCCCTGAAAGCGTAATCGGTTGTTATCTGATTGGGCCTCATGGCTAAAACCCTCCTGAGGAACTGTGAACCGGAGGAGGATTTCCTCCCCCCCCGATCACCTTCGCATTAGAAAACCTCAGGAAACCTTGTTAGAAGAGTCTCAGGACCGACTGGGCCGCCTGGGAGGCCATGCTCAATGCTGAAGTGCCCAAGGCCTGCCGCGTTTGCAGCATCAGCATGTTGGCCCCCTCCTCGTTCATGTCGGCGAGAGTCAGATTGTCGGCACCGGTCTTGAGTGTGGCGATCATATTGCTGGTGAAGTCCTGTCGCGCCGTGAGAATACCCATGTTCGTGGACAGCCTGGAAGACTGTGACCGCAGGGCATCGATGGCGTTATCGAGTGCTTGAACTGTCGTGTCGATACTTGCCTGATCAGTGAAAGTACCCAAGGTCGCCACTGTAAGCGTCACTCCTGCGACTTCGCCGGCGGTGGTCGCATAAAAACCGCTTATGTCCAGTTTGTTGCTGGAGTCTTCGTTGAATATTACGCTCATCGTGTCGTTGGCCAGGAGGTTCTTTCCACCGTAGCCGGAATCCTCGGCGAGAGCCGAAATTTGGTCTCTTATTGAATTATACTGTGTGACCAAGCTGAGCCTGGCCGTGTCCGTCGCAGTCCTGGCTGCGGTGGCGATGGACTTGGCGGAATTGAGGAGATCCGTAAGACCTTTGATACCGGTGTCGGCCGCCTTGATCAACTGGATGGCTTCCGACATACCATCTTTTCTCGAGGCCAGGTCGCTGGCACGGTTGGAGTGGGCCAGTGCCTTGAAAAAGTTGACGGGATCATCCAATGCGCTGTTGACTTTCTTGCCCGTGCTCAAACGCACCTGGGTGCGGTCCATGAGATTGGCCGTGCCCTGCAGGTTGTTCAGGGTGCTGCGCATTCCGCCGGTGAGGGAAATGTCTGAAAGTGCCATGGTGTGTCTCCTTTTCTAGGTTGAGGTCCGGCAATTCTTGCCGGAGTCTTGGGGATTTGCCGTGGTCATCACGGCGGTTGTCAAGTTTTGATCACTCAAACAAAGTCTTTCGTGTCAGTTTGTTCCGTCCTCCTTATCCTGGTTCTGGTTCGCATCGCATTTGACCCTTGAATCGGAGCTTTTTGCGGCCGGCTTTACAGATTTTTTCGGCCACCCGCTATTTTGGCGATAACTATATGTTATCGTTTAACTATTTATTCATGACATCAGGAATTGTCTTGTTTCCTTCATGGCGTCAACCAGCTCCGCCAGGAACTGGTCCACCATGTCCGGGCTGATCCCCAGGTGGGCGAACACCTCATCCTGATTGGGCTGCAGGAACCCATCGACGCCGCACCCTATCCCCAGGGCGGAAACCATCCTGTTGGAGACGTATACAAGAGCTACAAGGTCTCGGTTGGCTTCCGCCTGTTGCGGCGAGTGGTGAAAACCTATGGCTGTTGTGACCTCAGGGGGCAACTTCCACCGTTCGCTGATGAGAACGCCCAGCTGTTGGTGGTCGATCCCGAGAACTTCGCGTTCCGCGTCGAGGAAACGCATTCTTTTCTGCTTGACGAGGGAGAGTATGGACTCGAAGTAGCTTTCAACGTAGCCGCTGAGAACGATCTTTCCAATGTCGTGGAGCAGAGCCGCCGTGTATGCGGTAAACAGGTTCTCCTGCCCCAGGCGGCGCCCCACGATCTCTGTCATAAGAGCGGTGCTCACCGCATGCTCCCAGAGCTCACCTTCCCTGAGATCGTATCCCGCCGGAATTTGCCCTGCATAGTACCGCTCGGAGCATGCGGTCACGATGACCTGAATCAGCTGCTGCTCTCCGAGAAACACAATGGCATCACGAAGGGAGCTGATGGAGTGTCTTCGAGAAAAGTGCGGACTTTGGCTGAACGCCAGAACTTTGGCGGTGATGATGGGATCGTATTTTATGACGGATTCGATCTCGCTTATGGGTGCCGTTTTCTGAATGAGAGGCATGACCTTCCAAACGACATCCGGAAAGGGAGGAAGTTTTTGGGCTGCTTCCAACACTTCTTTCAATGGAGGTGGAGAGGGGGGTGAAGACATCGTTCAGCTCCTGTGCTGTCATGACGCAAGGCAATCTTGGTAGCCTCGCCTCTCCTATCGAGAAGGCTTCGGTAGAACTTGAATAATATCTGTCAAACCGCTATGTTTTTTCCGCAATAGTGATGTAGACAACTTCCACAAGACCAGTTCATCACGGGTACATACAGAACTCATGCCAAGCCCGACTGAGACACTCAGCAGCGAAGACTTCCATACCTTGGGACTTGAACCCCAAGCGCCAATCCATGAGGTAAAAAAGGCCTATCGTGAATTGGCCAAGCGCTGGCACCCGGATCGATTTCAACAGCGTTCGATTCATGAAAGGAGAAGAGCAGAGGAGCGGTTCAAGGAGATCACCGTTGCTTATAGGCGAATTTCCAGGGGATTGAAGGTGCCCGGGAAAGCCACTTCCGTTGACGCTTCCGCCCGCAGGAGTCAACCGCGGCGGCGACCTCAGGAGTTCAACGAGGGAACCCAAAACCGGAAGACAAAAACCGCTCCTTCAGGGCACCCTAGTACTCGAAAGAAAGATTTCCGGACCTTTTTCCCGTTCCATTTCGGCCTCCGTGTTTTTTCAACTCTCAGAAGGTTCTTGGCGCTTACCGTGGGCATCGTCCTGGTAGTTCTCATCGCTATTTCATTGCAGGATCAGGACAGTTCCCACACGATACCGGGGCCTTCGACGACGGGTGAGGGCCCCGGGCAGCCGGGAGGAATTCCGGATCGCCCTTTGCCAAAGGCTGAGCCACGCGATTCCATCCCAACTCCCGAAGGCGGCCGAACCGCCATGCCGCCTCTTCATGCGAACAAACTCAGTCCCTCGCAGGAATCAGGATCGGAAGACAGGGCATCCCATTTTACCCTTGGCTCCACCGAGGCCGAGGTGCTCCGCGTCCAGGGTCCACCGTCCAGGGTACACGGTCAAATTTGGGTTTACGGCCTCTCTGAGGTGCAATTCCGAGAAGGCCGCGTCTGGCGGTACAACAATTTCGATCACACACTGAAGGTCCGGGTGTTGCCTTCCGCCAAGTCTTCCGAGGACCGGCCAGAGTTTTTCACAGTGGGCTCCACGCGGGATGAGGTTTTGCGCGTCCAGGGCACCCCCACGCGCATTGAGGGCAACCGGTGGTACTACGGCTTCAGCGAGGTTCGATTCAAGAGCGGCGCAGTTGAAGACTACGACAACTACTTCGGGAATCTGAAAATCCGCCTTCTCCCCTCAGACTTTTCAGATGTCAAGCCCCGGCAGGACCATTTCACAATCGGGTCCAGCCAGGATGAAGTGCTTGCCGTGCAAGGATCGCCCACGAGTATCCAAGGCAACTTTTGGTTCTACCATCTGTCAAACATTCTCTTCCGGGATGGCAAAGTGCAGCATGTCGTTGATGCTGCCGGAAACCTCCGCTTCGTCTCTCCCGCCGAAAACCTGAAGGAAGCCAGGGAGCTGGAGCAACAATGAAGGACGACCTCAAGTCCGCCGGGACCTTCCTCGAAACCATCTATTTGGGATCACCGGACAAGGAAGTTCTTGAAGGTTATAGATCCCCCATCGACCATGCGCGTGTGCGACGGGTTCTTGACACGTATCGAGGCATTCTCGACAAAACCCCTCCCGCAGAACTGGAAGCTCGGGGAAACATGCCGAAGGAGATGCTCAAAGAGATGGGAAAGGCGGGGTTTTTCGGGCTTTCCATTCCGAAAGAGTACGGAGGGCTGGGATTCAACCTTTGGGAGTATCTGGAAGCCGTGCGGCGGATGGTCATGATCGACATGGCTTCGGCACTCCCTTCCCTGGCTCATCTGTCGATCGGAACAAAAGGAATCCTTCTCTTCGGCACCGAAGCCCTGAAGCACAAGTACCTCGTCCCCGCGGCGTCAGGGGAAATGATCTTTGCTTACGCACTGACTGAGCCGCGAATTGGCTCCGACGCCCAGAACATCGAAACCAGGGCACAACTCTCGGAAGACGGGACCTCCTACATTCTCAACGGTCATAAGACTTACATCACCAACGCCAACTATGCAGGCGCCATGACTGTCTTTGCCCAAATGGATCCGAGCCACCCGGGCCACCTGGGGGCCTTCGTCGTCGAATCAGGGTGGGATGGTGTCACTGTAGGGAAAGACATGCCCAAGATGGGCCTCAAGGCGAGCTCCACGGCTCCTGTCCACTTCAGAGATGTTCGAGTGCCAGTCGAGAACCTCCTGGGAAAGCCGGGGGACGGTTTCAGAGTCGCCATGACCATTCTCAACTACGGCAGACTTGCCCTTGGAGCGGCTTCAGTGGGCATGATGGATCAGTCCCTCGATGATATGCTCGAGCGTTCGGCATCCAGGGTACAGTTCGGCGTGCCTATCAGGAACTTTCCCCTGATCCAGGAAAAAATCGTCAAGGCGAGGGTTCACAGCTTCAAGGCCTCTAGCATCAATTCCTTCATCGCAGGCATGCTCGAGAAGGACCCATTGGCCAACCCCGCCATGGAAACCTCCCACTGCAAACTCTATGGAACCACGCAGGCTTGGGAAACCCTCTATGACGCTCTCCAGGTGGCGGGAGGCGCCGGATATCTCTCCACTCTGCCTTATGAGAAGCGGATGCGGGACTTCAGAGTGGCCACCGTGTTCGAGGGAACAACGGAGATCCATTCCATCTACCCCCCCGTCTTCTTGATGCGCAAACTGGCGAAGCTGGCCAAGGAAAAAGGCAGGGGGAGACTGGCGACTTTGGTTTTCATGACGAGAAGCCTCCTCGGCGGGAAGCATTGGCCCCTGGAAGTGAAAGACGTGTGGCTGAAGCGAGCCCTGAGAGTCTGCCGATCGAACATGAGGCGCGTGCGATGGCTCCTTTTCTGGGGAACGCTCCTCCATGGGAGGAGTCTCCTGAAGGAGGAATACCTCTTGCGCAGAATCACACACCTCAGCCTTCACGCATTCGGAATTCTCTCGGTGACGTCGAGGCTTGCCAGTGAAGAGAAGCGCGGTGCCCTGGTTATGTCCGATGTGATGCTCCTCAAGTATCTTGTCCACGAGGCAAGAGAGGACCGATGCAAGGACAACAGGTTCTTCGACACGGCGCTGGAAAAGCTGAACTCCCGGATCTTGGAAGAACTTGCGTGAGATGTGCCGTTCTTTTCCCGTCAAGGACCAAACCGACGGTTGAATCTGGTCAACGAATTCTTAGGTTCTGAATTGTGCCACAAGGCCAGTCTGAAAGGAAAAGCCAACTCTTTCGGGTGAGAACAGGTCGATGCACCCGATAGGATGCTTGGCTCTTTTTTGATACACGTCCACAATTATCCGCTCCTGTTTTCCTTGGCACAGTCCGGATCTTGTGGCATCTTCCGCAGCCGGGGCACCTGCCTCGAACATAGCTTTTTTTGAGGATCATCCCCGCAACACTACACCGAGACAAGGAGAAATGGATGAAAGTTCACACTAAGTTTCCAACGAAACGGGGCCTTTTCTTCATCATTGCAGTCTTTTTACTACTCTGGATTACCGCAGCCCACGCACAGACACAGGGGCAGACCGGGCAGCAGGGAGCTCCAGCCCAACCGGGAATCGCCATAACAGCCCCCGCCCCATCCGCGAGTGAAGCTCAAAAGCCTGCAGAGACTCCGCCAGCGAAGAAACCTCAGCCGAAGAATTTGGGTGAGGCCATCAACCAGGGGATTTCAGAGGGTTTCCTCAAGTCCGACGCCGCAGCAGGGTACCTTGGCATTCCTGGGGGGCCGTCTCCCAATTGGGTCCTTGCCTTTTTCTGGGCGGTCTGGGTCGGCTGGATTTTCTCCACGGTCGGCGCATTCGGTGGTGTCATGGCGGGCGTGGGCCATCTCTCGGTATTCGGGCTCGGTGATTATGCAAGAACCTTCAAGAACACATCCCCCTACATGAACAAGCTCATAACGGACAGCATTCGCGTTTCCAACCAGTACTTGGTGGGATTGAGTGCCGCCATCTCCAGCTTCAACTATTACCGTATGGGCCGAATTGTTCTCCCGCTGGGTATCGCCTTGGGCATCGGCTCCGTCGTAGGCGCCACGGCCATTCCCTGGCTCACGGCGGGAAAGGTGCAGCTCAGCCAGTATCAGGGCTACTTCGGCCTGATTGTGCTCTTGCTCGGCATCATACTGATCTACGAGATCACGCCCCAAGGGGAAGCGGGAAAGAAGAAGGCCAAGGCCGCCGCCCAGGCGTTTGAGAAGAGTATCAAGGAAAAGAAAAGTGACGCCGAGATGTTAGCAAGCGGTGTCAAGGTCAAGAGCTTCGGCCTGAGTCGAGTCACTTTCACCTTTTTTGGAGTTGAGTTCAGTTTCAATCCCGTCTGGCCAGTCATCGGAGGGCTTGTCATCTCCGCCATATCTTCATTCATAGGCGTGGGCGGTGGTTTTCTCTACGTGCCGTTCCTCACCAGTGTCACGGGACTCCCCATGTACATCGTGGCGGGAACATCGGCCTTGACGGTTTTGATATCCATGATCACAAGCATCGCCAACTACATGGCCGCCGGCGCCCTGGTCAGCTGGGGACTCATCGGGACAGAGCTCCTTGGCATCATTGTGGGGTCCACGATCGGTCCTCGAACTTCCAAGTACATTCCCGACAAGTGGTTGAAGGTTCTTTTCATAATTTTGGCGCTCTACATAGGCATCGGCTATCTCTCCAAGGGTTTCTTTGGAACAAGCTGGGTTCCGATGGGGTAAGCCTGAACCTCGGGAGGGTGGAATGGATGGTCTGGATGCCTTCCAGGCGGTCTTTCCACCCGCCCAATACCTGAGTGCTTCGCAATGAACTTTCATGAGGTTGCAGACTCGGTCCTGATTCAGCTCTATCGCATGAGCGGCCGGCCGGCCGTGGACTATTTCGTCGGGACTTCCCTCCTTGCTCTCTTTTGTGTGGTGGTGGGCGAACTGACGCTTTCCATCGCATTGAAAATCAACAGAAGCCACCTGAGGGGCATCGAACGGGAAATGACGAGTCATCACGACCTTTCCATCAAAGCGCTTCAGGAGGGGGACAAAGAGGCCTACAAACTCATCAACAAGAGTGCCAATGATGCGTTTGGCCGCTATTTCTTCAACATGATCGCATCTTCCGCCGCCCTTCTTTGGCCGATTCCCTTTGCCCTGAGCTGGATGCAGAGCCGTTTCTCCGAGGTTCGCTTCGATTTCGCCTACCCGCTGTCCATCATCTGGCCCTCAACGGGTTACTTCACAACCTTCCTCCTTTGCTACGTCCTTGCGCGCATCCTCTTCAAGAATGCCCGCCCTCATCTTCCGTATTTCAGAGGCGTGCACAAGGAACTGCATCTACCCCAGGCCAGGCAGCCTGAATAGGGCTTAGGTACCGCCGGAGGCTCCTCCAGAACTGGCTTCGGGGTCATCAAAGGGTGCGTGCGCACACATGAGAAGTGACGATCACTCGGGTGAGACAGCCAAGGGTTTTCAACAGATTACGAGAATGGGTCTACTTTCTTACCTAAAACACCATTTGGCGAGTTTTTTTTCCCCGGGGTCCATGATTCGCCAACGGTACAGCGCGTTCAAGAGCCTTCTTGAGCAGGACGGGGAAAGCCACAGGCTCATCGCCCGTCTGCAGCAGTTCCATCGAGCAGACATCTCGGCGGATTACTCTTCCGTACAAAAAACCTATACCGCTTTGCGGCAAGCCGTTTCGTCCATGGTCGAAAACTTGAACCGCATGTCCCCCGGTGCTTATGAAAGCTTATGGGACGTGCTCGAAGCCATCGACTCCACCGTCGATGAGGCTGTTTCTACTGAAGTCCGCGATGGAAGCCCACCTTACACCGTGATGCTGGATGCCCCCCTTGCTTCGCAGGAGTGGCTGGTTGGGGGCAAAGCCGCAAGAATCTGTGCTGCTTCCTCCGCCTTGAAACTCCCGATACCCCGGGGTTTTGTCGTCACTTCCCGGGCCTTTGCCCATTTTCTGGAGGCAGGCCGAATCCGCGGGGAGATCGACCTCCTGTTGGCCGACCTTGACATCAGCTCCCCATCTTCATTGGAGGAAACCTCGAGGGCCCTCATGGCCGTGGTGCGACGGTCACCGCTCCCCCCTTCCCTGCTGAATGCGCTGTCCGAAGGGTGTGAAAGGGTCTTCGGCCGGGAGAACATGGATGTCTCTCTCTGCATGCGCAGCAGCGCCGTTGCGGAAGACGGCAGGTTCTCCTTTGCGGGCCAGTACCGCACTCTCCTGAATGTTAAACCGCATCAACTTCCGGAGACCTACAAGGAAGTCCTCGCCGCCAAATACTCAGCAGGGGCCTTAGGCTATCGAATACAGAACGGGCTTCTGGATACGGAGACTCCCATGGCGGCGATGGTGCTTGAAATGATCGACGCCGCATCCAGTGGAATCGTCTACACACGCAACCCCACCTCTTTCCGGTCAGATTCCCTGGTCATCTACTCCGTGTGGGGATTGGGCGAGATGCTCGTAAAGGGCCGCGCATCTCCCGACGAAATCGAAGTCGACCGAGGCGGAAATTTTTCCATTGTTCACACGACCAAGGCCCCGGTCGGATCGAAGGCTGAGCTCGACCGTGATGGAGGCTTGAGAACGGTTCATCTCTCCTCGCGAGAAGGCCGTGAGATGTCCCTGGACGATGACCGTGCAAGGCAGTTGGCGGCTTGGGGAATTGGTTTGGAGTCTCACTTCGGAGAGCCACAGGACATCGAATGGTGCCTGGACAAAACCGGGAACCTTTTCCTGCTGCAAACCCGCCCTCTAGGGATGTCATTGCCGAAAGAAAGATCGTGCTCGTCGCCGTCAACGGAACCTCCCGGCAAGGTGCTTTTGGAGGGTGGCGAAACGGCCGCCGCCGGCCTGAGATCGGGCAAGGTGGCCCTGGTTTCTTCCCTGGCTGATTTGGCAGGGGTGGAGGAGGGCTCCGTGCTTGTCACAAGAATGGCCTCCCTCGATTATGCCCATGTCATTGCCAGACTTGGCGCCGTGGTCACCGATTTGGGGTCGGTCGCAGGTCATTTCGCTTCCATCGCCCGGGAAATGAAATTGCCAATGCTGGTCAATACCGGGAATGCGACAGAAATACTCGAGTCAGGAGACATGGTGACCGTGGATGCAGACAGCTGCAGAGTCTTTGCCGGCGTCCAGGTGGAATCGCCCGACACCGAGTGCAGGCTTGACCCGCCGCAGGCGGATACGGATATTCCCTTCATGCGGCGCTTGCTTGCCATTCTGGAACATGTTTCCCCACTCCATCTCAAGGACCCCGGAGACCCTGCCTTTTCTGCCCGGAATTGCCGCACCTTCCACGACATCGTGCGCTTCACCCATGAAAAAGCGGTTCAGGAGATGTTTTCCATGGGAAAGGGTGGGCAGAAGCGATTGGGGAAAGCCAGGCGGTTGAGGAGCGAGATCCCGATCACTCTTTACGTATTGGACATTGGCCACGGAATTGATACAACCGCCCATGGCGGAAAGGAAATCATGCTGGAGAACATCAGGAATCCAGCCCTCCGAGCACTCTGGCTTGGACTCTCTCATCCCCGTGTGCTTTGGTCTGACGATGTGCGCCATGTCAACTGGAAGGCATTCGACCAGGCGAGCGGGGGAATCATGGCCTTGGACGCCCCCTTCCTCTCGAGCTTCGCCATCGTTTCCAGGGATTACATGAATCTCAACATGCGTTTCGGATATCATTTCGCGGTAGTGGATACCTTCTGCAGCCCGAGCCCCCGGGAAAACCACCTGACATTCCACTTCGCGGGAGGCGGCGGCCTCATGGACGGCCGCCGCCTGCGCGCGATACTGCTGGCTCGGATTCTCGAGGAGAGCGGCTTCGTGGTCCAGCTTGAGGAAGACGTCATCGAGGCTCGCCTGAGGAAGATTCCTTCATCCGTGCTGCTTGATAAACTGGAAATCCTGGGCCGCCTCCTCGGCTCCACAAAACTCCTGGACATGAAGCTCGCGGACAAATCCGACGTGGACAGCTTTGTGAGAGAGTTCCTGGCGCAATAGCATGTCCCGGCGCTGGACTCTTCCTCTTCGTCGTTCCGGATGTCCCAAAGGGGCGCGAGGGACTCCTCAAGCCGTGGAGCCGATTGCTTTTGTTCGAACTTTCAGGAATAATGCCACGGTTTCATCAATGCCCTTGGAAGGAAAGGATTGCCCCATGAGCCAATACTACCTCTACCAGGATCAAAAGAAGTGCATAGGCTGCTTCAGCTGCGAGGTCCATTGCAAGACGTTCCATGGGCTCCCCATAGGTCCACGCCTTGGACAGATCATGCCGGTGGGACCCAGAATGGTGTGCCAGGTGCCCCGCATGTCCTTTGTGTTCATGCCCTGCTTTCACTGCGAGGATCCTTGGTGCGTTGCGGTTTGCCCCACGGGAGCCATGCGGAAGCGACCGAAGGATGGGATCGTCTACGTCGAGGCCTCCCTCTGCGTGGGGTGCAAGAGCTGCATCACCGCTTGTCCCTGGGGGGCGCCTCAGTGGAATCCCCAAACAGGCAAAGCCGTCAAGTGCAACTATTGCATGGACCGGGTTGATCAGGGGCTCAAACCCGCCTGTGTCACCAAATGCGTGACCCACTGCCTCCACTTCATGGAGGCCAGTCAGCTGGACTCGTCCCGTCGCGATCGATTTGCCAGGAACGTCGCCTTTGAGCTGGAGACACTGGTCAGTGGCCGCTAGAGGATCATCGCGAACAGGGAGTTGACATCCGTGTATTCCCCGAGAGCCGAAGCACTTCCGGCACCCTGCCACATGGCCTGCCCAGCGGGCATAGACATCCCGAGCTACCTCGCCCTTGTTGTGCACGGGCGTTACTTGGAGGCACTGGAAGTGATCCGCCGGGACAATCCATTCCCATGGGTGTGCGGACTCATTTGCCCGCATCCTTGCGAAAAAGTCTGCATCCGCGGTCACTTGGACCAACCGATCAACATCCGGTACCTCAAGGCCTTCGTGGCCGAGTGGGCCGAGAAAGAGGAAGGATATCCGCGTCCACGACCAACGCCGCCTAGCGGACACAAGGTTGCGGTGGTGGGCTCCGGACCCGCCGGTCTCTCCGCGGCTCACTTCCTGGCCCTGAAGGGGCATGCGGTCACGGTCTTCGAATCCCTGCCCGTCGCGGGCGGCCTCCTCATGGTGGGAATCCCCGAATACCGCCTGCCTCGCCGGATTGTTCAGAGGGAAATCGAAGCCATTCAATCCATGGGGGTGGATATCCGCACGGGAGTCGCCGTTGGTACGGATGTGACCCTGGAGGAATTGCGGCGTCAGGGCTACGTAGCTTTCTTTCTTGGGATCGGAGCTCATCAGGGCTTCAAGCTTAATGTGCCTGGGGAAAACGACTTTCCGCAGGTCTTCGATGCCGTCTCATTTCTCAGGGAAGGAAACCTCGGAGAGCGGAAGAGACCCGCTGAAAAAGTTATCGTCGTGGGTGGGGGCAATTCAGCGATGGATGCTGCGCGAACCTGCCTTCGCCTTGGCTGTTCGGAGGTGCACGTGGCGTATCGGCGCACTCGCCTCGAAATGCCGGCCAATCCCCACGAAATTGAGGAAGCGATCGAAGAGGGAGTCCGGTTTCACTTTCTGGCCGTGCCGGTGAAGATCGGGGGAAACAACGGACAGGTGAAGCACATGGAATGCCTTCAGGCGGAGCTGGGCCAGCCCGACGCAAGTGGAAGGCGACGTCCCATACCCATCGAAGGGAGCAATTTTATCATCGAAGCCGGAGCGGTCATTGCGGCCATCGGCCAGCAGCCGGACTTTACGCAATTCGCCGAGGGCATCCCCTTCGAGATCACTCCCCGCAACCTGGTCATGACCACTCCGCCGAGTACCCGCACGAACCTGCGGGACGTGTTCGCCGGGGGAGATGCAGTCACCGGCCCCGCAACCGTTGTGCAGGCAATCGCCGCGGGGAAGCAGGCCGCGCGCGATATCGACCATTTCCTGAGACATTCCGACGGAGCCTCGGCCGCTCTCAGGGCTCGGAAACGAGAAAAGGTGGCTTTTTATCCCGTCGCCGCATCGGAAAAGGCCCCGGCTCAGCGGTTGCCTCTGTCCTATCTCGATCCTCAAGAGCGGGTGAAAGGCTTTGACTTGGTAGAGGTCGGATATTCGGAGGATTTCGCCAGGAGAGAAGCTCAGCGCTGTTTGCGCTGCGACTTCTGCATCCGATGCGGCACGTGCGAAAGGGTGTGCCGAGAACAGATGCTCGTGCAGGCATTGGAGTTCAAGGAGATCAAGGAGGACGAGCACATTCTCGGCGACTACAAGCTTGCCGGGGACCGGTGCATTGCCTGTGGGGCCTGTGCCATAGCCTGTCCAACGGGAGCCATTGAGTACCTGGAAAACGAAGACAGCCGCGAGGTGAGGCTCTGCGGAACCGTTCTGAACCGCCTTGAAACGCCCAAGTGCAAGGCTTGCGGGAATCCTTTCGTGCCTGCCCGCTATCTGGAATATGTGACAGGCCGCTCAGACACCGTGATGGGGAAATTTGTGCTGCGGCGTCTCTGCCCCAAGTGCGCAAGAGAAAAAAGAGCGCAGAGCTTCGCCAAGTTTTGAGCTCGCGACGCGAAATCCGCCAGACGACGATCCCGACCCGGCCTGGCGTGTCCCCGGGCCTGTTACCCGAGAGCATGGCAGGGAGCCCCTCTGCCCCTCAGCCCTCTCCCCCAAACCATCTTCCCGGCTTCTTCCGGCTAAGCATCCCCCGACCTTGACTGCACCGACCGATTCGAGTAAATATCCGTTCTTGACTCGTGGCCATCGCCCCTCCACAAGCAGGGGCTTGTTTGCATTCATTTCTCCATGGTATTTCGAAGCACCGGAACAAGAAGAAACGAAACGATGCTCCCATCTGATTCGTCAAAGCAAGGCAACAGCGAAGATCTAGGCGTCGAGATACTCAAGGTTCTGAAGTTATGGCGCATCTGGCTGAGAATCGGTTTGCAGGACATTCGGATGCGGTATCGTCGCTCATCCATAGGGGCTGCATGGATTTTCATCAATCTTTTCCTGGTCATCATCGCGGTTGGTTTTATTTATAGCAAACTTTTGAATCAAGACATAAAAACGTTCATTCCCTTCCTTACCACAGGAATCATTGCCTGGGGATATCTGACGTCTTCCATTGTGGAGGGAGCCAATGCCTTTGTAGCCTCGGAAGGCTACATAAAGCAAATTGGCTTACCCAACCTCATTTACATTTTCCGCTTCTTTATCAGCATTACAGTTACGATGCTTTTGGGATTATTGGCTTATCCATTGATTGCATTTTTCTATTCAGTCCCTTTCGGCCCTGGCTTGTTGTGGAGTATTCCGGGGCTAATTTTGCTGTGCATGGTGTGCTTCCTCTTCATTGTTATATTTTCTCATATTAATGCCCAATACAGAGACATTGGGCATATTGCTTCCATAGTTTTGCAAATCATGTTTTATATCACGCCCATCATATGGCCCGCAGATCTCTTGAGAAGCCGCCAACTGTCTTGGGTGGTCGATTTCAATCCCTTCTATCATTTCATTGAAGTATTCCGAAAACCCCTGTTGACCTCGGAACCGGGGAGTCCCTCTAATTACGCGGCGGCGTCCATCAGCATCCTGTTCCTCGCCATCGTGGCTCTCATCATTGTGAAACGCATGAATCGAAAGATACCTTACATGTTATAGAGAGATTGATTTCAAGAGTATGGCTCAAATATTCCTTCAAGATGTCGACATCAAGTTCGCTGTCCACTCAGAAGTGCATCGATCCATCAAGGCGGCCGTCTTTCGCCTTTTTCGGGCAAACCGCAACGGACCGAGGGTCATTCATGCCCTGAAGTCCGTCAACTTGAAGATCGAAAGCGGTGAGCGGGTGGGCATCATCGGGCGCAACGGTGCCGGCAAGAGCACCCTGTTGAAGGTGATGGGACGGATTTACCATCCCCAGGCGGGGAAAGCTTACATTCAAGGCCATGTCTGCCCGCTTTTTGAGTTTGCGACGGGTTTTGAGATGGATGCCAACGGATGGGACAACATCCGCACCCGCGCACTCCTCCTGGGAATGTCCTCCGAGGAAATCGAGCAAAAGATCCAGAGCATCGCCGACTTCACCCACCTGGGAGAATTCCTCGATATTCCCGTCCGATGCTACTCAACCGGTATGCTCCTTCGATTGGCATTTGCCACTTCCACAGCCGTCGACCCGGACATACTTCTGCTGGATGAAGTCATGGCCGCCGGCGATGCGGCTTTCATCGAGCAGGCCAAAAGGCGGATGGACCATCTGATGGAAAGGGCCAACATCGTCGTTTTCGTGTCCCACAGTCTCCCCGTGCTCAAAGGATTCTGCGAAAGGACCATCTGGCTAGACCAGGGGAAGGTCATGGCTGACGGACCCACCGCCGACGTGATCCATGCCTACGAGGATTTCATCAAGACCGGTTTTGACGGAGCTATCCACTGAGGGGCACGGCAATTGCGACTGTGCTCTCGCAGCTCTCGTACCCCAACCACAAGAGCATGAAGACATGTAGATGATCAACGGGATGGCTTTCGTCTTTGTCGTGCCCTTCACATCCTTCGTGGTGTGAATCAAATGGAGACTTTGCAGCAAAGCCTGGATTTCAAGCTGGGAGAACCCGTCACTTTCAAACGACCTTGGGCGTCTTGCGCAGGGACCGGGGGTAAGTCATGGAACCGATCAATCTTTTCGTGCCGTTTTTCAGGACCGAGGAAACCCTGTTGGAGATCAAAGAGTGCCTGGAAATGGGCTGGACGGGGCTCGGATTCAAGACCGTTCAGTTTGAGGATGCCTGGAAGGAATACACCGGTCTCCCACACGCACATTTTGTCAATTCGGCAACAGCCGGACTCCACCTGGCCGTTCGGGTCCTGAGGGAACTGGAGGGATGGCAGGAGGAGGACGAAATCATCAGCACTCCCCTCACCTTCGTTTCCACCAATCACGCCATCCTCTATGAAGGCCTGCACCCGGTTTTTGCCGACGTCGATCAGTACCTGTGCATGGACCCAAAGTCCGTTGAAGCGAGGATTTCACCACGCACCCGGGCCGTGGTGTTTGTGGGACTTGGCGGCAACACGGGCCGTCTCGATGAGGTCGCGACTCTTTGCAGAACCCATGGGTTGAAATTGATTCTCGACGCCGCTCACATGGCCGGCACCCGAAAGCATGGCAGACATGTGGGGGGTGAGGCCGACGTGTCCGTTTTCAGTTTTCAGGCGGTGAAGAACCTCCCCACGGCGGATTCGGGTATGATCTGTTTCCTCGATTCGGGTCTCGACAGCGAGGCTCGCAAGTGGACTTGGCTGGGGATAGACAAGGACACCTTTTCGCGCACGCATTCCAAGGGAACCTACAAGTGGCATTACGATGTCGTTCATGAAGGATTCAAGTACCACGGAAATTCCATCATGGCGGCCATGGGTTTGGTGTCCCTCAAGTATTTGGAGCAGGACAACGCCTACAGAAGGCAAATTGCGTCCTGGTATGACGAACGACTGGCCCAGCACGGCAAGATCAGGAGAGTTCCGGTGGCCCCGGGTTGCATGTCCTCACGGCACCTCTACCAGATTCTGGTTGAAAATCGGGACGAGGTGATTCTTGCCTTGAACGATGCCAAGGTCTACCCGGGGGTCCACTACCGGGACAACTGCCATTACAGAATGTACGCGTACGGACAGGGGACGTGCCCCAATTCCATGGCGGCCAGCGACCAGATCATCTCCCTGCCCGTGCACCTCAGGCTCACGTACAACGACGTTCAGCGCGTCTGCGACGCTCTCATTGAGATCGTGGAGAGGAAATAGGCGGAGGTTATTCCCATGGCCAAACGCAGCCTTCCCCCTATCCAAAGTGAACGGGTCCGCCTGCGCCTGCTCGAAGAGGGAGACCTTCCTCTGACTCTGAACTGGAGGAACCGGGATGACATCCGCATTTGGTTCGTCAACTCCGATGTCATCGCACCGGAAAACCATCTCAAGTGGTTTGCCCAGTACCAAGACCGTGATGACGACTTTGTATTCATCATAGACGCACGACTTGACACATGGAAACCCATTGGGCAAGTGTCTCTCTACAGCATTGACTGGGACAAGCGGCACGCCAAGTTCGGGAGGCTCATGATCGGGGAATCGCCGGCCAGGGGCAAGGGCATGGCCAAGGAAGCCGTTCGGCTCATCGTGGACTACGGTTTCGATCAACTTGGGCTGGTGCGGATAGAACTCGAGGTTTTCGACACCAATGGGGCAGCCATCAGCATTTACAAGGACTGTGGCTTTGAGGAAGAAAGCTCGGCCCAGGGCCTGGTGCAGATGTCCAAGACCCGTCCCTGACGAGACATCGGCAAGCTTTCCCCAGGACGTTCTTGAGGGAGCATGCCTTTATAAGAAGCTTTGGGAGAGGCCCCCTCAAGCTTCGTCAACTTCATTGTGCTGGAGTGTTCTCTGGTGACGCGGCTGACCAACCCAGCAACATAATTCTGCCTCAGGGCCTGGCAGGCTCACCCGATGAGTTTTTCGGAGTACGGTGATTGGAACATCGACCCAGGGTTCTGGCGATACTGCCGGCATTTATCCCTTCCACACAGATCTGCGTAGTGAGGCCTTTTCTGGCCCTTCATCGAGCAGGAAGGATTCGGGCAAGGATCACCCTCGAATCCCTCACCTTTCGAAGAGACACCGACTGGGCGGACTTGGCCGTCTTCTGCAGGAACACGGAACCTGATTACGGGCACAACCTGGAACTGCTCTGCGACCGGAATGTTCCCATCATCTACGACATCGACGACAACTTTTTCGACATTCCCGAGGATGCGGAGGTGGGGGCCTATCACAAGGATCCGGAGCGGCTGGCCATGCTCAGGCGCTATTTGCAGGCCGCGAGCCTGGTCCGGGTCTATTCGCAGCCCATGTTCGAAAAAGTCCACCCGCTCAACGATCGGGTGACCAAGGTCATCCCGCCCATCGATCCCGGTTTGACAGAGAGGGCTCAAAGGTCGCCCGGCGATGATGCGGTCAAGATCGTGTACGCCACCAGCCGCGGAAAAGATGACCTTGCTCCGATTTTTCTTCCGGCCCTGCGTCGAGTTCTCCGTGAATATCCGGCCAAGGCGAAAGTCCACTTCTGGGGCTTCAGGCCCGAGTCCCGGGATGGCGGATTTGCGGGGATCCACTGGCATCCTGTGATCGGTGATTACGAGAAATACGTTCGCCAATTCTCCAGGGTGGGCTTCGACATCGGGCTCGCCCCATTGAAAGATGACATCTTCCATCGGTCGAAGACCAACAACAAGTTTCGGGAGTATGGCGTATGCGGGATTGTGGGCATTTACTCCGATGTGGATGTGTACTCGAACTGCATCTCCCACGGTGAAACGGGACTCCTGGTTCCAAACGACGAGGAATCCTGGTACAGGGCGCTGGTCACATTGATTGAAAACCGGCAGCTTCGAGAAAAGATCGCCTCGCAGGCGGAAAACTTCGTCCGCCGGCACTATTCTCAGGAAGCCTTTGAGAGAATCTGGCGGGAACAGATTCAGGCCATCCTAGACCAAGGCGAATCGCACGTCGGTACCAAACGTCAGGGGTACTCTCCCTCCCACTGGAAGGAAACGGCTTCCGTGGACGGGCATTTCCGCGGCCACCCACAAGGGCGACACCTGGCCGGCTTCAAGGTTCTAGCAAGGTTTCTGGAGAACCTTGCGGAATCAAGAAGACACGGTATCGGAGCGGTCCTCCAGCAAATCCTCTTCTACCTCTTCAACATCTCAAAGACCTGCAAACTCCGCATCTCCACGTCTCGCTAGGGCCTCAAAGACCCTCACCTACCGATATCTGGTTTGACAGTAGAGAGAAGAGCGGGGAGACCCAATCCCAAGCAGGTTGCCGAGGCGCCAAAGCAGCCGGCGGATCCTCCCCCCTGGAGATGTCGTTTCGTAGATACTGATGCGTGTGTGCCCGCCGGCCTCGGTCAAGCAAAAATTCAGAATAAACCGATGACCGCTGGAATTGACGATGGGCTCGAAGGGAAAGCCCACCCAGGTGTTGTCGTGCACTTCGGTCAGGTCCCGCGAAACGCTCCGGAGCAGACTGCCCGTGGCGGAACAAACCTCCAGGGTCAGGGAACCCTTTGCCGGCCGCTCGTGAGTGCCCACCAGTACATCCACCCCCTGCCAGTTCTGATTCCCGGGCACGATGGAATAGGTGAGTTTGCGCACCAAGCGGGAGTGGCCGGAGGGCGGCTCTTCAGGGACAACCAGATTCTCCCTCTCAACCCGCGCCCGTTGAACTCGCCGAGGAAACCCGGCGTTGATGGCGCTCGAAGCTCTCGATCTCGGAGATCCTCCATTGCTATCCAGGGACTCGTGCGCTTGAAGGGCCAGATTGTAAATGGCCATCAGATCAGCCAGCCCTCGTCGAGGATGAAATTCCTGTCGAGCCATGCTGAAGGCATTGCGCCGAATGCGCAGGGAATCCTCAGGGGACAGGTCGACGGCTCTCTTGATGGCACGGACAATTTGCCTGGGTTCATTCCCTTCGGCGATGATGCCGTTGGCATTGTCGATGACCAATTCAGCGATGCCTCCGGCGAGGGAGGCAATGACCAGAACGCCGCTCGCCGTGGCCTCCTTGATGGAATTGGGAAAGCTTTCGAACGAGGATACGGTGAGCAGAATATCCGTGTCGGCGTAGAGTTGTGTGATATCAGTCAGGTGCCCCTTGAAGACAACGTCTTCACCAATGTTTCCATCCTGAACTGCCTTCCGGCACTGAGCGAGATAATCATCATCCGATGCTCCGCCGACAATGGACAACTTTGTTGCATAACCTTGGTTTTTCAATATGCAAACAGCCTGAATGACTTCCAGCTGGCATTTTCTCGGCATGATGGTTCCAACGATTCCGAGTCTGATGGTCCCCTTGAGATCTCCAGGATCGTCCCGGCCATACAGCTTGTCGAATCCCCTCTCGAACAACACCTCAGGCACCACGTCCCTGGCGCAGGTCCAATGGCAGTCGAACAGCTGGCTCCATTTGACGGCGTAGCGGATGCTGTCGGACTGAACCACGTCACAGTGCTTGAAGGGAAGCTGTCCGCAGGGCCATAGGTATTCATCATCCACTCCGTAGCAGGACACCACGTGTGGGACGCCCAAATCCGAGCACACCTTGCCGAACGCCGGCATGAAACCTCCGGTGTGTACCAGGGCCACTTTGTGGCGCTTCAGAAGTTCCCGGACGCTCCTCTCTTCCTCCGCAACGGACAGGAACCCCGCCATTGGTGGCGTCGCAAGGTGTGCGGTGAAAAAAGCGAAATCATGGGGAATCCCTCTTGCTTCCAGATAGTCTCGCAGGGAGCTCCATATGTCGGAAGCCCGCCACTGCTCCGGCACAATCGCCAGTGGAGAAATGCCCGCCTTCATGGCCAGATCGATGCGCCGCCGGAAGAGGATCTCGCCCCCTCCCGTTCCACCGATGCTGGGAAACACGTACATCACCCGGGGCCTGCCTTGGGCATCTCTTGAACCCCTGGTTTTCCCGTGAAACAAAATGGCATCCAGCCCACACTCGTGGACTTGGAGCATGGCCGGCGTGGCATAGAACTCTTTCACAAATGCCAGGCTGCGAGTTTGTAGGCTTTCGTAGTCCTCTGGGGACATTTCCAGGACCCTGCGCATGGCGTCGTACCATGACTGGGTATTCTCCTCCACTAAAAGCCCCAGGTGGTTCGCCTTGACCACCTGGTAGCTCGGCACGTCCGAGTAAAGCCCAACCGCACCGGCAACGGCTGTCTCATACAGTTTGTTTGGGGCCTTCGCACGCCGAGGAAGAGGATCCAGGAGGAGTGGCACCAGCGTGGCATCGAAGCCCGAATCCTTGAGGCGCGCAAGATACTCATAGTAAGAAATGGAAAAGGGCACGAACGACACCTGATCGGGATGACTCGGCAACTCATCGCGACCGATTCCCCACAGCTCAAAACAGACCCGGCTTCCATATTCGTCGCAGATCCTCTCGATGGCGGGCCACAGCATCTGCATCTCAGGCTTACGATACCCCCCTCCAGCGTATCCGAACTTGAAAACACCCCTTTGGCACCTCCCCGTCGCCGGGAGGAATTCGGGCAGCATGGAACCCTCAAAGTGAACCGTCCGACTGTTGTAGCGGTTGACGGATTGTTCTATGTACGGGCTACTGCACAACACCACGTCAGCAATCTCGATGGTGCTCACCATGGCGTCATACATCGGGTGCCCGGCCTGGAAAGAACTGAACTCCCCCCCGTACGTGTGAAAATTCAAGAGATCGTCATCGAGCGCGTAACCAACGGGCAAACCGCCATCAACATGATGCCTTGCAAGATTCAAACTGGCGTCTTCGGCGCTCCTGATGAATAAAATCGCATCATGGGAATAAACCTCGTCTTCATTCAATTGACTGATGTGCGTGTAATTGGTCTTAAAGAAACGTTCGCCTTGCGAAAATACGTCAAAGTTACGAAAACCCACATCAATGAGGGTTTCATAATAAAAAGTCTTTATGCACTGTATATGATTCCTCTTTGGCGCCAGAGATTGAATTCGTTCTGGAAATCCTTCGGATATCCGGTGCCTGAAATTGAAATAATACGGTAATACATACTGGAGGTAAGCATCCCACAGAATGGACCTGGGGATGAGATTCTCAAATTGATCCAAATCATCCACAAAATAGTCAAGGATTCGCGGATAGATAAGCCGTGCCCTGCGGTCCGTGTCAAGCCAGAGGGTGAATATGGTGGGGAACCGCTCCCGTCCTAATCCTGCCACGGCGCTCTCATCGTCTACTTTCTCGAATCGGACGTACCTGCAGATTCTTCTCAGAAATTCGTCCAGGAAAAACGACTTCATCACGATGTGCGGATCGAACAATCCCCGGGTTGCGAACAGACCTCTTGGAAAGAAAATGTTCTCGAGGGGGAATCGCCCCCCCTTGAACAGCACGTCAAGCCAAGGGAGTTTCACCCCTGGAATGTTCGGCAGGCTCTTCTCATCGCTGGGATGAACAAGGAACAGGAGGGCATCGGGGGAGGCGCGTCTCACCAATTGGAGAGCTGAGCTCGAATCCAGGGTCGGCACGGGCTTTTCAAGGTCCATCAACCAAACCCACTGGCCCTGACTCTCAAGAATCCCCTCATCGAAACGAAGAGCCGGCAGACCGCAGGGAACCTCAGGCATGATGAGCTTGCAGCCGCGCTCCATGCACCAGGAGGCAAAGCCCCTGAAGGATCCATCCGACGAGGGACAAAAAGAAGGCTCGACGATGATGAGTATCTCCAATTCAGGATGAGGCATCGTCCAACGATCGATCAGTTCCCTGAGCCGCGTTTCGTGCTCAGGCAGATTGCACAGCACGATGATCGACAGGAGCGGCTTTGATCCCTCTTCTGCTGGCGAAGTCACCTTGCTTTCATCGTTGATGAGTTCTTGAACGGACAACATCTTCCAGGGACCTCATTTGATTGTCGAAATCGAGCGGATTTTTGCCACTCAGGAATATCAGGGTAGACAACAACGGCCGGCCCAGCTGTCCCCCTAGGCGAACACTGGGGAAAAGAATGCTCGCCGCTGAAGTGGCCCCAAACCCGCCCAAGAATGCCTTCTCCACTCGAAAATCCGCACCGGAACCGGCGCATCCCGCACGAACACGCGAAGGAGGTACACACCCTTGGTCGGAATCCTTGACCGGATTAAAGCGGAACGTCACCGGCACATCGTCGAAGACCTGGGACAAAGGGACCATTGCCTGGGTCACGATCCTTCCCTCGGGCGATACCAGCTCCAGCCCCAAGCTCCCAACATCGCCGGCAGGTCCAAAGCGGGCGCCAGGAGTATCCCGGAGAGGTTCGGTCTTTGCAGCTGGATGGAAATATTCAATGTACTTTTCGCCCCGCAAGTCATCGCTCGCCTGGAGGAGAAAGCCTCGGAGATTCTTGTGCCATCAGGCTGTCGTCCTTGAGCGGGAGATAGCCTGGAGCGACATTGCCGGAGAGATCGTCGGGAAACAGCCGCCGCCGCAGTCGCGTCAAGGGTCCTTGGCGGCGGGCACCCAACTCCAGGGCCAATCGCTGGGCCTTCCGCAGCACTCGCAGGACCTGGGACTCCTGCAACGACAGGACATGTCTCACCCCGCTGAGTTCATTCTTATGAGCAGAGCGCATTTGCTCCAAATCAGCAGCATGAGCAGAGCGCATTTGCTCCAAATCAGCAGCATGAGCAGAACGGATCTGTGCCAACTCAACCTCATGAACGGAGCGGATCTTGCGCAGTTCGGCCTCTCCATCCGAAAATAGCCTGCGCAGCTGCTCGTTCTCCTCCAGTTCACTACGCAGCGCGACTCGTATGGGCTCATAGAATGAAGTCTTCTTAACCGTTTCCTTCATCATTACCTCGTCAAAAGGTTGTTTAACTACAAGCAGGTGATACATGACCTCATCGCACACGTCGAAGTACTTCTTGCGGGCGGAGCGTTGCTCCTCTTGCGAGAGTGAGCGGTATTCCGGGAAATGGAAGAATTCCATCCTCACGCACCGGAAGTCGATGTCGAGCTCACTGTTGTCGCTCTCGCCCAGACCCCATCCAGAGGCGTGAGGATGCGCATACTCCGATGGATCCACTGGAGTATCGAAGCTGGATGTCCAGAAGCGCGGAGTGTGCTCGTTGAAAACCTGCAGGTGATAAGGATTGGCAAGGTTGAGGCCCTGCTGGTAGTAAGGCGCCGTGATGCACACTTGTGCGCCATGCTTGCAGACCCGATAGATCTCTTTCATGGTCGCCATGAGATCCGCCACATGTTCCAGAGCATGGCTGGCCAGCACCAAATCCACCGAGTCATCCGCAAAGGGCAGCGGTTTATCCAGATCCGCGACAACGTCCACTCCCGGCAATGGAAAACGATCCACCCCAATGAAGCCAGGGGGACACACATTGCCGGAACCCAGGTCCAGACGCACGACTCTATGTGGCATGGGGCTTTGAACCTCGACCCCAATAGTTTGTGGAACAAATGGTTCTGAATGGTTCATCATAGGTCAACGCTCATGCCAAGATTCAAGGCTTCTCGTGGTATAGACCCACACGCCCCTTTGGGGACCCCTTAAGCGATAAAAAGATGGGAACTCACCACAAGAGGCGCGCCGTGACCGCTGAGTCTGTCCTTGATAGAAGTCTTTCTCAGCGGTCTCAGAGTGCTCCGCGGTGAAGTACGCTTTATACAGGCCCTTAGCCGAGCCACTGGAAAAGGCACAGCCGACCCGCATGGTCTCGTCCGTAAGCCCTCAGTTCCCGCTTCCGCCAAGAGGAAGTGACGTCAAAAAAGGCGAAAGACCAGTCCTTGCCGATCAATTTTAAACCTGTTGAGCAATCCGCGGAGGATTCCCCAGTTCTCTGAATGATTGTCGTCCGCTTCATAAATAGAAAGGAAGGACAGCGGTGAGGATTTCTCCATACTGAATGAAAAAGTCAGCTCTTGCCCCAGGCAATCTCTTATGGGCTCCGTTTCAAAGTTAACCCAATCCTTGTCCCCCACATCTAGAAGAGGAGCTCGAGAGATACGCAATGGAATCTGAGAGTTTTTTCCCGTGAATATCCTCAAGACTAAATCTCCATTCAACTGATTCCCGTGTGTCCCTATACAAATGGCAACTGATTCAAACCAATCGATATCAGGAACTATTTGATATCTAAACTGGAAAAAACGCCTCAGGATCGGTGAAGGCTTCATGTGAAACTCGGGAAGGCTTTTTATATCAGCATCGATGCAAGATACCTCATCGGCATCAGGCGGTACCGCTGGAACATCAAAATTGTATATTTCATTCAGTCTTTGAGTCTTAGTTAAGTAACCAATCTCATCCAGATCCTTGGTAATCTCATCAATAACCAATTGATTCTGTTCTCCCGCGTATTGGCTTAGACAAAACTCTGTAGACTTCTTGACCATTTCTCTTCTGATTTCTTTATCTAATACTCTTTTCAGGCCATTGCACCACCCTTGCGGGGAATCGTCCTTAATGGAAACAAACAGGCGCTCACGGTCTTCCACCTGGTTGAAAGGCGGTCGATCGGGCACAACCAGCACCGCACCGAGCTGGACAGCATTAAGAAGCAAATTGAGTGTTTTATACCTGTTATTTTCAATATCTGGGCCGGGATGAACAATAGCGTCTACGTTTAGGTTATTGTATTTGAGAAGCATTTGATCTAAAGACATGGTCCTAGGTACATATGTGACACTGATATTGCTGGATGAATCTCCAAGGCTTCTTAACGCCGAATCATCAGGGCAACAAAACTTTATTTTGGTATAAGCTGCCAATTCTCCAATAGCAGGCCAAACGCAATGAATTAAAGATTCATTTCTAAATGAACTTCCAATAAATGCAATACTAAAAATAGCTTCCTTGTCACTAAATTTAGTCTTATTCTCATATAGCAGACTTCCAATTACAGGAGGAAAACAATATGTCTTTTCATGAATATTACGTTTAGTATAATATTTGGCAAGTTCTTTAGATGAAGCCAGCACTCCATCATAATCCATTAACCATGTTCTTACATTTTCTATGGTATAATCCTTGTAATCCTTGATGTATTTCGAAACAGACGGCAAGTTATCATCAACAAAATAATATATTGGTATACCAAGCTTTTTTGCATATTCTTTCCATATACTGGCTACTGTTAGAGATCTGACCATGATCACACAAGCAGCACCCGATAATTGGTCAAGTTGCCATATGTTTGCACAAACAATCCTCAGATTCGCACCCGAATAGCTTTTTCTCCCAAAGCACAAGGTTGTGGAGGCGTCGATGGAATCTGGAGAAACCACCAATATAGGAATAGTTTTTCTTGCCTTCTCGACACCGTTTTGTGTTTTTATATACCAGGACTTGGTTGAATACTGATTAGAAATTTCGCTTACTACTGACTTAAAGTATTGTGTTGTAGTACCATGAATCTCCAAAACATCAATTTCATGAAAATTCATCGGTTTCAGTGCGCTCTTCCTGTCCAGCTTGATTCTCTCACTGACAACCCAGCTATCAAGCTTCATCGTGCGACCGATGCTGTCTTTTGTTATATACCCGTTTTCGTATCCGACAAACATGTCGAGAGCTTCCAGGTGGAAATCTTTTATTATACGCCTCAACAGGTCCCAATCACAAATGCGGACCATGGACACATGTGGGTCATACAATCCTACGCATTCGATCACTTCCCTGTGAAGTAAAACACTGGCGTTGGCGATAAAATTATGACTATCCAGGTTCTGAAGCACATAAAGCGCGTAACTCCCTCCCAACGGTATTCCTCTTGAATAATCCCCTGGGTCATTCCTGAGCAACATTCTTCCAAATGCACATTTGAGATCGGCTTTAAGCATGCCGTCAAGCATCATCTCAAGCGCTCTGGGCTCCCACTCCACATCGTCAAACATGAAGGCGATGTATTCACCCCTGGACTTCATGAAGCCTTCGTACTCGGAGATCGCCGGCAATCCAACGTTGTCAGTGTGCCTGATGCAGCTTATCCGGTTGTCTTTCTCCATGAAGTCCATGATTTGATCATAAGTCCCATCCGTCGACGCATCGTCTATGATGATGAGCTCAAAACTGGTCATTGATTGGCGGATCACCGACTCTACTGCATTGCGAAATAGTCCACTCTTTCCCCGCCTGAATGTTGGAAGCAAAACGGACACGGTGGGTTGAGTATTTCCACCACCTTTTGCAGGATGCCACAATGCGTTGCCGTCAATGATATCCTTCACTTTCATCATCAGGTACCATTCTCATAAGGTTCTTCGCAGGAATTTACGGACAATTGGCGACGGTTCCGAAAAATCCGGTGGGTGTCCCTGTAACCGCGCGGGACCGAACCGACCATCCCTACGCACATCAATGATTTCAATAGGTTGTACTTTCATGTTGGTCTTTAACCTAATGGAGAGCATGCCATTTTGTCAAGTTTCGTATCGGACCATGAAACTGCAAGGGCAGCGCAGGATCACGAGGCGATATCGCACAGGAAGCTCCTCAAGGACAGATTGGGACTGTAGTATGGGTCGCGTTGAAGGACACTCCCCCATTTGCGGATCATGGTGTCGGTCTCCATGGGATTCGCTCCCGGGACCCGCGTCGCCGACTCATGATGGTATAGCTCCGCGTGAGGGGTGTACACGATCAAATAACCCGCCTGCCTCAAACGCAGACAAAGGTCGACGTCGTTGAAGGAAACGGCCAATTCCTCGTTGAATCCCTCCACCGCCTCAAAAACGGATTTGCGCATCATCATGGCGGCCGCGGTCACCGCTGAAAGATTGCGCACCACATGGGCCAAACCGAAGTAACCCATGTCGCCGCTCTTGAGCCGTTTGAAGACGTGGCCCGCCACCGCCCTGGATTCGTCGGGATCCATCCCCAGCACAATGCCCGCGTGCTGAACCGACCCATTGGGGTAGAGGAGCTTGCAACCCACAGCCCCCACTTCCTCGCGAAGGCCGTGCTCGAGCATGGACTCAATCCAGTCTGGGGTGATGACCTCCACATCGTTGTTCAAGAAAAGGAGAACCTCCCCCCTGGCAAACCGTGCCGCAAAGTTGTTGATCTTGGAAAAATTGAACGGCTCCCCGTACCTGACGACCCTATGCTTGAGGGAGCGCAAATACTCCAGAAGCTTCGGGTCGGACGACCGGTTGTCCACAATCAGGATCTCGTAGTTCTTGTAGGTTGTCTTCGCCTCGATGCTCCCGATGCAGTTCCTCAGCAGATTCAACCGGTTCCTGGTGGGGATGATGATGGTGACTGGAGGCGTTTCAACGCATGTCCTCTTCATGCGGTAGGAACCTGGCCACTTCCCGTCCAGCACGCTTCCCTGAATCCCTCTTCGCCCCAGGGTATCCCTCAATGCGCGGCGATGCGCCTGGGAGCTCCGAGCGTCGAAGACCCAGCACCGATCGGTAGAAGTGATTTCCGTCGTGCCTCCATGATACAAGACCCTGGGTATGTGAAAGATCTCGTGCTCTTTGAGGGATTCCGTAAACTTGAGCGTGAGATCGTACAGATCGAAGGAATTGCCGTCACTCATTGCATCGTGCAGTTGCAGAAACCTTTCCTTACTGTAAACAGACAGGTTGCCCGTGTAGGGAAAGGACGTGAGCAGGTCGGGAGACCAGTCGGGCTTGAAGAAAGGGCAAGATCTATCGCCGTTATGGTTTATTGTGTCCTCGTCGGTATATATATACTTCACAAGAGGAAATTGACCCAACACCCGGGCAATCTCCAGGAAAGCGAACCTGGATAAGGAATCAGGACTATTGATGAATACAATAAAATCGCCGTTTGACTTCTTAAAAAAATTCTTCAAAAAGCACATCAAATCTTTTTTTTTATTAAAGCACAAAATATCTTTAAGCATTTTGCTATATTTATTTACTATCTGAAAATATTGAGAATCATTCCCTGAACAAACAAGTACAATTTCAAAATTGCTATAAGATTGCTCGCATATAGATCGAATTGTGTTGCTAAGCTCTTGCATATCGCAACTTTTCGAAATTATACATACTGTTATTCTGGGATTGGCCCTTAGATACTTGACTGCATTTTCAACCATATATAGATCGCTATTTTCATGACTATTGATCCAATCTGCATATCTATCATTTGAGATACAATCCGAATCATTCCTTCTTTCATGAATCCACTGTTTTATATATATGGACAGGATTCTTGCACAATAACCAAAACCATTGTTTTTCAACAATCCAAAGGCTTTACGGAACTGAATTCTAAGATTCATGGGACTCGGTTGGTCGGGCATTCGTGGAATATGTTTCCGATCACGGGGTGCAAAAAGGTTCAGGGTCGAAGCTGCTGAGAACGCCAAGAAACAAGGTGCGGGAAGACGTGACACTGACCACACCGCACAGGCGCAGAGTAAGCTAGGGAGAGCTCAGAACCGATCTGCGTCGGCGTGAATCCAACGAGCCCAACAGAATCGCGACGGGCAACCTTTCAAGCCTTCAATCGCCTTGAAGCCTTGCGCTCTTTGCGTCTTTGCGGTGAACGATCAGTCCTATTCTTCCGGCTTCCATTTTTCCTTGTAGTATCGGAGCACATCTTCGATGATGTCGTCCAGTGTTCGTGTCGGATTGTAGTCAATGAGTTCTCTGACACGAGAGAGGTCCGGTCTGCGCGCATCCATGTCCTCAAAGTTCTTGCCCAGGACTTCTCCGTAAGGAAGCCTGACGATCTCAACCTTGGAGTTTATCTTTTGTCTCACCTTTTCAGCGAGCTCATTGATAGATATTTCTTGATCATTTCCAACGTTCACAACAAGGCCATGGGCTTTCTTCGTGTTCATGAGCTTGTGGAGGCCGGGCACGACATCCAGGACATGGCCAAAGCATCGGGTCTGTTCTCCCGAGCCGTAGACGGTGATGGGTTCGCCGGTCAGTGCCTGCTTGACGAAACGGGGGATGACCATCCCGTACCGCCCCGTTTGTCTCGGGCCAACCGTGTTGAAGAGTCTCACGATGACGCCGGGCAATCCCTTCTGCCTGTTGTAGGCAAGGAACAGGAATTCATCGACCGCCTTGGATATGGCGTAACTCCAGCGAAAACGGCTCGTGGGGCCATAGACGACTTCACTTTCCTCGGAAAACGGCAACTTGTCACTCCTGCCGTACACTTCGGACGTGGAAGCGACCAGCACCGGTTTTCCGTAAGTCACGGCATGCTCCAACACCACCTGGGTTGAATTGATGTTGTTTTCGATGGTGCGGACCGGGTCTTCGACAATCAACTGAACGCCCACCGCGGCAGCCAGGTGGTAGATCCTATCGACCGATTCGATGATGCGCTCGAAGAGACGGCGATCTTCCACCTTCCCTATATAGTATGTGAAGTTCTTATTTTCGACCAGATGCCTGATGTTTTCAAAACTTCCCGTGGACAGGTCGTCCAGAATAACGACCTCTTCTCCCGCCTTCAAAAGATAGTCAGACAGATGACTGCCTATGAAACCCGCGCCTCCGGTGATCAGATTCCTCATTTCCACATCCTCTATGGTTGAATCTCAAATTCTGCACGCCTTTTTGATGCGCTTCACGATGACAGGTGAGTAAAAATTATAACATGTTTCTGGCAACCCATCGAGAACACTAAAAAAGGAGCTGCCATCCAAAAGAATACCTCATTGTCCCTGTTCATCCAACGAAAAACTGAATCCACAGTAAACATCTCCTCCGCAATGCTCTTGGACTGCCCCTCCCGTTCCATCAGCCATTAACCGATTGTTATCATTGGATGATGCTCTGAGTCTTGAGCTGACCAATTCCTGGCAGCCTTGAAACTGTTCACACGTTTTCAACAATCACTCCGCCGGTTTGCAAGAAATCCTGGATAGTTGGCTGATGGCGCGGTGCCTTTCGGTTTCATCGTTTGCAGCGACGATGATTCTTCAGCATCCAGATGGGGCCCACTGGGGTTCATGGGCCTTGGTGAGTGGTTGCATTTCCCACCGCATGATTGACCAAGCCCCACTTCACCGCTATTGTTGAGTCATTCACCATTTGCTGTCCATTCCACATTTGAGGGAGATCAGATGAAAGTAGTCTGCTTGCCCGGAAGCCCAAGGGTCAATGGAAACAGTGCGGCCATTGCCAGTCGATTCTGCAGCACGGCTGAGAAGTTCGGTGCCGAGGTGAAAACCTTCGTCCTGAACGACCTGAAATGCCGTGGGTGCCAGGGATGCATGGCGTGTAAGACCAAGCTCGACAGGTGTGTTCTTGAGGATGATCGGCTCCTGGGGGAATATTCGTCATTGGTCAAACATCCAATTCATTTGATCGACGTGAGAACAAGAAAGGTGGCGACAGATGCAGAAAAAGAAGCTCACCGTGTTGGCATTGATAAAGGCAAGGGGGGGAATGGAGGAGACGGTCAGGACGGAGCTTCTGTCTCTTGTCAACCCAACCAGATCGGAACCTGGCTGCATCAACTACGACTTGCACCAGGCGCCGGATGACAAGTCACTGTTTATATTTTATGAGAACTGGAAGAGTAAGGAGGACTTGGACAGGCACCTTGAAATGCCCTATCTGAAGGCGTTTCTGGAAAAGGCCGGCAATATCCTGGAGAAACCTGTGGAAATCACCCTGCTGGAAATGATCAGCTAGGGACAGGCCCCCCTTCTGCTCGGAATGCTCCGCCTCGGGTTCGATGGCGGGATAGAATAGAGGACAGGCGGCAGGCATTCCTCCATGACATTGATCGACTATTCAAGGGATGTCGCTTGATCACCATCCATCGACTGATATAGAATAGGTCACCGTTCAATTTCCTGATGAGATTCAAACGCATGTGGCTCTGCACTGACCCAGCCGATCTTCACCTTCGCATGTGAGCAATGCAGGACATCGAAGCATTCAAACCGGGAGAACCCGGCTTATCCATAGAAAACGCAAAGTAACTTAGACGTTCGTACTGGAATCCTCTGGCCGTAACATCGCGAGTGCTGGCACCAAGATTGAGGTTTCAGGGTGGATGAATTCGCGGTCGATGGCCTGGCTCTATCTTCTCGGCATTTCGGTGCCGGGCCGGGAGATCCTCTATGAGCCTCAAACTTCACCTTCTTGAACTGATTGGCATTGAAAAACTGGATCAAATCCTGCAAGGGTTTACCGCTGTTACAGGAGTCGCCTCCATCATTGCAGACCCCGAAGGCCACCCCATCACTCGGGCCCACAATTTCACACCTCTCTGCCAGAAATACTGCCGCTCAACTCTTGAAGGGAAGAAGAAGTGTTGTCAAAGCGACCGCTACGGGGGTACCGAGTCGGCACGGATGGCAACCCCACCCATTTACCCATGCCTGAATGCGGGTCTGCTCGACTGTGCCGCTCCGGTCATCGTCGGAGGATGCCACCTGGCAACCGTGCTATGTGGACAGGTGCTTGAAGAGCCGATGCGACAAAGCGTGGCCGTGGACAGAGCCCGCGCCATAGGGGTCACCAACATCGAAGGCTATCTGGAGGAGCTAGGCAGAGTTCCCGTTATGAGTCGCAACCGGTTGCTCGATGTTGCAAATCTCATGTCGGTCATCACCAAGACAATCAGCGAGCTCGCCCTGGGAACCTACCAACTGCACAGACAGTCCCGGGAATACCTGCACCAGGTGATCAACGCGGTCTCGGACTGCATCATCTCCACGGACGCACAGGGCATCGTCTCCATGGTCAACGAGGCTGGCGCCGCCATGTTTGGATCCAAGTCCCAGGATCTCATAGGTCAGCCCATGGAGAAGCTCTTCTCGGGTCGTGACCTGGGAGCAGAGTGCCCCGCACTGCGAATGGGGGATTGGAAGCGGGAGTCCCGCCATGAGATGACAGCGGTTCGTGGTGATTCCAGGCAATTCCCTGTGCAGGTTTCTGTTTCGGAGATTCACGAATCGCACGAGGACAGTCCGGACTACGTGGCGGTCATACGGGACATTACCGAAGAGAAAAGAATCGACCGCATGAAAGAGGATCTCATCGGGATGGTGATGCATGACATACGGAACCCGGTGCTTTCCCTGCAAAAGGCGATGCAGCTTCTGGTCGATGAGACTATGGGACCTTTAAACGCCAACCAGCTCGAGATCATCCGCCTCTCACTCGGGACCAGCCATCAACTTTTTGGAATGGCCAGCAACTTGCTCGACATTTATCGAAACGAGAATGGTCAACTGCTCCTCGTGAAATCCCCCATAGATATTGGGCAGGTCATGACAGAAGCCATTTCCCAACTCGAGTTCTTCGCAAAAGACAAACGGGTGTCCCTCGTCTTCGAGACCCAAGGCCGCTGCCTGCGCCTCTTTGGGGACCAGAGGCGCTTGCTGCGCGTCTGCGTCAACTTGTTGGACAACGCCGTAAAATACAGCCCCGAGGAGGGAGAAGTCCGGCTCTCCTGTCGTCGAATCGGCTCCAGCGAGCTCACTGAGTTCTTGGCCGTACTTCCGGCACCGGCTGCACCCGGCCTCAAACCCGATCGGGACCATATCCTGACATCCATTGCCGACCAAGGGATTGGAATCCCCCGCGAGTACCACACCATGGTTTTCGATAAGTTCTTCACGGTCGAATCGCGAGCCCCTTCCGAGAGAAAGGGAGTCGGTTTGGGACTGGCTTTCTGCAAACAAGTGATCGAGGCACATGAGGGGCAGATCTGGGTCAGGTCTCCCCTGTATAACGATGAGCGGGGGCAGGAGCGGGGCTGCGAGCTCTCCTTCCTGCTTCCCGCGGGGGATCCCATTGAGGTCGACCGACAGCGAAGCGTGAGGAGGGCCCCACCCTGCGGCTCCGTCGTACTCTTCGCATGACAATCCAAACTCTGGTTGTCTTGTCCAGGATATTCTGTGCAACCGATTGTTGAGAGTCGATTCACGCGTGTTTGGGTTGCTTTCTGCTGCGCTGGGAGCACCGCAGCATGCATACCCCGTCGGTCACCCCATCGAGGGATGCCGTATCACCCTTCCAGGGGATTTGCCATGGAAGAGATTTTTTTTGAAATAGAGAAATCGGGGCTTCCTGCGACACCCTTGTGATTCACCCGCGGCAGGCCCGCCCTCAGGGAGGACAACCATGTCTGTCAAGGTATTCATAGTGGATGATCATCCGCTGTTTCGCCTCGGCCTGCGCCACAGCCTTGCCCAGGAAGAGGATATTGAAGTCGTCGGCGAGGCGAGCGACGGGTTTCGCGCATTGGAGCTGGTCCAGGCGCACCGGCCTGACGTTTTTCTCGTGGATATCGCCTTGCCGGGGCTTTCAGGCATCGGCATCATCCGCATCCTGAGGAAGTCCCGTTTGCCCGTCAGGGTGGTGGTTTTGTCCACATACCACGATGAGAACTACATTCGGGAGGCCATGCAAGCCGGAGCGGACGGATATGTGCTCAAATGTGTTGAAGTGAAAGAGCTCGTGCGGATCATCAAGACCATCGCCGCAGGCAAGACGACCGTCTCTCCATACCTGATCAACCTCAGCCTCGATTGCGGCCGGCCTGAACCCGAAGAGGACGACCACCTCCTGACTTTCAGGGAGAAGGAAATTCTGCATGGTTTGACGGAAGGAAGAGGCAACAAGGAAATCGCCAGCAGCCTCAACATCAGCACGGAAACCGTGAAGAGCCATGTGAAATCCATCTACAGGAAGCTCGATGTGAACAGCCGTGTTCAGGCGATCCAGGCGGCAAGGCAGAAGAATCTCATCGCTCCTTGTTCACGTTGAGGCCGAATTGGTCCGATCCCCGCAATCGACTTGCCTGGAGATGTGCCCTCCACCCCTCTAAAATCCCACCCGCGGGTGATGTCAATCCATCCCTTCGAGGGATTTCCAACACAGCACGCCTTTGCTTTAAATGATCAAAATCAGAAATGGAACCAGTTTCACCACGGTACACTGCCGGATGTGGTTATTTCCGCCACCGCCGGAACCGGTTCATGCCGGGATCGAGTGCACTGAGCGCGAGCGCGTGCGACCCTTCGAGCACCCATCCTCTGCGGATCCTGCTTTTAGTCTTCGGACCCCATTCATGCTCCATCGGCACTTCGTATCCCATGGCTTGGTCTTTCCACGGTAACCCAAATAGAGGGGAGGACGAATCATGAGCAGAATGTTGCTTGCACCGGGTCGTTACGTCCAGGGGGCCGGCGCCCTTAATGAGGTGGGCGTCCACGCAGCCAGGATGGGAACCAAAGCGCTGCTGACAGGAGGCAAGACTGCCCTGTCCGTGGCCGGTCGGCAAATTCAGGACAGCCTGACGAGGGAGAAGATCGGCTGTCACCAGGAGGCGTTCAGGGGAGAGTGCTCTGACCAGGAGATCCAACGCCTCATCACAGCGGCCAAGGCCCAGGGCGCCGACCTTGTCATTGCGACGGGCGGCGGAAAGGTGATCGACACCGGCAAGGCTGTCGCCTATGAAATGAAGATACCGGTCATCATTATTCCCACCATCGCCGCAACCGACGCTCCCTGTTCGGCTCTTTCGGTCGTTTACACAGAGGAGGGCGTGTTTCAACGCTACCTCGTACTTCCAAGAAACCCCGATTGCGTCCTTGTGGATACAGCCATTGTAGCCCAGGCTCCCGTGGACTTTCTGGTGTCCGGCATGGGCGATGCCCTCGCCACCTTCTGGGAAGCCGACACCTGTGCCAAGAGCTGCAAACCCAACGTCCTCACCGGTGGCTGCCCCCCGACCCTTTCCGCCATCACTCTTGCACGGCTCTGCTACGACACTCTCCTTGAGCACGGGTTTCTCGCCAAATTGGCCGTGGAGCGAAAGGCGGTGACTCCGTCCGTGGAGGCCATCGTTGAGGCCAACACGCTCCTCAGCGGTCTCGGTTTTGAAAGCGGCGGCCTGGCGGGAGCTCACTCGGTCCACAATGGCTTCACCGTCCTCGAAAAGTCCCACCACAAGCTTCACGGGCAGAAGGTTGCCTTCGGCACCATCACCCAGTTGGTCATGGAAGGGCGATCCATGGCGACGATCAACGAGGTGGTCGGTTTCTGCCTCCAGGTGGGTCTCCCCGTGTGCCTGGACGACATGGGGGTTCACAACCCCACCAGGGAGGAAATCAGGCAGGTGGCAGAGGCCACCACGGCTTCCGGTGAGACGATTCACGCCACATGGTTCCCGGTCACAGCCGATGCGGTGGAGTCGGCGATCTGGGCCGCAGATGCCCTCGGCAGCGAGCTCAAGGCGAGGGGCAAGGAGGTTCACTGATGGGTCTCTTCCCCATTTCCCTAAGTATCGGAGTGCTTTGCGGTCTCTGGTTCCAGATTACCCAGTGGGTCCCATGGCTCATGGCCTGGGTTGGGTATGCCGCATGGGCGAGTTTTTACTATGCCGGCGGAAACAAGGAGGCGTTACTCAAATCGTGTGCGGCAAACACGGCGGGGATGGTTCAAGGCGCGATCTTCTTCTGGCTGTGGACACAGGTGGGGGGCGGCAGCGTCGTTTTGTTGTCCATCATCATTGCGGTCTACTGTTTTATCATGACCATGGAAGGAGGCATCCCCCTGCTCTCCGCCATCCCCGGCCAGTTCGTCGGTGCCGCCGTCTTCTTCGGAAATCTCGGTGGACACAAGGGTGACATCATGGCCACCCTAGTGAATACGTTCGTCTGCATGATGATCGGCAACTTTGCAGGGCTTTTGTCCGCCAGGCTGCCCGATCTCTTCAAACAGAAGGAAGTGGAAAAGACGGCAGCCTGAACCGGCTTTTCATTAAACTCATGAGGGACGTCTCTCTGGGACTCCCTGTAGGTGTCGTTAGGACCAACAAAAACACAGGAGAGGATTTCCCATGGACAAGGAAGCACTGGGCTTGATTGAAACAAGGGGCTTGGTCGCCAACATAGAGGCGGCTGATGCCATGGTGAAGGCAGCCAATGTGGTGCTTGTCGGACAGGTGAAGATCGGCGCAGGCCTCGTGACAGCGATGGTTCGCGGGGATGTGGGAGCGGTGAAGGCAGCAACGGATGCCGGAGCCGCCGCCGCTCAGAAAGTGGGAGAAGTGATCTCCGTTCACGTGATCCCAAGACCGCACCAGGATGTGGAGCAGTTCATACCGCAGGCCTCAAGGAATGCGTAAGGGAGCGTTTGGATCATCATCCTACGATCCGAGAAGCAGGAGGGAAGATCCTATGCATGAGGAACTGATCGATCGAGTTCTTCAAGAAGTGATGAAACGCGTGGGCTCAGCCTCACCGCCCGGGGAGGCATCCGCCGCATCACCACGGGGCAATCCGTCCCCCGTGGCCGGCTGTGTGGACCTCACCGAATACGTGGGCATCGGCCCAGGGGATACCATGGGCATCGTCATCGCCAACCTCGATCCCCTCATCCATGAAATCATGGGCTTTGAGAAGAAGTACCGGTCCCTTGGAATCATCGGGGGCCGGGTTGGGGCCGGCCCTCAGCTGATGGCCGCCGACGAGGGAATCAAGGCCACCAACACGGAGATCCTCCGGGTGGAGATGCCCAGAGACACCAAAGGACAGGCCGGTCACGGCAACCTCATCATCTTTGGTGCCGAGGATGTCTCCGACGCCAGGAGAGCCGTCGAGGTCACCCTGGAGATGCTCCCCAAGTTCTTCGGAGACGTCTATGCCAACAGCCAGGGGTACACCGAGAACCAGTATTCAGCTCGTGCCAGCAAGGTCTTGAACTTTGCCCTGAAGGTGCCCGAAGGACGGGCGTTCGGCCTCATCCTGGGGGCGCCTGCCGTGGTCGGCATGCTCATGGTGGACGCGGCGGTCAAGGCCGCAGACGTTCAGGTTTTGGGCTATGGCTCACCGGCCCATGGAACGAGCCTCACCAACGAGGTCTTCGTCTGGGTAACCGGTGACTCGGGAGCAGTCCGTCAGGCGGTCATCGCCGGTCGCGAAGTCGGCAACAAGCTTTTGAATGCCTGGGGTGAAGAGCCTAAGTCACTAGGGACGCCTTACATATAGCCGTCTGCTGCCCGTACTCAACATCTCGAGGGATACGGTGACGCGGAGATGGGGAGGCACGGGTGTGCAGAGACGGTTGAGTGCACCCAATAACCAGTGCACACAGGGAGAACAGACGATGGCCAGGAGACAAAAGCGCTTCCAGGTGCTGGCGGAGCGTCCCGTGAACAAGGATGGCTTCATCAAGGAATGGGTCGAGGTGGGTCTCGTCGCCATGGACAGCCCCAATGACCCGGCACCTGGAATCAGAATACAGAGTGGCAAAGTAGTGGAGATGGATGGGAAACGCCGAGAACAGTTCGACATGATCGACACATGGATCGCCGACCACTGTATTGATATTTCCGTGGCCGAAGAGGCCATGGCCATGGACTCGGGCGAGTTTGCCCGCATGCTGGTTGACATCCACGTGCCCCGGTCGAAAATTGTCCGGCTCTCCGTGGGCATGACTCCGGCCAAGATTCTCGATGTCCTCAAGCGCACGAATGTCGTCGAGCTCATGATGGCCATGCAGAAGCTTCGGCCCCGCCGTACCCCGTCCAATCAGGCACATGTGACGAACCTCAAGGACACCCCTGCCCTGCTGGCAGCCGATGCCGCCGAGGCGGCGTACCGGGGGTTCAGTGAACTGGAAACCACCGTGGGTGTGGGCCGCTATGCGCCCATGAACGCCCTTTCCATTCTCGTGGGTTCCCAAACGGGGCGTCCGGGAGTCATCACCCAGTGCGCCGTGGAAGAGGCCCTCGAACTCACCATGGGGATGCGGGGATACACAGCCTATGCGGAGACAGTCTCCGTTTACGGCACCGAGCAGGTGTTTGTGGACGGTGACGACACCCCGTGGTCCAAGTCCTTTCTCGCTTCCGCCTATGCGTCACGGGGCCTCAAGATGCGGTACACCTCGGGAACCGGATCCGAAGTCCAGATGGGCTATGCCGAAGGCAAGTCCATGCTGTATCTGGAAATCCGGTGCGTGATGATCACCAAGGGGGCGGGGGTTCAAGGGCTTCAGAATGGATCCATCAGTGTCATCGGAGTACCGGGCGCAGTGCCCTCAGGCATCCGTGCGGTTCTCGCCGAAAACGTGGCAACCGTCCTCATGGATCTTGAGGTGGCATCCGGCAACGACCAGACTTTCACCCATTCCCCCATCCGCAACACGGCGAGAATGCTCATGCAGTTCCTGCCCGGCACGGACCTCATCTTTTCCGGTTACAGTTCCGTGCCCAACTACGACAACATGTTCGCCGGGTCCACCCACGATTGCGACGACTACGACGACTACCTCGTCCTTCAGAGAGACCTGCAGGTGGATGGAGGCCTTCTCCCCGTCACTGAAGAGGGCGTCATTGCCATTCGGAACAAAGGAGCCCGGGCTCTCCAGGCCGTTTTCCAGGAACTGGGTCTCCCTCCCCTAACCGATGCCGAAGTCGAAGCGGTAACCTATGCCCACGGCAGCAAGGATGTGCCCGATCGCAACGTGCCAGAGGATCTCAGAGCCATCGACCAGATGATGAAGCGAGGGACGACAGGAGTTGAGGTGGTGAGAGCCCTTGCCAAGCACGGCTTCAAGGATGTGGCGGAAGCAGTGCTCAACATGCTCAAAGCGAAGGTGTCCGGAGATTACCTCCACACTTCTGCCATCTTCGACGACAACTTCGAAGTTCTGAGCGCCGTCAATGACCCCAACGACTACGCGGGTCCCGGGAGCGGCTACCGTCTTGAAGGGGCGAGGTGGGAGCTCCTCAAGGACATTCCCCAGGCAATCAGCCCTGAAGATGTCTAGACTGCCCTTCGGAGGTGGCAACACATGAATATCACTGAAGAAATGGTTAGAGAAATCATCCTTGAGGTGATGCGGGAAATGCAGGGCGGAAAAGCTTCAGCTCCGCGCAGGGAGGCGGACGTTCCTGCCCTGCAGTTCCGGGAGATCGGGCAAGCCAAGACGGGAACCGACCGCAATGAGGTGGTCATTGGCATAACCCCCGCCTTTGGTTTGGCCATGACCAAGACCATCATCAATATCCCCCATGGCGAGGTCCTGCGTGAGGTGATGGCGGGCATCGAAGAAGAGGGGCTGAAGGCCCGCCTCGTGAGGGTCAATAGAACCGCCGATGTGGGGTTTGCGGCTCATGAGGCAGCCAAGCTGAGCGGCTCCGGCATTGGCATAGGTGTCCTCTCCAGGGGCACGACAGTGATCCACCAGAGGGATCTCCAACCGCTGCAGAACCTGGAGCTATTTCCCCAGTCTCCTCTCGTGGAACGGGAGACATTCAGGGCCATCGGGCGCAATGCGGCCAAATACGCCAAGGGAGAGAGTCCGTCTCCGGTGCCTGTCAGGAACGATCCCATGGCCAGGCCCAAGTACCAGGGACTGGCTGCCCTTCTTCATAACAAAGAGGTGCAGTACGTGAAAGCCAACGCCCCGAGCACCGAACTGGCCGTGCAACTGTGAGAAAGGAGGTCAAGCACATGGGAGCGAAGTTGACAGACTTGCCCCCCGAGTTGATCGCAGCAGCCGTGAAGCGTGTCATGGCCGAACTCGGCAACCAATCAGCCTCGAAGGCGGTTCACGGGAATCCGGGAACAGGGCTCGATGCCGGAAGGGACTACCCTCTTGCGGTTAAAAGGCCGGATCTGGTCAAATCGGCCAGTGGTCTGGGTCTCGCTGACATCACCCTTGAAAAGGTCGAATCAGGTCAGATCAGCTTCGACGACGTCAAGATCCGCCCCGAGACCCTGGAATACCAGGCCCAGATAGCCGAGAGCGCCGGTCGTCCTCGCCTGGCAAGCAACCTGCGCCGCGCGGCGGAGATGACGCGCATTCCGGATGAAAGGGTTCTGGAGATCTACAATGCTCTGAGGCCCTATCGCTCCACGAAAAAGGAGCTCCTTGACATCGCTGGGGAGCTTGAATCGCGTTATCAGGCACGCATATGCGCGGCCCACGTGCGGGAGGCCGCAGAAGTCTACGAAAAGCGTGGCAGGCTGAAACGGGGTTAGAGGAATCCTTTTGGCATGGCCTACATCGCCGGAGTGGACATCGGAAACAACACCACTGAAGTGGCCCTTGCGGAAGTGAACGAACAGGGCACCGTTCGTTTTCTTTCTTCGGCCCTGGTGCAAACCGTAGGAATTAAGGGAACCATTCAGAACGCCATGGGCGTCATCGACGCGTTGGACGCCGCCCTCTCCCCCGTAGGGATGGAACGTTCAAGCCTCGGTGCGGTGCTTCTCAATGAGGCCACACCGGTCATCGGCGATGTAGCCATGGAGACGATCACGGAGACGGTCATCACCGAGTCGGCCATGATCGGACACAACCCTTCAACACCCGGCGGTCTGGGATTGGGCCTCGGAACGACCGTCCCCCTGGAACGGCTCCATGATGCTTCCAGGAACAACCCGTGGATTGCCGTCATCCCCGGGACAGTGGATTTCAGGGACGCTGCGGCCCAAATCAACCGGGCCCGGTCAGCCGGAGTGGATCTGGTCGGGGCTATCGTTCAAAAGGATGACGGCGTCCTCATCAACAACCGGCTCCACCATCCCATTCCCATCGTGGATGAAGTGGCCCTCATCGACCGGGTTCCCATGGGCATGCTTGCCGCCGTGGAAGTGGCCTCGCAGGGGAGAACCATCGAAAAACTCTCCAACCCGTACGACATTGCGACCCTGTTTGCCCTCGACCCCGAGGAGACCCGCCGAGTCATGCCCATTGCAAGAGCACTCATGGGAACACGGAGCGCCGTGGTCATCAAGACCCCCAAGGGTGAGATTCAGGAAAGACGGATCCCGGCGGGCAAGATCACTCTGATGGGTGCCGCACGGAAGGTTGAAGTGGAAGTCCAGGAGGGAGCCGAAGCGATCATGGAGAGGTTGTCGGACGTGGCTCCACTCCACGAGATCCAGGCTGAAGCCGGGACCAACGTGGGCGGCATGTTCGAGCAGGTCCGCAAAGTCATGGCTGATCTCACGGACCAGCCTGTCAGCGCCATCCGGGTCCAGGACATTCTTGCGGTGGATACCCTCAAACCCCAGGAGGTGCTGGGGGGGCTTGCAGGAGAATACTTCCTCGGCACGGCGGTGGGCCTGGCAGCCATGGTGGAAACCCACAAGCTCCCCATGCAGAGATTGGCGAGGAAGCTCGAAAGCGAGATCATGGTCCCGGTTCTGGTGGGGGGCGTTGAAGCGGAGATGGCCATTCGTGGTGCCCTGACCACACCGGGGACCAAGCCGCCCCTGGCGATTCTCGATCTTGGGGGCGGGTCGACCGACGCTTCACTCATCACCGAAGCACAGGAGATCCGCAGCGCGCACCTGGCTGGAGCGGGAGAGATGGTGACGCTCCTCATCGACACGGAATTAGGGCTCGAGGACCGAGGACTTGCCGAGCACATCAAGAGACATCCCCTGGCAAAGGTGGAAACCCTTTTCCACATGCGCCACGAGGACGGCTCGGTACAGTTTTTCCAAGAACCAATGGATCCTCGCCTCTTCGGCCGAGTGGTCGTTCTGGCCGAGGAAGGCCCGATTCCATTGGAAAGCCGTGAACAGTTGGCCAAGATCGCGGCAGTCCGCAGGGAAGCCAAGAAGAAGGTGTTCGTCAGAAATGCCGTTCGAGCCCTCGAGCGGGTGGCCCCGGCCGGGAACATCCGTCTCATCAGCTTTGTGGTCCTTGTTGGAGGGTCGGCGTTGGACTTTGAAATACCAGGGATGATCTCCGATGCCTTGGTCGAGTATGGCGTGGTCACCGGGAGAGCCAACGTCCGCGCTGTGGAGGGACCACGCAACGCGGTAGCCACCGGCCTTGTGCTCTCCCATGCTGAGAAAAGTCGTAGCGGGGTGTGACGGGAATGGATCCCAAGGAAGCTTCACCAAAGCGGCCTTCTGTGATGCTTTTCCTCCAGGGGTCCGTTTCGGATCGTGTGCTTTCACCGATCCTCTGGGGACTGGAGGAAGAAGGAATTCCCGCGGAAACCCGAGAAGCTGCGGGCGGCCCTGCGGAAGCACTCGCCAGGGAGGCCGCTCATGCCTCCATGCTCAACGTTGGCATCGGCATCACCGGGGAGCACCCGAAGGTCGCCTTGCACCACCGGGACCTGGGACAGCGCAGTCCCCTTGTCTCTCTTGAGGACCACGAGACCGGCGTGGAACACCTGAGGCGTCTCGGCGCCAATGCAGCCAGACTTGTGAAGGGAAATCCCCTGCTCTTTGACACGGAGACACGAATGTCCCGCAATCCGGGCAGCACCGGTTGTCATGCCTCGCCCGATTTGCCGGCCCTCGTTTGCAGGATTCTTCTGGAGCTCTTGCATGATGACAGATGGAAAACCCAAGGTGCAACAAAGTCTTGGACTCATTGAGACATGGGGGATGGTGCCTGCTGTCGAGGCGGCTGATGCAGCCACCAAGGCCGCAGACGTCGTGTTCTTCCACTGGGAGCGGGTCGAAGCGGGGCTGGTCACGGTCATGTTCGCCGGAGACGTGGCTACGGTCCAGGCTGCGGTGGCGGCGGGCAAAGCCGCTGCTGAAAGAGTCGGGAGAGTCGTTTCGGCACACGTGATCCCAAGGCCCGACCGGCAAGTTCCCTGGCGTCCTCCCAGCCCGGAAGAACCGAAGTCTGCGGGAGTCCCGCCGGACGAATCTCAACCCTCGGCGCTGGAAAAGGCTCCGACCGAGGGAGAGGAAGGACCGAGGGAGGCGGAGCCCCAAGCCCCCGTGAAAAAGGCGGCAAAGGCCGCCAAACCGTCCACCGGGGAAAAGCGAAAACCCACAAAGGGCAGAAAGCCCAAGTGAGGTTTCATCAAATGCAATTATTCTTTGGTTGCGGCTGAAGACTGCGTTGCGAGCTCCGCGGTGAACGATTTCAGCGGCGAGGTCCGGGGGGGCCAGTGACGGGTCACCGCCGGCGGAAGTGACTGGATATCAAGGAGCGCACCATGACCGAACTTCGCGCCTATGTTTACCTTGACCGGCTGCAGCCCCAGTTTGCCGCATATATCGGCGCCAATTCCAGGGGGTACATCCCCATTCCCGGCATGGCAGCCATTTTGGTGGAGGTCTCCCCGGGGGTCTTGATCAACCAGATCACCGATGTCGCCGTCAAAGCAGCCAACGTGAGACCGGGGCTCATGGTCGTCGAACGCCACTTCGGCGTTCTGGAATTTCACTCCCAGGCCCAGGCCGAAGTCAAGCAGGCAGGTGAAGCAGTTCTCAAGACCCTGGGGATTCGGCTCGAAGAGCGCATGAAGCCCAAGATCCTGTTCTCACAGGTCATCAACAAGGTAAACGCCTACCATGCCCAGATGGTCAACGTCTCACGGTTGTGCTCCATGCTTCTCCCGGGACAGGACCTCTACATCCTCGAAGTCCAGCCCGCGGCATACATCACCCATGCGGCCAATGAAGCGGAGAAGAACTCCCAGATCACCCTGGTGGACTGCCGAACCTTCGGGGCCGTGGGACGCCTCTACGTGGGGGGAAAGCGATCGGACGTGGAGAGGGCGGCAGGGGCCGCGGAATCGGCCATCAAGAGCATTTCGGGCAGGGAAGCATGATATGGTCGGTGAAAGAGCCAATCAGCGCATCACCACATTTGAGAATTCCCTCACCTTGAACGGCAGCAGACCGGTCGAGGGCGAACTCTATACCGGGGTTGACCTGGGCACGGCCTATATCGTCACTGCAGTTGTGGATCACCTGGGAACTCCAGTGGCGGGTGTCATTACAAGAAGCAAGTCCAGCATCCGCGACGGCCTGGTGCTTGATTACGTGGGCGCCATCAACATCCTCAGGCAGCAGGTGCAGACATTGGAAGCCTCCGGCTTCCATCTGACCCTGGCTTCCGCCGCCTTCCCTCCCGGCATCGGGGGGCGGAACATCCAGGCTTTCGGGAACGTGGTGAGGGCCGTGGGGCTGGAATTGTGCACACTCATCGATGAGCCCACAGCCGCCTCGCTGGTTCTGGAGATCCGAGACGGTGCCGTCGTGGACATCGGGGGTGGAACCACGGGCATATCGGTCCTCAGGGACGGTGCAGTCGTCTACACCGCCGACGAGCCCACCGGGGGCATCCATCTGGATCTTGTCCTTGCCGGCCATTTTCGCATCTCCACGGAGGAGGCGGAGAAGATCAAGCGAGAGCCCGGCCGTCAGCGGGAAATCTTTCCCCTGGTGCGACCCGTTTTCCAGAAGATGGCAACCATTGTCAGGCAACACCTGCAGGGACAGACGGTGGAAACCCTCTATCTTGTGGGCGGGACAAGCTGTTTTCCCGGCATCGAAACCGTGATGGCCGAAGAGACCGGGGTTCACGTGGCGATTTCACGCAACCCTTTACTGGTCACCCCTTTGGGCATTGCCATGGAGTGCGCGCGAAGCACACCACGGAAGGACAGAACCTGGAACTCCCATGGGACATAACCTGGAGCAGCTCGTTGCCGAGGTCATCTCAAGACTTGCACGCCGTTTAGGTGCAGACGGCAGCCAAGGACGCCTCATCGCCGTCCTCTCTGGAGCCACGGCCGGCTTCACCGAAGCTGTAAACCAGATACGTGCCCTCTCTCTGGACGGTTACCGCATTGAGTTGGCTTTTTCCGCCGCAGCCGACGAGCTCTACGGCAGGGTTTTCCGGGAGCAGCTGACCGGTTTCCCTCACATCGGCATTCTGTCGCCAGCCGGTTGGCTCACGGCCCTCGGAGAGTCAAGAAGCGTGGTGATTCCACTCCTGAGCGCCAACACCCTTTCCAAGGTCTCCCTGCTCCTGGCCGACAACCTGGTCACAAACGTCATCCTTCACGCCCTCTCCATGGGCAAGACCGTGGTGGCTGCCAGAAATGGAGCACACCCCGACGACAAGGCCAGAGATGCCCATGGGTTTCACAGGGGAAGCCCGGCCATGCGGGCGGCCCTGCTGGAGCGTTTCCATACAATGACCGCTTACGGCTGCACCTTCACCGACGCGACTGAACTCAGAGACACGACGAACGCCATTTTGAAGACTCATGGCACAAAGTGGACGCAACGAGAAACCGCCGCGCCAGCACCGAAGCCGTCAGTGCAAACCGGCCGGAGGGTGCTTTCCGCAGCGGACATCATGCGGGTCCATCCCCTCGGTAAAGATCTGACGGTGTCTCATGGAACCATTGTGACTCCACTCGCCCGCGAATTGGCGTGGCGCTGTGGCGTGGGCATCAAGGAGAGCGAATAGCCAAAGGAAACATCTCATCCGCAACCCGTACGGGAGGATTTCTGTGAACTCGCCTTCGTGCTCTTTATGTCCTCCGTGGTGAAATGGATTTTCGGTTGCAGCCCGGTGCTGCCCGGCGTCCTCTGCGGCGAATCGTTGCGAGGCCTTCCCATCCAGGAGTGCACCATGATCATTGCACTAGTCATCGGAACAGTGGTCGCCACACGCAAACACGAGCGCCTGGTCGGCAGTAAAATCCAGATCGTCCAGCCCCTGGAGCCTTCGGACAACACCCATCGGGGTGATCCCTTCGTTGCGGTGGACGCCGTGGGAGCGGGAGTGGGCGAGCGCGTGATCGTGGTCCAGGGAAGTGGGGCGCGCCAAGGGGTCGACAACGATTTGTGCCCGGTGGATGCGACCATTGTCGGCATCATCGACCACATCGACATGAATCTCAAGAAGTGAGCCCGGGCGTTGAGCGACCTTCCGGCCCCCGGAGACGGATCCGCAGCCATGAAAATCTATACGCGCCGTGGTGATCGGGGAGAGAGCGGCCTCCTCAGCGGTGAAAGGCTGAGCAAGGACGACCTTCGATTCCAGGCGGTGGGGGCCCTTGACGAGCTCCAGTCGCAACTCGGCGTGGTGAGGGCTTTGACCGTTTCCCCCCGCCACAAGACGTTGGTGTATGCCATACAGAAGCGCCTTTTTGTGGCGGGAACCGAGCTCGCCGTCACTTCCCCGTCGCTTCCCGGGCTTTCGCGGAGGCTCGGGCCCGAAGACATCCGCCAGGTCGAGACCTGGATTGATGAACTCTCTGAGCAGTATGGCCTCCCGGGTCGCTTTGTTGTCCCCGGGAGATCCCTTGAGGGCGCCGCAACCCATGTCGCGCGATCAGTCTGCAGAAGATGTGAACGAAGCATTGTGGCCCTGAACAGACAGGATGGCGGCACCTACGCCGACCTCATCGCCTATTTCAATCGACTTAGTGATCTCTTTTTTGTCGTGGCATGGTCCTTCGATGTCAGGAAGACCGTCGAGGAGACCCTCTCCGAGGTTCTTTCCGGCGCTCTGGCGGGAGCAACCACACCGTGAGAATCTCTTACCCCGTCGCCCGAATTCTATGCTCGGTCGCCGAAACCGAGGCTTCACGCCTCGGTGTCCCCATGGCCATGGCGGTAACGGATGAAAATGGCTGCCTTGTCTTCTTCGGCCGGATGGACGGGGCTCTGCCCGCCGCATCGGAGATCGCCATGAGCAAGGCGTTCACTTCCGCCGCTCTCCGCCTGCCCACGGAAGAAGTGGGAAGGCTCGCACAACCCGGGGAGATCCTCTATGGAATTCAGCACACCCACGGAGGAAGGATCGTCCTGTTCGGCGGAGGTCTCCCCTTGAGTCTGCAGGGAAGAGTGGTTGGAGGTATCGGCATCAGCGGCGGCACCGTCGAGGAGGACATCCTGGTGGCCCGGCCTGCTGCAGCGACGTTGGAACGGATGGAAGCCCTTGCACTTGACCTCAGGGGTTTTCTTGCCGGGGACCATCTCCCCCGCAGCGCAGCAGAAAGGATTGTGGAAGAAATTCAAAGGGATCTGCTGAAGAGCCATGAGATCAGCCTCCCCCCTGCCGCTGTCGCTCTCATCTCAGGGGCACTTTTTTTGTCCCTGATTGACCCGGGGTAGCCGATGGCCGGCCGGCGATTTCCTGGTGCTGAACCAGGAGGGCAGAAGAGGCTTCATGATTTTAGAGAGTGATGGAATAAGGCGGATTCGCGTCACACAAGCAGGGAGAAATGTATGCTGACGGACGCAGATATGGTGAAAGAATTGGTGCGACGGGTCTTTGAGGAGCTGTCGGGGCTTGCAGAGTCCGGAGATTTCGCCTTCACCGGGATCGCGGACACCGTTCAGGAAGCGGTGGAAATGGCCGTAGGAGCTCAAAAACGGCTCATCTCCCTGACGTTGGAGCACAGGGAACAGATCATTGCGTCCATTCGCAAAGCTGCGCTGGACAACAACGAGGAGCTCTCCGACATGGCGGTGAGGGAGACGAAGCTCGGCCGCTATGAAGACAAGGTCCGGGAGAACATTCTGTGCGCCACCAAGACACCAGGAACGGAAGACATTCAACCGGCGGCGAAGAGCGGCGACTGCGGCCTGATGCTCCTCGAATACGCACCGGTGGGTGTCATCGGGTCCCTCACTCCCATCACCAATCCTACGGGGACACTCATCAACAACAGCATCGGCATGATCGCCGCCGGCAATGCCGTGGTGTTCAATCCCCACCCCAGTGCTCTACAGACCAGCACCAGGACGGTCCAAATCCTCCACCGGGCCATCATCGACTCAGGAGGCCCGCCGGGGCTCATCAGCGCGGTGCGCGAGCCCACCCTCGAGACAGCCAAGCAACTCATTGAACATCCCAACGTCAACATGCTGGTGGCCACCGGGGGAAGGCCCGTTGTGAACGTGGTGCTTCGATCAGGCAAGAAGGCCATCGGGGCCGGTGCCGGAAACCCACCCGCCGTGGTGGACGAAACGGCACACATCCGAAAGGCTGCCGAATGCATCGTCAACGGCTCAAGCATCAACAACAACATCTTCTGCACCAGCGAAAAGGAAGTGATCGTGGTGGACGAGGTGGCCAATTCCCTGATCAAGTTCATGCAGGAAACGGGGAAGGCGTATCTTCTCACCTCCGAGGAAGCCCAAAGGGTCACCGATCTGGTTGTGACCAAAGACGGGAAGATCAACGCAACGTTCATCGGAAGGGATGTCCAGGTGATTTTGAGAGAGGTCGGCATTGAGTTGGATGAGGCATACCGAGTGGCCATTTTCGACGCTCCCGGGGATCACCCCCTCGTGTGGCTGGAGCAGATGATGCCCATCCTCCCCATAGTCCGGGTGAAAGACGTGCAGGAAGCCATCCGCTTTGCCGTCGAGGTGGAGCAGGGCAACAGGCACACGGCCACCATGCATTCCACCAACGTGGACAACATGACCACCCTCGCCCGGGCAGTCCAGACTACGATCTTTGTTAAAAACGGGCCTTCCTATGCGGGGATCGGCATGGGGGGCGAAGGGCATACCGCATTCACCATTGCCGGACCCACCGGAGAGGGTCTCACTTCGGCCAGGACCTTTACGCGGCAGCGCCGGTGCACCCTGGTGGAAGGTTTCCGAATCATTTGAACCGATGGAGGGCAACATGGACATCAACCTCGAGCGCGCTCATATGCTGATTGAAGCGGCAAAGACCAAGGCCGCTGAGATCGGTGTTCCCATGGTCATCGCCGTGGTGGACTCGGGAGGCCATCTGGTGGCCCTTGAACGCATGGACGGGGCTCTTCTCGTGAGCATCGACATTGCGACCAACAAGGCCTACACGGCAGTGGCCGTGAAGATGGCGACCCACCAGCTCTCCGGCCTCGCTCAGCCCCAGCAGCCCCTTTTCGGCATCCATAACGCCGACGGGGGGCGCATCGTGATCTTCGGAGGCGGCTTGCCCCTGTGGAAGGGAAACGACCTCATCGGCGGCATCGGCGTGAGCGGCGGAAGCGTCGAGGAGGACATCAGCTGCGCCACGGCGGCACTCCACCGCCTGAACTCGGCAAAGAGCCTCTGACAGCCCCATGGGCCATGTCATCTCTTCGGTAAGGCCTCTTCAATGAGGGCAGCGGGGCCCGGATGCCGGAACCGTCGACAGGCATCGTGGAAAGCCTGCCCCGCATGGAAAGCCATCGAGACGAGCGGCGCCCCGTATTGGAGGCTTGACACGAACGCCCTACAGAGACTGCGCGGACGGCCCTGCAGTCCTCGGTTCCCGTGCATGGCCTGGAGGGGATCGACAAGGAGAGCCCATGAAGGTGGCCATCATCGGCGGCGCGGGTCGCGTCGGGGCCTGTTCCGCTTACGCCCTGCAGTGCGCTGGAGTTGTCTCGGAAATTGTTCTGAGCGACGTCATGGAGGATCTCGTCAAAGGAGAGGCCCTCGATCTCCTCCACGGCAGCGCCCTCCTGCACGATCAGCGCATCTGTGCAGGTGACCTCGCTACGGCGGCTAAGGCGGATATCGTCGTCATCACGGCGGGTCTTCGCAGGAAACCCGATGAGTCCAGGCTGGATCTCATCAACCGGAATGTCTCCCTGTTCCTCTCAATACTCGGTAATCTCAAGGAAGCCGGCCTCTCCCCGGAGAGTGTCCTCTTAGTGGTTTCCAATCCCGTGGACATCCTCACACACCTGGCGGTACAGCGGCAGATCCTCCCCCCTGAGCGAATCATAGGCCTTGGAACTCTTTTGGATACAGCACGATTTTCTTCATTCATCGCCGATGCCGTCAAAGCCGCCCCAACCCAGGTTCAGGCATTGATCATCGGTGAACACGGCGACTCCATGGTGCCCGTCTGGTCATCCGCATCATGCGGTGGGCTTCCCCTGGAAAAGCACCCGGACCTCACTCCTCAGGTCAAAAACACCATCTTCGAGCGAACCAGGCAGAGCGGCGCAGAGCTCATACGGCTCAAGGGCGGGGCAGGCTGGGCGGTGGGGGCGGCCATGGCGACCCTGGTCCATGCCGTCGCCTTGGACCAGCGAAAAATCCTCCCGGTGAGCACGCTGCAGACAGGCGCCTACGGGCTTCGCCACGTGTGCATCAGCGTCCCCACCGTCATAGGCCGCTCAGGCATCGTCAAGCACCTGGAAGTGGACCTCTGGCCACGGGAGATCCAGGGCCTCAAAAGCTCAGCCCACGCCTTGCAGGAAATCATGGGCCGCGTTGCCACATAGAAGGGCAAAATCAGGCACTGACGTTAGACATCCGAAGCCATTCACAGCGCCCATCCTCAAAGTCGTCTTGCCACCACTGCATGGGACTTCCCTCTGTGCCAAGCTTGGAGCGTGGGCGTCAATTGGAACAGGTTGTGAGCCACAGCACTTCAACCAGGGATTCTACTCGCTTGAATTCCGGATCACCGGTAATGAGCGTTGCTCTCATTTCCTGTGCCAGGGCCACAGCGAATGCATCGGCGTAGGAAACGGGAAAGTTTGCCTTGACGTGGGCCGCGGACACAACTCGATCCAAGGTGACTTCGGCCAACTGAACAGGCAATGCCAATACATCCTCCAGGATCTCACGGGAAGTATCCACGCCCAGTTTCCGTTCGACCGTGTAGATGATCTCTCCCAGGTTGATGAGGCTGAGGAGGACAACCGCATGTCTATCCCGTGCCTCCACGAGGATTTCCTTGACTTTCAGGGCGGCCGGCTCCCCTTGGAAATACGCCAAAAGCGCAAAGCTATCCACCACGAAGACCGGTTTCTTCACGTTCCAACTCCGCCGCTCTGTCTTGAAGCAAAGCCCCTGTGAGTGAAACTCCGCACGCCAACTTCCCGAACAAGCCTTCGACAGGATCCGATTCACCACGGACGATAAGAATCTTTTCGCCGTCCTCCCGAAACTCGACAACCGTCCCAGGCTTCAAGTCATGGCGTTTGCGCAGTGCGGCCGGAATCACCACCCAGCCTTTGGCGGACACCTTGGACCGCATCACTTTTGAAAAGCTCATTGCACCTGTCCTCTCCCTGATGCGTTATACGTTTCTCTGAATAATGTATAACGTGAGCCAGGCTGCAGGTCAACACTCCAATCGGCGCTCCAGCGGACATCAACACAGTGCAGCCTGTCTTCTGTAATCGTGCATTCCAATTCAATCTTTCCCGTCGCCTATAGAGTTGTTTCGGGGTTTCTTCGGACCAGTCCAGGGGTGGGAAGTCTGCCGGCCTTGATCCGCCGGCGGGGCCAGTTGGACCCTTTTCCGGGAGGGCGGCACTGCGGTCCGATCAGGCAGTGGGGGGCATTTTCGTGCGGGATTCGATGGAATTCCAGCGGGCTGTCCGGTCAATGAAACCTCACCGGAAAAGATCTCGCTCTTTTTCATTCGCACCCATCACACATTCAGCGAAAACCCAGTTCCCCTGCTACTCTTCCACGAGATTGCCTCCAGCGAGCTTGTAGCGGATCACCTCTTTCAAAGTGGGGCAGCAGGACGGATCGTCCGGGCCGTGAGTGATCATATCGATAGAGATTCTGCCGGATTTGATGTTGAAGGATTGCACGACCACCCTGTCCCCAAGAAGCGTTGATGCCGCATTATACGGGGTTCCGTTCTTGTTGATCACCGCGAACAGGAGATAAAAGGAACCGGATCCCCCACCGCTGTAAATCAGCAAAACGGCGGCATCCTCCATACCGTCGTTGTCCAGATCACCAAAGGCCACTTTGGATAATCTGGCATCCATGAAGTCATCCGGGGTTTTTCTCAGGTACTTTCCATTCTTTAACTTTATGGTTTCATTATCAATGCGGTATTGGGAGTTCCGAAGGACCTCTATTGTGAGCCGGGGCGGCTGCGCCAGAGCCTTCGACCCGAGCAAGGTCAAAGCCGCGCACAAGAAGAGGGACAGTGCCTTCATTTTGGGTCTCCGTCTGAAATCAGGGGATGCGTTTTGTCGGGGACGTCGGTTTCCATCACGCCGTTCTGGTGCGAGAGCCAGTCCTCCTTCAATCACTTCAATCGCTCGCGTTCAACCCGACTGAAAACATGTCTGTCAACAAGTTGGAGCAACGGGCGGAAGATTTTGTCACGATGTGCCATGGCCTGATTCTTATTTGTCATGAGCGGGTTATGCGCAGGACCACTGTATCACAAAGGGTGATTTCAGGCCTATTTTCCATTCCTTAACCGCAATACGGTTCACTTAAGAGAGACTCACATGCGGGTCCCCCTCCCCTCGGTGAGAGGGGTCAGGGGAGGGGGTTGATCTCATTCACTTTTCACCCTCCCCCAGCCCCTCCCATCAAGGGAGGGGAGCTTTCATCGCCTTTAGTGAACAGTATTGTCCTTAACCGGGCAGCAGAGGCTGCAGATCGAGACTTCTCAAATTCTGGAATGTTTTTCAATGGTGGATGATGGACAGAAAGCCGCGCTCAAATCATTGGAAAAAACTTGTAAAGTCCATAGGAGCAATATAAAGTGAAATCAAGATGATGTGGGAAGCCAGAACCCCAGCGAGCGCCCACAGCACAAACCTCTTTCCGCGTTGAGAATCGCAAGTCTTTTCCACGTCCTCGAGCTGTGCAGAGACCGGATGTGCAGTACCTGCGGCTTCCTCTGTGCCTCAACAGGAGCGACTCACACAAGCGCCCATAACTGAAAAACGGGTGATGCGGAGGCCTCACACGACTGCGCGCGAGAGGGCTTTCGGAATGGGGCTGTTTCGTCCATCTTGCAGCAAGCCGACAAGGACCTTCAAAAATAAGAGAGTGTGCACGCAACGCGCCCCGCTCTTGCGGCAGGTGAAGTTCTCCACAGTCGTCGACTGCGAGATGGAAGGCGTGGAACCATGAGCAGAATGGCTCTTGTCCTTTCGGCCTGTGTGCTGGCCCTTGTAGTGTCTGCATTGCCGCACCGTGTTAGGGCTGCTGGGACACCCATGGAGGAAGCTCGTGAAGCTCTCCTTGAGTCGGACTACCCCAAAGCTCTTGAGAGATATAAGGGGCTCTTGGAGGATGCCAAGAGATCCGGAGACACGAGGACGATGGTCGACTGCCTCATTGAGCTTGGGAATGTCTATCGGAACCTCGGCCATTATGGAAGGGCGCTGGAGCATCTGGAAAACGCCCTCGAACTCAGCATGGAGCTCAAATATCATGGGCGGTCGGCTAGAGCCCTGACAGTTGCCGGAAGAGTATATCTTGACCTCGGTCAGTATGACGAGGCGCTGGGGCATCATCGAAGGGCACTCTCCATCCGAAGGAACATCAATAATACTAAAGTCGGTGATGATTTTCTCTCCATCGGGATGGTTCATCGGTACCTGGGGCAATACCCGAAGGCCATCGAACATCTCGAGAACGCGATTGGGGCCTACCGGAGGGACAAGCTTCGGAGGAACGAAGCAACCGCTTTGAGCGAGATTGGAACAGTCTACCGCCTGATGGGGCAACCGGAAAGGGCTTTGACCTATCATGAACAGGCACTTGCCATCAGCAAGGAACTGAAATACCGGCTTCAGGAACAATATGACCTTTTGAATATGGGCATCGCGTATCTGGCTCTGGGCCAACCTCCCAAGGCTCTCCAGTATTTTGAACAGGCGCTCGTGATCGGCAGAGAGATTCAAAACCGAAAAGGCGAAGGCGTCAGTCTCCTCAATATCGGCGACGCACTCAACAGAATGAAAGAATACGACAAAGCCCGCGACGCGGCGAGCCGCTGCCTCGAGATTTTTGAGGAATTGGGCGCGGAGGAATTCATCTGGCGGGCCGAACACTTCCTGGGTCTCATCAATGCGAAACAGGAAAGACATGAGGAGGCCATGGGCAGAAGCGGGGCAAAGCATTTCGCGTGGCTCCCCAGGAACATGAGAGACAAAGAAAGCGAAATTGAGGAAGAACTGGCAGAGTGCGAGCGGTCGCTGGCTGAAGAGCGTTCCAGCCCTTTGAGCGAGATAAAAAAAGGAGAGTATTGAGTCTCTGGTCAAAAGAATCGGTCAGGTGAAGACCGCGCAGAAAGCCTTTGAAGAAGTGATCAAGAGAGACTTTCCCGACTACGATGCCCTCAAACATCCCAAGCCGGCTTCCGTTGCAGAGCTCCAAGAGAAGGTGCTCCGTCCGGGCGAGCTCCTTTTGGTCTATGGAGTCCTGGACAAGGTGACGATGCTCTGGAGCCTGAGCCGGGAGCACTTTGAACTTTTCAGTATCCCCATCAATGAGAAAGAGCTGGCCCTTAAGGTTAGCGATTTCAGAGAAGGCATCCGCGTGGTGATGGAGGCACTGCAGAAAAAACAGCCGGAATTTCTCATCAGAAAAATCATCAAGGATTCCGTGGAGGGGATGCGGGTGAAAGGGCGTGATCTTCACGATCTTATGATTCCTCAAGGTGCACTGAAGGCAGTCTCGAAAGCTGGAACCCTCTATTTCGTTCCGAGCGGCAGCCTGTATGTCCTGCCCTTTGAAGCCCTGGTTCCTCCTCAGACGACCAAAGGTGAAAAACCTCGGTTCCTCATAGAGAACCACCCGGTGGCCTACCTTTCTTCCGCGTCTTTGCTCAAGACCCTTCGTGAAGCAGTGAGCCGGAAGCGGGAGAAGCCCCGTTACCCTCTCATGGCCTTTGCGAACCCGGTTTACGGGGGAAAAGGGAAATCGTCGGCCGGAGACGTCCGATCTCATTCAGCCTCTCAGGAACCGATGCATTCAGACAAGGATGTTTCCGAGATGAGTCTTCGAAGTATCGCTTTCCAGGAGTTGATGGGAGGGATATTTGTGGAGTTGCCGGAGACTGAAGACGAGGTGAGGGAAATCATGAATCTTCTGGGAGCTCCTCGAGAGAGTCATCCACTCCAACTGCGGGATGCCGCATCCCGAAGCAATGTCATGCAAATGAACGAGACAGGCAAGTTGAAGGATTACCGTTATCTGGTGTTCTCTTGCCATGGCATTCTTCCTGAGGAGGTGGATACTTTACGACAGCCCGCCCTTGTCCTTTCCCATCCGGATCCACAAAGCAGAGAAGACGGATTTCTAACCATGGCCGATGTTTTAAGGCTTAGGCTCAACGCGGATTTCGTGAGCCTTTCTGCCTGCAATACGGGAAAGGGGAAAATAGTCAAGGGAGAAGGGGTGATTGGACTCACCCGAGCCTTCATGTACGCCGGCACCCCTGCTCTCATGGTCAACCTGTGGTCTGTGGAATCCCAATCTGCCAAACTGCTCAACACCGGGTTCTACAGACACCTCAAGACTGGAGTGAACCGGGCGGAAGCCTTGCGCAGGAGCAAAGTACACCTCATCCAGGGGCAAAAAGGGGATCATCTCAGGCATCCCTTCTTCTGGGCACCTTCTGTCATTTTTGGAGATGGAAGCTAGACCTCGGCAACCATTGTTTTGCTGGGCAAAGAACCACCCCGCGATACGGGAGGAATGTCATGAGACATCGTGCATTGGTGATCGCCATGGTTATGGTGGGTTTGATGGGGCTCGCGGTACCCACCATGAGTCAGGCGCCCGAGGGCGGTGATGAGCCACCCGCCCCGCCTGCGGTAGTTTGGACCGGCAAGCCTGGACCCCAGGGACCTGAGGAGGGACCCCTCCGGCGCCAGTTCTGGCAGGTGCCGTCTCCCGTGCCGGGTCAGGTGCCTCTCAAGGCGACGGTCTATCGGCCCCGGGGCGACGGGCCCTTCCCCTTCGCCGTTGTCAGCCACGGCGGCTGCACTGAGGCGTACGTCCGACGGAAGCGCCCTCTGCCGCAAAAGATCGCCTTATCGGAGTGGCTCGTGAAACGCGGCTTCGTCGTCATCGTGCCGCAGCGGCGCAGCTATGGTGACGACCCCAACCCCTTCGCGGAGGACCACGGCCTGTGCGCCTCACCCGATTTCCGCAAGGCGGGTCTCGGCACCGCCGACGACATCCGAAGCACTGCCGACTTCATGAAGGCTCAGAAGTTTGTCGATCCAAAACGGGTGCTTCTCGTGGGACATTCGGCAGGTGGCTTCGGGTCGCTCGCCCTTGCGTCGACGGGCTATGCCGGTGTCATCGGGGTGATCAATTTCGCGGGCGGCAAAGGCGCCTCTCCCAAGGGCGATTGGCGGGAGAACTGCTCCCCGCAGAAACTCGTTGCGACAATGAAAACCTTCGGTTCAACGACAAACGTCCCCTCCCTGTGGATCTATGCGAAAAACGACAAGTGGTTCCCGCCGGATTTTGTACGGATGATGCACGAGGCATACGATGCCAAGCGCGGGATTGCGACGCTTGTGATCACGCCACCGCACGGCGACGACGGGCACGAGATGGTCAATTTCCGCGACGCGCGGGCGATGTGGACGGATGCCGCAGCCATATACCTCGACAAGCTGAAGTGAACGCACGTTGGCGGCGCTGTGGCAGAAGCAACTTCTCGCCCGAACATGGGCGTTCTGCACGGTCTTCTCAATCCCGTTTGCCGTAGCTCTTGTGGCATTCTTCCTGTATTTGCTCCACTTTGGCTAACCCATAAGGATACAAAAGGACTCCATGCTTTATCGGTATACCATGCTTTATCGGTATACCATGCTTTATCGGGGTCGTTTCAATCCATTGTTCAATAAGCCCGGAGTGGGGCCGTGTTTGGCAATTTCAAAGCCAAGCTCAACACAACCCTCCTCCCTTCGCATCACGAGTGTTTCCTTCCTCCTTTTCCACATGCAGATCATTTTGCGTTGTGCAGCGTCGTGAACGGTCAGTTCACCATACTGGCAAGCAAATGGTGAGGTTGCCGTGGCAGGCTGATAAAAGGGCCCGGTAACCCTCGAATCTCTTCACCGCCCCTGCTGCGGCACGGGTTCGAAGTCGATCATGAGAGGTCTCCCGCAATCCTTTTGAAGATTTGTCCAAGGGATATGGGTTGGTCCATGGGAGTTCTGGTCTTGTTCGTGACCGGCCGAGGTTCGGAATCCAGGGGGAGCACTTGGTAGAGGGGCTTTTCGATCATGGTTGCCTCCGTTGTTTGGGGTTGGACGGTTGAAAATGTCGTCCCCCGGTTTTTGCAGACGACGGGCGGCATGGGCGATGTCTTCTTGTAACGCGACTCCGGTTAAATGAGTGATTAAGCCAATTAAAACCCTTAGTTGTGCGTTCAAGACATCTTGTAACGCATTATCCTCCGGAGACGTCTTCCGGCGCCAGTAGCCGGGATGCTGCTTACGCCAGTCCTGAACCAGCCAAACATGGTCGGGTCCCTGAAAGCAGTGGCGGTTTTTCTCCTTTTGCAGCCAGCGGTGATGACTGGCCGTTTCTTTTTCCTTGCGACATTCGGGTTTGGAACAGAACTTCTGATGCCTGGCATTGCGAGGGTCCGGACGGAAGAAAACCCGAGCAGTGCGCGCACCTGCGCTTCTTGATTCGTTTGGTCATTGACCCGGTACCTCCGGAGCCAATGATCACGCCGATGGCGGGCCTCAGGAAGAAGAGATACGACAATCCTGCCAGCCAAGGGGGTAAGCAGAAGGCATCATGGGGATTTCACGGTGGTATTTAAGAAAGACAAAAAGGTATACTGGGGCTGCACGACAGGCAATTATATCCATGAAGGTGAAGCTCCGCCTCAGAAATGTCCTTCGTGCGACCACGAGTCAAGTTATTTTTCAGATTATGCGAAAGATATTAAAGGGGGATTTATGGTTTCAAATATTCTTGTTCCCACAGATGGTTCAAAGACAGCTCAAAAGGCAGTCAGGTTTGCGGTTGACCTTGCAAAACAGTTAAATGCCTCAATTGTTGTCCTGAGCGTTATTGATGATCGCTCACTTATAGCCCAGACAATCCCTGCCGTGGATACTCAAATGCACGTAATAGAGCCTATTGAGGGTTATCTGCGCGAAGCGGCCAAAGTGTATGCTGGAGAAATAGAGAAGCTGTGTGATAAAAGTGGCGTCCAATCAAAGACTGTTATAACGAAAGGGCACCCTGTTGAGGAGATTGTGAAAGAGGCTCGAAAGTCAAAGGTAAATCTCATCGTTATGGGATCCCATGGTAGAAGTGCTTTAGCAGCTGCAGTGCTTGGCAGCGTTACGTATGGAGTCATTCATCACGAGACAAAGGTTCCTGTGCTCATCGTGCGGAGAGCCTGATAGTGGGCATCTCGTCTTCAAGCATCCCTTCGAGAGAGGGGGTCGAAGAACATGCATGTGCCTTGAAACATCCAGAGGTGCCGGAGGGACAGGCCTAGGTATCACCGTAGTAAAAGAAATCGCCGGACAACACGCTGCGGCAAAGTATGGGTAGAGGCAAGAAGCAAGAAGCAAGAAGCAAGAAGGGAATTACATTCTATATTTCTTTACGCAACCAGGCTTCTTGTCCGCATTTTCCATATCCAGATCATTTGCGTTATGCACCACCCGGATCTGCGAGTTCACCGCATTGGCAAGTTCTGTTGCAAGAACCGGCCTATCCGCCCCGTTGGTATGCCTAGACTTCAATGAGGAGTCGTGGGCTTACTGTGAGAAGCTCAGCTCCCGTTTCGGTTATATGGAGTGTATCCTCTAATTTTACGGTATACGCTTCGGGTTCCATCAGGTGGAGTTCAAGGGCTAGCGTCATTCCTGGTGAAAGCAAAACATCGCTGTTTGCGGAAAGAAGCGGCGGCTCGTTGATTTCAAGCCCGACTCCATGCCCAATAAAATGTGCCCTGGAGCCGTTATCAAACCTCATAAAAGAATCTTTGAGGCCAATGCTTTCAGCTTGAGCAAAAGCATCATTGAACAAGTCCCTCACGGTGATGCCGGGCCGCATGTTCGCAATGATTCGGTCGGCAACCTCCCTCAATTGCTCAAACAAGTCCTTCGCCCTCGAAGGTGCCCTGCCAGCTGCATATATTCTGCTCTGGTCGGCATGGTAGCCTTGAACACAAGTCGGGATATCGATCAAGACCAGATCGAAGGGCTCGATTATTCTCCGGGAAGGTCCTGTCGGCACCGCGCTGCTAAGTCCTTGGCCACTCAGAGTATAGAGAGTTCCGCTTGTATGCCTCAGATTTGGGCCTGAAGCCAGTGGGCCTCGACTCATCACAAAGTCGGTGCTGCGCAGGAAGAAGCATCCCTCGTGACCGGCGACGCGCTGCGCGTTCTCAACGGCCGCTGCGAGTTCGAGTTCGGTTATGCCTTGGCGCAAAACGGAGACTGCCGCCAAGTGCCCCGAGTGGATTGCCGAGCAGGCCTTCCTGATACTGTCGACCTCGGAAGTATCCTTTAGCATCCGGCGTCGGAGAATATAAGGGGAGACATCGATAAGTTTTCGGCCGTTCAAAGCTCGATTCAAAGCTCTGGCCTGGGGAATGGTGAGCAAATCCAGCTCGGTCCCTATCTTTTCTCCAGGAAGACCTCCACCGGGAAACATGATGCTGATGATTTTTTCCAGATTTCTCTCGGTTGAGATTTGGCCGGCATCTAGCCATGTTTCGCTCAGAACAATATCATACCCTCTTCGGACGAACAGCATGACCTCATCGGGCCTTATGATCAGATAGGAAGGCTGAGCCGTATTCGTGAAGTAGAAAACATCCCTTGAATAAAAGAGAACCGCCCCTGTCAGCCCGTTTTCCTTAAGGACATCCTGTAAGTCGTGAATTCTATCTCTTTGGGACATTTTGTTCTCCAACACCACCGCTTATTCCGGCGATTCCAGCCACCAAGCCCGGTTGAAAGCACTCACTCTTGGAGGGTTCCCATGATCGCGGGAGATATAGGTATTGAGGGTTCCCAACACTGTACAGGTCGATGATGCTTGCAGCAGAACCTTTTCTCCCCTGGCCCTTGAACCATAACTTTTCCCTGAGTCCCCGTCCATTACCGCGGCAGGGAAACGAGACCAGCAAAAACGGGGAAAAAGTGTGCCTTGGAAGTTGAAAAAATCAGCGTCAAAAACCTATCACTTCGGCAGAATTCAATCTGAAAAAGCGGTTGGGTTGCATGTGCGTTGTTATGGACGGACGTCCTTTTGTGCGGTAAACATTCTCGAACTCGCAGGGATATGGCTCGAAGGAAATTATCGGAATTGGAGGCGTCCTATGCACGATTGCTCCAGGCTCGGCAGACTGGTCTACCTTGTGATAGCCCTTTTCATCGCGGCCGGCGTATTTGGCTGTGCAACCATGCAAAGCTCTGCTCCAACAGGGCCGTCCGTCCAAGCTGCGGCTGAGGCAGAAAGGACGGTAGTGCCGGGACAAGTCCAGCGTCAGGGGTATCAGGGCCCTTTCATGGTCACCTATTATCCTCCGCCCGGCAGGATCGATTTCTGCGGGGAGCCCGTCCCCCTGCAACACCAGGAGGTCCTGGAGCGATTAGACAAAGAGTTCACTCTCATCGTATACAACCATGCGCAGGTTTACCGGTGGTTAAAACGCAAGGAGCGCTATTTCCCTTGGGTTGAGGAACGCCTCCGGCGCCTCAACCTGCCAGAAGACCTGAAGTATGTCGCCATTGCAGAAAGCGAGCCCCCGCTAAATGCCCCGGAGAAGAGAAAATCGGTGGACATGCGCTATGATTTCGATGGTTCCCCGGACAGCGCTTTCCAGTATTTGGGGGATCTTTACCGCAATTTCAAGAGCTGGCCTCTGGCGATAGCGGCTTACAAATGCGGTGAGAAACGGATTATGGACGAGTGCCGCGCGCAGGGCGAGAGGGATTGCTACCAACTGATGCTGCCGCAGGAGACTGAGCGCTACGTTTTCAGGATCTTGGCGATCAAGGCGGTCCTTAGCGATCCGACGCGTTACGGGTATGAACTGCCCAAAGGCGCCGGATACCCCTAAGTCTAGCAGGGCCATCAGGAGGCCAGCATCGCTCCACTCAGCGTTGAGAATTCCTGGGCATAAATTCTTGCATTCCGCATCATATCTGAAGGTGCTTGGAGTTAAACATCCTGGCAAGTTCTTGTCGGGATTTGGAGAGGACGTCTGCACCAGATACCATCTCCGATACGGCTGTAAAATAGAGAGTATCACAGAACCTCATCGGCTTTACGGATAACACGCATCCCGCCAAGCGGGTCGTGGAAACAACCGGCGAATCCTCACGAGGAAAAACCAGAACGCCAGCACATGGTGCAGTTGTTATTGATGGTTTAGACGATGGCTGAGCCGGCTACCTAAAGCCCCTGATAATCTGCCAGTAGACGTTCAAAGTGGAGACAATTCCTAAAAGCCGAGATTGGACCAGTTTTCATCAGGTCTGTGCAAACTCATTCGCAATCCCTCGTCAATCAGATGAACCGACATTGAGATAGATCTACATCAAGCTGTTTTCCATTCCTCTCAACTCAAATACAAACAGTCTCCAGATTTCCCATCACTCATGATCAATCGGCATGCAAATGCCCTGGCAGAAATGTGTTTGATCCACCCACCCACACCTGCTAAATGAAAACCGTTATGAAGCGATTTCTTATCTCCTTATCACCGTGCCTGCCGTTGGCGTTTCCGCTGCTTATGATGAAGACCGCAAGGGCGGGGGTTCGACCCACAGCCACCGATCAGGTCGATGCAACGCCACCTCACCCGAGGTGGTGGTGCAGCTGCTCGCGGCGCTCGGGCTCCCCGGCAACATGGTCGAGGAGCAGCTCGACCGTCTGCATACCGAGCTCCCTAGGCAGCGGCGCCTGGTAGCGCCCGGCGTCCCCCTCGTGCAGGTCCTGCTCCCTGTCGAGCAGGCGCCCGTGACGACGCATCGCCTCGGAGTGGGCGACTAGAGGGTGATGGAGGCCAACCCGAGAGCGCACACCTGCGTACTCGTGGACCTGCTCGGGACCAATTGACAGCGCCTGAGTCCACCGCCCGTCGATCGCCGGTTGCTCCCCGGCGGTGTTCTCTATTTTCTTGGTACGGTGGCCTCGACTGCCGAGGCCCGTCGGCGGCTTGCGGCGGGGTAGCACGGAGGAGGGCTATTCATGCCGACGCGATCGTTGATCCGGGTCTTACTGATCGTCGCTATCGGATGGCTACTCATGCTGGGTCCTGGGGCCATGACCTACTGGTCAGTGCTCCAGAACGCGAGTGGCTATCAGGAGGCCGTGTTCTTGGTGACTGGCAGCCACTGCTTTGGCGGCGAGAGGACCATCGATTCCAGAGGCCGGACCAGCGCCTCGCCCCGTTACTGCTTCCTCGAAGGGACAGTCACAATCGGCTATGATGCGAAGGTCGCAACTGAGGAGCTGTCGATCGGTTCGACCGTTCCGGAGGACACGCCGCCCGGAACACGTCTGCGGGTCTTCTACAATCCCGCTCTATCGCCTTTCGGCCTTAACTACATCAATCAGAGGACCCTGCCCGCAGACGAAGGGCCGGATCCGGCGACGTCGGCGCGCGCCTTTCTTCGGTCGACAGCCTGGATGTTCGGGCTGGCGCTGAGCACCGTGCTCGCCCTTCAGATCGTCTTGCTCTGGGGAGTCAGGCGCTTGTCGCACCCGCCCCAGCAGCTCGCCCTCGATCTTGGCGGGGGGTATGCGACGCTGGGTGTCCTGTTCCTCTCGCAAGGTCTGGCTCTCCTCCTGGTGCAGTTCTCGAATGTCGCCTGGGGAGGTGTCGTCCTCGGGCTCATCCTCGCCGGCGTCGGTGCTCCGCTGCTCATCCGCCGCTGCGTTGTCCTGAACAGGGATGACGGGCGTCTCGTGCGTGCGCGCCACATCTTCAGCATCCTCCTCGACCGACAGGAGTCTCCGCTGCCCCAGGTCGACAAGGTGAGCCTGCGATCCGACCGCGACGGGGTCTTCGTGCAGCTGGAGAGTGCCGAGACGAGGGTGCTGCTCGGCAAGGTCGCGGCGCATCCCAATGCATGCGAAGTTGGGAAGAGTCTGGCCGCGTTCCTTGGTGTTGAGGTCGAGGACCGCGCGCGAGACGTCACGAGCGTTGCGACCGATGCAGCCCTGACCACCAGATGTCGAGTGACACGGATGAAGTGGCGGCGGAGGCTGGCGGCCGTGTCCGTCCTGGTCGCCGCTGTGGTCGTGATCGTGCTGGCCGTCGAGTTCGTGCCGGACCTACGTCGATCCTTGGCCACGTCCGTGCTCGAGCCGTCAGGCTATCCTCAGCAAATTGGCTTCTTGCGCTGGTGGGCGCTGAGTCGGTTGACTCGCGATCCCTCCCCAGCGGCTCTCTCGGCACTGCTGCGGGCTCTCAATACCATCGACGCCGAAACATTTCCGGAGATCGCCACGGAGCTGGAGGACGCCGGTTTGCGCGCGGTCGGCCTCACTCGGCTGCCAGGACGGGATCGTGACATGACGATCCGCACGATCAACGAGCAGTGGGCATGGCAGTTCGGGCTCAGCGCCGACGAGAACGGCGGCGTTCTCGGCCTGCTGCAGGTCGAAGGCCACTTCGTCCAGTCGATCAACGCGATCGCGGATCCCGATCCCCGCAAGGGCTGGCTGGCCTGGCAGCACTTCGGTGTCGGCGATCTTGTCACACCCGAGCAGTTCCTCTGGTCTGTGGGGCCCGCCTTCACAGACCGACGGCCCATCCACTTCGTTATCACGGCGAACGGGACCTCGTTCGACGGGCAGCCTGAGCCGATCACCTCACGGCAGGATGTTCTCGCGCGTACGGTGGGCGAGGCGCTGGCGCTGAGGTTATGGCTGTTGCGGGGTGTGGGCCATGACCATTTCCCTGAGGACTTCTGGACCTGGTGGAACGCCTGGGCCGGTAAACATCGCTTGCCTCCATTGCCTCACCCAGCGGGCGAGGCACCTACTGACCAGTAGCCCTACGCTCAGCGCTCCCTCGCCTCCTCGCAGCTGCGCGCCAGGTCAGCTCGAAGTATTCGAGCGTGGTGTATGTTGCATCGATGGCGAGGCGCAGCGCGTGGCGTCATGCAAGCCCCCCCCAGCCACATGGTTGAGGGTCGGTTAAGCGGGCGTTCGGGCTACCGTCCAGTGTTATCAGAGTTGGTACAGTTCTTCCGATCCTGGGAATTCCGATCACCCAAACGTTCAGCACATTCAGACCATTCTCGTTATGCGAGCAGTGCCAGCCTGGATTTCCAAGTTGGCAAGTTATCTTGAACCGGTCGCTTTCCTTTACGGTAGCTTCGTGCTATTGATCGACAATTCTGAATTCAGGCAAGAAGGAAGCACACCGTGAGAGATCTATGCAGCTCTGAGAGGAAGGGATTCTGAATTAAGCCGGGTGGCTATGCGAAATCATCTGAGAGATGTGGAGTCTCTCCTTCTTGGCCAGCCCACGGATACGTCTTTATAGCTCTCTTGAAAATCAAAGAACCTCCTGGCTTTTTTTTGTTTTTCCATTTCAACTGTTCAAGAATTCGGGTGCGGTACATAATCAGGTGTCCTATTCATTGACCGCAAATTCCTAATATCAACTATGCCGAATAAATCAGTAATGAGACTTATGCAAAGAAAACAATGCCAGGCATTGATAGAGACCACTCAGGAGCCCTGTAAAAACTCAGCTCTTCGCTTCTCAAAATATTGTTGGTCGCATGAATCAAAAACTTCCCACTTTATATCCTTATTCCTGGGAGCCATCATTGTTTTTTTATTGACGCAAGCTTCCCATTGGCTATTCACGACAACAGAATCCCGAAAGCTTCTGGCGCCTCAAAAAAATACTGATAATAAGCCATCTTTCAGGATATTAGTGAACGACGTTGCCATTGGCGATTTGAGTCAAGTGCCGATACCTTACACCGACAATGCCCTTATCAAAATCAGGATTCAAAATATGGGGTCAGCCCCTGCCAGCGAAGTTTCTGCCTGCATAATCTATCCTGCCTACTTCACACAAGTCTCTGCAGATGGTTGGAGCGAGCAGCTTTCCTCTGATTGGCATGAGCATGAGCAAATCATGTCGGAAACCGAAGTTGCTCATCATAGGATGCTCTCGAAGGCCCCTCTCGCTGTGGGTGATGGACTGTCTTTGCCCGATATCCAGATCAAAAACCCCAAGAACTTTCTTATCCCTTTTGCCCTTCGGGCATGGGCGCCTAATTCTGAGGTGTCTGTTACCCGCTTCATTCTAACATTTGCCAATAAATAACAACCGTTTCCTAACCATGGTTTCTCTATGATCAATACCGCCATTCTCACATACCCTGCCCTTCCGGTCAGCCTGCTGATCTCAAAACCGGCGTGCGGTGAGATCCATTCAGCCAACGACCATCCTGATGAGTCGGGCTGTAGCCTTGGGTGTAAATCGAATTCACTGTTACTCTCCTCTGTGCGTATCACTGGGGATCCCGCAAGCACTTTCCATATTCGGATCATTCTGCGTTGCGCGACACCCGTGCCTTGAAGTTCACAACCTGGCAAGTTCGAGAGGTTTATGAGCCCAGGCGTAGGGCTTGCTCCAAAGGCTTGTTACGTACAGAGGCAAGAGATCCGCAATCTCGCCAACCTCTTGTGAAGAACAAATCTGCCAGAGATAAGCCTTGGGTTTCTTACCACGCCATGACCGGCGGTCGTAAGTCTATCTGGAGCCTCACCCACCTGGACCCACCTGACCAGCTAATCCCTTTTCCTTCCTAACGGTCGAATTGAGAGACGCCTTCTAACACGGTGAGGGCAGGCAGAATTGTCATGCCCGCTAAGCGTTCGGTTCGATTTTCCCTATCGTTTACTACATCGCGGATGCGAATTTCCTGAACCTGCTTCGCAAAGCGAGTACGGATATGCGCATAAATTTCAGGGTCTGTCTCCCCCGAGTCTCCCACCAGAATGAAGTTTCTTGCGGGGAATTTTTCCATAATCTCGCTTATCTGAGAAACTTTTTGTTCAAAAGTCGCATCGCCCCCAGCAAGTTCCCTGAGATCTTTCCATGTGTCTAAACTCAGTAAATTCTTTCTGATGTTCTTCATGTGAAAGGTTCCCTCCGGGAAACCTCCTTTTGGCCCCAGGAGAAAGCTTGCCAGCGGTTTAAACAATTGCCAGGGACCTCCGGAAACATAATGGAAAGAGGCGCCACCCAGGCCTTGATACATCTCCGCCATGTGCGGCGAGGCCATAAAATCCCGGAAAAAGGTATTTCTCACGACAATTTTAGTGCTAGCCGGAATTTCCGTTATCTTGATAGTATCGTCGATGTCTGAGATCACTGACAGTCCTTGAGGGCTGAGGAGTCTGACCCGCCCGGTTCCCGTATGGCCTTGTGAAACGGCGCGAAAAGTCAGCCAGCCAAACCGGGAGTTCTGCCGCTTCAACAAAGTGTCAGCTTTGGCAATTGACAGAGTAATAAAACCCTCTATGAGTCCGTTCAGATCAGACCGGGGGAACCCTCCTCCTTCCTCTTGCAGTTGGTATTCCTCAGTTTCCGGATCACTATCAAAGGCAAACCTCACCTCCTCATCAGATTCATCGTCGGCTACAAGCTCCGCCATCCGTGATCGAAAGTTGTCTATTTCCTTGCTGGGCAGATCTCCGAGACTTGCCGCCAAGCCGGTGATCAAACTTTCCATCACTGCCCGGTTCTCATGGACCCAGATGCGGAGAGGAATAACCCAGTGATGATCTTGATGATAGCCATAAGTGGGGTAGAAAGTCACCTGTTCTTCATCCGAACCAAATAACCAGTTCTTCATGGCACCTCCCCTGCATTTAGCTGATCTTTACGTCTGGAGAAGCTCAGTTCAAAACCCCAGAGACCACCGCGGTTCACCCTGAACCAGGCGTAACCCCGCCTTAAATAAACATATTATTCTGTCAAGCGGAACACGGCCTATACCGGCCACCTTCACAGTGCTTTGTCCTTGTGTTTCAACTCGTCGGGCCCCAGAGACTGATGGCAGAATCTCCCTGAATTACCGCGAGGTGATAAGAAATCGCTTTTCGATCATTTTAGACTACCACATCACGTGGGGGGATCTTCAATGCTTATGTGTAAAGATTTTGGGCAATTGGTGACAAAAGATGTCACTGGATGTGGTTGCGAGGTGGTTGAGTAATGCTGAAATCGGTTGGAATAGTGTTCGGGCACCTTCCCTTGCTTCCAGAGGCCTTGCCGGAGGGTCTTTACCCGGATTTGAGGGCAGACTGCTCCTGTGGTGGCCGGTGGGGTCTGTCTCCGGCGTTGAAGTATAATGGTGGATTATGACGGACTCTTCATACCCGGGCCAGCCATCGTCAAAATCATCGAGGACAACTGGCCCATCTGCAGGTACTTTCGTTTTTGTCTCATGAGGATCCAGATGCTGCTTCCACAACCCCAATGGCGGAGAACGCGTTCTATCACTTCGGGTTCATCAATCAAGCTGATGATTTTCATCTCGTTGCCACATCGAGGGCAAGTCAAAGAATACCCCAGATCTTTCTCACGAATTCTCTGCTGGTTAAGGTACTCCCTGGCATTGAAGTGTTACATGCTGCATCGATGAAACGCAACGTTTCTGTTGCATGCAACAGTTCCCAGATCCAAATCTATAAGCTTCGACGAAACATGTCCTAGTGTAACTATTTATATATATGTATAAAATTGAAGTGGCGACGTTTCTCAACCAGCATGGCATAGCGCTTGCCTATGTTTGTTGTTCGTTTAGCTCATTAGTTAATGGAATAGGTCCCCGCCTGGTTTCTCTCTCAACGGGGACAACAGGCCTCCTGCGAGGTCCGAAATGCTGGCGGATATGCTCAGTCCGGGCATCAGTAGCCAGTTTCCAAATGAATGCAAGTGAGGTCAGGGGGCAATCTGCTTTCCAGTCCAACCTAGAGAGGTGGTGATCATATGGAAACCATCCTGATAATACTCTTGTTGCTTGTGCTTTTCGGCGGTGGCGGAGGATACTGGTGGTCGAGGCGGGGCCTTTAGGCCCCCATAGGCACCCAGATCCGGGGCGGTGGTCAATCGCCAGGATGAGAAGATGGGCAAGATCCACGAACTGGCGATCGACACCGGAGATTGGCGCCTGGTTTACGTGGTGCTCTACTTCGGCACCTTCAGGGGCATGGGGAACAAGCTGTTTGCCATGCCTTGGAAGGTCTTCGAATTCCACGCAACTGAGCACAAGCTCATCCTCAACGTGGACAGGGAGAAGCTGAAGACCGCTCCCGGGTTTCAGAAGGACGATGACTGGCCCGATTTCTCGGACACACTTTTGATAAGGCCAGGCCCAGAGGGGATAGGTCGTTGCTATCACATAGGAGGTCGAAGATTATGAGCCAAGGAAAAGAGGGTATGTATCTCGGCTATATGGTTGCGGCAGGTTGTTCTCTATGGTTACTGTTCATCGCTTTCCTGTGGCAGCATTTCTTGTAAAAGTATCTTTAAAGTCCGGACGGAGACAAAGAACGTGCTCCTGAAGAGGAAATTCACCCTGCTCCTTATCACTGCTCAGCAATTCCCGCTGAAGGAGCGAGGGCCGATGGCCTTGGATCAGATCGAGCCCCATGGAGCATGAAGCAGGGGGTAAGACAGCCAACTGAGGCTCCATTCCAGGTCCGGCTTGAAGGATTTGGGCACTAGGGAAGCACTACACGACCCGTTGAGGCAAGAGGCCTCCATTGAGACCACGTGCATGGTCAATGCGAGATCGGATGCAGGGATTGAGTCGTAGGGGCGATGCGCCGGATCCGACCTATGATGTGTCCAGGAGGAACCGGCAAGACAACAAGGAATCACTCGATAGAGCATCTCCATGGATTCGACAGCAATGAGGTGAAAGACTCCCCGGATCTTTTCCCAGAGGTCTCGCTTGCAGCCGGCCTTCTTCCATGCCGCTCGAAAGAGAGGACACGACATCTGCTGTATTTGATCCGTCAAGAAAGCGAGGAACATGAGCATCACAAAGACCATGCTCAGGTTTTTCCTGCCCAGTCCGTAGTTGTGCTCGAAGTGGTATCCCTGGTTCTTGAGGGTGTTGAAGGTCTCGTTCTCCACCTTCCACCTGGCGCGGCCTGCGCGCATGATGGGGTAAACGTTTTCACGGGTGAGGGTGAAGTCCGTAACCCAGCAGAAGTGTTGTGTGCCGCTGGGGCTCTCTTCCCAGTACTCCAGGACATTGACCAAAAGATCCCGGTTGGACGCATTGAGGGGCACAGAGTTCACAAACCGAAAGAAATGGCGCACCTTGGGGTCTTTGGGATCCGGGATATCGTGTTCAACGGCATCGCCTTTTTCGACGGCCTCGTTGAGACATGCGGAAAGGTAGGCGTGATCTCTCTCCTTGAGTCCGAGGATATAGTGGAATCGGTGCTCGATGAGGTCTCTGATGTGGGGAGCATTGGGACTGAGGCCGTCCTCGGTCATGATGGCCTTGAGGTGAGGATGCTCTTTTCTGAATTTGGCGAGCCATCGTCTGCAGGCGTTGCGCTCACAGTCGTTCTTGTTGTCCCCGTCATGGTTGAAGATGGGCTCGGGAGGCAAAGCGATGACTTCCCTGCGCTCCGGGTGGACGATGACCGCTGCATAGGTCTGAAGGCTGTAGGTGGTCTTGCCCGTCTTGGAGGATGTCTTCTTGAGACAAGCGGGAGAAGAGAGGTTTTCGGAGACAAAGTGGGTTGTCCCGTCGCCGGAGATCAGAACGCACTCTTCCATGTAGACCATATCCTCGAGAAGCTTGCCTCGCTGGGCTCTGCGGAAGATTTCCGTGAAGGCGGGGCGCAGAGAGTCCGGCTCGACGGGATCGAGGCGTTTGCGTATCTGGGTGTCGCAGGGGGCCTGTTCTATGCCGTAGATGGACTTGAGATTGTGGTCCTCGGCTGCCCTTCGCCGGTCGAATGCCAGGAGGCTCGGGTCCTTGAGGGAAAACATGGCGTAGCCCGACATGAGGCAGTCCGTCATGGGGATTTGGGATGTCCCATTGCCCGTTTCAGCCACTTTCTCGAAGGACTTGCGAACGGCTCCGTGGAGGGCGTCTGCGCTCAGGTGCTTGCGCACCCTGATCTGTTCGAGCTCGCGCTGGGCTGCTCTCTGTTGTCGTTGCAACTGTCTCCTGTTCACGGAGACTCAGCATACGCAACTCGTGCGGGCTTGGCCAGCGAAAAGTGAATTTGAGCGAAAAAATGTTTTAGGCTCGAGCAGACACCCCGGTGATTCGGAAGTGGCGTTTACGAAAACTCCAATTAAACCCCTTGGCCCTGAGCCACTTTCCAGGGGGTGCGGGAATTGCTGCAGGAGATGCAACATGTCCATAGCCAAGATTTCAGAAATCAGTGCGACGTCGACCAAGAGTTTCGAGGACGCGATCCAGCAAGGGATTACGCGCGCGACCAAGACCCTACGGAACATCAGAAGCGCTTGGATCAAGGAGCAGCACGTCCGCGTCGAGAACGGACGTCCGTCAGAGTACCAGGTGAACATGATGGTGACGTTCGTGCTCGAGGATTAGACTGTATCGGCCGGTTGCCGCAAAGCGCTCTCGCCCACCGGCCGCGCCCCCAGATCGAGGAGCCTGTGCCGCGTTGAGAATCGAAAATCCTTCCCACGTCCTGGAGATGTGCAGAAATCACACAATTATCCGTTGGGCGGACAGTTATCGATGTAACCCAATGACGTGAGAGGGGAGCGGATTAGCGATGGGTGCCTTTCAGGATGAGGCAAAGAATGAAGTTTGGAAAACGGTGAGAGAGCTGAACGATGCATGGACCAAAGGCAATCCGGAGGAGTTGAAGAATTTCTTTCATGCGGAAATGGTTGCCATAACTCCGACAGATAAAAACCGACGTGAAGGCCGCGATGCTTGCGTTGCGGACTGGGTTGAATTTGCGAAGGTGGCAAAGATCCACAGTTGGAAGGAAATAGACCCGAAGGTTCAGATTTATGGAAATACTGCGGTCGTGACGTATTATTTTGAAATTTCATTTGAGAGGGGCGGGCAAACGATAGATTTTGCTGGGCGCGATATGTACGTATTCGTCAAGGAGGGCAGCCGGTGGTGGGCGGTTGCGGACCATTTTTCACCGAATCCGAACTAAGCTGCCCAACTACGGCGTAAGGTGGCTCAGGGTTACAAACTTGACAGATAGTAGCAAGATTCCTACGGAAATGGGAATACATTGTGCGCGAATGTATTCCATTCATATCGGCTGGAAGCATGATGTGCAGGGATTGGACTTTCATCAAACGTTTGCTTTGGGTCAATAGGTTTGACTATTTTGAGCCCTACAATTCCCTTTCCCATGTACAAAGAGTGTCTGACTCTCGACGGTTGAGAGTTTATTCTCTGTCGCTTCACTGAACAGGAACTGAACGTGAACACAAAATGGAGGAACAGAACATGAAGAAATTTACTTCCCTTTTGGTATTTGCAGCATTTGCCCTGAGTGTGGGGCTGTTTTTCGGTTGCAGTGAGCAGAAAGAGCCCCCAAAAACCACGACGACTGCTCCGGGCGCCGTTGCTCCGGGTGAAGTGAAAAAGGAAGCCAAGGAAGCGGTGGATAAGGCGGCTGCACTCGTAAAGCAGCAAAAGGAAGAGTACGAAAAGAAACTGCAGACTGCCTTGGATGATTATAAGAAAAAAATTGGAGAGTTAGACGCTAAGGCTGCAACCATCAAAGAGGAATCCAAGGCACAGTTCGCTAAAGAGATGGAAAAGCTGAAAGCACAAGAGCAGGAATTGGCGAAGAAATTGACCGCCCTCAAATCAGACACGGGGGCAGCTTGGGAAAACATAAAGACTGGTCTGGATAATTCATTGAATGAATTGAACAAATCCTATGATCAGGCTGCTTCTCATTTCAAATAACCCCCATGACACGAGGGGGCCCAGCAAACCATGAAATGACGATCTCCTGGGAAAGCGGCATCTTGCCGCGATGGTCGCAGCCGAAAGCAACTCTTACAGGCCCTTTCGTATAAGAATCATTTGAATGGTTCAGTGAATGCGAACCGCTTTTATCCAGATGCACATGAATATCTCGTTCCGGGAGTTCGAGAAAAGGTCGGGCACTCCCCCCCTGTGTCAGGATAACTGTCGCATGTAGGGAATGCTCCATGCATACAATTGCCCTCGGGGTACTTGGGGAATTACTCTTTCAAAAGCGATTGATAACTTACAGATATCTCTCCTCTGTGCGTATCACTGGGGATCCCGCAAGCACTTTCCATATTCGGATCATTCTGCGTTGCGCGACACCCCTGCCTTGAGGTTCGCCACGTTGGCAAGATGCTGCAACTATCCATCGCATGCGCCGACAATCTCCCGAACTGTAAGGACGACAGAGAATACGCTCTCAAAGCTCTCAGGTTCCAAGTTACTTGGAGGTGACACTCAATGTCGCACAGCTTGACAGTACATCAACCGCTGGTTAGCCTCTTTGCGGAGGTAATTTTCGAACATCACATTTGTATTTGAATTGGAGGTTGAAGATGATGAGAAAGATACTATTGGTTGCCATCGGTCTTATCCTAATCGCCCATCCCGCCATGGCAGCAAGTCACGAGAAGAACAAAGATATCGTTGACACCGCGATAGGTGCAGGTTCCTTCAAGACGCTTGTGACAGCCCTAAAGGCTGCCGGCTTGGTCGAGACGCTGAAAGGCCCTGGGCCATTCACAGTTTTTGCGCCCACGGATGAAGCGTTCGCCAAGGTCGGCAAGAATGCGATCGCCGACTTGCTCAAGCCGTTGAACAAGGAGAAACTGCGCACCGTGCTGCTGTATCATGTGGTGCTGGGCAAGGTCAGTGCGCAGCAGGCCTTCGGTCTCACGGTGGCCGACACGGCCAGCGGGCAGCGGCTGGAGGTGTCGCGGCGCGACGGCCAGTTGCGGGTGGACGAGTCCAACGTGGTGGCGACGGACATCACCGCCAGCAACGGCGTAATCCACGTGATCGACCGCGTGTTGGTCCCCAGCGACAAGACGCTGGTTCAGACGGCCGTTGAGGCCAACTTCAAGACGCTGGTGGCGGCGATGAAGGCTGCCGGGCTCGTCGAAGCACTCAGCGGGTCGGGGTCATTCACGGTGCTTGCACCCACGGACGAGGCCTTCGCCAAGCTGGGCAAGGAGATGATCGCGCAGCTGCTGCTGCCGGAAAACAAGGAGCAGCTGGCGACGATCCTGAAACTGCACGTGATCCCCGGACGCGTGTTTGCCGACACCGCGGCCAAAGGCGACGCCGCGACCACGCTGGCCGGCGAGCCGTTGACGTTCGCGCTCAAGGACGGGCGGCTTACGGTGGCCGGTGCGATGGTGAGCAAGACCGACATCGATGCCAGCAACGGCGTGATCCACGTGATCGACACTGTGCTGCTGCCCCAGGCCGTGAATCTCAAGGCGGGATCCGCGGCCCACGAATCGGGCGCAATGGCGGCCGGCGCGATGAGCGAGACCTCGCCGAACATGCTCATCGAGCTGGCCATCAGCCGCGGCGTGCCGATCTTTAACCGCGGCGAGTACGAGGGCTGCGCGGCGATCTACGAGGTGACGGTGCGGGCGCTGCTGGGCATGCAGGGCGTGGGCCAGCCGACCAAGGTGCGCCTCCGCAAAGCGATCGGCGAGGCCGAATCGATCAAGGCCCCGGCGAAGAGGGCCTGGGCGCTGCGCCGGGGGCTTGACGAAGCGCTGCAGATGATGCCGGCGGCGAACTGACGCGCGAGATGATCCACAACTTGCATGAGTGCAGACGGGCTGGAGGCGTGAGTGCCGACAGCCCGTTTTCCTTTGCGCGTTGCGGTGTGCTGCCCCTTAAGCCGATCAAGTCTTCCTCATTTCCGCCACTTCCTCCCGGCTAAAGGGCGTCGCAACGCCACCTCCTACGCAGTACCTCAACCTTCATGGTCAATTCGCCTGTATGCTCCTTCTCAGCTTTCAGTTCCTCCATAAAGGGATCGACGTCACGCTTTTCCAGTGCACGCTCCATCCCTGCCAGAGCTTGGTTTCTCCGTACCTCCAATCGGCATATCTCCACACCCGGTTCCCCACTCATCGCATCCAAAGGCTTCCCCTGCAACAGCCGAAGCACCGTGTCTCTCTTGCGACGCGAACTCCAATTTTTGTTCGGACCCAAGGGCCCCAGTTTCTCCGGTCCCATCGCTCATCCTCCTCGGCTCACAGATTACTATGAATCCGTGCCCAGGAAATCGGGTCCGGTATACTTCATTGCATCATAACTCTCCTGTACGTATCACCAGGGTCCCCATCACCAGTCTTCCATATGCAGATCATTTTGCGTTTTGCACCGCCCTGATCCTTGGACTCACCACGGCATCCAGGTCTTTCCACAGCGGGCGGTGATCAACGACAATCATTTCTCCCGCCCGACGAATTCATCCGTCGCTACCTCCAGCATGTCCTTCCCAAGGAATTCCACAAGGTGCGTTTCTATGGCCTCCTCGCTCCGGCCAGTCGCTTCCTGTTCCGTTCGGCCAGGTTCGTCCCTCCGAAGGGAGATGAGCTCACGACCGAGGATCTCATATACGCTGGCGCCCCTCCCATGCCCGCAAGAGAAGAGCTCCCCATCTGCCCCCATTGCGAAAGCCCCAATTGCGATGTCGGCCGCTTCATCCTGATTCCGCGCCTTCTTCCTGGGGCAAAAAGACCCTCATGAAACCAAGGATCCTGCCCACAAATGCCTGCATTGCCCTTTTGGCCTCCGGCACCTCCTCCAGACCCATAAGGACCTTTGGGATCCTAGCAGGCGCGCCGCCTGACCAAGAGGCCTCCAAGGGCCCCGCCTGGAAAGACCAGAATCATCATTGTCCCGCCCCACCAAGCCTCCATTCCCGCCTTGTATTTGCTGTTCCGCTGCTCCATAATGATGCCAACGGACCGCTGACTCCAGGGCACTTCGCTTGCCAGGGCTGCTGGTCGTAAAGAGACGTCACTTCCACTTTGTCCAGACGCGATTCTTCTCCTTGCCGGGGCGTGAAGCTCGAGACTGTAACCGTTCGGATTTTTCCCATGGAGTGGTGGTGGTTATCCATAATTCCTTTTGGGACTTATCAAGACGAATGTGAGCAAGACTGACATCAAGAGATGCTAACCCTGAGATCGTTTCCCAAGCTATTGAGATCTTCGCCCGTAGTCGCTCTGTTTATCAGTGCCCTTGTTGGTCTCTTTGTCATCTTAGTGCGCATCGCGGGCTATCTCGAATCTGTCGAACTTGCAGCCTACGACTGGTCCGTTCGATTGCTGCCCAAAGTCACGACGGTAAATCCCCGAATCGTGCTGATAGGAATCACCGCAGACGATATTCGGACCCACGGGTTCTGGCCACTGCCGGACGCCACCATTGTGGAAGCGCTGAAAATTCTCATCCGCCATAAGGTTCGGGCAATCGGTATCGACATATACCGGGATATCCCTGTCCCCCCCGGTCGCGAAGAGCTCGATGCAATCCTGGCGGGAAATCCCCAGGTTATCGTGGCGATGAAGTTCGGGGCTGGAGGTATACCTCCGCCCTCAGTCCTGAAAGGCACAGAACAGGCTGGTTTTAACGACGTGATTGTGGATCCGGGCGGGGTTGTGCGAAGAGCCCTGCTCTTTCTGGATGATGGAGAAACCGTCGGTTATTCTTTCGCGCTTCGGCTTGCACTCCTTTACCTGAAGGAGGAAGGGATTACGCCTCGATCTGACCCTCTCCATCCCGAATACCTCCGACTTGGACAGTCCACGATCCGGCCTCTTGAGTCCAACGACGGTGGATATGTCGGGGCCGATGCTCGCGGTTACCAGTTTCTCATCGATTTCAAGGACGCCCCTGGCTCTTTTCAGACATTTTCACTTTCGAGTTTGCTCTCCGGGGAAGTGGGTCCCCATGCGATAAATGGCAAAATAGTGATCCTCGGTGTGGTCGCCCATGATGTGAAAGATTTCTTCTATACCCCATACAGCCGCAACCTCCAAGCTGATGAGCAGGTCACTGGGATTGCCGTGCACGCTCATATCGCAAGCCAATTGCTCAGGCTTGGCCTCAACGAGAGCCAATTGATGAAGACCGCGAGCGAGCCTCGGGAAATCTTGTGGATCCTTCTGTGGAGCCTGGTGGGCGGGGGCGTTGGTGTATGGGTTCGATCCCCCTGGCGCTTTTCAATTTCAACTTCATGGAGCCTCTTGGCTTTGAGCCTGATCGTTTATTTTGCTTTCATGGGTGGACGGTGGATTCCCCTGGTGTCTCCTGCCATGGGCCTGCTGGGCTCCACCGGCATTGTCACAGCCTGCATGTCAAACCGGGAAAAGCGTGAGCGGGCATTCCTCATGCAGATCTTCTCCAGGTACGTCTCCAAAGAGGTGGCAGATAACATTTGGCAGCAGCGCGACAGGTTTTCGGACGGTGGACGACCTCGCGCTCAAAAGCTGGTTACCACAACGCTGTTCTCGGACTTGAAGGGGTTCACAGCCGTCGCCGAGAGCATGGACCCTCTGGCACTGATCGATTGGTTGAATATCTATATGGAGACCATGGCAAGTCTGGTTTCGGAGTATGGCGGGGTTGTGGACGATTATGCGGGAGATGGAATCAAGGCCGATTTCGGTGTTCCTGTCTCTCGCACCAGCGAAGACGAAATCAAGCAGGATGCGATCAACGCCGTGGATTGTGCCCTGGCCATGGAGAAAGCCATGCACACGATCAACCGCCAGTGGCAGGAGCAAGACCTGCCCGCCGTCAGCTTGCGCGTGGGAATCCTCACAGGACCAGTCGTGGCCGGAGCTCTCGGCAGCACACAACGGCTCAAGTACACGACGGTGGGAAACACGGTCAACGCCGCGTCACGACTGGAGAGCTTCGATAAAGACTTATTCGACGTCCACTGCCCGGGAAGTCCTTGTCGCATCCTCGTGGGTGGTGCAACCATGCATTACGTGAGGGATCATTTCGATACGCAAGAAATCGGGAAGGTTCAGTTGCGGGGCCTTGACCAGGAAATTGCCGTTTACCGGGTGACCGGGAAAAAGCGTGAGGACCCCGACGGGGACCTCAAGGAGGAGAAAACATGAGAAACTCCAAAATAATCTTGGCCTTGATTCTCAGTGCAGGCCTCAGTTTATTCACCTTGCTGCCTGGTCTTGCAACGGAGGGTTCAGAACGAAGAACACAATACGGCGCAGGCCGGATGCCCGGAGACAAGCCGGCGGCATCGGTGACTTCTGAAGCAAAGGGAGGGGTTCCGGAAGCCATGGGTGACATGCCAACCTACAAACCCCCTCTGCGCGGAGCACCAGGGGGACGTATCGGGGGGGGCACACGAGGCGGCGGGGGCGAATCCCGGTATTTGTCGGCGCTGGTGCCTGACCACACCGGATCTACGGTTCAGGAGCAGCCCTCTTTGTACTGGTTCTTGTCGCAACCCACAAAATACCCTGCAGAATTCACCGTCATCGAGGCGAAGACCCAAAAACCTTTGGTAGAGACACGCATCACGCAACCGGTTCAGCCGGGGGTGCAGTGCGTCCGACTGGCAGACCACGGTGTTCGACTGAAAACAGGTGTCCATTACCAGTGGTTCGTCGCACTTGTTCCTGATCCCGGCCAGCGTTCGAAAGACATCATCGCGGGTGGCGAGATCCAACGGGTTGATCTGCAGGCGGGGGTCCGGGCCAAATTGGAGGGGGCCGGCAAGGCAAAAGCCCCCTTCGTCTACGCCGAAGCCGGTCTCTGGTATGACGCCCTGTCAGCACTCGCGGATCTCATTGCCTCAAAGCCGGACAATTCGCTCTACCTCAGGCAGAGGGCCTCATTGCTCAGGCAAGTGGGGCTGAAGGAAGTCGCCGACTACGAGGCGAGGCAATAACGGGGCCCCCAATCAAAAGGCCCCAAGGAGGAATCGGATTCAATACGCCATACGGCTTCACAACAGGCTTACTCCAGCAAATTTGAGGCACTGGGACCCTTGGCTGGCGAGCGCGTCCAGGAGCCGGATCTCCCAGTGCGCAATGGTTATGGCAATGGCCTCGACCGTCTTTCCGAAGATCTCTGGAAACTGCTCCCCCGTTTTCCTGAACTTCTCCCCCGAGAGCGTGAGGCAGGTCACAGGGGAACTCGCCGTCAGAGAGAAGAGGCGCTTCATGTCGACCAGCAGGGAAAGCCCCCCGATGAACTCCCCCTCCCCCAGCACCCGGAGCGGCTCCTCCAGCCCGCTTCGCGCCACGCTCAATGTGGCCTTTCCCTCGAGCAGGATATAGGCGGCTCCCTCCACGTCCCCTTCTCGGAAAATGGCTTCCCCCGGCCGGAACTTAGCCCGAGTGCAAAGATAAGCCAGGAGTTTTCGTGGCTCCGGGGCGAGTCCGGCAAAGAGCGGGACTTGCATGAGGGTTGCCTGGTTGGCCCTGTACTCGCTATCGACCTGCGTTTGCGCCGTGGACGAGTCCATGCAATACTCCTTTTTGAGCCATGAGCTCATCGTAGGTTCCCATCTCGATGATCCTCCCCGCCTTCATCACCGCCACCCGGTCTCCGCGCCCGATCGTGTCCAAGCGATGGACCACCGAGATGAGCGTGCTCTTCCCCTTCCAACGGCTATCCAGCAGGTTGTGGATGCGCTGCTGGGATACATTGTCGAGGGATGCCGTCGCCTCGTCCAGGATCAGGATGGGCGGTTCTTTGAGCAGCACGCGGGCGATGGCCAGTTTCTGGCGCTGCCCCCCCGAGAGGCGGTCTCCTCGGGTGCCCACCCTGAAGTTGAGGCCCAGCGCAACGATCTGCTCCAGTAGATCCTCCTCCACGAGAAGCTGCATGAGGCTCTCGTGAATCCGATCCTGTGCCCCCGGCTGATCCGTCCTGGGTTTTCCAAACAGGATGTTGTCCAGCAGGGTCTGTGTGGGGATGCCGTCGGTCATCCGGTAGAAGGTGACGGCACCGGGGTGGTCCCTGGATACCCTTTCCCGGAACAGGAAGCGGCTGTCCAAAACGAGGTCCTCGATCATTTTGGGAAGAGCGATCAGCTTGTGCACCCCCGGCGTGAAGCGCAAGGCCAACCGGAGCAGCATGCCTCGGTCATCTTCCGCCAGCTCATGCAGGTGCCGCCTGGCCATGCGCGCCACCAAGCCCTTACAGGCTTCGATCTCAGCCGCCGCGATGGGGCTATGCCGGAAGAAGAGCTCATCGGGAGCGAGGTTCCCGAGGATGTCGACCCCCTCCACCACCAAGTCGCGCCCGAGACTCATGAGCGCCATCCTGAGCTGCACGTCATCCAGAAACTGCAAAAAATAAGGGTTGCTGGGCAACCGCTCCGGGTGGAACTCCTCCCGGTTGGGATATCCAAAGACAAGATTGGCTGCGACTGTGGAAAAATGAAGGTACCGCTGCTCATCAAAGAACTCGACACAGTCCGCCAGATCCTCCCCAAAATGCTCCTGGAATTGGCAACGCACCCGGATCAACCCGTCCGTCAGCTCCCGGGCCTGCTCGGCTTCGAGCACCGTGTTGAGTCCAAAGCGCAGCAGATCGACAAAGAGGCCGACTTCCTGCATCGCCTGGATCATCGTGTCCAGGTCCGGGAGTTTCTCCGCATCCGGCTCCCCATCACCTTCGAGCAGTGCTTCGCAGGAGTAGAGCAAGTTTTCCCGGATGGTCCCGTCGAAGATGAATGGAGACTGGGGCACAATACCCATATTCCGAACGATGTCGCATTTGGTCAGTTCGCGGACCTCCCGGCTGTCCACCTCGATGCTCCCTCCGGTGTAGCGGGTGATCTGACCGATGCAGTGCGCAAGCGTGCTCTTGCCACTGCCGGAAAACCCGACCAAGGTGAGCTGCTCTCCAGGGTTCAATTCCAGGTCGATTCCATTGAGAAGAGTGATGCCGTCGTCGACCGTGAGGGAGAGGTTCCGCACGGTGATAGCTCCCCTGAGGCCGTAAGGCTCGCGGTCGGGGGGCTCGAGGAGCCAGTCGGGCTCCACATCGAAAAAGCTCATGATCCGGTTGTAGCTCACATTGGAATCTTGGTAGACTTGGTAAAATTCCATGAGTTCCCGCCAGGGCTCGTAGAGCTTCTCCTGTGCGGAGAGAAAAGCCACCAGCGCCCCCAGATCGAAGCGACCGCTAATGGCGAGGTATCCGCCGGCGAGAAACAGGATGAGCGGGCCCAGATTCTGGAAGAAGTTGTTCACGATCTTGACCCTTTGCTTGGCCAAGATCCATGCCACACGGGTCTCGCAGAGCCTGTCCACCAGGCCGCCGACCTTGCGGTTTTCGATGCGATAGCTTCCGTTGCCGTGGACTTCGTGGATTCCGGCAATGGCCTCGCTCACCCGGCTGCTGAACTCGCGGGTGGTGTCCACACGCCTCGTGTTCTCAGCGTTGGCTCGCTTCTGCATCCGCGGGGCGAGAAAAATGACGAAAGGAAAGGTGACCAGACTCAGCAAGGCAAGCAGTGGGCTCAGGTAAAACATATACCCGGTAAAAGCCACGAAGGTGAGCACGCTGGTGACCGGCACGGCCAGGGCCTGTCCCACGAACTCCCCCGCCGGGGCAATCTCTGTCACGAGGCAGGAGACCACCATTCCGGGGTTTGCTTTCCTGTGGAAGCTCAAGGGGAGCATCAGGATATGGCTGAAGAGCTCTTTGCGAATCCTGGCCAGAGCCTGCTGCCCGATGCGGGTCTCGAGCATGTTGATGCCGTATTTGAGTGCCCCCGCAGCGACGATGGCCAACAGGTAGAGAGCGCAGTAGAGGAACAGAAGCTGGACCTCGCGCAGTCCAATCGCCTCGTTAACGATGCGCTTCTGCATCTCGAGAGGGACAACTCTTACTGCGACCGACACGGCAATGACGAGCAGGAGAAGAATCTGCAACTTGATGCCGCTGGCCCGGACCCAACTGAGGAGGGGGCGTTTCGTGATCATGTGTAAATCCCCTGCGCGGGTGGCGCCACTGCGCTAGCAGCAGGACGCAGCGGACGATGAACGAAAGGCCTCTGTGCGGTGGCTCCGGCAGCCTGCCGGAAAGATGCTGCTTTCCATTCTAGTTGTTTATTGACCTGTTCACAAGGATCTCTTATGTTGAACGCAGCATCACAAAGGGATGAAGAACCCGAGGGGGAATCCTCCCGCTCCTCGTTCCCATGCAGGTCGAAATCAGCAGGCCTTCCATGGCCTTCGTCTCCTTCACGGCTCTCGCCAACATCGGAGTCTTCATGCTCGACAGCACCAGCGATTGTGAGCACATCGCAGAAGGCGTCGTTTCATTTCACCTCGCGACCAGGCACACGGAGCTGGATCGACTGAGCCGGATCGTCGAACGCTTTGGCCAGAGCCACCGCCTGCCGCGGAAGACCATCTTCGCGCTGAATCTCGCGCTGGACGAACTCTTCACCAACCTCGTCGAGCATGGATGCAGGGACGGTGGCGAACACGCGGCTTGGGTCTCCCTCTCCTTTGAGCCCGGTGTGGTCACCGTCGACATGGAAGACGACGGGTGTCCGTTCAATCCCCTTAGCGCCCCGGAGCCGGACTGCGACCCCACCACGGCGCCAAGAGAAAGCGGCTACGGAATCCATCTGGTGCGGAGCCTTTCCGACACGATCGAGTACCAGCGTTGTCGTGGCAAAAACCTCCTCAGGTTGCGCCAACGCATTCATGGTGAACAGGAGACGCCGCCCAGGCTGCCTCTCCCTCGGAGCTGAACATGTCCATGGAAATCGACGCAATCAAACGGCAGGGAGTGGTGGTCCTCTCCCTGGAAGGGCGACTGGACTCGAATACGGCGCCCAGCCTGGAAGAAAGGCTCAAGGGGTTCATGGGGGCGGGAGAAACCCTTTTTGTCCTGGATTTCGACAAGCTGGACTATATATCCAGTGCAGGGCTCCGGGTTCTCATCAATGCCGCCAAAGAGCTCAAGTGCGACAACGGGCAGCTTTGCCTTTGTTCCATCAGGGATTACATCCGGGAAGTCTTCGACATCTGTGGACTGACTCGCTTTTTCCCTATCCATCCGACCGTCGAGGATTCTCTGAAGTTTTGCCACTAAAACCACGGTAAGCGGGCAGTCTGCTCGATTGGCCGGGAGAATCACTCGACGGCGTGCACGACCACCAGGGCAATGTCATCGTGGGGGAGCGCCGCCTGTTGATGCTCGGTCACGGCCTCGATCAGACTGTCGCAAAGCGCGCAGGGTGAAATGCGCCAGTGGCATCGCAGGGCATCTTGCAAGCGTCCCGAGCCGAAGCACTCCCATCGATCGTTCATGGCCTCCGTTATTCCATCCGTATAAATCAGGAAGGTCGAACCCGGGGGAAGTGTCAGGGTTTGCTCATCGATTGCCGGGTTGGGTAAGATGCCCAACGGTTGCCCTTGCCGGCAGGAGGGGACAGCCACGCTGCCTTGAGGGCCGCAAAAGAGGGGCAGTGTCTGGCCGGCTCGCGCGTAGCTGAAGGCGCGCTTTTCCCGATCCAACACCCCGTAGAGCATAGTCACGAACATCCCCGCATCGTTCATGCCGAGCAGGTGCCGATTGACCTCTTCGAGCACTTCCCGCGGCGACTGCGAGCGTTTCGCCTCGGCACGGACGAGGCTCCGGGTCATGGCCATGAAGATGGCTGCAGGGACTCCCTTGTCCGAGACATCCCCGATGGCGATACCCACGCGGTCGGGGTCTAGCACGATGAAGTCGAAGAAATCCCCGCCCACTGCTCGTGCGGGCACAACCCGAGCTCCGAACTCGAACTCGGAAAGGTGCGGCAGCGACCGCGGGAGGATGCTCATCTGGATCTTGCGCGCCACTTGAAGCTCGTGCTCCAGCTTCTCCTTTTCGATGATCTTTTCCTGAGCCGCCTGAAGCTCGAGGTAGGCCTCCGAGAGCTGACGATTCTTCTCCCGCAGGTCCCGGATCGTGGCACTGTCGGAGTCGCGCAGCCACTCGGAGAGCCGCCGTGCCAACTCATAGACCATGGACGGGCGCTGACGGACCAGGGACTCAAAGGCCTCACGGCCCATCTCGATCAGCGTGGCAGGTGTGCAGGAGCGAACGCTCGCCGAGCGCAGTTGCTTGGGTTGGAGCAGGCTCATCTCTCCAAATGTGTCCCCCGGCCCATGCACCTTCAACAGCCGCTCTTCAGGTGTTCCCAAAGCCTTGATGACATCAAGACGCCCTTCCAGAACGATGTAGAAACACTCTCCCGGTTCACCCTCGTGGAAGAGGATGCTCCTTGGAAGGAGCTGGATGCGGTGCAAGGTGGAGATCAAATGCTCCGCCTCCTTGAGAGAGAGCGAAGCGAAAAGAGGGTTTTGTGTGAGGATGTGAGCACGCATCGTGTGTCCTCATTGTTGAGATGGGAATCCAAGCAGACGCGCCGCTTTTCCAATACAGACATCTTCCCGCTCCCCTGCGGTGAGGAAGGGAACGGTACGGGGCAAATCTGCTACCCGATTACGTGATGGGTATGTATGCAATAAAGGGTTCCAGGCCAAAACCTGTAAGCGCTTGATTTCCTTGGCGCGCCCTACAGGATTCAAACCTGTGACCTACGGGTCAGAAGTACAGGACGCACTAGATAAGCTATTGATTTAAGTAAAAAATCCAATATCACCATGTGTGCCTCATGCACCTGGCCCTGCGGGTTTTGCTCATGCCTCACTCACAAAATTCACTCATAAACTCAAGGTTCCTCTTCACCCCTCATCACCTTGTCCAACTGTTCCATCAGCGTCTCTTTGGCCTCCCGGCATTGGTCGCAAGCCTCCAGGTGATCCCAGAAGGCCAGCATATTCAGCGCTCCAAAGCTTTTGATGCCCAGCTTCTCAAGGTCCTCGCCGCACAGAAGAGTGATCATGTGCTCCTCCCAAGACATTCCCGGCTACTATACATGAGCGGCGGGAATCCCGCCATTGCCGGATTATCTCAACCTTGACAGACTTCTTCCGCGCCTTAGATTCCTACTTAACTGATACACATTCGAGAAGTCCTAACGGAAACACAACTGGTGAATATATGGAGGCTAGCATGGACTGCGCACGTAAGAAAAAGGAAAAGGAAGCGGCTGAGGAACGCAAGGAAAGAGAAGAACGGGAGGAAATCGAGTTCCTGCTCAGTGGCGGTTATGAGAAGGACTGCTGTCATTCTTGAAGTCGGCCTGCCGTGAGATAATATTGCTTTGAAACCTCGCTCTTTTTCGGGCTGGGGTAAAAACCGGCCCGAAAACTCCCCCCCTTGAATTCAGGTCACGAATCCTGGAAAAGATGCTCACCTTGACGAGTCCGGCCGAGTTTTTGTTCGTTGTTGCCAAGGCCCTCGCCTTGTAGTTCCTCATTCACCTCGAAGCGCTGTCCACAGGCGTGATTTTACGGTTTCCCGCAAGTGCCCCATAATGACAGCACAGAAGCGGATGATCCTTGATCCGCCTTCATCTTTCCACCTATAATCCATCATCCGGGCAGCCTGTTCTTTGTCAGCGTGACTTCTTGTATTGGAGGTTTCATTGCAATACTTAATGACAAACAAAGGGATGATCCTGAATCTGGAGGAAGCCTTCAAAACCCTCATGGATTATAATGTTATTTTCTTCGGGGAGAACCACGATTCCCGTGTTGCCCACGAAGGGGAACTCGCCGTCCTTACCGGCCTTGCAGAGCGAGATCCGAGCCTCGTGCTTGCCCTTGAGATGTTTGAGCGCGATGTTCAGGATGCCCTAAATGCCTATCTCGAAGGGACGATCGCTGAAGATCGATTTCTTGAACTGGCCCGTCCCTGGCAGAACTACCGGGAGGATTACCGGCCGCTAGTTGAATTGGCAAAGGCTCGGGGAATCCCCGTTATTGCGGCCAACGTGCCCCGCAGGACAGCCGCGGCGGTTGCGATGGCTGATGCGATTTCGTCTGATGTCGAGGGAAAAGACAGCAACTACCTCCCCCGAAATCTACACCTTGATTCAAAGGAATATTACAACCACTTTACCGCTCTGATGGAAAAAATGCCTCACTCGGTCCCGATGAAGGGGTTGAATGTGGAGGCGCTTTACAAGGCTCAGGTTCTGAAGGACGCCGTGATGGCCGCCTCGCTTGAACCTTTTCTTGATCGCCGTATCCTCTTCTGCTGCGGCCACTTTCATTCCGACTTCCACCTGGGAATACCCTATCAACTCCAAAAGAACCATCCGGAGCTTGGAGTCGCGGTCGTGGTTTGTGCCGAATCTGTAGAGGACCTGCCCATGAAGGATCGTTCCCGGATAGCTGACTTCATCTGGATCGATGACTAGGCGCTATCCAGCCACTCCCGCCGGCATGACTGCCATCGGGAAGCCTGGTCCGGTATCTTTCAAAAAAGTTCGGTTGCGTTCCGCTGTGAGGAGCATGCCAATGATCGTCCCGACGAAGGCTTTTTTCACTAAAGGCTCGGGATTCCACAAAAATGAACTTCAGTCCTACGAGCTGGCTCTTCGGGATGCCGGGATCGAGAAACAGAATATAGTGAGCGTGTCGAGTATTTTCCCGCCGAACTGTGAAATCATCGGCCTCGAGGAGGGTCTCAAGCTCCTTAGACCCGGGCAGATAACCTTCTGTGTTATGGCCAGACTCAGTGCCAATGAGTATGGGAGGATGATAGGAGCATCTGTTGGCATTGCGTTTCCCACTGACAGAAACCAGTATGGCTACATCAGTGAGTTCCATGCTTACGGGCAGGAGGAAATCGAGGTCGGTGATTTCGCGGAAGATTTGGCCTCCACCATGCTGGCGACGACGCTGGGAGTCGAATTCGATCCCGACAAAGACTACGATGAAAGGCGAGAGATATACCTGATGAGCGGAAAGGTGGTGGAAGCCCTGTCTTTCCCCTGTGTAGCCAACGGCATGAAAGGGGGTTACGTGACCGTGATCTCCTGTGTCGTATTCATCGAATAGCCTGTCATCGCCGACCGCGGGACGGCCCCGGCTCGACGCCCCGGATCGGACTTCTTCATCTACCTGGAAAACGCTATCCACAGACGCGATTTTGAAGTTTCCCGCAAATGCCCTATAATGCATGCAAAAAGGAGTCACGCTGTGAGCCTTGCGGAAGAGATCGCGGCCATCCTCACCGAACCGCTGGTGGTTCGCATCAACTTCTCTCTGAGCGGCCTTTCCATCACCGGGGCCGGGTTTGGCCGGGTGAAGAGCGCTATTGCCGGTAACACGATTCGTATTGTCACCGACCCGGACCTGCCACCGGAGGCAGGCGGGAAATATAACGCGAGCGCTAATGAACTGGCGGTGGACCCTTCCCTCACCCCGAGGGGTTTGTCCTCTTCCGTCCAGATGCGCTCGGTGATGCTTCATGAATGCTCGCACGCACTCGTGGATCTTTCGTGCGCTTCCGCCACTACTATTCTCACCGATGAATCCGCCGCCTATATTGTCCAGCTTATGTATCGTCTGGGCTGGGGGCAGAATTGGCTTCGCTCCTGGGCCAGAGGGACTGGGACCCCGACCGGCCGGGTCTTTCGCGAGGCCATCGCAATCATAGACCGGTTTGGACTTCTGCGGAACGCTGCACGACTCTGCCGCCGGGACTTCAACAGTCTGCGGGAGGCCGTCCGGTTGCACCCGGTTTATCACGGGACATCCAGGACTGCCCTGACCACGGCCGACGGTTGAGGACCTGAAATCTCCCTCTTACTTATACACAGGCAACTCTTGGGTTTCTTTTGTAAAGTGTGCCATAATATTGGTATGGGATAGGGAATTTCAGGTTTCATCCGCAATCCTCATCACCTCCAAACGAGTTCCAAAATCCGAGCCTCAAAAATTCGAGACTCACAGCGAATACCAACGTGGCCTTATTCATGATTCATCCAAAACGGTCCAGGGAGGCTTTTGCGGCTCTCATCAGTGATTGGGAAGGCATCCTGGTGAGCGACGGCTACGGGGTTTACAAGCAATGGGTGAACCTGAGACAGACCTGTCTCGCTCATCTCAGGCGTGCTCCCAATAAGCAATTGGCGTGTGGTGGATGAGAAGGAATAGCCGCTCTTTAGTCGCCAGTCAGAGAAATGAGAAATTCGAGGATCGAATTCAGTCTTGACAATCTTTGAGCGAGCCGTTTAAAGCTCTGCTGTCTTCAGCCCGGGTTGTTGAGTGAGCAACACCTCTCTCCCGAGGCATCCTTTTGCACATTTATATCACCGAGCCTGAATGGCAGTGTGCCAGTCCATGGCACACCACCTCAGAAATCACTGTACCCCAAACTCTTTTCGGAGCTCAGTATGAACCTTTATGAATTCCCTCTGGGGATCCTGATCCTGGACAATATTTTCCAGCGGGACGCGGTGAGCGAGAAGGAGAAGGGGTAGAAGAGGGGCCATCCGGGCAGTCAATGGAGAATCTTGAGCCCTTCAAGCCTTTGGCCAGAGGATCACCTGTGTGCATCGAAAGAGGGCAATCTTGTGTCCGTCCCCTTCGGCGGTAACCAACGCGTCCCATACCTGGGTCGTTCGTCCGGAGTGCTCCAGGTGAGCCTCGCATCGGATCGCGCCTTCGCGTAATGTTCCAAGAAAATTGATCTTGAGTTCAATGGTGGTGAACGATTCGGCGCCTTCCGGCAAATGGGCTATGGTGCCAAAACCGCAAGTCGTGTCAGCCAGCCCGACGATGCTCGCCGCGTGCAAAAAGCCATTAGGCGCCATCAGTTCATGGCGGACCTCCAATCGACTGGACAGCTTGCCCGGTTCCAAGTGTTTCAGTTCCATTCCAAGCAGGTCAGGAAGGTATCCCTTGCTCCACTCGCGCATCACTTTTAAAGTCATCTCCTGCCGAAGATGCGGCCTCGTCCCTGACTTATCGCCTGTCATCTGCTGCTCCTTTTCCGAACATTGTCTCTTTTTTTCAAAGGGGACCACGAAGATACCACACCGATGCCACAGCCGCTACATGGTGAATCTCCAAGGAATTGGTATCTCTCCCAACGACCAAACCGGCTGCACAATCACGGACCAGGTTTTCAGATTGGACCTGGCGGCGGGACTCGAGAACCTTGCTTCCGCTGAATCCGAGCGGCTCCTGGCATTGCAGAGAAAAGCAGAATGCCTATTATAAGCTGTGGTTCTTTTGAGGATTGGCAGGCGAAGGAGGCAAGAACATGGAAAACGAATACCTTCATGAAACGTTCAGTTTCGAATCGGGTGACTTCGATCGGAAGTTCACCGATTTTCTCAATAGCAAAGGCAGCGACAACTGGAAGGTGAAAACCTGCACCTATTGTCACGACGCGGTTGGCTCCAGAACCACTGCCTCGTGCATTTTCAAGAGGAAACACTGACAGCCGAAGGGGCTGGTTTGAAGGGGTATCCCGCCCCTTACCGGCCCCCGGAAAACGGCTCGCGGGTCGAAATATGGGGTCTCTCCTGGAGACCCCTTTTTCATGGAGTGTCACACGGCGGATGGAGGAGGCATGATAGTCGATGGGAATGAAGGGAACTTTGAAGCGGAGATCCTCGAGTCTCCCATACCGGTGATAGCTTATTTTTACCTTCCCAATTGAGGCAAGTGTATGGTCTGGACCTCTCTGGTAGAGGGGTTGGAAAAAGAAAAGGGCAGACACTTGAAGCTGGTCAGGCTGAACATCACAGGGAACCAGGGTTTGGCAAAAACCCTCAAGGTACTGTCCACGCCGGCGGTCTTGATCTTCTGGGAAGGGAAGGAGACAGGGCGTTTTGCCGGGGAGGGACTCAATTTCGATGACCTGGAAGATTTCATGGAAGACCTGGTCTGATCCGGGGAAGGGTTATAGCCGACCGGCTCGATCCGGATGGTGCAGAAAACACGGCGCCGGTTCTCGGAGGCGATCGGGTGGACGGATCGGAGAGAGCGGCCTGCAGTGTTGGGATCAGGCATGGATTTCCTTTTCAACTGGTTAGAGAGGAAAAGGAGGAAGTTTGGCTTGAATCAGACCGCCACACCGTCTTTTACAGAAACGGTGACGTTCCACCCGTTCTTGGGCGTGATGTCGTTCCAAATCTTCATGAATTCCTTTCTCCTGATGACGATACATCCCTCCGACCAGGCGGCATTTTTGCCTTCGTGGATGAAAATTCCCTCAAACCCTGGCACGCAGGGGATGTAGATACCCGGGCGCTTCTGCCTGGTCACCGAGTCGAGCTTGGTGTTCATGCGGGTGGCGTAACAGTAGGTATAGGTTCCCGGAGGGATTTTCTTCTTCGGGGCCCACCAGCAGGTGGTCTTGACTTCGAGGGGGCCGTTGGCGTAGACCAAGAGTCCCCGGCTTGGCCCTCTGAGGACATAGATGGTGTACTCTGCCATCGCTTTCCTCCTTGATAGACTTGAGCTTTGCGTGACCCGCCGGACTTTGAAGAATTCACCCCTCAAAATACCACACTCCCCGCAGAGGACAAAGCCGGGAGATTTTCGAGGAGGGGGATTTTGACCGGTCAGAAAGGTCAAGGTACCGAGAGTGAACCACAATGGTGAAAGGTTCCTTTCCTTTGATGGTCGGGAGGTGGACTATGATTTTGCCGATCTGGACGAAGTTGTACTGGCGTATGCCGTTTCCGTCCACAAGGCTCAAGGGTCCCAGTATCCAGTCGTCGTCATCCCAGTCCATACGCAACATTACGTACTCCTGCAAAGGAACCTGATCTGCACGGGGATCACCCGTGGAAGAAAGTTAGTCGTGCTTGTGGGAACCAAGAAGGCTCTGGCCATTGCAGTGAAGAACAACAAGACGCAGAGGCGGTATACACGGCTGAAAATGAGGTTGACCTTGCCCACCACCGAATCCACATGACATTCTGCTCACGACTGTCTCCAGGGCACTGAGCGGCTGGAATGGCTTTCGGTTGAGAGGACTACCGAGTTTGAAAAAGATTGCCTTTTTCCTCCTGCCCATGGGTGCCGGTCTCCTGCTTTATCAGTTCCTCATATTGACGCCCAATCCCAGCATCAGAAATGCGCATCCAACTGGCGAGAACATAATCTGCTTCGGTGACAGCCTAACATACGGCACAGGAGCAACAGCGGAGATGGACTATCCCTCCCAGTTGGCAAGGCTGATATCCACACCGGTGATGAACAAGGGTGTCCCAGGTGATGCCACCGCCCGAGCATTGGCGAGACTTGATCAGGATGTCTTGTTGCAGTCTCCCCGTGTTGTCCTTATTACATTGGGTGGGAATGACCTCAAAAACGGCGTTTCAAGAGACATCGCCTTCCAGAACTTGAAGAGAATCATCGGGTCCATCCAGGCCACAGGAGCATTGGTGATTGTCGGGGGTATAGACCTGCCGTTTTGGGGGCGGGGATTTGGTGAGAGTTACAAAGAAGTGTGCAGGGAAACCGGAGCTGTCCTCATTCCGAACATCCTTGATGGGATCATTGGGAATTCGAAGCTTATGAGCGATCCGATCCACCCCAATGATGCCGGGTACACCAAAGTGGCTGAGAGATTCCTGAAGGCTCTCAAACCATATCTACCTGCTGGTACAAGGTGAGTGCCGCCTGTTGGAACCTTCGATGGGATTCAGCTGTCTCCATAGACTGCTGAACCCGAGTAGAACCGTGAAGATTTGGGGGGAACACAATCTGGGGTCGATCGGTTCAGGAACCTGTCCTTTTCGACCACATGAAATCAAAGGAGAGACCAGATGCAAAACAAAAAACTTACCGTACTCGCACTGATAAGGGCAAAAGAGGGAATGGAGGAGACGGTCAGGCAAGAGCTCTTGTCCCTGGTTAATCCGACGAGATCAGAACTAGGCTGCATCAACTACGATTTGCACCAAGCACACGATGACAAGTCATTGTTTGTGTTTTTCGAAAACTGGAAGAGCAAGGAGGACTTAGAGAAGCACCTTGGCATGCCCTACCTGAGGGCGTTTCTGGAGAAGACCGGCAATATTCTGAAAAAACCTGTGGAGATCCTGCTGCTCGAAACCATCAGCTAGTGCATCGGAGTATGACCGGAGGCGGCTCAAAGCCGTTGCCATGAAATATGGTTTCAGGAGTAAGGTGACAAGGAACGAACCCAAAACAGCCCCAATGTGCATTATGCCCTTACGACAGGGCAGAACGGTTCTGCCGACATGAGCGAGCAAAGCGATGACAATGCCTTTCGACCCTTCCCACCGATGCAGAACCATAGAAGATGCGGTGAGCCTGGTGATTTCCATGAGATGGTGAAGAAATGGCTCAGGTCAGGGAAATGGCAGAAGAAGACCTGATCATGCTCCATCTGAGGTTTGGGGAATCGATCCGGAATCAGTGTGGAATGTGGGAGAACAACAAAGAGTTACTGAGATCGTACGGCTCTGAGAATATGCACCCCGATGGTGATCATTGAAGAGATATGGAGGTGTGTGCAGATAAGGCATTGATTATCATTGCGAATCTTGTCTACTATTCCAATTCTTCTTTGAGGACTTCGAAAAATCTTTCCCTCGCTTTGCTCTCAATCCAAGGTATGTGGCCGCAGTTCCTGAGCAGGATAAATCGAAAGCTCTTGAGAGTGGCAGCCAGAGGCATTTGTACCCCTTCAGCCGGCTGGGGATCGTGGTCGCCGTGGATTGCGATCACCGGACATCTTATGTGTTTTGCGAGCTCTAGGAGTTCCCCGCTCTTTCTCAGTTTCGCAGCATCCTTCCACACGCTCCGATACAGCTGATACTGGGACTCCAACAATTCGAGATCGAGTGTCAAAGGGCTATACGCGTCGGCCTTGGTGAACAAATCCCCGAGGCGCGCAAAAAGTTTATCTTTATCCTTACTGGTTGGATCATCCAAACCTTCGATCAGGGATTGCACTTCCTTTCTTTCATCGTCACCCAAGCGGCTCAGACGTGTCGCATCGATACCCGCGGCGTATTTCTCTTCAAAGACAGCGCTTCCAACAAGAATGAGCTTTTTGGCCATATGGGGATAGCGGGCAGCCACAATAAAACTGAGCATCGCCCCCCAAGACGAACCGATCAACGTGACAGGGAGCTCTGCGTGCCTCTCCAAGGCGTCTCGCAGCTCTTGAATCTGCCCTTCGAGAGATGTCGCGGTTTGAAGGGGTTCCAAGACTCCCCATTTCTTGGCAAGTTCCCGCGCTACCGGGGCCATGTATCCAGGGGCGCCAGGTCCCCCATGAACAACAGCAACGCCATAGGGACCCAGTCCATACATTCTAGGGTTTTCATTGCTCATCAAAGATTGACGATCACCCATTCAAGCCATCCGTTGAGTAATTGCACTCACTGCACACCGTTTTCTCCTCCTCCTCGTTCCTGGTCAACAACCTGACGAAGAAGTCAGACTCTTTGCTCGCTGGAACTATGACTTCTTTCTCTGAGGAGCCGCACACGGGGCGCTTGTCCCGACATAGCGAGACGATCTCCCCGCATTTGTCACACAGATTTTCTCCATTTGTCAGCCCTTGATGCGTTCTCGGCTGACATCCACTGTCCGCCACGGCTCGGCACGCTTTGGGAATCCCCAACGTGGTTCCTCACGCCGGATGTATTGGGGGCTGGGGGAGAAAAACCCACGGCTAACTGCTTGGGCTTCACGATACAACGGCTGGGCGTGCGATACACGACACCCATCCACCGGCGCGCAGTGCCTCGCAGAATCTTAAGCTGATGCCGACTGCCGCATAGTCTAATCCGGCCACGACCGGCCGAACGCTAAACCACCCACCGGATGCGGCCTCCTCGGCAAACTCCTCTAAGCCGCTCAGCATATTCGCTAGGTCTCCGTGGACCGAAAGAAGAACAGCTTGGTCCTCCGTCATTTTCGTGGTTGCGAGAGAGTTCAGAACTGCTTTAAGATCGCCCCGTGTTTTCGGTGGCGCACCGCTGATTTGTTCTAGAGCCTCGACGACATGAATGCGCCCCTCATATGTTCCATCATCTTTGGTAGTCTCTCCTAGTTCACGCGCGACCGAGATTGCGGTTTCGAGACACCTGGCCGCCGGCGAAGAAGCCACAGCAGCCAAAGATATCCGCTTTCCGATGAGCTCTCGTAAGCGTCTGGCCGCGAAGAGAGCTTGCTGCCGGCCACCTTCCGAGAGAGCGCGAGGGTTCCGGCTTATCGGGTCAGGATGTGTAACAGCGAGTACAAGCATATCTAACTCCTGAGTGTTATTTATGAGTAACCAGTGATTTTGTAGTTTCTGCAGATCTCCGGGATGCGGGAGAAGTCTTCGATTCTAAGCAGGGCAAGTGAAGTCTGGCTGGTTACATATCCGAGGGAGGTGACCTCCCACATGGTCCTACTGGCTTTTCGTCAGAGGGAGCTCCCTCTCCGGGGAGCAGAATACTTCGCACTTTTGTCCCCCTGAGCTTGACTTTCCACCTCCAGAATCAATTTTCTATGGTCAACCCAAGGCCAAGTATGCTTTTGGAGGATCGGCTCGGATTTTGACTTCAAAAGCAACTCAGGAGTTCATTTCCCGGGAGTGTGAGACGCCCGAAGGGCTCTTTGCGTTTCCTCCTACCCCAGCCCCGCTTTCACCCCAAGACTACACCAAAAAAACCTTGACCAGGGTTGGGGAATTTTCGGCCCTCGAGGTGGCTGATTTGTCGGTTGTCATATGACCCAATGGACACCGCATGAAGAACCATTACATCATTGTGTACCCCCAAAGCATGGCAGCGCACCCGAGAACAACCAGCACCCATCGCCAGATCTTTTTGGATCTCTCCGAGGAATTCATCGCTGGGCTCCTTTTGCAGAGAAGCGAAACGTCAATCTGGAGATTTCTGATCCCAGCCCATCGTGGTCTGATGCATGTCAAACCATGCCCGGCATGCCTGAGACTCACGACCAACGAAGAAGGTTTGAAAGCTAGGTTATCACTACCGTGAACTCATATCAATTCTGGTCAACGCTTTGTTGGGGTTTATGGCGGGAGGTGAGCAGCCGAATTTAGAATTATCCCAGGGGAGGTACGGTGGGACGATGCTTTCCCGATGCCGCTACCCGATCGTCGGTTCTAGCCCCCTGAAACCCCAACTCAGCGGGTAACTGAGAGGAGATTTTGAGTAGAACCAACATGATCTGCATATGGAAAACGGTGAGGGGAGCACTGGTGACACGTACAGAGGAGAGCTATATGAACCTTGCAAGGGTTGGTCGGTGGCACGAACAGTCTGGGAATAGTAGTCGCGCTGTAATGCCAAGGGCAACAGGCGGCAGGCCGAGGTGCTTGTGGTAACCGTCGTGCTGCACCCGCCGTCAGGTTGACCCGCTGGGTTAGGTGCCATTAGCGAGCGCACCGTGTGCGGCACCTCGGAAGTCGGTTGGTTCGGGCTCACCTCTCTTCTGTGCCTTCTCTCGAGCGATCTTGTGATTCATGTCAGCAGGAATGAAGGTGACCGGCTTTCCGGCCTTGCGTGCTGCGAGCATCTCATCCCTGGTGGCCTCACCTCCACCGATGGCGACGAATGACGTGCTGCACTCGACCAGTGTTGCCGAGGTAGGCGAAAGATGATTGGTTCCAGGGACCTTCCCGCCCCAGTGGCTGTCTTTGATATAGAACACGTAATCGACGCACGTCGAGAGTGGGACGTGCTCGTCTCGGGCAAGCGTGGAGGCTATGCCCATTGTCGTGAACCCCTTTCGCTTCGCGAGTTCGTAGACGGCACCAATTCCCACCTCGGTGGCACCGATATTGATCAATGTTTTTGCGGGGTCTTGTTCGTCAAGGATGCGTGAGGCGTGTTCCATCATCGCCTCCGGGTCCTCGTACTGGGCCCCGGAATAGCCAGCGAAGGTCAGCACCGTCATTTGTTTGCTCTGGATGAACGCCTCGATCGACGCGAGGGTAGCCTCGCGCACTTCGCGCTGGCCTTCACAGGCGATGGCCGTGCCCGGCGTGACGGCCAGACAGCACGCAATCAGCACTTTGCAGTGAAACATGGAAGCGTGGCTGAACATAACGATTTCTCCTGGGCGTCCAACGATTCGGTATCAGAGGTGGCGAGCCGTCCGCTGCGTTCGGTAATTGGGTGGTCGCCTCCGCACGAAAAAGAATGACAAGGACCTCTAACGGAGCGAACGATAGAGCGCCCACACCGAGAGGATTGCGAGGACCGGCCAAATCACAAGAAGGTCGGCTCGGATGTTCGCTTCTGGGGTCCGGACTTGGACCAGCCACTCCCATGCGGCGTAGAGTGCCCACGCGACGGCCGCCAAGAGGAGCGGTCGGCGACGGCGGCCCGCGCCGAGGGCCGTGAACCGTAGCGCGATGTACACCGCAAGGAGAAGTGCGGCCACCGCCAGTATGTCAAGCGGTTTTCCGACGAACAATGAGGCAATGAGTTCCATAAGTGATCACCAGAGCTTAGCCGGCAAGGAGACGGTCGTGTGAATTCCTGAGGTGCTCCCCGGCATTGAGCACAGCTCCCCCATCCCGGCGCGCAAGAGTTCAGAAGCTTGAGCGCAACCGATCAGCCGCCGAAGATCACTGCGTCCGGGATCTCGTAGCGTTCCTGACCAATGCTGATGATGCTCAAGTCGCCCTTCTTTTTGGCGCTGAATTTGCCGCGGTCGGCCTGACTCATATCGTACCCGGTGGCCTTTCCCTTCTCGAAGAAGATCGTGCGGGTACGGCCATCCGGCTTCGTCACCGTGACCCTGCCAGTGCTGTTGTCTTCGCGAACAACGCCGAAGGGGCAAGATCCGGTCGGTTGCCCCGAAGCCATGCTGCAAGGAATACTCCCGGTGGCGTGATACGGCGTCCCCGCAACTTTGGCGTCACCCTGTCGCGCCGCGCCTGCTGGACCGCCCGAGATACCAACTGTTAATGTGTACTTGGCACCCTCGTTTCGACGCGCGGCACTGCGCATCAAGTAGACCCGAACCGTGTAATCACCGTCGGCTGTGAGAGTCCCAGTCCACTCGTTGCCCGATGTCGAGCCGATGAACAGCGCTGTTTCCGATCCGGGGGGAAGAACATTGAAGTAGTTACTTAGATTGCTGGTCCTGAGCTTAACACTCATGGTCTGGCCAGCTTTGGCATTAAGCTTGTAATCGATCATCTTGTCGCCGGAGATCGAGCCCTTGACCGTTGCCGAAGAGGCCCCTGCGGTGAAACGGATCTGCTGAACCTTGATGGGCTCTGCAGTGCCTGGAAGTGACCATCCAAGAACAATCACCCACGCCATAGTAAGTGCAATAAAACGCGATTTCATAACCCTTTCCCTTTCTGGCGCCCTCACCTTGCACCGATCTTCTTAAATCGCTCTTGTTGGATCATCCACCTCTTTTTAGGGAAGTTGAACGTATGGAAAGTGCTATTCATTTCGCACCGAGTACGCAGACATCGACGGCGGCATATCCTTCAATGAGTACTTCCGTGAAGGATAACCATGGCCGAGTAAGAGGCAAGACTCCAAGCTCAACTGAAAAAATGAAACGGTACGGGGCCATTTAGCCTGACTTTTAGGATTTGTGGACAACAATCTCTGCGTTCCCTTTTTCGTGCAGTTCAATGAAAGAGTTAAGTTGAGCGAAGCGCGAGTGCGATTCGCAGAATGTGCGAGCACTGCTCGGGCGATATTGGGAAAGCCAGCGATTGCTTGCCACTGTGTTAAATTCGCGGATCAGGAGGGTGGACAACGCAAAATGATCGGGTCCGGTATAGAAGGGGGCGCTGGGGATACGCACAGAGGAGTGCTGTGTTGACCACTTGCTCAATTACCCCACAGGACGTGACACAGAGGGGCTAGCGAATTGCGATGAGACGAGTGAGAGCACCGCAGTGACTGGACCCCACTACCAGCCACCGCACGTGAGACTCAAAGACCTGGAGAGTGCTCATCAGAAAGATCTGCGGGTGGATCCTCTGAGTTGTCCTCGGTGCGGCGATGAGATGAAATCATAAGGCTCACCAATGACCCGGATGTCATCCAGGAGACCCTGGAACGTACGGGGCTGCAGAAACAGCACTCGGCTCCACATGGAGAAAACCGCAAGCACATGACTGCGCGTGCGACTGATTTAGACGAGAGCATTGCGCAGCACCAATAGCGGGCACCACACTCGGAAGCTCAACGCATGATCACAGAAAAGACTCTTTGATCTCGTTCATCGTGCGCAGGGTCGCCAGGTAGGTAACACTTCCCTCCCCCAGCACATTCTCGAAAGAAGGCATTGCCCCCCAGACTCACTCATGGTAGCAATTTGAGAAACATACCACATTTGCCAGAAAGCCAAAGGATTCCCCAATATGAAATGTCCCAATGTCGAAGTTGTGGCCACCTTGATCTGTTGCTGCCCTGGAAAGCGTGAGCGAGAAGAGCCGCCTCTCCTGACTATTCATCTATGGGCGCGTCTCCTACACCCAGTTCGAGTTCCTTTACGCCCGGATGCGGGGAAAGAAGACCTGGCTCCTCTTCGCCGGCGATGACTGCACCCGGGACACGCCGCTTCACCTGCTGGACCTGCCGCGCGACCCCGCGCATCCCAATCCTGCCAGCTACCAGGCCGAGCGCCGCGCCCTCCAGGAAGCCTACCGCGAAGCCCGCCAGCGCGATGGTCACCTTTACCACACCGCCGCCAACGATACGGACCTTGATCTGAAAGTCGAACGCCTGCGAAACGAACTGGCTGAATTGCGACGGGCATTCACCCTCTGGCAAAACAAAGTCCTCCGCGCCTTTACCGCCCTTTTTTTTCTACTAAGTCTCATTGTCGGCAGCGTCTGGTGGTTTGGCTTTCGGATAAGCGAGGACGCTCGCCGCGTCACCCGTGAGAAAATCCACGCCCAGCTCCAGACGGCGGCGGAAAAGACCCACCAGGCTGCCCTCGCCGAGGCGGACAAGGCCAAAGGCTGGGAAGAGCGAGAGCGCCTTCGCCAGGCCGCCGAACGGGCCCATGCCGCCCGCCTATTCAGCATTGATGAACTAGCAGCCTCTTTTGCCGAGATCCAGGGTACGGCGCGTTCCACCCAGGTCTTCGATGAAATGACCCGCGTCCTGTCCGAGGAGGGGGTGGACCAGGCGCTCGCCTATGCCGCCACCCAGCGCCCAGGCATTCTGGAAAAGGTTAAGGCCCGCGCCGCCGCCGCCCGCGAGAAGAACCGCGCCGAACTGCTGCCGCTGCTGACAAGCGCCCAGCTTTACGCCGACCGCAACCAGTCCGCCGAGGCCACCCCCCTCTTCGCTGACATCCTCGCCCTGGAGCCGGACTGGCCGGACGCGTTGCATGCACATTTCTGGTTCCTCATCATCCAGGGCGACCACGCCTTCACGCACACCACGCTCGCCGCCGCCCTCGGCCACTTCGAGGCCGCCGAGGCCGCTGTGCAGCGCCTCCTCCAGTTGGAGCCGGACGCTCCCCGATCGCAGCGGGACGTGTCGGTGAGCCTCAACAAGCTTGGGGATTTTCTTTCGAGCCGCGGTAAGCCTGGGGATGCGGAGAAGGCGCTTTCGCACTACGAGCGCAGCCTGAAGGTTCGCGAAGACCTGCTGCAGGCCAATCCCCAGTCGGCTGAGGCGGCGCGGGACGTGTCGGTGAGCCTCAACAAGCTTGGGGATTTTCTTTCGAGCCGCGGTAAGCCTGGGGATGCGGAGAAGGCGCTTTCGCACTACGAGCGTTGCAATGAGGTTCTCGAACGCCTGCTGCAGGCCAATCCCCAGTCGGCCCAGGCGGCGCGGGACGTGTCGGTGAGCCTGGAACAAGCTTGGGGATTTTCTTTCGAGCCGCGGTAAGCCTGGGGATGCGGAGAAGGCGCTTTCGCACTACGAGCGCAGCCTGAAGGTTCGCGAAGACCTGCTGCAGGCCAATCCCCAGTCGGCTGAGGCGGCGCGGGACGTGTCGGTGAGCCTCGAACAAGCTTGGGGATTTTCTTTCGCGCCGCGGTAAGCCTGGGGATGCGGAGAAGGCGCTTTCGCACTACGAGCGCAGCCTGAAGGTTGCCGAAGACCTGCTGCAGGCCAATCCCCAGTCGGCCCAGGCGGCGCGGGACGTGTCGGTGAGCCTGGAAAGGCTTGGGGATTTTCTTTCGAGCCGCGGTAAGCCTGGGGATGCGGAGAAGGCGCTTTCGCACTACGAGCGTTGCAATGAGGTTCTCGAAGCCTGCTGCAGGCCAATCCCCAGTCGGCCCAGGCGGCGCGGGACGTGTCGGTGAGCCTGGAAAGGCTTGGGGATTTTCTTTCGAGCCGCGGTAAGCCTGGGGATGCGGAGAAGGCGCTTTCGCACTACGAGCGTTGCAATGAGGTTCTCGAACGCCTGCTGCAGGCCAATCCCCAGTCGGCCCAGGCGGCGCGGGACGTCATCGTCAGTTGCTACAAGCTGGGACTGTTCGAGGGGCGACGCGGCAAGGAGGACCTTGCGCGGACTTACCTGAAACGCTGCTTCACTCTCCTCGACACCTTCACCCTCGAAGGCCGCCCGATGGATCCGGCCATGCGTGCGGTGCATAAGGCACTGAAGCCGTTATTTACAGAAGATAAGTGACCGCCCACTCTACCCCCAAGACTACCCAACATCCCCCATACGACATCTTCCTCAGCTACTCCTGCAAGGACAGCGGGCCCCCGCTTCGATTACTCAACACATTTCTCAAAAGCACTTTCAGCATCTATTATGGCTGGTATTCCAGCAGAAGCGGGGGAGAAAGGAAAAAAGGGAGGTCTTTTCAGGCTGCGAGATGAAGCATCTCACGCAGACAACACCAGTTCGGATCATTGCCGAGAACCAAATTGGATCGGTGTTTCAGGGCAATGGAAGTCATCGTGTCTTGCCAGTGTATCTAACAAACCCCAGAAATCCCCGTCTACTCACCTCATGAAAGGTTGCGGTGTCTTGCCAGATCCTTGAACTCCAGAGCCAGACCGGATTCTTGCACAGTTGAAAAGGATATCTTACATTCCGCTCATAGTCCCCATCGGCTTTGACCAACCCACAACCAAGACAGGAGGCAAGTCATGAAACTCGACCAGGCGGTTCATGTCTACAAAGAGTACCACAGGATGAATTCTGGAAAAAAATACGATCGAGTCCTACGGTTCTACGCTCGCCAAGCTGCGTGACCACTTTGGCGACGATCGCGATCTTGCTGCCATCACATCCGAAGAGATCCTCTCCTTTCTGAACAAGATCACTGAGGGCGGAAAGCAACAGACCAAACACGGCCGTTACTCCCACTTCAAGGCCTTTTTCAATTTCATCAAGACCAATCTTGATCCTTCCATTCAAAACCCCTGCGACGTTCCAATGCTAAGGAAAATCTACCGGCCAGGCAAACCCATCCACTGGGACGTTGTCGAAAAGGAGACCGTCGATGAGATCATCTTCAGGACGACGAAGGTCAGAAACCGGCTCATCCTGGAACTGATGGCAAGAGGCGGCATGAGAGTCGGCGAAGTCCTGAAGCTCACCCCGAAAGATGTCAGCGACCAGAAGTTGACGATCCAAAGCCCAAAGAGTGGCAAGGACTCTGAGATCGTCTTCATCCCACGAAAGGTGGTAGAGCGTTTGCGGGCATACATCAAACAGAGAGCGCTCGAGCCAGAGAAGAGGATTTTTCCGATCACGTACGCTGCCGCCAGGATCGTGGTGAAGAAGGCAGGAAAACTCGCCGGCATCGAACTGAGGCCGCACGATCTCAGGAGACATGCAGCCACTTATGCATCCCGGTCAGGCGTTCCCATCGAAATCGTGAGCAAGGTAATTCTGCGACACTCCAATCTCTCAACCACGCAGCGGTATCTCGGCAAAATCAGCGATAGTGAAGCAACGAGGTGGATTGAAAACCTCTATGGCTGATCGAGTGCCGGGGAGACCATGGCGCGGTTTCCCCGGCCGACATCATCCTCGATGGGATATCGATATGATCAGGACACATGAAAGATCGGAGAGAACGATTTTTTGCTCTTCAAGAGAGCTTTGTTCAATTTGCTCATTAGGCTGCAGACTGTGATATGGGGTAGACTGAATTCTTGCGACAACCATTCTTAGAAGGAGAACTTGTGGCATTTCTGCTCCTGCTTCTAGCGGTCTGCACATTGCTCTTCATCATTGGCTTTGGGTTCGACATTGCTCTCGGGAACCGTGCGACTGAATGCCTGAAAGCCGTTCCACCTTGGCAAGATCCTTCCGGGGGGCCGGTCTTGTCGATTATTGTTCCGGCTCGAAACGAGGAGAAACATATTGAGGCAGCGCTGCAGTCACTTCTGAATCAGAGCTATCGCAATACGGAAATCCTCGTGGTGGATGATCGATCCTCCGATGGGACAGCGGCGATCCTGGATAAAATGGCTCAAGTTCACAATCGCCTGCGCGTGTTTCACATTGAGGAGCTCCCAGAAGGCTGGTTGGGGAAAAACCACGCGCTTTACTATGGGGCACGACATGCTTCGGGAGAATTCCTTCTCTTTGCCGACGCGGATGTTGTTATGCATCCCTCTGCCGTGAGCCGTGCGATCCGGTATATGGTTCAAGAACAAGTAGACCACGTGACGGTGGGGCCTGAAATTGATATGCCGGGCTTACTCCTCAGGATCTTTGCGGGAGTTTTTACCCTCTTCTTTGCTCTCTATGCCAGACCCTGGAAAGCAGAGGATCCCGGGAGTTCGCGGCATGTTGGCATCGGAGCCTTCAACCTGGTGCGCACCTCGGCATATCATGCCTCAGGTACCCACGCGGCCATTGCTATGCGGCCGGATGATGATATGAAGCTCGGAAAGATTTTGAAAGATCATGGCTTCAAGCAGCGAGTCTTGTTTGCTGAAGACGTGATCCGCGTCGAATGGTACAGCTCCTTTGGAGAACTCGTTTCGGGGCTCGAGAAGAATGCGTTTGCGGGCATAGAATACAGTCTGCCTATTATGACTTTGGGGACGCTCTTTCTCTTTCTATTCTTTTTTTGGCCTTTTCCTGCCATTTTCATCACGAGCGGCTTCCTGAGACTCCTGAACCTGACCATAATTGCCGTGATTGTCCTGATTTATTGTGACAATGCTCGATTCCACAAATCCAACCCATGGTACGTTCTTGGATTCCCGTTTGCAGTTCTCCTCTTCATCTACATCCTCTGGAACTCAACCATTACTACCCTGCGAAATGACGGTATACGCTGGCGCGGGACCCACTACCCTCTTTCCAAGCTGAAGGCAAATAGGGTTTAAGCTGGGCGAAAATTAGAAAGAAGCGGGAATTGTGCTTTTCAGTGCATGCACTTGCAGGATCTTGCCAACGTGTTCAACATCAGAACAGGGGTGCCGCACAACGCAGAATGATCAGAATATGGAAAATGCTTGAGGGATCGCCGATGATACGCACAGAGGAGAGATGTGTAACAAACCGATGAGACCCTCATAATCGGAGCCGGAACCAGTTGTCCTCGAGGATTATGACGATGGCTAGCGGGATATGAAGAGCCAGTCATCTAGACTTCAACGCTGGAGACATTTCCCACAGGCTACCAGAGGAGCAGTTTGCCCTAATACCGGGGCATGCTGCTGTTTTCAGGCCCTCCACAAACAGCAGAACGTCCCCGACGTCCAATCTGCGTCGACTTGTGCACCATTCCGACCACCACAGTGTCACACTGTGATGGTTCTTGTCAGCACTTGCGAAGAAATCGGCACAACATTGTCCTTGACACAATCCATGACAGGTGCTACCCGAAAACGCTCAAGAAGCGATTGCTTATCAGCTTGGTGGAGTTGGTGACGCTGCCGTCAGTGGAACAGCTAGGATTGCTAAAGCCCCTATGTCGATGGGTAGTATAAGAAAGAGGAAAAAGAAATGATCATGTTTGCAATCGGATTGGTAGTAGGATTGGTAGTAGGTTGGAACTTCCTTCCACAGCCACCCTGGCTCAAGGACATTGTCACCAAGTTGCTTAAGAAGTAAACAGATTCAACCTGTCCCAAGTATCATTCCAGTCAACGACCTAATGAGTTAGGTTCTTAGCGCAAGCTAGATCAAAGTCATTGCCCTTGAGCTGTATCTTATCTCTAAAGAAAACTATAGAATAAAAATCAAAATATTGCAATATTTGTCTCTTGTTTTCTCGATAGGATAGATATCTATTCCAGTTTCTCCAGCAATAACAAAATCAATCTTAGGAAGCTTGGCAGTTAACTTGGCTACTAAGCTCTCGCGTTCGCCTGCTGCAAGATCATAATCCACATATTGTTTGCGCTGAGCAGGGTCAGCGCCACGCCCTACAATAGAGAAATTGACTGAGCTAGCAAGAATCTGACAGCTAGTCGCTGAAAATTGATCCCTTTGCCAAGGGTCGAGGTGTCTCAGTACATTACTCCGGGAATTGCTGCGGAAGCCACCGCCTATGGCAAACAAAATGCCATGCCGATATCAAACATCATTTTCGCAAACATTCCGAACTACCAGATCCTTCTAAACCACAAACTTTGGCACGATCATCGCGGTGCCCACCCTCGCCTTTTGCAGTCCTTCACCACGGGTGGGAACACGCTTGTGGTCGAGACGAAGAAGATCTCGCTCCATATGGTGGCGATACTGAAGGCGACACCATGGGCAGTCTGTCACTCCGGGTTTCGGGAATTGAAGACAATGGGGGCAACCGATTGCCAGAAACGTCTCATGCTAAGTTGCAGTCAAGCTGGCGTAGCACAGGGCCTTGTGCCCGTCGACATCGTTGCGCCCGCAAGGGGCTATGCTACGTTTGTGAGTCGCCTCAGAATAATCTTGAACGCAACTCAGTATCAGCCAGTTGCGGCACAGTCCGTGAACTTGGGGAGATTGATGGACTCAAAAGGGATCCATACGCTTCTGCGAAGCGCCATGTTCTTGATTGTGGCACTTGTCTGTGCCTCCAGCGCACCCGCCATGGGACCGCTTGAGACTCTACAGGCCCGGGACCTCCAGGTGCGCGAGATCTTGGGCGATCACAAAACGAAGCCCAGCCCCGAAGAAGACGCCCGACTTCGAGACTTGGTAACGGGCATCGTCGACATGGACAGTCACACTCGCGAATCGTTCGGCATTTACTGGAATGAGCTTGATGAGACCAAGCGCAGAGAGGCACTCCAGCTGGTCTCGATGCTGCTCGAGCGCTCCTTGTTGAAGGGGGTCTACGAACACAAATCGGACCGGGTTCAATATGTCTCGGAGAGAATCGATCCCGCCAATTCCTCCGTTGCGACGGTACTCACAGTCATTACGCGGAATGAAGACAGATGGGAGGTTCGCTACCGAATGCAGCAGAGTGGCTCCCAATGGAAGATAGTGGATATTCTGCTGCAGGGGAAGAGCAGCGTTGAACGGAACCGCTCGACTTTTTACAAAGAAATTCAGTCCTCTGGTGTGGCTGGTCTGCTTGAGAAGCTTCGAAAGAAGGCGGATAAGATTCCATGATCGACTTCCTTGCCAGACGCTCCGTTTGGATTCTTGGCACCGCTTTCCTCTTCGCTTTCATTGCAGTTCCATTCGCCCTTCGCCTGGAGATGACCACCGAACTCGTCCAGTTGCTCCCCCAGGATCTGCCCTCCGTCAAGAGCTTCCGTCAATTTGAAGAGCAAGTTGGCGGTCATACGTTTCTTTCCGTGGTCATCGAGAGTCCCGACCGGTTGGCCAACGAGAGGTTCGGAGACGCTTTGGCGCAGCGCCTTGCCGCCAGGGACTGGGCCACGCAGGTCCATTTCCGTCGGGACGTCGATTTTATGCTGAAGCGTTGGCCGTTTCTGCTCCCGCAGCGGGATCTGGAGCAACTGGAATTTGGCCTCCGCGAAGCAGTGGAGCGTGCTAGGATAGAACATTCACCGCTTGCTATCGATCTGGACGATGAACCCGCTGAGCCGGACTGGGATCGGCTCAGGTCCATTGCTGCAGTGAAGGAGCTCCGGTCCAGCGCGGATGGCACGGTGGTTCTCATCCAGGTGCAGATGAGAAAGCTCACCAGTCGGATCAAGCAGACGGAGACGATCCTCGCTGAGGCAGACAGTGACATCCAGGCGCTGCAGCCGTCGCTGTTCCACCCTGATCTCAAAGCCCGCCTGTATGGAGGTTTGCGTTTCCGCATCGAAGAATACAATTCCATTCGCCAGGACCTGGCACGGGCATCCCTCATCACGCTGCCGCTCATCCTTCTGATCCCTGCACTGGCTCTGCGATCTTGCTGGCAGCCGCTGGTGGTGCTTATCCCCGTGGGAATCGGGATGGCCTGGACCTATGGCACAGCCTATTTTCTCTTCGGCAGCCTGAACCTGGTGAGTTGTTTTCTCTTTCTCATCCTTTTCGGCATTGGCGACGATTTTCCTATCCACCTCCTGTATCGGGTAAGGGAAGAGATCGGAAATGGCGCCGAGGTTCGAGACGCAACCGCGAGCGCCGTTCGTGCCACCATGCCGCCCCTGGTCTTTTCCGCTCTGACGGGCCTTGCGGGCTTCATCTCACTTGCCTGGATGCATTTCCGTGGTTTCTCTCAATTTGGAATCATTGCGGGAATGGGCGTTTGCCTGATTCTTGCCGCCACCATAGTGACCGTCCCCGGTATCGTATGGCTCATTCGCTCCCGCCTTGGCTCTGGCGATCCTCAGAGGAGTGAGATGTATTCCGGCGGAAAGCACGTCACGACATGGCGCTCCGCAGCGCCGGTGTTTTGCCTTTGGGCAATTCTTGCTGGCGTGAGCACATGGATCGTCTACAACAGGCTGGAATTTGAGAGCGATTTCGAAAACCTAAGGCCGACCTTCACGGAACTCCACGAGCTTCGTGGAAAAGCGGAGAGCATAGAGGGGTTTCAAAAATCGAGCCCCGCGGTATTCTTCACTATGGACTTCGAAGCGTCCCGCGAAATCACACGAACGCTCCAGGCGCGTCTGGACAGGGAAGGTGCGCAGTCCCCTATCCAACGGGTCAACAGTCTCGCTTCCATCCTGGATGGAGATACCCCAGCCAGGCGCATGTGCCTACAGCGTATCCTGGAGATTCTGGACGAACCCTTTCTCCGTCGTGCTCCTGCCGACGTATCAGCTGAAATTGAGCGTCTGCGTCGCCACCTGGATTTCTCGCCTTTGACCCTGGAGAGTATCCCCATCCAAATCCGCAGGAGCCTGACAGGGCGCACGAAAGCACCTGACGGAACGGAGCGTGAACTCTACCTGGTGGTGGCGGAACCCAGGGACCGCATCTCGTTGGCGCCCCAAGCACAAGCTTTTGCCCAGCGTCTGGAGGATATCCGTTTTCGCGGCCAGCAATTTGTTGCGGCAGGCGAGGCACTCATTTTTGCGGAGATCCTTGGGTTGGTGAAGCACGAGGGTTGGGTGGTTATCGCCTTCACGTGGCTGGCTACCGCGGCACTGGTGGTCCTAGCTTTCCGATCGTGGGCGGACTTGATCGCACTCCTCGTGACACTGGCTGGGTCTATTGCAATCACCCTGGCCATCTTGGCCTTTTTGGGCATGCGGCTAGGCTTTTTCAACCTGACGGTCCTGCCGTTGCTGATAGGGTTGGGGATCAACTACGGAATCCATATTCTTCATCGATACCATGAGGAAGGCATGACAGCCACACATGCCGCCGGTAACTTGGCGGCTTCAGTCGGGTCCGCGGCTGTCACCACGCTGGTTGGCTTCGCAGGACTCCTCTTGGCGAGGCATCCAGGGCTGTGGTCGATGGGTTTTGCCGCAACGCTCGGGATCGGTGTCATCGCGTCGAGTTGCCTGCTATTCCTTCCTTCCATGGTCGACCTGCTCGCATTCCTCAGGCGAGAACGCTGATTGAATCCCCCTCAGATGAGCTCGATCGGTTTAGGTGAAGGGTGCTCATCTTCTTTTCGCTGCTCGCAGGCTGATTTCGCCACGAAGGTCGGGCGACGGGTCGGTCGCCCCTATGGGTCAAGGTGTTCATGAGTCGTGTGCGTCAACCTCTGCAAATTGCTCGATGGCTGTGGGTCTTCGTTTCCGAGGGTTGATGAACCAAGCCGCGGTGGGCGACCGAGAATGGGTCCACCCTTGACTCGTCGAAGGTGGCCTAAAGGTGGCAGCATGTGATGAAAATCTCAACCAAATTTCTCTCCTAGGATCCAGTTGCGGTACACAGCAAACCTCTAGAGTCCCCTTCCCGCCATCCTATGGGAAGCTGCTGTTACTTGCCAGGAAGTGGAATTCTGGTCTGCCGGAGGAGCATAACGGAAATGATTCGGAGGTGCTGACTTTTGAGTCTCCCTATGTCAAGGAGCAGGCCATCACTCCGCACCCTGTATCAGACCCGATCATATATCTGCCCCATAGTCCAAAGGCCACGGGATAATGCCGCCGCCGCTTCTCAATTTCTGCAGGCCTTGCGGTTCTTGCCTGAAAACCCCGATACAGAAGCTCTAAATATGGCACGCCCGCTCTTTTCAGCTCATAAAAATCTTGCCAGGCTTTGAATACACTGCTATTGAGAGAAGATCAAGCTATCGAACAACCCGCTGGGAAAGGCGAGAGGGAAAGCAACCGACCAAGGGCGAACTCATCGAGAATCTGGCCGTGGCTGAGGGCGTTACCAAGAAGCCTTCCGAGCTCGCTGTCAGCCTTGTCTTTGAGTCTATGGATTTCTCCCTTGTCAAAGGTGCCCGGATCGAGATGTGAGGCCTCGGAACTTTCAAGATTAAAGAGTACGAAGAATATGCCGGGCGTGATCCTAAGACCGACAAAATATTGTTGTAAAGCCCAGGCAACTTCCAATGTTCAGGATGGGAAGGGAGCTTAGGGATTAAGTCAATCGGTAGAGGCTGGTTTGCATTGGGGGACGACGCGCAAACGAGGAGGGAGAGAAATGACGAAGACGGAATTGGTAAAGGCGGTCTCGGTCAAGACGGAAACCACTCAGGCGCTTGCCGGCAAGGTCATTGATGCGGTTTTCGCCTCTCTAAAGGAAAACTTTTCGAAGGGGGAACCCTTCAGTGTGGTCGGCTTCGGGAGCTTCAAGGTTGTTGAGACTTCGAAGCGAAACGGTCGAAATCCCAGAACCGGTGCGGAAATGGTCATTCCGGCCGCAAAGAAAGTACGCTTCAGCATGGGAAAGGGGCTCAAGGATGAACTGAACCCGAAGAAACCCACCAAGCCAGCTAAGGGAAAGAAGAAATAGAGTCTCGGCATGGTGTGTACATGGGTGCGGATAAAGGTCTTTTGTCCGCACCCATCTTTATTGGCTTTCCCAGTCGTTTAATTCCTTTTGCCTCGAATTGTGTGCGAAGCATTTCTTCCCATCCCAATGCCATCCTCTCCTGAGGATCTCGCATGATCCCAAGGTTTAGCACAATCCTTGTCGCATGGGCGTCACCCATTGGCCATAATGAGAGCGGAAAGATCCGCTACCTGGGGGGACTTGTGAAACGTGAGAGAAATGAGCTGGTTTGTTGGATGCTGAGCATCGAAAGGTTCAGGGACCTATGCAAAAGAGGTGGGCTTCGCTGCAAAGAAGAAGGTGAAGACATCGTTCTTCACACGTTGATACCAGGAAACATCGGCATCATATGTTCAGGAACGGAAGGCCTGCTCTATGAGTGGCGCAACCCGTTCGTGTCCATCCGAGTTGCCGCTCACGGTGGGTAACTCAATACAGGTGCTCCTGACCAGCTAAAGCTCACAGCCCTTACCGGTAGAGGTGTCATAACTGATCTGCACTACTCCCGGCAGTACAGAGGACCTCTTCCGGATTCGCGTTACCTTCAACAGTACCGGGGGGGGATTCATGGAATTTTTCGATTTCCTTTACCGCAACGGGCTGTGGATATCGATTCCAATCCTAGTCGGGGGACTGACATTGCTGGGGTCCTCCATCAAATCCGTGATCCGTCTCCGGGTCGAGAAACAGATCCTGAGCGTTCCTGTCGTAGAACAGCAGCAAATTGAGTTTGGCGAATCCGGCCGTGTAGTTCTCTGCGTCGAAGGACCGCTTTTCACCCGCCGGTTCGCCAACACGGGTTTCGAGCTCCGGAGGGATGACGGCACACCTGTCAGGGGACGGACAACATGGTTTCATGCGAGGTCATCCAGCTTCACTCGTGTACGTATGGAGATGAGACTCTTTGATCTGCCGATGCCAGGTCGCTATGAACTCCGAATGCTGGGCATTGGAAAGCCCCAACCGGGTGACGACAAGCATCGGATGGTATTCATGATACCCCACCTGGCTCTGACATTGTTCCATATAATTGGGATTCTGCTGGGGAGCACGCTGTTCATCGGGAGCCTCGTTCTGTTTCTTCTCCGATGGCTCGGTGTAAGTCAAATGTGAGGGGAGCTCAGAGGTTCACTCGCTTCCCTGCTGCTGCCGTTATGCCGGATTACGGTCCCCGTCACCAGGTTGGACCGAAGCAGCGCGATGAGTCTCGCGCAAGAAAGACCATGACGCACCGGGACCTGTGGTTGATTGCGTTTGGCTTTTATGTCTTTGCGTTCCCTTCAATTGCATCTGCTTACGATGGCCCCGCTGGAGTGACATCCCGTGCACCGCTCATCGAGAAACCGACCAGTACCGGCTCTGTCGTCCTGGAGGGAATGTCCGTGCGGGAAGAGGTCCGGGTCGACCAGGAATGGTCCCTGGAGACCAAGGTGAAGGGATGCGCCTTTGCAACTCAAACAGTTACGTTCACGTCACTGGGAGTCGTGAAGCAATGACGACCAAGGAAATGATCCACGAAGCAGTGAGGAATCTGGGCGGAGAGGAAGCGCAGGTCATCGAGCTTTTGTACGGTTTTGGAGGGAGGAAGCGCATTCCTCAACAGGAAGTCGCAAAACTGATCGGCTGTAGCCCGACAAGCGTGGAGGGAATCGCAACCAGGGCCATAAGAAATCTCAGGCATCCCCGTGTATTCAAATCCATCGCAAAAGCATTAGATGACGCAGAAGACGAAATCTGGGGAATCTTGGGAGGACCTGACCATCTGCTTTTCAAGGATGAGGTCACTGCGAGCTTCGAGGAGCACCTGCCGGGAGAGTATCAGGTGGCCATCATGGTTCGCTACAAATTCCTCAGCGAGTGGCTGGCCCAGCATACCTGTGAAATGCCCCGGGCATGGTACCGTGGCACGTATTCCTGCAAGGAGATCTTGCAGATCATCGACAGGATCGAGGTGGTGCATCATGAAGTGAGACTCCCCATTCCTCTTCAGTCCCTGTCTCGGTTCCTTGAGGTGGATCCGGAGCTCCTGGTGCTGGCCGTCCGGCTGGCCGGTCATTCTTCCATTACCCGGGGTTACTTCGCCAAATCACACTCGGGAATCCGCGTCGCACGGGCCATTGACCTTCACCGTATGTTCTCGTTTACATACCTGGAGGCTCCCGTGAGCCTCGGTCGTCTGGTCAAAGACTACAATGACACGCACCCGGAAGATCGCATAGGACCGGACGAAATGGAGATCGCTCTGAGCGCCAAGCCCCACCTGTTCCTCGAGTTGGGTGACATGGGATGGGTGGGGATCGGGCTCGTTGAAGACGATTGGTCGCACATCGAATGCGGTGCACCTCCGACGCCCCCCGAGGCGGACGGTCGCATTCTGAGGCATCTGGCTCATAGGGAGCCTTCCGGACCGGACTTTGCAGAAATCACCCGACAGATCCTTTTGGAAGGACCCCTTCATATTTCCGCAATACTTCCACCGTTGGTTGAAAAAGCCGGAAGAGATCGCAGCCCCAAAACTCTCAATGCAGTCTTGAAGGGCTCGGAAGATTTCATCGCTCTGGCTCCGGAGGTCTTTTCCCTTCGCCAACACCTGAGCGACCCGACGATCATGGAAGCGGCTTGCAGGATGTTGGTGAACCGTCGGCAATGTTTGCTTTACATCCTCGCAAGATGTTCCGGTGAGCCTGCAGATGCCTATCCCATTTGGGGACCTACCATGGAGATGAAGATGTGCTGCTGGGCGGAAAACATCGACGCGCCCAAGCTCTTTCCCTCCCTCATGGCCGTGGCCGATCCCGAAAGCTGGGATGTGCCCGACGGTTTCAGGAAACTTTGGATCTTCAAAAAGAAGGGGTTCGGCCGCTATCGGTTGTTGCAGAAGATCAAAAACCCCGCCTGGAGCGTACGTCCCAGGCTCCGTAATCTCCTTGCGACAGCCATGTGCGCCAAACACTTGGGATACATCAACTGGCTGCGAATCAACGACATCGTGAAACCACAGCTTTATCAGCAGGTCTACGACCACGATGCCGTGTCAATCCTTGCGCTTTTGATCGCACTGGGAGTGGTGGAACCGGCCGACCACTGGCAGAAAAGCCACCGGGTCAGCCACGGGGTGGATTCCTTTGTTTCTCCGGTCTCCCATGAACTGCACCGCAAAGGGCGCATCGGCTGGAAAGATGGAGTGGGGGCGGAGATTCTCGCCTGCCTGGAGCAGACCAGCCATAGCGAGGATCTTGGGTGGGTCCATGCCCAAAGCCTGGAGGTCCTGCTAAGTTCCCTGGCGGGTGAGGAAATGCGTGAGGAAGCGCACACTGAATGCGAAGAGGCGGCAGAAGAAGAACCGGCGGAGAAAACAGCACTTGCAACAGTTCCCGTGCAGTTACGGCTGCCTTTCTGGGCTGCCTGATTGCGAACGTTAAAGATCACAGGACCGCGACAGCGACTCCGGTGCATTGGCTTTTAAGTTGGACTCATCGATTTGAAATTAGCCAGTATTCTTCCTCCCTTGCGTTTTTGGTAGGCTTTGGAGATTTCCATAATTCATAGCTGTGGCTAGCCTTTCCGGGAGGGTTCGAACAATAGTCACAATCGCTCCCTTTCCTGCGGAGTCGATCTTACCCTTTCTCTGCTTTGTCTTGAATTACCCTGAATTCAGCACAGCTTGCCAGAAACTGGAATTCGGATTTCGCGATCGAGCATAACGGAAATGATCTGGATCTGTTGACCTTCTGACCACTCCGAATGCCAAGGATCAGGAGGGATATGGCATCAACGATGGGGCAAGCGCCGGCAGACCGGCGTGCCAATGAAGGCCACCGCTCTCTGCCCGGTGTCCAAGTCATCGATCTGAATCCGATTCCCTGCCGTCCCCAAGAATCTCCGAAGCATTCCTCCTTTCAACCCTCGGTAGACTGGGGCTCTCTCAGCGCTCAACCCTTGATCCGATGAACCAGGATTAAAGTGTTCGGGATAAATCAGATGCGGGGCAGGTCCTCGGCGTCCACAAATTAAAAACCCAGGATGGGACACCCAGGGTTCATGAAAATGAAGAGTGGCAGCATTTAGGCTGCATGGACGCAATCGTGGTCCCACATATGCCACAGGACCAAACAAGGAAACCTGGAGACAGAGGCTCTTGGTCAAGTGGTTCCAGCTCTGTCCTTTTGCGATGGGAAACGAGGGGGACCTGGTGCCGAAAGTGAGGAGGGTGAAACGATCCTTTGACGTGGCGGCAATTCACCGGGCTATTTTGTCGCGGGAACTTCCTTAACTCGAAGCCTTGGTGAGCAGCTCCTATCAAAAAGCGGGACAAATTCAGCATGAACTGGAAAGGGGCTAGAGACTCACACCCTAACCCATTGATTTTAATGGCGCGCCTGACAGGATTCGAACCTGTGACCTACGGATTAGAAGTCATCGTCCCCGAGCTTTGCAACCTCCTCATTTCTTTACAACTGTTTGAAATGATTAGATACAATCCTTCCAGTCTTTGGTAGATTTTGCACGTCTTCTCAGATTTTGGAATGAAATTCTCACACAGACTCTCACACGGAAGCGTGCCGATCCAAGTACGCTTCTATGCACCTGTTGAGAGGCCACTTGTGTGATAGGGGGTCCCCACTCCTCGCATGAGTCACGGAAAGAATTTGTGTGGCAAAACAAAGGGGTATGACTTTGGGTGGTCTTCCCTGAACGGAACATCCCGTGGGGATCTACTGAATACTCTCGGGCCAGTTTTCTCTGCGGAGATCTCCCGTTCGCGCCTATCCCACACATGGTCCTCTATTCCCCTTTTCTCAGCGCTTTCATCCCTCACACATAGAGGGAGATAATCTTCTCAGAACACAGCCACGTTCTCCGGTCCTCTTCGTCACTGAATCGTCACGGCTCGCTGACGTTAGAGGATCGATCCCAAGTCTCATGCTGATTACGGCCATGTGCCTTGTGATTACAAATCAAATCCTCCGGGCCTTGTAACCTCCTCAAAAACCTACAAGTCCCTAAAAATACTACATTTCATTTTGTCAACTTTTTGGCGTTTTTCCACACTTTGGCCGATCTTGGAAAGAAAGTCCCACACCAATTCCCACACCAAAATGCCTCCCGGGATCGCACGCAACAAGCGATGACCAATGCCGAGCCTATACTAGTCCTATAAGGCAGTCTTGTAACAGGGTTGATATGCAAGCCAGTCTCTGCAGTTCAGAAGCTTCTTCTTGGTGATCCAGGGAAAGGTCCGTTGTGATAAGTAGCATCCGGTCCCACCCTTTGCCCGCGACGTTTGATGTGCAAATCATTTTTTTGCACATCCTCAATGCATCCAGGCCAGCCATATTGAGATTCCGAACCTTAACCCACCTCTTGCTTCTTACCCTTGGGGGCTGGAGGATTTGAACCTCCGACCCATTTTTTAAGCGATTGAAATTACAAGTTAATCTGGACGCATTTTGAACCCTGCACCACCGCTGCACCACCATCAAAATGCTTTCGATTCATAATTTATCTTGAACCACGAAGAGACGCCGCCGTCAGTTATTTCTTCACCCCTGAGGGTAAAATGATGGGACTCAAGTACGTGTCTTCGGCGTGAGAGGCGCTTGACACACTTTGTCAAATCCATGAAACGGCTTATTTCCTTGAAGTCACATTGAAGACAGTGGTCCTTTTTGTGGTATTTTGCAGCCTATTGCAGATCAAAGTACCACGCAAAGTACCACACTTATCGTCCCATGAATTGATTTTCCGACCCCCTGCTCCCAAGGCAGTGAACCCTGATTTGCAAAGCCGCGACTTGGCTTGTTTCCTGGAAGTTGGTGTGCGCCAAGTGCGGTTGTTTGTGCGGGTTTTTCGTCAAAGTCCCGCACCAAAGTCCCGCACATACCATGACGAGTTCTTGTTTCAATCCTCAAAGTGTTCCGGTAGGGCCTATTCGTGTGCAATCCCCAGACTTCTCTTAAAAATTGACCATCGCAGGCCTCCAAGAGAACTGATTCTACGTATCAGGAGACCGGCTGTCCGGCCAGACCCTCTAGATTGTTTCCAGATGCAGATCATCTTGCGTGGTGCAGCGTCGTTATGAGTCGGTTCAACATACTGGAAGAAGGCTTGCATGCGATCTGTTATATTCTATGCTATGGTTCATCGGCCTGCTCGTAGTAGATTAGAAGGGGGGCATTCAGGATTTCTTAAAACGGCTACCAATGATTCCAGCACATTGTGGATCGCCAGACAGACGATTTCAGCCAAGCAGCAAAAAAGTGGTGCTTTCTCTCCTTTGCAACCCATTGAAATTCTTGAGGCTGAAATTCTTTAAAAAATCCTGAATGCACCCATTAGAACGGCCCATACAATTTTCCGTTCTTCACTCGTGAAAGCAGGGAGAGGGATTGGCGGCTCCGATAGTTGAAAACTCCTTTTTGACAATCTTTTTTTAAGACTGACCATAATAGACCGCCAGAGCACCTACACCGAGGGCTTTTTGCGTGGGATGTTCCGTCCGTGCAACTCTTACCGCCAAATAGGTCTCCTGAAGTATCTGAGTTCACCGATTATTGATTGTGATAAACTTGGTTTTGTCTCTGGAATTCTAACAAAGCCGGCCGGACACGATATGAAATTCTAGAGTGATTCGGGGCATGATCGAACCGCTTGCAGCATCACTCGCTTTAACATCTCTGAGGGTTTCTACAGTTTGAGTCAAGGTGAGGAGGGTAACCCATTGTGTGGGCACCGATTCAGTTGGATGCGCGGTCGCTTATTGGATTCTTCCGGGTGAATTTTGGTGCTCCCATCCTGTTGGACTCCGATATCTGTCTATAACATTCGGATAAAATGCGGGGCACAGAGGGCACAGATTAGAAGGAGGAATGAAAGATAATTGTTACAATCTAATCAACCTCAAGGATCAAGGGTCATTGATTCACATAAATGTAAGTGGAATGTTTGATTTTATATTGGAGCCAAAAAAGTAGTATGTCGCTAGCTTATTCTAAGCTCAGTTGTCTCTCTCAGAAAAGATGCCTTTTTTATATTTAGAATAAACCGGATGTAAAAGGATCTTCACCATGTTGAAGGATTGTTCATGTCGCGGGTTAAATGAAAATTGCTATAAATGTTTTGGAAGTGGCTATTATAATGACAATGAACCACCTATTCTTTTGCCAATACCCACGAAGCACGCAAAATCTGCCAATAAACCCAGAAAATCGGTGAATAAGCTCGAAAAGATTACTCAAAGAGTAATCAAAAAAGTTCAAGTGGCCACAACTATTAAATGCCCTTACTGCCCTCTTGAGGTTGCCAATGGTATGTTAATGTTTCATGTAAATCAGGCTCATCCTCTAAAGCCTATAGGGAAACTCTTAAAGGTCAAGTGCCCACACTGCAAAGCGGAAGTCAACAAGACAAGACTGAAGAGACACATAAAAAAAGTTCATCCCCACCAACCCGACGAGATTAGTTCGAAGCAGCCCCAGAGACAAACCCATATAGAGAGCACCCTTCCTCAGACGGGCAAGAGGGCAAAACTGAACAGTCACAGAAAAAAGGTGAATCCACGCCAACCAAAGGGGATTAGTTCGAAACAGCCCCAGAAACAAAACGAAATAGACAGCACTTCTGGTGGTCTCGGAAATTTTGTCATAAAAGAAAAGGATGGGGCCGATGGATGGCACGTTATGAGAGATAGGGGAAAATTCGGCTCTTTCCCAAGTTTTGATGCGATGGATGATGAGTCGTCACCTTGACTGCTTCGACCTTCAGATCGGCTAGGTTACAAGCCAAGGGAGAATATCTTCATCACTGGGGGTGAACCAGCCCCCGTTTATGAATGTTAGGGAACAAATGCTAAAGGGACATTTGATCCTTGGGAGTTCTCCTGTTTCAGGATACTTTCCATTTACACGATGGGCAGCGATCTGCCCACAGAGTAGTGGAAAATCCTTGTAAGGATTTTATACATAACATATAGAAATATCAGGTTGATGCGGGAAGTTGGCCTTCATTCAAGCGACCCTTGGGACAGGCCTACGTTGTTGTGTTGACAAGTGAAGACTACCCTACGTCCCGGAGATTCCAGAAACTACACAATCACTTATCGGCTGAGAAGAGCACCATGAAAACAATATCCCGATCCCCTTGGGCCTCTGGGCCGGCTGAGATACTCAAGCATGGCTTGGATCTCTTGCATCGTGATAAACAACACAAACAGAAGACTGGCAATGCTTAGCATCGACAACGCAGTAGAACTTACAATCAAGACATTCCTCGGCTTGCCCAAGCGCGTGACCGGTCTCAAAATTAAGCGGTCTGAATTCGCTGATATCGTGGAGAGCTTCCCGCGACTACTTGACGCACTTGAGCAACATGCTGGCGATAAACTCGTAGGGATCGACCTTGGAGAAATCGAATGGTACCACCGCTTGCGGACGAGCTTTATCATCAAGGTAACGGGTTAACTGTCGAACGCAACAAGGTTGAAGCATGCGACCTCGCAAAGCTGCTCTTTAAGAAGCTTTTTGGGTTAGAAGTCGGCGTTCGAGATGTTACGGGATCAGATCTGCTTGGAAAATTCTGACCAAATGGGCTGAACTGGGAAGACAGCAACAGTCATAACACAAGAAAACAAAGGCCTCACACCACATGCCTCGGAGCGTGTCATGTCGCCGCTTACGGCGATTCGGGACTTGGTCGCTGCCGGTGTTCTTTCACAAGCAGACTGGCATGAGTTCGATCAGCTTCGTCAAATTCGGAACCAAGTCGTTCATGGGATGGCTGACCACAAACAAGCTTTAAGCAAAATTACCTAAACCGTCTGGATGTCATCTGCCAAAAAGAAAGGAAGCGATCGGCCAATCAGGCGGTTGACTCATACTGTGACCCGCGATGGGTTCGCACGCGGGTTACCAACCGGTTGTCCGACACCGCGCAAGTGCGGCAGATCAACGTGGTTTCAGCTGCTCCCCCACCCAAATGAATGTTATCTCGGGTCTGCATCCTGAGCTTTGCACGATTGTTTTGGGGATCATAAGAATGAGCAACGAAGTATCCCAAAAATATAGGGAAGCCCTCGACGAGCAACACACTCGCAATGAAGCAAGGCGAATTCGTACACATGTGAATGCCGCTCGACGAAATCCGCATCCTGCTGGTCTTCGCTGGCCATTTGAATTGCTCCAAAACGCTGTTGATTCGGGACCTCGCACTGGAAGAATGTCGGTAGCAGTTCGATTCCACCGTGAAACTTCGAAATGATATTCCAGCATGACGGCATGCCTTTCAGCTACAAAGATTTGGCAGCGTTGTTATCTGGAGGATCAAATAAGGAATATGAATCTGATGACTTAACCGGCCGCTTTGGCACTGGTTTTTTATCTACGCATGTCCTCGCTGAACGCGCAGAACTGCGAGGTTTACTTGAGGATGCCACCCGCAGAGAGCAATTTAATTTAACAATTGACCGAAGTGGCGATGAGGAATCAATCTTAAGAAACATTTTCTCCTGTGGTAACGCCATTAAGACTGCTCAGCGGCTCTGATATAGAAGGAGTCTTATTTGCATATTTTCAATACCCAATTGCAGATGACTCAGCGTGTGCTCTTGGGTTTGATGCATTGAACCAGGCCTTACCCTATGTATTCATAACGCGCCAGGTGCTCGGCCGTGTAGAAGTGACATCTATGGACAGCGCAGATATCTGGACAGCCGATGACGTTCTCGAACATTCATTCGAGAACTGCTACGTTGAACAGCGGTCTCTTCATATTGAGCGTAATGGGTAGGCATTGCCTGAAATCCGTATTTTTCGATTTGCGATGGAAGAAGATGCGGTAGCCTCAGCGCTAGTGCTTATTGAGCCATTCAAGGATGGCTGCAAAGGTCGGGCTCCCGTAGCTTAACGCAGCAAGGTTATATCGCGAATATCCTTTGAGAGGATCGGGGTTTGTGCCGGGGGGCTCCAATTCGACGGAAAGTTTGATCCCTACTCGAACGAAACTCTGTTCTTATGACAGATAGAGACAGAGGGTTACTAGAGAACGCATTATCTTCCGCTATTGATGCTGCTCGTTATGCTTTCGATCAAAAATGGAAGGGCGGACATTTGCTGGCTCATGCACTAAAACCAGTTGCAGCATTCTTTTCAACAAATCCTGAAGGACAAAAAGCGGTGGACCGAGTAACCGGCGAAATTTGCAGACCGTTTAGCAAGGCTTCCAATCGTTGAATGCACGTCACGTTTCTTACCCGCGGATTTAGTCCCAGATTCATCGGAGGAAGCAGAGTCAGAAATACAAATAATTCCGAAAATTGGTATGGAACATTCGTGACCCCCATGCTTCAATCGCCCACATCCCCTGAGGCTGACACTTCAGATCGACAAAATGTGGCCGTTGGTTGAGGCGGCGATTGGATTGTTGCCGCCACGGAAAGAACTGGCTACTGACTGGACCTAAATCTCTAAAGGTTGGGCTGAGCTAGGGCTGGAGCTAGGATTAATTTATGTGAGTAACCTTGCAGAGTACGTTCGTGAAGATGCTGAAATGCTCAGCGAGTTACAAGTTACTGGTGATCCTAAGAGAATGGTTGGCGAAGTTTTTGGATTTGGTGGGTGAGTGTTGGAGCAAACGCGGAACTGGATCCTTCTGTGCTCACGAAGACTCTACCCAATTAGAACCATCGTCTTTGTTCCCCAGCAACACTCAACCGTGACAGCGGTGTTTCTGATAAACTCTAAAATATCTGTGCAGACATCGGTATTGATATCCGTGAGCGGCTTTTCCTTGATGCCTTCAATGATATTTCAGCAGTGACAGAGCTGCCTTGGGGGTCTGAAGCAATTGCAAAGGCAGTCCCTGTAACTGTTTCAGAGGGGCAAGTGATCGAGGATACGATCAAACATCTGCAATTCAAATTTCCAGAGGATGAGGACTGTCGCGATGAATCTGTAAATCTTCAAAAAGCCAGCGTTCGGCTTCTCTGGTATATCTGGGATTCGCATGGAACGGCTGGTGCATTAGGGCGTCCAAAAATGGCCTCTGAGGCCCGATTTTAGTGCTCGGGATTTGGGCCGCAGAGCGCACTGTGTAGGTCCGTGTCCGCCGTTGTACGATAACTGGGATTTTATCAGTCATAAATCCAGGGGGTAAGTGCAATGGTCAAAATACACATCCGTAGCGGCAGCAGCGGCGCATCTCACTGGGCGGGTGCGCCACCAGTCCGGAGCCAAACACAAAAGGAGCCGGGATAACTGGAAACAGAAAGCCGCATGCAGAGCGGAGAATAAACTGCGCTACCAGAGCAAAGAGCTGGCCCGGGTCAAGGCGGAGCGCGACAGGTTCAAAAAAGAGCTCAAGGAGAGCCGGGCTGGTGCGCACCAATTGGAGAGCCAGTCTCGGGTGGTTCTCATCCAGAGCAAGGTGGATCTGGTCTTCTTGGCCCTGCAGTTGTTTGTGGTGGCTCGCATCGGGTTCCGGGCCGTTGTGAGCCGGGTGTTGGGCATAGTGATGGTAAGCCCTGGGTATAAAAAAAAGTCCCTTGTCCACAGACCATCATCAACTGGGTGACCAGGCTCTCCCTGGTGCGAATCCGACTTGCTCTGATGCTACAGGGGTTGCCAGTGGCGAAGACACCGTTTTGTAAACGGACTGATCTGGATGATCTGAATATGTAGTATTGCTGTGGTTGTAGGGGGAAGATTCTGACCGTCCTCGCTCTCAACGCTCATCACCATCAACTTCGTCCTGCCGCCCCCGGCCTTCACGATGTCCATTGCATGGCAGTATCAGTGGCCGATTCCTGGATGGGTGAGTCCATTGCAGCTTTCCTTGAGTGCCTCATCGCCTCGGCTGGACGCCCGGTCCTTATCCTCAAGGACGGAGGTACCGATCGAAAAAATTCATCCGCCTACTTGATGAGCAGGGGCTGGCAAGCCCCCTCATCGACCACATCTCCCATGCGATCGCCAATCTGCTCGAGTGGTGGTACCAGGATCAACCGATCTTCGAGGCATTCCCCCCTGCCTGTGGCCGGGTATCCGGCAAGCTCAAGCAGACGGTGCTCGTACGCCCTGTTCCCCCGAAGGTAGAGACCAAAGCGCGCTTC
>CAVOPT010000019.1:0-74752 GCA_963698165.1 uncultured delta proteobacterium
TGCATTCTTCATCCAGCCCTTAATAACGTCCTATTTCTTTTCGGCTTTCCAGAGCGACAGGAGACCAAGCGCCGCTTCGGTTATTACATAACCCTGGTCAGGATGGGTGGGTTCGCCTGGATAAGTCATCTTAACCATACCGGCTCTAAGTAGTGGCTCCAGATGTTTGCGCCGGAAGAAGGTCCGATGAGTAAGTCCAAGGGCAACCATCAGCTCCGCCTGCTTCCGGGGAAATTCGCAAAGCTCCAGAATTCGACGCTGTTGGTCGCTAAGACTGGTTAGTTTCGGAGTGACGGGTTTCCTTTCTGGGTGAACAGCTTGGTCAGTGACCGAGTCCTGCCTTGCTGCCGCAGCTTGGTCACTAACTTGGTCAGTTAGTCTGAGACAGACTCTTAGGTGTTCTGCCACTTCCCATCGAACCCCAGCTTCGATCTCGCGCAACAAGGCTTGAGTAACCAAACGATCGAGTACTTCCTTGGACTCTCGATTACCCCTCCCAATTATTGCTTTCACATCCATCAAGTTAAGCGCATTCTTCCTGCACGCATATGCGAACACTGCCGCTTCTTGTTCCGAGAGGTGAACGCCAAGTTGGGCCTCGAAAAGCTTTTGCGCCTCGGTCATGAGGGACTCTCTTAGAAGCGTAAGCCCAAAGCTCTTTTCACCCTTGTTGTTCTCGATAACAGGAGGAACATTGCCCAATTGCCGCCAGTTGCCAATAATGGAGCGTATGCCAGTACCGGCCTGGTCACTCAGCCCTATGCGCCGAAACGCATTTACTATTGCCGGATTGCGCACTTCCTTCTCGGTCGGGTCCAGCAGTTGATCATCAGTGGCAAAGGCGTCACCAGGATTCCAGAAAATTGTCCGGTCGGTGAATATCTTGATCACTGGCTTGCGCGTGTGATCCCCGTAATCCTGATGAGTCAGAAGATTGATAGTGGCTTCACGGAACGAGATGTAGTCCGGAGGGTCATCTGGCCGGCGCAATGTGGTGGCATCAACGTTGAAGGGTCTTTCCGCAAGGCGCATGTATTTCTCCACCAATATTTGCCAAGCCTGAATGATGTTGTCCTCAAAAACTACACGGTCGTGCCACCGTTTCTCAGGGGACCATTGATCGAAGGCCGTATCAATCCTTTGATAATCAACGATTCCGCGAGGGAGAATTTGGCGCACATAGCGTCCTTTGCCGAAAAGCAGCACGGCCGCCCGAGTGGGTAACAGAGCATTGCCCATTCGACCACGAAGCCCCACTCATTCAAAAATTCAAGATCACTCAGCTCGGCATATCGGCCGCCCTGCATCTGCTGGAGAAGTCCCCGGTACCAGGCAACGGAATCTGGGTCGAAGAACTCCTCTGAGTCTATATCGCGAAGCATTTCAATATCATAGCTGCCTTCAGCGGCGTCCCGAAGAAATCGCTCGATTTCGGCTTTGTTGCAGCGCTCATCGCCCCCGCCCCTGCGAATGAATGAAATGCGAATATCACCGTTCAGGTAGACAGGTTTTTCCCTGCGCGGAGCTTCAGGTATGTAGAAGATGAGGAGGGTCTTGCCTTCATGCTCAATTGCATCCTCCTGGACAAGGATAGCACGATTGAGCTTGCTTCCCGCCCGAAGGCAACTGAGGAAGTCGTTTTGAACCTTGTCCACCTCGATAACGCCCACAACCTCGAAATCCCCATGGGTGTCTTTTATACCGAACACCAGATAGCCCCCAGAAGTGTTCGAGAAGGATGAAACGGTCTCGTAGCTGTCTTCGGGAACACCCCGTTGAGCTTTCTTGAACTCAACGTCCTTCCATTCAAACTTGCCGAGTCTGGCGATCAGCTCTTCTTTTGTCACTTCGCACCTCTTTGGTGTCTACCATTCATTCGAGGACGATTCGGACTTTGCCGGGCTCCTTCCCCTTGATCAGCTGTTCGAGGTATTCCTCAAACCGCTTCTTCATTTCCGCCGGGGTCACCGGTGAGCCGCCAACTAGTAGGGCGTCGCGTAGGTCCCCGATCTTGACAGAAACCTTGGTAAGCCCGGAGAGCACCTCCTGCAAGGCGTGGATGAAATCCTGGTCCAGGTCGTCCGGCAAGGTCCGTTTATGACAAAGCCGTCCACCAGCTTGCGCGGCTCTGGCTTGAGCAGGCTCAGGTTACCTTTGGTGGTCGGGTCTTCGAGGTTGGCAAGCAGCGTCTGGGTCCAGTTCTCGACCAGCTTGTCGAGCTCGCCGTCCAAGGCGCCCAGCATCGTCGCCGCGGGAGCTGCAGGCGGTTCCGCGGCAGGTTTGAAGTTACAGTGAGGGCAGACCGGCGACGCCTCCAGCTCCTGCTCGGTGAGCGCGAAGCAGCTCTTCAATCCCGCAAGCCGATTCTGGAAGTCCGAAAGGTGCTGGCGTGGCATCAGCTCGATGGTGGAAAGCTTCTGCAGGTCCTTAAGCCGCTTGTCGCCCATGAGTTGGGCCTTGCGCTTGTCCTCGTTCACCCCAAGGCGCGCTTTCGCGTGCATGGAGAGGTAGGCCTAGCAGATAGGCCTTTTTGAGGTCGCCAAGCTTGCGCTGGGTCTGCTGGCGGAAGGTGGCCGCACTCCGCTTGGCCGGATCGCTGATCTGGGATAGAACTTCGTCCCGCGCCGCCTTCATTTTGTCGATCCACTCATGACCGGTTTGCAGGACCGCCTCAGCGGTGGAGAGGTACGATGCTGTGGACCCGAGGTCGACCACCAGTTCCTCGAGCGATTTGATCTCGGCCAAAGAATCAAGCCCGTCCCGATGGGCGGTCACTTCCGAGGCATCATAGCGGAAATTCTTGAGCTTGCCGGTCGTCGTGTAGGCTTGCAGGGATTCAAGGAAGGTCTTGGTCTCATCCAGTTTGGCGCGTACCTTCTTGACTTCACCCTCGGCCAGGAGTCCGCGGCCCCAGAAGAACAGACCGGTCTGAAGGCTCTGCTGCACGAGCACCAGCCGCTCCACGGCCTTGGTGACAGCCTTCTGCAGCTCCTGAACCGGTTCGTCCTTGCCCTGGGTGACCAGTTGTGCCATGCCTGGCGTGAGGCCAAGCAGCTCAAATAGAGCCTCCAGTGCCTCAACATTCCAGTCCTTGGGCTTTTCAATATGTTTGAACTGGATCAGCTCATCTAGGCTGGTCCCAGCCAGTTGGGGAAGTCCCGTGGCTTCGAACTTCTTGCCAGGGATAGCCAGCACCAACTCACCGGCATATACTAAGGCGGCCAGCACCACCACCGCCCATTCCGGTTCCAGGCGCATGGTTGCGGGGCCAGGTACTCCACCCCGAAGACATCCTGGATCAGCTCGGAGCGGTTGACCACCTGGCCGTGGCCCTTCTTTTTGGCGATGTCGAGGATGTGCTTGGCATATTTCGACCGGTAGGGCTCGAGCCGGTCGCCGTCAAGAAGTTCCAGGGCATCCAGCACCGCAGTGGCCTGTTTGGTGCGATTCTGTCCGGCAATGGCGCGCAGGGCGTCCTGTGCGGCCTGGGCCCGGTTGGCTCCGGTAATCAGCACCGAGAAGAAAGGGTATTCGGGAGCCTGGTCCTGGAATGGGCTCCGAGACAGATGCCGGCGATGGTATTCACCAGGTCGCGGAAGTTGATGCGTTCATGGGAGCCGATGCCTGAAAGCTCGCGGATGGATTTGCCCTTGGCCCACTCGGTCAGGGACTTGGTTCGTCCCTGATAGGTGACCTCAAAGGCTGTGGTCATGTTCTTCTGCAGCCATAGCACCATATCCCGCAGGAAATTCGATGCCTTGGATTCATAGGTGGACTTGGCATGGCCCGAGGCAGTGGACGCCAGGTCCAGGGCCGCTGCGTAATTACTTAGCGCCGTGCGGAAGTCTTCGTCAGTATTGGTCAGGCGCAAGAAGAGCTCGTCGGGCTTTTTCTCGTCCTTGAAGTGCGGTGGGTCAAAAGGCTGGATAAAGTAGAGATAGAAGTCCCGCGGCGGGACTGCGGTGGAACGTTCGTTGGGCGCGCCAAAGAAGAGATATCCCTGGCGCGCGGCCTTGCGCTCCAGCCATTCGAGCTCATGCTGCCAGATCTTATAGCCCGTGACGTAGGTCTGGTCGGTGACACTCCATGACCCGCCTCAGAGCCTCGTAATAGTAGCGGTCAAGCTGCGAGTAGTCGAGGCTCTCGGCCCGTTTCTCGATCAGGGCATCGAAGTCATCGGTCTTTTTCAGGTCAGGTAATATTGGCGGTTGTCCGGGTTAGACGAGATGAACTGTCCGCTACTGTCTTATGAATTTCCCGCAGAACGATCTCCACCTGGGATAGCAGATCGTCGGCCGGATTGCCGCCCAATTCCTCGATGCCAGGTTGAAAGAGACACAGACAGTCGCGCAGTTCCTCGGCTGTCGCACCCAAGGTAGCATAGATGTCGCCAGTCGTAAGCCGGTGGACGGACAAGCGCATGGATGAGTTGTAAGCGCCATAGGCTTGTAGGCTGGCCTGGTAAAGGCCTGCTGGATGCGCGATTCGAGCACCTGGCTGCAATCGATGACCGCCTTGATGTCCGGGACGGCGCGGAAGGAAGGGTTTTCGCGCAGGGTCGTCCAGTAGCTGTCGTAGGCGATGAGGCCGGGCTGGTCATCGGGGACGTCTTGATCAAGCAGTTTCTTCATGGCCAGCGACAAGGTCTTGAGGACCTCGCGCTTTTCCACAGCCGTGATCCGCTCAAAGGTATCGATGTAGTCAGGATGTACGGGGAAGAGGCGAACAAACTCGTCCATGCGCTCGTTCATGTGGCCGTAGAACTTGGCAAAGGGGGTCAGATACTCCCGGATTTTCACCTGCTGGTCGGCGGTCTTTTTCAGCAGACGCTCGGCCACGACGAACTTGACGTCCTTGCGGGCGATGAGGATTTGCTCGAAGCGGTCCTTCACCCGGCGGATGCTGTCGGCCACGAAGGAGAAACGCGGGCTGTCGAATATGGCTTCCTGGACACCGGCGATGAAACGGAACCGCAGGTCCTTACAGACCTCGCCGATTTCCCGGAGGAAATTCAGGTCGAGGATCAGTTCCTGGTCCTTGCGTGTGCGCAGGTAGTCAAGCAGCTCATCCACCACGAGGAGCAGCCCATGGTCGGGATACTCCTGGTGGAAGGCGGTCATCATTTCTTCGAAGGCGCGTTTGTTGTTGGGTACCTTATCCGCGGGCGGGAAGGAATAGGACACGCCCATCGCGGCCAAATGTTCCTCCAGCTCTGCCACGAGGATGTCGCGCAGAGACATGGTGGTCGCGCCGATCTCGGTTCGAACCACCTTGAAGCGCCCACTGATCTTGCCCGCGGCGGTCGCCACGTTCTTATCGTTCAGGTTGTCTGCGAGATCACCGTTTTCGGCCAAGGCAGAGATCACGGACATGAGGTGGGATTTACCGGTGCCGTAATTACCGACGACCAGCAGCCCCTTGTTATCCATGGGCTGGTCGAACTGAAGCTGAGGAACGACGAGGTTAACCAGCTTCTCAGCCATCTCCTCGGAGATGACATAGGTCTGAACAAGTTGCCGGGCTGCAGCGGCCTCGTCGGCATCCCGCAGCTGAACCACGGATTCGATAGGTTCGAACTGGATCAGGTCTCCATATTTCATCGTGCTTGCCCCCCTGCGCTTTCGTTCCGTGTCTTCATGCAATGGCCTCCGGGTTTACCACCAGGAAATCTCGTACGGGATATCGTTTGTATTCAGGATGGTCCGGCGTTGCATAGACCATATTATTGCCGTCGATGTAGCCACTCCATGCCGCGACAACCGTCTTATTCCGCGAGAGCCCCTGCAGGAGCCGAAGCGGGTCCTGCTTGAGCGAGACATCGAAGAGGATCTCGATGTTATCCAGCAAAACCACATCGGCTGCGGATGCGCCCACGATCTCTGAGAGAAGGCGGGGCAACTGCAATGCCCGCTGGCGCCCGGTGAGGTCGAGCATGCGCCGAGACAACTCGAGGTTGACATTGACCAAGGGGCCATTGTGCGCTCATGAACATCCTGGAGCGCAGCGGTCTTGCCAGCACCGGCCGGGGCCACCAGCATGACGAGGCGATGGTACAGCTCGGCGGCCTGGCCGATTCTTTCGTATGACTCTATCGGCGAGTGGTTCCGCCATTACCGATCTCCTCCTGAACCGGGCTCGTTCGCCGGCTTTTCCTCAAGCCAGTGGTCAATGGCTCCTTTCCGGAAACGCCAGTGACGGCCGATCTTCTGGGAGGGGACCTTGCCTTCCCGAACGAGCTTGTAAAGCGTCGACTTCGGTATCTTTAGGTAGGCGGCCAACTCTTCGATGGTCAGGACATCGCCCAGCTTTTCATCCATCAGCTGCACCTCTCTAGTCTCAAGGCAAAGTTCGATCCATCATGCCTCATACAGAGTATATTACTTACAGTTATTGACAGTTGCTGACAAGCGCTTTTCGGTTGTGTCGGGGAAGATTTGCGAAAGATTCCGCCAGAGAGCTTGCTGGAACTCCGTTCCAGTGATCCCCGCCCATATGAAGGCAGGCAGGAGGCAGAGTCATAATCGACTCAGACCGAGATCAGATGGTGATGTTAGGGTGAGGGAGAGTGGCTCGAGGTCTTTATCCTACTTCGGCTGCGAGGCATCCGCTGATTGTGTGGCTCGGGGGGAGGAGTCCATTAGTCCTGACCCCAGCCAAACACCCGGCGCGAGCTGACCAAGAGTGGGCAAGAAGGTGTCTCAATGAGGGATACCAGGGATCCCCAAGGTCGCTGGATGGCCAAACGACCCGGAAGCTTGCGACACCCAAGATGACTCTCGATGATACTCAGTGCTTCTTAGTGGACTAAATTAGGACACTCAAACCGAAAAACTCAATAATTTCAACCATGGTGCCAAATCCGGCCTTCGGCACCACCTATTGAAATTACTAGGAAAATCGATCAAAAGTGGTCGATTTGTCCCCGTTTTTGTCCCCGGTGCTTTGAGTGCCGGGGATTTTTTGTTTGGCAGGACTGCATTTCAAGACCGGGGACGCGTCACGGGTAATGTCCCCGATTTCATGAGTTTCCATTTTATCCTGAAATGTTATCAAGAAATCACGAATCATCATTGCCCTTGAACTTCAGAACCGAAGCTGAAGCCTTTTTCGGCCGTCCCATTTTGTTCTCGGAAACGGACTCCGATTCTTGTTGACCGCCAAGAGTCGTCGCCAAGTCTTTCTTACCCACACCGGGAATCCAGTGGCCGTAAATATCAACCGTCATGGTAATCGAGTGATGTCCAAGCTGCTTTTGCACATAAGCGGGGCTGTAGTGCGCCATAAGCAGCAACGTCGCATACGTGTGACGCAAATCGTGGGGGCTACGAGCCCTCAACTTTGCCGCGAGGCACGCACGTTTCATCGCCCCCTGCACTGCACGTTGCGTGAGCTCCTCAAAGATGTACTCGACATCACGGCCACCCATCAATGCCTGCTTTCGCAGCTTGCGGACGTAATCTGCAAGTTCTTTGACAAGGAAGTCAGGGAGGTCAATCAGCCTCTCTCCGGTCTTGGGCTCTCCAAAACGTCCGTTCCGAACCGACTCGCGGACCATGTACTGACAATTGGCAATATCCAGATGATCACGGTGCATGGCCAGGCACTCACCGAGTCTCATGCCGGAATACGCAATCGTCCTGAGCACCAGGCAGATGCTGTCGGGCAGGTGCTTTGCCGCCGCATCCAGAAGCAGATCCAGATCAGCCTGAGAAAATGGATCGGGCATTTGTCTGCGTCGCTTCTTCTTCGGTGGCAATACTTTCTTCAGAAGCCCAAGCGCCGGGTTTTCCCTCGTATACCCAAGCTCAATGGCCTCGCTGAAGATGCCGCTCACGACAGCATGAACCAGTTCAGCGGACTTCGGAGATCGTATCTTGGCCACCTGAGTGAGCAGCTCACGTACCCTGTTTCTCGTTACGTTGGCCAATGGGTACCCACCCAGGACCGGTCTCACGAAATCCTTGAGAATGCCTGAGTACCTTTCCAGGGTGTTTGGCGACCACCTTTGCTGATTCAGCGTAACCCACTCGTCTGCGACATCTGAAAAGGTCTTCTCGGATGTTGGCTCTTCCAGCAAGCCCATTTTTGCGGCCATGAGTTCCGCCATTTTGATTGCCTTCGTCATCCCTTCCTGATTTTTGCCGCATGACTTCCGCTTGCGTTTATCCTGCGCACGAATGATCACCTCCCAATTCCCGTGCGGATTCTGGCCCACATAGATCCCGGTGGCTATGTGGTAAATTGGACCGTTCTTGCCTTCAGTTGTTGGATATTTCATGCTGCACCTCTCTCAGTGTCTCTTGCCACAGAGTCTCGAAATCATTCACTCTGGTGCCGGCAGCCCTGAATTGCTCCAACCACTGATCAAACTCATTACGCTTTATTCGAATACTGCGACCGAGCCTGTAGTGAGGCATACCAATTCGGAGCCACTTACGCAAGGTGCTTTTTGACATGGAAGAGTAGGCTGCCAATTCGGCTAAGGTCATATATTCTGGAGGATGCAACGGGGCCTCATTTGTGGTTCCCATGAATTTTCCTTCGAACTCATTGGGCTTTGAGGGAGGTGCCGCACGCTTCTTGTCCATCAGGCGAAGGTGAAGTCGAATCCTCTTGTTCGAACATCGCTCAATTCACAAGCATCTCAGGCAGAAGCCGCAGTGTAGACAGATGCCTAATCTGAGCGATTTTCGAACACACTGCCCTCCAAGGGCGGGCGTAAAGCCCGCCCCTACGGATTGATAGTTCACCCGCTTTGTAGGGGCGGGGTTCATCCCCGCCCGCACGGCAAGCCATTTAACAGGAACCTGCGGAGACAGAATCGCTCAATCTAGGAGATGGTTACTGGGCAACCTGGAATGTCTCTCTTGCAGCGTGGACAGGATTCCAACAATCCATCGTTTCGAGAACCAGTTCTTTGCAGTTGGGAACTTTTGTGATCGAGTCCCGGCTTGCAGGAAACAGAGTTCACATCCGAAATCGACGAGCAAACCGATCGACTCGCTGGTGCCGCGTCTTGGACAGGTTTCAAGTTGATGGATGACCTCTGTTCAACGTCAACTATTTTTCCCCGGGCACCGACTCTTTAATTGTCGCTCATCACACCTCGCACTCAAGGCACAAATGGGCACTGGAAAGGGGTACGAACCGGCCGAAGTCTTGCTGCGGAAGGCTGTGCCGGTTTGGCCGGCTCCTATTCATCGAAGATGCCTTTCTATTTCGAGGGTGGCTCATCATCTGCCCTTTCCATCATGGGAACACTCAAGGTTTTCCGTCTTCAAGAGAACAACCTGAGGATGTCGTTCCCATTCTCATTGGTCGTATGCGGACTCTCGGTGTAGAATTCAGCCGATCTGCATGCTGCCTATGCATTCTGCGCCGTGCAGAGAAAGAATAGAATGGAGAGCTATATATGTCAATTAATATAGCAATAAAATATTAATGGCATACATAGAGCTATCGGCTATATAATGATGGCGATTTCTGTGTACTTTTGAATAGCTAGGCTGGCAGTTGTCGGTGGTGGATTGAGGTATGGTTGCTGAAAAAAATTTGAGGGGCTGTGCACGGTTCTTTGCAGCCGTGCTTGCAGCGCATGGGAGTGTCTCAAATAAGGTGCAATAGCTCCTGTCTAGGCTTAAACACTTGTTCCCCACTTTCCTGATCTCATCTGACATGTTTCTGGCCCTTGGTTCTCTCGATGGCTTCATTTTCACATGTGAAGATTATATCTCCTTATGCCTCCTTCCTTCTTCGGATTCACCAAGTGGCAAGCCGTCATGTCATGATTCTCCGTATTCGTGGGTGACCACATATGACGAAATGAAAGCAACTTTGCCGTGAGCTGTATGTGACTCTTCGGAATGCGGGAACCGACGCTGTTAAAACGGGTAGACGTTCGGGAACCTTCTATTGTACCTCTTCGCCACGTGAGCTTCATGATCTTCCGCCGGAAAGAACATGACTCCAAAGACATCTGTTTCTTTAAGATAACTTTGAGCGGTCCACAGTTGGGCAGCTTTCGTAAACTCCCGCAAATGTCAAACTCTGTGAGTCTCCCGGCAAAGCCGGGGCTTTACCGAAATGAAATTATCCCGATTCATTGGAGACCTTCGGACTCGTGAGTTCTTTGGGTCCTGAAGTCGAACTGCGCCATTGGGAAATCAGGCCTGGTTGGATCCACCCGGAGGAGGGTCCTGCTCTGGTGTTGGCAATAAAGAAACTTATGTGGGCCGGGCGGGCGCTTGATGTGGTGGCCCTGACATCGCAGAAGCTGGGTTTGGTAGAAGCATCGGAAATCCTGGGAGTTCTTGACCAGGCGCTGCAGGAGCTAAACCAGGGAAATCGTGGGGGACTGCGGGGAAGCTTGATTACGAAATCGAAGAATTGTTTGAATGGGATCGACCACCAGGCATCGATGAAGGCGCACGAATCGATGGGAAAAAGCTGAGGGAATGGGTGGAAGTCGCCCACCGCCTTGCATCCGGAAAGGATCGTAGCGACGTTGCCAATCATCACATCGGATACATCCTTTTCCAATATCCGCTATCCGCCCGATCCAGACGATTCTGCGTGGCCGCACATTGAGGTTCGCAGGCTCCTCTGCCACCCACTTCCTGAACCCGGATCTGCATCGCGATTGAGATCGGTCCAGCCCCGCGCGAATTCTGGAGTATTCGGGCGCCCAAGCCGGTAGGAGCTCACGGACTTCGGCCCTGCAAACATGAGAGGCACCGTATTCCACGCTGCTCTGCTCCTCGTCAATTGTTTTTCCATCCTTGAGCGCGTCTCGCACACGGGCACCCCGAGGCCAGCTAGCATCAATCATTTTGCCTTTGTACAACAGATCCCTACTTCCCCCTCCGAACCCCCCGAAGGTTCCGCAATAATGCACGGTTTTTCCCACCCAGGTAACGTCGCATATCTTCTTGACTTCGCTCCCTTAGGTGCTTATTATTAATATATATTATCTGATAATCGCCTAGTCGCATGCTTCCTCCAAGTATGTGGAGGGAAGGATGAGCAGATGTATCCAGAAAATGGTCTTATTTGGCCTCCTCAGGGAGTCCTAACTCTCACGAGAGGCCTTTGTTTTTCTGGCCCGACGATCCTGGGGCGGGACAAGAAAGCATCGGGTCCTTATCTCCACTCCAGCCAACATTTTACCCCCTGCTTTCCCTGGAATCACCGCATAGAATCACCGCATACCCCGCCTTCCTCCTTCGTTCCTGCCCCATGGTTCTGACTCGCTTGTTTTGCTATATGGGGGAGCTACATGATCATGGAATCCTAACCGCACGCCCTCCTTTTAGGAACTAGAAGTGGTTTCTCTCTTGACGATCCTCTGTGGCAAGCCCCCTGGGCGGGACAGAGCCTTTTGAGTGTTTGGGTTCTCAGGAGGGGAGGTTATCCAATGGAAGAGGCAAGAATTCTCTTGGTCGATTTGGATCCTTTATCCGACTTAGGATTCAATTTGAAGGAAATCCTGGAATCCTCTAAAACCCCGCAAATCCGTCTGAAGCAGGAATCCATCGCATTAGGCAAACCCGATCTCTTGGAAAGGGCAATCTCCGGCCCTATCTCTGATTTCAATCCCAACCTGATTCTCCTCATATTGCCTTCCGCTTGCGCGCAGCAGGTCTGTAAGCTAACACAGTGGATATGCGGAAAACCAAATCCATCACCGGTTATGGCAATCATTGGGGGCGATAGGCCGGAGGATCTAATGGATCTCCTCAGATCAGGAGTTGCTGATTTTGTCACTCCCCCGCTCAAGCCCATTGACGTACTTCCTCGGCTATGGCGATTATTGAGGAGGGAACCTCAAGAGGAAGCGAGAGTTCGAGCGCTAAAAGAAAGCATTGGGTTAAGACAACTCGTCGGCAAGAGTCCTTGCTTCGTGGTCGAATTAGATAAAATTCCCCTGGTGGCCAAGTGCAATGCCACTGTTTTGATCTCGGGAGAAACAGGAACTGGGAAGGAGCTTTTTGCCCGGGCGATCCATTATCTGGGCCCACGATCGGACAAGCCTTTCGTTCCGGTCAGCTGCGGCGCTATTCCCGTGGACTTGGTGGAAAACGAACTGTTCGGCCATGCGCGTGGGGCATTTACTGGCGCCGCGACTGCAACGCCCGGGCTGATCCAAGAGTCCTCCACTGGGACTTTGTTCTTGGACGAGATTGACTGCCTTCCCCTCTTGGCGCAGGTTAAACTGCTGCGATTCATTCAGGATAAGGAATATAGACAGCTGGGTTCTACAAAGGCGCGTTACTGTGATGTCAGGGTCATGGCGGCATCAAACCTCGATCTTGAGAAAGCGGTCTCAGAAGGTAAATTTCGCCCGGACCTTTTCTATCGTTTAAATGTTATTCTGTTCACGTTACCTCCGCTGCGAGAACGCGGAGAGGATATTTTACTTCTCGCCCGCCACTTCTTGGATAAGTTCACCTTGGAGTTTCATAAACCCATCAGGGAGTTCACTTCCCAAGCTGTCCAAAAGCTCCTGGCCTATGATTGGCCTGGCAATGTGCGAGAATTGGAAAATGCAATAGAACGGGCCGTTGTCTTCTCCAAGGAAACGACCGTTCAGAGTGCTGACATGGTCTTGTCGAGTATGGAGAGACCCGCGCCTCAAGAATCATTCAAGGCGGCGAAGTCCATGGTGATCGAAAGATTCGAAAAGAGTTATATTCAAAGTCTCTTGTCTGCGTATCAGGGAAATATTACCAAGGCCGCCCATGCAGCCCGTAAGAATCGACGGGCTTTTTGGGAACTAATTCGAAAGCACGGGATCGATGCACACAACATCAAGCCCGCTTCCATTTCGAAAGTGGGACAATCGTCCACCTTACCATGATGAATTGATCCTCCCTCTTTTTCCCTCATCCTGACGCTCTCCTTATTAATTCGTTCACATCCCCCAGGATTAAAAGATCCTATCTTATCCGGAAGCCTCCCCAAAAACGATCTCAGATAAGCTACACCGACCCCTCACGAAATAGCTCTCTTGTCCTGGATTTGTCGGGCCTACGAATACCTTCCTCCCTATGGAAAAACAATTGCTGAGAAATTGGCATGTTAGTTGCCTCAATAAATGTTAATTGCCTCGCTATTTTGAAAAGGCAGAACGGGGGGTCGTGGTGTGAAAAATGACCGAGAATCTCAGAAATCTGAAATTGCTCGTACGATTTTATCTTATATGGTCGAACATCCTGGTGCCCAGGACACGCTGGAGGGAATAGCTCAATGGTGGCTGTTAGAGCAAGATCTCCGCTTTAAGATCGAATACGTCAGCGAAGCCGTTGCCGAGTTGGTCGCAAGAGAACTCCTCCTGGAGCGGAGAATGCCAGACTCCCGTATTCATTATCGGATCAACCCAGCCAAGCAGGAGGATGTCGCTCTTTTCCTCAAGTCGCGTTCACCAGACCAGACATCACAGCAGACTCCGATTGACAGGCGGTTGGAGTTGACGGTGCTGGGTCTCCGTGCACGGCGAGAGCGCTTAGATCGAGAAAAAATCCGGTAGAAATGGATCGAGGAAATGCCAATTCTGAGCAGCACTCCTAGGAAGTTGCCAGAGAATTCATGGCGGTTTCAAGGAGTGGGATAAGCCTCTTGGAATTGCGCGCTATTGGTCATTGGGGCATGAGCCAAACTACGAAAACATCCTCCAAATTGGGATGAGTCTCTCGGCCGCTTGCTACGTTTGGCATCTCTCCCAAAGGCTCCCAGGGAAAGGGGGGTATGCAAACTATCTCGTGCTGACACGAGGCCTTGGGTTCTTGCTCGACTTTGGACACTCTACCCAGCAACGGGCAGGGAACACATCTCTAGCAGGGGTGTCAGCAGCCCTGCGTATGCATGACCCCATGAGGGATAACTTTTGTTGTATCGCACCCGGATCCTTGGACACAAGTTTAGGTTGAGGTGTTCATGACCTTCCGCCACCTGGTCCGCCTCCGACGAGTCACGGTTGGACCCATTCTCGGCGGCCCAGGCGGCTGGCTCTGTACCGGATCCACGAGCCTCATGCGGCCTCCTTGGTGATGCATGCCTTACGGGCCTCGCAAGGGCTCAGAAAGCCGTTCTTTTCAATACGCCATTGGGTGTTGTAGTGATCAATGAATGTCTTAACCGCCTCTCTGAGCTCCGTGATGTTTCGAAAGGGTGTCCTGTAGATGACCTGTTCCTTGAGTGTGCGAAAGAATCGCTCAACAACCCCGTTGGTCTCAGGCTCCTCCAGGAAGGCAAAGCTCGGGGTAATCCCTAAGTAGCGGAGCTGATTCTGAAAATGATCAGAGAGATACTGGGTCCCATGGTCCATCCGAAGAGAAAGTCCCCTGCCGATATCGGCCTTCACCGATCCGAAGTGTTCGCCGAGCCCCATGAGGACGGGCTCCATCGCTGCAAAACGATCGCCCCTCTTGCACACGTGCCAACCGACACATTCCGCATTCCAATGTTCCACTGCCGCGAAAACCCATGCATACCCATCCTCCGCCGTAAACACCCTGGTGGCGTCGGTGCCCCACATGAGGTTGGGTTCCTTGGTGATGATTTCACCCTTATGGCCCTTGGGGCTCCCCTGCGGGCGCCGGTAGGGGGAAAGCAGATGATGCTCCCGCATCAGCCGAAGCACTCTCTTGCGCGAAATGCGCAGGCCTTGCCCATATTTGAGCCTCCCCCACACCTTGCGATGTCCCTCGCCGTGAAAAGGAGACTCCTCCAAATCCTTGCGGATATGTTCCAACAATTCCCCGTCAGAAATGGCACACCTTGGACCACGCTTCTTGGGCTGTGGCCGCTCTCCTTCCTGACGAACGCCCTGAAGATAGAAGGAAGACCGCGGATATCCCGTCACCCTGCAGACCCTCTGAGTTCCATAGGGCTTCCCGGTAAAGGGCGAACAATTCTTGCTCATTTCCGCGACTTCCTCCCGGCTAAAGGGCGTCGGAGGATTATCTCCTTTTCCTTGCGCAGGATTTCCACCTCCATGGTCAGTTCGCCTATATGCTGCTTTGCTGCCTTCAGTCCCTCCGCGAGGGGATCACTGTCGCGCTTCTTCAGCGCACTTTCCATCCCTTCAAGGGCTTGGTTTCGCCACGCCTCCAACCGGTATATCTCCACACCCAATTCGCGGCTCACGGCATCCAACGGCTCTCCCTGCAATAGCCGAAGTACTGTGTCTCTCTTGCGGCGTGCACTCCACCTTTGGTTGGGACCCAAGGGCCCCTGTTTCTCCGTTCCCATAGCTCATCCTCCTTGGTTCACAGATTACTGTAAATCCGTGTCCAAGAAAATCGGGTCCGGTATAGGGATAACTTTTGTCAAGCCCTCGAGAGGGGGACCTATTTATGGGCAAGAGATGATGAATACATAACGGATTCACTGTCGAACGAAGCAAAGCCAAAGCAGGCATCGACGAGTCCAGCAGTCACTTGAAAGGAGAGCTAAACTCCAAATCCAAGAAATCTACTACTGAACAAGGAGGCGCCCAGCATGCTCTATAGAATAATGAATAAGGCCAAACACTTAATAATCATAACACTCAACAGCGGAAAGGCGATCTATCTGGCGCCGGGGGAAGCATCACGTCCCATTCCGGATCAGGAGTTAACAGGGAATCAAAAAGTTGAAAAACTATTGAGAGTCAATGTTATCACGACCGAAATGGCGCAGGAGCCAACCGCTGGGGCTCCATTGGAGGCCACGGTTGGGGTGGAGAGTTTAGAACCAGAGAGGAGTGAAAAAAAAAACCTGTGAGGAAATCGAAGAGATAGCATTCTATCATGTAAAGGAGATGACACGATGGCGCGATTACATCCGGGAGTCTATATTGAAGAAGTATCCAGCGGTGTCAGGCCGATCGAGGGCGTAAGCACCTCCACGGCAGCTTTTCTCGGGAAGGCGGAACTGGGGGATATCGGCAAGGCCGTCCTGGTAACAAGCCTGCAGGAATTCCAGAAGAAGTACGGCTCGTTTCTGAGCGACGGCTTCCTCGCCCACGCGGTCTACCAGTTTTTCAACAACGGCGGGAAGACCTCCTACATCGTGCGCATTGCCAGCACGGGCGCGCGCGCAGCGGACATTGCGCTCAAAGACCGCAAGACGGGATCGCCGGCGAAGACCCTGACGATCCGCGCGGCCAACGAGGGGAACTGGGGCAACACCCTAGACATCGTGGTCACGGACGGCACCCTTGATCCGGACAACGAGTTTGCGGTGCGGGTCTATCGTGACCGCAGCACCGAGAAACTGCCGCCGCTCCTGCTCGAAACGTTTGACAACCTGAGCATGAACTCCGCAGCCGGAAATTATGTCGAAACCATTATCAACGCGAATGCCGCCTACATCCGGGCCGACGTCGAGGACGTCAACCTCACGACAGCCGGGCCGGGCGTCAGCCGGAGCGGGGCCCTGCCGGTGAGCGACGGCTCCGCAGACTTAAAACTCGATCCGGCTCAAGCCACAAGGGTGCAGGGTACAGCCACAACAAAGGGGACCTTGACAAGCGGTAGCGGCGGTACGAGTCCTTTGGTTCCTTTGACGGATAAACGAAAATTGCAGATAAGTATCAACGGTGATGGCCCGCACGTGGTTATCATTCCGCCTGAAATGGACACGGGCGTCAAGATTGCAGACGCCCTTCAAAAAATAGTCAGAGAGGATCTCACGCCGAATTCATCGATGAGCCAGGAAGCTTTTGCAGGATTTACGTGTGCATATGACCTAACGACGAATACGTATCTCCTCATCTCGGGTGCGCAAGGCACCAATTCGTCAGTCATGGTGGGTGATGGCGCGGTGTTGCTGAAACTTGATGCCACTCAGGCGACTGCGACATCAGGGACCGCGACGGAGAACGGATCGTTAAAAAGTGCGTATAATCCACTCCCGTATCCCTCCAAGGTGCCCTATAAGTTCCAGATTAACCTTGATAACGACGGGCCACATAACGTCGTTGCGATTCCCACGGCAGCAACAGGTACACAGATCGCCGCAGCTATTCAGGCGGCGGTGCGCCAGATCACGGCGACCACGGCTACAAATAAGGACGCATTCGAAAAGTTTACCTGCAGCTACGACACAACAAATCCTGCCAACACCTTTTATGTCCTCAAATCGGGTACGGTCGGCACGTCCTCCAAGGTGCTGGTGGAGAGCTCTTCGCCGGAAGATGAAACAATAAAACTGGAGGCAGGGACGTACAAATTCGTCATAGAAATAAACGGCGATGGTCCGCATATTGTTTCGTTCAATGGACCGTGTGCCAATGGCGCCGTGATAGCCAGTGCGATATCCAAGGCTATTGCCGGAGATCCAACGGCAGTACCGCCGGTGCCGGGAATTACGCCAAAACGCAGCACAAATGCAGATGCCTTTGCGCCGGGCAAGTTCCAGTGTGACTACCTGAATGCGTCCGCAATCGGCAATCCAGTCCTGAAGCTGACGTCAGGCAAGACCGGCGTTGCCTCCTCAGTGCGTATAACCGACGCACCAACCTACAACGTGGCGAGTCTTTTGAAATTGGGATTGACGAACGGGGGACAAGAAATCACCGGGGCCGCAACCCTCAGGCCTGCGAATTCAAAAACGCCTACGGAGTACCACCTTGGCGATGCAACGGTGAGCGGGAATATCGAAAGCGTCACGCCAGGCGACGACGGCGGCACGCCGAGCGACCAGGATCACATCAACGGCCTGAATGCCCTTGACACGGTGCGGGACGTGAGCATCCTCTGCATCCCCGGCATCGGCACCCAGGCGGTCGTGGACGCAGGGACCAATTACTGTACGCAGCGCGCGGATTGTTTCTTTATCGGCGACTGCAACCAGACGGATGACAGCGTCGAAGAAGCCCAGGCGTTCCTTACGAGTCTGGCCAAGAAGAGGTCCTACGGAGCGATCTACTATCCCTGGCTGAAGATGTTGGATCCGACCGGGAAATCCCCGGTGCCCATTGCGGTCCCGCCATCCGGTTTCGTCGCGGGCATGTATGCCCGGATCGACGCCAAGCGGGGAGTCTGGAAGGCGCCGGCGGGGACCGAAGCGAACATCGGCGGAGCCGTGAGTGTCACGGCGGACACGACTGACGCGCAGCAGGACTTCCTGAATCCCATCGGCGTAAACGTGATCCGCACCTTCCCCGCGTCGGGCATCGTGATCTGGGGCGCGCGGACCCTGGCAACCCGGTCCGACCCGGAATACCGCTATATCCCCGTTCGCCGGACCGCGATATTTCTGGAGCAGAGCATTTACAACGGCATCCAGTGGGCCGTGTTCGAGCCTAATGACGAGGACCTCTGGGCCAGCCTGCGCGCGAACATCAACGCGTTCATGATGCTCCAGTTCCGTGCCGGCGCATTTCAAGGCAAGACCCCGAACGAGGCGTTCTTCGTCAAGTGTGACCACCAGACTACCACGCAGGCAGACATCGATGCCGGGACCGTGAACATCCTGGTCGGGTTTGCACCGCTGAAGCCAGCTGAATTCGTGGTCCTTCGGCTCAGTCAGAAGGCGGGCCAGCCTTCAGCGTAAGCGGTCAGTTACGAGTGGAAGAAGCAAGACAATGTACTATGGACCCAAATACAGAAGGTAACGGGGAAATTACTGTTCACTAAAAGGAGTGGAGTCCATGGCAAAATTTACGACGAATCCGCAGCGGTACGATCCCTACCGGAACTTCAAATTCAAGATCAAGATCGACAACCAATACGTGGCCGGTCTGAGCAAGTGCAGCGCCCTCAAAAAGACCACCGAAATGGTGGAGTGGCGCGAGGGCGGCGATCCGAGTACCACACACAAGCTGCCAGGAAAGACCAAATACGATCCCATTACGCTCACCGCCGGAGTGAGCCACGACACGACCTTCGAGTCGTGGGCGAACCTGGTGAACAACTTCCAGGCCGACGCGTCGATGTCGCTCAAGAATTTTCGGAAGGACTTCATCATCATCGACGTGTTCAACGAGGCGGGACAAAAGGCGCTCTCGTACATAGTCTACCGGTGCTGGGTGTCCGAGTACCAGGCCCTGCCGGAGCTGGACGCCAGCGCGAACGCGGTAATGGTCCAAACCATCAAGCTCGAGAACGAGGGATGGGAGCGGGATACGTCCGTAACGGAACCGCAGGAGTATTAGGATGACGCAGGCTGTCGGACCTTCGCTGTCGCCCCGGGGGGCGGTGTGCTTGCCCGGCGGGTACATTGACGAAACCGGGATAGTCCATGTCGAGGCGGAGCTCACGCCCTTGACTGGCAGGGACGAAGAGTGGCTGGCCGGCTTGCCGCCGGATATGCCGGCTTCGGCGGTAGTCACGGAGCTGCTGGCTCGGCATCTCGTGAGGATCGGGACGCTGCGGTCGATCACCGCGTCGCTCGTTCGGGACATGCTCCTGGGCGATCGTAGTTACCTGATCCTCAAGCTCCGCGAGATGACATTCGGGAAACGGGTCGACGCAATCTTTTATTGCACCAACCCGGACTGCGGAAAGCCTATGGACGTCACATTCTCCCTTGACGACATCGAGGTCCGGCGCGCGCCGGTGACGACACGCTTCTTTTCTCTCTGGTTGTCTGCAGAGTCCGGCCGTGACCCCGGCGACCTCGTGGAGTTCCGGCTTCCCACGGGCGGCGACCAGGAGGCGGTTGCGGAAATCGGCCGGCGGGATGAAGAGGAGGCAGTACGCGTGCTGCTCACGCGCTGTGTGCACGCCCTTGGTGCACAAAAGCCGGTTGCTCTGGAAGCGATCGCAGGGCTTTCGTCCGAGGCCCTCGGGGTGATCGAAACAGCCATGTACGAGCACGCGCCGCACGTCGAGAGCGAGCCGGAGGCGGTGTGTCCGGAATGTGGAAAGGACTTCATCGCCCCCTTTGACATGGCGTCATTCTTCTTGAGCGAGGTGCGGCCTGACCGCCGGAGGCTTGAGCGTGACGTGCACGTTCTTGCCCGGCACTATCACTGGTCCGAGCAGGACATTCTCTCCCTGTCGCTGCAGAAGCGGCGGCGCTATCTGCAGTTGCTCCAGGAGGAGTTCGAAGCGTATGCAGGGCAGTAAGTCAGGCGCAGGGGCCAGAAAGGTAAATGAGGTATGAGCGTGAGTTATCTTCGAACGATTGTGGGCAGCGGCTCCCGGCCGATCAATTCCGCATGGGGAGGCCGGGGCCAACATGCGCAGGCGAACCGGGGGCATGTGGTCGAAACCACCGTGCATGCTGTTTTTCCCCCTGGAGAAGCACTGCGCCGTGTCCTTCCTGGGGACAGACAGAAGGATCATCAAGGGATCCATGATGACTCCGCGCCCTTAGCGAAAGAGAGCGCAGCGCTGGTCAGCGCCCCTGGAGAGAACGCTACGCCGGACGAGCATCCCAGCCAGACGCCACAAGATACTGTTATGGTGAAGTCCTTCTCCCTTCCCGGCCTGCCTGCGCCAACCGTGCAGGACATCACCAGGTCCTCCCGCCCTGTTGAACAAGTGAGTGAGATTCCTGATCACCGCGGTGCCGTTTCTCTTGCTGGGCAACAAGCAAATCAGGTTGCACCGCACGCAGAAGACGGCCGAGCCGGGCGCACAGATACCGGGCCGATTGCTGATGTCTCAAGCGTTCTCCGGGAGGCTCCGGGCAAGGGTGGCAGGGCTGAAGGAAAAGGCCGAAATGGCCGGGAGATGCCTGCTGACGTGATACCCCCGGTGCCTCAGCAGCAGGCCGGCTTGGGAGTGCAGGAAGCGGTCCAGCGAGGTCCTGCACAAAGCGGCTTAAGCGTCCCGGACAGCGCGATCCCGCAACGCCCTGCGGTTTCTGATGCCCGCTCGTCTCTGCCGGAGGGGACCACACGATCGCTCCAGCCGCGCGGAGCTGTGCGGAATGCTCACACGGACCTGGCGGTGTTTTACGTAACGCCGCGCGATAGCACTCCAGAAGCAGCGACCGGGCCGGGTGCACATCCACCAGATGCAGACAAGGGTTCTAATATGCCGGTGGCTACTCCTCGATCACTCATGCCGCAAGGTGCCGCAAGGGATCCTCGTACGGATCTTAAGGTGTTTTATGCAACGCCGCGCGATAGCGCTCCGGAAGCAGCGACGGAACCGGGTACGCATCCACCAGATGCAGACAAGGGTTCTAATATGCCGGCGGCCACTCCCCGATCACCCCTGCCGCAGGATTTTGTGAGAAATACTCGTAGGGATCTTCGGGTGTTTTATGCAACTCCGCAGCAGGCAGCACCAGAAGCAGCGGCCATGCCGGCTACCCCAACAGAAGCGGACAGCGGCAACGCGGCTCGCCCTGCCTTGCTCTCGACGGCGCTCAGCAGCCAGGAGCAACCGAAAGCGCAGGTCATACTGCCGTTGGCAGAGGCCGGCGCAGACAACGCTGCACAGCAGACAACTCCTGCTGTGGCAGGCGCCAGTCGTACGGCAGCGGCCGGGGAACGTGAATCCATTCCCGGCCGGGCATCAGCAGCGAAACCGCAGAGCGTGCCCCCCGTGCTGGTCCGAGAAGCGACGCCGGAGCAACCGTCCCGGGAGCCGGAACCGCTTGCTGTCAGGCCGCGTGGACAGGACCCGTTGTCGCCAACGGCCGCTGCCCAGTCCCATCGGGACGAGAACGGACCGCGGCTCCTGATCCACCGGCTCGATGTACAGATCGTCACCCAGAAACAGCCGGAACCGCCCCCCCAGAGAGCGCAGCCCCGGCCCGCGGCTGCGCCGCGCGATGCCTGGGAAGGCGTGGACCGTCATTATCTTCACCACGTTTCGGTGAGCGCATGAGACTGTCATGACCTATTTGGCCATCGGTGCGGTAACGAAATCGATTGCTGAACTGCTCAGCCGCAAACTGAACAAGCCCCCCCTGATGGGCTCATCGGTAACGCTGCGCGTCACGACGCTGCCGCCGGACGATGACCGGATCGACGCTAGCGACGGCGTCAACCTCTTTCTCTACCGGTTCACCGAAAGCCCCTTTGCCAGCAATGTGGACTGGCCCGGCGACCGGTCCCGGCCGGGAGGAGCGAAGTGGCCGCCCCTGGCGTTGACGCTCCATTACCTGCTCACCGCCTATGCCAAAAAGTCCAGCACCACGGCGCAGGACGACATTACGGCCCATCAGATTCTCGGCAATGCCATGACGATCCTGCACGGCTATCCGGTGCTGAATGACATCCACGACGGTGAGTTCGATGCGAACTTGGACGAACACTTTCCGAAGGAACTTCGCGATGCCTACGACAAGATTAAGATCACGCGCGCTCCGGTCACCATGGAGGAGTTTTCGAAAATCTGGACGGGACTCGGCAAGGCCTACCGCCTCTCCGCGGCCTACGACGTATCGCTCGTGCAGATCGCGCCGCTAATTTCCGGCACGATGCCCAGTCCGCCTACCCAAAGAACAACGGTGAAGGCCGAATCTGTCCCCTCTCCGACCATTCTTGCGGTCCAGCCCGATGCCGGACCTGCCGGAGGGACGGTGACGCTCATGGGCGCCGGGTTCGCCTGCCGCGGGTGCGAAACGTCCGTCGTCGCGGGCGATACGGTAATATCGGAAGCGGAGCTGCTTTTCCGCTCGGACCGGGAGCTCATGTTTGCGGTCCCAAAAGTGCTGATGAGGGGACCTCAGGTCCCGATCCGCGTTGTGGTCGCAGGCCAGGAGAGCGCGCCGGCGCTGTACGAAGTACGACCGTGGATCCGTACGATCCAGCCGCTGCGCGGCATCACGGGGATCCCTCTCTTGATCTCCTGCACGGCTTTAGCGGCCGGGACCGTGAGCGTCGAAATCGACGGCCAGGCCGTAGCGGCAACGCTAGATCCGGAGCGCAAATCCGTGCAGACGATCGTGCCGGCATCGATTAGTTCCAACGGACCTAAACCGGTGATCGTGATCGTCGATACCGGGACGCCGCAGCGAAGTAATGAGTTTTTGTATGAGGTGCTGCCTGTCCTCCAGGCGAAGAGCGTCACGACCACTGCCACGCCGGCAAGCACGACGATTACCCTGACCGGCCGGCGTTTGGACGGAAATGACGTCCAGGTCCGGTACGGCGTGCTGCTGCTGCGCAAAGGGGAGAATACGACGCCGACCCAGGTGACCATCGACGTGCCGCGCCTGCTGCCCACGGGAGAGCAGGTTTCCGTGATCGTGGACGGCCGGGAATCAAATCCGCTGCCACCGAGCCTCGAGCGGGTCGAGCCGGCCAGGACCTTCGTCGGCGGGACTATAACCCTGACCGGCAAGGGACTGAGCGGCCAGAACGTCGTCGTTACGTTCGGAACGCAGTCGTTGTCCCTCGGGCGGCAGGCGTTCCCGAGCCGGATCGTTGTCGCGGTGCCTGCAGGACTCGGGCCGGGAAGCGCGCCGGCGAAGGTTGTGGTGGACGGAAACGAGACCAATGTCCTGCCCTTTGAGGTGATTCCGTGACGGAGCGGAAGGTCCATCCATACGAGAGCAACGAGGAGCACCTGCGCGAGGAACTGCGCTGGCTCGATCTGCTGCTGCACTGCGACGTGCTGCTGTTCCGGCAGCTGCAGGCGCGCGAGCAGGAGACCGGGCTGCAGGCCCTGTTCGTGAGCGACGGGGAGATCGACCGCCTCCTGGAGACGATGAGCGATGAGAGGGCAGCTGACAGGGTGCCCGGCCGGGCGGAGGAGCTGACACGGGCAGCGCACGAGCTTCGGCTGCAGATCGTAGCGCGGAAGCAGGCGACTGCAGACCGCGGCGCGTTCCTCGCCCTTCCCCACCTTGCCCATCTCTTCGGCCTGACGCCGATGGAAGAGCTGGTGCTTCTGGTCTGCCTGGCGCCGGAGATGGAGCTAACGTATGAGCGTCTCTACGCGTACCTCCAGAACGACTTGACGAAGAAGAGGCCGAGCATTGACCTGGTGCTGCGCCTGCTGAGCCCCGCACCGGAGAACAAGATCCTGCTGCGGTCCGTGTTTTCCCCCCTGGCGCCGCTGTTCCGGTATCGCCTGATCGAGCATCCCGCGGGAGGCGACGAGGGGGCGTTCCCGGCCCGCACGCTGAAGCTTGATGCGCGGATAGCGGGCTACCTTCTCGAAATCGGCGGGATGAGCGCCGACGTGGCCGCGTGTCTCAGCTCCGCGGCGCCGCCGCCGGCGCCTGTGCTGTCTCCCCAGGACGAGACGGCCGTATCGCAGGTGACTGCGACGGCTGCGCAGCACCTGGCCGCCAGCCAGCCGGATCGCAAGCTGATCGTCCACCTCTACGGCCCTGCCGGTGGGGGGAGAAAATCATTCGCTGCGATCGTGTGCGAGAAGCTCGGCGTTTCGCTCATTGTCGCGGACCTGCACGAAGTCGTCCGGCGCTGCCGCGGCAGAGAGGAATTTATCCACACGATCCTGCGGGAATGCCTGCTCCGGCCCACTGCCGTATATCTCGACCACTTCGATGTCCTTGCCGGCGATGACGAGCAGGCCCGCGCCATCCGGCGAGCCCTCGTGCAGGCGATCGAGGAGTTCTCCTGGCTCACCTTCATCGGCGCCGAGAACGAATGGAAACCCGGCGGCCAGTTGCGCCATCATCTCTTCATGCCCGTTGCTCTGCCGCTTCCTGCGGTGGAGACGCGGGTGCGGCTGTGGGAATCGCTCGCAGCAGAAGTCAACGGCTGCGCCGAAGATTTGCAGCTGGCCGAGGCGGCAACGACGTTCAAGTTTACCGCGGGACAGATCCGGAGCGCCCTGCAGGCCGCGCACGATACCGCCCTGCTGCGGGACGGCCAGGGCGTCGTGACGATCGAGGACCTCGTCCGGGGCTGCCGCGCCCAGTCGACGCACCGCCTGGGCGCGCTCGCGCCCAAACTGAACCCGCGCGCGACCTGGGCCGACATCATTCTGCCGGAGAACCCCCTCCGGCAGCTGCGGGAAATCTGCGCCCAGGTGAAGCACCGCCGCACGGTCTACAGCACGTGGGGGTTCGCAAAGCGGCTGTCGCTCGGGAAAGGGCTGTGCGTCCTGTTCTCCGGCCCGAGCGGAACGGGAAAGACGCTCGCCGTGGAGGTGATCGCGAACGAGCTGCGGCTCGAGGCGTACAAGATTGACCTATCCACGGTGGTGAGCAAGTACATTGGCGAGACCGAAAAAAACCTGAGCAAGGTGTTCGAGGAGGCCGAGGCCAGCAACGCCATCCTCTTCTTCGACGAGGCGGACGCGCTGTTCGGCAAGCGGAGCGAGGTGAAGGACGCGCACGACCGGTACGCGAACATCGAGATCAACTATCTCCTGCAGCGCATGGAGGAATTCGACGGCCTGGTCGTTCTCGCCAGCAACCTGCGGAAAAACATCGACGACGCCTTCTTCCGGCGGATGCACTTCGCCGTGGAGTTTCCCTTTCCCGAGGCGGCATACCGCTACCGCATCTGGCAGCAGCACATTCCGCCGGAGGCGCCCCTTGCCGACGACATCGATTTCAACTTTCTGGCGAACCGCTGCGCCCTCACGGGCGGCAATATCAGGAACATTGTAGTAAACGCGGCGTTTCTGGCGGCGGAGAACTCAGGCGTCATTCACATGGAACACGTCATCCGCGCCATCCGGCGGGAGTATGAAAAGATCGGCAGGATGTGCACTGAGGCGGAGTTCGGTCAATATCATGCGGTGCTGAGAGACGCATGAGCCCGAACCGCGCATGGGGCCGGGGATTGAGACGGACAGGAACAAATAAATCCGATATGTGAATTGTGAACAAGGGGGGGCTGTGGCGAAGCCGGTGGTGGAACTTGGCGACGTTCGTCTGTCGCTGAACGACAAAGATACGGACGCCAAGCGAGCGGAGCGCATCGCACGGCTCCTGCTTGCATACCTTCAGGAGCTGATCGAGCGGGAGCAATTACACCTCCGCGCCGACACCGAGCTTTCGTGTCTCACGGTTCCGCCGGTGGCGGTGCCGGGGGGCGCGGAGAGTGAAGATGCCGTGGCCCGCGCCGGGGCAGAGGGCGTGTATCGCGCGCTGGTGCAGGCCCTGGCAGGATAAGGAGAGGAACGCATGAGCGGTTTTAGCAATCAGGCAAAGATCCTGCGGGGGGCCTTCGTGGAGTTCGGGATCAGCATCCCGCCGCTCTTTGTCGTGTTCCAGTTCAACCCGCTCACGATCAACCGGGTGCGCACGGCCACCGTGAACAAGCCGGGAACCGTGGAGGGGACCAAGGGCGTGCAGTGCGGCGACTTCGTGAAGCAGGTGCTTACGAGCAAAGCGTCCTCCCTCGTCAAGTTCCGGAACGGCCTGATCACAGTCAATCCGGAAACGCTCAGCTTCGACATCCGGCTCGACGCCTCGGACAAGCTGAACAGCGGCGATGGCATTACCGAACAGTTCGGCATCGCGCCGCAACTCTCGACGCTCGAACTGATGATGCTGCCCAAGAGCCAGGGGATCCTGGGCGGCGCAGTCTCGGCGTTGCTGGGGGGCGCGCCGAAGAACTTTGCCTTCTTCGACGAGGCAAAGAACCCGCCCGTGACGCTCTTCGTCTGGGGCCGGAAAAAGGTGATGCCCGTCAACATCACGAACATGACCATCAAGGAAGAGGAATTCAGCACGGACCTGAACCCGATCCGCGCCACGGTGAGCGTGAGCCTCGAGGTCATTGAAGGCCCCAACGCTCCGTTCCTCTATACCAAAACGCTCAAAGAAGTCATGTCGCTCCTGAATCTGGCGAATATCACCGATATCGCCAATACCATGGTCCCGAGGTGACGATGTTCAGGAAGGGCTCCCGATACCGCATCCTGCCGGAATTTACTCTCCAAACCGGTTTCGGAGAATATATCCTGACCAAGGCAGTGCGGGTGCTTGCGGACAGGCCCACTGGCCGGTTTCAGCACACCGTCCAGGAAAGCGACCGTCTGGACCTGCTCGCGTTTAAATACTACGGCGATCCGACGAAATGGTGGCAAATCAGCGACGCCAATCCTGTGCCGTCCTTCCCAACGGAAATCCTCGACCGGGGACCGATCGCGGAGGAGCGCCTCGTGCTCGCCTACCCCGCGTTCGTTATGCGCTTCACCGGCCTTGTGGAGGCGCTGGGGCTGCTCGGCACGGTGGAGCTGGAGCGAAACAGCTTGTTCGACGAGACGGTACCCCGGGAGCCGGACTTCGTCGAATCAAATGTTGTTGTGGTGTATGCCCCGTCCGCCACGACGCGACAGGGGATTCTCCAGCAGATAAACAGCCGCGGGTTCCGCTGCGTCCGCGCTTACGCCTGGACAGCGGGAACGAATACCGCGGAGGCGTTCACCATCATCGACACCGATGCCCGGGAACAGTGGCGCTTGATGGTCGAAGGGCTTGCAGGAATGGCCGGCGTGCTGGAGATGCTCTCCGTGGTTACGGAGAAGATCGTGGAACTGCGCTATAACCGCGCGATGGTCGAGCGGGAGCGAATCCTGGCGCTGGTGCAGGCAGCGGGCTTTGTCCTCCTGCCGGAATCCTTCCAGATGACGGCTGTGGGGACCAGGATCACGGTCCCCCCGAACCAGATGGCATGAAGACAGCGGTGAATGAGTCGATACCGTGGGAACGCTGACTGCAACGATCTCGATACAGGACGAACCAGCGCCGGATTTGTTCCTGTCGCTCCTGGAGCTGGAAGTGGAGGAGGATCACCGACTGGCGTCGGTCTTCCGGATCAAGCTCGCCATCAGCCGCGAGGACGACGGCCTGTGGAAGGTGCTTGACGACGAGCGGATCAAACTCTGGAACAAGGTCACGATTTCCGTCACCATCGACGAGGAACAGGAATTGATGAGCGGTTACATTACCCACATCAAGCCGCATATCGAGCCCGATGAAAACAGCTCCACGCTGGAGATCGTGGGAATGGACCTTACCTGCCTGATGAGCCTGGAAGAGAATATCAAGGACTGGCCCAAAAAGTCCGACAGCGATATTGCGAAGGAAGTCTTTCAGAAATACAACCTCAAATCCAACCCCGGCCCTGAAATAGACGATACCACAATCGTGCACGATGATGCGGTGTCCACCATCATGCAGCGGGAGACTGACATCCAGTTTCTCAAGCGCCTGGCCCGGCGCAACGGGTATGAGTGTTTCGTAAAAAGCGGGAAGGGGTACTTCCGGAAACCGGTGCTCTCCGGGGAGCCGCAGCTGGTCCTGGCCGCGCATTTCGGGGAGGAAACGAACCTGATGAAATTCGAAGCCACGGTCAATGCGCTCCGTCCCGCGGCCGTCGAAATGCACCAGATCGACACGATCACCAAGGAGATCAAGGACACCGTCGTCGAGGCTGCAGAACAGCCGCCCCTCGGCCGCGACGCCGGACCCGCACTGCCGGTGCCGCAGAACATCGCGCCCCGCCTCTTCGTCAAGCATGCAGTGACGACGGGGCAGCCGGAGATGGAGGCCCTCAGTAAGGCGCTCTTCGCCGAGGCGCAGTGGTTCGTCGAGGCGCGAGGAGAGATCAACACGCTCTGCTACGGCGCTGTCCTTGAAGCGAGAAAGCTGGTGCCTATCAAGGGCGTCGGCGAGCTGTTCAGCGGCCTCTACTATGTCACGAAGGTGAGGCACCTGTTCAAGCCGGACCAGTACACGCAGCAGTTCGAAGCGCGCAGAAACGCCCTTGCCCCCAGCGGCGCGGAAGACTTCGGCGGGGGCGGCGGACTCACTGGAGGAGGGGTATGACCGAGGAACTGCTGGTGCGGCTGCTCGACAAGGTCGAAAACCGCTACTACGGGAAATACCGCGGTTTGGTGGAAGACAACAAGGACCCTGAAAACCGCGGCCGGCTCCGGCTGCGGATCCCGAGCGTGCTCGGCAAGGACGTGGTCTCCGGCTGGGCGCTCCCCTGCGCTCCATACGGCGGCATGCCGGACCAGGGGTTCTTCTTCATTCCCGAAGAGCAGGCAGGCGTGTGGGTGGAATTCGAAGAGGGGAACCTGGACTATCCGGTCTGGGTCGGCACGTTCTGGGCCAAGCCAGGGGGGGAGAGCGAGCTGCCGAAGGCAAACGGACAAGTGCAGGACCCTCCTACGCAGAAGATAATCAAGACCAAGAAGGGGCACACAATCCGGCTGGAAGACGCAGAGGGCGATCAAAAAATTGTAATTTCCCATGGTGGCGGTGCAAGAATCGAGATTGATAAGAACGGCAGTGTGCTGATCGCAGATCAGGATAGCACATTCATTTTTCTCAACGCCGAGAGTGATGAAGTTACACTGTTTGATCAGCACCAAAATCTCATAACAATGAAAGCTGATGGTATTGTCATTGGGAACAAGGGCGGCTTCCTGGAAATGAAAAATGGCAAGATGAAAGTGTCGTCCGATAGTGCTGTGCAGATCAGCGCGAAGGACGTAATACTGAATGCGTCCTCGATCAGCCTGGGCGGTGAAAAAGCAATCTACTCTGTTCTGGTGGGAGAATTATTGGCAGCTTTTTTGGATACCCATGTACATCCTCATCCCATGGGGCCCACGCTTGCTCCCACCGTGCCTTTGACGTCGAGCCTTAAGGCGATGTCATCGCAAGCCGTGAAAATCATATGAATACGAGTAAATGTAAATTTCCCGGTTTCAGCATACCCATACCCTCTTTTTCAGGAAGTATTCCTATTCCAGACTTTACTTTGCCGCAACTGCCGAAAGTGCCGAATCTCCCCGGGTTGCCGGATTTTCCTGGTTTCAGCATACCCATACCCTCTTTTTCAGGAAGTATTCCTATTCCGGACTTTACTTTGCCGCAACTGCCGAAAGTGCCGAATCTCCCCGGGTTGCCGGATTTTCCTGGTTTCAGCATACCCATACCCTCTTTTTCAGGAAGTATTCCTATTCCGGACTTTACTTTGCCGCAACTGCCGAAATGTCCGTTTGACTAGGGAGAAAGCGAGTTTCCCATGGCACTGAACGCAGGCAACAAGAACGCAACGGAAGGGATGGCAAAGTCTATTTATACAGCAATCGACGCTGAACTGCGTCCTCCCATGGAGGCTGACAACGTAAAACAGGATGTAATCGAAGAGTCGCAAGAAGCCTGGAAGACACTTGCGTCTGCTATTGCAAAGGGCGTCATAGAACATATCTTGTCAAACATGGAAATATACGGCATTCAAACCCAGGGGAATATAAGTGCTACGGTAAGTGGCAATACGGGGACAGCTGCTCCCAATAACCACCAGCACAGCGTGAATCTTTTGGGCCTGCAAAACAGCATCGTGTTTAAGCAAAGCAACGACGGGACAGGACATGTCAAATAACCCGGCGAACATAACCGCTTTCGGCTTCCCTTATCGAATCAACGAGCTCGGCAAGACGGGAACCCTCACCGGAGACGATGACATCCGGGCCAGGATCATCCAGGTCTTGCTCACCGCGCCCGGGGAGCGGGTCAACCTGCCGGAGTTCGGCTGCGGCCTGCGCGATCTCGTGTTCGACCCCAACAACGATATCCTGGCAGCCACGACGGAATTCACGGTCATGAAGGCCCTGGAGACGTGGCTCGGCGACGTTATCATCGTTGAGTGCGTAGACGTTTCGTCCGTTGAGGGGATGCTGCAGATCGAGTTGGTGTTCATCCGGCGCGATCAGATGCAGCGAAGCGCGATCAAAATCATGTTCTGATCGCATGAGACAGGAGAATTCTCGTGACGACGATCAATTTGAAGGACAAGCAGCAGCTCATCGACTATCTGGCGCGGGACTACCACAGCTTCCGCCAGGCACTGGTCGATCTTATCCCCGCGAAGCTGCCGGAATGGACGGACCGGTCCGAGGCGGATTTCGGCATCGTGCTCATTGAGCTCTTTGCCTACATGGGCGACATCCTGAGCTACTATCAGGACCGCATCGCGAACGAGTCCTTCCTCACGACCGCCCAGGAGCGTCGTAGCGTGATCAACCACCTGCGGCTCATCGGATACGAGATGGCACCAGCCGCGCCGGCCGCGGCCAAGCTGACCCTCATCGTCGGAAACTCGGTCAATCAGGTGGTGGAGGTCCGCAAAGGAGACCAGTTCGCTACCGCGAGCAGCAGGGACCGCAAGAGCGTCACGTTCGAATACACCGAAGACAAGCCGCTCGTGATCGATCTATCGACGGCAACGGTCGACTCCGCGAAGAAGCCCGACCTGACGGAGCTCAAGGGGTTCAAGGAGGTAGCGGCCATCATCCCGGTGCGGGAAGGCAGATTAATCGTGAACGAGGTGATCGGCGTTTCCGACGGCACGCCGAACCAGCGTTTCCGGCTGGCCCAGCCGGGCCTGCTGCGGGGCTCCCTTGAGATCACTGTGGAGACCACGCCCCCTGCGCCAATGTGGCGGGAGCGTAAGACGCTCATTTACAGCGGCGGGATCCGCGCCCTCGATCAGCAGGAACGGACCGGTTCGACGCTCGCCTTCAGCCGGAGCGCGGACCCCGATTACACCACCGAGACCGACGAAAACGACGTGACCGAGGTAGTCTTCGGCGACGGCCAGTACGGCGCTATTCCGCCCCCCGGCGCCCGCATCCGCGCGAACTGCCGCGTGGGCGGCGGCAGCATCGGCAACGTGGGGGCCGGCCAGATCACGGTGATTGCCAAGGCGCCGCAGCTGCAGCTGATCGGCGCGAAGGTGGTCAACCGTTCGCCCGCAACCGGCGGTGCGGAGCGGGAATCCATCGAGAACGCCGTCAAATTCGCACCCACCGTCTTCTCCTCCATGCAGCGCGCCGTGACGGGCCAGGATTACGTGGCATTGGCCAGGCTGTTCCCCGGCGTGTCCAAGGCCCGCGCCGAGGCCACCAACTGGAACACCATCACCCTCTATATCGCGCCCACCGGGAGCGGCGAGCCGCCGACCGATATTCTCCAACGCGATCTGCTCGCATACTTCGAGGACCGGCGGATGATCACCAGCAGCATCGAAATCGGCAGCCCGGACTATGTTCGCATTGTCATCACGGTTGAGAAGGTGGAGGCAAAGCCCTATTTCCTGACGGAGAACGTGAAGGACGCCGCGGAGACCGCGATTCGCGGCCTCTACGATTTCGAAAAGGTCGATTTCGGCCAGAAATTATACCTGAGCAAAATATACGAAGCCCTAGAGGCGCTGGACGGTGTCGAGAGCGCCTATGTGAGGGTATTCAATAAGTATGGCGAACCTGACCCCATCGCGAAGGATGGACTGATTCAACTGGAGAAAAACGAGATTCCCGTTCTCCGCACCGAGGATCTCTCAATTACAGTAACGGAAGGAAAGTAGTGCAGGTTCTCAACCTGAAAGCCGATCCGAACCCGCGGGGCGGCAGGATCGACCTGGCCTGGACGAACCCGACGTTCACGGGTACCGGCAACATCACCATCCTTCGCCGGGAGTCGGCGTATCCGGTCGTGCCCCCTGTTGTTCCGAATGATATCGGCACGGACCGAGATCTCACGCGGTCTCAGCCCCTGTCTGCCTCGTCGGGTGAGCCGCTTCGCTTTTCCGACAGCGGCCTCAAGCCGGAGACGGTCTACTATTATGCGGTGATCGCCCGTGATTCGGCCTCGCCGCAAGACGAGCCGGCCTTCGTTTCGGCAATGGCCACGGCTGCCTACGAAACAGCGGAACACCTATACCGAAGGCTCCCTGCCCTTTACCAGCGGCACGATACTGTGCTGCAGCCCGAGGCGCCGACGCTCGATCCCGCAGACTGGAAAAAGGGGCAGCTTCGGCGGCTGATGGAGCTGTTCGGCCTCCCCCTCGACCTGCTGCGCAGCTTCGCCTCCGGCATGCGGGACTTCAGCAATGTGGACCGTATCGACGGTGAGCTTTTACGGCTGCTGGCGCAGTGGATCGGCTGGCAGAACGACTTCACGCTGCCGCTCGATAAGCGGCGCAATGAGATCAAGTACGCGCCGCATTATTACCGTACTACGGCCACAGTCGCGAACCTGCGCGCCACCATCAATCGGCTGACGACCTGGGACACGCAGTTCAAGGAATTCATGCACAATGTGTTCCGGTCGAACAATCCCGAGGCGCTTACCCTGCGGGAAGCAAGGCGCCAGGCCGGGACATGGCTTCCGGGCAGCTCCGTGACGCTCGATGTCGCCTATGAGGGAAAACCCGCGGTCATCGCTGCCAGCGATGGACGGCAGGTGCTCATCTATCATGCCCGCCAGGGCGTTCCCCCGTCGCGATTAGTCGAGACGGGAGGCCGGGCCGGAGAACAGTGGCACCTGTGGTACAAGATCCTGGACCAGGACCGATGGATGCCGGCACGCCGCCTGACGGCCGATGGAGAGATCAACAGATATCCCGCGGCAGTTCAGACCCGTGACGCGAACTGCTGGGTCTTCTGGAGCTCGTACGAAGCAATCTCGGGCACGCTCCTTCCCCGGCTGAGGCTCAGTGTGTTGGCTGCCGGACGGGCCGCCGGACCGGCGCGCATCATGGGGACAAAGAAGGAGCCGTTTTCGCTCAGCGACGGCGACTCCCTGACCATCACGATCCAGGACAGCGGGGGCAGCTTCCAGCGGCTGGTGGCGTTTCACCCCGAAGATTTTCTCGACATTGCGCATGACATTTCGCATGCCGAGGCTGCTGAGGTCGCCGAGGTGCTGAACCGCGAGCTGCCCGGGGTCGAGGCATCGGTCTCGGACGACGGCGGACTGATCCTCACCTCGATTGCTCAAGGCAGCGCCGCCGTGCTGACCGTACTTGCCTCTGCCGGAGCGACAAAGCTCGGTCTGTCAGGTGCTGCCTCGGGGATCGCTGCAGAATCGGCCCGGCTCTGCGGCAGGCTGAGCGCAGCGCCGACCCTTGCCGGAAAACGGTTGGTGCTCCGGTTGGATCAGGGCCCGGCCCGGAGCATTTCATTCACCACGGAAACCACCGCAACGGACGTAGCAAAAACGATCAACGCCGCAGTTTCCGGGCTCGCCCGGGCGGATACCGCCACGAATACGATCACCCTCACTTCGCCGACGTCTGGCGAGCACTCCGGCATTATCGTGGACGTCGACCTCTCGACGGTAGCGCCTGAACTGGGATTCGGGGCTGCCCTGCCGCCTGCGGCTCCGCCCGCTGACGATATCGAGCCCGCGGCGTTCGAGGACGCAGTGGGAAATGTCTGGCTGTTCTGGAGTTCCCGGCGCGGCATTGGCAGGTGGAAGCTATGGTACACTTGCTTTGACATCAGCACGCGGGCATGGGGGACCGCCCGCCCGCTGACCAGCGGTCTGAATACCGACCGGGAGCCGGCAGCCCTCTTTGACCCTGCCCTTGGGAAGCTCCAGGTTTTCTGGAGCAGGAAAAAAGAGAATGGATTGTGGAACATTTTTTATCGGGCTGCCAAGAATTTGAATTTCAGCAGCCATCCTGTTTCCGTTCTTGAATCGGGTGATCCTGCCTGGGAGGACGTGGCCGAACTGACTCCGGTTCCTGCAGCGAGCGAACGGCGGGAACCCTCTCCGCTGCTGCTCGCCGGCGGATCGGTGGAGCTGTTCTTCAGCTCCAACCGGACCACGGGATGGAATGTCTGGTCGAACGCCATGACCACTGCGGGGCCTTCAGTGGACGATACGATGATCACGTCCGGCCAATTCACGCAGCGGGCGCCTGCGGCGGCGTACGGTCCGGACGGGACGGTCCGGCTCTATTTTCGGAGCAACGAGAGCGAAGTGTACACCAGCCCGCTTTATCACGCCGCCGTGACGAGTGATGAGCGCTATTCCGGATCCACCACGGTGGATACGCGCAACCCGGCGAAGATCAGCCAGCAGAAGAGCATTACGGACATCCTGCACTATACCTACGATACGGGAAAAGAAGAGGAAGACTGGTATGCCCGGGACACGATCGGGATATACCTGACGCCCTCGACGAACGATGAAAGGCTCGTTATCCGGAAGCAGCGCCAGATCCAGAACGTGCTTCGGCGCTTTCTGCCCATCCAGGTGCGCGCCGTCTTCATCGTGCAGCGGGGCCACGATGAGTTCGTGTATACCTACGACGATCCTGCTGCCGATCCCCAGGTCCGCATCGGCGAGCAGATGGTCGACACGATTCTCGGCGAGGTCTACCCGGGCGTGGAGGACAGCCATCGAACCATCGCGGATTTCCGGTGGCTGCGCACATGGAGCGCGGCACTGACCACACCGGGCAAGCTGCCCGATCTGACTGAAAGCCCACCGGATCTCTCAGCACGTCTCCCGGTGAAGGGCGTGGAAGAAGGAGAATGAGCCATGTGGGGAACGATGATCAAAGGGATCTACCGCGATCGACTCTTGGATGCCGAAGGGAGAGCCGTGTTCAACTCCGGGTGGCGATCAAACATGATCGTACTGCGCTGCCGCGAGCTGCTGGCCGCCTTCATGCGGAACGAGTCCGAGGAAACAAAATTCGGGATCACCTCGCTCAAGGTCGGCCGCGGGGATCCGGCCTGGGACACCGCGCCGACGGGGTATCCCGATCCGAACTCGACGATCAAGCTCGTGGACGGAAGCCCCTACAGCATGGACCGCAGCAGGCTGACCGTGCAGTACCTGGACGCGCATGACCAGAATGTTCCTGGGCCCACGAACCGCATCGAGATCATCGCCAGGCTCGAGCACGATGAGCCGACGCCTGCAACGGACCCGCCGCATCCGCTGCGGGAATTCGGCCTGTTCGGGACATTCGGAACCGAGGAGTACATGATCGATTACATCCGTCACCCGCTCATTGAAAAGGACGGCTCCGTCATCCTGGAGCGGCGGGTGCGGTTGATCTTTTGAAGCAGGAGGGCATATGGCTAACTTCTCAAGAAATCCCGTCACAGTTCGGGATGACGCGCTTGCCAAAGGCTACGACCGGGTCCTTTTCCAGCAGGGCAAGCCGGTCCTGGACCGAGAACTCAATCTCCTTGCCGATCTCGTGAGTCCTCAGCGCCTGATCGAATACCACATCGGGAACGGCGTGCCGGACGGCGGTGACGGATTCAGGATCAGCAACCTCGACATGGCGAACAATGATTTTTCCGTCTCGGCGGGCCGTTGCCTGGTAGGCGGGCATGACATAGTGCTCTCTACTGAAACGACGTACAAGACCCAGCCCCATGCCGAAAACGTCGCACCTTTGCCCGCAGGCACCAGCTACGTCTATCTGCGCGTCTTTACGAATGAAGTGGGCAGCACAGAAGACAGCGACCTGAACAATACGGGCACGTCCACGAATCCAGACGTGGGGTTCGAGACCGCGGTGCGCAGGAAGGTCGAATGGGAGGTTCGAGTAGAGACCGTCGAACAGAGCGGAGAGGACTACTTTTTGCTTGCAGTAATCGATAAGGGGTCCGCGACTGTGACGGACCGTCGCCGCATGGGGCTCACCATGGCGTCGATGCGAGATGAAGTCACGACCGCACGCGGCAGCCTAACCAGTCTCGACGCGCGGCTCGATGTCTCCCTGAACGAGAACGGCACTCTCATCGACGGCGCTACGGTGACCGGCGACCTGATCGTCAACGGGAAAGTCGGGATCGGAACAACGACGCCGCAGAACAAGCTTGATGTGGAAGGCGGGGCAGTCATCGGCGCGACGTACGCGGGCGCGAATACCGCCCCAACGAATGGACTCCTGGTGGAAGGAAGAGTCGGCATTGGTACGGCGAGTCCGGAAGGCTTGTTCCATGTTTCTAAACCAAATACGAGCAAACTTCAGCTTATTAAGATCGGAAATCAGAATCAGCCTGTACGTGAGTGGAGTTTTGATATAGATGGCAGCGCTAATCTGTCGCTCAGCAACGAAGGTGCAGGCGCGAACTTCACGGCCTTAACGGTGAGCAACAATGGCAACGTCGGGCTCGGGACAACGACACCACAGAACAAGCTTGATGTGGAAGGCGGGGCGGTCATCGGCGCAACGTACTCGGGCACCAATGCAGCGCCTGCAAACGGGCTTTTGGTAGAGGGCAATGTCGGTATCGGAAACACAAGCCCCAGAGCAGGGGCAAAGCTGGAAGTATCAAGCGGGTCGCTCTTCATCAGTCAAGCGAACGACTATGTGCAAATCGACCCCTGGGTCGGCTCGAACGGGTGTGCGCTTGCTTTTTACGAAGACAGCCAGCAAAAAGCGAATCTCTATTGGCATAAACTCAGCCAAACCTTTCTGGTAAACAGTGCCGGAGTTTCAAATACCGTTCTTAATAGCAATGGAGGAAATGTCGGGATCGGAACCGGAGCAGCAGCAATTACGGCAAAACTGGAGGTCTCCGGCAATGTAAAAATTTCTCAGTCGCTGTCGGTGGGATCAGGGGCTTCGGCCACCGGCGCTGACAGTGTCGCCCTGGGTATTCAATCACAGGCGAGCGGGATACGATCTATAGCAATCGGCGACAGTGCGAAAGCCACGGCTCAAGAAGCCGTTGCGATCGGTTCGGACATCACCGTCAGCGGTGCAGGTTCGTTGGGGATCCGATTAGGACTGGGAGGGAGCGGCGTCGTAGTTTCCAGTGCCGGCGTTATGGCAATTCTCGAAGGGAACGTGGGAATTGGGCTTGTCAGCCCGTCCGCGAAACTGCAAATTTTGGGCGGAGCAATTATGCCGGCAGCGGGAAATAGCCCGACTGCGGGCATCCAATTCCCGTTTGATCCCGGGGGCGGCAGCGGCGATGCGGCCTTTATTCGATATTACGTGGAAAGCGGAGAAACGACAAAACTCATGATTGGCTGTACCAACGATGCTGACGATAGAATCGGTTTCTATCAATTCGGCGCAGAACGGTTGACCTTGTACAACGGCAATGTGGGCATTGGGACAGCAACTCCTGGCTATAAACTCGATGTTAATGGCGGCGATCTCATGGTTCGAAACGGCATTCTCAGAAGCGGAACAAGATCTAATTTTATCTTGGCGCTTCAGGGCGATCGCAATTTGGTTCTTTACGACAATGATTCTCCTGTCTGGTCTTCCGGCACGAATGTGTCCGACATCGAATTAAAAAAGGATATTCTGCCTATCAAGAACGCCCTAGAAAAAATTAAGGCGCTACGAGGCGTTTGTTTTTTCTGGAAAGACGAAAGCTACGGAAAAGGTGAGCAAATAGGCATGGTAGCTCAGGAAGTTGAAGGGATTATTCCTCAAATGGTATCTACTGTAAAAGATACTAAGTTGGTTCATTATCAAGGGTTGGTTCCAGTCCTTGTTGAAGCAATAAAAGAGCAACAGAGGGAAATCGAAATGCTGAAAACCAAATATGGTTAGCAGAAGCGTTCATTAGAGGGGGAGTACGAAAATGCAAATTGAAGGTCGGTTGAAAGAGCTTAAATGTGAATTCGAATCCGGGCAGAAGATGCTGGCTGACCTCGATGCGAAGCAGTCGAACATTCGTACCACGCTGCTGCGCATCAGCGGGGCGATCCAGGTGTTGGAGGAGCTCATCGCAGCGGAAAACGGACCGGCAGGCAAAGGCAACGGCCAGCCAGTCAGTGAATACGCTGAGCCGGTTTCGACACTTCAGAACCCTGCCCAGTGACGCAGGCGTGATATGGGTAGAAAATAAACCCGCAACGACAAGGTCGCACGGTGAACGTTCATTGTCTGTGCATATCGGAGAAGAGCCATGGGCAATTTTTCTAACGACCCTCAGAGCAAGCTGCAAAAATCGCTGTCCAGGCACTACGTCGGCGTGCGCCTTCAGCAGGGCGTGCCGGTACTGGACGCCGACTGGAACGAGCTCGAAGACCTGCGGCGGTGGGAATTGTGGTCTCTCCTGAAGTGGTTCATCGGCAACGGTGTGCCGGAGAATAATAGCGGGTTCAAGATCGTTGCCGTTGCCGGCGGCGGTGTTGATACGATTATTTTGTCATCAAAAAAGGCCCATGTTGACTGGTCGTCCATAACGGTCAACAGAACGTCCTCCACGGCGGCTGACGCTTTGGGCTTCGGTCCTCAGAATTATGCTTCGGGGAAGCTCATCGGGTCTGCGCCGGCCCGGCTAACGAGCGATGCAGCAGGTACATTCCCGCTGAACCTCAGCGCGGGCGATAAAAAACTGGTGGTCAAGGCGGACGATCTTACCGAGGAGGAAATTGTCTTCAATAAAACCGACCCCCTGATCACAAATGCCGACAATGTTCCTGTGAGCGAGGTTATCAGCGTCATTAACGCGCAGGCGCACAATCTTATCGCCAGTGTGGGGACGGGGAGGGATTTTAGCATCACGGGCGGCGACGGCACCTCTAGAGACGCGGGGCGGTGTCTGGTGGGGGGATGGGAAGCACTGAATGAGGTGAACCTGAAATATACCTCCCAGGCCCTGTACGATAACTACGCGTTGGCGCTGAAATTGGGCGTGGACAAGATCGCCCCCTTGTCGACGCCTGCCGCGCGGAGGATCGATACGGTCTACCTTGACGTCTGGGAGCGTGAAGTCAGTTCCGATGAAGACAACGACCATCTGATTGATCCGCGGATCGGCATCGAGACGTCGGTGCGCATAAAGCGGGAATGGGCGGTCCGGGTGCGGGAGGATTCGATGGATCCGCCCTCTGCGCCGCCCGGGCACGTGTTCTTCCGTCTGGCGACCATCGTGCGGGACGGCGCGGCGATAGACGCCGTCAGCATCCGCGACGGCCGCAGGCGAACGAGCATGCTGAGTACGCTAGATCTGGACAAGGTCGAGCTGAACAACCGCGTCAAGATCATCAGAAATGCCATTGAGCACTTGAGCCTGCGAAGCACGATCGACAGCGTGCCGGCCGCGGCCGCGCGGCTGCCCCGAGTCGTTGTCGAGGCGTATTCCGGCCCTGCCGGATTTCAGCGTTTGGTCGACCGTTTTCGCACGACAGCGCATTTCAATGGGACATATCGCTTTTATTTTGCCGAGGCAGATGGAACTGCGCCCCTTGTTACGCAGATACTTGCTGATACCGAGAAACCGATAGTCAAAACACTGGTGACAGATAAATCCCGGACTCTGGGTTCCCTTCCGGTTGCTACGACCGTGGATGTAAGCCTGGACGGCGGAAACAGCTTCGGCCTGCTCAATCAGCCGCTGGACCGGGACATAGACACGCAGGCATTGCCCCCGAACAACGACCGCTATCAATTGGTGCTTCGATTCAATTTGCCCTCTATGAGCAATGCCTCGGACGTCTGGACCACGCGTGCCGCCTTGCCCACGCCCCGCAGTCATCTGGCCGCGGTTACCGGCGCCAACGGTCGGCTCTATGCAATCGGTGGAAACAGCGCTTCGAATACGATTAGCACTGTGAACACCGTCTTTGAGTATAACGATACAAACAATGCCTGGTGTACGCGAACACCTATGACGGGGGCGAGGTATTGTGCCGCAGCCGCTATCCGCAGTTTCCGGATTTACGCAATCGGCGGCTCCAATGACGGCGACAACCAGCTCAGTGACGTCGAGGAATACGACATAAAGAGCAACGCCTGGACGACCCTTGCCGCAAATATCCCAACTGCACGCGAGCAGCTTGCCGTAGCAGCGATCAATGATGAGCGCATTTATGCCATCGGCGGATTGTCAGCCGGCGATGGCGTCGACCTCACCGAGGAATTTAATCCTGTTACCAGAACATGGACGACCAAGCATGTTTTACCCGCGCAGCATTGGGGCGCAACAGCTGCAGTCAACAGCCTGGATGAAATCCTGGTGTTCGGCGGATTCACTGGTACCCTTTCAGCTGTTACCGGCAATCTTAATAAATACAATCCGTTCAGCAACAGTTGGACTTCTCTAACAGCGATGAACATCCCCCGCACCGGCCATGCCGGCACCGGGGTCTCGAATGATTTTCTCAATGCCTTCGGCGGGTACGCCAGCACGCAAGCTCAAACGCCGACGAATAACAATCAGGAATATGACCCCTTTGCAAATGCCTGGAATTCGCGTGCGATAGTGCCTGCACAGGTAAAGTTCGCAGCCGCAGCAGCGCTCCATGACGCCGTCTACGTCCTCGGCGGATGGGACAGCGGGAAAAATGCGATGGACAGTAACCTGCAATACAAACCGCTGTTGACGACAAAGATGCTTCAAGCGGGCTTTGGAGTGGAATACACGACGAGCGAGTGAAGGAGAGCAAGCTTATGGAAACGACTTTTCTGACCGTCAAAGAACAGTCACTGCTGGACCATGTACAGGTGTTTTTCGATGATGTGCAACTGGGCATGTCGGCGTTCCAGATCAAACACTTTGTGCTGAACGATGAGGCGTTTCCCCTGCCGGACAGCAAATATCACCAGGCGAAGTTGGAACTCTACACCCGGTGGCAGAAAATCGTGGACCTGGAATTCGCGTTCAAGAAAAGCAGGGCGCAGACCAAGCTGCTGCACGCGCAGAAACTGAAATGGCAGGAGACACTGCAGTCGGCGACCGGGCATACGCGCCTCGAAGCGGAGGCCCAGATCGAACTTCTGGACATTGAAATGGAACAGCAGCAGACAGCGTGCATGTTCCAGCAGAAGAGCTGTGGGGAGACCCTTCGGGAGATGCGGATCTTCCTTGATGTGGTTGAAAACCTGGAGGGCAAGGTTCTCTACGAAAGCAAGGAGGCTGCCGAAGCCGAACATTGGATGGTGGTCCACGCCATACGCGAAGAGCGTCCCGGCATTGCGCAGGATCAGGCGCTGCTCAGGAATGTCTTGCAGGGCAACAAGAGCGGGCATATACCCCGGTAAGGAGTACGAGGCCCTGTCGCGAGGTACGATAATGAACGAATCCAGTCGTGGAACTTTATTGATGCGGTCGGTTTTGAAATACATTCGTTGCTTTGTGACTCATTGCTATGTGTCGTTGCTGTTGAGCCTGATCGTGCTGACGGGCCTCATGGTTTCTCCTGCCTCGGCTCAGCCGCTGAATGCGCCCTTGATGAACGCGACGACCCCGGTCAACATCAACGGGGTCATTGACCCCCTGGAATGGGAAAATGCCGGGGCAACGGCAAGGACCTTTGCGTTGCAGGATTTCGACGGCACCACGAGAACCGTTACGGTTTATGCCCTGCACGACAACACCAACGTGTATCTTGGATTCAAAGTCGAAGATCAGTCCCGAGTCGATGATCCTACGTCCGGAACGAAGGATGATGGGATTGTTTTGCTTTTTGATCCCGGAGCGGGCGCACCGGACAAGAGCGGCACCATTCTGGCCGATGACATCGGCTATTCTTTTTTCGTCAGTCCGAACGCTGCGACACCCTCTCTGACCGATGCGAAGGTTACGGGCAACACGCATACTCCCAGCGGCGGAGCATGGAGCACAACAGCGGGAATGCCGAGCGGCGGGGTAAATGCACAATTTTCGAATGTGAATCCCGGGACAGGTGAACAAGGATGGCAGATGGAAATATTAATCCCGTTCACGGCGTTAAATGGCATTGATCCGTATACCCAGAGCCAGATCGGGTTCGCGTTCTTCATCCTTAATGATTGGGGCGATACGAGCGGCAACGGTCTCATCGGCAATAACGATAAGGACGGCTTTCTGGCTTTTCCGACGGGACTGGCCGGCGCTCTCACCGTGGGTATGCCGATCATCACCCCGGCGAACCCCGTCTCGAGTCTCGTCAATTCGGGGAATTTCAAGGTCCCCTCGAGCTGGGAAACCATCACGTTGGTGCATCCCCAGATACTCGTAACGCCGACCAGCTTCAATTTCGGCGCGGTGCGCAAGAACACAACGTCGACGCCGATCTGGCTCAGCGTCCAAAATACCGGAACAGCAGGCACGACGCTCAAATACACGCTGCCGGCGCTGAGCGCGCCCTATAGTTATACGGCTCTGGGGACTCCCAATCCCGGCGTTGAGCACACGCTGCTGTCAGGCGCAGCTGCGCATACCTATCAGATACAGTTTTCGCCTACGGTGGAGGGCGTGGTCCCGACCCAGACGATGACCATTACGAGCAACGATCAGAATGTCGATTTTACTCTGAACGGCGAGGGGGGGCTATCGCATCTTGTTATCACCAACGCTACAACCGGGGCACTGCCAACTCTTACCCTGGATTTTGAAGAAGTGACTATAAATACTCCCAAAACGATAGGTCTCATGATAGGCAATACCGGTACGGTTCCGCTTAATGTCACGAACATCACAAAAACGGGGAGTGGTACCGTAAGCGGCCCGAATCTCGGGGGCGCAACAAATCATTTAGATAACATTGTAAGCGGTACCCCCCAGGCCCTTACGATTATATGCAATCCGACCAGTGTCGGCACGTTTTCAGCAGTCGTCAAGTTTGATACCGATGATCCCGCCTATCAAATCGCCGGAACAGGAAACGACATCACCGTCAATGTGACGTGTGAAGGAGTGACGAGAGAGATCGTTCTCGCTCTCGATGCCTCGGGGAGCATGCGCGTACGAACGCCTGATGGAACCCAAACAGCCGAGTTCAATAGTTCAAGATGGAAAGACTTGGAGCAGCAAGTTTCACTATTTACCCAGGTGCTGACCGAGCACGGTGCAGGTATGGGCACGTTCAATGGAGTGTTGTTCCCCAACAAAGACGATACCGCAGAGACAGGGCTGGTATTTTCGAGCATGCGGTCCATCAGCGCTTCAAACAAAACGCAATTTGATACCGCCTTGAGCAGCGTGCCGCGAATGGGTTTGCGCCTCAATTATGGTACTCCTCTGGGCGCCGGATTGCGCGATGCGGTGAATCAATTTGCGACAGCCAGTAGCAGGCGCGCCTTAGTGCTGTTCAGTGATGGCGCACAGAATTTCGGTCCCCCGCCGAGCGATTTCTACACTGCCGCAGAAAACAGCAAGGCTCGTATCTATACAATAGGCTATGGGGTACGAGGATCGTCGGAAGTTGATCTTGACTTACTCGCAAAGATCGCGGCCCTAAGCGAACGATCCGGCGAAGATAACTCTTTTGAAGTAAACTCGGACGAGTTGTTCGATTTGAATAAAACCATCAAATACATTCTTGAGGATGATCTTGGTCTTGACCTGCTCGATGACCCTGAAGGGACGATCTATGCAGGGCAGCAGATTACCCGTGAGGTCACGGTCAGTGACATGGCGAAACAGCTCTATTTCCACGTTTCCTGGAACACCTATCAAGCGGACCGTTTGCAGGTCGATTTGATCACCCCGGATTGCCAGTTGATCACGCCGTCGACGGCCGCATCGGACGCGAGAGTACGATATTTATCGCAGCAAAAGTTCAAAACCTACACCATCAAGGGCAGTCTGGTGAAGGAGGGCAAGTGGAAGGTGGTTGTTCGCGCCCCCCGTACGCTCAGCGCCGGGGAACCGTACAGCTACGGGTTGATGGGCGACACGCGGCTGCGGCTTGACCCCGTTTTCTCGAAGTCGACCTATTTCACCGGGGATGAGATCAAGATCAAGGCCGTGCTTCAGGGAAACGGCATGCCGATGAAGAACGCAATCGTCTACATGACCGTGGACAGTCCAAAGGCGTCCTTATCAAACTGGCTTGCACTGAACTATGTTTCACCGCAGTTAATGGCGAACGTGCAGGCCCCCGTGCTTGACGAGCTGGAAAAAAAGAAGGTCTCTCCAATAACGGCTGCTGGCGCTTCCCAGCCTGCCGCAACAGCCGCGCCTGTCGTGCCGGCATTTGAAACACATACCATGCTGGCAAAGAAGGCATATGTGCTGAAGAACGTGATCGGTATCAACCCGCCGCTTGAGATGACAACATCGCGCATTTACCTGTACGACGACGGTGTCACGGGGGGCGACGAGATCGCGAACGACGGGATCTATACCGCAACGGTAAAGAACACGACCGTGGCGGGGACCTATGATTTCCGGATTTATGCGAACGGCAAAACACCGGGGGGCTACGATTTCACGCGGGAGGCCCATGCCCAGCGACAGGTGAACGTGGGATGGAACATTAAAGATATCAATCTTCACTATGATTTCACCAGGCAGTCGATCAAAGAGCAATACCATGATGTCGTTGTTGTGAGCATCTCCGGCAAGGACGCCTACGGCAACGTCGCCGTCAACAATCAGATCATCAAAGATCTGCACATCAACGTTGTGAACGGTTCCCCCTGGGGAGCTGTCTCGAACAACGGCGACGGGTCCTATTCGCAGACGATCCTGCTCGAGGACCCGAAGAAATCACCGAGGATTTCCGTGTCGTATAAGGAGCAGCCGGTAGTGCGGGATTATGAGCTTCCGGTCGTTTCCGGCCTGACGTTTGTGAATGAGGTGGTCAACTATAAGGCCGGAAAGGAAGGGAACGAGGGCTTTAACGAACATACCAAGCCGGAGGCCGCTCTGGGCGCACCCGCGAAGAATAAATTTGTTTCTCTCGGCGCCGGCGGGAGTCTGACTGTAGCAGTGAAGGGGAAAGAGATCTATGACGGTCCGGGCCCGGACATCGTGGTCTATGAAACGGCAAAACTGCCCAACCAGTTTGAAACACCTGACTCTTATACCGTCGAGGTCCTGACCAAGGACGGCTACGTGAACCTCGGCACGGTCCAGGGCGGTATTGCCCAGTTCGATCTGGCGGACAAAAAGATCAGCCGGGCAACGACAATCCGCATCACGGATACGAGCGGAAGAGTTGCGGATTATAACGGCATGGCGATCCATACGCCGGGAGCGGATATCGAGGCAGTTGGCGTCAAGTATGTGAGAGACCGCTGTTTGTTCTGGAGGTTCTGGGAGTTCTTGAAGTTCTGGAAAAAAGAATAAGTGCATCTTCTCCGGAGGGACGTTGAAACCGCGAGTTCAAAACTCGAATTGGGATTTTCGATACGGTTTTGCAGAAAAGAGATGGCAGCGCAGCGGTTACACGGCAGCCGCCAACAGTGGGTTCATGATCCACTACGTGATCCGTCCGCGGATCGACCTTGATCCTGCCTGGACCTTGAAGCGCAAACTGCAGCTCGCATTCGCGGTGTGCGCAGCAGCGCCGCCGGAACCGCAGCCGTCCCCCGTCATGCTGATGTGGCATGTTGCTCCGAAACCGGCCGGCACGGGCTTCGGCGCGTCTCTGCCGATCATGAGTCTCGACGGCGTGGGCAAGGCCTACGCGCCAGTCCTGGAGGCAAGCGGCATCCACGTACTGGCAGACCTGATCGCGTGGGACCCGTCGAAGCGCGTGGGTAAGATCCTCAAGGACAGGCTCAGGGAATTTCGCGCCAAGGCCGTCATGGTTACGGGCCTTCAGGTGCAGTTACAGCCGTTGTCCGGTCTTGCCGAGCGGACCATCAGCAGCATCCAGGAGGACACGGCAGCTGCGATTGCCAAAGCAGCCGGCCCCGGTGTCACACCGGATTTGGCGCAGGAACTCCAAGAAGCTTTAACGGTCCTGCTGGTGGCGCTGGACGATAAGGCCCTGGAGCGCTTGACGGCCAAGGATCTGCTGGCGCTCTGAGATCGCCTTGTGCCTTGGGGAGCACGTCGGTCTTTGGCCACGGAAGTATCCCGCTGCGCAAAAGGTATGAGCCCATGACAGATTCCATAAAAACAGCAACAACGAAGCCCGAGTCCCTGCGAGCAAACCTTTCCCCGCAGCAGGGCGTGTTCCCGCGCCCTGCGTCCTCAGTTCCTAGCGCCTCGTCACATCTCATGACCCTCCACCGCACCCTCGGCAACCAGGCCGTGGGAAGGCTGATACGGCAATCAGGAGTCGGATGTAGGGAGTCCGGAGTAATACAGGCGAAGCTTACCATCAACAACCCGAACGATATCTACGAGCAGGAAGCGGACCAGGTAGCGGAGCAGGTCATCCGCATGCCGGACAAGGGAGATGATGGCAATAAGATTGATTCCACGTGCCGCATTTCACAGTCCGAAATCGGAAATCCGCAATCCGCAATACAATTGAAGCCCGGCTGACCTTTTGCAGCGACTCCCTCGTGGGGGGAGCAGGAAGCGGTCCAGACCAAGCCGATTGCCGCGAAGATCACGCCCCTGGTCCACCGTCAACCGGAAGAGGCAAAAACGGACGAGGAAGAGGAGGTCGTGCAGGAAAAAAGGCTCGATCAGCCATTCGTCCAACGCCAGGAAGAGAACGAAGAGGAAAAGCCCGAAGAGGTGCAGACGAAGCGAGCGAGCACCATATCGATGCAGCGACTGGATCTCAGCAGTCGCTTGCAACGCTTGCAGGGAGGCGAGCCCTTGCCTGCGTCAACGCGCGCCCTTTTTGAGCCCCGGTTCAGCGCTGATTTCAGCGCAGTGCGGGTGCATAGGGACAGCGAGGCGGCTGAGACCGCGCAAAAGCTCAATGCCCAGGCCTTCACCCGGGGGAGGGACATTGTGTTCGGTCCGGGCAGGTACCAGCCGCAGTCGCCTCACGGGCAACGGCTGCTGGCTCACGAACTGACCCATGTCTTGCAGCAGGGGTCTGCCGGATCCGTTCCGGTCAACGGCGCTTCCCGTGGCGCCATTGTACCCGCTCATGGAGGGGACGCCGTCATCGCAAGGCAAGAGAAGAAGGAGGAAAAGAAGGAGCCGGAGGTCGCTTTCGGGTCGCCGGCGTGGCCATGGCCCCTGATCGAAACGCTGATTGTAAAACTTCCTAGCCGCTGGAGCGAGGCTGTTAAACGGGCGAAGCAGTCGAAAGGCAGTGCACTTTTCGACCGACAATTTGGGAGGACCCTTGTCTACAATCAATTGATGGCCTTTTACAATCTGTTCTATGCAGGCGTCTTTACGGGGTTGTCGGCCTACAAGGTGGACTTCAGCAAGGGCCTTGAAATATCGGAGTCTCTTTCGGGAGTGACGGATACCTACCTCAATCTTATCTCGCTGGCCCTTCATTACGACCTCAAGAAATATCTCGAAAACGATGTTTCGGACATCGTGAAGGCAAACCTCGGATGGGCCATCATCTATGGGTTGCTGATCCAGGGCGGACTCGTCGGCCTCAATCAAGCGCTGGAACAAGAGCTTGATTTCACTTCCCTGGTGGTATGTGTTCAGGGGGGCATCTAAATCCATGAGAGATCGGGGGGCTTGCTTTGGAAAGAGCAGGTGAGTGCTTCAACCAAGACGGGATATGTTGGAAGACTTCGGAGGCGGCAGGTTTCCCTCAGGGAGAGTACCCTCTCCACCCAACGGTCCCCCTTTTCGTTGAAGCTTCCCTGCATCATTCGGCGCCACAGGACGGCAAAGCGAAGCGCTCTCTCCGCTCGGTTGTTGGTGGGGTCGACGCCGTCTTCAAGCAGAAAGACCCAAAGATTTGCCATCTCCCGGTCCAGTTGCCTGGCGAGCCGGCCCACCTCATCTTTTCGGTCCCCGTGAGAGGCGATCAGATGACACATTCGGGCATACCATGTGGAGATCTCTCCTTGGGTCGGAGGCGCATTGGCCCAGTGAATGAGGCGACGAAGTTCGGAGGCAACTCGCTCACCAAAGCGAGCGACCACCTGATCTTTTCTCTCGGCAAACCCCAAGGCTTTGCGGATGAAATGGGCCAAACAGGTCTGTCTTTGATTCACCCACTTGCGATAAACTCCGTAGCCATCGCTTACCAGAATGCCCGCCCAGTGCTCGATCAACTCTTCGAAAGCCTTTTTCGACCGGCTGGCCTTGATACTGTAGAAGGCCACCGAGGGATTCACCATCACCCACAACCAGGCAAGGACTCCATGCTGGTACCAGGAGGTCTCGTCGATGTAGTTGACCATGGCGCTGCGTGCTCTCTCGGCGATTGCCACATAGTAGGGAAGAATCGCTTCGGAAACACGGTCGACGCAACGCTGAATTCCACCAGAGCTGATCGCAATACCCAACACCGACTGACAGAATTCTTTCACGGCGCTTCGACTGCTGCGCTGGCTGGCGCTCAACTCTCCAATGAGTCCGGTAAGCCGAACCCCGTATCCAACCTGGAACCCCTGCGGCACGACTCCCTTGCAGGTCCTTCCGCAACCCGTGCACTCCCCTTCCTGAAGGGCAAAATGGGTGATCTGCATCTCGATTTCGGGAAGCTCAATATGTTGATGGGTGTAGAATACTCTCAGGTTCCCAAATTCCCGACACCCGCACTCGCATGGTTTCGGTGGTATCGGGATGACTTCAGTCGGCGTCAAAAGCCTCTGTTGATGCCCTTTGTGGCCCTTCTTTGCACCGGGTTTGCCCGTTCCCTTGGGTTCTCGCTTATCTCTCTGATACGGGGAGTCCGACGATGGAGGGCGGCTCGAGTTCTGAGAATTCTGACCAAGCCTGGCTTCGAGTTCCTCCACGCGCTTGACCAATTTCACCAGAAGTTCATATTGTTGCAGGACCAAAGCCCGTACGGCGGGAGGCGTCTGTTTCCAGTCCTCTTCGCTGATTGGCAAACCCTGTGGAAGATCCTGCAAAGACATCCTGGCACGCTCCAACTCGACTCGCTTTTCGCCTCATGTTCAATCTTTCATTCTCCCATACACGAAAACCTTCGAGTTGTCCCGTTAATAGTGCGTGCCCGACGAAAAAACTACGTACCCCCTGAAGGGTTACCCCTGGTGAAGCCGGCGTTGAAGAAATATACCGAGGCCCCGCGGTACTTCGGACGGTCCTATGTTCTCGGGAACATACCGGATCCGCGCTGGTCCCCTCCTTTCTGGGTGTCTCCGAGCGGCGTCGAAGCAAAGCTTTCCGGCACCAGTGGAGAAGCGAAGCAGTACTCATTCAGCTTGAATCTCGGGTTCAATATAGCCTCTATGGCGGACCTGTATCCGGAGAAAGAAGAAGACAAGAAGAAATACAAGGGGTTTGAACTCTATCCCTACTTCAGTCTCAGCCATCAGTGGCCGAAAGAGGGCGAGGCCGCGCCTGCAACGAGAGATCGATGGCTTGCGGGCGTTTTTTTGGGCGGTGAGGGCGTCTACACACTTATAGAAGGAGGACAACGGATCGCGCCGGGCGGTGACGTACAGGAAAACTATTTCCGCTCCGGCCTCTTTCTCCGCGACCTCGGGCCGCTTTCGTTACAACTCAGCACCGAACACAGTTTGAGGCCCGGCAGCACGGGGCTTCGCAGCCGTCTCAACGCTGCTTCAACAATCAAGTTGCTCGACAATAAGACATGGCAAATGACGGTCGGGGCAATGGTCGGCGGCCTCCTTCCCGGCGGAGAGCCGGCCGGCGCGGTCGATATCGGCGGACAGTTTGCTTTCTATCATAAATATACCCGTGCGGGCAGTCCCGAGGCGTTCAAGACGGGTTTTGAACTCGGCGCGACGAGTAGGCGACAGGATCCCTTCGATCCGGCATCGCCGTCTTTGTTCAGCACGTCCGGCACCTTGTCGATCTTCGATATTCTGAAGTTTTCCCTTGAATACCATCGAATCACGGGCGCCCCGCTGGATTCCGAGCTCCCGAAAGAGGATGTGCGTTTCATGATCTATCCCGGCCCAGGGATTGTGAACTTTTGAACGCTGTGTGGAAAAAACGGGAAGAAGGCTCCGGACGCTCCTGACGGCAGAAAACACCGTCTTATGCAAAGAAGTCGGGTTCCTCTATCTTGAAGGTACAGGATACAAATGACGGCCAAACGCGTTTTCCCAGCCAAGACGAACACGGCAAAAAAAGGGGACAGCGCCCCCTCTTTTTGGAATGCTCCTTGCCGTGTCCATAAAGCGTCTTCCGGCGATCAAATAAGGCTGCTCCACCAGACCCTTGGCAACCAGGCCGTAGGAAGGCTGATACTGCAATCAAGAGTCGGATGTCGGGAGTCGGAAATAATACAGGCGAAGCTTACGATCAACAAGCCGAACGAGATCTATGAACAGGAAGCCGACCGGGTTGCTGGTCAGCTCATGCGTATCCTGGACAAGGGAGATGATGGCAATAGGCTTGATTCCGCGTCCCGCATTTCACAATATGAAATCGGAAATCCGCAGTCCGCAATACAATTAAAGCCCGGCTGACCTTTTGCATCGACTCCCTCGTGGGGGGAGAAAGGGGCGGTCCAGACCAAGCCGATAGCAGAACAGATCACACCCCTGCTCCAATGGCAGGCAGACGAAGCAAAGCCGGACGAGGAAGAAGAGGTCGTGCAAGAAAAAAGGCTCGAGCCGCCATTCGTCCAGCGCCAGGAAGAGGAAGAAGAGGAAACGGAAGAGACGGCCGAGCCCGTGCAGGCAAAACAGCTTTCCGAACAATTCCAGTCTCTTGTGCAGAGAGAAGCAGAGGAAGAGGACAAGGAAGAGGAAGAAAAACCCGAAACCTTTCAGACAATGCCGCCAGACGGCCGGGCCCTGCAACGCCGGGAAGAGGAGAAAGAAGGGGAGGAAGAGCCGCTCCAAACCAAAGGGGGCCGCGGAGCAACCTCGTCCCTGGCGCGAGACCAGGAGTTTCTGCTGTGGCACCATTCTGGAACCGGCAGCAAGCTTCCCGAGTTCAGCCGCACGTTTTTCGAAACTCGCTTCGGCCACGACTTCGGTCAGGTGCGCATCCACGCTGACAACCAGGCAGCCGATATCGCACACAGTATCAACGCCCAGGCCTTCACCCACGGCCGGGACATTTACTTCGGTGCCGGCCGCTACCAGCCGCATACCAACGAAGGACAACGTCTCCTGGCGCATGAGCTGACACACGTGGTGCAGCAGACGATGATCGGCCGCACTGCAGGAATCCAGGTACGGAAGACGGAGGAACCGCTGCTTCAGGGCAGCTTTTTCGGTGATGTCTGGGCCGGGATCAAGGGCGTGGCAGGCTCTATCTGGGAGGGCGTCAAGGTAGTTGGGGGCGCAATCTGGAAAGGGCTTACGGCCGCCGCGGAGTGGACCTGGGGTGCGTTAAAAAAACTGGGGAATTGGGGATGGGATGCCCTCCAGAGTGTAGGTGCATGGATATGGGACATCATCACAGAGACCCCTCTTCGCGTATGGAGACTGCTGACGTACATTGGCAGCGGCATTGTCGGCGTTGTTTCCTGGTTATGGAAGGGCGTACGCGGATCTCTCGCGCACCTGTGGGAGGCGGTGAAGGGTGTTTTCACGTGGGCCGGCAAAGGCGTTGTGGGATTTTTCAGCTGGATCTGGGAAGGGCTAAAAGGGGGCGGACGGTGGGCCTGGAGGCTACTGCAAGGTGACTTCAGCGGCTTCTGGGAAGGCATCGGCGGCATATTTTCCTGGCTCGGCGGAGGGGCCGTAAGGCTTGCGCAATGGGGTTGGACCGGACTGAAGGCTGCTGCCCTGTGGGCTTGGGAAGGGGCAAAGGGGGTGGGAAAGTGGCTTTGGGAAGGGCTGCTTGCCGGCTCGGCGTGGGTGGGACAGCTGGTTGCCAAGCTTCTGGACCTTGCCGGATTTGGAGAGATAATGGATCTATTGTGGCAGATCCTTAAATTCAACACCAGGAGCCTGACGGCGACCGAGATCGCAGAGGCAAAGAAGGTGTTCGGCGACAGTATACCTTACTGGCAGGTGCGCGTTGATGAATATTCCCTCATTGCCAAGATCGGGGGATGGCTGAAAGGCGGCGTCAGCATGGGGGTGACGACCTTCCATACGGTAAACTTCAATCAAAAGATTACGCCGTCCCCGGGGAGCGCAGACATGGCGTGGTTAGTTCACGAAGTAACTCACGTCTCCCAGATGGAGCACGCGGGCATGCAGTACATTGGCGAAGCGGTCCATGCTCAGACCACAACGGGTTACGGCTACGGAGGAACGGCCGGACTCACCGCCGACCGCGCTGCAGGGAAGCACTTTCGTGACTACAACCGGGAGCAGCAGGCTCAGATCGCCGGCGACTACTACAGCGCACATGCTGCAGGCAGGCCGACAGGTCCCTTCGATCCCTTTATCGTCGAACTGCGAAACGGAGATCTGTGATGTTCTCGTTCTGTTATGGAGGACGGATGCCCACGGAGCATCGGGCTGGGCACATTTCAATGAACTGCGATAACCGAGACCGCGGAGCGTTGCCGAGAGCGAGAAAGAACGAGCCATGAGCGAGAGGACTTCATCAGCAGCTAACAAGAGTGAGCCACGGCAACAGAGTCCGTCGCTGCGAATCCCGAAACCGGACGGCTCTCTTTCTGCACCCTCGCTCGCTGATCAGTTCCTGATGTTCCAGAAAACCCTGGGCAACCAGGCATTGCAGCGGCTGTTTCTCTCCGGCGCCATCCGGCCGAAACTCACTCTAGGCAAACCGAATGATATTCATGAGCAGGATGCGGACCGGATGGCCGACCAAGTGATGAGCATCCCTGATGCGGCTCTCGGTCGTCCGCGATCGACAGTCAACACCGGAAATGAGGAAATTCAGAGGAAACCCAACGGACCATTTGCCGCGACCCCCTCGTGCGGGGAGGAGGAAACGGTTCGGTGCTCGAGAGATCCCGAGGGCGCTGGAAGCGCCGACCAGAGCCGCGAATTCCGCATTGAATCGTTAGCATGCAGCGGCGAGCCCCTCCCCTCATCCGTCCTTGCTTTCTTTGAGCCGAGGTTCGGGCGCGATTTCAGCCGGGTTCGTGTGCACGCGAATGCAAAGGCCGATGCCGACGCCCGCGCGTTGAACGCCCATGCATTCACGGTGGGCCGCAACATTGTGTTCGGGGCCGGCCGGTATGCGCCGCAGAGCGGCGAGGGAAAACGGTTGCTGGCGCACGAACTCGCCCATCTCGTCAGGCCGGGGACTGAGGGGCGCCACCGGCTGTGGCGGCAGATTGCCAACGTGGATGTGGCCGATGTGCTCGACTACGAGCGGTTGGCGCGCGAGATCCATGAGGCGACTGAAGGCTGGGGGACCGATGAGGAACGTGTATACGGCGCACTCCAGCGTCTGCAGCGCAATCCCGTAGCGATTACCCGGCTCGAGCAGGAGTATGTGGCACGCTACGGCAGGGACCTGGAGGAGGTCATCCGTGACGAGTTCAGCGGCGAAGAGCTGGAGTACACCCTGCAACTCATCGGCCGCGGTTCCGCAGTCTCGACACAGAGAGTGGAAACGATACCGGCCAACAACGCACAATGGCAGGCCGCGGCCCGCCGTCTGCGTGCTGCCATGGAGGGGCTGGGTACGGACGAAGAGGGCGTGTTTGCGGTCCTTACGCCGTTCAGCCGCAACGCAACGCTGCTGAATCAGTTGCAGATGGTCTACGCCGCGCTCTATAATGGCGAGTCATTGCACGACCAGATCGTGGAAGAGATGAGCGGCTCCGAGCTGGACTATGCCCTTTACCTTCTGGGCGAGGAACGCATGGAGACCGCCGAGGTCGGAATGGCCGAGGCCACCCGCTTGTTCACCGCGCTGGCGCGCGTCACCTTTACCGATCAGTGGGGCGTGCCGATACAAGTGCCCTTCCATTACCCGGTGGACGGCTGCTACGACCGCGCTCACGTCATGGAAAACGTCATGACGGAAATGGGCTACCGCGTGGAGAAAGTGTTTGCCGTCTCAAGAAAGCAGGTGGGATTGGCGGTTAGCGGTGGACTGAACGTAGAGACTGAATATGGGCCGGACACGTTCGGACCGGGCACGCCCGCGGTAAAATGGTGGTACCATGTCGCGCCGATCATTCGCGTGCGGCTCAACTCTGCGACCGTGCAGGAAATGGTCATGGATCCGTCCATTCTGCCGGCACCGTCACCGATTGACCAGTGGATGGACCGCATGCAAAACCCCGTCTTCTCCCGCATGACGGTGGATCAGATCAGGAACTTTTACGCCGCCGGCGGCGGGTGGCCGGTGAATCAGCCGCTCGTTTTCACGACCGGGCGGAACCTTTACTATCCGAATGACATCCTCGGCCCAGCAGCGGCACCGCTCAGCGCAGAGGGCAAGCATGCCGTAAATCTGCCGCTGATCAAAAGCTACGCAATTCTTGCGAAGGTGCATGAGCTGGCTGCCGCCATCCGTCGCTTACTTGCCGCTCCCCACGTTGCGGCAGCCGTCCTGATCGCCGCGATACGCGGGTTCCCTCTGGCGACGCGAATGCAACTGTGGATGGGAAGAGGGGACCCCAGCGCAGCCGGATGGAACGATCTCTGGAACGCCATGATGGCGGCGGTGCCGAATGCCGTCGACCGCACCGCAGTGGAAAACTCCTTCACTAACCCTTGAGGGTGGGCGAGAGAGACGGATATGAAACTGCAGTTTCTCGATCAGGTGAGCGATTTCGGCACTCAACCAGACGGCGTAGTGGTGCTGTTCAAGGCGCAGGCCGCCACGTATCTGGTGCCGCGCAGCCTGCCTCACGGCGATCGTTTGCTTATGCTGCTTGCCGGGAGCTGGCAGCGGAAAGAGCCGGTGCGGGTGACCGTAGAGGGCACGGACATAGTGGCGGTGGATCCGGCGCTCTCACCTAAAGCTGAAGAATAGGCGGTTGCGGAAATTGGCGACGTGCACGCCTTGCATCGGCGGTGGTCTCATGCACGAGGCCGAATTTAACCCATAAGGATTGAGACGACCCCGCTTTTGGGTCGTTTCAATCCATTTACAGCCAGCCGATTTACACACAAGACACAGTACAAAATGGAGACAGGCGAGCGATGTGCTGGCAAGATTCATTGCCGGCGGTGCCGAAAGGAACGCCTAACCATGCTCTTGTGTCAGCGGATCGCAAAAAGCCGCGCCCGCTGAAGAGCGCCATTCCCCCGGACGCGCTTCGCGTGTCCGGGGGAATGGGGCGCTCATTTCGTTCGCGGCCTTGTCCTTCGGCGCGAAGCGCGCCTCGGAAAGGCACTTCACCTGACGGCTCGGCCGTCCGCTCCGCAGGTGAGCGCCGCGATTCCACACTGACATGAAGCTGAAATCGATGACAGCATTGCTTCTCTTGGCGTCCCTCGCCTTCCTTGTGGTAGTCGTATGTTCGCCAATTGAGCGAAATCTGCTATTCTATCCTACTGATCGGGTTCACGATAGTAGTCTGACACCATGGATCAAGGATGGCGGGGTAATCGGTTACAATGTTCGCGGACGATTACCGGGGCACCCACAGGATAGAGTACCCGTTGTCACTTTGAAAACCCGAGAACCTTCCCACACCGTGGACGTATGCAATGCTCACACAATAACTTACTGAGTTTGCAAGAAGATGTGAATCAGGCCACGGGAGTCCGGAGGAAACACCATGGCAAGAGTATTCATATCTCATAGCCACAGGGACAAGCCGACTGCCAAACAAGTATCGGCATATCTAAAGGAGAACTCAGCTGACGTCTGGATTGATGACGAGAAGATTCTCGTGGGTGATTCCATCCAGGAGAAGATCGGAGAAGGAATCCAGTCGTCAGATTTCGTCCTAGTCCTGCTTTCCAGCCAGAGCGTTAAATCAGGATGGGTCAAGAGGGAAATCGAAGCCAATCTTGGCGAGGAGATTTCAACCGGCAAAGTCAAGGTCCTCGGTGTGCTCTGCGAGAAGCTTGATGGGACTTGGTCGATTCCTCCCCTACTCGCAGGCAAGAAGTATGCAGACCTCTCACATGACTTCACGCTAGGTATGAAAGAGGTGATAATGGCTATTCGGGGCCATGTTCACGGTAATGGTCCCCCTCACATCCCACCTGTTATTAGGCCCAAAGATAGGAGTCGAATCAAATTCACTGAGAAGAGCGAAAATCCGAATCCTCTAACTTTCGAAACTGCTGAACGCCATATCACAATTGGTCGAGGACCAAATAACTCAATACGAATTCGTGATCAGAAAGTCTCCTGGGAACATGCTCAAATTACCTTAACGCAAGGGGGTTATCTTTATTGCCATTTAAGTACAAGAAATCCATCTAAACTACGTCGAAAAGGCGAAGAACATTTGCTTCGATCAGACATAAAGAAAGAAATAGAACTAAAGAATCAAGATCGGTTAATAATAGGTGATATGACCATTTTAGTAGAATTTGACTTGATGAGAGAGGATGCTGGATATACTACTACGGTGAAAGATCAAAGTGAGTCTTAATTATGTGTGAACATTATACTCCAACTCAACCACAATCAACAGCCGAAATTAAACTGGGCGGAGCTTCCTTTGATACATATGAAATAATTCGAACTATTAGTAAAGGTGGAATGGGAACAGTCTACATAGTTCGTGACAGAGAACATGGATGGTGTCTGGCTGCTAAGACGCTGAAATCTCCTGATGTTGCCGTTTTAGATGAAGAGCAAAACACACAATTTGCTGCCGAAATTGAACATTTGATTGAGATGCCCCCTAATATCCATGTCGTACAAATAGATAGTGTCAAGATATATAATGGAGAACTATATATCTTTATGGAATTTATTGACGGGATGGACTTGCGTGAAAAGCTAAACCGGTCGAAAGAGAAGAACATAGAGTGTGCTACTGCCATTGATTATGCTTTACAACTGTGTGAAGGTCTGCTCTTCATTCATGAAAAGGGACGTATTCTTCATCTCGACGTCAAACCGGAAAATATCTTGATTGACCCTCAAGGTGTAGTAAAAATTACGGACTTCGGTATCTCACGGGCTTCGCTATTACTTAGGCGGCAAACCATTCATTCTAAAATCGTTGGTACACCTCTCTATATGTCACCGGAACAGCTAAAAGGTGAACGTGTTGATATTTGGTCAGATATCTATTCATTTGGAATTGTCTTTTACGAAATGTTAACAGGGAGACTACCTTACCCATTTGACATTCATACACATAAGTGTAAAAGCATGCTAAGAGAGAAACTGATGGAATTTCATAGAAGTGATTATGACTTCCACAAGGAGTTGTCTTACAAGAAGATCATATCTGAATTATCGGATGAGGTTGGAACAATTATTGGACATTGCCTGGCAAAATTACCAGCGCAGCGTGTCGTGGATTTTAGATACTTACAGCTATGGATCGAACGTGAACTAGGTAGGGCTTCTAAGACTATCCCCGCGCAACTTCAAGAAGTGGACTTTCACCGGAAAGGCGTTAATTTGCAGGCCATTGGGAAACACAGTAAATCTTTAGAGTGGTTCAACCACGCATTATCTGTAAATCCACTCAATCCTAAAATATGGTTGGATGCTGCAACCTCATGTGAGGCGTTGGGAATGAAAAGGGAAGCGGCAGATTTTCGTAACCGAGCCGGTCAAATTCTTGGAGGAAAACACTCGTGAGAAATATATTTACAAGATTCTTTCGACCCAAACTTCCTGAGCCGGCTGTGGCCACATTAACCACCATGGTGAAAACCCTCAACAGCGAAAGCAAGTGTAGCTCCGCTATGAGTTACATCTTAAGGGCCTTGGATTACGAGCCGCAAAATCGCTCCGTGCTGGAATTGGCACAATTGATTGTCTGGGGATGCATTGGAATTCATCACTCATGTGGTGAGCCGTTGGCCGAAGTGCAAATGAACGACTCAAGATTGGATAGTCTCTTTAGTGAGTGTGCTGAATGTCTCAATCAATGGATCCCAGGAACATCTGTGTTCGAAAGTCTGTTTGGTCCGAAAATGTTGATGATTTCTACAACCGGTGCGGGGGGACATTGCGGCAATTGCAAAAAAGCCTTTTGCGCAGGCCATGTTAAGGACCCTCTTCCCACAATTGAATTTGGGGGAAACCCGCATTGTCCATTATGTGGAAGTGAACTAGACTGCTATCATGTATTTGGCCGAAAAGCTCGGCAACCTCCACGTTCAGGCAAAAAACTTGCCTATGTTGTTGTGGTCCGAGACGGTTTTATCGCGCCGGACAAAGAATACTGCCTGAAAGTTTTCCGGCATTCAAGCAATGATGTATTAGAAGACTTACCCTCCGTTGTTGCAATGGATTTACAACCTTGGGAATATCGGGCTGAACGTGTCCTTGATAAGGTAAGAGAATGGTTAAAGACTCAGCGAATGTATACAGTTGCGGCGGATCGAGTGAACATCTGGTCAGGCTTGGATACCGAATCAAACACTCGTTTTCACCTAGTAAAGATATGGAACACGTTGCCCAAGGTGACCTTGCAGAATCTTTTCACCATCCCACAATGCTCTGAAAACTTCCCTTTTGAAACCGCAACGTTAACGGAGAAGTCGCAAACTGCCTACCGACACACAGCGGCACCTAGGACATGCTCTCCCCCAGGTGTCACGAACCAATCAAGTGCAAGTGCTGAGCAAGAATTTGTTGGGTTGTACGAGCAGTACTTGATTGAGGGCCTGGGTGGTTTTCCTGATCCCCGACAGGTAGTGCCTTCGCAACTCGAGACATTGAACAAAACGGCCGTCAACAAGGCAGGCGATGTCCTCATACGAAAATATAACCTTTCCGAGCAGGAAGCTGCCAAGATCGCGGAACGAGCGATTAAATTGATGGTGGACGCGACGACGGGCACGGTGGAAGAGAACGAGACTCCCGCAGCAACTTCACGAGGAACAGAAGGATCACGAACGGCGGCGCTTGGCACTCCTCAAATAGCCTTAAATGAGGCACTCGTCGCAGTCTCGGTGAAGGGCTGGGAAGTGTACCAGAAAGACAGAGACGAGGCGCTTCGATGGTTTGATGGGAAGGGATTCCCAAACCCTGGCCACAAGGAATCGTCAGACGTCCGCTGGTTGATGGACATGTCGAGGCGAGCAGATGATAGTTCATTGTGGGATGAGGCGTGGGGCGGTTTTCATTATGCTCTTGTTGGTGCTCTTGCCCTGAACATGGCGGACCAAGTTCCGGACATCTGTTGGTATCTAGGCCGAGCACAAACAGGAAGGACACAGTACAACTTGGCCACGCTCTATCTTGAGACTGCCTACAATCTCGCGCAACGGCTGAAGAACAAGGATCTGGGTTTTCGGGCTCTTCTCGCAGCAGCCGTAGTCGGGAAACTGATCAATAAGCCAGATGTTGTTCAACAGGCCTACTTACGGGCCAAGATATTTCTCTTTCCGCCTGATGGTGACTTATCCTTCTCCGCTCGGGCAGCAATGGCGCTTTTCCAGGAAGGGAAGAAAAATCAAGAATGGCGTAATGGCGGTAAGCCGGTGCGGTATTGCTTGGTTCACGCGAGCGGGTTGTATCAGGTTAGTCTTGACATCAACCGTAGATTGAATGACAAGCGAGCCATCTCCATCACACTAATGAACCTGGGTGTTGTTTGGAAGAACCTTGGGCAAGAAGATCGCGCATTAAGATGCTGGCGGGAGACTATTCCGTTGCTCATAGAACTTCAAGATCAACATAACCTTGATCTAGTCAATCTCTGGATGAGCGAACAATAAACCCTGAATTGAGCGATTCACTCTCTGAAAGCCCTTAGAAAATGCCTTGCCATGCGGGCGGGGATAAACCCCATAAGCGCTCAAATAAGAAGCTTGACTTTTAAATGATTCTGTCATAGTGTTGTTTCACTATGAACCCACTACAAACGCTTGATGACTGGGAGATCCTTTTGAGCTTTTTGCCAGCAGGCTGGGCAGAAAAGGCTTTCGAACTAGGCGCCCTCGCCCGCAAGCGAAAAATTGATTCGCCTCAAACCTTGCTTCGTGTTTTGCTGATCCACCTGGCTGATGGCAAGTCCTTGCGGACGACAGCGGCTTACAGCCAGGAAGTTCAGCTGTGTAGTGTGAATGATGTCTCCTTGCTCCACAGGCTAAGAGCCTCCGAGAGCTGGTTCAGGTGGATGTCCCAAGGGATCGCAAAAGACCTTCGAGGCTCCCAGCTTCCGGACACTCTCGGCCGCAAGTTTCGGGTGCGCATTGTCGACGGGACCGCAGTCAGTGAACCCGGAAGCACGGGAAGCGATTGGCGGGTTCACTACTGCCTCCAGTTGCCTGACCTTCGATGCGACACCTTCACCGTCACGAGTACGGGAGTGGGGGAAGATTTTCAGAGGTACTCCATCGAGGAAGGAGACCTTCTGATTGCCGACCGGGGATACTGCAAACGGGCAGGCATTTGCCATGTCCTTGGGCACGGCGGAGACGTGCTCGTTCGCTTTCATTCCTCCAATCTCCCCCTCTTCACATACAAAGGAGGAACGCTAGAGCCGCTAAAGCTTCTCCGAACCCTCGGGGCGGGAACATATGGAGATTGGAATGTCTGGTTCCGCTCTCCGGTAAACGGTGATCTGATCAAGGGCCGCCTTTGCGCCATACGCAAAAGCAAAGAAGCCATCGAGCTTGCAAAAAAGAAGCTTCGAATCAAGGCCTCAAGGCAGCAAAGGGAGCTGCGACCAGAGACTTTGGAGCACGCCGAGTATGTGAGCCTGTTTACCACAACGAACCGTTTCTCTCTAAAGGCCGAGGACATCTTGAATCTGTACCGCGACCGCTGGCAAATTGAGCTGGTGTTCAAAAGGCTCAAGGGCATCATCGGATTAGGGAATCTGCCGAAGCAAAATCCGGAGAGCGCTCTTGCCTGGTTACAAGGAAAGCTCTTTGTCGCTCTCCTGGTTGAGAGATTGCACCAGGAGGCGGAATTCATTTCCCCCTGGGGATATCCAATCTCCAGCCCCGCCCAAGGATAAGGAAGGATCCGGCAATCAGAGAGTAAGGAGCCCTTGGCGGGAGTTCGAGTTTTGGTTTATGTTGGTCCAACATGCTGTGGTTCCAAAACTTTCTATCCCAATGGCATTCCAGAACTGGCCGAGGATAAGGCGCAATCTCATGGAAAACGCCCGGAGTAGAACGGTTCTATTTAGTGCCGTGAAGTCTTAATCATAAATGTTCCTTATTTGAGCGCTTATGGGGATAAACCCCGCCCCTACGATGTGGGTTAAAGGACATTTTCGTAGGGGAGGGCTTTACGCCCTCCCGCAGTGACAAGCATGATGGAAAATCGCTCACTTTAGGTAAACATCTGTCGAACTTTCGCTGGAGCGGACGAAAAAGCTAGACGCCTTGGGCGCTCAGGAAAGTGGACCCACTTTTGCTCAACATAAATGACCCTGGTGGTGCGCAACACCTTTGCACAGACATGACAGCGATCGGCTGAGGTCTTGTCTGTAGTCTGCTTTGTCTTGATTCTTCCCCCTGCACATATCCAGAATGGATCTTCTTCGAGGCATCTGATTTCTATTCTTGCCTACAGTGGACGGGTTCGCCGGGCGAATCAGATGGAGGCCAATGAGCGAGGAGGGAGACGCCGAGTGTACTTCCATCCAAAGCGTCTGGAGACACTCAAGGCTATAGGAAGGGGAATGGTTACGAAGAGGAGGGTGTTGGTTGGTGTTGTTCTTCCGGGACCCGCAGAGAAGGGCCTCCCACATGGATGGTGACACAATGATGCTGGAGACGGTTGAGGAGGGCATCGACCAGGGATTTACGCTGGAAGAGAGCGTACCAGTCGGCATACACGAGGTTTAATGCAGAGTCCATCGTTATGCGGACAGGAGGATCTTCAGCTCCGGCAGTAATGCAGTCATTTCAGTGAAATAGGGTTGCCTTGCACTTCTGGCTACTCCGCATAATAGTGACGTCCTTTTGACCTAAACTTTGCACAGAAGGAGGACGTCATGTTTGAAGAGTTTTTCGATGGTGCTTCACGGGTTCAAGCGCTTCGGGACAGTCCGGGTGGGCCGTTACTTGAGGGATTCGCTAAAGAACTATTCCAGGTGCGCTACGCTGAGATTACCGCCCGCAGGCACATCCGGGCGGCTGAACATCTTATTTGTTGGTCGGACAGCGAAGGCATACCCCTCTCGAGTTTGACAGAAAAGCTTCTTGAGAGTTTCGATCGCCATCTGAGTGAATGCCGATGCCCGGGTTTCGGCCATGCCCACCGGCTAGACTTGCTCAATGGCGCACGCTTATTCCTGAGATACCTGCGAGGTGCTGGCAAAATCACCACATCCTGTAACGATCCAACGGTTCAAGATCCAGCCCTCCTCGTTGCATTCTACCATTGGATGCGCAAGCAACGGGGAACCAGTGAGCCTACCCTCTACAACTACAGCCTCTCGATCCGGGAACTGCTGAAGCGCTTTGGTGAGGACCCGAGCAGGCTTGAGGCCAAGAGCCTCCGGCAGTTTGTCCTGGAAAGGAGTCAACAGTGTGGGTGGGCGGCAGCAAAAACATGTACAACGGCACTTCGCATGTTTCTTCGTTTTCTAATTGCTGAAGGCAAGTGTTCCGCGAACCTGTTCGGAGCCATCCCGGTTCTGGCGCATTGGCGCCTATCTTCCCTGCCACGATACCTGCAATCGGACGAAGTGGAGCGGGTCGTTTCTTCCTGTGATCCAAGCTCTTCGGTAGGCAGGCGAGATAGAGCAATTCTGCTTCTCCTCGCACGCCCGGGACTTCGGGCGGGCGATATCGTCCAACTTCGTCTGAGCGATATCAATTGGCGCGACGCCGAGATCTGCGTATCGGGGAAGGGACGTCGCGAAGTTCGGCTACCTCTGACTCAGGAAGTTGGATGTGCACTGGTAGCCTATCTGCAAGACGGCCGACCTCAAACCGAGACCGATGTGTTGTTTCTTCGCTCTCGTGCTCCCTTTCGCGCCTTCTCCTCCCACTGTACAGTCTCCGTCATCGTTGAACGGGCGATGCGCCGAGCGGGAGTCACCTGCCAGAGTCGCGGTGCGGCCCATGTTCTCAGACATTCCGCGGCAACCTCCATGTTACGGCAGGGGGCATCGCTACAGGACATCGCCGACGTCCTTCGGCATCGTTCCATCGAGACTACGCAGATCTACGCCAAAGTGGATGTGAACGTCCTGCGCCAGATTGCTCAGCCCTGGCTGGAGGTGCGGCCATGCTAGCTCAAGCCGTGGAGTCGTATCTGGCGGTGCGCCGTGCTTGCGGGTTCGAGCTCAAATGCCAAGGCAGTCTCTTGCGCGGTTTTGCCATCTTCTCGGATGCAAGAGGGAAACATCACATTTGCTCTGATGTCGCGATGGAGTGGGCCGCATTGACAGGATCGGCCCATCAGCACGCCCGCCGACTCGACGAAGTGATTCGCTTCAGCCGCTATCTCCGGGCCGAGGATCCATCTCATGAGCTGCCGCCACCTGTTTTTGGCAGTGAGAAGCGCCCGCGGCCCATCCCGTACATCTTCTCCCGCGAGGACATCCAGCGTCTCGTGCAGGCGGCATCGGAGGCTGGTTACCGTACTTTGCGTCGTAAGACCTACAGTACGCTCTTCGCTCTGCTGGCATGCACTGGATTGCGTGTGTCCGAGGCAATCCAGCTGCGCTATGGGGATATCACCCCGGACGGGCTGGTGATTCGATGCTCCAAGTTTCGCAAGAGCCGTCTTGTGCCCTTGCATGAAACCGCGCAAGCCGGAATCCAACGCTATCTCAAAGACCGCCGCCCCTATGCTCCCTTCGATGACCATCTATTCATTTCGCTGCGAAGAAAAAAGTTGCGCATCGAAGATGTTGAGGCAGCATTCCAGACAGCGGTTGACAAGATCGGCCTACGGAGAGGAGAGGGGCTACCACGCCCTACACCTCACTCCCTTCGCCATACCTTTGCCGTGAGAGCCCTGGAAACCTGCCCGGATGGTCGCGATCACATTACACAACACATGTTGGCGCTCTCTACCTACCTTGGTCATGGCAAGGTTTCCCATACCTACTGGTATCTGGAAGCAGTGCCGGAACTGATGAGAAACATCGCGCAGCGCTGTGAAAGCTTCTATGAACCCAAATGTCAGTTGGATCGTTGCCTGTCAACGGAACCCACGACCTGACATGCCATACTTGACCACTGTTTTGTGAAGCTGGCCCCTCGGTACGCTGCATTGACTCCCGAGATGTACCCGAGCATAACATGCTGAATACAAAGAAAAGATTGGATTCGTCGTTCAATTTGTCCAAGTCCTGGCAGGACTTGGCAAGCCTGTTTCATTCTGATAAAGTATTGCATTATTTCATCAGATATTCGGTTGTATGCAATACTTTATCAGGAGCCTGGCATGCCACTCAAACCGAAGCCAAGCGAACGCCTCTCTGCCCTTTTCCTCGAACAGCCTTGCTGGAGGATCGAACCCCTGGCTGCCGAATTGACCTATTCCATCCCTTCCGTTCGGCGGTTTCTTGCCGAGGTTGGATACTACAGCAGTTTCACACACAACGGAGGCTGCTATACGCTTCGCTCGATCCCGCATTTCGACCGCGACGGGCTGTGGTTCACCAGCAACATCGGCTTCTCGCGCTCAGGCAGCCTGACCAATACTCTGGTGGATATGACCACCCGCAGCGCGGCAGGCATGAGCGCGGAGCAGCTTGGCGCAAAGCTCCGATGCAGGTGCCATTCCGTTCTCGTTCAGCTGTGCAGACAAGGCAGGCTCCAACGGCAGAAGATAGGCATCTCTCACGTCTACCTTGCCGTCGATCCCGAGATTGCGGCCGTTCAGCGCCAGAGCGTCGAAAGCCTCTTGGCAGTTCAGCTTCCAGCGGAAATCGCGGTTCTCATTTTGGCGGAATTTGTCCGCAAGCCCGACTCGACCTTCGAGCAACTGGCCAAAGCGATCTCTCGCGACAAAGGGGTTACCGTCAAGGCGGCGCAGATCGAGAGGCTTTTCGATCAGCACGATCTAAAAAAAACGACCCGAACTGCGCGGCCAAATCCCTGATGGCCTTGAATGGCGCTCTCTCCCGACTGTCACAGGAGACAAGGCCCTCCGTTCTCTTTCCGCAAGCCCCGGTTGTGCGGTTTGCTCCGGAAACGGATACTTGCTCCTGTGGCGCGAGCCTTCTCGTGCAGAAGACGCGGCGCAAGAATGTTCTCACCATGATCGGACCATTCATCGCTCGCGAGACCGTGGCTCACTGTACTCTTTGCTCCCGCACCTTTCATTCCGAGACTTTGCTCCGATTGGTCGGAAGCCGCTGTAACGTCGCCTACGACGTCCTGGTCTTCGTAGGACAGGCACTGTTCAGGCGGCATCGCAACTCGCAGGAAGTTCGTGCCGAACTGATTGGCCGCAATGTGCGGCTTTCCACCTCGGAGATCGAATACCTTGGCCGCAAGTTCGTAACGTACCTGGCTTGGGGCCACAAACGAGCAACTCCGAGGATTCGCCAGGCGATGGAGATTTCCGGCGGCTACGTCCTCCACCTCGATGCCATGCATGAGAGCGATGCGCCGGCACTGATGACAGGAATGGACAGCTTGAGCAAAATCGTGCTCGCCAACGTGAAGCTGCCAAGTGAGCATGCCGACCACATTGCTCCCTTTCTGCGGAAGCTTAAAACCGACTACGGAACACCCGCGGCCTGCGTTCACGACATGGGCAGCGGTATCTTGAAAGCCGTAGCGGAGGTCTTCCCGGGCATACGCGATTTCATCTGTCATTTTCACTTCCTGCGTGACCTTGGCAAGGATTTCCTCGAGCCCGCTTATGCGAAGCTGCGAAAGCACCTCAGGAGCCACGCCACCAGTTCCCGATTGCACGCGCTGGTGCGGGAAACGCGGCGGTCTCTAAACGAGCAGAGCCTAAAGTGCGCGATGCTGGCAAAGACCATCAAAGATGCTGAGCCTTCGGAGGATACCGGGCTCATGCCTGCCGCCGTCACCTATTCACTCACCCTTTGGGCCCTGCATGGCAAGCACAGCGGGGGCGGCTATGGCTTCCCCTTCGACCGTCCGCTCCTCGACTTCGCCGAACGGCTGCTCGCGCTTTACCGTCGCCTGCCGGAACTGCTCGATCTGCTTCTAACCGATGAGGAGCCCGACGAGAATCAAGCCATCTGGAAGCTCGCTCTGGAAGTTTCGTTCGTCGGCAATGACTCGACACTCGCTCTCGCGGTAGAGGAGCTGCGCTGGCGCTCTTTGGTCTTCGACCGGTTGCGCAGGGCCATGCGTATTGCCCCCGTCGATGGCGGAAATGGTCTCAACGATGAGGGCACAGCCGAGACCATCTCCACCATTCACCAAGGCGTGCACCTGTTTCGCCGAGAGCTCGACAAGGACCCCAAGCTGGCGGGAGATCCGCTCTGTATCAAGATGGCCGAGCAAATCGACAAGTACGGTGACAAGCTCTTTGCCAATCCCATCACAGTGGATACCCCCAACGGCCCTGTCACTGTCTATCCTCAGCGCACCAACAACATCCTTGAACAGTTCTTTCGAGGTCAAAGGCACGGGCACCGTCGAAAGACAGGCAACGATTCCATGTCTCGCACGCTGCAGGCAATGCTGGCCGATACACCCTTGGTCAAGAACCTGGACAATCCCGACTACATGAAGATCCTCCTCGACGGGAAAGCAAATCTTGAAGAGCTATTCGCTGAACTGGGGGCGCTGCATATCGCGGATACTGACGGATCTGATGCCGATACCGATCGTATACTGCCCGGGTTTCGAGCCCTCATGAAGCTGCCAACGCTCCCCGAACACGTACTTCGGTCGCTCAGGAAGCCCATGGAGATGGCCAAATCCAACTGAGTTTTGTGACCATAGGAAAGCTTCTTTACGGGAGGGAGGCCATGACTCCAATCGCTTCCCATATCACGGCCTTCCTGCAGCAACGTTTGCCCATCGAGCGCGGGGCCGGCGAGAACACTTGTGAGTCCTATGCCTACGCATTCAAACTCCTCTTTGAATACGCCAGCAGCCGTCTTCCCTGACGGCCACCCAAAATCCCCCACTTGTGGCCACCTGAAAATCCCCCACTAAAGCGGCCCGATTACCCAGGCCAAATTGCTGCGAACGGCGACAGAACGTAGGCTCTCATTTGTAGAAACCACACAAATGGGAGGAAGGATGAACGTTTTGAAGCCTGATCTGCAAGCAACGATCAAGACATTGTTAAACAGGGGTATGAGTCAACGGGAGATCCATCGGAAGACGGGAATCGATCGAAAGACGATTGGAAAATATGCTCGGTCGTACAATCCGGTGGGACCCCAAGAAGCGGTGCATTCAAAATCCCCCATCGAGCAAGATGTGGCCACCGGGTCTGGGGAACCATCGATTCAAAATCCTCCATCCCGGCCACCGCTTGCGGCCCCAAAGCTGCCCAAGCATGCTCGTTCCGCATGTGAGGGGCATCGGGAGTGGATCGAAGAGCAGTTGAGGCTGGGCCGCAACGCCATGGCCATCTACCAGGACCTGGTGGAGCTGTTCGGTTTCACTCACCGTTACAACAGCGTGAAGCGGTTTGTCCGGGCGCTCAAGAGAAAAGATCCCCAGCAGTATGACCGGCTGGAATTCTTGATGGGAGAAGAAGCTCAGGTGGATTATGGACAGGGTGCGCCGACTCTTCACAGGAACGGGAAGTATCTGCGCCCCCGCCTCTTCGTCATGACGCTGAAGTATTCCGGGCGAGCCTTTCGGAAAACGGTATGGAAATCGAGCAAGGAAACCTGGTGCAAGCTGCATGAGGAAGCGTTCCGGTATTTTGGAGGGTGCCCGCAATATGTGACCTTGGACAATTTGAAGGAAGGCGTGATCCATCCGGATATTTATGAGCCCGATCTCAATCGTGTGCTTTCGGCAACGATGCATGAAACGTGGAGCCAGCCTGGGCTAGAATCGGCCGTCACTCACACACAAAGGAGAACAGCCGATGACGCACCTTTCAGCTCCGCCCCCGAGTATCAGCCTCCAGGAAGTTCAGCTTCAGTTTGAATCGTGGAGAAAGAATCCGGACAGAGCAAGGCGCATTCCCGAAGAGCTCTGGGATGCGGCGGCAAGGCTCTGCCTTGAGCACTCGGTCCATTCGGTCTCCCGCACGCTTCGCCTCAATTACAATGATCTCAAAGAACGCTTGAAACACACGGCGGACCTCCCGGTGAGAGCCACTTTCGCAGAGCTCGGCATCATCACTGCCTCAACCGAAGTGGTTGTGGACTGTGATGACGGCTCCGGCCGCCGCATGCGAATCCACTGCAAGGGGGCGAAAGCCGAAGCGGTCGTGCCGGATCTGCTCAAGAGCTTCTGGGGGACCCGTCGATGATCCAGATTACTCCACATGTGCGTATCCTGGTGGCGCTCCAGCCGGTGGATTTTCGCAAGGGGATCGATGGCCTTTGCCGGGTTTGCCGGGAAGTGATTCAAAAGGATCCTTTCTCGGGGACCTTCTTCATCTTCATGAACCGTCAGCGCAGCGCCATTCGGATTCTCTCCTACGATTTATGTTAAGTGACTATAAATGTGGAGTCACTCGCCTGAGAGCCCATGGATAGGAATTTCCCATGTTTATAACTCCACATTATTTTGAGCCTCAAAGGGACTCCAACCACTCAAGGATCGCGTCATCGTGGTGCCATGGTTGAGTGCAAGTTCCTTGACTCTCCACCGGCTGAACGCTTTCGATGGCTTTGCGCTTCATCTCGAGATCGATAGCGGCATAGCGGTTCGTCGTGTTGAGATCGGCATGCCCCAACCACTGGCTGATCGTCGTCAAATCCACTCCGGACTTCAAGAGGGCTACCGCCGTGCTGTGCCTCATGCTGTGAGGGTGGAGCCGCTTGGAGCAAAGATTGGGAGTGGAAACTTGAGCGTTTTTCAAACATTCTTTCAGAATGTACCGGACTCCGAAACGAGAGAGTGGTGCGGCCCTGCAGTTTTGAAAGACCAGCACTTCGGACCTCAGGTCAATTTGCAGTTCCATGCACAGGCGGCGCAGGAGTTGTGCAGTCTGAGGCCAGATCGGACAACAGCGCTGTTTCCTGCCTTTTCCCGTGAGCTGCAGTTGAAAGGGTTTGCTGAGCTGAAGGTCACATGCCCTCAGATCCAGAATTTCCTGTACTCTGGCGCCAGTGTTGAACATGGTAGCAAGGAGGGCATAATCTCGTCGCCCCTTTGGTGTGGTCTGGTCAATAACGGATAGAATCTCCTGGATTTCATCGTACTCAAGGTAGTCGATTACCCTCGAGCCGGTTCTTTTGAACGGAATGCCAAGGATCCGTTGAGCCTGCTCGAGACGGTCCGGATGCTGTGCGGCAACGAATCGAAAGAAAGAATGGAGAGCCGAGAGCCTGATGTTTCGAGTGGAGGCGCTGTTTTTTCGCTTTACTTCCAAGTAGACGAGGAAAGCCTGGATCTCCCGAGGCCCCAGATCGTCCAGGTCCAGCGAAGAGGCCGAGCGATTCTTGTGTGAGGCGAGAAATCGCAACAGCAGCACCAGACTGTCTCGATAGCTTTGGATTGTATGGGGGCTCATGCCGCGCAGAGTGGAAAGATGGTTGCCAAAGAAGTCGCGCAGAAGTGTTGCCAGAAGATTGGGGTGGTTTGCTTTCATGGCACACCTCCTCCAGTCCCTTGGACCAAGGCGCCATAGCGGCCTGCGAACATGGAACTGGCGACACTGGCCAGGGGGGCGATCCATCGCATGTAGTAGTACGTGGAAAGTACGGAAACATGGCCCATGTAAGCAGCCAGAAGTGGCAGTTTTGCTTGAACATTGAAACCGCTGCAGTACCAGCGCACGAGAACGTTCACTGCGAAACTGAAGCGGAAGTCGTGGATGCGCGGCAACCTGCCATCGGGTTTTTTGATTCCAGCGAGGTTGAAGAGCATGTGCAGGGTTTCCCTGAGTTGCGTACCACTGTATGCTTGCCCACCACAACGGGGGTTCAAAAACAAGGGAGCATCGTCCGGTAGGCGGGGGCGAACCGATTTGTGCTTCTCCAAGAATGCTTCGACCTCCATCCCGACATCGCTTGGCAAGGGCAGGATGCGCGATTTGTAAAACTTGGAGGAGTGGATCGCAAGCGTTTGATCTTTGGGGCTGTAATCGGCTCTGGTCAGCCGAAGCAGTTCCCCTCTGCGGATACCAGTGGTGTAGAGGAGAACGATGCCCAGGCGGGTTGTTGCCGCTCGCAGGGGGGATCTAACCAAAACGGGTATGGAGTCACTGTGATGGAGAAGCCTTGCGACTTCGATATCCGAGAATATATACGGTTCCGGCCTTGCACTGGCTTTCGGAAATTGGGTTGGATCCGGAACAAAGCAGGTCGGAGCTGTGCGCCGGCGGTAGAGGCAGAAGTTTCTGACGATGTGCATGCGAGCGAGCCTGGTGGTGGAGGAAACCGATTCCATCGTCCGGCACCACTGCCTGAAGGATTCCGCGGTGAGATCGGAAGGTGCCGCTCCAAGATCGCACAAGAACCGATCCAGGTAGAAGAGGACAATCGATGCGGCCTGGAAAGAGCGGCCCAGAGCCTGTTTGAGGCAAATATAGTTGACGAGCTCGGCTGCAATCGAAGAGTGGAAGGAATCTATTCTTATCATCGCTTCAGTCCTCCTCTTCCACTGGAGAGAGCGCCGGCACACTGAGAGCGACTTCCCGCAAATCCTCGGTTGTGAGTCGGATGTAGACGCCTGTGCTCTCCGGTGATCGGTGCCCAAGAAGATCGCCTATGGTTTTCAAGGGTAGACCGCGCCGAAACAGATAGAGAGCATAGGAGTGGCGCAAACAGTGAGCTCCTTTATAGGGGATATCGAGTCCACTCCTTTTGGACCAACCCTGGAAGGCTTCGATCACTGCTGTGGGCTTGAGAATGCCCCCGGGGGCTCGGATGCGAAGAAAGACCTCCCTGTAGTTGCCGTAGCGGGGAACTCCCGTAAGATAGTCATAGATGGCCGAGCCCACTTCGTCTGTTAGAGGAAGCTGCAGGGGGTTGCCGGTCTTAGCCTGACAAACCTCGATTCCCCCCTGACGCCATTTTATACCGTCCAGCTTGAGAGCCACGATATCGCAGGCACGCAGGCCGTAAGTTGCAATGAGGGAGAACATCGCGTAGTCCCGCTTCCCCATGGCGGTGTTCCTGTCTATGGAACGGAGGAATGCTTGAACCGTCTCCCATGGCAAGGCTCGGGGGAGCTTCTCCTGCCGGTAGACGCGCGGCGTATCAATCTGGTTCTCCAGCCCGAAAGGAACTACTCCACCCGCAGCGAGGAAACGGAGGAAGTTGCGAAGGGTTGAGGTCACCTTCTGAAGGGCCACACGGCCCATCCGTTTTCCCATATGCCGAATGAAGTCTTCGATGTCTGCAATCTTGAGGAAGGCCAACCGGTCATTTGCTTCCTCAAATTTCAAGCAATCGAGAAACTCCGCGGCTATAACGGCTTGTCGGCTAACCGTAGAAGGGGCGTACCCGCGTTCGTCTTGCAGGTGAGCCATGAACTCTTTCAGGAGCACTTCTTTGGGGCTTGGCTCTGGAACAGGTGAGGGCCGCAGCACAGCTTGTTCCATCAGGAATCTTGCCAGTGTCCGGACTCCCCCCTCTTCTTTGGGAAATTTGTGGCGAAACCATTGATAACAGGCCTGGAGGTCCTGTTCTCTGGTATCGTCTACACACCGAAGACCTCGACACGTAAGGAATTCAGACACACGAGCGGCCATGCGCAGTTCGTATCGAGTCGATCGGTGAGTATACTGCCGCTCAAAGAGCCAAGCTGCATACCGGTCCATCATGGGCCCCAATACCGGAAGGGCCAAATACCTTTGAAAATCTTTGGGAAATGCTTGGGCAATCATCGGTGCCTCCTTCGTAGAAGGGTTGCAGATGCCGGGATCGGCACCCACACCGATGATACCCATTTAATGTGCAGTAAAAACCGCTCCAAGCCTTGAATTCAGAGGCTACGCAGCGACAACTCCACATTTATAGTCACTTAACATAAATCGTATAATGTGGAGCTCCACATTATACGATGGCCAGGGTTTCTGGCTCTGCCACAAGAGGCTCTCTTCGGGGCGGTTCCTCCCCCTTGAGGCGGATCGCGGCTCCAGGCTGAGATCCCTTGGGGCGCTGGAGCTCCAGGCCCTGCTCTGGAACGGAGACCTCAAAAAGATCGAGACGGCGCCTCTTTTTCGTCCCATCTCACCAAGGGTGCCGCCCCCTTGAATTTTTTTTGAATCCATGTCCGATTTTGCGGGACTTTTTCCTCCGATTGTTGTAGACCCATGGTGAACGAGCCGTTTGGAGAGCGGTTTCGACCCGTCGAGCCGGCAGTCATTGGAGGAAAGGGCTCCCACACATGGGCAAGGCCAAAAAGACATATCCCAAGGTCAAGCGCATCGAACTGGATCGCGGGCAATCCCGGGCGTTTCTCGACCGGGTCAAAAACCGGGCCCTTCTCGAGGAGGACTACGGGATCATCGTGGCCATGGCGGAGACCATCCAGTGCATCACGGATGCGCTGGAAGAAAAGACCACCTCCATCAAGAGACTCCTCAAGTACCTTTTCGGCGCATCGACCGAGACGGCGAAAAATGTCATCCATAAATCCGAGAGCGCAACGGCCCGGGGAGAAGCCGCCGAGAGCGAAACCTCGCCCGGGGAAAAGCCTCGCCCCAAAGGGCATGGTCGAAACGGCGCCGCGAGCTACGTGGGGGCCGAGCGCGTGGTCGTCAAGCATCCCGAGCTCAAATCGGGCGACCCTTGCCCGGCCTGTGAAAAGGGCAAGGTCTACGAGCTCGCCCTTCCGTCCGCGGTGGTGCGCATCACGGGGAGTGCACCTCTCAGGGCAACGGTTTATGAACTGAGCCGCCTTCGGTGCAACCTGTGCGGAATCGTCTTCACGGCTCAAGCCCCCGATGGGGCCGGCGAGGGCAAATTCGCCGATTCGGCAACGGCCATGATGGCTCTGCTCAAATACGGCTGCGGCATGCCCTTCAACCGGTTGGGAAAACTTCAAAGCCACCTGGGGATGCCGGTTCCAGCATCCACCCAGTGGGATATGCTCGACCAGGGCGAAAAGCTCGTCTGCCCGGCCTTCGAAGCTTTGGCCGAGCAGGCTGCCCAGGGGGAGCTCCTCCACAACGACGACACCACCATGAAGATCCTCTCCGAGATTCAAAACCAGGATCCCGAGAGCACGCGCAAGGGCATCTTCACCACGGGGATCGTCTCCATGGCGGATGGGCAAAAGATTGTGCTTTTCAGGACCGGCCGCCGCCATGCCGGAGAAAATCTCGAAGACGTCCTTCAACAAAGGGAGCAGGGCATTCCCCCGCCTCTCCAGATGTGTGACGGGGCCAGCCGAAACCTGCCCAAAAGCCTCGAGACCATCCTCGCCAACTGCCTGACCCATGCTCGAAGACAGTTCGTGGATGTCGTGGAGGCTTTTCCCGAGCCCTGTGCGCACGTCATAGAGCTTCTCTCCAGGGTCTACCATCACGATGATCAGGCCAGAGAACAGGGGCTCACGCCCCGGGAGCGGTTGGCGTTCCACCAGGAAAAGAGCGGCCCCGTGATGACCGAGCTCAGGAGCTGGTGCGAGGAGCAGCTCGCTCGGAAGCTCGTCGAGCCCAACTCGGGCCTGGGGAAGGCCATCCACTACATGCTCAAGCGGTGGAACGAGCTCACCCGGTTCCTCCACATCGAAGGAGCACCACTCGACAACAACCTCTGTGAAAGGGTCCTGAAGATGGCGGTGCTCCATCGTAAAAACTGCTATTTCTACAAGACCCTTCATGGAGCTCACGTGGGCGATGTCTTCATGAGCCTCATTCACACCTGTCAGCTGTCGGGAGAAAACCCCTTCGAGTATCTCACGGCATTGCTGAAAAACAGCGCCAGAGTGGCCAGGTCTCCCGCAGACTGGCTTCCCTGGAATTACAGGACAACCCTCGCTGGCCCGGGATGAGCCCGGCCCCTCTCCCATGAGGTCCCCTTGAAACAGGGGGCCTCAAAACCTCTCATGGGCAACTCGATTCGCTCCAAACGGCAGAGCCCAAACCAGCGCCATGAGCCAGGCCACTCGAGGAGATCACCCGGGGTGTTTTCCACTCACCCGAAACTTGCCCCACCCCCTCGGCTGAATGCTCGTACAGCACCTTTCGTCCTCGGACTTCTGATTTCCCAGAAAGCATGAACCCAGCCTGAAATCCGTCCCATCAGAGGTGCCCGCCTCGATCTCAACTTCGAAGCAGGCGCCACCCGCGCGGCACCGCAACCCAATCGGCTTTCAGGCCGTCCCTCCACAGACTCGCAGCCTTTCTGCTGCTTCGACCCGGTGAGCTATGGCGACCCGCTCGTTCGCCGGCCCCACGGACCCGCCCCCGCTCGAAAAATTCTGCCGCCTTGCACGCTTGCCGAAAGGACA
>CAVOPT010000020.1:0-79429 GCA_963698165.1 uncultured delta proteobacterium
ATGCTCCGCACCGGTTAGCCGTGCGTTGGCCAATGTGAGCGAAATCCTGCCCTCTCCGCGGTGACTCAGCTCGGCTGTTGACATAGCCGATTTCTACACGTATGGTACACGTACAAGGAGGTGTGATATGCAGAAGAAGCTGACCATAACCATCGATGAAGAGGTGTATGAAGGGCTACACAGAATAATTGGCCCTCGTAAGATAAGTAGGTTTGTGCAGGAATTGGTCCGCCCGCACGTCGTCCGTCCCAACCTGGAATCGGCCTACGCCGATATGGCAAAAGACAAAGGAAGGGAAAAGGAGGCCCTGGAGTGGGCTGAGGTCACATTTAAGGATGTTGCTCATGAAACGGTGTGAAGTGTGGTGGGTTAACTTCGATCCTTCGATTGGCGGTAAGATGAGAAAGAAACGGCCTGCCGTAGTTGTGAGCAATGACGCGTCAAATAGGTTTCTCAATCGAGTTCAGGTTGTTCCTTTGACCAGCAACACCAATCGCCTCTACCCAAGCGAGGCGGTAGTCATCTTTGAGGGAAAAGAGAGCAAGGCCATGGCAGATCAGTTGGCGACTGTGAGCAAGGAGAGACTATTCCGGCGAGCAGGCATTCTTTCCAAGGATGACATGCACAAAGTTGAGCAGGCCATCAAAATCCAGCTGGATATTCCCTAAGAACACAGCATCACTTCGTTCGTAGCCTCGATTAGCCTCACCACTCGCGGACTGAAGCACATTAACAGGAAGTCTTATGGAACCTTTTGAGATCATCAGTGAGATAACGGACATCGAGACTATCGCCATCGAGAGTTCGATTGATGAAGTCTCACGCCTGCGGAAACAGTATGGGCAAGGCCGCTGGCGAAAACTCAAAGGTGTTGCTTTGATTCGGCTTAGGAGCGGTCGTGTGCGCAAGGTTGAGCTTCACTGGTATAGAAGCATATGGCATCGGAAGAAAAGAGATCAAACGGAAACGCTATTTGGAATAATGGAAGCAAGGATAAGAAGATGAGCACCCCTAGATTTGCCATTTGCATCGACAACTCATATTATCCAGCCTCTTTGGAGTTGCACAAGGTCTATCGTGTAGTTCCCGATGAGGATGCCGAGAAGGATGGTGATTTACGCATCATCGATGAGAGCGGTGAGGATTACCTCTATCCTGCTGATTACTTCCTCTTGGTCGACTTGCCGCGCGATGTGGTCGCCACTCTACACATGTCTTTTGCACGCAGAACGCAACAACCCGGCTAACTTTCGCTCAAACGGACCCGAACCACGCCGGGCGAATCCTCTGGCATTTCTTGTAGTTCATTGGCGGCTTGGTTCGGGCCACTTAGCTGGCAGTTGGATGAAGGCCGGTGTGTACCCGAACAGAAGGGGGATTTCTTGACAAAAATCTATATCGATGCTGACGGCTGTCCAGTGAAGAATGAAGTCTTAAGAGTTGCCAAACGTTACGGGCTTAAAGTCTACGTGGTTTCCAACTCCAGGATGAGGATTCCTCAAGAAGAACTTCTGGAACAAGTTGTTGTGAGTGATCAATATGACGCCGCAGATGATTGGATTGTAGAGCAGGTCAAAGATAACGATATCGTTGTGTCCACTGACATCCCCCTTGCTGCGCGATCTCTGGAAAAGGGCGCTCGGGTGCTGGACCCCAAAGGGCGCATTTTTACCAAGGATTCCATTGGTGATGCTCTTGCAAACCGAGAATTGATGGCCTATCTGCGGGATATGGGGAACATCAGTGGCGGTCCAGCTCCATTCGAAAAACGAGATCGTTCTCGTTTCCTGCAGCATCTTGATAAATTGATCCAAGCCGCACGCAGGGGAAAGCAATGATTAATTCAAGACGCAAAGAGCTAAAGAGCCCCTTAACACCCGGGTGTTTAAGGTTGGCCCCTTTGTCTAGATGATGCCGTGCTTCCCCTGGGTCGTTCCATCAACTGTTCATTAAGCCGCGAGTGGGCTTTTCAAGGTGAGCGAACAAAGGTGACACGAATTGGGATGAATTGGCACACAATTGCAGAACTGAGAATACCTTTGAATGCCTGCTCAACGAAACAGCCCACCGGTTTTGCCCACCCTGAAGCCAAATATCGAATTGATTGAAATCCTCGTGTGTCATACACTGACAACACTTGAAGCCGCATCTTCTTCATTGTGTGGACATCGCCAATGAGCCCTGCACCCCGGATCCTCGAAACTTCCGATATTGAACTTTGTGACCTTGCCTGAAAGGGCCCCGAATAACATTATACCATGCCAGGTATGCCAGATGCTCAACGCACTTCCTGGCCATGATGAGAATTGATGACTGTCTGAAACGAGAGAATCAATATTTTGGACGGCCCATCGTCATGCGAATTTCGATACAATGCCCATGGGAACAGCAGGAGGGGATGTCAAATGCACGTTGCTCCTCATCATAGACCACAATCACGAGAATCGACCCAACTACGTGTACAGTTCGCAAAACGCAAGACAACCGAAAGGAGTTTACCATGAGTGCAAAGAAGATTTTGATGCTCGTCGGCGACTACGTGGAAGACTACGAGGCAATGGTGCCCTTCCAGGCACTCCTGATGGTGGGGCATATAGTCCATGCGGTCTGTCCCGACAAGAAGGCAGGCGAGAAGGTGCGCACCGCGGTGCACGATTTCGAGGGAGACCAGACCTACAGCGAAAAGCCCGGTCACAACTTTGCGCTTAACGCTACCTTTGCAGAAGTCAAGGCGGAAGACTACGACGCACTGGTCATTCCCGGTGGGCGCGCACCGGAATACATTCGCCTGAACGACGCAGTGCTGAAGATTGTGCGACACTTTTGGCAAGCAAACAAGCCCATCGCGTCCATCTGCCACGGCGCACAGGTGCTGGCCGCAGCCGGTGTCATTGAAGGCAAAGCTTGCTCAGCTTACCCGGCGGTGGGGCCAGACGTAACTCGCGCGGGTGGAAAGTATGTGGATATTCCAGCGGACAAGGCCCACGTGGACGGCAAGCTGGTCACCGCGCCGGCCTGGCCAGCTCATCCTGATTGGCTCGCCAAATTCCTGCAAGTACTGGGAACGAAGATTGAACCATAATGCGAAAATTTGGGCCGCGTCAGCAAGACCGATGGTGGCGTCAGAAAATGCCCAACTGGAGACAGGCTGCGCATTAGACATTGTTGCGCCCGTTCCGTATGACGAACAACACAGGCAGCAACCAAACTGATTGTCGACTCGCCATTGGGCTCTTGGTGGGGTGCGGATGAGTATGTGCAAACAGGCTTTCTTTTGGAGAATCGTTGCCCTGAACCTTGTTGGCTTGATCCTGCCCATGGCAGGCCCTCTTGACGCTTACGCTGGATCGTCAGCCAGCGGAGGGGGTCTGATCTATGCAACCGAAAGGAGCTTCTACACGCAGGGGGACATCGTGAGGATTACCGTCACAAATACCTCCGATGCCCCGGTGGCCATCGTAGACCGTGTTCATATCGATGGAGGGTTTGCGACCCTCGAAAGACAGGCAAAAAACGGACAGTGGCGGGTTGTCGAACTCTATGCTGCGGCGAACGTGACGGTCTTCCGCGCACTGGGGCCCGGCGAACGCCACCAATATCTTTGGCAGACGGTCGGCTATAACCGTGCCGACACCATTGCTCCGCCAGGAACCTATCGTATCAGCTTTGGCCAACCGGTGTACTCAAACCCGTTTGAGATCAAAGCGAAGTAGAGAAAAGGCGCAGATTCATTCACTAAAGGCGCCCAACCCTCGGAGAGGGATGCGGGAATAGCCGTGATTCTATTTCATTCCCGGCATCAGTGGCCCGCCTCTCAAGCGCAGCGTTGTCTGATAAATCCATGGAGGAAATGATGCCTCATGTCATCGTAAAACTCTATCCAGGAAGATCAGAACAGCAGAAGACACGACTCGCTGAAGAAATTGTTAAAGACGTTGTCACCATTGCTGGGTGCGAGGAAAAATCAGTCTCAGTCTCTTTCGAGGAAATCAAACCAGAGGATTGGGCAGAAAGGGTCTATAAACCTGACATCCTTGATAACCAGCAAAGGCTATACAAGAAACCTGGATACAACCCATTTGAATAGTACCCGAATCGGTCAAGCCGAATTGGTTTCATGGACGAGGCAAAAAGGATGGAAACAAAAAGATCACATCCTGAGGCTCACCGGACAAGAACGTGAACTTTCACGGCGCAGCCGCAGCATTTACGGTATCTCCTGAATCCAGGGTTTTGTCATGTCGTGTTGACTTGCCCGAAGACCCGGGCTTGTATGCTGTTTCTGTTCCCCAGATCAGGTCCGGGGCAGGCTTGGCTCATCGCTTTCCGCTCCGGCTTCTCCAGAGGGTTCCTCGCGGGTCCGCCATTGCCTTCGGTCAGTACTTGTGTCAGTGATGGAACTCACTTACAGGATTCACGTACAGGGGACTTGCACCCCATAATTTCGCGCACATGCCGGGCGTACACGATCCGGGTCAACCGGGCGGCGGGCACAGCGCTGCGGTTGACCCCCGAACGCCTCTGCCCGCCGCCGGATACCCTTAACCTTGGGCTTACTGGCAAAGGTCTTGCCAATCAAATGATGAAATGCGAAATGTCATGATCGACTGAGATGGGTTATCGAATCTAAACGGAGAGTCGAATTACATCACCACGCCTTCTGGAGGGTGTCTTGGCTATAGCTGAAATCCATTCGGGCATCTGTGGTTTCACAACGGTGGTTGAGGCGACGATGAATGGTAAGGTCTGCACCTTGCTCATCAGGAGTGATTGTAAGGCCATTCAGAAGTTGGCCCAAGATCTGACTCAAGTCAACCCGCTTCAGGAAATTTCATTTCGCCAATCAATGCCCCAGACTATCCAGTTGGGCATGCAACATTGCCCTCATGCGGCTTGTCCGGTCCCGGTTGGCATCATCAAAGCCATCGAAGTGGAAGCCAAATTGGCATTACCGGCGGACGTGACCATCAAGCTGTCCAAGTCGCAAGCTTAGCCATGGGAAACGGGAAAACGCAGAGGGTGGTCCAGACCATCGACACAGGATATTTTCGGCCAGTCGGAGAGCCAGGGGTTTTCTCCATCAGCCTTCACACCACCCGGCATGCGGGTCCGCACCGGGCGGTTCATGGAGCGTTCTGGTCGCAGCCGGGTAATCATTGTCTGGCTGCCGTGGTGCGTGATCCATGGTCACGGTGGTGGGGAGGGAGGCTGGGAGGCTTCTCCCTGTCCCGATTAGGCTTTCAGGAAGGGATCGAATATGCAAGATCTTTACGAAGCCATCCTCGGCGAGAAAAATCGTGTCCACTACCTCACGAAGTTCGAACAGTTTGACCAGCAAGGCCTCGGCCTAAAAGCAAGCTGGAACTGGCCCGCGTTTCTGTTCGGCGGGCTCTGGGCGCTCTATCGAAAGATGTACGCATGGTTCTTCGCTTTTTTGGGCATTGCCGTACTCTCCAACATTGTTGAAAAGGCAGGCTACCCTGCGCTGGGTGCGCTCGTATTCTTTGGGCCCTGGATCGCTTTCACGATTTTTTCCAACTCGTTTTACCATGGAAGCGTTAAGAAAAAGATTGCGGCCGCAGAGCTCACAGCCATGGACAGATCGAAGCTTCTTGAGTTTCTCCGGTACAAAGGGGGCGTTCACACATGGGTCATTTGGGTTTTCGGGTTGCTTCCTTTTGTCGGCATTCTCACTGCAATCCTGATCCCCATGTTTGTACGTCATTAGCCTTGATGACGCGAGATGAAATCATATCTGAAGTGGACGTCTGCTTTGGCAGCCTTCCCCGGCCTGCAATGTTCATTCGTGGAACCTGCGGATGTGAGGAGTGTCTCGAGCATGAGGAGACGATGCAATCTTTTACTGCCGACGATCTGCCTCTCGACAAGCTCGACAATCCTGGCTGGGATCCCATTTGCTTCGCCTCAGATGAGGCCTTTGCGGTTCTGATGCCCGGTCTTGTCAGGCTGGTTCTTTGTCATACGGACGAATATATTCAACAGTTCCTTTTCCATCTCGAGAATTCGAAACGCATCGCCTCGTTCACGGGCCCCCAGGCGAGCGCCCTCCTCCATGTGCTGGAGTTTCTGGCGCTCAACGAAGCAGAAGCCCTGGACAACAATCTCGCATTGGATGAACTGGACAGAACAAGAGAAAAACTCGAACCGGTTGCCGCACCGCACCAATGAAAGCAGCGCGATTCAGGGCGCCATGAGTTCACGCCCATTCCGGGCATACACAGAGAAACAAGCGGAGCCAGGAGCGGGCTGCGACCCATTCTGGAGCAGACCGGCATCCTGGACAGGATTGAGACAGTGGAACGGCCTGAGCTTTGCCGTATCATCACCCCCGATCATGATCTTGTCTTGCCCAACAATGCCGACGCCGTTATAGAGCAGATGGTTCGGCTCTTTCCCGATGAAGCCGAGCGGAAGGTCATTCCCGGTTTGAGCTCCATGATCGAGGTCATGGAAGCCGCCACTGCCCTCACCAATCTGCGTTACGCCAAAAACTCCCAGGGGGCCATTTACGGCTACGAGCAGTCCTTGGAAAACCCGTACACGACCAGGCTCGACAACAAATCGCCCCTCAAGGGGCTCTACTTCGCATCCGCCTGGACCAGTCCCGGAGGAGGGTATAGCGCCTTGCATGGAATCAGGCGCCAGAGCCTACAGCGCTTTGGTCAAGAATTGGATCACAAAGGGCTGAAACAGTATTTCCACCGCCAAAGTGGAGCATTCGCCGGGGGTACCACAAAAAGCGGGAAGATCAGTACGGTGCTTTGGGACTTGTCGTGAGCGTTACCTTGCTACGGAAGGCATCCGCCTGACTTTCGTTCGATCGGACGGCGGGACCACGCGTGTTGCTTTTCTCTTTGGGCCATTGGCCCGCCGCCGCTCAACTCTCAGTTGGGCGTCTTGAGTCTGTGGGGGGGAAGAAATGGCGAAAGTGAATTTCAACGCTGAGCACAAGAAAGTATTGGACGGCCTGTTGTTGCGTCTTCCGAATGTGACCGCCGGGACAGCAATTCCCGGAGCCACCCCTAGGAGCTGCGGCTTGGTGTCGCCATGGGCTCAGGAGAGGGGGAGGCAGGTGTATTTGAACTGAAAGGGGATGGCTCTAAGCCGTGGTCGGGCAATAAGTTACCTTGGCGGAGACCTGAGGGCATCGAGCTCCCGAGATTCCGCAAGGCTTGTCGGATTAGGGAAGGCTGTTGATGGGGTTTTAGGGATTCTCGTGAGCTATGAATCGTCCCATAGGATCACGGGCCGATCCCTTTGGAAGCCGTAGGCTATGGCCGCATAGATCATCTCCATCGAATGGAAGAGAAAACAGTGGAAGAGGGCCCGGATGGTCTCCCATAGAGCCTTTTTGCTGCCGACCTTCTTCCATGCGGATTGGAAAAGAGAGCAGCAGAGCTGCTGGGTCTGGTCCACCAGGAAGGCGAGCATCATGAGGGTCACAAAGACCATGCTGAGGTACCTGCCCCCCAGACCGTAGTTGTGCTCGTAGTTGTAACCCTGGTTCTTAAGGGTGTTGAAGGTTTCGTTCTCAACCTTCCACCTGGCCCTTCCACCGCGCCCAATCTCAAAGGCGTTATCCGAGGTGAGGGTAAAGTCCGTGACCCAGGCAAAGTGTTTTTTCTCCTTGCCTCGCAGTTCCCAGTATTCCAGGAGGTTGACCCGGATGTCCTTGTGGGAGGCGTTGATGGAAAGCCCGTTTGCCCATCTCAGGCAGTGGATCTTCTCAGGGTCATCAGGATCATCGAAAATGAGCTCGCCTGCTTCTCCTCCCTCGACGGCAGCATCGAAGTGCTTGAAGAGGTAGGCATGGTCGGTTTCCTTCACGGAGAGAATGAAGCGGCAGTTGCGCTCCTGGAGAAAACGGATGTAAGGGCCGTTGGGGCTGATGGCATCCTGGCAGACAATGACCTTGAGGTGGGGATGGTCCTTGCGGAATTTGGAGATGAACCGCTTGCTCGCATTGATCTCGCTGTCGTTCTTGGTCTGTCCGTCCTGCTTGGAAATCGGCTCGGGCATGAGAGGGATCACCTCTTTGCGGTCGGGATGCGCGAGAACCGCTCCAAGGGTCTGGAGGTAGTAGCTGGTTACGCCTGATGAGTTTGTCTTCTCCATGCAGAAGGGGGAGTGGAGCTTTTCGGATGAAAAGTACTGGGTGCCGTCCATGAGCATGAGGTAATGGCCGTCGAGGTATTCCATCTCCTCGAGGGCCTTTCCCCTCTGCAGGCTGGAGAAAACGGCCTTGAAGCAGCGGCGCAACTCCTCGTGATTGACCTCGTCGAGGATCGAGCGCATCTGGGTGTCGCTGGGAATCCTCAGGATATGGAAGATGCTCCTGAGGTTGTGGGGTTCTTCCTTGCGGCGTCTGTCAAAGGCCAGGAGGCTTGGATCCTTCAATGAGAAGACGGCGTAACCCGACATCAGAGCATCGCTCAGGCTGATGTCCGGTGTGCCGGTCCGAGGGTCCTTGACCTTGTGAAAGCAGCCGTGCACCGTTTGCAGCAAGGCATCGGCACTCAGGTGCTTTCTGACCCTGGCCCGTGTCGGCAGGACCTTCTCGGGATCGTTGGGATTGGGGGCGCACGACGTCTTCACGGGACGGTATGCTATCGGAAAGCCAGGAGAGTGTCCAGCGAAAACCGACGTGCCCCGATAGAAAACTGACGGCTCCCGTCACAGTACTCGGGAAGGATCCAAAAAGTTTACGAAAGACTTCGCTCAAATCGTAGACCAGGACTGTATTTTGGATGTATCCGGGAATTGCTGTCCGGCCGAAGTGTTTAACTCCTCAACTTCTCATGCCCAGGATAGTCAAAATATGACTCGAAAAGCAAAGCCTCCGATCACCACATAAATGAGGAATGGTAACCACAGCGCAAATACGCATCTCACCCTTGCCACGGCAATTGGATAGACAACCCCGCAGCCGAAAGCCACGAAAACGATAAAGAGAAGAATTATCAACATAAGCCTGGATGGATACGCCGTTCTAAGTGCAGCGGCACGCTTCACATGGTTCTGGGTTGACTCCACAATGGTTGTGACTTCCTCAATCTTGCTAATAAAGTCATTGTAAACGGAAACTGGATCCAAACCTTCCACTGTGACATGGGTACCAAAGCCAGGCACCACTTTGCTCGACACCAATGCTTTTATAAGAGGCGATTTCATTATGGCATCTTTTTCCTCAGCAACGTGCCTACTTTTACTAAATTCGGTTAACAGGGGTAGAAGTCTTCCAATGCCCAGGAATTCGGGTGTAAAAACACGAGTGGTTTCATGCATAGAGTTTATCCATGCGCGGACCTCATCCAAACCCGTGAATGATATGTATTCGCCTTTATCTCTAGCAGCAAAACGTCCTTGCTCTGTCTTGAAATAGCGTTCTTTAAACGGATATCGACCTACTAGAGAACTCATAATGCCTAAGGCTTTTTGAGCACTCGCATCAATATCTCTTGGTAATGAAGGTGATTCAATACCGGCTGTAATACTGTGCATCATCTTAAGAAGCCCCACTTTGTCAAAAGCTTCCGCCTGTTCAATCCTTCCATAGGGGCAGTGATGAACTAGAAACTCAATTCTGTTGATCTTCTCCGCTTCCTCAAAGGCCTTTAGTTCTGCGTGTTGGACAGTGCTGAAAACAAAGACAACATAAGCGGAGAGGCAGGCGACTAGAACTGCTATTAGTGTTGTATGAACTCCAGCTATGGCAAGAGACTCTTGCTTATCACATGTCTTGCGAGACCAATCCAAAATCCTGGCAACTGCAGATTCAAGCTTCATCAATCCTCCAAAGAGACATGCAATGTGGATTACTAATAGGCAAACACCACACTTAAGAAAACCTTGCACATTGGAGAAGAAGGGGTATCCAGCCCTCGTAATTGAGTTGATCAAAGATCACCCCTGCAGTCTAATCGCGGCGCAGTCGCGCGGAACAAGTGATTCTGTAGTTTCTGTATATCTCCGGGACGCGGGGCAAGTCCTTGATTCTCAGCAGGGCAATGAAGGTTTGGCCTGTGGGCCGCTGCGATGAGCGGACTGCCCACATCATCCTGATATCTCAATATATTTTATGCATAAGGTTTTTGCAAGGATTTTCCGATACGGTTGGTGCATCTTTCTGTCTATCACGCAGAATGGAAGGATATCCTGAAACTGGAGATTTACGCATGCGAAGCATCCCTTCAGCATTGCAGACACAATTTGTGGCGTTCTTGAAGCAAAAGACCGTCCCGAATGATGCCCATGCATCCTGCCTTAAGTGGTTGCGCTATTATTTGGATTTCTGCGAGAAGTATCACTTCCCCCAAGCGCAGATGGGGAGCCTTGACCGCTTCCTCCACAAATTGGAGGAAAAGAAGCAGACACACGCGCAGCAACAGCAGGCACACCATGCGATCACACTCTATTACGAGCTTGTTCAGCCCAGGGGGACGGGCGGCTTGGCTTGTTCCCACCAAGAACGGATCGCCCCTGGGAATCCCCCCGCGGTCACAGGCCAGCCCGCCGATTCATCACTCAAGGGAGACTCCGGACCCATCGAGGTCAGTTCCCCGACGCATGCCCTCAATGAACCGCGTCGTCACCCGGAGTCAACTCCTCCAACAGGGAACTTCTCGAAGGGGGTCTCCTGGAAAGCCGAATATGCCAGGCTGTCCGACGAAATCAAGCTTCGCCATTATTCGCCGAAGACCCTCAGAACCTACACGCAATGGGTACGTCACTATCAAACCTTCACGCGAAGCCGGGATCCAAAATCGTTGTCAACTAAGGATGTTAAGGAGTTCCTGACGCACCTGGCAGTCAATAAGAAGGTGTCCGCTTCAACCCAGAACCAGGCCTTCAATGCCCTGCTGTTTTTTCATCGGCATGTCCTGAACAGGGAGTTTGGGAAAGTTGACGGAGTTGTCCGGGCGAAGCGGAAACCCTACATACCGGTCGTGCTGTCCCGTGAGGAGATCGAGGCCGTCCTGAAGCACCTTGCACCTCCGATCGACCTGGTGGTGAAGCTCCTGTACGGCTGCGGCCTTCGACTGTTCGAATGTCTGCATTTGCGCGTGCAGTGCTTCAATTTCGATGCGGAGATCCTGACGGTTCATGACGGAAAAGGCCAGAAAGACCGAACGGTCCCGCTCCCTCGGACGTTGCTCCCTGAGCTTCGAACGCACCTCGAATCCTTGAAGGATCTGCACCAGCGCGACCTGGATCGTGTCTATGCAGGGGTTTTTCTGGTGAATGCGCTGGAGAAGAAATACCCGAACGCTGCAAGGGAGTTCATCTGGCAGTGGTTTTTTCCGGCTATGCAATTGACCACTGTGCCGACGACCGGAGAGTTCCGGCGGTATTATTTGCATGAGACGCAGGTGCAAAAGGCGATTAAAGAGGCCGTTGGGAAGGCTCGAATCTGTAAGCGCGCGTCAGCCCACACGTTTCGCCATTATGTCGAGTTCAGAATTATGCCGAGTCAGATCATCATCTGACTCTCAAGGCCTTGCTCACCAACAGGCTATCGTCTCTCCATAGCCCTTCCAACTCAACATAATTCTGGATCATGTTCCTCCTTGCATATTCGCTTATCAAACAAGGAGGACAACATGAAGGAAGAATCCCGTCCCAAAGCTGTGCCATCAACTGCTACCGTCGGTCCGTTGGACCGGCACCTCCCGGTGTTTGTTCATCGAATGACCCAACAAGGATACTGCGCCTCCAGTCTGAAGCCGAAGATTGTGGTTATGAACCGTTTCAACAGGTGGCTCGCCTCTCGGGGTCTGGCATTGGCAGACCTGCATGAACAGACTGTCATTGCTTTTTTCAAAGAATCATCTCGACCCGGACGTGTCAGGCGCGGTGATCATGCTGGTTTGCTGATGTTGCTCGATTATCTGCGTCAGGTTGGAGCAGCGTCATCTCCCCCTCCTGAGCTTCGCACGAGCACCTGGCACTCTACTGTAGAGGGCTTTGCACGATATTTGAGACAGGAGCGAAGACTTTCGGAGGCTTCTGTGTTGACGTACCTCCGCATAGCAGAGCTCTTTTTCTCTGAAACAGCGAATAAGCAATCAGAAACAGTATGTGACCTGTCCCCTCGGAAGATAACGGGATTCATCTGCAAAGCAGCACGTTCCGTAAGTCCGCGCTATGCTCAGTTGATGACCTGTGCTCTGAGGTCGCTGTTCCGCTTCCTCTTCATCGACGGCAAGATCTCGGATGACTTGTCTCTTTGCGTACCGACGGTGGCTGAATGGAAGCTTTCCACCTTACCCAAATTCCTCGAACCGGCCCAGGTTGAAGACATCCTGGCAGCTATCGTCCCTGACGCGGAAATCCGGAAACGTGACCGTGCGATATTGCTGTTGCTGGCTCGTCTTGGATTGCGTGCCTGCGAAATTGTAGGCATGGAACTCGACGACATCCATTGGGATCTCGGGCAATTGACGGTACGCGGGAAAGGAGGCAAGCAGAGCCGTCTGCCCATTCCGCAGGACGTAGGCGAAGCACTTGCCGAGTACCTGCTCAACGGACGCCCGCGTTGCGCAACGCGCAGGGTATTCATCCGTGCAAAAGCTCCACGTCAAGGATTTGCAGGTTCTGTGGCTGTGTGTGATACGGTTCGGCGCGCACTTTCTCGTGCCGGACTCAGTCCACCACGCAAGGGCGCTCATCTGTTGCGCCATTCGCTGGCTGTCCGAATGCTGCGCAGTGGCGCCACTTTGAATGAAATTGCCGAGGTTCTGCGTCATTGCTCTCCAACTACGACTGAAATCTACACGAAAGTGGATCTGAACATGCTCGCGCCACTTGCACAGCCTTGGCCTGGAGGTGGGGCATGAGCGAGCTCAAGGCAGCCGTCCATCAGTACCTGGAAATGCGTCGCTCACTGGGATTCAAGCTTCGTGAAGAGGGCGTCCTCCTACCCCGATTTGTTGAGTTCATGGAACAAGAGGGGGCCCCTTTCATCACGGTTGACCTGGCTCTCAAATGGGCGATGCAGGCCCAAAATGCCACGCCGGTATACTGGGCCGTGCGGCTTCGCATAGTCCGGATCTTCGCTTCCTACCACAGCGCAACAGATCGACGCACCCAAATCCCATCACAGTATTTGCTTCCATACCGCTACCATCGCAAGAAGCCTCACATCTACAGTGATGATGAAGTCATGCGCTTGCTCAAGGCGGCGGCTAAACTTACCTCCCCAAAAGGGCTCAGAGCATCGACGTATGGAGCTGTCTTCGGATTGCTTTCGGCCACCGGTATGCGAATCAGTGAAGCCGTTGCCCTCGACCGGCAGGATGTGGATCTCGCAAAACGAATTCTCACGATTCGCCATTCCAAGTTCGGCAAGTCGCGCTTGGTGCCAATCCACCCTTCCGTGCAGTGCAGACTGAAAACATATGAGGCTCTGAGAGACTCGATCATCCCGTCACCCCGGACCAGCGGCTTCTTTATCTCGGAGGCCGGCAAACGATTGACCAAATGGATCGTTGAGCGCACATTTGTAAGGCTTTCACGAGAAATTGGGCTGCGTGGGCCGTTGGACAGCCATGGTCCCCGGGTGCATGACTTTCGCCACACCTTCGCCGTAAAAACCTTGCTACACTTGTACAAATCCGACCACAAGATCGAACAGCGCATTGCTCATCTGAGCACCTATCTCGGACACAGGCATGTTAACGACACTTACTGGTACCTCTCAGCTGTGCCTGAACTCATGAAGCTGGTCGCAGACCGGTTGGATTCCATTCCGGGAGGGCTCATATGATGGATACCTCTCCCGATTTTCCAGCATTACTCCAGGCATTCTTCACGGAACGTCTCATGAAGCAGCGTCGAGCAAGCCCCACAACGATTGCAAGCTATCGTGATGCGTTTTGTCTCCTTTTCAGATTTGTTGAGCAACGTTTGAATAAACCTCCTTCCAGCATCACTATGGAAGACCTGGAGGCTCCTCTGATCGGCTCCTTCCTTGACTGGCTGGAAACAGAGCGTGGCAACTCCATCAGATCGAGAAATGCGAGACTCGCAGCCATTCACTCATTCTTCAAATATGCTGCATGGCGCGACCCGAGCCACAGTGCATCGATTCAACGGGTACTGGCGATTCCCGGCAAACGATCCGACCGCAGCCCGGTGGAATATTTGACCCGGGAAGAGGTTGGTGCACTCCTGGTCGCACCTGATGAATCCACATGGACAGGCCGCCGAGATAAGACCCTACTGGTCGTTGCGGTACAAACAGGTCTGCGTGTCTCCGAGCTCGTTGGCCTCAACAACGAAGATGTCGTGCTCGGCCATGGAGCCCATGTGCGATGCAGGGGCAAGGGCAGAAAGGAACGCTGTACGCCCCTCAGAAAAGAAGTGACAAAAGCCCTGATGGCATGGATGGGCGAGCACCCGAACCAACCGCAATCTCCGCTCTTTCCCAACGCAAGAGGTGCCAGGTTATCCCGCGACGGCGTAAGGTATCTTCTGCTCAAGCATCTGGAATCCGCTCGAAAGCGGACCCCGTCGTTAAGCAAGAAGCGCGTTACACCACACGTGCTTCGTCACACAACGGCCATGGATCTGCTTCAACAGGGTGTCGATCGAACCGTTATCGCTTTGTGGCTTGGCCACGAAACCATGGAGACAGTTCAGCTCTACATTCATGCTGATCTTCAAATGAAAGAGCAGGCGCTTGCTAAAACCACTCCTTTGTCCGTGACGCCGGGCCGCTACCGGCCAAATGACGAACTCCTCGAATTTCTTAAGAACCTGTAGTCACACGAACGTCTTCCACCGCCTGCTTTCACCCGGGAATTATGTCGAGTAGGAATGAGGCCATTCCCAAGCCCTCAGTGTATGCTCCTTGTTTACAGCCTCACTACTCGGCATAATTCTGAACTCGACATAATGGCGATTATGTTGAGCTCAACATAATCGCCACAGTTTCGCCAGTCATTTGCTCCAGGCCAACTATGACATTCGAACGATCCAGGAGTTGCTGGGACACAGCGACGTCAGAACCACCATGATTTACACGCACACCGTGAAAAGCGTTACCATTAAAGAGGCCAAGAGCCCGCTTGATTTGTAACGTTTTCCTTCCAGCACGAGCGGGCGACGGAGCCGGCAAACCAATCCAGAGATAGTTTCGTGGCGTAAAAGTCTTTCCTGGGCGCCATCTCAGAGATTCAACGCCTCTTCGGCCGTCCTGCAGAGCCTTTCGAGACCGAACGCCTCGGCCACGGGCTTGAAAGTGGTGGTCCCCTTGATCATGTTCAGCCCCCTTTCCAGGGAGTGGCCGTCGCCGTATATGGGCAGTACATTGGGAGCATGATGTTTCCGAGGTGTTCCAGGGTGTCGAGGTTGATGTCGAGGACGGTCACCACCGCCCGAGTCCGGCTGCAGCGCGGGCGGCGTTACTTCCCACGGTGCCGCGGCGGGATCAGTCCGCAATGCTGTTTTGTCTTAAGAAAGTCCTCCATCCACAATTCCCCTCCCCTCAGCGGGAGGGGTTAGGGGAGGGGGTTGGTCTCATTCACTTTTCACCCTCCCCCAACCCCTCCCATCGAGGGAGGGGAGTTCTGAAGTCTTTAAGTCAACAGTATTTAGATCAGTCCGACTCGGTACTCGTGGTTCTTGATTTCCCTGGGGCATCCGATTTGCATGGGGGTCCGGACCTCCTTCTCCTGGTTTCGTTGATTTCCTTGAGCTTCATAGCTGATTTTCACGCCAGCAGGTACTCCAATGAGCGTTGCGCCACAAGGCACTCCACGACCATGGGCCCTGTCGGTGCCATGGCGATTCACACTTCGAAACACGATTGACAGGGGTCCCTTTTTGTGTTGTAAGAACAAGCTATTCCCGTCCCAAACGTGTCGAACACACAAGAATAATTTTTATTGATCCAGTCTGGTCAGGAGGGCAGTTATGCGCAGATTACCTGTTGTCTTGGCAATGGCCGTGCTCATGGGATTGTTTCTATTCCAGGTATCGCCTACCTCGGCCCAAACCCTCAAAGTGGGCTTCAACATCGAGCTCACCGGTGACGTCCCGAAAGTTGGCGAGAGTTCCAAGTTTGCGGCTGAGATGTACAAGGACGAGGTGAACAAGGCTGGAGGGGTCAAGGTCGGAGACAAGACCTACAAGCTCGACTTCATCTATGAAGACAATGAATCCAAGGCCGAATCCGCAACTCCCGCCGCCTTGAAGCTCATTACCCAGGACCAGGTTCTGGCCATGATCGGTCCCCAGGCGAGCAAACAGGCCATTCCCGCCGGAGAAGTCGCCAACGCCAACAAGACCCCCATGATCTCTCCCTGGTCCACCAACCCCAAGACCACGGAGGGGCGTCCCTACGTGTTTCGCGCGTGCTTCCTCGACCCGTTCCAGGGGCCTGTGGCAGCCAAGTTCGTGACGGAGGAGTTCGGAGCCAAGAAGGCCGCCGTCCTCTACGACATTGCCAGTGACTACCCGAAGGGCCTGAGCGAGTACTTCAAGGAAGCCTTCGAAAAAATCCATGGACCTGGCTCCGTGGTGGCCTTCGAGACCTTCACGACCAAGGACAAGGACTTCAGCGCTCAATTGACCAAAATCGTGAGATCAGGGGCCGATGTCCTTTTCACTCCCCAGTATTACGATGAGGTTCCCCTCATCGTGAAGCAGGCCCAGGAACTGGGTTGGAAGAAGCCCATCATGGGCAGTGACAGCTGGGGTTCCGCCGAGCTCATGAAGCTTTGCGGCGATGCCTGCAAAGGGTACTTCTTCAGCACCCACTACGCCGCGGCTGGCGCGAAGGGGGCCACCAAGGACTTCATCGACAAGTACAAGGCAAAACATGGCTATGTCCCCGACGACGTGGCGGCTCTCACATGGGACGCCATAGGCCTCCTCCTCACCGCCGTCCAGAACACCGGTGGACTGTCGGGAGACCTGGCGAAGGACAGGGATGCCGTCAAGGATCAGTTGGCGAAAATCAAAAACTTCGAGGGCATCACGGGGAAGATGACCTTCGCGTCGCATGGGGACCCGGTGAAATGTGCCGTTGTGGTCAAGATCAGCGACAAGGGTGAGTTCGAATTCTACAAGTCCGCTTGTCCATGATCAGTTCCGCAAGCATACCCTTTTGATATGTCTCTTGATTCTCGAAGGCGGGAAGCGATTCCCGCCTTTTGCGTCCCTCTGCCGTGACTGACCCATTACAGCCCTCGTCAGCACGGACCGGCAGAGATTCTTCCTAGAGAGGAGCACTGTCCCTTGTTCCTTCAAAGCCTTTTGCAGAACTTCCTGAACGCCATGCAGTGGGGAAGCTTTTATGCCCTCATTGCCCTGGGCTACAGCCTCGTCTACGGAGTTCTTCTCCTCATCAACTTTGCCCACGGCGACATCTTCATGGTGGGAGCCTACATCGCGTTCTTCCTCTCCACTTTTCTCCTGGGCCATTATGCGTTCTCCCTGTCGCTCCCCCTGCCTCCCGTGGCCATTTTCGTGGTGACGATGGTGCTCACCATGACCCTCACCGCATGCGTGGGTGTCACCATCGAGCGGGTCGCCTACCGTCCCCTGAGGCGCAAAGGGGCGTCGCGCCTCTATGTCGTCATCACGGCCCTCATGTGCGGCCTCATCCTGGAAAATGGAAACCTCATGCTCCTGGGCGCCAGCCGGCGCAGCTTTCCCGAGTTGCTTCCCAAGGCCATCTACACGTTCTTCGGGGTCAGTGTCAGCAATGTGAAGATCCTCGTGATCATCACCACCATTCTCGTCTTCATCCTTCTGGAGACCATCGTCAGGAAAACCAAGCTGGGGATGGCCATGCGAGCTATTTCCTATGACCGGATGGCGGTGCCGCTCATGGGAATCCCCCTGGACACGGTCATTGTGTTCACGTTTGTGCTCGGTTCCTCCCTGGCAGCCCTGGCCGGGGTCCTCTTCGCCACGGCCTATCCCGTGCTGGAACCCTACATGGGGGCACTGGTCGGATGGAAGGCATTCATCGCCGCGGTTCTCGGCGGCATCGGGGAGATCCGGGGAGCATTTGTGGGAGGTTTTCTCCTCGGCTTTATAGAGATCTTCGTGGCTGCTTTCTTCCCGTCCACCTTGCGGGACCTCATCGCCTTCACCATCCTCCTGGTCTTCCTGAGCATCAAGCCCACGGGGATTTTCGGGATAGCGCGAGCCACGAAAATTTAGCATTCAGGACAACCCTATGCGCCGTTTCAACACCCTCCTCCTGTACCTCCTCCTCTGCGTGGTGGCCATCGCAGCGACGAAGGGCAAATGGGTGAACCCCTACGTTCAGCAAATCATCATGTTCGTGGGGATCAACATCATCCTCTCCACGTCGCTGAATCTCATCAACGGATACATGGGGGAGTTTTCCGTGGGCCATGCGGGTTTCATGGCCGTGGGTGCCTACATCACGTCCGTGCTGAACGTGTGGCTCTTCACTTCCACCACGCTGTTCGGGCCGGCTGTTCTCTCTTCATCGTCCGCCATTTATCTCTTCCCCGTGACTCTGTTCATTGGAGGCGTCGGTGCCGCCATCGTCGGTCTGCTCGTCGCCATTCCCTCCTTCCGTACCCGGGGCGATTATCTGGCCATCATCACCCTGGCGGTCAACTACATCGTGAAAAGCGCCATCGAGAACCTGCAGGTGATTGGCGGAGCACGGGGTTTCATGGGGATGTCGGGAATCGTGAGCGCCATGCAGGACGCGGTGAATCTTCCGTGGATCATGATATGGGTTCTCGTTGCCGTGGGTGGGACGGTCTGGGTGCTCCACCGCTTCGTGAATTCGACCTACGGCAAGGGGATCGTGGCGGTTCGGGACGACGAGATCGCGGCGGAAATCATGAGCGTCAACACCCAGCGCATGAAAATGGTGGCATTCATGGTTTCATCGGGGCTTGCCGGCATTGCGGGGGGCCTCTTCGCCCACATCCTCGGTTACATCAACCCGGGAACGTTCACCATCATGAAATCCACGGAAGTGCTCGTCATGGTGTACCTGGGGGGCATGGGGTCCCTCAGCGGGTCCATAATCAGTGCCGTCAGCCTCACCCTGATCCTGGAGCTTTTCAGGCCTCTTCAGGTGGCCAAGTGGGTCGTGGTGCCCCTGCTCCTCATCCTCCTCATGCTCTTTCGCCCCGAGGGAATCATGGGGCACCGGGAGCTGACCGACGTGTTTCCTTGGCTGCGCCGCATTTTTGCGCCCAACGGGAAGGAGGGATAAATGGCCCTCCTCGAGATCAGAGAAATGACGCACTTCTTCGGAGGACTGCGATCCGTCTACAATTTCAACATGAAGCTGGAGGGAGGGGAGCTTCTCGGACTCATCGGCCCCAACGGCGCGGGCAAGACCACCGTCTTCAACCTGGTCTGCGGCTTTTATCGCCCCACCGAGGGGGAGGTCGCCTTCCAGGGAAAGCCGATCACGGGACTCCGCCCCCATGCCGTGACGTCGCTGGGCATGGCCCGCACGTTCCAGAGCATCCGCCTTTGGAACAGCCTGACCGTCTTCGACAATCTGTGCATTTCGCAGCACTCAAACCTGGGATACGGCCTCTGGGATGCCGTGCTGCGCACCCCCAGGTACCGGGCCAACGAACGGCGGGTTCGACGCACAGCCGAAGAGCTCCTGGAAGTCCTCGGATTGAGCCACTACGCCATGGAGTATCCCAAGAACCTCCCCTACGGGCTCCAACGCCGGGTCGAGATCGGACGAGCCCTTTCCACGCGCCCCAAGCTGCTTCTCCTCGATGAACCGGCCGCGGGCATGAATCCCGGCGAAATCGAGGAGCTCATCGAACTCGTGCGGTGGATCCGAAAGGAATTCCAGCTGACGGTGTGGCTCATCGAACACCACATGCGGGTGGTCATGAACGTGTGCGAATGGATCAAGGTGCTGGACTTCGGAGAGACCATAGGCGAGGGTCCTCCGGAGGAAGTGAAGAAGAATCCCCGCGTGATCCAAGCTTACCTGGGAGAGGAAGAACCGGTCTATGCTTGAGGTAGAGAATCTCCACGTCCAGTATGGCAACATCGAGGCGCTGCAGGGAATCTCCTTCCAGGTGAAAGACGGAGAGATGGTGGCACTGCTCGGTGCCAACGGAGCGGGGAAGTCCACCACCCTCATGAGCATCATGCGGTTGCCTCCCCCCGAAGGCCCCGTCGTCACCCATGGGCGCATCACCTACCACGGCAGGGATCTCCTTGCCGTGCCCGCCCATGAAGTGGTGGCGAAACTCGGCATCGGCCTCGTCCCTGAAGGGCGCCACATTTTCGGAAACCTCACCGTCTTCGAGAACCTGAAGCTCGCCACGTACGCCCGAAAGGACGCGGAACAGATCGTGAGGGACTACGACCGGGTGTTCTCTCTTTTTCCAAGGCTTGCGGACCGCAAGCACCAGCGAGGGGATCTGCTGAGCGGAGGGGAGCAGCAGATGCTTGCCATGGGCCGGGCCTTCATGAGCGGCATCCGGTTCATCCTCCTCGACGAACCCTCCATGGGGCTCGCCCCCCTCCTCATGCAGGAGCTCTTCCGGGTTCTGAAGGAGCTCAATGAGGCCGGCACCACCATCCTTGTCGTTGAACAGAACGCGAGGATCGCTCTCAAATATGCCCACCGCGCCTATGTTCTCGAAGCCGGGCAAATCGTCATGGAAGGGTCTGCCCAGGAACTCGCCCACAACTCCGAGATCCAGAAAGCCTACCTGGGGTAGAGATCTGCAAGATTTATTTATTTCACCGCAGAGCACGCTGAGATCGCTGAGAGAACCAGTTGTGCATAAAGAATCTCTGCGATCTCGGTGCCCGCTACCGGGGTACTCCAGGCTTATTGTCTTTTCGGGTGCCCCGAAGGGCCATGAAGGACTTCTCGGAAACAGCCTTTACACATTGCAAGGTTCGCCACTTCAACAAGGGCAGGACAGGTTTCGATACTTCACATCGAACACATAAGTCGTTCACATTCTTTGGACGGTTTTCCCCTGTATGATGAGCGTTGCGGGGTCCGCCCCCTCACGCACCACGGCCAGGGTCCCGTCGGTCCTCCATGAGGTGAACATCCCCCCCCGCCTTCCGCTCCAGGGAACAAGGGCTGTCGTCATGGCGTCCTTCCCCGCGAGGTGCACTTCCACTCCGTCCGGCCCGGAAAAAGCCTCGAGGATCGGGCCTCCCTCGCACACCTCGAGGGGGACCAGTGCGGTGATCATCCATGCCGGTGCCTCGCTTCGGCCTTTCAAGACCAGAACATGAGCCTCGTCGATTCTTCCCGATTCGAAGGAAGTCCATCCCAAAAACGGGTTTCGTGATCCCCGGTGGAGGCCCGATTCACAAGGGACGCTCCACGCTGAAAGAAGTCCGATTCCCACCCCTTCCTCATCGCACGCCAGGGCCCCTCCCGGCTCCAGGCGCACCTGAATTCCGGGATCGAAGTGCCATGCCAGTTCCCAGTCATGGATTCCCGTCCCTTCGGCCAGGTCCACGATTAGCCAGCCGTCGCTTCCGGCTTCGATGACGATCCGTCGATGGGTTACGGGGGAAGCGAGGCGGGAGTACCCATGGTGGGACGCCTCCACGCAACTGATGGAGCCACTGGTGGCATGAGCCCTCAGGGTTGGCCGTGCAAACCGTCCCGCACCATAGGTGCCGGCCAGAGGTGTCTGGTCCTGCCCATCGACGCGGAGGGTGTTGTGAGCAAGTGTTCCTCGGAACGCGTTGCGCCACTCTGGACTCCGCCTCCACGAGAAAGCCCCCGGGTCGATGAGGATCGGCTTTCCCCTGTGCGACAGTTCAACGGAGAGGCAGTCCGCATGGCCATGGCCCGGGGCGCCCTTCATGCCGAAATCGGCGAAGTTGAAGAGAAGGAAGTTCGATCCTCCCTTTCCCGGGCTCCTGAAGACCGCGTAGCCGCCATCCTCCCACATGGACAGGGAGGATGCGGGCGGGGCATGGGCCGTCTTCGCGATGGGAAAGCCGTCCATGAGCAGGTGGGTCATGGCGTTGCGGGACGTTCTGCCACCGGGAGTGCCGAAGAGCTCCGTTCCCGCTTCCGGCAGGTCATAGCGCAAGAGGATGTCCGACCGAAAACCGTCGCCAATGAGTGGGAGCTCGCCGTCAGGCCTCGTGATGGCTCCGAGGAATGCAAGCATGGGGCGGATACGGTCTACGACCAGGCTCGTAACAGGAATGGCGTTCCTTCGCGCAAGGGTCAAAATCTCCAGGAGCACTTCCGTGGTCATCCTCTGGTAGAAGGAAGAGTGTTCGCGGTGGACTCCGTCCGAGGACACCTGGCGCGGGACTTCCCGCTTGAGGAGATCCCTTCCTTTTTCAAACCAGCGACGGGAATGGGGGAATTCAGGGAAGAGGATCCCGATCTGGGCAAGCCTTGCCGCCTCGATGAGAAGATGATTGTTGGGGACATGGTATTCAAGGGTTGCCTCGATCCAGTACCCCGAGAGGAGGAGGGTCCAGACGGCGGATCGAATCGTTTCGTCGGGCATCCACGGGGTTTCCATGCCGAGGAAGAAAAACCAGCAGAGGGTGTTGGCGCGCTGGGCCACCTCAAAGGGGTCCCTCCAGGGGGATGATCCGGGGGGATTCGCTTCCTCCCAGCGCTGAAACCAGGAAAAAGCCCCGTCGGCAAAGGCTTTCTCCTCCGACAAGTGTGTTGCCAGGAGAAGGGTGACCAGCCAGTCGAGGCGGTGGAGATCTGTGTTCCAGTCCGGGTCTCCCCCTGCGGCGTGGTTCCAGTCGATGCTTTTTTCGAAGCGCACCGGGGGCTGGTTGCGAAACGCGAAGGTCAGATTAAGAAATTCCGCGGCTCGCCCTCGAATCAGCAGGGCCTCGCCAGAGGATATGTTCTGGAGGATCCGCTTCAGGCGGCCTGCCTCAAAGAAGAATCTTGGAGATCCCCGACGGCGGAAGTGGTCGGCGACGCTCCCCTCGCCGGAAACGAGCCGCTCGAGGGGGGTCCCTCTGAGAGCTTTCATGCGTGCCAGCAGGATCCTGCCCTCGATCCCCCGGAGGATGCGGTGGACCAGTGCCCGGCCCTTGTACGGATTGTGCCAGAAGTTGAGCAGTCGGTTCATGGTTTGGAAGCGGCGGCTTTTTCAAGGACCCGGGCCATGCGCGCAGCCTGGATGTCCCATGTCCACCCGCCCTCGATGGTCCGGCGTGCGCTGGCTCCCAGCGCCTGCCGCAGGCCGGGATCCTCCAGCAGGGAAATGACTTTGGAAGCCATTTCCTCTGGATTGTCCCAAGTGTACAGCAAGCCATTGCAGCCGTCGTGAATGAGCTCCTTGATCTGTCCCAGGGCAGGGGCCACCACTGCCTTGCCGCAAGCCATGTACTCAAGAGGTTTCAAGGCCGAGCCGTAGAAGAGGTAATCCCCCCGATACGGGCAGATGGTGACGTTCATGACACTAAGGTACCTCGGGACGTCCCCGTGGGTGACAGGACCGGAGAACAGGAGGCGGTCCCCCATGCCCCGCTTGGCCCCCTCTTGCTTGACCACGTCGGCTGTCGGTCCTGATCCCACGAATAGGAAAACCGCGTCGGGAAATCTTCCGCGGACGCGCTCCACTGCGTCGAGGAATTGAGAGGGCGGGGAAAAGAACTGAAAGGTTCCCACAAACCCTACCACCCGCTTTCCGGCAAGATGGAAGCGCTCGAGAAGAGAGGGTTCCGGGGGCGATGGGAAGAAGCGTCTTTCGTCGACTCCGTTGGGCACCACGTGGAGCTTGCTTGCCGGGACCCCATGGCGCATCAGGGCGCCCTTGAGGATTTCCGAAACGCACACCGCCTCATCGGTAAGCCTCAAACACAAGCCTTCCAGGGCCCTGCCGACGAGGGGATAGGAGTAATAATCGCGATAGAAAAGAGAGTACTCATATTCCGTGGGCGCTTCCAGGAAGAGGACGCACGGGATGGACATCCTCCGCGCGGCGAGGACGGGCGATACGTTGCAGTATTGATGCACGGCCAAGAGGATGTCCGGGCGTTTCTCCCGGATGAAGCGGCACTCCGTAAGGGTGAAGGAAAGGTTCCGGAGGATGAGGCGCGGCACGTGCCCGAAACGGCGCGCAGTGGGAAAGCGGGCGGGATTGAAGGCTGACTTCCCCGAATCCGCTGAAGACCTGTGCCGTGCCGTGCGGAAGACCAGGTCCACCCGGTGGCCCAGGCGCTCCAGTGCGTGGGCCATGGACCGCAGTTGGGCCGCGGCCCCCCGGGCCGACCCGTCCACGTCATAGTGGTAGTTTAAAAAGGCGATTCTCACGATGTTTCCCGATCGTAATGATCACTTCTTTGCTCTCCCTTGGCGGGAGAGGGCCGGGGTGAGGGGGAGAAGCTCGGGCGCTCGGATCACAGGCCGGTCAAAGGCCCCCGCGTGCTGTCCGCCTCCGAGTCAGGCGTTCCACGAGGATCCTTGCTCCCACAAGGGGAAGGTCCCGGGCGTAGCGGCGCCAGACCGAGGGCTCCCGGATGATTCTCCCGAGCCATTCCAGCCCGAACCTCCGCCAAGCCGGGCCCGGCCGGGGCTGTCTCCCGGCGATGATGCGAAACATGCCGCCGCAGGTCATGATCACTCCCGCGCGCATTTTTCCACTGTGCATCCGGGACCAGAGAATCTGCTTGGGCTCTCCCATCCCCACCCAAAGCAGGTCGGGACGCGCCCCGTTCACCTCCTCGATCACCGCTTCGTCCTCCAGGGCGCAGTAGCCGTGATGGGTCCCGACCACCTTTAAACCGGGCCAGTCGGCCATGGCTTTCCTTGCGGCTTCGTCCGCAAGCCCTTCCTCCCCTCCCAGGAGATAGACACGGTAGCCCTTATCCCGGGCCAGCCCGCACACCAGCGGCCACAGGTCCGTGGTGGTGAGCTTCGCCGGCACGGGGGTCCCGAGAATGTGCGATGCGAGGACAATGGACGTCCCTTCGGCATAGAGGAGGTCAACGGCGCACAGGGCCTCGTGGTACTCGGGGATGCGGTGGGCGAGACTCAGGGTGTGGGCGTTGATTCCGACGACTGTCTTGGAGCCTGGACTCTCGACGAGGCTATCCAGGCAAGCCATGAAGCCCGGGATGTTCAAGGCGCACACCCGGAGCCCCAGCAAGTCCACAACAGGGCGAGGTGTCACGACAACAGTCCCTTTTTGGGGAGGCGATTCCCGTGGAGGAGCCGATACACCTGCTCTTTTCTGACGTATCGGATCAGGTCGGGATCCTCAATTCTTGCCACGGTGGGTTTCCATGTGTTGGCGAAGAAGCCCCACAGGAAGGCAAGTCCCCCGATGACCCAGGGCCTCTCCACCATGCGGTACAAGCCCCGGCCCAGGGTGAAGAGGGAGTGGCTTCCAATGGCGTAGGCCCCCCAACCCCATATGATGCGCCCTTTGATGGGCCCAAAAGCCGATCCCTGGAGACGGTGGTGGATGATCGGCGTGTCCGGGTCGTGAAGGGTGATCCAGCCGTGCCTTCGTGCGTCGATCTGGTCGATGATGTCCCAGCCGTAGATGGGCCTGAGCCCACCAATCTGTTCAAAGCAGGCTCTCCGGTAAAATTTCGCCTGCCCGGGAACGAAGTACTCGGCGTGGCGTTCGGAAACCAGGGCGTCACCCACCTTGAGATAAGTCGTTCCACTGCCCATGCCCACCCTCGGGTTTTCGAAAAGGGCCAGGATGCGGGGGAGGGTCTGGGGGCCGAATTCCAGGTCCGCGTCCAGTTTGGCGATGATGTCGAATGGGTCGTTTCCCAGGTATTCGAGACCCCGGTTGAAGGCCGCCACCACGCCTGGGCCCAGTTGCCTTTCGCCTGTCTTCTCAGTGCGCACCAGTTCGATCCACGGGTGTTCCCCGGACCACCTGGCGACGATGTCTGGGGAGTTGTCCCTGCTCCCGTCGTCGACGATGATCCACCGGTCGGGGCGAACCGTCTGGGTCACCATGGACCGTAGAGTGGCTTCGATGAACGCCGATTCATCCTTGCAGGGCGTGATGACGACGCATGTGAGTTTCATTCAAGGCACCTCCCGAGCGTTGCGCACGTGGCGCCACCAGACGGCGAAGACGAGGAGGGCCCAAAGCTTTCGAGAGTTGTCCCTTGTGCCCCGGATGTGGTCGTCCATGAGGGTTCGGACGGTCCCGTCATGGAACATGCCGGTGTCACGCAGGGTTTCCATCATCCCCCAATCATGGGCGTAATCGTGCAGGTTCCGTTGCAGCCAGAATTCGAGGGGTGGATTGAACCCCCTCTTGGGGCGACGCAGGATGCTGTCGGGCAGCCAGGGGGAGAGGGCTTTGCGTAGGATGACCTTCGTGCGCATTCCGTGGAGTTTGAGCTCCCTGGGGATGGAGAGGGCCAGTTCCACGAGATCATGGTCCAGCAGGGGAACCCGCACTTCCAAGGAGCATGCCATGCTCATCCGGTCCACCTTGGTGAGCATGTCTCCCGGAAGGTAAACCAGGAGATCGGAAAGCATGGCTCGGGACACCGGGTCCAGACCCTCCTGGTGAAAGCCCGCGCGGCGGAGGGCGCCGAGGTGAGTGAAGACGCCCAGCCTCTTCAGGAAATCAGGGCTGAACAGGCCCTGGATCTCTTCCGGTGAGAAGACCGCCACTTTCCGCAAGAAGTCCTCGAAAGGGGGAAAGAGAGAGCTTGCTACCACTCTTTCCATGCGGTGCAGTGCATAGCCCCGCCCCAGAGGGTTGCGGGTGCTCAACTCCCCGAGGAGCCCCGCCAGCCATTGCCTGGCGGGACTTGGGATCGTCCTTAGAAGCCGGTTCAGCTCCATGCCCTGGTAGTGGGTGTACCCCCCGAAAAGCTCATCGCCCCCCTCCCCGCTGAGAACGACCGTGACCCGCTCCCGGGTGCGCTCCGAGAGGATATAGGTGGGAATGATGGTGGAGTCCGCGAAGGGTTCATCCAAAAACCACAGAAGCTTCGGAAGCAGTTCCATGCTGGATGCGCCGATGGGCAGGGTTTCATGGAGAGTGCCGACATGGCGGCTCACCAACTGGGCATGGGGGGTTTCATCGTAGGCCGGCACATCGAAGCCGGCGCTGAAACTGAGAATCCTGCCTCGTGTTGCACGGGCCATGGATGCAGTGACAGCGCTGGAGTCCAACCCGCCGGAGAGCCACACGCCCAAAGGCACGTCGGCAACCATGTGGGACTCAACCGATTGGAGAATTTGGGCCCGGAGGGCCTCGCACCAATCCTCAATGTTCCTATGTTCCCCGGTGCGGACCCAGGCATTCCAGTACTCTCTGACAGCCACTTTCCCATGCTGTACCATGAGGATCTGTCCCGGCATGACCTGGCGGATGCCGCGGTAGATGCTCTGGGGCGGAGGGAGGTAGAGGTGGGAGAAGTAGTCCGCCAGGGCATGTTCGTCCAACGTGAGGTCGATTCCGGGAACCTCGCGGAGGCATTTGATCTCCGATGCGAAGGCGAGAGTCCCATCGACCACGCAGGCATAGAGCGGCTTGATGCCGAGGCGGTCTCGGGCCACCAGGAGCCTCTTGGCGGATTCATCCCAGAGGGCCAGGGCGAACATGCCGCGAAGCCTGCGGACCACATCGTCCCCCCATTCCTCGTAACCGTGGGCGATCACCTCGATGTCCGAGAGGGTGCGGAAGCGATGCCCCCGGCGGGTCAGCACAGCGCGCAATTCCTTGAAATTGTAAATTTCGCCGTTGCAGATCACATGGACGGTGCCATCTTCGTTGGGCATGGGCTGGCGTCCGCCCGCCAGGTCGATGATGCTGAGGCGCCGGAATCCCAGGCCGAGAGGTCCGGAAAAATGGAACCCCTCGTCGTCGGGACCTCGGTGACGGATGAGATCGGCCATGCAACGCACGAGGTCCGCGTCAGCCGCTCTTCCATCCCAGTGAATGATTCCGCATATACCGCACAAGGGACATCAGCCTTTCAAAAATACCGGGGTCTCTCTGCGAAAAGCAGTTTCACCGCGGAGCACACTGAGACCGCTGAGAGAACAAGTTGTGCGAAAAGAATCTCTGTGCTCTCTGCGTCCTCTGCCAGTGGATTTGAAGCTTTTCATCGTTTCGGGTGCCCAAGAGGGACATGACGGACCGCGGTGAGTTCCCATCTTTTGATCATTCTGACTGCACCGAAGGGCCGGCAAGGACCGCAAAGAACTCCGCCAGGCGCCGGGCACTCTTGCCAATGTCATGTTCCCTCTCCACCAGTTCCCTTGCGGCCAGGGAAAGCCGCCGGGAAAGGGTTTGGTCCACGATGAGCCGTTCGACGGCATCGGCCAGGGCTGCCGGGTTGTCGGGATCGACGAGGAGCCCCGTTTCCCCGTCCCTCACCAGCTCCGGGATGCCGGAAACCCGCGTCGCAACGACGGGCAGCCCGCTTGCCATGGCTTCGAGAAGAACGTTGGGCATGCCGTCCCGGTCGTTGTGGCGCACACAGGAGGGCATGACGAACACATCGGCCTTTCCGTAGTATTCGATGACCCGGTTCGGCGGGAGTGCCCCGGTGAAGCGGACCCGGTCTGCGATCCCCTTTGCCGCCGCCATGGTTTTCAAGGGGACTTCCTCGACGCCTCCTCCGACGAGGGTGCAGGAGAAGGGGGTTCCCCGACCCTTTAGGATTTCACAGGCCTGGATCAAGGTGTGGAAGCCCTTGGTCTCAACCAGCCTCCCGACGCCCAGAATGGAGCCGCAGGATGGGTCACGGGGCGGGCCGAAAGGAAACCGTGAAGGATCGATGCCGTAAGGGATGACCCGGATCCTTGCCGCCTTCCCCGTTTTGTAGCGCTCCCGGAGATAATCCACGTTGAATTGACTGCAGGTGGCGACGAAGCTGGCCCTCTCGAGCTTCTGCTCCATGAGGACGTCGTCGATGAAGATGTCATAGGCATGGGCCGTAAAGCTGAAAGAGATTTCGGCGAGGTGGGCGGCCATCATGGCCACGCTTGCCGCCACGTTGGCAAAGTGAGCGTGGATATGCCATATCCCGCCGGCTTCCAGCAGGTTGGCCGCGCAGGGGGCCATGAGAAAGTGGAAAAAACTTCGGCACCGCCGGGAACCAGGCTCCCGCGGATCCAGGACGAACTTGCGGATGCATTCTCCGTAATGCCCGGGATCACGGCTCAGGCGATCCGCATGCGCCCTCCAGAATTCCGTGCTGCCCGGGCGGTAGACCGTGAGGCTTCGGGAGACGGCGTCTGGGAGCTCCGGATGCACGAGGCCCGGGTCCGGAGGGTAAACGCTCATGAGCTGCAACGGCACCCCAAGCTTGAGGAGGGCCGAGGCTTCCCGGACAACGAATGTCTCGGATAGGGCGGGCAGCTCCCGGGCGATGTAGGCAATTCTTCTGTCCTGGAAATCAGCCACGGTTCTCGTCCTCAAAAGCTTTCCGGCTCAGGACCCGTCCAGCTCCAGAAGTGTCAATGACTGGGGAGGAAACGCATGGGTTACGGACTCGGATGCGCCTTCCACCGAATGCGTCATCGGCTGGACTGCCCGGGGATTCTCCTCGTTGTGGGAGGAGGGAGACGGGGCGGTGAGCGTCGTGACGGAGATCGGTCCAGATGCTCGGCAATTCCTGAGCCGAATGTTTGTCTTCAGCTCTTTTGTCAAATGGCGGTTAACGACGAAGAGCCTGATTTTTCCCCCTTCATGGAGGGTTGCCACGGCATGGAGCAGTGGGACTTCGTCCATGGCCTCCATGTTCCCGAGTCTCGGGGAATTGAACACCGGGGCCTCGGTGGTGACGGGCAGCAGGAGTCCACCCATGAGCTTCCGCAGCATGCCCATGGAGTAGTACTGGGGCCTGAGCAGGATTCGTCCCGTGTTCCAGTCGAACTTGATGAGAGCCGTCTCCGTATTGCTGTGGAGATTCCATCCGGTGGCCGCGGTCACCCCCAGATGGCCCCCGTGACGCAGCAGGTGCAAAAGCAGGTCTGCGTCGTAGATGGCTCTCGCAAGGTTGGAGAAGTCGCGGGCGTCCTTGGAATCCGCTGGCCAGACGCCGTATTCGGAAAGGACGATTTCCAGGGTCTTCCCCGCAGGCGGAATCTGGTCCGCCTGCTCCCGAATCCGTGCGAGGTTCATCAGGGCGTGGGTCGCACCGGCCATGACCGCTCTGAACCAGGCCTCATCCCTGAAAGACACCTGGGAGCCCACGGCAGACGGGTAATAGGGGTGTACCGCGAGGAAGTCCATGTGGGCCTTGGCCGTTCTGAGAACAGTTGAGTTCCACTGGTCCCGGGAATCGGAATCCCCCTTTGCGGCGGGATCGGACATGGCCGCGGCACCCACCTTGATCGACGGGTCCACCCCCTTCATGGCCTTGACGAATGCAATGAACTCCTCGCCGTATTTCGCTGCCCCGGTGAACCCTGCTTCCGATCGATAGAAGGGCTCGTTTCCCACCTCCCAGGTGACCACGGACCAGGGTTCCACCCGCCCGGTCTCGACCCGCTTTCGGGCCCAGTACCCGACTGTTTTCCAGTCGTTTCCCTCCGTGTCCGAACCGATGGGGCGCGTGTCCGAAACGTGCCCGTTCATGAAGGCCACCCATGCGGCGGCCCGTTTGACACGCTGGTCGAGGGAAGCCATGGGGGAGACGTTCCCGAGCTGGTCGATGCCTGTGCCGAAGTTCACTGTGAGAATGACCTCGGCTCCGAGCAAACCGGCCAGCTTCATGAGCTCAGAAGAGCCAAAGCCGTTCTGGAACCAGCCCGGCTGACCATTTCTGTGATCGAGCCGAACCGGGGTGCCCGCGGGATGGGATCCCACGAGTCCGTACACTCCTTGGATCACGTTGCTCTCGAGGCGGAGGAACTGGAACGGGTTCCCGTGACGACCGGCCGATGGACCCAGGAAGCGACCCCGCAAGGCATTGCCCCACCCGGGTGCAGTGGAAAGGGCGATGGAGGAATCGCCCTTGTTGAAATCCCGCTGAGTGGCGATGGACAAGCCGTCCTCCCAAAGGGTGATGTCTGCGAGGCCTCCCCCCGGAAATCGCAGGACCGTCGGGCTGATCTTTCTCACGCTCGCTTCGGATTCCAGGTTAATGGTGTCAGCCCGTGAATCCCATATCCCCGAAATGCTTACGGGAATGTTCTGGCCGAGAAGCCTCGGGTTTACCTCATCGCCGGGTCCGGTGCAGTCCACCTGGATGGAGGCCTCCATCGCCACGGAAGTGCGCTGGTCGAGGAGAATCGCCGCCACTCCAGCAAGCATGAGGCAGGTCCAGAGGAAAGAGGCCTTGAGTCGGGAAATCCGAGAAACCTTAGGCTTCATCATGCGATGTCCAAAACCCCTGTGCTCTATTTGCCCGGTTTTTTCCGGAGAAAAACATCCCCCAGGGACAAGACCTGCTGAATCGGCACGACTCCGCCCGCGACAAGACAAATGGAGTAAAAGCCGCCTCCCAGGATAATCAGGAGAACGAGATTGACATCCTGAAGCGCGTAGACCAGCACACCCATGGCCACGGCGAAGAGCATGGGCCGCCAGACGATCGTCAGGAGGCGACCCGCATGGATGGTGCCCCTCAGGCAGGAGACCAGGAGAACGAGGTAGCAAAGTTGCGTGACCACCACCGCCATGGCGGCACCCGCATGGGAGAACAGGGACACGAGGGCGAAACTCGAAGCGACGTGAATCACGGCCGTGAAACAGGTGATGCGGAAGAGAGCTTTCTCCTTGTCCGTGGCGATGAGGATGCTGTCCGCCACATAGTTCATGTAGCTGATGACCAGTGCGCCCCCGAGAATTCTCAGGTCCAGGACGGCGGGGGAAAACTGGGGTCCGTAAAGGAACCGGGTGATGGGTTCCGCCAGCGCGGTCACGCCGCAGCCGATGGGGGCCGCAAGGATGAAAACGTGCTTCATGGCGAATTCGACGGTCTCGGAAAAAGCTCCGCGGGAACGCACGTAGAGGTCGCTCGCGCTGGGCAGGAAGGCTCCCATGAGGGCCGCGGCCACCAAGGTCATGTTGTCGAAGAGGCGCATGGCGGAGGCGAAATAGCCGGTTTCCACATTCCCCTCCAAAGTCCCCAGAACCAGAACCCCCATCTGATTGCTGAAATAGAGGGCCACGAGGACTCCACCCAGCGGGGCCGCCCGCTTCACACAATCCCTGAGATTATCCCAGGTGTAGGCTGCGGAGGATTCCACCATGAACCGCTTGAGAAGGATAAGGGCAGCCACTATAGCTAGGCCGACACTGGCGCTTTGGGCGGTGGCGATCCCCAGGAGCCTTCCTCCCGACCAGAGAACCCACAGGCCCAAAGCGAGATTCAGGACGGAGAACACGGCACGCCCGAGGACTTCGAACTCCGCCCTCCGCAGTCCTCGAAAAATGGAATTGATGAAATCAAAGTAGGTGAAGAGAAAAACGAAAACGGCGATCATAAGGCTTGCCTTGAACTGCTGAGGCGACATGATCCAAAATGTCGCAGTGAGTGCCCCCATGGCAGCCGCTGAAATGATTGCCTTCACAACCGTCAGTTCGAAGAAGTAGCCCCGCATCAAGTGGCCGGTTCTGCCGACTTCTTTCTGGACAAGCCTTTCAAAGCCGAACCTGGGGCCGAGGGCGAAGAAATTGGCGAGGGTCATGGCAAACGCGTAGACTCCCAGCTCGCCTGCACCGAGGTATCGGGCCATGACGGCGAAAAACACCAGGCCCATGACCTTGCTCATGAGCTCCGTGCTCATGAGCAGGATGCTGTTGCGGACAAAGGAGCGGATGTGCTCCGAAGAAGCATTGGAGTGCATCATGGAGTTACCCGGAAGGATGCCGCCCGGGAGGAGATCCGCCCAAGGCAAAGAGCCAGGCCCGCCTGGAACCACAGGGGATTGAAATGGGTCCAATGGCAGTAGTCCACAAGGCTGTGAATGAAGAAAGCCACAAAACCCATGATCAGTCCCAGACTCGCGCACGCGATCAGGGGATCCGGGGAAGACAGGGAGGGTCTCAGGGCGATGAGCACTCCGCCCATCAGCAGCAGAAATGTCGACAGGCCCAGGATCCCCGTCTCTCCCGCGATGAAGAGAGGCAGATTGTGGACCGGGGCATTCCACAGGGTGATGATCCGCTCGGGAGTTTCGTCAAAATACCTGGCCACTTCCGTAAAGTTGTTGAGACCCACCCCGAATACCGGATGACTCTTGATGACGTTGAGGGAGACGAGCACCAGGCTGTACCTCCCGTATCCAGCTCCGTAGTCGTACCTGGAAAAGCGCTTCTGTATCGGGTTCGGCGTGCTCAGGATGACGACCCCCGCCAGGGCGGCCACGAAGAGCAGAGCGAGGACGGAGCGGACAACCCCGATGCGCCTGCTCCAGTGGATGGTCAGGATGGCGATGAGGGAGAGTCCGGTTGCGATGAGCCCTGCCCGGGACAGGGTGGCTGCGAGCCCCATCAGGCCCAGGACGAATCCGATGCCGAGGAGGATCCGCCCCTTCATGCCCTTGGGACAGAGGAGCAGACTCAGGGAGAGGGGCAGAAGGAGGTCCATGTAAAGGGCCAGGCTGTTGGGATGCCCCAGTGTGCCTCCCGCCCGGCTCACCTTGGCGAGGCCCGCATAGCTGGCGAGGATTTTCGGCGCACCGAAAAGCTCAAGCCCGAGGGTCGAGGTTGTCATGGCCTGAGCCACGGCGATGATGCCCTGCACTCCGACTGAAAGGACCAGGACAATGAGCACCGCCCGCAGTTCCCGTGTGTCCTCGATCACGTTGGCGACAGCGAGAAAGACCGCAAGGGAGGTCGCCAGTGCGAAGAAATCGAAGAGCCCGTAGTGGGAGGGCGCACCGGCGAGGACCGAAAGACCGGAGGCCGCAAGGAGGAGAACGGATGCGGCCAGGCCTCCGTATGTGGAAAAGAAAGGCTCCCTCCGGTTCACGGAGCGCACCAGGTGAATGGCCACCACCATGGCGAGGGGGACATGGCACAGGGAGATGAGGAAGGCGTGGGTGGAGCGGTAAATGGAATCGGGTCTCAGGCCGAGATGGAGGGTGAGTCCCACCGACGTCGTCCCGGTGAATAGCAGAAGGAAGAAGAGCTTTCTGTCACGGAAGAAAAGGGAGATCATGGCAGTGAGAGTTCCCGCCAGGAGCACGATGAACCATCGGCGTTCCAGTTCGCCGGCTAGGAGAAACAGGAACCCCGCGGGTATTCCTGCCATGATCCAGGGCAGAACACCGGGTCCTGGCGGATGGTTGGGCATGCTTGCCGCGAAGGATGAGCTATCATCCATGGATCAGAGTTCCGGCACGGAGGCGACAACCTGGAGCCCCAGGCTCTGTTCCACGTCCTCCGGCATGGACAGGGAATCATCCATGTAATCCAGCAGGAAGGCCAGGCTGAAGCTCGTGATGATTGAGAAAAAGAGTCCAAGAACCAGGTTCAGGAGGAAGTTCGGGACGACGGGTCTAAGAGGGGGTGAAGCCAGACTCACTACCTTGGCGTTCTGGACCCGGTAGTCGCTCGCCTGGGCCACCAGGCTCTCCTGGTACTTCTTCCGCATCACGTTGAGCACCTCGTCCGTCGCCTTCACCTTCTCAGTGAGGTTGTTGAGGGCCACTTCCATGGCCGGCAGGGTAACCAGTTCGGCCTTGAGGGTGTCTATGGTCTGGGCCAGGGCCTGTTCCTCGGCTTCCATCTTGCCCAGTTCCGCCATGTCCCTCTCCAGGAGCTGAGTCACGTGGTTTCGGATCTGCTGCTCGAGCTCATGGACCTGTTTGCGTGCCGTCACCACCTGGCGGCTGCCGTCCGTGTAACGGTCCCCGATCGTCTCCAGCTCATAGCGCAGGTTGATCAGTTTGTTCTCCAGGTCCTGCACCTGGATGTCCTGTGCGATTTCAGGGAGGGGGATGAGGAGTTCCGGGTGCCTTACCCGCTGGTGCTCCACCTTGGCCACCTTGGATCGCCTGCTGATGATCTCCTTCTGGATGGTGGTCCTTGCCACGTCGAAGGTGTTCAGCTTCTCGATGAGGGACTTGGCCTGGTCATCGAAGGAGATGATGCCCGTTTTGGTCTTGAGATCCACGAGGTGATTCTGGAGTTGCTCGAGCTCTTTTTCCACCGCCTTGATCTGTTCCGCATAGAAGCCGCTCTCGGCCCGGTTGAGGTTGATGGTGAGGTGCTGCTGAAGGTACTCGGAAACCACCCTGTTGACCACCTCGCTTGCGAGGGCCGAGTCCCGGTCCCGGTAGCTCACGCGAATGATCTGGGACTCGATGGTCGGATCCGTTCTGAGCTTTCTGTTTAGGGTGTACACGGCCTGCTCGACCGCCTCCTGTTCCGAAGGCTTCCGAATGAGCCCGATTCCACGGAGTGAGGCCGTAAGGAGACCGAACACCCCGCGTACCTGGTTGCGAATACCCCCGAAGAAGCCCTTGTCCTCGATGTCCCTGGGCTTGGCGAGCTCCAGAGCCGCGACGGTACGCTCGAGAACGGGCCTGCTGCGGATCACCTCGATTTCCGTGTTGATCTCATCCTTGGCATTCATGAGGACGGTCCAGGGGCCCTCTCTTTGGGGATGCTGAAAGAGGGGGGTTTCGTAATTGCGCCCGCGAACGATGATCGTGCTCTCCGCCTCGTAGGACGGGGGCCAAAGGAGGCTTCCCAGGAGGATCGCCCCGAGGATCCCGATGTTCAAGCCGATGATCACCCTCTTGCGCTTGAAGAGGCCGTGAACAAGGATTCTTCCCGTTCTCTGGATCGTCATTCTCGCTCCACCAGTTGCCTTCCCTTCAGAATGTCTCATGGCGCCTTCCATCTTCCTGAGTCGACGACTTGGGGACCACTTCCACCGCGGTCACCCGGCGATGAATTCGTGGGAGCCTCCCCCTGCGCGATGCATCCTCAACCTTGGCCCAGGTGCCTCGTTTCCCGGCATCCGGGTATATGAATGGCAATCGAAATCACTCCCACAGGTATCTTTGGGGAATGGGCAGATAATCGGGCCACGTCCAGAAGCGCTCCGGTGTCACCATGAAGGCGAAGCGCTTGCTTGCCTTGAATGTCTGTTCAACGGAGGTGACTTCTATCTCCAGGTGCGTCCGAGGATCCACGTAAGTGAAATTGGTCACCCGGTTCCGGAGATTGCGGGAGAAGATGACCTTTCGGTACTGGTCGGGATAGATGGTGGTGAGCTTCACATGCCACTGTCCATGGACACGGGGAGCTTCCATCCAGAAGTACACGAGCTCGGTGTCGCCGAGCTTCACCTGGAAACGGGCTTCATTTCTTCTGGAGAGCCGCAGTTCGTTGGGGGTTCTCACCATGCGGACTTCCATCCCTCCGCCGCCCTGCCGGACCACTTCGATGGGCCGGTCGTTGGCCAGCCCGTAATCGCTTCCGCCCCCAACCCGGCTTCCGAATTCGGGTCGAGCCACGTTCACCACTCCAGCGGGGAGTTCTTCCGCCGCCCTGGCAAAGCCAGCGAAACCAGGGCACAGGATGAAGCCGAAAAGCATCAACGACGAGATCAGGCGTGACATGGCCAGCGCACCCTACAGGGCCCCCGCACCGGCGTCCAAGGGAATCACGGTCACATTGAAGAAGCTCTGGATTGGCAGGACTTCGCGTATGTATTGCCGTACAAAGAGGTCCACCTTGGCGATGCCCGTCATGGGCACAATGACGACGTCCCCGTTCCTCAGGGCAATATCGTTGGTGAGGCTTGCCCCCGAAAGGGGTTTCGAGAGGTTCACCTGGATCCAATCCGCTTTCTCGAACTTCCCGCGCCTGAGCACGACCACCTTGGCGAGGTCTCCCGTATCCTTGACGCCGCCGGCTTTCATGATGGCCTGCAGAGTGGTGATCTGGCCTTCGAACTTGATCACCTTGGGGGCCTGCACTTCACCGCCCACGAAGATCTCGAGGTCCGCATGATGAGTGAGGGCCACCGTGATGAATTCGGGGTCGGCGGACACCTTTTTGGCCGTGGTGTCTCCCACGAGAAGGGCCACGTCGGGGTTCCTGATGTGCCCCGCATACCTCTTGATGAGATTCTTCCGCAGGGCGTCCGGCCTGAGACCCGCGGCCTGGACGTCTCCAAGGAGTGGAAGAGAGATTTTTCCGTCGGAGCGGACCCGGACTCCAATGTTGAGCTCAGGGTTATACACGAAGCGCAAATCCAGGAAATCCCCTTCCTTGATGAGGTGTCCGTAGGAGGTCTCTTCGATGAATTCCCTGTAGCGGGAACTGACCACCGCGTGGAACTCCGGTACCGTGAGGCCCTCCACCATGACTTCTCCAACCAGAGGAAGGTTGATCTTGCCGTCGGGCCTGACGCTCACATCGGCGTTGAGCTCCGGGTTGTGAATGAAACGCACAGCCAGTGAATCCGCTTCGCGGACTTTGTAGAGCAGTGCACTTCTGTCTTCCCGCACCGGCGTCGACTCCAGGGGGTTGGCGGGAGGCGAGGCTTCGAGCTTCGGCTCCGGCGCCTTCTCCTGAGGCATCTCGGCCGTGGAAGCTGTGACTTGAGACTTGGCCTCCGCCGACTTGTAGCCTGTGGTGGCGCACCCTGCAAGAGAGATGCAGCATGCGATCAGCATGAACATCCCCGGCAGTTTCCAGCCGGGCCTCGAGGTCTTGCGCAGTTTCACCCGTTCAGATTCCCTCCGATGCATGACGCCTCCCTATTGCTGCGAACAGACGGAGCACTCCCCCAATGCAGGTGGTCAACACAACCCAGGTCGCTCTTAAAATGATTTTCACATCCAACCACATGGAACAGTGATTGATATAGTACGTATCCAGCACAACCCAGTCTGCAAACGAGGTCTTCTGGTGTGATTCGACCTGCCAGAGCCCGATGAGGCCAGGTTTCATGAGAATTCTCGTGTCCCGCCATGACGGATTGTAGCGCATCTCATCCCAGGAAAGGGGACGGGGCCCCACGAGGGACATGTCCCCCCGGAGCACGTTCCAGAACTGGGGCAGCTCGTCCAGGTTGGTTGCCCGCAAGAAGCGCCCCACCCGGGTGGTGCGGGGATCGCTGGTGATCTTGAACATGGGGCCGTCCACCTCGTTCAAGACCATGAGCTCACGCTTGAGCTCCTCGGCGGATTCCACCATGGACCGGAACTTGTACATGGTGAATACGGTGCCGTCCCTGCCACATCTCCTCTGGCGGAAAATGGCTCGGCCCCGTGAGTCCAGCCTGACGGCAAGGGCAATGAGCACCATGACCGGAGCGGTAACGATGAGGGCCGCAATGGAAAAAACGATGTCGAGCACTCGCTTGGACCGCAGGTAATCCCTCTTCGCGTGGTTTTCGGCGCAGCGGGGCCTGGCGACACACTGGAAGCTCGGCGTGGGCGACCCGTAGAAGCTCCAGGGAAGGGGCCGGCTCACCTGAGGCGAACCGGGGGATTCCCTGAGGATGCTGAAATCATTGAGACGCTCGCCCGCGGGGACGCTTGTCCCCTCACCCAGGAAGCACTTGCGGACGTGGGCCGAATCCCCGACAGAAGCACCCGCGAAGAGGATGCACTCGGCCACGACGGCATTCCTGGCAACGGTGCAGTTATCGCCCAGGGTCGCGGGTCCCACGATGATCGCCCCGTCTTCAACGCGGCAGTTTTTCCCCAGAACGACGGGTCCCAGGAGAGTCGCCCCGGGTGAGACCTGCCTCGTGTCATCCGGTGTGCTGGGCGGGAGCCATTGTTCGAGGTTCGACAGACCGGCCCGCTTCAGGAGCACGTCTTCCTGGAGCTCAAAGTACTTGTCCAGCCCCCAGAGGTTCTTGGAATAGCCACAGATCTCCCAGGCCCGAGTGGGAAGTCCCTGCCTGTAGAGCTCGGCGAAGAGCTGTTCCTTCACATCGAAGTATCCATGGTGGCGAATGTGTTCCAAAACGAATCGCTCAAAGAGATAAATCCCGGCCGGCCGCAGTTTGCTCCTGCGGTCATGGGCGGGATGAACCCGGTGGATCGTCTTGACCCCGGTGTCGGCGGCGGGCTCGAGCCGTTCCATCTCCCACCCCGATTCCTCGACCTGCAGGGCTCCAACCGTTGCGCAGGAACCGCTTTCCCTGTGCTGGTAGAGCATCTCGGCCAGGTCTGCGAAAAGGAAAAGATCCCCCCCGAGAAGCCAGAACCTCCCATCGATGTACTGCTCCAGTTCCTTCAAGGTTCCTCCCGTTCCCCGGTCGGTCTTCTGAACAACACAACGGGTCTGAAACGGGAAAGGGTTTAGGAGATTTTCGATGGTCCTCGAGATGCTTGGGTCATCCCAGCGCACGCAAACAATCACCTGTTTGACACCCACCGAGGCGAGGAGAGCCCCCTGAAATTCGACGAGGGTCCGGTCCCCGATGGGCAGGAGAATCTTGGGCAACGGGGAGAGCTCAAGTCCATTGAGAACGGTTGGGCCGTGTGAGAGTATGACGGCTGTTTGAGGCATCGGGACTAAAGCCTCCGGTATACCGCATCGGGTATGGGAAAATCGCGTCGATTGAGGATCACCTGGGGCTGAATTCCCCCGGCCGAGAGCCGCTCCACGGCCTTGGACGCAACAGGCATCCTGGTGACACCCGCGTGGACGACCAGGAGGATTCGGTCCACCTGGGAACCGAGCAGGGTGGATTCCGAGTGGAGGTTCACGGGTGGTCCGTCGATCACGACGAAAGTGAAGATCTGGGTCAACTCATCCAGCATGTTCTTGAACCGTGGTGGTTCCAAGGCCTGAACGTGGTTCTTCAAGCCATGGGCGGTGCCCATGATGGTCAGGCCCGGCAGCGGGGTCGAGGAAACTTCAGTGCCCGCGTACCCATGCTTCTCGACAAGATCTGACAGGAGCCGCTCTCGCTCTCCCGTCGATCCCCGGCCCTTGCCGAAGACCTTCAGCACACTGGGATCGTGGTAGTTGCAGTCCATGAGGAGCGTTTCGCCGCCCCTTCGCTGGGATGCAGCAATGGCCAGGCCCGAGGCAATGGTCGTGGCTCCCTCTTTTTTGCTGGCGCTGCACACTAGGACCACCGTGGAGATTCGTGCCGAGTCGCTGGTGATGAGATTCTCATAAACAGCGCCGAATACGATCGAAGCCCTTTCGGACGTAAGCCTTCCGAGTTCAGGGGGGTCCCCGGCGGCGAGCTCGTTCAGTGCTGGTGACATTCCCATGCTGCTCTTTTGCATAGAATTCCCGTCGAGTGACTAATGGTGGATCGTTTAGTGTCAAAGGAAAACAGACAGTCTGTTTCGGCTGACGCGCCCTCCGCGGTCGCGATGAGGGCTTTTCCGCCAAGGCATGAACCGTATTCGAAATCTTGCTTGGTTTTTAAGGCTACTGCGTGAGAGTTGCAAGGGAAAAAGATCCAAGAATCCCTCTTCCTTCCTCCCTTACTCGCTCCCCGGAACTTCGAAACACTTATAAGGCCTCCCGCTGTCAATAGGGAACACTCCTCCTATACGAAAAAGTTCATCTTTTTTTCGTCGGGATTCTGTGCCTGTTGGCAGACACTACCGAACGGGAAAAAAGAGAAGTTTTTTACCGTTCGGCCATTTTGCTCGCTGCAGGTCGCTCTGACTTGGGTTTCTTCAAGGGGCGCCAGGAACAAGTCCTGCACCAAACACTTATTGAGGTTCGATTCACCCTTCGAAGAGGGTTCATGCAAGAGGGTGGTTGCGCCCTCTCCGAGAAGATGCGACCTAGAAACAATGACGTTCTCCCTCGTGCCGTCCCAGTCAAGAGTCGGGGTAACGCTCTCCCCAGTTAGGTGCGGGTTCGGATGAGGGGCAGAACTTGACCAACATCGAGCGTGCATGAAGGAGCAAGACGGACCTCCAATCAAGCGCAACGGGCTGCAGGGTGTCAATCGGGCACATCCTTTTTCGAGCACTCTGATCGGTGCAAGGATGATCAAATCCTTCATGGATCAAGGCGAATACGTGCTCCATTCCCGTGTGGCTCCAGTTTCGAGAAAGGCTGATCCGTCTCCTCCAACTGTTTAGTGGCTCAGGAATTTATCTTGATCGAAAGCCACCTTGTTTTTGAGCATGAAGTAGGCAGCTCGGCCCAGCTTGTGGGCCAGGATCGAGAGAGCTTTTCCCTTTTTGTGTTTTTGGGCAAGTCGATCGAGGTATTTCTTAGCGGGCTCATTGCTCTTGATGAAGAGCACTGAGGCTTCACTGAACGCCCACTTGAGGTGAGCATTGCCGATCTTCTTGCCACTGGTCCCGTAGTTTTCCCATTGGATTCTTTGGCACACTTGACGAGGCGGGCATAGGAGGCAAAGTCCTGGACAGTTTCGAATCGCTGGATGTTCTCTATTTCATAGAGCATCACCAGGGCAAGGATTCTGCCTACCCCTGGAATGGTTTTGAGCAGATTGTAGGAAAGGGCATCGTGTCCATTGGCGGTCTTTATGATCTCCCGCTCCAGAGGGATGAGGATGCGGTCATAGGCTTCGATCATCTCCAGATCCACTTCCATGTTCTTCTGAACGCTGGGCTGGTCGAATCGATCAACGATTCCTTCCCGGTTCTTGGGCTTGGCAATGCGCCCGAGAGGGTCAGGGAGGTTGTACTGGCTTCCGGTGTTCTGGATATGAGCGAACAGCTCTGCTCGCTTTCTCACCAGATGATTTCTTCTTCTTAGAAGATCTCTTGTGGCCCGCATCTTGGCGGGATAGACATATGCCTGAGCCAGCATGCCGCCCCTCAAGAGTACGGCAATCTTATGGGAGTCGATTTTGTCGTTTTTGCTCTTGCCCCCATGGATTGCTTTCATGTAAAGGGCGTGGCCCAGCACGAAGGGGATGTTCTCTTTGGCACAAAGATCGGCCACCCAGTACCAGGTGAACATGCACTCTGCAGCCACCACGATGTCTTCCCGGTAGGAAGCGATGAACTCGAGGAAAGCCCCGGGATCCGTATTCAGGTTTCGGTGTGCCACAGTCTCTCCAGAGCTGTTGAGGATGCACACGTACATCTTCTTTGTGTGCAGATCAATTCCACAGTAATACTGGTGCTGTTTGGTGTAGAATCTCATCAGGCTTCCTCCTTCGTTGGTGTTTGATGTTGGCGCAGCAAACATACCATCGATTCGAGGAGGCCTTACATAGTATCAAGGGCAATGATCGGCACCATCCGCCTTTCGGAGAAAATTTTCAGTACGCTCCCCCTCAAAAATGTGCAAATTTTTGGGTCGCGCCACTGCTCTGCCGTTGACCGCCATCGGGTGGTTCCTGCATGCTGAAGCGGGCGATTCATTACCCCTGCCCCTGCTGAACACTCCCGCCAGGGGATGGGAGTCGCAGGGAAGTGTCTACCCCTCGAGGAATCCGTGCGGCGCTCACCGCGGGCTCCACCCACACGCAGGGCAGTTAAGCAAAAAAAGGACCAACCGGCCGAGGGAATTATGGCAAACCATCCGGCTGAGTGCTCCGATGCGACACACGTTGCCGGAAGTGTCAAAATTCCCGGCATTCGTGCTTGCCTGACGAACTCAATCATGGGAATAAGAAGCTCAAGGGTCGATCTCCAAACACCCATCCATTGATGGGATGGGCCGACGGAGGGGGACGATGCGGCTTGAGGACTCACTTCCGGCTCGCCTCCCCATCAAGTCGGAGGAGATCAGGTGTATTGATAGGACAGATTCCAATACCCCGGTTGCGGGAAGAAAAAGTGGCTTACCGGGAGGACAGAAAGGGGAACAACGTGCGGATACTCGTGTGCGACGGGATGCATGAGGCTGGGCTGGCGATCTTGAAATCCGCCGCGGGGGTTCAGGTGGACGTACCCGATCAGCCGAGCGCGGACGAGGTCAGAGGCATGATCTCCGGCTACGACGCGGTGGTGGTGCGGAGCCGAACGAGGATCACGGCGGACATCCTTGCGAACGCCCATGGCTTGAAAGTGATCGGGCGCGCCGGAACCGGCATCGACAACATCGACCTCCAGGCAGCGAGTTCCATGGGCATTCTGGTCATGAACACGCCCGGGGCCAATTCCATGTCCGCGGCGGAACACACCATGGCAATGATGCTCTCTCTGGCCCGCCATGTGCCCCAGGCGACTCAGTCCATGAGAGAGGGGTCCTGGGAAAAGAAGCGTTTCATGGGCACCGAGCTCTACCACCAGACCCTGGGGATCATAGGCCTCGGAAAGATCGGATCCATCGTGGCGGACCGGGCTCTTGCCATGAAGATGGACGTTCTCGCCCATGACCCCCACATCCTTCCCGAAGCCGCCGCTATACTCGGAGTCGAATCGGTCTCCCTGGACGAGCTCCTCGCCCGGTCCGATTTCATCACCCTCCACACCCCGTCCACACCAGAGACCCGAAGGATCATCAACCGGGACACCCTGGCCCGCACAAAGCCGGGGGTTCGCATCATCAACTGCGCCCGGGGAGACCTTGTCGACGAGGAAGCCCTCCACGCGTTCCTCGTGTCGGGTCACGTGGCGGGAGCGGCACTGGATGTCTTCGCCCAGGAGCCGCCAACGGAAAGCCCTCTTCTCAAGCTTGAGAACGTCATCTTCACTCCACATCTGGGAGCTTCCAGCGTCCAGGCCCAGGCCAACGTCTCCCGGGCCATCGCGTCGCAGATCGCCGATTATCTCCTCTGCGGGATCATTCGCAACGCCTTGAATTTCCCGTCCATCAGCCCCAAGGACTACGAAAAGCTCCGTCCTTACCTGGTCCTGGCGGAGCGCCTGGGAAGCCTCCAGGGACAGATCTGCTCGCCCGTGCAGCGTCTGGAAATCGAGTACAGCGGATCCGAGCTCCGGGAGCTGCCCCTCGAGGCCCTGACACAGACAGTAATCAAGGGGCTCCTGGCCCCCGTCCTGGCGGAGGAAGTGAACCTGGTGAACGCTCCACTCCTCCTGAAGGCTCGGCAGGTCGAGCTCCTGGCCTCCACCTCGTCTGAGTCCCGGGGCTACACAGGCATGATCATCGTGAGGGTGAAAGGGAAGCAGGAGGAGTCTTCCGCGGCAGGCACCGTCTTTCCCGGGGGAGAGATACGCCTGGTGCGGCTCAACAATTACCGGCTCGAGGCCGAGCTCGAGGGCATCAACCTCATCGTGCAAAACTTCGACAAGCCCGGAACCATCGGGTTCATCGGGACCACTCTCGGGAGCTTCGAGGTGAACATCGCCAACATGCACCTGAGCCGAACGCCGGAGCGGGACAGGGCCATCGCCATCATCCGGGTGGACGACGATGTGCCCCCCGGAGCCATGGAAGCCCTGAGAGCCCACCCCAACATCATCACGGTCCAGAAGTTCAAACTGTGAGGAGGTGTTTGAGCATGGTGATCATGGAACCGGTCAGAGTCGAGAGGACTTACGTGCAGTCTATCCGGGCAAGACCCGGGGAGGTTTTCCCTCTGCTTTGCCCCGTGCGAGAAAGGGAGTGGGTCGAGGGCTGGGATCCCGTGGCGGTCTACTCAAGGTCCGGGCTGGCTGAGGAGGACTGCGTCTTCGTGACCGAGGACGCCGAACGGGAATCGGTCTGGATGATCACCCGCAGGGACCCCGAAAGCTTCCGCCTGGATATGATAAAGGTGACTCCGGCCATGACGGTGGGAAAAATCACGATCAGCTTGAGAGAAGACGGAGAGGGTCTCACCGAAGCGGCGGTCACATACATGTACACCGCCCTGAGCGAGGAGGGGGTCCGGTTCGTCGAAGCCTACACGGAAGACTACTTCGCCGAGTTCATGGGTTACTGGGAGAAGACCCTCAATGCGTTCCTGGAATCCGGGGCAAGATCCTGATCTCTTTTTTTCCAAAGGGGTCACAGGAGTGGGGCCAGCTGATATTCCAGTTGGTCCCGGGGAAGGGAGCCCGTCAGACGGTTGACCTGCGTCCCGTTCTTGAAAAGGATCAGGGTGGGCAGGCTCAAGACGTCGTACTGGTTGGACGTTGCCTGGTTGTGGTCGGTCTGGATTCGGGCGAATTTGATTTTGCCGGCGTATTTCTTGCTCAGTTCGGTGATGACGGGCATGAGGGTTTGGCAGTATGTACACCAGGAGGCCCAGAAGAAGGCAACCACCGAACCAGGGAAATTGAGGACCTCATCCCTGAATGTTCTGTCAGTCACATCGACCGGATGAGAAGGGTAGGCGGCGGAGGGCGAGAGGGAAGAATGGCATCGTCCGCATATGGGCTTGTCTTTCAATCGATTGGTGGGAATGCGGTTCTTGGCCCCGCAATTTCTGCATGGAACTATGAGATTGTCTTGATTCATGACTGATGGACCCAATGTGAGCGTGTTTGCCCCGACAGTCGGACCACCCTTCAGGGGGCTCCCAGGGTAAGTTCCGCCTCCCCTCGCTCGAATAGCTTCATGTGGTGGTCCGCGATCGAAAAGGTAGTATCGATGCCGGATCGGATCAAGAGGGAAGCGCCGTTTCCTCTAGAGGTCGCGGGATGCGAGGTCGGTGATGTCCCTCTCCCTCAGAACACTATGCTTCCAGCGCTGGATGGACGGCACTACATACGGCAGGAGCCTCATGGAATAGTACGGAGGAAACAGAGGCAGGCCGATGAGATCCCCGAAGACGGCGAGGATGAACAGTCCTTCAAGGTATCCTTTTTCCTTTTTGAGCTCCACGGTGAGCTCATGGACGGTCATGCCGTAGAGGAATTCCTTGACAGGCTTCTGGCAGCGTGACAGTCTGTCTTTCAAGGATTGAAGCCATTTTTCCGGGTCAGCCATGGTCCACCTCCTTGTTTCAGAAATCTACCACAACGCCTCGAATTTTTCCCATCCTTCATTGTGGGCATGCTTATGCAACAGAGAGCGCGTGGGGCACGACCAGAGCCGTCTGGTCCCTCTGGGGCCAATCGGCGGCAATCCGCGACAATCCGTGACTGTCCCAAGGGAAAAAGAGCATTTCGGGGTGGTGTGTCGGGTTGAATTCCAAAATCGTTCCTCCCTCCTGCTTCATACCCGGAGCAAGGAAGGGAGGGGTTTCCGGACACTATGAGGAGCAAGGGCATGGCACGGGAAACTGAAGCAAGAATCGTTCTGGGCAAAGGGGCAGGAGAAATCGAACTGAGGCCGGAGATGGCCAATCGGCACGGACTCATCGCAGGGGCCACGGGGACGGGGAAAACCATCACCCTGCGCGTGATGGCCGAGCAGTTCAGTCGCATGGGGGTCCCGGTCTTCATGGCCGATGTGAAGGGGGACCTCTCGGGGCTTGCCTTTCCCGGGGGAGATCATGCCAAGGTGCGGGAGCGGATCGAGGAGCTTGGGCTTCGCGATTTCCAGTTCGAAGGCTATCCGGTCGTCTTCTGGGACGTTTTCGGAGAGCAGGGGCATCCCGTTCGCACCACCATCTCCGAGCTGGGTCCCCTGCTCCTCTCACGCATTCTCAACCTCAACGACATCCAGAGCGGCGTTCTCAGCATCATTTTTAAAATCGCCGACGACCATGGGCTCCTTCTCCTGGACCTGAAAGACCTGAGGTCCATGGTGCAGTACGTGTCGGAGAGCGCGGATCAATTCAGAGCCGAGTACGGAAACATCTCCGTTGCCAGCGCGGGAGCCATCCAGCGCAGCCTCCTGAGCCTGGAGGAACAGGGCGGGGAGTCCCTGCTGGGAGAGCCTGCCTTGAACCTGGACGATCTGATGCAAACGGGGGATCAGGGCCGAGGCGTTGTCAATATCCTTGCGGCGGACCGGTTGATGCGGTCCCCAAAGCTCTATGCAACGTTTCTCCTGTGGCTGCTCTCGGAGCTTTTCGAGCAGCTTCCGGAGGTTGGGGACCTTCCCCGGCCCAAGCTCGTGTTCTTCTTCGACGAGGCCCATTTGCTCTTCGATGACACTCCTACGGCCCTTCTGGAGAAGATTGAACTGGTCGTTCGGCTCATTCGGTCCAAGGGCGTTGGCGTCTACTTCGTGACCCAGAACCCCCTGGACCTGCCCGAGACGGTCCTCGGACAACTGGGAAACCGGGTTCAGCATGCCCTGAGAGCCTTCACCCCCAAGGACCAGAAGGCGGTCAGGGCCGCCGCGGAGACCTTCCGCGCCAGTGGGAAACTGGATGTCGTCAAAGCCATCACCGAACTGGGCGTTGGGGAAGCCCTCATTTCCGTCCTCGACGCCAAAGGCATGCCCGGCATGGTGGAACGGGCCTTCGTCTATCCACCCGCAAGCCGCCTGGAGCCTCTCTCCGTGGACGAGCGGCGCGGGATCATCGAGGGTTCGGTGGTTTACGGCCACTACGAACGCATCGTTGACAGGGAATCGGCCTATGAAAGGCTCAAGGAACGCGTTCCGGCCGTTGAGGAGGGAAGAGATCGGGAGTTGCCCCTTCCGCGAAGGCGCGGGGCGGAACCCCGTTCCCAGGCTGCGGGCATCGTCGATGCCGTGGCCAAGAGCGCGGCCCGAGCCATTGGAAGCCAGATCGGAAGGCAGATCATCCGCGGGGTCCTGGGGTCCATCTTCGGGGGCCGGAGATAGGGTGGGCTGTCTGCAATTTGCGCAGGCCATCAGATTGAAACCGCCAAAAGATATTCATGCCTGCACTCGGGGTTGGGGCAACGCACCCTGGCAAATCCTCCATGCAAGTCTCCACACTCGAGATACCCCACCAGACCAGAGATACCACCGGTCAAAAAACCATTGCTGCCTCTCACAATGCTTGTCTTGCTGGCCCTCCAAATCGAGTCGGTTCCCCCGGAGCGAGAGAGCTCAAAAAAGCTTTGGCCATCTTCTCAACTTCTGCCGAGTAGGAACTGTGACGCTTGAAATCGCGCCATCGCATTGTTGAGAGCTTCTGGAAGGTTTTGATCAGTTCTGTTTTGGTCCGAGGCTTGAACCTCTTGTTGGGTGACAAAGAGCTTACGGGCTCCACAACCACAGAGAAATTAAGATGCATGCAGTCTAACCAGCAGATCGGAGATAAAAGGAGTCAACAATGGGTGAGTGGTCACAGTATTTCGAGGATTTCCCAGAGGAAGACCCGGCTAATTGGATCGATGGGCGCTTTGATCCAAAGGCCTCAGCAGAAGCTAGGGCACGTAAAGCGAAGGTTGCGCAGGAGCAAGCTAAGCTTGATGCCGAAATTCAGCGGATGATTCGAAAGCACAGCGCCAAGACCGGTCGTTAGGGGATCCTGCGCCATCCAACAAGCCACTCCAGCCGACCACCCCTCTGCTATCTGCTCCGGGGCGGCGGCTGACCCCTGCCGTTTGAAATTTGGCAGGAGTTCGGGTGCTGCTTTGACACACACTCGTTCCCTCGCCTCATCCCGGCCTTATTACCGGGACCATGAAAAAGAGATGCGCCGATGAAGGAAAACTACGTCTTGATCGTCGGAAGCGACCAAAAGACCACGGCACTGATGGATCTCCTTTCCCGCAATGGTGACAGGAGGATCCTTCAGGCAAAAGACGTCGAAACCGGGATTCTATTGGCCCGGGACCAACATCCGCAATTGATCCTGGTTGACGCTCAGCTTCCCGGCGTGGTGGGTTCAAAGGCTTCCGAGATCATTGCCAACACCTCTGACCCTGGAGATACGCCGGCTGTTTTTTTGACTGCTCTTGGCAAACAGAGCGATGGGAAGAGGGTCATTAGACCCACCTGTAACCATGATATCTCGGGGTGGACGTTGGCTGGTCATCATTTGAAAAGGGAAGGCTGCTGGGTCGAAAATACCAACGATGGCGGGCAACCGGAAGAAGAGGACTTCAATCGAAATGCAAGAGTTCTCATTGTTGACGACGATCCCATCAACGTCAAATTGCTTGCCGGCATGCTTGTCGAAAACAGTTATCAGATACTCAAGGCCTGCGGGGGAGAAGAGGCTTTGGACTTGGTGGCAAAGTGCCCCCCCGATCTGATCCTGCTCGACATAATGATGCCGGGCATTGACGGCTACGAAGTGACCCGAAGGTTGAAAAACGACCAAAACACCAGACACATCCCCATAATCCTGGTCACCTCCTTATCTGGTGCCGAGGACAAGGTGAGGGGGCTGGAGGTTGGAGCTGAGGAATTCTTGAGCAGACCCGTAGTGAGAGTAGAACTCCTGGCGAGAATCAATTCAATGCTCCGACTGAAGCGTCACAGGGATCACCTTGAAGAGCAAGTTGCCCTTCGCGTAGCCGAATTGCGAAACACCAATCACTGTCTTGAACAGGTGGTGGCAGAGCTCAAGCAAGCCAAACAGGCTGCAGAGACTGCCAATCGGGAACTCGCTCAATCCAACCAGTTGCTTGAACTTGCAAATGCCAGGGCCAATGAGATGGCCCTCCGGGCGGAGATGGCAAATAAGTCCAAAAGTCATTTCTTGGCGAACACGAGCCATGAAATCCGCACACCCATGAATGCCATCATCAACATCTGCGACCTGCTTATCGACACGGATTTGAACAGAAAGCAGAGGGAATACCTGGACATGGTCAGTTCCTCCTCGAGGACCCTGCTTGGTATCATCAATGATATCCTGGACGTCTCAAAAATCGAGGCCGGCAGGCTGGAGTTCGAGAGTATACCCGCCTCACCAAGGGAAATCATTGAGGAGATTACCGATATGCTCCTCGAGAAGATCCAGCGAAATGAAGTGGAATTCATTGTGGACATCGCCCCCGACGTTCCCCAACGGGTGATGACTGATCCCTTGCGCCTCCGCCAAGTGCTGATGAATCTCATATCCAACGCTTTGAAGTTCACTGAAAAGGGTGAGGTCTGTGTTTCAATTGAAACCGCATCGAGCCATGACGATAGCGTGGAATTGTTTTTTCGCGTCCGGGATACCGGTATCGGCATCGACCCCAATGTGCAAAGCACGCTCTTTGAGGCATTCGCCCAGGCCGACAGCTCCACCACCAGGAAATACGGCGGCACGGGGCTTGGGCTTACGATTTGCTGGAGAATCGTCAGCATGATGGGGGGAGAGATTCAGGTGGAAAGCGAGCCCGGATCAGGCAGTTGCTTCTTCTTCAATGCACGATTCAAACTCCCACCCGCGAACCTTCAGGGTGATCACAGTGTACCTCTCGGCCTGACAGATTTGAATATTCTCCTTGTAGAAGGAAACCCCTCCTTACAAAGCGTGGTAAAACGTTACCTCGAGTCGTTCAGTTTCCGCACTCAGACAGCTGATTGTGCCGAGTCGGCCCTTGCCGCCTATGAACAGTCCATTGAAGGCGAGCCTTTTGACCTAGTTCTCATCGACATCAAGCTCAAGGATATGGATGGCCTCAGGCTCGCCAAGAGTATCAAGCAGAACACGCGCAGGAAGGCTCCTCCGATTATCGTCCTGAACGCCCACGGCCGCAAAGACGATATCGAAGAGGCTCAGAAAGCCGGCATCGAAGGCTTCCTCTTTAAACCCATCAAGCAGTCGGTCCTGCTCCACAAGATCATGGAGATATTCGGGTACAGGAATCTCGCTTCCCCCAAAAAAGAGGCAGAAATCACCTGGCCGGGTGATTTTCCCAGTGTTTGCGTCCTGTTGGTAGAGGACAACCAAATCAACCGCAAGGTCACGAGGGAAGTACTGGAGGCCGCTGGCATTGCCGTGGACGAAGCCACCAATGGTCTTGAAGCAATAGAGGCTGTGAAAAGAAAAACCTATGATGCTGTGCTGATGGACGTGCAAATGCCTGAGATGGACGGCATTCAAGCGACCAGAGTCATCCGGAGTGAGCTCAAGATGAGACATCTCCCCATCATAGCGATGACTGCTCGAGTCATGTCTGGTGACCGGGAAAAATGCCTCCACGCTGGAATGAATAGCTATGTCACCAAACCGATAGACCGCGGGAAATTGCTTTCGGTGCTGAGGGCGAGTATTCCCCGGCTAGGAAGCATGACCATCGTGAGGGAGTTGGAACCGAACGCTTTTATCGGGAATGAAATCATGCGGTTCGATTTCCTGCCCGGCTTGGACATCAATGACGGAATCAATCGGGTCGGAGGGTCATGGAACCTATATGTTGAACTCCTGGAGGAATTCTTCCAGGCGCACAAAGATTTTACGCAGGACTTGCGTACACTTGTCCGTAATAAGGAATTTGAAACGGCGAGACTCATGGCGCATTCGTTGAAAGGGGCGGCCGGAAATGTCTCGGCTGTCGACATCGCTTTGGTATCAAAGGCGTTGGAAGCTGCAAGTGCCAAACAGGATGAAAAGGAAATATCAAGACTCCTTTTGACCCTGGAGGAGAAGCTCGCACAATTAGAGGAGGCCCTTGGAAAGACGCGGCTGAGCGATGCCGCCTTGATGCAGCCAGGTCGCAGGGATGGCGGATTCGACCGCGAAGGGATCCTGGAGCTACTCCAGAGGCTCGACAGGAGTCTGGAAGAATGCAACCCGGTTGACTCGGAGGATTGTTTGAACGCAGTCAGAGCCTGCTCTTCTCTCCACGGCTTCAGAGAGCAACTCAAAGGTTTGGAGCGAAACGTTATCAGTTACAACTTCGATGGTGCAAGGCAAGTTCTGAGTCACCTCACCGGTGAATTGAGGAGTTCTCTCGAACCTGGGGAATGATGGCGGACATGGCGGACGGAAATCAAATCGCATTTGGAATGGGATCTTCAAATCGGTTCATCATGCACGATCTCAGCAATTGCAGGATTCTTCTGGTCGACGATACCAAGACCAATATTGACATACTCGTTCAGTCGTTGAGAGATGAGTATAAGCTGGCCGTGGCCATGACCGGAAAGAAAGCCATAGAATACGCAACACGCAACCAACCGGACTTGATTCTCCTGGATGTCATGATGCCTGAAATGGATGGTTTCACCGTCTGTCGTAAACTCAAGCAAGATCCCGCCACCGATGAAATACCCGTGATCTTCATCACTGCCATGGACGGTCCAAAGGACAAGACAAGAGGTTTCGAAAATGGCGCTGTGGATTACATTACGAAACCATTCGATGTTGTTGAGGTGAAGGCCCGCGTAAGGACACATCTCAATCTCAAGCTCGCCCAACAGGAGTTGAGACATCAAAATATTATTCTGGAAAGAAAGGTTAGAGAGCGCACCCGAAAAATCATTGAAACACAGATCGAAATTCTTGAACGCCTGGGACTTGCAGCCGAACAGCGTGACAATGAAACGGGCGCTCACATCAAACGTATGAGCGAATACTGCAGGCTTCTGGGGAGGGCCGCCGGACTCTCGCCGGAAGAATACAACAATCTTGCCTCAGCGAGCACCATGCACGATTTGGGGAAGATTGGAATCCCGGATATGATCCTCCTGAAACCGGGGAAACTGACCCTGGAGGAAATGGCCATAATGAAAACCCACCCCGTCATTGGCGGGAAAATACTTTCTGGCAGCAAATCCAAACTGCTCGAAGTTGCCGAGGTCATAGCCCTGACTCATCATGAGAAATGGAATGGCTCCGGCTATCCACACGAGCTCAAAGGAAAGCAAATTCCTTTGGTGGGAAGGATCGCATGCATATGCGACGTATTCGATGCTTTGGTGTCCAAACGTCCCTATAAAGAAGCGTGGCCCATGGACAAAGCAATAGCCGAGATTCGCGCCCAGAGCGGTATCGACTTCGATCCGGAATTGGTCGAACTTTTCCTGGCCATGGAGTCGGAATTGAGAATAATAATCAAGACATTGGGTGTGCATTAGGAAAGGAAGAAATTACAGCTGACAATTCGAGCACTTTGGTACGGCTACACATAATAAGGTGTTCATTCCGAGCGGCGCGAGAAGCTTCGGCTGTGGATATCCCATTCAGGATTCCCCCCCGGCTTGCGCCAACTCGGAATGACACACATACAGGGAACTTGTGCTGCGCACAGGATTCCAACCCCAACCGGTAAACACTGCCGCCAGCGATACTCGGGCACGGGAAGGCCTGGCCCTATTTGAGCATCATCATCTCGCCGTTCTTCATCATTTTTTCGCCATCCTTCATCATCACTTCGCCTTCCGCAGGCTTGTCTCCCTTGATGATGCTCTTCTTGGTCAGATCGTCCGTCATCTTCTTTTTGGCGTCCGCCATCATTTTTGACCCATCCAACATCTTCTTCTTTCCCTCGGTGACCTTCTGGGCTTGAAGGAGTTTGTCACCGTCGACCATCATCTCATAGCCCTCAGACATCATCATTTCCCCTTCCAGGGCCGCTCCTTCCTTGACCTTCCCTTCCTTGACCAGGTCGGTCTTCAGCATCTTCTTGCCGTCCATCATCATTTTGGCCCCGTCCATCATCTCTGCCTGACCCTGGACCGGCTTCTTGACTCCCATCATCTCCATGGCGCCTTCTTTGGCAGTCTCCTTGAGCACGTCCTTCACGGGTGCCTGGGCAAAGACCGTTCCCGAGGTCATAAGGAGAAACAACCCCGTCATCAGGGCACATGCGGCTATTGTCATCAATCTCGAGGCTGGTTTTTTCATGACTCGCTCCTTGTGAAGCTGGGATGCAGATGAGAAAGTCCAACAGATTTTGCTGACAAACCTCCGGAATTGCACCACGCGTCACCAGCCCATAGGCTTCACCCCCTTTCGGGCTTTTTGGATTAATCCGCAATGATCAAAAAGGCATTCTACCGGATTTGCTCCCTCTCACCCTGACGCGCTCCCCGAAGGAAAGGGAACCATGATTCAGCGGCATCTAAGACCAGAAAGAGAGGGAAAAGTCTGTTGGCGGATATGCAGCGATGGATCATGTCTCTGGTCAGGGAAGCGTGTCGGTGATCATTTCAGCTGGAGGAGAGGTAAGGTCTGGTCTATCCCCACCCCCGCTTTTAATCATTTTAAGAGCAAATGGTGTGCCAGGATTTGCAGTGACGCGGAGTTGCCTGTCGGGACGCTTGCGGGATGAGCTTTTCAGCCAACAAGACCACGATCGAGGGGAGCCGGGTGAGCGTGTTGACAGACGGGTTGAAATGCAACGGACCAAATTTTTCCCATTGCCCGTGTCGCTGTGCAAAAAAGGAAACCGATCGGCAGAACTGGGATGTCTCTGTGGTCGTGTCTTTACAAAACAATTTTGTTCACATCAAACCAAAGTCTGATTAGAATGCATACATTTTCAAAAAGGTGTGATCGATGGGTTCTCCGGTCTTTTCACCGTGACCCGGCTTGCATGCGGGGGATGATCCATACAGATTCCATGGAGGTGAGATGACACCCGAACAAGACATCAGCATGGCTGTCAAGGCACTCAAGATCGGCAACAAGATTCGGGAACTGCGCCAGAAGAACCGGTTCACTCTTCAGGATCTCGCAGCCAAGACGGGTCTCTCCAAACCGTTCCTGTCCCAGATAGAGAACGATCACGTGGTGCCTCCGATAGCCACGCTTCTGAAGCTCGCCAAGGCGCTGCACGTGGGGATGGCTTTTTTCTTCCAGGACGAAGTGAGCACCGACAAGATTTCCATCACCCGCAGCCATGAACGGGGGCTCATTGAGCGCCGTCCTCACCATCACAAGGGAGAAGTGAACTACATCTACGAGGCCTTGGAAACGAAGAAGCCCGGCAAGCACATGGAACCGTTCCTGGTGGAATTCCTGAGCCGTGACACCAGCGACATGGTTTTCATGAGCCACGAGGGGGAAGAATTCCTTTTTCTCCTCTCCGGGCGGGTGGAGTTCAGGACCGTTGACCGGGCGGAGGTCCTGGAGGCCGGAGACAGCATCTATTTTGAATCGGACCTGAGTCACAGTTTTCGGTGCGTGAGCGAGGAACCGGCCAAAGCCCTTGCCGTGGTCTGGAGCCCGGCGTGACCGGGTGAGTCTGAATCGGGTCCCCCCTCGCTCAGACGCGTTCACACCAGAGGCCTCTCAAGCCATGGGTGGGGCGAAGACGTGATCAGGTTCCGAGGTGCGGGACCGATTGCGGCGGGATTCCCTCAGCGCTCCGGCAGGATATAATGGGATGGTGGAAATCCGCTTCCATGGACGTGGCGGCCAGGGTACGGTCGTTGCGACAATCCTCCTCGCAAAGGCCCTCTTTCAGGCGGGCTTTTTCGTGCAGAGCTTCCCGGTTTTTGGGGTCGAGCGCAGGGGGGCTCCCGTTGAAGCGTATTTGCGGCTGGACCGAAAGAAGATCCTGCTGCGCACCAATGTTTACGCTCCCGACCATGTCGTCGTGCTGGACCGCACGTTGCTCCAGGGAACCGATGTGACCCGGGGACTCAAACCGGGAGGTTGGATACTCATCAACACTCCCGCATCGCCTGCGGGATTGGAGCGGTACCAAGGGTTCCGAGTGGCCACCGTGGACGCAACGCGCATTGCGCTGAACCACGGATTGGGAACACGCACGCATCCCATCGTCAACACGGCCATCATGGGAGCCTTCGCCAGGATGCTGGAGACGCCTCCCATGGAAGCCATCGCCCAGGCCATATTCGAAGAGGCTCCGGCCAAGCCGGAGGAAAACCTGCGTGCCGCCGAGGAGGCCTATTCGGATGTGCAGCTCCTGGGTTTGATCGCTTAAGGGCCTATCCTGAGTGGGCTTTTCCGAGGCTTGACCTGTTGAGCCGCGAACAACGTTCCATCCCTTTTTTGTTCAAGGAACCACCATGAGCCCACCCCGCGAGACCATCCGCATCCCTCCCGTCTTCATTTCCCGCTCCCACACCAGCACCGAGGCCAACAAAACCGGATCATGGCGTTTCCTGAGACCCCGCTACGACGAGAAGACGGCTCCCTGCAGCGCCGCCTGCCCGGCCGGTGAGGACATCGGCCGCATCGAGATGCTGGCGACCCAGGGGCTCTTCAAGGAGGCGTGGGAGACCATCCTCCAGGAAAACCCCTTCCCCGCTGTGTGTGGGAGGGTCTGCTACCATCCTTGCGAGGGAGTCTGCAATCGCAGCGATTTCGACGAGGCCATCGCCATCCATGTCATCGAGCGATTCCTGTCCGATGTGGCCACTCGCTATGACCTCAAGCCCAACCTCCCCAAGCTGCCTTCGGAGCATGAACGGATAGCCGTGGTGGGGGCCGGTCCCAGTGGACTGGCGGCGGCTTGTTTCCTTGCCAGGATGGGCTATCGCTGCGATGTGTTCGAGGCCCTTGCCGAACCGGGAGGTATTTTGCGCTGGGGAATTCCCGCCTACCGCCTTCCGGAGGCGGTCCTGACAAAAGAGATCGCACTGATTGAGGCCCAGGGAGTTCGCATTCTCTGCGGGAAAAGGATTGGGCGCGGGTTTCTCGATGAGGCTGAAAAGGAATATGGCGCCGTGTTCTGGGGATGTGGCCACGGATGCGCCCAGAAGCTCCCGATCCCAGGAGGGGAACTGAACGGAATCAGGGACGGACTCGCCTTTCTGGAGGACCTGCGTTGCGGAAAGACTCCCCAGCTCAAGGGGACGGTGGCGGTCATCGGCGGGGGAAACACCGCCATCGACGTGGCGCGGTCGGTACTGCGCCTGGGTGCGAAGGTTCTGCTCATATACCGCAGAAGGCGCCGGGACATGCCCGCTTTTCCTGATGAGGTAACCATGGCCCTTGAAGAGGGTGTCGAGCTTCTCGAGCTCCACACACCCGCGCGCATCGACGCGGCGGGCGGCGGATGGCTCCTCACGCTCCAGGAGATGGAAATCCTGAACGGGGGCGCTGATCCCCGCCCACCCATCGGGCCTGTTTCCGGAAAGATTCTGGAAGTTTCGGTGAGCCAGGTTTTTGCGGCCATAGGGGCTGAGCCCGCCGAGGAATGGCTCAATCCCCCCGCCGAGGGGATGGGGGTGCTCAGGTTGAGCCACACCGTTCTGGTGCGCGGGGAGAAGGGGCCGGTCACGGTCTTCGGCGGTGACTTGACGACGGAAATCAAGAGCGTCGTCCATGCCGTCGCGTCGGGCAAGGAGGCCGCGTTGGCCCTCGATGTGTTTTTTCGGAAGGGCTTTGACGCCATCGAACCGACCCTTGCCGAGTGCCGGGTTGGAGGAGGGCCCGCCCTTTCCATGGAAATTTACCTGAGGGGCCTGCGCTGCCGGCGCAACCCGCACATCGTCGATTTTTCCGAGATCAACACGGATCACTTCACCTATGCGCCCCGGATCGTTCCACCGCGCTTGCTCCGCGAGGAGCGGGTCCGCACCTTCGCGGAAATCGATCTGAAAATCTCCGCGAACCTGGCCATGCAGGAGGCGGAGCGGTGTTTCAACTGCGGCCTGTGCAACCAGTGCGACAACTGCCGACTCTTCTGCCCGGAAGTGGCCGTGCACCGGGAAGAGTCTAGCCAGGGGCGGCGCATCGACTATGATTACTGCAAGGGGTGCGGGGTGTGCGTCGTGGAATGCCCCCGCCACGCCATGTCCCTGGAGCCGGAACAGGCGTCGTGAGGTCCAGGTGGGAAATTCTAAACCTTGACGAACATGGTGCCTTGGAAACGGCTCATTTCGAGAGTGAATCATGAGGCAGGTGATCGAAGGAAGCCACGGGGTGGCTGAGGCGGTGCGTTTGGCCAGGGTCCAGGTGGTCTCGGCGTACCCCATCACGCCTCAGACCCACATCGTGGAGCGCATTTCCGAGTTTTGCGCCGGTGGAGCCATGGATGCCCGGTTCCTGCGGGTCGAAAGCGAGCATTCGGCCCTGGCGGCCTTGATCGGAGCGTCCAGTTCCGGGGTGCGCACCTTCACGGCCACGTCATCCCAGGGGCTGGCCTACATGCACGAGCTCCTTCACTGGTCGTCGGGGGCCCGCCTGCCCATCGTCATGGCCGAGGTGAACCGGGCCCTGGCACCGGGGTGGAACATCTGGACCGACCAGACCGACAGCCTCGCTCAGCGGGACACGGGATGGATACAGCTCTACTGCGAAGACGGCCAGGAAGTCCTGGACACGACCATCCAGGCCTTCCGCCTGGCCGAATGGGTGAACCTGCCGGTCATGGTGGTGCTGGACGCCTTCTTTCTCTCCCACACCTATGAGCCCGTGGACGTTCCCTCCCAGGAGGACGTGGACCGATTCTTGCCCCCCTTTAAACCGACCTTCCGGTTGGACACGAACCATCCCTGCGCCTTCAACCAGCTGGCGACGCCCAACGTATACATGGAGATGCGCTACAGCATCCAGCAGGCCATGGAATCGGCCAAGGAAGCATTCACCCGCGTGGAAGAAGCTTACCACGACATTTTCGGGCGGCGCTACGGGCCCATCGAAGCGGTGGGCACGGAAGACGCGGAGATCATCCTGGTGACTTCCGGAACCGTCACGAGCACCGCCCGCCTCGTTGTGGAGGAGCTCCGGGCCAGAGGGGACAAGGTTGGGTTGCTCAAGATCAAGCTCTTTCGGCCCTTTCCCACGGAAGAAATCCGGCGTGCCGTTTCGGGGGCGTCCAGGATCGCTGTCGTGGATCGAAATTTCTCCTTCGGTGCCAGCGGGATCTTCGCACAGGAACTGCGCGCGGCCCTGTGCAACGTTCCCGATCGGCCTCCCGTGTTTGGCTACGTGTGTGGACTGGGAGGCCGCGACGTGACGACGGATCTTCTGACCGAAGTCGTGCGCCAAACCAAGAATGCCGCTGGGCCCGATCCGGAGGACGCTTGGATGGGGCTTTCCGAGGTACCCTATGAAAGTTGAAATGCCGGACCACGAATTGATGCACTCGGGCCACGTGGGGTGTCCGGGGTGCGGTGCCGCCGTCGCCATGAGGTTCGTCCTCAAGGCCCTGGGTGAGAAGACCGTCATGGTCATCCCCGCATGCTGCTGGTCCATCATCGCAGGCCCCTATCCCCAGTCCACGCTGCAGGTGCCCGTGCTCCACAGCGCTTTCGAGACCGGCGGGGCCATTGCCAGCGGGGTGAGGGCGGCCCTCGATATGAGAGGGGAGACCGACGTCACGGTGGTGACGTGGGCGGGAGACGGAGGCACCTTCGACATCGGGTTTCAAGCCCTGAGCGGAGCCGTGGAGCGCAACGAAAACTTCCTCTACGTTTGCTACGACAACGAAGCCTACATGAACACCGGCATCCAGCGCAGTTCCTCAACGCCCTACGGAGCCTGGACGACCACGACTCCCGGCCGGGAGTGGAAGAAGATGCGCAAGAAGAACATCGTGGAGGCCCTGGCCGCCCACCGGATTCCCTATGCCGCCACGGCAAGCATAGCGTATCCCGACGACCTGGTGTCCAAGGTGATGAAAGCAAGAAACACAGAGGGTTCCCGGTTCATCCATATCTTTGCCAGCTGCCCCACGGGGTGGCGCCTCCCGTCGGAGCTCTCCATCAAGATCGCCCGCATGGCCGTGCAGACGAACATTTTCCCCCTCTACGAAGTGGAGGACGGCTTGCGGTACACGATCAATTTCCGGCCCAAAGGCTACCTGGTCAAGGAGTACTTTAGACTCCAGGGACGATTCAGCCACCTGACCGATGAGGACCTGGAGCAGATTCAGGAAATGGTTGATGAGGACTGGGAGCTGCTCTTGAGGAAAGCGGGGACCATGCCTCCGCTGAAGTAAGGGTGACCGTCTACCATCAACGCGTGCTGTCTAATGGGGTGACAACCTGTGCGATCGGAGTCAAGCCCAAGGCCTGGCGACGGCCGCATCAGGTGAAGTTGCCTTGTTCCGAGGCGCTACTGGCAGCCGCCGCGCTGTACCCGCCGTCCGGTTGACCCGCTGGTTCGACACTGCCACGTATTCACTTCATGAGACCAAGGTATTTCTTAATGTGTTTGGCAAGCGCGCCATCGATTTCAGTGTGTCGAGGGACAGGCTGCTTTTGACCGGTTGCCGGATTGAGGTAGATGTCATGCTTCGCACCGTGACGGTGCAAAATGCAGCCTGCTTCCATAAGTTGACGGATCAATTCGGTTCGCTTCATACAACAATATGTTTGGTCTGATGGTCGTCGGGAACACCCTCCATGACCATCATTCTGTAGGCATCCTTCATGTTCTCCTCTAACTCCTCCAGGGTTTCTCCCTGGGTCATGATTTCCGGGTGTTCAAGGAGCTTTCCCAGCCAGAATTTCTCACCCTTCCAGTAGACCATGGTGAAGCGCTTGCTCATGTTACTTTCCCCCGTTTATTCAAACTGTTTCTTGCATGCCCTGATACCCAGTGGAAGCCACCGAGCCAATCTGATTTCAACGATAACCAGTTCCGAAGGCCTAGAGTATTGCCCATCCATATCGTTCGATGCAGCGTCTTTTTTGGGCACCACCACTCTTCCCAAAGCGACTGCCGAAGCCTCTGCTGCTTGTTCATAAATCGACTTCTTCCATGCTTCGGGAAGGTCCTGGAGCCGGCCTCCAGGGGAACGAAAAGCTCAGCCGCGCGAGGTACGAGTGTCGGCTGGAGCGCTTTGTTGGGCCGCATACGTAGACCAAGGTTTGATCTTCTCTAGCGATGGACCAAGAGTGCGCTCTGCAACCTCGGTATCGTAGGCAGCTTGGGCTCTCAACCAATAGCCGTTGGATAAACCAAAGAAGCGACACAACCGTAAATCGGTATCAGCTGTAATCGCACGCTTACCTGCGACAATCTCGCTGATACGCTGGGCGGGAACGCCAATTTCCTTTGCCAAACGGTATTGGCTAAGGCCCATGGGCACCAGAAATTCTTCCGAGAGTATCTCGCCTGGAGTGATAGGTTCGAGTTTGCTCATAATGGAATCCCCTCAGTGGTAATCAACGATTTCCACATCTTCCGCACCTGCATCCGTCCAACAGAAGCAGACACGCCACTGATCGTTAATGCGAATACTGTATTGACCTGAACGGTCACCCTTGAGTGCTTCGAAGTGATTGCCAGGTGGCACCCTCAGATCATCAAGTCGGCCGGCGATCTCGAGCTGTCTGAGCTTACGCCGTGCCACCTTAGCGATGTTGACGAAATGCCTGACACTCTGGCCTCGAGCCAGTGCCTCAGTGTATGCACACTTGAATGATTTGATCATGGCATATGATAGTAACGCCTCACGTGCATATCGTCAAGCGTGATCATAGAGGACCGGGTAGGTCAGGAGCCTTACGGCCCCTTTCCCCCCTAAGAACCATGCGTGACAGTTTCCCTTCACACGGCTCAAGCATCTCAAAGGCAGGCCCTTGTGGGACCACCCGCTGATGAGGGACTGCCCTCATCGACTTTGCGATACACGCCAACAGCCACAATGCCTTTCGGGGGAAGGCGCACACACTGGCCGAAGCCGTGTTCATTTGCTTTCCTTCCTTGATGTGGTTCTCCAGGCTTTCTCGCAACGGGACACCCGCCGGACGTCTGCTCCCTTTCGGGCCGGGCAAATCTTGAACCCGTATCCACCCCGCTACAGGATGGCTTTCGCTTGTTCCAGCATGTTACTCCCGCACCTCCAACAGTGTGCCTTGCGGTTCACCTGCCTGGAAAACCAGGCAGAGGTACGAGGTTTTCGTGTCGCAACCCAACGCCTGCATAACCGGGAGTGGCCCGCAAGGGACACGATCGGCTTATGCTTATGGGTTAGGTCGTGAACCAACTCAGAGCCTATTGTCCTGCCGGCGGAGCCGAAGTTCATCGAATAACTCAGCCCAGAAGGCACGTAACACGCTCACGGCGTAGGGATGGGCAGTCTCATTCAGGTCGAGTTCGTCGTTCGCAACGTCGCCGCAGCCGGTTGCTTCAAGCCACTGGACTATCTGGCGATGCTCATCCTTATATAGCCGGCCGCCACGATGAGCCAGCGTGTTACGGATCTTCCCGAAAACTTGAATCTCACGCCAAGCTGATTGGTTTTCTGGAACCGTGAGCCCAAGAACCTTCTTGAGGAAATTGGTGGCCCGAACCACGCCGCGTCCGCTGATGTCGGTTGGACGTAAGGAAATCCGTTGCCGTTCTGCGAGATGATTGCACAGAAGCTCTAGTTGGTTTTCGAATGACGAATACAGCGCCAGAAAGAGCGCTCGGCGCAAGTGCTGTTGGTATGCAGTTGCGATCTCTCGAGCACGCCTCTCATGATCGATTTCGATAGCCACATTACGATCGTCGACGATGCTGGCGTACTCTCGTCTGAAGCGCTCAACAAGCAGTGGGAGGTCCGCACCGAAGGAGCGCTCCACAAACGCCGCTGCCTCTTCGGCTTCAACGAGACCGAGATGAACGAAGATCTGGCGAGCATCGAAGATAATGTTCTTCATGATGAACGGGCTGCTCCTCTTCCGCCCAACAGGATCCAGCTAACGCAGGAAGAGTGTAGGTGTGACCCCGTTCCTGCATTCTCCTCTATTTTTCGGTCCAACCCTGTTCACCACCGTTTCGTCGGTCCCCTGCTCAATTCGTTGGTTCGACCTTTTCAGCTCGGGCTTTGGTTTTGATCGAATCCGCAATCGATTGAGCGAGATTGCGTGTTAATCGTGCATCGATAGCCTGCATGGTGATCAGAAACTCGTTGACTTCACCCAACGGCGTGTCGTCCAGTTGAACGGGGACAATCTTACCCTTCATGCGTCCCATACCCACCGCGAGATCAACTTCCAATCGCACCCATTCGGAACCCGCCGAGTTCTTCGAGACGACAACCAGCATCCACGTGCATTGCGACAACGCTTTGCGAATCTCCGCCGGCCAAAACGCTCCCTTGGGGATATCGTCGGTGGCGTACCACGTCTTGATGCCCAGGGCGTTGAGCGGCTGCACCAACTGCTCTTCCACCATCTGCCGGTCGTAGTGGCTGTGGCTCACGAAGACCTGTTGCTCAGCCGTTTCAGACAGTCGCCTCAGGGTGTAGCGTTTGTACTTGATGCCGACATGTTGGCCGGGCTTTTTCAGTTCGTAGTCTTCCGGGGAATCGGATTCGACTAGGTCCTTCACCGCACGATACGTCAAGTGGTTGGCGATGATCCGCTTGCCGTCACGAGCATCCTGCTCAAAGGCAGCCGCCAGATTCACGGCAGAACCGATCGCGGTGAAGTCGCGCACCTTCTCACTGCCGATGGCTCCCAGCGTCACATTGTCGGTGACGATCCCCATGCCGATGTCCAGGAAATCCAACTGCTGGCCAACTTCGTCGTTCCAGCGCAGTTTGATTTCGCCGAAGCGATCGATCATGCGAAACGACGCTTTAACCGCGCGTTCCTCGTGGTTGTCGTGCCGAAAAAGCGCCATCACGCCGTCACCCAGAAACTTGTTGACCATCCCGTCGTGGATGATGACTTCCTCCGTCAGCATTGAGATGAATTCGTTGAGCCTCGATTGGACTTCAGCGGGCGTAAACAGCGTCTGGCAAAATTGCGTGAATCCTCGCATGTCGGCGAACAGCACGGTGAGGCGTTCTGTGTGCGCCGGCTCGTAAAGTTCGAGCATCAAATCTTCAAGTTCTGCCCCAGCTGACGTCCGTGTGTACAGTCCGCTATGAGCCAGCAGCCTTTCGAAGAGCTGAGCGTTCTGAATCGCTACCGCCGCCTGCGACGCGAAGTGTTCCAGCAAAACCAGGTCGTGCTCTGTGTACGGTGGGCTGCGCTTGTTGAGGATCTGCATCACCCCCAAGGTGTTGTTTCCTGCACAAAGCGGCACGCAGACCATCGATTCGGTAACCATCTTCGTTTCATCGTCAACGCCTCTGAAATGTCCTTCGACTTTGTTTTCGACGAGCGAGTTGCGCGTTGAGTACACACTGCCCGCTTTGCTCCCGTCGATCGGGATCGCCTTGGCTGAATGCCTGCCGAAGGTCGTCAGCACCCACTCGGCCTTATCGCCGGTAGCTGCGGCCATGTAGAGTCCGTCGCGGTCGTCGTGCCGCAGAATCACGCTCGTATCGGGCGAGTCGGTAAAGGCACTGGCTTTTTCCAAAATGCTCTTGAGCAACTTGTCCAACGTAACCTGCGCGCTCAACTCTCTTCCGCTTCTGATCAGGGCCAGCATTTCGTCAGCGGAAAGCACGGTGGCAGGAGTGTTCATCGACGATTCTCCTGGGTTCGCGGTGTTCAAGCTCCCGACAATGGTTCGACAAGCAGTGTACTCGTATTGATCAAGGCTGGCTGTCGCATTTCAACACCTGCTGGTGGTCAGACGGAGCTGGGGGCCGCTTCTTAGCCTCAAAGCGCCAGTCGAGCCAGGCTTGCCAAACTCCAGCAGGAATGCCTTTTTATGGCAACGGTGTGTCATGTGCCACGCATGACCGGGTATGTAATGCCGGCTCGCTCTTGGCAAGTTCTCTGGCTCTCCCCCCCCCGCTTAGCAGGACTATTTCCATGCCAAAAGGCCGTTCTAGGCTCAAAAAATACCGCTCGCACAAGTGATCTAAATCTAAATTCAACAGGCTGACTTGGTCCGACCCCGCGTGGACCGCTCGGATCGCATTGAGCTCCCTCGGAGAAAAACCGTAGTTCTTGCTCAAAGCTACGGGTTCAAGCCAGAATTTGCAAACAAGTTTCTCGCGTTGAACGTGGACATGCTTCGGTTCATTACAGTCGAAGCTGTAGAAGTAGAATCGGTATGGTCCTGGAACACCTTTCACAGTAGGCATGATCGATTCATCCTGTTATGACCCATGTGCAGTGACTCCTTGCATGCACAATGCTCCACTCACCTACAGCTTGCGTGGGCTAATGCCAGCTGAGGCGCGCCCGGGTTCCTACCTCAGTGGAAGTTGGGCGCCGGTTCGATAATAATTCCAGCTCTTTCCGTTAAAGGGCCAATTTCAACCACGAAAACGCACGTCTAGAGCCGAAAAACGGCTCTATTTAGCGTTCTTTCTTAGGCCAATCAATATGTTGCCTTGGTCCGACCCCGTTCGCCGTCCGTTCGCCGTCGTGACCCCGTTCGCCGTCGTGATGCGGGTTCCTGCGATCACCGGCTTGCCCATCATGACAGATGGGTTTGACACTACCAACTTGGTTTGACTTTGCATGTAATCACCTCACAGTATGCTGATGGCGTGGCCCAACGAATAAGGATAGATTGTGAGAGCGTAGCGAACCACGATCTTATCCTGTGGTTGGACGAGCCCGCCGTAATTTGGAGGGTGTCCTTATATAGGAAAATATCTTTTTTCACAGGGGAGATGGTTTCAGCCCGGACTGGATGAACGATTTCTTAAGGGCGAGCAGGAGCGCTAAGCCTGCAGAGAGGCTTTAAAAGTGGGCATCTATGTCATAAGGGTGAGCAATCCTCCTGTGATTGGGTTCATGCCAGGTTTTAACCATTTGAGCCTGTCATGCGGATGACCAGAGCGATCGCCCGATGGCCAGGATTTTCATGGGAGCCTGGCACACGGGGCACTGAAAGGCAGGCCTGGGTCTTGGCGCACAGGCTTGTATCAAAACCTGCAGGACCCATTGAACCAGAGACAACAACTTTTTTGCGTTGCCATGCAGGAAGCCATAGTCCCTGACCCGGCGAAAGCCTTTGGGCAAGACATGTTGCAGGACAAGCCACAGGAAGTCGTGGCCTTCGATGGTACGGTGGAGCGTTTTGCCGGTACGGCCCTCGACGTATTTGAAGGTGATCTTGCCGTCCTGATTGGAGACGATGCTCTCTTCACCGATGACGCCCCGGTAGAGGTAGCGCGACAGATACTTTAAGGCGGAGAGACCTTTTCCGGCGCGGGTACAGTCGACCACCCATTTTCGGGGAAGCGCACGGGGGGGGCTTAAGCCAGCCTTGCTCAATGCTTCCAGAAAGCGGGCGCGAAATACCCTGGCCAGGGCGAATTCATTGAACAGGTATTTGCTCTTCTTCTTTTTCCATTGTTTTTTGGCCCTGTCCACGCCGCCGCCCGGCACCACGACATGCACATGCGGGTGATAATCCAGGCACCGGTTATGAGTGTGCAGAACCGCGGTCATGCCGATGTCGGCGCCAAGATTCCCGGGATTTAGCCCAAAGTCTTTGAGCGTGCCGGAGGCGCAAACAAACAGAAGATTGTAAACGAGGGTCTGGTTGTGCCAGGCCAGGAACCTGAGCTCATAGGGCAGCGTAAAGGTTGCCATGAAGTAGTCAACGGGCAGAAGCTTGGCCTGTTGTCGATCCAGCCAAAGCGAGGTTTCATGATTCTGGCATTGTGGGCAGCTGCGATGTCCACAGGAGCGGGGTCGCTCGATTGTATGACCGCAGTCCGTGCATTGGACGAGCAACTGGCCGGCCTCCGTTGTCCGGCAGCACCTGATGGCCTCGATGGCCCGCAAATGAGCGGGTAAAAGCTGGGAGCCATATTTGGCCTGAAAGGCATCGTGATATTGATCCAGGATGGAGGCGATCTGCATGATCAAACCCTCCTCAGATCAACGTGAAGGGAATTGATCAGCCCATTGATGGTAGCCCATGAATTTTGTTCGGTGATGTCGGTCAAATGAGCGTAGCGTGCAGTGGTGGTGGGACTGCTGTGACCGAGCAGTGACTGGATATGGCGAAGGCTTAAGCCCTTTTCGAGCAGATGGGTTGCAAAACTGTGGCGATTATGTTGAGCTCAACATAATCGCCATTATGTCGAGTTCAGAATTATGCCGAGTAGTGAGGCTGTAAGCAAGGAGCATACACTGAGGGCTTGGGAATGGCCTCATTCCTACTCGACATAATTCCCGGGTGAAAGCAGGCGGTGGAAGACGTTCGTGTGACTACAGGTTCTTAAGAAATTCGAGGAGTTCGTCATTTGGCCGGTAGCGGCCCGGCGTCACGGACAAAGGAGTGGTTTTAGCAAGCGCCTGCTCTTTCATTTGAAGATCAGCATGAATGTAGAGCTGAACTGTCTCCATGGTTTCGTGGCCAAGCCACAAAGCGATAACGGTTCGATCGACACCCTGTTGAAGCAGATCCATGGCCGTTGTGTGACGAAGCACGTGTGGTGTAACGCGCTTCTTGCTTAACGACGGGGTCCGCTTTCGAGCGGATTCCAGATGCTTGAGCAGAAGATACCTTACGCCGTCGCGGGATAACCTGGCACCTCTTGCGTTGGGAAAGAGCGGAGATTGCGGTTGGTTCGGGTGCTCGCCCATCCATGCCATCAGGGCTTTTGTCACTTCTTTTCTGAGGGGCGTACAGCGTTCCTTTCTGCCCTTGCCCCTGCATCGCACATGGGCTCCATGGCCGAGCACGACATCTTCGTTGTTGAGGCCAACGAGCTCGGAGACACGCAGACCTGTTTGTACCGCAACGACCAGTAGGGTCTTATCTCGGCGGCCTGTCCATGTGGATTCATCGGGTGCGACCAGGAGTGCACCAACCTCTTCCCGGGTCAAATATTCCACCGGGCTGCGGTCGGATCGTTTGCCGGGAATCGCCAGTACCCGTTGAATCGATGCACTGTGGCTCGGGTCGCGCCATGCAGCATATTTGAAGAATGAGTGAATGGCTGCGAGTCTCGCATTTCTCGATCTGATGGAGTTGCCACGCTCTGTTTCCAGCCAGTCAAGGAAGGAGCCGATCAGAGGAGCCTCCAGGTCTTCCATAGTGATGCTGGAAGGAGGTTTATTCAAACGTTGCTCAACAAATCTGAAAAGGAGACAAAACGCATCACGATAGCTTGCAATCGTTGTGGGGCTTGCTCGACGCTGCTTCATGAGACGTTCCGTGAAGAATGCCTGGAGTAATGCTGGAAAATCGGGAGAGGTATCCATCATATGAGCCCTCCCGGAATGGAATCCAACCGGTCTGCGACCAGCTTCATGAGTTCAGGCACAGCTGAGAGGTACCAGTAAGTGTCGTTAACATGCCTGTGTCCGAGATAGGTGCTCAGATGAGCAATGCGCTGTTCGATCTTGTGGTCGGATTTGTACAAGTGTAGCAAGGTTTTTACGGCGAAGGTGTGGCGAAAGTCATGCACCCGGGGACCATGGCTGTCCAACGGCCCACGCAGCCCAATTTCTCGTGAAAGCCTTACAAATGTGCGCTCAACGATCCATTTGGTCAATCGTTTGCCGGCCTCCGAGATAAAGAAGCCGCTGGTCCGGGGTGACGGGATGATCGAGTCTCTCAGAGCCTCATATGTTTTCAGTCTGCACTGCACGGAAGGGTGGATTGGCACCAAGCGCGACTTGCCGAACTTGGAATGGCGAATCGTGAGAATTCGTTTTGCGAGATCCACATCCTGCCGGTCGAGGGCAACGGCTTCACTGATTCGCATACCGGTGGCCGAAAGCAATCCGAAGACAGCTCCATACGTCGATGCTCTGAGCCCTTTTGGGGAGGTAAGTTTAGCCGCCGCCTTGAGCAAGCGCATGACTTCATCATCACTGTAGATGTGAGGCTTCTTGCGATGGTAGCGGTATGGAAGCAAATACTGTGATGGGATTTGGGTGCGTCGATCTGTTGCGCTGTGGTAGGAAGCGAAGATCCGGACTATGCGAAGCCGCACGGCCCAGTATACCGGCGTGGCATTTTGGGCCTGCATCGCCCATTTGAGAGCCAGGTCAACCGTGATGAAAGGGGCCCCCTCTTGTTCCATGAACTCAACAAATCGGGGTAGGAGGACGCCCTCTTCACGAAGCTTGAATCCCAGTGAGCGACGCATTTCCAGGTACTGATGGACGGCTGCCTTGAGCTCGCTCATGCCCCACCTCCAGGCCAAGGCTGTGCAAGTGGCGCGAGCATGTTCAGATCCACTTTCGTGTAGATTTCAGTCGTAGTTGGAGAGCAATGACGCAGAACCTCGGCAATTTCATTCAAAGTGGCGCCACTGCGCAGCATTCGGACAGCCAGCGAATGGCGCAACAGATGAGCGCCCTTGCGTGGTGGACTGAGTCCGGCACGAGAAAGTGCGCGCCGAACCGTATCACACACAGCCACAGAACCTGCAAATCCTTGACGTGGAGCTTTTGCACGGATGAATACCCTGCGCGTTGCGCAACGCGGGCGTCCGTTGAGCAGGTACTCGGCAAGTGCTTCGCCTACGTCCTGCGGAATGGGCAGACGGCTCTGCTTGCCTCCTTTCCCGCGTACCGTCAATTGCCCGAGATCCCAATGGATGTCATCGAGTTCCATGCCTACAATTTCGCAGGCACGCAATCCAAGACGAGCCAGCAACAGCAATATCGCACGGTCACGTTTCCGGATTTCCGCGTCAGGGACGATAGCTGCCAGGATGTCTTCAACCTGGGCCGGTTCGAGGAATTTGGGTAAGGTGGAAAGCTTCCATTCAGCCACCGTCGGTACGCAAAGAGACAAGTCATCCGAGATCTTGCCGTCGATGAAGAGGAAGCGGAACAGCGACCTCAGAGCACAGGTCATCAACTGAGCATAGCGCGGACTTACGGAACGTGCTGCTTTGCAGATGAATCCCGTTATCTTCCGAGGGGACAGGTCACATACTGTTTCTGATTGCTTATTCGCTGTTTCAGAGAAAAAGAGCTCTGCTATGCGGAGGTACGTCAACACAGAAGCCTCCGAAAGTCTTCGCTCCTGTCTCAAATATCGTGCAAAGCCCTCTACAGTAGAGTGCCAGGTGCTCGTGCGAAGCTCAGGAGGGGGAGATGACGCTGCTCCAACCTGACGCAGATAATCGAGCAACATCAGCAAACCAGCATGATCACCGCGCCTGACACGTCCGGGTCGAGATGATTCTTTGAAAAAAGCAATGACAGTCTGTTCATGCAGGTCTGCCAATGCCAGACCCCGAGAGGCGAGCCACCTGTTGAAACGGTTCATAACCACAATCTTCGGCTTCAGACTGGAGGCGCAGTATCCTTGTTGGGTCATTCGATGAACAAACACCGGGAGGTGCCGGTCCAACGGACCGACGGTAGCAGTTGATGGCACAGCTTTGGGACGGGATTCTTCCTTCATGTTGTCCTCCTTGTTTGATAAGCGAATATGCAAGGAGGAACATGATCCAGAATTATGTTGAGTTGGAAGGGCTATGGAGAGACGATAGCCTGTTGGTGAGCAAGGCCTTGAGAGTCAGATGATGATCTGACTCGGCATAATTCTGAACTCGACATAATGACGAAACGTGTGCGGACTGATGGGCTTGATGATTCCTGCGCGGCGGGCAGATTTCCGAACGGCACGCTGGACTCCGCTCTCATCCACATGATGCCTTCGAGTTTTGCCGGTGCGCGGGTCGCCGGAAAGTCGATCCGATGGAAAGACATACTGCCAACCCCACTGTTTTGGAGCCTGCGGGTACTTCCTTTCCAAGGCATATGGGAGGTAAACCTCGCCATAACCCTTCTTCAGGTCACTCTCATGGATGGTTTTGACTCGGGCAAGTTGTTATTCCAGGGCGGGCTTCAGCTGCATGGGCATCATGGTGACTCTGTCTTTCATCCCCTTGCCGTCCCTAATGATCAGTTGGTTCTGATTAAACTCGATGTCTTTTACGCGCAGACGCACGCATTCCATGAGTCTCAGACCTCCGCCATAGAGGAGCTTCGCCATTAGCGCATGCTGCCCCGACATGTGAAGGAGAACACGGGTCACCTCGTCTTTTGTCATCACAACAGGCAGTCGCACCGGCTTCTTGGCCCGTTCCATCGCACCGAAGTCGCCGAGCTCCATGCGAAGCACCTGCTTATAAAGGAACACAATGGCGCACAAGGCCTGGTTCTGGGTGCTCGAGGCAACATTTCGATCGGTGGCAAGATGAGAAATGAATTGCGAAATCTCGTGCTCTTTCATATCCTTGGGGTGACGCTTCCCATGAAAGAGAATGAAGCGCTTGATCCATTCCACGTAGGCCTCTTCAGTGCGGATGGAATAGTGCTTTTTGCGTAATACCTCGCGAACCTGATCGAGCAGTTTCAAAGTGACCCCCCATGCAGTATTTTCAGTTTGTATTATGGGAACAAATTCGGACTATATGGTTGAAATCTTGAGGTTTCATTTTTCTGACCCTTAAAAATGCCGCAATTAAATACGGGATTTAGGGGGTCTAATCCATGATAAGCGGCGCTGCGCACCGCTTATCGGGCTGCGAGATCATTGAACGCACAGTCGGCGCTTCGCGCCGCCTATCCGCTCAATGAAGCTGCACCGCTGTCGCGGCTGCGTCCCCTTGTCACGTGAGCTGCAAAAAGCGCAGCTCCCGCGCCCAAGGGGATGCAGCTTATCTCGCAGCCCGTTGGGCGGTGAGGCTGCCGAGGTGGCACAATGCGTGAGGCTATTGGCGTGGGATACCTGGCTGCTGGCGTCACACTGATCGCCACGTCGGCAGGTCTCATGTTGGGAGGCCGTTACGTCCTACCAGCAACCGGAATCGGAGTATCCTCGCTTCTGGTGTACGCGGCCGGCGGATTGGGGTTCGCGTGCAGCTTTCTCCTACTAAAGCGCGGCTTACGGGCCTTGCAGCCCCCTGGTGATGAGGTCCTGCGAAAAGACGATCGTCCCCCGATTCTGTACCTTCGATCGTTCATTGATGACTCTGCGTCGCAACAGATGACGCGAGTGAAACTCGGCGTCATGCAGTTCGTTCCGGATCCACGCGCCGAAGATGCCTTGGCCGCACTGCTTAACTGCCTGGGGCCCTTTGTCGCCATCGGACGGCCGGGGGAGCCCCTCCCAGAGACAGGCGCCTACCGCATTTACGTCGGCGATCCCGAATGGAAGGCCAAGGTCAGAGAACTCATGTCGCGCTGCCGCCTGACGATAATGCTCGGGCGAGCCACCACGCAAGGTGTGCAGTGGGAGATTGAACAAGCACTCACCAGCCTGCTACCCGTACAGCTTGTCTTCTTCTTTCCATCAGCGTCCGGAGACCGTGAGCAGCATTACCAGGCGTTCAGAGAGTCTGTGCAGCGCTACTTTCCCGTAGAGCTTCCTGAGACGCTTGCGAGCAACTTCTTTCTGCGGTTTCGGGAAGGTTGGACGCCTGAGTTGCTTGGCGTACCAGGTCGCAATCCTGCAGGAGCCGTCCACGCATCCCTGCTGGCGCTAGTCAGGACACTTGAGCCCGGGTTTCAGGAGCCGCCATTCTGGAAGATTGTGCCGAAGGCTCGGGTGTACACGTTCTTCGCGATCATTGCGGTCCTACTGATTCTCTTCCTCTCGTTCCTGGCGTACGCGATACAGCAGATGATGAGGGGATGAAACACCGCCGCCCAACAAGAGCATGCAGTCGACGCCGCCGGTGCGGCGGCGCGGCTGATGCTCAGCGTTAGCATTGATGTAAAAAGACATTATGGAGGTTTTAATATGAAATTCGTCAAAGAGTTGGAAGGTGATTTTTTTAATATAGAATTGAGTACTGAGGATTTTGCGACGAGTGACCCCCCCCTGAACCTATGGGTTGCCTCAAATTTCAATGGCTGGAGTATTAATGATCCATCATTTAAAATCCCTGGAGTACCTGCTCGCGGACCGAACTCCTTCCTTCCGTTGAGGTTTAACCTGCCAAAAGATATTGGCTTTTTTGAATTCAAGATTTATGACAAAACATACAACCGATGGTGCGAATGCGATCCCAACCCAGCTCATCGAAACTTTCGTGGAAACTTGTACGCGGGAATGGAGGCGTTTTTTGTCGTTAATATATTTGGCACTTTTAATGTGCGAGTTGATTTATAGCCCCTGAAGCGATGCTAACAAGGCAATTGCACGCGGACGCTCCGCTTCGCTGCGCGCCTGTGAATTGCGACGTTCCCGGCGACTGCGTCGCCGGGAATCGCGGCGCTCACTTCGTTCGTGCCTTGTCCCGTCGCCTTGCGCCGGAACAAGGCACTTCACCTGACGGCTCGGCCGTCAAGCCTGCGGCTTGCCGTCCGCTCCGCAGGTGAGCGCCGCGATTAGGCAGCTTGCAGAGGCAGGAGGGTGATATGCCCATCTATCGTGTTTCCGACGATGACGAGAATCGCTTTGCCGCGCAGCCCGAGACCGGAATGGGTTTCCAAGTCATTCGTGTAGGCGGAGCCCGCTTTGTCGTCCTCGCGAATCTCATCGTGGTGCGCGCCGAGAGCCCCGAGGAGTTCCAGCAAGGACTCCTGTCTCTCGCAGAGGCAGCGGCCGGAGAGATTGAAGAAGTACGGCTCGACTCTTTCAGGCTCGGGGGAACGCTGGAAACGATCGAAAGTCGCCTCCAGTCACTGCCCCAGTACGGTCAGCCGCCGCTCTTCCCAAAGACGGCCTTGGTAGTCGAACGCAAATCCGCTGAACCCCAAGCCTTTGTTCGATACTCTGCCCGCCGACGGGATCCTCGTGTCGATCCGAAAACTGGCAGTTACAAGCCGGGCACCTATGCTGTACCGTGGTCCGAGATTCCTTTGGTTCCAAGTGGGTTTGCGGCGGTCGGGCGCTACGCCCTACCTAATCCTTTCGCCGCACGACGTCTGTACCCGATTATCACGTCGTCGACTCCTCAGCTGATTGGTGCCGCCGCACCCAACTACGGCCAGGCGGGTGGAGGCGTCGAAGTGCTCTTTCCCCAGGGCGCCACGGCTCTCTATGGGCAGCCTCACGTCATCGCGTCCTTCTAGCCGTTGGGCCAAGCCGCCTAACAGGCGCGTCAACCCAACGGCGAGCGGGCCGCCGTGGCGATAGGGGGGCGGGCTGGCGTGGGCCCGCCGCGGGTTACGCGCCGCGTTCCCCCGGACGCGCTTCGCGCATCCGGGGGAACGCGGGGCACTCACTTCGTTTGTGCCTTGTACCTCGGCGCGAAGCGCGCCTCGGAACCAGGTGAACATGCACTCTGCAGCCACCACGATGTCTTCCCGGTAGGAAGCGATGAACTCGAGGAAAGCCCCGGGATCCGTATTCAGGTTTCGGTGTGCCACAGTCTCTCCAGAGCTGTTGAGGATGCACACGTACATCTTCTTTGTGTGCAGATCAATTCCACAGTAATACTGGTGCTGTTTGGTGTAGAATCTCATCAGGCTTCCTCCTTCGTTGGTGTTTGATGTTGGCGCAGCAAACATACCATCGATTCGAGGAGGCCTTACATACTATCAAGGCGATGCACCTGACGGTCGGGGCGCTGGTCACGGGAACCGCCCCGCCCGCAGGTGATCGCCAGTGTTCGGCCTTGAGGTGTTCAAATGGCAACGATAAACCCACTCAGGATTCCTGGTCGATGGCGTGAGGGTTTTGCGCTTGACCGCCATACCGTTGGGAGTACTTATCTCGGTGACGACGAGTTCGGTCACCCAATGTTTGATACTCAACGCACCGATCTGGGAGAACTCTTATACAGGTTGAAGTATCGGTCAGATACTGCAGTCGTTGAGGAGATAGTAATCGCTGCGGCGACTTTCATTACTTCCTGGAACCCAGGCGTCGACATGATAGTCCCCGTTCCTCCGTCGCGATCACAAAGACCCGTACAGCCGGTCTTGGTCTTGGCAGAATCGCTGAGCAAACAGCTCGATATTCCGTTTGCGAGTGACGCCGTGACCAAGGTCAAGGAGATGCCCGAACTGAAAAACGTCTATGACTATGATCAGAGATTGGCGATTCTTCAAGGAGTCCATACCATTAGAACAGAAATTGTCAGAGGCCGCCGGGTTTTGCTCTTTGACGACCTCTACCGCTCTGGCGCCACCATGAATGCCATCACCGCAGCGCTCTACGATCATGGTCTCGCTGGGGAGGTTTTCGCCCTGGCAATTACACGGACACGGAGCAAATTATGATGAAAGTCTTTATCGGAGGCTCAAGAAAAGTCTCACGTCTTAGCACCGAAGTTCGACGACGCCTTGACCAAATGATCGATAAACGTCTTCCCGTGATCATAGGTGATGCCAACGGTGTGGACAGGGCAGTCCAGCAATACTTCCAAGAGCGACAATACGACCAAGTCGAAGTATTCTGCATGGGAGGCGCCTGTCGTAATAACCTCGGCAATTGGCCAATTCGCTCAGTTTCAGCACACAGCAAGAGAAAAGATTTTAGCTATTATTCCACTAAAGACCAGGCAATGGCCGAAGAAGCATCATTTGGGTTTATGATCTGGGATGGGAAGAGTATTGGCACCCTTACAAATGTGTACCGCCTCATATGCCAAAATAAGAAGGTAGTCATTTTTACGGCTTCTTTGAAGCGTTTCTCAGAGTTGAAAGACAAAGCAGCCTGGGACACTTTTGTTTCCTCATCGTGGGACGAACTTCGGGAGCAAATCGAAAAGGCTGTCGTTGCCGAAGAGCGAAAGCACCAAACACCGGTACAGCTCGATTTGTTTTCAACAAACCACCAGATTGCCAGCGGAGAGCGCCGAACCCGCCGCTCCAGCGGACCCGCAAAAAGCGCGGGCCGCTGAGCTTTTCGTTAGCTGGCTCAACCCATCGGCCGCACACACCAAAAACCAAATGGAGAAATCAATGCGAACCACACGTTCCACAAACCTGTTCGCCGCCCTTATCGTCGCGCTTGGCGTGGCCATGGCGTGGCCCGCCGGGCTGCAAGCTCAGACCGCGGGCCAGTCAGACGACCCGCGCATGGCGGGCTTCAAGGGCAAGATCGCAAAGAAGTATGAGGACTCGAAGGAAGACTGGCCCAAACGGCCTCAGGCCCCGGCCGGCGCGCCGAACGTCCTGGTCATCCTGCTGGACGACGTGGGGTTTGGCCAGGTCGGCGCCTACGGGGGCCTCAGCAAGACGCCCAGCATCGACAAGCTCGCCGCCGGTGGCCTCACCTATACCAACTTCCACACGCCCGCACTGTGCTCGCCGGCGCGGGCGGCGATCCTCGCCGGCCGCAACCATCACTCGATCGGCTTCGGCAGCCATGCGGCCAGCGCCATGGGCTTCCCAGGATACAACGGCTTCGTCCCGCCGCAAGCAGCGAGCGGCGCGAAGGTGCTCCAGCAGAACGGCTACACGACCTACGCGCTGGGCAAATGGGATCATGTGCCGGCGCGCGAAGTGTCGTCCAGCGGCCCCTTCCTCGGCTGGCCAAGCGCCGACGGCTTCGACCACTTCTACGGCTTCCCGAATGCCGACCACAACAACTTCGTCGCGGTCCTGTACAACGATCACACGCCCACGAACGCATCGGTCGGCAATCCCGATTACCACCTCTCGGCGGACCTGGCTGACCGCGCGATCTACTGGATCACCGCGCAGAAGTCGATTACGCCGGATCGCCCGTTCATGATGCAGTGGGCTCCCGGCGCCATGCACGCCCCGCACCACGCGCCCAAGGCGTACCGCGACAAGTACAAGGGCAAGTTCGACATGGGCTGGGACGCGGCGCGCGAGCAGATTCTCAAGAACCAGATCGCTAGGGGAATCATGCCCGCGAGCACCAAGCTGGCGCCTCGCCCGGACGATATCCCCGCCTGGAATTCGCTCACGCCGGAGCAGAAGAAGATGTACGCCCGCCAGATGGAGGCGTTCGCCGGCCAGATGGAACATGTGGATCACGAGATCGGCCGGATGATCGCGGCCCTCGAGCGCACGGGCATGCTCGACAACACCCTGATCCTGCTCACCTCCGACAACGGCGCCAGCGGCGAAGGCGGATTGGAGGGCACCCACAACGAATTGTTGGTGCTCAATGGCATCGCCAGGACATCGTTCGAGGAAAACCGGAAATTCTACGACGCGTGGGGCAGCGCCGAGACCGACAATCACTATCACGCCGGTTGGGCCATGGCGGGCAACACCCCGTTCCGCTATTTCAAGCAGACCGTCCACAACGGCGGCACTGCCGTCCCGATGATCGCCCACTGGCCCAAGGGCATCCGCGCCAAGGGCGAGCTGCGCACCCAGTATCACCACATCATCGACATCGCGCCGACCTTCCTCGACGCCGCGCAGACTCCACCACCCGACACCGTGGACGGCGTCAAGCAGATGCCGTTCGACGGCGTGAGCATGCGCTACTCGTTCGACGGCGCCAAGGTGCCGACCAATCACCCTGTTCAATACTACGAGATGTATGGGCATCGCTCGATCCATGACAACGGCTGGAAGGCTGTCACCTTGCACGGCAACCGCATGCCCTGGGTGCTCGGCGGAACCTTCGATTTCGACAAGGACGTCTGGGCGCTCTACAACACCAACGAGGATCCGGGTGAAGCTAATGACCTGGCTGCCAAGCACCCCGATAAGCTCGCGGAGCTGAAGAACAAGTGGGAGGCCGAGGCGCTCAAGTACAACGTCTATCCGCTTTACGACGATATCGTGGCGCGGATCGGCAACGTCACCTCGATGGGCGGCGCGCCGAGGAAGACCTACACCTACTACCCGCCGGGCGCCGAGTTCATCAACGAGTCGCTCTCGCCGCCGGTCAAGAACCGCAGCCACACGATCACCGCTTCCATGGAGACCGACGGCAAGACCGACGGCGTGATCGTGGCAGCGGGCGGCTACTACGCCGGATACACGCTGTATGTGAAGGACAACATCGTCACCTACACGTACAACGCCTTCAATGAGAACTACTACACCGTCAAGGCCAACAAGCCGCTCGCGGCCGGCAAGCACGAAGTCAAGTTCATCTACGAGGTCGTCCCCGCCGCCGCCAAGGGCCAACCTACCGGCAAGGGCACGCTCATGATCGACGGCGTGCAGGTCGGGCAGGTGACGATCGGCCGGACCGTCCCCGCCATGTACTCCGTGTCCGAATCGTTCGATGTGGGCGTGGACAACGGCGGCTCCGTGGAGCGCAAGGCTTACACCTCACCCTTCAAGTTCAGCGACACATTGAACTGGGTGAGGTTCGATTTGCAGTAGGTATGGATCGGAAGCCGAATAAGGCCGAGGTACCGAAACAGTGCTGGGAATCGAGATCCGGTCAAAGGGGCGGCGATTGACAACGGCTCCATGTCCGGCGTGGCGGTGGCGGATCGTCAAGGCGGCAGTGGCACCGTCCAATTCCAGAACGGCGGCGTCATTTACCAAGGGGCCGAAGCTGGTCTCGTGGCCAGCATCAACATTGAGCTCAACTGCATTCGCTACGAGCTCGATGGGAGCGGGCAGCTCGCTCCAACCGTGGATCGACAAGACTTGGTGGCCTGGCGAGATCGAGTTGGGGGAGTAAACGAGAAAGTCGCCAGCTAACAAAAAAATGCAGCGGACACCCAACCACGCGAGAGAGTCCCTGATTTTGTCCTCAAACTCATAGGCGCGTGGTTGGGTGCCGCTGATTTTTGGCGTTCCCCCGGACGCGCTTCGCACGCCCGGGGGAATCGGGGCGCTCACTTCGTTCGTGCCTTGTGCCTCGGCGCGAAGCGCGCCTCGGAACACTTATAAGGCCTCCCGCTGTCAATAGGGAACACTCCTCCTATACGAAAAAGTTCATCTTTTTTTCGTCGGGATTCTGTGCCTGTTGGCAGACACTACCGAACGGGAAAAAAGAGAAGTTTTTTACCGTTCGGCCATTTTGCTCGCTGCAGGTCGCTCTGACTTGGGTTTCTTCAAGGGGCGCCAGGAACAAGTCCTGCACCAAACACTTATTGAGGTTCGATTCACCCTTCGAAGAGGGTTCATGCAAGAGGGTGGTTGCGCCCTCTCCGAGAAGATGCGACCTAGCCTAGGGCGTCCAAAAATGGCCTCTGAGGCCCGATTTTAGTGCTCGGGATTTGGGCCGCAGAGCGCACTGGACAGGTTGTGTCCGCCGTTGTACGATAACCTGGATTTTATCAGTCATAAATCCAGGGGGTAAGTGCAATGGTCAAAATACACATCCGTAGCGGCAGCAGCGGCGCATCTCACTGGGCGGGTGCGCTATGAGTCCGGAGACCAGATACAAAAGGAGCCGGGATAACTGGAAACAGAAAGCCGCATGCCGAGCTGAGAAGAACCGCTACCAAAACAAAGAGCTGGCCCGGGTCAAGGCGGAGCGCGACAGATTCAAAAAAGAGCTCAAGGAGGTCCGGGCTCGTGCGCACCAACTGAAGAGCCAGTCTCGGGTGGTTCTCATCCAGAGCAAGGTGGATCTGGTCTTCTTGGCCCTGCAGCTGTTTGTGGTGGCTCGCATCGGATTCCGGGCCGTGAGCCGGGTGTTGGGCATAGTGATGGGAGCTCTGGGTTTTAAAAAAAAACCCTTGTCCACAGACCATCATCAACTGGGTGACCAGGCTCTCGCTGGTGCGCATCCGATCTGCCCCGATGGTACAAGGGCTGCCGGTGACGAAGGCACCGTTTTGTAACGGGCTTATCTGGATGATCGACATGAGCATTGGTCTGGGAACGGGTAAGATTCTGACTGTTCTCGCCCTTAACGCTCATCACCATCAACTCAGTCCAGCTGCCCCCGGGCTTCAAGATGTCCATTGCATGGCAGTATCAGTGGCCGATTCCTGGACGGGTGAGTCCATTGCGGCCTTTCTTGAGCGCCTCATCGCCTCGGCGGGACGCCCGGCTGCTTACCTCAAGGACGGAGGCACCGACTTGCAGAAAGCCATCCGCTTAATCGAGCAGCAAGGGCTGGCAAGCTCGTGCATTGACGACATCTCCCATGTCATCGCCAATCTGCTCAAGTGGTGGTATCAGGATCAACCGATGCTTGAGACCTTCCTCTCCGCCTGTGGCCGGGTCTCGGGCAAGCTCAAGCAGACGGTGCTCGCATGCCTCGCTCCCCCGAAGGTACAGACCAAAGCGCGCTTTATGAATGTGCACCGCCTTATCAGATGGGCAGACCAACTGCTCAGACTCTCTCCTGCCGGAGGTGCCCGGAAGGGTTCTACCCTCTCAAAGCTGCGAGCCTGTCTGGACCGGCTGCCCTCATGCAGGGCTTTCATCAAACGATTCCGAGACGATGC
>CAVOPT010000021.1:0-77459 GCA_963698165.1 uncultured delta proteobacterium
GTCCGCGACCATTTCCCTGACGGTTTTGGCGAAATCGATTCCCTCACTGGCCCCAATCCACGTCATTTTCAGCCGCCTTTCATCGAATCCGAACCGGGGCAGTATTTCCTTGAGCAATTTGATGCGGCGCCGAGCCTTGAGATTTCCGTTGATGTAGTGGCAGTCCCCGGGGTGGCACCCGCTGATGAGCACCGCGTCGGCGCCCTCGAGCAAAGCCTTGATGACATACTTGGGGTCCACCATGCCGGTGCACATCATGCGGATCATCCTCGTGTTGGAAGGCTGCATCAAACGGGAAGTACCGGCGAGATCCGCCGCGGTGTAAGTGCACCAGTTGCACACAAATGCGATGATCGTCGGCTGAAAGCTGTCCATGGATTCCTCCGCGTGATTGACTGACTCCTGTCTCGTCGATTCCTCAAAAGCCCGTTAACTCCTCGTCCCTTCCATCACTCCGGTGAAAACCGGGGTCCGGAAATACTTGAAAAACCTGGATTCCGGCTTCCGCCGGAAGGACGCGGTTGTGGTTTCTGGCGACTTCTTCAGCACGCTCTCAAATGGCGTCGAGAAGGCCTTCGATTTCCGCAAAGATCTGCTTGGCCGTAAAATGCTTCACCTGGGCGGCCCCGCTCGGGCAAAAGCCTGCGCAACTGCCGCACCCCTTGCACACCGCCTCGTTGATGACGGAAATCCCGCGGCGCTCATCGAATTCGATAGCCGAATAGGGGCAGAGCTTGATGCACGTCTGGCATCCCGCGCAAACCTCGGGATCGATCCAGGAGATGGTCGGGGAGATCTCCACTCTTCCAGCGGTAGCCAGGGCAAGGGCCTGGGCTGCCGCCCCCGATGCGTGGGAAACGGCATCCGGAATGTCCTTGGGGCCCTGGCAGGTTCCGGCCAGGAATACGCCGTCGGTGGTTGTGGAAACGGGTCCAAGCTTCGGGTGCTCTTCCAGGAAGAATCCGTCCCCCCCTGGCTGATCCCGAAGATGCGGGCCACCTCGGGTGCTTCCTTCCTGGCTTCCATGGCCGTGCAAAGCACCACCATGTCTACGGGAAACCGCATCCGTCTTCCAAGGAGGGTGTCCTCGCTGACGACGATGAGCTTGCCCTCCTCCTGGGGTGTGAGGGCGTGATCCGTTATTTCACCCGGTCTTCCCCGGACGAAGGTGACACCCTCGTCCTGGAGCCTGCGGTAGAATTCCTCGTACCCTTTCCCGAAGCACCGCATGTCGATGTAGAAGTTGTACACTTTCGTGTCGTGCCCCACCTTTTCCTTGATGAGGTGCCCGTATTTCAGGGCATACATGCAGCAGACCCGGGAGCAGTATTCGTGGTGATTGACGTCCCTGCTCCCGACACAGTGGATGATGGCGATACTTTCCGGCTTTCTGCCGTCCTTCGTCACGATCTGTCCGCCCGTGGGGCCCACGGCGTTGTTGAGGCGCTCGAATTCAAGGCCCGTATAGACCTCCTGAAACCGCCCGTAGCCGTATGGCTTCATGGGAGCGGGATCCATGATGTCGAACCCCGTGGCGAGGATGATGGTCCCGACCTTCACCTCCGTCGTTTCCTCCCGCATGCCGTGGTCGATGGAAGCGCGCTCACAGGCCCGCACGCATTCCATGCACTCGGAGCAGACGCCGCAGTTGAGGCAGCGGAGAGCCTCCTGCTGTGAATCCTCATCGGCCAGTCCCAGAGCAACCTCCTCGAAGTTCCCCACGGACGATTCGGCGGCACGGTGCATCAAAAGAGCCCTGGATTCCTCGATGATTCCCTCCGGGATGTCCCGCCAGTCGTCGCCCTGGGCCTGTTCTATCTCCCTGGCCATCTCTGCGGCAACGAGCTCCATGTCCTCGCCCGTGAGGTACCGATGGATGGCGTCGGCGGCCCGGTGCCCGGCCGCCACGGCATCGATCACCGTGGCCGGGCCGCTCACCGCATCCCCCGCGGCGAACACGTCGGGAGCCGAGGTCTGCATGGTGGCGTGGTTCACGGTCACGGTGTTGCGTCTGCCGACGCTCACGCCACAATCGATGAGGCATTCGGCTTCCGGTTCCTGGCCGATGGCCGGTATGATGGCATCGCATTCGAGGACATATTCGGAGTGCGCCACGGGAACAGGGCGCCTGCGGCCGCTTTCGTCCTGAGGCCCGAGTTCCGTCCTGATGCATTCAAGCCCGGTGACCGTCCCGTTTTCCCCCAGAATCCGCACGGGTGCGGTGAGGTAGTGGATCTCCACCCCTTCCCCCAGAGCGCCCTCGATTTCCTCGGGGTACGCCGGCATCTCGTTGCGACTCCTGCGGTATACGATGGTCACCCTTTCGCACCCGAGGCGCAGGGCCGTTCTCGCGGCATCGACCGCCACATTGCCTCCGCCCACGATGACCACCTGGTTCCCGGGTCCTTCACGGCTGCCGAGATTCACGTTGCGGAGGAATTCGACGGCGTCCACAAAGCCGCTCATCTCTCCCTCCCCGGGCATGTTGAGCCTGAGGCTCCTGTGAGCGCCTATCCCGAGAAACACGGCCTTGAAGCCCTGCTGCCGCAGGGTGTCGAGGGTGAAATCCCGGCCGAGCCGCTTGCCCGTCTCCGCTGCTATGCCGTGGCGGAGAATGTGTTGTATCTCATGGTCGAGGACATCCGGGGGCAGCCGATAGTCCGGGATTCCGACCCGGAGCATGCCTCCGAGAACGGGCAGGGCTTCGAAGATCGTGACGCGGTAACCCTTGAGCCGCAGGTCATAGGCGGCGGTGAGCCCCGCAGGGCCCGATCCCACCACGGCCACCTTTTCCTCCCTTTCCTCGATGGACGGGAGGGGCAGCTCGTGGAGATCCACCTGGTCCGCGGCATAACGTTTGAGGTCCCGGATGGCGATGGCTGCGTCGACTTCGGCCCTTCTGCACTGGAACTCGCAGGGGTGAGGGCACACCCGTCCCAGCACCCCGGGCAGGGGCAGCCGCTCCATGATGAGCTGCACCGCCTCCTTGTATTTCCCCTGGCCGATGAGCTGCACGTAGCCCTGAACATTGATGCCGGCGGGGCAGCTGATGACGCAGGGGGCCCGGTCCTTCTTCTCGATGCAAAACGTTATGGGGACCGCCTGAGGGAAGAAGCGGTAGACCGCCTTGCGCTCGCTCAGGTATTCATCGAACACGTTGGGAACGGACACCGGGCAGACCTCGGCGCATTGCCCGCAGCCCGTGCACCGATCCTCCAGGACATAGCGCGGCTTCTTGCGCACCTTCACCGCAAAGTTGCCCACGAACCCGTTGACCTCCGTCACCTCGCTGTAGGACATGAGCTCTATGTTGGCGCTCTGGGCGACAGACACCGTTTTGGGCGTGGAGATGCACGCGGCGCAGTCGAGGGTCGGGAAGGTCTTGTCGAATTGGACCATGTGACCGCCGATGGACGGGTCCTTTTCAACGAGATACACCTTGTGACCGGACTTGGCGATGTCGAGGGCCGCCTGAATCCCGGCGATCCCCGCCCCCACCACCATGACGTCGGGGTGAACGTCCACTTCCCGCCTGTCGAGGCTCTGGTGATGGCTGACGCGGGTGATGGCGGCGGTGGCCAGGGACTTGGCTTTTTCCGTCGCCTCCAGGGGATCCTCGGTGACCCATGAGCAGTGCTCGCGGACACAGGCCATCTGGAAGTAATAGGGATTCAGCCCTGCCCGGTCACAGGCGGACTGGAAGGTCTTTTCGTGAAGACGGGGCGAACAGGAGGCAACAACCACGCGATTGAGGCCCAGCTCCCGGATGTCCTTTTGAATCATCTCCTGGCCCGGATCCGAGCACATGAACTTGTAGTCCCGGGCAACGACGACATCCCTGAGAGTCCGAGCGAAGGCGGCCACCTCGTCGGTCCTGACTTTGCCCGCGATGTTGGTCCCGCAGTGGCAAATGTAGAATCCAATTCTCTTCGACATCACCCCACCTCTTTGTGGAAATCCGAAATACCGTATTATTCGTCCCCTCCTGGGGGTTTCACGGACCAGGCCTCGCTCATGGCTTTGTCAAAGGCGCAATTGAGGCAATCATACGTCTTGTCGCACAGCTTGAAGTTGATCACCCTGGCCTTCATCCACACGCACAATTCCTCGTCAATGGAGAAAACACCCGAGTCTCTCTCCCTCCCACCGTCAGGTGACCGCGCCTTGTCCGCGGTCCTTCCCTCCGCCTTGTCCGGCTGGCCACCAAAAGCGTGGCCCCTCGAACTTTGCCCAAGTCTGTCGGTTCTCAAGGGACCAGCCTCCTCGGGGGGCATCGTGAAGCCGCGGGCTTCCGTGCACCGCATCCAGGCGTCGGGAAAAGGGAGCTCTCCAAACCATCCCGGCAACCATCGGCCTGGTTCCCTGAATTCACGGCGTGTGGCGGCTCGGTGCCGCATGTTCCCGCGGGAACCCAGGTCAAGGCCTGGCTGGTTCGGAGCAAGAGATTCCTGAACAAGGCATGGGCAAGGAGCATGCCACCCCCGGGCGCCGACCCTCTCCCGTCCCCATGGGCCCAGTCTGCAACAGATCGGGAACAACAGCCGGCACCCGCCAGGAAACCCATGGATTGTTGAAAATTTCAACAGCGCTTGCGAGGACTTGACGGCGAATCGTGTACCCTGTGGGGAATGAGGGGTGTACAAATTTGCAATAATGTGTATAAAAAATAGACACTCCACACCCAAGGCAATGATTGCGTTCCCCGTGCAAACGAAGAGGGACCACATGGAAGCTCCCATGAGAATCGGCATCATCGGGGGAGGAAAGCGGTGCGAGGCATTCCTCGAAATGCTCGGAACCATGCGCTTTCCCCGCCTCAAGGCTCAGATCGTCGCCGTGGCGGACCCCAACGACCATGCCGTGGGCATCCGACATGCCCGTGAGATGGGGATTTACACCACCACTGATTTTCGGGACTTCCACCGGATTGAGAATCTGGACCTCGTCATCAACCTCACCGGCAGGGAGGAGCTCCTCGAGGACTTCCTGACCCATTATCCCGCCAAGGTCCGTGTCCTGGAATCAGCCATCTCCAGGATGTTCGCGGACATCCTCCGGTATCGGGGGGAGTACATCTGCCGGGAGCGCCAATATGAGATCATTGAAGGCATCATCGACAGCATTTTCTTCAGCATCCGGGACTGGGTCCTTCTGCTGAGCCCGGAGAGGAGAATTCTCGACGCCAACGAGGCTTTCCTGAGAGAAATGGGGCTGGGGAAGGAACAGGTTGTCGGAAGGTATTGTCATGAAGTCAGCCATCAGTCCCTTCATGAATGCGGCGGCGAGGGCTTTTTCTGCCCCCTCAAGGAAAGCGTCCTCACGGGCTCGGTGGCCCACAGCATCCATGAGCATCTGGATGGCAGCGGCCAGATCCGGTACTGTGAAATCACCACGGTGCCTCTCAAGGGGGCGGACGGGTCCGTTGAAATCGTCATCGAAATAGTCCGGGACATCACCAATGAGCTCGAGCGCCGCATCGACGAAAAGACCCGGGCCTTCAAGAGGGACCTGGCTCGGCTGATCCATGAAGACAAGATGATCGCCCTGGGGAAGCTGGTGGCCAGCGCCGTTCACGAAATCAACAATCCCCTCTCGGGGATCCACGCTCTCGCGAGGCTGATGTACCAGGAGATCCAGGATGGCGACATGACCGGTGAACGGATGGCCCAGTTTAAATACTACCTGCAGCTCATCGACACGGAATCGGCGAGGTGCAGCAACATTGTGAGCAACCTCCTGTCGTTCTCCCGGCAGAGCAAGGTGGAGCACAAGCCCTTCCAGCTGAACGAGGTCATCGCGCGGGCCCTCCTCTTGAGCCGGCACAAGATGGGGCTCCAGCAGATCGAAGTTCACCAGGAACCGGCCGAGGATCTCCCCGAAATGCAGGGGGACCCGGGCCAGATCCTTCAGGTGATCCTCAACCTCCTCTTCAACGCCATGGAGGCCATGCCCCAAGGGGGAGAGATCAGCATCAGCACCGTCCTGGAACCGGAGAAGGACCGGATCCACCTTCAGATCGCCGACCAGGGCGTCGGCATTCCGGGGGAGCTCATGTCCCAGATTTTTGAACCTTTTTTCTCAACCAAGTCCCAGGACAAGGGAGTTGGTCTCGGCTTGTCGGTGGCCTACGGCATCGTGAAGGAGCACAAGGGGGACATTTACGTCCAGAGCAAGGTTGGAAAAGGATCCCGGTTTTCCTTGTGGTTTCCGGTGGCAAAGCCCCACACTGTTTAAAACGAAGGAGAAAGAGGCTCAATCATGGCTGATCCGATCCGCGTTCTCGTTGTGGACGATGAATTGATCATACGGGAATCCCTTGCGGGGTGGCTCAGGAAGTCGGGGTGCGACGTCCAGGCCGCGGAGGGTGGGAACCGGGCCCTCGAGATGCTCTCTCGCAGGGACTTCGATCTCGTCTTCCTGGACATCCGGATGCCCGACCTGGGAGGGATGGAGCTCCTGAAGCGCATCAGGGCCGAATACCCCCAGTGCCTGGTGGTGATGATCACCGCCTACGGCTCCGTGGAAACGGCTGTCGAGGCCATGAAGCTCGGGGCCAACGACTACCTGTTGAAGCCCTTCGAACCGGAGCAACTGGCCCTGATGGTCGAGAGGCTCATGACACAGAAGCGGCTCCTGGACGAAAATGCCCTGCTGCGGGATCAAATCGACTCGCGAGTCCGGTTCCAGAACCTCGTGGGCGCGTCTCCGCCCATGCGCCGGCTCTTCACCCTCATCGAAGAGATAGCCCCGGTGGATTCCCCGGTCCTCCTCCGGGGAGAGACGGGGACCGGCAAGGAGCTCGTGGCCAAGGCCATCCACGCGAAGAGCATCCGCAAGTACGGGCCCTTCATCCCCATCAACTGCGGAGGATTCACGGAGACCCTCCTTGAGAGCGAGCTCTTCGGCCACGAGGTGGGAAGCTTCACGGGGGCGCTGCGGACCAAGAAGGGACGCCTGGAGATGGCCCGCAACGGGACGCTTTTCCTGGATGAGATCGGTGAGATCCCCGTGAAGATGCAGGTCGACCTCCTTCGGGTCATCGAAAGCAAGAGCTTTCATCGCGTGGGGGGAAACCGCGACATATCCGTCGACTTCCGTTTGATTTCGGCCACGCACAAGGATCTCGGGAGTGAGATCCGCGGCGCCCGGTTCCGGCAGGACCTCTATTTTCGCATGAATGTCATCGAAATCGAGGTCCCTCCTCTCAGAGAGCGCCGGGAAGACATCCCGCTCCTCGCACACCACTTCCTGGACCGTTTTCGCAGGGAGACCAGCAAGGCGGTGGAGGGCATTCAGGAAGACGCTCTGGGGCAGCTCCAGTCGTATGACTGGCCGGGCAACGTGCGGGAGTTGGAAAACGCCATGGAGCGGGCCGTGGTGCTGGCAAAGGCCTCTTCCTTGAGAAAGGATGATTTCGGGTTCCTCTTTCGGGGATTCAGCCAGGACTTCCCCCAGTCCCTGGAGGAAATGGAGAGAAACCACATCGAGCGGATTCTCCGGTGGTGCCACGGGAACATCTCCAAGGCGGCGGGCATCCTGGAAATCAACCGGACCACACTCCACAACAAAATACGAAAATACGGGCTCAAGAACGCAATGGAATCGCAGCGCGGGGAATTCTGACGGGCGTAGCCTGCAGGCGGGGTGTCTATCCCGGGCAAATCCGTTCAATCCTTCTCAATTGCTTTTGCCTCCACTCCGGCAGTCCAGATCTGATAACGCACTTCAACGCCTTGGGGTACATAGACCACGATGGGCAAACGGCTGTTGCAGCGGATGAAATAGGGTTCGCCCCAAGCGTGATGAACCGGTTCACCTTCGGTGCATTCGGATCGATCGCCATCAGCGTCCCCGCCACCCTTCAACATCCGATACCGGGTCCAGCCATCACACCGCTGCCAGACGCCCGATCAATTGCCTGCGGGCTTCTTCCCGTAGCTTGTGGGACCGTTTTCATAGCCCACCTGCTTCAGCCACCAGGAGGGATAGAACACGGCCTGGGCGATGCCTGCCTTGGTGTTCAAATATCCGTCGTTGTACTTGAGATAGAGGTTTTCCGAAAGCTTCCACCACGCGCTCAGCACCTCAGCAGTGTTTTGTTCGCTGTGTTTGGTGAGCATCTGCTGTGCACCTTTATGATCGCCCTTGTTCCACAGAGCCAGGGCGCTGGCCTCCAATTCCTGCTGCATGCCAAAGGCTCTGCTCTCGAACCGTTCGCGCTCTGTCCGGATGTCCTTGATCATGTATGAATACTTGAGCATGGCGTAGTTGGCCACGTAGTTGAACGCCGTCCACATGCTGCTGCGGTCGAACTTGAGAATGTCGGCGTGCTGGATGGGGGCGGGGAGGTTCAATGCCCCGGCATAGAAGGGCATGAGCACGGCCGTGGCCGGGCGGTCGGGCCCGAACCATGTGAGCCCGCCGATGGCACTGGGCAGCCACTTGCGTGATTGGTTCACATAGGCATAGACGCAGCGATAAATGTTCAGAGGTCGCTCGAACTCGCCCACTACCGGGCTCAGCTTTCCCTCCTTGTCAGCCACCGACTCAGCCTGGCCTTCGAATCGGTTGGGATCGCCGAAAGGTCCGCCTGCCAGGCCCTTGGTCAGGTCGAATTCCGTACCCTCGTAATTGTCCCGGTGAATGGCGAAGATGTCCTTCACAGCCAGCTTCTGGTCGGGTTTGACGGCAAAGGGATAGACCCGGGTGAACGGTCCTTCCGCCCAGGCCGGGAGCCTGAGCGAAGGAGCCGCCAGGGACTGGGCGCGCCAGACACGGCGCAGGGAATAGTAGGGGTGGTGGAACTCGCCGTCTCCATACACACCGGCAAAGTCCAGGGGGCCGTTATCGGGCTTCCACCAGCCCTTTTGCTGAGCCACTTCGAAGATGTTCTTCGAGTACATCATGTCATCGGCATCCCGGCGCACGTCGCGGATGCGGAACTGGTTGGCGGCTACGAAGAACTGATCGTCGGGCACCCGCTGGGCCACCCAGATACCACCCGTGCCGTCCATATCATAGCCGCACATCTCCATGACCCAGCCTTCGCTCGGGTCGGCCACCAGCAGGGTTTCCCCCGTGCCGTAATAGCCAAATGTGTCGATGAGCTCACCCATGAGCTTCACGGCCTCACGGGAGGTCTTGCAGCGCTCCAGAGCCACCCGGGAGAGTTCCGACGAGTAGAAGATGCGCTTGCCGGGCTGGGGTTCGGGGTGCACCTTGGCCTTGTCCGTGCACTCGCCGATAGAAAGCTGATGCTCGTTCATGATGCCGTAGTTGGCGTCGAAATAGGCGTAGGTGTGGGCCACCTGGGGGATATAGCCCAAAGGAATACTGGGCGGCACACCGGGGGTGTTGTAGCCGGGACCCCGGTCTTTGGTCATCATGCGCTGAGTTTCGCTGGCCCCCCACTCGGGTTTGAAGTCCAGAGCGCAATGGGAATAGAACACCATCCGCAGAGAACCGGGCTTGTGGTCCATGGCCGGGACATAAACGAGCCGCCCGTCACCCAGACCGTCGTCGGAATGGGAGACCATAACCGACCCGTCATACGAGGCTTCTTTGCCCACGAGGATCGTGGTGCATGCAAGCCCATGCAAAGCCATGCACGGGGTAAGCAGCAGGATTACCAATATAAAGAACCGTTTCATAAATTCCCCTCCCTCAACAGATTCAGGTCAGTTGGTCTCCTCGGGGCTCAGTGTATCCTTTGTCAGCAATTCAGCTGAGGACCGCAAGCCTTCTCCCGGAGATTGGCCAAGTAATGCTTATCATTGGTACTTTGATTCAAATTGGGATTTGGAGCGACTTGTCCACCGCACTCCCAACCGGGCATGAAGCAAAAAACGGGCCTTCCGCGATGGGAACGGCTTTTCTAATCCAGCCGACCCGCACATGCCTGCTTTTGTCGCGGCTAGCCTGAAAAGGCTCGAGTGGGCCAAGCCGGCATGAAACCTAGCAAAACCCAAGAACCGGCAAGGAATTGTGGAACGATTCGGGAATCCCTGTGTTCAGAAAAGCAAGGCTGCTGACCTCGAGATGATCTCAACCTGCGATCCGATCCTCGATCGGCTGGTGAGGGAAATCATCCAAAAAGCCAATCAGCTGACACCCTCTCTCACAATCTCCTCAAGACCTTTATACCACCGGCCGAATCCGTGAGAGTCCGCCCAACTGCGCGTTCAGCGGCGAGGGATCATGGAACCGCAGAAGGAGGCAACAAGAATGGCCGCCGCGCCGTCCGCTTCAGTGAATGGTTCTGCACCGACTTGTCGGATGCGCCACTACCGTGTGGTCTCAAAGACGTCGGTGATAATGTAGTTGTCGGTAATGCTGCCTCCGGCGGCGTTGGGCTGCTGAGCTCCTGCTCTGGACAACCCGTACATGGCCTCGAGTGTGCGCAGGATGTTGACGTGTGTGATGCCTTTGCCCTCGGGGTAATCACCGGGCTTGATGTGCGCCCCGGCAAAGATCGTGACAATGCGATTCTGCAAGTCGACACAGTACTCGTGATCGCGGCCCTCGCCGGCACATGACCGTGGATCCACCAGCGGATTTGTCAGTCCCGTGTAGGCCCTCTTGTCGTTGTTTTCATCGAATGTGAGGATCAGAAGGCTGTTGTGATTCTTAGCCCATTGATAGTAGGGATCGATGTTCTTCTGCAGCCAGCGGTCGCCCGCCGGAATACTCACGGTTACGGGACCGTTGTGCATGTCGTTGTCCAGGTTGGGAATGACGAAGGCAACGGTGGGCAGGGTATCATACTGGGAGGGATCGGAAGGGAAGTCCTCGAACCTGAGGTTGGACGATTCAGCGACCGTTGTGCCGTTGGGTACGTTGGCAAAGCTGATCCAGGGGACGTGTTTTCTTGCATAAAGGCCCGCCGACGCCTTCTCCCCCGTGAAACCGATTTGAGGCAGGCTCTCCGCATAGCCCTTGAAGGACAGCCCCTTACTGATCAATTGCTCACCCAGATTGGCCGTCTTAAACGGGTAGTTGGGATTATTCTGTTCAGACGGAACCTGGTCGGTGAAGCCGATGGTCTGATTGTTGCCTGAAAACATCCAGAAGTAGTTGCCCTGACTGAAGTGTTCCTCGCCGTACATCTGTACGAAGTTGGCCCCCTCCTTCTTCAGCACGTTGTTGATATAAGGTGCGTTCGAGTTGCCGATGATCTCTTCGTAATCTTTGTTCTCCTCGACAACAATCACAATGTGATCATAGACCGGCAGACCGACAGGCCAGATGAGAGCGGAAGTCTCCGGAGTCGGTTTGTTAACGGAGTCCAGGTGCTCAGCATGCGAGCAGGACACGAGAAGGAGAACGAAAATGAACGCGAACTTTCTCATACCATTCCCCCTTGTTGTGGTGTTCTTCATTGCTATATGCGACACAAATCAGCCTTCAATCGCAGAACGGCAGCTATGACCTCCAGGGCGGACCTCCTCACGCGAGCGTATTCGACAGCTCTACCCATCGCTGACGTTCGGTTGACGATGCTGCCGCCCATGGCTCGGACACCTTCAGCGCCGATTCGACTGCTTCCCGGAGATCGCGGCGCCGCCCGGCCGTGGACAGGGCCTGGTCCAACGCGCGCAGGATCTCAATGGAGGCCCCGAGACTTGCCATCGCGGCCGCATGGTCCCCGGCCGCCGCCTGTGCCTCGGCGAGACGCGCCATTCCGCTCGCACGCCACCGCTGGTACTCGGGCTCTTCGGGATCCCTGAGGGCGGCTTCCCGAACAAGGTCCACGGCTGCTTCGGCGTATGAAACCGCCCGGTCCGGCGCCCCGCCCTTCAGGTAGTAGTGCGCCAGGCTGCTCGCCGCCCAGAAGGTCATCCCCACGTCGTCGATGCGCGGGTCCTCCGCCGCGAGCGGGCCAAGGATGCGGAACACCGCCATGCACTCGCCGAGGGCCGAGCGATGCAGCTGCTCCCGTGCCGGTCCGGGCGGCGGCGCCGATCCGAAGACACGGAACATCCCGAGCTTCGCCCGGCCGTAGTGCAGGAGGCCGACGACGCGGCGTTCCTCGGGGGAGAATTCTTCTTCGGGTCTCTCAATCAGGGCAAATGCCGCTTGGCGGCGGCGCGTGCGGTCCTCGACCGCGAGTTCGTGCGGCCGCGGATACAGGCCGAGGATCGCCTCGCGCTCGATCGGCGACTTGCGGTTCTGCAGGAACGTCCCGCGGAGGACTGCCCTCTCGACGGGACCGTGCGCGCTCCGGTAGAGCGTGATCGCGCGATCGCCTGCCGTGCCGACGATCCGCACGTCGAGATCGTTCTCCTCGAGGGCGACCGCCTCCTGCGAGCCCTCTTCGTGCCCGAGCAGGGCGACAGCGAACGATGCCCGCTTCTCGACAAGTTTCGCGAGCGACGGCACCTCCATCGTCTGCTCGAGGTGCGGCACGGTGGGGCCGCCGGCGTAGTTTGCGATCGATCCGCCCGGTCGCCACCGCTCACCGCGCAGCTCGACATCGAAGGTCGCCGGCAGGTCGCGCAGGTCGGTGCCGTCGAGATGCGGTTCGAGCACGCGGACGTGATCGAACCACTCGAAGCGGCCGTCGATGCGCTTGCCGTCGCTCCGAATCTCCTGGTGATCGCGCTCGCGCATCATCTTCATCCATCGCGCCCAGGTCTGTCCGTCGCGGTAGTGGGCGAAGAGGAACCACATCGGCTGCGAGAAAAGCTCGTCGAAGGTGAACGAGACGGCCAGCACCTTGCCGGACGGGAGCGCTTCCTGGCGGAAGGAGATCTCCAGCTTCCGGATCGGCACCCCGCGTACGTCGTCGAGCTTCGCGGCGAGCTCCGGGAGCACGAGCGCCGCCTCCATCTCGTTCTGCCTCGCCTGCAGCGCTTCCTGCATCGCCGCATCAATCTCCATGTCGCCGACGGCCTCGGCGCCGAGCACCGCCCGCGCGAGGCGGGCGCTCACGTCCGGCGACGAGATACCGGGGGTCGCGTCGAGCATCACGCGGCCGAGTAGGCTGTCCGGAGGTCGGCACGGTCGGAGCAACACCGCGACCAGACGCATGCCGCGCCTGGCTGCGTGCTCTTCACCGCGCGCGATCTCCTCGGCGACCCACGGCGACGCAACGGCCGTCGGCGAAAGCAGGAGGCAGAGAACGTCGGCGTTGCCGATCCCTTCGCCCAGCTCGCGCTTGAGGTCCGCGGCGACCCGGATGTCGAAAACGTCCAACCAGACCGTGCAGCCGCGGTCGGCGAGAAGGCGGCGAACCGCCAGCGCCTCAGCACGATCGGCCGACGAGTAAGAGATGAACACTTTCAGCGGCATCACGCTTCTCCTGCATGTGTTTGCACTGACTCTCGTAATCGCAAACAAAAGACGCTACGAGGAGCTTTGCGACGCGCAATGGTGCGGCAACTCAGCCGGAGCGCAGTGCAGGGATGGCACTATTGCATCTGGACGATCCGGTACGGATTGGGCGCTTGGCCATGGTACCCGTTTCATGCGGGCCGATCCGAGAGGCAAACTTGTCTTGGACTCTATTCAGCTTTGGGATGGCACCTGCTACACAACGGCGTCTTGCCTTGTCCCCACCCTTCGTTGCGGCATTGGGCGCAGGCCAGACCTGATACTGAGTTGCGTTCAAGTTTATTCTGAGCCAACCCACAAACGTAGCATAGCCCCTTGTGGGCGCAACGATTTCGACGGGCACAAGGCCCTGTGCTACACCAGCTTGACTGCAACTTCGTATAAGGGTTGGGCTGGCTTCCTATTATGAGGTTGAAGAAATGCTTCGTTTGACCTCGTCGGAAAAGTCATTAATCCAATGAATGTGGTCTGCCCGAGCCTGAAGGTCAGTAGATACTCCTTCTGAGAAGACCAGCAGCTCTATACGTTTGCCCAATTCAGACAAGTACTCGATCATATCTATCAGATCGCCATCACCTGATGATAGGATCAGGGTATCGTAGTTATCCTTGTGTATTAGAGCTAACGTGGCTATTCCTACATCAACTCCCTTCTGCTGCTTATTGAGAATCTTATGGTTTCCCCCAGCAGGACACTCCAGTCTGACTTTGCTACTGCATTGTTCGCAGTAGGCTTTATCAGCTTGGATATCCTTGAGTTGATAGAGCTTAGTGATGATTTTCGGCCCCTTGGGAGGGGCAGACCTCAACCATGTATGAAAACCGTCTTGCGCATCTGTCGACGGATCAGGAGTTGAGTTCAGGTAATACGCACGCCAGATGGATGCATTGCTCTCAAGTTTCTGCCTGAGCTTGAGGTAGTCATAGTGAAAACCAGGGCTTACCGATTGTCGTGCATTGAAGAGGTATGCTCCATCAATCAGCCACAGACATTTACTTCCCGCAGCCATGTTCTTGCCCTCCGGATCATTCACACCCAGCCTGTAAGCCCAATCGGGATAGGGAGAGGCCTCGCGGCCCCTCTCCTCCCGCACCACCTGGCATACGGGTCACGTACCAAGGCGATTCGGTTGATTACTTCGGCGTCGCTGCCGACCGGGGGTTCGGTATCCTCTGTCCACCGTGAACATCACTCTTACGAGAAGCCACGGTCCCGCCGGCTTTATTGCAGCGGTTTCCCAGCTTTTGGCAACTGTCTTGCGACATCCCATTGAACTGAACCGTTGCCGGAGTTGCGCGCTGAGATCGCCGCACGAGTGATTTTTTGTGGCTGCGAGGGCGAGGGGGCCGTTTGGGGGTGAGGGGGCACCAGGAACTGGAAGTACCGACTCTTATCCGCCATGCGTCCACCCCACGGCTCAACGACGGGGGCCAGGAGCGCGCCTGTTGACCCATCTTTTGGAGGCGATCCCGGGACCGGTCCTGGTGAGCACCTGGGCCGTGGCCGACTGGCCATCCTCTTCTGGGAAAAGCACGGCTTTAGGCTGGTCACGCCCGAGACCAAAGACCGCCTGCTCCGCACCTACTGGAGCATTCTGTCCCGCCGGATAGAGACCTCGGTAGTCCTGGCGGACCCCACCTGGCTCACCTTGGCGGATTACAACGAATAATCAGCCGGCAGCGGCGACAGAATGAGGGTTCTCCCCTCTTGCAGAATACGGCCCGCTTCCTTGAGGGCCTTCAGGGCTTTGGTGATGCTGACCCGATGGGCCCCCACCAGGAAACCCAATTCTTCGTGGGTGAGGGGAAACTGGATGGAAAAGCCGCGAGAGCTCTTGACGCCATGTTCCCGGGCTACCTGGGTGAGAACCTGGTAAAGCCGGTCTTCCAGGTTGGTGAGGGAAAAGCTGCCCACCCGCTCCGTCAGCCAGGCGATGCGGTTGCTCAAATTCTTGATGACTTGCAGACCGATGTTGGAGTTTTCCAGGATAAGTTTTTCGAAGGCGGCCTTGGTGAAGCCACAGGTCAGAGTGTCTTCCAGGCACAAAGCCGTCAAGGGATAATCCGCATCTTCAATGAGCATGCTCTCTCCCAGGAAATCCCCCGCCTTGCGAATATCCAGAGTGATTTCGTTGCCCTCAGCCGTGAGCTTGCCCAGCTTCACCCGCCCGGCTTTGAGCAAAAACATCTGGTTGGCCGGGTCCCCCTGGGAAAATACCACCTGGCCTTTCTTGTAGGTTTTGCGCAGCGCCGCCTGGGCCAGCGCCGCCATCTCATCGGTTTCGAGGTTCGCAAACACCCACAGATGCCCGATGCAGGTGGGGCTTGTGGAAAGGCCCGGGCCGGTATGTCTATTACATATACATCGCATATGACTCATGTGATGACACACCTGATGACATTATGGCCCGGTAAGAATGCCTGGGGCCTCCGGGATACGAGATCGTTGCAGACGAAAGGCTCGCCGGAAAACGCCCGGACGCCCAAATACACATGCATCCGAGAAAGACCAGGCAGGACTGGTCCATTCAATTACGCAATTTGTTTACCGGCTTCGGGACCCACGGATTGATCGAAGACTGCATTCACTGTAATTTTAACTACATACGTGGCCGGCGGCAGTTTCATCGGGGCCTTTTTCAGCTCCTCCGCCATCTGTTCGAATAACTCGCCGGCGGTGAGCAATTCGGCAGAGCCTTTGATCTGATAACCCTGGTAACTCTTTTCGTCAATGACGGTCACAGCCACCTTGGGGTTTTTCAAAAGGTTTTCCCGGGTCTTGCGAGAAAAAAGATCGGCGAAGACAAGATGCTCGTCATCAATGACCCGGACTGTCCCTTTCGGGGTGGCATTCGGCACGCCCTCGGGAGAAGCCGTGGCTACCCAGCCCAACTTGCCTTTCATGAACTCCTGCACTGCTTGAGATATCTTAGCCATTTTTAGTGCCCTCCGTTACCTCATAAAGTCGCCTTCATTGCTTGATGGAACTCAAAAGCTTCCTAGACTCGCCTGCCCTGGTCTTTCGCGGATGTGTGGGTTTGCCAAAAACCTTGCGCACTTCCGCAGCTCGTCATAACTCACTTACCGATAAGCATAACCGCGGCTCTGCAGCCATGCTGTAGTTGAGACTACATTCCGGTAAAAATTTTCTACAAAGACTCTCTTTTCTCCGCCGGACCGGGTTGGAGAGCGCGCCAGTGCCGCCCGTCCAGGGATTGGTGAGTCTGAGAAACTGGGCGAGAGAGAGCCCTTTTACCGGAAACTCGTACCAGGTCCTCAATATTTCTTGAAACACCTCACCGGAATGCCCACCTGTAAAAGGAATCGGAAATACGCTCTTTCCGGCGTCAATGAAGCGGCGAGCGATATGAAGCGCACCCCGACGCCCCCCAATCATCAACGCAGCGTCACTCCTCGCAATGGCCTCCTCCTCCCATTCAAAGGTGCTCTTGAGCCGAACCGTAGCATCAACTGGGGCACGGTAGCTCGGAAGAGGCCACTTACTGCCGCGAATCGGAAATGGTAATCTCAACTGACACTACCAGTCTGACAGATTGCGGTTCAGTCGAGCTATCTCCAGGCAGAAAGCTTGCGCGACAGTCTTGTCCACACCCGCAGCATTGCCCGACACGAGCCCAAACCCCGACCTTGCAAGCGTTACCCCAACCATCTGTCCGGCTCGTCGCGGTATTTGTTCGTACGGGCGCGAGCTACCCATGACGAGAATTCCCTTCATCGATACCGTCCTTTACGGGCTGTGGCTGGAAGCCACCGGGTTGTCATCAGATGTCGGGTAACCCTGGCGATAACCGGCGGCGGGCTGGGGCGCCGGTGGCAACCGCAGCGCTGTACCCGCCGTCCTGTTGACCCTGTTATGCACTGCTGATGTTTTCGCTTTCAATGAGAGACTTGCAGTGCCGAAGATTCTCGCGGGAAAGCTCATCTGATGGGTCCATTTCGACAGCCCGCTCCAAAGTTTCTTTCGCCTCAAAGAGGTTTCCTGCCTCCAGAAGAGTCCATCCGAGGTCATTCACAAATTGCTGATTTTGGGGCTCCAATTCGACAGCCTGTCTCGAAGCCTGAACTGCTTCGTCGTGCAGACCCATATGCCCGGCACAGCATCCCAACCCCTGATAGAACACAGCCACATCGGGAAAAAATGCGAGAGCCTTCCTGTATAACTCCAGACCGTCTGCGTATTCACCGATTTGGATGAGGAACGTCCCAGCTTTGTCCACAATCTCACAAAGGTCTTCTGTGTCTCTCGGAAGAGTAGGCAACGTCAGAAAGAGCTTCCTACCCTCGGTGTTTCTATCACGCTGATATTCAACGGATCCCATGCTCAGGATCGCAGGGGCATAAGTGGGCATCAGTTCCAAAGCATTCTGCAAACATGCAAGAGATCCTTCAATGTCACCAAGTGCTGATCGGAATATGCTGTCTGCGTATGCCGCCTCCGCATGAAACCGGGTCCAATCCTCACCACTTGCTGACACTCTCTTTTTCCTTCTGCTCATGATCGATCCCCCGAATCTCCACAGGTCTCAAACGCATAACGCCCAGGCTCAGCCGCGCGGAAACCGCGTCGGCTGGAGCCTGATGTTCAAGCGATTGTGCCACGATCCTCCTCACGCAGCAGACTCTTGCAAGGAATACGGCCGGATGAGTATCTCGGCTGGAATGCCCAAGCCGGCGTGTAGCTTCCGAATCATGTAGATGGTGAGGGGACGCTTTCTGTTCAGTATCTCAGAGACTCGAGCACGACTGCCCAAGTAGGGCTCAAGGTCACCACGAGAGAGCCCCCTGCTTTCCATGTAATATAGGATGACCTCAATCGGATCGGGCGCTGGGATGCAGTAGTGCTTCTCCTCGTATGCTTCTACGAGGGTGGCCAGTACTTCCAGACGGTCCCCCTCAGGAGTGTTTGGGATGCTGTCAAAAAGGTGCTCTACCTCAGCCAATGCTGCTTTGTAATCCGCCTCTGTCTTGATAGGTTTAATATCCATAATGCCCAAACCTCCCGCTACACTGTGGCAGCGTCGATCCGATCGTACTCTTCATGGGTACCCACGAAACGGATGTAGACGATACCAAACTGATATTGGACGGCTGCCACAACACGGTACGTATTGCCTTTGATGTTGAAGACAACCCGATTGTTTCCCACAGAACTCGCATTCCTGTGAGCAGTCTTGATCTCAGATGGAGATTTCCATTGGGACGCCCTCAGATCGGCATACCATGCCTGCAGTGGTTGCGCCGCATCCGGGTGCTTCTCCCAAAACTCCTTCAGTGTTTTCCGAGATATGATTCTCATGTTTCGAGAATAGCATGATCCCATGCTGGGATCAACGTAGTTCTTTCTTTGCTGTTTCTAACTGACCCTCGGGTACACGGGCACAACGTGCGGGTCACGCGCCGCCTGCGGGCGCGTCGCTGTGGACCCGCTCGTTAACATTCCATATTTATAAGATCTTGCTTATTATCAAGTTGCTTGTATCGTTTGTTCATCGGGATTGCTGTTTGTATCGGCCATATGTCGTCCGATTCTTTGGTAGAAAATGATTTCAAGCACTGAAAAGAATATAACATCAAAAATAGTGCTTTCTTCTCCGACAAAATCATAGTGCCAAGCCAATGCAAAGACCGCTATAAAGACGGGAACTACGCCGATTAAGAATCTTATAGCCACAACCCATCCGAGTACAACAAACTTGTGAATTAAATCGTAACCAATTCGCCCACCATTGTGCCGATAAGCGTACATTACACCCCAAATTGTGATTAAGAGAGTCGCTCCAGTAGAAATATAATCCCATTTATTCATAAATTCTGATCCTGGAAGTGCAGTTGCAATAGCTTCTAGAACACAGAATAGTATTAGATAGGGAAGAGCTTCACGGTCATCAATACTTCGATCTTTTAGTCGTTCTTTAAGCGGGGCATAGCGTATGAAATACATTCTCGTTTATCCTCGGTTAATCGCGGCGCTGACCCGCGAGCACGGCGGATGGGAGCAGGCTTGCCTGCGGACATCCGACGAGCGCAGTCGGGTCCAGTGCCTTGTTCCGGCGCGGAGCGTCGGGGCAAGGCACTGGACGAAGTCAGCGCCGGGAACGTTTGCGCTCAGGCGCGTGCATCCTCGCACGTCGCCTGCAGCGAGTTGTTGGGCCACTCTTCCGTCTTCTGAAACTTGCCATCACGGAACACGTAAACCTCGGTTACAGAATCTCTCACCGGAACGCGTCCCCAATCACGCTGTCTCGCGTAGATCTCAACTTTTCCATCAGCATCCCTATCGTCTAAGACAATCTCGGGCCAATCGCTCCCGACCTCTGCACCTGGGATCGGCGTCAGAAATCCCTCCGAGTCGACCCGAAATATATTCACTGCGCGCGTGTGTGCGCCACACGCATATCGCACTACCACTTCAGGGCGACCATCGCCATCTATATCCTGCGCTTCCAATTCGGTTGAGTGGCCCTCGAACCGGTACGGTGTGGTCCATGAACCAGTATCTTGCCTGTGCCTAAGTTCCATCCACGTCGTTTGGCCTTGGCCATCCCAGACACGCCAGGCTTTGACGGAATGGTGGATTGCCCGCATTCCAGACAGCGAATCGAATTCCAGTTCCGCAAGCGGCGTTCGCCGATCCCTCCACTGCACTATTGGCCACAAGAGCCTCCCAATCAGCAAAGATACCTCTCGGCTTTGGAACGCCTCGACTGCGCGAGTTAGCAGCACGGTGGTAGCACCCAGAAATGCTAGAACTGGTTCGTACGAAGGAAAAGCAATACACCAAGCCGCCGAAACCAAGACAGCCATAATTACTAGCAAGTCAGATACGAACTTCATCTGTTCATTCCGTCAATTCTCACGCCCAATCGGGGCGCTCGCCTGCGGAGCGGACGGCAAGCCGCAGGCTTGGCGCCCGAGCTGTCAGGTGAAGTGTTCCGAGGCGCGCTTCGCGCCGAGGCACAAGGCACGAACGAAGTGAACGCCCCGATTCCCCCGGGCGTGCGAAGCGCGTCCGGGGGAACGCTCCGGCTCAGGGGTTGGCGGCCTTCCACTGAGGCTCGGGTACACGGGCAGGCTCACACCGGCGACAAAGTTGGTGAACGCGGCGGGCCGCCAATCCTCCTGCAGCCGGTTGTTGGACGGCCGTTTCGCACAAGGCGTCTGCTAGGCGACTGGGAGAACACGCAGATCGGAATACTTCTCAAGCTCTTCGACGATTCCCGAAGGCCACCGGAACCGACACAGCCAGCGATCGGCGCCGGAGTCGAATAGGCGCAACACAAAAACCACTTCAAATGTGTCCTCGGCTTCGTTGGTGACGAACGGGTAATACACATCCCCCTTGCGCTCGAACCAACGAGCAACGGGCTCCTCCGCTCTTGTCCGGAGATCCCAAACGGCCACCCGGGGCAGAATATCGCCGCCGTTTTGCAGGAAGAAGACGGCCAGCCACCGCCCCGCAGCGATGATCATGTCACCAACGAATCCGGTGATGAACAAAGGCTGGCGAATTGGGGCTAGCGATAGTGGATCCAGAAAATGCACCCCCTCGCCCCCCGCGGCTTGTCGTCTCACGACCAGACAAGGGAGTCCATCGAGTTCATGCACCGCCGCATCGGAATTGTCGTACCACCATATCCGATCCGAAGGTGCCCCTTGAAAAGACGATTCGTCCCAAAGTGTTTTCGCTGAACGAGAAGTGTTAGGACCCGCGAGCGACTGCGAAATTAGCTCGAATTCATTGGTCAGTGCCAACGCATGCCACTGTTCTGGCTTGAGCGGATCGATCCACAGAGTGGCACTACCAAAGCGGGAGCCGGCTGGGGACGTCATCACGATCTCCATACTCCCGTTGGATTCGAGCAACCGTATCTTTCCATCGGCATGCACCGTGACGACCGAAGCCTCTGGCGCGGCAGAGACGAAAGATGCGTGGCGAATCGTGCCCTCGCATGCGTACTGCATCGAGGGTTGCTGACTCGACCTGGACCACCGATAGACGCATTGATGGTCGCTCGCCACAAGATCGATGGTACCGTCAATGTTTCGCTGAGCGCAAAGCGGGTACGCAGCCAGTTTTCGAGCCACAAAGCTTCCAAGCTTCAGCGGCTGTTGATCGGCGGTCATCAGGTGCAGGCGGGGATCATCATTGATGCGTGCAACCAACAGCGTATGGTATGAGCGAAGATCGTCGGCTGGACCCGGACCCGCATCATCGATAAATCCACGAGGCAGCGAGTCGAATCTGAACCGAGCGAGCGCGTCCGCCGATTCGAGCACGCGAGCCACCATCTCGAATGCGTACTTGTCAGGTAGCGCCTGCACGGGCAGCCCTTGTGCGTTCCTTGCCTCGTCGCACAATTTGCGCGCGTCGGAGCGTCCGGGGCCATAGCTCGATTGGGTCACGGCGACATCTTCAATTGCCTGCCCCCGGAACACCGTGGGATGAACCATCAGGCCGTGCGCTTGCGCGAACTCGAGTTCATTCAGTGGAAGGGATCGGAAATCGCGTGCCGCACGAGCGGCCAGGTCGACCACGGCGGTCACTTCATCATCGAATTGCGCGGGAACAGCTCGACTCCACACTCGAGCCTTTTCAGCAGCTAGCCGCAGGGCTTCCTCCTGGCCGCTGTAACGAGTGCGCCAGTCAACGAGAATCTCGCGAGCACGGATCAGTCGCTTCGTGTCTTCATCGAAGGCCGGATACACTGGCTTCGAGGCAGCCGACGCTCGTCGCGTAGCACGCTCTGATTCGGAAACTGAACTGGGGAAGGCGGGGCTACTGCTTGGCTTGCCACGTTCACCCCGTACTCGCTTGAGCAGAAGTTCGACGGCCGCGCCTTCGTCGATGTTTACAAGGTCGACATACACGATCTGAGCGAGGACTCCATCAAGGTCAAGCGGCTGCACTCTCACGGGTATCAAAAGGTCCTTCTTGCCGGTGGGGTCAAGCCGAAACGCGTTGGCCCACTCGGGTTGGGTATACAGCGCCTTGACATAGTTCGGGGATAGCACGGCGATTGTTCGCATGGTCTCTTGCATCGCCTCGTTCATTCGGATCACCCAATTGCCGACGAAGTCCCAGGCTTGGATTATTGTACTGAACCCCGCGTCCTCGAGCTGCCAAGCGATCCACTCAGCCCACTGCTTGTCGTCGCGGTTGTAGCTGATGAAGAAGTCTTTCATGGCTCTCGTTCCTCTTTGCGACGTGGCGACTAGGACAACTCCTCGTCCGACAGATAAGACATAGTCACGTTTGCTTGACCCGGCGCGCAAGGAAGGCCCCGTGTCCCGCGTGAGCAGCGACGCGAGACTGACGGAGATCCTGTGCATTTCGAGTCATCCAGGCACCCTGGACGGCAATCGATCTCGGTCCAGAACCGCCCCCGCGTTCCTCTGACAGGTCCGTCCAATGGCGAGTTGAGCGGAACCCCCTGGCCACGAGGGCTGCAATTCATTGCAGGCCCGAGTGCCAGTGGGGCGGAGCCGCCCGCAGGGCGGTTTCCGCTCGAACGTTTGGTTCCCGAGGCGCACCAGCGCCGAGGGCCAAACGTGAGAGTGGAGCCCAACTCGTTGGGTCGTCCCCTCACTCAGTCTCGTATAAGTTCTCCAACTCATACTGCCGGGCCTCGGCCCTTGCTTCATAGGTTGCCTGCAAGGTCTCGTGCGCAGCCGTCGTCGCACCATCAAAGAGCGGGAAGAGTTCGTCTAGAATCGCGCACAGATCAAAAAGGTTGAAGCGGAAGTGCGATGACAGCGATGGGCGACCGCTCGTGTCAATCGGGTATCGGAAGGCGTAAGAGCCAGCGTCAACGGCGTGAATCTCGGCAATGACCTTGCGGAAGTCCTCAAGGCCGTTGAAGTGAGGAAGCCCAAGGTCCCAGTCCCACTCGAAGGCTTCGAACAAAGACTCCAAGTCCTGGCGAAGGGCGTCGAGACTATGGGTCCTGATCAGCCTGTCTCTATCGATCTTACCTGTGCCCCGCAACAGGAGCATTGGTGCACCGACAAGAATGACGGCCTTCATATAAAGTTCCAGCGCGTGGCGATACAAAAAAACGACGGGATAGGCGCGAAAGTCGTCTTCCGGATTACCGTAGAGGCCGAAGTGTGGATCCTGGCGAAGCGCCGCAACTGCCTCTTTTGCTGTGATATGGAAGGCTTCGGCGAAGAACGTGAACTCTGCCTCTGAAGTCCCATGCCAGTTCAGGACGACGGTGCCGTGAGGCCGGCTCTTCGGGTCGAACAACTTCTTCACGCTAGACTCTCCTCGGGTCTTCGGACGTCAGACCCAACAAGTGATTGTACAGGTCTGTTGATCTCCGGGACGTGGCTTGGGTCTTCGAATGGCAATGGGGCACGGGATGTCTGGTCTGTGGGCGCCTGATGAGAGCTGACTTCCGCCATCGTCCTGATTTCGCATTCATATTTTAGACCTAAGGTCCTTGCAAGGAGTTTGCGACAGAGTGTGCGCACCTTTCTGTCTATCATTGGGATCGGAAGGATATCCAGAAATTGGACAGCTCCGCATGCGTATCACCCTTCCACAGTCCGACCAAATCCATGGGGTATCTGAAGAAGCAGAGGGCGGTTCTGAACAACGCGCATTCATTTTGCCGAAGTGGTTTTGCTAATATTTTGATTTATCCGAGAAGTATGATTCCCCTCATGGGCAGGCGAGCAGCCTTGGCCAGTTCCTCCGTAAGATTCAGGAGAAGAAGCAAACACACTCGCACCAACAGCAGGCACCCCATACGATCATGCTCTATCACGAGTTTGTTCAGTTCATGGAACCCGGCAGCCAGGTCTGTTGGCCCTGACAAAATGTCGCTGACTTTGATGCGGAAATCTCGGCAGTTCATGACGGAAAAGGCGGGAAAGGCCGACCGGTCACGGTCCCCAAGACGACTCTCCCTGTGGAAGGATGATTTCGGATTCCTCTTTCGGGGATCCACTCGGGATTACCCCCAGTCCCTGGAGGAAATGGAGAAAAGCCACATCGAGCGGATTCTCCGGTGGTGCCACTGGAACATTTCCAAGGCGGCGGGCATCCTTGAGATCAACCGGACTACGCTCCACAACAAAATCGGAAAATACGGACTAGAAAACGGAACGGAATTGCAGCGGGGGGAATTCTGACGGGAGGTGTGCTTGCGGGGGGCCGGGAGAGGGGGTTCACATTGGCGTTCACCGTTTCCGGCCGCCGGGATTGTCGCGGGGGGGCGAGGCCCTTTGTCGGCCCCGTTCGTTCAGACGCGCTCTGGTCATGCGCTCGCGCAGTCCGCCCTCCTTGATGAACGCATGTTCGAGTTGTCGTATCTGCCTGTCGAGCAGGGTGCCGGCGACCTTGATGAGGCCCATGATAACATTGGCGGCAATGGCGGGTTCTGAATGCTCGATGCCTTTCCTGAACGTCTCATAATTGGCATCCGGGGTGCGAATGAGCTCCCCGAGTCGACGGGCATACGGGTGATCCTTGACCCACTCCTCCAAGCCCCGGACCCTCAGGAAATCGCGGTAGTCGGCCAGTAATTCCTCCAGGCTCGCCCTCGCCACATTGGTCAGCTTGATCTCCATCTCCTTCGATGTGGCCGAAGCCACACTCCCCTCGATGATATTCTGTTTGCCGGACCGCGGGGCCTGGATCATCTGGTCCACGGTGCGGTCATGTCGGTCGAGGAACCGCCCGCAGAAGCGGATCGTAGCATCGCAGACGATCTCGGCTCGCTGGTAGGAGAGCAGTTTGCGATAGCCGCCGTGAGGAGGAATGAAGCCTTCAGACATTGAGCACCTCAAAGGAAGGTAGGGCAAGGATACAAGAAACCCAAGGGGCATGTGAGACAGAGGCGGCAGGGGGCTCCAGCGCCCGTCGGAAGGCAGCGCGGTATTCACCAAATTCATAACCCTCAGATGTCAATTCTCAAGTTTCACATCGACAGGCGCCCCTATACCCGGCACCTTTGAGCCCCCCCGAGCTGTCTCTCGAGTCTCTCATGTCGCTTGCGTCTCTTACAAGAGTCACAACCAACGCCATTTCCACCCAGTCTCTCATCCTATTAACCCATCAACCGATCTCCTGCCTGGGCACTTCGCTCACCTTGGGGGTTACGGGGAGCTTGATGGTGAAAACGGTTCCTTTGCCCGGTTCGCTCTCGGCGGTGATGGTTCCCTTGTGCCGGTCGATGATCCCGTAGACCGTGGAGAGGCCCAGGCCCAGGCCCTTCCCCTCCGTCTTGGTCGTGAAGAAGGGATCGAAGATGTACTGGAGATCCTCTTTGGCGATGCCACACCCCGTGTCGCTCACCTTGATTTCCACCAATCCCTTGCGGCTGTTGAAGGAAGTGTCGATGCCGATCACCCCCCCATTGGGCATGGCGTCGATGGCGTTGAAGATGAGGTTGATGACGCACTGCTGCAACTGGTTGAAGTCCCCGGTGACCTTCGGGATATCAGAGCTTATCCGCTCCTGGATCTGGATGTTTTGGAGGGTCAGCTTGTGGCGGCTCAGGGTGATACAGCGGGAAAGGAGATCGCTCAGGTTCACTTCGCTGAATTCCAGCTTGGATTTCCGGGAGAAGGAGAGGAGATTGGACACGATTTTCGAACAGCGGCTGAGCTCGCTTTCCATGAGAGAGAGGTAGCTTTCGAACTTGCCGGTGGACTCCTGGGTGAGGGGCCCCCGGCCGAGCATTTTCATCATGAGCCGTGCGTAGTTGAGTATTCCCGACAGGGGATTGTTGATTTCGTGCACGACGCTCGCCGCCAACCTTCCCAGGCTGATCATCTTGTCCTGGTGGAGCATCCGGGCCTGGTCGGCAAACTCCTGAGTCAGCTTGCGGATGGTGCGCAGATCCCGGAAAAAAATGACAAGGCCCACCTCCTCTCCCTCTTCGAAGAGGACCGAGGCCAAGAGCTGGCAGGGGATCTTGCCGCCGATTTTCGCCGCGAGAAACGTTTCGTAGAGATGAAGACGGTCCTTGCCTCCAAACACCTCCGAAGCCAGGGTGCTCTGAAACTTCTCGTACTCCCCCGGTGAAAAGAAGTCCTCGAGGCGCATCCTGCCCACCACTTCTTCCCGCGCGAAGCAGAGCATCTCTTCCATGCTCTTGTTGAAGATGATCACCTTGCCTTCCTGATCCCCCGCGACGATGCCGTCGATGGAGCTCTCTATGAGCATCTTCTGGAAATGAAACGTCTTGGCGAGCTCTTCCGCGGTCCTGATCCACCGCTCCTCGATGAGGGCCGTGTAGTCCTGAAGGTCCTTCCGGTTGAGGTAGCGCTCCTTGGCCCGTTTCAAAGCGACCATGAGGGCCTCGTCATGGACGGGCTTGGTGATGAAATCGGACGCGTCCAGCTGCAGGGCTTTGATGGCGAGCTCTATTTCACTGAAGGCGGTGATGACGATGACTTCCGCCGACGGGTCGAGCTCCTTGATGCGCCGAAGAACTTCGAGGCCGTCCAGCCCGGGCATGCGGATGTCGGTGATGACGATGTCCGGGGATGCTTCCTGGAAAAGACTCACCCCCACCAGGCCGTCTTCGGCGGTCAACACCTCGTATCCGACATCCTCAAGGGCGATGGAGGTGACCTTGCGGATTCCCGGGTCGTCATCGATGAGGAGAATCTTCCATTTTTCCTTACCCACTGCGTACCGAGCCTCCGTGTGAGTCATGAGCCGTGAAATGCAAAAGGGGGCAGCCCCGTCATCGTTTCAAGAGTTCCATGCCCTTGAGAATCAGCTCTTCCCCTCTCGAAATCTTCCGTTCCCCCTTGAAGTCGCCCTCTTCCGTGTTCACCCACTTCTTGGTCAGGTCAATCCGAAGGAGCTTCTTCTGCCCCTGGACCATCATGTCCCCGCCCTCCAGCATGAGATCCCTGCCCCGGAGAAGGGTTTCGGTCCTGAAGGTGTCGTCTCCCTCGACCATCAGCCGGCCCCCCTCCCTGACCAGCTTTTCCCCCTCCACAATCTCCCGTTCCCCGCGCTCCCGCATGCCCACCTTCATTTGGCGGACGTCTCTGTATTCCTCCATGAGGGTCAGCCTTCCCTTCCCGATGAGCTCCGCGCCCTCCAGGATGAGGCTTCTTCCGTCAGCCATGTTTTTCGTCATGATCCCCGCGAGGGGTGAAGAGGACACCGCGGGAAGGAGCACCAGGGAGAAGAAGACCGCCAGGGAACCGATGAGCTTACGTTGCTTGATCATGCTGTTTCCTCCCTAAGGCCGACGCCTGATCTTCGGCATGATAGGAGCTGCGTACAAGAGGCCCCGACTCGACCACCCCGAATCCCAGCTTCAGGGCGGTCTCCTTCAGGACCTGGAATTCTTCCGGATCGTAATACCGAACGACGGGCAGCCGGTCCGTGCCCGGACTCAGGTACTGCCCGATGGTGAGGATGTCACAGCCAACCGCCCGGAGATCCTCCATGACCTCCACGAGCTCGTCGCGGCTTTCGCCGAGCCCCACCATGAATCCCGACTTGGTGGCGATGGACGGATTCAGTTTCTTGGCCGTTCCCAGAACGGAAAGGGAGCGGCGGTAGAGGGCATGAGGCCTCACCCGCGGGTAGAGGCGCGGCACAGTCTCCACGTTGTGGCCGAAGATCCTGGGGCCCGCACCGAGAACCATACCGATGGAAGCAGCTTTCCCCAGAAAATCGGGAACGAGGACCTCAACGGCGCAACCGGGGGCCAGGATGCCGATGCGCTGAATCACCCCGGCGAAGACCGAGGCGCCGCCGTCGGGCAGGTCATCCCGTGTGACCGACGTGATGACCGCGTGCTTGAGCCCCATGGCCAGGACGGCCTCCGCCACCCGCTGCGCTTCCTCTGAGACTTCACGGCCGTGCCAAAGGGTTTGCGGCGAATCCGGGAAAGCTGCGCCATGCGGGAGGCCCTGGGACTCGGCCAGGCTCCGGGGTTCCCTCATGGTCCGGACGGCGCAAAAACCGCACTTCCTCGTGCACGCATCCCCCAGGATGAGAAAGGTGGCCGTCCCGTTCCCCCAGCACTCGGCCAGGTTGGGGCACCGGGCTTCCTCGCACACCGTGTTGAGACCCTTGCCGCGGAAGAGCTGACGGATTTGCCGGGTGGCCTCGCCGGAAGGAGGTTTCACCCTGAGCCAGGGAGGCTTGGAAGATTTCATGGCGATCCCTCATGCTCCTTCCAGACCGTCCCCGGTTCGACCTCCAGCATCCGAACACCGAAGACCCGAGAGAATGCGGCCGCCACGCTTTTTGCCACCTCCGCCAGGCTCACGGTTCCGGCGACGACCCTGGCAAGAGAGGTGACTCCCCGGTCCCGAATGCCGCAGGGGACGATGCGGTCAAACCAGGTGAGGTCCGTCGTCACATTGAGGGCCAAGCCGTGCTGCGTCACCCGGTTGGCGTCGATCTTGGCCCCGATGGCCGCAATTTTTTGCCCCCCTGTCCACACCCCGGTGTAGCCTTCCACGCGCCCCGATGTCACGCCGAAATGGGTGAGGGCCTCCACGACCACTTCCTCGAGATCTCTCAGGTAGCGGCCGGCGCCACCCGGCCTCGCCCGCAGGCTGATAACTGGGTACACCACCAGCTGCCCGGGACCGTGGAAGGTGATGTCTCCACCCCGGTCGGTTCGGTGAAGAGCCACCCCCTGCCTCACCAGTGTTTTACGTGGAACAAGGAGATGCTCCTCCCTCCCTCGGCGGCCAAGGGTGTAAGTGGGCGGGTGCTCGAGAAAGAGCACCGTGTCGGGAATCCTTGCCTCGGCCCGTGCCCTGGCGAGGGCCTTTTGAAGCTCCCAGGCCCGGATGTATTCAACACTTCCGAGCCACGCGGACCAGCACGCAGGGAGCCCCGCATCTTCTTCCGGGCCCCTTGCCCGGCCCCCACTTGTCCGGACAAGGACGGTCATCGCTTCTTCTGGGGCAGGATGTGGGTCGAACTCCCCAGGAACGCCGCCGCCGCCTCTTCCTCGCTCTCGGCCAGGGTCGGATGAGGGTGCATGCTCAGGGCCACGTCTTCCGCGAGGGCCCCCATTTCCACCGCGAGCACTCCCTCCGAAATCATTTCCCCCGCCTCGCGGCCGACGATTCCCATCCCAAGGATTCTCCCACTTTCCGGGTCCACCACGAACTTGGTCAAACCCTTCGAAAGCCCCATGGAAGCGGCGCGCCCCGATGCAGACCAAGGAAAGCGGGTCACCTTGACGGCTTGCCCCCTTCGCTTCGCTTCCTGCTCGGTGAGCCCGCACCAGGCGATCTGGGGATCCGTGTACACCACTGCGGGGATCGTCTGATAATCAAAAGCGGAATTGCGGCCGGAAATCACCTCCGCGGCAACCTTTCCCTCGTGCATGGCCTTGTGGGCCAGCATCACTCCGCCCACCACGTCGCCCACGGCAAAGATCCGCTCATCCGCCGTCCGCATCCGTTCATCGACCTGGATGAACCCGGCCTCGTTGCACACCACTTTCGTATTCTCCAGGCCCAGGTTCCTTGAATTGGCACGGCGGCCTATGGCCACCAGGGCCCTTTCGAACCTGCCTTCCCCGGACTTCCCGTCCCCCTCGAAGGTGGCCTCGACCCCCGTCTCCGATTCCTTCAACTCCACCACTTTCGTCCTGGTGTGGATGGCTTCGAACAAAGCCTCGAGCCTTTGGCTCAGGGGCTGCACCAGGTCGGCGTCGGCGCCCTCCATGATCCGATCCGAATTCTCCACAAGGGTGACCCGGCTTCCAAGGGAAGCGTAGACAGAGCCCAGCTCAACCCCCACGTACCCTCCGCCGATCACCAGCAGGCGCTCGGGAATGTCCGCAAGAGCCAGCGCCCCGGTGGAGGTCATGATGCGTCCCCCCTTGCCACCGTTCCCCCCCGGCAGGGTGGAGGCATGGGATCCCGTGGCAACGATGGCGTGCTTGAACTTCATGTGGGAAACGTCTGAATCCAGCAGCCGCACCCGGTCCGCCCCCTCAAAGACCGCCCGACCCCGAATGACTTGGACGCCGCGCCTCCCGGCAAGATCCATGAGTCCCACGGCCAGCTTTTCGGTCACCTGGTTCTTCCACGCCCTCACCCTCTCCAGGTCGATCTTCGGCTCTCCGAAGGAAATCCCCATCTCCTGGGCCCGCTCTGCATCGTGGAGCAGCTCGCTCACGTACAGGAGGGACTTGGAAGGGATGCATCCCCGGAAGAGACACACGCCGCCAAGTCTTCCCCCCATGTCCACAAGGGAGACATCCAGGCCCAGATCGGCGGCCCTGAAAGCCGCCGCATATCCCCCCGGGCCTCCGCCGATGACCAGCACCTGGGTTTCCTGCGTGAACTCACCCATCACCATGTTCGGGGACCTCCATCCGATGCGCTGCCTGTGGTTTCACGGTCTATTGGCTACGAGCGACTGCATTGCAAGAGTGTACCATAAGGCGGAATGCACCAGAAGCGATATCGATGGGGTGGGTCCGGGGAAGAGAGCCCCACGGAAAGACATGGGGATCCCTTCTCCTTCTCGTGCGTCTCTTTGGGGGGAACTCGGGGGAAGAAATCAAAGGGCCTGAACCAGGAGCCGTTTCACCGAACGATTCTGCTCAGTTCCTCCATGAAAGAGTCAACGTTCGCGATGATGCCGAGGTGGGTGTAGACGACCTTTCGATCCCTGGAAACCACCAGTGTGAAAGGTGTGGCAGGTTCTCCCACGGCTTCGAAGACCCCGTAGTCCGGGTCCTTCACCACGGGGAACGGGATGCTGAACTGTTCCTTCATGAACTTCACTTCGGATGCATCGGCCCCGGCGGCAATGGTGATCATTCGGATCTTTTTGGCCATTTCCGCGTTCTTCTTGATGCGGCTGAAAAGGGTGTTGAAGTGCGGAGCCTGTTCATGGCAGTAGGGACAGTACACCCCCGCGATCTCCACCAGGAGGTACGGAAAGCTCAGTTGATCAAAGGTGAACTTCTCCGTCCCGTTCACCCCAAGGTAGTTCCGCTCTTTTTCCGTCTCGGGAACGCAGACCCGCACCTCGGGCAGGACCGCTCCCACTTCGGGGATCGAGCCCGCCGGAACGGGCGCCGGAGCCAAGAGCACACAGAAAGCAGCAACACCCAAAATCAGCCATGAAGCGCGTTCCCATCCGTTGCCGAACATCATCTCTCACACTCCCTTTTCACGATTGCAAAGGCTTCCATGACCGTCCGGTCTCAATAGCCGGTTCGTTGGAATTGCACCTGCCCCACGCCGGGAAGGCTCATGGCAATGGCTCCCCCCAGCACTTTTCCCTGAACGATCCCTCCAGCTCTCGTGTGAAGCCGGATCTCGTCTCCACGCGAGTCCCACCTGAAGGGGACACTCTCGTCCTCCGTCGCCCAGGAGCCCTGTCCAGCGCCCTTGAGCTCGAGGACGACGGCAGGAACCGCGCCGCTTTCGTCTTCCTCAGCCGTGTATTTGCCAATGAACGCGGATCTGTTCTCACACGCCGCGCAAAGGATCAGGGAGAACAGCAGCGCCCCCATGGCGAGCAGCTCAGCCGGCCTCACCGCCGTGACTCCTCGAGGGCCGGCGAAAATCGGCGCTCCACATGGAGGATTCGATCGCAGAGGAGAATCTGCGCCGTCATCCCCACCCATATGAGATCTCTCACCAGGGTTCGCCAGCTCATCTTCTCCCCGAGGGCGCTGAAACAGCCACAGCTGATGGGAGCGTCCCTCACCAGGTTTACGGCGATGCCGGCGGTGAAAACCAGCAACAGGAAACCTATGACGGTCGCCGCGGATCTTCCGCGGTAGCCCACCAACAGGAGGATGCCGCTGAGCAACTCCACCCATGGCAGAGCCACGGCCACAAGGTTCACTCCCCAGTACGGCACCATTTGATAGCTTGCAACGGTTTCGGCGAATTCGGCCGCATGGTTGATCTTGACCATGCTGGCATAAATGAAAAGTCCCCCGATGTAGAGCCTCAGGGCGAATGCCAGGTATGGATGGGTGACGGCCCGCTTGACCAATGTCCACAACTTCATGGCTCGATGGGGTACCCCCTCTCCTTCCAGGTTGAAAAGTCGTCCAGCACTTTCACGTCGGTATGACCCCTCGATTGGAGCTTGAGGGCCACGTCCCGGTCGTGAAGCCTGCTGAAATCTCTCCCGTACACGATGATTTCCTTGTCAGGATCCAGCCTGGCAAATTTCATCAGGTACACGAACTCAAACAGGGGAAGCGTCATATTGAGAGCCCCGGGGATGTGCCCCCGCTCATAGTAGGCCGCAGGTCTCGCATCCACGAAAACCGCCCCTTGCCCATCGAGCTTCTGCCTCGCGTCCTCCGTGGCAGCCGTGGGCGGAATGGGGTAGGACCAGGATTCAGGCACAAGGGGAACCCCACCTGGATTTGCCGCATTGAAGAGAAGACTCAGGACAAGGCCGAACCCCAGGATCAAGAGGATGTCAATCACGGAGACCCGCCTGCTTCGCTCCGCTTCTCTCTCAATGGCCGACTTCATCCACTGAGCCTTCTCCTCCAGCACCTTGATCTTGCGAAACCCGGCTTCCAGCTCTTCCGCGGCATCCTCCAGAGCGTGACTCTTTCCGTCCAGCTCCCTGGAGAGCTCCCGGACCTCCGAGTCGTGGGCCTGCTTCTTTTCCAGACACGCCTCAACCCTGGCCCGGAGCAGATCGGGCTCAAAGGGCTTGATCACGTAGTCTTCCGCCCCGATTTCAATGCAGCGCAAAACACTGTCTCTTTCGTCCAGGGCCGAGATCATGATCACGGGAATCTCCCGCAAAGACCTCTCCCTTTTCATCTGCTTCAACAGCGAATATCCGTTCATGCCCGGAAGCATGATGTCGAGAAGCACCAGATCGATCTCGTGGGCTTCCATGGCATAGAGCGCTTCCAGCCCGTCTTCGGCCACAACAACGGTGCATCCGCATCGCTCCAGGTAATTCGAAAGCACTTCCCGGTTCATCTCGTAATCGTCCACCACCAGGATGACGGCCTTCTCCAGAAGCCCCGGAGTTCTTGCGCCGGTGGAGGCGCGCATCGTGTTCACGACATCTTCAGCCAGCGCATGGCCACTGGAAAGCTTCTCCCCGGCTCCGCCCACCATTCTCCCATTCCCCGGGAAGCCATCGGCCTGCTCCACAAAGGCCAGGAACTCCGCCGCCGCCCCATGGAGCTTCCTCAGGTGAGACCTGAGGCCTTGGCAGTTCAGTTCTTCCGCGGTCTCCAGCAGCAATTCAGTGTAGCCGAGGACCCCATTGAGGGGTGTCCGCAACCGGTAGCAGACCTCGGAAAGGAAATGCTCGCCCTCCCGTTCGACGTCTCCCGCATCCAGCCTCTCGGGATCGAGGAATTCATTGACCAGCTTCAGGAGCTGCCTGCCGCCTGCCTGGATCCTCCCTGCGTCTGGAATCATGTCCACAAGACCCAGCTCTTCCGCATCCTCCAGGAGCATCTCGGAATACCCCAGAATGGCACTCAGGGGCGTGCGCAGCTCGTGTCGCAGGTTGACGAAGAAAGCACGGCGAGTCGGATCCAGGTCACCCGTCCCACGCCATGGGGCATCTCCCTCCTGGAAGGGCTTCGCGGCTTTCCCGTCCTCCCGGGTTCGTTCATTCTCGTTCATGGAGCCGCCTGTCTTCCAGGAGCAGTTGCATCTTTTCCACCAGTCTCAACATGTCCACGGGCTTGGTGTCGTAGTCGTCGCAGCCGGCATCGAGGGCCTTCTTGTGGTCCCAGGACATGGCATGGGCCGTGAGGGCGATGACGGGGATGGAGGAGGTCCCAGGCATGGTTTTGAGCCGCCGTGCCGCTTCCCAGCCGTCAAGACCGGGCAGGCTGAGATCCATGAGAATCAGATCGGGAGTCTCCCGCTGGGCCATCGACAGACCCTCTTCTCCGTCCACGGCCGTGCGGACGTCGTAGCCTCTCCGCTGGAGGCGGCGCGACAGCATGTCTCTGTTTCCTTCGTTGTCCTCCACCAGGAGTATCTTGTGCATGGATCCCGTTCTCCTCGCGACTTATCCGCAAACAGGAATTTCCGCCCTCCCCCTGGTCAGGCGTGCCATCAGACATAGTTTCGTCACTTGCTCCCCATTACTTGAACGCTGGAAGCAGGGATGGAGGGGGCAAGGACGCCAATGCGCCGGAGGCAGGATGGGGGAATTTCCAATCGGGCCGGTTCAGGGGAGGTGCGCGGGCGAAAGGGGGATGGCTGTGGAAAACGGAGGGACTCGGGAGACAACAAAGCGGGATCCCTTCAGGTGCGATCCCTGATGGAATCCCGCTCTCCAGAACAAGACGCGGTACAGTGGAAAAGATCCTCGAATTCAGTCAACCCGAATGGCGCTCAATGGAGGAGCAACTTCTCGGGATCCTGCAGCAGTTCAATCATGAGGTTGACGAAGCGGGCTGCATCCGCCCCGTCCACGACACGGTGGTCGAACCCCAGGATGAGCGGAAGGATCAGCCGGGGGATGATCACCCCGTTGGCTCCCCCCCCTTTCACCACCGGCTGCCATCGGGCCTGTCCAAGGCCGAGGATCGCCACCTCAGGATGGTTGACGATGGGTGTGAAGCCGGCGCCCCCAAGGATGCCGATGTTTGTGATGGTGAAGGTGCCGCCGACCATCTCGTCCCTCTCCGCCTTGCCCTCGCGGGTTCTGCCGGCCAGGGATTTGATCTCGATCGCCAGTTCGGCGATGCTCTTTTTGTCCACGTCGCGGATGACCGGAACGATGAGGCCCCGGTCCGTGTCCACCGCCACCCCCACGTGGTAATAATGCTTGATGATGATCTCTTCGGTGGCCATGTCCAAACTGGCGTTGAACCGAGGATGAGCTTTGAGGGCTGCGACCGCGGCCTTGAGGGCGAACACCGTCAGACTCAGAGCCCCGCCCTGTTCCATGATCCCGCCCTTGCACCTCTGCCGGAACGCCTCCAGTTCAGTGATGTCCGCCGTATCATGGTGACTGACGTGGGGAATCTGGGACCAGGCGACGGCCATGTGCCGGGCCGTGGCGCGTCTCACGGACCGGAGCGGAACTCTCTCCACGGGGCCCCACTGGCCGAAGTCGGGAAGGGGGGCCATGGGAAAAGGGGCCGCTGAAGCAGCCGGAACCGCTTCTCTCTCGGTTGGCGGAATTTCTTTCACCGCGGGCTTGGCCTTCATCCTTTCCGCATGGGCAAGCACATCCTCGGATGTCACCCGTCCGCCAGGTCCCGATGGAGTGACCACGTGCAGGTCGACTCCCAGTTCTCGGGCCAGGCGCCGCGTGGATGGCGCCGCGGGAACGGGTCCTTCCTTTCCCTCCGGAGCCGCCTCCGATTCCCGTTGCGCTTCCTTCGCCCCGGGCCCCGCAGGGGCAGGGACGGGAACAGCGGGTGAAAGACCGGGAGCCGGTTCAGGAACCCTGACCTCGCGGGCCGCCTCAGCCTGCCTGGCTTCTCCTCCCTCCTCCAGGAAAACCATGAGCACATCGCCCACTTTGACCACTTCTCCCGGCTTGACCCTGATTTCCTCCACAGTCCCGTTCACCGGAGCGGGAATCTCCGTGGTCGCCTTGTCCGTCTCGACCAGCATCACGGGCTGGCCGTCAATGACCCTGTCGCCTAAAGACACGAGGATGTCGACGACTTCACCCTCGTGAATCCCCTCCCCAAGATCCGGAAGCCTGAATTCCACAGGCATAAACCCTCCTCTGACTGATGCGCGAAAAGCCAAGTGCCGCAGCGTCGGACAGCGGTCTAACTTGAACCACGAAGGACGCCAAGAGCACGAAGAAGATAAAATCCCGTTGCATTCCTTCGTGCACTTGGTGGTTGGGTGATAAGAACTGCAACAGTGCAAGTCTAAAAGTCCAGCGTCTCTCTCACCGCCTTCACGATGCGGGAGGCGTCGGGAATATACTGCTGCTCTCTTTGGTAAAGCGGGATGATGATGTCGAAGCCGGTCACCCTGCGCACGGGGGCTTCCAGGTGGAGGAAAGACTTCTCCACCACGCGGGCCACCACCTCGGCGCCGGCTCCAAAGCTCCTTGGAGCCTCGTGAACCACGACGGCTCGTCCCGTCTTTTTCACGGACTGGCTGAAGAGGGCGTCGTCGAGAGGCGAGATGCTCAAGAGGTCGATGACCTCCGATTCGATCCCGTGCTTTTCATGGAGAAGCTCAGCAGCCTCCAGGGTGGGGCGCATCGTCGCTCCGTAGGAAATGAGGGTGATGTCCCCGCCTTCCCGAACCATTTCGGAACGCCCGATGGGCATGGTTTCCTCTTCTTCCGGCACTTCCTCCCGGAAGGCGCGGTAGACGGCTTTCGGTTCATAGAAAACCACCGGGTCAGGATCCCTGATGGCGCTCACAAGAAGGGCCCGCGCGTTCCGCGGCCCGGATGGAATGACCATCTTGAGTCCAGGGGTGTGAGCCCAGTATATCTCGCGGCTTTCCGAATGGTGCTCCAGGGCTCTAACTCCCCCACCGTACGGGCAACGCAGCACCATGGGAACCTGGAAGCGCCCCATGGACCGCCATCTCAACCGGGCGGCATGAGCCTCCATCTGATGCATCGCATAGTAGCTGAAGCCGGAGAACTGCATTTCGCACACCGGCCGAAGTCCGTAGACAGCCATGCCGATGGAAAAACCGGCGATTCCCGACTCGGCCAGTGGGGTGTCGAGCACCCTCTCGGGACCAAACCGGTCGATGAGCCCGTCAGTGACGCGAAACACACCTCCATCGACCCCGACGTCCTCCCCCAGAATCACCACCCGGTCATCCTTCTCCATCTCCTGGGCCAGGGCCATGTTCAGTGCCTGTACCATAGTCATTTTGGCCATGTTCAGTATCTCCCCCGTATCGGATCGCCCGAGGCTACGTGCTTTCGCGTTTTCTCTCTTCCAGTTCCCGGCGAAGCTCTTCTCTTTGATCCACAATGTGCGGCGGCAGGACCGCGTATGCATGATCGAACATGTCCAGAGGGTCGACTCCCTTCTCGGTTTGCCGCGCCCACCTCTCCTCGGCTTCACGGACCTCCTTAGACACTGCTTCGTCGATGGAGGGGATCTTCTCTTCCGACAGGAGCCCCTTGCCCACCAGGTACTTCTGGAAGCGAATGATGGGATCCCGTTTGACCCAGGGTTCCACCTCATCGTCCCCGCGATACTTCTTGGGATCATCCGCCGTTGTGTGCACCGACATGCGATACGTGACATTTTCGATGAGGGTGGGCCCTTCCCCCGCGCGGGCACGGTCCACGGCCTCCTTGGCGGCCGCGTAGACGGCCAGGGCGTCGTTTCCGTCCACCTGAATCCCAGGCATGTCGTAGGCCAGGGCTTTCTGGGCCAATGTTTTGGAACGGGTTTGCTTGCTTCGAGGTACGGAAATGGCCCAATGGTTGTTCTGGCAGACGAAAACCGCCGGAAGCTGGAACGTTGCCGCAAAGTTCAACGCCTCATGGAAATCCCCTTCGGAGGTGGCACCGTCTCCGAAAAAGGCCATGGCAACGTGGGGCTGCTTTCGATACTTCATCCCATAGGCGAGTCCCGCCACATGAAGGGCCTGGCTGCCAACTGGTATGGCTATGGGAAGGTTGTTCAACCCTTCGGGGGTCCGCCCTCCTTCGTTGTATCCCGAATAGGTGAGCAGGACACTTTCAAGACTCTTCCCCCGCCACACCTCAGCGGGCATCTCCCTGAAGGAGGGGGCGATCCAGTCTTCAGCCGTCAGGGGAACCACGGCACCCACTTGTGCTTCCTGGCCCTTGATGGGTGCAAACGTGCCCATGCGCCCCTGGCGCTGAAGGGTGAGCATGCGTTCGTCGAATCTCCTGCAGAGCAGCATGACCCTGTGGATCCTAAGCAGAAGATCCTCCGGCAGGTCGGGCTCCAAGGCCTCATCCAATTGGCCATCCTCATCCAGGATGGCCAGGTGATCGATACCACAAGAAAGATCGATGGGTTGTCTCGGCATGTTCTTTCACCCCTCCTGGGTCCTCTGCGTCTTCAGATCCAGCCCGTTTCGAGGTCCGGTTTCGAAACGGTGGATTTCCAATGAACCACAAACAGAACGGCAAGGCAGGCACGCGTGATGCTCAATTTGAACATGACCAAGGTATAATAAGGACATGCGGTTAAAATATCCACAACACTCGGGGCGAATCCCGACCCCACCGTGGTCTTATCCTTTCATGGCCTCCTGAAAAGCAAAACCCGTGGGATCGGAACCCCACGGGTATCGGCCGTCTCTTGCGTGCCTCTTCCTGTTCCCATCAGTCCTTGATCTTGTTGTGCACCTTGCAGGCTCGCACGGTATTCTTCATGAGCATGGTGATGGTCATGGGTCCGACACCACCGGGCACCGGCGTGATGGCGCCGGCAATTTCCGCCGCTTCGTTGAACGCCACGTCCCCCTTCAGGATGCGCTTTCCATCCTGAGTGCGCCCAACCTCGTTGACGCCCACGTCGATCACCACCGCTCCCGGCTTGATCATGTCTCCTTTGACGTATTCCGCCACTCCCGCGGCGGCGATGAGGATGTCCGCCCGCTTGGTGTGCAATGCCACGTCCTTGGTTCGCGTGTGACACACGGTGACCGTCGCGTTGGCACCCTTGGCCTTTTGAACGAGCATCATGGCAATGGGTTTTCCCACGATGTTCGAACGCCCGACGATCACCACCTCGGCTCCCGAGATTTCCGTGCCCGAACGCACCAGCAACTCCTGAATGCCTGCCGGAGTGCAGGGAAGATAATCCGGTTCACCGATCATCAGCTTTCCCACGTTCACCGGGTGAAAGGCATCCACGTCCTTGCTCGGGTCGATGGCCAGGAGAACCTTGTTCTCGTTCACGTGCTTGGGCAGCGGCAGTTGCACGAGAATCCCATGGATCTTGGGATCCTTGTTGTACTGATCGATGAGGGCCAGAAGTTTTTCCTCGGCCAGGTCAGCCGGTTGATTGTCCTGCACTGAATAGAACCCCAGTTCGTGAGCCGTCTGCTGCTTGGCCCGGACGTAGCTCTGCGAGGCAGGGTTCTCTCCAACGAGGATCGTCACCAATCCTGGAATCACCCCGTACTTCTCTTTCAACTGCTCCACCTCAGCCTTCAGTTCAGCGCGGATCTCCTTGGCCACGTCCGCACCCTTCAGCAACTTGGCTGACATATGCCACCTCCTCGGGGAAAACAGTAAAGCTTTTCTCGCTGGGGTGGGCACGCCCGCCTGCGGCGGGTCTTCTCGCCCTCCCCGCGAAAAAAGTTTAGTTATAGCTTTAGAAAAGACCCATGACCTTGCCCGTCTTCGTATCCACGTCTACTCTGCGGAATGCCGGGTCGGAAGAAGTCCCGGGCATGAGGCTGATTGCTCCGGCACACGGGCAAAGGAACTTGGAACCCGAATAGATGAGAACATCCCGGATGGGCAACACCCAACCCTTGGGGGTTCCCTTGATAGCGGGATCGTGGGTGAGACTCAGGTGGGTCTTCACCATCATGGTTGCGTATTCGTCGTACTTGGAATCGGCCTCGAGCATCTTGGCCTTGGCTTCCGCCTCGGGAGTCCAGGCGACTCCGTCGGCACCGTAGACTTCCTTGGCAACCATTGCCACCCGATCCCTCAATTTCATTTCAATGGGGTAGAGGAAGCGGAAGTCGTTCTTCTCGTTGCAGGCGTCGATGACCGCGTCGGCAAACTCGAGAGCACCCTCTCCGCCCTTTGCCCAGTGGTAAGACCTGGCACAGCGGGCTCCCGCCGCTTCCGCATATTTCTTGACCATGGCGATCTCATCCGGGGTGTCCGTATGGAAGGCATTGACGCACACCACCGGATTGATGCCCGCCTTGCGGATGGTGTTGATGTGATGCACCATGTTGGGGATGCCTTTTTCCAGGAGGCCAAGATCCTCCTTGCTGTAAGCATCGGGCAGCGCAATGCCCGCCACGACCTTTGGCCCGCCTCCGTGCATCTTGAGAGCCCGGATGGTGGTGGTGAGAACCGAGACGTGGGGAATGAGACCGCTGTAACGGCATTTCACATTCCAGAATTTCTCGAACCCAATGTCTGCGGCAAAGCCGCTTTCCGTCACGTGATAGTCGAACATCTTCAAGCCGATGCGGTCCGCAATGATGGACGACTGCCCCACGGCGATGTTCGCGAACGGTCCGGCATGCACCATGCACGGTTGATATTCGGCGGTGCACATGAGGGTCGGATTGATGGTGTTGCGCATCCAGGCCGTCATGGCGTTGCCCACTTCGAGATCCCCCGTGGTGATCGGGTTTCCCCGCTTGTCGAATGCGACGGTTATGTTGTTCAAGCGCTCCTTGAGATCCGCCAGGTCCCTCACGATGGAGAGAATCGCCATCAACTCGGAGCTCACGGCAATGCCGAATTTGGACTGCATCATGTAACCGTCCATGCGCCCGCCGATTCCAATGATGATGTTGCGCAGGGACTGAGCGCAGAAGTCTATGATCCATCCCATTTCCACCCGGGTGGGATCAATGTCCAGGCGACGCATTTTCGTGAGTCTCTGGAGCTGCTCATCGTTGTAATTGCGCTCGTGCTGCATCCTGGCGCACAGTGCAACCATGGCCAGATTGTGACCGTTCATGATGTCGTTGATGTCCCCGGTGAGCCCCATGGAGAATTCGGTCATGGGAATGAGGAGGGAGTTGCCACCGCCGGCAGCCGTTCCCTTGACATTCATGGTCGGCCCCCCCGAAGGCTGGCGCAGCGCCCCGCCTACGTTTTTCCCCCGCATGCCGAGGCCTTCCATGAGACCGCATGATGTGGTGCTCTTGCCTTCTCCAAGAGGCGTGGGGGTGATGGCGGTCACCTCGACGTATTTTCCGTCGGGACGGTCTTTGAGCCGATCAATGATCTTCATGAAGTCGAGCTTGCACAGCCTTCCCATGGGAAGGATCTCGTCTTTCTCCAAACCCAGCTTCTCCTGCCAGTCCCAGGGCGTCGGCATGTTCTTTTCCGCGGCTTCCGAGATCTCCCAATCCATCATTTTGGTTGCATCGTAGGGCATCTTGAACCTCCCCTTTATTAAGGTTAACTGCCTAAAAGTATTAATTAAAAATGCTTCCATCCTTCTCCGAAACGGAGCACATTCTTGAACACTGGATTCTTTTTCACCCCCCCTTTTCTGGACGTAATGATTGGTAACGCTTGAGAAAAAAAAGGTGTGCCACAATGCACCGGGTCTGCCGCAATCGAATCCGATTAAATTCTCTTGGAAGAGGGAAAGGAGCCCGATAGATGAAACCGGATTAGTGAACGAAAGGCGCGGAGAAAACTGCTCGAACTGTAGCGCTAAGCCAATAGACGTACTGATTGAATTCTAAATTCAAGGCAGTCCAAAACTACTTGGTCGACTCCATATTTGTCAAGGAGAAAAGACTCTCACACCGGCCGAAACTCTTTCCCTGATCTCTTGGCCTGGTTTTTCATGAAAGCGGCACTGGATCACGGAAGGCACTGGGGTCACCCTCTGCCGGTTTCCCATGACTTGCCGCGAAAAGAGGTTTTTGTCCAAAAACTGTCAACACTTTGAAGCCATCCCTTTCAAAGAGTGTTCAAAAACTGTTGGAATCTTCCACTCCCCTGGGAACCTCCCCGGGGTTTATCAAAACATGTGAACATCTTGTTCACCGCTAATCGTAATAAAATAAGGATGTTGATATATTTTTTGACAATTCGACACCCCCTTATTAATATGATGAATCTTGTATGTAAGACTAATTGAAACATCATCAGGACAACACACTGGACCCGGGATCGGACACATGAAATTTCAGGTGGAACAGGCGGCCCTTGCTCAGGTTCTTCAGAAGGTTCTGAGCATCACCGAGAAAAAGACGACCATGCCGGTCCTTTCCAATGTGATGATTGCGGCACCCGACCCCGCTTCCGCTCAGCTCACCTTCTACGCGACAGATCTGGAACTGAGTCTCAGAACAAGCATCGGCGGAATTGTCCAGTCGGAGGGCAACACGACGGTTTCGGCGCGCAAAATGCTCGAAATCATCCGAGAAGTCGGGCATGGGCCCGTCACCGTGGAAGAACAACTCAACAATCGCCTGCTCATCGAGGCGGGCAGATCTCGATTTGAGCTGCCGACCATTCCCGCGGTGGACTTCCCATACCTGAAGTTTTACGAGGATACCCCTTTGGGATCCTGCGATGGGAATCTTCTGGAGAAGTGCCTGGAAAAGACCCTCTACGGGATTCCCCTTGAGGAAGATCCGTTCAGTGTGTCCGGTCTGTTTCTGCATACGACGGAAACCGATGAGGTGCGCTTCGTGGCCTCTGATGGTCATCGACTGGTGTACTTTCAGGTCCCTTCATCGGCACTCCCCCCCTTGGAAATCGGCACCGGGATCATCATCCCTCGCAAAGGAGTTGTGGAGGTCGCCCGCATATTGGAGAAGGAAAAGGACGTCTCCGTTGGGGTTCATGAGAATTGCCTGACTCTGCGATCTCCTCTCACCACCCTCAGCATCCAGTTGCTCGAGGGAGGATTTCCCGAATACGATCTCATCATTCCCGCTGAGAGGCCCTTTCGTTTCACCGTGGCCCGGGAGGCGTTCTATCACGCCCTGAAGCGGATGGCCGTGCTCACCGACCAGCGTTGGCGCCACGTGCGTTTTCTCGTGACCCAAGGGTCGTTGGAGCTTGACGCCGGAAACCCGGAAATGGGGAATGCCAATGACGCGGTGGATATTGGAGAATACACGGGCGAGCCCTTTTCCGTGGCTTTCAACATCCGTTACGTCATGGACGCAATCCAGGTGATGAACAGCCCCGAGGTGACCTTCGAATGGGTCGATGAGTACCACGGAGGCGTTTTTCTGGGGTCCGAAGACCCTGAGTATTTCAGTCTCATCATGCCCATGGTTCTCTGAACGGGTGTTAATGGGGCCGTTCCTTCCCCCTGAAAGGGGCAAACACACCCCGCAAAAAAGGATTCGTGGGATTCAGAGACTATCTCAAGACTCTTCCCGCTTTTCCGGCGCCTCACGGAAATCTCGAAAGAAATTGAAAACTGAGCAGAAAAAAGGTATCATTATATGTTTCTAAGAAAAGTTGTGTCGACTTGGTTCCCAGGTCGCCTATTCATCTCATTTTGTAACAATTTATTGGAATTCAGCGGAAAACAAAACATTTTTGGAGAAGGGCCTGTATGCCGGAAATGAATGCGAGTCAGCCCAATTCACAACCTGAGCAATACACCGCCCAGCAGATCACTGTTCTGGAGGGACTGAGCGCTGTTCGCAAACGTCCCTCCATGTACGTCGGCAACCTTTCCACCGAAGGGTTGCACCACCTGGTCTACGAAGTGGTGGACAACAGCATCGACGAGGCATTGGCGGGATACTGCGATCACATCCGGGTTCAAGTCCACCTGGATGGGTCGGTGACCGTGGACGACAATGGCCGGGGAATTCCGGTGGATCTCCACGAAAAAGAGAACGTCCCGGCCGTGGAAGTGGTGATGACCAAGTTGCACGCGGGGGGGAAGTTCGACAACGCCACCTACAAGGTTTCGGGAGGCCTCCATGGAGTGGGCGTCTCCGTCGTGAACGCCCTGAGTGAGTTCCTCCAGGTGGAAATACGCCGGGAAGGCAAGGTTTACTATCAGCGTTATGAACGGGGGCAACCCAAGACCCCGCTCACGGTGAAGGGGGAAACACAGCGGCGCGGGACCCGGGTTACATTCAAGCCGGACAACCTCATCTTCACTGATACGGAGCTCAGCTTTGATGTTCTTGCCCAGCGTTTGCGGGAGCTGGCCTTTCTCAACCGTGGAGTCCGCATTGAGCTCATCGATGACCGCATACCCAAGGAAAGGATCTTCTGCTATGAAGGGGGGCTCCTCTCTTTTGTGGAGTACCTGAACAAGAACAGGGAAGTGCTGCATCCGGAGATCATCTACATCACGGGCGAACGCCAGGGCATGGCCGTCGAGATCGCCCTTCAATACAACGACACCTACAACGAAAAGATTTTCACGTTCGCCAACAACATCAACACCAAGGAAGGAGGCACCCACCTCGTCGGCTTCAAGGCGGGCCTGACCCGATCGGTCAAGCAGTATGCCATCCAGAACAAGATGGCCAAAGGCGACGTGGATAAGCTCACGGGAGACGACACCCGGGAAGGCCTCATGGGAATTGTAAGTGTGAAGCTTTCTCAGCCCCAGTTTGAAGGGCAGACGAAAACAAAGCTCGGCAACAGCGAAATCAAGGGATTGGTGGAGAATCTCGTCTATGAGAAGCTCTCGGCTTTCTTCGAGGAGAATCCCAAGACCATTCGCGCCATCCTCGAAAAGGTGCTGGAAGCCGCGAGAGCTCGGGAAGCCGCCCGAAAAGCCAAGGAGCTCACGCGGCGCAAGGGGATTCTCAGCGATCACTCCCTGCCGGGCAAGCTTGCGGACTGCCAGGAGAGGGATCCATCCAAGAGCGAGGTTTTCATCGTGGAGGGGGACTCGGCCGGTGGGTCGGCAAAGCAGGGCCGTGACCGGAAATTTCAGGCCATTCTTCCCTTGCGGGGAAAGATTCTGAACGTCGAGAAGTCCCGGTTCGACAAGATGCTCGAGAATCAGGAAATACGCACCATGATTGCGGTTCTTGGAACAGGCATCGGCAAGGAAGAATACAACCCCGACAGGCTCCGCTACCACAAGACCATCATCATGACGGACGCGGACGTGGATGGTGCGCACATTCGCACCCTGCTCCTCACCTTTTTCTTCCGCATGATGCCGGAGCTCATCGAGCGCGGCAATCTCTACATAGCTCAGCCTCCTCTTTACCGCATTGTGACAGGCAAGCAGGAGCATTATCTCAAGGATGGCGATGGCCTCAATTCGTTTCTCCTGAGCAGGGCTGTCGAAAAAAGGCAGGTAATCCTCTCCGGAAGTGAGAAGCCCATAACCTCCGGGCATCTGATTCAACTGCTCAAGACCTATTCCCACTATGAAGAGTGGCTCGAACGCCAGGCTGCCAAAGGGATCTCAAAAAAGGTCCTCGAGCATGTCATACGAATCTTCAGCGCCCATGGTCTCGGTGTCATGGATCCGGAACAGATGGCCGGCGTACTCAGGGAGAACCTGGAAAACCTGGGCTACGAGGTGCTTTCCATGGAATTGGATGAAGAGCAGGGGGGCTACGACCTCGAGGTGTGGGTGCCCACCAATGGTCAGAACCGGGTTCGAATCAGATGCGAGTTTCTCCACTCCATGGAATTCAGGAAGCTCCTGGAATTCTACGAACATCTGGCTCTTTTCCACAGTCCTCCACATGTCGTGAAGGAGGGGGATAAAGAGGAGAAGTTCGACGATCCAAAGGCTCTCTTCCAGCATCTCATGGACGAGGCAAGGAAAGGGATCACCATTCAGCGCTACAAAGGTTTGGGCGAAATGAACCCCGATCAGCTCTGGGAAACCACCATGAATCCTGAAAAGCGCACCCTTCTTCAGGTGAGAATCGAAGACCAATACCTGGCCGATGAGCTTTTCACCACCCTCATGGGGGACAAGGTTGAGCCGAGGAGGGATTTCATCCAAGTCAACGCCCTGGACTTCAGAGAACTGGACATCTAGACGGGTTGTGCTCCGGCATCCCCACCTGATTGAATCATCCGTTTTGCAAGTATTTCTCCTTGTTCTCAACGTGAAAGGCTGCTCTCACCTTGGGGTAACGCTCTATGGACCTTAAAACCATCAACATTGAAGATGAAATCAAGCTCTCGTATCTCGACTATGCGATGAGCGTCATCATCGGACGAGCCATCCCCGATGTGCGGGATGGGCTCAAGCCCGTGCATCGGCGCATCCTGTTCGCCATGCACGAACTGAGGAATGACTTCAACAAGCCGTACAAGAAATCGGCCCGCATCGTGGGCGATGTCATCGGTAAATTCCATCCCCATGGGGACACCGCTGTGTACGACGCTCTCGTCCGCATGGCTCAGGACTTCTCCATGCGCTATCCCATCGTGGATGGGCAGGGCAACTTCGGCTCCATCGACGGCGACCCACCGGCGGCCATGCGGTACACGGAAGTGCGCATGGACCGATTCGCCCATGAGTTCATGAGGGACATCGAGAAGGAAACGGTTGCCTTCATTCCCAACTATGACAACACGATTCTGGAACCGACGGTACTGCCCTCACGCGTCCCGAACCTCCTCTTGAACGGGTCTTCCGGCATTGCCGTGGGCATGGCCACCAACATCCCTCCCCACAACCTTGGGGAGCTCTGCCGGGGACTGCTCGCCCTGCTGGATGATCCCGACATCAGTGTGACGGAGCTCAGGGATCTCATACCCGGCCCGGATTTTCCGACGGCCGGATTCATCTACGGCCGCGAAGGAATCCGGGAAGCCTACGAGACGGGCAAGGGCACCATCAAAATGAGGGGCCGCGTGGAGGTGGAAGAATCGGGCAGAAGGACCCACCTCATCGTGACGGAGCTGCCCTACCAGGTGAACAAGGCGAAGCTCCTGGAGCGCATCGCGGAGCTTGTTAAGCAGAAGAAGATAGAGGGAATTCAAGATGTTAGGGATGAATCCGACCGGGAGGGGATGCGCGTCGTGCTCACCCTCAGGCAGGGGGACGATCCCCGCGTGGTCGAGAACCAGCTGTACAAGCACACGGCCCTGGAGAGCTCTTTCGGCGTCATCATGCTGGCCGTGGTGGACAACAGGCCGGAGATTCTCAGCCTCAAGGGAGTCATCGCGAACTTCCTGGATTTCCGGCGTCACACCATCGTCAAGCGCACTCAGTTTGAACTGAATCAGGCGGAGAAGCGGGCCCACATTCTGGAAGGGCTCAAGAAAGCGCTGGACCACCTGGATGAGGTCATCCAGCTCATCCGTTCGGCATCCAGCCCCTCCGAAGCGAAGCAGCGCCTCATGCAGCGCCTTGATCTCAGCGAAGCCCAGGCCCAGGCGATTCTCGAAATGAGGTTGCAGCGCCTGACGGGCCTCGAGCGGGACAAGATCATCCAGGACTATGCGGAAGTGATCAAGGAGATCGAGAGGCTGCGCCAGATCCTGGCTTCCTCGGCCCTCGTGGATCAGGTCATCCGGGATGAGATCCGGGAGCTCGTGGACAATTACGCGGACCCCCGGAAGTCGGAAATCGTATCTGAAGTGGGAGAGATCTGCATCGAAGACCTCATCACCCAGGAGGAGATGGTGGTGACCATTTCCAGGGCGGGTTACGTGAAGCGAACCTCCCTCTCCACCTACCGCAGTCAGAAGAGGGGCGGAAGGGGCCGAAGCGGGATGTCCACCAGGGAAGAGGATGTGGTGACGACCATCTTCACGGCCTCGACCCACGATTACCTCCTGTTTTTCACCAACCATGGCCGGGTTTTCTGGCTCAAGGTTTACGAGCTCCCGGAAGTGGGACCCACCGCCGTGGGCAAGGCCATCGTGAATCTGCTGCAGTTGCAGCAGGGGGAAAAGATCCAAACCATCCTTCCCGTCAAGGAGTTTGGCGAGGGGCTCTATGCCGTCATGGCCACCAAGAAGGGAATCGTGAAGAAAACGGAGCTCTCCGCTTATTCCAATCCACGCTCCACGGGGATCAAAGCCATTGTTCTCGATGAGGGAGACGAGGTCATTTCGGTGAGCATCACCGATGGGGAGCGGGATCTCTTCTTGATGAGCAAGGAAGGCAAGTGCATCCGGAGCAGCGAGAAGGAATTCAGGCCCCTGGGGCGAGTGAGCCGCGGAGTGCGGGGCATGCGGCTCGACGGCAGTGAACTGGTGGGCATGGACGTGCTGGATGAGGGCAAGTCGATCCTGGTGATCACGGAAAAGGGCTTTGGCAAGCGGACCGCGAGCGAATTGTACCGGTGCCAGAGCCGAGGTGGCAAGGGGGTTCTCAACATCCGCATCACCGAGCGCAACGGTCGAGTGGTGGCGTTTCGGCAGGTGGGTGAGGCGGAAGAGATTCTCATGATCACGGACAGAGGCCGCCTCATCCGTATTCCTGTCTCCCAGGTGAGCAAAATCGGGCGCGTCACCCAGGGGGTGAAGCTCATGGGAATAGACGAAGGGGAAAAGGTCGTGGACGTGACGGTGCTCAGTGAATCAGAGGAACCAAGGGAAGACGGGGAGAATTGATGGTGCTTGGGGGCCCGATAGGTGTAGTGGGTGCGGGGAGTTGGGGGACCACCCTGGCACATTTACTTGCCGAGAAGGGGTATCGTGTGGATCTGTGGGTTTACGAAGAGGAGCTATGCCAGGCCATCAACGAGACCCGTGAGAACACGCTGTACATGGCCGGTTTCCCACTGAGCCCCAATATCACGGCGCACGTCGATCTGGAGCATGTGGTCAAGGACCGCGACCTCCTCGTGATGGTGGTTCCCTCCCATGTTTACCGAAGTATCGTGACCCAGATGCGGCCGTTTTTGAAACATGGCTCCATCATCGTCAGTGCGACGAAGGGCATCGAAAACGAGACGCTTCTGACCATGTCCGGCATCTGTAAAGAGGTGGTGAACGAAGAGGATTTCACCCGGATTCTCTGTCTTTCCGGCCCCTCTTTTGCCCGGGAGGTGGCCATGAAGATTCCCACCGCCGTGGCTCTCGCGGCCGAGGACCTGGATCTCGCCACAACCGTCCAGCACGTCTTCTCCACCCCCTATTTTCGGGTGTATACCAACAGGGACAAGATTGGCGTCGAGCTCGCGGGTGCCTTGAAGAATGTCATCGCCATTGCGGCGGGGGTGTCCGATGGACTTGGCTTCGGCTACAACACGCGGGCAGCCCTGATAACCCGTGGTTTGGCGGAGATCACGCGCCTCGGGGTCCGGATGGGGGCCAATCCCCTGACATTTTCAGGTCTATCGGGTGTCGGTGACCTCCTCCTCACGTGTACCGGCGATTTGAGCCGCAATCGCACGGTGGGCCTCAAGCTGGGTCAAGGTCGCAAGTTGAGCGAAATCCTTGCAGAGATGCGCATGGTGGCGGAAGGGGTCAAGACGGCCAATTCCGTTTACTTCCTGGCCAGGCGCATGCAGGTGGAGATGCCCATCTGCGAAAAAGTGTACCAGGTGCTCTACGAGGACAAGGAACCTCAGACTGCCGTTCGCGAACTGATGGAGCGGGAACTGAAACAGGAAGTGGAACACCACCATAGCTGGCCTGTCGACAAACCTTGAAGGGGGGCCATTGTGCGGGGCGGAACATGGCGCACGATGCGATGATGGAAGTCTATGAGCGGGTCCGGACCAAGAAGGAGGCTTATCAGCTCTACAATTTCGAGCGACTCCAGGAGGAAGCGTTTGCAACTTTCTTTGATCTGGCTCAGGAATTCACCAACCTCGATGTTCTCTACCAGGTCATCGTTGCGGTACCCAAGGAATTCTTCGGCTACGAGAGCCGTCTGTACGTCATCGATGCCAAGACCTCCCGTTTGGAGAGGGTGTGTGACACCGGGGAGGGGTTGGTCCAACCGGCCGGAAGGCTCTCCTACACCCTCAACATCTCAGATGCGCCCTACGAAACCGACGAGAGCATCTTTTTCCCCATCCGGGGCAATGAAGCCCTGACGAAGTCCGTGCCTTTCCTCGCTCAACTCCATGTGCTGGGGTTGCTCGAGATCTATCCCAAGAGCAAGGTGGATCCCAAGAACCGGTTCTTCATGGAGAAGTACGCGAACCGTATCGGGTACAACCTCCATCAGAAAATGCTCATCCAGCAGAACCTCAATCACATCAAATTCACGAATCAGCTGGTTTCGGACATCGAGCACAACGTGATCTCCCCCAACCTCTACTACAAGCTCTTCCTGATCCGCCTGAAAAAGATCCTCGAAGACTATGGAAAAGCCCAGGATCAGCTGCGCGACACGATTCTCTTTCTGCAAAACGACGATGGACCCCTCTCCAGGGGGTTGTGCGAGATCTATCATACGGTTTCCCAGAGCAATGAGACCCTGGACGAGGAGAGGAAGGCGCTCACGAAGCATTACGAGCACACGAGCCTCTTCCTGGAGACCTTGCTCCGAAGGGATCATTTCGAAAAGGGGACCTACGTCCTCAGAAAACAGCCGTGCAACTTTCCGCACGGAAATCATTCAGCCCCTCCTGGACCGCTACAGGCCCCTTTTTGAGAGAAAGGGAGTGGCGGTGGACAACCGGCTGGACAATGTTCCCGATGAACAGGTTACCCTTTTTGTTGACAAGGGGTTGATCTCCCAGGTCTTTGACAATCTTTTCTCAAACGCCCTGAAATACACTCAGGAGGTGGAAGATCAACTGGGGAACACCATCAAGCTGGTCTCTTACAACCGGCAGATCCTGAGGGATTTTTTCGGCGAGGGGATCCACGGAGTCCGGTTCAACTTCTTCACCACGGGAAAGCCTCTTTCGGAAGAAGAGGCGAGGCGGATATTCGAGGAAGGTTTCAGGGCTGCATCCTCGGGTGGGGAAAAGGGAAGCGGCCACGGGCTCCATTTTGTCCGTAACGTGGTCGAGATTCACGGGGGAACGACGGGTTGCGAGCCCCAACGCTATGGAAACCTCCTCTTTTTCACCCTGCCCATGCAGGAACAAAAGAACGGATTCTGACGGAACCTAGCCCATCAGTTCAAATCGGGAGTCCATCTGACATCGCTGCGGTCCGCCCCGGGGCCGCAAAGAGTCCGGGGGCCCGGAGAAGAGGACGGAGGCGGCCCCGCTTCTTGGGTTGCATACGTACTTAGGCGGGAAATACAGGATTTCGTGTAGTCGAATACGGGATTCACCCTATTTCGTTCTCAATGGACTTCTTGTACAAGGTTACCAAAAGCCACGCCTCTCACCTCTTTATTCGGAAAGCGGGGCACCTCTCCCAGGCCCGAACTTTCCAATGCCCGCCTTCCCGTACCATCGTCTTCGGGCAGGGCGCCACCAACAGAGCGCCCTTCCTGGAGGCGAACCAACACATGGCCTTACAGATGCTGTGGAGAACGGCACCGAAGATCCCGAACAGCCCACAGAGGAGCAGGAAGAGTGAACCCTTTGCGCACGCATGAAGGGCGAGATGAAGAAGAGCAACGCTTGCACCACAAGCACGAACCAGATACCGACGGTTTTGAACCGGCTTCAGCATGGCTTTGTCCTCGATAGAATCCGCAGGTGAGAGGCGGCGAATCATCGGAACTTTGCTTGCCTGGTCAAACGATGGGTTAGCCGAGAGCGCGTTTCAGAGCGCCGCGAAGCTTTGCCGTGGTGTAGGGCTTTTGAATAAATCCCGCCAGTCCCCTGCCGACAAAGCTCTGCGTCACGTCCTGTTCATTGTAGCCGCTCGACAGGATCACGCGTACGTCGTTCCGCAAGTTGCGCAGCTCCCGAAATATCTCTTCACCGCCCATCTCGGGCATCATGAGGTCAAGAATCACGCATGCGATCTCAGCCCCATGGGTGCGGAAGACCTTGAGTCCCTCTTGGCCATTGATCGCGGTCAGGGCCTGAACCATGGCCCCCCCACCCCCCCTTGAAAGCCTAAATGTGCCAGCATTTCCGATGCCACGTCGCGAACATGAGGGGTCGTCGTCAACGAGCAGGATCGTGCCCCCGTCTTGCAGCGACGCGCTCTGTTCCGCAGTCTTCATCCTCTCGCCCGGCTCCCATTCCACGGCCGGCAACAGGATCTTGATGATCGTCCCTCTACCCACCTCACTGTACAACCTTGATCGCTCCCTTATGGCCGCGCACAATGCCGAGCACCGCCGCCAGACCCAGTCCTCGACCGGTGAACTTTGTGGTGAAGAACGGATCAAAAATCCTGCTCCGGGTTTCGGCGTCCATCCCGCATCCTGTATCCGATACTTCGAGGGTGACGTATGTTCCCCCGGGGAGGCTGTCGTCCAGATAGCTCTCGGACAGGTAGGTCCCGGCGCACTCCATGACTCCGGTTGTAACAGTAATGATGCCACTTGTGTCACCCAGAGCCTCGGATGCGTTCGTGATCAGGTTCATGATCACCTGACGTATCTGGGTTGCGTCCGATTCCACCGCCGGAAGACCTTCGGCGAGAGAGTAGCGAATCATCGCTTTCTTGGAGACCGATACATCGAGTATTTGTCCCATCCCCCGAACGATCTCCGAGATGTCATGGCGGTTGACCACGAAGTGTCCCTTTCCGGAATAGGCGAGCATTTGCCGGCATAGATCCGCGGCCTGTCGTGAGGCGCGCGTGATTGCCTCGATGTGCTGGCGTGCAGGGGTTTCATCAGAGAGCTTGAGAAGCGCCAAGTCCGCGTTTCCGAGGATGGCCATGAGAAGGTTGTTGAAGTCGTGGGCGAACCCTCCTGCGAGCACGCCCAGACTCTCGAGTTTCTGAACTTCACGCATCTGGACTTCGAACTTGCGGTGTTCCTCCTCCATTCGCTTGCGCTCGGTGACGTCCAACACAATTCCCTGGTAGAAAGCGATCTGCCCATCGGGGTTTCGCTCCACCGCGGTGCGATCGTCCACCCAGCGCACCCCGCCGTCTTTTGTGACGATTCGATATTGCTGCTGGAAGCGCTCCGCGCCGCTTGCAGAGTATTCCCGCACTTCTTGTGCGACTCGATCCATGTCTTCCGGATGCACGATGGAGGCGAACGGGACTTCCCCCGAAAGCAGCTCTTGTGCCGTATAACCGAATTGGATCACGTTCCGGGAGACCATGGCGACCGGCCACCCCTCTGCCGCCCGCCAGCGGAAGAGCACAACCGGGCTGTTTTCGACCACGAGGTTGGCCTGCCCAAGCGCCTCCTCGGCCAATTTGCGTTTCGTGATGTCTCGCGCGATTCCTGTGGTGCCTATGACTTCACCGGCTTCATCCAAAATCGGAGTCTTGATCGTGTCGATCCACCTTTGGTTTCCCACGCTGTCCACCAGGCGTTCCTCGACCCGTTCTTGTTCGCGCGAACGCATGACATGCCCGTCATCCATGCGATAATTCTCTGCCAGGTGGTGGGGCCAGATGTCGAAATCGGTCTTCCCCGCCAAATCGCCGGATGCACAACCGGCCGCTCTGGCGAATGCCTCGTTGACGGCGATGAAGCGGGACTCACTATCCTTGAGCCACGCAATGTCGGGGATGTTGTTCAGGATGGCCGACAGGTGCAGTTGACTCGAGTGCAGGGCGTCCTCGGCCAGCCTGCGCTCGGTCAGATCGTTGAACACGACCAGGATGCTGTTACCCATGAGTGCGCCAAAGGCTTGAACAGTGCGAATGGAACCGTCCTTGCCAGTGATCCTTGCTTCGATCATTTCGGAGGAGCGGTTCTCGCGAGCGGCAATCTCGAGGAGCCACTGCCACTGGCCAATTATCTGCTCCCGGTATGCCGGATCGGGAAAGGCCAGGCGGTACCAATCGTTGAGGCCGGGCAGGTCCTCCAGGGTGTAGTTGAAGACTTCACTGAACTTGGGATTGATGTATTCCACACGCCCGTCTTTGCTGTAAATGCCGATGGGCAGCGGCGACGATTCAACGATCCGACGGAAGTGCGCCTCGCTTTCACGCAAGGCGGTTTCGGCACGCCCGGGCTCGGTTGTGTTGCGTACAACGCTCAGCAGGATGCCTCCGGACAGCATCCGTACACTCACCTCCACCGGGAGCAGACCGCCATCCTTCTGGAACATACGCCGCTCTTTTGTCACAGTTTTGCCCTGGGCGAGTTCTTCAAAGGGAATCGTCTCCCGGGAAAGGTCATCGGAAGGGAACAGGTCGGTGATGTTCATGCCGAGCAGTTCCTTGCCGGAATATCCCGCCAACTCGACCATCCGAGAGTTGACGTTGATCAGCCGGCCTTCAGGGTCGGCAATGAACATGCTCTCAGGAGCTTCCTCAAACAGAACCCGACAAAGCTCTCCGGATTCGGATGTTTCCCAAGCTGTTTCCCGTCTGTCCTGATTCTCGGCGTCCCTCATTGATTGCTCCTTCGCACAACCATCGATCTCCGAGCGGGGGGCCATGGTGGGGCGAATGTCGGGGGATGGGGTTTCAGAAGGGGTTGCACACCATGGGCAGGGTCTCGAGAAATGAGTCGAGAGCCTGCCTCGCATTCCCAAAATCCTTCACCTCGTTGAGGATGATTGCCACGGCATAGCTCTCGCCCCCCGGAATCGAAACGTACCCCGCGAAGCCCATCACATTGCTCAAGGTTCCGGTCTTGCCCTGGATGACGAAAGGGGAGGTGCACATCCGCTTGCGCAATGTTCCTTCCTGGCCGCTCACGGCAAGGGAGTCGACCAGAGCGGGGCCGACGGCTCCATCCTGGTGGGCCATCCGGAGGAGCCGGCAGAATGCCCTCGGGCTTGCCAGGCTCTTGCGGCTGAGCCCCGAACCGTTGTCCAGGGCCACCTCCCTCTCCGGAATGCCCAGGTCGTGGAGGGTCCTGTGGACGACGGAAAGCCCCTTGGCTGCGGTGCCGGGGTTGCCCAGCACTCTTGCCCCAAGGCTTCGGAGCAGAGTCTCCGCCATGAAGTTGTTGCTGTGGCGATTCAGTCCGTAGAGAAGGTCTTTCAAGGGAGGGGACTCGTAGACGGCAAGCTTCCTGGCATGGGGGGGAAGATCGCCCGTGCCTGTCTTCTGATGCGCGACTTCGATTCCGGCCTCCTGAAGGAAGGATTTGAAGGACCGGGCGAAAAAGGAGCCGGGGTCCCTTGCGCTGAAGCGGTACAAGGAGCCCCACGTGTTGCGGATGGGAATTGCTCCCGTCACCCGAAATTTCTCGCGTCCCTCCTGGCTCATGCCCAGGGACTGGATGGTGAGGGGAGCCTTCGCCCTTTTGGACCCGGTGACGGCCATGTTGGAGAGCTCCACGTAGTCCCCCCGGGGGGACCAGCTGACCTGGGCGGGAGCCCCGGGTTTGCGTCCGGGAAGGACATGGAAGCCGATGCCGTTAAAATCCAGGGATGTGGCTGAGATCACAGGGTTATAGGCATCGGAGCAATCCGGGTCCAGGCAGACCTGCGCCGAGAGTGGCTCAAAATAACTGTTGTCCACCAACACCCCTCCCTCGACCTTCCTCACTCCACGGTCCTTGAGTTTCAGGGCCAGTTCCCGGGCCTTCTCGGCCACGAAGAAAATGTCTCCATCGCCCCGAATCCAGATGTTTCCCGGGATTTTCCCGTCGACGGGTTCCGATTCCGCCCAGATGGATGTGGTGAACCGGCCGTTGGGGCCCAGCCGCTTGAGGGCGGTGTAGCTGGTGAAGAGCTTCACCAGGGATGCGGGGACCAACGGTTCGCTTGCCCGGTGCTCCCAGACGATCTTGCCGGAAGGCAGCGACACAACCTGAGCGCCCACTGCCCCTGCCCATTTTTGAAGTTGATCCAGGTGGGACTGCCACGTCATGGGAACGTTTGGGGTCACGCGAGAGTCGGCGGCGAAAGAGGAATGGAAGCACGGGGTCAGAAAAACAAAAAGGAAAATGGCTGTGAAGCGATTCATCATGCTCACGATGCTTCCTGCTGCGAATACAGCGTTTCGAACAATTCCCAGAAAGAAGGGAACGACTTGGACACGGCCTCCGCTCCCCATATCTCGACTCCGCTCGTTCGAAGCCCGGCCATGGCAAATGCCATGGCGATGCGGTGGTCGTCGTGGGCCTCTATGGGCCGTGTGGGGGGCATCACCCTGCCTCCCTGGATGACCAGGCCGTCGGGCAATTCCTCGACGGGCACGCTGAATTTCCTCAGTTCGGAAGCGACCACGCTGAGCCGGTCCGACTCCTTGACCCGCAGGTGGGCCACGTTGCGGATCCTGCTCTCGCCCTCCGCAAAAGCGGCGAGGACGGCGAGGGTCGGGACCATGTCCGGCATGGCATTCATGTCACGGTTCAAGGAGCGCAGTGCACCCGGACCTTGAACCCGGACACCATCCTCCTCCCAACGGACCTCGCAGCCCATTTCGGACAGCACTTCGAGAAAGCGGCAGTCACCCTGGAGGCTCTCCTTGGACACGGGGTGCGTGAAGACGTCCCCGCCCGTCAATGCCGCGGCTCCCCAGAAATAGGATGCCGAGGAGCAGTCCCCCTCAACGATTGTGTTGAGGCGAGGGTAGACCTGCGGGGCTGGAACCCTGATCCGATTGGGCTGGTCCCAGTCGTATTCGATGCCGGCCCTGGAGAGCATGGCAAGGGTGATGGCCACATAGGGGAAGGATGCGACCGGTTCGGGCCAGCTCACGAGCACATCGGCCTTCGCGCAGGGCGAGGCGATGAGCAGTGCCGAGAGAAACTGGCTGCTCTGCCGCGCGTCGACCCAGACTTCTCCTCCCGCCAAGCCGGAACTGGAGATTTCCACGGGCGGGAACCCCTCATGGCCGGTCCACCGGCAGAGGACTCCAAGATTTTGCAGTGCCTCCACCACAGGACCGATGGGCCGTTCGCGGAGACGGGCGCTTCCGTCGAAAAGGAATCTCCCCGACCCCACCGCGGCAAGGGCGAGGAGCAAGCGCATGCTGGTTCCACTGTTCCCGAGGAGAATGGGCCCAGCAGGTTGTGCCCAGCGCGCCGCGGGTGGAACAAGCCGCACGGTTTCCCCGTCCCGGGTGATCCGCACCCCCAGGCTTTCCAGTGCTTTCGACGTCAACAGGGTGTCCTCGGCCACAAGAGCGTTGCGAATCACGCTCTCGCCTTCAGCCAGGGCCGCCAAGAGCAGGGCCCGGTGGGTGATGGACTTGGACCCGGGCAGTCGGAGCTCCTGGACCACTCTCGACACCTGTTGTATTTTCCTGGTCGTCTCAGCCATCGGCAAGGGCCTTCGAAAGAGCATCGCGCATTGCGCCGATCACGGCCGGCTCCAGTTTTTCACGGCCGAGCCACCACTCCAGTTGCATTGCACCCTGGTGGAGAAGCATCTCCGACCCTGGCACCGTGGAACACCCGGCGTTGCGAGCCTTCTTGAGGAATGTGGTCCACTGTGGAGTGTAAATGGTGTCCATCACGATCATGCCCGGCAGGAAGAAGGAATCCGGGACCACCTGCGGGTCCTCGTCTCCAAGGAGTCCCGCGGAAGTGCACTGAACGAGGACGTCAAATGACTCTCCCGAGTGGTCCTTTTCCAGTTCCGCGAGGGGCACGAAGCCACACCGAAACGCCTGGGCCAGTGCTTCTCCCCGCTCCGGAGTCCGGTTGGAGATGCTCACCGCGGCTCCCGAACGGATGAGCCCATAAACGACGGCCCTGGCCGCGCCGCCTGCCCCCAGGACAAGGACCCGCTTCCCACGAAGAGGAGACACCTGTTCCAGGGCCCTGACGGAGCCGATCCAGTCCGTGTTCGTTCCTTCCCAGCCGTCATCATGGCGTCGCAGGGTGTTGACGGCCCGGATCCGCCTCGCCGTCTCTTCCGTGTACTGGGCGAGAAGAAACGCGGCTTCCTTGAACGGCAGGGTGACGCTCAGGCCTCGGAATCCGAAATTCCACAGGATATCCAGGTCCTCCGAGATGGAGTCCACTTCCAATGCCAGGTAGACGGCGGGAATTCCAAGCTCCACGAATGCCGCCTCCATCATCACGGGACTCAAACTGTGTGCCACCGGATTGCCGATGACGGCGAAAAGGTCTCTCTGCTTGGGACGGATCATGTTGCCCTCTCATGAATGAAAATCTGAAAGCAGGCCCATCAAGGAGCGCATCTCCCGAGCCGTGTACTGGCCCGGAGCCGCCTCGCCCTGGTCGGCCATCCGCACATAGGTCCATGGGCTTCCCAGAAGAAGTGAGACCCCCCTGGTCCAGCGCCCCACGAGCCCCATGCAAAAGGCGATGACATCCACCTCCAGTTCCCGTTTCCCAAAGGAAATGAGCTCCAGCACCCTCAGGTTGTCTTCCTGGGCACGGGCCAGGGTGACGATTTTTATCGCATCGGGCTTCGCCCGGGCCATTCTCTCGAGCTTGCCCCGGAGCTCCAAGGCCGGTGGAGTGCCGGTGAAGTCGTGGTGGGAAATGAGTATTCGCTTACCCGAGGCCTTGAACTGCCTGACCACGTCACTGTCGAGCCTCGCCTCGAGATCGATCCAATGGAACCCGGCTTCGGCGGCACGGGCCAGGATGCCGATCCGCTCTTCGTCACTCCCCTCGAAGAAGCCACCATCCAGCTTGTGCCGATTGGTGGCAACCATGGGAGTGGGAGGAATGGACGGGAGGAGGGACAAGAGCTCAAAGGTGCCCTCAAGGCCCCGGTTTTTCATCAGACTGTCCAAGCGCCATTCCACGAGATCCACCCCGGAATGGGAGAGGATAGCAGGAAGCTCTCCTGAAGAGGCATCCATGAGGCAGCCGCAGAGCTTGAACGATGGCGCTCCGTTTTTCATTGCAGTCCAACCGCCCTCATTTTCTCTTTCTCCACGCGCATGGGCCGTTTGGGATCGCTTTTGGGGTAGGATCCCAGAAGCTTCAGCAGGGTGACATGACTTCCGAGCTCGGTCAGCGCCTTTTGCACGGCTTCTTCCTCCACGTGCCCCTCAATGTCTGCGCAGAAGAGGTATTGCCATGGAAACATCCGGTTGGGTCGCGATTCGATGCGGGTCATGTTCACCTTGTGACGCGCGAAGGCCTCCAGGGCGGCGTGGAGGGCTCCCGGCCGGTCCGGAACGGTGAAGAGGATCGATGTCTTGTCGTCTCCCGTGGGAGCATTGGCGTGGTTGGCGAGGGCAAAGAAGCGCGTGGTGTTCTCGGCGTGGTCTTCGATGCGCTCGGCGAGGATTTCCAGTCCGTAGTGGTTTGCCGCGTAGAGATTGCAGAGAGCCGCTCCCTCGGGATCCTTTTTGGCAAGCTGAGCTGCCTGAGCCGTCGATGCGCATTCCAGTATCTCGGCATGGCGAAGGTTTTCGAGGAGCCACCTTCTGCACTGTTCCACAGCCTGGGGATGAGCGTACAGGTGTTTCACATCCTGGATGCTCGCGCCCGTGCCGCACAGGTAGTGGGCGATTTCGAGATAGCATTCCCGCACCACCTGAACGTCCCTCTCGTAAAGGAGGTCCATGGTGCGGCCGACGCCGCCCTGCAATGAATTCTCCACGGGAACGACGGCCACGTGGGCCTTGCCTTTCAGCAGGGCGTCGAAGACATCCTCCAGGGTGGGTGACGGCTGATAGAGGGCGGAGTGCCCGTAGAGAGACATGGCGGCGAGGTGGGAATAGGTCCACGCAGGACCCAGAAAGGCCACTTGAAGGACATACTGGAGGAGTCTCGACGCGGCAAGGATCTCCCGGTAGATGCACCGCAAGGACTCTTCGGAAAGGGGGCCCGGGTTGGCTTTCGTCAGTTCTTCAAAGATGCGCTGCTCCCGGCCCGGATCAAAAAGCGTCAGACCCTTGGCGGCCTTGATGCGTCCCACTTCCTTGGCCAGGTCCATCCTCTCGTTCAGCAACCCGAGGAGCTCCCGGTCCACCCGGTCGATGGATTCTCTCAATTGCAGGAGCTCAGGGTCCGCGGCATTTTGGGCGACTTGGTGCGGTTCCATCGATTTGTAGCCTCTTCCTTGAAGTTGGTTGAAAAGCCGTGTTTCATTACCTTTCCTGTATCGTCTCCTCGACCTGGATGCCGAAGTGGCGGCCCGAATGTTCGACGGCAACCAGGACTTTGTCCCCCTGCTTCAGCTGAGCAATCGACAGGGCTTCTCCATCGGGACCTGTGAGGCGGATGGTTTCGGCATTCTGCACGAGAAGGGACCCCCGGGCATCCCCGCTGACGGCATGGACCAGTACCAGAGGGCGGCGTTCGACCTTGATGCGACCGGCCGTGGCCTCCCGGCTCCCGCCCTGCGAATTCACAATGAGCAGGGCATCCCCGGAGCCGAGCTCACTCAGGTACCGCGTGCGCCCATGGGGCACCCTCACGTAGGCGTGCACGGGTCCGGCATTGACACGAAAGGGGCGGGGAGCCACGTAAGGGTTCTCCTTGACCTCCGCCTGAATAAGGAAAAGGAGGCGGCTCGAATTGCCCACGAGCATTCCTTCTCCCGCCGCCATGAGGGAGCAGGTGTCGATGCACACACGGTCTCCGGGGCCCACGGGGCGGATGGATTCGATGAGTGCCGTCTCGAGGGGGATCTCTTCCATGGAGGCTTTCACGAGTGCCAGCAGGGCGGAAAGCGCTGCGGGGTCCGAGGCATGGATCACGAAACCGGTGACCCCTTTCTCCAGGATACCCATGGCAAGAGTCGCGTCCTCCTCGCTGTGGACGGGCACGAAAAGCCTGCCTCCCAGAGCGACGAGGTTTTCCAGGGGAATCACTTCCCACGCGCGGGTGCGAGGTACCGCGGCGCCGCTTTCGGCCCCCCCGGCCTCCGTGGCTTCATCATCGAGGACGACGTCACCCTGGCGCAGCAGGTGGGCGATGCGCTTCTCGTCTTCTGGGGAGGAGAGTTTCTCGAAGAAAACATCCCTTCCGGGAACCAGATCCCCATCGCGGCTCACGGTCCTGATGCGGCCGAGGTCCTTGATGCGCCTGTCCCAGCCCGGGGGCACCACGAGGGCGTCAGCGCCTCCCTCGAGAGCGGTGGTGACCATCTCCCTGGACCATTGATTCAAAAATACCCACGCTTCCTTCAAAGCAGTCTCCTGAAAAACGAAAAGCCGCAGGCTGAACCTGCGGCTTTTGGATGACTGGGAAAAGTCTGGAGTTCAAAGGCAGGCCCGCGGTACCCTGTTCTTTCTCGTGAAATAATAAAAAAAGAAAAAAGCGCGCATGTAACCCGATCCTTCTTTTCTGCGTGGTTCTCTCAAAGCCTATACTGCAACGAACCATATGATCCCGCCCGGGCACCTGTCAAGAAAAATGTGGTTCATGGGGCAATGCAGTCATTGGGTGAATCGACCCCACCCCTCTCTGGGGTGGTGGACAAGAGGAGCCCCACAAAATATAATTGCAAATAGGCACTTTGGACGCTCGGCGCTGAGCGGAAAAAGCAAAGGCCGTGAAGCCCGGCGTGGTTTCGCAGTGCCTGTCCGACCTCTTGTGCGGCGACGCGTCAGCTTTAGACGCGGAGACCGCGCCTTGATGTGAAACCACCATTGGTTCAAGGTGACCGGGCGTCACTTCCGCAACCTTGAGAATCACCCGGCGCTTCCATACCGGCCCATGCGTCACATCCCGGACATCCCGGTGATTTCCATCGGACCACCCGGGTTTCTGAAAGAGAGGTGAGGGCCATGACTTCCATGAAAGAGCTCAAGAAAATATCGGATACCATCTGGGAAATTCCCAAAACCTATAAGGAAGGGATGCGTGTCCCCGCCCGGATCTTTGCAACTGAAAAGCTCCTCAAGGAGATGGATGACGGCGTCATCGACCAGATCACCAACGTGGCCACCCTTCCCGGGATCATCAACTACGCTTACTGCATGCCCGACGGTCATTGGGGCTACGGATTTCCCATCGGAGGTGTCGCGGCCATGGACCCGGAGACGGGGGTCATTTCGCCGGGGGGCATCGGCTTCGACGTGAACTGCGGCATGCGCCTTGTCGTCACCAATCTGACCTACGACGAGGTCAAGCCCCATTTGAAGCTGCTGGTGGACAAACTCTTCGCAAGAGTCCCCGCCGGCGTGGGAAGCAGCGGATTCGTGAAGATCTCCCAGGACGAGTTCCGCCAGGCGGTGGAGCAGGGGGCCCGGTGGTGCGTGAACAAGGGCTACGGGTGGAAGGAGGACCTCGAGCGCACCGAAGAGCGAGGATGCATTTCCGGCGCGGACTCATCGAAGATCAGCAGCAAGGCCGTCGAGCGCGGCTACAAGCAGATCGGCACCCTGGGTTCCGGCAACCACTACCTCGAGATTCAGGTGGCCAGGCCGTCCAACATTTTTGATCCCGACACCGCAAGAGCCTGGGGAATTTCGATCCCCAACCAGGTTGTGGTCATGTTCCACTGCGGCAGCCGCGGTTTCGGGCACCAGGTGGCGACGGACTACCTGCAGTCTTTCCTGAAGGTCATGGAGAAGAAGCACGGCATCCGGGTGCCGGACCGGGAGCTGGCGTGCGCTCCCTTCCGTTCTTCCGAGGGGCAGGACTACTTCGCGGCCATGAAGTGCGCCATCAACATGTCTTTCGCCAACAGGCAGGTGATCCTTCACCGGGTGCGGGAGGTTTTTTCGGAGGTTTTTCATAAAGATCCCGGCGATCTCGGGATGCACCAGGTTTACGATGTTTCCCACAACACGGCCAAACTGGAACGCCACCGGATCGACGGGAAATTGCGGGAAGTCCTGGTCCACCGCAAGGGGGCAACACGAGCTTTCGGCCCGGGCGCCGAGGAGTTGCCCGAAATTTACAGGCAGACCGGTCAGCCGGTGATCGTCGGAGGCAGCATGGAAACGGGATCATACCTCCTGGCAGGCGTGGAGGGAGGAGAGGAAACCTTCTTCAGCACCGCCCACGGCAGCGGCCGCACCATGAGCCGCCGGCAGGCCAAGAAGCAGTTCCAGGGCAGAAAGCTGCAGCAGGACATGGAAGGTCGTGGGATCTATGTGAGGACGGTTTCGTTTTCCGGGCTGGCGGAGGAGGCGGGGGCTGCGTACAAGGACATAGACGACGTGGTGCGGGCTACGGAAGAAGCCGCCATCAGCAAGCGCATCGCCCGATTCATCCCCGTGGGCAACGTGAAAGGATAGCGCTCAGTCGAGGAAGACCATGAGGGTCAGAACCCCCATAATGCTCATAACCGGTTCTCTGGGAAGCGGAAAAACCACGCTCCTCAGGAGGATCGTGGAGGTGATGAGCCAGCCCATTGCCGTTGTCATGAACGAGTTCGGGGAAGCGGCCATCGACAGCAGGACCATCACCGGGGACAATGTGCGCATTGTGGAACTGGCCGGTGGATGTATCTGCTGTTCCCTGACAGGGGATTTCGAAGCGGCGGTCCGGGAAATCATCGGATTCGTCAGGCCCGAGTTCATCGTCGTCGAGACAACAGGGGTGAGCGACGCGGATGCCCTCGTTTTCCAGGTTGAAGGGAATCTGCCGGAAGTGCGTCTCGACAGCGTCGTCCACATCGTGGATGCCTATCTCGGGGCCAGGCATCCCCACGTTGGTCCCATTGCCAGGACCCACCTCCAAACGGCTGACATTGTGCTCATCAACAAGATCGACCTGGTGACCACCCAGGAAGTGAGGGAAATGGAAGCCCTGGTGCGACTTCACAATGACAGGGCACTCCTTGTCAAAACGATGGGCTGCGACGTCGATCTCAGCCTGCTCTTCGGCATGGCCACGAGGGTCGGTGCGGCTCCGGCGATCCAGCGGAGTCCGGTGCACCTCCAGTCCTTCACCTATTCCACGGCTGCCCTCCTCGATGAGGGCAAGTTCCTGAACCTCATTGGAGCCCTGGGATCCTCGGTCTTCCGGGCCAAGGGTTTCGTGCGGTTTCCCGGGGCCACCCACCTCTTCAACTACGTGCTGGGCAGGGTTGATCTGGAGGAATATGAATCGGACGTGACAGAGCTGGTTTTCATAGGCTGCCGGCTGGATGAGATCAAGGAAGCCATCGAGGGAAGCCTCAGGAACTGCGAGATCCGGGATGCCCTATGAATTTCTGGATGACATAGCGACGGCGGACGTTGCGTTTGACGCCTGGGGAAAAACCCTGGAAGAGATGTTCGTTTCCGCCTGCGAAGCCACCATGAACGTGATGGTGTCCGACCTGGCATCCATCGCGGAGGTTGAGCGGCGCGAGCTTCGCGTGAAAAACGACGCCATCGACATGCTGCTCTTCGACCTCCTGCAGGAAATCATCTTTTACAAGGACGCCGAACAGCTGCTCCTGCGCGTGGCCCATGTGCACATGGCCGAGGATGAAGGAGAATTCAGTCTCATGGCCCGGGCGTTCGGGGAGACCCTGAACCCCGCAAAGCACGATCTGGTCGTGGACGTCAAGGCGGTCACCCTGCACCGGTACAGGGTGGAACAGACCAGCCGGGGATGGGAGGCCACGGTCATCCTGGACATCTGACGACGTGGGCCGTTAAGTCATATGCGGTGGGTGTGCGTAGATATAGCCGATGCCCCGCACGGTTTTGACACGTTCGATATCGCCCCATTTGCGGCCAAATTTTTTTCGAAGAGTGCTCGCATGGACATCCGGGCTGCGATCATGGGCAGTGAGGGAGCGGCCGAGAATGTTCCCCACCAATTGCTCTCGGGTTAAGACATGACCGGCCGATCTGAGCAGCATATCGAGAAAACCGAGCTCAACGGAGGTCAAATCAAGCCGTTCCCCGCTGAGACACACGACACGGCTGCCGGCATCCAGCTCGACGTCACCAACCACGATTTGTCGTGGTGCAGGGATCTATTGCCCCGCCAGCATTCACGAGAATTGATCACCCTCGGCGACCGCCTCCGTAAAGAACGCCTCGATCTGAAACTCCCCCGCTAAAGATGCTGGCGAGCAATGGCAACCTTCGATGGCATGGCAAAATTTGCTCAGTTTCCTTTGAGCAGAAGAAGAGAATCATTCCCTATGCACAGCCCACATCGATAGATACCGCACCGTGGCAAGATTCATACGCTTATGCTGCATCACAAAGCGGATCTCATACTTTCGTTGACGTTATCGAATCCTTTGAGGCCCCAGCCTTTGTTGTGCCACATTCGGGAAAATGGTTGTTCATCAAGTTGCCCTGCCACAACCCCTTCTTCCGAGTCCCAAAGTTTCACGAGGGCACAATAGTTGCTTGATTCGCTCTCAGACGTCCAATGAGGGTATGCAGATGGAGCCTTTCCGCCGGCTAGGAGTTGGGTATCCGCTGGTTCACAATACAAAGAGGAAATCCTGATGACGAAATCGTTGCTGAAGGTCATCTTCTTGTTGAGTGTATACCTGGCGACAGCCGCCGGGTTTGTGCCGAGCGTTGGTGAGGCAGCGGCCGCGGATGTCAGCGTGTACAGCGATAGCCTGAACACCGGCTGGGACAACTGGTCATGGGGAACCACTGCGGATTTTGGCGGCGCTGCTCCAGTGCATAGCGGCACCCGTTCCCTAGCGGTAACCTATACCTCGGCCTGGGCAGGTCTTTACCTGGCCACCAACCAGGTGGTCCAGGGCAGCTTCTACGACACCCTACAGTTCTGGATTCACGGAGGCGCCCAAGGTGGCCAGCAGATTCGTGTCGTCCTGGCGGACGCCAGCAACAACATGCTTACGGACCATGCGGTCAATGTCAAGGTGAGTGCCAGCGCATGGACGCTCGTGCAGATCCCGCTAGCGGATCTTGGCAATCCAGCCCAGATCGGAGGGGTTATCTGGCAGGAAACGAGCGGCGGAGCACAGCCGAAGTTCTTTCTTGACGACATATCCATCCTGAATCAAGGCAATACTCCACCGCCTCCGCCTCTCCCAGGGGCCGGACCGACCCTGAGTATCGATGTCAATGCCGGAGGCCATACCATCAGTGACGACATCTACGGCATGAACTACGCCGACGAAAACCTGGCGGCCGAACTCAGGCTGCCGGTGCGCCGCTGGGGAGGCAACTCTGCCACACGGTATAACTGGCGGACCAACATGCACAACGTCGGCAGCGACTGGTACTTTGAAAACATTCCTGATGGCGCCCCGGTTGTGGACGGATCAGCGTCGGACCTTTTTATCGAGCAGGACCGCCGCACCGGGACCAAAACGCTCATGAGTGTGCCCCTCATTGGCTGGACCCCGAAGGAAGCCAGCCCCCTCAGTCACCCTTATGACTGCGGATTCAAGGTGTCCAAATACGGTGCACAGCAGAGCACCGATTCCTGGGACTCCGATTGCGGCAATGGTGTGCGCACCGATGGCACCAACATTACTGGCAACACTCCTGGTGACACCAGCACTCAGATTGGACCTGGTTTTGTAACCGATTGGATTGATCACCTCACGACTAAATACGGAACTGCGCAGAGGGGCGGAGTTGCTTACTATAACCTCGACAATGAGCCGATGCTTTGGAACAGCACCCATCGGGATGTACATCCACAGCCGACGACCTACGACGAAATGCGCGACCGTACCTATCAGTACGCAGCAGCCATTAAAGATGCCGATCCCTCTGCACAGACCCTCGGCCCGGTCCTCTGGGGCTGGTGCGCTTATTTTTATTCAGCCCTTGACGGGTGCGGCATCGGCAGCGACTACACCAGCCATGGCAACACGCCTTTTGTGTCCTGGTATCTGCAGCAGATGAAGGCCTATGAGCAAAACCACGGACTTCGCATCCTGGATTACCTCGACCTTCATTATTATCCACAGGCAGCTGGGGTAGCGTTGGCGTCGGCGGGAAGCAGCTCCACGCAAGCCCTCAGACTACGTTCCACGCGCTCCTTGTGGGATCCGTCCTACCGCGATGAAAGCTGGATCTCGGACACCGCAGCCGGCGGCGTGGCGGTGCGCATGATTCCGCGCATGAGGGAGTGGGTGGCGGCCGACTATCCGGCTACGAAGCTCGCCATCACCGAGTACAATTGGGGCGCGCTCGATCACATCAACGGCGCGTTGGCACAGGCCGATGTGCTGGGCATCTTCGGCCGAGAGGGTCTGGATCTTGCCACCCTGTGGGGACCGCCGACAACCAGCCAGCCCGGTGCCTTTGCCTTTCGCATGTACCGCAATTATGACGGTCTGGGGAGTGGATTTGGCAATGTCAGCAGGAAGGCCACCAGTGCCGATCCAGGCGCACTGGCGATATACGCGGCGCAACGAAGTTCGGATAACGCCCTGACGGTCATGGTGATCAACAAAACGGCAAGCGCTTTGACTAGCAGCATCAGTCTTACCGGGTTTGCGCCGGCATCCACTGCGGCGGTATATCGATACAGTGGCGCGCTTTTTGGCGCCATCGAGCGGGCAGCCGATCAAGCGGTAACAGCGGAAGGTTTCAACGCCACCTTACCGGCGAACTCCATCACGCTTTTGGTCATAAAGCCAGGCGATCCCCTGCCCTCACCACCTTCCCACCTCCGCATCCTTCCGTGATCTTCTCCGTTGCACCGACCAACGCCTGCGGTCCGGACCGATGAAAGGGCTTGTTTCCCCGTGATGGCATTGTGCCGGTCGTTTCTCGTCCAGCCACTATTCGAAACTACCTGAATATCCTTAGATTTTGCGGAGGCGTCAAGGTAATGCCTGTGCGCACTTGTCCGGAATCCGGGCTTACCATGAGGGGGGATTCGTCGATTGCTTCGAAATCAGTACCCTTCACCAGTCTCAGCTCACTGGCCAGTATGTCGTTGTTCCACCGTGAATCGGGAACACCCGAGATATACCAGGCCGAACCGTTATCGGCGAGGATCATCCCGTATATTTTCAGGGCGCGAAGAATGACTTGAGTGTGCGGGGAAAATCCGGAGATATCGAAGCTGGCACGGAGCCTGAACCGTTGACCCATGGGAGGGTACTTGGCATCGGTAAGGCTGGAAGCATAATGTTGCGCGGGCCAGACATAAGCCTTTCGTGTCTGCGGAACGGTAAATCGCAGCGCGTGGGTTATTTCGCCGGAGGCGACCTCATCGTAGCGGAGCAACCCTGGAAGCACGGGAAGCCCGGCTGCATCAGCCGAGGTCCATCCCCGCGGGCGAAGATCATTGGAGCGCAGGTTGAAAATGGCTCCTGAACCCGCACGCCAACTCCCATCTGCATTGGGGTATGTGGACCATGTTTCGTACAGAATAGCATTGTCAGGGTCGAGCACCAGCACGTGGCGGTCACCTGTCGATTGGCTTCCCCCCTCGATCTGTGGATTGGGTGGAATGGGATAGGGGCCGGGGTCGCTTTCATCCGCATAATCGAAGGTGATGGCAACTCTGGGCTGTGTCCCAGGCACCACATTGTACGGAATGCCTATAGGCCCACCATCCCAGAGCCCGGAGCCAAAATCGGGGTGAAGCCCTGTACTGGCGCCAATGGTGGCAACGTAGGCAGCCGAGTTGGAATCGACCGCCATCGTGTCTATCCGCGTATTCCACACATTGTCGGCAGGGAATAGGGGACAACCAGAGATGGACGGGGCTGCTGCCCCCACGGTGACAGCATTGGTCAACGCACTGACCATGATGATAAGAAAGAATAGAAATGCGGATAGGGTTCTTGAAACTATTAGACCTTTTAGCATTGCTTTCTCCTGCATGGTTCGGTGAGGGAGATTGTGGTCATTGCTAGGCTCAAAATGCAAGTATTGAACCACCTGGTCCGCCCCGGCGCCAGCATCACGAGCAATGCAGTGAGTCGTGGCAAACGGCAGCTCTTTGAGATTCAGCACACCAGAAACCGGACGGTTCTTCATGAACTCGGCACAGAAGAATGGAGGCAGTCAGAAGTCACCTTTACACTCCTGTCTGGTGGCGCTGGAAACCCGCCTGAGTTCAAGTTTTGGGAATCATATGAAGAACCCACATGCTACAGACGTGAGACTCTCTTGTAAGCCACCGTGGTATCTCCAGTAAGCCCCGAAAACTCCTGGTTCCTCCGTGTTGCCCGCGTTTGACAATCTTCATGCCTGCGTTGCCATTCTGCAAAGTCGCCAACCAGCCCTTCTCTGGCCGCTCGGTGCAGGAATACGACGCGAAAGACATCCGCGAGCTCATCGAGAAGCCCCATCGGATCATCCACGGGATAAGGCCCCATCGAATCGATTTGCTCGCTGTCATCCACGGAGTACAGCTGCTGCCCGATAGGGTCTAAAGGGCGGCGAGTTCCCCAATGCGCCCGGAAGCTTCGGTGGATGGGATGCCAAATCCGTTCAGGACGTGCCTGAGATTATGAAAGCCCGGACAAGAGTGCCGAGCTTCTCCGCACTCATCATCAATTCTCTTCAGCTTGGAGCCCTGCCAACCGTGCCTCTACCACCAGTCGCTTAGAGGGCGCATTTCACCCATCACAATGGCAGCCTAAGCTCAAAAAATGCCACTCTTGTCAACCTTTTTGCCGTTATTATAGATGGATGGCTTGGTCCGACCCCATCTGCCATCTGCATCTGATCTGCTGTCTAAAGCCGTCATCCCCCCCGGCGTACGTGTTCGCGGATCACACCCTAAAGCTCGCAAGGGGCTAGACTACGAACTGGCAGCCTAGTACTGCCGGGCGAAAGTTCGTAACCAGTTCCGGGGAATCCCCTCCCTTGACGGGAGGGGCAGGGGGAGGGTGTTAATCAGGCAATCGACACCCCCACCTCGCCTCCCCCATCGAGGGGGAGGAACCGGGTAGAGACTAACGCCGACCTGTACTAGGGCCTTGTGCCCGTTTCAATTGCCAAAAAGCACAATATCCTCCGGGCGCCGGAACGGTGCATAGGGCCCATGGGAGCTCTTTGTACACCCTTCAAGAGATGAGTTCGTCTAGGAGGTCGGTCCCGTTGTCCGACTGAGAGAAACATGGAAGCGTTTTATCGCGTTACTCCTTCGTGCACTTCGTGATGAAAGGACCGTTAAGTTGACGCCCATGGGGGAAAGCCGGCATCCAGAGAGTTTCCCTGGAGGCCAGGTCAAGCCCGGAATGACGACCGCCTTATCGGCCACTTCATTGCGTTGAGCTGTGCTAAGGCCGGTGAATGCCCATTCTGCGGTAACTCTGCACAAGACGGGTGCCGATGACGCCTGCCAACCGCCTCATGATCATGAGGCCTTCGTTGGGATGCCGCTCGAACAATCTCAGAAGACGCTCTCCATCAATCTTGATGACCTTGCTTTCCATGGTGCATTCTGCTGTGGCGGTGTAGCGCCTCGGTTCCACAAGGGCTGACCATCCGAACACGGAGCCCGTGTCATCCACCGGGAAAGTGATCGTTTCCTTCCCGGGAAGAGTGATGGCGATCTGGCCATCTTCCAAAATGTAAAGGTAATCCGCGAAATCTCCCTCGCGAAAGAGCACCTGCTCTACCGAGTAGCTCTCCTCGGTTGCGAACTGAGCTATCTCGTCGATGATGTGCGAAGGAATCTGTTGAAAGAGTTCCACCTCTCGAACGAACATAAGTCAATCCTCCCTTCGTTCCTTGCAGAGCAAGGTTGGAAATGGGGTCAATCTCAGAAGACCCTCCGGTCAAGGCTGCGATACTGGACGGCTTCCAGGACGTGGTGGTGGGCGATGTCCGCCTCGTGCTCCAGGGTCCGCGATGGTGCGGGCGACCTTGAGAATCCTGTGATAGGCCCTGGCGCTCAATCCCAGTTGCCGCATCGCCTGATTGAGAGGCTCCTGCGGTTGGCCGTCGAGTGCGCAGTGCCTGCGCATCTGCTTGGGCTTCATCATGGCGTTGCAGTAAAAGGCTTCACGACGGGACCGATCCAGCTGAATCCGTCGGGCTTCCGCCACCCGCTGGCGGATGGCCGAGGATGATTCCTGAGGCTCCTTCGACTGCAAATCTTCGTGGCGCGCGGCGGGAACCTCGATGTGTTGGTCGATGCGATCCAGTATGGGGCCGGAGACTTTTCCCTTGTACCGTTGGACCTGGATGGAAGAACATCGGCAGGGTTGAACCGGATCTCCCCAGTAGCCGCAGGGGCATGCCTGCGTTGCCATTCTGCAAAGTCGAGCTCAAAGCCCCTAAACCCTTGTCCCGTCTCTATCCGCGAAAACTGATCACCCTCGGCGATCACCTGCGCAAAAAACGCCTCGACCTCAATCTCCTCCAGAAAGACGCGGCCAAAATCCTCGGAGCCGATGACTTGTCGATAGTGAACTGGGAGAAGAACCGGACTGAGCCTTCGCTTGAATTCCTGCCCAGAATCGCAGACTTCCTGGGGTATGTGCCACTTCCTATTCTACCGGAAGAACCCGGCAAGAGAATAGTGGTTTATCGAAGGCTCATGGGCTTGGGCCAGGAAAAGCTCGCCAGGTTATTGGGAGTTGATCCCGGGACGTTGGGGAAATTGGAGAAAGGAAAGCTCTTGAGTCCAGAGCTTCAATGGAAACTATCCGCACATCTCATTGAGGCGCTTCAGGAATCATCCCTTGGCAAAAAAAGTCGCTGATGGTGGCAATCTGATCTCACCAGGGGAGCCACCGTTCGAGTGGACTGACAGGCTGGCCGGGATGAGCGAGCGAACCCTTTTCAGGTCCTTCAGGGTGAGCCAACAATCAGCCGGACTGCGAGGGTCGGCTAGCATCGAAAAATCCTGATGCTCGACAAAAAGCGGCAAGAAAGCTATAGATGCTCTTGAGGTTACCGGATATTCTGTCGTGGAGAACTCTACGGAAGGTGTTGCCAGGGCACGGTTCGAGGATCGTGAATTGGTTTGCATGTTTCAAAAGCCATAGAAAGGTTCCCTGAAGAACATAGAATTGTGGTCAAGATGCTTTGGGATGCATTTCTCATGAAGAAACAAGTCCAGGCCCTGGCTGTCAGATGAAAGTCAAGAGATTGCAGAAAATATACAGGCAAATAATGCAGGAGCAGACACTCATCGAGAAGATCCGAGCCCTTCCGCCGGAAAGAGTTGCCGAGGTGGAAGATTCTGTGGATTTCTTGCGCCACCGGGATGAGGACCGCCGGCTGGTAAAAGCTGCGGCCAAACTCTCGGAGAGCGCCTTCCAAAAAGTGTGGGACAACCCGGACGATGCCGACTATGACCGACTATGAGTTCGGCGATGTTGTCCTCGTTCCTTTGAAGGGACAGATGCCAAGAAAGCTCTTGCCGTTCTTTTTGAGTGCGATGCCCCTTGAGCACACCAGCTCCACCAGGTCAACGCTTCGCTTGATCGCCTCGATTCTCTCCCTTTCGATCATCTCTTCTTTCTCCCCGTCGTCTTTTCCGCCTTTGTCTTCAGGAACTTGACAGGACCCTCCCAGAAAACTCGGGGAACATTGCGGGGATAGGAAATGCCTAAAGTGTCACCCGGTGTCAACACAAGAAACTTGATCGAAATCCAGAATGAGGCCATATTGTGCTATGTTTATGGTTAAATTGACCTATAGGGTGAGAATATTAGGAGCATCGATGACCTTAGGGGAGAGAATGAAACGGCTGAGGCAGGAGCGGGGATGGTCCCAGGGCCAGCTCGCCCAGAAACTCAAAGTGCACCAGAAGCAGATCTCGGGCTACGAGCGAGGTGTCCGCCTTCCTTCCACGGACCTTCTCATCCGAATAGCCGAGCTCTTTACCGTCTCCCTCGACTATCTCGCTTTTGATAACCGTGAGGAAATCCGCCGGGTGCAGATAGGAGATCTGGATCTCCTGCAGAAGCTCGAAGAACTCGACAGGTTCTCCGAGCAGGACAAGGCCACCATCAAGGCGGTGCTTGATACTTTCATCCTCAAGAACCGCTTCCAGAATCTGGCCTCGTCAACCGACAATCATGCCGCCCGCGGGTGATGCCAGATAGCCCGCGAGCCAGGAGATCGTGAATGCAAGTGGAAACCGTAAAAGACCAAGCCTACCGACTGGTGGAGGATTTGCCCGATTCGGCAACCTGGGAGGACCTCATGTACCGCATCTATGTCCGACAGGCCATTGAAGCGGGCATGAAGGACAGTGACGAGGGCCGAACGGTGGATGTCAAAGAAGTCCGCAGAAGGTTCGGTTTGCCGGCATGAAGGTGCACTGGACCAAGAACGCCATCGAGCACCTGGCCAACATCTATGAGTACATTGCTCTTAATTCCGCCATCTATGCCAAAGGGATGGTGGACAAAATCACGCGCCGTTCCGAGCAGGTCGCCGACCATCCCTTCTCTGGCCGGAAGGTTCCCGAATACGACGCTGAAGATATCCGTGAGCTCATAGAAGCGCCGTACCGTATCATCTACAGGATAAAGTCCGATCGAATCGATGTGCTCGCCGTCATCCATGCGGCACAGCTACTGCCCGATACCATGTAAAAACTTGAAATGGAACACCCTTCAAGGGGTGCGCACGGGCATGGCCCCGGGAGGGCTGCCTTCGTCGGCTTCGGGATCTCTGGGAGCTTCGCCTTTGCGGGAAGTCGCCCAGCAATTCCCGGATACATCCAAAATACAGTCCTGGTCTACGATTTGAGCGAAGTCTTTCGTAAACTTTTTGGATCCTTCCCGAGTACTGTGACGGGAGCCGTCAGTTTTCTATCGGGGCACGTCGGTTTTCGCTGGACACTCTCCTGGCTTTCCGATAGCATACCGTCCCGTGAAGACGTCGTGCGCCCCCAATCCCAACGATCCCGAGAAGGTCCTGCCGACACGGGCCAGGGTCAGAAAGCACCTGAGTGCCGATGCCTTGCTGCAAACGGTGCACGGCTGCTTTCACAAGGTCAAGGACCCTCGGACCGGCACACCGGACATCAGCCTGAGCGATGCTCTGATGTCGGGTTACGCCGTCTTCTCATTGAAGGATCCAAGCCTCCTGGCCTTTGACAGACGCCGCAAGGAAGAACCCCACAACCTCAGGAGCATCTTCCATATCCTGAGGATTCCCAGCGACACCCAGATGCGCTCGATCCTCGACGAGGTCAATCACGAGGAGTTGCGCCGCTGCTTCAAGGCCGTTTTCTCCAGCCTGCAGAGGGGAAAGGCCCTCGAGGAGATGGAATACCTCGACGGCCATTACCTCATGCTCATGGACGGCACCCAGTACTTTTCATCCGAAAAGCTCCATCCCCCTTCTGCATGGAGAAGACAAACTCATCAGGCGTAACCAGCTACTACCTCCAGACCCTTGGAGCGGTTCTCGCGCATCCCGACCGCAAAGAGGTGATCCCTCTCATGCCCGAGCCGATTTCCAAGCAGGACGGACAGACCAAGAACGACAGCGAGATCAATGCGAGCAAGCGGTTCATCTCCAAATTCCGCAAGGACCATCCCCACCTCAAGGTCATTGTCTGCCAGGATGCCATCAGCCCCAACGGCCCTTACATCCGTTTTCTCCAGGAGCGCAACTGCCGCTTCATTCTCTCCGTGAAGGAAACCGACCATGCCTACCTCTTCAAGCACTTCGATGCTGCCGTCGAGGGAGGAGAAGCAGGCGAGCTCATTTTCGATGATCCTGATGACCCTGAGAAGATCCACTGCCTGAGATGGGCAAACGGGCTTTCCATCAACGCCTCCCACAAGGACATCCGGGTCAACCTCCTGGAATACTGGGAACTGCGAGGCAAGGAGAAAAAACACTTTGCCTGGGTCACGGACTTTACCCTCACCTCGGATAACGCCTTTGAGATTGGGCGCGGTGGAAGGGCCAGGTGGAAGGTTGAGAACGAAACCTTCAACACCCTTAAGAACCAGGGTTACAACTACGAGCACAACTACGGTCTGGGGGGCAGGTACCTCAGCATGGTCTTTGTGACCCTCATGATGCTCGCCTTCCTGGTGGACCAGACCCAGCAGCTCTGCTGCTCTCTTTTCCAATCCGCATGGAAGAAGGTCGGCAGCAAAAAGGCTCTATGGGAGACCATCCGGGCCCTCTTCCACTGTTTTCTCTTCCATTCGATGGAGATGATCTATGCGGCCATAGCCTACGGCTTCCAAAGGGATCGGCCCGTGATCCTATGGGACGATTCATAGCTCACGAGAATCCCTAAAACCCCATCAACAGCCTTCCCTAATCCGACAAGCCTTGCGGAATCTCGGGAGCTCGATGCCCTCAGGTCTCCGCCAAGGTAACTTATTGCCCGACCACGGCTTAGAGCCATCCCCTTTCAGTTCAAATACACCTGCCTCCCCCTCTCCTGAGCCCATGGCGACACCAAGCCGCAGCTCCTAGGGGTGGCTCCGGGAATTGCTGGAAGTCGCCTCGCTTCAGCACTGAACTCCTCATTAGCCTTTAGGACCGACGCCATGTCCTACGTCGATACCCCATCTTGCTGTGCCACCAGATCTACTGCCCTTGTTTGAATAAAGCCCTAAACTTGAGTAATACTAAGTCTCCCAAAAGCTTAACTGCAAATGAAGGCCTATAAAGTTTGAATGCATTCTCTATCTGTCTAATTTCGTTTGTTGCGTCTTCAGTTTTCTTAGGCCCAATCCAGTATCTACTATTGTCACCGTATGGTTCCCACACAATGAAATCCTTGTTTAAGTACATGAATTCTACGTGAATATCACTTGGAGAGCCAAACAACCTTCTCTTGCGAACATTAGAGACACCTGAAATGGTGATAAGGACAGCCATTATTTTGCGCAGCCCTATATATGCATTTTCTATTTCAAAGGCTAATAGGCGCCCGTCTTTAGAATATATCGGATATGTGTCCAGTTTCTTTCTCCAGAATGCAGCGCTACTGACATCCACAACCACTGCCGCCAGCTGCACCAGCAGCTGTCACACCCCCAGCGTAAGTATTAACGTAGGGATTTGTTCTTCCCGCTGCAGCCCTAAGAGCTTCATCTGTGGCATACTTTGACAAATCAGGTGGCCTCCAGTTTTTGCCTGCACCAAGTCTAAACGCGTTTTTCAACCCTGACCTAAAGGCAGACGCCGCTGCACCAGAAGATGCAAGAACAGAATAACCTTTCGCCACTGCTCCATAAGCCAACCTACTGGAACCGATAGCAAATGACGTCCAACCGCCGTACCGATATGCGCTAGAACATGGATCCACACCACCAATACCTAATGCATCCCGCAAATCGTCACCAAAACCCCATAGCAATGCATCCCCAAGACCTGCAGAGAAATCAACCCAGCTATCCGGTAGCAAAGGCATATCCTCGACTCCAAACAAGCCGTACGGGTCGATCATGTTGATAGGATCATTTTGGACATACACATAAGGATTAATCCCTCCAGCCAGCCCAATCGGGTCCGCCGTGAGGTACCTTCCGGTCTTGGGATCGTAGTACCGGTGCCAGTTGTAATGTAACCCGGTCTCACTGTCGTAGTATTGGCCCCGGAACCTGAAATTGTTCACCACGGTGGATCGGGGGTTGACGTCGGTTTCCAGTATTGGCCGCAGATGATCTTCTCTTATTTAAGTTGACCAGCGCTTCTTAGCTTTCTAATATCAACGAGCGCATTACCGGTCATCACCTCATGGATGTAATCTTTGAGATCTTGAGGAATTGCAGCAGAATCCTTTATCTCAGCAAGAAAGGCATGAACTGACTCATCCTCGAAATTCTCTTGTAGTTTTGTATTCCATTCATATGGAGGAAAGACCGCAATCCTAAAGAGTTGAGATGATATTTGATGCCCTTCAACCATTATCAGGAGCCTCTTTCCAAACAACAAGAACTCGTTCAGCAGCAGATTCTGCATTGTGAACGCTGCAATCTGTTTTTGAGTGTCGGTCAATTTTTCACACTGTAATGTTTTCAATATCATTTCCAGGTTCTTGTGCGGATTTGAATAGATATCTCTGAATCTAGAAGAGCGAAACAACTCGCCAGCGAATGTTAAGTCGACGACCTCGGCCTCAATGGATATCATTTCTTCTTCCAGACCACACGTGGTATTTTCCTGAGCTAATCCAATGCCTATCAGCAGCAAAGCTCCCAGCATGCATGGATTTAGTAGCATGAAAGTCTTTCCACTCATTTGTTAGATCTCCTAAGCGCCTCAGAGTTGCGTTTGGTTCTTTTCAAGGAGGAGGGGATCAAATCAAATGATCTTGATCCCCTATTCTCGATGAAAGCTGCATACAGCTATTGTTCAACCCCGCTTATGGAAAACCAGGATTTGGGATCCCACCAAAACTCGGCTCCTCACTTCTTCTGAATGTGGGTTTTTGAGATGGGCGAAAACCCCAACTGCCTTCAACCACCTCTGTCATCCCTGCCGAAGTAGTCTGATTCGTTCCAGTAACAACCCCTACATGTCCCGTAGCTCCAGGGGCAGTAACATCTCCAATAATTTCAGCAGCAATATCGCCTGGCCTGGGGTTTTCCACAACCTGCCAACCTGGGATGTAGAAACTTGGGTCAGCCCAGTCAGCGGCATTTGGGGGGTATTCCTTGAGCCATCCCCGCATCCGAGGACAACTTTCTCCGGCCTCATCCAATACGTCACACACGAAAAGGTTGCACTTATTGCTACCTTTGGGGAAGTTCCCTTTTGCTACATCATATGCCCACCGCTTGCTTCCAATATATTTCTTCGCAGTGTTTACGATTGCCTCGGCGTCCAACCCGAAGAAGTCTACTAGGTTTACTGGATTGTTATCCGCGTAAACATACGGATTGATCCCCCCTGCCAGTCCAATCGGATCAGGCGTGAGGTATCTCCCGGTCTTCGGGTCGTAGTAGCGGTGCCAATTATAGTGCAACCCCGTCTCGGCGTCGTAG
>CAVOPT010000022.1:0-35000 GCA_963698165.1 uncultured delta proteobacterium
ATTGGCCCCGGAAGCGGAAGTTGTTCACCACCGTGGACCGCGGGTTGACGTCGGTTTCTCCGAAGGGCTTATAGATCCCCTCCCAGACGACCGTGTTGGTGGCATCGGTCATGAGCTGGGGGGTTCCAATGCTGTCGTTATGGAAAAAGAAGACGTTCCCTGTCGCCGGGTTCGCCATGGCAAGGCGTGTCCCTCCCTGGTGGAGGTATTCCGCCTGGATGGTTCCGGAGGCGTCGGCCTCGGCGATGAGGTTCCCCTGAAAGTCATACAGGTAGTGCGTGACGACTCCACCCGCAGCCTTCACGGCTCTTTGGCCGAGGGCGTTGTAGGTGTATTCCCCGAGAACGTTGGCGCCGTCCAGGACCCGGATCAGCCGGTTGTCCTGATTGTAGATGAAGGTGCGGGCATCGATCCCGGCGATGTTCCCGGTGGTGTCATACGTGTAGTTGACCGGTGTTCCGGTACTCCTGTCGTTCAGCCGGTTGGTCCCGAACACGTAGCTGTAACTTTCGACCTGGCCGCCCAGAGTCTTGGTGAGGCGGTTCCCAACGTCGTCGTAGGTGAAGCTCATGGTCCCGAAAGGTCCCGTTGCCTCGGTCAGGCGATTCAGGGCATCGTAATCGTAGCTCCGGTTGTAGAGGGTCTGGAAATAGGCCGGGGCACTGCCGGTTAACGTGATCGATTTGATGTGGCCCAATGCGTCATAGGTAAAGGTCCTCTCAAAGGGGGTGCCCGGGTTGGCAACGGTCATGCGCCCATTGCGATCGAACGTGTTGTGGACCGCTCCGCCGTTTCCCATGTTCATCCCGGTCGACTCCCCAAAGGGCCGGTAGCCGACCTGGTCCACAAGGGTTTTCGTGACGCTGTCCAGGGTGGTCAGGATTCTTGAAACCTTGCAAGGGCACCCCGTGCGCTCAAAGTCGAGAGTTCTTCCGCTGGGGTAGGTGAGGCGCGTCACCCTCCCCCCCGGCGTGAGATCCTGGCTCAAGGGAAAAGTGAGGCTCCCGATGGTCACGTTCTTCTCTTCGAGTCGCCCTCTCGCATTGTAGTTCAGAACCGTCGTCCCCGAGGCGTCCAGAACGTCTGTGAGATGTCCCTTGCCGTTGTTTCTTTGATCATAGGTGTAGAGGATGCTGTAGGCGGCCTGGCTCCAATGGGCGGGGAAGTTCAACAACATCGGACGATTGAGGGCATCGTAGGCGTACTCCACGGTGATCCCGTTGGCATCGCGCTTGAACCGCAAGTTTCCCGCCTCGTCGTACACGTAAGCCGCTGACCCCGAATCCGGGGAGACGGCTGCCACCACCCACCCCATGTCGTCATAGGTGTAGGTGGTCTGGTGGTTTTCAGTGTCGGTGACCGAGGTGAGATTTCCGTGGCGGTCGTAGTCGTAGCGGGTGATGGCGTTTCCGTGCTGGGTTGCGGTTGTCGGGCGCCTTATACTGAGTTGCGTTCAAGATCGTGCTGAGGAGAGTTACAGACGTAGCATAGCCCCTTGTGGGCGTAACGGAGTCGACGGGCACAAGGCCCTATGCTACACCGCCTTGACTGCAACTTCCTATTAACAATCAGAAAACCCTCCGGTCAAGGCTTCGATACTGGACGGCTTCCAGGACGTGGTGAGGAGCGATGTTCGCCTCGTGCTCCAGGTCCGCAATGGTGCGGGCGACCTTGAGAATCCTGTGATAGGCCCGGGCGCTCAATCCCAGTTGCCGCATCGCCTGATTGAGAAGCTCCTGCGCCTGGCCCTCGAGTAGGCAGTGCTTGCGCATCTGCTTGGGCTTCATCATGGCGTTGCAGTAAATGGCTTCACGACGGAACCGATCCAGTTGAATACGTCGGGCTTCAGCCACCCGCTGGCGGATGGCCGAGGATGATTCCTGAGGCTCCTTCGACTGCAAATCTTCGTGGCGCACGGCAGGGACCTCGATGTGCAGGTCGATGCGATCCAGGATTGGGCCGGAGACTTTTCCCTTGTACCGTTGGACCTGGATGGAAGAGCACCGGCAGGGTTGAACCGGATCTCCCCAGTAGCCGCAGGGGCAGGGGTTCATGGCCGCGATGAGCATGAAGCGCGCCGGATAGGTGAGGGACATGCTGGCCCGGGCGATGGTCACCTGCCCGTCTTCCAGGGGTTGTCGCAGGAGATCCAGGATGTTTCTCCGAAACTCGGGGAGCTCGTCCAAGAAGAGCACACCGTTGTGAGCGAGGCTGACCTCTCCCGGCCTTGGCACGTGGCCTCCTCCGATGAGTCCGGCGTCGGAGATGGTGTGGTGAGGGGAGCGAAAGGAGCGCCGCACCACCAGGGCCCGGTTCTGGAGCAGTCCTGCCACGCTGAGGATCTTCGTCGTTTCCAGTGCCTCTTCGAAGCTCAGAAGCGGAAGTATTCCCGCAATGCGCTGCGCAAGCATGGTTTTCCCGGCTCCGGGCGGGCCTATCATCAGGACATTGTGTCCGCCGGCCGCGGCCACTTCCAGGGCGCGCTTGGCGTGTTCCTGCCCTCTCACCTCGTCGAAATCAAGATCTTCGTGGTCTTTGGAGCTCCAAATCTCATGGAGGTTGACCTCCGTGGGCAAGATGTCCATGGTGCCGTTGAGATAGCCCACCGCCTCCGAAAGGTGCTGGACCGGAAGAATGCTTACCCCGCTTGCCACGGCTGCTTCGAGGGCACAGCCCGCGGGGGTGAGCATTTTCAGAAACCCGCTGTCGCGGGCCTGGATGGCCATGGGTAAAGTCCCTGCCACGGGCTTGATGCGCCCGTCGAGGGAGAGCTCCCCCACCAGGAGAGTCTTTTCGACGTTGGCGGGGTTGACCATGCCCATGGCGGCCAGAATGCCTATGGCAATGGGCAGGTCAAAACCCGCGCCCTCCTTCTTGAGATGGGCGGGTGCAAGGTTGACGGTGATGCGCTCGGAGGGGAAAGGATAGCCGCTGTTCTGCAGGGCTGTCTTGACCCGATCCTTGCTCTCCCTCACCACGCTGTCGGGAAGACCGACGGTGGCGAATGCCGGAAGGCCGGGGGACAAGTCCACTTCGACCTCCACGAGGAGGGCATCAATGCCGAACAAGCTGCAGGAGTAGGTTTTTGCTAACATTTCGTGCCCGACGACTGTGAGACGAAACCCGTGCGAGGCCCTGTTCCGTCTTGTTTTCCTGAGTTCCTACGGTACAATAAGCGAGTGAAAGATCCCTGTGCAAAGGATTTTTGCGCGTTGCCGGACCTGGGGAAGCGTTGGAAGATCCGCCCCATCACCGAGAGGCAACGCTCTGAGGCTCCGTCCACAGAAGGCGCGATGACAAGGAGTTTTCCCTGGCACGTCGAAACATGGCCCATTGTTATTATAGGATTCTAGGAATTCACCTCCGAGCGAGTCAAGAAGAAATCAAGAAAGCCTTCAGGTCTCTTGCTTTGAGGTGGCATCCGGATTTGAACCCGGGCGACCCCCGCGCGGCCGAACGCTTCAGGGAGGCCCTGGATGCCTATGAGACACTGATCGACCAATCCAGGAGATGGAAATACGATCAGCTCCGCAACAAGGGGCGAACCCGAGGAGCCCCGCACCGGCACTACCACGATGCCGATGCCCCTCGCGAGGAAAAGGAATTCAATTCTCTCGATGAAATCCTGCAGGATGTCTTTGGATTGAAGTTCGAGAGACGTCGATGGAGAAAAGGGACCGACCTCCGTTTCGATTTGCAGATTCCCAAAGCCAATGCGCTTCGCGAAATGTCCGAGGAGATTGTCTACCACCGCATGGTTTTTTGTGACAGGTGTCATGGAAACGCGGGACTCTCTTCCTCCGGTGCTTGCGAGGGCTGTTCCGGAAAAGGAGAAAAGGAGGAGCTCTGTTCGCTCAGGATCACCATTCCTCCCGGCTGTGGGCAAGGGACCAGGTTGACGTTTCATGGCAGGGGCGATCAACCGGCACCATGGATCCGCCCTGGTGACCTTGTGGTGTTTCTTCACGTCATATAGACCTGCACCCTTGCTGCTCCTGTCAGCCGGCCACGAAGAAACACTAAAGAATACAGGTGATTAAGAGAACAAATTCCATCCACTTCGCTCCCTTCGCGTTCTTCGCGGTTCAAGTGAATCCCAAAAGAGGCTTTTTCGGATTTCCAAATTCAGATCACCGGCAACATATGCGGCGGGGGCACTCTCCCTTTACTTAAGGGCGATGAAGCCTTATATATCCATTCTTCGAAGAGGATGTTGACCATGTCTTCAGCGTGGCGGGGCATGAAGCTCAGGGGGGTCATGGAGGATTGTTCCAGCCACCGTTTCCTGATGGTGGCCCGGGTTGAGGAGCGGCTGCACCATGGGTGAATCGGAAAGGGAACTGACGCACATCGACCGCTTGGGGCGCATTCGCATGGTGGATGTGAGCGAAAAGGAACCAACTGCCAGGGAGGCCAGGGCTGAAGCCTTCGTCAGTGTCTCCTCGGAAACCATGCAGGCGATACTCGACCAGACCGTTCCCAAGGGCAATGTGTTTGAGACGGCCCGCCTGGCGGGGATCCTCGCGGGAAAGAAAACATGGGAGTGGATTCCCCTGTGTCATCCCATCCACATAACCGGGATCGACATCGATTTTGCCCAGGACCCCGGGCGCAACGAGATCAAAATCACTTCAAGGGTCACGACCATGGACCGCACGGGAGTCGAGATGGAGGCCATGGTTGCGGCGAGTGCCGCGGCCTTGACCATCTATGACATGTGCAAGGCCATCGACCGCGGAATAAGCATCCATGGTGTTCGATTGACATACAAAAGCGGAGGAAAGAGCGGAACCTATGAGCGAAGATAGCCGGACGTTTTTCCTTGCCTCTTTTTCATGATTGTGCTAGCGAGAACCATTTTAAGAAGAGCAAGGGGGTAGTCACATGGATAAGGAAGTTCAGGCGGAATTCAGGGAGTTGTTGCTCCAGCGATTGGAAGAGCTATATCAGGAAGCCGAAAGGACAGTGGCCGGAATGACCGACGCCGAGGAGACTTTTCCTGATCCGACGGACCGGGCCACTCTGGAGTCTGATCGCAACTTCATGCTTCGCATCAGGGATCGTGAACGAAAACTGATCGTCAAAATTCGAGAAGCATTGCAGCGGATAGAAGACGGCACTTTCGGAGATTGCGAGGATTGCGGAGAGGAGATCGGAGAGGACCGTTTGAAGGCCCGTCCGGTGACGACGCTTTGTATCGAATGCAAACGCAAACAGGAAGCCAACGAAAAAGCCCGTGGCTCCTGAGGCTGAAGGACCGGTGGCAAACGGGTGCGTCTCAGTGGGAACCCTGCAGCTGAGTTATGTCACCAACCCAGATCACTTGGTCTTTTCCGGCTTCCGTCAGTATTCTCAGGCCCCCTTCCTCGGTGAATCCCACTGCCTTTCCTGTCACCTCAGTGTTTCCCGTAGTGATCTTGATGGTTTTCCCCAACACGGCCGAGAGTTCTGTGAGTCTCGCCAGGAAAACTGAAAAGCCTTCCTCCAGGAACAGATCATACTGCACTTCGAAACGCTCCAGAAAAGAGAGCAGGAGTTCCTTCCGATTCGCGGGGCGGCCTGCTTCCATGGCCACGGATGTCGCCGGGTACCTGAAAGGCCCGGCCAGGTCTTCTCTGCCGTGATTGACGTTGATCCCAATCCCCACCACGAGAAACCGGGTATAGTCCTGATCCGACTGCATCTCCGTAAGAATCCCCGCCACTTTCTTTCCCGCCACCAAAATGTCGTTGGGCCACTTGATCATGGCTGAAAGCCCGTAGCGGGAGATCAGGACTTCGGCCAGGGAGATGGCCGCCACCGTCGTGGCATGGTAGGCTTCGTTGAGGGGCAGAGGGGTTCTCAGGATGACCGACAGGTAGATACCATGACCGGGAGAAGAGATCCAGGGACGAGACAGGCGGCCTTTGCCCCTGGTTTGCTCCTCGGCCACGACCAGGGTCCCGTGAGGCGCCCCCTGGGAAGCCAACTGCATGGCCTGGTCATTGGTGGAGCCAATCTGTTGAAAATGGTGGTAATGTGTCCCCAGCCAGGAGGTGCTGAGGTCGGGGACGACCTCTTCGACGATGAGGGAGTCCGGGATTTCGGTCAGTTGGTATCCTTCCCTGGGATGCGTCGAAATTGTGTAGCCGAGGGATTTCAGATGCTGGATGTGCTTCCAGATGCCCGTCCGGCTGAGCCCGAACCTGGTGGCCAGGATGTTTCCTGAAATGTGCTTTCCCGCGTTCTCCTTGAGCACATGCAGGACCTTTCGCTGCGTTGAATCGTGATGAATCATGGCTCTTCCGTCAAATCCTCCCGAAACAGGCTGAAAGGGCAAGGAGGAGCATCTCGGTGATTTCGTTGGTTGCACCGAGAACATCCCCGGTGATGCCTCCGAGGAATTTCTCGCTGAGGCGCTTCATCACGAGAACCCCCAGCAGGGTGCCGAGCGCACAGACCAGGCTGAGCCAGGGACTCACGGGGACGGAGAAGAGCAGCAGGAAGACCAGGGCAACCAGAACGTCACGAGAGGTGATCCCTTCCAGAAAGGGTTTTCCCAGGCCGCCTTCCGAGCGGGCATAGGGGCTCCAGTTGGCCAGGAGGACCATGCCGAAGCGGCTGAAGGCCGGGGTCAGGAGCAGTGCCGCCCAGATCTCGCCTTCGATGAGGCTGTGTACCGACGCTGCCTTGATCACGACGGTGCAGGCCAGCGCCGTGGCACCGAAAGCCCCGGTGCGGCTGTCTTTCATGATCTCCAGGCGCCTTTCTGGCGTGTACCCTCCCCCGATTCCATCGAAGAAATCAGCAAGTCCATCCAGATGCAGGGCCCGTGTCAGGATGGCCATGGAAACCGTGACCAGACCCGCAAGGAGGAGCGGCGGGACGAGGGGGGACAGCCCGACCGCCATGACGGAGATGACCACTCCCAGAACAGCTCCCACCAAGGGATAGACCCCGAAGCTCCTGGCCAGCAGCCGATCCGGCGTGACCTCCGGGGTGGAGTGGAAGGGCACGCGAAGGATCGTCAGGAACGAGAGCGCCAAGGGGAAGCCTCTCAGGGCGTTGCGAATATTTTCGATTGGGGACATGGATTTCCGGGAGCTACTTAAGCTTCACGGGGAGGCCGGCGACGACGAGCGTGACACGGAGGCACGCCTCGGCAACCCGCTGGTTGGCAAATCCTGCCAGATCCCTGAATCGCCTCGCCAGGGCATTCTCGGGAACGATTCCTGATCCCACCTCGTTGGAGACGAGAACGAGGGGATGGTCCGCATCCTGAATCCGCCTGCAGAGCGCTTCAACCCGTTCCTCGTGGCGGCCTGAGTCCTCCTGGAGCAACAGGTTGCTGAGCCACAAGGTGAGGCAATCCACAAGGACCGGTCTTCCCGCGCTCCGCAGCTCTTTCAGGGTGCCGGGGAGGTCGAGGGGCGTCTCGACGGTTTGCCACCCGCTCCCGCGACGCTCCCTGTGCTTGTCGACCCGCTCCCGCATTTCCTCGTCGAGGACCTGCGCCGTGGCCACGTAGATGTATGGACCGGCAAAACGGGCTAACAGATTCTCTGCGTGGGAACTCTTGCCGCTGCGCGCACCGCCCAGGACCAGGTGGGGAGTTGCATCCGCTATGGCCGTCGACATCCTGGGGATCCTTCCCGTGCGAGGTGAGGGGCAAGATGGTTGGTCACGAGCTTGTCCACGAGGTGAGGCAGAGGCTCGTGAACGGTGCCGACCACCTCCACGGCCTCCAGGGTCAGAGGCAGGAGGATCTTGGGGGCCTTGGACGCGCCGATGGCCTGAACCATGGTCGGGGTGACCTCGCCCATCATGGCATGGGTGATCAGAATGGAAATCGGGCCGATGATCACATCCACCTCATGGACACAGTGGCATATGGCGTTGTCCCCTGTCGCTCCCCGGTTCGCCCGGGCTTTCATCATCTGGGAGGTGGCGATGGCATTGGTGCCGAGGGCCCAGACCTCCGTGCTCTCGCCGTAGGTCTCCTTGATCCTCCTGATGATGCTCGACCCGATGCCGCCTCCCTGGCCATCAATCACCGCGATGCGCGTCAATCCGTGCTCCTTCCGCAAGGCATCGGCAGCCATTGCCGTCAATTCATGCCGAGAATCGCCAGAATCCTTTCCAGCTCGGACTGGGATGGAAAAGGAATCGTGATGGTGCCCCGTTCCCCTCGCCTCTTGAGAAGCACCCGTGCGCCCAGGTGAGCGCGGAGGCTCTCTTGAAGTCTGCTCAGTTCGCGGTCGGGCAAAGGGGGAACCCTGGCTGGCTCGTTCGTCGCCCAGGAAGCCACGAGGTTTTCCGTTTGGCGCACCGAAAGGTGCTTTTCCGCGATGAGCCGCAGGAGCTTTTCCCGACCCCTCCCTTCTGATTTGCGATGGCGATGATCCTCGGCATATTCTCTCGTCCGGATTCTCCCTACCCTTGGGCATTGCATCGGTGACCCCCACCGAAACTCCCCGTCATGGTTCGAGAGGGGTACCGGCCATGACGAGGCCCCAGGCTCTGAACAATTCATGGTGGCGAAGAATGAAGATGAGGCCGTCCCGTGTCCTGACCTTGAAATACCTCAGGGGCAGTCTTGTCGGGTCACTGTGGCCTTCGTACCAGCGATCGAGGACTTGTTCGACCTTGAAGCACCGTCCCCTCCATTCGAATTCCGTCGGTTCCTGCGCTTCTCGATACTCGTCCCGTGTTCTCACCGTGATGCGTTCAAGCTCCATTGGTCGAACCAGGGTGGCGTGGGAAGTCTCATCCGAAAAACCTTTTCGGGTCCGGTGCCTGGTAGATGGCCCAGAGCCGCTGAAAGGCTTTCGCCAGAGCTCATGAAGTATACTCAGTTCCAATTTTAAATAGAATGCTTTTTTGTTATAATTTTTCCAATGCCTTAGAGCCAGGAAAAGAACGGAATCCGGTTGCCGATCCCTTCCAGAAGCATTTTCGAGGAGGCGCCTGACATGCCGAAAAACCTTGAAGTTCTCCTTGTCATCGATGTGTTGAACGACTTCATGCGTCCTGACGGGGCCTTGTATTGCGGTGATGCCTGCCGAAAAATCATCCCGGTGATCCGGTCCCTCATCGACCGATTCGCGGAGAGGGATTACCCAGTCATCTATCTTTGCGATGCTCATCGCGAGGACGACAGGGAGTTTGAAATGTTTGCACCCCACGCGGTCAAGGACAGCTGGGGCGCGCGGATCATCGAGGAATTGAGTCCTCCCCCGGGAAGTCGCATCGTCGCCAAGACCAGGTTTTCCCCTTTTTTCCGGACCAACCTGGAGGAGATTCTGAATTCCCTCAAGCCCCGTGAGATATGGGTTACGGGAGTCGTGACATCGATCTGCGTCATGGACACCGTGGCGGACCTGCGCAACCGGGACTATCGGACGGTGGTCCCCGTGGATGCCGTGGCCGACTTTGACGAGGGATTCCACGCGTTCGCCTTGAAGCGCATGGAGCGTGTCTATGGGGCTCAACTGCTGAGAAGCGACAATTGAGTCTCCGTCGGCCTGGTTTAGGGCCCAGGGAGGAAAAGGCAGGCATGAACGTATGGGAATACTACACGCCCGAGTTGCTGACGGACCTCTACGAGCTCACCATGGCCGAAAGCTACCTCAGGGAAGGGATGTCCGGTGAAGCCACCTTCAGTCTGAGCATTCGGGACTACCCTCCGCAAAGGGCGTATTTCGTTCTGGCGGGTGTCGAACACCTTCTCGAGATGTTGTCCGGGATCCGGTTCAGTGAGCCTTCCCTGCGGTATCTTGCCTCAACGGGACAACTTTCTTCGGCGCTCCTGGAGTACCTCAAGGACTTCAGGTTCACCGGAACAGTCAGGGCGATGCGCGAAGGGCGCGTCTTCTTTGCCCACGAACCCGTTGTGGAGGTGACCGCGCCCATCATCGAAGCCCAGATGATCGAGACCCTCGTCATCAACGTGATCCAACTCGAGACCATGCTTGCCAGCAAAGCTGCCCGATGTGTCCATGCCGCCCGGGGACGGGGTCTCATCGATTTTTCGTTCAGGCGGACCCAGGGGGTCGATGCTGGGGTCAAGGCGGCCAGGGCGAGCTATCTCGCCGGATTCATGGGATCGAGCAATATCCTGGCCGGCAAGGTCTATGGCATCCCTGTCTACGGCACCATGGCCCATTCCTACATCACGAGCTTCCGGCGGGAGATGGACGCCTTCGTGGCCTTTTCGGACGCTTATCCCCGAAACACCGTGCTCCTCATCGACACCTATGACACGATCAGCGGTGCGCGGAAGGCCGTCGAAATCGCGAAGCGCATGGCCGCTCAGGGAAGGAGCCTTCTCGGGGTGAGGCTGGATAGCGGCGATCTGGTCCAGCTCAGCCGCGAGGTGAGAGAAATCTTCCGGCGCGACGGCTTTCCGGATGTCAAGATCCTGGTCAGTGGAAACCTCGACGAGCACCGGATAGAGGAGATAATTGAAGGGGGCGCGGAAGTGGATGTGTTTGCCGTGGGTACCAAAATGGGTGTTTCCGCCGATGCCCCCTACTTGGACATCGCCTACAAGCTGGTGGAATACGACGGCCGCCCCGTTCTCAAGCTGAGCAGCGGCAAGAAGACCTGGATCGGGCGAAAACAGGTGTTTCGCTATTGCGACGAAAAGGGGAGGATGAAGGAAGATCTCCTCGCCCTGATGGGGGAATTGCATGACAGCGGGGAGCCCCTCCTGGAAACGGCCATGGAAAATGGTGCGCCGATGCGCCCATTGGATTCCCTGCAGGCGATTCGGGAACGCTTCGCGGAAGAATTTCAGAGGATTCCCGCGGGCTGCAGGAAACTGAAGCCCACTGTTCATCACCCGGTGAAGATCAGCCCCTCCCTGGATGAGCTTCAAAGAGCGGTTGAAAAGGAAAGGGAAGTCGAGGAAATCGAGTAGCCCTGTGGGGTGAATGCAGCTCACCCATGAAACGTCCGTGATGCTGGGAGTTCTGTCCGGGGGTGATCTATTACCGGCGCTTCCAGATGAGGATTCTGCGCCTCTCGGAAAGGGTCGGGATGGTATAGAAGTGCTCCGCGACAAAGTCAACATTCACTCGGTCGGGGACCTCCCTGGGGAAACTTTCTGTCCTCCCCTGAACTGCTCCGGGTCCCGCCCACCACACAAGCATCCCGTCTTCAGCCAGCAGCCTGCCTAGACCCACAAGGTGCCCGTGCTCCAGGCGGAGCGCCCGCATGGTGATGAGGTCGAACCTCGCGGGTGGTCCTCCTGGAGACCTCCCCTCCAGTTCCTCCCACCTTCCCTGCACTGCCCAGGCGTTTTCCAGGGCGAGCTTGGACAGAGCCACTCTCAAAAAGCTTATCTTCTTGCGCTGAGCTTCGAGGAGGGTCATTTTCAATGCGGGTTGAAGGATCTTCAGAGGAATGCCTGGAAAACCGGGGCCCGTTCCCACATCGAGGGCATGCCCTTCCTGGGGAAGCCAGCGGACGGGGATCACGGAATCAAGGATGTGCTTGATGATGATCTGGTCGGGACGGGTGATGCGGGTGAGGTTCAGTCGACGGTTCCACTCGAGCATGAGGCGGGCGTGCTCGCAGCACAGGAAGGCCTGCCTTTCGGTGAGATGGATGCCGGCTTCGTTTCCGTAATCCAGCAGCCGGTCAAGGAGCGGCGCCTCTTCCATCATCGAGCCCTCACTTGCCCACGCAGAACTGGGAAAAGACGGCATCCAGGAGTGCGTCGTCGTAATCGAGGCCCAGAATGGCTTCCATGTGCCGACGGGCTTCCTGCAGTTCCAGGCACACCAGTTCCCCGGACGATTCGGAAAGCAGCAGGTCCTTTGCCCGCTCAAGGCCTTGCAGAGCCTGGTCGAGGCAAACCTTGTGGCGCAGATTGGGCAGGATCATGGAGTGGGCGTCGGCGAGGGGCTGCCTCAAAAAGGTGTCGATGAGAAAGCCCCGGAGCCTTTCGACGTCCGCTTCATGGAGCACGGAAAGCCTCAGGATGTGCGCCTCGGAGCCATAGCGTTGCATCACCGCTTCAACGGAAACCGCGGGGGGAAGATCGGACTTGTTCATGAGAATGACCCAGCGTGATTCAGTGAGGGCCAAAAAGACGGCATCGTCCTCCTCCGACAGGGGGCGGCTTTGATCGATCAGCCAGAGGACCGCGTCCCCGTCTTCAACGGATCTCAGTGTCTTCTCGATTCCCATGGACTCCACTTCGTCGGGTTCGTTGCGGATACCGGCGGTGTCGAGGACACGGACGAGGATCCCCGAAAGCACAAAGGTGTCTTCGATGACATCCCGGGTCGTTCCGGGGTGCGGCGTGACGATGGCGCGGTCTTTTCCAAGGAGGGCATTGAGCAGGGAGGATTTTCCCACGTTGGGTTTCCCCACAAGGACCAGGCTCAACCCCTCCCTGACCAGGCGACTGCTCTCGAACTGGGCGATGAATCTGGAAAGAGGCTCGATGAGCTCACCGATGAGCCGCGAAGTCAAAAGAGGGGTGTCCACCGGTTCGTCGCCAAGGTCGTCTGAGAAATCGATGAACGCCTCAAGCTCCGATTGGATTCGCAGGATGATTTCCCGCATGCACTCCATGCGTCGGCGGAATTCCCCGCGCAGCTGACGCCCTGCGGCGACAAGGCTCTTTTCCGAACGAGAGCGGATGATGTCGATGACGGCTTCGGCCTGGGAGAGGTCAATCCTCCCGTTGAGAAAGGCCCGGCGTGTGAATTCACCCGGTTCCGCGAGGCGGGCCCCCTCATGGAGGACCATTTCAAGGATGGTGTTGAGGACGGCAAAACCACTGTGGCAGTTGATTTCGACAACGTCTTCCCTGGTGTAGGTGTGAGGCCCCCGCATGGTGCTCAAAAGGACCTCGTCGACCAGGGAGCCTCCGGCAGGGTCGCGTATCCATCCATGGTGGAGACGGTGGGATTCGGGGAAGCGCTGAGGCTGGGACGGCTCAAAGAGCTTGCGGGCGATGGAAAAAGCGTCTGCTCCGCTTATTCTGACGATCCCGATCCCTCCCTCGCCGATGGGAGTGCTGATGGCGCAGATCGTATCGTTGACAAATCCTGTTTCCATCGTGCAGTACGTTCGGCCCGCTGGGAGCTGCTCAAAGACTATACTCACCGAGGATGATTTCACACATTGCAGGGGTCGCCCCCTTCGACAAGCTCGGGACATGCCTCGTTATCCCAGGGCGAGCGACGGGAGTTTTGAGATAGACCCTTATTCCTCGCCAGCGGTTTGCTGCTCGGCTGGTTTCTCGGGCTTCTTCCCCTTTCGCACGGGATAGATGACGACGCGCCTGAGATTGCCCTCCCCCTTGCTCTTGGTGCGGATCTCGGTGTCCTCCTTGAGAGCGAGGTGAATGATGCGCCGGTCCTGGGCATTCATGGGGCCGGTGGTGAGTGATCGCCTGGACTTCTTGACTTTGTCACCCAACTGCTGCGCGAGTTCCGTGAGGCTCATCTCTCGCTTCGACCGGTAATTCTCCGTGTCCACGACGACGGAGATGTTTTCCCCGGCGGAGCGGTGGAGGATCCTGGTGACGAGGTACTGCAAGGCGGTGAGTGTTTTGCCCCTTTTCCCTATGAGAAGCCCCGATCCATTGCTGATGACATTCAAATAAACTTGGTCTTCCTTGGCCTCCGCCTCGATGACGGTGGGCAGATCGATGTGCTTCAGGATCTCGGAGAGAATTTCCTTGGCGCGCTCCGAAGCCGCATCGATGGGCATTTCCTTGGCGATGACCCGGATCTTGGCCTTTCTTGCGCCCACAATGCCGAAAATGCCGGACGATCCTTTGGAAACAATCTCAATTTCGAGCTTCTCCCGAGGCAGTTTGAGTTTTTGGCAAGCCGCGTCAATGGCTTCCTCGACGGACTTTTCTTCAAATTCAAGGACTGACATGCTCTCCTCCGTGAAATCTCCGTTTCCGGATGGGCTGTGGCAAACCATACCGGTTAAGGTTGGATCGTCGTGCTTTCAAAAGGCCCTTGGAGGACCGCCTTGGCGGCCACGACGAAAAGAGGCCCTCGTTTCTCCCGCCCTTCCCGCGAAAGCGGGAATCCAGAAAGCATTCCCTTTGAGGGTGGGAGAACGCATATCCGATTCTTAACGGGTATAGAAGTGGGGAGGTGGCGATCATGCATGACGATTGATCCAGTACTGCTGAGCGATGGAAAGAATGTTGTTGATAAGCCAGTATAGCACAAGACCCGATGGGAAGTTCAGAAAGAAGAAGGTGAACATCACGGGCATGAAGAGCATGATTTGTTCCTGGCGAGGATCACCCCCGCTTGGGGTCATCTTCTGCTGGATGAACATGGTTGCCCCCATCAGGAGGGTGAGGACCGGAAGCCCTGGATCTCCGGATAGATACGGGATGCGGAATCCCAGGTCCAGGCGGTCGGGGGCAGTGAGGTCGTTGATCCAGAGGAAAAAGGGCTGATGCCTCAATTCGACCGAGCCGTAAAGCATGCGGTAGAGGGCGATGAAAACGGGAATCTGCAGCGCCATGGGCAGACACCCGCCCATGGGATTGACTTTGTGGGTGCGGTAGAGGCCCATCAATTCCTGGTTCAGCTTCTCGCGATCGTCCTTGTACTTCTCACGGATCTGGGCAATCTTCGGCTGGATTTTCTTCATGGCCTGCATCGACTGGTAGCTCTTCTGGGTGAGAGGCCAGAAGACGATCTTGATGAGGACGGTCAGCAGAATGATGGCAATCCCGTAATTGTAAGTGTATTTGTAAAGCCAGTTGAGGACGTACAGGGCAGGCTTGGCCAGGATGCTGAACCAGCCGTAGTCGACCGCCTCGGTGAGCCGATTCTCGGCCTTGGCAAGCTGCTCCAGGTCCTTTGGCCCGAAGTAGAGGCGCAGTTTGAAGTTCTTTTCCTGAAGTCCTTCGATCTCAAAGGGGTCAGACAGGTAAACGATCTGGAGCAGTCCGGTGTCGGCGTCCAGGACCCGCGGCACAATCTGGTAACCGCTCTTTTCAGCGGGCATGACGGCCTGTATGAAGTAGCTGTCCTGATAGGCCACCCAGTCCAGGGGCGGTTTGATGGTGACGTCTTTTTTGAGCATGTCCTTGAGGTCCACCGTGGTGGTTGAACCCTTTTCGAAATAGGCCAGTTGGGATGGGTTGAAAGAACTGTCCTTCCCCCCCTCTGAAAACGGCTGGGAATAAAAGCTGATGCCCAGTTGATCCGTCAGCTTCTCCTGTGACAGGTTCTGGAGACGGATTTCGAGATCCACCACATGGCTTTCGGGCATGAAGGTGAAAGCCTTTGTCACGCGGATTTTCCCAGGGATCTCAGTGTGAAGGGAAATGGGTGTGAGGGGTTCCTTCGTGTCCGGATTGAACTCCTTGGGCGACTGGCTGGAAAAGGGTCGTGTGGAGAGCTGCCAATCCTGGTGCTGAAGCAGGTCAACCGCCGGCGGAAGATAGCCGGTGGACTGGGTTGGCAGCATTTCCATGGGTGGCGAATCAGGCTTGATCGACTGGCGGTATTTCTTGAGCTGAATCGATTTGACCCTGGCGCCGGGTGCAAGGATCTGCATCGTGTATAGGGCACTGTCTCCGGTCCACTTCTCGAACTGTTGATCGAGTTGGGCCATCCGATCCTTGGGCAGGGACTGGGGAGATATGGACTGAAGGGGCGCTGACGGAGAGGGCTTCGATGGCGCCGGCTGCTCGGTGGATGAGGGAGACTCAACCTTTTGCGGTGGCTTGGTCTGCGGGGTAAAATAGAGCTGCCACACTACCAGAATAAGCAAAGACAGAACAAAAGCTAGCAAAGCCCTCTTTTCCATTCAGGCATACTCCGTTGCTAATCAGCAGATTTTGAGGGATGACACGGGACGACAGGGTCGAATCCCCCTGGGTGAAAAGGGTGGCACTTGGCAAGCCGTGCGGCGCCGAGGAAAAGGCCTTTCAGGGGGCCATGGAGGTAAATGGCATCGTGCGTGTATTGCGAACAGGATGGAATGAAACGGCAGGAAGGCCCGATCATGGGAGAAATCAGGATCTGATAAGCCCGAATCAACGCAAGCAAAAACCAGCGGATCATACTGTCCGGTTATCCTGCAACGGTAAGAGCCGCATTGAGCTCTTTTGCCGTATCAATTGAAGAAAGCCGCTCCGCGCCGGGATGGGCGACGATCACGATGTCCTTGCCGGGAAGGGCGATGAGGGATTTGTTCAGGCGGAACCATTCCCTGAGACACCGTTTGATGCGGTTTCGCTTTACGGCTCCCCAAAAGCGCTTCTGAACCACAAGCCCCAGTCGATGGTGGGGCAGTCCGTTCACGGCGACGTTGACGCCAAAGTGGCGAGCTCGCAATCGCTTGCCGCATCTCTTGACTTGCTGATACTCGGCAGAGGAGCGCAACCTCTCGTGAAGCTGGAAGCGGAAAGCACCACGCGTCACGACCTTCTCTCCCGCGGAAACTGGACCGGGCCCGGCCTGTTTTCGAGCAGGTCCTCATGTGAGGGTGGGACTCCAGGTTCGGGAGCAGGTGCAGGAGGCTCACGGAGCAAGCCATGCCCCGGTCGTATCGCCAGATCAGGCAGAAAGGCGCTTTCGCCCTTTTGCACGCCGTCTCCTGAGCACGTCCCGTCCGGATTTCGTGGCCGATCTTTCCAGGAATCCGTGCTTTCTATTCCTTTTCAGGTTGCTGGGTTGAAATGTTCTTTTCGACATATCCATTCCTCAAAGGTTAGCCAATACTGACTGCTGCCGGTTGCGGACGGTTATGTTCCGCGCGGCAAAGAGATCCAGGGGAGCTCCTCTTGTATGCACTGACACACCCCGCATCCACGTCATGACTGCGGGAAAACGTACTATTAATCGAATTCCCCAGACCTTGTCAAGGTGCAAAACACGGGCTGATAGACCGCCCGGGTCAGGTTGCTCGGGGTATGGAAGACTGCCCCGACGGGCGTGCTCTCTCATCATAAAGCCACCAAGGCCGGTTGGGCTCGACCGTGAAATTAGACAAAGTTTTGCTTGCACTTTCTTAATGATTGAAGATACTCCATCCTCGTGCTATGGTGTAAAGCCTTGTACACTAGTCAGCGAAAGGAGTGGCTCAGCCAATGATCCATAACAGGATTTTGGGATGGTTTTCCAACGACTTGGCAATCGATTTGGGGACGGCAAACACCCTCGTCTACGTGAGGGGAAAGGGAATTGTTCTGTGTGAACCCTCGGTGGTTGCGGTGCGGAAGGATGAACGGGGAGCCAGCCGCGTCGTGGCGGTCGGCAAGGACGCCAAGTTGATGCTGGGGAAAACACCCGGAAACATCGTGGCCATTCGGCCCATGAAGGATGGTGTCATCGCCGATTTCGAGGTTGCGGAGGCGATGCTGCGCTACTTCATCCGCAAGGTGCACAACCGGCGCAATCTGGTGAGGCCGAGAATCATCGTTTGCATCCCCTCGGGGGTGACTCAGGTTGAGAGGCGGGCCGTGAGGGAATCCGCCGAATCCGCGGGTGCCCGTGAGGTTTACCTCATCGAGGAACCAATGGCCGCGGCCATTGGTGCTGGGTTGCCGATCACGGAACCCGTGTGCAACATGGTGGTGGACATCGGGGGGGGCACGACAGAGGTCGCCGTCATTTCCCTTGCGGGGATTGTCTACAGCAGGTCCGTCCGGATCGGCGGAGACAAGATGGACCTCGCGGTGCTCCAGCACATAAAGCGGAAATACAATCTCATGATCGGCGAGCGCACCGCCGAGACCATCAAGACAACCATTGGCAACGCCTATCCCATTGGACAGGTGGAGACCATGTCCATCAAGGGCCGTGACCTGGTCAGCGGGATTCCAAAGACCGTCGAGATCAACTCGGATGAGATACGGGAATCCATCCAGGAACAGGTCGACACCATTGTTGAAACCATCAAGATCGCCCTCGAGCAGACTCCTCCCGAGTTGGCGGCGGACCTTGTCGATCGCGGCATCGTCCTCACCGGGGGCGGCGCCTTGCTGAAGGGCCTTGATCACTTGTTGAAGCTGGAAACCGGACTTCCCATCGTCATCACGGAAGACCCCCTCTCGACGGTGGTCCTCGGGTCAGGAAAGGCCCTGGAAGAGATAGAAGTGCTCAAGGGAGTGCTGGCTTAGGGAGTTCACAAGCCGTCATGCGGTCAGCATTTTTCTTCGTGTGACGGTTTTCCGAGAGGAAGGCCATCGTGTTCCAGCCTTCGAGGCTGGGACGGGGCATGGGATCTATGACGGATTGGATGCGCCGCTTGCGCGGCGCGGCTCTCATACTGGTATTTTTCAGCGTTTTCTTCTATGTGCTCTCCCTGAATTTTCGGCCCCCCGCGCGGATGGACCTGCTTCAGAGGTTCGTCATCGAGTCCCTCAGCCCCGCCATAAACCTTCTCGGCAATGTCACCTCAGGGGCGGAGAACCTGGTCAAGCACTACCTGTGGCTTCGCAATGTGCGTGGAGAGAACCAGGCCCTCAAGGAGCAGCTCGCCGCCGTGGAGCAGAAGGTCACCGATTACCGTGAAGCCTACGTTGAGAACATGCGCTTGAGGCGCCTCCTTGACTTCAAGGCCACCATTCAGGTGGATACGGTGGCGGCCCAGGTGGTTCTTCACGACTTGACCGGATGGTTTCAGACCTTGATCGTGGACAAGGGATTTCGCGATGGAATTGCCCCGGACATGCCGGTGGTCAATGACGAAGGGATCGTTGGGCGGGTCCTCGACGTGTCCGACCGTTATTCCCGCGTTCTGCTGATCACGGACCCCGGCAGTTCGGTGGATGCCATCGTGCAGCGCAACCGGGTGAGGGGCGTCCTGAGCGGCAAGGATGGAACGTCTTGTGTTCTGAAATATGTGCGCGGCAATCTGGATGTTCAGGTGGGTGATTTGATCATCACGTCCGGAAAAGACGGTGTGTTCCCCAAGGGGCTGCGCCTGGGGGTGGTGCAGGGCATCATCAAGGACCCCGTGGATCTTTTTCAGAGAATTGAGGTGAAGCCCCTTGTAAGGTTGGGAGCCCTCGAGGAGTTGCTGGTTCTCAAAAGAGAAGCGAATGTGCCGGAGAAGATGGTGGGCAACTGATTTGGTTGTCTTTGCCTGCATCTTTCGGATTTTTGGAAGTCAACCAAACACCTGTCATCCACGGATAGTCTCGAGTTTCAGTGCACTGGTCGTCTGCCGTCAAAATTTTTCCATATACGGTCGCCCTTGTCGTTTTGCAGGCTGAATGGATTGCTCGGATGCCCCACCCGGGACTGAGGGCCGATCTGCTTCTGCCTCTCATGTTCGGTGTCGCGGCGGAATGCACCCCCGTTATGAGTCTGCTGTGGGCCCTCGTTTGGGGGTACGCACTGGATGCGTTGTCCGGGAAATTCTGGGGGTTCCACGTCGGGTCCTATGTCTTGGCCGTGTGCTTGGTGAAAGTGGGATCCGAAAGGCTGGAGCTTCAAAACCCACTCTACCAGATGGCCTTCGTCGGAATTTGCGCTCTTGCCCAGTCTTTCGCCCTGTGGATATTCTTGTTTTTTGAATCCATGGACACATACGGGGGCACGGCAACCTGGCTGAATCCCCTGTTCAGGTGCCTTTTCACCACGTTGGTGGCCCCGTTGATCATTTACCCTATTTATAGGGGGGAAAGAGGTCCTTGAGGGAGAGACTGTTGTCGTTGCCATGAAATCCCTAAGCAAGCGAGATGAGAACCTCCAGTTGATGAACTGGGAGAGTGCCGAGAATGTTGGGTTCAACAGGCAGTATTTCCTGCTGGTGGGGATTCTGCTCCTGTTCCTGCTGGTCTACCTCCTGCGCATGTGGCACCTGCAAGTGATGCAGGGTGCCAAGTACCGTTACCATTCGGAGAACAACCGGATCCGCCTTGAAGACATCCCCTCCCCCCGAGGCATCATCTACGACAGAAACGGCGTTCCACTGGTGGAGAACCGGCCCGCCTACCACTTACAGATCATCCGCGAAGACGTCCTCGACATGGATAACACCGTCAAGGAAGTGGCGAATCTTTGCGAGAAGTCTCCCGAAGATCTGTTCGGAATCCTCGAGGCCAACAAGCAGGTTCCCAAGTTCCTGCCGTTGAAGCTGATCAGCGACGTTGACAGGGAATGTCTCGCCAGGGTCGAAGCGAAGCGGATACGTCTGCCGGGTGTTTTCATTCAGCTCGAGCCGAAGCGCGAATACAGGTGGAACCAGCGAGCCGCCCATCTGGTCGGCTACCTCAGTGAAATCACCGAATCGGAGCTCAAGGGGGAAGCGTATCAGGGGTACTTTGCCGGGGAAGACATAGGGCGGTTCGGAGTGGAAGGCGCTTTCGAGAAATATCTCCACGGCAGGAGAGGTGGAAGGCAGGTGGAGGTCGACGCCATCGGCAGGCGCATGCGTCTGTTGGATGAAGTTCTCCCCATCCCGGGAAGGAACCTGTGGCTCACCGTGGACATCGATCTTCAACGGGTTGCCGAGTCCTGCCTGGAGGGGCACTCGGGTGCCGTCGTTGCATTGGATCCCAAGAGCGGTGCCGTTCTTGCCATGGCCACCAGCCCGACTTTTGACCAGGAGAAGTTCATACGGGGCCTCAAGAAGGAGGAGTGGCTGAAGCTGAGCAAGGATCCCAGGCACCCTCTCCTCAATCGCTGCGTGGGAGCCGCCTATCCTCCAGGCTCCACCTTCAAGCCCTTTGTCGCCATGGGTGCCCTCAAGGAGGGTCTGGTCACTCCCGACACCCCGTTCCACTGCCCGGGCTACCTGGAGTTCGGCAACAGGAGGTTTCGGTGCTGGAGGGAGCATGGTCACGGCTCCATGGAACTCTCACGTGCCATCATCCAATCCTGCGACGTGTATTTCTACAACGTTGGGTTGCGACTCGGCGTAGACCGCATCGCCCAGTATTCGAACATGTTCGGGCTTGGGGAAAGGACGGGGGTTGGCCTGGCGGGAGAGCACGGCGGACTGATTCCCACTTCCTGGTGGAAAAAGCAGACCATCGGTGTTCCCTGGCACAAGGGCGAGACCCTTTCGGTGGCCATCGGCCAGGGTTTCGACCTGGCAACCCCACTGCAGATGACCCTCGCCTTTGCAACAATTGGCAACGGCGGAAAGCTGTGGCAGCCCTTCGTCGTAAGGAGGATCGAGGGAAACAGCATGGAGGAGATGAGCGAAACGAAGGGGAAGCTGAAGCGCAAGGTTCCCATCGATCAACGGTATTTTGAGATTGTGCAGAAGAGTCTCCTGGGGGTTGTGGAGGATCCGAGGGGCACGGCCCACGCAGTTCGGGACAAGTCCATCTCCACGGCGGGAAAGACCGGAACCGCCCAGGTGGTTCACCTTGGGGAGAGCGCCAATCGGAAACTGCTTCAGAAGACGGCCAAGTTCGATCAGCGTGACCACGCGTGGTTTGTGGGATACGCCCCGGCCAACGACCCCCAGATTGCCGTCGGAGTTCTGGTGGAACATGGCGGCCACGGTTCGTCCGCCGCGGCGCCTTTGGTGCAGAAGGTCATTTCGGCATACCTCAAGGGGGATGCAGGCGAGGTGGCGACTTCGGGAAATTGAGCCCACAGGGGTTTTTGCCTGCTGGGAAAGTCCCTCCATGTCTCAGCTGAACGCGCAGCGATCGCCGAGAGCACGCCATGCCCAAGAAAACCCTTGCGCTTTTGCTGCCCTCGGCGGTGAGTTCCCAACCTGATTTTAGGAGATGACCCGCAACATGATGGATCGCAGGCTCATAGAAAATTTCGACTGGCCCATCATTTGGGTCATGATCGCCATCATTACGGTTGGCCTCTTGAGCGTCTACAGTGCCCTCTATCCCCAGATTCGGGCGAACCCGACCCACAATCTCTTCATAAGACAGCTCATTTGGCTCTCCGTGGGCTTCGCGGTGCTTTTTTGCTGCCTCCTCGTAGACTATCAGCAGCTCAAGGCAGCGAGTATCTGGATCTACCTTGCAGGGCTGGTGCTCCTGTTGGCTGTTCTCGTCGTCGGCAAGGAAGTGAACGGATCCAAGCGTTGGCTGGAAATCGCCGGGTTCCAGTTTCAGCCGTCGGAATTCATGAAAATAGCCATCGTCCTTCAGTTGGCGAAGTATTTTTCATCCCAGGACGTCACGGTGTATCCCAGCCTGAAGCGCATGGTCATTCCGGCCGTGATGGTCCTGGTGCCCATGGTCCTCATCCTTGCCGAGCCCGATCTGGGGACGGCGATCTCCTTCGGGGCCGTTGCGGCCACCATCTTCTTTTTCATGGGCATTCGATGGAGATACATCGTCACCTCCCTGGTTGTCCTCGTTCCCCTCATGTTTCCCGTCTGGGAGCGGGTGCTCAAGCCATATCAGAAGCGGCGCATTCTCATCCTCATCCGCCCCGACCTCGATCCCCTGGGTGCGGGGTACCACATCCGCCAGTCCAAGATCGCCATAGGGTCCGGAATGTTCTGGGGAAAGGGGTTCTTGAACGGCACCCAGAACAAGCTCCACTTCCTGCCGGAAAAGCACACCGACTTCATCTTCTCTGTCTGGGCCGAGGAATGGGGCTTTGTCGGCTGCGCTGGGCTCCTTGTGCTCTTCGCCCTCTTGATTCTTCTGAGCCTGCGGGTGGCGAGGAGATCCAAGGACAGGTACGGATCCTTGCTGGTCGTGGGTTTGACGGCCCTCATCCTGTGGCAGGTTGTCATCAATATCGGCATGGTCATCGGTCTTCTTCCCGTGGTCGGGATCACTCTCCCCTTTGTGAGCTACGGCGGATCCTCTCTCATTACCCTCTGCGTCGCCATCGGACTCATCGAGAACGTGAGCATGCGACGGTACATCTTTCACTCCCATTAGGCGTCTGGAATCTGAAGGGATTCCCTCGGAAACCTGCTGGGATTGTTCTTACTTTTCGCTTGCCAATGCGTGGAACATGTGCTAACAGCCACGCACAGCTTCCGCATCCATGCCGCAATAGCCATACCCTGCAGGCGCTTCCGCAAGAAAAGAACGCGCTGGACGGGTAGGTTTGTGCAATATGTCACGTTCAGGGTTGTTTAAGGTCGTCAGGAAAGCTCTCGCGTAGGAAGGGGAACCATGATCAGCATTAATCTCACCTTTATCATCCAATTGGTCAATGTCCTGCTCCTCGTCTTTCTCATGAACCTCGTGCTTTTCCGCCCGATTCGCCGTGTGCTTGCTCAGAGGCAACAGTTCATCGATGAGCAGCAGGGACGCATTGATCGTTCACATGCGGCGGCCGTCGCGGCGGCCGAAGAGTTCAATGCGAAAATTGTTGAGGCGCGGAAGGCGGGGCGTCAGAAAATCCAGGAAATGAAAAATGCTGCCTACGACCAGGAGAAATCCATGCTCCAGGAGGCGGTCGAGGATGCGGCGCACAGGGTCCAGGACACCCGGGAGGTCATCCTGAAAGATATCAAGGGTGCCCGGGATGCGCTGATGACTCAGGTGAAAGCGTTTTCAAAGGAATTGGCGCAGAAGATATTGGGAAGAAGTCTCTAGTTCCAGATGAGTCACAGGGGGAGATGATGAGGAGAGGATGCTTATCGCTTCTTGTGGGCGCCGGGTTGCTTTTGGCCTTCAATGGCCTGGCATCGGCTTCCACGGAAGGAGGCCATGGCGGAGGATTGAACTGGGCGGATTTTTTCACTCGACTGCTGGTTTTTGTTGTTCTGGCTGGCATGCTGGTCAAGTTGACCAAGAAGCACATCGTCACCTTCTTCTCTTCCAGGCGGACCCAGATCCAGGGTTTGCTGGCGGAGTTGGAAGCGAAACAGAAGGAAGCCGAGGAGAGGAGCGCCGCAACCAAGGCCAAACTGGCCGCCTTGGAGGAGGAAACCAGGAAGATCGTGGCGGAACTGGTTGCGGAAGGGGAAGCCGAACGGCAGAGAATCATCGATGCGGCCAAGAAACAGGCTGAGTACATCAAGGATCAGGCTCAGCTGGCCATTCAGCAAGAGACGAAAGCGGCCAGGGAGAGCCTCCAGCAGGAAATAGCCGACCTTTCCGTGGTGGCCGCGGAGGAATTGCTGCGCAAGAGCATTCAGGCAGATGATCAAGACCGCTTGGTGAGAGACTTCATGACGAGGGTAGTGGAGGCAAAGTGAAAAACTTGATTATTGCCAAGAGATATGCAAAGGCCTTATTCAATCTAGCCCTTGGGGAGGGACAGGTTGAGCAGTATGGGCAGGAGCTGGACGCTCTGGTAAACCTCATGAAAGAGATGCCGGATCTCGCGGATGCTCTTCGCAACCCGCTTTATCCCGAGGCGGCGAGAAGATCGCTCTTTTTCTCGGTGGCCGACCGAAGCGGCACTCCTCCCATTGTGAGAAGCTTCGGGAACCTGCTCATTGAGAAGGGTCGGGTCCAGCACCTGGCTGAAATCGCGGAGTACTACCACAAACTGATAGACGAACATGCCAACGTGGCCCGAGCTCAGGTCAAGGCTGCGGTGGTACTGGATGATCCGGTGCTGCAGGAGATTGCCCAAACACTGGAGAAGATGACAGGGAAAAAAGTCGTTGTCGAATTTCAGCATGACCCCGAGCTCATCGGTGGCGTGCTGGCCAGGATCGGCGATATGGTTTTGGATGGTAGTGTCAGGCGACAGTTACTCAATTTTAAAGAAACCATGAAGAAGGGTGGGTTAGGCTGATGGAAATCAGAGCAGAAGAGATAAGCCAGATCATTCGAGAGCAGATCAAGGATTACGAGAAGCGGGTCGACCTCAGTGAGACAGGACGCGTGCTCTCCGTCGGTGACGGTATTGCTCGAGTCTATGGGGTTGAGAAGTGCATGTCCATGGAGCTGTTGGAGTTCCCGACGGACCACGGGCCCATTTTTGGCCTTGCCCTGAATCTGGAAGAGGACAATGTTGGTGTCGCCATCATGGGTGAGGACTATCTGATCAAGGAGGGTTCCGAGGTCAGAAGGACGGGCCGCATCGCCGAGGTGCCGGTCGGTGACGCGGTTCTCGGCCGCGTGATCGATTCCGTCGGCAATCCGCTTGATGGAAAAGGGCCCATTGAAGCCAAGGAGTTCCAGCGAATCGAAGTGATTGCCCCCGGTGTCATCGCCAGGCAGTCGGTGAACGAACCCATGTACACGGGACTCAAGGCGATCGATGCCATGACGCCGGTGGGACGCGGGCAGCGAGAATTGATCATTGGGGACCGGCAGATCGGCAAGACGGCCATTGCCGTGGATTCCATCATCAATCAGAAAGACAGCGGCATCATCTGCATTTACGTGGCCGTCGGGCAGAAGAGATCAACGGTTGCCCAGGTGGTGGAAACGCTTCGCAAGCATGGGGCGATGGATTACACCGTCGTTGTGGCTGCCACCGCAAGTGACCCGGCTCCACTGCAGTACATCGCTCCTTACGCGGGAACTGCGATAGGTGAATATTACCGAGACAACAAAAAGCATGCCCTGATCATTTACGATGATCTCTCCAAGCAGGCGGCCGCCTATCGGCAGGTTTCGCTGCTTCTGAGACGACCTCCTGCCCGCGAAGCGTATCCCGGCGATATTTTCTACAACCATTCGCGCCTCTTGGAACGTTCTTCCAAATTGAACGACGAACTGGGGGGGGGCTCCCTGACGGCCTTGCCGATCATTGAAACTCAGGCCGGTGACGTTTCCGCATACATTCCCACCAATGTTATTTCCATTACGGACGGGCAGATATACCTGGAACCCAGCCTCTTCTTCTCAGGGGTCCGCCCCGCCATCAACGTCGGTCTCTCTGTCTCCCGGGTTGGCGGCGCCGCCCAGACGAAGGCCATGAAACAGGTTGCCGGTCGACTGAGACTTGACCTTGCCCAGTATCGGGAGCTCGAAGCGTTCGCCAAGTTCGGAAGTGATCTGGACAAATCTACACAAGCCCAGCTCAACCGAGGTGTGCGCTTGGTTGAGCTGCTGAAGCAGCCGCAGTATCAGCCGATGCCGGCAGAAAAAGAAGTCATGGCCCTGTATTCCGGTACCCGGGGGTATCTGGACAATATTCCTCTCGAGAGTGTTCTGCAATATGAGTCGCAGATGCTTGCGTTCATGGAGAGAAAGCATTCTGAGATTTTGAGTGAGCTCAAGGAAAAAAACGTCATCAGTGACGAACTGGATGCCAGGATCAAGAAGGCCCTTGAAGAATTCGCAGAGGTCTTTCAGGCGAGTTAGGCGTCATAATGCAAACTGAAAAAAGAGAGAGCGTGGAATATGGCGACCTTAAGGGATATCAAGAGAAAGATCGACGCCGTAAGAAAGACCTCGCAGATCACCAAGGCCATGAACATGGTCGCTGCGGCAAGGCTCCGCGGAGCTCAGCAAAACATGGAGAAGTTCCACCCCTACGCCGTGAAATTCACCGAAGTGATCAGAAGATTGGCGGCGGGAGTGGAAGAAGTGGGTTCCTACGCACTTCTTTCACGGAGGGAAGAAGTCAAGAAGATTGAACTTATTTTGATCACCGCTGACAGGGGTCTTTGCGGCAGCTTCAACAACAACCTGATCACCTCCGCCGAGAAATTTGTGCGGGCAAAACAGGCGGAGGGCCTGGAGGTCTCCATCACTGCCGTGGGCCGAAAGGGCGCGGATTATTTCAGAAGGCGAAAATACGATGTAAGAAGAAGAATGACCGGCCTTCTGAACAAGCCAAGCTATGATGATGCCTCTGCCTTGGGGCTTGAGCTCATCGAGTTGTTCGAGAATGGTACCGTGGACGAGGTGTACGTGGTCTACGCCCGCTTCGTGAGCATGGTGAGGCAATTGCCGACCCTCGTCAACATTCTTCCCATTGTGCCTGAAGTGGCCACGGAAGGGGAAGGGGGAGCCCGGCGAGACTACTTGTTCGAGCCATCCCACGAAGAGCTTCTGACCGATCTTCTGCCGAACTACGTCCACATTCAACTGCTTGAGTTCCTTTATCAGACGGCGGTCGGTGAGCACGCGGCCCGAATGGCCGCCATGGAGAATGCCACCAGCAACTGCAAGGAGTTGGTCAAGAGCCTGACGTTGACGTATAACAAAGCACGGCAAGCAGGAATTACCAAAGAGTTGATGGATATTGTCGGTGGTGCTGAAGCCCTGAAATAGTGACCCCAGGTTGAGGCCATTGAGTGCCAAGGAGGTAAGAAGCCCATGAATATGGGAAAAATCGTACAGGTTATCGGAAACGTTGTGGACGTCGAATTTGCTGAGGGGAAGCTCCCGTCCATTTTTACCGCTTTGCTGGTCACCAATCCAGGGATAGGTCCTGAAGAGGACAATCTGGTTTTGGAGGTGGCCCAGCATCTGGGTGACAATGTTGTCCGCACCATTGGAATGGACCTGACCGACGGTCTGGTTCGGGGTATGCCTGTCAAGGATACGGGCAAACCTATTCTCATGCCGGTTGGCAAGCAAGTGCTCGGGCGCGTGCTCAACGTTGTCGGGAGACCCGTGGACGGCTTGGGGCCTGTCGATACCGAACAATTCATGCCGATCCACCGCACCGCTCCAGGATTCACCGAGCAGGACACTTCGGTCAAGGTGCTCGAGACGGGCGTCAAGGTCATCGATCTCCTCGTTCCGTTCCCCAGAGGCGGAAAGATGGGCATGTTCGGTGGCGCGGGAGTGGGCAAGACGGTCGTCATGATGGAGATGATTCACAACATCGCCATGCAGCATGGCGGCATCTCCGTCTTTGCCGGCGTGGGCGAGAGAACTCGTGAAGGGAATGACCTGTACCACGAAATGAAGCACTCGGGAGTTTTGCCCCGTGCCGGATTGGTTTACGGACAGATGACGGAGCCTCCGGGAGCCCGGGCGCGGGTTGCCTTGTCCGCCCTGACGGTGGCGGAGTACTTCCGCGATGTTGAAGGGCAGGACGTTCTTCTCTTCGTCGACAACATTTTCCGTTTCACCCAGGCCGGCGCCGAAGTCTCCGCATTGCTTGGCCGCATGCCCTCCGCGGTCGGCTATCAGCCTACCCTTGGAACGGACCTCGGTGAATTGCAGGAGCGGATCACTTCGACCACTAAAGGATCCATCACGTCGGTTCAATGCGTCTACGTTCCCGCGGACGACTTGACGGACCCCGCCCCTGCGACGACCTTCGCCCACCTGGACGGAACCGTGGTTCTCTCCAGACAAATCGCGGAGTTGGGGATTTACCCCGCGGTGGATCCGCTGGACTCCACGTCCCGAATTCTGGATCCCAACGTGCTTGGGGAGGAGCACTACTACACCGCTCGATCGGTGCAGCAGATTCTCCAGAAGTACAAGGACCTTCAGGATATCATCGCAATCCTGGGCATGGATGAGCTTTCCGACGAAGACAAACTCGTTGTTGCCAGGGCCAGAAGGATCCAGCGATTCCTCTCTCAGCCGTTCCATGTTGCCGAGACGTTCACGGGTTTCCCCGGGAAATACGTCAAGATGGAAGATACGGTTCGAGGTTTCAAGGAAATCTGCGACGGCAAGCACGACGACATCCCCGAACAGGCCTTTTACATGGTGGGGTCCATTGAGGAAGCCGTGGACAAAGCCAAGCAAATGGCCGCTTAAGGCGAGAAGATGGTGAGCTTATGGCCGATAAGATTCTGTTGGAAATAGTCACACCGGAGAAGAAAGTCGTCAGTGAACTGGTGGACATCGTCGTCGCACCAGGTGAAGAGGGTGAGTTCGGAGTTCTGCCCAATCACATTCCGTTTCTGAGTAAGCTCAAAGTCGGGGAGCTCCGGTTCCGGATTGGCTCCGCGACACGATACATCGCCTTGATGGGAGGGTACGCCGAAGTGCTGCCCGATCATGTCACGGTGCTGGCACCGGCGGCGGAAGAAGCCGGCGAAATCGACATCATCCGTGCCAAAGCCGCCCGGGAAAGAGCCGAACGGCGCCTGGCCGAAGTCAAGGACAGGTTTGAGTTCACCCAGGCCCAGGCTGCCCTGCAAAGGGCGATAGCTCGGTTGAGAATCTCCGAGAAGAAATGAGCTGACGGAAGCTCCACCCGGTTTTCCTTCTTCAGCCCCGCCTTTCCGGCGGGGCTTTTTCATTTTGTGTGGGGTGGAGAGGCTCTGGAGGTTGAAGCGGCCGCTGAGCCAGGGGCCGTCCCTCGATAGAGGTATCCGGGGACTCCATGCTATCAGAGCTTGTTCGTTCACCGGCAGTCGACTACAATCGAGAAAGTCTTGGTCGGGTCAGGAAAAAGGGAATGTCTTTTTTGCTCAAGGCATTGAATCCTTAAGTTCGGGAGATCGGTCATGTGTGGGATTGTTGGATATGTGGGCGGCAGGGAGTGCAGGGACATTCTCATCGAAGGGCTCAAGCGACTCGAATACCGCGGGTATGACAGTGCCGGCATTGCCATGCTGGATGACGCCAACCGTCTGGAAATCGTCCGGTCACAAGGCAAGATCGCGGTTCTGGAGGCCAAGCTGAAAGACAATCCCGTGTCCGGCAAGATCGGAATAGCTCACACGCGCTGGGCAACCCACGGAAAGCCATCCGACGAAAACGCCCATCCCCATCGGTCCGGCCCCTTCGTGGTTGTCCACAACGGCATCATTGAAAACTACGCAGATATAAAGACTCGTTTGGAAAAGGAAGGTTTCAGCTTCTCATCGCAGACCGATACGGAAGTGATCGTCAAGCTCGCCGAGTGGGAGTGGAGGACGGGGGGCGGTGAAAAGGAGTCCATTGTCCGTACGCTGGGGCAGTTGAGAGGCAGCTATGCGCTTGTGATCCTCAGCTCCGAGAATCCGGGGGAATTGGTTGCCGCCCGAAAGGAGAGCCCCCTCATTCTGGGATTGGGCGAGGACGCCTATTATCTGGCCTCGGACGTGCCGGCCATCCTGCCCTATACCAACCGGATCGTATACCTGGAGGATGGGGACATCGCGTTTGTGTCCAAGAGCGGGTTTCGCATTGAGAACCTGAGTGGGGAAGTGCTGCAAAGGACGCCGCAGATCATCGACTGGAACCCGGTGATGGCCGAAAAGGCCGGATACAAGCATTTCATGCTGAAGGAAATCTATGAACAGCCAAAGGCGGTTATCGACACGTTTCGAAGTGCGCTGGACCTGAACCGCCAACTCGTGATGCTGGATGAACTGAATTTGTCGGAGTCCGAAATCAAGAAAATTGAGAGAATCTACCTCATCGCTTGCGGGACATCCTATCATGCCTGCATGGTCGGCAAGTACATGATCGAGTCCATGTGCCGCATTCCCGTGGAAGTCGACCTGGGCTCGGAATTCCGCTATCGGAAGCCGCTTGTCAACGGCAGGACACTCCTCATGGTGATCAGTCAATCCGGCGAGACCGCGGACACGCGCGGTGCACTCACGGAAGGGATTGAGAACCAGGCTGCCTGTAAGGCCATTGTCAACGTTCTGGGAAGCACTCTGGCGAGAATGGCAGGTGGGGTGATCTACACTCACGCGGGTCCGGAAATAGGAGTGGCTTCGACAAAGGCATTCACGTCCCAGTTGGTGGCCCTCTACCTGTTCAGTCTCTACTGTGCGAGAAGTCTTGGGTCCATAACGCAGGATGAAGTCTCCCGGTACATACAGGAGCTCATCGAACTGCCTGGAAAGATGGAGGAGATACTTGCGAACACCGGTAAGGTCGCCAAGTGGGCGAAAAAGTACATGCACGCCTCGGACTTCCTTTATCTGGGAAGGGGCATTCTGTATCCCATTGCCCTGGAAGGCGCTCTGAAGCTGAAAGAGATTTCCTATATCCATGCGGAGGGTTACGCGGCAGGCGAGATGAAGCATGGTCCCATAGCGCTCATCGATGAGAACATGCCTGTCGTTGTCCTCATGCACCGGGGTGAGCTGTACGAAAAAATGGTGAGCAATGTTCAGGAAGTGAAAGCCCGAGATGGTGAAATCCTGGCCCTCGTCGAAGAGGCGCCCGACGAGAAGCTCGGCCCCGAGGAGTCACAGCTGGTGATTCCCCGGAGTTCCCATTGGCTGTCGCCGGTACTCTTCACCATACCGCTTCAACTATTAGCGTACCACATCGCTGTGCTGCGCGGAACCGATGTCGACCAGCCGCGGAACCTGGCCAAGAGCGTCACCGTGGAATGAGCGTTCAGTCGGCTTTGGGGATACCCGAATCACCGCTTGACTTGGTTTTGTCTCCTTGAATACAATATCATTGGTTTAGAGGATCCAACTATTCTGCTTTTGGTTGAAAGGATTCGGAAACAGCAAGACACTGACGAAAAAAGGAAGCGCTCACTTTAATAAACGTTAATCGGAGCGAGGGTCAGCGGAGAGAGCTGAAGGCAGACATTGAACCTTGCTCCCGAAGGCAGCTTCTACTCTACAAGCAGCCCATCTAGATGGATCCCGCGCAGAGCGGGTTGAATCGCGTGAGAAGAAGGTTCGACATGTGGGAATCGCTGGCGGGTGTCTTTTGGTTGGGCCATGCTGTCCTCTTGAGTTTAGTGGGAAGCCATGCTTTATGGAACCAAATGCTCCAAGTAAAGACCGAACACAAGGTCATGCTGATAGTTGACGGATGTGGAGTTCAAGTCCCCTGCTGTGTTTGTGATTGGTGGAACGTCCCTGACCCAACACAGAATATCGCGGGAACTCCCTCTTGTTCCGGTGCGCATGTCAGGAATCTGAAAGCCTAAAGGAGCAACGGAGTGCCCACCTTGAACGAATCGGTTCAAGACTGCCTGCCGACACGGCACGATGCGGGGGGTCCTTAATCACAACCGTCGACACTCTCTCCGTAGTGTTTTCATTTGGGTAGCCCTGGTACGGTCTGCCTTCCTCACTTTCGGAAGCGGCCGGCCCCAGCGTTGCGATCCCGCCCTGTGAGCCTTCCGGACCTGTTGGTCATCCTCGCGAATCATTTCACTCAAGCAGCGCACTTTCATTTTGTCTTGCCGGCGCGGCGAGGTGTCTCGCATTCATTTCGCGGAAACCGCCCCGCAGCCGCCCGCGGGAAGATTCTTCGATGTTTTCAGGTCATCATCCCTGCAAGAAAGGATCATTTGAGCATGGACTACGTATCGGGCGCGATACTCTTGTTAGTGGGGCTTTCGGGGGGGGTTGGTTTGGGCGTGCTGGGACGCCATTATCTGGTGGAGAGGAGGAGTCGGCAACTCCAGGATCATGCCAGAAGCATACTCGCGGAGGCGAAGAAAGAGTCTGAGACTATAAAGAAAGAAGCCATCCTTCAGGCCAAGGACACCCTTTTTCAGATGAAGGCGGAGTTTGAACGGGAGAGCAAGGAATCAAGGAAGGAGTTTCAAAGCCTCGAAAAGAGGATACTTCAAAAAGAGGAGAACCTCGACAGGAAGTCGGAAGCGCTGGACAAGAGGGATGCCGCCCTCACGAAGCGAGAGAAGACGTTGATGCAGCAGGAGAAGGAAATTGGCGATAGGGAAAAGGATCTGCAGGGGATTGTGGAGGAGCAGAAGAGAAAACTCGAGAGCCTCTCGGGGATATCTGCCCACGAAGCCAAGGAAATGCTGGTCCAGTCCATAGAGAACGAAGCCCGCGGAGATGCGGCGCTCCTTGTCAAGAAAATCGAAACGGAGGCGAGGGAGGCGGCGGACAGGAAGGCCAAGAACATCATTTGCCTGGCTTTGCAACGCTATGCGGGGGATTATGTCGCGGAGAAGACCGTCTCCGTTGTGACTCTGCCCAACGAGGAAATGAAAGGGCGCATCATCGGGCGCGAGGGAAGAAACATCAGGGCCATCGAAGCGAGCACGGGAGTCGATGTGATCATTGATGATACTCCCGAGGCCGTCATCCTTTCGGGTTTCAATCCCGTGAGGCGCGAAGTTGCACGAGTCTCGCTGGAACGTCTCATTTCCGATGGAAGGATCCACCCTGCCCGCATTGAGGAAATCGTGGAGAAGGTGAACAGCGAGATCGAAAACTCGATCCGGGAATCCGGGGAACAGGCTGCTTTCGATGTGGGCGTGCACGGCATTCATCCCGAGTTGATCAAGCTGCTGGGAAAACTCAAGTACAGAACGAGCTACGCTCAAAATGTGCTGCAGCATGCCCGGGAAGTCGCTTTCCTGTGCGGCATCATGGCGGCCGAACTGGGTTTGAACGAGAAGCAGGCCAAACGGGCCGGACTTCTCCATGACATCGGCAAGGCCATGGACCACGAGATGGAAGGTCCCCACGCAACCATCGGAGCGGATCTCGCCAGGCGTCACGGGGAAGCCTCGGCCATTGTCCACGCCATAGCGGCACACCATGAGGACGTCCCGGCTGAGGACATCCTTGCAATACTGGTCCAGGCGGCGGATGCCCTGTCTGGTGCCAGGCCCGGAGCCAGGAAAGAGTTGCTCGAAACTTACGTGAAGCGGCTGGAAGATTTGGAGCGCATCGCCAATTCCTTTGCCGGCATCAACAAGGCTTACGCAATTCAGGCGGGACGGGAATTGCGGATCATCGTCGAGAGCGATCACGTGAATGACGCCGAGGTGGTGATGCTGAGCCGCGATATCGCTAAAAAGATCGAAGGTGAGTTGACGTATCCCGGCCAGATTAGAGTGACGGTCATTCGGGAAACCCGCGCTGTTGAATATGCCAAATGACCATGAGAGGTTTTGAGTCCAGGCATCGCTGGATCGACATGGACCCGAGGAAGGAGAGAGGAGTGCCGGGAGCAGAGAGAGTGCTGGATGTTCTCAACGAGAGGGGTTTCATTGCCCAGTCCACGGATTTTGAGGAGCTCAGAGGTCACCTGGGGAAGCCTGCGACATGCTACGTTGGTTTTGACCCAACTGCCGACAGCCTTCACATCGGGCACCTGCTGCCTGTGATGGCCCTCGTCCACATGCAGCGGTGGGGGCATCGCGCCATCGTGCTCGTGGGAGGCGGGACCGGTTTGGTTGGTGACCCCAGTGGGAAGACGGAAATGCGGCAGCTTCTGAGCAGGGAGGAAATCAATGCCAATGCTCAAGCTCTCAAGGAGCAACTGTCGGCTTTCCTGGATTTTGCGGACGGAAGAGCGATGCTCCTCAACAATGCCGACTGGCTTGTGGGGCTCCATTATATCGAATTTCTGAGGGACATCGGCAGGCACTTCAGCGTCAACCGCATGCTCGCGGCGGAAAGCTACAAGCAGCGACTGGAGACAGGTCTGAATTTCATCGAATTCAACTACATGCTCCTTCAGGCGTATGATTTCTATTATCTTTCAAAGCATCACGACTGCCATCTGCAAATGGGAGGCAACGATCAATGGGGAAACATTGTGGCCGGCATCGAGCTCATCCGGCGCAAAGAGAACGGAGAGGCTTTTGCTCTCACGTTTCCATTGCTCACCACCGCATCTGGGGCAAAGATGGGCAAGACGGCCGCGGGAGCGGTCTGGCTGAGTGAGAGCAAAACCCCTCCCTTTGATTTCTACCAATATTGGGTGAATACCGACGATGCTGATGTGGTGCGATTCCTGAAACTGTACACGCTGCTTCCCGTCGAGGAGATCGCCCCGGTGGAGAGTCTGGCCGGACAGGAGCTCAACGCGAGCAAGACGATTCTTGCTTATGAAGTGACCGCCCTGGCCCATGGGGCGGAAAAAGCCCTGGCCTCCTTCGAGGCCGCCAGTGGCGTGTTCGGTCGAAGACGGCTGCCCGCTGATCTGCTGCCGTCGAGTCCCATTCCACGGCAAGTGAGCGAGGAGCTCAAAGCGATTCCGACCACCGACATCTCACTGGATCGCCTTGAAGCGGGGATACCGGCCTTCGAGTTGTTCGCGGAAGTGGGTCTGTGTTCCTCCAGGGGTGAGGCCCGCCGCTTGATTCAGCAGGGTGGCGCGTATGTGAATGAAGAACGCGTTGACGTCTTTGACTTTCGGATTGGATCCGAACATGCTCGCGACGAGGGAATCGTGCTGAAGGCCGGCAAGAAGAGAGTGCATCGTGTGCGCCTTCTTGCTTGATTTTCTTGTCATTTTTTGTCGTCAATCTTTCGCGGATTTTTTTGTTGACTCTGAAACGAGTGAGTGTTAGGTTTGAAAGTCCCTGGTGATTGAGGGGGGATTTGCTCTTTGGAAACTAAAT
>CAVOPT010000022.1:37500-232614 GCA_963698165.1 uncultured delta proteobacterium
AAATCCGGACACACCTTAGGGATACCCTGAGTACCGCGGGGCACGTGGAACCCCGTGGGAATCTGGGAGGACCATCTTCCAAGGCTAAATACTCCTCAGCGACCGATAGTGAACAAGTACCGTGAGGGAAAGGTGAAAAGCACCCCGGGAGGGGAGTGAAATAGTACCTGAAACCGTTTGCCTACAAGCAGTGGGAGGAGGGTGACCGTGTCCTCGGATGTGGTCTCTCTGACCGCGTGCCTTTTGCATAATGAGTCAGCGAGTTACTCTCTGTGGCAAGGTTAAGCCGAATGAGGTGGAGCCGTAGCGAAAGCGAGTCTGAACAGGGCGATTGAGTTGCAGGGAGTAGACCCGAAACCAGGTGATCTATCCATGGCCAGGGTGAAGTCCGGGTAACACCGGATGGAGGCCCGAACCGAAGAAGGTTGAAAACTTCTCGGATGAGCTGTGGATAGGAGTGAAAGGCTAATCAAACCTGGAAATAGCTGGTTCTCCCCGAAATGCATTGAGGTGCAGCCTCGAAGTGAGAACGACGGAGGTAGAGCGCTGGATGGGCTAGGGGTCTTACCGGATTACCAAACCCAACCAAACTGCGAATGCCGTTGTGTCGTCTTCGGGAGTGAGACTGCGGGAGATAAGTTCCGTAGTCGAGAGGGAAAGAGCCCAGACCGTCAGCTAAGGTCCCGAAATAAAGGCTAAGTGGCAAAGGATGTGGGGACGCACAGACAACCAGGAGGTTGGCTTAGAAGCAGCCATCCTTTAAAGAAAGCGTAACAGCTCACTGGTCCAGTGTGCCTGCGCCGAAAATTCAACGGGGCTAAAGCCTTTTACCGAAGCTGCGGCTTGACCTCTTAGGGGGTCAGGGGTAGGGGAGCATTGTGGTGGCCTGCGAAGGTGTACCGAGAGGAGCGCTGGAGGTGCCACAAGAGATTATGCTGACATGAGTAACGATAAAGCGGGTGAGAATCCCGCTCGCCGTAAGCCTAAGGTTTCCTGGGTAAAGGTCGTCTGCCCAGGGTTAGTCGGTCCCTAAGGTGAGGCAGAAATGCGTAGCTGATGGGAAACAGGTTAATATTCCTGTACCACCGCGTGAGCGTTTGAGCGATGGGGGGACGCAGGAGGGTAGGCCATCCGGGTGTTGGACGTCCCGGTACAAGCCCGTAGGCGGGGAAGAGAGGCAAATCCCTTTTCCCGTTAACGCCGAGAGGTGATGTGGAGGGAGAAATCCCGCAAACTGGTTGATCCCACGCTGCCAAGAAAAGCCTCGTAGCGAGCTCATTTGGTGACCGTACCGCAAACCGACACAGGTAGGCGAGGAGAGAATCCTCAGGCGCGTGAGAGAACCCTGTTTAAGGAACTCGGCAAAATGACACCGTAACTTCGGGAGAAGGTGTGCCCTCGGTAGGTGAAGCGACTCGCTCGTGGAGCCGAGGGGGGTTGCAGAGAAGAGGCGGTAGCGACTGTTTACTAAAAACACAGGACTCTGCTAAGTCGCAAGACGACGTATAGGGTCTGACGCCTGCCCGGTGCTGGAAGGTTAAGGGGTGGTGTTATTCGCAAGAAGAAGCGCTGAACCGAAGCCCCAGTAAACGGCGGCCGTAACTATAACGGTCCTAAGGTAGCGAAATTCCTTGTCGGGTAAGTTCCGACCTGCACGAATGGCGTAACGACTTCCGCGCTGTCTCAAACAGGGACTCAGTGAAATTGCAGTCTCGGTGCAGATACCGAGTACCCGCGGCTAGACGGAAAGACCCCGTGCACCTTTACTACAGCTTGGCATTGGATTTTGGGCGTGTATGTGTAGGATAGGTGGGAGGCACTGAAGTGGGGGCGCCAGCTCTCATGGAGCCAACCTTGAAATACCACCCTTATGCGTTTAGAGTTCTAACCCGGATCTGTTATCCAGATCGGGGACAGTGCCTGGTGGGTAGTTTGACTGGGGCGGTCGCCTCCCAAAGAGTAACGGAGGCGCGCGAAGGTTCCCTCAGGCTGATTGGAAACCAGCCGTAGAGTGTAAAGGCAGAAGGGAGCCTGACTGTGAGAGAGACATCTCGATCAGGGACGAAAGTCGGTCTTAGTGATCCGGCGGTTCCGCATGGAAGGGCCGTCGCTCAACGGATAAAAGGTACGCCGGGGATAACAGGCTGATCTCCCCCAAGAGTTCACATCGACGGGGAGGTTTGGCACCTCGATGTCGGCTCATCGCATCCTGGGGCTGGAGCAGGTCCCAAGGGTTCGGCTGTTCGCCGATTAAAGCGGTACGTGAGCTGGGTTTAAAACGTCGTGAGACAGTTTGGTCCCTATCTACCGTGGGCGCAGGAATTTTGAGGGGATCTGTCCCTAGTACGAGAGGACCGGGATGGACGAACCTCTGGTGTACCAGTTGTTCCGCCAGGGGCAGCGCTGGGTAGCCACGTTCGGAAGGGATAACCGCTGAAAGCATCTAAGCGGGAAGCCCACCCCAAGATGAGAATTCCCGCAGGGTAAAACCTGCCAGAAGGCCCCTCGTAGACCACGAGGTTGATAGGTCGGGTGTGGAAGTGCAGCAATGCATGGAGCTAACCGATCCTAATGGGCCGAGCGGCTTGACCATCCTCTCTTTCAAGGCAACCCTCGAAGCCGGAACCGCTTTGCACCGATACAAACCCCTATTCGCATACCCCCCTTTGGGGCGGTGACTCCAGCGAGGAGGCCACACCCGTTCCCATCCCGAACACGGTCGTTAAGCTCCTCAGCGCCGATGGTACTGCGTGAGCGATTGCGTGGAAGAGTAGGTCGCCGCCGCCCCAATCCCATATAACGAGGCCTGGAAGGTATTCTATTCCAGGCCTCGTCGCGTTCATGTGGCTTCTTTTGGTCAGGGCCGTGCAATCCCTTTCTTCAATTAAGTATTCCATTTTCAGATTTCGAAGATCACCGGATAGACCAAAGGTTCCAAGAGAAAAGAGGTGAAGATGCCTCCGACCTTGGGGGCCATAATGCGTTTCATGACATCCACGCCGGCGCCCTGTGTCCCCCTGAGACTCCATCGTGCCCCCTGTCCCGATCGCATTTCCCAGTTCTGAGCCCCGGAGGATTTCTCCTTAAGGCACAGTGGCCCCGGACCATTTCGGGCCCTTGCTCTCCAGTCCAACAACTGGTTCGAGAGGCCTGAACCAGTGAACATGCAAGTGGATGCAAGGCTTCCCGTTTTTGAGTGCAGGAGATGTGAGATTCGATCCCCTGTGCACCAAATACTGCTTCATGAAGGGGCTGAAGGTACATCTTTACGCTGATTAAAAGGGTAGGGATTGTTGGTTTGAGCTGAAATGCATATAAGTACCCAATTAGAGAAAAAAACTAGAATCCTACGGATGAAAGCGGAATGAATCCATGGTGTTCAATTCCAGCAAACATTTGCCGGTTCTTCTAAGGGAGCCTGTCGCCGTGCTTGCCCGGTCCTCAATGGCTCCCCAGAGTGGCCGCAACGCCCTTGATGAACTCCTTCCACTGCCTGAAGGCGTTGTGTGCTTCTTCCAATGACACGGACAAGAACCGCACCGTGTCGCCGGGCTTTGCCTGGGCAATCCTGAAGATGTCCGCCGTAATGACCGTGGCGATTTTGGCGTATCCCCCGAGGGTCTGCTCAACGAGCAAAACGATGGGCTGTCCATCGGGGGGAATCTGCACGTTGCCGGGCATGCTGGGTTCGGAAACGATGCTCGCGGGGGTGCCCGGGTCCCTCTCCGTGGGAGGGCCCTGGAGGCGGTACCCCATTCGGTCCGCTCGAGAACTTACGGTGAACTCTGCAGAAAAAAAAACGTCTCGACCACTCCTGAAGTGTTCATCCTGGGGTCCCGGGATGGTCCGCAACAAGACGGCATCGGCGTAGCGGGGAATCCAGGGAAGGCGGCGGGGTCTTCTTAGAAGATCTCCGGGGCCTCGGGGCAGTGCGTCCCCCGTTTTCAGGGGGCGTCCTTCCACTCCCCCCAACTTACCGTTCACGTACGTAGAACGGCTTCCCATGACCAAAGGCACATCAAATCCCCCTGTGACCGCCAGGTAAGCGCGGCAGCCTCGCCGTGCGCTGCCGATGAAAAGGGTGTCACCCGGCTTGACACGGATGGATCGCCACATGGGAAAGGGGTCATTGTTGAGGAGGATTTTCATTTCAGCGCCGGTCAGGGCAATGTCCGCTTCCGAGAGGACTTCAAGCTCGGGCCCGGAGAAGGTGATTTCCAGCACCGCGGCATCCCCGGGATTTGCCACGAGCAGATTTGCCACGTTGAACGCGAAGGAGTCCAAAGCTCCGGAAACCGGCACTCCCATGTGCTGGTAGCAGAATCTCCCACGGTCCTGCACCGTCGTCCAGGGTCCGGGGATCCTGACTCGGAAGACGGGCTTCATCCTGCCTTCACCCTGGCCTGCAGCTCATTGAACCGGCTCTTGGATATGGGAGTGAACTTGATGCGGTCCCCCTGCTGATACAGGAATGGAGATGCCTTCTCGGGATTGAAAAGCCGCAGCGGGGTGCGCCCGATGAGACGCCAACCACCGGGGCTTTCCAGGGGGTAGACTCCCGTTTGGGACTCAGCGATCCCCACCGAGCCCGCGGGGACCCGCACTCTCGGCGTCTCGAGCCGCGGTGCGGAGAGTCGCGAATCGAGACCCCCCAGGTAGCAGAAGCCGGGTGCGAAACCAACGGCAAAGATGTGATACAAAGTTGAGGTATGGATGGCGATGACCTGCTCGACGGTGAGGCCGTTCGTTTCGGCGACGAATTCCATGTCTGGTCCGGATTCGCCCCCGTAGAGGACGGGTATTTCCACGGTGCGCGCGAGAGGAATCACGGTGTACGACAGTTCTTGCTCCCGCGCTCTCACTCGTTCTTTCAACTCTGAAGGATTTGTCGCCAGGGGATCATAAATCAGGGCAAGGGAACGGTAAGCCGGAATCACATGTTCAACACCCGGTGGGGGGTGCAAACGCAGCAATTCCCACATGGCACGGACCTTCTCGTTGACGTCGAGATCGATCCCATCGCCGTACTCGACCAGGAGGCTCCGATCTCCATTCACCCGGAACCTTGCTTCCTCATACAACCGTCCAGCCATACTGAAGAGGTTCCTCCACTCTTTTCCTAATCCCGGGCAGAAAACCTCCTTGCCAATGGGAGCACCTGAACCCCATCCATCTCCAAAGCCTCTCGAATCCTCCGGCTGAAATCCACCGCCGACGGTGTGTCACCGTGGATGCAAAGCGTGTGGGCTTCAATGTCGATGGAGGAGCCGTCCACGGCAATGATGCGGCGTTCCTTGACCATCCGGACGGCTCTTTCCGCCGCCTCCGCCGGGTCTCTGACCACCGCTCCCGGATGGCGCCGGGACACCAGTGCTCCCTCGGACGTGTAGGCCCTGTCGGGGAAGGCCTCCATGGCGATCCTTATTCCTGTGTCTTTTCCGATTCGAGCCATGAGATCCCCATGCCTGCCGGCCAGGGTCACCAGAATCAGGTTGCCGTCGACGGCGGCCAGCGCCTCAATGAGGGACCGGGCGACGGGTTCGTTGTCCACAGCCATGTTGTAAAGGCTTCCATGAGGTTTGACATGCTGGAGTGCGACACCGTGGATTCCGCAGAAGGCGGTGATAGCCCCGATCTGGTAGATCACGTAATCCTTGATCTCTCGGGGGGAACAATCCATGATGCGGCGGCCGAAGCCCGTGAGATCGGGGAAACCGGGATGAGCTCCCACGCCGACTCCATGGGCCGCGGCCATCTTGACGGTGCGGTCCATGACCAGGGGATCTCCCGCGTGGAAGCCACAGGCGATGTTGGCCGAGGTCACGAACTGGAGGACATCGCGATCCGCTCCAAGGGTGTAGACGCCGAAGGACTCTCCCATGTCGCAGTTGAGGTCAATTCGATGCACTGATCAAGACTCCTCCGGGAGCAACCAAGAGGCCCATTGACGCGCAGATCGCAGTTGATGCCTTGAAACTTTGTGATTGGAGATATATATGCAAGGCATCAGGAGGTTTTCATGGACTTGTTTGACGCCCATTCATTTTTTGAGAACACCACCCGTGAGCTTTTCTATGCAGGCCTGCTCAGAGGCCGTGAGGCCTGGTTTCCCTTCTGCCTGGTGAGTGACCCGAAGCAGGGCGATGGCCTCGACACGCTCGCGGTCTCCTATTCTTATCAATCGCTTGCCAGGATGGTCAAGGACTACACCGGGCGGATCCCCCAAATCGAGGAGACCTTGATCCATTGCATGACACGGGATGAAATTCTGAACCTCATGAGAGATTATGGCTTGAAGATCATCGCCCTCGTCGATGGGGAGGGCGATCACGGCGAGTGCGATTGCGGGTGCGGGTGTTCATGATGCCCGGTGCAACCTAACGAGGGAGAACCGTCATGGCAAGAATCTTGTATCGTCATCCGAGCCAGACTAAACACGGGTACCACGTTTACACGGATCTGGATTTTTGGGATGCCCGCCGCATACTCGGAACATTGGCCGCGGTGAGAAGGAATTTCGGGGAGCAGCCCTCAGGGGATGAATTCCCGACGCAGGTAGTCGGGGATGACCTCGAAAAGGGGACCACGCGGGAGATTGAAAAGCGGCTGGCCAGGGCCATTGTCTCCCCTCCCAGGCACGTCATCGTGCGGTCCATGGTCATGGAAGGCTGGTTCGAATTCGATCCCCTCACGTACTATCCGTCACGCTGGTCTCGAAAGCTGATGATGCAGTTCACTCACCATCGACTGCCCCTGGAGCAGAGCTCCCTGTGCAATCCCCACCAAACCGTTGAAATCTCCTGGAATGAGGGTCGCATCCGGGTCCAGCGGATCCAGCGGGATGAGAGACATTACCCCACGATTCGCACCGCGGAAGAAGCCGAGCAGCGCCTGCGGGTGCCTAGCTGTTTCTGACCTGGGCGAAAGTTTTGTCCCCGGTGGTTTTCCCAGTGGCATGCTCTTGTCGTGAGCCCGATTCCGGTTTTTGCCAAAATACTGATGAGTGGTGTTCCCGCCCCGATTTCTTGTCCTACGGAGTCAAACACTGGCCTTTCCGGCATGCCCGAGCCGGCCAAGACCAGAGCCTTCGCTCCTATATAAGGCCCACCAGCGGCAGCAGTATCCAGAGTCCAATCCAAATGACAATACCCCCCAGGATATCGAAGAATATCCCCGCCCGGATCATCTTCGTAATGGGGACCATGCCCGAACCATAGACGATGGCGTTGGGCGGTGTGGATACCGGCAGCATGAAGCCCCAGCTCGCACCCAGGGTGGCGCCGATGGCCGGAGCTATGGGGTTGACCCCTGCGGCCTGGGCAAGGGAGATCATGACCGGCACGACCATATTGGCCGAAGCGGTGTTCGATGAGGTTTCGCTCACTAAAATGGCGATGAAGATGGCACCCAGGGTGATGCCCCAAAGAGAGGTTGCGCCGCTGAGAGCAAGCAGGTTCTTCCCAATGACCTCGGCAAGCTTCAAGTCAAACATGAGGTTGCCCAGTGTGATCCCGCCACCGAACAGCAGCAAAGTGCCCCAGTCTATCTTGGTGGCCTGACCCCAGGAGATGGTGAATTCCCGTTCCCTCCAGTTCACCGGGAGAAGGAACAGCAAGGCTGCTCCCACGAGGGCCGCCACGCCTTCCGGAACGTACTTGCTGTATGATTTCGATATGGGTGCATCGGTTCCGTAAAGGACTGCCAGAACACCGGGAATGAGCCATAGTGTCACGGTCACCAGGAACGCGAACATGGCGTTCTTCTGACCCTGGGACCATTTCCCAAGTTGCATGCGTTCCTGTGCCACATATTCCTGACTTCCCTCGATTCGGGCTACCTCGGGTTTGTGCAGGTAGTACATGAGAACATAGAGCAGGACAAACAAGAGGAGCACCAGGGGAACGGCGAAGGACATCCACTGGAAGAAGGCTATCTTCACATGGCAGAATTTCTCGATCATGGCGATGCCGATGAGGTTCGGCGGGGTCCCGACGGGGGTTCCGATACCCCCTGCCGAAGCGCCGTATGCCGCCATCAGCATCATCCCCGTGCCGAAGCGGAGTTTCGTCGGATCGACGCTCTTACCACCTTTCTGGCCAACGATATCAGCCATCGCATATACGATTCCGAGGGCAATGGGAAACATCATGGCGGTAGCGGCGGTATTGCTGATCCACATGGAAAGAAAACCACAGATGACTCCAAAGGCCCCCAGAATCCGCCCGGTGCTGTTTCCTACCGCCTTCATGGACATGATGGCATAGGCAAACCGCTTGTCCAGTCCATGAATGGCCATGGCCTCGGCCAGCATGAAGCTACCCAGGAACAAGTAAATGATGGGATCTGCAAACGGGGCGAACACTTTTTTGGCATCCGCAATCCCGAAGAGAACGCAGAGCACTGCCCCCATGAGGGCACTCATGGGAATGGGGATGGGCTCGGTTATCCACCATATCCCCACCCAGCTGATGATTGCGGCCAGAATGTGTGCCTCCTGGCTCAAAGAGGGCATCGGCAGCAGGTAGATCATGAATGCCACTGCCGGGCCGAGAAAGAGCCCTATCGTGTTGCGCCAGCGCTCGAATCGCTCCTCTTGGGGCGACAGCGTTTCCTTTGCCTCCGTGAGGCTTTTCGAACCCTTGCTCTCCTCCGATGCTGTCATCTCTGCCATTGCGTGGCCTCCTTCCATGCTCGAACGCCTATTGCGAGCTCGTGACTCTCTCGATCATTGGGATCACGGGCTCACTTCAACCCGGACCGCTTTATCTCCTTGCACACCGTGTTGAATACGTCACTCAGGCGCACAATCCCCACGGTAGCGTTCCCGGACATGACGACCAGATTGAGGTAGGGACCGGAGAGCAGTCTGGAGAGAGCTTCTTCCATGGGTATGCTCTCATCGATGTATTCCGCTTCATGGTAATGATACATGGCATCCTTCACACGGACGCGATGGGAAGCCTCACGGAGGTGAGTCAAGACCTCGCCCCACCCACCGGTCTGCTCTTCCGAAGAAGCAGAAGCCGCTGACGCCGCGGAGCCGCCTGAGGTGGAAACCCGGCCTGATGCCAGCGCCCGCAGCATGTCAACTTGTCTCAGGCTGCCGATGATCCTGAAATCCTTGTCGTATACGAGTACCACTCGAGGGCGATATTCCGAGTGGGACCGCTCACGCCAGGCTTCGAGCATAACAACCGCATCATAGATGGTTCGATCCTCCGCAACCCTGGCGCAATCGGAGGCCTGGATCATCAGATCTCTTGCTCTCATATGGGATCTCCTTCAGGTCTCTATTGTCAAAACAGATTCACAGATCGTCGATAACGTTAGCAAACCGGCACGCCGGTTACAAGTATTTCACCCCCTCTGCCGTGCATGTGATCGGTGACCCGTGGTTTCGCCCTTCAATGACCTCTCGACTTGCCAACCAAGACCCATAACTTTTAGCACAGAGAGCATGATCGCTGCATCCATGATGGAGCCGACCCGGCAGGCTTTGCTGAGTATACATGGCACTGGTGTGGATTCCGATGCGCTTTTTCGCGTTGTGGACTCGGAAAAAAATTGGGGAACACAATCGGTTACACTTGGCGTTTTGGGAGAAGGTGGCGAAATTTCGCCGCCATGAGCTGGGTGATGCGGTCAGAGCGGCATCTCCCTGCTCTCACCATCGCGGCGAGACGCCGTTTCCATGGGATTGTGAACAAACCCAGGATATTTTTTTAGACACGCTCTGCTGGCCTGATTACTGCTCTTCTTTGACAGCAAGAGCCCGAAGCGCGTAATGTAATAAAAGGAGCAAATAAACGCCAATTCCCCGAACGCACGAGGAGGGACCAATGAAGAAGCTGACAGTGTGGCTGAGCGTGGCCATTTTCCTGGCCATGGCAGGTCTGGGAACCGTTGCGGCGTCCGCACAGGAGGGAACGCCCATCAAGGTAGGGGTGGTGCTACCCTTGACCGGAGCGCAACAGAAATTTGGTGAAATCGAAAAGAATTCATTTCTGATGGGAGTCGAAGAGATCAACGCTGCAGGGGGGGTAAACGGCAGACCAATCGAACTCCTGATTGAAGATGACAAGTCAAAAATCGACGCAGGGCGATCAGCCGCAGAAAAACTAATCCTGCAGGACAAAGTGATCGTCCTGACGGGCGGTTATTCTTCTGACGTCACTTTCACGGTGGCGGCGGTGGCCCAGTACCGCAAGACGCCTTTTCTCATTACGACCGGGGCCGCCGACGAGATCACCGAGCAGGGAGCGGAATATGTGTTCCGCTTGAACCAGCCTGTCAGCGAGTATGCCCGAGCTCTCACCGAATTCCTCCAGGAAGTGGTGAAGCCCAAGCGCGTGGTCATACTGTATGAAAAAGGCCTGTTTGGTCAGTCCGGTTCCAGGGAGTTCGCCGATCAGGCTTTCGAAGCGGGTTGGAAAATACTCATGAATGAAGGCTATGAGCCCGGTACCGTGGATTTCAAGGCCCTGCTCAACAAAGCCAAGTCAGCAAAGCCGGACGTTGTGTACATGATCGCCTACGTCAAAGAAGCGGCCCTGCTCGTGCAACAATCAAAAGAGATAGGTTTTAAGCCCAAAGTTTTCGCCGGGGCGGCTGCCGGCTTTACATTACCCGAATTCCGCAAGCTGGCCGGCGATGCGGCAGAAAATGTTTATTCCGCAACTCTTTGGACGCCTCAAATTCCTTACCCGGGAGCCAAGGAATATTACAGTAACTATGTAAAACGATTCGGGTCCGAAACGGAATACCATGGGGCTGAGGCATACGCCTCCATTCATGTGGTTGCCGACGCCCTCAAGCGGGCCAAGGAACTCACTCCCAATGGTGTGCGCGAATCCCTTGCAAAAACAAGCCTTATGACCGCTTTTGGTCCCGTGAAGTTCACATCCTACGACAGGAAAACGCAGCAAAACTCTTTGCCGACCTACCTGGTGCAGTGGCAAAAAGGAGTCCTGGAGACAGTCTGGCCGCAAATCATTGCAACGAAGCCATACATCTACAGCGACTAGCGGCATCCATTTTGAAAGGGCCCTGGAACGCCATGCCCGCGAAACCCAACCATGGCGGACTTTAGTGGGCATGGCGCAGCACTTTGACGCATTCGTGTTTTGGTTTTTTCGGGGTTTCGTGATTGATTTTCAGTTCTGTCTCGCTCGGCCCAGGGATTACCGACATCGTATTCTTCGAGCTTGTAGCGCAGGGTGCCGCGAAGGATCCCGAGCAGCTTTGCGGCCTTTGAGATGTTACTCTCCACCATGCCAACCACCTTCCTGACGAGCTGAGACGTGAAATTGTCGACCACCTCTGACGGCGGAAAAGGATCTGCCCATTTGGGCCGGGGACAGAGCGCCTGAGGAAGTTTAGTTTTTGGGTATTATAAACGGGCAGTTCGTTCGAGCAAGGGCAATGTCTCCTTCCCGGATGTCCTTCTGCCCTCCGCCGGACTGTTTGCTCAGTTCCTTCCTGCGCTGGAATGACGGTAGAATGCAAGGACGAGGTTTGAGTGCCCCGCGCTGGCGAGCAGCATGGGCATTTTGAAAAACGCAGGGGCTAGACCTCAACCCGCCAAATCCTCTAAAGGCGTGCTTGTGAGAGCGCTTTTGGTCCCCTGGGTGAGTCCCTGAAGAAATATTTTCGGCATAACAGTTCTTAAATACAGCAGATTTTGAATTCGAGTTGACATTTTCCTCCTCAGCGTATATTCAACGAAAGTCTGTCAGCTGGTATCCCGAGAGTGCTGACAGTTTTCCATTAAGCACAAGCTCATAATCCGAACTGCACGCATCCGCGAACCTCAAGCAACAGCGATTAGTCACTCTGTACGCCTTCTCCCTTTCAGGCTATCTTTCATCGTGTGTGGGATAGCCACTTCCCATTCGCACCCTGAGCACTCCGTTGAGTCATATTCCAGTCTTGCAAGAGCATTCCGACGCCTTGGTGTAGCTGCCTTGGTTTTTCCACGATGGCAGCGCGATGAAGGGTCCCGAGGCAAACAATTGGTTCAAACCAACAGGGGGAAGATTCGGCACTGTCTGCGTTGATGGAGAGTGCTGTCCGCATTGGATCGCGGGTTTGGGGCAAGGGCTCCACAGGTTTTTGCCGGTGGATGAGCAACCAGGAGTTATCAACCAGAAAGGAGGATTCAGCCTTGGCTTTTCAACCATCGAAGCAAGTGTATTCCGGACAGATCAGAGAGGTGACCCTGGGAGGAGGGGGCAAGGCGGTGAAGATAGGAGGAAAATCGGCCTACGCCTTTCATACTTTCGAAGGCGGGATGCCGAATCCGCCGCGCATCGCCATGGAGGTTTGGGACAAGGATCCTGGCGAGGATTGGTCCCCGGTTGCCAGGGAACCTTTCAAGGATGTTCTTGGTGATCCTGCCGCGTGGGCCAAAAAGTGTGTCGATGCATATGGAGCCGAGATCATCGTGGTTCAGACGAAGAGCGCCGACCCCAACGCGGACAACAAGCCCGCGGAAGACGTTGCCGCCGCCGTGAAAAAGATCGTGGACGCGGTTGACGTTCCCGTGGTGATTTGGGGTGTTGCCAACCATGAGAAGGATGTCGAGGTGATGCGCCGCGTTGCGGAGAGCTGCTCGGGGAAGCGCCTGGCCATGTCTCCCGTGGAGGAAGGCGACTACAAGCAAATCGGTGCTTCCTGCCTGGGCTACCAGCATGTGGTGGTCGCGTCCTCGCCTATCGACGTCAATCTTGCCAAGCAGTTGAACATCCTTCTTGGAAACCTGGGAGTCGCCAACAAGGACATGGTCATCGATCCCACGACCGGTGGATTGGGTTACGGGCTGGAATACAGCTATTCCGTCATGGAGAGGATCATGCAGGCGGCGCTCACTCAAGAGGACGATAAACTGCAGCAGCCCATGATCTGCAATGTGGGCAACGAAGTGTGGAAGTCCAAGGAAGCGAACCTGAGCTTCGAAGATGCTCCGGAGCTCGGCGATGCGCAAAAAAGAGGCGTTCTCATGGAGGCTATCACCGCCGTGGATCTGCTGCTGGCGGGTGCCGACGTCGTGGTCTTGCGGCATCCCGAATCAGTGAAGCTGGTCAAGGGCTACATCCAGAAGATGATGTAGCGTGTAGCCCGCATCAACGGGGGATTTTTGGGCGCTGTGCCACTCTGAAGCGTCTCGATTCAGAATTATCAATGACCCCAGGAAGGGGAAACGAGGTGTGTTATGGCAGATGAAGAAAAGAAAGGGAAGCCAATCAATTTCAGGGAAATGAGCACTTGCGAATCGACGATCCAGATGCTGCAGAAGGCGGCGGCGGACGGGGTTGAGACGGCCTTCACCAGGGCGGCGGAGATGAAGGCATGTCCCATCGGCGCCGATTCGGCGTGCTGCAAGCACTGCTTCATGGGTCCGTGCCGCCTCAATTCCAAAGACCCATATTCCAGGGTTGGAGTGTGCGGCGCCAACATCGACACCATTGCGTCCCGCAACTTTGCCAGGATGGTTGCCGCGGGCGGAGCGGCCCACACGGACCACGGGATGGTGATGCTGGATGTGTTTCGAGAGGTGGTGAGGGGCAACATCAAGGGCTACAAGATCACTGATGAAACGAAGCTCCGCAACGTTGCCGCGAGCATCGGCATCGAGGTCGCCGATCGCGAGGTCGCGGACATTGCGAAAGATCTGTACGAAGAATTGGAGCGCACCTACACCCAAGTCGAGGGCGAGATCCCCTTTGCCAAGCGTGTGCCTCCAAAAACCCTCGAGCTCTGGCGGAAGGCGGGAATTGTCCCCAGGGGAGCCATGCGTGAGATCATGGAGCTCATGCACAGGAGCCACATGGGCGTGGACCAGGACTACGAGAACATCGTGAAGCAATGCTCGAGGACAGCTCTTGCGGACGGATGGGGCGGTTCCATGGTCGCCACGGAAATCTCGGACATCCTGTTCGGAACTCCCAAGCCCCATGTGGCCGGGGTGAACATGGGATTCCTGAAGGAGGATCAGGTCAACGTCATTGTCCACGGCCATGAGCCACTTCTCTTCGAAGCAATGATCGGCTCTTCCAATGATCCGGGAAACATCGAAAAGGCGAAGGCGGCAGGGGCCAAGGGGATCAACCTCCTCGGCATGTGCTGTTCCGGGGCGGAAGTCCTCGGGCGCCACGGCATCCCCCACGCCGGGAACTTCATGAGCACCGAGGCGGTCCTGGCGACCGGCGCCGTGGACGCCATGGCGGTGGACGTCCAGTGCATCAAGCAAGCCCTTCCGACCGTGGCCGAATGCTATGGAACCAAGTTCTTCACCACCAATCCGCGATGCCGGATCGAGAAGGCCATCCACATCGAGTTCCATGAGCACAGTCCATCGGAATCCACGGACAAGATCGTGGGGATGGCCATCGAGCGTTTCAAGAATCGGCCGGCCCGCGTCGTCATTCCTCAGCGCAAGGACATGGGGGTCCACGGGTTCTCCCACGAGTACGTCAACTACATGCTGGGCGGAACCTTCCGCGCTTCCTACAAGCCCCTCAACGACAACATCATCAACGGGCGCATCCGGGGGGTTGCGGGAGTGGTCGGGTGCACGAATCCCCGCGTGAAGCAGGATTACGTCCACGTTGAACTGGTGAAGGAACTCATCAGGAACAACGTCCTTGTCGTGCAAACGGGCTGCTCTCAAATTGCGCTGGCCAAGGCGGGTCTCATGAAGCCGGATGCGGCGGTGCTTGCCGGTGAGGGGCTTCAGGAGGTCTGTGAAACGGTCGGCATGCCGCCTGTTTTGAGCCTCGGGTCGTGCGTCGACAACAGCCGCATTCTCATCGCCTGCGCGGAGATGGTGCGCATGGGCGGGCTCGGCGAGAGCATCGCCGATCTGCCTGTTGCAGGCTGTGCCCCGGAATACATGAGTGAGAAGGCCATCTGCATTGGCCAGTACTTTGTGGCCTCGGGTGTTTTCACCGTGTTCGGCGTCACGTTCCCCACGGTCAAGGAGACCAAGTTCCACAAGCTGCTCTTCGAAGGCCTGGAGGAGCAAGGCTTTGGAAAATGGGGTTTTGCCACGGATCCCCATGATATCGCGCACATGATGATTGAGCACATCGACAAGAAGCGTGCAGCCCTCGGCATCATGGGTGAGCGTGAGCGCAAGCTCTTCAGCATGGAAGACCGCAGAGTCTCTGAAGGCTAAAGGCCCGACCGGGAGTCCGGCCGGCTGAAGAGCCGGGCTTCCGGGGCTCAAAATCAATGTCGGTCGGGAACCGATGCTGTTTTCTTGGAAGCAAAAGGAAAATGGCCCTTATGAAGAGGAGTGAGTCATGTCAAGGTTAGTTGCTTTTGCTGTAATCCAAGGTGCCTTCAACATCATTTCCAAAGCCGAGGGCAAGTTCAAGCAGGCCATGGACAAGTACGGAGCGAATCAGCCCCTGGCTTTTCCCAATACCGCTTACTACCTGCCCGTCATCTATTCCATCCTGGGGATCAAGGTGGAGAAGCTGGCCGACGCGGAACCCGTCCTCAAGCGTTGCAAGGATCTCCTGCCGGCTCACATGCAAACAAAGGGTAACATTCACCTCCCTTACCTCGGAAACGTTCTGGATGCCGGCATGGCGGCAATCCTGGCGGAAGAGGTCGTTGAGGCTATCCGGTACGTGGAGGACCCCGATTTTTATCTCCACAGCGAGGAATGCGATCTGGACCGGGGCAAGATCTGGCTTGGCGCGGCCGACGATACCGTCATGAGGAAGAGGGGCATCGAATTCGTGGACGGGAGCGCCCCCGGATTCGCCGCCATCGTGGGCGCGGCCCCGAATCCGGAAATCGCCAAAATGATTGCGGAGGATTACCAAAAGAAGAACCTCTACGTCTTCATGTGTGCCAATCAGGCAGGGACGACCTTTTCGGAGCAGCTCGTTGAAGCGGGAGTGCAAATCGGTTGGAACACGCGGCTTGTTCCCTTCGGCCCCGACATCTCGGCGGCCGTTTTCGCCCTGGGATTCGCCAACAGGGCTGCCATGGCTTTCGGAGGGGTGCAGCCCGGTGACTACGAGAAGATCCTTCTCTACAACAAAGACCGTGTCTTTGCTTTCGTGAACGCCTTCGGGGAAGTGAATGCCGAATGGGCTGCCAATGCGGCCGGTGCCATCAACTGGGGCTTCCCGACCCTTGCGGACACGGACATTCCTGAAATTCTGCCCACGGGTGTCTGCACCTACGAGCACGTGGTGGCCAATGTGCCTTATGAGCAATTGACGGCCAAGTCCATCGAGGTCCGGGGCCTCAAGGTGACCATCACCGAGATTCCCGTCCCCGTTTCCTACGGCCCGGCATTCGAGGGGGAACGGGTTCGCAAGGACGATGTGTACGCGGAATTTGGCGGAGGCAGGACCCCCTGTATCGAGTTGGTCCGGATCGCGGACATGGATGCGGTGGAGGACGGCAAGGTGGAGGTCTTCGGACCAGACCTGAAGGATGTCAAGCCGGGCTCCAGGCTTCCGTTGGCCGTAGTCGTCGATGTCGCGGGAAGGAAGATGCAAGAGGACTATGAGCCGATCCTCGAGCGGCAGATCCACCACCTGGTGAACTATGCTCAGGGTGTCATGCACATCGGGCAGCGTGACATCGCATGGTATCGCATCAGCAAGCAGGCGGTGGAGAAGGGCTTCACTCTGGAACACATCGGAAAGATCCTGCATGCCAAGTTTCATCAGGATTTCGGAGCCATCTTCGACAAATGCCAGGTGAAAATCTATACCGAGGAAGCCAAGGTCAAGGAACTGTTCCCCATTGCCCAGGAGTCCTATGGGCTTCGCGATGCCCGCATCGAAGGCATGTCGGACGAGTCGACAGAAACCTATTACTCCTGCACCCTGTGCCAGTCTTTTGCACCGACCCACGTGTGCGTCATCAGCCCTGAGCGCACCGGTTTGTGCGGCGCCTACAACTGGCTTGACTGCAAGGCTTCCAACGAAATCAACCCAACTGGCCCCAACCAGCCCATCCAGAAAGGTGAAACCCTCGATCCCACACTGGGCAACTGGAAGGGTGTGAATGATTTCGTGTTCAAGGCTTCCCGCCAGTCTATCTCGAGTTACAACTTCTACAGCATCGTCTATGATCCCATGACCACATGCGGGTGTTGCGAGTGCATCTCCGCGGTGCTCCCCATGTGCAACGGCATCATGACCGTCAATCGCGATTTTAACGGCATGACTCCCAGCGGCATGAAGTTCACAACTCTGGCTGGAACCATCGGCGGCGGCAACGTGACCCCCGGTTTCGTGGGACACAGCAAGTACAACATCACTCAGAGGAAGTTCATCGCCGGCGATGGAGGCCTCAAGAGGCTCGTGTGGATGCCCAAGATCCTCAAGGAAGAGATCCGGGAGCGGCTGATCAAGCGCGGCGAGGAAATGGGAATCCCGAACTTCATTGAAATGATCGCAACGGAAGAACAGGGAGTGACCGAAGACGAGATCTACGCCTTCCTTGAGCAGATCGGTCATCCGGTGCTCACCATGGATTCGATCCTCGGATGACGATGGGGAGGGATCCATCTCTTCTCCCCTGTTCGGTTGGACCGATCATCACTATTGCGGCCCCTGGGTCTTCCCGGTTCCCAAGGGAGGGCCGGGGGGATCGGGGCCGGGACACTGATCTGAGTTCACCACATGGGAGGAGTGGGGGGTGAGACGGATTGCTAGAACTGTAATTTCAGGGTTTTCATCAGCCAACCACGAGGAACACGAAGAAACACGAAGGAGTAGATAAGGATCAAGAGGCTCTTGCGAAAATAAAATGCAGCTTCTTCGTGTCCTTCGTGGTTCAAAAAATCCGAGTTTGACCAGAAGTGCAAACTTCAGTAGGAGGTTCCGAGACCTTCTGGTGTTTCTTTTGGTTGAAACGCCGGGAGTGAGCGAAGGGTGATTTGCTTTCACGCGATGGAGGGGGAATCCTGGGGATTTGCGGATTCTCTGACCAGGGAGCATATTCGACCATGTGAGTCACGTCATGAGCTGAGCCGATTGGATTGTGACCTGCGATGAGGAGAGAAACAGATGGGCCTGACGGGTATTCAGATCTTTAAATTGCTTCCCAAGACCAATTGCGGGGAGTGTGGGGTGCCGACGTGCCTGGCTTTTGCGATGAATCTGGCATCGGGAAAAGCTGAATTGGATAAATGTCCCTATGTTTCGGAGGAGGCCAAGGAAAAGCTGGCGGCGGAATCCGCTCCGCCGATCCGGCCTGTGACGGTTGGTGTGGGGGAATATGCCGTCAAGGTGGGCGGGGAAACGGTCATGTTCCGCCACGAGAAGACCTTTGTGAATGCCCCTGGATTGGCTGCGGTGGTCACCACGGACGAGGATGATTCCTCCGTCAACGGAAAGGTGGAACGGTTCAAAGCCTGTCAGTATGACCGGGTGGGCCTCAAGCTCCGTGCGGAAATGTTTGCCGTGAAGGATACCTCTGGGGATCCGGCCAAGTTTGCCGGCCTCGCAAAAAAAGTTGCGGACGCCACCGGGGCCGGGTTGATCCTCATTTCAGAGAGTGTGGACGCCTTGAAGAGTGCCGCCACCAGCCTCGCGGACAAAAAACCCCTCATTTACGCGGCAACCGCGGCCAATGTGGAGGCCTTGGGGGGGTTGGCCAAGGAGGTTGCATGTCCTTTGGCCGTCAAGGGTGACGGGACACTGGACAGTGTGGTGGCCCTGACTGAAAAGCTCACGGAAATGGGCTTGAAGGACCTTGTCATCGACACCGGCAGCCGTGATCTCAAGAAAGCTTTCGAGGAGCAGATCCTGATTCGCCGTGCGGCCCTCAAGGACCGCTTTCGCCCTCTTGGCTTTCCGACCCTGGTCATGGCCAATGAAATGGCGGGTGACTTGATGGAGGAATCCCTGGTGGCCGCGACATTTGTCGCCAAGTACGGCGGGCTGATCGTCATGAGCGACTTCCAGCCCCACAGCCTGTTCCCCCTGTTCCTCGAGAGGCTGAACATCTACACTGACCCGCAGCGGCCCATGACGGCGGAGCAGGGAATCTACCCCATCAACAACCCTGATGCCGATTCTCCCGTGCTGGTGACCTGCAATTTCTCTCTCACGTATTTCATCGTGTCCGGAGAAATTGAGTCCAGCCGGGTTCCCTCCTGGCTGTGCGTCCAGGATACCGAAGGGCTCTCGGTCATGACGGCCTGGGCTGCGGGGAAATTCTCCGGCGAATCCGTCGGAACCTTCATCAACAAATGTGGAATCAAAGACAAGGTGAGCCACAAGAAAATCATCATTCCAGGCTATTCCGCCGGCATCAGCGGGGAACTGGAAGAGGAGCTTCCCGGCTGGAAGGTTGTGGTCGGCCCACGAGAGGCGAGCCAAATCCCACGGTTCTTGAAGTCCATGTAGAGAAAGCCGGGATGGAGCCCGATCGCCACCCTCTCTGAGAGACACTCTCAAAATTCCCCTCTCTGGATGGGAGGGGTTGGGGGAGCCGGCGATCATCGGGCTGATCGATTCTCAGGTTTTCAGCCTGTGAAGGGGGGCGAGGCAGGGAATCGGAACAAGTGCATCTGGCGTGAGAAGCCTTTTCGTCCCCAATCCTTAAGGAGGGTATATGAAGCTTATTGGTGAGAATCTGAATATAATGAGCAAGAAGTACGGAAAGGCCCTGAAGGAGCGGGATGCAAAGCCCTTGCAGGAACTCGCCATTCAGGAGGCTGAAGCCGGGATGGATTGGATCGATCTCAACATCGGTCCCGCGGGCAAAACAGGCGAAGAGCTCATGTCATGGCTGGTCCCGGTCGTTCACGAGGTGGTCGATTTGCCCCTGGCCCTGGATACGTCCAACATAAAAGCCATCGAAGCGGGGCTCAAGGCTCACAAGAAGGGCCGGGCACTGATCAATTCCATCATGGTCCGCCCGGAAAGAATGGATGCTCTGCTGCCCCTGGCGGCTAAATATGATGCGGATTTCATCGGGCTTCTCTGGGGACCTGAGGGGATGCCCCGTGACGAGAACGAACGGGGAGCCTTGTGCGCTGAACTGGTTTTCAAGGCGACAGGCGATTTCGGGATCGCCCCCGAGCGGATACTCATCGACCCAATCCAGACGCCGGTCAATGTGCAGCAGATTCAGATCATGAGCGTCCTCGAGTTCATGAAGATGTTTGCGGACATTGCCCCTGGGTGCCTCAGCACCATCGGTTTGTCCAACGTTTCCAACGGGCCTCCGGAGCACTTGAGACCCATTTTGAATCAGGTGATGCTCATCATTTTGAAGCGGCACGGACTCTATTCGGCCATCGTGGACACCTTTGACACGCCCCTTCATGACATCGCCCGCGGCAAGAGACCAGAGATCGAGGCCCTTGTCTACAAGGTGGAAGACGGTGCGCCCATTAACATGGCCTCCCTCTCCAAGGAGGAGGCCGATTACGTGAAAACCGCCAAGGTCATTTTGGGGCATGCTCTGTATTCCGATTCGTGGCTTGAGATTTGATCGAGAGATCGTCGGCCGGCTTCGCCTCATGCCGGGAGAGGTCCTTTCGGCGGGATTCCGTTGGACTCCTTGCCACGAAAATTCATTTCACCGCTGAGCACGCTGAGATCGCTGAGAAAACGAGTTGTGCAAGAAGAATCTCTGCGCTCTCGGCGCCCTCTGCGGTGGATTCAAATTGAACACGCTCTAACGCCCTGGTTTCACACCCACCTCCTTTCTCCCATCCATGGCAGGGCTGTTCAAGTTCCGAGCTGGATCACGTGAGCCATGCCGGTGCCTGAGCGGTCAAGCCATCGTTTTTGAAAGACAAGCAGCACTGGAATTTCGGCGAGAGCTTTTGTCAAAAAATTACATAATTTACTCTCTTGCAGCCCTTTGAGAGTTGTGGTTTAAAGGATGAGCATTACCGCTTTGTACAACTCCGCTCACTGATGTGTCCATAATACCGTGTGTCATTCCCGCGAAAGCGGGAATCCATTAGAAACGCTTGGAAGCCGGCTTTCGCCGACATCACGGTTGGAATTCGGACGCTCTTCCGGAGCTGTACCTGGTAAATCGTCCTGGTCATCATGCGTGGAACTGCTGGGAGCTCAACTCAAGAAGAGGGGGAATGGAGCTATGGTATCGAAATATGTCTATTTCTTTGGGGGTGGTGGAGCTGACGGCAATGCGCAAATGAAGCAACTCCTCGGGGGGAAGGGGGCCAACCTGGCGGAGATGGCAAACATGGGCATTCCCGTTCCGCCCGGATTCACCATATCGACGGACGTCTGCACCTATTATTATAACAACAACGGGAATTATCCGCCCGGGCTGAAGAACGAAGTGGAAGAAGCACTTCGAAAGTTGGAAGAGTTGATCGGGCGCAGGTTTGGAGATCCCGAAAATCCTCTCCTGGTTTCCGTGAGATCGGGAGCCGCCGCTAGCATGCCGGGGATGATGGACACGGTGTTGAATCTGGGTCTCAATGATCAGACGGTGATGGGGATCGTCAAGCAGACGGACGACGATCGATTCGCCTACGATTGTTACCGCCGGTTCATCTCCATGTACGGGGACGTTGTGCTGGGATTGAAACCGGAAACCAAGGACGAGCACGACCCTTTTGATGTCATTCTCGAGGACATGAAGAAGAAGAAGGGCGTTGAATATGACAATCAGTTGAGCGCTTCCGACCTGATGGAATTGGTGGAGCACTACAAGGCCCTCATCCGCGAGAGGAAGAAGCTCGAATTCCGGCAAGATCCTTTTGATCAGCTGTGGGGGGCCATCACGTCGGTTTTTGGGTCCTGGAACAACCCCAGGGCAATTGCTTACCGGGAGCTCAACAACATCCCCGAGGACATGGGGACCGCGGTGAACATTCAGGCCATGGTGTACGGAAACATGGGCGACGACTGTGGAACGGGCGTGGCCTTCACCCGCAACCCCGCGACAGGTGAGAACGCCTTCTATGGGGAGTACCTCATCAATGCCCAGGGGGAAGATGTGGTTTCAGGAACTCGTACGCCTCAACCCATTAACAAGGCCCAGAGGGGTGACACCCCTGGCCTCTCCCTCGAAGAGACCATGCCGGAGATATACAGTCAGCTTGAAGGAGTCCGCGCCAAGCTGGATCGCCACTATCGGGACATGCAGGACATCGAGTTCACCATCGAGCGCGGCAAGCTCTGGATGCTTCAGACTCGCACCGGAAAGCGCACCGGCTTCGCATCCTTCAAGATTGCCGTGGACATGGTGCGAGAAGGGATCATCACCAAAGAGGAAGCCCTGATGCGGGTGGAGGCGGACCAGCTCAATCAGCTCCTCCGTCCCACTTTTGACCCCAAAGCGAAACAGGAAGCCATTCAAGACGGGGTCCTGCTGACCACTGGACTCAATGCGGGTCCCGGGGCGGCCACGGGACGCGTCGTGTTCAATGCGGCGGATGCCGAAGAATGGGCAAGGAAAGCGGAGGTCGTCATCCTGGTCCGGGTGGAGACCTCGCCCGACGACATTCGGGGCATGCACGCTTCCCGAGGCATCCTGACGGCGCGAGGGGGCATGACATCCCACGCGGCACTGGTTGCCAGGCAAATGGGGAAGGTGTGCGTCGTGGGATGCGGTGACCTGGAAATCGATTACAGGGCTCGCCGCATGATGATTGGAGACCGGATCATCCGCGAAGGTCAGTACATTTCCCTGGACGGCACGAGCGGTGAGGTTTTCGCAGGTCAAATCCCCACCCGTCCTTCGCAGATCCTGCGCGTTCTCATCGACAAGAGCCTGGCTCCACAGAGATCCCAGATATACCAGGACTATGTGGCTCTCCTTGGTTGGGCCGATGAATTTCGGCGGCTGGAGATCTGGACCAACGCGGACCAGCCCAACCAGGCCGAGGAGGCCATCGCCTTTGGGGCCGAGGGGATAGGATTGTGCAGGACCGAGCACATGTTCTTCGAGGGGAACCGCATCGATGCGGTGCGCGAAATGATCCTGGCGGAGGACGTGGAGGGAAGGGAGAGGGCTCTGGCGAAGCTCCTCCCCATGCAAAAGGAGGATTTCAAAGGGCTCTTCAGGGTGATGCGAGACAAGCCCGTCACCATCCGCACTCTCGATCCTCCGCTTCATGAATTCCTGCCCCACGAGGAGAAGGACATTCAGAAGCTTGCCAGCAAGATGGGGGTATCCATTGAGCAGGTGTTCGCAAAGGTGGCGACTCTCCACGAGGCGAATCCCATGCTGGGTCACAGGGGCTGCCGCCTTGGGATCGTGTATCCCGAAATCACGGCAATGCAGGCTCGAGCCATCATGGAGGCTGCCTGCGAGGTGAAAAAAGAGGGGATCGGCGTGCACCCTGAAATCATGATCCCGCTCGTCGGCCACGTCAATGAGCTCAAGAACCAGAGGAAAGTGGTTGAGGCGGTGGCGGCTGAGGTCATGGAGGAATACGGGGTCGAAATCGAGTACAACGTGGGGACCATGATCGAGGTGCCGCGAGGGGCTCTCACGGCCGATGAAATCGCTGAAGTGGCGGACTTCTTTTCCTTCGGCACCAACGACCTCACCCAGACCGTGTTTGGAATCAGCCGCGATGACTCGGGCAAGTTCCTGCCTCCATACCTGACGGAGAAGATTTGGGATCAGGACCCCTTCAATCGATTGGACCAGGACGGGGTCGGTGCCCTCATGAAAATCGCGGTCAAGAAAGGCCGCTCCGTGAGAGCGAACCTCAAGATTGGTATTTGTGGGGAACACGGCGGTGAGCCTCATTCCGTGGAATTCTGCCACAGGATAGGCCTCGATTACGTGAGCTGTTCTCCCTACCGTGTTCCCATAGCCACGTTGGCCGCTGCACAGGCTGCCATTCGAGAGAAGACGACGAAGCACTAGCCAGTCCGGAACTGGGGCTCAAGTCATCACGATCACCATTCATGGAGAGAAAAAATGGAACGCCCTATCCGTTTGAGACGCTCGATTCTCTCAGTTCCCGCCAATCGCGAAAAGATGGTTCAGAAGGCTTTTTCTCTGCCCGTGGACTTCATCATGCTGGACCTGGAGGACAGTGTTCCCGTACACGAGAAGGAAGATGCGAGACATTACGTGGTCAAGGCTTTGAAGGAGCAGGACTGGGGAGGCAGGGTGCGCTCCTACCGCATCAACGGGATGGATACCCCTTTTGCATACAGGGACATCATCGAGGTCTTGGAAGCAGCCGGAAGTCACCTGGATGTGATCGTCATCCCCAAGGTCAATGATCCTGCCGAGATCAAGGCCATCGACTACCTTCTGACTCAAATCGAAATGCGGCAGGGCTTTCAGACTTCCATCGGCCTGGAAGCATCCATAGAGACGGCGGCAGGGATGATGCGGGTGAATGAGATAGCGTTCAGTTCACCTCGCCTCGAAGCACTCGTATTTGGCGTGGCCGACTACAGCGCTTCCCTCACCATGATGAGCAAGGGGATCAGCGGACACGGGGACGCGGAGGAATTCTATCCCGGGCACAGGTGGCATTTTCCGTTGAGCCGCATGGCCATGGCGGCCAAGGCGGCCGGGCTGGCAGCCATCGATGCCCCCTACGGAAATTACAAGGATCCGGAGGGACTCAAGAAATCCTGTCTGTTGAGTGCCGCCCTTGGCTACGATGGGAAATGGGCTATCCATCCCGACCAGCTTCCGGTCATCAATGAAATGTACACACCTTCCCAGGAGGACGTGGAGCGGTCCCGGAGGATTCTTGATGCTTATGGCGAGGCCCAGAAAGCGGGCTGCGGATCTTTGGCCATTGACGGCAAAATGGTGGATGCGGCCTCCATTCGAGTGGCTCGGGTGACTTGGTCTCAGTGGGAGTCCATCGCCAAGAGGGAGAGAAGCGCGCAATAGCATGGCACATGAAGAGACGACATCGCTGCCTCAACCGGTGAACCCTTGGGCTGAGGTTCAGCGTCAGCACGATGAGCTCCAGATCTTATTTGACATCTCGTCCGCCCTTCACCACTCACCTCACCTTGAAGACGTGCTTCAGCGTGCTCTCACGGCGATTTCGGGCACGCTGAAACTGAAAATGGCTGCGCTGTACCTGGTCAAGGAGACGTTCGACGACTACTGGCTCCTGGAGTTGGCGGCTCACCACGGCTTCACCGCAACCCTAGTCAGCTGCATCCAGTCCCTGTCGATATCCACCGAAGTCATCAACAAGTTCTACTATTTGAAGCCCGTGCGCTGGTTTCCCACTAGGAAACTGGTTTTTGCCAAGCTTCGGGAGCGCATGGACGAGGAAAACGTCCAGGAGATCATCTGCATCGCTCTCATGACCCAAAAGAAGGTCCTCGGCCTCCTCTATGTGACCCATGACAGCCTCTTGCTCGGACCTGAAAAGAAGGAATTCCTGCGAACCATCGGTCACATGATCGGGGTTTCCATCGAGAATGCCCAGCTTTTCGACTCCATTGAACGGGCCAAAAGTGAACTGGAGATCAGCTTCGATGCCATCCAGCACGCCATCTTCATCATCGATTCCAAGCTCCACATCATCCGCGTCAACAAGACGAGCGAAACGCTGTATGGGCCGGCCGAGGCACTGCTGAACCGCAAATACACACGGGTCCTCTACAACCAGGATCATCCCCATCCGGAGTGTCCCATTTGGGCATGTCTTTGGGGGGCCCAGCCCGTTCGACGGGAAGGTCCTCATCCACGGTGGGGCGGGTATTTTCACTTCTATGCTTTCCCCGTCTTGAACACGGCGGGGTCCCTCGAGCGCGTGGTCTATTATGAGAAGGACATGACGGAAGCGCGCAAGCTGGAGCAAAGGCTTCAGCAGTCCGAACGGTTGAAGGCCCTGGGGACTCTCGCCGCGGGCATCGCCCACGAGATCAGAAACCCTCTCGCCACCATCAACTTCAATACACAAATGCTCCAGCGTGAACTGTCTCTCGATACTGCCCAGAGGCAGATGTTCGAAGACATCAACATCGAGATCAAGAAAATGGATCGGATCGTCCAACAGGTACTCCATTTTGCGAAGCCCCGGGAGCCCCAGTTCCTCCCCAATCAGCTGAATGATGTGGTGGCCTATTGCCATGATCTGTCCAAGGCATATGTCCGAAAGACCAACGTGGAAGTCTCCGTGGAATTGACCGAAGGCATTCCCCTTTTGGTCATGGATTTCAACCAGATCAGCCAGGTGGTGATGAATCTTCTCCTCAACGCCATCGAAGCGATGCCGGATGGGGGGAAAATCGCACTGACGACTCGTCTGCAGGAAGATCCGAGTGCTGTGGTGCTCCAGGTGAGTGACACGGGGCCGGGCATCATGGAAGAGGACAAGGATCACATTTTTGATCCTTTCTTTACCAGAAAGCCCGAAGGAACGGGCCTGGGACTCAGCATTTCGCGGCAGATTCTGGACAAGCACGGTGCAGTCGTTGAACTGGAAAGCGCCGCGGGGGTAGGGACCACATTCCGTCTCGTTTTCCCGGTGTCCATGGAAAAGAAGTAGCCATCAACCACTTGGAGTCCATCTCAAGAGTTGAATTACCTGAAGATTCTCGCCATTGCCGCGGTCATTTCCTATGGGCTGTTCCTGCGCCTCGCCTGCTTCCTTGATTGGCGTGAGAACGCATCCGGATATCTCTTTGAAGGCAATCCTATACTCACCACCTTTGACGGCTACTACTACCTCCGTTACGCTCGGGAGCTTCATGAGGGCACGTATGCGCAGATCGATGAGCTCAGGTCGGTCCCGGATCACCCACCCCGCCCCTCCCCCCCTCCTCTTCTCTCGGGCTTGACCGCGATCATTGCGAGGCTCACGGGAAGCAGCGGTGGAATGGGTGGCGGTATTGCTTCCCGCCTATTTGGGCGTGCTCCTCTTTATTCCCGTTTTTCTCCTGGCCCGTTCATGGGGAAATACGTTCTCCGGCCTACTTGCGGGGCTGGTGGCCCTCTGCGCGCCGTACTACGTGCGCCGCACCAGCGCCGGCTGGTATGACACGGATTGCGGCGTCGTGACTTTGGCCATGACGGGGGTTTTGCTTTCTTTTCTTGTTGCGCGAAGTGGCGGAAAAAAGAGGCTTGCGTGGTTGGCGGCCGTCGCATGCTACCTGGCGGTATTCCTGATGTGGTGGGACACTGCACCGGAAGTGGCATTGGCCATCGGCCTCGTACCGATCATTTCCGCCTACCTTTTCCTGATTGGCCCCCGAAAGCGGGACCTGTTCCCTCTGGCCATGACGGCCATTGTTCCCATTCTCGTCGTAGGAGTCTGGAAGGGGCCTGCGTTCTGGGAAAGCTTTCTGAATGTAGCCTGGGGGTTGTTTCGCTATATTTCGAAAGCCGAAGATCCTCACTTCCCCAATATCGGGGTCACCATATCGGAACAGGTTCGGGTTTCCTTCCAGGGTATTGTCGCCCTGTCTGCCGGCAGCTGGTTTGTCTTCGTCTCTTCCATTGCGGGGCTGGCCCTGCTGCTCTTCAAAAATCATCGCCTCGGGTTGCAGTTGATGGTGCCCCTCGCCTTGGGGATACTCACGGTTTACGCGAAAAGATTCGCCATCTTCATGACGCCTCTTGTGGCTCTGGGTGCGGGGCACCTCTTTTTCTCCCTGTGGAAGATATCTGGAGAAGGGCCCGGAAGATGGGTCTGGAGATCACTGTTCGGTCTCTTGTGCCTGGGGATGGCCCATGGGATCTGGTCCGTTTCGGCAACCAATCGCTTGGGGACCTACAATCCGGTGGAACCTCCCCGCGTTGTGGAAGGAATCGCCCTCGCCCGGGAGGATACCCCTCCCAACAGCGTCATATGGGCATGGTGGGACCATGGGTATCCGGTCATGTACTGGAGTCGGAGGGCCACGATCAGCGACGGGACCTATCATGGGGGGCAGCTGTCATTCATCACTGCCTTTCCGTTGGTGTCTTCCGATTATCGGCAGGCGGCCAATTGGATTCATTTTTATGTCGTACGCGGATTGGAGGGGTTTCAGCGGGTTTTCAAGAAAATGAACGATGTTCCTAAAGGCCTCGAGGTTGTCAAAGCCGTCCTGGCGGCTGGACCGGAGAGTAGCCGCGGGATTTTGGTGGAAAACGGTTTTTCCCCACCGGATGACTGGATTCCGTTCTTCTTCCCTCCAAGGGAATCGAGAAGGCCCGTTTATTTCCTCGTGGATGAGCGCCTGGTGGGGACCAGTTACTGGTGGTATTGGCTGGGTTCATGGGATCCCGGAAAGCGCGACGGCATTCACCCGTTTTTTCGCACCTTCTCCCAGGTGAGACAGGATGGGAATGAATTGGTGGGGCTGCCTCCCTTCTCCCTGGACCTCGAAGAGGGAGTCCTCGCCGCGGGGAATGTGACCCTTCCGGTATCACGGATGATCTTTCACGACGGCAAGGAATGGCAGTCCATGAACTACTCGGCGGAAGGCCTCGTGTTCCAGCATGACGCACACACAGGGTGGGGGACTTTGTGCTCCGCCGATATCTTTGGGTCGGTTTTCAACAAGCTCTTTTTCCTTCGCATGGCGGATGTGCGGTACTTCAAACCCACTCGCCTCAAAACATCCTCCTTCCAACTCTGGGAAGTGCACGGCGAGGAGCCTCCGACTCCTATTCGGTAGGCGAGAGCGAGACGCCAGGGTTCGTTGACGCCCGAAGGCTCGACAATAACAGAGAACCCTTTCCACACCGGGTGTGAAAAGGGTTCCCGAGGGTTTTTTTAAGGCTGTTCAACAACCGTCAATCGGCTTCGCGGGTCCACCCCTTGATCGTGGCCTTCCCACTTTTTCCGAGATCAACACTCAGCTTGATGAGCCGTGCATCGCTGGTCTGCACGAGCAGGTTCTCCCCCTTGGAATCGAGGACGGGACGACTCGGCATGCCTTCCCCCAAACTGACTTGGACGGCACCGACGTGGGCCGGTTGGGTGCTGGACCAGGCCCCCGTCTGTGCGTTGCGGTACCTGACCGTGATCCCACTCCCTCCGACGATGGGTATGTCGGTCAAGGGTTGGCACATGTAATCGAGCACATAAAGGTTGGCCTTCCCGCCAGGCACACAGGGATCCGTGCTGGGCACGAAGGTCGTGAAGAACACATAACCTCCGGCGACGAGGGCGGAGTCGATGACGCGCTCCCCGGGAGTCTCGAAATCAAACATGCACTCGAAACAGGTGTCCCCATCGGAGTGGGTCACGTTTTGCCCGGAAATCAACTCCCTTATCACCCAGCGATGTGGTCCCCCGGAAGCCCTGCACTTCTCGTAGACACCAAAGGGAGGACTGGAGATCGAGACGATCTCGGTCGTCGAGTTGTCTCCGCAGGTGATTGGAGAGGTGACGTTCTCGATCAGGCAGTAGAACGTCATGGTGGCATTGTCGGTCCGGTCGTTGTTGCTCTCCGAGACGTCGCTGAATTTGCCTGTTCCAAAGTAGACGCGCATGTGACCACTCTCGTCAAGTGCCGCGACGGGAGTGACCGTTATGGGCTGGCGGCTTCCCCGGAAAGGATTCGTGCTGGCGCTGGTGATGGCCTTGGTCTTGCGGGTGATCAAACAGGATGGCGCCGTTGAGTTATCGGAGGTGTCGATCACCACATTGTGAAGGGTCCCGTTGTAATCTCCGGCATAGAGGAGATCGGTGAAGCCGTCCTGCGTTGCTCCCTGGGTGATGCTCACCCCCGATTCGTTGAAGATGTCAAAGGCCGCGACGTTGCTGATGGCGTGAGGCAGCACGTAGGTCGCGGCAGGATTCACGGAAAAGTAGTTCCTGTAATTTGCCTCGTCCAGAAGAGCGGACCAGGTGGACTTCCAGAGATCCTCCCCCGTTTCGAGATAAACAGCATGGAAGGTGGGATAGTAGAGGTAGTTCCACTCGCTGACCAACTTCAAAGACGTGGTCGCGTTGCCGTCCACCAAGTCAGGCCGGAATTCGTGGATTCCTCCTCCGATGAAAGCCACATAAGGGTTGAGTGGGCTTGAAGAATGGAGTCTTCCCATGTACGGCGTGGACTTGGAGAGTGCAGCCGTCTTCAGATGATCGTAGTGGCTGGTGAACGCTGCCGCGGCTGAGGCTCTCGGAAAGTCCTTCAGCATGGAGTGCTCCCACAGGATCGTTGCGTTGTCGGGGTCGGTGATGTCCAATGCGAAGTGCACGTCTCCCCCTTCCCTTTCCCCGCCGAGGAGGACGGTGCGCCATTGCTTCGGCGTGGTGACTCCACCGTCATTGTCATGGTCGATTTTGACATCCCACGCTTGGGGGGACAAGTCGACCATGTAGCGATGCCTGCAGCCGGCCGTGGTTCCGTAGGTCGTGACGGCCAGATCCTGCAGTTCCGAGAGCAGGTTGCTCGGGATGTACGCCCAGTTTTCCTTGCCCAGGGTATCAGCCCCCGTGGCATTGTCCGCCGGGTCAAACACCCATTGACTCGCCGTGTTGTCCCATATGCCCATGTTGAAGGCGTGAAGCAACCCACTGTTGCTTCCCACATAGACCATCTGTTTCCTGTGCTTCTTGCTTGAGAGGTAGTCGTAGAAACAGTTGTCGCCAATGAAAGTGGAAGTGCATTCCTCGTTGGCGACCTTTCTGGGCACGGAAGCCCGGCTTGGAGCGCCAACGACAACGGGAGTCGAATACACGATGTCGCCCAGAATCCACCCGTTTCTGTTTCGCGTGGTGGTCCCCGTGATGTCTTCACCCCGTGTCCAGCGAAGGGCTATTTCCTGGTCGTCTTCCGACGTCGCGTTGCCGTCGGCGTTGAAGTCGATCTGATTGTTCATGCTGGTGGAGAGGGGGCTCAAGTTCAGGGCGTTGAACTGCGCCTTGGCATTGGCAAGCCATGTGAAAAGTGAGCGGTTCAGGTGAGTTTGGCTCTTGAGCCTTTCGCCCCCGTCCCAGCAATTGCGTATGCCGGCCGGGATATCGTTGCAGAACCTGCTAGGATAGAGTGGGTGCTGGAACGAGTACATTTCACCGCTGCAGGTGGATGTTGCGGTGTTCCACTCACATCCCGTTATCCCCTGGCACACGGTCTGGTCTGTGAAAGCCGAACAGCCGTCGAACGGACGGTAGGTTTCCAGGTGCCCCTGCCAAGTGTAGATGGAAGGGTTGGTCTCCTCGAAGGCTTCGAAGGCAGCCCGAACCACGATGTCCCCCTGATGGACCTCCTGGGTCACCGTGGCCACGGCGCCGGCGGATCCCTCCTTCTGGAGGATTTGCCCAAAGGCTTTGTCGACGGATTCGAAGAGCTTCGCCGGGTTGGCCACAAAGAAGTAGTTGTCGGGATCGGGATCGGAAGCAGTGCTGCTGGTCCACTCCATGCTCAGGTCCGGGAGACCGTTTCCGTTGAGATCCGTGAACCCGCCGTATTTGGCGGCGAACCAGAGGGGTGTCTTGAGGTATTCGGCGGTGCTTGTGCCACCGCTGAACGTTCGCTTGGAGTAAACTGTTCTCGTACCCGTGGTGACGCAGGCGCTGGTATTCCCCGTGGCGCCCGCGGGGACCTTGCACATGAGGCTCCCGCTGGGCGGAGAAGAAGCGACACAGATGGCTGGGTTAGTGCACACGTGGAGCAGTGGGCTGTACGTAAAGGGATTGATGTTTTCCTGATAGAGGTCCATGTACTGGGCATCGTTGGTTGTTCCGTTAATGACGTATCCCATCCACCCGGCCGCGCCCGCGGAGAACTTGTTGATCCAGGTTTCCACGGTGAGCTGGCCACCATTGACCGTCCACTTGATGCGCTGGATCCAATCCTTATCGAAATCCGAAGCGTGGTAGGAATCCTCCCAGACGATCTCCAGTTCCCCTACCCCGGGTTCCGTGGAGGGGTCGTGCGGGACGACCCTGGCTTTCACATAGCTGCAGTTCGTATATCTACCGCTGTACAGCGCCCTTGAAACCGGCGATATGGTGACCTCTTGACCTGACAGGTTGACTTTTATGGTCGGCAACGGGTTGGACAGAGCCACAACGAAGGTCGTGGGGTTCCTGTCTCCCGAGTCGCCTGCGGCGGCTTTCAGACTGGTCGTTCGCCCAAAATTGGCCACAGCCGCGCTGTAGTAGCTCCCCTTGATGCCGGGGTTGCCGGGGCACAAGCCGCGGATCTGGCCCAGGCTGAAGGGGCCCTTGTCGGAACATTGCTGGTCGCCGGACGTGGTTGACCCGTCATTGGTCTCCCCAATGAACGTTCGGGTTGGAAAACCGGTTTCGTTTGTTGCAATCTGGTTTGCCAGGTCCCTGGCGTTGAGTGACTTGGAACCGCCAATTCTCATGTCGAATCCGCTGAGGGTCCCCGCAAACCCTGTGTTGAATACATTCCCGGGCACCTGATCATCGTCATAGGAGGGATAGATGTCCGACAGGACCATGACGTAGGGTTTGCTGCAGTAAGGATAAGTCGTGTAAGGGTTTGTCCAGGAAACCTTTACGGGAGCGTTTCTCGTGGCATGGGAGGTGTCGAGGGGATCGTTGTTGCCGGGATCACTGTCGGAAGCAGCATTTGGATCGAGATCTGCGTCTTCATTGACATCGAAGGCTGCGGTCGGTGCAGCACCTGCAAAATAGCGCATGGATTCATACATCATTTCAGCGATGGGGTTGCCCCAGTTCCTGCAGCCGTCATTGCCCTCGCTCATGGCCGCTGTGGGGCCGCAGTCCGTATACCCTTTCAAGTCGGTCTTGAAGTCCCGGAGATAAATCTTGTCAATGGTCTTGATGATTCCGTCGCCGCTGCTCGGAGCGACAAAGACACCCGTCTTGGGATCGATTTCCTTGCTGACGCCGCTGCCAATACTGGAAACATTCTTGCGAACCACGCCCCCCGAAATGTTCTTCTTGTATGTGCCGGTGGTGAGGCCAAAATGGAGGGCATCGTTTTCCCCGTACTTGTGCAACAGTCCGGTGGGCCTCATATGATGGACATTGGAGTCGTCCACGTAATCCTTGCACATCTCCTGCCCGATCAGTCCGGGAACACAGGCCTGCACCCTGACGGCGAGGTCGGCCACGCGTCTGTCAAAGGCAGGGGAGTCCACGTTGTAGCCGGTCTCTCCTGTGTACTCATTGTCGTAGAAACCTTGGAGCACTTCCGATGCGTCCCAATCGTAATCGATGATCTTTGCGACACGCACGATCGGCAGGCCGTCCAGGCCGTCGTTGTGACAGTACTGCATCCCTCTTGCGGTGGCCGCATTATACTTGCAGGTGACGTTGTAGAAGGACAGACCGTTCAGTGACACACCATTCGCGTCATTCCCGTTGTCGGTCGGCTTGGAGTACGGGGTGTAGTTGCTAACGTCATCTCCCTTGTACACCTTGACCCAGGAGTGCCCATCGTTGGGAATATAGACCCTGCGAAGGATTGTCTTGTCCGACGCTTCCGTGTCCCGGTATCCGCCGTAGAGGACCCTGCGAAGGACATCCATGCGTGACATGGTGACCCAGTTGAGGAAATTGCCGCTCCATTCGCTGGCGCCTCCACAGACGTGGTTGCTGGCACTCCTCGTGGGATCGTAGTACTTGTTGCTTGTGCTGTACACGTAGCACTTGGTGTGATCGAAATAACCGTAATAGTCGATGCTGTTGTTGTAAGTGGTATCGAGGGTCCCGTCACCATCGAGATCCGTCGTGTCCGTGTAGGCCTCGAAAAAGGCCGTGTGGTCCTTGCTCATGACGAGCATGACCAGGGGAGGCACATTGGTGCTGATGAACGGGGGGTTCTTGCATGAGTTGTCGGCGGCATGAAGATACCCCTTCGTGCCCAGCAGAAGCGTGACGAACCCGGCGAACATGGCCAGGAACCCCAGGACATGCAAGGTTCGGGAATTCATCACTGAGGCGAGTCGTCCGTTCCCAACCTGGCTCAGGTCACTGACTGCACCATGGCTGTGTTCCTGAGTCTCATTTTTCGTTTCTCTTAAAAATGAAGAAAGCATCTCTGACCCTTTCGTGAACTAAACCATCACACTCGATCCAGGCATTATCGCTTCACGATTTGTTGGAATCGATTGACGACGACTCATATCTCGAGGCTTCACCGAGCCACCTTTTCCGCGAAGTTGTACAGGACCGACGAAGAGTTGCCTTTGCTCTTGGGCATCTGGATTTCGCTCTTGCCTCTGCTCAAATAGTAATCCCTGTGGTAGCCTGATCCGCCCTGCCAATTGATCATCCACCCCGCGGGTGGAACAGTGTTGTAAAAGTCCCTGGCCGATTTGATCCCGGGTGTGATCTTTTTCCCGGGGTCATCCGGAAGGGTTTCCGGGATGAGAGTCGATGGTGTGACATCGCTGATGGGCGTTGTTGTCGGAAGCTCGATGGTCGAGTTGTCAATGAGCTTGATTGACTTCCAACAGGCCCCTTCAGCCAGGTGAAAGGTTTCCTCGATGCGCTGATACGCACTCGTAATCCTGAATCCGCTGTGGGTTTCCAGAAGAAGCCACATGCCAAAACAGGCGAGGAGTGTAACCAGCAAGAGGGCCAGGACCATGGCCAACCCTTTTTCATTCCTGATGAGCAGTTCTTTCGCAGCGTTCGTCATGCGTCACCCGTTTCCTTCTCCCACCATTCAAGAACACAAAAACGATGCATCCGGGATGCCTCCATGGCATGTGACGACGAAAGCCCACCACTGCCTAATGGTGAGCCTCTCCGAGAGAGTTGACTGTTGTTGCCTGCAGGCAATTGCGTCCGCCGGCCGAAAAGTCATACGCGGCAGCGTTTGCTTGCATGGCCACCTAACGAATCCTGTTGTACGGTGTGATCCTCGTTGTCTGCACGCGATATTCGTAGCCGCATTCGGTGGAACCGCTGGTAGCCGCCGGCCTATTTCCGCTGGCGGGTCGGCATGAAGACGAGTCTTGCTGTGGCTTGGTCCTTTCACGGCTTCGGGTGACAATGCTGAGATCGATCCGCTTGATCTTGCTTGCATCGAAAGCGGTCATTTGGCATGTGGTGCACCCGCTGTTTCCATAGGTATTGTTTCCGTCGTCCTGATACACCACCTGCACGTCCACAACGTCCTCGGCCATGGGTTGCGAACCGGAAGTGTCCCGGGCCTCGCGCCGCAGCGATGCGTTGGTGGTGTTTACACTGTACTGGATAGCCGGTGTAACCAGCCCATTGCTGATGGCGGTTGTGAGATTTCGGCTGTCGTTGGTTTCACCGAAGGTGGCTCGATTGGTGTCAGTGTTCCATATGATGACGGGGACGGTTTGGAACTCCGTGGTGTTTCCATCTCCGTCGATATCCAATGAGGATGTGGGAACGACCGTGGTTCCAGTGTATCGAGCGCACGCGGCGCAGTCGCCATCCACCATTTTCACAAGGTGATTAGTGGTCTTGGTGTCATTCCCGGGTTCGATCGAAATCAGGGAAGCATCATTGATGTAGATCTCGTCTGCCCCGGTGCCTCCGTCTTGAATGACGAAAGCCATCTCCGGCTTGACGGACCACCCGGCGAGGGCAAAATCGTCCCGGAGCATGTCGACGGCCTTTTGGCTGCCTGCCTGGGAGGTTTTCACCGCGTTACTGGCTCGGTAGCTCTTGTATTGACTGATGAAGATTCCGATGCTTATGGCCATGATGATGGAGGTTATTGCTATCGCAACAAGGAGTTCCACCAGGGTCAGGCCTGCATCCTTCCGTGTGTTGAGCCGACTGGTCGACATTTTCACCCTCTTACGGAGTTCTCCGGAAATTTGATCCAACGACTTCAGAACCTGGCTGGTCAGCTTCCTCTATGGTGAGAACAGATGATTGGTATTGAACATCTTCGTGAGTTCGATCCTGGAATTCTGCCTGGGCGATGGCCCTCGACCTCCTATGCTTGTCCTTTCCTGCCAGCCAATCCTCACTGTCACTCGAACCGTCGTGTCCTCGGGCCACGGTGTCCCAGCACCAGGCGGTGCCGGTGAGGTCGTGACGGTGCAGTTGTACTGAGCGGCTGCGGGAGATTGGACGACCGCCGGTGGACTTGGGCAGTTCACTCTGTCCCACCCGTTCAGATCGCGAAGGATTTCTAAGTTCGTGCGGGCAATTTCAAGGGCCTGAACCCTTCGCTGGTCGCTCATCTCCATCTTGATGGAGGAATAGTGCAATCCCATGAGGATTGTGAACCCGATGGCCATGGCCCCCAGGCTTACAAGAACCTCAACCAGTGTGAAGCCCGAATCAGTATTTCCAGGTCTCAGGCATCTCGACATTGATGCTCCCCATGCTCGATATGGTTATGTTTCCGTCTTCCAGGGAACTGTCTCTCGGATTCAACCTGATGCTCGCAAAGGCACCCTTGGGGAACCCCCGGCTGTTGAACCGAAAGTTGCATCCTTGTGAGATGTCTACTCCCTGAAACTCCTGAGCTATGTTGATTGACTCTATGATCGTGTCATTGCCGTCGAAGGCCAGGTTTGGGCCGGTTCCCGGGAATGTATCGAGAAAGACCTGTATGGTGTCGTTGCCGGCATTCACGCGCACCGCGCAGTTGGTGTGTTTTTCGATGGCCTGCATTTGGGCCTGTTTGAGGACCCAGTTGATTCGCTTCAGTGCCGCCTGACTCCGCTGACGCTCGAGAGTCCCGCTGAAACCCGTGTAGGTGAACCCGATCATCAGAGCGGCGATGGCGACGATGACCATGATCTCCACAAGGGTAAACCCGCTTTCACCATGGTTTGAGAGAGGACGACGTTGCATGGGATCCACTCCTGTCACTGACTATTCCTGCTTTATGGTGATCGAATAGGCAAAAAGGACCTGGGCTCCAGATGCGTCGCCAGCAAGCACCTCCACCGGAAAACTCCCTTTCGTCCCCTTGGGAACGGGCCAGTGGAGCTCTCGCTTTGCGCTGTCGAAGGTCATTCCCTCGGGGCCTCGCTTTAAAGCCAAATTGACCGAATCACCGTCTTTGTCGAGAGGCTCAAGCCTGGCAACATACTGCCCATTTTCGTCCAATCGCTCGTCCACCTTGCGGATCGAGGGGGGGGTGTTCTCGATGGACGCGAATCCTCTCACGGCTCTGGATTCCTCCTTGTTTTCGCCAACAAAGACGACAACCTCCACTCGGTCCCCTTTTTTCGTAGGACGCTGAAGCTCCGGACTTGGGGACTCCTGCGCGATTTGATCGTTTATCTTCCAGCGGTAATACAGAGAGGTTACGGGAGGCGCATCCTCCTTGAAAACGATCTTGGCCCTGAGAGTGTCTCCCACGGAGGGCGCCGAGGGTTCGATCGAAACCGATTTGATATCCATGACATTGGCGGTGAGGATCCCTGATCCTCCGGCATCGGTGGGGTTCGCATGGCTTGTGTCGGAGGGAAGCCCGGATGTTTGCTCTTGCAGTCTGTCGGATGTCGCTGCCCCCTGCACTTGCTGAGGAGTCGCCTTGATGGTCGGAGAAGTTGACTTCTCAGAACTGCACGAGACCACTCCCAAGAGCAAGAGAGTGAATACAAGAGCCTTGAAGACCCGGGATCCTCTTGCGTTCTTCATGGTTCGCCTGTGGCCGGATCCAGTCATGTGCGAAATGCCTCCGTTTTGTAGTGCGATCATTTGAAAATCCAATCAAACAAGGAAAAGCCGATGGAACCTGGATTGACGACGGTGGGGTGAGGCATCGTCGAAGAGATGGTCAGTTGGTCTACCGGGGCCCAGGAATAGTATCTCCTGGTGGCCGCCATGGTGAAATTCTGTGTGTTTGCAGCAGAGATGGAGATCCTGTACCCCTTGCCTGAGGTGAACTGAGTCTGGATGCAGGCACCGCAGTTGGACATGCAAACAGTGCTTGCGCCGGTGTACAGGGAATTCAAACATCCCACCGTGCCCGCATAGCGGAGGTTTCTCTCGAAAAAGACCTCCTGGTCCATCCTTGCGTTTACGAGGGCAACGATCCCGTCACTCTGGTTGGTTCGGTTCACATAGTTGATGTAAGCGGGAATGGCGACCGTGCTCAGGATGGCGAGGATCGCCACCGTGATCATCAACTCCACCAGGGTAAAGCCTCCCTGGTCACCTTCACAATGTTCTCTTGTCTCGTGCAGCATGCGGTTCACTCGCCCTCTGCCTCCTGAACGTTGACAGGTGATTTGCGGATGGTCCCGGGAAAATTGCCGAAATCGAAGTGGACGCGGCCCCGCCATCCGCCATTCTCGAGCGCAACATCGCTCACCTCTTCGGTTTAACCGTTCTCTCCCGGAGAGCGACTCCCTTCGGTTTCGCGTTGGGATGCGAGAGCGAAGGCTCTCGGGGATATCTAGGACACCGATCGGATCGAGACGGATTTTTCTTTAGAACTTTTGTGAGGCTTCGCCACGAAGAGTTGCAGAGGGCGAACTTTGGGGTGCATGAGGGCTAAGAGGGCTTGCGTGTGTCTCTCATCCAAAAAGCGGTGTGCCGAATGTCGACAGGCAATGCCTCACGCCTTACCTTAGGACAGAAAGATGGAATCGAGGCTAAAGAGGTTTTTTGACTGTACTTGTTATGGAGGAGCTGAGCCATGAAACAGAATGAGTCCCTTGACATTTTTTGCAGTGCCCTGGAAATAAAGGAAAGAAAACGGGACCTCTATGAAAACGCCATGAAAGGGTGCCCTGATCAGGTTGGCAAGGAGACGTTCCGCATGCTGAGGGATGCCGAGACGGAGGGGCTGAAGCAGCTTCAGGAGGTGTACGAGGAATTGAAAAAAGGAAAGGTCGCTCCCGATGCCTGTCGTTACGTCAGTTTTGAAGGGGAAGACAAGAGAGATTTCCTGAAGAGTGTTGCGGCAGAGCAGAAAAAAATGTCCCAAGCATGCTCCGACGACATTGCCGCAATAGAGAGCGGTCTCAAACTCGAGGATGCGAGCGTCAAGCTTTTCGATGAACAGCTGAAAAAAACGGCGGACCCTTCGCTCCGCAGTCTCCTGGAGCGTGTGATTTCGGAGGAGAGAAAGCACTATATCATGCTGGCCGACCTCAAATTCTACTATGTCGACACCGGCAACTGGTACCTGGAAAAGGGGAAGCAGGGGTTGGACGGAGGTGGTGCCGCCACCTGATGAAACGTTGTCCCCGAGCCCCGTTCATGCCCGCGGTGGAACCGGAAATGATGAGGGAATTCGCTTGCTTTTTGGCTCAAACACTTATAGCATTTAATTGGTTCGACTGCAGGCATGACGGTCATTACTCCCGATCCCCTTTGTCCCTCGCGAATTCTTTGAAGAAACTTTCTCGCTACAGCAATCGCGCTGCGAAGGGAGTGAACAACTTGGTTTGGCTCCCCTGTTCTGGGCTCCCCCTTTTCTACTAGCCGGTCCAATCCGTCTTAACCACGCATGGCGATGAAATGTCTTTCACCACCGCTCACCGAATGAAGGATGGTCCAATGAAGCCGTTTGACAGTCCGGGGAAGTTTTGCATCAGACGAGCCGCAGTGGCTGCGGCAATCGTGCTCATTGCCTTCTTGGCTCATTTGCCCGGCGGCGTTACTGCTCTCGCCGGTGAGAACATTCCTCTCGAGGGCAGTTCCCTCCCTGAAATGAAACTCCCCGCGCCACAGAAAGAGGACGAAATCACCTATCTTGGAATCAAGCAGAAGGATGTGTTCAAGATCCCGCAGATCAAGGCGGAATTGGTCATCATTGAAGTTTTCAGCATGTACTGCCCCTTCTGTCAGAAGGAGGCTCCCGCGGTGAACCAGCTCCACCAGGCTATCTCCTCGAATCAGGATCTGAAGGACAGAGTCAAGATGGTGGGGATTGGGGCTGGAAATTCCACATTCGAGGTCAACACGTTCAAGAAGCACTACTCGATTACGTTTCCGCTCTTGCCTGATGCGGACTACAAAATACATAATGCACTCGGTCAACCTCGAACGCCCTTTTTTCTCGTTGTTAAACTGGGCCCCAGCGGCTCGCATCACATCGTCTATTCAAAAGCGGGAACCTTTGGTGACCCCAAGGAGTTCTTGGATCTGCTTCTAAAGAAAGCCAAGATGAAGCAGGAAGGATGATTCATGGCAAAGATGAAGAAAGCGGTCTCGTTGGTGTTCCTCCTGATTCTGGGTCTTGCATTTGGTTCGCCCTCGCACGGCGCATCGGAGCAATTCAAAGGCAGAATTTACAGCCTGGATGGATTGAAACCCACTGACAGTCAGGCGCGGCTTAAGGTGGGTGATCGAGCTCCGGACTTCACCCTGTCATCGATCAAAGGCGAGAAGGTTTCGCTCGGGGATTATATAGGCAAAAGGAATGTGGTTCTCTCTTTCGTGCCCGCCGCTTGGACTCCGGTCTGCTCTGAACAGTGGCCCGGCTATAACATTCTGAAGGATGAATTTGACAATCAGAACGCCGTCCTGATAGGAATAACGACAGACAACGTTCCGACGTTGTTTGCCTGGACTGAACAAATGGGAGGAGTTTGGTTCCCCGTGCTGTCGGATTTTTGGCCCCATGGGGAAGTTTCTCGGAAGTATGGAATTCTGAGGTCGTCAGGGGTTTCCGAAAGGGCCCTTTTCATCATCGATAAGAAAGGGATTGTCCGGTACATAGACATTCATGACATCAATCAGAGGCCAAACACCGAGTTACTTCTAAACCAGCTCAACAAGCTGAAGAAATGATACTCAAGCTCATGCCGCCGGTTTCTTTCCATGCGTCGCCGACTCCGGCGCATCGGCCGGGGGATGGGGTGCAACGACGTCTTCGGATGGAAATGGCCTCAATTGGATGATGGCAAGGGAAAAGTCAAGGAGTCCCGTTGGTTTTTTGAAGTCGGTGTCAATGCGTGATGAACTTTTTTTCCGCATAAAGTGAAGGGGAGTTCCAATGGCCAAGAGAGAAAGACACGTGGTAAAAGGCGAATGCCCTCAATGTGCATGTGGAGATGTATCTTTCATACCCTCTGAAGAAATGAAGAAGAAGTACATCGGTTCCCAGGAGGAAGTTGAAATCCTCTGTCCCAGTTGCGGCACCAAACACAAGGGCAAACTGGTGCGGGAGGAGGAGGAGCGATAGGCGGCATCGTTTTCTTGCCCGGGGTGACCCGGTCCAGGGCGCCCCAAGGGTTTTTTATGGCCTGCAACGCATCATACAAGGGGGGACGACAGTATGAAAACGCCTGCTCATTGCCCGGGATGGGAAAGCTTCAAGAACCTCAGCTCTTTTGTCTGCAAGTGTCCGGAGTGCGGAAGGGAAAAGGAGATTTTTTCCGACGAATTCCAGAAGCCTCATGTCTGTCCGGGATGTAACAACGAAATCGATTTTTCCAAGTGCGCAATGGAAGGCTTCGGAGGAAAACCCAACCCATAATCTCGTTCCCTCTCCACTTTCACTTCCTGACTGCCCCGCAGCATTCCGGTCCTGGTAGTAAGCCTCGGGGGAGGGCATGACATAAGCCCTCCCCATGGACATCTTCCCGCAAAGGTTTTCCCGCGAAGACAAAAAGAGAGCGAAGTCGTCATGCCAGTGTAGATTCGGAGAATCTGGAGTGAAATTATGCCCAATCGGCTCATTAAGGAAAAGAGTCCCTACCTCCTGCAGCATGCGAACAATCCGGTGGATTGGTATCCCTGGGGGGAGGATGCCTTCCGGAAAGCCCTGGAAGAAGACAAGCCGATTCTTCTCTCCGTCGGCTATGCAACATGCCATTGGTGCCATGTGATGGAACGGGAATCCTTCGAGGATGAGGATGTCGCCGGGGTGCTGAATCAGCACTTCGTGTCCATCAAGGTGGACAGGGAGGAACGTCCGGATGTGGACCACATTTACATGACTGTTTGTCAGGCGCTCACGGGAAGAGGTGGCTGGCCATTGTCCATCATCATGACGCCCACCCGCAGGCCCTTTTTTGCGGGGACCTATTTTCCCAAATCGAGTCGGATGGGCATGCCGGGATTTCTGGATATCCTGCTTCAGGCTGCGAAACTGTGGAGTGATGATCGGCAACGGCTGGTGCAGATGGGCGAGGAGATAACCCGGGCGATTCAACCGAAGGGAGAAGCGGTTGGGGACAACCGGCTGGGCATGGAGATCCTTGAGAAAGGGTACAGTCAGCTCCGTTCGGCTTTCGATGAACAAAGGGGAGGGTTTGGCGGGGCCCCGAAGTTTCCCACTCCACATCATCTCACCTTCTTGCTGCGGTGGCACCGGCGAAATCCTGAGTCCGATGCCCTCAAAATGGTGGAAAAAACCCTGAATTCCATGCGTGACGGGGGTATCTTCGATCAGGTGGGCTTCGGTTTTCATCGATACTCCGTCGATGAACGTTGGCTCGTGCCTCACTTCGAGAAGATGCTCTACGACCAGGCAATGCTTGTGATGGCCTACTGCGAGGCCTATCAAATCACCGGAAAGCCCCTGTACGCCCAGGTGGTTCGAGAAACCTTGGAGTATGTCTTGAGGGACATGAGGGACCCTGGCGGAGGTTTCTACTCGGCGGAGGACGCTGACAGCGAGGGCGAAGAAGGGCTTTTCTACGTTTGGAGGCCGGACGAAGTCAAAGAGTTTTTGGGAGAGGAACAGGGCGGCAAGTTCTGCGGCTTCTTTGATATCTCTCCAACAGGGAATTTCGAGGAAGGCCGAAGCATCCTCCATATCACCAAGCCCCAATCCGTGTTTGCCCAGTTGCACGAGATGAGTCCCGAAGAACTCGAGAACATGCTTGAAGGCGGGAGGAGTCGGCTCTTTGCCGCGAGGAAGAAGCGCATTCATCCCCTGAAGGATGACAAGGTCCTGGCCTCCTGGAACGGATTGATGATTGCTGCTCTAGCTAAGGGATATCAGGCCTTGAGGGATTCTTCCTACCTTGAGGCGGCCTCCGCGGGCGCCGATTTCGTCCTGGAAAGAATGACGGATGGAACGGGGAGGTTGTTCCGGCGCTATCGAGACGGCGAGGTGGCAAACCCCGGCTACGCCGACGATTACGCATTTCTCATTTGGGGACTCATCGAGCTCTACGAGTGCTCTTTCGAGGTTCGATACCTGAAGGCCGCTTCAGAACTTCAGCGGCACATGGTGGATCATTTCTGGAGCGAGAAACAGCACGGGTTCTATTACTCGGCGGATGACAGCGAACAGCTCATTGTGAGGGACAGAGAGATCTACGATGGAGCGATCCCGTCGAGCAATTCGGTGGCGGCATTGAACCTCTTGCGTTTGGGACGCATGACCGGAAACGTGGAATGGGAGGAGAGGGCCGATGCCCTCTTGAAATCGTTCTCAAGCCTTGTGGCGGACTACCCTTCTGGTTACACCCAGTTCCTGAATGCGGCGGATTTCGCTCTGGGACCCACCTCCGAAGTCGTGATCGTGGGAGATGATGAGGATGAGGAAACCCGGATGATGGTGGAATCTCTCCAACGCCGCTTTCATCCCCATCGCGTCCTGCTCTTCAAGAGCACGGGTTGGGACGGAAAGGACCCATCGGAGTGGGTGCCTTTCTTGCGTGAACTGCATCCCATTGGCGGGAAGAGGGCCGTTTACCTCTGTGAGAATTACGCCTGCAGGCAGCCCGTCTCAACCGTGGATGAGCTGAAGGAGGCTCTGGGAGATTGATGGTGGAGTATCCAGCCATGCCTGCTTCCTTGTGCTCACTCGGTTTGGCGCCATATGGCCGGATTGTGGCGGGATTTATCATGATTGGCCGGATTATGGCGTGATTCTTTGTGGGGCTTCGCTTGGGGGGGATCGTTCGGTTGCTTGTCCTGCTTGGCCTGAGGGTGTTTTGGGATGTTTGGCACGTGCTTTGCTTTCATAGAAGGTCACAAGAGAAACCAACTCTTTCCTCCTCAAAAGCTAACCGGTCCTAGCCCCTCCGGTTGGCTTTTTTTTTGCCCTTTTTTCACTGCGGAGCACACAGAGGTTGCTGAGAGAACAATGCTGCTGTTTTGCAGGGAGGAGTCGCCCTGATGGAAAAAACGCTTCTTGGAATCATCGGGTCACCCCGGAAGTTCGGCAATTCGGAGGTCTTTGCCAAGGAAATCTACAGGAATATGCCGCAAGGGTGGCGTCTGCAATTGATGAGGCTTCCCGAGCTCGACATCAGGCCTTGCCGAGGTTGCTATCAGTGCCTCTTTGGGGAAATGCGCTGCCCCCAGGACGATGATTTCCAAGCCGCACTGGATGCGTTGTCCGGCGCCGATGCCACCGTCGTTGCCGCTCCAACCTACTTCCTCGGAGCCAATTCCAGTCTCAAGCGTTTCCTCGATCGTGGGCTGAGCTTTTACGGATGCTTGGAAAAGCTCTGGGGAAAACCCGCCGTGGGTGTCGGTATTGCGGGAATCGAGGGGCTTGAAGGTCAGACAAAGCTGGATATCGACCGCTTCATCAAGCTCACGTTTGGAGATCTCAGGGAAACGCTGGTCCTCTATGCCGCCTTGCCAGGGGAAATCTTCCTGCGGGAGGGCCCGAAAGACGCCGCCAGACGCCTCGCCGGCGCTCTCTTGAATGAGAGCGAAGCAATTCCCCCAAGGCATCCCGTTTGCCCGATCTGTGGGGGGGACACGTTTCGTTTCCTGCCGGAGGGGCAGGCCCGGTGCATGCTTTGCAGCAATTCCGGCAGCTATGACTGGCAGGATGGAACCCTGAAGATGGACCTGGTTCTCGGTGAGCATCAGCTCTTTGTGGATCTGGAGAGCGCGAGAAAACACCTCGATTGGCTCAGGTCCATGAAAGACAGGTTCCTTGAATCCCGGAAGCAATTGAAGACAGTCACCACACAGTATCTCCAGGTGGGAGGGTGGATCCGTCCCACTCGGCGCGAGAGTTGACGGTCCGCTCGCAGGTCCGGCGATTCGAGGCCCCTTCGTCTCATTCAGGTATGGAGCCCTGTGCATGGTTAGCGTCGGGGACCAGGCATCGGGAACCGTCCGGTTCCGTGATGATTCTGAAACCAAAGAGCGGAACGAGATCCGCGAAGGTCCTCCCGAACACCAATTCCAGGTTTTCGTCGGGGATGTTCAGTTGGCTGCCCAGAAACCTGCGGAAATGGTCTTCATAAGAAAGCAGCTGCAGGACTTCTTCCACAGATTCACCCCTGGTCTCCCGCAGATGCTCAAAGGCTTTCTGTAATTTCTCGAAGGAACATCGCCGGTCGTGCTCCTCGATGAGATCAAGAAGCAGATCGACCCCCTGAAATATTTCGAAGCGAGTCAGGTAGGGCGTCTTTTTCAATCCGAGGGCCGCCTTCGGATCCCAGCAGGCCTGTGCGCGGCACTGGGTAGGACGGTTTCCGTAGATCAGGCACTGATCGGTTTCGCCGTCGAAGAAAAGACACTCTCGAGATCCTGGTTTCTCGCGGATCTTCACCCTCTCATCATCCAGCTGAAGAATCGTCTGCTGATAAGGGGATCTCACCGGTTCGCCACACCTCAGTGTAACCAGATCCCGCCAAGGAATGTTCCCCTGTTCGAGCAGTTCGAGGTCTTCCACGTGCAGTGATGGGCTGCCTCTTCGGCAACATTCACCGCAGGCGACACATGTGGGCAGCACTTGGCGAACCGCATCCTCGCTCAGCCTGATGAGGCTCTTCCACGCAGCGAGCTTCTCATCGGCCTGCATCCTCGGCCATCGGCGTACGACGTTCTGATAGAGAGCCTCCTGTCGCACCTGGGTTTGAGCGCGTTTCAGCGGCAGAGTGCTCTGATCATCTTTCAAGATGGAAACCAGCAGGGCATTCCATCGGTCGATGAGCTCCTCCAGCGTCCAGTGGGCCGGGTAGTCGGGTCGTGAATCCTGATTTATCTCATGGTTTGGCTGTATCATTGGGCGTTACACGTCTCCTTCTCAAGAGAGTTACTACACTGAGAAGCACGCAGAGATCGCCGAGAGAATATCATGAGGCAAGTGCGCTCTGCGCTCTCGGGGCCCTCTGCGGTGAGATTTCGGTTTTTCAGAGACCCGGTGCTCCGCTTGCGCGGTGGGACGGAGTTGTCCGGGTCACTCCCGGGCACTGTCCAATATCATTTCCCGGAGCATGCGGGCAACTGCCGGTGAAGTCCTTTTCCATCCCAAGACGAGTCTCATGAAGTCCAGGTAGTCCGTTTCCATTGGCAAGAAATGGGTCGGAACTTCCTCGTCGGCTCCGGGTGAGGTCATTTGGTTCAAGGGAAGAGCGAGGATTCTCCTCCAAAGGTTCCGGCATGATTTCTCGAGGTCCTCCGGAGAATTGCTCCCATCCGCCGCCATGTCGAGGGTCAACCGAAAAAGATAGCGGTGAGAGCGAGGATTCCATCCGGAAGCCATGAGGAAAGGGTGGTTGGCGAGGAGGTCCCTCGCCCCCCATGATCTCAGGGTCGCCTCCGATTGCAGGTGACGGAGCACTTCATGGCCCCAGAGCAAGATGCGAAAGAGAGGGTTCTCCCGCGGGCTCGAGTAGCGGAACGAGTCGAAACCGTCCACGAGGACGAGCCAAAAGCGGCGATGGTCCGTGGGCATCAGATCGAACGTCCGGGCGGGCAGGCAGCTCTCGCGACGGCACTTGTTTCCGTAATCGACGAGATTCCTCAAATCCTCGCCGTTGTTTCGGCATGGATGAAGCAAGCATCCCGCCGTACGTCCTCTTTTGTCGAGAAAGCCCAGGGCCCAGCAGGTGAATCCCACGATGGGCCGGAACCGGGGGCCGTCGCGCAGGTACCGGACGCGATTGTCGGAGAGCTCCCTGGCAATGCTGCTTCGATAGTCAAGATGGTCATAGCCTGCCGGGCGGATGGGAGGACAGCAGGCGAAACAGGAAAACGCCTCGCTTGGTGCGCAAAGGTTCATGAAGTGATCCCAGCCCGAGTCGAGCGGTTCCGCCCCAAGGGCCTGTCGTTGGCCCAGACTTGCGGCACCCGCGAATGAATCGTTCCCCAGCCTTTGCCAACCCAGGATAAATGGCGCCGGAGACGAAATGCACCCGACTCGGGTGCCGGCCCCACACGATTGACAGCCCCGGGACCGTCTGTTATTGTTTGCGTGACAATATTTCTTGTGGAATGATTCGGCAAGGAGAAGAGTGATGCCAATTTACGAGTTTCGTTGCGTGGGGTGCGGACACGTCCAGGAAATGCTCATTTTCAACAGCGCCGACCCAGTGGAAATGAAGTGTGAACAGTGCCAGGGGGAGGTTCTTGACCGCATCATGAGCTCCACAAGCTACGCCATGGGTTCTTCCAGTGGGGATAGCACCTCGCCGAGCGTGACCAGCAAGTCCTGTGGACCGGGAAAGAGTTGCACCACCCTGGAATTGCCTGGACATACCCGCTGACGCGCAGCCAATCCCGGCAAAGGTGATTTCTTTAATGACGGCAGAGCCTTGCCGGACCTTTCCTGGTTGACCTCCTCCTAGACGGCGCCTCTTTTCTTCAGATCTGCCATCTCTCGATCGGTGTATCCCAGTCCCCCGAGAATCTCCGTCGTGTGCTCACCCAGCGCGGGGGCATGAGTGCGGATTTCGCCGGGAGTTGCGGAGAACTTTGGTGCAATTCCCATCTGGCGGTAGGCTCCCCATGTCTCGTGGACCATTTCCACCACCATTTGGCGGGCATGCATTTCCGGGTCTTCCATGACCTCGTCAAAGTTGAGTATGGGTTCGCAGCAGCAATCCCAGTCCTTGAAGTGTTGGATCCACTCGGCCAAGGTCTTCTGCCTGAAGATGGCTCCGATCTGCTCCTGCAGTTCCTTCTGATGGGCCCCCGGCTCGAAGTACCGCGGGGTATCCCATTCGGCGCGACCCACGGCCTGGCAGAACGCTTTCCAGAACTGGGGCTCGAGGGCTCCCAGGGACATGAAGCGGTCGTCCCTGGTTTCATAGATGTTGTAGCAGGCGAATCCGTGGTTGAGGAAATCGTCCCCTGGCGAAGGCACCTTTCCGTCGGCGATGTATTGGCCCCATCTCAGACAGTTCCATGTGAAGGCACCGTCGGTCATGGACACGTCGACGAACTGCCCTTCGCCCGAACTCACTCTCGACAGCAACGCCGCCAAGATGGCGAACGCCGCCAGGAGTCCGCCTCCACCGAGATCCGCGATCTGCACTCCCGTCAAGGTTGGACGGCCCGCCGCTCCGCTGTAGGAGAGGACTCCATTCAGGGCGAGATAGTTGATGTCATGGCCGGCTCTCTGCGAGCGGGCCCCATCAGAGCCGTAGCCGGTTATGGCGCAATAGACGAGCCGGGGGTTGACGGCGCATAGATCCTTGTAGCCCAGGCCCAGCCGGTCCATCACTCCCGGCCGGAAGCCCTCGAGAAGGACATCGCTCTCCTGCGCCATTCGCCGCAAGATCCCCTTGGCCTCTTCATCCTTGAGGTTCAGGGTCAAGGACCGTTTGTTCCGGTTGAGGACAACGTGGAATCCGCTGTTCTCCCCGATCCTGGGGGGCCACCAGCGGATGTAGTCCCCCATCTTGGGATCCTCCACCTTGATCACATCCGCTCCCATGTCCGCCAGGAGCATGGAGCAGAAGGGACCGGGCAGGAGGCGTGACAGGTCGAGGACTTTGATGCCGGAGAGCGCTCCATTCATGGTTTCCATCCTCTCGAATTTGTGATTCACCGGTTCTTGCGCAAGGGATTTCAGAAAAGGGCGTTGGTGAATTCCTCCGGGTCGAAAGGCCTCAGGTCGTCGAGTCCTTCACCGATCCCGATGTATCGCACTGGCACTTTGAGCTCCTCGCAGATGGCGACGATGATGCCTCCCTTGGCCGTCCCGTCGAGCTTGGTGAGGATCAGGCCGGTGATGCCGATCCCTTCCTTGAACAGCCTGGCCTGGGAAAGGGCGTTCTGGCCCGTGGTGGCATCCAGAACGAGCAGCACCTCGTGGGGGGCGTCGGGGATCTTCTTCGTGACGACCCGCATGACCTTTTTCAGTTCCTCCATGAGATTCACCTTGGTGTGCATGCGTCCGGCCGTGTCGAGGAGAACCACGTCCATGTCCCTCGACAGGGCCGCATCCATCCCGTCAAACGCGACGGCCGAGGGATCCGATCCGCTCTTCTGGCGAATCACCGGAACATTCGCCCTTTCTCCCCAAATGGAGAGCTGTTCAATAGCCGCGGCCCGGAACGTGTCGGCGGCCACGAGCATGACGTTGTGCTCCTGCCGTTTGAGTTGATGGGCAAGCTTTCCGATGGTGGTCGTCTTTCCGACTCCGTTGACGCCCACCACCATGATGACAAAAGGCTCGTCTCCTTCGAAATTCCAAGGGGTTGCCGGAACCGAGAGGATCTCGCGGATTTCTTCCCGAAGCTCCTCCCTGAGTCTATCGGGACTGCTCAGCTCGTTTCTTTTGATTTTTTCGGCCACTTTACCGAGGAGCACCTGGGCTGTCCGGACTCCCAGGTCGGAGGTGATGAGCACTTCCTCCAAATCATCCAGGAGATCGAGGTCGATCGTCTTTTTCCCCAGGAGCAAGCGATCGACACGGCTGACGAAGTTCTCCCTGGTCTTGTGGAGGCGCTCTCTGAGGCGTTTGAAAAGGCGGCCTTTCTCCTTGGGAGAATCGGGCAGGTCTTCCTCTGCCTCGAGGCCTTCGGTTGGCAGGGAGGACTCCCTGAGGTCCGCTTCTCCGTATTCTTCCTCGCCCAAGCGATCTGCAGGGGCTTCTTCTTGAAGCTTCGGGGGAGCCTCGGAATCCTCGGCCGCGTCCAGCTCTTCCGACGTCGGAGATTCATCGAAAACCTCTTGAGGTGATGCGGAGTTTTCTCTTTTCTTGCGTTTGAACCATTTCATCATGACCTGATGCATCTCCAGACAGGCTTCGTGCTCGCCGCGGCCACGATTTTGTCACTATCTCCCCATTGGATTTTGGATAGCGGCCGGCCCTGTGATAAGAATGTGCAGAAGGCTTCTAATTGATTTGTTCCAGTCACCGAAAGCGGGGGCCCCCCGAATTCAGGAATCAATTAAGTATAGAGGCTCGGTTCTGTCAAACAGAAAGGGAGGGGAGTTCTGAAAGTGTTTTTTTCGCGGTTTCGAAAGGGGTTGTGATGAACCGGGAAGGCGGCGAAAAGCTCCGTGGCGATTTCATCGCCACGTGTGAAAAACTCCATCGTGAAGGGCTCATTGCCGCGACGGACGGAAATGTCAGTTGCAGGCTCGACGAGGAACTCTTGCTCATAACTCCGAGCGGCAAGGCCAAAGGCGATCTTCAAAGGGAAGATCTCCTCGTCGTCGATCTGGAAGGACGCGTGGTCCAGGGAAGTGGAAGGCCGTCCACTGAGATCCGCATGCATCTTCTTGTCTACAGGATGCGGCGGGACGTGCGCGCCATCGTCCACGCCCATCCTCCCATGTTGACGGCGTTCACCCTCTCTGATCTGCCCTTTCCGACAGACTGCCTGCCGGAGGTGTGGCTCACCATCGGCCGCGTTCCCACCGCCCCCTACGCAACCCCGAGCACGGAAGAAGTGCCCCGCTCCATCGCTCCCCTGGTGGCGGCCCACGAAGCCATCCTGCTGGAACGACACGGGTCCCTCACCTTCGGCAAGAACCTGGCCGAAGCCTATATGCGGTTGCAGAAACTGGAACACGCTGCGCACACTCTCTACTATGCGTGTCTCCTGAAGCGGGAAATGCCCTCGCCACTTCCGAAGGAGGCCCTTGAAAAGCTGCGGCAACTGGGACATGCTGAAAGATGAGACCATTGCAGTGGGAGATGGCCAGCGTGAAGCTCTTCCATACCTTCTTGTGGCAGTATGTTGAATTGGCGTGGTGAAGAAGGGTAACGAACCGTGAGTTCAAGTAAGCTTGTTGCATTGTCACGACCGGGAAGCCGACCTCTTGAAGGTGCCGATCACCGAGCGCGTTCTTTGGTCAATTTCTTCACGGCCCGAACACTCAATCGGCACTCCCCGAGGCGCGGGGATGCGGTGTGGGTGTCTGAGCTCCTGAAGGGCCCGTCCGCTCAACTGATCGCGGTTTGGGAATCAAGGAACCTTTTCAGCAACGGGACTTCGGTTGAGCCGGTCTTCCTCACGGCTCTCGGGTCCGAAGGCCTCCTTTCGGCGGCGGAATCCGTCGTATTCCTGGGTGAAGTGGACGAGAAGGCCTTTTTTGCCCTCGGGTTGTCTCGGGAAAATGGCACGTTGGCAGAGGAATTGTCCAGGTTTGGGGATTTCAAGGACCTGAAGGCCATGGCCCCACTTCTGGAACACGACGCAGGAGCCCTCCTTTCCCATGCCAGGGCGATGGTGCACTGGCATCGGAGCACCAGGTTCTGTGGCGATTGCGGGCACCCCACCGGGATTGCCGATGCCGGACACAAAAGAGTCTGCACCAATGGGAGCTGCGGTCGTCAACACTTCCCGAGGACCGATCCGGCCATCATCGTCTTGGTCGCTCGTGAAGGCAGATGCCTTCTGGGAAGACAGAAAGTGTGGCCGGAGGGTTTCTACTCCACGATCGCGGGATTTGTCGAGCCTGGGGAGAGCCTGGAGGAGGCCGTAGCCCGTGAAGTGGCTGAAGAGACGTCCATCCGAATCAACGAGGTCTTCTACCATTCGTCGCAGCCCTGGCCCTTCCCGGGATCCATCATGCTTGGATTTACGGCCGGAGCGTGTTCGACAGCCATTGCGCTGCGTGATCAGGAACTGGAGGATGCACGCTGGTTCACACGGGATGACATAGAAAGTGCTCTGCGGCATGGAGAACTGAGGCTTCCCACGCGGATCTCCATCGCCTACCGTCTCATCGAGGACTGGTTCGACTCCGTGGGGGGTGTTTCCCTGAGGGGCCTCCTGGATTCCATCGGGAAGCCGCAGGGACTTGGAAAACCCTAAAATGCCATAAGCCTCGGCGAGGGTGGGATGCCGCTTCTTGCGGAGAAACCGGGTGTGACGTTCGGATGGGGAATGCTTAGTTTAAAAAAGTGTTCATGGGGATAAACCGCATTCCAGGCCGGGTTTCGGTGGATTCCCCGGGAGTCTTTTGTTTGTCGGGCATCATGTTGATTCACATTTCGGTTGCCCCGAGGAGTGCCGCCATGCGCAGGTTTTTTCGGACGCTTTTCTTTCTTGTGGCGATGTTGCTCATCTTGGTTGACGCGGCCTCCGCGTTCCGATGCGGAACGCGACTTGTGAACATCGGAGACCGGAAAGCCGAGATACTCGGCAAGTGTGGCCCTCCCGACTGGGTTGACTTCTGGGAAGAGGATCGCATCGAGAGGGTCTTTGGGTTCTCCTATTCGGACGACGGCTTCTATCTCGGAACCCGGATTCCCACCGCGGCGGTGGTGCGCGTCCCCATAGAGGAATGGACGTACAATTCCGGCCCAACCCAGTTCATCCGGGTTCTCAGGTTCGAGAACAGCAGGCTCATCAGCATCGAAACGGGGGGATACGGTTACTGACCCGGTGAGGTGCTCCATCGCGGGTCATCTTCACACCCTTTACAGCGCCCCCTTCACCTTCTGTAAAATCTTCTCAATTTCGCCGGCAGCATAGGATTTCGCGGGCCATGAGGCCAGGAATCCATCATGGGGTTGCCGCGGAATGAGGTGGAAATGGGCGTGCTCAACCAGTTGTCCCGCCGCCCTGAAGTTATTCTGCAGGAGGTTGAGTCCGGCTGGAGCCATTGCTTTCAGGACCGCCCTGGCGACCTTCTGAGCCATGACGATGCAGGCCTGCAAATCATCGACGTCCATTTCAAAGAGGGTGGCATAGTGCTTCTTCGGAATGACCAATGCGTGGCCCGGGTTGATAGGTCCGATGTCAACGAAGCTCAATGCTCGCTCGTCTTCACAGATCTTGGCGCAGGGGATTTCTCCCTTCGCGATCTTGCAGAAAATACAGTCGGCCATTGCTTCCACCTCCCGGTTAAGCGAAATGCGAATCCCTGTCTCTCGCGGTTCGCCCGTTGAAAGTTCTCATGACCACTGGCGAGATGACGCCCCGCTGTGTTCGTATGCCTGGGGAATCTCTCCGGAACTTGACTTCCCGGATTCTTCTTGCCGGACAATTCAAGGCTACCAGAGAAGCGTTGGGCTGTAAAGGACACGGGGTTCTAGGGCCTTCATGTGTTCTGCTCTTTCCTGCAATTGGGGGTTCGATCAGGGTGTCACCTCGATGATGGAATCCAAACCTACTGAGACAAGGAGAACAGTCTGATGAACGTGCTGGGCATTTACGGGTCGCCTCGGGAAAACGGCAACACCGACCTCATGTTAGATTCCTTCCTGGATGGGGCGGCTTCGGCAGGTGGCGTGGTCAAGCGTGTTTACGTCCGTGACCTGCAATTCAGCGGGTGTCTGGAATGCGGCGGCTGCGATGCGACGGGGGTGTGCATCCAGGAAGATGATCTCCTGGAGGTCTATCCCCTCCTGGAGGAGGCGTCCCGCATCGTGCTGGCCTCTCCCATCTTCTTCTACGGGGTGAGCGGGCAGGTGAAGCTCCTCATGGACCGCTCCCAGGCTCCCTACATGGCCCGGGAGCTGGCGAAGAAGGAGGGGAGGGATCCATTGCAGGAATCCGGCCGGAAGGGCTTTCTTCTCAGCGCGGGTGCCACCCGGGGAAAGCGGCTTTTCGACTGCGCAATCCTCACGGTGAAGTATTTCTTCGATGCTCTGAGCGTTCACTATGCAGGGGAGCTCTGTTTCAGGGAGATTGAAGAGAAAGGCGCCATTCGCCAGAGTCCGGGGGCCCTGGAAGAGTGCTTCCGGGCCGGCAAGGTGTTTGTGGAGTGAGCGTGAGGAGGCCCTGAACCTTGTCTGTTCGCCCTGCGGCACCGCTGCGCGATGAGACGGTGGAGGCGGAAGCCCAATCTTGAGACAGGCCTCTTTTACTACAACGAGGCTTTCTGAATGATCCTTTGCCCGTGTAAGGCGGGCGAAGGCTTTAGCTGCCCACCGGGGTGCCGGATCGGTACCGGATCGTGGGCGAGGCTTCGCTTCTTGCCTACGCTGCGAACGAAGAAAGTCTCGTTACAGCACTAGACGGCAGGACATTTCTCGGCAGCCTCATTGAGTTCGCGGTTCAGTCGGAAAACCAGGACAGTGATGTCATCGAACTGGGCGGCGTCTCCCTGGTGGGTTTTCACTTCTCCCAGGATACTCCGGCAGATTTCTTTCGGGTCGAGACCGGGGGGCGCAGTGAACATCTCCATAAGCCTCTCCTCCCCGAAATACTCGCCCTCTGTGTTACAAGACTCTGTGACACCGTCTGTATGGACAACCAGGAAGTCCTCAGGGCTTAGCGCAAAGGAGGCGTCGGTATACTGGGCATCCTCCATCACCCCAATCGGCAAACCCTTCCCCAAGTCGGTATCGGTCCCCACCAGAGCGGCACAGCCGTGCTGCATCCATATGGGTGGAGAGTGACCGGCGTTGCAGTACGTGATACAGCCTGTGTCCATGTCGCAGATGAAATAGAACAGCGTCACGAACATGGCTGAAGGGTTCTCCGGAGCGATAAGTTGATTGATTCGAGCGAGGGTGTCCGCGGGACTCATATTTCCAATAGCGCTTCCTCTCAACATGGCACGAATCCGCATCATGAAAAGCCCTGCGGGGACCCCTTTCCCCGAAACATCCGCAACGACCACTCCCAGGTGTGAATCATCAACAAAGAAGAAGTCGTAATAGTCGCCGCCCACTTCCCTTGCCGGCTCCATCTCGGCGTACATGGTCACATGGACTGCACCGGGCAGAGGCGGAAAAACCCGGGGCAGCATACCCTGTTGCAGTTGTCTTGCCAGCCTGAGCTCATTCTGGATGCTTTCCTTTTCGGCCGTTGTCCTGGCCAGTTCGCGAGTGTAACTCTTCAGGTCGACGACCATTCGGTTGAACGCCCTTGCCAAATCGCCCAGCTCATCCCGGGAATCGACTCCCGCATTGAACTCGAAGTTTCCCTGCCGAATGATCTCGGTTCCTCGCATCAACCGGCGAAGGGGGCGAGTGAATATATAGGAAAAGATCAGGACCAGCAAAGCGGTGATGATCGCGGTGACTGCCACCACCTGGTTGACTTTGATGGATGCCTGCCTCTGCGCACGCTCCAGCTCCTCCGCAGGACGATAAAGTTCCAGGACGTAGATGACGTTTCCACCCTGGTCCAATACTGGATGGAGATAACTGAACCACTCACCCTGGTCGTCGACGAACAGCCCGTGCTGAGGGGTTTTTTCCTGGAGGACACGAAAGAATATTTTTCGCTCCTTCGAAATGATGAACGGCTGGAAAATGGCTCCCCTCCAAATGTTTACCCCGAAATAGTAGTGCCCGTCTCTGATCTTATGGAGAATCCACTTCGGGGTTTGTTCCACCCGTTGACCATCCACAAGGCGAGAGATGGTGTTGTGGACTTTTTCGTAAATGGGGCTTTCCCGGTCTCCTGGCGTTTGAATGGCCTGAAGATCATCCAAAGCGAGACTGTTCACGACTGCCTGGGCAAGGTTGGCGGATCTCCTCAGGGATTCCGAGTTGACGTCTTCTCTCATGATCTGATTGACGCTGTTTCCGACAAATTTCGCGGTGAACACAAGCAGAGGAATGAAAAGAGCCAGCAACTTGAAAAAGAAGGGGATCTTCACCCTTTCAGCGGCAAAGGAAAAACGGCTCAGGCTGATGGCTAGGCCGACCAGAAGGAGAGCTGCCGCGGTGAGTGCAAACGTTCGGCCCGAATTGGAAATGACATAGCTGCCGCCTGCGCTGTAACTCTCATCCAGGACGACAAGGGCCCGGTTTGCCAGATCGAAACCATATTTCCTCCCGTTCTTAAGGTCTGATTGGAAAGGGCCCACCAGGATATCTGCAAAGGGGTAACCCGCCTTGAGAGGCTGGAGGACGCGCACCGGCGTCCCATCGGAATCGAACTGAACCCATGTTCGATTGCCTCTGCTGGCGACCGTGAGATAAGGGGGCTCTTCCTGGGACATGCGTACGAAAAACACTTCGCGCGGCGCCAGCAATTCCCCTTCCTTGAAGCCCGCCGTTCCGATCTCGCCAATCATGACCCCGTTTGGGGAATAGACGACGACTTTCCCGGACGCGCCCGAGGATACGCAAATCGCCCCATCAGGTCCTATGGCGACGGCTTCCCATTGATCCATGTGGCTGTTCTTCGTCCCCATGATTTGAACTTCTCCGGGGACTGTATCCCCCTCCACCAGGACCTCTCCAAATGGAGGCAGTTTCCAGATGCTGTAGTGACCTTGGCAGTTGTTCGCAAAATAGTGGTTGCCTTCTGAATCGAAGGCGTAAGTGATTTCTGGATACTCCTTTGGGTTTTTGAGAGCGACGGTCAGGAGTATCCGAGGAGGGCGATCGAACGATGTGTAGAGGGAAAACCTGTAGCCCAGGAATTCCCTTGTTTGTTTGCGATAGATGTAGCTTTGGACGACGATACCCTCGGGCCCTGGGTAGAGTCTCCTCACCATGTAATAAAGCTCGGCATCATCCGGCTCTATTTCATGAGCTCCCAGTGCGGCCATGGACTGAACCGGCGAGGAGGTGTAGTACAGCTCAAGGAGCGTGTTCTTCTCTTTTTCCAGGACATAGAGAATATCCTTGGCGAAGGCGTACGCGATGGGATTCCGAAAAGACCGTTCCTCTCGGTAAGTAGCCGCAGCATAGACAAGAATGCACACTGACGCAGTCAACAGCAGCCCAACAATGAAATTTCTTTTCAGAACTCCGAGGCTCATGAAGTCATCGTGAGATGCTCATCTCTCTCCTTAGGGGTCCGAGATCGAAAATTTGAAATTTGAAATACGATGAGGCTCTTGCATAAACCCGCCACTGTAGCCGTTGCCGCGGCGAACCGCCATGACCCCAAACCTCACAAGAAAAATGGAAATGGGACTCCGTCGGCAGGGTGTATCGGATCAGGAACTGGCGCCTCTTCTCCTCACCGCTCAATTCACCATTGCCCCGTGGAGGGCCTGCCTCTGCATTTCGGCAAGATACTCATCCAGTTCTTGGATGCTTGAGAAGATCTGCAGTGACGGCAATGCGTTGATAATCTCAAATACCCTTTTGATCTGAGGCTGCAAATTCGCCATCAACAGTGTTCCGCCGCAGGCCTTCAGATCCTTTTTTGTCTTGAGGACCACCCGGACTCCCATGCTGCTCATGTATTCCACTCCTGCCATGTCCAGGGTGACGACCCTGGCACCACCTTCGGCAATCAAATAATCTATCTTCTTCTCCAGGATGGTGTGCGTGTTGGTGTCAAGGGATCCAAAGGGGGAAACAACGTAAACCCCGGGCTGTTTTTCCACGGAATTCAAGGTAAGAGGCATGTTCTTCTCCCTCCCATCGGGATGTGCTCTCATGAGCAGTTCATTCTTTTTGCATTTGAAAGCAGACGGTCAACACATTTGAAGTCCCTTCCCTGATATAGCGAACATCCTGTGCCAACTGTCTCACAAGGTGAATGCCAAGGCCTCCGATCTCTCGATCGGTGAAGTCCTCTTCAAGATCGGGAGGGTCGAAGGTCAGTGGATTGAAAGGAATTCCCCGGTCGATGAACCGGACACAAAACGATCCGGCGGAATCCAGGAAGCATCGCACCCGCACATCTCCAGGCTTATCCGGATAGGCGTAGAAGACGATGTTCGCAAACAGTTCTTCCACGACAAGTCTTATGTCCTGAATTAGATCGGCAGAAGGGGCGAGACGGTCCACCCTCTGGCGCACAAAATTCTGAAGGATTTCCAAAGAATCCACGTTTCCATGCAATTCCAGCATGTCCATGTTCAATCTTCCGAGGGTCTGTCAGGAAAAGCGCGTCGTTCTTATGATTCGGAATCCGTTGAAAAACATCTGAGGATTATTGTCTCTCGTTCCCATGTCATACGAGAGGTGGTTTCATCGTCCTGCTGTACGCAGCCTGGTTGAAACCTGGTGACCCGCCTGTTCGGCTCACCCGCTGCCGACGGTGCCGGGCGATGCACCCTCCCGAGGCGCGCCGGCTCTAAGTGCCACTGGATTTCACCTTGCGGATCAAGGTGGGCCTGCAGGTGCCCCCTCCAGCTCAGATCATCCTGTTCAGGGAAGTCTTCCCACAAATGAGCACCACGGCTTTCGCACCTTTTCCGTGCCCCCTCCAGCACAAGCCGGGCCGTGCGAAGAGCCGAACGGAGTTGGATGCTACCGACCCCTGCCTCATCAGCACTGGCCGTCGCCGGCGCTCCAGTGCTCCGCTCCATTTCGTCCACCGCCGACAATGCTCGTCCTAGTCCCTCTTCATTTCTGAGGATGCCCCCGTCTTCCCACATGATTTGTTGAAGCTTCCGAAGGCGGTCATCCGTGCTTCCGCCCCGTGCTGTGTTGCATGATTTCCTGAGAGTCTTGTGGAGCTTTTCCCTGGCCGCTTCACAATTCTTGAAGGCTTTCCCTTCGACCCAGTTGGCTGCCCTTCTCCTGCCCTGGCGCCAAAAACCAGGGTCTCCGCCAGGGCGTTGCCGCCCATCCGGTTGGCTCCGTGCAGACCGCCCGTGACCTCACCGGCCGCAAAGAACCCCGGAACCATTGTTGCTCCCCAGGGGTCGATCTTTACTCCCCCCATGACGTGATGCGCCATGGGCGCAACGCGAACAGGTCTGCGTGACGCACCGTAGCGCTCTCCCAGAAGTTTTACAGTGGAAGCGGAAAAGGGATCGATCCTCCATTCCTCTTCGGAAAGCCCTCGGAGGTCCAGCCACACCGCTTCCCCATTGCGGTGGATCTCATGGCGCATCCCTTTACAGTGGGAATCGGTCCGGGGGATGTGCGCATCACCACACGCTATGACGACTCCTCACTCGGCCCGGGACTCTTCGGGGCGATCCATGAAGCCGGCCACGCCCTCTATCACGCCGGACTTCCTGAGAACCACTGGGGAAGTCCGCTGGGCGAGCACGTGTCTCTCGGAATCCACGAGTCTCAGTCGCGGCTGTGGGAAAACATGGTGGCCCGCTCCCGCGGATTTTGGGAGTTCTTCTATCCCGAAGCACGGAAGCGCTTCCCGAGCCTCACCGGAGTGCCGCTCGATGCGTTTCACTTCGCGGTGAACGAGGTCCGGCCGGGGCTCATCCGCACCAAGGCCGATGAAGTGACCTACAACCTGCACGTTCTCCTGCGGTTTGACCTGGAACGGGATCTCTTGCAGGGAAGCCTTGGCAGTGGATGAACTGCCTGAGGCCTGGAAGGAGAAAATGGAGACTTACCTTGGGATCTCTCCCCTCGACAATGCCGATGGTGTCATGCAGGACATCCACTGGTCGGCGGGAGCTTTCGGCTACTTCCCGACGTACGCCCTTGGGAATCTCTATGCGGCGCAGTTCTATGCCCAGGCTGAACGGGAACTCGGCAATCTTCAGGTTTTCTTCGGAAAGGGAGACCTCGCCCCCCTTCTTCATTGGCTGCGCCGCAACATCCACAGCGAAGGCTGCCGTTTTCGCCCAAGAGACCTCGTGCGGAAGGTGACCGGAGAGGTTCCCAATCCGCGCTTTCTTCTGGATTACCTGGAGAACAAGTACTCCACGCTGTACGGTTTCTCTCCGAAGGCACATTGATGACGGAGTGGCAGGGGGGTCGAGAAGGCAGCACAACCTTTGGCCGGGGCCCCAAAGTGGGATTAATCGAGAATTCCCGTGGTCAGGCAGGATTCTTCGGCAAAGGGGAAGAGGCACCGGGTGTCGAGGGTTCCAATGAATTCTTCAACGGACGCGATCTGTTCGACCTGGAGGAATCGTTTGATTCCGTCGATCACATCCAGTGTGACGGAGGGGTGCACGAAATTGGCCGTGCCGATCTGAATGGCTCTTGCCCCGATGAGCAGGAACTCCAGGGCGTCCGTTGTGTCCATGATGCCTCCGATGCCTATGACCGGGCAATGGACGGCCCGGACGACCTCGTAGGCGCAGCGCAGTGCAATGGGCTTGATGGCCGGCCCCGAAAGCCCTCCGAATATGTTGCCGAGCTTCGGGCGCCTGGAGAAGACATCCACGGCCATGGCCGCCACCGTGTTGATGCACGAGAGCATGTCGCTTCCGGCATCGACGGCCGCTTTCGCGATAGTGGCGATGTGAGTCACGTTGGGACTGAGCTTGGTGATGAGGGGCAAACTTGTTGCCTTGCGCACGGCTTCGACAACGCTTGCGGCCATGGCGGGGTCGGTGCCGAAGACCATGCCTCCCTTCTTCACATTGGGGCAGCTGATGTTGATCTCGAGGGCCGCCAGGCCGGGTGCGTCATTGAGGCGGGCCGCAAGTTCCGCGTATTCTTCGATGGTGTTCCCGAAGATATTGACGATCACCGGGACCTGCAGGTTCACCAGGTAGGGCAGCTTGCTTTGGAGGAATGCCTGAACCCCCACATTCTCGAGGCCGATGGCATTGATCATGCCGGCGGCGGTTTCCGCAAGGCGGGGAGGAGGATTGCCCGGCCGGGGTGCGAGGGAGAGGCCCTTGACCACGACGGCGCCCAGTTGAGACAGGTCTACGAAATCCGCATACTCCTCCCCGTACCCAAAGGTGCCCGAGGCCACCATCACCGGATTTCGCAGCCGGAGGGGCCCTAGCTGTACAGAAAGGTCGGGGGCGATGCCGGATGGGGCTGTAGTCTGGTCCATTCGATGGATTCCGCTTTGAAAATCGGTCCCTGTTTGCAGACATGCACGAAGTGATCGGTGCCGGAAGCGTCGGGAGAAACGGCAGGAAGGGCGCAGCCCAGGCAGGCACCGACGCCGCATGCCATCAAGGCTTCGAGGGAGAGCTGGGAATCCGCGCCGTGGGCCGTGACCCATTTGGCCACGTGATATTGCATGGCGAGCGGTCCACATGAAAAGACCACGGCAGGCTTGGCACTCTCAGCCGCCGCGTGTTCCTGAAACACTTCAGTGACACGCCCCCCGTACCCGAGGCTTCCGTCATCGGTGCAGAGATGGAGCGAAATTCCCGTCTCCTGGAATATCCCCTCCCGAAGCAATTCCCCAGAGGTGCGGGCGCCGTAAAAGAGGTGCACGGAGGAGGAGGATCGCTCCTTGTCCCTGGTACAGGCAACGAGGTCGAGAATCAGCTGGTATAGGGGGGCGATTCCAATGCCACCCGCGATGAGCGCAATCGGAAGGTGCAGCGGTTCGGGCAGTTGGAACCCGTTACCAAGGGGTCCGAGCAAGCTCAGGGTCTCGCCCGGTCTCACCTGGGAAAGCCACCAGGTGCCTCGCCCGACGACCCGGTAGAGAAGTTCGATGATTCCTTCCTCCCGCAGAATCCGGTGGAAGGAAAACGGGCGCCTGAGGAGTGGATCCGTCCCCTGCCGCACCCGGGCCATGACAAACTGCCCCGCGCGGGCATGGCGAGCGATCCCCGGGGCGTGGAGGCGCAACCGGTACGTTTGCAGAGCCACCTTTTCATGTTCCAGGACCGGGGCGTTTTCTTGGAACCTTGCCGTGATGCCGGGTTCAGCCCTCGTCAGATCCATCCCAGGACGGCCCCGTTACGCCCAGTGCTGCCTTCTCCCCGATACGAGAAGAAGTGGCGCGTTTCACACACGGTGCATCTTCCGGCCCATTCGATATTCCCGGGCGACATTCCGGAATCCGTGAGTTGTGCCCGGGTGATCTTCCAGAAATCGAAGTGCTGGGGTTTGCTCTGGAAAGGATGGAAGGAAGGGGGAAGCTCGTCCCGATAATTCTTGAACTCTCCGCAGCAGGGACCAAGAGACGGGCTGATGGCCCCGAGAAGATTTCCGGGATCGCACCCGAACTGTTCCTGAAGAAAGCTGACGACTTTGCCGGGGAGGTTGCTGACGCTTCCTCGCCAGCCGCAGTGCACGTTGGCTATGACCCGTTTGACCGGATCCACCAGAAAGATGGCCTGACAGTCGGCGATCTTGATGAGCAGTCCGATGCCACGAAGGCCCGTGACCAGGGCATCTCCCGGCTGGGTGACCAGGACCGGCTCTCGGGGCGCCAGGCGGGTCACGGCATCTTCGTCGATGAGGTGTATGGTGTCCCCGTGGACCTGGTAGCTGGAGACGATCCTGGACAGGTTCATGGAATGCTTGATGCGCCGGAGGTTTTCCTTGACCGATTCAGGCGAGTCCCCGTTGTTCCAGGCCACGTTCAACGTCGCATAAGGCGGTCCGCTCACACCGCCCTGGCGCGTGAAAACCCCGTGCACCAGTCCAGGAACCCCAGACAGGTTCTGGAAGCGATGCGGGATGAGTTGGAAGTTCTCCATTGTATTTTCCACGAAAGAAAGTCCACGGTGCCCAATGGGTGCTGACCCGGCAAGTCGGTATTAGCGCCAATCACTCTGGAGGGCAAGTTTTATTGACACGCAGGATTCGATTATTAGTTTACTGTTTGTTTCATCAAACCCAGGAGAGGAGATCACGGGTGAATCAGGTGAAGGAATGCATGATGGTCACCATGGAATACAGGGTGAAGACCACGGATGCCGACGGTGAGGCCAATGAGACGCCTTTGACCACGTGCAGCTTCGTTTACGGAGTCGAAACCCAGTACCCGTCGGTGGAAGCCGCCATTGCCGGCAAAAAGCCGGGTGACCGGGTCGTGGTGTGTGTTCCCCCCGAGGAGATGTTCGGCACTTACGACGAGAGCCTCGTTCGTGAGCTGCCCCGTTGCGACTACAAGCAGGACCGCCTCAAACCAGGGAAGATGTATCGGGAGATTCGAAAGAAGTGTCTCGTGCAGTTCATGGTGAAAGAAGTGTCCGACGATGTGGTCGTGGCGGACTTCAACGATCCCAGGGCCGGCGCCTGCGCGGAATTCGACATCCTCATCAAGGATGTTCGGGAAGCAACCAAGGCCGAAATGAAACCCTCCTGCGCCCGTGGCTGATCTCAGCTCACGGTCCAAAGATCGACGAAATCCTGCGTGGCAATGGCCTTTCTGAAGATCGCGAGATAGGTTCTCATGGAGCTCCCGCCCATGAAGACCAGGTTGGGCGGATCTTTGAGGTGGAGCTTGAAAAGGCCCTGCCACAGGTGCAAGGCCGCAAGACGGTCCAGAGCCGGGCTTTCGTTCATGGAAACCAGAATGGAGGATTTCCCGACCAGGTCCACCACGCGATCCTCGATATACCTGATGGATTCCACGAGGTGTGAGCTTCCGCCGCTCCGAAGAGGGGATTGCCTGAGTCGCGCCAGTTCCTGGTTGATCTTCCGGAATTCAGGCCAATCGGGATCCGGGGACCTGAGCCGGGAGACTTCATCCGCCAGGAGGCTTAAATCGCGATATCTCCGGGTTGATATGCCTTCCATGGAGCTCCACGTTTTTTCGCACGCCCAGAGCACGTGATCCCACTCCTGCTCCCAATCCTGCAGAACCCCGGTTCCGAGGATCATGAGGGGATAAGGGCGGCCGATGCTGTCCGTGCTGTCCCGGAGGATTCCGCAGGAGAGGGAGTCCTTCTTGGACCCGCGAATCCAGAATCGCCAGGACAGCATGGCCCCCATGGATTCCCGCTTTGCGGCGACGGTGCGGTAGCCCTTCTCGATCCAGTCGGCGAAAGCGGCCAACATCGGCACTTTCTGGCCAAGACTGAAATAGTCGGCGGCCGACGGGTGCTTGCCGCAGACGGCCCATTGCCAGTTGTGAGTGAATCCTAGCGATCCCAGCATGTTGCAATCTTGTTGGGTGTGGGCATTTTGGGCACCTGAGGGATCTTGGGGATCTGTGGTTGCGGCGGCTTTTGGGGAGCCGCGCCAATTCCCCCGGCGCCGAGAATTCGATATCTCACGGTGATGTGCCGGATTCCCATCTGATCCAGTTCATAGCTGTGCTCCGGGAAGTCACGGGCGGCGAAGGTTCGCTCCCCTCCCCGGAAGTCCCTGAGAAACCTCGGAAACGCCTGAGCTCCCCCGTAAGTCCTTACGAGCCGCGCATTCCCCACCTCAATGGAGAGCATCACGTCCTGGCAGATTTCAGCCGAGTACTTGAACGTCGTCGAACAGTCATGGTTGTAGTTGCTCAACCTTTGAGGGCCGGTGTGGCAGTGGAGCGTCAGGTGCGTGGCGTGGGGCTGCCGTTGGGCATCGGGATTGGCATGAGTCGGAAGCCCATAGATGGTGACTCCCTGGCCTCCACCGCCTCCACCACCTCCGCCACCGCCTCCAGCGGCGGCCGCAGTGGCGGCTGCACTGGCTGCGGCTGCCTTGGCCGCGGCTTCGGCCGCCGCGGCGTCAGCCACGCCCTTTTTATAGGCCGCAATGGCTGCTGGGATGGAGCTCCCCTTGTTCAAGAACTCGAAGAACGATTTTTCGAAGGCGATGGTGTCCCCCCTCACGTCGGTCGGGTAATACCCGCCCCTGTTGGGGTTGCGCCCCACAAAGGGTCCGCCGGTTCCCTTCACGTACTTCCAGGCGAACCCGTTTTCTCCCACGATCCGCTCAAGGGCCGCCTGCCAGTCCGAGATGCCCAGGGTCTCCGCCACCACCTCCTCTTCCCACCGCTTCTGGACGTGGCACGCGGTTTCGTTCCTCATGTAGATCCACAGGAAGTCAAGGGGTCCGTTGGCCACTTTCCAGAATGGGTCCTCCTGAGGGGCGCTGGCCGTGAGAACGTTCTTGAGCGATGTGCCGGCTCTGCTCGCGCCAAAGAATGGAGACTGTCCCGTCACCTCGTCCTGGCTGAACACCTGGGACGTGATGTCGTAGGAAAGCTTGGTGGACTCGGAGACCTTCGAAAGGTTCACCAGGGAGTTCTGGTATTCCCGGTAGGATTGGACAGCCTTGGTCTGGGATTCGAAGGAGATGCCGGGAACCCTGCCGACGGTCTTCTCGATATCGCCGATGATCTGCTTTCCCTTGTCGGCGGCCTTCCCAAGGAGACCCTTGTCCTGGGAGAGGTCCTCCGTGGCGATCTGGGCTCGAACCAGCTGGAGGCGGTGGAGAAGCCTCTGCCAGCCGGGCAGTTCTTTGCTGAGAACAAAGGGTTCCAGTTCTTCGGATGACCTGGCGAGCACCGCGAAGTACGGTCCCTCGTTGGTCGCCACCTTCGTCGCCATCTTCTGCCACTCATCCCGGCCCTTCAGCCGTTCAACTCCCCTCGGGAAAAAGACCAGAAAATCGTTCCAGGCCTTGAGGTACCCCTGCTGATACCATTCGCTGAATTCAGCCTTCGCGGGAGCGAGGATCTGAGGGGCCACCAGGGCCTCCTCCATCTCTCCGATGAAGGTGTCGATCTCCTTCTTGCCGTTGCGGGTGAACGCCCGGGCAACCTGCACCTCATCCTTGACGGCCTGGCTTCCGCCCCAGAAAGCGTCAATGGTCACGGGAGAAAGGTTCGGCAGGGCGTTGGCCCAGCCCGTCAGCCAGTGGATGTTCCGCTCGACGGCAAGGACGTGATCGAACCACTTCTGAAGCTGGGTGGACTCAGCGTTCAAGTGGGTCAAGTCCTTCTTCCAGATGAGGTAATAGAGATAAAGAAGCCCGAAGAGGTCCTTCTTGACGGGTGCCGTGATGGGTGTGGCGACGGAAAGGGATGGATCGTAGAGGGGCTGGGGCTTCCCCTGGAGCGTGGAGAGGCCGTGCCCCGCCAGGCGAACCTTCAGGAGATTGAGTCGCCTCACGAGGTGAGAGACGTGCTGCCCCACCACTGCGTCCGGCGTGTTGACCGAGAATGCCGCGATCCTTGTGAACATCTGCTCGTCAAAGGAGGCAAGTAAGCTCTTGTGGAACTGCTTGCAGTAGTAATCCTTGAGGAGGATTTCGACCTCTATGCTCTGATGGAGATAAAACCGCGGGATGAGCCATCCCCGGTTGGCTTCCTCCACTTTGAGGATGGCCTGGCGGAAGCGGTCCAGGGTCGCCATGTCATGGACCGCATCCCCCCGAAACTCCGCTTTCTCGGTGAACTCGTGGGTGACCAGCCGCAGGGCCCGCAGGTTCTTGACGAAGGCGAAGCTCAGAAGGCCGCAGATGGCGAGCCCCACCGCAATCCATGAGGTCAACCCCAGGTTCCTGGTGATGCGACTCCATTCGAGGGCCCGTTTCGTCGGTGCGAAGAGGCCCCGGTCCCTGGGGAGGATCTTGGCCAGGAGATCGTGGAGGAAAAGCCCTTTGTTGGTCCCCGGCAGGACGTCTTTTTCCTCGAGAAGCCCCAGGGCCTGCAGAAAGTGGGAATAGGGGCTGCCTTCCTGTCGCCCGCTGCTGAAGTAGAGGCCTCTGAAAATCGGGGTTTCCTGGTAGGGGTTCTGCTGGAAAGCGATCTTCATGAACGCTTCGAGGCCCGGTCTCAACTTCTCGAATTCCTCAGGGAAAAGGAGGAGCGGTGGGTCGATCTTCTTGGATTCATAGTGGTGGAGAATGACGAGGCGAAGGTCTCTAAGGCGCTCCCCCGTCTTCTCGAAGGCCCGTTCCAGGAACGAATCCACGTCGGTCGAAAGGTCCTGGTTCACATAACCCATGGCCTGGTCGAGGGATTTTTCCGGGAGCTGATTGCAGAACTGGCTCATGCCCTGGGTCAGGTCGCATTTGGTCACCACCAGGTAGACGGGGAATTTGGCTCCCAGGACCCGCATCAGTTCGTCGATGCGGCGCCGCACGTTTCTGCCGTCTTCCGTGAGGCTCTCCGGAGTGCCCGTGAGGAGCTTGTCCGCGGCAACGCTCACGACCAGCCCGTTGATGGGCTCCCTCTGGCGGTACTTGGCAAGAAGCGTGAGGAATCTCTGCCATTCCTCCTTGTCCCGCTGCTCATCGATGCGGATGGTGTAACGGCCCGCCGTGTCGATGAGGATGGCCTGTTCGAAGAACCACCAGTCGCAGTTCCTCGTCCCCGAGATGCCCGAAATGCGGGTCACTTCGGCAAAAGACGAGGAGAGCCTGGCACTCTGGATGGCCGTTGTCTTGCCGGAGCCGCTCTCCCCGATGATGAGGTACCACGGGAGCACATAGAGGGGGTTGCCCCTCTTTCGCAGGTGAGACCGTCTGAGGGCGTCGATGGCCTCCTTCCAGCGGTCCTGCATCTCCTTGGCCTCGACCCGGTCCTTCTCGGCCAGGTGCTTGAGCTGGACCTCGTCCTGTTCGATGATCTGGTCCACGAAGTCCTGTTCCCGCCGCTTGGACCAGAGATTCTTGAAGAAGAGGAAGGCGATGCCAAGCCCCACAAAGCCCAGCAGGATGAAGAGCCCCACCCACCATGGCCAGTCGAGGACCATGACGCCCCCGAAGGTTCCGAGGATCACGAGGGCGACGACGGCGAGGATAAACAGAACTTTCAGGATTTTCAGTAAAGTCTGCTTCATTTACACGACCTTCGTGAAAAAGTGTTCCACGATGTTGTTCAGGGCAAAGTTGTAAACCAGAAAGAGGACGCCGTAAAGGAGAACCGGGCCTCCAAGGCAGAGGAGAACAAGGAGAGAGAAGTGCATGCCCCGCTTCTGAATGACCGGCTCGGCCGGTCCCGTCTGGTAAGCGTCTGGAAACAGGTCCAGTCTCTCCAGGGATGGCACCCCGATGGAGCTTCCCAGGAGCAGCTTGAGGTTGGAGGACTTGACCTGGGAGAGGAGAAACTCGTCACCCGGATGACAGTACCGACCCATGAATCCCAGGGCCAGGCACAGGAAGTAGACTTCCCGCACATCCCTCTTGTCCAGTCCCAGCAGGTTCAGTCGTTCGAAGAATTCCTCACCGGCGTCGGTGGTCCGATAGTAGATGCGCTGAAGCTGTTCCCTCTTCCACTGGTTCTTCTCCTTCCACGCGGAATTGAGAATGCTTTCGTCAACCCACGCGCAGACGGCAAACCGGGCCATGTCGTGATCGTCCCGCAGGGACGGGTCCTTCTTGAGCCACTCCTCGCTGCGGGTGAGGCTTCTCAGTACATCGGCCTTCACCTGTTCGTACGGGGGTTGCTTCTGGTCCACCGTCTTGAGGAAGTAAGCCGTGTAGGCCATGATCTCCATGAAACAGTCCGTGAGTCGCATCGCTTAAGACCTCCCCACCACCATGAGCTCCACTTCAAGGTCTTCGGGAGCCGTGTCCCAATACATGGTGATATTTTGTGCTTTTTCGATCATCGCCCAGTGATCGCCGTGGTGATCCGCCTGGAAGTAAATGCAGTGGGCGCGCCTGGGGAGCTCCTGTGGAGGAACGGGAAGGTGCTCCAGCTGAAGTCCCGGCAGGGCGCGGGCGATGAGGATGGGCAGTTCCTCCCTCGAGCTGATCTTGATGATGGTGGCGAGGGAATCGAGGACGTGCTTGGGGTCCTCGTCGGTCCTGAACACCAGAAAATAGCGGTTGCGCCCTTCGAAGATCTGGGGCGCCAAATCCGCTGTGTAGTAGGTCCCGTCGAAGACGAGGCGGATCACGTAGTCGGGCCCCGCCGTGATCTCGTCCAGAAGCTGGGTGATGAGAGCCTGCGCAAGAGAGTAGCACTCCCAGATCTTCCAGTGGTCGTAGTCGGGAAGGAGCCGCGTTCCATCTTCCAGTTCCCCATGGACGTTGACCCTGCTCGAAAAGGTGGAGAGCTCCCCGACCAGCTGGCGCAGCAGTCCATAGACGGTCCAGGGATGTACGGGTTTCACCTCCGTCAGATGGTGAAGTATCGGGACATAGCGGTTCAGTGACCTCAGGGCGAGGAGATAGACCATGTCCCTGGCTCCGAATTCCGCCGTGTGTATGCCCCGCTGGGTTTTGTACTCCTCGAGTTGATGGCTCCTTGCTGTGATCTGATCCCTGATTTCCTTGACGATCCGCGTAAGGGTGTCGGATGCGAAAATCCCTACGGAAGGAGCCACAAAACGGGAGGAGAGCCTTATCTCCTCCCCGAACCGCTCAAGCATGGCCACAGGGATGAGGTCGTAGTCGCCGAGTTGCTCCTTTTCCGTTTCCCAGAAGATCCTGAGGACGTGATAGAGCCTGCTCACCCTGGCGGAAGGTCCGCCCTGATGGATGTCACTCACTTCTTCAGGGTCTGCCGCGGCCACGAACCTCGTGTTGACCTCGGTCATGGCCTTGAGGGACTCCAGGGTGGTGACGTTTTCCTTGTTGAGGTTCAACCTTCGCATGCCGACGAAGACCGTGAGGGGCTTTCCTCCCTCCACCCAGGCCCCGTCGAAGGATCGGGGCTCGAGAAGGGCGTTTCCTGGAAACACGGTGTAGGTTCCGTCCGGGAAAACGAGCTCCCCCTTGAGGGGAGTGAAGGACCGGTTCTCGAGAGCTGCACGGTGCACTTCAAACTCTCCGATTCCCCAAAAATAAGGGGAGACGTAAGTGTTCAGGGGGGTAAGCATGGACTGGACGGAGAGGTCCATGTACTGGAAGTGCTGTGGCTGCAGAAACAGCCCCTGATGCCAGAGAATGGGTCTTTGGATGGTCACGGCTTTTCTCCAGTGTCGCTCAACGAACGGGGACCGAGCCGAAGGTCAATTCTGAAGGGACGGGCCTTGGCATCGCGCCCAGACCCCTCGGTCACGGGGAGCCGGTACAGCCGGATGCCATTCCGCTTCTGTAAAGGGTAATAGCCCGCCGAGATTCCGACGTACCTGACCCCTTCGGTTCTGTCCAATTCCACCGTTTGCTTTTCCCCGGGCTGGAGAACAAGCCTCCTTGAGGCAGCCACCGACGGATCCACCCGTTCGCAGTCCATGAGCTGAATCAGCCCTTTTTCGTCTCCGGAGAGCTGTTGAAAAACGTTGGAGTCGATCAACTGGTAAACACAGACATGAGTGACATGGGAGAGGCTGTCGTAGAGATTCAACTGGGGGTCGGCGACCACATTCAGGGTGATGGTTTGCGGGGTGGAAACCTCCCTGAGCTCCTGGGTCGCCTTAGGCTCCTTGCTCCGCCAGAACTGGGAATGGGATGGAACTGCCCAGCACAGGACGAGAAGGACCGCGGTCAAGACCATCATGATTCTACCCCATCTCATAGAGTCCTCCTTTCGCGTCGAACATTTGCCGGCAAGCCCTCTCGAATTCCCTCGTGAAGTCCTCCAGGCAGCGTTCCGAATCGGCCCATTTCCTGATGCGGTCGTATTTTTCCTTGTAGAACTCGAATAGCTCGGCCTTGCGCATGAAGCCGAAACGCAAACCCTTCTCAGCTTCCGGTGCGATGTGGTCGGGGTCCAACTCGCTAAGAACTCTGGCGATCTCCCTTTTCGCCGCCGCTCTGGATGCTTCGCTGGCGATGAGGAATGCTGCCTTGATCTGCTTGAGGTGAGTCTCCAGGGACTTGGATTCCTTTTCGTCCCTGAGATCCGCGCTGATGATGTGGCGGATGGTCTGCAGGTCCGGGTCTTCACCCAGCAGGGTTGCCCGGATGACGGCCACGAGATCGTTGAGTGTGTCGAACACGGTGTTGAGCGATGCGGCGAGCTTGCGGGAGATTTCCGGGGAAGCCAGGTCCAGGCTGGAGATCCTCTGTCCAAGAAGCAGGGTGAGGAGGTCTGTCAGAGCACGTGATTCCGGTTCCCGAGACACAGGGGGCGAGGATTCCCTCGGGCTGAAGCGCAGGGCGAGTTCTTCGACAAAGGCGCACTTCTCCTCAGGGGAACGTCCCTCGAGCCTCTCCAGGAGGTATGCCTCGATGGACTTCTCGGCCTCTTTGGGGTTGGATACGTAAAGTTCCCTGATGTCTTGAACTGTCGCTTCCGGTGAATCCACCAACGCCCTCCTTTTTGCATTGACTATCGGTCTTTGTCTTCCGCCTTCTTGTCCTGCCTGGGGCGAATGATGACCGTTTCCATCAGGAGGTCGTCCTCGGAGGCCAGGGGTTTTCCTGACGGTTCCTCGGATGCACCCGCTTCCTCCCGAGACTCCCCGTTCATTTCTCCGGGCGATGGAAATGTGTCTCCAGCGGCAGGCCTGGTCTCACCGAATTCGCCCTCCCGCCGTGGAGAGAGGATGATCGTTTCCGGCAATTCCTCTTCTCTCGTTTCACGGAGGGCCCCGACGACGACCGTCTCCTCGACATCCACCGGCGTGCCTGAACCATGCTCCTTCTTGGGGGAATCCTCTGCCGAGGCAATGGAGGCAGTTTCCGTGATGCCTTCCGAGGAAAGGATGACCGTTTCCATCATATCCTCTTTCAGCTTCGAGGGGTCGAAATCCAGGGGCAGGGTATCGTCGGCGGAGATTGGACTGGGTGCCACGACGGTTTTGTCTTCCATTTCCTCGGGGGGCGCCGCCTTTTCCGTCTCCCAGCGCTTGCGAATCCCCGTGAGGACTTGGAAAATGGCACCGTCGTCTGGTTTCTCCGCAGGAAGTGCTGTCCGCGGCTTCTCGACAAACAGCTCCCTGACGATGTTCCTGCGAAGGGACCGGAGCTTCTCGAGGAAATCCTCCCCGACCTTTGCCGGGTGGTGCTGAAGGCCGGATCGGATCAAGGTCCATCCTAGGCCCAGGGCCTCTTCCCAGAGGTGCTGCCACTCTTCCGGAATCCCCCCTTCCATCGGAACCCACAAGAGGTTCGCCGGGTGGAAAGCGGGGGAAGTGCCGTTTCGCGGCGTTTCGCTCTGACCTTGCCCAGAATGGGCCGGTCCCTTCTCAACCGTGTCCCGCACAGCCTGGACAACCTCCGCTGCGCTCTGTCGTGAATTCACGAGGAGCGTGTGGAACCAGGTCATGCCAAAGGAGTACAGGGAGGTGCCGGATGGCAGGTGCCGGACCAAGGGGAGCTCGGACAGTCTGCCGGTGACGTCGATGGAACGGAGCTCGAAATTCCAGAAGTACGGGAGGTGACTGTTCTTCCCTGTCAGCCTGATCCATGTCTGCTCCACGGACAAGACCGGGTCCGGCGACTCCCGCAGCCCTGCAAGAGCCCGCAAAGCCCTGTCCGCCAGTTGTGCCAGGAATGTCAGCTTGAGATAGAGCGCTTCCAGGAAGAACCGATCGTCTTCCCGAAAGAGGAAGGAGGACCGACCTTCCGATTCTTCCCTGAAATTGGCCAGGTGGCGGAGGCGGCCCAGGGCCCCTTTTCCTCGGAGCTTGCGTTCCATGTCATCCCAGGACGCGCCGGAAACGAGTGCCAGGAAGTCGGAAGCCTTGAGGGGAGCCGACTCGAAGATGAGAAGAAAGAAGGGATAGAAGGAGAGGGGCACGATACGCGACAAAGCCTTGAATTCCGAACCGTAGCAGGCGGAATTCTCTTGACAAACGCCGCAGGGAAATCCAGAAGACTCAACCGGATTGGGCAGCAGACGGGAAAACTCCCTGATGAGCCCCGTTCGGTCCTTCACGGACGGAGGATCGTAGTTTCCCAGTTCATGGGCATAGAAGCTGCCGCCATGGTTCGTGCCCGTGCACGAGGAACACACCAGGTAACGGTGCATGGACGTGGAGTACCTTGGAAGCCCGGCCCCGTCAAGGAGTGCATCGTCCCGGCACAGGGAGAGCGGGGCGCCGCAGGACGGGCACGGCGGATGGAAAAATCGCTTTCGAGTCTTGCAGAAGAAGAGGGGAGCAAAGGGCAGAAGGGTCCCTTCCCCGCTTATCTGGCGGGAGAGGGTGATCAACGGATGGCGGTCCCGATCCGCGGTGAAGCGGATGAACGCCTTCCGCCACTCTTCCTCGACGGCGCTGTTGGAGATCTGGGGAGGGTAGTCCCTGGGAAGCCGGTAATTGTCCTTCTGGATGAGGACCATGACCTCCTTAAGGGGAGTCCCCGAATCGGTGGCAAAGTGAGCGTCCAGGAGTGACGACAGGGGGTCCCTGTCCAAAAGAAGGACAAAGGGAAAGGGCACGTTTTCCAGGGAACCCGGATCTTCCGAAAAGAGCGTCATGCTCAGGTGGGCGCACTGGTTCTCCGGCTCGAGATAGGGCAGCAGGGATGGGGTTCCGGTTTGTTCCTTCACTCTGGAATCCTTCTGGTGCAAAGTACCCGGAAGCACATGCGTCGCCTCGCTGTCACCTTGAGGCGGGAAAGGCCGTAACTGTTGGATCATTGTGGTAAACTGGCATATCAAAGTCAAGGTGTATTGTGGCTTTGTCGAATCCTTTTGCGCGAGGGTGCACCATTTCTCGAAGCCAATGATTAGAATACCACGAGATTGGGGAATGGACGGGTCGTGAGACGAGAGGATTTCCTTCCCGAGGAGTTTTTTCCATTGGTGGAATCCCATGGTTGAACCAAGGCAGTGGACTTGTGTTGAGGTTTCCTGTGACGGGGACGCCTCGGAGGATCTGGCTGTGTTTGTTGCCGAGGCTTTCAGCGTGGGGGTCGAGATCACGGACGAGGGCATTCGATTCTACCTGGATGAAGGATGGCCCGACGCAATGTGGGAGCCGATTTTGCGCCAGATCCTGGAGAGCGCCCCGGCGTTTGCCTCCGGCAATGTCCGCCCTGACTATTCCTCCCACCCCCTGGCTGACGCCGACTGGGCCGGCGGTTGGAAGAAACATTTCAAACCGCTCCGGGTTGGGAGTCGCTTTGTGATTTGCCCAACCTGGGAAGCTTTCGATGCCGATCCCCTGGACCGAGTTCTTCTCATAGACCCGGGCATGGCATTCGGGACCGGGCACCACGAGACGACAAGACTCTGCCTGGAATGGCTGGAGGAGTTCATCGGCACCGGGGAATCCCCTGAATCGAGGACGGTCCTCGACGTGGGCACCGGATCGGGAATCCTGGCCGTTGGGGCGGCGCTGCTCGGCTTTCCTCTGGTGGTCGGCCTCGACAACGACCCGGAAGCCATCGAAGTGGCCAGGGAAAGCATCAGGATCAACGGCGTCGGCCGTCAGGTGACACTGGTTTCGGGAACGACCGCCGACGTCAGGGAGGCTTTCGACATCGTCATCGCAAACATACAGTCACAGCCGCTCATCCGAATGGCGGCCGAGCTGGTAAGGTGTGCGAAGATTCACGGCAGACTTGTCCTGAGCGGAATTCTCCTGGAGCAGTTGGACGATGTGAAACGGGCATATGTGCAACGAGGATTGAGATTGACGGGATCAAAAGCCGCCGGTGAGTGGGGCCTTTTGGTCTTTGAGAGGTGAAGCAAAGGGAGGAAGCGTCGATATGCGGGAAAGTGTAACGGGTGGGAACTGGATCACACTGGCGGAGGACAACAAGCTCCAGGTGCCTGACAATCCTGTCGTGGGGATCATTGAAGGGGATGGAGTGGGACCGGACATTTGGGCCGCTGCGCGCATGGTGCTCGATGCGGCGGTGGAGAAGAGCTATGCTGGGAACAGGAGGATCGGGTGGCTCGAGCTCATGGCCGGCGAAAAGTCTCACCGCACGCAGGGCGAGTGGCTGCCCGACGAGACCATCCAACTGATTCGCAAGTGCGTCGTGGCCATCAAGGGGCCCATGACGACTCCGGTCGGTCAGGGTATCAGGAGTCTCAACGTCACCCTGCGACAAGTCCTGGACCTCTACGCCTGCATCAGGCCTGTTCGTTACTTTTCGGGAGTGCCTTCGCCCGTGAAGCATCCCGAGAGGGTGAACATGGTGGTTTTTCGGGAGAACACGGAGGATTTGTACGCTGGAATCGAATGGGCGGCCGGCTCGAGCGAGTCGCGCAGGCTCACGGAGATTCTCAGAATGGAGTTCGGGGTGCATGTCCCGCCGGATTCGGCACTCGGCGTCAAGCCCATGAGCCGCAGGGGCACTGAGCGTCTCGTGCGGCGCGCCATCCAGTATGCCATCTCCCGGGGACTTCCATCGGTGACTTTCGTCCACAAGGGAAACATCATGAAGTTCACCGAAGGGGCTTTCAGGAACTGGGGGTATGAGCTCGCCGCGGCGGAGTTTCCCGACCGGACGATCCCCGAGGCCGAAGTGATGGAAAAGCACGGTGGGCAGGCACCCGCGGGGCGCGTAGTCATCAAGGACCGCATTGCCGACTCCATGTTCCAGCAGGTGCTCCTCCGCCCGGAGGAATACCATGTGCTTGCCACCCCGAACCTGAACGGGGACTACATCTCCGATGCCCTGGCGGCCCAGGTCGGCGGGCTCGGGATGGCTCCCGGAGCAAACATCGGGGATGCGTGCGCCATCTTCGAAGCCACCCACGGGAGTGCACCCAAGTACGCCGGGCAGGACAAGGTCAATCCCGGCTCCCTGGTCCTCTCCGGCGTCATGATGCTCGAGCACATGGGTTGGGACGACGCGGGAAAGCTTGTCACCCGAGCCCTGGAGAAAACCATTGCGGAAAAGATTGTGACCTACGATCTCGCGCGCCAGATGGAGGGAGCCAGGGAGGTCAGATGTTCGGAATTCGCCGCCGCCATCGTGGAGCGCATGTGAAGTTTTGAAAATCATGGAAGGATCTTATCGGACCCCGGTTGTCTCAGGCAGGGTGTCCGGCAGCGAAGAAAGGAGCAACGCCATGCAGTGTCCAGTGTGTCAAGTGGACTTGATGATCGCGGACCGCCAGGGAATTGAAATCGACTACTGCCCCAAATGCCGCGGAGTGTGGCTGGACCGGGGGGAGCTCGACAAGCTCATCGAACGGTCAGCCGCCATGTTCACCCAACAACCCAAGGAGGAACCCCCACCCAGTTACGCCCCGGCCCCGCCGCCCCAATACACTCAGCAGGCTCCACCGCCCCAATACAACCAAGCTCCGCAGCACCATGCCGGCCACGACGACCGAGGGCATCACGGGCACCAGAAGCGCAAGCGCAAGTCCTTCTTACAAGAGATGTTCGACTTCGATTAGGGTCAATACTGTTCACTAAAGGTGATGAAAGCTCCCCTCCCTTGATGGCAGGGGGACCCGCATGTGAGTCTCTTTTAAGTGAACCGTATTGCGATTAGGGTGCATGGGATTGAGGGAGGGTTCCTCCGCCCTCGATGGGAGGAGGCCAGGGGGTAGGTTGAAAACCATGAGCGGTGACCCTGTTCAAAACACGATTCGCCGCAGGTTGCAGGGAATGGGCCTCGCCTTCCTCGACCTTTTCCTCCCGAGGCTTTGCGTGGCCTGCGAGGAAATGTGGCCCCGCGACGCGGAGAGCAGTTGGTGTACCACCTGCCTGGAGAGCATCCCCTGGATCGAGTCACCCCTGTGCCCCTGCTGCGGTCGTCCATACCACAAAAGCCCTTCATCGCCCGACCACCTTTGCGGCGATTGCGAAGTTTCCCGCTATTCCTTCGACAGCGCCCGGTCCGCGGCGATCCATTCAGGAGCGGCGAGGGACGGCATCCACCGGTTGAAATTCGGCGGCAGGCTCCACTGGGTGCCCCCGCTCGTGGAAGTCCTGCGGAAGGCGGTGACGCAGGAAATGGCAGACCATTGCGAATTGATCGTTCCGGTTCCTCTTCATTCGGGAAGGCTCAGGCAAAGGGGGTTCAATCAGGCGGGACTCCTCGCTCGAGGACTCGGCAAGGCCATCGGTTTGGACGTGGATTACGGGCTGCTGGCAAGGAAGCACTGGACGGAGCCACAAACCCGGCTGAAACGGGAGGAACGGCTGCACAACGTGAAAGATGCCTTCCAGGTGGTGAAGCTGGACACACTGAGAAGCAAACGCGTGCTCCTGGTAGATGACGTGTTCACGACCGGGACCACCCTTTGCGAATGCGCGACGGTGCTCAAAAATGCCGGTGCCGTGGAGGTGCACGCCGTCACGGTGTCCCGGTCCCTGCCCGATTGGAGGCCGGCCGAATACTTCGCCGCTCAGACTGGTTCCAGGGAGGAGACTCTCTCCAGAACCCCCGTTTCCTGAAGCCACGCCAGGCTGGATGCCACCAGAAAAGGTCCGTTGATGAGGTTGGGTTTATTGTAGACGAAGGGGTGCCCCCTGAAATCCACGACCACGCCTCCCGAGGCTTCCACGATGGCCTGTCCGGCCGCCGTGTCCCATTCCCACGTGGGGCCGAAGCGCGGGTAGAAGTCGGCCTCCCCCGCGGCCACCGCGCAGAACTTGAGGGCGCTGCCGCGCTTCACAACCTCGCACGGAGGCAGGACTTCCAGAAGAGCCTCCAGGCTGGCTGACCCATGGGAGCGGCTCTTGACCAGGCGGACCGAACCCCCTGGAGCCGGTGGGTCCACGTGGAGCTCAAGCTTTTTCCCGTCCCGGATTTCCCAGCAGCCCCGCCCGACTTCAGCCACGACCAGACGCCTGTGCACCGGAATGTAGATGATACCTGCGGAGGGTCTGCGCCCCTCGATCAAGGCGATGTTTACCGTGAATTCCCCGTTCCTCTTCACGAACTCCTTGGTGCCGTCCAATGGGTCAACCAGCCAGAAGCGGTCCCAGTTCCTGCGGACGCTGTAAGGGACTTCCTTCCCCTCTTCCGACAGAACCGGAATGTCCGGATACCGACGCGTGAGCTCCCCTGCAATGAGTTGATGGGAGCGGCGGTCGGCCAGGGTGATGGGGGAGTCGTCCTCCTTCCTCTCCACGCCGAAATCGGTCTCGTAGACTTCCAGTATTGCCTTGCCCGCCTCAACGGCCAAATTCCCAAGAAATTCCAGATCCACCATGGTCACCTTCCGTAAGGGGAGTTGAGTCACCAGTCGCCCATGAGATTATCATCCCCCGGGCCCTGCCGTCTACCCTGACGGGGGGAGCGGGACCGATCAAATCCCGGGCGCCACGGGTTTCCCACTCGATGAAGACCTGACCTCAGCGATTTCCAGAGCCGCAGGACCCTGCGGGAGGGCATAAAGCCCTCCCGCTACGGATTTGTTCTTGACCTGTATCGTAGGGGCGGGGTTTATCCCCGCCCGGAACGCAAGCGATTCGAGAGAGCCTTTGAAGTCCTAATCGATGGAGTTAAGGACCTATCCACAAATAACCAAACATGGCGGCCCTGGAAGTGGCGTCGCCGTAGAAGGCGACGCTACCGTGGCGCCCTCTGCCTATTCACGGTAGCGCGGCCTTCCACGGCCGCGCTTGGCGTCAATTGCCGATAAACCGCAAGAATTCTGCATTTCCGACATGAGTTCCTTCCTCAAAATTCGATGGATTTCCTCAGGCAAAAAAATCGTGTTTCCCTGTGACCAAACCGAGGGACCGGTTGTAGATGTGGGTAGAACCCGCGGTTCGAAGACGCGGGACTTTGCCGTGCTGCATTCGATAGAGCCAGCTTTTTCAACAAACCTTGGAATCGGAGGGAATCATGTCAAGGAAGGCGTTACTCGGTTTTCTGGTGCTGGGAATGGTGTTGATGGGATCGGTGGGCCTCGCCGGAGCCCTGACCCTCGAGGAGAAACTCGGTGGACTGATCTACCGTGACACCAATCTTTCCGTGAACTTCAACCAGTCGTGTATGACCTGCCACCACCCGTCGGCGGGCTTCGCCGACCCGGCGAACCGCAGAGATCCGGTCAATTTCCCTGTCTCCGACGGGTCCGACCCCACCCTGTTCGGCGGCCGCAATGCCCCGACGGCGGCCTACGCAGGTTTCAGCCCTCCCCTTCAGCAGGCCCCGGATGGCACCTGGTCGGGTGGCATGTTCTGGGATGGTCGGGCAACCGGCTGGACCCTTAAGGATCCTCTTGCGGAGCAGGCCCAGGGCCCGTTTGTGAATCCGGTGGAAATGGGCCTGACGGAAGCCGAGGTCGTGAAGCGGGTTGCAGCCTCCAACTATGCCAATCTCTTTCTGAAGGTCTACACAAAGACCGACTTCAAGGACGTCTCCGGCACTTACAACAACATTGCCCGGGCGATTGCGGCGTTTGAGCGCTCGGATGCCGTGACCCGATTCACCTCGAAATTTGACGACTTCTATTTGGCATGCAATGCGGCGGGGATCGATGTGAGCACCATCGATCTCAAGACAAACCTTGCGGGATTACCCCAAGGGATACTCACCACCCGCCAGCTCAAGGGCCTGGCCCTGTTCAACGACAAGGCCAAATGCTCCGCGTGCCACAGCACCAAGGAATTCGTCGATCCCAGCGATCCCACCGGCAAACTCCCACCCCTTTTCACGGACTTTACCTATGACAACCTGGGCCTTCCGACCAACTGGCGGGTCGTTGATCTTTCCGGGGTATCACCGCCAGATCTTGGGCTCGGGAAATTCTTGCAATTGGAAGCCCAAAACGGAAAATTCAAGGTGCCAACCCTGAGAAACGTAGCCCTGACGCCGCCATATGGACACAACGGCTACTTTGCCACCCTCGCGGGCATCGTCCACTTTTACAACACGAGGGATGTTGATGCCTGGCCCGATCCGGAAGTGTTTGAAAACATGAACACGACGGAGTTGGGCAATCTGGGTCTCACTGCCGACGAGGAGTATTCCCTCGTCGTCTTCATGCAATCGCTCACGGATCACCAAAGGTAAAGCTTCCACGGGGAATGCCGAAGTGCCGGGCCATTTCAACGCCAGGCGCTTCGGCGCCTCCCTGAGTCTCCACTACTGGGAGGCCCCCGCACCCTTCCCGGGCCCCGGTCCCTTGCGAGAGCAGAATTCTTCCTTCGTTATCTTCCCGTCTCCGTTGACATCCTTATAACTGAAGACGTCTTCCCCACGTCCGCCCGGGTGGCGGACGGCCATGAATTCCTCCTGGGTCACCACTCCATCCTTGTTCTTGTCCATGGCGGTGAAATTCTCCTCGCACTGCATCATCTGGCCGCCACCCCGCCCCGCCTGCCCTGGTTGCCCCAGAGCGGGACTCCAGGTGATTGGGACCAGCAACGCTGCCATGGCCAACGAAGAACGCGCGACTCCAATTCGTTTCATGGTACCCTCCTTTTCTTTTTGCATTGGGTTTGATGAGGAACGCTTGGCGGTCTTCTTCACGGCGATTTTCAGGCAACGGGTAACCTGGGACTGAAGAAATTATGAACCGCCTCAAAGCCCCCTCCCTTGCTGAAAGGAGCTGGGGGAGGGGGAACGAATCCTTCGGTTTCTGATACTCACCAGTATAACCCATTGATCAGGAAGCAAGCAAACCGTCGCGCCGGTGGGGTTGCAATCAAGAATCCGAGAAACTTCCGCGGCGGCGTTTACGGGGTGCCTCGAATGGGTCTTGATGTCGAATCCTCCTTTGCCTGCGCCGCCGTGGACGGCGGCGCTACCGGAGCATTCAGGTCGCCGGCCGGCCACGTTATCGTCACTTTGACTGCACCTGTCGGCAAGATCCCTTCTCCGGGAAGATTGTGTGGAGTCCGCCTGTGTTCAGCGGGAACCGGCGTGGTGGCCGAGGAACCTCCCAACGAGGATCTTTTCTCCCGAGGGAATGGCTGTTAAAATGGGACGGATTTTTCGGGGTGAGGATATGTTGGCTGAACGACAGGGGATGCTCCACGTGGACGCGAGATCCAGGAAGACGGAAACTTTGGTTGGAACAGCCATCTTGGTGACCCTTGGAGTCATCGCCTCGTGGGTTTACTTGAAGCAGTTCCGCTATGATCCCGCAGTCTTCATCCCCACCGTGCCCGCGCAGGGGAAAGCTTCCTCCGCCATCCCGGGTGGACCTGAAGCTTCCCCGTTTCAACCCTATCTTCCGGAAGGTCTGACACCCCTGTCTCCCGTGGAGGGATTCGGGTCGGAAACCCTGTCGGAAAAGATCAACGGGAAAGCCGAGCTCTACCTCTCCGCGGGTTTCGTGAAGCTCACATGCCAGCGCTTCGCCAAAACCGGGCAAAGCGACTCCTGGTTGGAAGTTTTCCTCTACGACATGGGTAGTAAACGGAATTCCTTTTCCGTTTACAGCACGCAGCGGAGGACCGACGTGGAGGAGGCGGACTTCACCCGCTTCGCCTATCATTCCAAGAACGCCCTCTTTTTCGTCCATGGCCGTCAATACGTGGAAGTGGTCGCATCCAACGAAGGGATGCTGGAGGAAATGCTCGCTTTCGGAAGGACCTTTGTCGGAAGATCCGCCGGGGATCCCGGGGAAGTGAGTGAGTTGGCCCTGTTTCCGCGGGAGGGTCTCGACGAGGAGAGCGTCGCGCTGCTCTCTGCCGACGTTTTCGGTTACCAGGGACTGGACAACGTCTTCATTGCCCATTACACCGTGGAGGCAAAACGCTTCACCCTTTTCCTCTCCGCGCGGAAAGACGTGGAGGAGGCGAAGTCCCTGGCTTCCGCATACGGGGGGTTCCTCCTGGAACAGGGGGGTGAAGCGCGGGAAGCAGCCGTTGAAATCCCGGGTCTCAAAGTCCTGGAAATCCTCGGCAGCTATGAGTTCATCTTCAGTCACCATCATTTCCTCGCGGGGGTTCATGAAGCCGACGACGCCGAACAGGCTGGCCGGCTGGCTTTGAAGCTCCATCAGGCACTGAGAGAGGCCGCCAAGTGAAGGAAACCGTGAAGGAAGGAGGAGTCAGCCGCAGGGATTTCATTCTGCGCTCCACCAAGGCGGGAGCACTGGTGGCCGCCTCCGGCCTTCTGAGCTATTGGCTTTACGATTCGGAAGGTCCGGGGCGTCCCGCGCCGTCCGATGAGGCGTCCGTGCAGCTCCCTGATTTCTCCATGCCGGACTTGGGAAGGAAAATGGCCATCGCGGCCGGAGACGACCGGGTGAAGACGGTCAACCTGGCTCTGAAGGCCCTTGGCGGCATTGAAGCCTTCATCGGGAAAGGCGACCGGGTTCTCGTCAAGGTGAACGCGGCATTCGCCACGCCGGCGATTCTCTCGGCGACCACCAATCCGCAGTTGCTCGGCGAGGTCGTTCGGCTCTGTTATGCCGCGGGGGCAGCATCCGTCGTGGTGACGGACAACCCCATCAACGACCCCGAAAGCTGCTTTGCCCTTACAGGCATTGGGGATGCGGCGCGTTCCACGGGGGCCCGCCTGCTCCTTCCCAAGGACTCCTTCTTCAGGTCCACGACCGTTTCTGGTGGGATGCACATCGCCAACTGGCCACTCCTGTATGAACCCTTCAAGGGTGTCAACAAGGTGATCGGGATCGCGCCGGTGAAGGACCATCACCGGAGTGGGGCGTCCATGGTCATGAAGAACTGGTACGGATTGCTCGGGGGCAGGCGCAACATCTTCCATCAGGACATTCACAACCTGATCGGGGAACTGGCCGTCATGGTGAAGCCAACCCTGGTGATCCTCGACGGGACAACCACCATGATGACCAACGGGCCCACGGGGGGCTCCCTTTCGGACCTCAAACAGACCAGCGTGATGATCGCGGGAACGGACCAGGTGGCAGCAGACGCATTCGGGGCAACACTCCTCGGAAGGAAGGCGAGCGATCTGCCATTCATCGGGAAAGCCGAAGCCGCGGGGGCGGGGACGGCGGATTTCGAGGCTACTGCGCCCCATCCACGTGAGCAGCTGACGAGTGCGCCGCCGTGGAAGGCGGCCCTACCAGGTGCATGATCAAACGCGGAGGTCACTCGCCCTCTTGATTGCATCCAGGGGCGGTTTACGTCTTTCGCGGCGATTTTTCAAACGGATTTCGCTGCTGTTAAAGCCCTCTTCGGTTTGCTCTGTTTTACTTTAGGCACTTTAGTTCACTTTAGGCATTCACAAGTTTAGGCATTAGTCACTTTAGGCACTTCACAAACTTTAGGCACTTCTCCCACTTGCCGAGAGGCTCATGCGGATAGTCACGGTCAGGCGCATCAGTCAGGTCTTCTTCCTCGTTCTGTTCTTCTGGTTTTGCTTGGTGAGCTCCCTCGGGTTTGAGTGGTGGGAGCTTCGCGGCTGGCCTGTCTCCTGGTTTCTCCACCTCGATCCCCTGGTGGCGCTGGGGACTCTCCTGACCACCCACACCCTGTACCGGGACCTCCTCTGGGCACTCGTCACCATGGTCCTCACCATACTTCTCGGCAGATTCTTCTGCTCGTGGGTGTGTCCCTTCGGCACCATGCACCATTTCGTTGGGTACCTGGGCAAGCGGGGAAAGGCCGTATCCGGCAAAATCGCCGGGAACCGATACCACAAGGCCCAGTCCATCAAGTACGCCATCCTTGCCGTTTTACTGTCCGCCGCAGCGGGGGCCCTTGTTTCCCAGCTGATACGGCAGGCCGTCGGCGGATTCTTTCGCTTCCTCATCCTGTTTTTCATGACCGCCGCCGCGGCTCTTTTTGCATCGGTCAAATGGCGCGGAGGCAAAGGCAAAGTTGCTGCGTGGTTCTTCGCCCTTGTGGCCTTCTGGTCAGTGGTAGGTTCCTTTGCAGCCTTGGATCGGGCGATTGAAACCTCGCTCCAGACGGGACTTCTCGATCCCATTCCCCTGGTTTACCGTTCCGTCAACATGGTCCTCCTGCCGCTCTTCGACTCGACGACACAGGTCCTCTCCGCGAGCCGGCGGCACTATGAGGGGGCATGGCTCATCGGGGCCGTTTTCCTTGTGGCTGTTCTCCTGAACCTCAGGACGCCCCGGTTCTACTGCCGCTATATCTGCCCCCTGGGGGCTCTCTATGGAATCCTCGGAAAATATGCCCTCTTTCGCGTGGGGAAAAACTGCGACACCTGTCCCCAGTGCGGGCTCTGCGAGGCGGACTGCGAGGGGGCCTGCGAGCCCACGGGCACCATGCGTCTCAATGAATGCATCCTGTGCATGAACTGCCTCGATGACTGCAGGCACGAGATCATCACGTACAGCACCGGCTCTTCCACTTCAGGCGAGATTGCCTCACCGGATCTCACCCGGCGGGGACTCGTGCTTTCCGTGGCTTCGGGAATCGTCGCCGTACCCCTGCTGCGGCTCGGTGGAGGCCTGGGGGACAACTGGAACCCTGAGGTCGTGAGGCCTCCCGGGGCCCTGGCCGAGGCGGGCTTTCTCTCCAGGTGCATCAAATGCGGTCAGTGCATGCGCATCTGTCCGACGAACATCATCCACCCGGCAGGGCTCGAGAGCGGCATGGAGGGTCTCTGGACCCCCGTGCTGAATTTTCGCCTGGGCACGAGCGGCTGCCAGCTCAATTGCGTGGCGTGCGGCCATGTCTGCCCCACGGCCGCCATTCGTCCCATCAGCCTCGACGAGAAGAGGGGGATCAACCACTTCGCGGAATTTGGTCCCGTGCGCATGGGCATGGCCTTCGTCGACCACGGGCGCTGCCTTCCCTGGTCCATGGACAAACCCTGCATCGTTTGCCAGGAAAACTGCCCCGTGAGTCCCAAGGCCATTTTCGTGAGGGAGGTCTTCAACCCGGTTCGAGGCGGCGCGTGCACGGTGGCCAAAGGGGACGGGTTTTCCCTCGAGTTGCGAGAGGCTGCTTTCAGGCCGGGCCAGTACGGCACGGGCGACTACTACGTAAAAATTATCGGAAGTGAAGCGCGGCACCGCATCGCCGGGAACACGGATCAGACGCTGTCTCTTTCGCCCGATCATCCCCTGGATATGTTCCCTCCACCTGGCACTCCGGTGGAAATCCAGGTAAGGCTCCAGAGACCCCAGGTGGACCCCGAAAAGTGCATCGGTTGCGGTGTGTGTGAACACGAATGCCCCGTGACGGGAAGGAGGGCCATTCGTGTGACGGCTGAAAATGAATCGAGGAGCAGAAAGCGTTCCATGATTCTCTAACAGGAGACGCGTGCCTCGGCGACTCGTGGCGATGCGCGACGTGTCATCCCCCATGCCGAAAGGAGGCAGATCATGAGCACGAGCAAGGAAGTCTCTCGCCGAAGCTTTCTCAAGACGGCGGGTGCCGTTGGGGCGGGTTCTGTTCTTTCCGCCGCGGGAGCCCTGGCACAGGGCACGCAGGAGTCTCCGGAAAAGAAGCCGGAGGCCATGCGGATTTCCACCCGCCCATTCGGAAAGACAGGTGTGGATGTTTCCATCCTCTCCCTGGGCGGCATGTTCGATATCCCTTCCAACCAGCTCCTCCTCAAGCAGGCCCTCAAGTGGGGGGTCACCCACTGGGACACGGCGGACTGCTACGAGGGAGGCAAGAGCGAGCTGGGGATCGGGCAGTTCTTCGCCAAGTTTCCCGAGACGCGAAAAGAGGTCTTCCTGGTGAGCAAGTCCGATTCGCGGGATCCCGACGGGATGACGAAGCTTCTGAACCAGTCCCTCCAGCGGATGAACACGAAGTACGTGGACATGTACTTCATTCACGGCATGAAGCGGATGAGCGAACTCGACAAGGGCACCAGGGCGTGGGTCGAAAAGGCCAAATCCGATGGGAAGATCAAGTTCTTCGGGTTCAGCACCCACAGCAACATGGAGGAGCTCCTGCTGGAAGCGGCCAAGCTCGGTTGGATCGACGGCATCATGATGACCTACAACTTCCGCATCATGCACCAGGACAGGATGAAGGGGGCTGTGGAGGCTTGCGCCAAGGCGGGTATCGGGCTCACGGCCATGAAAACCCAGGGGGGCGGTTCCATCGGGATGGAGAGCGAGGCGGAGCTCGACATGGCCTACCAGTTCCTCAAGCAGGGATACACGGACAAGCAGGCCAAGCTGAAGGCGGTGTGGCAGAATCCCCACGTCGCCAACATCTGTTCTCAGATGCCCAACATGACGGTCCTCATGTCCAACATCGCGGCGGCCCTCAACCAGACGAAGCTCTCAGCGGAGAGCCTCGATTTGCTGGACCGTTACGCCGAGGAGACCTGCTCTTCCTATTGCGCCGGGTGCGCACACCTCTGTGAGTCGGCACTGGAGGCGGATATTCCCGTTCGGGAGGTCATGCGCTGCCTCATGTATTTCAACAGCTACGGAGACTGTGACCGGGCAAGGACCCTCTTCGCGCGGCTGCCCCTCGAGGCGCGGGAGCGGATGGTGTGCCTCGATTTTGCCGCCGCCGAGGCCAGATGTCCCCAAAGGCTTCAAATTGGCAGGCTCATGAGAGAAGCCGCCACGCTGCTGGCGTGAGGGCATGGAACCCCCCGTGGCTCTGTCGTCTATTTGAGTCGATGCTTCCTAGTACTCGGGGTCGCGACGCAAATGCATCACAGCAAGGATGAGGATGAGATCATGATCCAGCGAGTAGATAATACCGTAGGGAAACCGACGGGTCTGACACCGCCGAATATCCTGTTCAAGAACCGGCCACGCCCCTGGGAAACTGAGAATATTCTCAATTGTCGAATGGACTTCGATGGCGAAATCGTAGCCCAAGCCTGGTTGGCAACCTTCATAATAGTCGATGGCGTCCAGGAATTCCGCCTGTGCTTCAGGATGAAAGGCGAAATTCATCTGGAGAGGCGCTTTTGAACTTGAGCAAACACTTCATCGCCCGGTATCGGTTTCACCTCTCCGGACTGCAGCTCCGCGAGCCGTTTCTTTGCGACTTCCAACCACTTATCATCCGTGGCCGTGTCGGGTGCATTGAGACTGCGCAAGAGGGAATCGGCAATCAGAGCCCTTTCTTCGACAGGAAGGGATAGGGCCTCTTCAATGAGCTTCTTGGTTGTCATCATGATTGGACTCCAAGTTTGATGGGTTGGGTCTTGTCCGCAACCAGTCGTACCCTTCGAAACTCGTATCGCTTTGTCGACAGGAGTTTCGACCCCTTGTCCGGGCTCTATTCCGGTCATGTTACAAAAGAAGCGGCAGGATCTCCCCGGATTTTCCCTGGATGCTGAGGTCGTAGGTGCCGGTGTACGGAGTGGGTTCCAGGTTGATTTCCACCACGAAGGCGCCCTGCCTCTTGGCGTTCATCCCCATGGACGCGGCGGGCTGCACCACTCCCGATGTGCCCACGACCATCATCACCTGGCAGGCCAAGGTGGCCGCGTAGGCCTTTTCGAGGATCTCCGGGTCAAGCATTTCGCCGAACCACACGACATTGGGCCGCAGCAGGCCTCCGCAGGCGGAGCACGCGGGAAGCTCGGGCAGTGGGACGGTGCGGTCTTCGGACATTCGCCCGCACCCCGTGCAGCGCACCCACCAGATGTTTCCATGAAGCTCAACGATGTTTTCACTTCCCGCCACGTGGTGGAGTCCGTCAATGTTCTGGGTGACCAGGGTGAAGCGGGGTGCCTTCCGTTCCAGTTCCGCCAGGGCGAAATGCCCAGGGTTTGGTTTGAGAGGATTGAGGAGTTCCCTGCGCCAGTTGTAGAATTCCCAGACAAGCTTGGAGTCCCTGGCGAAGGCTTCCGGGGTGGCGAGGTCCATGGCCCGGTACTGACGCCACAGGCCGTCCTGCCCCCTGAAGGTGGGCACCCCCGACTCGGCGGATGTCCCCGCGCCGGTCAGAACCGTGATGCTCTTCGCCCGCCCGATTCTCTCCTTCAGAAGACCAATCTGCTCCTCCCGCTTTGAACCCGTCATGGCATGATCCTTTCTTCAATGGTGCCCGGCTGCCGGTTTCTCGACATCAGTGCTTTTCCTTGAGGACGCGGGCGGGGCTTGTGAAAGAAATGCCCTGGGTGGAAGCGGTGCCGATCATCACCACCTCCAACTGTCCATTGCGCCGTCTACTGCCTGATTTTACTGACACCACCATCAGCCTCTTCAGCCGTTTTGTGTAGCGGTTTTGTGCAGGTGATGGTAGAGCACTTGCGGCAAAACGGCAAGTCGTTCCCGGTCGAAGGTGAAAGTGCGTCAGAATGTCTGGGCCTAGAAGAAGTGTAGCCTGTGAGCCGTCCAGCTCCACCTGGGGCGCAGCGAAGCGCAGCTCGGAGGTACAGCAGCACAAGCTCACCCTTTGTGCACCCAAGGCAACAGGGGTCGAGGTACAAACGGGCAAGCCAACAGTTCAGGCAGTTGGTGGATTTGTTGGAGTTCAACAGCGGTGTCACCGATCCGAGGCAGAGGGTTTGCTTCCACACACTCAGGCACACCTTTGCCTCGTGGTTGGCCATCCAGGGTGAGCCACTGCTGGCCATCAATGAGCTGCTCGGACACAAGACCCTGGTGATGACCATGATGTACGCCCACCTGATGCCGGACCAGAAGCGACGGGCGGTTGAGCGGTTGGTGGGAGGCTGACCGGACGGTGACACCTCATAGGTGTGTGTAGCTGCTCCCGGCTGCACCTGGGGAGGCACCGTGCGCCTAAATGTGAGAAGAAGAATGCCGGGAGCGAGGCGAGAACCGCCCCCGAGCATGATTGAGAAGATATCAGTTCTGGATCTGCCAGTTGAGATCGGAAACTGTTCCGACAGTGCCCTGGCCTGAGATGGAAGTCTCGTTCATGGACCAGAGGTAGACCGTGCCGTATATAGCATGCCTCCACAGGATGTCCGTTCTGGCATCCCCGTTGAAGTCGCCCGTCTCCTCGATCTGCCAGTTGGGATCAGACAACACATTCACAGTTCCCTGGCCCACGATGGAGGTGCCGTTCATGAGCCAGGCGTAGACTGTGCCTGATGGTGCGTGGCGCCATAGGATGTCGGCTCTGCCGTCCCCGTTGAAATCTCCAGCCGTCTCGATGCACCAGTTGGAATCGGCCACGACTCCTACAAAGCCCTGGTTCAATGTGGAGGTTCCGTTCATGAGCCAGGTGTAAACTGTGCCTGAAGGCGCGTGGCGCCATAGAATGTCGGCCCTGCCGTCCCCATTGAAATCCTCCACCTTCTCGATGTGCCAGTTGGAATCGGGAACAACTCCGGCGATTCCCTGGCCCACGATGGAGGTTCCGTTCATGAGCCAGGTGTAGACTGTGCCCGAAGGCGCGTGGCGCCATAGAATGTCGGCCCTGCCGTCCCCATTGAAATCCTCCACCTTCTCGATGTGCCAGTTGGAATCGGGAACAACTCCGGCGATTCCCTGGCCCACGATGGAGGTTCCGTTCATGAGCCAGGTGTAGACTGTGCCCGAAGGTGCGTGGCGCCATAGGATGTCGGCCCTGCCGTCTCCATCGAAGTCGCCCGCCCCTTCGATCTTCCAGTCGGAGTCGGAAACGACCTGAAGGGTGCCTTCGTCCGAGACGGAGGTTCCGTTCATGAGCCAGGCATGAACGGTGCCGGATGGTGCATGGCGCCACAGGGCATCTGCCCTGCCGTCTCCGTTGAAATCAGGCGAACTGGGGTCGAGTTGTGATATCTTCAACACAACGGAATTACTGCCACCGCTATGGGCCTGAAGAGGAAACCCCCAAGTTGAATCGCTGCTCCCAATTACATGGACGTTCCCACTTCCATCCACGGCAATTCCGGACGCTTGGTCGAGACTTGCCACGGTCCTGCCGGACTCGTCGACGTAACTACCTGAGCCGTAGAATGTGTGCCACTGAAGATCCCCACTGCTGGCGAGCTTGAGGACGAAGATGTCCGTGCCACCGCTGTGGCCATCGAGAGGCCCCCAAGGGCCATCCCTGAATCCCGTGACATAGACGTTGCTGCTGGCATCCACCGCGATGCCATCGGGGTAATTGATACCGCCTGAGCCGTGGAAGGTGTGCCACTGGTAGGCGCCGTTGTTGTCGAGCTTGAGAACGAAGATGTCAATGGGCATGATGTAGCCGGACAGGCTGATGATGGTGCAGCCTTCGGGGAAGTTGGGCATGCCCGGGAGGCCGAACTCGATGCACACCTTTGAGTGACCGGTATGGCGATGTAGCGCAGGCAAGGCCCAGTCGGCCTCGCTGAATCCTGTGACATAGACGTTGCCACTGCCGTCCGCGGCAATGCCATGGGCTTTATCACGACCCACATACCGCGCATAATGAAATGCATCGACAATGGGGAAAGTCTCAGCACCGTAAAATGTGTGCCACTGGTAGGCACCTTTGGTGTCGAGTTTCAGCACAAAGACGTCAGAAAAGGCCCCGCCAGTATGCCATCTGAGTGGGACCCCCCAATTGCCGGGACTGTCCCCTGTGACATAAACGTTGCCGGTGCCGTCCACGGCAATGCCGGAGACGCGCTCGGTATTATCTGACCCGTAGAAGGTGTGCCACTGGCAGACGCCGTTCGTGTCGAGCTTCAGCACGAAGATGTCAGAACTGCCGCTGTGGGCATGAAGAGGAGTGCCCCAGCTTGCATAGCTTTCACCAGCCACATAGATGCTTCCACTGCCGTCCACGGCAATGCCGGAGACATACTGGGCATTATCTGACCCGTAGAAGGTGTGCCACTGGTAGACGCCATTGCTGTCGAGTTTGAGCACGAAGATGTCGCTGGAGAAGTTACCGCTATGCGCATGGAGGGGAGACCCCCAGGTTGCCCAGCTGAGTCCCGTGACGTTGATGCCGCCGCTGCCGTCCGCCGCAATGTTGGCACCATGATCTTCCTCGTCTGACCCATAGAAGGTGTGCCACTGGTAGACGCCGTTCATGTCGAGCTTCAGCACGAAGATGTCAGAACCGCCGCTGTGGGCATGGAGCGGAGACCCCCAGGTTTCCATACTATTCCCTGTAACATAGATATTGCCGCTGCTGTCCACAGCAATGTCATTAAATACGCCGAAACTGTTTGCCCCATAGAAACTGTGCCATTTATACGTCGGGTCGATGATCAGGGGCCTTGTGCGGTCATATGTCCCCAAAACGAACGCAACGTCGTTCCCTGACACTCTAAACTTTGCTTCAACCGGGACTCGATCCCCCTCCATCTCCTGCCATGCCACCGGAGGGGTCTCGGTGAGGTGTCCGGCCCGGAACCTGTACCTGAGGGAGCCGTCCTCCCGGAGCTCCACCGGCACGTTGTAACGGAGCCGAATCATCGATGCGTCAGCCCCAGGCGCCACACGGTAGGTGCTCTCGGCAATGCCGCCCTGTGCCGATTCGTAGGTGAGATCAATCCCTTCCCAGAGATTCCGGTAGGTAACCCTGCTCAAGGGACCTGCCTTGACCCTGTTCCCCGCGACAGCACCAGTCACTGCTAACACCGGCGCGACCCCATGCGTCCCCAGGAACTCTGCGCTGAGGGCATGGTCCAACCCCGCAAGGAACACCTTGGTCGGCTGAAACCCCAACACATGCCCCCCTGCCTTGAATTGGAGCATGTTGCCAGTATTCCCAGTGCTGCTGATTGGAACAATGCCGCCCGCTGAAACACCCCTCACCGCCCGATCCAGGCCCGAACCGCCTGAGGTGATGGGGCCAAGTGCACCTGCGAGCTTCGGCACTACCAAGACCACTGAAAGAAGCGCCAAACGCAAGAGCAGTAAAGAATTCGCCTTTCTCATGAGATCCCTCCTTTTGCCACAATGCCTGCTCAGTCAGGGCATGGAGTCTGGACCATGTTTTCAGCAATTCCACTCCCGTAAACAGCATTTCCTGCAGAAGCCCCCCACGTAACGCCAGCGGTCACCGGTCCTGCCTGCAGGCTTGTGGCTGGCAGCTCACCCGAAAAGAAAGCAGCGGGAGTCCCTCCGTGCTCCGCATCCCACATCGTTCCGGCTACCCGCATGAGGTCCAGGCGATGGGATCTGTCGGCATCATCCTCTACTTGTTCACTATCTCCCAGCTCGGATCGACAAAGCCCAGGGACCCTTCGGCGCTCTTGCTTAACCCGTTCATGAGCCACAGGTAAGTCGCCCCGCTGCTGTGCCTCCAGAGGATGTCCGCTTTCCCGTCACCGTTGAAGTCGTTTGCGCAGGCGATGCTCCAGGAAGGATCGACACCTCCGGGTATCCCAACGTCGATAAACTGCAGACCGTCCATTTGCCAGATGGCCGTCAATCCGGATGTGTGTCGCCAGAGGATGTCGGCCTTCCCGTCTCCCGTGAAATCCGCCGCGGAGGCGATGGTCCAGCCAAGGTCGACAGTCCCGGGAGAATCCTCCACCCCGTTCATGAGCCACAGGTAAGTCACCCCGCTGCTGTGCCTCCAGAGGATGTCCGCCCTCCTGTCTCCGTCGAAGTCGGCCAGGGCCTCCACTTGCCATGAAAGATCGGCCTGCCCGAAGAAGAAGCCTCTGCTATCATACAGGCCGTTCATCGGTCTCCAGAGGATGTCGGCCTTCCCGTCCGCGTACATGGCCCACTTCTGCTCGCCGCCGAAGTCGGCCGCGCCCACCACCGAGTATGAGGCATCCCTCGTCCCCGGCGAGCGAAAACAGATGGGCGACGCACCGTTCATCAGCCAAGTGTAAAGCATCCCCCCGGTGTGTCTCCAGAGAATGTCGGTCATCCCGTCACCGTTGAAGTCACCGAGGGCGGCCACCTGCCAGGATGGGTCGATGGGTGGGATGTTTTCAACCCTATTGACGGTCAGGCCTTCCATTTGCCAGAACGATAACGCCCCTCCAGTGTGTCGCCAGATTATGTCCCCCCTTGTGTCGCCGTTGCAATCAACCAAACCGGTAGATGGAATCAGAACGTAGCCTACGCTCGCAGTCTGATCTCCGAGAATGCTCACCATCCGATTTGCGGGCCTCGTCCAGCCCGGCAAATCCTTAAACTCCACCACGTGCTGACCAACAGCGAGACCAGACACGATCGCTCCACTATTCTGCCAATGGCCTCCATCCACCTTCCACTGGGCTCCGGCAACGACAGCCGACTGCGGACCGATCGTGACCGAGAGTGAGCCCATCTGCCGCACGTAGATGCCGCTTGCCATGACGGTTTGATTTTCAGCAATGCTCACAACTTGGTTTACAGGTTTGTCCCAGCCAAAAATATCTTTGAACTCTAACGAGTGACCACCTGTAGGTATGGCTGAGAGAGTAGTGCCGCTATTCCGCCAGGCATCACCGTCAACCCTCCACTGGGCGCCGGCATCGATGGCCGACTGCGGACTGATCGTGACCAGGAGGGACCCCGTCTCAACCGCCTCGTTTGAGAGGCTTAGCACGAAGAGGTCATTGCCGCCGCTATAAGGATTGAGCGGGGAACCCCACGTGGCACTACTGAACCCTGAGACATACACATGGCCGCTGCCGTCAACAGTAATCCCTAGGGCTTCGTCATATCCGCTGGATCCGTGGAAGCTGTTCCATTGGTAAGCGCCATTGGTGTCGAGTGTGAGGATGATGACGTCATAATAGCCGCTATGAGGATACAGCGGACTTCCCCATGTTCTCGCACTCACTCCCGCGACATGGATCTCGCCGCTGCCTTCCACGGATACGTCATAGGCCACATCTTCACCATCACTTTCACCGCTATTATTGCTTGAGCCGTAAAAGGTATGCCACTGGTAGGTGCCGGTGCTGTCGAGTTTCAGCACAAAAATGTCGTTGGATAAGCCTTCGCCGCTGTGGGCATGGAGGGGAGATCCCCAAGTTTCAAAACTCTGTCCCGTGACATAGACGTTGCCGTTTCCGTCCACGGCAATGTCTGCGCTGATGTCTTGAGTCCTTGAGCCGTAAAAGGTATGCCACTGGTAGGTGCCGCTGCTGTCGAGTTTCAGCAGAAAAATGTCGCTAAAGAGGGGATCACCGCTGGGGTCGCCGCTGTGCGCATGGAGGGGAGCCCCCCAGGTTGTGTTGCTCCATCCCGTGACATAGATGTTGCCACTGCCATCCAGGGCAATCCCACTAGTCGCGCCTGAGCCATAGAACGTGTGCCACTGGTATGCGCCGCTGTTGTCGAGTTTGAGCACAAAGGTGTCTTCGTCGCCGCTGTGGGCATGGAGCGGAGATCCCCAGGTTGCATTGCTGAAACCCGTGACATAGACGTTGCCGTTTCCGTCCAAGGCAATGCCCCGACCACCATCACCAGTGCCTGACCCGTAAAAGGTGTGCCACTGGTAGGTGCCGCTGCTGTCGAGTTTCAGCACAAAGATGTCGCTAAAGAGGGGATCACCGCTGGGGTCGCCGCTGTGGGCATGGAGGGGAGATCCCCAGCTTGTCCAACTCGATCCAGTGACATAGATGTTGTCGCTCCCTTCCAACGCGATGTCATAGGCGCCGATACCCTTATCTGACCCGTAGAAAGTGTGCCATTGGTATGCGCCGCTGCTGTCGAGTTTGAGCACGAAGAGGGCACTGAGGCCGCTGAATGCATTGCGTGGAGAACCCCAACTTGCCTGGCTCTCTCCCGTGACATAGATGTTGCCGCTGCCGTCGACTGCAATCCCACAAGCGAAATCAGTAATGTATGACCCATAAAAGGTGTGCCATTCTAAAGTCGGATCAATGATGAGAGGCTGGCTGCGGTCATATGGGCCCAAAACGAACCCCACTTCGTTTCCGGCAACTTTAAATTCGGCCCTCACCGGCACGCGCTTCCCCTCAATTACCTGCCACGCCACGGGGGGCGACTCGGTGACATAGCCGCTTGCGAACCTGACCCTGAGGGATCCGTCCCCTTGGAGTTCCACCGGCACGTTGTAACGGATCTGAATTTTCGATGGATCCGCGCCGGGCGAAACGTGGTAGGTGCTCTCGGCAATCCCCCACTCGGTTGATCCGTACGTAAGATCGATGCCCTCCCAAAGATTCCGGTAAACCACCGTTGAGAGGGGAGGTGCCTTGCCGGTGTTGCCCGCGTCAGGCCCCGTTGCCACGGGCGTCGGCATCACCCCATGCGTCCCCAGGAACTCGACGCTCAGGGCATGGTCCAACCCGGCAAGGAAGACCTTGTTCGCCTGGAAGCCCAGCACATGCCCCCCTGCCTCGAACTGGAGCATGTTGCCAGTATTCCCAGTGCTACTGATTGGAACAATGCCGCCCGCTGAAACACCCCTCACCGCCTGATCCAGGCCCGAACCGCCTGAGGTGATGGGGCCAAGTGCACCTGCGAGCTTCGGCACTACCAAGACCAGTGAAAGAAGCGCCAACCACAAGGGCAGTAACGAATTCGCCTTCCTCATGAGATCCCTCCTTGTTCCACAATGCCCGCTCAGTCCGGGAAAGTGCGCGAGATCATCGGTTGAGCTATTCTCTGACTAACCCTGCACCGGTTATCATCAGCAGCACGATCAAATCTGTTGAAGTGGTTTTCCGTCCACACATGGTCACGGATGGCTCTATTCTCCATACAGTTCGTGAATCTCGTACCTGCGGCGGCAGGCTCTCCCCTGGCGTGAATATCATGTCGGATCAACATTCCTAAAGATTCGTGGATGAAACGTCTGTGACTCGGCGAAAATTGAACCCACAGGGAATCCTCACACAAACACCGTCGACCTCGCAACGCTCCCTGGTCTTGGGTTGGCTGATGATAGGCACTGCGGTAAGGAAAATCACAAAGAGTTAGCTGGGGGCTTGGAACCCACAGAGGGGGACTGGGCGGCAGGCTGTTCATGACTCACCTGATTCATTGGCGGGTGCGCCGCTTGTCTCGGGTGGAATCTGAGGCAACCTCATTTTAACACGCAATTGTCGATGGTACATTGGAAAAACCGCTAAGACGGAGCCAGATCAAGTCGCCTTGGTCGGACCTCCTGTTGCCCCCTGAGACTGAAACCTAAATTGAGCGATTCACTCTCTGAAAGCCCTTAGAAAATGCCTTGCCATGCGGGCGGGGATAAACCCCGCCCCTACGATGTGGGTTAAAGGACATTTTCGTAGGGGAGGGCTTTACGCCCTCCCGCAGTGACAAGCATGCTGGAAAATCGCTCACTTTAGGTGAAACCCACCGAAATATACAGCGAAGGTGTCCGCAACGAACAGCGAAGCTCTGTCTTGCCGACAAGTGGTCGCAGGTAACTCGGGAGGGTGAAGCGGAAACAGGAGCCCCAGGGTGACGAGACGAGGCACGAGCGTGATCTGTTGGAAGGACGTTTTTGTTCACCTTCAGCCTCCACTTTGTGTGGTGGGTTTGTGTAGCCGGCCGATGGTGTGTTTCGTAAAAGATCAGTGCTTTTCCTTGAGGACGCGGGCGGGGCTTGTGAAAGAAATGCCCTGGGTGGAAGCGGTGCCGATCATCACCGCCTCCACGACCGGCACGGATACCGACGCGTCTCCGTCCCAATCCACGATGAAACTGGCGCTGATTCCACCGCTGCGATCCGATTCCTTGACGATGAATTCGGAGGATGCAAGAGGCTTCAGTGACTGGGGTTCCGTGAGATAAGACCGCACGAGGCTGCCCGTCGAACTGTGGTATTCCACGCGCCTGACGGTGATGGAATGTTTGAAATCGGTGTTCCGTACGCTCAGTGCCACGGTGAGATTCATTGTGAGTCCCCGGTCTCCATAAGGGATCTCCGAATATACGGGAACATAGAGGATTTGACCCCGGCTTTTTCCCTGTTCGGCTGTGGCCCCAGCCGCAAGTCCGGCAAGAAGAAAACAAACCGTCACCATGGTCAGGATACTCTTCCCGGTCCTGTTCATCGTGTGCTCCCCTTGAATTGAATACAGCCCTTCGCGGATTGGCGTGAAATCAGTCGGAGTCATTCTGTTTCAGAGTCCAATGCCCTGTAGCATAGGGCCTTGTGCCCGTCCCCAACGCCCACGAGGGGCTATGCTACAGCAGGCGTCTCTCGAACAAGTCCGCGAAGGGCCGTGAATGCCCCTGATGCGCTCTCGCCCGATTCGCTTCTTTCCCACCCTGAGAGTTAGCTTCGTTGTGGGCTCAGTAACATACTACCTGAGCTTCTGATGGTGTCCAACACATTTGGGAACTTCCGGGGAGGCTCTAAGAGGGGGTGGTGGGGCAGTAAATTGTAAATGGGAGCAAACAGGGAGTGCAATCAAGAACGAGAGTGAGACGGCCTGCCGGCGGCCATGGTGATTGAAACGACGGCACCGACGTGAAAGGCGCGCTACCATGCATGGATGCTCAAGTGCGGAAGTTACTCGCACTCTTCATGGTACCAGCAAACGAGATGCAAAAGCGACAGGATCCGGGTATCATTCATGTTGCGTGTATTTTCCGCTGGTTCTTCACATGGATTGGAAGAAGGCTTGCCTCGAGATCGTCGGGTGGGTGGAATTTGTAGCTGCTGGGCTGCTGGAAGGGGCGTCGTGGCTCTTATTCGCCCTCCCCCATCATCTTCCATCACGGGAGGGGAGTCTGAGAGTGTTTTTTTGGAGTGCTGGGTTTTTTCGCAAAGAGGGCTGTCGCGATGAAAACGGTCATGGCGGGCTGCTGCCAGTTTGGTGTTCTTCCCGGCGACATCGACGGGAACCTGGGGATCGTCGAGAGGAGGCTTGCTGAGTATGCCGAGGCGGGCTGCCGGCTTGTGGTGCTTCCCGAGATGTGGTCCTGCGGTTTTGCCTACCCGTTGTTGCGTGCCATGGCGGAGCGGACTCCCGAGGTTCTCCTTCGGATGAGAGCGTGGGCCAGGGACCACGGGACGGTACTGGTGGGAAGCCTCCCGGAGGTAGATGGAGACACGGTCTACAACACCAGCACGGTGGTGGACGCATCGGGGGAAATCGCCGGGAGTTATCGCAAGGTGCATCTCTTTTCCCTGTTGGGGGAGCATCTCCATTTCGGCCGCGGCGGGTCCCTCCTGGTTTGCGACACGGCGGTGGGCCGCATCGGGGTCATGATCTGCTACGACCTGCGCTTTCCCGAACTGGCGAGAAGGCTTGCCCTGGACGGGGCGGAGATCCTCTGCGTTTCAGCCCAGTGGCCCAGGGCTCGAATAGAGCACTGGTCCATACTCCTTCGGTCCCGGGCCATTGAAAACCAGCTTTTCGTCGTCGGCTGCAACGGGAGCGGGGTCGAGGGAGACCTGCAATATGGCGGGGCGTCGGCCGTCGTCTCTCCCCTTGGGACCGTCCTGGCCGAAGCCGGTGCTCGGGACGGCACCACCGTGGCTCCCATGGATTTCACGGAAATGGTTGCCTTCCGCCAACGCATTCCCTGTCTCACGGACCGGGTTCCCGAGGTGTATGGACTGGGCGGGTGAGTAGAGATACAGGGCCTATGCTCAATCAACAGGAAGTGTCCGACCGGCGCTACCCCCCTCACCCCAGCCCTCTCCCGCCAGGGGGAGAGGGAGCTTTTCCCGCCTCCCTCGATGGGAGGGGCCAGTGGGGTGGATGGAAATGCTTATCCCCGGACAAGCCCTAAGACCTTGAACTGCACGGGACTCCTCTGCTATGGTACGACTCACCTGAAACGGCAATGAACCTCGCAAACAAGCATTCCCGGGAAAAAGGCGCACACCGATGAAGCAGGTGATATTGGGCACCGCGGGCCACATTGACCACGGAAAAACTTCTCTCATCCGGGCCCTCACCGGAATTGACACCGACCGCCTCAAGGAGGAGAAGCTCAGAGGGATCACCATCGAACTGGGCTTCGCCTACATGGAGCTCCTCAACGGAGAGCGCCTTGGGATCGTGGATGTGCCCGGCCACGAACGTTTCGTGAAGCACATGGTGGCGGGGGCCACGGGAATTGACCTTGTCGCCCTGGTGATTGCCGCCGATGAGGGAGTCATGCCTCAAACCCGGGAGCACATGGAAATCTGCCAGCTCCTCAAGGTGAAAAAGGGCCTTGTCGTGCTGACCAAGGTGGACCTGGTGGAGGATCCCGAGTGGGTGGAGATGGTCAAGGAGGATGTGTCGGATTTCCTCAAAGGCACCTTCCTCGAGGGTGCCCTCATCATGCCTGTCTCTGCCGTGACCGGCGAGGGCCTCGATGACCTGAGACAGGCTCTGACAAGTCTCGTTGCCCAGGTGGAACCCCGCAGCGCCGATGGGCCTTTCCGCCTCTCCGTCGACCGTGTCTTCAGCATGCGGGGTTTCGGAACGGTGGTCACCGGAACGAGTGTGTCCGGGAGACTGCGTGTGGGTGATCCGGTGATGGTCTACCCTGCCGGGCACAAATCGAAGGTGCGAGGACTGCAAGTCCACAACGACGAAGTCCAGGAAATCTTCCCCGGACAGCGAACCGCCGTCAATCTGCAAGGGATGGAAAAAGCCCTCATCGAGCGGGGCAATGTGGTGGCCACCGCCGGTGCCCTGGTCACCACGCACATGGTGGACGTCCATCTGGAATTGCTTGCCAGCGCTCCTCGACCCCTTAAGAACCGGGCCAAGGTCCGCTTCCACACGGGAACGGCGGAGAACCTCGCGACGGCGGTGCTCCTCGACCGGGAAGAGCTCGCTCCCGGGGAGAGCTCCTACCTGCAGATTCGCCTCGACCACCCTGTTGCCGTCTTGCGGGGCGATCGCTTCGTCCTGCGTTCTTATTCGCCGGTGCAGACCATCGGAGGCGGCACGGTCTTGCACCCGCTTCCCCGAAAGCACAAGGGACATCACAAGGTGCCGGCCGCCAAGGCGCTGGAAACCCTGCTCCAGGGAGACGAGGAGAGCATCGTGCTCTGGCACGTGAAAGACGCCGGTTGGGGAGGCCTGAACGAGGAAGAGCTGCAGGTTCGGTCCAATGTCTCGCCCAGGGCCTCGGAAAGAATGCTCCAGCGCTTTGCAAGCCAGAAGCAGGTGATCATCTACGACCGGGACAACCGGCGCATGCTCCACCCGGAGGTACTGGACGAACTCAAGGAGGCCATCGTCTCCGCCCTCGGGGAGCATCACCGGAAGAATCCCCTGAAAACGGGAATGGGCAAGGAGGAGCTGGCGGCTCAGCTGGACCAGCCGGTGGACCCCAAGCTGTATAATTTTGTCCTGCGGCAGCTCGTGGACCAGGAGCGCATCGCCGTGGAAATGGAATGGGTTCGGCTTGTGTCCCACAAGGTGGACCTTTCCAAGGATGAAGAGGCCATTCGACAAAGAATTGAAAAGGCCTTCGAAACCGCCGCCCTGCAGCCTCCCTTCTTCAGGGAGATCGCTCCCACGCTGCCCGGCACACCAAAGCAGCACCAGGCCGTCCTGGAATGGATGCTCTCCCAGGGGATCCTGGTCAAGACCAAGGAAGACATCTACTTTCACACGTCTGCCATCAAGGAACTCCAGCAGCGGTTGGTGGCCTTTCTGAAGGAAAACGGTGAGATCAACACCCCTCAGTTCAAGGACATGACGCAGGTGAGCCGCAAGTACACCATTCCCCTGCTGGAATACTTCGACGGGCAAAAGGTGACCATCCGGATTGGGGACGTGAGAAGGCTTCGGGAGAGCAAGGCGGGTGCATAGGGGCAACACGCCGAATTTTCAGGTTAATCTCGACAGGAGGAAACGATGCTGAAGCATGTGGTATTCATGAAGTTCAAGGACGGTGTTACGGATGCGGAAATTGAAGATCTTGCCAAGGGCCTGGGAGCTCTTCCCGCCAAGATCCCGGAAATCAGGGAATATGTTTTCGGGCGGGATGTGCTCCACACGGAAAGGTCCTATGACTTTGCCCTCGTCTCGGGCTTCGACAACCTGGACGCCATGAAGCGCTACCAGGTGCACCCCGACCACCACCTCGTCGTGGACAAGGTGAAGAGGCTCTCTCAGAGCATCCTTGCGGTCGATTTCAACCACTAGTTCCGGGGTCTTTCCCCTCCATACGGTTGTTCCAAAACGTCCCCAGCAACACTCGCACCGACCCGGGTGCCGGCGATGACCCAGTGTCGCCGGCTTCATCCAACTCTCTCAAAGCCGCTGAATCAAAAGAACCAAAACTCCCCTCCCTCGATGGGAGGGGGCTGGGGGAGGGTGAAGAATCAACATACTACTCCCTGCCCGGCGCTTCGGGGCACTCAGTGAACCTGGTCAGGAGACGAGCGAAGAGCCGCGCCCCAACATCAAGGGTTCTCTCATCGAAATCGAAATGGGGCGAATGGAGTCCGTGTTCGAAGCCTTTTTCCGGGTGGTGGCACCCAAGGCGTATGAGGACTCCCGGGAAACGTTGCAGGAAGTAGGCGAAATCCTCCGCCCCCATTCGGGCTTCCTGAAGGTGCACCTTGTCCGCTCCGAGGAAGGCTGTGGCCTCCCTGGACGTGAAGCGCACGATTTCCCCATTGTTCACCACGAGAGGATACCCGGGGGTGACGGTGAGCTCGGCGGTGAGGCGGTGCGCCCTTGCGACCCCGTGAACCATCTCCTGAAGGCGCTCCACGACTTGATCCCGCACTTCCTCGGAAAGGGTTCTGAGCGTCCCCTCGAGAACGGCTTCATGGGGGATGATGTTCACCGCGGTGCCCGCGTGAAAGCGGCCGATGGTGAGGACGGCCCGGTCCGCGGAGGAGATGTTTCGGCTGATGATGCTCTGGAGGGCGGTCACGAGGTGTGACCCGCCCACGATGGGATCGATGCACAGGTGGGGGTGTGCTCCGTGCCCCCCCTTTCCTTTCAGCCGGATAAAAATCGTGTCGGAGGAGGCGTTGGTGACTCCCTCGGACATGCCGATGTGCCCGCAAGGGAGCTCCGGGTGCATGTGACCCGCGAAGATGGCCCGGATGTCTTCTCCGTCGAGAAACGCGGTCTCGAGCATGGCCCGGGCCCCGGCCCCGCCCTCCTCGGCCGGCTGGAAAACGGCGATCACCCTGCCGCATCCGGTTTCGGTCCAGTTGGTCTCCTGGAGCAGGCGAAGGACGCCCAGGGCGATGGTCACATGCCCGTCATGGCCGCAGGCATGCATCCTGCCGGCATGTTTCGAGCGGTAGGGCACATCGTTTTGCTCGGTGATGGGCAATGCATCCATGTCGGCCCGCAGTGCCACGGTGGGTCCTGATCGTTTGGCCTCCAGACGGGCGACCACCCCTGTCCCTCCAATCCCTGCCCGATGGGGCACCTTCAACGCCTCCAGGACTTCGGTGATCTTCCCGGCGGTCTCCGTTTCCCGGTAAGCAAGTTCTGGGAATTGGTGGAAATGACGCCTCAATTCTACAAGCCATTGTTGGAACAGGGTGGGTTGCGGGTCAGACATGGGACAGGTCTCCATAAATGAAAAGTCCACTCTCCCCCGGGAGAGAGAGTGGACTGTCGGTGGCGGAAGGTTGATGCCCGCTCGATGAGGACCATCCGCCGGTTTTCCGTTGGATCGGTCCTTTCCTTCGCGGGAGCATCCCCCTACTGGGGAATGTTTCCGTGCTTCTTGGGAGGCAGGGCCTCGCGTTTTCCGGAAAGGAGCTCGAAGGCCTCGATCAGGCGCATACGGGTATCGGAAGGCACGATGACTCCGTCGATGTAGCCGCGGGACGCCGCGATGTAGGGATTGTAGAGCATCGCGTTGTAGTGGTCGATGACCTCTTTGCGCTTGGCCACGGGATCCGGCGCTTCGGCGATTTCCTTCCTGAAGATGACGTTGGCCGCACCCTCGGAGCCCATGACGGCGATTTCAGCCGTGGGCCATGCCAGGGAGATGTCGGCGCCCAGGTCCTTGGAGCACATGGCAAGGTAGGATCCGCCGAAGTCCTTGCGAGGCATGAGGGTGACCTTGGGAACCGTGGCTTCCGAGTAGCACCAGAGCAGCTTGGCGCCGTGACGGATGATGCCTCCCCATTCCTGCTGGGTTCCGGGGAGATAGCCCGGGACATCGGCGATGGTGAGGAGCGGGATGTTGAAGGCATCACAGCATCGGATGAAGCGGGTGGCCTTGTCCGAAGAGTCGCAGTCGAGGCAGCCGGCCATGACTTTGGGCTGGTTGGCGATGATGCCGATGCTCCTGCCGTTGAGGCGGGCATGACCGACAAGCATGTTTCTGGCGTAGTGTTCGTGAATTTCGAAGAATTCCCCGTTGTCCACGATGGAGCGGATGATATCCTTCATGTCGTAGGCGCCCATGGGGGCTTCGGGGATGATGACGTCCAGTTCGGGACAAAGGCGGTTGGGAGAGTCACCTGTGTCGACGATGGGGGGATCTTCCGTGTTGTTGTCCGGGTAGTAGCTCAAGAGGACCTTGATTCTCTCGATGGAATCGGCATCACTTTCACAGGCAAAGTGGCACACACCGCTCTTGGCGGCGTGGGCCATGGCTCCGCCCAGGTCCTCCTGGGTGACGATCTCGCCGAGAACGGCCTTGATGACGTCCGGGCCCGTGATGAACATGTAACTGGAGAGCTTGGTCATGAAAACGTAATCGGTCATGGCGGGGGAATAGACGGCTCCACCGGCGCAGGGGCCCATGATGGCGGAGACCTGGGGGACGACGCCCGATGAAATGGCATTTCTGTAGAAGATCTGGCCGTAACCGGAGAGTGCGTCGACGCCTTCCTGGATGCGGGCGCCGCCGGAGTCGTTGAAGCCGACAAAAGGCTTGCCTGCCTTCAAGGCCATGTCCATGATCTTGCAGATCTTCTTGGCGTGCATTTCACCGAGACTTCCGGCCCTTGCTGTGAAATCTTGTGCAAATGCGAACACCTGGCGGCCGTTCACGGTACCGAATCCAGTCACGACGCCGTCCGCGGGAATGTCCACCTTGTCGATGCCGAAAAGGGTTCCTCTGTGTTTGACGAACATATCCAGTTCACGGAAGCTGCCGGCATCAAAAAAGGCATCCAGCCTCTCTCGGGCAGTCATTTTTCCACGTTCATGCTGAGCAGCAACAGCCTTGGGGCCACCCATCTCCTTGATTTTCGCTTCGCGCTCGCGCAGATCCTTGATCCTGTCAGCTACCCTTCCCATCTCCGCTTCTCCTCCGTTTCAAGACTTCGATATGTCCCTAGTCTGCTTCCACTGAGCCAAAGTTCAACCATTCTATCGGTTTGCAAAGGCTTGTCAAGCGCTTTCCCCGAGAATCTGTGAATAATTGCACAGTAACAGAAAAAAGGTTTGAGAGAAACCGCCCGGGTCATCCATCAGGCCGACGCCGAAAAGGTGGCCCGAAAACTTTCCAGCACAATGAACTCAACGCAATACTAGTCCAATGCCGGGAGTCTCACACCATATGGGACATGCCGCGGAGTCATTCCCTGGTCCCGGGCCTCCTGCCAGATGAGGCGGCTTTCCTGCCGACGTTCGGTGTCATCCATCAGGACGAAGTGGATCGCCCACCTGAAACGCTTCATGAAATCGAGGCGCACGGAGCCATCGGCCACCAGCACCTCGCAGGCGGCCACGACGGTCTCCCCCGTTGTGATCATCACCTCCCCCGGAAGGGGAGACGAACTGGACGCATCGTGGATGCGATGGGGAATGAAGCCTCCCTGGGAAAAAGTCCAGAGCATGGCGTCCAGTTGCTGGGCCCCCATGGTTGAGTCTGCCGCCACCTGCACATTCTTTCCTAGGTCGACCAGGTGTTCGACCCAGCGGCAGAGCAGAAGCCTCTGTTCCGAGGACCGAGTTTCCACAAAAAGGATCGAAGTGTCAGCCATGGTTCTCTCACCGTCCAGCACCCGTGGATTTGCCGCTCGGGACCGTTTCAGATACGCATTTCGCAAAGGCGGGAAAGTCTCCCGCGGGGTTTTCCGGGTCAGGAAAAGGACGGTCCGTGATTTCGCACTGTATGGACTGTATGGAGAAAGACAACCGCTTTCGACATCAGCACGTCAGATGGAAGGCTCCGGCCACTTTCCGGCCCTTGCGAAGGAGCTCATTGAAGGTTTCGACCGCCTGGGCGGTGGGCAGTTCGATGAGATGCACTCGAGCGTCGGCCAGGGCAGATCTGAGCTCCGGGGTCACCTGCATGAGCCCGGGCTGCCCCATGCCCACAACCAGGAATTCAGGCTTCACCCCGAGGACATCCTCCACGTCTTCCGGGTGCACGCTGTGTCCTTCCTTGCGCCACCACCCGCCGAGGATCTCTCCCTCTACAATCTTGAGATCCTGCGAGTGTTTTTGACCCGTGACGGTCATGGTTCCGAATTGGTAGTCCTCTATCATGTGCGGCTTCTCCCTCAGACGCTCCCCGTCACCAATTCGCATGAGGATATCCCTTGCGTCTTCATGCCTCTTTTGAACTTTTCGCGCTTCCTGTAACCGATGGAGATGATGTGAACCACCAGGGACTCGAAGGGGACGGAGAAGTTGGAATTCCTTTTCTCAATCCTTCGTGTTTCTTCGTGGACGGCTGACAGAGACCGCAACTGTGCGGGCAGTGCTAACCGTTCGATCCCCAATGCTTCTTGCCGTTGCCTTTGCCGTTGGTGCCGGATGCGGCGCATTCGGCTGCCGCCTTGTACACCGCTTCCACGCAGCTGCTTCCAAAATGGGAGTCCATGTCCTGAAAGAAGGACCTGGACGGGCTGATCTGGAGCTTGTTGCTCAGGGCCAGGACCGCTTCCGCCTTGTCCTGGACATTCAGATGGAGGAAGGTCTTGCAGGTCCCCGGGTGGCTCATGAGGAGGTGGCGAAGCCTGGCGAGTCCATCCCGATCGAGGCGCTCGGCGGCGAGGTGTATGCGGACCGACTCCACCGCCTGCACCTGGGCCTCGTCGAGGGTGAGGATCCTGCTTGCCACCACCTTGCTTCCCTTTTCATCGTGCTGCACCTTGCCGAAGACGACGAGGGGCTCATCCCTTTCCAGGAGGAGGCGGGCCTGGGGAAACGTGTCGGAGAAGGAGACCACTTCCACGATCCCTTCCCGGTCTTCCAGGGTGAGGAACCCCATGCGCTCCCCCTTCTTGGTGGTCAGTTCCTTGATGATTCCGAGCATCCCGCAAAGGACTGCTTCCGTTCCCTCCCTCTTTTCCCTCACCGACTGAGTGTCCGCGGTGCACAGCGACGCCAGTTGCTCCGCATAGAAATCCAGGGGGTGGCCCGAGATGTAAAACCCCAGGGATTCCTTTTCGAACTGAAGGGTGGTGCGGCTGTCCCAGGGGGGGACATCCGGAAGCGACGGGGTGGGGAGTTTCTTCTTGGATCGAAGGAGTTCGAACATGTTCACCTGCCCTGCCTGGCGGTCCCTCTGAACGACCTGGGCCTTCTCCAGGGCTTCGTCCAGGACGGCCATCACCGCGGCGCGGGCAGGGTGAATGGAATCGAAGGCGCCGCACTTGATGAGGTGCTCCAGGACGCGGCGGTTGACCTTCTGGGTGTCCACCCGCTGACAGAAGTCGTACACGGAGAGGAACGGCCCCTTTTGATCCCGGGTGTTGAGGATCACCTCGACGGCGGTTTCCCCCACATTCTTCACGGCACCGAGGCCAAATCGGATTCTCCCGCCGACCACCGTGAAATCCTTACTGCTCGCATTCACATCCGGCGGAAGGATCTCGATGTTCTTCTCCCGGCACTCGTTGATGAACTTCACCACCTGGTCCGTGTTGCTGAGGAAGCTGTTCAGGAGGGCGGCCATGAACTCAACGGGATAATGGGTTTTCAGATAGGCGGTCTGGTATGCGATGAGGGCGTAAGCGGCGCTGTGGGACTTGTTGAAGCCGTAGCCCGCGAACTTCTCCATCAGGTCGAAAATGTGGTTCGCCTTGGCGAGATCGATGCCTTTTTCCCTGGCTCCCGAAAGAAAGCGCTCCCGTTGCGGCTTCATGACTTCCGGGAGCTTCTTTCCCATGGCACGGCGCAGAAGGTCCGCTTCACCCATGCTGTAGCTGGCCAGTCGGCTGGCAATCTCCATGACCTGCTCCTGGTAGAGGATCACCCCGTGGGTCTCTTTAAGAATGGGGCGGAGGTCCTCCAGGTCATAGGTGACTTCCTTCTTGCCGTGCTTCCCCTGGATGTAGTGCTCCACCATCCCGCTCTCCAGGGGACCGGGCCGGTAGAGCGCCACCAGGGCCACGATATCCGAAAAGTTTTCCGGGCGGAGGCGCACGAGGATGTCCCGCATGCCGGAGCTTTCAAGCTGGAAAACGCCTGCGGTGTCGGCACGGCTGAGAAGGGCGTACGTTTCCTGGTCGTCCAGCGGAAGATCATCCATGTGGAGGTGGATCCCGTGGTTTGCGTGGATGAACTGGACGGCGTTGTGGATCACGGTGAGGTTCCGCAGGCCGAGAAAGTCGAACTTGATGAGCCCTGCCTTCTCCACGTACTTCATGGAATACTGGGTCACCGTTTCATCGGCCTGGCCTTTGTAGAGGGGCATGTATTCGACGATGGGCTCGTCACTCATGACCACGCCCGCGGCGTGCGTCGAGACGTGTCGAGTGAGCCCCTCCAGGGCGGTGGCGATTTCGAAAAGCTCCCTCAGTTGAGGGTCGTCCCGTTGAAGCTCCCCCAGTCTGGGTTCCAGCTGAAAGGCTTCCTTGAGGGTCATTTTGGCCGACGAGGGTATGAGCTTGGCAATGCGGTCCACTTCGTTGTAGGGCATGGCCAGGGCACGCCCAACATCGCGGATGACGGCCCGGGCCTGCATGGTCCCGAAGGTGGCGATCTGAGCCACCTTGTCTTTGCCGTACTTGCCCGACACGTACTGGAGTACCTGCTCGCGGCCGTGTACGCAAAAATCCACGTCGATGTCGGGCAGGCTGATGCGTTCCCGATTGAGGAAACGCTCGAAAATGAGACCGTGCTCTATGGGGTCGAGGTCCGTGATGTTCATGACGTAGGCCACCAGGCTGCCGGCCGCCGAACCGCGCCCGGGACCCACCGGAATCCCCTGATTCTTTGCGTAGTTGATGAAATCCGCCACGATGAGAAAATAGGTGGGAAAACCCATCTCCCGGATGACGTCGAGCTCGTAGCGAAGCCTCTTCTCGTATTCTTCCAGCTCCCTGGCGCCAAGACCGGGGTTCTTCCTTCGGATCTGCTGCAACCGCTTCTCGAATCCTTCCAGAACGGTCTTCTCGAGGCGTTCATCCACGCTCTCCCCCGGTTCCAGTGGAAAGAGGGGGAAGTGGTACTGGTCGAGCTGGATCTCCAGGTTGCAGCTTTCGGCGATTGCCAGGGTGTTCTCCAGGGCGTCCGGCACATGGCGGAATTCGCGGGCCATCTCCTCGGGAGACTTGAAATAGAGCTGATCGGTTTGAAATTTCAGGCGCTTCTCGTCGAGAATCGTCTTGCCGGTCTGGATGCAGAGGAGAATCTCGTGAGCCCTTGCGTCGCTTCGCCTCAGGTAGTGGCAGTCGTTGGTGGCCACGAGGGGAAGCCCCATGGCTCGCCCCATGGCGATGAGAGCGTCATTGGCCGTGGCCTGCTGAGGAATGCCGTTGGCTTGAAGCTCCAGGTAAAAATTGCCTTTCCCGAAGATCTCCTGGTACTCCTCGGCCACTTTTCGGGCGGACTCTTCCCGACCCCTGAGCAGGTGGGTGTTGATTTCTCCCTTGAGGCAACTGGAAAGGGCGATGAGTCCCTCGGTGTGCTTTCGAAGAATCTCCTTGTCGATGCGCGGTTTGTAGTAGAAACCCTCCAGGTGCGCTGCCGAGAGGAGCTTCATGAGATTCTTGTATCCGGTGATATCCTTGGCGAGGAGCACCAGGTGGTAGGACCGGTCGTCTTCCTGGGGCTGGCCGTTTTCGGCCTTGGCATGGCGCTCAAAGCGGCTTCGGGGGGCGAGGTACACTTCGGCGCCCACTATCGGTTTGAGCCCTGCCTTTCTTGCCATGGTGTAGAATTCGAGGGCACCGAACATGTTGCCGTGGTCCGTGATGGTGACGGCCGGCATGTTGTAGCTCTTGGCGGTATTCATGAGATCCTGGAGGCGAATGGCACCGTCCAGAAGACTGTACTGGGTATGGACATGGAGATGAACGAAGGGGGTCATCAGGCTGCTCTCCAAAAGGTTTCCGGGTTCCTGGCGGGGGATGTGCGACGGTGTTCATTGTCATTCAACTCATGGTCCACTTACAAGTTTATAACTTTTCAGGACATCCCCACGGCGATTTGGGCGAATTGGGTCTGTTTTGCCGGGACTGAGGGTGAAATGGAATGAATTGGAAAGGCCCGGAATGGTGAAATCGCAATGGCCGCCACAATTTAAGCTTGACGTATTCAGGGGCATCGTTTAAGTTTTGCAGCGAAATAGCCTTTTTTCGCGGGTGTAGCTCAGTTGGTAGAGCACAAGCTTCCCAAGCTTGGGGTCGCGGGTTCGAATCCCGTCGCCCGCTCCACCTTGAAAGATGACCCATCTTTCAAGGATGGTTTCCCTTTTTGAGGTGGCTGCGGACCTTCTCCGTGAGACGGCAGGCTCACTTCGATCAGTGGATGACAATGGTCTTGGGTTTTCCGCGGAACCGGAGAACCCGCTCTAATTCAGATTAGATTGCTGTCGCATCTGCTAGGAGAAGTGGGTAAATCACCCACTTTTTTTTTTGTGTGTTTGGAGAAGGATGGAACGGTCGCGATGGGGCATATGGCGGCGCCCGAGGCGGAAAGCAAAGAGGCGGGAATCATCGCCGAGGTTTGGAAGCTCGTTGAACCGGTTGTCCTGACCGAGGGGATGGAGCTCATCGAAGTGGAGTATCGCCGGGAATCCCATGGATGGGTGCTGCGGCTCTTCATGGATCAGGACTCGGGGATGAGCGTCGACGATTGCGCCCGCATGAGCGATGTGGTGGGAGATCTGCTGGACGTGGCCGAGGTGATTGCGAGCCGCTATCACCTCGAGATCTCCTCGCCAGGGCTGAATCGGCCCCTTCGCAGGGTGGAGCATTTCCTGGCGCAAATGGGAAACGTCGTGGAACTGCGGACCCTGGTTCCCATGGAGGGCAGGCGCAACTTCAAGGGAATATTGCGGGAGGTGACCCCGGAGACCATCACCTTGGAATGTGACGGTCAGGTCCACGGGATTCCCCTCTCCCAGCTGGATCGAGCCCGGTTGCGCTACTTCGAATCCCATGGGGATTGAGGAGCCCGCGAGTTTCCCTGCCCCGTTAAGCGGGGCAGGCAGGGAAACCTTTTCGGAATGCCGTAGGCGGTGACATGCAAGGTGCGCGATCTGCGCCCTGTGTCGTTCGCGTTTTTTCTTTCTCTTGTTTGGGCCGTTTTACCGGTAAGCACTGAGCTAGGGAATTTTCGAGGAGATCTAAGATCATGACCACTGAGCTCAAGCGGTTGATCGATCAGGTGAGTCGGGAAAAGGGGATCGACCGCCAGACTTTGATTCAGGCTCTGGAAGAGGCCATCAAGTCGGCCATCAAGAAAAAGTTCGGCAGCCGGTTTGACCTGGATGTCACGTTCAACGAGGAATTCGGGGAAATTGAAGCTTTCCAGTTCAAAGAGGTTGTCACTGAGGTGACGGATTCCGACAAGGAGGTGACCCTCGAGGAAGCCCTCCAAATGGATCCGGACAGCGAAATCGGCGATGAGCTGGGAATCCGCATGGACACGGACACGCTTGGACGCATTGCCGCCCAATCAGCCAAGCAGGTCATCATCCAGAAGATGAAGGATGCGGAGCGGGAAGTCGTCTACGAAGAATTCAAGAGCCGCAAGGGTGACATCGTCAACGGCATTGTCCAGCGCGCGGACAAGAGTGGGATCGTCGTGAACCTGGGCCTGGCCGAAGCGGTTTTGCCCTCCAAGGAGCAGATCCCCAAGGAGGTCTATCGCCAGGGGGACCGCATCAGGGCCTACGTGCTGGATGTGAAGAAGATCAGCAAAGGGCCCCAGGTTGTCCTCAGCCGGACTCATCCCCACTTCCTCATCCAGCTTTTCCACGGAGAGGTTCCCGAGATAGCGGAGGGGATCGTCAGCATCATCAGTGCGGCCCGCGAACCTGGATCCAGGGCTAAGATCGCCGTGATTTCCAAGAGCCCCGACGTCGATCCCGTGGGTGCGTGCGTCGGGATGAAAGGGTCCAGGGTTCAGAACGTGGTGCAGGAGTTGCGGGGAGAGAGAATCGACATCGTCCCGTGGAACATGGACCCCGCCAAGTTCGTCGTCAACGGCCTGGCACCGGCCATCATCTCCAAGGTGATCATCGATCAGGCCAACCGGAGCATGGAAGTGATCGTTCCGGACGATCAGCTTTCCCTGGCCATCGGCAAGCGGGGACAGAACGTCAGGCTCGCGTCCAAACTCACCAACTGGCGCATCGATGTGAAGAGCGAAACGCGATACACGCGCCAGAAACAGGAGGGTTACCAGGCGCTCCTGCGCATCAGCGGGTTGACCGAGGACGTGGCCGATCGCCTTTACGAGGCCGGCATAACGTCCCTGGAGGAATTCGTGGAAACGAGCCTGCCCGAACTGGAGGAGGTGACGCGCCTCTCACAGCAGGCTGTGTCCACTTTGAGGGAAGAAGCGGTGGAGCTCATCCGTGGGCGGGAAGCCGCCGCCGAGGAGCAAGAGCCGGAAGCGGGGGAGGAGGAAGGGAATGCCCGTTCAGAGAAAGCCCCTCTGGAAATCCCCCACGAGGGCAACCCGGGAGAATGAAGATGCCCGCCAAGGGTCATGAACCGATTCGCACCTGCGTCGTCTGCTCGAGAAAGGGATCCAAGCGGTCCCTCGTGCGCATTGCCGCGGATCGGGAGAGGGAAACAGCCGTTTTGGATCCTCTCCAGCGCGCCCAGGGACGTGGTGCCTACGTATGTCCGCAGTGCCTTCCCCGGCTGCGTTTCACCAAGAGAGTCCAGAAGGCTTTCCGAAACAGGGTGAAAGCCCTGGCGAAAGAGTTGCCCCGGAATCCGGACACTTGCCATTGAATCGAGGACCGGGAATGAAACGTGAACAAGCTCCCCCCTCCCGGGAGAGGACGAATCATTGATCTCGTTTTTACCGTCGCGGTTCCCTTGGGGCCAAACCGACGCACAAGCGGGGTATGAGTTGAGCAGTCTTATGATCTTTTCACATCACATTCGGGATCGCGTTGGGCCTGCCTTCGAGGCGCAACAGATCAAATGCCCGGTGGCGGTGCCGTCGATTTGCCGTATCCATTCGGTCCAGCTTTTGCCGCGGCGCGAGTCGAGCGCTCAACTCAGAGAAAGAGAACAAAGGCGGCGGGCCAGAGTTTCAGCATGACAGGGGGATGCTTTCATGTCGGGAATGAGGGTGCATGAACTTGCAAAAGAACTCAATATGAACAACAAGGATCTCCTTGACCGGATTCTCAAGCTGGGTATTCAGGCCAAGAACCACATGAGCGTTTTGAACGAGGCCGCCGTGCTGAGGATTCGTCAGCAGTTCGCGGAGCCCAAGGCGGAGAAGCTGGAAGAAAAGAGGATTGATCGACAGGTCATTCGCAGGCGAAAGCGTGCCGCGGAAGAGGAGTTGCCCGAGGCGGCGGCCTCACCCGAGGAGACGGTTCCCCTTCCTCCTGAAACGATGATCCCGGAACCCGTGGTAGTCGCCCTGGAAGCGGTTGTTTCCCTGGATATTCAGCCTGAAATGGTTGCCCGGATGCCCCCGGAGCCTTTAGCCGAGGAGGAAGCGGTTCCCGAAATCCCCGTGGTGAGGCTCGAGACGGCAGTGCTCCCTGAACTTCCCGTTGAACAGGTGGAGCCCGTTCCTGGCGTTGCGCCGACTGCCGCTGCCGAGCTTGAAGTGGAAGAACGGGGCCTCGATGAAGTCCCTCAGGTGCCTGTGATAGAGCCCGAGTTCCCGGCTGACGTGTCGGTTGAGGCTGAACAAGCCGTCGAAGGGGAAGAGGAGGACGAGGAGGGCAAGCTCAAACAGAAGAAGACCAAGAAGAGAAGGCGCAAGAAGGCCCGCAAGGAAGAGCCGGCAAGGATCATCAAGCTCCCCGAAATCATCCCGGAAGAACCCGAGGAACCCGAACCCAAGGAAGTCGAGCTTTCGCAGCAATTGGCTCCGCGCCTGCAGGTCAAGACCGAGGAGGAGGAACCGAAGGAGGTCGCACGCAAGAAGCGGCTCAAGGCCGAGGAACTGGAAAAGGAGGCCGCTGAGCGCAAACGCAAGGCGTTGCCTCCCCGGAAAGAGGTTTTTGAGCGTGAGGACCTGTATTCCAAGAAGGAGCTGGCTGCGCAGGCGGACCGCGGTCGATTCAAGGACCGTGACAGGCTGCTGTTCAAGGGGGCCATGAAGGCGGAGCTGGCAGTTCCGAAGCTGGGCAAGCGCAAGATCCGGATCGACGAGGCCATCACGGTGGCCAATCTGGCCAAGCAGATGGGAATCAAGGCCGGTGAACTGCTGAAAAAGCTGCTGCTCCTTGGTCTTCCGTCCAACATCAATCAGGCCCTGGATTTCGAGTCAGCGGCCCTTTTGGCTTCCGAGTTCGAATATGAGGTGGAGCAGGTGGGTTTTGAGGAAGGGGAAATTCTGCAGGTCCAGGAAGACCGGGCAGAGGACAAGTTGCTTCGTCCGCCGGTCATCACGGTCATGGGGCACGTGGATCACGGCAAGACATCGCTCCTGGACGCCATTCGAGACACCAAGGTCATCGAAGGCGAAGCCGGAGGCATCACGCAGCACATCGGGGCCTATTTCGTCAAGCTGGGGAGCGGGGATGTCGTCTTCCTCGACACTCCCGGCCATGAAGCGTTCACGGCCATGCGAGCCCGGGGATCGAAGGTCACGGACCTGGTGATCCTGGTGGTCGCGGCGGACGACGGTGTGATGCAGCAAACCATCGAGGCCATCAACCATTCCAAGGCGGCCAAGGTGCCCATGATCGTGGCCATCAACAAGGTCGACAAAGCGAATGCCAACATTGACCGGGTGAAGCGGGAGCTTGCCGATCAGGGTCTCATTCCCGAGGAATGGGGCGGCGACACGACCATGGTGGAGATCTCCGCCAAACAGCGTATGGGTATCGAGGATCTTCTGGAAATGGTGCTTCTGCAGGCGGAGCTCATGGAGCTCAAGGCAAACCCCAACAAGCTGGCAAGGGGCACCGTCATCGAGGCAAAACTGGACAGGGGCCGCGGCCCGGTCGCCACCATTCTGATCCAGGAAGGGACCCTCAAGGCGGGCGACGTTTACGTGTGCGGTGTGCATTCGGGGCGCGTGCGCAACATGTTCAATGATCGAGGACAGCGTCTCGATGATGCGGGCCCGTCCATGCCCGTGGAGGTCCTGGGCCTCTCGGGGGTCCCCAATGCCGGGGACGATTTCGTTGTCCTGGCCGATGAGAAGCAGGCCAAACTGGTGGCTGAGCACCGCCTGGTCAAACTGCGGGAAAGGGAGCTCTCCAAGACCACGAAGATCACCCTCGAAAGCCTCTTCGAACAGATCCAGGTGGGAGAGGTCAAGGAGCTCAACGTCATCGTGAAAACGGATGTCCAGGGATCGCTGGAAGCCATAGGCGATTCCTTGACCAAGCTCTCCACCCAGGAAGTCAAGGTGAACCTGATCCACAATGCGACCGGCGCCATCACGGAAACGGACGTCATGCTTGCATCCGCATCCAACGCCATCGTCATCGGTTTCAACGTCAGGGCCGACGCCAAGGTTCAGGAGCTGGCCGATCAGGAGCATGTGGACCTGCGTTACTACGACGTCATTTACCAGCTCCTCAATGACATAAAGGATGCCATGGTGGGCATGCTCGAGCCTGTCTACCAGGAGAATGTCCTGGGCCGGGCAGAGGTGCGCCAGACGTTCCACGTTCCCAAGGTGGGGACGATCGCCGGCTGCTACATCCTGGACGGTCGGGTGGAGCGCGGATCGAGAGTTCGCGTCCTTCGCGAACAGGTGGTGATTTATGACGGCAAGGTCGGATCCCTGCGGCGCTTCAAGGACGACGTGAAGGAGGTCAAGGCGGGCTTCGAGTGTGGTATCGGCATCGAAAACTTCAACGACCTCAAGATGAACGACATCCTGGAAGCTTACGAACTGCAGGAAATGAAGCCGACCTTGGAGCCGGAGGGTGACAAGAGAGCGGGAGCGTGAAAGTTGCCGGAGATCCGAGAGTGCGCCCCGCGTCGCCTGGACCATGCGGAGGCCTGAATATCGTCATTCCCGCGAAGGCGGCAATCCAGAAAACCCTTGGTTGAGCGAACGCGCGCATTGGACGGACCCTTATTTGATGACCACGCGACCTGGTTCAGAGAGATTGGCATGACGGTGGGTGTTGCCCGGGTGGTGTTTCGGCTGCACGGAAACGACTCCTTGAAGGAGAAGCGCAGGGTGGTCAAGAGCCTTGTCGAGAAGAGCCGCCACCGGTTCAATGTGTCCGTGGCGGAAGTGGCCGATCAGGACGTCCACCAGCGCACCACCATAGGTGTTTGCGTCATCGGCAATGACGGACGGCTCCTCAATTCCTTGCTGGACCGGATCATTGACTTCATGGACTCATTGAATCTCGCTGATCTTGTGGATCACGAGATCGAGTTGATACCCCTGGGGTAGGGGGTCTTCCCGTGGATCAGCCCCCGGGGATGCAGGAAGGAGTTGGTTTGCGGCATGCCATACAAGCGGTCTGCCCGGGTGGGGGATCTGGTTCGCAAGGAACTGGCGGACCTCTTGCTGAGAAAGGTGAAGGATCCGAGAGTGGCGGGGGTGACCATCACCGGCGTCGAGGTGAGCCCCGATCTGCACCACGCCAAGATATTCTATTGCGTCAGCGGGTCACTCGCTGAAAAGGACAAGGAAGACGCCGCCGAAGGGCTTTCGAAGGCAAAGGGCTACATCAGGCAGAAGCTGGGAAAGCGCCTGCAGATGCGGTACGTGCCCGAGGTCGATTTCCGGTATGACCCCTCCTTCGAATATGGCGACAAAATAGAAAGGCTTTTGAAAGAACTGCACAAAGATGAGCAAGACGAGGAGTGATCGAATTCAGGAAATCGTGAGCTCGATTCTGGCGAACCGGCGGTTCATCGTCACCACCCATGTGCGCCCGGACGGCGATGCCCTGGGTTCGCTTCTGGCCATGGTGTCCATGCTGCGCCGCCTGGGAAAGGAAGTGGAAGCGTATTGTCAGGATCCGGTGCCGCACACCTATGCCTTCTTGCCGGGCGCGGAAACCGTGCTCCAGGGAGTTCCGCCGAACTCCCACCATGACGCGGCCATTCTCGTGGACTGCGGCGATCTTCTGAGGGTAGGCCCACAGCTGGCGGAGAGGATTCGGGAGCTGCCCCTCCTCATCAACATCGATCATCACGTGAGCTCCGCTTCATTCGGGGACATCTCCTGGGTCGAGCCCAGTGCCAGCAGCACCTGCGAGATGCTCTTCGACCTCTTCGAACACCTCCCGGCGGCCCTCGACCGGGAGATGGCGATCCAGCTCTACACTGGAATGCTCACGGACACGGGCTCCTTCCGTTTCTCCAACACCAACAGGCGAGTCCTGGAGATCGCCGCCAAGCTGGTGGAAGCTGGTGCGGAGCCTGCCCGCATCGCGGAGCGGGTTTTTGATTCCGCCCTCCCTCAGACCTTGCAGCTCCTGGCAAGAGTGCTTTCCACGGTCTTGTTCCACGCCGACAACCGGCTGGCCACCGCGGAGCTCTCCCAGCGGATGTTTGTGGAAACATCGACCACCCCGGCGGAAAGCGAGGGGTTCATCAATCACCTGCGTTCGGTGGAACCGGTGCAGATGGCCATGATGTTTCGTGAAGACGAGAGTGGGGTCATCCACGTGAGCATGCGGTCCAAGGGGAGGGTGGATGTGGCTGCTTTCGCTCAGCGCCATGGAGGAGGAGGCCACAAGAGGGCGGCTGCTTTTCGCGTGACCGGGAGGATCGATGAGGTTCGACGGGAATTCACTCGACAGGCCGTGAACTACCTGGGTGTGGCCGATTGAAGACTCGGGCCGGCCGGACCCTTTGGCAATCCGGCCAGGAAGTCGACCAACGAACCAGGGCTTCCGAACGGGATGAACCGGAGCTCTTGGGGATGAAGCAAATGTGGGACACGAAATCTGTTTCTTGCTCTTCTAAACGGCTCCCGGCATTGGATGCCGAAAGACCGTTTTGTTCTTCACCCGGCACGGTCGGGAGCGGCTTGCTCGTGGTGGACAAACCGGCGGACCTGACTTCTTTCGACGTGGTGGCGAGAGTAAAACGGGGACTCAACCTTCAGAAGGCGGGACATTGCGGAACCTTGGACCCTTTTGCGACGGGTGTCCTGTTGATCTGCATCAATCGGGCGACGCGCATCGCGGATCAGCTGCTGTTTCAAGACAAGACCTACCATTTTGTGATTCGCCTGGGCGTCGAAACCGACACGTTGGACGCCACGGGAAATGTAACCCGCACCCACGCAGACGGCCCCGTCTCCAGGGAAGGTCTTGAAGCCGTTCTGGAAGGATTCCGGGGTAGGGTCCTTCAGCGGGTGCCTCATTTCTCCGCCGTGAAGTTCAATGGGGACCGCCTCTACAAACTGGCCCGGGGTGGCATGAAGGTGGATCTGCCGCCGAGGGAGGTTGAGGTCCACGGGCTGGATTTGGCAAGGTACGCATGGCCCGAGGCCACCCTCGTGGCCCGTTGCTCCAAGGGGACCTACATCCGCCAGTTGGCCGCGGATATCGGATCGGCCCTCGGATGCGGTGCTCATGTCCGGGAGCTGCGGAGGATTTCCAGCGGGCCTTTCGCCATCGATCAGGCCGCCTCTCTCGATGACGTCCTGAGGAGCTCCGCGGCCAGTGCCCGTGCTCCCGGTTTCATTGCCATGAACGTAGCCCTCGCTCACCTGGAGGGGGTGAAGATTGAAGACCCGGGGGTGGTCAAGGCCCTCCACAACGGCTACCTCGCTCCCGAGTGGGAGGAGGAAAGCCGCAAATGCCTCCAGGGGAAGGAAGGGCCCGTCCGCCTGGTTGATAGAGAGAATCACTTGCTGGCTTTGTGGTGGCCGTGCAGGGAGAGCGGGGACCACCGCAAGCTCCGAGTTTTCGGACCACAAACCTGGTGAAGTCATGGTTTTGGGTGACGACACTTCTGAAACCCATTGGGAAAGCTGCACGCGACTTGGCTGCAGCGGATGTGCTCAAGAACAAGAGATGTTGATGATTCATTATTGCCAAGATTCAAAGGAGGATTAGCCGTGGCAATGACCTCTACCCGGAAAAAGGAAATCATCGAAGACTTCAAGCTGCACCCGGGAGATACCGGTTCACCCGAGGTCCAGATAGCCCTTCTGAGTGAACGGATCAGCTATCTGACAGACCACTTCAAGACGCATAAGAAGGATCATCACTCCCGTCGCGGACTGCTCAAACTCGTGGGCCAGCGCAGGCAGTTGCTCAACTATCTGAAAAAGAAAAGCGTGGATCGTTACAGCATCGTGATCCAAAGACTTGGACTGCGCCGGTAACGAATCTTTTCAATGCTTCCTCTTGTGGCTATGGGCTGCACGAAGAGCGAACTGAAAAAAAGGGAATTCCTCATGAAATACACTGTGCAAGTGGAAGTCGGTGGAAGGCCGCTGGTGTTCGAGTGTGGTCATCTGGCCACACAGGCAAGCGGCGCGGTCAGGATGCAATACGGAGATACGGTCGTCATGGTTGCGGCGACCAAAGAGGACAGGATTCGGGAAGGCATTGATTTCCTGCCGTTGATGGTTGACTATCAAGAAATGAGCTATGCCGCGGGCCGAATCCCCGGGGGATTTTTCCGCCGGGAAATCGGGCGTCCCAGTGAGAAGGAAACCCTCACCTCCCGTCTCATCGACCGGCCTATCCGCCCTATGTTCCCAAAGAAATATGCGTTCGAGACCCAGATCATCGCCACGGTTCTTTCCGTCGATCACGAGAACGAGCCGGACGTGGTGGCCATGACGGGAGCGTCCGCCGCGCTGCACATTTCCTCCATCCCGTTTCAGGGTCCCGTCGGGGCGGTCCGCGTGGGAAGGGTGAACGGCGAGTTGGTCATCAACCCCTCCGCTAAGCAACTGGAAGAGAGCGACATGAACATCGTTGTCGCGGGAAGCCGGGACGCGGTTGTCATGGTCGAGGGGGGAACCAAGTTTGTTTCGGAAACCGATGTTCTCGAGGCTCTGGACGCGGCCCACAAGGCGATTCAGCCCATCCTGGATGCCCAGGAGTCGCTGCGTGCCATGCTCAGCGGGGTTGCGAAAGAGGAAGTAGCACCCCCCGTCAAGGACCCCGTCCTGGTAGAGTCCGTCGAGTCCAGGGCCTGGGATGAGATGCGCAGGGTCATGGCCATTGCGGAGAAGCAGGTTCGGGGACGGGCCAAAAAGGCGCTCAAGCTGCGAGTGAAGGAGGAGTTGGCCGCCGAGTTTCCGGAAAGAGAAAAGGAGATCGAGGAGGCTCTCGGCGACGTCGAGAAGAGAGCCGTCCGGCGCATGATGCTCGATGAAGGGCGCCGCATTGATGGACGCGGCTTCGATGAGATCCGGCCCCTCGAAATCGAAGTGGGCGTTCTTCCGCGAACCCACGGTTCCGCCATGTTTCGCCGGGGAGAGACGCAAGTGCTGGCCGTGGTGACACTGGGATCCTCATCCGATGAACAAAAGATCGAAGCCCTGGCGGGCGAGACATTCAAAGCCTTCATGCTTCACTACAATTTCCCGCCCTACTGCGTGGGCGAAGTTCGGCCCCTGCGTGGCCCGGGGAGAAGAGACATCGGTCACGGAGCTCTTGCGGAACGGTCCGTGAAGACGGTGCTCCCCAAGGACGGGGAGTTCCCCTACACGATAAGGGTGGTCTCCGAGGTCCTCGAGTCCAATGGATCCAGTTCGATGGCAACGGTTTGTGGTTCCACGTTGGCCCTCATGGACGCCGGGGTGCCGATTATCGAGCCCGTCGCTGGCATTGCCATGGGGTTGGTGAAAGAGGGGGACAAGGTGGTTGTTTTGACCGACATTCTCGGCGATGAAGATCACCTTGGGGACATGGATTTCAAGATCACCGGCACCGCCGGCGGAGTCACCGCACTCCAGATGGACATCAAAATTTCCGGCATCGACCGCGAGATCATGGGCCGAGCTCTCGAACAAGCGAGGCAGGCTCGCCTGGCTCTCCTCGAGAAGATGAGGGAAGTTCTCCCGGCACCCCGCCCCGAATTGTCACCCTATGCTCCAAGAGTGTTGACCATCCAGATCCACCCGGACAAGATCCGCGATGTCATTGGTCCCGGTGGCAAGGTCATCCGTTCCATCGTGGCTGAAACAGGAGCGAAAATCGATATCGACGATACGGGCAGAGTCGTGGTCATGAGCCCCGACAAGCAGGCGTGCGACCTTGCAGTGGACCGCATCAGGCGCCTGACTCAGGAGCCCGAGGTCGGCCAGCTCTACATGGCCCGTGTCGTGAGGGTCACCGATTTTGGAGCTTTTGCGGAGATCCTTCCCAACACCGATGGCCTCATCCACATCTCCCAACTGGATCACAAGCGCGTGAAGAAGGTCACCGATGTGGTGAACGAGGGCGACGAGGTGCTGGTCAAGGTCATCGAGATCGACAAGGATGGCAGAATCAGGCTGAGTCGCAAGGCAGCCTTGGACAAGCCCCAGGATGAATGAGGGCTGGCTTGGGGCGATGAGTGATTGCAGTGCCTGAGACGAGTGGGGCAGGCGCGGGTCTGGGAGTCCTTCATTCAGGAGAGGTGAGATTGTTTCAGAAAACTGTACTCAAAAATGGCATGCGCATCGTCACCGAGAAGATACCCTACGTCCATTCCGTTTCCACGGGCATCTGGGTGAATGTGGGTTCCCGCGACGAACAGGAAAACGAGCGTGGGATCACCCATCTCATCGAACACATGCTCTTCAAGGGAACAGAACGGCGCAGCGCCCTGGACATCGCCAAGGAGCTGGATTCCGTGGGCGGCTTCGCCAACGCGTTCACATCCAAGGAGCATGTGTGTTTCCATGCGAAGGTTCTCGATACGCACCTTCCCCTCGTCGTGGACGTCCTCACGGACATTTTTCTGAATTCCTCGTTTGATCCCCAGGAAATCGGCCGAGAACAGCAGGTTATCCTCCAGGAAATCCGGATGATCGAAGACACTCCCGATGAATTCGTGCACATCCTCTTCCAGGAGTCTTACTGGAGAAGCAATCCTTTGGGGCTTCCCATATACGGCTCGGTTGAAACAGTCGAAAAGGCGGATCACGAGGGTATCCGAGGCTACCTCGCACGGATGTTCCATCCCTCGCGAATCGTCATCGCCGCCGCCGGCAATCTGGAACACGACCGCTTTGTGGACCTCCTGGCGCCCTCAATGGAGGTCCTGAACCATTCTCCACATCCCCGGGATCGGCAGACTCCCCGGGAGAATCCCGAAATCAGGATCATTTCCAAGGACCTCGAGCAAGTCCACCTGAGCCTTGGGATGCCGGGGACCTCCCAGGCCGACGAGAAACGCTTCGCGTGCCATCTGCTCAACGTGATTTTCGGAAACAGCATGAGCAGCCGCCTCTTCCAGGAGGTCAGGGAAAAGCGCGGTCTGGCCTACTCCGTCTATTCTTTTCACAACAGCCATGAAGACACGGGACTTTTCGGAGTGTACGCCGGGGTCAGCCCTGAAAACGTCGAGGAGACGCTGAGGGTGGTTCGGGACCAACTGGGACATCTTGCCGCCGAGAGGATTTCCGATGCGGAAGTCGCCGCAGCCAAGGAATACCTCAAGGGAAGCATGTACCTCAATGCCGAGAGCACCGATTCCCGGATGAACCGCCTTGCCAAGAACGAGTTTCTGTTTGGCCGGGATGTTCCCTTTGAGGAAGTGGAAGCGCGGATCAACGCGGTGACGCCCGATGCCATCCAGGATTGGTTTCAGGGGATCTACGATCCCTCGCGCTGCGGGCTCGTGCTGTTTGGACCCGTCAACCTGAATGAGAAGAGAGTCGAAACGATCATGCTGGAGGGGTGAGACTGCCGTGTCTCTTTTTTTCCAGATGCTTGCCAGTGGGTCCAAGGGGAATGTCATCGTCGTGTGCAGCCAAAGGACCCGGATTCTCGTGGATGCAGGGTTGAGCGGCAAGGAGCTGGCTTCCCGACTGCAGAAGACCCCTGTCGGCCTGAAGCAGCTCGATGCCCTGGTGGTCACTCATGAGCACCAGGATCACGTGCGTGGCCTGGGAGTCCTGAGCCGGAGGTGTGACCTGCCCGTGTACGCCACCGGCGGGACGTTGGAAGGGCTGCCTCCAGACACCGGCACCATGGCCCATGTGCACGTCTTTCAGCCGGGTACTCCATTCAGCGTTGGAGACCTTCGGATACAGGCCTTTGCCATTTCCCACGATGCCCGGGAGCCTGTGGGGTTCGTCATCGAAAACAACGGTACAAGGCTTGGGATCTGCACTGACCTGGGAGTGGCCACGCACCTTGTCCGCACGAAGCTCCAAAACTGCCACGGTCTTGTTGTCGAAGCGAATCACGACATGACCCTGCTCCTCAACGGACCATACCCACCGCACCTGAAACAGCGCATCCGAAGCCGTCACGGCCACCTTTCCAACACCGACACCTGTGAGCTCCTCAAGTCAGTCCTCCACAATGACTTGCAATCGGTTGTCTTTGCCCACCTCAGTGAAGTCAACAATCATCCCGAACTGGTTGCGGATGGCTATCGGCAGTTGCTCGAACTTCCCGAATGGGAAAAAGTGCGGTTTGAGATAGGCACGCAGCACGAGGTTTCCAAAGGGATTGAGCTGGCGTAGAATCCATCTCGAAACCAAGTCCCAATAACATCCCTTTGTTATAAAAGTTCGAACTTCAAGTCGTTCATGCATAGGAGGATCGCGTGACGCCCATGCCCAAGTGTCTGTTGCTTCCCATAGACGGCTCGAAGGAATCCCTCAGGCCCGTGGAGTTCATCAGGAAGCTTTATCCGGATCTGAGCACCGTCAAGGTCGTCATCTGCTATTTCCAGCCTCCCCTGGCGCCCGTTTATCGGGAGAAGCCCGACTCGCCGGAAATGGCCAGGAAGAGGGCGGAGATCCTCAAGTCCCGGGAGACGGATACGCGCAACGTCCTCACCCGTGCCAGGGAGGTGCTGGCCAAGGCCGGTTTTCCCGAGGAATCCGTCGTGGAGCACGTTCAGGAGAAAGCATCCACCATGCCCAGGGACGCCTGCCTCATCGCCGGCGTTAAGAAGGCGGATGCCCTGGTGATGCAGAAACAAACCCAGACTACCCTGGAAAGTCTGCTCCGAGATGACCCCACCCATGGACTGCTTCAGTACTGCACGGGAAGCCCCCTGTGGATCACCGACGGAAACATCGATCCATCCAGGGGAGCCGTGTGCATACTCAACGAGGACACTTCCATCCGCGCCGCGGACCATGCCGCATTCATGCTTGCCGACACCCGGACGGAGATCGTCCTTCTCCACGCAGCCCGCAGCGTCGCCGGGCCACGGACCGTCCCGGTCTCCGACCCCGGCACGGAAATCGAGAACTGGTTCAAGACCGAGGAGGGGAAGTCGATGGAAGGCCACCTCCACGAGGCCGCGGAGGTGGTCAGGAAGGAAGGCATCCCCGAAGACCGGGTGAAGCTGAGCATCATCCCGAGCCGAGGCAATGTTGCGGTCGACATCATCGAGTACTGCAGGAACCACGGGATCGGCATCGTGGTGATCGGCCACTCGAGCCCCAAGGGGAAATGGAGCTTCCTCAAGAGCTCCGTCACCAAGCGAGCCCTCGAGGAATTTCGTGACATGGCCATCTGGGTCAACCAGTGAGGGAGGGAAGTGCCTAAAGTGGGCTAGAGTGCCTAAAGTGAGCTAAAGTGCCTAGAGTGAAGTGAAAGTGCCTAAAGTGAGCTAGTTCAAAACTCCCTTGCCATCAAGCTGTCGCCCGTTTTGCGGCGACCCGCCCCCGGCCCTTGAACTCATCGTAAAAAATCACCACCGCGCTTGCCACGAAAACAGTTGAATAGGTGCCCGTGATAAGGCCGATGAGCATGGCGAAGGCAAAGTCATGGATGACCGTTCCTCCGAATAAAAAGAGGCAAATCACGACGATGAAGACAGTGCCCGAGGTGAGGATGGTTCGGCTCAAGGTTTGATTCACACTCGTGTTGATGACAGTCTCGAGCTTCTGTTTTCGCTCCTTTCTAAGGTTCTCCCGCACGCGGTCAAAGATGACGATCGTGTCGTTGATGGAAAAGCCCACCAGGGTGAGGATTGCTGCCAGTACCTCGAGGGTGAACTCCCTGCCGGTCAACGCGAAGGCCCCCACCACGATGAGCACGTCGTGGACGAGGGAGAGAAGTGCCCCAAGGGCGTACGGCAGCTCGAGAAACCAGCAAAGAACCAGGGTGAGGCCGAGCGCGGCGGCAATGAGATACGTCGCATCCATGCCGGCGATTTCCAGAAGATAAACGCCAAAGATCAGCACACCTGACATGATGGCGCATTTCACCCACTTGAACTCAAACCGCCCTGACACGTAGATGGCGATGAGCAAGAGTGAGTAGTAGACGGCGAAAAGCGCTTTTTGTCGCAAATCAGCCCCCACCTTGGGCCCAACCATTTCTGTGCGGTCCACCGTGGACTGGTCTTTCCCATAAGCGGCCGCAAGCTTTTCTTCCACCTCTCGGGTAAGGCTCTGCAGTTCAGAGGTGATGAGCTCGGTGCGAATGAGAAATTCGTTGTCGGATGCAGAGCCGATTTGCTGGATGCTGCTGGAGCTAGCCAGATCCTTCAACGCGGTCCTTATTTCATTGGGGTTTGTGGGCTTGCTGAATTTGATCTGGATCAGGGTTCCCCCAGCGAAGTCCACGCCCATGGGGAGGCCCCCTCGCCAAACGTACGCTGCAACTCCAATGAGAATAGCCACAAGCGAAACCACGAGGGCTTTGTAACGGAGTCCAACAAAATTGATGTTGATATCGGGTCTGATGATCTCCATCTGCTAACCTCTTTTCATATGCTCAGGGTCTTCATCCGGCGCTGCAGCAGCAGGTAGTCGAAGATGGACCGGGTCACGATGATCGCCGTGAAAAGGTTGGCCACAAGGCCTATGGTCAGAGTGACGGCGAAGCCCTTGATGGGGCCCGTGCCGAACTGAAACAGAACGAAGGCGGCAATCAGGGTGGTCAGGTTCGAGTCGATGATGGTGACCGTGGCCTTGTCATACCCCGCTTCCAGGGCGGCCCTTGGGGTCTTGCCCAGCCGCAGTTCCTCCCGGATGCGCTCATAGATGAGCACGTTGGCATCCACTGCCATGCCGATGGTCAGAGCGATACCGGCTATGCCCGGCAGTGTCAGGGTAGCCCCGAACAGGGCGAGTCCCGCCGCAACGAGGAGCATGTTCATAGTAAGAGCGATGTTGGCGATGACGCCGGAGAACCTGTAGTACATGACCATGAAGGAGACGACCAGGATCGCCCCGATGATGCAGGCCATGAGGCCCTTCTGTATGGAATCCTTGCCGAGGCCCGGGCCGACCGTGCGCTGCTCGAGGATTTTCACCGGGGCCGGCAGTGCACCCGCCCTGAGCACGATGGCAAGGTCTCTGGCTTCTTCCATGGTGAAGCCGCCCGTGATGCTGGCCCGGCCTCCCCCGATCTTTTCCCTGATTTCAGGCGCCGAGTAGACCGTCCCGTCCAAGACAATGGCCAGTCGTTTCTTCACATTTTCGCCGGTGATGCGCTCGAAGGTCCTTGCCCCGGTGGCGTCGAATTCCAGCGCGACGTAAGGGGCGCTGTACTGGGTATCGAGCCGCACTTCCGCCGTGGTGATGTATTCACCGGTCATGAGGGTCCTGTCGCGCAGGGCGATTTGCGACTCGCTGGTCCGGCCCGAAGCGGAATCGGTCCGTTTCATCGGATAGATTTTTATGCCCGGCGGGAGCTTTCCTTCCTTGGAATCCTGGGGAGACACCTCTTCGGCCACCATTTTGAATTCCAGCAGAGCGGTCCTTCCCACGAGGTCAATGGCGCGCTGCGGGTCCTGGATTCCGGGGAGCTGGACGAGAACCCGATCCTCCCTCTCACGGCGAATATCGGGCTCCGTGACCCCGAACTGGTCGATGCGGTTCCTGATGGTCTGGAGAGCCTGGTCCACGGCCAGTTCCTTGAGGCGCTGCACCTCCTTGTCCTGAAAGGTGTAAGTCATGGCGTAGCCGTCGGGAGTGTTCTCAGCGGATACGTTCCTGAGATCAGGGAAGAATTTTTCAACGACCTTGCCCAGATCGGCTCTATTTTCCGGGGAAGGCAGCACCACTTGGACATCCCAGCCCTTGCCCCGCTCCACCTTGTTGAAGGGGACCTTTTCCTTCCTCAGCGTCTCCTTGACGTCTTCCATCTTGCGGTCCGCCGTGTTCATGACCGCCTTCTCGGCCTGCACCTCGAGAACCAGGTGCATCCCGCCCTGCAGGTCGAGTCCCAGGTGAATCCGCTCTTTTGGAAGAAACTTGGCCCACCAGGATGGAAGTGCAGGAAAAACGGTGGGAGTGAGGTACACAAACCCAACGAGCAAAACTGCGAAGATCAGGATCTCGCGATACTTTAAGCTTTTCAACGCTTGTCCTCCCAATACCTTAAGAGGCCTGCCGGGAAGAAACTCAGCGGGAATCCCGTCGACGGACCGGCTTGTTCAAAAAGGCAGGCCAGCCGTGAAAAGGTCCTCCCTCGACCGCAGGAAAACGGGTTTTGAATTCGGGGAAATGGCAGCCAAACACTGAGGTCACTGCAGGCGCCTTCCAGAGGCTACTCTTCGGGTTCACCCTTGGAGACGATTCCCGCGATATACCCGCGCTGCACTTTCACGCGGACGTTGGCAGCGATTTCTACGGTGGCCACCGTCTCCGTGAGGCCGGTGATCTTGCCCTGAAGGCCCCCGGTAGTGATGATCACATCTCCCCGCTGCAGGCTTTCGAGCATTGCCTTGTGGTCTTTTTGCTTTTTCTGCTGAGGTCGAATCAGCAGGAAATAAAAAATGCCCACCATGAGCAGGAGAGGCAGGAAAGCCGCAAAACCTCCCGCGCCCTGTGCGTCTCCACCCAGCCCCATCGTTCCCATTGCGTGTGCAACACCGATCCAATCCATGAAATCCTCCTTAGAAATCTGCTCGCGCCTCCCCGCGGAAAATCATCGAGGCGACATCCAGCGACCGCGTCAGGTCATTGTGAAGACCGATTTCGATCGACACGAAAGCGCTATATAAACGACGTTTTTGACGAATTGTCAACGGTCCAGTGCCGTTTCCGGACAGCTTGCGGCCAGGGGAACCCCGACCCTCAAGGCTGTGCGGGCAGGAACACTTCGAATTTTTTCATCAACTCTGTCACCTTAGCCTGGTAATAGGCCACATTCTCATCGGGGTGCGTCGGGTCGTAAGTGGATACAAATTTGCAGTTTTCGAACACCCGCACCGTCTTGCCGGTTCCTGTCACATAGTAGGAAATCTGGTCGCCCGCCCGGTAGCTTCTGCCAGACGCCAATGCCAGTTCGTAGGTGGCGGCCCGGTTGCGCTTTTTGGCCTTGATTTTCTGGCTGTAATTCTCGGGGGATTCCGTGAGGGTTTCCGTTTTGGCGAGGAGTGCGATGTCGATCTGATGCTCTGCCAGTCTCTCCAGGGTATCCCGGTAAAGACCGACAACGGCATACCCCTTTCCTTCCAGGAGGAGTCGGATCATCTCCGCCAGAAAGTCCCGCAAATATTTCTCGATTCCGCGAGAACGCAGTCCGCTGCCTTTGACGATGACGTTTCCCTCGTGGTCCAGCAGGGCGTAGTTCTTTCTCTTGTAGGAGAACATGGCCGAATAGAGTGCGTCCATCTCCACGTCCAATCCGTCGGGGAGACTTCGAGAAAGGCGTATCACGAGATCACGTGCGTCTTCGGCCGTTGCGCCGGGAGCAGGCGGGACGAAGTAAATCCCGTCGGTGTCGATCTCGATGGGCGTGGCACCTTCGGCTCTCAGCCACTCGATCATGGCTCTGATGATTTCTCGGCCCCGCTGGGTCACTTCCGCGGCCACGGAAGGGTCCGCAAAATTGTGCAGGTCCGTGCCGAGGTAGCCGTAGAAGGAATTGATCAGGGTCTTGAAGGTTTGCTGCAACGCCTCGTAATAGTCGTGCTCATGGCGTGCGCCTCTGTGTGCCCGGGCCAGCTTCTTGGCTTCAAGCCTGAAAGCCCTCAGATCCCTGAGGAGAGGAAGGAAAACCCCCAGGGTATCCCCTGAAGGCTGCAACTGGAAGGTGAGCATGATGGACGGATAGAGCGAAGCCACGTCGCAGTGGACCACGTTTTTCACGATTCCCTCGACGAAGACGTCGGTGTATCCGCCCTCGAACATTCCCTTTGCCTTGGGCTTGGGAATGGAAGCCCTTCGGCGCAGGTATTCCCTCATGAAGAGCGCGTTGATCTTGGTGGCGTTTCCCCTGATGAGGATGTTCTGGTAGGAGAAGGGGAAAATGCGGGTTTGGAGGAAAAATGGGGGGCTGAGCAGCTCCGAGAGCGCCAGCGTCTCCCGGACGTCGTCGAGGTTGTACCGCATCAGGGCGTCGGGGTCGTGGTCGTAGGTCCATTGGATTCCGCGGTGGTCGATGTACGTCCTGTCCTCCTCGGCCAGGCCAAAATGGATGGCCGTCGACTTGAGGCCGTAGCTTTCGAGCTCGCGGGCCGTCACGTCGTAGTATTGCACCAGGAAGAGGGTATCCACCACGTGGCGTCCGAAGAGCTCCACGCGGGTGTAGTCGATGACCCGCTCGGCGACGGCAAAGCGGGAACGGCGGATGCGCGGTGCGCTTCCGTCCCGCCCCCAGGAAACCTTGACGCCGTGCATCCTGGCCCTGGCAAAGATGTATTCCAGGTCGAAGTTGAAGATGTTGTGGCCTTCCAGCACGTCGGGGTCCAGGCTCGAGATCCTCTCTCCCAGGCTTTCAAGCATGGTCCGCTCGTCCATTTCCTTTCCAAAGAGAACTTCCGAGTGGCCCCGGTTGTCCATGAGGGCTATGGAAAGGATGCGGTCTTCCTGGCGGTTGGGGTTGGAGAACTCGAAACCCGGTGCGCAGGCGGTTTCGATGTCCAGGGCAAGCCGGTGGAGATCTCCGAACCCGACTCCCTTGAAGAGCGTCTTGCCCGTGATGAGGAGATACTGGTGAACGGGGTCGGAGAGAATCAGGTAGGGGGCCTGCGGGGAGGAGGCAGGTTCCCCCGTCGTCTTCCGCAGGAAGTCCCTCGCCCGTTCGCAGGATCCCCAATCGTCGAAAAAGGCCAGGAAGCGGTATGGGTTTGTGGATGCAAGCTCCTCAAGGCGGAATGACTCCTTGAAGCCATCGAGAAGCCGTGTATCCTCCAGGAGGATGAAGGGCGTGAATGGCTCATCCCGCGTCGTGACGCGTCCTTCCTCTCGCAGGAAGAGCCGCATGGCCCTTTTTCCCAGGGGCTCAACGGCGACGATGCCCTCCAGGGGATCGGCCCCGAAAAGAACCTCGTTTCTTTCGAACGATAGAGTCGTCATGGTGAGTTCCCCAAGTGTTGGAGGAATTCCCCGTGCCTGAAGTCAACAGGCTGTTTCGCCCTGGTGTGCATGAAGACAGGGTGCGGATGGGGTTTTTCCCTTTCCATGGAGGCGATTCCTGCCATATATTGTTGTGCAGCCAACAAGTCTCCCCCCGGGCCATGATGCACTCTTTGCGAACACAAGAAAAGCCTGATGATGAGGGGCGTGTCTGCTCGTCAGGTTGTAAATGTCTATTTTGGGTGCCATGGTACGTTTTTTAATGTTCAGGAAAGAGGGGCTTTCAGAGGCGATAGCCGGTAAGGAGGGTTTAGATTGGATTTTGGATCTCTCGGGACTATCACTTTCGATTGGGTTTTCTTGTCCGGCCTGATCAGCATTGTCATCATCGATCTCATTTTGGCCGGGGACAATGCGGTCGTCATTGCCATGGCGGTCAGGTCCCTTCCTCCCGACCAAAGGAGAAAGGGGATCATTTTCGGAGCCGGGGCCGCGGTGCTCATCCGGGTGGTGGTCACTTTCTTTGTGTCCCAGCTGCTCCAGATCAATTATGTGAAGCTCGTGGGAGGGTTGCTCATCCTCTGGATCGCGGTCAAGCTTTTCGTCGAGGGCGCCCCCGAGGAAAACCTCGAGAGACAGGCGACCACCATGTTTCAGGCCATCAAGATCATCGTCATTGCCGACATCACCATGGCCACCGACAACATGCTCGCGGTGGCCGGAGCTTCCCACGGAAACGTCTTCCTCCTGCTTTTCGGCCTCGGGTTGAGCATTCCTTTCGTGGTTTTCACGAGCAATCTGCTCTCCATGCTCATGGACAAATATCCCATCATCATTTACATCGGCGCCGCGATTCTCGGGAGAGTCGGTGGAGAGATGATCATGACGGATCCTGTCGTGGTAAGGCTGCTGGCTCCTGGGAAGGTTTTCCAGTACTCCGTGGAGGCAGGCCTCGCTGTCGGGGTGCTCGTCGTGGGCAAGCTCTGGTTGAAGTGGATGATCCGTTCGGAAGAGGCAAAGCACGGTCTTGAAGAGGCGCAGCATGCTCTCGCGTCCAAGGGAAAAGAGTGAGGACTCCATGGCCATACTAACACTTTCACGTCAGTTCGGCAGCGGCGGAAGGGAAGTCGGGGAGGCTGTCGCGGCGTCTCTCGATTACGAGTACCTCGACAAGGAAAAGATATTCCTCCACGTCAAAGAGGCGGGGGGGAAGGTGGAAGCAGGGGATGAGGGACTCGATGAGCGCTGCCCGACCCTCTGGGAACGATACGACAGATCCTTCAAGGCATTCGCGGCCCTCTTCCAGGCCGTCATTCTGGATCACGCGGCCAGGGATCGGGTGGTTGTCATGGGAAGGGGCGGAAATTTCCTCTTGAAGGATGTTCCCCATGCATTCAGAATCAGGGTAGTCGCTCCCCTGGAATCCAGAATCGAACGGATCTCGAAGAGGGAGAAGGTGGATCGGGGTACCGCAGCCTGGCTCGCGGAGAAGACGGATCGAGACAGGGAATGCTTCGTTTTTTCCATTTACGGCAAGCATTCGGATTCCTCTGAGGACTACGACGCCGTCTTCGACACGGCTGAACGGTCACTCGACGACATTGTTTCAGAGTTGAGGGCTGCGTTGGCGGAGAGGGATCGCCTGTTCTCCGACGATGCCAGAAAGATGGTCGAAATGCGAGCTGCCGCCGCCAGGCTCAAGGCCGGGCTCTGCACGAATCCCTCCTTTTTCCTGCCCACCCTGGATGTGGAGTCCGATGGGTCGGCCATCGTCCTCACGGGAATCGTCCACAACCCCAGGGAGCACCGAAAGGTCGAGGAAGAGGCAAAACGGCTGGTTGGAGACTACCCGTTGAGATGCAGCCTCCACTACAGGCGATGACGTGCTGAAAGTCTCGGACTTCCCGGAAACGTGATCAACCGTCTCATCGAGGGGCACGAGAACCCCACGGCGCCTGAACGCGTGTGGGGGCGGCACATGGACGCTCACCTGCCGCCCCCGGTCATTTACTCTTTCATCTCCTCCATCGCGTCAGGCCGTGGTTCCCGAGAGCCGGCCGCGCCAGAGTGCAAAAGATGAGTGCATCCGCAATAGAGACCCTTTGAGCCAGGTGCCCGGAAACGCGGGCTCTTTACAGGAGCTGCCTTGAAACGCCTCTGGAAGCTCTTCTCGCACCCCGAATTCCATGTGCTGCTCTTTGCCATCGGCCTGGTTGTGCTCAACTGGCCTTTTCTCGGTACCCTGCGCGAGAGATCTCCCCAAGTGATTCTTGGGACCATCGTGGTACTGTGGTCCATCGCCATTGTACTCCTCTTCGTCATCAGCAGAAGCTGCAGAAGTTCCCAGGCCAACGGAAACATGAACGAGCGGAAAGGCCGGAATGCTTGACCCCCAGGTAGTCATAGCGGTTTTCTGCCTGTATATCGGCTTTCTCTTCCTGATCGCCCTGTGGGTGGAGCGGCAGTCGGCGAGGGGGCGGAGTCCGGCGAACAACCCCTTTGTGTACGCTCTTTCCCTTGCGGTGTATTGCACGGCCTGGACCTACTATGGCAGCGTCGGGCAGGCGGCAACCGCCGGCCTCCTTTTTTTGCCCATGTACGCGGGCCCGACGGTGGCGGTCTTTCTGTGGTGGACCGTGCTCCGCAAGCTGGTCCGTTTGAAGGAAAGCCACAAGATCACCAGCATCGCGGACTTCATTTCCGCGCGGTACAACAAGTCCCAGTCCATCGCCGCCCTCGTGACGGTGATGGCCATCGTCGGCATCACTCCTTACATCGCCCTGCAGTTGAAGGCCGTCATCACGACGTTCGGCATCCTCACGACCCCCCTGCCCGGGGCAGTCCCCGCTGGGGGACACGTGACTCCATGGGTCTGTGACCACATCGGGCCCATCATCGTGGTGCTCCTCATCTTCTTCACCATCATCCTGGGTGTTCGCCGCCTCGATCCCACCGAGAGGCACGAGGGCATGGTGATGGCCCTTGCCGTGGAATGCGTGGTGAAGCTGGTCGCTCTTCTGGCCGCGGGTTACTTTGTGACCTATCAGCTCTATGACGGATTCGCCGACATCTTTTCCAGGCTTTCCTCCGACGCCCATTACGAGCTCTTCACTTTCGGGGGTCAGGGGTCTTCCTATTTCACCTGGGCCAGTTATTTCCTCCTTTCCATGTCCGCCGTCACTTTCCTGCCCAGGCAGTTCCACGTGGCGGTGGTGGAGAATCATGATGAAAAGCACATCCTCACCGCCATGTGGGTCTTGCCCCTGTATCTTCTTCTCGTCAGCATTTTTGTCATTCCCATCGCCATCGGCGGTTTGATCGATGGCCATCCCGTATCGGAGGCGGACACGTTCGTCCTGAGGCTGCCCCTTTATCACGGAAGGCCCTGGCTCTCTCTTTTCGTCTTTCTGGGGGGATTCTCCGCGGCGGTGGGCATGGTCATGATCAGCACCGTGACCATGGCAACCATGGCGACGAACCATCTGGTGCACCCCCTGATCGAGCACAGTGCCAGGCTGGGGTTCCTCAAGCGCCATCTGCTCAGGTGCCGGTGGGCGGCCGTGGCTGCTATCATCCTCATGGGCTACGGGTTCGAGGAGCTCGTTGGAGAATCCTACATGCTCGTCAGGATAGGCCTCATCTCATTTACGGCCATCCTCCAGTTCGCCCCGCCGATTCTCGGAGGCATCTTCTGGCGCAGGGGAAGCAAGAATGGAGCCCTGCTGGGGCTCAGCGCGGGCTTCTTCGTCTGGTTCTACACGCTCCTCGTCCCCTCGTATGCCCGCAGTGGCTGGCTTCCCCAGTCGATCGTGGAGGAGGGCCCTTTTGGGATTGCACTCCTCAAACCGGAGGAGCTCCTGGGGCTTTCGGGGTTGAACCCCTTGGGACATGCGGCGCTCTGGACCATGCTCTTCAACGTCGGCCTCTATGTGTTTGCCTCCCTCTATTCCAGGCAGGACGAGGCAGAGCGAACCATCGCCGAGGAGTTTGTGGGAGCCCTCGAGACGGTGCAGCCTATCCGGCGTGCGCGGCCGAGGGCTGCCTACATTCACCTGGAACCGAAGAAACTGGAGATTCGAGGCCTTCTATCCCAGTACTTTTCCGAGGCCGAGACGGAAAACATGCTCCAGAGATGTCTGCTGCAGGCGGGCATCGAGGAAGAAGGGAAGATCTCCATCGTCCAGCTCCTGGAGCTCCACAGCCTGGTTGAAAAATCGCTTTCCGGGGTCATCGGCGCCGCATCGGCTCACCACGTGCTCCGCCAGGGAACCATCTTCACCGCGCGGGAAGCCAAGGAGCTGGCCGAGGTCTACGGGGAAATACTCGCCCAGCTGAAGGTCACACCTGACGAGCTGGCTACCCGGATAGACTATTACCAGGAAAGAGAGGCCCTCCTGACCCGGCAGGCAACGGAGCTGGAAGCAAAGGTCCGGGAGCTCGAGTTCGAGATCTCCATGCGGCAACAGGCTCAGGGAGCACTGAGGGAGAGCGAGGAACAGTATCGCAGGCTCGTGGAAACCATGAACGAGGGCCTGCAGATCGAGGACGAGAGCGGTGTCATCACTTATGTGAACGACAAGCTGTGCCTCATGTTGGGAATCTCGAGAGATGACATCGTGGGCCATCAGGCCGGGGAGTTCTTCGACGAATCCCAGGGGGAAAACGCCCGCGGTGGGTCGGCGAAAAGGAGGATGGGGGAAACCCGGTCTTTCGAAACGTCCTGGGTGTCCCGGCATGGGAGGAGAATACACGCCGTGGTTTCATCGGTTCCCATTCTGGGGCCGAATGAGACCTACAGAGGCAGCTTCAGCGTCGTCACGGACATCTCTCATCTCAAGGCCCTGGAGCGGGAGAAGGCCAACATGATCTCCATGTTCGCCCATGACATGCGCTCATCCCTCACCGGGATCCACGGCCTCGGCCTGCGACTCCTGAAACACTCCGGGACCATGGACGGAGACAAGCAGGCGGAATACCTGCAGATCATCAACAGGGAGGCGGCGAAGCTGGAAGCCTTGGTGGATGATTTCCTGGATTTCTCAAGGCTTGAAAGCGGCAGATTGAAAATGCAGTTTCGAGCGACGTCTCTTGACAAGGAACTGGTCGAACTGGTCGAGGTCTACCAGGCCAAGGCTTCCCAGCGGGAAATGCTGGTGCACCTTCACATCGAGGGGAGTCTTCCCATCATCGAAGCCGATGTGAACCGTCTGCGCAGGGTTTTCACCAACCTGCTGGACAATGCCATGAAGTTCTCGAGGGAGAAAGGGGCCATCACCATCTCCGCCCACGCGGCAAAGCAGGAAGTGGTGGTGAAGGTCATCGACGAAGGCGTCGGCATCGACGGCTCTGAACTGCCCTACATTTTTGACCCCTTCCACAAGGGTCTCGGCGCTGAGAAGAAAGAAGGCTATGGGATTGGCCTCGCCACCGTGAAGGCCATTGTGGAATGTCATGGGGGACGTGTCCAGGTGGTGAGCAGGCCAGGCGAGGGGTCGGTGTTCATCGTATGCCTGCCCTACACGAAAAGGGATTTGGAGTAATAAAAGAGTCGCACTGGCTCTGCGAAGGATGCATCACGGCGGGAGGAATCGTCTCATGAATCATGTGAAGGCTATCGGATTCGATCTGTTCAACACCCTCATCACCGTGGAACCCCAGGCTCTCGCGGAGGCCGTGGCCAGGCTGTGGGGAAGTCTGCGGGAGGACGGCATCCATGTGGAGCACGAGAGCTTTTACAAGGCTCACCGGCAGGCCGCCATCCATCACATCGGCGAAACGCGGCGGGACGGCAGGGAAACTCACAACCGGTTCTGGGTCAGTGCGGCCCTCGATCAACTGGGCTTCCCCGTCGATCCGGACGATCCGAGGATCACAAGAGCCGTGGAGAACTACTTTTCGGCTTTCCTGGAATTCTGCCGCCTCATCCCGGGCACCGAGTCCATGCTCGATGCTCTCGGAAAGCGCTACAGGCTTGGGCTGCTCTCCAACTTCACCCACCCGCCGGCGGCCAAAAGCATTGTAGACAACCTGGGTATTTCACACTTCTTTGAGGCCTTGATCATCTCCGGGGAAGTAGGCTACCGGAAACCGCACCCGTTTGTTTTCCGGCTGCTCCTTGAAAAGTTGGGCGTGAGGGCGGAAGAGACCCTCTACGTAGGCGACGACCCTGAACCGGACATAGACGGTGCGTGCAATGTCGGCATCCAGGCCGTCTGGACCACTTATGTGAGGGATCGAAGCATTCCCCTGGCCCCGGGGGTCGCCTCGGACCAGTTGGATGGCCCCGGCTGTCGGGTGCCTCGCATCTCTTCCTGGGAGGACCTCCTGGATCTCCTGGATGGCGAGGCTTGAAGATCAGCTCAAAACTGTCAATTTATAAAGAAAACATTTGGAATCGACGCAAAGCGTAAGGGCGGGATTCATTCCCGCCCGTAAGCCCGCAGAGCAGCAGCGACTGCCGGGAGGGGGTAAACCCCTCCCCTACAGGGATTCTAGGTTTCCGGATGGGTACTGGCCTAGTGTCGATCTGGAAACCCTCCCTTGGTGGGAGGGGCATGGGGAGGGGGTTAGTCAAGAGTCAACAGTCATATCCCATTTCACCCCCACCCAGTCTCCCCCATCAAAGGGGGAGGTGGAATTGGGGACCTTTCCGGATTGGCACTGGCCCGATCCCTCGTGGGCTTTAGGATGGGCACAAGGCCCTGTGCACCAGGGTGTGGGGCTCTGAAACAGGATGAAATTGACCAATCCTCATACCAATCCCCACGAACCGAAATCTTTGGTCCAGGTCATGAAGGGTTAGGCGATGCCGTACGTGAACATCAAGATCACGAAAGAGGGTGTCACACCGGAGAAAAAGGCGGAGCTCATCCGGGGGGTGACCGCCCTGCTCCGGGATGTCCTGGGGAAGAACCCCCAGACGACCGTTGTGGTCATCGACGAAGTGGAGACGGACAACTGGGGAATCGGGGGGGAAACGGTGACGGTGCGGAGAGCGAGGGGCCAGTGAGGTCTGTTCCGGGGCGCAACCTCATCGACATCAGGGACCAGGGACCCTCTCGGTGTGCCAGTTGGGGCAGGTAGCCCGCCACGCTTCGCTTTCGCCAATGAGCGTGCGCCATTCCTCAAGGCTAAGGTTGCGCCCCGACCTTTCGCAAAGCTGCTTGAAGGGCCATTCCGGATCGGCCGGCCAGAGCTTCACCCTGTCGTCGCTGACGGTCAGGAGCGACTGGCCGTCATGGGAGAAGTTGGCCTGGGTGATTGGAGCGCCGTGCTCGAAGCGGCCCATGGGCTTTCCGGTTCCCGTCTCCATCATGAGGGCCGTGCCGTCTTGGCTTGAGGTGACCAGAAACCGGCTGTCGGGGCTGAACTCCAGATGGGTCACCGCCTTGGCGTGCTGACTCATTCCGAGCACCTGGCGGCTTTCAACATCCAGCAGGCGCACCGACCCGTTGTTGCTCGCTGCGGCCAGGGTGCTACCGTCGGGGCTGAAGAGGACCCCCTTGAATCCCCACCCAAGCTCTGCGTGTGCCATCTTTTCGCCGGTTTTGGCATCAAAGAGTCGAACGGGATCACCCACGGCTGCTCCCACCGCGAAGAACCGGCTATCTGGGCTGAAGGCAATGCAGAACTCATCCAACGACTCGGGTTCATATCCACCAGAATCAGGAAGGATTGACCCGGAGTGCACGCGAATGAGCTCTCTCTGCGATTCGACATCGAATAGCTTCACGAACGCCCCCTGACCATGACCCACAAAGGCCACGATCGCCAGGGTGCGACCATCGGGGCTGAAGCTGGGTGTTCCTCCTCCACCCAGCTGCATCTGCTGAGTGCCTGTGGAAATATCGAAGAGTCGTACGAAATTGTCGTGGACACCATCCACCGCTAGGGTCTTCCCATCTGGACTAAACCGAGGGCTGCCAAAGCCTTTTCCGGGGCCAATGCGTAGTTGCTCCGCGCCGCTCACCGTATTGATCACTTGGACAACGTAATCCCCACGGTCTCCCAATGCCAGTAGTCTTCCATCAGAGCTGAACGCGGGGGCACCATACAAAAACGGCAAGGGGAAATGGGCTATTTCCTTGAGGGAAGTCGACTCGATAAGCCGAGCAGATTTCTTATTTGCATCGCTTATTAAATAGTTTCCATCAGGACTGTTCTCAATATCAGAATTCCAGTCATTCTGAATTCGAGCGACCTCTCGGCCCGTTTCAATCTCGTTGAGGTTTAAAGTCGATTTCTGCTCTGTTAAGAGCAATTGCCCATCAGAGCTGATGTGCACTGGGAACGTGGGTTCATCGTTGCGGAGAGAGCCAATTTCACGTCCAGTCCCCATATCGACGACTCTCACGACGTGATCGGGACCCGTAAAGGCCAGAAGTCGGCGGTCACGGCTGAGAATGACCCGGCTCTTGCGGGTGGAATCCAACTTCAGAAGACTGGAGGCTGAGGAAAAATCGACCAACTGGACACTCCCTGCTCGGCTTGGGAGTGCCAGGTAGCGCCCATCGCTGCTGAAAGCAGGCGAGGGCCAGAGCATCGAGGCGGGAGGGAAGAAGGGACGAACAGGACCACTGGTGGCAACCCTTCCAAATTCTTGACCTGACGAGGTCTCGCGGAATTGTAGGACATCCTGGCCTTCATCCTGCGCAACGACAAAACGGGCATCGGGGCTGAAGAATTTGACTCGCCCCTCCACCTTGAACCGGGCTGTCTCACCACCTGTGTTCATTTCGAAGGCACGAAATTCACTGTCCTTGCAAGCGACGATCAGCAAATCGGCATCGGCCCGGAGTGTCACAGGATTGATCCCAAACTCCTCGATCTTACAGTCTGGGTTTGCCTGGCTCTTCTCCAGGCCTGTTGCGGTGTCGATGAGACGGATGAGACCCGATTGGCTCACAAGGACCAGCAGTTGGCCGGTGCTGTCCAAGAAGGCCCGCTTGAAGCCCTCCTGCCAGTGAGCCACTTCTTTTCCTGTGGGAACCTCAAGAAGCCGGACCTCTTTGTCAGCCTGCGTCACCATGCGCTGTCCGTCACTGGAAAATTGGGGCCCATACCCTTTTCCCAAGAGAATGGAGCTCAATTCCCGACCACTTTCAGGGTCGATGAAATGGAGTTTTCGGTCGGAGTCGACTGACACCTCGATCACCAGGTATTGTCCTTTCCCGATGAAGTAGCCTGAACCCGCATGCCTCATCGTGAACCTTGCCCGCTCCCGGCCGCTCGGCACTTCCACAAGTCGAATGCGCCTCACCGATTCCGGTTGCCAATCCAGTATGGTCAACAGGCTCCCGTCAGGGTTGAAAGACAGCCACAGGTCCGCTTCCGCCTTGTCCTGCCGGTGCTCAATTCGGCAGGCTTCTTTTCCGGTGTGCATGTCGAAGAGCGAATGCCATCCGCCGTCCCGCCATCATCGGCGCTTGTCAATGCCAGCCAGCGGCTGTCCGGGCTCATGGTCGCAAAGTTCGATGATCCACCCCCATTCACGTAAAAAGCCTTGTGAGGTTTGAACTTGCCTTTACTCGCTGTGAAGACCTCCTTGGCGGTCTCTGTGTCGATGAGCGTCCTTCGATAAAACGAAACGAGTGTCCGCGCTGAAGCACACACAAGGACTGATCGGCTCGTTCTCTCGATTCGCGTCAATTCCTTGCCGCTTTCCGTTTCGATGAACCGAACGTGAAGGGAAACGATGAGCAGGAAGCGCCCGTCCGGGCTGAAACGAAGCCCGGGCTGACCCGGCGGGGTTGCAGGATCAGCCTCGATGCGACGAACAGGAAGCCACTCGAAAAGCTTCATCGCCACGGAATAGGCATCGGCGTTTCGTACTCGCTTCCAGGACTCGACTGCCAGTAGCGGCAGCGCGCAGCAGGGCGTCTTCGCTCGGACCTCGCTCGACCAGAAGCGATGCCTGGGTTGCGAGCGCTCGGCTCACGGCTTTGTTGCGTTCCCGATCCGCTTCCTCCCTGCGCGCTTCGGCATCCTTGGTCGCCTTGTCCGCGGCGCTCCTGCGATCCAGCGCAAACAGGCCAAGGCCGGTCATGAGCAGAGCAACGAGAACGGAGGCGAGAGCGATGAATCGGTTGCGTCTCAACTTCTGGCGGTGGGCTTCCTGACGCGCTTCCTGCAGTGCGTCCTGGCGGCGCGATTCGGAAGCCGTAGAGGCTTCAATGAAGGCAATGAGGGATGGGCTGAGTTCGGGGCGGCGCTTTTCCAGCAGGTCTTCCGCTTCCGCCAGGGGACGGCCCGGGGCGAGCAACCGGTCGTCAACCCGGCCTTCCTTTTCCCACAAGGCCGCTGCCGCTTCAATCCGCTCACGGGTGCGCAGGAACTCGCGGTCTTCATCAACCCACTGGCGCAGACGGTCCCAGTGCTGGATGAGCGCCTCGTGAGCGATCTCCACCGTCTGGACGTCGGTCCGCGCCTCATCCCGGCCGGTCACCAGCAGCCGGGCACCGGCAAGCTTGTGAACGACCGCCAGCGCATGCTTATCCCCGGTCGGGAGCACAGCCCGCCTTCGGGTGTCGGGAGCGCCTTCGCCCGGCCGAACCAGTCGCATCAGCACCCGCCGGGCGGCTTTCTGCTGCTCGTCCGTCAGCTCTTTCTCGAATATCCTGTCCGCTCGGGCCTCAATGGCTCCCTTGATGCCCTTCATGCGATCGTAGGCTTCGAAATGAAGCACGTGGCCGTGTCGCCTGTTGTCCCACAGCTCCTTCAGCATGTATTCGAGCAGGGGCAGATTTCCGGGTTCGTCTCCCACCTCGTCGAGGATGTGGTCGATAAGGCCTGGCTCGAATTGAAGCCCGACTTCCCCGGCCGGGCCTTCGAGGGTGCTCCGGAGCTCCTCGCGGGTCATGGGTCCGAGATTCACCACGGCGTCCTGGAGCCGGTCCACCAGGCCCCGGTGGGTGAGGACCCGGCCGTAGAAGTCCCCCCGAAGGGTGAGGACCACCGTCACGGGGGCATCGGTGGAAGCGGCCAGCAGTTGATCGATGAACCACCGGCGCGCTTCCTCGTCCCTGCATGAGGTGTAGAGCTCCTCCCACTGGTCCACGACGAGGAGCAGGCGATCGGTGCCCGGCTGTTTCTCGAGGCAGCGCCTGGCAGCACGTTGGAGGGATCTTGGCCGGGTGGCGAACTGCGTGGCGAGATCGTCGAGCTCGGCCAATCGCTTCGCCTCGCTCATCTCCTCCGGCTCGAGAATCCGCAGTATCGCCTCGGCGAGGCTGTCCAAAGGCTGCCTGTCCGGGGTCAGGGTGAGGATGTCCCAGACGGGACCGTTCCCGCCTATGGCTCTGCGCAGGTGAGGGACGAGGCCGGCGCGCACCACCGACGATTTGCCGCTCCCCGAAGCGCCGACAACGCCGATGAACGACTTGTGCCTGACCTCATCCACAAGCCTCTCGGTGAAGGCCTCCCGGCCGAAGAAGAACGGAGCGTCCTCCTCTCGAAAAGCCTGCAGGCCCCGGTAGGGGCAGACGGCGGCACGTGCCTTGGCGACCTCATCAGGGCCGGGAGGAAGCCCCCGGGCGGCGCGGGCGAGCCCCTCAAGGGCCAGGGCATCGTCCACCCTGGTCCGCAGGTCGATCCAGGTGTTGATCTTGAGAAAACCGAGAGGGGGATCGGCACCGGGCAGAAGCAGTGGAATCACGGGAAAAGTTAAACCCCGTCGCTCCTCCCGGCTCTGGCGGTCGAGGGCCAGGAACTGCTCCCGCATCTGCCACGGGCCCATGCCTTCAGGGCCAACGCAAATGACAACCGCACGACACTGCTCCAGGGCCTGTTCGAGGGCCTGGGGCCAGGGAAGACCCGGCGTGAGGTTCCATCGGTCGAGAAAGACGCGCAGCCCTCGCGTGTCGAGCGCGCGGGCGAGGCGCTCCACCGCGTCGTGGTCTCGCCAGTGGTAGCTCAGAAAAACATCGCAGGGAGCAGCTTGAGGTTCCATCCGGGTCATCTCCTGACACGTGATGGGCGAAAACAGCTCAACCGCAAGACCCGAGAATTGGGCGGAAATCCCTCAGGGGAGACGGGCATCCGTCGCGAAAGCCGGGAGCCCGTCAAAATGGATCCGTCAATCTTATGACTTTAATACCGTATACTTAACAGGGAGCATGAAGTCAACGGTTTCCCTGGTGCGGGACCAATACTGCAGTGAAGCGTGCAGATCCAATGCGGGTCTGCAATCGTTCCCTCTCCCTCGAGGGAGAGGGTTAGGGTGAGGGTTAATCCGGATCGACAGCCCCCTCACCCCAGCCCTCAACACGGTTGACTTATGCACATCCGAACTCCCCTCCCTCGATGGGAGGGGGTGGGGGAGGGTGAAAAGTGAATGAGATCGCCCCCCTCCCCTAACCCCTCCCGCCACGGGGAGGGGAACAATGGTTGGAGGACTCTCTCATGTACAATACATTGACCAGCCTAGTCCGCACCGTCGGGCGGAAGGCTCAACGAGAAATCTGAAAAGCTCTTCTTCCCCTGCGATCACCCATCCCGTGGCTCTTGCTGCGTTCTCATTCTCCGCAGCTGGAGTCCACACAACGATCACCATGACTGTCGGATGTGCTCTAATCGATTGTCTCGATGGTGTGGTTTCCTCCAGACACCGCCAAGTATTCCCTCCACTTTTCCACCGTCCTGGGACCGACCCCGGGGATTTCCTCCAATTCATCCAGGTTCCCCCACGGCCTCTGCAACCGCCGGGACACGATCGCTTCCGCCATGGTCCGCGTCATCCGCGGCACCAGGGTGAGATCTTGGACGGTCCCCCGGTTCAGGTCCAGCTTTTCTCCGAGAAAAAGACGGTGTGCGGCATCCGCCGTTTCGAGAGACGCTTCCACCCCGGTTGGAGTGTCAGCCCTGACCCGGATCCTTTGCCCTGATTGGATTCGCTCTCCGGCCACGGCCCCGAGGGCGTCCATGGGGATTCGGTCCGTTCCCCTCAGGATGCCGCCGGCAATCCGGACGGCGTTCCCCACCAATGCGGTTGAAGGGTCGAGAAGATAGACGCCGGGCCGTGGGACGTCACCCTCGACAGTGACAACCGTGGGAGCCGGGGCGGGCGCAGGGGCAGGGGCGTGCCGCAGGAACGAGCGGAGCGCGAAGACGGAGAAAAGAACGGTGCCCAAAAGGGTGATGAGCAACCACTGCCTTTCGGGAATTCGGCGGTTCCACATCTATCTTTGATTCTGCTTTTCGTCTTTGTACATCTTGTAATTGATGCTGTCCACCAGGGCCTGCCAGCTCGCCTCCAGGATGTCGTGGGACACCCCCACGGTTCCCCAGTGATCGTTCACGTCGTGGGACTCGATGAGCACCCGAACCCGGGCTGCCGTCCCGTCCCGTCCCGGAAGCACCCGCACCTTGTAGTCGCTCAATTCCATGTCCTTCAGCTGCGGGTAAAATTTTTCCAGGGCTTTGCGCAAAGCGTTGTCCAGGGCATTCACGGGCCCGTCGCCCAGGGCGGCGGTGTGTTCCATCTGCCCCCCCACCTTGACCTGGATGGTTGCTTCGGCGACAGGGGTCACTTCCTCACTGATCTTGTGATCGATGACCCGGAATCCCTCCAGTTCAAAATACCGCTTGCTTTTTCCCATCGCCTTGTTGATGAGGAGCTCGAAGCTCGCCTCCGCGGCTTCGAACTGAAATCCCTGGTGCTCCAGTTCCTTGAGCTCCTCCAGGACCTGCATGGCCACCGGGTCTTTCTTGGAAAGATTGAGGCCGAACTCCTCCGCCTTACGCTTGATGGCCGCCCGCCCCGACAGGTCGGAGATGAGCACGCGGCGCTTGTTGCCGACCAGGGTCGGATCGATGTGCTCGTACGTGATGGGATTGCGCTCCACGGCGCTGATGTGGACGCCCCCCTTGTGAGCGAAGGCACTGCGGCCCACGAAAGGCTGGTAGCGGTTGCCCGGCACGTTGGCGAGCTCCAGTATAAAGCGGCTTACAGGGCGGAGCTTTACAAGGTTTTCAGGGGATAGACAGGGGACGCCCATTTTGAGGCAAAGGTTTGGAATGATGGAGCACAGGTTGGCGTTGCCGCAGCGTTCCCCCACTCCGTTGATGGTTCCCTGCACCTGCACGGCCCCCATCTCGACGGCGATGAGGGAGTTTCCCACCGCCAGGTCGGAATCGTTGTGGACGTGGATCCCGAGAGGCGCAAGGGGAAGGCGTTCCTTCACCGCCTGCATGGCTTCGCGGATGGTGTGGGGGAGGCTGCCCCCATTGGTGTCGCACAGGATGATGCAGTCGGCCCCTGCCTCCACTGCCTTCTCCAGCGTGGCCAGGGCGTAGTGGGGATCGTCCTTGAACCCGTCGAAGAAGTGCTCGGCATCATAGAAAAGGCTCCTGGCATGGGGACGCAGATAGGCCAGGCTGTCGCCGATGATCTGAAGATTCTTTTCGGGGCCCACGCGAAGGGCTTCTCGGACGTGTACACCCCAGGACTTCCCGAAGATGGTGATCACGGGGGTTTGCGCCTTGAGAAGGGCCCTGATGTTCTCGTCGGATTCCGGCGTTCGGCTCGGGTGGTGCGTGCTCCCGAAGGCGGCGATCTCCGCTCGCTTCAGCTGGTAGAGCCGGATTTCCTGGAAAAACCCCACATCCTTCGGGTTCGATCCCGGCCACCCCCCCTCGATGTAGTGGATCCCGAGGTCGTCCAGTTTGAGAGCGATGCGGACCTTGTCCTCCATGGAAAGGGAAAAATCCTCGGCTTGCGTCCCGTCCCGAAGCGTTGTGTCGTAGATCTCTATATCTTGCACCGGATACCCCCTCGTCGTTCTGAAGCTGAAGGCTGTTGGCCGATCAAGTCTCTTCCCGGATGAGAATCCTCTCATTGGGGGGCTTTTCCAGCTGAAATCCGTCGTGGAGGACCCGAACGGCGAGCTCCGTGTACTTTTCGTCGATGATCACGGAGATCTTGATCTCGGAGGTGCTGATCATTTTAATGTTGATGTTTTCCTTGGCGAGGATGTCGAACATCTTGCTGGCGACCCCGCTGTGACTCCGCATGCCCAGACCGATGAGGGAAATCTTGGAAATGTTTGGGTTGCTGTGGACCCGTCCGGCCCCAATCTCCTCCCCTACCTGCCTGGCCACTTCCATGGTCTTTTCATAGTCTTTCTGGGGTACCGTGAACGAGATGTTGGCCTTACCCAGGACGCTTCCCCGCCCCTGCACGATGAGGTCGATGTTGATCTCCTCCTCGGAGAGGGGCCTGAAAAGCCTCGCCGCCATTCCGGGAGTATCGGGGACATCGGTGAGCGTGATGCGGGCTTCATTCTTGTTGTAGGTGATACCGGAGACGACCACCTTCTCCATTTCCTCATCCTCCTTGGTGACCAGCGTGCCCGGGACATCGGTGAACGAAGAGAGCACCATGATGGGAACCCCGTGCTTCATGCCGAACTCCACCGACCGCAAGTGGAGCACCTTGGCTCCCATGCTGGCCATTTCGAGCATCTCCTCGTAACTGATTTTTTCAAGCTTTCTCGCTTTGGAGTATATGTTCGGGTCCGTGGTGAAAACGCCCTCCACGTCCGTGTAGATTTCGCACAGTCCAGCGCCGAGGGCGGCGGCCAGGGCCACGGCCGACGTGTCCGAGCCGCCGCGGCCCAGCGTGGTGATGTTGCCTTCGTCGTCGTAGCCCTGAAAACCGGCCACCACCACGATCTTGCCTTCCTCGAGCTTCTCCTTCACCGGGAGTGTTTCAATCCAGCTGATGCGTGCTTCGCCGTGATGATGATCCGTCATGATCCCGGCCTGGTACCCCGTCATGGAAACGGCTTCCATCCCGAGCTCCTTGACCGCCATGCTGAAAAGGGCAATGGTGATCTGTTCGCCGGTGGACAGGAGCACGTCCAGCTCCCTCGGGTCTGGATTGGCGCTCATCTCCCGTGCCAGACCGATCAGTCGGTCCGTCTCACCAGCCCGCGCCGAGAGAACCACCACCAGACTGTCACCCGCTCTTCTCCGCTGCACCACCCGGCGAGCGACCGATTGAATCCTCTCCACGTTCGCCACGGAAGTCCCGCCATATTTTTGGACAATCAGCGCCATGAATCCTTGGTCCTCCATTCACTCCGTGCTTTGGTGCCTTGCCTGATTTCTCTCGTTGTTGGGAAGCCGACGGCCGAGCTCTCAGCTGGAGAAAGACAAAGGCGTATCTAACCGGAACTAGAAAGTATTTTTTCCTAACACAATCGCACCTGGAATGGTACAGCATTTTTTGTGGGTCCTGACCAGGGATTGGACCCTGACGGAAAACCCCGAGGCAACCTCCCCCGTTTGCGGGTGGGGGCCCCAGCCCAGCGCCCGCTGTTGACCGCAAAGAGGTCAGATAGCCCCTGACATGAGCCATTGATGCCTCCCGTGCTCTGTGTTATGGTCTGACACCACGGGTGGTTTCACGTCAACTTCGCAACATTCCCTGCCATGACCACGGCGGTGCGATACAAGACAATCGGGCGGTCCCCCTTTCCCGGCACGGCCGGAAGGGCACCACCAGTTCCCGGAACTGGAGCTTCTTGACTTGGCAATGCACACGTTCTTACGTCTCGAAAGAAAGCTGCTTTTGATTTCACTGCAATGGAAGGAGGTGATGGTCGCAGAGCTGGAACGGAGGCACCTGCCCCGGCGAGCCGCGCGCGACGGCAGGGGGCAGGCAGGTCCACTTGTGCAGGGGCGCACCTATTCTCGGGCTGAGGAATGACGGGCACCCATGCGGGTTCACCCTCGTGGCGCATCGTGCGCCGGTGGTGGTTGTTCAAGAGGAGGAAATATGGCTCAAAACGGTGTGAAATCGGCGCCAGAAAAGGATTATGTGGTCATTGACAGTGGGAAGACCACTCTCAGGGATCTCTACAAGAAAGAAGACTGGATGGCCGTCTGGATGGGGTTTTTGCTTCTCATCATCGGGCTGCTCATTTACCTGCCGCAGCCGCCGGAGAAAGCGGCCGAAATCCCCAAATACAATGCCACTATGAAGGAAGAGGCCGCCAAGGCGCCCTTCAAAACGATCGAGTGGCATAACGCCTCATCAGCCAAGCGCGGAGTTCGGGCAACCAACCAGGATTTCGCCAAGACCATTCAGAGCTTCCTGTCCGCGCCCAGCGACTGGGACACGAACCCGATAGACGCCCTCTACCGCAGCGAGGAAACCGCCAAGGCCATGGGCGCTCCCTTTAAAGACGCGGCTGACAAAGCCAAGGCCGCCGCCGAAGCCGCTCTGGCAAGTGCCAAGGACGCTCAAGCGGCCGCTGCCGCCGCGGGCTTCAAGGACGCAAATCTCAACGCCGCTGCCGAGAAGGAGATCAACGCCTGGCAGAAAGCCAAGGACGCCTCCTCCAAAGCCGAGAGCAAGTTCAAAGTCAAACCATATAACCGCATTCCATACCTGATTGGCCTGTGTATTATTCTCGCTGTATTCTTCGGCATCGGCAAAGCCATCATGGGCACCCCGTTCGGCCAGTTCGCCATCGCCTTCCCGGCGGTCTTCCTTCTTGCGATATTGGCCTACATGGCTGAAACCCAGGCCCTGATGAAATACTGGGGCTTCGGCTTTCCGCTGTGGGCCATCGCCTTCGGCCTGCTCATCAGCAACACGGTCGGCACCCCCAAATGGCTGCAGCCCGCGGTCTGCACCGAATTCTACATCAAGACCGGTCTCGTTCTGCTCGGCGCCGAGATCCTTTTCAACAAGATTCTAGCCATCGGCAAACCGGGAATCTTCATCGCCTGGATTTGCACGCCGATCACCCTGATCCTGACCTACTGGTTCGGCCAGAAGATCATCAAAATGCCTTCCAAGACCCTGAACATAACCATCTCGTCCGACATGTCGGTGTGCGGAGTCTCGGCGGCCATCGCCACCGCCGCGGCCTGCCGGGCCAAAAAAGAGGAGCTGACGCTGGCCATCGGCCTTTCCATGGTATTCACGGCGATCTGCATGGTGGGCCAGCCGGCGTTTGCCAAGCTGGTGGGCATGCCGGAGATCCTGGCTGGAGCCTGGATGGGCAGCACCATCGACTCCACGGGAGCGGTAGCCGCGGCCGGTGCCTTTTTGGGTCAAAAGGCCCTCTACGTGGCGGCAACCATCAAGATGATCCAGAACGTGCTGATCGGTGTCGTGGCTTTCGCCGTGGCCGTGTACTGGTGCGCCAGGGTGGAGTGCACACCCGGCTCCAGCGTGAGTTGGTGGGAAATCTGGTACCGCTTCCCGAAGTTCGTTGTCGGCTTCATCACCGCCTCGATCGTTTTTTCCATCATCGACCAGAGCGTGGGCAGCGATATGAGCACCGTCATGATCGACCACGGCGTTCTCAGGGGCTTCACCCGCATTGCGCGTGAGTGGTTTTTCGCCCTGGCGTTCACCTGCATTGGCCTCGAGACCGACTTCAGAGAGTTCGGCCATTACTTCAAGGGCGGCAAGCCCATCACTCTCTACGTATTCGGGCAGACCTTTCAGCTCTGCTTCACCCTGCTGATCGGCTATATCATGTTCTACCTCATTTTCCCGGAGATCACGGCCAAAATCTAAAGACATGAACACAAAGTGCGCATTCAATGACAACACTGTCTGCGGGGCTACGGCTCCGCAGACAGGTTTCGGCCCCTGGCTCAAGTTGATCATCGGGTTCGTGATGATCTGGGCGCTGATCTTCGGCGTTGGGTCGCTGGCCCGCCTTTTGCCCGGTGCCAAGCACATGGCGCAGGTGATCGACGAACGCGGCCTGAGGGCCACCGCCATTTACTACACGGACTTCGAGGAGCCTGCCGAGGGATCGGAACGCATCCGCGACAGCCTCGAATACATGCCGGGCAGCGGGAAGTGACCCCAGCACCATTCCGCCATCCACCCTAGATCGATCATGAAGGACTTGGACAAGAAGAAGGAGCTCATCCTGGCGCGGGAGCTGGCGTTTGCCAATGCCGTTGGTGCAGCCGTGTTCGAGAAGCCCAGGGTCAGTTTCTGGATGGTGCTGGTCCCGTTGCTGTTCCTCTACTTCATCCACCGTATGCAGAAGTACAAGAGCGGCCGGATGAAGTTCGACGAAGACTTCATGGTCACCCGGCGGCGGGCGTTGGAGCTGGCGATCGAGACTCTCGAATCGGACCAGCGGATAGACTTGAACCAGGCGGTCCATCAATACGGACTCTCGGATGAACTCGAAAAGCCCTATGCCGCCTGGATGAACGTCCTGGTCGACCATTACCAGGACCTGCTGGCGGTCGAGGGCGACGACTATGACACCCTTGTGCGCAAGGCCTACCACACCCGTACCAACTATCTGCTGACCTTAAACCGGGTGCACACGGTGGAAAAAGAGTTCTACGCGGCCATCAAACCAAAGCTGGCCGCCGCTGAGGGCGCCGCCGAGATCATCGCCACCATGGAGAAGGAATCCCACCGGCTGCGGCGGGACCTCGCCGAACAGGTTTTCGCCGGACAGGATTGACAGATCTTCGTGCCGGACAATGCCCCATGCCATTCCCCTGCCTCCCGACACCCCCCATGGCTCTTGGATTGTCTTGATTTCGGCTCCGGGAGGTTATAAACTACAACTCTTTGTTCCCTGCGATCAGCCGGGATGCTGTACGTGCCGTGTTCGCGATCGATTTTTCAGGCACACCTCCCGGTTGCACCCAAGGTATGTCGATGCTTCCGCCCTCCTGAACACCGCGGGCTATGTGATATCCTGCAAGGCAGCCTGAAGATCCGCCATCTCCAGGCCTGTTTCTCCATTCGAACAAGGCCTGTCTCCACCTTAAACATTGGTGGCAGGTGGTCTTCTTCACACCAAGTCGATTCCTTTAACGGGGGATCTCTTATGAAGATTCTGCTCGTTTACCCCAAAGTCCAGGAGACGTTCTGGAGCTTCAAGCATGCGCTTCGGGTCCTTCACCGTAAGGCGGCCTTCCCGCCTCTGGGTGCCCTCACCGTGGCGGCAATGCTACCGGAATCCTGGGAAAAACGCCTTGTGGACATGAACGTGAGAACCCTTTCGGACACGGACCTCCTCTGGGCGGACTATGTGTTCATAAGCGCCATGATCGCCCAGAAGGATTCGGCCAGGCAAGTCATAGACCGTTGCAGGAGCCTGGGAGTGAAGACGGTCGGCGGTGGTCCCCTGTTTCTCCCTTATCGGGACGATTACCTCGATGTGAACCACCTGGTCCTCGGCGAAGGAGAAATCACCGTCAAGGATTTTGTGGCCGACGTTCTGAGGGGTTCTCCCAGAAAGGTGTATGAAACCGATGAGCACCCTTCCCTGGATGCCGTCCCCACTCCCCTGTGGGACATGATCGACATGGGGGACTACGCCAGCATGAGCATCCAGTTCTCTCGCGGATGTCCCTTCAACTGCGAGTTCTGTGACATCATTGTCATGAACGGCAGGGTGCCGAGGACCAAAACGGACGAACAGATGCTGGCGGAGCTGGATGCTCTGTACCGGCGCGGATGGAGGGGGCGGATCTTCATCGTCGACGACAATTTCATCGGGAACAAGAAAAAAGTCAAAACCCTCCTCCCGAAAATCATCGCCTGGCAAAACAGCACCGGCAGGCGCATGAGCTTCTTCACGGAGGCTTCCGTGGACTTGGCGGAAGATGATGAGCTCATGGACCTCATGGTTGCTGCCGGGTTCAGCAAGGTGTTCCTGGGGCTCGAAACGCCATCCGAGGAGAGTCTCAGGGAGTGCGGGAAATCGCAGAATCTCAAGCGAAGCCTTTCGGAATCCGTGCGCATCATCCAAAGCCGTGGTCTCGCGGTGATGGGCGGTTTCATCATCGGTTTCGACAATGATCCTCCCGATATTTTCCAGAGGCAGGTGAATTTCATACAGAGGAACGGCATTGTCACGGCCATGATCGGCCTGCTGACCGCGGTTCCCGGCACCAGGCTCTACAGTAGGTTGGAACAGGAGGGGCGCCTTCTGTTCCAACCTTCTGGGGACAACACGGACGTCATGGGAAGCCTCAATTTTGTTCCCAAGATGGACCGCCAGACCATCGTCAAGGGCTACAAATGGGTGATGAACACGATCTACTCTCCGGAGATGTACTACAAGAGGATCATCGAGTTCCTGAATCAGTACTGTCCCAAGGCTCAAACCAGCCTTGAATACAGCGATCTGCTCACCTTCCTGCGCTCCATCTGGTACCTGGGGTTTGCGGATCGGCGCACGGACAGCAAGTACTACTGGCGCTTGCTGACGCAATCTCTTTCCCGTTACAGGAAGTCCTTTGCCGAAGCCATAGCCGTGGCGATCCACGGGTACCATTTTCGCAAGCTGTTTCATGACAACTGGATTCCCCTGGATTGGGAGAAGTGGTCCACCGAGCAGGATCTGCCGACTCCCAGCCGTTCCCTGGGGTGAGCGCCGCGTCCGTGTCGTCACACCCCCGGGGAGAGGCCCTGCAGGTGTCCGACCTGTCGCGGCTTGCCGGCGGCCATGGGCGAGTCCAGGCCGTTTGGAAAGCGAGAGCCGATCGGTTTCGTGCCTCGCGGAGGGATATTGTCCTCCAAGAAGCCCTCTTGCGGTGGACCGCGTTGAGGGAAAACACCAATTCTTAGAACCTTTGAGAAGGAGGGACCATGGCGGAGTATGTGGAAGAATCCGGTGTCACGAGAAAGCAGATCGGAATGCGCTTGCTTTACACGGTGCTTTTCCTCATCGTCTTCGAAGTCCTGAAATTGATCATTCAGGTCACCGTGCTTTTTCAGTACGTCTATCTTCTGATCACCAAGGACTACAGCAAGCCCCTGCGGAGCTTTTCGGACAGACTGGCCGCCTATGCTTACAAGGTGATCCGGTATATGACCCTGAACGAGAATCAGCGCCCCTTCCCGTTCAGTGAATTCCCGGCGGAAGGGGAAAAGTCCGAGGAGCAGGTCCGCTTCGAGTGATGTTGTGAAGCGGGAGGAAATAACGTCGAATTGTGACGCCCTGAGCCAGAGCACGCTTGGTTCGACCGGAGTTCACTCTCTCTTCTCTTGAGACGGCAATGGCCCCGGGTCGCCCTGAGATATAAAAGCTCCCCAATAGAACGGTTCGGGAAAGATCGCCTTTACGGCCAACTGGGCTTCGCGGAGTGCATCCGTTCGAGGATACCCTTCCAGTATTCGCTTGTAGAAATGTTCCATGAGCATTTGGGTCTGTGAGTCGGGAACCTTCCAGAGGCTCATCACAAGCGTTTTTGCTCCAGCCAGAAGAAGCGCTCTGCGAAGTCCGAAAACCCCCTCACCGGATCTTATGTCGCCAAGCCCCGTCTCACAAGCCGACAGCACGACGAGTTCAGTGGAGAGGAGGTCCAAACCCGAAGCATCCTCACCCGTGAGGATGCCGTCTCCTGCTTCAGGGGGTGGGCGTTTCCCCTGAACCCAGGTGTTGGCTCCCGCGAGCACAAGTCCCGAGCGGAGCAGGGGGTTTTCCATGGAGCGGATCAACGGGCTGGCTCTACGATTGGTGGATTCTCCTCCAGAATCAGCCTTGGGATCGCCACCGTTGGCAGGGCCTGCCTGATCGGGAAGGAAGAACCCATGAGTCGCGATGTGCAGGATGCGTGGCGAGGGATGCTCCTTCAATTGGCCTTTGGAAGCATGCCGGTCCAGCAGAGGGTTGACATCGAGGAGAGCCGCGACGCGTTCACCCTCGGTGCGTGTGCCTGGAAGCCGGTTGAAATGTGGAGCCATGCCCATGAAGTCCCGGGACTGTCTTCCTAACGGTGCTGTTTTGTCTGGCTGAGCGGCTTGAAGCCCTGTGTCGAGATCGTAGTCGGGGTCTGCCATGACAAGTGGGGCGGAAGGCTTCAGCTTGGAATTCGATCCGAAGCGGAGTACATCGCGTCCGGAGCCGACATAGCTGATAAGGTATTCATCGATGAGACACCGGTTGGCCTCCACGGGCAGAGCCGCGAAAGGCAGTCTGTGGAGGTCGCCGTCCGGAGCCAGGAAGACCCGTTTCCGCCCTCCCAAACCTCTCGATAGAGAATCGAAAACTGCTCCGCGAAGATTTGCCGCGCTGTCGCCCCGCACCCTCCCGTCTCTTTTGGTGGTTATGCCCCGGCCGTCTGGTTTCTCGGAATCTCCGGTGATGGTGTATCGGAAATCGGAGATCATCCGGTCAATGCTGTCCGCCGCCCCCAGATCGATCATCACAATGTTTTCCGGTTCTCCCGAAGGCATTACGAAAGCCAGATAACGGGCCGGCTTCCATGGTGATTCCTTCTTCGCGGGGATGGCCCTGAAATCGAACAGATCGAAACGGATGAACTCGACGAGGGCCGTCCCCGGAGGGAGGGCCTTGGCGACCGCCTGCCGGTCGGCATCCGCAAGCCTTTTCTCCAGGTTGATCTCGGGGATTCGGCTCGCCAAGTCCACTTCAAGCTTTTCCTTCTCGGCTTCCCACTTTGCCAGCAGTTCTCGATGCGCGTCCGGACCTTCCGGGCCGGGGCCCGACAAGATTTTCTGCCCAATCTGGATGCGCAGAGCCCTCAATTGACGAAGCTTGGGTTCCAGGTCGGGATAGCGCCCTCCCAAAACGGCGTCCTGTTCGGTCGCCATTGCCTCGGCCACAATGGCCTTGCGCTTCAGCACAAGGTCCAGGCCTGTCATGACTGCCTTTGGGGAGTTTGAGAGAGATTGGACGATGAGCGAAAGAAATGAATCCATCTCCCCGCGGAGTGTCTTGACGAAACCCATGCGCTGGCTTTCAGACGCCATGGAAAAAACATTGCGGATCAGGAGGTCGTTGATCTCCTGAGCCCGATTCATCAGATCCAGCGCTTCGGTCTCGCGGGAAGTGGCAGCGTAGAGCGCTGCCATGTTATTCAAAGTGGCGGCTACGTCGGGGTGCCCCTCACCCAGCAGGGAGGCCCTGATTTCCAGAGCCTGCCGATAAAAGGGCTCGGCTTCCTGGTATCTGCCCATTGCGTTATAGAGGGCCCCAAGGTTGTGCAAAGTGAGGGCAACATTTGGGTGCCGGTTTCCAAGGGCCGCCTTCCATATCTCGAGTGCCTGCCGGTATAGCGACTCGGCTTCCTGATACCTGTGCGTGGTCTTGTAGACCACCGCCAGGTTTTGCATGGCGAGGGCAACATCGGGGTGCTTTTCGCCCAGGCTGGATCGCTCTATCTCCAGCACTCTCCCATAGAGTTCCTCTGCCTCTTTGAAGTTGCCCGTCAAGTAACGGAGATCGGCCAGACTGTTCAGGCCGTTTGCGAATTCGGGATGCTTTTCGCCCACGGCAGTCTGATAGATTTCATTCGCCTGGCGATAAAACGAGTCGGCCTTGCCGTAGTCTCCAATGGTCTTATACAGACCTCCAAGATTGTTGAGAACAGCGCCGGCATCAGGACTGTTCCTTCCCATCTTGACGGTGAAAACCGCCAGGGACTGCTGGTAAAATGGCTCGGCCCTGGTGTAGTTGCCCATGGCTTCGTACAGCGAAGCCATATTGTTCAAGGTGCGAGCATATTGGGGGTGATCTTCGCCGAGGGTCTTTCGGGTGATGTCAAGGGATTCTTGGTAAAGAGACTCGGCCTCGGAGTACCTTCCCACCAGGCTGCAGAGGTGGGCAAGGTTGCTGGTGACGACAGCGTAGTCGGGCTGGTTTTCTCCAGGGATCTTCAGCAGGATGCTTCTTGCCTTCTCGTAGAGCGGCCCCACCGCAGCGTAGTTTCCCATCGCTTTGTAGAGCGAAGCAAGGTTGTTGAGGCTTCGGACAGTGAACGTATTCTCCTCACCCGCGCCCAATCGGATGATTTCCAGAGCTCGAAGATAAGCGGCTTCGGCTTCGGAAAACCTGCCCATCTGTGTGTACAGGCCTCCGAGGTTGTTCAAGCTGATGGCGAAATCCGGGTCGAGCTCTCCCAGGGCCTTCCCGCGGATTTCCAAAGCCTGTTTCAGGGGCTGTTCCGCTTCGTTGTATCTCCCCATCACTTTGTATGTCGCGGCAAGATTGTCAAGGCTCGTTGCGAAATCCGGATGCTCTTCTCCCAGGGTCCGGCGTGAAAGTTCACAGGCCTCCAGGGCCCGACGGACAGCCTCTTCATAATTGCCCTGGCGGTGAAGCGTTACGACCTCGCGGTTGAGTTGTGAGACTTTCTCGGCCGCTGAAAGGGAATCGGGCTTGTCGGTGGAATCGGCCTGAGCCACTGGTCCAGCCACATGAAGCGCCAACTGCGGTCCGAACGGCCTGGTTGTTTTGAGCAAAGGCTTTGAGGGATTCGGAAGGAATACCTCAAAGGATTCAGGAGACTTAAGGTCGGCAAACCCACGGGCAGACTCTGGCAAAAGGATCAGCAGGGTGAGCCAGACCATGAGAATATGTGCCGGGACCTGCAGGCGATTCCGTGGGGACTGGAAAAACGGCGAGGGCATGACGTTGCTCCACCTTTGCACTGCTCTTGCCCGCAACCCAAGGCAGTGTTTGCCACGAAGGATTTCTTCCAGGTTGCTCTCATCACCCTTCGAATTATTTCACTCCGGAGCACGCGAAGATCGCTGAGAGAAGAGCATGTGTGCGGGGGATAATCTCAGCGTTCTTGGCCCCCTTGGGGGCGATTTCCCGGCTTTTCACAGTGGTGGGAACCCCGAGGGGCCATGAAGGACTGCCAGGGGAAAAAGCTCTTGATTTGAGACCGGTTCGCCTTTTCGGCTTCAGCCCCCCTCCCCCAGCCCATCCCGACGGCGGGCAGGGGCTGTTGAGGGCCAGTTTCTTGCCCATTTCTCCAGTTTTTCTTCCTCCCGTAGCCCCCGCGCCTCGATGACGATGGACCGGGTCTCGTCTCCCGTCACCTCGATTCTCGCGTCCCACCGCCCTTCCGGGAGCTCGTTCCCAAGCCGGTCCGGCCATTCGATCACCGCAACCCCTTCTCCAAAAAGGGCTTCTCTCCACGGCAGGGTTTCGAGCTCATCGGGGTGGGACAACCTGTAGAGATCCAGATGATACAGGTGCAGCCGGCCATCGTATTCATTGATGAAGGTGAAGGTCGGGCTCGTGACGGGAATCTCCGGGGGAACTCCGAGCCCTCGGGCCATGCCCCGGGTGAGGAGTGTCTTTCCTGCGCCAAGCTCACCCCACAGAGCCAGGATGTCGCCCGGTTCAGCGTACTCGCCGAGGCTCACGCCCAAACGGTACGTGTCATCCTCGCTGAAAGATTCCATCGTCAGGGACTGCATGGGGAGCCTGTCTTGCCGTAAGTTTCGAGATGCCCGATGACACGGGGGATTTCCTCGAGGCAATCGGATGCGAGGAGACCGCGGCTCGTCGCCTTGCCCATTCGCCGGTCCGCCGCGGCGCCGTGAATGTAGACCCCCAGGCACGCGGCGCGAAAGGGGTCGAAACCCTGGGCCAGAAATCCCGCGATCATGCCGGTGAGTGTATCTCCCATGCCGCCGGCGGCCATGGCGGGATTGCCCGAGCTGTTGACGGCGAGCCTCCCGTCCGGGGCGGCAATGACGGTCCTGAATCCCTTTAGAACCAGGATGACGCCATGGCGGCGGCTGAATTGGGCCGCGACTTCCAGGCGGTTCTCCTGAACATCCCGGGTTGTCCCTCCGATCAACCGGGCCATCTCCCCCGGGTGAGGCGTGAGAACCGCCGGAAGGGAGAGGCCGTCCAGCAGGTGCAGGTGTCCCGTGACGGCAGTCAGAGCATCGGCGTCGAGGACCATGGGGCAGGGAATCCTTGGGAGAAGAGCTCGGATGAGCTCCTGGGTGTCGGGATGCAGGGAAACCCCGGGGCCCATGGCGAAAGCCTGCTTTCCCTCGAGGAGCTCAAGCACCGCCCTCAGGTCGGAGCTGCTGGGGGACTGTTCGTCCGTTTCCGCGATGGGACAAGTCATCGGCTCCGTGAGCTTCACCTCCAGAATGGGGTTCAGGCTCTCGGGAACAAAGAGGGTCACAAGCCCCGCGCCCACCCGGGCGGCACCCTCGCAGACGAGAGCCGCGGCTCCCGTCTTCCCCCTGGAACCCGCCAGGACGCAGACATGGCCCGCCGTTCCCTTGTGCACCCAGGGAGAGCGCGGAGTCACCCACCCCGCCGCAAACTCCTCGTCAACCCACCAGCGGGCTATTCCGCTTTGACCGGTCACTGCTTGGGGAATGCCGATGTCCACAAGGCTCAGGCGACCAACGGCCTCCACTCCAGGTTCTATGACCTGGCCGACTTTCAGGCAGCCGAACGTGGCCGTGGCCGTGGCCTTCACCGCGACTCCCAGCACCCTGCCGGAGCTCGCGTCAAGACCTGACGGAATGTCAACGGCGAGCTTGGGAACGGGCAGGGCGTTCATGGCTTCGATGACTTCCCGGTAAAGTCCCCGGACTTCGCTCTTCAGTCCCGTGCCAAGGATCGCATCGATCAGCACGTCGCTCTTTTCCACGGCTTTCCATTGAGAGGAAAAATCCTTTGCCTCATCCCAGACCGTGAAAGGCACGGACATCTTCTCCAGGATGCGGAAGTTGGCGAGGGCGTCGCCCTGAAGGCTCCTGGGAGCCCGCAGGCACAGGACGTGAACGCGCGCCCCCCTGTCGTGAAAAATGCGGGCGAGGACAAAGCCGTCCCCTGCGTTGTTGCCCGCACCCGCCACTATGCAAACGCGGCGTCGAAGGAGATCCGGAACGACCTCCAGGAAAAAACCGGCGGCCCCCCGGGCGGCGTTTTCCATGAGGACCATCCCGGGAATGCCCATTTCCTCGATGGTCTTGCGGTCCAGGTCTGCCATTTCCGCTGCGGTGACAAGCAACATGGTGTGAACCCCTATGGTGAAGTGCCTAAAGTGAGCTAAAGTGCCTAAAGTGAGCTAAAGTGAGCTAAAGTGCCTAAAGTGAAAGGCGAGTGGTGCTGAAGTTAGGCTGAGTAGTGCGCATCAGAGATAGATTTCCGTCGCTGAATTCGCCGTGCCGCGCCTGCGGGGGGCTCCTCAGTCTTCTGGTTTTCCGCGTTACGGCTGGGGCTTGATGTACGGGATGGGTGTGAGCTCTGGAAAAGAGCGAACAAGCTTTAAAATTTAGGCACTTTAGCTCACTTTAGTTCACTTTAGGCACTTCTTTCCCTCACTTCAGGCGCTTCACCAGAACCTTCGAGGACGACGACGGCCGCCGCATAGTCCCCTTCGTCGGTGAGGCTCAGGTGCCATGAGGTTACGCCGGATCGGGCACAATACTCGGCGGCTCTTGCGGAGAGGGAAATGAAAGGCTTTCCCAGTGCATTGTTGCTCACCTCGATGTCACGCCACTGAACGGGGGATCGCATCCCCAGCCCCAGGGCCTTCACAAAGGCCTCCTTGGCCGCAAAGCGCATGGCGAAGCACCCGTGAGGGACCCTCTTCACTGAGCAGGCTTCTCTTTCGGCCTCCGTGAACACGCGCTGCAGAAAGCGCTGTCCCCATCGTTCCATGAGCACCGCAAGGCGCTGCACGCGCACCAGGTCGATGCCCACTCCGTAGACGGCCATGTCAACCGCCCACCAGGGCGATCATCTCTCGAACCGCCCTCTCCATGCCCACCAGGACCGCCCGGGCAATGACGGCGTGGCCGATGCTGAATTCCTCGATCTCTTTGATGTTCCTGAGCCAAAACACGTTCCGATAATCGACCCCATGGCCGGCATGGACTCCAAGGCCCAGCTTCTGAGCCAGTTTTGCAGCCATTTCGACCCGCTCGAATTCCTCCTGGCGCCTGGAGAAGGTCTTGGCTTCAACGAAAACCCCCGTGTGGATTTCCACATAATCGGCTTCCATGCGATGGGCCGTCTTCACGTATTTGGTGTCCGGGTTGATGAAGAGGCTGACCGCAATGCCGCCGCCGTGCAATGACTTGATCACTTCCGTGAGTGTCTCCTCGTGCAGGACCACGTCCAGGCCTCCCTCCGTGGTGAGCTCCTGGCGTTTTTCGGGAACCAGGGTCACCATGTCGGGTTTGATGCGCAGGGCGATGTTCACCATTTCCTGGGTGGCGGCCATCTCGAGGTTCAGCTTGGTCTTGACCGTCTGCCGAAGGATCTCCACGTCACGGTCCTGGATGTGGCGTCTGTCTTCCCGCAAGTGGACGACGATGCCCTGCGCCCCCGCCAGTTCCGCAAAAACGGCGGCAGCAACCGGGTCCGGTTCAACCGCCAGGCGCGCCTGCCTTACGGTTGCCACGTGATCCACGTTGATGGCTACCCTGGCCAAGGTTTCTCCTTTCTATCCACTACGTTTCATCCTTCGTCGCTCCCGTTCACGTACCAGTCAAAGGAGTCGTCCTCGTGTCCCAGGAGACCCAGGAGCTCCAGAGTCTTCTCGTTCATCTCCCGATCCTCCGCATCTCCCCTTTCATGATTGTAACCCACCAGGTGCAGAATTCCGTGGACCAGGAGCAGATGGAATATGGCCGTCAAAGGCCGGTGATGCTCCTCGCTCATTGCCTTCGCCGTCGGGGCCGATATCACCACGTCGCCCAGAAGCTCGGGGCTGATGTCCCCGAATTCGCCCTCGAGCATGGGGAAAGCCAGAACATCGGTGGTGGAATCGACCTGGCGAAACTCCCTGTTCAAGCGCTCCATCTCCTCGTCGTCGACGATGGAAACGCTCAGCTCCGCGTCAGTGTATCCCAAGGCGTTTAAGATCTGCGCGGCCGCCAGGCGGATTTGCGCCGGGTTTATCTCGATCTGACTTTGCATCACGCTGATTTGGATCAGAGGCATCCGCTTTTCCCTTGTCTTCTTTCAGGGGGACGGTGGGGTACTCGATGCGCTGGTGATGGATGGTGGCCAAAATCTGGTTGAAGTGCTTGGCGATGGAATGGAGGTCCTTGAGGGTCAGTTCGCACTCCCCGAGTTGGCCGTCGCTGAAGATGTTGTTGATGAGGCGGCTGACCATGCCCTGAATCCTTGCGGGAGTCGGGTCGCTGAGGGATCTGCAGGCCGCTTCCACCACGTCCGCCAGCATGACCAGTCCCGCCTCCTTCGTCTGGGGCCTGGGACCCGGGTAGCGGTAATCGTCCACGTTGATGGGGGGCAGCAGGGCCGCGCCCCTCTGACTCTGAAGCTTTTCCCGGGCCTCAAGGGCTTTCTTGTAGAAGAACGAGATGAAGCTCGTGCCGTGATGCTGACGAATGATGTCGATGACCGGCCTGGGAAGGTGGGCCTGCTTGGCGAGTTCAATCCCTTCCTTGACATGGGAGATCAGGATGAGGCTGCTCATGGAGGGTGCCAGCTTTTCGTGCCGGTTCTCACAGTCGATCTGGTTCTCGATGTAATAGAGGGGCTTCTTGGTCTTCCCGATGTCGTGATAATAGGCGGCGACCTTGGCGAGGAGCGAGTTGGCCCTGATGGACTTGGCGGCGGCCTCCACCATGTTGCCCACGATGATGCTGTGGTGGTAGGTCCCCGGGGCCTGGACCATCAAGGATTGAAGCAGGGGCTGGTCCATGGTCACCAGCTCCAGGAGCTTCGTGTCCGTCGTATACCCGAACGCCATTTCAGCCAGGGGAGTGAACCCGGTGACGAGGACTCCGGCGAAGATGCCCCCGCAAAAGCCGAAGAAGGCATTGGTCATGATTCCCAGAAAGACGATCTGCTCGTGGAGGAAGGCATTCAGGATGATGAGGACGGCGTTGACGCAGCCGACGAAGAACCCGGCCTTGATGGGGACCGTGCGATTTCTGCATGGGGTGACCACATGGGCCCCCACGTAGGAGCCTATGAGAAAGTAAAAAAGGAGTCCGAAGTCCTTCCCGAACAGCATTCCCGCAAAAAGTGTCAGCAGCAGGGAAAACAGGAGTGAAACGGTCACCCCGAAGAAGATGCTCGCCATCATTGCCCCGGCACTGATGGGAATGGCGTAGATGAGGGTCTTGCCGGACAGGTTGCCGGAGGTGTCCCCCAGCAGGTCCACAACCCACATGGTGGATCGCCCCATCGTGAGGAGGGTGACCAGGAGGAGCCCCAAAAACAAAAAGTCGGGCAACTCCATGGAGAACGCCGGCACATGCTGTTTCACCACGTGGACGACAACCCAGGTGCACATGGCGCTGGAAAGAAAGGTGGTGATGAAGATGATCAGCCAGTGCCGACCGGCCATCCCCTGTTCCTGCCCCTTCAACTTGAGGAGTTCCTCGGGACCGATCCGCTGCCCCTCGCGGACGATCATTTCATTCTTCCTCAGGTGCAGGTACACTGGTTTTGTCGACGTGGAAGCGATCTCCCGACGGTGCGCGGTTTCTACCGGGTGGAAGGTGATGTTGGGCTGAAGAAGTTGTGAAGCAAGGAAACCGACGGCTGTGGTTCCATCGTTTTGTCCCCACGCTTCCGTCGCCTGCATACGGATCGATCTGCGTGCATCCTTAAGGTCGGAGAAAGGATACGGAGGTGGAAGCACCTGTTCCTCATGGGTTCCACCCTTGCGCAGGACAATGTCCAGTCCCTGAGCGTGACTCAGCAGGTTCTTGCTGGAGACAATGCCCTGGTCAAATGCACACTTGAGCAGGTGGACGGTCTTGTCGCAAAGCTCCTCGGCAAAATCCCTCTGGGATAGACTCGAGAAGATCTCGTCCGACACCTCGAACCCCAGGAGGTTTTCGAAGTCTCTCCTCCGCTGCAAGGTCTGGTGCTCCTGATCGGTGGCATCGATGGAAACGGGCAAGCCATCGTGGAACGACTCAAGGATGACCGGACCGGCAAGCAGTTCAGAAGGATTCGTGCCCTGAACGTCGGATTTCCGTCCCCGTCGCATGGTCTGAAAGGCGTTTTCAAGCCTCTGCTGAATGCCCGTGATGACATTCTCATCCAGGTCGTAGACGGCGGAGGACTTCCGGGCAGCCTCTTCACGCTTTTTGGCCGTTGCCACGTCGTCCTCGATGAGGATGTCTATCTTGGTCTTGATATTCCTGTCGACAATGTCTCCCAACTGGTAGGATCTTTTGGGAGACGTGAAAGAGGGAGTGATGAGGGATGCGATGACGAAGCTGAAGGCAACCAGGAGCAGAGCCTTTTGAGTGAAAGGGTCCTGGAGCTGGCGGGGCAGGAACCTCTTGACCAGACTCGCCTTGGGCTTCGTCTTGCGCTTTTCGAGTTCCTTTTTTTCGGTTTCCATGAGCTCAGTTCTCTGTAGGAGTCTGCTGGGATGCGACCTTGCCGTGCTCTGCGCGTTCGTAGGCCTGAATGATTTCCTGTACCAGTCGATGCCTCACAACATCTCGGTTCGTGAAAAAGACGAAACGGATGGCATCGATTCCCTTCAGGAGTTGAATTGCCTCCACCAGGCCTGAAAGCTTGCTTTCAGGCAGGTCGATCTGCGTGATGTCCCCGGTGATCACCGCCTTGGAGCTCAGTCCAAGCCTGGTGAGAAACATCTTCATCTGCTCGCTTGTGGTGTTCTGAGCCTCGTCCAGGATGACAAAGGAGTCGTTGAGGGTGCGGCCCCGCATGAAGGCGAGAGGCGCGACCTCGATGGCCCCTCGCTGCACCAGATTGGACGCCTTCTCGAAGTCCATCATGTCATGGAGTGCGTCGTAGAGGGGGCGCAAATAGGGATTGACCTTTTCCGCCAGGTCCCCCGGCAGGAATCCCAGCTTCTCCCCCGCCTCCACCGCCGGGCGCACCAGGACGATGCGACGCACCTGCTCCTTGGCCATGGCCGCAACCGCCATGGCCATCGCCAGGTAGGTTTTCCCGGTTCCGGCCGGGCCTATCCCGAAGACGATGTCATAACTGCGCATGGCTTCGATGTACTCTTTTTGCTTGAGACTCTTTGGGGTGATGATGCGCTTGTTGGATGCTATGAATATTTGATCGAGGAAGATTTCCTTGAGGTTCGGCCGAGTGCTTTCGCTGAGGATGCGAATGGCGTACACGATGTCGCTTCCGAATAACGGGTAGCCCTTCTGAATCAACTCGGAAAGCTCCGTCAGAAGCTGCTCGGCCATCTCCACCTGGGGCGGATCGCCGGAGATGGTGAATTGATTGCCGCGAAGATGAACCCGAACATCCAGCTGCTTTTCGATGATCTTGAGGTGGCTGTTCTGGACCCCGGCAAGCTGCTGAACGAGCCGGTTGTCTTCAAACGCCACCTGTGAGCTCATCCTTGCGGATCCGTCGCGGTTGGGCACTTGGGCCAAATCCCTCAGTCCTCTAAGAGCCTTTCACGCCTTCATTGAAAGGAAGCCGAATAACGTAGTGATATCTTGTGCTTGATATGGAAGTTTCCCGTCGTAACCAGAGCGCCATAAACATACCACTTGTTTAGCTGCAAGACAATATTCTGATTCTTGGTTCGCCGCGTCATTTTAGTGTTTAATTTCAGATTGTTATCGCAACAGGCCCCGTGCGGTGCAAGACCGATTCAAATTGGGTTGACCCACCATGCCCCGGGCGAGGACGTAATCTTGAAACACCTAGACACATCGGGCATTTTCTGTTAAATGCAAACTCACTCGGTCGGGACGTGGCTCAGCCTGGTAGAGCGCTGCGTTCGGGACGCAGAGGTCGCTGGTTCGAATCCAGTCGTCCCGACCAAAAATAACTTAGATAGTTAGGTCGTAGCCCCCTGCAACTTTTCGCCCCTTGGTCAACACAATGGTCAACATTCGCTGCAGGGGATCATTTTTCCAGCCTGGCCGCAACGACATCACCCTGTCCCGCTAAAAATCCTTTCAGGCATTTAAGAAGGATTTCGTCCCTCTCCGCCCTGAGTGAGACTGTAGCTATGACTCTGTTCCTGGATAATCTGGATTGGGTGACCAAAAGGATCCATGAAGGGTGATCCAGCGGAATAAGTGGATACCAGGTAAAAAGCCCTCAGAGGGGCATGAGTTGCCATTGCTTGGTCTTTCGAGTCTTGTGGATCAATGACCATTGTCCCTGCAGTTTATCAAAATCTCCACGGAATTCGGCTATTGGCTTCGAGTGGGCCTCCTCCCAAAAAAGACGTGCAGAAAATCTCTGGACCGACATTGATACTTCAACCTACTGGGCACCGAACCGGGCTGTGCCTTCGTTGGCCTTGTTGCCAAGGATGATGGAGTTTTTGCTTTTTGTTCTGGAAAAAATCCTGAGTTCCCGTTCGATTTGTTCGCGCCTTCTCCTTGCAGTTCCAAGGGATTGGCTGAAGGTTGGTTGAGAGAATCGTCTGTGATGATCCTCTGGCGAGTTGAGGTAGACACTGCATTCGAGGATGGCATGACATTTCAAGAGCTCAAGAACGCACTGAGTCCGACTCCTGCATAAGGGGGGAGCGCGTTTGTGGCGATCTTGGAACAGCCATTCCTTGCAATGCCCAAGTTATTATTGTATTTCTGTACTACACGTTCAGATATGCAAGGAGTTTATGAATCATGATCCAACGCCCACAGGCCCTGAAAGCAGTTGAGACAGCGCTGGAGGAAAACCCAGTTTGCGCCCTGCTGGGGCCGCGTCAATGCGGAAAGACTACCCTGGCCCGGCAGATAGCCGAAAAGGGCAAGGCCCACTTTTTCGATCTCGAAACGGCCGTCAGTCGCACCCGGCTGAAGGATTCACCGGAACTGGCGCTGAACGAGTTGCAGGGGCTGGTGGTGATCGATGAAATCCAGCGCCTGCCGGGTCTGTTCACCACCTTGCGTCCGCTGGCCGACCGTCCTGGGTACCCGGCGCGGTTTCTTATCCTTGGCAGTGCTTCGCCGGAGCTGGTGAAGAGCGCTTCCGAGTCCCTCGCCGGCCGGGTGAGCTTCGTCGATCTGGGCGGATTCGGCCTGGAGGAGGTGGGCACGGAAGGTCTTCCCGTGTTGTGGCAGCGCGGCGGATTTCCAAGATCATTTCTGGCATCAGGAGACAGCGCGAGCGAGCGCTGGCGGCAGAATTTCATCCGCACCTTCCTGGAACGGGATATTCCCCAGCTGGGCATCCGCATTCCGGCGGAGACGCTGCGGCGATTCTGGATGATGGTCGCCCATTACCACGGGCAAATCTGGAACGGGGCCGAGCTGACGCGTTCGTTCGGCGTGTCTGAGACCACGGTGAGGCATTATCTCGATCTGCTGACGGGAACATTCCTTCTGCGGCAGTTGCCGCCGTGGTTTGAGAACCTCGGCAAGCGCCAGTACAAGTCCCCGAAGGTTTATGTGCGTGACAGCGGACTCCTGCACAGCCTGCTGGGCACCCGCCGCCGAGACGAACTACTTGGACACCCGAAACTGGGGGCCTCATGGGAGGGATTTGCCCTGGAGCAGGTGTTGCACGTGGTTGGGGCCGAGGAGGCATTTTACTGGGGCACGCATGCCGGAGCGGAGCTGGACCTGGTGCTTTTTCGCGGGGGACGACGATACGGCGTCGAGTTCAAACACGCCGATGCACCGGTGATGACCAAATCCATGCGCATCGCGCTGGAGGATTTGAAGCTGGAAGGTGCGTGGTTCGTTTATCCGGGAAAGGAAAGCTATCGCGTACATGAAAAGGTGCGTGTCTGCCCGCTGCCGGAACTGCTCAAAGAACTCGCAACCCGGAGGTTGTCCCTTTGAAATGCCCTCAATGCCCGACTGGACCGAGCAAAACCATGGGAGCCCAAACAAGCTGTTGCGCAGCGACCTCCCCCTATTTTGTTATGCACGTGGGGTACGATATGCTCCCGCTGAAAGGAGAAAGACCATGCGCATCACCGTTTCCATACCGGACAGCTTGAGCGGAAACCTCAAGAGGGAGGCCGCAAATCTCAAGATCCCCGTCTCGAGGCTCGTGGCAAAGGCCATTGAGCACTATCTCGTGGACAGAAGACGCACGGATCCGGGAAACAGGGTGCTCGAGCTCGCCGGCAAGGCTCGAGTGGCTGAAAACGCCCACGACGGGATCCATGAGGGGCGGCGCGATGATCGGGCTTGACACGGGATTTTTTGTTGAGCTCCTCCTGGGTAACCCGACGGCTGTCGGTGTGGAGGGAACTTGTGGGCGGAACAGCGGAGGGTTCCGTCTCGTGCATGTCCCTGTTCGAAATCGAACGGCTCGGACTCCGTGGAGCGATCTCCGATCACCGGACGCTTCTTGACGGGATCCCCGCCGTGTGCAATGTTCATTGGATACACAATCCGGAAATCCTCTCGGCTGCGGCGGGCTTAAGGTGGACGATGGTCCTTGTGAACATTTGTCAATCAAGGGATCCATGACATGCGCTGTTGTCTTCGGGACGCAGAGGTGGCTGGTTCTAATCCGGTCTTCCCGACCACCAACAGCCGGTGGGTTAGGTGTGGACACCTGGCCCATCTTTGCATTTGGGACCTGTTGGATGCCAGCACCGTCTGGTGCGGCTCGACTTTGATTCGGCAGGACAAGGAGGGAAAACGCCTGACTGTTGGAGTGTTCCCCTTTGTCCCACACGAAACCGGTCATTAGGAGGACGGCATGAAGAAACGACTGCGCAAGAAGCTTTGTAAGGGCGAGTTCAAGGAAATGGGTTTTTACGTTCGCTTTCGTCTTGCGGAAGACATCAACGAGGCGGACTTGGAGTCCTTTCTGGACCAGTTTTTCACTCAGGCCCTGGAATCCCGGGGGCTTGGCTTTGGGGGCGGGGGGAATCACGAGTGGGAGGGGTTCGTGGCGGTGGATGGTCGGGGATCCGTCAGCGAAGAACAGCGCAAGGAAGTGGAAAGCTGGCTCGCAAGCCATCCGCGGGTCCAGAGCCACGAGGTCAGCGATCTGCGGGATGCCTGGTATGACACACGGGGTTGGGGCTGAGACGACAGGTCAGTGAGTCTCGGGGCACTTTCCTGCGGTCGGTGCTTCCCCCAACCCCACGGGCGGCATCGGAACCGGATGCAGACATGTCGTTGCCCGATCTCCACTCCGCAACACCTCGGTCGCCGCCTCGATCATGATCGCGGCGGCGACCCGCCTATCATCCAGGTCTGGGAAGATGTTTCAGCTCGGAAAGAAGATCTCCCACCGGTTCCTCGTCGCCATCATGCTGATCGCGGTCATTCCCATCATCATCATGAGTTATCAGACTTACGTCCTGGCCAGGCGAACCCTGATCAAACTGGCATACTCGCATGTGAGCGCCACCGTCGAGAACCATGCCAACCATCTCGACCTCTGGCTCCAGGAGCGCCTCGACGACGTCGGTGTCCTCTCTCGGCTGCCGGCAATCCGGGAGGCGTGCCTGAAGTACTGCGAGGCCCTGGAGTCAGGCGCTTCGCCCGAGGAGAAGTCCGGTCTACTGGATGACACCCTGAGCATCATAGAGGGAAGGTCTCCTTCCTATGAGAACATCTACATCCTCTTGCCCGGTGGAGCGGTCATGGCTGCCACGCACCCGGACCCGGAGAAAGGGCTTAACAAAAGGGATCTGTCACTCCTGGAAGAGCTCAAGGGAAGCGAAAAGCCCGTTTTCGGTCCCCCCTACGAGGTTGAGGGAGGGGATTGGCACGTGCGCCTCGCGACGACGATCAAGAGCCATGACGGCAAGGCCCTGGGATACATCATGGCGGTGCTGGATCTCTCCAAGACCATCGACCCCATCATGACCCACCGGATCGGGCTGAAAAGACGAACCGGGTTTTTGAAAGCTTTGGGATCCGCAGGGTCCTGGAAGGGAATCAGGGGACCGCCATTTATCCCAATTACCTGGGCAATGAGGTGCTGGGATCCTTTGTTTGGCTGCCTCAATACGAATGGGGCATTCTCACGGAGGTTGGAACGGACGAAATCATGCAGTCTCTCACCAGCATCAAGCTGGTCGGGATCGGAACCGCCCTGGTCGTGAGTGCCGTTTGCTTTCTCATGGCCCGCATTGTGAGCCGCAATGTCTCGAGGCCCATCGTGGAGGTCGCTACGGCTGCTCAGCGCATGGCTCGCGGGGATCTGGAACAGTTGATCCCCTTTTCGGGGAAGGACGAGCTGGGGATTCTGGCGGGGAGCTTCAATGCCATGGCCCAGCAGCTTTCCCAGTCCATCACGTCCCTTCGGCGGAAGGAGGAGTCCCTCACGACGGCCTACGACAAGCTGGTGGCCACTCGGGAACAGTTGGTGCAATCGGAGAGGATGGCGGCCATCGGCGAACTGGTGGCCTCCGTCGCCCACGAAATGAGGAACCCCTTGTCCTCGGTGAAGCTGAATCTCCAGATCATCGGAAGATCCCTCGAAGGAAACGGGCTCCTCTTCGAACACTACCAGATTGCCATCGATCAGGTGCTGCAACTGGAGAGGATGTTCTCGGACCTCCTGAACTACAGCAAGCCCGTGACCCTCGAGAAGAAGCGGTTCCTCTTGAGTGAGGTGATCGAAAGGAGCCTGGTTCAGTTGGAGACGGAGGTCGCCTCCAAGGGAATCCGGGTTGACCTGGCCGTGCAGGAGGATATGCCCCCCGTCCCCCTCGACTTCGACAAAATGGAGCAGGTGTTCGTGAACCTCCTGAAAAACGCCATTGAGGCCACGGAGGAGGAGGGGTGCATCGACATCACGGCCGGATGCGGGGGGGCGGTGGAGAAACCAAGCATCACGGCACGGATTCGCGATTATGGTGCGGGCATTTCCCCTAGAAATTTAAAAAATGTCTTTCAGCCCTTTTTCACGACCAAGAAAAAAGGGACCGGTCTTGGACTGTGCATCGTGAAAAAGATCATGGATGCCCACGGCGGGGAGATTTCGATCTCATGCCTGCCGGACAAAGGCACCGAAGTGAAGCTTGTCTTGCCCTTGAGTGAGAATGACACATGAAGAAAATCATGATCGTGGATGACGACCCGTCCCTGGCGCGCACCCTGGATCTCTACTTCAAAGGAAAAGGCTACGACACACTGGTCTTCAACACAGGGAAGGAAGCCCTGGAGTGCTGGCGCCATGAGAGCCCCGAACTGGTTCTCCTGGACGTCCAGCTCCCCGACCTGGAAGGCCCCGAGGTCCTCGCCGAGGCGAAAGAGGAGCAGCTCAAGGGCGAGGTCATCATGATCACCGCCTTTCACGACACGCAGGCAACTCTCAAGGCCATTCGCCTGGGAGCCATCGACTACCTTTACAAGCCCATTGATCTGGACGCCCTGGATCTCCCATGGAAAAGATTCTTCTTCAGAAGAAGGAGAGGGAGAGAATGGCCAAGCTCAGCCATGTCATCTCCGAGTCCTGCAAGCCCGATCAGATCATCGGCCGGAGTCCCCAGATGCTTGGGGTTCTCAAGGCGGTCGCCCAGGTGGCCCAGACATCATCGAGCGTTCTCATCGAAGGGGAGACGGGGACTGGCAAGGAATTGGTGGCTCAGGCCATCCATCAGCAAACGGCGCCGCGGGAGCCCTTCATCGCCATCAACTGTGCCGCCATCGTCGAAAATCTTCTTGAAAGCGAGCTTTTCGGACATGAGAAGGGGGCGTTCACGGGGGCGACCCATCGCAAGGTCGGCAAGTTCGAGTTTGCAGGCGAGGGAACGGTTTTTCTCGACGAAGTGGGGGAGTTTCCCCAGGAGCTTCAGGCCAAGCTGCTCCGGGTGCTCCAGGAAAGGGAGTTTCAGCGGGTGGGGGATGTCCGCACAATTCCCTTCCACGCGCGGATCATTGCGGCCACCAACCGGGACCTGGAAACCATGGCGCGGCATGGGGAATTCCGGGAGGATCTCTATTTCAGGCTCAAGGTGTTCGTCATCCGGATTCCCCCGTTGCGGGAGCGGTTGGAGGACATTGTTCCACTGACGGAGTACTTTCTCACCCGCCTCAACCAGGAGATGCACAAGCGGGTGGTGCGCATTCCCAATCGTTACCTCGACGCACTGACGGCCTACGACTGGCCCGGCAATGTTCGGGAGCTCCAGAACGTTCTCCGGAGGGGGCTGATCCTGTCGAAGGAGGACATACTCGAAATCGATGAGAACTGGATTTCCAGAAAGGCTCGCACCGAAAGCCCGACATTGGAAGAAGAGGTGCCCCGGGCGACGGAGTTCCGGAGCCTGTCCGAGGTGGAAAGGGACCATATCGTGCGTGTCCTGCGTCACACGGGATGGAACTATGGGAAGGCCTGTGCCATCCTGGGGATCAGCCGTCCCACTCTGCGCAAGAAAGTCGGTGAGTACGGCCTTGTGACGGAGCTTGGCCGCCGGTGATGGAACTCCGACTTGCTCATGAAGCCTCAAGTCCTTTCGACCCCATGGAACCCGATTGAAGGCCTCAAGTTGAAGGGATTTTTCCAGGATTGAAAGAAATTTTTCCTGAATGGAAAGAAACTTTCAATCCCAGATTCTCCCATCCGCCCCTCTTTCGTTCGGAAGCGGTCTCGTCTTTCGGCGGCCAGGCGCGAAACGCCCCCCGCCCGATGGGGGCCCCAATCAGCCAATTTCTGGCGATTCCCCATGTGGTATCCCAATTGCAATCGCTTTGTTGCGGGGATGAACGAGGCACTTGCGAAGGCGGTCAACCTATTGTGCTCTCCGACTATCCGACCCCTGCGGCGATTCACCGATCGCTCCTCTCCATCGCCCGGACAAGGGGCTTCGACATCTCCTGGCAATATGGTCTGGGTTCCCTTTTTCCTCTTCCAATCCTCCCCGATTGATTGGATTCTCGGCCTTGGGGGAATCCAGGCCTCCTTCCTCGAAGCATCGGACAAGATGCCGGAAATGGCGGTCTTACCCTCTGCCATGTCGGATGCAGCAATACTCGGCGCCGGGTGATTCCTGCCGGGGGAATGTGTGTCTTCTGTTTTCTGGCGTTGGGAACACTGTGGACAGGGAGCCCTTGATTGGATGAACATCGTTCTCATTGAAAATGATGCCCCGCTGCTGCGGACACTGGAAATCATCCTGTCAAACAGGGGGGACACAGTGCTGGCCTTCGGGGAACCCAATGCGGCCTGCAGGTTTGTGGAGGAGGGTGGGCGCGTCGACGTGCTGGTCCTCGACTACATGATATCCGGCCACGCGGCTCCCGAGATCCTTCAGCGAATGAGGACACACCTTCCTTCGACTTCCAAAATCATTCTCATGAGCGGTCATACGGATGTTTTGGAAGATCTCGATCTCGGCTCCATGGGGGTTCATGCATTCCTGGCCAAGCCCGTGGACCTGGATCAGTTCATTGGAGAGGTCAGCGCGCCACTGTTCTGATGGGAGCCCCGAACCCAATTCATCTGTCCCGGGGGTCGGGTGGTGAATCCTGAGATGAGAGAGATCATGACCACACCCACCTATCTTTCGGCAAACGAGTTGAAACTGAAGATGCGGATGACGCCCGGTTTTCTCGGGCTTCAGAAGTTGCTGGTGATCTACACCAGCCTGGTCGATCCCAGGCCCACCCATGAGATCGCGAGACACACGGGCCTCTCCGAATCGACGGTCAATCGGATCATTGCGGATTATAATGAAAACGGCGCGGAGTCCCTGGAGGGAACGAAGCCGCCATTCCGCGGGAGGAAACCATGCGTTTATGGAGTTCACTCCCGGTGACCCCCGCGGTGAACACTTTTTGAGAATTGCGGCCAAGCCGCAATCACATCAGTGTGAGGAGACATGATGGTTCAACACAGATGGCCTCCATCGGGTGTAGACATTCCCATTTGGGCCGAGAAGGCGCGCACACTCCTGAATCGCTTCGGAAACTACGCCTACATCGGTGTCGCCGTGGTGGTCCTGATCCTGTGGCTGGCGAGCGGCCTGTACGTGGTCGGTCCCGGTGAACAGGGAGTGGTGCGCATGTTCGGCCGCCACATCGCAACGACGGACCCGGGCCTCAATTACAGGTTTCCCTGGCCTTTTCAGACTGTCGACGTGGTGAATGTTGCCAGTATACGCCGCGCCGAAATCGGCTTCCGCAGCGGCGTGACCGGGGGCAGACCCCAGGGGGTGCTGGAGGAAGCCCTCATGCTCACGAAGGATGAAAACATCGTTGAGGTGCAGGTGCTGGTTCAGTACAGGGTAAAGGATGCTGCGGAGTTTCTGTTCCGGGCCCAGCGCCCCGAGGGGGTCTTGGCCGTTGCGGCCGAGGTGGCACTGCGGAGCACCGTGGGACGCATGCGCATCGATGATGTGATCACGTAGCGTCGCGCCGATGTGCAGGCCGAGACGCAGAGTTTCCTGGAGAAACTCCTGGACAATTACAAGATAGGGATCCTGGTCACCGATGTGCGTCTTCAAATTGCCGACGCACCGCTGCAGGTCCGTGACGCCTTCCATGAGGTGGTCCGCGCTCGAGAAGACCGGGAGCGGCTGGTGAACGAAGCACAGGCTTACATGGAGGATATCCTGCCGCGTGCCCGGGGCTTCGCTCGACAGATTCCGGAAGAGGCGATTGCCTACCGGGAGGAGCGTGTGCGGAGGGCCCGTGGAGACGCCGTCCGCTTCACCCAGGTGCTGGAGGAATATCGCAGGGCCCCCGAGGTGACCAGGGAGCGCATGCACATCGAAGCACTGGAGGAGATTCTGTCCAAGCCCAACAAGGTCATGCTGAGCAGTGACTCCCAACGCCAGGTTTTGCCCCTTTTGCCCCTTCGTAACCTGCCGGCCGCCTTGACACCGGAACTTGAGGACACAAAGGCCCGGAAATAACAGCGAAAAATGGGCGGCAGGGACTCCGGGCGTAGACCTCCTGGTACTGCCGGGCGATAGTTCGTAACCAGTTCCGGGGCATCCCCTCCCTTGATGGGGGAGGAACCGGGTAAAGACTTACGCCGACCTGTAGTAGAACCCCGCGTGCCGCTTCACGGCGACGCGGGCACGGTCCGCCGCCATCTGATGCATGAGAGAGGTTTTTGCGATGACACAGGCCAATCGAATGTCCGCTCCATTTTTCCCGGCTGTCGTGATCCTGGTTGCCCTTGTGTGGCTCGGCAGTCAGAGTGTGGTTGTGGTGGATGAAACGAATCAGGCCATCGTAACCCAATTCAGCGAATATCGCCGCACGATCACGGATGCGGGCCTCCACTTCAAGCTGCCGTTCGCTCAGAATGTGACCTACCTGGAGCGTCGGATGCTCTCCTCCGATGCCTTTTCCCAGGAGTATCTCACCCTGGACAAGAAGCGGGCCGTGGTGGATCATGTTACCCGATGGCGCATCAATGATCCCCTGCGCTTCTTCGTCACAGTGCGCACTCAGCTGGGAGCACAAGCGCGCCTCGACGACATCGTCTTGTCCGAGTTGCGCCGCGAGCTTGCGGTGCACAACCTGGAGACGGTGATTGCCGAACAGCGCGAGCTCATCATGGATCGAGTCGTCGAGTCCGCTCGGTCCTATGCCAAGGACTTCGGGATCCACATCGTGGATGTGCGCATCAAGCGCGCCGACCTTCCGCCCGCCGTTCAGGAGAGCGTCTTCAAGCGCATGGAGGCCGAACGCAAGCGGGAGTCGGCACGGTACAGAGCTGAAGGTGAGGAGCGCGCAGCGCGCATCCGCGCGGAGGCGGAGCGGGAGAGAGCGGTCATCCTGGCCGATGCGAGAGAGCAGGCACAGAAAATCCGCGGTGAAGGCGACGCCCAGGCCGTTGCCATTTATGCCCAAGCCTTCCGCCAGGATCCAGAGTTCTACACCTTCACGCGACGTCTGGAAGCTTATCGCAAGCTCATCGGCGAGAAAGACATGCTGGTGCTGGACGGCGATTCGGAATTCTTCCGGTATCTTGTGGGTCATGGCGGAGCGAAGGTTGGGGTCGGAAAATAAGTGATTGTCGTAGAATTCCGCTGGATTTCCTTCCTCCCGCCCTTGGCAAGGCTGGGGGGCTGGTTGAATACTCACGGCTGATTGCGGATAAGCCCCAAGACTTCTATCCAACGGGATCTCCCGGTGGGAGAGATGAGCCGCTCACTTGAGGAGACTCACCCGGACTGTCGCCTTCCGTCGGAGGGCGAAGGCCTTCTGCTTCCAAATCATCCACGATGGGGCAGCTCTCCAGGGTGCACGTACAGCGGTCGTAGCGGTTGCAGAGCTGGTCCGCCACCGATTCTTTCCAGAGGGGGACCCCCGCGATGTAAGCGGCCCGGGCGATCATGTGAGCGGCCACCGGTGCCGTCATGAAAGTGAAGGCCGTGACTGCCAGGGCCCGGGTCACGATGGGGAGCTCCGGGAAGCGGATGGCCACGGCCATCATGATGAAACCGGTTCCCAGGGTGGTTGCCTTGGTGGTGCAGGACATCCTCATGAACAGGTCCGGCATCCGCAGGAGTCCTATGCCGGCAATCCCCATGAAAAGGGCGCCGATGATGACGAGTGTGGCGCAGACAATATCCTGAATCATTCCGTATCCCCTATCTTCAATTGCCGACGCTCCACGTAGTAGGCGAACGCCACCGTCCCGAGAAATGTGACAAGAGCCAGAATCAAAGCCACGTCCAAAAAGATCACTTCCCCCGATTCAATCGAATAGAGAGCGATCACCCCGATAGCCATGGTGGCCATGATATCCAGCGCCACCACTCGGTCGGGAAAACTCGGCCCTCTGATCAGCCTGACAAAGGCCATGAAAATGGCGACGGCGATCAACGGAGCACCGACGGCAACGGCAATGCTCAGCAGGTTGATCATCGCAGCAACTCCATCACGCGCCGTTCAAATCCTTCCTTGATGCTCCTCCTGAACGCATGGATGTCTTCCACGTACATCCCATGCACGTAGAGGACCTTGCGGTCCTGGGACACATCGAGGCTCAGTGTCCCGGGCGTGAGGGTAATGAGATTCGCCAGGAGCGTGATCTCCAGGTCCGTTTTCACGTCCAGCGGAATGGCGACGACCCCGGGCTGCATGTGGTGGTGAAGGGTGAGCACGTCATGGGCGACCCGAAGATTCGCCTTCACAAGCTCTTTCACAAAAAAGAGGGAAAAGCTCATCGCCTGCCCCACTTTTTTGAAGTAGCCCGACTCGTCGTCAACCTTTCCCCGGATCAGCCACAGGATCAGGTAGGCGACGGCGAACCCCCACAGGAAATTCTCCGGTTTGAAAGAGCCGGTGATCACCATCCACGCCAGGGCAAGCATGATGTTGAGGAGGAACATCCTCATGGTTTGCCTCCCAAAATGGTCTGGATGTATTGCCCGGGGTCTGCGAGCTGCCGGGAGGCAAGGACTGCCGCCTGGTAGACAGGTTCCGGCCAGATGCCCATGAGTGCGCTGAGCAAGACCAGGGCGGCCACCGGGATCAAGAGGGCCCGGGGAAGAACGGAGGTCTGCCCCTGGTGCCCGGTCGGGGGGGCAGGCGAACCGTCGGAGGGCTCCCTCCAGAAAGCTTCCGCCCACACCTTCATCATGGAGTAGAGGGTCAGAAGGCTGGCCACGAGGATGGAGGCGACCACCCAGTACTGCTTTGCATCGAGCCCCGCCTGGATCAGCATGAGCTTTCCCCAGAATCCCGAAAGGGGAGGAATTCCCGCAATGGAAAACGCCGCCACGAGGAAGAGGCAGGAAATCACGGGATGCCTGCGGTAAAGTCCCCCCAGTTCGGTGATGTGCGAGTGGCCTCCAAGGCGCTGGAGGATTCCGCTGAAAAGAAAGAGGCACGTCTTGACGACAATGTCGTGGACCAAATAGAAGACGGTGCCCACCAGTGCCAGGGGGGTGAGGAGCCCCAATCCCACCGTCATGGTTCCGATGTGGCTGATGAGATTGAAGGAGACAATCCTGCGATAGTCCCTCTGGACAATGGCCCCAAGGATCCCGACGATCATCGTCAATGCCGAAAGAACCAGGATCAGGCGATGGGTGTGGTCTGTGTCGTGGACAAAGAGGAGGGTGAAGAAACGGATGAGCGAGTAGACTCCCACCTTCGTCAGAAGGGCGGCGAAAATGGCCGAGACGGGTGCGGGAGGGGTGTGGTACGAAGCTGGAAGCCAGAAGAAGAGGGGGAAGATAGCCGCCTTGATGCCGAATGCCAGGAGAAACAGGGTGGAAAGGGTGACCACGAGGCCGGGACGGTTGATCGTGCGCAGTTGCTGAGCAAGATCGGCCATGTTGAGGGTTCCGAAGGCCCCGTAGAGGACCCCGACTCCGGCGAGGAAAAGGGCCGATGAAATGAGGTTCAGGGTGACATACTTGATGGTCCCTTCCAATTGGGGCCTCTCACCCCCGAGGCCCATGAGGACGAATGACCCGATGAGCATGACCTCGAACCAGACGTAGAGGTTGAATACATCGCCGGTCAGAAAGGAACCACATATGCCCATGGTGAGGATGTGCAGGAGGGGAGTGTATCCGAAAGCGTTCCGCTTTTCGTCGATTTCGGTCATGGAAACGACGGAGATGATGAAAACCACGAAACCGGTGGCGAGGACGAGGATGGCGCTCAGCATGTCGGACACGATGGTGATCCCGAAGGGAGCCGGCCAGCTGCCGATTTGCGTTGAGATGATCCCCTCCCGGCACACGAGACGATAATTCAGCACGGAAACGGACAGGAGGGCTGCCGATCCGGCAAGTCCCACGATCCTCTGGATCGGCGGGCGGCGCCAGAAAAAGAGCGCAGTCACCGCAGTCATCAGGGGGATGAGAATGGGAAGGGGAAGTGTGTTGTGCACGACAGGCCGTTTCGGTTCATGGTGTGCATCGGACACGCCTTGCCATCCGCTGAAGGCAATGCAGGAAACGGTGTTGACCGGTAGCTCTCGAGCCGGTCATTCCGTGACGTCGGTGGATCTCAGAAGATTAAGGTCCTCGGTGCCGGTTGTTTCATAGATGCGTCTGATGAGAACCATGGCGAAGGCCTGGACCCCAAAGCCGATGACAATGGCCGTGAGGATGAGTGCCTCCGGGATCGGGTCGGCGAAGATTCCCGCAAGCTTGGTGTCCCGCGCGTGCATCACGGGGGGATGTCCCCTGATCAGGCGGCCCATGGTGAATATGAGCAGGTTTGCAGCGTGGCCGAGAAGGGAGAGTCCGATGATGAGCTTGACGATGCTTCTGCGCATGACGAGGTAAAGCCCGGCCGCGTAGAGTCCTCCAACCACGAATGCCAGTTCGACTTCCACGCCTAATCCTCCGCCACGGCAAATATGATCATCAGGACTACTCCGATGACGACGCAATAGACGCCGATATCGAAAACAGAGGGCGTCCCCACTTTTCCGATGACCGGCAAGGCCCACTCGGACCAGATCCCCGTCATGAAGGGTTCCCCAAGCAGGAGGGAGAGGGACCCGCTGGCCCCCGCCGTGAGAAGCCCTATGCCGATCAACAGCCGGGGTTCAAGTCGTGATGTCCTGAGGGCCTCGTCCACTCCAAAGGCGATCATGTAAAGGGAGAAGGCGGAGGCAGCGACAAGCCCGCCCACGAATCCTCCACCGGGCTCATTGTGGCCCCTCAGGAGAAGATAGACCGACAGGAGCAGCAGCAGGGGAAGAAGGTACCGGGTTGCCGTCCGCAGGATGAGGGAAGTCAAGGGTGTCGCTCCTCTTGGACAGCACGCTTTGCGCCGTGCTGGTCATTGCCGTTCAACCTGAGCTTGATCAAGGCGTAAACGCCAATCGCGGCTGCCGACAAAACCGTGATTTCTCCCAAGGTGTCAAAGCCTCTGAAATCCACCAGGATGACGTTCACCACGTTGCGGCCCTTTGCAAGGATGAGACTGTTTTCGGCGAAATAATCGACGATTTTGGACTTCCTCTCGGAAGCGGTGACGGCGAGGACGAGAATGGTGGTGACCGCCCCCCCGGAAAGGGCCACGACGGCGTCCCTGAACCGTTCGGATATACTGGAGAAGGCCTGGTACCTGGGGAGTTTGAGCAGCACCAGCACCAGGAGAATGACGGAGAGGGTTTCGATGGCGAACTGGGTCATGGCAAGATCCGGAGCGCTGAAGAAGAGAAAGACCAGGGCCACGCCGTAGCCGACGACTCCCAGTGCAACGATGGCCACCAGCGGCGAGGAAGCCCTCACAACCACAAAGGTCGCGCCCAGGAGCACCAGGGCGATGATGACCTCATAGAGCCTCGTGTTCGTCCAGCGCTCCAGTCTCAGGCCGGGGATGTCGAGCCCGTCCCTTGCCAGGGACCAGGCCAGGAAGCCGGTGCTGGTGCCGATGACCATGAGTAGGTAGGCGTTCAAATACCCGCTCTGAAAAAAACGCGTCTGAACGCGGGCAAAGGTCTCCAACACCCGCAGGGAGGCGTCGTACAAAGCCGCGGGACCGTATTTCCGTGAGAAGTCGAGGTCGGCCAGGGATTCCCTCACCCCGTCCCATTTCCAGAAGAGAATTCCTCCCAGGACGAGGGCAAGGACGCTCAGAAGGACCTTCAGGTCGAGTCCGTGCCACGGTGGAAGTTCAACGCTGACCGTTTGCCCGAGAGACGCCCAGACCGCGGGGGCGATGATGGGTGCCTGTATGAATTGTGGGGCCGATCCCAGAAACAGACCGAGACTCCCCAGAATCAGCGGGCCCATCCACATGCCGAAGGAAGCTTCGTGCGGCTCCTTCCGAAGGCGCGACATGCTACCAAAAAAAGGTCTCAACCCGACGATCCCCGCCATGGCGACCGAGGCGAGGCTCGTCCAGACCGCCGCGGAGGCGAGCAAACCGGGGAAAGGAGCATTGAGGGCCGAGTCAAGGAACATTTCCTTTCCGAGAAAACCCAGAAACGGAGGGACACCCGCGTTGGAGAGGAACAGGAGGAGAGCGGCGGCGCAGGTGATGGGCATGGCCTTGCGCAGCTGCCCCAGATCCATCGCATTTCTCGTTCCCGCTCCGTGGTCGATGATTCCGGCAACGAGAAACAATCCCCCCTTGTACATGGAATGAGCCAGGAGGAAGACCATGCAGGCCTGAAGTGCCGTCGCCGTGCCCATGCCGATGAGTAAGATGAAAAGGCCCAGAGAGCTCACCGTCGTGTAAGCCAGGATTCGCTTCAGGTCCGTCTGAAAAAGGGCCAGCCAGGACCCCAGAACCATGGTCGTGGCCCCCATGGCCATGAGGGCGCCCTGCCACATTTCGGTCCCACCCAGGATGGGTGTGAACCGCGCCAGCAAATAGACTCCGGCTTTCACCATCGTGGCCGAATGGAGGTAAGTGCTCACGGGGGTCGGGGCTTCCATGGCATTGGGCAGCCAGAAATGAAAAGGGACCTGGGCGGACTTCGTTGCGGCGCCGATGAGGCAAAGGAAGACGATTGCTGGGTAGAGGGGCGATGCGGCAAGGTGCGGAGCCCTGTCCACCATGGCGGAAGCGTCGAAGGTCCCCGTGACCTGCTTCATGAGGAGAAAAGTCACGAGGAGGGTGAGGCCCCCCAGGCCGGTGACCAGAAGGGCCTGAAACGCGGATCGGCGGGCCGGCTCCCTCTCGTGGTCGAATCCTATGAGGAGGTAAGAGCTCACGCTGGTGAGCTCCCAGAAGACGAACACCCCGATGAGGTTGTCCGCCAGGACGAGTCCAAGCATGGACGCCATGAACACGAGGAGGGTGGAATAGAACTTGTCTGCATCCCTGTGCCCTCCGAGGTAGCTGCCGGAGTAGATACAGACCAGGGTGCCGATGGCGGTGATCATGAGGGCGAAAAGGAGGCTCAGACCATCGAGAAGAAAGGAGAGATCCATGCCGAGGTCGGAGAGCCAGGGATAACGACAAAAGACCTTCTCCCCCGCCTGGATCTGGGGTATGAACTGGGCAAAGTACAGAAAGAGACCCGAAGGGAGCAGTCCCATGAGCCACCCGGCCCTTGAGGGGCCGACCCTTGAGACCACGGGAGCCAGGATTGCTAGAGCGAATCCCGCGAGAACGGCTATCAGCATGGGAGAGTCTCCACGAGGTCTTGTCCGGTTTTCCGCCTTGAACCTGTCAAGCAAAGTACAGCCTGATCGGAAGCGGTGTCAAGTCCATCAGGCCGGTTCCGGTGGCAACGGTTGTGACTATTCCCCGCCGGCTTTGCGTGGATCGGGGCGAGGGCGGCTGCGGCTCGTCACACAAATGTAACCCCGCCGGGATCATGGTGACACATTTTCATGATCTTGTTATGGGTAACGACGGTGTGTCACTGCTGCACCGGGGAACCGTGCAGCCTGAATCAAAATCTTGAAGGAGTTGAGTCATTGCAAATCCAAGCGACTGAAGCACAATCAGCAGGACCGGTGGAGCTCCGTTTTTCCGGGGACAACGGGGAGGTGGATCGCATCATCGAACGTCTGATGGAGATCGTGGGTGGAATCCATCATCCTGATTTTGTGCGTGAAATGATCCTCGCCGCTCTCAAGGCCGGGCAGGAAAACCAGGAAAAAGCGGACCTCAAGCTCATGAACTCGACCCTGAAGGAGCTCCGGTTCACTTCCAGGGTTTTCGGGCAGTACAAGGACACCAGGAAGGTTACCATCTTCGGTTCGGCGCGAGTGGACCCCAAAGCGCCCACATACGGTCTCGCCTCCCAACTGGGCCGCAAGCTCGCCGAAGCGGGATACATGGTGATCACGGGCGGTGGCGGGGGGATCATGCAGGCAGGGAACGAAGGGGCCGGTCCCGAAAAATCCTTCGGTGTGAGCATTCGGCTGCCCTTCGAGAATCAGCCCAACTACGTCGTCGAGGGCACACCGCGCAGCATCACCTACAAGTACTTTTTCAACAGGAAAGTGGCCTTCATCAAGGAAGCCGATGCCGTGGCCCTTTTTCCCGGGGGGTTTGGAACCCTGGATGAAGCCATGGAAGTCCTCACCCTGTTGCAGACGGGCAAGCGCTATCCCATCCCCCTCGTTTTGGTGGACGAACCCGGCGGGACGTACTGGTCCCACTGGAAGGTGTACCTGGAGAGGGAGTTGGTTGCGCGAGGGTACATCAGCCCCGACGACCTGAGTCTCTTTAGCATGGTGCAGTCCACAGAGGAGGCCGTGAGGATCATCGACCGTTTCTACAGGCGCTATCACAGTCTGCGCTTTGTGGGGGAGAGGCTTGTCATCCGCATGCACTCCCCCCTGGACCCCGGGGATGTCTCCGCCATGAAGGCCCGGTTTGCCGAGATGCTCAATTCCAGGGGCGAGCTCTTTCTCTCGGATGCCCTGCCGGAAGAGGCCGACGAACCGCGCATCGCTCACCTGCCGCGATTGGTCCTTGACTTCAACCGAAGGGAGTACAGTCGTCTCCGTCAACTGATCGACAGCATCAACGACGCCTGAGGGGCTAGGGGAGGGGGAGAGCAAGTCAATCGGCTTCGCTGTGCCTCAACGGTTCGGAAAGTTATTTCACCGCTCTAAAAAGCATTTCACCGCTGAGCACGCTCAGAACGCGTCCAAAAAAGAGCTCATTTCCTACACATATCCGGGAATCCCACCCTAACGCCCACGAGTTACGCTACGAACAGCCACCCGGACGCCCGGGGCTACGCTACGAACAGTAGCATAGGGCCTTCTGCCCGTTGCACCTGCCAAACGGCCCATATCCTTCAAGGGGCGGAAAGATGGGCTTGCCCCAGGGAAGCTTTTTGAACACGCTCTGAGACAACAGATTGTGAGAAAAGACTCCCTGCGCTCTCGGCGCACTCCGCGGTGGATTCCAAGCTTTTCATCCTGTCGGGTACCCCGAGAGGGGCATGAGGGACTGCGGTGAGTTCCCATCCTTTCATTATTCCGGGTGTCCCGAAGGGCCTTGAGCGACTCCTCCATAAGAACTACTTAAGCGATTGGCGCTTTCCTCCTTGACCGTCCAACGAGGCCCGTCTATATACTTTCCCTCACAAGAGCCGTATCGAACCTCTCCTGCCCATGGTCGGCTTTCCGCCCTTCCACTACTAATTATTTTAGTGACGCTAATTTGCGGTCAACGAGGTGAATCCGTATGCCAAGACGCGAAGACATCAAGAAGGTGATGATCATCGGTTCGGGGCCCATCGTCATCGGACAGGCGTGTGAGTTCGATTACTCGGGAACTCAGGCCTGCAAGGCATTGAGGCAGCTCGGCTATGAAATCGTCCTGGTCAATTCCAACCCGGCCACCATCATGACGGATCCGGGGATGGCCGATGTGACCTACATCGAGCCGTTGACGGTGGAGGCCGTCACAGCGATCATCGCCAAGGAGCGCCCCGATGCAATCCTCCCGAACCTGGGAGGCCAAACGGGCCTGAACCTCACCGCCGAGCTGAACCGGCGGGGGATCCTCGAAGCATACGGTGTGAAAATCATCGGAGTGCTGGCTGACGCCATCGAGCGGGGTGAAGACCGCATCGCCTTCAAGGAGACCATGAATCGCCTCGGCATCGACATGCCGCAAAGCGAGCCTGCGTTCACCGTCGAGGAAGCCGAAGTCATCGCGTCGAACCTCGGGTATCCCGTGGTCATCCGGCCTGCGTACACCATGGGCGGAACCGGCGGAGGCCTGGTCTACAACGTGGAAGAACTGCGCACGGTGGCGGCACGGGGTCTTTCCGCGAGCCTCATCGGCCAGATCCTCATCGAGGAGTCGGTTCTCGGGTGGGAAGAGCTTGAGCTGGAAGTGGTGCGCGATGCCCGGAACCAGCGGATCACCGTTTGCTTCATCGAAAATGTGGATGCCATGGGAATCCACACGGGTGACTCCTACTGCACCGCCCCCATGCTCACCATCGACCCGGCTCTTCAGGAACGCCTGCAGGAATATTCCTACGACATCGTCGAAGCCATCCAGGTGGTGGGCGGCACCAACATCCAGTTCGCCCACGACCCCAGGACGGGCCGCGTGGTGGTCATCGAGATCAACCCGAGGACTTCCCGGTCCTCAGCCCTTGCATCCAAGGCGACCGGTTTCCCCATCGCTCTCATTTCCGCAAGGCTTGCCGGTGGGCTCACCTTGGACGAAATTCCCTACTGGCGCGCGGGCACCCTGGAGAAGTACACCCCCTGGGGAGACTACGTGGTGGTCAAGTTCGCCCGCTGGGCCTTCGAGAAATTCAAGGGGGTCGAGGACAGGCTCGGCACCCAGATGCGGGCCGTCGGAGAAGTGATGAGCATCGGGAAGAACTACAAGGAGGCATTCCTCAAGTCCATCCGCTCCCTCGAGACTGGACGCTATGGCCTGGGATTTGCCAGGGACTTCTACGAAAGACCCCTGGAAGACCTGATGGAGCTCCTTTCTTCACCGACAAGCGAGCGCCAGTTCATCATGTACGAGGCCCTCCGCAAGGGGGCCGGCGTCCAGGCCCTTTACGAAAAGACCCACATCAAGCCCTGGTTCATCGAACAGATGAAAGAACTGGTGGATCTGGAAGAAGAGATCCTCCGGCACAAGGGGAAAGCCCTGCCAGACGATCTCCTGGTCAAGGCCAAGAGGGACGGGTTTGCGGACCGTTATCTGTCCCAGCTCCTCGACATTCCCGAGAGGGAGATTCGGGAACGGCGCAAAAGCCTCGGCGTCGTTCACGCCTGGGATGCGGTCCCCGTGAGCGGTGTGGAGAACGCCGCCTACTACTATTCCACGTACAACGCTCCTGATTCCGTGCCCACCAGCGACCGCCGAAAGGTCATGGTCATCGGCGGGGGGCCCAACCGCATCGGCCAGGGGATCGAATTTGACTACTGCTGCGTTCACGCGGCGTTCGCCCTGAGGGATGAGGGTTTTGAATCCATCATGGTCAACTGCAACCCCGAGACCGTCTCCACGGACTACGACACTTCGGACAAGCTCTATTTCGAACCGGTCACCGTGGAGGATGTGCTCGCCATTTACGAGAAGGAGAAACCCGAGGGGGTCGTCGTCCAGTTCGGGGGGCAGACTCCCCTGAACATCACCAGGGAGCTGGCGGATGCGGGGGTGAGGATTCTGGGGACTTCGCCCGAGGCCATAGATCTGGCCGAGGACCGGGACCGATTTCGGCGGATGATGGAAAAACTGGGCATCCCCATGCCCGAGTCGGGCATGGCAAGTTCCCTGGAGGAGGCGCTGGAGGTGGCCGCAAGGATAGGCTATCCCCTCATGGTCCGGCCATCGTATGTGCTCGGGGGGCGCGGGATGGAAATTGTCCACGACGGCGCCATGCTGCGGGAATACGTGGCGGCTGCCGTGGGAGTGACCCCAGACCGCCCCATCCTCATCGACAAGTTCCTCGAGAACGCCATTGAAGCGGAAGCCGATGCCGTCGCCGACGGGACGGACGCATTCGTGCCCGCGGTCATGGAGCACATCGAACTCGCCGGCATTCATTCGGGGGACTCGGCCTGCGTGATTCCACCCATCAGCATTCCCCCCAAGCATCTCGAAACGATCTACGAATTCACGCGAAAGATCGCGGTGGAGCTCAAGGTGGTGGGGCTCATGAACATCCAGTACGCCATCGCCAACGACACGGTCTACGTCCTCGAGGCCAACCCGAGGGCGTCCAGAACGGTTCCCATCGTATCCAAGGTGTGCAACATTCCCATGGCCCGGCTGGCAACCCAGTTGATGCTCGGAAGGAAGGTCAAGGACCTGGGACTCAAGGGCAGGCAGATCCCTCACTTCGGGGTGAAAGAAGCGGTCTTTCCGTTCAACATGTTTCCCGAGGTGGACCCTGTTCTCGGTCCGGAGATGCGCTCCACGGGTGAGGTCCTCGGAATGTCCAGCTCCTTCGGCAGGGCCTTCTTCAAGGCGGAGGAGGCGGCCCAGCAGCGGCTCCCCGTCGAGGGGAGCGTCCTCATCACGGTTTCCGACGGTGAAAAACCTGGTGCCCTCCAGGTGGCCAAACGTTTCGAGGCCCTGGGCTTCACCATCAAGGCGACCCGAGGGACCTGCCGCTACCTACGGGAAGGCGGCGTGAATGCCCAACCCATTGACAAGCTGCACGAAGGGCGCCCCAACATCGTGGATGCCATCAAAAACGGGGATATCCAGCTCGTCGTCAACACCCCGAGCGGAAAGGTCGGCAAGTACGACGATTCCTACATCCGCAAGGCGGCCATCACCTACAAGGTCCCCTACATCACCACGACGGCCGCGGCCATCGCTGCCGCTCGAGGCATTGAAGCCCACCGGCGGGGGGGCGACGTTGTGAAATCCCTTCAGGAATATCACGCGGGGATCCCGCAGTGAGGCCAGGCCAAGGGCCTTTTCCCCGGCCTTCTCATGGCCCCGCGATTTTTCATGTGCGTCATGCATGTCGCCTATGCAGCAGATTCGATTGTGCCAAACCGCGGGCCTTGCGGTTGGACGACTCGCCTGGCGGGTCAAGAGCTCGGGGGAGGAATAATGGCTGAGTGCCCTTGCGCTGCGTTCTTGAAGCGTGTGTCGGAACCGACCGAAACTTTCAATCCACTTGATGATCATGGTCAGGAGGACGGCTGTCTTGTGTGTTGCGCGACTGGGTTCGGCTCCGCTAATATAATAACCTTTCGAACTGAGCAAGATTGAGGGGGGAATCGACGATCCAGAGACTGCCGGGTGAGCTGGCCTCAGCCGAGAGAGGACGGCTCCCGAACGGAAGGAGTGCTCTATGGGCCAGATGAAATTTGCTGACAACTACAGTGATGTGTCCAGGGAATCGGGGGTCGATGCGGGGTTTCAATTTGAATTCTACTGCGAGCGCTGCAACGATACCTGGCGAACGGATTTCGTCCCTTATCGCAGTGGCCAGGCGTCGGGGTGGCTGGGGAAGGTCTCGGGCCTCCTCGGGGGAGCTTTGGGTTCTGTTGGGGATACGGTGGAGGGACTTGCCCAGGCGGGCTGGGCAAAGGCCAGGGATGCCGCCTTCAAGGAAGCGGTGGAGCAGGCGAAGGTTCATTTCCATCGCTGCGCCCGCTGCTACCAGTATGTGTGCGACAAGTGCTGGAATGTGGACAGCGGCCTTTGCATGCGCTGCGCTCCGGATGTGGAGGCGGAAATCGAGGCGGCCAGGGCCGAGGGCATGGTTTACGCGGCTGGTGAGAAGGCTGCCCTCGAGGGCATTCAGCAGGGAAAACAGAAAGATGTGAAAAAGAAGCGCCAGTTGGTTTGTCCCGAATGCGGGGAAAGCACCGGTGCCGGGAAGTTCTGCCAGTCATGTGGTCACAGGCTGGCAACAGAGCTCCAGTGCCCCGCATGCGAGGCCCAGGTTGCACTCAACGCCAAGTTCTGCCCTGAATGCGGGGAGAAACTGACCACGTGAGAAGCAGTGCTCCTTCTCCATGGCTTGCTTCTGGAGAACACCCTGGTGGTCCTGGGAGGCATCCGCATCTTCACGCGAGACTTCCCCGGAGTGCCCCGGACAGTATCCATTGAAGCAAGACCCCCCTCGTGCTATCCTCCCGGCTACCGTCCATGCCGTGGTCCACGACAGGAGCCCATGGACCCTTGGCGGCAGCGGGTCCGACGCCTGAAATGGGCTGCCGGGTGCGCCGGAACAGTTCTGGGGGAGAATTCAGGGGGTCCCGTATTTTCTTCGTGTGGCAGGAAAGGAGTGTGACAGTCATGAAAAGCAGGGTTGCATGGATCATCGTCGCGGCGGTCCTGACCGTCCTGGGGGGCACGTTCCAGGTCCAGGCGGGGCCCACTGAAGTCAATCGGGTCCAGTCGGCCGTCGATGTCCTCAATGCCATCATGTCCATACCCGAAAATTCCATTCCACCGTCGCTTCTGGACAATGCCTACGGCATCGCCGTCATCCCCAACGTCATCAAGGCCGGTTTCTTTCTAGGTGGCCGCTACGGCAAGGGGGTCCTGTGTGTCCACAAGGAGGGGGGAGGATGGGGAAATCCCCTCTTCATTTCCTTCATGGGGGGGAGTTTCGGATTTCAATTCGGAGCCCAGTCGACGGATGTCATCCTGGTATTCAAGAGCAACCGCAGCGTGGATGCCATAACGGGGGGTAAATTCACCCTGGGAGCGGATGCTTCCGTCGCGGCGGGTCCGGTGGGGCGCCATGCCGAGGCGAGCACGGACATCCAGCTTCGGTCGGAGATCTACAGCTATTCGCGGAGCCGGGGCCTTTTCGCAGGGGTCGCCCTGGAGGGCGCGGCCCTGCAGGTGGACTACCGGGCCAATTCCGCATTCTATAACACGGCCGGGATCCTTCCGGTGCAGATCCTGAAGAGCCCGGACCTCCAGGCACCTCCCGTCGCCGGCGACCTCAGGGCAACCCTGGGGCGCTACGCCACGCGATGAGCAAGGGAGAACCTCCCCGGTGCCCCCGGACCCGGCCTGTCGGCGTCGTCCTCCCGGGCTGCCGGGAACTTTCGGCTTCTTGAAAGGAAATACCGCTTCCGTCCATGGCCTCGACCAGGTCCTCCAAAGTCCTCATCGCGGACATCGCTCTGCTGAGAGCCCTCCTGCAGAGACTCATCACGCCGATGGTCCTCATCGTCGTCACTCTGCTTTTCGGCACCGCGGGGTTCTACGTCATCGGCAACGGGCGATGGTCGATGTTTGATTGCGCCTACATGAGCAGCATCACGCTGACCACTGTCGGCTACGGGGAGGTTCTCGAGGAACTGGGGCAGGAGGGCCGTTTTTTTGCCATGGTGCTCATGTGGTCCGGGATGGGCGTCACACTCTATGCGGTGTCCACCATCACGGCATTCTTTGTGGAAACCGACCTCTGGAAGATTCTCAGGGAACGACGGATGGAAAAGCGCATTGCCGCACTGAGGGAACACATCGTCGTCTGCGGGGCGGGGAAGACGGGGATCAACGTCATCCAGGAAATCGTGGCCGCAGGGCGCCCCTGCGTGGTCATCGACGGAGACCAGGAGAGGCTGCAGCGGATTCAGGAGAGTTACCCGCAGCTGTACTGCATCTGTGGCGACGCCACGGAGGAGGCGGTTCTTGCAAGGGCGGGCATTGAGAACGCCGCGGGGATCGTCGCCACCCTCAACGACGACAGCCACAACCTGCTCATCACGGTGCAGGCCCGCTACATCAATCCGGGCATCACCATCGTCGCGCGGTGCAACGAAAACAGCCTGGCGGACAAGTTCTACAGGGCCGGGTCCAACTACGTGGTAAACCCCGCCTACATCGGCGGCATGCGGATGGCGAGCCAGATGATCCGCCCCCACGTGGTTTCATTCCTGGATCGCATGCTGCGGAACAAGGACCAGTCCATTCGGGTGGAAGAGGTTGTCGTAAGCCAGGATTCCCCCTGGGTGGGCCGTACTCTGGCAGAGATCGACGTGTACCGTCAGACGGGCCTCGTTCCCATTGCTCTCAAGCAGCCGGGCGAGGAGGATTTTCAATACAACCCGTCACCCAGGGAGAACCTGAACCCTGAGACGGTCCTCATAGCCATCGGCAACCCCGCTCAGATTTCCAGGCTTCGCCGGTTCTGTTCGTCCCAGGGTCTCTGACCCGGAGCCTTCCCCCCTGACGTCAAGCCGTCGGAATTCCCCCGACGCTGAACTGCCGGTCCCCGGCGCCGAGCCATCAAGACTCTCCTGACGGCAAGCTGGTGCCCCTGGGTGGGAACCCACCATAACTCCCCTCCCCAGGCGGCAATACTGTTGACTTAAGGACATCAGAACTCCCCTCCCTTGATGGGAGGGGTTGGGGGAGGGTGAAAAGTGTATGAGATCGCCCCCCTCCCCTAACCCCTCCCGCCAAAGGGAGGGGAACTGTGGATGGACGACTTTCTTAAGTCAACAGCATAGTCCCCAGGCGGGAGGCGGTGAGGGAGGGGGATTGGATGGGATCTCCTCTTCCCTTGCGGGACCCTGTGGAGTGCAGAGTGCGCCACACGGCCGGTGGGGCACTCGTGGTGCCACGCCTCCGTCACGTCTTCGGCCACCTGGTGATGAATAGAGCCGCCCGTTCCTCCACGGTGACCTCGGTTGGAACCTTCTCCGGCTTCGCGTCTTCGAAGCAGACCCGGTTCCGCCCTTCCTGCTTGGCCCTGCGCAGGTGCCGGTCCGCCCTTTCCAGGAAGTCGCTTACACACAGCCTGTCGCTTGCTCGGTAAACATCGACACCGAAGCTGGCTGTGAGGTGGACGGTCTGTCCGTTCAGTTCCAGGGGCGAATCGGCGACGGTGGCCCGTAGGCGCTCGGCTGTGCGCACCGCCTGCTGCAGCGACGTCCCCGGCAGGATGATCGTGAATTCCTCACCCCCGTAACGGCAGGTGACGTCGATCTTTCGAGTCGTGCCGCGCCAAATATTGCTCACCCAGAGGAGGGCTTCGTTTCCCGAAGGGTGGCCGTGGGTGTCGTTGATGGATTTGAAGCGGTCCAGGTCGATCATGATGAGGGCCGTGGGGAGCTTGGTGCGCCGGGTACGTTCCATCTCCTTTTCGAGGGCTTCGACGAGATGTTGGAAGTTGAAAAGCCCGGTCAAGGGGTCCGTCTGGGACAGTTCAGACAGACGCCGGCACTCTTCCCGCAAGCGCCGCACTTCCTCGGCGACCGGGCACTGGTCGAGTCCCGCGGGACAGGGGCTGTTCGGCTGGTTCGGACAATCCAAGAAGAATTCCTCCGCATCGTGATGAAGACACACGGCACATGGCGGCAACAAATCATCCCGCCCCCGGGAGGCCTTGTGAATCGCTCCAGGGCCTCGATGTTTGATCACATAGATTAGCCGACAACTGCGAGGTATTCAAGGGACCTATGCAAAGCAGGAAAACTATCCTGCCGGGCTGAGTGATTTCGCTTTTCTCTCTTGGATCTCGCCGCGAGACGGGCCCAGGGCAATCGCACGAAATTTAGGCCAGCTTTAGCAGGTGCAGAAGGTAGTGACTGCTCCAACCGGCTCGTTTTCGGCTAGCCTTGATGCCTATCTTTCTCTGTGGGTCCTGCTTGATGAGGCTCAGGGCAAAACGGCGAATGATAGCCAAGTTTTCAGGGGCATGCCCGTTGCGGACCCGGCTGTCATCCTCGCGAAAGGAGATGTCGAGACACCAGTGCAGACTATTCTCCACACCCCAGTGGTCCCGTGCAGCCTCTGCAAACCGCTTGGCGTCACAGGGTAGGCTGGAAATGAAGTATCTCGTCTCCTGGGTGGTTTGGTCTCCGATTTCCCGTGTAGACTCAACCATTCCAAAGGTGGTCAGCTTTTTCCATTTGGATTTTTCTTCAAACCAGTCCACATCGGCGATGACGGTGCAACTGCGGGTCTCAACCCGTCCATGCCCGCCCTCGACGATGGTGTAGGTCTCATGGGCTAGATCTTGGTAGTCGTTTTTCTTCGCATCGTCGAAGAGTAGTTCAACCTCTTTATGGAGATTGCCTTGATTGCCCTTGAGGGAAAGAACGTAATCGGCGCCTTGATCGACTATCTGCCTGGCGATTTCCTTTTGGCACCCCATGGCGTCAGTAGTCACAACACAGCCATTGATGTCGAGAACCTTGAGCAGTTCAGGGATTGCTGTGATCTCATTGGATTTATCCTCCGTTTTCACCTGTCCCAGGATCACCCGATTGCGAACCGCCCAGGCACTGACCACATGGATAGCCGATTTGCCATTGATACGATCATGAGAGCGTCGTGCAGTTTTTCCATCAATGGCAATCACGTCCGAATCACCCATCGGGAAAGCGCTGCGAATCCAACTGACAAAGCATTTGGCGAATTCCTCGGGATTGATCAGCCAGAACACTCGCCCAAAGGTATCGTGAGAGGGAATGCCTCCCGGCAACTCCAGGAAGGTCTTGAACCACTGCTCTTTCTCCTTGCCGAAGGCGGCAATTTCAACCCAGTCGTCTGCGCCCGCTATTACGGCACACAGTGTGATGACGATCACATCCACCAGTTTGTGTCGTGTCTTTCGCAGAATCCGCGGGTCGGAAAGTCGCGAGAAATGGTCCTTAATTGAAATACCAGTAGCTTGTTCCATCCGCCATCCTCCTTGGTTTGAAATTCACCAAGGTAGCTTGGCACACTTCGTCCATGATGTCCAGGGCTATGACGTGCGATTGCCCTGGAGACGGGCCCAGAAACTCTTGACAGGCAGGGATGCCGGTGTTAGCCTGGCCGCTCTCTTGGGAACGTGGCCATTGCTGATCGGAGGGATGGCCGAGTGGTTTAAGGCGGCGGTCTTGAAAACCGTTGTTCCGTTAGCAGCGGGACCGTGGGTTCGAATCCTACTCCCTCCGCCATTCCAGTCGCAAACACCCGTCCCAGCGCTTGAGGAGAGATGGCCGAGCCGGCTGAAGGCGCTCGCCTGCTAAGCGAGTGTAGGGTCAAAAGCTCTACCGAGGGTTCGAATCCCTCTCTCTCCGCCACTTCAAATACTTAGCCCTGGTCAAAACTGGGGCTTTTCTGTTTCTTGCAGAGTCTGTGAGATAGGCCATGAGATAGGTTTGATTTATTCAGCCGCTTTCTGGAGTCCCTACCTGTCTGACAGACGACCTCAGCCTTGCTTAGACCGAAAAGAGTATGTGGGCCCAGCATGGTGTCAAGATTCCTCCAGATAATGTGGGGGAATCTCTCATGGACTGCAGACGTCACGGGATTCGAACCAGCCGTCATCCTTTACCAGCAACTGTCCGGACACCCACTGGAACACACGTGGAACACATGATCGGGAAGGGGTATGAATCTACTTCGCATCGCGATACTTAATGGGCTGCGGGTTCTCTTCATTGTTTCCATGTGCAGATCATTTTGCGTGATGTACCCTCCTGAGCCCTAACTTCAGCACATTGGCAACTTGAAAAACAGGAAGTTCTCCAGTTTCTCGAAAATCATTCCAATCTGCGGTATACTGCATGTTTCACCGAAGGATGCCCACCCTATTGTAATATCCTCGCAAGGATCTTAAGGTTGGCTTAGATTTTCAACTCAGGACGATGCGGGAAGTCAGATCTCACCGCGCATCCACGGACCAGATCGCTTTTGCCTCGTTGTCGTTAAAAGACCCATCCCGCGTCTCGGAGTTTCATAGAATTGACTGCAGAATCATTTGCCGTCCGAAAGCTTGACTCACGTCAACGCGTGAAAGGAGATGCTCAAGATGCCACTTGCAACCATAAAAGTGATCGAAGGCGTTTTCTCCAGCGACGAGAAGCAACGGATGATCGAGAAGGTCACCGAAGCGATGGTTTCTGTCGAGGGCGAAAACCTGCGAGAAAAGACGCTCGTCATTCTTGAGGAAGTCAAGAGTGGCGACTGGGGAATTGGCGGCAAAACGCTGACTGCCGACGCAGTGAAACACCTGCGAGCAAGGCAGTAGCTGTATTTCTTCTACGCGACTGCTAACCAATAACGATTGAAACGACTCCGGGTTCTGTCGGGGTCGTTTCAATCCATTGTTCAGTTAGCTTGGAGGGTCGAGAGAGTTGTTTTCCAATCACAAAGCGGGTTTCAACAGCTCTCCTGATCGCGAAATCCTCGAGTGATCAGAAGGGCAACACGTCCGAGCATTCCCGTTATGCGCGCTCACCTGATCAAAATTTAAGGATACGGCAAGCAGGTTGTGGCGTGGCAATACGTCTGAACCAAAGCTTAAGGGTTGAAGCGTAGATGTCCTCAACCTCACCGGGCTACTTCCCAACCCCGTGGCTTACGGCGCCTCTGACCTGATAGGACCCGCCGCAGGCGACTTTGGGATCAAGTTTATTACCCTCGGTCGAGGCGCATGCCGACATCAAGACCAGCAGAGTCAAAATGAGAAAGATCGCTTTCATCTTAATTCCACTGCAGGGTTGCGGTTTTTCGGGGTGGTCGCCGTCGGAACAGGAGTCGGATAATAACCAAGAGTTCCCGCACGGTATTCAAGGCCCTCCTTGTTCACCCAGTGAGTTCCTGCCATGTATTATGCACTTCTCCCCCCGAAAATCGCGAGAAATCTTCGCGGTTTTATGTAGTTCTCTCCTGAACCTGAAAATGGCGAGCGCTCAAAAGGTCAACACGTCCAAATCATTCTCGTTATGCGAGCAATGTCCGCCCGGATTTTCCAAGTTGGCAAGATGCAGCGACTTTTCATCGGAAGGATAGACTGATTCCCCGGCGTTGGTACATACAGTGGCAATCTGTCTGCCAATCATCCCTGCACGGCGCTCCTACGCAGATGAGTTGTTGAGCGTTCACTCAATTGGCTTGGTTCCACCCCACGACTGAGCAAACGCTTCGAGGAATCGCCGGAAACCATTGAGGCCATGGTTAATATTCCTAGGATACTTTTGATGATCTGGCGATGAGCGTCATCGTAACCACATTCCAAGACAGGCTCATAGGTCAAACCCGGTCCCAGATGTAGATCACCAGATGGACCGTGAGGCAACTCTGTCATCTCGACTCTCCTTAAATCCATGATTAACTCTTACCTAAGCTTTTGGATCGAGTTCTTGAGAGTAGGTTTATTACGTTCAGGGCTGAAAAGGTCGACGATGAGAACGAAACACACGATGTGGCTGTCCGTGCTCATTTGGGCCGCAGGTTGAACGAGGTGCATCAAGTACGTCCCTTACCTTCCGGCGGATGCAATCTCGACGCGACTGCTGCATGAGGTGGGGAGTCCTTTGGACGTGGTCGAGACAACTCGACCGGGGAGATTACAATGGGCGACAGAAAAGTTTACACAACCCTCCACATATACGACTACTCCGATTGGGTGGGCAGACGGCAATACGAGAGTGGCAACCACGATACTATTAGCATCCGTATCGATGAGGGCAAACAGCAATTGAAGAGTGAGCTGGATAGACTTCTCAAGAATGGGAAAATATTTCAAAAAGCCGTATTCACAACCCATGGCAATGGAGGAGCTATTTGGCTTGCGGCTGATATGATTTCACCTGTTATATGGTACCAGGATTTCCATTCTCATCAATACGAGAGGCTTTTCCCGTTCAGGAATGCACGTATGTATTTCGACGGATGCAACGTAGCAGCGGGCGACGATGGTTGGAAATTCTTGGAAGCAGCCGCCAGAACATTTTTTCGCTATGCAGGGGGCAACGTGTTTGGGTGGACCTCGACAGGCTTCGGACTTCCCTCTGTTATCCCTTGGATTGGTGGTCATACCGAACATTTATGGGGCAGCGTTAGGGGTGTGGTCATTACGCCGGCTGATGATGGTGGCGCATACCTGCTACACTGGGGTACTTGACCTTCGCGAGTTTTGTGCGTCAAGTTCTGCAAATTGGTCGATGCATACGGGTCTTTAGTTTTCGGTGGTCGATGAACCAAGCCGCGGAGGGCCGCCGAGAATGTGTCCAACCGTGACTCGTCGGAGGCGGCCCAAAGGCGGTGGGATGTCCTGAAATTCTCAACCCAGACTTGTGTCCAAGGATCCGGGCGCGGTAATAACCATGCCATAGAAAATTGCGGGGCTTTTGTCCTAAATGCAAGGTCAGCCAAAATCTTATTCTTCACGTCTATACAACGAAACTTCGATGAAGGAAGCCATACCGTGGGATAGGATTTCCAACCTGCTGGGCATAACCAGTCGGAAGACAGGCTGGAAAACCTGTCCCCAGAAATCAAGACCCTCTGTGGAAACCTCGCTGTAATACTAGCTCCCGAATTTCACTCGGTCAGTCGATGCGGCAGATTGCCTCACGGGTGGCGGGCCGAGCGATGCAACACCTTGAAATCCCAAGGCTAACGGCAACCACTGGCGGCCAATCGCCTGATTGGGGTTAAACCAAAACCAAGGGAATCGCTTGACTCCTCCCGTACCCTGCCTACATTTCTAAGTGTAGCGCCACATAATGGAGTGGCCATGATGTAAGGGGAGTGGAGTCCGGCTTTTTGGGAAACCCACCACAGAAAGCCTGGCGAGTGAGCATGAGAAAGGAAGTGTCCTTTCGGCAAGCGTGCAAGGCGGCAGAATTTTTCGAGCGGGGGCGGGTCCGTGGGGCCGGCGAACGAGCGGGTCGCCGTAGCTCACCGGGTCGAAGCAGCAGAAAGGCTGCGAGTCTGTGGAGGGACGGCCTGAAAGCCGATTGGGTTGCGGTGCCGCGCGGGTGGCGCCTGCTCCGAAGTTGAGATCGAGGCGGGCACCTCTGATGGGACGGATTTCAGGCTGGGTTCACGCTTTCTGGGAAATCAGAAGTCCGAGGACGAAAGGTGCTGTGCGAGCATTCAGCCGAGGGGGTGGGGCAAGTTTCGGGTGAGTGGAAAACACCCCGGGTGATCTCCTCGAGTGGCTTGGCTCATGGCGCTGGTTTGGGGTGCCGCTTGGAGCGAATCGAGGTGCCCATGAGAGGTTTTGAGGCCCCCTGTTTCAAGGGGACCTCATGGGAGAGGGGCCGGGCTCATCCCGGGCCAGCGAGGGTTGTCCTGTAATTCCAGGGAAACCAGTCTGCGGGAGACCTGGCCACTCTGGCGCTGTTTTTCAGCAATGCCCTGAGATACTCGAAGGGGTTTTCTCCCGACAGCTGACAGGTGTGAATGAGGCTCATGAAGACATCGCCCACGTGAGCTCCATGAAGGGTCTTGTAGAAATAGCAGTTTTTGCGATGGAGCACCGCCATCTTCAGAACCCTTTCACAGAGGTTATTGTCGAGTGGTGCTCCTTCGATGTGGAGGAACCGGGTGAGCTCGTTCCACCGCTTGAGCATGTAGTGGATGGCCTTCCCCAGGCCCGAGTTGGGCTCGACGAGCTTCCGAGCGAGCTGCTCCTCGCACCAGCTCCTGAGCTCGGTCATCACGGGGCCGCTCTTTTCCTGGTGGAACGCCAACCGCTCCCGGGGCGTGAGCCCCTGTTCTCTGGCCTGATCATCGTGATGGTAGACCCTGGAGAGAAGCTCTATGACGTGCGCACAGGGCTCGGGAAAAGCCTCCACGACATCCACGAACTGTCTTCGAGCATGGGTCAGGCAGTTGGCGAGGATGGTCTCGAGGCTTTTGGGCAGGTTTCGGCTGGCCCCGTCACACATCTGGAGAGGCGGGGGAATGCCCTGCTCCCTTTGTTGAAGGACGTCTTCGAGATTTTCTCCGGCATGGCGGCGGCCGGTCCTGAAAAGCACAATCTTTTGCCCATCCGCCATGGAGACGATCCCCGTGGTGAAGATGCCCTTGCGCGTGCTCTCGGGGTCCTGGTTTTGAATCTCGGAGAGGATCTTCATGGTGGTGTCGTCGTTGTGGAGGAGCTCCCCCTGGGCAGCCTGCTCGGCCAAAGCTTCGAAGGCCGGGCAGACGAGCTTTTCGCCCTGGTCGAGCATATCCCACTGGGTGGATGCTGGGACCGGCATCCCCAGGTGGCTTTGAAGTTTTCCCAACCGGTTGAAGGGCATGCCGCAGCCGTATTTGAGCAGAGCCATCATGGCCGTTGCCGAATCGGCAAATTTGCCCTCGCCGGCCCCATCGGGGGCTTGAGCCGTGAAGACGATTCCGCACAGGTTGCACCGAAGGCGGCTCAGTTCATAAACCGTTGCCCTGAGAGGTGCACTCCCCGTGATGCGCACCACCGCGGACGGAAGGGCGAGCTCGTAGACCTTGCCCTTTTCACAGGCCGGGCAAGGGTCGCCCGATTTGAGCTCGGGATGCTCGACGACCACGCGCTCGGCCCCCACGTAGCTCGCGGCGCCGTTTCGACCATGCCCTTTGGGGCGAGGCTTTTCCCCGGGCGAGGTTTCGCTCTCGGCGGCTTCTCCCCGGGCCGTTGCGCTCTCGGATTTATGGATGACATTTTTCGCCGTCTCGGTCGATGCGCCGAAAAGGTACTTGAGAAGTCTCTTGATGGAGGTGGTCTTTTCTTCCAGCGCATCCGTGATGCACTGGATGGTCTCCGCCATGGCCACGATGATCCCGTAGTCCTCCTCGAGAAGGGCCCGGTTTTTGACCCGGTCGAGAAACGCCCGGGATTGCCCGCGATCCAGTTCGATGCGCTTGACCTTGGGATATGTCTTTTTGGCCTTGCCCATGTGTGGGAGCCCTTTCCTCCAATGACTGCCGGCTCGACGGGTCGAAACCGCTCTCCAAACGGCTCGTTCACCATGGGTCTACAACAATCGGAGGAAAAAGTCCCGCAAAATCGGACATGGATTCAAAAAAAATTCAAGGGGGCGGCACCCTTGGTGAGATGGGACGAAAAAGAGGCGCCGTCTCGATCTTTTTGAGGTCTCCGTTCCAGAGCAGGGCCTGGAGCTCCAGCGCCCCAAGGGATCTCAGCCTGGAGCCGCGATCCGCCTCAAGGGGGAGGAACCGCCCCGAAGAGAGCCTCTTGTGGCAGAGCCAGAAACCCTGGCCATC
>CAVOPT010000023.1:0-191004 GCA_963698165.1 uncultured delta proteobacterium
CAAAAGATTGTGCTTTTCAGGACCGGCCGCCGCCATGCCGGAGAAAATCTCGAAGACGTCCTTCAACAAAGGGAGCAGGGCATTCCCCCGCCTCTCCAGATGTGTGACGGGGCCAGCCGAAACCTGCCCAAAAGCCTCGAGACCATCCTCGCCAACTGCCTGACCCATGCTCGAAGACAGTTCGTGGATGTCGTGGAGGCTTTTCCCGAGCCCTGTGCGCACGTCATAGAGCTTCTCTCCAGGGTCTACCATCACGATGATCAGGCCAGAGAACAGGGGCTCACGCCCCGGGAGCGGTTGGCGTTCCACCAGGAAAAGAGCGGCCCCGTGATGACCGAGCTCAGGAGCTGGTGCGAGGAGCAGCTCGCCCGCAAGCTCGTCGAGCCCAACTCGGGCCTGGGGAAGGCCATCCACTACATGCTCAAGCGGTGGAACGAGCTCACCCGGTTCCTCCACATCGAAGGAGCACCACTCGACAATAACCTCTGTGAAAGGGTTCTGAAGATGGCGGTGCTCCATCGCAAAAACTGCTATTTCTACAAGACCCTTCATGGAGCTCACGTGGGCGATGTCTTCATGAGCCTCATTCACACCTGTCAGCTGTCGGGAGAAAACCCCTTCGAGTATCTCAGGGCATTGCTGAAAAACAGCGCCAGAGTGGCCAGGTCTCCCGCAGACTGGCTTCCCTGGAATTACAGGACAACCCTCGCTGGCCCGGGATGAGCCCGGCCCCTCTCCCATGAGGTCCCCTTGAAACAGGGGGCCTCAAAACCTCTCATGGGCACCTCGATTCGCTCCAAGCGGAACCCCAAACCAGCGCCATGAGCCAGGCCACTCGAGGAGATCACCCGGGGTGTTTTCCACTCACCAGAAACTTGCCCCACCCCCTCGGCTGAATGCTCGCACAGCACCTTTCGTCCTCGGACTTCTGATTTCCCAGAAAGCGTGAACCCAGCCTGAAATCCGTCCCATCAGAGGTGCCCGCCTCGATCTCAACTTCGGAGCAGGCGCCACCCGCGCGGCACCGCAACCCAATCGGCTTTCAGGCCGTCCCTCCACAGACTCGCAGCCTTTCTGCTGCTTCGACCCGGTGAGCTACGGCGACCCGCTCGTTCGCCGGCCCCACGGACCCGCCCCCGCTCGAAAAATTCTGCCGCCTTGCACGCTTGCCGAAAGGACACTTTCTGTTTCAAAATACTCCTCTGCGGACTCCCCACAGAAACGCTCAAGTCGCTTGGCGACCAGCCTTCTTGTGAAGTCAATTGCTCGATCCTCCATGTTTGAAACATCGTTGCGGCCGTAGGCGCGGTATATGTCGAGGTATACCTCATCCACCTTCGACAGATCGATCGCCCCCGCGTAGAGCCTGCCTGGATAAACAGCAACCTTAAGCTTAATGAACTCCTCCGACCAATTATTCAACGGAGCAAGGATCGTATCAACAACCTGTTCCATGTCGGAACGAGGAAGCTCCGAGAAGTCGTCAATGAAGACATAGAGGTGCTTCACATTCAGCACTTTCAGAATCTCACGCAGACGGACTATCAATCCTCGGATATTGAAAACTCGGATAAAGACCTGCGAGTAGTTCTGGCTGCGCTTCTTCTCCAGTTCGAGGATCATCTCAGCAAGGGCTTTCGCACTAACCGCAGGGCTAGTGCCCAGCTTGGCTGTAATTTCTGTAGCAACCTTTAGTTTTTCCTTCTGGGTATCTTCATCGTGTTTTGCCGCCTGAATCTGTGCTGTAATGTCAAGGTATTGGTTGGCCTTTAGTTCCTCCACGAACTCATCAAGTTTCTCAAAAAGCTCGGAAGCGACCCCTGTGAAGGCTTCTTTTGCCTGCGACCAGATACTGGAAGTGACCCGAGCTTTAATCTGGCTCTTGATTTCGCGTATCAGTTCAAGCACGAAGCTTTTGAAAACGCAGAGTCTCTCAACTGCTTCGGAGGATAGAGCATTTTGCAGGTCGATGGGAATTACGCCTACCACCTCTGACGTTGACGCTTCGTAGAGCGTCTTTATGTCGATATATGCCCATGTTGATTGCGTCTCGGAGTTCAAGGCTTCCTGTGCACGCTGGAAAATTGTCGATTTGCCAGTACCTTTGCGCCCGATGAGAAAGGTTGTGTTTGGTCGGAGAAGCGTATGCAGTACATGGTCATCAGGCAAGGGATCCACATACAGTGTGGAAACGAGTTCATGGCCTTGCTCGTCAAAGAGTTCTGCTCGTCGGTAGAGCTTGAGCGTGTCCACTGCTCTGAGGAACTCTTGTTTTTTCATATTATCCCTTTCTCGAACGCTGCAAATAACCGGTGCAAATGGAGCGCAGCGGAATTTGTATCCGAGTTGATTTGCCTTGTTAGAGAGATAGGTCAGAGCCAGGCCCATCTGCACTAGCATTTGTCTTTAACGTCTCTTTTGTGACCTTATTGATATCACTGACCATGTCGTCGATGCTACGCTTCTCTTCCTCCGTGAAATCACCCTCAACAATTGGCGTTTCAAGCTCGCCAGCTTTGAGAAGCGCCTTGATCATGTCCGTATAGACGAAATTGCGCTCATCTCCATCGAACGACTGAAGGACCACTGTGATCTCCTCTTGGTCGTTTTTCCTAAATACGAGTTTCATCTGCCCCCCTGAACCGTTTAAGGTTGTACTTTTTGACGCGCTTCTTGATCGATGCCTTTCCGCCGTCGGTGGTAGCGGCTATCACGTCCACAACATCGAGGTCTCCTATCTCACCTTCGAGTGGGCTCGATCTAATCGTCATGAACTTATCCTCATTCCTACACACAATCACGTTCTGAGCGTCGCCTAGCATCGGTATCGTTGCATTGTGGGAGACCAGGATGATCTGCCGTGCCGACTTGCACTTCTTGATTGCCTTGAGAAGACCCGAATTGATGTAGGTGGTCGCGAGATTATCCTCTGGCTGATCAATGATGAGCGGAGCCGTGTCGGTTTCACATCCCAATACGAGATCGAGTATCACCGATGTCTTCCACCCAGCACTAAGCTGATCGAAATCTTTCCCATCGTTAGTGGTTATGCGGTATTTCTTCCGGTTCAGCGCTTGGAATCGACTTAACACCTCACGATGCAGGTCCGCGTAGCTGCCGATATTCGGCGCCCTCTTGCGGAATCCGGCAGATGACAGGGCCAAGGCCGCAGGAGTAATTTCCTCGAAACTATGAATCTGACAATCGGACCGGAGTGTCTGGTTCAGAATCTCAACAAACTTGGTGGGAGTGAGCTCGAATGTATTCTCGATGAACAGTCGGTGGCCCATGGACTCGACCACTCTCGTACTGCACTTGATGGAGAATTTTGCAATTCGGTCACGAGACGCGTAGAACACCCGGACGTACTTCAGGTAGTTTCGAATCGCCCCCAGTAGCATGCCGAACTGGTAACTTTTGGTCTTCGTCTCTCGGTCCTTGAGGGTCTGCAACTGATGTATCGCGTCAGCGTGCTTGAAAATTACTTTACGGACATCTGACTCAAAAAGTGCTGCCGCACGAGCCACATTGAGTTCTGCCTTCAGCCCTTCAACAAGGCCCTTGTTGTGGACAACGAAAGGGTTTTTCTCTAGGAATATCTCGATATCATCTAAGGCCTTCGTGTGCCGCTTGTGAATGGGATCTGAATACTCAAAGGTCTCCACGACTGAGTCGGTTGGTTTGAGGTATTTCAAAGGATTCCGCTTGATAAGCGTGGTCACCACAAGTCGCGACAGCACTGGGATTGTTTTCAACTCTTCTTCAATGGCTTCAATCTTCTCCGCGGCTTCCACCATCAGGCTGAGACTTTGGTTCAGTTGGGCCAACCCGTTCTCAATCTCGGTCCTTTCGATCTTGTCCCCAGGGAAGAGACTTCGAAGTAGGGCGATGCTGTCAATCGTGTTGTCGTGATCTTTCTGATCGCACACCTTGACGATGTAGTTCTGCTCCAAGTAGTGCGGCACTTGACCTGTGGGGCTATCAACTGAAATCTGGTCAACACCATATGGGAGATAATTGCTGCCAGAAAAATCCCCACGAAGTCTTCGGAACACCGAGTCTACAAACAGCGTCTTACCACTGGACGACCCTCCGATGACCACATTGAGCCCCGGCGTAAGAGCCACGTCGATATCCAGATATTCATTCGATAGAGATACGTGTCGTATGAATTCAGCCCAAGTGTCTGGCCGGGTTCCGTAAACAAGTCGAGCAGACTCAGACAAGGACAAGCGAAGTCCATTGAAAGTCGGACTCGATAGCATCCAGGTAGGGATAAAGGGCTCTGCCTGCGGTGCCTTCGACTCTGGATACTTCTTAGGATTGTAGTTGTCGGTTGAGGTGATCAGGTTGACAAACTCTGAGATTCCGAGCCGGCGAAAGTATTCGTGCGTACTATCCAAACCCGAGTTGCTGCGTGCAGTGAATCCATCGAAGTGGTTGTAGTAGATGCTGCGCTCAATTGTGGTGTCGAACTGCACACCCTTTGGAATCGATTTGTCGAAGGTGGAATGTGATTGACCACCATGAGGAAGGAGAACAAATTCGTAGGCATCAAAGTGCCTTGCAATATCCTCGATGCTCGGAAGCTGGTCGGAAGCGCACACTCTCTTTTTGGGATACAGCTTGTCAAGAATTACATTCAAGGCGTCTATGGTGTTTGCATCGACCGGATTGCGGAAGAAAATGTGGCAATGGTAGGGCGGTTCATCGCGGTAGTTGCGAACGTGCAACTCCGCTCCGATCAACATGTGGGGGAACAAGGATGTGGCATTTAGGTAGGCCGCTTTGTTTATGGTGTTGTGATCAGTCAGCGCGATGAGGTACGGCGATCCCATTGCGCATTCCTGAACCTTCTCGTGTAGCTTGGCGATGTTGTATGCAGAATCAAGTTGATCGGGGTTCTCCGACGTGTGAATATGAAGGTCTATGTATACGGGTTTCAAATGATTCGCCTCTCGGTTTTCTGTTCAAAGATAGCTTTCACCCTTCGGATAGCTGAATAACCCCACCGAATGTTCGGCGACTCAAACGCTCCGCACTTAAGACTCACGCTGCTCTCTCTAACGCGGCCATCACCCGGAGCGCGCTGTTTGCGCGATCGGGTTCATGGCGTTGTTATGCGCCCACGCTACTATTGCTGTCCGTACATGGCCCATCTGTTCATTCGTTCAATATACTTCTGCCCGCCAAGAGCTACGCCGCCTAGGATGGATACGACAATGCCGGCCACGGCGACTAAGGGGCCTGCCACAAACAGGCCAGCGACACCGGCCGGCACTCCGATAATTGTTGAATACTCGCCCAGTCTCGTAAGAGTCTTCGCCGTTTTTAGGCTCTTACGTGCCTTCCCGATATCCTCAAGAACAACAGCTGTTGGGTCAGCTTGGTTGGCGCGAATCGTTTCAGTCCAGTCTGTGAGTTTGTGCCGCAGACCCTGCGCTTCAGGAGAAAGCGCTACTGCGATGGTTTCGCGCAGGGTGCCTCCAATCGGTACCCGCTGAAGTTGTTTGCAAGCGACCCTCAAGAGCACAATGCGCTCAGCGCTGGTGTCAATCAGGGGAAGCTCGCCAGCGGAAACCGCGGCGGCGTCGAGAGGCAAGGCGCTCAGCGCAGCGTTCTGGAGCGAACTTGTCAGAACACGTCGATAAGCCTGATGGCACCCGATAACCGGCTTGAGGGCGGTGTAAGCTTCGCTCACCGCGTTCCATGCCGCAAGTTCTTCGCTTGAGTATTCGTCAGGTGAAATTGGGATGATTTTCCTCAGAATGTTTCGAATTTCAAGAGCTTCAAAAGACTTGCCACCCATGGCCTCCCAAGTGCGATAGGCGGACATGAAAATGTCGTACCGCTCCACCAGTTCTTTGTGGGACCAGGTGTGTCCCCGGTCGCGGAGCATGGCAAGTACCAGACTGGGTGAGAGTCCTGGTGCCTCTACTAGATCGTCGTCTACTCCTGCATCCGTTGGAACGACGAGACCTCGCTCTACCAGCTCTCCCTTCCACTCCCCAGGGAACCAAAATGGAACAAGGATCCTTCCACTCAATACGAGATGTTCGAACGCGTTGGCAATCAGATGTTCCCTTGGTGGGGCACTCATGAGGTGGCGGACAAATCCGTCTCCAATGATCGGGTCGTCGTCCAAAAGGTGCTCCCGCACTGCAGAGTACAAGAGCGCCCGGGCCATGGGCTCGTCCAACACAGCCCCATTCGGGAGGTCGTCAGTGCTCATATAGTTACCTCTTCTGGTCGGTTGAGGTGTGCATAACGTGAAGATCTGCCGCACTTTGCCGTCGGCAGAATCTCCTGGTTGGGGTCGCGGTCAGTCATAGTGTCGATTCTTGAGACTCCGCTGCCCCGCTGTGATCCCTCTGCCAATTTTGCATCGGTTCCACAATCCTACACTGACCAAGTTGTAATTCAATGACTAACCCCAGTTTCTCGGAAAGGCGACAACTCCCGTTGCATCAATTACTTCCTGGTGTCCAATCCTGCCATCGCACCTGTGACCCATCTCCTTGGCTTTGGGGTACCTTTGGGACGGAAGGGTAGAAAGACTCTTCTTCAGACACAGCTCACTCAGGCCAAGGAACGTCCAGGGAAATTGGTTTTTGATCACGCCAAAGTGCTGAAGATTCTAGATCGTGCAGCTTGGCACGGTCACTCAGTGCTGCAACAAGCGTGCTGAGCAAATTGTAGTCGGAGACATGGAGTCTTGACTGCACATGAGATAGGACGGGCTCCATAGTCCATTCCATGAATGCATCGTCCGGTTTGAGGGCGCTCTTCAATTGACCAATGAGCAGGGGGACCATATGGGTACGGGCAACGCCAAGTTCCAGCAGAGACAGGCAGAGACGCAACCACAGAATGCGGGGAATCACGTATGCTGGTCCTTCCGCCCGGAGTGCCCATGCCTTTGCTACTTCCCTGGCTGCATCGCTGAACCGCTCGGTCATCAGTGCAATTCGGGCGAGGTGACACCGCGAGCTCGGCAGCTCAAAGCCGCCATCAACAAGAACCATCAACAACTCGTTGGCTTTCGCGTAGTCGCCCCGCTTGTAGAACTCAAGGGCGAAGGAACGCGCTTGCGTTAGCGTCATCCGCCCCATATCCGGCGGGCTGAGGGTCTTGCTGTCGAAGAATTCTGGCGGGAAACTACGAAGACGCTCCTCTGCTTTCTTTAGATCGGCAAGCCTGTCAACTGCAGCTGCTACCGCATCTTCCCACGGAAGCTCTTCAACTTTGATGGCGTCATATGGCAGGAGATGGGGGACTTGGACGTCCATCTGTCTGAGCAATTCAGTAACCTTGGTGAGTTCGTAACGATTGAAATAAGGCTCACCTTGCCCCCACGCCCACTTATATGCGGCGATGGCGTGCCTCTTGGCCCGCTCCTCGTCGTCGAGGGCGAGCCAGAGCATCGCAAGGTTACGATGCGATGGCCGGCTGAAGTCAGTGAGTCGTTCTGCCTCACGTCGCGGCTCCGTCAGCTGGCCCAGATGGAACTTGGCTAGGGCGAGTCCCGTTTCTGATTCCGCGTCTTGAATTCGGCTTTCCTGGGCCATCCGCACGGCTTCCTGTAGGTTTGGCAAAGCAAGTGCCCACTCACGTTGCTCCAGATGCCATGCTCCACGCAACCAACGAAGATCACGAATGATAGAACGACTCTTGCCTGCATTGGCAAGATCCTCAGCTTTGGCAAGGAATTCTTCGAACGCATCTCCACGGCGAAACCGCAGCTGTGCGAAGCGGCATTCAGCCTCACCCGGAAGGTAATGTAGACGAGTTAGGCTTCGTTCCATTGGATCAAGCAAACGCCACAATTCTTCGGCGTCCTTCCAGCGTCCCTGGTTCGACATCTGAACCATGCGATTGAGGCGTGCCAGGAAAACTAGCTCTTGATTGTCAAGCACATCTGCAAGCCTGGCAGCCAATATCAGGCAGCGATCCTGGTTCGCCAGTCTATTGAGAGCGGCAAGTGTATCAGAGATGGCGAATAGTCCCTGTTGAACATTACCCCAGTCAGCCAGATCCAGTACATGCAACAAGGAAGCGCAATGGGCTGAAAAGGCATGCTCGTATTCGCCAATGCGATGAAGTGCAATACCTGCGTGGTTAGCAACGATTGCGGCAGCCGATCCGGACAGCGAGTTTGGAAGTGTCTTCCAGTCCTCGCTGAAAAATGGTCGCAATATCGAGATGATCTCCGAGTTGGCCTCCAAAGTGAAGAGGAGCGCGCTTGCCAAGTCGCCTGCATAGGCCCAGAACGCGTCCTCATACCGTCCAAGTTTTTGCAGAGTGCGCACAATACTCAGTCCTGCGTGCAAGTCATCCAGAGTGTCAGCATACTCGTAAGGGTTGTGGGGCAGCGAAGAGAAGTAATCCACGACGCGCTCCCCGTAGCGCTGTCTTTCCTCCGGTTTCATTCGCCGTGCGGCAACACCGCGAACTACTGGGTGAAGGTCATACCGTTTCTTTCGTCCATCATATTGCAGGAGGCTGCGTCGTTCGAGATCGCGGACGGTTTCGCGTAACCTCCTTGGCGCTTCGCAATACTCCGCAGATTCACGCCACGTCTTCACGGCTTGTCGATAGTCCTCCCACCTTGCGAGTGCGGCTTCGTATTGGGTCCGCCTTTCGGCCTTTTCTGCGGTGGATAGGAGTTCCCAATCCCAGTCTCTCTCCGGAGGTACCGGCTTCCTGCCCTTCTCTGGCTCGTCTAGCAAGTGGGGATTGAATACTTCGAGCGTTTCATAGTCAACAGAACCGGAGAGGAGCGCGAGTGTGGAGAGGAGTTGGACGCTTCTTTCCGGCAACACAGCAAATGCCGCATCAAGGATATGGTTGCGTCGCTGAGTAAGAGTGAGCTGGCCCAGATCAAGCTGGCAGCCACCGTCGGGATTCACTGACCAAGCGTCGAAGTTCCCGCGGCTTGGCAGGAAGTCATTGACAAGACCTGCTAGCACACCGATGACCAGCGGGTGGTTCTCGCAATTAGTGGTGAGGTAGCTCTGGATGGCAACAGAGTCGCCCTCGACGCCACAGAAGCGCATCAACTTCTCGGCATCTGACGGGCGTAGACCGGGCAGGGAGAGACGCCTTCCGCCCGCGATTGTCTGGCCCGAAGGATTGAGCAAAACGCGAGGGGTGAGACGAGTACTGATGAGGATTTTCGACGGGGCGACGGCTGCAAGGGCGCGCAGGAGATCGGAATCCTCATCGTAGATAGCATCGCACGGGTTGCGGGTGAGCGCTTTGTCGATGGGGGCATTGATCTCTTCATCCGGGACTTCCGCGGCATCGATGCGGTGGTACGCCACGAGAACACGTTCCAGGCCATCGAGGATGAGCAGCCAGGGCCGGTTGTGAAGACAAAGGATAATATCGGCCTGCATCTCGGCAGTCTTCCGCTTTGCGAACTCCTTCAGGGGGCGCCCGGTCATGTAAGCGAGGGCACGGTGGCAGAAGTCCTGCATGCTGGCACCACGCTCATAGAACGAATACCAGAAGCGTCCGGCCCAATCGGGGCGAACGTTCGTGGCGTGCTTCGTCGTCCACTCCCAAGTGAGCATGCTTTTCCCATTGCCTCCGATTGCTTCGACGATGAAAAGGTTGGTGGGGTCGGCACGATTCCCCCAATCGTTGAGGGCGTTGAGTTCGGCTTCGCGTCCAACGAACTGGTGTAAGCCGATGTAGTCCGAGTTCCCGTAGAAGGCGGGAGCAGCTGGGATGGAGGGTAGACCGGCCATTCCCTCGGTAAAGGGTGCCGGTGGGGGGGCGACTGATTCAGGCAGAAGCGAACGTAGATAGCCAGGCAAGTTTGAATGGCTCCCGCCATAGGAAACGGCGCGGATATTGACTTTGAGAGTATCGAATCGCGCCTGGAATTCCTGTCGCTGAGTTTCCCCGCACACCAAGCAGTAGTCCCAATGGTCTGCCTGACGCGCACGCTCACCGTAGCGATCCAGCAGTAAACCGAAATCGGGATCAGACAAGCCATTCAGGCCGCAGCCAACATAGACCCAGGTGTTCGTCTTCCAGAATGCCGCGAGATCGTTGCGATACTGCTCGTCGCGGGCGATCTGTTCATACGACTTCCAATCGAGAACTACGGACTCGGGTCGCCTCCAGTACCCATGGAGGAAGGCGACCGTATCAGTGTCCCAGTCTCGGACGGCACTCAGAAGTTCATCGGTATCTCGCCAAGTGACAGCGCGGAGAGTTGGTGGCTCGCCGAGCGCGAGGTCATCGTAGTTTGTGGTGGCGAGAAGATTCCCATACTGGCGAAGCGCATGGAGCGCATCGAGCACACTACTGTCCTTTGTCTTGATCTCACCAACGGTCCGAGCCAGCCACTCAGCAAAGTGCTTCGACTGAACACCGCCCATTCCTTCAGTGATATCCTGCGCTGCCGTGAGGAAGTGATGGGTTTGAGAGGTATCCTCCTTGAGCAACATTAGCTGAGCCTCGGCTATTCTATCTATCATGAGCTTGTGCTCTTTGAGCCACTCGATTCCGCTCTCTATCAATCCCGACCAAGTTGCTTGTGGATGCGAACTGGCCGCAATGGAAACTCCCGTACCAGCAACGATTACTGCGCGACGATTACGGATTGCGCTCCGTAGGTCAGCTTCAGGGTTGGCTGATGGTCTCATGTCTTCAGAACTCTTTCTTGGAAGTGATTCCTTCGCACGGAGAATACGCTCATAGAACGCATATCTGCCGCCAGAATTGGGCGCCAAGCGCAGAATTCAAGCGATGCACCAGCGTCCCGGCCTTTGTTTGCGGGCAAAGGCCGTGATCCGGCCCTGCTACCTAGTGAATCCCATATCACTCTTCGTGCCCCAACGGGGCGCTCACCTGCGGAGCGGACGGCGAGCCGCAGGCTTGACGGCCGAGCCGTCAGGTGAAGTGCCTTGATACTATGTAAGGCCTCCTCGAATCGATGGTATGTTTGCTGCGCCAACATCAAACACCAACGAAGGAGGAAGCCTGATGAGATTCTACACCAAACAGCACCAGTATTACTGTGGAATTGATCTGCACACAAAGAAGATGTACGTGTGCATCCTCAACAGCTCTGGAGAGACTGTGGCACACCGAAACCTGAATACGGATCCCGGGGCTTTCCTCGAGTTCATCGCTTCCTACCGGGAAGACATCGTGGTGGCTGCAGAGTGCATGTTCACCTGGTACTGGGTGGCCGATCTTTGTGCCAAAGAGAACATCCCCTTCGTGCTGGGCCACGCCCTTTACATGAAAGCAATCCATGGGGGCAAGAGCAAAAACGACAAAATCGACTCCCATAAGATTGCCGTACTCTTGAGGGGCGGCATGCTGGCTCAGGCATATGTCTATCCCGCCAAGATGCGGGCCACAAGAGATCTTCTAAGAAGAAGAAATCATCTGGTGAGAAAGCGAGCAGAGCTGTTCGCTCATATCCAGAACACCGGAAGCCAGTACAACCTCCCTGACCCTCTCGGGCGCATTGCCAAGCCCAAGAACCGGGAAGGAATCGTTGATCGATTCGACCAGCCCAGCGTTCAGAAGAACATGGAAGTGGATCTGGAGATGATCGAAGCCTATGACCGCATCCTCATCCCTCTGGAGCGGGAGATCATAAAGACCGCCAATGGACACGATGCCCTTTCCTACAATCTGCTCAAAACCATTCCAGGGGTAGGCAGAATCCTTGCCCTGGTGATGCTCTATGAAATAGAGAACATCCAGCGATTCGAAACTGTCCAGGACTTTGCCTCCTATGCCCGCCTCGTCAAGTGTGCCAAAGAATCCAATGGGAAAAACTACGGGACCAGTGGCAAGAAGATCGGCAATGCTCACCTCAAGTGGGCGTTCAGTGAAGCCTCAGTGCTCTTCATCAAGAGCAATGAGCCCGCTAAGAAATACCTCGATCGACTTGCCCAAAAACACAAAAAGGGAAAAGCTCTCTCGATCCTGGCCCACAAGCTGGGGCGAGCTGCCTACTTCATGCTCAAAAACAAGGTGGCTTTCGATCAAGATAAATTCCTGAGCCACTAAACAGTTGGAGGAGACGGATCAGCCTTTCTCGAAACTGGAGCCACACGGGAATGGAGCACGTATTCGCCTTGATCCATGAAGGATTTGATCATCCTTGCACCGATCAGAGTGCTCGAAAAAGGATGTGCCCGATTGACACCCTGCAGCCCGTTGCGCTTGATTGGAGGTCCGTCTTGCTCCTTCATGCACGCTCGATGTTGGTCAAGTTCTGCCCCTCATCCGAACCCGCACCTAACTGGGGAGAGCGTTACCCCGACTCTTGACTGGGACGGCACGAGGGAGAACGTCATTGTTTCTAGGTCGCATCTTCTCGGAGAGGGCGCAACCACCCTCTTGCATGAACCCTCTTCGAAGGGTGAATCGAACCTCAATAAGTGTTTGGTGCAGGACTTGTTCCTGGCGCCCCTTGAAGAAACCCAAGTCAGAGCGACCTGCAGCGAGCAAAATGGCCGAACGGTAAAAAACTTCTCTTTTTTCCCGTTCGGTAGTGTCTGCCAACAGGCACAGAATCCCGACGAAAAAAAGATGAACTTTTTCGTATAGGAGGAGTGTTCCCTATTGACAGCGGGAGGCCTTATAAGTGTTCCGGCGCAAGGCGACGGGACAAGGCACGAACGAAGTGAGCGCCGCGATTCCCGGCGACGAAGTCGCCGGGAACAAGTGATTCTGTAGTTTCTGTATATCTCCGGGACGCGGGGCAAGTCCTTGATTCTCAGCAGGGCAATGAAGGTTTGGCCTGTGGGCCACTGCGATGAGCGGACTGCCCACATCATTCTGATATCTCAATGTATTTTATGGATAGGGTTTTTTCAAGGATTTTCCGATACAGTTGGTGCATCTTTCTGTCTATCACGCAGAGTGGAAGGATATCATGAAACTGGAGAGCTCCGCATGCGAAGCATCCCTTCAGCATTGCAGACACAATTCGTGGCGTTGGAGATATGGCAGAACATGCGGTGCTCGATTTTGTCCCACTTGCTGATTCCCGGCGGCAGGTGACACACACTCATAGTGAGCCCCGATTCGTCTGCCAGTCCCTGTAGTTCTCGTTTCCACAAACGGGTCCGATATCAGTTGCTCCCGCCGGCATCGGCGGTGATCAGCACTTCGGTGGCTTGAGGATAAGTTGGTCGACCCATTTGGTTCCACCAGGCGCTGATGGACTGGACGGCGAATTGGGCCGTGTCATGATCAATTCCCACACTGACCCAACCCTGATTTTGGCCGATATCGTAAACTCCGTAAGGGATTGCCTTCCCCGGCAACTTGTCCTTGAAATCGTGGCAACGCACCTCTTCCGGCCGCCCCTATGGTTTCCACACGCCCTGCCTTCTTGAAATCACCCACACATTCTTTCTTTTTGGCATCAACCGAGATGACCGGTTGTCGACGATCTTGGAATTCCACCTTTTCCGCGCTTCCCCGGGCTAAGGCTTCTTGTCAACTTCCGCCTTCGCCGCCTTGACCTTCAACGGGGAATCCTGGGGCACACCCGCTGCTTCCGCCATGATGTGGTAGAGCTGGGTGTTGTCGATGATTCTCTGGCCTGGATACCATTCTCCCTCGTGGCCGAAGAAGACATCGACGGCCCTGCCCATGGCGTAAACCCTGACCAGTTCGTTGGTGTGCTTGCCCCGTGCCGTAGGTCACCTCTCCGTCGGGATAGGTGCTGCCCGCCTGAGCGGGCAGGTCCCCGGCACCGAGAGGCTTGGCGTCATTGAGCCGCATGAAGCTGTTTCCGTGGTCGGATGTCACGATGAGCAGCGTGTTGTCCCAGTGAATGTCGTCCCCTTCCCGATTCACAAAATCGATGGCCGCCTCGACGGCGGAGTCCATGTCCCAGATGTTGCCGATCATCCGCCTGTAATCCTTGGCGTGGTTGGCCCAGTCGATGTCCCCCTGCTCCACCATGAGAAAGAACCCCTCCTTGTCCTGACTCAAGACCTTTAGCGCGGCCAGGGTTGCATCTTTGAGCAGGGGATTCTCGATGGTTTTACGGGTAACGAGAGGATTCCCGGGGAGGTCCTGGGGAACCGGGGATTCAAAGTTGCCCTCGGGGCCCCCGAAGAGACCAAAGAGCTTCTTTCCCTCTTTTGCCGCCTCCTGGGCTTTCTGGAGCAGGGCAACGGCTCCGTCGCGTCCGGAGGTTCGTTCCGCGAAAAGGTACTCGTCGGCGTCATTAGTCCTCAGGTCATTGTAGAGAGCAAGGGGCATGTAGACGGGCTTGCAGGTCGTTGGGTCGGCCGGGTTCGGGCACTTGGCGTCGAAAAGGGGGTGCCCGCCGCCGATGACCACTTCCGGCTTGACCCCCGTGAGGATTTCCCGGGCTATGGCGTGATAGTCGCCGCGGGTCTTGTTGTGGCTCACATGAGCGGCCGGTGTCGCGTGGGTGAAGGGGACGGTGCTCACGACACCGATGGCGTACCCCAGTTTCTGCCGAAGGAGCTCGGCGATGGTGGTCAGCTTGCCGTTGTCCGGGTCCCCGGGGAGCCACGCGATGTTTCCGCCGTCCGTCTTGTGTCCTGTTGCCCACGCTGTGGCCGCGGAGGCCGAATCTGTGGCGAAAGGCCTGGTCAGCGGGCAGTTGTCGGCATCGAGAAAGTAGAGACCGTCAATTCCACTCACTTGCTGAGGATAAGGCTCAAGGCCTCCCTTCAGGGGATCGTAGCCGACGGTCGGAATGATTTGCGACGGATCGTAGGGCGCCTGGCCGAGAAGTTTTGCGTACCGGTTATAGGTGGTCACGTCCCAGGTGGTGGCGCTGTTCTTGTAAGGAAGCTGATGGAAACCGAGCTTGGCGTCGCCTCCGTAAAGGTATCGGCTGGCCGCCACTTCATGCTCAAGCTGCATGCCGTCGCCAACGAAAAGGATGACGTGCTTGGCCCGCGGTTTGACGTGGCGCCTGTCCTGTTCATGTGCCGACGCCGGATGGATCGTGCCGATAAGGAGGGCCGTGGCAAGAACAGCTGCCATGGCCTTTCGAACGTTTGATGTGCCTTGCATGGAAGTCTCCATGGGAAGTGTTCAGGCGGACCGTGCCCTTCGACCACAAAATAATGCCGGATCGAAGAAAAAGTAAACCGCTCACCTCCTTTCCCTGCCGGATTGACGAAAGCACTTCAGGAGACAACATGCACACGGAGCTGTTACGCTTCCGCAAAGGGATCATGACGATCCTGTTTTTCGTCATTCATCGAAATGATGAATTGACCGGGAAGCTTTCCATCGAACCAATCAATTTGACTGAGGCTCCCCTTTCTTTCTAGACTTCCCCCTGTTTTGCTCCATTTGAATCAAAGGATTGTTATCTCCAGGAGCGTTCTGCATGCCCCGGATTTCAGTGATTCGGAAGCGAGGTTGGAAGGCGGGTGAATGGCGGGGTGCCATGGTCGGGTTCACGTGGCTCCCTCATGGCCTGCGGATCGGGTTGGCCCTGGTTTTCGTGTGGGCGGGTGCCGCGAAATTGGTGGATCCCCGGGCTTTCGCCCGTGTCATCTCAGGCTATGGACTCCTGCCCGAGGAGCTCCTGGTTCCGGTGGCGGTGGGCCTGCCTGCCCTCGAGTTCATCGCCGGCCTGGGGCTGCTGTTCGACGTGAGGGGAAGCCTCGAGACCATCCTGGCACTCCTGGTCATGTTCCTGCTCGTTCTGGGTTTTGCCGTTGTCCAGAACCTCGACGTGGATTGCGGGTGTTTCTCCCAGGACGAAATGCAGTCCCACAACAGCCTGCGGTTGGCTTTCGCCAGGGATGTGGGAATGCTTTTCATCACGTTGTTTCTCTTGGTCTGGAAGCGGCTCCGAACCCGTCGGGCCGGATCCCGCGCGTCGTCAACCGCATCGCCCAAAGACTTGAAGGAGGAATTGGCATGATCAAACTGAAAAGGCTCATGTGGCCCATCCTGGCGTCGGCAGTGTTCGTATTGTCTCTTTCCGGGCCTTGCGGAGCACTGGAATGGGGGACCAAGGAACTCGACACCGAAAAGCTCGCAGTGAAGTTTGCGACCGACGTTCAAAAGGGGGGGTATCAGATCGTCACGACTGAAGAACTGAAGGCTCTCATGGACAAGAAGGAAAACATGCTCATCGTGGACACGATGCCTTTTGAGGACAGCTTCAAGAAAAACCACCTGCCTGGGGCCGTAAACTTCGTCTTCCCCCTGGAGGAAGTCGGTCAGCTGGATGACAAGACGAAAAGCGAATATGAAAAACTGCTGGGAGGCGACAAGAATCGGATGATCGTCGTGTACTGCGGATTCACCAAGTGCGGTAGAAGCCACAACGGGGCCATGTGGGCCAAGAAACTTGGGTACACCAATGTTTACCGCTATCCTGGCGGGATAAAGGCCTGGATGGAAGCCGACTACCCGGTGGAAAAGGCTCAGTAGGGACTACCGGTGTTCCGGTTTGCTTCAAGGCTCCAGCGGCAACTCGCCGACGGAGCGCCACGCGTATCCCTGGTAGCGCCGCCTTCCACGGCGGTGGGCAAATTTAGGGCCTTCGAGGATCTGTGTGAGAAATGCCTGCTGTAGCATAGTGGGCGTTAGGGACGGGCACGAGGCCCTATGCTACAGGGTGATGAACTCTGAAACGGGGTGACTCCGGCGATTTTCACGCCAATCCACGATGAGCGCAAATCAATACGCGCCGTCGTGGAAGACGGCGGTACCGTTCTGACAAGTAGCCCGTAATGAGGCACTTGGTGCCGGACAGGCTCAAACGGATCAAACCCGCTTCTCCTTGACGAGGCGGGCAAAGTGCTCGAAGGAACGGTCGTAAGTCCTCTCGGCATCCTGAGGGAAACAACAGGCGGGAAGCTGCCGACTCTTGACGTGGTATTGCAGGCAGTCGCAGCACACGCCCTTTCGCGAACAGGGGTCGTAGCTGCAATTGCACTTCTCGAGATTTTGTTCCTTCTTGCAGTCCATGGATATCCCTTTAATGAGCCGCCTTTTCCCTGCCATAACCCTTTGAGATCATAAGGCTCAGCAGGAAGAGGAGCACGGCCTCCCACACGATCACCGCCGTCCACTTCTCGAAGAAAACCCAGAAAAGACCCCCGCCTACAATGGCGGGTACGATGGAGAGGATCAACATTCCCAGCGCCCATGCCCAGTTCATAGCTCGCCCTCCTTGGCTGATTCAAGATGGATTCCCCACGCAAGCCTTCCTACCACAAGGCGGCTTCTCTTTCAACACATTAGACCGGTTTCAGGAGGATGATCAGGGAAGCAGAGGCATTCACGGAGTGGCTGGTGAAAGCTGGACCCACGGCCCGTTCAGGGTCTGCGGTGGGTGCGGGCGATAGTTTTCATTCGCCTCAGGGACGCCCGGCGGAGTTCCCGCAGAGGGCCCCTGGGTTTCAGGGCTTCGTGGAGGGCACGGTGGCAAAGGGCGATGTTTTCGCTGTGCTGGCAGACCAGGAAGAAATCGATGGTGCTCGCAAGGCCCCGCCGGATCATCTCATTCCATGAGTAATTGCCCGAGACGGCGGCCATGTCGAGGTCGTCGCTGAAGAGTATCCCCTGGAACCCCATGGTTTCCCGCAGGAGCCTCCTGTTGATGATTTCCGACAGGGTGGCCGGATATTCCGTGTCCAGAAGCGGATATCGGGCATGGGAGGTCATGATGCAGTGGACTCCCGCCTTGGCGGCTTCCCTGAAAGGAAACAGGTCCCTTTCCATGGCGCTCCGGTCCGGCCACTGAATGACTGGGGCGTGGTGATGGGGGTCTTTTCGTGCACCTCCCAGGCCGGGGAAGTGCTTGGCCGTGGCAGAGACGCCATTCCCTTGAAGCGTCCTGATCCACGCCGCTCCGAGTTCCGCGACCCTCTCCCCGTCGTTTCCCAGGGACCGGGCTTCCATGAAGTGATCCTCTCCGTTGGGCACCAGGTCCAGAACGGGTGCAAAGTTGATGTGGATGCCCGCTTCCTGGAGTTCCCGTGCGGCGATGGTCTGCCATTTCTCGATGGCCGGGATGCCCTCCGCCCCCAGGGTGCTGGCCGAGGGGAGTCTGGTGAACGGAGGCACGAGGCGCTGCACCGGGCCCCCCTCCTGGTCGATGGCCACCCAGAGAGGCCGTCCGAGGGTCTCTATCGAAAAGCCGCGAACGGCCTCGAGGAGATCAATCAACTGGCGAGGACTTTCGATGTTCCTCCTGAAAAGGACGATTCCGCCGACGCGGAACTCCCTGACAATGGCTTTGAGCTCCTCGTCCAGGGTGAGCCCCTGGAATCCGACCATCAGGTGAAGTCCCGGATCGTCATCGTGTTCTCTTCCCTCGATACGTCACGCCTCCCGCTGTTCCCCGGGTTGCAATTGAAACGTCGAACGGTGGGCTGAAGCCGCTAGTTCCCGGCTCCGCAGATAAGCCCTTGGTTGCTCTCAGCCACAGTCAGCCCACGTGGCTCAGAGCCTCGGCAATCTTCACCCGCATGGCTCTCCATGCTGGAAAGAGAGCCGCGACTATGCCGATGCCGGCGGTGATACCCGTGCTCATGGCGAGCGTGGTCCATTGGACATGGAAAACGGGGAGCAGTGTCCCCATCTGTTTCGCGAAAACGTCGGCCACCGGGAAAGAGAGAGCCATTCCCACGATGCCGCCGAACATGGCGATGGCGACGGATTCCCCTGCGATGAGGACAAAGAGAAACCCGTTGCCGAATCCCAGGGTCTTTATGACGGCATATTCGGACATGCGGTCCCGGGCGGTCATGGCCATGGTGTTGGCAAGAACGGTGAGGATGACCGCGATGACCACGAAGGAAACGATGCGGATGGAGATGACGATGGCGTCGGTCATGGCAACGAATCCAAGCTGGAAAGCTTTTTCGGTCTCCGTGAGGGTTTCCGCCGAGGAATTCTTGAACAGGGCGTCGATGGTCTGGGATATCTCCTGCGCCTCCATGGGCTCTCGGATCTGGACGACGTACCAGCCCACCTTGCCGCTTCTGAAAGGGGCGCCCTTCTTGAGGGTTTCGTCCAGGTAATCCCAGTGGAAGAAGAATTGGGTCTCGTCGGTGGATTTGGCCGCCCCCCGGTAAATGCCCCGCAGCACGAAACGCCATTCTCCCGGGTAGATGTTTCCCGCGAGCGGTATGGCGTCCCCGAGCTTCCACCCGTACTTTTCGATGAGCTTCCTTCCCGCGACGCATGCGTTGCGCTGGCTCTTGAAGATCCTCATCTGATCTTCCGGGATGATGAATTCGGGAAAAAGGTCGAAGAAGTTCTCCGATCCGATGGCGATGCGGGGAAAGAACTGCTTCTCGTCCACGTAGACCCCGGCGAACCAGTTGGCATAGCTCACCTGGCTAACTCCCGGCACCTGGAGGATTTTCTGTTTGTAGCTCAAGGGCATGGGGAAGATCAGGGAAACCGCGTTGCGGGTGACCAGTCGGTTGGGCGATGCGGCGGAAACCCCGGCATACCAGGCGTCCACCACCGTTCGCAGGAGGCAGAAGGCGAGGATCGCCACGGCCATTCCAAGAATGGTGAGGCTCGTGCGCAACCGGTGGCGTCCGGTGTTGCGGAGAATGAGCTTGAGCAGTTGCATGGCGCGGAGACGATCCTTCCTCGTCGTCCTGGTCGGGCAGGGCTCCTACTGCCCCGCGTTGTTGAGAACGCCCTTGTGGAGGTGCCGGATGACCCCCGCTTTTTGAGCGGCGCTGGGGTCGTGGGTCACCATGATGATGGTTTTGCCGAAGTCCCGGTTCAGTTGAACCATGAGCTCCAGCACCTCGGAGGCGGAAACCCTGTCGAGATCTCCCGTCGGTTCATCGGCCACGAGAATGGTGGGATCGGTGACGATGGCCCTGGCTATGGCCACCCGCTGCTGCTCGCCCCCTGAGAGCTCTTTCGGGTAGTGATGCACCCGGTGGGAGAGGCCCACCAGTTCCAGGGCCAGCATGGCGTGTTCGCGCCGCTCCCTTCGGGACAGGTTCCGCAGGAGAAGGGGGAGCTCCACGTTTTCCAGGCCGGTCAGAACAGGCAGCAGATTGTAGAACTGAAATATGAACCCCACGTGATTGGTCCGCCACTGGGCGAGCTCCGATTCTCCGAGCTGCGTGATGTCGGTGCCCGCGATGACCAGGCGTCCCTCGTCGGGGCTGTCTATTCCAGCGATGAGATTGAGGAGGGTCGACTTGCCGGAACCCGAAGGTCCCATCAGGGCGACGAAGCTTCCCTCGTCGATGGTGAGATCGATGCCGCTGAGAACGGAGATGACCTGGGAGCCCCGACGGTAGGACTTGGAAACCTTGTCGATGAGGACGATGGGCTCGTTGTGGAACCCCGGTGCATCGGTCACGGTCATTCCGCCGCCTTGATCTTGTCGCCCGGTTTCAGATTCGTGGGAGGTTTCATGACGACTTTCTCGCCATCCGCCAGGGTTTTCTCCAGGACGACGTAATCCCCGTTGAAGAGTGGGTCGGGAAGGGGAACCCACCGGGCCCGGTCGTCCTCGACCTTGAAAAGCCCCCGGGTGCCGTTGCGCTCGATCAGGGCGTCCCGGTGCACCGCCAGGAATGGCCGCGACTCCGCACCGGTTAGAGGCCTGGAGAGAAACGCCACTTTCGCGCTCATCTCGGGGAGGACGCGTGGGTCTAGGCTGTCGAAGGCCACCTTGACCATAACGGTCCCCCTGGTGCGGTCCGCTGTCGGGACTATGGTGCTCACTTTCCCGGGGAAGCGGGCGTCCGGAAGGGAGTCCAGCTGGATCTCGCAGGCCTGCCCGGCGCTGACCCTCGAGAGGAAGGATTCCGAAACATCGGCTTCCACCATCAGGGAAGACATGTCCGCCATGGTCACCACCGCCGCTCTTGCAAGGGCCGAGGAGCCGAAGGGGGCGACCACCTCCCCCACGTCGGCATTCTTGGTGAGAACGACCCCGTCGAAGGGGGCGCGGATGTTGGTGTATTCCAGGAGGATCGCAGCCCGATTCGCGGCGGCTTCGAGAGCCTTGATGTTGGCTCGAGCCGTTTCCACCGCCGACTTGCTCTTGGTGTAACGGTCCTCGGCGTCTTCGAAGGAGGCCCGAGGGATCACCCGGTCCTCCCAGAGGTTCCTGTATCGCCTCAAGGTCCTCCCGGAGCTGGCGGAATCGGTGTGGGCCCGGACCAGCTCGGTTCGCGCGGCGGCCAACTGGGCTTCCACCTGCCGCTTTTCCGCCTCCATGTCATTGCTCTCCAGCCTGCCGATGAGGTCGCCTTCCTTCACCCGGCTCCCCTCGATGACCCCCAGGTACTCGAGGCGCCCGGTGCCCTTGGATGCGACGGAGGCTTTGCGCTGAGCCACGACGTAACCACTGGCGTTGAACTCGGTGACGGCCTGGGAAGGATAGACCCAGCTCACCGAAACCATTCTCACCGGCTTGGTTGGGCTGAGCAGTCCTTCCGAATGGAGGTAAATGGGGATGGCAGCAAGGGCCGCCACAAGGAGCACAAGCCAGAGAACTTTGCGCCTCCTCCTTTTCTTGGGGAAGGCTTGTTCATTTTGGGATATCTTCAGCTTGGACAGTTTTTCAGGATCCATCATGTCGATCCACGTTCATGCGAGAAACTCTAATGGGCCTGCGCAGTCCCTCATGCCCCTCCGGGGCACCCGACAGGCTGAGAGGCTTGGACTCTACCGCAGAGGCTGCCGAGAGTGCGGAGATACTCCTTGACCAACTTGTTCTCTCGGCGATCTCAGCGCGCTCAGCGGTGAAATGCTTTTCATGGCGGATGGGTGAGGCCAGGGAGAGATCCCCCGTCAACCCGCCCCACTCAATGGCGCAAAGGTGCGGGGTTCTTCATTCCCGGCCCTCGACGTCAGCGACCTATAACACAAAAGACCATGAAAGGGCCAGAGGGGACTCCCGCCGTGCCGATGCGGCGAAATGCCCCATTCGGCCGTGAGCCGACCGACTCGGACAGCTCTTCCGGGCTGCCACAGGCAGGCGGATACCTTCCAATCCCTCGATGCTTCAGCGAGAATTTGAAGCTCCCTCGCCCCCGATTGGGGGGAGAGGGCTGAGGTGAGGGGTTTACCAAGGCCGATTCACCCTAACCCTCTCCCTTGGATGGAGGGAACGGTCGCCGCCCTGCATTGGATCTGGAAATTCCGTTGCAGTATTTGCTGAAAAAGGGATAAAGCGAGGATAACCCGTGAGTTCAATGAATAAACCCGAGGGAGAGAATGGGGCGGGGGAGATCGTCCTCATCTTTCCACCCGCCGTTCATCCCACGAGCCCGCCTCTCGGGATCGCCTCACTCAAGGCGTATCTCGAGAAAAATTCCGGTTTGGCCTCGGTCAGGACCCTGGACCTGAACCTGAGGTTCCACGCCCAGGCGCTGACCTGGATCCAGGAAAAGCGCCTTCGGCTGAAGCTCGCCGGGTTGGAACCGGATGTGACGGCCTCGAAGATCATCGAAGCGGTTGATCTGTTCCAGGGAAAAGAAGGACTGGACGCCTTTCTCGATCCGGCCCGCTATGATGGATGCGCGGACTTCTATCGAAGGTTCGCCGCCGTGCTCCACGGACTCTTCGATAATTTCGCCCGCCGCATCCTCACCGGAATGCCCGTTCCGCCCCTCATCCACAGATTTTTCAAGGAGCTCCTGGAGCCTCTGCTGGACCCCGCTCCAAAACTTGCCGGCTTCTCGATTCTCTTCAGTCAGCAGCTCACCTTCGCCTGCCTCCTTGCCGGCTTTCTGAAGAACAGGGGCTCCCGGGTGGCGTTCGGCGGGGCCACCCTCTCGGTCATGCCTCATCCGGAGCGCCTTTTGAAAGAACCCGTGCCGCTGCGGGTGGGAGAGGAGCGCCGTCTGCTGGAACTTGGGCAGGGTGGTGGACTGCCTGTTCGTGGGGGAAGGGGAAAGAGGGCTCGCCGCTCTGGCCGCCTGCGGGGAGAGAGACCTGGAGACGGTGCCGGGCCTTGTCTTCGTCGACAAGGGACGGGTCCGCGGGAACCCGCCCGAAGCGGTGAAGGACCTCGATGAGCTTCCCCTGCCGGACTTCAGCAACTTTCACCTGGAAGCCTATCATTCACCGGTCCCCGTTCTCCCTTACCTTTCTTCCCGTGGGTGCTTCTGGGGGCGTTGTGCATTCTGCACTCACCAGAAGACCTACCTCGCCTACCGGGAAGAATCCGTGGAGAAGACCGTGGAGGCGCTTGCCGCCTTGAAGGAGCGCCATGGGGTCAGCCATTTCAACCTGGTGGACGAAATGATTCACCCCAACAGGTTCCGGAGTTTGGCACAGGCGTTGGTGCGGAAAAGCCTCAGGGTCCGTTGGTCGGCCTATGCCAAACCGACCAGGGGCTTCGATGGGGACACCCTGAACGAGCTCCACCGCGCAGGCCTGAGGGTGGTCCTGTGGGGCGTGGAATCGGGCAGTCAGAGGGTTCTCGACGCCATGAAGAAAGGAGTGCGCGTGGAGGACGCGGGAAGGGTGCTCACCTCCTCCCATGGCGCGGGCATCTGGAACCTCGTTTTCCTGCTGTTCGGCTTTCCGTCGGAAACCGAAGCGGAGTGGGAGGCGACCCTGGGCTTTCTCGAGGACCATCGGGAATCCGTCGACGCTCTTTCCAAGTCCCGTTTCGTCCTTGTTGCGGGATCGGATGTGATGGAGAATCCTCATCGCTTCGGCATTTCGGAGGTCCTTGGCCGCGATGGGCGCGATCCCATTTCCATCGCCCATGATTACCGGGTATCGATCGGGCTCACCCCAGAGGAAGTCCAAGACGGCTTCGAACGGCAAATCCCTTTGCTGGACCGCTTTGGGCGCTCTCCCCATTTCGGGGTCCTCCGGGACCACCTGTTGGTGCATGCGTCGGCGCCAGTCGCTGCTAACTCCAGGCTTTTCGGGGTCTGAGGTGGTCTGAGGTGTCGAAGGGCATATGCGGACTCTGGCAGGAGGGGCGGCAGGAAAACGAAACGCTGCCAGCCACCCAATGGCGTTCGGCTGTTTAGTCGGGCAAGATAGCAAGTACGGTGGGCAGCTGTGGTGAGTGGGATTGCCAACAACCAGCAATCCCCTCCCAAAGCTGTGTCGTTCTACTCACATTCTTGCGTTTGGGTCACAAACCAACATTTTGACGACAAGGCCGGGTCAGTCTAAACGAGGCGCAAGAAATCCTTCTTTGAATAGCTTCGGTTTCCTTGTGTGGCGTTCGGACCGTCGGTTCCGCCGTCTCCACCGGTATTGCCCTCCAGCGTGTCGAAGGTCTGATCGTTGAGAGCCAGTACAATACCGGTATGATTCCAATCCGTTGGAGAGACGCGGACCACGAATATCCGACCAGGGCGAAGCTTGGATCTTCGCTTCATGACGTCCGAAACCTCGGCTTCAGGAATGAACCGCCCATCGGCCTTTGCATCCTTCACGAGTTCGTCCACCCCCACCTGCCTCTGAAATGGAACGTTCTTGCCAAGATCGCGCGCGGCCTGAGCCACCATGAAGCAGACGAAGCCCGCACACCATCGCTGCTTCTCCCCCTCTTGGCCCTGCATGTAAAGGCGTACCCATGGGCCTCGGTTGTTGCCACCGATTTCCACAGGCATTTCATTGATGTGCTGACGGGCCACTCGTACCACGGCATCCTCGATGGAAGACGTCGATCCGTGTTCGATCGAGGCAAGTGCTCGCCGCATGGGTGCGGTGAACAGTGCCCAGGTCTCCTGATCGAGCATGCCGGTTGCTTCTCGGTTTCCCTTCGCCTGAAAGGCCTTCAGTTGATCGGCTGTGGAATCGCCGAAATCCGAATCGACTGGGGTCACGAAGCCGTGAATGTTCAACCATTCCTGTACCCGTTTGACGCCGCGTTGCTCCACTTTGGTCTTGCCAGCCCCAAGCTTCAGCAAACCCGGATAGGCGAGTTCTTCGGCCACGTGTTTGAACGCTTTACTGGAAGTGTCGATGGTCAGGGATGCGATGTGCTCCGTCGCAGCCGCTGGGTTGCTTTCAACTGCCAACTCCTTGTCGATCATCACGGCACCGAGATCGACGAGCGCTTTCAAAATGACGGCGGCGCCAGCCTGGCTGGAGACCTCGTTGGGATCGAACTGGTGATCCGCAACATATTTCCCCTTTCGGTAGTGTTGTGATCCACTCCACAGATACGGTGTCGGAATGCCTCGTCTCTTGTATTCGTTGTTGATCCCGTTATAACGATGCCAATGATACAGCACGCTCGCAAGAGACCAGTCGGTGACCTTGTCCAGCTTCTCATAGGCGATGGAATCGCGAGCACTCTCTTCCCAACTGAAAGGCGGTGCCCCGGCAGGGGGACGCCCCTTGGGGATTCTCACGGTGCGGGCGCTTAGTGAATCGCCATTGTGAAGATGCTGATCGAACCTGAGGCTGCACTCCATCGCGTGGACGACGGCCACAAACCACCACGGAACAGAGGTGCCCGCCACCGCCGATGCATACCGGCCCTGATTGGCCACGATCTTTTGAGCAATCGCGTTGGCAGTTTTCTTCCATTCTGGGCGTATGGTCATCGTGTTCCAGAGCTCAGTGTAGTTCTCAGCCCAGCCAGGGCTCACGGTGGGCACTGTCTCTGGCGGAACAGGCGCTGGCTGGGGAGGCGGCTCATTTGGTCCCGCATCCTCGAAGTCGTTTCCCTCCAGGTCTTCGCGGAAGGGGCGTTCGTGATCATCGGGTGCTTCTGATACACCGAATGGCCATGCCAGTGCTATCTTTGTGGCCGCTTCCACTTTTACCCTGAGTTCATCCAACCTGGCAGCGACGGCCAACAGGCCGAGGATCGCCAGGTCGTCAAGGGCGTCATCGATCTCACCGGCAACTGCTGTCAGCCTGTCCATCTTGGCCCTGTCATTTTGAGCCTTGGCGTCTTTGTATGGCTGTACCAATTGCGCACGAAGCGCGTTCAATTGGGCGCGCGTCTCCTCTATGCTTGGCATGCTGCACCTCCAGTTCGGCTATTCTCGGGTTCTCAGGGTCTTGATCTGTTCCGCCAAGACCCTCAACTCGATAGAGGCTTCCGCCAGACTTGCAAGGTCGGCAGAGGGCGCCTCAGTCATCGCGGCCACCACGGCGGCATTCATGGCAACCAAAGTTTTGTCCAGGAGGATGACCCACGCTGCAAGCATCGCACGGTCGTTTTCCAGGGCGGCCCGGCCTTCCATTGAAATGCCGCTCGGCTCTTCCAAAGATCCTCGCTGTACCCGCGCCCTTTTTAGGACCTCAAACATCGCTGGCGTGCCCTTGCGCAATGCCAGCAGAAGATCGCGCATGGAAGGATATGCGGCGATGAGTTGCTTGCGAAACGCGCAGCGACTGGCGAATGTTGCAACCTCCTTGATGACGGGCGCTGCAAGCTGCAAGGCTTGAACCGATTTTGACACCAATTCGGTGGCGCCGGGAATTGCCGCCGCTCCCGCCAATGCCGCTTGAGAGGCTGCTATGGCACCCGTGATGTTTGTCGCCAGCGTACCGATGCGGTTTGACAGGACTGCCGCAGCCTCCCCGTTTGCGAGACCGCCCAACGCATCATTATAGGTCTTCAGTGATTTGACTGATGTGCGAATGGATCCGGTGATGGGTGGGTCAACATTTTCGACGAAATAGGCTGCCTGGTCCGGATTGAACTCCGGAATTTCGCTGGAATGCCTGAGGCGCCTCAGAACGACTGTCCTTTCAGCCCGTGCCAAAGAGTCGAGGATGACTTCACCATGCTCGTATTGTGTATCGAAGGCCTGATTATAGAGCTGGAATTCGGCAACTCCGCGGGTTGCACAACCGCACAACGTCGCTCCGAGGAAAAGGATCAAAAAAACGCCCAAGAGACGCCAATACATCACTTTCATCGTTGCCCCCTCTCAGCAAGCAATTGGATTGTCTTTTGAGTCTCTTTCAACGCGATCTGGCGTTGCTCGACTTCCTGCGAAACGGGGGCCTGCAAATACCAACAGGCCTCTCGCCCCATTTGGCCACCTGAAAAAAGTGTCCGGCGGTCAAACCAGAGAGCATCTCCTCCCGCTGGGGGAGGAGAATCGCAGGGCGGTTCCTTCGCCTCGACGAGAGAGACTGGATTGGAGTTCAAGCAACTGCTGAAACAGTGTCTATCATGATGGGCAACGAAGAATCGTTCAATTTGAACTGAAGAGACACGTCGTCCAAGGGGCAAGAGCAATTGAATGTGACAGGTCTACGGTCCTTTGAATCGACCGGAAAGTCGCCATGGAAGCTCTGGTGCATTTCCAAATTTCATTGGAACGGATGCTACCAGATCAATGGGAGCGCGTCAACATGATATTTTTTTGTAACTATTAGGAATTGTTATTGAAAAAAGGTGATCTTCCGATCCTTGCGACCAGTCGCATCACCTGGGACATGATGCGCTCTTCGTCGAGGTTCAGGACAGTGCCGTCGTGAACCACCAAACGGCCGTCCACCCACACCTGGCGCACGTCGCTTCCCTTGACTGCATAGACCAGGTGGGAGACGGGATCATAGAGGGGTGTGAGGTGGGGCTGGTCCAGGTCGATGGCGATGAGGTCGGCCCGCTTCCCCACTTCTAGGCTTCCGACGGCGTCCCCCAACCCGATGACGGAAGCCCCGTCCCGGGTGGCCATGCGGAGGACCCGGGGGGCCGGGCAGACCGTGGGGTCCAGGGTGACCGCCTTGTGGATCTTGGCTGCCCTGTCCATTTCCGAGAAGAGGTCCAGGTCGTTGTTGCTCGCGCACCCGTCGGTCCCGAGGCCCACCCTGACTCCTGCATCCAGCATCTTCGGGACGGGGGCGACCCCCGAGGCGAGCTTCATGTTGCTCTCCACGTTGTGGGAGACGCCGGTTCCCCGATGGGCAAGGAGCTGGATTTCCTCATCGTCGAGCCAGATCCCATGGGCACAGAGGGTGCGGTCATCCAGGATTCCCAGGCGGTCAAGATAGACAACGGGGGGCTCCCCGTGGGCCTCCTTCAGTTGCGACACTTCCGAGGCCGTCTCCGAGAGGTGGATCTGAAATAAGATGTCCTGGTCCAGGCAGAGGGACTTCACCCACCGGAGGGTTTCGGCCCCGCAGGTGTAGGGGGCGTGGCAGAAGAGGGAGGGGCGCACGCGGTCGCGCGCGCCTGGGAAGTTCATTAGAAAAACCTCGGCGCGGTTCCGGCTTCGAGCGGGGTCGGGCTGGTCCGGGGATGGGAAGTCGAGGATTCCCTGTCCGAGAACGGCGCGTATTCCGGCATCCAGGACTGCCCGGGCGGCCGCTTCCTCGAAGAAGTACCCGTCGCAGAAGGTGGTGATGCCGTTCTTGACCATTTCCACCGCGGAGAGGAGGGTCCCCCAGTAGACCATCTCCTCATGGACGATGGCCGCCTCGGCGGGGAAAATGACCTCGTGGAGCCAGCGGTGCAGGGGCAGATCGTCCCCGAGCCCCCGCAGGCAGCTCATGGCCCCGTGGGTGTGGGTGTTGACGAGACCGGGGAGCACCAGAAAACGGGAGAGATCCATGGTCTCCCGGCCCCGGCAGATGGAGAGGATCTGTTCCACCGTTCCCACTCCCACCACGGCACCCCCGTCGATGGCCAGGGCGCCGCGGCGGATGGTCCGCATGGCGGCGTCGCAGGTGACGATCCAGTCGATGGGGGCGAGGACCAGGTCCACCTCGGGGCGGGACCGACAGGGCATATCAGGGACGGATGATGCGGGAGAAGGAGCGGACACGTTCCATGACCTCGTGGATGTCCATGGTGAGGATCCTGCGGTCTTCCATGACGACTCTTCCGTGGATGACGCTGTGGCGGACGTCGGCGCGCCCGGCGGCGTAGACAAGGTGGCTCACGGGCTCATAGACGGGCGTGAGGTGGGGTTTGCGGAAGTCCACCACGATGATGTCCGCCAGCATGCCCGGAGAGAGCTCCCCCACCCTGCCCTCGAGGCCCAGGGCCCGCGCCCCGTTGCGCGTCGCCATCCTCAGGACCGTGGCCGCGGGAAGGGCGGTGGGATCGAGGGTGGCGACCTTGTGGAGCTTGGCGCAGGAGTCCATCTCCCCCATCATGTCCAGGTCGTTGTTGCTGGCGCAGCCGTCGGTCCCCAGGGCCACGTTCACGCCCATTTCCAGAAGGCGCGGCACGGGTGCAATGCCCGATGCGAGCTTCATGTTGCTCTCGGGGTTGTGCACCACCTGGACGTCGCGCTTGGCGAGGAGCTCCATGTCCTTCTCATCAAGGGCGACGCAGTGGTCCGCGATGAGATGGGGACCCAGGAGCCCGAGGTTCTCCAGGTGGGCGACGGGCCTCACCCCGTAGCGGGTCTGGATCTGCTCCACCTCCGGCATGTTCTCTGAAAGGTGGATGATGAGGGGGACGCCATGGCGTTGAGAGATTTCGTGGCATTGCCTGAGGAGTTGGGGGGAGCACGTGTAGAGGGCGTGGGGTTCGATGGCGATGCGCACCAGGGGGTCTGAGCGCCATTCCTCGATGAGGGATTCCGTGAAGCGCAGTCCGTTTTCGATGGGGCCGTAGTGGGGAGACGGGAAATCGTAGAGCACCTCGCCGACCAGGGCCCGCATGCCGGCATCCCTGGCCGCTTCGGCCACCTTGTGCTCGAAGAGGTACATGTCGCAGAAGGTTGTGGTCCCGGAGAGGATCATCTCGGCGCAGGCGAGGAGGGTGCCCCAGTAGACCCATTCCTCGGTGAGCTTCTGTTCCGCCGGAAAAATGTGGTTCTGAAGCCAGTCCATGAGGGGCAGGTCGTCGGCAAGGCCCCGGAAGATGGTCATGGCGGCGTGAGTGTGGGCATTGACAAGGCCGGGCAGGATAACGCACCCGCTGGCATCGAGGATGCGGGAAGCCGAATGGGCCGCATCCAGGGCATGGGAGGGGCCCACCGCCACGATTCCGAATCCAGCGACGGCCAAGGATCCGGGGCTGAAGCGCCGGTCCCCGTCGTCCAGGGTGAGGACCAGCCCGTTGGTGATCAGGAGATCGACAGCAGTCTTTTGGATTGTTTCACGCACCGTGGTCAACTTTGGAAATCCTCGAGTTTTTAGTGTCTTGGGTGACTCACCATCAAGTTCGCACTTTCCTGGTGCGGATGGGACCTGTTTGAACCACGAAGGGCACGAAGGAAATGAGGCACATTCCGGCTCATCGCGGATTGGCGTGAGAATATGAGATTGTAGAGAGTCATCCCGTTCACAGCCCATCGCCCTGTAGCATAGGGCCTTGTGCCCGTTCCTAACGCCCACGAGGGGCTATGCTACAGGATGCTTCTCTCACGCAAATTCGCGAAAACTTCCCACTTCCTTTACGCAGCTTTTCGTGAGTTCCATTGTATGTCTGTCATTTCGAGGGGAGCGAGAAATCTGGTGCACCGGGAGATATGAGGAGTTCTGGTCCTTCGGTCGAGATGACAGTGTACCCATGAATTTGTCCTGACGGCCCATTCTATTTCTTCGTGGGCTTCGTGCGCTTCGTGGTGAAAGACCGTCTGGTTGGGGCCGCGGCTGTGTGACGATCTTTGTGGTTGGCTGATGAGGACAAGAAAACAATGTCACGCCATGTTTTCCAGCACGCCGGCCAGCAGGCGCATGAGCTGCGGTCCCGCCCTTTCGGCCGTGGCGATGATTTCCTCGACGGGGGCCGGCTGGTAGCAGTCGGGAAGGTTCACGTTGGTGACGACGGATATGGCCAGCACCTCCAGCCCGGCGTGAACGGCCGTGATGACCTCCATGACGGTGGACATGCCGACGGCGTCAGCTCCGATGGCGCGCAGAAACCGCGTTTCAGCGGCCGTTTCGAGGCTCGGCCCGAGGACTCCCGCGAAGACTCCCCTGTGGAGAGGCACCTTTCCAGTCAAGGCGGTTTCGACGGCGATCTCCTGGAGTCTCCTGGAGTAGGGTTCCGTCATTTCGGGAAAACGGGGTCCCCAGGCATCCACGTTGGGGCCCACCAGGGGGTTGTGGCCCGTGAGGTTGATGTGGTCCGTGATGAGCATGAGAGCCCCCGGCTGAAAAAGGGGATTCAATCCTCCCGCGGCGTTGGAGAGAATGAGGGTCCGGACGCCGAGTTCCTTCATCACCCGTATGGGGAAGGCAATCTGTTGCGCCGTGTAGCCCTCGTAGAGGTGGAAGCGGCCCTGCATGGCGATCACGGACTTTCCGGACCATCTGCCGAAGACAAGCCTTCCCCGGTGGCTGATGACCGTTGAGACCGGAAAATGAGGGATCTCCCCGTAGGGAAAGGAAGCGGTCTCTTCCATGGCTTCCGCTACGCCTCCGAGACCTGTTCCCAGGATGAGACCGACCTCCGGCCGAGCCTCGAGGTGTGGGCGTATATGGGCGGCGGCCTCCATCACGCAGTGTCGAAGTGCTTCCATGTGCTATGAGCTCCCGGTTGGAGGATTGAGGGGGGGAACGCCCAGACAATTGACACAACCCGAGGGATTTGTAAAGATTTCCTCAATGGTTCACCGCAAAGGCGCAAAGTGCGCAAAGTCTTCATGGGATAGGGGACGGCGAGGACCATGGCACCGCCGTTTAGCATCCGTGAGGAATGCGCTGCTTGAGAGGAGTCACGGCATTTGTCACCCACTGTCTTGAGATCTGGCCCCCCGTCCTTCTCATCCGCGCCCTCCTCGAGGCCGAAAGGCTCAATCCCCATTACGTACCCCGCCGAGCTTCCCATCGTCGAAAAGAGGGAGGCCATCATCGGTGCCCTCCAGAGGGAGCAGGTCCTCGTGGTCGTCGGTGAGACGGGGTCCGGGAAGAGCACCCAGATTCCCAAGATGTGCCTGGAGGCCGGCAGGGGAGCACAGGGCCTCATCGGGTGCACTCAGCCGAGGCGCATCGCGGCCGTCACCCTGGCGGCCCGCGTGGCCGAGGAGCTCGGGGAGAAGGGCGGAGGCCTGGTGGGCCACAAAATCCGCTTCCAGGACCGGACATCTCGGAACACCCGCATCAAGTTCATGACCGACGGCATCCTGCTGGCCGAGGTGCAGCGGGACCGGGCTTTCCGGGCCTACGACACGATCATTGTCGACGAGGCCCACGAGAGGACTCTCAACATCGATTTCCTGCTGGGCCTCATCAAGCGGGTGCTGCCGCGGAGGCCCGAACTCAAGGTCATCATCACCTCGGCGACCATCGACCCCGAGAAATTTTCAAGGGCCTTCGACGGGGCCCCCATAATCGAAGTTTCGGGGCGCATGTACCCCGTCGATGTCCGGTATCGGCCTCTGGACGCGACGGACGGGGAAGGTGACGACGCCACGCACGTGGACCAGGCCATCGAGGCCGTAGGGACTCTTAAGTCCCATTCGGGAAGCGGCGGCCGTGGGGACATCCTGGTGTTCATGCCGACGGAGAGTGACATCCGGGAGACCGTCCAGCGCCTGGAAGAGACGCGGTACTTCAACACCGTCGTCTATCCCCTCTTCGGGAGGATGGCGGCCGGAGATCAGCAGCGGGTCTTCAGGGCCACCACGGAAGAGAAGATCATCGTGGCCACCAACGTCGCCGAGACATCCGTCACAATCCCGCGGATTCGCTACGTGGTGGACACCGGCCTCGCCCGCGTCTCCCACTACAACGCCCGATCCAGGACCCAGGGCCTTCCCGTGGTCCCCATTTCCCAGGCCAGTGCCGATCAGCGCAAGGGCAGGTGCGGGCGGGTCGAGGCAGGCATCTGCATCAGGCTTTACTCCAGGGAAGACTACCTTTCCAGGCCCCTCTACACCCTGCCGGAAATCCAGCGGTCCAACCTGGCCGAAGTCATCCTGCGGATGCTCAACCTAAAGCTGGGCAACGTGCAGGAATTCCCCTTCATGGATCCCCCGTCTCCCGCGGCCGTCAAGGACGGTTTTGGCGTGCTGCGCGAGCTGAAGGCCGTCGACGATCACAGGAGGCTCACCTCCCTTGGTCGCATGATGGCGAGGCTCCCCCTGGACCCCCGCCTGTCGAGGATGCTGCTGGAAGCGAGGAAGGAAGGCTGCCTCCATGAAATGGTGATCCTGGCCGCCGCCCTGAGCGTTCAGGATCCACGGGAGAGGCCCCTTGACCAGGAAGCAGCCGCGGACCAGGCCCATGGGGCCTTTCGGGACCCCCGCTCGGATTTCGTGGGACTCCTCAAAACCTGGAACGCGTGCTGGAACTGGTCCGCCCGCGCTCACGGTTCCTCCGGCTCGCCCGAAAATGATGCCGGAAGTGACGGTGTCCCGGTGGAGGGAATGAATGGAGATTTTGCGTCGACTGAAACGCAGGCTGAGTGGGCGATCGCTGAATCGCGAACCCGGACTCCCGACTGGCGGTCTCCGACCTCCGGTCCCAGCCGAAGCAGCGTCCGCAGGTTCTGCCGGCAGCACTTCCTCTCCTACCGAAGAATTCGGGAATGGCGGGACGTGTACGAAGAGATCCTGAGCATCCTCGATGAATTCGGAGGGTTTGCCCTCAATGCGAATCCGGCAAGCTTCGAACAGATCCACCGGGCCGTGGTGAGCGGTTACCTGAGCCACATCGCCATGCGCAAGGAGAAGAACATCTACCTTGCCGCCAAGAACCGCCAGGTGATGGTCTTTCCTGGGTCGGGCCTCTTCAACAGGGGCGGGGCCTGGATCGTCGCCTCGGAGCTGGTGCAGACGAGCCGGCTCTTTGCCCGGACGGTGGCCAACGTGGAGCCGGAGTGGCTGGAATCCCTCGGGAGGCACCTGTGCCGATACACCTATTTTGAGCCTCACTGGGAGAAGAAGCGGGGGCAGGTGACGGCCTTCGAACGGGTGATCCTTTACGGTCTTCCCATCGTGGACCGGCGCAAGGTAGCCTACGACCGGGTGCGCCCCGAAGAGGCCCGGGAGATTTTCATCCGTTCGGCCCTGGTGGAAGGGGAGCTCCCCGGACGCCACGATTTCCTGGAGCACAACCGGGAGCTCATCCGCCGCATCGAGGATCTGGAGAGCAGGACCCGGCGCAGGGACCTCCTGGTGGACGAAGAGGCCCTGTTTCGCTTTTACGACAGCCGGTTACCCCTCTTCGCCGATGTGCGCTCCCTCGACAGTTTCATCAGGGACCAGGGAGGCGACGCGGTTCTCAGAATGAAGGAAGAAGACCTGCTGCGGAGCGCGCCGGATTTCGACGAGCTTTCCCGTTTTCCCGACGCCTTCGACTGGGGGGCCGGCGAACTGCCTCTGCGGTACGCCTTTCAACCCGGAGGCGATGAGGATGGAATCACGGTGAAAATCCCCGTCCATGCTCTCTCCCGGCTGCATGCGGACCCCTTCCAGTGGATGGTGCCCGGGTTGCTCGAGGAAAAGGTGATGACGCTCCTCAAGGGTCTTCCCAAGAACATCCGCAAGCAGCTGGTGCCGGTTGGCGAAACGGCCCGCCGCATCGTGGAGCGACTCGATTTCAGGGAAGGGAGCCTGCACGCGGAGCTCGGTCGCATCATCGAAAATTTGACGGGAGCCCGTGTGCCCTTGGAGGTGTGGGAACAGATCGAGATGCCCCCCCATCTTCAGATGCGCTTCGAAATCCTGGGCCCCAACGGGGAAATCCTGGGGGCGGGGCGCAGTTTCAAAGAGCTGAGCGCCCTCGCATCCCGGCGATACGAGGATGAAATCTGGGAAAAGGCCCGGGGGGAATGGGAGAGGGACGGCTTGAAGTCCTGGAACTTTGGCGATCTCCCCCGGCAAATCGAACTGGGAAGGGATGCCATGGGTCTCACCCGCCATGCCTGCCTCGGTTTGTCCGCGGAGAGCAAGGGCGTCGCCGTCCGGCTTTTCCCGGACCCCGAATCCGCCAGGATGGCGACGCGAGCCGGGCTGATGCTCCTCTATGAGTTTGCCTTCGGCAGTGAGCTGCGGCAGGCGATGCGCAGCTGCGCTTTTCCCGAGAGCATGGCTTCCATGGTCTTTTTCGTGGGTCCTCGCGACGAGGCGACCACGATCCTCCAGATCTATTTGAAGCAGGAGCTCTTCGATTTGCGGGACCCTCAATGGCCGGATCGAGCCAGGTTCGAGGCAACGGTGGCGGCCCTCCGGGGTCAGCTCCACGCCGTGAGCAGGGAAATCCTCGATGAGGTTGTGAGGGCCATGCAAGAGCGGGATGCGGCCAGGAGGAACATCCTGCGGTTCCGGCAAATGGCGGGGAGGGAAAAGGCCATCCACGCGCGTATGGAGGTCATCCTGGAAGAACTGGAGGCCCTGATGCCGCCTGAGTTCCTGACCGTATACCGCCGCCCCCGCATCCAGCAGCTTCCCCGCTACCTCAGGGCTCTGGGGCTGAGGAGCGAGCGGGCTTATGCCTCTCCCGGCAAGGACATTCTGAAGGGGAAACTGGTGGCTCCCCATCAGGAACGGGTTGCGAAGTTGAAAATGGAGGCCGAAAAGAGGTATGAGGAGAAAGCGGACGTGTTCCTCGATGAATTTCGGTGGATGATCGAGGAATTCAAGATCAGCGTGTTCGCCCCTGAAATCAAAACGCTCTTTCGCATCTCCGAAAAGCGACTGGATGAGAAGTGGCAAGAATGGGAGACCGGGAATCAAAGGAAGCCTTGAGGCGCCGGCTGCTCGCGGACCCCAGCCGATTGCGGTGCCGGATCGAGGAAGTCCTGGGCAAGAAGTGCGGTTGCGAATCCCTTTACGAGAACGAACCCTGTGAGCGTGTCAGGTCGTCGTCGGTCATGCTGCTCCTGGGAGAGCACGCCGCCTCCAACGGCCACGCTCCGGAGATTTGCTTCATTTTGAACAAAAGATCCATGAGCGTCCGGCAGGGTGGAGATCTCTGCTGCCCCGGCGGTACGGCCAATTCCAGGCTGGATCCCGCCATCGCGAGGCTCCTGACGCTTCCGGGCTCTCCCCTGACCCGTTGGGCCCACTGGCGGGAACTGCGGAAACGCAGCCCCGAGGAGGCGCGGCTCATTTCCCTGCTCCTCGCCACCGGGCTTAGGGAAAGCTGGGAGGAAATGAGGCTCTATCCATTCCTCGTGCGATTCCTCGGGCCCCTGCCTTCCCAGTGCCTCCTCCTCTTCCGCCGTGTCATCCATCCCATGGTCGCCTGGGTGTCCTGGCAGAGGCACTTCCTGCCAAGCTGGGAAGTGGAGAGAATCGTCACCATTCCGGTGCGTGAGCTCCTGGATTCGGATCGCTACGTGCGATACCGGCTGGATGTGCCTCCCCACATGGAGTGGCGCTTCAACGGAAAACCCGACGATTTCCCGTGTTTCCGATTCTTGCAGGGGGACCGGGTGGAGCTGCTCTGGGGGGTGACGTTCAGAATCGTGACCTTGATCCTGGAGTTGGTGTTCGAATTCACGGTTCCGCCCATGGCGTCGCTTCCGGTGGTCACGGGGGTCATCGACGAGAGCTACGTGCTGGGTCCCGCCACCGGCAATGGCCAGGAGGCCCGCAATGCCCGGAGGGAACAGGAAATCGAGAAATGCGTATCCTAGACCGTTTCCTGACTCTGCAACCAGGTGAAAGGGGTTGGCTCACATGACTCGAGAAGGGGACGTGGTTCTGGTCTACGTGGAAGACAATCCTGCCTTCTTTGCGAGGGTGGAAGCCATTACCGCGGACGTGAAGACCGGCTGGTACCAGATGAAGATGCTGGTGCTCCAGGTTCCCCTTCTGGTCATCACGTGGATTCTTCGGGAGACTTACATCAACGGGGATGAATTCACCATGGGCGGAAAGCCGGTGAGGGTGGTCAAGGTGGTCACGCCGGCCGAGGAAACCGAGCTCTCCGACCTGGAAGAGACTCCGGAGAAAGAGCCGGAGGTCATTCACCCCGAGGAGAAAGCCCGCGGTGGGAAGAATGGGGAAGCAGGCAAGGTTGTCTCCCTGGCGGACCGCAGGAAGAAAGATCAGTCTCCCTGACGGTGCCACCAATGGTCGTGGCCTTCGAACCACCAGTCGGTGAAGTCGGTGTTCAGGATTTCCTCCGCGATGCTCTTTCCCACCGCCGTTTTCAGGCGCTTCAGGGCATGGTGGATCCACTTTCCGGCGTAGGAGTTTCCGAGATCCCCCTGTTCCTTGAGCTCCAGGATAAGGTCCAGCTGGTCGGCATCGTGGGCCAGCTGCACCTCCAAAGCCTCGCCCTTCCGGTACTCCTCCATGAGCTCCCTGAATTCATCGCCGAAAGGCAGGGTGCTCGCCAGATCCTCGATGGCCTCCCTTTCCCTGGCCTTGACGTATTGCTTGTTCACGTAGTTGAGGTCCCCGATGCGGGCTTCCGGGACGTCGTGAAAGAGGCACAGGCAAACGACCTTGAACGGGTCGGCACTCGGCGTGAGCTTTGCCAGGGTGTATCCTATCATCGTCACCCGGTACGAATGGTCGGCAACGGATTCTTTCCCCGAGCCGAGGAACTGGTACCCGCTACGGGGGGTTTTTTTGAGCATGCCGAGTTCGAAGAAAAAGTTGACGACGTTCTTGTGATCGGGTTGAGGAGTCTCGGCGGCCCCGGCGGGGGAGTGCTTGGCATGCCTCTTCACGGCTTGGGATCTACCTTTCCTGGTCTGTTGGGGAGAGGGTTCTCTTCCGTCCTTTTCCCGGGTGGTCCCGGGACTCTTTCGCCACCCGGTGGATGAGGGACGTGGGGATTCTATCAAAGGTCCCCTGCTTGTCAATCCATCCGGCGAAGACCTCGCCCCTCGCTCCCGGGAATCCCATTGACACGCTATGTGAAACCGGATATGCGATAAATCAAGATCGCCTCTTGTTCCGTCGGGCTTCCCCCGGCCCAGGGGAACAAGCCTTCTTCCCTCATGCGGCGTCCTGGTGCGTGGTGTCCTCGCCTTGAAGGTTTGTGATCCGTGATGACCCGAGGGTCGGAGGCCTCATACAGATGCGTTCGGATGCCGGTCAGCGAATCGACGATTCGGACCCCCGCTTCAGGATCTTCTATGAGCTCATGCAGAGAAAGGTGCGGGACATCCTCCTCGTCTCGACCCTGTATGACGCCTGCATCATGGAGGAAGACGGGCGCCTCGTCGAACGCATCATCAACGAATACCGAGGTCTGAACCTCAGCCAGCCGCCCCGCATCAACTGGGCATCCACCGCCGAAGAAGCCCTCCATCTCCTGGACACGAAGAATATCGACCTCGTCATCACCATGCTGCGCCTTGCGGACATGGACGCGTACGCCCTTGCCGAGCGAATCCGGGAGAAGGTGCCGGACCTTCCCATTCTGCTTCTCTCCCACACGGTTCCGGACCCTCAGTGCGCGTCCGAGACGGTCCACCGGTCCATCGACAGGACCTTCGTCTGGACGGGGAATGCCGATCTCCTGCTTGCCCTCATCAAGAGCACGGAAGACCGGTGGAACGTCGTGCCCGACACCCAGTCGGCGGGCGTCCGGGTCATCCTCTTCGTGGAAGATTCCCCCCTGTACCGGTCGACGCTGCTGCCGGTTCTCTACAAGGAGGTGGTTTCGCAGATCCAGGCCGTCATGGAGGAAGGGCTCAACGAGGAGCACAAGCTCCTCACCATGCGTGCCCGTCCCAAGATTCTGGTGGCTGAAACCTTCGAGGAGGCCACGGAGCTTTTCAGGCGTTTCGAGCCCAACGTCCTCGGCGTGATTTCCGACGTGAGATTTCCCTTTGAGTGCAGAATGGACGACAGCGCGGGAGTCCGGTTTCTCAAGGAAATCAAGCGGGAACGATTCGACATCCCCCTTCTCCTGACCAGTTCCGACCCGGCCAACTCGGGGAAGGCTGCGGAAATCCCCGCCGTGTTTCTCAATAAGAATTCCCCTACGCTCCACGACGACATCCGGGCCTTTCTCAAGTTTCAGCTGGGTTTCGGGAGCTTCATCTTTCGCATGCCTGACGGCCGGGAGATCACCAGGGTTTCCAACATACGGTCGCTGGAGCGGGTGCTCCCTTCGATCCCGGCCGAATCCTTCCGCCATCACTGGACCCACAACGATTTCTCGCGATGGCTCTTTGCCCGCACCGAAATCATCGTCGCCTCGAAACTGCGGCCCGTGACCGACGCGGATTTCAAGGGTGACGAGGAGGAGATGAAACGGTTCCTCGTGACGGTCCTCCGCAAGCGTCGCCGGTGGCAGCAGCTGGCCGTCGTCGCAACCCTGGAAGCCGAGGATTTCGATCCGGAAATGGAGTTTTTCCGGGTGGGAAAGGGGTCCCTGGGAGGCAAGGGGCGCGGTCTCGTGTTCCTTTTCAATCTCTTGCGTTTGAAACGATCCCTCCACGAGAATTTCCCTCAGCTCGACATCGTGCTTCCCCAGACCCTCATCGTGACGACGGAGGGGTTCGAATCCTTCGTACAGCTTAACAACCTGAAGGACCGGGTGAAGGGAAACCTCTCCGATGAGGAGATCGGCGGCGTCTTTCTCGGGGCGGATTTCCCGGGATGGCTGGAGAAGAGGCTCGCCGCATACCTTTCGAAAGTGGAGTATCCTCTCGCCATCCGGTCCTCGAGCATTCTGGAGGACAGCCATTCGCGACCCTACGCCGGGCTTTACAAAACCTACATGCTCCCCAACAACCATCCGCGTTTCGACAAACGCCTGGAACAGCTCGTCACCGCCATCAAGCTGGTTTATGCCTCCACCTATTACAGAGGGCCCAGGAGCTTTGCCGGCCGAACGCCTTACGGAGTGGAAGAGGACAAGATGGCCGTCGTGGTTCAGAGGCTTGTGGGGAGGCCTTACGGGGGGCACTTCTATCCTGCCGTTTCCGGAGTGGCCCAATCCTACAACTACTATCCGTTTCCGCCCATGAAGCCTGAGGACGGCATCGCCCACATGGCCCTCGGCCTGGGGAGGACCGTGGTGGAAGGGGGCAGGACGGTCCGGTTTTCACCCAGGTACCCTCAGGTGCTTCCCGCCTTTTCCACGGTTGAAGGGATTCTCGACAGCGCCCAGGGGGAGTTCTACTCCCTCGACCTGCAACAGCCGGAGGTGGTCCTGGAGGTCCGAGAGGAATCCAACCTGGAGAAGCGGCACATCATGGAGGCAGCCAACGAGGAGCCGGTGATCCTGCTCTCCGACACCTACGTGCCGGAAGAGCACCGGATCAGGGAGGGGTCCGGGTCACCCGGCACCCGGGTTCTGACGTTTTCCCACATCCTCAAATACAACGCGCTGCCCCTCGCGGGGGTCCTCTCGGAACTCCTCCCCATGGGAAAGACGGGAATGGGCTGCCCCGTCGAGATAGAATTCTCCATAAACCTCTTCAATCCGGATGAAAATCGCCGCTCCGAGCTCGCATTGCTGCAGATACGCCCCATGGGCGGCCAGGAGCGGTTTGGCGAGGTCCAGATAAGCGACGACGAGATCGCCGCCGCTTTCTGTTATTCGTCCCATGCCCTGGGAAACGGCGTTAAGGAACAGCTGGAGGACATCCTCTTCGTCATGCCGGACCTGTTCGATGTGGCCCGCACCAGGGAGATCGCCCGGGAGATCGGGTCCCTCAACGCCAGGCTCCTGGAGGCGAAGCGCAAGTACCTCCTCATCGGTCCCGGCCGCTGGGGCAGCGCGGACCGGTGGCTTGGAATCCCCGTGGACTGGCATGACATCTCGGGCGTCGAGGCCATCGTGGAAGCGGCAACGAGGGAACTCAAGGCGGAACCTTCCCAGGGTTCCCACTTCTTCCACAACATCACGTCCCTCGGCATCGATTACGTCATGGTGACACAAGACGGTTCGGATTTTCTCGACTGGGACTGGCTCCAGTCCCAACACAGAGTGGGCGGGACGCGCCACGTGGCCCACGTTCGATTGGAAAGGCCTTTCGTCATCAAGGTGCAAGGCAGGCAGTCCCGCTGCGTGATGCTGAAGGGTCTTCAACTGCCTTGACGGGCCTCGGCGGTCCAATGGGCGCCCTTTAGGGCATGCGCAGGGAAGGGGCTCTTCGCCACATGACAAGAGGAAGAGACACTTGGCGGATGAACGTGACGGGTTTTCAAGGAGGAGCGACATGTCGGACATCATGGAAATCGTGAAGAGCAGGAATCCCCACGAAAAAGAATTCCATCAGGCCGTGGGGGAGGTCGCGGATTCCGTCAAGCCGGTTCTCGACCGCAATCCCCAATACAGGCACCAGAAGATCCTGGAGCGGATGGTGGAGCCCGAGCGGGTCATCATGTTCCGCGTGGTGTGGATGGACGACCGGGGAACCGTCCAGGTGAACCGTGGCTACCGTATTCAGATGAGCAGTGCCATTGGGCCCTACAAAGGCGGGCTGCGCTTTCACCCGTCGGTGAACCTCAGCATACTGAAGTTTCTCGCCTTCGAACAGGTGTTCAAGAATGCCCTCACCACCCTCCCCATGGGCGGGGGCAAGGGCGGGTCGGACTTCGACCCCAAGGGGAAATCCGACAACGAGGTCATGCGCTTCTGCCAGAGCTTCATGTGCGAACTGTACCGCCACGTGGGGGCGGACACGGACGTCCCGGCGGGGGACATCGGAGTGGGGGCGCGGGAAGTCGGTTACCTCTTCGGAATGTACAAACGATTGTGCAATGAATTCACCGGGGTGTTCACCGGGAAGAGCCTGAACTGGGGAGGGAGCCTCATCCGTCGCGAAGCGACGGGCTATGGGTGTGTCTATTTCGCATCCGAGATGCTCGCGACCAGGAACCAAAGCCTGGAAGGGAAAGTGTGCCTCGTCTCCGGTTCCGGCAATGTGGCCCAATACACGGTGGAGAAGATCCTCGATCTCGGGGGCAAGGTGGTGACCCTCTCGGATTCCAATGGACACATCCATGACGAGAGCGGTATCGACCGGGAGAAGCTGGCTTTCGTGAAGGAGTTGAAAAACGTCAGGAGAGGCCGCATCAAAGAGTACGCTGAAAAGTATCCCGCCTCGTTCTACACGCCGGCGGAACCCGCCGGGGATTCCAATCCCATCTGGGATCACAAGGCGGACTGTGCCTTCCCTTCAGCCACGGAAAACGAGATCAACGGCAAGGATGCCCAAAACCTCGTGAAGAACGGGGTCCAACTGGTGGCCGAAGGGGCGAACATGCCGACCACGCCTGAAGGGGTCGACGTCTTCATGGAAAACCGCATTCTCTATGCTCCGGGAAAGGCATCCAACGCCGGCGGGGTTGCCGTCTCGGGCCTTGAGATGACTCAGAACAGCATGCGCTTGAGCTGGACCCGGGAGGAAGTGGACACCCGGTTGCGAACCATCATGAAAACGATTCACAGGACTTGCCTGGACGCATCCGCCCATTACGGCATCCGCGGAGATTACATGAAAGGGGCCAATATCGCCGGGTTCGTCAAGGTGGCGGAAGCATTGCTCGATCATGGGCTCGTATAAGGCGGAACGAAGGGGCCTTGAGTCGGTTTTTGAGAGCCGTGCCTGCGCGATTCATGACGGCAAACCACGAAGGGCACGAAGAATCACGAAGGAATTCATCTTCTTCGTGCCCTTCGCGTTCTTCGTGGTTCAGTGGTTCAAATGATATCCATCAGAATATTTCCGAGCAGTTGCACACGCCCACCCTGATCACCATTGGCGATGAAATCCATAACTTTTCCGAGTAAAATCAATTAAATTTCTTTTGACATCCCCTTAAAAAATCCCCTTGACAAGGAATCTGATGTCTGATATATCAGATTTCAACTCTGCAAGGTTGCTCCATCCCGCAACGTTCGAGGGAGGATGTTGGCATGACCGGTCACACGAGCATTACAGGTCCAACGTGCACGACGGCCAACCTCGCTCCTTCCGTCGATGAATTCGATCCCCGATTTACAATCTTTCACGAGCTGATGCGAGAGAAGGTCCAGGAGATTCTCCTCGTTTCCACTCTCTACGACGCGTGCATCATGGAGGAAGATGGTCGGCTGGCCGAGAGGATCATCAATGAATACCGGGGCCTGAGCCTGAGTCAGCCCCCCCGCCTGAACTGGGCTTCTTCCGCCGAGGAAGCCCTCCGCTGCCTGCATCACAAACGGTTCGACATGGTGATCACCATGCGGCGTTTGGCCGACATGGATGTCTACGCGTTCGGGGAAGAACTGAAGAAAAGGAATCCGCAGCTGCCGGTGATCCTTTTCACCCACACGGCCCCCGACCCGAGGTGCACCCCCGTTCGGGTGAAGAGGCCCGGCATTGACAGGACTTTCATCTGGTCGGGCAATACCGACCTCATCATCGCGCTGGTCAAGAGCGTGGAAGATCAGATGAATGTCGGTCACGACATTGAGATGGCGGGGGTCCGGGTGATTCTCTTCGTGGAGGATTCTCCCATCTACCTGTCCACGCTCCTGCCCGTGCTGTACCGGGAGGTCATGCAGCAAACCCAGGCGGTGATGGAACAGGGACTGAATGAAGAGCACAAGCTTCTCACCATGCGTGCTCGCCCGAAGATCCTGGTGGCCGAGGATTTTGAACAGGCGACGCAGCTTTACGAATTGTACCTCCCCTATCTCCTGGGGGTGATTTCGGACGTGCGATTCCCCAGAAACGGCGAACTGGACGATGACGCGGGGGTCAATTTCCTCTCCAGGGTGAAGCGGGAGCAGCCGGACATCCCCCTCCTGCTGACCAGCTCCGAGCCTGCCAACGCCGAACGGGCTCTCCAGATCCCGGCCATGTTCATCAACAAGAATTCTCCATCCCTCCACACTGAAGTGCGTTCGTTTCTCACGGGCCACCTCGGCTTCGGAGACTTCATTTTTCGCCTTCCCGATGGCCGGGAGATTGCCCGTGTCTCCAACATGCACTCTTTCGAAAAGACTCTGCCCACCATTCCCAGGGAGTCATTCTATTACCATTGGAGCCGCAATGATTTTTCGAGATGGCTCTTTGCCCGGTCGGAAATCATCCTTGCCTCCAAGCTGCGCCCTGCGACGGACAAGGACTTCTCGGGGGATGTGGAGAGCATGCGGCGGTTCATCATCTCTAATATTCATGAGCGTCGGATCCGTCGGCAAGAGGGGCTGGTGGCGAGCTTCGACTCCGGCGATTTCGACCTGGACACGGACTTCTTCAAAATCGGCAAGGGGTCACTTGGGGGAAAGGCCAGGGGGCTGGTCTTCATTTCCAACATGCTTCGCCGTCACGCTGCTCTGCGGGAGAACTACCCGGGAGTCCGGGTCACCTTTCCCAGGACACTGATCATCACCACCGAGGGGTTTGACGCCCTGATGGAGGAAAATGGTCTGGAAGACCTCTGGGAAACGACGCTGAACGATGGAGAAATCGCACGGCTTTTCATGGATGCCCGCTTTCCGGGTTGGATCGAGGAAAAGCTCGCGGTGTACCTGGGTCACGTACACCATCCCCTGGCGGTTCGTTCCTCGAGTCTTCTCGAAGACAACCAGAACCAGCCCTATGCCGGCCTCTATCGAACGCTCATGCTGCCCAACAACCACCCCGACCCCGCAGTGCGGTTGGAGCAGCTCGTCACGACGGTCAAGCTCATTTATGCGTCCACCTTTTACCGGGCTCCGAGGGCCTTTGCCTTGAGAACGTCCCAAGGCGCGGAAAAGGAGAAGATGGCGATCATCATCCAGAGGCTCATCGGCAAGCGCCAGGGGGACTATTTCTATCCTGCCATTTCCGGTGTGGCCCAATCACAGAATTATTACCCTATTTCTCCCATGAAGACGGAGGACGGCGTCGCCCACATTGCCGTCGGCCTCGGAAAGACGGTCATGGCCGGAGAGAAGGCGCTCCGGTTTTGTCCCAGGTATCCGCATGTTCTGCCCCAATTCTCCTCCGTTGAAGACATCCTGCGAAACGCTCAGCGCACTTTCTACGCTCTGAAAATGACCCATGAAGAGTTTGCGCCCGATGCTCACGAAGAATGCACTTTGGAAAAGCGCGAGATAGAAGACGCTGAGGCGGAGGAGCCGGTGAGGATCCTGTCGAGCATCTACAGGCCGGAGGAACACTGCATTGTCGACGGATCCATGGGGGAAGGGCATCGGATCGTCACCTTTGCCCAGGTGCTGAAGTACAAGCTCCTCCCGCTCCCGGAGCTGCTGTCGGACATCCTCGAAACGGCCCGCGAGGGGATGGGCTGCCCGGTGGAGATTGAGTTCTCGGTGAACCTGGGTTCCCCGGAGGACGCCCGCTCCGAGCTGAGTCTCGTGCAAGTCAGACCCATGGCCAGCGAAGAGGCCATCGACGGGGTTGAAATCAGCAGCGGGGAGATCTCCGGAGCTTTCTGCTATTCCGCCCACGCTCTCGGAAACGGAAGGAAAAAAGGCATGACGGACATTCTCTATGTCAAGCCCGACGTCTTCGATCCGAGTCGTATGCCCCAGATAGCCCGAGAAATCGGGGAGATGAATTCCGTGATCTTTCAGCAGGGTCGCACCTACTTGCTGGTCGGCCCGGGGAGATGGGGCTCCGGCGACCGTTGGCTCGGGATACCCGTCGGCTGGGCGGACATCTCCGGAGTCGGGGCCATCGTCGAGACCACGGACCCACAGCTCAAGGCCGAACCCTCCCAGGGGTCTCATTTCTTCCACAACATCACGACCCTGGGGATCAGCTACATCGCGGTAAACGATAAGGAGGGCGATTTCCTTGACTGGAACTGGCTGCGATCCCTTCCCCTGGCGGGTGAGACAACCCATGTGGCTCACGTGCACCTGAGTGACCCGTTTGTGGTGAAACTGGACGGGAAGAAGTCTCTTGGCGTCATTTTCATGGGGACTTCCAGCGAAGGAGCACTCTGTTTCGAATCGACCTGAAGCGGTTTCAGCGAAACGGCGGAGAAGAGTCTGCTGTTGTTATCGGACGCAATTCTGGAGGGCATGAAATGATAGACGAGATCATGGGCATTGTGATGGCGAGGGACCCTTACGAGAAGGAATTCCATCAGGCGGTGAGAGAAGTTGTCGAGTCGATCCAGCCTGTAATGGAGGCCAATCCGCGATATCGGCAGGCGAAGATCCTGGAGAGGATCACGGAGCCGGAGCGGGTGATCATGTTCCGGGTGCCCTGGATGGATGATCAGGGCAATGTTCAGGTCAACCGGGGATACCGCATTCAGATGAGCAGCGCCATCGGGCCGTACAAGGGGGGGATTCGCTTTCACCCTTCGGTCACCTTGAGCACCCTCAAGTTTCTCGGTTTCGAGCAGACCTTCAAGAACGCTCTGACCACTCTGCCCATGGGCGGAGGCAAGGGCGGCTCCGACTTCAATCCCAAGGGCAAATCGGACAATGAGGTGATGCGTTTCTGCCACAGCTTCATGCTGGAGCTCTTCCGGCACATCGGCCCCGACACGGACGTTCCCGCGGGCGATTTGGGAGTGGGGAAGCGGGAGGTCGGATATCTCTTCGGAATGTACAAGAAGCTCCACAACGAATTCACCGGTGTATTCACCGGAAAGGGCCTCAGTTGGGGCGGAAGCCTCATTCGCCCCGAGGCGACCGGGTACGGCGTGGTCTACTTCCTGGAGGAAATGCTGGCGACCCGTGGTGACACCCTTGCGGGAAAGACCGTGGCCATCTCGGGGTACGGAAACGTGGGGACCTACGTGGTTGAAAAGGTGAACCAGCTCGGTGGAAAGGTGATCACCCTGGCCGACGAGTTTGGGTACGCCTTGGATCCTGATGGAATCAAGGGCGAGAAGCTGGAGTACATGGAGAAGCTCTGGACGGTGTACCGCAAATCGGCCAAGGAGTATGCCGACAAGTTCGGCTGCGAGTGGGTGCCCGATAAACGCCCCTGGGAAGTCAAATGCGACATTGCCATTCCCACTGCCATGGAGAACGAACTGAACGGGGAAAATGCCAGGACGCTCGTGCAGAACGGGTGCAAGGTGGTCGTTGAGGCCGCCAATATGCCGTGCACTCCGGAGGCTGTGCACGAGTTCCATGCCAGTGGCATTCCTTTTGCCCCGGGAAAGGCGGCCAATGCAGGTGGAGTGGCCACCTCAGGGCTCGAAATGACCCAGAACAGCATGCGACTCAGCTGGACGAGCGAGGAAGTAGACGCTCGCCTGAGAATCATCATGAAAACGATTCATAACAGCTGTCTTGATGCGGCAGCGCAATACGGTTCCCCGGGCAACTATGTCAAGGGCGCCAACATTGCCGGGTTCACCAAGGTGGTTGATGCCATGATGGACCAGGGTCTGGTGTGAGCCCGCGATCCGAAGAGTTCTTTACGGATTTTCCCTCCCACGTGGAATGGAAAACCGCAAGGATAGTTCATTCAGGTGAATCGATGGAAGGAATCACCTGATTCTGGATGGATGAGAGAAGTTGTGTTTTCGACAAGCAATCGAAGTGGAAAGAGAAAGGAGATCAGTCGTGAGCAAAATGAAGATGACCCCCAGTGAGGCATTGGTTGAAACCATGGCGGCGGAAGGCGTGAAGAATGTCTTCGGGATCGTGGGATCCGCATTCATGGATGCACTGGATATTTTCCCGTCGGCAGGCATCCGTTTCATCCCCGTGGCACACGAACAGGCAGCCTGCCACGCCGCTGACGGACTGGCCCGGGTGACGGGAAAGCCCCAGTGCTGCATCGCTCAAAACGGCCCCGGCGCTGCAAACTTTGTGTCGGCCATGGTGGCGGCATTCTGGGCCCACTCCCCTGTCGTCGCCCTCACGCCCGAAACCGGATCCAAGGGAATCGGGACCGGCGGATTTCAGGAACTGGACCAAATGGCCATGTTCCAGAATCAGACCGTGTACCAGGTGAGGGTCAATCGCCCCGACCGCATGTCGGAGCTTGCCAGGCGCGCGTTCTACATGGCCAAGAACCTCAATGGCCCGACCCAGCTGAACATCCCTCGGGACTACTTCTACGGGGAGCTCGAGGATGAGATCTACACCACCATGACGGTCTCCCGGGGCATCGGGTCCAAGGAGTCCCTGGAGGAAGCCGCCAGGCTCCTGGCCAACGCGAAATACCCGGTCATCCTGTCCGGCGGCGGAGTGTCCCAGGCCAACGCGCTGGAAGAGGTCAAGGCTCTCGCCGAGTACCTGAGCGCGCCCGTTGTCAACAGCTACCTCCACAATGACACCTTTCCCCACAATCACCCTCTCGCCACGGGGCCCATCGGCTACTGCGGGTCCAAGGCGGCCATGCGCACCATCGCCAAGGCGGACGTCGTCGTTGCCTTAGGATCCCGCATGGGGCCGTTCGGGACCCTGCCCCAGTACGACATGGCCTACTGGCCCGAGAAGGCCAAGCTGATCCAGGTGGATGTGGATGTGACCGTTCTGGGTCTGAGCAAGAAGGTGGACGTGGCGTGCTGCGCCGATGTGAAGGAGTACACGGCGGAGCTCCTCAAGGCCGTCAAGGCCTTGAAGCCCGCGCTTGCGCCCAATAAGAAGCGCCTCGCGGACGTGGAAAAGGAAAAGAAGGCCTGGGGCGATGAGCTGGAAGGGTGGTCCACTTCCACCAACAAGCTCATGCATCCCCGCCGCTTCCTGCGGGAGCTTTCCCTCGCCATTCCGGAGGGAAGCATCATCTCCACGGACATCGGGAACAACTCCTCCATGTGCAACGCATACTTCAGGTTCAGCGGAGTTCGCCAGCACATTTCCGCTCTTTCCTGGGGCAACTGCGGTTTTGCATACGGTGCGGCCATGGGAGCCAAGATCGGCAAGCCGGACACCCCTGTCTTCGCCTTCCAGGGAGACGGCGCCTACGGGATCAGCGGCATCGCCGAAGTGATGACGGCAGTGCGTGAAAACATCCCGGTCATCGCCATCGTGGCCAACAACCTGGAGTGGGGTGCGGAGAAGAAAAACCAGATCGACTATTACAACAACCGGTTCATCGGGGCCAATCTGCGGGAAAACCCCGACTATGCGAAGCTCGCTGACGTCATGGGAGCCAAGGGCTACAAGGTCGAGGACTATCGGGATGTGCAGGATGTCGTGCGAGACGCCGTGGCATCCGGGAAGCCTTGTGTCATCAACGCCATGATCGAGGGCGGTGAAAATGTACTCGCGGAACCGTTCCGCCGCGATGCCCTCAAGAAAGCGTGGCGTTTGCTGCCGAAGTACAAGCATCTCAACGTGGAATAGTGCTAATCATCATCCGCATGCGAAGGTATCGTTTGAACGGCGCATGCAGGATTGGAGGTTTCCATGATCGATCTCAAGAACATTCCCTCATCCAAAGAGGCCCTCGATTCCTACGAGGTAGAAAACCTTTTCCATTCCTGGGGTTATCAGCCGTCACAGGCTCCCCTGCGGGTGGTCAGCGCCAAGGGTGTGCGGTTCAAGACCGAAGACGGAAGGGAACGCCTGGATTTCAGCTCCTGCTTCGTGAGCCACAGCATAGGCCATCAGGACCAGCGGGTCGTGGATGCGATTTGCGAGCAGGCAAAATCCCTGACTTCATTTGCCCCGAATTTTTCAACCAAGCCCAGGGCTCTTTTGGCAAAAATGCTCGCCGAGGTCACCCCTGGCGATCTTTCCCGCACCTTCATTTCCCTTGGAGGCACGGAAGCCAACGAAGCCGCGGTGAAAATCTGCCACCAGTATACCGGCAAGAGGAAGATGCTGACCCGCTACAGGAGCTACCACGGCGGCACGGCCACTTCCATGACCCTTTCCGCGGGAGATGCCAGAAGCTGGGCGCAGGTCCTGGGGGGGACGGAGTGGGTCTCGGTTCCTCAACCCTATTGCTATCGGTGCATGTTCGGGCAGAACTACCCCGAATGTGGTCTGCAGTGCGTGAAATACGTGGACGAAGTGATCGAGCTCGAGGGGGGCGGCGAGAAGGTTGCCGGCATCATCTTTGAGCCCGTGACCGGGGCCAATGGGATCATCGTGCCGCCTCCGGAATACTTTCCACGCCTCAAGGAGGTTTGCGACAAGTGGGGCACGCTGATGGTTGCCGATGAGGTGATGACCGGGTTCGGGCGCACTGGAAAGTGGTTCGCCATGGATCACTGGGGGGTTGTGCCCGACATCATGACCCTGGCGAAGGGGGCAACCTGCGGATATCTGCCCCTGGGCATGACGGTTGTCCGCAAGCACATCGCGGACCGCTTCAAGGAACAGTTCTTCTCACACGGGGCCACTTACGCAGGACACGCCCTGTGCTGCGCGGCGGCGGTGAGGGTGATCCAGATATACCAGGAAGACAATCTTATCGAGAACTCCGAGAAGATGGGCAAGTACCTCCTGGAGAAGGCGATGGAGCTCAAGGAAAAACATCCGTGCATCGGGGATGTGCGGGGCCTCGGATTGTTCGTGGGCTTGGAGCTGGTCAAGAACCGCAAGACACGGGAGCCCATCATCCCCGTGGGGGCGAAGATTCGCCCCGGTCTGAATCCCAAGCTCGAAGTTGCCAAGAAGATAGGCGAACTGGGAATGATCGCCATGGCGGCAAACCCGGGCAATGTCATTGCCATGGCGCCTCCTCTCATCATCAAGAAGGACGAGATCGACGAAGGCGTCGCCATCATGGACAAGGCTCTGGAAGTCGCTGACAAGTATGTAGAATAAGCATAGATCGCCAAAGATGCCCGCGGGCATGCAGTGTCCGAGATCCGTTCCCTGGACGCTGAGCGACAAGGCAGGGCCACCTTCCCTCGCCCCTTCCCTTTGGAGAGGGGGCCAGGGGAGGAAGGACTGGCAAACCACACGTGGGCGGCTTAGGGGTATACGGTTCACTTAAGAGGGTCTCATATTCAGTTCCCCTCCCTTTGGCGGGAGGGGTCAGGGGAGGGGGTTCATCTCCTTCGTCTTTCACCCTCCCCCAACCCCTCCCATCGAGGGAGGGGAGTTCTAATCACGTTAAGTGAACAGCATTGGGTTTAGGACCTGAATCAGACAAAACCTGCACAGCCCGCGTTAACGGAAAAGATCCACCGAGGTTAAGGAAAATACGACAATGGGATACAAAAAGATTCTCGTGGCCATGAGCAGAGCATGGGCTGAACCGGTGGTCTTCCAGGAGGCCGCCAGCCTGGCTCAGGAACAGGGCGCTCAACTGTTTCTCTTCCATTGTCTTGTCCCGGGGACGGTCGCTGAAATGGAAGAAAGCATCGGCACACTGGCGGAGCTCGAAGGATCTGATTCTCAGAGGGTTTTGGGCGAAAGACAGGGGACTGAGATCAAACAGGCCCATGCCTGGTTGGATGGTTTCGTGAAAGAGGCCGAGGAGAGGCACATCGCGGCCCAAGCCGTCGCCGAAGAGGGTGAGCCCGGGGCCCGCATCTGCGATCTGGCGACTCGATGGAAAGCCGATTTGGTGGTCATTGGAAAAACAAGGCGAGGATACCTCGTGGAACGTCTTGCGGGAAGCATCGCGAGCCATGTGATTCATCGTTGTCCATGTTCGGTCCTTTTGGTCCACCAGGGGTGAGGCCCTATCAAATGGTGACAGGCATGGAGATGGAGGAACAGATGGGAGAAAACGTGGAAGAGCGAACAACCAAAATCGAGGTGAAAAACCTCACCAAACGCTTCGGTGAACTCCTGGTCTTGAACGGCATATCCTTCAACGTTCAGAAGGGGGAATTCCTCAGCATCGTGGGGCCCACGGGATGCGGCAAGACAACGTTCCTCAACTGTCTGTCCAAGCTCATACCGACTTCGGAAGGGAACATCTTCATCGATGGAGAAGAGGCCGACCCCAAGAAGCACAACATCTCCTTCGTATTCCAGGAGCCCACCTGCATGCCATGGAGGACGGTGAGGGAAAATGTCGCCTTTGGGATGGAGGTCAAGCAGTTTCCCAAAGAGAAGCTTGAAGAGAGGTTGAAGTACATTCTGGACCTGGTCGGCCTGACGGACACAGCGGATCTCTACCCCAACCAGGTTTCAGCCAGCATGGAGCAGAGAATGGCGGTGGCCCGCGCATTCGCCGTGGACCCGGATCTCCTGCTCATGGACGAGCCCTACGGCCAATTGGATGTCAAGCTGCGCTGTTACTTGGAGGACGAGCTTGTCCGCCTTTGGAAGGCTCTCAAGAGCACCGTCGTCTTCATTACCCACAATGTTGAAGAAGCGGTCTATGTGGCGGAGCGAATCCTCATCCTGAGCAACAAGCCCACCAGCATCAAGGCCGAGGTGAAGGTGGATCTTCCTCGCCCGAGGAGCCTCATTGACCCCAAGTTCGTGGAAATCAGAAAACACGTTACGGACCTGATCCGTTGGTGGTAAATTCGCGGACCAGTGAGCAAGAAAGGCCATGGCCGCAGTCTACAGCGTTCGTTTGAAGGGAGGTGAAAAGGGCAAGGAGGGCGACCGGATTTGTGAAAGGAAGGCGGTTGATTTGGATCACCGGCAATGGAACCTCATGACATTGACATGAAGGAGCAGCAGAATGAAGAAACTGGTTTTCTCCGGGATTTTGGTCCTTTCGGCTTTACTGGCGTTTGGAGCCCTTGGCCCCGCTCAGGCTCAGAAGCCTATGGTGTTGAACCTGGCATGGCAGCCGGAGCACGAGACGTTCGCCGCGTGGTATGCGAAGGAAAAGGGATGGGACAAGGAAGAAGGGCTGGATTTCCAGCTGCATTTTTTTGATTCCGGAATGGCGCAAATGGAAGCCCTGCCTGCCAAGCAGTGGGTGATCGCCGGCATGGGCGGTGTCCCCGCCAACGTGGGTGCCCTCCGCTACGGCACGGTTTTGTTCGCCATCGGCAACGATGAGTCCGAGACCAACTGCGTGATGGTGCGCAAAGACAGCCCCATCCTCAAGACAAAGGGCTTCAACCCCAAATATCCGGAGGTCTTCGGAAGCCCCGAGACCATCAAGGGAAAGACCATCCTGGCCACGACGGTTTCCTCCGGTCATTTCGCCATGAGCAAGTGGCTCGAAGTTTTTGGGCTCAAGGACAGTGACGTCGTGCTCAAGAACATGGATCAGGCGCAGGCGGTGGCGGCCTTCGAGGCGGGCATCGGCGACGCCGTGGTGCTCTGGGCCCCCCATATCTACACCGGCCTTGGCAAAAGCTGGAAAATCGCCGCCAACACCAAGACCTCCGGTGGAGCTCAGCCCATCGTACTCATCGCGGAAAAGGAGTTCAGCGAGAAGAATCCCGAAATCATGGCCAAGTTCCTGCGCGTGTATCTGCGCAGCATCAACGCCATCAAGAAAGAGGGCGAGAAGCTGGTGCCCGAGTACAATAGGTTTTTCAAGGATTGGGCCGGTATGGACCTGAGCCCAGAATCCGCCAAGATGGACCTGCTGATGCACCCGGTGTTCACCCTGGAGGAGCAGATCAAGATGTTTGACAGCAGCGCCGGACCGAGTGATGTCCAAAAGTGGCAGCAGGCCATCCTGGACTTCTTCACCGCTCAGGGCAGGTTCAAGCCCGAAGAGAAGGAAAAGGTGATGAAGAGCGATTACATCACGGGCAAGTTCCTTAAGATGGTCAAAACACCCATTCCCTGATGCGGTCGAGGCCTCGAGACGTGTGAGGGCTGCATGACCTGAGATTGAAATTCAAGAAAGAGAGAGGGAGGGCCGGACAATCTTCCGGTCCTCCCGGCAAGGCCGGACAAGGTATCGAACAGGGGGGACCCTCTGGCTCCGGAGTCAGGGCCGAGTGGGGCATGGAAAGCGAATGAGATGTTGGCACCCGTTTTAAGGATTTCGTTTCGACACTTTTGAACCATTCGGCTGGGAGACGAACCATGGCCTATGAGGAAGTGAAGGTCAAAAAGCCTTTGATGTTAAGAATCCTGCCTGTGGCGAGCCTCTTGCTCTTCCTGGTGGGCTGGCAGCTGATCGTGGATATGGAAATCGTCCCAAGCAGTATGCTTGCCTCACCCACGCAGGTTTATGAACTCTTTAAGGTCAAGCTCACCGAGGCCAATCCGGACGGCGCGGTCTTGGCAAAGCATGCCTGGACAAGCGTACAGGAAGCCTTCACCGGCTACATTCTTGCCCTCCTCTTTGGGATCCCTCTTGGCCTGCTGATGGGCTGGTTTGTGGTGGTGGAAGGATTGACAAGGCCAATTTTCGAAATGATTCGGCCAATTCCTCCCATTGCGTGGATTCCTTTGACCATTTTCTGGTTTGGCATCGGCATTACCGGGAAGGTGTTCATCATCTGGATAGCGGGAATCGTTCCCTGCGTGATCAATTCCTACGTGGGAGTGAGAATGACCAACCCCACCCTGATCCAGATGGCCCGCACCTACGGCGCCACGGACTGGCAGATTTTCACGAAGCTCTGCGTCCCATCCGCCCTCCCCATGGTCTTCGGGGCCCTTCAGATCGCCCTTGCCTACTGCTGGACCAACCTGGTGGCTGCGGAGCTCCTGGCGGCCGACAGCGGTCTGGGCTTTCTCATCACCATGGGCCGCCGCCTGGCCATGCCTGACATGGTGGTTTTGGGCATGGTCATGGTGGGCCTCACCGGCGCGATCATCGGCATCGTTGTGGACTATTTCGAAAAGAAGCTGCTCGCGGGAATAAGGAGGTAACCAAAAGTGTCTACAGTTGCCAATGAAGTACAGGTTAGAGTGAAGGAGAAGCGGCCGCTTTCGCTGAAGATCGTGCTCAAGAACCAATATTTTCTCTACGGCGTTTCCATCCTGGCTTTCTTTCTGGCGTGGGACTTCGCGGCCACAACGGAGATTTTGAAGGGGGGGTTGGCCCGCCCTCACCAGGTTCTGCTGCAGTCGACCTCCATGATAACGGACCGGCTGGCCGGCCTGTCGCTATGGGGACATATCTGGGCAAGCACGCAGCGGATTTTGATCGGCTTTACAGTGGCGGCCGTCGTAGCCGTGCCCCTTGGTCTCCTGATGGCCCTCAACCCTTACATCAATGCTGTGGTCAAGCCCGTGTTCGATCTGTTCAAACCCATGCCCCCAATTGCCTGGATCTCCATATCCATTCTCTGGTTCGGCATTGGGGAGACCTCCAAGGTGTTCATCATCGTGATCGGCACCTTTGTGCCCTGCCTTCTCAATTCATACAACGGAGTCCGGCTCATCGAACCGCAGCTCTATGACGTGGTGCGCGTGCTTGGGGGCAATCGCAGGGACGAGATCCTTCAGGTGTGCTTCCCCGCTGCTTTCCCCGCCATCTTCGCAGGGCTGCAAATCTCCCTGAGCATTGCGTGGACCTGTGTTTTGGCTGCCGAACTGGTGAGCTCCCGCTCCGGGCTCGGGTTCATCATCTTCCAGGGAATGACCCTCTCAAAGCCGGCGATGGTGCTGAGCGGCATGATCCTCATTGCATTGGTTGCCTGGCTCACCACTCTCCTGGTCAGCGGGCTTGAAAAAGTGCTTTGTCCCTGGAAACGGGAAGTCCTTGGGCTGTAAACCGGGTCTCCAGCCCGTGCGAGTGCGAGAAGGGCCAGAGGCTGAGACCTTGGTCGGGTAGAAAGGAATTCAGCGCCGTGGGAACAAATAGCGAATACAAGATCGTGTGCGAAAACATCAGCAAGACGTTCATCCAGAAGGGGACCCAGCAGGTCCACGTGCTCAAGGATGTGAGCGTCAGCGTCAAGGAGAACGAGTTCGTCGTGATCCTGGGACCCGGGCAATCGGGGAAGAGTACCCTGCTGAGAATCATCGCCGGCCTGGAAACCCCCACCAAAGGCACGGTGGTGCTGGACGGCCGGGAGGTGACCGGGCCCGGGCCGGACAGGGGTCTTGTCTTTCAGAGCTACATGCTCTTCCCGTGGAAAACCGTCATGGGGAACGTGGAGTTGGGACTTAAGCTGAGAGGGATCGACAAGACGGAGAGGCAGGAGATTGCGAACCATTACATTCAACTCGTCGGGCTGCAGGGCTTTGAGAAGCACTACCCCCACCAGTTGAGCGGCGGCATGAAGCAGCGGGTCGGGATTGCGCGGGCTTACGCCAACAGTCCCGAGGTCATGCTCCTCGATGAGCCGTTCGGGCAACTGGATGCCCAGACCCGCTACTTCATGGAAAAGGAAATAGTGCGCATCTGGGAGGCGGAAAAGAGAACGGTCCTGTTTGTGACGAACAACATCGACGAAGCCATCTATGTCGGCGACCGCATCATTTCCCTCAAAGGAAAGCTGCCGGGGACCATGCACGAGGAGTACCAGGTGGATCTGCCCAGGCCAAGAGAGCACACGGAGATGAAATTCCTGGAGCTCAGGCATGAGATCACGGAGGCGTCGGAACTGACCCTCTAGAGGAACCCGCTCCGTCGAAGGGAATGGCGCTTGGCCGGGTTCAGGGTCCGTTGGAGTACCCAGGAAAGTTCACCGAAATGATCAATCAGAAATCGCTTCGTGAGCAAGTCTACGAATTCCTGCGGGCGGAATTGCACAAGGGCAAACTCGCGCCGGGGGCATCCATAAACCTGACGCAGGTGAGTGAGAGCCTGGGAATCAGCAAGACCCCCCTTCGCGATGCCCTCATTCAGCTTGAAGTTGAAGGATTCGTCACCATATCCCCAAGACGCGGAATCTTTGTCAACCGTCTGGACCTGGATGACATCAAGCACTGCTATGAGATCATCGGAGCCCTGGAGGCCGCCGTGCTTATTTCTGTGTTCGATAAGCTCAGGAACGAGGGCCTCGATGAAATGAAACGGTTGAACCGCGAAATCTCCGCGGCCCTCGACCGGGAGGATTACGAGGCTTATTACGAGCTCAACATCCGGTTTCACCACCTGTTTGTCGACATGTCGGAGAACGAGTCCCTCAAGCGCATCATCATGCCCATGAAACAGCGCCTCTACGATTTCCCCTGTAGAGGCTACATCAGGAGCTGGGAGCAGCGCAACTGCAGGGACCACGAGGCTTTGATCGAGGCCATCGAGAGAGGGGACAGGGATGCCGCCGCAGCCATCTGGCGCGACCGGCACTGGTCCTTCTCCGTGCAGGAGCCGTACATAAAGAAATTTTACCTATTTGAGGAATGAGGTATCCGGCCAACCCTGGGGGACGCTTTGGCCGACTGGGAGTTACCATGAGGGTTCTGCCGCATGGCGGCCATTTGCCGGGTGCATTAGAATGGGGGCAGGGCCCATAAGGTCCTGCCTTTCCCGTTGGAATCCCGCGAAGACGCGCGAGCGGTTCCCGCATCCTGCTCCTGGAATGTGCCTGAAGGGGCATGAGGGTTTATTCTTACTTGTGGAAACCAGGGGACAAGGGTGAAGGTCGATCAAATCCATGTGAACGGAGTGGTCCACACCATGGACCGGGGGAATTCGACCGTCGAAGGGTTCGCCGTGGCGGGAGGGCGCTTCTGCTTCGTGGGCTCAAGCGAGGAGGCGATGCGCCTGTCCGGCCCCGGGACGGAAGTTCACGATCTCGGGGGCAGGACGGTCCTCCCCGGCTTCATCGAAACCCACAGCCATCTGTCGCTCCACGCCATAACCCTGCTCCAGGCCAATTGCAGGACGCCTCCCAATGCGACCATCGATGACGTCAAGGCCGGGCTCAGGGAATTCGCTGCAGGCAAGGAACCGGGTCAATGGATCCGGGGCTGGGGCTTCGACGACACCCTCATTGAGGAAAAGAGGCACCTGACGCGGTGGGATCTGGACGAGGCGGTGCCGCTCCATCCCGTCTATGTCTCCCACACCAGCGGACACCTGGCTTACGTGAACTCTGCGGCCCTGAGGATGGCGGGCATAGGCCCGGCCACCCCCCAGCCCGAGGGTGGGGAAATCCACATGGACTCGCGGGGAGAGCCCACGGGCCTTCTGGCGGAGGAGCCCGCCCAGCGGCTTGTTCTGGAGCTCATTCCTCCCTACCCGGTTCCCGCGCTCAGGGAGTCAATGGCGGAATCCATGGGTGTGTTTCACCGGGCCGGGATCACGAGCATCCATGATGCGGCCATCGGGTATTTCCGGCAGCACAAGCCCATTTTGCAGGCCTATCGTGAGATGGAAACCTCGGGCAATCTTCACATTCGTGTGTACTTGACCATCGTGGAGGAGGTCTACAGGAACCTCCTCGAAGTGGGGCTTGGAACGGGCTTTGGTTCGGAGTATCTTAAGCTCGGGGCCGTGAAGCTCTTCCAGGACGGTTCCATCCAGGCCCGAACGGCCGCTCTCGCGGAACCCTACCTGAACATGGAGGATAATTCCGGGAACCTCATCCTGTCCCAGGATGCACTGGATGCCCTGGTCATGCGCTATCACGAACGGGGAGTCCAGGTGGCCGTTCACGCCAACGGGGACCGGGCCATCGAGTCCGTCCTGCATGCCGTGGAACGGGCACAAAACGCCCGTTCCGGCCGGGACAGCCGTCACATGGTCATCCACTGCCAGTTGGCGAGGAAGAGCCACATCGAGCGGATGAAGGAGGCCGGCATCATCCCGAGCTACTTCGTGAATCACGTGTACTACTGGGGAGACCGCCATGTGTCGCTGTTTCTGGGACCGGAGAGAGCGAAGCGCCTTGACCCCTTGAATACGACGGTGGGTGCCGGACTCCCTTTCACGCTCCATTCCGATCTGCCCGTGACACCGGTGGACCCGCTCTTTTCCATGCACTGCGCCATGAACCGGCTGACCAGGAACGGCCATGTCCTCGGCCCCGAGGAGAGAATTCATCCTCTGGAGGCCCTGAAAGCATACTCGGTGTATGCGGCGGCCTGCAGCTTCGAGGAGCGCCTCAAGGGGTCCATCGAAAAAGGTAAACTGGCGGACTTCGTCGTCCTCTCGGAGAGCCCCTTGAGGATTCGCCCCGAGAGCATAAAGGATATCAGGGTATTGAAGACGGTGGTGGGAGGCAGGACCGTTTTTCCCCAAGACGGTCTCCCGCTCTGAAAACTCAGAGGGAAGGCGGACATTTTCATGATCGTGCTCGTTATCAACGCGGGAAGTTCATCGGTGAAGTTCACCCTGTTCACAAACGACGGGGACCTAGAAGTCATGGCTCACGGCATCGTAGAGCGGATCGGCCTCCGCGGGACGCTGCTCCGGTGCAAGAATGCGAGGGGCGACGGAATTGAGCGGGAAGTGGCCGTTGCGGACACGACCCAGGCCGTCGAAGTGATTCTCGCTTTCCTGTCGGGCAAAGATTTTGGGGTGGTCCGGAGGCTCGAGGAGATCACGGCAGTGGGACACAGGGTGGTCCACGGAGGGGAGACGGTCACCCGGTCCGTCCTCATTGACGACACCGTGAAGGCGATCATCCGGGAATGCGCCGAACTGGCCCCCCTCCACAATCCGCCCAACCTGGCGGGCATCGAGGCCTGCGAAAAGCTCATTCCCGGAGCCCCTCAGGTCGCGGTCATGGACACGGCATTCCATGCCACCATCCCCCCCCATGCCTATTTGTACGGGATTCCATACCGGTATTACCGGGACTTCAAAATCCGGCGGTATGGTTTTCACGGGATCAGCCACAAATACGTGTCGGAGGAGGCCGCAAGGCACCTGGGTGTTCCCCTCGGGGATTTGAAAATCATCACGTGCCACCTGGGAAACGGCTGCAGCATGACGGCGGTGGACGGGGGGGTGAGCGTGGACACGAGCCTGGGTTTCACTCCCTTGGAAGGGCTCGTCATGGGCACCCGGTGTGGAGACATCGACCCCGCCATCATCACGTACCTCCTGGACCGGAAGCTTGCGGAACCCGGGGACCTCGACCGGATCCTGAATAAGGAAAGCGGCCTCCTGGGGCTTGCGGAGATCGGGAGCAGCGACATGCGGGACGTGGCCGCCGCCGCCTCGAGTGGGAACAGGCAGGCGGAAATCGCGGTGCGGGTCTTTTGCTACCGGATCAGGAAATACATCGGTGCCTTTGCCGCGGCGATGGGAGGGCTCGATGTCCTGGTCTTCACAGCGGGGATCGGCGAAAATTCGCCCTCCGTGCGACGACTCGCCTGCGAAGGGCTTGGCGGGGTGAACGGCCTCGGCATCACCATCGATGCCGCGAAAAACGAAGCGCCGGCCGGGGGCGTGCGAGAGATCCAGGGGGGAGGCAGGGTGAAGGTTCTCGTGGTCCCGACCCATGAGGAGTTGGAGATCGCCAGGCAGACGGTGGCGGTCCTTGGGAGCGAGCTCCTGTCGGGGCAGCGGCGTGGGGAACCCTGACAAACCCGGGCGATTCCATTGGATCCATCAGGCTATACAAGGGCCTTGTCCCACCCTGAGGCCCACGAGGGGCTAGCCTACGCGCCCACGAGGGGCCATGCTGCGCGCCCGCGGGGCCATGCTGCGCGCCCGCGAGGCCATGCCACAGAACGCGTCTCGGTCACGAATCAGCCGACCCGCTTCCCCGCATGTTGACAGGCTGTTTTGATTTCCCTACAATCATTGATCTTCTTCAGCCAATCTCTCGATTGCACTGGGTTCTTTCCGACTGGGAGAGAGACCGGCGGGGAGATGGCTGTTCCTGCATTCAACATTTCAGACTTTGAAGGTTTTTCCCATGAAGATGAAGGGAGCACAGGTTTTCTTCGAGTGTCTCAAGAAAGAAGGCGTCGACACTATCTTCGGGTTCCCGGGGGGATCCGTACTGGACGTCTATCATGAGATGCCCAGGCATGACATTCGGCACATCCTGGTCCGGCACGAGCAGGGAGCGGCCCACATGGCGGACGGATACGCCCGGGCCACGGGCCGGGTGGGTGTGTGCCTCGTCACGTCCGGTCCCGGGGCGACGAACACGGTGACCGGTGTTGCCACGGCGAACATGGATTCGGTCCCCATCGTCGTTTTCACCGGGCAGGTCCCCACGGCCATGATCGGGGACGACGCCTTCCAGGAAGTGGACATCATCGGCATCACCAGGCCCTGCACCAAGCACAGTTACCTGGTGAAGGACGTCAATGAAATGGCCAGGGTCATCAAGGAGGCATTCTACCTTGCCAGAACGGGGCGTCCCGGGCCGGTCGTGGTGGATCTGCCCAAGGATGTCCTGCAGGCTCAGACGGAATTCCGCTATCCTAAAAAAGTGGATCTTCCGGGATATCGTCCGACCCTGGAAGCCCATGCAGGCCAGATCAAAAGGGCCTACCAGCTCATCCGGAAAAGCCGTAACCCCGTCATCTATGCGGGGGGCGGCGTGGTCATATCGGATGCCGCGGAAGAGCTCCTGCACTTTGCGGAGTTGATCCAGGCACCGGTGACCAATACCCTCATGGGGCTCGGGGGGTTTCCCTCCGTGGTCCGTGACCCCACCGGAAAACTTGTGCCCCATCCCCTGTGGCTGGGGATGCTGGGAATGCACGGCACCTACCAGGCCAACATGGCGGTGACGGGAGCGGATCTGCTCATGGCCATCGGGGCGAGGTTTGACGACCGGGTGACGGGAAAGATCAGCGGGTTTGCTCCCAAGGCCAAGTTCGTTCACATTGATGTGGACCCCACAAGCATCGGGAAGACCGTCGACGTCCACATCCCCATCGTGGGCGACTGCAAGAACGCGCTCCAGCAGCTCATTCAGATGGCCGAGACGGAGCCCATCGAGGGACTCCACGAGATGCGGAGTCCCTGGCTGGAGCAGATCCGCCAGTGGCGTGAAGCCAACCCGCTGAAGTACACATTCGACCCCGAAGTCATCAAACCCCAGTTCGTGGTGGAGAAGATTTTCGAACTCTCGCAGGGAGACGCCATCATCACGACGGAAGTGGGGCAGAACCAGATGTGGGCCGCTCAGTTTTACCATTTCGCGCGTCCCCGGTCGTTTCTCAGCTCCGGGGGGCTCGGGACCATGGGCTACGGGCTTCCTGCGGCCATAGGGGCTCAGGCTGCATTTCCCGACCGGCTGGTCGTCGACATTGCCGGAGACGGCAGCATTCAGATGAATATTCAGGAGCTCATGACGGCGGTCTGCAACTGCCTTCCCGTGAAGGTTGCCATTTTGCGGAACCAATACCTGGGCATGGTGCGTCAATGGCAGGAGCTCTTCTACGAGCAGAACTACTGCGGGACCTGCCTGGACGGCATCAGCCCGGATTTCGTGAAGCTCGCCGAAGCTTACGGAGCGGTGGGTCTCAGAGCGACCAGGCCCGAGGACGTGGAGCCTGTGCTTCGGGAAGCGTTCGCTGTGAAGAGACCCGTGCTCATGGATTTCGTCGTTTCCCCCGAAGAGGGCGTGTATCCGATGGTTCCGGCGGGGAAGAGCATTTCAGAGATGTTGCTGGATTAAGCTGGGGATGGCAGATGCAGATTGATAGCAATCAGAGGCACACCATAGGAATTCTCGTTCAGAACGTACCCGGAGTTCTCGCTCGCATTGTGACGCTGTTCGCCGGCAGGAGCTTCAACATCGAGAACATAACGGCGGCAGAAACCCACGAGCCGGGCCTGACGCGGATCACGCTGGTCACGACGGGCGATGAGCGCATCCTAGCTCAGATCGTCAAACAGCTGAACAAGCTCATCAACGTCATCAAGGTGTTCGACTTCAGCGACACCGAGTTCGTGGACCGGGAAATGGCTCTCATCAAGGTCAGGGCCGAAGCGCAGACTCGGGCCGAAGTGCTGCGCATCGTGGACATATTCCGGGCCAAGGTGGTGGATGTGAGCCCCCACTTCTACACCCTGGAGGTGACGGGAAACGAGAGCAAGATCGCGGCCATCATTGAACTGCTCGGCCAGATCGGGATCGTGGAGGTCGCCCGCACGGGCAAGGCGGCCCTGGCCAGAAGCAAGAAGCACTGAATCTCCGAGCGGGCTCCGTGGTGAGATTCTGAAACTCTTGGGAACCTCTTGCAAGAGTCGATTTACGTCATTCCTTCGAAAGCCGGAATCCAGGCTTTTCAAGCACTTCTGGACCCCGGTTTTCGCCGGGGTGACGGAATTGAGGAGTTCTGCAAGAGCCTCTTGTGAAAGAAAATTTTCAACCTTACCCATTACGATTGGACATTGCAGGAGGATGATAATGAGGATTTTTTACGATGCGGATGCAGATTTGAATCTACTTCGTGGAAAAAAGGTAGCTGTTATTGGCTACGGCAGCCAAGGGCATGCTCAGGCTCAGAACCTTCGAGACAGCGGAGTTGAGGTTGTTGTAGCGGAAAAGGAAGGTGTACCAGGACACCAGAAAGCGATTGAAGATGGCTTCTCGCCGGTTTCGGCACGCGAAGCGGCCCAACTGGGGGATTTGATCCAAATCCTCACTGAGGACCATGTTCAGGCGTATTTGTACCGAGAAGATGTGGCACCTTCACTGAAACCCGGCAAAGCTCTCCTTTTTTCACACGGTTTCAATATCCATTATGGACAGATTCGCCCGTCCAAGGGAATCGATGTCATCATGGTGGCGCCCAAGGGCCCAGGGCATCTCGTGCGGAGCGAATACGTTCGAGGTGCAGGCGTGCCCTCACTGGTGGCGGTTTACCAAGATGGCAGCGGCCAGGCGCTGCAACTGGCTCTTGCCTATGCGAAGGGCATCGGTGCGACCCGGGCAGGAGTGATCGAGACGACCTTCAAGGAGGAGACGGAAACGGATCTTTTCGGCGAACAGGCCGTCCTATGCGGTGGTGTGTCGGAACTCGTGAAGGCTTCCTTCGACACCCTCGTGGAAGCAGGCTATCAGCCTGAAATCGCCTACTTCGAATGCATGCACGAGCTCAAGTTGATTGTGGACCTTTTCTATCGGGGTGGTCTTTCGTTCATGCGCTATTCGGTGAGTGACACGGCCGAGTACGGGGATCTCACCCGAGGAAAGCGCATTGTTACGGATGAGACCCGCAAGGAGATGAAAAAGATCCTTGAAGAGGTGCAGACGGGGGCATTTGCCCGGGAGTGGATTCTCGAGAATCAAGCAGGCCGCCCCATGTTCAAAACCATGCGGGAAAAGGAAAGAGAGCTCCTCATCGAAAAGGTGGGAGCGAAGCTCAGGTCCATGATGCCTTTCCTGGACCCGGTCAAAATGGATTGAGCGCTTCTCCCTCCACGGGGAACGTCCCGGCACCGCTCTGGAACCCCCTCAATTTCACCGCAAAGGCGCAAAAAGTCTGTAAGAAACAGCTCGGCGATCTTTGCGCCTCCGCGGTGAGTACCCATTTTTTGATCATTTCGGGCGCTCCGAAAGGGCATGATGGACTGCTCAGCCAAGTCATGGTGGGCTGAGCTGCCCACCCCTGCCAAGGAGAAGGAACGGGTTACACCCATGAATTCCGACAACTTCCGTGAAAAGGTTCACCACATTCCGTTTGCCAGGGAAGGCATCCCGTACGTGCTCATGGCGGCCTTCGTCACCCTGATCCTGGCACTCCTCGGGCACGCGCTCCTCACCTGGATTGCCCTGGCCGTCACACTCCTCATCGGCCATTTTTTCAGGGATCCCGAGAGGGTGATTTCGGCGCCGCCCGACGAAGTGGTATCCCCCGCCGATGGAAAGGTCATCTCCATCGAAAGGGTGGAGGGGACTCATTTCTTTCAAAAGCCCTGCATCAGGATCAGCATTTTCATGTCCGTCTTCGATGTGCACGTGAACCGCATTCCTTTTTCTGGTATAGTTCGAGGTCTTCGCTACCGGAAGGGGTGCTTTTTTTCGGCCAACCTCCCGAAAGCCATGAGGGAGAACGAACAGAACGGAATGTGGATCCAGGCGGATTCGGGAACGGACATCGTGATCACCCAGGTGGCGGGACTCATTGCCCGCCGCATCGTCTGCTGGCCCGCGATGGGGGACCACGTTGCGAGGGCTGAGCGGTTCGGGATGATCCGGTTCGGATCCCGCATGGATGTGGTTGTGCCCGAAACTTCCACGGTCCTGGTGTCGGTGGGCGATCATGTTTGCGGGGGTGAGACTTCGCTATGTCGGCTGAAGTGAGGAAGAAGCGTCCCAGGAGGCGCAAGTGGCAGCAAAAGTGGCGCCGGTTTGAGGAAGGGGAGGTCCGCATCGGGGCATACATCGTCCCCAATCTCTTCACCACGGCGAACCTGTTCAGTGGTTTTTTCGGCATGATCAGCGCCATCAACGGCAGGTTCGACCTGGCGGCCCTGGCGATTTTCGTCTCCTGTCTCTTCGACATCCTGGACGGCCAGGTCGCACGGTTGACCCGGGCCACGAGCCGCTTCGGCGTTGAGTACGATTCCCTTGCGGATGTGGTGGCTTTTGGGGTGAGCCCCGGCATTTTGATGTACCTCTGGGCGCTGAAGCCTTACGGCAGGGTCGGCTGGCTGGCCTGCTTCGTGTTCGTTGCCTGCGGTGCCCTGCGTCTGGCCCGCTTCAACGTGCAGGTGGAAACGGTGAGCAAGAAGTACTTCGTCGGATTGCCCATTCCCGGGGCGGCGAGCATGGTGGCCGCAACGGTCCTCTTTTTTCACGAACTGAGACTCCTCACGGTTGTGGGATCCAAGTTGCCGCTTCTGCTGCTGACCTACATTCTGGGATTCCTCATGGTGAGCACGGTCCCGTATTACAGCTTCAAGGATTTCGAGATGCTGAAGGCGAGACCGTTTCCCGTGTTCTTCGGGATCCTGGTGCTGGTGACGGTGATTGCCATGAGCCCGGAGTTCACCCTCTTCATTCTCCTTGTCGTTTACCTGCTTTCGGGGCCCGTCATTTACCTGGTGAGGTTATACCGGAAAGGCAGGTCGGACCGGCAGTCCCCGCCCCCGGAGGCTGCGATGCTGGAGGATGGAGCCGGAGGGCAGGAGCGTCGGTCTGGGGTCCTGGCCGAAGTGGTTGATGACGATAAGAAGTGAATCAGTTTTTGTGGAAGGTTGAACCCCATGTCCATGACCATCAGTGAGAAGATTCTGGCGGAACACGCCGGTCGTCTTGAAGTGAGCCCAGAGGAGCTGGTCGAAGTTCGTGTGGACTTCGCCCTGGGAAACGACATCACCGCCCCTCTCGCCATCGAGGCCTTTCGAAAGGCAGGAGCCAGGTCGGTTTTCGACCCTGAGCGCATCGCCCTCGTCCCTGACCACTTCACTCCCAACAAAGACATCGCATCCGCCGTGCAGGTGAAGCTTCTGCGGGATTTTGCGAGGGAGCACGGCATTGTCAACTACTTCGAAGTGGGGCGCATGGGCATTGAGCACGCCCTGCTTCCGGAGCAGGGGCTGGTTCTTCCCGGTGACGTGGTCATCGGAGCGGACAGCCACACCTGCACGTACGGGGCCCTCGGGGCCTTTGCAACGGGGGTGGGAAGCACCGACCTCGCCGCGGCCATGATGACCGGAAAAATCTGGTTCAAGGTTCCCGCATCCATGAAGTTCGTCTACCTGGGCACCCTGCGCCCCTGGGTGGGGGGCAAGGACCTTATCCTCCACACCATTGGTCAGATTGGGGTGGATGGAGCCCGTTATCGGGCCATGGAGTTCACGGGGGAGGTCATCGAGGCCCTGCCCATGGCGGATCGCTTCACCATGTCCAACATGGCCATCGAGGCGGGAGCCAAGGTGGGGATCATCGCCCCCGACGCCATCACCGAGGAGTACGTGAAAACCCGGGCCCGGCGCGGCTACACATTCCACCGCAGTGATGCGGACGCCGCTTACGAGATGGTCCAGGAATGGGATGTTTCCAGTCTGGAGCCGGTGGTTGCGGTCCCCCACTCCCCCAGCAACATCCGCGCGGCTGCAGAGCTCTCCCACATTTCCATCGACCAGGTCGTCATCGGGTCCTGCACCAACGGCCGCTTCGAGGATCTCCAGGTTGCCGCGAGGATTCTCAAGGGAAGGAAAGTGTCTCCCAACGTGCGGTGCATCGTCATTCCCGCCACGCAGGAGATCTACCGTCGGGCACTCAAGGAGGGACTCCTCGAGATATTCATTGCAGCGGAGGCGGCCGTGAGCACGCCCACCTGCGGCCCCTGCCTGGGAGGCCACATGGGGATCCTGGCTCCCGGAGAGCGGGCCGTCGCCACCACCAACCGGAACTTCGTGGGGCGCATGGGGCACACGGAGAGCGAGGTGTACCTCAGCAGTCCCGCCGTCGCGGCAGCATCGGCCATTGCCGGGCATATCGCCCACCCGGAAGCGGTCTGATCACCGAGTGGCGTCAATGGAACCCGTGCATCGCCCAAAGGCTCCAGCGGAAGCCTTTGGCGGTGATGGAAATGCATAGAGCGAGGTTGCAGAATGAAGATGACAGGTCGAGCGTGGAAGTTTGGCGATGACGTGGACACGGATGCCATCATCCCGGCCCGCTATCTGAACACTTCCGATCCCCAGGTCCTGGCTTCCCATTGCATGGAGGACGCGGATCCACAGTTTGCGGCCAAGGTGCAGCCGGGGGACATCATGGTGGCAGGCAGGAATTTCGGGTGCGGTTCTTCCAGGGAACATGCCCCTGTTTCCATCAAGGGGGCCGGCATCGGGTGCGTGATCGCTCATAGCTTTGCCCGGATCTTCTACCGCAACGCCTTCAACATGGGCCTCCCCATCCTGGAATGCCCCGACGCCGCCGATGCCATCCAAACGGGAGACGAAATCAGGTGGACCTGGACAGCGGACTCATCGTGAATCGGTCTCGGCAGCGGAGCTACCATGCTCAGCCCGTCCCCCCCTTCATGCAGGAGTTGCTGCAAATGGGTGGCCTCATGCCGTACGTGGCGAAGAAAATGGCGGAGGAAGCCAAGCGAAAGGCGCGGTGATCCCACCCGGTACGAACACCGGGAAACCCACGACGAAAGAAAGGTGCTGACAGCAATCCATGGAACAGAAGAAAAGTTACCGCATTGCACTCCTGCCGGGAGACGGAACGGGTCCGGAAGTGGTCCGCGAGGCTTTGAAAGCCCTGGAAGCCGTGTCTCACCGGGAAGGGTTCGCCATCGAGGAGACCCACTTTGATCTTGGGGGAGACCGTTATCTGCGAACGGGAGAGGTGCTCCCCTCGGGGGCCCTGGATGACCTCAAGGGCTTCGATGCCGTTCTCCTTGGCGCCATAGGCCATCCGGACGTGAAGCCGGGCATCCTGGAGAAGGGGCTTCTCCTGGAATTGCGTTTTCAGCTGGACCAGTACATCAATCTTCGCCCGGTGATCCTCTACGACGGCGTGGAGACTCCCTTGAAGGACAAGGGGCCCCAAGACATCGACTTCGTGGTGGTGCGGGAGAACACCGAGGGACTCTATGCGGGGTCGGGCGGATTCCTGAGGAAGGGCACGCCTCATGAAGTGGCCGTCCAGGAATCGGTGAACACGCGGATGGGCGTCGAACGCTGCATCCGTTACGCCTTCGACTACTGCCGGCGCCGGAACCGGGAAAAGAAACTCACCCTTTGCGGAAAGACGAATGTCCTCACGTTCGCGTTCGATCTCTGGGAGAGGGTTTTCAACGAAGTGGGAAAAGAGTATCCCGACATCCAAACGGATTACGCCCATGTGGACGCCACGTGCATGTGGATGGTGAAGAACCCTGAGTGGTTCGACGTCATCGTCACGGACAACATGTTCGGCGACATCATCACGGACCTTGGGGCCATGATCCAGGGAGGCATGGGGATTGCCGCGGGAGGGAACATCAACCCGCAGGGTGTCTCCATGTTCGAGCCCATCGGCGGTTCTGCTCCAAAGTACACGGGGAAAAACGTCATCAACCCCCTGGCGGCCATTGCCGCGGCCCAGATGATGCTGGACCATCTGGGCGAGGAGTCTGCCGGGCGGCGAATCGAAAACGCCATTCGCAAGGTGGTTTCGAAGGATGTCAAGAACCTGTCCGCCGGGCAGATGGGGTATACGACCAGCGAAGTGGGAGACCTCGTCGCCAGGTACATCAGCACAGATTGAACCCCACCGGGAAAGGGGTAACACAATGGGAAAAAAAGCCTATCGGGTGGCTGTGGTTGGGGCAACCGGGGCAGTCGGCAATCTGATGATCCAGGTCCTTGAGGAGAGGGCGTTTCCCGTGGGGGAGATCAAGCTCCTCGCCTCGGCGCGGTCCGTGGGCAAATCCCTCGCTTTCAGGGGAGAATCCATCCCCGTGCAGGAACTGAAGGAAGACTCTTTCGACGGTGTCCAGTTGGCCCTCTTCTCAGCGGGAGGTTCGGTCAGCCGCATATTCGCACCCATCGCGGCCGCCAAGGGCTGCATCGTCATCGACAATTCCAGCGCCTTCAGGATGGACCCCAAAGTCCCTCTGATCGTTCCGGAGGTCAACCCGGGTGCCGTTAGCGTCGAATCGGGCATCATCGCCAACCCCAACTGTTCGACCATCCAGATGGTGGTGGCCCTGAAGCCCATTTATGATGCCGCTGGAATCCGGCGCATCGTGGTGACCACTTTCCAGGCGGTCTCGGGGACGGGCAAACGGGCCATCGAGGAACTGCGCCACCAGGTCCAGAGCGTGATCAATGCGACTGAGATCAAGAGAGAGATCTATCCATACCAGATTGCGTTCAACTGTTTTCCTCACATCGGAGCCTTCCTGGAAAACGGGTTCACCGAAGAGGAAATGAAGATGGACAACGAGACCCGCAAGATCTTCGGCGACCCGGACATTGCCGTCTGTGCCACCACTGTCCGGGTGCCCGTGTACTTCGGACACTCGGAGTCGGTGAACATCGAAACCAGGAAACCCGTCACCGTTGAAGCCGTGCGCAAGCTCCTCGCCGCTGCCCCGGGAGTGCGGCTCATCGACGATCCCGCCGCTGCCCGGTACCCGGTGCCCATCGAGGCGGCCGGCACCGACGAGACCCATGTGGGTCGCATCCGCCGGGATCCTTCCGTGGAGAACGGTCTGGCCATGTGGGTCGTGGCGGACAATATCCGCAAAGGGGCCGCCACCAACGCGGTCCAGATAGCTGAACTGCTCCTGGAGCGGGGTCTCGTTTGAGGGCCTCCTGAGCGCAATGCGCATCGTGGCTGGTGAGTTCCGAGGCAGACGACTCCACACCCCCAAGGGAGAGGGAATCCGACCGACAGCCGATCGGGTTCGCGAGGCCATGTTCAGTATCATTGGGTCGCGGCTGCCCGACGCCATGGTGCTGGACTTGTATGCAGGAACCGGGGCCCTGGGCCTCGAAGCCATCAGCCGCGGGGCCGCAAGCGCGGTGTTTGTGGATCAGAATCCGGCGGCAATCCGGCTGATCCGTTCCAACATCCAGCTCTGCGGTGCCGAAGGGAGATCGCGCATCATCCAGGCGTCCGTCCAAAGGGCCGTTCGACAACTGGCTGGCGAGGCACTGGCGTTTTCCCTCGTATTCCTGGATCCGCCATACGGCAGGGGCCATGTCGACTCCATCCTTCCGGACCTTCACCGGATTGCCGACGCATCCACCATGGTGGTGGCGGAACACCACGCGAAAGACATCCTTCCATCTACCTGTGGAAAATGGGTGAGAACCCAAGAACGGTTATACGGCGACACTGCAATTTCGTTCTATATGCGCAGTCCTGATTCTCCAATTTCATGATGGTTTCGACGAAAAGCGATGAGAGGAGACAACATGGAGAAATTGGCGGTTTATCCCGGTTCTTTCGACCCCATCACCTACGGTCATCTGGACCTGCTCGATCGAGGCCTCAAGATCTTCGACCGCGTTGTCATCGCCATCGCGGCGAACCCGGGAAAGAAGCAGCTCTTCTCCGTCGAGGAACGTGCCGAGCTCATCACGGCAGCCCTGGAAGGACATCCCCATGCGGCGCGGGTGAAGGTGGACTCCTTCCGGGGATTGCTGGTGGACTACGTGAGGCTCATCGGGGCCAACGCCATACTGAGAGGCCTGAGGGCTGTCAGCGATTTCGAGTACGAATTCCAGATGGCCCTCATGAACCGGAAGCTCTCCAGCGAAATCGAGACCCTCTTTCTGATGACCGGAATGGAGTGGATTTACATCAGCTCCAGCATCATAAAGGAAGTGGCCATGTCCGGGGGGTGTGTCAACGGGCTTGTGCCGCCCCTCACGGAGAAGAAGCTCATCGAAAGGCTTCGGGAAAGAGGCGAGGTGTCGCGATAGGGCATTGACCTGCAGGTTGAAGCGTTCGTATGAGCCTTTCCGGAAACCCTGCACTCCTGCTTCTGCAAGTCAGGTGTATTTGCTTTGTCGGATCGGTGCCGAGTGGGGGCAAATCTCCTCAATGGCGAAGGAGTCATGGGGACTCAAGGTGAAGGAAAGATGCATGGAGAGGGAAAACCCTCAGGATTTCTCAAAGGTGATTCGTTTCCACGGGCATGTCTGCCCGGGACTCGCAATAGGTTACCGGGCGGCCCTGGCGGCACGATCGTACTTGGGGGCGGAACGCTCGCAAGACGAGGAGTTGGTCGCCATTGTGGAAACCGATGCATGCAGTGTGGATGCGATCCAGGTTGAGCTAGGGTGCACTCTGGGTAAAGGCAACCTCATCTATCGGGACTTGGGAAAGCACGTTTTCACGGTGGTGTCCAGGGAGAAGGGCAAGGCTGTCCGCGTTTCCATGAGGGGTGATGCCCTCCAGCAGAATCCAGAGCAGGAGGCTCTATTGCAGAGGGTTCGAAGCGGGGGGGCCACCGAAGAGGAACAGCGCGCTTACGACGCCTTCCAGCAGGAACGGATATGGGAGCTTCTCCACATGGATGAAGACACCCTTTTTCGGATAGATGAAGTGGTGGTCGAGATTCCCGAGAAAGCCAGGATTTTCAAGTCGGTCGTCTGCCACTACTGCGGAGAAAAGGTGATGGAACCCCGCGCTCGAATCCGGGATGGAGAAATCGCCTGCATGCCCTGCGCGAAAAGCTATTCCCGCGGTTGGTGAAACACTCACCATTGTTGTCTTGACAAGGGAATGGGCGTGGAGTACTGAAATATCGGGTCAAAAAAGAATTGGTTGGGCACCAGGTACCGCAAGGTTTAAAAGGGAATCCCGTGTGAATCGGGAATGGTCCCGCCGCTGTAAACGGGGACGAAATCCGGAGCAGCCACTGTTTTGCGGGAGCGAAACGGGAAGGTTCGGAGAGTAGATTGATCCGTGAGTCAGAAGACCTGCCTGGGGGTCAATGGGCAATCGGCACGTGGAGATGCGCGATGCCCGGGTGAAGGATCAAGTGAACCAGGGTGCAATCCTCAGAGCCAAAAGCTCTGAGGTTTTTTTTTGTCCCAATTCCCTGTTGAGCGGTACTTGGAAACCGCTCAATATTTCCAGGAACCTTTCCGCTGCCCGGAGGGGGTGTGTCATGCCACAACCCTGGGCACTCAACGGAGGTGTTGGATGAAGAGAGGCATGATCCTTTATGTGACCCATGGGAAACAGGAAGTTCCCCTGAAAGGATGCGGCGGAACTCGTTGAGATCTCAAGGTCTCTGGGGGTTGCCGCCGTTTGCGTGGTGACCACCCAGGAAGACGTGGCATCTGCATGGTGGCATCTGGTCGCCAGAGGGGTCCATCAGGTCCTGTTCATGACAGTGGCTTACGATCCCGCCCTGGATTCAAAGCTCTCCAGGGGAGTTCCTGTAAGCCTTTGCGGATGAGCGCAAAGGATGGGATCTCCGGCTTAACACGAACTCACCGAAGAATCGGATGGCCAATACGGAGAATGCTCAGAAAAACGAGCTTTGGGCTTCAAGACGGACGCTTCTTGAACGGAGGACAATGGGATGAAGAGCCAAGGGGGCCACGATGGGCTTCAAGAAACTCATGACGGCAGACGGTCTTGCTCGCCTGGGAGAAGAACAGGCGGAGAAGTGGTCTTCTGCAGTTGCATGATCTCCTGGCAGCACTGATTCTTGAACGTGTAATCCAACCCATTGATTGAAATCAGGTTCTCATCGCTCGTGAAGGCCTGAGTCGGGTAGTCCCGAATGAGTCTGCCACGGTGCATCACCAGTGTTCGCGCACAGGTCATGGCGATGATGTCCATGTCGTGGCTGATGACGATCCTGGTGACATCGAGCTGCTTGAGGATCTCACACAGGATCTCCTCGCTTTGGGGGTCCAGGTTCGCCGTGGGCTCATCGAGGATAAGAACTCGGGGCCTCATGCTCAGGATGGATGCCAGGGCGAGCCGTTTGCGTTCACCGGCGCTGAGATGATGAGGGATTCTCTCGTCGAAACCCTCCATGCGAACCATTTTCAGGGCTTCCTGAACCCGGGCATCGACCTCGTCGGCGGGAAGGCCCAGCTGCCTGGGGCCGAAGGCCACCTCTTCCCTGCAGGAAGGGCAGAAAAGCTGGTCGGCCGGGTCCTGGAAAACCAGCCCACAATGTCTCCAGAGCTCTTTTCTGACTTTCCCGAAAACAGCCATGCCGTCGAATGAGATATTCTCCTTCCCCCTTGAGCAGGCCGCAAAGGCAGGACACGAGGGTTGATTTACCCGCCCCGTTCTCCCCTGTGATGGCCAACGATTCGCCCATTTGAATGGCCAGGCTGAATCTCACGGATACCCCATGTCCCGTCGGGATACCGAAACGAGAAGTCCTGCAGCCTTATCAGCGCATCTGTCGGCAGTTCCTTGTTCGTTCCTGGATGGTGCCTTTGAACTGCATCAGATAAGGCGGAGATGTGGTGATGATGAGGATGCCCTGCCGCATCGTCAGCGTCCACTTGGCAGCAGCTCAATCGGAATGTGAAGTCGAGACCATGTTCGCGCAGGTACGCCTTTTGAGAGACGAGGTCCTTCATGGAGAAATCGTGATGGATTTTCCCTTTCTCCAGGACAACCGCCCTGGTGCAGAGGTCATAGAGGAAGAAGAGATCGTGACTGATGCAAATGAGTGTTCCAGGGAATTCCCGAAGCATCTCGAGGAAGAACTTCTCCTGCTTTGGGTCGAGATAAGCGGTTGGTTCATCGAGAATGAGGACTTCGGGATTCATGGCGAGGGTCGTCGCAAAGGCCGCCCGCTTTTTCTGTCCATAGCTCAAGTGATGGGGGGCCTTGTATCGGAGGCCTTCGAGACCAACCTTTTGGAGAGCCACCGAGACCCGGCTTTCAATCTCCAACCTGTCCAATCCCTGATTCAGGGGTCCGAAGGCGATGTCTTCATCGAGTGTGTTGCAAAAAAGCTGGTCATCAGGGTCCTGAAAGAGCATCCCGATTCTCAGCCTTGCAGCGGCAAGGTTTGCGCCTTCCAAAGGCTCCCCTTTGTAGAGAATCTTGCCGCCGCGCGGTCGGTACAAACCGTTCAGATGCTTTGCAAGAGTGGTTTTCCCCGCCCCGTTCTGGCCGACGAGGGCGATTTTGTCTCCGGTGTGGATTTCGAGATCGATGCCATCCAGGGCCCGCCGGCCATCAGCGTAGTGAAAGACCAGGGATCGGATGCCGAACAGAAGTTCAGACTTCTCCCTGAAGGCGCCAAATGCTCTCTCATCGTCGCGTCCGACCGTGTCGGCTCCCTTGCTCAAGGCCTCACTCCATTCCAGGCGGCTGCTTCACAACAGAATCCCCTGTCGACACACGTGTTCATTTAACCAGTCTGAACGCCGAATTTCAACCTCGCATAAAGAGGCGGGTTTCGCGGTAGGACTACCAGGGAGGAGGAGTGTCCTTCTTCCAAGATGCACTAAAAATTGAGGGTCACTCCGGCAAGCCAGGTGATGTCATCTTCGGTTTCCGTGATTCCTCCCTTCACACCCAGATCGAAAGTCAGGTTGTCCGTAACGGCGAAGACAAGACCGCCGAGTATAAACGCAGCGGGGGTATCGGACAGTTTGTCCGAGTTTCTCTCGGCTCCAATGTTGGCCACTGCGGTCAACCAGTTGCACACCTTCACCGTGGACGCCAGCGAGACATTCCACAGGTTGTTTCGTTCGTCGATGTCGTTCTCATTGCGCAGATAGCCTGCATTGAAATGAAAGGCAAAGCGCTCAAGCTCCTTGGAGGCAATGAAGTAGAACTGCGGGGACACCCTCCCAGAACCCAGTCCCTTGTCCTCATCCCCGGACGGAAACGTCACCCCGGGCTTGACAGCGAGCCCCCATCCGTCGCACTCCCTAAGCGTGCTGCAGGTAAACACGATTCTTCCAGCCTGTCAAGCCGAATTCATTGCCATTCCATGGGCACCTGAGGGTGGAAGCCTTTTCGAATTGACATGCTGAAGCACTTGTTCTTATGATGGCAGCAATTGGGAAGTTGAAGCTTCCTGCCCTCTTTTTCGGGTGCACCTGAAGGTGCGGCGACAAACGCCTTCGCTCAACGGCTCCACGGAATCAACCATTCTGGTCACGAAGGCCGGCATCGATGCCGGCTTTTTTGTTCATTCGGTTGGCTGGGATGGGCTGTTTTCGAGGTTTGGGGGGAAACCCAATTCCAAAAAAAGGAGGATTAGGATGCTTCGATTGCGCTTTCTGTGCGTTGCTTGTGCTGTCGCTCTCTTTGCACTGGTTCCTGTCGCCATGGCGCATTTTGGCGGCATCACCCCGTCCGACGACATAGTCACCCAGGAGGATCCCAAGACGATCACTCTGGAAGTGAAATTCATCCATCCCATGGAGATGCATTACATGGAGATGGAGAAACCCAAGCGCTTTGGAGTGCTCCATAAGGGCCAGAAGGAAGATCTTCTCAACACGTTGCAAAGCACCCAGGGAAAAGCCCCGGACCAGGATCGCCAGTTCACCTTCTGGAAATCCACCTATCCCATCAAGAAGCCCGGCGACTACACTTTTTTCCTGGAACCCACCCCTTACTGGGAGCCCGCCGAGGGCAAGTTCATCGTCCATTACACCAAGGTCTGCGTGAACGCCCTCGGTCTCGAGGAAGGCTGGGACAAGCCCGTCGGGTTCGAGACGGAGATTATCCCCTTGACGCGTCCCTACGGTTTGTGGACGGGGAATGTGTTCACCGGAAAAGTCCTCCTCAAGGGAAAGCCTGTTCCTAATGCCGAGGTCGAAATCGAGTACCTCAACGAAGCCCCGGAAAACAAGAGCGTGGTCAAGGCGCCGGCCGATCCCTTCGTCACCCAGGTGGTCAAGGCCGACGGCAACGGCGTCTTCACCTATGCGATGCCCAGGGCCGGCTGGTGGGGGTTCGCCGCCCTGAGCGACGCCCCGTGGAAACTCAAAAAAGACGGCAAGCCCAAAGACGTGGAAATTGGGGCCTTGTACTGGGTCCACACCGTAGACATGAAATAGGAAAGCCGAGGTGGATGTGGCCCGATTTCACCGGGAACATGTTTTGTTTTCTAGAGGTCATTGACAGGGGTGAACTGGATTCGCTCCTGTCGCAACAACTGATGCATTCCAGCGTGAGGAGAAAACCATGGGCTGTCGACTTCTGCAAGTTGGTATTCTCGCTGTCCTGGTGACCTTTGCCCTGTTCCAAGCTCCTGCGCACGGACACAAGGTCAACATCTTTGCCTATGCGGAAAACGGCAAGATCTTCACGGAAAGCTATTTTCCCGATGGGAAGCCTGTCGAAGACGGAGTGATCGAGGTTTTGGACAGCCAGAGCCAGAAGGTCGCAGAGGGGAAGACCGACAAGGAGGGCAAGTTCTCGTTGCCCATTCCCAAGAAGGACGACCTCACCATCGTCATCAACGCGTCCATGGGCCACAAGAACACCTTTCTTCTGAAAAAGAGTGAACTGGGAGAATAGGTCATGTTGCAGCGACTCAGGCCAGGCATTCATTGCCTGCTCTTACTGCTTGCGTTGATGGCAATCTCGGTCATCGGTTTCCAGAGCGGGGTGGCTTGGGCGCAAGCCACTCCCGGCGAGATTGCCTCCCCGGAGGGGGCATCCCAAAGAGCAGCCACAAGCAAACCGGTCGATTGCGGGGAGCTGGCAGGACTTATCCAGCAGGAGAGAACTGCGGTTTCCAGGGAAATGGGACAGATCAAGCGGGAAATCGCTGCCTTGCGGGATGACCTCTCCAAGCCGGGGTTGAAGGAGATCTTTGCCGGGATTGGCTATATTTTGGGCTTGGCCGGCGTTGGCCTCTATGCTCACTGTCGCAGGAATAAGATCCTGGAGCCAGGAGCCGGTTCACGGGAGGGTTGATCCCTGTCCCTTTTTCCATTGGGAAAAAGAAAGAAATCATCCATGCATATCTCTGACGGCGTTCTCCCCACCACGGTTGCAGTCGTCGGATTTGCGGTGAGCCTTGCGATTGTCGCCTGGACCGCCCGCAAAGTCGACCCGGAAGATCTTCCCAAGATCGCGGTGGTGACTTCCGCCTTTTTTGTGGCGTCCCTCATTCACGTCCCTATCGGCCCCACCAGCGTGCATCTGCTCATTCCAGGCCTGGTGGGCATTCTTCTTGGCAGTGGCGCGTTCATCTCCATTGGACTTGGAATTATACTCCAAAGCCTGCTTTTCCAGTTCGGCGGCATCACTGCCATAGGAGCCAACGCGTGCATGATGGGGGTTCCGGCCCTCGTGTCGGGGTGGCTCTTTCGCGCCATGAAAGGGAAGTCATTGACGCGCCATGTCCTGGCCGGCGCCTTGGCAGGTGGCCTGGGGGTTTTTATGGCAACTTTGATTCTGGCGCTTTTCCTGTTGAGTGGCGGGGAGGATTTTTTCGGAGTGGCCAAAATCGCCATCTACGCTCATCTGCCTGTCTTCATCATTGAAAGTGCCGTCTCCGCTTTCGTGGTTTCGTTCCTTTTCAAAGTGAAGCCGGACATGCTGGGGCGGGAAACCGCTTCAGTCAGCCCTTTTTGCTAGCAGGCCATGGACTCTTCCGTTCACGTCGTGGTGGTTCCTCTCAGAGTGTTCGGGTACACTTTGGGGGGAGTTATTCTGTTGATCCTCCTCCCCTTCCTTTTGAGGCGGGTTGTTCGCTTCCGCCAAAGCTCCGAAAAGTCTGATGAGGAAAGGAACTGGGGCATCCCAAGCATCGATGCTCAGGCCCACCTCCATTCTCCATTCCACAGCTGGGACCCCCGAATCAAGATCGTCTCCCTCCTGTTCTTCATCTTCTGCACGGCCGCCTTGAGTCATCTCTTTTGGGCCTGCTTTGCGCTTTTCGCCGCAATCTTATCCATTCTTGTGGCACGGATTCCTCTTCGTTACCCACTGAGGCGGCTTGCGGCCATGGGGGCCTTCCTCGGGATGTTTCTGGTGGTGATGCCTCTGACCGTGAATGCCAGGAGTGGGGACTTGCTGGTGCGCTTCGAGCATGTCTCCTTCCTCTCCTTCAATGGAAGGGGGTTCATGCTCGCTCTGCTCATCTGTCTGAAAGCCTCGGCCATCGCCTTACTGGTTGAGCCCCTTCTTTCCACCTCTCCCTTTCCTGTGACCATTCAGGCACTTGCCCGCTTGAGGGTTCCCCAGATGGTCTGCCAGATGATCCTCCTCGCCCACCGGTACATCTTTGTCTTCCAGCACGAAACCAGCCGCATGAACAAGGGAATGCAAATGAGAGGCTTTAGGAGGCGGACCGACATGGAAACTCTGCACAACATTGGAAATTTCCTGGGAATGTTACTCGTGCGAAGCTTCGAGAGGACCCAGCGAGTTTACGAAGCGATGATCGCCCGGGGATACACGGGGCAGTTGTCTGTCACTCATGAGTTCCGGGCCATGAAAGGAGATTGGTGGAAGGGGCTTTTCTGGCTCAGTGCGGGGATTGGCCTCGTTCTCGTGGACCGTTTCTGGGTGCCGACAGCGTTGATGGCGGTCTTCGAGTTTTAGTCTTCGATCAATACGATCCGATGTTGAACCAGGTTCATCTCCTTGATGCGCCCCTTGATCCATCGCTGGTCCCCGTAGATGTCCCGGATATAGATGCTTTCTCCCTCAGGTCTGACGATATCCACGCTTTCCATGATGAGCTCCTCCCTATCCTCTTTCATCAGGTATGCATTTGCTTCGCACATCTCCGTCGTGCTCCTTTCAGTGGTGGTGGGGATTTCCTTGCCGCCGTCGGCTAAGAAGACGCGCCCAGCCGGGAAGCGATTTCCAGGATGGTCGCCACGTAAGGGCGGCTTTTGTTGTAATGGTGGATGACTTCTTCTTTCTCCGGCCGGCTGAGGCTTTCGGACCATCCGTACCCCCGCAGGTAGTTGGCAACGCTCGAGATGGCGTCTTCCGGCTGGTATAGGTCGATGCGACCGTCGCGATCAGCGTCCACCCCGAACTTGAGGAGGCTCGACGGGAGGAACTGGGGCCACCCGATGGCTCCCATGACCGACCCCCTGTAGAGATCGGGTCTTCTGCCCTGGGTTTGGGAGACTTCGAGCAGCGCCCTCACTTCACCGTAAGCCCAATCTGCTCTCTTCAACAACTTCTGGTCGAAAGCATCCCGATCCCACCGCTTTCGGTCACTTGAGGACAGCAGTGCCCACACCCTGTCTCGAGAACCCTTGCTGTCCATGAGGGCAAAGGTGGCGAGCACCGCCAGGGTGGGAATCTCCCCCGTGTAGCTCCCCAGTTGGGTCTCTACGAGAAGAATGGCCACGATGACGTTCCGGTCCACTCCGTATTGAGCTTCCGCCCGCCGCAGGGTGCCGCCGTGGGACATGGCGAATCCCTGGGCTTTGCGCAGGTTGGAAGCACTCAAGAACTGGTTGTAATTGAGCTGACTTTCCCGCATGCGCAGCGTTTTGGAAATGGTCGTGAACATGGGAGCGGGCGCTGTTTGAAAAGCCATCATCACCTGCTGTTGAGAAAGGCCATCGTCGATCAGCCGCTTTTTCAGGGGTGCAAAGGTGTCCTCCGCCCGGACCGTTGGCACGGCCAAGAACCCCAGTGCAAGCCAGAATAAAAGAAGCCGCGCCAGTGATTCGGTGCCGCGGCGAGTGCGTCTTCCACCCGTCATGTTTTCTCTCAATGCTCTTCCTTTCCTTTCCGTTTCAGCGAACCCATGTGTACTGAAGGTTTTCCTTTGCGATTCCAAGCCCGTTTCATTATACGTAAACCCTTGTCGGGGAGCAACAGTCGGGCATCCCGATGGGGTCACGAAAGAATGCGATGGAGCGAAAGCCTGAAGGAGATTCCCTGCCGGCCATGGGCTGACCTCGAAATCCCGTGGTTGGAGCGTTACCTTGGAAGGAAATCCATTGTGCCATGGCTTGGTGAAGTTGTTGTCGTCCCGTGTAGAGGTGCTTTCCGGCGAACAGGCCGATGTGTGAGGTCAAGATGAGCAACAGGGAATTCCCGGAGAATCTGGAAACGACGTGGTCTTGTGGAATCGAAGCCTACGGGCCTCTCAAACGGAGGATGCTCGAGTGCATCGGCCGCATGCACGTGCTGAACGGATTTCCTCACGCATTCCTCATGGACCTGAGGGAAAGACTCGAAAAGGACAGGTTCAACCTTGTGGTGGTGGGGCAGTTCAAGAGAGGCAAGACGTGCCTCATCAACGCCCTCATGGGAACCGACCTCCTGCCGGTGGCGGTGGTGCCCCTCACTTCCATCGTCACGGTCCTCTCGTACGGGGAACGGCTGAAGGCCACGGTCCTTCGCAACGATGGAGAGGCCGCCGAAATTCCCCCCGGGGAAGTTGCGGCCTATGTCACCGAAGTGGGCAATCCCAGGAATGAAAAGGGTGTGCGTGAGGTGCAAATCGAGTTCCCCTCGGCCTATCTCAAGGACGGGGTGCGCCTCATCGACACCCCCGGTGTGGGCTCGGTCTACTTGCACAACACGGATGTGGCCTACCGCTATCTGCCTCACTGCGACGCAGCGCTGTTCCTGCTCTCGGTCGAGCAACCCGTCGGCAGGGCGGAGCTCGATTTTCTGAGGGATGTCCAGGTGTATTCCAACAGGATCTTCTTCCTTTTGAACAAGATCGACATCCTTTCGGATCCGGAAGTCGAGGAATCCATGGCGTTCTCCAGGAGCGCCCTGGAAGAGGCCATGGGCCCCCAGGTGAAGATGTTTCCCGTCTCAGCCAAGCTTGCCCTGAAAGGAACGGCGGAGGGCTCCGAGGAAACGCTTCGGAAAAGCAGGTTGCCGGCGTTCTCTGCGATCTTGAACCAGTTCCTCATGGAAGAGAAGGGCAAGGTCCTTCTGCTCTCGGCCGGCGGAGCCCTGCAGCGAACACTGCGGCAGGGGAAGCTCGAACGCGAGCTGGAGCTGAAGGCGCTCATGACGCCCCTGGAAGAACTCCAGGAAAAAATCTCCATTTTCGAAAACAAGCGCAGGGAAGTCCTGGCCGAAAAGGACGCCTTTCTGATCCTGGTGGAAGGCGAGACGAAAAGGATCATCAAAGAGGTGCTCGACGAGGACCTGTCCGGTTTCAAGAGAGGGCTCATCGCCAAAATGGAGGAAGGTTTCGAGGCATGCCGTGAAGCGAACAGGGACCTTTCCCTGAGGGAGTTGAACGAGGCCCTCCGGAACCATGTGAACGAGGGAGTGGAGCGGGAGATCTCCGCCTGGCGTCCCCTTGAAGAGGAAAAGATCGAACGGGCCTTCCAGGCCCTTTGTGATCGGTTCCTGACCAAGATCAACGGGATCCTCGACGCCCTCCTGCAATTCTCCTCCCGGCTGTTTTCCGTTCCATTCGAACACATCAGCTCCCAGGCCCAGTGGAAGATGGAATCCCGGTTCTACTTCAAGTTCGAGGAGGAGGCAGTGGGGCTGAGCATGCTGGAATCCTCCCTGACCGAGGTCTTTCCTGGGTATATCAGCAGTCGGTTCAAGAAGATCAAAGACTTCTTTTTCAGGGTTGCCAACCGAAGAATCGTGAAGAGGCGCAAGGAGCATCTGTACCAGGTCATCGAAATGCAGGCGGGCCGCATCCGTTCGGATCTCGTGGAGAGGCTCAACGCCAGCACGACGGCCTTTCGAAAGGAGATGCTCCAGAAGATCGATTCCACCGCCAATGGCATCGCCGCAGCCATCGACAAGGGCATGCGGCAGAAGTCCATGGGTGAAGAGAGCTCCCGGGAGAGGCAGCAGGTCCTCCTCGATGAATCCTCCACCATTGATCAGCTGAGGAGGGAGCTTCTGGACATCGAGCAGTGCGCCAAGGCCCTGTGAGGTGCCCGGGATCGCGGCAGTCGCCGGTCCCCATGGCGGCGTCCATCCACCAATCCTTCCCTTGCCGAAATCCGTCGGCCCGCCGCGGCTCTTCACGGCTCCGACACTACCCGCATCGGCCCCGGCCGGGTAGTTCGCGGGGTGCTTTTCTGCTTGACAAAGTGGGTCCTGTCAAGTAGCTTGGCGCCGCATGTGAAAAGAGCATGGAGGGGTGTTTTTTCTTTTGATCAGGCCATGTCCTTCATGGGCGAGGACGGCTCCGGTTTGGACTCGCGCTCTGGTGCAAGGGTCTTTTTTTCACAATGCCACATCTGATGAAGTGTTTTCCATCTTGTTGCCCTCAGCCGCGCCCGCAGAATTCATGAGAACCGTTTCTCCAAGCGTGTGCAAAGTGCTGGCCCGCCTGCAGAGAAGAGGCGAGCTAGGCTTTTTTTGTTTTGAGTGAATCCACGCCAGCTGATTTGATCACTTGACTGGAGGAGGTGAGAAGCAACGGAGGTAGGAGATTTCCTGTGAAAGTCGGGAGAGGGACTTTCAACAAATGGGATGGTTTGGTCAGGTATTTTCAGGATCTTTGGAAGGAGGAGTAAATGAAAGCAAGCATCATCATCATGTTTGCCCTGGGATGTGGTGGGCTCGGGGTTCTTTATGCCTTAATCACTGCCGCATGGGTTTCCAAGCAGCCCGCCGGATCCGAAAAAATGCAGGAGATTTCGGATGCCATCAAGGAAGGTGCAATGGCCTTCTTGAATCGCGAGTACAGGACCGTCGCCATCGTGATGGTCGTCCTCGCCGCGCTCCTCACCTATCTCGGTAAATGGACAGCCATTGGATTCGTTATCGGTACCGCTGGCTCCGCCCTCGCCGGTTATATCGGCATGATGGTGTCCGTGAAGGCCAACGTGAGGACCACGGAAGCCGCCAAGCGCGGTCTCCAGCCTGCATTGAACGTTGCCTTCAAGGGCGGTTCGGTGACGGGTATCATGGTGGTTGGCCTTGGGCTGCTGGGCATCGCAGGATACTATCTGGTCGTCAAGAACATGGCTCCGGTCGATGACGCGTTCCATGCCCTGATTGGCCTGGGCTTCGGCTGCTCCCTCATGAGCGTGTTCGCTCGTATCGCCGGCGGCATCTACACCAAGGCTGCCGACGTGGGCGCCGACCTCGTGGGTAAAGTGGAAGCGGGGATTCCCGAGGACGATCCCAGAAATGCAGCGGTCATCGCTGACAACGTGGGCGACAACGTGGGCGACTGCGCGGGTATGGCTGCCGACCTCTACGAAACCTACACGGTTACCCTCGTGGCTGCCATGCTCCTGGCCAAGACCGTCTACGGAGCGGACAGCATGTGGGTGGAATTTCCCCTCCTCATCGGCGGCATCTCCATTGTTGCTTCCATCATTGGCACCTACTTTGTCCGCCTTGGAAAGAACGAATACATCATGGGTGCCCTCTACAAGGGCTTGGCTGTCTCGGGTATCCTGGCAGCCGGTGCCTTCTATCTTGTTTCCGACTGGTTCCTGAAGCTTCCGGGCGTCCAGCAGGCTTTCACGCCCATCGGTGTGTTCACCACCGCTGTCATCGGGCTCATCCTGACCGGTCTCATCGTGATGATCACGGAATACTTCACGTCCAAGAGCTTCAATCCGGTCAAGCACATCGCATTTGCCAGCCAGACCGGTCACGGCACTAACGTCATCGCGGGCCTCGCGGTGAGCATGAAGTCGACGGGCGCGCCCGCACTGGTCATCTGCGGCGCCATCGCCTGGGCCTATCAGTTGGGTGGCGGCTTCTCCGGGAACCCGGGCGGCGGTCTTTTCGCCATCGCTCTTTCCGCCGTGGCCATGCTCTCCATGACGGGAATCGTCGTGGCCATTGACTCCTACGGCCCCATCACGGACAACGCCGGCGGTATCGCAGAGATGGCGGAGCTTCCCGACAGCGTTCGCGCCATCACTGATCCTCTGGATGCCGTTGGAAACACCACCAAGGCGGTCACGAAGGGTTATGCCATTGGTTCCGCGGCCTTGGCCGCTCTGGTGCTCTTCGCCGAGTATTCCAGGTCCTTCGGCGAGGCCCTTGCTTTCGACCTTTCCAATCCCAAGGTCCTCATCGGCCTTTTCATCGGCGGGCTGCTGCCTTATTTCTTCGGCTCCCTCCTGATGGAAGCGGTTGGCAAGGCTGCAGGCGGCGTGGTCGAGGAAGTTCGCCGTCAGTTCCGCGAGATTCCGGGGATCATGGAGGGCACCGCCAAGCCCGAATACGGGAAGTGCGTGGACATCGTGACCAAGAGCGCCATCAAGGAGATGATGCTTCCTGCGCTCATTCCCGTTGCCACCCCCGTCGTGGTTGGTTTTCTGCTTGGTAAGGAGGCCCTGGGCGGCGTGCTCATCGGCGCCATCATCACCGGTCTCTTCCAGGCCATCGCCATGACCAGCGGCGGCGGTGCATGGGACAATGCCAAGAAGTTCATTGAGGACGGCATGTACGGCGGCAAGGGTTCCGAAGCCCACAAAGCGGCCGTCACGGGCGACACCGTAGGCGACCCGTACAAGGACACCGCCGGTCCCGCCATCAATCCCATGATCAAGGTGGTCAACATCGTGGCGCTTCTGATCGTTCCCCTGATCAAATAGAGGCGGCGCGACCTTTCTTGTGCAACGAAGCCGGCAGGGCAATCCCCTGCCGGTTTTTTTTGCTTCTTTGTGCTTCGTGGGCCATCCCTCCCCTCTTCCTCTTTCGCAAGAAACCAGTTTGCTCAAATCACTCGAGAACTGTCCCCCGGAATGAAATTGACAGACTCCAGAAAAACAGTATCTCAGGAGCCTCAGGGGACTACCGGGTTTCCCGGTGAAGCCCCGGCCTAGAATTCATCCAGTGCAAGATGCGATAATCTCTTGGTATTTCGAGTCGCTCACTGCTAAATTGAATGCTTGGGAATGCATCCATGAATGCCTCGGTGGAATGTCCGTTGAGTGTCCTGGCGGTTTAGAGTCGTGAAAGGAGATGTGAATGAAGCGCGTTGTCATCGGTGCCTTGGTTGTGGGTCTGCTCATCGGGGCTGCATGGACGGCATCCTCATACTGGTTTGGAATGCAAACTGAGAGTCGGTACCGCTCCATGATTGAGGAGAGTTCCTCGTGGGGTCAGGCGAGGATGGTCAATGAATCGTACGAGAGGGGAATATTCCGATCTCAAGCGAAAACTGTTGTCGAGATCGGCCAGCCTCCTCCAAAGGGAAAGGCCCTGGAGGAACAACCGGTCGGTGGGCCTCTGCGGTTCACTCTGATGGAGGAGATATTGCACGGACCTCTGCCCTTCATGGCCCAGGCCCCCGGGCAGTCACTCCTGGAGCCGGCCCTCGCCGTCATCGAGACCAGGGTCGCTTTTGACCCTGAAAAGAATGAGGTCCTGAAGCAATTGCAGGATCTCATCCCGAAGGATGCCGTGACGAAGTTTACGACCGTCCTCCATTGGAAGGGTGAGGGCGAGACACGGGTTTCGATGAAGCCGTTTCGCCAGGAATCCGGTCAGGATGAAAAGGTCGGTGTGGATTTCGGCGGACTCGATGCTCAGATCAGATTCAGCCTGGACTTAAAGAGGTTTTCCGGAAACCTTTTGTGTGAAAAGCTCCGTGTGCAAACGGCCAGGCATGGACTGTACCAAATGGGCCAGATGGATGGGACCTTCGACCAGTACCAGGGGGCCAACGGCCTCTTTCTCGGGGACATCGACTTTAAGCTCAACCACTTCGAATTCCAGGGGCCCCAGGGTGGGGGCAAAGCCGAGGAACCTTTTCGGGTCAAGGGCTTGCAGGTGAAAACATCCGCACGGGAATCGGCCAACGACCTTTCCACCTCCGCCGTCACGTCGATGGATCAATTGGGCCTTGGTGAATTTGGCGCCGACAAGGCTCTTCTGGAGGTCGAATTCAGAAAGCTGGATGCCAGGGCGGTCTCGGAACTCCAGAGCACCCTCAGGGGGCTGCGAAATCTGCAGGATTCCCAGGAGGAGATGAGCCGGCAAGCGCTGGAAAAAGCCGTGGACCTGCTCGCGAGACTTCTCAGGAACTCCCCGGAAATGGCGATCAAACGATTCGGCTTCATGACGCCGGAGGGGGAGCTTCAGGCCGCCGCCAAGTTGATGGTGGATGGAACCCAGGTGGGGGATTCGCTCAATATCGCGAGCATTGTCAACGCTTCGGACCTTGAAGCGAAAGTGGATGTCTCCGAGAAACTCCTGGTGAGAATTCTCAAGTCGGGGGGAAGGAAGAGCGAAGGCGGAACGGATGAGGATTCGAAGGCAGAGGCGGTTCCGGACTCCAGCAAGGAAGATGTCCATGATGCGGAAATTCAAGAGCAACTGGCGGGCCTTTTGGCTCAGGGTTATCTTAAGCTGGAAAATGGCACATACAAGACCTCCGCCCGTTATGCCAAGGGAAAGCTTACGGTGAACCAACGGGATGTACCCCTGAATCAGTTCCTGGGTCATTAGAGTGGAAGGATGCAAAGGCGGCAGGACCCGCACGGCATCGAGATCCTTCCGGGTGGAAGGATTGAGCTCGCAAGGCCTCCATGCGCTTCCCTCACCTTGACTTGAGGCCATGATGCCTATACGATGCCCACGTCTCTGGAGTGTCCGAGACCAAAGAGAATCCCTAACGTGGCGGAAATCATGTTCGATAGTCTTTCAGACAAGCTGCAGAAGATTTTCAAAAACCTGCGAGGCCAGGGAAAGCTCACCGAGGAAAATATTCAGGGGGCTTTGAAGGAAGTGCGGATGGCCTTGCTTGAGGCCGACGTGCACTACAAGGTCGCCAAGGATTTCGTGGCAGGCATCGCTTCCCGGGCTGTCGGCCAGGAAGTCATGCAGAGCCTCACTCCCGGCCAACAGGTCGTCAAGATCGTGAACGAAGGCCTCACCGAGCTCATGGGAGGGCAGGCGGAACCCCTCAGATTGACAGGCCGCATCCCCGTCTCCGTGATGCTTGTGGGATTGCAGGGATCCGGGAAAACGACAACAGCAGCCAAGCTTGCCAAGAGGCTCACCCAGGAAAAGCGGCATCCGTGCCTGGTTCCCGCCGACATATACCGGCCCGCGGCCATAGACCAGCTGACGACCCTTGGAAAGCAGCTGGGAATGCCCGTGTACCCGGCCTCGACCGGTCAAAGGCCCGAAGAGATCGTGAAGGAGGCGTTCAACTTCGCGAGGGAGCGAAACTGCGACACGCTCCTGGTGGACACGGCGGGGAGGCTCCACATCGACACGGACTTGATGGAGGAGCTTCGCCGTCTCAAGGAGATCCTTCTCCCTGCCGAAATCCTCCTGGTGGCCGACGCCATGACGGGCCAGGACGCCGTGCAGGTTGCCGACAGCTTCCACGGGGCCCTGGGAATCACGGGAGTCATCCTCAGCAAGCTGGACGGCGATGCCCGGGGTGGCGCGGCCCTGTCCATCCGGGCCGCCACCCAGTGTCCCATCAAGTTCATAGGGGTGGGGGAAAAGCTGGACGCCCTGGAAGTGTTCCATCCGGAGCGCATGAGCTCCCGCATCCTGGGCATGGGAGACGTGCTCTCCATGATCGAAAAGGCCCAGGAAGCCATCGACGAGAAACAGGCCCAGGAACTCGTCGACAAATTCCGGGACGACACGTTCTCCCTTGAGGATTTCCGCAATCAGATCCGGCAGATCAGGAAGCTCGGCTCCCTGGAGAGCATCCTCTCCATGCTCCCGGGAATGGGAATGCTCAAGGAATTGAAAAAGATGCAGGTGGACGAGAAGGAATTCGTCCGGATGGAAGCCATCATCAATTCCATGACAAAGGCGGAGCGGCGCAATGTTGACATCATCAACGCGGGTCGCAGGCGGCGCATTGCCGGGGGCAGCGGCACGACGGTTCAGGACGTAAACCGGCTCATCAACAGCTATTCCGAAGCGCGCAAAATGATGCGGCAGATGATGGGGGTGAGCGGAACCAAGAAAAAGAAGGGCAAGGGCCGCCGGAAAAAGGCATTTTTTCCTTTTTGAATTGGATCAGGTGGGGTATACAAAAGAATTTACAACACTGGTCAATGGCTTTGGCTTCAGTTCATAGATTTGACGGCCGCGATTTCCCTTTTCCAGTGGGACTTGTTCATCGTTGCGATCGGAGTGATCGGGAGATTCTCTGAGCAGGCAGCCCCTAGTCTTGGCCCGGCAGGTGAGCGTTGAAAGCGCGGTATCCATTTTCTTATCAGGAGGTGAGACACAGACCATGGCAGTAAGGATTCGTTTGGCCAGAGGAGGCAGGAAGAAAAGACCTTTCTACCGCATTGTAGTGGCTTCTTCGGAGGCGCCACGGGATGGTCGTTTCATTGAGGGCATTGGAACCTACAATCCCTTGCCCGAGACGCCCGAGGTCAAGTTCAATGCTGAAAGACTTGAATACTGGCTTCAACAGGGTGCAAAGCCCACCGAAACGGTAAAGAGCCTGATTCGGAAGCACGGCGCTCAGACGGCAGCTGAGGCCTAATCGGCGAACGGAGTATGTGCGGCGCAGAGAATCCGGAGGTCACCATGTTGAAAGAATTGATCGATTTTATGGCACGGGCTTTGGTGGACAATCCAGAGAAGGTGAATGTCTCCGAAATTGAAGGAGAACAGACTTCCGTGATCGAACTGCGGGTAGCCAAGGAAGATCTGGGCAAGGTGATTGGAAAGCAGGGGCGGACCGCCCGTGCGATGCGAACGATATTGAGCGCCGCTTCGACCAAGATTCGGAAAAGAGCTGTCCTGGAAATCATCGAATAGGGGCATGGAGGAATCTCGCCTCATACCTGTCGGGAAAATCGCGCGCACTCACGGAGTCAGGGGACTCGTGAAGATCCTCCCTTACGGCGAGAGCCTGGCGCTTCAGGGTGCGGGAGAAAAGGTTTTTCTTGCAGGCTCCTTGAAAGAAACACCCGAGACCTTGACCATCGTGACCGCCAAGAGCCAGGGGAAAATGCTGCTGGTGCAGTTTCAGGACTTGACGAATATCGATGAGGCGAAGGGAATCGTCGGCCTGGAGGTGTTGCTCCCCGAAGACCGTCTTCCCCCGACTCAGGATGATGAGTACTACCACTACCAGCTCATTGGACTTGAAGTGGTGACAAAACAGGGAGACCGCATAGGTGTGCTCCGAGGCATCATTGAAACAGGCGGCAATGATGTCTACTCGATAGACCGCAATGGCAGGGAGCTCCTTGTTCCCGCCGTCGAGGGCGTTATCGCGGACGTGGATTTGCAGCAGAACCGGATGGTGATCGATCCTCCGGAAGGTTTGATGGATGATCTTTGACATTCTGACGCTTTTTCCCGGCATGTTCGATTCCCCCATGAGGGAGAGTATTCTTGGCAAGGCGGTAGACCGGGGTCTGATTCAGGTCCGTGTACACAATATTAGGGACTATGCCACGGACAAGCACCAGATCACGGACGACCGGCCTTTTGGAGGGGGAGAGGGCATGGTCATGAAGCCCGAGCCCATTGTTGGGGCTCTGGACGCCCTCAGGGAACGCGGCCCCAATCCCCGGGTTCTGTTGCTGACTCCCCAGGGACCTCTGTTCACGCAGGAAATTGCCCGCTCCTTGAGCGGGATTCCCCGTCTGGTACTCGTCTGCGGAAGGTATGAAGGGGTTGATGAACGGGTGGCCCAGTACTTCTGTGACGACCAGATTTCCGTCGGAGACTACGTCCTGAGCGGCGGAGAACTGGCTGCCATGATCGTCGTGGACGCCGTTGCCCGTCTCATTCCCGGAGTCCTGGGCAACGTGGATTCGCCGGGGAGGGACTCCTTCACCGAGGCGCTCCTCGAATACCCCCAGTACACCCGTCCGCAGGAATACAGGGGACACCGGGTGCCCGACGTCTTGCTGTCGGGGCACCATGACGTGATCGAAAAATGGCGGCGGGGCCAGGCCCTTTTGAGGACCAGGATGCGGCGCCCGGATCTGTTCGACCGATTCACACCGACCCGGGAAGACCTGCGGTTGCTCCGGGAGGCCGAAGAGAAGGGAACCTGACCGGGAGAGCCTGTGACGCGGGGATGAGTGTGAGCCCCGGCGCATAGAAAAGATCGGTGGATGCGGAAAGGGTTTGCCCCGCTCTATTTGGCATTGGTACACCATCCCGTTCTGAATCGCAGAGGCGAAGTCATCGCTTCCGCCGTCACGAACCTGGATTTGCACGACCTGGCCCGGTGTGCCTGCACCTATGGTCTTCCCGCATGCTTTGTGATAACTCCCCTCAGGGATCAGCAGGCTCTGGTCGAGCGTCTCATAAGGCACTGGCGTGAGGGAGTGGGAAGCGAGCTGGCCCCCGACCGGGAGCGGGCTCTGAGGCTCCTGCGCCTGGTGGGAAGCATCGAGGAGGCCAAGGCAAACCTCACGGCGGAATGTGGCGCGCAGCCGAGAGTGTGGGCCACGACAGCCAGGGACGGATACGATGGCCTGCGCTTTGCTGAGGCTCGCTCACAGCTTCTGGACGAGCCAACGCCGGTTCTTTTGCTCCTTGGTACCGGCTGGGGGTTGGCCGACACGGTCATGGGAGAAGTGGAGGGGATCCTGGAACCCATCAACGGGTCCAATGGATACAATCATCTTTCCGTGCGCTGCGCGGCGGCGATCATGCTCGATCGTCTCCTGTCGCCGCCATCGGAACGCTGAGTCAGAAGCGGCGCACAGGCGGTTGTGCGCCCGTGACGGATTGCATGTCGAAGATCAACGCATGGTGTCACAATTCCGACGCGTGCGATTGAGAGTGCGAATGAGTGGAGGAACGCCATGGGGATGGATTTGATACAGGCTATCGAACGGGATTTCATGCGAACGGACATTCCGCCGTTTCGGGTCGGTGACACCGTCAAGGTGCACGTGAAGATTCGGGAGGGGGAAAAGGAACGGATTCAGGTCTTTGAGGGAGTCGTCATCCGCCATCACAGGGGAAGAATGGGGGCCACCTTCACGGTCCGCAAGGTTTCCTACGGGGTTGGGGTGGAACGCATCTTTCCCCTCCACTCACCGCAGATCGACAAAATCGAATTGCTCCGGCGAGGCAGAGTGCGCCGGGCTCGCCTCTACTACCTGAGACAAAGGGTGGGCAAGGCTGCCCGTATTCGGGAAAAGCGCTAGTGCCAAAAAAGCCTTTTGATACCCCGGTGATCGACATGCTCTTCCATGAAGAGGAAGCTCGGAGCCGGGGTTTTCATATGGTGGTCGGGATCGACGAGGTGGGCCGCGGTCCCCTTGCGGGTCCGGTTGTCGCCGCCGCCGTGATTCTGCCTCGAAATCCGCCCCTCCAAGGCGTGCGCGACTCAAAAAAGCTCAGTCCCTCCGCACGCGAGCAGCGCTGCCGGGAGATCCTGTCCTGCTCATCCCATGTGGGGATAGGACTTGTGGAAGCAGCCGAAATAGACAGGACCAACATCCTGCAGGCGACCTTCCGGGCAATGATGAAAGCCGTCGAGGAGTTGAGGATCTCTCCCGATTTTCTCCTAATCGATGGTCCGTATACCCTTCCGTTGAACATCCCCCAAAAAGGAATCCCGCAGGGAGACCAGAAATCCCTCTCCATCGCCGCGGCTTCCATTGTCGCCAAAGTCCACAGAGACCGCCTCATGTGTCAGTATCACGCCCTCTACCCCGCTTACGGGTTCGATGAAAACAAGGGGTATGGGTCCCGTCGCCACATGGAAGCGATTCGACTCCATGGGGCGTGCCCCCTCCACAGAAAGAGCTTCAAAGGTGTTCTTGCCTGAGTGGCTTGGCCCGCCCTCAATGGCGAGTCGGAAGGCCTTGCAGTCGGGAGACCCTGAGCGTCCTCATGTTTGACGGCCTGCCACAAATAGTCTATTTGTATTCCTACAGTGCTTATCAGCCAACCACGAAGATCAAGAAGCCATACGGTGTATCAAGAAGGAATACAAAAAACCAGAAGATACAACTCCATCTCCTTCGTGCCCTTCGCGTTCTTCTTGGTTGGATAAGATCCACACGGTTCAAGGAAGGTAGAAGCTTCAAATACTGTGAGAAAGTCTCGAAACTTCCCCAATTCTTGCATGCCCTCTCTTGCCGAATTCGCAACAAACGTCTCAACGGCGGTGCTCATTCTCCCATGACTGTCAAAGCAGGAGCGAACCATGATGGCGAAACTGGAAGATTCACCAGATTCTGGATCCCAATCCTCTTCTCATGCCGCCGGAAACGAATGGATGGATGGATTGGATGCGGATTTGCTGTCGAGCCTCTTGAGGTATGCGCACAAGGAGGAATACCGCAAGGACGATGCGGTGGTCCTGGGAGGTTCTGAATCCCGATGCCTGTACTACGTGGAAAAGGGGTCCGTCGAGGTCTGCAACACCGCGGACGACACCAAGATCACCGTTGCCCTCATCGGTGAGGGGGATTTCTTTGGGGAAATCGGCTTCTTCGATGGCAAGACGAGAGTGAGGGACATCCGCGCCACGGAAGACTCGGTGATCAGGTTGTTCGATCCCGTTACGGTTTCCCGGATGCAACGGGAGGACCCCGGGGGATACGGCAGGTTCATGACCGTCATGGCCCAGAGCATCTGTGCCAAGTTTCGCCGGGTCTTGGATGAGCGGGAGCCGCTCACGGCCTACGCCGCCTCATTATCCACCGGTGGACGTATTTTCGAGGAATCCAAGCCCATTCCCGAGCGCATCCTGAAGATCCCGGAATGGCACATGATCAACGGTTTTGTGGAAGACTTCAAAGCGTTCTTCTTCAACATCTCCCATCAACTGCAGCAGGACGCCAGGGAGGAGATACCGGAAGACCTGCGAGTCCAGTGCTCCTCCATGATGGACGACTTCAACGGAAGGCTCCAGGATGCTCAAGAGCGGATCGCGGCTTCGGACGCGAGCGAGTATCTTTGGGGGTACCTTTTCAAGGAGATATTTCCATACTTCATGAGAAGCCGGTTCGCCGAGAGGGCGTACTACAAGCCGAGGGGGTATGCCGGAGATTTCATGATGATGGAAATGATCTACCGCAATCAACCCGATGGAGACGGCAAGCTGGGGAGGCTCATGGACGCCTGGTGTCTCGAGACGGCCCCTGCTCGAGCGGTTCGGAGTCGGCGAAGGCTGCTTCATGGACTGATCCGGTCCTTGGCCGAAGAGAAAGCCGAACGGGAGAGCATCATCGGCATCATGAACCTCGCGTGCGGTTCCAACCGGGAGCTTTTCGATTTCCTTGCCGAGTGCCAATACACGCAAAGAATCGAGGCCATTTGCATCGATGCGGACCGAAAGGCTCTGGAGTACACGAACCAACATGTGAACATCATTCCCCACGCCGCATCCATACGGCTGATGAACGACAACGTGGTCAAGTGGTCGTTGGGCAGGATTCGCCATCACTTCAGCAGGCAGGACATCATCTATTCGTCCGGATTGACCGATTACCTTGACGACAGGCTTTTCCTGGCCCTGATTGCCCGATGCCACGAATACCTCAAGCCGGGAGGCACTCTGATCGTCGGCAACTTTGGAATGGAAAATGCGAACCGGGTGTTCATTGACCACATCCTTCAATGGAAGCTCATCTACAGAAGTGAAGAGGACCTGAAGGGATTGTTCGCCAGGAGTCCTTTTGGCGGTGATGTCCGGGTCATCGAGGAGGAAAACAGGGTGAATCTTTTTGTCATCGCGACGAAAAACCTCTGAGCCCGAAGGAGGCCTGATTTTGCATTCCGGGGTCGGCCGTGCCTAGATCCAAGATCGACAGCGAGATTCTTGAAGGCTTTAAGAAGGACCGGGAGCCGCTTCTCAGAGAGAGAGGGAACGCCCTTCTTCTGCTGGGATGGGTCCTCGTGCCCCTCTTTGGAGTGGTGGACTACGTGCTCTACCCCGAGCACTTCAGCCGGTTCATGATTTACCGGGCCCTCGCTGCGGCAGGCTGCCTCGCCCTCAACATCATCAACTGGAGATGGAATTTAGGACAGAGAAGCCTGCATCTTGCCGTTGGCGGCGCATACGTGGTTGCTGTCTCACTCATGGCGATGATCCATGAGACCGGTGCCTATGCGACACCCTACTATGCGGGATTGAACCTGGTTTTCCTGGCGTTTTGCACCATGCTCCCCGTTAGAACTCACACCCTGGCTTTCCATACGTTGGTCATGTATTTGATTTACCTGATCTCCATACTGGCCTTCCAACAACATGGGGATCTAAGCATATTGTTTGCAAACAACATGTTTATCATTGCAACAATCATCATTGCCCTGGTTGTTTCAGACGTTGGCTATCGACTCAGACTCAAAGAATACATTTCTCGCCTGGAATTGCAGAATGTTCAAGAGGAACTGAAGAAGTACTCCAAGAACCTGGAGCATTCTGTAACCGAGTCCGAAGAGAAGTACCAGATCCTGGTGGAGAGTGCCCACGATTGCATATTCGTCCTGCAGGACGGTCATGTGAGATTTCCCAATTCGCGCACTGTCGCTCTGCTGGGTTTCTCGGCGGAGGACTTGAGGCAGGTTCCTTTTGTCGATGTCGTCCACCCCGAAGACAGGGATTCGGTGGACGCGGACTGCTGTGGGACACCGTTTGAAAACGGATCGGTGCTTGTCAATCAATTCAGGGTGGTGAACAGGTCCGGAGAGGTCATCTGGGTGGAGATGAACCTCGTGAGGATCGACTGGAAGGGGAGGCCCGCCCATCTGGTCTTCCTGAGGGACATCACGGAGCGAAAGCGCATGGAGGCCGAACTGATCCAGGCGCAGAAAATGGAAGCCATTGGGACTCTTGCGGGGGGTATCGCCCACGATTTCAACAACATCCTCACCGCGATCCTGGGTTATACCGAACTGGCCCGCCACGACATCCCCGAGGAACACCCTGCCCGTCAAAGCCTTGCCCACGTCCTCAAGGCTTCGGAGCGGGCCAAGAAGCTCGTCGCGCAGATCCTCACCTTCAGCCGCCAGGGGCAGCAGGAGCGCAAGGCCTTCCATTTGACCCCCATGCTCGAGGAGACCCTGGGGTTCATCAAGGCAATCCTGCCGGCAACCATTGAGTTGAACTGCAGGATACCATCCGATCCCATCATGGTCTATGGGGACCCCACCCAGATCAACCAGGTGGTGATGAACCTTTTGACCAACTCCATCCATGCAATGCGCAAGGAAGGCGGAGTTCTGGAGGTGGCGCTCTCAGCCGGCAGCTTTCCATCCAGCCCGGCACCCGGGGATTCAGACACCGGCACTGGCACCCATGTTGTCCTGTCCATCAAGGACACGGGACATGGAATGGATGCGGACACCATGACGCGCATCTTCGATCCGTTCTATACGACGAAGAGCCAGGGCGAGGGAACCGGCATGGGACTCTCCGTTGCCCTGGGGATTGTGAAGAACCATGGCGGAACCATCAGTGTGACCAGCGAACCGGGGAAGGGCGCCACCTTCGAGGTCTTGCTCCCTCGGCTTGAGAGGAAGATAGCGGAGAAGAGGGTGGAGGACGCCGAGTTTCCTCGGGGCCACGAGAGGATCCTGTTTGTGGACGATGATGAGGCCCTGAGCCAATTCGGAGAGGGGATCCTCCGGAATCTCGGCTACCAGGTTGTGGCGCGAACCGCCAGTGTGGAGGCGCTGGCCCACTTCCGATCACAGCCGTCGGGGTTTGACCTGGTCATTACGGATCAATCCATGCCCAAGATGACGGGGATCAAACTGGCCGAGGAGATGCTGCAGATCCGCCCCGACCTGCCGATCATCCTCTGCACAGGCTTCATTGAAAAGGCCGTTGAACAAACGGTGGAAGACACGGGCATCAGGAAACTCCTCCTCAAGCCTTACACGGTCAGAGACCTGGCGGAGGCGATCCGGGGGGTCCTGGATGAGAGAGGCTGATGAATGGAGATTCCAGTTCCCGGCGGGCGTGGAGTGTGACGGTCGGGGGAAGGGGAAGCAGTACCCCATGCCCTCTTGGGGGTACCCGAAACAATGGAGAAATCTGGACCTTACCGCAGAGGGCGCCGAGGGCACAGAGATTCCTTTTGCACAGCTTGATCTCTCAGCGATCTCAGTGTTCTCCACGGTGAAATAAACAGCTTTTCGTGGCAGAAAGGAGAGGCCGGCGCGGGCAGTTCAGGCGGGAAGGTCTTGGCACTGGTCCCGACCCGGCAGGCCGAACCGCTCCTCCAATGACTTCCATGTGGCCTTCACCTGTTCCAAGGTGGCTTCCTGGTGCCGGTTGTTGTCTATGACGATGTGGGCTTTCTCCCTTTTGGACTCGATGGGGAGCTGCATGGCGAGGGACTTCTCGGCCTCGCGGCGCGCCACGCCGTCACGCTTCATGAGGCGAAGGACCTGGACGTCCGGGGTGACATAAGCAAGGATGACGCAATCGAACCTGGATTCCAGATGGAGCTCGTAGAGGAGGGGAATGTCGAAGATGACGACCTTGGGGGGGGTGTGCCCCTGCCATTCTCTCCACTGATTCTCGATGGTCTCGAGAATGGCAGGGTGAAGGATTGCATTCACTGCTGATCTGCAAACGGGATCCTCAACGATCCTGCTTCGCAGTTCCCTTCGTCTGATTTGCCCGTCGGAGTCAAAATACGACTGACCGACAAGGTCTTTCAACTTTCTCCAGCAGGGTCCCCCGGGCTGAACCACGTCACGCGCGACCTGGTCTGCATCCAGAACGATGGCCCCGAGGTCCCGAAACATGTTCGCAACCGTCGTCTTGCCCGAGGCGATCCCCCCTGTCAGAGCGATTCGCGGCCCTTTCATTCAGCCGAAAACTGCCTGTGCGGAGAGGTTTTCAGTGATTGCCCCACTCCTCTTCACCGAGGGGCCTGGCAAAGGTGTAGTTCCACGGTTTCTCCAGGAGCTCCTTCTTGACCCTGTGAGAAGTGCAGCTCGAACAGCCCCAGGGGCTTGCAAGAACAGCCCCGGTGAAGCCGACGGCCATGGAAACCAGCCCAAGGGGGCGCAGGATGAGGACGTCCATGAGGATGAATTCCCCGGGAGGCGAGTCCTCTTCATAGCACTCCGATGGACAGGGATACGTTGCCGGAACGCATCCGGGCGCACAGTCCATGCTGCCGGCATAAGCCGGAATCCCGGCCGTCCCCATGAACAGTGAAAAAACAACCAAAAAGTGCATAAACCGTTTCATGACCAATCTCCTTCCTCCTGAATGTTCCCCTATGATTGATCCCCATACAACACCACACTGCCCTACATCACATCCTTCTCGCTCATCTCCACAGCTTTGTCGATTTCATGCTGAAGCTGCGGTGGCAAGCCCGGGATGTCCACACTCAAAAAGCCGCGCACGATGGTGGAAGTTGCCTCTTCCTCACTGAGCCCACGGGACATGAGGTAGAAGATCTCATCCTGCGCGATCTTTCCAACGGCCGCTTCGTGGGACATTTCGACCCCGTCCGCGTGACCTTCCAGTTCAGGGACTGCGTAAATGAGTCCCCCCTTGAGCATGAGACCCTTACACTCCAGGTGGGCCTTGATCTCGGGCACCTCACCGATGAGGTGACCTCTCGAGATGATTTTGCCTCCGTTGCTGATGGTGCGCGCCACGATTTCAGCCCGGGTACCCGATTTCTTCAAATAGACGCGCCCTCCCACATCGTATTCGGACCCGGGGCTTCCCACGATGATGCTGTAAAGCCTTGCCACGGCGTTTTCACCCACCAGGTGCGTCGTGGGATACATCTGGAGCGTCCTCACCGGTTTCATGCAGATGTAGTTGTTCAGGAACAGCCCGTTTTCTTCAACCCGGGCGACGGACCGGGGCCGCACGACCATGTCCTCGGCCCAGTTGTGAATCATGGTGAAGCTCAGCTTCGCGTTCTTCTTGATGTAGAATTCCGAGATCCCCACGTGCACGCCCCGGGTGAGATGAGGCGATGTGGCGCAGCCGGTGATCACGTGGAGCTCTGAATCCTCCTCGGCGATGATGATGTTGTGTACGTTCTGCTGCAGCCCCTGCTTGTTCAGGTACAGGCAGGCTTGAATCGGGTAGATGGTCTTGGCCCCCGGAAGGGCGCGAATGACATAGCCGTTGTGCAGGTTCATCTCGGCCGCTGCCGTATATTTGTCCGCGTCGACGGAGACCAGCTTCCAATAGTAATCCTGAATCCAGTCGTACTTCTGCAGGGCCTCTTGAATGGGGATGACTTCAACCCCGTCCAGCTTGCTCTTGCAGTGGATGACGGAAGTGTCCTTCTGAAAGTAGGTTCCGCCACGTTCACTCTCGTACACGTCCACCCCGGACATGACCAGGCGCTGCTTCTCGATGTCCGGAAGGCCCTGAAGCTGCTTGTCCGAGAGGTAACCGTGCTCGACCGGCGTGGTTTCGAATTGCTCCAGATCGATGTCCGGGCCGATCGCCGCTCTTTTATCAACGGCTTTTGCAGCCTTTTCCTTTAGTGGTTCCCTATTGTACATCGCACGCATTCCTCGTATCCAACCTCGCTGATGCAGTTGAAGATCTCGCGAGGGTTAGTGCTGCAGCTCAGAATCCCGTTGTAGAGCAACTGGCCTTTGTCAACCGCCACGTAATCGAGGATATAACCGGTGTGGGTGATGATGAGTCCCATCTTGGTTCTTTCGCGTTTCACCTGCAGGCGGCTCCTGGACCCCGACTCTTCCCCGTGCTTTTGGAGCAGTCGGGCTATGGTGTTCCCCACCAGGGCGATGTTTTCGAGGTCCACGCCGGATTCGGGTTCGTCGAAGAGAAGGAGGTCCGCATTCTGAGCCATGAGCTGAAGCAGTTCGGACCGCTTTATCTCTCCACCCGAAAAGCCGGCATTCACATCCCTGTCCAGGAATTCCGTGAAATTAACTCGATCAGCCAGATCCGCAACGTCTGCGGCTTCCATGTTCGTTCCACAGATCTGGACCATCTGACGTGTTTTCAGGCCGTGAATCGTGGGAGGCCGCTGGTATGACATGCCGATCCCGAGTTTCGCGCGCTCGTGGATGGGGCTGTTGGTGATGTCGATGCCTTTGAAAACAATTTTTCCCCCAATGACCTTGTATTGAGGGTAACCCATGATAGTCATCAGCAAGGATGTCTTACCGGACCCGTTGGGTCCGAAAAGCACGTGGGTCTCTCCCGGCTTGATTTCGAGATCGATGTGTTTGAGTATCATCTTTCCCGCAAGCTCCACTTGCAGGTCTTCAACGACGAGCATGATCCGACTCCTCCGGAGCCGCTGAGGGCTTCCACTCCTGGTGACGCCTATTGATCCGTGTTGCGGACGTGCGCTAAAATCCTATGTTTCAAAGTAGTTCACTGTCCGTCGTGTTGATTTCGTTGAGCGTAAAATGTTTTTTGATGACGTGGAACTTCCCAGGGGCCAAGATTCCTAGCCTTAACAAGTATATAATTTTATAATGGCTCTGCGAGCGTTACGCAAGCAAATATAGAGTCTACCTCGAAATTCCCATACTTCGCCCTGAGGTGTCGAAGCGTGTCCCGTGCCAGTCGAAGGGGTGGAGAGATATTAATCTATTTATTTCATGCAGTTCGGAGACCGTGTGCAGTTTTGAGGTTTTGATTTCACGCCAGGGCACGTGGCCGAGGACCCATGTTATTTTCACGGTGATGTTAGATGACGCAGGTTCCGAGGAGAACCAATGAACCAGGTTAAACGAGACAGGAGCTCCAATTCTTCGCCGGACATCGCGCGGGGCAATCCGGTCCCAGCGATCATGAGCATGCCGGCCAGGCAGAGGCTTGAGTCGATCCTTGAGCACGAGGATGCGGAAGCGCTGGTGGGCCAGCTCTCGGTGCATGACTTCTATTTTACCGTCAAGGAAATCGGTGCGGAGGATGCGACGCCCCTTCTCGCCCTGGCAAAGATCGAACAGCTCAACCACCTGTTCGGCCTGGAATGGTGGCTCAAGGACCATGTGCAACCCGCCAACGCACTGGAATGGCTCAGGCTTCTCGACAAGGCGGGTGGGGAAAGGCTGCTCAAGTGGTTCTACCTCGCCGACTTCGAGTTGCTGGTCACGCTCTTCAAAAAGTGGATCCGCGTGGTCCTGACCCCCGAGGACATTGACCCCGTCGAAGCCAGGGACATTCTGCCCCGCAACACCCTCGACGATCAGTACTACTGGGATCCTGTCTACCCGCAATACGAGGACCTGCTTGGGCGAATCCTGAGCCTCCTCTTTGAAGTGAACTCCGGGTTTTACCGTGAGCTCTTGAATCACGTGATCTGGGTCAGTGAGGAGCAGATGGAGGAAGAGGCTTACCGCTTCAACAGGGGGAGGCTGGAGGATGAAGGGGTTCCGGACTTCCACGACGCCGTCGGGATCTATCAGACCGTTGAGGAGGGGGCACTGAGGCAGGAGAAGGAAGTTCCTTTTCCGGGGCAGCAGGATGGGTCCCAGCCTCCCCTCTTCGCCGTTGCACTCCTCCCGCCCGAGGACAGCCTCGGTGCGGCCCTTGGGAGGCTGGACGATGTCCGCCTCATGGAAGCGCTCCAGGTGGAGTTGGCGGCTCTTGCGAACAAGGTGGTCGTAGCCGATGGATTGTCCCTGGAGAACCCTGGTGCGCTGCGCCAGGCCACGGATAAGGTTTCGGCCTATGTGAGCCTGGGTTTGCAGGTGATGAGCGCCGGGGATGGTGACGCCGCGGCCGGAGTTCTCAAGAATGTTTTCCTTGAGCGCCTGTTTCAGCTGGGATACACGAAGGTAGCGCGTGTGAAGAGCCGGTTGCGGGAGATTCTCCTGCGGGGATGGTTGTCGCGGTGGCCAATGGGCATCGGCTGCCTGGACCCGGAGTGGTTTGAAGCAGGAGAGCTGCTCCTCCGCAAGACTCCGCAAATCCTGAGAAATGCCTCTGGTCCGGATCCGGGAAAAGATGAGCCGGACCATTTCAGAAGCAAGACGGACCTGCTTCATGCAGAGGAGTGGCTCAACATGATTGCCGCCGTCGGACGGCTTTACGATGCCCTCAGCCCTCAGCCTGAGCGCTTGGGGGGGTCCATGTGGCCCCGGGGCGTCGTCGGGAGGCTGGAGGATGTGACCATCGCGGGCATGGTGTGGACAGCCTGTGGAAACTTCATTTTAAGGGGGAAATGGGAGGTGGAGCCGATTTCCCTTATGGATTGGCCCCTCCTGTTCCCGCGGGTCACGCCCGAAATGGTGAGGGAAACGCTGCACTCCTGGATCGACGCCCATGTGCCGTCGCCCACCGACCGGTCCCGTGTCGAGGCTTACATGCAGCCGGTTTTCAGTGCCTACGAAAAGGAAATGGAGAGCTTCTTCAGGGAGGGGCGGCTTCCGGATCCTCAGCTGGTGAGATTCTTCATTTTTACCGAGGGATGAGCAGCCATGCTCGCCAGGCTTGAGGTATTTTTTTGGGTCTTCGCGTATTTGTGTGAGAGATGCCTGCCGTAGCATAGCCCCTTGTGGGCGTTAGGCACGGGCACAAGGCCCTATGCTACGGGGCGATGGACTCTGAAACAGGATGACTCTGGCTGTTTTTACGCCAATCCACGATGAGCCCTGCTTCTCTTGCAGCCGAGATCGCTGAGACGGCGGTGGCGTTAAAGGATTCGTTCTCCTTCTTCTCGGGGATCACTCCCAGTCTGTTGGTTGAGATACGGAACTTGACGCGAAGGGCCGCCGGGTAAGCGCGTGCCTCAACGAGGACCGTTCTCATTTGAAACGGATTGGACCCTTCCCACGAGTCCACCCTCTTCCGCTTGCTCACAGTGGACATTGACGACAAGTCCCGCTGTGAGTTCTCTCTTTGAGGAAAAGCGTATCTTCAAGTAGTTGTCGCTTGTGCCCTGCCACCATTCACCATGGAAGCGGCTTTCCACCAGGGCGCGAACCTGCTTATTCACGAAGCGGCTTTGGAAGTCGTTCTTCTTGGCCAGTCCAAGTTCCCGGAGATGCCGCACCCGACGCCTGAGCTCTTGTCCCTCGCCGCGATCAGGCCAGGAGGCTGCTGGGGTCCCCGGCCGGGGGGAAAAGGGAAACACGTGGAGGTACGTGAGGGGCAGTCTCGTGATGAGATCGCGAGTGTTCTGGAAGTGTCTGTCTCTCTCTCCCGGAAAACCCACCATCACGTCGGCCCCGATGGAAGCCTCGGGATAGAGGGACCTGAGGGCCAGGATGACGTCGGCGTAGTGCCTCGGCGAATAGGGGCGCCCCATTCTCGCAAGGATTTCAGAGTCGCCGCTTTGCAGCGGAACGTGGAAGTGCGGGCAGATCCAGGGATAGCGTGCCAGATTCTGCAGAAGGGTGGGGGTCATTTCCATGGGTTCCAGGGAGCTCAGGCGGATGCGAGGAGGAACCGGGACTCCATCCAGGAAGGAGAGCAGTTGAGAGAGCCCCCTTGCCGGATCCAGATCCGTGCCCCAATGACCCAGGTGGATACCGGTGAGCACGACTTCATTGAACCCCCGCTCCGCAAACCGGGTGATCTGCCGGCCGACTTCCTGGGGAGGGAGACTCCTGCTTTTTCCACGGGTGAGGGGCACGACGCAGTAAGTGCAAAATGCGTCGCAGCCATCCTGGACCTTAACAAAGGCGCGGACGCGTCCTGTGTGCAAATCCCTAAGGGGGGCATCCCTGAAGGTCGTGCAGGCGCGAGGATCGCTGATTCCCATCACTGGGCTGGAAAAGGAACCCGGCCTTTGCAGGAAATCCAGGAGATCGAACTTCTCTTGAGCTCCGAGGATATGGGTTGCGAGGCACTCCTTTGCGAAACGCTCCGGTTCCATTTGTGCATTGCAGCCTGCGACCACGATGATGGCCGCGGGATTTTGCCTTTGAGCCCGGCGCAGGAGTTGCCTGGTCTGAAAAGCGGCCTTCGCCGTCACGGCGCAGCTGTGAACCACGAATACCCCCGCCCCCTCGCGGAACGGCACAATCCGATACCCCGCGTCCCTCAGGAGTTCGAAGAAATAGGCCGATTCGTACTGGTTCACCTTGCAGCCCAAGGTTTCCACGGCCGCCGTGGTTGGCTGTGACATCAAAGGATGTTCCCTTCCGTGACCGAGGACTCTCGCCTCATGATTATCCCTCCGCCCAGGACCACCTCCCCGTCGTAAAACACGGCCGCCTGGCCTGGGGTGACAGCTCGCTGCGGTTCATCGAACTGGACGAGCACCCGGCCCCGCCCCCGGGGAATGATCCTGGCGGGGGCGGGGGTGTGCTGGTTGCGTATGCGCACCTGCCCGCGGACTGGATCATCGGGTGGGTGGATCGACACCCAATTCACATGATCCGCTTGGAATTCCCCACAGAAGAGATCCGAAGCTCGTCCCACTCGAATCACGTTCTTCCCGTGGTCTATATCGACCACGTAGTAAGGCGCGGAGGAAGAAATGCCCAGGCCCCGCCTCTGCCCCACGGTGTAGGCATGAATCCCCTTGTGCTCCCCCAGGATGTTCCCGCCCACATCGAGAATCAAACCTCTCAAGGACGCTGGGCTCACGCCGGATCTTTTCTCAATGAACTCCAGGACATCGCCTGAAGGGATGAAACAGACTTCCTGGCTTTCCTCGGGAAGGACCTGCATGATGCTGGCCTCTTTCGCCCACTGGCGCGTGTCCCTTTTACTGAGCAAGCTCAGGGGGAACAACGCCCGGGCTAGTTGATCCTGAGTCAGGCCGTAAAGGAAATAAGACTGGTCCTTGGACGGATCCCTCGCTCGGAGCAGTCGAAATCGATCCGACGGGGCTTCCGGAGACTGCACCCCAGCGTAATGGCCGGTCGCAAGACAGTCCATCCCCAGATTGGCTGATTCCCGAAGGAGGAGGCCAAACTTGATTCGGGGATTGCACACAACGCAAGGGTTTGGGGTGACGCCACTCCTGTAGGCCTCGACAAATGGCCGGACGACCTCTTCCTCAAATTCCTTATGAAAGTCCACCATCACCATGGGGATCGAGAACCTCGCCGCAAGTGCCTGCAGCGCTCGCTCCCTTTCGGACCGGTCCTTCACGCCATCGGGACTTCCGCTCCCGTCGGGCACCAATCGCATGTGAATGCCCAGAACGAAGTGCCCCTGGTCCTTGAGGATAACCGCTGTGCGGAGGCTATCCACGCCTCCGCTCATCGCAACTGCAACACGCATGGCTCAGTGTCTCTCTTCTCAAGCGCTTGTTTCAGGGCAGGCCACAAAGGGCTTTGAACCATAACATGGAGAAAATGCCACCCCAACCTTTTTTCACAACCCGGATGCCTCCCGGAATCTCCATGCGGCGTATCACCATTCACAACTTTTCTGGTGGCGAGCCGGGCGAATCTCTTCTATGCTTACGCTGTCCCGGGAACCAAGTGAGAGTCCTCAATGGAAGGAGTGTTGCGACAAGTGAACCGGAATGCGTTTCGAGAAAGACTCGTTCGTTTTCGTAAGAACCTGGAGGAGCATGATCTGGACGGGTTTCTCGTGGCCGTTCCCGAGAACAGATATTACCTCAGCGGCTATGAAGCCGAAGATGCGCAGCTCACCGAGAGCTCCGGATATCTGCTCATCACGTCCTCCCACCAGGTGCTCCTCACGGATTTTCGCTACAAGGAAGAGGCTGAGCGCGAGGCCCCGGATTTTGAGCTGCATATCTACAGCGATGGCTTGGCCCAACTCCTCAAAGAGCTCTTCCTCACACTTCCCCTTGAGAAGCTGGGTGTTGAGGGACACTTTCTGACCTTCAACACATTCAATGAGGTTGAAAAGGCCCTGAGGGAGTCTCGCCTGTCAGCACGCCTGGTTGCAACCGAGGGACTCGTGGAGCAGCTTCGCATTGTGAAGGAACCCGAAGAGATCGAGAAAATCAGGAAATCCCTGGAGTTGACGGAAAGAGCGCTGGTCGCGGTTTGGGATAAGCTGGCCGTCGGCAGGAAAGAAAAGGAGATTGCCTGGGCCATCGAGAGTGCCATCAGGGAGGGCGGGGGAGAAGCGGTGTCTTTCCCGCCCATTGTGGCGAGCGGTCCCAACGCATCACTGCCCCACGCGGTCCCCACGGAACGGGCCATCAAAGCGGGAGAGCCGGTCATTCTGGACCTCGGGTCAAAACTTCGTCATTATTGCTCCGACATGACCCGGACATGGATTGCGGGTGAGGCCGACACGCGACTCCGGGACATTTATTCCATTGTCCGAGAAGCCCAGTTAGGGGCCCAGGATGCCATCAAGGCGGGAAAGGAGACCACCGAAATCGATGCCGTAGCCCGCGATTTCATCGCAAGGGCCGGATATGGAGAGTGCTTCGGTCATGGACTGGGGCACGGGGTGGGTTTGGCAGTGCATGAAAAACCGGGGCTGAGAAAGTTGAAAGCAACAGTTCTCGAGAAGGATATGGTTGTTACCGTCGAACCCGGCATCTACTTGCCCGGGTATGGGGGAGTTCGGCTGGAGAACATGGTGCGGGTCACCTCAACGGGTTGTGAGGTTCTGAACCGAGAGGAACTCTTCTACCACTGGTGACGGGCCGTTCCGTTCCTGCACGGCTGTAGCGCCCCGGGGGGGATTTGAGGCGGTGCAAGGATCTGACGGTTATTTCAGGAGCCCAGTTTGGAGAACCGCTTTCTCATCGTGAATCCAAGGAAGGAAACGAATGCTTGGTAACACGGAACCCATCGACCTTTCGGTGTTGGAGACAATTCGGTCGTTCAGGAGGGAAGGGAGGCCCGATCCACTTCGGCACATCGTGAACCTGTTTGTGGAGCATTCAAGGCAACTGGTGGAAAGGATGAAGGATGCCTTGGCACAAGGTGATGGGGGTGTCGTCCGTGAAACGGCCCACAGCCTCAAATCGAGCAGCGGGAATGTGGGTGCCGTGAACCTTTCCTCCCTCTGCAAGGAAATGGAAAAGGCCGGAAAGGAAGCGAACATTGATCTTGCACGCCGCATTCTTCCTCAGCTCTTGGAAGCTTATGAAGAGGCCGGAGTGGCCCTGGACCAATATCTGAACGCTCATCCCCAGTAAACGCCCGCGTCAAAAGCCAACCAGGAGGCGGAGCCGAAGTGCCCCCACTCCGTGAAAAGCAATCAAACACAGCGCTTCTCCACTTTTTCCCATGTTTTCTCCCGCGTCTGCCGATTAGGGGATGGTAAGCCGTCTGTATTCCTGCATTCGCAGATTCGACATGAATAACCATCCGTGTTGCGGGCCATGAGGAGATTTGGAACCATTCAAGGAGAATTTCAGGTGATCGATCAAGCCGTCAAGAGCATGGGGGAAAGAGAAGGGAAGTACTTGACTTTTTCGCTGGACAGCGAGGAATACGGCATCGGAATTCTGAAGGTCAAGGAAATCATCGGGATGATGCGCATCACGCCGGTACCACAGACCCGGGAATTCGTCAAGGGGGTGATCAACCTTCGTGGAAAGGTTATCCCCGTCATTGACCTTAGGTTGCGGTTCGGCATGGAGGCCATCAGTTACAGCGAGCGCACCTGCATCATTGTCGTCGAAATTCAGAGCTCTTCCGGCAGGCTGCCCATCGGCATCGTCGTGGACGCGGTCTCCGAGGTGCTGAATATCAAGGGATCCGACATCGAAGAAACTCCCACATTCGGAACAAGGCTGGAAACGGATTACATCCTCGGGATGGCCAAGATGGGCGGCGGGGTGAAGATACTCCTCGACATTGATCGAATTCTGAATGCGGAAGACCTCACGCTTTTGGACAGGGTTGCCTGAGTGCCGACTTGATAAATCGCTTTTTTAGCCGCCGAGATCAAAAAGTCTATAAGAGAGTCATCCGCTGGGCTCTCGGCGGCATCTGCTCCGGAACACTCCGTGTTTATGCCTCTCTGGATATGTCCTTGTAGTACTCCCGATACCATTGGACAAAGCGGGATATTCCCTCTTTGACGGAAGTCCGGGGGCGAAATCCAAAATCACGGCTGAGATCGCTCACGTCGGCGTAGGTGGCGGGAACATCCCCGGGTTGAATTGGGAGAAGATCTTTCTTGGCCTCCCTGCCCAGGCACTGTTCGAGGGTCGTGATGAAATCCATAAGCTCCACCGGCTGGTTGTTGCCGATGTTGTATACCTTGTAGGGGGCGTAACTGCTCCCGGGATCGGGGGTATCGCCGCTCCATTCCGGGTTGGGCTCGGGGGGATTGGGAATCACACGCAGTACGCCCTCCACAATATCATCTATATAAGTGAAATCGCGACGCATTTTGCCATAGTTGAAAATCTGAATGGGCTCATTCGCAAGAATTGCCCTGGTGAAGAGGAACAGGGCCATGTCGGGTCTTCCCCATGGACCGTACACGGTGAAGAACCTCAACCCGGTGCAGGGGAGTCCATAAAGATGGGAATAGGTGTGTGCCATGAGCTCATTGGCTTTTTTTGTGGCGGCATACAGGGACACGGGGTGGTCCACGTTCTGGTGGACGGAAAAGGGCATGCTGGTGTTCGCCCCGTAAACGGAGCTAGACGACGCAAACACCAAGTGCTTGACCTGATGATGGCGGCAGCCCTCCAGGATGTTGGTGAATCCCACCAGGTTGGAGTCCACGTATGCATGAGGGTTGGTGAGAGAGTAGCGCACTCCTGCCTGAGCGGCGAGATGGACGACGGTGTCGAACCCGTGGCGCGAAAATGCGCGTTCCATCCCGTGGCGGTCTTTGAGATCCACGTGGAGGAATTCAAACTTATCGAATTTTTTCAGCTGATTCAGGCGGTCCCACTTGAGGTTCACGTCATAGTAATCGTTCACGTTGTCGAGGCCGACAACGGCCTCTCCTTCATTCAAGAGGCGGAGGGCGAGATGGAATCCGATGAATCCGGCGGCGCCCGTGATGAGTTTGGGTGAGTCCAGGTGTTTCATCCACTGTCTCCTGAGGCTGGGACTGTCCAGACGACGATCGTCGCCAGGGGTTCACTGCAAAGACTCAAAGAGTGCACCTGTCGGCGCGATGAAGGTTGCGGGGATGACGTGTGGGGCACGGAGGCACCCTCATTCACTCCCTGCGAGGGATTCTCACGGTGATGACCGAGCAGGGCGCTCTCCGAACCACTCTGTCCGCGGTGCTCCCGAAGAGCACGTGAGCAATCCCCGTCAAACCGTGGGATCCCATGACGATGAGATCGACCTCCTTTTCCCTGGCCAGTCTCAGAATCTCCGAGGAGGCATATCCCGAGAGCAAATGCACTTCATGGGGTTGTGTTTCCTTGAGTTGCTTGATGTAGCGCTCCTGGATGGATTCCTTTGCAGCCACGGTGACCTGCTCGATGAAATTGGGATCATATTCGATGGGCATGTAAGTGGAATGGATCGGGGGCGAAACGGAAAAATTCACCATGACATGCACGATGTGAAGATTCGCTCCGTAGCGCCATGCCAGATCTCTTGCCGTGATGAAGGCCTCGTCGGCGTTTTCGGAGAAATCCGTGCAAAATGCGATGTCCTTGAACAGGCTCTCTGGCATGATCCACTCCTCAAACCTAGAATTGTGGTCAATAGTCCACGACCCAAACGGTCATTCCCCGGGCGAGTTTTGTGACGCTGCTGGAGACGCTGCCGAGCAGGAACTCCTTCACGCGCCCCATTCCTCGCCTCCCTACGACAACGGTGGAGCACCTGAAGGACTTTGCTTCCTTCACGATCACCTGGGCGACGTCGTCGTATTGGACGGCGAAACGGGTCTTGATCCGGGATGGGTCGAATCCGGCGTCGGTCAGGAGTCTCCTGGCTTCCAGGAAAGTCGCTTCCATCCGGGCTTCGTCTTCCTGCTTCCAGAAATAGCCGGTCAACTGGGGCTCTTCGCCATGCAGGCTCTCGATGTGCCGCAGTTCTTCTCCCTTGAGCATATCCGGAGAGATGGTCGGGATGACGTGGAAGAGTGTCAGATGGAGGTTCTCCGACGGCGCCAGGAGTCGAGCCAGGTAATGAATGCTTTTCAGGGAATCATGTGCGCTGTCAAGGGCGATGAGCAGGCGTTCCATTTTGCGCTCCGGCTGACGTGCAAAAAAAGTTGACTCCTGGAGTAAAGGATGAGCTGCTTCAAGGGGCAGATACGCCACCGGTTGACGATTGTCCGCTTCCGTGCCCAACCTGGTGTTTTTATACAGCGACAGAAAAGGTGTGCGCAACAGCAAATGCGCCGGGCCCTCAGCATTGACCATGCTTGACAATGGGACATGCTCTCATTAGGATGCAAAGCGATAAGAAATGCAATGCTGCACACTTAGACCTCGGCAATTGCCTTCAGCGATCCCGGCAAAGGGACCGAATCCATAGGGAAAAATCCGGTGCTTCACATGAGGGTTCTCATCATTCGCGCGGTCCTCGGTCTTGTTCTCGCTTTCTTTCTCCTCAGGTTTTTCTATCCTGCATCGGGCATGTGGACCTTTCTTTTGACCGCTGCCCTTCTGGTTTTCTTCGCTTACTTTTTCGAGGCCATCCGCAAGGGAAGGTCAGATTAGCATGCGTCGGGAAAGGAGCCTTTTTGCCTTGTCCCGATTGCGGTTGCCCCTGCAGGGGGGGGCATGGCGGCCCTGAATACGGCGGAAGATTGGATGGATTCAGGGAGGCAATGGCTTCAAAGGAGGATTGATGGACTGGGAAAGGGGATCCCGAAAGGGAACCGGACCAACCAACCTGAAGGATTTCGAAGAGCTCCTCAGGCGTCTCAAGAGTCGCTACAGCATGGCTTCTGCTCGGGGCCCCCTGTGGGTCCTGGTGGGGGTTTTCCTTGTGCTGTTCATTGCGCTGAACTCCTACTACACGGTGGAACCCCAGGAGACCGCGGTGGTTCAGCGATTCGGCAGATTCATCAAAACTGCCGACGCCGGTTTGCACTTCAAAATCCCCTTTGGAATCGATACGGTGAGAAAGGTTGTCACGGGGCGGGTACTTCAACGGGAATACGGGTATCGGACGATTGAACCGGGCGTCCGGTCCCGTTATGCGGAAAAGGGCCATGAGGAGGAATCCATCATGCTCAGCGGCGACCTGAACGTGATCGATCTCCAATGGACCGTTCAGTACAAGATGAAGAGCCCCGTGGATTATCTATTTCGCGTGCACGAGGTTGAGAGCACCCTGGACGACATGTCGGAATCGGTCGTTCGGCGCATTGCGGGAAACCGCTATGCGGACGAGGTCCTCACGGTGGGGCGTGCTTCCATCGCCGATATGGCCCAGAGGGAAATCCAGTATTTCATGGATCTCTACGCAACCGGCATCCAGATTGTGACTGTGAAGCTTCAGAATGTGAACCCGCCGAACCCTGTGAAAGGCGGCCTTCAATGAGGTCAATGAAGCGCGCCAGGAAAAGGAGCGCATGATCAACGAAGCTCAGCAGATCTACAATCAGAGGATCCCCAAGGCGGTAGGAGAAGCCCGTCAAGCCATCAACCAGGCGGAGGGGTATGCCTTGGAAAGGGTCAACAGAAGCCAGGGGGAAGCGCGGCGATTCCTCGATATTCTTGCGGAGTACGAGAAGGCCCCGGACGTGACACGGCGCCGAATGTATCTCGAGGCTTACGCGGATTTCATCGCCCGGATCGACCGTCTCCTCGTGATGGACGAAAATCAGAGGAACTTCCTCCCCTTTTTGGATATGGCCAAAATGCCGATGAAACGGAAGGCCGCTGAGGGAGGGCAGCCCGACGTGGCCCCTCTTCAGCTCGTGCCCTTTGACCGCGAGGAAAAACAATGATCGGAGCGGGGTTGCGCACCACGGGGATTGCTCTGGTGGTCTTTGCCCTCTTTGCCCAGAGCGCCTTTTACATTGTCAACGAATATGAGCAGGTGATCATCACCCAACTGGGAAGGCCCGTGGGCGACCCCGTGCTGGAGGCGGGGCTTCACCTGAAGCTCCCCGTCATCCAGAAGGCCAACTATTTCGAGAAGCGGATCATGAAGTGGGATGGAAGGCCCAATCAGATCCCCACGAAGGACAAAAAATACATTTGGGTGGACACGACGGCCAGGTGGAGAATAAAGGATCCGCTCCTGTTTCTGCAAAGGGTGGGCAGTACCTCTACCGCCCACGGCCGGCTGGACGGGATCATCGATTCCGTCGTCCGCGATCATGTTTCCAACAATGATCTTGTGGAACTGGTGCGCAGCGAGGGCTGGGAGGAAGCGAGAGACAAGCTTCGCGAGGCGGGTTTCAACCCTTTCCAGCAGGCCTCCGAATTGGTGGGTGAGACCTCTCCCTACGCGGATTCCGAGGGGCATCTCTCTAAAGGCCGGGAGAAAATCACCCGCGAAATGGTGGCCGACGCCTCTAGGCTGCTCCCCGAATTCGGGATCGAGCTTCTGGACATCCGGATCAAGCGGATCAACTATGTGGAGTCGGTCCAGCAGAAGGTGTTCGATCGCATGATTTCCGAGCGAAAGCGCATTGCCGCCCAATACCGGTCCGAGGGAGAGGGGGAAAGGGCGGCCACCCTGGGTCAGATGGAACGTGAACTGGCGAAGATCAATTCGGAGGCGTTCCGGAAAGCCCAGGAGCTGAGAGGTAAGGCCGACGCGGAAGTCACCCGCATTTACGCGGAGGCCTACGGCAAAGATCCCGGGTTTTTCGATTTTTACCGGACCCTCGATTTCTATCGGACTTTTAACAACCCCAACAGCTGGTTTGTTTTGTCGACTGACGCGGATATTTTCAAGTATTTGAAGAAGGTGGGCGAGCACCGGGAAAAGTAGTTCAGGAGAGTGGAAAATGGGATTCATCGAGGAGAACCCGAAAGGAGTCACCCAGGCGGACTTGGTGGTGGGCATACCGTCCTACAATGAAGCGGAGGGCATCGGGCACACGGCGGAACAGGCGAGCAAGGGGATCAAGCAGTATTTCTCTTACTTGAGCAGCGTGCTCATCAACTGTGACAACCATTCCACCGACGGGACGAAGGACGCCTTTTTCGCCTCGCCCGGGGATGTGCCAAAGATTTACCTCTCTACCCCGCAGGGAGTCACGGGGAAGGGAAACAACCTCAGGAACCTCTTTGAAAAGGCCCGCGATCTCCAGGCCAAGGTGGTTGTTGTCCTTGAGGCGGACATCAAGAACGTGGCTCCCCATTGGATCAGAAACCTCGCCGAGCCGGTCCTCAAGGGGGCCGGATACGTGTGTCCCCTGTATCTGCGGCACAAGTACGAAGCGACGATGACGAGCTCCGTGGTCTACCCCCTCATGCGGTGCCTCTACGGCAGGAGGGTGCGCCAACCCAACGTGGGTGATTTCGGGTTCAAGGGGCAGCTTCTCGATACTTACCTGAATCCATCCCTTTGGACGGAATCTGTCCAGTCTTATGGAGTCGACATTTGGATGACGACCATCGCCCTCAACTCCAGGATACCCATATGCCAGGCATTCATGGGTGCCCCCAAGATCCATCGGGTGAAGGATCCCTACGCCCATCTGTCGGTGCTTTTCCAGCAGGTTGTGCGGACGATTTTTGACTTGATGGGGGTCTACTCGGACTTCTGGCTCCAGGTGAAATGGAGCAAGCCCACTTCCCTCTTTGGCACGGACGGCCACGAAGTGGAGACCCCTGTGCCCGTCGAGGTGAATGTGGCGAGGCTGCATGAACGGTTTCTCGAGGGCTTCGACAGGTACAGCGGCACGTGGGAGCGGATCTATGATCAGACCATCTGTCCCAAGATCCAGGAAATTCGAAGCCTCGGTCTGCAGCACTTCTCCTTCCCGACCCAGACGTGGGCCAGGATAATCTTCGAGGCGGCCCGCGTTTATTGGCGCATGGAAGAACCCGAGCGCAAGACGCTCCTGGATTCTCTCTTGCCCCTCTACCTTGGCAAGGTCCTGTCCTTCGTGAAGAAGACGGAGCGCATGTCGTTGCAGCAGGCGGAAGAATACATCGAAAACGAGTGCACGGTCTTTGAGGAAAACAAGCCTTATCTGGCAAAGATATGGGAATGATGCTGAACTGTTGAGGAGACGAAGCAATGTCCAAGATTTTGGTTGTCGATGATGAAGAGCATATCCGCTTACTGTATTCTGAAGAGCTCAAAGAGGCCGGCTACGAGGTCATTACGGCGGACAGCGGCTACAAGCTTCTTGAACGGATCGAGGAAGAGAAACCGGACCTGGTCGTGTTGGACATCAAGATGGTGGACTACAACGGGTTGGACCTTCTCCAGGACATACGCAATCAGTTCTACGACCTGCCGGTGATTCTTTCCACGGCCTACGACACCTTCAAGGAGGACATGAAGTCCATCGCCGCTGATTTTTATGTGGTCAAGAGCTTTGACCTGACGGAGCTCAAGAAGAAGATCGCCATGGCCCTGGAAACCCGGCTGCCTTCATGATGTCCAATCAGTGGCCACGAGGGCGCCGAGAGTGCAGTGGTATGATGTGGCCCTTCTGGTGGCCAAGATAGGACCTCTGCCCGCTCTATGGTTTGTATGGGAAGGTTATCAGACCTGAACTCTCGCTGTGGTATTAGGGCAGTTTCATCACCTGGCGCGGATCTTTTCCTTCCAACGGGTGGCGTGATGGATCGCGGCAGAGACGACAAGGAGGGGATCCAGCAGGTAGTCCCAAAGATTCGAGGACTCCAGAAGCCTTAGATTATAGGCCAGAACGGAAGCGACCATGACCGCGCCAAAGCCGTTCCTCCCGTGGAGCAGGAGGAGTGTGATCAGGAGCAGAGGAACGAGAAGCCGTCCGGACCCGAATCCCAGCCCGTAAGGATCGAACCTCCCCAGGCCCAGGGCCATGGGATAGAGAAGAATACCCGCCCCAAGGCCAAATAACCATGCTGCCTTGCGAGCTTTTTCGTCCATGAGGGGATGCCCCAGGGACCTCTCCCAGATCCGGTCAAACACCAGGGCTGTGAGGGGGATGCTGAAATTGGCATTGACGGATATGAGCCACCGCGCCAGGGGGAGGCCCTCCAGGGGGATCGCGACACAGATCAGGGCCGTCACCAGGGCACAAAAAGCTCTGGCCCCGGGGCTCCAGCGCTTGACGAAATGCTCAAGGAGCCATTGTGCTCCCCATGTGACGGAAAGCAGGGGAAAGAGAAAGGAAAAGGTGTAAGTCACCATGAGATCCCCTTCAACTGGCCCTCAATCCACGCTTCGTTGAATACGGCATGCTTGATGCGGTTCCTCCGCCAGGTGTACACCAGGTGTATGCGCCCGTCGGTGTCGAGATCCATGGTCGGGTAGGAGAACTCCTCGCCCGGGGTGTCCTCCAGGGTTGCGATGCGGGTCCAGCTCTGGCCTCCATCCTTTGAAACTGCCAGTTTCAGATTCTCCCTGTGTCGCTTGCTGTCGTTGAATGCCATGAGGATGTGCCCCGACGACAGGGGGAGTGCATGGATGCCGGCATTGGGGTTGGGCAGATCGATGGCCCGGGGACTTGACCAGGTGAGCCCCGCATCAGTCGTTTCAGCCATGACGACGGATCGTTGCGGGGACATGTCCCTGTAGAAAACCGCGGCGGATTTCGCATCGAAGGGCACAACGGCAGGCTGGATGAAATCCCTCCCTCCGGTCATCCTCGTTTTCCCAACCATGAGACATCCATCCCTTGCATCGGAAAACAGCCAAAGGATCTCGGGGAATCTTCCTAGGAATTCGTGGTAGATGGGTATGGCCAAGCCTCCGCCTCTCAGTGGGAGGGGCCTCGTCCGGACCAGTTCGCTCACGTTCAGGAAAGGGCTGAGGGTGAGCCTGACGCTGGGTGACCACGTGTGGCCCCCGTCCCTGGAGGTCTTAAGGTTGAGGGAACTTCCGGACCAGCCTCCGACCGAGACGGAAACGTAAATGAGGCCGATGTCCTCCCCGGGCATCTTAAAGATGATAGGGTTCCCAACCTTTTTCACGTGTCGTCGGAGCTCCTCCGACGCGGATGTGCGGGTCACCACGGGGACGGGGTCGCTCCATTGCCCGCCGGACCCTGTCGACCGTTCGGCGAAGTAGATGGCAACGTCCTTTGCTCCCTCCCGGGAGCCTGCGTACCAGACGGCGCCCATCCTCCCTTCCGGAAGGGCGCAAACGGAGCTGGAATGGGCCATGGGCCAGGTGGGGGGACTGACGAATCCCGTTTCAAAAAGAGGATGCGTCTCCTGGATGGCGGCGGATGACTCGTGGATGGCAAAGCCTGGGGGAGAGGTGGCGGGGGGGGGAGCAGGTCGCTGCATGGCCCATGCGTGCAGCAGGCACGCAGCGATCATGAGACCCGCCGTGGTCGCCGCTCTCACGATCCCTGTTCCTTTGGAAGGATACGATAGTAGCAGATGACGGACTTCAGATCTTCCAGGCTGCGAGCCTTGATGGCCCTCTGCCAGTCTTCCGCCTTGGTGCCCTTACGGACGAACTTGAGCCAGGTTCTGCGGGAGTAGAAGGTCTTGAACTGCCCTTCCCTGCTAAAGCTCAAGCCGAAGGCGGAAGCTGCCTTTTCGAAGGCGGGAGCATCGGCGTCCTCCAGAAAAACAAAGCCGCTGAAGCGGGCGAGAGAACGTTCTCCTGATCGGTCCGAGAGGGCCAGAGGGAGCACGCTGCGCTTGAGTCTCATGGAGAGCATGGACGGCTGTGAAGTGTTGTATACGGCCACCGGCTGGTCCCCCAGGACCTCTTGCAGGTTTGCCGGCATGGCGTTGATTCCAAGGGACGGGTAGAGACCGCCCAGGATGAGGGCCAGGAGCAGGGCGATGGATGCGACGGACACATGGATGGTGTGCCATGGATTGTACGGGAAGCGATTGGCACGGGCCCTGAATTCGGTGGTCCAGGAGGTTTGGTGGTCCCGCGGCGCCCCATGAGCCGGCTTAAGTTTCCCCGCTTGAGCGGCACCCCACAGGATGAGAACGATCAAGGTGAGATTGATGACCGCGGGCACAATGCCGATGCCGAACCACAGTGAGAAGAGGCTGATCAGCAAGGCAACGATGGCCGTGATGTACATGGAAATCTGGATGAGGATGATCCTCATGGAATCGGTCACCTCTTCCAGCCAGTCACAGCAGAGGACACAAATGGTGGGAATCAGCGGAAGCATGTAACGTTCAAAGGAGTGCATGAAAAAAAAGGGGATTGCGCTGCAGAGATAGCAGAGCACCAGCCACAGGCGCTTGCGGTCCGGAGTTTGCCTCCTGAGAAGGAGAGTCTGCACCAGTGCTGCGAGGAGCACCAGTGTCCAGGGGAACACGAGTCCGAGGGCGCCCCCCAGGGCTGAAAAGGGCGAAAGGAAACTGAATGCGTCGAAGCGTCTGGCCCCGAACTCCTTTCCCATGACCTGCCAGAACGCGGGCCACAGGTGAGACATGGCGATGGGCCACGGCAGAGAGATGGCGAGAATCAAGGCGATTGAGACCAGGACTTGATGCAGGCGGGACCAAAGAACTCTCCACCCCCTGAAGACAATCAGCCCCGTGAGTGCGGCAATGGAAAAGAAAAAGAACCCGACGGGTCCCTTCAGGAGGAAGGAGGATCCGATGCAAACCGATGCGCCCAGGATGAAACGCCAAAAGCCTGTTTTCCACCACTTGAGAGACAGGTAGACGCCCAGCGACACAAAGAAAGCGAGGGGCAGGTCGATCATGGCCATCCTGCCCTGGATGGCCACTCCCAACGTCCCCAGGGTCATCAAGCCCGCCAGCAAGCCACTCCTGCCGAAGAGTTCCCTCGCAATGGCACAGGAACACGCGGCCAGAGCGGCGCCTGACAGGACACCCCACAACCTCGCCGCTACGAGGTTGATCCCCAGGAGTTCGTAGCTCAGGGCCATCGCCCAGTACAACAAGGGAGGCTTCTTGATGCGCGGCTCACCATTGACCCATGGAGTGATCCAGTCGCCGCGCGCAAGTGTTTCCATGGGAGTGCGGAAGGAAAGCCAGTATTCATCCTGACCGGTGATGCTCGTTTCCGACCAGATGCTTGGAAAGAGGAGAACAATGCCGGCGACGAAGACAATCCACGGAGCAAAGCGGCTGATTGTTTCGGCTGAAGAGGAATCTCTCACGCTTTTTCCAGTCACTTGCCCCGGTTCACGGAATGAGAGCCAATCGATCTCAGGTCCATCCTCAAGGAACTCCCGGCCTGCTTCGGCCAATGAACCGGATTCCAGGTCGAGGGGCCGGTTTTCCTCTATGAGCTTTCCCGGGCTCGCGGGGCTTCCTCCGAGCGCCGGAGTACAACAAAGCGGAAAGCTCTCTTCCGCAGCCAGAACACGCCCAACGTATCCAAAAGGCCGACCCAGAGCCTGTTGCTGATGTTGTACTTGCTCTTCCCCCGTAGCCTGGGACGATGGTTTACGGGGAATTCGCCCAGGCGAAATCCCTGCAAACCGATGAGGGTCGGCAGGAATCGGTGCATCCCGGCAAAGAGAGGCAGGCATTCGACGCATTCGCGTTTGAAGGCCCTGGTCGAGCAACCCACATCACGGACCGTCCTTCCGGTGACGGCATTGCGGAACGCATTGGCGATCCATGAGGAGACCTTCCTGGTGAGGCTGTCTTTTCTCTGGATGCGGTAGCCGTTGGCCATGTCCACCTGGCCGGAGCCAATCAGTTCAACCAGGCGCGGGATGTCCCGGGGATCGTTTTGCCCATCTCCGTCAATGGTTGCCAGAATGGCTCCCCTGGATTCCTTGAAGCCGGCCCAGAAAGCCGCCGACTGCCCTGCATTGGACTCAAAGACAATGTAGCGGTGACGGGTGTCCCCTCTGGCAACATTCTCCAGGATCGACTGAGTGTCATCACTGGAGCCGTCGTTGATCCAAATGCACTCCCACGACCAGGGATGCTCCTCCATGACTTCTGAAAGCTCCCCAGCGAGGCTTTGGATGTTTTCGGCTTCGTCCCTGACCGGGATGATGACGGAGAGATCTACGCGCATGACCATGGTTCCGTCGCCGGGGATTTCAGCATGGAGCACCCGTTCCACCACGGGTGGATGGTCGCCCTCCGGCATGCCACCCGAAACGATGAACAGAGGCAAAAAAACTGGTCGACGCCGGGATCCAAGACTGTGCTTGCGTTCCCGCAGGCCGGGTTTTCAACCTGGCGCCTTTCGTCGGGGGGAGATTGCGCCCCACCTCGCTTTTCGCACGTACTGCTTCTCTCGGCGATCTCAACGAGCTCCGTGGTGGAAGAGAGAATTCTCCCCCACGGGGCGTTTGTCACGACACTACCATGGGGCGCCGCGCCAGCCGGGAGGTCACTCGTGATCCGTCAGCCAGAGGTAGCCCACCAAGGCCAGGAAAATGACATTTCCCGCCCACACTCCCAGGACCGGAGGCAAAATCCCCACCGTGCCAAGGGAGCACCCTATTTGTAAAACGGTTAAGTAAAGAAAAGCAACCAATAAGGCGATGACGAGACCCGCGGCGATGCCCCCGTGCATGCCCTGCCGCAGCGCGATGGAAATTCCAAGCAGTGCTAGAATGACGGAAGTAAGCGGAAGCGCCACCCTGAGGTGCAACTCCACTTCATAGGGTGCGGCGTTGTAGCCCTCTTGCCGGATCTTCCTGGTATACTGGAGGAGGTCGGCCCAGTCGAGTTGCTCGGGAATCGTTTCGATGCTCGCGAAATCCTCGGGGGACTCGTGAAGAGAGAGTTCCCTTTCCTGGAACCATTCCTGTTCAGTGGTGTGGAGAGAAAACTTGAGAAGGAGTCCATCCATGGCAACCCAGCGGCTGCCGTTCCAGTGCAGGGACTTGGCATCGAGCCTTTCGGTCATCCTGAACTGTGAATCGATGAAGAACAGGGACACCTTGTCCATGGTCTGGGTTCTCTTGTCATAGAGACGAATCTGATAGATGGCATCGCGGCCGCGAAACCAGACATTCTCGTGTCGGTAGGAAAGAGAGCCCACCTTCCTGACCTGCTGCCACATCTCCTGGGCCTGCTTGTTCAGGGACCGGGCGACGGTTTCGTCTAGGCCGAAGTGGAGAACGCACAACAGGAGAGCGGCTCCTACGATGGGCCCCGCGTAAAGGCCGGAGCTGATACCGGCGGCTCTCATGGCAATGAGCTCCCGATTGCGCTTCAAAATCCCCATGGTGATCAGGGCGGCCAGGAGGATGCTCATTGGGAACCCCTGGGTTATGATCAAGGGGCTCTTGTACAGGAAGTAATGCACCGTGTTGGAAAGGGACAGGGCGTTCTTCACGATGTCTTCTATCTTCTCGAAGAAATCGATGATCAGATAAAGACCCGTGAAGGCGAGAACGGCCAGGCCGAATATCGGAAAGAAGTGTTGCAGTACGTAGCGTGTGATGATCTTCATGAAAACCCGATTCGGTCAGCTCTTCTGAATGCGCCTCAGCTTCCCCGGCAAGTCAATCCTCTGGCTCAGACGGTTCATGAGGGAGGCGATCTTGAAAGGGGTCTCTCTGTGCACCTTGGCCCACAGATAGACGACGAGTACGGCAACGCCCATGTTGGAACCCCACGTGGCGATGAAGGGGGAAACCAGGCGATTTTCCCCGAGTCCTCTTCCCGCCGAGAGTCCGATATAATAGGCGAGAAACAGCAGGATTCCTAGGGTGATGCCGGTCAGGCGGCCTCTTTGCCTGAACAGGGCTCCAAGGGGGGCGCCCACCAGCCCCAGGAGCAGACAGCTCGAAGGGAGTGCCAATCGACTGTGGAACTCGAGGGAGAATCGCGGGTCGGTCTTCTTGCCCTCCCCGTAGCTGATGCTGTAAAGTTCCGAGAGGCTCATCTCTTTCCTGCCCTTGGACCCGCTCGAGAGGGTTCCAAAAATCTCGTCCAGGGAGAGAGAGAGCTCATAGGTTCTGAACGTGATGGCCTGAGCGTCCTTGAGGTTGTCAGGAACGCGGGTGATGATCCCGTTGTGGATCTTGAACACGATATGGCTGTAGTCCTTCTGGTAAGCCAGTTGAGCCCGTTCCGCGATGATGACGATCCGCATGTCCGGTTGTCTCTGATCCTGCACGAGTATCCCTTGCACGGCCAGGTCCGCCGTGTTCACAGAATTGAAAAAGAACACGAGTTTGGGGATCAGGTCGATGAATGTGCCCTCTTTCAGCATTGCGGGAATGCTCACCCGACCGATGGATTTGAACTTGTTCTGGAAGGAACTGTTCGCATGAGGGAGAATGGTGACGCTGTTGAAGAAGGAAAGGAGGGCGGCAAGGCTCGACACCATGACCACGGCGGGCAGGAACTGGGCGAAACTCACGCCGGCCGCCCGACACCCAACCAGTTCATTGTCCCCGTTCAACCTCACGAAAGCCAGGAGAACTCCTATAAGGGTTGCCATGGGAAACGCGTAAATGATGAGCTTCGGCATGGCATAGCCGATGAGCTCAATGATGTCCCAGACATCGACGGAAGAGGCAAAGAGGTACCTGGTGAGCTGAAGCAGGCGTCCCGTTATGAGGATCAGGCAAATCCCGAAGAAGCAAACGCCCATGGGGATCAGCTGCTCCTTGATCACATATCTGGTGAGTGTCCGTGGCATGGTTCTCTTCTGCTAAGAAAAACTGGTTCACCGCCGGGAGGGCAGTGTGGCAGGTCGGGATTTCAATCCCGACGAAAGGCGTTGGGTTGAAAACCCGACTTGCAAGAACGTAAACGCTCTCTCGGATCCCCGCTGCGAGCGGTGAGTTCCCGGCTTCTCCATGGTTTTGGGGGCTTCGGGCCTGTTCCGCATGCCTGGGAGTGGCTGGAAACCTTTCATCCCGGGGGGAGGAAACTCCGTGGGCCTCAACGCCATGATCATATACCAGAGTGGAGGGCTTTTTGCTATTGTGGCAAGGAAACGAACGCGGACTTCCTTCGCCTCGGCGGAACGGTCGATGAAAGCAGGATAGACCCCATGGTTCATGCGAGCACCCCCATGAAGCTCCCGGCGGAGCCCATCCGCCTTGCCCTCGAGGAAAGGGAGAGAAACAGCCTTGATCCTCGGGCCCAGTTGAGCGGAAAGAGCACGGGACGACCCAAGGATGAGCCGGAGTGCCCCCTGCGTACGGCGTACCAGAGGGACCGTGACCGCATCGTTCACTCCAAGGCTTTTCGGCGCTTGAAGCACAAGACCCAGGTTTTCCTCTCACCCACGGGAGACCACTATCGCACCCGGCTCACGCACACCTTGGAGGTATCCCAGATCGCCCGAACCATCGGGCGGGCCCTGGCATTGAACGAGGACCTCATCGAGGCCATCGCGCTGGGCCACGATCTCGGGCATACCGCCTTCGGGCACGGCGGGGAGCGGGTTCTCAACGATCTTGTTTCGGGAGGTTTTTTCCACAACGAACAGAGTCTCCGCATCGTGGACGAACTGGAAAGAGATGGACAGGGGCTCAACCTCACCCACGAGGTGCGGGACGGAATTGTGAAGCATTCCAAGGGGAGGTCAAGGCCCATCATGGGGGAACCCGACCAGAGGGCTCTGACCCTGGAAGGCCAGGTGGTCCGCCTTGCCGATATCGTTGCCTATCTCAACCATGACCTCGACGATGCCCTGAGAGCCGAGATCCTGAAGTTCGACGACATTCCGGCCGACATTCGAAGTCGCGTTGGGTCGACTCACGCCCGCAGGATTCACACGCTGGTCGAGGACATTGTGTTCAGCAGCATGGAAGCCGGCCTTTCGGAAATCAGGCTCAGTCCTGCCATGCTCGGCAGGGTGGATGAGCTCCGGGCATTCCTCTTTGAGCGTGTCTATGACGCGCACCAGTTTAGAGTGGAGTTCCAGAGAGTGTACAAGATCCTGGAGGACCTCTTCGAGGCCTTCATGACGGATGACGATGCCTTTTTGCGTGAACTCGGAGGCTTTCACCCAAGATATCCCCGGGAGCTTCAGGTCTGCGATCACATCGCCGGCATGACTGACCGGTATGCCCTGGATCTTTATGGCCGCTTGTTCCTCCCCAGGCCCTGGATGAAACTCTGAGTGGACCCGGTCTATCAAGATGCGCCTTGACAGGGATTTTTTCTGCGTGGTATCGGTTGCTTGCTCCGGGGACTTCCCGTGCGGAGGCCCGTCCCGGATTCTTTGAAGAGATGCTTCAGTGACGAACTGGGGCCCAGCCGAGGGTCTGTGAACACTTCCATGCCCTGAGAGAAATCCTATGAAAAAGCCCAAAAATGGTCTCTTGCCCAAAGATAAAGACGTGAACTCCTCCAAAGGGTTCGGAATCCTGTCGAACGAAGAGGATCTCGACGACGAGATCATCGATCTCGAGGACATCGTCGAGCTGGGATTCCAGGAACGGGGCAAGCAGCAAAGAATCGACCTGGAGGAGAACATCCTGGACGCCGACTTGGACCTGAGCGACCTCGACGAGGACCTGTATGGCAAGGACGATGACGCTCTGGAGGACGACCTGCTGAAGGAACTGGCCTTTGACGAAGAGCTCGATTCCGTGGGAGAGGTGGAGGAAGACTCGGGGCCGGCGGTTGGAGCCATGAAGGAGAGCTTCACCAAGGAGTTCTCTCTTGACGAGGCGGACGAGGGCAGTTCCAGGGACCTGGATGAGGATCTGGATCTCCTCCTCGAAGAGGAAGAGAAGGATGACTTCGAGAAGCTCCTGGAAGCGGAAATGTCCAAGCCGGAAGTTCCCGAAATGAAGGAAAAACCGCGGGATCCCCAATTGGATCAAGTTCTCGTTGCCCCACTCGTGCAAGAGGCGCCGCGGGAAACGAAGCCTTCCGAGCCTCCGGATATAGAGGGGATCGTCGACCAGATAGAGTCGCGACTGGTCCAGACGGTGCGGGATATCGTGGAAGCCAGGCTGCCGGGCATCGTCCAGGCCCTCCTCCGGGAGGAGATCGAGAACCTGAAAAAAGACTTGACCTGACCTCTGGATGATTGAGTCTCTCGACCCTCTTCCGATCCAGAATACTGCAACGATTACGGCATCTCCATTCATCGCGGCCGAATACCCGGTACCCGGCTGAGGCGCGGATGAGCGCCCCGAACATCCGGTTCAAGGTTCCCGGGACGACGATCGCCATTTCGGTCCACTCTTCCCGGGCTTGTTCCAAGGGCGTGATGGGTGCACACATCTTGAGGGAGCATTCCTATGAGTGAAGGCACACTGCCCAAAGCTTACACGTTCAATGAAGTGGAGTTCAAGTGGTACGGACATTGGCAGGAGAAGGGGTATTTTCGGGCCGACGAAAATAATTCGAAGCTCCCTTTCAGCATCGTCATCCCCCCTCCCAATGTCACCGGGCAGCTGCACATGGGACACGCTCTCAACAACACGCTTCAGGACATCCTTTGCCGTTACAGGCGAATGAAAGGTTTCGAGGTTCTGTGGATCCCGGGCACCGATCATGCGGGCATCGCCACCCAGAACGTGGTGGAAAGGCAGCTCTCCCAGGAGGGCACCAGCCGGCACAACCTGGGCCGCGAAGCCTTCCTGGATCGCGTATGGCTGTGGCGGGAGAAATACGGAGGCATCATCATCAACCAGCTGAAAAGGCTTGGCGCTTCATGCGACTGGTCGCGGGAACGGTTCACCATGGACGAGGGACTGTCCCAGGCCGTTCGCAAGGTCTTCGTGAGCCTCTACGAGGAGGGCCTCATCTACAGGGGCAAGCGCATGATCAACTGGTGTCCGCGGTGCATGACGGCCCTGGCCAATATAGAAGTGGAGGCGGAGGAGCTGGACAGCCACCTCTACCACGTCAGGTATCCCATGGCGTCGGGAAAAGGTGGGATCGTGGTGGCCACAACCCGCCCCGAGACCATGCTTGGTGACACGGCCGTGGCCGTGCATCCAGAGGATTCCCGCTACAGGGCCTTCCTCGGTAAGGAGGCCGTTCTCCCCATTTTGGAACGCCGCATTCCCGTCATCGCCGACACCTACGTGGATCGCGAATTCGGGACCGGCGCCCTGAAGATCACCCCAGCCCACGATTTCAACGACTTCGAAATAGGCCGTAAGCATGGGCTGGATTCCGTGCAGGTCATTGCCGAAAACGGGTCCATGACCGCCGAAGCGGGACCCTACGCAGGATTGGATCGGTATGCATGCCGCAAACAGATCCTGAAGGACCTCGAAAAGGGCGGGTTCCTGGTCAAGGTCGAAACCCACAAGAACCGGGTGGGACACTGCTACCGGTGCAAGAGCGTGGTGGAGCCCGCTCTGTCGCTCCAGTGGTTCGTGTCCACCCAACCCCTTGCGGAAAAGGCCATGGACGCGGTCCGGGAGGGCAGGACCCGCATCATCCCGGCGAAATGGGAAAAGGATTACTTCATCTGGCTCGAGAATGTGGAAGACTGGTGCGTCAGCAGGCAGATCTGGTGGGGGCATCGCATCCCCGCCTGGTATTGCCTGGGCTGTGAGGAGACCACTGTTTCCATGGAAGATCCCAAGGGCTGTCCCCACTGCGGGAGTGACCGGCTCGAGCAGGATCCCGATGTTCTCGACACCTGGTTCAGCTCGGCCCTCTGGCCCTTCTCGACCCTTGGATGGCCAGGTGCGACGGAGGATCTCAAGAAATTTTACCCGACTTCGGTCCTGGTCACGGGTTTCGACATCCTCTATTTCTGGGTGGCCCGAATGATGATGATGGGAATTCACTTCATGAAGGAAGTTCCCTTCAACGAAGTCTATGTCCATGCCCTGGTGCGGGACGCCCAGGGAATGAAAATGAGCAAATCCAAGGGAAATGTCATCGACCCCCTCGTCATGATGGACCAGTATGGCACGGACGCTCTCCGGTTCACCCTCACCGCCTTCGCGGTCCAGGGAAGGGATGTGAAGCTCTCCGAGGAACGCATCGAGGGCTACAAGCACTTTGTGAACAAGATATGGAACGCCGCCCGCCTTGTCCTCATGAACCTCCAAGGAAGGGATGAAGTGGACGAGATCCCGGCACAACCGGCGAAGCTCACGCATCGCTGGATTCTCAGCCGCCTGCAGCGGGTCATCGGGGAAGTGGACGAGGGGATGGAGAACTACCATTTCAACCAGGTGGCCAACTCCCTCTACCAGTTCCTGTGGCACGAGTACTGCGACTGGTACCTGGAGATGGTGAAGCCTGATTTCTACGGGAATGACCCCGAAGCCAAGTCGCTGGCCCAGTCGGTTGCGGTGACTGTTCTGACGAGAATCCTGGTGCTGCTCCACCCCATCATGCCCTTCGTCACCGAGGAAATCTGGCAGAAACTCCCCCACCAGGGAGACTCCATCATGAATGCGACCCTTCCCCGGATCGAATCCTGGCGCCAGGATCCGGAAGCCGAGGAGCAGATGGGACTCGTCATGGGCGTCATCAACGGCATACGCAACATCCGCGGCGAAATGAACGTTTCCCCCGGTACGGGTGTCGAGGTGACGTGTTTCTGCGATGGCTCCCCGGAGCAAGAACTTCTCTCGCAATACGAAGGATTGATTCGCGACCTGGCCAAGGTTTCCAGGCTGCTGATCGCTGAGGCGGCGGAGCCGGCAAGGCCCCGCATCGCGGCCAAGACCCTTGCGGGTAAGGTGGAGGTGTATGTGCTCCTGAAGGGCGTCGTGGACTTCGCCGGTGAATCCAAACGCATCGAAAAGGAGCTCGCCAAGTTGGAAAAGGAGTTTTCCATCACCCAGAAGAAGCTCTCCAACGAGGACTACCTGCAGAAGGCGCCGCCGGAGGTCATCGAAAAAGAGCGGGAGAAGGGGGCGAGGCTCGGGGAAAAGATCGACAAGCTTCGCCATCATCACGAGCGCATCAGCTCCCTTCGAGAAAACACCGCGGGCGAGGAGTGAGTCCACCATGAGGGACCTTGACACGCTGATCAACCTTGCGCTCCACGAAGACATCGGCCATGGGGACATCACCACCGAGGCCACGATAGAACCCGATGCCACGGGGAGTGCCGTGGTCTTTGGGAGAGAACCTTTCGTCCTTTCAGGCTCGGAGCCCTTCCGTCGCGTTTTCGAGGTATTGGATCGCGGTGTCCTGGTGAGGGCTCATTTCAAAGATGGCGATCCCATCGAGGCCAACGTCCCCGTCTTCACGCTCGAGGGGCCCATGCGGACTCTTTTGACCGGGGAGCGCACGGCCCTGAATCTTCTCCAGCGACTGTGCGGCGTTGCCACCTTGACGCGGCGAATGGTCGAGGCCATGAAAGGGGCCTCCTGCCGTCTCCTGGACACCAGGAAGACGACGCCCCTCTGGAGAACCCTGGAGAAGGCTGCGGTCCGCCATGGTGGAGGCTCCAATCATCGGTTCGGGCTTTACGACGGCATCCTCATCAAGGACAACCATATCGCCGCGTCCGGGGGCATTCGCCGGGCCGTGGAGAAAGCCCGGGAGCGTGGCGGCCACCTCCTGAAAGTGGAAGTGGAAGTCGAGTGCGTTGAAGAGTTGCTGGAGGCCCTGGATGCCCGTGCCGACGTGATTCTTCTGGACAATTTTTCCGTGGATAAGCTTCGGGAAGCCGTGAGGATCAATGGGGGTAAAGCCGTTCTGGAAGCGTCCGGTGGAGTCAGCTTCGAAACGGTTCGCGACATCGCCGAGACAGGGGTGAACTTCGTGAGCTGCGGTGCTCTGACCCACTCGGCCAGGGCCATAGATATCAGCATGGAACTCGAGCACCGGGGCCCCTGGATCGAGGTTTGAAACAGGTCGTCACTCCTGCAACGAAACTCCCCAATGCCATGCGGGTCTGCGATCGCCCCTCTCCATTCCCCACAACCCTTGCGGAACACAGTCTCTTGCCATGTCCAATCTCCATGAAGAAATCGTCCGGGAATCCATGAAAAACCCCCATGAAAAGATCCTGAGGGACGGCCTCAAGGTTGGTTGGCCCATCTGCCTTGGCTATTTTCCCATCGGTCTCGCCTTCGGAGTTCTCGCCCAGAAAGCCGGTCTCCATCCTCTCGAAATCGGCCTCATGTCTCTCCTCGTCTTTGCGGGCAGTTCCCAGTTCATCGCCGTATCCATGCTGAGCGCCGGTTCGGCGGCCGTCCCCATCGTGATCACGACTTTCATGGTGAATCTGAGACATCTCCTTATGAGCTCCTCCATGGCCGTCCAACTTGGCAGCCGGGTGCGCCGGGCGTTTTTGTGGATTTTTGCCTACGGGATCACCGACGAAAGCTTTGCAGTGAACATGGCTCGTTTCAGTCAGGGCGGCTGGGACCCCAAGAGAGCCTTGGTGGTCAACCAGGTGTCCAATCTGGCTTGGATCGTAAGTACGGTGGTTGGTGGCTACGGAGGCCAGTTCATCCCGGCGGGGAGTTTTGGCATGGGCTACGCCCTGAGTGCCATGTTCCTGTGCCTTCTGGTCTTTCAGTTGCGTGGCAGGATTTATGCCGTTGTGACGGTCATCTCGGGGGGGCTCGCGGTGCTCGGGGCCCTCTTGATACCTGGCAACGCCTACGTGATCATCGCGTCCTTCATGGGAGCGACGGCCGGGTTCCTGCTCAAACGGCAGCTCACGGGAAAGGAAAGATGAGGTGATTCGCCCCGAAATCGCGCTGCTGGCTCTGGGCATGGGGCTCGTCACTTATCTTCCCAGGTGGCTCCCCGTGTTTTTCTTTTCTCGACGCCCACTCCCCCCATGGTTTATCGAATGGCTGGATCTCATACCCGTGGCCATTCTGAGCGCTCTGATCTTCGGAGACCTATTCATTGCCCCCGGTCCGGCGCGGTTTGCCCCCCTGAACGCCAAATCCCTCGTGGCCGTTCCCACTTTCCTCTTTGCTCTCAGGACCAAATCTCTCAGTGGGACGGTGATCCTGGGGATGTTCCTCTTCTGGCTGGCGGAGACGGTTTTCTGAGAATCCGCCGCAAGAGTCTTCAGCGGCCCCGGTCCGCTTGTCTTCGCCATGACGGAAGTCGGGCATCTTGACGAGGAATCCGGATTCCCCCCTTTCCCCGCAAGGCGACCCGTCCTCTCAAAAACCGATCCGAACCGGTGCTTTCCCCGCCATCCCTCCTTATCTTCTGTTCAATGGAAACCCCGTCGGGTTTGCTCACTCCTTCAGGAGATCGGCATGACACAGAAGAAAACCTCTATTCCCAGGATTATTCCCCGCTTGAGGACCGGCAGCGGGGTGTCCCGTTCTCTCAAGGGGGTTATGCCCCAACCCGGAAAGAAGCTGGAGATTGTGCTCAAGTGTGACTCCACGGGGACTCAGGAGGCCGTTACCGGACTCATCGCCAAACTTGACGTTCCCGGGGTGACTCTCAAGGTCATCCACGCTGGAGTCGGAGACGTCGGGAAATCGGACCTCCTCATGGCCCTCACCGCCGGTAAGCTGGTAGTGGGTTTCAACGTGGGAACCTTGCCCAGGCTGGATCAGGTGGCCAAGGAACATGGGGTTGAGGTCAGGATCCACCGGGTGATCTACGGCTTGACGGAAGACCTGAAGAGGATCGCTCAGAGCCTGGTGCCGCCGAAAACCCCGGGAGAGGAAGAGAAAATCACGGGGAGGGCTGAGGTCATCGCTCTTTTCAAATCGAACCACAAGGGCATCATCCTCGGCTGCAGGGTGCTGGAGGGGATTCTGGCCGTGGGAAAGCGATACCGCATCATTGCCGCCATGGGGCCCGTGCACTCGGGTAGGCTCGAATCTCTTCAGGTTGACAAGAAGCCCGTGCAGCAAGGAAAACCCGGGCAGGAAGTCGGGATAAAAATCCCCAATTTCAACCGGGCCCATGTGGGGGATTTCGTGGAATGCTTCGAGATCGTTCCCTCGAAAAGACCCGCGCCCTGGGGGCCCAGCGGGAACATCCTCCACTTCAGCGGCTGAATCCAATTCCACCATCATTCACTTTTTGAATAGCAATCTCGCCGGTTCCTTGTCAAGGCAAAGTCCACGCTTCCGCCCTGCGCTGCCCGTGGAATCACGGAACAGTCGGTCGATTGCAGGAACGATGCGCCGACAAGCCATGGATTTTTTAGATGAGCACAACCACCATGCGTCTGTTGACTCGATCGGTGAAGCAGTGTTAAAAGTAGGGTGTTGTCGCGTTTTAAGGCAATGAGGTCTGCCGGAACCGCCCGGGGATGTCTGACGGGCTGATGACTTCTGCTTCGCGTTGGGCGGTTTGGGTCTGTGGAAGAATCACGGACCGCCCCCGGGCGGATAACAGGACCAAGGGGCGGGCTTCTGGATGCAGAAATGATCAAAACCTCGCTCCCATGTCGGAGCGGGGTTTTTTTTCGGCGTTTCGACTCCCGTGGCAACGGCGGAGCAGACCGATTCTCTGGGATTATCTGATCAAGGAGCGCCTAGGGATCAGCAGTTCGACAGACAGAAGCAGGTTGGAAACATGGACCATTTGCAGAGGAGCAACCCATGGCAGCCAGTTTAGCCCTCATCATCATCCTGGGTTTGGGTGCCGACCACCTCTTTCGGCGACTCAAGCTTCCGGGACTGGTGGGGATGCTCATTGTGGGCATGTTGTGCGGGCCCTATGTGATGGACCTGATCGCCCCGGAGATGATGAGTGTATCAGGGGATTTCCGAAGAATTGCACTCATCGTCATTCTGCTTCGAGCAGGCTTTGAGCTGCACAGGGATACTCTCCATCGTGTAGGCAGGGCAGCCCTCTTCATGAGCGCCATTCCGGCCATCTTTGAAATCGTTGGGGTCATGCTGGTGGCGCCGAAGCTGCTTGGCGTGAGCATGCTTGAGGCAGCGATTTTGGGCGCCATCCTGGGAGCCGTCTCTCCAGCCGTGGTTGTGCCTCTCATGATCGATTTCATGGACCGCGGACTGGGGGTGAAGAAGGGGATACCGACGCTGGTGCTGGCCGCATCTTCCGTGGATGATGTTTTTGTCATCGTCCTTTTCGCGATTTTCCTGGGCATGTATGGCGGAGGTGAGGTCAATCTGTTAGCGAAGCTTGGGGAGATCCCCCTGTCTATTGGTTTGGGCATTCTGGTGGGGCTCATTCCCGGCTATTTTCTCTACAAGCTCTTCTCCAAGTATGACTGGCGCCCTCCGAAAAGAACCCTGATGGTGCTTGGGACCGCCATCGCACTCACGCAGATTGAGCATGCCCTGGAGAAGTGGGTTCCCATCGCCAGCCTCCTGGGCGTCATGGCCATAGGGTTCATCATTCTGGAAAAATCGGAGCCCATCGCCCATATCATTTCGCAAAAACTGAAGAAACTCTGGATCTTTGCGGAACTCCTCCTCTTTGTCCTGGTGGGTGCCCAGGTGAATATTCAGGTTGCCTGGCAGGCAGGACTCACAGGAATTGCGGTCATTGCTGCGGGGCTCCTTTTCCGGAGCCTCGGCACGTATCTCTCCCTTTTTGGCACTGATTTCAACTGGAAGGAAAAAGTGTTCTGTGTTGTGGCATACGTTCCAAAAGCCACCGTGCAGGCCGCCATCGGCGCAATCCCCCTGGGAGCTGGGGTAGCGTCCGGAGAGGTCATACTGGCTGTTGCCGTGCTGTCCATCCTTTTCACGGCGCCCCTGGGAGCCATCGGTATCATGGCCCTCGGCGGCAAGACCCTGGAGTGTGGGGAGCGCATGACCCTCTACCGGTTTAAGGAACTCCGGGAGACTTTGGGTTTGCCTCGAGTGGGAGAGAGGGTGCGAAGCAAGCGCTTTGGATCGGTTTGGAAGGTCATTGAGAAGAAGGAAGTGTGGCTCCAGAAGCCGGACTCTGGCAAACCGGAGGAGAGTCGACAGGTTCCCGCCATTTACCTCCGATACTGGCGCGAGGACACCAGCAAAGGCCCCGGAACCGGAAAGACCATGGCTCATCGCTATAGCCAGGATGACCCATCCTTCAACGAACACTGGGAAATTCTCTACGACTGGTAGGAGGGCGTGTGGATCGTCTTGCTTTGCCCATGCAGCGGGCCATTGTCCCGCGCCGGGGCCGTTTGTTCGGTGTTCCGCGGAGGAAAGGTTTGGGGGTGGGAGAACCACATCGGTGTGTCTCCCCCCTTTTCCACTTCGGTAGGTCCTGCAGGTCAAAAGAGATCTGAGCGGCAAGGTTTATTTTTGCAGGGATTGCCCCGGTAATCCCGGAGTTCCAATGCGCTCATGAAAAGAACGGATACTAGAGCGAGAATTGACAACCTGCGCTGATACTCGCCGCAGGAGGCAGACCTAGCTGGATGAGCGGTATCGCAAATCTTCGGCGATGGCACACAGAGCCCGGGGCAACTCCGCATCAGCTCACAACTTCCCAGTTCATTTCAAATGTGTTGTCAAGAAGCGTGTAAGCATATCCCAGCATCTTTCCCATCCCAGGGACCTGCCCTTCCCTGATCTTCCAGTAACAAAGGTAGACGGCGGCTACCAATCGCGGTTCCCCTGACTCTGGATCATCTTCGGTGGGTTGCCAAGTCTCCCGTTTTTCGATGACTCGCCAAAGGGTCCCGTATTTCTTGCTGCGGACCGTGTCGCCAACCCTTGGAAGATTCTTCTGGAATGTCACCTCATCGTGCGTTCGCAACATAGCTCTACCTCCCGAAATGAAGTGTCCCAACCGACAATGTGATCGGTCGGCGAGTGCCCGACAGATGTCGGGCGCTGATCAACGACAATCAGGACAATGATTTCAACCCATTGTTGAATCATTGGGTCCCACCATCGGATGAGAGATTCGAAAATTCAAAAGGCGCAATGCTTTGTCGAACAACGTTTAGAGATGCCCATGTTAAACTCGTGAGATGGAGAGTGAGTCGATAGCGTGAGGGAGCCGCCGATGCAGCGAACAAAAAAACTGTCCGGCTTTGATCTGCGGAGCAAGAAGCCCACGAGCATGGTGATTCCTCCACTGGTGTAGAAGTCATCATCCCCGGGCCAGCGGGCGGTTCAGGCAGACTTCATTGCCTCTGTTAGTATTTATTTATAACAAATGCCTGAACTCCATGTCAAAAGGAACCCTTGACTCCAGGATGACCTCGCCGAGATTCCATCCCAGCACGGCATCCATGGACCTCGGAATTACGAAATCGCAGCCCACCAATGACAGTGGAAGGAAACATTGCTCATGAATACAGTGCTCATCCTGGGCTTCGTGAGTCTTCTCACGGATATCAGCAGCGAGATGGTCTATCCCCTGCTTTCGCTCTATCTGACAACGACTTTGGGAGCGACCCCCGCCATCGTGGGGATCATCGAGGGAATAGCGGAAAGTCTTGCCAGTTTGCTCAAAGCCTATTCAGGCTATGTCTCCGACAGGGTGCGGAGGCGAAAGCCCCTGGCGATTCTTGGCTACGGTTCGGCAACGGTCGGAAGAGTCTTCCTGTTCTTTTCCACGTCGTGGGGATGGGTGCTTGCGGGACGGGTCGTGGATCGGTTCGGCAAGGGGGTGAGAACGGCTCCCAGGGACGCATTGATTGCCGAGGCATCCGAAGTCGGTCGCCTAGGGCATTCCTTCGGCATCCACAGGGCTCTGGATACCTTGGGAGCGGTGATCGGCGTTGCCATCGCCTATTTCCTCTTCACCAACGCGCAGGGGGAATACACCACGATATTTCTGCTCTCCATGATTCCCGCAGCCCTTGGTGTGCTCCTGCTTTTTTCGGTCCGTGAGAAGAGTACGAGGAAGGCGGGAACAAGGGGTCAGACCCTCGCCGGATGGAAGGGACTTCACCCGAGGTTAAAGGGGTTTTTTCTCGTCGCGTTTCTTTTCGCCTTGGGAAACTCTTCGAACCAGTTCCTGCTTCTTCGGGCCAAGAGCCTTGGTTTTGAGGCTGCGGACGTGATTCTTGCCTATCTTCTTTTCAACATCGTTTATGCCTTGAGTTCCTACCCGGCGGGGAGGCTCTCCGACCACATTGGCAGAAAGACCCTCCTGGTGGCCGGGTACATCTTCTACAGCGTCGTTTACCTGGGATTCTCGTTTGCTTCGACACCCGACCATGTCTGGACCCTTTTCGCCGTCTACGGGCTGTACACGGGACTGACTGAAGGGGTGGAAAAAGCCCTGGTCGCGGAGCTGTGCCCCGGTGAAAGCCGGGCGACCATGTTGGGGATTCACGCAACGCTCGTGGGCATCGGCCTTCTGCCTGCCTCGGTCATCGGCGGGTTCCTCTGGAACATGGCGGGCCCTGCGGCCACGTTCACTTTTGGCGGGGCCATGGGACTACTCGCGGCATTGGGCATGTACCTGGTGGTCCCCCGGTTGGCCCCTGCCGCATGCCCAAGATAGGGGGGCGTCCTGACCCATTGATTTCGCTTCAAAAAGCGATGGGATTTTGCGCCGATGGGTGCTCGCCGTGCGGTACGAACGGTTGTTGTGAAATTGAAGACAGCCCAGTGGCATCCGCCTGCAGCGAATTGGGTGCCTGCAATCCCTTAAGCATCGGGGGCATGCCCGACGGTGAGGTGCGGCAAAACTACTATTCAAATAGATCCAGCGTTGGCATGAACCGCACTGCGGGGGTTTTGCAGAGCAATGCTCACGTTCTCAACATGGGCTCGGATTTCCCGGATCATTTTGTCCAGTTCCATTCCAGATTCCCGCGAAAGTTCTCCATGGCCTCGGATATGCCTGGCGGTTGCTTCCATGAGGAATCGGGTCACAAAAAAAGCTCCAGCCAGGATGGACCTGGAGGAGCTGTTTGCGTGTCATCCGTTCGACCAGCTCCTACCGGGCCCTCAGTTGCCTCAGTAGGAGTCATCAGCCTTGAATCAGGCTCTGAAGGTGGACTCCATCACCTTTCAAAATGGATTTCTCATGCCCGCGATGATGTGGCTGTCCGAAATCTTCCCACCATACGTCTCATGGTGTGGAGAACATTAAACCATTATTCTTTCTCCGTCACCGCGTTTTCCCCGGCGGAGGAACCGCCGGGGATGTGGGCCTAGACGACAGTCACAGGGCACCCAGCCTTGGCAATGAGATCATCCACCGGGGCCCCGAAAAACCTCTTCACCCACTCAGGCCTCTTGGTTCGCGTGGTCACGATCTGAGATGGCTTCACCTGCCGCACCACGTCAAGGCACACGAGGGCAAACCGACCGACCTCGATATGCGTCTTCACTTCAATGCCTTCCTTTTTGGCTCTCTCGACAACGGCTGCAACATACTCTCGACCTGCTTCCTCATGTTTTTTGAGCAAGTCCGACTCGCAAGTCTCCCTCAGCTCCGGATAGAACCCGTGATCAACGTCAGCAAAGTAACGGGCCAAATTGACGTCCGCGACATATACGATCATCAACTTCTTGCCCCCCCTCGACTCATTGATCGCTGTATCAATGGCCTTCTCGGATTGCCTGAATGTCGAGAGAGCCAACATCACGCAACCTTCCATGCTCTTGCCTGCAGTGTCGGGTACTTGGGCCATGGCTTTCTCCTCCATGAAAGAAGTGATGAGGTGGTTGTGCACTGTCCCTTTCGAGGTACTGGCCGATCGGTTGAGCCAACAGTTGATAAGATACCACATCTTGAGCCATTGACTGTTAGGTGAACCGTCGCCCTGCCGTTCAGTGATCGCGGAAAACGGTTGTCCCCATCAGCAAAGCCCTCTTTCCTGGTCCGTGGTCTGAATCAACTTCCCGTAAGCCCCCTCCTTTCTTGGGAAGAAAGCATGCAGCCATTGTCCCGTCGAATCTCCAACCGCCTGGGGGGTGTCTGCTCTGCGGCGAAAAGGAGCCATCGGCTCTGGCAGTGATGGTTTCAATATATTGATGGATACCCGCCAATCGGCCGAATCGGTCCTCCGCTGCTACTGTTTGCCTTTTACATCGTGCACACCAAGACCTCCCGAGGAGAACTGCTCGACAATGATCTCGTAGAATTTCCTTTTCTGTGATGGGGTGAGCAGTTCCTGTTCTTCGAGGATGTGCTCTATGACCTCGTTTTCGAGATCTGATTGATGCAGAAGGATCTTTCTCGCGACGGCGGATATCCTGGACCTGTCGGGAGACTCTTCAAAGAGAAGCCGTGCCAGCTCGGCCCTTTCTATGCGCAGGCTCTCTCTGATCGCCTGCACTCTTGGCAGGAACGTTTCTCGAATTTCCCACACTCTCTCAAGCTGTTCGTTTGACAGGTCGGGTATGAGGTCAAGATAGCCTTTTATGGCAGTTTTGTTATGTCTGGTTCCCCTCAGACTCAGATATAAACCACCCATAAAGAGCGCCACCAAGAGCAAGGCGACAATGAATCCGTAAACAAAGGAAGAGATTGCCATTGTTAACCTCGCCCGGCCTGGCCAAGGATCTTGAAATAAGCCCAACTCATGGAAAGTGGGGGAAAGTCGTTGAACTCATCGAGTGTGTGAGTGTTGGGGATTCTCCTATTTTGCATTGGTTCAAAGAGAGACTCAAAGAATTGCATGAATGCGGAAAGGATTGTCCTGTCCGAATATTTCTCGCTCGTATATGTGTCCCCCTCCCTCGCTCTGGCAATGACTTGCCTGGTGAAATCAGGATTTACCTCAAGTGTTCGAAGCCCTTGTACCAGCGCATCGACATAGCGGATATCGTGAAGATACTCCCGGCAACTGCCACACTGCTCGATATGGCTGGCCACGCTTCGTGAGGCTGCGGCATCCAATTCATTGTCCATGTAAGTTGATATCTTCTCCCTGGCTTCCTTACAGTGCATGTCTTTTCCTCTCAATCCTCGCGGTCGATCTTCAATGCTTGTCGGAGACCCGTGCGCGCCCTGAAGATCAGGGACTGGACGCTCGATACGGAGACTGAGAGCACGCTCGCAATCTCAGAGTAGGACAGGCCCTCATTTGCCCTGAGGAGAAGTGCAGCTCTTTGGTTTTCGGGAAGTCGGCGCAGGGCGGTCATGATATCCTTTTCGTGCTCATAACTCGTCACAACATCGGGAGGGACACTTGGTTCACTCCACACGTCCAGTGCACAAAGATTATCCTGAAGGCGTTTGCATCGCTTAAGTCGCTTCATTTCATTCAGGCACAGGTTGTAAGCGATCTTGAGAATCCATGTCAGGACCTTTCCTCTTGGCTCGAACTCTGAAGACGCCCGAAAGACCCTCAGGAATACTTCCTGTGTGAGGTCTTCGGCTGTGCGGCGTTCCTCCATGTACCTGTAGATGAAATTCAATACCAAACTTTGATACCGCCTCACCAGGCACTCAAATGCCAGATGGTCACCCATCCCGATGGCTTTGATCAGGCCATGATTCGAGTCCTCCATAACAGACTATCTTTATCCGGCATGGTTCATCGAGGTCATTTCCATTCCACTCACTCTTCACATGAAGTACTGCAAAATATAGCTTCCAGCCAGGAACGTGATGATGAGTCCAAGAATCAGCTTCAGGTACTTCTGCGGCACATACTTTTGCAGTCTGGCCCCAACGTACATTCCAGCAAAACCTCCAACCCCGAAGAGGAACCCCAGGAGCCAGTCCGGTGCACAGGAAAGCCCTGCCTTGGCTGGTATAACGCTGTAGAAGAAGACCCCGGCTACTGAAGTGAGAAATGTGCCGAGGAGTGCAGCGCCGGCTACAGTATAGACAGGAAGATGAAATACGGCCACACAGAAGGGGGCAATGATTGCGCCTCCGCCTATTCCGTATGTTCCCCCGATGATTCCCACAACGAAAGCCAGTATGAACATGCCCATGGTGCTGAATGAAAACCTCTGTCCCCAGAATTCGTATTCCACCCTGGAGAGGGACCAGGATATGGTTCTAACCACCGCCTCAGGTGGAAGTCCCGACGAGAGGCGAGCCGTCTGACTCTCTTTCAGTTCCTTGGCATGCTGGTTGAACTTCTCCTCGAGGGCTTTCATTTCCTTCTTCCCCCTCTGGGAGCGCTCGGTCATCTCGTAGAGCAACCTGACACCTATGTAGAGCAGGACAAGGCCGACGAAAAACTTGAACGACCTCGGATCAGGAAGGTAGAGCACTCTCAGGTAGTAACCGATGAAAACACCGGGCAGGGTCCCCACAATCACGACCCAGGTAAGAGGCCAGGCCATTCGGCCTTCCTTGAGATACCGATAGACCCCGCTCGGAATGGCAACGACGTTGAAGACGAAATTGGTGGCACTCACCGACGGAGTCACGAAGTGAAGGACACTCACCTGGAAAGGCAAGAGCAGGAACGCTCCCGATACCCCGCCCATGGAAGTGAAGGTCGAGACGACAAATGCAACCAGAGGCGGTAGGAGCAGCCATGTTTTCACGCCGGAAACAGGAAATGTCACGATCAGGAAATCCAAAAGATCCATAGTTTCCTCCCTCGTTTCGCCGCAGCAAGAGATCAGCATGTAGTACAAATCAACCCTTCGAAGGGTCTGAAATCGACAATCTCAAAGGGCAAGGGCTCTCAGGCATGATCGAAGAGTTCAACCCCCTCGAAGACCATGGCACTGAAAACCGGACGCCATCCCCTCTCACCCTCTTTGAACTAATAAACAACTCAAAAGGGAAAAACTTGCGCTCGGAAGTGAAAAAAACGTCAAAAAGAAAGAAGCTCACCTCAACTTCACAACAAGCCAGCCCAAGAAGACAACCACCAGCCAGGCTCCGGATAGAACCCACAGGGCCTTTTCCCACTTGTCACCGAAGAGCTTTTTCGCGGAGGTTGTTACCCAACCCCAGCTCAGAGAAATAAGGTTGAATTGTATTCAGATTAGTTTTCTTCTTTGTTCGACCCGTGCCAGCCGCCCCCGAGGGATTTGACAAGGGCCACGGCCGCAAGCAACTGCTGGCCGCGAAACCGCACACTCGTTCGCTCGGTCCCCAGTGCCGCATTCTGCGCTGTCGCCACTTCGAGGTAAGTCACGAGGCCAGAGCTGTAGCGGTTGTTGGCGATCTCCAGTCTCGGTAAAAGTGGCTTGAAGGTTTCCGGAGAGGGAAAGCTCGTTGCTCATGAACATCCCAAGGAGGCAGGCCAGGAAAACCATGGCACAGGCAGCCAGTTGCATCGGGACCGATAGATCCAGAAGCCATCGAAGGGGTTGCCATTCCAGAGGGAAGAAGGACTTTTTCTCCGTGACAAGCGGAGCCTTCCTCCTTGCCTCTGCCATGACACGAGCGGCAAATTCATTCGGCAGTGGAGGAACGGTCAGGCTGTCCAAAATGTCTCCCAGTTGGCGAATGTGCTCGACCTGGCTGCGGCATGACGGGCAGGCGCCAAGATGTTCGTCCATCTCACGCATGAGCTTTGCCGTCATCTCTTCGTCCAGATAGGCATGTAAACGGAAAAGAACCTTTCTGCAGTTCATGGGCATCTCCTTTCAAAACAAATAAACGAACGAGATGCCAAAAACCCCCGGTCAAGAATCATTTTTGTTATTTTTTTGAGAGATGGGACAGGCGGGCTTGAAGGGAGGTTCGTGCGCGGCTGATGAGCCTTTCTACGGACTTGGGCGTGACGCCAAGGACCTGAGCAATCTCGACGTAGCTCAAGTATTTGTAATAATTTAGGATTATGGCTGCCTTCTGTTTCGAGGGAAGAGTGTCGAGAGCATCACGGATCTGAGCTCTCCGCTCTCGCTCGATGAGTTTATCCACGGGGAGGTACGCCGGGTTTGCCACCTCCGGGATGTCCTCGATGCTGATGAGTTGCCTCTTGCGGGCGCGGTCAATGCAAAGGTGGGCCAGAGTGCGGTAGAAATAGGTGAGAAAAGCCGCGTTCGGCTGATAGCGTGGGGCAGCCTCCAGAATCCTGAGAAAAGTCTCCTGGGCAACGTCTTCGGCTTCCATCGCATCGCCGAGAAACCGGTAGGCCGTCTTCCAGGCAGGTTTCTGATAACGTAAGACGAGCTCATTGAACGCATCAAGATCCCCCGCCGGCAGCGGCTTGCATGAGCTGTTCGTCGGTAGGCTCTTTCACACCCCCTCTTTGCTTCTCCGCTTGACCCAAGCCGAATCTTTTCAGGCCTTTTGATGACCTGCGGGAAGGTATGTCTCGCTTGCCAACGGATTGAGGAGAGAGGAGTCCATAACCGCTGGGCCGGTGAGGCTCCCTCAGGGGGAATCCGAATCAGGGGTGTTCACCCGAGAAGGGGACCCCGATAGCCCTGGCGCTGGAGATAGCTCCTGATCTTCGGCACAACGTCGGTCGGCCTGGTGGGGTAGCGGAGGCCGGTCCTGATGAGGATCTGGTTGAGTCCCCAGATGTGCCTCCAGTAAGGTTTCGCCATCTTGAACAGGTCCCCCGCCCTTGAGAGGAGGTTGGAAAGAAAGAGGAACCGCTCGTCGAACCCCAGGGTGATTTCGGGGCACATGCGGGCTGCGTCCACCATGCGGTCCACCGCCGAATCCAGGTCCAGCCCCTCGGAAACATACCAGAGCTGTTCCAGCGGATCGCTCTCCTCTGTTATGTAGCCCTCCTCCAAGGCGATGTCCCACATGCGGGTCCCGGGATAGAGCCGCACTCCGAGATAAAAATTTGCGATGTTGTAAGGCGGCCGTTTCTTGAGCTTGATGTGCCTCAGGTTGAATGCAAGAGTCTCTTCAAGGGTTGCGTTGGTCTCTCCCGGCCCCCCCACCAGGAAGAACCACATGACCGTGAACTGGGTTTTCCGGATGGCTTCCGCCGCGTGGACCAGGTCATCGGGGGAGAACCCCTTCCGGTAGGTCTTGATCATGGAAGGGGCGGCCGATTCGGGTGTGATCATGAACGAGCTGAAGCCGGCCCTCCTCATGAGTTGGAGAAAAGGGAGCGTCAGCCTCAGCGGACTCACCCCCATGGCAGTGAAACGTGCCTTCCACGGTCTCCTGGCGATTTCTTCCAGGATTTCCACGCAATGATCATGAGGGAGGTTGAAAACGGAGTCGACGAATTCAAAGCACTTCGGGCGGTGCTTGTGGAGGGCTTCCTCGATCTCGTCGACCACCTCCACGGGAGGCCTCAGCCGAAGCCGGCTTCCTTCCAGCACCTGGTTGTAGGTGCAGTAGATGCACCGCAGCACGCATCCTCGCTTGGTCTGGATGTTGTAACTGCCGCCCATTTTCATGTAGGGCCTCATGTCGATCCACCGGCCCAGCTCCGCATCCTTCGTCACGAAGTCCTGCAACACGGGGGAGCTCAACCTGAAACGCCCGTCCGCAATCATGCCCAGCCCAGGAATATCTGGAATGTCCTGGCCCTGCCTGCCGTTTTCCAGACTGTGGAGCAGTGCCGTGAAGCTCGATTCACCTTCGGACACGATGACGTAGTCCGCCTGAAGTCTCTCCAGGCTTCGGCCTGGACAAAGGCTCACTCCCGAGCCTCCCAAAACGATGGGAGCATGGGTGATGCTCCTGATGTGCTTGATGATCCTGGCGATCTCAGGAATGTAGGAAACGGGGTGCAGCATGTTCACGTTGTCGATGTTTCTTACGGAAACTCCCACAACCTGTGGAGAAAACCCCCTCAAGACAGTCTCGATATCCTGAAGGAAGTTTCGGCGAAAGCACAGGTCCAGCACCCGGACTTCATGGCCTGCGGCCTCGGCGGCGCTGGCCACGTAGGAGATTCCAAGAGGTGGAGCGGCCAGGATATCGTTTTTCAGATTGCTGTTGACGAGCAGAACACGCACGGATTCATCTCCTCGACCTCGATTCGCCATGAGAGACATCAATTCTTCTTAACGGATGAAGGATAAAGCCGGTTTGGGATCCGAAGCAAGCAATAATGGGGAAGTGCGGGGCGCCGCCGCGGAGCCCTGGTGATTGGTTGCACCCTCATGGATTGGGCGGATAGTGCTCGATGTATGACAGGTAGGAAAGGATGATGATGGAAAGAAGAATGATGATTGCTCCAAGCATGGATTTCCAGCGGCGCAGGGGGCGGCGTTCCGGGGAACGATCGAGGAGAGGCAGCGCAAGGAGAAGCCCGAACAGTGCTCCAGGGATCACGACTGTTGCGACCGGCGTCCATGGGCCCTTGAAGATGCCGAGAAGCTTGTTCAGAAACAACACCCACCATTCAGGATGGGGCACGAAATTCGAATCGGTGGGGTCGGCAGGGTCCGCGAAGGGAACGGGAAACCAGAACCGTGAGGCCAGACCAACCAAAAAGGCCGTCAGGATGAAGAGAAGCAGCCACCGATTGACCATGGTTGGAATCATTCTCACAAGGCGGCGTTCACCGCCCGAGGCTGAAATGGGATCGGAGATCCCGCGGCACCTCAGGAAATACATGTGAAACGTCACAAACACCGCAAGCAGAGAGGGCAGAAAGAGCACGTGCAGCACGTAGAACCGGGTCAAAGCCACAATTCCCGTGCGCGGTCCCCCTTGGAGAAGACTCAGAAGGAAGGGCCCGATGAGGGGTACCGAGGAAATGATGCTGGCACGCACCTGTGTTGTCCAGTATCCCGGTTGTGTCCAGGGGAGTAGATCGCCGGTGATGATGCAGAGTGGGACAAAGAGCAGCAAAAGCAGCCCCGATATCCAGACCATCTCCCTCGGTGTCTTGTAGGCGCCCACCAGAAAGGCTCGCATCGTGTGCAGGACCATCACGACCAGGAGAACATTCCACGACCAGTGATGCACGCCTCGGATGACGTCCCCGAAGGGCAGCTCGTACTGGGCAAACTGAACACTGTCGTATGCAGCGCCCGGATACGGGGAGTAATAAAAAACCATGAGGGATCCGCTCAGAAAAAGCAGGACAATCAATACCAGAGCAAGAGACCCGCAAAACCTCGTCCAGCTGAGCCCATTGCCTGAAACTTCCAGGTCGCGCAATCGTGCTACGATTCTATCCACTGCCAGGAATTCCAGGAGGGCCTGGCCGCCGTGCTTTGTCTCATTCATATCAATGGGTTCCGGCAATTCTCATTTAAATTTAAGGATCAATGCTTCCGTAGCCTTGGAATGATCATCTCCCGCGTCGTCGAACAGGGCCATGGCGAAGCTGTACTGTCGCTTGAGATCAAAGACGACGTCGTCCTCGTGGCCCGTGTTGAGGCGACGATGGAGCATGAGGGTCCAGCCCCCATCGTCGTACCGGGAGAGTGCCTTGACATCGAAGCGGGAGCCGTCCGGTTTCCGAGGGATCCGATAGGTCAACGTGTCGCCGGCTTTGAATAGGGAATAATCGGTTATTTCAACAATTCCTTCTTCCAGCAGTATACCCGGCACCGCAGGTTTTTTGGATGGATCCCCCATGTAGCGGGGGCGCAATTTGTCAGGGGTCTCATTTCTCATGTCTCCGCCGCAACCGGCGTCTGCCCTCCGGCCGCTCTTCTTCACGGGATCATATTCACCCAGGTATCCAGGCACCGTGAGCCACGAGTCGTCGGCATGACGGTAGGGATCCGACCTTGCCGCTTTCCAATGCCACAAGTCGCCCTTCTCGGAAGGGTCCCGGGTGGCCAGAACCCAGCTCTCTCTCGGCAGTTCGGGGGGGCTGTGGCAGGTGATCGCACAGCCCCTGGTGGCAAATTTGCTGATCCGCGTGATTTCAAACAGAACCGCCAGTCGGTCTTCGTCGCCCTTCAAATGGCTCCATTGAGACCCGTCGAAGATCCAGGATTCCTTGGTGACACTGCGGGTGGGGTCCTTCCACTTGAAAAGAAAGAACACTTCAGTGTCCGTATACACTGCTTTGGTGGTCACGCTCTCTTTGCGTCCCGCAAGCCCTCCCCTTCCTTCCATCGGGATGGAGGCAGCCTGCGCCTTTTGCCATATTCCATCGTCCAGTCCCGATGGAGCCCTCTCCACACGGGCGGCCGTGACGGTCAACTGAGCGCCCAGCGCAAAATCGAGTTGGCCCATGCACACCCAAGACAAGGAAATGACTGCCAATGCCCTGAATATCACGAGAAGTTTGGGCATGTGATCTCCTCCCGAGCCGTATGGTTCCTCGGAACCTCTTAAGGAATGTTGTGCAGGAGCGTTGCGCCTTTCGCCCTGACCTTGTTGGCGCCAACCTTCATTTCGGTTCGGGGCCGCTTGGGAAAAGACATCCGGCACGGACCCGAACGTTCCATGGAAATCCATTCAGCAAATGTCGCGAAACTTCCAGCCGCTCTCTATCAACGACCGAATTCAAGGGTGACGACTTCGGAATCGTAGGAGTTCTCATCTCCCGAATCGTCGAACAGAGCCATGGCAAAGCTGTAGCTCTTCTTGACGTTGAAGGCCACGTCATCCTCATTGCCGGTGTCGAGCTTTCGAGAAAGCATCAGGGTCCACTGGCCGTCAGCATGGTTGCTGAGGGCTTTGATATCTGCCCGGGAACCCTCGGGTTTCTTGGGCATCTGGTACGTGATCACGTCACCAGGTTTGAATACCGAATAGTCCTTGATCTCCACGGCTTCCTCCACCAGGAGAAAGCCCGGGGCGGAGGGCTTCTTGTTGGGGTCCTGCATCAACCGTGGTTTGGATTTGTCTTCCACCTCGTTCTTCACATCACCGCCGCTTCCCGCATCGCTCATGCGCCCTGTCTTCTCGCCGGCGGCGGTCAGCCAGGTGTCATCGGCGTGTTTGTAGGGGTCAGAGCGTGCCGCTTTCCAATGCCACAGATCCCCCTTTTCGGCTGCAGAGGCGGTGGCGAACTTGAACTGCTTTGTAGGAGCCCCTGGGGGGCCATGGCAGGTTACGGCGCACCCCTTGGTGGCAAAATTGTTGATGCGGTTGACTTCAAAGAGCAGGGCAATGCGGTCCTCATTGCCCTTTCGATGCTCCCATTTCTGTCCATCGAACGCCCAAGCGTCTTTGGTCACGCTCTTGGCCTCGTCTTTCCATTTGAAAAGGAGGAAGATGCCGTCGTCGGTGTAGAGGGCCCTGGTGGTTACGGATGCCTTCTTTCCAGCGAATTTCTCCTTGCCTTCAAAAGGGATTTCGACGGCCTTGGCTTTCTGCCAGGCGGGGTCATCCAGGCCGCCAGGCGCTTCCTTAACGTATACCGCCGTGAGTGTCTGTTTGGCGGCAGCGAGGGAATGATCCTGGATACAAAGCACACCGCCAAGGATTAAAGCCAGTGAAAAGGACAAACAGATGATCGTCTTCATCCTCATGGGGCACCTCCTCGAGCAGGTTAATGGATTGGCGTCAGACGGTCATGAAAACCATCAGCTTCCCTTCTTCAACTCTGTGCTCCAAAGCTTTCAACGGCCGTGTCGGGGGGCCGGCGACCGGTTCACCTCGTGCGTTGTAGCGCCCTGAATGACAGGGGCATTCAAACATCCGCTCCTGTTCTCGCCAGATCACATTGCAGGCCAGATGGGTGCAAGTGGATGAGAGGACCTGCATGCCGCCGTCAGGCCCTCGCATGACCCAGACGAATCCCCTTTGGGGGAGCACCAGCCAGCCGTCCTTCACGAGGAATTCGTAGGTGAGCATCTTTACTTGGCCCGGCGGAAGAGCCTCAACGGGTCCCAGGTCGATCCACTTGGATGTTCCCTTGTTGAGAGCCGGGGAAATGAAGTAAGTGGCCAGGGGAACGCCGGTGATCCCAGCGGCGACACCGGCCAGACCCATCATCTTGAGGAAACCGCGCCGCTCTTCGCGATGTTCTTTGACCATGATCGACTTTACTCACTTGAAGGGAAGATGACCAACGAATCCTTGGATTGGGGGATGTGAGGGCAGCCGTCCTCGTCAAGCTCACCCAGCACTTCTTTCCTCGTGGGTCGCATTGCTGACGGACTCAGAAAACCTGACGAGATCGAGGGGGAGTTGAATTATTGCGTGTCTCCCCATGAAAGGCACGGAAACGTGACAGGGGAAATGGACTCAGCATGGGACCTTCACCGGCGTTCGTGGATTGTAACAATCCTGGTCATTATTGGAAGAGGCTATCCTCACATGGCAAGCTGCTTCAATTGATCGATGTACCGCGAAGGGGCTTTCCAGCTGAGCACATTGACAATGCGGTTGAAGACGGATTTCCTTTGCCAGAGCAAGCAGTGAAAACCCATTCTCCAACGACGAGTCGTTTCTGATCCCTCCTGTCCCTCTATGAGGCTTTTCCGAGCTCCCGGGATTGCAGGGTTGCGGATTCCACCGCCTGCATGAAGGCTCCGCGAATCCCGCGCTCTTCGAGGACATGGAGGCCCCGGATGGTGGTTCCCCCGGGGGAAGTGATGAGGTCCTTGAGTTCGGCGGGGTGGTTTCCTGTTTCCTGGACCATTTTCGCCGTGCCCAGCACGGTCTGGACGGCCAATTCCCTTGCCACGGGGCGCGGAAGCCCCATAAGAACCCCTGCATCGATCAGGCTCTCGATGACCAGAAGGACGTATGCGGGTCCGCTGCCGCTCAGGCCCGTCACCGTGTCCATCCATTTCTCTTCCACCTCGATGGCTGTTCCAACGGCGCGGAACAGCGCCAATGCCTGTTCCATGTGCGGGTCCTTCACGTGGGAGCCCCGGGAAAGGGCTGATGCTCCCTGAAGGACAATGGCGGGAGTGTTGGGCATGACCCGGACAACCGGCGTGCCCGCGGGAAGCCCCCTGGCGAGGGTGGAGAGTGAAACGCCCGCGGCAATGGATATGACGAGGACTTCATGAGTGAGGTGGAGTTTCAGTTCCTCGAGGGCCGCCGCCATGTTCTGTGGCTTCACGGCAAGGACGATCACGTGGCATGCCCCGGTGAGGTCCCCGATGCTGGTGGCCGCCTGAACCTGGTACCGGTTTGCAAGATACTCCATGCGGGAGCCGACGACGTCAAACACGTGCAGCCGGTCGGAAGTGAGAAGCGACGCTGCCATGAGGCCCCTGATGAGAGCCTCGCCCATGTTGCCGCCGCCGACAAAGCCGACGTGTGAATCCTCAAGCATACCCTTTGCCTCCGTATCGCGTGATGCTCCGAACTGGCGGAAAACTATCGAGTTCATGGGCTGGAGGACAGGGGCACCGAGCCGCCCCGCCCCCTTCATCCCCATGAAACAGATGGGACGACCCGGGATGCATGCCGTGGTACCGCATGCCGGGTTCTGTCCACAGGATCATTCGTTGACACCGGTGTGCCATTCCGTTATGAATTTCTTGTGGTTTTTTTTCAACAATTTTCGCAGGAAAGGCTCAATGTAACGTTTTCGCGGGTCTGATCCCGCGTTGACCGCGTCCGTAAAGGTGAGGCGATGAAGCGATTTGCCGAAAGTTCCGAGTACAGACCCAAGAGCAGTGTGCTCATTAATGGGGAAATGGTTCATTACAAACTCTTGACAAAGGATGACGAAGCCGCTCTCAAGGGTTTTTTCGAAACCATCCCGGAAACTGAGGTGGACCTGCTGCGAAGCGATGTGCGAAATCCGGCCATCATCGCTTCCTGGGTGGAGCGCATCGACTACTCGCGCATCTTGCCTGTCGTCGCATGGAACGAATCCGAAGACACCATCGCCGGGGTTGCCACGCTCCATTTCACCCAGGGGGTTTACCGCCACATTGCGGATATCAGGATCGTCGTGGGAACAGAGTACCGAAAACTGGGTCTGGGTTCCGCGATGATCAAGGAACTGATCGAGATCGGAAATCAGTTGGGGCTGCATTTTCTCAAGGCCGAGATCCTCTCGGAGAACAAGCTGGCCCTCAAGGCTTTTCGGCAGCTGGGATTCGAGGTCAAGGTCACCCTCGAGGGCTGTTACATGACGCAGAGGGGTGAGCCTCGGGACATCGTTCTCATGCTCAAACGACTCACCATCAACATGGAAGAGGACATGTTCTACCTCTTTTAGCTCACGAAAAGACCCCCAAGATCCGGGGCCGCTTTTGCAATCTCCCTTTGTATGCCTTCGAGATCGGGGGGAACTTCGAAACCCTGGGCCGCCATCAGTCTCCTCAGGATTTCCCAGTCGGGGAGAGCCTGCCCTGGTGATGAAAACGCCTGTTTCAGTTGCAGCAGTCGCCTTTCCATGTTGAAGACCGTTCCCGACTGTTCCCCGAAAGCGCAGGCCGGCAGAACCACCCGGGCGAAATCCATGGCCTGGCTTGGCACGCTCTCCTGAACCACGAGGAAGTCGATTTTCTTGAGCAGCCTCTTCCACCTGACGGCGTTGGTCTCACAAAGAGAAGCCGCGTTTTGGATGAAGAGAGCCCTGGTTTCCTTTGATTCCAAAGCCTCCTCCACGCTGTCCAATTGGTCCTCTGGCAAGTCGGTGGTTTGCCAGAGTGTGGCGCAGTGCCTTCTTGCCTCCTGGTCCGACAGGAGGGCAAAGCCGGGGAGCCGTTTCGGGGAGACCCCCATGAGGAGAGCCCCCGTGCTGTTGATGTCCGGGGTGACCGGGTAAAGCTCCACACCATGCTCAGCCTCACCATGAGGCGCGGTTCCGGCGAACTGCCCCAGAATCTCCACAAGTTGTCCCGTCTCCTCCTGTTCTCCAATGGAATCCGGAAAAACCAAGGCCATCGACTGGCCCGCGGCAATTGCCCCCTTCAGGGCAGCGACCATCGATTCCAGCGTCTCCCCCGGCCCGGGACCACTCCCCATGGCGACCGTGGTGATGGGAGTGTCTCCCCGAAGGGACTTCTTCTTCTTTTCCTTTTCGTTTCCCTTTTCCTTCACCGCCACCTGGAGGAGCTGGGAGAGGATGTCTTTCCAGTTCTGTGCCGGGGCATGGATGGCCGCCGTCGTGAAAGGGGTCAGGGAATTGGGGCGGCTGGATACCTGGAAGACGGGAGCGCGCCGGATTCGACCGGTCCTGCGGACCATTGTGGTCAGGACCGGTGCCATGGCCTCCATATCGTCTCCCACAAGCAGGATCGCATCCGCCTGCGTGAGCCCCGCAAATTCCATGTGGAGTCCTCTCAAGCCCCCATGGGGCTCCAGCAGGCTCCACAGTTTCTCCCGGGTTTCGCGGCCGGGAAAGCCAACGCCGTTTGACTTCCAGGAGACCCGCATCCACTTCTGAAGCAGGTACAGGGCCTCGTTGGCCGCCTGTGGGGAGGCCAAGGCTCCCAGAGTCTTTGCCCCGTAACGATCCCTGGCCCCGGCAAATCCCTCGATGACCGCGGATAAAGCCTCATCCCAGGTGGCTTCCTTGAGTCGACCCTTCCTGCGGATGAGAGGCGTGGTCACGCGATCGCCAAACCACACGGAATCATAGGTGTGGAATCGCCCCCTTTCGCAGGTGGATGCCCAGTTGGGCGGCCCTTCATGACCGTCGCTGATCCAGATGAGCCTTTCTCCCTTGACCTTGAGCTCGATGCGGCAGCCGCACCCGCAGTGTATGCAATGAGTTGGGATGCTCCGCCAGTCGAGACGCTCGATGGCCCGCCCGTCTCTCTTCTCCATGAGGGCTCCGGTGGGGCAGAGGTCCACACACAGCCCGCATTGGACACAACGGTCGTTGAAGCGAGGCCAGTCTTTCAACACGATGGCGTCGGAGCACTGGAAGGTGGCGCAGGCCACGTTGCACCTTTCGCAGCGGATGCATTTGTTGGGGTCAAGAGCGATGACGGGGTGTACGTCGGCCGCGGCGACGTGCTGATAGTGGATCTTCTTGCTCGGCTGGTCGCGCCAGTCCACCTGGAATTCATTCATGAAATCCCGGAGCCGGCAGTCAAAAGCCGCAGAGCACCCGCACACCAGACATCGGGTGGCTTCATCCTTTGCCTGGTCTTCACCGAGCCCCAGTTCCACCTCCTGGAACGCGTCGATGCGAGCCTTCACGTCCAATTCGGGCATCAGCTGCGGCGAGATGGTCTTCATGACGCTGAAAGGTTCTTGGTCGATGGTTTCGAGGTCCCCCTTGCTGATGTTGAAATGCAGGGGCTCCGGTTCCACCACGCCCGAGGTCAGGCAGCGATCAATGGAATAGGCCGCCTTGCGACCATCGGCCAGGGCGGCGACCACGGTGGATGGTCCCCGGAACAGGTCTCCACCGGTAAAAACCTGTCCCTGCCCGGTGTGCATGCTCCGCGGGTCACCTCCAATGGTGTTCCACCTGGTCACGGGCAACTGGGACATGGCAATGTCGTTTTCGGGATCGGGGATTTGAGAGTACTGGCCGATGGCGCTGATGACCATGTCCACTTCGAGAGTCGTTTCCGAGCGCTCGACAGGTATGGGACGTCTTCTCCCGCTCGCATCGGGTTTACCGAGTTCCATCCGGATGCACTGCACCTTGATGGGCGGTTCAATCTGCTTTGCCATCTGAGTCGGGGTGACGAGATACTGGATGTCCACGCCTTCCTTTTCGGCGGCTTCGATCTCTTCATGGGTGGCGGGCATCTCGTTTCGGGATCGCCGATAGAGTATGGTCACCTCTCTGGCTCCAAGGCGCAGAGCCGATCGAGCTGCGTCGATGGCCACATTGCCCCCGCCGATGATGGCCAGGCGCTTTTCGGCAACGCCCTCCATCCTGCCCGACCCATTGAGCTGTTCAAGGAAGTCGATGCCCCGCACCACGCCGTGGAGCTCCTCGCCGACCACGCCCAGTGTGCGGGCGGCCCATGCGCCGATGGCCAGATAGACGACATCGAAGCCATCCCTTTTGAGATCGTCCAGAGTGAAGTCCTTCCCCCAGGAAACCCCCGTCTTCACCTCCACACCCAAACTCAGGATCCCGTCGATTTCCCAGTCCAGCACTCTCCTGGGAAGCCTGTATTCAGGAATCCCGTAGCGCAGCATTCCGCCGAGCTTCTCTCGCTCTTCGTAGATGGTGACGCCATGACCGAGACTCCTCAGGTAGTAGGCCGCGCTCAGGCCCGACGGTCCCCCGCCGACGACCGCAACGTGATGCCCCGAATGAGACGGCACTTCCGGGAGGATTCGCCGGCCGGTGCTCATTTCGTAATCCGCTGCGAACCGCTTGCAGTAATTGATGTTCACCGCCTCGTCCACCAGGTGGCGCCTGCAGACGGCTTCGCAAGGGCGAGGACAGACGCGGCCAATGACCGCGGGCATGGGGATCTTCTCCTTGATCAAGCGGACCGCCTCACGGTATTCGCCGTTGCGAATGAGAGCCAGGTAACCCTGTATGTCCACGTTGGCCGGACAGGCGAGAGAACATGGCGCAACGCAGTCCCCGTAGTGGGTGTCCAACAGGAGCTCCAGGAGCAATTTACGGGTCTTTCTCAGCTCTTCGCTTTCCGTGGCGATTTCCATGTTTTCCGCGACCACGGTGCTGCATGCCGCCCTGTACTGCTTTTCGCCCGAGACCTGGACCACGCAGAGGCGGCAGTTATCCAGAGGGCGTAAAAGGGGACTGTGACACAACGTGGGGATGGTGACTCCCTCACGCTTGGCCACGTCAAGGATGGTGGCTCCTCGGGGAGCTTCGATCCAATTGCCGTTCAGACGGATTCTCACCCATTCATTCATCCTCTCCTCCAAGTGATGTGCTGAGTACACCTCATCGGAAACAATTGTCCGTTATCGAATTCGTCGTGCCCGCCTTCGCGGGAATGAGGGTCAGTGTTCGGACCCCTTTTTGTTTGGAGCCGCACCAAGACATGATGTGGTTAGGAGAAACGATCAAAATCCGGGGCAGGAGAAGAGCTCGACGGGATGGACCATGGGAAAGCAGGTTGAGATGAGACCGACGGTCAAGAAAAGGAATCGACGCAATGTGTGTCAGGCAATGGAGGTGCTGAAACGGGAATGATGAAATCGAAAGAGCGATTCTCGGCGTCTCGGATTCACGCTGACACTTCTCCCTCCAGAAGGAGCTGTATGTTGTGTCTCAGATCCTGGGGATCCACGGGCTTCTCCATGAAGATGTCCGCGGCAATCCAGTCCATGTCTTCATCCAGGTTGCGGGCGTACCCCTTCTCTGTCCCAGGCTGGGCGGAAATGATGATGATGGGGAGTCTGCGCAGTTCTTCATTCTGCCTGAGTTTCACGGCAAACCGCAGCCCTTCGTCCATGGTGGCCATCATGATGTCCAGGATGAGGAGGTCGGGCTCCTTTGTCTTGATGGAATGGAGGCCGTCCGCAACGTTGTCCGCCGTGAGGACATCGTACCCGAACCTCTTGAGGATCGCCCCCGTGATTTCAAGGAAACTCGGATCGTCGTCGATGATGAGTATCTTGTCGCGCGCCATACATCACACCTCCCTGAATTGGGGTTTCAGTTTGCGAAACCGTCCGGCTGGTCTTCCGGAAGCTCGATGATGAAACTCACCCCCTCGCCTTCTTCACCTTCCGAGCGGATCGAGCCGCCGTGCCGTTCAACAATTGTCCTCGTGATGAACAACCCGAGCCCCGTTCCTCTTGTGGGGGCCTGGCGAGCACTCTGCAATCGCTGAAATCGCTGGAAAAGCCGTTCCCGATCCTCCCGCCGGATTCCCGGTCCGCTGTTCCACACCTCCAGGTGTAGAAAGCCAGGAGTCCGTTTCACCTCGATGCGGATCCTTCCGGCCTCTTCTCCATACTTGAGCGCGTTGCTGAGAAGGTTGGTGAGAACGCCCCGGAAAAGCTCGGGATCCAGATTCCACTCCAGATCCGGCGGTGCATTCAGTTCCAGGGAGGTTTTAAATTCCTGGACGGCGCCGGCCATCGCCTTGACCACCGGTTCGACGACCTCGCGCAGAATGGAGGTGGGGCGCTTCTGAATGGGCAGTTCATCCCTTTCGATGCGGGAAAGATCCAGGTAGTGCCTGATCATTTCCATGGACTGGGTCAGATTGCGGCCAATGGCGTCGACCATGAATCTCTGATCCATCGTCAGCTCCCCGAAAATGCCCTGCCCCAGGGCGCTGGCACTCATGAAGGCGTTGGCGACAGGCGACTTGAGCTCGTGGGTGACAAAACTCAGCATCTCCATGTAATGGCGATTCAGCCTTGAAAGCTGCTTGTTGGCCCCATCCAGACTCTTGTTCGCTTCGATGATGGCATCCGTGTGCTGGCGCAGTTCGGTAAGATCATGGAAGAAACCGACCACCGCAAGCTCTTCGGACTTCTCATAGAGTATGGCCGCGGAAAGCCGGATGGGGATGCATTGTCCGCCCTTGCGAAAGACCTCCGTCGTGTAATCGAGGAGAATGCCCGGTCCACCATGCTCCTCGCTGAGGAGGGCCTTTTTTATGGCCTGAGCTTCCTTGGCCGGGTACATCTGCTCAACGGAGAACCTGTGGAGGACCTCTTCCGGTTCGTAGCCGAGCAGGCGCTCCGCACCCTTGTTGTAGAGAATGACGCAACCGTTTCGATCGTTGGCTATGATACCGTCGGGGCAAGCATCCAGGAGGCGCTGCTCGAATTCGAATCGCTGTTGAAGCTTGTGCTGATACGAACGGATCCCCGCCGCCATGCAGTGAAACGCAAGAAGAAGCCTCGAGAGCTCGTCTTTCCCTGACAGCTGGGAAACGCTGCAATGTTCACAGGCGCTGGATCGGCCGGAGGCATTGAGATCGGCTCCAATGCCAGCGCCGGTGGCCGTCAGAGGGCAATGGGGGCAGTGAGGGCAAAAATCCCCGGAGGCCTCCCCCGGAGCTCCTTCCGCCACTCCTGCCATGTGGCAGCAGGGAAGCTGGCTCTCCACCTCCTTGATGACGTCTTCCAGGCGCCCGGTTGCGAGGAAGCGTGCCATCCTGAGGAGTTGATTGACGGGAAGGATGATCATGCTGGTGAACCACCGGGTGATCAGGAAACTCACCGCCAGAAGAATGAGGGCGAATGTGAAGAGCACGCGAAAGAGCTGTCTGCTGAGGTCATGAAGGGACTTGGCGGAAAAGCCGATGCGGACAGTCAGGGGATTTGCCGGATGGTCCCCCACGGCGGCGATGGAGACGATCTCGTACAGAGGGCCATCTGGACTTCTCTCCCGGTAATAGAGCTTCCCTCCTTCTCGATCCTCCAGAAACTCTCCGTTGCCTCCATCGCTCTGAATCGGCTTGCCCATGGTGAGAACGGACCGGTTGGCCCCATCAAGGAGCTCCACATAAAGCAGCTTCGCACGGACCTGAAACAGGGTGGAAAGCCGGGCGCGGGCCTGCATCCCCAAGTCTCCCCCTTTGATTTCAGCCAGTTGACTCAAGGTCCCCTGGGACACCCTCCAGGCTTCCGCCTGAACGTCCCGTTCCACGGCGGGGAGAATCAATCTCTCGATGACGATGGCCCCTGAGATCACGACGAAGGAAATCATCGCCAAAGTGATCAGCATGATCTTGCTCTGAAAACTCAGCCGTCTGATGAATTGCATCGGGCCCTTCTCGGAATGGCTGGGGAATCCAGGCGTTTCAGCACATGGCTCGCAAGAAGTGCGGTGGATACCTGTTCATAGGTCCAGGGATGCAGGAAATCCCACGGGTTCCGTCCCATGTGAGGGGAAGAGCCCGGCACCCTTGGATGGGAAGTGCGACACGTTCAAAAAGCCGGATGTGGGAATTGCAGCCTTTGGTGTGGAGGCGAGGCGCCGGAGAACGCGAAGCGAATCGGGAGGAGAAATCGAGTGAGTCGCAGCCGGTATGGCATTCGTCATGAGAATATCGATGGATCGATTTAAATTAAAACACGAACCCGCTCCCGGGTCAATTCTCTTGGTACTTCCCTCCATGGCGGAAATCGAGGATAGGATCAAATGGGCGGCTCAACATGCCTGGAACAAGGTCGTTTGAACTCAGTGTTGTCGACCCTTTGAGGGCCGCCTGTCGAAGGGCCAATCCCTTGTCCTTTTTGGCGGTTCGTGGTAAGGGAGTCAGTGGAATCGAGTGAGTCCAGACCCTCTTGTCCCGTGAAGTCCCGTAGACGGAAAGGCATGTCCCATGAAGAAGATGTGGATTCAGCTGAAAGACAAATACAAAAGCGAAGACGTGAAGGCGCGGCTTGGGGAGATCGGCAGAGTGGAAGAGGATCCCGGGCAGGCCAACCGGCTCATACTCACTTTTCACAATCAGTCGGAGAGCGGCATCCGCATGGCGGGGTTCAAACTGTCTCAAGATTTCATCGAGTACTTCGAAGACTTTGACATGATTCCATGAACGAAAAAACCGGGTCACCGATTCCATGGTGACCCGGTCGCGTCAAGGTGCATTGCTGGCGGTTCTCGCGCTCCACGGACCGTGGCCGAACTCTTCGCCGGCGTTCTTGTCCAAAGGACTACTTCACGCTAAAGAACTTGAATCGGTCCTTTTCCCCCGCGGGCAGCGGCACCCGCTCCGTTCCCCCGTTCGATGGGCTGAGCGGCCACTGGATTCCTTCCACTGGTATCCCTTCCACCGAAATCCCACTCACTTCCGCCATCAATTGCGTCGATTCGGCGAATGCGGCCTCCCACGAATCCAGTTGAAGTCCCGGGTTGAGGTGGGCCAGCAGGCCGTTGATGAGGTCAAAATCCGACCTTCCGTTGCCCGTTCCATCCAGTGAGCGGGTCAACTTCTGGATTCGCCGTTCACAGTTGGTTGCGGTGCCGGACTTCTCAACGAAGCTCACGGACGGGAGGACGACCTGGGCCAACTCACAAACGTCGGTCTTGATGCAATCCTGGTATACCAGAGTGTCCAGACGGGCCAGAGCGGTTTCGGTCTTCTTCCTGGGCAAGCCCAGGTCGAAGGGGTTGCAGCCGATGAGATAAAGGGCCCTGATTTCTCCCTTTTCAATGGCTTCGAAAATCTGCGAGGCGTTCAGCCCCGGCTTTTCCGGAGGGGAAACCCCCCAGATCTTCGCCACACCCTTGCGGGCCGGACTCGAGGTCACTGGTTTGTATCCCGGAAGGTACTTGGGGAGGGCTCCGAAATCCGCGGCTCCCTGCCCATTTCCCCCGAATCCCATCACGCTGAGTCCGCCGCCCGGCACACCCACGGACCCCAGAAGCAGCTGAAGGGCAGCACAGTTGCGGAAAAAGCTGTCGTTGGTCGGGGAGGTCCGGGGATCGACCCCGTACACGAGGCATCCGGGGCGCTGGCTTGCAAAGAGGCGCGCCGCCTCGCGGATGGCATCCTCCGAGAGCCCGGTGGTTTGGGCAATGTCCGCCATGTTGATCTTCTGAACACTGCGCTCGAGCTTGGCGAAATCCTGCGTGTACTGGTCAACAAAGGCCTTGTCATAGAGTGTTTCATCGATGACCGTTTTGATCAGCCCCTGAATGAGGGCCGCCTCGGTGCCTTCATTCACCTGGAGGTGCATCCGGGCGGTCTTGGTGAGGGGAACCGGGGAAGGATGGGCAACGATGAGCACAGCTCCCTGTCTGGCGGCTTTTCTCGCACGGATGGCCGCCATGGCGTGCTTTTCGATGGTGTTGGATCCAAGGACAAGGATGGCCTGGGCATTCTCGATGTCCCCGAAGCTGTTGGTCATGGCACCGAAGCCGACGCTCCCGTTGAGTGCTTCATGGATGGCCAGCTGCCAGGGGCCCGAGACCGTGTCCACGTGGTTGCTGGCAAGGGCCCCCCTGGCCAGCTTCTGAGCCATGTAATACTCTTCGTTGGTGAGCATTCCACCACAGAGGACCGCCACGGCGCTTCCGCCATGGGTGTCGCGGACTTTTGCCAGCGCTGATGCCGCAGCCTTGAGTGCCTCTTCGGTGGAACAACCGACGAGCTCCCGCTTGTCATTCTGCACGGCTGCTTCTTTCAGGCGATCGGGAGAGTTGATGAAATTGAAATTGAATCGGCCCATCTTGCACAACGCACCCCGGTTGGCGGGCGAATGGGAGTCGCCCCGCACCCTGACCACCTTCCCAGCGTATGTGTCGTACCGGGCTCGGCAGCCGGAGGGACAAAGGAGGCAGATGGTGGATTCCTTGTTCAGCCCCCAGGAGCGAACCTCTCCGCGGCCTCCCCGGAACCCGATGGCGTCCACGGGGCAGAATTCAGCGCAGTGCCCGCAATCCTCGCATCCCGCTTCCTGGAGAGAGAGTTCGAAAGCGGTGGAAATGCGCTGGTCGAAGCCCCGGCCCACCTTCGTCCAGATGTCCGCACCCTGGATGTCGCGACAGGCTCGAATACAGCGCCTGCACAGAATGCACTTGTTCATGTCGATGTGCAGATAGGGGCTTGGGTCCGAATCCACCGCGTACTTGTGCCGGGCTCCCCCATACTTCGTTGCTTTCACTGCGTAAAGATGGGCAAGATCCTGGAGCTCGCATTCCCCTGTGGCGTAGCAGGTCATGCAGTCGTTGGGGTGGTCGGACAGAAGGAGGTCCATGATCGTTTTGCGCGCCTCGATCACCATGGGGGAGTCGGTCTCGATCACCATCCCGTTGCGAACCGGATAAACGCATGCCGCCGCAAGGCTGGACCAGTCGCCTCTCAATTCCTCAACCACGCAGATTCGACAAGCCTCTTCCAATGGCAGGAGCGGATGGTAGCAGAGGACGGGGATGTAGATCCCGGCTTTCTCCGCTGCCTGCAGGATCGTTGAGCCTTTTTCCACTTGGACTTCCTGGCCGTTGATTTTCAGTGTGACTGTTGCCATGGCAAGTTTTCCCTTTGAAGATCCCTAGGTGACGATTGATAGCCTCTCGATCCCTTTTAGCCCTTACTTCTTTTTCCTCTTGCGTTTCATCGCCTCTTTCTTCTGCTGCTCAATGAGTTCCTTGCAGACTCCCGCAGGGCATTCCTTCTGCTCAATGTGCGCTTTGAACTCGTCCTCAAAATAGGTGATGGCGCTGAGTACCGGTCTGCTGCTCGTCATGGCGAATTCGCAGTGAGGAATTTCGATCATCGCTTGGCAAAGTTCACGAATCTGCTCCAGATCACCCTCGGTGCCGTTGCCCGCGACGATCTTGTGGATGGTCTCGTGCATCCGCTTCATTCCCAAACGGCAAGGAACGCACTTGCCGCATGAGACATTTTCCTCGAAATCCAGGAAATACTTGGCCACCTCCACCATGCAGATCTGGTCGTGGATGGTCGCGATGAAGCCGGTCTTGTTCTCGTAGTAGATGTCCGTTCGGTAGCTGCGGTCTGGATTGGTGGAGAGGAGATCGAGGAGAATCCGGCCCTTGACGAGGGTTTCCGCCACGATGTCGCGAATGCGCTCGGGGCGCACTCCAAGGTAGAAGAAGCCCTTTTGGGGAAACCCGATGAAGGGGCCCGCGCCGCATGAACCGGAGCAGCCGACCTTGGCTGACCCAATGGTGATATCCAACCCCACTTTGGCAATTTCTTCCGCGAGAGCACCGCGTATGTCATCGCACCCGCAGGAACAGCCGGGCTTCGGCACACACACCGTCAGGCAGGGCAGGTTGGACCTGGGGTCACAGAAGGTGGCCGCCTTTTCCTGTGGAGCCTTCTTGGGAGCCTCGGGAATCGGAGGATGCTCGGATTCCTTCTTCCCGAAGGGAATCCACGGCTTCTTCTGCAGTTCTTGCGTCAAATCCTTGAACAATCCCATTGTGACTCTCTTTCATCATGTGTTGGATTCAGCGCATGCGCTCCCGACAAAGCCTACCGAAGACTGCGGGCCGCCGCTTCGGTCAGGGCGACGAACTGGTCGGGGAATATGCCCAGGTACACCATGAGGAGCACCAGGATAATGCTCAGGTACCGGGTGTATGAATCCACGCGCACCGGTGGGTAGGGGTGAATCGGTTCCAGGAGATAAGCCGCCTTGATGACAATGAGATAGTAGTAGAGGGAAATGGTTGCGTTGACCATCCCGATGATCACCAGAACGAGGTACCCCTTCTCCAGGGCCGCGGCAAAGACCAGGAACTTGCCGGTGAACCCCACGGTGGGTGGGATTCCGGCCAGTCCGAAGAGCCCCATCATGAGTGTCATGGCCAGGAGAGGAGAGCGCTTGTGCAGCCCGGCCAGCTCCTTGATCTGCAAATTGCGCCCGTCGTCGGCGACGCGCATGATCACCAGGAAGCAGGCGTAGGTCATGACGAGGTAGGCCAGGGCATAGTAGATGGCGCTGGCGTACCCTCGTTGGGTCATGCTCAGGATGCCGATCATCATGTACCCTGCATGGGCGATGCTCGAATAGGCCAGGAGCCGCTTGATGTCCTTCTGAATGATGGCCACCAGGTTCCCGAAGGTCATGGAAAGAATGGACAGGGCCACGAGGAGCTTGACAAAAACCTCGCTTCCTTCGTTGGAGAAGCCGACGAAGCGGATCACCAGGGCCGCCGCGGCCATCTTGGACGCCGTGCCGATGTAGGTGGTGACCTGGTTGGCGGCACCCTGGTAAACGTCCGGGGCCCAGCTGTGAAAAGGGAAAAGGGCCTGTTTGAAGAAAAACCCGGAAAGGGCGAGAATGAGCCCGATGACGGCGGCGGGCTGGTGGATCACGTTGGGAAGGATCCTCACGACATCGACCACATAAGTGTTCTGCACGACCCCATAGAGGAGGCTGATCCCGAAAATCATGAAGGCGGATGCAGTCACTCCGATCATGAAGTACTTGATTCCGGTCTCCATGTATTCGTCCGCCTTCTGGCGCATGGGGACCATGAGGTAGAGCGAGTAGGAGGAGAGCTCGATGGCCACGTAGATGGTCAGCAGTTCGACGGCGCTCACCAGCATCATCATGGCCATGGTACAGATGGAGATGAAGAAATAGAATTCAGCGTGCTGGCGCTCGTTGATCCCATGCAGTTCGCTGCATGAAAAGACAACCCAGAAGGTGCCCATGGCAATGAGGAGCTTGAAAAGCTGGCTGTACAGGTCCACGCGGTAGGCGTCAAAGAAGAGCATGCCCTCCTGGCGCGCGGAAAGCACGGTGACCAGCAACCCGATGCCGGAGAGGGTCAGCGCCCAGATATGGAGCCGTTTTGTCTCTTGTCTCCTGCTGAGGGATGCGCAGAAGAACACCGCTGCCATCAGAATGTAGAACAGTTCGGGAGCGAAAAGGACCCATTGCTTCATCGTCGGTTTTTCCCTTCACTAAACGGACAGGCTTGCCACAAAGGGGATAACGGCACTTTGAATCACATCCAGCATTACCCGGGGGAACATGCCGAAAAACAGGATGACTCCCACCAGGATGATCCTCGGGGTGGCGAGCGCCAGGGGAACATCCGGGATGTGCTCCCATTTCTCATTTTTTTCACCGTAGAAGGTCTTTTGAACCACCCGAAGCATGAACAGGGCGCTGATGACGAGGCCGCCCACGGCCAGGATGCCCCGGACCGGATAAGTTTTCACGGCGGAGATGAACACGAGCAGTTCAGCCCAGAAGCTTGCCATGAAAGGAACACCGATGCCCGCGAAGGCAGCGATGATGAAGAAGGCGGAGGCGACCGGCATTGTTCTGGACAGGCCTCCAAGCTCGGGGATCATCTTGGTGTGGGTCCTGTCATAGATGTAGCCCACCGACGAGAAGAGAAGGGCCGTCATGACCCCGTGGGCGAACATTTGAAAAACCGCTCCATTGATGCCGTTGACCGTCATCGTGGAGAGGCCGAGGCCGACGATGCCCATGTGAGAGACGCTCGAATAGCCGATGACGTACTTCAGGTCCGTCTGTGCCAGCCCGACGAACGCGCCGTAGACAATGCCGACGGTGGCCAGGAGGGCCATGAGCTCGGACCAGTAACTGAGTCCTTCGGGACAAAGGGTCATGCCAAGCCGAAGGATGCCGTAAGCGCCAAGCTTCATGAGCACTCCGGCGTGGATCATGCTCACGGCCGTGGGTGCCGCCACGTGGCCAACGGGAGACCATGTGTGGAGCGGCCAGACACCCGCGAGGATTCCGAAACCGAGGTAGAGCATGATGAACGCCACTCGTTGAACTTGAGGCGAAAACCCGATGCGCTGCAGCTCAAAGAGGTCGAATGTGCCCGACCCGCCCTGCACCCAGAGATAAATGATGCCCGGCAGAATGAGGGCGCTGCCTGCAAGGAGATAGAGGGTGAGCTTCATGCCGCCGTATTCCTTGCGGGTGCCTCCCCAGATGGCGATGAGGGGGTACATGGGGAACAGGGACACATCGTACCATACGAAGATCCAGAAAAGGTCCATGGACATGAAGACGCCGTAGACGCCGGCAACCAGCAGGAACATGAATGCGAAGAATTCCTTCACCCGCACCTGGAGCTCCCACATGGTCAAAACACCGGTGAAAAGCACCACGGAAGTGAGGAGCAGCATGGGTGCATTGATGCCGTCCAGGGCGTTGAACCAGTAAATGCCGAGGCTCTTCACCCATAAATAGCGTTCGACGAATTGGAGCCCGCCCTTCTGGGGATCGTAGGCCACGTAGGCGTAGATGCTCAGCACCAGCCCTATGGCGGAAAAGGCGAGACTGACCTGTTTGACGAGTTTTTGACGGTCATCCGGGATGAAAAGGATGACCACCATGCCGACAATGGTGGACATCAAGATTGCGGTGAGGATTGGAAAAGAGGCCATTTCCATCGAAGTCATAAGCAAGCCCGTCCGTTAATCGTGGAAGAATGTTTGGAGCGCCGGTTCCCCCCCTCACCCTTCAAGCCTGTTCCGCATCCCAAGGCATTCGAGGACCAGGCGGAAGGTCGGCTTCACGGGGAGAAACCCATCATGCGTCAAGAAACAAGAAAGTACAGAACGACAAGACCCACTGCCGCGATCATCACGAGCAGGTTGTGTTGAAGCATGCCCGACTGGAGAAAGCTCAAAAGGCGCCCGCCGGCAATGGTGAAAAAGCAGATGCCGTCGACGCCGCCGTCGATGATGCGCCGGTCGTTGCGGGTGAAGAGGTTTGTGAAGCCCGAGTACACGACCGTGTCGAGGAACTTGCGAAGGAAATCGTCCAGGTACCAGCGCCTGGCAAACAACTCTTCCACCTTGGGAAATGATCGAAGAAATCCCTGCTGGGTTGCCCGTTTCCTCCCGAACTCGTAAAACGCCCAGAGAATGCCGCCCACCGCCATGGTCACGGCGGAGAGGAGGAGCATGTAGTGGCCGATGCCGTGGCTTCCATGACTTGCGGCTTCAGTGCCGTGGGATGCGGCGGCCTCGGTCCCGTGTCCTACTGTGGACAGCAGGAAGGATTCCAGGGAGGATTGGGAAAACCCGAGAACCAGGCTGACCGACGCGAGGATCATGCAGGGCACGGCCATGCTCCAGAAGATGTAGCCATGGTGCTCACCACCGTGGTCGTCGTGTCCATGACCATGGTCGTCGTGGGACCCGTGGGCATGGGCTTCTCCCTTGGGAAAGAGCATGAAGAAGATGAGCCGGAAGCTGTAGTACGCCGTCATCAGGGCTCCCAGGAGTCCGGCGAAGAGCCAGAGCTTGTTGGAATGGCCTGCAAGGACGCCGAGGATGGCCTCCTTGCTGAAAAAACCGGAGAAGGGGAAGATGCCCGAGAGGGCCAGCGCGCCTATGGTCATGCAGACCATGGGGATCGTGAGTTTTCTGCCTCCTTGCCGGCCGATGATGCGAAAATCATTGGTGTGGTATTCATGGATGAAAATGCCTGAGCAGAGGAAGAGCAGGGCCTTGAAACCCGCATGGGTGGTCAGGTGGAAAACTCCTGCGAAGTAGCCGCCGGCGGCCAGGGCCATCACCATGAACCCCAGCTGGCTGACTGTCGAATACGCCCAAACCTGCTTGAGATCATAGGTTGCCATGGCCATGGTGGATGAGAGGAGCATGGTGATCGTCCCGAGGATGAGGGCCATGGTCATGGCTTCAGGGGACATGGAGTAGAAGGGGAAAATGCGGCTGAACATGTAAACACCCGCTGCCACCATGGTGGCGGAGTGAAGCAGGGCGCTGACCGGAGTGGGGCCTTCCATGGCGTCCGGCAACCAGGTGAGCAGGGGAAACTGGGCACTCTTGCCCATCACCCCTCCGAAGATGAGGAGGGCCGAAATGGTGATGAGATACTGTGGCATCGCATTGGCTTGGGCGGCTTCGTTCATCCTCACGATTCCGAGGTCCCCGAATCCGAGGACAAGGATGATGAGACCGAGAAAGAATCCGATGTCTCCCAGGCGGGTCATGACGAAGGCTTTCTTGCCGGCCTGGGAAGCGCTCCACTTCTCGTAGTAGAAACCGATGAGCAGATAGGAAGCAAGCCCAACCAGCTCCCAGAAGATGAACAGCTGGATCATGCTAGGGGCAATGACCATGCTCATCATGGCCCATGCGAACAACGACTGGAACGCGTAGTAGCGGCTGAACCCAGGATCTCCGGACATGTATCCGATGGAGTAGACCTGCACGAGGAAGCTGATGACCGCGACGATGGTGAGCATGAGAAGGCTCAGGGGATCGAGGAGATAGCCGAACGGGATGACGATGTCGTCGGCGAGGAGCCATGGGAACTGGTACTGCACGGGGGCCCCCGCGTGGCGCAGCGATATGAGGAGGAACAGGGCGCAGAGCAGGGAGGTGGTTATGGCCCCCACGGAAATCGAAGCCGACAGCCTCTGATTGGGGCGGGTAAAAATGAGGATGGCCGCCATGGACAAAAACGGCAGGCTGGTTCCAAGGGCTGCGGCAAATAGGATAGGATCCTTGAAGAGAGACATCATGACGGATTATCCCCTCAGTTGTTGTGCACGCTCAATGTTGACGGAATGCAACCTGCGAAACAACGCCAGGATGATGCTGAGGCCGATGGCTGCTTCCGCGGCGGCCAGGCCCATGATGAACAGGGTGATGATCTGACCTACGGCCGGTTCCGGTGCAAGGAATCGGTTGAAGGCCATGAAATTCACGCTGGCCCCGTTGAGCATCAGCTCCACGGCGATGAGCATGCCGATGAGGTTGCGCCGCTGCAAAACCCCGAGCAAGCCCAGACTGAACAATGCGGCTCCGATGATGAGGTAAACGTTGAGCGAGTTCACGAGGTCAACCTCCGCGTAAATCCAGCTGTTACGATGGCCCCGATGATGGCCACCAGGAGCACCAGGGAGATCAATTCAAAGACGAAGTCATACCTGGTGATGAGCATGTGCCCTATGGTGGTGATCGACCAGTCCACACCGCGCTCGGCGGCTGGCGTCCAGTCCGTGGTGAAATTCACCCCCAGGGCTCCCAGGAAGAAGAGGAAGCTGGCCCCGCCGGCCATGGCGACCTTGGGAAGCTCGCGCCTGGGCACCTCCAGGTGCAAAGGCCTAGACAGCATGATGGCAAAGACGATGGCGATGGTGATGGCGCCCACGTAGATCATGAGCTGCATCAGAGCGATGAAAAAGCTTCCCAGGTACAGATAAAGACCCGCAACCCCTGCCAGCGCGAGTGCCAGGCCCAAGACGTTGTAGAGGATATTTCGCGGGAAAACCGCAATGGACGCCCCCGTGAAGGTGAGCCCCACAACGATCCAGAAGGCCATCTGTGCCAACGATTCGGTAGCTAGTGGATTCATGAAAATCCCTTCCCTCCATCCCTGTCCAAAGACTACGGTCCGCTCTTTTCGATCCGGGCCATGAGGTCGACGACCGAATCCCACCGGGACTCTCCTTCCATTTCATACTCCCTCGAATACTGGAGAGTCTTGGTGGGGCAGGTCTCCACGCACAAACCGCAGAGACTGCACCGTGAAAAATCGATGTAATAGTGGCTGGCCTTTTTCAGGCTGTTGACGTGGACCTTGATTCCCTGGACTCTGATGACGCTCGACGGACACGCCCTTTGACAGGCCCCGCATGCAATGCACTTGTGGGATCCCGTCTCCGCAAACCTCCTGAACTCGATGTGCCCCCTGTAAGCCGCCGACATATCGATTTGCTTGCGAGGGTATTGAACCGTCACCACAGGGCGATAAATCCGGCGCAGTGTCACCCGCATGCCTTCCACGAGACTCCAGCCACCCTCTATGATGTCTTTCCAGTAGCCCATAAGATCTCTTCCGTTCCTTCTGTTTTGCAGATTCCACCATCGAGGTCGGCTGGGGTACGGCTATTCCCGCCGCGGGCCGAGCTCGGAATGCATGAATCCTCTTGGTGCGCCAATCAAACGAGCTTCAGGATGATGGCGGTCACAACCAAATTGGCGAGGCTCAACGGGATCATCACTTTCCATGAGAGGTTCATGAGCTGGTCAAACCGGAGCCTCGGGAAAGTCCAACGCACCCACATGATGACAAAGATGAGAACGTACGTCTTGGCCAGGAACCAGACAACTCCGGGAACTCCGAAGTCGAAACCGAACGGCCCCTGCCAGCCGCCAAAGAACAGGCTGGTGGCAACGGCGCTCACAATGAACATGTTGGTGTACTCGGCAAGAAAGAAGAGGCCGAATCGCATGCCGCTGTATTCCGTGTGGAAACCCGCCACCAGCTCCGATTCGGCTTCCGGGATGTCAAACGGCGCCCGGTTTGTCTCCGCCGTGGCGCACACGAGATAAATCAGGGCGGCGACAGGTTGAAGGAAGAAGAACCACACCCGCTCCTGAGCCTTCACGATTACCGAAAACTGGAGAGAATTGACCATGATCACCACGCTCATGACGGCCAGGAGAAGCGGGATTTCATAGGCGACATTCTGCGCCACGGAACGGATGGCCCCGAGGAGGGCATACTTGTTGTTGGAAGCCCAGCCTCCGGCGAGGATGGCGAGGACCGTGAAGGTGGAGAATGCAAAGATCAGGAGCACGCCGACGTTCATGTCACGGATGATGAGGTCGGGGGCGAAGGGGAGAACCAGAAATCCCACGAGCACAGGCATGAAGACCAGAACCGGTGCGATGGGAAACAGCCGGTGGTCCGCGGTTCGGGGCGTGATGAGCTCTTTTCCCACCAGCTTCAAGCCATCCGCGATCGTCTGCAGCAAGCCGAAAGGACCCACTTCCTTGGGGCCGATGCGCAATTGGATGTGACCGGCGACTTTCCGCTCCAGCCAGACGAGGAACAGGGCATTGAGCTGGGAGAAGGCCAGGACGATGACGAGGCCCAAAACCAGTCGAAACCACTCAGAAGCCACAAATGATCCCATGATTATGCTCTCCCTTGTAGACCTTTTTGGGCCGGCACCGCCGAGACATCAGCGGGCATGGTGCGCTGGCCGCCCATTAGGGCCACCGTTGACCGCTCATACAGAAAGAAACAACAAACCCGGTCCAGCGGTCTACCGATCGATTTCCGGAATGACGACGTCGATGCTCCCCAGGATGCAAATGGCGTCGGCCACCATGGTGCCGCTCAGGACATCGGTGAGCACATTGAGATTGCCGAAACTGGGTACCCGGATGTGGCATCGGTAAGGCTGCGGGCTTCCGTCGCTCACCAGGTAGTATGCCGTCAAGCCGCGGGCGCTCTCGAAGGCGAAGTAGACTTCCCCCTTGGGAGGACGCACCCGTGTAGAGACGGATTTGTCGATGACCGGCCCTCTCGGCATCCGGTCCAGCGCCTGCTCGATGATGCGGCAACTCTGTTCCATTTCCTCCAGGCGCACCCGATACCTGTCCAAAGCGTCGCCGTTGGTCCCGATGGGAATTTCGAAATCGAACTGGTCGTAAAGCTCGTAGGGCTCCACCTTGCGGACGTCGAAGGGGATGCCGCAGGCCCGCAGGTTGGGGCCCGTCACGCTGAACTGCCTGGCCTGCTCGGGATGGATCACCCCGACGCCGCGTGTGCGATGAATGAAGATGATATTCTTGGTGACAAGGTTGTCATAATCGGGAAACCTGCTCCGCAGGCGCGCGACGAAGGCCCGGGTCCCATCGATGAAGGCCCCGTCCACGTCCTGGCACACACCTCCGAAACGGCAATAGGAGTACGTCAGCCGGGAGCCGCTGACCCTGTCCAGGATGTCCAGGATGTTCTCCCGGTCATCGAATGCATACAGAAAGGGTGTGAAGCCGCCGAGGTCCATGACATAGGTCCCGAACCAGAGGAGATGGCTGGAAATTCGATTGAGCTCGGCGCAAATGGTCCTGATGTATCGGGCTCGGATGGGGACATTGATGCCGGCCAGCTTCTCCACCGCGAGGGCGAAGCCGTGGTTGTAGAGCATGCCCGACAGGTAGTCCATGCGGCTCGTGTTGGGCATGAACTGCTTGTACGTGCGGTTCTCGCCCATTTTTTCATGGCCGCGGTGGCCATAGCCCACCACGGGATCGGTCTTGACGATGAACTCCCCGTCCAGGTCGAGCAGGACCCGCAATACCCCGTGGGTACTCGGATGCTGGGGACCAAGGTTCAGGGTGTAAATGCGATCGACAGCAGGGGGACGAAGCGGTTTAGCCATAGATCTCTTCTCTCTTGCGGTAGGCGGAAACCTTGCCAAACGTCTTCCTCAAGGGACAATAGTCGGCATCTTCAGGGAGGAGCAAATTCCGCGGATCGGGATGGTCCGTGAACTGAATGCCGAAAAACTCTCTCACTTCTCGCTCCATCCAGTTCGCCGATGCGTAAATGCTGCTCAGTGACGGAATCTTCTCGCCGTGGGGAATGGCAACCCTCAGAGTGAAGCGGGACCTGGGTTCATAAGTATTGAGGTGATACACCACCTCGGCGGTATCCTCGAAATCAAGACCGGTTGCGGACTCCAGGTAGAAGCCGACCCGGTCGCACGCCGCCGCCGCATCCAAAATCCCGGAGGTGGAAACCTGCGCGGAGAAGGCACATCCCGACTGATACGTCGCGTCCTCGGTCACCGCACCCTCCGGGAGTATTTCGCGAAGCTTTTGAAGAACGAGGTCTTTTTTCTGCATGATCAGCTTTTCCCTCCCCCGCGGCGGAAACGCCGCAGGACGTTGCGTTTCTCCCCCTTGGTTATCTTGTCTTCAAGTGCCAGAAACCCCTGAATGAGGCCCTCAGGTCGCGGAGGACAGCCGGGCACGTAAATGTCCACGGGCACGATGAGGTCTGCCCCGGGTATGATGGCATACTGCCCGTCGTATTCAAAAGGACCCCCCGAAATGGCACAGTTCCCCATGGCGATGCACCACTTGGGGTTGGGCATCTGATCCCAAAGCATTTCGATGGCGGAACCCATCTTCTTTGAAATGGTTCCGGCCACGATCATGAGGTCCGACTGGCGTGGAGACGGGCGAAAAACACCCGCGCCGAACCGGTCGAGGTCGAATCGAGACGCCCCCGCGGCCATCATCTCTATGGCGCAGCAGGCCAGACCAAAGGTCATGGGCCAGAGAGAATTGGCCCGCGCCAGATTGAGAACATCATCCAGAAGGGCAAATCTTATTACCGGTTCTCCGGGAGTTATTTTTGGGATTGCCACTCAAAGACTCCTTTGCACCAGGCGTAGACTATGGCCAGAGACAAGATGCCGACAAACAAAAGGACCCCCACGACATCCCGCAAGGCGTAACTGCCGTAGACCATGGCCACGGGAAAGAGGTAGAGCACATCGACGTCAAACGCGAGGAAAATCAAGGCGTAGATGTAATAGGCCACCGTAAATTGTATCCAGGCGCTCCCGATGGTCTGCATGCCGCTTTCATAGGTTTCTTCGCGTTTTTCACCCTTGCTCTTTTTGACGATGAGGGACGAGAGGATGAGGGGAACGACGGCGAATACCACTCCCACCAGGAGGAAGAACGCCACAGCCATGAAATCAAATAGAAGCTCTTGTGTCAGCATCTGTTGCTCCATCGCTACTCGATGTGGATGGCTCCAAACTTACAATTCTCGATACAGATCCCACAGCGCACGCACATGTCTTCGTCAATGACGTGGCATTCCTTCTTTGCGCCCAGAACCGCGCCCTCGGGACACTTCAAGCGGCAGCGGCCGCACCCCGTACACTTGTCCAGGTCGATGAGGTAGGTGATCAGGGGCTTGCAAACCTTCGCCGCGCACTTCTTTTCATTGATGTGAGCGTCGTATTCGTGGCGGAAGTAGCGCAAGGTGCTGAGAACCGGGTTCGGAGAACTCTTGCCCAGGCCGCAGAGGGCCGCGTCCTTGATGGTGTTGCACAGTTCTTCCAGTCGCTCCACGTCGCCCGGCTGCCCCTCGCCCTGGCAAATCCCGGTGACGATTTCATTCATGCGCTTGACGCCCACACGACAGGGGATGCATTTACCACAAGATTCCTCCGTGAGGAAGTTCAAGAAATAGCGTGCCATATCCACCATACAGGTTTCCTCATCCAGGACGATCATTCCCCCGGAACCCATCATGGAGCCGGCTTCCTTGAGCTTTTCGAAGTCCACCGGCAAATCGATGAGCTCTGCCGGAATACATCCGCCGGATGGTCCCCCTGTCTGGACGGCCTTCAGGCGTTTCCCCTTGGGGATGCCTCCGCCGATTTCATAGACGATCTTTCGCAGGGGAGTTCCCATGGCGACTTCCACCAGTCCCGTGTTGTTGATCTTACCGACCAGGGAAAAGATCTTGGTCCCCTTGCTCCGTTCGGTTCCGATTTCCGAATACCATTTGCCCCCGTTGTTGATGATGAGGGGCACGTTGGCATAGGTTTCCACATTGTTGAGGTTGCTCGGTCGATTCCACAGCCCCTTTTCCACCGTGTGGATGTGCTTTCCACGCGGCTCTCCGATTTTCCCTTCGAGGGATGCCATGAGAGCGGTGGATTCCCCGCAGATGAAAGCCCCGGCCCCGCGGTTGATGAAAATGTCAAAATTGAAGGGCCGGCCCAGAATGTTCTCGCCCAGGAAGCCGTAGGCGCGAGCCTGCTCCAGGGCCCACCCCGCATTCTTCACGGCGAGGGGATACTCGAAACGGCAGTAGATGTACCCTTCCGAGGCGCCGATGGCGTGGGCGGCAATGATCATGCCCTCGATCACCTGGTGGGGGTTCCCCTCCATGACCGATCGGTCCATGTACGCCCCGGGGTCACCCTCGTCGGCGTTGCACATGACGTATTTGATCTCACCCCGGGCCCGCCGGCACGATTCCCACTTGACGCCCGCGGGGAAGCCGCCGCCGCCACGTCCCCGAAGACCCGCGAGCTTCACTTCACTGATGACCTGCTCGGGTGTCATCCCCGTGAGGACTTTGGCCAGCGCGGAATAGCCGCCGCGGCTGATGTAGTCTTCTATGTCGGTCACGAAGTTGGCTCCCGTGTCGTGGAAAACCATTCTCTCCTGCTTGGCAAAGAAAGGAATCTCCATTTCGTGAACCACTTTCTTGCCGGTCTCCGGGTTCACGTAAAGCAGATCCTCGATGATCTCCGTGCCGACAACGGTGCGTTCCATGATCTCCTGAACCCGATCCGTGCCGACACGGGCGTAAAAGACATTGTCCGGCTCAACGACCACAATGGGGCCCTGGGCGCAGAATCCATTACAGCCCGTGGGTTTCACCATGTATTCACGGGAGAGGTTCTTCTCTTCGATGTATTTTTGAAACACGCCAGAGACATCGTCGCCTCCCAGCGAATGGCAGGCGGTACCCGAGCACACGCGGATCCATTTCTTGAGGCTGCTGCGCCTCTCGAGGATATCCTGCCTTAGCTTTTCCAGATCGTGGGTGTTGTTGAGCCGCTTCATGGTCTGTCCTGACCCTCGCTCTTGTCTGTGGTCTTCGTGATGTCCTTGACGAGTTTACTCACCTTGTTGGGAGTCACCTCAGCGTGTGTCGCCCCGTCGACCACCACCACCGGCGCGGACGCACAGGCGCCAACGCAATTGACGGTCTCCAGGGTGAGGGCCATGTCTTCGGTGGTCTCACCGGGCTTGAGATGGAGATCCTGGTCGATCCTGTCGAGAAGCCTCGGAGTCCCCTTCACGTGGCAAGCCGTTCCCGTGCAGACATGCATGATCACCCGCCCGCGGGGTTTGAGGCTGAAAACTTTGAAGAAATTCGCCACGCTGAAGACCTGGTTGATGGGCATGTTGAGTCTCTGGGCCACGCGCTGAATGCTTTCCTTGGGCAGGTAGTGATACTGGTGGTTGATATCCAGCATGATCTGCAGCAGTGACGCCGGCTTTGGCCCCCACTCATCAATGATCGCGTCGACATCCTGAAGTTTGAACTCCATCGACTTCCTCCGATTTCCGCTTTCTAGCCATGAAGGGGTGCACGGTCTTCACGGAACGCTGCTTGACGGTGGTTCAAACGGGCCGGCAACAATTCATGCGACATTTTGAACCCCTTTGGACCCTCCATTCCCATTCGCCCTGTTGACATAGACAAAAAAAGTCGATCCGGCTCCCAACTCGCTTTTGACTTCTATTTTTCCACCGTGGGCACGGATGATCCTCTGCACGATGGGCAGGCCCAGGCCGGTTCCTTGCTGCTGCCGGACCTCCTTCGACTTGCTCCGGTAAAACTGGTCAAATATGAACGGGATTTCTTTTTCGTCGAGGCCAAAGCCGCTGTCCTCCAACTCCACGACAACCCAGTCATCTCTTTCTCTTGCGCGGATGTGGATTTCTCCCCCGACCCTGTTGTACTTGATGGCGTTGGAGATGAGATTGCTCAGGGCTTCCCGGAACGTGTCCCGATCCACATGCACGAAAGGCAAATTCTCGGGAATGTCCAGGATGACCCTGATCTCCTTCTGCTGGGCAGCCACCTCGAGGGCCGTCAAAGCCGCATCCACGCACTCACCGAGACGATGGGGCTTGAGGCGGTGGACGATTTCGCCCGCCTGAATCCGGCTCATGTCCAACCAGTCGTTGATGAGTTGCAGCAGACCGTCCAACCGCGCCCGGATTCGCTCGAGCATTTCCTGCTGTTCCGCGTTGAGCTCTCCTGAAATGGCACAGAGCAGAACCTCGATGTACTGGTAGATGGCAGAGAGTGGTGAGCGCAGCTGATGCGAAACCATGGTGATGAAATTGCGCTCCAAGGTTTCCTTTTCCTTCCGAAGGGCCCTCGACTCCAGGTCGAGCCTGCGTTTTTCAAGGCCTCTCCCGACGACAATGAGGAGTTCGTCAGGTGTGAACGGTTTCGGAAGGTAGTCGTAAGCACCTTCCTTCATCACCGTCACTGCGCTCTCGATGGTGGCATAGCCCGTGATCACGATGACCACGATGTTGGGATCGAATTCCCGAATGCGGCGGGTGACTTCCATTCCGTCCATTTCGGGCATTTTCAGATCCACGAGGATAAGGTCCTGGGGTTCCTTCATGAGGATATCCAACCCCTCACGCCCAGTACCGGCCAACCGAACCTTGACCCCCAGCCTCCTCAAGATGCGCTCACAGGAAACCCTGCTGATTTGTTCGTCATCGATCACAAGTATCTTGGGAGGTTCCACACATGTCCCCAGGGGTAATTCTTCTAGATTTCGGCCTCAGGATTTGAAAGGAGAAAGCTGATTTGCAGATGGTCGAACAGCAGTCACGGTCTGTCAGAGGGCAAGGGAAGCTCAGCTTGGAAGCGAGCCACTCGAGAAAGATGGCCACGGCGAAAAACGCATCATCTCCGGATCAGTGACGCTACCTTTTCAAGCAACTCCTTTGGTTTCAGCGGTTTGTCCATGTAGTCGTCCGGCTCGGGTGCATCCCCCATGTCCTCTCCATCGTCGAATACGAACCGGGAACCCGTGTCTGACTTAACACTGGAACACATCAAGATGGGAGTAGACCTGAGATCCTCGTAATCGGGATCCGTTCTGAGCACACCCAGGAAGCTGAAACCTTCAAACATGCTTTCCATCATGATGTCCAGGAGAATGAGGTCGGGCTTGACGTCCTTGATCTTTTCAAGGCCCTCCTTGCTGTCGGTTGCCACCGTCACCTCGTATCCATCGGCCAGAAGAACCATTTTGGTGGTCTTCACAAAATCGGGATCGTCATCCACTATGAGAATTCTACCCTTTGTGGACATGGATACATCTCCAGGCAGTGAGTGGGGGAACTTATACGGCTAGTCAGGACAAAAAAAAAGTTCGGCATGTTCTACCCAAATCTACCTTGAGAGTCAATAATGAATTTAGTAGGCTGAGGAGCAGAAGTGGGCGCCGTTGAAAAAAGCATGTAAATCTCAACTATTATGAAGAGTGACCCTATGTGGCTGAAAAAATTGAGTTGGTACAAGAGCATCGGGACAAAAATCAGCGTGCTGATGAGCGTTCTCGTCATTCTCCTCACCATTGCCTACACCTACTTCGTCGTTCAGACGCAGCGGAAACAGTTGATCGATGAGGTGATCCGGGGAGTGAACCTCCTCAGCGACATCATCAAGCTGAGCACTCGACAGGACATGCTCTTTTATGCTCCGGATCGCCTCCATCAGCTTGTCGACACCGTGGGGGGCCAGCCGTCTCTCGAGAAGATCCGCATCTTCAACTCTCTTGGTGAAATCATCTATTCATCCGACAAGTCCGAAATGCACAGGCTCGTGGACAAGCGGGCGGAGCAATGCTATGCGTGCCATGCTGCGGAAAAGCCCCTGGAGAGGCTTTCCACGCCGGAACGGACCCGGATTTTCATGACCGCGGGTGGATACCGGGTGCTTGGGTCCATCAACCCGATTTACAACGAACCGGACTGCTATAACGCCAGCTGCCATGTCCACCCCCCGGAACAGAAAGTGCTGGGCGTCCTCGACATCGACGTCTCCCTGTCTACGGTGGACGAACACATCGTGTCGGCGGAAGTGAAGCTTCTCTTGATGAGCCTCGCCATTCTCGTGGCTCTCTCGTTCCTCATCAATTTCCTCATCAAGCGTTTTCTGAAGCGCCCGGTGAGGGACCTCATCGAAGGGACCCACAAGGTGGCCCAGGGGGATTTGGATTTCCAAATAGCCATCAGGTCCGATGATGAACTGGGTATCTTTGCCCACTACTTCAACCTGATGACCCAAGACCTGAAGCGCGCCAAGGAGTCCATCACCGAGTGGGGGAATCGCCTGGAGCAGCTCGTGGACGAAAGGACCCGGGACCTGCAGGAAGCCCAGCAACAGCTCGTCCGCAGCGCCAAGCTGGCCTCCCTGGGCAAGCTGGCCGCCGGGGTGGCCCATGAAATCAATAATCCTCTGACTGGGGTGCTGACCTTCAGCCAGCTGCTCATGGAACAGTTTCCGCCGGAGAGCCCCGAGCACCAGGATCTGAAAGTCATCTACCAGGAGACGATGCGGTGCAGAAAGATCGTCAGGGGGCTTCTTGAATTCTCCCGCCAGACGGCACCCGAAAAACGCCTGGTGGATGTGATCGTCCTTCTGGAAGAAGTGCTGAACATGGTCGCCAACCAGGAATCCTTCCAGAACATTGAGATCATCAGGGAACTGGACGACACCTTGCCATCGCTGCTGGCCGACCGGGACCAACTCAAGCAGGTCTTCCTCAACGTGGTCGTCAACGCCGCCGAAGCCATGTCCAAGAAGGGAGGATCCTTGACGATCCAGGCGCAATGGCAGCCGGATCGATCTCAGATCGCCGTTTCGTTCCTCGACACAGGCCCGGGGATTGACCGGGAGAACCTGGACAAGCTCTTCGACCCGTTCTTCACGACAAAGGAAATGGGGACCGGCTTGGGTTTGGCGGTTTCCTACGGCATTGTCAAAGCCCACAGGGGGGGAATCGATGTCAAGAACCGATCCAATGGAGGGTGCCGCGTCACCGTGACCCTCCCTGCCGACTCCATTCAGGTTGGCGTCAAGGCGGACGCTCTCCAGATTCCGAGCCCCTGATTCGAGTGAACCCCGTTCAGGGTTTCTGCCCGGTCACGCGGGTGCGGATCACCTGGAGAGGGAATGTGGGGAAAGGCACTTCGAGAACTATCCAGCTGTTGGGATGTGCCACGGACAGGCGCCTTCCCTGCAGATCGTAGAAATCCGAAAGAAGATGGACGCCGGTTGACCCATCGGGGTTCATAAACTCCAGGAGCGACCCTGAAACGAGCCTGCTCCTTACCTGGACGTATGTCAGAGTCTCCGTGGAATCGGAGTGCCGGTCCCCCCCTGGGTTTCTGACAATCCCCGCGAGGGTGTGTGTCTGCAGGTAGGCGGTCGAGGGATCGGTTTCCGTTGCGAGCCTGTCCGCGCCGGAAAAGAGAAACCCCTTCGTGTAAGGGCGATGACTGACGCAGTTGAGGTCCGACACCCAGCTCTCTTCCACCCGGAACGCATCCGGGTGGGACAAGGCGCGGTCGATGGCCTGCCGGTAGGCCCGCACGGCACCGGCGAGGTAAAGAGCCCCCTTCATCCTGCCTTCTATTTTGAACGCATCGATTCCCAGGGCCATGAGCTTCCCTAGTTCATCCAGCAGGCAGAGATCCTTGGAGTTGAACACATAGGACCCGCGATCGTCCTCGTGGACCGGAAAAAACTCTCCGGGCCTTTTCTCCTCAACAAGACCATATGACCACCGACACGGCTGGGAGCAGAGGCCCCGGTTGGCGCTGCGCTCGTTGAGAACGGCACTCAGAAGACAACGGCCGGAATAGGAAATGCACATGGCTCCGTGAACAAAAACCTCGACCTCCGCAGAGCACCTGTCTCGAATGATCCGCAGTTCGCCCAGGGTGACTTCCCTTGCCACATTGATCCGTTTGACACCCTGGTCCACCCAGAAGAGTGCGCTGAGGCTGTTGGTCGAATTCATCTGAGTGCTCAGGTGGATGGGAACCTGGGGCGCGTGCCTGCGCGCCAGGGTCAGTACGCCGGGATCACAGACGATGAGGCCGTCGGGCCCAATTTCCTGAAGGTATTCGAGGTAGGACGGGAGAATCTGGAGGTCGCTCTCTCGAGCGAAGATGTTGACGGCCACATACAGTTTCCTACCCCATCGGCGTGCGAGGAAACACGCCCCTGCAAGCTCTTCACGATTGAGGTTCCTCGCGTGGGCCCGAAGGCTGAAGTCCTGGCCTCCCACGTACACGGCATCGGCGCCATAAGCAAAGGCGATTGCGACCTTCTCGAAACTTCCTCCGGGAGCCAGTAACTCAGGCCCCGCGGAGGGTCTTGGTTTATCGCCTGTATCGCAGGAAACCGCACTCGTTGAGCTCAAAGTGACAAATCCCTTTCACATTGGTGGTGAAGGAACCGGACCCTCCCTCCCCCCCCTTGGCTCAGCAGAAGTTTGACAAAGTCGACGCACCTCTGTACTTATCATTCCGCAACGGATAAGAGCAAGAGAGGCGGGGATGGATGTCGTCACATGTTCCGCACCTGGACCGGAAGAGAGAGGGCATGGAGTCTCAGAGCCCACCGAATGATGCAGGAGACCGACTGGCCTGGCTGACCCTCAAGCTGATCCCGGAACTGGGAAACCGTTCTCTCTTGCGCCTTATAAAGCATTTTGGAACACCGCAAGCGGTGCTGAAGGCGGGTCCCGAGGAACTGTCCAACGTGGCGGGTATTCGAGAGCAGGCCAGGATTTCGATTCTCGGGAAGAGAACGGTCCGCTCTCCCGAAGGCGAGTGGGAGATGTTGCAAGGAAAGGGGATAAAGCTGCTCTGCCTCAATGACGCGGACTACCCGGCCAATCTGGCGGAAATTCCCGACCCCCCCGCGGTGCTCTTCCTGCGTGGCAATGTCGAGCCCCGGGACCTCGTTGCCGTCGCCGTGGTCGGGTCCCGGGCGGCATCCCCCATTGGACTCGCCTTCACCGAGAAGCTCTGTTCGGAGCTCGCCGCTCATGGAGTCGCCATAGTGAGCGGTTTTGCGGTTGGGATCGATAGCGCCGCCCATCGTGGTGCACTCAAGGCAAAGGGAAGAACGCTCGCTGTTATGGGGTGCGGGCTTGACGTGGAATACCCCGCGGGGAACGCCAAATTGAAGGAGGCCATAGCGGAAAGTGGGGCTCTCCTGAGTGAATTCCCCCTGGGAACCCCACCGGCCCCGGGACATTTTCCCATGAGAAATCGAATCATCAGCGGGCTGGCTTTGGGAGTGGTCATCGTTGAAGCCGCCCACCGCAGCGGATCCTTGATCACGGCGCGCCTTGCCCTCGAACAGGGACGAGAAGTGTTTGCGGTGCCCGGCATGCCCCGGCATCATCGGAGCGTGGGACCCCACAAGCTCCTCAAGCAGGGTGCGAAACTCGTGGAGACAGCCGAGGATATTCTCGAGGAAATTCGCCCTCTTTTGCGTCCGTCCATCGACTTCAGCGCAAGAGGGCAGTCCGTGCCCCCGAGGATGGATCTCACGCCTCAGGAGACGGAGGTCTCGGCCCTCTTGGACCAAAATCCTCAACACATCGATGACCTCTGCCGATCTTTACGGTGGCCTGCATCGCGGCTCATGGCAGTGCTTCTCTCCCTGGAGCTGAAGGGCATCGCAAGGCAGCTGCCGGGCAAGCACTTTGTCGCCGTGAACGGCATTTGACTTGCACACCGATGGTTATTATTGATTCAAAGCGGTTAGGGGGCAAATCGAACTCAAAGCTATGAAGGTCATTATTGAATGTCAAAGTCACTCCTCATTGTAGAATCGCCAACCAAGGCCAAAACCCTCGGGAAGTATCTCGGAAGAGACTTCGTGGTCAAGGCTTCGGTGGGTCATGTGAAGGATCTCCCCAAGAATCGCCTGGGCATCGATATAGAGCACGACTTCGAAGCAGCCTATCAGGTCATGAGCGGCAAGAAGAAGGTGCTTTCCGAACTGAGCCAGGCTGCATCGAAGGCGGATGCCATCTACCTCGGGCCTGACCCCGACCGGGAGGGCGAGGCCATTGCCTGGCACATTGCGGAAGAGATCAAGGACAAAGACAAACCCTTCTACCGTGTGCTCTTCTATGAACTGACGCAATCGGCCATACGCGAAGCCCTCCACAATCCGACGAAACTCAACAGGGACCTCTACGATGCTCAGCAGGCCCGAAGAATCCTCGACCGCCTGGTGGGTTATCTCATCTCACCCATCCTATGGCAGAAGGTCAAGCCGGGACTGAGTGCCGGGCGCGTCCAGTCCGTGGCCCTTCGCCTTATCTGCGAGAGGGAAAGCGAAATACAGCGGTTCGTAACCGAGGAATACTGGACCATCGATGCCAGGCTGAAGCCCACCAACCCCGACGGGACCGAGGAAACTCCGGCCCCGCAGGACGAAGGCTTCACCGCGGTGCTTTGGCGCTGTGGAAAAAAGAAATGCAAGATTTCCGGAGAGGCTGATGCCCTGAGCCTCGCGGAGAAGCTTCGCCTCCTCACCTACCAGGTGAGCAAAATCGAGCGCAAGAAGAAGCGCAGGTACCCGTCTCCTCCTTTCATCACAAGCACTTTGCAGCAGGAGGCTGCACGCAAGCTGCGCTTTTCCGCCAAGCAGACCATGAGAGTGGCGCAAAAGCTCTACGAGGGGTTGGAGTTGGGCGACGCCGGAGCCGTGGGCCTCATCACCTACATGAGGACGGATTCCACCCGGTTGTCCAACGAAGCCGTTGCCGCCGCAAGGCAATACATTCAGAATTCCTGGACCCAGGAATACCTGCCTCCAAAACCGGTTTTCTATAAGTCCAAGGCGAGTGCGCAGGGTGCCCACGAGGCCATCCGCCCCACCGATGTCAACCGGACCCCGGAGGCGGTGGCCCCTCACCTGACCAAGGAACAACTGGCGCTGTACACCCTCGTCTGGAAGCGGTTTCTGGCCTGCCAGATGGCGCCCGCAATCATTTCCCAGACCATCGTGGATATTGGTGCCGGCGAATACCTCTTCCGTGTCAGTGGCTCCGTTGTCGATTTTCCTGGATTCATGCGGGTCTACGTGGAGGGTCGAGAGGATTCGAAGGATCCCGAATCCGAAGAGAAATGGCTTCCTGATTTGTCTGAGGGCCAACAACTCAGGCTGTTGGAAATCATTCCCAAACAGCATTTCACTCAACCGCCGCCAAGGTACTCCGAAGCGAGTCTCATAAAGGAGCTCGAGGAACTGGGAATCGGGAGGCCGAGCACTTACGCATCCATCCTGTCCACAATCCTTGAAAGAGAATATGCGGCATTGATGAAACAGCGCCTCCACCCCACGGAACTGGGCAGACTCATCAATACCCTGCTTGTGGAGAATTTCCCGAATATTGTGGATGTCGCCTTCACGGCAAACATGGAAAAGAGCCTCGACGACGTCGAAGGGGGCCAATACGCCTACCTTCAGCTTCTGAATGACTTCTACTCCCCGTTTGCGCAAACGCTGAAGTCGGCACAGCGCAACATGTTGAATGTGAAGACGGCGGGCCTGCCGACGGATCTCACCTGCCCCCGGTGCGAGAGCCCTCTGCGCATTAAGTACAGCAGAAACGGACCCTTTCTCGTCTGCAGCGCTCACCCCGGTTGCAGCTTCACGGCGGATTATGAAAGGGATGAAAAGGGACACATCAATGTGCTGGAAAGGGAGCTGTCGGACGAATCCTGCGAGAAATGCGGCAGCCCCATGGTGATCAAGCGGGGCCGGTTCGGCGAATTCCTTGCCTGCGGCAATTATCCCAAATGCAGGAACACCAAACCGATCAAATCGGAGGTGCCCTCTTCCTCAATTCAGTTGAGCGAAGAGGTCTGCGACAAGTGCGGGAGTCCCATGGCCTTGAAGCAGGGACGTTTCGGACCCTTTCTGGCCTGCACCGGCTATCCGAAATGCAAGAACACGCGGCCGCTGGCGACCGGGGTGCCGTGTCCGAAAGAAGGTTGCAAAGGCAAGCTTGTGGAGCGAAGGGGGAAATTCAAACGGCCTTTTCTTGGCTGCAGCCGCTATCCTGAGTGCAACTTCTCGTTTTGGGGGAAACTGGTTCAGGAATCGTGCGCCATTTGCGGATTTTCCGTGATGCTTGAAAAGCAGACGAAGAAGGATGGCACCAGACGCATTTGTCCGAATCCAAACTGCGTCGCTTCACAATCCGGAGAGCCCGGGGAAAACTCCGGTGCCGGTGGGAGATAGGTGATGGGCGTCGACATTCCATCCTGGATGCAGCAGTTGTTCGTCTTCATTTTCGGATGCTGCCTGGGAAGTTTCTTCAACGTGGTCATTCACCGCCTGCCTGCAAAAATATCGCTGGTCCACCCGGGATCCCATTGCCCCCAGTGCGGTCAACCCATCGCTTTCCATGACAATGTCCCCCTTCTCAGTTACATGTTTCTCGGGGGAAAGTGCCGCCAGTGCCGCGCCGCCATCTCCGTGCGTTACCCCCTGGTGGAGGCGTTGACAGGAGGTGTCGCCCTGCTCCTTTTTCACAGATACGGGTTAACAGCCCAGTTCCTTGCAGAGTTTTTCTTTGCGTCCCTGCTCATTCTCATCGCGTTCATCGACCTCGACACCTACACCATTCCCAATGTTCTCTCAGTCCCCGGTATCCTCGCCGGAATAGCCTTCTCATTTTTCACTCCGCGGCTTTCGTGGCTTGAGTCCCTCATTGGGGCGCTTGTGGGTGGCGGGTTCCTGTACCTGATTGCCGTCGGGTACCAGGTCCTGAGGCGCCAGGAGGGAATGGGGGGAGGCGATATCAAGCTTCTTGCGATGATTGGGGCGTTCCTGGGTTCCATAGGAGTCCTTTTCACGGTGATGCTCTCCTCTATGGTGGGCGCCCTGGTGGGCCTCCTGGTCATGTGGCGCAAACGCGAAGGGCTCACTGCCATGCTTCCCTTTGGTCCTTTCCTTTCTCTTGGTGCGCTCTGCTATGTCGTCTGGGGTCAGAGACTGGTGGAGTGGTACGTATCCGAATTCCTCGCAGGATAAGCAACTCGAGAGCTGTGAGTGATGTCACGCAGGTGTTTCTTCACGGAATCGGTCAATCCTTCGGAGGGGCAAGCCATCCTGGAGGATCGGTCGGCGCACCATGCACGGAATGTCTTGCGCCTCAAGCCGGGTGAGGAAATTGAGTTGCGGGACGGCCGAGGGCAAGGATGGAAGGGGCGAATTCTGGATATGAGGGAAGGCCGGGTGAGCGTCCAACTGCTGGATGTATGCGACGACTCCCGTGAGTCCCGCCTCGAGCTGACCCTGGGGATAGCCTTCGCCAGAGCGGACCGGATGGATCTGGTGCTCAGACAGGCAACCGAAATCGGACTGTCCCGGTTCGTCGCCTTCCAGGCTGAACGCAGCGATTACGGCTTGTCGTCAGGCCAGGCGGAAAAGAGACTGCACCGCTGGTCCAAAATCGCGAGAGAGGCCATGTGCCAATGCGGGAGAATGAGGGTGCCAGAAATGGCGATCCATTCCAATACGGTGGGTTTTCTTGCCAAAGCCCACGAATTTGCGAGTCCTGAGAGACACGGATTGCGTATCCTGGCCGCGGAGAAGGAAGCCAGGCAAAATGTTTTATCCCTTTGGCGCTCATGTCCGATGTATAGGCAGGTGTTGGCTGTAGTGGGACCGGAAGGCGGTTGGACTCCCGCTGAAATTGACCAGTTCCTCCAAGCGGGGTTTCATCCGGTTCATCTTGGTCCAAGAATTCTTCGTTTTGAGACGGCGGCGACTGTTCTCCTGTCATCCGTACAAACACTATGGGGAGACTTCGGGCAACCGGGTTGAGGAAGGACGTTTCTTATGAGGTGCCAAAAGTGCGGTTTCATTGGTTTTGATCACCTGTCTGAATGCAGCGTTTGTGGTGATGACCTATCGTCGAGCAGGGAAAAACTGGGTCTCTTGCCCCGCAAGCCCGCGGCGCCCTGTTTCCTTGGCGCCCTGTTGAAGGACTATCAGGGAGCTCCGCTGAATCAGGTGAATGAGCCGCCACGGATCGATCCGGTCGTTTCGTCGATTGCTGAAATAGAGTTTGGAGACGAGCTCGAATTGAGCGGCGAATCCCCTGATTTCGGGCTGGGAAGTGTGTCTCCCGGCGTGCCTTCCATGACCATGTCCTCTCCAGGCGCTGCGGCGGATCCGTTTGACGGCGCCTTGATGATTGACCTGTCCGATGATGATCTGGACCCGGCCAAGGACGGCAAAATGGCGGGAGAAATCGAGCTGGATCTGGATTTCCTGCTGGAGGGGGAATCATCCGTTGCGGATGGGGATCCCACTGTATTCGGCTCTGCCGACAAGAAGAACGGCGATTCCGCAGGCACCCTGTTCGACATGCCCATCGGTGAACCTGATTCCGCAACTCTTGAACTGACGGACGCCGACCTGGACCAGATCACATCCGAGTCGGAGCCAGCGGTTGATCTCAACGGGTCCTCATCGGATGATGCTTCCCATGAGTTCGGAAACATGGTTCTGGATCTGTCCGACGATGATCTCCACAAACTCATTTCCGATCTCGAGTGATTCGCCGGCCGGAGACAACCTGCTGAACAAGCAGCGTCGGACATGTATGTGCATGTATGTGGGACCGGCATTTCATGAGAGAGTCTTTGTGAAAGAAACTCATCTAAAACGTGTTGACGGATCATGAGGAATTCAGTAACATGCGCGCTGCTTCTGGCGGGGTAGCTCAGTCGGTAGAGCAGTGGACTGAAAATCCTCGTGTCCCCAGTTCGATTCTGGGCCCCGCCACCATGGTTTTACAAGCCAAAGCAGGGGGTTAGCTAACAGTGCTGATCCCCATTTTCTTTTTGAGCACAGTGACTGTGCCCGCCTGGCCCGAAAGATAGGCTTGTCTGCATCGCTGCAGCCATTTTGAGATCACGGTCGTTCACAATGTTGTAGCGCTCGAAAACCGAGCGGGTTCTGGGCCTGAAATCTTAATGGCAACGGTTTCGGGTACTCCCGCCCGCACCATGTTTCTTACTGCGGTTCGCCTGAAGTCGTGGAAGATCCTGTCTCCAATGCCTGCTCGTCTGCAGGCGCACTTCCGTGCTTTCCTGAAGCCGTCAATCCTGTCATCTCCGTTCTCGTTAATGAACACAAAGGGTGAAAGAGTTATCCTCTGCTGACGATTTTCCCACAGTTCGTGGAAGAGCGAAATGAGTTCGTCATCGAGGTGGACGATTCTCGCTTCATCGTTCTTGCTCTCGCCCTGATTGAGGTAGACAGAGTGATTCACCCGGTCCACCTGCGACCATTGAAGGTTCAGAACCTCGGAGATTCTCCAGCCCGTCTTATAACCGAAAGTCACCACCGCCCTCAGATATTCCGGCAGGGCATCACGGAGAGCGAGGAACCCGTGGTCGGGAATGAAGACCATTGGCCCCTCTTTGAAAATCTGCTGATTTCCCTCCATGGCCTGGAGTTTCCTCCTGAGTTCTCGCACGCGTTTCGACTTTGCCGCCAGTAAGTGCCATCCCTGGGGGCACTTTAGAGGCCTCCTGTCGTGTTGGGAATGAGGCTGCAAGCCGTTTTTGACAAGATCGATCAGTTCGAACTCCTCAAGCCCCAGTCTTTCACCTAAATTGAGCGATTCACTCTCTGAAAGCCCTCAGAAAATGCCTTGCCATGCGGGCGGGGATAAACCCCGCCCCTACGATGTGGGTTAAAGGACATTTTCGTAGGGGAGGGCTTTACGCCCTCCCGCAGTGACAAGCATGCTGGAAAATCGCTCACTTTAGGTTTCAATCAGTTCTCTTCCCGTGACCCATCTTGTCATAACAACAATCTCCCTTCGGAATTCCAAGAATAGAAACCTCCACGAAGCACTTATCCCCTATTCTAACGTTCTCACCCATTAGAGAGGGCTGCAGGCAGTACCGAACATTCATTGCATTGACTGCCGAACATCCAGCAGCAACTGGTCGGCGGCATCGATGCGTACCAACCCCAAGCGCGGATACTCCAAATCCAGAATCACATAGATGGCAAGTGACAGAATCGCGGCATACAAGAGAGTGTGGAGCCAATTGTGTGAGCGACTCTCGCCCATGCTGTACCCCGCCAGCAGGGCACTGACCAGTGCCAGCCCCATCAGCAGGAAATAAACGATGGAAGGTGGGTGAACTTGACTCGCCACTGTCCGGGTGGTGGTGATGTCAATCATCTGATTGAGGGCAGGCAGGAGCAGCATGGTGGCCGACGACGAAGAACTGGACTGGCTAGCCGCAACGGCCTCGGCCCAAATTGCATTCTGATAGCTGGTCGACTTGTCAAAAGCTGCTTTGGCGGCTTTCTTGTCCGGGAGTTTCTGGTAAATCTCCAGCCTCGAATCTACGTACTGGCGGAACTTTTCTTTGAGTGAGGCTCGAGCCTCAGCAGGCAGGAGATCGAGCCGCAAATAGGCCGTTCCAATGGCGTTGGCCTCCTCCACAATGAGGAGCTTTCTGCTATCGTACCGGGCAGCCGCACCGGAAAAGGTGAAGGCAATGAGCAATCCCAGAAGGCCATAAACAGCACCTTCCACCGCACCCACTCCTTTGCCGGCGTCGCCTTCTCTTTCCATACGAGCCAGACGGATGCGCCGTCCCAGCACCTGAAGGAGAATGATGCCGAGAAAAAGAGCACCAACGATTGCCAAGATCTTCAGCAGAAATTCCATTTGATTCTCCCTTGCTCAAAGAGGCAGTAAGCCATTCCGTCTCTATAGAGAGTCCTACCTCTGAAAACGCAACGCTCACTCTGACCCTCTCGTTAAGCAGCCTGTGTGAAAATCCAATACGAGAGGTCTGCCCCCGTCTGCGGGAGCGGCTCGCAGCGGCGATTTTTGCCGGCCCGATCGCGGCGCAAGCAGCTCCCACAGGAACAAAATTTTCAATCCTCAACAAGCATCGTTTTGCGAACTGTTTTTCCCTGTAGGGAGGATCGGGGTGTCGTGACACCGTGCTTCACATTCACAGCATATGAAGGATTCAAAACACATGTGACAGACAAAAAGGGCCCGATGCCGCTGTAAACGATCAGGACACCGCGCCCCGGTAGAATTTCAAGCTCTTGCTTCCTGACCCGTTACGAAGCGACCTTCACTCACCGTCACAATCCGATTCGATTGGCTATCTCCGTCTTCCACCGCCGCCTCGCGCTCCTCCACCGCCACGGGACATACCACCGCCACGGGACGCACCGCCGCCTCGAGAGATGCTTCGACCGCCACCACCCCCACCTCCGCCACCGCGGAATGCGGCACCACCGGAACTTCGACCGCCCCCTCCGGATGATCGAGAAAATGCTCCTCGGCCTCCACCGCCCTGGCTCTTGGCCTGGTTGAAGCTCTGAGCCCTCTCCGCACCACGATAACGGGAAGAAGCATCACGATTGAGACTGCCGATATTGGCGTTAGTGCGAGGCTGTTGTGCCGGGCGCGAAACGCCCCCACGACCCGCCTTTCCCGCGCCCACCCTGGCAGCTTGATCACCGGAAACACTGGCCCACCTGCCCTGGTCCCTCTGCTGCCAGTTTCCTTTGGCGTCTCTTCTGAGAACGTTGCCCTCACGGTCGGCAAACACGTTGTTGGCTGCAGCGTCTCTGGTCGCAGGCCTTGTCATCTTGACGGATTCACGCCCTGGTCTTGTTTCCGGTCTCCCACCGGGGCGCACTCCAGGTCTCGCATCGGGCCTCGCTCCAGGTCGCCCCTCAATGCCTCCCGGCCTGAGGGCGGCTCCCGGCTCGCCTCTCCCGGGTCTTGCCATCCTGTCACGGCCAGCAAGCCTATCCGAGACCCCGGGACGGTCGTACAGGTTGGGTCTGGCCGGAAGCGTCCCCACACCCGGCCGTCCCAAACCGGGCCTCTGGCCCACACCAGGCCTCCCGTAACCCGGGTAGCGGTCACCAGGCCGCCAGTCGCCTGGCCGGCCGTAACCGGGGTAACGATCACCGGGGCGCCAGCCTCCAGGCCTGTATCCGGGGCGGTTCCAGACGACGTTGTTATGAATATGGTTGATATTGTTGTAATTATACCCACCACGTCCCCACCATCCCCCACCGTACCAGTGATGATGGTCGTCCCAGACCGACGCCCAGATGGCGGCACTCGCAACGCCCACTGCGGCAGCGGTAAACCAGGTGACAGGGTTGTAGTAGGCGGGCGCGTAGCCCCAATAGGCCCCGTAAGGGTTGTAGGTCGCAGCGTATCCGTACGTCGCGGGATAGGGATAGTAAACGTTGGTGCTCTGGTAGGAGGGGTATGCATACCCCGTGCCGTAGACCACTGTGCCGTTATCCACATAGGAACCGGTGTAGCCGGAAGTATAACCCACATACGCCACGTCATCCGTGTAATCGTAGACCTTGGTGTATTTCACATTGTAGTGCGGGTTGCTCGGGGGGATCCTGTTCACATCGGCAGGGGGAGCCACGGAAACCCTCCACGGCCCTGTGGGTGAATCGGCCTCATACCAGATGCCGCTTTCCACCGCATAATACTTGGTTCCACTGAGAAATGTAGGCGTCGTTGTATTGACCGCGTACTGGAGATTTGTCCCCTCAATGGCTTCGAATCTAGGGTCCCCATCATATTTCACTTCCGTTGTGGCCGTCTTCCGATCGATCACCGCCGTCTGGGGAATGTAGGTGTCCGCGACGGCGTCCTTGGCCTGGGTCGTCGTGGGCACGCTCACCAGGACAAACCCCTTCACGGAATCCGGGGGAATCTTGGCAAAATCCGCCGGCAGGGCATGGGGTTCCACATATGACCAGGGACCGTCAGTCAGGGACTTGGTGGAAAACCAGCGCCCGGAAAGCAGCGCAAAATACTGCTGGGAAGTCGTGTACAGGAACACGTTGCTTTCCGTGTTGCTCATGTAGAGCAGATTTGTCCCGGAAATGGTCGACCACTCGGGTTCTCCATCGGCTGCGATGAGTTCCGCAGGTTCGGTGCTGACGATCACTTCCGGTCTCAGGTCCAGGGCCTTCTCCGCTTTCTTTGTGCCTGAATCCTTTTTATCGGCTTCCTTCTTCACCTCTCCCAGGGCCTTGATGGGGTCGGGGACGCTCTCGGCCTCTTTCCATGGCCCCTTGATGTCGGAGGCGGTGAGCCAGACCGTTCCTCCCCGCAGGTAGTGAATCTTGGTGGAGGGGTCATACACGATGAGAAAAGGGGTGTTCACGACACGCATGTAGGAAGTCTGCTCAAGGGCCACCATTCGCGGGTCCCCGTCGATGAGCACCAGCACGGAGGGACGGGGCATGAAGATGATTCGGGGAGGGGAATTTCTCAGGGCCTCATCGCCGCGCTTCTCCTTGTCGAGCGCCTCCACTGCCGTGACAATGCGATCCAGGGATGTGGTCGTCTCCCACTCGGCCATCTGTTTCTCCAGGATCTCCCTCAGTTGTTGCTTCTGTTCCTCGGTGACTTCCGGAAAACGCACGTCGGTCACTTTGATGTCGTGGAAAGTGGCCACGCGGTTGTTGCGGTCGGTATCCATCCGGGCCCTCATCCAGACCACACCGAAAACCGGCGTCTTCTTGGTCTTCTCCGTCACGGACAACGCAGCGCGGCCGGTCAATCTGTCTCCCTCGATGCTTTCCAGCTGCGGCTGATAAATGGTGATCACGTATTTAGCGGTATCCATCCGGCGTGGCCATGCGTCCTCTGCACCCCTTGCCGTGCCGATACACCACAGGAGGGAAAAAGCCACCACCAGAGCGCTCAATCGAAATGACTCCGTAAGTCTGGGCTTGCCGGTTTTCATGTCACTCATAGTCAGCCTCCATCAGTGTCAAGACTCTAAAGCACTTTGGTTAGCAACTGGACGGCACGTCGCCGAAATTTGAGTATTCTTAAAGCTAAGGGGGACAGCAGGAAAATGCCATATCTGGCGGCATTCTGGGGCTCCAGTTTGAGGGCCTCCCGTGAGGACGCCTCGGCCCGGTCGTTTTGGCCGAAGCGGGCGTGGGCCAGGGAGGCGTTGACCAGGGGCAGGACGGTGTCGGGTCGCAAGGCATGGGCCAGAGTGAAGGCCTCCAGGGCCTTGGCATCCTCAATCTGGCGGAAATAGAAGTTCCCCAGGTTGTAATGGGAGGCCCAGTCGTCGGGCCGGGCTTGGAATGAGTCCAGGAGTTCCTGCGTCGCCTGGGTCAGACGGGCCCGGTCGTCGGGATTCAATAACCCGGCGGGATAGGTTGCCAGGGCGTTCGCCGCCCGGATCCGCACCAGCCGGTAGCTGTCGTCCAGGGCGGCCAGCAGGGCCTGTTGGGTTTCCGGCGTCGCGGTCGAGGTAGCCACTGATGGGGGAGAAGCCCCAGGCAGAAGAGACCATAAGCCCAGCCCGAGGAGGGTTAGTCCGGCTGCTACTGCGGGTATGATCAAAACCCTATAGTGCCTTATTTCCATGGATAGCCCAATCGCCGAGGGGCCAGAAAAAATGGCGCCACCGCGCCTGCTGCCATCGACGCCAGGCGTTTTAGGCTCGCTTATTTCCCCTGGCCGGAAGACTGCATGGATTCCATGACCTGGTCCAGGTTAAAAGAGGCCGGCTTCTGCCCATTGGCGTCAACTTAAGCATTTTTCTTTTTATCATGGCTAGTTGCGATCGGATCATCGCGTTGCCTGCCTTCTCTTGGCAGGCAAGCCCCAGCCGGCGTTGTGCAGGAAGGTGGTGCTCTCCCCCTGAATGCCCGCTCGGCATTGAGAGCAACTTCCACCATGAGTCGGTGGTGTTTGTGGTAGAGTCCATAAAAATCTTGGTCCTTATTGCCAAACCGCTGGGAATCTGCGTCGCTTTTTGTTATACAATGTCTAAAACTCCACCCAAACCCTTTCCAATGGAGGATCTCTCATGCCGACTGTCTGTCTTGGGCACAGAAGAACAAGGAATGCTGCAGAAGCTTGAGCAAGTTTTGCCTCAAGAGCAACTCACGACATTAGCTCGTCAATCCGGTGCCATTCAGCGCCAACGCAAAATTAAACCCATGAGTTTCCTCGGGGCACTTTGCCTGTTGGCTCTTCATGGCTCCTGTTCTCTGAGGCTGGCTGCAATGTTCACGGGGATTCTCGGTGGTTGCGTTCTGAGCAAGCAAGCGCTTGCACAGCGCATCAATGAATCCTGGTGCCATTTGTTCCGCAAGATCCTTGGCTCTACCCTCGCCAGGGCGGCTCTCCACGTAAAGGCAGAAGGCACGGGCCTCTTCAGTGGCTTTAAACGCGTTCTGGTCAACGACAGTACAAGTGTCGCCCTTTCCCAAAAACTTGCTTTCCACTTCCCAGGTTCAGGCAATCAATCGAAAAAGCACAATGCCATGATAAAGATCCAAGCCACTCTGGATTTGCTCAGCGAAACTTTCGTTCATTTCAACATCATTGCCTTCACACACAATGATCAGCGTGCAGCCCCCGATATTGTCAGAATCATCTCAGCCGGCGACCTCAGTATTCGTGACCTTGGCTATTTCGTACCTCAGGTCTTTCGGGCTATCATGGACAAGCTGGCATATTTTCTCAGTCGATACCATCATAAAACAGATCTCCTCGATACCAACGGCAACAAGATCGACTTGTTCGCTGTCCTCAAAAAATGCCCTTGGCTCGACAGGCAAGTCCACCTCGGCAAACAGGCAAGAATTCCTGTGCGTCTTGTCTGCATACCCGTCCCTGAAAAAGTCGCCAATGAACGGCGAAGAAAACTGCTCAGAAACAAAAAACGCGATCCCAGACTCAACCCCAGCAAAGAGCAACTGGCCCTTTGTAGTTGGGAAATCTTCATCACAAATGTCCTTGTAGATATCTGGACCATTCAGGACTGTTGTCTCCAATGCCTACGGATTACGCTGGCGCATTGAAATTATCTTCAAAGCTTGGAAAAGCCATTTCAACTTCACGGAATTACCCGATGGTTCCAAAGACTATGTTCTGATCCTCGTCTATACCCGGCTCATCTTTATCACGCTATTCCAGGTTACGTTTGTGGGTCTTGATAAATGGGCCAGTCACAACGCACCAGGTACTGTCCCGAGTATGTTCAAGTTTGCACAGTTCTTTGCTCTATTTGTTATCATGGCTTTCGGACCTGCGATTGCCAATAGTCAACTGCTCATCTTTAACATCCTGAAACACTGTGCCTATGAAAGACGGCCATCGAGGTTAACTTATGGGGATCAAAAACAAATTCTCCTAAATTGACGCCAATGGGGGGCCTTCCCTCCCGTGCTCATGAATGTGGGGGTGAACGAGAGAGTCTACCAGGAAATGCACGTGGACGGCGGAACCGTTGCTCAGGTGTTCATCTACCCTCCACGATTTCGGTTGGGTCAAATGGGGAAGGATGCAAACATCCAGCGAAAAAGAATGCTTTACGTCATCCGCAATGCTCGGTTGGACCCCGATTGGATGGACGTGTCGCGAAAGACCCTGACCATAGCGGGACGGGCCATCACCTCCCTGATTCATACACAAGGGCGAGGCGATCTCAACACGATCTATCTGCTCTCTCGACGCGATGGCCTTGACTTCAATTTGGCCTATATTCCTGCGACGTTCAACGAGCCTCGAAAGGAAGATTTCGATACGAATTACATGCGAAAGCTCTTCCAGGTGGGTTACACCATGGCGATCCAAGGCTACCCATGGGAGAAATTCCCTCCCGGCATCGGGCCCATCGACCAAGAGATCCTGACAGACGGGTCACCCAGGAAATGAAACACGCACTGTCATCACGACACGGTGAATGTGGAGGATTAGAATGAGAACAAGGGGAAACTTCTCGTCGTGTAGAAGTTCGTCCAGATCCCTTGGTCCTTGAGATTCATACGTCCGCATTTCGATATGTTTGGATCGTACCTTCAAGGAATTGACTCCCTCTGCGAATTCAATTTGTTTGCGAGATAGTCCTGTTTGCAGTTTATGGCCTTCGGGGTTATCCTATCAAACGTATAGCATCCTGTCTCGGATTGGCCCACGGTCCCTGGGATACCGAAGCTGGGAATGGAGTCACTGCCCGAACCTTGATCAGTCCCGGTAACCGTTTACCTCATGGCAGGAAGGCTACTGGAGGATTCGACAACTCTTACGGAGTATTGAGAGTGTCTCTTGCAGAATCCGTGAAAGAAAAGCGAGAGGAAATCCTCAAGGTTGCGGCCCTTCGAGGGGCAACGAACGTGCGTCTTTTCGGGTCGTTGGTCCGAGGGGAGGAGAGAACCGGAAGTGATGTGGATCTGCTGGTGGATATGGAAAAAGGGCGAAGCCTTTTGGATCTCTCTCATCTTCTCCAGGATATGGAAGAACTTCTGGGCTGCCCGGTCCACGTGGTCGAACCCGAGGGCCTCCACTGGGCCATAAGAGAACGCATCCTGGAGGAGGCTGTGCCGTTGTGAAAGACGATGGAGTTTACCTGATCCACATCCGCGAGTGTATCGATCGCATAGAGCGCTACACGGAAGGTGGCGATGGGGAGTTTTTCTCAGACACCAGAACCCAAGATGCCGTATTGAGGAACCTTCACACTCTTTCGGAATCCACTCAGCGCTTATCCCAGACACTGAAGGCATCTCATCCGGAAGTTGACTGGAGAGGAATCTCCGGTTTCCGGAATATCCTGGTGCATGATTATCTCGGCGTCAATCTGGTGCGGGTATGGGAGGTGGTCGAACGAGATCTGCCGCATTTGAAGGCGAGGATTCAGGACATCATGCTAGAATTGGGCCTGAAGCCCTGAGAAGACTCCTGTCAAAATCGATGTGGCCAAAATGTGCCGGTCAAAGTCAATACTTCAAAGACCGAATCAAACAAAACCAAACGTTGAGGCTGAACCGATAGGAGGATTAAATACTTATAATTCTGGCCCGGTTGGGGTGAAAGCTTTCGCAGGCTATAGTGAATATTTCCACCTTGCCCTCCGTGATTGATCGTAATACCATTAGAGCAAAATCGTATTACTTGAGGATCTTTGTGAAAACGATTGCATTGAAACTACCGGCTGAGTTGTTGACGAAGATCGAACGCGCTGCGAACAGAAGAGGTGAAACCAAGTCCGCAGTCATGCGAGCCGTCCTTGAGGAGTTCTTTGCTGAGCAGACAAGGGAGACTCCGGGTTCATGCCTCGACCTTGCCCGCGATCTCGCCGGCTGTGCGCAAGGCCCACCGGATCTTTCGACGAATCCCACGCATATGGAAGACTACGGAAGATGAGAGGGCAGGTCATCGTGGATACTGGGCCGCTGGTAGCCTTTCTAAATTCTCGGGATAAGCACCACGATTAAGCTGTGACCCAATTCGGACAGATCCAACCGCCGCTCTTGACTTGCGAAGCCGTGGTTTCCGAGGCTTGTTTTCTGCTCAGAACATGGACGCATGGTGCCGGTTCCATTCTTGAATTGCTGGAACGGAAGGTTTTGGAGATATCTTTTTCGTTGGCAGACCACCTCGCTCCTGTCTCCAGCCTGTTGAGGAAATATGCAAATGTACCCACATCTCTGGCCGACGCATGCCTGGTGCGGATGGCAGAATTGTATGACCACAGTTCAGTTCTTACCCTCGATGCAGATTTCAAGATCTACCGCAAGCACAAACGCAAAGTCATCCCTCTGCTGCTGCCGACTGCAATGGGTTGATCATAAAGAGCTCCGCCGGAATTGGCCGGTTTTGAACTGGTCAGTCTTTCGGGGGAGTGTAGAAGAGCATCCACCCTCTACCGTCATACCCTGAAGGACTTCCCTCAAAAGATATCGATTGGCCCATTGAAAACCCTCTTTCGGGTGTTCCGACCGGTTTGAACTTAGGGTGCTTCATCCCGATGAAGTTCTCCATTCCGCGAATAGTCTCGACCGTTACTGTGCGTGGGTTCACGACCGATGTGGATTGTGCCCGAAATGTGCCCGTCAAGGTCAAAGTCTTAAAAACAGAATCAGACAAAACCAAAAGTCGAAGCCAAAGATCTAAGAGAATCAACTGGTTGGAATGTCAGCTCAAAGGCTTCCCTGTCATGTTCGGACTGAAAATCCTCGTGTCCCCAGTTCGATTCTGGGCCCGCCACCACATAACACCCATAATTGTTTCGAGGACTTACCCAGTTCTCAGGTAACTTCTCAAAAAGTCAGGGTAGACCCTAAAAAGTTCGGGACATCGGAAACACTCTGTGCTATGCGTATTGAGCATGAGAGTGACCATACAGACACCGCACATCCCGGAAGAAGCAAAGAGCGAGCTGGTCGTCCAACTGTTGGAGATCATCAAGCAACAGGCCGAGCTCATCCAGGAGCTCAGAGACGAAATTGCTCGTCTCAAGGGTCAGAATCCAAGGCCGAAAATAGCACCCAGCCGGTTGGAACAGCCCGAGAAGAACAAGCCAGCGAGCCACGAGAAAACGCCCCGGTTCAAAGAAGAGACGAAAGACCTCGGAGCTTGTGATCCACGCCGAGCGGAAGGTCCCCGCCGAAAACGTTCCGCAAGGCTCAACATTCAAAGGTTACAAGGACTTTGTCGTTCAAGATCTGCGTGTCGAGGCCTACAATACTCGTTTCCGCTTGGA
>CAVOPT010000024.1:0-42541 GCA_963698165.1 uncultured delta proteobacterium
AGAGCTTACCCGCAATTTGCAGAGGTGTTCAACCAGCTTTCCCTCTCACCCCGACCCTCAATGCTGCTGACTCAAGAAAGTCCTCCATCTTCAGTTCCCCTCCCCTCAGCGGGAGGGGTTAGGGGGCAATGCTGTTGACTTAAGAAAGTCCTCCATCCACGGTCCTCCCATCCAGGGAGGGGAGTTCGGATGTCCTTGAGTTGAAAAGTATTGGGGTTAGGGGGAGGGGGTCGATCTCATTCACTTTTCACTCTCCCCCCATCACACCTGGTACTTCCCGAACCTTCCTTTCTCCTCCTTGATGAGATGGCGCACTCCGCCATTGCTTCCAAGCCTCCACTCGACACTTGCGGAGCGGGCGGGCGGCGCATCGCTGTAGGCCAGGATGAGACTTGCTGCCAAGGTCAAGTCGTCTCGGAAATCGGAAGCGGCGATCAACAGCCCCAACGGCCCCGGATAATCCACAACGCGAGAGAGCACGTGCTTCTCGCCGGCGGAGCTCTCAAGTTTTTCGTTGTCCCCGCGATTGCGCCCGACGACGAGAATGCTTCCCCCGGGCAGGTGGAAGAGGCGTCCCCACTTGATGACCTCGGCCTCCCGGGGCGTCGCCCCGGGAAAAGAGGACAGAAGCGCCTTCAGTTTGCGGGCAAAACCCTCCTTGGTGAGGAGGCACCCCCCGCCGGGCTGCGGGTAATCGACGATCCCGTAGCGTGCTGCCAGAGCCTCCTGCCTTTTCCGGGACCTCCCCTGGATGTTAAGGAGGCGCTCCCTGTCCACCAGGCCCTCTTCCTCCACGATGGTCGGGGAAAGCAACCGGGCGCTCAGGGGGCGCAGGACCCGCCCCACATAGCCGGAAAGCTTTTCCACGCTCCGCAGGGAATCACGGCGTTGGCTCATGGGCCGCTGCCCGAGGACCTCACCGGTGAAGAGGAAATCCCCGCCCTCCTGCTCCATGAACTGCCCCGCCTCTCTCAGCATGAGGGCGTGGCAGTCGATGCAGGGATTCACCTGGCTGCCGTACCCGTACACAGGGGCCTTGAGCATGTCCATGTGCACGGAGGAGATGTCGAGGGCCCGCACGGGGATCCCCAGGGCGCGCCCGGCATCCAAGCCTTGCTTGGGGCCGAAAAAAGGAGTGACGAAGGTCACCCCGATGAGCTCCAATTGCTGTTCCTGGAGCACCCTGACAGCCAGCATGCTGTCCAGCCCCCCCGAAAGCAAACCGATTCCTTTCCCTCTTTTCTCACTCATGCAACACGGAACTTTCGGCCTTCTCAGGGAGAGATGACACGATGTGGAGAGGTTTTCAACTTCCACCCCGGTAGACGAGTTCCGGTTTCTTGAGGAAGACTTTTGTGTCCGGCGGTACGGACTCGGTGACCCAGACGTTGCCGCCGATCACCGACCGGGCCCCGATGACCGTGTCTCCCCCCAGGATGGTCGCCCCAGAGTAAATGATCACGTCTTCCTCGATGGTTGGGTGACGCTTCTTGTCACGGAGCAGCTCTCCCGCGCCCCAGGGCAGAGAAAGCGCCCCCAGGGTCACTCCCTGGTAGATCCTCACCCGCTTCCCGATTTGCGTTGTCTCGCCGATCACCACCCCGGTTCCGTGGTCGATGAAGAAACTCTCCCCAACGCTGGCTCCCGGGTGGATATCTATTCCCGTCTGCCGGTGAGCGTACTCGCTCATGATTCTTGGAATGAATGGCACTTCATGGGCGTACAGCGCGTGGGCCGCTCGGTGCACGGTGACCGCGAAGAGTCCGGGGTAGCTGAAGATGATCTCGTCGTAGCTCCGCGCCGCGGGGTCTCCTTCGTAGGCCGCTCGGACATCCGTGGCGAGGGTAACCCTGAGCTCAGGCAGCCTGGTCATGAAGCGCACCGCGATGTCCTCGCCCCTTTCCTCGCAGCGCACGCAGGGCAGGTTGTGTCGTATGCAGTCGTGGCGCAGGGAGAGGGTGATCTGCTCCGAGAGGGCATCAAAGAGCTCCACGCTCTCCTTTCCCAAGGCATAGCGAACATTGAATTCATCCAGCCGCGTGCGGATGAAGTAGCCGGGATAGAGGATGCGATTCAGCCGGTGTACGATTTCGATCACCGCATCGCTGGACGGGATGGGCTCGGGGCCCACGTGATCGAAGCAATCATCCCGCCCGCACGACTCCACCAGGGCATTCACGATATCGGGAACATGCTCCCGGTAGCGGATGCTCGTCTGCACTTCCATCTTGCACTGATCATCCAGCTGTTTGTCTTCCATGAACCTCCCCGCCCTTCTTTCCAAGCAAATCAAGAAAATCAAAGAACCATCCAGCGGAACGGACCAGGCGAACCCTCAGTAAGGATCAACATAGAAAGGTGTCCATGTTCCACTGCGTCATGCCGGCGAAAGCCGCCATCCAGAGACTTTCCCTGGATTCCGGGTCAAGCCCGGAATGACGACCGCCTTATTGGCCACTTTATTGCGTTGCACTTTACTTAGCACGCCGTGGCCTCCGCCGTGGCGCATGCCTTGTCGGCAGCCTGCCAGTAGGGCGACATGCCCCTCAGGGACTCGATGATGGGAGGCAGCTTCTCCAGCACGGTGTCGATCTCCTCGTCGGTGTTGTAGACACTCAAGCTGAAGCGGATGGACCCGTGCGCCATGGTGAAGGGCACCCCCATGGCCCGCAGAACATGAGAGGGCTGAAGGGAGCCCGACGTGCACGCGGACCCTGAGGATGCGCAGATTCCGTATTCGTTCAGCATGAGCAGAATAGACTCCCCTTCCACGAAGCCGAAACTGATGTTGGTCGTGTTGGGAAGCCGATTGGAGGTGTCCCCGTTCACCCGGCTGTGGGGTATCCGCTCCAGGAGGGAATGTTCCAGCCGGTCCCTCAGGCGCCTGACCCGGTTGTTCTCGTCTTCCATGTTTTTTGCCGCCAGCTCACATGCCTTGCCCAGGCCAATGATGCTCGGAGTGTTTTCCGTCCCTCCGCGACGCCCCTTCTCCTGGTGACCCCCGATGAGGAACGGCGAAAACTTGGTTCTCCTGCGCAGGTAGAGGACGCCTATTCCCTTGGGTGCATGGAGCTTGTGCCCGGAAAGGGCCAGCATGTCGATGCTGCTCTTGCTCATGTCGATTGGGATTTTTCCCACGGCCTGCACAGCATCCGTGTGAAACAGGATCCCTTTGGACCGGGCCATTTCCGCCGCCTGTTCCACAGGAAAAATCACCCCCGTTTCGTTGTTGGCCCACATGAGGCTCGCAATGGCCGTGTCCGACGACAGGGTTTTTCTGTAAACATCCATGTCAAGCCTGCCGTCCCCGTCCACGGGAACTTCCGTGACCCGATACCCCTCGGCGACCAGATGAGCGCAAAGGGCCTTGACGGCGGGGTGCTCCACGCGGCTCGTGACGATGTGACGCCTTCCCGGCTGGGAGGTGAGGGCGGACCGGATGGCCGCGTTGTCGCTCTCCGTTCCGCAGCTGGTGAACATGATCTCATCGGGGTGAGCTCCAAGAAGGGCGGCCACTCTCTCCCGGGACTCCCGAAGCTTTTTCCCGACCTGTCCACCAAAGGAATGCATGCTGGATGGATTCCCGTAAAGATCTCCGAAATAGGGAAGCATCTCCTCCAGGACCTCAGGGGCAACCTGCGTGGTGGCATTGTTGTCCAGGTAGACTGTTTTCACTGGGAATCCTCCTCCACGACGAGCTCCGGCCATACAAACTCACGAAGCTTCGTCTCCACGAAGTTCTTCAACGTCATGTTCGCCGCCTGGCACGAAGCGCACGCACCCCTCGTGGCCACGATCACCCGGTTGCCGACCACATCGATCAATTCGAGGTCCCCGCCGTCCTGCTTGAGGGAGGGACGGATCTCACGCTCGATGGTTTCCTCGATCATCCTGATCTTCTTGATGTTTGAAAGCTTCGGGCGAGGCGCGGGCTTGGCTTCGATGTCGGCGCGGACCCTGGCGATGATCTCCTGGATGGCTCCATGGCAGCTCTCGCAGCCGCCGCCGGCCTTCGTGTAGTTGGTCACGTCCTCAACGGTGGTCAGGTTGTTCTCCAGGATGGCCCTCTCGATCTCGACGTCGGTGACTCCAAAGCACTCGCAGACGACCTGCCCTTCGGCGGAAGGGAGAGGAGCCCCCTTGTAGTGGGAAATGGCTTTTTCGAGGGCTTCACGACCCAGAACCGAACAGTGCATCTTTTCCTGCGGCAGTCCCCCAAGGAAGGAGGCGATGTCCTGATTGGTCACCTTCTCCGCCTCCTCGACGGTCATGCCCTTGATGATCTCGGTGAGGGCGGAGGCAGCCGCTATGGCGCTTGCACACCCGAAAGTCTTGAACTTCGCCTCACTGATCCTCTTATTCTCATCCAGCTTGAACGTGAGCTTCAGCGCGTCACCGCAGGCGATGGAACCCACTTCGGCCACGCCATCGGGGTCGTCCACCTCTCCCACGTTTCGCGGGTTGAGAAAATGCTCCTTTACCTTGTCCGTATAATCCCACATCAGCGTACTCTCCTCTCTCCATGGCCCTGACCGCAAATCGGTCCCTTTCGCTCCCGGGGGAATCTCCCTTCCCCAGGGTCCGCATATTCACCCATCAGCCCCCATTGCCCCCATATTCTCATCCATTTATTTTACCCGCAACAGGCCGTTTCACAAATCTCTCTTTCCGCCATCGCGGGACTCGCCATCCCCCTTGCCCCCCCGCATGAGAGATACTTGCAAAACTTGCCCTTCCCGACTTCAGCGGACATGGGAGAGCTTCGGGCACGGTGAAGCATTGGGACGAAGCACCCTCAAAAAAATTGGCTGGAAGATACCCCTCCAGCCAAACGCATTCACGCAACGCGGTGAACGAACCCTTTCACCGCGCTGCGAAATGAACCATCCGTTAACCAGGCAAACCGGAGACAGAGGGCTCAGGGGCCAAACGAAGACACGATGTCCTCAAACCTCTCCACCCACCTGCCGTCCTCGCACCGCTGACAACTGTCCCTGCCGCAAAGCTCCGCGCCGTCCGCGTAGGTGCGACCCTCGAAAGTGCAGTCCTTCCTGCTCTTTTTTTCCATAGCCTCGCTCCTCGAAACCCAAAGAACGCTTTTCAGGGTTTCATTCCAGGGTCTTGTTGTTTTACCGTTTGAGCGATCCCAAACCGACATAGACCCACCGTTTACTCTAGCAAATTGATAATCATTCGAATGGGCTAGTGCAACTCAATCCCTGTGGGATGGTTCTCTCGGAACATTCGCATGAATGAGGAGGCTCTGGCAGAACTCCCCAATTCCGTCACCCCGGCGAAAGTCGGGGTCCAGAAGTGCTTGAAAAGCCTGGATTCCGGCTTTCGCCGGAATGACGTAAATTGACTTTTGCAAGAGGCTCTGAGGGCACCAAATTCCGTGAGGCTTTATTTGACACTGCAAGGACAGTTCATGGCTGATGGCGGGGTGATGTCGGGGCAGAAGGCTTCACAGTTTTTCAGAGCCAGACACCTTCTTCCATCACCGTGAGTTCACCGGATGGCTCCACAGTCACAAGCCTAGCCGATGCCACAGGGGACTCCGTGTCGAACAGGAGCGCTCTCAAACCCTGGCGTTTCTGGCCGACATTGAAGCAAGGGACGTTGCCCACGGTGTCCCGTACGCTGCCGCTTTCCCACGGGGACTCGTGAATGTGCCCATGAAGAGACACCAGCAAGCGCCCTTCCATGCTCCATTTTTCGAGAAAGCGCCTCACCGCGAGGCTCCCTACATGGATCCGGTGTCCCGTGAGGTCCAAGAAGCTGTCTCTCGGAGGAGCGTGACACACAAAAACAAAGCTGCAGCCCTCAAACCCCGGATCCCTCATGATGTCGGAAAGCGATTCCAGATCCTCTTCCATCGTTCCGGAGGAGAGATCCAACTCGAAGGACTCAGCGAAACCCGATCGCGTCACGGTGCCGACCCGAGCGACACCGGGGTCCGCGAGTCCCGGCCTGTCCCGGCAGTCAGGCTTTTCCCAGTCCTTGATGGCAAAAGGTGTCGGATTCACCGTCATGTAGCCTGCAACCGCCACCTGGGGTCCAATCCGCACGACTCTCCCATGGAGGAGGTGCAGATCCTTTCCATCCAAATCCTCGAGCAGATTCCTCGCCGCCGCTATGTCGTCGTTTCCCAAATCCAGCAGGACCGGGATTGCGGGGCGCGCTTCCCGAAATGCCCTGAGCCTCGGCAGCAGTCGTTCTCGAATCCAGGTTCTGTGGGGTTCGATGGACGCACCGATATCCCCCCTCCAGTTTGGGTTGACGTCGCCCCCCACAATGATGGCATTGGGCAGGAGCTCCTCTCCGGCGAGCAGCAGTCGGCTGAAATGGGCCGGATGAACGTGGGTGTCGGACGCATAGAGGATCTTCATCGCCGATCCTTGTCCAGGCCCGATCTCGTCCGGCCCTGCTCACTGGGCATCAATACCCGGAAAGGTCGCCTCAAGGACATCCTCACTGGGTTGTTCCCTTGCCCTGGGGTTCAGTTGCCGCCGGAGGCTGGGGTTGGGTTGGCTCCGGCATTTCCCCGGCCCCTTTCCTTGTCGCCTTTCCGGCACAGAACTCTTCCTTGGTCAGAACACCGTTCCCGTCGAGATCTCTTTGCTGGAAGTACCGTTCCCCCCTTCTTCCTCGAGTTTGACGCGACGCGACGAATTCCTCGAGGGTCACCTGCCCGTCCCCGCTTTTGTCCAGGAGGTTGAATCGCCGCTCGCATCCCACCTTGATGTCGGTCTGAGAACCCTGGGGGGGTTGCGCCGTCTGATCCTGGCCTTGCGCCAAAACCCATGAGGGCCAGGCAATCCCTATCGCCACAATGATGAAAGCCGTCCCTTTGAGCCCGTTCATGTTCCGCTCCTGTTCATGAAGTCCATGCGTCGATCCTCAACGTGAGTCATCACAGTCACCTGCGAACGTCCAGCATCGCTCCCCTCGGCGATTCGTGTCAAGGCCCCCGTTGCGTCGGGACCCCTCTCAAGGCAAACACTCGAGGCCCGTGGACGTCCGTGGCAAGCGAGCGAGGGTTTAAGGCGGTGACGCCCCACCACTGGTCACCCATTATCCAGCGTCTGGTTTGAGTGGGTGCCGGGCGGGCGTACGTTTCCCGTCGCTCCTGTTTTGGTTCCATATAAAATAAGGAATCGTCGGGTCCGCACAAGATACCGGCTGGAAACCGCCTGGAGGGAGAATTTAACGGCAGGCAGCCAAGACGCTTGGGCGGGACAAGGGTTTTCGTGGGAAGCTTTTCTAGGGAGAGGCTCGTTCAACCTTCGCGGTATGCGAGGGGTATGCGACCGGCATGTGTTGGAGGCTGAGGACGGGACGTTCGTCCCGCCCGCAGGCCGAGGTCACTGTTCGTTATGGTTCCGAGAGGAATTGTTGCCCGTCAGGAATCCTCGCCCTGTTTTTCTTTCTTTTCCAGTGTCCCGAAGCGGGCACGAGAGGCTAGTGCGCCCAATGCCCCTGAACGTTTGGTCCTTGAGCCCTTTGCAGGGATCCTTCGAGGAATTTCCTTACGGCATCCCTCGCCGACCCGTCTGCTCCGACCACCACCTGGATGCCGGCGGACCGCAGGGTTTGAAAGGCTTTGGGACCGCAGTACCCCGTGAGCACCACCGTGGCCCCCTCCCTCGCCACCGTCGCCGCCGCCTGTATTCCCGCTCCCTGGGACGCACCGAGGTTTTGGCTGTTTTCGACCACTTCAAATCTCATGGTTTCCGGGTCAACGACGAGAAAACAGGATGCTCTTCCGAAGCGGGGGTCCACGGGAGCGTCCAGGTCTCTTCCATTGACACTGACCGCGATTTTCATGTCTTGATCCTTTCTCAATGATCGCAGACGTTGGCCCCGGTGACGAGGGTCCCAGCCAGATATTGAACGAGAAGGTCCTCCGGGGTCGCATTGGGGGCACCCGTAATCACATCGATGTCTCTCTCGGCAAAGAGCTTGACAGCCCTTTGACCCATGCCGCCGGCAATAACCAGGTTGACATCCCTGTCGCCCAGCCACCGAGGCAACAGGCCCGGCTCGTGGGGAGGCGGATTGACCACTTCCTTACCGAGTATCCGCCCCTTCTCCACCTGGAGGATGGCGAATTGATCGCAATGACCGAAATGATTTGTGAGCCTGCCGTCGGCCAGGGGAATAGCCACTTTGAAGCTGTCTCTTTTCACGTTTTCTGTCCTCTTCTTTTCAAGTTGCCCGTCGTTTTCAGCTTTGTCCTTTCCGTGACCGCAATCCCCGCCACGGCACGAACTCATGCGCCCTTCTCCCTTCGCTGTTGTTCTCCTGTCCGTCAATCCACATTTTCGACATGGTGCGGCAAGTACAAGGAGCATGCCACGCTGAGCCTGGATGCCAGCATTCCCACGCGCCCCCATCCGTTTCATTGCCAGGGGAATGCTGAGGTCCCCAGCCCTGACGGGAAAACCGAAAGGAAAAACGGGAACGGAATGAACCCACATGCCAACCATTGCGGAACCAAACGCGCCTTTACCGTTGCCGCTCCGGTCTTCTCCCGTGGCATGCCCTAACGGCCCTTCGGGCCATCCGAAACGATGAAAAGCTTGGAATCCGCCGCAGAGGATGCCGGGGGCGCAGAGATCCTTTTTATACGAATTGTTCTCTCAGCGATCTCAGCGTGCTCAGCGGTAAATTGACTTTTCAGGGCAGGCGGTGCGCGAAGCTCGTTTTGAGAGGCGATCTTGCTCATCGGGGGGGAGTGGGGGGCGCGGGGGCCCAGGCCTCGTTCGCGGCCTTGGGCGGCCAGTCCCAAAGCCTTCCCGTTCCCCTTGACAGGCTTGCTTTGCGTCGCTTACAGTCAGCGAAGCCCTTCCCGCATCGACATCTCAAAACAGGAGGAAATCATGAACGATGAGGCGATCCAACCGGAAATGAACCGAAGAAGCTTCTTGCTCACGGCAGGAGGCCTCTGCGTGACCCTCGGCATGGGGGTGTTCCCCGCCGGGTGCGCTCAGTCGCCTGCTCCCTCGTCAATTACCCTGCCTGCCCTCCCGTACAAGGAGGACGCTCTCGAACCCGCCATTTCCAGGAAGACGATGGAATTCCACTACGGCAAGCACCATAAGGCTTACGTGGACAAGACCGCCGAACTCGTCAAGGGGACAAGCCTTGCCGGCATGTCCTTTCTGGAGATCATGAAGCAGACCGCGAGCGCTCCGGACAAAGTCGCAGTTTTCAACAACGCCGCCCAGGCATGGAATCATGATTTCTTCTGGAAGAGCCTCGCGCCCGGGGGCGGGGGAAAACCCGAAGGGGACATGGCGGTCCTCGTCGAGAAGTCATTTGGATCTTACGAGAACTTCAGGAAGGAATTCACCAACGCGGCGGCCACCCAGTTCGGGAGCGGCTGGGCATGGCTCGTCCTCGACGGGGACAATCTTTCGGTGGTGAAAACATCCAACGCCGACAACCCCACTCTCAATGGGCAAAAACCGCTGATCACCATCGATGTGTGGGAGCACGCCTACTACCTGGACTACCAGAATCGTCGGCCGGATTATGTGAACGCGGTCATCGACAAGCTGCTCAACTGGAAATTTGCGGCGTCCCACCTCGCCAAATCCTAGTGCTTTGTCAGGTTCACTCTGCCGGATGCCTCTCGGGTAACACGGCCGAAAGGGGATGGACACTGGAAGGAACATTCTGCATCTCGATCACGAGCATTTGGGTTCAATATGTTTCGGGGGAGACAGCGCGTCCATGATCTTAGGGATCCAAAGATCTGCAAGTCCGCGGAGGCGGGCTTTTCACCTGGCTGTTGGACCGGGCCCGTGTCCTCCTGGAATGCGTCTTGCTTAATCATGGGTTGATCCTTCGATCTCTTGGAAACCGGTGGGGTTGTCTCGTTCAGCCCACCCTGCGATCCATGTTTATCACTTGGGGTAATGCATCCATGTCCGACTCGTATCGTGTGCACAACGAACTGGAGCGGCTCATTGTCAGGCAGACAGGCAAGCATTACGGCAGGAAGAATGACGAAACACCGGCCCATCCCCGCATCATGGGCAGGTTGCCGGATGCCACGTCGTCGGCCAGGGTAACGGGGCCCTGTGGCGAAACCATCGAGATGTATCTCAAGATTCGCGATGACCTCATCGAGGATGCACGCTTCTACACGGACGGTTGCGGCGCCAGCGTGCTCTGCGCTTACGTGGCCGCGAAGCTGGCCATTGGAAGGATGGTGGAGGATGCTGCAGTCATCGGCGAGGACACCATCATCGACATCCTGGGTTCCCTTCCCGAGGATCACAAACACTGTGCCCTGCTTGCCGCTGAAACCCTTCGTGCTGCAATTCACAACTACATGGCTGAACCGGCGTTCAGGGAACACACGGTGGGGGGACCTGAACCGTGACGTCCTCATGCCGGTCTTCGTGAACAGGGCGGGTGAGGCTACGGGGGAATTCGCATTTCGATCGAGGAGGAACTATGGAAAAGTTGCTCATCGTGGGCTGCAAGAACGCCATGGATGATGTGTGCATCGGTTGCTCCCGATGTCTTGTGGGCTTCAACAGGAGAGAGGGCGAATTCGCAGAGTATGAAAAGAACGGAGCGGAGTTGATGGGTCTTCTGAACTGCGGTGGTTGTCCGGGGGCAACCATCGTCACAAGGCTTGCCCAGGTGAACTTATGGAACAAGCCGATGAACGAGAAGGTCACCAAGGTCCACGTGGCTCCCTGCATTCTTGATCACTGTCCGCACAAGGAATCCATCGTTGCCAAGATCCAGGCCAAGGCAGGCGTCCAGGTGATCCTGGGCACTCATCCTTACAAGCCCGACAACATTTTTGCCTAGATCTTGTCCAACCGGTTCCTTCCGACTCTCGCACCTTCCCTGGCGAAACAGACCCCCATGGGGGAGGGGAGGCTCGAAGGGGTTTCTAAGGCTCAATGTCATCTTTGTCTGCAAAGCTTGTGATTTTCAAGCGTTGGATCTTGCGGCGAAGGGTGTTCTTGTCGATGCCCAGTTCCCTCGCCGTGGCCAGGCGGCGCCATTGATTACGCTCCAATGCCTCCAGGATGGCACGGGCCTCGATGTCCCTCAGAGTAGTCCCAGAAGGAATACTGGAGGGGCTCCCGAGAGCTTTCAGGTGATCCGGGAGGTGATCTGGCCGAATCAGCCTCTCCCGGCACAGGATAAAGGCGTATTCAATGGCGTTCTCCAGTTCTCGAATGTTCCCGGGCCAGTCATGCCGCATGAAGATGGAAACGGTTTCGTGGCTCAACCCGGTGATGTTCTTGTTCCGCAGCCCGTTGAGGCGCTCGATGAAATGTTCCGCCAGGAGGGGAATATCCTCCTTCCTTCGATCCAGGGGCGGCAGCTCCAGCTTCACCACATTGATCCGGTAGTACAGGTCCTTGCGAAATCGCCCTTCCTCCACCAGTTGACTCAGGTCCTTGTTGCTTGCCGCGATGATGCGCACATTGGCCTTGACGGTCTTCGAAGAGCCCAGGGGCTCATAGCAGCGCTCCTCCAGGACCCTGAGGAGGCGGACCTGGAGAGCGGAGGAGATGTCCCCGATCTCATCGAGGAACAGAGTGCCCCCATCCGCCAGGGCAAACCGACCCTGGCGACTTCGTTTGGCATCCGTGAACGCTCCCGCCACGTGGCCGAACAACTCCGACTCGAGGAGCGTGTCGGGAAGAGCCCCGCAGTTGACGGCCACGAACGGCCCCCTGCTCCGGGGACTCAGGTTGTGGATGGCCCGGCTCAGCAACTCCTTGCCCGTACCGCTCTCTCCCTGTATGAGAACGGTGCTCTCGCTCTGAGCCACATCGGGCAGCAGGGCGAAAATCCTGCGCATCAGAGGAGACCTCGATAGGATGTCCTGGAAGCGATACTGGAGGTCGATGGTCCGGCGCAGGGATTCCACGAGGCTGAGGTCCCGGAAAGTCTCCACGCCACCGATGATCCTCTGCTGCTCGTCTCTCAGAAGAGCGGTGCTGACACTGATGGGGACTTCCCTGCCATTGGCCTTGAGAATCGCGATGGGCTTGTTGACCACCGGTTTTTGCGTTTCCATGGTGTAGCGGAGAACACAGGTGGTCTCGCAGACGTTGGCCCGGAAGACTTCACAGCAGGGGCGACCGAGAGCCTCCGATGACGGAATGCCCGTGATCTCCTCAGCGGCGCGGTTGAAGAACGTGATCTTCCAGTAGAGGTCGACGGTGAAGACCCCATCCGCAATGCTGTTAAGGATGGTCTGGGTTTCCGAGGAAAGATCAGGCCGTTTCATTCCCACGTTCCCTGTTCCAGATGCCTTGAGTTCTTCCTGCGATGCAGCCGGTGGATTTGCAGAACCCGTATCGAGGGATCTTCCCCCTCCCTCATCCTTCCCGCCAGGGGAGGGGAATCAGTGAACCTCCTCCCATCACGGGCGGGGAACTTTGATCTGGGGATTGATTCTAAATTGTATCGGGGGGGAGTGGAAGGGCAAAACGCCCCTTGATGCGAAAGCGAGGAATTGAAATCCGCTGAGTTCTCAATGAGGCTCACCCGGCCAGCAGATCCAGGAAGCGGCGGGTCTCCCCCCACAGCTTCACGACCGCCGATTTCCCGGGGCCGTCGAAGCCTTCCACAATGGTTTTCCCTTGGATTTGCGCCCTGATGAATTCTGGGTCGAAAGGGACGGAACCCATGAAGCGGAGGTCTGAAAGATTGCAGAACAGTTCGATGTTCTCGGACATCTCCGGGTAGAGGTCCGCTTTGTTCACACAGACCATGGCGGGAATCCCGAAGTGTTTTGCCAGGTCAGTCACCCGTTCCAGGTCGTGGATACCGGAAACGGTCGGTTCCGAGACAACCAGCACAGCGGTCGCACCGCCTATGGAGGCGATCACCGGGCAGCCTATTCCAGGGGGACCGTCGGTGAGGATTCCCGACCGGCCGCACTCCTCCGCAATGCGCCGCGCCTCCCGGCGCACCAGCGACACGAGCTTGCCTGAGTTTTCCTCGGCGATTCCCAGCTGGGCGTGGACCATCGTTCCGAATCTTGTCCTGGAGATGGTCCACTGGCCGCAGGTCTTTTCCGGAAAGCCGATGGCCCCCACGGGACAGAAATGGACACAAACCCCGCAACCCTCGCACTGGATGGGATCGACCCTGAAATAGGGGGATATGGCCTGAAACCGACAGCGATGGACGCAGTCGCCGCATTGGGTGCAGAGATCAGGCTCGATGACCGCGACATGCCCGGCACGGAAGTCGTGTCGCTCCTGGATCTCGGGCTTCAGCAGGAGGTGCAGATCGGCCGCATCCACGTCGGCGTCACAGAAAACCATGTTCTCAGCCATAGCGGCAAACGCTCCCGCGATGCTCGTCTTGCCGGTCCCGCCCTTCCCGCTGACGATCACCAGTTCACGCATGATGTGTCTCTCTAGTCCTGTGCTCGCCTCCCGCTCATCCGCGGGATCCTGAACGATCCTCTTGATATTCCCTGCAAATGGTGACAAACAGTTCCTCCATGGCCTCCTTCCACCCCGGAAGGTGGTTCACGGGGAGCTCCCCCCGGGCATAGACTTCCGCAACCCGCCGATCGAAGGGGATCTCGCTCAATACGGGAATCCTCTCTTCAGCCGCATACTCCCTGACGGACCCGTCTCCCATGTCGGATCGGTTGATGACGATGCCCATGGGAAGCCCCAGAATCCGAGCGGCCCCGACCGCCAGCTTCAAGTCGTTGAGCCCGAAGGGGGTCGGCTCCGTCACCAGGACCGCGTAGTCACAACCGCGCAGCACCGCGATGACAGGGCAGGAGGTCCCCGGGGGAGCATCGACGATGGCGAGGCCTTTTCCATCGAAGCATTCCATGACCTTCCTGATGAGAGGCGCCGCCATGGCTTCTCCCACCCGAAGTCTGCCGTGCACAAACCTGAAGCTTCCGCACAGCCCCTTTTCCACGTGGCCAATGAGGCGCTTGGCCGGAAGGACCGCCTGCCTTGGGCAGACCATGAAGCATCCCCCGCAGCCGTGGCACAGTTCCTGGAAGGTCATGATCACCCGGGGCAAAACGGCTATGGCGTTGAACCGGCATATCTCCCGGCACTTGCCGCAAAGATCGCAGCGCTTCTCGTCGATTTGCGGCACCTCCAGGACAATCTCCTCCCTGAAAGTCAGCCGAGGCTTCAGGAAGAGATGGGCATTGGGCTCTTCCACGTCGCAATCCAGGAAGAGAACATCCTGCTCTGCGAGGGTCACCGCCAGGTTGGCTGCAACCGTTGTTTTGCCCGTGCCCCCCTTGCCGCTGGCAATACCGATTACCATGGACTCAGCTCCCGAACTCACATAATGGTCACTTGTGAACCATGGGTTGATCGCACTGGGGGCACCGCATGTCCCTGCAGGGAACTCCGAGGCTGTGAGAGATCTCCCGCTTGCATTGAGGACACACACAGGTCGCCGAAGACCCATCGGCTCCCGCTCCCGATCGCTTTCCCCTTCCTCCCTGCCCGGAGCCCTTTCCCCGCCCCTGACCGGAACCCTGTCCACCAGATCCTTTCCCGAACGGCATGACTTCCTCCCCATTGTCTGTGAACGAATCCCATCGCCTCCTCACCCTGGAAGGAGTTCGACGGCACACGGGCTCAACTCCGGGCAACCTAAAACGTGGCTGCTGGAGCTGCTTTGAACGATATGCAGCCAGTACATCCTGCACTTCCCCCGAAACCCCATCGACAATCTCCATGCCCAGCTGCTCTCCGTAGCTCTTGAGACACAGGCTGACGGCTCCGCAAATGAGCGTGGTGACACCTTCCTCTCTGAGAGCACGGAGCATTTCATGGGGCGGCATTGCTTCAAAGATCACCTCCCTCACGGGCGTGTTCCCGGAGGGTCCCCTTGCCATGATCCGCCACCTCGAGCACCAGTCGAGGACCGGCGCCACACGCGATCGCAAAACAGGCATCGCCAGCATGAAAATTCCCCTTGAAGGATGAAGTGCCGCACAGTCCCAATGCTTTACTGTCCATGAAATGTGCAAGGTGCGCACCAAGTCCTTCGAGAGGGTTGCTCGGATAAGGTTTACTGTTTCACCGCGGAGACCGCTGAGAGAACAAGTTGTGCGAAAAGAATCTGTGCGGTGAGTTCCAAGCTTTTCATGGATCAGCGTGCCCTGAAGGGCTATGGGGGACTGCGGGGAGTAGTCCCCGACGGGGGAAGAGTGGATTGAGGGAGGCGAAGCACCCACCGAGGGGAAACGGGCTTTCAGAGCGGTGTGTCAGGAACGGAAGGGATGCTCCGGATGGATCGTGGAAAAAGGAAGGGAAACGGCAGGGAGCATCCCTTCGGGTTCATTTTGCACCCGAAGGGTACTCTACAGCAGGGGCGGTGGTTACCGGGGTGACCCCTCAAGCAGGACCTTTTTCGTCCTGCTCTCGAGGTTTTTTGGGAAGAAACCTTGCGGCAGCGAATTGCCCCCTCGCGATGTCTAAGAGCAACCCCATGTGCCGGCGGACGTCACACCACGCGCAGTCCCGCAAGCTTCACGGCTCCCCGGTGGTATCCGTCCGGAAAGAGCCTTTCCAGATCCTCGATCTCCATCTGGTTGGCGGAACAGGTCTCAAAAACGGTTGGCACCTTGCCCGTTTCAGCAAACTGCCTCCGCAGATACCGAATGATCCGCCAGTGCTTCGCACCCAGGGGACCGGACATCTTCATTTCAAGGCCCTTGAAAACGGCGAAGTCCTCATCCCAATCGGAGGGGTCCACCAGAAAGCCCCTCACGTTGACCCGATAGACTCTTTTGTAAAGGGGCGTCGAGACGGGTACCATTCTTTCATCAGGCAGCCAAGAGGGATGCAGGTCCTCCGCTCGATAGGACAAACCCGCCAGCTTGCAGGCCCCTCGTAAATAGCCCGACGGAAACAAAGCCTGCAAATCGGCCGAATGCAGCTGGTGCGCCTTGCAGGTCTCGAAGACCATGGGGCACCTTCCGGTCTTGGTGAATGCCTCCCTGATGAATCGAATGACTTCCCAGTGGGCTCCGGTAAGGCCCTCCGCTATTCCCACCTTGGGTGCCATGCCCTCCGCGAACCCAGCATCCCATTGGCTTGTATCCGTCAGAAAGTCCTCATCATCGACGTCGTAAGATATCCCTTTGAATTCGATCGATGGCATCCTTTCCCCCCTTCCGTCGCCTTAGCGAAAAGACGCGAACCTGAATCACCGTTCTCCACCACGGGCTGCTTCACCCGAGAAGCGATGGGATTCCCACCCCCACTTCATGAAACCTGCTGAAAATCCAATGGAATCAGTGAGTGACCCTCACAAAATGAAAAATATCACAAGACCCGGCTGCCGCAAAAGGAAATCTTTTGGGGAGCACTGCCGATGGCTTCCGAGTCAACGAAATCAGAGCTCATCCCCTGACGGGAAAGAAACCCTTTGGTCTTTTTGAGATGGTCACTACGGGAGCAGGCTCTGGATGGTCTGCAGGAGCTCGTCAGCCTCGGGGGGCTTTTCGATGTAGGCGGAGGGCTGGGGAACCTCTCCCCCTTCATACTCATCCAAAACCTTCTGGGAATGAAAAAAAGTCTTCTTGGACAGGGCGGAGACGATGATGACGGGAATCTTGTTGAGCTCCGGATCCTTCTTCAGCTCCCTGTAGAGGAAGATACCGCTCTCCCGCGGCATCATGATGTCCATGATGATCAAGGCAGGCTTCTTGCTGCGGGCCACTTCCAACCCCTCCTGGCCATCCTGGGCGGATACGGGTTTGAAGCCGCTCGTCTCCAGAAGAGTGGTCAAGAAAACCCTGATGTCCTGCTCATCGTCCACAACAAGTATCTTCTTTGCCATTGATTCATCCCTCCAAGGTTGCAACGGGGCCCTCCAAAGGGGAGGACATTACATCTGATGGGCAACGAAAGCGGAAATTCAGTGCAGCTCACGCGGGTCGAATTCAAGCCTCCGGGAAGTTCGATCGATGATCATGGTTCACCGGGCAAGAACCGACTCCCTGCCGCGATGCAATCCAGAGGCCGCGCTCCTCGCAGCTCGCAGCGGCGTTTCTTCCGAAACAGCCACCGCGAGCTCTAGTAGACCTTGCCTGGCAGAGTGAATTGCTTGGCCGGGTTTCGGATGGCCATGACATGGCAATGAGCATACCGCGAGACACGCGCCACCGTGCTCCCATGCTCCAGCCGGTCCACTTCCGACTTGCCCAGGGCCCCCATGACGATCAAATCGATGTCGTTTTGCTTGGCGTATCGCACGATTTCCACGTCGGGAGCGCCGGACTTGATGACGAAAACGACGCTGGAAAAGTCGCCCAGGCGCTTGCCGTAAGCTTCCTTCAGATGACTCACCGCCTTCTCCTCGATCTCTTTGTCGAAGAAAGCCTGGCCATCCTGGGATTTACTCTCCGGAACATGCTCGTCCACCACGCCACGAGAATACCGGAATGGCGAATGGGGCACATGGAGGATGTGCAATTTCGCTCCGTACTTCTTGGCCAGGTTGAGGGCATGCATAAAAGCGATATTCGCGTCTTCGGAAAAATCCGTGCAGAACAGGATATTCTTGTACTCTACCATGCTCTCCCCTCTCTGGTTGATCTCCCCCCCATGATGGCAATGCTGCCGACTCAACGGCCTCAACCTCTCAGCCCTGGACCGATGGTTTATCCGGTGTCTCTGGCACCTTGGAGCTCCCGGCTGTTTCAGAACCTCCGTCGCCGGGCAGCCCGATGACAAACCGGGTTCCCTTCCCCTCTTCCGTTTCCAGGGAAATCCTTCCCCGGTGCTCGCAAACGATCTTCTTAGTGATCATCAGGCCCAGTCCCGTTCCCCTGGTTCCCTTGGTACTGAAGAAATTCTGAAAGATGCGCTCCCTGGCCTCGGGGTCAATGCCGCACCCATTGTCGATGACCTCATAAACGACAGCCCATCCGTTGCCCCTCGATGTCCTGATGACGACTTCCATAGGCCTGCCGGAGCATCCCGGGCCCATACAGGCATCCAGGGCGTTCGTGGTGAGGTTCAGCAGGCAGCAGTGGATGGCGTCAGAATCGAGAAATATATAATCCAAGTCGGCATCCAGTTCCATCATTAAGTTGATGCCGCACTCCCGCGCTTTGGGTTCCATGAGCTGAAAGACCTGTCGGACAGGCTCGTTGGGATCGCAGAACCGGTAGTCCGGCTCACGCTCCTTGGCGAAGTTCAAGAGATCCAGGGACAGTCGCTTGATTTTTTCCACGTTGCCCTTGACCATGTCCCAGCCCTGGTTGAGGTATTGATCGTTCTTGAGCTCGAACCCCTTCTCCATGACAAAGATACCGCCATTCAACCCGCCGATGATGTTCTTGATGGCGTGAGCCAGGGTGGCCACCGTCTGCCCTATGGCTGCAAGCCGCTCGGCCTGGAGCAGCTTCTGGGTCTTCTCCTCGACCAGCCTTTCGAGATCCTCGGTGTATTCCCTGAGCTTCCTCTTGAGCCAGATCCTTTCCTGCGCCCTCTTGAGGGCGATGTCCAGGGCGTCGTCGTTGATGGGCTTGGTGACGAAATCCGCAGCCTCGAACTGAAGGCTCAAGATGGCCAGGGTCAAGTCACCGTGGCCCGTGAGCATGATGACCTCCGTGTCCGGGCTCTCCTCCTTGATTCTCTTCAGGAGCTCTATACCGTCCATGACCGGCATTTTGATGTCGGTCAAAACGATCTCGGGCTTCTCTTTCCTCCACAACTGGAGGGCTTCTTCCCCGTTTGCGGCCGTGATCACGTCGTAGCCGCAATCGGCCAGGGAAATCCCGAGTATCTTCCGGATGCCCTCTTCATCATCCACGAGGAGAATCTGCCGTATCATCCGACCTCACTCAACACCGGGAAACTCACGATGAAGTTTGACCCTTCGTTTTCCCTGGTTTCCACCTCGATGGTCCCGTCATAGTCCTGAACGATTCCGTAGCTTATGGAGAGCCCGAGGCCCGTGCCCTTGCCGACCGTCTTTGTCGTGAAGAAAGGCTCAAAGATCTTTTCGAGAATGTGCTTGGGGATTCCGCTGCCGGTGTCACGAACCTGGATGACGACTCTTCCGCTGAAAACCCCCGTCTTGAGGGAGATCTTCCTGGGGATGCCGCCTTCCCCGGACCTTTCCACACTCTCCTCGATGGCATCCCTGGCGTTGATGAGGAGATTGATGAAAACCTGCTCCAGACGGTTGGAATTTGCAAGTATACAGGGGAGCCTGGGATCCAGCTCTTTTTCCACCTCGATGTTTCTCAGTTTCAGCTGCTGGCTGAAGATCTCCAACGCCTTCTCCAGCGCTTCGTTGACCATGACCCTTTCCCGCTTGACCTCGGACTTGCGGCCAAACTCCCGCAGATGGTTGATGATCCGCGACGCCCGGTCCACATGGCTGTCGATTTCCTCGGCCATGGTTTTCAGGATGTCCTCCCTGATCAATTCCCCCTTCTTGACTTTCCTGGCCACGAAGCTGCTCGCGGTTTTGATGACCGAAAGAGGCTGGTTCAGCTCATGGGCGATGCCTGTTGCCATCTCTCCAAGAGTGGCCATTTTGCTGGCCTGGATGAGATGCTGTTCCGCCAGCAGCCTCTTGGTCACGTCGCTGGTGGTCACCAGCAGTGCCTCCCGGCCGAGATAATCCGACGGCGAAATGCGCAGATTGACGAAGATGGTCCTCCCGTCTTTGGTCTTCTGCCTGGTGTGTGTCAAGTCGTCCGATGACATGAGCTTCCTGGCGTAGCGTTCATGGTCGGCCTCCTCGAAGAGGTTCAAGAAGGAGGTCCTCACAAGCTCGCTTTTATTGAATCCATAGATGGCCGTCACCATCTCGTTACAGTCCAAAATGGTCAGGTCCTTCTTGTCCAGGACGAAAACCGGGTTCGGAATGTGGTTGAAAATGTCGCGGTACTTTTTTTCAGACCGCCTGAGCTCCTCCTCCAGGAGCTTCATCTTGGTGGTGTCCAGGGACGTCTCCATCACATAGAGGATATTGCCGTCAGCGTCTCGAATGGGCGAGGTGTGCACCACCCAGTGGGAGATCTCCCCGTCCTTGTTGACCCCCGCTTCCTCGCTGGTGTGAACGTTTCCATCGCAAAAGGTCTTCAGCACAGGGCACGGGTCGCACCGCTCGTCCCTCCCCTTGTATACCTTGTAACAATAGTCTCCAGGCTTCGGTTCGAAGTGGCTGGTGAACTCCCTGTTGTAGCGGACGAGGCGCAAATTCCTGTCCTGGACCGTGATGTAGCAGGGCACCAGCGCAAAGAGCTCCTGGTACTCGTTTCTCTGTCGGTTCAACTCCTGCTGCTTCCGTTTGATCTCCTGCCCCATCTGATCGATGGCCAGGGCAAGCTGGCCGATCTCATCAGCACTGCGAGAGCTCTCGCGATGGTCGTAGTTGCCCTCTCCGATGATGCGGGTCCAGGCAATGAGTCCCTTGATGGGGCGATTGACGAAAATGAGCAGAAATATCCCTATGATGAGGGATGTACCAAGGAAGCTGACGACGGCGAGCAGGATGATCCTCTTTTCGTGGGATTGGATGGCCTTGTCCGTGTTCTGCAACGACACCACGACATCCAAGGCACCCAGGACCTTCTTGTCCTCCGGGTGCACGTGGCAAACGTCCGTGGCACAGGAGGGCTCGTTGTAAATGGGACTGATGATCCCGATGAGCCGGTAGCCCTCCCCCGAGTCGAAGATTCGCGTCCGGGAAGCGATGTCCACCTCTTCCAGGGGCGGGTCGGTTTTGTGGCAAATGTCGCACGCTTCGGCCTTGATGGTGGTGATGGTCTCCATTTCATTGGTTATATTGGAAAATTTGATCTGTCCCAGCTTATTGTAGATCCGAACGTTCTCGATTCCCTCCTGCCGACTCACATTCTTGATGATCTGGTTGATGTCGTCCCGGGAATTGAGCATCATGGCATAGTGGGTTCCCAGCCGTATGGTGTTTCCCAGCCGGTCCACCTCTTCGACAATCCCGTCGATGGCCGATTTCTTCTGGTAGTTGATGTTGAAATAGGCCCAGGTGAAGATGCTGACAAAGAGGGTCAGCCCCACGAGGAGGATCAGCCGGGAAATGAGGCTGTGGTATATGCCTAGGAAGGACTTCAACATGATCGGACCTGGCTTTTTTGGATGCGGTGGTTTTCAGGAGCGCCCATCCCCTGGTGCGGCTGGGCGGAAGTCAATACCCGTTTTTCGCTCCCTTGGCTCCCCTCCCTTGGTGGGAGGGACGGGGGAGTGGGTCGATCGGTGATGCTTTTCACCCCCACCCAGCCTCCCTCATCACGGGGGAGGAATTGGCCGGGAACTGCTGCCACGGTTTAATGGTGGGACAGGCTTCTCTCATGCGGCATTGTTTCCCATGGCCAGCAGGTTGAGCTTGCTCTGCAGGGGCTTCTTGAACACGATATTGGACTTGAGCCTGAGTCTGTCCCAATCGATACCGAGGGCGATCCCGATCAACTGGGGAAGATAAAGGACGGAGATGCTCAGGTCCTCTCCCGCCATGTCTGAAGCGTTCTTTTGAAAGCATTCCAGGTTCATCTGACACATGGGACAAACCGTGACGATGCAGTCGGCGCCCCTGGCTTCCTTCAGGAGAGCGGTCACCAGTTCCATGGCGAGGGGCTTCTTCGTGGTCATCAGTCCGGCTCCGCAGCACTTGGCCCCCATGGTCCATGGGAATACCCGGGCTCCCAGTGCTTCCACGAGAGGCTCCATGGACCGCGGTTCCTCCGGGTCGTCAAACACCCGGTAAGGCCGAAGGACCTGGCACCCATAGTAGGGGACAACCCGAAGACCGCCAAGAGGAATCCTGACCTCACCCATGATCCTGGCGGCCCCGATGTCCGTGGCCAAAACATCCAGGAGGTGCCGCGGCCTGCTCTCTCCCCGGTACGAGAGATGCTCCTCCTCCAGGACAAGATTGACCTTCTTCAGGAGGACTTCATCCCGCTTGGTGTGATCTTCGACCTTTTTGAGATTCAGGTAGCAGGCACTGCAGGGGATCACCACGTCGGCACCTGACCCGGCTTTTTCAGCCAGGGCCAGGTTCCTCGCCGGAAGGACCATGGAAAGCAGGGCGCTCGCCGTATCCCCCGCGCTCGCTCCACAGCAGGTCCAATCCTCGATCTCCACCAGCTCCACCCCCAGGGCCTGCATCACCGCCCTGGCCGACGCATCGTATTCCACCGCGGTTCCCTCGAGGGAGCACCCTGGATAGTAAAAGTATCTCATGAACCTGCCTCCACTTCCTTTGCCTTCCGGAAAAGCGCATCCAGTTTACCCTCGCCGAAGAAGCTGGGAAATTGCGGAGAAATCTTTCCCTTGGCGACCAGTTTGATCCCGAGAGGGGTGAATGAGATGGGCACCATGGGGTTCTTGAGAGACATGAAGTAGCGAGCCATCATTTCCATCTCCCTCACCCGTCCGTAGCGCCGCACCGCTGCCAGGAACACCCGATAAAACACAGGGCTCCGTTTCTCCGTCGTGATCCCGAAGCTCACCGCAAGGCGCTTCAGATCGCCCATGGCCTCCGTGAGAGGAAGCCCGCGCGGGCAGCGGAGCGTGCAGTAATAGCAGCTGGAACAAAGCCAAAATGTCTTGCTGTTGAAAATGTCGTCCTTCAAATTGAACTGAACGAGTCTCCACAGGGCACGGGGAGTGATGTCCATGGCATGGGAGTTTGGACATGAACCCGTGCACGTCCCGCACTGCATGCACGCCTTCACCTTCTCCCATATGTGCCGCATGGGTTCTGAAACGTGGGGATCCGTCCCCTGCCGTGCAACCTCCGAAGCGTGGTCCATGTTTTCTGCTCCCCGTCGTTGCCGCGAAAAAGTCTCTATTTCACCCTTTAACTGAAGACTGAACTTTTGCGCTTTTTGTCAGAGCGCAAGGCGTCTACCCGGCCACATCGAGGGCGGCGTCAAGCACCGCCAGCATGTCCCGGTCGCCGAAGCCCCGCAAAATCGAAGCGCTGTTGGGACACGCGGCGGCACACGCGCCGCAGCCCTGACATGCGAGTTCGTCCACGTGGATCTTCTCCCCCTCCTCGTCCAGGAACCGGGCCCCGAATGGGCAGGCTGCGATGCAGCGCTCGCACAGGGAACAAATGGTGTGTCGCACCTCCGCCACCGTGCTGCTCACCGCGATGCGGTCCATGGCGAGAAAGCGCAGGGCCCTCTGGGCCGCAGCCTCGGCCGTGGCCATCGTCTCGGATATGGATCGGGGCGAATGGGCCATGCCGCACAGGAAGACACCCTCCTTGAGGAAATCCACCGGGCGCCACTTGGTCTCCGCTTCCTGGAAAAACCCGTCCTCGTTGGTTTCAACACCGAAGATCTCCGAGAGTCTTTGGTTCTCCGAGGGAACAACCCCGGTGCTGAGAACCAGCAGGTCCGCCGGAATCAAAATCTCCCGGTCCAGGATGGGATCCTTCGCCCTGATTGACACGCCCCCGTTTTCAACCTCTACCCGAGGCTTGTCATCCACGGCATACTGGTTGAAAATGATGCCCTCTTTTCGCGCCTTCGTGTAATAGCTCTCGAGGAAACCGTAGGACATGAGGTCCCGGTAGAAGATGTAGATGTCCGTGTCCGGGCTCTTCTCCTTCAAGGCCAGGGCGTTCTTCAGGGCCGAGGTGCAGCAGATTCTGCTGCAGTAGTTGCGCCCCGGCTCCCTCGAATCCACGCACTGGATCATGGCCACCACCCCGAGACCCGAAGGAGCCAGGGAGCCGCCATGCAAACGCTCTTCCAGCTCGTGCTGGGTGACGATGCGATCACTCTGCCCGTAGCAGTAGGAGCTCGTCTTCGCCTCACTTCCCACCCGTTGCGAGGATGGTCACCCCGTGCTCGATGGTCGTCCCGCTCCCGTCCCCCTGTTCGATGGTCGTCACGAAGCGCCCCACGCGGCCGGAGGAATGGAGGACGTTCCCGCGGGTGATGACGTCGATGGAGGGATGCTTTTCCACCCTGGAAATGGTGGTGGCCAGGAGATCCTGTGGGGAATTCCCCTCGATGGTCCGGTGGATCTTCCGAGCGTTGCCCCCGAGCACCTCGGCCCGTTCCACCAGGGTCACCCGAAAGCCGTGGTCCGCAATGGAGAGGGCCGCCGTCATCCCCGCCATGCCGCCACCCACCACCAGAGCCTTCTGCACGATGGGCCTTGACGAGGGCATGTGGGGGTCCGCGCCCTTGAGCCTGGCTGCCCCCATCGCCAGCAGGGCCCGGGCATGCTCCTGCAGGCCGGAAGGCGATTCTCCCTGTCCCTGAAACGACGAAGTCCGGATGTCCACCACGTCCATCAGGGCCGGGTCGAGGCCCATGGCGTCACCCAGTTCACGCAGTCTCCGCGAGTAGGCGTAGGGCATGCAGCTCCCGATGAGGACCCTGTTGGAACCCGCCGTCCGAAGTTTTTCCTGGAGCTCTTCCCAGCCTTCCCTGGTGCACATCCTGTCGATCCGGAATCCCTGGTGGACCACCCCCGATTTCTTCAAATCCGCCATCAGGGCTTCGAGGTTGAGGGGGTCGGAGAGGCTTCCGCTGCACGTGCAAAGGGCCATGGCGATCCGGGGCAGCTGTCTTGACACGTCGCGGTATGCGGCTTTGCCACCGGAGACTTCCGCCAGCCCGCCTCCCTTGGAGTGGATGAGCCGCGATGCCTCGAGGGAGGCGGAACTCGCCAGGATGACGGACTCGGCGATGTCCTTAAGGGATGCAAAGGACCCGCCGGCAAAGATCCCGTCCCTGGTCGTGGCGCCCGGCACGAATTCCCTGGTCCGGCAGAATCCCCATGGGTTCAGTTCGATCCCGGTCATTTCCGCCAGGGCCTCCATCCCAGCCGGGGGCTTCTGCCCGGTGGCAAGGACCACGAGATCGAAGGTCTCATCCCGCGTGGTGCCCCGGACATCCGTGTAGCAGACCCGCAGGGTCCCATCTCTCCCTTCGGGCTCTACGGAGTGGACACGGCTTCTCTCGAACCGCACTCCGTGATCATTCGCCGCTCTGTCCCGATAGCGCTGGTAATCCTTTCCAAAGGTGCGCATGTCCATGTAAAAAATGGCGGCGTCCACGGCACCCCCGCTCCTTTCCTTGGCCAGCACGGCCTCCTTGATGGAGAACATGCAGCACGCGGAAGAGCAGAAGTCGGCATCCACACTGAGGTTCCTGGAACCCACGCACTGGAGCCATGCGATTTTGCGGGCCTCTTTCCCGTCACTAGGCCGCCGCAGGACCCCGCCACCCGGCCCGGTGCCGCTGATGAGCCTCTCGAACTGGACGCTGGTCAACACGTTGGGAAACTCCCCATACCCATACGTGTTGGTCCCCGTGGTCGGATCGAAGGACCCGAAACCCGCCGCGAGGATCACCGCGCCGACCTCGATGCGCTCTTCCGCGATACGCTGAGCCTCCCGAAATCGCTGGATGACGAAATTGACGAGGGCTTCGATGTCGAAGGGCTTCATGAGGTAATCGACGGCGCCGAGCTTCATGGCCTCCACGGCGTTTTCCACCGTCGCGTAGGCCGTGATCATGACCACCGGCAGCTCGGGGCGCATCTCCTTCGCCTGCTTGATCACCTCCACCCCGTCCATGCCGGGCATCTTGACATCCAGGAACATGAGCTGGTACTCGGTGGATTTGAGCTTTTCAACTGCTTCGAACCCCGATTCCGCCGTCTCCACCGAGAACCCCTCGTCGTCCAGCCACTCCCTGACCGATTCCCGCACGATGAGCTCATCGTCCACAACCAGGACGTGGAAGCCTTTGCGGGCCTGGAGCATGAGGTCTATGGCACCGGTCGGGCACACCTTTTCGCATTCGCCGCACCGCGAACAATTTTCTGTGTCCAGGACGTAGTTGTTGGGGATGTTGTGGGGCACTGGAAGGTAGACCGCCTTGCGCATGGTCAGGCCCGCGTTGAACGCATCGGGCACCTCGACAGGGCAGACCTCGGCACACGCCCCGCAGCCGATGCACCGGGACGGGTCCACCTTGTTGGGCAGATACCGCACGGTTGCGACGAAATTTCCGGCCTCACCCTCCAGGGCCACCATTTCCGTGGAGAGCATGATGTGGATGTTTTCGTGGAAAAGGCCCTTCCGGAGGCAGTATTGGGAGCGATTTGTCCCTTTCCACGAGGGGGAGCATCTTGCACATCCCGCAGTGGTCGCTGGGAAACTGGTGATCCAACTGCCGCAGGGTCCCGCCAAGGTTCGGGGCCTTGTCGATGAGGGTCACCCTGTAGCCGAGCTCCGCCAGGTCCAGGGCGGACCGTATCCCGCTGATGCCGGCTCCGACTACCAGTGCTGAGCCAATTTTCGTGTTCATGCCTGCAACCTTCCTGTCAGTGTGCTCCCCCCCTCACCCCAGCCCTCTCCCACCGGGGGAGAGGAAGGTTCGCCCCCTCCCTCGATGGGAGGATCCCAAGGGGAGGGTGAAGAGGCCTGTTAGCGGACAAGCATCATCTCAAACTTGCCGAAGTTTCCACCACCCTTCAGTCATGGCCGCCGGTGACCTCGGAAAACTCCTTTTCACGAAAGACGGACAGGGGAGGCTCATCCTCGAGGCTCCTGCCCGCTTCATAATGGAACGCCTTTTGGGTGAAGCTCGCGATGGTGCGGAAGAGCTCCATGACCGGGATGTTGTTCGGGCACGCATTGGAGCACTGTCCGCACCCGATGCAGGCGGTGCTCATGTGGGCCAGGCGGGTGAGGTGGTAGAAGACCGTGTCCGTCGGCATTTTCAGGATGCCCTTGCGCTTGGCCCACCGGAGATACTGAGCCGGTTCGTGGTCGAAAACGTCGGTGACGAAAACACACTCCTTGCAATAGCAGACGGGGCAGGCCACCCTGCAGTTGTAGCAGTTCACGCAGTTGCCCAGATAGTCCATGAGCTTTTGCAGATCCGAGGTGGCCGCGCTGGTCTCTTCGAACATCTGGTCTCGATAGGCCCTTCGCTGATCCAGGAGGGCGGCGACCGCCGCTTTTCGACCCTCGGGCTCAGGGGAAGCAGTCAGGGAAAGCCTCTGCAGCAGCGACTCTCCCTTGGGGGTGTTGGCCTTGACCAGAAGGGATTCCTCGAGATCCATTCCCACCAGTCCTATGAGAATGTCCGCATTTTCCGGTATGGGGAACTCGCACGCCTTGCAGGCCGGGGAGATGTCGAAGTCCCCGCAGGCCGTCCCTCGGCCCGTCCGGATGGATTCGTAGTACCTCAGGGTGGAATCCGCGCCGTCGTCACCGATGAACCGGGCATAGTCTAGATTCCCGTAGGCCCCGAGGCAGTCTACTCCCACCAGGACCACCTCGTCGGCGCTGCCTTGCTTGAGTTTCACCAGTTCGATGAAAGCCCGGATTTCGCAAGGCCGGAGCACCACGGCCACTTCAGCCCCGGCAGGCCGCCGAGTCAGGCGGGAAACGACTTTCGCGGCATTGATGGGGAAGACCGGTGCGAGGGGGTCCGCTCCTTCCAGCATTTCCGGGTCGGTGACCAGGGTCGGCATGACGGTGCCCTTCATGGGAAGGTGCTGGGCCACCATGAGGGCTCCCAGGTTTCCATCTCGCAGCATGGCCTTGAGAAAGCCCTGCAGAGAGGCCACGGGATTGCGGTCTTTCACCTCGATTTTCGCTGTCACGGCCATGATGCTCTCCAACCTCCCTCGGATGATCCTGCGCTTCCCCGGCATGCGTCGACCGGGGGTTGATCTCCGTGCTTGTCGGGAAACGCTCTTTGCCCCTAGATGACCATTTGCTTCCTGGCTTCGTTGGGCCCCAATGCCTTCACGTCCGCGACCATTTCCCTGACGGTTTTGGCGAAATCGATTCCCTCACTGGCCCCAATCCACGTCATTTTCAGCCGCCTTTCATCGAATCCGAACCGGGGCAGTATTTCCTTGAGCAATTTGATGCGGCGCCGAGCCTTGAGATTTCCGTTGATGTAGTGGCAGTCCCCGGGGTGGCACCCGCTGATGAGCACCGCGTCGGCGCCTTCGAGCAAAGCCTTGATGACATACTTGGGGTCCACCATGCCGGTGCACATCATGCGGATCATCCTCGTGTTGGAAGGCTGCATCAAACGGGAAGTACCGGCGAGGTCCGCCGCGGTGTAAGTGCACCAGTTGCACACAAATGCGATGATCGTCGGCTGAAAGCTGTCCATGGATTCCTCCGCGTGATTGACTGACTCCTGTCTCGTCGATTCCTCAAAAGCCCGTTAACTCCTCGTCCCTTCCATCACTCCGGTGAAAACCGGGGTCCGGAAATACTTGAAAAACCTGGATTCCGGCTTCCGCCGGAAGGACGCGGTTGTGGTTTCTGGCGACTTCTTCAGCACGCTCTCAAATGGCGTCGAGAAGGCCTTCGATTTCCGCAAAGATCTGCTTGGCCGTAAAATGCTTCACCTGGGCGGCCCCGCTCGGGCAAAAGCCTGCGCAACTGCCGCACCCCTTGCACACCGCCTCGTTGATGACGGAAATCCCGCGGCGCTCATCGAATTCGATAGCCGAATAGGGGCAGAGCTTGATGCACGTCTGGCATCCCGCGCAAACCTCGGGATCGATCCAGGAGATGGTCGGGGAGATCTCCACTCTTCCAGCGGTAGCCAGGGCAAGGGCCTGGGCTGCCGCCCCCGATGCGTGGGAAACGGCATCCGGAATGTCCTTGGGGCCCTGGCAGGTTCCGGCCAGGAATACGCCGTCGGTGGTTGTGGAAACGGGTCCAAGCTTCGGGTGCTCTTCCAGGAAGAATCCGTCCCCCCCTGGCTGATCCCGAAGATGCGGGCCACCTCGGGTGCTTCCTTCCTGGCTTCCATGGCCGTGCAAAGCACCACCATGTCTACGGGAAACCGCATCCGTCTTCCAAGGAGGGTGTCCTCGCTGACGACGATGAGCTTGCCCTCCTCCTGGGGTGTGAGGGCGTGATCCGTTATTTCACCCGGTCTTCCCCGGACGAAGGTGACACCCTCGTCCTGGAGCCTGCGGTAGAATTCCTCGTACCCTTTCCCGAAGCACCGCATGTCGATGTAGAAGTTGTACACTTTCGTGTCGTGCCCCACCTTTTCCTTGATGAGGTGCCCGTATTTCAGGGCATACATGCAGCAGACCCGGGAGCAGTATTCGTGGTGATTGACGTCCCTGCTCCCGACACAGTGGATGATGGCGATACTTTCCGGCTTTCTGCCGTCCTTCGTCACGATCTGTCCGCCCGTGGGGCCCACGGCGTTGTTGAGGCGCTCGAATTCAAGGCCCGTGTAGACCTCCTGAAACCGCCCGTAGCCGTATGGCTTCATGGGAGCGGGATCCATGATGTCGAACCCCGTGGCGAGGATGATGGTCCCGACCTTCACCTCCGTCGTTTCCTCCCGCATGCCGTGGTCGATGGAAGCGCGCTCACAGGCCCGCACGCATTCCATGCACTCGGAGCAGACGCCGCAGTTGAGGCAGCGGAGAGCCTCCTGCTGTGAATCCTCATCGGCCAGTCCCAGAGCAACCTCCTCGAAGTTCCCCACGGACGATTCGGCGGCACGGTGCATCAAAAGAGCCCTGGATTCCTCGATGATTCCCTCCGGGATGTCCCGCCAGTCGTCGCCCTGGGCCTGTTCTATCTCCCTGGCCATTTCTGCGGCAACGAGCTCCATGTCCTCGCCCGTGAGATACCGATGGATGGCGTCGGCGGCCCGGTGCCCGGCCGCCACGGCATCGATCACCGTGGCCGGGCCGCTCACCGCATCCCCCGCGGCGAACACGTCGGGAGCCGAGGTCTGCATGGTGGCGTGGTTCACGGTCACGGTGTTGCGTCTGCCGACGCTCACGCCGCAATCGATGAGGCATTCGGCTTCCGGTTCCTGGCCGATGGCCGGTATGATGGCATCGCATTCGAGGACATATTCGGAGTGCGCCACGGGAACAGGGCGCCTGCGGCCGCTTTCGTCCGGAGGCCCGAGTTCCGTCCTGATGCATTCAAGGCCGGTGACCGTCGCCGTTTTCCCCCAGAATCCGCACGGGCGCGGTGAGGTAGTGGATCTCCACCCCTTCCCCCAGAGCGCCCTCGATTTCCTCGGGGTACGCCGGCATCTCGTTGCGACTCCTGCGGTACACGATGGTCACCCTTTCGCACCCGAGGCGCAGGGCCGTTCTCGCGGCATCGACCGCCACATTGCCTCCGCCCACGATGACCACCTGGTTCCCGGGTCTTTCACGGCTGCCGAGATTCACGTTGCGGAGGAATTCGACGGCGTCCACAAAGCCGCTCATCTCTCCCTCCCCGGGCATGTTGAGCCTGAGGCTCCTGTGAGCGCCTATCCCGAGAAACACGGCCTTGAAGCCCTGCTGCCGCAGGGTGTCGAGGGTGAAATCCCGGCCGAGCCGCTTGCCCGTCTCCGCTGCTATGCCGTGGCGGAGAATGTGTTGTATCTCATGGTCGAGGACATCCGGGGGCAGCCGATAGTCCGGGATTCCGACCCGGAGCATGCCTCCGAGAACGGGCAGGGCTTCGAAGATCGTGACGCGGTAACCCTTGAGCCGCAGGTCATAGGCGGCGGTGAGCCCCGCAGGGCCCGATCCCACCACGGCCACCTTTTCCTCCCTTTCCTCGATGGACGGGAGGGGCAGCTCGTGGAGATCCACCTGGTCCGCGGCATAACGTTTGAGGTCCCGGATGGCAATGGCTGCGTCGACTTCGGCCCTTCTGCACTGGAACTCGCAGGGGTGAGGGCACACCCGTCCCAGCACCCCGGGCAGGGGCAGCCGCTCCATGATGAGCTGCACCGCCTCCTTGTATTTCCCCTGGCCGATGAGCTGCACGTAGCCCTGAACATTGATGCCGGCGGGGCAGGTGATGACGCAGGGGGCCCGGTCCTTCTTCTCGATGCAAAACGTTATGGGGACCGCCTGAGGGAAGAAGCGGTAGACCGCCTTGCGCTCGCTCAGGTATTCATCGAACACGTTGGGAACGGACACCGGGCAGACCTCGGCGCATTGCCCGCAGCCCGTGCACCGATCCTCCAGGACATAGCGCGGCTTCTTGCGCACCTTCACCGCAAAGTTGCCCACGAACCCGTTGACCTCCGTCACCTCGCTGTAGGACATGAGCTCTATGTTGGCGCTCTGGGCGACAGACACCGTTTTGGGCGTGGAGATGCACGCGGCGCAGTCGAGGGTCGGGAAGGTCTTGTCGAATTGGACCATGTGACCGCCGATGGACGGGTCCTTTTCAACGAGATACACCTTGTGACCGGACTTGGCGATGTCGAGGGCCGCCTGAATCCCGGCGATCCCCGCCCCCACCACCATGACGTCGGGGTGAACGTCCACTTCCCGCCTGTCGAGGCTCTGGTGATGGCTGACGCGGGTGATGGCCGCGGTGGCCAGGGACTTGGCTTTTTCCGTCGCCTCCAGGGGATCCTCGGTGACCCATGAGCAGTGCTCGCGGACACAGGCCATCTGGAAGTAATAGGGATTCAGCCCTGCCCGGTCACAGGCGGACTGGAAGGTCTTTTCGTGAAGACGGGGCGAACAGGAGGCAACAACCACGCGATTGAGGCCCAGCTCCCGGATGTCCTTTTGAATCATCTCCTGGCCCGGATCCGAGCACATGAACTTGTAGTCGCGGGCAACGACGACATCCCTGAGAGTCCGAGCGAAGGCGGCCACCTCGTCGGTCCTGACTTTGCCCGCGATGTTGGTCCCGCAGTGGCAAATGTAGAATCCAATTCTCTTCGACATCACCCCACCTCTTTGTGGAAATCCGAAATACCGTATTATTCGTCCCCTCCTAGGGGTTTCACGGACCAGGCCTCGCTCATGGCTTTGTCAAAGGCGCAATTGAGGCAATCATACGTCTTGTCGCACAGCTTGAAGTTGATCACCCTGGCCTTCATCCACACGCACAATTCCTCGTCAATGGAGAAAACACCCGAGTCTCTCTCCCTCCCACCGTCAGGTGACCGCGCCTTGTCCGCGGTCCTTCCCTCCGCCTTGTCCGGCTGGCCGCCAAAAGCGTGGCCCCTCGAACTTTGCCCAAGTCTGTCGGTTCTCAAGGGACCAGCCTCCTCGGGGGGCATCGTGAAGCCGTGGGCTTCCGTGCACCGCATCCAGGCGTCGGGAAAAGGGAGCTCTCCAAACCATCCCGGCAACCATCGGCCTGGTTCCCTGAATTCACGGCGTGTGGCGGCTCGGTGCCGCATGTTCCCGCCGGAACCCAGGTCAAGGCCTGGCTGGTTCGGAGCAAATGATTTCTGAACAAGGCATGGGCAAGGAGCATGCCACCCCCGGGCGCCGACCCTCTCCCGTCCCCATGGGCCCAGTCTGCAACAGATCGGGAACAATAGCGGGCACCCGCCAGGAAACCCATGGATTGTTGAAAATTTCAACAGCGCTTGCGAGGACTTGACGTTGAGTCGTGTACCCTGTGGGGAATGAGGGGTGTACAAATTTGCAATAATGTGTATAAAAAATAGACACTCCACACCCAAGGCAATGATTGCGTTCCCAGTGCAAACGAAGAGGGACCACATGGAAGCTCCCATGAGAATCGGCATCATCGGGGGAGGAAAGCGGTGCGAGGCATTCCTCGAGATGCTCGGCACCATGCGCTTTCCCCGCCTCAAGGCTCAGATCGTCGCCGTGGCGGACCCCAACGACCATGCCGTGGGCATCCGACATGCCCGTGAGATGGGGATTTACACCACCACTGATTTTCGGGACTTCCACCGGATTGAGAATCTGGACCTCGTCATCAACCTCACCGGCAGGGAGGAGCTCCTCGAGGACTTCCTGACCCATTATCCCGCCAAGGTCCGTGTCCTGGAATCAGCCATCTCCAGGATGTTCGCGGACATCCTCCGGTATCGGGGGGAGTACATCTGCCGGGAGCGCCAATATGAGATCATTGAAGGCATCATCGACAGCATTTTCTTCAGCATCCGGGACTGGGTCCTTCTGCTGAGCCCGGAGAGGAGAATTCTCGACGCCAACGAGGCTTTCCTGAGAGAAATGGGGCTGGGGAAGGAACAGGTTGTCGGAAGGTATTGTCATGAAGTCAGCCATCAGTCCCTTCATGAATGCGGCGGCGAGGGCTTTTTCTGCCCCCTCAAGGAAAGCGTCCTCACGGGCTCGGTGGCCCACAGCATCCATGAGCATCTGGATGGCAGCGGCCAGATCCGGTACTGTGAAATCACCACGGTGCCTCTCAAGGGGGCGGACGGGTCCGTTGAAATCGTCATCGAAATAGTCCGGGACATCACCAATGAGCTCGAGCGCCGCATCGACGAAAAGACCCGGGCCTTCAAGAGGGACCTGGCTCGGCTGATCCATGAAGACAAGATGATCGCCCTGGGGAAGCTGGTGGCCAGCGCCGTTCACGAAATCAACAATCCCCTCTCGGGGATCCACGCTCTCGCGAGGCTGATGTACCAGGAGATCCAGGATGGCGACATGACCGGTGAACGGATGGCCCAGTTTAAATACTACCTGCAGCTCATCGACACGGAATCGGCGAGGTGCAGCAACATTGTGAGCAACCTCCTGTCGTTCTCCCGGCAGAGCAAGGTGGAGCACAAGCCCTTCCAGCTGAACGAGGTCATCGCGCGGGCCCTCCTCTTGAGCCGGCACAAGATGGGGCTCCAGCAGATCGAAGTTCACCAGGAACCGGCCGAGGATCTCCCCGAAATGCAGGGGGACCCGGGCCAGATCCTTCAGGTGATCCTCAACCTCCTCTTCAACGCCATGGAGGCCATGCCCCAAGGGGGAGAGATCAGCATCAGCACCGTCCTGGAACCGGAGAAGGACCGGATCCACCTTCAGATCGCCGACCAGGGCGTCGGCATTCCGGGGGAGCTCATGTCCCAGATTTTTGAACCTTTTTTCTCAACCAAGTCCCAGGACAAGGGAGTTGGTCTCGGCTTGTCGGTGGCCTACGGCATCGTGAAGGAGCACAAGGGGGACATTTACGTCCAGAGCAAGGTTGGAAAAGGATCCCGGTTTTCCTTGTGGTTTCCGGTGGCAAAGCCCCACACTGTTTAAAACGAAGGAGAAAGAGGCTCAATCATGGCTGATCCGATCCGCGTTCTCGTTGTGGACGATGAATTGATCATACGGGAATCCCTTGCGGGGTGGCTCAGGAAGTCGGGGTGCGACGTCCAGGCCGCGGAGGGTGGGAACCGGGCCCTCGAGATGCTCTCTCGCAGGGACTTCGATCTCGTCTTCCTGGACATCCGGATGCCCGACCTGGGAGGGATGGAGCTCCTGAAGCGCATCAGGGCCGAATACCCCCAGTGCCTGGTGGTGATGATCACCGCCTACGGCTCCGTGGAAACGGCTGTCGAGGCCATGAAGCTCGGGGCCAACGACTACCTGTTGAAGCCCTTCGAACCGGAGCAACTGGCCCTGATGGTCGAGAGGCTCATGACACAGAAGCGGCTCCTGGACGAAAATGCCCTGCTGCGGGATCAAATCGACTCGCGAGTCCGGTTCCAGAACCTCGTGGGCGCGTCTCCGCCCATGCGCCGGCTCTTCACCCTCATCGAAGAGATAGCCCCGGTGGATTCCCCGGTCCTCCTCCGGGGAGAGACGGGGACCGGCAAGGAGCTCGTGGCCAAGGCCATCCACGCGAAGAGCATCCGCAAGTACGGGCCCTTCATCCCCATCAACTGCGGAGGATTCACGGAGACCCTCCTTGAGAGCGAGCTCTTCGGCCACGAGGTGGGAAGCTTCACGGGGGCGCTGCGGACCAAGAAGGGACGCCTGGAGATGGCCCGCAACGGGACGCTTTTCCTGGATGAGATCGGTGAGATCCCCGTGAAGATGCAGGTCGACCTCCTTCGGGTCATCGAAAGCAAGAGCTTTCATCGCGTGGGGGGAAACCGCGACATATCCGTCGACTTCCGTTTGATTTCGGCCACGCACAAGGATCTCGGGAGTGAGATCCGCGGCGCCCGGTTCCGGCAGGACCTCTATTTTCGCATGAATGTCATCGAAATCGAGGTCCCTCCTCTCAGAGAGCGCCGGGAAGACATCCCGCTCCTCGCACACCACTTCCTGGACCGTTTTCGCAGGGAGACCAGCAAGGCGGTGGAGGGCATTCAGGAAGACGCTCTGGGGCAGCTCCAGTCGTATGACTGGCCGGGCAACGTGCGGGAGTTGGAAAACGCCATGGAGCGGGCCGTGGTGCTGGCAAAGGCCTCTTCCTTGAGAAAGGATGATTTCGGGTTCCTCTTTCGGGGATTCAGCCAGGACTTCCCCCAGTCCCTGGAGGAAATGGAGAGAAACCACATCGAGCGGATTCTCCGGTGGTGCCACGGGAACATCTCCAAGGCGGCGGGCATCCTGGAAATCAACCGGACCACACTCCACAACAAAATACGAAAATACGGGCTCAAGAACGCAATGGAATCGCAGCGCGGGGAATTCTGACGGGCGTAGCCTGCAGGCGGGGTGTCTATCCCGGGCAAATCCGTTCAATCCTTCTCAATTGCTTTTGCCTCCACTCCGGCAGTCCAGATCTGATAACGCACTTCAACGCCTTGGGGTACATAGACCACGATGGGCAAACGGCTGTTGCAGCGGATGAAATAGGGTTCGCCCCAAGCGTGATGAACCGGTTCACCTTCGGTGCATTCGGATCGATCGCCATCAGCGTCCCCGCCACCCTTCAACATCCGATACCGGGTCCAGCCATCACACCGCTGCCAGACGCCCGATCAATTGCCTGCGGGCTTCTTCCCGTAGCTTGTGGGACCGTTTTCATAGCCCACCTGCTTCAGCCACCAGGAGGGATAGAACACGGCCTGGGCGATGCCTGCCTTGGTGTTCAAATATCCGTCGTTGTACTTGAGATAGAGGTTTTCCGAAAGCTTCCACCACGCGCTCAGCACCTCAGCAGTGTTTTGTTCGCTGTGTTTGGTGAGCATCTGCTGTGCACCTTTATGATCGCCCTTGTTCCACAGAGCCAGGGCGCTGGCCTCCAATTCCTGCTGCATGCCAAAGGCTCTGCTCTCGAACCGTTCGCGCTCTGTCCGGATGTCCTTGATCATGTATGAATACTTGAGCATGGCGTAGTTGGCCACGTAGTTGAACGCCGTCCACATGCTGCTGCGGTCGAACTTGAGAATGTCGGCGTGCTGGATGGGGGCGGGGAGGTTCAATGCCCCGGCATAGAAGGGCATGAGCACGGCCGTGGCCGGGCGGTCGGGCCCGAACCATGTGAGCCCGCCGATGGCACTGGGCAGCCACTTGCGTGATTGGTTCACATAGGCATAGACGCAGCGATAAATGTTCAGAGGTCGCTCGAACTCGCCCACTACCGGGCTCAGCTTTCCCTCCTTGTCAGCCACCGACTCAGCCTGGCCTTCGAATCGGTTGGGATCGCCGAAAGGTCCGCCTGCCAGGCCCTTGGTCAGGTCGAATTCCGTACCCTCGTAATTGTCCCGGTGAATGGCGAAGATGTCCTTCACAGCCAGCTTCTGGTCGGGTTTGACGGCAAAGGGATAGACCCGGGTGAACGGTCCTTCCGCCCAGGCCGGGAGCCTGAGCGAAGGAGCCGCCAGGGACTGGGCGCGCCAGACACGGCGCAGGGAATAGTAGGGGTGGTGGAACTCGCCGTCTCCATACACACCGGCAAAGTCCAGGGGGCCGTTATCGGGCTTCCACCAGCCCTTTTGCTGAGCCACTTCGAAGATGTTCTTCGAGTACATCATGTCATCGGCATCCCGGCGCACGTCGCGGATGCGGAACTGGTTGGCGGCTACGAAGAACTGATCGTCGGGCACCCGCTGGGCCACCCAGATACCACCCGTGCCGTCCATATCATAGCCGCACATCTCCATGACCCAGCCTTCGCTCGGGTCGGCCACCAGCAGGGTTTCCCCCGTGCCGTAATAGCCAAATGTGTCGATGAGCTCACCCATGAGCTTCACGGCCTCACGGGAGGTCTTGCAGCGCTCCAGAGCCACCCGGGAGAGTTCCGACGAGTAGAAGATGCGCTTGCCGGGCTGGGGTTCGGGGTGCACCTTGGCCTTGTCCGTGCACTCGCCGATAGAAAGCTGATGCTCGTTCATGATGCCGTAGTTGGCGTCGAAATAGGCGTAGGTGTGGGCCACCTGGGGGATATAGCCCAAAGGAATACTGGGCGGCACACCGGGGGTGTTGTAGCCGGGACCCCGGTCTTTGGTCATCATGCGCTGAGTTTCGCTGGCCCCCCACTCGGGTTTGAAGTCCAGAGCGCAATGGGAATAGAACACCATCCGCAGAGAACCGGGCTTGTGGTCCATGGCCGGGACATAAACGAGCCGCCCGTCACCCAGACCGTCGTCGGAATGGGAGACCATAACCGACCCGTCATACGAGGCTTCTTTGCCCACGAGGATCGTGGTGCATGCAAGCCCATGCAAAGCCATGCACGGGGTAAGCAGCAGGATTACCAATATAAAGAACCGTTTCATAAATTCCCCTCCCTCAACAGATTCAATGGAGAGTTGGTCTCCTCGGGGCTCAGTGTATCCTTTGTCAGCAATTCAGCTGAGGACCGCAAGCCTTCTCCCGGAGATTGGCCAAGTAATGCTTATCATTGGTACTTTGATTTAAATTGGGATTTGGAGCGACTTGTCCACCGCACTCCCAACCGGGCATGAAGCAAAAAACGGGCCTTCCGCGATGGGAACGGCTTTTCGTAATCCAGCCGACCCGCACATGCCTGCTTTTGTCGCGGCTAGCCTGAAAAGGCTCGAGTGGGCCAAGCCGGCATGAAACCTAGCAAAACCCAAGAACCGGCAAGGAATTGTGGAACGATTCGGGAATCCCTGTGTTCAGAAAAGCAAGGCTGCTGACCTCGAGATGATCTCAACCTGCGATCCGATCCTCGATCGGCTGGTGAGGGAAATCATCCAAAAAGCCAATCAGCTGACACCCTCTCTCACAATCTCCTCAAGACCTTTATACCACCGGCCGAATCCGTGAGAGTCCGCCCAACTGCGCGTTCAGCGGCGAGGGATGATGGAACCGCAGAAGGAGGCAACAAGAATGGCCGCCGCGCCGTCCGCTTCAGTGAATGGTTCTGCACCGACTTGTCGGATGCGCCACTACCGTGTGGTCTCAAAGACGTCGGTGATAATGTAGTTGTCGGTAATGCTGCCTCCGGCGGCGTTGGGCTGCTGAGCTCCTGCTCTGGACAACCCGTACATGGCCTCGAGTGTGCGCAGGATGTTGACGTGTGTGATGCCTTTGCCCTCGGGGTAATCACCGGGCTTCTTGATGTTGTCCCGGCAAAGATCGTGACAATGCGATTCTGCAAGTCGACACAGTACTCGTGATCGCGGCCCTCGCCGGCACATGACCGTGGATCCACCAGCGGATTTGTCAGTCCCGTGTAGGCCCTCTTGTTGTTGTTTTCATCGAATGTGAGGATGAGAAGGCTGTTGTGATTCTTAGCCCATTGATAGTAGGGATCGATGTTCTTCTGCAGCCAGCGGTCGCCCGCCGGAATACTCACGGTTACGGGACCGTTGTGCATGTCGTTGTCCAGGTTGGGAATGACGAAGGCAACGGTGGGCAGGGTATCATACTGGGAGGGATCGGAAGGGAAGTCCTCGAACCTGAGGTTGGACGATTCAGCGACCGTTGTGCCGTTGGGTACGTTGGCAAAGCTGATCCAGGGGACGTGTTTTCTTGCATAAAGGCCCGCCGACGCCTTCTCCCCCGTGAAACCGATTTGAGGCAGGCTCTCCGCATAGCCCTTGAAGGACAGCCCCTTACTGATCAATTGCTCACCCAGATTGGCCGTCTTAAACGGGTAGTTGGGATTATTCTGTTCAGACGAACCCTGGTCGGTGAAGCCGATGGTCTGATTGTTGCCTGAAAACATCCAGAAGTAGTTGCCCTGACTGAAGTGTTCCTCGCCGTACATCTGTACGAAGTTGGCCCCCTCCTTCTTCAGCACGTTGTTGATATAAGGTGCGTTCGAGTTGCCGATGATCTCTTCGTAATCTTTGTTCTCCTCGACAACAATCACAATGTGATCATAGACCGGCGTACTGACAGGCCAGATGAGAGCGGTAGTTTCTGAGTCGGTTTGTTAACGGAGTCCAGGTGCTCAGCATGCGAGCAGGACACGAGAAGGAGAACGAAAATGAACGCGAACTTTCTCATACCATTCCCCCTTGTTGTGGTGTTCTTCATTGCTATATGCGACACAAATCAGCCTTCAATCGCAGAACGGCAGCTATGACCTCCAGGGCGGACCTCCTCACGCGAGCGTATTCGACAGCTCTACCCATCGCTGACGTTCGGTTGACGATGCTGCCGCCCATGGCTCGGACACCTTCAGCGCCGATTCGACTGCTTCCCGGAGATCGCGGCGCCGCCCGGCCGTGGACAGGGCCTGGTCCAACGCGCGCAGGATCTCAATGGAGGCCCCGAGACTTGCCATCGCGGCCGCATGGTCCCCGGCCGCCGCCTGTGCCCTTGGCGAGACGCGCCATTCCGCTCGCACGCCACCGCTGGTACTCGGGCTCTTCGGGACCCTGAGGGCGGCTTCCCGAACAAGGTCCACGGCTGCTTCGGCGTATGAAACCGCCCGGTCCGGCGCCCCGCCCTTCAGGAAGCAAAGCGCCAGGCCGCTCGCCGCCCAGAAGGTCATCCCCACGTCGTCGATGCGCGGGTCCTCCGCCGCGAGCGGGCCAAGGATGCGGAACACCGCCATGCACTCGCCGAGGGCCGAGCGATGCAGCTGCTCCCGTGCCGGTCCGAGCGGCGGCGCCGATCCGAAGACACGGAACATCCCGAGCTTCGCCCGGCCGTAGTGCAGGAGGCCGACGACGCGGCGTTCCTCGGGGGAGAATTCTTCTTCGGGTCTCTCAATCAGGGCAAATGCCGCTTGGCGGCGGCGCGTGCGGTCCTCGACCGCGAGTTCGTGCGGCCGCGGGATACAGGCCGAGGATCGCCTCGCGCTCGATCGGCGACTTGCGGTTCTGCAGGAACGTCCCGCGGAGGACTGCCCTCTCGACGGGACCGTGCGTGCTCTGGTAGAGCGTGATCGCGCGATCGCCTGCCGTGCCGACGATCCGCACGTCGAGATCGTTCTCCTCGAGGGCGACCGCCTCCTGCGAGCCCTCTTCGTGCCCGAGCAGGGCGACAGCGAACGATGCCCGCTTCTCGACAAGTTTCGCGAGCGACGGCACCTCCATCGTCTGCTCGAGGTGCGGCACGGTGGGGCCGCCGGCGTAGTTTGCGATCGATCCGCCCGGTCGCCACCGCTCACCGCGCAGCTCGACATCGAAGGTCGCCGGCAGGTCGCGCAGGTCGGTGCCGTCGAGATGCGGTTCGAGCACGCGGACGTGATCGAACCACTCGAAGCGGCCGTCGATGCGCTTGCCGTCGCTCCGAATCTCCTGGTGATCGCGCTCGCGCATCATCTTCATCCATCGCGCCCAGGTCTGTCCGTCGCGGTAGTGGGCGAAGAGGAACCACATCGGCTGCGAGAAAAGCTCGTCGAAGGTGAACGAGACGGCCAGCACCTTGCCGGACGGGAGCGCTTCCTGGCGGAAGGAGATCTCCAGCTTCCGGATCGGCACCCCGCGTACGTCGTCGAGCTTCGCGGCGAGCTCCGGGAGCACGAGCGCCGCCTCCATCTCGTTCTGCCTCGCCTGCAGCGCTTCCTGCATCGCCGCATCAATCTCCATGTCGCCGACGGCCTCGGCGCCGAGCACCGCCCGCGCGAGGCGGGCGCTCACGTCCGGCGACGAGATACCGGGGGTCGCGTCGAGCATCACGCGGCCGAGTAGGCTGTCCGGAGGTCGGCACGGTCGGAGCAACACCGCGACCAGACGCATGCCGCGCCTGGCTGCGTGCTCTTCACTTCGCGCTATCTCCTTGGCGACCCACGGCGACGCAACGGCCGTCGGCGAAAGCAGGAGGCAGAGAACGTCGGCGTTGCCGATCCCTTCGCCCAGCTCGCGCTTGAGGTCCGCGGCGACCCCGGGATGTCGAAAACGTCCAACCAGACCGGCGCACCCGCGGTCGGCGAGAAGGCGGCGAACCGCCAGCGCCTCAGCACGATCGGCCGACGAGTAAGAGATGAACACTTTCAGCGGCATCACGCTTCTCCTGCATGTGTTTGCACTGACTCTCGTAATCGCAAACAAAAGACGCTACGAGGAGCTTTGCGACGCGCAATGGTGCGGCAACTCAGCCGGAGCGCAGTGCAGGGATGGCACTATTGCATCTGGACGATCCGGTACGGATTGGGCGCTTGGCCATGGTACCCGTTTCATGCGGGCCGATCCGAGAGGGCAAACTTGTCTTGGACTCTATTCAGCTTTGGGATGGCACCTGCTACACAACGGCGTCTTGCCTTGTCCCCACCCTTCGTTGCGGCATTGGGCGCAGGCCAGACCTGATACTCAGTTGCGTTCAAGTTTATTCTGAGCCAACCCACAAACGTAGCATAGCCCCTTGTGGGCGCAACGATTTCGACGGGCACAAGGCCCTGTGCTACACCAGCTTGACTGCAACTTCGTATAAGGGTTGGGCTGGCTTCCGATCATGAGGTTGAAGAAATGCTTCGTTTGACCTCGTCGGAAAAGTCATTAATCCAATGAATGTGGTCTGCCCAAGCCTGAAGGTCAGTAGATACTCCTTCTGAGAAGACCAGCAGCTCTATACGTTTGCCCAATTCAGACAAGTACTCGATCATATCTATCAGATCGCCATCACCTGATGATAGGATCAGGGTATCGTAGTTATCCTTGTGTATTAGAGCTAACGTGGCTATTCCTACATCAACTCCCTTCTGCTGCTTATTGAGAATCTTATGGTTTCCCCCAGCAGGACACTCCAGTCTGACTTTGCTACTGCATTGTTCGCAGTAGGCTTTATCAGCTTGGATATCCTTGAGTTGATAGAGCTTAGTGATGATTTTCGGCCCCTTGGGAGGGGCAGACCTCAACCATGTATGAAAACCGTCTTGCGCATCTGTCGACGGATCAGGAGTTGAGTTCAGGTAATACGCACGCCAGATGGATGCATTGCTCTCAAGTTTCTGCCTGAGCTTGAGGTAGTCATAGTGAAAACCAGGGCTTACCGATTGTCGTGCATTGAAGAGGTATGCTCCATCAATCAGCCACAGACATTTACTTCCCGCAGCCATGTTCTTGCCCTCCGGATCATTCACACCCAGCCTGTAAGCCCAATCGGGATAGGGAGAGGCCTCGCGGCCCCTCTCCTCCCGCACCACCTGGCATACGGGTCACGTACCAAGGCGATTCGGTTGATTACTTCGGCGTCGCTGCCGACCGGGGGTTCGGTATCCTCTGTCCACCGTGAACATCACTCTTACGAGAAGCCACGGTCCCGCCGGCTTTATTGCAGCGGTTTCCCAGCTTTTGGCAACTGTCTTGCGACATCCCATTGAACTGAACCGTTGCCGGAGTTGCGCGCTGAGATCGCCGCACGAGTGATTTTTTGTGGCTGCGAGGGCGAGGGGGCCGTTTGGGGGTGAGGGGGCACCAGGAACTGGAAGTACCGACTCTTATCCGCCATGCGTCCACCCC
>CAVOPT010000025.1:0-29268 GCA_963698165.1 uncultured delta proteobacterium
AAGCTTGCCTCAAAGCAATTTCAGCAAAGGGCGCACAGGGGGGAGCGCCCTTTCAGGTGAAAGAGCTTTGCGGCACTGCTGGAATACTCAAGACCCGATGTTCGAGTACAAGCTCACTCGAGCAACTTCCTGACATGGAGATGCTGCATGTGATACGGAAGCAATGCAACGCTTCTGTTGCATGCAACACTTCTTCTCCTCAAATGGACAACCTTCGATGGGTCTCTCTCTACCATAACCATTTATAATCATTTGTTAAACTGTAAATGCGCCGCCTCTCGATCCACCGGGTATATAATTTGCTCAAGTATGATGCTGTATGGCTCATTGAGCTTTCATCCTGCTTCTCTTCTATGATCCCCCTTGTTTTAAGGGACATTAGATGAATGCAAACACACGCCGAGCTTTCGGCAGGAAGGAAAGAGAAAATGTTAGGGACGATTCTTCTTATTTTACTGGTTCTCCTGCTGATTGGCGCACTGCCTACCTGGCCGCATAGCAAGGCTTGGGGATACTATCCCAGTGGCGGCCTGGGACTGATCCTTCTGATCGTGCTCTTGCTTCTGTTATTTGGTCGCATTTGAGAGGAGTGAGGGCATCGAGAAGTTGTGGCACTTTTTCCCTGGTGGGCCGCCCGCGGCGGAGGCTCACGGATTTCTCCCAAGGAGGAGACGAGATGAGCGCACTCAAGATCTTGGCCATCGTGCTGATTGTGGCCGGTATCGTAGGGCTGCTGTACGGTAAGTTCAGCTATACCAAGGAGACTCACGACGTCAAGCTGGGCCCGCTCGAGATGTCGGTTGCGGAAAAGCAGACCGTCAACGTCCCTGTCTGGGCCGGCGTGGCGGCAATACTGGGTGGTGGTGTGCTTCTTCTTTATGGGAGCAAGAAGAGCTAGCTCCAGTATTAGAGCCGCCTCAATACCTGATGAGCGGAGGGGGGGGCGAGGCACTATCGTTTCCCTGTATGTTCAACGACCGGAAGGGTGGTCCCGTGACCGTGATCTCCTGTGTCGTATTCATCGAATGACGTGCGATCGCTAACCATCATCTCATCCACCGCCTCATTCCCCCCCAATGGCTCCAGGGTTGCTTGAAAATTCACTCAGAGAAGGTAAAGTATCATGAAGCGGTTCGGAATTATTCTCGGCAGCGGAATCCTTTTAGCTATTGCGCTCTTCGGATGGTGGGTCTTCAGTCGCCCCGAGCGCGGCACAACCGGCTCGGTCAGCACGCATTTTCGCTTGCTTGGGCCCAACGACAAGATCGTGATCGACGGCTTCGACGACCCCAAAGTCCAGGGCGTCGCCTGTCACATCTCCCGTGCGCAAACGGGAGGGATGAAGGGCGAATTTGGCGTGGCGGAGGACACGAGTGACGCCAGCATCGCCTGTCGTCAGGTCGGTCCCATCAAGATCGTCGGCGAAATCAAGGACGGCGAGCGCGTCTTCGACGAGCACCGCAGCCTTGTGTTCAAGAAGCTTCAGGTCGTGCGTTTCTTCGACCGCGAGCGCAATGTGCTGGTTTACGTGGCGTACAGCGACCGGGTTATCGAGGGTAGCCCGAAGAACAGCATCAGCACAGTGCCGATCATGGGGTGGCCGGTACCATAAATTCGAACTTCGCGTCCTGAATCGAGTTCTCAAAGAGACGCTTCATCCTCCGCCTTCCCGAAACCGGCGGATATGAAAGCGGCAATTCAAGGACTTACTTCGATACAAGGGTAGGTCGCCATGAAGACCATCAGCCCGAAAATAGCCGTGAGCGCAGCACTTATTCTTATCCTGTGCGGTTGTGCCCAAACCGGTGGTCAGCAGAATTTGCCTCCGGCCACGGGAGTTGTCAATTCCTACCCGGTTGTCGACTCAACCGTTACCGGATGCATCCCCCATAACTTTTCGGCCGATTCCGGGCAAACCGGCGAGGTTGTGGTCCGCCTGGAAAGGAGCCTGGCCCGGAAGGAGGGCGCCCGAGGCAAAATATTGGCCGAGCTGGCCCGCCTTTGCTTTGCCCTGGGGGAGACGGCAAAAGAGCATGAGCGGTTGGCGTGGTATGAGAAGGGACACCTTCACGCCGAGCTTCTGTGCCGGGAAGAGCCTAAACGGGTAGAAGGCTACTATTGGCTCGCCCTCAATCTTTGCGGCATCTGTCAGCTTAGCCGGGCTGGGCGGGCACTTTCCATGGTCCCAACGATTGTGGAAAATCTCGAACTCGCGCTTGCCATCGATGAATCCTACGATCAGGGTGGGCCGCTTCGCGTCCTCGGCCGCATACGGTATAGAGCACCGCCCTGGCCCCTGTCGGAAGGCGATCTCAAACAGTCGTTGAACCTGCTGCGCATGGCGGCCAAAATAGCCCCGGATAACAGCACCAATCACCTGTACCTGGCTGAAACCCTCATCCAGCTTGGTGAAGCCGAAGAGGCGTGCGCGGAGCTGGACCGGGCCCTCGACTCGAAATTCCATGCCTCCTCGCCCAACGGACTGGAAGAGGACCAGGCGCAGGCACTTGCCCTCATGACCCAGTGCTGCTCGACACTCGGGAAAAATGCTCCGGAAAAAGGCAAGAGCTTTGCCGGGGCCGTGAAGGAGTCTGCGAAAAAATGGCGTTGCCAAATGACGAATTAAACCGAGCCCGGTTCAGGAGGCTTCAGGTCGTGCGCTTCTTCGACCGCGAGCGCAATGTGCTGGTTTACGTGGCGTACAGCGATCGGGTTATCGAGGGTAGCCCGAAGAGAGAGCATCAGCGGGGAACGATCATGAACCTGCAACGACGATATCCCATCGGTGCCGAGGTGCAGCCGAACGGGGGCACGCATTTTCGCGTCTGGGCACCTCGTCCGAAGAAATTGGAAGTGGTGCTTGAAGCTGGTCCCGGAGCTCCGGCGACCGTACAACTGAAACCGCAGGCGGACGGTTACTTTGCGGGCTTCGTCCCGCAGGCCGCTGAGGGCACTCGCTATCGCTTCCGGCTGGATGACGCCGGTTGCTTTCCTGACCCGGCATCCCGGTATCAGCCGGACGGGCCCCACGGAGCGTCTCAGGTGGTGGATCCTTCGGGTTTCGAGTGGAACGACAGCGGGTGGCAGGGCGCCGGCCTCGAGGGCCAGGTCATTTACGAAATGCACATCGGGACCTTCACGCGAGAAGGGACATGGCAGGCCGCTCAGCGGGAGCTCGCGGAGTTGGCTGACTGCGGAATCACCGTGCTCGAAGTGATGCCCGTGGCTGATTTTCCCGGCCGCTTCGGATGGGGCTACGACGGAGTCGGGCAGTTCGCTCCGGTTCGGCTGTATGGCGAGCCGGACGATTTCCGCCGCTTCGTGAACGAGGCTCATCGTGTCGGCTTGGGGGTGATTCTCGACGTGGTCTACAACCATTTCGGCCCGGACGGGAATTACCTGAACGAGTTTTCGCCCGACTATTTCACGGACAAGTACGAGGACGAGTGGGGACCGACCATCAATTTCGATAGCGCGAAGGCCGGTCCGGTGCGCGAATTCTTCCTCACCAACGCCGTGTACTGGATCGAGGAGTTCCACATCGACGGGCTGCGGCTGGACGCCACGCAGCAGATCTACGACGCCTCGCCGGAAAACATCATGGCGGCCATCGGAAAACGCGTGCGGGAAGCGGCGCGCGGGCGGAAGACGATCATCGTGGCGGAGAACGAGCCACAACTCACGAAGCTGGTGCATCCCATCGAGAGCGGCGGCTACGGGCTGGACGCTCTCTGCAATGACGACTTCCATCACAGCGCCATGGTTGCGATGACCGGGCGCAACGAAGCCTACTACACCGACTACCTGGGCAAGCCGCAGGAGCTCATATCGATGGTGAAGTACGGATATCTCTACCAGGGACAGCGGTACAAGTGGCAGAAGCAGCGCCGCGGCACGCCCGATCTCAGGCTGCCTCCGGCGAAATTCGTAACGTATATTCAGAATCACGACCAAATCGCCAATTCCGGCCGTGGCGAACGTGTGCAGTTCATGACCAGCCCCGGGCGGCTGAGGGCGATGACCGCGCTCCTGCTGCTCGCGCCTGGAACTCCCATGCTCTTTCAAGGGCAGGAGTTCGCCTCATCAAGTCCGTTCTATTTTTTTGCGGACCACAAGCCTGATCTCGCCAGGCTGGTGGGGGAAGGGCGAGCGAAGTTCCTGGGGCAGTTCCGCAGTCTGGCCACGAGGGAGATGCTGCCATGCCTGGTCGACCCGGCGAATCCCTCTACCTTCGAGCGGTGCAAGCTTGATTTGAGCGAGCGCGAACGCAACCGGCGCACCTACGATCTGCATAGGGACCTGCTGCGTTTGCGCCGCGAAGATCCCGTCTTCGGCGCCCAAACTCAAGGCGGCGTGGATGGGGCCGTGCTCGCCGAAGAGTGCCTGATGCTGCGTTTTTTCGGCGAGGGGGGTGACGACCGCCTGCTGCTGGTGAACTTCGGATGTGATCTGCATCTCGACCCTGCGCCGGAGCCGTTGCTCGCACCGCCGGATGGAATGACATGGCAGACATTGTGGTCGAGCGAGGATCCCCGGTACGGCGGCACCGGGACGCCCCGTCCCGATTCCAAAGACAACTGGCGCATCCCTGGGCATGCCGCGGTAGCCATGCATCCAACGAAGAGGGGCAAGAAAACGCATGGCTGACCTGATTCGAGTTCTTCGCAACTGCGCAGTTCTGCGATCCGGAAGTCGGACCCCCACATGCATGGAAGAGTGGCTGGTCACCAACGGGCTCGGCGGATACGCGTCGGGAACCGTGACCGGCGCCATCACCCGCCGCTATCACGGGCTGTTGATCGCCGCTCTGCCCAATCCGCTGGGCCGCATGATGATGCTGAACGGACTCTCCGAGCGCCTGCGCCTGCCGGACCGCCGCGTGGTGTACACGGGCGCGGAGGAGCTCGCGGGCATCTCACCGGAGGCGACCCTTGCCCTCAGTGAGTTTCGGCTGGAAGCCGGACTGCCGGTGTGGCGCTACGAGGTGGATGGGTTCGTTCTCGAAAAACGCCTTTTTCTTCCGTACCGGCAGAACACGGTGCACGTGACGTATCTTCTGCTCTCCGGGAAAGGCAAGCTGCGGTTGGGGCTCCGGCCGGCGATGCATTTCCGTTCGCACGATGCGCCCGTCAGCCGGGTGCACTCGACCCACTACAGATTGACCGTGTGTGAGGACCAGTTCGAGATCACGGGCCCTGAGGACCTGCCCGTGCTGCGGCTCATCGTTCACGGTCCGTCGACGGCATTCACGTTCGAGAGCAAGGAAACCTCATTGATTCCCTATCGCACCGAGCGCGACCGCGGATACGAGTGGCAGGGGTCACTTTGGAGTCCCGGTTACTTTCGTGCAGATCTGGGCGAGGGCGACCGGACGACGCTCGTGGCGTCAACCGAGGAGTGGGAGACGATTCGGGCGCTGTCACCGGAAGTGGCTTTCCGTGCGGAGCTGGATCGCCGCAAGCTGCTGCTGGACGCCGCTCCGCCTCAAGCACAGACGGGACCGGCCGCGGAACTGGTGCTCGCCGCCGATCAGTTCCTCATCACGCCCGTCTGCCGCTTGGAAGACGCACGTGTGCGGGACTCCGGCGATGAGATGCGGACCGTTATCGCGGGGTACCCCTGGTTCACGGACTGGGGCCGCGACACCATGATCAGCCTGGAAGGACTCACGCTGATGACCGGCCGCAGGAACGAGGCGGGCCGGATACTGCGGACGTTTGCCCATTACGTGCGCGATGGACTGATCCCCAATATGTTCCCGGAAGGCGAGAAGGACGGCCTCTATCATACCGCCGACGCAACGCTTTGGTTTTTCCACGCCGTCCACCGATACGTGCAGATTACGAACGACCGCACGACGCTGAAGCTGCTGCTGCCCAAGCTGGTGGAAATCATCGAGTACCACCGGAACGGAACGCGGTTCGGCATCGGCATGGACCCGAAGGACGCGCTGCTGCGCCAGGGGCAGCAAGGATATCAGCTCACCTGGATGGACGCCAAGGTGGGCGACTGGGTGGTGACACCGCGGCGGGGCAAAGCGGTGGAGATCAACGCCCTCTGGTACAACGCGCTGCGGTTGATGGAGGGGTGGCTGAAGGAAGAGGACCAGGAGGCCCCCACGCGCCGCATGAAAGAGACGGCCGATCGTGTGCGAGAGTCTTTCAACCAGCGGTTCTGGAATGAACAGGGGGGCTATCTCTACGACGTGGTGGACGCAGAAAACGGCGGCAGCGACGACGCGTGCCGTCCGAACCAGATTTTCGCGATCTCCCTCGATCACCCGGTGCTCGACGAAGCTCGATGGAAACCCGTGATGGACGTGGTGACGGATCGCCTGCTCACGCCCGTTGGGTTGCGTTCTCTCGCGCCCGGGCATCCGGATTACAAGGCGAGATACTACGGCGACCTGCGCTCCCGCGATGCCGCATACCATCAGGGCACAGTGTGGGCATGGCTCATCGGGCCCTACGTGGATGCGTGGCGAAAGCTGAATCCGGGCAAGGAGGCGGAGGCCCGGCGATTCCTGGCAGGCTTCGTGGCACACCTGGACAAGGCCTGCATCGGTTCGGTCAGCGAGGTCTTCGATGCCGAAGCGCCATACACGCCGCGCGGTTGCGTGGCGCAGGCGTGGAGTGTGGCGGAGGTGCTGCGCTGCTGGGTGAATACGGCATGATATTGCAGAAAGGAGTCCTCAATGATGGACCGATTCATTTGTATTCATGGGCATTTTTATCAACCTCCCAGGGAAAGTCCCTGGCTGGAGGCAATCGAGATCCAGGATTCGGCGTTCCCATACCACGACTGGAACGAGCGGATTTCAGCCGAATGCTACGCGGCCAACGCCGTGTCGAGAATCTGGGACACAGAAGGACGAATCGCCCAACTGGTGAACAATTATGCCAGTATAAGCTTCAACTTCGGTCCGACTGTCTTGCTCTGGATGCAGAAGTATGCCACCGAAGCCTATGAGGCAATCCTGGAGGCTGACAGGCAGAGCGTGGAGAAATTCTCCGGTCATGGAAATGCTTTGGCCCAAGCATACAATCACATGATCCTGCCGCTGGCCAACAGCCGCGACAAGAACACCCAGATTATCTGGGGAATAAAGGATTTTGAGTATCGCTTTGGACGCAAGCCGGAAGGATTGTGGCTCCCGGAGACGGCGGTAGATCTTGAAGCCCTGGACATCATGGCACAACACGACATCGGATTTGCCATACTTTCCCCCAGTCAGGCACGGCAGGTTCGGCCCATTGGCGGTGAGTGAATGGCAAGACGTGAGTGGTGGAAGAATCGACCCCGGCATGGCCTACCGGGTGTCGCTGCCGTCAGGCCGCGTCATGGCCCTGTTCTTTTACGACGGTCCCATTTCACAGGCTCTGGCATTTGAAGGATTGCTCGACAACGGAGAGGCCTTTGCCAACAGGCTGCTGTCCGCGTTCCCCGACGACCGTTCTGCTCCTCGCCTCGTCCACATCGCAACGGATGGCGAAAGCTACGGGCATCACCATCGCGGGGGCGACATGGCCCTCGCTCACGCGCTCCAATACATCGAGTCCAATGGACTTGCGCAGTTGACCAATTATGGCTGGTACCTGGAGGATCATCCCCCGACGCACGAAGTGGAGATCTTTGAGAACAGCTCGTGGAGTTGCGCTCACGGCATAGAACGTTGGCGGTCGGATTGCGGGTGCAACAGCGGCGGCCACCCGGGTTGGAACCAATCCTGGCGAGCCCCCCTGCGTGCGGCGCTGGACTGGCTCCGCGATGCCGTCAATCCGGCTTTTGAACAATTGGCCGGACGGTTTCTGACCGATCCGTGGGCGGCCCGGGACGACTACATCGACATCATCGTGGACCGATCACCCGACCGCATCAGTGCGTTTCTGATCCGCCACGCGACCCGCCCATTGAGCTCCGAGGACGAGATCACGGTCCTGAAGCTCATGGAGCTCCAACGCCACGCCATGCTCATGTACACAAGTTGTGGTTGGTTTTTTGACGAGCTCTCCGGGATTGAGACGGTTCAGGTCATCCAATATGCCGGCAGGGTTCTTCAGTTGGCCGACCAGCTTTTTAGCGAGGCCTTCGAACCTGGCTTTCTCGAACGTCTTGAACTTGCCAGGAGCAACATGCCTGAACACGGTAACGGCCGCAGAATTTATGAGAAATTCGTCAGGCCTGCCATGCTCGATATGAAAGATGTGGGCGCCCACTATGCCTTGAGCTCGCTGTTTCAGGATATCGGTGAACGCAGCTCGATCTATGCGTATTCCGCCACCCGGGAGGACTACCGCAGCTTTCAGGTAGGAGGCTCAAGGCTGGTAATCGGGCGGGCCACGGTCACTTCAGAGGTTACGCGCATATCCTCCAGCTTGTGCTTTGGCGTTCTACATCTTGGTGATCACAGTATCGCCTGCGGCACCGGTGAATATCAGGGCGCGCAAAAATATGAAGCGCTGGCCAAAGAGATTTCAGCGGCTTTCGCCGGAGCTGACTTCCCGAAGACCATACTTCTGCTGGGTAAATACTTCGGGACGTCCACGTACTCTCTGACCTCGCTCTTTGCCGATGAGCGGCGAAAAGTCCTGAACATCATCATGGGGCCGACTCTGAGAGAGGCTGAAGCTGCATATAGCTCGATTTATGAGCACCATGCTCCCTTGATTCGCTTTCTGACCGGGTCCGGCACGCCACGGCCCCAAGTCCTGTCGGTCGCCGCGGACTTGTGCTTGAATGCCAAGCTGCGCAGGGTGCTTCAAGGGGACGGGCTTGACCCCGAGGTCGTAAGACCTCTTCTGGAAGAAGCTCGTTTGGCCGGCGCAACTCTGGATGCGACTGCTCTGGGCTTGTTACTGGCCGTCAACATCGAGCGTCTGGCCGAACAACTTCTCGAGCATCCTGACGACCTTTCTCGTTTGGAGAGGTTGAATAAGGCTGCACAACTGGTCCGGACCTTGCCGTTCGAGGTTAATCTCTGGAAAACCCAAAACATCTGCTACAAGATCCTTCACACATGTTGCTCCGACTTCAAGGAGAAGGCCGACTCGGGCGACGAGAATGCTCGAGAATGGATACACAATTCCACGGTTTTGGCTGAGAATTTTCGAATTCGGATGCCCTCAAGGCTGCTTTAGAATTCCATCTTGACAGGGAAGTCTCTTCATGAATACCCCAACAGCGACCTATCGGATTCAATTCAATCCGTCGTTCGGTTTTCAGGCCGCGCAGCCAGTCATTTCCTACCTGGCGGACCTGGGAATATCGGACCTGTACGCTTCTCCCATATTCAAAGCCGTGAAGGGCAGCCTCCACGGCTATGATGTGGTTGACCCTGGTCGCTTGAATCCTGAGCTGGGAGAACTCTCCGACTTCGAAGCGCTGGCTGATGAGCTGAGAAGAGCACAACATGGGATGGATTCAGGACATTGTCCCGAATCATATGGCAATGGATTCGGAAAATCGCCTTCTGATGGATATTTTGAGAATGGTTACCGCTCCAAGTCTTTTCAGTTTTTCGACGTGGATTGGGACCATCCGGCCGCCAGCCTCAACAAGAGAATTCTGGCGCCATTTCTTGGCAGGTTCTACGGGGAGTGCCTCGAAGATGGCGAGATCGCACTCCAATACGGTCCTGACGGCTTCAAGGTTGCTTACTATAACATCGCCTACCCGTTACGAATCGAATCTTATCTCAATTTTTTTAAGAACTTGGCCCATTTAAAAAGGAAACTTGCCGACGACAATCCCGACTTTATCAAACTTCTAGGCATCCTCTACGTCTTGAAGTCCCTCGCTTCGAGCGATGAGCCGGAGGAGCGCTCCAACCAGATAAAATTCATCCAACGTACACTGTGGGAACTCTATAACAGCAATGCCGTCATAAAGGCATTTGTTGATGAAACCTTACGGACATTCAATGGTGAGAAGGGGAAGCCCGAGAGTTTCAACTTCCTTGATGACCTTCTTTCCCAACAACTCTTCAGGCTTTCATTTTGGAAAGTGGCTGCGGAAGAAATAAACTATCGCCGCTTTTTTTGTGTGAATGGGCTGATTTCACTCAGAGTGGAAGACGAGCACGTTCTAAACCACACGCACGGCCTGATTTTCGATCTGATTGAAAGACGAATCGTAACCGGTTTAAGAATTGATCATGTTGACGGGCTGTACGATCCGACCAGTTATCTTCAAATAGTGAGAGGCAAGGCGCCGACGGCCTATATCGTCGTTGAAAAAATACTCAATCTCAACGAAGACCTGCCACCTTTCTGGCCGGTACAGGGAACGACCGGCTATGATTTTACAAATCATGTCAATGAATTGTTTTGCCAAAAGGAAAATGAGCGCGCCTTCAGCAGAATTTATTCCAGCGTAACGGGCTCAAAGAATTCTTATGAAGATGTCGTGCGCGACAACAAAAAACTGATGATCCAGGAAGATATGGCGAGCGATGTCCACAACCTTGCCCTGCTTTTGAAGAAGATCTCCAGCCGGGACCGCCATGGAAGCGACATAACTCTCACTGCGCTGCAAAGAGCTTTGACCGAGGTCCTGGCAGTCTTTCCCGTATACAGGACCTACATCAGCCAGGTTGCGGTCTCGGAGAACGACAGGAAAACCATTTTGGAAGCGGTGGACCGGGCAAGAGCCAATTTCCCCGCCCTGTTACATGGATTTACGTTCGTCCGCAGATTCCTTCTCCTGGACTTTCCCGATTATGTTTCCGAGGAAGAGAAGCAGGACTGGCTCCACTTTGCCATGAGGTTCCAGCAGCTCACCGGGCCGGTCATGGCAAAGGGGGTCGAAGACACCACACATTATGTGTACAACAGGCTCGTGTCACTCAATGAGGTGGGTGGACGGCCGGATCACTTTGGATGCTCACTCGAAGAATTCCACAACTTCAACACGAAGAAAAGAGACTTGTGGCCGGATTCCTTAAATGCGACCTCGACTCACGATACCAAAAGGGGCGAAGACGCGCGCGCCAGAATCAATGTGCTCTCCGAGATGCCGGACGAGTGGCTGAAAAAACTCCGAACCTGGTTCAGGATAAACAGGGGCAACAAGAAGCGCGTCCAAGGCTTGGCCGTCCCGGATAGGAACGACGAGTATTTTTTGTACCAGACACTCATCGGAGCATTTCCCTTTTCAGATGCCGATTATCCCGACTTCGTTCAACGAATTAAGGCGTATATTGTCAAAGCTGTACGGGAAGCCAAGGTCCACACCGCGTGGTTGAAGCCCGACACCGAGTATGAAGACGCTTACGTGTCGTTTGCCGAAAGAATCCTGGCCCGCTCACAAGCCAACGCGTTTCTGAAAGACTTCATCCCGTTTTGCAGGCGAGTTTCTCACTACGGAATGCTCAACTCCCTCTCGCAGACGCTTATCAAGATAGCCTCGCCCGGTGTGCCCGATTTCTATCAGGGGACGGAACTGTGGGACCTGAGCCTGGTGGATCCCGACAATCGCAGGCCCGTGGATTTTGAAAAAAGGCGTGCGATGCTTGCCGGTATCCGAGAAGAGGAGGATTCAAATATCGAGCCGACTGATCCGGGATCTTCTTTCCACGAGAGAGGATGGAACGATCAAGCTCTTTCTCATTTATCGGGCGCTCAAAGCGAGAAGAACACACCGGGAGATCTTCCAGGAGGGATCATATCTTCCCCTCGGGTCGGGTGGAAGGTTCGGGAGCCACGTCATCGCTTTTGCGCGGAGGCATGAGCAACAATGGGCACTTGTCATTGCTCCGAGGTTTCTCAGCCGCCTGGTTCAAGCGGGAGATTTACCTCTTGGAAGAAAGGTATGGCAGGACACTGAGGTGACCATGCCTGACGGGGCGCCGGCACAGTGGCGGAATGTCATTACCACCGAGGTGCTTTCTGCGGGCAGGGCACTGCCTGTCGGAGACGTATTACTCAATTTCCCAGTGGCGCTGCTCATGGGCGAAGGAAAGGAGGAGCTATGTGCAAACCACTTGAGTGGCACCGCCCCGACGGTGTTCCCCGGTCACCGCCATCCTCGCCGTGGAGATCGGCAAGTGGTTGAGGCGGAGGAAGATTCTGGCCTATGCCTAATTTTCACATAACCTTACGCTGCGCAAGTATCTATCGGCTATGATCGACTGTCAGACATCCCTCAGGTTGGCGCAGCAGGCGCATCGACAGAGGCGGCCTCTGCTCCTTTTTCTGGATTATGACGGCACCCTGGTGGAGATGGCGCCCCGGCCGGAGCTGGCCCGACCCACTCCGGAGCTGCTTGAGTTGCTGAGGCGGCTTGCGGCTCAGAGGGACCTGAAGCTGATGGTGGTTTCGGGGCGTCCCTTGAGAGACTTGCAGGAACTGCTGCCCGTCCCGGGTCTAAACTTTCTGGGGTCCCATGGCGGGGAGGCCTTCGTTTCCGGACGCCCTTATCCGTTGCCTGTCTGCCACCGTAAACCATAAGGAGCTTTCTCGGTGGCGCAGCCGGTTGGCAGCGGTCCTGCAGCCATTCCGGGGATGGTGGATTGAGGACAAGCCTCAGGGGTTTGCTCTCCACTATAGGCAGGTGCCGGCAGAACATGCGTATGAATTCATTGGAATATTAGGAAGCTGGCAGGAGCAGCTGCGGCAGGAGGGAGGTTTCCAGGTTCTGTCCGGGAAAAAGGTGCTGGAAATCCTGCCTTTAAGTGTAAGTAAGGGAGCAGCAATACAGAAAATATTGTTATTACCTGGATTTCTTGAGTTTTTTCCCGGTATATTTAGGAGATGATATTACCGATGAAAGCGCCTTCCTGTTTTTACAAGGCCATGGGCTGACCATCAAAGTGGGTCGGTCCGGCACCGAAACCGCGGCATCCCATTATCTTCCGGATACCAAGGCAGTAAGGCATTTTCTAGCCCTTCTCGTCTCACCACTGGAGGACTCTTAATGGCGAAGATATTGGAGCAGGTGGCCGAAGATCCCTTCTTCTTCCAAGAGTGTTTCCTGATGGCCATGCCCCTGGGCAAAAAGGCGGTGAACCTGAGGGAATTGCTAGATGGCTTACGTGAAATAGACGAATCAATGCTTTTCTATCATCTGATTCAATCCCGTCTGGCCCTGGGCCAACCAGGGGTGGAATATCCCAACGAATTCGCCCTGTGGGCTGCCAACGCCTTACAGGATAACAAGCTGGCGGAGAAGCTCAGCTCCTTCGATCCCTTCGAATATCAAAACCTGGGGCTGGTGCGCCAGGCGGTGGTGGACGTCCTGGAGGAGTACCTCTGGGACCTGCCTTCCGTCCCTTGGGCCCGGCCTGGCTTTGAGTTTCACTTCTGCCAGGCCTCGGTGGTGGTGATGCATTCCCTGATTTCAGCCCACACCTTGAAGGAATTCTGTGGGGCCCTCGCCCAAGTGGGCCTGGATTCCATCTATTACCACTTCTTCGAAGCCCGTTGGCGCCTGGGGGAACTGAAAGGCGACGATTTTTCTTTCTGGATTGAAACCAACTTCGGGTTGCCCGAGTTGGTCAAAGCCATCCGGGACATCGACGTCTACTTTTACAGCCTGAAAGAGGTGCGGGAGACCCTCTCGGGGTTAATCCACCAGCACCTGGGGGAACTCTGTGAAGACTCTGGATGATTACGCGACTATCGTGGGAGAGGAAGTGGTGGGCCAGCTCTATCGTCTGGCCGAGCACCTGCAGGGCAAGCGGTTTGTCCACATCAACTCCACCGCTGTCGGCGGGGGGGTGGCGGAGATTCTGTCCTGGGCCGTGCTGCTGTTAAACCAGTTGGGTCTTCAGACCACATGGGAAGTCATTATGGGTGATCCCGCCTTCTTTGAGGTCACCAAGGCTTTCCACAACGGCCTGCAAGGCTTCAAAGTCCACCTGACTCCCGCCATGCTGGAGCATTACCGCCAGGTCAACCTGGAGAATGCCCGGCGGTTTTCCTGGGAGGCGGATGTGGTGCTGGTGCATGACCCGCAGCCGGCCAGCTTGATTGAAGTGCTGCGTCCTCAAGCCCGGCGTTGGGTCTGGCGCTGTCACATAGACGCCTCCCGCCCCCAACTGGCGGTGTGGCGGTTCTTGCGGGAGATCGTGAAACAATACGACGCCTCGGTCTTTTCCATGTCCCAGTTCGCCCAGAACCTGCCTCACCCCCAGTATCTCATCCGCCCTTCTATTGATCCTTTGAGTGAGAAAAACCGGGATTTGACGGAAGAAGAAATCAAGGCGGTGCTGCACCGTCTGGGGATAGAGAAAGACAAGCCCCTGATCCTGCAAGTATCACGGTTTGACTCCTTCAAGGATCCGGTAGGGGTGATCCAGGCCTTCCGCCTGGTGCGGCGCCATACGCCCTGCAAACTGTTGCTGGCCGGAGGCGAAGCCACGGACGATCCTGAAGGCCCCGAGATTTTGGCCCAAGTGCAGGAGGCCGCCCAGGGTGAACCGGACATCCAGGTTCTGTTGCTGCCCCCGGATGCGCACCATGACATCAACGCCCTGCAACGGGCCGCGGACGTCATCGTACAAAAATCAATCCGGGAGGGCTTCGGCCTCACGGTCACCGAGGCCATGTGGAAGGGGAAACCGGTCATCGGTGGTGCAGTGGGGGGTATTGTCCTGCAACTGCGGGATTACCACACCGGGTTTCTGGTAAGTTCCCCCGAAGGCTGCGCCTTCCGCATCCGCTACCTGTTGCACCGCCCGGAGATGGCCCGCCGTATGGGGCAGACAGCCCGGGAGTTCGTCCGGACGCACTTTCTTATCACCCGCCATATCCGGGATTATCTCACCCTGATGATCCTGCAGGAAAACCCCGACAGCCGTCACATCGAACTTTAACCTTAAGTAATGGGGAGTCCATGGTTTGGAATAAGCAACGATTAAAGTCTCTGGTAGAGGAAGAGCTAAGCGATTACCAGATAATTCTGGTGTCAAACCGGGAACCCTACATGCACATCTATCGAGGGGGAGAGGTGGAAGTCATCATGCCTGCCAGCGGTATGGCCATCGCCTTGGACTCGCTGATGCAGACCTGCGGCGGCACCTGGATTGCCGCCGGCAGCGGCGAAGCGGATCAAGAGGCCGTCGCCGAGCAAGAATCCGTGATGGTGCCGCCCGAAGACCCCAAATACAAGTTGCGCCGGGTCTGGCTGACCAAGCAGGAAGAGAGGGATTATTACTACGGGTTCTCCAATGAGGCCCTCTGGCCCTTGTGCCATATCGCCTATACCCGGCCCCGCTTTGACACCGGCCAATGGGAAACCTACCAGGCGGTGAATCGCAAGTTTGCCGACACCATCTTATCCGAGGTGAATGACCAACGCACCATCGTCTTCATCCAGGACTATCATTTCGCCTTACTGCCCCGGATGCTGAAAGAGGCGCAACCGCACTTGGTGGTCTGCCAATTCTGGCATATCCCCTGGCCCAATTTCGAGGTCTTCCGTATCTGCCCCTGGGCCATGGAAATCTTGGACGGCCTTTTGGGCAATGATTTGCTGGGCTTTCACCTGCAATACCACTGCAACAACTTTTTCGATACCGTAGATCGGACCCTGGAATCCCTGGTTGATATGGAAAATTTTGCCATCTTCCGTCATCACAAGGAAACCCGGGTGCGGCCCTTTCCCATCAGCATTGATTGTGAGAGGTTTGAATCCATTGCCGCTGCGCCCCAAACGTTAACCCAGATCACCGCGTTGAGACACCGCCTCAACTTACATGGCGTGAAGGTAGGGCTGGGACTGGACCGATTTGATTACACCAAGGGTATCCCCGAAAGACTGGAGGCCTTGAAAGTCTTTTTTCAGAAATATCCCCAGTATCAGGGACGGTTCACCTTTATTCAGTTGGGACCCTTATCTCGCCAGCATATTAAGAGTTACAAGAGTCTCACCGCCAAGGTGGATTTCTTGGAAGAAGAAATCAACAGCGAATACGGCTTTGGCCGCTGGAAACCTTTACTTGTCCTGAAAGGGCATCTGTCTCATGAAGAAATCGTGCCCTATTATCGCCTGGCTGACGTGATGGTGGTCAGTTCGCTGCATGATGGGATGAATCTAGTGGCCAAGGAATATGTGGCCAGCCGGGTGGACGGCCAGGGCGCCTTGATTCTGAGCCCCTTTACCGGGGCCTCCCGAGAGTTGACCGCGGCTTATACTGTCAACCCTTTCAATCCGGAAAATATCGCGGACGCCCTCTTTGAGGCCCTGGAAGCTTCCGATGAAGACCGTTCCACCCGGATGGGAAAAATGCGCGCCTGGGTGCAGCAGCACAATATTTACTACTGGGCGGCTCAGTATCTCCGGGCCTTGTTGCATCTGCCCGTGGAGGAATGAAAGGCGGCTTTGCAGTATCTGATGCCGCCTGGTATCGACCCTCTCAGCGAAAAAAACATGGATTTGACCCAGGAGGAAGTCCATGCCACCAAGCTTCGATTCGGTCTGGACCCCGACAGACCAATAATGCTCCAGGTCTCCCGATTTGATCGTTTCAAGGATCCTCTGGGCGTGGTCAAAGCCTATCGATTGGCCAAGTCGTTCGTTCCTTCACTTCAGTTGGTCCTCGCAGGCGGTGGAGCCACCGACGACCCCGAAGGCGAAGCGGTTCTTGCGGATGTTCGTAATGAGGCCGGCACGGACAAAGACATCCACGTGCTTCTGTTGCCTCCGGATGCCCATGTCACCATCAATGCCTTGCAGCGAGGCGCGGACGTAGTGGTTCAAAAGTCTCTTAAGGAAGGATTCGGTCTGACCGTGACCGAGGCCCTGTGGAAAGGAAAACCTGTCATAGGGGGCGATGCGGGGGGAATTCGTCTTCAGGTGGTGAACCACCAAACGGGCTTCCTGGTCAAGACCCCTGAGGGGGCCGCTTTGCGCGCTCGATACATCTTGCGCCACCCCGATATCGCCCTTGAAATGGGGGGCAGAGCAAAAGAACTGGTCCGTCAGAATTTTCTGCTGACCAGAAATCTGCGAGAGTACTTGAGCATCATGGTGGCCCGCATGTTGGGAGACCCCGAGAGGATAGAGCTGTAACGGCAGTCAGCGTCATAATAGGGGGTCAGGGGAGTGAGGAAAAATCACCGACCGGAGAGCCGGATGCGGGAGATGCACCAGTCCGATTCGGAAGGGAGGAGCGGGGCAAGCCAATGCCCCCGCTCCCCCCCCTGTAGCGATGCTGCAGCGAGAATCGCTCAAATTTCTTGGAATCTACTGTTTTATGACATCTCCAATCTTTCCCGCTTTTGTTTCAAATTCCTTTGCTAATTTTGTTTTTGCAAAAAAATACCCGCCTCCAAAACCAACAATCAAACAAACTACTGCTAGTAAGATCTCGGACATAAATTTCACTCCTTTCCTAATCTCTTTTCTTTACTCTTGTTGTTCGTGCCCTTTCCGCTTTTGTTTCTCATTATCGTCGCCTTGCTGTTGCGGTTGTTGCTGCTGGCGCTGCTCTCGTTGTTGAGGCTGTGGTTGAACCTTCTGCCGCGGTTGAGGTTGCTGCATCTGCTGGCGCTGCTGTTGTGGCTGAGGCTCGCGCTGAACGGCAGGGCGCTGCTCTCGTTGTTGAGGCTGCGGTTGAGCCTTCTGCCGCGGTTGAGGTTGCTGCATCTGCTGGCGCTGCTGTTGTGGCTGAGGCTCGCGCTGAACGGCAGGGCGCTGCTCTCGTTGTTGCGGCTGTCCTTGAACCTTCTGCCGCGGTTGAGGTTGCTGCATCTGCTGGCGCTGCTCTTGTGGCTGAGGCTCTTGCTGAACAGCAGGGCGCTGCTCTCGTTGTTGAGGCTGTGGTTGAGCCTTCTTCCGCGGTTGAGGTTGCTGCATCTGCTGACGCTGCTTTTGTGGCTGAGGCTCGGTCGTCGGTTCAGGAGTCGTTACCTGCTTTTGTCTTTTGAGAGGCTCATGACCGGCGCCTGGAGCTTTCGGGCCCGCTTCGTCCGGCTTCATCACTTGATCTCTGGGGGACTTGGGTGGCCCACCCGATTCCACGGCTTCCTTTGTCTCCCTCGGTCGAGCTTTTTCACCAAGTTTGCCCCGCACTCCTTTCCCCGGTTCGACCGCCGGCTGTCCTTCGGCACCCTGCCTTGGCGGCTGCACCCGCTTCGGTTTCTCTTTGAGATCCATGGGTTGGAACTTGACCTCCGAAGCGGGTTTGTTCACCTGGCCTGGGGGGACTATCTTGTGGGTGACTTTCGGGGGCACAACTGTGGTCTGAGTGGGCAGGGGAGACGGCCTGGTCTGGGTTATGTTTCGCCTGAGGCTGTTGGCATTGACTCTGGCCCCTTCCTGTTTCGCTATCCCCTGATTATGCTCAATCCTGTTCAAAACCGTGTTGTGTGGCTTGTCCGCCACCTTGACGTCCGTGAAGTTGTAACGGTTGCGATCGGTGTTGTAGCTCTTGAAAATCGTGTCGTTAACGACCGGAGCAGCCCGATAATTGCTGATGATCGTGGTCCTGTTGATGTTGGCGACCCTGACTCTGCTGTAGTTGTTCACCCCATAGAAGTCATGCTGAGGAACCACCACGGCGTGGTTAAGGTACGCAAGGCTGCCGATAGTGAGACCTACGACAGCCGCCGTGCCGATCACGGTGGCAGCTGGTCCCCATGGGTAATGGGAGTAGTAGCGTTCCCTTGGAGCAAGGGGGACCCAGCCTACATCTGCGCCGGATCCGATCCAGGCCACGCGTCCCGGATACCAGCCGAGCCCGACCCCTACTGTTTGCGGCGGTCCCCAGTACCAGGCATCGTTCACATACACCCAGTTGCCGTAATGATGAGTTGCATATCCGAAGGGCTCGTCGGGAATCCATGTGTTGTCGCCGTAATACTCAGTCCACCGGCCTACCGTGAACGGGGCCCAACCGGAATCGACTCGAGTGGGTCGCCAGAAACGGCGCTTTTTCCCCTCGTAGTTCACCGTTTCCCATCTGCCGTTCTCTTCCAGTTCGTATGCAGCATCATGCAGTCCAGCGGGAAGGTACTTGACGGACTCTCCCTTCACACTCACCCTCTTGGACCACAGACTGTCACGCTCCACGTTCCAGTCATCCCAGTTTGCATCCACACTGGCCTCGCCGGTCCCCACTTGGCTGGCATCGGCAATTACCGAGGAAGAACCGTGAACCACCTCGTACCTCGCATTATCACCCGCGTGAATGAAGTCCACCTTTCCGCTCAAGGCGATCACTTCCGCCGATTGGTCTCCGACGTACAGGTCGAAAGTGGACCCCGGTTGAGCGACCATATAGCCGAAAGGAGTGGTTGCTTTGATCAAAGCATTCGAGCTCTTGTTCTGGAACCGAGCTACACCGGAAGCCACATCGACCTCTGTCACATCGGTTTTCAGGGCGATGAGCTGGACCTGGGTACTGCCGCCGATTCTAACCCAAGTGTTATTGGGCATGATGAATTCTGCTTTTCCGTTTTGATCCGAATACAGAGCATCATCCATCCCGAACGGCGCGTCCCTGACGGTAGCGACCCAGTCTTTTTCAGCGGGGACAAATCGCAGCAACTGTCCCTCCACGTGCGATATGCGCCCGACCAGGAATCCCTTTTCCGCTGAGGCCCGACAAACCGAGGAGGCAACCAGCACCGCCGTAAACAATACGAGACATGAATACCATAAGCACCTTCCAAACATCTTCGTTCTAAACATTCTCATTGGTCTCTCCTTCCAAACATCTTTATTTGTCTCTCCTTTTGTAGAACTGCTATTTCCATACACCAACAATGATTCACTATCTGAATGTCTGAAAGGCTGCCGGCATCACGTCTGAAAAAGGACAATCCCCACGGTTATGGGCACTCGTTTTCGGCAGTTCGCGACCATCTTCCTGCCGTTGCCAGGCAGGGTCCGGAAGCGGCAGGAATGATGAACACGCCTCAACTACTTCAAAGAAGCTTCCCAATCCTTGAGCTCCTTTTCCGCCTCTTCACGTGCGATGCCGTGCCTCTCTTGTATCTTGCCGAGGAGTATGTCGCGTTTTCCGGCAATGACGTCCACGTCATCTTCGGTGAGTTTGCCCCACTTCTCCCTGACCACGCCCTTGACCTGCTTCCAGTTCCCTGCGATTTGATCCCAGTTCATGACTTGCTCCTTTTCTTTAAAGAATTAAAATGGTTACGGTTTCCGAACCCATGCTCCTTTGCGATGCCCTGACTCCTGTCAAATACGGCCCATTAACAGGAGCACGACAACGATCAGAAGGACCACTCCCAGGCCACCGCTTGGCAAGTATCCCCACCCACTGCTGTGTGGCCAGGTAGGGAGAGCGCCCACGAGCAGAAGAACTAATAGAATGAGCAGAATTGTTCCCAACATTTGCATTTCTCCTTTCTAAGGTTTGTCTTAATCTGTTTCCATTGCAGGACAAATACTCATGCTTATGGAAACATCCTTAAATCCTCCTCCATCAGATCATGATGTGTTGTAGATTCGTGATCTTACTCGTGCCTATCCTGGGACCCGCCGCCACCACCGAGGCCCTGAGCGCTGAGCAGTCGACGCTGAGGATTCCCTATCGTCAGCGGGTGGGGAAAAACAGCCTGATGCCCGGCGACTGATACGGGTAAGGGTCATAGACGACCACTGGAGGCGTATAGACACGTTCCCGGTAGTAACGGCGGGTAGGCTGATAATACGCACGACGGCCGTGCTTGTACCGGCGGTGCTCGTACCTGTCGTGCTCGTAATACCCTTCGCGTCTATAGTCATCTCTGCCGAACGCCGGCGCGATGGATATACCGCCGATCATTGAGGCGAAGACGAGCGCCATCACAATCTTGCCGAGTGTAGAACTGAACTTCCAGGCTCGCGTGTTCGAGATTCTCATGGTGACCTTCCATTCTTGGAGTGATTCCCTATCGCAAAATAGGGTTTGCTGTCTTGACGTTGTGGCAGTCGCCATCATTTGCCCTTTGCCTTTGACTTCGTGCGGCCAGGTTGTTGAAATAACTTATCAGCATCCTTCTTCTGAGCGTCCGACATGCTGGCATAGAGAGGCTCGAAGACCGGGATGAATTCCTTGATGCCATCTGCATGCGCCTCGGCAATTTTGCCATAGGATTTGAGATCCTCCACAGCGGTCATGGTACTTGCTTTTTCCGACCTTTCCTTGATGAGCGCATCCATCGTTTTCGCATTGTCCCGCATCACCTTGGTGACTTTATTCCATAGCTCTTCCTGTGCCGGGGTGATCTTGAGCTTGGCACGAAGCTCTTTGACGCGTGCCTCAACAGGGTCGGCCTTTGAGACCGTACCAGCGGTCGCCAGGTCTGGCTCGGGCGGGGCCGCGCGAGAAGGACTTGGACTTGCGAGAACCATGAAGGCGAGGAGCACCGCCGCAACAGCGAGTGCAGTTGGATAAGTGAACTGACGGGTAATTCTTTTCATGATCTGCCTCCTTATAAGTTTAGACAAACTACAAATGATGGTAAGCTGCATATTCATGACCTCTCCTTCTCCAAGTTCATGAACTCAATACGCTGAGTACACTGACTTTATTCTACGATCACCTGGATGCAAGCTTCACGCTCCTTTCAAATGGGTGTCTGATTTCGATTATCCCGGCCTATTTGTCTCACCGGCTCCTTTTTCCTTATTGTAGTAATGCTTTGTTTATGGAATTAATCAGCCGTGCCTGTTTTAGCGGCTTAACGAGGTAATCAACGGCGTGCATGCGAAAACTCGCTTGAGCTGTTTCTGTACTGGGATATGCCGTCATGATGATCACTCGAGTTTTGAGGTTCTTCTGCAGTACCATCCGTAAAATATCTATCCCCCATCCATCCTCGAGAAAGATTTCTGAGAGTATCAGTTGAAATTCTGTTTCATCAATTCTTGCCAGAGCTTCCCGGAAACCTTTGGCAGTGATCACGTTGTGTCCCTCGGCTGCAAGGAATCTACTGAAGCTGAACCTGATGCTCTCTTCACCATCAATCACGAGCACATTTGCTTTCATTAGCTACCCTTTGTGTGCGAAGCTCCTCTATTTCAGAATGAGTTCAGCATTACTCGCGTCTTCTTCGGAAACATCAACCAGCGCTCACCCCTCAGACCTGGCTGGAGAGAAATATCCGGACTGGCTATTTCTTAATGGTTTCGATGATCAAGATCTGTGCCGAAGAGGCAGATGACACCACCCATCCCATATTGTGATGGTAAAACATAAACTTAAGGCTGAGCGGTGAGGGTGCGGGCGTATATCCGGCAAGAAAAGGAATGTTGCATACAACGGAAGCGTTGCATGAATTCTGTATCACGTGCAACGTTTCAATATCGGGGGGTGTCGTTAGTGAAGTTGTACATTTTGGTCTTTCGAAGACATTGAACTGCAAGATTCGAGTTTAATGAGACGCAACACTTCTGTTGCATGCAACACTCTTTTCATGCCAGGTCGCATCCCCGTATGGTACTCACCGCGCCATAAGTATTGGAAATTGGTGTGCAAAGTTTAACTGGAAAGGCTCACAGTCTTTCGGGCACAGAACTTGCCCGGATATAGCTGGATGGGAGCGCGAGGTGAACCAGCATGAGAACCACCCAACGTCTCCAATAGGCAGAAAGAACCAACTTCATGAAAAGACAACAAATCCCGACGGATGTGGAAGCAATACGGCTTCTTGCTGAAATAAACCCATAGTATGGTCAGTCGTTGCTGGTAGCGTCTTTCATGTTGTGAACTCCAACAGCTCCGGAACACGCAACTTGCATCGGACAGAAAAGAATTGCACAGTATCCCTTTGAGCATAGAGATGGCCAGCAGGGGAGGAGTGATCAATGGCAGGAAAGGGCAGCGATGATTCCGGTCTTATGGATAAGATCATGGATCGCATCAAAGGCTCAGGAGAGGGCACTCCGAACAGAACCGACCCTTCACAGCGGAAGGTGCGATTTTCCATATGGTATTTTATCGCGGCCATGCTGCTGTTTTCCTGGTTTCAGGGCTACATGGGAGGCCAGCAGAGGGAAAAGGTCACCTATTCAGATTTCAAGCAGTGGGTTCGAGAGGGGAAGGTGGAAAACCTTGTCGTTGGGCCGGAGACGATATCCGGCAGCGTGAAAGATGAGAAAGGGTCGTCAAGACCATTCGTGAGCGTTCGCGTGGAAGATCCGGAACTGGTCCGGGAGCTTCAGGAAAAGGGGATCAAGTTCAGCGGCTATATCGAGAACAAGTGGATAGTTCTGATGATCTCCTGGCTGCTGCCCCTCGCAATCTTCGGCTTCATCTGGTTCTTTATGATCAGGCGCATGAGTGGGGGCCCTCAGGGCGTACTCTCCCTGGGTAAAGCACGGGCGAAGATCTACGCAGAGAAGGAAGTGAAGGTAACCTTTAAGGATGTGGCCGGAATTGATGAAGCCGAGAGCGAACTCGAGGAAGTCGTCCAATTCCTGAAAGATCCCGCAAGATCTCAGCGTCTGGGAGGACGCATTCCCAAGGGGGTTCTCCTCGTGGGGGCGCCCGGGACCGGCAAGACTCTGCTCGCAAAGGCCGTTGCAGGCGAGGCCGGAGTGTTCTTCTTCAGCATGAGCGGCTCCGAATTCGTTGAGATGATCGTGGGAGTGGGAGCGGCCCGTATCAGGGATCTCTTCAAACAAGCCAAGGAGCACGCTCCGTGCATCATCTTCCTCGATGAGATGGATGCTCTGGGCAAAGCCCGGGGGCTCAACCCCATGGGCGGGCATGACGAGCGGGAGCAGACGTTGAACCAGCTTCTCGTTGAGATGGATGGCTTCGATCCGAGGGCTGGGGTCATCATCCTGGCCGCCACAAACCGTCCGGACATACTTGATCCCGCACTGCTGCGCCCAGGCCGGTTCGACCGCCATGTGGCCATAGACAAGCCCGACATTCGAGGGCGGGAGGCTATTCTCAAGGTTCACGCAAAAGATGTCGTGCTCGGTCCGGATGTGGATCTCAAAAAGGTCGCGGCCATGACTCCCGGTTTTGTGGGCGCCGATCTGGCCAATCTGATCAATGAGGCTGCCCTGATTGGAGCACGGGGCGATGCGGATGAAGTGACCATGGCCAACTTCCGGGAGGCGGCTGAGCGGATCGTCGGAGGCCTCGAGAAGAAAAACAGGGCTATGAGTCCGAAGGAAAAAGAAATCGTGGCCTATCATGAATCAGGCCATGCGCTTGTGGCCATGCTTCTGCCCGGTACCGATCCCGTCAGTAAGGTCTCCATCATTCCGAGGGGCATTGCAGCACTGGGCTACACCCAGCAGCTTCCCACCGAAGACCGTTACCTCATGACGCGCGATGAGCTCCTGGATCGTTTGCAGGTGCTTTTGGGAGGACGAGTAGCGGAGGAGGTGATCTTTGGAAACATTTCAACCGGGGCTCAAAACGACCTGCAGCGTGCCAGCGATATTGCCCGCAGTATGGTGATGGAATATGGGATGAGTGAGCGCCTCGGGCTGTTGACTTACGCCCAACAGCCGCATTCAAGGTATCTTGATCTGGGGTTCAGTCCGCGCGAGAGAGAATACAGCGAGCGTACAGCTCAGGAGATGGATGAAGAGAAAAGCAGGATCATCGACGAGGCTCACCAGAAGGTTCTCCTCAAGTTGAACAATCAAAGGCACTCCCTGGAAAAGCTCGCCGGAATCCTGCTCGAAAAGGAATCCATCGATGGTGAGGAGCTGAAGAAGTTTGCCGAAGAAGTGAGGGTTCAGGCTGCTGCTGCCCCAGAGCAAGCTCCAGCCAACGCATAACATTGATGCTCATTTGTGAGTCGATCGCACGCGCCACATCGGATCCGAGAAGACGAGAAGAAAGAACGCTCCTAATGATCTTCGTAGCCCCAAGTTCCGCCGGATTCTCTAATAGACGGCTGGTCGGCCTCCATCCATTTTCTTGAATTCTCCACACCAATCAGTGGCCCTGGTACGAGGCCACGCAATCCAGGACAAGCCATCTTCCGTCCAGTCATGTTCTACATGTCTTGGTCTTGGCGCATTGCGACGACATGCCCCCTCATCCCGTGTGTGATCGCTTATCTGCCAGTACAAGCAGTCTTTACACTTCATGTTTTCCTCCTGAATAGTGATGCTGTCATGGACAGTAAGGTAATAGGCAATATATATAATAAGTTACTTTACACCCCTGATCCTTGTGCAGCAACAATTCGATGGCTGATTGCGCGAAAACCATGCAAACGAGCATCCCGCAAGGGATCGTATGATTCAGTTGCAGGGAGACGCTTCCCGTCCCGCAGAAGGAGACATCAAGAATGAAGGTGAGCAGCAAGACCGTTCGCGGAACCTTGTTTGATTTCGTAGCATATCTCCGCAGAAATGGTTTGGCACAGAAGTATGCCGGCGATGAACTGCCCCTTCGATCGGAATTGTTCAGTGCCGATCAGATGGAACAGCACGGTAAGATCCTTGCGGGTGTGCACCAGTTGAAGCCTGGACGCCCTCGCGACCGCCTTCTGGCGCGGCTTGCTGAGAATGAGAGTCTCCTGCTTGAAGTCCACAACCTGGTGACGGAGGCCGTCAAGGCGGACCGCCGGATTACACCGGCCGGGGAATGGCTGCTCGACAACTTCTATGTGATCGAAGAACAGATCCGCACAGCCAGGCGACACTTGCCGAAGGGCTACAGCCGAGAGCTGCCGCGCTTGCTGAACGGCCCATCGGCCGGGCTTCCGCGGGTGTATGACATCGCTCTGGAGACGATCTCGCACGGCGATGGCCGGGTGGATCCGGAAAACCTCAGCAGTTTCGTAGCCGCCTACCAGTCGGTGACCGCCCTGAAATTGGGCGAACTCTGGGCCATTCCCATCATGCTGCGCCTGGCCCTGATCGAGAATCTTCGGCGGGTTGCCGCCCGGATCGCCGCCGACAGGATCGATCGAAACCGCGCCGACTATTGGGCCGACCAGATGACGGAGATCGCCGCGAAGGACCCAAAGAGCCTGATTCTGGCGATCGCCGACATGGCACGGTCGAACCCCCCGATGGTGAGCTCGTTTGTTGCGGAGCTCACGCGCCGCTTGCAGGGCCAGGGTCCCGCTCTGGCACTGCCGCTCACCTGGATTGAACAGCGACTGTCCGAGTCCGGCCTGACCATCGAACAGTTGGTGCGCTCGGAGAACCAACAACAGGCTGCTGACCAGGTCTCGATGAGCAACAGCATCGGCAGCCTCCGTTTCCTGGGCGCGATGGACTGGCGCGAGTTCGTCGAGACGATGAGCATTGTCGAGCAGACCCTGGGTGAGGATCCTGGCGACGTCTACGGCAAGATGGATTTTGCCACCCGTGATCGCTACCGCCACGTCGTGGAGAAGACTGCGAAGAGCAGTCCGCACTCCGAGAGCGAGGTGGCGCGCAAAGCGATCCAGCTGGCGCATGAGGGCGCGGCTCGGAAAGGCGGCGACGATCGCGCGGCGCACGTCGGGTTCTACCTGATCGACGAGGGATTGGCGCAGCTCGAACGAATGGCGGAGGTGCGCTTATCGCCTGCTGAGGCTTTACGCAAATTCGGCCGCCGGTTTCCTTTGCTGCTCTATGGCGGCACCATCCTGCTGATGACGGCGATTTTCGCCGGGTGCTTCGCGGCGAAGGCGCATGCCGGCGGGTTGCAGGGTTGGGCACTCGGGCTGGTCGGACTGCTCTCGCTTCTGTGCGCCAGTCATCTGGCGGTAGCCCTGGTGAACTGGCTGGCGACGTTGCTGGCGACGCCGCGCCCGCTGCCGCGCATGGACTTCTCCAAAGGGATCCCGCAGGAATTGCGAACTCTGGTTGTGGTCCCGACGATGCTCACGAGCACTCAAAACATCGAGGACCTGATCGAGGCACTGGAAGTCCGCTTCCTGGCAAATCGGGATGACCACCTCCACTTCGGTCTGCTCACTGATTTTCGCGACGCCATCGAAGAAACGCTGCCGGAGGACGAACCGCTGTTGCGGTTGGCCCGGCAGAGAATCGAAGAGCTGAACGAAAAGTACCGGAGTCCGGAAGGCGATACCTTCTTCCTGTTTCATCGCCCGCGCCGATGGAATCCGCGGGACCGGATCTGGATGGGTTACGAGCGCAAGCGCGGCAAGCTTGCGGATTTGAATGGGCTTCTGCGCAGCGGATCAAGTGATCGCTTCGCGCTCGTCGTCGGTGAAACCGCGGTCTTATCGGACGTGAAGTACGTGATCACCCTGGATACCGATACGCAACTGGCACGCGATTCGGCGTGGCAGTTTGTGGGCGCCATGGCGCACCCACTCAATCGTGCGCGCTACGACGAAGACCGGCAGCGTGTCGTTGCGGGGTACGGCATCCTGCAGCCGCGGGTGGCAGTGAGCCTGCCCGGCACGAACCGGTCGCGGTATGCGCGCATGTGTGCCAGTGAGCCCGGCATCGATCCCTATACGCGTGCTGTTTCCGATGTCTACCAGGACCTGTTCGGTGAAGGCTCGTTCATCGGCAAGGGCATCTATGAGGTTGATGCGTTTGAGCGGGCGTTGGGCGGGCGTTTCCCCGACAACCGGATCCTCAGCCACGATCTTCTGGAAGGGTGTTACGCCCGGGCCGGGCTGTTGAGCGACGTGCAGTTGTACGAGGAATACCCATCTCGATACAGTGTGGATGTGAGCCGCCGGCATCGTTGGATTCGAGGCGATTGGCAGATTGCACAGTGGGTGATGCCTGGCGTTCCCGGCCCCGATGCGCGCCTGCAGAAGAATCCTCTCTCGATGCTGTCCCGCTGGAAGATCCTGGACAACCTGCGGCGTAGTCTGACGGCCGCAGCCTTGACACTCCTGCTGCTGTTGGGCTGGACCGTGTTGCCATCGGCCTGGTTCTGGACCCTGGCGGTGATCGGCATCATCCTGATTCCTACTTTGATAGCCTCGGCCCTGAATGTGCTTCAGAAGCCGGTCGATGTGACTCTGGGGCAGCACCTCGCTGCCGCAGTGCGCTCGGTCCGCCGGCACTTCGTTCAGGCTGCATTCACGCTCGTATGCCTGCCATACGAAGCGTTTTTCAGTCTGGATGCGGTGATGCGCACCGCCTTGCGGATGCTGATCACGCATAAGCGACTGCTCCAGTGGAATCCGTCGGGCGACTCGGATCGCAATAGCCGCACGGGCCTCGTCGGCTCATGCAGGACCATGTGGATCGGCCCGCTCATTGCCACGGCCACGGTGATCACGCTTGGGGCGTCAAAGCCGGCCGCGTTGGCTGTGGCTGGGCCCATACTGGGCCTCTGGTTTGCCTCCCCCGCTATCGCCTGGTGGATCAGTCGGCCGCTCGCTCGCCGCCGAGAAAGGCTGACAGAGGATCAGACCCTCTTTCTGCAGAAGCTTTCCCGGAAAACATGGGCGTTCTTCGAGACCTTCATCGGCCCGGAAGATCATTGGCTGCCGCCTGACAACTATCAGGAGCATCCCGTTGCGGTCATCGCGCACCGCACGTCGCCGACCAACATGGGACTTGCGCTGCTGGCGAATTTGTCTGCGTACGACTTCGGCTACCTTTCGGCCGGAAAACTCATCGAACGCACGGCGAAGGCACTCCACACCATGGAAGCCCTGGAACGACACCAAGGCCACTTCTACAACTGGTACGACACGCAATCTCTGAAGCCGCTGCCGCCCCTCTACATTTCGTCGGTGGACAGCGGGAACCTCGCAGGCCATCTGCTGACATTGCGGCCGGGTCTGCTGGCGCTTCCCGATCAAAAGATCCTGGGAGCTCGATTCTTTGAGGGCTTAAGCGACACTCTCAGGATTGTCATAGACGCTGCGGCCGCCGCTCCGGACGGTCACGCCACGGCCCGGCTCGCTCAACTTCAGCAGGATCTGGAGTCCGCCACCCGTTCCCAACCCACCACGCTCGCGGCTTTGCGGCTGTGCCTGGATCAGCTGGCAACCTCCGCCGCGGGTGTGGTCGCCGGCGTGGAAGCTCTCGATGCCGACCCAGAGAGCCCATTGAGGTGGTGGGCCCACGCCTTCGCCGGGCAATGTCGAGATGCCCTCGATGAGCTGACGTTTCTCGCTCCGTGGGCAGAGCTCTTGTCTTCTCAGAATAGCCTCGGAGACTTTGCCGATCTCGACGAGGTCCCAACACTGCGCGAACTGGCAGCACTGGAGGTAAAGCTCCTGCCGGCGATCGCCCATCGGATCAGCTCTGCCGCCACGTCGGCGGAAAGCGTTTGGCTTGGTGAACTTCAACGCCTCATCACAGAGGCCACCCGGCACGCCGAAACAAGGATTGCGGCACTCAAAGGGCTTGCCCTGCTATGCGAGGTACTCGCCCGGATGAACTATGACTTCCTGTTTGACGAGACGCGTC
>CAVOPT010000026.1:0-61951 GCA_963698165.1 uncultured delta proteobacterium
CTACAAATGATGGTAAGCTGCATATTCATGACCTCTCCTTCTCCAAGTTCATGAACTCAATACGCTGAGTACACTGACTTTATTCTACGATCACCTGGATGCAAGCTTCACGCTCCTTTCAAATGGGTGTCTGATTTCGATTATCCCGGCCTATTTGTCTCACCGGCTCCTTTTTCCTTATTGTAGTAATGCTTTGTTTATGGAATTAATCAGCCGTGCCTGTTTTAGCGGCTTAACGAGGTAATCAACGGCGTGCATGCGAAAACTCGCTTGAGCTGTTTCTGTACTGGGATATGCCGTCATGATGATCACTCGAGTTTTGAGGTTCTTCTGCAGTACCATCCGTAAAATATCTATCCCCCATCCATCCTCGAGAAAGATTTCTGAGAGTATCAGTTGAAATTCTGTTTCATCAATTCTTGCCAGAGCTTCCCGGAAACCTTTGGCAGTGATCACGTTGTGTCCCTCGGCTGCAAGGAATCTACTGAAGCTGAACCTGATGCTCTCTTCACCATCAATCACGAGCACATTTGCTTTCATTAGCTACCCTTTGTGTGCGAAGCTCCTCTATTTCAGAATGAGTTCAGCATTACTCGCGTCTTCTTCGGAAACATCAACCAGCGCTCACCCCTCAGACCTGGCTGGAGAGAAATATCCGGACTGGCTATTTCTTATGGTTTCGATGATCAAGATCTGTGCCGAAGAGGCAGATGACACCACCCATCCCATATTGTGATGGTAAAACATAAACTTAAGGCTGAGCGGTGAGGGTGCGGGCGTATATCCGGCAAGAAAAGGAATGTTGCATACAACGGAAGCGTTGCATGAATTCTGTATCACGTGCAACGTTTCAATATCGGGGGGTGTCGTTAGTGAAGTTGTACATTTTGGTCTTTCGAAGACATTGAACTGCAAGATTCGAGTTTAATGAGACGCAACACTTCTGTTGCATGCAACACTCTTTTCATGCCAGGTCGCATCCCCGTATGGTACTCACCGCGCCATAAGTATTGGAAATTGGTGTGCAAAGTTTAACTGGAAAGGCTCACAGTCTTTCGGGCACAGAACTTGCCCGGATATAGCTGGATGGGAGCGCGAGGTGAACCAGCATGAGAACCACCCAACGTCTCCAATAGGCAGAAAGAACCAACTTCATGAAAAGACAACAAATCCCGACGGATGTGGAAGCAATACGGCTTCTTGCTGAAATAAACCCATAGTATGGTCAGTCGTTGCTGGTAGCGTCTTTCATGTTGTGAACTCCAACAGCTCCGGAACACGCAACTTGCATCGGACAGAAAAGAATTGCACAGTATCCCTTTGAGCATAGAGATGGCCAGCAGGGGAGGAGTGATCAATGGCAGGAAAGGGCAGCGATGATTCCGGTCTTATGGATAAGATCATGGATCGCATCAAAGGCTCAGGAGAGGGCACTCCGAACAGAACCGACCCTTCACAGCGGAAGGTGCGATTTTCCATATGGTATTTTATCGCGGCCATGCTGCTGTTTTCCTGGTTTCAGGGCTACATGGGAGGCCAGCAGAGGGAAAAGGTCACCTATTCAGATTTCAAGCAGTGGGTTCGAGAGGGGAAGGTGGAAAACCTTGTCGTTGGGCCGGAGACGATATCCGGCAGCGTGAAAGATGAGAAAGGGTCGTCAAGACCATTCGTGAGCGTTCGCGTGGAAGATCCGGAACTGGTCCGGGAGCTTCAGGAAAAGGGGATCAAGTTCAGCGGCTATATCGAGAACAAGTGGATAGTTCTGATGATCTCCTGGCTGCTGCCCCTCGCAATCTTCGGCTTCATCTGGTTCTTTATGATCAGGCGCATGAGTGGGGGCCCTCAGGGCGTACTCTCCCTGGGTAAAGCACGGGCGAAGATCTACGCAGAGAAGGAAGTGAAGGTAACCTTTAAGGATGTGGCCGGAATTGATGAAGCCGAGAGCGAACTCGAGGAAGTCGTCCAATTCCTGAAAGATCCCGCAAGATCTCAGCGTCTGGGAGGACGCATTCCCAAGGGGGTTCTCCTCGTGGGGGCGCCCGGGACCGGCAAGACTCTGCTCGCAAAGGCCGTTGCAGGCGAGGCCGGAGTGTTCTTCTTCAGCATGAGCGGCTCCGAATTCGTTGAGATGATCGTGGGAGTGGGAGCGGCCCGTATCAGGGATCTCTTCAAACAAGCCAAGGAGCACGCTCCGTGCATCATCTTCCTCGATGAGATGGATGCTCTGGGCAAAGCCCGGGGGCTCAACCCCATGGGCGGGCATGACGAGCGGGAGCAGACGTTGAACCAGCTTCTCGTTGAGATGGATGGCTTCGATCCGAGGGCTGGGGTCATCATCCTGGCCGCCACAAACCGTCCGGACATACTTGATCCCGCACTGCTGCGCCCAGGCCGGTTCGACCGCCATGTGGCCATAGACAAGCCCGACATTCGAGGGCGGGAGGCTATTCTCAAGGTTCACGCAAAAGATGTCGTGCTCGGTCCGGATGTGGATCTCAAAAAGGTCGCGGCCATGACTCCCGGTTTTGTGGGCGCCGATCTGGCCAATCTGATCAATGAGGCTGCCCTGATTGGAGCACGGGGCGATGCGGATGAAGTGACCATGGCCAACTTCCGGGAGGCGGCTGAGCGGATCGTCGGAGGCCTCGAGAAGAAAAACAGGGCTATGAGTCCGAAGGAAAAAGAAATCGTGGCCTATCATGAATCAGGCCATGCGCTTGTGGCCATGCTTCTGCCCGGTACCGATCCCGTCAGTAAGGTCTCCATCATTCCGAGGGGCATTGCAGCACTGGGCTACACCCAGCAGCTTCCCACCGAAGACCGTTACCTCATGACGCGCGATGAGCTCCTGGATCGTTTGCAGGTGCTTTTGGGAGGACGAGTAGCGGAGGAGGTGATCTTTGGAAACATTTCAACCGGGGCTCAAAACGACCTGCAGCGTGCCAGCGATATTGCCCGCAGTATGGTGATGGAATATGGGATGAGTGAGCGCCTCGGGCTGTTGACTTACGCCCAACAGCCGCATTCAAGGTATCTTGATCTGGGGTTCAGTCCGCGCGAGAGAGAATACAGCGAGCGTACAGCTCAGGAGATGGATGAAGAGAAAAGCAGGATCATCGACGAGGCTCACCAGAAGGTTCTCCTCAAGTTGAACAATCAAAGGCACTCCCTGGAAAAGCTCGCCGGAATCCTGCTCGAAAAGGAATCCATCGATGGTGAGGAGCTGAAGAAGTTTGCCGAAGAAGTGAGGGTTCAGGCTGCTGCTGCCCCAGAGCAAGCTCCAGCCAACGCATAACATTGATGCTCATTTGTGAGTCGATCGCACGCGCCACATCGGATCCGAGAAGACGAGAAGAAAGAACGCTCCTAATGATCTTCGTAGCCCCAAGTTCCGCCGGATTCTCTAATAGACGGCTGGTCGGCCTCCATCCATCTTCTTGAATTCTCCACACCAATCAGTGGCCCTGGTACGAGGCCACGCAATCCAGGACAAGCCATCTTCCGTCCAGTCATGTTCTACATGTCTTGGTCTTGGCGCATTGCGACGACATGCCCCCTCATCCCGTGTGTGATCGCTTATCTGCCAGTACAAGCAGTCTTTACACTTCATGTTTTCCTCCTGAATAGTGATGCTGTCATGGACAGTAAGGTAACAGGCAATATATATAATAAGTTACTTTACACCCCTGATCCTTGTGCAGCAACAATTCGATGGCTGATTGCGCGAAAACCATGCAAACGAGCATCCCGCAAGGGATCGTATGATTCAGTTGCAGGGAGACGCTTCCCGTCCCGCAGAAGGAGACATCAAGAATGAATGTGAGCAGCAAGACCGTTCGCGGAACCTTGTTTGATTTCGTAGCATATCTCCGCAGAAATAGTTTGGCACAGAAGTATGCCGGCGACGAGCTCCCGCTGCGGTCGGAGCTGTTCAGCGCGGACCAGATGAAGCAGCATGGCAAGGCTCTCGCGGGTGTGCACAAGTTGAGCCCGGCACGTGCTCGGGACCGGCTTCTGAAACGGCTGGCCGAGAACGAAGGCGTCCTGCTTGAAGTCCGCAACTTGCTGACGGAGGCGATTACGGCAGGCCGCCGGATTACACCGGCCGGGGAATGGCTGCTCGACAACTTCTACCTGATCGAAGAGCAGATTCGTACGGCTAAGAGGCATTTGCCCAAGGGTTACAGCCAGGGACTGCCGCGCCTGTTGAATGGCCCCTCGGCGGGACTTCCGCGGGTCTATGACATCGCGTTGGAGCCGATCTCACACGGCGATGGGCGGGTAGATCCGGAAAGTCTCAGCAGTTTCGTCGCCGCCTACCAGACCGTCTCGGCCCTGAAGTTGGGTGAGTTGTGGGCAATCCCCATCATGCTGCGTCTGGCCCTGATCGAGAATCTTCGGCGGGTTGCCGTCCGGATCGCCGCCGACAGGATCGATCGAAACCGCGCCGACTATTGGGCGGACCAGATGACGGAGATCGCAGAGAAGGACCCGAAGAGCCTGATTCTGGTGATTGCCGACATGGCGCGGTCGAACCCGCCGATGGTGAGCTCGTTTGTTGCGGAGCTCACGCGCCGCTTGCAAGGCCAGGGTCCAGCTCTGGCCTTGCCGCTCACCTGGATCGAGCAGCGACTCTCCGAGTCCGGCCAGACCATCGGACAGTTGGTGCAGTCGGAGAACCAACAACAGGCCGCCAATCAGCTATCCATGAGCAACAGCATCGGCAGCCTCCGTTTCCTGGGGGCGATGGACTGGCGCGGATTCGTCGAGACGATGAGCGTCGTCGACCAGACCCTGTGCGAGGATCCCGGCGGCGTCTACGCCAAGATGGACTTTGTCACCCGTGATCGCTACCGCCATGTCGTCGAGAAAATCGCCAAGAGCAGCGATCTATCCGAGAGCGAAGTGGCGCGCAAAGCAATCCAGCTGGCGTACGAAGGCGCGGCCCGGAAAGAGGGTGACGACCGCGCGGCGCACGTTGGGTTCTACCTGATCGACGAGGGATTGGCGCAGCTCGAACGAATTGCGGAGGTGCACCTATCGCCTGCTGAGGCTTTACGCAAATTCGGCCGCCGGTTTCCTTTGCTGCTCTATGGTGGCACCATCCTGCTGATGACGGCGATCATCGCCGGGTGCTTTGCGGCGAAGGCGCATGCCGGCGGGGTGCAGGGTTGGGCACTCGGGTTGGTCGGGCTGCTCTCGCTTCTGTGCGCCAGTCATCTGGCGGTAGCCCTGGTGAACTGGCTGGCAACGTTGCTGGCGACGCCGCGCCCGCTGCCGCGCATGGATTTTTCCAAAGGGATCCCGCCGGAACTGCGCACTCTCGTCGTGGTCCCGACGATGCTCACAAGCACGCAAAACATCGAGGACCTGATCGAGGCACTGGAAGTCCGGTTCCTGGCAAATCGGGATGACCACCTCCACTTCGGTCTGCTCACTGATTTTCGCGACGCCATCGAAGAAACGCTGCCGGAGGACGAACCGCTGTTGCGGTTCGCCCGGCAGAGAATCGAAGAGCTGAACGAAAAGTACCGGAGTCCGGGAGGCGATACATTTTTCTTGTTTCATCGCCCCCGCCGATGGAATCCGCGGGACCGGATCTGGATGGGATACGAGCGCAAGCGCGGCAAGCTTGCAGATTTGAATGGGCTTCTGCGCGGCAGATCAAGTGATCGCTTCGCGCTCGTCGTCGGTGAAACCGAGCTCTTATCGGACGTGAAATACGTGATCACCCTGGATACCGATACGCAACTGGCACGCGATTCGGCGTGGCAGTTTGTGGGCGCCATGGCGCACCCACTCAATCGTGCGCGCTACGACGAAGACCGGCAGCGTGTCGTTGCGGGGTACGGCATCCTGCAGCCGCGGGTTGCAGTGAGCCTGCCCGGCACGAACTGGTCGCGGTATGCGCGCATGTGCGGAAGTGAGCCCGGCATCGATCCGTATACGCGTGCTGTTTCCGATGTCTACCAGGATCTGTTCAGTGAAGGCTCGTTCATCGGCAAGGGCATCTATGAGGTTGATACATTCGAACGGGCGTTGGGTGGGCGCTTCCCCGACAACCGGATCCTCAGCCACGATCTTCTGGAAGGGTGTTACGCCCGGGCCGGGCTGTTGAGCGACGTGCAGTTGTACGAGGAATACCCATCTCGCTACAGCGCGGATGTGATCCGCCGGCATCGTTGGATTCGCGGCGATTGGCAGGTTGCGCAGTGGGTGATGCCGGGCGTTCCCGGCCCCGATGCGCGCCTGCAGAAGAATCCGCTCTCGATGCTGTCCCGCTGGAAGATCCTGGACAACCTGCGGCGTAGTCTGACGGCCGCAGCCTTGACACTCCTGCTGCTGTTGGGCTGGACCGTGTTACCATCGGCCTGGTTCTGGACCCTGGCGGTGATCGCCATCATCCTGATTCCTTCTTTGATAGCCTCGGCCCTGGATGTGGTTCAGAAGGCAGTCGATGTGACTCTGGGGCAGCACCTCTCTGCCGCAGCGCGCTCGGTCCGCCGGCACTTCGTTCAGGCTGCATTCACGCTCGTATGCCTGCCATACGAAGCGTTTTTCAGTCTGGATGCGGTGGTGCGCACCGCCTGGCGGATGCTGATCACGCATAAGCGACTGCTCCAGTGGAATCCGTCGGGCGACTCGGATCACAATAGTCGGACGGACCTAGTCGGCTCGTGCCGGACCATGTGGATCGGCCCGCTCGTTGCCGCTGCCGCAGTGATCACTCTCGCTGCATCCAAACCGGCCGCGTTGGCTGTGGCTGGGCCCATACTGGGCCTCTGGTTTGCCTCCCCCGCTGTCGCCTGGTGGATCAGTCGGCCGCACGATCGCCGCCGAGCAAGTCTGACAGCGGATCAGACCCTCTTTCTGCGCAAAATTTCCCGGAAAACCTGGGCGTTCTTCGAGGCCTTCGTCGGCCCCGAAGATCATTGGCTGCCGCTCGATAATTATCAGGAGCATCCCCTTGCCGTGGGCGCGCACCGCACGTCGCCCACCAATATGGGACTGGCGCTGCTCGCGAATCTGTCCGCCTACGACTTCGGCTACCTTTCGGCAGGACAACTCATCGAACGTACGGCGCAGGCTCTCCGCACGATGGAAGGCCTGGAACGACACCGAGGGCACTTCTTCAACTGGTACGACACGCAATCCCTGAAGCCGCTGCTGCCTCTCTACATTTCGTCGGTAGACAGCGGGAACCTCGCAGGCCATCTGCTGACCTTGCGGTCGAGTCTCCTTGCCCTTCCCGATCAGAAGATTCTGGGAGGGCGATGGTTTGACGGGCTCAGCGATACTCTGAAGGTTCTCGCGGACGTTGCGGGAGAAGCCGCTCCAGTCCAACTCGCTCAACTTCAAAAGGATCTGGAGTCCGTGGCCCATTGCCAACCCACCACACTTGTGGCGGCGCGGCTGTGCCTCGAGCAGTTGGCAACGTCTTCCGCGGAAGTGATCGCCACGGTCGAGGCTCTCGATGCCGACCCCGAAAGCCAATTAATGGATGACGGGGCTTTCAAATCCGAAATCCGAAATCCGAAATCCGAAATCAAGAGGTGGTGGGCACGAGCCTTCGCTGAACAATGCCAGGCCGCCCTCGAGGAATTGGTGTTTCTCACTCCGTATGTCGTGATGTTGTCCTCTCAGAACCTCTCTGAGAATTCAGCAGGCTGGAATCCCGCGGAAGCGCGGGACTGCCCCACATCTGGCCACCATGAGCCCAATCGTCATTCCCGCGAAAGCGGGAATCCAGCGAGCTTTCTGGACCCCCGCCTTCGCGGGGGTGACGAGAAAGACCCTAATTCTCAGCCAGGCTCTCAGAATAACCTCGGCGACTTTGCCGATTTCGACAAGATTCCAACGCTCCGCGAACTGACAACGCTTGACGCAAAGCTCCTGCCGGCAATCGAGCATCGGTTGAACTCGGGCGCGACGTCCGAGGGGCACGCGTGGCTGGGTGAACTTCGACGGCTCCTCACGGAGGCAAGCCAGCGCGCCAGTGCCAGGATTGCGGCGATCAAACGGCTTGCCCGGCAATCCGGCGAACTCGCCCGGATGGAATATGACTTCCTGTTTGACGAGGCCCGGAAACTACTGGCTATCGGGTACAACGTCAGTGAACGCCGAAGGGACCCGAGTTACTATGATCTGCTGGCTTCGGAAGCGAGGTTTTGCAGTTTCGTCGCGATTGCTCAGGGGCAAGTGCCGCAGGAGAGCTGGTTCGCCCTGGGACGTCTGCTCACTACCGCCGGTGGAGGGCCGATCCTCCTTTCGTGGAGCGGTTCGATGTTCGAATACCTGATGCCGCTCCTGGTGATGCCCACGTACGAACACACGCTGCTCGATCAGACCTGCAAGGCGGCTGTGGCTTGGCAGATCAAGTATGGAAAGAAGCGGGGGGTGCCTTGGGGCATTTCGGAATGTGGTTACAATGCCATCGATGTTCATCTGAACTACCAGTACCGGGCATTCGGCGTGCCCGGCCTGGGACTCAAACGCGGGCTTGCCGAGGACCTGGTCATCGCGCCCTATGCCTCGGCGCTGGCGCTGATGGTGGCGCCCGAGGAGGCGTGTCTCAATCTCGAGCGGCTCGCCGCCGAAGGGTTTGAAGGAAAATTCGGCTTCTATGAAGCAATCGACTACACTCCTTCGCGTCTGCCGCGCGGACAATCGCACGCCGTGGTTCGCTCCTTCATGGCCCATCACGAGGGCATGAGCCTTCTCTCTATGGCCTATCTGCTCCTGGACCGTCCGATGCAGAAGCGATTCGAGTCGGACCCGCTGTTCCAGGCGACCATGCTGCTGCTCCAGGAGCGAATCCCCAAGGCGACAGCGTTCTATGCGCACACAACCGAGATCTCCGAGCACCCTATGGATTCCAGCGCTCCGGAGACGCCGATACGCGTTTTCAGCAGTCCCGACACGCCGAACCCGGAAGTGCAGTTTCTCTCCAACGGCAGATACCACGTGATGATCACCAATGCCGGCGGCGGTTACAGCCGCTGGAAGGACCTCGCCATCACCCGTTGGCGCGAAGACCGCACCTGCGACAACTGGGGCACGTTCTGTTACATCCGCGACGTGACCAGCAGGGAGTTCTGGTCAACCGCATATCAGCCAACACTCAAACGATCGCAGCCTTTTGAGGCGATCTTCTCGGAAGGGCGAGCCGAGTTTCGCTGCCGCGACCACGACTATGACACCCATACCGAGATCGCTGTTTCGCCCGAGGATGACATCGAACTGCGCCGCGTCCGCATCACTAACCGCGCGCGGACGCGCCGGGCGATAGACGTTACCAGTTACGCGGAAGTGGTTCTGGCGCCACCTGCCGCGGACGCACTGCATCCGGCGTTCAGCAATCTCTTTGTGCAGACCGAGATCATCCGCCGGCAGCGAGCAATCCTCTGCACTCGCCGGCCCCGCTCCCAGGGCGAGCAGGCGCCCTGGATGTTGCACCTGATGGCCGTGCATGGGGCGGAGATCGGAGAAGTCTCCTATGAGACCGATCGCATGCAATTCATCGGCTACGGCAACACCGTCGCCGATCCACAAGCGATGAGCGGGGCAGGTGGTTTTTTTACGGGGGCGCTCTCGGGCAGCGAGGGCTCCGTGCTCGATCCGATCGTCGCCATCCGCTGCCGGATAACGCTCGATCCGGAAGAATCGGTAACGATAGACATGGTCTCCGGCATCGGTGAAACCCGCGATGCAGCCTTGAGCCTGGTGGAAAAATACCAGGATCGGCGTCTCGCGGATCGCGTCTTTCATCTGGCGTGGACCCACAGCCAGGTGCTGCTGCGCCAGTTCAATGCCTCAGAGGCCGATGCGCAACTCTATGGGCACCTTGCCGGTTCGATCATCTACGCCAATGCAACGCTTCGAGCCGACCCGAGCGTCCTCATCAAGAACCGCCGCGGGCAATCCGGTCTCTGGGGATACGCCATCTCCGGCGATCTGCCGATTGTGCTGCTGCAGATTGAAGATCCGGCCAATATCGACCTGGTGCGCCAACTTGTGCAGGCCCACGCCTACTGGCGCCTGAAGGGACTGGCGGTGGACCTGGTGATCTGGAACGAAGATCACGCCGGTTACCGGCAACTCCTCCACGACCAGATCATGGGGCTCATTTCCGCAGGCACCGAAGACAACGTGACAGATCGACCCGGCGGCATTTTCGTAAGACCTGCGGACCAGATCGCGGAGGAGGACCGCATCCTGATCCAAACGGTCGCTCGCGCCATCATCACCGACCGCCGGGGGTCGCTGGCGGACCAGATCAACGGTCGCCGTCCGGTGGAAGGTGCCGTGCCCCTCCTTACCCCGACCCGAACCCACCGCTCCGAACCCCTGGCGGTCGCCGCGCTGCCACGCCACGATCTGACGTTTTACAACGGACTGGGCGGATTCACCCCGGATGGGCGCGAGTACGTCATTACCACCGCGCACGGGCAGCTGACGCCGGCGCCCTGGGTCAATGTGCTGGCCAACCCGCACTTCGGGACCGTCATCTCAGAGAGCGGTCTTGCCACCACCTGGAGCGAGAATGCCCACGAGTTCCGCCTCACTCCCTGGGGGAACGATCCCGTGAGCGATTCGAGAGGAGAGGCATTTTACATCCGTGATGAAGAGCGCGGCCACTTCTGGTCGCCCACGCCGCTGCCCCGCCGCGGGGCAACGCCTTACGCCACCCGGCACGGCTTCGGCTACAGCGTCTTCGAACACACCGAGCGCGGCATCCGCTCCGAGCTGTGGATTTACGTGGCCATGGACGCAGCGATCAAGTTCACGGTGCTCAAAGTGCGCAACGAGTTGGACCGATCCCGCCGGCTCTCCGCTACCGGATATGCGGAATGGGTGCTTGGCGACCTGCGGTCGAAATCGAGCATGCACGTGATCACCGAAATTGACCCGAACAGCGGTGCGCTCTTCGCGCGCAACCCATACAACACGGAGTTCCGCGACCGGACTGCGTTCTTCGACGTGGACGATACGAGTCGCACCGTAAGCGGCGATCGGACTGAGTTCCTGGGACGCAACGGGTCGCTGCGCGCTCCTGCCGCGATGACGCGCACGCGCCTTTCCGGCAAGGTGGGGGCCGCCCTGGATCCCTGCGCCGCGATCCAGGTGAGCTTCGATCTGGCCCCCGGGGAAGAGCGTGAGATCATCTTCAGGCTCGGCGTAGGGCGAGACGCTGACGATGCTGGAAACCTGGTCCATCGCTTTCGAGGATCAACCGCTGCGCGCGGCGCCCTCGATGTGGTGTGGCAGCACTGGTCGCACACCCTCGGCGCGATAAATGTGGAAACACCCGACCAGTCCCTCAACGTGCTGGCCAACGGCTGGCTGCTTTACCAAACTCTTGCGTGCCGCCTTTGGGCGCGAAGCGCAACCTACCAGTCGGGGGGCGCCTTCGGTTTCCGCGATCAATTGCAGGACGTGATGGCACTCATCCACGCCAGGCCGCATCTCGTGCGCGAGCACCTGCTCCTCTGCGCGTCCCGTCAATTCCATGAAGGAGATGTGCAGCATTGGTGGCATCCTCCAACGGGTCGGGGCGTGCGTACACACTGTTCGGACGATTACCTCTGGCTGCCGCTGGCGACGTGCCGCTATGTTCTGGCTACCGGGGACACCGGCGTGTTGGATGAACCCGTCCCCTTCCTCCAGGGCCGTCCGGTAAATCCGGATGAAGACTCCTATTACGATCTGCCCGGGCGTTCCGAGGAAGTGGCCGAGTTTGTACGAACACTGTGTCCGAGCCATCATGAACAGCCTCAAATTCGGTGAACACGGCCTGCCGCTCATGGGTTCCGGTGACTGGAACGACGGCATGAACCTGGTGGGCGAACACGGCAAAGGCGAAAGCGTGTGGTTGGGATTTTTCCTCTATGAAGTGCTCATGCGCTTCGCTGAGGTGGCAAACACCCGTGGTGACATAGCCTTTGTCGAACGCTGCCAGAGGGAGGCGGCGGGGCTGCGCCGCAATATCGAGAGGCATGGCTGGGACGGCGAGTGGTACCGCCGCGCCTATTTCGACGACGGCTCTCCGCTTGGATCGTTAGTCAACCCCGAATGCCAAATTGATTCGATTGCGCAGAGTTGGTCCGTTCTTTCGGGTGCGGGAGATCGTGAGCGTTCGCGCACGGCCATGGAAGCGGTGGATGAGCGCCTTGTTCGCCGCGAGCATGGGCTGATCCAACTTCTGGACCCGCCCTTCGACAAGTCGGATCTGAATCCCGGCTACATCAAAGGGTACGTCCCGGGAGTCAGAGAAAACGGCGGGCAGTACACGCATGCGGCCATCTGGGCGGCCATGGCCTTCGCTCGCTTGGGGGACAACCGGCGCGCGTGGGAGCTCTTTACCATGATCAACCCGGTGAACCATGCGAGATCGACCGAGGAGGCCGCCACCTACAAAGTGGAACCCTACGTCGTTGCCGCCGACGTCTATGCGGTACCGCCGCATACCGGCCGCGGCGGCTGGACGTGGTACACGGGCTCGGCCGCCTGGATGTACCGGCTGATCGTGGAATCCCTCCTGGGACTGAGGCTGGAAGTGGATAAACTGCGCTTTACGCCCTGCCTCCCTGCGGATTGGGAGGGTTTCAAGATGCACTACCGCTATCGGGAGACAGTCTACCACATCGCGGTCCTGCAAACGCCTGCAGGGAATGGTGAAATGCGCGTGACCGTGGATGGCGTCGAGCAACCCGATAAGACCATCCCTCTTGTTGACGACCAGAAAGAACACTGGGTCGAGGTGAGGATACCCGCCGCGGGCAGTTGAAGCTTGTCCGCAAATAAGCCGATAGGCGAAGTCCCCCTCGAAAAAGGGGGATTGGGGGGATTTTGTCGTGGTTAGAATGAAGAAATCCCCCCTTGACCCCCTTTTAGAAAAGGGGGAAATTCATTTACGGATAAGTCCTCAGTATATTGTGCAAAGTGACCGCTCCAAAGGCCGCCAGGACAAAAGCATCAGACGCTAGAATCTGGCTCATTGCCGGCACTCGCTGCTCTCATGTTATATGGTTGATGGGCAAGTTCGGATGAACGGCCTGGCAGTCCTATTCCAAGATGTCCTAATGCCAGCCCCCGATCTTTCTTGATCATGGTGAAAGGGGTCTCCCCGCTGATTCAACTTGGATCAAGATCATGGAAGGCGGCCATTTCAAAGCCCCGTTCAGTGAAATGACGATCAAAAGTGTAGGCCGTTTTGATCTCTCGTGCCTCCATGATTTCAAAACTAAGGCAGTCCGTAAGGCTCAAATTTCGGTCCCTTTCGACGTGTAACCGCTGCAAGGCCCGACCGTGCCATCCCTCATCCGCCCAGACCACATCCAGTATGGGAAGGATCTTGCGGTTGAAGTCCCACACGGCTTCGAGGCTTACACGTCGTTGCAGAAGGGTGAGCGTCTCGAGGAGCACATAGGAACTTGTCAGAAGGCTGGTATTGTTTTGTACGAAGTATTCGAAATTTGCTCTGGCGCGAAGGTACATGAAATCATCATGCACCATCAGTGCAAACAACGCTGAAGTATCAGCAAACACGATCATGAGCTGAATTCCTCTTCGAGATAGCGGTCGTGTTCGAGGGAGACGTCATGAAGACCGGTTTGGTATTTTCCAACTACCGCCAAGGCCTGTCGGTAGAGCGTCCGGCGGTCGGATTTCTGGGTTGACAGAAACTGGTCCAGGGCCTTACGAATAATTGAGGCCAAGGATTCATGACCGGCATGTGCGAGCTCTTTCAAACGCGTCGCCTGCTCTTCTGACAACTGAATTTGAGTGCGTATCATAGGGGCGCCTCCCTTGCGCTATGTTATCACTTTAGCCGCAATGATAACATGAAGAAGGTGGCTGTCAATACGGTTTGTGCCTTCCTGACGGCGGACATGTCTGTTATGTTCAGGGGAGCGGCGCGACTTCCCACCAGCCGAAATGACCGAAGGTCCCGAACCGCCGTGGGCAAGTCGTTGACCACCATGGGAGTGATTGTACAAATGCGAAACCGTGCGCTGTGCATGTACTAGAGTCTCATCAGCGACCCGCCCGCTGGCCCGGAACTCTTCTCCGCGGCTTGCTAGGCCAAGCCTGCATTGCTAGACTTGCGAAAAAATGGGGGCCATCATTCCTGTACACACGCCTGTTCATGCCAGTTGGCTCAACCAACGAGTGATGCCGGGCGCTTCGCTGACAAACTCAATAAAAGACTCACTGCGGTGGCGAGGATTTTTGTGGATTATCCTCTCTCTCGTCCATGATTCGGAAACACTCCTTGCTCTGATGCTGCTCCTTATTGGCTGGGGTTTTGAGTGGGCCTTTGCCTGATAATGCGAGATCACCTGCGCGCACTCTCGCCGTCACCTACAGAGCACCTCCATGATGTAGACTTGAAACAATCCGTCTGTATGATTTGACATATTTACCATCTGACGGTAAATATCTCACCATGTACAAGCGAAATCTCCTCAATAATATTCTGGAAGCCTTGGCGGACACACCTGTGGTTTTCCTGCGTGGAGCAAGGCAAACAGGAAAGACCACCCTGGTCCAGGAAATGGCGAACGGACTGCACCCGGCCCGCTATGTGACTCTGGATAATGCCGCCGTTCTCTCCGCGGCAAGCGCCGATCCTGCAGGGTTCATCGCCGGCATTGAAAAGCCTGTTGTTATCGATGAGGCCCAACGGGTCAGAGAACTCTTCCTGGCCATCAAGGAGGACGTGGACCGTGATCGACAACCGGGGCGTTATCTCTTGACCGGGTCGGCCGATGTTTTGACCATTCCGAAGGTGGCGGAGGCATTGGCCGGAAGGATGGAAGTGCTGACCCTGTGGCCTCTCTCCATCGCGGAAATCAAAGGAACCACCGAGAACATGGTCGATGCCGTCTTTGGAGAGGATTTTCCGCGGCGATTCAAACCCAATCCAAGGTTTGACCTTGCAGCGGCCATTGGAGCCGGTGGTTTCCCCGAGCCCCTCCAGCGGACGACTGCCCGTCGAAGGCGGGCGTGGTTCGAGTCTTACGTCACGACGATCCTTGACCGGGATATCCGGGATCTTTCACAGATTCAAAACCTTGCAGCCGTGCCAAGGCTTCTCGCACTGCTCGCCGGCCGTACGGCAACCCTGCACAACCAGTCCGAGATATCGAGGAGCAGCGGGATTCCCAACAGCACTCTGAGCCGTTACATGGCTGTGCTGGAGACAACGTTTCTCGTGCAGACGCTTCCCGCCTGGTCTTCCAACCTGGGAAAACGCCTGGTGAAGACTCCCAAGCTGTTCATGGTCGACACGGGGCTTGTCTGTCATCTGATCGGCATCGATGAGGCGGGATTTTTGAGAAGCGGGGAAATTGTCGGAAGGATTTTTGAGAACTTCGTCGTTTTGGAGTTTTTCAAGCACGGTTCCTGGTCCGAGGAACCCGTGCGACTCTACCACTTACGCTCCCAGACAGGGCAGGAAGTGGATCTCATCATGGAGGGCAGCGGGGGGAGAGTTGTCGGGGTTGAGGTCAAACTTTCGGCTACCCCGTCACCGAGAGATTTTGCGGGGTTGAAAATCCTGCGGGATCATCTCGGGGATAAGTTCATCAGGGGTGTTCTCATTTATACCGGAAGGGAAATTGTGCCTTTCGGGAAAGACATGCACGCAGTCCCTGTTTCCAGTCTGGCCGGCGGTGAAGTGAAAAAAGCCTCGACTTGAAGTGATCCGAGAGCGCATGTTCGGTGTGGCAATGCGAGGATCCAGGAGGATCGGAAGTGACTCCCATGGTGATTTCACATCCGGTTGAAAACTGGGTCCGGAAGGATGCCCCGATTCGAGGGGATTGAGACGGGAGGGGATTGCGATCTGTGCATCTTCAATCAACAGAAAGGTGGGATCTTTACCCACCTTCTTGATTGATGCTTCGGCGCACAGGGAGGGCTGGGGTATTCCTCAGGAATGGGTGCTTTGAGACATAAGACAAGAACACACATATTCACTCTCCTGATGCTTTCGGTTTTTGTACCACCACTGGAGATCGGAGAAGAGTTCGTTGAACATCGGGATCCAGAAGTATTCCGTTTCGCCGTCACGGGTCTTGGCTGACCCGATCCTGACTTGCCGAAGATGGAAATCAACATCCTCGGCCCACTTCCACCGGAAGACGGATGATCCATAGAGTTCGATGGACTGGAACTTTTCTGGCATTCGAGTAGAACTCTGCTCTGAGGACACTTTGCACCACAGCTTTGGACGGGCCTTCGGAAGAACCCGTCCTGAGCCAGCCTTCATACCGCCTCAAGGCTTCCGCACTCTTGGTCAGCGAGAGGTATTGGAGGAGCCCAAGAGCAATGGCGGCAAGGTTCACAAAGCGCTCAATGGCACAGACGACCAGGATGAGACCCTATGCCTCTTCGTCTTTCGAAAGATCAAGCACGGGGTTCTCTGAGGTGCCGGGAATAGGGAATCGATACGCACCTTACTGGAACAGGCGGATTCCGAAAGACAGCTCCAAAATAATCGAACTTGAAGCCAGGGGACGGTGCCTGAAGCGTGAAAATCCGTTGAATTCGGCTGCCGGAGAGCACATAACGCCACCCAGGGAATTCAGCTGTCTCTCCGCCTAAAGCTTCTCAAAAAAATGTCCAGACCCGAACGGCGAATTGAGTTTTGCGGTCAGGAAATCCATGAGGAATTCCGTATCATCGGGATTGCCATCCCTGGACGCGGTTTCAAGTCCCTCAATTTTCTTCTTCCCCTCTGGAAGGTCGCTGATATGGGTGTCGACCCTCATGGTTTCCCGCAGCTCAGCATCGAACTTGGCAAGGCCATGTGTGATGAGGGCTCGTTTTAGGGATTTGAGTAGTCTGCGCATGATCAACCTCCTTGCTCTTCAAAATGAGGGTCTCGATACGCTCTTTGTGGGCCTGTGCTGCAGACTGTTCATCTGAGCTGATCCAAGAACGGAGCATATTGCGTGCCATGCCCCTGGATCTGGTTTCCTTTAAGGATCATCGGGCTGCACCGGCGTGGGGCTTGAAAGTATGCTTCAGCGATTACTGACATGATGGGATATTGATGAAATACCATCATTGAACTGCTTCGCGATTCAGATCGAAGCATGTCACAATCCACCCGAAAGGCACACCGCCTGGATGGGTTTGCTTCAAAAGCCTGAATCCCATCCCGAGCCGCAGGAAAACAGCGCCTTGTCGGTCCCCCTGGAGAAGGAATTGCTTATGCGGCGAAGACTTCCATTTCTTCCGACACGTTCTTCAGTTTGAATTTACCCAGGGAGGTGAAACTGAAGTGTCCTTCGACCCTGGCTGCCGTCGTCCTGGAGAGGAGGATCTTCCCGCCGGATGCAAGTGAACCTATGCGTGCGGCCACGTTGGTGGTGGTGCCCCTTGCAGTGTAGTTCCAGCGAGATCCGGTGACGCTTTCGAATTTTGCCGCCCCGACAAGGGCCAGACCAGAGTGGATACCCACGTTGATGATGAGCGGGCTGGAGAGTGCGGTGAAATCGTTCCTGATTTGTGCCATCCTCTCGCGAATCGTGACCGCTGTTTGCACTGCTGCCACGGCATTCACTTTTTCGTCTTCGTCAAGGAACAGCACCATCAGGCCATCGCCTGCCGTTTCGGTCACATCTCCGCCGCTGGCGTGAATGGCTTCCATGATTGCTGAAAAACATTTTTCTATGATTTCATTAACTTCGACTGCACTGAGCTGCTCACAGATCTTCGTATACCCTTCAATGTCCAGAAAAAGAATCGAAACGTCCTGTTCCTTGCGCTCAAGGAAGGCTCCTGTTGGAGATCTCTCGATGAGCCTGCAGACAGCGGTGGGAACGAACTTGCTGAGGCTCGCCTTGATGCTTTCCAGGGTTTCCACTTTCCGCATTGCCGCACTGAGCCTGTTGTATGCGCTTTCCAGTTGAGCGTTGCGGGCATGCAGGTCCTGGTTGAGGCGATTGATCTCCTCGAAAGATCGGGCATTTTTAAGGGCGATCAGGAGGTTGTTGACCAGAGTGACGAGAAGCTCCTTGTCATGTTCGTCGAAAGGCTCTCCCACAACCTTGGCTCCCAGTCCCAGGAGTCCTGCGGAATTATTCTCCATGACAAAGGGCAGTGCACAGGCGATTTCTCCGGGCAGAAAATCAGGGTGAATGCAGACAGACTCTCTCTGATTTGACCATTCCTTCCCGTGCGGAGATAGAAACTCCTTGACCTTCAGCTTCAGCAGTGAAGTGTCGGTATCCTGCAACCCAACCGGCACAAAGCAGGAGACTTCATTGGAAGACACCTCAACGGTCATAATAAACCCATCTGTGACCCCGAAATTCCCCATTGTCATCAGCAGGAAATCTCTGAGTATTCTTGAGGACTCAACGCTGGCGAATATGTCTCTGCTGATGTCATAGAGTGTCTTCAGATGGAAAACGCGCTGGTCCAGTTCCAATTGAACCTTTTCCGCCTGCTCCAAAGAGACTCTGAGTTTTTCCAGTTCATTGGAGGAATCCATTTTTCGCCCAGCACTCCAGTTCCTAATGGATGGTTTTGAACATGGTCCTGAAATGGACGATGAGTTCGCGTCTCGTTTCATTGAGTCGTGCAAGAATATTTATGTAGTTAAAAGATATCAGAAAAATGGTCAAAATGAGAAATCAAATCTCGCACAACACAAAACACTCCCAGTGGCGATGAACTGGTCACCTCTCAGGCCATGTGACAGAGCCGCTGCAGGTCAGACAGGGCTTTGGAGCCAAACCGCTCAATTTCCAACAACGAATCCTGGTTTCTGTTGAGTATTCGAATGCTGCTCTGGCCAAACTATTTCAAATGGACTTCAAATTGACTGCTGGTGGGCGACCACGATTTCGTTGTAAAGGTTAGGCAATTGGGCCGAGTTGGACCAGCCTTTGGCAGAAGTTCTTGGACGTCACTCCAGACTTGACCGGGAATCCAGGTTTCCATAAGCTTCTGCCTGGGTTTTCACCGGGAAGAGAGGATGCTCAGGACGAAGGAAGCCATATGGTCCATTTGCGTTTGCCGGCGACGATGAGTTCACTGGAAGCTTTTCGCGCATTCGTGCTCGAGGCTCTGGGGCGGTGGCATTTCGAGAAGTTTCTGTGGCGGAGAGTGGAACTGGCCTTGGAGGAGGTTTTGACCAACATCATCCACTACGCCTATCCGCAAACCGATGGGGATGTAGAAGTGGGCTGTTACCTGGACGCGGACGAGGGCTTCTGTATCATCGTGCAAGACTCGGGCGGCCCATTTGATCCGGGTTCCCGTGAAGATCCCGACGTGGACCAGGATCTTCTGCAACGCCCGGTGGGAGGGCTTGGCATATTCCTTGCCAAACGCATGGTGAGTGAGATGCACTACGAACGCCGCGGTGACAAGAACGTCCTGACACTCTGTTTCGGAGTCCCGGGTCGTGATGACACGGCATGCGGCCACGAAGGGGAATCACGTCCGAGTTGAACGATCCCGGGTTCGATTCCTTGCGCAGGAGGATCGCTCCTGCCATTTGGGCTGACCATCAGCCCCCCTTTGGGGGCCTGCCACAGCGGATTTCCGGTCGCGTGTGGACTCCTGCGGATGACTGTGACTGTGAGGACCCATCGCCCGGGCCATGAAAAGGTGAGAACCCTAGACCGCTTTGAGGCTCTCCTCGAGAGAGGCGTGAATGGGGAGGAAAGAAACGAAACCGGACACTTCAAAAATCTCTTTAATATAATCTTTCAGGGAGCATAGAACCAATCGGCCATTGCTGACCTTCACTTCTTTGGCTGCTATGAGAAGAACCCGCAGTCCCGCACTGGAAATGTAGTCGAGCTCTTGAAAATCGAGAATGAGATGCGTTTCCCCCTGCCGGACCGTCCCGAGCAGTCTTTTTTCGAAACCTTCGGATGTGATGGAATCCAGTCGCCCTTTGAGCCCCAAGACCAGGACGCCCTCTCGTCGTGTTTCGGTCACTTCCATCACTCTCTTCTCCTTTGTCCTGCCCCTGACTGCTTGCCCCGGTCGTAAAGGTCAAAGGAAGACCAGCAGCTCGTAGTTTCAGGAGCTCCATCCAACGCGTGATGATGCGCTCCTCAAACCTCGACTGTTCTTCACAGGTTCGCGATGACAATACTTAAACCTTCCAGGCGCGTCAACCGAGAGAAAGGGATTATCTCACGATCTAAGCCAGGAAACCGCCGCCAGTACTCCTGAGAGACTTGAGAACGCTCGTATTCTCAAGCAGGGTGGGGCGTGCGCCACTTTTTCCCACCCTATGAAAGTGGTCTCGTTGTAGTATGAGAAGCTTGTCTGTCATGGCCATGTCGACTGATCAGTGAAGGACCTTCTGCCGCAACCACACATGGATTGACGAGGCTCTCCATGATCACAAAACGCCCCCTCATCTATTGGGTCAGAACCAGCAGCATCAAATTGCAGATCCTGCTTCTCGCTGTGATTGCCGTGACCGTCGCGGCGCGGGTCCTTCCACTGGAGATGCAGAAGAAGATTGTCAACCAAGCCATCACCCTGAGTCACATGGATCTTCTCTTCATCTACTGCGGTTTCTATCTTCTGGCAGTGGTCACGGCGAGCGGTCTCAAATTCGTGATCAACTGGATTCAAACGGTCCTGAGTCAGGAAGCGTTGTCGAGGATTCGCAAAGACCTCTACGCCCATATACTGACTCTGCCCCTCGGTTTCTTCCGCAGAACCTCGTCGGGGATGGTGGTCTCGTCTCTTGTGACGGAGGTGGTCGCTGCCGGCGATTTCGTCGGCCAGGCCATGGCGGTGCCTGTCACGAATGTGCTGACGCTCGTTGCCTTTGGGGCCTACATGTTCTATCTCAACCCCCTCCTGGCCGCCGTCAGCCTGACCATTTACCCCCTGGTCCTCCTGGTCGTTCCTCGCTTGCAGCGACGATCCAACGAGGCCAACAAAAAGCGCGTGGACGTGACGCGCGTGCTGAGCAGCAAGATCGGCGAGACCATCTCCGGCATCCACGAAGTGCAGGGAAATGGGAGCTACACCATAGAGAACAAGAGGTACGGTGAGTTCGTGGATGAGCTCACCCGGATTCGTGTCACATGGAACCTTTACAGACAGAGCGTCAAGGTCATCAACAATTTCTTCCTCGGACTAGGTCCCTTCCTCTTGTTTCTCATCGGAGGCTACCTGACGATTCGCGGGCGCTTCGATCTTGGGGCCATGATCGCATTCCTCTCCGCATACGAAAAGCTTTACGATCCATGGAAAGAGATGATGGACTTCTACCAGCTTTACCAGGACGCCTCAGTCAGCTACAGAAGGCTTATGGAATACTTCGACGTGGAGCCCGACCAAGCCCTTGAGCCGCTGGATCGTGAAGCATACCGTTTCCAGGGGGACATTCAGGTCAAAGACCTTTCCTTCACTGTCGCCGGAGGCCTCCAGTTGCTCAAGGGAATCAATCTCGATCTGAAGGCAGGGGAGCAACTGGCCCTCATTGGATTCTCCGGAAGCGGCAAGAGCACCCTCGCCCAGTGCATTGCTCAACTCTATCCATATTCAGGAGGAAGTATTCATATCGATGGCAGGGAAGTCAACGAACTGACCAAGAAGGATATGGCGAGAAACCTGGGTATTGTGGCCCAAGCCCCCTACATTTTCGATGGAACCATCAGGGAGAACTTGCTCTATTCCTGTCGGGCAATGCTGGACGACGATGAAAGGCACCCTGATGAAAGGCTTCCCTCTCTGGACCACATGATCCAGTCCGTACAGCAGGTGGGTCTTTTTGTGGACCTTCTGCGCTTCGGCCTGAACACCGTGCTGTTGAAAGATCATGATGCGGAGCTCGTCGCGAAATTGATAAGGATCCGCAAGAACTTCCAATCCCAGTTTGGACAGGAACTCGCCGAAGACGTTGAGTTCTTCCACGAAGGTCGCTATCTGCAATATTCGACTGTCGCGGCGAACCTCACTTTTGGGAACTCCAACGTGGAGGATCTCATGCCGGAGCGCCTCCACGGCAGTCCGTATTTCCTCGGATTCCTCGACGAGGCTCAACTCACGAAGCCGCTCCTGAGCCTCGGCCGCGAATTGGCGATCCAATCCATCGATATCCTCCGTGACTTGCCCCCGGACGAGATCTTCTTTCAGCAATCCCCAATACGACTCGATGAGTTCGAGGACTGCAAAGCCATGACGGTTCGAATTGGGCAAATGGCGATTCGAGATCTTCCCAATGAGGATCGAGCCCTGCTCCTCCGACTTGCCCTGCGCTTTGTCCCGGGATTTCACAGGATGGCCGCAATGCCGGCGATCCTCGAGAATCTGCTCCTGGAAGGTCGCCAGCAGTTCATGGAAAACATCCAAAGAGACCGCCCGGATGCTTTCACGTCCTACAGGATGTCGGACTATATCCATTCGCAAACCATCCTTGACAATATTCTCTTCGGTAAACCGCGCACTGATCATCCGAGAGCCCAGGAGCGGATCAATCAGAGCATCATTCACCTGCTCATTGAAGAGGATCTCCTGGAGCGGGTCATCGAGATCGGGATGGATTTCAGGGTGGGCACCAAGGGGGATCGGCTCTCGGGCGGACAGCGCCAGAAGCTTGCCATAGCCCGCGTTTTTCTCAAGAATCCACCGATTCTCATCATGGATGAAGCGACCTCCGCCCTGGACAACGCCTCCCAGAAGCGCATCCAAACACTGCTCGAAACCAAGTGGAAAGGCCGGAGCACACTGGTGGCCGTCATACACCGTCTGGACACGATCCAGGGCTATGACAAGATCGCCGTCATGAAAGCCGGGAAGATTATGGAAATGGGCAATTATCAGGAGTTGATGGCAAGGAAGGGGTTACTCCACGATTTAATCCACGGAGCCAAAAGCAATGCATAGCGAATATCTCGCCAATTTGGAAATGCTCATGGAGATTCCCATCTTCGCTGGGCTTCCCATCGAACCCTTGAAACTGCTCACTTACCTGTGCACCAAGGAAAGCTTCAAACCTGGAGAGATCCTTTGTCACCAATACGAGGTGGATGCCCATGCCTACCTCATCCTGGAAGGCAGAGTGAGCGTGCTGCTGGAGGAGGAATCCGAAAGGGTGCTGGGTGAGTTCGGTCGCGGAGAATTCTTCGGCGGGCTCTCCCTCTTTTGGGATTCTAAACGCCTTTTTACCCTCAAGGCTGAATCCAGGGTGGTCTGCTTGATGCTCTCCAAGGAGAAGTTTCAAAAAACCATGGAACAGTTCCCATCGATGGGGACCATTGTCTTTAAGAACATCGCGGAGCGCATCCATGAGTGGGAGCAGCGGTTCCTTGGCGAGCACGGGCGAAAATGCCCCCAATGCCGCTCCGGCCTGGGGGTGACCCTGATTTGACCCTTTCCTTTTTGGTGGGTGTGGTTTTGTCAACACATCACTCGGAATTCCCAATAAAGTGTCAGATTAATTTACAGTCGCAATGGGGTGTCGCCCTTAGCCCATATCTCTATTTATTTGAAAATATATAAATTATGTTTTATTGTTTTGCATAGAGTGGTGTCGGGATAGTTTACAGTTGTGGGTTGCTGAGAATTTTGGAAATCGGCTTCCTCGCCTGCCCCGTGGGTTGGTATGAACTATGCGTTTTACTTTGACTATTTCCCATTAGCTTTGCCACGAATTTCTGACTCGCTGAGATGATCATGCTGAATATCGACATGGAGATTGGCAACTTAACGAAGACCCTGGAAAGCATGCAGCGCTTCGCCCAGCATGCGGAAGACTTCATCATCATCCTCGACCGGACCTGTCGAATCCGGTATGTCAATGATTATGCAGTGAGACTTCTCGATAGTCGAGCGCAGGACCTCCTCGGTAAGCCCCTCTGCGATGTCTTTCCCACTAGGTACAAGGAAGTTCAGGATCGACTGAGAACAACCTTTTCTACTGGTGACCCTTTTTCATTCGAAAAGAAGATCTCATGCAATGGCGATACATGCTGGTTGGATGTACGGTGCTCTCCCATAAGGGATGATCATGGAGCAGTGATAGCCGTACTGTGCCTCTCTCGCGACATAACGGAGCGCAAGGAGAGGGAACAGCTGATTGTCCGTTCCAAGGACGACTGGCTTCGAGCCGTTGACAACCTCCCATCTGTGTTGGCCGTTGTTGACAGGGATTACCGCATTCAACGAGTCAACACGAATATGGCCGACAGGCTCGGGATCAGTACTCGACAGGCGGCTGGGATGATCTGTTTTAAAAAGCTCCATGGCGTCAACAAACCGCTTTCGTTCTGCCCACTCATGAAATCCATGGCAGATGACAAGGATCACACGGTCGAAATACATGAAAACCATCTCGGATGCGAGTCCGTCAGCCTGTCCTCATTCAGGGACAAGGAGGGAAAGATAGCGGGCTGCATCTTCGTCGGCCGCCCAGCCTCGGCTGCCATCGGGAACGTCCGGACGGAGCAGTGCATCAAGTCGCTCATGAGGAAGGTGGACTACATTATCCGTGTTCAGGACAAGGAAGGCCGGTACCTGTTCCTGACCGCAATAGTCGCCGGCAACCTCCAGCATGCTGACGTCATCGGCAAGACTCCGGTTGACTTTTTCGAGCCCACAGTGGCATCCAGGATGGTGGAACGGCTCAGAAAGGCGGTGGCAAGCAGAAAGGGGTTCACCGAAGCCGGCGAGGTGACATGGAAAGGCGAGACCTTTCACTTTCTGGATCAGATCTCTCCCATAAAAAATGCTGACGGAAACGTTGACGTCGTGGTGACCGTCTCCAAAAAGGTCGCCGAAACCAGGCGTGCCAGCGACTCCCTTGCGGTTCTCAGCGACGGGGCAAAAAACCTTTCCCCACGAGAGCGCGAAATCCTCCAGTTGATCGCTCACGGTTTGAGTATCAAAGAGATAGCTGAAAAGCTCTGTATCAGTGCAAAGACTGTTGAGACGCATCGGGCAAGGATCATGCAAAAACTCGATCTTCATAAGACGAGCGGGCTGGTCAGTTTTGCCGTCAGCTCGGGACTCTTTTGACAGGGTGTCCCCAAACCCCTCATTTAGGAAGTGTTTTTGCGAATCCCTGCCCTGAAACGCCCACAAGTTGCCAGGCTACATGGTGGTACCTCTCCCGCCCGTAAAGTGCCAGGCTCTCCCAAAGGGTAATTTTGAAGGCCTCACGTGGCCGGTCCACGCACCCGTAGTATAGGGCCTTGTGCCCGTTCCTTTTGCTGGACTCTTTTGGATGCATCGAACGTCGTGAGCTCTTCTCCCCACGTCGGCAGCCCTTGAATTTCTCAGTCGACCGCGACACCGTCCAACCAGCAAAAGAACGCCTTCCTCGGTCCACTCTGAAACCATGATCGACGGCCCCCCCTGAATACATTCCGAGTCTTCAGAAACATACATTCTTTCCCTGACAGACAATACATCTTTTGCCTGATGGCGCTCCCCCGAGTTTGACGGTAGTAAAGATAGCATCATGAAGTCCGCCATGTTGATGAGCAGAGCGAGTCAGGCGTTATGGAGGGCTTCCGGCCACTCAACCCCTAACCCGGGACCAGAGAGGAATTCGTATGCTTTCGATCGACGGTGCAAGGGATCTCCTCCGGCAGTTCACCGATCAAGCCGAAGACCTCATTTTCGTCATCGACCGTGCCATGGGTGTTCGGTACCTCAACCAAAACGCCACGAAATCCTTTGAGCATCTCAGCGGGGAAATCATTGGAGAGCCGTGTACCAGGCTTTTTCCAAATGGAGGTTCGGAAGCCATCCAAGCAAACGCCCGAAAGATCTTCGAGTCCGGGGGCTCCATTTCCTTTGAAGAGAAGCTTGTCTATCCGGACCGGGACATGTGGCTGGATACCCGACTCACCCCCATACTGGACAGGGGCAACTCGGTGTTGGCTGTTCTGGGCATTGCCCGCGATATCAGCGAACTCAAACACAGAGAAGAGCTGATCTCTCGATCCAGACGCGAGTGGCTCCGGGCCGTGGACGGCATGCCCTATCTTCTGGCCGTCATCGGCAGGGATCATCGCATCGAACGGGTCAACGCGGCCATGGCCAAGAGGCTGGGGTTCAGCGTTCGTGATGCCATAGGGCTCACCTGCCATGAAAAACTCCATGGGAGTGAGAAACCACCGTTCTTCTGCCCCCTGATCAATGGGGGCAACGATGGGGGACATGGCGCCGAGATGCTTGAGACGCATTTTGGAGTCGACTGCATCAGCCGGGTGGCCCCCATTCGGAACGGAGAAGGAGAGCCTCTTGGGTGTCTCTATATCGCCAGGGATATCAACGAATTGGACCGAAGCATGGGCGTGAGGAGGAGCAGCGAGGAATACATGCGCATGCTCCTCAAGGGTTCCGAGTACACGGTGTTCATCCAGAATCCTGAGGGCAGATACGTTTTTTTCAGTGCCATGCCGGGCGATCGCATGCCGTGGGACCTTGTGGGGCGGACGCCTCTTGAGTTCTTTGAGCCCACCGTGGCCGCCAGGCTGGTGGACCGGGTGAAGCAGGTCGCGGGCAAGGGGAAGGAACTCACCGAACAGGTCGACGTCTCCTGGGGGACGGAGACGCTGCAGTTCTTCGACCGCGTCTCGCCCGTGAGAGATGCCCTGGGCCGGGTGAAGGCCGTGGCGACGATCTCCATGAAGGTCGGTGAATTCAGACGAGCCCCCATGGAACCCCCCTCTCCCGCCTCCGGGCCCAGTACGCTCACTGCGCGGGAGCGGGAGATCCTGCGCTTGATCGCCCGTGGCCTCACGAGCATTCAGATCGCCCTTCACCTGGACATCAGCAGGAAGACGGTGGAAACCCACCGGGCGAAGATCATGCGGAAGCTCGACCTGCACAAGACTTCGGCCCTGGTGAGCTACGCCGCCAGGTCGGGACTGCTTTGAAGGTGGATTGGCCGGCGGGGAGTTGGAATCTTGAGGTGGACTTCTTTTTTGGGCTTCTGTGGACATTTCCAACGCAGAAGACCCAGGAAATGATGCAAATCATCCGCTCAACGAGATCGCGAGCCACGGCGATGGCAGGGTTCGGCATCAGGCAGTTGTCCTCATCATAAGGCGGGGATGTCATGAAAAAGCGAATGGGAACAGCCTTGCTGGCATTGCTCTGGGTGTTAGGTATCACGTCGCCCATACAGTCGGGCTCTTCGGACAGGCCGTATATCATGGGGTGCCAGGTATGGTCTTCCAACACGCCCAACGGTATGGAGACCGTACTTGATGTGGATGTGGCCGACCCGGATGGTTCGGTGCCCGATTCCATATCGTCTGTGAGGGTGAGGATGCCGGATGGTGTCACCACCTACGACTTCTTGCCCGCCGACTACCTGGGCTCCGGGGAGTACTTCCTCAACCTTACGGGTGCGCCAAACGACGGCCAGTATACGTTCACCGTGGCCGACTACATCGGGAACACTGCCACTTCTTACTTTACCCTCAGTGCAGGTGCCGAGACCATCCCGCTCCCCGACACCACTAAGTTTCGGGCATCCGGCGATCCGTTGGCACCGACCTTGAGTTGGAGCACGATTCCAGGCTATTCGGATAATCTGTACTACCGAGTCAGGGTTCAAGACACTGCCAACAATTCCACCGTCTACACCAGTTCAAGGGATTTCATCGGGACGAGCAGGACCGTCCCCAGCGGCGTGCTCCAATCGGGGCACTCCTATCGCTGGTGGGTGGAGGCGTTCGATGGGGGTTTCGCTTGGGTTTGCAACAAACGCGCACAGTCCCAGAGGATTCCACTGGCCATCGACAACACTCGCCCTTACTTCACTGGGGCCGCGGCATTCAAGTGGCACAACCAGGACGGGTCTTTTTCAACCGGCTTGTGGGCCATGGGGGGAAATCCGGCCGGGCATCCCCTGTCACTCAGCGTCAGCGGCCCCGATGGATTCAACTACACAACACCAGTTGACTCGTGCTTCATGAGTCAATGTGTTTTCAACGTCTTAGGCACTCCCACCGATGGGCTCTATACGTTCCAGGTCCAGGATGGGTTCGGCAATTCAGCGGTGTCGACTTTCCATTTGAAGTCCTACGATGTGCCAAGGGTGGATTCCGCCACCATGCGTGCCTCCGGTGATCCCCTGGCTCCCGTGCTGACTTGGGGTGTGCCATCGGATGCTGACCGGCCTCTTCACTATCAGGTCCACATATTCACAAGCCAGTCAGTGCCGGTATTGGTCTCATATTTGGTCACGAATACCTTCCTTAGCGTGCAGCAGGGCGTGCTGCAGCCCGGGGTCTCCTATGAATGGCACGTTGTTGCCTATGATGATCGTTCTCTGGGCTCTGCCAACAGGTCGACTTCAACCCGCATCCCTTTGACTCTCAACAATGCGTCACCCTATTTCACGTATGCGACGGTCAATGACAGGCACGACTTCGACGGCCAGTTCATCGGTATCAATATCCAGGTCATCGACCCCGACGGGACCCTGCCGGGCAGCATCACGTCCCTGGAGGTCAGGGATCCGATAATCGCCTCCGCTATACATTCAGGACGAGCGACTATTCAGGGACATCAATGAGTGGTTTCACAGGATTCCCGGCACTCCTCAGGCAGGTCTCTACACGTTCACCGTGATGGATGTGAACGGGAACACGGCCGTCAGCCACCACTATCACAGGCCCGCGCAGGGCAGCATTCCCCTTTTGGATGAGAGCAGCTTCCAGGTTTCGGGCAATCCCCTTGCCCCCACCATCAGCTGGAGCACCGTGAGCGGCTACCCGAGCCACCTGTACTATCGCGTGCGGATCAACGACCGCCAGGGCAACATGGTTTACCACACGCCTCAGCCATTCCCTCCGGACTCCTACCAGGTGGTCCCGTCAGGGAAGCTCGTCGCGGGCGCCGTCTACCGCTTCCGGGTCGAGGCGTATGACTCTCCGTACTTCCAGGCTTTTGACAATCGATCCAATTCGAGCTTCCGGCCCCTCATGGTTGACGTGGATGAGGACGGGATGGACGACGGATGGGAAATCAACTACTTCGGCAGCCTCTCCCGCTCTGGTTCAGGCGATCTCGACGGTGACGGTCTAACGGATCTCCAGGAATTCCAGTACGGGACAAATCCGACTCTGACCGACACGGACGGGGACGGCTACACCGACGGCAATGAGGTGGGCCAGGGAAGCGATCCACTGAGCAGTGGCTCCACGCCCCCCACTCCGGGCGATCCGCTTTTCCGGTACTGCACCGTGCAGGCTCAAAACACCCCTGACGGCATCAGAACCCTGATAAATGCCCAGGTTTATGATCCAGGTGGGAGCTTGCCCGGCAGTATCACCACACTGGTCGTTACCGGGCCAGGGGGATTCACGTACAATTTCATCCCTCAGAATTACAGCGGGAGCAACAATTACGGGGTAGGGTTCCCTGGCTATACCCCTCCCGAAGGGGAATTCACTTTCCAGGTGACGGACAGTGAAAAGAAGACGGCAACAACCACATACTACCACCATGCGGGGCCGGTCATTCCCCTTGCCGACACTCAGAGCTTCCTGGCCACAGGTGCCGCCCTCACGCCAACCCTCAGCTGGAGCGCCATCAACGGATATGAGGGGAACCTTTTCTACCGGGCAGAGGTGCTGCTGGGGAACACCACCGTCTGGACCTCGGGATTCACGCCCGGCACGTTTGTCAATGTCCCAGCCAGTGCGAACCTGCAGGCGGGCTACGCATACCAGTGGCGGGTGGGGGCCTTCGACAACTTCAGGTTTGAGGTCTCGGACCATCGCTCCGTGAGTGCGAGTGTCCCACTCAGCGTGGGGAGCGACACGCGGCCATACTTCAAGTATGCCACCATCATGAACCGACACAGGCCGGACGGCCTTTTCACCTGGCCTGACGTGACCGTCGCGGACCCCAACGGGGTGGTTCCCGGGTCCTTGGGGAGCCTTACGGTCGAACTGGTGAAGCCGCACGGGCAGCCCCCGCTCGTCACCCCATTGCTCATTTGGGCATTCAACCTTCTGCCTCTGAATCAGGGTGGCGACTACGACCCGGTATGGGGTTCCTTCTCACACCGAATCCCAGGAAGACCCGCTGACGGCATCTACAGGTTTACCGTCGTGGACAACGAGGGGAAGCAGGCGGTCACTTACGACTACCTGAGGTCGTCCGACGAGAATTTGGTGGCCTACGACATTCCCCTTGTGGCTTCGAGCACGATGAACGCATCGGGAAATCCGTATGACCCTCTCAATCCGTCGCTGACTTTCAGCTGGGGGGCACCGGCGGGCATGGACAGGCCTCTCTACTATCACACCATGTTCAGCGAGGTGGATGCGCAGGGAAATGAAATACAGGAACTGTGGCGGTCTTCCATCATTGTCTCCACCATGGTCAGTGTACCCACCCAGAACCTGCTTCAGATCCAGATGCAGCCGACCAAGTCCTACCAGTGGAAGGTCCGGGCTTATGAGAGCAAGTATTTCATCCATTACAACAGGTCGGACAGTGAATGGATTCCCCTCGTCATCGACAATTCCCGGCCCCACGTGCAGAATGCATCCGCGTACCACTGCCGTCGCGCGAGCAGCTACGATACGGATCTTTCGGTATACGGCGTCGAGGACCCGACGGGTGTCGTGCCGGACAGCATCGCCTCCGTCACGGTCGCCGGCCCCGCCGGTTCGAATTACACCTACGGGTTCCGGCTGGAGGACTACTTTCCAAACAGCGGGGGATTTGGTTTCGGCGAGTACTGGTACGCGGCTCCATCCAGTCTCCCGGCGGGTGTCTACACGTTCACGGTGACGAACACCCAGGGAGAAACCGCGGAGACCCACGACTACCTGGGAGCGGCTCAGGATATCGCCTACCCGGATGAGAGCCGTTTAAAGGTGTATCCCTCGGGCGACCTGGCTGCGAACTGGAATGTCGCTGCAAGCTGGTCTGCCATCGCCGGACACCCGGATCACCTCTTTTACAGGCTCAGGGTCAGGGATTCAGAAGGGAATTACCTTTACACCCCTTCACGGGATCCTTTGACAGCGGCCACCGTGTCCAGCAGTGCACTGTCGGTTCCATCGTCCCCGTGCGAGATGGAACCGAGGAGGTCTTACTTCTTCCGCATCGAGGCCACCGACGGTCCCGACGGCGTGGTTTACGACAACCGGAGCCAGACTCGCTGGCTTCCTCTGCTGCCGCAGCTGGACCTGGCCTCGACCGGGTCGGCTCCCGGGGCCACGGTGAGGCTGCCCATCACCCTGAGGAACGCCCCCGGACTGGTGGTCACCTCCACGTCCAACGACATCCGGTTCGACACCCTCCGGCTCGTGAACCCAAGGGCGGAGATCGGCCCGTCGGCGACGGCCGCGGGCAAGGGCATGTCCGTGGAGACTGCCGTGGGGGGCGATCCCGGGCGGATCCGCATCACTCTCTCCGGAAACGGTGACGCACCCATGGGAGACGGGACGGTAGCGACTGTCGTGTTCGACGTGGTTCAAAACGCTCCCTTGCTGGGGCACACCGTGCTCAGGAACTGCCCGTCCGCCGCCACTCTGGCAGCCCGTCCGGTTTACGCCGGGGGGGACTGGGGAAAGGTCTCCATCGCTCCCGTGTCCGCCGGCTGTTTTTGGGCAGCGGCGCCATACGGCGGGTTCCTGCTCGATTACCCGACGGTCCAGGGGGCCCTGGATGCGGCGGTTGTTGGCGACACGGTGCTGGTGGCCCCGGGAGTCCACCGTGTGAATGGTCTCAAGTTCAACGGCAAGGCCATCCACCTGAACTGCGATGGAACCCCGGGCAGCTGCATCCTGGACGGCGGCGGGACGGGGCGGGTCTTCAGGCTGGAGGAGGGTGAGACCGGCAGCTCGGTCATCTGCGGGTTCACCATTCAGAACGGGTTGGGTGACTACGGAGGGGGCAATCCTCCTCAATGGCGCGTCGCCGACTTTCGAAAACTGCACCATCACCGGCAACGTTGCACCCAACGCGGGGGGCGCCATTTTCTGCGGGGCGGGTGCTTCCCCGGTCTTCAGGGCGTGCACCATCACGGACAACAGAGCGTCATACGGAGGGGCGGTTTACTCCAATGCTTCGAGTCCCTCCTTCAGCCGGTGCAGCCTGCGTGGAAACATGGCAACCACCGGCACCGGACGCGGCGGGGCGGCTTATGCGAAGGGTTCGGGATCGCCGAGCTTCGTGAACTGCCTCATGACGGGCAACCAGGCGGGAACGACCGGCGGGGCAGGAGGGACGGGGGGAGCCATCCACGCCGAGAGCGGGATGCCTCACCGTCACCAACTGCACGTTTGAGGGCAACCAGGCCCTGGGCCTCAGCGCTTTCGGTGGTGCTGTTTCCGTCGGCACGGGGCTTTTCACCGTCACCAACTCCATCCTCTGGGGCAACCTCCAGAATGGGCTGGCCAACCAGGTGTACGGCACCCTCACCGTCACGCATTCGGATGTGCAGGGTGGATACCCGGGGCTTGGAAACATCGACTCGGACCCCCTCTTCCTGGACCCTGCCGTGGGACCCTATCAGCTCCAGCCGGGATCCCCCGCCATCGACCGCGGTGATGTCAACGCGGCGGGAGGAATCGGCACGCAGGACCTCCTGGGCAACCCCAGAGTCTCCGGAACCGACGTGGACATGGGCGTCTTCGAGGCCATGGGGCAATGCTACGCGGATACCGACGGGGACGGCTACGGGGCCGGGGTCCCAGTGCCTGCATATGGGGCTTGCCCAGCGGGATACGTCCTGAACAACCTCGACTGTGACGACGGGAGTGCCAGCATCCATCCGGGCGCGGTCGAGGTCTGCGACGGGGTGGACAACAACTGCAACGGCATTTGGGACGAGGGTCTCCTCCAGACCTTCTACCGGGATGCCGACGGGGACGGTTTAGGGGACCCTGGTGTCGCGACGTTGGGCTGCAGCCCTCCGGCGGGATACGTGAGCGTCGGCAACGACTGCGATGACAGTGATCCCGCTGTCCAGGGGTTCCAGACCTTCTACCGGGATGCTGATGGGGACGGGTATGGGAGCCCCGGTGTCTCGACGTTGGCCTGCAGCCCTCCGGCGGGGTATGTGAGCGTCGGCACCGACCCCAACGACGGCGACCCGGCCATCAACCCCACGACCGTCATTCCCGCGGGGGAACGGGATGCCCTCATCGCTCTCTACAACAACACCAACGGGGCGGGATGGACGAACCGCGCCAACTGGCTTGGGGCTGTGGGCACCGAGTGCACCTGGCATGGCGTTGCCTGCACGAACAATCGCGTGGTGGCAATCAACCTGCGGGCCAACAATCTCAGCGGGTCGATACCCGACCTGCAGGCGCTGACCCAGCTGCAGATCCTCGATTTTGGGCAGAATTATCTCACCGGAGGCATCCCGGGCTGGATCGGCAACATGACCGGTCTGCGGCAGCTCTACACCGACTGGAACCTCCAGCTGGGCGGGTCTATCCCCGCCAATATCGGCAATCTGGTCAACCTGACCGACCTCAGCTTTGCCTATGATGGGCTCACCGGTGAAATCCCCGACGGAATGAGGAACCTGACGGCGCTCGGAAGGCTGTTCCTCATGTACAACGCCCTGACCGGGAATGCCCCCGACCTGAGCGGCATGACGTATCTGAGGGAGCTCTATCTCAACAACAACCAGCTCGGTCCGAACCTGCCGAGCATCTTTAACATGGCCTACCTGAGGTTCGCCTACCTCGGGAACAATGCCTTTGCGGATGCTCTTCCCATCAACGGCAGCATGCCCTCACTGGAAGTCCTCGACGCCGCCAACAACCGGCTTACCGGGAGCATTCCCGACTGGATAGGCAGCCTCACACGTCTCCAGAATCTTGTCCTGGACACCAACCAGCTTAGCGGAAGCATCCCGGCCGCGATAGGCAACCTCAGCGCCCTGACATACCTTGATCTATCCGCAAACGGGCTGAGCGGGAGCATCCCGGCCACAATCGGCAACCTCGCCAACCTCCAGTACCTCCTTGCCCATGACAACCAGTTTGCCGGGGGTCTGCCGCCTCAGATCGGCAACCTCACGGCCCTCCTTAATCTCAGCTTGTCATACAACCAGCTCAGCGGGAGCATCCCTGCCGGCATCGGCAACCTGGGCGTTTTGCGGTCGCTTTCCCTGGCCCACAATCAGCTCACCGGAGGCATCCCGGCAGAGATTGGCAACCTCGGGCAACTCCAGTATCTCCACCTGTTCTACAACCAGCTCAGCGGGAGCATCCCCGCAAGTATCGGGAATCTCGGCAGCCTCGTTGAACTCAACTTGTCATCCAATCTGCTCGGCGGGAGCATTCCCACCCAGATGGGCAACCTGACGACTCTCGGTTATCTCTATTTAAACGGCAACCAGCTCAGCGGGAGCATTCCGGCAGAGCTCCAGAACCTGACCGCCCTCTCCGCCAACACCCTGGACCTGCGGTGGAACGGGCTCCACTTGGACACGAGCACTCCGTCGGGCGTTGCTCTCAGAGACTTCCTCAACGCCAGCCAGTGGACCAATGACTGGGAAGGCACCCAGACGGTGGCCCCGACCAACGTGGCCCTTGCGGCCGCGACGGCAGATTCGGTGACCCTGAGCTGGACCCCGATTCTTTACACGGGAGACTCGGGAGGCTACGAAGTCTGGAGCGGCGGGACCCTCCTTGGCACCACCGCCGACAAGTTTGCATCCGGGTTTACCGCTATCGGCCTGACGAGTGAAAACAGCTACACCTTCACTGTGCGCTCCATAACCAACCCCCACGTCAACAACCAAAATGCGGTCTCCAGCGGGTTCACTCCTTCCGTCGGGGTCAGTCGATACTATCTCGACGCCGATGCGGACAGCTACGGGGATCCTGCTCAATCCACCCTGGCTGCATCGCAGCCTGGGGGACACGTCTCGAACAGCCTCGACTGCGACGACACGAATTCGACCAATAACCCCAATGCCACCGAGGTCTGCGACGGGGCCGACAACAACTGTAATGGACAGATTGATGAGGGTTGCGCTCTGAACACATACTACCGGGATGCCGACGGGGACGGGTATGGAAACCCGGGCTCTTCGATTCAGAGCGCTTCCCAGCCCCCCGGCTACGTGGATAACAGCCTGGATTCCGATGACACCAATGCGGCCATCAACCCAAACACCGTCTGGTACAGGGACTTGGATGGGGACCGCTACTCGGACGGCGCCACTGTGACTCAGGGCACCCGTCCCGCCGGGTACTTCCTTCCCTCTGAGCTCCTATCCACCAGCGGGGACTGCGACGACAGCGACCCACAGCTCCACCCGGCAACCGTCTGGGTCAACGACTACGACGGGGATGGGCACTCCACGGGCAGTACCAGAACCCAGTGCACCCGCCCTGCGGGCTTCGTGCTGCCGGGAGAGCTCATCAACGCAGGCGTGCCGGACTGCAACGACTTTGACGCCACGGTCCATCCGGGGGCTGCCAAGGTTTGCGGGAGGGACCTGGACTGCAGCGGACTGCCCTACAACGGCCCGGAATGCACCCAGATCGTCCATGACACCATCGTGGTGCCGACTCTCCCCGGAACCAGTGACCCCGTTCCCGTGAGAGCCGGTGAGCCCATCTGGGTGACGGCCACCTTCCACAACAACACGAGTCAGCCCATCGAGACCATCCGGCCCGACTGTTTCAACACCACCTTCACCCTCATGGATGCCGACGGCCAGGTCGTGCCCCCTCTGGACAGGATGCGCGTGGCGTACGGCATCCCCGACGACGTGATCACCATTAAGGCGGGGGAGGTCTTCACCGTGACCTGCAACGTGGCCGAGATGGTGCGTCCGGAAGTCCTGGAGCCCGGGAGCTACAAGGTGGATGCGACCTACAGCAATGCCATCAGGGACCCGGATCTGGATCCCGTTACCAACACCTGCTCCAACCCGCCCTGCTTCGATCTCTGGACGGGTGCAGTCAGTTCCCCATCGGCTCCGGTGGAGGTCACCGCCGATCCTCCGGCGCTCACCCTGGCCGCCCAGGTGAGCTTCGACCCACCAAACTGGAACGTCGAATGGGGTGTGCTGACCGGAATGACGGTGACGGCCACTTTGAGTGACATCGGGGGACACAGCGTGAGTGAAATTGATCTGACCACGCTTCAGCTCAATGGCATTGCGGCGCAGTCCTACACCGTCGAAAGCAGCAGCGTCACGGCACGCTTCAATGGGTACCAGGTGGTGAGGAGCCTGGGAGCGGTGGATTCGGGCAGCGCCGTCTATCCCACGATGGAGTGCCGGCTCTTGCCGGCCGGCAATCTACCGGGCGACAACGTCCGTGCCAGTTCCCGGGTGGCCATGGTGGATCAGCCGCCCTCCATCTTCTACGTGGATTCCGACGGGGACGGGTTCGGCGATCCCAGTACCTCCACGCAGGGCTGGACTGTTCCCCCTGGTTATGCGGAAAACAGCCTGGATCCCGATGACTCCAGCAGCGCGGCAACCCCCAGCACGTACTGGTACAGGGATTCCGACGGCGACGGATACTCGGACGGATTCACGCTCATACAGGTGGACCGCCCGCAGGGATTCGGGCTGGCTTCGGGGCTCCTGGCCACGACTGGGGACTGCGACGATGCCGACGCCCTGGTCCACCCCGGAGGGGTTGAGATCTGCGACGGCAGGGACAACAACTGCAATGTCCTTGTGGATGACGGCCTGGGGGATCTGTGCACACATTTCCAGGAAACCATCAGTGTCCCCGCAACCCCTGTGAAGCCCGGCGAACCCCTCTGGGTCACCGCCGCGTTCACGAACGATTCCGGCGGGCCCATCCAGACCATCCGGCCCGACTGCTTTAACACCACCTTCACGGTGCAGGATGAGTCGGGCAATATCCTTCCGCCCCTTGACCGGCTCCGGGTGGCCTACGGGATTCCTGACGACGTCATCACCATCAAGGTGGGAGAGGTCTTCAGGGTCACCTGCAACCTTGCGGAAATGTTTCGGCCGGAGATCCTGGCGGCGGGTGAAAGCGGAGAAGCGGTCACCTACAAAGTCCAGGCGACCTACTCCAATCTCATCCAGGACCCCGACATCGACGCGACAGGGCACTGCACTCACCCGAGCGGCATCTGCTACCCCCTGTGGACAGGGGCCGTGGCTTCCACGTCTGCGACTTCGGTGACGGTGGAGGGCACGGCGGTTCAGCGGCTGGCGGCGGAAATCGCCTTCGAGCCCGCCTTCTGGTTTGTCGAATGGGCATCCAGCACCGGCAGGAGGATCAAGGCAACCATTGGCAACGTGGACCCGACGAGCATCGATGCATCCAGGATCCTGCTGAATGGTCAGGTGCCCATCGTCGCCGGTTCGGCAGCGATTTTGGGAGGCGCGCTGACCGTGCAGTTCGACGCGGCCGCAGCGGTCAAAAGCCTTGGGTCCAAGGTGCCCGGGATGGTCTACCCCACCGTGGAGGGTCGTGACCTCACGGCGGCGACCGTCTTTTCGGGCAGCAAAGCCGTGAGGCTGACCCTGCTCGGCGACTACGACGGCGACGGCGACATCGACACGGTGGATGTCAACACCCTCCTGCAGTATCGGAACAAGCCGGCCAGCGTCTGCCCCGACTGCGACCTGGACGGCGACAGGGTGATCACGGTGCTGGATGCGCGCAAGCTGGTGCTCCGGTGCACCAGGCCCGGCTGTGCCACCCGGTAGAGGAACAGTGAATCGAGCCAGGCAACCTTTTTGAGCATTGGAACCGCATAATGGCAAATGGAGGGACATCATGAAACAAGGACAAGGACCCCGGATGATGGTGAAAGTGGTTTTGTTGCTGATGGGAGCCGCGGCGCTCGGCATGTTCCCGACGCTGGGCCTCGCACAGGTTCTGGACAACGACAAGGACGGCTTCGCCGACACCTACGAGGGCACTACCCTATCCACGATCGACGATCCGACCGGACAGCTCCCGCAGTTCCGGTTCACCTTGGATCGTTTCAAGATGGACCTCTTCGTGATCCTTCGCACGGCGACGAGCCCTGCCAGCCTCATCCCGGCCTCGGATCCCCTGCAGTACATGGTGCATCCCGCCCTCTCGGTGCACCGGATCCCGAGAGACCCGGCCAACAGCAGCAGGCTGGTATTCCCCAACACCATATCCAAGCAGTATGCGGTTCGACTCACCGAGGAGAGCCTGAAAACCCTGGCAACCGGCCAGATCCTGGGAATATGCACTTACGGGATCCCCAACTACTACGACGACGCCACCATCTACACCCAGCGGATCAAGGAGTGGGTCGAACAGAAATCGGCCGGTGCCACCCAAGTCTGCATGGGGACCAGTACGGGGGCCACCACGTGCGGCGCACCAAACGAGCCGTTGGTCCAGAGCATCAGGGAGACCTACATCAAGCACACCATTGCCCACGAAGCCGGGCACATGATGAAGCTCACCAGGACATACGTTTCGAGCTATGGCGGGTATCACACCGCCACGGGCAATGGACAGCTGATGGACCAGTCGGTCTACTACACCAACAAGAATGGCACGGTCACCTGGTACATTCCGACGCAGTACAACGCCAACGTGACACCGGTCCTGATCAAGTGAGTTTCGCGTCTCATTCCGTTTCCCACGATCGGTCATTGCTACTCAAAACAGGCTGAAAGGACACGATCATGAGCGCCTGGAGGAGAACCGGTAAGGTGCTGTGGCTGTTGGGCGGGGGTATCTTTTGCGCCGTGGTGTCGTGTGCTCACATCCAGCCGGCATCGGTCTGGTACAAGGATTTCGACGAGGACGGCTATTCGGACGGGACCACATTGACCCGGCTGGAAGGTCCCAGGGGTTACTTCCTGAAAGAGGAGCTGCTGGCGCTGAAGGGTGACTGCGATGACGCCGATGCCACCGTTCATCCTGGCACTGTGGAACTCAGCGATGGGGTGGACAACGACTGCAACGGTCAGGTCGATGACGGACTGACAAGCCTGCGTGCACGGGCTGAAACCGGCGTCGACGTGCCGGCCGGTTCCGTGAGACCCGGCGAACCACTCTGGGTGACGGCGCGGTTTGTGAACAACATGGGCAAACCCATTCGCACCATCCGGCCGGACTGCTTCAACACCACATTCACCGTGCAGGACGGGGAAGGGAGGATCCTGCCCCCGCAATACAGGATCCGGAAGGCCTACGGCATTCCCGACGACGTGGTGACGCTCCCCCCCGGGATGTTCACCGTCAGGTGTGATCTTTCGGAGATGCACCGGCCCGATGTCCTGACCTCCGGACCCGGTGGCGCTCCCGTCACGTACCGGGTGAAGGCCGTTTACGCCAACACCATCCAGGATCCTGACATTGTGCCGGTGGTTCTGACCTCCGGGTCCGACGGGGCTTCCGACACGTCCCGGGTGAAGGCCGTTTCCCCCAACACCATCCAGGCCCCGGAAACAGCCAGGACCGGCGAGTGCACAGCACCCAAAGGCGAGTGTTACCCACTTTGGACCGGCGCTTTGGCGTCCCACTCCAAAACGCTTGTCACCATCGAGGGCTCCAAAGTGGACCGCGTGGAGGCAGAGCTCACCTTCGATCCCGCTTTCTGGCATGCCGAGTGGGCCGCACTGAAAGGCGGGCGCATCAAGGCCAGGGTTCGCGGGGAGGGCCTCACCAAGGTCGAATCCCTGAGGATCCTTCTAAATGGCAAGGTGCCCCCCATCGCCGGGTCCGTGAAGCTCTCGGGGGATGAGCTGACGGTTCACTTCGACGCTTCGGAGGCCGTGCGGAGCCTTGACTTCACACCGCTTCTCCCGGGCCTCGTGTACCCCACGGTGGACATCCAGACCTCTTCCGCGGTTCTTTCCGGAAAGGCGCCAGTCCAGATCACCAGTTTCGACCTGAACGGGGACGGGAAGGTGGACAAGAGGGACCTGGAGATCCTGGGGAGTTCCCTCGGAAAGTGCAAAGGGACGCGGGGATATCTTGCAGCCGCGGATTACGACGGCAGCGGCTGCAATGACCGCGAGGACTACCGCGTATTGAGCCGGGCCATCAAGCCGGCCATCACGGCCAGGTGAGGTTACTGGTTTGTAACTCCGTATTGGTAGGGTAGCGTTCAGATGCACGAGTACGGATCTGGAGACCCCTTGTACTGCGACACAACGGGATGCGAGTTGAACGAGAATGGGAGGAATACTATGAAGAGGGTATTGGTTGTTGCTTTCGCATTGGCAATCCTGCCTGTGCTTTTGTGCAGTTCCGTTGAAGCGGTCACCATCGGATTCAGTCCTGGTTCACAGGAGGTTTTGGAAGGCAGCTCTTTCGGTGTTGACTTGGTGGTTTCGGATCTTTTGGGCGCACTAGTGGGAACCTTTGATCTTACCATTGGCTTTGATCCGGGTATTCTGGGTTTTGTCGGATATTCACTGGGGACGTACCTGGGTGACGTCGCAAGCATTGACCCCGAGACGGGGTTTCCTTTGGAGGCTATCGACCTTTCTCCGGGTCAAGTCTCTCCCGGCCAGATCAATCTTGCCGAGCTCTCGTTCCTGAGCGCGAGCGATTTGAGCGGCCAACCGTCCTCTGGGTTTACATTGGCCACATTGACATTTAGTGCACTTTCTATTGGGGAGAAGACTGGCCTGAGCCTTTCGAGCGTCATCATAGGGGATGCAGGGGGTGACCCATTCGGGAACGTTCAGATGAACAACGGTTCAGTGACAGTCGGTGCACCGGTTCCCGAACCATCCACCTTACTGCTCCTGGCGAGCGGATTGGCCGGGCTTGTGGGGTTCAGGAGGAAGATCGTCGCATCGCCACGATAAGGCGCCCATGTTCCACATCGTCATGCCGGCGAAAGCCGGAATCCAGGATATCTTCCTGGATTCCGGGAAAAGCACGGAATGACGACTGTGCCGTTGACCAAGCGAAAGGGTTGAGCGGTCCCCGCGGGGTGTCCAAAAAGCCGGTTGACACCAAGCGCTTAGCCCGTCGCAACGTGACGCCCACGAGGGGCTAGGCTACGGGCTCAACGGCAGGTCAAGTACATGTGGCCTGGGGCCCATTTGACGCGCCGGAGAACCCCATGCCCATGAGGGGGTAAGCCACAGGCCAACGGCGAGCCAAACACTTGTAGCCTAGGGCCTTGTGCCCGTTTGACACGCCGGCGGATGCCATATCCATCCTGTGTTGGCACGACACGCCTGTTTCAGAGGAGCTTGCTGGACAGGGTCTCAGATTTATTGGGGAATACCGTGAAGGTTTCAAGCTCGGATGTCCGGCTACCATGTTTTGGCAGGCCTTAGGAACGAAGGGCGTCATGAATCTCTCATGACCTTGAGCGAGAAGGAGGGTCCAATGAAAACACCCAAAGGAGTGCAAATTCTTACAGTCCTGTTGTTTGCGGTACTCATGGTGGGGGGCAGCCAGCCCGCACTGGCTCTCTATGGAGGATCTGAAAGCCCCGATGGGAACTGGCTGGAGCAACAGTTGGTGCCGGATGCCAAGGGAACCAGGCTGACCGGTGTGATGACCATTCACCAGCAGCGGGAGCGCATGACCATTGACGAGAACGGGATACCGATTCCGGCTGAGAACTTCAACGAGATATTCGGTCTCTCCTGCACCGAAGCGGATCCACCCATCATCCTGAACTACTTCCTGAGACTCCAGAAGGGAAATGGGACTCCTTACGGGTTCTCCGGGAAATTGCCCGTCTGCCTGTTCGACCTGGACGCACAGAAGAACGAGCTCAACACCTTCATCCAGCAATGCGTGATCCCGATCTTCTTTCCCGACCAGCCTGACGCGCCGTTTGCCTGGAAAGCCGTGGAAAAGATCGTGTCGGAAGACCCATCCCAGTTCCCGGAGGGCGTTCTTTGCGAGCGCTTAGTTGACATGAGCGCTCCGCTGTTCCTGACCATGGATGTGGTCATCGCCGTCAAGGAGAAACCGAAACACAGGCCGTGCAGGTGGCCCCATTGAAGTGCGAAAGGGTGGCGAACTGTTCCTCGCCGTCGATGAGTCAGCGCTTCGAATGATTTTACCCCAATCCGAGCGATTTTAATCCCCCTCCCCTCGCCCCTCCCGCCAGGGGAGGGGAATCCCAAGGTTGCTCCTCTCCCTTGATGGGAGAGGTTGGGTGAGGGTGAACCAGTTGATCAGACAGCACTTCTCAATCCACCTGTACATGAATCGCCCAATTCACGTTCACTTTTTTGTTGCGACTTGCTGGTCGGGGCTGTACGAAGGAATGACGAAAGAGTGTTTTGATGCGCTTCCCTCATCGCGCTCTCGGATTGGGTCGCCGCGGTCCGAGAGCACAGCCCCACCATGATCGCCTATGAAAGCGAGCCCTCTCTACCTGCTGCCAGTTGCTTCGGCTGTCATGGTTGCGGCGGCGCTTCCGCCCTATGATGTCCACGTTCTGGCGTGGGTTGGTCTTTCACCCCTGCTGTTTGCCATGCGCCAGGGAGCACCGCTCAAGGCGGGTTTCCTGGCTTTCCTGTTCGGGGCCTGTTTCGCTGCGGGGGCCTTTTTCTGGTCCAGAAGCGTGGAGTCGGTCAGCCTGAGCAACATCCTGGTGTTCCTTCTCCTGATGGGGCTGTACTCGTTTGCTTTTGGCTACACATACAGGCTGCTCGCTGAGTTCCGTGAGTCCTGGATGGTTTTCGGAGCCCCAGCCCTCTGGGTGTCCGTGGAAACTCTGCGTTCCAACCTGGACTTTCTTGCCTGGCCGTGGAACCTCCTGGGGCACAGTCAGCACCTTTTCCTTCAAGTTATCCAGGTGGCGGATGTCACTGGAGTCTACGGGGTCTCGTTTGTCATCGTCATGGTGAACCAGGTGTTGAGCGAGGTGCCAGGTCTCTTCACGCCCGGCAGGACTCCGATGCACCTGGATAGACAGGTTGCCTCAGCACGCGGAAGCTGGTCCCTCCGTTTGCTGGTCACAGTCCTGGTCCTGGGAGCAGTCTTCTCGTATGGGACGAACCGGATGGCTCGGCCCGTGGGGGACCGGCACATCCGCGTGGCGCTGGTCCAGGCCAATGTGGTGGCGCGGGACGACATGCCTTTGGCTGACCAGCGGCAACACCTGCTGGCCTATGAGCGGGTGACCATGGAGGCTGCGCAGGGCAGGCCCCATCTCATCGTCTGGCCCTCCTCGTCGCTCCCCGCGGCCATGAGCGCCAGCAGAATGGTCCGGTTTACCGTCAGCCGGCTGGCTCAGCGTGCCGGGTGCCCTCTCCTGGTCGGGGGGGCCGGCTACGAAAAACTCAAACCTAGAGAAGAGCGATTTCTCCCGTATTCCAACAGCGAGTTCCTCATCGCCCCTTCCGGGCGGATCATGGGACAATACAACAAGATCCGTCTCCTCCCCTTCAACGAGACGGTGCCGCTCAGCGGGATCATCACGTGGCCCAGATGGATCACGACCGCCAGGGAGAGCTTCATTGCGGGTGACAAATACACGCTGTTCGAGGTTGACGGAGCCAGGTTCGGGACTCCCATCTGCTGGGAGAACATGTTCTCGGATCTATTCCGGCGTTTTGTGCGCGACGGGGCCAACTTCATGGTGAGTGTGTCCAATGAGGCCTTCATGGGGTCGACGGGCGGGGCCCACCAGTCGCTGGCCATCAACTGTTTCAGAGCCGTGGAGAACAGGGTGGCGGTGGTGCGTGCCACCACGACAGGAGTTTCAGCCTTCATCGGTTCAAACGGTGCTATTGTTGAGAGGGTTGCCGACAGCAGCGGGAGCGACCTTTTCGTGTCCGGTTACCTGGTGAGGGACGTGCCGTTGTCGGACGCCAAGACCTTCTACACGCTGCACGGCGACGTGTTTGCCTTCGGGGCCATGGCCGCGGGGGCACTGGCCATCCTGGCGGCCCTGGTCTCCCGGAGGCGCCCCGCACCGACACGGGAGGACCCGCATGCACGCTGAACGACCCACCCTGGTCACATCGCGGCTCTGGGTGTGGTTCGTGCTGCCCATTCTGCCGGTGATGGGAATTTATGCCCTCTACGGGCTGAACATTGTCTGGTGGCGCAACAGCCCTGACTTCGGCTGGCGCACCATGAACAGCACGGGCCCGAATTTCGTGGCCGAAGTGATGGACTCCGGTGAGCAGGCCGGGCTTCGTGTCGGGGACATGGTTGTCGCCATCAATGGAAAGCCCTACTGGACCTTCGATGACCTCTTCTTCGGCGTGAGGCGCCAGGAACCCGGCTCGCTCAACGCGTACACCGTTTTGCGGGATGGGCAAAGGCTTGAGATCAACATCGTCACCCAGCCGCTGGGGCTCAAGGCCGCTCTGGCCCGCAGCGGGCCGATCTTCGCCGTGGGGCTTGTCTACACCCTCATCGGTGTGCTGGTGTTCCTGATGAAGCCTCAGGCGGGGGAGAGCTGGCTCTTTCTCGTCATGGCCTGCTTCTTCGGACTGGAGATCAGCCTCGGGGCGCCGAGTTTCCTCATGGCGCCCCTGTGGCTCTATGACGTTCGGCTGCTGATTGAAGCGGCCCTGCCGGCCCCCCTCATCCACCTCGCCCTGAGGTTTCCCAAGACCCGCACCTTTTACAGGAAAAGACCCTGGATCTGGACCATACCCTATATCATTCCCACCGCCCTGTTTGTCGCGTACAAGATGACTTCCACCAGTTACTGGGATTCCCCCCCCGTTTTGGACCTGGCCAACCTGCTTTACCTTGTCGTTGGGGTCCTCATCTTCATCGCTTCCATGGTGTGGAACTCGTTGCGCGATTCGTCCCTGGTCATCCGACTGCAGTCCCAGGCCATTTGTGTGGGGATCATCCTGGGTTTCTTCGTCCCCACCATCGAGTTGCTCGCACGCAGCCTTTGGCGGGTCTACCTTTTCCCAAGCCCGGCTCTTGCTTTTGCACTCTTCCTGAGTGTTTTCCCGCTCTCTATCGGGTACACCATCGTCAAGCACGATCTCTTCGCCATCGATGTGATCGTGCGCCGAACGTACGGGTACATGCTCTCAACCGCCACCATCATCGCAGCCTACTCACTGGTCGTTCTGATCTTGAATGTCACGTTTCAGTTTTCGGACATGTACAGATCCCCTGTTTTTTCTGTTCTGTTTGCGCTCGGTGTCGTATTCTTTTTCAAACCCCTCCACGAACGATTTCAGAACCTGGTGGACCGGGTTTTTTACCGCCAGCACTACGACTACCGGAAAACGATCAAGGACATCAGTGAGGCGATGATCAGAATCCTGGACCCGGGAGAGATCCACAGGAGACTCATAGGGTCACTGGTGAGGGAAATGTTCCTGGAAAACGGTCTGCTTCTGCTCCCTGACCCGGATAAAAGGGTGTACCTCCCTGAGGTTGTCGAAGGGGGGGAGGGATCAGATCTTGGATCAGTCCCCCTCGCTGAAGACGACGTGCTTCCCCGGTTGTTGAAAGAAAAGAAGGATGCCATTTTTCGATATGAGGCGGACCTGAACCCTGCGTACGAAGTTCACAGGGATGCACTGAGCCGCACATTCTGCTCATTTCAGTCCGAGTTGATGCTTCCTCTCACGTACCAGGATGAAGTGCGCGGCATCATTTCCCTCGGGGGGAAGAAATCGGGGAAGATGTTCACCCTGGAGGATCTTGACCTTCTCAAGACCATCACCAACCAGAGCTCCATCGCTCTGGAAAATGCCAAGCTGTTTGAGGAAAATATCGAAAAGAGTCGCATGGAGGAGGAGCTCAAGATTGCCCATGACCTGCAGACCAGCATGCTTCCTGAAGAAGCTCCCACCGTGCATGGTTTCACAATTGCCGCCAAATCCATTCCCGCCCGGGAGGTTGGAGGTGATTTCTATGATTTCATCCCAATAGGCGGCAACGGTTCCTGTGAAAAGCTGGCAATCATTGTTGGCGACGTGTCCGGTAAGGCCGTTTCTGGGGCATTGGTGATGGCTGCGTCACGAAGCATTTTCCGGGTCCTCTCGGAAGCAAGCGCTTCGGTCAAAGATATCATGATCACGGGAAACGCTCGCCTCATCAATGATGTCAAGAAAGGGATGTTCGTGGCTTTGCTTTATGCAGTGTTGGATTCAAAGCATAGAACGCTGACACTATCCAACGCGGGCCAAACCCAGCCCATCATGTGCTCGGACGACGACTCCGAGCCCTTCCATCTCGAAACAGAGGGGGACACATTCCCCCTGGGGATCTTAAAAGACTGCGAATACGAGGAAACCCGCATACCCCTGAAACGAGGAGACACGATTGTCTTTTATACTGATGGAATCGTTGAAGCCATGAATGCTGCTTCGGAATTGTATGGCTTCGAACGCCTTCTTTCGTCCATAAGCGACGCCAGGAATCTGGCCGCCCATTCGCTTGTGGAGCACATAATCGCGGATGTGGAACAATTTGTGAGGGGATTGGAACAACATGATGATCTGACCGTCGTGGTGGTGAAGGTGGAGTGAATGAGGCAGGGGAGGAGAGGAAATGCGAACGACATGGATTGCCCGCTATTCTGTCTGTGTTCTCGTTCTTTTGGCCGTTGCCGGAGTGTGCTACGGGGACAGTGCCGAAGTGATGCCCAAGGGGGTTTTCGGTGCATCCCTGGAAAGCTATTTCTATTTTCCCATCACGACGAGGTTTGATGAGAACGGCAATGAAGAGAGTGTAGCCACGGACTTCAACGCCACGTTGGGCAGCAACATATTTCCAGATCTTGGCCTCCTGGAGGAGGCCCTTGGGCTCAGGCCAGGTTCCGCAAATATTGGGACAAGCGTTGTAAGCTTCAAGTACGACATTCACGAAGAGATACTGAACTTGCATTACGGCTTGACGGACAGGCTCACTCTTGGTGTCAAACTGCCTTATGCCTGGGCAACAAACCACGTGAAATCGAGATTGGACACCACCAAAGCCACCTTTGGTCTAAATCCCCTGTTCGGAAATCCAAATGTACCCCAACCGATCAACGCCCTCCCGTTGATACCTCTCAGTCTTCCTTTGCCCAATGGGCAGGTGGTCCATGGCACACCTCTCACCACGGCACAGGTCAAGGATCTTTTGAGTGGGGGACTGGATGTGAACGGCGATGGGAAGGTGGATATCCCCGGGTTTAAATTCAAGCGGTTTCAAAGCTGGTCAGACGAGGGGATGGAGGACCTCGAAGCGGGGTTCCGATTCCAGTATCTCAATACAAAGGACTGGCGACTGGCCTTTACAGGAGGAGCCAGGTTTCCCACCGGGAGGACCAACGATCCCGATGACCTGAACGATCTGGCGTTCGGCAGCGGCACTTATGCTCTGCTGTTCCGCCTCAACAACGATTATACAGGCATCAAGAACCTTTTATTGAATATGACAATCCGCTACGATCTCCGACTTCCAGACAGCAGCTTGCAGAGGATTCCCCGCAACGTCGATGAGCCCCTCACAAGAATTCGTGAGGTGGTGGAGAGAGATCTCGGGGATTCCATGGAACTGGAGGGATCGGCAAGATACCAGATCTTTGAGGGATTCGCCCTGTCCTTTCTCTACAGATACGCCTTTAAGGTGACCAAAGACGACGTAAGGGACTCAACGGGGGCTCACCTCAGTTCACTGGAGGATCTTACCGATTGGACCTATCACATGATCAGGCCTGGAATCTGTTATTCGACCTTGCCGCTCTTTAAGAAGAAGAAGTTCCCTGTCCCTCTTACTATCTCGCTTGAGTACGAAAATGTTTTTTCAGGAACCAACAGATTTTTGAAACAAGAGGATTTCCTGCTCACTCTGTCTGTCTTTTTTTAGGTGAGCCATGGAAGGCAGAGATTTACAAGACTCTCAGTATCCTATGTCCTGGCGGAGGGGCAGGCACGAACATCAAAGCCTGCTGGGCCCAGCCGCAGGAAACGAATCCTTCAAATCGCAGCAATACTGCCGACCCGATTGTGACCATTTTTCCCTAAGGGAATCGGTGGCGGCTGAAGTCGCACATCCGTTAATACCAACCAGGGCGATTACCATGCCTGTTATCAATATGTCTCGAATTTTCATGTCGATCAAATCCTTTCTATTTTTCTATCCATGTAAGGATAGACAGATCATCATGCCATGGGTGCTTTTTGGAAATCCCTGGGTTAAGCTTAAAGCTGAGCATGAGCTGGATCTAGCGAGGTTAAAATAGTATTTTTAACCACTTATCTGGAATGGGAATTTCAGGTAATTCATGATTCGCTTCAGTTCGCTACACCATTTATGGTGACATGATTGATCGCTCCTGATTCTGCGGACCAGACAAGAAGTGATATTTGTCCCGTTGGTCTCAATGGAGAATAGGGTCAAGCAAGGAGGACAAATAATTGGACGCGACAGGCAATGTGGCAGGCGCAATCAGAATGCTTGATGGCAGTACCCTGGAGGTCAATCTTCCCAACAAAATCGGCTATGAGCGTATCGCTATGGATTGCTCAGCCTCATATGCCAGGATTGTCGGGTTCCTTCCTGAGCGCATTGAGGACCTCAAGACTGCAGTTGCCGAGGCCTGCCTCAATGCCATGGAGCATGGAAACAGGGGGCGCTCCGACGCCAGGGTGGTCGTTTCCATGAACTTTGACGGGTGCACATTCAGCGTCTCTGTAATGGACGAAGGTGAAGGTATTGTCCAACTACCCGAAGACCCGGATATCGAAAAGAAGATCGAAAGACTGGAACCCCCGAGAGGTCTTGGCATATTCCTCATCAAGCGGCTCGTGGATCACGTTGAATTCAACAGGCTGACCAAGCAAGGCCATGTGTTGAGGATGGTGATAAAGATGAGCCGCTAGGCTCCAATCGATGGTTCCGGAGGCATCGGTCAGTGTGCGGCAGCCTCATCAGCGCCCACTATTTGTGCCAGTGCATCAGGACATACCAACAAAGTTGACAGTGAGAAAGCAGGGCAGGCATGGAACAGAACGAGATCAGGATCGAGCAGAGAGATGTGGTCACAATCCTTGACATCAAGGGAGACATCACTGTCTTTTCGGAACCATATCTCAATAAAGCTTACACCACTGCAAGTGATTCGGGAGCGATCAAGATACTGCTGAGGTTTGATGGGAATGCCTATATCAACAGTGGGGGCATTGCCCTCTTAATTCAGCTTCTTGCCCAGGCCAAAAGGAATAACCAGCAGATTGCTATCGTGGGTCTTTCCAACCACTTCAAGAAGATCTTTCATATGGTGGGCATCACGAAGTTCGCCAAGATATATGACAGTTCTGAGGACGCATTAGAAATGCTTTCCATTTAGTATTGACAGGTCTCGTCTTCCATCTCTTGACAAAAAGTGAACGAGGGAACTGAGAAGCCTCCTAAGATATCCCAAATCACGCTTGGGGGAAAACTGAGATCAAGGAGGGCAGCATGGTTCTACCCACATCCTTCCTTTTTCAGGGACTCACTGGACCCCAACTGCATCGACTGACCAAGTTCATCACATAGGTCGAGATGGCACTTGGGTAGTGGTTGTTTCATGAAGGCCAGAAAGGTGATGAGCTGTATGTCATACAGAAGGGTGCCGTTGAACTGATCATCGAGTTGAACGACGCATTCCTTCCCATCTCTGTTTTGCGTGCGGCCGGGCAATGCTTCGGCACCTGGGCTCTCATTGCGCCACATCAATACAGCATTTCTGCACGCTGCCTCGAAGGGGGATGCTGCTGACCTTACAACGGGATCAGCTGAAAGGCATGATAGATGAAGACTGGGAAATGGGCTGCACGATCATGACCAATCTGGCCGAGCATCTGCTCGCACGGCTCAATGAAACGCGACGGGAATTGATGGTCCATTTCAGGAGTATTTTTAAGGCGATCCACTAAGCCTGAACGTAGGTGCCGCAATGCAATGGCTCCCCGAGCTTGAGCGACTCAAAGCTTCTTTGGATGCATCAGAGCGTATCCAAAGGGAACTGGATCAGCGCGTCTTTCAATTGAGGACTCTCTATGATGTGAGTAGAGATATATTCGCGAGTGTGGAGTCGGAAAAGATCCTCAGGAATTTCCTCCTCATGACCATGGGGAATTTTGGAGTCATCGAAGGATTTATCCTGACGATGGACATGGCCTCTGGGGAGACCCTGTTTTTCGTGCCAATCGGATTACATGATAGTGATCTTGCATCCCTGCTCCAGAGCGTCAAGGGCTTTCTGGCACCTGGTGGGGTTGCATGGTCTGGGCCCAAAGAATTCGTATGCATCCATCCTGATTTCCTGCCAAGGGAAATCACCTGTGCGGTACCGTTTGGTGTCGGGAAAGACTACGTGGGGCTGTTAGGCTTGGGAAGCAAGATGGTTGCCGAGCCTTACAACGATCACGACCAGGAGGTGCTGCTCACCCTCACAAACAACCTCGTGGTTGCACTGCAGAACGCCAGATCATTCGAAGAGATCAAGCGCCTCAACCAGGATCTGCAGTCACAAAACATTCAGTTGGCCAGGGCCTATGAGGATCTCAAGAATGCCCAAGCCATGATCATCGAAAAAGAAAAAGTGGAACATGAGCTTCAGATGGCGAGAGAGATCCAGGAGGGCATCCTTCCTCGAGTCTTCCCTGCTTTTTGGGGCTATGATCTCGGTGCAAGGATGGTCGCAGCAAAGGCCGTGGGTGGCGACTTTTTCGATTTCATACCCATCGACGCTGACACCTTAGGCATCGCGGTCGGAGACGTTTCGGACAAAGGCCTGCACGCTGCCATCTTCATGGCGATGACTCGAAGTCTGGTTAGGACCGAGGCCAAACGGAGCCAAGATCCCCGGGAAGTACTGAAGGGTGTCAATGCGCATCTCATGGAAATGAACGAGGCAGGGATGTTTGTTACGGTCCTTTACGGCGTACTGCATTCCAGTACACGCCAGTTCAAATACGTGCGCGCAGGTCATCCTCCACCGATCGTGTGCAATGCACAGGGCACATTGACAGACCCCTCCTTTGGTGCGGGACAACCCCTCGGCATCCTGCAGGATCCTGATTTGGATGAGCAATCCTTGAGTTTTCCCTCGGGTAGCACCATGCTCCTCTATACGGATGGCATCACAGAGGCAATGGACAGTCGTGGGGAATTGTTTGGCATGGGACGTCTGCAAGATCAACTTCAGACTTACTGCTGTCTCTCAGCACAGTCGCTGTGTGACCGGTTGGTTGAAACCGTGGTTGGCTACCAGGGAGACGAACCTCTCCACGATGACGTGACCATGGTGACGGTTCGAGCTCCTGCATGAGGGCTCTATGATCTGCCCACAATCCACAGGTGGTTCTTCATTGCCTGTTTCTTATGACATTGGTGACTTTCCGCCAGGATTGCCAAGAGTCGGCTCGTCTCCTTACTTCTTTGAGCGCACCCAGGTGGTCGATGAAGTCCCACCGGATTCCCCAAACCTTAGGTCCTCGTCGCGCCTCGAGGTGTTCCAGAATGGCGTGGACCAGGATCTGTCAGGAGTTTACGGGATAAAAAGGTCAAAATACCAGAAAAGCCCTTAGGAACCATGGGTTACACAGCATATTTCTGTAAGACAAGTCAATCGTTCACCGGCCAACTTAAGGGTGCGAGCAATCCTGAGAGATGCCCGAAGCTACCTTGAGCAATTAGGGACTGCTTTCGAAATCGACCAGAGCCTCGAAGAATTTGGGAGTTACAGGGACTCCAAGAAGACGGGGCTCGCCAACCGATTCATGAAGGCCTACCGAGATGGGGTCAGAAATGAAATGGTTCTTCTGAAGAACGAGGACAGGGAATGGAACCGGGAAATGGTTCTCAGGGGCAAGCCCGAAATTAGGGTTGACCTGGGGAAGGCCGTGAAGTCCCGCTCCAAGTCACACCAGTCCCCCCGAAGCGGATGAGAGAAGTCGCGAGGGATCTGAGGATGAATTACGAAATGCAGGACCCAAAAAGGGGATCTCTCCAAACCAGACGAGATCCCCTCTTTTAAAGAACCAACGGCCAAATCAACGTCATTCCATTTGGCCGTGCTGCAAGCTGGCGTCCCCAACCGGATTTGAACCGGTGTTGCCGGCGTGAAAGGCCGGTGTCCTGGACCGGGCTAGACGATGGGGACTGCGGAAGCGCTTTGTACTCAATGCTGGCCCCGTTGTCAAGGTCTTTGTGGTGGGCCGTGCTGGATTCGAACCGGCGACTCTCTGCTTAAAAGGCAGATACTCTACCTGCTGAGTTAACGGCCCATCCCCCTTGACCAACGAGACCCACTCCTCTATCATGCTCCCAATTATCAGTCAAGCACGAAATCCTCGTTGCTCCTTGCCATCACGGGCCGTCACAGGGCCATTCCCCTTTTGTCGCGGAGAGGCTCGACCGTGTTCACAAGACCGGAGGGTATCCATGACCGACATGTTCTGGACCTTTCTTATGCTTTTAAGCACGGCGTTTCTCATGCTCTGGCCATCGACCATGATGGGATCCTCCGCCGGCGGAGAGAGTCCCGCCGTGGTCAAACTGCCCGGGTTCCGGCCGGATGGCAGGATGCCCCTTGAAAGAGCCATTTTGCTCAGAAGATCCGTGAGGGATTATCGGGACGAACCCCTGTCTCTCGGCGATGTGGCCCAATTGTTGTGGTCCGCCCAGGGATCCACCAGCCCTCGGGGTTTCAGGACAGCGCCGTCGGCCGGAGCCCTTTATCCACTGGAAGTCTACCTGGTTGCCGGCCGGGTGGATGGGCTCGCACCAGGGGTTTTCAGGTACAGACCAGACGGCCATGAACTGCTCAAGGTATTCGAAGGTGACCGGAGGGCGGAGTTGGCCTCCGCAGCCCTTGGCCAGTCATGGGTAAAAGATGCTCCGGCCTCCATCGTCATTTCGGCTGTGTATGAAAAGACCACGGGGAAGTATAGGGAACGGGGCATCCGCTATGTTCATATGGAGGCCGGACACGCAGCCCAGAACGTCTGCCTCCAGGCGGTCGCCCTCGAACTTGGCAGCGTCGTCGTGGGTGCGTTTGTCGACGGCGACGTGAAGAAGGTCCTGCACATGCCGGACAGCGAAGACCCACTGGCGATCATCCCTGTAGGAAGGATGCGATGACCATGAAAAAAGAACGACTCGGCCCCCAGACCCTGCTCTACCCGATGCCTGCGTTCCTCATCGGAGCCAACGTCGAGGGCAGGCCCAATTTCATGACGGCTGCCTGGAGCGGGATCGCCAACAGCAATCCTCCCATGGTGACCGTGGCTTTGCAGCACCACCGCTACACGCTGAAGGGAATCAAGGAGAACGGGACGTTCTCACTGAACGTGCCGCACCGAAAGCTTGCCAAGGAGACCGACTACTGCGGAATCGTCTCGGGCTCCAAGGATGACAAGGCCGTGACCTGCGGCTTCACCGTGTTCTATGGAGAATTGGCAACGGCCCCTCTCATCGAGGAGTGCCCGGTGAACCTCGAGTGCAAGGTGGTCCATCTCCTCAACCTGGGAAGCCACACCCTCGTGATCGGTCAGGTGGAAGAGGTGTTCGCCTCGCAGGAATGCCTTTCCGATGGAGAGCCGGACGTCGCCAAGATCGACCCGCTCGTTTTCACGGTTGGAGCCAGCAAGGCGTATCACGGCATCGGGGAATTCATCGCCCCGGCCTTCAGTGTGGGAATGGAGCTCAAAAAGAAGTAAGTCCCGGAGAATTGTCCGATGAAAACACTCCGCAAGGAACTCTGGTTCAACGTACCCTCGAGGAGGGCTTTCATCAACATCACCCCTCAGGTGGAGGAATGCGTCAAAGAGAGTGGCGTCCGGGAAGGGCTCGTGCTCTGCAACGCCATGCACATCACCGCATCGGTATTCATCAACGACGATGAACCCGGCCTGCATCACGACTACGACGTCTGGCTCGAGAAGCTCGCACCCCATGAGCCGGTATCCCAGTACCGTCACAATGTGGGGGAAGACAACGCCGACGCCCACATGAAGCGGCAGGTCATGGGCCGCGAGGTCGTGGTGGCCATAACCGGCGGGAAACTCGATCTGGGGCCCTGGGAACAGGTCTTTTACGGGGAATTCGACGGAAGGAGGCGAAAACGGGTCCTGGTGAAGATCATCGGGGAATGAGACGGGGTGAGGGATCTTAAGGGCTTCGTCGTGGTGTTACGGGCCCACCCATGGGCAACCGAGATACAGCACCCTTTGAAGTTCCGTCGCCATGGAAGGCGATGCTACCCGTAACGCCTGGTTCACGGCAGCTCGGCTTTCCACGGCCGCGCTTGGCGTTGATTGCGGAAAAGACCTGAAACGCACGCCCCAATGTCGTCGCTGTCCGCAGGCCTGCTTACCCCTGACCCCAATACTGTTTTGCCTAAAGACATCAGAACTCCCCTCACTTGATGGGAGGGAAACTATGGATGGAGGACTTTCAGACAAACAACATTGACCCCTGACCCTATCCCCTGACCCTCATGATACCGGCTGGGACCCCCACGGCCACTCCCAGGGAGGGCACGTCCCTGGTCACCACAGCGCCCGCTCCCACAACGGCACCACGGCCGATCCTCACTCCTTTCAATATGACGGCGCCATGCCCTATCCAGACATCATCCTCCACGACAATGCAAGACGCAACGATGCCCTGTCTGTTCATGGGCAGGGAAATGTCCGTGACGACATGATCCGAATCGCGAAACGAGACGAAATCCGAAATCAGCACATCACGCCCGATGAGGATTCGGTCGTTGGTCCCGAAGAAGCAGTGAGTCCCGCAATAGCTCCGGTCCCCGAACAACACCTGACCGGATCCCTGGAAAGTCGTGAAGCTGCCGACTCTCACCCGGGTGCCTAGGATGACCTTTGTGAGGGACTGAGAGTCCCTGGGCCATGTGGGCTTGATGACCACACCCCTGCCCAGCGTGCAGGACTTCCCCGCCTCGATGAGATGCCAGTAGCGCATTCGCACGACAACCGACGAGAGGGTGACTCCCGTGTTGAACAGAAAATGGTAAGCGCGTTTCAGGAGCTTACTCATAGACTCCACCCAGTGCATCGGCCTTGTTTCATGCCGTGAACACGACGGCGAGGGAATCCAATCCCCGAGAGCTCGGGGGAACGGCCCAAGGGCATGTCACGCGGATAGCTTCTCTCCGGCGGCGAGGTTTTCGAGACCTTCCCGGTCCAGAATGGTGATCCTTCGTCCCTCGACCCGGATGAGCTCCTGCTGGGTCATTTTGGCCAGGATTCGAGAGAGCGTCTCCGGGATGGTTCCCAGGAGAGACGCCAGCTGGCTCTTGGTGATGTCGAGCTCGAAGAGATCGGAATGGGTGTTGCGGCCGCTCAAGTAGAGGAGATAGGCTGCAAGCCTTCCGGGCACTTCCTTGAGGGAGAGATCCTCGATGAGATGGGTGAACCGGCGCAATCTGCGGGAAAGCATGCCAAGCATGTTGAGGGCAAGGGACGGTTCTTTTTGTACGAGATCGATAAACGCATCCCTGGGAAGGAACAGGGATCGGCTTGCCTCCAGGGCTTCCGCGTGAGCCGGATATAGACCTCCGGCGAAGACAGGCACTTCGCCGAAAACCTCTCCCGGGCCAAAAATGTGAAGGATCTGCTCCTTGCCCTCCAGGGAAAGCTTGAATATCTTGATTTTCCCCGATATCAGGACGTGGAGGCCATCTGCGCGCATCCCCTCGGAAAAAAGCGTCTGCCCCTTGCGGAACTTCTGCTCTCTCACAAGGCTTGCCAACTCCTCCAACTGCTCCCTGGGCAATCCCTCAAAGAGCAAACTTCCAGCCAGGTGTTCGACCGGTTTCATCCTGAGCTCCTCTCCGAATAGAGGCAGAACATAGCACTTACCCTTCAATTGCGTCAAAGCGAATCAAGACCGCATTTTGGGCCACCTCTTGGCGCGAATGCTCCAGGTGGCGAAAAAGCGGGGTGTGATTATTTTTATAGAATACGAATATCGTGGACCGGACTGTTTTAGATCGTGCGTTTCTGCCCGGTTTCTTGATTTAGATCAAGGTCTTCGACTTTCCGAAGGACTAGAATCGCTTTCACAACAGCAAGGAGAACCGGTCTGCCGGGATCACCGGCGGCAGATTTACACCACCGCGCCTCGCTTCCCGAGGCGCGACAGGCAGGATGAAGCCGGGCACAGGGGTGAACCCATCGGCTCGATGACCGTTCACCACCAACACCCGACACCATGGTCCACGGCAACTGAATCAAAAGCACCGACAACTCAGAAAAGGAGCATGAGAATGTATTGTTACCAATGTGAACAGACGGCAAAAGGTGAAGGGTGCACGAAGCTCGGCGTGTGCGGCAAACAACCGGATGTGGCGGCCCTTCAGGATCTCTTGATCTACGCATTGAGAGGCTTGGCCCACTGCGCCGTGGAAGGCCGCAAGGTAGGCGTCAAGGACCCGGATGCCGACGTTTTCATGTTGAAAGGGCTCTTCTCCACCCTCACCAATGTCAATTTCGACATCAACCGCTTCCCCGCCCTGATTGGACGCGCCGTTGAGCTCAGGGAATCTCTCAAGGGAAAGGTGAAAGCGGCGGGAGGCAAAGTGGACTTCGCCCATGACGCAGCCCAGTTCACGCCGGCCCAAAATCTCGACGGACTGCTGGCGCAGGCTGAAAAGGTGGGACTGAAATGGGACTCCGCCATCAACCCCGATGTTCTCTCCCTGCAGCACACCCTGCTTTTCGGACTCAAGGGCGTTGCAGCCTACGCGGACCACGCACACGTTCTCGGGAAAGACGACGACGCCATTTTCGCCTTTCTCCACGAGGGACTGGTGGGTACGGGACGCAAGGATCTCGGCATGGAGGACGCTTTGGGTCTGGTCATGAAGTGCGGTGAAATCAACCTGAGGACCATGGAACTCCTCGATGCGGCCAACACCGAAGCCTACGGCCACCCCGTTCCGACCACGGTGCCCCTCGGAGCCAAGCAGGGCAAAGCCATCCTGGTTTCCGGCCACGACCTGAAGGACCTGGAGGAACTGCTCAAGCAAACCGAAGGAAAGGGCATCAACATTTATACCCATGGTGAGATGCTCCCCACTCACGGCTATCCGGGTCTGAAAAAATACTCCCATTTCCACGGTCACTACGGAACCGCCTGGCAGAACCAGCAGAGAGAATTCAGCCAGTTCCCCGGGGCCATCCTCATGACCACAAACTGCATCCAGAGACCCCAGGAATCCTACAACGGGAACATCTTCACCACGGGACTGGTGGGATGGCCGGGAGTGCTCCACGTGACCAACCAGGACTTCTCCCCCGTCATCAAGAAGGCTCTGGAGCTGCCCGGCTTCTCCGCCGACAGCAACGGGAAATCGGTCATGGTCGGGTTCGGCAGAAACACGGTCTTGTCCGTGGCCGACAAGGTGGTGGCGGCGGTCAAGAACAAGGACATCCGCCATTTCTTCCTGGTTGCCGGCTGCGACGGGGCCAAACCCGGGCGCAACTACTACACGGAGTTCGTGGAAAAGGTTCCCAAAGACTGCATCGTCTTGACCCTCGCCTGCGGTAAATTCCGGTTCTTCGACAAGGACCTCGGGAATATTCTGGGCTTCCCCCGACTCATGGACATGGGACAGTGCAACGACGCCTACTCCGCCATACAGGTGGCCGTGGCCCTGTCCAAGGTGTTCAACGTGGGGGTGAACGATCTGCCCCTGTCCCTGATCCTTTCCTGGTACGAACAGAAGGCGGTGGCTATCCTGCTCACACTTCTCTACCTGGGGATCAAGAACATCAGGCTTGGGCCATCCCTGCCCGCTTTCGTGAGCCCCAACGTTCTCGACTTCCTGGTCAAGAACTTCGACATCAAGCCCATCAGCACACCCGATGAAGACCTGAAGGCGATCCTGGGTTAGCGGATCCCCAAAGGTTCGATTCAGCTGTGATCTCTCGACCGTCGAGATTCTCCCGCGAGGATCTCGACGGGGACTAAGGAGAATGGACCATGAAATGCCCCGGGCAGGACAGCAGGTTTTGGCAGGAGGGAGCCATCTATGAGGTGGAGTGCCCTCAGTGCGGGAGCTCCGTGGAATTCTTCAAGGATGAGTCTGCCCGGAAGTGCAAGAAATGCGGACACCGGTTTTTGAATCCGAAGATGGACTTTGGTTGTGCGAGTTACTGCAAATTTGCCGCCCAGTGCCTGGGTGATCTGCCTCCCGAGCTCATCGCCAAGAGGGAGGATCTGCTGAAGGATCGCGTCGCGGTGGAGATGAAGCTGTTTTTCAAGAAGGACTTCAGACGCATCAGTCATGCCATGAAAGTCGCCCGCTACGCGGAAAAAATCGTCAAGGAAGAGGGTGGAGACCCGGGAGTGGTCATCGCCGCCGGGTACCTGCACGACATCGGGATCAAGGAGGCGGAGCGCAAGTACGACAGCACCGCCGCCCGCTACCAGGAGCAGGAGGGACCCCCCATAGCCAGGGAAATCCTCGGTCGGCTTGGAGCGAGGCCGGAGATGATCGAAGAAGTGTGTGACATCATCGCCCATCACCACCATCCGCGGGAAGAAGAGACGTCCAACTTCAAATGCCTTTATGATGCAGACCTCATCGTCAATCTGGAAGAGAATCACCGGGACCAGCCCCTCGATGGTGAGAGGTTGGCCAGGATCATTGCGGGCAACTTTCTCACAGAGACAGGCAGGCGCCTTGCCCGGGAAACGCTGCTCGAGCAGTCATGACATGGAATGAACCACACGTTGTGTTTGGGTTACGGAGGATCGTGAGATGAAGGCCACGCGCAGAATAATCAAAATTGACGAAGAGCGTTGCGACGGGTGTGGCAATTGTGTGATTTCCTGTGCCGAAGGGGCTATAGAAATCATTGATGGAAAAGCGAAGCTCGTGAAGGACTCGTACTGTGACGGTCTTGGAGCCTGCCTTGGCGAATGCCCCCAGGGGGCTCTTTGCATCATAGAGCGCGAGGCCGACGAGTTCGACCCGGAAGCGGTGGAGGTGCATCTGAAGAACATGGAAGAAAAGGAAAATGAGGAACCAGGGGACTTGCCCCGCAGTTGTCCATCCAGCCAGCTCAGGACCCTGCTGCCCCAAGCCGGCCATGCCCCGGCACCGGCGCAGGTCGGCCGAACCGCCTCGGCCCTGACCCACTGGCCTGTCCAACTGAAGCTCGTGCCTCCCAACGCTCCCTTCCTGAAAGGCGCGCACCTCCTAGTTGCCGCGGATTGCACCGTCCTCGCACATCCCAGCTTCCACCGGGAATTTCTCGAGGGAAAATCCGTTGTGCTGGGATGCCCGAAGCTGGACAACGCTGAGGAATACGTCAAGAAGTTTTCCGAAATGTTCAGGATTTCCGGCATAACGAGTGTCACTGTCGTGGAAATGGAAGTTCCATGTTGCGCTGCGATGGGTGCAATTGTAAAAAGGGGAATGCAGGCAGCAGGAAAGGACATCCCCTTCGAGGAGGTCGTTGTGGGTGTGAGCGGCGAAATCCTGAGAAGGAAAGGAATCGCCGCATGAAAGGGGCCTGCTGACGCCTCGACGGCATCGATCATGCCCCCTGCCCTATGGGGGCAGTGTTTTCAAGGGGGTTAGGGTGAGAAGCACAGGAACTTCAGTTCACTTTAGGCACTTTCGTTCACTTTAGGCACTCGTCAGAAGGGATCAATCCAAAAAGGAGGCATGGTTTATGAGAAACTCGCGCGGATCGTGGATGTTTGCTTTGTTGGTGGCAGGGACGCTCGGAATTGCGGGATGCTCGGGGGGCAAGACGACGGAACATGCGGCCCCGGTATCAAAGGCGATGGCCGTGCTTCACCCGATACAAGGCAGCGGCGCGGAGGGCACGGTAACCTTCTCCAAGGAGAAGGACGGTATCCGTGTAGTGGCTCAGGTCGTTGGGCTCAAGCCTGGGCTGCACGGTTTTCATGTCCACGAGTTGGGGGATTGCAGCCCTCCAGATGCCAGGAATGCCGGTGATCACTACAACCCCGCAAACTCGCCTCACGGAGGGCCCACCGAAGATAAGAGGCATGCCGGGGACATGGGCAATATTGAGGCCGGAGCAAACGGAGTGGGCAAGTATGACGCCGTGGTCTCCCATCTGGCACTTGAAGGCCCCAATTCCATCATCGGCCGCAGCATCATCGTGCACGCTCTGCCCGACGACCTCAGCACACAACCGACGGGAGGCGCCGGCGCGCGAATCACCTGCGGCGTGATCGGGATCGTGAAATAGCCCCGCATTTCCCAGTTCTGTTGCTACGAAAAGTTGTTTTACCGCTGACACGCGGAGAGCGCTGAGAGAACAATTGGCATAAAAAGAATCTCTGCGCTCTCTCGTCCTCTGCGGTGATTCGAAGCTTTTCATCATTTAGGCTGCCCCGAAGGGGCATGAGGGAATGCTGAAAACAGATTCTGTGTGGCACGGCGGCGGGGTTTATTCCCGCCCAAATCTGCAGAATTCTCTCACCGACCAGCCCTTAAGCATTCCTGTCCACCTCCCCGGCCATTCGCCGACCTTCCTCCTCATCCACCCAGAGGAGAACCAGGGCCCCAAGAATGAACAGGGAGGCGATGGACAGGATGGAGAGGCGGGGATTGCCCGTCTTCACGCTGACCAGTCCCATGAGCATGGGACCCAATACGGCAGCGAACTTCCCCAGAAGGTTGTAGAACCCGAAAAATTCCGCGGCAGCATTCTTCGGGATGATCCGCGCATAGAAAGACCTGCTGAGGGACTGCACCCCTCCTTGAACCAGTCCGACGACCCCAGCAAGAACAAAAAACTCGGACGCACGGTCCATGAAGTACCCCCACACCGTGACGCCCAAATAGACCGCAATGCCTGCAAGGATCCCTCTCTTGGCTCCTATCCTCTCGCCCAGTTTCCCGAAAAGGATGGCCGAGGGAAAACCCACGAACTGGGTGATGAGGAGTGCAAGAATGAGGTCCTTCGATTCGAACCCGAGGGAAATGCCATAGTCGATGGCCATGCGTATGATGGTGTCGACTCCGTCGATGTACAGCCAATAGGCCACCAGGAAAAGAGCGACCACCCTGTAGCTCCTGATGTTTCGCAGGGTCGTCGCCAACTGGCCCAGCCCTTCCCTGAGTATGCCCCTTCGCGGCGGGCCGCGAAGGGCAACTGGTTCCTTCACGAAGAGCAGGATGGGCATCGAGAAGATCGCCCACCAGATGGCCACCGTGACAAAGGATACCTGCACGGCCTCGGTTGGGCCGGCGAGGCCGAAAAGTTCCGGCCGAAGCGTCATGAAGACATTCAAGGCAAAGAGCAGGCCGCCTCCCAGATACCCGAAGGAGAATCCCAGGGCGGAAACAAGATGCATCTTGTCTTCTTTCGCCACGTGAACGATCAACGAGTCATAGAAGACGTTTCCTCCCGAGAAGCCGACATTTCCAAGAATGTAGAGAAATGCGGCGGTCTGCCATTCGCCCCTGGCCACGAAGTAAAGGGACCCGGTCACCGCGATGCCCATGGACGCAAAGAAAAAGAGAAAGCGCTTTCTGTATCCGGCCCGGTCCGCCAGTGCCCCGAGAAACGGGGCGAGGATCCCAACCGCCACGCTCGCGAGGGAATTGGCCGCCCCCAGTTTGAAGGTGGTGACCGTCGCGTTGGCCTCGGCGCTCCAATATTCCTTGAAAAAGATGGGAAAAAAGGCGGCCATGACCGTGGTGGCAAAGGCGGAATTGGCCCAGTCGTACATGGCCCATGAAAGGATCGTGCGATACGTTCGGCGGTTGTCCATCGGAGTCTTTCTCGGTTGGGTTCCTCGGATAAGGAATGCGATTTGACACCGCTCAGGCGAAGAACTAATACTGAGCAGGGGTCCTCTTCCTTAAGGCAATCCCGAAGAGACCCCAATCACTTAAACTATGACTGGATGGGCATGTCAACTCCCCGGGCAGAAGAGGCGGGAGTCAACTCATGACCACTCGAAACCCGGGCCGACCCGGGGGCTCTCGAACCGCAGGCGGCGCCCGCATACCGGAAGATCGCGAGCACCCCCGATCGGGATACTCTACCAAGACCGCAGCATTCCTCCAAGGAGCACACATGATCAGGCGAAGAAGCGGAATCCTC
>CAVOPT010000027.1:0-28717 GCA_963698165.1 uncultured delta proteobacterium
GAAAAGGAATGTTGCATACAACGGAAGCGTTGCATGAATTCTGTATCACGTGCAACGTTTCAATATCGGGGGGTGTCGTTAGTGAAGTTGTACATTTTGGTCTTTCGAAGACATTGAACTGCAAGATTCGAGTTTAATGAGACGCAACACTTCTGTTGCATGCAACACTCTTTTCATGCCAGGTCGCATCCCCGTATGGTACTCACCGCGCCATAAGTATTGGAAATTGGTGTGCAAAGTTTAACTGGAAAGGCTCACAGTCTTTCGGGCACAGAACTTGCCCGGATATAGCTGGATGGGAGCGCGAGGTGAACCAGCATGAGAACCACCCAACGTCTCCAATAGGCAGAAAGAACCAACTTCATGAAAAGACAACAAATCCCGACGGATGTGGAAGCAATACGGCTTCTTGCTGAAATAAACCCATAGTATGGTCAGTCGTTGCTGGCAGCGTCTTTCGTGTTGTGAACTCCAACAGCTCCGGAACACGCAACTTGCATCGGACAGAAAAGAATTGCACAGTATCCCTTCGAGCATAGAGATGGCCAGCAGGGGAGGAGTGATCAATGGCAGGAAAGGGCAGCGATGATTCCGGTCTTATGGATAAGATCATGGATCGCATCAAAGGCTCAGGAGAGGGCACTCCCAACAGAACCGACCCTTCACAGCGGAAGGTGCGATTTTCCATATGGTATTTTATCGCGGCCATGCTGCTGTTTTCCTGGTTTCAGGGCTACATGGGAGGCCAGCAGAGGGAAAAGGTCACCTATTCAGATTTCAAGCAGTGGGTTCGAGAGGGGAAGGTGGAAAACCTTGTCGTTGGGCCGGAGACGATATCCGGCAGCGTGAAAGATGAGAAAGGGTCGTCAAGACCATTCGTGAGCGTTCGCGTGGAAGATCCGGAACTGGTCCGGGAGCTTCAGGAAAAGGGGATCAAGTTCAGCGGCTATATCGAGAACAAGTGGATAGTTCTGATGATCTCCTGGCTGCTGCCCCTCGCAATCTTCGGCTTCATCTGGTTCTTTATGATCAGGCGCATGAGTGGGGGCCCTCAGGGCGTACTCTCCCTGGGTAAAGCACGGGCGAAGATCTACGCAGAGAAGGAAGTGAAGGTAACCTTTAAGGATGTGGCCGGAATTGATGAAGCCGAGAGCGAACTCGAGGAAGTCGTCCAATTCCTGAAAGATCCCGCAAGATCTCAGCGTCTGGGAGGACGCATTCCCAAGGGGGTTCTCCTCGTGGGGGCGCCCGGGACCGGCAAGACTCTGCTCGCAAAGGCCGTTGCAGGCGAGGCCGGAGTGTTCTTCTTCAGCATGAGCGGCTCCGAATTCGTTGAGATGATCGTGGGAGTGGGAGCGGCCCGTATCAGGGATCTCTTCAAACAAGCCAAGGAGCACGCTCCGTGCATCATCTTCCTCGATGAGATGGATGCTCTGGGCAAAGCCCGGGGGCTCAACCCCATGGGCGGGCATGACGAGCGGGAGCAGACGTTGAACCAGCTTCTCGTTGAGATGGATGGCTTCGATCCGAGGGCTGGGGTCATCATCCTGGCCGCCACAAACCGTCCGGACATACTTGATCCCGCACTGCTGCGCCCAGGCCGGTTCGACCGCCATGTGGCCATAGACAAGCCCGACATTCGAGGGCGGGAGGCTATTCTCAAGGTTCACGCAAAAGATGTCGTGCTCGGTCCGGATGTGGATCTCAAAAAGGTCGCGGCCATGACTCCCGGTTTTGTGGGCGCCGATCTGGCCAATCTGATCAATGAGGCTGCCCTGATTGGAGCACGGGGCGATGCGGATGAAGTGACCATGGCCAACTTCCGGGAGGCGGCTGAGCGGATCGTCGGAGGCCTCGAGAAGAAAAACAGGGCTATGAGTCCGAAGGAAAAAGAAATCGTGGCCTATCATGAATCAGGCCATGCGCTTGTGGCCATGCTTCTGCCCGGTACCGATCCCGTCAGTAAGGTCTCCATCATTCCGAGGGGCATTGCAGCACTGGGCTACACCCAGCAGCTTCCCACCGAAGACCGTTACCTCATGACGCGCGATGAGCTCCTGGATCGTTTGCAGGTGCTTTTGGGAGGACGAGTAGCGGAGGAGGTGATCTTTGGAAACATTTCAACCGGGGCTCAAAACGACCTGCAGCGTGCCAGCGATATTGCCCGCAGTATGGTGATGGAATATGGGATGAGTGAGCGCCTCGGGCTGTTGACTTACGCCCAACAGCCGCATTCAAGGTATCTTGATCTGGGGTTCAGTCCGCGCGAGAGAGAATACAGCGAGCGTACAGCTCAGGAGATGGATGAAGAGAAAAGCAGGATCATCGACGAGGCTCACCAGAAGGTTCTCCTCAAGTTGAACAATCAAAGGCACTCCCTGGAAAAGCTCGCCGGAATCCTGCTCGAAAAGGAATCCATCGATGGTGAGGAGCTGAAGAAGTTTGCCGAAGAAGTGAGGGTTCAGGCTGCTGCTGCCCCAGAGCAAGCTCCAGCCAACGCATAACATTGATGCTCATTTGTGAGTCGATCGCACGCGCCACATCGGATCCGAGAAGACGAGAAGAAAGAACGCTCCTAATGATCTTCGTAGCCCCAAGTTCCGCCGGATTCTCTAATAGACGGCTGGTCGGCCTCCATCCATTTTCTTGAATTCTCCACACCAATCAGTGGCCCTGGTACGAGGCCACGCAATCCAGGACAAGCCATCTTCCGTCCAGTCATGTTCTACATGTCTTGGTCTTGGCGCATTGCGACGACATGCCCCCTCATCCCGTGTGTGATCGCTTATCTGCCAGTACAAGCAGTCTTTACACTTCATGTTTTCCTCCTGAATAGTGATGCTGTCATGGACAGTAAGGTAACAGGCAATATATATAATAAGTTACTTTACACCCCTGATCCTTGTGCAGCAACAATTCGATGGCTGATTGCGCGAAAACCATGCAAACGAGCATCCCGCAAGGGATCGTATGATTCAGTTGCAGGGAGACGCTTCCCGTCCCGCAGAAGGAGACATCAAGAATGAATGTGAGCAGCAAGACCGTTCGCGGAACCTTGTTTGATTTCGTAGCATATCTCCGCAGAAATGGTTTGGCACAGAAGTATGCCGGCGATGAACTGCCCCTTCGATCGGAATTGTTCAGTGCCGATCAGATGGAACAGCACGGTAAGATCCTTGCGGGTGTGCACCAGTTGAAGCCTGGACGCCCTCGCGACCGCCTTCTGGCGCGACTTGCTGAGAATGAGAGTCTCCTGCTGGAAGTTCACAACCTGGTGACGGAGGCCGTCAAGGCGGACCGCCGGATTACACCGGCCGGGGAATGGCTGCTCGACAACTTCTATGTGATCGAAGAACAGATCCGCACAGCCAGGCGGCACTTGCCGAAGGGCTACAGCCGAGAGCTGCCGCGCTTGCTGAACGGCCCATCGGCCGGGCTTCCGCGGGTGTATGACATCGCTCTGGAGACGATCTCGCACGGCGATGGCCGGGTGGATCCGGAAAACCTCAGCAGTTTCGTAGCCGCCTACCAGTCGGTGACCGCCCTGAAATTGGGCGAACTCTGGGCCATTCCTATTATGCTGCGCCTGGCCCTGATCGAGAATCTTCGGCGTGTTGCCGCCCGGATCGCCGCCGACAGGATCGATCGAAACCGCGCCGACTATTGGGCCGACCAGATGACGGAGATCGCCGCGAAGGACCCAAAGAGCCTGATTCTGGCGATCGCCGACATGGCACGGTCGAACCCCCCGATGGTGAGCTCGTTTGTTGCGGAGCTCACGCGCCGCTTGCAGGGCCAGGGTCCCGCTCTGGCACTGCCCCTCACCTGGATTGAACAGCGACTGTCCGAGTCCGGCCAGACCATCGAACAGTTGGTGCGCTCGGAGAACCAACAGCAGGCTGCTGACCAGGTCTCGATGAGCAACAGCATCGGCAGCCTCCGTTTCCTGGGCGCGATGGACTGGCGCGAGTTCGTCGAGACGATGAGCATTGTCGAGCAGACCCTGGGAGAGGATCCTGGCGACGTCTACGGCAAGATGGATTTTGCCACCCGTGATCGCTACCGCCACGTCGTGGAGAAGACTGCCAAGCGCAGTGCGCACTCCGAGAGCGAGGTGGCGCGCAAAGCGATCAGGCTGGCGCATGAGGGCGCTGCTCGGAAAGGCGGCGATGATCGAGTGGCGCACGTCGGGTTCTACCTGATCGACGAGGGATTGGCGCAGCTCGAAAGAATGGCGGAGGTGCGTTTATCGCCTGCTGAGGCTTTACGCAAATTCGGCCGCCGGTTCCCTTTGCTGCTCTATGGAGGCACCATCCTGCTGATGACGGCGGTTTTCGCCGGGTGCTTCACGGCGAAGGCGCATGCCGGTGGGATGCAGGGTTGGGCACTTTGGCTGGTCGGGCTGCTCTCGCTTCTGTGCGCCAGTCATCTGGCGGTAGCCCTGGTGAACTGGCTGGCGACGTTGCTGGCGACACCGCGCCCGCTGCCGCGCATGGACTTCTCCAAAGGGATCCCGCAGGAATTGCGAACTCTGGTTGCGGTCCCGACGATGCTCACGAGCACTCAAAACATCGAGGGCCTGATCGAGGCACTGGAAGTCCGCTTCCTGGCAAATCGGGATGACCACCTCCACTTCGGTCTGCTCACTGATTTCCGCGACGCCATCGAAGAAACGCTGCCGGAGGACGAACCGCTGTTGAGGTTGGCCCGGCAGAGAATCGAAGAGCTGAACGAAAAGTACCGGAGTCCGGAAGGCGATACCTTCTTCCTGTTTCATCGCCCGCGCCGATGGAATCCGCGGGACCGGATCTGGATGGGTTACGAGCGCAAGCGCGGCAAGCTCGCGGATTTGAATGGGCTTCTGCGCAGCGGATCAAGTGATCGCTTCGCGCTCGTCGTCGGTGAAACCGCGGTCTTATCGGACGTGAAGTACGTGATCACCCTGGATACCGATACGCAACTGGCACGCGATTCGGCTTGGCAGTTTGTGGGCGCCATGGCGCACCCACTCAATCGTGCGCGCTACGACGAAGACCGGCAGCGTGTCGTTGCGGGGTACGGAATCCTGCAGCCGCGGGTGGCAGTGAGCCTGCCCGGCACGAACCGGTCGCGGTATGCGCGCATGTGTGCCAGTGAGCCCGGCATCGATCCCTATACGCGTGCTGTTTCCGATGTCTACCAGGACCTGTTCGGTGAAGGCTCGTTCATCGGCAAGGGCATCTATGAGGTTGATGCGTTTGAGCGGGCGTTGGGCGGGCGTTTCCCCGACAACCGGATCCTCAGCCACGATCTTCTGGAAGGGTGTTACGCCCGGGCCGGGCTGTTGAGCGACGTGCAGTTGTACGAGGAATACCCATCTCGATACAGTGTGGATGTGAGCCGCCGGCATCGTTGGATTCGAGGCGATTGGCAGATTGCACAGTGGGTGATGCCTGGCGTTCCCGGCCCCGATGCGCGCCTGCAGAAGAATCCTCTCTCGATGCTGTCCCGCTGGAAGATCCTGGACAACCTCCGGCGTAGTCTGACGGCCGCAGCCTTGACACTCCTGCTGCTGTTGGGCTGGACCGTGTTGCCATCGGCCTGGTTCTGGACCCTGGCGGTGATCGGCATCATCCTGATTCCTAGTTTGATAGCCTCGGCCCTGAATGTGCTTCAGAAGCCGGTCGATGTGACCCTGGGGCAGCACCTCGCTGCCGCAGTGCGCTCGGTCCGCCGGCACTTCGTTCAGGCTGCATTCACGCTCGTATGCCTGCCATACGAAGCGTTTTTCAGTCTGGATGCGGTGATGCGCACCGCCTTGCGAATGCTGATCACGCATAAGCGACTGCTCCAGTGGAATCCGTCGGGCGACTCGGATCGCAATAGCCGCACGGGCCTCGTCGGCTCGTGTCAGGACCATGTGGATCGGCCCGCTCATTGCCACGGCCACGGTGATCACGCTTGGGGCGTCAAAGCCGGCCGCGTTGGCTGTGGCTGGGCCCATACTGGGCCTCTGGTTTGCCTCCCCCGCTATCGCCTGGTGGATCAGTCGGCCGCTCGCTCGCCGCCGAGAAAGGCTGACAGCGGATCAGACCCTCTTTCTGCGGAAGCTTTCCCGGAAAACATGGGCGTTCTTCGAGACCTTCATCGGCCCGGAAGATCATTGGCTGCCGCCTGACAACTATCAGGAGCATCCCGTTGCGGTCATCGCGCACCGCACGTCGCCGACCAACATGGGACTTGCGCTGCTGGCGAATTTGTCTGCGTACGACTTCGGCTACCTTTCGGCCGGAAAACTCATCGAACGCACGGCGAAGGCACTCCACACCATGGAAGCCCTGGAACGACACCAAGGCCACTTCTACAACTGGTACGACACGCAATCTCTGAAGCCGCTGCCGCCCCTCTACATTTCGTCGGTGGACAGCGGGAACCTCGCAGGCCATCTGCTGACATTGCGGCCGGGTCTGCTGGCGCTTCCCGATCAAAAGATCCTGGGAACGCGATTCTTTGAGGGCTTAAGCGACACTCTCAGGATTGTCATAGACGCTGCGGCCGCCGCTCCGGACGGTCACGCCACGGCCCGGCTCGCTCAACTTCAGCAGGATCTGGAGTCCGCCACCCGTTCCCAACCCACCACGCTCGTGGCTTTGCGGCTGTGCCTGGATCAGCTGGCAACCTCCGCCGCGGGTGTGGTCGCCGGCGTGGAAGCTCTCGATGCCGACCCCGAGAGTCCATTGAGGTGGTGGGCCCGCGCCTTCGCCGGGCAATGTCGAGATGCCCTCGATGAGCTGACGTTTCTCGCTCCGTGGGCAGAGCTCTTGTCTTCTCAGAATAGCCTCGGAGACTTTGCCGATCTCGACGAGGTCCCAACACTGCGCGAACTGGCAGCACTGGAGGTAAAGCTCCTGCCGGCGATCGCCCATCGGATCAGCTCTGCCGCCACGTCGGCGGAAAGCGTTTGGCTTGGTGAACTTCAACGCCTCATCACAGAGGCCACCCGGCACGCCGAAACAAGGATTGCGGCACTCAAAGGGCTTGCCCTGCTATGCGAGGTACTCGCCCGGATGAACTATGACTTCCTGTTTGACGAGACGCGTCATCTGCTGGCTATCGGCTACAACGTCGGCGAACACCGACGGGACTCGAGTTACTACGATCTGCTCGCTTCGGAAGCGAGGTTTTCCAGTTTCGTAGCGATCGCCCAGGGACAGCTGCCGCAGGAGAGCTGGTTCGCCCTGGGACGTCTGCTCACTACCGCCGGCGGAGAACCGATCCTCCTTTCGTGGAGCGGTTCGATGTTCGAATACCTGATGCCGCTCCTGGTGATGCCGACATACGAACACACTTTGCTCGACCAGACCTGTAAGGCGGCTGTGGCCAGGCAGATCGAGTATGGAAAAAAGCGTGCCGTGCCGTGGGGCATTTCGGAATGTGGTTACAATGCCATCGATGTGCATCTCAACTATCAATACCGCGCATTTGGTGTACCCGGCCTGGGGCTCAAACGCGGGCTCGCCGAGGACCTGGTCATTGCGCCCTATGCCTCGGCGCTGGCGCTGATGGTGGAGCCCGAGGAGGCGTGTCTGAACCTCGAGCGACTCGCTGCTGAAGGCTTGGAAACCCGGTATGGCTTCTTTGAGGCGATCGACTACACTGCGTCGCGTCTGCCGCGCGGACAATCGCACGCCGTGGTTCGGTCCTTCATGGCCCATCACCAGGGCATGAGTCTCCTGTCTTTGGCCCATCTGCTCCTGGACCGCCCGATGCAGAAGCGCTTCGAGTCGGATCCCTTGTTCCAGGCGACCATGCTGTTGCTCCAGGAGCGAATCCCCAAGGCGACAGCGTTCTATGCGCACACCACCGAGCTCTCCGAGCACCATATGGCTTCCAGCGCTCCGGAGACGCCGATACGCGTTTTCAGCAGTCCCGACACGCCGAACCCGGGAGTGCAGTTGCTCTCGAACGGCAGATACCACGTGATGATCACCAATGCCGGCGGCGGTTACAGCCGCTGGAAGGACCTCGCCATCACCCGTTGGCGCGAAGACCGCACCTGCGACAACTGGGGCACGTTCTGTTACATCCGCGACGTGACCAGCAGGGAGTTCTGGTCAACCGCATATCAGCCGACGCTCAAACGGTCGAAGCATTTTGAGGCGATCTTCTCGGAAGGGCGAGCCGAGTTTCGCTGCCGCGACCACGAATATGACACCCATACCGAGATCGCTGTTTCGCCCGAGGATGACATCGAACTGCGCCGCGTCCGTATCACCAACCGAGCTCGGACGCGCCGGGCGATAGACGTTACCAGTTACGCGGAAGTGGTTCTGGCTCCTCCTGCCGCGGACTCACTGCATCCGGCATTCAGCAATCTCTTTGTGCAGACCGAGATCATCCGCCGGCAGCGAGCCATCCTTTGCACTCGCCGGCCCCGCTCCCAGGGCGAGCAGGCGCCCTGGATGTTGCACCTGATGGCCGTGCATGGGGCGGAGATCGGAGAGGTCTCCTATGAGACCGATCGCATGCAGTTCATCGGCCGCGGAAACACCGTCGCCGATCCACAAGCGATGAGCGGGGTGGCTGGCTTTTTCACGGGGGCGCTCTCGGGCAGCGAGGGTTCCGTGCTCGATCCGATTGTCGCCATCCGCTGCCGGATAACGCTCGATCCGGAAGAATCGGCAACGATAGACATGGTCTCCGGCATCGGTGAAACCCGTGATGCAGCCTTGAGCCTGGTGGAAAAATACCAGGATCGGCGTCTCGCGGATCGCGTCTTTGATCTGGCATGGACTCATGGCCAGGTGCTGCTGCGCCAGTTCAATGCTTCAGAGGCCGATGCGCAACTCTATGGGCGCCTTGCCGGTTCGATCACCTACGCCAATGCAACGCTTCGAGCCGACCCGAGCGTCCTCATCAAGAACCGCCGGGGGCAATCCGGTCTCTGGGGATACGCCATCTCCGGCGATCTGCCGATTGTGCTGCTGCAGATTGAAGATCCGGCCAATATCGACCTGGTTCGCCAACTCGTGCAGGCCCACGCGTACTGGCGTCTGAAGGGACTGGCGGTTGACCTGGTGATCTGGAACGAAGATCACGCCGGTTACCGGCAACTCCTCCACGACCAGATCATGGGGCTCATCGCCGCAGGCACCGAAGCCAGCCTGACCGATCGACCCGGCGGCATTTTCGTAAGACCTGGGGACCAGATCGCGGAGGAGGACCGCATCCTCATCCAAACGGTCGCTCGCGCCATCATCACCGACAGCCGGGGGTCGCTGGCGGACCAGATCAACGGTCGCCCTCTGGTGGAAGGTGCCGCGCCCCTCCTTACCCCGACCCGAACCCACCACTCCGACCCCCTGCCGGTGGCCCCCTTGCCACGCCACGATCTGACGTTCTTCAACGGGCTGGGCGGATTCACCCCGGATGGGCGCGAGTACATCATTACCGCGGCGCACGGGCAGGTGACGCCGGCGCCCTGGGTGAATGTGCTGGCCAACCCCAACTTCGGCACCGTCATCTCGGAGAGCGGTCTTGCCACCACCTGGAGCGAGAATGCCCACGAGTTCCGCCTCACTCCCTGGGAAAACGATCCCGTGAGCGATTCGAGCGGAGAGGCGTTTTACCTTCGTGATGAAGAGCGCGGCCACTTCTGGTCGCCCACGCCGCTGCCCTGCCGCGGGGTGACGCCTTATGCCACCCGGCACGGATTCGGCTACAGCGTCTTCGAACACACCGAGCGTGGCATCCGCTCCGAGATGTGGGTTTACGTGGCTCTGGACGCAGCGGTCAAGTTCACGGTGCTCAAAGTGCGCAACGAGTTGGACCGATCCCTCCGGCTCTCCGCTACCGGATATGTGGAATGGGTGCTTGGCGACCTGCGGTCGAAATCGGCCATGCATGTGATCACCGAAATTGACCCGAACAGCGGGGCGCTCTTCGCGCGCAACCCATACAACACGGAGTTCCGCGACCGGACTGCGTTCTTCGACGTGGACGATACGAGTCGCACCGTAAGCGGCGACCGGACTGAGTTCCTGGGACGCAACGGGTCGCTGCGCGCTCCTGCCGCCATGACCCGCACGCGCCTTTCCGGCAAGGTGGGGGCCGCCCTGGATCCCTGCGCTGCGATCCAGGTGAGCTTCGATCTGGCCGCCGGGGAAGAGCGTGAGATCATCTTCAGGCTCGGCGTAGGGCGAGACGCCGACGATGCTAGAAACCTGGTCCATCGCTTTCGAGGATCAACCGCTGCGCGCGGTGCCCTCGATGTGGTGTGGCAGCACTGGACGCACACCCTCGGCGCGGTAAATGTGGAAACACCCGACCCGTCCCTCAACGTGCTGGCCAACGGCTGGCTGCTGTACCAAACTCTGGCGTGCCGCCTTTGGGCGCGAAGCGCAACCTACCAGTCGGGGGGCGCCTTCGGTTTCCGCGATCAGTTGCAGGACGTGATGGCACTCATCCACGCCAGGCCGCATCTCGTGCGCGAGCACCTGCTCCTGTGCGCGGCCCGTCAATTCCTGGAAGGGGATGTTCAGCACTGGTGGCATCCTCCAACGGGTCGGGGCGTGCGCACTCACTGCTCCGACGATTACCTCTGGCTGCCCCTCGCGACGTGCCGCTATGTCCTCGCCACCGGGGATACCGGGGTGCTGGATGAGCCCGTCCACTTCGTCCAGGGCCGCCCGGTAAAGGCGGATGAAGACTCCTATTACGATCTGCCCGGGCGCTCTGAAGAGGCGGTGAGTCTTTACGAGCACTGTGTCCGGGCCATCCTTAACGGCCTCAAATTCGGGGAGCACGGCCTGCCGCTCATGGGCTCCGGTGACTGGAACGACGGCATGAACCTGGTGGGCGAACAGGGCAAAGGCGAAAGCGTGTGGTTGGGATTTTTCCTGCATGAAGTGCTCATGCGATTCACTGAGGTGGCAAACACCCGTGGTGACATAGCCTTTGTCGAACGCTGCCAGAGGGAGGCGGCGGGGCTGCGCCGCAATATCGAGAGGCATGGCTGGGACGGCGAGTGGTACCGGCGCGCTTACTTCGATGACGGATCGCCGCTTGGATCGGCGAGCAACCCCGAATGCCAAATTGATTCGATTGCGCAGAGCTGGTCTGTTCTATCCGGTGCGGGAGATCATGAGCGTTCGCGCATGGCCATGGAAGCGGTGGATGAACGCCTCGTTCGCCGCGAGCATGGACTCGTCCAACTTCTGGATCCGCCCTTCGACAAGTCGGAGCTGAATCCCGGCTACATCAAAGGGTACGTCCCAGGAGTCAGAGAAAATGGCGGGCAGTACACGCATGCGGCCATCTGGGCGGCAATGGCCTTCGCTCGCTTGGGGGACAACCGGCGCGCGTGGGAGCTCTTTACCATGATCAACCCGGTGAACCATGCGAGATCGACCGAGGAGGCCGCCACCTACAAAGTGGAACCCTACGTCGTTGCCGCCGACGTCTATGCCGTACCGCCGCATACCGGCCGCGGCGGCTGGACGTGGTACACGGGCTCGGCCGCCTGGATGTACCGGCTGATCGTGGAATCCCTCCTGGGACTGAGGCTGGAAGTAGATAAACTGCGCTTTACGCCCTGCCTCCCTGCGGATTGGGAGGGTTTCAAGATGCACTACCGCTATCGGGAGACAGTCTACCACATCGCGGTCCTGCAAATGCCTGCAGGGAATGGTGAAATGCGCGTGACCGTGGATGGCGTCGAGCAACCCGATAAGACCATCCCTCTTGTTGACGACCAGAAAGAACACTGGGTCGAGGTGAGGATACCCGCCGCGGGCAGTTGAAGCTTGTCCGCAAATAAGCCGATAGGCGAAGTCCCCCTCGAAAAAGGGGGATTGGGGGGATTTTGTCGTGGTTAGAATGAAGAAATCCCCCCTTGACCCCCTTTTAGAAAAGGGGGAAATTCATTTACGGATAAGTCCTCAGTATATTGTGCAAAGTGACCGCTCCAAAGGCCGCCAGGACAAAAGCATCAGACGCTAGAATCTGGCTCATTGCCGGCACTCGCTGCTCTCATGTTATATGGTTGATGGGCAAGTTCGGATGAACGGCCTGGCAGTCCTATTCCAAGATGTCCTAATGCCAGCCCCCGATCTTTCTTGATCATGGTGAAAGGGGTCTCCCCGCTGATTCAACTTGGATCAAGATCATGGAAGGCGGCCATTTCAAAGCCCCGTTCAGTGAAATGACGATCAAAAGTGTAGGCCGTTTTGATCTCTCGTGCCTCCATGATTTCAAAACCAAGGCAGTCCGTAAGGCTCAAATTTCGGTCCCTTTCGACGTGTAACCGCTGCAAAGCCCGACCGTGCCATCCCTCATCCGTCCAGACCACATCCAGTATGGGAAGGATCTTGCGGTTGAAGTCCCACACGGCTTCGAGGCTTACACGTCGTTGAAGAAGGGTGAGCGTCTCGAGGAGCACATAGGAACTTGTCAGAAGGCTGGTATTGTTTTGTACGAAGTATTCGAAATTTGCTCTGGCGCGAACGTACATGAAATCATCATGCACCATCAGTGCAAACAACGCTGAAGTATCAGCAAACACGATCATGAGCTGAATTCCTCTTCGAGATAGCGGTCGTGTTCGAGGGAGACGTCATGAAGACCGGTTTGGTATTTTCCAACTACCGCCAAGGCCTGTCGGTAGAGCGTCCGGCGGTCGGATTTCTGGGTTGACAGAAACTGGTCCAGAGCCTTACGAATAATTGAGGCCACGGATTCATGACCGGCATGTGCGAGCTCTTTCAAACGCGTCGCCTGCTCTTCTGACAACTGAATTTGAGTGCGTATCATAGGGGCGCCTCCCTTGCGCCATGTTATCACTTTAGCCGCAATGATAACATGAAGAAGGTGGCTGTCAATACGGTTTGTGCCTCCCTGACGGCGGACATGTCTGTTATGTTCAGGGGAGCGGCGCGACTTCCCACCAGCCGAAATGACCGAAGGTCCCGAACCGCCGAGGGCAACTCGTTGGCCACCATGGGAGTGATTGTACAAATGCGAAGCCGTGCGCTCTGCATGTACCAGAGTCTCATCAGTAACCTGCCCGCCGGCCCGGAACTCTTTTCCGCGGCTTGTTGCTCTCCGAGTTTTCACTACCGGGCACTTTTTGAAGGGCCTATTCAATGAGCCCTAGTCCCCCTGTTTCATAAATACGATGGCGTATTATCTCTTGCGTCATGACTTTCTAACTGTCATAGTCCTCTTTGAGGAGGTGGACATATGCCGAGAAGGAGTCCTTATACGATTGTGTTAAGTGAGGATGAGAAGGCCAGGCTTGAGAGCATCGCGCAGAAATATACGGCGCCGTATTTTTCTGTGGTCCGTGCCAAGATCGTTCTCTTGGCTGCACAGGAGCTCTCCAATGATCAAATTTCCGCCAAGCTCGACATGCCTCGTCAAATCGTGAGTAAATGGCGCAAGAGGTTTTTCGAGGAACGCCTGGAGGGGTTGTCAGATCAATCCAGATCCGGGCGGCCTGCCCGGTTTTCCCCCCAGAATCGTAGTGGCGATTAAGGCGCTGGCATGCGAACTTCCCTCGCGACTGGGCATTCCGGTCTCGCGGTTCAGTCGGGAGGACCTTAAGAGGCTCGTTGTAGAGCAGGGCATTGTTGCCAGTATCAGTGGGATCACCATCTGGAGATGGCTGAGTAAAGATGCCATCAAACCTTGGCAGTATCGCAGTTGGCTCTTTCCACGTGATCCGGAGTTTGCCAGTAAGGCAGGGCCGATCTTGGATTTGTATCAGAAGGAGTGGATGGGGATGCCCCTCGGACCGACGGATAATGTCATTTCTGCTAATGAGAAGACCAGTATCCAGGCGAGAAAGAGAAAGGCCGAGACGTTGCCACCCAAGTCTGGTTTCTCGATGCGCGCAGAACATGAATATGAGAGGAAAGGTGCTCTGGCCTATCTCGGGGCTTGGGATGTTCATCGAGCAAAGATCTTTGGTCGATGCGTGAGAAAGACCGGCATCAAACTTTTCGAGAAACTGATAGACCAAGCCATGAGCCAAGAACCGTACAGGTCGGCACGAAGGGTATTTTGGATTATGGACAACGGTTCTTCTCACCTGGGCCAAGCCTGCATTGCTAAACTTGCGAAAAAATGGGGGGCCATCATTCCTGTGCACACGCCTGTTCATGCCAGTTGGCTCAACCAACGAGTGATGCCAGGCGCTTCGCTGACAAACTCAATAAAAGACTCACTGCGGTGGAGAGGATTTTTGTGGATTATCCTCTCTCTCGTCCATGATTCGGAAACACTCCTTGCTTTGATGCTACTCCTTATTGGCTGGGGTTTTGAGTGGGCCTTTGCCTGATAATGCGAGATCGCCTGCGCGCACTCTCGCCGTCACCTACAGAGCACCTCCATGATGCAGACTTGAAACAATCCGTCTGTATGATTTGACATATTTACCATCTGACGGTAAATATCTCACCATGTACAAGCGAAATCTCTTCAATAATATTCTGGAAGCCTTGGCGGACACACCTGTGGTTTTCCTGCGTGGAGCAAGGCAAACAGGAAAGACCACCCTGGTCCAGGAAATGGCGAACGGACTGTACCCGGCCCGCTATGTGACTCTGGATAATGCCGCCGTTCTCTCCGCGGCAAGCGCCGATCCCGCAGGGTTCATCGCCGGCATTGAAAAGCCTGTTGTTATCGATGAGGCCCAACGGGTCAGAGAACTCTTCCTGGCCATCAAGGAGGACGTGGACCGTGATCGACAACCGGGGCGTTATCTCTTGACCGGGTCGGCCGATGTTTTGACCATTCCGAAGGTGGCGGACGCATTGGCCGGAAGGATGGAAGTGTTGACACTGTGGCCTCTCTCCCTCGCGGAAATCAAAGGGACCACCGAGAACATGGTGGATGCCGTCTTTGGAGAGGATTTTCCGCGGCGATTCAAACCCAATCCAAGGTTTGACCTTGCAGCGACCATTGGAGCCGGTGGTTTCCCCGAGCCCCTCCAGCGGACGACTGTCCGTCGAAGGCGGGCGTGGTTCGAGTCTTACGTCACGACGATCCTTGACCGGGATATCCGGGATCTTTCACAGATTCAAGACCTTGCAGCCGTGCCAAGGCTTCTCGCACTGCTCGCCGGCCGTACGGCCACCCTGCACAACCAGTCCGAGATATCGAGGAGCAGCGGGATTCCTAACAGCACTCTGAGCCGTTACATGGCTGTGCTGCAGACAACGTTTCTCGTGCAGACGCTTCCCGCCTGGTCTTCCAACCTGGGAAAACGCCTGGTGAAGACTCCCAAGCTGTTCATGGTCGACACGGGGCTTGTCTGTCATCTGATCGGCATCGATGAGGCGGGATTTTTGAGAAGCGGGGAAATTGTCGGAAGGATTTTTGAGAACTTCGTCGTTTTGGAGTTTTTCAAGCACGGTTCCTGGTCCGAGGAACCCGTGCGACTCTACCACTTACGCTCCCAGACAGGGCAGGAAGTGGATCTCATCATGGAGGGCAGCGGGGGGAGAGTTGTCGGGGTTGAGGTCAAACTTTCGGCTACCCCGTCACCGAGAGATTTTGCGGGGTTGAAAATCCTGCGGGATCATCTCGGGGATAAGTTCATCAGGGGTGTTCTCATTTATACCGGAAGGGAAATTGTGCCTTTCGGGAAAGACATGCACGCAGTCCCTGTTTCCAGTCTGGCCGGCGGTGAAGTGAAAAAAGCCTCGACTTGAAGTGATCCGAGAGCGCATGTTCGGTGTGGCAATGCGAGGATCCAGGAGGATCGGAAGTGACTCCCATGGTGATTTCACATCCGGTTGAAAACTGGGTCCGGAAGGATGCCCCGATTCGAGGGGATTGAGACGGGAGGGGATTGCGATCTGTGCATCTTCAATCAACAGAAAGGTGGGATCTTTACCCACCTTCTTGATTGATGCTTCGGCGCACAGGGAGGGCTGGGGTATTCCTCAGGAATGGGTGCTTTGAGACATAAGACAAGAACACAAGTTCTGGAGGGGTGCCTTGGGATGCGTTTTAGCGCTTTATCGTGCATCGGCTCTGTGCACAACAAGCAAGGTAAATTGCGGGAATGCGATGGGGGGTGGTTGGTTCAAATCTGGTGAGTTTGTGGGCAATAGTGTGGGGAAAGATTCTAGATCAACAGAAAAGGGGTTGGTTGAATGACCTAACCCCTTGATATTCTTTGGCGTCCCCAACCGGATTTGAACCGGTGTTGCCGGCGTGAAAGGCCGGTGTCCTGGACCGGGCTAGACGATGGGGACTGCGGAAGCGCTTTGTACTCAATGCTGGCCCCGTTGTCAAGGTCTTTGTGGTGGGCCGTGCTGGATTCGAACCGGCGACTCTCTGCTTAAAAGGCAGATACTCTACCTGCTGAGTTAACGGCCCATCCCCCTTGACCAACGAGACCCACTCCTCTATCATGCTCCCAATTATCAGTCAAGCACGAAATCCTCGTTGCTCCTTGCCATCACGGGCCGTCACAGGGCCATTCCCCTTTTGTCGCGGAGAGGCTCGACCGTGTTCACAAGACCGGAGGGTATCCATGACCGACATGTTCTGGACCTTTCTTATGCTTTTAAGCACGGCGTTTCTCATGCTCTGGCCATCGACCATGATGGGATCCTCCGCCGGCGGAGAGAGTCCCGCCGTGGTCAAACTGCCCGGGTTCCGGCCGGATGGCAGGATGCCCCTTGAAAGAGCCATTTTGCTCAGAAGATCCGTGAGGGATTATCGGGACGAACCCCTGTCTCTCGGCGATGTGGCCCAATTGTTGTGGTCCGCACAGGGATCCACCAGCCCTCGGGGTTTCAGGACAGCGCCGTCGGCCGGAGCCCTTTATCCACTGGAAGTCTACCTGGTTGCCGGCCGGGTGGATGGGCTCGCACCAGGGGTTTTCAGGTACAGACCAGACGGCCATGAACTGCTCAAGGTATTCGAAGGTGACCGGAGGGCGGAGTTGGCCTCCGCAGCCCTTGGCCAGTCATGGGTAAAAGATGCTCCGGCCTCCATCGTCATTTCGGCTGTGTATGAAAAGACCACGGGGAAGTATAGGGAACGGGGCATCCGCTATGTTCATATGGAGGCCGGACACGCAGCCCAGAACGTCTGCCTCCAGGCGGTCGCCCTCGAACTTGGCAGCGTCGTCGTGGGAGCGTTTGTCGACGGCGACGTGAAGAAGGTCCTGCACATGCCGGACAGCGAAGACCCACTGGCGATCATCCCTGTAGGAAGGATGCGATGACCATGAAAAAAGAACGACTCGGCCCCCAGACCCTGCTCTACCCGATGCCTGCGTTCCTCATCGGAGCCAACGTCGAGGGCAGGCCCAATTTCATGACGGCTGCCTGGAGCGGGATCGCCAACAGCAATCCTCCCATGGTGACCGTGGCTTTGCAGCACCACCGCCACACGCTGAAGGGAATCAAGGAGAACGGGACGTTCTCACTGAACGTGCCGCACCGAAAGCTTGCCAAGGAGACCGACTACTGCGGAATCGTCTCGGGCTCCAAGGATGACAAGGCCGTGACCTGCGGCTTCACCGTGTTCTATGGAGAATTGGCAACGGCCCCTCTCATCGAGGAGTGCCCGGTGAACCTCGAGTGCAAGGTGGTCCATCTCCTCAACCTGGGAAGCCACACCCTCGTGATCGGTCAGGTGGAAGAGGTGTTCGCCTCGCAGGAATGCCTTTCCGATGGAGAGCCGGACGTCGCCAAGATCGACCCGCTCGTTTTCACGGTTGGAGCCAGCAAGGCGTATCACGGCATCGGGGAATTCATCGCCCCGGCCTTCAGTGTGGGAATGGAGCTCAAAAAGAAGTAAGTCCCGGAGAATTGTCCGATGAAAACACTCCGCAAGGAACTCTGGTTCAACGTACCCTCGAGGAGGGCTTTCATCAACATCACCCCTCAGGTGGAGGAATGCGTCAAAGAGAGTGGCGTCCGGGAAGGGCTCGTGCTCTGCAACGCCATGCACATCACCGCATCGGTATTCATCAACGACGATGAACCCGGCCTGCATCACGACTACGACGTCTGGCTCGAGAAGCTCGCACCCCATGAGCCGGTATCCCAGTACCGTCACAATGTGGGGGAAGACAATGCCGACGCCCACATGAAGCGGCAGGTCATGGGCCGCGAGGTCGTGGTGGCCATAACCGGCGGGAAACTCGATCTGGGGCCCTGGGAACAGGTCTTTTACGGGGAATTCGACGGAAGGAGGCGAAAACGGGTCCTGGTGAAGATCATCGGGGAATGAGACGGGGTGAGGGATCTTAAGGGCTTCGTCGTGGTGTTACGGGCCCACCCATGGGCAACCGAGATACAGCACCCTTTGAAGTTCCGTCGCCATGGAAGGCGATGCTACCCGTAACGCCTGGTTCACGGCAGCTCGGCTTTCCACGGCCGCGCTTGGCGTTGATTGCGGAAAAGACCTGAAACGCACGCCCCAATGTCGTCGCTGTCCGCAGACCTCCTATCCCCTGACCCTCATGATACCGGCTGGGACCCCCACGGCCACTCCCAGGGAGGGCACGTCCCTGGTCACCACAGCGCCCGCTCCCACAACGGCACCACGGCCGATCCTCACTCCTTTCAATATGACAGCGCCATGCCCTATCCAGACATCATCCTCCACGACAATGCAAGACGCGACGATGCCCTGTCTGTTCATGGGCAGGGAAATGTCCGTGACGACATGATCCGAATCGCGAAACGAGACGAAATCCGAAATCAGCACATCACGCCCGATGATGATTCGGTCGTTGGTCCCGAAGAAGCAGTGAGTCCCGCAATAGCTCCGGTCCCCGAACAACACCTGACCGGATCCCTGGAAAGTCGTGAAGCTGCCGACTCTCACCCGGGTGCCTAGGATGACCTTTGTGAGGGACTGAGAGTCCCTGGGCCATGTGGGCTTGATGACCACACCCCTGCCCAGCGTGCAGGACTTCCCCGCCTCGATGAGATGCCAGTAGCGCATTCGCACGACAACCGACGAGAGGGTGACTCCCGTGTTGAACAGAAAATGGTAAGCGCGTTTCAGGAGCTTACTCATAGACTCCACCCAGTGCATCGGCCTTGTTTCATGCCGTGAACACGACGGCGAGGGAACCCAATCCCCGAGAGCTCGGGGGAACGGCCCAAGGGCATGTCACGCGGATAGCTTCTCTCCGGCGGCGAGGTTTTCGAGACCTTCCCGGTCCAGAATGGTGATCCTTCGTCCCTCGACCCGGATGAGCTCCTGCTGGGCTCATTTTGGCCAGGATTCGAGAGAGCGTCTCCGGGATGGTTCCCAGGAGAGACGCCAGCTGGCTCTTGGTGATGTCGAGCTCGAAGAGGTCGGAATGGGTGTTGCGACCGCTCAAGTAGAGGAGATAGGCTGCAAGCCTTCCGGGCACTTCCTTGAGGGAGAGATCCTCGATGAGATGGGTGAACCGGCGCAATCTGCGGGAAAGCATGCCAAGCATGTTGAGGGCAAGGGACGGTTCTTTTTGTACGAGCTCGATGAACGCATCCCTGGGAAGGAAGAGGGATCGGCTTGCCTCCAGGGCTTCCGCGTGAGCCGGATATAGACCTCCGGCGAAGACAGGCACTTCGCCGAAAACCTCTCCCGGGCCAAAAATGTGAAGGATCTGCTCCTTGCCCTCCAGGGAAAGCTTGAATATCTTGATTTTCCCCGATATCAGGACGTGGAGGCCATCTGCGCGCATCCCCTCGGAAAAAAGCGTCTGCCCCTTGCGGAACTTCTGCTCTCTCACAAGGCTTGCCAACTCCTCCAACTGCTCCCTGGGCAATCCCTCAAAGAGCAAACTTCCAGCCAGGTGTTCGACCGGTTTCATCCTGAGCTCCCCTCCGAATAGAGGCAGAACATAGCACTTACCCTTCAATTGCGTCAAAGCGAATCAAGACCGCATTTTGGGCCACCTCTTGGCGCGAATGTTCCGGGTGGCGAAAAAGCGGGGTGTGATTATTTTTATAGAATACGAATATCGTGGACCGGACTGTTTTGGATCGTGCGTTTCTGCCCGGTTTCTTGATTTAGATCAAGGTCTTCGACTTTCCGAAGGACTAGAATCGCTTTCACAACAGCAAGGAGAACCGGTCTGCCGGGATCACCGGCGGCAGATTTACACCACCGCGCCTCGCTTCCCGAGGCGCGACAGGCAGGATGAAGCCGGGCACAGGGGTGAACCCATCGGCTCGATGACCGTTCACCACCAACACCCGACACCATGGTCCACGGCAACTGAATCAAAAGCACCGACAACTCAGAAAAGGAGCATGAAAATGTATTGTTACCAATGTGAACAGACGGCAAAAGGTGAAGGGTGCACGAAGCTCGGCGTGTGCGGCAAACAACCGGATGTGGCGGCCCTTCAGGATCTCTTGATCTACGCATTGAGAGGCTTGGCCCACTGCGCCGTGGAAGGCCGCAAGGTAGGCGTCAAGGACCCGGATGCCGACGTTTTCATGTTGAAAGGGCTCTTCTCCACCCTCACCAATGTCAATTTCGACATCAACCGCTTCCCCGCCCTGATTGGACGCGCCGTTGAGCTCAGGGAATCTCTCAAGGGAAAGGTGAAAGCGGCGGGAGGCAAAGTGGACTTCGCCCATGACGCAGCCCAGTTCACGCCGGCCCAAAATCTCGACGGACTGCTGGCGCAGGCTGAAAAGGTGGGACTGAAATGGGACTCCGCCATCAACCCCGATGTTCTCTCCCTGCAGCACACCCTGCTTTTCGGACTCAAGGGCGTTGCAGCCTACGCGGACCACGCACACGTTCTCGGGAAAGACGACGACGCCATTTTCGCCTTTCTCCACGAGGGACTGGTGGGTACGGGACGCAAGGATCTCGGCATGGAGGACGCTTTGGGTCTGGTCATGAAGTGCGGTGAAATCAACCTGAGGACCATGGAACTCCTCGATGCGGCCAACACCGAAGCCTACGGCCACCCCGTTCCGACCACGGTGCCCCTCGGAGCCAAGCAGGGCAAGGCCATCCTGGTTTCCGGCCACGACCTGAAGGACCTGGAGGAATTGCTCAAGCAAACCGAAGGAAAGGGCATCAACATTTATACCCATGGTGAGATGCTCCCCACTCACGGCTATCCTGGTCTGAAAAAATACTCCCATTTCCACGGTCACTACGGAACCGCCTGGCAGAACCAGCAGAAAGAATTCAGCCAGTTCCCCGGGGCCATCCTCATGACCACAAACTGCATCCAGAGACCCCAGGAATCCTACAACGGGAACATCTTCACCACGGGACTGGTGGGATGGCCGGGAGTGCTCCACGTGACCAACCAGGACTTCTCCCCCGTCATCAAGAAGGCTCTGGAGCTGCCCGGCTTCTCCGCCGACAGCAACGGGAAATCGGTCATGGTCGGGTTCGGCAGAAACACGGTCTTGTCCGTGGCCGACAAGGTGGTGGCGGCGGTCAAGAACAAGGACATCCGCCATTTCTTCCTGGTTGCCGGCTGCGACGGGGCCAAACCCGGGCGCAACTACTACACGGAGTTCGTGGAAAAGGTTCCCAAAGACTGCATCGTCTTGACCCTCGCCTGCGGTAAATTCCGGTTCTTCGACAAGGACCTCGGGAATATTCTGGGCTTCCCCCGAATCATGGACATGGGACAATGCAACGACGCCTACTCCGCCATACAGGTGGCCGTGGCCCTGTCCAAGGTTTTCAACGTGGGGGTGAACGATCTGCCCCTGTCCCTGATCCTTTCCTGGTACGAACAGAAGGCGGTGGCTATCCTGCTCACACTTCTCTACCTGGGGATCAAGAACATCAGGCTTGGGCCATCCCTGCCCGCTTTCGTGAGCCCCAACGTTCTCGACTTCCTGGTCAAGAACTTCGACATCAAGCCCATCAGCACACCCGATGAAGACCTGAAGGCGATCCTGGGTTAGCGGATCCCCAAAGGTTCGATTCAGCTGTGATCTCTCGACCGTCGAGATTCTCCCGCGAGGATCTCGACGGGGACTAAGGAGAATGGACCATGAAATGCCCCGGGCAGGACAGCAGGTTTTGGCAGGAGGGAGCCATCTATGAGGTGGAGTGCCCTCAGTGCGGGAGCTCCGTGGAATTCTTCAAGGATGAGTCTGCCCGGAAGTGCAAGAAATGCGGACACCGGTTTTTGAATCCGAAGATGGACTTTGGTTGTGCGAGTTACTGCAAATTTGCCGCCCAGTGCCTGGGTGATCTGCCTCCCGAGCTCATCGCCAAGAGGGAGGATCTGCTGAAGGATCGCGTCGCGGTGGAGATGAAGCTGTTTTTCAAGAAGGACTTCAGACGCATCAGTCATGCCATGAAAGTCGCCCGCTACGCGGAAAAAATCGTCAAGGAAGAGGGTGGAGACCCGGGAGTGGTCATCGCCGCCGGGTACCTGCACGACATCGGGATCAAGGAGGCGGAGCGCAAGTACGACAGCACCGCCGCCCGCTACCAGGAGCAGGAGGGACCCCCCATAGCCAGGGAAATCCTCGGTCGGCTTGGAGCGAGGCCGGAGATGATCGAAGAAGTGTGTGACATCATCGCCCATCACCACCATCCGCGGGAAGAAGAGACGTCCAACTTCAAATGCCTTTATGATGCAGACCTCATCGTCAATCTGGAAGAGAATCACCGGGACCAGCCCCTCGATGGTGAGAGGTTGGCCAGGATCATTGCGGGCAACTTTCTCACAGAGACAGGCAGGCGCCTTGCCCGGGAAACGCTGCTCGAGCAGTCATGACATGGAATGAACCACACGTTGTGTTTGGGTTACGGAGGATCGTGAGATGAAGGCCACGCGCAGAATAATCAAAATTGACGAAGAGCGTTGCGACGGGTGTGGCAATTGTGTGATTTCCTGTGCCGAAGGGGCTATAGAAATCATTGATGGAAAAGCGAAGCTCGTGAAGGACTCGTACTGTGACGGTCTTGGAGCCTGCCTTGGCGAATGCCCCCAGGGGGCTCTTTGCATCATCGAGCGCGAGGCCGACGAGTTCGACCCGGAAGCGGTGGAGGTGCATCTGAAGAACATGGAAGAAAAGGAAAATGAGGAACCAGGGGACTTGCCCCGCAGTTGTCCATCCAGCCAGCTCAGGACCCTGCTGCCCCAAGCCGGCCATGCCCCGGCACCGGCGCAGGTCGGCCGAACCGCCTCGGCCCTGACCCACTGGCCTGTCCAACTGAAGCTCGTGCCTCCCAACGCTCCCTTCCTGAAAGGCGCGCACCTCCTTGTTGCCGCGGATTGCACCGTCCTCGCACATCCCAGCTTCCACCGGGAATTTCTCGAGGGAAAATCCGTTGTGCTGGGATGCCCGAAGCTGGACAACGCTGAGGAATACGTCAAGAAGTTTTCCGAAATGTTCAGGATTTCGGGCATAACGAGTGTCACTGTCGTGGAAATGGAAGTTCCATGTTGCGCTGCGATGGGTGCAATTGTAAAAAGGGGAATGCAGGCAGCAGGAAAGGACATCCCCTTGGAGGAGGTCGTTGTGGGTGTGAGCGGCGAAATCCTGAGAAGGAAAGGAATCGCCGCATGAAAGGGGCCTGCTGACGCCTCGACGGCATCGATCATGCCCCCTGCCCTATGGGGGCAGTGTTTTCAAGGGGGTTAGGGTGAGAAGCACAGGAACTTCAGTTCACTTTAGGCACTTTCGTTCACTTTAGGCACTCGTCAGAAGGGATCAATCCAAAAAGGAGGCATGGTTTATGAGAAACTCGCGCGGATCGTGGATGTTTGCTTTGTTGGTGGCAGGGACGCTCGGAATTGCGGGATGCTCGGGGGGCAAGACGACGGAACATGCGGCCCCGGTATCAAAGGCGATGGCCGTGCTTCACCCGATACAAGGCAGCGGCGCGGAGGGCACGGTAACCTTCTCCAAGGAGAAGGACGGTATCCGTGTAGTGGCTCAAATCGTTGGGCTCAAGCCTGGGCTGCACGGTTTTCATGTCCACGAGTTCGGGGATTGCAGCCCTCCAGATGCCAGGAATGCCGGTGATCACTTCAACCCCGCAAAACTGCCTCACGGAGGGCCCACCGGAGACAAGAGGCATGCCGGGGACATGGGCAATATTGAGGCCGGAGCAAACGGAGTGGGCAAGTATGACGCCGTGGTCTCCCATCTGGCACTTGAAGGCCCCAATTCCATCATCGGCCGCAGCATCATCGTGCACGCTCTGCCCGACGACCTCAGCACACAACCGACGGGAGGCGCCGGCGCGCGAATCACCTGCGGCGTGATCGGGATCGTGAAATAGCCCCGCATTTCCCAGTTCTGTTGCTACGAAAAGTTGTTTTACCGCTGAGCACGCGGAGAGCGCTGAGAGAACAATTGGCATAAAAAGAATCTCTGCGCTCTCTGCGTCCTCTGCGGTGGATTCGAAGCTTTTCATCATTTAGGCTGCCCCGAAGGGGCATGAGGGAATGCTGAAAACAGATTCTGTGTGGCACGGCGGCGGGGTTTATTCCCGCCCAAATCTGCAGAATTCTCTCACCGACCAGCCCTTAAGCATTCCTGTCCACCTCCCCGGCCATTCGCCGACCTTCCTCCTCATCCACCCAGAGGAGAACCAGGGCCCCAAGAATGAACAGGGAGGCAATGGACAGGATGGAGAGGCGGGGATTGCCCGTCTTCACGCTGACCAGTCCCATGAGCATGGGACCCAATACGGCAGCGAACTTCCCCAGAAGGTTGTAGAACCCGAAAAATTCCGCGGCAGCATTCTTCGGGATGATCCGCGCATAGAAAGACCTGCTGAGGGACTGCACCCCTCCTTGAACCAGTCCGACGACCCCAGCAAGAACAAAAAACTCGGACGCACGGTCCATGAAGTACCCCCACACCGTGACGCCCAAATAGACCGCAATGCCTGCAAGGATCCCTCTCTTGGCTCCTATCCTCTCGCCCAGTTTCCCGAAAAGGATGGCCGAGGGAAAACCCACGAACTGGGTGATGAGGAGTGCAAGAATGAGGTCCTTCGATTCGAACCCGAGGGAAATGCCATAGTCGATGGCCATGCGTATGATGGTGTCGACTCCGTCGATGTACAGCCAATAGGCCACCAGGAAAAGAGCGACCACCCTGTAGCTCCTGATGTTTCGCAGGGTCGTCGCCAACTGGCCCAGCCCTTCCCTGAGTATGCCCCTTCGCGGCGGGCCGCGAAGGGCAACTGGTTCCTTCACGAAGAGCAGGATGGGCATCGAGAAGATCGCCCACCAGATGGCCACCGTGACAAAGGATACCTGCACGGCCTCGGTTGGGCCGGCGAGGCCGAAAAGTTCCGGCCGAAGCGTCATGAAGACATTCAAGGCAAAGAGCAGGCCGCCTCCCAGATACCCGAAGGAGAATCCCAGGGCGGAAACAAGATGCATCTTGTCTTCTTTCGCCACGTGAACGATCAACGAGTCATAGAAGACGTTTCCTCCCGAGAAGCCGACATTTCCAAGAATGTAGAGAAATGCGGCGGTCTGCCAGTCGCCCCTGGCCACGAAGTAGAGGGACCCGGTCACCGCGATGCCCATGGACGCAAAGAAAAAGAGAAAGCGCTTTCTGTATCCGGCCCGGTCCGCCAGTGCCCCGAGAAACGGGGCGAGGATCCCAACCGCCACGCTCGCGAGGGAATTGGCCGCCCCCAGTTTGAAGGTGGTGACCGTCGCGTTGGCCTCGGCGCTCCAATATTCCTTGAAAAAGATGGGAAAAAAGGCGGCCATGACCGTGGTGGCAAAGGCGGAATTGGCCCAGTCGTACATGGCCCATGAAAGGATCGTGCGATACGTTCGGCGGTTGTCCATCGGAGTCTTTCTCGGTTGGGTTCCTGGGATAAGGAATGCGATTTGACACCGCTCAGGCGAAGAACTAATACTGAGCAGGGGTCCTCTTCCTTAAGGCAATCCCGAAGAGACCCCAATCACTTAAACTATGACTGGATAGGCATGTCAACTCCCCGGGCAGAAGAGGCGGGAGTCAACTCATGACCACTCGAAACCCTGGCCGACCCGGGGGCTCTCTAACCGCAGGCGGCGCCCGCATACCGGAAGATCGCGAGCACCCCGGATTGAGATACTCTACCAAGACCGCGGCATTCCACCAAGGAGCACACATGATCAGGCGAAGAAGCGGAATCCTCCACCACATCACCTCACTCCCCTCACCGCACGGCATTGGAGACCTCGGTCCATGGGCCTACCGGTTTGCGGACTTTCTCCACGAAGCCGGGCAAAGTCTTTGGCAGGTTCTCCCCCTCAACCCCACATCGACCGCTTACGGAAATTCCCCATATTCGAGCTGTTCCGCGTTTGCGGGCAACCCCCTCTTCATCAGTCTCGAAATGTTGGCCCGTGAAGGTTTTCTCAGCCAGGAGGATTTGGGAAATCAGCCGTCATTTCCCCTGGAACGGGTCGATTTCGAAGCCGTGACCAAGTACAAGACGGAAGTTCTGAGAAGGGCAACGGAGCGGCTCAGGGGCTCCAGGCTCGACCGTGATTCGAGGTTTGAAACATTCCTCAAAGAGAGCGCAAAATGGCTTGAAGACTACGCTCTTTTCGTCGTTCTCAAGGAGCGGTTCGGCGGTGCACCCTGGTACGAGTGGCCGAAAGAGCTCAGGGACAGGGACGCCCATGCCCTGGCGGAAGCGAAAAGGGAACTGGCGGATCGGATCTTCCACGAAGTGGTCCTTCAGTACTTTTTTGCACGACAGTGGGGGGCACTCAGGACCTATTGCAACGAACGGCGGATACAGATCTTCGGCGATATGCCGATTTACGTGAGCATGGACAGCTCCGACGTGTGGTCCAATCCGGCTGTGTTCAAGCTCGACGGGGAGAAAAAGTCCCTGTTCGTGTCCGGGGTTCCACCGGATTATTTCAGCGCAACGGGCCAGCGATGGGGAAATCCGGTATACGACTGGGATCATTTGAAGAGCACCCAGTTTACCTGGTGGGTGGCCCGCATGGAGCATGCCCTGAAACACCTGGATCTTGTGAGGGTGGATCACTTCAGGGGCTTCGTGAATTACTGGGAAGTTCCAAGCTCCGAGGAGACGGCGATCCATGGAAAGTGGGTCGACGCGCCAGCCATGGACTTGTTCGCCACGCTCCTCAGGCGGTTCCCATTCATGCCCATCGTCGCGGAAGATCTCGGAATCATCACGGCCGAGGTCAGAGAGGTGATGCGCGCATTCGGTTTTCCCGGCATGAAAGTGCTTCATTTCGCTTTTTACGGGGACGTTCGCACCAACCCCTATGCGCCGCACAATCATGTCAAGGACTGCATCATATACACCGGAACCCATGACAACAACACCACCACAGGCTGGTTCAGAAAGGACTTGAGCCCGGCGGACAGGGAACAGCTCTTTGAGTACCTTGGTCGGCCTGTGGGAGAGGAAGGAATTCACATGGAACTGGTGCGGGTTGCCATGATGTCCGTGGCCGACACCTGCATCATTCCCTTGCAGGATTTCCTGGGCTTCGACGAAACAGCCCGAATGAATTTTCCGTCTATGAGCGAGGGAAACTGGGAGTGGAGGTTGAACCCCGAACTCCTGACGGACGATCTTTGTCGCATGATTGGGAGACTCACCCGCCTCTACGGGAGAGCTTGAACAGAAATGGTTTGAAACCTGGAGAGGGGCCCGTGGAAATGCCACCCCTTTGAGGATGGTGACCAGGGAAAGACAGGTTCACCTTGTTCCCGGAAACGGTTATTATTTACGGTGGCTTTTGGAGTCTCCTGCAAAACTCCGCATCTGCCCTTCGACACCCAAGGACGAGCGGTGGTTTGATGCGTCAGGACACTGATTTTCCTTACGCAGATGAGACATCGCGCCCTGAACGGAGATACCTTTGGAAGCGGTACTCTTGTCAAGAAAAATGCAGGTTGACCCGATTTTCAAATCAATATAGAAATCTCGTGATCACGTTGGAGCGGTGACGGGGAAGCGCTGCAAGGGGCATGAATCATGATCATCGACAATGATATCCTTGAGAAGACATGCAAGGATATGATTGAAACCATATTGTACTGTCTGACCGACGCCAGCAAGGGGACCATCTACCGCATAGGACCCATGCCCAAGCTTCAGGCGGTGAGGATCACTTCCGGTGTCAGGCGGCAGGATTCAGACCACATCCAGTGGGGCCTTCCCGAAGTATCCGATTACAACCAGCCCGGCAAAATATGGGAGCAGTTCCGAGACCGACCCGGCCATGTGAAGGAGGCCATGGGTTGGTGCGTGGAAAGACAGAAAAGCTGGACTGCCGACGACCCCGACCAGGACCTTCGCAGTGTCCGAAAACAGCTGGGTGGAGAGGTGGAAGACTACCACCACATGGAGCCTGTGCTGGTCAGGAAAAAGGATCTTTACGGCGATAGGCTCGAGAGCCTCAAGTACCCTCTGGATGTTGACGGAAATGAGATCTGGAAGGACCTGGACTACGTGGTGGTGGCGGTGGTCAAAATCCACTTCAAGACCAACCGCATCCGGCGGGGCGATCCCTCCACGCGAATCATTAAAAAGCTTTCCAGAACGCTGGGAACGGAGCTCCTCTCTGACCATATCCGCGAGACCCTCTCGGAAGCTCAGAAATCCCTCGACAAACAGCGGCTGCAGAGCTGCAACGTGCTCGCCCACGAACTGCGGAACACCCTCATCAAGCTGGGTTTTATCTTTTCCGCGGTGAACGCGGAGATCAGCGATCCGAGAGAGCAGTGGGAAGTGGAGTTGAAGAGGGCTTTTCCCAACCTCG
>CAVOPT010000028.1:0-15917 GCA_963698165.1 uncultured delta proteobacterium
TCGATGATGACTACTCCACTGGCATTGCCGTGGACGGCGCTGGCAACATCTATGTCACAGGAACGGGCCATGCACCCTGGGGATCTCCCCTCCACGCCTATAGCGGGCTCGGTGACATCTTTGTGCTGAAAATGGCAAGGTCTGATCCTCGTTCCGTTGACTTCAATGGCGACGGCAAGTCAGACATCCTTGGAGACACACACCCTCCGGCACCGTCCACGCCTGGCTCATGAACGGAACGTCCATCTCGAGCGAGGGCACCATCGAAGTTGTTCCCGACCCCAACTGGCACATTGAAGAGGTGGGAGACTTCAACGGCGACGGCAGAGCCGACATCCTTTGGAGGCATGCGGTTTACGGCACCGTGTACCTCTGGTCCATGAACGGAACCTCCATCTCGAGCCTGGGTGCCGTCGAAGTTGTTGCAGACGCCAACTGGCACATCGAAGCGGTTGGGGACTTCAATGGAGACGACATTGCCGACATCCTTTGGAGGCACGCAGTTTACGGCACCGTCTACCTCTGGCTCATGAACGGAACCTCCATCTCAGGCCAGGGCACTGTCGGAACAGTTTCCGACTCCAACTGGCACATCGAGGAGGTGGGGGACTTCAACGGAGACGGAATGAGCGACATACTCTGGAGACACGCACCCTCCGGCACCGTCCACGCCTGGCTCATGAACAAAACCTCCATCTTGAGCCACGGCACCGTCGAAATTGTTTCCGGCTCCAACTGGCGTATCGAACAGGTGGGGGACTTCAACGGCGACGGCCGGTCGGACATCCTCTGGAGACACTCGACTGACGGCACCGTCTACCTCTGGCTCATGAACGGAACCTCCATCTCAGGCCAAGGCAGTGTTGCACCAGTTTCCGATCTCAAGTGGCAGATCGAGGAGGTGGGGGACTTCAATGGGGACGGCACAACGGACATCCTCTGGAGGCATGCCATATACGGCACCGTCTACCTCTGGTCCATGAAAGGCGGTTCCGTCTCGAGCCAGGGCACCGGCACCGTCAATGTGATCTCTGATCTCCAATGGCAAATCCTCAACTGACGCCTCCCCGGAAGTGCTGGGGGGCGGTTCCTCCTTTGCCCCCCGGCATGCTGTCTTTCTTGTTCAGCCTGGTGCGAGTGGAGTCCGGTTGAAACCTTGGAGGAATGATGCCTCGATTCTTGGAGGGTCGTGTTGTCTCCTGGCGGAGACTCGATAATATTTTTATATGATATGCTTCTGTGATTACACCCCGCCAGCACTTGCCACGCATTGCGACCAAAGGAGGGATACCATGGGACGGACGAATTCCTCAACGCTTCTTTGCTTGGCGCTTCTCTCAGTGGTCCTTGTGCTCCCGCAGCATGCCGGGCCGGTTGTATCCATGAACGCCAGCGGATTCGGGAACGATCCGCCATTGCGGGTCACCTCAGTCAGCGCAGTCATTCCATCGGGCGAGGCGGAAAGCGGGCCGACATGCTCCAGTTCAAGGCGGGAGGCCATGTCTTGGGGTTTCAGCCGAACAAGGTGTTCCTTGCCGGGCTTGGACCATGCCCTGAGCGTCGAGTTCCTGGGAACCCAGGGGGTGATGCCGACGTCCGGGGCAACCGGGCCTGACGCGGGCAAACGGGCAAGCCAACTCCCCTCTCCACTGTGGTTTACCGGAATCTCTGGGAGGGCATCGATCTCACCTACGAGTCGGCACAGGAGGGCATCGCGGAGAGTACGTATCATGTTGCGCCCGGGGCGGACGCATCGAGGATCCGGCTCCGGTACAACGTGCCGGTGGAGCTGCAGGGGGATGGTTCGCTCAGGTTCAAGTTCGGCAGCGGCTATCTCACCGAGTCGCCCCCGGTGGCGTGGCAGGAGATCGAGGGAAACCGCGTGCCGGTGAGGGCCGAGTTCAGGGTGTCAGGGAATGAGGTGGGCTTCGCTGTGGGCCCATATGACCGCCAGCCAGCCGCTCATCATCGACCCGACCTATAAATGGCACACCTTCTATGGGTCAACCGTTGAATGGCTTTATGATCGGAACCTCGGGCATTGCCGTGGACGGCAGCGGAAACGTCTATGTCACGGGATGGAGCGAGTGCAACCTGGGGAACTCCCCTCCATGCCCATAGCGGCGGTACACTATGACATCTTTGTGCTGAAACTCGACAGCAGCGGCGCCTACCAGTGGCACACCTTCTACGGGTCAAGCGATCATGACTACGGCAATGGCATTGCCGTGGACGGCAGCGGCAACGTCTATGTCACGGGATACAGCTATGCAACCTGGGGATCTCCCCTCACATGCCCACAGCGGCAGTGGCTACTACGATGACATCTTTGTGCTGAAACTCGACAGCAATGGCGCCTACCAGTGGCACACCTTCTACGGGTCAAGCAATTATGATGACGGTGGCTCATGGCATTGCCATGGACGGCAGCGGCAACGTCTATGTCACGGGATACAGCGATGCAACCTGGGGATCTCCCCTCCATGCCCATAGCGGCGGCTACTGACATCTTCGTGCTGAAACTCGACAGCAGCGGCGCCTACCAGTGGCACACCTTCTACGGTCAAGCACGTGATGATACGGCAATGGCATTGCCGTGGACGGCAGCGGCAACGTCTATGTCACGGGAAACAGCAGTGCAACCTGGGGCACTCCCCTCCATGCCCATAGCGGCGACAGTGAAGCTAGTGACATCTTCGTGCTGAAACTCGACAGCGGCGGCGCCTACCAGTGGCACACCTTCTACGGTCAACATCATGACACGCGGGCAGCGATGGCATTGCCGTGGACGGCAGCGGCAACGTCTATGTCACGGGAGACGCTGTTTATACCTGGGGATCTCCTCTCTATGCTCCATTGCGGGGGCGCGTCGGACGCATTTCTGTGCTGAAACTCGACAGCGGCGGCACCTACCAATGGCACACCTTCACGGACCAGGCAATAATGATGCCGGAGGCAACGGCATTGCCGTGGACGGCAGCGGCAACGTCTATGTCACAGGATATGGCATTCCAGCGGAAAGAGCTGTACCTCTCCGGAGATCTTCGTGTTCAAACTCGACGGCAGCGGAGCCTACCAGTGGCGAATCTTCTACGGCTCAGGCAATTATGATGGCGCGGTTATGGTATTGCCCTGGACGGCAACGGCAACTTCTATGTCACGGGAATCAGCTGGTAGCCTGGGGGTTCCCATCCATCCCCCAAGCGGCCGTATGACATGTTGTGCTGAAAATGGCACAGTCCGCCCCTGGTTCGCCTGATTTCAATGGGGACGGCAAAGCCGACATCCTATGGAGGCATGCGACGTACGGCACCATTCTACACCTGGCTCATGAACGGGACCTCCGTCGCTGGGGAGGGCAGCCCTGGAACTGTTTCCGACCCCGACTGGCAAATCCAGGGGGTGGGAGACTTCGATGGAGACGGCCGGGCCGACATCCTCTGGAGACACGGATCCTCCGGCACCATCCACGCCTGGGCCATGAACGGGTCCTCCATCGTGGGCCAGAACACCATTGGGGTGGTTTCCGACCCCGACTGGAAAATCGAGGCCGTGGAGGACCTCAACGGGGACGGCAGAGCCGACATCCTCTGGCGCCACAGCAGGCGCAAGCCCTCCGGTCACCGTCCACGCCTGGATCATGAACGGAAGCACCATCGCGGGCCAGGACACCATTGGGGTTGTTTCGGACCCCGACTGGAGAATCGGGGCCGTGGAGGACTTCGATGGGGACGGCAGGGCCGACATTCTCTGGCGCCACGCCACTTCAGGACAGGTCTACCTCTGGCTCTTGAACGGAACCTCCGTCGTGAACTACGGCTTTGTCGGGGCGGTTCCCGATTCCAATTGGCGCATCGAGGCGGCGGGGGATTTCAACGGGGACGGCAAAGCCGACATCCTCTGGAGACACGGACCCTCCGGCATCGTCTGCGCCTGGCTCATGAACGGAACCTCCATCGTGGGCCAAGGCATCGTGAGTGTGGTTTCCGATCTCAACTGGCAGATCGAGGAGGTGGGAGACTTCGATGGAGACGGAAGAACGGACATCCTCTGGAGGCATGCCATATACGGCACCGTCTACCTCTGGTCCATGAACGGGACCTCCATCTCAGGCCAAGGCACAGTGGGGGTAATCTCTGATCGCAACTGGGAGATCTTCGGATACTGACTGATCTTCTCAATCATGCTCGGGGGCGGTTCTCGCCTCGCCCCCGGCATTCTTCTTCTCACATTTAGGCGCACGGTGCCTCCCCAGGTGCAGCCGGGAGCAGCTACACACACCTATGAGGTGTCACCGTCCGGTCAGCCTCCCACCAACCGCTCAACCGCCCGTCGCTTCTGGTCCGGCATCAGGTGGGCGTACATCATGGTCATCACCAGGGTCTTGTGTCCGAGAAGCTCATTGATGGCCAGCAGTGGCTCACCCTGGATGGCCAACCACGAGGCAAAGGTGTGCCTGAGTGTGTGGAAGCAAACCCTCTGCCTCGGATCGGTGACACCGCTGTTGAACTCCAACAAATCCACCAACTGCCTGAACTGTTGGCTTGCCCGTTTGTACCTCGACCCCTGTTGCCTTGGGTGCACAAAGGGTGAGCTTGTGCTGCTGTACCTCCGAGCTGCGCTTCGCTGCGCCCCAGGTGGAGCTGGACGGCTCACAGGCTACACTTCTTCTAGGCCCAGACATTCTGACGCACTTTCACCTTCGACCGGGAACGACTTGCCGTTTTGCCGCAAGTGCTCTACCATCACCTGCACAAAACCGCTACACAAAACGGCTGAAGAGGCTGATGGTGGTGTCAGTAAAATCAGGCAGTAGACGGCGCAATGGACAGTTGGAGGTGGTGATGATCGGCACCGCTTCCACCCAGGGCATTTCTTTCACAAGCCCCGCCCGCGTCCTCAAGGAAAAGCACTGATGTCGAGAAACCAGCCGCCGGGGACTATTGAAGAAAGGATCTTGCCATGACGGGTTCAAAGCGGGAGGAGCAGATTGGTCTTCTGAAGGAGAGAATCGGGCGGGCCAAAGGCATCACGGTCCTGACCGGCGCTGGAATTTCCGCCGAGTCGGGGGTGCCCACCTTCAGGGGGCAGGACGGCCTGTGGCGTCAGTACCGGGCCATGGACCTCGCCACCCCGGAAGCCTTCGCCAGGGACTCCAAGCTTGTCTGGGAATTCTACAACTGGCGCAGGGAGCTGCTCACTCCTCTCAAGCCTAACCCGGGGCATTTCGCCCTGGCGGAACTGGAAAAGAAGGCCCCCCATTTCACCCTGATCACCCAGAACATTGACGGACTCCATCACGTGGCGGGAAGCGGGAACGTGGTGGAACTCCATGGAAACATCTGGTGGGTGCGCTGCACAGGGTGCGGGCGAATGTCCGAAGACCGCACCGTCCCCTTGCCCGAGCTTCCCGCCTGCTCCGCCTGCGGGGGCCTGCTGAGACCCAATGTGGTGTGGTTCGGCGAAATGCTTGACCCGGAGATCCTCGAGAAGGCCTATGCGGCCACCTTGGCCTGCCAGGTGATGATGGTCGTGGGCACATCGGGAGTGGTGCAGCCCGCCGCATCCATGGGGATGAACGCCAAGAGGCAGGGCGCCTTCGTGGTGGAAATCAACCTGGAACCCACTCCGTACACCGGCACCTACGACCTCAGCATCCAGGGCAAATCAGGAGAGATCCTGCCGCTGCTTTTGTAACATGACCGGAATAGAGCCCGGACAAGGGTCCGAAACTCCTGTCGACAAAGAGATACGAGTTTCGAAGGGTACGACTGGTTGCGTACAAGACTCAACCCATCAAACTTGGAGTCCAATCATGATGACAACCAAGAAGCTCATCGAAGAGGCCCTATCCCTTCCTGTCGAAGAAAGGGCGCTGATTGCCGATTCGCTCTTGCGCAGTCTCAATACACCCGACACGGCAACGGATGATAAGTGGTTGGAAGTCGCAAAGAAACGGCTCGCGGAGCTGCGGTCCGGAGAGGTGAAACCGATACCGGGCGATGAAGTGTTTACTCAAGTTCAAAAGCGCCTCTCCAGATGAATTTCGCCTTTCATCCTGAAGCACAGGCGGAATTCCTGGACGCCATCGACTATTATGAAGGTTGCCAACCAGGCTTGGGCTACGATTTCGCCATCGAAGTCCATTCGACAATTGAGAATATTCTCAGTTTCCCAGGGGCGTGGCCGGTTCTTGAACAGGATATTCGGCGGTGTCAGACCCGTCGGTTTCCCTACGGTATTATCTACTCGCTAGATCATGATCTCATCCTCATCCTTGCTGTGATGCATTTGCGTCGCGACCCCGAGTACTGGAAGCATCGACTCAAATAGACGACAGAGCCAAGGGGGGTTCCATGCCCTCAAGCCAGCAGCGTGGCGGCTTCTCTCATGAGCCTGCCAATTTGAAGCCTTTGGGGACATCTGGCCTCGGCGGCGGCAAAATCGAGGCACACCATCCGCTCCCGCGCCTCGAGGGGCAGCCGCGCGAAGAGGGTCCTTGCCCGGTCACAGTCTCCGTAGCTGTTGAAATACATGAGGCAGCGCATGACCTCCCGAACGGGAACATCCGCCTCCAGTGACGACTCACAGAGGTGTGCGCACCCGGCGCAATAGGAGGAGCAGGTCTCCTCGGCGTAACGGTCCAGCAAATCGAGGCTCTCCGCTGAGAGCTTCGTCTGGTTGAGGGCCGCCGCGATGTTGGACATGAGGACCGTCATGTTGGGCATCTGAGAACAGATGTTGGCGACGTGGGGATTCTGCCACACCGCCTTCAGCTTGGCCTGCTTGTCCGTGTATCCCTGCTTGAGGAACTGGTAGGCCATGTCGAGCTCCGCCTCGCTCTCCATCCCGATGGAACCGCCCCCCTGGGTTTTCATGGCCGTGAGCCCGATACCCGCCTTGGCGCAAGCCTCCACAGCCGCCTTCATCCTGTCCTGGTGCATGATGCGGAAGTTGTAGGTCATCATGATGCCGTCGATCCAACCGAGCTTGGCCGCTTCCAGCAGGAGTTCCTCCATGTTGCTGTGGGTGCTGAACCCGAAGAACTTGATCTTCCCATCGGATTTGGCCTTTTCGACCCACGCCCTGGTACCCTTGTCGAGTTCGCTCATCCGCTTCATGCCGTGAATGAAGTACAAGTCCACGTACTTCGTGTTCATCCGCTGGAGGGACTGGTTGAGAAGCTTCGTCATTCCGTCGGGATCCCGCGAATCGGACTTGCTCACCAGGAAGACCTCTTTTCGCGTCTCGGGAAACTTGGCGAAGAACTGCCCGATCCCCAGCTCGCTCTTGCCTCCCTCGTAGCAGTCGGCCGTGTCCCAGTGGGTGACCCCCCACTTGAGGGCCTGCTTGAGGAGGAGCTGGTTGGAAGGGATATCGAACATGCCGCCCAGGGAGAGGATGGAAACATCCACACCTGTCTTTCCGAATGGGCGGGTGGAAATCCGCATGGCCTCCGGCTTCTTTTCCGGAGACTCCTGAGTGCCCTGTGCCAGGGCTCCCGCGGCGGAAAGAACGGAACCCGCCCCAACGGCACCCGCCGTCTTGAGAAAGCTTCGGCGAGAGACTTCCTTGCTCGTGCTCATGATCTGCCTCCTTTCGGCATTGTGGATGACACGTCGCGCATCGCCACAAGTCGCCGAGGCACGCGTCTCCTGCTAGAGAATCATGGAACGCTTTCTGCTCCTCGATTCATTTTCAGCCGTCACACGAATGGCCCTCCTTCCCGTCACGGGGCATTCGTGTTCACACACACCGCAACCGATGCACTTTTCGGGGTCCACCTGGGGTCTCTGGAGCCTTACCTGGATTTCCACCGGAGTGCCAGGTGGAGGGAACATATCCAGGGGATGATCGGGCGAAAGAGACAGCGTCCGATCCGTGTTCCCGGCGATGCGGTGCCGCGCTTCACTTCCGATGATTTTTAAATAGTAGTCGCCGGTGCCGTACTGGCCCGGCCTGAAAGCAGCCTCTCGCAATTCGAGGGAAAACCCGTCCCCTTTGGCCACCGTGCCCGCGCCGCCTCGAACCGGGTTGAAGACCTCCCTCACGAAAATGGCCTTGGGACTCACGGGGCAGTTTTCCTGGCAAACGATGCAGGGTTTGTCCATGGACCAGGGAAGGCAGCGCCCATGGTCGACGAAGGCCATGCCCATGCGCACGGGACCAAATTCCGCGAAGTGGTTGATCCCCCTCTTCTCGTCGAGGCTGATGGGACGAATGGCGGCCGTGGGGCAGACATGGCCGCACGCCACGCAATTGAGCTGGCAGCCGCTCGTGCCCAGGCGAAAATTCAGCACGGGGGTCCAGAGACCCTCCATGCCGCTCTCGAGCCCTGCCGGGTGGATGATGTTCGTCGGACAGATGCGCATGCACTGACCGCATTTGATGCACCTGGAGAGAAAGCCCGCCTCGGCCAGGGCCCCGGGAGGCCTCACGACCTCAGGGTTCCAGTTGTCCCCCAGGCCTCCACCGAGCCGCAGCAGGGGTACGGCGACGATTCCCGAAGCCACGGAAAGCACGAGTCCCCGCCGGGTGAGATCCGGTGAGGCAATCTCGCCTGAAGTGGAAGAGCCGGTGCTGTACGTGATGATCTCGTGCCTGCAGTCATCGAGGCAGTTCATGCACAGGATGCATTCATTGAGACGCATGGTGCCCGTGGGCTCGCAGGCCCCCTCGCAGTCCGCCTCGCAGAGCCCGCACTGGGGACAGGTGTCGCAGTTTTTCCCCACGCGAAAGAGGGCATATTTTCCGAGGATTCCATAGAGAGCCCCCAGGGGGCAGATATAGCGGCAGTAGAACCGGGGCGTCCTGAGGTTCAGGAGAACAGCCACAAGGAAAACGGCCCCGATGAGCCATGCCCCCTCATAGTGCCGCCGGCTCGCGGAGAGGACCTGTGTCGTCGAGTCGAAGAGCGGCAGGAGGACCATGTTGACGGAACGGTAAACCAGGGGTATGGGATCGAGAAGTCCCGTCTGGAGCGAGGTTTCAATCGCCTGATCCAAGGCTGCAAAGGAACCTACCACTGACCAGAAGGCCACAAGGGCGAAGAACCACGCAGCAACTTTGCCTTTGCCTCCGCGCCATTTGACCGATGCAAAAAGAGCCGCGGCGGCGGTCATGAAAAACAGGATGAGGAAGCGAAAGAATCCGCCGACGGCCTGCCGTATCAGCTGGGAAACAAGGGCCCCCGCTGCGGCGGACAGTAAAACGGCAAGGATGGCGTACTTGATGGACTGCGCCTTGTGGTATCGGTTCCCGGCGATTTTGCCGGATACGGCCTTTCCCCGCTTGCCCAGGTACCCAACGAAATGGTGCATGGTGCCGAAGGGACACACCCACGAGCAGAAGAATCTGCCGAGAAGTATGGTGAGGACCATGGTGACGAGTGCCCAGAGGAGGTCCCGGTACAGGGTGTGGGTGGTCAGGAGAGTCCCCAGCGCCACCAGGGGATCGAGGTGGAGAAACCAGGAGACAGGCCAGCCGCGAAGCTCCCACCACTCAAACCCGAGGGAGCTCACCAAGCAAAACCAGAAGAACAGAACGAGGAAGAAGACCTGACTGATGCGCCTGACCGTGACTATCCGCATGAGCCTCTCGGCAAGTGGGAGAAGTGCCTAAAGTTTGTGAAGTGCCTAAAGTGAACTAAGGTGCCTAAAGCTTGTGAAGTGCCTAAAGTGAGCTAAAGTGCCTAAAGTAAAACAGAGCAAACCGAAGAGGGCTTTAACAGCTGCGAAATCCGTTTGCAAAATCGCCGCGAGAGACGTAAACCGCCCCTGGATGCAATCAAGAGAGCGAGTGACCTCCGCGTTTGATCATGCACTCCTGGCAGCGCCGCCTTCCACGGCGGCCCACCCGTCAGGTGCTCACGCGGATGGGGCGGATAGTCTCGAAATCCGCCGTCCCCGCCCCCGCGGCTTCGGCTTTTCCGATGAACGGCAGATCGCTCGCATTCCTTCCGAGGAGTGTTGCCCCGAATGCGTCTGCTGCCACCTGGTCCGTTCCCGCGATCATCACGCTGGTCTGTTTGAGGTCCGAAAGGGAGCCCCCCGTGGGCCCGTTGGTCATCATGGTGGTTGTCCCGTCTAGGATCACCAGGGTTGGCTTCACCATGACGGCCAGTTCCCCGATCAGGTTGTGAATGTCCTGATGGAAGATGTTGCGCCTGCCCCCGAGCAATCCGTACCAGTTCTTCATGACCATGGACGCCCCACTCCGGTGATGGTCCTTCACCGGCGCGATCCCGATCACCTTGTTGACACCCTTGAACGGTTCATACAGGAGGGGCCAGTTGGCGATGTGCATCCCACCCGAAACGGTCGTGGACCTGAAGAAGGAGTCCTTGGGAAGGAGCAGGCGGGCCCCCGTGGAACGAGCCGCATCCCCTATGCCTGTAAGGGCAAAGCAGCTTTCGGGGTCGTTGATGGGGTTGTCCGTCACCACGACCGATGCTGCCCCCGCGGCATAACAGAGCCGAACGACCTCGCCGAGCAACTGCGGATTGGTGGTTGCCGAGAGAATCGCCGGCGTGGCGAATGCCGCATTCACCTTAACGAGAACCCGGTCACCTTTCCCGACGAAGGCTTCAATGCCGCCAAGGGCCTTCAGAGCCAGGTTGACCGTCTTCACCCGGTCGTCTCCGGCCGCGATGGCCATTTTCCTTCCCAAGTCCGGCATGGAGAAATCAGGGAGCTGCACGGACGCCTCATTGGACGGCGCGGGACGCCCCGGACCTTCCGAATCGTAAAGCCAATAGCTCAGAAGGCCGGAGGCGGCCACCAGTGCTCCCGCCTTGGTGGAGCGCAGAATGAAATCCCTGCGGCTGACTCCTCCTTCCTTCACGGTTTCCTTCACTTGGCGGCCTCTCTCAGTGCCTGATGGAGCTTCAAAGCCAGCCGGCCAGCCTGTTCGGCGTCGTCGGCTTCATGAACCCCCGCGAGGAAATGATGGTGACTGAAGATGAACTCATAGCTGCCGAGGATTTCCAGGACTTTGAGACCCGGGATTTCAACGGCTGCTTCCCGCGCTTCACCCCCCTGTTCCAGGAGGAACCCCCCGTATGCTGAAGCCAGGGACTCCGCCTCCTCCACGTCTTTCCGCGCGGAGAGGAAAAGGGTGAAACGTTTTGCCTCCACGGTGTAATTGGCAATGAAGACGTTGTCCAGTCCCTGGTAACCGAAAACGTCGGCAGAGAGCAGCGCGACGCTCTCCTCGTCGAGGCCCTCCCGCGGAAACAGGGCCAGCTCACTCACTTCCCCGGGATCCCCGGCGGATCTTCCGACAAAGGTCCTTCCGAAAGCGAGCATTTCCTCCAGCATCCCTTCGTTGGATGCGACCACTTCCACGTATTGACGGCCATGGACGAAAAAGAGGGCGTTTTTGGAATGATAGGCGAAGCGGGTGAAGTCCGCCTCCTCCACGTCGGTCCTCCGCTGCGTGCTGTAAACGGAAAAGGAATTCCGTTTACTACCCATGTCGTAGAGGAAAACTTCCAACCAGGAGTCGCTTTGCCCGGTTTTGGCGAAGCGCTGGCATGTGAGCTTCACGAAACCCGCGGAGAGGTAGAGCTCGGCTTTCCCGTTGATCTTTTCCGACAGGGTTTCCGACCCGAATCCCTCCACGGGAGACAGGGGTGTCAGACCTTCCGGAAGATAGGGTTGAAACGGGGAAGCTTCAGGTCCACCCGGGATGGCGGAGGAAGCTTTCCCCTGCGCGGGCACGGTGGGGATGAAGACTGCGGGATCATAGCGGAACTGCTTCAAGTAAACCCACGAGGCGATGACTCCAAGGGTCACCAAGATGGCTGTTCCAACCAAAGTTTCCGTCTTCCTGGATCTCGCGTCCACGTGGAGCATCCCCTGTCGTTCAGCCAACATATCCTCACCCCGAAAAATCCGTCCCATTTTAACAGCCATTCCCTCGGGAGAAAAGATCCTCGTTGGGAGGTTCCTCGGCCACCACGCCGGTTCCCGCTGAACACAGGCGGACTCCACACAATCTTCCCGGAGAAGGGATCTTGCCGACAGGTGCAGTCAAAGTGACGATAACGTGGCCGGCCGGCGACCTGAATGCTCCGGTAGCGCCGCCTTCCACGGCGGCGCAGGCAAAGGAGGATTCGACATCAAGACCCATTCGAGGCACCCCGTAAACGCCGCCGCGGAAGTTTCTCGGATTCTTGATTGCAACCCCACCGGCGCGACGGTTTGCTTGCTTCCTGATCGATGGGTTATACTGGTGAGTATCAGAAACCGAAGGATTCGTTCCCCCTCCCCCAGCTCCTGCCAGCAAGGGAGGGGCCTTTGAGGCGGTTCATAATTTCTTCAGTCCCAGGTTACCCGTTGCCTGAAAATCGCCGTGAAGAAGACCGCCAAGCGTTCCTCATCAAACCCAATGCAAAAAGAAAAGGAGGGTACCATGAAACGAATTGGAGTCGCGCGTTCTTCGTTGGCCATGGCAGCGTTGCTGGTCCCAATCACCTGGAGTCCGGCTCTGGGGCAACCAGGGCAGGCGGGGCGGGGTGGCGGCCAGATGATGCAGTGCGAGGAGAATTTCACCGCCATGGACAAGAACAAGGATGGAGTGGTGACCCAGGAGGAATTCATGGCCGTCCGCCACCCGGGCGGACGTGGGGAAGACGTCTTCAGTTATAAGGATGTCAACGGAGACGGGAAGATAACCAAGGAGGAATTCTGCTCCCGCAAGGGACCGGGGCCCGGGAAGGGTGCGGGGGCCTCCCAGTAGTGGAGACTCAGGGAGGCGCCGAAGCGCCTGGCGTTGAAATGGCCCGGCACTTCGGCATTCCCCGTGGAAGCTTTACCTTTGGTGATCCGTGAGCGATTGCATGAAGACGACGAGGGAATACTCCTCGTCGGCAGTGAGACCCAGGTCGCCCAACTCCGTCGTGTTCATGTTTTCAAACACTTCCGGATCGGGCCAGGCATCAACATCCCTCGTGTTGTAAAAGTGGACGATGCCCGCGAGGGTGGCAAAGTAGCCGTTGTGTCCATATGGCGGCGTCAGGGCTACGTTTCTCAGGGTTGGCACCTTGAATTTTCCGTTTTGGGCTTCCAATTGCAAGAATTTCCCGAGCCCAAGATCTGGCGGTGATACCCCGGAAAGATCAACGACCCGCCAGTTGGTCGGAAGGCCCAGGTTGTCATAGGTGAAGTCCGTGAAAAGGGGTGGGAGTTTGCACAGTGGGATCCCTGGGATCGCCGATTTCCTTGGTAATGTGGCACAGTGAGCATTTGGCCTACTGTTATCGTTGAACAGGGCCAAACCCTTGAGCTGGCGGGTGGTGAGTATCCCTTGGGGTAATCCCGCAAGGTTTGTCGAGAGATCGATGGTGCTCACATCGATCCCCGCCGCTTTGCATGCCTGATAGAAGACGTCAAATTTCGAGGTGAACCGGGTTACGGCAGCTTGAGCGTTCAAAGGCCGCGATGGCCCGGGCAATGTTGTTGTATATGCTGTCGTAGGTATCAGGTTTTGTGAAGTCGGTGCCGGGGTAAACCTGCAAGAAAAGATTGGCATAGTTGGATGCTGCAACCCGCGTCACGACATCCTCTTTCGTCAGGCCCATTTCCACGCGATTCAAGAAAGGCCCCCTGGCCTGCTCCGCAAGAGGGTCCCCGAGGCTCCCCGCCCGTTGCCCGACCATCCCAGAACATGCCCCCGGACCAGACGCCGTTCTCCTCCTTAAGGGCCGGGCTGAACCCTGCATAGGCTGCTGTTGGCGCGTTGCGCCCACCGAACAAATTGGGATCGGACCCGTCTGATACAGGGAAATTTACCGGGTCTCTGCGGTTCGCCGGGTCGGCGAATCCCGCCGACGGGTGGTGGCAGGTCATACACGACTGGTTGAAGTTCACGGAAAGATTGGTGTCACGGTAGATCAGTCCACCCAGTTTCTCCTCCAGGGTCAGGGCCCCGGCGAGGCCCGCCGATCCCATCAGACACCAATCCCAGCACCAGAAAACCGAGTAATGCCTTCCTTGACATGATTCCCTCCGATTCCAAGGTTTGTTGAAAAAGCTGGCTCTATCGAATGCAGCACGGCAAAGTCCCGCGTCTTCGAACCGCGGGTTCTACCCACATCTACAACCGGTCCCTCGGTTTGGTCACAGGGAAACACGATTTTTTTGCCTGAGGAAATCCATCGAATTTTGAGGAAGGAACTCATGTCGGAAATGCAGAATTCTTGCGGTTTATCGGCAATTGACGCCAAGCGCGGCCGTGGAAGGCCGCGCTACCGTGAATAGGCAGAGGGCGACGCCACTTCCAGGGCCGCCATGTTTGGTTATTTGTGGATAGGTCCTTAACTCCATCGATTAGGACTTCAAAGGCTCTCTCGAATCGCTTGCGTTCCGGGCGGGGATAAACCCCATACGCATCAGGCTAAGCCGCCATCCCTAGGTTTTCATTGCGAAAACTATCATCATATGGCACGTGGGCCCCTATGAGTTCTAACGTTGTTTTCCGATTTCGCTTTTGTTTACAGAGCATTTTGGGTGCTTCCTGTATCAGGTCTTGCAGAAGCACATCAAATTCACCGCATAGTACAGCCTTAGATAGGCGCTCTCTTCTTTTGAGCCATTCAACGACTTTGTGAAAGCAGGCTTCCAGTTGGAGGTGTTTGTCCGAGTACCAACTGAAAAACCCATAAATAATGGTTATTATAACAATTGCAATAAGTCGCCCATATACCAAGCACTCGATACGCTCTGAACGTTCACCTTTGATCACATCTATATGACATAAAGATTTCCAGGACTTAAACATTAATTCAATCTGCCAACGTATGCGGTAAATGGTTCCTATAACATCAGGTGACCATACTTCCCGGCTTACATTGGTCACAAATAAAGTGAATCGAAGCCATTGTTTATGGTCTTCGCTGAGCTGTCTACCCTTCTTTTTTGCACTGGCGTTAGCTTTTCTTATTCGCTCATTTACCACGGCTTCGGGGGTTCTATACACGACCAAACGGCAAGGGAGCTTCTCTTTGCCCAAATAGATATCTGAATCCATTATGTTTTCGTGGGCAAATTCCTTGTCTAGATATTTTACAATGTCAAGCGCGGGTGCCTCCGAATCCGAACACAAGTAGATGCCGACCCCTTTCAGGACTCGACTGAGAAAGAAAGCTTTCATGCCATCAATGGCAGCCAAGCCTTTTGTGGAGAAATATCCAAGATCCCTGATCGCCAAGTCCCCTTCTTGCAGCTGGTCAGCAATGTGAGCCGCTCTGGCTTGATCGGGAATATTACCTCCGGTAACAGAAAGCTCCTGGACAGCATTTGTTTTAAGATCAAAAATGAAGTTGATCTTCAGGGCGGCTTTACTGGCATTTCCTGAAGACCCTTTGAATTTGCCGGCGAGTTTTTCATGCAAAGACATCCCCGTGCTATCTTCCAGGAGGACTCGCTTGAAAGGGGCCAAAAGATCTGGGGAGATCCTTTGGCAGGCCGTTCGGAGATTTTCCTTGATTGCGAAAAGGAGAACTTCTTTCAAGAAGTCCACGGCGCCTTTGCTGTTGATGCGTTCGGACAGTGATTGGGGGCTCAGATCGGCTTTAGGGTTGATTCCGCGAAGGACATCGCACATTCCGGCCAGAGAAATCGCTGGCAGTGCAATTGTTTCCGTCGTGAGTAACTTCACGAAATCGTCCCCTTCAAGTCGACTGGTGGTCCGCTGAATGAATCCGACACGCCGAGCAGTTGAGCCAAGCCAGAGTCTGTCGAACACATGCTTCATTGCCGAACGGGCTTTGTTAAGGAGTTCCTTGGGTTTTTAACCATGCTCATTGATCATCTCCTTTCCGTGGAGTTTTGATCATCTTCATAGAACATTATTGCCGATTTGTCCCGTTAAATCGGATAAAATCTAAAAGGTTAAGCTTAGCCTGATGCGTATGG